>CAVUDT010000009.1:0-841867 GCA_963740275.1 uncultured Acidobacteriota bacterium | reverse complement strand
GTCATCACTCAGCGCGCAGCGCGTCGATTGGCTGGATTCGGAGCGCGCGTCGCACCGGGCCCAGGGTGGCCAGTGCAGAAACCGCGACGACGACGCATCCATACACTGCGATGACGCGCACCATATCTCCCTCCGACAGGCGGTCGGCGACGACCAATCCGATCAGGATACCCAGCCCGATCTGCATCAGTGGGCGGCGAAACAGAACGGCGATCACGTGTCGCCGCCGTCCGCCCAGCGCGACGCGAATGCCCACCTCTCGCGTTCGTTGCGAGGCGGTGAAGGAGAGCACCGAGTAGATGCCGGTCAGCGACAGAAGCACGACGACGAACGCCAGGGCCAGGAAGAGCCAGAAGAGCAGCGTCATCGTGCGGGCACCTGCGGCAGCGACTTGATCGAAGCGGGCGATCTCCGAGATCTGAAGCGTGGGCTCGACATCTCTGGCGATGGACCGCAGGCGTGGGGCGAAGAGCAGGGGATCGCCCATGGTATGGACGGCCATGCGGACGGGATAACTTCCGCCAGGAACCAGCGGGTGATAGATGCGGGCCCTCCTCGAGTCGCGCTCTTCCGGATCTATGCCGAGATCCCGCACGACGCCCACGACTTGATGCCACGGTTGGTTTGCGGACTTCGCCGCATTCTGCTGTGTCAGGTCGCTGTAGCGAAGTCGCCGGCCGATCGGGTTGTTGCCTCCGAACACCACCTGCGCGAACGACTGGTTCACGATGACGGTCCGGGCGCCCGGCTGCAGATCGCCGGAGTGAAACGCACGGCCGGAGAGGATCGGCGTGTCCAGCACGTCGAAGAAGTCCAGAGCGACCCAGGCCGAAGACACGTGACGCTGGCTGGAATTCCGCTCCCCGCGCGCGGCGCTCTCCTCATCGATGTCGATGTTGACGCCACGGGTGATCCATCAATGGCAGCACGCTGGCGACCGTGACTCCCGTGACGCCGGGTTCGGCCTCGAGTCTTCGCTCGAGCTCCTGGGTCGCGGCGGCGAATCTGCCCGTGAACGTCGAGCCGGCCGCACCAGGCACCTTCTCGCGGTCCATCGCCATCGTCACGGCGAGATACTGTTCCGGAACAAGTCCGGCGTTCGCCGCGCGTGCCCGCCTTGACCGTGTCTCGATAAATCGCGATCACGGGAGTCGGGACGATGGCCATGACCGCGACCTGCATCACGATCAACACCGTCCAGATGCCGCCGAAGCGAAGGCCGCCGCCTCCCGGGCTCGACTGCCTCAGGCGCGTCCCGATGCCGCGGGTCACTTTGAGCCCCGGGAGAAGTCCTGCGATAGCGGCGGCGACGAGCGTCAGCAGCGCGGCGTACACCAGGGTCCTCGGAGAGACGCTGGAATGCATCCAGAACGGAACGCGATTCTCGAACATGTTCTCCGTGACCATGGCGAACAGCGAATGCCAGGCCAGTTGCGCGAACGTCACTGCGACGAGTGCGGCCACCATTGCCAGCACCAACGCCTCGACGAACAGTTGGCCCATGATCCGCCCGCGGCCGGCGCCGAGCGCCGTTCGCACGAGGATCTCGTTCTCGCGCGTCGCGGCCCGGGCGAACATCAGCAGCGCGACGTTGCCGCAGACGAGAAACACGAGCAAGACACTCAGCAGGTTGCCCAAGAACACTTCCGTGGTGCTGTCTGCCGAAAACCCGCGGAAAATCGAATCGATGTAGGGCACGATCCGGGGCTTGAGATGCTGGTGGGTGTCGGGAAACGCGGCGGCAGCCGTGGCGCCGAGGACCGTCAGTTCCGGTTGCGCGGCTTCGAGCGTGGCGCCAGGCGACAGTCTGCCGAATACCCGCACGCCGGGGCTTTGCTGCCGTGGGTAGTTCACGGGATCCAACCTGAGAGGCACCCAGAAGCCATGCGCCAGAGGAAAACGAAAGCCCTCCGGCATCACGCCTACGATGGTGTGGGGCACGTTGCCGAGACGCAGCTCCCTGCCGATGACGTTGTGGGTCGGACTCGAATCGCGATTGCCAGACGTCGTGTCCGATCAGGACGACCCACGGCGCGCCGGGCTTCTCATCGGCCTCGACCAGCGGCCGGCCAAGAACGGGGCGCTCCCGGACGACACGAAACGTGGCCGCGCTGATCTCCGCGACCGGCACTGGCTCCGGCGCGGCATCGCCGACGATGACGTTCCAGTTGCGGTCACGATACGCCGCAAGGTCCTGCACGGACGTCAGGGCGTCACGCCACGCCACGAAGTCATGAAGGGTCGGCGATCTTTCACCGGGACTGGCGGTATCGACCATCACGATCCCGACAATCCGCGCGCCGCCGTCAAGAGGCAGCCTGGGGTGCATGATCTGCGTGTAGAACTCGAAGGCGACGATGCCGCTCCAGATCGCGAAGGCCATCGCCACCGTTCCCACGACCGTCAGGCCGATGTGCTTTACGAGCAGCCGCAGGGCGAGCCGGACGTCCAACGACAGGCCCCGCAACGGCGCCAAGCCGCCGTTCGTCTTTTTCGCTGCGCGGCCATGCGCGACGATCATCGTGAAGAACGCGAGGTGACCGCGAAGGCAAATCCAGCGTTTCCGCCAGGTCAGCCCTCTGCGCGACGCGTCCTCGTACTCGGCTTGCATATCGGCGATCGCCGGATCGATCAGGTAATCCATCGTGTTCGCGGCGAACAGGCGCGCGGCCACCGCCCGAAGCAGCGTGCCCGGCGGCCTCATCGGCCCAACTCCGGCACCAGTTGCTTCGCGCCGCTGGTCCAGGCCATGAACATGCGGCGCCCGAGCGCCGTCACTGCGTAGATGCGTCGCGGCAGGCCACCGGTTCCAGAGGGCGGAGCGTCGAGCTTCGAGGTGATGTAGCCCTTCTCCTCCATCCGACCGAGCGTGACGTAGACGGTGCCCCGCTTCAGCCGGCCCCTCGATGCGGCGACGAGCTGCAGGCCGTACAACTCCTGATGTCGGAGCAACTCGAGAACCAGAAGCTCTTTCGGCGACACAGTGAGAACGCGAGGATGCGAGCCGCCCATGGCGGTCAGTCTTACATCAATGTAAGACCGAAGTCAACGGCCTTTGCCTCGCGTCAGTCGAGGCATTACGGACTGAGCAGAAGATTCACGCACTCACGCGTTCTCGGCCGTCTCGATCGCGACGCTTCAGATCAGGCCGACGTTGTTCAGCGGCGGTGATGGGAAGTCTCGTCGGATCGCGCTGATCTTCTCGGCGGCGGCGGCGAACGGAAGATCCGCATCACGTGGTTCATCTGGCAATCGACTTCGACGCGCCCGCCTCGCGCACATCCTCGAACTCCTTGAACAGGCCGTTCTTCTGACAACTTCAAGTTGGTGGTGGCCCGCACACTTGAGCCGTGGCTCTAAGCGCTTCCTGATCGCAGGATGACATCTGGCTGCGCTACTGGGAGCGCGCCGCCATGCGTCGCTACAGCTCTTGTGACTGCGCGACGTCCGGAACCTCACTGCCAGTGATTCCAGACGAGAGGGCAACCCGTCACGGAGTGGAGGTTCTCGGAACCTGCTCCCCTGCGGAGAACGCGCGCTGACAACTCGTCGCGATGCAGTGATTTACAGAGGTCGCTCTTCGGAGTGATCAGCGAATTCGAGGGCTTTTCGGAGTATCGTCCTGACAATGCCTGGGCACAGCAGACAGGCTCGTCACGCGTGCACTGGCGGCCGCTGTGGTGCTCGAGGCGACTGTCTTTGCTCGACCGCCGAAACCCGGGCCCGCGCCGCTCCGCGTGGATGTGCCACATGAGCAGCGATGAAGATCCAGTTCCTCAGACCACCACCTCCGGCGCCGAAGACACCACTCAAACCGCCGGAGCCAGTCAAGAAGAACTCGAGGGCGTCAGACCCTACGCGCCTACCGGAACATCATGAAGCAGTTGTGTGTGTTGTGTGTGCCGCACCCCTTTTTGCTGCCGGGGCATGTGTCGCGTGTACTGCCGCGCGTGTCGATAGTAAAAATGCACGCCAGGCTGCAGAGCACCCACGTCCCGAAGAACCCGGCACCGGCGCTCATTGCCTTCGTGTCGGCGCCGAGGCGCCGCAGTGCGTCTTCGTCCTGCGAGGCGAGCGCGGCAATCTCCGCCGGGCTCAGGTCTAGATCGTCGAGTGCGTTCTGCCAGTCGTTGTGCAGCTTGTCCCGGAACCCCTTGTCGGAATTCAGCCGGTCCATGACGGCGCGAAGAGTCTCCTGTGACATCGACTTACCCTTTCCCTGATGACGTAGTCAGGTGACCGAGGATCGGCTCCGGCGTGCGCTTGGGGTGGACCAAGCGGAGCAGGACGCTACCGACGCCAGCGTATCCTAGCATCAGATCGGGTGAGGCGATCGCCTGTCCGTGCATCGCGTATACTCCCGGCCGCCCAGCAACGCGGAACCGCTGCAGCCGCCGCGCGCACCGGTGCGCGAAGTCGATCCACTGAGAGTCCTCGAACGACTGGAAACAGTCGATCGTCAGGTGCGCCGTTCCGCTCAACCCGTGACAAATCCCTGATCGTGTCTCCGCCTCGAGCTGTGCCACGACGGCGTAAGCGGCGCCCTCGGCGGCGTCACGGTAGCGAGGATCGGGAGTGATGCCGTCGAGCTGGAGGAAGAAGTACCCAATCCCTCCGGCGCCGTGGCACTGTGCCTGTAAACCAGGCTTGTCGTCACCCAGGTGAAGCGGCCATTTCATAATTCTCGTCTTCGTCGCCGCTCCGTCGGCGGGCACGAGCCCCGAAGCGACTGACGCCTGCGAGAGCAGCAGCGCCGCGCTCCCCATCGCGCCATCGAGGTACCGCTGATCTCCGGAGACGCGCGCCAGGTGCGCCAGCGCCAGGCCGATGCCCGCGGTTCCGTGGAGCAGCCCGAGGAATGGCTTCGTCGGTCCGACCGGCGCCGACGAGGCGACCTCCCAATAGCAGCCGGTTGCGCCGCCCGGCGCTGGAAGGGCTGCGTCAAGAAGCTGGTCGCCGATTGTGCGGGCCTCCGCGAGTAGCGGGAGGTCGCCGGTCGCCTCATAGAGCGCGAGTGTCCCGAGCAGTGTGCCCGCAGTCCCATAGAGCAGGTCGATGGTCCGCGACGCGGCGCCGCGCAGCCGGCGCAGCCGCATATCAGCCGCTGCGAGATACCCCGTTGCATCGAGGAGACTCGCCAGGCGCACGAGGAAAAAGGCGATGCCCGCTTCGCCGTTGTGCAGCCCGTGCTGCGCCCTGCCCCGCCCCCAGACCGGCCCGGTCAGCCAGCGCGCCGCCCCTCGTGCGGCCGCCGCGTATCGCTCTTCGCCGGTGACGCGCCACAACTCTGCGAGAAACAGCCCGACGCCTGCAGCGCCGCCGTAGAGATCCGGGCTGTACTCGGTGTCTGCGGTCCACTCGAAGCGGCGCTTCCAGCGCAGCCCGCGACCGTGCTCTTCGCCCTCGGCACACAACGCGTCGCCGATCTCGCGCGCGAGACCGAGCGCCTCATCGGCCGACATCGCGGCGACCACGGTGTTCGGGGCGTCGAGCCTACGAGTGGCGGCCGCAGCGTGCGTCGTCGCTCGCGGCACCGTCGGCATGCGCGAGGCGGCCTCGGCCAGCGCGTCTTTTGCCTCGAGCATCGTAGGGTATCGATCCCGGCGTTCCCAGGCGACTGCGCGATCGATGACCGCGGCGAGTTCCATTGGGACATCTGGCCGCAGCTCACCGAGGGGACGGCGCTGAAACGGGCGGAGCACGTCGCTGTCGTTCGACGTCTCCGCTGCCGCCGCGCTGCCGGCGGCCAGGTAGTGCAGCACCGAGCCCCACGCGAACACGTCGTCGGCGGGACACGGGGCCGCGCCTTCGTACTGCTCGCGCGGATAGAACGGCGGCGTCCCGATGCTGAGCGGCGGACCGCCGTCCACGCGGTACTCGTAGGCAATGCCGAAGTCGATGAGGCGATAAGCGCCCTCAGGCGTCCTGACCAGATTGGCAGGTTTGAAATCGCGAAAGACGAGACCCAGATCGTGGAGACGCGCGAGTACGTCGGCCGTGGCCATGCCGATGGCCATCACGTCTGAGGGATTGATGCCGTGCTCCGCCTGGTGATCCTCGGCGAGGAGCTTGTCGAGCGACGTGCCCTCGATGTACTCGATGACAATGTACTCATCGCCGTCCAGAGCGAAGCGATCGTAGAAGCGCGGCATTCCCGGAGCGCCAGCGTAGCGCGTGAGAATGCGCTCCTCGTTTGCCGCCCAGTCGCGCGCGTCACGGCCGAAGGCGTCGAGCCCGACGTCATGCCACGCCTCCTTCAGTAGACACAGGCGCGCCGGCTCCGCGGCGATGTCCAGGGCGCGAAAGACGCCGCCTCGCGCGCTCTGAGCCAATGCATCGGTGACCAGGTAGCGCCCGTTGAGGAACCGGCCGCGCGGCGGCAGCGGCACGCGTACCCCCGCCGCTTGAAACGGATCGACAATCCCTGAATGCGGCGGCAGGTAGAAATCGAGACGGACGTCGTCGGTGAGGCGACCGGCGGGGTCCAGCAGATCGTATTGCCCGCCAGTTCGTCCTGCCGCCTCCGACTCGAACCGGCACCGCATCGAGCCGTAGCGGTAGTGGACCAGGCTGCCGGGAGCCAATGGACGGTCGGTGGGGACGCGCGGGCCGGTCTGACCGCGGGTCACGCGATCGAGTTCGACCGCCAAGTGCACCGCCTGTCCGTCTTCGCTCGGATATACGGTCACGAACTTGCCAATCTGTGGGACGCCGAACACGCCCGCGTTCATCGCGCCAAGCTGGCTGAGGGAAGCCACCACCTTGAAACGTGCGCCGACGTCCAGCAGGACGCTGAGTACGGCGTTGAGCACGGCGGCGGCAGATCGGGGCGTCGCCGAGACGTGCAGCTTCCAGCCCTGATCCGGCCACGGTCCCGTGCCGAACGACTGCTGACTGAACGTTCCGTCGTGCGCGATCCACGGGACACGGCGGTCCAGCAGTTGTCGGATCGGATCGTCGGCGATCGGTAAGTCGTGCCGAAACAACGGGTCGGACACGAAGAACGGACGATCCTGGAGCATAGCGGCGTCCCCCACAACGAAACTCCGGCGCGGCGGCCGGGCCGTAAGCCCCGCAACAGAGCCGCAGCGGGCGAGCCGGCGCCTCGATCATTGACCGATCCGCCGTCAGGCCCTCCGGCGCCCCGGCACAAGGCCTTGCGACAGCATAGACCCAAACACTTCGCGGGCGCTGCTGCGCAACCGCACCTGGATCACGTCATCGTCACGAACGAGGCTGGGCTGCAGCGGGCGCTCAGAGACTACCTCACCTACTACCTGCACTCGCGAACGCATCTCGCACTGGACAAGGACCCGCCGATCTCGCGGTCGGTGGTGCCACCATTGGCCGGACGCGTGGTCGCGACTCCACAGGTCAGCGGCCTGCCCCACCGCTATGACCGCGTCGCTGCATCATCGGCAACGCGCAGTCCGCTCACCCACATTCCGACGGCATTGCCGAATACATTGAAGCCAATTGCCCTTCAATGGAGCTTCTTCGGCGCGGGGTGGTCATTCCCGCGGTGGAGTCAGTGGCGCGTCTGGGAAACGCCCGTGCACGGCCAGGGTCTCTCAACTCCGCTCATCTCATCAAGATCGACTTCTCGGTAGCCACAGGGGGCGATAATTGACACTGAGCCCCTTCACACACTCCATCGGCGCGCCACTCGATCGGCGCGGCGGGCCTTTGTTCAGTCGGTCCGAAGCGCGTCGACCGGCTGAATCGAGGCAGCTCGGTTCGCCGGAATCGCGGCGGACATCATCGCAGCGACAAACAGCACCAGGCTGACGGCGACGAGCACGACCGGATCGTTCAGATTGCCGATCGACCACTGAGCTACCACCTTGTTGAGCCCCACGCTCAATGCGAGACCAGCGAAGAGGCCCGCGACGATGGCCAAGACCGCCGGCTGCACCGCAGCATTGACGATGCGCCCGCGACCGGCACCGAGCGCCATACGGATGCCAAATTCTTTGAACCGGCACGACACCGAGTACGACACGACACTGTAGAGGCCGACTGCAGCGAGCATCAGCGCAAAAGCCGCGAAGCCGAGCAACAGCAACGTCACGAACCGCTCACGAGCCCAACCCGCGTCCGCCAGCGCGCTTTCCGCTGTGCGTATTGCGTTCACTGGTTGATTGGGATCGACGGTCTGCACCGCCTCCCGAATCGATCGGGTCATCGACAGTGGATCGCGACTCGTCCGCAGTATCAAATACTGGGTGTCGCTCAACATGAGCGTGTAGGGCACGTAAATCGAGGGCGCAGGCCGCTCGTGGAGACCGACATTGGGTGTGTCGCCGACAACACCGATGATCTCGAACCAGCCGTCGCTGCCGGGCGCCGGTAGTCTCCAATAGGAGGTGGATCTAATGTATTCGGGCATCCGAACTCGCCGTCCAATCGCGGAGTCGTCAGGCCACAACTGACGAGCCATCGTTTGGTTGACGACGGCGACGTGGGGCGTTCCGGCACTCTCTGAATCTGACCAGACGCGGCCTCGAAGGAGCGGAAGTCTCATCGTCGCAAAATAGTCGGCGCTGATCCGTTGGAGAATCGCTGTCCCCCCTCCCGTCGTGTCCTGTCCGGGAACTTCGACCACCGACTGTTGACCCGACTCGGGTGGTATCCCGCTGTTCGAGGCGAGCGCGATCGATTCGACTTGCGGCACGTCTGCCACTTGATTCCGTACGCGCTCGTAGAACGTGAAGCGGTCGGCCCATTTCGTGTAGCTGTTCTCGGGAAGGTGGATCGAAGCGATGATCACATTGTGCGGATCGTAGCCAAGCGATGTCCGGTACAGACCAATGAGCACCCGGACGGTCGCGCCGGTGCCCGCGAGCAACAGCACCGTCAGCGCAATTTGAGCCGCGAGCAGGAGGTGATGCGCTCGCCGGCTTTCGACGCCGGCGGTCGTCCGGACAGTCGCCGTCAGGCGTGGGCGCGAAAACGACAAGGCCGGTGACAGTCCAGAAATCAGGGCCGACGCCATCGCAAGGCCCGCACTGAAGAGCAAGACCGGTACATTGACGGGCACTGCGATGAGGTTCCCGACCGGAACCGAATTCGGGGGCAAGAGCCTAAGGATAGCCGGCAGGCCCCAGTAGCCCGCCGCAACGCCCAGTGCGGCGCCGGTGACTGCCAGGAGCAGCGATTCCACCAGGAGTTGCCGTATCAACCGTCCACGACTTGCCCCTAGGGCGCCTCGCACGGCGAACTCTTGCGCCCGCGCCGTCCCACGCGCCAACAGCAGGATGGACACGTTCGCGCATGCGAGCAGAAGCAGCAACATAGACGCCGCGAAGATCAAAACGAGGGTCGGCACAAACTCGGCCGCCCTTTCCTCCTCCACCAAACTTCGTACGAGCGGACGCACCTCCTTCGGAAAGCGTCGCGGCGCTTCCTTGGCGAATTGGTCGAAGAGCGGCTGAAGTCGTTGTTCGGCCATGCGTGGAGTGACACCCCGTTTGAGACGGGCCTGGACGGGCCAAGCACGGGCGCCGACGGATGCAAGGGTCGGATCGAACTTCAGATCAAGAGGAACGAGAATCTCCGGACCAGTGGCAAAGTATTGACGTGGCAGCACGCCAATCACGGTGTAGGACTCGCGGTTTAAGTAGAGGGTCTGCCCCAGTGCCTCAGGCCGCGCGCCGAAGTGTCGCTGCCAGAACCGATAGGTGAGCACGACGACCCGCCGGGCCTGCTCGCCCGCCGGCCCGTCCGCCTCGTTGAAGACTCGTCCGAGGAGTGGCGGAACCCCGAGTACGTTCAAACCGGTTGCTGACAAATACTGGGTGCGCACCGTCTCCGGGAAGTCCTCGCCCGCCAACGTCATGTCATAGGTGTTCAAGGCGAAGGCGCCGTCGAAGACGTCGCTGCCTTGAAGGGCGACGAGCTGTCGCGCCGTGACAGACAGACCACGCGGCCTGCCTTTGTCGTTCATGTCAAGCCAGACGATCCGATTGATGTCGGCGAATGGGAAAGGATTCAGTAGTGCCGCGTTCACGACGCTAAACACCCCTGTAGCGGCGGCAATCCCGACTGCGAGGGAGACGACAGCCGTCGCGGCGAAACCGGGGCTCCGGCGGAAGGTACGCAGCGCATAGCGCAGATCTTGCCAGAAGTGTTCGAGCCATATGCCCCGCCGCACGTCCCTGACGGCGTCTTTCACTTGCCCAGTCCCGCCGAGTTCCAATCGTGCCGCCCGTCGTGCAGCGGCGTCCTCCATGCCGGTTGCGCGATATTCGTCAACCAATAATTCGAAGTGCGCATGCACTTCCTCGTCGAGATCGCGCTCGACGGCGCCATGACGCGACAAGTTGCGGAAAAGCGTCGCAAGGAAGCGCATGGCTGCTCTCATGAAGTGGCCTTGATTGCCCAGCCGATCGCCGCGACGATACGCCGCCAATTGGTGAGCTCCGCATCGATCTCGCGTCGACCTACAGCCGTCAACTTGTAGTACTTCGCGCGTCGACGATTCTCTGACTCGCCCCACTGCGAGGCCAGCCACCCTCTCTCTTCCAAGCGATGCAGAGCGGGGAACAGGGATCCCGGTTTGACGTCGAACGTGCCGCGAGTAATTTGCTGGATGCGACGTGTGATGCCTACGCCGTGGTCTGGCTGGAGCAAGAGCGCACGCAAGATCAGAAGGTCGAGCGTCCCTTGTAGTAGATCCGTCTTTGGCGTAATACTACCCTCCTACAGATATTCTGTATGAGAGTATGCGACCACATACAGAATGTCAATAGGACGGATACGGTGAGGCTACGCCATCGATGAACTCGTGGCGGAACTCGGCGCTGCGGACCGACCGTGGCGTCGCCTGGGCCCAGCAGGCCACATTGCGCCGCGGTAATCCGACGGATAGGCGTTGGCATTGAGGACCTCCCCGATAGAGACGGACGAACGTACCGGCTTTCTCGCACATCGGAGGGGCTGTCGCATCACCCGTCGCAGAAAAAAAGTGCAGGGCGCGGGAACTATTCGATTCAAACTATAGTCTAAGACGAATACGATGCGCCGACTGACGCGTGACCCCGCCGAGCTAATCCCGCTCAAACACTCCACTTACCAGGTGCTGCTCGCCCTCGGCGACGGCGAGGCCATGCACGGCTACGCCATCATGCAGGCGGTGTCGGCCATGACCGAAGGCCGCGAGGCGATCCTTCCCGGCACGCTCTACGCCGCGCTCGCGAGGATGGTGGACGAAGGCCTGGTCACCGAATCGACGCCGAAGGGCGATGCGAGCGGCGGGCCGGCGCGGCGGTATTACCAGCGCACCAGCTTCGGCCGCGCGGTCGCGCGCGCGGAATCCGAACGGCTGCGGGCGCTCCTCGATGTGGCCCGCGCGCAGAACATGTTCGGAGGCCCGAAGTGACGCGTCTGTATCAGCTTGCGCTGCGCGCCTTTCCCCGCCGCCACCGTGATCTCTATGGCGTGGAGATGATCGATGCCTTCGACCGCGAGCTCACCGCCCGCGCGGGACGGGCCCGCCTGTCCTTCGGGTTTGCGGCCTGTCTGAACGCGATCGGCACCGGACTCGTCGAGCGGCAACGCCAGCGCCGGATCCGTCAGGGCCCGGCGTTTTCCGCGCTCGATTTCACGCTGGCCTGGCGCATGCTGCTCCGCTATCCGGGCCTTAGCCTCGTCAGCGTGCTCGGTATGTCGGTCGGCATCACGATCGCCGCCGGCGCCTTCACCATCGTCTCGATGATGATGGGCACGAAGCTGCCGCTGCCCGAGGGTGATCGCCTGGTCTCGCTCGTGAACTGGGACGCCTCGACGAACAATCGCGAGTTGCGCCTGCTCTACGACCTCGAGGCGTGGCGCGACGCGAAGTCCGTCGAGGACTTCAGCGTGTCGCGCAACGTCCAGCGCAACCTGATCGTCGGCGGCCGGCCGCCCGAGGTCGTGATGGTGGCGGAGATCTCGGCGTCGGCGTTCCGCGCGGCCCGCGTCGAGGCCTATCGTGGCCGGACGCTGCTGCCGGAAGACGAGCGCGCGGGCGCGCCTGACGCGATCGTGATCGGTCATGACGAGTGGGTCCGCCGCTTCGGCGCCGATCCGGACATCGTCGGCCGATCGGTGCGGCTTGGTCCCACGGCCTACACGATCGTCGGCGTGATGCCGGAAGGGTTCGGGTTCCCGACGTACCACAGCTTCTGGATCCCGTGGCGTCTCGATGCCGCCGCGTACGCGCCGCGCACCGGTCCCGGCATCAACGTCTTTGGCCGGCTCGCGCCCGGCGCCACGCTCGAGAGCGCGCGCGCCGAGCTCACGGCGATCAGCCGGCGATTGGCGGCCGCGTCGCCGGCGACCCACGAGCACCTGCGCCCGCTGGTGATCCAGTACGCCCACGCCTTCAGCGAAATGGACGATCCCGAGGACGCGCTCGCGCTCTACGCGATTGAGATCGCGATCGTGCTGTTGCTCGTCCTCATCTGCGTCAACGTCGCCATCCTGGTCTACGCGCGGACCGCGACGCGGCAAGGCGAGATCGCCGTGCGCGGCGCGCTCGGCGCCAGCCGGCGCCGGATCGTCGCGCAGCTGTTCGTCGAAGCGCTGATGCTGGCCGGCGTGTCGGCGGCGATCGGTATCGGGCTCACCGCCGTCGCGCTCCGTCAGATCGAGGGCGCGATGCTCACCCTGGTCGGCCGCTGGCCGTTCTGGTTCTCGCTGGAGCTCCAAACCAGTACCGTGATCTACGTCGTCGGGCTGACCCTGCTCGCGGCGGCCATCGTGGGCGTGGCGCCGGCGCTCAAGGCGACGGGCCGCCACGTGCACACGCGGCTGCAAACGCTCTCGCCCGGCAGCGGATCGCGCATGCAGATGGGGCGGCTGTGGACCGCGCTGATCGTGGCGCAAGTCGCGGTCACGGTCGCGATCCTGCCGATGGCGATGTACTTTGCGTGGAGTTCGCTCCGGCTCCAATCTGGCGGCGGCTACGCCACCGCCGAGTTCCTCAGCGCGAGCCTGTCGCTCGATCGCACGCTGCACCGCCCACCGACGCGGGTGACAAGGCGTTCACCGCCAGGTATGGCGGCGCGCTCGCGGAAATCGAGCGCCGTTTGAAAGACGACTCACGCGTGCGGGAGGTGACGTTTTCGATGGCCAGTCCAGGCCGCGAGCTCGCCGTGGTGCTCGAGGCTGAAGGCCTGCCCGTGCCCGTCGATGCGGTCAACTACAACTGTCGAGGGCACCAAGCGCGGCACCCTGGTGCGATTCAATCGCGTCGCGACCAATTTCTTTTCCGCGTTCGACGTGCCGGTGACTATCGGGCGCGGCCTTACCGCCGCCGACGCGTCGGCCGACGCCGCCGGCCTGACGCCCGGGGTGCTCGTCAGCCGCGGGTTGGTCGACCAGGTCTTCAGCGGCGCCAATCCGCTCGGCCGCCGGATCAGTACGTCGGCCGGAGCGTGGGCGCCGTCGCGGAATCTGCTGAACGCTGGTATGAAATCGTCGGCGTGGTGCCCGACTTCCCTGTTCCGGGATCGTTCGACGACGAGTCGGAAGGCCGGGTCTACCACGCCGTCGCCGCCGGCGACCTGTATCCCGCCCGCCTCAACGTGCGCGTGCGCACCGGCGATCCGGCGGCGCTTGCCGATCCACTGCGCGACCTCAGCGCGTCGATCGATCCAGACGTGCAGTTGCTCGACGTCTCCACCGCCGAAATCGCGTTCAAGCAGGCTCAGGGCATGATGCGGCTGATCGGCGTGAGCCTCGCGCTGGTGATCCTGAGCGTGATCCTGCTCACATCGGCCGGCATCTATTCGCTGATGTCGTTCACGGTGGCGCGGCGGCGGCGCGAGATCGGCATTCGCGCGGCGCTGGGCGCCAATCGCAACCGGATCCTTGTCGGCATCTTCTCACGCGTCCTGGCCCAGCTGGGTGCCGGCGCGGTCCTCGGCTTGATCGCCGCGGTCGGCCTGGAGCAGATCCTCGAAGGTGACATGATGCGGAACTACCGCGCGATGCTGCTGCCGCTCGTCGTCTTGCTGATGATGACGATCGGCGTGATCGCGGCGATCGGTCCGGCGCGGCAGGGCCTGCGCATCCAGCCGATCGAAGCCCTGCGCGACGAGTAATGCGGCACCCCATGAAGGGGTGCCCTAGTGTCCTGTAACCGTAAATAGTGAAACAAATGGCGCGGCCCACTCGTACTCCCTGTACAAGGAGGCGAGCATCATGTCCCCGGAATAGGGTGTTACCCATGTCTCCGGAATAGACCCAGCCCTTTAGCGCCAATCCCATCCGCGGTAGATCGTAGCCGGTCCGGAGACCCGAACTCCCACACAGACCGCCATCTCTCGCCGCGAGCAGGCGGCCACAAGCGACGCGCGTCCAGACGGACACTCCCCAGCAGCCCCCTCCGCGGGGCGGCACCCTGTCTCCTTCCTCTCAAGGGCCTGACGGATCGCAGCCGGCGCCCGCATCGCCATGCGAATCAGCTGCCGATGGTGGTCGAGAAAGCGATCGTGCGGCTGAAGAAGGATTACCCGAGCTGGGGCGCGCCGAAGATCCGGGAGCGGCTGAAGCAGACGCTGCCCGACGTGGGCTGCCCGGCGATCAGCACGGTCCATGCGACGCTCGACCGCCACGGCCTGGTGAAACGGCGACGGCGTCGAGTCCGGCCGCGCTTGACGGGCACGGCGCTCTCGGAGCCGCTGGCGCCGAACGCGCTCTGGTGTGCGGACTACAAGGGCGAGTTCCTCTTAGCCAATCACCGGGTACTGCTATCCCCTCACCATCACGGATTTTGCCACTCGCTACCTGATCGCCTGCGAGGCCCTCTCGACCACGAAGGAGCGCTACGCCTTTGGCGTGTTCGAGCGCGCCTTCCAGGACTACGGTGTCCCACGCGCGATTCGCACCGACAATGGAGTCCCGTTCGCCTCCGCGCATGCGCTCTACGGTCTCAGCAAGCTGTCGGTGTGGTGGCTGCGGCTGGGGATTGCCCTCGAGCGCATCACGCCGGGGCATCCGGAGCAGAACGGCCGGCACGAGCGCATGCACCTGACGCTCAAAACCGAAGCGACCAAGCCGGCCTCCGCCAACGTGCTGCAGCAGCAAGGGCGCTTCGACGCCTTCGTCAACCGCTACAACGACGAGCGGCCACACCAGGCGCTCGACATGCAGACGCCCGGCGTCGCGCTACACGCCCTCAACGCGCCTGTATCAGGGCCTCGACGAGCTCGACTATCCCTTTCACGACTGGACGGCGGTGATCACCGGCTGTGGCCGGCTCTGCTACCAGGCTCGCAAGGTGAACGTCAGCCAGGTCTTTGCGGGCCAGAAGGTGGGGGTGAAGCAGGTGGAGCGAGCACGTCTGGCTCGTCACCTTCATGCACTACGATTTGGGCTATTTTGACGATGAGACCTGCAGGCTCGAACCGATCGACAATCCGTTCGGTCCGAGTCTGTTACCCATGTCCCCGGAATAAGGTGTTACCCATGTCTCCGGAATAGACCGAGGAAATTTGGAGGCGCCGCCCGGATTTGAACCGGGGATGGAGGTTTTGCAGACCTCTGCCTTACCACTTGGCGACGGCGCCGATAAACGGAGAGCCTAATTGTGCAGGGAAATTGCGGCTGCGTCTACAAAGAGCAGGGACAACAACGTGTCATTTGGCCAGTGAGGAGCATATATACAGATCACCCGAACGGAGCCCTGCGAAAAGCCTCAACGCACGCGAGCCAAGCGAAGCGTGCGAAACGGCGTCAACGCCGCCCCGTCTCAGCGAGAGCGACCGCAACGGAGCCGACGGCGGAGCGTCGGCGTAGTGGAGGTCGCCAGGCGGGGTGCAGGGGCCCCCGCCGATTCAAATTTGGAGCGGGAAACGGGATTCGAACCCGCGACTTCGACCTTGGCAAGGTCGCACTCTACCACTGAGTTATTCCCGCATCTCCGGGCCACGGACCACCGCTCAACCGCGCCGATCCGTTGTCGCAGAAGCTGTAATGGTACCACAGCGCCGGAACCACCGGCAAGGTGGGTACCCGCGTTGCACCGCCCCCGCGGCATGCGGCAGCCGCCGACGATCGGGCTCCATTGCTCCCACGAACAACACCCCCCCTCGGCCCTGCTGCGCTACGCCAAACGGGCGGCTGAGGCGGGATTCACCGAGGCGATGTGCTCGGATCACTTCCACCCCTGGAGCGACCGCCAGGGGCACGCCGGCTTCAGCTGGAGCTGGCTCGGGGCCGCGCTGGCGACCACCCGGATGTCCTTCGGCACGGTCTGCGCCCCGGGCCAGCGCTACCATCCCGCGATCGTCGCCCAGGCCGCCGCCACCCTGGCGGAGATGCACCCCGGCCGCTTCTGGCTCGCGGTCGGCAGCGGCGAGGCCCTGAACGAGTCGATCACCGGGGCCGCCTGGCCCGAGAGAGCGGCGCGAAACGCCCGGCTCGAAGCGGCGGTGGAGATCATCCGCGCCCTGTGGGCGGGAGAAACGGTGTCGCGTACGGAACCGATCCGCGTATCGAACGCCACCCTCTACGACCGGCCGGCGCCGCCGCCGATGATCGTCGGCGCCGCCCTCAGCCCGGAAACGGCGCGGTCGATGGGACGATGGGCGGACGCGCTGATCACGATCGCCGGCCCCCACGACGAGATGCAGGCGGTGGTGGAGGCCTTCCGGGAAGGAGGCGGCGAGTCGAAGCCGATGTTCCTCCAGGTGACGCTGTCGTACGCACCGACCGCGGAAGAAGCGGCGCACGCCGCCTTCGACCAGTGGCGCCAGTGCGTGCTGACCCGCGACCAGCTGGCCGGCCTTCGCACCCCGCAGGAGTTCGATGCCGCCACCGCCGGCGCCAGCCCCTCCGACGTGCTGGGGAAGGTCCGGAGCTCGCCGCAGATCGAGCGTCATCTCGACTGGCTCCGCCAGGACGCCAGCCTGGGGTTCCAGCGCCTCTACCTGCACAACGTCGCCCGCGCGCACCAGGACGCCTTCATCGACGCGGTCGGCCTCGCCCTGCCGGAATGGCAGATGACTACGTAATCCAGGGGGATGGGGAATGGGGGATGGGGAATCAGGGATGGGGATCGGATGGGGATGGCGGGATCGGGAATGCGTCAGCGGCGACGCGGCCCCTCCATTCCCCATTCCCCATTCCCCATTCCCTGCATTCCCCATCCCTGTCCCCCTCCTCCCATCCCCGCTCGCCGCTACCGCCCCGACGCATCGAACGCGGCGCGGATCAGGGTGATCCGCGGCGGCTCGCCGGGCTGGTCGTCGATGGCCACGACATCGAAGCGCACGGCACAGCGATCGTAAAGGCCGCACCTGGCCAGGTAGTCGACCGCCATCCGGACCACCCGGCGCTGCTTGTCGCGGGTCACCGATTCCGCCGCCGCACCGTAGCCGCCCCCCGACTTCCGCCGCACTTCGACTACCACGACGGTCTCGCCGTCCCGCGCCACGATGTCGATTTCGCCGAACCGGGTGCGGTAGCGGCGGTCGATAACTGCGTACCCCCGGGCGGTCAGCTCGCGGACCGCCAGATCCTCGCCTGATTTCCCCAGATCCTGCCGGTTTGTCGTCACGGGGTGTTGCCATTAACAAATTCCGCGCCGGATCGAACTTCCCCCGGTCCCCCGCCGTCTGAGCCTGCATGCTGGAACACCTGTACGCCGACGTTCGCTACGCGGTCAGCTGGCTCCGCCGCAGCCCGGCGTTCACGATCGTCGCCATTGCGTCGCTGGCGATCGGCATCGGCTTCAATACCGCGTTGTTCTCGATCATCGACGCCCTGCTGCTGCGGCCGCTGCCGGTCGAGCGTCCGGACCGGATCGTGGACGTTTACACGAAGGGTGCCGACGGCGACACCTATTCGACCAATTCGTACCCCGACTTCCTCGACTTCCAGGCGCAGAACCAGGTGTTCACCGGGATGCTCGGCTACAGCCCGGCGATCGGCGCGATGAAGACCGGCGAGCAATCGCGCCTGGCAATGGGCGAGGTGGTCACCGGCAACTACTTCCAGCTGCTCGGCGTCCGCGCGTCGATCGGACGGACCCTGCTGCCCGAAGACGACCGTCCCGGTGCGCCGCGGGTGATCGCCCTGTCGCACAGCGCCTGGCTGCGCGAATACGGCGGCGACCCGTCGGCGCTCGGCCGGGTGATGCACCTGCGCGGCCAGGCCTACACGATCGTCGGCGTGATCGACCAGCGGTTCCGCGGGATGGTGCCGATGCTGCAGCCGGAAATGTGGCTGCCGCTGACGTGGGTCGAGGAGGTCGAACCGGCCGGGATCCAGGAGTCGATCCCATCGCCGACCGGCGCCACCCGGCTCGAGCGGCGCGGCCAGCGGTGGCTGTTCATCAAGGCTCGACTGAAGGAAGGAGAAACACGCGACAGCGCCCTGGCCAACCTCCAGGTGATCATGTCGCAGCTCGCCGGCACCCATCCGAAGACCAACGAGAAGCGGACGATCGCAGTCGCGGCCAACGTCAAGATCCACCCCCTGGCCGATCAGATGATGCGGCCGATCGCCGCTGGCCTGATGCTCGGCGTCGGCCTGGTCCTCCTGGTCGCGTGCGCGAACGTGGCCAACATGCTCCTGGCGCGCGCCTCCGGACGCCAGAGGGAGATCGGCATCCGCCTCGCCATCGGCGCCAGCCGCGGACGCCTGATGCGGCAGCTGCTCACCGAAAGCCTGGTGCTGTCGCTGCTCGGGGCGGCAGCGGGAGTCGCTCTGGCGGCGGCGTTGCTGCGATTCGTCCAGGCCATCCCGTTGCCGGTCCCGGTGCCGATCGCCCTCGCGCTCCAGATCGACGGCCGCGTGCTGCTCTTCACGAGCCTGATTGCGACCTTCGCCGGCCTCGTCGCCGGGCTCGCCCCGGCGTTGAAAGCGACGAAGCCAAATCTCACCGCCGAACTGAAAGGCGATCGCCGGTCGATGAGCACGGGCAGCCGGCGCTGGACGCTGCGCGACGGCCTGGTGGCGGCCCAGACCGCGGTCACGCTGGTCCTCCTCATCACCGCCGGCCTGCTCACCCGCAGCATCGTCGAGGCGCGGCGCACGGATCTCGGGTTCCGCTCGTCCGGCCTCGCCATCCTCGGGACCGAGGTCGGGCTGATCGGCTATGACGAGAAGCGGGCCGACGCGCTGTACGACCGGGCGATAGAACGGATCCGGGCGCTGCCCGGCGTGACTTCCGCCGCCGCCGTGATCCGCCAGCCGCTGGCGATCAACTACAACCGCAACAGCATCTTTTTCCCCGAACGCATGCAGCCCGGCGACGAGCCGATTCCCATCGCGGCGACCTGGACCGACGCCGCCTACTTCGCCACGCTCGGCGTGCCGCTCGTGCGCGGCCGCAACTTCTCGGGCGTGGATACGCCGGCGTCGACGAAAGTCGCGATCGTCAATGAAACGTTCGTCAAGACCTACTGGGGCGGTGAAGACGCGATCGGTCGTCGATTCAGGCTTCGGTCGATGGACGGCCCCGAGTACCAGGTCGTCGGCGTCGTCGCCGACTACAAGGTCGATACCGTCGGTGAACGTCCGACGCCGTACATCCACTATCCGCTATCGCAGCGCTCGTTCACCGGACAGGTGCTGATCGCCCGCACCGAAGGGAGCGCAGCCGCACTGCTCGCCACGATGCGGCGGGAGTTGCTGGCGCTCGAGCCGAATGCCGTGTTCCTGGACAGCCAGACGATGGAAGCACAGGTCGACATGGCGCTGCTGCCGGCGCGGCTGGCCGCGCAGATGGCTTCGGTCGTCGGGCTGGTCGCGACCGTTCTCGCGGCAATCGGGCTATACGGGGTGATTGCTTACGCGGTGGCCCGGCGGACGCGGGAGATCGGGATCCGCATGGCGCTCGGCGCGGCCCCAGGCGGGGTGATCGGGATGGTGATGCGGCAGGGGCTCACCGTCGCCGCGGCCGGGGTCGCCGTCGGCCTCGCGATCGCCTATCCCGCCGCCCGAGCGATCGCCAGCGCGCTCTACGGCATCAGCGCCCTCGACCCGGTCGCCTGGCTCGGCGCCATGACGTCCTTGCTGGTCGCGGCAGCCCTGGCGAACTACCTCCCCGCCCGGCGCGCCTCGCTGGTCGATCCCTCTATCGCTTTGCGGATCGACTGAAAGGTTCTAGGTTCTAAAGGTTCCAGATTCCAGGTTCTGACGGTCGTGGTTCTGAGGTTCTTCGATCATGGTTCCGATCTGGCGCTCGTGGTTCCAGGTTCGCTGGTCTTGAACAAGAGGCTAGAGGATCAGGAGAACGCCTTCTTAAAGAGATTCTCGAACTCTTGCCCTCCGGTAAGTTCAGTGGCCGTGCGGATGGAAGTGCGAATGCGCGCCGAGGCTGATTGCCGGCGCAGTATTCGCCTGGCCGCCGACGCGGAGGGGTGCGGCCAGTAGCACCGCAATCAGGACCACTACGGCAGCGGCGGGCAGCAGGGCGCGGCGGCGCCAGCCGTGGTCGATCTCGTCGAGCAGCAGGCGGATCCGCCGGGCGACGTTGGTTTCGGCGCCGGCGGTGATCGCGAACTGCGGCCGGCGGGCCCGGCTCCAGCCGGCGGCGAGTGACAGCAGCCTCGAGCGCTTGCGCGCCTCGCCGGGCGTCACCCACGCCGCGGTCATGAGCGGCCTGCCGCCGCAACGCCGGGCCAACAACACATCGTTCCTGCTCGATGGCGTCGAGGTGATGGACCACAGCTCGATCCACCAGGTCGAGTTCGTGCAGCACATCTCCCCGGACTACCTCGCCACACTCGGAATCGGGGTACGCGCGGGACGCGCGCTCGCCGCCAGCGACGACGAGCGTGGCGCAGCGGTTGCGCTGGTCAACGAAACCCTGGCGCGCCAGTTCTGGCCCGGCGAAAGCGCGATCGGTCATCGCTTGAAACCCGCGGGCAACATCGGCCGGTGGTTCACCATCGTCGGGGTGGTCGCCGACGTGCGGCAGAACGGCATCCAGGCACCGGTCGGCTCGGAGGTGTACGTCACCCATCGGCAGGCGCGAATGATGATGTCGGGGTTCATGCCGCGAACCATGAACATCGTCGTGCGGGCGGCGGCTCGAACGCCGTCGCTCGCCGCCAGCGTCCGCGCCGCCGTGCGAGAGGCCGATCCATCCGCCGCAGTATCCGGGATTGCGCCGATGCAGACGATCATCGACCGAACCATTGCGCAGCCACGGCTGCTGGCCTGGATGTTCGGCGGCTTCGCCCTGCTCGCGCTGGTCGTGGCCGGGATCGGCGTCTACGCGGTGACGTCGTACGCGGTGGGGACGAGAACGCCGGAGTTCGGCATCCGCATGGCGCTCGGGGCCCGGCCCGCAGACGTGATCGGCCTCGTGCTCGCCGGCGGGATCCCGACGATCGCTGCCGGCCTCGTGCTGGGATCCGTCGCCGCCGCCGGCTTGTCCCGCCTGCTCCGAAACCTGCTCTTCGGCGTCGAGCCACTCGATCCGTGGTCCCTGGCAGCCGGCGGGGCCGCGATCGCGTTGACCGCCCTGGCCGCTACTCTTCTGCCCGCGCGCCGCGCAGCCCGGGTCGATCCGCACACAGCCTTGCGCGACTAGAGGTCTTCATGAACACATTGCTTGCGCTCGTCCTCCTGGCCGGTTTGACCATGCCGCCCGCCGCGGATCCGGAGCTGGCGGGAAATTGGGTCGGCTCGATCGACACCACCCGCGGGCAGATGGAAATCGGCCTGAACCTCACGGCAGAGAAGGGAAAGCTCGTCGGCGTTCTCAAGACCGGGCACGGCGACTGGGAAGTCGTCAGCGTCGCCGAGAAGGACGGTCAGTGGACCGTCGCGTTCAAGGGGGGCGGCAACGAAGGCACGATGACCGGCCGGATTCAGGCGACCAGGTTCGCCGGCGAGTGGAAGTCGAAGATGGCTGACGGGACCTTTGAGCTCACGCGAGTCAAGAAGAAGGGCTGACCCCTACTCCCCGAGCGCCTCGTCGAGCGTCTTCAGCACGCTGTCGGCCTGGTCCTTCGACAGGACGAGCGGCGGCGCCAGGCGGATGGCGTTGCGGCCGGCGCCGAGTATCAGGACGCCGCGGCGGAACATCTTCTGCACGAGGGCGTTCCGCTCGTCCACCGCCCGTTCCTTGGTAGTGCGGTCCTTGACCAGCTCGATGCCGATCATCAGCCCCATGCCGCGAACATCGCCGATGATCGGATGCTTCAGCTGAAGTTCGCGAAGCCCCGCCATCAGGTGTGCGCCCACGCTGGCGGCGTTGGCGACCAGCTCGGTCTCGAGCAGCTTGATCGTCGCGTTCGCCGCGGCGCAGGAAACCGGGTTGCCGCCAAACGTGCTGGCATGAGCGCCCGGAGGCCACGACATGATCTCCGCCTTCGCGCAGGTGACGCCGAGCGGCAGCCCTGACGCGATGCCCTTGGCGATGTTGACGATATCGGCCTTCACGCCGAAGTGGTCGAGGGCGAACATCTTGCCGGTGCGCCCCATGCCCGACTGCACTTCGTCGCCGACCAGCAGGATCCCGTGCGCCGACGCCAGCTCACGCAGCCCTTCGAGGAAGGCCTTGGGCGGAACGATGTATCCCCCCTCACCCTGGATCGGCTCGACGACGATGGCGGCGACCTCGTCGGGAGAGATCAGGTGCATGAAGATCTGGTCGCGGATGTACGACAGCGACGCTTCCGCGCACTCGTCGGCGGTGCCCTTGAAGCGGTACACGTCGGGATACGGGGCGTGATACACGCCGGGGAGGAAGGGGGCGAAGCCGCGGCGCTGGATCGCCTTGCTGGCAGTCAACGACAGCGACCCCATCGACCGGCCGTGAAAGGCGCCGAGGAACGCGATGATCCCCTGGCGCTTGGTGTAGTAGCGCGCCATCTTGAGGGCGGCTTCCGTCGCCTCGGTTCCGGAGTTGCCGAAGAACGTCCGGACATCACCGTCGATCGGCACGAGCCGGGCGAGATCTTCCGCCAGCCTGACCTGCGGTTCGTAGTAGAAGTCCGTCCCCGACATGTGGATGAACTTCCCGGCCTGTTCGGTGATCGCCTTGACCACCTCGGGGTGCGAGACCCCGGTCGAATTCACCGCGATCCCCGCCGCGCAGTCCAGGAAGCGGTTGCCGTCCACGTCCTCGACCACCGCCCCTGCTCCACGTGCGATGACGAATGGATAGTCGCGCGTATAGGAGGGGGAAACGAACTTCGAGTCCTTCTCGATGATCGCCTTGGCCTTCGGCCCGGGCAGCGGCGTCTTGATATCGGGTGCGGTCATCGCTCTATCTTATCTGCGCGGACGACTCGGTGCTTTGCGAGTTGGGAGTTGGAGGTCGGTAGTTCGAGCGCGCGAGCGCTACTTGCGCTTCCACCGCGTCGCCGAACCGGTGTCTTCGAGCAGGATGCCGCGCGCCTCGAGATCCTTACGGATCCGATCGGCTTCGGCGAAGTTGCGGGCGAGGCGGGCCGCCTTGCGGGCTTCGATCATCGCTTCGATCTCCGCCACCGGTACCGGCGGCCGCTCGTCCTCCACACGACGCAGCGCCAGCACGCCGAGTACCTGGTCGAATCTCTCGAACGTGGCGCGGACAAGGCCGGCATCGGTCGTCCCGAGCTCGCCGGCGTCGATCGCCGAGTTCAAGGCGCGCACCAGGTCGAACATGATGCCGAGCGCGGCAGCGGTATTCAGGTCGTCGGCGATGTGCGCCGCGAAGGCCGCGGCGGCTCGGTCCAGCTGTTCCTTGACGACCTGGTTGGACTCCGCGCCGCCGGTCTCACCGGAAAGATGGTCGAGTCGCGCGAGGAAGTCCGTGATCCGCTTCAGCGCCTCCTCCGCCTGCGCCATCGCGGTCCACGAGAACTTCAACTGCTTGCGGTAGTGGGTGCCGAGGTAGAGATAGCGCAACGCCGACGGACGGAAGCCGCGCTCGACGATGTCGGCGAGATTGAAGACGTTGCCGAGCGACTTCGACATCTTCTCGGGGCCCTTGTCCTCCTCCTCGATCATGAGGTGCTCGACGTGGACCCAGAAGCGTGAAAACGGCGTGCCGGTGGCTCCTTCGCTCTGCGCGATCTCGTTCTCGTGGTGGGGGAAGATCAGGTCGACGCCGCCAGCGTGAATGTCGATCGGCGGCGGGCCGAGCAGCCGCAGCGCCATCGCCGAGCACTCGATGTGCCAGCCCGGCCGGCCGGGACCGATCCCCGGATCCCAGGTCGGCTCGCCAGGCTTGGTCGCCTTCCACAGCACGAAATCGCGCGCGTCGTCCTTGTCGTACTTATCCGAATCGACGCGGGCGCCGCTCTTGATGCCCGCGTGGTCGAGGTGGACCAGCTTGCCGTAGTCCGGCAGCGTCGAGATCTTGAAGTAGATCGAGCCGTCGCTGGGGTAGGTATGGCCGTTGCGCTCGAGCGCCTTGATCGTCTCCCCCATCGCCGCGATGTTCTCATCGTCGGTGGCGCGGGGATTCTCCTCCACCGGCTCGAGGCCGAGGGAGGCGGCGTCTTCGAGATAGGCGGCGATGAAACGTCCGGTGTACTCGCGCAGCGGTACTCCCGCCTTCTGCGACTCGAGGATGGTGCGATCGTCCACGTCCGTGAAATTCATCACGTGGCGCATCTCGTAGCCTTCCTGGTGGCGCAACGCCCGGCGCAGGACGTCGGTCGACACGAAGGTGCGGAAGTTGCCGATGTGCCCGCGGGCGTAGACGGTGAGGCCGCAGGTATACATGCGGACCGTGCCCGGCTGCGACGGGGTGAACTCCTCTTCCCGGCGGGTCAGTGTGTTGTAAAGGCGCATCGAGCGGGCGGGTCAGACGTTGAGCGGAAGGCGGGTCTCGGCGGTGCGGCCGTCGTGTTGCGCCACGATCTTCAGCTCCGTACCTGCCTTGTGGAACTCGAAGTCCACCGACGCGTTCCCGGCGGGATCGACCCGGCGCGACAGCTCGCCGACCGCGGCACCGACCGCCGCAGCCTCGCCGGAGGTGACACCCAGTTGTTGCGCCAGCCGCGTCGCCAGCTCCGGTCCAACGGCAGACATTTCACCGGTGGCAGGGACCGACAGCCGCAGCACGAGGCCGTTCTGCACGGCGCCCGCCGAGTTGGTCATATTCTGAAGATTCTACAGCGAAATCTGGCCGAACAGCCGCCGCGCGCTGCGGCAGTCGGCGTCGATCTGCGCGCGCAGCGCGTCCACGTCGGGAAAGGCGCGCTCATCCCTCAGGCGCTGGACGAATGAGAGCCGCATCGAGACGTCGTAGAGATCGCGATCGGCGTCCAGCAGGTGGGTTTCGATCACCGGGCGGTCGACGTCTCCGAACGTAGGACGGAGGCCAATGTTGGTGATCGACGGGCAGACGACGCCGTCCAGGATCGCCAGCGTGGCGTAGACGCCGGTCGGCGGCACCATTTCGTTAAGGGTGGCGAGGTTTGCCGTCGGGACGCCGATGCTCCGCCCCCGCCCGGCGCCGCGAACCACGGTGCCGTCGATGAAATGGTGGTGACCGAGGAGGGCGCCGGCTTCGTCGACCCGCCCCTCGCTGACCAGCCGGCGGACGCGGGTGCTGCTGACGACGAAGTCCTTGTAGCGGACCGGATCGATCTTTTCCGCGCGGAAGCCGTAGCGCGCGCCGAGGGTGCGCAGGACCGAGAAGGTACCGGCCCGCTGGTGGCCGAACAGGAAGTTGGCGCCGACCCAGACCTCGCTGACGTGCAGCCACTCGACCAGCACCGTGCGGACGAAGGTCTCGGGATCCCAGGCGGACAGCTCCCGCGTGAAGCGGACGAACGCGAGCCCCTGCATGCCGGACCGCCGCAGCGCTTCGATCTTCTGCTCGCGGGTCATCAGCAGCGCCGGCGCCTTGTCGGGGCGCAGCACGCGCGGCGGGTGGGGATCGAAGGTCATCGCCGCCGGCGTGCCTCCCCGCTCGCCGGCCCGCTGCCGGACGCGGTCGATGATCTTCATGTGGCCGCGGTGCAGCCCATCGAAGTTCCCGAGCGCCAGCACCGGGTTCGGCCAGCGCGGCGGCGGGTCGTCCGGGAACGTCGCTATCAGCATGAATTTTTGTAGCTCTCAGCCGTCAGCTCTCACCTGTCAGCTCTCGACCTTCAACCTTCAACCTTCAACCTTCAGCATTGCCGAGCTCCACGACCAGCCCATCGTGCGCGAGCTCCATCCCGGCGGGCAGGCGCGCGTTGGTGTCGGCGTGCCCCAGATCGTGGCACATGTGCGTGAAATATGTTCGCCGGGCGGCGATCCGGTGCGCGGCATCCACCGCTTCCGACAGCGAGAAATGGGTCGGATGCGGCCGCTGCCGGAGGGCGTCGAGCACGACGACCTCCAGGTTGTGCAGCAGCGGCCAGGAGGCCTCGGGGATCTGGTTGCAATCGGTGAGGTAGGCAAACGGTCCGAAGCGGAAGCCGAGGATGGGACGCTCGCCGTGCATGACCGTTACCGGGCGGATCTCGTGCACGCCGATCCGGAAGGGTCCGTCGATCGCGGTCAGCTGCAGCTCCGGCAGGCCGCCCCCTTTCGGCGTCGCGGGATCGAAGACGTAGCCGAAGGTCCTGCGGATGTCATGCATGGTGGCCGGGTCGGCGAAACAGGGCATCGGCTGCCGCTGCAGGATCGTGAACCGGCGGGTCTCGTCGATCCCGAGAATGTGGTCGGCATGACCGTGGGTGAAGAGGATGGCGTCCACGCGCCGGATTCCGTGCGCCAGCGCCTGTTGGCGGAGGTCGGGCCCCGCGTCTACCAGGATCCCGGTGCCATCGTCCATTTGCACGAAGATCGACGGCCGCAGCCGCTTGTCGCGCGGATCGGTCGAGCGGCAGACCAGGCAGTCGCACGCGATCATCGGCACGCCGTGCGACGTACCGGTGCCGAGGAACGTGACCTTCACGATCAGGGGTGAATGATGCGGGGCTGCTGCTGCGCCTGGACGAAGCGCATCCGCAGGTCGAACAGCAGATCCTCCAGCAGCTTGGCTTCCGCCGGGTCCAGGTTGCCGCGGGTCTTCTCCTGCAGCAGGGTGAGCAGCTCGATCATCTGCGACGCGGCGATCAGGTCGGTGTCACCGCGTTCACCGGTCGCCGGGTCGGGGAGATCACCGAAGTGAACCGCCGCGGTGGTGCCAAGCGACAGGATGAACTGCGCGAACGAAATGCCGGACTCCGTGGACTCCACGACCGAATGCTAGCATAGGCCGCGATGGCGAAATTCGAGAGGAGCGAGAGTCTGCCGCAGAGCTCCGCGGGAGTGGAATTCCAGAAACTGGTGGACATCATGGCCCGGCTGCGCGCGCCTGGCGGATGCCCCTGGGATCGTGAGCAGACGCTCGAGTCGCTGCGCGGCTTCGTGCTCGAGGAGACCTACGAGGTCCTCGATGCGATCGACCGCGCCGACCACGACGACCTGCGCGGAGAGATCGGCGACCTGCTGTTCGAAGGCGTGTTCCTCGCCCAGATCGAGACCGACGAGGAGCGGTTCACGGTGGCGGATTCGCTGCGGCATATCGCGGAGAAACTGATCCGCCGTCACCCGCACGTATTCGGCGACACCGCCGGCGTGACGACGCCGGGCCAGGTCCTCGAGCAGTGGGAACAGATCAAGGCGAAGGAACAGCAGCACGAGGGACGCACGCAGGCGGTCCTCGCCGGTGTGCCGAAGGCGATGCCGGCGCTCGCCCGGGCCAACGAGATCAGCACCCGGGTCGCCGCGGTCGGCTTCGACTGGGCGAAGACCGACGACGTGATCGCGAAGATCGAGGAGGAGGTCGCCGAGCTGCGCGAGGCCGCCGCGCACGAGAGCCGCGAGCGTGCCGAGGAAGAGATGGGCGACCTGCTGTTCTCGATCTCCAACCTGGCGAGAAAGCTGGGCATCGAGCCGGAATCGGCGCTGCGCAAGGCCAACGAGAAGTTCACCGCACGATTTACCGCCCTGGAGGTGATCTTCCGCGACCGCGGACTCTCCGTCCACGATGCCACGCTGGAAGAGATGGAAGCGGTCTGGCAGGAGGTCAAGCACCCTGACCCCGGGTAGTGGTCAGTTGCGATGTTTGACGCCGGGCACTGAGAAGGACCGGCCGCTCGCCCACCCGCGCACCTCCACCGCATCGCCATCGGTCTCGACGAAGACGGCCCCGTCGATCGCGGTATTGAACGCGGTCACGGCGCGGCTCGCGAAGCGGTCGACGACTGGTTTCGCCGGATGGCCGAACCGGTTGTTCCTGCCGGCGCTGAAGATCACGGCACGCGGGTCGACCGCGGCGACAAAGGCCTCGCTGCTCGATGTGACGCTGCCGTGGTGGGCGGCTTTGAGGATCACCACCGGAGCCAGATCGAGCGACGGGATCAAGCCTGCCTCCACCTCCCTGCCGATGTCCCCGGGCAGCAGGATCGACACGCGGCCGTAGCGCAGCTCGATCACCACCGAATCATCGTTTCTCACTCGCTGCCGCTCCCAGTCGGGCGCGCCCGGGTGCAGTACGCGGACGTCCACGCCAGCCGCGCGCTCGACGTCACCGGGGCGCACGGTGCGCCAGACGACATGACGGTCGGCCGCCAGCCCGCGGAGCGCTCGCAGGATGGGATGCGGCGGCACCGGCACACCCTCCCAGATATTCGCGACCGCGAACCGTCGCATCACGGCTTCGGCGCCGAGGGCGTGGTCCGGATCACCGTGCGTCAACACCATCGCGTGCAGCCGAACGACCCCGAGCGCCCGCAGCGCCGGGACCACCACCCGCCCGCCGATGTCGAAGGTCGTACCCGCGAGGCCGCCCGCGTCGACCAGCAGCGCACGGCCGTCCGGAAGAACGACCAGGGTCGCGTCCCCCTGGCCGACGTCGAGCGAGACGACCCGCAGGACGCCGTCCATTCTCTTCGGGACGCCGCTGCGGGCAGGAAAGACACCGGCGACCAGCAGCGAGCCGGTCAGCATCAGCGTCGCGGCCGCCGGACGGCAGAGGGCGCCTCCCACAACCAGCATGCCGGCCGCGGCGTAGTACAGCAGGCAGAGCCAGGCGGCCGGCGGCGCCACATCCCGGACGACCCAGGGCACGGCCTCGACCACCCGCGATGACTCGACCAGTGCCCACGCGCTGGCATGGACGAACCCGCCGAGTGCGGCGGCCCCCGGCAGGCCGAGTCCGGCGACCAGCAGCAGCGCCATCGCGCCGCACTGAATCGCGGTCATCAGCGGGATTGCGACGAAGTTCAGCACCAGTCCGGCGAAGGTGACCCGCGAGAACAGCGATGCGCTGATCGGCGCGAGGGCGACGTCGGCGCAGAACGTCGCGGCGGCGAGCCCGACGACCAGCATCCCGGCCCCGCGGGCCACCCGGCGCAACGTCGTTCCGCGCGGGCCCGCCGGCAATCGCACGAGCCGCGGCACGCCGAGGACGATTCCCGCGGTCGCCCCGAACGAGAGCAGGAATCCGCCGTCGAGGGTCGTCGCCGGACGCAGGCCAACGGCGAGCACCGCCGCGACGGCCAGCACGTTCAGCGGCGCTCCGCGGTGGTCGAGAATCTGCGCCGCCAGGAACAGTGAAGCGGCCGTGACCGCGCGGCCGACCGATGCCGCTCCTCCGGCTACCTCCGCGTAGAACAGCAGCAGCGCCAGGCAGGCGGCCGCACCGGCGCGAAACGGGACGAACAGCAGCCGCGCACCCATCACCAGCAGGGTAGTGAGTATGGCGATGTTCCCCCCCGAGATGGCGATCACGTGATAGGTCCCGGCATCCTGCAGCCGGCGCTCGTCGTCGTCCGAGAGCCCGGTGCGATCGCCGATCAGGATGGCGGTGGCGACCGCGGCCGAGCGCCGGTCGCGACTCCCGACATGGTGGTCGATCGTTCGCCGCGTCCAGGCACGCGCCCGCGCCGCCTGCTCCGAGAGCCACGAGCCGGGCGCGGTGACTTCGACCAGGCTGGCGCTCTTGACCGAGCCGGTCAGCGCGACCCCGCGGAGGGCGAGGCCGCGCCGCTCGTCGGGGACGCCCGGGTCCGCGAACACCGTCGGCACCCGCAGCAACGCCGGGGCACGCACTGTCCGCCCGGCACGCCACTGGCCGACGTCGCGGAAGGACAGGCTGCCGGTGACCACGAGGCGAACGCCGCCGGCGGTGCGTTCACGCCGGCCACTGACCCGCTCCACGATTCGAACGTCAACGGTTATCACGACGCCGTACGGCATCAACGCGGCGTCGTCACGCAGCACCCCTTCGACAAGGACCGGCTCCGTGTCCGGGGCCGCCAGGGTCTCGAACCAGCGCAGCAGCGGCGGCGCGAGAAGCGCCCGTGACGTCGAGGTCCCCGTGGAGTAGCCCGCGCACAAGGATCCGGTCATCGCACACAGGATCACCGCGACCGGCTGGTCGTCGGCGAGGAAGCCGAGACCGGCGATCAGGCACAGGACGGCGGCCGCCGCGGACGCGACAATCAGGTGGTCGGGGGTGGTCTCGGAGAGCCGAACGCCGCCGGCGGCGCCGGCGAGCAGGGGCAGAGCGAGGGTCGCGGCCGGCACACGCATTCGGTGTACCGGATGCAAGAAGCCGGGGCGCCTACCCGGGCTCAGGATCGGGGACGCAGTTCAGCGTTCTTGCGCCAGATTCCACGACCACTCTCGAGCGAGGTTCGAAGAAGCTGGCTGAAAATGAGCGCCCGTCAGACCTGCTTCGTTGCAGCTTCTGCGTGGTACTCCTGCAGGGCGCGGACGGTCAGGCTCTCGGTAAGCAGCGCCTTGATGGCGTTCACGGTGGCGCCGGCGCCGGTGAGCGTCGTGATGCAGGGGACGCCGTGCATCATCGCGATCCGGCGTACCGTGCGGTCGTCGAAGAACGACTCGCGCCCGAGCGGCGTGTTGATGACCAGGTGGATCCGGTTGTTCAGGATCTCGTCGCCGACGTGCGGCCGTCCTTCGTTGACCTTGAAGACGATGGCGGCGTCGACGCCGTGGGCCCGCAGGTAGTTCGCGGTGCCCCGCGTCGCGACGATCGCGAAGCCGATGTCTCGAAGATCGCGGGCGATCTGCACGACCGCCGGCTTGTCGTGGTTGTTGACGCTGATGAAGACCGTGCCCTCGCGCGGCAGTTGCACACCGGCGGCAATCGAGGCCTTGGCGAAGGCATTGCCGAAGGTCAACGCCCCTCCCATCACCTCGCCGGTGGACTTCATCTCGGGGCCGAGGATGGTGTCGACGCCGGGGAACCGCACGAACGGGAACACCGGAGACTTCACGAAGAACCCCGACACCTCGAGGTCCGCCGTCAGACCGAGCTGGGCCAGCGTCCGGCCGATCATGACGCGCGCCGCGACCTTCGCCAGCGGCACCCCGGTCGCCTTCGAGAGATACGGCACGGTGCGCGAGGCGCGCGGATTGACTTCCAGCACGTAGACGGTGTCGTCCTTGATGGCGAACTGCGCGTTCATCAGGCCGATGACCTTGAGCGCCCGTGCGATCCGGCGGGTGTAGTCGCGGATCAGCTCGACGTGCGAGTCGATCACCTTGAACGGCGGAACGACGCAGGAGCTGTCGCCGGAGTGGATCCCGGCCTCCTCGATGTGTTCCATGATCCCGCCGATCACCACCGCTCCGGTCGCATCGGCGATCGCATCGACGTCGAGCTCCACCGCATCCTCGAGGAACTTGTCGATCAGGATCGGGTGCCCGGGGGAGGCCGCCACCGCGTTCGTCATGTAGCGGTCGAGCGTGGCCATGTCGTAGACGATGGCCATCGCCCGCCCGCCGAGCACGTACGACGGCCGCACGACCAGCGGGAAGCCGATCGATGCCGCCACTTCGCGCGCCTCTTCGGCGGTCGTCGCGATCCCGCTCGGCGCCTGGGGGATCCCGAGCTCCCACAGCAGCTTGGCGAAGCGCTCGCGGTCCTCGGCGAGGTCGATCGAATCGGGGGAGGTGCCGATGATCCGGTAACCAGCCTCCTGCAGGGCCAGCGACAGCTTGAGCGGAGTCTGACCGCCGTATTGGACGACGCAGGAGACCTCGCCGCCGGCCTCCTGCTCGCGCGAAATGATTGCCGAAACGTCTTCGAACGTCAGCGGCTCGAAATACAGACGGTCGACGGTGTCGTAGTCGGTCGACACCGTTTCGGGGTTGCAGTTGACCATGATGGTCTCGAACCCCTCGTCGCGCAGGGCAAAGGCGGCGTGACAGCAGCAGTAGTCGAATTCGATCCCCTGGCCGATCCGGTTGGGTCCGCTGCCGAGGATGACGACTTTCTGCCGTGGCGTCGGGTCGGCCTCGCACTCGAACTCGTAGGCACCGTACAGGTAGGGCGTGAACGACTCGAACTCCGCGGCGCAGGTGTCGATGCGCTTGTAGGACGGCTTGATGCCGTGCTCGAGCCGGGCCTCCCGGACCGCCGCCTCGTCGGCGCCGAGCACGGTGGCGAGCTCGCGGTCGGCAATGCCGGCGCGCTTGAGGGCGCGCAGCATGTCGGCGGAAATCCCGCGCAGGCCGACCAGCGCGGCCGACCGCTGCAGCTCGACGATCTCGGAGAACTGGACGAGGAACCAGGGATCGATCCTGGTCGCCTGGTGCAGCTCGTCGACCGTCCAGCCGCGATCCAGCGCACGGAACAGCGCCCACATCCGGCGGTCGTTCGGCACGCTCAGCTCGCGCTGCAGCGCCCCTTGTTCCTCCTCGTTGGTCAGGCCGTCGCGGCCGCCCGACATCGGCTGGCCGAACAGCAGCCCGGCGTTGCCCAGCTCCAGCGAGCGGAACGCCTTCATGAACGCTTCCTTGAACGTCCGCCCGATCGCCATTACCTCGCCCACCGACTTCATCTGGGTGGTGAGCGTACGGTCGGCGCGCGGGAACTTCTCAAAGGCCCACCGCGGTACCTTGACGACGACGTAGTCGATTGTCGGCTCGAACGAGGCGGGGGTCAGCCGGGTGATGTCGTTGGGGATCTCGTCGAGGTGATAGCCGAGCGCCAGCTTGGCGGCAATCTTGGCGATCGGGAACCCGGTGGCCTTCGAGGCCAGCGCCGACGACCGCGACACCCGCGGGTTCATCTCGATGACGATGATCCGGCCGTTCTCCGGGTTGATGGCGAACTGGATGTTCGAACCGCCGGTTTCGACCCCGACCCGCCGGATGATCCGCCTGGCGAGATCGCGCATCCGCTGGTATTCGCGATCCGTCAGGGTGAGCGCCGGGGCGACGGTGATGCTGTCGCCGGTGTGGACCCCCATCGGGTCGATGTTCTCGATCGAACAGATCACGACGAAGTTGTCCGCCGTGTCGCGCATCACCTCGAGCTCGAACTCCTTCCATCCGATGATGGATTCCTCGAGCAGGATCTGGTGCACCGGGCTCATGTCGATGCCCCGGCCGGCGAGCTCACGGAACTCTTCGATGTTGTAGGCGATCCCGCCGCCGACACCCCCCATGGTGAAAGACGGGCGGATGATCGCCGGGAAGCCGATGTCGTCGACCGCGGCGATCGCCTCGTCCAGCGAGCGGCAATAGATGCTGCGCGGCACCTCGGCGCCGATCTCGCGCATCGCCTCGCGGAACAGCAGGCGGTCCTCGGCGAGCTTGATCGCCTCGACCGACGCGCCGATCAGCTCGACGCCGTACTTCTCCAGCGTGCCGTTCTCGGCCAGCGCGATCGCCAGGTTGAGCGCGGTCTGGCCGCCGACCGTCGGCAGGATCGCGTCGGGACGCTCGCGCTCGATGATCTGGGCGACGAACTCCGGGGTGAGCGGCTCGATGTAGGTCCGGTCGGCGATCTCCGGATCCGTCATGATCGTCGCCGGGTTGCTGTTGACCAGCACGACTTCGAGCCCCTCGTCCCGCAGCGCTTTGCAGGCCTGGGTGCCGGAATAGTCGAACTCGCAGGCCTGGCCGATGACGATCGGGCCGGAGCCGATCACCAGGACCCGCTTGATATCTAGACGTTTTGGCATTCTTTGTCGGTGGATCCGTCAACTCCCAACGGTGGGGTCAACACGTTCGCTAAGCTCTCTTTTCCATCTCGTCCAGGAACTGCCTGAACAGGTAATCGGCGTCGTGCGGGCCGGGAGCGGCCTCGGGATGGTACTGCACGCAGAAGAACGGCCGGCTCTCGTGGCGGAGACCTTCGACCGTGCCGTCGTAGAGATTCACGTGCGTGATCTTCACGTCGGCGGGCAGCGACTTCGGATCCACGGCGAAGCCGTGATTCTGCGAGGTGATCTCCACCTTGCCGGTCTCGAGCTCCTTGACCGGGTGGTTGGCGCCGCGATGCCCGAACTTCAGCTTGAACGTCTCGCCGCCCATGGCCAGCGACATGATCTGGTGACCGAGACAGATGCCGAAGACCGGCACATCCGCCTTCATCAGCGTCCGCGTGTTGTCGATGGCGTAATCGAGCACCGCCGGGTCGCCGGGTCCGTTGCTCAGGAACACGCCGTCCGGGCTGGTAGCCAGCAGCTCGGAAGCGGGCGTCGTCGCCGGGTAGACGCGCACGTCGCAGCCGTGCGCGGTGAAGCGCCGCAGGATGTTGTATTTCATCCCGAAGTCGTAGGCCGCGACCCGCAGCCGCTGGCCGGCGCGGCGCTCCGGCACCGGCGCGAACTCGTCGGACGGTGTGTCGGCCCAGTCGAACGGCGTCTCACAGGTCACGCCCATGACCAGGTCGGACCCTTCCATCGACGGCAGTGCGCGCGCCTTCTCGATCAGCTGACGCGGGTCGACGTCGCCGGTGGCGATCACCCCGCGCATCACCCCGGACGAACGCAGGACGCGGGTCAGCGCCCGGGTATCGATGTCGGAAATCGCCACGACGTTGTTGCGGGTGAGGTATCCGCGCAGCGTCTCCTCGGACCGCCAGTTGCTGGCGACCGGCGATTCCTCGCGCACGATGAAGCCGGCGACCTGGGTGCCGCGCGACTCGCCGTCGTCCCCCGCCACTCCGTAGTTGCCGACCTCGGGCACGGTCATCGTCACGATCTGACCGGAGTACGAGGGATCGGTGAGGATCTCCTGGTATCCCGTCATGCTGGTGTTGAAGACCACTTCCCCAGCGGCTTCGCCGGGCGCGCCGGCAGCCTGCCCGGCGTAGACCAGGCCGTTTTCAAGGACGAGCGTTGCTTTCATCGGTTGCGTTCGAGCGATCCGGTCACGCGCGCTTCCTGTCCGGCGGTGACCCGTGCGGTGGAGGTCCAGTCGCTGTGCTCGGCGAGCTGCAGCCGGACGATGTGGGAGCCGATGCGGATGTCCGGTATCAGCACCGGGGTGGTGCCCATTTCCTTGCCGTCGATCAGGACCCGCGCCCCGCGCGGTCGCGAATCGACGTAGATGGAACCGGTGTACACCTGAGCGGCGGCCGGATCGGTTTTGGTGACCGGCGGCTTCGCGGTTTGTGATTTCGTGGGCGCGGACCTGGCCGGTGGTTTGGCTGTCTTCGGTGCCGCCGCGGCCGCTTTGGCCGGAGCCGGCCCGGCGGCAGTCGGCACGAGCTTCACCGACACAGTGCGCGTCGGCGTGCCGGCTGAGAGCGTCACCTCATCGTCGGTGCGCGAGAATCCGGGTTGCACCACTCTGATCGAGTGCCGTCCGAACCGCAGCCGGCGAACGGTCAGCGGCGTCCGTCCACGCCAGGTGCCATTGATCAGCACTCCAGCGCCGGGTGGGGTGGACTGAACTTCCACGGTTCCGGAGGTCGCCGCCGGGGTAGCCGGCGTGGGGGGCGCCGGCACCCGGCCTGGCGCACCGGCACCTGAAGCGGCCGGCGCACCGGTCGTCGGCTGCGGCGGTCCGCCAGCGGTCTTGGATGGATCCGAAGGCCGGTCCACGGTCTGTTCGCTGTATGGCTTGGCGGCGCCGTCGGCGGGTTTCGCCGCCGCCGCGCCCGCGTCTCCAGCCGGGGCCGTCGATACCTCCGTCGCCGCGTCGCGCCCGCGGCTGCCGAGCGCATGGCCACCCACGAAACCCACCACCAGCGCCAGCATCACGACGATGACGACCGTCCCCATGCCGGGCCCGCGCCGGTCGTAGACCACGACCGGATCACCGCCGTAGGAACCTGCCGCACCGCCTGACGCGGCGTGACGCGCGTCAGCCAGCCGATCTTCCGGCTCATCGTCAAAGTCGTCGATTGCCGTCCGTTCGGCGGTGTCGCGTGCCGCCGCCCCGCCGGATCGATCGGATGTTCCGAACCCACGGGCGAACCGGTCGGTCTTTTTCGCCGCTGCGGATCCGAGCGCGAGATCTTCTACCGTCACTTCTTCGAAGATCGACTCTTGCTCGAAGATCGACGGGTCCCCCATCCCCGCTCCGTGCTGCTCGGCGGGATAATCTTCGGCCACGAGCGCCATGTGCGCTTCGTCCGCCTCGCGCTCGGCCTCGATGTCGTCGACCGCCGGTTCGGCTGCCGCAAACGCGGCTTCTTCCTGCTCGGCCTCGACCGGCTGCTGGCGCTCGGTCTCGAAGCCGGCGATCTCGGGGCTCCCGGTATCGGCGTCGCGGGGCGCGGCAGCGGCCGCAACGGCTCCCGGCGCCACCACGACCCCGCGCGCGGCGGCGTCGAGCGCCGACGCAAAGGCGAGCGCCGACGGATAGCGTCGCGCCGGGTCTTCGTGCATCGCCTGGACGAGCGTCGTGTGTATCGCCTGGGCATCAGCGCTGCCCGGCACGTCGCCGATCTCCGTACCCGTGCCGGCGGGGCGCCGGCCGGTGAGCAGCTCGTAGGCGATGACCGCCAGCGAAAAGACGTCTGCCGGCGAGCCCCAGGGCTTCCCCGCCACCCGCTCGGGGGCGGTGTAGGGACGCCGGACCGGCGCGCGCAACCCGACCCGCTCCAGCGCTTCGACGACGCCGAAGCCGCTGGCCCGGACTTCATCCGGCGTGACGAAGATGTCGCGCGGATGCAGGGCGCCGTGACCGACCCCGGCGTTCCGGGCGAAATCGATTGCCCCGGCGAGCTGGGTGATGAACGGCATCGCCTTCTCGACCGTCGCCGGCGCGTAGTGGCGCATCGCGACGTCGAGCGTCTCGGCCGCGACGTATTCGTCCGCGCGGTAGGCGACCGTGCCCTCGACGCCGGCGGCGATCGGCTCGACGATCGACGGATGGAACAGTCCGGCGTCGGCCGGCTTCGACAGCTCGTCGGCCAGCGCCTGCGCCTGCTCGGGCGTGATGTCGAGACGAAACACCTTGACCGCGACCAGCCGGTCACGGGTCGGTTCGTAGGTTCTGAAGACCGGGCCAAGCGCTCCCACGCCAACCTGATGCAGCACCCTGAAGGGGCCGAATGCGGGCGGTGGTGCGAACGCCGACGGGTCGTCTCGGGTCAGTTTCGGGAGCTCCTCGGCGGGGTTGAAAAAAATCTAACACATTATCCCCCGTTCCCGCCTTTTCTGAATCCATGCGCTCATCTGCGGCGTCGAACGGACGTGGCCACCTTGACATGTTTCAGAACGCTCTGAGAGAGTACGCGACCGTGTCACATGCGGATGACGAGGCTTCCTGTACCGGCATCGACCTTCGGCGTCTTGGCTGGGCCAAGCCTCTGGCCGGCGACTACGCCCACGATTTCTCCAAGGTCGCGCCGCTCTATGCCGGCGACCCCGGGTCACCGGAGGCGTGGGCGGCCGCGATCGCCCGCGCGCAGCAGCATCCGCGACGGCATGGCGAAGTCAGCGCTCTGCTCCAGGCGCAGCAGGCACGGCGCGCCGCTCCGGCTGAGGCCCGCGCCGCGGCATCCCTCCTCGCCGATCCCCGCACCGTCGCCGTCCTGACCGGCCAGCAGGCCGGCGCGTTCGGCGGTCCCCTGTTCACCCTGCTCAAGGCCATCACCGCCGTGAAGCTGGCGCGCCGGGCATCGGCGGAGCACGGCGTGCCGGTGGTGCCGATCTTCTGGGTCGACGCCGAGGATCACGACTGGGCCGAAGTTCGCAGCGCGACCGTCCTCGGGCCCGACCTGACTCCGCTGACGATCGCGCTGCCCGAACCGGAAGGGGCCGGCCGGATGCCGGTCGGAGCGCTGAAGCTCGACAGTGCGGTCAGTCTGACCATCGAAGAGCTGCGAGCGGCGCTGCCACCGACAGATTTCACCAACTGGGTGATCGAGCAGGCGCAGACCCACTGGCGCCCCGGGGCCGGCATGGCCGAGGCGTTCGCCGGCTGGATCGAGTCCCTCCTCGGCCCTCATGGGCTCGTGGTGTTCGAATCGGGGGACCCGGCGGCCAAGCCGCTGGCGGCCGACCTGTTTGCCCGCGAGATCCAGTTTCCGGACCGGACCGCGACGCTCGCCGCATCCGGCGGGGAGGAAATGACCCGTCGCGGTCATACCGCCCAGGTCGTCCCGCAGCCAGACAGCGTCGCGCTGTTCCGGCTCGATGGCGGACGGGTCCCGATTCGCCGCCAGGGGGACGCCCTCGTCGTCGACGAGCAGAATCACTCCACCGCGTCGCTCGCGGCCGAAGCGGTCGATCATCCGGAACGATTCAGCCCGAACGTGCTGCTGCGGCCGATCGTCCAGGACACGCTCTTCCCGACGATCAGCTACGTGGCCGGCCCCAGCGAGCTCGCCTATCTCGGACAGCTGCGCGGCGTCTACGAACACTTCGGCGTGCCGATGCCGTTGATGTACCCGCGCGCCACCGCGACGCTGATTGACTCGGCGACCCGCCGGTTCCTCGCTCGCTACAACGTGCCGGTCCCGGATCTCCAGCCGCAGGACGAATCGGCGCTCAACAGGCTGCTCCAGTCGCAGCTTCCCGCCACCGTCGAGCAGGCCTTCGCCGAAGCGGATGCGGCCATGCGCCGCGCGATGGAACGGGTGATCGAGGTCGTGCCGGCGGTCGACCCGACGCTGGCGGGCGCCGCCAGAACCACGCTCGGAAAAATCGAGCACGATCTCCGCGGGCTGCAGAACAAGGTGGTCCAGGCGGCGAAGAAACGGGATGACACGCTGCGCCGCCAGTTCGCGCGTGCCCAGGCGCAGATCTTTCCCGCCGGTCAGCCGCAGGAGCGCACCCTGGGCGGCATCTTCTTCCTCAACCGCTACGGCCCCGCGCTCGTCGACCGCCTGCTCGAGGAGCTGCCGCTCGAGATGGGACAGCACTGGGTGATCACAATCTGAAATTCAGAACTAAGAATTCAGAACTAAGAATCAGAACTCGATAGCGCGGCGGAGCGCCTTCTCTCCCGCGTCAAGGCTGGCGAATCTGCCGTCCAGCCAGTCGCGATCGGCGGTGAGAGTTGCGAGAGACGCCTCGATCGCCTTCCCAGTCACCGCAGGCGCAGGCCCGCCAGGTGTGGTCCGCACCTCGACGAAGTGGCGCGCGCTGAGGATCCGGGCGAGCTCCTCTTCCGGGTAATCGATCTCCCCGCCGGTCACTTCGGCCGACACGTCGCGGAGCACCGCCGATCGAGAATCATTCGGGCGCGATGCGGAGGCGGCAGCGAACCGCGCCGCGATCGCATGGCTGGTCTTGAACGAAACGCCGCGATCGCGCGTCAGCGTGTCGGCCAGCTCGGTAGCGGTGATCCAGCCTCGCTCGGCGCGCGCCGCCATCTTCTCGCGGTCGAACGTCGCCTCCGCCAGCGCCGCGGCGACCAGCCGGACGGTCCGCATCGCGTCCTTGAACGTCGAGAACACCAGCGGCTGCAGGTCATCCTCGGTGTCGACGATGTCACCGAACGGGGTGTTGTGGACGGTGAGCAGGATCGCGCCCGCCTGCCCCACGGCCTTGCTCGCGATCCCCCGCGCGTGCTCGAGCGCAACCGGGTTGCGCTTCTGCGGCATGATGCTGCTGCACTGCACGAACCCGTCCGCCAGTCGCAGGTAGCCGAACTCCGCGGTGCACCACAGCAGCAGGTCCTGGATCACGCGGCCCAGGCCGGTGAGCATCACGGCAGCGGCGGACACGCTTTCGAGCAGGTAATCGACGGTGGCGATGCTGCCGTAGGTATTACCGGTGGTTCCGTCGAACCCGAGCAGCTGCGCGGTGCGCGTCCGGTCGATCGGGAAGCCGGTACCGGTAATGGCACAGGCGCCGAGCGGGCTCTGGTTGGTGGTCGAGTACGCGGCGCGCATACGTACCGCGTCACGTTCGAGCTGCTCGATCACCGCCAGCAGGTAATGGGCGACGGTGGACGGCTGGGCGGGCTGCGTGTGGGTGTGCGCCGGGAAGACGTCCTCGCGATGCGCCGCGGCGAGCGACAACAGGCGCTGCCGCAGGTCGAGCGTCACCCCGGCCAGCGCGAGAATCAATCCCCGCTGCCGCATCCGGTACATCGTCATGTCGATGTCGTTCCGGGAGCGCGCGGTATGCAGCCGTCCGGCCACCTCCTCGCCGCAGGCGGCGACGATCAGCCCTTCGACGTAGAAGAACAGGTCCTCGCAGGTGCCGTCGTATTTCGCCCGCCTGACCTCCTCGACCGGGATGCGGGCGAGGGCGTCGCGGATCGCCCGCGCCTCGGTCCGCGGCACGATCGATCGCTCGACCAGCATGACCAGGTGGGCCTGGTGGATCGCCATCAGCGGCCCGAGGAACTGGGCCTTCGCATCCTCGAAGTTCTCGTTGAGGACGCACGACACGTATTCGGCGGCGAAGGTCATCGGCGGGTGCCGGCTCAGGCCCCCCGGACGGCGGGGGCGTCGGTGGTTTCGACCAGCGACCGGTAGAAAGCTTCGTACATCGGCACGACCAGGTCGGCGCAGAACCGTTCGGCGACGGCGCGGCGCCCGGCGTGGGCGAACTGGCGATGGAGCGCGGCGTCGGTCAGCAGCCTGATCCCGCTCGCCGCCATGCCGTCGAGGTCCTCGACCGCGTGCAGGAAGCCGCTCGCGCCGTCGTCCACCACCTCGTGGAGACCGCCGACGCGTGACGCCACCACCGGTACTTCGCAGGCCATCGCTTCGAGCGCTGACAGGCCGAAGCTTTCCTGCTCCGACGGCAGGAGGAACAGGTCGGCGATCGACAGCAGCGGCAGGACCTGGTCCTGTTCCCCCAGCGCTTCCACGGATTTCGCGACACCGAGATGCCGGGCCGTCTCCATCGCCGCGGCGAGCTCCGGACCGTCGCCGACCAGCAGCAGCCGTGACGGGACTTTCGCCGTGATCTTCGCGAAGACCTCGACGACGGCGGTCGGACGCTTGACCGGACGGAAGTTCGAGATGTGGATCAGCAGCTTCTCGGAGCCGTCCGGGCAATAGCGCGCGCGCAGCGCCGGGTTCGGTACCCGCCGATAAACGGAGCAGTCGAGGAAGTTCGGGATCACGGTGATGTCGCGCTCGACCGACAGTGCGCGGTAGGTGTCGGCCTTCAGGCTTTCCGAGACCGCGGTCACGCCGTCCGACTGATCGATCGAGAACGACACAGTCTCACAGTAGGACGGATCACTGCCGACCAGCGTGATGTCGGTGCCGTGCAAGGTGGTGATGATCTTCGGCAGCCGGGCCACGTCCCGGGACTCGAGCATGATCTGCTTGGCCAGGTAAGCGGCCGTCGCATGCGGCACCGCGTAGTGAGCATGGACGACGTCGAGATCGAACTCGCGGGCGATCTGCACGATCCGGGTGGCCAGCGAGATCACGTACTGCGGCTCGCGGAACAACGGGTAGGCCGGGGTATTGACGCGGTGAAACCAGAGCCCGGGCTGGTAGTCACCGAGCCGGAACGGCGGATCGGTGCTGACCACGTGGACGCCGTGGCCGCGCGTCGCCAGGCTCTTCGCCAGTTCGGTGGCCACAATACCGCTGCCGCCGACCGAGGCATAACAGATGACCCCGATATTCACACCAGCCTCCGGTCGTCGAACAACGAGGTCCGCAGCATCGGCTCGCGCACGATGACGCCTTCGGCGTACCCGACGCCGGTCAGCGCGCCCAGATGCGCGTCCCGGCTTTCGATCAGCTGGCCGAACGTGCTGGCGGTCAGTCGAGTGGGGACGCTGTCTGGTCCATCGGGCGTGAACTGGGTGCCGTGGCAGGCCAGCGCCTGTCGCTTTTTGTCGTAGACCTCGGACACGTCCAGCCCGTACGACACCGGCGCGTCATCGTTGATGAAGTAGTAGCAGACACGCCGCGGCCGCCAGGACTCGCCGTCGTTTTCATTCCCGGACCAGGCACGCGCCGAGGCTGCCGGCCGGTAGCGCCGCAGGCCCGCCTTGAAGACCGCACGACTCAGTACCTCGCTGGCAGCCCGGTGGTCGGGATGGCGGTCGTTCCAGTACCGGGAGGGCGACGACCTCGGGACGACAGGCCCGCACCAGCCCGACGACGTCGTCGGCGTGGGCGGGGGTGTCGAAGGGTCCGCCGTCCGGCCAGGCGAAGTTGACGCGCCAGTCGGCGCCGAGCACCGCCCGGGCGGCTTCGGCCTCGGCGAGGCGATCGTCGACGGTGCCGTTGGACCCCAGCTCGCCGCGGGTGAGGTCGCAGAGGCCGACCCGGAACCCCTGCGCCACGTGCAGCGCGACGGCGCCGCCGAAGCCGATCTCGATGTCATCGGGATGGGGGCCGAAGACCAGCAGGTCGACGTTCGTCATGTTCGACACTTTTCCACAGGTTACTTCAGACGCCGGTTACAATATCGACGTCCCCGCTGCTCGTCCACGCATCGGAACGTATGCCCAGATTCCGCATCGGATTGCCGCAGGCAGCGGCCGGCAGAACCAGGCGCGGCAGCAAGCCGACCGCGCGCAAACCGGCCGGCAAGGGCTGGCGGCGACGGGGCTGGAAGTTCTACCTGCTCGTCGGCCTGGGCGTCCCGTTCCTGTGCGTGGCCGGGCTCACCACCTATTACTACGTCAGCTTCGCCCGCCTGATCGACGCCCGGATGCACGGCGAGTTCCAGCGGGCGGACCCGCGCGTGTTCGGACGTCCCTTCGAGGTGCGCCGCGGGCAGGCGCTGACCGCCCGCCAGCTGGTCGAGCGGCTCAACGACCTCGGCTACGCACAGCGCGTCAAGGCAGGGGAGCCGGGAGAGTTCACGATCGGGCGCGACACGCTGCTCATCGTCCCGAAGGAAGGGGAAGCACGCGGACGGCTGTCGCGGATCCATTTCGTCGCCCGGGGCAAGGACAAGGAACCGTCGGGCATCGACTACATCGAGACGGTGACCGGCGGCCGCCGGGTGGAGCGGCTCGAGCTCGAGTACGCCGTTGATCACCGCGCTCGTCACCAGCGGCCGGGAGAAGCGCCGCGACGTGGCGCTGGCCCAGATCCACCCGAAGCTGGTGCAGGCGGTGCTGGCGATCGAAGACCGGCGCTTCTACGATCACCCGGGCATCGACCCGGTCGCGATCGTGGCCTCGGTGTTCGACTACGCGTTCGGCTCCAAGAGCTACATGCGCGGCGGCAGCACCCTCACCCAGCAGCTGGTGAAGAACACCTTCCTGACGCAGGAACGCTCGGCCCGCCGGAAGTTCCAGGAATGGATCATGTCGATCGCCCTGGAGCGGCGGCTGTCGAAAGACGAGGTGCTCGCGCTCTACCTGAACGACGTGTGGCTCGGGCAGCGCGGCTCGTTCGCCATCCACGGCGTGCCCGAGGCGGCGCGCTTGTTCTTCGGCAAGGACGTCGCCAACGTCACGCTGAGCGAGGCGGCGACGATCGCCGGAGTCATCCAGTCGCCCCCCCGCCACTCTCCGTTCAACAACCCGGAGCGGTCGAGGGAACGCCGCAACGTCGTCCTGAAGGCGATGGCCGATTCGGGGTTCATCGACGCCGAGACGGCGGCGCGGGCGTCGAGCGAGCCGCTGCAGGTCGCGGCGCGGTCGCTCGAGAACGAAGCCCCGTACTTCGTCGACCTGGTGAGCCAGGAGTTGCACGAGAAGTACAAGGTCTCCGGCGCGGTCGACGTATTCACGACCCTCGACCTGCATCTGCAGAAGCTGGCGCAGGACGCGGTGCGAGACGGGCTGACGCGGGTCGACGAGATCCTGGCGAAGCGGAAGCGACAGCCGGCGCAGGCAGCGCTGGTGGCGATCGATCCGCGCACCGGCGAGATCCTGGCGCTGGTCGGCGGACGGAGCTACAACCAGTCGCAGTTCAACCGCGCGATCAACGCCAACCGCCAGCCGGGTTCGGTGTTCAAGCCGTTCGTGTTCCTCGCCGCGTTCGAGCACGCTCTGGCCGAGGGGCGCACCGACATCACGCCGGCGACGGTGGTGATCGACGAACCCACGACCTGGGACTTCAACGAGCAGCCCTGGACCCCGGCGAACTACGACGGTGAGTACGAAGGACCGATCACCCTGCGGCGCGCGCTGGCGCTGTCGCGAAACATCGTGACCGTCAAGGTGGCGGAGACCGCCGGCTACGACGAGGTGGCCGGCCTGTGGCGCCGGGTCGGCGCCGGCACACCGCCGCGTCCGTATCCGTCGATCGCGCTCGGGGTGTTCGAGGCGACCCCGCTCCAGGTGGCCAGTGCCTACACGCTGTTTCCCAACGGCGGCACGATCCGTCCGCTGAAGCCGATCTTGCGCATCGTCAGCGGCGGCCGGGAGATCCCGGTGCAGACGCTACCTCCCCGCAACGTGTCGCGGCCGGACACCACCTTCCTGGTGACCAACATGATGCGGAGCGTCATCAACGAAGGCACCGGCGCGGGAGCACGGGCCGCCGGCTTCACCCATGACGCCGCCGGCAAGTCAGGCACGACCAACGATCTGCGCGATGCGTGGTTCGTCGGCTTCACCCCCGAGCTGCTGACCGTGGTCTGGGTCGGCCTCGACGACAACCAGCCGGTCGGCCTCAGCGGCACGCAGGCGGCGCTGCCCATCTGGACCACCTTCATGATGCGGGCCCTGGCGGGCCGGCCGAGCATCCCGTTCGCGGAACCGGAAGGGATCAGCTTCGCGGATATCGACCGTGACACCGGCAAGCTCGCCACGGCCGAGCTGTCCGCGGACCTTCCGCGAGGCCTTCGTCCAGGGGTCCGAGCCGACGGAGATCTGCCAGCTTCATAGTTTCCGGCCATAATAAAAACATGCTGAACGTTCGTTCGGGCGCAGCCGTCGCCCTCATCCTGATCGCGACGGCGGGGACCGCCTGCCGAAAGCCGCCCGCCACTGAAACCAAGACCGCCGCGCCGCCCGCGGCCAGTCAACCCGCGGCAACGACACCGCCCCCCGCCGAGAAGCCGGCCGCCAAGCCGCCCGAGCCGCCAAAGCCGGTGCCGGCGACGATTCCGCCGGTGATCGCGCGCGTCAACGGTGAGAGCATCCCCAGGTCCGAGTTCGACCGTCGCGTCAAGCAGATGGAAGTGCAGGCCGGACGGCCGGTACCGACGGAACGCCGCGACGAGATCTTCCGCGCGGTGGTCGACCAGATCGTGACCTACACGGTGCTGGTGCAGGAAGCCAAAGCCCGCGACATCAAGGTCACCGAGGCCGAAGCCAAGCAGGTCAGCGACGCACGCATCGCCGAGCTGCGCAAGCAGATCCCGGACCCCAAGATGTTCAACCAGGCACTCGCCGCGCGTGACATGACGCTCGACCGTCTGCGCGCCGACATCCGCAAGGACCTCGCGGTGAGCAAGATGATGGAAGCCGAGCTCGCCGACCTGGCTCCGGTCGGCGAGGCCGACATCAAGGACTTCTACGAGAAGAACCCGGATGAATTCAGCGGCGTGCGCGCCAGCCACATCCTGATCCGCCCCGAAGGCTTCGACGAAGCTTCCAAGAAGAAGGCGCGAGAGACGCTGGAAGGGGTCCTCAAGCAGGCCCGGGCCGGAACCGATTTCGCCGAGCTGGCCCGAAAGCACTCGAGCGACGGCAGCGCCCAGCAGGGGGGCGATCTCGGGTTCTTCACCAGGGGCAGCATGGTGCCGGCGTTCTCGAAGGTCGCCTTCTCCCTGCAGCCCGGCCAGATCAGCGACGTCGTCGAAACCCAGTTCGGCTTTCACGTGATCAAGGTGGTCGAGCGCAAGGACATCGCGCTCCCCGAGGCGAGCGAAAAGATCCGCCAGATGCTGACCGCCAAGCGCCGCGAGGAACGGCAGCAGGCCTTCGTGTCACAGTGCAAGAGCAAGTCGAAGATCGAGGTTCTCTTCTGAACGAAGAGGTGTTGACCGCCGCGGCCGACGCGCTCAGGCGCGGCGAGACCGCTGCGCTCGTCACCGTGATCCGCGCCCAGGGGTCGACGCCGCAGCGCGCCGGCGCGAAGATGCTGGTGTTCGCCGACGGCCGCACCATCGGCACGATCGGCGGCGGCTGCTACGAGAACGACGCCATCGGCAAGGCGCGGCTGGCCATTGCCGACGGTCGCTCGTCGGTGCTCCACTACGAGCTGAACGACGATTTCGCCCAGGAGAACGGGCTGATCTGCGGCGGACGAATGGACGTGCACGTCGATCCGCTGCAACCGGATCCGCACCTCTACGTGATCGGGGCCGGCCACGTCGGCCATCACCTCGCGAAGATCGCCGGCGACGCCGGCTTTCATCTGCACGTCGTGGACGACCGGGAGAAGTTCGCCAGCGCCGAGCGCTTCCCCACCGCCGACCGGGTGGTCGAGCCGATCCCCGAGTGGCTCCACCGCGCCGCCCTGCCGGCGTCCGCCTTCGTCGTCGTGGTCACGCGCGGGCATCAGCACGACCTGGACGCGATGCGCGCGCTGGCGGCGCGCGATCTGCGCTATCTCGGGCTGATCGGCAGCCGGGCGAAAGTGGCGCGCATCTGCGACGCACTGATCGACGAGGGAATGCCGGTCGAGTGCCTCGAGCGCGTGCACGCCCCGATCGGACTCGACATCGGCGCGGTCACGCCGGCCGAGATCGCGGTGAGCATCCTGGCCGAGCTGATCGCCGTCCGGCGCGGCGCCGAGACGGGCCGGCTTTCGATGAAGCGGCTCGACATCCGTGCCCTCCACGATCGTCCGTAACGCCACCATCCTGACGATGAACGACCGCCTCGACATCGTCGAGGGGGCGGTCGGGATACGGGACGGCCGGTTCGTATCGGTCGGCGCCGAGCCCGCCGGCCCCTGGGACACGATCGTCGATGCCCGCGGCGCGTACCTGCTGCCCGGTTTCATCCAGACCCACATCCACCTGTGCCAGACCCTCTTCCGCGGCCACGCGGACGACATGCCGCTGCTCGACTGGCTCAAGCGCTGCGTCTGGCCGATGGAGGCGGCTCACACCCCGGCGACGCTGCGCGCGTCAGCGCGGCTGGCTTCGGCGGAGCTGCTCCTGTCGGGCACCACCACCGTCCTGACCATGGAGACCGTCCACGACACCGACGTCGTGTTCGAGACGCTGGCCGAGACGGGCCTCCGGGCGGTCGTCGGCAAGTGCATGATGGATTCGGCAGACGGCGTTCCAGGCCGGCTGCTGGAGCGGACGGCCGCGTCGATCGACGAAAGCCTCGCGCTGAAGAAGCGCTGGGACGGCGCCGCCAACGGACGTCTGCACGGCGCCTTCGCTCCGCGGTTCGCGGTGTCCTGCACCCGCGAGCTCCTCGAGGCGGTGGCCCATCTCTCGCGCGATCAGCAGGTCCTCGTGCACACGCACGCCTCGGAGAACCGCGACGAAGTCGAGCTCGTGCGCCGGCTCTCGGGCGGCTTCAGCAATCTCGAGTATCTGGCCGACACCGGGCTCGCGACACCGCACCTCTGCGCCGCGCATTGCGTCTGGGTCACCGAGCGCGAGCAGGAACTGCTCGCGGAACGGGACGTGAAAGTGCTGCACTGCCCGGGATCGAACCTGAAGCTCGGCTCCGGCATCGCCCCGGTTGCCGAGATGCGACGCCGCGGGATTTCGGTGTCGCTCGGCGCGGACGGGGCAGCCTGCAACAACCGGCTGGACATGTTCGAGGAGATCCGCCTGGCGGCCTTGCTCCAGGCTGTGCGAGAAGCCCCGGGGGCTCTGTCGGCGCGCGATGCGCTCTCGATGGCGACCCGCGAGGGCGCCCGGGCGCTCGGGATGCAGGCCGAGATCGGCTCCGTTGAGCCGGGGAAGCAGGCCGACCTGATCCTGGTCGAGCGCGACCGTCCCCACCTGGCGCCTGATGCGGATCCCTGGTCAACTCTGGCGTACGCCGCACGGGGCACCGACGTCCGGCTGACGATGGTGGCCGGAGAGATCCTGGTGGACGAGTTCCGGCTGAGCCGGCTGGATCCGGCCGAGATCAACGCGGCGGCGCGGGATGCCGCCGCCCAGCTGGCCGCCAGTGCCGGCATCTGACGTATAATGTCTTAGCACTCAACGGGTTCGAGTGCTAAACAGCATGACGCGGCACCCTGCCCTACCGGAACGCGACCGACGGATTCTCGGCGTCCTCGTCCAGGCCTACATAGACCAGGGGGAGCCGGTTTCGTCGCTGTGGCTCGCCAGCCGCGGCTTCGGGGTGTCGTCCGCCACCTTGCGAAACGTCCTGGCCCGCCTCGAGGACCAGGGCTACGTCCGCCAGCCGCACACCTCGGCGGGACGTGTCCCCACCGACCAGGGCTACCGGGCGTACGTCGATCAGCTGATGTCGGAGCGCCGGGCGGCGCGACCGGGGCCTCAGGTCGAAGCGCGGCTCCGCCGGGCGGGCACCGTCGATGACCTGCTGTCGCACGTTTCGCACGAGGTCTCGCGCGCGTCGCATCACGTTGGCTTCGCCATCGCCCCTGCCGCCGGCACCACGCGGCTCGAGCATCTCGAATTCGTTCCGCTCGACGGCGGCAAGCTCCTCGTCGTCCTGATCTCGGACGGCGGACAGATCTCGCACAAGGTGATCGAGCCAGCGGAACGGTACAGCCAGGTCGAACTGCAGCAGGCGGCGAACTATCTGAACAGCGAGTTCCGCGGGCGGTCGCTCGTCGAGGTTCGCCGCGCCGTCATCGACCGGCTCACTGAAGAGCACTCGCTGTATGACGCGTTGATGGAGCGCGCCCTGCTGCTCGCGAGCTCGACTTTCGCCGGGATGGAATCGGCCCCCACTGTCTTCATCCAGGGGGCTTCCCTCCTGCTCGACGATGTCGGGGGAGAGGATCCGGAAGCGACGATCCAGACGCTGCGGACGCTGCTGCAGATGATCGAGGAAAAGACCAAGCTGGTCCAGCTCCTCGACGAATACCTGAGCGGCGCCGGGCTCACCGTCGTCATCGGTAGCGAGCATTCCGCGCCGGACCTGCGCGGCTTCAGCATCGTCGCCGCCACCTATACCGATGGCCGTGGCATCGGCTCGATCGGCGTGATCGGGCCGACGCGCATGCGATATTCGCGCGCGATCAACGCCGTCGACAGCCTCACGCGGGCCATCACCCGGATGGCCGCGCGCACAGACGCATAACCACCGTGACCGACGACCGCAAACACCCGACCCAGGACCCGCTCGATGACACCGCCGCGGCCGCCCTCGAATCGCCGGGGGACGAGACCAGCGCGACCGAGGCGCTCGCGCGCGAGCGCGACGAGCTCAAGGACCTGCTCCTGCGCAAGAGCGCGGAGTTCGACAACTACCGCAAGCGCATCGACCGGGAGCGCCAGTCGCTCTCCGACGCCATTACCGCCGGCGTGCTCGAAGATCTCCTCCCCATCGTCGACGACCTCGAGCGGGCGCTCAAGGCGGATGCCGGCGACGAAGGTGCGGACGCGTACCGGCGAGGCGTGGAGCTGGTCCTGAAACAGCTGGAAGAGACTCTGCGCAAGCGCGGAGTGAAATCGATCGAGTCGCTCGGCGCCGACTTCGATCCGCATTACCACCAGGCCGTCTCCTACGAGCCGGCCGAAGGACGCCGCGAGGGGGAAATCATCGAAGACTTCCGCCGCGGATACATGCTCGGCGATCGCCTCCTGCGGCCGTCGATGGTGAAAGTCGCCAAAGGGTGAACGCGGCGTGAGCAAGCGTGATTACTACGAGGTCCTCGGGGTCGAGCGGCAGGCCACCGATCCCCAGATCAAGAGCGCGTACCGCAAGCTCGCGCTGAAGTTCCATCCCGATCGCAACCCCGGCGACCACAAGGCCGAGGAAGCGTTCAAGGAGGCGGCCGAGGCCTATGCCGTGCTCGCCGACGAGCAGAAGCGGGGGCTGTACGACCGGTTCGGCCACGCCGGGGTCAACGCCGCCGGCTCGGGCGCGGGCGGGTTCGACCCGACGATCTTCGCCGACTTCTCCGACATCTTCTCCGGCCTGGGGGACATGTTCGGCTTCGGCGACATTCTCGGCGGTGGCCGCCGCCGCCGCGGCGGCCCGCAGCGGGGATCCGACCTCCGCTACGACCTGGAGATCACCTTCGACGAGTCCGCCGAAGGAGCCGACACGTCGATCGTCGTGCCGCGCGAAGAAACCTGCGAGACCTGCACCGGCAGCGGCGCCGCGCCGGGCACGACCGCCGAAACCTGTGCGCAATGCCGCGGCACCGGCCAGCTGCGCTACCAGCAGGGCTTCCTCACCGTCGCCCGCCCGTGCTCGACCTGCCGCGGCACGGGAAAGACGATCGCCAAGCCGTGCACCACCTGCCGGGGCGCCGGGCGCGTGGCCCACGAGCGCAAGATCACGGTGAAGATCCCGGCCGGCATCGCCACCGGTCAGCAGCTGCGGCTGTCAGGCGAAGGGGAGCACGGCGCCGCCGGCGGCCCCCCGGGCGACCTCTACGTCGTGGTGCACGTGCAGGAACACCCCTTCTTCCATCGCGAAGGGGACGACCTTTACTGCGAGCTGCCGATCCACTTCCCCACTCTTGCGCTGGGGGGCGCGGTCAAGGTGCCCACGCTCGCTGGACGCGACGAGCTCAACATCCCGTCAGGCACCCAGCCCGGCACCCGCTTCCGCCTGCGTGGCAAGGGCATGCCCAACGTCAGCGGCCGCGGCCGCGGTGACCTGCACGTGATCGCCCGCGCCGCCGTCCCGAAGAAGCTCACCCGCGAGCAGAAGCAGATCCTCGAGCAGCTCGCGCAGACCATGCCCTCTCAGGCGGACGATGGTTCCGGCGCCGAGGAGAAGCCGTTCTTCGAGCGGATGAAGGGCATGTTCACCTAACCGTTTTGGGAGTTGGAGAGCTGTCCACCGCTTCCCCTGCGCTCGTCCTCCGTTTTCCGTCCGGTACGACCGCACCCCTTCGGGACCGGCTGGTCGCCACTCTCGACGATCACCAGCTGATTGCGATCCAGGAAGACGACCTGAACCTGCCGCAGGTCTGGACCGCGCACTTCGCAACCGCGGCGGGGCGCGACGAGGCCGCCCGCGCGGTGCAGGCTGACGACGAGTTCGCGCTGATCGAGCTGCAGAAGACCGAGGTCGAAGACGACGACTGGGCCCGGCGGACGCAGGCGGATCTGCCGGCGATCAGGATCGGCCGCCTCACGGTCGCGCCGCCATGGGATCTGCCGAAGCCGTCCCTGCAGGTGCCCGACCCGAACATCACGATCGTGATCGAGCCGTCGCGCGGGTTCGGCACCGGGCACCACCAGTCCACGCGTCTCTGCCTCGTGCTGCTGCAGAACCGGAACCTGTCCGGACTCCGGGTAACGGACGTCGGCACGGGATCAGGCGTGCTGGCGATCGCCGCCGCGAAACTCGGCGCCGCATTCGTCGCCGCGCTCGACAACGATCCTGACGCGGTCGAGAACGCACGAGAGAACATCGCGGTCAACGGGGTCGAGAAGATCGTCGAAGCGCACGTCGACGACCTCACCACGACGACGGTCGCAGCCGCCGATCTCGTGACCGCGAACCTGACCGGCACGCTGCTGGCTCAGCATGCTGACGACCTGTCGCGCCTCGTCGGGCCGGCCGGTTCGCTCATCGTGTCGGGGTTCAACGTGGACGAGAAGGACCGCGTGACCGAGGCGCTCTCGGTCCGCTTCGGCATCACCGAATCGGCGGAAGAGGAGGACTGGTGGGCATTCGTGGTGAGCCGCTTACCGGTCCCGCGCTGAACATCACCACCGCAAACGCCGCCGCGAACACCGTGTAGACGACGGCCGCCACCACCAGCGGCAGCGGCGCTCCACCACCCGCAACCATCTTCGCCAGCGTGATCCCCCCGATCGCGAAGTGCGTCAGGTTCCCTACCGCGATCGGACGGCCGTAGATGCCGCCGAAAGCGTTGCCTCTCGCCATCCAGTTGGTCATCGCCGCCGCCAGCCACAGGGAGGCGAGCACCTGCATGATCGTCGTGGACGGGCCGCCCCGGGCAACGCCAAGGCCGGCCAGGATCTCGTCAGGGAGGAAGGACCCGGCGATGCCGGCTGCAGCCATGACGGCGGCGCTCGCGGTCATCAGCAGCCTGGTGCTCGTCGGATTCATGGCGTGCTCGGCCTTCTGGCGGCGGCGCGTCTATCGTCGAGAGCGTCAGCGCGGGGCCGCGCGAGCTCAAGGCGCGACGCGCGGGAGTGGACGCAACGTCACCGTGCTGCCGTGCGACCACTTCGAGTGGCAGCCGCCGCACATCAGCGCGGTGAAGGGGTCGGCGCCGGCCGGGGTCATGGTGATCATTCGCGAGCCCGAGTCTTCTTCGGCCACGAACGAGGCGCCGCAGGCGCCGCACCGCCGCTCGTCGCGAAACGGCGCGTGTTTCAGCGACAGGGTCAATGAAGTCATATCCCGAGAGTCTACCCCGGCAGCGGTTGCAGTCGTCAGGTCTGCCAGACCGCCGCGAGAGCGGCGAGCGCGGCGATGGGCATCGACTCGGCGCGAATGGTCAGCGGCCCGAGGGTGATCGGCACGCAACCGGACCGGACCGCGGCGTCGATCTCGTCGGCGGCCCAGCCTCCCTCCGGCCCCAGCAGCACCGCCGCGCGTGGCGGCACGGCGCCGGCTCCGAGCGCGCGCACGGTCTGCGGCTGACACGAGCTCGACGGCTCGACGAAGATCAGTCTCGTCCCGGTGACCGGCCCGGCCAGCCATTCGCTCAGCCTGCGGGCCGGATGAACCGCCGGCAGCGTCGCCCGCCGGCACTGCTTGGTCGACGCCAGCGCGACCCGCCGCCAGCGGTCCAGCGTCTCCGGACGGGCAATGAACGAGGCCTTGACGTCGGCATGCGCGCTCAGCACGGGCTCGATGGCTTCGACGCCCATCATCGTCGCGTCACGGACGGCGTCGTCCATGCTGCTGCCTTTGAGAACGGCCTGCACGAGAACGATCGCCACGGTGGCGGGTGATGGAAGTGAGACCGGTTCGAGCAGGCGGAGCGAGGCGGTTTCCCGCACCGCCGCCTCGACCACCGCACGAAACTCCGTGCCGCGGCCATCGAAGACCGCGACCTCGTCTCCGGATCCGAGCCTGAGGACGCGGGTCAGGTGGCGCGCCTCGTCGGGCGGAAGGGTTACGCTGGCGAGCTCGGGATCGAGATCCGGTGCGTAGAACCGCGGCAGCATCGCAAGGATTATCGTTCAGCGCGCGCCCGCTGGCCTCGCCGGGACGGGCCTCGCGCTATACTGGCCCGGTTTACCGTTGCACCCTTACTTCAGCGTTCAACCCTCGGCCCTCAACGTTGCTATTTAAGGGTCAGAATCTCGGCAAGTACAGGATCGTCGCGCCGCTCGGCAGCGGTGGCTTCGGTACGGTCTATCTCGCCCAGGACACCTGGATCGACAAGCGGGTCGCGATCAAGGTCCCGCACCGCCAGAACCTGGACTTCGGCGAACTCCTGCGCGAACCGCGCCTGCTCGCCAGCGTCAGCCATCCCAACATCGTGTCGATCATCACGGCGGAGAAGGAAGACAATGTCTTCTTCATCGTGATGGAGTACGTGCGCGGCGAGACACTGGAGAACCTGATCGCCACCGACGGCCCGCTCGAGCTGAACCGGGCGCTCGATTTCACGTGCCAGATCTGCAACGCCGTCGACCACGCGCACGGCCAGGGGGTCATCCACCGCGACCTGCGGCCGGCCAACGTGCTGGTCACCGAGAACGAGATGCTGAAGGTGGCGGACTTCGGCACGTCGCGCTTTCTCGAGATCGCCGCCCACGGCACGACGGTCATCGGCAGCCCGCCGTACATGGCACCGGAGCAGTTCCACGGCAAGGCCGTGTTCGCCTCCGACATCTACTCGCTGGGGGTAACGATGTACCAGATGCTGACCGGCATGCTGCCCTACGACACCCCGGCGCCGTCAGACATCGGCAAGCTGATGTCCGGCGAGCTCGTCTCGCCGCCGCGGATGAAGAACCCAACGATCCCCAAATTGATCAGCGACATCGTGATGCGCGCGATGGCGCCGCAGGTTGGCGGCCGCTATCAGCGCGCCGGCGACCTGCTGGACGACGTGCTCGCGGCGCGCGCCTCGACGATGCCCCGGCGGACGCCGGCCGGGGCGAAGGGGGACGCGCCCGGATCACGGGCCGCCCGAGATGACGCGCAGGGAATCCAGACGCGGTTGCGGGCGCGGGAAGCCCCGGCGGCGCGCTTCTGCTGGCACTGCAGCAAGCCGCTCCACGCGCGCACCGATCGCTGTCCTTTCTGCAACGAAAAACAGTAGTCTGGCAAGGGGGCGCACCGCGTGATTGGACCGCCGGGCGGACCAGATCGCTGTGCTAGAATCGCGGCGGTTCCTGAGTAGAAACGGAGCGAAAGCAATGGCCTTCAGCGGCACCGGAAAAATCTGGATGAACGGCTCCCTGGTCGAGTGGGCCGACGCCAAGATTCATATCGCGTCGCACGTCATCCACTACGGCAGCGGCGTGTTCGAGGGAGCTCGCTGCTACGACACCCCGCGGGGCTCCGCCTGCTTCCGCCTCGACACGCACATGAAACGGCTGTTCGACTCCGCCCGCATCTACCGGATGGACCCGCAGGTCGACCAGGCGACGCTCACCGAGGCGGTGCTCGAGACCATCCGCACGAACAAGCACAAGGCCTGCTACATCCGTCCGATCATCTATCGCGGCTACAACGCGCTCGGCGTCAACCCGTTTCCGTGCCCGGTCGATTCCGCGGTGCTGACGTGGGAATGGGGGGCCTACCTCGGCAAGGACGCACTCGAGAACGGCGTCGACGTGCGCATCAGCTCGTGGTCGCGATCGGCCCCGAACACGCTCCCGACGCTGGCGAAGACCTCGGCCAACTACGCCAACTCACAGCTGATCAAGATGGAGGCGGTCACCGAGGGCTACAGCGAAGGGATCGCGCTCGATACCTTCGGCTACCTGAGCGAAGGCAGCGGCCAGAACCTGTTCGTGGTGCGCGAAGGGGTGATCTACACGCCGCCGCTGACCGCGTCGATTCTGCCCGGCATCACCCGCAACAGCGTGATGACGATCGCCCGCGACCTCGGCTACAGGGTTAGTGAAGAGATGCTGCCGCGCGAGCTGCTCTACATCTGCGACGAGGCCTTCTTCGCCGGCACGGCGGTCGAGATCACGCCGATCCGCTCCGTCGACAAGATCAAGGTCGGCTCCGGTACCCGCGGTCCGATCACCACCGCGATCCAGCGCGAGTTCTTCGACATCATCAACGGTGAGGTCCCCGACCGGCACAACTGGCTGACATTCGTGTACCCGGGGGAACCGCTGCAGGCCGTCGGCGCCGGCGTCGCCACGACCAAGGCACGTCACACGTAGGCGGCCGCGCGGCACCTCGCGCGGCACGTCGCACGTGATTTATGGATCTCACCCACCTTCTCCAGACCGCCGTCGCGGCCGGTGCATCCGACCTTCACCTGAAGGTCGGCAGCTACCCGATGATGCGGGTCAGCGGCACGCTGGTCGTCGCCAGCGAGGATCGGCGCCTCGACCGGCCCGACACCGAGGCGGTCGCCAAAGTCCTGATGACCCCGGAACTGGCGGAGAAGTTCCGCCTCGCGCAGGAGGTCGACCTCGCGCACAGCATCCCCGGGCTCGGACGTTTCCGCTGCAACATCTTCCAGCAGCGCGGCACCGTCGGCCTGGTACTGCGGGTGATCCCGACCCGGATCAAAACGATCGACGAGCTGGGCCTGCCGCGCGGTCCTCAAGACGATCGCCGATGAAGAGCGCGGCCTGGTCCTGGTGACCGGGACGACCGGCAGCGGCAAGACCACGACCCTGGCGGCACTGATCGATCACATCAACTCGACCCGCGCCACGCACATCATGACGATCGAGGACCCGATCGAGTACCTGCACCGGGACCACCATTCGATCGTCAACCAGCGCGAAGTCGCGGTCGATACCCAGTCGTTCTCGCTCGCGCTGCGGAGCGCGCTGCGCCAGGACCCCGACGTCATCCTGGTCGGCGAGATGCGCGATCACGAAACGGTGGAGACCGCCCTGCTCGCCTCGGAGACGGGGCATCTCGTCTGCTCGACCCTGCACACGCTGGACGCGACCGAAACGATCAACCGGATCATCGCCGTCTTTCCGCCGCACCAGCAGCGCCAGGTCCGCATCCAGCTGGCGAGCGTGCTCAAGGCCGCGATCTCGCAGCGCCTCATGCCCCGGGCCGATGGCCTCGGGCGCGTCCCGGCCGTCGAGGTCATGATCAGCACCCCGTTCATCCGCGACTGCATCGTCGACAAGGACCGGACCTCGCAGATTCACGGCGCGATCGCAGCGGGCACGTCGCAGTACGGCATGCAGACCTTCGATCAATCGATCTTCGGCCTGTATCAACAGGGGCTGGTGACGCTCGAGGAGGCGATGCGCTGGGCGTCGAACGTCGACGAGTTCAAGCTCAAGGTCCAGGGCATCGCGACGACGTCCGATCTGGCCCGCGACGAGATGGCCCGCGGAACACCCCCGGGGATCACGCGGTTCGGCGGCTAGCGCCGAACCATGTCCGCCTACATCGACGGGTTGAAGCTGCTCGGCCGCCGCGAGCTGTCGGCGTCGGACCTGCGCTCGCGGCTGCTCGACCGCGAGCATTCCCCCGAAGAGACCGAGGAGGCGATTGGCCGGCTGCTGGAGACCGGCGCGCTGGACGACCGCCGCGTCGCCCGCGCCTACGCCCGTACCGCGTCGAAGATCAAGGGACGCGGCCGCCTCCGGGTGAGCCGCGAACTGCAGGCGATGGGCATCGCCCGCGAGGTGGTCGCGGAAGCGGTCGCCGAGGTGTACGGCGACCTCGACGAGCGGGCGCTGATCGACCGCGCGGTGCAGAAGAAGCTCCGCGGCGGCCGCAAGCCGACCACGATCCAGGAGCGGGCGCGGCTGTACCAGTTCCTGATGCGCCAGGGCTTCACCCCGGCGGCGGTCGCGGCCGCCCTGAAGCGGCTGTAGGGCAGAGATAGAATGGTGGGATGCGTTCCCGCGAAATAAGGAGCAGTTTCCTCGAATACTTCCGGACCCGGCAGCACACGGTCGTGCCGAGCTCGTCGCTCGTGCCCCACGACGATCCGACGCTGCTCTTCACCAACGCCGGGATGAACCAGTTCAAGGACGTGTTCCTCGGACGCGAATCGCGCGGCTACGCGCGCGCCGCGTCGTCGCAGAAGTGCATGCGGGTCAGCGGCAAGCACAACGATCTCGATAACGTCGGCCCCTCGCTCCGGCACCACACGTTCTTCGAGATGCTCGGCAACTTCTCCTTCGGCGACTATTTCAAGGCGGATGCGATCCCGTTCGCGTGGGAGCTGCTGACCGAGGTCTGGAAGCTCGATCCCGACCGCCTGTTCCCGACCATCTTCAAGGGGGAGAACGGCGTCCCGCGCGACACCGAGGCGCACGACGCGTGGCGGAAGCTGGTCCCCGCCGAGCGGATCGGCGAGCTCGGGGCGGCCGACAACTTCTGGCAGATGGGAGACACCGGCCCCTGCGGCCGCTGCTCCGAGATCTACTACTTCCGCGGCGGGGAAATGCCCTGCGACGCCGAGAAGCTCGGCGGCCGCTGCGCCGGCGTCGAATGCAGCTGCGATCGCTACGTCGAGATCTGGAACAACGTGTTCATGGAGTTCGACCGGCAGGCCGACGGCACGCTGAACCCGCTGCCGGCCCCCTCGATCGACACCGGCATGGGGCTCGAACGGATCACCGCGGTGATCCAGGGGAAGCTCTCGAACTACGACACCGATCTGTTCACCCCGATCCTCGAGGCGATCGGCGCCCGCGCCGGGCGGCGCTACACCGCGTCGTTCGACGACCCGGCAGACGTCTCCATGCGGGTGATCGCCGACCACATCCGGGCGATGACCTTCCTGATCAACGACGGCGTGAACCCATCCAACGAATGGCGCGGTTACGTGCTGCGCAAGATCATGCGCCGCGCGATGCGGCACGGCAAGAAGCTCGGGTTCACGCAACCGATCCTCCACGAGCTGGTGGACGTCGTCGTCAGCGAGATGGGCGATGCCTACCCGGACCTGAAGACCAATCGCGAGACGATCATCCGCGTGGTGCGGAGCGAGGAGGAGCGGTTCGACGCCGTCCTGACCGCCGGCCTGCCCCGCCTGGAAGAGGTGCTCGACCGGGCCGCGGCCGGCAGCCGCGTGGTGCCGGGCGAGGAGGCGTTCCGCCTGTACGACTCGCTCGGCGTTCCCTACGACTTCATGGACGATCTCGCCGGGCACCGCGGCCTCTCGATCGATCGTGAGGGCTACGAGCGCGCGATGGAGGGGCAGCGGGTCAAGGCGCGCGCCGGCAGCTCGTTCAAGGGCGGGGAGAAGGGACTCACCTTCGCGATCGACGCCGAGCTCGACCGGGTGTTCGAGCGCGCGGGCGATCAGTTCGAGGGCTATGACACGACCCGCGTGCCCGGCGTGCCGGTGCTCGCGCTGTTCGACGAGGCGGGCGAGCCGGTCCAGGCGCTCGCGACCGGCACCCGCGGTTACGTGGCGCTCGCGAAGACCCCGTTTTACGTCGAGTCGGGCGGGCAGGTGTCCGATGCCGGCCGGATCTTCGGCGCGGCCACCGAAGCGACGGTCGAGCGGATGGTGAAACAGGGTGGCAACCGGCCCCGGCTGCACCAGGTCCGGATCGAACAGGGAACGCTCGCGGCCGGCGAGATCGTCACCGCCGAAGTCATCGACGCGGTCCGTGACGCGACCCGTTGCAATCACACCGCCACGCACCTGCTGCACGCCGCCCTGCGGCAGGTGCTCGGCGCCCACGTGAAGCAGGCCGGATCGCTGGTGGCCCCCGACCGGCTGCGATTCGATTTCGTTCACTTCTCCGCCGTCACCCGCGAACAGCTCGACGACATCGAACAGATCGTCAACGCGCAGATCGTGCGGAACACCGGCGTCGCAACCGAGGTCCGGTCGACCGAGGAGGCGATGGCGGCCGGCGCGATGGCGCTGTTCGGCGAGAAGTACGGCGACCGCGTCCGCGTCGTCAGCATCCCCGGGTTCAGCATGGAGCTGTGCGGCGGCACCCACGTGCGCGCGACCGGCGACATCGGTCCCTTCGTGATCACCGAGGAGAGCGGCGTCGCCGCCGGCGTGCGCCGGATCGAAGCACTCACCGCCGCCGGGGCGGTGAGCTGGATCCAGCAGCAGCGGCAGGCGTTCGGGCGCGTCCTCGCCGCGCTCGGCACCCCGCCGTCACAGGCGGTGGAGATCATCCATCGCCTCCAGGCGGAGACGAAGCGGCTCGGGCGCGAGCTGGATCAGCTGAAGATGAAGGCGGCGCTGGGCGGCGGCAGCGCCAGCGACGCGCGGGATGAAGCCCAGACGGTGGAAGGGATCAAGCTCGTGACCCGCCGGGTTTCGGGAATCGAGAAAGCGGCGTTGCGAGGCCTTTCCGACACGCTCCGGGACCGGCTCGGCAGCGGGGTCGTCGTCCTGGCGTCCGAGAACGACGGCAAGGTAGCGCTCGTCGTCGCCGTCTCGAAGGATCTCACCGACCGGGTCAAGGCGGGAGGTCTCGTCAAGGAGCTGGCGCCAATCGTCGGGGGTGGCGGCGGCGGCCGGCCCGACTTCGCCGAAGCCGGCGGCAAGGACCCCGCGAAGATCGACCAGCTGCTCGCGGCTGCGCCCGCGGCCGTTGCCAAGGCGCTGAAAGCGCAAACCAAAGGCTGAAGGCGCGCGGCCAAAACTGAAATCCCACCCTCAGATCTGTCACCAGGTCTTCGAGATTACTCCGTAAGTCACTGACGACAAGGGGGTACCGTCCTTGCCCTGCCTGGTCTCATCGGTGTGGCCCTCGCCAACCGGTGACGTGCGCCTCCATGAACTCAAACTGCTTCCGACTGCTCGTGCTGGCGATGCTATTCAGCGTCGTGGTGCCGGCGGCTGCCAGCGCCCAGATCTATTCGTGGCGCGCGGCGGACGGCAGCCTGGTGCTCTCCACGACGCCCACCGCGGGCGCGACAAAGACCTTTGCCGTGGCGAACGTGGCCTCGGCCATCCGGACCACCAGAGCGCCCTACAGCCGCCGCGCGAAGGAATTCGAACCCCTGATCGCGCAGTACTCGGCCAGCCAGGACGTGCGGGCCGACCTCGTGCGCGCCGTGATCCAGGCCGAATCCGCCTTCAACCCCCGCGCGCGTTCGCACAAGGGGGCCATGGGCCTGATGCAGCTGATGCCGGCGACCGCCGTCGAGCTCGGGGTCACCGATCCCTACGATCCCGCCCAGAACATTCGCGGTGGCGTGACCTACCTGAAAAGCCTGCTCGTCCAGTATGCGGACAACGAGGCACTGGCGCTCGCCGCCTACAACGCCGGCCCGGCGGCAGTGAAGAAGTACGGCGGCGCCGTGCCGCCCTATCGTGAGACCCGCAACTACATCGCCCGCATCCAGGGAACGTCAAGCCTCGCCACCCCCGCGCCCCCGCGCCCGATGTATCGCAAGGTGGAAGTCGTCAACGGCCACGAAGTCGTAACGTTCACGAATACAAAGTAGGCAGCTTCCAGCTTCCAGCTCTCAGCTTCCAGCCTCGCAGCTGCCGGCTTCCAGCACGCAGGAAACTCGCACATCGCACACCGCACCGCACGCCGCACCCGCACGCCGCACCCCGCACGCCGCACCGCACGTAGCACCGCACGTCGCACCTCGCACCGCACTTAGCACCCAGCACGTACGCACGTAGCACGTCGCACCCAGCACAACGCACGTGACAAATACATCCACCCATGATATATCCGTAACAGATGCATACGAAGCGCGCCAAACCGGAGCCGGCCGTCGGCGACTTCCTGCCGCTCTCCCCGGCGATTCATCACATCCTGCTCGCGCTCGCCGACCAGGAGCGTCATGGTTACGGGATCATGCTCGAAGTCGGTCGGCTGACCAGCGGAGCGACGAAGATGGGGCCCGGGACGCTCTACGGAACACTGAAGCGGCTCCTGGCAGCGGGTCTGGTCGACGAGACCGGGCAGCGTCCTGATCCCGAGCTGGACGATGAGCGGAGACGGTATTACCGGATCACACGGCTGGGCGCCCGGGTGCTGCAGGCGGAAACGTCGCGCGTGTCGGTGCTGCTCGACGCGGCGCGGGCCAAGAAGGTTCGCGCGTGAAACGGACGCCGGCCGAGCGGGTCTACGCGCTCCTGCTGCTGATGCATCCTCCGCGGTTTCGGCGCGAGTGCGGTGACGACATCCTGCAGGTTGTGCGGACGGCGAGCCGCACCGGCACCGGGGGGCTTCTGCTGATGGCGATTCGCGACGGCCTCGGCAGCCTCGCGCGCGAATGGATCTCGGCGATACAGGGCCCTCGCCGCAGCCACGCCTTGGACCCCTACCGCCCCGGAGAGCCCATGCGCAACCTGATTCGAGACCTTGCCCTCGCGGCCCGCCTGCTTTCCCGGAGCCCGGTATTCACGGTCGCGGCGGTCCTGACGCTGGGACTCGGCATCGGCGCGAACACCGCGATCTTCACCCTCGCCGAAGCAACGCTGCTGCGCCCCATCCAGGTGCGGGATCCGCACCAGCTCTACGTCTGGCCGTGGACCAGCTCGTACCCCGACTTCCAGGAGTACCGGAAACGGACAGACCTTTTCGACGGCGTCGCGGCGGTCAGCGGCACCGGCCGCCTGAGTCTGGTCGTCAACGGTGGGGCGGAGCTGGCGACGTCGGCCTTCGTCAGCGGCAACACCTTCGATGCGCTGGGCGTTCAGGCGGCGCTCGGCCGCTCCCTGCTGCCTTCGGATGATGTGGCCGGCGGGGCCCTCGTCGGCGTCCTGAGCTACGACTACTGGCGGAGCCGTTTCGCCAGCGATCCGGGCGTCGTCGGCAGCGTCGTCCGCGCCAACGGGAAGCCGCTCACCATTGTCGGCGTGCTGCCGAAGGGGTTCCGTGGAGTGACGGTCTCGTCGAATCCCACCCTCTATCTGCCGACCGCCGCGTTCAAGCAGGTCCAGACCGGATTCTTTTCCCGGCAGGATGCGCTGACCAACAAAGGATTCGTCTGGCTGAACGTGATCCCACGGTTGCGCCCGGGGATCACCGTGGAGCAGGCCAACGAGCAGATGACCGCGTTCTACGAGCAGCTGCATCCGCGCAAGGCCGGGGAAGCCCCTGAGCCGCTGGCCCTGATCCCGCTCCTCGACCGCGCGCTGGGAGGCAGCGGCCAGAATGTCAGGAGCTTCGTCACCCTGCTGATCTCGGTCGTCGGCATGACGCTGCTGATCGGCTGCACCAACCTCGCGAACCTGCTGCTGGCCAAGGCCGCCGCCAGGCGGCGCGAGATCGGCGTGCGGATGGCGCTGGGCGCCAGCCGCGGACGGATCGTGCAGCAGATGTTGACCGAGAGCGTGCTGCTGTCGGGGATCGGCGGCGCGCTGGGCCTGGCGGTGGCGGCGGCCGCGCTCAGTGTCCTGTCGAACTACGAGTTGCCCGGAGGTCTCGCGATCGAACGAATGGGGCTGGAGGTCAACCGTCCCGCGATCGCCGCGACCCTTGGACTCTCACTGGTGACCGGCCTCCTCTTCGGCATGGTGCCGGCCTGGCGCGCGGCCAGGACCGACGCGCTGGTCTCGCTGCGCGACGGCGCGCGCGGCACGACCGCCCGCAGCCCGGCGCGGAGCGCACTGCTCGCCGCCCAGGTCGCGATGTGCCTCGTGCTGCTCGCCGGGACCGGGTTGTTTGCCCGGACCCTGCAGAACGCCTTGAGCCGTCCTCTCGGCATAGACGTCGACGGCGTGGTCACCGCGTCGGTCAACGTCGGTCTCGCGCGCTACGACGAAGCGCGCGCCCAGGCCTTCTATGCAGAGGCGATCGAGCGGGTCCGGGCGCTGCCGCAGGTCGCCTCGGCCGCGTGGGCGAGCATGATCCCGACCCGCGGCTCGTGGGTTCAGGAAGTCACGGTCGAACCTTCGGGAGCGGGCAAGCTGAGCGCCCACGTCAATGTCGCCCACGTCGGCCCGGCATTCTTCCGGACCCTCGGCACCCGAATCGTGTCCGGGCGGGAGTTCGATGATGGCGACAGGGGGCCGGTCCAGACCGTGGCGGTGATCAACCAGGCGATGGCGAAGAAGCACTGGGGAGATCGCGATCCGATCGGAAGTCGCGTCGGCGGGTCTTCCATGGCGACGGTCATCGGCGTGGTGGAGAACATCGTCGACGGCGCACTGGTCGACGAACCCGTGCCCTACGTGTACCTCCCCTTCAACCAGTCGCTCTCGGGCCCCGACAGCCTGGCGACCGACCGGGCGCACCTTCTGGTCCGCTCGCAGGGGGACGGCGTGGCCGCGGCCGCGCTGGTCAGCCAGCAGCTGCGCGGGATCGATCCGGAGCTGCCACTCTTCGACGTGGAACCGTTCGCCGACCGGATCGCCGTGATGTTGATGCCGCAGCGCATGGGGTTCGCGTTGTTCGCCTTCTTCAGCACGGTCGCGGTCTGTCTTGCAACCATCGGCATCTACGGGGTCGCCAGCTATGTCGCCGCGCTTCGCACCCGCGAGATCGGCGTTCGAGTGGCGCTTGGAGCCAACGTGGCGGCGGTCAGGCGGATGATGGTCGTCCAGGGGTCCCGGCCGATTGCGGCCGGCATCGCGGTCGGCCTGGCACTCGCGTTCTACCTGAGCCGGACGATGAAGGCCTTCCTGGTGGACGTCAGCCCGTTCGACCCGCTGACGTTCGCGGTGGTGACCGCAGCGCTGGCCGCCGTCGCGCTCGTGGCCAGCTACGTCCCCGCGTGGCGTGCGTCCCACGTCGATCCCATCACCGCGCTGCGGGAGGAGTAGACATGCTTTGGGCCATGCTTTAATTGGGCGTGCGCCTGGATGTCTGGCTCGACATCGCCTGCCTCTACCGGACCCGATCCGAGGCCCAGAAGGCGTGCAAGGGGGGCAAGGTGGACATCAACGGCCAGTCGGCCAAGCCCCATCGCGAGATCGCTGAGGGGGACGAAATCGAGATGTCCCGGCCGCTCGGCCGCAAGCAGAAGGTGGTCGTCCGCAGCTTTGCCGAACAGCACATTCCCAAAGCCGAGGCCCGTAAGCTCTACGAAGACATTACGCCCCAGCCCAGCCCGGAAGAGGCCGAAATGCTCCGGCTCGCCCGGCTGGCCCGTCCGTTCGTCCGGGCCGCCAATGCCGGGTCCCCCGACAAGCGGGAACGCCGGGAACTACGCCGGATGAAGGAGGGGCGGGGGCGCTAGCGTGTTACAATTAGCGGTTCTTACGAGTGTTTTGGGGGATGGGGTTTGGGGGATGGGTTCAGCACCCGTTCCGGTGCCGCATTTTCAAGCTCGTGAGTTCTTGGTTCTTTGTTCTGAGTTCTTAGTTTCAAGGGGACACTACGCTTGGCCAGTCACGCTTCCGCGCTCAAGGCGCACCGTCAGAATCTCGTCCACCGCGAACGGAACCGCCAGATGCGCACGCGGCTGCGCGGCGCGCTCCGCTCGATCCGCACCGCCATCGACGGCGGCGACGCCGCCCAGGTCAAGGACGCGCTGCGCGACACGATCTCGCTGGTCGACAAGATGGCGGCCAAAGGGGTCATCCACCGCAACGCCGCCGGACGCTACAAGTCGCGCCTGGCGAGCCGGGTCAGCAAGAAGTCAGCGGCGGCATAAATCGACGACCAGCCGCTCGAGCAGCACCCGGGGATCCCCCCGGAGCTCTTCAGCTCCAGGTCGGTGCGAAACAGCGCGTCGATGGCGGCCGGCACCCGGCGAGGCTCGGCTGGTCGACAGCTTGTCGCGCACGAACCAGGCGAGCTGGCCGAGGATCTGATACGACACTCCCCCGCTCTCGAGCGCCAGGCCGAGGTGTCTCAGCGCCTCGGCGGCGTCGCCCCGGGCGATCGCGTTCGTCACCGCCCAGTCGTCCTGCGCCGTCTCGCTGCTCACCACCTCCTGCGCGTCCTGCAGGGTGATCTTCGGTTTACCGGCGGTGTACATCAGCAGCCGATCGATGTCGGCCCGCAGCCGCGAGATGTCGGTGCCGGCTCGTGACGCAACCAGCCGCCAGGCCGGCGCATCGATCACCTGGCCGGCGTCGGCGGCCGCCTTCCGCACCATCGTCTCGGCGGCCCGTGCCGCTTCCCGGAGATCCAGCCGGCCGTCCCGGCTGATGCGCAGCCCGAAGCACTCGACGATCGTCGCGTGTTTCACGAGGGCCTTGTAGATCTTGCGCTGGCGGTCCACTTCCGCGGCGACCAGCACCAGCGTCGTCTGCGGCTCCGGCCGCTGGACGTACTCCTCGAGCGCCTGGAGATCGGAAGGGGCGCCGCTTTCCTCCGCGTCCCCCTCATCTTCGGGTACCGCACCCTTGCCGCCACGTTTTGGCTTGAGGATGCGCTCGGCGCGAAGAACCACGACCACGCGCCGGTCCCCGAGCATCGGGATGGTACGAGCCGACTGAACGATCGAGCCCGGCGTGACCCCCTTCTCCCCCGCATAGACCCGTTCCAGATTGAAGGCCCTCAGCTCGTCTTCGACGAGGCCGCCGATGTCCGACACCAGCGCCGAGATTTCCGCATCGTCATCGCCGACGATCAGATAGGTGGGGACGTGAGAGGCCTGGGAGATCTGCTTGCGGACGGCAGCCGGCGTCGCGGCTGGCATCAGAACGCCTCGAGGATGGCGCTGATCAGGGTGCGGGCGAACTCGGCCGCCAGGCGCTCGAGAGCGTTGACGTCCTGGCCGAAGAAAGCGTTCGGGTCAGAAACCGTCCCGGACAGCTCGAACTCATCGCGGACCTGCAGGGCGGGATTGTTCCAGATGATCTTGTTGTTCTTCACGTCACGAAATTCGATCTTCGCCGTCAACACGAGCGCGTAGCGGGTCGCCTGACGCTGCTCGTTGAACGCGGCCGGGACAATGGCGATCGAGGAGATCTCTCCGGATAGAACCGCGTCTACGCCGGTCGCGGTTCGCTCGACTCTGTATTTGCCTCGGCCGATCAGCTCGGAAACGACGCGCTCTGTGAGGCGGCGCTCCACGTCGATGACGGGCGTCAGATTGGTGAACGTCGGGACGCCGATGACGTTGATGTGCGGGGGCAGGAACGAGCCGCGGCCGGCCAGCGAGTAGCCGCATCCGCTGCTGAGCAGCAGCGCCCACAGGACGATCGACCGCCGCAGGAGTTGCCGGCCCATCAGCTCACCACGATGCTCACGAGCCGGCTGGCTCCACTCCCGGCGATCACCACCTTGCGGATCGTCTTGCCCTCGTGATGCTTCGCCACCTGCGGATCCGCCAGCGCCAGCTCGCGCAGCTGATCCTCTGCGGTATCGGCCGGCACGACGAGGCGGGCACGCACCTTCCCATTCACCTGGACCGGCACGGTGATTTCCGAAGCCTTGGCCACTTCCGGATCGAACACCGGCCACCCGGCGGCGACGACTCCCGCCTTGTGCCCCAGCATCTCCCAGAGCTCCTCGGCCATGTGCGGCGCAAACGGCGACAGCATCAGCACGAGCGCCTCGATGGCTTCCTTCAGCACGGCCACGGTGCCGGGACGCTCGATCACGCCGACGCTCGCCTCCTCGTCGGCGCTGCGCCCGACGACGAGACAGCGGCTGCGGCTGCAGAAGGCATAGAGCTCGTTGACGAGCTCCATGAGGCCGGAGACCGCAGTGTTCAGGTGAACGCGCGGATCCAGGTCCAGGGTGACGCGCCGGATCGTCTCGTGCGTCTTGCGGCGGAGCGCACGCTCCTCGTCATTCAACTCCTGCGACTGCGGCCCCGGGATGCCTTCGCCGCCGATGGTTTCGCACAGCTGGTCGACCAGCCGCCAGACCCGTGCCAGGAACCGCCAGCTGCCTTCGAGCCCCGAGTCCGTCCACTCGATTTCCTTCTCGGGGGGAGCGACGAACATCACGTAGAGGCGCAGCGCGTCAGCGCCGAACTTCGCGATCATGTCGTCGGGATCGACCACGTTCCCCTTCGACTTCGACATGACCTGGCCGGCGTTGAGCACCATGCCCTGGGTGAGCAGGCGGCTGAATGGCTCGTCGAGCGACGTCATCCCGATATCGCGGAAGATGCGGGTGAAGAAACGCGAGTAGATCAGGTGCAGGATCGCGTGCTCGATCCCACCGCTGTAGAAGTCGACCGGTCCCCAGTAGGCGACCTTGGCCGGGTCGAACGGCAGCTCCTGGTTGTGCGGATCGCAGAAGCGCAGGAAGTACCACGATGAATCGACAAAGGTATCCATCGTGTCGGTCTCGCGCCTGGCGGGACCGCCGCACTTCGAACAGGTGGCGTTGACGAACTCCGGGATCTGCGCCAGCGGCGAGTCGCCGCGGCCGCTGAAATCGGTGACCTTCGGCAGCTGCACCGGCAGGTTCTCGTACTTCTCCGGCACCATGCCGCAGCGGTCGCAGTAGAGCACCGGGATCGGCGTCCCCCAGTAGCGCTGGCGGGAAATGCCCCAGTCCTTCAACCGGTACTGCACCGTGCCTTCGCCGATCCCGCGGCGGCCGGCGGCCTCGGTCAGCTCGGCACGCGCCCGATCGGAAGGCATCCCGTCGTAGGGGCCCGAGTGGACCAGCACCCCATCGTTCGACAACGATTCGGTCAGGGCGGCGCCAGCCTGGACCGCGGCTCGCCGGGCAACCTCGTTCGCGTCGGCCGGTTCCGGGTCGCTGGTTCCGACTGCCGGAGCCTCCGCCGAACCGGACGCTCCGGTCGAGGCCGCGCTCACTCCAACTGCGGCTTCTTCCTCGACTGCGACAGCGTTCGAAGGGGATGACTCCTCGCCGGCGGGGCGCACGACGACACTCACCGGCAGGCCGTACTTGCGCGCGAACTCGAAGTCCCGCTCGTCGTGCCCGGGCACTCCCATCACCGCCCCGGTGCCGTACTCGGCGAGCACGAAGTTCGCCACCCACACGGGCACCGGTTGCTCGGTAAACGGATTGATGGCCTTGTGCCCGGTGTCGAAGCCTTCCTTTTCGACGTCGCCGGTCATCCGCGCGGTGCGATCCTGGCCCTGGAACTTCTTGAGCGATGAGACGAACGGTTCGCCGGCAATTCTCGCCCACTCCTGCACGAGCTCGTGCTCGGGCGCGAGCAGGATGAAATTGGCGCCGTAGATCGTGTCGATCCTGGTGGTGAAGACTTCGATCCACTCCGGTCGCCGGATGCGGGACGCGGGGTCCGGCGCGGCCAGCGGCTGCAGTGCGAACCGCACGCGCGCCCCCTCGGACCGCCCGATCCAGTTCCGCTGCATCGTCAGGACCTTTTCGGGCCACTGGGTCAGCGTTTCGGCGCCGGCCAGCAGCTCGTCGGCGTACTTCGTGATCCTGAAGAACCACTGTTCGAGCTCGCGGGTCGTCACCGTCGTGCCGCAGCGCCAGCAGGCGCCATTGACGACCTGCTCGTTGGCGAGCACGGTATTGCAGCTCGGGCACCAGTTGACCGACGACCGGCGCCGGTAGGCCAGGTCGCGCTCGAGCATCTTCAGGAAGACCCACTGGTTCCACCGGTAGTAATCCGGCAGGCAGGTGGCCAGCTCGCGCTCCCAGGCATAGCTGATGCCGATGCGCTGCAGCTGCCCCTTCATGTGGGCGATGTTCTCGAGCGTCCAGGTCTCGGGATGGGTGCCGTTCTTGATCGCGGCGTTCTCGGCCGGCAGGCCAAAGGCGTCCCAGCCGAAGGGGTGCATGACGTTGAAGCCGCGCATCCGCTTCATGCGCGCCACCACGTCGCCGATCATGTAGTTGCGGACATGGCCGACGTGCGCGTGCCCCGACGGATACGCGAACATCTCGAGGCAGTAGAACTTCGGCTTCTCGGGGTCCTCGGTGACTTCGAAGGCACGCGTCTCGCGCCAGCGATCCTGCCACTTCTTCTCGATTGCCTGGGGCTTGTAATCCGCCACTATGGATAAATTATAGTCCACGCCAAAATGCGGACTGCGCCGTGCGGACCGCCTGAAGCGCGCGCGCGCCGCGCGGCGCCTGCCCATCGCCGACCGTCGCGGCTTCCGCGGCGTTGGCTGGATCAGCGCGCAGCAGCCGGATCGACGCTTCGAGACACTCGCGCAGCGCCGGCAGGTCGTAGCCCCCTTCGGTGACGAGCGCGAGCGGACCGGAGGCCCGCGCCGCCCGCCAGATCAGGGCAAGGACGGCGGCATACCCGCCGGCGGTCATCCGCATCGATGCCAGCGGGTCGGCCTCATGGGCGTCGAAACCGGCCGACACCAGCGTCAGTTGCGGCGCGAACTCCGAGAGCACCGGGGCAACAACGTCGCGGTACACCAGGGCGTAGTCAGCGTCCGTGGCACCCGCCTCGAGCGGGATGTTCACCGTAAACCCTGCTCCCGGCCCACGTCCCACCTCGCTGGCCGCGCCCGTGCCCGGATAGAAGGGGAACTGGTGCGAGGAGACGTAGAGCACCCGCGGATCGTCGTAGAACATCCACTGCGTGCCGTTGCCGTGGTGAACGTCGATGTCGACGATCGCGACCCGTTCGAGGCCCGACGCGAGCGCATCCGCGGCCGCCACCGCAACGTTGTTGAACAGGCAGAAGCCCATCGGCTTGTCCCGTTCCGCGTGGTGGCCGGGCGGGCGGACCAGTGCCACGCCCGGCGTCCCGGTGGCCAGGGCGTGCCGTGCCGCCTGCACCGCGGCCCCGGCGGCGAGCAGCGCGATGGCGTACGACTCGGGCGAGGTGAAGGTGTCCGGGTCCAGCATCGACGGCCGGCCCGCCGACCGCGCAATCCGGTCGATGTGCTCATCGCTGTGAACGCGAGCGAGCTGGTCGGTGGTCGCCGGTTCCGGTTCGACCAGCGTCCCGCCGTCCCGCTGAAAGTCGATGGCAACGACGTCGAAAACGTGAGCGCGCTCCGGCTGCTCGGGGTGTCCCGGCGGGGTGACGTGCTCCTCGAAACGCGTGGACGAAATAAGTATCACTGAGCGCCTCGCTGGTCGTTTCTGTTGCCGGCCGCCCCTGGATCCCCGGCTCCGCCGCGCACGAGGCGCAAGGCGTCCATCTCCAGCTCCTGGAGCACGGCCTGCAACTCCGCCCCCTTGCGCTCGATGGTCGCCTCGTCGGTGGCTTCGACGGCGATCGGTTTGCCGATGACCAGCGCGATCCGGCTGAACGGTCTCGGGACCTGGGTGCGGTCCCAGCTGCCGAGGGTCCAATGACGGTCGGCCTCGATGTGGTACGGCAGGATCGGCTGGCCGGTCGCCCCGGCCAGAAACACCGCCCCCGGCTGCACCACCCGCGCCGGGCCGCGCGGGCCGTCCACGGTGAAGGCGACCGGGCGCCCGGCCGCCAGGTCGCGCCGCATCTGCACCAGCGCCCGCGCCCCGCCGCGCGACGAGGATCCACGCGCGGTGGCGAACCCGAAACGGTGGAGGATCCGCGCGATCCACTCGCCGTCGAAGTTCTGGCTGGTGATGACGACGATGCCGCGGTTGCGGAAGTAGTGGAGCCCGGCGAGGATCCGTCCGTGCCAGAGGGCGAGGATCGGCTGCCGGCCTGATCCGGTCACCGCGGCGTAGTGTTCAGCCCCGGCAACTCTCCAGCGGTACGTCCGGCACAACACCGCGAGCAGGGGGTAAGCGATCAACCCGATGAGGGAGGCTTTGAGGCGCTGCGAAGCTGTCAAGCGCACAATCAGCAATCACTCAGCAATCAACACTCAGCAGTCCGCCAATCCGCAATCCGCAATCCCCAATCCCCAATCCGCATTTCCCCATCCCCATCCCCCATCCGCCAGCGAACTACATCCCCTCGTACTGAGGCCCTCCGCCACCTTCGGGCGGGACCCAGTCGATGACCTGGTAGGGATCCATGATGTCGCACGTCTTGCAGTGGACGCAGTTGGAGGGGTTGATCTGCAGCTTCTTCTTGCCGTCGCCGGCGTCGACCATCTCGTAGACGTTGGCCGGGCAGAAGCGGGTGCAGGGATTGCCGTACTCCACCCGGCACCGCGTGCTGCAGATGTCGGTGTCGTGCACGATGAGGTGCGAGGGCTGATCCTCGGCATGCCGTGTTCCCGAGTAGTGGACGTTGGTCAGCTTGTCGAAGGTGAGCTGCCGGTCGATCTTCGCGGGATTGACAGGCGCGTCGACGTCGGGGCGGCTCGCGCCGTAATACTCCTCGATCTTCTGCATCCGCTCGTATCCGGCGTGGGCCGGCATCGGATCCCGCGCCCACCAGCCGCCGGTCACCAGGGAAAGCCCGGAGTACATCAGGCCTGGCAGCAGCCCGTAGCCGAAGCTCTGGTGGACGTTGCGCACCGGGTACAGCTCGCGGCGGACGTCGCTGGCGTTGATCCGCTCCTCGTACTTGCGCAGCCGCGTCGCCGACGGATCGTTGGCCCGGACCGCCTCGAACGCCGACTCCGCCGCCAGCATCCCCGTCCGCATGGCCAGGTGGATGCCCTTCAGGCGCATGGAGTTGACGAAGCCGCCGGCGTCCCCGGCGATCAGCAGACCGTCGGCGTAGACCCGCGGGATGGTGTGCCAGCCCCCTTCCGGCAGCGCCTTGGCCCCGTACCGCACCATCTGCCCGCCCTGGAGGATCGCCGCGAAGGCGGGATGCTGCTTGAGGTGCTGAAAGGCCTGGTGCGGATCGAACATCGGATCCTTGTAGTCGAGCCCGGTGACCAGGCCGAACGACACCAGGCCGTCCGGCATGGCGTAGAGGAACGCGCCGCCGAACTCCTCCATCCGGAGCGGGTAACCCAGGGTGTGGATCACCGTGCCGGGCTTGATCCGGTCTTTCGGCAGCTCCCACAGCTCCTTGATGCCGATGGCGTAGAGCTGCGGCTGGCGTCCTTCGTCGAGCGCAAGGCGGCGAACCACCGCCTTGGTGAGATTCCCCCGGACGCCGTCGCAGAGGATCGTCACCTTGGCCCGGATGTCGACCCCGGGCTCGAACATCGATTTCTTCACCCCGTGCTTGTCGATCCCCTGGTCGCGCGTGCGCACGCCGACCACGCGGTCGTCCTCGTAAAGCACCTCGGAGGCGGGAAACCCGGCGAACAGGTCGATCCCTTCCGCCTCGACCAGGCCGGCCATCCACTTCACGAACCGGCTGAGCGAGATGATGTAGTTGCCGTGGTTCTGCAGCGGCGGGGGGATGATCGGGAACGGGATCTTCGCGGACTTGGTCAGGAAGTAGACGTGCTCGTGGTGGACTTCAGAGGCGAGCGGCGCCCCCTTTGCCTTGAAGTCGGGCACCAGCTCCTGGAGGGCGGAAGGGTCGAGCATCGCGCCCGACAGCATGTGCGCCCCCGCTTCGCGCGCCTTCTCGAGCACCGCGATGGCGAGCGGCTCCCCGCCCTGGGCCTTCTGAAGCTGCGCCAGCCGCAGGGCGGCCGACATACCCGCAGCACCACCCCCGACGATCAGGACATCGACTTCGAGCGTTTCACGTTGCAAGGAGCTTTCAGCTCTCAGCTGCCAGCAATTGGCTATCAGCAGAGAGCTGACGGCTGCCAGCTACTTGGTCAGTTCCGCAATCATCGCCGGCACCACTTCGAACAGGTCCCCGACGATGCCGAAATCGGCGATCTCGAAGATGGGAGCTTCGGGGTCCTTGTTGATCGCGACGATCGTCCGCGACCCTTTCATGCCGACAAGGTGCTGGATGGCGCCGGAGATCCCGAGCGCCACGTAGAGCTTCGGCGCCACCGTCTGACCGGAGCTGCCGATCTGGCGATCCATCGGGAGCCAGCCGGAGTCGCAGATCGGCCGTGAGGCGGCGATCTCGGCTCCCATGGCCCTGGCGAGGTCCTCGACCAGCTTCAGGTGCTCCTGTCCCTTGATGCCACGCCCGACGGCGACGATCCGCTCGGCCTGCGACAGGTCGACCGCCTGTTTGGCCTCCTTGAAGGGAGCCTCGGACTTCTGCCGGATCTTCGAGGGATCGACGGTAATGCCGGCGTTGCGAACAGCCACCGCGGCCGGACCGCGTTTCACGGCATCGGCGCGGTAGGCGCCGATCTGGATGGTCACCAGGTGCGGGGACGGCCCCTCGGCGGTCACGTCGGCGCTCAGCTTCCCCTGAAAGACCGGACGGCCGTAGACGCGCATGCCGCCCTGTTCGCGGATGGTGGTCACATCGGTGATCAGCGCCCGGCCAAGGCGGGCGGCCAGCGCCGGCGCGAAATCGCGGGTCTGATAGGTGTGGGCGAAGAACACGGCGGCCGGTTGCTGCTGTTCGATCAGGGCCGCCAGGCCGGCGACGTAGCCGTCGGCGGTGTAGTCGGCCAGCGCCGGCGTATCGAGCAGCACGACTTCCGTCGCCTCGGCGGCCGCCAGCTCGGCGGCGATCGCCTCGACGCCCGATCCGGGCAGCACGATGCCGATCGAATCCCCGGTCTGCTGCGCCGCGGCGATGGCTTCCCACGAAGCGCGGTTCAACTTCCCGTCACGCTGCTCGGCGACAACGAGGATCATGGCTGTATTCCTACCGTGTTGAACCGTGTTGCACCGTGGCCGGTCATGAGATCACCCGCGCTTCGTCGCGCAGCTTCTGGACCAGGGCCCTGGCCGCCTCCGCCGGTGACCCGGAGAGCAGCTGCGTCTTCTTGCCCTTCTCCGGAAAGTGGACGTTCGCGATCTTCTGCGCTCCCGTCCCCGGCGCCGCTGGTGCGACCTTGCGGATCTCCTTTTTCTTGGCCGCCATGATCCCCTTGAGGGTGGCGTAGCGCAGCTGGTTGATCCCGCTCTGGATCGTCAGCAGCGCCGGGAGCGGCAGCGACATCCACTGGAACCAGCCCCCCTCGAGCTCGCGCTTCACCCGCAGGCCGCCGTCAGTGGCCTGGACTTCCATGATGATGGTCGCCGACGGTATCCCCAGCTTTTCGGCCAGCACCACGCCGACCTGGCCGAAGCCCTGGTCGTCGGACTGCAGGCCGGTCAGCACCAGCTCGAACTGCTCGTCGCGGATCGCGCCGGCCAGCGCCTCGGCGACGACGAAGGCGTCGGCGGCCGCCAGGTGGTCGGCTTCGACGTGGATCGCCCGGTCGGCGCCCCGGGCCAGCGCCTCACGCAGCACCTGCGAGGCCCGCGCCGGACCGGCCGACACGACGACCACCTCCCCGCCGTGCTTTTCCTTGAGGCGCAGCGCCTCCTCGAGGGCGTAGGCGTCCGGCTCGTTCAGCTCGAAGCTGGCATCCTGGTCGCGGATCCAGGTCTTCGCCTCGTTCACGCGCAGCTGCCACTCGCGGGTCACGACCTGTTTGATGCAGACGGCGATTTTCATAGCTCTGGCAGCTTTCAGCTCTTAGCAGCTGACAGCTGAAGGCGGACAGCTGAAAGCTCATTCCTCATATCCGCTTGAACAGCAGCGCGCCGTTGGTGCCGCCGAAGCCGAAGGAGTTCGAGAGCGCGTAGTCGATCTTCGCCTCGCGCTTCTGGTTGGGGACGTAGTCCAGATCGCACTCCGGGTCGGGCGTCTCGTAGTTGATGGTCGGCGGAATCAGCTGGTGGCGGATCGCCAGCGCCGAGATCGCCGCTTCGATCCCGCCGGCGGCGCCGAGCAGGTGGCCGGTCATCGACTTGGTCGAGGAGATCGCCACCTTGTAGGCGTGATCGCCGAACAGCCGCTTGATCGCCAGCGTCTCGAGCTTGTCGTTGTACGGGGTCGAGGTGCCGTGCGCGTTGATGTAATCGACCTGGTCGGGGGTGATCCCGGCCTGGGTGATCGCCATCTGCATGACCCGCATCCCGCCCTCACCGTCTTCCGACGGGGCGGTGATGTGATACGCATCCGCGGTCATGCCGTAGCCGACCAGCTCGGCATAGATCGTAGCGCCCCGCCGTTTTGCGAACTCCAGCTCCTCGAGCACGATCACGCCCGAGCCTTCGCCCATGATGAAGCCGTCCCGGTCCTTGTCGAAGGGACGGCTGGCCCGCTCCGGCTCGTCGTTACGGGTCGAGAGCGCCCGCATCGCCGCAAAGCCCCCGACGCCCATCGGGGTGATCGCCGATTCCGAGCCGCCGGCGATCATGACGTCGGCGTCGTTGCGCCGGATCACTTCGAAGGCGTCGCCGATTGCGTGGGCCGAGGCCGAACAGGCGGTGCAGGTGGCGGAGTTCGGCCCCTTGGCGCCGAAGCGGATCGACACCTGGCCGGCGGCGAGGTTGATGATGGTCGCGGGGATGAAGAAGGGAGAAATGCGCCGCGGCCCACCTTCGAGCAGCGCCTTGTGCTCGCGCTCGATGGTGCTGAAGCCGCCGATGCCCGAGGCGATGAACACGCCGGTACGGGTGGCGAAGTCAGGCGTGATCGTCAGCTTCGCGTCGTCGACGGCGAACTGCGAGGCGGCGATGGCCAGCTGGATGAAGACGTCCATCTTCTTGACGTCTTTTTTGTCGATGAACCGGAGCGGGTCGAAGTTCTTCACTTCGCCCGCGATCCGCGCCGAATAGAGGGACGCGTCGAAGCGGGTGATCGGCCCGATCCCGCTTTGACCGGCGCAGAGCGCCTCCCAGTTCACCTCGGTGCCGATGCCGAGCGGCGACACCATGCCGACGCCCGTCACGACGACTCGCCTGCCCAATGGCTCCCCCGTTATTTCTTCTTGCTGTGGGATTCGATGTACTCGACCGCTTCCTTCACCCGGGTGATCTTCTCGGCGTCGTCGTCCGGGATCTCGATCCCGAATTCCTCCTCGAACGCCATCACCAGTTCCACGGTATCGAGCGAATCGGCGCCCAGGTCGTCCACGAATGACGCGTCCGGCGTTACTTCTTCCTCGTCCACGCCGAGCTGTTCCACGATGATGCTTTTCACTTTGTCCGCGACGGCCATTCAGCCCTCCTACATGTACATTCCGCCATTGACGGCCAGGACCTGCCCCGTAATATACGACGCCTCGTCCGATGCGAGGAAGCAGACCGCGGCCGCAACATCTCCAGGCGTGCCGAGCCGCTTGAGCGGGATCTTCGACGCCCACTCCTCGTGGGCGCTTTCGGTGATGGTGCGCGTCATGTCCGTGTCGATCAGACCCGGAGCGACGACGTTCACCGTGATGCCGCGCGAAGCAACCTCCTGCGCGACGGCTTTGCTGAACCCGATGATGCCGGCCTTCGAGGCGGCGTAATTCGCCTGCCCGGCGTTGCCCGTCTGGCCGACCACCGAGCTGATGTTGACGATCCGTCCGCCGCGCTGCTTCAGCATCGGCTTCAGCGCCGCCTGCGTCAGCACGAACGCGGCGGTCAGGTTGGTGCCGAGCACCGCGTCCCAATCGTCGCGCTTCATCCGCAGCAGCAGCTGGTCTTTCGCTATCCCCGCGTTGTTCACGAGGATGTCGATCCGCCCGTGGCGCTGGACCACGCCGGCGACCGCCGCCTCCCCGGCCCCCGGCTCGGTGATGTCGAGGGAAATGTGCTCCCCCTTGCCGCCAGCCGCGACGATCTCCTCGGCCACCGGTTTCGCATTCTCGCCCCGCGCCGCCGCGACGACGAGGGCGCCGCGCTCGGCGAGCCGGGTCGCGATCGCCTTGCCGATGCCCCGCGACGCGCCGGTCACGAGGGCGATGCGGCCTGAAAGATCAATCATATTAGAGCTATCAGCTATCAGCTAGTTCTGAGCTTTCAGCTGATCGAGGGCCACGGTCAAGCTGTCGGGATCCTCGACATTCATCAGCGTCACCGTGCGGTCGATCTTCCTGATCAGGCCGGAGAGCACGGTTCCGGGGCCCAGTTCCACGAATGTCCGGGCCCCTTCCGCGATCAGCCGTCTGACCGCTTCTTCCCAGCGTACCGGCGACGACACCTGGCGGATCAGCGCCTCGATCGCACCGTGCGCGTCTCGCTTCGGTTCGGCGTCGACGTTGGCGACCACCGGGATCGCCGGATCGACGGCGGCGAGCGCCCGAAGCTCCGGCGCCAGGCGGTCCTCGGCCGGCTGCATCAGCGCGCAATGGAACGGCGCGCTGACGGTGAGCGCGATCGCCCGCTTCGCTCCGAGTACCTTGGCCCGCTCCCCGGCCGCGGCCACCGCGTCCGCGTGCCCCGCGATCACGATCTGCCCCGGCGCATTCAGGTTGGCCGGCGAGACCACGCGTCCGGTTTCGGCCGCGATCTCGGCACAGGCCCGCAAAACCCCGGCCGCGTCCAGGCCGAGAATTGCCGCCATCGCCCCTTCCCCGACCGGCACGGCTTCCTGCATGTATCGCCCTCTGCGGCGCACCGTCCGCAAGGCATCCGCATAGGATAGCGTACCCGCGGCAACGTGCGCCGAGTACTCCCCGAGACTATGGCCGGCGGCGAACTGCGCCGACACGCCGTGCGCGCGGGCCAGGCGCCAGGCCGCGACGCTCATCGCCAGGATCGCCGGCTGGGTATTCTCGGTGAGGTTCAGTCGTTCCTCGGGCCCTTCGAAGCACAGCGTGCTGAGCGACTCGCCGAGCGCCGCGTCGGCTTCGTCGAACGTCGCGCGACAAACCGGGAAGCGCTCGGCCAGCGCCCGGCCCATGCCGACCTTCTGCGCCCCCTGCCCCGGAAACACGAATGCAATCATTTCATCGGCCTCATCGACTCGCGGGTGGCATCGGACAGGCGCTGAATCAGCTGCTCGCGCACCGCGCGCACCGCCATCGTCACCGCGTTGCCCACCGCCTTTGGCGACGACCGGCCGTGCCCGACGATGCAGATGCCGTCCATGCCGAGGAGCGGGGCGCCGCCGTACTCCGAGTAGTCCACCCGCTTGCGGAACCGCCGGAACGCCTGCCCCGAGAGGAGGTACCCAACCCGTGTGCCAAAGGTCGACTGCAGCTCGACGTGCAGCAGCGCCTCGATCATCTCCACCAGCCCTTCGCTCGTCTTGAGCGTGACATTGCCGGTGAAGCCGTCGCAGACGATCACGTCCGCGTCGCCGGCGAAAACGTGGCGCCCTTCGACGTTGCCGACGAAGTTGAGCGGGGCGGCCTTCAGCAGCTGGTGGGCGTCGCGCGTCAGCTCGTTCCCCTTGCCTTCTTCCTCACCGACCGACAACAAGCCGACGCGCGGGTTCTCACAGCCGAGGGCGATCCGGGCGTAGGCCGCCCCCATCAGGCCGAACTGGACGAGGTGGTGCGGACGGCACTCGACTGTCGCGCCCGAATCGAGCAGCACCGCCGGTTGTTGCCTGGTAGGGATGAGCGTGGCGAGGGCGGGACGGTCGACGCCGGCCAGGCGGCCGAAGGTCGCGACGGCGGCCATGACCGACCCGCCGGTGTGGCCGGCGCTGAAGTAGGCCGCGGCCCGGCCGTCATGGACCGCCTCGGCGGCCAGTTTGATCGACGCCCGCGGCTTGCGCCGCAGCGCCGCGGCCGGCTGCTCCGACATGGAGATCCATTCCGGCGTATCGAGGATGTCGATGTCGAGGGAGCCTGCGGCTGGATGCCGGGCCAGCTCGCGCTCGATGAGCGCGGCGTCGCCGACCAGCAGGAGTCCGATCTGATGATGCCGCGCGGCGACGAGCGCCCCGTCGATGATGCTGCCGGGCGCGTCATCGCCGCCCATGGCGTCGATGGCGATGCGCAATTTTTGAGCTGCCAGCTGCCAGCTATCAGCTGCCAGCCAGGGCTCGATCAGAGCCGGAAGCTGGAAGCCGGGAGCTGGAAGCTCGTTTAAGCTTCTTCAGCCGCGGGCTTGACCTGGCGTCCCTTGTAGTAGCCGCAGTTGGCACAGACCTGGTGCGGCGCCTTCGATTCCTGGCACTGCGGGCAGGTACCGACCGGAACCGGCTTGAGGGTATCGTGGGTGCGGCGCTTAGAGGTGCGGCTCTTGGAGTGCCGCCGTTTCGGATTAGGCATCGTCAGTTCTCCTTGTCGATCTTCAGCAGCCCCTTGAGGACAGCCAGCCGGGGATCTTCCCACGCCGGCGCGCAGCCGCACGGGGTGCGATCCAGATTGGCCCCGCACTCGGGGCAGAGCCCGCGGCACGACTCGGCGCACAGCGGCTTCATCGGCAGCGCGAGCTGAAATTGCTCCCGCATCAGTTCAATGACGTCCAGCGACCCCTCGCGGTAGAACGAGGTCGTCAGGTCGTCTTCGGTGATCTCGCGTTCCGCTCCTTCGACCGCATCCGGCGCCGGAACGTAGCGTAGTTCGAAGGTCGCGTCGACCGGCAGCGCAAACTCGTCGAGGCAGCGTCCGCATTCCAGCATCAACGTGGTCGTCACCCGCCCGGTGGCGCGAAACGCGTCCCCGCCGGCCTTTTCGACGTCGAGGATGAGCTCGACCGGCGCGGCGACCCGGTAGTCCTCGTCCTGGGGATCGAAGGCCGACGGCGCGAACTGGCGCTCGTAGTGCTTGGGCTGACCGTGCAGCTGGCTGAGATCGACAAGCATGGTACTAGACGCCCCACCCACGTGGATAGGAACCCGTCATTATACCTTGAATTCTCACAGGAATGGGGTTTCGGGGCTGCGCAAGACCCCGGAACCCGGAACCTATTCCTGCCGGATCGAAACCCAGGGCTTCGGCACGAACAGCTGCTCGTAGAGGTTGACGGCGTAGCGGTCGGTCATGCCGGCGAGAAAGTCCTTTATCGCGACATCAATGCCTTCCTTCTCGACCGTGCGCGCGTCGAGGAAGGTCGCCGGCTGCTCCTTCACCTTCTCCCACAGTCCGCCGAGGATCCCTCCCGCCTTCTTGAACTCCGCGGTGGCGACGTCGTTCTCGTAGACCGCGTCGAACAGGAAGCTCCGCAGGCCGACGGTCGCCTCGAGAATCGATTCGCTCATGCGGATCTCGGTCATGCCGCCGTCGAGCGTCTGGTGCACGACGTCGGTGACCATCCGGCCGATGCGCTCCGACGACGAGGCGCCGAGCACGGTGACGCGTTCCCGCGGCAGATCCTCCTCCCGCAGCAACCCGGCCCGCACCGCATCGTCGATGTCGTGGTTGACGTAGGCGATGATGTCGGCGACACGCGCGATCTGCCCTTCGATGGTGCTGGCGCGATGCTCCGGATCGGCCCCCACCGGCATGCCGCTCTTGCCCTTCGAGTGGCGCGCGATGCCGTCACGCACCTCCCAGGTCAGGTTCAGACCGGTGCCGTCGTGCTCGAGGACGTCCACGATCCGCAGGCTCTGCTCGTAGTGATTGAAGCCACCCGGGATGAGGTCGTTGAGCACCCGCTCCCCCGCGTGCCCGAACGGCGTGTGCCCGAGGTCGTGGCCGAGGGCGATGGCTTCGGTCAGCTCCTCGTTGAGCCGCAGGACCTTGGCGATGCTGCGGGCGATCTGCGAGACCTCCAGCGTGTGCGTCAGGCGGGTGCGGTAGTGATCGCCGGTCGGAGCGAAGAATACCTGGGTCTTGTGCTTGAGCCGGCGGAACGCCTTGCAGTGAATGATGCGATCGCGGTCGCGCTGGAAAGCCGGACGGATCGGATCCTCGGCCTCGGGGCGCAGCCGGCCTTTCGTGTCGGCGCTCTTGGCCGCCTGGGGCGCGAGGATCTCGCGCTCCCGTTGTTCCAGCTGCTCTCGAATCTTCATCACGGCGTCGAGCTTTCGATGATTGACGGCAGGAAGCTCGTGCCGTTGGCCAGCGCCGGCGCGCCGAACAGGTCGGCGATCGTCTGCCCGAGATCGGCGTAGGTCTCGCGGGTGCCGAGATCCACCCCCGGCCGCACCGCTCGGCCGCACAGCATCAGCGGCACATACTCCCGCGAATGATCGGTGCTGTCGGTGGTCGGATCGTTGCCGTGATCCGCCGTCAGGACCAGGATGTCGGTGTCCCGCAGCTTTGGCAGAAGCTGCTGCAGCCGGAGGTCGAACCGCTCGAGGTTCGCGGCGTAGCCGGCGACCTGGTTGCGGTGACCGAACTGGGTGTCGAAGTCCACCAGGTTCGCGAAGATCAGCCCCCGGGCGGTCGCGTCCATCGCGTGCTCGATCTGATCCATGCCCTCAACGTCGCTCGCCGTGTGAACCGCCTGAGTCATGCCCCGTCCGGCGAACAGGTCTTCGATCTTGCCGATCGCCACCACCGGCTCACCGTGTTCTTTGAGCACGTCGAGGAGCGTCGGCGCGAACGGCGTGAGCGCATAGTCGCGCCGGTTGGCGGTCCGGATGTAGGCGCCGCTCGACCCGACGAACGGCCGGGCGATGACCCGCCCGACCCCCATGCCGTTGCCGACGATGTCGTAGGCGATCTCGCACCAGCGATACAGCTCCTCGATTGGCACGACCTCTTCGTGCGCGGCGATCTGAAAGACGCTGTCGGCCGACGTGTAGACGATCGGCTGTCCGGTCCGGACGTGTTCGTCGCCAAGCTGTTCGATGATCACCGTGCCGGAAGCAACGGTGTTGGCCAGCGAGCGCCGGCCGATACGGCGCTCGAACTCGGCGATGACGTCGGGGGGGAAGCCGTCGGGAAAGGTCGGAAACGGACGATCCAGCACCAGTCCGGCGATCTCCCAGTGGCCGGTGACCGAGTCCTTCCCCGGGGAGCGCTCGGCCATCCGTCCGCAGGCGCCGCGGGCCGGCTGGGCCCGGTCGCCGCCGATGTCCACGATCCGCCCGAGACCGAGCGATCGCAGCGCCGGCACCTGCAGCGGCACCGCCCTGGCGATGTTGCCGAGGGTGTTGCTCCCCTGGTCGCCGTAGGCCGCGGCATCCGGCAGCTCCCCGGCGCCCACGCTGTCGAGCACGATGAGGATGACGCGCTCAGGTGCCGATGCCGCCAATCAACCTTCGTGCGAGGAGAAGTAGTTGCTGATCGGACGAGGCGAGCGGATGCTCGCGATCGCATGCTTGAAGATCATGTGATCGGACCCGGTGTGCTCGACGATCACGGCGAAGCGGTCGAAATTTTTCACACGCCCTTCGATGTCGCTCCCATCCATGAGACGGATGTGCACCGGGAGCTTTTCCCGGCGCGCGAAGTTGAGAAAAACGTCCTGGATGTTCGGTTGCGAGGACGGGGGACGGGACTCACGGGTTTGAGGCATCGAGGGGAATCTCCACCGCCGCCAGGGCACGGACGACCTCCTCCAAGGTCTCCGGGCATTCACCTGCGGCGTGAATCCACTGTAGGTTAGGCTCTTTCCTGAACCAAATCAACTGACGACGCGAGTATTTCCGGTTCTCACGCACGATCAGCTCGCGGGTCGACGCCTCGTCGCGGACGCCGTGCAGGTGCTCGAGCGTCTGCCGGTAGACGAGGCCGGTGAACGGGTGCGCGGTCGGCGGCAGGCCGGCATCGAGCAGCCGCCGGACCTCGGCGACGATGCCCTGCTCGAACTGCGCGGCCACCCGGCGCGCGACCCGTTGGGCGGTCGCCTCGGGCGGGATCTGCAGCGCGAAGGCGGCGACCCGGTACTCGGGCAGCGGCGACCGGGTGTCGGCGAAGTGGGCGGTCAGGGGACGGCCGGTCAGCCGGAACACCTCGAGGGCGCGGATCAGCCGCTTCAGGTCCTGCGGCTGGATGCGGGCGGCCGACGCCGGGTCCACCCGATCGAGCATCCGGTGCAGCCGCTCCGATCCACGGGCCGCTGCCACCCGTTCGAGACGGGCGCGCAGCCCGGCATCGCGTCCCGGCCCTGGAAAGAAGCCACGGGTCAGCGCCCGGTAGTAGAGCCCGGTGCCCCCCACGAGGATCGGCAGCTTCCCCCGGACGGTAACCCCGCGGATCACATCGGCGGCCTCTCGAGCGTAACGCGCCGCCGAGTATTCCTCGGTCGGATCCGCCACGTCGACCATGTGATGCGGCACCCCCTGCTGCTCCTCCAGGGGGACCTTGTCGGTGCCGATGTCGAAGCCGCGATACACCGCGGTGGAGTCGCAGGCCACCACCTCGCCGTCGAACCGGCGCGCCAGCGCAATCCCCAGGGCGCTCTTGCCCGTAGCGGTCGGACCGACGATGGCGAGGAGTAGAGGTGAGGCCGGCGGCGAAGGTCGAGCCGCCACTACAGCGCGCGGTAAACCGCCAGCGCCGCCAGCACGGCTAACAGCATCAGGAGGCCCGACTGCTGCGAACGCGTCGGTCGGTTCATCGGTCCGGCGATTCGTTGAAGAAGAAGGTGACGGTGAAGAAGGCCCTGTCGTCCGGATATTCGGGCGGGAGCGCGAGAGTCGGGTTGGAGGACGCCAGCGCGTTGAACGCCGAGTTCGTGAAGGCGTCGACCGACGAGGGTTTGATCACCCGGAGATCGGTGATCCGTCCGTCCTTGTGCACGTTGAAGGTCACCACCACGTGCCCCTTCATCGTCATCGCGGCGTAGGGGATGAACCAGTTGCGGCGGATCTGCGCGACGAAGCGCCGGAGCCAGGGGCCGAATTCGACCCCTTTCGAATCGAACTGGATGGAGGGGAAATTCGCGTCCGGCGCCCCGCCCTGCTGGTTGTTGAACGACTCCTGCCCCGCGTACTTCTGGACGTTGCGGATCGCGTCGGCGAGGATGCCGGTGGACGGGCCACGCATCTGCGGCTTCGCGTTCTCGGGAGTGTTGAGAACGACACCGTTAGGCGCCTGCGGCAGCGGCGGCACCTCGCGCGCGGCCTCGCCGTTGGCTCCCCCGGTCGGTGGCGGCGCCGGCTCCGGTTTCTCGCGCGGTCCGGTGACCGGATTCGCCTCGATCCGCTCGGTGGTGTTGCCGCGGGCGAACGGCAGCGAGTTCTTCGGTTCCTTGGCGCGCTCGCGCGACTGCGCCCGGCGATCGAGGTCCGACAGCTCCGCCCGCTCCGGGGGAGCCGCCCGCATCTCGACCTTCGGCTGCATGAACACGAACCGGGGCGCCTCGCGCTGCTGCTGCGTCTGCTGAACGCGCTGCGCTTCGAGCTCCTGCTGCCGCCGCGCCTGCGCCTCCTTGACGAACGGCAGCTCCGGCCAGACGAGTGCGAGGATGATGAACGTCAGATGGACGACGATCGTCAGCAGCCCTTTTTCGCGAGGCGTCAGGGCGCTGCTAAGGCGCGGAGTATCCGGCCGATCGTCCCAGAAGTCGAAGTACATGAAGGAGTTACAAGTATAACAGCGGTTCTGGGTTCCAGGTTCCAGGTTCCGTCGGTTCAGCTTACGACTGATCGTCGCAGCCTGACGAATTTTGAATCAGCAGCCCGACAGAACCTGGAACCCAGGACCTGTGAGGATCCTCAGTTCCTGATCGCGATGTATAGGTAGACGATGCCGAAGGTCAGGGGGACTGCTTGAACCTTGACAAAACCGTGACTTTCAATCGTCCGGGCAAACTCCGCCGGCGGCGGAAAGGTACCGACCGATGCGGGGAGGTACGAATAGGCGCTCTGGTGGTGGGAGATCAACTTCCCGATGGCCGGCAACAGGTAGCGGAAGTACCACGAGTAGAGCGTCCGGATGCCTGGGATCCGGGGCTGGCCGAATTCCAGGATCGCCAGCCGGGCGCCCGGCTTGAGCACGCGGGCGAGCTCGGCCAGGGCACGGTTCGGCTCGGCGACATTCCGGATCCCAAAGCCGATCGTCACCGCATCACAGCTCGAGTCCGGCAGCGGAATCTCGGTCGCGTCGCCGCGGACGAGCCTGACCCGCGCCCCGAGGTGGCCTCGGCGCACCTTCTCCAGCCCCAGCCGCAGCATCGCCCCAGAGAAATCGACGCCGATCACCGAAGCGTCCGGATGACGTTCGGCCACCGCAATCGCCAGGTCCGCGGTACCGGTGCAGAGGTCGAGGTGTCGCGCCGCCGGCCCGAGCCGGACCTCGGAGACCGCACGATGACGCCATCGCTGATCCAGCCCGGCGCTGAGCACCCGGTTCAACAGGTCGTAGCGCGGCGCGATCGCATCGAACATCCCGGCGATGCGCGACGGCGACTTATCGGGGGCTGAGGACATGGGTTGAAAGGTGGCAGTTGCCAGCTCCCAGCTTCCTGCTCGACGATGCCAGCTGCCAGCCGAAGGCTGAAAGCTGTGAGCTGGACGCTGGCAGCTTCTTTACCCCTCCCATGATGGATACAGTTCGTGCGGGAACCCGAGAGCCGACAGGATCTTGCCGGCCATGAAATCGGCGAGATCGTCCAGCGTCTTCGGCATCTGGTAGAAGGCGGGCATCGCCGGCATGATCATCGCACCGGCCTCGGCGCAGAGCGTCATGTTCTTCAACTGCGGCAGGCTCATCGGGGTTTCGCGTGGCACGATGATCAGGGTGCGGCGCTCCTTGAGCATGACGTCGGCGGCGCGCTCGACCAGGTTGCGCGACAGGCCGTGCGCAATGCCGGCCAGGGTCTTCATCGAGCAGGGCACCACCACCATGCCTTCGCAGTCCTGGCTGCCGCTCGCGATCCTGGCGCCGAGGTCCTTGTTGCTGTACAGCGTGTAGCCGCCGCTCCTCACCGTCTCGCCGTACTTGGCGACAAGGAATTCGGTCAGCTTGTCGACCGAGGCGGTCTCGCCCAGCTCGTCACGCAGCAGCCGGCGCCCGTAATCCGAAATCACGAGCTCGAGATGACAGCCTCGCTCCATCAACGCCGCCATCGTCCTCGTGGCGTAGAGGGCACCGCTCGCACCAGTGATCGCGACCGCGATCTTTCTACTCATCTTTCAGCTTCAGCTCCTAGCTCCTAGCTCCTAGCTCCTAGCTCCTAGCTCCTAGCTCCTAGCTCCTGACGAAGATCGCCGCCGCGGTCGAGACCAGATAGAGGATCCCGACATAGCCGTTGAGATCGAACGCCTTCTTGACCTGCGACAGGTCGTCTTCGCTGACCAGCGACTGCTCGTAGGCCAGCAGGACGGCGACACCGGCCACGCCGGCGAGATAGAGCGGACCGAGATTGGCGACCGCCGCCAGCGCGCCGAGGCAGACGATCGTCAGCACGTGCATCCCGCGCGAGATCAGCAGCGACCGGCCGATGCCGAAACGTACCGGGATCGAGCGGAGGCCGTGGCGGCGATCGAACTCGAGGTCCTGGCAGGCATAGAGCACGTCGAAGCCCCCCACCCAGGTGCCGATCGCCAGGCCGAGCAGCCACGGCTCCCAGCCGCCGCGCCCCCCCGCCGCGAGCCAGCCGCCGACCGGGGCGACCGCCATCGCGAGACCGAGAAACAACTGGGTGTAGCTGGTGAAGCGCTTCGCCAGCGAGTACCAGAAGACGATCACCAGCGCCACCGGTGAGAGGATCAGGCACAGCGTGCTCAGCCTCCAGGCGGCGAACACGAAGACGACCGACCAGACCAGCACGAACATCGCGGCTTCGAACCGGCTCATGACCCCGCGCGGGATCTCCCGGCCGGCGGTCCGCGGGTTCAAGGCGTCGTAGTGCGCATCGACCAGCCGGTTGAACCCCATCGCCGCGCTGCGCGCCGCGACCATCGCGATGACGATCCAGAGCAGCCGTCCCCAGACATTCGCCGCTGTCCAGTCACCAACCTGGTACAACGCCAGCAGCGCCCCGGTCAGCGCAAACGGCAGCGCAAACACCGAGTGGCTGAAACGGACGAAACTCCCATAGGTGGCGAGTCGTTTCATTGGTTCTGGATTCTTCGTTCGTGGTTCTGGGTTTCTTCGTTCGTGGTTCCGGGTTCTGTGTTCCAGGTTCTGCGTTCTGCGTTCGAGTTTCCAGTTCTGAGTTCTGAGTTCTTAGTTCTTAGTTCTTAGTTTCGCCGCTCCACCTGATCTCCTCGGGCCGGATCCCCTTGAGCAGGTATTCTTCCACATCCGCCACATCCGCCGGCACGGTGACGGCAATGAGCTCGGCGCGCTTGCCCACCTCGATGGTGCCCAGCTCGTCGCCGAAGCCGAGGGCGTCCGCACCGTGTTTCGTGGCGCTCGCCAGGATCGCGCCGGCCGGGATCGACGGTGCGAGCTCGCGCATCAGCCTCAACTCCTCGAACAGATTCAGGTCCTCGACGCTCGAGAGGCTGTCGGTGCCGACCGCGACCCGCACGCCCGACAGGTAGAACCGCTCCACCGGCGGCAATCCCGCCCCCGTCCACCGGTTGCTCCGCGGGCAGGTCACCACCGTCGCGCCGGCGGCCGCCAGCTGTCGCAGCTCGCCGTCCGTGAGCTGAACGCAATGGACGGCCAGCAGCCGTCCGGTGACCAGGCCGTGCCTGGCGAGGTAGTCGACCGGACCGGTCCCCGGCGCGCGCCAGCCGTCGCTCCACGCGTTGAGCGCGGTCAGCAGGCTGCGCCACGGACCGCTGCCTGAACGCAGGAACTCCAGCTCCTCGGCTGACTCGCCGAGGTGAATGCTGATCGGCGCCGTCGTCGGTTCGTCGGCAATCGCACGCATCAACGCCGGCGAGACCGAGTAGGGCGCGTGCGGCACGATCGACGGACGAAGCCGGGCAACCGGCGTCAGTGCCTCGATCTGCAGGCGCGCCGGTGCCATCACGGTTTCGGGATCCGTGACCCCGAACCCGAGGAGCTCACGGAAGACGGCGGCCGACAGGCCGCTATCGGCCAGCGGCTCGTAGGCGGCCAGCGTGTTGGTGATGTCCCCCACCAGCGCCGTGCCTGCGGCGCGCAGTTCGAGGATCGCCTCGACGATCGGCGCCGCCGGATCGCGATCGACGGTCCGCCTCAACGCCAGCAGCCGCGCGACCCACTGCGGCATCGACGGCGCGGGAGGCACCTGGTTCCGCATCCACGACAGTTCGAGGTGGGTGTGCGCGTTGACCAGGCCGGGGAGGATCGCGGCCTCGAGGCGCTCGCCCGCGGGCTCGACCGCCCCGGCCGGCAGCGGATCGTTCTCTCCCCCAACTCCCACGATCGAGCCGGCGTCGGTGGCGACCCACCCGTTGCGAATCGGCGGCCGCGCGATCGGGAGCACCCAGCGCGCGCGAAAGACGCTGGACATTACTCCGAGAGTTCGGAGCGTCTCAGCCGCTTTTCCGCCGCGCTCCGCGCCGCGTAGTTGGCGATCTCGGGCGGACGGCTGGTGTCCCCTTCGTGACGCGCTACCGCGAGCTCGAGCATCCTGGGCACATCGCGCTCCCGGAAGACCGGACCGCCGAGGATCTCGTAGTGCATGTTCCGCCGCCTGGGCACGAACCCCGCGTTCTCGACGTTGCGGACGATCTCGATCTCGTCCATGCAGAACGCCGCGCCGGCCGCGCGCACCACGTTCTCCTCGATCATCACGCTGCCCATGTCGTTGGCGCCATAGGCGAGACTGAGCTGGCCGACCTTGCCTCCCTGGGTGACCCACGAGGCCTGCAGGTTGTCGAAGTTGTCGAGCACGATCCGCGCGATCGCCAGCGTCCGCAGGTACTCCACCCCGGTCGCCTCGACGCCGCCCAGTTCGGTGTGCTCGGGCTGATAGCTCCAGGTGATGAAGGCGGTGAAACCCGCGGTCTCGTCCTGCAGCTCCCGCAGCCGGAACATGTGCTCGAGCCGTTCCTCCGGCCTCTCGACATGCCCGTACATCATCGTTGCGGTCGTCCGCAGGCCGGCATGGTGGGCGTGCCGCATGACACCGAGCCACTCGTCCGCGGTCGCCTTGTTGTAGCAGTTGAGCAGCTTCCGGACCCGGTCCACCAGGATCTCGGCCCCGCCGCCGGGAATGCTGTCGAGCCCGGCAGCGACCAGGCGGTCGATCACCTCCGGCACGGTCAGCCGCGAGGTCCGCGTGATGTGAATGACTTCCGGCGGCGACAGGGCGTGCAGCTTGAAATCGGGATACCGGGCCTTCACGCCGCGGAACAGATCCTCGTACCACTCGAGCGGCAGGTCGGGATTGTGCCCTCCCTGCAGCAGGAGCTGGCCGCCGCCAAGCGCGATCGTCTCGTCGATCTTTCGAAAAATCTCGTCGAAGCCGAGAACGTAGCCCTCGGCGGAACCGACCGGACGGTAGAACGCGCAGAAGTTGCAGCGCGCCACGCAGACGTTGGTGTAGTTGACGTTGCGATCGATGATGTAGGTGACGACCGGCTCCGGATGCTTGTGCGCCCGGATGCCGTCGGCCAGGCGGCCGAGCAGCGCCGTCGGCGCCTCGAGATACAGCGCCAGCGCCTCGTCGGGATCGACCCGCCCGCCCTGCCGCACCTTCGACGCGATCTGATCGATCCTCTGCATCACCTGCGTGCCCCGAGCTTGTCGAGGGGGCCTGCCCCGAGCTCGTCGAGCGGACCTGTCCCGACCTGTCGCGCGGGCCTGCCCCGAGCCTGGTCGACGGGGTAGAACTCCGGCTCGCGCGCCTGTTCGATCAGCTTGTGGCGCTCCGCCAGCTCGTAGAAACGCCGGACGCCGGCAATCTCCGCCTCCCCCATCACGTACCGAATATTGTCCCTCAGATAGGCCTGCCCCAGAGCCGTCAGCTCGGGACCGCAATAGGCGGCCGCGATCGCGTCGGAAGCCGCAACCCCCGCGTCCCGGGCCTCTACCAGCGCCCCCAACGCGTCCGCCGACATCACGCCGGGACGACCCGCCCAGAACGCCCAGACGAACGGCAGTCCGGTCATCGCCCGCCACTCTTCACCCAGATCGATCTTCTCGACCCGCTTCGCCGCCGGATCCAGATAGAGCGCCGGGTCCCCGATGATCAGCGCCGCGTCGCACGCCGCGAGCATGGCGTCGGGATCCGGCGCCATCGGCCGGAATTCCGGCTCGATGCCGAACCGCTCGGCGCAGAGGATCCGCAGCAGCGCGTTGGACGTCCGCGAGCTGGTGTCGGCCGCCACCGTCCGGATGCGGCTCACCGGAACACGCGTGAAGAGCGCGACCGACGCCACCCGCTCCGTGGACGCGATCGCCATGCCGGCTACGATCCGGTACTCGCCGCCGCGGCAGTACTCGATCGCCGGGATCATGCCGACGTCGATCGCGTTCTCGTGCAGCAGCACCGCACACCGCGAGGGAGGATCGAACCGCAGCGTGAACAGGTCTGGACGAGCCTCGAGACCGTGCACCAGCGGACGTGCATTCAGGTAGTCAACCGCACCAAGCCGAATCGGGTTCATCACACGCCGTGGCGCAGGCCCTCAGGCCTGCCTGATAGTGAACAATCCGTCGCGCTCGATCGGCTCGAGCGCCGCCGCCTTGATGTTGCCGCGGATCTCTTCGAGCGGGCTCCGCCGCGTGCCGAGGATCCCGGGATCAACCGCGGCCACGCCATCGATATCGTCGGCCCCGACGGTCAGCGCGACCTGCGCCATCTTCGGACCGTACAGCTGCCAGTCAACCTGGATCGACGGAACGTTGGCCGCGACCACCCGCGCCAGCGCGATGGTCTTGACGTCGTCATAACCGGTCGTCGGCTTGGTCACCGACAGCCGCCTTGGGAGCGGGGCAAACGCGTGAAAACCACCGATGGCCGTCTGAAGGTTGGCCGCCGCCTGGCAGATTTCGAGCCGCCGCTCGTCGGCCAGGACCTCGACCCCGATCGTCAGCACCGGCAGCCCGGCGGCACGGATGTCGAGCGTCACGAGCTCGGGGTTTTCCACGCTGTCCACCGGCAGCTGAACGATCGCGCTTGCGCCCGCTTCCTTGAGGGCTTCGGCAACGCTCCTGATCGAGTGGGGCAACGCGAGAAGGTCGGCGACCGAGAACACCGTAACGGGAGTGCCGGGCGCGAGCTGCGCCAGCGCGCGGACCGCCGTGGTGAGCACGTCGAGACTCGAGGGGCGCCCGACGATGCGAACCTCGCCCGCTTTCAGCCCGGCCGGAAGCGACGCTGCCGGAGCATCGACGTGAACCTCGAACACCCGGTTGAAGGTGGTCCTGGCGCCGTGCATGCCGCGTCGACACTCGTCGCCGGCCACACCGATGGCAATCAGATCCGACGCGTCCAGGATCTCCTGCGGGGTCACGCCTTCCATCCTTTGCTGATCTGCTGCCAGATCGCTTCCGCTTTCACCTGCGCCGCCGGCGTCGTCGCGATCCGCTTGGGCCACGGGCGCGTGAACCCTTCGGACGGCCACTTGCGGGTGGCGTCGATCCCCATCTTGCTGCCGTACGCCGGCAGGTCGCTGGCGTCCTCGAGATCGTCCACGGGTCCGCGCGTGAACTGGACGTCGCGTTCGGGATCGTAATGCGTGCCGACGATCCAGGCCACCTCGGCCTCGTTCTGCACGTCCACTTCCTTGTCGACGACGATCACCGTCTTCGAGAACATCAGCTGGCCGAGCCCCCAGACGGCGTTCATGATCTTGCGCGCGTGTCCGGGATACCGCTTGTCGATCGAGATGATGACGATGTTGTGGAAGATGCCGGCGGCCGGGAAGCTCATGTCCACGATCTCCGGCAGGGTCTTCTTGATCAGCGGCAGAAAGATCCGTTCGCTGGCCTTGCCGAGATAGAAGTCCTCCATCGGCGGGATCCCGACCACCGTCGTCAGGTAGATCGGCTTCTTCCGGTGGGTGATGCAGGTGATGTGGAAGACCGGGTAGTCGTCGGGATGGGAATAGAACCCGGTGTGGTCCCCGAACGGACCTTCACGCCGGCGCTCGCCAGGCTCCACGTAGCCTTCGAGGATGATCTGCGCGTTCGCCGGAACCTCGAGGTCGATCGTCACGCACTTCACCAGCTCGACCCGCTCGCGGCGCAGGAACCCGGCGAGCATCAGCTCGTCGAGCCCTTCGGGCATCGGCGCGGTCGCAGAGAACGCCAGCACCGGATCCGGCCCGAGCGCGACGGCGACCGGCATGCGCTTGCCCAGGCGCTCGGCCACCCGGTGGTGCTGGGCGCCCCCCTTGTGCCGCTGCCAGTGCATGCCGGTGCTGCGGCCGTCGAACACCTGCATGCGGTAGGTGCCGATGTTGCGCATGCCGGTTTCCGGATCCCGGGTGAACACCATCGGCAGCGTGATGTAGCGGCCGCCGTCCTCTGGCCAGCACTTGAGGATCGGGATGTCGTCGAGCGAGCCATCCTTGCGTACGACCTCCTGGCACGGGCCGTCCTTGACGGTCTTCGGCAGCACGTCCTTGAGCCGGTTGACCATCGGCAGCATCTTCACCGCGTCGAGGATGCCGGTCGGCAACTTCGGCGTCGTGATCTCCTCGACCTGCCTGGCCAGGTCATCGAGGGTGTTGACCCCGAGCGCCATGCACATCCGCTTCATCGAGCCGAACAGGTTGATCGCCACCGGCATCGCGAAGCCGGTCGGGCGTTCGAACAGCAGCGCCGGGCCGCCGCCGGCCGACTTCGAGACCCGGTCGGTGACCGCGGCGATTTCGAGATCCGGGTCGACCGGCTCGGTGATCCGCGCCAGCATGCGCTCCTTCTCGAGCGCGGCGATGAAGTCGTTGAGGTCCTTGAACATGCCGCCTACACACTCTCCATTTTTTCAGCGATTCGCGTCGCCAGTGCCAGCGCCGCCCGGCCCCCCTCACCGTCCACCAGCGGACGGCGGCGCTCCCGCACCGCGCCGATGAAGTCGGCGAGCTCCCGGCGCAGCGGTTCGTCTTTCTCTACCGGCAGCGCTCCCCCTTCGATCGCCGGCCGGGCGCCGTCGCGACGGACCAGCCGCCAGCCTTCCACCTCCTGCGCGGCGTAATCGATCGAGATGTAGGAGTCCGGCTGGAAGAACCGGATCTTCCGCACCCGATCACGGCTGATGCGGCTGGCCGTCAGGTTGGCGATGCACCCCGAGGCGAACCGCAGGCGCGCGTTGGCGATATCGAATCTGGGCGTCAGCACCGGGACGCCGACCGCTTCGACCGAGACGACCTCGGACCGGACCATCGACGCAATGATGTCGAGGTCGTGGATCATCAGGTCGAACACCACGTCGATGTCGAGCGAGCGGTCGGGGAAGACACCCAGCCGATGGACCTCGATGAACCGCGGCGAGGTCACCAGCGGCATGACCGCCGCCACCGCCGGGTTGTATCGCTCGGTATGCCCGACTGCCAGCGTCGCGCCGGAGCGGCCAGCCGCGGCGACCAGTGCGTCGGCTTCCGCCAGCGTCCGGGTCATCGGCTTCTCGACCAGCACGGCGACGCCCTGCTCGAGGAACGGCAGCGCGATCTCGTGGTGCAGTTCGGTTGGCGCCGCGATGCTCACCGCGTCCACCGTGCCGAGCAGCTGCCGCCAGTCGTTGAGCGGCCGGGTGCCGGCGGCGGCCGCGACTTCCGTCGCGCGCTCGGTGTCGGTGTCGACGACCGCCACCAGGCTGACGCCGTCGAGGGCCGCAAGCACGCGGGCATGATGGCGGCCCAGGTGCCCGACGCCGATGACTGCGACCCGGATCACCTCAGCCACTCTGCTTCATCCGGGCTCTGCCCACCACGGTGATCCCCGCCTCGTCCGCGGCGGCAAACACCTGGTCGCCGTCGATGACCAGCGTTCGACCGGCGTCGATCGACAGCGCCGTCGCCCCGGCCTGCCGCATCGCCCTTACCGTCGCGATCCCGACCACCGGCACGTCGAAGCGCATGTCTTGCTTCGGCTTGGCCACTTTCACGATCCGCACGCCTCGTCCGGCCAGCTCGCCGGCCCGCGCAATTGCCGCATCGGTTCCCTCCATCGCCTCGACCGCCACGACCGCGCCGTTCTTGACGGCGATCGTCTGGCCGACGTCCAGCGCGGCGATGGCGTCCGCCATCCGGTAGCCGAACTCGAAATCCGCCCGCTCCTCGTCGTCCGGCGGGCGGCGGGTCAGGACCCCTTCGCGGGCCAGCAGGGGCTCCAGGAATACGGTCGAGTCGAGCAGATCGATCCCTTCCTTGCGCATGACCTCGGCCACGGCCGAGATGAGTGCGTCGGTGTTCCGGGCTTTCAGCCGGGTCAGCACCGACAGCAACGTCAGGTCCGGGATGATGCCGGAGAAGATCTTCGCGTGCTTCACCTGGCCGGCCATCACCGCGCGGGAAACCCCGTCCTGCTTCAGAATCTTGATACACTTGCCCAGGTGGCCGAGTGAAACCGAGTGAAAGCTCGCCTTCGCTTCGAGCGCCGCCTGCTCCAGTTCAGCGAACGCCTCCTCCTTCACGGCGACGACCGTGACATCGTGACCGAGGCTGCGTGCCCCCTGGAGCGCGAGAAATGGAAAGCGGCCGTTTCCGGCAATGATGCCGATGCGCGACACGGGCTACCTGACCAAACGACGCGCCGCGACGTCTAAAGAAACGGCCATTTGTCTGGGCACGATCGGTCAGTCTATCAGAACCGTCGGCGCGGTCCCGCGCGGGCGAGGAGCAGGAATGCAGCGAGCGTTTTGGACATCCGTGTTGCTGACGGCCGCCCTGGCGGCCGGCGGCTGTGACAACGACCTCGACCTCACCATCCCCGACCCGCCGGTCATGGTCACCGACACGTTCACGGGAAACATCGGCGTCAACGGGGCGAGCACCCACACCTTCGTCATCGCCGCCGCCGGCAGGGTCACCGCCATCCTCACGGAACTCACGCCTGACAACACCGTCACGGTTGGTTTTGCCCTCGGGACGTGGAACGACACAACCAGGATCTGCCAGCAGGTCATCCCCAAGGACACGGCGACGCTTGGAGAGATCATCGTTGGCGACACCAACGGGCCGGTCGGCGGTTCGCTGTGTGCGCGGATCTACGATACCGGCACGCTGACGGCAGGCATCGGCTACACCATCACCGTCGAACACCCCTGAACAAGGCTGAAGGGTGAATGCTGAAGGTTGAAGGATTCTTCAGCCTTCAACCTTCAGCATTCAACCTTCAGCCTTTTTCACTCCGCCGCGTCGTCCTCGACCCGCCGGCTCGGACGACGAAGACCGACGCCTCGCTTCGACGAGCGGATGAAGTCCACGACGTACTGAACTTCGGCACAACTGAGCGACGGGTCCTTCTCGATCTGGGCCAGCGCGCGGCTGGTGTTCGAGTGCAGCAGGATCCGGTAGGCGCGCCGGAGCTTGGCGATGGAGTCGGGTGCGAACTTGCGGCGGACCAGGCCGATGGTATTCAGCCCGTAGATCCGCGCCCGGTTCCCGACCGTCTTGGCGTAGGGCAGCGCGTCCTTGGTGATGACCGAGAAGCCGCCGATGAAGGCGTGCTCCCCCACCCGGCAGAACTGGTGCACCCCGGAGAACGCGCTGATCGTCGCGTAGTCCTCCACGGTGACGTGGCCGCCAAGCGTCGCGGCATTGCCGAAGATGGTGTGGTTGCCGACATGGCAGTCGTGCGCGACGTGCGCGTAGGCCATGAAGACGTTGTCGTCGCCGATTTCCGTCAGCCCGCCGCCGCCACCGGTCCCCCGGTGAATGGTCACGAACTCGCGGATCACGTTGCGGTCGCCGATGACCAGCCGGGTGGGTTCGCCGCCGAACTTCAGGTCCTGCGGGATCAGGCCGACCGACGTGAGCGGAAAGATCTCGTTGTCGTCGCCGATGGTGGTGAACCCGTCGATGACCGCCGACGCCCCGATCTTGCAGTTCCGGCCGATCCGGACGTGCTCACCGATCACCGCGTGGGGGCCGACCCTGGTGCCGGCGCCGATTCGCGCCGCCGGGTGCACCACCGCGGTGGGATCCACCAGGGCGCGCTCCGGCACCGCCTGCGCGCCGCCGACCAGCCCCATGACGAGCTCCGCCTCGGCGACCAGCATGTCGTCGATGTAGGCGGCGGCGTTCGCCCGGGCGATCTTCGCCCGCCTCGCGCCCCAGCGTGACCTCGAGCCGAAGCCGGTCGCCGGGCACGACCGAGCGCCGGAACTTGGCGTTGTCGACGCCGCGGAGGAAGACACGGTCCCCCGATGCCCCCTCGGTGCCGTGCATCAGCAGGATGGTGGCGACCTGGGCCAGCGTCTCGATCATGAGCACGCCGGGCATCAGCGGAGTACCGGGGAAATGCCCCTGGAAGAACTCCTCGTTGACGGTGACGTTCTTGACCGCCACCATCCGCCGGCCCGGCTCGTGCTCCGTCACCGCATCGACCAGCGGCGACGGATACCGGTAGCACAGACGCTCGAGGATCTCCGGGATGTTGATCGGCAGGCCCGGCTTGGCCACGCTCCTCCGCACGGCCGCTTCGGCGAAGTTGATCGCCACTACTTCTTCGGTGCGGTTTTTGGAGCGGCGTCGAAGCGCTTGATGACCTCAGCGGAGATATCGATGCCGGCGTAACCCCAGACGACCCCCTCGACGCCGAGGACGAGATGCAGCCCCTTCTCGGTGGCGACCTGCTCGATGATCGGGTTCAGGCGGTTCTGGAAATCGATCTGCAGGTTCTGCTGCAGCTCGGTGATCTCCTGCTGCGCGTCCTCCTGCATCCCCTGCAGCTCCCGCTGCATCTTCTGGAGGTCTTTCTCGGCCTGCGCGCGCGCCTGGTCACTCAGCACGGACCCTCCCTGCTGGAGCTTGGTCTGGATCGCCTGCGCGGCCTTGGTCTTGTCCTGGATCTCGGCGGTCTTCTTCTTGTTCAGCTCCTGGACCTTCGCGGTCGCGGCCTTGCCTTCGATCGAGTTCGACACGATAGCCTGCAGGTTGATCAGCGCGATCTTGGCCCCTTCCGGAAACGGCTTCGGCGGCTGCGGCGGGAGCCGGAGGCGGCGTCTGCGGCGTGGGTAGCCGGCGGCTTCGCCGGAGGCGTCTGCTGTCGCCGGGGGCGTCTGAGGCGGCGGCGTCTGAACCGGTGGGTTCTGGGCAGGCGGTGCCTCCTGCGCGAACACCTGACCCGCGGCGAGCGCCATCGTCAAAGCCGCGACCATCACTGTCATCTTCGAAACCTTCATGCAATCAATACCTTTCTTCGCTCTTCGTTCTACGTTCTGGGGTTCTGAGTTCCAGGTTCGGGGTTCAAGGTTCTGCGTTCCGGGTTCTGAGATTCTGAATTCTGAATTCTGAATTTCATCGTCAGAACGTCGACCCCACCGCGAACCTGAACTTGTACTTCTTTTCCGGCTCCAACTGGTTGTCGAAGACGCCGCCGCGGCTCGGGTTCATCGCGAAGATCAGCCGGAACGGCACGTTCAGGACCGGCATGAAGAAACGGATTTCGGCGCCAATCGACGACTTGAACGCGCTGAAGTCGCCGAGCACGACCCGCTCAGGCAGGATCAGCGGATCCGAGGGGTCGCTCAGCCCGGCGGTCGCGAACGGGTCGGTCAGCGTGAGGGTGGTCGGCGGCGGAAGCCGGGTCTGGTAGATCGTTTCCTTCCAGGCGAAGTTCTCGCCGAAGTCGCGCACCTGGCCGGCGTCGGCAAACAGCACGAGGCGGACCGGACCGGCGATGTTGATCAGGTACTCGGCGTTGAACAGCAGGCTCTTGTTGCCGCCGACCACCACGCCGGCGACGTTGTCGCGCGGTCCGACCGTCCGCAGGTCGAAGCCACGGATGCTGTACTCGCCGCCCATGAACAGCTTCTCGAAGATCGGCAGCGCCACGGTCTTGCCGTACGGGGCGATGTACTCCGCCTGCGCGCGGAACCCGAACGAGGTGCGCTTGGTGTGCTGGAAGTAGGCGATCCCCTCGACGCGCGGGTTGTAGAACTTGGTGTTGCCGCCCAGACCGGCGAGGTCGAACGAACCGGTCAGCCGCTTGCCGGTAGTCGGGAAGATCGGGTCGTTGATGGTGTTGTAGACGTAGGTCGGGCCGATCTTGCTGACCGTTCGCCGGCCGCCGATGCCGAGCAGCAGCGACTCCTGGAGCAGCGGGTTCCCCTGCAGCACGCGCGGATCCCTGAACGCCGGGTTCAGGTCCTCGACCCGGATCGCCTCGAGGCTGTAGTTGATGAACATCCGGGCGAAGTCCTGCACCTGGAAGCCGTAAACCAGGTTGCCCCCAATCGAGGACTGCGTATACAGGCCGACGTACTCGAACTCGCGGCTGAAGATGTCGATCCCGGCGGTCATCGGCCGGTCGAACAGGAACGGCTCGCTGAACGCGACCTGGTAGTTCTTCGCCCGGCTCCCCTGCTGGGCCGAGATGGTGAAGGTCTCGCCGCGCCCGAGGAAGTTCGACGTCTGGAAAGACAGCTGGCCGAAGAAACCCTCGAACTGCGACACGCCGGCGCCGAACGTCAGCTGGTTGCGGTTCTGCTCTTCGAACCGCAGCTTGACGTCGACCTTGTTGTCGGCGCCAGGGGTCTTGTCGACGCCGATCGCGTCCCCTTCGAGCGCCTTGAAGTAGCCCAGCTGATTGAGCCGGCGGACCGAATACTTCAACGCCTCGGTGTTGAACACGCCGCTCTCGACCAGCCGCAGCTCACGGCGAATGACGTTGTCCCGCGTCGTCGTGTTGCCCTGGAAGGTGATGCGATTGACGAAATACTGCTTGCCCTCCTGCACCCGCATGGTCACGTCGACGACCGGTGGGCCCTTTTCCACGGGAGCGGCAGCCGCAGGCGCGGGAGGACCGGCCGCCGGATCATTGGCCGCGGCAGAAGGCATGTCGCGTGGCGCCAGATCCGGATAGGCGGTGAACTCGTAGTACCCGCCGGCACCGTAGACCTCGCGCGCCTTGTCGAGCCCCTTCCGGACCTTCTCTTCGTCGTAGTAGTCGCCGGCCTCGAGCTTGAAGAGCGGACGCAGCCCCTCGGCCTTCACGATGGTGTTGCCGTCGAACTCGAACTTGCCGATCCTGTAGCGATTGCCCTCGGTGACCGGAACCACCAGCTCGACCCACCGTGTGTTGCCGTCGTTCTCGTCTTCGAGGATCTTCAGATCGGGCTGGCCGACGCGGGCGGTGATGTACCCATTCTTGCGGTAGGTACTCGATGATCAGGTCGGCGTCGTCTTCGAATTTGTCTTCCTTGAAGGTGCCGCCGCCGGAGATGAACGAGAGCCAGCCCTTGGACTTGTTCTCTTTCATCTGTTTCTCGAGCTTCCCGTCGGTGACTGCCTTGTTGCCGACGAACTGCACGTCGCGGATCTTCACCTGCGGACCGGGATCGATGTTGAAGGTGAGATGGATCAGCTTCGGCCCGCCGGGCATCGCCTTGATGGTCGGCTTCACCTCGGCGAACTGGTAGCCCTTGGCCGCATAGGTCTCACGGACGATTCCGGAGACACGGCGGACGAGTCCCTGGTCGATGAACGAGTCGATGCGCAGGGTGATCCCCTGCTTCTTCATCTCCTCTTCGATCTTCCCCTGGTCGACCTTGTCGGAGCCGACGTAATCGACGATCTTGATCCGCTGGCGCTCCTCGATGTTGTAGATCACCAGCTTGCCGATCACGCCGTTGCCGAGCGCGACGTCGCGGATGACGATCGACAGGTCGTCGAGGAAGTTGGTCGCCCAGAGCCGTTTGAAGTCGGCGAGGATGATCTGCTCGGTCTGATCGGTGAACGGCACCCATTTCTTCTCGTCAGGATTGCTGACCAGATTCTTGAGCTCGATGTAGTGGACGTAGGTCAACGGGTCGATCACGTACGACCCGCCCTGCGCGGCGAAACAGGGCAGCAGGGCGTAGACGTAGGGGCCGGAATCGGCCGGGGGCGGGGTGCTCGGCGCCGGCACCTGGAGGTCGCACACGGTGGCGGGGAGCTGCAGGGGCTCCTGGGACGAAACGTCGGTCCCCGGGACCGGGGCCGCTGGCGCCGGAACCTGCGCCGGAGCCGCTGGCACGGGGACCTGGCTCGCCGAAGCCGCGGAGGATCCCAGCGCGGCCAACTGGCCCTGGCTCGCCGAAGCCGCGGAAGATCCAAGATCGCAGCGCGGCGAAGGCGGCCACGAAAAAACACACAAAAAAGCGCATAGGTTGGGGCGTCTAACGGCTGCAGCCTGGCCGGAGCAGCTGGAAGGCCGGAGCTGGACCGATCAGCTCCGAGCTCCATGCTTCTCTTCGAGGCGGAAGCCGATCAATGAGTTTACTGGATTTTAGACGCCTCAGGCCAGTGTCCGGCCGTCCTGGGTGACGCCTGCCGGGCGGTACCCCAGTTCCGCCCCATCCAGGTAGACCTCGACATCGCCCCCTTTGAGGTGGCCGCGAATCAGCTGCTCGGACAGCGGGTCCTCGATATAGCGCTGAATCGCCCGCCGGAGCGGACGGGCGCCGTACGACCGGTCCTTGCAGGTCTGCTCGATCATCCAGTCGAGCGCCTCGGGAGTGACGACGAGATGGATCTTGCGGTCCACGAGGTTGTCGTTCAGCTGCTCCACCAGCAGGCGGGTGATCGCCCGGAGGTCGTCGTCCGACAGCGCCTCGAAGACGATCAGCTCGTCGATCCGGTTGATGAATTCCGGGTTGAACGTCTTGCGGACCTCGCCGAGCACCATGTCGTTCACGCTGCGCGCGATCGAGCCGGCGTCGGCCGACTGGAACCCGAGCGACGCCTTCTTCTGGATGAAGCGGGCGCCGATGTTCGACGTCATGATGATGATCGTGTTCTTGAAGTTCACCCGGTTGCCGAGGCCGTCGGTCAGATGGCCGTCCTCGAACACCTGGAGCAGGATGTTGAACAGGTCCGGGTGCGCCTTCTCGATCTCGTCGAGCAGCACCACAGAGTACGGATTGCGCTTCACCTTCTCGGTGAGCTGGCCCCCCTCTTCGTGCCCGACGTAGCCGGGAGGTGATCCGATCAGCTTCGAGACCGAGTGCTTCTCCATGTACTCGGACATGTCGAAGCGGATCAGCGCGTGGTCGCTGCCGAACAGGAAGTTGGCGATCGCCCGCGCCAGCTCGGTCTTGCCGACACCGGTCGGCCCGAGGAAGATGAAGCTGCCGACCGGACGATTGGGGTTCTTCAGCCCGGCGCGCGACCGGCGGATCGCCCGCGACAGCGCCGAAATCGCCGGCTCCTGCGAGATCACGCGGCGATGGAGCTCTTCCTCCATCCGCAGCAGCTTGTCCCCTTCGTCCTGGTTGATCGAGGTCAGCGGCACGCCGGTCCACTTCGAGACCACTTCATCGATCTCTGCCTTGCCGACCACGACCCGGCGGGTGTTCGACTTGACATCGAACTTCTCGCGGACGAACTGCAGGTTCTCGCGCGCCTGCACTTCCTGCTCGCGGTAGAACTGCGCCTTCTCGAAGTTCTTCTCCGAGACCGCCGTTTCCATCTGCTCGACCGCCACCCGGATGCTCTTGTTGATCTCGCCGAACTCCTCGCTGTAGCCGGCGTCGCGCAGCTTGGCGCGCGCCCCCGCCTCGTCGATCAGGTCGATCGCCTTGTCGGGCAGGAAGCGGTCGGTGATGTAGCGGCTCGACTGATAAACCGCGGCCTCGATCGCTTCCGTGGTGTATTCGACGTGATGGAAGGACTCGTACTTGTCCTTCACCCCGGTCAGCACCTGGATCGTCTCCTTCTCTGAAGGAGGATCGACCTTCACCGCCTGGAACCGGCGCTCGAGCGAACGGTCCTTCTCGATGTACTTCCGGTATTCGGCGGGCGTGGTGGCGCCGATGCAGCGGATCTCGCCGCGCGACAGCGCCGGCTTCAGGATATTGGCGGCGTCGAGCGAGCCTTCGGCGGAGCCGGCCCCGACCAGCGTGTGCAGCTCGTCGATGAACACGATGATGTTCGGGTTCTCGGTCAGCTCCTTCATGATCGCCTTGAGGCGCTCTTCGAACTGACCGCGATACTTGGTGCCGGCGACGATCAGCGAGATGTCGAGCGCCAGCAGGCGCTTGTCGGCCAGGAAGTGCGGCACGTCGCCGTAGACGACCTTCTGGGCCAGCCCCTCGACGATGGCGGTCTTGCCGACGCCGGGCTCGCCGATGAGCACGGCGTTGTTCTTGGTGCGGCGGCACAGCACCTGCTGCACGCGCTCGATCTCGAGATGACGCCCGACCAGCGGATCGAGCTGGTTCTTCATCGCGGCTTCGGTGAGATCGCGCGAGAACTCCGCCAGCAGCGGCGTTTCCTTGACCCGGTTGATCGTGGTCTTCTCGTTGAGCAGGGCGACGATGTCTTCCCGGACCGTGTTGAGGCGCATCCCCTTTTCCATGAGGATGGTCGCCGCCACCGAGCGCTCTTCGCGCAGGATGCCGAGCAGCAGGTGCTCGGTGCCGATGTAGTTGTGCAGAAGCCGGTCGGCTTCCTCGGCGGCGAACTGCAGGACCCGCTTGGTCTCGGCGCTGAACGGAATCTCGACCGAGGTCGAGACTTTCTCGCGGAACACCGTCCGCCCCTCGATCTCCTTCCGGATGCTTTCGAGGGACAGGTGCGAGCGGGCAAAAATCCGGCTGGTCAGGCCCTTGCCCTCCCGGATCAGGCCGAGAAGGAGATGCTCGGTCTCGATCGAAATGCTCCCGAGCTGGCTGGCCTCGTATCTGGCAAAAAAGAGAACGCGCCGGGCTCGTTCTGTGTAGCGTTCGAACATCCGGTATACCTGTGTGAAGGAGGGGGAACTTCCTGCCTCGATTATACACGCCTCGTCGGCCTAAGTTCGCCCCTTTATAGGGTTTAGACGCGCGGACCGGGCGGCTGGACCCACGGGTCAACGCCCAATTTGCCAGCTCCCGACTCTCAGCCGGATTATCGGCACGACGGGCATTTGCCCAAGGCCTCGGAGGCAGGAAATTGGAGCCCGGGAGTTGGCGTCGGAATGACGCGCGTTCATACTGTCGGGCGGAGGATCTGAAAACGCATGAAAAATGGGATGTTGACACTGGCTCTCGTCACCGTGTGCGGCGCCCTCGCCGCCGCGCAGACACCTCAGCCAACCACCGCCGCGGCGCAGACGCCGGCTCCACAGGCGGCCCCGCTTCCCGCCAGCCCTCCCGGCAGCTCGCAGACGCAGGTCGCCGGCGCCTACGTCAAGGACGACCAGGGACGCGAGCGCTACCAGGGGGGCAAGTGGGTCGAGATCACCTACAGCCGGCCGATCAAGCGGGGGCGCGACGTATTCGGCACCGGGGCCGACTACGGTAAGGCCCTGCTGGTCGGCGGCGCAACCGTCTGGCGCGCCGGCGCCAACGTCTCCACCCGGCTGAAGACCGAGGCGCCGCTGGTCATCGGCGACAAGACCGTGCCGCCGGGGGAGTACAGCCTCTTCATCGAGCTCAAGTCGCCGACCGAGTGGACCCTGATCGTGTCGTCGTACGGCGCCAAGCCCACCGGCCGCGACCAGACCCCCGACACCCTCTGGGGTTCGTTCAACTACAAGCCCGACAAGGACGTCGCCCGCGCGCCGATGACCGTGGCCAAGAGCCAGGCCTCGGTCGATCAGCTCACCTGGGGCTTCCTCGACGTGACCGCGACCGGCGGGAAGATGTTCATCGCCTGGGACACGGTCAATGCGACGGTTCCCTTTACGGTAGCCAAATAAACGCTGCCATGATTCACCGCCGAGATCGCCGAGAAACGCAGAGATTTTAGGAACGGAAGAATTCTGCATGTCTCAGCGGCCTCAGCGCCCTCGGCGGTGAACCGGTGGCAGTTGGGAGCCGGAATCTGGCCCCATCAGGCCGGCGAGAGCCTGCCATCAGCAAGGCGCAGGATCCGGTCGCAGGCGGCGGCAAGTCTGGGGTTGTGAGTCGCGATCAGCGAGGTCAGGCCGCGCTCGCGGTGCATCTCGCGCAGCAACGCGTGCAGCGTATCGGCGGTGTGTTCGTCGAGATCGCCGGTGGGCTCGTCGGCGAGCAGGATGGCCGGGCTCATGATCAGCGCCCGCGCGATCGCCACCCGCTGCTGTTCGCCGCCCGACATCATCCCCGGCCGGTGATCCAGGCGCTCGCCGAGGCCGACCCGCCGCAGCAGATCGATGGATCGCTGCCGAGCCTCCGCGTGTGGACGCCGGGCGATCCGCATCGGCATCTCGGCGTTCTCGAGCGCGGTGAACTCCGGCAGCAGGTGATGGAACTGGAACACGAAGCCGACGTTCAGGTTCCGGAAGGCGACCACCGCCGCGTCCGAGAGCCCGGTCAGATCGGTCTCCCCGATCTGGACCTGGCCGGCGTCGGCCGCATCGAGCCCGCCGAGCACGTGCAGCAGCGTGCTCTTGCCCACCCCGGAGGCCCCGACCACCGCGACCATCTCTCCCTTTTCGAGCGACACGTCGAGCCCCTTGAGCACGGGCAGCCGGCTGGTGCCCACCTCGTAGCTCTTCTCGACGCCGCTCGCGACCAGAAACGACATTCAGTTGTCTCGTTTCACAGGAGTGCAGGAGGTCAAGAGAAACCAGAAGAAACTCCTGATCTCCTGCCCTCCTGTAAAAGCTATTGGTACCTCAGCGCCTGCGCGGGATCGAGCTTCGCGGCCTGGCGTGACGGGTAGATCGTCGCGATGAAGCAGATCACGATGGCGGAGATGATCACGGTCACGAAGTCCATGAACTCGAGGCGAAACGGCACGTGCGAGATCTGGTAGACGTCCAGCGGGACGCTCACCAGCTTGTAGCGGTCGGCGATGTAGATGACCGCCCACCCCGCGACCGCGCCGGCGGTCGTGCCGATCAGCCCGATCACCAGCCCCTGCAGCATGAAGATCCGCCGGATGCTCGCCGCCGAGCTCCCCATCGTCTTCAGGATCGCGATGTCGCGGCTCTTCTCCATCACCAGCAGCACCAGCGACGCGACGATGTTGAGCGCCGCCACCATGACGATGAGGCCGATCGTGACCGAGATCGCGAGCTTCTCGAGCGCGAGCGCGCTGAAGAGCGACTGGTTGAGATCCGACCAGTCCTGCGGCATGTACTCCTCCCCCGCTATCCCGGGGATCGAGTCGGCGATCTTGGCGGCGTCGAACATGTCGTCGACCCGCAGTTCGATCAGGCTCGGCGTACTCTGGCCGGTCAACCGCTTGGCGTCGTTCAGATGCACGAAGGCGTAGGCCTGATCGAACTCGAACAGGCCGAGGCTGAACAGCCCGACCACCCGATAGCGCCGCTGCGTCGGCACCATCGCAAACGGCGACAGCACTCCCCCTTCCGGCGTCATCAGCTGCACGTCGTCTCCGACGAACGTCCCGAGCTTGTTGGCGAGCTCGCGGCCGATCAGGATCCCGGGTGGCCGCCCCTCGACCGGGTTCAGCGCGTCGAGGCTGCCGCTCTGGATCGCCTTCTCGATGTCGGTGACCTCGGCCTCGAGCGCGGGAATGACCCCCTTGATGGTGACGTAGCCGTTCTGGGTCGGGCCGATGATGATCCCCTGGCCGAGGATCGCCGGGGCCGCACCGGTGACCCGCGGGACCTTCTTCAGCTTGGCGATGTCTTCCTCGAAGTTCTCGATGCCGGCGGCCTTGAGGACGAAAATGTGGGCGGACGAGCCGACGATCCGGTCGCGCAGCTCTCCCTGGAGCCCGGTCATCAGCGCCAGCGCGATCAGCAGCGCCATGACCCCGACCATCACCCCGAGCGTCGAGATCAGTGAGATGAGAGAAATGAATGCCTGCTTGCGTCTGGCCAGCAGGTATCGGACGGCGACGAACAGTTCGAAGGGAAGGTTGTTCACGCTCGAACGGCCACCACCGGCGCCGTCATGAGCGTGGCCTCATCAGCGGAAACAGGATGACGTCCCTGATCGACGGGCTGTTGGTCAGCAGCATCACCAGCCGATCGATGCCGACCCCCTCGCCGGCGGCCGGCGGCATCCCGTACTCGAGGGCCCGGATGTAGTCTTCGTCCATGGCATGCGCCTCGTCGTCGCCGGCAGCGCGATCCTGCAGCTGCCCTTCGAAGCGGCGGCGCTGCTCAGCCGGGTCGTTCAGCTCGCTGAAGGCGTTGGCGACTTCGAAGCCACCGATATAGAGCTCGAAGCGTTCGACGGTGTCGGGATCGTCGGGACGCTGCTTTGAGAGGGGGGACACTTCCGTCGGGAAGTCGTAGACGAACGTCGGCTGCACGAGATCCTCCTCGCTCAGCCGCTCGAAGATCTCAGTGGCGATCTTTCCCGCTCCCCAGGAGCGCTGGAGCTGGAGCCCGAGCTGCCTGGCGATCGCAGCTGCCGTCTCGGCGTTCCGGAGGTCCGCGTCGGTCACCTCGATGCCGAGCTTCGCCGCAGCCTTGACGCGCGCACCTTCGCGAAGCGAGACCCGCCGGTACGGGGGAGCCAGAGAAATATCGTGGTCGCCGAACCGGATCTGGTCGGTGCCGATCGACTCCCGCGCCACCGCGGACAGCAGCTCTTCGGTCATGACCATCAGCTCCTGGTAGTCGCTGTAGGCCTGGTAGAACTCGAGCATCGTGAACTCGGGGTTGTGCTGGGTCGAGATCCCCTCATTCCTGAAGTTACGGTTGATCTCGTAGACCCGTTCGATTCCACCGACGGTCAAGCGCTTGAGATAGAGCTCCGGAGCGATGCGCATGTACAGCTTCATATCGAGCGCGTTGTGATGCGTCGCGAACGGCCGGGCGAGCGCGCCGCCGGCGATCGGCTGCATCATCGGCGTTTCGACTTCGAGGTAGCCGCGCGCGTTGAGGAAGCCGCGGATCGAGGCAAGCACCCGGCTGCGGATCTCGAACACCCGCCGGGAGTCGGGGTTGACGATCAGGTCCAGGTAGCGCTGACGATACCGGATCTCGACATCGCTCAGGCCGTGCCACTTCTCAGGCAGCGGGATGAAACACTTCACCAGGAACTCGAGCTTCGCCGCCTTGATCGTCAACTCGTTGGTCTTGGTCCGGAACAGCTGTCCCTCGACGCCGATGAAGTCGCCGAAGTCGAGCAGCTTGTAGATCGAGAAGTCGCGCCCGGGCAGCGAGTCCTGCCGGATGTAGACCTGGATGCGTGCTCGGCCGTCGGAAATGACCAGGAAGTTCGCCTTGCCGAAAGAGCGGATCGCCAGGACGCGTCCGGCCGTCCGGGTGGTGACCGGGGCCGCGTCGAGCTCCTCCCCGGTCTTGCCGCCGTGCCCTTCGACCAGCGCGTCGATCGTGTCGGTGCGGTCGAACGTCCGTGGATACGGGTCCTCGCCGAGACGGATCAACTCCTCGAAGTTCGCCCGGCGCTGGCGAAGCTGGTCGGATTCTCTGGTGGTTTCTTCGGACACGTTGGTTGATCCCTGTCTGTCGCTGTCCTCCGCCGTGACGGCGAAGGCCGGGCTCACGAGCGCCGGAGCTCTTTCCTCACCGCGTCGAGGACGCCGTTGACGAAGCCGACCGCTTCGTCGCCGCTGAAGCTGCGGGCCAGCTCGATCGCTTCGTTGATGATCACCTTGGACGGCGTGTCCGCCTCGGCCAGCATCTCGTACACCGCCATGCGCAATACCAGCCGGTCGATGACGGCCATCCGTTCGACCCGCCAGTTCTGCGCGTGGGCGGTCAGCATCACGTCGATCTCTTCGCGGCGATCCATGGTCCCGCGCACGACGCCGTTGGCGAACTCCCGCAGCCGTTCCGGCACCGCCCCGTCGGCGTCGCGCGACGGCCAGTAGGACGTGATCGACTCGACCGCGCCGGCGCGGCCGACCTCGCACTGATAGAGCATCTGCAGCGCCGCTTCGCGGGCCAGGCGCTTGGCCTGTGCTTCCCCGGGGTTCATTCTTCGCTGCCCGCCGTGAATCCGAACGGACGCGCCGCCGGCCGTGCTGGCGGCCGGCCGAGCCGGCGGAACAACAGCGCCATCTCGATCGCGGCAGCGGCTGCTTCGCGCCCCTTGTTGTCGGCGCCGGGGCCGGCCCGCTCCTGCGCCTGCGCCTCGGTGTCGGTGGTGAGCACCCCGAAGGCCATCGGGATACCGGTTTCCCCGGCGGCCGCCATGACCCCGTTGGCCGCTGCCGCGGAGATGTATTCGAAATGCGGCGTCTCACCTCGGATCACGCAGCCGAGGCAGAGGATCGCGTCGAACCGCCCCGTTTCGGCCACCGCGCGCGCCGCCTGCGGCAACTCATACGCCCCGGGCACGCTCATCGTCTCGACGTCCGACTCGGCGACGCCGGCCTCGCGCAGTGCCGCCTGGGCGCCCTCGCGAAGGGCGCCGGTGATCGGCTCGTTGAAACGGGAGACGAGCACGGCGAAGCGGAAGCCCGCGGCCCCCTGCGGCGGCGCCGTGGATCCGGTTGCTGGACGCACCTATTTCCCCTTGAACTCGGCCTTGCGCTTCTCGAGGAACGCGCGCGTCCCCTCGCGCATGTCTTCGGTGCTCGAGACCAGGCCGAACAGCGTCGCTTCGAACACCTGTGCGTCCGGGAACGCCATGTCCAGCCCCCGGTTCACGGCGTCGATGATGTAGCGGACGGCAATCGGCGCCTTGGCTGCGAGCGAGGCGGCCAGCTTTCGCGTCTCGGCCATCAGCTCCGCCGCCGGCACGATCCGGTTCACCAGCCCGAGCCGGTGCGCTTCCGGCGCCATGATGTGGTCTCCGGTCAGCAGCAGCTCCAGGGCACGGCCACGGCCCACCAGCCGGGCCAGGCGCTGGGTGCCGGCGTAGCCCGGGATGATCCCCAGGTTGATCTCGGGCTGACCGAGCCGCGCCGTGTCGGCCGCGATTCGCAGCGTGCAGGCCATGGCCAGCTCGCAGCCGCCGCCGAGGGCGAAGCCGTTGATCGCGGCAATGACCGGCTTGCCGAGGTTCTCGATCAGGTCCAGGATGTGCTGCCCGGCCATCGCGTGCTCGCGTCCGCCGGTCGGAGTCTGAACCGACAGCTCGTTGATATCGGCCCCGGCGATGAAGGACTTCTCCCCGGCCCCGGTGATGATCACGCATCTGACGCTGTCATCGTGCCGGCAGGCCAGGATCACGCGGCGCAGCTCGTCGAGCGTCTGCGCATTCAGCGCATTCAGGACCTTGGGCCGGTTGATGGTGATCGTGGCAACGCCGCCATCCCGCTCGAAGAGCAGATTTTCAAGATTGTCGAGAGAATTGGCAGCCATTCAAACTACGAGTATAGCGTTTCCACGGTGGGCTCAGCCCTTGACGCCATGCCCTTTGGCGGTCAGCCAGGCCCGCACCCGCTCGCGGAGATCACCCTGCAGCTCGACGCCCCCCTCGCGTACGGCACCGCCACATCCGCAGGCCCGCTTCAGCTCCTGCAGCAGGTCCTTGAGGAAGGCATCGTTCCGCGGCAGCCCGTCGACGACGGTGACCGTCTTGCCGCCGCGGCCGGCCTTCTCGATCCTCAGTTTGGCGATCAGACGGGCGGGCACGGCGTCGTTCTTCGCCCGGCTCGAGCACTTGCAGTCGGCCGCCGGCCAGCCGCAGCCCGGACACATCCGCCCCGCGTCGGTCGAGTAGACGAGGCGCCTGTCAGCCATTTTTCGGTAGGAGTGAACCGGTGAACCTGATTGGTGCCGGCCAGCTGCTCAGAGCGGCAGGGGATACATCAGCCAGCCCATCACGAATGCCGCGGCCATGAAGCCGCCGAACATCATCGCTCCCAGGCGCGCCTGCTGTCGGGGATCGTCGCGCAGCAGGACGGCGAAGACCAGCGAGACGAAGAAGGCGAACAACGCCAGCAGGAGGAAGTGATCGGTCACTTGCGCCCCATCGCGATGTCGAACGCGTCGAGCATCACCAGGAAGTTCAGCAGGCCGGCGACGATCATGAACGTGTTGCCGTACTCGTAGGTCGCCGCGGTGACCAGCCCGCCGCCCATTTCCAGCGCCCGGGCCGCGAACCAGGCCAGGCCGATCCCGAGGTTCGCCACTGCCGCCAGCGCCACCAGCGGTTCCGACAGATCGAACGGAAAGATCCGCCCCTGCAGCCAGATGCCGGTCAGGAACATCAGCGGCAGCGCGAGCACGAACACCGCTCCCTTCTGCCGTCGTCCGAGCCAGAGGTGACCGGCTCCGGGAACGAGCCACGAGCCCAGGCACAGGAGCACGAGCGTGGCGGGTTCAGCCGCTGAGGGCGCGCGATCCGCGGTCGTCGACTTGATGGCCATCCAGGTGAGAATCATAGCGCAGCATCTGGACGAACAACCATCCGGCGACGCCGCCGAGCGGCAGCGCGGCGGCCGCCCGCGTCAGATTGGAGAACGCGGAAAGGCCGGCAAATTCAGCCGCCCAGGTGACCGCCGTCGGCACCGCCGCCGCCGCAAGCAACGCCCGGGCGCGGTGCAGACGAGGCCGCCGGCTCCCCCACGCGACCAACGCCCCGAGCGCACCGGAAAGGTATAGCCCGAAGCACCGCGCGCACACCGGCAGCTGGTGACCGGCGACCCGAAAAGATCGCTCCGGCCGCTGGTGGCAGATCCGCGACGCGCCACCGTAGACGATGCCGGCGGGAGCGGTGAAGACGGGATGGTCGATCGAGACCGGCGCCGCGAACAGCGTCAGCGTCCAGGCAACCGACCCGATCGTGAGCGCAAGCGCCGCGCGAGGCCACTGTTGCACGTCACAATCGTGCCACGGACACGTCGCTCGGGTTGAACCACGGCCAGAGCCGGGTTGTTCCCCTGCCGAACCGGGGAGTCCGTTCGTCAGAAGCGCAAAACCGGCCCGACGCTCAGTTCGAACTGTTGCGTCAGCCGTCCACTCAGGACGACGAGACAGCCGCCGACCACGACCGTGCCACACGCCCATGGGCCAACCGATGGATCAATCAGGATTGGCAGCCATTTGGCCTCGGCGCGTATCGCTAACCTGGAGCCCAGGAATTGTTTCAATCCGGCGCCGAGGCCGAACGAGAAACGCGTGAAGCTATCGTTCGAGGCGGCAACGTGCGTAGCACCGAGACTGCCCGTCAGAAACGATCGGAGACCCTTTACTTCGGGGATCACGAACTCACGCGTGAAGTCGGCGTGAAACTGGTCCAACGTGACGTCTCCGAGCGACGCGCCTACAGCTCCAAATGGCGCGTCGAACCGCAGCGCCGAAGTCGACCGCGTCCATCGGAACTCAACCACCGAGAAACCATCGACCCGGACACCGGCAGACAACCCATAGCTCGAAGCGTCTTTCCAGGTGGCCAGAGTCTGGGACGACTCCTCCGCCTGCACGTCGAAGGTCCCCCCAAACCTGAGGCCGACGAATGGTGTCACCTCGAACGAGTCGATCTGGACGTACTGTGCACGCGCGGGTGTCGCGAGCGCCAGTAACGCTTGAAGCGTCAGGCAGGCGGTCAGTCCCTTCGGCCGCAGGCCATGGAGAAATCCGAGCACCATGTGGCTAGGTTACTCCGTCCGACAGCCAGCTGACTCGCTGAGACCGGATTCGTCTGGCCGTTGGAGCTCACCGCCGGCGATTCGTATGTCTGGTGAACGCCTCGGCGACCTGTCGAGCGAATGGGTCAACGCCCCTGGCATCCGTCACGTTGGCTGCGGCGGCAACCGCGAGACCGAGATCCGGGAACGTCAGGAGCGAGACGGTTCCGCCCGCGGGGCTGCCGCGGTGACTGACCAGCCGCACCGGCGCGCCGGCGAGTTGCACGCTGGTGACCGTCCAGCCCAGCGCGTAGGTCGTGGGCGCTCCAGAAGCGAGGCGCCCGGGCGTCTGGAAGGTGGTGATGGTGTCCGCCTTCAACAGTCCTGGCTTCAGCATCGCCGAGCCGAGTCGCACTAGGTCCGTCGGTGTCGAGAGGAATGCGCCAGCGCCCGCCACACAGGAGTAATCGGGGCGACGCCCAGCCCCGTGGGCGGCGCCGTCGAGGCCGTCGGTTTCCGCGACGACGGTGCGCGTCATGGCGAGGGGCTCGAACACCTGACGGACCATGAAACGGGCAAACGGCTGCCCGGCCGCCCCCTCGACCACCGCGCTGACAAGCACCCAGCCCCAGATGGAGTAGCGGTGCTGCGTTCCCGGCTCGAACAGGAGCGGGTCGTCTTTTAGCAGCGCCACCGCCTCGTCGAGGCTCCCACAGTGTTCCACCGGCATGGCGTCGTTGTTATCGCCGCGGATGCGGTGGACGCCGGCGACGTCGCCCATCAACTGGCGGGTGGTGACCGTCCATTGCTTCTGGGGGTAGGCGGGGACATACCGCTGCACCGGCGCATCGAGGTCGAGGCGCCCCGGTCGTGCAGAAGGGCGGCGGCCACCGCGGTCAGCGGTTTCGAGAGGGCGCCGAGTCGGAAGCGCGTGAGTGGCGTGAGCGGCGTGCGGCTCTCAACGTCGGACCAGCCAAAACCTTCGGCCCAGACGATCTCGCCATCCACGGCGACGGCCACCGAGAGGCCCGACAGGTTGTGGTCTACGACCAGGGCACGCGCGAGCCGCCTGGATTCCTCCACGGAATCCGCGTATCGGTCGGAGGGCGCGGCGGCCGCCATCGACGGCACCGCCGCGCCATCGTTGTGAACGGGACTCGTGGACACGCGCCGGAAGACTACTCCGCTCACGACCAGCACGACGACCGTACAGACGACGGCGAGCGCGGCCTCGGTGCGCCAGCGTGTCGATCTCACGCCCACCGGCCCTCGCCGTTGGTGTTCCGGAGGTCGCCCTCTGGTAGTGGCATCCGCCTGCGCAGGATCGCTCCAGCGTGCCCGGTTGTCTTCACCGCGGGGTGAGCATTACATGAGGTTACGGTGAGCGACGCCGGTTTCTTTGCGTCGCCGGTCCGGCGCGCGGCAATTACCGTGGAACCTGGACCACCTCGGCGCTCGCGCGGCTCAGCGCGGCGGTGTAGCCGGCCCTGGCCCGAGGCCGGAATGCCGGGTTGGTGGTGACGCGCACGGCGATGCGACGGAAGCGGCCGTCTGCCCGACCGTCGGTCGGAGCGTAGGCGATCGAGTATTGCGCCTCGAGCTCGTCGGCGATCGACTTGTAGACACCCTTCAGCTCCCGGATGCTCGACGGGAAGAAAGACGCCGCACCCGTTTCCTTCGCCAGGGCCTTCAGTCCGTAATCGGAGTCCGGCACGGATGGAACCAGCAGCGCGTTTCCCTCGCTTCGGAGGCCGATGGTGTAGACGTTTACCCCCGTCCGTCTCGCCTCCGCGACCACATCGTCGAACGAAACCAGGCTGGCGGTGTCGACGCCGTCCGACAGCACGGCAATCGCCTGCCGGCGGACGCCGTCCGCCGATCGGGCGGCGCTGCCGAACTGCTTCAGCGCGAGGTAGACCGCGGTATGGAGCGCCGTGTCTCCTTGCGCGGTGGTCGACCTTATCGCCGATTCGATTGCGCCAGAGTCGGAGGTGAGGGGCTGCAGCACGTGGACGCTGCGGCTGAACGCGACGACCGCCCCCCGGTCACCCGGCCGCAACACCTTCATGAAGGCGGTCGCCGCTTCATGAACCATCGGCATCCGATCGCGCATGCTCGAGCTCGTGTCGAGCAGCAGGATGACGTCCATCGGCACGCTACGCGATTCGAAGAAACGGACCTGCTGAGGCACACCGTCTTCCAGGATTTCGAAATCGGCACGACCAAGTCCCGTAATCAGCTTCCCGCCGGCCGTAACGGTGACGTTGACCGCGACGAGGCTGGACTCGGCGCGGAAAACGGCGGGAACCTCGGGGCGGACGGCCGGGAGCGGGGGGACCGGTGCCTGGGCATGAACCGCGCCCAGGAGCAACAGCGTGGCGGGAACGATCGCGAGCTTCTTCAACGGCGCCCTCCGACCCGCGGGTCGTGCAAGGCACGTTCCGGAGAACGCTCAGCGAACTTCCAGCAGTTTCCCGAAGTGTTCCTCGTAGCGCCGACGAAACTCGGACCAGGAGTACGAGTGACTCTGTCCCCCGAGATGTTCGAGCGCGTATGTCGCCGCGACGCTGCCAAGCCGCGCGCACACCTGGTACGGCGCCTTCTCAGCCATGCCCTTGAGAAAACCGCCGCGGAAGGCATCGCCGACTCCGGTGGGATCCACCAGTCGCTGAGGAGGCACCGCCGGGACATCAATGGACCCGCCTGGGTCGATGATGGTGCAGCCGTTCTCTCCCCTGGTAACCACCAGTGCCCCCGCCCGCGCGAGAATCTCCTTCTCGCCGAGGCCGGTCTTCTGACGCATCAGCTCGAGCTCATAGTCGTTGCAGATGACGAGCGCGGCGCCGGCCAGTCCTTCCGCCAGCTCATCCCCGGACATGCGGGCGCATTGCTGGCCGGGATCCCACACGAACGGGAGCTCGAGCGTCCGGCATTCCTCCGCGTACTGGATCATCGCCGCCGGATCGTTGGGGGAAATGATGGCCAGCCGGGCGTCGGGCGCGGTCCGGAACGAGAGCGTCGCGGCGTCCGCCATCGCCCCGGTGTAGAACGAGGCGATCTGATTGCTCTCGGTATCGGTGCTGCAGAAGAAAGAGGCGGTGAACTTCCCCTCGACGATCGCAACCAGGCTGGTGTCGACCCCGGCCGCTTCGAGCCACTGGCGATACTCGCCGAAATCCTGTCCGGCGGTGGCCATCAGGCGCGGCCGGTGGCCGAGCAGCGCCAGCGTGTAGGCGATGTTGGGCGCACAGCCGCCGCGGCGCTTGTCCATCGTATCGACCAGAAAGCTCAGGCTGACCCGGTTCATGTGCTCCGGCAGAAAGTGCTCGGTGAACTTTCCGGGAAACGACATGAGGTAGTCGTAGGCGATCGAACCGGTGACGATGATGCTCATTGACAATGCTGAAGGCTGAATGCTGAAGGTTGAAGGTCGACGGGTAACGGTTGAAGGCCGAGGGGCCTGGCGATTACGAAGAACCCAGGTACTTGTCGACCAGCGGGGCCAGCCGCTGTCTGGCCTCGGCCGGGATCGCGTCGGGACGCGTGATCAGCGCGTGCCGCAACGCGGACGCACACTCGCAGGACCGCTCGAACGGCAGCGCGTCCACCGCCGCGGCGATGACCTGCTGTGCCGTCCGTGGCGTTCTGGGTCAGGTTGGCGACGATCAGGTCGACCGTCACCTCGTCGTGGGCCGGATGCCAGCAGTCGTAGTCGGTGACCAGGGCGATGGTGGTGTAGCAGATCTCCGCCTCGCGCGCGAGCTTGGCCTCCTGCAGGTTGGTCATCCCGATGATGTCCATGCCCCACGATCGGTATAGCTTCGACTCGGCGAGCGTGGAGAACTGCGGCCCCTCCATGCAGACGTAGGTGCCCCCACGGTGGACCGTCGCGCCGGCCGCGTCGGCGGCGCCGTACGCGATCGCGCTGAGCGGGCCGCAGAACGGGTGCGCGAAACCGACGTGCGCGACGATGCCGCTGCCGAAGAACGTCGAGATCCTCCCGCGGGTCCGGTCGAAGAACTGGTCGGGGATCACCAGGTCGAGCGGCTTGTACTCCTCTTTCAGGCTGCCCACCGCGCTGGCCGAGAGGATGTACTCGACCCCGAGCGTCTTGAAACCGAAGATGTTCGCGCGGTAGTTCAACTCCGATGGCATGAGCCGGTGCCCGGCGCCGTGTCGGGCGAGAAAGGCCACCTGCTTCCCGCGCAGCGTGCCGATCACGTACGGCGCCGACGGGGGGCCAAAAGGAGTCTCCACCGTCCGTTCTTCGCGCCCGGTGAGCTCGGCCATGTCGTACAGGCCGCTGCCACCGATGATTCCGATGCGTGTATCCATGCCCAAGCCAGTAATTATGAATCAGAAAGGACCGGCTCCACGTACTTGCGGCGGTCCTTCTCGCGGATATAGCCGGCGGCGATCCTGGGATCGTGCTCGAAGAAGATCAGGGTACTCGCGGTCGATCGCTTCACGCACGAAGGCACGCTTGAACGCCAGCGTCTCCATCGGGTAGAGGTCGTAGCCCATGATCCAGACTTCGTCGATGTGCGCGGTGGTCGGGATCATGTCGGCGGTGAACACCGCGGTGCGTCCCCCGGACTCGATCATCACCACCTGGTGACTGCGGGCGTGGCCCCCGGTCCAGCGGACGCGGACGCCCGGCATGATCTCGGCGTCCCCCTCGACGAGATCCAGCACGCCCGCCGGCTCGAGCGGCACGAAGTCGTCCTGGAGGTAGCTCGCCCGATTGCGCTCGTGCGGATGGGTCGCGTCCTCCCACTCCGATGTCCGCACCACGTAACGCGCGTTCGGGAAGCTCGGGCGCACGGCGCCGGAGGGATCGCGGGTGGTGAACCCGCCGGCATGATCGAAGTGCAGATGCGAGGCCAGCGCGATGTCGATCGATCCTTCGGTCACGCCCGCTGCGGCGAGCGACTGCGACAGATCGTACCGGCGGTCGATCGCATAGATGTCGACGCTCTTGGCGTCCATCTTGTTGCCCGCCCCGGCGTCGATCAACATCAGCTGCGCTCCCCTGACGAGCAGGGGGCGCATCGCGAGCGAGATTCGATTGCGGTCGTCCGCCGGCGCGCGCTTTTCCCACAGCGGCTTCGGAACCACGCCGAACATCGCCCCGCCATCGAGACGAAAGTAGCCGTCCAGCATCGTCGTCAGTTCCAGGTCGCCCAGCTGGATCGATCGGGAGGTCATCTCGATGCTCCTGGACGGGTCATCGCGGCTGCTTCAACTCCACGAGCACGCCGTGCGTGCTCGACGGATGGATGAAGGCGACCAGCGAGCCGTGGGCACCGGGGCGGGGGGCCTCGTCGATCAGCCTGACCCCCCTGGCCTTCAACTCCGCCAGTGCGGCGACGATGTCCTCGACCCGCAGCGCGACGTGATGGAGGCCGGGCCCCCGCCTGGCGATGAACTTGGCGATGGCCGAGTCCTCTGAAGTCGGCTCGACCAGCTCAATCGTCGCCTCCCCTGCCTGGAGGAAGTGGGCGCGGACCCGCTGCGACGGCACCTCCTCGGGTGCCTCGAGTTCGAGGCCGAGGGCGTCGCGGAAAAACCGCAGCGACTCGTTCAGATCGCCGACCGCAATGCCGACGTGGTCGATGGTGGCTTTCATCTGGATCCTGAGAGTGCCTTCCGGGTCAGGCGGAAGGGCCGCCGACCGCACGGCGGAAAATACCGTCCACCGCGGTGTATGGGTCCGTCTCCCGCGCCGCGATGCGGTCGAGGATCTGGTCGAACTCGCCGGGCTGCAGCACGCCGGTCTCGACATGGTGGAGAAACCGGTGCCCGAGCAGCTCGCGCAGCCGCCACTCCGCGCGCGCCCGCCGCCGGTTGCCTCGAGTCGCCTCGGTGTGCTTCTTGAACCGTTCGATGGTCTCCAGCAGCTCGGGCACGCCCTTGCCCGAGGTCGCTTCGGTCTTGACGATCGGCGGGCGCCACTCGCCCTCCGGGAAGGTATGGAGCGACAGCATCGCCTCGATCGACGAGACGGTTCGATCCGCCCCTTCGCGATCCGCTTTGTTGACCACGAAGATGTCGGCAATCTCCATGATCCCGGCTTTCAGCGCCTGGACCTCATCGCCGGCCCCCGGCACGATCGTGACGATCGACACATCGGCGGTGCGGACGATGTCGACTTCGTCCTGGCCGACGCCGACCGTTTCGATGATGACGATGTCGCGGCCGGAGGCGTCGAAGACAACCGCGACTTCGCCGGTCGCGCGGGCCAGCCCGCCGAGGTGCCCGCGGGTCGCCATGCTCCGGATGAACACCCCGGCGTCTCCGGCGTGCGCCTGCATCCGGACCCGGTCGCCGAGGATCGCGCCGCCGGTATACGGGCTGGTGGGATCGACCGCCACCACCCCGACCGTGCGTCCGGACTTTCGGATCTCGGCGATCATCCGGTCGACCAGCGTGCTCTTGCCGGCTCCCGGCGGCCCGGTAACGCCGAGCAGATAAGCGCGGCCGCTGCTCGCGAAGATCCGTCGGACCAGGTCGGCTCCCGCCGGCTCCTCGTCTTCGATGAGCGAAATCGCGCGCGCCACCGCGCGCGGGTCGCCGCTCAACACCCGCTCGGAAAGGGCCGGCTGGGTCACTGGCCGAGCAGCTGCCGGGCGATGACGAGCCGCTGGATCTCGCTCGTCCCCTCGCCGATGGTCACCAGTTTCACGTCGCGGAAGAACTTCTCCGCCGGATAGTCCTTCACGAAGCCGTAGCCGCCATGGATCTGCACGCAGTCGTCGGCCGCCTTGACCGCGATCTCGCTCGCGAACAGCTTGGCCATCGCCGACTCCTTGGTCATCCGGATCCCGCGGTCCCTGAGATAAGCGGCGCGGTAGGTCAGAAGCCGGGCGGCTTCGATCCGGGTGGCGTTGTCGGCGAGCTTCCACTGGATCGCCTGGAAGGCGGCGATCGGCTGGCCGAACTGGCGGCGCTCCTTTGCATACCGGCGGGCCGCTTCGTAGGCCCCCTGGGCGAGGCCGACGGAGAGCGCGGCAATGCCGATCCGTCCGGCGTCGAGGACCTGCAGCGTGTTGATGAAGCCCTGGCCTTCCTCCCCGAGCAGTGCGGATGCCGGCACACGACAGTCCTGGAAGAGCACCTCGCTGGTGTCGCTCGCGCGCATCCCCAGCTTGTTCTCCTTCTTGCCCGCGGTCATGCCGGCGGTGCCACGCTCGATCACGAAGGCCGAGACGCCGCGGTGCCCTTTCGCGCGATCGGTCACCGCCATCGCCACGACGACCCCGCCGATCGCGCCGTGGGTGATGAAGGTCTTCGAGCCGTTCAGGACCCAGCCGTCCGGCCCCTTCGTCGCCGTCGTCCGCATCGCGGCGGCGTCGCTGCCGGCGTTCGCCTCGGTCAGCCCCCACGCGCCCAGCACCTCGCCGCCGATCAGGCGGGGCAGGTAGGTCTTCTTCTGCTCGGCGCTGCCGAACATCGCGATGTGGGCGGAGCACAGGCCGTTGTGCGCCGCCACCGAGAGCGCGATCGCCGGGCAGACGCGGGCCAGCTCCTCGATGCAGATGCAGTAGTCGACCGCCGACATCGCCGAGCCGCCGAAATCCTCGGGCAACTGGATGCCCATCAGCCCCAGTGCCGCGAGCTTCGGGAGGAGCTCCATCGGGAAGTGCTGCGACTCGTCCCACTCCATGACGTGGGGACCGATCTCCGTTTCGGCGAACTCGCGCACCGTCCGGCGCAGGATCTCCTGTTCTTCGGTCGGCCTGAAGTCCATCGTTGAAAATCTATCATGCGGGGCGGAGCGCGCGGACGGGCGCGGGCTTTGACGTATTCTCAGAGGATGCGACACCGACTGCTACTCGCTGCTGTGCTCACCACCGCGGTTCTCGTGCCCGCCACCGCCTCCGCAGACGTCACCGCCTTCTTCGGCGTGAACCCGACGCCCACCAACCGCATGGTCACCGGGCTCTCCGGCGGCGTCGGCCTGATCATCGTCGCGTTCGAGTTCGAATATGCGAATACCCGCGAAGACCTCGACGAGCTGGCGCCGTCGCTGAAGACCTACATGTTCAACGGGCTGTTGCAGACGCCGGTGCCGATCGCGGGGATGCAGTTCTACGGGACTGCCGGCGGCGGCATGTACCACGAATCCCTGGACGACGACAGCGAGACCGACTTCGGGATGAACGTCGGCGGCGGGGTGAAGATGAACCTCCTCGGCCCGTTGCGCCTGCGGCTGGACTACCGGGTATTCACGCTGCGGGGGTCGGACGTACGGCACTCGAAGCCGCAGCGGTTCTATGCGGGGCTGAATCTCAAATTCTAGACACGTGCTGGGTGCTACGGGCTACGTGCGGGGTGCTGGAGTGCTACGTGCTCGGTGCGGTGCTACGTGCGAAGTGCGGTGCTGTGTGCGGTGCGACGTGCTACGTGCGGTGCGACGTGCGAAGTGCGGTGCTACGTGCGACGCGACGTGCGAAGTGCGGTGCTGCATGCGACGCGACGTGCGGTGCTTCGTGCGGGCGCACCGAGCACCGCACCGAGCACCGCACCGAGCACCGCACCTAGCACCCCGCACCGCACGTAGCACGTAGCACCGCACTTAGCACGTAGCACACACGCACCTAGCACGTCGCACGTCAGCACGTAGAAAGAACGTGCTACATGCCCCCCCCGACCGGCGTCAGGTTCAGGACGTTCATCCCGGCAAAGGCGCCCGCCCACGTCTTGAAGTTCTCGACGGTGGCCGGGTCACGCTGCTGCTCGGGCGTGAGCGTCTTGTTGAACATGGCGAGGAAGGAGTACTCCGCGCCGGGGGTGGCGGGGTCGAACACCACCACATACAGAGCATTCCCGCTCGGGCTGGGGTCGGTCGACTTGTAGACCTTGAAGGAGGCCTGCTGCTTCAACGTCGGATCGGTGGCGGCGCTGAGGGCGGGCTTCAGCTTGGCCATCATGTCCTCGAACGCCGTGGTCTGATCTGTCTTGATCTGGACCAGCAGGATCCCTGCCGCCGACTTGAAGCTGACCTGGGGTGCAGCCGGCGCCGCAGGCGCTGTCTGGGCCGGAGGCTGCTGGGCCGGGGGCGGCGTGGGCGGGGTCTGGGCAGAAGCGGCGACAGGCAGCAGGGCCAGCGCCAGAGCACTTAGAATTACGCGACGCATCCAATCTCCTCCTTGGTCGAGCACACCAAAGGCACACTTTACCGTACGCCTCAGCTGACCGGCCACTTTTGGGACGAATCAAGCCTCAAACGAACACCTGCATGATCTCATTGGCAATCAGCATGCCTTGTCGGGACAGGTGCAGACTCGAACCTGCCCGAACCACCAGACCCTCCTTCAGGAACGGCTCCAGCTGGGTGCCGTAGCGTTTCCAGATGTCCACGCCGTAGCGACACCCCACCGCGTCGAGATCCAGCCCCTCGGAAAGCCTGAGCCCGGTGAAGAGCGCTTCCTCGAGTTGCTCATCCGGCGACATCTCTCGGCGCTCGCTTACCAGGCTCATCGCCAGCAACCGGCCACCAGCCGCGTCGCGGCTCTCGAGCCGGTCGATGTACTCGCTGGTGGAAGATACGTTCTTCCAGCGGACTCCGCCGCGGGTCGAGTGCGCACCACAGCCGAACCCCAGCCATTCGCCGTCGGACCAGTATTTCAGGTTGTGGCGCGACTCCCGCCCGGGACGCGCGACGTTCGAGATCTCGGTACTGCCGGTAACCTTTCTGTTCGAGCCGTTCAAGACTCCACAGGTACATCTCGGCGGCATCTTCGTCGGGGGCCTGTGACCAGCCGGCCCGCGCCATGTCCTCCTTGAGCGGGGCATTCGGATAGAGCTCCAGAAGGTAGAGCGACGCGTGATCCGGCTCGAGATCGATCAGCCCCTCGACGCTCTCCCGCCAGTCGCCGCGCGTCTGCTGCGGCAGCCACATCATCAAGTCGAGACTGACGTTGTCGAAGCCGGCCGCCCGCGCCTCCTTCAGCGCCTCGCGCGCGCGATCGGCTGAGTGCAGCCGTCCCAGGCGGCGCAGCTCCTCTTCCCGGAACGACTGCACTCCGAAACTGATCCGGTTGACGCCGGCCTCGCGGAACGCCGCCATCCGTTCCAACGAAGAGGTCTCGGGATTGGTCTCGAGCGTGACCTCGGCGCCGTCCGCCATCGTGAAGCTCTCGTGGCAGGCGACGATCAACCTGCGGACTTCGGCCGGGTCGAGCAGCGACGGGGTGCCGCCGCCGAAGAAGATGGTGTCGGCCGGTTCTCCCTTCCCCGTGGTCCTGATCTCCGCCTCGATGGCGCGAACGTAGCGGTCCTTCAAGGCCGCGTCGAAGAGACTGCGATTGAAGTTGCAGTAGTTGCAGATCGAGGAGCAGAACGGGATGTGGAGGTAGAGGCCGAGAGGCATGTCAGCTTTCGGCGATCAGCGGTCAGCGGTCAGCTTCCGGCCTTCCCGCCGGTCCAGCCGAGATCCGCCTTGCCGGTGGGGGCTTTCAGCTGGGCGCGGACCGGCTTGGAGGTGGTCCGGGCCGGAAGCGTGCGGCGGTTGGGCTTCATCTTCCACATCGCCAGCAGGTCGTCGACGCCGCCGTTGGGCGGCAGGTGGCGGAAATCGGCGCCGTCGAACTCGAGGAATTCGCACATCTCGTGCAGCCGCGAGTGAATGCGGAAACCGATCCGCGCCTTCAGGCAGTCCGGATCCGCGTCGTCCGGCGTGTCGTCGTAGTTCGACGTGAAGATGGTGTGCCGCCGCTCGTTGTAGCGGGTGTTGACGATCAGGTTCATCGTCTCTTCGACCCACTCGGAGGTCTTTTCCGATCCCAGGTCGTCGAGGACGAGCAGGTCGGCTTCCATCACCGGCCGCAGGACGTCCATCTCCGCCGCCTTCACCGTCGGGTTGTAGGTGCTGCGGATGACGCGCAGCAGATCGCGCGTGTCGTAGAACAGCCCTCGCGCACCGCGCGTCAGGATGACCCGTCGCAACACCGCCACCGCGAGATGGGTCTTGCCGATCCCCGGCGGGCCGATGAGACACAGCCCCTTGCCGATCGCAGGGAACTCGTCGGCGAAGCGCTGCGCCTGCTTCACCGCGCCGAGCAGCTTCTCGTTGGGATAGGTGACGAAGGTCTCGACTTCGCAGCGACGATACCGGGGCGGGATCCGCGCGTCGTCCAGCATGCGCGCCGTCACCCCTTCGCGCCAGCAGTCGCATCGCTCGACGCGACGCGTGCCGTTCACCTCGATCGGCTTCCACCCGGTGTCATCGCAGAGAGCGCACATGGGATCGGTGAATTCTAACACCCATCCCCCATCGCTCACTCCCCATCCTGTTTCAGCTACGTCCTCTCTTTGGTTCGCGCGCGTCGTCCACCGGTTCGGTGTCGACCGGCGTGGTGTCGCTCGTCGTCGTCGACGCCGAGCGCACGAGATCGCCGGGCGACGACTTCACGAGCGCCGTGCTGAGGCGCTGTTCCCAATCGCCGATGCCGCGCGAGAGCTCGCGCTTCACGTACGCCATGAACTCGTTGACCTCGTGCTGCATCGCTTCGATCTTGCCGCGCATGTTGAGGACGATTTCGACGCCGGCGAGGTTGACGCCGAGGTCGCGGGTCAGCGACAGGATCGTTTCGAGGCGCTCGAGATCCTCTTCTGAATACAGCCGGGTGTTGCCTTCCGTCCTCGACGGCTTGAGCAGCCCTTCGCGCTCGTACAACCGCAGCGTCTGCGGGTGGATGTTGTACTTCTGCGCCACCGCGCTGATCATGTAGTACGCCTTGCCGCCGCGCTTCGTCGCCATAACTTCTTCCAGAGCAGGTGTTTACCCGGAACGGGGCCAGGCCCCGTTCGGGGTCCCGTTTGGAGCCCCGTCGGGGTGCCCTTCGGGGTGGAACTGGGCCGCAAGGTCCCGCCGGACGTCGGCGGGGTTCAGGCGCGCGAACTCCTTCATCAGCTCTTTCGAACGCTCGTCGACAATGCGGGGCAGCGCGATCCGCACCTCGACGAACAGATCACCGCGGCCGCCGGACATCGACGGCGCGCCACGACCGCTGACCCGGAAGCGCTGGCCGGCTTGAGTGCCCGGCAGAATCTTCAGACGAACGGGACCGTCGAAGGACGGCACCTCGATCCGCGCGCCGAGCGCCGCTTCGTGCACCGCGACCGGCACGATCAGGTGCAGATCATCCTGTTCACGACGCAACAGCGGATGCGGCCGCACCTGGACGACCACGTACAGATCGCCGGCGCGGCCGCCGTGCGAGCCTGCGTGCCCTCGACCGGCGACGCGTAGCTGCGTCCCCTCGATCACCCCCGCCGGCAGCCGGACGGTCACCGGTTCGCTTCGCACCGATCTGCCCTGCCCGCTACACACCGCGCACCGGCGCTGCCGCTCGCGCCCCGAGGCGCCGCACGCGGTGCAGCCCTTGGTGAAGACCATGTGCCCGCGCGCCCACCGCACCCGGCCGCTGCCGTGGCACTGTGTGCACTTCGCGTCAGCCGTGCGGACCTGCCCGGCCCCGCCGCAGACACCGCACGTGACGTGACGGGTCACGACGACCTGGCAATCGCCGCCGGCCATCGCCTCTTCAAACGTCACCGTGACCGACGTGTGCACGTCCGTCCCGGGCTGCGGAATGCCGCGGTCCTGCGGCGAGACCGGATGCAGCGCCTCGGCAAACAGCTCGGTGAAGGTCGCGGCTTGCGGGCCCTGTGCCGCCACCGAGAAGTCGAAGCCGCTGAACTCGAAGCGGTGATCGTCGCCGACCGTCGCCACGACCCCGGCGGTATCGTACTGGCGCCGGCGTTCGCTGTCGATCAGCGTCTCGTAGGCCTCGGTGATCCGCCGGAACAAGGCTGCCGCCGCGTGGTCACCCGGATTGATCCCCGGGTGATACCGCCGCGACAGTCGCCGGTACGCCCGCTTCACATCCGAAGCGCTGGCGCCCGGCGCGAGCCCGAGCAGGGCGTAATACTCCATGTTCTCGGTTTCTCAACCGCGAATTACTTCTTCTCGTCCTCGACGACTTCGGCGTCGATGACGTCGCCGGCGGCGGCGCCGCCCGGCGCCTGGCCGGCGCCCGACTCGGACGCCTCAGCCCCATCTCCGGCCGGTCCGCCGGTGGAGCTCTGCGCCGCCTTGTACATCGCCTCGGCGATCTTGTGCTGGGCGGTGTTCAGCGCGTCGAGACCGCGCTTCATCTCGGCGACGTCGTTCTTCTCGATCGCCTTCTTGAGGTCCTCGATCGCCGCCTCCACCGGCTGGCGGTCGGTGGCCGACACCTTGTCACCGGCATCCTTGAGCAGCCGCTCGGCGCCGTAGACCGCCTGGTCGGCCTGGTTGCGCGCCTCGATCTCTTCCTTGCGCTTCCGATCGTCCTCGGCGTGCGACTCCGCTTCGCGCATCATCTTGTCGACCTCTTCCTTCGAGAGGCCGCTGGACGCGGTGATGGTGATCTTCTGCTCCTTCTGCGTCGCCATGTCCTTCGCCGACACGTTGACGATGCCGTTGGCGTCGATGTCGAAGGTCACCTCGATCTGCGGCACGCCGCGCGGTGCGCTCGGCAGCCCGGTCAGATGGAACTTGCCGAGCGTCCGGTTGTCGCGGGCCATCGGCCGCTCACCCTGGAGCACGTGCACCTCGACGCTGGTCTGGTTGTCGGCCGCGGTCGAGAACGTCTCGCTCTTCCGCGTCGGGATCGTCGTGTTCCGCTGGATCAGCGTGGTCATCACGCCGCCGAGCGTCTCGATGCCGAGCGACAGCGGCGTGACATCGAGGAGCAGCAGGTCCTTGACCTCGCCGGCGAGCACGCCGGCCTGGATCGCGGCGCCGATCGCCACGACCTCGTCAGGGTTGACCCCCTTGTGCGGTTCCTTGCCGAACAGCTCCTTGACGATCTGCTGCACCTTCGGGATGCGGGTCGATCCGCCGACCAGCACGACCTCGTCGATCTTCTTCGGGTCGACGCCGGCGTCGGCGAGCGCCTGCTTGGTCGGACCCACGGTCCGCTGGAGCAGCTCGTCGACGAGCTGCTCGAACTTCGCCCGGGTGAGCTTCTTCACCATGTGCTTCGGCCCGGTCGCGTCGGCGGTGACGAACGGCAGGTTGATCTCCGTCTCCATCACGCTGGAGAGCTCCATCTTGGCCTTCTCCGCCGCTTCCTTCAGGCGCTGCAGCGCCATCCGGTCCTTGCCGAGATCGATCCCTTCGTCCTTCTTGAACTCGTCGATGATCCACTCGATGATCCGCTGGTCGAGGTTGTCGCCGCCCAGATGCGTGTCACCGTTGGTCGCTTTGACTTCGACGACCCCCTCACCCACTTCGAGGATCGAGATGTCGAACGTGCCGCCGCCGAAGTCGTAGACCGCGATCGTCTCGTCCTTCTTCTTGTCGAGGCCGTAGGCCAGCGCCGCCGCCGTCGGCTCGTTGACGATGCGCATGACCTCGAGACCGGCGATCTGGCCGGCATCCTTCGTCGCCTGCCGCTGGGCGTCGTTGAAATACGCCGGCACCGTGATCACCGCCTTGGTGACGGTCTGGCCGAGATACTCCTCCGCCGCCTGCTTCAACTTCTGCAGGACCATCGCCGAGATCTCGGGCGGTGAGTAGTGCTTGCTGCCGGCGGTGATCCGCACGTCGCCATTGGGCGCGCGCTCGACCGAGTAGGGGACCATCTTCATCTCTTCCGAGACCTCGTCGAACTTGCGGCCCATGAACCGCTTGATCGAGAAGATGGTGTTCTCGGGATTGGTGACCGCCTGCCGCTTGGCAACCTGGCCGACGAGACGCTCGCCGGACTTGGTGAATCCCACCACCGACGGCGTGATGCGGCTGCCTTCGGGGTTGGTGATGACCACCGGTTCTCCCCCCTCCATCACCGCTACTACCGAATTCGTCGTGCCGAGGTCGATGCCGATAATCTTGCTCATTTTCTATGTTCCTCACGGACCGCCGCAGGAAGGGGCGGCCAAAGCTTTATAACGAGCCTATTATAAAATCTGAGTGGTTAATCGTCAAGAGCTGACAGGCAAATTCCCGCAAGTTGGTGCTATACTGCGGCTTGCCAGCCTGTCTCAGCGGTTGCTCCGCTGCACCCTGGGGGACGCGTCCCCTTCAGAGGTTCACCATGGTTCGCCCACTCGTTCCGGTCCGGGCGCTTCGCACCACCAGTCTGTGTGTCCTCTTCCTCGCGTGCGCCGCACTGGTGCGCGCGCAGGATGCGCCGCCGACAGCGGACGCGCAGGCCCCTGCACACATCGCACTTGTGGATGGCGTCGCCGTGCTCGAACGCGACGGCCGGACCGACGATGCTCCGGGGAACATGCCGCTGCTTGCCGGCGATCGCATTCGTACACGCAGCGGCCGGGTCGAGGTGCTGTTCGCGGACGGCAGCACGCTCCACCTCGATCACAACTCGGCGATCGACCTCCAGTCCGACGAGCTCGTGCGCATCATCGAAGGCCGCATCCGCCTGTCGATCCCCGGTCCCGTCCGATCGATCTCGTACCGCGTCGACGGCCCGCATGGCTGGGCGCAGATCACCGAGCCCGGCGACTACCGGATTGCGCTGCTGAACGGCCCGGCGGGCACCGAGCTGGAACTGGCGGTGATCCGTGGCCGGGCGCAGCTGGCCAACGACGGCGGGCAGACGCCCCTCCGTGCCGGTGAGCGCGCCTTCGCCCGCGCCGGCGCCGCCCCGTCATACGCCTACGTCGCGAACTCGGCGGCGTTCGACGCCTTCGACCGGTGGTCCGAGGCCCGGCGCGACGAGCGGCTGACAGCCTCGGCCGAATACCTTCCCGAGGAAGTGCGCCCCTACGCCGCCTCGTTCGAGCGCGACGGCTACTGGCGCGACGAGCCCTCCTACGGACGCGTCTGGTATCCCCGCGTCGCCGCCGACTGGCGGCCCTACTATCGCGGACGCTGGGTCAGCCTGCGTCCGTATGGCTGGACCTGGGTCCCCTACGATCCCTGGGGATGGCCGACGCATCACTACGGCCGGTGGGGATTCTCCGCCGGCGGATCCTGGTTCTGGATTCCGGGCCGCACATGGGGAGCCGCCTGGGTGTCGTGGGCGCATGCTCCCGGCTACGTCAGCTGGTGCCCGCTCGGCTGGAACAACCGGGCGGTGTTCCAGATCAACTTCAACGTCGGCACCCACTACGATCCGTGGCGAGCCTGGACCGTCATCCCGCAGCGGCACTTCGGCTACGGCTACGTGCACCGCAACGTGATCCGCGGCGGCAGCCTCGATCACGGGATCCGCGCGTCCTTCAGCTATCGCGATCGCGCCCCCGAGATCCGCGGCTACGCGGTGCCCCGCGCAGCCGCGCCGATTCGTGTCGCGGGCAGCGGATCGTACCGCCGCGGAACAACCCTCTACACCAACCTGCCCGCTGACCAGGGACGGATCAGGACCGACGGCGCCCGGGTCCGGGTGCCAGGCGGCTCGGCCAACGCGCCGGTCGACCGCAGCAGCACTGGCGCCGTCGCCAGGGAGCGCGCCGTGCCCACGAGGCCGGCGACCAGATCGCAGCGCCCGGAAAACTCGGAACTCCAGCGATCGCCCGTCGGACTGCGTTCGCTCGAGGATCGCACCGCCGACCGGTCGCGGGCGATGAGGTCGGACGCGGTTCCCGGCGTGGATACGCCGCGGCCCGAGTCAGCGCCACGCGCCGTCCCGCGCTACGAGCCCCGCGGGGGTGCGCCGTCGTCATACGACGCGACTCCAGAGCGGCGATCGGCGAGCCCTCGCGTCACCGAGATCGGTCCTGATGATCGCCGGAGCGCCAGTCCGCGCGCGGTCGAACGTGCTCCGTACCCCTCGAGCCGTAGCGAGGCGGCCCCGGCGTATCGCCGTCCCGCCGAGATCCAGGGCGCGCCGGCGCCGTCGCGCGACGACCGTCCCGAGTCGTCCTATGAAACGCGCCGGGCGCAGCCGCGCGTGGAGCGCCCGTCCGGCGGCCTCGTCGCACCGCAGGTCGAACGCGGACCCGATCGCGCGCCGTCGGGGTCATATGAGAGGCGGGCTCCCGCGGCGGCCCAGCCGTCCGGGGGGCGCCCCGCCGACAGAGCCGTGGCACGACCGTCGGCACCGGCGCAGGCAGCACCGGCGCAGGCCGCGCCGTCACAGACCGCGCCGTCACAAGGGGCGAGGCCGAGGGGGAGAGGCGGAGAAATTAAGAACTCAGAACTACAGAATTCAGAACTCCAGTGCTGAGTGCCGGGGGCTGGGTTGTTGAGTGCCGGATGTTACGTCCGGCATGCTATTTTTCAGTTCTGAGTTCTTTGTTCTGAGTTCTGAGTTCTATGGCTCGAGTTGTCGTTCGCATCGCCCGGAGCGCCGGGATCGTGGCGTTGTTCGTGATTGCCGCGGGGCTGGGTATCGCGACGGGGGTGCTCTTTGCCTACTCGGCCGACATGCCCCAGATCTCCGACCTGGACGACTACGCGCCGAGCACGATCACCCGGGTCTACGCCAAGCAGGGTGAGGTGGTCGGCGAGTTCGCGATCCAGCGCCGCGAGATCATTCCCTACGAGGCGATCTCGCCCAAGCTGCGCCAGGCGATCCTCGCCGCCGAGGACGATGAGTTCGAGAAGCACGTCGGCCTGAGCATCCCGCGCATCATCGTCACGCTGATCAAGGACATCGCCGAACGTCGCAAGGCGGGCGGCGCGAGCACCCTCACCCAGCAGCTGGCGCGCAAGCTGTTCCTCACCGACGAGAAGACCTGGGAGCGCAAGATCCGCGAGGCGATCCTCGCCATGCAGATCGAGAAGCGCTACACCAAGCGCGAGATCTTCACCCTCTACTGCAACCAGATGTACTTCGGCCACGGCGTCTACGGGGTCGAAGCGGCCTCGCGGCTCTACTTCGCCAAGTCCGCGAAGGACCTCGAGCTCGAGGAGGCGGCGATGATCGCCGGCATCCTGCAGAGCAACGTCCGTCAGAGCCCCTACGTCAACATGGACGCGGCGCTGCGACGGCGCAACTACACGCTCGGCCGCATGGCGGATGTCGGCTTCATCACGATCGAGCAGGCGGACGAGGCGCGGAAGAAGCCGATCATCACCCGCGGCGAGCCCTCCGGGCACCAGTCGATCGCCCCCTACTACCTCGAGGAAGTGCGGAAGGAGCTGGAACAGCGCTACGGCGCCAAGCAGCTGTACGAGAACGGCCTCTCCATCCAGACCGGGCTCGACCTCAAGCTCCAGGAAGCGGCCAACCACGCGCTCGAAGAAGGGCTGCGGCGGATCGACCGGACGCGCGGCTGGCGCAAGCCGGCGCGCAACGTCATCACCGAAGGGCACAAGGTTGCCGCCTTCCGCCACGCGCGGTGGGACCGGCCGATGCGCGAGGGTCAAGTGGTACCGGCCGTAGTAACCACGGTCGACGCCGCCAGCATCGCCGCCCGAGCCGGCGATCTCACCATCACGATCGACCGCAAGGGGTTCGCCTGGACGCGCAAGACCGGCATCCAGCTGGTCAAGCCGGGAGACTTGATCGAGGCGCGGCTGACCACGCTGACCGACGCCGCGAAGACGGCGAGCGCGACGATCGAACAGCCACCGGTTGTGCAGGGGGCGGTGCTCGCGATCGACAACCGCACCGGCCAGATCCGCGCGATGATCGGCGGCTACAGCTTCGAGCGCAGCAAGTTCAACCGCGCTACCCAGGCATACCGCCAGGTCGGGTCGGCCTTCAAGCCGATCGTCTATACCGCGGCGATCGACCGCGGCTACACGCCGGCGTCGATCATCATCGACGCGCCGGTCAGCTTCAATCCCGGGCCGGGGCAACCTCCCTACTCGCCGATGAACTACGACCGCCAGTTCGAAGGGCCGATCACGCTGCGGCGGGCGCTGGAACAGTCACGCAACATTCCGGCGGTCAAGTTGATGGACGAGCTCGGCGCGAAGCAGGTGATCATGTTCGCGCGCCGCCTCGGTATGGAGTCGGCGATTCCCCCCTACCTGCCGGTGGCGCTCGGCGCCGCCGAGGCGACGCTCATCGAGATGACCAGCGCCTACTCGGTCTTCCCCAACCAGGGGGTACGGATGAAGCCGGTACTCGATCCAGCGGGTGACGGACCGGTCGGGAAACGTGCTCGAAGAGAACCGTCCGGAGCCGAAGGACGCGATCCGCGCCGATACCGCCTTCGTCATCACCAATTTGCTCCGCGGCGTCGTCCAGCGGGGAACCGCGGCCAAGGCGGCGGCCCTGAACTGGCCGGTGGCGGGCAAGACCGGCACGACCGACGACTACACCGACGCCTGGTTCGTCGGCTTCGACCCGGACATCACCATCGGCGTCTGGATCGGTCTCGATCAGAAGAAACCGATCGGCCACAACATGACCGGCTCCGACGCCGCCCTGCCGATCTGGATCGAGATCATGAAGGCCTGGATCGGCGACCGCAAGGATGCCCCCAAGTTCGAGCCACCGGGCAATATCGTCTTCATGTCGGTCGACAAGGGGACCGGCGGCATCAGCGAAGAGGGCACGCCCGGCGCGATCGGCGAAGCGTTCATCGCCGGGACCCAGCCGGGTTCGATCAAGCAGTAATCAGAACTGCGGATTGGCAATCGCGGATTGCTGATTGACGGATCGTCGATTGGCGACTGCGGATTCGACGCATGGCGGATTGCGCGATTGCGGATTGCGGATTGCGGATTGCTGCTTGTGGATTGTTGATTGGGCGGTTTCTGCGTACCTTCCGGGCGCAAACCATTGACCAATCTTCGACTTCTCTAACCGCCCACGCCCTTCCTCCGTCAATTTCACTCGGCCCGCGCCTTGCGACCGTCATCGTCGATGAACCCAAAGACGGAAGCGCTCCAGGAGCGAACGCACGAATTTTTTCTGCGGGTAATTGCGTTTTGCGACGGGGTTCCGAACACTGCCGCAGGCCGGAGCATCTGTCAACAGTTGCTCGATTCAGCCGGGAGCGTTTCGAGTAACTATCGAGCTGCCTGTAAGGCAAGGAGCCGCCGGGAATTCATCGCGAAGGTCGGAATCGCCGCCGAAGAGGCCGACGAGTCTCTTGGCTGGCTGAGGGCGCTGCGCGACGCCGGACTTGGAAATGCGCAGGCAGTGCTGCCTCTCATCACCGAGGCCAACGAACTCACGGCAATCTTCGTTGCCTCAGGAAAGACCGCCACTCGGAGGGCGCTCCAGGAAACGCAAACGAAAGGCCCTACTCCAACGCGCCACCGCCGGTAGTCTGCAGTCGCCGATCGTCAATCCGCAATCAAAGTCCGTCAATCGGCAATCCGCAATCCGCAATCCGCAATCCGTCAATCCGTCAATCCGCAATCCGCAGTACTCAATCCGCAATTCCCTATTCTTCTTCAGCAACCGGCGGCGCGAGGGACCCCGACGCCTTGCGCATCAGGTAGGTCTTGATGAAGCCGTCGATGTCCCCGTCCAGGGCGCGGTTGACGTCCCCCATCTCCTCTTTCGTGCGGTGGTCCTTGATCATCTGATAGGGGTGCAGCACGTAGCTGCGGATCTGGCTGCCGAAGGCGATCTCCTTCTTCTCCCCTCCCAGCTGTTCGAGCTTCGCCTGCTGCTCCTTCATCTTGAGGTCGAACAGCCGCGACCGCAGGACCTTCATCGCCGACGCCCGGTTCTTGTGCTGCGAGCGCTCGTTCTGGCACGAGACGACGATGTTGGTCGGGATGTGGGTGATCCGGATGGCCGAGTCGGTCACGTTGACGTGCTGGCCGCCGGCGCCGCTCGAGCGGTAGGTGTCGACCCGCAGGTCCTTTTCGTCGATCTCGACGTCCACGTCTTCAGGCAGCTCCGGCCAGACGTAAACCGAGGCAAACGAGGTGTGCCGCCGCGCCGCCTGGTCGTAGGGAGAGATCCGCACCAGCCGATGGACGCCCGCTTCGGCGAGCAGCATGCCGTAGGCGTACTCGCCGTTCACCGTGAAGGTGACGCTCTTGAGGCCGGCTTCCTCGCCTGGCTGATAGTCGATCATCTCCCGCTTGAAGTTGTGCCGCTCGGTCCAGCGGATGTACATGCGCAGGAGCATCTCGGCCCAGTCCTGCGATTCGGTGCCGCCGGCGCCGGGGTGGATCGTCACGATCGCGCTGCGGCGATCGTGCTCGCCGCCGAGCATCTTCTTGGTCTCGCCGGCGTCGACCTGTGCGCTGAGCTCGTCGAGCGCGCGCGCCAGATCGTCGAGCACCGGTTCACCCGCCTGCGCCCACTCGGCCAGCACCGCGAGATCGTCGACTTTCGTGCCGAGCGTTCGGCTCAGGTCAACATCCTCTTCCAGCCGGCGGCGGCGCTGCAGCAGCTTCTGGGCCCCCTCCTGGTCCTTCCAGAAGTCCGGGTCCGCCACCCGCGCTTCGATCCTGGCTAATTCATCTGCCGGGCGGGACGCGTCAAAGATAGCTCCGCAGATCCTTCACGCGGCGCGCGAGGTCTTCGTATCTGCGGAGCTGCTCGTCGAGTTGGAGGGCCATACAAGAAAATGCTGAAGGTTGAAGGCTGAAGGCTGAAGGTGAAAGTTGCCGAAGGAATGATTTTACCGGATGCGGAAGGAGGCCGCCAAAGCCGCCACGGTCAGCACCAGCGACAGCCACGCGACGAGGTCGCCGATGCGGCTGTAAATGGTGCGGGCGGTGATGAGCCGCAGGTCGCCGACGAGGACGGCTTCGTGAAACAGATCGGTCTTCTCCACCGTGCGGCCGTACGGATCCACGAACCCGCTGATGCCGGTGTTCGCTGCCCGCGCCAGGTAGCGCCCCTGCTCGATCGACCGCATCGCTGCCTGGTCCCAGTGCTGGTAAGCGGCCGATGAACGGCCGTACCACGCGTCGTTGGTGATGGTCGTCAGCAGCTCGCTGCCGTCCACGACGAATCGGCGGATGAGGCTCGGGAAGATCACCTCGTAGCAGATCGCGGTGCTGACCATGTGCCCGTCGACCGGCAGCAGCACCGGGACCTCCCCCGGGCTGAAGGCCGAAACCGCCTCCACGATGGGGCCGACGAAGAACAGCAGGTGGGCGAGCGGCACGTATTCCCCGAACGGCACCAGCTGCATCTTGCGATACACCGCGCCGACCTGGCCGTCGGGACGCACGAGAAACGCCGCGTTGTAATAGCGCGCCGCCGGCTTCGCCTCGGGGCTGGCGGTCTTGATCGGCTCGACCTGGTCGCTGCCGATCAGCAGGGTCGCCTGCGACTCGAGCGCGAGGCGGCGGATCGCGGCCCCGCGGATCAGGTCACGCTCGAAGTAGAACGGCGTGGACGACTCCGGCCAGATGATGAATCGGGCGCCGGCGCCGAGCGCCTGCCGGGTCATTTCCAGGTACCGGTCGGTGATCACGTCGCGGAGCGCCGGATTCCACTTGTCCTCCTGCTCGATGTTCCCCTGGATCACCGCCACCCGCACCGGCGTCCCCGCGGTGAGCAGCGGCGAGGCCTGCATGCGCAGGTAGCCCCAGGTCGCGCAACCAGCGACCAGCAGCACCGCCACCGCCGGATGCACCAGGCGCGCCCGACCGGTCAGCAGGACGGGCGCCGCCAGCGCGGCCGCCGAGAACGCCAGCAGCCCCGACAGCCCGTAAACCCCCACGACACTGACGATCTGCGCGACCGGCAGCACGGTGACCTGCGAGTAGCCCAGGAGCGCCCAGGGAAAGCCGTCCCAGACGTACTGCCGTCCGAGCTCGGTGGTGACCCAGATCGGCGCCGCCAGCGCGAGAGCGGATGGGCCGAACGCCCGCCGGCTTCGGGCCAGCACGACGGCGAACGCCGCCGGGAAGAGGGCGAGGTAAGCGACGAGCAGCAGCGCCGCTACGACCGCGGTCACCGTCGACAGCCCGCCGAACGTCGTCATCGTTTCGACCAGCCAGTAGAGAGTGCCCGCGAAATAGACGGCGCCGCTCAGCAGGCCGAGGAAAAAAGCGCGGCGGGTCGAGCCCGCCTGCCACACGGCAATGATGAGGGGAGTGAGGGCGATCCAGGCGAAGGCCGGATGCCCATGCTTCGGAAAGCTCAGCGCCAGGAGAGCTCCGGACAGGAGCGCTAGCGCTTGATGTCCGGCTTGAATTGCTCTTCCTTCTCGAGACGGCGCGCGACGCGCTCGGCCTCATCCCGGTCGCTGTAGCGCCCGATCTGAACACGGAAAATCGACGGCGCGCCGGCGGCCGGCTGGAGGAGGAATGCGGGATAGCCCTTTCGCGGTCAGACGCTTGACGATCGCGCCTGCGGCCGCGCGGTTCTGGAGCGCCTGGACCTGGATCACCCAGGTTCCCCGCCGCGGCGGGGCGGTCGGCACTCCGGCAGCTGCCTGGGCGTCGGCGGACGGTGTCGCAGCCGCCGGCGGCTGGGCTTCGGGTTGACGTGCCGGCGCCGCAGCAGGTGGGACGGGCTTCGGCTCCGCCTCGGCCTGCGGCTTCAACTGCTCCTTCGTCTTCTCCTGCTGAAGCCGCTCGTGGTAGCTCAAGTCGGTCTCGGCGACCGGCGGCGGCGGGACGGGGGGTGTGGTCGGCGCGGCCGAAGCATCGGTGCCCGAGGGCGTTCTCGGATCGACCGCGCTGGAATCGATCGGCGGTTGTGCGGCGGGATCGGCGCCCACGCTGCGGCCGACCAGAACACCGCACAGGAAGATCGCGACCGAGACGGCGGTCGTCAACATGAACAGGAAGACCAGTTGCTTGGCGCTCAACTGGATCTCGTGGAATCCGTCTTCTGTCGGGTCGTGTGTCAGCTCGCCCACGCCTGTCCCTGTTGCCTATTTCTTGCCCGAAATCAGATGAATGAGCTCGATCGGGAGCGGGAAGATGATCGTCGAGTTCTTTTCCGACGCGATCTCAGTGAGCGTCTGCAGATATCTGAGGGTGATCGACATCGGCTCGGTCGCGATTATGGCGGCCGCCTGCGCCAGCTTTTCGGACGCTTCGAGCTCGCCGGCTGCGTGGATGATTTTAGCACGCTTCTCGCGCTCGGCCTCCGCCTGCCGGGCCATTGCACGCTGCATGTCCGGGGGAAGATCGACGTGTTTCACCTCCACGGAGGAGACTTTGATGCCCCACGGGTCGGTGTGCTCGTCGAGGATCTGCTGCAGCTGCTGGTTGAGGCGGTCGCGCTGCGACAGCAGGTCGTCCATCTCCACCTGCCCCAGTACGCTCCGGAGGGTCGTCTGCGCCAGCTGCGAGGTGGCGTAGTGGTAGCTCTCGACCTCGACGATCGCCCGCCGGGGATCCATGACCCGGAAGTAGACGACCGCGTTCACCTTGACCGAGACGTTGTCGCGGGTGATCACGTCCTGCGGCGGCACGTCCATGACCACCGTCCGCAGGCTGACGCGAACCATCTTGTCGATCGGGGCGAACACGAAGATCACCCCCGGCCCCTTCGGCTGACTGAGCAGCTTGCCGAGCCGGAACACGACCGCCCGCTCGTACTCCTTCAGGACCTTGATCGAGCTGACGAAGTAGAACGCGACGATCACCAGGACGACGAGCAGTGGCGAAAAGGGCAAGGGAAACTCCTGGAAATTCAGAACTAAGAACTCAGAATTCAGAACGGCGGAACCCAGAACCTGGAACCTAGAACCTAGAACGCCTGACCGTAAGTTGTAACCCGTTGACCGCGACGACCTGGACCCGGTCCCCGGCGGCAATCGGCTCGTCGGCGGCTGCGGTCCAGATCTCGCCGTGGGTCTGCACCCGCCCGGTGCCGCCGGGATCAATGGGGGTCAGCGCCTGGCCGGACTCGCCGATCATCCCCGCCACGCCGGTGGTTGCCGGCTGGCGTTGCGCCTTCACCGCCAGGTGGACGAGGAACAGGATGATGCCCGACAGCGAGGCGGTAATCGGAACGATAATGCCGCAGCCCGATCTGCATCTCGGGCAGCGGTGAATCGATCAGCATGAGCGAGCCGAAGAACAGCGAGGCCACGCCGCCGATCGCGAGCACGCCGAAACTGGTGACCTTCACCTCGAGAATCAGCAGGACCAGCCCGAGCACGATGAGCATCACGCCGGCGTAGCTGACCGGCAGCACCTGCAGGGCGAAGAACGCCAGCAGCAGGCAGATGCCGCCGGCGACGCCGGGGAAGATCGCCCCCGGGTTCCAGAACTCCACGGTGAGGCCGAGCATCCCCAGCGTCAGCAGCAGGTAGGCGACCTGCGGGTGCGCGACCGCGCTGAGCACGCGCTGCGCCCAGCTCATGTCAATCGCCTGAACCCGCGGCGTTCGCCAGCGTCAGCGTCTGGCTCCGGCCGTCGAATCGCGTGACCGTCCGGCCGTCGAGCTTCGACAGCAGGTCCGGGACGCTCGAGGCGACAACGTCGATCAGCGGCGGGACGGCGCCGGCCGCCTCCTGCTCGGTGAACGAGCGGCTGTCGTTCACCGCCTGATCGATGAGATCGGCGTTGCGGCGGCGCTGCTGGGCGAGGGTCCGGCCGTAGCTGGCGGTGTCGGAGGCGATCTTCTTCGCCATGGTGTCGTCCATCCGCGCACCGTCGCCCGACACCGGGTGCGCCGCGCCGATGTGCGTCCCTGGGGCCATCGCCGCGACGTCGGCCGCCATGGTGATGATGAAGCCGGCTGAGGCGGCGCGGCTGCCGGACGGCCCGACCCAGACGGCGACCGGAGTCTTCGCGCCGATGATCGCGGTGTTGATGTCGCGGGTGGTGTCGAGCAGCCCGCCGGGGGTGCGCAGGGTGATCACCAGCAGCGCGGCGCCGGCGCTGTCAGCGCTGGCAATCGCGGCGCGAAGGTACTCGGCAATGACCGGCTGGATGATGCCGTCGACTTCGGCGGTGTACACGACGGGAGCGCCCGGCGTCTGCGCCTGCGGCGCCGCCAGCAGGAGGACCGCCCCGACAACACACAGCCATGCGCGCATATCAGCTCTGGAGCCCACTGCGCCGGGTGAAAGCCGTGGCCCGTGCCGACCGTTGGCGCTACTTGCCGCCGATCGAGGCGAGCAGCCGGCTGGCCTCGATCGATTGCGGGTCGAGCACGAGCGCCCGCTGCAGCTCCGTCCGTGCCGCTGCCGTATTTTGCTGCTTCAGGTAGGCCTCCGCAAGCGCAATCCGCGCGGCCGCGGTGTCGCGGCTCCAGATCGAGATCTTCAGCGCGTCGATCGCTTCGGCCGGACGGCCGGCGCGCAGGTGAATGCGACCGATCAGCAGGTGCGCCTGGGCCTCGTAGGGCGACAGGTAGACGGCGCGGCGGAGCTCGGCGAGCGCCTCGCGGTCCTCCTCACGCTCGAACAGGCGGCGGCCGCGATCGAGGTGGAAAGAGGTCAGGTCCTGCTGCTCGCGCTGGGCGGTGTTGACGATGGTCTGCTCCGGCCGCAGGCCGGCGCGGATCTCGGGATCCTCGCGAAGCCGTTCCATTCCCCTCGGCACCGCGAGCCGTTCGTCCAGCGCGCGCTTCTCCAGTTCAGGCGAGCTCGACGACAGCTGGCGCGCCAGCTCCTGTTCGCGAGCGGCCTCGACCGTGCTTCCCTCGCCGTGCAGCGCCGCGGCCAGCACGAAGTGCGCCTCGGCGTCGGTCGGATCCCGCCGCAGCGCCTCGCGCAGCCAGTACAGCGCCCCCTTGTAGTTCCGCTCGAGCACGTAGGCGTATCCCAGGTTGAACAGAATGTCGGGATCCCCGGCGTCCGCGTCGGCCGCCTTGGTCAAGAAGTAGGTGGGCAGCCCCTTCTGTGATGGCGCGCCGCGCCGCAGCTGGACGACGCCGAGGTTGTTCAACGCCGCGGCGGCAAAGGTCGGCGGCGCCCCATCCGCGGCCGCGGTGAAAGCGTCGAACGCGTCGTCGAACTGGCGCAGCTCCAGCAGCGATACCCCGCCGAGAAAAGTGGCCCGGCGCGCCAACGGCGAGGCGGCCGGGACCGCTCGGGCGGCCGCCAGTGCCGCGGCGTGATCGGCCTGGTCGTGGCGGACACTCCACAGCGCGAGATAGGCGCGGTCGTAACCGGGATGTCCCTTGATCGCCTCTTCGAGGAAGGTCGCGCGGCTGGCGGCGCTCTCGGCCATGAGCCCCTTGACGTACGACTCGAAGGCCGCGAGCGGCGGACGCGCTGGAACGTTCCCCTTTGAGCGGCGCCCCGGAGGCCAGCCTGGCCGACAGCCGTTCGAACAGCGACGACGACGTCCGGCAGCGGACCGCGTTCCGTGACCGCCGGCCGAATCCGGCCGACGTCGATCTGGACGCCGTGCGCTTCGAGGATCAGCTCCTCTCCCTGCAGCCGGACGCTGCCGACGACGACCTCGGAGGCGCCGACCAGCTGACCGACTTTGATGATCGTGGCGCGGCTGAGCGTCGCGGCCGCCGGCAGGTGCAGCTCCTCGAACGCGTTGACCCGCTCCGACCGCCGGATCGCGGGAAGGCCCCGCGCGTTGAGCTCGTCGGCGATCAGCAGGCTGGCGGCTTCGGCGATCCAGTGGAGCCGTGGCTCGCGCCCGGGATTGTCGAACGGCATGACCAGGATCCGGTCACCGGTCGGCTGCGCCGCCGCGGGCGCCGGCATCGCCAGCGCGAACAGGACGACGCCCGCAGCGGCGAAGCTACGCGCCATGCTCGGGTACCGGCGCGTCCGGCTCGGGTGGGCGGACGGTGACGGAGAGCGAGCAGCCGCGCCGGGCGCCGGACGCCCGGCACTCGAGCATCTGCGCCTCCGCCGGCACCGCCATCAACTGAAGCACCCGGGCAATCGCGGCGGCGTAGAACCCGCACAGCGGGGTCTCGGACGCTTGACGCACTTCGCAGAAGAGCGAGCCGCGAAGATCGATCGAGGCGGTGCCGTTGCGGAGCCGGACGACCGCACGGGATCCCGGATAGGTGGCGTGCACCAGCCCGCGTGCGGCACGGAGCGCCGCGCGCGCCCGCAGCGACGTCGGCAGCGCCGCGATCAACCGTCGTTCCATCGCCGGCAGGTTGGCAACCGTCCATTCCGCGGCATACTCCCCCGCTCTGCTGGTAGCAGCCGCATATGCCGGCCCTTCGCTCCTCAGGAAGCTGAGAACCGCCGAGAGCGGAGCGAGGCCGATGGTGCCTTCTCGAAGCCCGGCCACGCTCAACCAGTTCTCATAGAACTCGAGACGATCGGGCAGCACTTCGGCAATGGCCTGGTGCAGGCTGGCGACGAGCATCCGGCCGATGCGCGGTTCACTCATCCTGCAAGAATCGTTGTCTCGCCGACTGTCACGCCAGCAATTCTATACGCCGACTCTTGCTGACCCCGAACTCTCGAGAAGCTCTGCACGTTGCTCGACCCAAGCATCGCCGACGAAAGGACGCGTCAGCCCCTCGAAAATGGGCTGGCTTTCGACGGCGAAAAGGCTTATTGTTCAGCTTGATCATGGCCAGCCCAGCAATACCAACCGAGCTTTCCGTGGCCGACCTTGACGCATTTCAGGCGTACGGCCGGCAGATCCGAGCCGATTTCGACAGTTTCACGGCCGATCTCGTTGAAGCGACATACGCCACCTGGCAGCGGTGGGAGCGGCCCGATCTTCCTCCCCTGTCGTCGCAAGAGCCCGCCGTGGTGCTGGCCGTGACCGCTGCACCAGCGCCGGTGCCAATGCCAGCGGCGTAGTCCACCTGCGCTCTCGCCGGCCCGCGCAATCCGTCGGCCGCGACGTTTCACCTTTCACCATCTTGAAGCGCAGCCCCATCTGATAATGTCGGACAGATCTGCCATGTCGAAAGATGCGTGTATGTGCATGTCCGCTCGCTCATGATTCTGCCGATTCACGACCTCGTCCGCGCCCGCATCACCGATGCGGTGACGCGTCTCTATGGTCTCGACCCGGCGGACCCGCTGCTCGCGGAGATCCCGGTCGAACTTGCGCCCAACCGCAGCCTGGGTGACTTCGCCATACCGCTCGCCTTCAACCTGGCGCGGCGGCTGCGCAAGGCACCGCGCGCGATCGCACAGGAGATCGCGGCTACGCTTGGATCGATCGACGGCTTCACCCGGATCGAAGCCACGCCGAACGGCTACGTCAACTTCTTTCTCGATCGCCCGGCATGTATCGGCCGCTGGCTCCGGGCCGAGGGTGGCACCCCGCCGGCCGCCACCGGCAAGGCGATCGTCGAACACACCGCCATCAACCCGAACAAGGCCGCGCACATCGGCCACCTCCGCAACGCCGCCCTTGGGGACGCGTTTGGACGCCTGCTGCGGTTCCTCGGCCGGGAGGTGGAGATCCAGAACTACATCGACGACACCGGCGTCCAGGTCGCCGATGTCGCAGTCGGCTTCCGCGAGATCGAGCGCAAGTCCCTCGACGAGGTCCGCGAGATCGCCGCGACCACCCGGTTCGACTACTACTGCTGGGACCTGTACGCGCGGGTAACAGACTGGTACGAACAGGACAAGGATCGGTTGAAGATCCGCACCGAGGCGCTGCACGCCATCGAGCATGGCGGCAACCCGACCGCCGACCTCGCCCACTTCATCGCCGACCACATCGTCCACTGCCACGTGAAGACGATGGCCCGCATGAACATCAGGTATGACCTGCTCACCTGGGAAGGAGACATACTCCGGCTGCACTTCTGGACGCACGCGTTCGAGTATCTGAAGAAGACCGGGTCGGTGTTCCTGCAGCGCGAGGGGAAGCTCGCGGGTTGCTGGGTGATGAAGATCGAGGACGACGTCGCAGCCGAGGCGACGCCGCAGCCAGAGGCAGCGGGCGGGCAGGCCGAGGCGCCGGAGCCCCGGGCCGAGGAACAGAAGGAGAAGGTCATCGTCCGTTCGGACGGTACCGTGACCTACGTCGGCAAGGACATGGCCTACCAGCTCTGGAAGTTCGGCTTGCTCGGCCGCGACTTTCATTACCGGATTTTCGAGGACGGTCCGCGCCCGCTCTGGTCCACGACCTCGGATCCGGCGGCGGCGCAGCCCGATCCCCCGTTCTTCGGACGCGCCGCCTGGGTCTGCAACGTCATCGACACACGCCAGTCGTACCTGCAGAAGCTGCTGAAGCAGGCGCTGGCGGCGCTGGGCTACCACGAGCAGGCGGCCCACTCGATCCACTATTCCTACGAGATGGTTGCGCTGTCGCACGCGACCGCGCGCGAGCTGGGCTACGACCCCGCAGACGACGCGGGACGGCCGTTTGTCGAGGTCTCAGGACGCAAGGGGCAGGGCGTCAAGGCCGATGATCTACTCGACCGGTTGCGCGACAAGGCCGCGGCGGAGGTCGCCAAGCGAAACACCGAGCTGGCCGAGAGCGACGCGAAGCAGATCGCCGAGTCGATCGCCACGGCGGCGGTCCGCTACTTCATGGTCAAGTTCTCGCGCGGCAAGGTAATCGTGTTCGACATCGACGAGGCGCTCAGCTTCGAGGGTGAAAGCGGCCCCTACCTGCAGTACGCGGCCGTCCGGGCGAACAACATCTTCAACAAGCTGAAGGAGCGGCACGGCCTCGACGAAGCGGCTGTCATCGGTGCACTGCCGTCCGCCTCGCCGGACGTGCTCGTGGCCTCGACGGACGAGGCGCACGACCTGTGGGGCCTCGTTCTCGAAGCCGCACGGCTCGACGACGTCGTGGATCAGTCGGTTCGAACGCTCGAGCTCTCGGTGCTGGCGAAATACACGTTCGGGCTGGCGCAGTCGTTCAACGGCTTCTACCACAAGTACTCGATCGTCAACGAAGAACGGGAGGACGCGCGGCTCTGGCGCGCCGCGGCGGTCTCCTTCTACCGGCAGCAGCTCACGAAAGCACTCGAGCTCATGGGGTGCGTCGTGCCGGCGAAGATGTAGCGGGCTGCGAGAAAGCCGGAACCACCATGAAACCGATCATCGGCATCACCCGCTGCAGCAGCCTGGACGACTACCTCGCGTCGGTCGAACAGGCTGGCGGACGTCCGCGCGTGCTCGAGGTCAGCGAAAGCCCCAGAAAGCTGGTGGGCGAGCTCCACGGCGTGCTGCTGACCGGAGGCGGTGACGTGGATCCGGCGTTCTACGGCGAAGACCGCCACGAGTCGATCGTCGATGCGGAGCCGGGCCGCGACGAGTTCGAGATCGACCTGGCTCGCCGCGCAATGGAAGCGAACCTGCCGGTGCTCGCAATCTGCCGTGGCGCCCAGGTCCTGAACGTCGCCGCAGGTGGGACGCTGGTGCAGGACATCCCTACCGGGGTCGACACTCCGCTCGCCCACTCGATCACCAGGCCGCGGGACCATGTGGCTCACGACGTGAGCATCGTGCCGGGATCGAAGCTCCAGCAGGCGCTGGGTTCGACGGCCGCCGCGAGCGCGGCCTGCCGGGTGAACAGCCGGCATCACCAGTCGGTCGGCCGGGTCGGGCACAACCTGGTCCCGTCGGCGACGGCGCCCGACGGCGTGGTCGAAGCGATCGAGAAGCCGAACGCCGATTTCTGCATCGGGGTCCAGTGGCACCCGGAGAACTTCTGGAAGACCGGGGAGTTCAGGCCGCTGTTCGAGGCCTTCGTCGGCTCGGCGCTGGCGCGCATCCCGGGCGACTGATCGGCTCCTCATTCACCGCTCGAATACGCCGATCGTCTCGACGTGCGGCGTGTTCGGGAAGAGATCGAACGCCTTGAGCGAGAGCAGCCGGTAGCCCGCATCCAGCAGCCGCCGGCTGTCCCGCGCCATCGTCGCGGGATCACACGACACGAAGACGATGCGCCGGGCTTCGAGCCGGACCAGCGACCCGGCCGCCTCTTTCGACATGCCGGTCCGCGGCGGGTCGACGATGACCGTCGCTGGCGGCGCCTTGCGGCGCCCGGCGAGAAAGGCTTCGACACTGCCCCGGGTGACGCGCAGCTGCGCGTGAAACGGAGCCGCATTGCGCACCAGGTCCCGGCCGCTGACGGGGTCCCCTTCCACCGCATGCAGATGTTCGCGACCGGCAGCCGCCAGGCCGACAGAAAACAGCCCGACGCCGGCGTACAGATCGAGGACCGGACCGGGCGGGACGCTGTCGATCACCAGGCCCGCGAGAGAGCCGACCAGGAAGCGGTTCGCCTGAAAGAAAGCCTCGGGATGACGGCGCAGCCCGGCATCGGATTCGGCGCGACCTCCGGTCAGCGCCCGGATCGGATCGGAGACGACCGGTTCCCCGGCGGACACGAACGTGCTCGCGGTGCGGACCGTGCAGCCGGTGAGACCCGCAGCCGTGACCACCCGCTCGAGCGCGTCTGTCGAGGGTTCACCGGATTCGAGCTCCAGGTGCAACGCGCGCTGATCCCCTCCGAGATTCTCGGCGAGCTCCACCGAGCCGACAGACAGGCCCTGCGCGGCGAGCGAAGCGACCGCGGCCTCGACCGCCTCGACGGCCGCTTCGGACATCTGACCGGTCTGCCGGGGATCGCATTGCTCGTGCGTGCCCTCCCGGAAGAACGACGGCTTGCCGTCAACGACGTGGAACCTGGCGCGCATTCGGTACTCGCGCTCGGGGGAAGCCATGACCTCGATCGCATCCGTGATCGGCATCCGCCCGATCCGCGCGAACGTATCGCGGACGATCTCCCCCTTCATCTGCAGCTGCCGCTCGTATCTGACGGTGGCGTAGACGCAGCCGCCACATGACGGATCTCCGGCGGTCTCGCGGCGATCCGGTGACGCCTCGAGTATCTCGACCGCGTCGGCGAAGGCCATCCGCTTGTCGGCGCGAGACACCCTCGCCGTGATCCGCTCTCCCGGAATCGCTCCGGCGACGAGCACGATCTCTCCCTGGTGCCGGGCGAGCATGCGCCCGCCCGACACGGGCTTCTCGACCAGGAGCTCGAGCAGCTCCCCGTTGGTCAACGCCATCGACTACTCATAAGAAAGGACCGGCAGGTTGAGGGTTTCGCGCAGCAGGCGTTCGTAGGCGAGCTGCCGGGCGCGCGGGAGCGAGTCGGCAGGCATGCGGGCGGCAAAGGCGGCCAGCTCGGCGTCCGCTTCGGCCTGCAGCGCCGTCGCCGTGCGTTCGTCGATCCGGGCCCGCCCGGCCTGGAGAAGCGCGCCGTCCAGCCGGGCGAGCTGCTCGATGATCCGGGTGCGCAGCTCGCCGCGCGCGTTTCTCGCCTGGGTCGCGAGTTCGTCGAGCTCGCGCGTGATGTCGGCAATCAGCTGATCGCCGTCCGGGCCGGTCTCGGGTCCCTTCGTCACCAGCAGCCGGGACACGCTTCGCTCGATGTGCGCCGCGAGCGAGCCCTTGCGCGAGGCCTGGCTGTCGCCCGTCGAGGCCGACCCATCGGGTTCGAATCCTGGCGACGCCTCCTCCGCCACGCGGGTGGCGCTGACGCCAATCGCCCGCCGCCAGTCGTCGAACGCCTCCAGCACGTCGGCCTCGCAGAACTCGATCCGCATCGGCCGCCGCCGCCCGGCGCGTGCCGCCGCCCGCGCGCAGCACCGGTCGATCCCGAGAAACGCGACTTTCAGTGGAACGCCCTGCGCCGCCCACTCGCGAACCTTCTCGAAGGCGGGCCCGACGATGCGCACCAGGTGCCCGCCGTTCTTGCGACAGAGATAGGCTTCTACTTCGCGGCAGTAGTCGACCGATTCATCCATGCCCGTGGCGCTGCCAGATCATCCGGAGCCCCTGCAGCGTGAGATCCGGCTCGACCCGCTGGATCGTGGTGGTCTCTCCGGCCAGAACGTCGGCCATCCCGCCGGTCGCGACGCAGGTCGCGGCGGCCCCCTCCTCGAGCTCCTCCCGCATCCGGGTCACGATGCCATCGACCATCGAGACATACCCGAAGAAGAGCCCGGACTGCATCGAGGTGACGGTGGTCGTGCCGATCACCGCCGGCGGTTTGCGGACGTCCACCCGCGGCAGTCTCGCGGCACGCTGGAACAGTGCGTCGGCCGAAATGCCGATCCCCGGGCAGATCACTCCGCCAAGATACTCGCCGCGCTTTGAAATCGCGTCGAAGGTCGTCGCCGTGCCGAAGTCGACGACGATGACGGGCCGGGCGCTCTCGCGCCCGAAAGTCTCGTAGGCGGCAACGGCATTGACCACACGATCGGCGCCGACGTCCGACACCGGGTGATACAGCACCGGCATGCCGGTGTTCGACCCCGGGTCAACGGTCAGCGGCCGCTTCTGGAAGTAGCGCTCACACATCTCCTCCAGAGTCCGCGTGAGCGGCGGGACCACCGACGACAGGATGATCCCTTCGACGCTCGAGCGCTCGATGCGGCTGTGTTCGAAGAGGTGGGTGACGAGGATGCCGAGCTCGTCCGACGTTCGCTCGCGCATCGTGACCAGCCGCCAGCTTTCCTGGAGGCGCTCGCCGGAGAACACCCCGAGCACGATGTTGGTATTACCGACGTCGATCGCAAGAAGCATCAGGTGTTCATTCTATCGCTGTGGGCGGCCACCCAGCCCGTACGCGAGTGCCACAGGCCGCTACAGCCAGCGCACCACTCCCGACCGGATCGCCTCGGTCCGCGCGCCGGCCCTGACCAGCAGGGCGCCGTCGGACGTGATCCCGTCGGTCACCCCGCTGACGGGACCGGCCGCGCCGTCCCACTCGACCCGCGATCCGTGCGATGAGGGCGCCAGCCGCAGCCATCGGTCGAGCACCGAGCCGCTGTCGCCAGAGGTGAGCGCCCGAACGACGTCGGCAAGGCTGGCGAGGCACTCGGCGAGCAGCACGCCCGCCTCGACCGGACGCCCGAGCTCCGCGGCGATCGAGGTAGCGCGCCCGCCGATGTCGGGGGGATAGGCGGCTGGCAGCAGGTTGACGCCGAAGCCGAGCACCACGTATTGCAGCCCCTCGGCGCCGCTCGATGCCTCGGCGAGCAGGCCGGCGAGCTTGCGCCGGCGCCCGAGGCCGGCATCGATGACCACGTCGTTCGGCCACTTGATTTCGACCGGGAGCCCGGCGGCAGCGCGAATCCCTTCCGCGACCGCGACCCCCCCGGCCAGCGTCAGCAGCGGGGCGGCGCGCCGGTCGCGGACAACCACCGAAGCGTAGAGGCCGGCATCCGCCGGAGAAAACCACTGGCGTCCGAGCCGCCCCCGCCCTGACGACTGCATCGAGGCGACGACCGTGGTGCCTTCGGACGCGCCGGCATCCGCCAACCGCGCCGCCTCGTCGTTGGTCGAGCCGATCTCGGTGAAGTAGTGGAGCGGTTCGCCGAAAGGACCCCGGCGATCCGCGGTGCGATCCAGCGCCACCGCCAGTTCGCGCGGCACCGCGTCAGACATCCGGTTCGATTTCGAAGCTGAGATCCGACGCCGGAGCGGAATGCGTCAGCGCACCGACCGAGACGTAGTCGGCGCCGGTGGCCGCGAGCTCGGGGATGCGCTCGAGGGTCACGCCCCCTGAGATCTCGACTTTGGCGCGGCCGGCAATCCGGCGGACGGCCTCGATGACCTCCTGGGTCGAGAGATTGTCGACCAGGATGATGTCGGCGCCGGCGGCCAGCGCCTCATCGACCTGCGCGAGGCTCTGCGCCTCGATCTCGACCGGCAGCCGATGCCCGGCGGCGCGCATCCGCTCGACTGCCCGGGTGACGCCGCCGCCGAGCCGGATGTGGTTGTCCTTGATCAGGATCCCGTCGTCCAGGCGTGACCGGTGGTTGGTGCCGCCGCCGGCCCGGACCGCGTACTTTTCGAGCGCCCGCAGTGTGGGGGTGGTCTTCCGCGTATCGAGGACGGTGATGCGCCCGCCCGACGCGTCGACGTAGCGGCGCGTCAGCGTCGCGATGCCGGTCATCCGCTGCAGCAGATTCAGCGCCGTCCGCTCGGCGCTCAGCAGCGTCGCGGCCGCGCCGCGGACTTCGGCGACGATGTCGCCAGGGACACAGTGGCTGCCGTCGGGCCGGTGCACCGTGAACCGCACCGCGGGATCGAGCTGTCGAAAGGCCTCGGCGGCGACCTCGATGCCGGCGATGACGCAGTCGCACTTGGCCACGATCTCGCCGCGGGCACCAAGCGCCGGGCCGATCGTCGCGCGCGTGGTGATGTCTCCGGCGCCGAGGTCTTCCGCCAACGCCTGCCGGACGATCTCCCGATAGTTCCCGGGATCGAGCGGCGCCAACGGCACCGGCATTACCGGGCGCTCTCGGGCACCGGTTCGGCCGGTGCGAGCTCCACTTGAACCGACAGCTCGTCGCCCGGCGCGGTTTCGATCTCCTGGATGAGGCCTGCGGCCCGGAGGTCTTTTTCGACCAGCGGCAGCAGCTCCAGCTGCGCGGCGGGTGCGGTGATGACGGCGCGGGCCACCTGCGTCTTCAACGCCCGCTGCTCTTCGGATTTCTTCTTCCGAATGGTGCCGAGCACCGCGGTGGCAAACTCGAGTGCCGCCACGCCGCGCCGATCCTCCCCTGCCGGCTGACACGCGGCCAGCAGCTCTTTCGATTCCGGCCATGCGGCCTTGTGAATCGTTCCCGGCCGCCACCACGACCAGACCTCGTCGGTCACGAACGGCAGGAACGGCGCAAACAACCGGAGCATCACGTCGAGCGAGGCGAGCAGCGCCCCGTTCGCCGAAGCGGCGAGCTCGACCCCCTGGTCGCCATATCGCCGTCCTTTCACGAGCTCCAGGTAGTCGTCGCAGAACGACCAGAAGAAGCTCTCCGTCCGCTCCAGCACCCGGGTGTAGTTGTAGCCTTCGAAGTCCCTGGTGGCCTCCTCGACGATGCCCGCCAGCGTGGTCAGCAGACCCCGGTCGACGGTCGCGGTCACCGGCCCGTGCGGGGCCGGCTTGGCGAGGACGAACTTCGAGGCGTTGAGCAGCTTGATCGCCAGCCGGCGGCCGACCTTCATCTGCCCGGTGTCGAAGGCGGTATCGGTGCCGGGCCGGCCGCTGGCCGCCCAATAGCGGACGCCGTCAGAGCCGTGCTCCTCGAGCAGCCCCATCGGCGTGACGACGTTCCCCTTCGACTTCGACATCTTCTTCCGGTCCGGGTCGAGCACCCAGCCGGAGATCGCCGCGTTTCGCCAGGGCAGGGAATCGTGTTCGAGCTGCGAGCGCAGCACGGTGGAGAACAGCCAGGTCCGGATGATGTCGTGCGCCTGCGGCCGCACGTCCATCGGGAAGACACGGCCGAAGAGATCCGGGTCTTCTTCCCAGCGGGCGGCGATCTGCGGCGAGAGCGACGACGTCGCCCAGGTGTCCATCACGTCTTTGTCGCCGGTAAAACCGCCCGGCTGATCCCGCTGTTCGGCGCGATAGCCATCCGGCACGTCGGTGGAGGGATCCACCGGGAGCCTTGCCTCGGCCGGCACCAGCCGGCTGTCGTGATCGACCGTGCCATCTTCGCGGACCTTGTACCAGACCGGGAACGGCACGCCGAAGAAGCGCTGCCGGCTGACACACCAGTCTCCGTTGAGGCCGTTGATCCAGTTCTCCAGGCGGGCCTGCATGTACGGCGGATGCCACTTCAGCTCCGCGCCACGGCCGAGCAGCCGCTCGCGGAACTCCATCGTCTTCACGAACCACTGACGGCTGGTCACGATCTCGAGCGGGCGATCCCCCTTCTCGTAGAACTTCACCGCATGGGTGATCGGTCGAGGGTCGCCGATGAGATCGCCGGATTCGCGAAGCATCTCGACGACCCGGGTGCGTGCCTTTGCCGCCGAGAGCCCGACGAGCGGATCGTAGTGCTGCGCCGCCCGGGCGGCGTCGTCCGATTCCCAGCCACGTTCACCCCACGTCACCGGCCTCAATGCGCCGTTGGGCTGGATGATCGCGCGGACCGGCAGCTGCAACTCACGCCACCAGGTGACGTCGGTGATGTCGCCGAAGGTGCAGATCATCGCCGCGCCGGTCCCCTTCTCCGGGTCCGCGAGCGTGTGCGCCCTGACCGGCACCCGGACGCCGAACAGCGGCGTGATGACCTCGGTGCCGAAGAGCGGCTGATAGCGCGGGTCGTCGGGGTGCGCCACGATCGCAACGCAGGCGGGGATCAGCTCCGGCCGGGTGGTGTCGATCTCGACGTACGCCGGGTCCTTCGCCGTCCATCGACGAGCTCCCGGCCCTGGCGAATCGGATCTTGTGATACGCCCCGGGCTGTTCACGATCCTCGAGCTCGGCCTGGGCGACGGCGGTCCGGAAGTCGATGTCCCACAGCGTCGGCGCTTCGAGCTGGTAAGCCTGGTCGCGCGCGAGCAGCCGGAGAAACGCCAGCTGCGAGATCCGCTGCGAGCGCCGGTCGATGGTGGCGTAGGTCATCGACCAGTCCACCGACAGCCCGAGATGGCGCCACAGGTGCTCGAACACCTTCTCGTCTTCGGCGGTCAGCCGGGCGCAGAGCTCGATGAAGTTCGGCCGCGACACCGGGATCGCCTGCTTCCCCGGCTTGTCCGGCGGCACGAATGCCGGATCGTACGGCAGTGACGGCTCACACCGGACGCCGAAGTAGTTCTGCACCCGCCGCTCGGTCGGCAGCCCGTTGTCGTCCCATCCCATCGGATAGAACACGGCCTTGCCGCGCATCCGCTGGAAGCGCGCCACGACGTCGGTGTGGGTGTAGGAGAAGACGTGACCGACGTGCAGCGATCCGCTGACCGTGGGCGGCGGCGTGTCGATCGAGAACACCTCGGCGCGCGGCCTGGTCCGGTCGAAGCGATACGCACCCTCCTCCTCCCAGCGCCCGGTCCATTTCTGCTCGAGACCCTCGAGCGCAGGTTTGTCGGGCACGGAGATCGGGTGGCTCAGGTCCACACCTTCAGGCATATCTGCTCATGGTATCAGGGGTGGGGAATCGGGAATGGGAATGGGGAATGGGGAATGAGGATTGGGGAGTGGGGAGTGGGGATCGCGGATTGAGACTTGGGGAAGTTGGGAGTTGGAAGTTGGGAGTTGCCTATCCTCCCTTGATCCGGGCGATCTCTTCGGTCACCAGCCGCTCGGCGACGTCGAGCACCACCTCGCGCACGGTCGCCTCGCTCATGCGCTCGATGACCCGGGTGGTCACCTGCTCGATCAACAGCTCCATGGATTCCTCGCGGCTCAGTCCCGCGAGCATGAACGGATGCTGTTGCTCGGCGGAAAGCAGAGCGGCGAACGCTTCGGCGAGGGTCGGGGGCTCGGGTGACGTGCGGCCATCGCGAACGGCGGACGGTTCGTCCAGGGCCGGCGCCGGCGGAGCGGTCGCCGGCACGGCGGCGGCCTCCGACATGTCGGGTTCCCAGGCGGCCAGCTCGCTCGCGAGCCCGGTGGCGACGCCGGCCGGCGACGCCGGACGGTCGACCGCTTCGCGTTGGGAAGGCGGCGTGACCTGCTGATCCGCGTCCGGCGACCGCGGGGCCTGCGGGGCATCCTTGACCGAGAAGGCCGCTCCCAGCCGGTCGAAATATTCGTCTACCGACCCGGTTGCCGCGGCGGGATCGAAACTGCCGGTAACCGGCGGGGTCTCGAATGGCGGGGCGAACGAGGACGTCGGCACCGCCGGCCGCTTCCCGGCGATCAGCTCCTTGACCCGGCTGATCACCATCTGGGGTTCGAACGGCTTCACCAGCACGCCGTCACAGCCTGCGGCCCTGGCCCGCGCTTCGTCGATCGGCTCGAAGGCGCCGGTCAGCAGCAGCACCGGAATGTGGGCCAGTTCGGGCGAGCCCTTGATGAAAGTCGAGACCTCGTAGCCGTCGCGCTCCGGCATCCCGACGTCGGCGAGCACGATGTCCGGCCTGTCACTCAGGGCGCGCTCGATCGCCTGCCGGCCGTCGCCGACCGCGATCACCGTGATGTCTTCGTCGGCGAATGTCAGCTCGATGACGCGCTGGATCGTGACGCTGTCGTCGGCCAGCAGCAGCTTGTGCGGCACCGCTACACCTGCTCGACGCGGGGACGGACGTTCTCGCTGATGAAATCGATGATGCCCTGCATCGGGCTTCCCGGCAGGAAGATCCCGCGGACGCCGGCGGCGCGCAGCTTCGGGATGTCGACGTCCGGGATGATGCCGCCGATGACCACGATCACGTCATCCAGCCCCTTCTCCTTCAGCAGCTCCATCACTCGCGGGCAGATGTGCATGTGCGCGCCCGACAGGATCGACAGACCGATCGCGTCGGCGTCTTCCTGCAGCGCCGCGGTGACGATCTGCTCGGGGGTCTGACGCAGGCCGGTGTAGATCACCTCCATGCCCGCGTCCCGCAGCGCCCGTGCGATCACCTTGGCGCCACGGTCGTGACCGTCGAGACCGGGCTTGGCTATGACGACTCTGATTTTGCGCATAAGTAGCAATCAGCTGCCAGCTGTCAGCTCTCAGCTGCCAGCTAGATCGAGGGCACTTCCTCGTATTCGCCCCAGACCTCGCGGAGCGCGTCGCACATTTCACCGACGGTGGCGTAGGCGCGGACGCATTCGAGGAGCGGGACCATGGTGTTGTCGCGCCCGCGTCCGGCCGCCTTCAGGGCGTCGAGCGAGCGGTGAACCCGGTCGTTGTCACGCGTGCGCTTGATCTCGGCAAGCCGTTCGAGCTGGGTCTCCGAGGCGGTGTCATCGATGTAGAGGATCGGGTAGGGGGTCTCGTCCTCCTGGACGTAGTCGTTCACCCCGACGATGATCTTGTGCCGCCGCTCGACCGCCTGCTGAAAGCGGTAGGAGGCCTCGGAGATCTCCTTCTGCGGGTAGCCCTGTTCGATCGCCTCCACCATCCCGCCCATCCGGTCGATGGTCGCGAAGGTACTCGCGGGCTCCCTGCTCCATGTCGAGGGTCAGCTTCTCGAGAAAGTACGAGCCGCCGAGCGGGTCGACCGTGTTGGTGACGCCGCTTTCGGCCGCGATGATCTGCTGCGTGCGCAGGGCGAGCGTCGCCGCTTCGGCCGTCGGCAGCGCCAGCGCCTCGTCCAGAGAGTTCGTGTGCAGCGAGTTCGTCCCCCCCATCACCGCCGCCAGCGCCTGCAGCGCCGTCCGGACCACGTTGTTGTACGGCTGCTGGGCGGTGAGCGAAACGCCGGCGGTCTGGGTATGGAAGCGCAGCTTCCACGATCGCTCGTTCTTCGCGCCGAACCGGTTGCGCATGACATCCGCCCAGATCTTGCGGGCGGCGCGGAACTTGGCGATCTCTTCGAAGAAGTCGCTGTGCGAGTTGAAGAAGAAGGAGATCTGCGGGGCGAACTCGTCGACGTCGAGGCCGGCGTCGACGCCGTACTGCACGTACTCGATCCCGTCACGCAGGGTGAAGGCAAGCTCCTGCACCGAGGTCGAGCCGGCTTCGCGGATGTGGTAGCCGCTCACCGAAATCGTGTTCCACTTCGGCACTTCCTTCGCGCAGAACGAGAAGATATCGGTGATCAGGCGCATCGATTCCCGCGGCGGGAAGATGTACTCCTTCTGCGCGATGAACTCCTTGAGGATGTCGTTCTGGATCGTGCCTGACAGCTTCTTCCAGTCGGCCCCCTGCTTCTCGGCGACGACCAGGTACATCGCGAAGATCATCGGCGCCGGCGAGTTGATGGTCATCGACGTCGTGATGCCGGCCAGGTCGATCCCGTCGAACAGCCGTTCCATGTCGGCCAGGGTCATGACGCTGACGCCGCACTTGCCGACCTCGCCGAGCGAGAGCTCGTGGTCGGGATCCCGCCCCATCAAGGTCGGCAGGTCGAACGCGACGCTCAGCCCGGTGCCGCCGGCAGCCAGCAGCGTCTTGTAGCGCTCGTTGGTCTCTTCCGGCGTGCCAAACCCGGCAAACTGCCTCATCGTCCAGAGCTTGCCGCGATAGCCGGAGGGATGAATGCCGCGGGTGTAGGGAAATTCCCCCGGGTTCGCCAGGTCCTTCGCGTAGTCGAGGTGCTCGATGTCCTCTGGCGCGTAGAGGCGGTCGATCGGACGATCGGAGATGGTGGTGAACGGGATCGGCCGCTCAGGAGCCTTCTTCAACGTCGGCTCGAGCACCTCCCTTTCCCATCGCTGCTTGCCCGTCTCCGCGGTCACGGTCTTCATAGATGCTTGCATTATAAGCGGATAGGGCGAATGCAGGAGACGCCGCGGGCCGCCGATCCGTCGACTATCTGACGCCGCGCATTGCCGTCAAAGCCTCGACGGTCAGTATCCGGCGCGCGGGTACGAGGCTGGCCAGCAGCGTGCCGGTCGCAAGCACCGCCGGACCGGCCAGCCAGGCCATGCCGCCGGGGCTGCCATCGAAGCCGATCACCGTCATCCACCTGGCCACCAGCCACGCCCCCACGATCCCCAGAACGGCTCCCACAAACGCAACCCGAGAGCTCCGGGTGGCCACCATGAGAAGCAGGCGCCACGGTTGCGCTCCGAGCGCAGAGCGCACGGCGATCTCCTGCTGGCGCATCAGGACGTCATCGGCGGTGATCCGATAGAGCCCGAGGATCGCGAGCGCCAGCGCGTTCACCGACGCCGCGGCCAGCAGCAAGCCGGCAATCCGTTCGGTCGCCAGGGCGGTCTGTCGCAGCCGGTTTTCCAGCGTGATGACCGCCACCGTCGGCGTCCTGCTGCCGTCCACAGCTGCGAGACGTCTCCGGACCGCGGCGACCAGATCGTCGTTCGCGTCCACGGAGCCCAGCATCACATGCATTCGCGGCAGGACGTTCTGCTCCATCGGGACATAGATGGATGGCTCCGCCTGCTGCTGCGTCGACCGCAGCCGCGCATCCCGGACCACGCCGACGATCCGCGTTCGTCGTCCGTTTCGATCGATGACGGCTCCGCCGACCGCGTTGCCGCCGAAGTAGAGCTGCGCGGCTTCCTCGTTGAGCACACCGACGCGGCAGGCCTCGCGGGGGGCGACGGCTTCGAAGGATCCGCCGGCGGGGAACGCCAGGCCCATGGAAGCGAAGTAATTGTTCGACACCACCTGCACCGCCAGCATGCCTTCGACCGCCGGCGGCAACACCGGCACCGCGAATGTCTCCGGACGCAGTGGACCGAACGGCGGTATCACTTGCTCGGCGTAGTAGTAGATGGCGGACCGGGCTTCTTTCGAATCGGACTGTGTCTTCGGTGAGACGACCCCGATGACTTCGACCGGATTACCGCCGGGGTCCTCGATCACGCGGCCCACCGCGCGCCCGCCGAACCAGGATTCCGCCGTGGGCTCCGCCATGATCGCTACCCTGCACGTGTCCTTCGTCTCCTGCGCCCCGAACATGCGGCCGGCCTTCGGCGGAAGGTTCACATGGGTCAGCGAGCGGGCAGTGAAGACGTCGACCGTCGCGACGAGCTGACGAGAATCCAGTCCGGGCGGCTCGACGGTCACCGGGTACCACGACGAGCCGGATCGCCCGGGAAGGGTCCCCATCCACGCGGCGGACGTGATGCCAGGTTCCACGAGGGCGGTCTGCTCGACCCGCTCGAAGTAGTCGAGAGCCAGATCGGGACGGTCGAAGCCGCGCTCCCACTCGAGCGTGGCCAGGATCGGCTTGCCGAGCCGTTCGCCCGCGCCGGTGCGCAGGCTCGCGTCCAGCGCACTCGACACCGTGGCGGCTGAAATCACGAGGATGCAGCACACCGCCAGCTGGAACACGACCAGCGTGCTGCGCAGCCACCCGAGGGCCTTCGAGGGCCGCCGCGGCTCGCGGCGAAGCACGGCTCCTGGCGTGTCGTGCCGGTTCTCGAGCAGCGGGACCATGCCGCAACAGAGGACGATCAGGGCGGATACCCCGGCGGCCGTCATCACTCCTGCCCTGTCCGCCACGAACGTCATCCGTTCGGCGTCGGCCTCGAACAACAGCGCCGGAATGATGTTCGAGGTCCAGAAACCGACCAGTGCGCCTGCCACGCCGCCAGCGGTCGCCATGAGCGCACTGTCGACGAGCACGGCTCGGGCCAGCGCGCCCCGGGTTGCGCCGACGGCGAGACGCAGCGAGGTCTCCCGCGAACGGCTCACCGCGCGCGACAGCAGAAAAACCGTCACGTTGGCGCAGGCGATGAGGAACACAGCACCCGCGACCGCCGGCATCAGTCGACCGAGACGGCTCATGCCCGACTGCATCTCCGGCGTCAGACCAGTGTAGGTGTGCACCGCGATCGGAACGGCAGGCACGGACAAGGAGTCGAGCGCCGACTGGGCCTCCGCTGTCGAGACACCGTCTCGAAGCCGAGCCAGGACCGTGAGTGTTTGACCGTCGCGAGCCGGCCTCAGGCGCGACGCGTCGCCAACGATCCACAAATCAATCGGCCGGCCGGCGTAGATTCCTTCCAGCCCGGCCGGTGCGACGCCGGCGACGGCATGGGTCACGCCATCGACCACCAGCTCCTTCGCCGCAGCGTTTCGGTTTCCACCGAGCTCGCGGTCACGAAATTCCGCGCTGGTGATCACACCGTCGGCCGCCGGCAGGCCAAAGAGGCCGCGTGCCTCAGGCGTCAGGAGCGCAACCACCGCTACGACAGATCGCTCACCGACCGTCACGGAATGCCGCGTCTCGCGGGCCGCAACGACGGCCTCGAACACCTGCGTACCGTCTCTGACGGTGAGGTAGTCAGCGTACGACAGGAACCCGAACCCGCCATCGCTGAGGCGGGACAACAGGGACACGGTCCTGAGATCGTCGACGACCAGAGGCGCCTTGCCGGTCAACAGCCCGTTCATGAAGCCCAGCACCGCCGCGTTGCTGCCGATGCCCAGCGCCATCGTCAGCATCAGCGCGAGGACGAAGCCTGGGGTTTGCACCAGGGTCCTCCACGACTGCCGGATCTCCGCTAGGAGCATCTTCGGCGAGGCCTGTTCCGACTCACCGTTGATAGACGATGGCGCCGCCGGCGATGGTGTAGAGGACTTTCGCGTCGAGCAGCCGGGCGGGCGCGGTCTTGCCGACCTCGACGAGGTTGGTATCGAAGACGGCGAGATCCGCCAGACGTCCGGGCGCCAGCGTCCCCTTCACGTCTTCCTCGAAGGACGCCCACGCCGGACCTTTGGTATAAGCCTCGATCGCCTCTTCGATCGTCAGCCGCTGGTCCGGGAACCAGCCTTCCTTCGGTTCGCCCTTCAAGGTCTGCCGCGACACGGCCGCGTACAGGCCGTACACCGGATTCAGGAAGTAGCGCGCGGCGTTGGTGCCCGGACTATCGCTGCCGAAGATGAGCACCGCGCCGGAATCCTTGAGCTTGCGGAAGGCATACGCCCCGCGTGAGCGCTCGCGGCCGATGCGCTCTTCCATCCAGCGCATGTCGTCGGACACGTGGTACGGATTGATCTCGGCAACGAGCTTCAGCCGGCCGAACCGCGGGAAGTCGTCCGGGTGCACGACCTGCGCGTGGATGACGCGCCAGCGATGATCGCGGTCCACCAGGCCGTGCTTCGCGAGGACCTTTTCGTAGACGTCGAGCAGGATCCGGTTGCCCTTGTCGCCGATCGCGTGCACGTGCGGCGGCAGGCCGGTGGCGACCGCCTGCTCGAGCAGCTTCTCGAGATTCCCCGCCGGGAAGTCGGTGTAGTGCTGGCTCGCGGTCATGTTCATGGCCGCACCCGGCTGCCCTTCGGGGTTCATGATGTCGCGCAGCAGCCCCTTGTTCTTCGGGTCGTGGCTGTACGGTTCGAAGAACATCGCGCCGCTGCTCCCCATGATGCCGTCGACCCATGCCTTGTAGCCGACGAAGCGGAGCCAGTCATCGCCGAAGCCCTTCGACAGCCCGAGCGGCCCGGTATGCACGACGTTGTCGAGCGTGGGGCGCAGCATGATGCGGGCGGTCAGCTCACCCCGGCGCCGCAGCTCCTGGTAAGCGCGCAGCTGTTCCGCGCTCGTCAGGTCCTGCATGGTCGTGACGCCGCCCTCGCGCGCTTCCTTCAGAACGGCGCGCACCTGCACGAGCCGCTGCTCGAATGGGACCGGTGGAATGACCTTGCGGACCAGATCGGCCGCTGAGCCCTTGAGGATCCCGGTCAGGCGTCCGTTTGCGTCCTTCGCGATCTCGCCATTCGGCGGATTCGGTGTGGCCTCGGTGATACCGGCGAGCTTCAACGCGACCGAGTTCGCGAGGAACATGCTGCGGTCGAAGCGCTGCACGAACACGGGATGCTCCGGCGTCACCGGATCGATCAGCTCCCGCGAAGGCGTGAATGGCCCCGCACCCGTCGCACCCCGCCGCACCCTTTGACGCCCCCGCACTCCCCGCACCCCAGTTCTCGTAGGCGCCCCAGTCGCCGCGGGTGATCCAGCTGCCTTTCGGCAGGCGCGACGCCGCTCCCCGGACAGCCGTCGTAAATGCCTTCGCTTCGTGGACCTCGAGCAGGTTGACGCCGACGAGCAACGCGCCGGTGCTGTCGATATGGACGTGCGCGTCGTTGAAGCCCGGGGACACGAACGCGCCCTTCAGGTCGATCACCCGGGTCCGGTTCCCGGCCAGGGCGCGGATCTCCGCATTCGTGCCCACGGCCAGGATCGTGGTTCCGGAGATGGCTACCGCTTCGGCCCAGGGCTTTGCCGCATCGACGGTGTAGATCCGGCCACTGCTCAGGATCACATCGGCCGGACCGGTTTGCGGGGCGGCCAGCAGCGTCGTCCCGACCAGAATCGCGGCGCCGACCAGTCTCGCAACTGTCATGCGCAATACCCCTGACCGTGTTGAACAGTGTTGAACGGTGGCGAACCTTGCAATCGACCGTGGCGAAACGCCGCGGCTTGACTTCAGTGATTCTGGCACAGTAGCTTGACCTGTTTACCAATGTCGGCCGGCCCCGTGATGGACCCCGGCACTCATACCTTAGGAGTCACATGGCAGCAGGCGGCAGCATTTTCAACGCGATGCTCCAGGAATTCGACGGCGCCGCACGCCTTCTCGGGCTCGACCCCGGCATCTGGAAGATCCTGACCCATCCGAAACGACAGATCACCGTCTCGTGCCCGATCCAGATGGACAACGGCGAGATCGAGGTCTTCACCGGCTACCGCGTCCAGTACAACATCACGCTCGGCCCAGCCAAGGGCGGGATCCGCTATCACCCCGACGTGTCGCTCGACGAGGTCACGGCGCTCGCGGCCTGGATGACCTGGAAGTGCGCCGTCGCACACATCCCGTTCGGCGGCGGCAAGGGGGGAATCATCTGCGACCCGACCCGCATGTCGCGCCGTGAGCTCGAAGCGCTGACCCGGCGCTACGTCGCCGAGATCGTCGATGCCATCGGCCCCGACAAGGACGTCCCCGCCCCCGACGTCAACACCAATGACCAGGTCATGGCCTGGATCATGGACACCTACAGCATGCACGTCGGCTACACCGCGACCGCGGTGGTGACCGGCAAGCCGATCGAAATGGGGGGATCGCTCGGCCGCCGCGAAGCGACCGGACGCGGCGTGATGATCACCACCCGCGAAGCGGCGAAGCACCTGCGGATGAACATCAAGGAGCTCACCGTCGCCGTCCAGGGATTCGGCAACGTCGGCTCGGTCTCGGCCGACCTGCTCACCAAGCTCGGCGCCAAGATCGTCGCGGTCACCGACTGGAAGGGGGGCGTCTACGACAAGAGCGGCATCGACATCAGGCGGCTGCTCGACTACGTGAAGCAGCACAAGACGGTCGACGGCTACCCCGCGGGCGAGCCGCTCGAGAACGCCGACCTCTTCAAGCTCGACGTCGACGTGCTCGTACCGGCGGCGATGGAAAATCAGATCACCATGGAGAACGCCCCCGACATCAAGGCGAAGATCATCGCCGAGGGGGCCAACGGCCCGACCACGCCGGATGCGCACAAGCACCTGCACGAGCGCGGCGTGTTCGTGATCCCCGACATCCTCGCCAACGCCGGCGGCGTGACCACCTCTTACTTCGAGTGGGTCCAGGACCGCCACGGCTACTTCTGGGAGGAAGACGAGGTCAACAAGCGCCTGGAGGCCAAGATGGTGGAGGCCTTCGAAGACGTGCTCCAGACCTCGATCCGCTACAAGACCGACCTGCGCACCGCCGCCTACATTGTCGCCATCAACCGCGTGGCGACCGTGACCAGGATGCGCGGGATGCGTACTGAATCCTTGCAATGCTGAAGGCAATGTTCGCGCCGTGGACACGCTCTCACAGGAGGGCCGTGATCAGGAGACGGGCGGAGCTGTGAGCGTCCAGGCGCGCGACTTCGGTCATCGCCGGGCCGCTTCTCGCCTCACGGTCCGCGATCTCACCACGGAACCAGGCACGTGCCTCCTGTTCAATCCAACGTGCGATCACGGCGACAAAGCGGTGACGATCCGCACGTAACCGTCGATCGCGGCTTCGAGCTCGTCGAGAGTCAGGTATTCATCCGCCGTGTGCGCGAGCAGGATTGAGCCGGGACCGAAGAGCAGCGGCACACCCCACCGGTCCAGTAACGGGATATCAGTGGTGAACGGGAAGCTGGCGGCGGCGAAACCCGGGATCGTATGCAGCTGGACGGGCGGTACGCGCAGGACTTCCTCGATCTCCACCTGCGGCTCCAGAGCACGAAGCGCAACCAGGACCGCATCGGCGTCGCCGACGGTACGGAACATGACCTCGGCCGATGCGCGGGCCGGAACTACGTTCGGCGCCACGCCTCCCTCGATGAGCCCGACGCTATAGCTGGTGGTTCCGAATGCCGGATCCGACGGCAGCGCCACCGTCCGCAGTCGCACCAGGGCATCGACCAGCTTCTCGATCGCCGATTCGAAATGTTCGGGGGCCGAGGAATGCCCGGCGCGCCCGTGCGCGTGCAGCTTTATGCGGAGGGTGCCGCGGGTTCCGGTCGCGAGGCGATTGTCGGTCGGCTCGCCGTTCACGAGATACCGCGATCCAGACGGCGACAGGTTCGCGGTCGTCGCCCCTTCGCTCCCCCGCTCCTCCCCGACCACGAACAACAGGCCGACGCGACGATGGCCGGCCGCGCGGAGGCGTTCCACCGCCGCGACCTGGGCGGCGAGGATGCCCTTCGCATCGCAGGCGCCGCGCCCGTGCAGCCGGCCGTCGACGATCCGGCTCGGGAAGAACGGCGGCACGCAATCGTAGTGGGTAGAAAGGACGACCTCCGGTGGATCGAGCGCAGCGACGACGTTGAAGCGGCCATCCACGACCGGCTGCTTCGTGACGCTGTAGCCGAGCGCGGTGAGGCGCGAGGCGAGCCACTCGCCGGCTTCTGCTTCGGAACCGGTCGTCGAGTCGATGTCGATCAGGTCCCGCGCGAACGCGATGGCGGCTAGCGTATCCACTGTTCGAGCGCCGTCTTCGCGCTGGTCTGTTCGTCGCGGTACTTCACGATGATCGGCGTCGCCACCGACAGGCCCCATTCGAGCCCCGGCCCCGACTGCATCGGTCGGGCACCGGGGACGACCACCGCCCCTTCGGGAACGATCAACGGCGCTCCCGGTTGCGCCCGGATGATCGAGCCGTTGGTGACGTCGTAGATCGGCGTCGAACCGGTGATGATCGTGCCGGCCGCCAGGACGGCGCGCCGCCGGATCACCGTGCCCTCATACACGCCGCAGTTCCCACCGATCATCACGTCGTCTTCGACGATCACCGGGAGCGCGCCGACCGGTTCGAGCACGCCGCCGATCTGGGCCGCGGCGCTCACGTGCACCCGCTTGCCGACCTGGGCGCAGGAGCCGACCAGCGCATGCGAATCGATCAGCGACTCGTCGTCCACCCAGGCGCCGATGTTCACGTACATCGGCGGCATGCAGATGACGCCGCGTCCGAGGTAGGCGCCGTCGCGGACGCTGGATCCGCCGGGCACGATGCGGACGCCGCTGCCCACCCCGATCGGCTTGAGCGGCAGCGTGTCCTTGTCGAAGAAGAGACCGCGGCCATCGGCCGTCTGGTCTACGGTGGTGCCGAAGCGAAACGCGAGCAGGATCCCCTGCTTGACCCAGGAGTTGACCCGCCAGCCGCTGGGCGCGTCGGGATCCGGCTCGGCGGCCCGGATCTCACCGGCCGAGAGCGCGGCCCTCAGGTCCGCCACCACCGCCCGGGCCTGGTCGCGTGGCGCGTCGGGGCCCTGCTGCCACAGCGATTCGACCAGCGCCTGCAGGTTCATCGTGATGCGTTTCCGGTCAGTGTCATCTCGCCGGCAATGACACCCGTCGCCCGCAGGACGGCCGCGATCTTCTCCCGTGACGCCGGCTGTGGCGGCACCATCGGCAGCCGATAGCGCTCTTCGAGCAGTCCCATCATCGCCATCGCGGCCTTGATCGGGATCGGGTTTGCCTCGACGAAGTTGACGGCCATGAAGGGCATCAGTGCGTCATGGATGCGCCGCGCCGCCGCGAAGTCCCCGGTTGCCGCGAGGTCGACCATGCGCGCCATTTCCGCCGGCACGCCGTTCGACGCAACGGAGATGATGCCATGCCCGCCCACCGACATGACCGGGAGGGTCAGCGAATCGTCGCCGGACAGCACCACGAACCCTTCCGGCGCCGACCGGCACACCTCGCAGATCTGCGACATGTTGCCGGAGGCCTCCTTGACCCCGGCGATGCCCGGAATGGCGCTGATCCGCAGCAGCGTCGCGGGATCGACGTTGACGCCGGTGCGCCCGGGAACGTTGTAGACGATGATCGGCAGCGGCACCGCTTCGGCGATCGCGCGGTAGTGCTGGTACAGCCCTTCGGGAGTTGGCTTGTTGTAATAGGGCGTGACCGAGAGCAGCCCGGTCGCCCCGGCGTCGCGCATCCGACGCGCGACATGAATGACCTCGCGGGTATCGTATCCGCCGGCGCCGGCGAGCACCGGCACCTTCCCTGCCGCCGTTTCGACGACCAGTTCCACGACCCGGACCCGCTCGTCTTCGGTCAGCGTCGGGCTCTCGCCGGTCGTGCCGCACGGCACCAGAAAGTGAATGCCCGCCTCGATCTGCCGCTTCGCCAGCCGCCGGATCGCCGCCTCGTCGATGTTGCCCTGGCCGTCGAACGGGGTGACGAGGGCGGTGCCGCATCCAGTCCAGAGTCTTCGCATGGTCAGCCTTTCTCGTAGTTTCGAACAGGAGAGTCAAGAGGTCAGAAGAATTCCTTTAACCAGCGATCTCTTGATCTCCTGTTTCTCCTGTTCAGGTCTTCTCTTCAGGGTCTTCCGTTCACGTCCGGCTCTCTTCCTTCGCCAGCAGATCCGCCATCCCGAACCAGCCTCGTCGTCCGTGCACCCACCTGGCGGCCTCGAGCGCGCCCCTGCGCGAAGGGAGTGCGGTCGCGGGCCACGTGCGTCAGCGTGATGGTCTCGGCGGGCGAATCGAAGCCGACGGTGTGGGTGCCCGGTATGTGCCCCGCTCGCGTCGAGGAGACATCGACCGGTGCACCCGAGGCTTCGACCAGGCGACGGATCGCGAGGGCGGTGCCGGAAGGCGCATCCTTCTTGGCCGCATGGTGGGCCTCGTGGATCCACGGCGCGAAGCCGCGGGTGACCAGCTGCTTCGCCGTCTCGTCCGCAATCGCCAGGAACAGGTTCACGCCAATGGCGAAGTTGGGGGCTGCGATCACGCCAATCGGCCGAGTCGCCAGATCGCTGCGCAACCGTGCCTCCTCGTCCCCCCACCCCGTCGTCCCGATCACCAGCGAGACACCGCGGTCGGCGAGCACCCGCGCATTGGCGGGCACCGCTTCTGCCGTCGAGAAGTCGATGGCGACGTCCGCGGCCGGCCATGACGCCGGGTCTCCGGCATTGGCGCTGGTGACGACGCCGACGAACTCCACCCCGTATTCGGAGGCCAGCGACTCGACGAGCCGGCCCATACGACCGTGGCCGACGAGCAGGGTGCGCAAGGGTCCGTTCATCCCATCGCTCCGGCGGACACGAAGAATTCCGTGTGCAGGCGGTGCATGGCGGCGGGGACGTCGGCATCGTTCAGCACGACGGTGACGTTGCGGCGGGAGGCGGCCTGCGAGACCATCCTGAGGGGCAGCCGGCCGAGCGCGGCGATGACACTCACCGCGATCGCCGGATCGGCCCGCAGGCCATCGCCGACGGCGCTCACGATCGCCATCCCGCGATCCACCTGCACGGTCGCGAACGCGGCGAGTTCGCCCACGATCGCGTCGATCCGGCGGTCATCGTCCAGGGTCATCGACACGCTGACCTCGGAGGTGGTGACGACGTCCACCGAGGTGGTGTGGCGCTCGAAGACCTCGAAGACGCGGCGGAGAAAGCCGTGCGCCAGCAGCATGCGAGTGGAGGTGATGTTGATCACCGTCACGTTCCGCTTGCAGGCGATCGCGGTGAGCGGCCCCTGGCCGGCGGCGCCGTCAGCGGTGATGACGCTGCCGGGGCTGTCCGGCCTCATCGTGTTCAGGATCCTGACCGGGATGTTCCGGTCGACCGCGGGCAGGATGGTGCTCGGATGCAGTACCCGGGCGCCGAAATAGGCCAGCTCGGACGCCGCCTCGAACGAGAGCGACCGCACCAGCTGCGCATCGGGCACGACGCGAGGGTCGGCGGTCAGCATGCCGTCCACGTCGGTCCAGATCTGGATCTCGCGCGCCTCCAGAGCGGCGCCGGCCAGCGCGGCCGAGAAGTCGGACCCGCCCCGACCGAGGGTGGTGGTGATGCCTTCGCTGGTCGCGCCGACGAAGCCCCCCATCACCGCGACCTCACCGGCATCCAGCACCGGCAGGATCTCGCGCGCGATCGCCAGCGGCGTCGCCTCGACCGGCAGCGCGGCGCCGAAGCCGGCGTCGGTCACCAGCGCTCGTCGCGGGTCGACCCATCGCGCGGGCACGCCGTTCGTCCTGAGGCAGGCGGCGATGATCCGGCTCGACATCAACTCCCCGGCCGCCGCAATTCGATCCGAGCCACGGGCGGTGAGCTCCCGCAGGACGGCGACCGACCCGAGCACAGCCCGTACGTCTTCGCACTCGCGGAGCACCTCGGGCCACGGGTCTTCGCCAGCGCCGGCGGCGCCGAACAACTCACCGATGACGTTCCGATGCCGATCGCGTAGCCAGGCTACGCGTGCCTCGACGTCCTCGACTGCGCCCCGTCGGGCCGCCTCGCCCGCGGCCAGGAGCGCATCGGTGACCCCCGACATCGCCGAGACCACGACAACCACCGGGTCACCGGCCGCCGCTGCGCTCGACACGATGCGAACGACCTGTGACATCGCCGCGGCGCTGCCGACCGACGTGCCGCCGAACTTCATCACCACCGGTCGTCTCATCGCGCCTCCAGCCAGCCGTCGGCCTGCATCAGCTCGGCATTCAGGATCGCGGCGCCGGCCGCACCGCGGACAGTGTTGTGCCCCAGCGCCACGAACTTGGTGCCGAGCACCGGGCAGGTGCGGATCCGGCCGACGCTGACCGTCATGCCGCCGCCGCGGCCGGCGTCGAGCCGCGGCTGTGGCCGGAACCCTTCGTCGAGCACTTCGATCGGGAATTCGGGCGCGCTCGGCAGCTTCAGCTCCTGGGGCCGGCCGCGCCATTCGCGCAGGGCCCTGGCCACCTCGTCGGCCGTCGGCAGGGACTCGAGCGCCACCGAGATCGTCAGCGTGTGTCCGTCCACCACCGGTACGCGGTTGGTGTGGGCGCTCACGACCGCCGGATGGGCCGACACCCTGCCATCCACCAACGTGCCGAGGATCTTGTTCGACTCGGTCTCGATCTTCTCTTCCTCGCCTCCCCCGATCCCGGGGATCACGTTGCCGATGACGTCGTAGGAGGGGACGCCGGGGTAACCGGCGCCGGAGACCGCCTGAAGGGTGGTGGTCAGCACTGTCCTGATCCCGAAGGGGCGCAGCGGCGCGAGCGCCATGGCGAGCACGACGGTCGAACAGTTCGGGTTGGTGATGATGGCGCCGCTCCATCCCCGCTGCCGGCGTTGCACGGTGATCAGCTCGAGGTGGTCCGGGTTGATCTCCGGGATCAGCAGCGGCACGTCGGGCAGCATCCGGAAGCTGCGGGCGTTGCTGACGACGATGTGCCCGGCAGCGGCGAAGGCCGGCTCCAGCTCGTCGGCTGCGGCCGCGTCGAGGGCCGAAAACACAAGACGGGGTCCCTTGCCGGGGGCGCAGGCCTCAACCCGCAGGCCCTCTGCCGTGGCGGGAATCGCACCGCCGAGCCGCCACGTCGTCGCCTCGCGGTAGAGCCGTCCTTCGGATCGCTCGCTCGCCGCCAGCCAGACCGGCCGAAACCACGGATGGCCTTCGAGCAGCCTGATGAACTGCTGCCCCACCATCCCCGTTGCCCCGAGTATCCCGACGTCGATCTGCACCGTTTGCTCCCTCTGAAAATTGGCCGCACAAACAAAAACCCGCCGACCTGTTGAGGCCGGCGGGTTGCGGTAGTGCCTTGGAGTTGTAGGTTCAGCTCACAGACGCGCGCGCACCGTCGACCTGCGGGATCGCTTGACCCGCTTTCGATCGGCAGCGCGTTTCATCATCTGGAACATCACTCGGGCAAAACTATACGCGGAGGGGAGCTTCAACGCAAGTGCTACGGGCTAGGTGCTACGTGCGGGGTGTGTACGTGCTATGTGCGACGTGCGGTGCTAGGTGCGACGTGCGGTGCTACGTGCGACGTGCGGTGCTACGTGCGACGTGCGGTGCTACGGTGCGACGTGCGGTGCTCCGTGGGCGTGCGGGGTGCGGTGCTACGTGCGCGCGTGCGGTGGCGGTGCTACGTGCTGTGCGACCTGCGCGGTGCGTGGCACCGCACGTCGCACCTCACACAGCACGTCGCACGGCACGTCGCACGGCACGTCGCACGCGCACGTCGCACAGAGCACCGCACGTCGCACGCAGCACATAGCACCGCACGTAGCACCCCGCACGTACGCACCTAGCACGTAGCACATGGCACGTAGAACGTGGCTACCTCCCCACCCTGAAGGCGATGGTCTCCTGCGCGGTGCCGGATTCGGTCCGGGCGTTGAACTCGATCAGGTACTCACCGGCGGCGAGAGCGGACAGCGGCAGTTCGGTCTCGAACAGGCCGTCGGCGCCGGGCTTGAGCGGCAGCTCCGCCATCGTGGCGCCGGCCCGATTGAGCAGCTTGCCGGTGACCGTCGGGGTGACGCCTCCGGGCGCATAGCCGGCGATGCGGAGGAGCAGCCGCTCGGCGCGGCTGAACTCCCGAACGACCACCGGCGCCGCCGCCGGGTTGGTGCGGATGTCCTGGATGTCGCGCGCGGTCCGCCCCCGGTAGACGAGCGGGGTGCCGAGCGAGACCTGGACCTGCGTGTAGTCGGGGACCGTCAGCTCCCTCACCAATGAGTCGAGGACTTCCCCCCGGTCGTTCTCGACCATCATCCGCATCTGGAGCTGCCCGGGAGGGACGTCGAACGTCACGGCGCCGCCGGGTTCGACCGCGACCGGCGCCGGGCCGTCTGGATTCGGGACGCGGCCGCGGAACAGTGGACGACCACCCGGGGCGATCGCGGTCAGCTGCACGCGCGCGGCCGGGCTGGTCTGCCGCGCATTGTCGGGCGAGGTGCCGGGCTCCCAGACGAAGGTCACCCGCGCGCGGCCGTTGTCACCTCGGCCGGTGCCGATCCAGAACCGGGCCGGACGGCCGCCGGGAGGCTCGGCCAGCGAGGTCAACGCCTTGGTCACTGCCGCCGGCGCCTCGGGCTTGGGCGGAGCGCTGACGCGGGCCACATCCTCCTTGGTCAGGGCCCAGTAGCCCTTCCGCGCCCGGACGTTCACCCCGCGGCGCGAGACCTGGACCTTGATCTCGTGAAACTTGCCGTCGGTCGGCATGCGAGTGGAGGTGTAGCCGATCAGGTAGTAACCGCTCGAGTCGCGCATGATCTGCTTCATGCCGACCGCGAGGTCGTTGCGGTTGACGATCGCCCGGCCGTCGGTGTTGTTCGAAAGCACGTGCAGGGAGTCGAGCGACGATTTCAAGCCGATCGTGTCCTGCTGAAGGCCAACGCCTTCGTTGATGCCGTACTCGAACACCGCGAGCCCGCGCGGGTCGACGGAGTAGATCGAGGTGTTCTGCGTGTTGGCGGTCTGGAACACGTCGCGCATGTCGTTGAGCATGTCGACGTTGCTGGTCCAGGCGTAGCGGTCGTCGGTCATCGCCCCCGAGTTGCCGCGATTGGGATTGCCCAGCCCGGGCATCGCCGCGACCGGGTCGGCGAGCTGCGGCGGCAGCGCCGAGGTAAATCCTTCACTGATGAAAATGATCGACTTGCGCCCCTCGCGCAACCCGCCCATGCGGATCGCCGCCGCTTTCAGCGCGCTCATCGTGATCTGGTTCCGGACCTTCTCGACGGTCGCGGCCGGGTAGTAGGCGTACTGCTCTTCGAACGCGTTGCGCGGCGTGTAATTGAACTTGCGCCCCTCGAAGTGCTCGATCGCCGAGATCAGCCGGGTCTGGTTGCGCGTGAAGCTGATGTCGTTGACCGGCGTCAGCGGATACATGATCGCCACCATGTCGGCCGGCGCGAGCTGATTCTGGATGAAGTCGATGAGCGGTTTCCGGACCGCCATGTCGTTGCCGCGACGCACGTGGTAGTCGTCGAGCAGGATGATGAACATCCGGACTTCCGGCCGCGCCGCCTCGCGCTCTTCGTCTTCGGCCGTGCGGATCTCCCCGTTGGTGGGGCCCTGCACCTGAGCGAGCGCGTCGATCTTGATGACGTCGAACTGCTCGATCTTCTGGGAACGCCCGTCCTCGGAGATCGTGAACTCTTCGGGCTTCAGGTCCAGGATCGGGTTGCCGTCCTTGTCGCTGACGATCACGTCGACGCGGACGAAGTTGATGCCGGATTTGAACGTCGGGGGGCGTTGCTGCGGATCCTGCGGCGGCGGCTTCTGGGTCGCGGGCGGTGTCTGCGTCGTCGGGGGCGGGGGCGGCGGTTGCTGTTGTTGCTGCTGGGCGCCAGGCGTCTGCAGCGAGGCGACCACCAGCCCGAGACCCGCGACGAGCCGGATAAGTGGAGCGCGCATAAGTATTTAGACGTCCCTCGGCAGGAAGCGGCCTCCCCGGCAATGATAGCATTCCGGGGTTCTCATGCCCCGACAGGAGTATCCCGTGACTCATGATGCCGCTACCGTGGCCCAGCCGTTGACGGTGCTCGCCGAAGACGAGCAGATTTTTCGCGACAGCGTCCGCGAGTTCGCGAACGCGCAGGTGCGGCCGCTCGTCCGCGAGATGGACGAGCACGCCAAGATCCCGCAGAGCCTGGTCAAACAGCTGTTCGACCTCGGCGTGATGGGAATCGAGGTCCCGGAGAGCTACGGCGGGTCGGGCGGAACGTTCTTCCACTCCGTGCTGGCGGTCGAGGAACTGTCGAGAGTCGACCCCTCGATCGGTGTGCTGGTCGACGTCCAGAACACGCTGGTCATCAACGCCTTCTCCCGCTGGGGGAACGACGACATGAAGCGCCGCTACCTGCCGCGGCTGGCCGCCGACACGGTCGGGGCCTACGCCCTGTCGGAGGCCGGGTCCGGCAGCGACGCATTCGCGTTGACCACCCGTGCGCGTGAGGACGGCGACAGCTTCGTGATCAACGGCCGCAAGCTGTGGATCACCAACGGCAACGAGGCCAACCTCTTCCTCGTCTTTGCGACGATCAATCCCGAAGCCGGTTACCGCGGCATTACCGCCTTCGTCGTCGAGCGCGGCATGCCAGGCTTTTCCGTCGGCAAGAAGGAAGACAAGCTCGGCATCCGCGCGAGCAGCACCTGCGAGCTGATCCTGGAAGACTGCCGCGTACCGAAGGCGAACGTGCTCGGCGAAATCGGCAAGGGCTACAAGACCGCGATCGAGACGCTCAACGAGGGGAGGATCGGGATCGGCGCCCAGATGATCGGCCTGGCCCGGGGGGCGCTGGACGCGACGATCGCCTACACGAAGGAGCGGCGGCAGTTCGGCAAGGCCATCGCCGAGTTCCAGGCCGTGCAGCACCAGATCGCCCGCGCCGCGGTCGAAGTCGAAGCGGCGACGCTGACCGTCTACAACGCCGCGCGGCTCCGCGACGCCGGACGGCCGTTCCTCACCGAGGCCGCGATCTGCAAGATCCTGTCGTCGGAAGTCGCCGAGCGGGTGGCGTCACTCGCGGTGAACCTGTTCGGCGGCAACGGCTTCGTCAAGGAATACCCGGTCGAGAAGTTCTTCCGCGACGCGAAGATCGGCCAGATCTACGAGGGGACGTCGAATCTGCAGCTGCAGACGATCGCCAAGCAGCTTCTCGGCTGACTGATTGCGGACTGGCGATTGTCGGATGTGGAATGACGGACTGTGGGTTGTTGACTGCGGATCGACGGAATTGCGATTGACGCCGCCATTGAGAGTAGTCATCGATCCGCAATCCAAGATCCGTCAATCCGCAATCGACAATCGCCAGTCCGCAATTCCTTTAGGTCAGAATGTGCTCCGCAATCACCATCCGCTGAACCTCTGAAGTGCCCTGGTAGATCTCGGTGGCGCGCACGTCGCGGAACAGGCGTTCCACGACGGAGCCGCGGCGGTAGCCCTGCGACGCCAGGATCTGCATCGCCTTGTCGGCCGCCCGGTGCGCGGCTTCGGAGGCGAACAGCTTGGCCATCGACGCTTCGACGGTCGGCCGTGGCTGCCGCTGTCGCGCGTCCGCCGCCTTATAGGTGAGCATGCGTGCCGCCTCGAGATCGGTCGCCACGTCGGCGAGCATCCACTGGATCGCCTGGTAGTTCGCGATCGGCTGGCCGAACGCTTCGCGCTGCCGGGCGTGGTCGAGCGCAGCCTGCAGGGCGGCCGTGCCGACGCCGAGCGCCTGGGCCGCGATCGCCACTCTCCCGCCGTCGAGCGCCCACATCGCCAGGTGAAAACCTTCACCCGGAGAGCCGAGCAGCGCATCGGCATCCACGCGGACGTTGGTGAGCTCGAGGTCCATGCATCCGAGGCCACGGACGCCGAGCGGGTCGGCGGTCGCCACCCGCGCCAGCCCCGGGGTATCGATCGGCACCAGAAACGCGGAGATGCGACGGCCGGTCAGGCCTTCGCCTGAGCTCGTCCACGGGCCCTGGCCGGAGCCGGCCGATGGCTGGGTGGCGGCAAACACGATGACCACGTCGGCCGCTTCGGCGTTGGCGACCCAGACCTTTCGTCCGTTCAGCACGTAGCCGCGCTCGTCGAGCCGGGCGACGGTCTTCTGGTTGGCGGCGTCCGATCCGGCGTCCGCTTCGGAGAGCGCGAAGGCGCCGAGCGCCTCGCCGGTCGCCAACCGGCGCAGCCACTCCTGTTTCTGCGGTTCGCTGCCGAAGTGCGCGATCGGCTCGGCCACCAGCGAGTTGTTGACCGCCGCGATCACCGCGATCACCGCGCTGGCACCGGCGAGCGCCTCGATCGCGACGGCGTAGCTCAAGTAGTCGAGGCCGGCGCCACCCGATTCGCGCGGGATCGTGACCCCCATCAGACCCTGTTTCGCCGCCTGCTTCACCAGGTCAGCCGGGAACTGGCCGCTCTCGTCGATCGCCGCCGCCTGCGGCGCGACCTGCGCGAGCGCAAACGATCCGATCTGCTGCTGGTAGGCCTTCTGCTGGTCCGAGAGCTCGAGGATCATCGGGGTGATTGTTCCATACCAGGGGAATTCACAACTTCAATCGATCGCCTGGTCTTCTGCGAGGCGTTCGAAGATCGGCCGGAGCTTGTCGGCGGTCTGCGGCAGCTCCTCCGGCAGCACCCGCGTCTGCCCGACAACGGTCATGAAGTTCGTATCGCCGGTCCAGCGCGGCACGACGTGCATGTGCAGATGCCCGGGCACGCCCGCGCCCGCCGGCTTGCCCAGGTTGACGCCGAGATTCATGCCCTGGGGAGCGTAGGCCTGGTTGATCGCGACTTCCGCGGTGCGCGCGAGCTGGATCAGTTCGTTCAGCTCGTCGGCCGTCGCCTCGCCAAGCGTCGCCACGTGCCGGTTGGGCACGACCATCAGGTGTGCGTTGTTGTAGGGGAAGAGATTGAGGATGACGTAGCAGGCCGCGCCACGAAACAGGATCAGCGGTGCCGCGTCAGGGTCGGTGAGGGCGTTGCAGAATACGCAGCCCGGCGACTCGCCGCCGCCGCTCACGTAGGCCAGCCGCCAGGGGGTCCAGAGGCGATCCATGCAATGCTGAAGGCTGAATGGTGAAGGCTGAAGATTGCTGAAGGTGCACTGCCCACTTGCTTCAGCCTTCACCATTCAGCCTTCAGCACTGTCTTCAGACTCCGGCTACGTCCGTCCCGGTGGAAGAGGCGGGACCGGACGGCGCCGGCGGCGCCGCGTCCGTCTCCCGGTTGATCAGGTCCTTCAGTTCCTTGCCCGGCTTGAAGTAGGGCACCTTCTTCGGCGGCACGTCCACCTTGTCGCCGGTCTTCGGGTTCCGGCCTTTGCGCGGCTCGCGCCGCCGCAGGCGAAAGCTGCCGAACCCCCGCAGCTCGATCTTCTCGCCGCGGTGCAGCGCGTCGATGATGCTCTTGAACACGGTGTCGACGATGACCTCGGAGTGCTTCTTGGTGAGGTCGGAAACTCGAGAAACTTCCTCGACGAGCTCCGCTTTCGTCATGCTGCCGTTGGTCATAGGCGACTCCCTTTGGTCTCAGCTGTCAGCTCCCAGCTCTCAGCCCCCAGCTGCTCAGGCCTTCAGCCATCGCTTTGCTGACAGCTGGAAGCTGAGAGCCGCAGCTGGCTTACTGTTGCCGCTTGAAGTGGTCGCCCAGCGTGACTTCCGGCCGTCCGGTCATCTCGGTATAGGCTTCCCAGTCGGCCCGGAACTCCTCGTTCTTCAACGCCCGGATGCTGAGGCCGATCTTCCGCTCGGCGGGGATGAGCTTGATGATCTTCATCTGGTAGCTCTCGCCCACCACCAGATCGAGCTTCCCTTCCTTGCCCGCCTGCTGCGAATCGTCGAACTCCGAAACGTGGATCAGCCCTTCGATCCCCTCGACCAGCTCGACGAACGCCCCGAAGTTGGTCAGGCGAACGACCTTCCCTTCCACGGTGTCGCCGACGTTGTGCTGCGAGAAGAACTCGTCCCACACGTCGGTCTGCAGCTGCTTGAGCCCCAGCGACAGCCGCTGGTTCTCGGCGTCGATGTTGAGCACCATCGCGTGGACTTCGTCACCCTTCTTCAACACTTCAGAGGGGTGCTTGAGCCGCTTGCTCCACGACATGTCGGAGATGTGGATCAGCCCGTCGATCCCCTCCTCGACCTCGACGAACGCACCGAACTCGGTCAGGTTGCGGACCTTGCCGGTGATCGTCGTGCCGATCGGGTACTTCTCGGACAGCTCGTGCCACGGGTTGCTCTCGACCTGCTTCAGGCCGAGCGAGATGCGCCGTGCGCCCGGATCCACGCCGAGGACCATCGCCTCGACCGAATCGCCGACGTTCAGCACCTTGGACGGATGCTTCACGCGCTTGCTCCACGACATCTCGCTGACGTGGATCAACCCTTCGACCCCCGCTTCGAGCTCGACGAACGCGCCGTAGTCGGTCAGGCTGACGACCTTGCCGCTCATCCGCGCGCCGACCGGATACCGGTCGGTCACGTTGGACCACGGGTCGTTCATCAGCTGCTTGTGGCCGAGCGAGACCCGTTCGGTCGCCGGATCGTACTTGAGCACGATCACGTCGATCTCGTCGTTCACCTTGAACAGCTCCGAGGGGTGAGTGACCCGCCCCCAGGACATGTCGGTGATGTGGAGCAGGCCGTCGATGCCCCCCAGGTCGATGAACGCGCCGTAGTCGGTGATGTTCTTGACCACGCCGCGGAGGACCTTCCCCTCGGCGAGCGTGTCGAGCGTGTGCTTCTTCTTTTCCGCGTTCTCTTCCTCGAGGAGAACCTTGCGCGAGAGCACGATGTTGCCCCGCTTCTTGTTCACCTTGATGACGCGCATGCGCAGCTCCTGGCCGCGGAGGGCGTCGAGGTTGCGAACGGGACGGACGTCGATCTGCGAGCCGGGCAGGAACGCGCGGACGCCGATGTCGACGGCCAGCCCTCCCTTGATCCGCTCGATGACCCGGCCGATGACGACCTTGCGCTCGGCGTAGGCCTTCTCGACCTCGTCCCAGATCTTCATCTTCTCGGCTTTTTCGCGCGAGAGGACGACGTAGCCTTCACGGTCTTCGGTGCGCTCGAGCAGCACGTCGACGGTGTCGCCCGGCTGGACGGTGACCTGGCCGGTCTCGTCGATGAACTCGTCGACCGGGATGATCCCTTCCGACTTGTAGCCGACGTCGACGATCACTTCGGATGCGGTGACCTTGAGTACGGTGCCCTTTACGACCTCGCCTTCCGCGATGTTGCGGAAGCTGTTATCGTAAAGATCGAGGAGGCGGGCGTATTCCTGCGGATCGACAGATTCGTCCGCGGCGTTGAGAGTCGTCATCTTCTCAGACTGCTTCTGAGGGATTCTCTCGACGGTTCCGGTTGCGCCACCTCCTTGGGGATTGTTCTGCTGCGGGTTGTCAGTTGCCATGCGAAACGGGTCCTCCTCGGTCGTGCTTCTGCCGGGATCTCAGCTCCGGCGGGCTGTGGATGTGCTTCACCGCGATTGCGATAAGCAATAGAAGATACAACAGTTAGGGCACTTCGGTCAAACAGCGGCACCACCAGCGCGGGCCCCCGCGGCCCGCTTCGAAAGAGGCGTTGATGGCCAGGAAACAGAGCGCGAAGAGCAAGGGGCGCAAGCGGACCCCGTCCACTCGCAAAGCCGGGGCTCGGGTTCGGGCAACCGCCCGATCTGGTGGCGCCAAGGCCTCGAAAAGCAAGGCTCGCCGCAAAAAGGCGAAGAACCCACCTCGTCCGGCAAAGCGCGCCGCGTCTCGTAAAGCTGCCGCCAGGAAGGGCAGCAAGCGTCCCTCAATCAAGCGGTCCGCGGCCAAGCGGTCTTCCGCCAAGCGGTCCGCCGCCAAGCGGTCTGCCGCCAAGCGGTCTGCCGCCAAGCGGTCCTCCGCCAACCGGACCAGGAAAGGCACGATCAAGAGGGCCAGCGCGGCTTCACGCCGGCGTCAGAGTTCCGCCGCCGCGGCCAGGGGCAAGCGCCCGGCCGCCCGCAAGACGACCGCCCCCGCCCCGCCGCGGAAGACCGCCAAGCGCCAGGGTGGCACCGGACGCGAAGAAACACTGGCCCAGACTCCCGAAACCGGACGCAGCGTTCGCGGCCGGACCAATCCCATGGCAACCCGCCGCTCGACCGGGACCGCCGCCGGCGCCGGGAGCACCCGCTTCGCGCCCGGGCTCGACCGGGAGCGCAAGCAGCTCCGTGAGATCGAAGAGACCGTCCAGGGGCCGCCGTCGAGCCTGGACATGGACCGCAATGCCTCGGCCGCACGATCCGGCCGGCGACATCTGCAGGACGCCATCGACGATCACAACGAGACCAGCCCGGCGCTGACCGGCGGCGACGTGGACGCGGACTGGGAGGATGCCTATGCCGTCGGCGACGAAGCCCCCGGCGGCGACAACCCCACCCCGGACCAGGACCGCGTCGACGACATCGGCAAGGCGCTCGGCGTCACCTACGAAGACAACGAGGAGCTCAAGGCGGCCGACAAGATCATCGAGCGCGACCGCCATCGCTGGGAGCTCGATCCCGCGTCCTCGGACGACTACAAAGACAGAGAATGACTGCGGATTGGGGATTGCGGACTGCAGATTGACGGATTGTGGATTGACGAATTGACGAATTGACGAATTCGAGGCGCAATCCGCAGTCCGCAATCCCCAATCCGTCGATCAGCAATCACCAATCCCCAATCCGCAATCAATTAGCCACGCAATACAGATAGCGGTAGCCCCGCAAGTACAGCTCGTTGCCGACCAGAGCGGGTGAAGCATCGAACTTGTCGTCCAGCTTGTTGGTCGCCAGCAGCTCGTAGCTGGGACCGTGCTTGACGACCGCGGCGGTGCCGTCCTGGCCGAGCACGATCACCCGGCCGTCGGCGCCGACCGGCGATGCGAACACATTGGGGGCCCCTTCGATCCGCTGGAGCTGGTAGTGCGGCTTCCCGGATGCCGCGTCGAGGGCCGACAGCACCCCGGTATTCCCCTTCAGAAAGTAAAGGGTTCCCTGGTAGAGCAGCGGTGACGGCACGTACGGGGTATCGCGGTCGTGGGTCCACACCACCGCCGGCGTGCCGGTGATGTCTCCCTTCGCCTCGGCGAGACGCACCGCCTTGAGGCTGTTCCCGCGGAACCCGCTCATCAGGATGACGATGCCGTCGGCATGAACCGGCGAGGGAATCGGGTTCATCGTCAGGCCGGCCGTCTCCCAGACGATGTCACCTGACGCGAGGTCGTAGCTGCGAATGCGGTTCATCGCGCCGGTGACCACCTGCGCCTTGCCCGCATGCTCGACCACGAGCGGGGTCCCCCAGCTGTCGACCTCTTCACGCTTCTTGCGCCAGACTTCCTTGCCGGTCATCTTGTCGAGCGCGGCGATGAACGATTCTCCCTGATGGTCCCATACGACGACGACCCGGTCACCGAAGAGCGCCGGCGTGGAGCCTTCACCAAACTCGTTGCGCATCTTCTTGTCGCCGAGGTCGACCTCCCACAGCAGCTTGCCGGCCGGATCGTAGGCGTAGATGCCGCGCGACTCGAACGACGCGACGATCACGCTGCCGTCGGTGACGGCGGATGACGACGCCCAGGTGCCGAACTGATTGTGATAGCCCTCGTGCGGTGTCTCCTGGCGCGCGGTGCGCTCCCAGATCGTCTTGCCGGTCTTTCGGTCGAGCGCCATGACCATCATGCGGTGCGGGACGATCTGACCCCGCGTGCCACGCGCGTCATGTGATGCGCCGAGCTCCACGCCGACCGGCGCCGCCGTCAGGACGTAAACCCGGTCCCCCCAGACCACCGGAGTGGACGTGCCACGGCCGGGAAGCTCCACCTTCCATCGGACGTTCTTCGCCTCGCTCCACTCGAGCGGCGGCTTCGCCGTGGCGGACGCACCGGTTGCGGCCGGCCCTCGCCATTGCGGCCAGTCAGCCTGGCCGGGCTTCTGCGCGGTGAGCACGATCCCGGCCAGCAGCGCGAGCGCGAGGCACGGGAAGAGGCAGCGACGAGTGCGGAGCAGTGCCATTACGAGCGACTCCTTTCGACCAGTGCCAGCACCCGACAGACCACGTCATCGATGGGCACTCCGGTCGTATCGATCCTGACCGCGTCAGGGGCCTGGGCCAGCGGCGAGACCGCCCGGGTCCGATCGCTCTGATCTCTCGCCGCCAGCGCCGAGGCGATCTCGGTCACCGCCGACATCACCCTGCCGGCGGCATGGGCGGCATCGCCGGCACGGCGCCGCGCCCGCTCTTCGGGAGAGGCGTCGAGAAAGATCTTCACGTCAGCCTGCGGGAACACGACGGTCCCGATGTCTCTGCCTTCCATTACGACGCCCCCCCGCCCTCCCATTTCACGCTGCTGCGCGATCAGCACCGAGCGGACCCGGGGATACCGGGCGACGATCGCCGCGGCGGCGTCGATCTCGGGGGTGCGAATCGCCTCCCTGACGTCGTGGCCGTCCACCTCGACGGTGCCGTCGCTGACGTCGATCTTCGCCCGGCCGGCAAGCACCGCGACCTCCTGCTCGTCGGTGAGATCCACCTTCTCGTGCAGCGCCTTCCAGGCGACGGCGCGATACATCGCCCCGGTGTCCACGTGCCGATATTGGAGGCGTTCCGCGACGACTCGCGCCACGGTCCCTTTTCCGGCCCCGGACGGCCCGTCGATGGCGATGATGAGCGGATTCATGCAGCTCAATTATTGAACAGTTATCATCGGCGCGACATGACTGGCCGTCGCAAGGCGCTCGCGTTCGTCGCCGCTCCGCTGGTCGCAGTGACGATCGGTGGCATGGCGGCGCACGACTACGTCGTCAGCGCGGCGTTCGTGATTCGAGCCGCCGGCCTGGACGGGGCGGCGCGCAGCGTCGCCGAGCTGGCGGCCGACGAACTGGTCGAAAGCGACGTGACGATCCCGTGGCGCGGCGGGATGCTGCGCGCGCGCGCCTACCGTCCCGGCTCGGCGGACGGTCCCGCCACCCTGCTCGTGCCTGGCGTCCATGCGGGCGGCATCGACGAGCCGCGGCTGATCCAGTTCGCGCGCGACGTCGCCTCAACCGGTCGCGTCGTGGTGGCCGCCGAACTTCCCGACCTGAAGCAGTACAGCATCACGCCGCGGACGACCGACATGATCGAGGATGCCGGCCTGTGGCTGTCGTCGGGCAGCGGCTTCGCCGCAGACGGCCGGATCGGGATGATGGGGATCAGCTTTGCGGGAGGGCTGTCGATCGTGGCCGCCTCACGCACGAGCCTGCGTGACCGGGTTGCCTACGTACTCTCGGTCGGCGGACACGGCGACCTGCCGCGCACGCTGCGCTATCTCTGCACCGGCCGTCTGCCCGACGGCTCCAGCCGTCCGCCGCATGACTACGGCATCGCGATCATCCTGCTCGGCGTCGCGGACCGCATGGTGCCGCCGGACCAGGTCCAGCCGCTGCGGCAGGCGATCCTCGCCTTTCTGAACGCCTCCCACGTCGATGTGTGGGACAAGACACAGGGGAAGGTCGAGTTCGACCGGGCAAGAGCGATGACGGAGGCGCTGCCGGCGGAGGCGCGCCGGCTGATGAACTACGTCAACGAACGGGACGTTTCGCACCTCGGGCCGATCCTGCTGCCGCACGCCAGCGACCTGGGTGGGGATCCGGCGCTGTCGCCGGCCCAGGTTGTGCCGACCTTTCCGGTCTACCTGCTCCACGGCAGCGAAGACAACGTGATACCGGCGATGGAATCGGAGCTGCTGGCGGCGGCGCTACGATCGCGAGGCGTCGAGGTGTGGCAGCTGGCGACGCCGCTGGTTACCCACGCCGAGGTCGATCGGTCGGCCGCCGCGCGGGCCGCCTGGGATCTCGTGCGGTTCTGGGCGAAGCTGCTGGACGAGTAGCGGCCTTCACCCTGGCGGGCGGCGTTTCGCCGTCAACAGCGGCCTGCCGGTCGCGCGGGCCGGAGCTGGCCGATGACCGCCGCGACGCCTCACGCTTCAGGGCCGCGACTTCCCGATCGTCCAGGTCGCGGAATTCCCCCGGCCGGATGTGCTCGTCGTGAATCGGTCCGATCCTCACGCGCTTCAAGCGGACCACCGGGTAACCGACCGCTTCGCACATTCGCCGGACCTGGCGGTTGCGTCCCTCGCGGATCACGAATGACAACAGGGCATCGTCGCCCGCCGATCCTTCGATCACCTTCTCGATACGGACCTCCGCCGGCGCGGTCTTGCGGCCGTCGAGGACCACGCCCCTGGCAAGACGTTCCAGCGTGTCGCGGCCGGGCACGCCGCGCAGGCGCGCGTGATACTCGCGGGCGACGCCGTGGCTCGGATGCATGAGCCGCTCGGCGAGATCGCCGTCGCTCGTGAGCAGGAGCAGCCCTTCCGACTCGTAGTCCAGCCGACCGACGGGATACACGTAGTCGCGGACGCCCCCCTTGGTCAGCAGGTCGATCACCGTCGGACGCTGCTCGGGATCGGAGCGGCTGGTGATGTAGCCGCGCGGCTTGTACATCAGGATGTAGCGGCGCACGGCGGAGATCTTCACCCGGCGTCCGTCGACCCGGACGTCATCGACCGCCGGATCCGCCTTCGAGCCGAGCTCGGTGACGGTCTGCCCGTTCACCGTCACGCGCCCTTCGAGGATGATCGCCTCTGAGGCCCGGCGGGACGAGATGCCGGCCGTCGAAAGGATCTTCTGCAGCCGGACTTGCATGTCAGTGAACCTGCTCGTCGGGCCTGACGTCGGCGACCAGCTCCGGCTTCGGCTCTTCACTTCGCTTTTCAGCGCCAGCGGCCGGCTCCGATTCGTCGAACGGCAGCGGCGTGGTGACCGCCGCCGGTTCGGCGAGCGCCAGGGGAAGCTCGAAGCCAAGGGCGTCCGACATCTCTTCGACCTTCGGCAGATCGCTGAGATCGTTCAGCCCGAACCGGTCGAGGAACTCGCGCGTCGTCGCGTACATGAAGGGACGTCCGACCACCTGCTTGCGTCCAACCGCCTTGATCAGGCGGCGGTCCACCAGGGTCGAGAGCACCCCGCCGCTGCTGCTGACGCCACGGATCTCGGCGATCTCCGCGGAGGTGACCGGCTGCTTGTAGGCAATGACCGCCAGCGTTTCGAGCGCCTGGACCGAGAGTTTGCTCGTCGTCCGCTCGTGGAACAGCTTGCGGACCCATTCATGGAACTCGGGACGGGTGACGATCTGGTAGCCGCCCGCGACTTCCACCAGCTGAAGGCCTCCAGGGCGCTCGTAGTCAGCCTTCACGGCGGCCAGTGCGGCGTCGACGTCTTCCTTGGGCTCGCCGTCGAGGAGCTTGTGCAGGGTCTTCGACGTCACCGGCTCGGGCGAGGCGAAAATCAGGGCTTCGACGATGGGTTTCAAGTGATCGGACATGGATCTATTGCTGTGGTTCTAGGTTCTAGGTTCCAGGTTCGCCAGTCTCATCGCCGGGTTCGCGGGACGCGGCGAGCGCGCGCGCGACTTCCTCGGCATGCCGCTGTTCGGGATCACCCAGTGGCTTGGGCGCGTCGGCGGGGCGGGCGCGCTTGTAGATCCGGATCGGTCCCACCACCCCCGCCTGGAAGACGCGGACCAGCTTGAGGCGGATCATTTCCAGCATCGCCAGGAAGGTCACGATCATCCCGGCGCGAGATTCGATGTCGGCGAACAGCTCCTCGAAGCCGCAGGCTTCGGTCTCGGACAGCCGGGCCATCAACTGCTCGATGCGATCCTCGATCGGAATCTGTTCGCTCGGGAGGTAGAGCTTCGGGCGCAGCTTCGAGCGCTCGACGACCGATCGAAAAGCGCTGATGAGGCTGAAGAGATCGACCTCCACCTCCGGTTCCGGCGCTTCGCCGGCGATCTCGGCGATCGGCCCGTCGGGGCGCATCCACTGGGCGCTGCGCAGGGTCTCGCGCTCGTGCAGCAGCTCGGCGGCCGCCTTGAACTTCTGGTGTTCGAGCAGGCGGCGAACCAGCGCCTCTCGAGGATCCTCTTCCGGATCCTCCTGCGTCGGATCGATACGCGGCAGCAGCATCCGCGACTTGATGTGGATCAGCGTCGCCGCCATCACGAGGAACTCCCCCGCGACGTCGAGATTCAGCTCCTGCATCAACTCGATGTATTCGAGGTACTGCTTGGTGACGGTGTGGATCGGGATGTCGTAGATGCTGAGCTCATGACGCCTGATGAGATGCAGCAGCAGATCGAGGGGCCCCTCGAAGTTCTCGAGTCGAACGGGATATGCCTCGAGGATCGACTCAAATTCCTGGTGGTCCATTGAACGATGCTGGTTCACCGATAGTTTAGCTTGGCCGCCGAGCGGACCCGCTCCATGGTTTCCTGGGCGATCGCCCGGGCCTTGCGTGATCCCTCGTGCAGGACCTCGCGCAGGCCCTGCGGCCTGGCCAGGAGCTCGGCCCGCCTCTCACGCATCGGCGCGAGATAGGTGTTGAGCGCGGCGGCGAGCTTCTTCTTGACCTCGACGTCCCCGACCTTCCCTTCGCGGTAGCGCGTCTTCAGATCGTCGACTTCCGCGGTGTCGGGGTTGAACGCGTCGTGATAGACGAACACCGGGTTCCCCTCGACCGTCCCCGGCACATCGGCCCGGATCCGTTTCGGGTCGGTGTACATCTGCATCACTTTCTTCCGCACCGTCTCTTCATCGTCGGCGATGTTGATGGCGTTGCCGTAGCTCTTCGACATCTTGCGGTTGTCGAGCCCGGGAAGCCGCGCGAATCTGGTCAGCAGCGGCTTCGGCTCGACGAACAGCTCGCCGAAGAAGTTCTGGTAGCGGCGGACGATCTCGCGGCTCAACTCGAGATGCGCCACCTGGTCTTCGCCGACCGGGACGTATTGCGCGTTGTAGATGATGATGTCGGCCGTCTGCAACAGCGGATAGCCGAGGAAGCCGAGCGTCGACAGGTCCTTCTCGCTCAGCTGCTCGATCTGCTCCTTGTAGGTCGGCACGCGCTCGAGCCACGGGATCGGCACCGTCATCGACAGCAGCAGGTAGAGCTCGGCGTGCTCGGGCACCAGCGACTGCACGAAGATCGTGCTGCGCTCGGGATCGAGGCCGCCGGCGATCCAGTCGGCCACCATGTCGTAGGCGCTCTCGACGATCGACGAGGTGTCGGCGTAATCGCTGGTCAGTGCGTGCCAGTCGGCCACGAAGTAGAAGCAGTCGTAGTCGTCCTGGAGGGCGGACCAGTTGTTCAGCGCCCCGACGAGATGGCCGAGGTGCAGCTTGCCGGTAGGACGCATGCCGGAGACGACGCGCGGTTTCACAGGACCAATAGCCTCATCAAGGACTCGGTCGGCGGCCTCATCAGCCGCTCGAGAACTCCGGTCAACATGAGCGCGTACAGCACGATGAAGCCGTAGGCGCGCAGCCCCTGCAGCAATCCTCCCATGCGGTCCGGCAGCAGCCCGGCGAGCACGTTGCCGCCGTCGAGGGGCGGGATCGGCAGCATGTTGAAGATCGCCAGCATCACGTTGATCTGGACGGCCATGAACATCAGCCGGGCCATGCCCGGATCGCCCAGCTCCGCGATCCCGCCGGCGGCACGAAACGCGACCGCGGCCAGACAGGCCATGGCGATGTTACTCGCCGGCCCGGCGGCGGCAACCAGCATGAAGTCCCGCTTGGGATGTCCGAGCCGGGTGATGTTGACCGGCACCGGTTTCGCCCATCCCAGGATCGGCAGGTTGCTGAAGATCGCCACCAGCGGCAGCACGACCGTCCCGAGCAGATCGAGGTGGACGATGGGGTTCAGCGACACGCGGCCGAGCAGGCGCGCCGTCGGGTCACCCAGCTTGTCGGCCGTCCAGGCATGCGCGCATTCGTGCACCGTCAGTGAAGCGAGCACGACGGCAAAGGCGATGAGTTGCGACGCAATATCCAATGGGCAGCAGTCTGTCGGGTAGGCCGTTCAGGGAACGTCGAATGGTACGGCAAAACCCTTGATACTTCAAGGCTTTACGTGAATTGGGGCCAGGCCCCTTAAGGGGCCTGGCCCCCTCTACCTTGAACCGAAATGTTTCAGGACGGCATCGGCGCATTTGGTGCCGACGACGCGGAGGAGGTCTTCGCGGGTCGCACGGCGGACGCCGGCGACGCTGCCGAACGCGGTCAGCAGCGCCTTGCGGCGGCGCGGGCCGACGCCGGCGATCTGGTCGATCTCGGACCGCAGGTCGCGCTTCGTGCGCGACTGCCGGTGGAAGGTCACCGCAAACCGGTGCGCCTCGTCGCGGATCCGCTGGATCAGGAGGAGCGCCGGGCTGTCTTTCGGCAGCGCGATCCCGTCGACCAGGTCGCGCGTGAAAATCGTCTCCTCCTTCTTCGCAATGCCCACCGCCACGAGGTTCGCCAGCCCGAGCTCCTGGAGCGCCTGGTACGCGGACGCCAGCTGACCCTTGCCGCCATCGACCAGGATCAGATCCGGGAACGGCCCGCCATGTTCGAGAACCTTCCGATACCGGCGCAACACGACCTCGTACATGGAGGCAAAGTCGTTGTGAAAGGGGGGACTGGGGTATGGGGAATGCGGCTGGGTGCGGGTCGCGGCGGTTCCACCATGGACCGCGGCACCGAGATCGTTCCCATCCCCCATCCCCCGTCCCATTGTCCCCATCGTCCCACTGATCTTGAACTTCCGGTACTCGCCGCGCTTCATCCGGCCGTCTTCGCAGACCACCATCGAGGCCACGGTCTCGCTCCCCTGGATCGTCGAGATGTCGAAGCACTCGATCCGCCGCGGCACAGCGGGCAGCCCGAGCACGCCGCGCAGGGTCTCGAGGGCGTCGTAGTCGGCGGCGACATTCTCGTTGAACCGGGCCTGGTAGGCGACGGCGGCGTTTCGCGCCGCCAGCTGCAACAGTCCGCGCTTCTCGCCGCGCATCGGGATGCAGATGCGGACGCGGCGGCCCGCCGTCGCGGAAAGCCACCCCTCGATCATCTCCGTGTCGGCATCGCTGAACGCGACCGGCAGGTGAACCTCGGGCGGGGCCACGCGATCGGCGTAGAACTGCTGCAGCGCGGCCTGGAGCACGTCCCCCTCTTCCGCCTGAAGACGGGCCGCTGGCGCCGCCGGCGCTTCGCTGCTTCCGGGAGCGGCGCCGACAACGCTCGTCGATTCTGAGACGAGCTCCATCCGCTCAACCACCCGGCCGCCCCGGACCTGGAAGATCTGGACGACGGCGCCGGCCGGCCCGACTTTCACCGCGAACGCGTCACGATCGCCAAGCCCGGTGGTGGACATCTTCTGCTGCCGCGTCTGCAGGGTCTCGATCGTGCGAAGCGCATCGCGGAGCTGGGCCGCACGCTCGAACTGCTCGTCGCCCGCCGCCTGGGACATCCGTTCCTTCAAGGTCGCGACGAGCTCGTCGTTCCGGCCTTCAAGGAACAGCCGGGTGTGCTCGACCGACACGCGATACTCGTCTTCACTGCAGATTTCCCGGACGCACGGCGCGACGCAACGCTTGATGTCGTATTCGAGGCACGGACGGCCCCGCTCTCCGGTAATCACCTCGCTGCACGAACGCATCCCGAAGAGCCGGTGCGTCAGCGACATCGTCCGGCGGGCGAGCGACGCGGGCAGAAAGGGCCCGGCATAGAAATGGGCGTCCTTCTCGATCCGCCGGGCGACCAGCACCCGGGGAAAGGCCTCGCCGGTCGTCAGCTGGAGATACGGATAGTTCTTGTCGTCGCGCAGCAGGATGTTGTATCGGGGGCCGCGCTGCTTGATCAGGTGGTTCTCGAGCGCCAGCGCCTCGACGACGGAGTCGGTGACGATGACCTCGAGCCGCTGCGCCTCGTTCAGGAGCGCGTCGATCCGCGGGCTCATGCCGCGCGCCCCCAGGTAGGACCGGACGCGGTCGCGCAGCACCTTGGCCTTGCCGACGTACAGAGTCTCGCCCGCCCCGTTGAAATACAGGTAGACACCGGGTTGCTCCGGCAGGCGGGCGATCTGCCCCTTGAGGTCCTGAATCGGCATGCAGTAGACTGCGGTTTTTACACGGAATTGAACCCTCTATTATATCGCGCCGCCAACGGAGGCCCGACCGTCTCATGACTTTCACCGGCCTCATCGGGCAGATCTGCATGTTCCCGCTGCGCGCGATCATCGCGGCGTGCGTCGCCCTCCGGATTCATCCCAACATCCTGACCTTCGTCGGCGTGCTGATCAACGTCGCCGCCGCCGTCGCGCTCGGCCGCGCCGCCTTCATCACCGCCGGGTTCATCATGATCGTCGCCAACATCTTCGATTTCATCGATGGCAAGGTGGCGCGCGAGCTGAACGCGGAAACGAAGTTCGGCGGCTTCTGGGATTCGGTCATCGACCGCTTCTCCGACATCGCCCTCTTCCTCGGCCTGATCTACCTCTACTCCACCCTCGGCCGCACCGACTACGTCATGATCACCGCCATCGCGATGATGTTCGCGATCATGACCAGTTACACGCGGGCGCGGGCCGAGTCGCTGATTCTCAAGTGCAAAGTCGGGTTCATGGAGCGCCCGGAACGGATCGTCCTGTTCATGATCGGCGCCTTCACGAACCGGATGGCCGCCGTGATGTGGGTGATCGGGGTCCTGTCGGTCTTCACCGTCGCCGACCGCATCATCTACACCTACCGCGAGCTCCGGACCGCGGCCCCGGAGCCGGTGTCATGAAGACGCTGACACTGCCGGCGCGGATTCTCTGGAACGCGTTCTTCTGGACCTACGACCGCGCCACCTGGCAGTACGACGTGATGGTCGTCGCGATCCTGGCGTTCGTGTGGCTCACGCCGCCCGACTGGCTGGCGGACCCGATGGCGACGGGTTCAGGTCCGATCGGGTGGTTGGCGGAGCTCCTTCGCTGAATTCTGAAATTGCGAATTTGAATTGAGCGCAAGCAACCCGAATCGTCCGTTCGGACGACTTCAGCCGGTTGCGTCTCAATTCGCAATTCCAATTCGCAATTCCTCACACATCGTCCCGTTCGTCGTGCGCGCCAAGGTCCAGTGACTTGCCGGTGAAGTGAATGTCGTGCGCGGCGATCTTGTCGCGCAGCACCCGCCGCGCGGCGCCGTAGTGGCCCTCCGGCACGGTCAGTTTGCGGCCGAACTGGCGCATCCGATCGATCAGCACCAGCGTCAGCTGCTCCCCCTCCCGCCAGGCGAGGCCGCCAATGGTCGAATACGGGACGTAGCCGGCGTCGGACCAGATGCCATCCTCATAGAAGCCACGGCCGATCTTCAGGCTCAACGGCATCGCGTAGTTGTAGTAGACGAGCATCATCGCCTCGCCGAACACCCGCGTCGGGTGCAGCCGCAGAACGGCCAGCTTGTAGACAATGAGCAGGCTGAGAACCGCCCCCAACCCCAACAGCAGCCCGTAGAAAGGCGGACGCCGGCCCGGCCAGATCAGGATCGCTGACGATTTCAACCGGATGAAACGGACGAACTGGTAGAGGAGCCTCAGGTTGGCGAGGAGGAAGCCGACGCCGAGAAGGAAGAGGATCTTGGAGAGATCCATAGAAATTAAGAATTAAGAATTCAGAATTTAGAATCCGGAATCGAGAAGTGCAGCCCAGAGGCGGCGGTGCCCAACTCCATTAGACACCGTTGGACGACGAAGGTTGCTACACCCCAGCCGTTGGCGCGGCTGATTCTCGATCTCGATTCCTAATTCTAAGTTCTTAGTTCTGAATTTCTATTGTCCCAGCTTGGGATCGAAGCAGTTGCGGCAGCGGGCCTCGTAGGTCCCCTGCGCGCCGACCAGCACCCGCTCGCTGCTCGCGACCAGCCGCTGAGTATGGTTCGCCGGCGAGCCGCAGACCATGCAGATCGCCAGCGTCTTGGTGATGTATTCCGCGATCGCCAGCAGCTGCGGGATCGGCTCGAACGGCTTGCCGAGGTAGTCCTGGTCGAGGCCGGCGACGATCACCCGCCGCCCCTGGTCGGCGAGGGTGTTGCACACCGACGGCAGTTCGCTGTCGAAGAACTGCCCCTCGTCGATGCCCACCACCTCGGTGTCGGGCAGTACCCGCTCCAGCAGCTCGCGCGACGACGACAGGTTCTCGGAGCCGATGCGCATGTCGCTGTGCGAGATGATGTGATCGTCGCCGTAGCGGTTGTCGATCGTCGGCTTGAAGATCTGGACCTTCCGCCGGGCGATCTGGGCCCGCCGCAGCCGGCGGATGAGCTCCTCGCTCTTGCCGCTGAACATGCTGCCGGCGATCACTTCGATCCAGCCCGATCCGGGTCGTGCCTGAGTGATGTCCATAAAACAAGTGCTACGTGCGGTGTGCGATGGGCTACGTGCTTACGTGCCAGGTGCTACGTGCTTTTGCGACGTGCTAGGTGCGAAGTGCTCACGTGCTACGTGCTGACGTGCTCACGTGCCACGTGCCACGTGCTCACGTGCGACGGGCTATGCGCGCGAGAGATATTCGCCGGTTTCCGTGCTGATCCGGATCACGTCGCCCTGATTGATGAACGGCGGCACGTTGACAACCAGGCCGGTCTCGACGGTAGCGGGCTTGATCTGGTTGCTGGCGGTCGCCCCCTTGATCCCCGGCACGGTGTCGACGACCTTGAGATCGACGGTCGGCGGCAGCTCGATGCCGACCGGCTCGCTGCCGTAGAACTCCACCGCGATGGTCGCCTCCGGCATGATGTAGTTGACCGAATCCCCGAGCGCCTCGGCCGACATGTGCATCTGCTCGTAGCTGTCGGTGTCCATGAAGTGATAGGCGTCACCGTCCTTGTAGAGATACTGCATCTGCCGTTCGTCGAGCACCGCCCGCTCGACGGTGTCCTCCGACCGCAGCTTCTGGTCCGACAGCGACCCGTTCCGGATGTTCCGGAACCGGACGCGCACGAACCCGCGCAGGTTGCCGGGGGTGACATGCTGCAGCTCGAGGACGCGGAACAGGTCCTCGCCCAACTTGATCAGCATGCCCTTCTTCATTCGCGTCGCCTGTAGTGAACTCATGGTGACCCCAAAACCTTCGAATCGTATACCATCGAAGCTATGCCTGTGAATCCGTGGCGCGATCTGCGCGCCTGGCAGGAACGGCTCGAACGGCTATCCTCGCACCACGCCGACAGCTGGGCGCCGCCGATCGACGTCTACGAAACCCCCGACCGCTACGTCGTCGCGGCCGAACTGCCCGGGCTCGCCCGGGACGAAATCGAGCTGGCGATGGCGGACTCGCGGCTGACGGTGCGTGGACAACGGGTCGCCCGCAGCGGCGAAAACGTTCACTACCACCAGGTCGAACGCGGGCACGGCGCCTTCTCGCGGACCTTCGAGTTCAACGACAAGATCGACGTCGAGGCGGTCACCGCCGACCTGTCCGACGGCGTCCTGACCGTCACGCTGCCCAAGCTGCCACCCGCGCCGCGGCGCAAGATCGACGTCCGATGAGATCCATCATGCGCCGGCTCGTCGTCCTGCTCGTCGTTCTCGCCGCCGGGCTCGCCGCCGGAATGGTGCTCACCGGCCGGATGCGCACGGCTGACGAAGCCACCGCCGCGCCGCAGCCCCAGGCAGCGCCGCCAGCCCGCCCGCCGATCGCGGTCGCGCAGGCGCTGCCCGACCTCACCGGCATCGCCGAACGCGCGGTCAGCGCCGTCACCAGCATCACCTCCACCTCCACGATCCGGTCGCAATCGGACGACCCGTTCTACCGGTTTTTCTACGGCGACCAGATATTCGAGCGCCAGGCCCAGAGCCTCGGCTCCGGCGTCATCGTGTCGGCCGACGGCTACGTGGTCACCAACAACCACGTCGTCAGCAGCGGCGGCAGCCGGCCCCAGGTCTCGGTGATCCTCGCCGACAAGCGGGAGCTGCCGGCCCGGATCATCGGCATCGACGATCAGACCGATCTCGCGGTGCTGAAGATCGACGGACGGGGCCTGCCGACGATCCCCTGGGGGGACTCGTCGAAACTCAAGGTCGCCGAGTGGGTGCTGGCGATCGGCAACCCGTTCGGCGTCTTCAGCCAGACGGTTACGCTCGGCATCGTCAGCGCGACCGGACGCAGCGTCGAAGGGCTGAGCGCGTACGAAGACTTCATCCAGACCGATGCCGCGATCAACCGCGGCAACTCCGGCGGCGCCCTGATCAACGCCCGCGGCGAGCTGGTCGGGATCAACAGCGCGATCTACAGCGAGACCGGCGGCTACCAGGGGATCGGCCTCGCGGTGCCGAGCAACGTCGTCCGGGCGACGATGGAGGAGCTGATCAAGAACGGCGTGGTGCGGCGCGGCACGATGCTCGGCATCACGCTGCAGGCGATGACCAGCCAGATCGCCGAAAAGCTCGGCGCGCCAGACGCCCGCGGTGTGCTGGTCACCCGCGTCGTCAGCCGGTCGGAAGCGGCCGCCGCCGGGCTCCGGCCGGGGGACATCATCACCGCGATGAACGGCACGAACATCGAAGGGGCATCCCACTTCCTCCGCCTGCTCTCCGCCGCGGAAGTGGGCAGCAACGCGACGCTTACGATCCTCCGCGACGGACGCCGCGGGACGGTGCAGGTACCGATCGAGCAGGCGGTGCCGCAGCGCCGCGTCCGCTGACCGCCGCACTCCCGGCGGCGAAGAAGCGCCACGGCCGTTCGGTCCCGACATTGATGCCGATGCGCGTGCTCGTCCCGACCTCCCGCGGCGGCAGCCCGCTGTCTTCGATTCGCAGCGCCGACGCGGCAAGATCCTTCAGGTTCTGATCGAGCGAGATGCCAAGCGCCCGGGTGAGGTTGCCGGGGCCACGGCAGAGAGCGGCGGTCGTCGAAATACGCCGCCGCGCGCGACGTGCCGCGGGCGCGGCGCCGCCGCATCAAATCCTCCCCCTCGTGCGGTTCGAGCGCCCGAATCAGGACGGCGGCCGGCCAGCCGTCCGGCTCGGTGACCGCGTTCACCAGGTAGTGGATCCCGTAATTGAGATAGACGTAGGCGATCCCCGGCGGGCCGTAGAGCGGAGCGTTGCGCCGGGTCGGCCCGGGCGCGGCGTGGCAGGCCGGATCCGACTCGCCGATGTAGGCCTCGGTCTCGACGATGATGCCGGAGGCGAGGCCGGCCGGCGTCTCGTGCACGAGGACCTTGCCGATCAAATCGCGGGCGACGTCGAGGGTGGGCCGCGCGTAGAACTCGCGCGGCAGCGGCGGCCCGCCTCGCAGCGAGGACGTCCTCGCGAGCGCGGGCTTGCCTCGCCGTAGCGTTTTCGCGAAGGCGGCGCAGCTCACGCGCCGCGTACCTTCAGTCTCTGGATCGCCCGTTCCGCGGCGCGCCGGACATCGGCGTTGCGATCCTGCAGCAGCGGCTCGAGCGCCGCGACGTCGGCACTCGTCCCGATCGCGCCGACGATCAGCGCGACGTTGCCGCGGATGGTCTCGCGCGCATCCTTCAGGTGCGGGGTCAGCTGGGCGGCCATCGGCGCGCCGAGCTCGATGAAGTAGCCGGCGATCTGCGGCGCCATCTTCGAGGAGTCCAGCGGCTCGACCAGGCGGGCGACGTAGTTCCCGCCCAGCGACTGCAGCGCGAACGCCGCCGCCGCGCGCACCATCTCGGAGGAATCACTCGCGGCCACCGCCGAGAGCGCCGCAATGGCCGACGTATCGCCGACCCGGGCCAGACCCTCGGCTGCCGCCCGGCGCACGTAGGGGTCCCGGTCCGCCAGCCGCGTCTTGAACACCGGCGCACTGGAACCATGCGCGAGGCGGGCGAGGCCGTCGATGGCCGACCAGGCCCCCTCACCTTTTCGATAGTGCTCCAGCTGCTGGGTCAGCGCCTGGACGGCCGGTCTCCTCGCGAACTTCGCCGAGCGCGCGCATCGCCGCGAACCGCACCGGCTCCTGCGAGTCGTTGACCGCCGTGATCAGCGCCGCTCCGGCGGCCTTGACCTGCAGACGTCCGATGACCCGGGCGGCGGCGGCCCGAATCGCCGGATCGTAGTGATCCAGCGCCTTGATCAACCGGCCCGAATGATCAGCGCCGAGCGGTGGGCGGGCAATCGTCCCCAGCGTATAGATCGCGTCGATCCTCACTTTTGGATGCTCGTCGTCCACCGCCGCGAGGAGCGCCGTGGTCAGCACGTCGGGCACGGGCCGCGGCCAGACCGCAAGCGGTCCCGAGTTGAACGCGGTCTCGGCGTTGCCGGCACCGCGGACCTCGACCACCAACGCCACCCTCCGCCGCGCGTTCACATCATCGACGAGAAAGAACGACAGCTCCGCGTCGATGGCCGCGAGCTGGATCTGGTCGACCGGGTCGTTGACCAGCGGCGCGATCGGCTCGATCGCCTCGAGATACTTCGCCTCTCGAAGCAACGACAGCGCTTCGGTGCGGGCGCGCGCGTCAGGGTTGCGGAGGTTCCGGACCACATCGTCGAAGCGCGCTTGCCGTCCCGTGACGAGGGTCCCGAGAGACGCGAGAAGCAGGACGGACAGGAGAAGGCTCTTGTTCATGATGCTGTCTGACCCGCAGGAGACCAAGCGACACTAGTTCCGGGCAGCGCCGTAGGCGTTCGAACGGCCCACGGCCAGCACCTCGCGCAGGTAGCGGCCGGTGTGCGACGACTCGACCTGCGCGATCTGCTCGGGCGTACCGATGGCAACGACCTCGCCGCCTTCCTCGCCACCTTCGGGGCCGAGGTCGATGATCCAGTCGGCGGTCTTGATGACGTCGAGGTTGTGCTCGATGACCAGCAGGCTGTGCCCGGCCTGGAGCAGCTTGCGGAACGCCGCGAGCAGCTTGGCGATGTCATCGAAGTGCAAGCCGGTCGTCGGCTCGTCGAGGATGTACAGGATGCGGTCGCCGCTGTGGGACGAGAGGTGCGCCGCGATCTTGATCCGCTGCGCCTCGCCGCCCGACAAGGTGGTGGCCGGCTGACCGAGGCGCAGATAGCCGAGACCGATCTCGTCGAGCACCTGCAGCCGGCGCAGCACCTTGGGGGAGCTGCCGAAGAACGTCAGCGCTTCCCGCACCGTCATGTCGAGCACCTGGTCGACGTCACGGCCGCGGTACTTCACCTCGAGCACCTGCGACTTGAAGCGCTTCCCCTCGCACTGATCGCAGGGGACGAACACGTCGGCGAGGAACTGCATCTCGACCTTGACGACCCCTTCCCCCTCGCACGCTTCGCACCGGCCTCCCGGCACGTTGAACGAGAAGTGGCTGGCGGTGAGACCGCGCGAGCGTGCGTCCTTGGTGGAGGCAAACAGCTCCCGGATCGGATCGAACGCCTTCAAGTAGGTGACCGGGTTGGAACGCGGCGTCCGGCCGATCGGGTTCTGGTCGACCAGCACCACGTCCGACACCTGCTCGGCCCCTTCGAGCTTGCGGTGGGTACCGACGCGGCGGTCCCAGTCTCCCTTCGAGCGCTTGAGCGCGGCGTAGAGCACCTCGTGCACGAGCGTGCTCTTACCCGAGCCGCTCACGCCGGTGATGCAGGTCAGCACGCCCAGCGGGATGTCGACGTCCACCGACTTCAGATTGTGTTCCGCCGCGCCGAGGACCCGGATCTTCTGCGCGGTCGGCTTTCGTCGCGCGGCCGGCAGCGGAATCGCCAGCTCGTCCCGCATGTACTTGGCGGTCAGCGATCGCGGCTCGTTCATCAGGCCGGCCAGCGTGCCGCTGTAGATGACCCGGCCCCCCTGGTCCCCCGCGCCGAGACCCATGTCGACCACCATATCGGCGACCTTGATCATGTCGGCGTCGTGCTCGACGACGAGCACGGTGTTCCCCTGGTCGCGAAGCTTGCGCAGGATCGTGATCAGCCGTTCGTTGTCGCGCGAGTGCAGGCCGATCGAGGGTTCGTCGAGCACGTAGAGCGTGCCGACCAGCGCCGAGCCGAGCGAAGTCGCAAGGTTGATGCGCTGTGACTCGCCGCCCGAAAGCGTCGAGGAGAGGCGGTCGAGCGTCAGGTAATCGAGACCGACATCCCGCAGGAACCCGAGCCGGCGGCGGATCTCGGCGAGGACCTTCTCCGCGATGGCAGCTTCCTTCTCGGACAGCGCCAGGCTGCCGAAGAAGCCTTCCGCCTCCCGCACGGTGAGAGAAGAGATCACATCGATGGTGCGTTCTCCCACCCGGACGTCGCGCGCCTCACGCCGCAGCCGGGCACCGCCGCACTCAGGGCACGTCAGGTAGCCGCGATAGCGGCTCAGAAACACCCGAACGTGGACCTTGTACTTCTTGCGTTCGAGCCAGCGGAAGAACCCCCTGACCCCTTCGTAGCCGGTGCCGGCCCGCTCCCCTTCCGCTCCCGGCGCTCCGTCACCCTCGATGACGAATCGCTTTTCCTCGGCGGTCAGCTGCGACCAGGGGACGTCCATGCGGATGCCGCGCCCCTTGGCCGCGCGCTTGAGGTCGGCCAGCTGGGCGCGATAGTGCGGCTTGCTCCACGGTTCGATCGCGTTCTGCTGGATCGACTTCGACGGGTCCGGCACCACCAGGTCCATGTCGAGCTCGATGATGTTGCCGAATCCGTGGCAGACCGGGCAGGCGCCGAACGGGTTGTTGAAGGAAAAGAGACGCGGCTGCGGCGCTTCGTACAGGATCCCGCAGGGCCGGCATTCGAACCGCTCGCTGAACTCGCGCCTGGCCCCACCGGGCGTCTCCACCGCAAACGCGGCTCCCCCGCCTTCCGTGTACGCCGTTTCGATCGAATCGGTCAGCCGCGTCCGCACGTCCCCTTCGATCTTGATCCGATCGACGACCACCTGGAGGGTGCCGCGATCTCGAAGGGCGGCGACGTTGGCATCCTCGAGCGACACCGTCTGGCCGTCCACCAGCAGGCGACCGAAGCCCTTCCGGCGCAGGGTCGCGAGTGTCTCGGCGATGGGATCCGACAGGTTGGGCAGCGCCGGTTGAGGCGGCGCAGGCTCCTCAGCCGGTTCTTCGCCAACATCCTCGTCATCGACCTCGGCGGCTTCGGCAGCGGGCGTCATGGGGGCGGACGCGATGACCGGCATGTCGAAGCCGATCAGCAGCCGGGTTCCCTCGGGCAGGGCGCCGAGCTCGCGGGCCACCACCTCCGCGGTCTCGCGGATGACCTCCCGACCGCAGTTCCGGCAGAAAGTGCGGCCGACCCGTGCATAAAGGAGCCGCAGGTAGTCGTGGATCTCGGTCGTGGTGCCGACGGTCGAACGCGGGTTGCGGATGCTGTTCTTCTGGCGGATCGCGATCGCCGGACAGATCCCCTCGATCGAGTCGACGTCCGGTTTCTCCATCCGTTCGAGGAACTGCCGGGCGTAGGCCGACAGCGATTCGACATAGCGGCGCTGCCCCTCCGCGTAGATCGTGTCGAAGGCAAGCGACGATTTACCGGATCCGCTGACGCCGGTCATCACCACGAGGGATCGAGCGGGGATCGTCAGATCCACGTTCTTGAGGTTATGGGTCCTCGCCCCGCGGATGACGATCTGCCCGCGGCGCGACTCGGGGACGCTCACTGCCATGTAAGGTGTGCTCTTCTGTCGAAACCTGAACAGTCCATGGTAGCCACACCACGCCCCTGGTTCAACCTCGGCGGCCCGAATTGAATGGAACCGCAGGAAACCGTGCTATTTTGTTGAGGCATTTTCTGGAACCATGCCGGGGTGTCCCCGGAGACCTGGTCCGGACACAAAAAGAGGGGGCTGTGTCAGTCCGTTTGTTTATAGGCAATCTGCCTTACGCCGCGAACGAGGCAGATCTGCGGGAACACCTGTCGAGCGTCGGCGCACCTGCCCAGATCGTTCTTCCTGTCGACCGGGAAACCGGGCGTCCACGCGGATTCGCATTCGTGGACTATACCGAGCGGTCGGTGGCGGAAGAGGCAATCAGGCGTTTCAACCAGCAACCCTTCAAGGGACGGCCTCTGGCCGTCAGCGAAGCGCGGCCGCGCGAAGACCGTCCGCCGGGGCCTCGCCCGGGCGGATTCAGTGGTCCCCGTCCCGGCGGCCCGCCGGGGGCCGGCGGCTTCAGCGGTCCACGCCCGGGAGGCTTTTCCCCGCGTCCATCCGAACCCGGCGCCGGCGGACCGCGCGGCCGGAACTTCGGACCTGACGCGCCGCCGAAAGGCAAACGCAAGCCGCAGCGCAAGGACGAGGGACGACCGAAGGGGCCGATCAAGGAGCGCCCGGTCAGCCGTCTCTACGAAAACGACGAGGACTGGCGCGGAGAGGAAGAAGAACCCGACATCGACAACATCGCCACGAGCAAGACGTTGGACGATGTCGATGCCGGAGACGACGAGGTCGCCGCGACCAAGGCAGACAGCGCCGCGGACGACGACGACCAGTAAGACGGCCCCCGGCCGGAGTTACAGATGATGCAGACGCACGTCAAGGTGCTCGCGGTCCTGTTCATCGTCCTGAGCGCGTTCGGGGTGCTCGGGGCGCTGGCGCTGATGGCGGTATTCGGCGGGGCGGCCGGAATCGTCGGCGCCGCCGCCGACAGTGAAGGGGCGGCGATCGCCCTGCCGATCCTCGGGATTACCGGGACCCTCCTGACGACCTTTCTGCTGGTGTTGTCGCTGCCGGGGTTGATCGCCGGCTTCGGGCTGCTCTCGTTCAAACCCTGGGCGCGAATCCTCAGCATTGTCCTGTGCGCCCTCCACCTGATCAATATTCCGATAGGAACAATTTTCGGGGCCTACGGACTATGGGTGCTCCTCAACAAGGATAGCGAGCAGCTGTTCTCCGGCAGTCCGGCAGCGCAGTTGTAAAGCACGGCTCTTGCATCCGGGTTCGCCATGCCCCAAGCAGGTGAATCTCGCAACTCGAACCCGCCTGCCCCAGGGATCCGGCCACAGCAGAGCTCGACCGGGGATACGCGAAAGCGTGCTGAGCAATACCTCCGGCTTGCGGTGTCGCAGCTCGCCGCGGGTAACGCGGAAGAGGCCCAGGCCGCGCTCGCCGAGGCGCGAGCGCTGAATCCCGAGGCTCCATCATTCGACCGGCTCGTTTCAGCCGCGCGCGCCGGTGAGGCGGCACGCAGGCGCAACGAAGCCGAGGCAACGCAGCCGCAGCCGTCGAGTGCGACAGATCCGACTGCGTCGCGCGCAGATTCCGCGCCGCACGCGATACCCGCCATCACTACGCCCGACGCCGCGGCGGTCACCCAGTTCTCGTCGGAAGCCGCGTCGCCTGCCGAGCCGTTGTCGGCACCATCCTCAACCGAATGGTCAGCCCGCAGCCGCGTCGAAGAACTACCCGATCTCACCGACATGCCGCTGCACGGCCCGAGCGGATCGGAGACAGATCAGCCCGAACCGGACCTGTTCGCCAGTGATCCCGGCAAACCGGTGGGATTCTCCACGCCGGAACGCCTGCCCTCAAACGCCCGGCGGGTCGTAATCGCCGCGATGTTGCTGATCGCTTCCACGGTCGTCGGCACCATGGTGGGATCGAGGCTGGCCGACCGCGAACGGGCCAGCGAGACGACTCCGCAGGTCGCCACCTCTCCCGCGGCGCCAGCGGCCCCGGCGCCGGCGCAACCTCTGTCCCAGGAGCCCACGAGCGCCGCGCGACCAGGCGACCAGCCGTCCGGCGCGACACCTGGCCAGACGCCACCGCCAGGCCAGCCGCTACAGAACGACGCGCCGACTTCGACACCAACCACCGGAGTCGGCGATCCGGCCCCGGCCGCATCCTCGTCGACATCGACCACCCGGACTACTCCACCGGTTCCGGTGGGCCGCGAAGTCCAGAGGCCGGCCCGGACGCCGGGGCCAACGGCCGGCAACGTCACCGCCACGACCGGCGGCGGCATTCCCCCACCCGGTACGTCGCCGTCCATTCCGGTGGCGCGTCCAGCCGGTTCGGCTACGCCGGATCCGAATTCGCCGGCTCCGGATCCGCCGGCCGCCGTGCCGCCGGTCCCCGGACTCCCCCCCGGCCTCTCACCGTCAGCCGCCGCCCCGCCGCCCACGCCGACAACTACCGAGGCACCGCCGAGCGAGCCGGCAGCCGAGTCACAGGAGCCCCGGATTCGCGGCGTCCTGGCCCGGTTCGCCGCGGCCTACAGCAGCCTCGACGCCGCCGATGCCCGGGCGGTCTGGCCGAGCGTCGATCAACGCGCGCTGACCAAGGCCTTCGCGAACCTCGCGTCGCAGCGGGTCTCGCTCGGACAATGCTCGATTTTCGTGACCGGCTCCGGCGCGCGGGCCGATTGTTCGGGGACCACCACCTGGACGCCGAAGGTAGGCGCCGGCACCCGTACTGTCCCCCGCCAGTGGAGCTTTGACCTCGGGCAGACCAACGGCGAGTGGAAGATCGTGCGGGCGGAGGCGTGGTAAGCACGTGCGAGGTGCTACGTGCTGGGTGCTACGTGCGTACGTGCGGGGTGCTACGTGCGCGTGCTACGTGCGATGTGCTTACGTGCGGGGTGCTGCGTGCGTGTGCGGTGTGCGACGTGCCTGTGCGACGTGCCCGTGCTACGTGCCCGTGCTACGTGCGGCTGATTAGAAGGAATACTCGAGCGCGACGGTCGGCGTGATCGGGGCGGTGAGGCCGTGGCGGACGAGAGGAAATGCGACGTGGCCGCCGAGCACCACGGTGCCACTGATGTTCCACTTGATCCCCGCGACGGCGTTGGCCAGGGTCGTCGCCGACGTCCCGGGCACCAGGCGAACGGTATCGACGCCGGCGATCGTCGGGTTGGGCTCCGACAGCAGCTGCAGCTCGTGCAGATCGTTCAGGCGCCGAACCAGCACCTCACCCGACAGTGTCACCCGCGGATGGACGGCGAACGCCGCTGCGCCGGCGACGTTGATTTCGTCCGACACCCCGCCGAAGATCATCCCGCCGTTGGCGTGAAGGGTGACACGGCCGCTTTCGTACCGATCCGACCCCGAGTACACGGAACGCTGTCGCCCCGGCGCCGAGCAGGTTGTCCTCGTCGCCGGTCGGCAGCCGGACCTCGGCGGCCGCGGCGAAAGCACTGGAATCGGACTGGACGAGCGTGACCTTGGCGCGTACCGCGACGTCGCCAATCCCGCCGGCGGATGCCTCACCCGACGCCTGGAGAAACGGCTCACCGCGGTAGACGTTCAATCGCTGTCCGTCCAGCGAGAGGTGGATGAGCGGCAGCGCCGCGCCGACTTCGATGCGATCCGTGATCCCGACGCTTCCGACCACGGTCAGCGTGCTGCTGCGGATCTGCAGCGTCAGCGCTTCCGTGTCGAAGGGGGTCGATTCGTCGCGGAACTGGTTGGCCACCGTGATCATGCTTCCGTCACGAAGCTGGAGACCGCCAAGCTGGTCGAAGCCGCTGGTGAACGCCGAGACCCCGAACGAGGCGGTGCCCGCCCCCGCCGTCAGAGCACGCTCGACGAAAAACGAGCCGAAGCTCTGAGTCTTGCGCTCCATCGTGCCGAGCTGTGAATTCAGTCGATAGAGAAAGCCACTCGATGAGGAGGCCAGCGGAACGGACGTGAGGTTGACGAGCAGCGCCCGGGTGATAGCGTCGCGCGCCGCTTCCGCCGCCGCGCGGTCACGCTCGAAGTCGCCGGTCTGCACCGCCCGGTTGGTCACCAGGAAATCGATGATCTCGCCGACCGTCTGAGGCGTTGTGGTGGTCTGCCCGGCTGCCGACGGCGCCACGACGACCGACAGCAGCAGCACCAGCGGCAGCACGCGCGCCATCATCATCAGCTTCCGTAGCGGATCCGGTCCGCGCGAATCGTATCGTCAGACATCAGCCAGCCCTCGACTTCCACGGTCATGTCGTTCGCGAGTCTCTGACATGGTCCGCGCGAGTACGACGTGTCCGAGTTCGCGAAGACCGTGCGGCCATCGATCTGGAACCTCCAGTTCGGACACGATCCGCTGACATTATTGACCGTTCCCGACACCTCGATCGCGCGGACCGGCACCGGCGGGCCGGGCGGAGGTGGCGTCGGCGGTGGCGTCGGCGGTGGCGTCGGCGGCGGTGGCGTCGGGGCCGGTCGGCGGTGGCGTCGGGGCCGGCGGTGGCGCCGGCGGCGGTGGCGTCGGCGTGGTCGGGGGGCCCGGTGGCGAAGGTGCGGGAGGTGCCGGAGGTGCCGGTGCAGCCGGTCCTAACGGGCGCTGCATCATCGTAATGCGTTCGCTCCCGACGACGACGACAACCGGTCGCTCCGGTCCGGCATTCGGTGCCACCGTCACCAGCAGCACCGCCGGCCCGCGGCCGGAGGTCGGCGTGACGGCGGCCCAGGTCGTCTCACTCTGCGCCGTCCATGCACAGGCTGTGTGGGTTCGCAGCTCGATCTCGGCCTGCCCCCCTTGCCCGCTGATTGCCGACGGAACGCCGCCGAGCTCATATCGACAGGCAGCGGGCTGCTGCGAGATCGGCACCTGGCGATCGGCTACCGAGAGGCTCAGCTGCCGGGCGAGCGGGTCGGCGTTCTCGGCGACCCGGTACGAGACCGTGCCGTCACCCTGGCCTTCCACCACGGACGTGAACGTCACCCACGGCGCCGGCGAAACCGCTCGCCACGAGCACTCGCGGTCAACGCCGATCGTCACGGTCCCGGTGCCGCCGGTCGGGCCGAATGTCGTAACCGAGGGGACGACATTCGCCTGGCACCTGGTCGATGCGGGGTTGGTGATACTGGTGGATGTCGTTGCAGAGCTGCCGCAAGCGATCGATCCGGCCGCGAGCGCTGCCAACAGTAGAGATAGCCGGGCCGTCACAAGCCCAGCGCTTGCACAAGCCTCGCCAGATCAGGTGGCAACGCATAGCGACGGCGATCGCGCAACCCTCCGCGAGACCCGGCTTTCGATGACACGCCGTGTTATCATTTCTTTCTCCAGCGGAACACAGTTTGAGCATTCTTTTACGCAACGGAATTCTTCAGCGTCGGCGCGAGCTGTGCCTCGTGGCCCTCGCGGTGATCACCACGGCATGTGGCGGCGCGCACACGCTGGCGCCGCTATCCCTCCCTTCGTCGTCACTCGGACGGAACCCCGTCGCCTGGCTGTCGCCGCAGCTCGAGCGCGATTCGAAGACCCTCGCGCGCTGGCGCGCCGGGGTCGGCTCGCCGCTGGTGCTCGACACCGCACCGGTCCGCGATCCAGGTCCGGTCGACGCCATCACGGTGGTGAGCTGGAACGTCGCGCTCGATGGGGGTGACGTTCTGCACCTCGTCCGCGAGCTGCAGGGCCAGGCACCGGGCCGGCCGATCGTCCTGCTGCTCCAGGAAGCCTTCCGCAGCGGCGACGACGTGCCGGGATCGGCGGCGGAGGCCAAATCCGCGCAGCACCTCGGGCGCTGTGACGTTCATCGAGAGATCGACGACATCGCGCGCGTGCTGGGGTTCTCGGCCTACTACGTGCCGTCGATGCGGAACGGCAGTCGTTACGGGGAGGATCGCGGCAACGCCGTCCTGTCGTCGCTGCCGCTCGAACAGCTCACCGCAATCGAACTGCCGTTCGAACATCAGCGCCGCGTCGCCGTGGCGGCGACGATCGGCGGGCTGACGTCGCGGGGGGAGCCGTGGTCGCTGCGGCTGGCCAGCGTCCACCTCGACAATCTCGTCGGCGCGCGCAACGGCTGGATCGCGACCGAGTACGGACGGGCGCGCCAGGCCCGGGGCCTGCGCCAGGCGCTCGACGGCGATGACCCGATGGTTCTCGCCGGCGACTTCAATACCTGGTTCGGCTTCTCCGACCAGGTCTACCTCGAGACCGCCCAGGCCTTTCCCCAGACCCGGACGGAAGATCATCGACGGACCTTCCGCGGCCTGCTGCGACTGGACCATGTGTTCTACCGGTTGCAGCCGCAGTGGCGCGCGGAGGTGCGGCGGGGGGAATCGTCATTCGGGTCCGATCACTACCCGCTGATCACGACGATCCAGTTCTGACTCAGCTCCCAGGTCCCATTACCAGGGCGCCGATAGCGGCGTGCTAGAATGTGGGCTCGTTTCCCGCCAGAGCCGGCGTAGCTCAGTTGGTAGAGCAGCTGATTCGTAATCAGCAGGTCGATGGTTCGAGCCCATTCGCCGGCTCCAGTTTTCCTCAGTAAATTTCACCGACTCGGGAACCCACACGAGCACTATTAATGTTCTGGTGGACGGCTGGTGGACGGGCGGGAAGACCTAGCCCTCCAGGCTTGCGCCGCCATAGACGAACCGGAGCAGGTGGGCCAACGTGGCCAGCCGTTCGCTGGGTGCGTCTCCACAGCGACGCGGGCCGACGGCACTTGTCATTCTCGGACAGGGACAGTAGCAGTTACGCCGTGGGCGGTCGGGGACGACCACTCCGCGTCGGAGCGAAGAGGCGCCTCGCTCGGGCATTGGCCTCTCATTCGCCAGCTCACGTAGCAGCGGGAGTACCGCGTCCAGCATCTCGCGAACCACCCGCGATTTTCGAACCGGCCGGTCGAACGAAGCCGTCCGCAGCCACAGTATCCCGGACGCGCAGGAGCCTGATCGACAGCACTGCCATCCAGAGCAGCGAACCAAAGATGCTGATACGCTCCGTCACCCCCACCCACGGCGTCGGCAGATTGGCTTGAATGCGTGGAGCGTCGATGCCGACGAGGCCACCGAACGCGAGCAAGATGACGATCGTCGCGATCGAGTAAAGGCGAAACCGTTTTCCAAATGCGGTAGCCCCGAATCCGACGATGAGCAGAATGAAGAGAACGTCGACCATTGTACCGACGATGTGCAGGGTGTCGGTGAAGGTTCTACCTCCCGCCGCGAGCACTGGACGCTGGTGCATGGGGGTAAACGGCCCTGTCAGGCAGAGGATTCCGAAACCGATCAGGAGGCCCCCTGTAATGCGTAGCGCGCGCTGTCGGCCGGCTGATTCCCGGACACCGAACCCGAATGCGATCACCAGGACGCTATACGCGAGAAACAGCGCCGCGACGAGCGGCCTCGTGGGCGCACCGATAGCCGACAACTCACTGACGGTTTGCGAGACGTAGCGGTAGCCCTCCCATCGCATGGCGCCGAGGGCGTCTGTCGCGACGTACAGCAGTGACGAGAGGACGCCGCAGACGAGCAAGCACTTTCGGATCATGTTTTCCCCCAATCACAGCCGATCCGAGGCTTGAGCAGCAGCAGCAACTCAAGAGATCGCACGAATCCTGCCAGTCTTGACGGACGTCCGCACGCAGCGACTTGCCTTGGTTCGCTATAGGAGTGGGGTCGATGTGATGGGAAAATTCCGTGTCGACTGAGGATTCTTCGACGTCGTCAGAGGAGCGGCATTGGAGGCTCTCAAATTGGACGACGGGGGCGTACGGGCCGTTGCGATGAGCCGCGTCAGGCCTGTTACAGTAATTCATGCCGTCCTGGGCCACTCGAGGAGTTTCGTCGGAAGAGGCCGTCGCACGGATCGCGAGCGGCATGCGGGTTTTTGTGCACGGTGCAGCCGCGACTCCTCAGCCACTCATAGTCGCCCTGTCTGCGCGGCAGGATCTCTCCGGCGTCTCGTTGTATCACCTGCACACAACCGGCACCGCGTCCTTTGCAGATCCCGGGAATGAAGGGCGCTTCCTTTCGGTCTCCCTGTTCGCGGGACCTCTCGTCCGCACGGCCATCGAAGAAGGCCGGGCGGATTTCGTGCCGGTGTTTCTCTCGGACATCCCGCGGCTGTTCATCGACGGCGCCATCCCGCTCGATGCGGCACTGCTGCAGCTGTCCCCGCCTGACCGTCACGGGTTCTGCACGCTCGGAACCTCAGTGGACGCGGCGCTGGCCGCGGCCTATTCCGCTCGCATCGTGATCGCCGAGATCAACGAGCGGATGCCGCGCACGCACGGCAACACACTCATACACATCAGCCGCGTGACCGCATTCGTTCATACCGACCGCCCGCTCCACGAACATGCCCCCAAGCCTGCGACGCTCGTAGAGGAAGCCATCGGCGAACACGCCGCCAAGCTCGTGCCTGAAGGCGCCACGCTACAGATGGGCATCGGCGCGATCCCCGACGCGGTGCTGCGGCGGCTGTTCGACAAGCACGATCTCGGTATCCACACGGAGATGTTCTCCGATGGTGTCGTCGATCTCGCCGAAGCTGGGGTGATCACCAACCGCCGCAAACACGTGCATCCCGGCCGCATCGTCACCAGCTTCGTGATGGGGACCAAGCGCGTCTACGACTTCGTCGACGATAACGCGTTCGTCGAATTCCATCCGTGCGACCGGACGAACGACACGGCAATCATCCGGAAGAACGACGATGTCGTGGCGATCAACTCCGCCCTGGAAATCGATCTCTCAGGCCAGGTGTGCGCCGACTCAATCGGGTTCCGAATCTATTCCGGTATCGGCGGGCAGATGGACTTCATCAGGGGCTCGGCGCTGTCCCGGGGCGGCAAGCCGATCATCGCGCTGCCGTCTACAGCGGGAGGCGGCAGCGTGTCGCGAATCGTACCTGCCTTAAAGCCCGGTTCCGGTGTGGTCACCACCCGCGGCCATGTGCACTGGATTGTCACGGAATACGGAGCAGTGAACTTGTTCGGATTGTCACTGCGTCAGCGGGCAGCGGCACTGATCTCCATCGCGCATCCAGATTTCCGCTCGGAGCTACGCCACGGTTTCGTCGAGGCCCGTCACGTTATCCTCCCGGCAGCAGCGGATACCGCGTGAATCCTGGCCTGTGCGTGCCTCTTCCGAGACCGCCTCGGTCCTGATCTGGGCGTTGTTCACCTCCTCGGGAGCCGCGCGGTCGCGCAAAGTCGCGGCAGTTCACCGAAGCGCCGAGTGCACTGGGGAAGAACGCGCAGTCGCGGTGAACTTTTCCCAGTCGTATCTACTCCCCTTCCCTCTCCAGGGCCGCAGCAAGCCCGCCCAATCGACCCTGACCCGGCTGCACCCTCTAGTGAAGGAAGGTCGAGTCGCGGCCGCGCAGGATGCGGCTTGGAGATTGCTCAGCGATATGAGCGTCCGCAAGCAGAACGATCGCGCCCGGTGAGGCCCTCAGCCTGGCGGACCTCATCACGCCGACGACACCCGGCATCGCCAGCCGGATCCTGTCGAAGAGCGATGACGGCAGCCTGACCCTCTTTGCTTTCGACCAGGGGCACGGGCTCGCGGAGCACACGGCGCGATTCGACGCGATGGTCATGGTGGCGATCGTTCTGACGTGTCCGCCCTCGTTTTCGTTCGCCGTATGACGCACGTCATAGGCAGCACTCGGCAGGCGGCCAATACTCGCACTAAGTAGGAATGCGTATCAACGGAGGATGGTGATGAAGAAGTTTCTGCTGGTGGTCCTGCCGCTTGCGGTCGTGGTGGCGGCGACGATCGGAGCATGCGGCCGGCGATCGGTCGGTACCGGACAGGCGCAGCTGCTCGACATTGCGCAGTCTCGCGGTCTCAGCCCTGAAGATGCCGCGCGCGCAATCAAGACGTTCGTGGCCCCTGGCGGGCGCGACGAATACATGCTGTTCGCCTCCGGCGGGCATTCCGGCCAGGTCCATGTGATCGGCGTGCCTTCGATGCGGCTGCTGAAGACGATCGCCGTCTTCACGCCGGAACCCTGGCAGGGCTATGGATATGGTGCGGACTGGTCCGAGATGTCGCTCGCCGGCACCGGCAGCGGAAACGACCACGCGCCTCACGCCAACGGGAACGGGAACGGGAACGGGAACGGCAACGGACTTGTCGACCCGAACGGGAACGGCCCGAAAGAACCGCTGCGGTGGGGCGATGCACACCATCCGGCGCTGAGCGAGACTGCCGGCAAGTACGACGGCCGCTGGCTGTACATCAATGATCGGGCGCACGGCCGCATCGGCATGGTCGACCTGTCGGACTTCCGCGCGAAGCAGGTCATGCAGGTGCCCAACCTCCAGACCTCGCATGGTGGGGTATTCGCGACGCCGAATACCGAGTACGTGCACATCTCGTCCAAGGTGCCGGCGCTGAAGGCGTGGAACGCGAGCAAGGGGCAGACGGCGACGCTCGACGACCACCTCAATCGCTACGCCGACATCTACCGCGGCTACTCGACGTTCGTCAGCGTGAATCCCCAGAGCGGCCGGATGGAGCTCGCCAGGAGCTTCCAGATCGAGCTGCCGCCCTACACGCAGGATCTCGCCGACGCCGGCAAAGGAGCCAGCGAGGGCTACGCGTTCATCAACTCGTACAACGTCGAACTGGCGACCGGCGGAATCCAGCAGGGCAAGGCGCCGATCGAAGTCGGCGCCTCGCAGCTCGATTTCGATTACCTCCACATCATCGACTGGAAGAAGGCCGAGCAGGTGGTTGCCGCCGGCAAGTTTACGGAGCTGAACGGCATCCGCGTGATCTCACTCGAGACGGCCGTCGCCGAGGGGATTCTGCATCTGGCACCCGAGCCCCGCAGCCCGCACGGCGTCGACATCGCGCCGAAAGGTGACTACATCACCGTCTCGGGCAAGCTCGATCCGCACGCCACGGTCTACGGGTTCGATCTCATCAAGAAAGCGATCGAGTCGAAGAACTACGAGGGAAAGGATCGCTACGGTGTGCCGATCCTCAAGTTCGACGCGGTCGTCGCCGGCAAAGTGGAGCTCGGCGCGGGCCCGCTGCACACCCAGTACGACAACCAGGGAAACGCCTATACGAGCCTCTATCTCGAGAGCGCGGTCGCGAAGTGGACGCTCGGCGAGCCTTACCACCCGGCCGACAAGGCCTTCAAACTCGTGGACAAGGTCTCGATTCATTACAACATCGGCCATCTCGCCACGACGCAGGGTGACACGATGGATCCGCAGGGCAAATACCTGGTCGCCATGAACAAGTGGTCGATCGATCGCCACACCAACGTCGGCCCCCTCCATCCGCAGAACTTCCAGCTGATCGACATCTCAGGCGCGAAGATGGAGCTGCTGGCCGACATGCCGATCGGGTTCGGCGAACCGCATTACGCGCAGATGGTCAAGGCCGACATCATCAAGGCTCACGAGGTGTACGGCGCCGGCATTTCGCCGGCCTCCAACGTGAAGAGCGCGTTCTCCATCGCCAGCGAGAAGGAGGCCCGCATCGAGCGCCGGCCTGGGGTCGTCGAGGTCTGGATGAACGTCGTCCGCAGCCACTTCACGCCCGACATCGTCACGGCGAAGGTCGGCGATCGCATCATCGTGCACCTCACGAACTCGGAGCAGACGCCCGACGCCACGCACGGCTTCGCGGTGCCGACCAAGAACGTGATGATCAGCCTGGACCCCGGCGAAACCACGACCGTCGAGTTCGTCATGGATAAGCCCGGCACTTACAGCTACTACTGCACCGAGTTCTGCTCCGCGCTGCATCTGGAGATGCAGGGGTGGCTGATCATCGGGAAGTAAAGGACAAAGGGACAAGGGCACGGGCGCATGAAACTGCATCTCGCCATCCTGACGGCGGCGCTCGTTACTGCCTCGTGCAGCGCGAAGCCCGCCGGCCCACCCGAGATCGTGGTGGACCGGACGGCCTGCAGCCACTGCGGGATGCTGATCAGCGAGCCGCTCTACGCGGCGGCGTACCGGGGCCAGAAGGCGGACGCGCGGGTGTTCGATGACATCGGATGCCTGCGAACCGCCGCCCGCACGGAAGCCGGGCCGCTGACCTACTGGTTTCACGACGCCGAGGATCGGGCGTGGATCGACGGGACCGCGGCGGTATTCGTCGCCTCGCCGGAGATTCGTACGCCGATGGGGGGCGGCCTGATCGCCTATCGTGATCGGGCTGCCGCCGAACGCGCGGCCAGGACCCGTCACGGCCGTGTCATCGATTCAGTTGTCGACCTGCTGTCGGACAAGGGGGAAATGTGACGTCCGCACGTCTGATCCGGTTCGGGGCCGCGCTCGCCGCGGGCGCCCTGGTGGCGCTCAGCGCGACGCTGCCGCTCTGGACCATGAAGATGGAGGCCCCGCAGTATCGCAAGGGGCTCTTCCTGCACGCATATGGCACCGGCATGACCGGCGACCTGCACGAGCTGAACATCCTGAACCACTACATCGGCATGCCGGCGGTCGAGGCGCCCGCGTTGGAGACCGCCATATTCCCCATCGGGATCGCCGTCCTGATCGGGCTTTGCCTCCTCTCGCCGCTCCACCGCTGGCTGCGGCGCGTGGCTGTAGCCGGCACCCTGCTCACGCCGGTGGTCATCCTTGCGGATCTCCAGTACCGGCTCTACGTCTTCGGACACACGCTGAACCCGACGGCGCCCATTCGACTGAAGCCCTTCACACCGCTGGTGATCGGCGAGACCGAGATGGGGAACTTCGAGTCGCACGCGATAGTCTCGTGGGGCTTTTTCTGCTTTGTCGGTGCGGGCCTCCTGCTCATCCTCGCCGGGCGTTACGCGCACCGCATGGGACTCCGGCATCGCGTTCCGACGCGCCACGCGACGGCTGCAGCAGCGACGATCGCCGCGTTTCTCGCGTGGCCCGCCGCACCGGCGTCGGCACAATCCGCCTCCCTCCAGGCGCGGGTCGACGCGGCGCCGCCAGGTGCCACGCTCGCGGTCGAGGCGGGGATCCACCAGGGACCGATCGTCATACGCGGACCGCTCACGCTTATTGGCGCCCGCGGGGCGATCATCGACGGGAACGGGCTCGGCAGCGTCGTCACGATCCAGGGGAGTGACGTGGTGTTCCGGGGCTTTACCGTTCGCAACAGCGGACGGCAGGTCACGGAGGAGGCCGCGGGGATCAAGGTCACCGGCGACCGACACCGCATCGAAGCCAATGATGTGCGCGACGTGTACTTCGGGATCCACATCGGCGACGGATCGCATTCGATCGTGCAGGACAATCAGATCGCGCCGGGTCAGTCCCATGGCGCGCGACCCGGGCACGGCATCAGCGCCTGGAACCTCAAGGACGCCCAGGTGCGGCGCAACCGGATCTCCAATGCCCGCGATGGCATCTACCTGTCCTTCACCGAGCGCATCGTGGTCTCCGGCAACGTAATGACGACGTGCCGCTACGGCCTGCACTCCATGTACTCGCAGAACGCGACGTTCGAGAACAACGACGCGACCGGCAATCTGCTCGGCGCGGCGCTGATGATGTCGGACCGGCTGGTTTTGCGCGGCAACCGCATTCAGCAGCACCGTGAGGGGGCCGCCGCGTACGGAGTGCTCCTGAAGGATATCGGCGACCTCGTGGCGGAAGACAACCAGATCCTGGCCAACCGGGTAGGCATCTACGCGGAAGGGGTGCCGTCGAATCCTTCGCGCCAGGCGATCTTCGTCAACAACCTGATCGCGGGCAACGAAGTCGGGTTCGCTCTGCAGAGCAACGCCGCACTGACCCTGACCGGCAACCGGATCGCCGAGAACCTCACCGACGTCCGCGCGCTCGGCAACCAGCTGTCCGGCAGGATGCAGTGGTCGCGTGACGGCCGCGGCAACTCGTGGGGCCAATACCGAGGCTACGATGCCGATGGCGACGGGATCGGCGATGTGCCGTACACCCTCGTCGACGCAATGGACGCTCTCGTCCGCCGCAATCCCTTGATGCAGGCGTTTCTCTATACGCCGGCCCACCTGGCGCTCGAGGCCGCGGCGCGCATGTTCCCGCTCTACCGGCAGGCTCCGGTTCTCGTCGACCAGCATCCGCTGATGGCGATCCCCTTGCGAGGCATCCGATGATCGAGATCACGAACGTCACCAGGCGCTACGGCCGCCGCGAAGCACTCGCCTCGGTATCACTGACGGTGTACCCCGGCGAAGTGACGATGCTGCTCGGCGCCAACGGCGCCGGCAAGTCGACTCTGCTCCGCTGCCTGCTCGGTATCACGGACTTCGAAGGCGAGATCCGCATCGACGGACGCGACCCGCGGTCCGATGGACGGGCGGTGAGGTCCCTCGTCGGCTACATGCCGCAGAGCGGCGGCCTGCACCTCGATCTCACGGTAGAGGCGACTATGCACTTCTATGCGGACATCCGTGGCGTTACACGCGCCCGGTGCGCCCCTCTGCTCGCTGAGGCCGGCTTGAGCGAGCACGCCTCGGCGCTCGTTGGTGAGCTCTCCGGAGGGATGAGGCAGCGCCTCGGCTTCGCTCTGGCGCTGCTGACCAATCCCCGCATTCTCATTCTCGATGAACCCAGCGCAAGCCTCGACATCTCCAGCCGTCGATGGCTGGCCGGGCGCCTGCGCGCCGTCGCTGCCGAGGGACGTACCGTGCTCGTATCCACTCACGGCGGCCAGGACCTGATGCGACCCGGTGACCGGCGGGTCGTTCTCGAAGATGGTCGCGTGACCCTGTGCGACGGGAGCAGCGGGTCTGAAGCTCTAGGCGGCGCGGTCCGCATTCCACCCTCAGCCGGCAGCGTCTTACCCGTCCTCACAAAGGAATTGCGTGACGCGATTCTCAACCGGTGGCTGATCGGATATGCCGCGCTCCTCGGCACACTGGGCCTGGCGGCCACCGCCACGGGTCTCGACAGCACATCGGGGCTCGCACTCCAGGCGTTCGGACGGACGACCGCGACCCTGATGAACCTGTGCCTGTTGCTGGCTCCGCTGGTGGCGGTCCTGACGGGCGCGGGATCCATCGCCGGGGAGCGCGAGCGCGGCACGCTCGAACATCTCCTGGCGCAACCGCTCACGCGCACCGGACTGTTGCTCGGCAAGCACGCCGGCCTGCTCGCGGCGCTGCTCGTGGCAACCCTCGCGGGTTTCGTCCCGGCGGGCGTCCTGATTGCGTCAGCCGCAGGCCCGGGGATGATCGGACACTATCTGTTGTTCCCGGCGATCGCCTCCCTCGCCGGCGCCGCGATGGCCGGGGTCGGCCTGCTGATCTCGGTGTCGAGCCGCTCAGCGGTGCAGGCGCAGGGTACCGCGGTGTTCGCGTGGTTCGCCTTCGTCCTGTTGTACGACCTGCTGCTGATGAGCACGCTCGGGGCGAGCGGCATGCCGCCCGAATGGCTGGCGGCCGCGCTCTTCGCCAACCCGGTCGATGCCGCACGGGTGCTCGGCGTGCTCGCCCTGGAGCCCGACCTCTACCTGCTCGGCCCGGCAGGCGCATACCTCGCGGCGCGGTTCTCGCATGCTGGTGCGGCGGCCCTGTTGCTGACGGCACTGGCCTTCTGGATCATTGTGCCTGTGGTCTGCGCGGTGTTCCGATTTGCATTGCCGGCCAGGCGGCGACGGCGCGCCGTAACCCCTGTCGTGGCATCGGTTCTGTCTTCGACCAAGGAGGTTACGTTCTCATGATCACAAAAGGGATCCCGCTGCTCGCGGCGGTCGTCACTCTCGGGGTCGCGATCGGGTGCTCATCTCAGGCGGATTCTGGCACGCCAGCGTCAGCCGCAACGGCATCCGCCTCGGCGGCGAAGAGCGTGACGCCAGCCATGCTCGAGAAGGGACGTTCGATCTACAAGGCGAACTGCGTCCCCTGCCATGGCGAAGGGGGCAAAGGCGACGGGCCTGGGGCCGGTGTCTTGAAGCCACCGCCGCGCGACCACACCGACGCCGTCTACATGAACACGCTGACCGACAAGAACATCGCCGACGTGATCAAGATGGGCGGGGCGATCAAGGGCCGGCCGCTCATGCCGAGCCACCCGCAGATCGGCGGCGCCGACATGGACGCCCTGGTGGCCTACATCCGGACGCTCAGCGCCCTCAAATAGCCGCCAGGGCCGGCCGCAATGATGACCGGTTCGGCCGGCGCTGTAGATGCGAAGGTCGGAGGCTGCAGGACGCAAGAAGAGCGGCGCGCGCCAGGAGCCGTCTGGCCAGCACCGCATCGACTTCCTCGAGGTGCTCAGGCACCAGCCACGTTTACCGGTTCACCCGCCTATGACGGCCGTCATAGGCGCCGCGATCCGGCCGGGGCAAGGTTATACCCTGACATGGCTACACAGACCGACCGAAAATTCGAACGGATCAGCCGCGGCATCAAGCGCAGAATCGCAAGCGGTACGCTCGTACCGGGACAACGGCTGCCAGCCGAGCGTGAGATGGCGCGCCAGTGCAAATCGAGTCGAGTGTCGGTGCGGGAGGCCTACCGCTCGCTCGAAGAGCTCGGCATCCTCGTGGTCAGGCGCGGAGCCGACGGAGGCGCATTCGTCGCCCAACCCGACACGGCAGCACTTCAGAAATGTCTTTCGCTGCTGCTGCGGCTCGGGCGAACGTCGGATCAGGAGTTGAGCGACGCGAGGGTCATCGAGCCGACGATCGCGCGGCTGGCGGCGAGGCACGCGCAAGCTGACGACATCGTCCGCTTGAGACACGCCCTGGCGCGAGAGGAAGAGGCGATGACCCGCCGCCGGCCTGCCGGCCTGCCCGGCGCGCGGTTTCAGCGCGCTCTCGCGGCGTGTGCTCGCAATCGGCCGTTGATGACCCTGGTCAACCCGCTGGTTGACCTGACGGCCGACGCGCTCTCGTCTCTCGAGGGGCGGGTGGATTTCGCCAGGCAGACCTCCCGGTCTCAACGGGCGATCCTGCAGGCCGTCGAGCGGCACGACGAAGAAGGAGCCTATTTGCTGCAACTGCACCACTGCGAATTCGTCGGGCGTTTGATCGCGGAGACCCGTGCTCACAGCCTCTCAGCAGCCGGCACGGCAAGTGCAAAATGACCGATAAGAACATCGCCGACGTGATCGAGATGGGCGGGGCGATCAAGGGCCGGCCGCTCATGCCGAGCCACCCGCAGATCGGCGGCGCCGACATGGACGCCCTGGTGGCCTACATCCGGACGCTCAGCGCCCTCAAATAGCCGCCAATGCCGGCCGCAATGATGACCGGCTCGGCCGGCGCTGTCGATGCGAAGGTCACAGGCTGCAGGACGCAAGAAGGGCGGCGCGCGCCAGAAGCCGTCCGTCGCGCTCGATGTGCTCCCGCATGCGGCGCACGAGCGACGCGTTCAACATCGCGACGTCAGGCGAATCCGGCGTGGTGCGAACGAGCCAGTCGAGCAGTTCCAGATCTTCGCTGATGCGCCGGTGCTCGGCGGCAAGCTCCGCGTGCGCGGCAGGGTCCAGCAGCGGCACGAGCGCGGGAAAGGATTCGCCTTCCCGGACAGCAAAGGCCAGCAGCGCCCCGCCGACGGCAAGCGTCTGCCGGGGGCTCGATACCACGTCCTCGATGGCTGCCCCGAGCTCACGTTGCGCACCGATCAGCGCGGCGAGCATGGCCTGTCTTGTCGACGACATGCGGTGAGCATACTTAGGCCGCGCCGATGGCCATATGATGCGGGTCATATTGGATCGTCGGGGTGAACCCAGGGTCGACGCCCGGGCGCTAACTTCGAAGTGCCCGCAAACAGCTGTGTCCCGGTCCGGTCATTCCGCCGCCGTCGCCTCCAGCGTCCGGCGGTCGAGAATGACGAAGCCGTCCTTCTCGGTGCGCACGACCTGCTCCTTCCCCCAGCGGCTCATGATTCGGATTCCGGTCTCGATCGTGGTGCCGGTCATGTCCGCCAGCTCCTGACGCGAGAGCGCAAGCGGAATGAACGTGCCGCCCCGTTCGCTGAGGCCCATGTCGCCGGCGAGCTTCAGGAACAGGCGCGCGAACCGTGGCTCAACCCGTGTCCCGCTCAATTGAGCCAGACGGTTCGTCAACTCGACGAGCCGAACGGTGAGCCCCAGCATCAGACCGCGCACGAGCGACGGATGCTCTTCGAGAAGCCGGAAAAACGTTGCGCGCGGAATCACGACGCAGACGGTCTCTTCGAGCGCAACCGCGCTTGCGGGGAACGGACGGCCGTCGTACGCTGCGACGGCTCCGAGCGGATCCCCCGGCCCGAAGATCTCCAGGATCAAGTCCTTGCCGGTCGGCAGCATCTTGATGATCTTCACCCGTCCTGACGCAATGGTGTAGAAGGCGTCGGACGGGGTCTCCTGCTCGAAGATCACCTGCCCCTTCTCATACCGCTTCACTGTCGCGGCCTGCGCAATGGTGTGCAGGTCCGCGGCGGAGAGCTTCCGGAAAACCGGCGTCGCCTTCAGTACCTCCGCGACGCCATCGACTCTCTCCTGCATTTTACGATTGTATGACGGCCGTCATAGGCGGCCGCGACCTTGCACGGCAAGCTGAAGAAGATCCCGGGGCCTCCCGGTCACACATAAGGAGTTCTTTCATGCGGTCCTTCACTGCCTTGTTCCTGCTTCTGGCATCGGCGTCCTTTGCTCCGTCTTCGTCCGCGTGGACCGCCGATCCGCCGCGCACCATCGACATCGCGGCCACCGACGACATGAAATACAGCGTGACCAGCATTTCGGCGACACCGGGCGAGACGCTCCGGATCCGTCTGAGGGCCAAGGGAGTAATCCCGAAGATCGCGATGGCGCACAACGTCGTCGTGTTGAAGATCGGCACCGACATCCTCACGCTGCTCAAGGACGGCGCGCCGCATCGCGACACCGATTTCATCCCGCCGGCGATGAAAGGTGCGGTGATCGCTCAGACACCGTTGGCGGGCCCCGGCGACTCTGTCCAGGTCACTTTCGCCGTGCCCTCAAAGCCGGGGCGCTACCCGTACATCTGCACCTTTGCCGGTCACTACCAGGCCGGGATGAAGGGGATGCTGATCGTCAAATAGGTCGGCGCGCACAGCGTCTGACGGTGGATCGCAGTTTGCTCCAGCAGAAGGATAGGTCCTGCGGCTGTTCGGAACGTTCATCATGCTGAATCCGTGCGAGCTCCAGATCGACCTGTTCTGCCGCGGTCTGCGGGTGCCTGACGACGTCGTCGTGGAAGACGGTCGCGGTATGCGTCGCACGCGGGCGGGCCTTGGCTCCGGCCTCGAACTGGTGATCCCGACAGGCTCCTGGCTCAAACGTGAGATCTGGATGAACGCGCCGGTGCTCGAGCCGTTCGTGCAGGCCTCCCCGTATGTGTTGGAGGGTGAGACTTCCGCCTTCCAGGTCCGTGACGAGCGGGGAAATTTCCGTTATCGGGTGCGGATTCCTCCGCGGCCGGTCTGGTATGGATGGGAGACGGCTCACGCAACGCCGATGGCACAGGTCGGGTTCGCGTCCGGTCTTCCGCCAGCGACTGCGCCCCGCGCCGCTGCGTGCGGTCACCCTGCATGGATAAGGGGAGGTCGGTCATGACCAGCGAATTCCACCGCCTGCTGCCTTGGATCCCGCGAACACTCGGAATCGTGGTGGGTCTCTTCGTCGGTCTCTTTGCGCTCGATGCGTTCGGCAAGGGGCTATCGCTCCCCGACACCGTGCTCGAGTTCCTGATTCACCTGCTGCCCGCGCTGATCGTTCTCACACTCGTGGCGCTGGCCTGGCGTCGTGCATGGATTGGCGCAGCCGGGTTCGGCAGCCTCGCCCTCGTCTATTCGCTGACGTGGGCCCGAGGTCATTTCGATTGGATGCTCGTGATTGCAGCGCCGCTGCTGCTCGTCGGGATGTTGTTTCTCTGGAGCTGGATCGTTCAGAAGCGGCACGTGAATGCCGCGTAGCCGAAATGCGCGGTGTACGACGGCACTGGGAACGCGCCGAGATTGAGCGGCAGCCGGGTTGCACTACCGTCGGCGGGGGGACCGTATGACGCGCAAACTCTTTATAGCGGTGGAGCAGCCGATCGCGGACTGTCGCTGGAGTCGACTCAGTGACCCACCGACGAGCACCACAACGCAGCGAGCGCAATACGAGTTTGCATGGGTCTGCGTTCGTACGCCGGGTAAGTGGCGCGCCGTCTCGGAGCCGGAGTGTGCCGAATGCGCGTACTGGGAGGCGGACGACGGGACGCTTTTTCCGTACGGCGAGCGATTGCCGCGCGCCGGGTCGGGCTAACTAGGCAAGGCGGCCTCAATTGTCGTGCTCGCGCGCGACTTGGAGCCGGGCTTGTGCGGACTCTTTGTCGAGAGCAACTGGCGTACCGCCTGGCAGGCTTCTATGTGCTAGTTTTTCAAGGTGCGCATTCATGAATTGACCGACGCTGAAAGCGCTGCGGTAGTTGGACGCTCAGAGCTGGGACGGCTGGCGTGCGCCCGCAACGATCAGCCTTACATTGTCCCGATCCACTTCAACTTCGATGCTGATCGGAGGTGCCTGTACGCCTTCTCCAGCGTCGGGCAGAAGATTCAATGGATGCGCGAGAACCCTAAGGTCTGCGTTGAGGTGGACGAGATCACCGACAAGGATCACTGGACGACCGTGCTGATCTTCGGCGGATACGAGGAGTTGGGTGATTCGCCGGACGATAGAGCGGCACGGCAACGGGCGCAGGAGTTCTTCGAGTCGAGGCCGGAATGGTGGCTCCCCGCTGCCGCCAAAACGACCTCGCGCGAACCCCATGCGCTTGTCGTGTACCGGATAAGGATCGACCGCTTGAGCGGCCGACAAGCAGCGCGCTCAGGTCCTTGATCGACACTTCCTCCCACGCCCGGAGCGCGGCGTTTGATGGACCACGCCGTCGCTCCTCAGTCTGCATATGCCTTTCGGGTCGTCACCACGTTGCGTCTGTGGAACAGCGCAGTCCAATAGATCAGCTCTACCTGAGCGTCAACACTGGGCACGCGGCTTCACGCATCACATGCTGCGTCGTTGAACCGAGAAGCCCGAGGTCGGCTGCTTCACGTCCGTGTACCCCCATGACGATCAGTTCGCTGTCGCGTTCGGTGGCAATCCGCAGAACTTCGCGCCAGGGTTTCCCATGCGTCATCAGCGATTCCACCTTACAGACTTCGGTGGCGCCCGCAACGGCTTCTTGAAGACGCTGGCGGAGAACCTTTTCACGTTCGTGAATGAAGCAGCTCACGGTCATTCCCGCATCGTAAACAACGGTTGCCATGTCGACGGTGCTCTCGAACTCATGCGCCACTACATGGAGGACGGTGAGCCGCCCGTCGGCTTCCTGCGCTATCGACAGCGCGTACTGCAATGCGCGCAACGAGGAGTGCGAGAAGTCCACCGGGCAAAGGATTCGCTTGTAGAGGCCCGGGCCAGCGGGCGGGGCGGTCGGTAGCCCTCCCGGAACCGTGAGGACCGGGCAGCTGGCCTTCCGCAGCACCTTTTCAGCGACCGATCCGAGAAGTAACCGCTCGAAGCCGGATCGCCCATGCGTGCCAATGACGAGCAGGTCGGCATTCATAGTGCGGGCCTGATCCAGAATCTCGGCCGCGGTATTCCCTTCACGAACCACGGCCTCGATGGCAACCGCGGGTATGCGCTCGGCTTCGACGAACGTCTTTGTCTCAGCGATCAGCTGGCCGCGGTCCGCCGCGGTCAACACGGTCGGCTCGATGACCACGGGGCCAGGACTGTAAGCGGCAACAGGAACTGGCGTGAACACGTGGAGGGCCGTGACCGTCGACTCATACCATCGGGCAATCGCGATCGCGTGATCGAGCGCCCGTCGCGAGTAGTCCGAGAAGTCGACTGGGCAAAGGATCCGTCGGATCTCGATCATCACAGCCCTCCTGCGTCCGCAGGACGCCGGATTCGGGTGCCGCCGGCATGTTCTATGATTCAGGCGTCATCGGCGGCACCAGGTCATCGGACGTCGGCCGGTTCCACAGCATTGCGAGTTGCCGCCGTCGCCGACCTGGTCTGCTGAATGGTCTCCGCGACCGGTGGTAACGCGAGTACCAGGCGGTGAGAGAGGCAGATCACGCGATAAGTCACCGAGCCCATTCGGGGCCCGTAGGCCGGGGAACCGTGAAGGCCGATAACGATCAGTCCGATCTGGCGATCGCGGGCGATCTTGGCGATCTCTTCTGCAGGATCGCCGTAGGCCACAAGCGCTTCCGCACTATGTCCCTGCGGTAGCGTAGCGATTAGTTGCGCGAGGCCGTCCTCAGCTCTTGCTTTTCGTTCACTCTCTACGCTTGGCAGGTGCAGCTTTGCGGCGAGGGGACTGCGAACCGGCTCAATGACGTAAGTCACCACCATCGGCGCAGCCAACGCCTCCGACAGGCCGCGTGCAATCCGCACCTGGCGTACGGAAGCGATCGAAAGGTCCACGGGAACGAGGATGTGGCGGACGGTTCGCCGCAGCGCCTCGAGTGTTTCCGGTCCTTCCGCCTCAGGCGAGGTAATCAAGACAGGGACGGTTGTCTCCCGCAGCACACGTTCTGTGGTGGAACCGAAGAACATTCTGCGCGCGCCCGTCAGGCCGTGGCTGCTCATGACGATGAGATCGCAGCTCTGCTCCTGTGCAGTGTGCAGGATCAACTGGGCCGGCTTCCCCACCGCCACCAGATAATCGACAGCCATATTCTTCAGCGGATTACCGCCAAGAGCCTTGGATGCGAACCGCGATAGATGGAGGCGGGCGTCCTCTGGATCCCACAGAGCTCCGGTGCCGAGATCCATTCCCTCCGTCAGCAGAGGATCCTCGACCGTCAAGATCACCAACCGGCCGCCAAAGTGTGCAGCCGTCGCCCGCGCATATTTCAACGCCACGCGACTGGCATCAGAGAAATCAACCGGACACAGAACCGATGGTTGGGCGTTCATAAGATCCTCCGTGGGATTACCCGGGAGCGTGCAACCGTCATGCCCCTTTCCGCAGATCAAGTGGCGCGCGGCCCCGTCCATCTGCAACGTCGCTGACGAGCGCCACGGTCCGCGCGAGGTCGAACGGCTTGTCGATTACGACGGCGTCCCATGATCCCGGCGCAACCAGGTCGCGACGATCCACAGTCGTCATGAGCATGAACCGGCAAGCAGGGTAGATCCGCCTGATCTCGGTCACGAGGTGGGCAGTCTCTTTAGACGGTCCCCAGTCGATGAGCGCCACGCGCGGGGGCGGCCGTTCGGCTGCCAGTTGTAAGGCGGCGCCTGCGTCCTCTGCCCCCACCGCATCGAACCCGGCTGCCGCGAGGCCGGTGCAGAGCGCCCAGCGGATGAGTGCTTCGCCGTCGACGACCAACACTCGAAGGGGAATTTCTCGCGCCATAGCGGGATCTTTCATTTGTCGAAGCGGTGGTGGCCCTGGCAAACGGCGCGGGATGCACCGCCCACTGTGCGCTCAGCAAGATCAACTCCGGGCGCGCATGTTCGACAAGCGCCCCGGGCCCGATAGTGGACTATGCCGGAGGAGCCACCATCTTCCCGAGCTGCCTCACTTCATCATGGAACGTAAGATGATGCTGACGATCAAAACGTGCGCCGAGGGTTGGGACGAGTAGGGGAGATCAGTCCTAATGCCAATGCCGGCTCAGTTCTTGCGAGCTGGCGCAAGCGTGAAGCGCGCGATGGTGCCGCCACCATCACGGGCATGGAGCGAAATCGTCCCGCCCTGGATCGAGATAAGGCGTCTGACGATTGCCAGGCCGAGGCCGGTGCCACTCTTCTTGGTCGTGTGGAACGCCTCGAACAACTGTTCCGGATCCTTGTCCCCGAACCCCACGCCCCGATCGGCGATCTCGATCGTGTACATTCCATCGACCTTCGCAGCCTGCACTTCAATCGGTTCCGAAGGCCCCGCCTGACAGGCGTTGAGCAGCAAATTGAGGAGAACATCTCGAAGCATCTCACGGTCCGCATGGACGAGCGCCGTCGACTGATGGACCGTAATCCCGGGACATCCTGATCCTGCCGCCGCACGCGCGCTCGCGGCAGCATCGTGTAGAACACTGGTCAGATCGACCGACTCGAGCACTGGCGAGCGAGGCCGGGCAAAACGCATGATGTCCTCGACTTTGCTGTTGAGCACGTCGATGCGCGCAATCATGGCGTCCATCACGTCACGGTCCCGGGCGTCGGTAGCGGCGCGAGACCGCAGAATCTGCAATGTTCCGCGGACGCCGGCCAGGGGGTTTCGAACCTCGTGTGCCACAACCGCCGCCAGTTGGCCCAGCTGTGCCAGCGCCGACTGCTCGGCCAGCTTCGCTTCCGCCCGCTTTCGCTGCGTGATGTCGCTGCGGATGGCAAGGTACTGACGGGGCTTGCCGGCGTCATTCAGGAAGGGCACGATCGTCGTGTCGACCCAGTAAATCGAACCGTTCTTGGCCCGGTTCCGGAACTCGCCCCGCCATACCTTCCCGCTGGCAATCGTTCGCCACAATCCGCGGATGAACTCTTTGTCGTGATATTCGGAGTTGATGATCCGATGATCCTGGCCGAGCAACTCGGCGCGCGAATACCCGGATATCTCGCAAAACTTGTCGTTCACGAACGTGATGATGCCGCGCTGATCCGTGGTCGCGACGATGGCCGCCTGATCGAGCGCCTGTCGCATCTCCTCGAGCCGGTGGAGGGACTGCTCGCGGGCGACATGATCCGTTTCAAACTGTTTCGCCCAATGCGCCTGCGTTCGCCGGTAATGCCCGATGACGGCAGCGGTGATCCAGAGAATCAAGGTTCCGAGTGGCCGGTTGATGCTGGCTATCTCGGGGCTGCCTCCCGCAGGATGGACGTATCCACCGCTAACGATCAGAAGCGTGGCACCGGTGGCGGCCAGGATTGGCTCCCAGTACTCACCCCCGCGCATGAACAATAGGACCGGCAAGACGTAGAGCGCAGGAATCGCCACGCCAGGCGGCGTGATGACATCGACCCAGAAGATCAGGCCGATGAGGATGACCACCGCGAAACGGAGCCATCGTGGATCCCGGCTGACCGAGCGACGCTCCCGTAAGCCTGCTGCTGCGGTCAAGAGCATAGGCGTGATCTTACTAGCTGCCACCAGGTCGTAGCGGGCGCATCCGGGCATGATTGGCCCAGGCCACCCGGGATCAATGACAAACCGTAAGGGCAAACTTCTCGATCCGATAGCGGATCTGGTCCCGATTCAACCCGAGCAGGCCCGCAGCCTTGGTCTGGTTTCCGCCGGCGTGTCGCATAGCCTGAATGACCAGGCTGCGCTCGAGTTCCTCAAGACTGATGCCGGCGGGCGGGAGCTCGAACGGGTCGCTGCTGCCCAGGCCGCTCTTCAGGGCGCCGAAGTCCTCGACCTCGAGCCGCGCCCCTTCTGCCAGGAGCATGGCGCGCTCAACCACGTTGCGCAACTCGCGCACGTTTCCAGGCCACCTGTACTTGTTCAACAGCAATGCAGCAGCGCAGCTAACCCCGACAACTCGCTTCTTGAACTCACGGTTGAACGCGTCGATGAAGACATCCGTCAGCAAGGGAATGTCTTCGGCGTGGTCTCGCAGCGCGGGAAGTGGGATCGGCAGTACGTTGAGACGGAAGTAGAGGTCACTGCGGAACACACCTTTGGCGACCTGGTCCTCCAGATTCCTGTTGGTGGCCGCCACCACGCGCACGTCCACATGGATGTCCGTGGCGCCGCCGACCCGCTTGAAGCTCTTTTCCTCCAGAAAGCGCAGCAGCTTGGCCTGGAGCGCCGGCACCATTTCCCCGATCTCGTCCAGAAATACCGTTCCGCCGTCGGCGCTTTCGAGCAAACCGCGCTTCTGCATACGCGCGTCGGTAAAGGCGCCGCGTTCGTGACCGAACAATTCGCTCTCCAGTAACTGTTCGGGCAATGCCGAACAAGTAATGGTCATGAACGGACGCGATGCACGCAGGCTGCTGTAGTGGATCGTCTTGGCAATCAGATCCTTGCCGGTGCCGCTCTCGCCGGTGAGCAAGACGGTTGATGCGGGACTGGCCGCGACTTTCGCGACCATCTGCCTCAGGGCCGCCATTCTGCCCGACTCGCCGACGATAGCGCGCCATGTGTACGGGCGGCCTTCGTTTTCTCGGAGCTGTTTGACCTCTCGGCGCAGCCGCGTCGTCTCGAGCGCTCGCGCCACGACGGCCGCCAGCTCGTCGAGATCGAATGGCTTGTTCGCGAAGTGAAACGCTCCGAGCTTCATCGCCTCGACGGCCCTCTCGACACTCACCAACGCAGTGAGCAGAACGACCGGCACGTCTGGGTCGACCTTCTTGAGGTCTCTGAGAACCGACAGGCCGTCGGTATCGGGAAGCCGATAGTCGAGCAGCACGACGTCCGGGCCATTCTTGAATTGCTCGATGGCTTCGCGTCCGGTCGCGGCTTCAAGGATCTCATATCCCTGTCGACTGAATGCCTCCCGCAGGGACCACCGGATCAATTCCTCGTCATCGACAATCAGTATGCTGGCGCTGGCCATGTCCTCTCCGCTTGACCTGAGTTTCCGCCTCCGATAGGTCGCTGCCACTTCAATAGTCACAGGCCCGCCGGAAGTACCGTCCACCACGGTCGCGTCCAAGACGCTGTGCCTCGCAGAGGTGCTGCAGCGCCTGTTCACATTCTGTGTGCGAGGCGTTCCACAGCCGCCGGACTTGCGCGTCGGTCAGTCGCATGCCTGGCATCTCGTCGAACTCGGCATCGATCAGCCTCACGATGTTGACGACGCGGGGAGCGAGGTCAGTCAACGAGCTGCTCATGTGGTCTCCGTCTGAGTATCGGGGAGGCGGGCGTTGCCTGAATATTGGGGAGCAAGGGCCCTGCCGTACGGCCCTGACGTTCCCGCGCTATCTGCGACTCTCTCTGCCGGCATGACGGCAGGGTTTCTCCGCAGCCGCTGGGGAAAATTTCCCACCTAACGTCGGGTGATGCATTCGGATGCACCCGTCCCTGAATCGCCGGCATCGGTCACTTCATGCCGCATTCGTTCCAGCGGAATTTCGATACCGCCGATGCTCAGCCCGAGAAATTCCCCGCTCGGGCACGACCTTCACGTCCATTTACCGGCCGTTTATGTGGCACGCCTTTCGCCGTTCAGTGCTCCACATGGAGCCCTTCATGTCATCACAGATTCAGAAAATCGTCGTCCCCATGGACTTCAGCGACGTCTCGGAACGGGCGGCTGTATACGCCAGTACCCTCGCGGTCGCGCTCAACGCCGCGCTATATCTTGTCCACGTGCTGCCTCCGGCCGGCCTGACACCGCATGCCTTCGACCGTGCAGCGGCAGCGCCTGGTTCTCGTGAGGAGATTGTATCAGACCGCACGGCTGCGCCTCTACCGCATCGCGCGCCGGCTGGCCTCCGAGACGCTGCACGTCACCATCGAGGTTCGAACCGGAGAAATCTCCGAGAGCATCGCAGAGGCGTCCGCCCACTACGGCGCGGATCTCGTGATCATGGGGACACACGGCCGGACCGCCGTGGCCCACCTCCTGGCTGGCGGTATCGTGGAGCGGGTCATCCGGGCGGCCCATTGCCCGGTCCTGGTGCTTCGCAGCTCCGGCAAGGTGCGCTTCCAGCGCGCCGATCCCGCGACGAGGGTCGCGTGAGGACAATCAGATGTCAATGACTGTCAGCACCGGACCGAAGGTTGCCTACTGGCACCACGAGCTGCCGCCGCTCCACGCAGAACTGATGGGCGAGCATACCGTGGAGGCCAGCAGCAGTCGGATCGGTGGCACTCTGGTCCATCGCGATGAGCTCTGGGATCGGTGCTATGCCGAGCTGATGGCCAACACGGAAGCGCGCCTTGTGCAAGAAGTTGCGCGACTCGGGGGGGACTACGCGCACATCCACGGCGAATCAATCCATCCGAAGTACGACAGCGCAACCACAGAAGCCTGGTTGCACGGCCGCTTCATATACATGCTGTACCGCCGGCCGCAGCAGTCACTCAGGTAGCGCCTCCCGGCCCGGAAGACGATGGGATCACGTGGGCTCCGCCGCAGTTCGACAGCGGTCAGGGTCACCCGGTTCAAGGTTGGAACGCCATGACCACCTCGACACAGAGCGTACCCACCACTCTTGGCGCCTTCTTTGCGCCCCGGCGGATTGCCGTCGTCGGCGCCGGCCGACGGCGCGGCACCATTGGCGCCGAGATCTTCCTGAATCTCGCGCGCGGTGGATTCACCGGCGAGGTGTTCCCGGTCAACCCGAGCGGTCAGACCGTCGAGGGAGCTTGCGCCTGGCCGACGATTGCGTCGATCGGCGCTCCCGTAGACCTAGCCGTCATCGCCGTTCCCTGCGCTGCTGTCGAGGGCGCCGTTGATCAATGCATTGCGGCCCACGTCCCCGCCATCGTGGTCATCAGCGCCGGCTTTGCAGAAACCGGCGATGAGGGGCGGAGCCGCGAGGCGACGATCCGGGACAAAGTGCGGCGGGCCGGCATCCGCATGATCGGCCCGAACTGCATGGGCATCGTGAACACGGATCCTGCGGTCCACATGAACGCGACCTTCTCACCCGTCTTCCCGCCCACGGGACCAATCGCCTTCTCGAGCCAGAGCGGCGCGCTTGGTCTCGCGATTCTCGAGACAGCGAAGCAACTCGACCTCGGCATCTCCAGCTTCGTCTCGGTCGGCAACAAGGCCGACGTGTCGACCAACGATTTGCTCGAATACTGGGAGTCGGATCCACAAACGTCGGTAATCCTGCTGTACGTGGAGAGCTTCGGCAACCCCAGGCGGTTCGGCACGATCGCCCGGCGGGTTGGGCGCCGGAAGCCGATCGCGGCCGTGAAGAGCGGCCGATCCAGGGGCGGGGCGCGGGCGGCGACGTCGCACACCGGCGCTCTCGCCGCAAGTGACACAGCGGTCGAGGCGCTGTTCCGAGATGCCGGAGTCATCCGAACCGACACGGTCGAGGAGCTCTTTCAGATCGGAGCGTTGCTGGCCCATCAGCCGCTGCCAGCTGGACCACGAGTCGCGATCCTGACCAATGCTGGCGGGCCGGGGATCCTTGCCGCTGACGCCTGCGATGCGCGAGCGTTGACGCTGGCGAAGCTCTCGAACCAGACAATCGCGGCACTTGCTGCCTTCCTGCCGCCGGCGGGCAGCCTCCGGAACCCCATCGACATGCTGGCGACCGCCTCGGCAGAGGATTATCGCCGGGCGCTCCCTCTGTTGCTCGACGATCCGGGCGTCGACAGCGTGCTGGTCATCTTCATCCCTCCGCTGGTCACCCGCATTGACGATGTGGCGCAGGCGCTTGCCGCCACGGTGCGCGGATCCTCAAAGCCGGTGCTGGCGACCTTCTTTGGAGCGACGGGCCTGCCTGAGACGCTCGCACCCGTGCCCTGCTATGCCTTTCCGGAATCTGCAGTCGCCGCTCTGGCCCGCGCGGTCCGCTACGCAGAATGGCGCCGGCGGCCGGAGGGTAATGTCCCGACATTCCAGGATTTCGATGCGGCACGGACGCGGGCCATCATCGATCGAGCGGTCGCCACCGGCGGCGGCTGGCTCGATCCGCTGAGTGCCTTCGCGCTGCTCGACGCTGGCGGCTTCACGACTGCGCCGGTCCGAACGGTCGTCACCGCCGAGGGTGCCCTGGCAGCGGCCAAGGAGCTGGGATATCCCGTCGTGCTCAAAGGCGCGGGACCCACGCTGCTCCACAAGACCGAGGCAAACGCCGTGCTCACCGGACTGGCCAGCGAAGAAGCGGTCAGCCGCGCGTTTCATGCACTGCATCGGCGGCCCGACGTCACGCAGGTGATCGTCCAGCCGCAGATTCGCGACGGCGTCGAGATGTTTGCGGGAGGACTGCTCGATCCGCAATTCGGCCAGGTCGTCATGTGTGGATCCGGTGGAACGCTGCTCGAGCTTCTGCGCGACACCTCGTGCCGGCTGACTCCCCTCACGGACCAGGGTGCGTCGGCGATGCTCGAAGAGATCCGCGGCAAGGCCCTGCTGCGCGGATTCCGCGGGCGGGCAACGGTGAACGAAGAAGCCTACGGCAGTGCCCTCCTGCGACTGTCCGTATTACTGGAGGCGTGCCCCGAGATCGAGGAGCTCGACCTCAACCCGGTGATCGTGACGGCTGATGCCGCAGTCGTCGTCGATGTCCGCATTCGGGTGAAGACGTCGAGAGCGGCGGACTCGATCATGAAGCCGACGGTCAAGGAGAACGAGCATGCGAGCCTCAGTACACGCTCCTCATTCTGCTCTCGACGATGTGGGCACTGCCAGCCCAGGCACCTACCTGGCCCATCGACGAGGCGCCGCCGACCATGCGTCCCCTGATCGCGCGGGCCGACCTGATGATCGCGGCAATGCAGGACTCGGTGCTTCGCCAGCTTGCGGATCCTGTCGTCATTGCCACGCCGGAGCTGGCGATGGGTTCCTGTCACCTGGATAGCTTCCTGACTACCCAGCGTCTCCGCAAGGAAGGAACGCGCGCAGGGCGTACCGAGTGATCGGCTGCGCAACCCCGCGAACGCGCCGCCCGCGTGGGCGGTCGATATCATCAAGGCCAATGCCGGTCGTCGCGTCCACGACGTGTATGGCTTTGCTGTCGACCTTGGCGACAAAGTCGGGGTTCTCAGGCCCATCGCCCAGGGACGTGCCTGCGCGAGTTGTCACGGGCCGGCAACCCGCCTGAGTCCCGCGGTGAAAGGCGTTCTGGCGCAACGGTACCCGTTCGACAAAGCCGTTGGATTCGCGCCCGGAGAGATCCGCGGCTGGTTCTGGCTCGAGCTGCCTAGACGCGAACGCTGAGGGGCAGGAGGTCCGTCATGATCGCCATGAATCGCATTCTCTGCCCGGTTGATTTCTCCGAGTATTCTCGTCGCGCGTTCGATCAGGCCCTGGGGGTGGCACGCTGTTACGGATCCACTGTAACGGCGCTCCACGTCATCTCGCCCGTGCCAGCGGTCGTCGCGGCTCCCCCCTACGTCGGAACCGTCACACCACCAATCGTTGACCCGACCAGCGACCGGATCGCTCTCGCTGCTCAAGTTCAGCGCCTGGTCGAGTCCGAGCGTGTACCCGGAGTACCAGTCAACGTGCTCCTCGAGGAGGCCCCCAGCGTTCACGACGAGATCCTGGTACAGGCCAATCTGCTACATGCCGATCTGGTAGTGATGGGCACACACGGACGTTCCGGTTTCGAGCGGTTGTTCCTGGGATCGACGGCGGAGAAGGTCCTTCGCAAAGCCCGTTGTCCAGTAATGACCGTCCCACCCGGAGCTCCGGATGCGATGCCGCGAGGCCCAGCGCCGTTCAAACGCGTGTTGTGCGCGGTCGACTTTTCCGCGAGTTCGGCGGTGGTGATGCAGTACGGCGTATCGCTGGCCCAGGAGAGTCGGGGCAGCCTGACGCTGATGCACGCGATCGAAGCCTTACCGCTCTACTACGATTTCACGCCTCCAGCGGTCGTCGACCTGGACGCGTGGAGTGCCGCGGCTCGACGACGACTCGGCGAGCTGGTCCCCGAGTCGACGCGCGCCTCGTGCTCGATCACTCATGTCGTTCGGTTGGGTAAGCCGTATCGGCAGATCCTCGAGCTCGCCGCTGAGGCTCGGGCCGATCTGATTGTCATGGGTATCCAGGGACGCGGAGCTGCCGACCTATTCTTCTTCGGCTCGACGACGCACCATGTACTCCGCGAGGCGAAATGCGCCGTGCTGACACTGCGCGGCTGAGGCGTCCGGCAGCGAAAGTCCGGACGCGCCCGCCTCTATCCGCATCCCGATTGCCTGTCAGGCAAGCGCCCAGGCGGCCAGCGCGCCGCTCCCGTAGGCCGCCGCCGCCACGATTGTGCCCAGCCCGAGCATCTCCAGCCCCGCCTGCCACCAGCGATCCACCGTCACCAATGCGCGCATCGACCCGACCCCGAACAGGCCCGCCAATGTCAGGAGCGTGCAGGCTGTAAAGCTACCCATCCCCATGAGATAAGGCAAGATCGGCAGGGTTCCGGCGGATGCGAACGCGAGGAATGTCATGACCCCGTGTCGGGCCGGACTGGCTTCTTCTTCAGGAAGGTTCATGGCCGCCCTGGCACTCTCGTGGGAGCGGATCGAGAGGTAGTTACCGACTCCCATCGAGAGCCCGTCAGCGAACAGGTTTGCCACCCCAACGATGATGATGGTCCGGGCCGGCAACGCCCCGCCGGTGACGCCGGCGACAACGGCGAATGTGGTGATGAGGCCATCGTTCGCCCCGTAGACCAGGTCACGGATGTAGTGACGAACCACACCTTTGAAGCCACTGGGAACGTGGTGAAGAGAGGACCGTGTCACGCGTCGCTCCTTGTCAAACCTGGCACGACGTTGCTGGTCGCATTCCGGGCGCAGCTGCCCGGTGTGTTGACGGCGAGAAGTGACGGACCCATCATGCAACGTGGTACCGTTCGGAGATCGCCTGAATCATCGCGGGCACGGTGCCGGCGGATGGTACAGCGCGGTGACTCGCCTCGAGCTCCCGGAGTTCGGCGGCCAGCCCCTGGTCGCCGAACACTCCCGCGACCCATCGCGAAAAATCACCCCGGCGTAAGTAGTCATCGCACTGGTCGCGGGCCTTCAACTCCGCGACGAACTGCCGCAGCGTCCGCGCCACGCGCCGCTCCTGCGGCCGGCTGCCGTGAAACACGAAGGCAGTGGCTTCACTGACCGGCACATCCACGTACTTTTCGCGGTGACGCACGTGTGGTGTGAGCCGCGACGCAAGCGTGAACTGAACCAGGTCCCCGCCCGCTTCCTCGGTGACCGGCAGCGCGACAGCCTGTGCGGTTGCGAGATCGCCGAGGCTCGCCCAGCGGGCCGAGTCCACCTGACCGCATCTCCGGCACCAGCGGCGGAGCGACTCGATCTCTGCGGCATCTGATTCGTGCGTCACGATTACCACGTCGGTCGCCTCAAGGAGTTCGTGGGGCAACACTGACGCCCGATAGGTGACGAAGGTGTACCCGTTTCTCTCGAGGTCCAGTAAATGACGCGCGCCCGGACCCTGCAGGAAGTAGTGGGCCTCGTCAACCACGATTCGATGGGGGAACCCGGTTTGCCGTCGAAGCTCATTCAGCAGAGGGAGGACCGTCTGGATGTATTGCAGCTTCTCCGCATGGGACCGCTTGGAAAGATCCACGACCACGCTGCGATCAGGGTAGCGAAGGGCGCGGAGCAGGTCGCGGGGCGTGGGAGGTGCATCATCACGACCGAGCACGGTAACGCCGGGCAGGGCCTCGAGGGACCCGTAGTCTCCTTCGGGGTCAATGACACAGACGCAGTATCGGTGCAGGATCAGCTGCTCACACAGCAGCCCCGCGACCCACGACTTGCCCGACATCGCATCACCGGCGATCAAGACGTTCCGTCCTTTGGCGGCGAGGGAGAACTCCCGCGCGTCGTCGGTATAGCCGAGACGCAGTCGGCGACGGGCGCGCGGTGGCGACGGCAGGCGGCCGTCTCGCGTCAGCTCGTCGAGGTACTGCGCCACGGCCGGTGGGCCGAGCCCCGGCAACACGGTATCGGCGGCGGCGCGCAAGGCCGTGCTTCCCCACTCCACGGCCGCGCCGACCTCCGCCAGGCGTAGCAATTCATGGTCGTTCTCGGCGTCCCCGATCGCCAGCATATTGTGGGCAGACTTCCGGAAGGTCGCCAGTATCTCCTGAAGTCCTGTGGCTTTGCTCACGCCCTGCGCGAGCGCCATCACCCGGCCGCCGTTGAAAATGAGGACCAGCGGCAGCTCGAGCTGCCGGATAACGTCGAGGATTGCGACCGCGTCGGCCGAGTGAGCATCAACCAGGCATTGCCCCGGCCAGTGTGGAATGTTCCGACGCCGCAGCTCGTCCACGAAGCCGGCAATGACCTCCGGCGCGAGCAACGTCGTGTGACCAGTCTGGGGAAAGTGCAATACGGCGCCGTTTTCGGCCACCACACCATCGACGAATGTCAAATCCCCGGCGACCCGTTTGAGGACGGCAAGAATACGACCCGTAACCAGCAACACGGCGATGCCCCGCCGCCGCGTCGCCGCGATGGCATCGCGCACCAGCGGGCCCATCGTGTCGTTCTGCGCCGTGGTGCCGTCATAGTCGAGGGCGACCACCGACAGCTTCACCGTCGACTTCGTCATCGGTCACCTCGTGTCCAGCGTCGCCCGCGCGGCAGATGGTCGTCGAAACGTGTTCAATGGGCGAGCTCCTGTTGGGCAGTTCGCGATTTTCGGATGCGAGCTGTTTGCTCAGGCATCACGAAGCCTGCCAGCGAGTCAAGCACGGAGAGTCGAGGCAAAGCCGCGGCTTGATGCTGCATCGCCGCGAAATTGTTCCCGGCTGCCAGGGAGAATCCAGCGGGAGGAGCTGGCGTGGAAGGGCGGAAGCGGGCTACGACGTCGTCAACCCGAACTTCTCGATCCGATAGCGGATCTGGTCGCGGTTCAGACCGAGCAGGCCGGCTGCCTTGGTCTGGTTGCCCCCGGCGCGGCGCAGCGCCTGCACGACCAGGCTTCGCTCGAGCTCCTCGAGATCGACGCCTCCGGCCGGGAGCTCGAACGGGTCCCCTGACGCCGGGCCGGCCCGCAGCACGCCGAAGTCCTTCACTTCGAGCCGTTCTGCTTCGGCCAGCAGCATGGCGCGTTCGACGACGTTCCGCAGCTCGCGCACGTTGCCGGGCCAGCCGTAGTCCCTCAGCAGTGTCGTGGCTGTCGGACTGACGCCGGTGATCCGCTTCTTGAACTCGGTATTGAAGCTGTCGACGAAGTATTCGACCAGGATCGGCACGTCTTCCGCGTGTTCGCGCAGCGCCGGCAGAGGCATCGGGAGCACGTTCAGCCGGTAAAACAGGTCGCTCCGGAAGCGACCCTTGGCCACGTCTTCTTGCAGGTTCCGGTTCGTCGCGGCGATCACCCGCACGTCGACTCGGATGTCGGCGGCGCCGCCGACCCGCTTGAAGCTCTTCTCCTCGAGGAAGCGCAGCAGCTTGGCCTGGAGCGCCGGCACCATCTCCCCGATCTCGTCGAGGAATACCGTGCCGCCATCCGCGCTTTCGAGCAGCCCGCGCTTCTGCAGCCGTGCGTCGGTGAATGCTCCGCGCTCGTGGCCGAACAGCTCGCTCTCCAGCAGCTGTTCGGGGAGGGCCGAGCAGGTGATGTTCATGAACGGCCGCGAGGCCCGGCCGCTGTTGTAATGAATGACCTTGGCAACCAGGTCCTTGCCGGTGCCGCTCTCGCCGGTCAACAGCACCGTCGACGCCGGACTGGCTGCAATCTTCGCGATCAGCTGCCGAAGCGTCTCCATCGCGGCTGACACCCCGACGATCGCGCGGGCCGCGTAGGGTCGGGCCTCGTTAGCGCGGAGCTGTTTGACCTCGCGGCGCAGGCGAGTGGTCTCGAGCGCCCGCCCGACCGTCGCCGCGACTTCGTCCAGATTGAACGGCTTGTTGGCGAAATGAAACGCGCCCAGCTTCATCGCTTCGACCGCGGTGTCGACGCTGACCAGCGACGTCAGGAGGATCACCAGGACGTCGGGGTCCGCGCCTTTCATCTCGCGCAGAACGGTCAGCCCATCGATATCAGGCAGCCGATAGTCGAGCAAAACGATGTCGACTCCCTCCTTGAACTGTTCGAGCGCCTCGCGACCGGTTCCGGCTTCGCGGACCTCGTACCCTTCGCCTCTCAGGCGCTCTCGGAGCGACCACCGGATCAGCTCCTCGTCGTCTACGACAAGCACAGTCGCATTCGTCATATTTTCAGGAGTTCCGAGCACTGGGTGCCTGATCGACACCCGGTGCCCGCCAACCGGTTTCTTGTTCGAGTATGTCAGAGAATGGAACAGTCCAGGCAAGGCCGCTGCCAGGATCCACAAACACACTTTCGCAGCGGATCCGACTCGTCGTCATCGCTGCTGCGGTGGATTTTCCGCAGCGGTGCGGGATTTTCCACGGGGTCCAGGCCCGCGTTCGCCCCGAGGAATCAGCTCGCTGCGCGAGTGAAAGCGATTACCGGTGTCATCAGCGTGACGATGAGCACCATCACCCAGATCCGACCCGCCAGGAGATTGTAGTCCGCGAACAGCTCCGGCCACGGCTTGCCGAAGATGAAGTGCCCGCCGAGGAACTCGAAGGCGAGCGTCAGCACGACCCACGCTATGCCAACCGTCCAGGCATCCTGCAGCGTCGCCGGCGCGATCCACGGGAGCGTCACCCAGCCAAGCCCGAGAATGAGCGTCGATAGCATGACCGTGCTCACGGCCTGCCCCACGCCTCTGCCCAGACGCGGTACCAGCATCGCCTCGCGGAATCCGCCGTTCAAGACGGCGAGGACCAGCAGGCCGAACCAGATCTCCACCGTGCGCATAAGCATCATTGCACCCCTTCGATGCCTGCGCTTGCAAGACTCCGGCACAGTCCGCGTCACCGGTTCATTGCGCGCGCCTCGACTCGCCGCTCGGCTGGTGCAGTGCTTGCACTCTCGACCGCAGGAGGCGGTTTATGAAAGCCACAAACATCCTGGTGCCCACGGACTTCAGCGCGGGATCGGCCGAGGCCCTGCACTACGCCTTCGACCTGGCCGTCGCGCTTGGCGCCACGCTGCACATCGTCCACGTCGTGGAGAACCCCTTCGCCCCGGGCGCATTCATGGAGATCTACAGCCCACCGCCAGCTCAATACTTCATCGAGATGGAACAGCTCGCGCAAGAGAAGTTGCGCGCGCTACTGAGCGCGGAACAACAGGCACAGGTGCGCGCCGTCATGACCAGCTCGCATGGGGTCGCCGACGATGGAAATTCTCGACCGGTTACAGGAACAGCCGCCGATCGACCTCGTCGTCATGGCCACTCACGGCCGCGGCGGCGCCGCCCGGTTCATGATGGGCAGCGTTGCCGACAGGGTAATGCGAAATGCGACTTGTCCAGTCCTCACCATCCGTGAGCACCGTCAAGACGCCGGTTCGGAGCGCGAGACCGTGCCGGCTGCGGCGACGGCGTGAGCGCAAGGACCTGATGGCGGCCACCCGAGTCAGCTACGAAGCCCGTTGCTTCTGGTGCTGGCCTTTGCGGCGGCCGCCTCGGCCCTGACAGGTGAGGGGGTGGATGCCGGCATGGTCCCATCGCTCGGTATCTCGATTGCTCCCACACCGGCTATGGGGTATCCCGCTCTGCGGTCAGCATCCGCCAGTCCGGCTGCCGTCGCAACAGTGGCCTCGGCGGTCATCTTCGACAAAGTGTCGTTCGCGTTCGACGAGCACGTCGTGCTCGACGACGTCAGCTTCAGTGTCCCGCAAGGGAGCATGCGGATCCTGCTTGGTGCGAGTGGTGCGGGAAAATCGGTCGTGCTGAAGCTCATTCTCGGTTTGCTTCGGCCGGATTCAGGCACCATTCTGGTCAACGGCCAGCGGATCGACGCGATGAACGAGCGCGATCTCACGCGGGTGCGAGCCGATATCGGCATGCTATTCCAGGAAAATGCGCTGTTCGACTCGCTGACGGTTGCCGAGAACGTCGGCTACCGGCTGCTCGAGGAGACCGATATGCCGGAATCCGTGGCCCGGAGCCGGGTCGAAGAGGTCCTCGGGTTCGTCGGTCTCGGAGAATTCACCGACCGGCTGCCATCGGAGCTCTCGGGTGGCCAGCGCCGCCGCGTGGCGATCGCCCGAGCGATGGCGGCGAAACCGCGTCTCTTGCTGTTCGACGACCCCACGTCCGGGCTCGACCCCATCATCGCCACCACGGTGGACGACCAGATCGTCAAACTGCGCGACCTCGAGCACTCCACCTCGATCGTCGTGACCCACCAGATTCGGGATGCGTTCTACGTCGCCACCCACGCCGCGGTCCGAGAGCGTGGAGTACTGCGCATCGTTCCGGTGACCGATCCTCGCACTCCGGGACCTGTTTCATGGTCCTCCACGACGGACGAATCTGCTTCGAAGGAACCGGAACGGAGCTGCGGGCATCCCGCGATTCGTATCTCCAGCACTTCCTCTATCGAACGCTTCCACCCTGGTGAGCTCTGTCGTCCGCAGCTCGACGTTGATCGACGCTGCGAACAATTTCCCCGCCAGCGTGAAACATTTCCCGCCGGCGGGCCGCGATCGCCGGTCCGAACCCGCCACCACCCCTGCTGTCGCACCTTCGACCCTGGCAGTGGCGTTGCTGAGACATCTGACATGCGCCGAAGATTCTGCATCAGTGGTTTCGTTGCCGTCGCCGGCGTGCTGCTGCTCGCCGGCCCGCTGACGCTCCCCAATGTCCCCGAGTCACTGAAACTCGCGGTGATCGGCGACAACGGGACCGGCGACCGGGCCGAGTATGAGGTCGCCGCGCAGATGGTGAAGTTTCATCAGGCGTTTGCCTACGACCTCGTGCTCATGGTCGGTGACAACTTCTATGGCTCGCAGAAGGGGTCGGACCTGGAACATAAGTTCGGGCGGCCGTTCCGGCCGCTGCTCGATGCCGGCGTTACCTTTCACGCAGCGCTGGGCAACCACGACACCCTGGGCACCCTCGACTACGCCCCGATCAACATGCAGGGGCAGCGCTACTACAGCTACGTGCGCAAGAATGTCCGGTTCTTCGTTCTGGATACCAACGTGCTGGATGCGCCGCAATTGAAGTGGGCCGAGGCGGCGCTCCAGCAGTCGACGGAGCCGTGGAAGGTCGCCTATTTCCATCATCCCCTTTACAGCAATGCCGGACGCCATGGCTCGAACGTGGACATACGGGTCCTGCTCGAACCGCTGCTCGTCAAGTACGGGGTGCAGGTGGTGTTCTCAGGTCACGATCACGTATACGAACGGCTGAAGCCGCAGCAGGGCATCCACTATTTCGTTACGGGTTCCGGCGGGCAGCTCCGCAAGGGTGACCTGCGAAGGTCCGAGACGACAGCCGTCGGATTCGATGAGGAACAGGCGTTCATGCTCGTCGAGATCGGCGCTGATGACCTTCACTTTCAGGCCATCTCGCGAACCGGCGCGACCGTGGACTCCGGACGGATTCGGCGTCCGATGGCCCGCATCGGCAGCTGACAAGGAGCACCACCATGCAACCTTCCCTTCGAGCGACTGCCGACCGGCGGCGCACGCACGCCTCAGGCGCTCCGGAACGGCACGCGAGCGGGCCGGGGCCAGGGCTTCCACGGTTGTGGGACTTCGCAACCGAGCACCTCCTGGTCCTCCCCGCTGGCGTTCTTGTTGCGCTGGTGTGGGCCAATACCCTGCCCCAGAGCTATTTCAGCAGGACATTTCCCCTTCAATTCCTCGTCAACGACGTGGGTATGGTCCTGTTCTTCGGCCTGATCATGAAGGAGGTGGCGGAGGCCACCGCCCCCGGCGGCGTGCTGCACCCATGGCGGCGGGCGATGTTGCCGCTGGTCGCCTCGTTGGGACTCACGGTCGTCCCGGCGCTCGCCTTTGTCGGCTTGGTACCGCTTTTCGACGAACCTCGTCTGGTCGAAGGCTGGCCGGTCGTGCTCGTCACCGATGTCGCGTTCGGCTATTTCGTCGCGCGGCTGATCTTCGGCAGACATCCGATCATTCCGTGGTTCGTGCTGCTCGGGATCTGTGCCAATGCGATCGGGGTGGTGGGTCTGGCCGCCGCGGGCGCCGGCGAGCTGATTCGGCTGGACATTCTGGTTACCCTGATGGCGGCTGCGGCCGCGGTCGCGATCGTCCTCCGGCGCGCCAAGGTCAGGAGCTTCTGGCCCTACATCCTCGTCGGCGGCGGGTTGTCGTGGTGCGCGCTGTACTTTGGCGGATTCGCGCCGGCGCTGGCACTGGTGCCGATCGTGCCCTTCGTGCCGCACGCGCCACGCGACCCCGGTTTTTTCGTCGATGCCGAGCCGAACGCGCACGATCCACTGAGCCAGTTCGAGCGCTGGTTCAGGCATCCCGCCCAGCTGGCGCTCTTTTTCTTCGGCCTCGTCAATGGGGGGTTTCCAATCCACGCGCTCTATTGGGGGGCTTTGAGTCTGCCGCTGGCCGTGCTCGCGGCCAAACCTGTCGGCCTGATGGCAGGTGTGGCGGTCGCTCTCGCCCTTGGCTTGCACCTGCCCCGTCGAATTGGCTGGCGCGAGCTCCTGGTGGTCGGCTTCATCTCGACGATTGGCTTCACGGCGGCCCTGTTCTTCGCCACCGCTAGCGTGGGAGCAGGCCCGACATTATCGGCACTCAAGATGGGAGCGCTTGTCAGCGTGTGCGGTGCGGCAGCCGCATCCGCCGCGGCGGCTCTGCTGCGGACAGGACGATTCAGCCCCGCATTGACAGCGCCCGTCAATCCCAAAGCAAAGCGGAGGACATCATGACTGCACTTCTTCGGCGAACAATGACGGCGGGCGTATTCGGCCTGTTGACCTTGGGTGGTGCTGCACAGGGTCCACCCGCAACGCTTTCCGCCGATCAGACTGTCTCGATCATTCACGAGCTCGAGGCCACGCGGCAGTTCGAGCAGCGCGTCAACGAATACGTGACGCTGCACCGCCTGCTCGAAGGCCCACTACCACCGCTGCAGCCGACCAGGGATATAGCGGTCGTTCGCGCCAACATGCGGCTGCTGGCGACCCGTATTCAAGTGGCCCGTCAGAACGCGCGGCAGGGGGACATCATCACGCCGGCCGTGGGCCGCATCTTCAAGCACCGCATAGCCACGTGCCTTTCGCCGGAGGATTGGGCGGCCGTGTTCGCCGACATTGACGCCGACCGAGACCGCCCTCCGATGAAACCGGCGGATCTCCGGGTGAATATGGAGTGGCCAGCGGGAGTCGCAATCGAGTTCGTGCCGCCGCAACTGCTGATGGTGCTGCCGGCGCTGCCACCGGAGCTGCAATACCGCATCATCGGACGCACGCTGGTACTCTGGGATCACCACGCCGACCTGATCGTCGACTTCCTGCCCAGAGCATTCACCACTTAGGAACCTATCGCATGTGCTGGCCCGACCCAACGGAATCAGGTCGGGCCAGCGGACTTCCACCACGACAGATCGCCAAGAAGCTGCGCATGCATGGGGCATGCTGCAGGCCGCGAAGCACTTCCACGTGACCGGGGTGAACATCCTCAGTGAGAGCAGTTGAGAGATTCGGCTCCGGTTTCCTCGAACAACCTCGCCTTCCGCTCACCCACGGCTGAGTCCAGGGAGTAGACGGACTCCATCCATGGATGTAGTCTATCTACATCCATATGGCCAAGCGCGCGCGCTACCAGAACCGCATCGAACTGCTGCAAGGTACCCTCGACTTGCTCATCCTCCAGACCCTGAGGTGGGGCCCACAGCATGGCTACGGCATCGCCCAGGTGATCCAGTCGGGTTCGAGCGATGTCCTGCAGGTCGATACCGGATCGCTCTACCCTGCGCTCCACCGCCTCGAGCGGCAGAAGTGGGTTGCCGCCACCTGGCAACTGTCCGCGAACAAGCAGCGCACGCGGGTCTACCGGCTGACGGCCGCGGGCCGCCGGCAGCTCGCGTCCGAGCGCTCGCGCTGGGAGGTTCTCGTCGGCGCAATGACCAGCCTGCTCACCAGGCCGCAGGAGGGATAGAGCCATGAGCGACCGTGAGGACGACCTGCGGGAGGAAATCGAAGCGCACCTGAAGATGGCCGCCGCCGATCGGGTCGCCCGCGGACAGGATGCACGGACCGCAGTCACGGACGCGCGCCGTGAGCTGGGCAACATCTCCCAGATCCAGGAAGCGACACGCGACGTGTGGGGCCGGCGCTGGCTCGAGCAAATCGTGCGCGACGTGCGATATGCGCTGCGCGGCTTTCGCCGCAACCCCGGTTTCGCCCTGGTCGCCGTTCTGTCGCTTGCGCTGGGCATCGGCGCGAATACGGCCCTGTTCCAGGTGGTCAATGCGATCCGCCTGCAGTCGCTGCCGGTGACCGATCCGGCGACGCTGGCCGAGATCCACCTGGTCGACACCGAGGGCGCGCGAGGTGACTTCCAGACGTGGCACCCGGCCGTTACTTATCCCATCTGGCAGGCGATCGCCGCCAGGCAACAGGCATTTGCGCAGCTGTTCGCCTGGAGCGGCGCCGCGTTCACTCTTTCGGCCGGTGGCGAGGTCCGCACCGCACGCGGCCTCTGGGTCACTGGAAATTTCTTTTCGACCCTCGGACTTCAGGCTGCGGCCGGACGCTTGCTCTCGGCGGACGACGACCGGCCGGGCTGCGCGCCTCGCGTCATATTGAGCTATGCCTTCTGGCAGCGCGAGTACGGCGGCAGCGCGGCGGTCATCGGCCAGACGATCGGTTTGAGCTCGCACCCGGCGGAAGTCGTCGGCGTCGCACCAGCGTCCTTTCACGGACTCGATGTCGGCCGGACGTTCGATGTCGCCGTCCCCGCATGCGCCGACCCTGTGTTCAGTGACAATGGCAAGGGTCGCCTCGAATCCGGCACCAGCTGGTGGCTCAGCGTCTTCGGCCGGTTGAAGCCAGGCTGGTCCATCGAGCGCGCGACCGCACATCTCGAGGCGATCTCCCCCGAACTGTTCGCCGCCACCCTGCCACCACACTATCCGGCGGTCAGCGTGCCGGCATACCTCCGGTTCAAGCTGGCCGCGTCTCCCGCGGGATCGGGCGTCTCCCAGCTGCGCGAGGCCTATACTTCGCCGCTGTGGATGTTGCTGGGCACGGCGGCGCTCGTCCTGCTGATCGCGTGCGCGAACCTCGCCAACCTGCTGCTGGCGCGCGCGACGGCCCGTCAACGGGAGATTGCGGTGCGGCTCGGCATCGGCGCGTCGCGGGGCCGGCTGATCCGGCAACTGCTGACCGAGAGCTTCGTCCTGGCTGCGATCGGCGGCGTCTGTGCCATGCTGCTCGCCGCCACGCTGAGCCGCTCGCTGGTGGCAATGCTCGACACCAACACGCAGTCGACCGCCCTGGCCCTCGGTGCTGACTGGCGGGTGCTGGCATTCACCACCGGGCTGTCGCTGCTGACCTGCATTCTGTTCGGTCTCGTACCGGCGATGAACGCGACGCGGGTCAGCGCGAGCAGCGTGATGCGCGCCAGCGCTCGAGGCGGCACAGCCGGGCGCGAGGCCGTCGGACTCCGGCGCGCGCTCGTCGTCGTTCAAGTCGCCTTGTCGGTCGTCCTGCTCTTTGGCTCGTTGCTGTTCGCGCGAAGCCTGCGGAACCTCGTCACCATGGATCCGGGGTTCAACGCTGAGGGGGTGATCACCGCGGGGATCGACTTCCGCGGCCTGCAGCTTTCACCGGACCGCCGCATGCTGTTCCGGCGCGAGCTTCTGGATCGGGTGCGGGCGCTGCCAGGTGTGCAGGCGGCGGCAACGGCGCGAATCATCCCGGTCAGCGGCGACTCGTCGGGCAACGTCGTCTGGGCGGAGGGCGATCAATCACGGCGGTTCGACACGTCGTTCAACTGGGTCAGCAGTGGATTCTTCACGACCATGGGAACGGCGATGGTGGCGGGGCGCGATATCAGCGATGCGGACATACCGGAGGGCGTGCCGGTGGCGGTCGTCAACGAGACCTTCGCGTCGACGGTCGCCTCACGGGGGGCGCCGGTCATTGGCACGCGCTTTACCCGGGAAGTGACCCCCTCGAGCCCTCCGAAGACGTTTGAAATCGTGGGCGTGGTGAAGAACTCGACCTATGCCGATCTGAAGGAAGGGCCGGTAGCGGTGGCATTTCTCGCCGACGCGCAACAAGCGGGCGGAGCGTATCTCCGGGTGCTGATTCGATCGTCGGTGCCGCCGACTTCGATGACGGCCGCCGTCACGCGGGCCCTGGCCGACGTTGACCCCCAGATCGGCGTCGAGTACGGCCTGCTGCCCACCAGGATCCGCGACACGGTCGTGCGCGAGCGTCTGCTGGCGACCCTGTCGGCCGGATTCGGTGTCCTCGCAGCGGTCCTGACGCTGGTCGGACTCTACGGGCTCATCGCCTACACGGTGACCCGGCGTACGACCGAGATCGGGGTGCGGATGGCGCTCGGCGCAGGGCGCGGCACGATCGCCCGGCTCATCCTCCGCGAAACCGCGCTGCTGGTAGCCGTCGGGGCAGGACTGGGAGTTTTGCTGGCGCTCGCTGGAGGACGCGCAGCCGCCACCTTGCTCTTCGGTGTGCAGCCGAACGACCCGGCGATCCTGCTGCTGGCCCTGGCCGCGCTCGTCGGTATCGCGCTGGTCGCCAGCTACCTGCCGGCGCGCCGGGCCACGCGGATCGAGCCCGTGTCAGCCCTTCGTGCCGATTGACCGCTGTCACTCGCATCTCGCAAGCGCGCGACCATCGTCGCACCTCAATCGACGAACTTGTAGACGTGGTAGTCGGTCTGCCGCACGGACGACGCCGTCGCGACGGACTGACTTTACCCCGGGTACGCATTCATCGGAATCTGCGCCCGCAGTCGTGTTCCCTTCGTCAATGCCGTCTCGATGCTGAGGGTGCCGCCGGCGAGCCTCACCCGCTCCGTCATGCTGACGAGCCCCAGGCCCTTGCCGTTCCCGTGGGAACCTGCGAGATCGAATCCCTTGCCATTGTCGGCGATGGTGAGCTCGCCGCTCCCACCGATACGACGCAGCTGGACGTCCGCCATGCTGGCTTCGGCGTGCGCGACGACGTTGCGGAGCGCCTCCTGGGCGATCCGATAGAGACAGAGCGCCGCTTCGGGCGCGACGTCATCGAAGTCACCCTCGGCGCTGCACCGCATCACGACGCCGTGTGGACGCGAGAGCTCGCCGCAATAAGCGGTCAGAGCGGTCACCAGCCCAACGTGCCGGAGCACGGAAGGGTGCAGGTCGTGTGAGACGTGGCGGACGTTCTCGGTTAGCATGAGCGTGCGCTGCTGGAGCGCCCCCAGCTCTCGTTGCACACCCTCGCTGTCGGGCAGTTCGACCATACGGCGTTTAAGGCTGCTGAGGGCGATGGACAATCCGGCGAGCTGCTGGCTCACGTCATCATGCAAGTCACGCGCGACCCGTGCGCGCTCGGCATCCTGCGCTTCGATCAACCGGCCCGCCAGATGCTGAATCTCGCGGTGGCTGAGCTGCAAGGCCGCCTCGCTCTCGCGGATGATCTCTTCGACACGCTTGCGCTCCGTTATGTCGACCTTCGTGCCGACCAGGCGCTGCAGAGTCCCGTCAGCGCGGCGCATCGCCGACCCGCGCGACAGGAACCATTTCACGCTGCCATCCTTGTGCAACATGCGGTGCTCGACGTCGTACACGTCGGTGTCGCCATCGACGCACGCCTTGATGAGCGCGGCGGCCGCCGGCACATCGTCAGGATGCACTCTTGCTCCCCAGTCCTCCGGACGGCTCGTGATCTCCGCGTCGCCGAATCCCAGGAGCGATTTCAGTATTGGATCGACGTACAGCTCCTGTGTGTCGAAGTTCCAGTCCCAGACGCCGATGGCCCCCGCGCCGGTCGCGAGCTCGTAACGCCGTCGACTCTCCAGTAGTGCCAACTCGGTGCGCCGGCGGCGCGCCCGTTGGAGCATCAAGGCGCCAATGAGTGACGTCTGAAGAACCAGCAACAGGCCACCGCCGATGAGATACCCGCGATAGAGCTCCCAGACACCCACGTCCCGGTAGAGGACAGCACCGCCCGCCGGCAGCTGGCTCTCGCCAATGCTCCAGCGCTCCGGGGCGCGCGTCGGGACAACAACGGAGCATGCGCCAATCAGCGCCGAGGTCAGGATCGCGCAGGGCACCGCGCCCGCCGCGGCGAGGCGACGTGCCGTCCAAGCCAACTTCACAGTATCCCTTTAGGTCGCATGCTGTCAGGACGCTGGTTTGATCGCCAGCCGCATTTGTTCCCGTTGACCGCGATTATAGTGGTCCCGGCCGACGAATGATCCCGCGGGCCAGGAACAGGCTTCAGTTGGCGCTGATACCCAACGTTAGGACTCACCTACAACTTCGAGATGAGAGACGCGGCGGATGCCGATCCGCGACGCTCGTCTGAACCCGGAGAAACTCTCACACAGAGGCGCGGAGGAACGGAGGGGGCGGAGGGACAGACCTGGCGGAGACCGAGACCTGTGGGTTATTGGACGTTCGGTCGCACGTGCCGCTCTCTCACTTCGGGCGAGCTGGGCAATTCGATATGACACTCCTGGTGATTCCAGCTACCTTGAGATCTCGGATACTGGTGTCGCAAGATGTCGCCCCTAAGCTGATGAATAACGACGATATGCTTCGCGCATCTTTGAACCGGCGCGGTGGGTTCAGTGATAGAAAAAGAGGTACCCCCCATGCTGCACGAGTTCCTCCTCCTCAATCGTGAGGCGATCATTGAGGCCACCGCCGCCAAGGCGCTGCGCCGGGGCTCGCCGACGCTCAGCATCGCAGCATTGCGGACCGGCGTTCCGCTGTTCCTCGGGCAGGTAGCCGACACGCTCCGCGAGGAGGCGGGTGCCGCAACCGACGATCTGACCTTTGCGTCGGCGATCGCCGACGGAGCGACCAGGCACGGAGCCGAACTTCTGCTGCGTGGGTTCACCGTTTCCGAAGTCGTTCACTTCTACGGCGACATCTGCCAGGCGGTGACCGAACTGGCGGTGGCACATGAGGCGCCGGTTTCGGTGGATGAATTTCGGATTCTGAATCGATCGCTCGATACCGCAATCGCCACCTCCGTGACCGAACACGCGCGTCTCACCGCGGAAAGGACGTCGCAGGCTGAACAGCAGCGGATGGCCCAGCTCGCGCACGAGCTGCGCAACCAGATTCAGACCGCGTCACTGGCGTTCTCCGCCTTGAAGAACGGTCAGGTCGCGGTGAACGGATCGACCAGCGCGGTGCTCGGGCGCTGTCTCACGACCCTTCGAGCTTTGATCGAGAGCACGCTGTCGGAGGTGCGGCTGACCGCGGCGAACCCACCGCCGGTGCACCGGATCATGGTGGACCGTTTTCTTCACGACGTGGCCGCCAGCGCCGCGCTCCTGGCCGATCACCACGACATCCGGTTCGAGGTCAAACCCTCGGATCCTGCGGATGCGGTGGACGGCGATGAGCACCTGCTGTGCTCTGCGGTGATGAACCTGCTGCAGAACGCCTTCAAGTTCACGCGGCCGGGTGGTGTCGTCGTTCTTCGATCGCACCGCGAGCACGGGCACGTGATCATCGAGGTCGAGGACCAGTGCGGAGGCCTCGACACCGATCTGACGGCGCAATCACTCGGGCATCGGCAAGCCCGGGATCGCGCCGGCCTCGGTCTCGGTCTGGCGATCGCGCGACAGGCCGTGCACACCCACCGTGGTGACCTGCACTTTCACAACGTTCCCGGCGTCGGCTGCGTGTTTTCCGTCGAGCTGCCGCTGGCGGCGAACCCGAGCGGCGCGCTGGTCTGACAGGTCGCACCGCCTGAGAACAGCTTTCCCTTGAATCCCCGGCGGGTTCTCCGCCGGGTCAGGCCCGGGCGCGTTCCAGCCGGTCAGCGCGGGACTTCGCGGCCGGAGGCATCGTGGTAGTGGCCGTGCTCCGGTGACCAGGTGCTCCCGGTCCCCGATCCCCCGCGCGCGTTCGAGAACGCCGCCAGGATGGCCACGAGGATCGCCCCGCCGACGACCACCATGATCAGCCGCGAGGATGCCCCGCCGCTCTTCTTCGATTCGCAACAGTGCTTGAATTTCTTGCCGCTGCCACAGGGGCAGGGATCGTTACGACCGGTTCGGGCCATGTTTCCTCCTGGCGTGCGCTTGATTGTGGCCGGCGTGTGTGCTCGACTGGCTCAAACCAATGTCAGCCCTGGCGACACTCTCGACCGCGGCCGCCGTGCTTCCCCTGCGGGTCCGTTACCGCCGGGAAATGAACGACCAGATCGTCCACGACTCCATCCACCGCCGCGACGGCTGGACCCGCACCTACACCTGCGCGGTAGAGGGTGCGGTCGCCGCCTTCGGTTCGGTGGCGATCGGCGGACCGTGGACGGACAAGCCGACGATCTTCGAATTCTACGTGCTCCCGGACCATCGCGCACGCGCCTTCGACCTGTTCGAGGCGTTGCTGTCGGCCAGCGGCGCCCGGTTCATGGAGATCCAGTCGAGCGACCTCCTGCTGACGGTGATGCTGCATACCTATGCGCGGGACATCTGGAGCGAGAAGATCGTCTTCCACGACGGCCTCACCACCGCGCTCCCGGCCAACGGCGCGGTCGTCGAGCGGGTGACCTCCGATGAAGAAACCCGGGCGGCGATCGCGCAGCGGCAGGGAGGCGCGGAGTACCGGCTTCGGCTCGGAGAGGACACCGTCGCCACCGGCGGCCTCCTGTTTCATTACAACCTTCCTTATACGGACCTCTACATGGAGGTCGTGGAAGCACGCCGCGGCCGCGGCTTCGGCTCATATCTCGTCCAGGAGCTGAAGCAGGCGGCCTACGAGCTCGGCGCCGTCCCGTGCGCGCGGTGCAGCCCGTCGAACGTCCCTTCGCGAAAGACCCTTCAGAAGGCCGGCCTGGTGCCGTTCGCCCACATCCTCAACGGCTCGCTTGGCTGACCGAACGCGCAGCGGCGGACCGCCGGCCGGTCCCGCTGGCATCCGCTTGACAGCCGGCGCGGCGGGGGTGTATTTAATCTCTCAGTTACTTAACTTAGTGGTTTCATAAGATGCCGACCACCGATCACCTGACCGCGACCTTTGCCGCCCTCGCCGATCCGACCCGGCGGGCCATCCTCGGCCGCCTCGCCTCGGGCGAGTGCTCGGTTACCGAGCTCGCCGAGCCCTTCGACATGAGCTTGCCGGCGGTCTCCAAGCACCTTCGGGTGCTCGAGCGCGCCGGGCTGATCGCCCGCCGCCGCGAAGCGCAGTGGCGCCCGTGCCGGATCGATGCCGCTCCGCTCAAGGCGGTCAACGAGTGGACCGAGAAGTACCGCGACATCTGGGAGCGGCGGCTGGACCGGCTCGAAACCTACCTGCAGGAACTGCAGACCAAACAGAAGAAGCATGGCCGTAAGCCGCGCCCTTGACCAACGCACGCCCGTCGTACAAGCTGCCGAAGCGGCATGCACCCTCATCTGAAATCGACTTGGCCGGCGTCGGCGGCGATGCTGGGGTTGATGAGCGCGGTCCTCGCCGCCGCACCCCAGACCCGGAGCGAGCAGGCGCAGGCCTGGGTTCTGATCTTGCGGCAGCACGCCCCCGGCCGGCTGGACGAGCACGTCCAGGCAGCCGGCATGAGGCCGTGGGGATCGCTGAAACCGGTTTTCGACGAGCTCAGTCGCTGGGGTGAGCCGGTTGTGCTTCTGCGGACCGCTGCCCTGCTGACCGATGTCGCCTTCCTGATCCCGGGGACGCAACGACCGGTCGATCCGCAGTCCGGGACCGCGTTCGTCGCCGAAGACGGCCGGGCACGGGGCACCACGCCGCTCGATTCGCACCTCAGGTGGGCACGCCAGCTGGTGGATCGCGCCGAACCGCTCACGGCCGAGAACACGACGATCCGGGCACACTCGATTGCCTGGTATCGAACGGTCTCGTCGATGCTTGCAAGCGACCACAACCTCGCCGACTGGGAACCTCATGTCGAGGCGTCGCTGCGGCGGTTTCCGGATGACGCGGGGATCCAGTTCGACGCCGGCTGTTATGCCGAAACCTTCGCCGCCCCGGTGATGCAGGCGCCGCTGGCAACGTTCGATCACAGACGCAGCCATCTGAAGCCAGACGAAATCGTGCAGACCGCAGCCCGGTCGCCCGGGATGCTGCTCGCGGAGGCGGAGAAACGTTTCCGGCGAGCCGTCCAGATCGATCCCGCCATGACCGAGGCGCGCGTGCGCCTCGGTCGCGTACTGACGCTGCGCGGGAAGCCAGCCGACGCGGTCGAACAACTGCGTCAGAGTCTCGACGGTCCGGCGGATGTCACCATCAAGTACTTCGCCCGCCTCTTCCTCGGCCGCGCCCTCGAGGGAACTGGAGATTCCACCGGCGCGATGCAGATGTACCGGTCGGCGGCGGCGCTGTTTCCCGACGCGCAGTCGCCGAAGCTCTCGATCAGTCACCTGGCGGCGAGACGGGGCGACACAGCCGCCAGCCGGGCTTCGGTCGAGCAGCTGCTCACAAGCCGGATCCGGTCGGCCGATCGCACGGATCCCTGGTGGATCTACAGCCGGTCGAGCGGTCGCAACGCCCGCGCCATCTACGCACAGTTCGCCAGCCGTATGTCCAGCCTGCCGATCCCGGCTGAGCCGGCCCGGAAGATCAGATGACCGTAGCGCCGGCCCTGCTGATCACCGCCCTGGTTGTTGCAGCGGCGCCGCCACAGGGCGGTCCACAGGCAACGTTCACCAGCCGGGTGGAATCAGTCCGGCTCGACGTCCTCGTCACCGACAACGGCCGGCCGGTGCCCGGTCTTGCGGCCGGTGATTTCGAGGTGCGCGACAACGGCGAATTGCAGAAGGCCACGCTGATCGGCGCCGACGCACGGCCGCTCGATGTAACGCTCGCGCTCGACATGAGCAGCAGCCTGAGGGCGGAACGCCTGCAGGCGCTCCTGGGCGCCGGCGATGCCCTGCTGGAAGCGCTGGAAAACGACGATCGGTCCGGTCTCGTGGCGTTCAGCGAGGCGGTCGAACGCCGGCAGGCGTTGACGTCCGGTCACGAACTGACCCGTCGCGCCTTGCGGGCAGTGACGCCGTCGGGGGCAACCTCGCTTATCGACGCGATGTACACCGCGATCGCGATGACCGAGCCGGGGGACCGTCGCAATCTGCTGATTGTGTTCAGCGACGGCGTCGATACCGCCAGCTGGCTGCCCGCCGAAGCCGTGGTGCTGGCGGCGCGGCGATCCGACACCGTCGTCTACGCGGTCACCACCGCCGGCGTAGCCGAAACCCCGGCGCTGCTCCGGGAGGTTACGGCGGCGACCGGGGGCCAGGTGCTCGCCGTCGACTCGTCCTCATTGGCGTCGGCGTTCACCCGCATCCTCGACGAGTTCAGGCAGCGATATCTTCTGAGCTATACGCTGCGGAACCCGCCTCGACCCGGATGGCATCGCCTCGACGTTCGGGTCAGGCGACCTGGCGCTGACGTGAAGACCCGCTCCGGCTACGAGGTCCCCGTCCGATGACCTCAGAGACCGTCAGTATCACCAGACGTAACAGCGCCTACCAGATCCTCGAGGCGCTGCTGGCCAACCGGCAGAAGCGCCACGCCACACGCACCTTCCTCGTCGAGGGGGTGCAACCGATCAACATGGCGCTGACGCACGGCTGGAAGTTCGCCGCGGTGATCCATCGGCGGGGGGCGGCGCTGTCGTCGTGGGCTACCAACGTCATCGAGCGGGCATCGGCCCCGATGCGCTACCAACTTGCCGGGGACTTGCTCGACGGACTGAGCCGGAAGGATGAAGGCTCGGAGCTGCTCGCGGTGCTGCAGATGCCGCCGGACGACCTGGAGAGAATCCCGGTGAGGCCCGACCTGCTGGTGGGTGTCATCGACCGCCCGGCCAACCCGGGCAACCTCGGGACCCTGATCCGGTCGTGCGATGCATTCGGGGCGCACGGGCTGCTGGTCTCTGGCCACGCGGTCGACATCTACGATCCGGCGACGATCACCGCCAGCCGGGGTTCGCTGTTCGTCGTACCGGTGGTGCGGGTGAAGTCGCCCGGAGAAGTGGCGGCCTGGCTCACCGCGGTTCGACGGCTGGTGCCCGGGTGTCGCGCCGTCGCCGCGGACGAGCGCGCCGAACGCGATATCGCCGCGCACGACTTCTCGCTCCCGACGGTGGCGGTGTTCGGGAACGAGGCCCGCGGCGTCAGCCGTGCCTACCGCGAGCTGTGTGACGCAGAAGTCCGGATACCGATGCTCGGGGCGGCGAGCTCACTCAATCTCGGAGTGGCGGCCTCGATCGTTTTCTACGAAGTGCTCCGGCAGCGTCAGGCGACGTCGGCCGGAGTGTCCAGACGCGCGATCACGACGTCGTAGCAGGTCGGGCAGATACCGTGGCTGAACTGGAGTGCGGAGTGCTCCGACACGTAGTCCTCGACCTGCTCCCAGTAGTTCTGGTCGGTCCGGACGTGCTTGCAGTAGCTGCAGATCGGCAGCAGCCCGTGCAGGTGCTTGATGCTCGACGCCGCCTCCTCCAGCTGTCTCACCCGCTCCGACAGGCGCTCCTGCAGCGTGACGGCGCGAAGCCCCGCCTTGAAACGGACGCGAAATTCCTCGGGGTCGAACGGCTTGATCAGATAATCGTCGGCCCCGGCCTCGAGACCGGCGACGAGGTCAGCCCGGCTTTCCCGGGTCGTCAGCAGCAGCACGTAGAGATGGGCGTGCGATGCCTCGCTGCGGATCCGGCGGCACAGCTCGGGCCCCTCCGCGCCGGGCATCATCCAGTCGAGGATCGCGATCGAGATCAGCGGATCCCGCTCGATGCAGGCCCACGCCTCGGCGCCGTCGTTCGCCACTACGACCTCGAGCCCCCAGCCCAGAAGCGTTCGCTCCAGGATGCTGGTGGTCACCCGGTCGTCGTCGGCGATCAGGACACGCATACGTTGTCCACTCCTACCCCGGCGCTCTCCCAGGCACGGAGGTACTCCATGACCGCGACGGCTTCGACGACGAGCTGCCGCATGGCGGCGGGCGTTGGTTCCAGCCGTCTCTCGGCGCCGAGCCGCTCCAGCGTGCGGGCCGCTTCGGCCAGCGTGTCGGCCGAGAGATTTCCGGCACTGCCTTTCAGGGCGTGCGCCGTCGTCCGGATCTGCTCCGCATCGCGCAGGTCGACGGCCGCCTGGATCGCCGCGAGGCGCAACGGGCAGTCCGCCAGGAAGAGCCCGATCACCTGTTCGAGCAGTTCGTAATCGTCGCCGAGGCGCCGCATGAGTCCGGCGCGGTCGATCGGCGCCGGCGGACGGGGCGGCTGGGCGGCGCTGCTCGCGGCCCGGTGATCGGACGATGGATCCTCCACGGTCGCGAACAGGGTGGCGGGATCGATCGGCTTTGAAAGGTAGCCGTCCATCCCTCCCTGGATGCACCGCTCGCGGTCGCCGGCCATCGCGTGCGCGGTCATGGCGACAATGCGGATCGGCGGCGCGCCGCTCTCCTGTTCTCGACGGCGGATCTCCACCGTGGCTTCCAGGCCGCCCATCTCGGGCATCTGGATGTCCATCAGCACCAGGTCGAAGGTCTCGCGCTCGAGCGCGGCCAGCGCCTCGAGCCCGTTGTTGGCAACCGTGACGTCGTGTCCGCGGCGGTTGAGCAGCCCGACCGCCACGCGCTGATTGACGATGTTGTCCTCGGTCAGCAGGACCTTGAGGCCGGAGGAGGCCGGCGTGCTGGCGGGCATCGCCGCGGGATCCGGCCGGACTCTCTTGACGCCGGTCTCGAGCACGCGGCAGATGGCGTCGTAGAGTGACGCTGCCTCGACCGGCTTGGTGAGATACGCGGCGATGCCAAGCTCGCGGCAGCGGCCGGCGTCGCCATACTGGCCCGACGAGGTCAGCATCATGATCGTGGCGCCGGCGAGCTCGGGGCGCTGCGCGATCCGCGCCGCCACGTCGAAGCCGTCGAGGTCGGGCATGTTGGCGTCGAGCAGCACCAGAACGTACGGGTTGCCGGCATGCGCCGCCGCGATCATCGCGGCGAGCGCCGCCTCGCCGCCCTTCGACCGCGGTCGGACGCGTGTGCCAGCGGGTCAGCTGGGTGTGAAGGATCCGGCGGTTGACCGGGTTGTCGTCGACGATCAGCACCGGCACGGCGGCGAGCAGCGGCTCGGGACCACGGCTCGCGTCCTGGACGGCGGAGATGTCGAAGGGAGCGTCGAAGTTGAAGGTCGCGCCGAGCCCGGGCTCGCTTGCGACCCAGATCCGGCCGCCCATCAGCCGCACCAGCGTGGACGAGATCGTCAGACCGAGACCGGTGCCGCCGAACCGCCGCGTGGTGGACCCATCCGCCTGCATGAACGGCTCGAAGATGGTGCCGTGCTTGTCGGGGGCGATACCGATCCCGGTGTCGGTGACCTCGAAGTGCAGCATGGTGGACCTTTCGGTCCGCGAATGCTCCCCGACGGTGACCAGCACGTGCCCCTTGGACGTGAACTTGATCGCATTGCCGACCAGGTTCGACAGCACCTGGCGCACGCGGACCGGATCGCCGACGATCCCCTCGGGCACCTCGGACTGGATCTCGCACATCAGTTCGAGCCCCTTTTCCTCGGCCTTCACCGCGAGCGGCTTCAGTGTCTGCTGCACCAGCTCGCGGACCGAGAACGAAATCGCCTCGAGCTCGAGCTTGCGCGACTCGATCTTGGAGAAGTCGAGGATGTCGTTGAGGATCGAGAGCAGCGAATCGGCCGACGACTTGACCGTCATCAGGTAGTCGCGCTGATGCTCGTCGAGGCTGGTGTCGAGCGCCAGCTCGGTCATGCCGATGATCCCGTTCATCGGGGTACGGATCTCGTGGCTCATGTTGGCCAGGAATTCGCTCTTCGCGCGGCTGGCTTCCATCGCCTTGTCGCGCGCCCGGGTCAGGTCGTCGTTGGTGCTGCGCAGCTCGGACGTCCGATCGTCGACCAGGCGCTCGAGGCCGGCGTGCTGCTCCTGCAGTTGCGCGTCACGCCGCTGAATCTCGACCAGCATGCCGTTGAAGCCGCCGACGAGCTCGCCGATCTCGTCGTCGCCGCCGCCTTCGGCCCGCACGTCGTAGCGGCCGGCGCGGGTGACCTCCCGGGTGATCTCGGTCAGACGCAGCAGTGGCTCGGAGATGATCCGCTGCAGCAGGTAGGCGAGCAGCGAAGCCAGCATGAAGGCGGCAAAGCTGACGATGGCGATGATCCGGCCGAAGCTGAGGGCGCGGGCCCGGACTTCGCCGTCGCCGACTTCGATGAGGATGGTGCCGATCGGCTCCCCCTTGAGCACGAGCGGCCGGATGACGAACAGGCCGCCGGGAACGAAGCGTTCGGCAGCACCGCGGCGGCTGATCACCGCTGCCTCCGGCTCGGCCGGCAGGCGGTCGGCTGGCGCGCTGCCGTCGGCGTCGGGCCGGGCGAAGCGGGCGAAGGCCTTGCCGTCCGGAGTGAAGATCGTCGCCGACTTGACCTGGTCGTTGGCCGCGGCGAAGGCGAGCACTTCGGTGGCGACGTCGGAGTCGTTGAACGCCAGCGCCGCCGTGCTGGTGAGCGCCAGGCCTTCGGCGAGGACGCCGGTTTCGCGCACGAGGCGGTCCCGTGAACTGCCGACATCGTAGGTGAGGATCGCGACACCAGCCACCAGGAGCGAACCGATGGTGGTGACGACCGCAATGGCCATCAGCTTCTGCTGGAGCGTGAGCCGGCCGAAGAGGCGTCTAACGATAGCTGGCATGGGTGGCATCCTTCACGATCTTCCCGAGGCTGAGACACTTCGACCTGATTCCGACCTGCGCCATCTTCTCCGGCGTCTCACTGACCGCCGACCACTCTTCACTCATCAGGCTGCCGCATCCACCTTCAAGCGACGGAAGACAGCGTGCACGCGCGACAGCAGCGCCGGAGCCTCGAACGGCTTCAGGATGAAGTCGTCGGCCCCCAGCTGCAGCACGCGCTGCTCGATGCCCGGGCTGTCCTCGGCCGTCAGCACGACGATCGGCAGCGTCGTCATCGAGAAGTCCTTGCGGAGGCGGGCGATCGCCTCGTAGCCGTCGACCTCGGGCATGTTGAGGTCGATCAGCAACAGGTCCGGCCGCTCGCGGGTGGCGATCTCCACTGCCTCGCGTCCGTTGGTCGCCTCGATCACTTCGTAGTTCTCCCGCTCGAGCAGGATCTTGACCAGCATTCGCGTGATCGGGTCGTCGTCGGTGATGAGCACGCGCGCTTCGGTCTTCGGTCCGGTCCGCACCTGCGTCAGCTCGGCGCTCAGGACCCGGTTGACCTCTTCGATCGAGGTGATCCCCTGCGCGACCAGCTCCAACGCGCGGTCCCGCATCGTCGCGCAGCCGGCCGCCCGCATCCCGGTACGAATCTCGTGGGTCGTTGCGCCGCGGGCGATCGCATCGCGCAGCTGGTCGGTGGGCGTGAGCAGCTCGGCGACCGGCAGGCGGCCGAAATAGCCGGTCTGGTTGCAGTGCGGGCAGCCGGCGCCGGCCGACATCGGCACGGTCGGCAGGTTGTGAAAGGCGCCAAGGCGGGCGGCCTCCTGCGGATCGTTCTGCCGCCGGCAGCCCGGGCAGAGCGAGCGCAGCAGCCGCTGGCTGAGCACCGCCGACAGGCTCTCGGCGATCTTGTACGGCTCGAGCCCGAGGTCCGCCAGGCGGGTGACCGCGGTGGCGGCGTCCGCCGTGTGCATCGAGGAGAGCACCAGGTGGCCGGTGTAGGCCGCCTGCCCGACGATCTGCGCAACCTCTTCGTCGCGGATCTCGCCGACCATGATCACGTTGGGGTCCTGCCGCAACATCGACCGCAGCACGGTCGCGAAGGTGCTGCCGGCGCCCGCGTTCACCGGGATCTGCGTGACGCCGGCGACCGTCCGCTCGACCGGGTCCTCGACCGTGACGATGTTCGTCCGGCCGGTGCGGAGGTGGTTGAGCGCCGCGTAGAGCGCGGTGGTCTTCCCCGACCCGGTCGGCCCGGTGACCAGGATCAGACCGTCCGGACGGCTGAGGCTCTTTTCCAGCCGGGACAGCGTGTCCTTGTCGTAGGCGCACCGCTCCAGCGTCTGCAGCGGACTGACGCTGTCGATGACCCGGAGCACGATCTTCTCGCCGTCGACCGTCGGCAGCGTCGACAGCCGGACGTCGATCGGCCGGCCGTTGACTTTCAGCTTGAAGGCGCCATCCTGCGGACGGTGCCGGATCGCGATGTCGGCGCGACCCATGATCTTGAAGCGGTTGCGGATCGGCTGCGACACCGAGGCCGGCAGCGACAGCACCGGCTCCAGGACACCGCAGATCCGGTAGCGGACCGTCGTCCCCTGGGCGCCGCACTCGACGTGCACGTCGCTGGCGCCGACTTCCACCGCGCGGCCGATGATGTGGTCGCACAGATCGACGACCGGCGAATCGGCCAGCCGCCCCTTATCCGCTTCGTCGTGCTCGACGTTCGGGCGCTCGGCGCTGAGCCGCGCCGCCAGCACGTCGAGCTCGCGCAGCTTCGGGTAGCACCGCTCGAGCGTGTCGAGCACGCCGTTGCGCGACGCCAGGACCGCCTGCGTCCGGCGTCCGCTGGCGAAGGCGAGGTCCCGCTCCGCTTCCGGGTCGAACGGACGGAAGGTCGCGTAGGTCAGCGTCCGGTTGTCGACCGCCAGCGGCACGACCACGTGCCGCCGGGCCAGCTTCTCCGGGACCAGCCTCACCGCGAGCTCGCTGGCTTCGGTGCCCGCGAGATCGATCAGGCTCAGACCGGCGGCCCTCGCCAGCGCGGCATAGCAGTCGTTCTCGGGCACCAACGCCAGAACGATGAGCGCCTCGGCGAGCTCCAGCTTCTCGCGGGCTGCGTGCTGCTCGGCGATGTTCAGATCGTTCCGGCTGACCAGTCCGCGCTCCAGCAGAATGTCGGTGAACGTCGGCCGCCCCGCCGCAGCGGCGGCGGGCGTCTGGGCAAGCGGTACGGATCGAAGAACGTTACGCATCGAGCACCTCGCGGAGCTTGCGCCCGAAGGCGAGGCTGCCGAACGGTTTCTGAATGAAATTGGCGCCACTCTGCAGCCTGCCGTCGCGCAGCAGTGCGTGCGTGGTGTGCCCCGACATGAACAGCGCCTTGATCCCAGGAAAACGGCCCTGCGCCTGGCGCACGACTTCGGGCCCGTTGACCCCGGGGATGATGACGTCGCTGACGATGACGTCGATGGCGCCCGCCTGACTGCTGATCAGCGCGAGCGCAGCGTCGCCGCTGCCCGCTTCCAGCACCCGGTAGCCGAAGCCCTCGAGCGCCCGGCACAGAATCGTCCGGGTCTCGGTGTTGTCCTCGATCACGAGGACGTTCTCGGTCCCCTGGAGGTCCGCCTTGGCGATCGCCTCGGTGGTCGCGCCGGCGGCGATGCCGACGACCGCCGGCAGCAGCACGGTGAAGACGCTGCCCGCTCCCGGCTCGGTGTCGACCAGGATCAGCCCACCGCAGCCGGTGACGATGGCGTCGCAGGTGAAGAGGCCGAACCCGGTGCCGTGGCCGGAGGCCTTGGTCGTGAACAGCGGTTCGAACAGCCGGTGGCGCGTCTCGGGAGTCATGCCGGACCCGGTATCGGTGACCGCGAGCATCGTGTAGTTGCCCGGGCCGACGCTGGCGCCATGCTGCGAGAGCGGGGTGGTCAGCCGCACCGGCCGGGTCTCGATCGTCAGGTGACCGCCGTGGGGCATCGCATCCCGGGCGTTCCCCACCAGGTTCATCAGGACCTGTTCGACCTGGACCTTGTCCGCCCGGACCGGCTGGAGCGAGCTGGCGAGACGAAGCGTGAGCTCGATGTCTTCCTCGGTGGTCCGCTCGAGCATCGTCCGCATACCGGTGACCACGACGTTGAGGTCGAGAACGATCGGCTCCGGCGCACGCCGGCGGCTGAAGGCGAGCAGCTGGGCGGTCAGATCCCGGGCGCGGATGGCCGCTTCAAGGATGTCGCTCGCGAACTTGCGCCGGTCGTCCCCTTCCGGAAGCGTGTCGACGAGCATCTCGCCGCTGGCGAGGATCACCGTCAGGACGTTGGCGAAGTCATGGGCGATCCCCCCGGTCAGGTGTCCGACCGCTTCCATCTTCTGGAGCTGGTGCAACTGGTTCTGCAGGACCTGGCATTTCCGCCGGGCGGCCTCCAGTTCGATTCCGGCGAACGCGTCGATTGGCATTTCGCCAGACTCCTGGAGCCAGAAGCGAGCCAACAAGCCCAGGCATCGGCAGGCGCCATTTGTGCCGATTTACTGGGAATTTCGACCCCTTCCGGCCGGGGGTCAAGGTCAGCAGGGCGGGACCGCTATGGTATGGTCGCCATAATTGAGGTGAACGCGCCATGGAGGGTGTTCCGTGAACCCGAAGGTCCTGGTCATTGATGATGAGGAGCCGAACTGCCGGCTGGTGAAGGCGATCTTCGCCGCGGAGGGGTTCGAGGTGGTGGAAGCCCACGACGGGCCGGCCGGCCTGGCCGCGGTGGCCGCCAGCGCCCCCGACATCGTCCTGGTCGACCTGCGGATGCCCGGGATGGACGGCATGGACGTCCTGCAGGAACTCAACACCCGCTGGCCGTCGCTGCCGGCGGTGATGCTGACCGGGTCACGCGACGTCAAGAACGCCGTCCGTGCCACCCGGCTTGGCGCGATCGACTACCTCACCAAGCCGATTCACCGCGACGAGCTGGTGCTGGTCGTCCGCCGCGCGCTCGAGACCAGCGCCCTCCGTCGCGAGGTCGAAGAGCTGCGCCGCCGGATCGACATCGAGGAGCGCGACCCGCTGGTGTGGCAAATGGGCTCGAGCCCGGAGATCGCGCACGTGATCGACCAGGTGAAGCTGGTGGCCTCATCCAACTTCACCGTGCTGGTGATGGGCGAGACCGGCACCGGCAAGGAACTGGTGGCCCGGGCGATCCACGAACAGAGCGACCGGCGCGGAAAGCCGTTCGCCGCCCTCGATTGCGGCGCGATCCCTGAACAGCTGATGGAATCGGAACTGTTCGGGCACGAGCGCGGCGCCTTCACCGGCGCGGATCGCCGCAAGGAAGGACGCTTCCGGCTGGCCGAAGGGGGGACGTGCTTTCTCGATGAAGTCGGCAACCTGCCGATGACGCTGCAGCCGAAACTGCTGCGGGTGCTGGAGTCGAAGCAGGTCCAGGCGGTCGGCGCCGAGCGGTCGCAGCCGATGGACGTCCGGTTCATCGCCGCCACCAACGACTCGCTGCAACAGCGCATCGCCCTCGGGCAGTTCCGGGCCGACCTCTACTTCCGTCTGGCGCAGTACACCATCAACGTCCCGCCGCTGCGCGAGCGGCGCGCGGACATTCCCCACCTGACGCACCGATTCGTCGACGCGGTGAGTGTCGAACTGCGGAAACCTGTGCAGGCGATCCTGCCCGACGCGCTCGAACTGCTCCGGCTCAATGACTGGCCGGGAAATGTACGCGAGCTGCAGAACGTCGTGCGCAAGGCGGTCCTGCAGACGACCGGGCTCGCGATCCGGGCCGAAACCATTCAGGCGGCGCTCGGCGCCGACAAGCCCGGGGTCGTCTCCTCCCCTGCCGCGCCCGACACTCGGTCACTGCGGGAGATCGCGGCCGACGCCGTTCAAGCAGCCGAGCGGCAGGCGATCAGTGCCATGCTCCAGGTCACCGGCGGCAACAAGGCGCGCGCCGCCAGGGAGCTCCGCACCGACTACAAGACGCTGCACGTGAAGATGAAGCAGCTTGGCATCCGCAGCCGCGACTTCGAAGCCTGATCCATCCTGGTCCCCCGCGGGGCTGCTAGGCGTTGCCTCCCGCGGGCGCCGGGCGAAGTCCCGTCAGTAGGCGGTAGCGGGCCGATTGCCGATCAACCGTTCGGCAGCCCCTGGAGCTTGACGCCGGTCCACAGGCGATCGCGCGTCGCCCGGGTGTGAGCGAGCGCCCGCGCCCCGATCCCGGTGATGGTGAAGACACGTCGCGACACGGCATCCGATCCTGGCTGCCGGCTCGAGGCCACCAGCTCCTTCGCCTCCAGCCGGTCGAGCGTCGCGTAGACGGACCCGATCGTGACATCGCGGCCGGTCACCGACTCCAGCTCCCGCCGGACGTTCATCCCGTAGGCCTCGTCGCCCGTCCGGACGACGGCCAGCATCACCTGTTCTTCGAGCGAACCAAGCAGAACGCCTTGCGGTTCCGGTCGCGGCTTCATCTGTCCTCCTTCTGCGTGCCTGCCAGGATCATTGGCGGAGCACGCGTGCCGGGTCGGTCAGGCTCGCCCGGCGGGCGGGCACGAAGGCGGCCATCATCCCGACCAGCAGCAGGAGTCCGACTGCCGCCGCCAGTGCGAGCGGATCGGTCGGCTGCACGCCGTAGAGCATGGTGCTGAGTACGCTGGAAACCGCCAGCGCGGCGGCCACGCCGATCGCGCTGCCGATCGCGACGAGCGCGACGCCGCGACCGACGACCTGCCGGACGACGCGGGATGGCTGCTGACCAAGAGCGATCCTGATCCCATAGTCGCGGGAACGTCGCCCGACGTAGTGCGAGATCACGCCGTAGACGCCGACCGCGCCGAGCACCAGCGCCAGTCCGGCCAGCAGCGACAGCAGTGTCACCACCTGCGCGGCCGGCCCCATCGCCAGGTCGAACAGATTCGCCATCGTCGTCATCTCCTGCACCGCGAGCTGACCGCCCTCCCTGGCGATGGTCGAGCGCGCGGCGTCGAGCAGCACCGGGATGCGATCGACGTCCTCGGTCCGCAGGACGAAGGTGACCTGGTGCCAGACCGGAGGTACGTGCTCGTAGAGCATGTAGCGCGCCGGGACGGGCACGTCGGTCAGCTTCGCCTCGGCGGCATTGCCGACGACGCCGATGATCCGCTCACCGCGGTCGCCGAAAGTGAGCAGCCGCCGGCCGACCGGGTCCTCGCCGGGAAAGAACTTCGCCGCCAGCGCCTCGTTGATGACGACGACTGGCTCGCTGCCCTCGCGGTCCGATGGATCGAAACTTCGACCGGCGCGGACCGGAACGCCGAGCGTGGCGAGATAGTCGCGGGTGACCATGCGGAAGGCGGTGGTCGCCTGAACATCAGGCTTGCCCTGGATGCGGATGCCCCAGTTGTCGCCGGAGCCCCGCAGCGGGATCTTCTGGGCCGCGGCCACCTGCTTGACGCCGGGAAGCGCCTGCAGCGCCGGCAGGACCTCGATGATCGTCCGGCGCCGTTCCTCCGCGGTCAACCGGGTCGGCATCGTGGCGTCGACCACCACCACACCGGTCACGTTCATACCGGGATCGATCGAGCGGAGGTTGGCCACGCTGCGGATCAGCAGTCCCGCGCCGGCGGCCAGCAGCACTGCCAGCGCCATCTGCGCCACCACCAGCCCTCCTTCGAGACGGCCGCCGCGGCCCGAGATGCCGCCGGTGCGCGTCGTCGCCATGGTCGATTGCAGACTGCTCCCGCGCCAGAGCGCAGCGCCGGGCACGATCGCCACCAGCGCCGCGGCCGCGAGCGCCGCGGTCATCGATGCCCAGAACACCGTCCAGTCGAGACGCGCGTTGGCGGCCAGCGCGCCGAGCGGCAGTGACTGGATCAGCACCCCGAAGCCGACGATCGCCAGCACCGCTCCGGTCGCACCGGCGAGCAGGCCGACGAGCAGCGATTCGATGACCAGCTGCTGAATCAGCCGCTGGCGATTGGCGCCGAGCGCCGCGCGCACCGCCGTTTCGGTGGCGCGCGCGTCCACCTGCCCGAGCATCAGCGCGGCGACGTTGGCGCAGGCAATCAGCAGGATCACCGCCATCGCGGCAAGGGTCGCGACCAGGCTGGGGCGGACGTCGCCGACGAAGAACTCGCGCGCCGGCGTGATCGATGGCGCCCGCGTCGGGTCCCACTGCGGATTGGGGTACTGGAAGCTGGCCTTGAGAACGCTGGCCATGGCGGCGAGCTGACCATCCATGCGCTCGACCGACACGCCGTCGGCCACACGACCGACGAAGGTGTAGCGGCCGGAGCGGTTCTGGGGGCTGAGCTGCGCGGCAGTCCAGATCCTCGTCGCCGGGCTGGGGAACCAGAACGTCCGGGGCATGACACCGACGACGGTTCTCGACACACCTCCCAGCCGCAGAGATTTGCCGACGATCTGCGGATCGGAGCCGAGCTCCTGCCAGAGGTCGTGGCTCAGCACCACGACGAGCTCGCTCCCGGGAGCGTCTTCCCCGGGGCGGAACGTCCGGCCGAGCATCGGCTGCGCGCCGAGCACGTCGAACATTTCCGCCGACACCGCAACGCCGGGCGCCAGCCGCATCGGCCCGCCCGGCACTTCCAGCGTCACGTCGTTCGGGCGGTAGGCAGCGACCCGTTCGAAGCCGAAGCCCGTAAAGCCCGGACGCAGGTGCAGGAACTCGGCTTCGTTCCACGAGAACTGGAACCACAGCACGCCCACCTGGCCTTCGCGGGCGATCGGCAGCGGCTCGAGCAGCAGCGTCCGCACGACGCTGAAGATGGCGGCCGTCCCGCCGGCACCGAGCGCCAGCGTCAGCACGGCGAGCACGGCGTAGGTGGGGCGCCTGGCGAGCCGCCGGGCGGCGTAACGCAGATCCATGATCCAGCTCTCGAACATTGGTCCTCCTGGCCGCATGCGGTTCGCCCGCGGCTCGAATCCCGTTGTCCCACGCCACCAGCTCCGGCGGAACAGCGCCGGCACCGACCCGACCGCCTGCCGCCACGCCCAGCGGCGCGCCGCCGGCAGCCCGTCCGACTGGGCCCGGCTGGAAAACTCGTCCCGCAGGTCGTCAAGCACTTCGTCGCGCTCGGCGATCGGCAGCAGCGCCCGAAAGATCGCGGCCACGAGGAACGGCAGCTTCAAGCGTCGCATTCTACATTGTAGAAACGAAACTGAACGGCTGATTGTTCAGCAGGGCCTCGCTCTGCTTCATGAGGTGGGCCCTGCGCACGGTTGTTGCAACGTTGACGCACATGGCAAGAGCACTCTGGACCGGCTCGCTCAGCTTCGGCCTGGTCAACATTCCGATCGAGATCCACACCGCGGTGAAGGACAAGGGACCGCACTTCCGGATGCTTCGGAAGAAGGACAAATCGCGGGTCCACTTCCAGCGCATCGCCGAAAAAGACGGCGACGTTGTCGCCTGGGAAGACATCGTGAAGGGCTACGAATACGCGAAGGGACAGTTCGTGGTGCTCACGCCCGAGGACTTCGAGAAGGCGGCCCTGAAGAAGGACCGCGTCATCGACATCCAGGATTTCGTCGAGGCGGATGCGGTCGACGACCGCTACTTCGACAAGCCCTATTACCTGTTGCCGGGCAAAGGAGGAGCGAAGGCATACGCGCTGCTCCGGGAAGGGATCAAGGCGTCGGGGCGGATCGGGGTGGCGAAGTTCGTCCTGCGATCGAAGCAGCGCCTGGCCGCGATCGAGGCGATCGGCAACGCGCTGGTGCTGTCGACGATGCGCTTCCGGGACGAGCTGGCGCACCTCGAGGAGTACGACTTCCCGAAGGCGACAGAGGTGCCGAAGAAGCAGCTCCAGCTGGCTCAGCGGCTGATCGAAGAGTTCGCCGCCGAGTGGGAGCCGGATAAGTACACCGACGACTACCGCGAGAACATCATGAAGGTCGTGCGGGCCAAGCGCGACCGGACCCGGCCGGAGCTCGAGGCCGAAACGGATCCGCAGTCTCCGAAGGTCGTCGATCTGATGGAACGGCTGCGCAAGAGCCTGGGCACGAAGCGGGCGTTCACCGCGAAGGCAGCGCCCGCCAAAGCGGAGCGGGCGCCTGCCAGGGCCGGATCGAAATCAAAGCGCAAGACCGCGGTGAGAAAAACGTCTGGCAAGACGTCGCGCAAGACCGGACGGAAGGCCGCGTGATTCGCGGCCGCGAGCCCGCGTTCGACGAGCTTGACCGAGCTTACGAGAAGGCGGGCAAAGGTCGTGGATCCGGCTCGCGCTCAGGCGCCGGCGGATTCGAGCCAGCGGTTCATCTCGGCGTGCGGCGCGACGCCGGCCTGCTGGAAGACGGTCTGGCCGTCCTTGATGACGACGAAGTTCGGTATCCCCTGAACCGCGAAACGTGAGGCGATCTCCGGGTAGCGCTCGGTATCGACCTTGAGGACCAGCGCGCGCCCCGCCTTGTCGGCCGCGACCCGGGCCACCTCCGGCGCCGCCACCCGGCAGGGACCGCACCACGAGGCCCAGAAGTCCACCAGGACCGGCACGCGCGAGGTGCGGACGACTTCGTCGAACATCGCCGCATCCGCCTCGATCGGTTCGGCCACCGGATCGAGTGGTGTCTTGCAGGCGCCGCAGCGCACCCGGTCCATCAGGTTCGCGGGACGGACCCGATTCTTCTGGCCGCAGTTCGCACACGTCCGGATCATGCCCCGCCCTCCCTGCTGTTAGGTTACGTCAGCCAAGGGACCGGCGGGCAGAATTGCGATACCGCATGAGCCAGGGTGTTACGCTGATGGGATGGAGGTGGCGTCGGCGACCATCAGTATCACCAGGACGTCCCCGAACGACGTCGGTGTGCGGCAGATCTACGTCGCGGTCGACGGCACCACGGTCGCCGAACTGCTCCACGGGCAGTCGTTCACGACGCAGGTGACCGCCGGCCATCACCGTCTCCGCGCCAACAACACGCTCGTCTGGAAGTCCCTCGAATGCCGGCTCGAGGCCGGGGAGCAGGCGCGGTTCGAAGTGATCAACCGTCCGGGCTTCGGCACCTACGCCCTCCTCGGTCTGCTGGGCACGGGCCCCATCTACCTGACCTTTCAACGCAGCGACGGCTGAAGCGGCCGGAGACGACACTCACCCATGCCCGACATCACCTGGGAACACTTCGAAGCGGTGGAGATGCGCGCCGGCACCATCGTGACGGTCGAGGATTTTCCCGCGGCGAGAAAGCCGGCCTACATCATCGCCGTCGACTTCGGCCCCGGCATTGGTGTCCGCCGCACCAGCGCGCAGGTCACCACGTTGTATTCCAGGGACGATCTCGTCGGCCGGCAGGTGATGGGCGTGCTCAACTTTCCGGCGAAACAGATCGGGCCGATGCGCTCGGAGTTCCTGCTGGCCGGGTTCTATCGAGAAGACGGCGCGGTGGTGCTGGCAGTGCCGGAGCGCCCCGTCCAGAACGGCGCGAGACTCGGCTGAGGGATGGACAATGTCTGTCACACCCTGGTCGGCGTCGCGGTGGCCCGCGCCGGGCTCGATCGCAAGACCGCGATGGCCGCCACCACCGCGGCGATCGCGGCGAATCTGCCCGACATCGACGTGCTGGTGTTCCTGACCGGCATGCCCTCGGTCGCGTTCCGCCGCGGCATCACCCACGGCGCCCCAGCCCAGGTACTGCTGCCGATCGCCTGCGCCGGCGCGATGTGGATGATCGCGCACCGGCGGCGGCGCCGTCCGTCGGCATCGGAGAACAGCCGCCCGCTGCCGCACTTCGGCTGGCTGCTCATGCTGTCTTACATCGGCGTGCTGACCCACGTGTTCCTCGACTTTCTGAACAGCTACGGGATCCGCCTGCTGTCACCGCTCTCGCAGCGCTGGTTCTACGGCGACGCCGTCTTCATCGTCGATATCTGGCTGTGGCTGCTGCTCGGCGGCGGGATCGCGGTGGGTGCCTTCATGAGCAGCAGGAAGCCGCCGTGGTTCAACCCGGCGCTGGCCGGACTGGCCGCCGCATCGATCTACGTCGCCGCCATGCTGGTGTCCGGTCGCGCCGCCCATGCCATCGTGCGCGAGGCCTGGATCGCTCGCACCGGGACCGCGCCGCACGCGCTCATGGTCGGCCCGGTGCCGGTGACGCCGTTTCGCCGCACCATCATCGTGGATGCCGGCGATCGATACGTCGAGGGGACGTTCGGCTGGTGGCCGACGCGGGTGTCGTTTGCCAACGACTCGGTAGCGAAGAACGACCAGGGGCCGGAGGTCCGGGCCGCGCGCCAGGACCCGGTGATCCGCGGCATTCTCGTCTGGTCCCGATTTCCGGTCTGGGAGCTTCGTACGCGTCCCGGCGGAACCGAGGTCCGGCTGCGCGACATGCGATTCAGAGGCCTGGATCGCGGTGGTTTCACCGCCGCGGCTCTCGTGCCGGACGGAGAATAGATGCACGACCTCACGACTGGATCGGTCGCCCGCCACCTGCTGAGGACCACCGGCTTCATGCTGGTCACGATGGTCTTCCAGACCTTGTATTTTCTCGTCGATCTCTACTGGGTGGGCCGCCTCGGCAAGGAAGCGGTCGCGGCGGTCGCGGTTGCCGGCAACCTGACGTTCGTCGTGCTCGCGGCCACGCAGATGCTGAGCGTCGGCACCACGACGCTGGTGTCGCACGCGGCCGGCCGGAAGGACCCGGACCGCGCCAACCTGGTGTTCAACCAGTCGATCCTCCTCGCGATCGCCTCGGCGCTGCTCTTTCTCTCGGTCGCCTGGATGCTGCGCGACGCCTACGCCAACCGGCTGTCGGCCGACCGTGAGACCGCGCGCCTGGCGGCCGACTACCTCGCGTGGTTCATCCCGGCGATGGCCTTGCAGTTCCCGATGGTCTCGATGGCCGCCTCGCTACGCGGCACCGGCAACTTCAAGCCTGGCATGGTGGTCCAGACCTTCACCGTGATCGTCAACATCGTGCTGGCGCCGATGCTGATCCTCGGCTGGCCGGTGGGGCGTCCGTTGGGCGTCGCCGGGGCTGCGATCGCGACCTTCGTCGCGGTGCTCGCCGGAACCGCATGGCTGGCGCTCTACTTCCGTGGCACGACCGCCTACCTGCATTTCCGGCCCGCCGGCATGGGTGCCACGGATGAAGCTCTGGGCGGACATGCTGAAAGTCGGGCTGCCGGCCGGGGCCGAGTTCGCGCTGATGGCCGTCTACCTGTTCATCGTCTACAGCGTGAGCCGCCGCTTCGGTTCCGCCGCACAGGCGGGCTTCGGCGTCGGCTTGCGCATCGTGCAGGCCTGCTTCCTGCCGATCGTGGCGCTTGGCATCGGGGTCGCGCCGGTGGCGGGGCAGAACTTCGGCGCGCGTCAGGCGCAGCGGGTTCGCGACACTTTCCGCACCGCCGCGCTCATGGCCGCGCTCTACATGGCGATGGTCACGGTGCTGTGTCTCACCGCGCCCGGGACACTGATCGCGGTCTTTTCCGGCGACCCGCAGGTGATCCTGGTCGGCGAGGAGTACCTGCGGATCGTGGCGTGGACGTTCCTGGCGTCGGGGATCATCTTCGTCGCCTCGAGCATGTTCCAGGCGATGGGCAACACGATCCCGCCGCTGATCACCTCGTTCGCCCGGATCGCCGGGCTGGCAGTGCCGGTCATCCTGGTCTCGCGCCTGCCAGGATTCCAGTTGTCGTGGATCTGGTACCTCTCAGTGGCCTCGGTGTGGCTCCACCTCGGCGCCAATCTGATCCTGCTGCGGCGCGAGTTCAGACGCCGGCTGGCCTTCGCCGTAGCCTGATCGCCTCATCTCTCGGCGCTGGTCGTCGGCGGCGGAGTCGACACCCGCGCCAGGTCATTCCAGTTCAACAGGGTGTTGAACACCATGTTGAACTCGCCGTGGTTCTGCCAGCGGTAGATCGGGTTGTTGGCGAACATGACGAGGCGTCCCTTGCCGGAGAAGCCTCCCGGAATGTCGACGGCGATCGGGCGATCGCGGATCTCGTCGGCGCCGCGCATCAGACCGCTGAGCACCGCCGCTTCCCCGCCGACGTATCGCGCCAGCACGCCGGCGCGGTCGGGTTCTCCGACCGTGAGCAGCGGGCCGCCGAGATACTTGAGCGGCATGATCTTGTCGGTGTAACCGTAGAAGACCGGGTGATCGAGCCGGAGCACCTCGGCATTGACGATCGGCCGCGGGGCGTAGAAGTTCGACGACGTGTTGCCGGATGCGTCCACGGTCCGCGCCATCCCGAGCTCGGTCGGGAACCGCACCGCGTTCCCCATCGTCACCAGCGTGCCGCCGCCGTCGAGGAACCGTTGAAACGCTTCGACCCCTTCGGCGCCGATACCGCCGGTGATGTCGTCGGTCTCGCCGTACATGCCGAGGAACCGGTACTTGTCCGTCTTCCGGTAAGGCACCGGCCGCGCCGCCGGCGGCGCGAACACCGCCGCCCGGCCGGCATTCTGCGTCGGCATCACGATCACGTCGTAGTCGTTCCTGAGGTTCCCCTTCTTCACCCGCTCCTTGTAGATCAGGTCGAAGGGGATCCCGAACTTGTCGAAGGTGAAGCGGACCCAGCCGATCTCCTGGGTGCCGTTCCACGAGGTGAAGATCGCAACCCGCGGCGCGTCGGCATCGTGGCTGGCCACCGACGGGGCGGCGCCGAGCGCCGCGGCGGTGAGACCGAGCTCCTCGACGGCCGTCCGCACCGCCGCCATGTCGGCCGGCGAGGTGATGATGAAGGAGCCGGCCGGGAAGTCCACCCCTTCGGCCTTGAAGCCGGCGTCGGCGATCTTCATCGCAACGTTCTTCAGGCGGTAGCGGAAGGCGACCATGTTGTTGGATCCGAAATGCGCGACCGCGAGCGCCGCCGAACCGGTGCCGCTCACCTTGCCCCTGGCGACCGCCTCCTTCACCGGCGTCGTCGCGGCCGAGAGGATCGCCTTGTCCTTGATCTCCTTGACGTCGACCAGCGAGGCGAGCCCCATCGTCCAGCCGCTGTCGTCATAGGTGCGGAGGTTGGGATCGGGATAGTCCTGCCGCTCGAGCAGGTTCTTGGCCAGCCGGCCGTAGGGTTGATCGCGCTTGATGACGTAGGAGCCGGCCGGGAACGTGCCGTCGGCGGTCTTGATCTCGCTGGTCGCCTGCCCGATCTCGACGCGCTGGACGCGCAGCAGGTTGACCAGGGTCGCCACCCGGGTCATGTCGCGCTGCGGCGGAATGACGTAGCCGAACGGCGCATCGGTCTTGCCCGCTTCGATCGAGTTGGCGGTCTTCCGGTAGAAGTTCTCGACCACCAGGTTGGGGAACATCGCGGTGAGCTGCAACCCGCTCAGCACCCCGGTCTGCATGTAGTTGGTGTTGTTGCGGCGCGAGAAGTTCTGCGCCGCGCCCGGAGGAATCGGGATGCCGCGATACCACTCGCGCGGCTGCCCGCCGCCGCGCCCGGTGGACGGACCCGCTGCCGCCCCGCGACCGCCGCGCCCTTCGGCCGCCTGCCCCTCGGTACCCTCCGCGCTCCCGGCGCCGCGGGCGCCCTCCGCACTCCCCGCACCGCGCGCACCCTGCGCACTCCCCGCACCGCGTTCACCCTGCGCACTCCCCGCACCCTCGCCCCGGCCTCGTCCGGCACCCCGTCCGCCGCCCGCACCCCTCGCACCTTCTCCCGCACCCCCCGCCCTTCCCCGCACCCCTCGCACCCTCTCCTGTACCCCGCCCTCGCCCTGCCGCGGCCGGCTCACTCCCCGACTGCGTCTCGTACATCCGCATCATGCCGTTGTGGTTGTAGGCGACCGAGCCCAGGTAGCCGGGGGACCAGCCGTCCATGAACGCGTGGGTGTAGACGCCCGGCATTCCCCACTTGGTCATCTGCGCCAGCTCGAAGTTCGAGAAGAACGGGAGCTCGGTGAAGAGAATGGGATCGAGATTCGGGTTCTGCGGTGCGGCGCCGCTGTAGGTATAGAGCAGCGGCAGCGACTCGTGCAGGTCGTGCATGATCGGCGGGTGGGCGGTGAAATAGAACTCCGCCAGCGCGCGCATCGAGAGCTGCGACAGATTGATGTCGCGATTGTTGTCGTGGTAGACGTACTTGCCCCAGTACGGCACCGCCGCGCCGCCGCGTCCGCCACCCGCCGCCGGAGTTCCCCCCGCGCCTCGTCCGCCGCCGGCCTCGGCCGCCGTTCGTGCCGCTTCCGTTTCTTCGCGGCCCTTGTAGAACCAGTCGACGTTGCGGTCGCGTCCGTCCGGGTCGGCCACCGGGGTGATCGACACCACGACGTTCTCGCGAATGCTGTTGATCAGCGGCGAGGTCTCGGTCGCCAGGCGGTAGGCGAGCTCCATCAACATCTCGGATGGTCCGGTCTCGCCGCTGTGCAGCCCCCCCATCAGGTGGTAATGGGGCTTGGTCGTGGCAATCAACTGGCGCACGTCGGCTTCGCTCAGCCCGCGCGGATCGGCGATCTTCGCCAGGTTGTCGCGGTTCTTCTGCAGGTTGGTGATGTTGGCGTCGGACGAGATCCACACCACGACCAGCTCGCGATCTTCGTCGGACTTGCCGATGGTTTCGATCCGCACCCGCGGCGTCGCCGCCGCCAGCGCCTTGTAGTACTTCACGATGTCGGCGTAGTAGGTCAGCTTGCCGGGCGCGCCGATGTGATAGCCGAGCACGTCTTTCGGCATCGGGATCCCCTGAACCCTCGGCAGGTGGTCGACCAGCGGGCTCGTGAAGTACGGCTGCGTCGTCCATTCCTTGACCGACTTGGCAAAATCCTCGTCCTGCGTCTGCTTCGGATCACGCGTCTCGGTGACCATCTGCTGCGCCGGGACCGAAATACCGGCGGCGAGGATCGCGGCGCCAATGGCGAGGCCCCACCTCGGCGCCTTGTGCTCAACGTTCATCAGGAGTCTCCTTGGACGGCGATTCTAGCAGCAGGCGGCTAGAATCTGCTGATGCTGGGCCGCTTGCTGCTGTTCGCCGCCGGGGCACTGCCGATCGCTTTCGTCTCGCTTGCCCGGATGGAACCGGCGCAGCCGGCGGCACTGCACTGGTTCAAGGGGAATACTCACACTCACACGCTCGAAAGCGACGGCGACAGCACGCCCGAGGAGGTCACGCGGTGGTACAAGGACCACGGCTACAACTTTCTCGTGCTCAGCGACCACAACGTGCTGACCCAGGTGACCGGGTTGAACGCGAAGTATGCGGTCCCGGGGGTGTTCACGCTGATTCGTGGCGAAGAAGTCACCAGCGGCTTCGAGGGCAAGGCGATCCACGTCAACGGGATCGACACGCGCGAGCGGATCGGGCGGCAGGAAGGGACGTCGGCGCTCGAAATCCTCCAGCGCAGCGTCGACGCCGTCCGGGCGCAGGACGGCGTGCCCCACATCAACCATCCGAACTTCACCTGGGCGCTCACCGCCGAGCAGTTGAAGAGCGTGCGCAACAACAAGCTGCTCGAGATCTACAACGGCCACCCGCTGGTCAACAACGCGGGCGGCGGCGGTGTTCCCGGCGCCGAGGCGGCGTGGGACGCCATCCTGTCGAGCGGGCTTCTTCTCTACGGCATCGCGGTGGACGATGCCCACCACTTCAAGGACCTGGGCAACCCGAAGCTCGCCGGCCCGGGCCGGGGCTGGATCATGGTGCGCGCCGCGGCGCTGAACCCGCGGACGATTCTCGCGGCGATCGAGCGGGGAGAGTTCTACGCCTCCACCGGCGTCGAGCTCGACGGCTACGAAGTGACCGCATCCGCCATGACCGTGACCGTCAAGAAAGAGACGTTCGAGAAGTACCGCATCCAGTTCATCGGCCGCGGCGGCGCGGTGCTGAGCGAGGCACTCGACAGCCCCGCCACCTACCGCTTCCGCGGCGACGAAGGCTACGTCCGCGCCCGCGTCCTCGACAGCAACGGCCACATCGCATGGGCGCAGCCCGCAGTGATTGGCGGCAAGGGGCTCTAGTCGGGGATGGGGAATGGGGAATGGGGAATGGGTGATGGGAATGCCCGATTCCCTAGAGAGCCACCTTGAGCGCAAGTCCGAGCAAGGCCAGGGCGGTCAGGACGTCCAGGATCTGTCGCGGGCGCTGGCGTGACAGGACCCGGGCGAGCGTACCGCCGGCGAGCGCCCACGCGGTGTGCCATGACCCCGCCATCACGATGTGGATCGCGGTGAGGGTCAGTGCGCCGCGCACGAACGGGGCGCCGCGCGGCACGAACTGCGGCAGCACGATCAGGTAGAACGCGGCGAGCGACGGGTTGAGGATGTTGGTCAGGAAGCCCGTCGACACCGCGGACCACCAGTCGCGCGTGGAAGCCACCTGCCCGGCGGCGATCGGCTGGTGCGCGCGGAGCGCGCGGTGCAGCGACAGCAGCCCGAGCCATGACAGGTAGGCAACACCGGTCCAGCGGAGGACGAGCCAGGCCGAGGGCCACCGCTGGAGCGTCGCGGCGAAACCGAGCGCGGTCAGCAGTCCGTAACAGAGCGACCCGCTGTTCGCACCGACCGCGGTGAGCAGCCCCGCCCGCGCCCCTCCGGCAATGCTGTTGCGCAGGACGACCGCCGTCGAGGGGCCGGGGCTCAGCACCAGCGGCGCGGTCACGGCGATGAACCCCCAGGCCGGGTGCGGCAACTAGAGACCGAACTCCCGCTTGGCCTCCTCGAAGCAGTCCGGGCAGATGCCGTGACTGAACTCCGCCTCCGAATGCTCCGAGAGGTAGGTTTCAAGCTGCTGCCAGTAGTTGCCGTCGCGCCGGATCTTCTTGCAGTACCGAGCAGATCGGCAGCAGCCCCGACAACTGCTTGACGGTGGTGAGGGCGTGCTGCAGCTCATCGACCTGCTGCGCCAGCTTCTGCTGGAGCGCCGCGATCCGGGCCCCGGTCTTCAGCCGGGCGCGCAGCACCCCCCAGTCGAACGGCTTGGTCATGTACTCGTCGGCTCCCTCGGTGAGCCCTTCGAGGATCTGGTCGAGCGTGTCGTTGGCGGTGAGCAGGATCACGTACATCGAGTTCAGCACCGGGCTCGAACGGATCTCGCGGCACAGCGTGAGGCCGTCGGTGCCCGGCATGCTCCAGTCGAGGATCGCCAGCGGGGGCGCGACCTCGCTCAAGACCCGGCTGGCCTCGGCGCCGTCCGCACACACGACCGGCGCGTAGCCCCAGCGCTCCAACTGCACCGCCAGCCCGTGCCTCAGCGCCGCATCGTCGTCCGCTATCAGCACGCGCATTCCGGTCATCCGGCAAAATTGTAGTGCATCGCTTGACACGACCGGCTTTTCTGACCTACGCTGCTCAAGTTCGCACCCGCTGCGGACGCTTATCCAGAGTGGCTGAGGGAACAGGCCCGCTGAAGCCACAGCAACCAGGCGCGAGAGCCCCGGTGCTTCTTCCTGCCCGATAACCGGGAGAGATAAGAGCCTCGGCAGACCATTCCGGTCTCTGAAGATCTCGCTCTCAATTTCTGCGGCTGAACTGCGCTCCTTGCGCGCGGCTTCGTCCTGTCGTTGACGCTTCGGTGCGTCACCGGCGGCGCGTATCCGCCAGCCCTTCGGAGACTGACGATGACGACCTGTGTCGCCGGGACCGTGGACATTGCCTTGCTCGGCTACGGCAATGTCGGCGCGGCCGTCGCCCGCCTCGCCGCCCGCGATGTTTCGTTGCGCACCCCCATCAATATTTCCCGGGCGCTCGTACGCGACGCGCTCCGCCCTCGTGACGGACGAGCTTCGGTGCCCCTCACCGGCACCACCCACGCGTTTTTCGACGACCGGCCCGACGTGGTCGTCGAACTGCTCGGCGGCCTCGAACCGGCGCGATCGCTGATCCTCGAGGCACTCCAGCGGCGGATCCCGGTGGTGACCGCCAACAAGTCGCTGCTGGCCCGCCATGGCGGCGAGCTCCGCGCCGCCGCGGCGAAGTCGGCCACGCCGCTGCTCTACGAAGCGGCGGTGCTCGCCGGCGTCCCCTTCCTCGGCACGTTCGCGCGCCGGCCGCATGCCGCGGCGGTCACCAGCCTCGTGGGGATCGCCAACGGCACCAGCAACTTCATCCTCACCCGCTGCGCTCGTGACGGGGTGCAGCTGCCCGAGGCGCTCGCAGACGCGCAACGCCGCGGCTATGCCGAGCCCGATCCGAGCCACGACGTCGCAGGCATCGACGCCGCCGAGAAACTCGCCGTCCTGCTCCAGCACTTCGCCGGGCGCCAGATCGACCCCGACACGATCGAAACCGAGGGGATCTCAACCATCACGCCGACCCAGGTCTCGCAGGCCGCCGAACTCGGCGGAGCGATCAAACCGGTGGTACTGGCCGGCTGGACGAATGGCATCGAGGCCTTCGCCGGCCCGGCCTTCGTGCCCTCGGCTCACCTGCTCGCCCGGGTCGACGGCGTGGAGAACGCGCTGCTGTTCGGTGGTGCGCATGGCCGCCTGCTGTTCCAGGGACCCGGCGCCGGGCCGGAGATCACCGCCGCCACCGTACTGGACGATGTGCGGGAGATCGCGGCCGGGGTGGCGCCGGCGGTCCATGGGGAATTGCGAAGGGCCGCCGCCGGTGAAGCGGAAACCGGATGGATGTTGACCCTCGAAGGCTCGCGCCTGCCTCGGGCGGTCGACCTCTCGGACCTGTTCGCCGCGCATGGCGTCTACACCCATCGGGCCACCGCGCTCCATGCCGGCGATGGACGCGAGTCGCGCTCGCTGCTGGCCTGGCCTTGTTCGCGCGGCGGCCTGAATGGAGCGCTCGATGCAATCACCCGGGCGGCCGGATGCCGGGTCACTGCGGTACGAGCGCTCGAGGACGGACAGTGATCGGCCAGATCACGGTCTTGAAGATTGGCGGTTCGGTGCTCACCGGCGAACACGCCTACCGGCGCGCGGCCGCGTTCGTCGCCGCCCGGCTCGAAGCCCGGCCCGGCGAACCGGTCATCGTCGTGGTCTCGGCGGAAATCGGCGTGACCGACGGCCTGCTCGCCACCGCCAGGGCGATCGTCGACGTTCCCGACGCCCCGACGCTGGACTTGCTCTGGTCGACTGGCGAGCTCCGGTCGGCGGCACTGCTCGCGCTCTCGCTGCAGGCGCTGGGAGTGAAGGCGAGTGCGATGAACGTCCACCAGACCGGGTTGTTCAGGACGGCGGCCGGCGCGGTGCCGGGGGACGCGCGGGTGCGGCCGCTGCGGCTGCGGGCGCTGCTCGCCGACAACGCCGTGGTCGTCGTCCCGGGGTTCCTGGCCCGCGGCGGCGGCGACGCCATCGTGTCGCTTGGACGCGGCGGCTCCGACCTGACCGCGGTCCTGCTGGCCGCCGGTCTCGGCGCGGCCCGGTGCGAGCTGCTGAAGGACGTCCCGGGCTATTTCACCGCGGATCCGAAGCGCGATCCCGAGGCGCGGCCGCTGCCGTCACTCTCCTACTCCCATGCGATCGAGATGGCGGATGACGGATGCGAGCTGGTCCAGCGCCACGCGCTGGAGGCGGCGCGCGCGCATGGCGTGCCGTTGGTGATCAGCGCCATCGGGGGCGGGGCTGGTACTGAAATCGGTGATTTTCCCGCCTGAGGGCGGTTTTCTCCGGCTCGAGCCGGATGCTCAGTGTCTCCGCCTGACGGCGGACGTTACGAGGAGAGTGAAATGGAGTTTTCGACACGAACGATTCACGCGGGGCAGCCATCGGAGCCGGAAACCGGGTCGCTGATTGCGCCGATCTTCCAGACATCCACCTACGAGCAGGAGGCGCCCGGCGTCAATCGCGGGTTCGACTATTCACGCACCAACAATCCGACTCGCGCGCGGCTCGAAGCGGTGCTGGCCGATCTCGAAGGGGTCGAGCACGCCGCCGTCTTCGGCTCGGGGCTCGCCGCCGAGAACGCGGTGCTGCAGGCGTATCTCAAGCCGGGAGACGAGATCGTGATCCCGATCGACGTCTACGGCGGCACCTACCGCCTGCTGACCAAGGTCTACGAACCGATCGGCTGTGTAATCCGTCAGGTCGACATCGGCGACGCCGCGGCGTTCGAGGCGGCGCTCAGCGACCGCACCCGGCTGGTGTGGATCGAATCGCCGACCAACCCGCGGCTGCTGGTCTACGACATCGCGGGCATCTGCGCCGCGGCGCGGGCCCGTGGGGCGTTGGTGGTGGTCGACAACACCTTCGCGACCCCGTTCTTCCAGCAGCCCTTCGAGCTTGGCGCCGACATCGTCGTGCACAGCGTGACCAAGTATCTGGCCGGGCACTCCGACCTGATCCAGGGAGCGGTGCTGGCGCGGGAGGCCGCGGTATTCGAGCCGGTGAAGTTCCTCCAGAACGCGACCGGCGCCGTCCCCTCTCCGTTCGACTGCTGGCTGACGCTGCGCGGGCTCAAGACGCTCGAGCTCAGGATGCAGCGTCACGCGGACAATGCCGAGGCGATCGCGCGGGCGCTTCAGTCACATGCGCTGGTGAAGCGCGTCTACTTCCCCGGGCTGCCGGAACATCCCGGACACGAGATCGCGGCGCGGCAGATGAAGGGCTTCGGCGGGATGGTGTCGTTCGAGCTCGACGGCACGGTGGACGAGGTCGTGTCGTTCGTCTCGAGCCGGCGCTTCTTCGCGCTCGGGGAGAGTCTCGGCGGCGTGAAGTCACTACTCTGTCACCCGGCACGGATGACCCATGCGTCGATCCCGGCGGCCGAGCGCGCGAAGCTGGGGCTGTCGGACACGCTGGTGCGGCTGTCACCCGGCTGTGAGCATCACAAAGACCTGGTCGCCGATCTGATCACCGGCCTCGACGCGGTCGCGGCCGCGCGACAGGGAGAGCTCGCGGTGCAGTTCTAGCGTTCACCACGTCGGAGCACGTGGCCTCATTCGCGGCCATCTCGCGTCGGCGCGACCGTGGACGCGATGCCGACGGCTGATCTCGCGACGATAAGATAGCCGGGTGCCGCGTCTCCAACCAGTGATCATCGCCGGCGGGGGTTCCTACCTCGTCGCGATGATCGTGCTCGCCGTGACGCAAGCGCGTCTCGGCACACCGCTGTTTTTCATCTGCGCCGGGGTCGCGATCGCGGCGTATGCCTGCCTGCTCGCGTCGATCTGGCGGGAACCGGGCGATCAGCGCAGGCTGTTCGTCGTCGCGCTCCTTCTCGCGCTTTCGTTCCGGATCCCGCTGGCGGTGCCTTCGGTGAAGCCCGACAACGACATGATCCGGTACCTGTGGGACGGCCGGGTCCAGAAGCTCGGGATCAATCCCTACGGCGTTGTGCCGGCGGATGCGGCGCTCGACTTCACCCATACCGACGAGACCCGCCACATGCCGAGCGCGCGGCTGCGCACCCCGTATCCTCCGGCCGCGCAGCTGTTCTTCCGGTTCGTCGTAACCCTGCACGACTCCTCGCGGGTCATGAAGCTCGCGCTGCTCGCGTGCGATCTGCTGACCATCCTGGTGGTGTGGCGGTGGCTGATCGTGTCGGGACGGAGCGAATGGTTGACGCTCGCGTATGCGTGGAACCCGCTGGTCGTCCTCGAGATCGCGCACAGCGGTCATATCGACGCGCTCGGCGCGCTGTGGATCGCGGCGTCGGTGTTCTGGCTGACCCGGGGGCGTACCGCGCTCGGCACGGTGGCATTCGTCCTGGCGGTCGCGACCAAGCTGCTGCCGATCGTCCTGGTGCCGCTGCTGTGGCGGCGGATCACCATTCGCGACGCCTTGATCGGGCTCGGCCTGATGGTCCTGCTCTATCTCCCTTTCGCCTCCGGTACGGACGTGTTCGCCGGGGTGCAGAGCGTGGTGCAGCACATCCGGTTCAATGGCCCGGTCTTCAAATTCTTCGCCGGTGTGGCTTCACCGGAGGTGGCCGCTCGCCTGGCCGTCGGGCTCGGCCTGCTGACGGCTATCTGGTGCCGCTGGAAGTATCGAGTCTCCGATCCGGAAGGGTGGGCCTGGCCGATGGCCGTGGCCATCGCGTGTGCTCCGGTCGTGTATCCCTGGTACCTGCTGTATCTTTCGCCCTTCGTCCTGCTGCGGCCGACCGTCCCGCTGACCGCCTGGTCCTGCAGCGTGCTGGCGACCTACGTGGTCTGGGAGACCGCCCGGCAGGGGGGGCGCTGGGTGGTGCCGCCGAGCAGTGCTCGCCGGTGAGTACGCGATCGTGCTCATCGCGGCCGCCCTGACCTGGTCCTGGCAGCCGCCGAACGACCCGGGGACAGGCACCTTAAGGGGCCTGTCCCCATTCCCTGCTAACGGCCGAGGTCGGTGAGCACGCTTCTTGCGACGTGGTCCCGCCGGAGCCGTGAGATGCGAAAACTACAACCTCGGCAACGAACCGGCAGCCTGCAGTGGGTAGTCGCGTTCACACTTGCAATCGCCGCCGGGACAGTCACCGCACCAGTGGCCCGGGCGCCTGAGCCGCGGCCCGATCTGCCCGCCTTTACCGACACCCCCCTGCAGCAATACCGGGCACTGCGCCGGATGCACGCGATCAGCGAACGTTTCGACCACGAGGGCTGGATGGATGCGTGGACGGAGTTCGACTCCGGCGGATTCCGCTATGAGATCGTCGCCGAGCGTGGATCCGACAAGGTTCGCAACAAGGTCCTGAGAGCGCTGCTCAAGCGTGAGCAGGAGATGATCGCCAGGGGAGACTTCGGACGTGGCGAGCTGACCGAGGAAAACTACGAGTTCGGCGCCGAAACGTCCGGTGAGGGCGTCCGCTACATCACCATCAAACCGAAGCGGAAGGACGTCATGCTGATCGACGGGCGCATGGTCCTGAGCCCCGAGGGGGAGCTGCTCCGCGTCGAAGGGTTGCTCGCCCGCAACCCGTCGTTCTGGACCAGCCAGGTACACGTGACGCGGCACTACTCGCGAGTCGACGGCGTCCGGGTGCCGATCGCGACCGAGTCGATCGCCAAGGTCAAGCTGGTCGGGCGCTCGCGCCTGAATGTCGACTACGAATATGCGTCGGTCAACGGACGTGCGGTCAGCGCCCTGCCCGCGATAGCAGAAATCTCGCGCGCTTCTGGGCGATGAGATTGGCGAGCCGGATCGCCGGACGGCTGTTCACGTCCACCGCCAGTGCCGACTTGAGCAGCCGCTGCACTTCCGCCGGCTCCGAGACGCTGGTCGCCATCGTCACGTAAGCGAACGCCGACTGCCCGCTCGACAGCGCCACCGCGCGGTCGAAATGGCTTCGCGCCCGCTGCGGTGATCCCCCGGCGATCGACGGCAACCCTTCCACCCCGATCATCAGTTCGTGCAGTGCGCCCGCTTCCCATCCGGGATCCAGGGCCAGGGCACGCTCGAGTACGGCCCGGATCCGTCCGACTTCACCCACCCTCAGGAACTGACTCTCCGCCACCGCCAGCGAGCCGCCCCAGGCAGCGGCGGTCCAGTAGAGAAACGGAACATCTTCCTTCCGTGCCGAGGCGAGGAGGCCGACCTTGCCGGCCGGCAGCGCCGCGCGCATACCAGGCACGGCGGCGTCCAGCCCGCGCAGGCAGTAGTCGCGCGCACGGTTGTACATCCGGCTTGCGCGTCCCCGCAGCTCACGGGCCCGCGTCCCATCCGTCGGCGCGATCAGCTCCGCGTCGACCTGAATGAACGCATAGGCGTACTGCGTGAAGCCGCTGCATGCCGTGAGCAGGAGGCCCCGGTGACCGGGATCCTGGTCGAGCATCATCTCGACCATCTTCAACGTCGCCGGCGCACCCGATCGAACGAACTCCGGGTCGTCGTCACGCGCGTAGGCGGAGGCCGTCGCCGACACCGCGCTGGCCATCCGCTCGAGCCCCATCCGTTTGACCGAGCACCCTGACAACAGCAGGCTCAGACCCAGGAGCCCCAGGCTCCACACGCTTCTGTGCATGAAGCGGACACGATAGCACGGCTGATTCCGCAGCCCGGCCGGGCATCTGGTCACATCATCGGTCCCTCAACGGCCATCAGATCTCTTGTTGACAATCGACAAGAGGGAACCATACGCTGTTGTCGTTCGTCTACAGGAGAGAATCATGGCCAGTAAATCAGACCTGCTGCAGGGCACCCTCGACCTGCTCATCCTCAAAACGCTCGCAGGAGGCCCGATGCATGGCTGGGGAGTCTCGCAACGGATCCAGGTGCTCTCCGAAGACATCCTGCAGGTGAACCAGGGTTCCCTCTACCCTGCGCTCCACCGTCTCGAGCAGCAGGGGCTGATCGCGGCGGAATGGGGGGCGTCCGAAAACAACCGGCAGGCGAAGTTCTACGAGCTCACGCGCGCCGGCCGCAAGCAGCTCGCCGACGAGACCCGCAACTGGGAGCGGATGTCGGGCGCGGTCGCCCGCATCCTCAACACCTGATAGGTAGCACCATGCGAACCTGGCTCAAGACCCGGCTGACATCGCTGTTCCTGCGCCGCCGTCTCGAAGGGGACCTCGATCGGGAGCTCGCCTTTCACATCGACATGCTCACCGAGCAGAAGGTCCGCGCCGGCGTGCCGCCGGCCGAGGCGCGGCGCCAGGCGCTGCGCCATTTCGGCAAGCTGGAACTGGTGAAAGACGACGTGCGCGACACCTGGATGTCGCGTGCGTTCGAGACCTTCGGGCAGGACGTCCGCTACGGCCTGCGCAACGTCCGCCGCAACCGCGGCTTCGCCCTCGTGGTCGTGCTGACGATGGCGCTGGGCATCGGCGCGAACACGGCGATCTTCAGCGTCGTGAACGGGGTGCTGCTGCAGTCGCTCCCCTACACCGACCCCGAGCGGCTGGTGGTGCTCCGCCAGCAGCAGCCGCTCGCGGACGTCGACGATCTCGGCTTCTCCTTCAAGGAGCTCGAAGACTATCGCGCCCAGGCGCGCTCGCTCCAGGGGGTCGCGGAGTTCCACGAGATGTGGTTCATCCTGCTCGGCCGGCCACAGCCCGAACGGGTGGCGACCGGTGTCGTCTCCGCGAACTTCTTCGGCGTGCTCGGCGTGCCGCCGATGCTCGGACGCGACTTCGTAACAGCGGACGAGCAGCCGGGAGCGCCGGCCGTCCTGCTCCTGAGCCACAGCTACTGGCAGCGATCGTTCGGCGGCGACCCGTCGGTGGTCGGCCGCGTCTTCCAGATGAACGACCGGCCGCACCAGGTGATCGGCGTCCTGCCGGCGGTCACCCAGTACCCGTCCGAAGTGGACGTCTACATGCCGACGTCCGCCTGCCCGTTCCGCTCGAACCCACGGACGGTCGAGAACCGCGACGCCCGGATGGTCTCGGCCTTCGCCCGCCTCCGCGAAGGCGTGGCGCTGGACCAGGTGCGGTCCGACATCGACATGGTCGCCGCCCGCATGAAGAAGGACCATCCGGAGTTCTATCCGGACAACGCCGGCTTCGCCGCCTCGGTCACCCCGCTCAAGGAGGAGTTGACCCGATCCTTCAGGACGACGCTGCTGGTCCTGCTCGGCACCGCCGGCTTCGTGCTGCTGATCGTCTGCGCGAGCGTCGCCAACCTGACGCTGGCGCGGATGGTGCGGCGCGAACGCGAGATGGCGGTGCGCGCGGCGCTCGGCGCCAGCCGCCTCCGCCTGCTGCGGCAGCTGCTGACCGAGAGCACGATCCTCGCGCTGCTCGGCGGCCTGGCCGGCCTGCTGCTCGCATCCTGGGGGCTCGACCTGCTGGTCACCTTCGCCGAGCGATTCACCACTCGCGCGGCGGAGGTCCGGATCGACCAGACCGTCCTGCTCTACACGCTCGGGCTGTCGATGGCGACCGGCCTGATCTTCGGCGCCGTCCCGGCGATGGCGGGGCGGTTCTCTCCCGCACCGGCGCTGCAGTCGGGCGGCCGGGCCACGGCGGCCTCGCACAGCGTCCGCCGCGTGCTGATCGTGGTGCAGGTGGCGACCTCGTTCATGCTGCTGGTCGGCGCCGGGCTCACCGTCCGCACGCTGATGAAGCTGCAGCAGGTCGATCCCGGCTTCCGCACCGACAACATCATGACGATGAGGCTGGACCTCAATTTCACGAAGTACAACGATCCGTTCGGCCAGCGAGCTCCGTTCTGGGAGCGGCTCGAGGAACGGCTCCGGGCGATCCCGGGCGTGGTGAGCGTCGGCGGCGCCGGCACGTTCCCGCTCAACGATCGCGGCCCGTTCTCCAACGACATCCAGATCGAAGGGCGTCCAATCGACGAGCACGCCACTCGCCCGCAGGTCGACGTGCGCATCGTCTCACCCGACTACTTCGAGACGCTCGGCCAGCCGCTGGTCGCCGGACGCAAGTTCGCGCGGTCCGACCGCGGCCGCGACAACCCGGTGGTGATCGTCGGACGCACGATGGCGCAGCATTACTGGCCGGGGGAGAGCCCGATCGGCAAGCGCATCTCCGGAGACGGCGGGCGGAGATGGCAGACGGTGGTCGGCATGGTGGCGGACACGCGCCAGCAGCTGAACGAGACACCCGGGGACGAAGTGTACGTGCCGATGTTCCAGTCGGGCCAGCTCTCGAGCAACTGGCTGGTGCGCACGAGCCTGGGCGCGGCGACGATCACGCAAGAGGTGCGCGAGGCGGTCCGCTCCCTCGATCCGGAGCAGCCGGTCGACCGGTTCCGCACGCTCGCGGAGGTCCGGCTGTCGTCGCTCGAGTCGCCACGCCTGACCGCGACGCTGCTCGGGTTGTTCGCGCTGCTCGCGCTGGTCATCACCGCGGCCGGCATCGGCGGGGTCATCGCCTTCTCGGTCAACCAGCGGACCCGTGAGTTCGGGGTCCGGATGGCGCTCGGCGCCGCCCCGGCCAGCGTGCTCAGCCTGGTGCTCAAGGAAGCCCTGCAGCTCGTGCTGCTGGGGCTGGCGATGGGCACCGCCGGCGCGCTGGTGCTGACCCGTGTGCTGACCACGCTGCTCTTCGGCGTCGAGCCTACGGATGCGATCACGTTCCTGACGGTGGCGCTGGTGCTCGTCGCCGTCGCCGCGGTGGCGTGCCTCATCCCTGCCCGCCGGGCCGCCTCTGTCGATCCGATGATTGCGCTACGGGTTGGATAGCTGCGCTGTCGGTTCTGGGTTCTAGATTCCGGGTTCTGGGTTCGAGGGTTCTGAATTCTTCGTTCTGAATTCTTAGTTTCTTCGGGGGTTTTCATGCTTGCAACCACGTTGGCGGCGATCGCTGTTTTTCTTCTCGGCCTCACTGCCCCGGCCGGCCAGGCGCGGGCGACAGAAGACGCGCTGGACGGGGTCGACACCGTCATCCTGCTCACGCAGGGGAAGGAAGTCTTCGGCAAGGACAGCCTGAAGATCCTCCACGGGTCGTTCAACTACCTCTTCTCGACCCCTGAAACCAAGGCCGAGTTCGAGAAGAACCCCGGCAAGTACGCAATCCAGGTCGGCGGCCTGTGCGCCCGGATGGCCGGCACGGTCACCGGCAATCCGTCCAACTACGTCGTCCACGATGGACGGATCTACATCTTCGCCTCCGACAACTGCCGCGCGCTCTTCCTCAAGACGCCGGAGAAGTACCTGCCGCGCCCGGTGGCGCCGCTTCCGGCCGACGCGGCGGCGCAGGCACGGGGACGAGCGCTACTCGACAAGGCCGCGGCCGCGCACGGGGGGGCACGGCTGGACGCGGCCACCAGCTACCAGGAGGCATCCACCACCGTCCAGAAGCGGCCGACCGGTGAAGTGTCGATCACGACCCGGAACATGTGGCAGTTCCCCGGCGGCGCGCGCAGCGAGCGGACGATTCCGCTGGCCGCCGGTCCGCTGACGATCGTGACGCTGCTGACGCCGGCCGGGGCCTGGGGGTCGGCCAACAGCGGACTGTCACCGTTCCCCGCCTCGGTGGTACCGGCGGTGGAACTGAATCTCGGACGTCAGCTCCTGCCGATCCTGCGGACGCGCAGCGATGCGGCGCTGCAAATCGCGGCGTTACCCGCCCAGGCCGTCGCCGGTGTCGCAGATGGAACGGGTGCGGGTCGTGCGCGGCGGGCTGGACGTGACGCTGAACATCGACCCGGCTTCGGGGCGGGTGCATTCCACCTCGTTCGTGGACCGCAACGAGCAGGGCGAAGTCGGCGACATCCTCATCCTCTTCGAGGACGTCCGCACGGTTGACGGCGTGCTGCTGCCGTTCTCGCAGAAAGCGATGTTCAACGGAGCGCCCAACCTGGCGCTGTCCCGCACCCTGGACACGGCGGCCCTGAACGCGACGCTGGATCCGAAGCTGTTCGACCCGGCCGGCGGTGGCAAGTGACCACGCTCATCCTCGCCTGGCTGGCGATCGTCGCGCCGGCCATCGCCGAGGGCGCCGCCTGGCCGCAGTGGGGCGGTCCGGCACGGAACTTCATCGCTCCCGACGCGCCGCTCGCGACCTCCTGGCCGGCTGAGGGTCCACGAACGCTCTGGCGCCGTCCCCTGGGCGATGGCTTCTCCGGCATCGTCAGCGATGGCACGACGCTCTACACGATGTATCGCGACGGTGAGAAGGACGTCGTGGCCGCGCTGGCCGCAGCGGATGGCAAGACCGTCTGGGAAGCGCGCTACACCGCGCCGTTCAGCGAGACCTGCAGCGAGCGGCTGGGCGAGTCGCCGCGCGCCGCACCGCTGATCGCCGGCGACCGGCTGATCACCGTCAGTGCCGCTGGTCACATGCACAGCTTCGACCGCCGCACCGGGCAGCAGCAGTGGACCGCCGAGCTCGTGAAGCCCGGCGACGAAGCGGTGAAGCCGTGTGGATACGCCAGCAGCCCGGTCGTCTACAACGGCACCCTTATCACCATGGCGGGAGGCAAGGGCCGCGGCGTCGTCGCCATCGATATCGCGACCGGGCGTGAGAAGTGGGCATCCCAGGACTTCATGAACGGCTACTCCTCGCCTCTGCTGATCGACCTCGACGGCCGGCCGGAGCTGGTCGTGTTCTCGGCCGGAGAAGTCTCCGGCCTGGATCCGGCCTCAGGACGCCTGGAGTGGACGCAACCGCATCCCGCCGATTACGGCGTCAACGTCGCGATGCCGGTCTGGGGGAACGACCATCTGCTGTTCGTGTCGTCTGCCTACAACGGTGGCAGCCGCGTGCTGCGGCTGGGGCGCGCCGGTGACGCCGTGAAGGTCGAGGAGGTCTGGGCCAACAAGCGGGTGCGGATCCATTTCGGCAACGCCGTGCGGTTCGGAGATCGCGTCTACGCGTCGAACGGCGACTTCGGCGCCGCCCCGTTCGCGGCGGTGGATGTGAAGACAGGCGAGATGGCGTGGCGGGACCGGAGCGTGTCCCGATCGACCCTGATCGGCGTGGGCGAGCGCCTGGTGATCCTCGATGAAGATGGCAAGCTGACCCTGGCGACCCCAGGCAGCGCCGGGCTGACCGTTCACGCACAGGCGCAGATCTTCAGCGGCCGATCGTGGACCGTCCCCACCCTGCTCGGCACGAAGCTGTTCGCCCGGGATCGGAAGGAAATTCTCGCGCTGGAATTGGGCCGGTAACAGGAGGCTAGCTCTACTATTCGTCGCTGGCACGGCAGGGCTCTTGCGTCCGCAGCTCGAGTGCAGCTGCGATGCCTGCGGCAACTCGGGATCCTGTTTGCCCTGACGGCTCCATTGGCCGCCTGCGGCGCTGACCGCGGGTCCACCCCGGTCGAAGCCACGGGCGCCGGCGTATCCGGCGAAGCTGCGATCGATCCTGCCCGCCATGCGCTGAGGGAGTCGGCTCTCGCTTCGGCAAGGGTCTGGCTCCCGCCGACAGGTGCCGGTCTCGAGCGCCGATCTTCGGACCAATCCAGCCGTCGCCAACGGATTCCGCGCGGATGCCGATGTTGACTGCCGCTTCAAACTGAGGCCGGTCGGCGGAACGACTCCGAAGTTCTACTGTGAGCTGCCTAACGGCGAGGAGATGAAGGTCAAGTACGGGCAGAACCCAGAGCTCCATGCCGAGGTCGCCGCCTCTCGGCTGTTGAATGCCCTGGGTTTCGGCGCCGATCGCATGTTCGTGGTGAAGAGCGTCCGGTGTGCCGGCTGCCCCGCCTTCCCCTTTCAGTCGCTGCGCTGCCACGAGCGCACCGGCCTCGAGTCCGCCTGCTTCCCCGGAGGGACCGACTACACCCGCATGCAGGTCTTCGACCCGGTGGTCATCGAGCGAAAGCTCGAAGGGCGCGTCGTCGAGGCCACCGAGGACCAGGGGTGGGCATGGTACGAGCTGGGTCGGATCGATCCGGCGCAGGGTGGTTCGTCCCGAACCGAAGTCGATGCGCTCCGGCTGATGGCGGTGTTCCTGGCGCACTGGGACAACAAGTCGCCGAACCAGCGGCTGATCTGTCCGCCGGACAGGGAACGGCCGGACGGGACGTGCGTTCAGGCGCTGGCGATCATGCAGGACCTCGGGGCCACGTTCGGCCCCACCAAGATCGACCTGCACAACTGGCGTCAGGGGCACATCTGGAAGGATCGCCGCACGCTGCACGGTATCGATGGAGCACCTGCCGTGGGGCGGCGCGACTTTCCCGGAGCGGCGGATCTCGGAGAACGGACGGCTGATGCTGCTCGGGCTGCTCGAGCAGCTGTCGGCGCAGCAGCTGCGCGACCTGTTCGAAGGCTCGCGGATAATCTCGCACGACCAGTTCAACGCCGAAGCCCGGCGCCCCGACGTGTGGGCGCAGGTCTTCGCCGACAAGGTCCGGCAGATCAGGGACGCGGGGCCGTGTCCTTCGTGACCACCCCGGCATCGATCGTTTCGCCGGCACGCGAGATCACCTGGAAGTGGAGCTCGTCCCCCGCCGCCTCCATCAGCATGAAGCTGTAGTCGTCGTCGAAGCCGCGCGCCGTCAGTTCGGTCGGGCGGATGTCTCCCCGGCGCAGCGATCCCGCCGCCCCCGAGATGAAATAAAGGATTCCGCGCTGTGGGACCATGCGTTCGTAGAAGTGCTCGTGACCTGACAGGACGACGTCGGCGTCACCGTCGACCAGCACCGGCTCCAGCGATGCGCGCAGCGATCGCGCCCCCGATTCGTAGCGGCCCGACGTGTAGATCGGGTGATGAAAGAAAACGATCTTCCAGCGGCTGCCGGACTGCCGCAGTCCGGTGCGGAGCCAGTTGAGCTGCTCGGGATCGAGGGTGCGGCTGTCGAGCGCAAAGAATCGCACCCCCGCCCCGGCCATCCCCCCCTCGACGCTGATCTCGAAGCGGCGGAACGAGTAGTACCCGCTGCCCCCCCATGTTGAACTTCTCGTAGCGGATCTGCGCCGGCATCGTCGTGGTTGCCGATCGCCGCCTGGAACTTGACGCCGTCCCCGAGCAGCGGCCCGTACGGCTGTTCGAATTTGGCGGCGTAGTCGGCGGGGGTGTGGCTGTCGTAGATGTTGTCGCCGAGCATCAGCACCAGGTCGAAGCGGAAGCGCTCGCGCCACGCGATCATCTGGCGCGCCACGGCGTACTGCGCTTCGTCGCCGCGGCCGGCATCGCCGATCACCGCGAACTTGACCGAGCCGCGCTTGTTCGGCAACGCGAGCGTGCCGGCCGGCGGCCGCGCCTCGGCAACCTGAACTCCTCGCTGTCGGACGACGGTCGGCGGGAGTTCGCGGCGGCAGCCCGGCAGCAGCAGCGCCACCACCACGACGGCAAAACGCAGGACCTTTCGGCATTGCCGGCTCAACGCAATTCCCAGCCGAGTCCGACGAAGAGCACCTGGACCTGCCCCCGCTTGGGGGCGAGCGCCAGCCGCTCGAGCTCCACCGGCGCTTCGTAGCGGGCGGTGACCGCCTGCGTTTCGTCGCGGACCGTCTGATCGAAGGTCGCGAGCTTCTCGCGCATCGCGGCGACATCCTCGGCGGCGCGCTTCACGTCCTCGGCTTCCTTCATGCTGCGGCCGACACCACGGGCGGCGGTCGTGGCCCGGCCGAGCGTACCGGTACTGACCGCCTTGCGACCGAGCAGCGCGCCGATGACCGCGGCACCCATCGACAGCACGGTCTGGGTCTTCTGCTGGGACGCCTGCTGCGTCTCCCGGAGCTCCGCCGCCTCCGTCCGCCGGAGACGCTCGGCCAGCGGCTCGCGCTTCGACGCGAACTTGTCGCGGATGGCGTCGACCTCGGCGTCCCGTGCTTCCCTGAGCGCGTCCTGCACCCGGGCCCGGAACGTGCGCTCGTCCTCGGCGGCGTTCGAGGTCAGCTTCGTGCCGCGGTGCCGCAGCACCTCGAGCCGCTGTGACTGCGACAGCCACTGGCTGAAAGATTTCTGCCAGGCGGCATAGTTGCGCGCCTGCCTCGCCGGCGCCGGCAGCTCGGCGTATGTCACCGCGTCGGCAACCGGCTCCCGTCGCAGGTCGTCGGGCCTGGTGTCGAGCACCACCGCCTGCTGCCAGTCGACCGGCACGGCGGAATCGCCGATCTCCACCGCGCACAGGACGTCACGCGAGGTGTCGATGCCGGACTTGGCATCGGTGAAGGTCACGCGGGCGGCGCCGAGTACCGACCGGCACGTGACTGCGACCGGCCGGTCTGCCGGGCCGGCAGAAAGTACTGCTCGACTCCCGGTGGGGTCACCGGCTGAGCGCTGGAGGCTGCCGACGCGACCGGCGCGGCCGGGCGCGCCGCGGGATCGGCGTTCTTCCGCTCGATCGCCGGCGTGACGGCAGGCGCCGGCGTCACCTGCGCGGCCCGCGCCTCTTCCATCAGCGCGCGAATGTGCGGTTTCGACAATGGCCCGCGCAGGTACGACATCGTCCAGCGCGTCTGAAACACGACCGGCTTCGGAGCGTGGACGTTGTGCAGCAGGAAAACCCGCTTGTCGAGAGCCGAGAGAATCCGGTCCGCCTCGGCGCGGTCGAGCGAGCCGGCGGCCGACCCTTCGAGCCCGTCGAGGAGGCGCGCCTTGTCGCGATCGGTCTGCAGCCGGCCGATGAACCACGTGCCGGCGTTGCCGAGCCCCTTGTAGTCGAGATCGACCGGGTTCTGGGTGGCGAGCACGACCCCCACGCCAAAGGCGCGCGCCTGTTTCAGCAGCGTCAGCAGCGGCACTTTCGACGGCGGGGTGGAGACCGGCGGGAAGTATCCGGCGATCTCGTCCATGTAGACGATCGCCCGCAGGCTGGAGGTGCCGGTCTGCGTCCGCATCCAGCCGAGGATCTGGTTCAGCAGGAGTGAGACGAAGAACATCCGCTCGGCGTCGCCGAGGTGCGAAAGCGAGAAGATCGACACCCGTGGCTTGCCTTCCCTCGTCCGCAGCAGCGACGCCGGGTCGAGGGGTTCCCCTTCGAACCACTGGTCGAAGCCGGGAGCCGCGAGGATGCCGTTCAGGCTGAGCGCAAGATTGAAGCGGTCCTTCTGCGGAAAGAAGGATTCCAGGTCGATGACGCCAACGGTTGCGAAGCCGGGGGCACGGACCTGCTGAATCAGGGCCGGAAGGTCGAGTCCCTTCCCCGCCGTCCAGGCATTCGTGAAGATGGTCGTGACCAGCGTGTGCTCGCGGCCGCGCGGCGCCGCGTCGCTCCCGGCCAGCGAGAGGATCGTGGTCGCGGTGTTGGCGGCGCGCTCGGCGAGGATCTCGGGGTCGGCGCGAACGTCGGCCGGCGGCGCGGCGAAGGAGTCGAGCACGGAGATCGGCAGTCCGGCGCGGCTTCCGGGCGTGTAGATGGCGAAGTCGGCGGCCTGGCGCAGCCGGCGGATCCGCTCCGGCCCCTGCCCCCATTGCGCGAGCCCCTTCGTCCAGGCGGCGGCGGCCTCGGCGGCAAACGCCTCGGGCGTCTTGCCCACCCGCCGCGCCTCGTCTTCATCGATCCAGGGACGGAAGTCCGACCCGGACAGCTCCGGGAACGTCAGCAACAGGTTGCCGATATCCCCCTTCGGATCGATGGCGATCACCGGAACGCCGTCGAGCACCGCCTCCTCGAGCAGGTCGATACACAGCCCGGTCTTGCCGCTGCCCGTCATCCCGACGCACACGGCGTGGGTCGTCAGGTCACGGGATTCATAGAGAACCGGGGTATCGATGGTCGTGCGGCTGGCGAGGTCGTACTCGCGACCGAGGTAGAAGACACCGAGCCCTTCGATATCCTGCATGTCTATATTCTGTGGCAGATCGCGCGGCGTCGCGCGCTCCGGGGGCGGCACGGTCCGGCAACCCGTCGATGGATGGTCATCCTGGCAGCGTCCAGAGCATCATCGGTACCGACAGCAGTGGATACCGGCGCCGCAGCTCGATCACCCGGCCGGCATACTCGTTTTTCGGAAACTGCCCCGCCAGCAGCTTCGAGCGAAGGACCTTGATCTCGTACCTGTACAGCTCCCGGAGCGCGTCGCGCAGGAGCTGGGGCGGGGTATCGGGGCCCGGCCGGAGGCCATGGCCGGCGAGCGCGTCGAGCACTTCCGGCGTGTAGCGGTAACTCACGACAAGGCATCGTAGCAGCGCCGCCGTCTGCTACTATTTCCGCCACCATGAAAAACACGCTCATCGCCGTGCTGGCCGGATTCGCGGTCGCCGCGACGCCGGTCCTCACTTCAGAAAAGATCGATCCCGAGATCAATGCCAAGATCCGGGCCGAGGCCGAGAACAACTCCCAGATCATGCGGACGATGCACTACCTGACGGATGTGCACGGGCCGCGGCTGACCGGGTCGCCCAACTTCAAAGCCGCCGCCGAATGGTCGGTCAAGCAGATGACCGAATGGGGCTTCAAGAACGGCAAGCTCGAGGCCTGGGACTTCGTCAACGCCGACGGCAGCGCCCGCCCGGGCTGGCTCAACGAGCGCTTCTCCGGCCACATCATCTCGCCGGTGAAAGACAGCCTGGTCGGCGAAGTCCTCGCCTGGACGCCGTCCACCAAAGGCACCGTCGTGACCGACGCGGTGCACGTGCTGCCACCGACGCGTCCGACCCAGGCCGAGCTCGACGCCTGGATCAATGAGATGACGCCGAAGATCAAGGGGAAGATCGTGCTGGTCGGCGCCCACACCAAGGTAGCGGTGAACGTCGAACCGCCGGCGCTGCGGCGTAACGACGACGATCTGCGCCGGCAGATGGACCCGAATGCAGCGCCCGGGGACACCGGCCGCGGCGGGCGCGGGCGCGGCGCAGATGGACGAGGCGGAGAGCCGCCGGATCCGACCCGGTTGAGCCCGCAGGTGGTCAATACCGCCATCAATGCGCTGATGTTGAGCGCCGGGGTGGCCGTCCGCATCAACGACGGCGGCCGCGACCACGGCCAGATCCGCGCCTTCAGCAACAACACGTTCGACCTCGCCAAGGCGCCGCCGACCGTCGTGCTGCGCAACGAGGACTACGGCCGCATCACCCGGATCCTCGCCGACGGCACGCCGGTCAAGCTCGAATTCGACATCGTCAACCAGACCTGGCCCGCGGCCCAGGGGTACAACGTCGTCGCCGAGATCCCCGGCACCGACAAGGCCGACGAGGTCGTGATGCTCGGCGGCCACCTCGACTCGTGGCACGCCGCGACCGGCGCGACCGACAACGCGATCGGCTGCGCGGTGATGATGGAGGCGGCGCGGATCCTTCAGGCGATCGGCGTCAAGCCGCGCCGCACCGTCCGGGTGGCGCTCTGGGGCGGTGAGGAACAGGGACTGCTCGGGTCGAAGGCCTACGTGCAGCAGCACTTCGGCACCGCCGAGAATCCCAAGCCGGAATTCGCCAAGTTCAACGGCTACTTCAACGTCGACTCTGGCACCGGGCGAATCCGCACCGCCAGCGTGTTCGGGCCGCCGGAAGCGGGCACCATCCTGCGCGAGATCTTCAAGCCGTTCGAGGACCTCGGCGTGATGGGCGCGCGCTCGGCGAGCGGCAGGCAGACCGGGGGAACCGACAGCACCTCGTTCAACGCAGCCGGCCTGCCGGGCATCGGCCTGAGCCAGGATCCGATCGAGTACCAGACCTACACCTGGCACACCAACCTCGATACCTACGAACGGATCATCGAGGAGGACGTGAAGAAGTCGGCCGCGGCGATCGCCTCCGCCGTGTACCACATCGCGATGCGCGACGAGATGATTCCCCGGTTCACCAAGGAGACGATGCCGGCGCCGCCGGCGCCGCCAGCCACCGGGCGCGGAGGGAATTAGGTTCCAGGTTCTGGCGCACCATTAACGACAAAGGCCGGACGGCATATTGCCGACCGGCCTTTGTCGTTTGTCTTCCCGAATAACCGAGAACCAGGAACCGAGAACCCGGAACCTCGAACCTGGAACCGATTATCGCGAGGCGGTCCCAGCGGCGGCGGCCTTGCCTCCAACCGGGTAGATCGAGTTGAACAGGAACTTGAACGTCCCGTGCGGCTGCGCGCGGAACGTGATCTCCGGTCCGAACGCGAACACCCGGCCCTGCCCGACGGTCGCTTCGAAGGCGGTCGTGCCTCCCTCGAGATAGTTCTGCCCCCAGGCCCATCCGCTGCGAAGCGGGCTGGCCGAGTCGAACCACATCACCGGACGAATGCCGCGGGCGGCGGCGTCCGGCTGCAGCCGGAAGACCGGGCTGTTGTTGAAGAACACGTCGGTGTGGTCTTCCGAACCGGCCGCTGATGCCGCGGCCGGGTCGACCGCGACCCGCAGCACCGAGCCGGGCACGTAGAACTTGTCTCCGCCGAGCGGACGATCGGGCTGTCCGGGCTGGCGCTCGACCAGGTAGTCGGTGACCGGCAGCTGCATGGTCATGGCGATGGATTCGGCCGCGGATCCGGCCGCCACTACCACGCCTCCCTGCTCGACGAACTTGCGGACGTTCGCTTCGGCAGTCGCGCCGGAGCCGGTGCCGCTCGTGACCTGGCAGAGGCTGCGCAGGTCGGGATCGCTCGGCTGGGCCGTCGGCGTCGCGGCGGGCGCGCCTTCACCGCCGCCACCCCCGCCACGACCGCCCCGTCCGCCTCCACCGCCGGCGCGGAAGGCCGCGCCCGACGGCATGATGATCACGTCGTACTTGGACTTGAGGGCGGAATCATCGAAGCCGGCGCCGCAGACCACGGTGAACGGGAACTCGAAGCGTTCCAGCATGAAGCGCGTCCACCCTGACGGCATCGAGCCGGTCTGGGTGTCCCACAGCGCGATCCGCTTCGCCGCCAGGCGGGTCGCGGCTCCGTCCGGACGGGTGCTCACCGCGTCCATGCTGACACCGAGCTCCTTCGCAGCTGCCTGCACGAGCGGCGTGCTCGCCGGGCTGGCGACGACGTAGAAGGCGCCGACGGGATAGGTCCGGCTGCCGGCGGTCATCGGCGCGCCGAGGCGGTAGACCTCGCCGTTGGCCTTGAGCACGCGGTTGGCGACTGTGAACGCATCGTTGATCGCGGGCGAGATGAGGTAGCCGGCCGCAGCCGTGCCGCTGATCGTGCCGGGAACCGGCTTGGCGAGGCCCTGCACCTCGGTCAGCGCGCCGTTCACATCGTCGAACAGCCGATCGAACTTCACGCCCATCTGGTAGGCGAGGGTCCAGCCGGCGCTGTCGTAGGGGCGGCGCGGGATGCCGCGCTCGTCCATGTCGTTGGGGTGATCCTGCGGCTCGAACATGTCGAGCACGTGCGCGCGGCCGGCCTGCGCGGTTTTCACGACGTAAGAGCCGACCGGGTAGGTCTTGCCGCCGGCGTTGAGCGGCGCGGTTGCCTGGTGCACCTCGACGCCGATGTAGCGCAGCGTGTTGATGAACTTCGTGGCCGTGGGGGCATCGGGCTGGTCGCCCGGGATGACGAAGACTCGGGGATCGCGCAGCGCCGGATCCTTCATGACCTGGTTGTACTGGGCCATCTGCAGCCCGCCGCGGCCGCCGCGCCCGCCTCCCTGCGGCGCGTCCGGCGTATCGCCGGCCGGAGCCGCCGCCTGGGCGCCGCCGCCGCCACGACCGCCGCGGCCGCCGCCCGGCGCCGCCGCCGGAGTGGCCGCGGCCACCACCGTGCGGAGGCGGTCCATGTCGTCGTTGGTGATCGTCCAGTGGTCGCGCGAGCCGCGCTCGATCTGGTTCGACCCCATCTTGTAGATGTTGTAGAGGAACTGGTCCTTGTAGCGCGACGCGAGATCGAGCACCGCGTAGTTGGCCGTCACCGAGTAGTCGATCGACTGCCGGAATTTCCATTCCTGCGGCGTGATCGGCGCCGGCAGGTCAGCGCGTGGCAGGATCATGTTCATCGTCGCGGGGATCTGCGACGGGGTCGGGTTGCCGATGATCTCGGTGAGCAGACCGATGATGTTCTGGAAGTAGGCCGTGGTGCGCAGCCCGCCGTTCCACCACGTGGAGTACGACGCCCCGGACCGCATCGTGAAGCCGGGCTTGCCTTCCTGCAGGAACCGATGGTGCATCGCGGCGCCGACCATGTCGAGGCCGGTGACGATCATCGGATCGAAGTTGTAGTTGAACGGATCGCGGAAGGGGGGCGAGAAGATCACCGTGCCGGCCGGACCGGACTGGTGATGGTTGTACATGATCTGCGGGAGCCACTCCCAGGTACATGAGTTTGTTCATGTTCTGGGACTCTCTGGTGTTCGCCATGTAGAAGTCGCGGTTGTTGTCGTGCCCGGCGTACTTGTTGTAGAGGCGCGGGCTGCAGGTGCGCCGCTGCTATCGGGTCGGCGTTCTGCATGTAGCACTTCGACACCATCTGCATGCCGTCCGGATTCGCGTGGACCGCGACCACGATCACGTCGCGCAGGATCCGGGTAGTCTCCTCGTCGGTGCGGCTGACCAGGGTGTAGACGGTTTCGAGCAGCTGGTGCGCGCCGACCACCTCGGTGGCGTGCAGGCCGCCGTCGATCCAGACGACCGACTTCCCCTCCTTCGCGAGCGCCCGCGCCTGCGCGTCGGTCAGGCCGCGGGCGCTGGTGCAGCTGCTGCGAGATCTGCTTGTAGCGATCGAGCTTCGCGAAGTTCTCCGGCGCGGTGATGATCGCGGCGAGATGCGGCCGGCCTTCCTCGGTCTTGCCGATCTCGACGACCTGCATCCGGTTGGATTCCTTGTCCAGCTTCTGCCAGTACGCCTGGAACTGGTCGTAGGTCGCGAGCTGATAGTCGTCGCCGATATTGAAGCCGAAATGCTGCTTGGGGCTGGTCAGCGTCTGAGCCGCCGCGTTGGCAGCGAGCAGAAGCGCAGCTGCGAACACAGTGCTCAGGCGGGCACGTCTGTGGGTCATCCTCTATCCTCCGTGGCGGGGGGATACAACCGCGTAACGATAACACGCGAGTCCACGGCGCGCACCGCGACGGACGCGAGGCTACTTGATCGGGGTACCAGTCAGCGGAACGCCGCTCTCCGGCATCAGCCCGCTGAGGCTCGACTTGTGCTCGTAGATGATGCTCTCGGTGTTGGTGGCGAAGAAGCGCGAGGTCGCGACGGTCTCGATCGGGTCGGCGATGATCGCATACGTCGGTGCCGCCTCGCCGACTCCGAGCCCGTTGCACGTTTCCGGCGCCCCGGCAAGCGGCGTCCCCTTCACCGTGAAGGAGTAGCCGTGGCGCCCGACCGTCGCGCCGCTGGTCAGGCCGTCAGGCAGAAACGCCGCGCTCGATGCCGGCGGCTTCACGCCGAGCGTCGGCAGATCCGGCGCGTAGAACCCGAGGCCGCAGGTGATCGCGAAGCTCAGTTGTCCGCTGTTGATCGCCCGCATCGTCCCGAGCGCTGACGAGGCCTGCGCTGCGCCGCGCGCGCGCAGCATTCCAGGCAGCGCCATGATCGAGAGGACACCGATCAGCGCGATCACGAACAGCATGTCGATCAGCGTGAACCCGCGCTGACCCCGCGAGCGACGGATTCTGCCCGTCGCGTGGACATTTTTCGGCAGTGGTGCCACTTTTCGGCAGTCCTTACTCATTCGATGCGCCGCGGAGACCGGGGCTAAACGCGCCCCGCGGGCGCCTGGGGCTGGGGATACCTCGATCCAGTGCAAGACCAGCACCACTGCCGTCAATGCCAGCCCACCGAGGTCCATGCGCAGATCTGCAAACAGCAGCAGGGTGCCGGCCAGCCCCATGACCGTCCGTTCGATCGGGGTCGCCGCCGTAAAGATCCAGCCGCCGAAGGCCGCCGCGAATGCGCCGATGCCGATCGCAGCCGTCGCGATCGTCCAGAGCGTGGTCGCCGGGCTCACCCCCGGCGCCTGCAGGAGCAGGCCGGCCCCCTCCGGCGTCAGCGTGAAAGCGAAGGGGACGACGAACGCCGGCAGCGTGTACTTCCAGGTCAGCATCATCGTCTTGAAGGGATTGCCCCCGGTGATGGCGGCGGCGGCGAACGGCGACAGGGCGGTCGGCGGGCTCACCTCGGACAGCACCGCGTAATAGAAGATGAACATGTGCGCGGCCGCGAGCGGCACGCCGCTCTGAACCAGCGCCGGAGCGACCATCACCGCGGCGATGATGTACGAGGCGGTGACCGGCACGGCGAGCCCGAGCATCCAGACCGCCAGCGCGGAATAGAGGACCGTCAGCACCAGCTGACCGCCCGCCAGCGCGACGATGATCCCGGCGATCTTCAGGCCCAGGCCGGTCAGGGTCACGACCCCGACGATGATGCCGGCGGTCGCTGTGGTGGCGACGACCCCCAGCACCCCGGTCGCCCCTTCGCGCAGCGCGGCCAGCAGCCGTGAGGGGGTCAGCGCAGTCTCGCGGCGGATGAAGCTGAGCGCGGCAGCCAGTACCGTCGCCCAGAAAACCGCCCGGAACGCGGACAGCCCCGCCACCATCAGCACCGCGATCGCCGCCAGCGACGTGAAGTGATACCAGTAGCGCCTGGTGAGGACCCACACGCCCGGCGTCTCTATGGTCGCCGGGACGGTGCCGGCGCGCCGCGAGTCTGCCTCGATCATCAGGAAGATCGACAGGTAATAGAGGACGGTGGGAATGGTCGCCATCACCAGCACCTGGAGATACGAGATCCTCAGGAACTCGGCGATCAGGAAGGCGGCGGCGCCGAGGGTCGGTGGCGACAGCAGCGCGCCGATCCCGGCGGCGGAGAGGATCGCCCCACCGGTCTCGGGGGTGAACCCGGCGCGGCGGAGCATCGGCCACGAGACCGACCCGAGCATCACCGTCGTCGCGACGCCGCTGCCCGAGACGGTTCCGAGCAGAAAGCCGGCGACGGTCACGGTGCGCCCGGGAGCCGCGCCCGACCGGGACTTCCCCATCGCTGCCATCGACCAGTCGATGAAGAACTGCCCGGCCCCCGATTTCTCGAGCACCGCACCGTAGATGGTAAAGAGGACGATGTAGGTGGCGGCGACATCGAGCGGCACGCCGAAGATCCCCTCGAGGGTCATGTAGAGGGTGCCGATCAGCCGATCGGGAGGATAGCCGCGGTGCGCGAACAACGACAGGCCGACGGCATCGAGCTCCGGCCCGAATCGCGCGTAGACCAGGAAGAGCGCGGCGGTGACCGGCAGGATCCACCCGACCGTACGCCGCGTCGCCTCGAGCACCAGCAGGACGGTGAGGCCGCCGAGCACCAGGTCCACCGAATCGGGATCCGCCGCCCGGTAGATGAAGGTCTGGAAATCGATCAGCGGCCACGACAGCGCGGCGATCGAGGCGGCGATCAGGAGCCAGTCGAAGGCGGCGACGCGACCCTCGGATCCCCTCACCCGCGGGAACAGCAGAAAACAGAGAACGAGCGAAACCAGGAGAAAACTGACGCGATATACCTGGGGCTGAACGATGAAGAGCACCCAGTAGAGCGCGTAGAGCGAAAGCCCGGCGGCGAGAACGGTGGCGAGGCGACCCGCAACCCCGTCGAGCCGACGGACGGGCGCCTCGTCCGAGGGCACGACAACAGTCATCGATTGGGGATGGTACAGGAGTGTAGGGGCCGTTCGCGAACGGCCCCACAGAGAACCTACCAAGAGGCGTTCGCTGCCCCGGATTCACCGCCGAGGGCGCCGAGAGCGCGAGTTCTGGGGGCTTCGATCGTGGTTCTGCGGCTGTCTGCGATCGTGGTTCTGGGTGCGCTTCGCGTCGTGGTTCTGGGGGCTTGCGATCGTGGTTCTGGGGGCTTCGGATCGTGGTTCTGGGGGCTTGCGATCGTGGTTCTGGAGGCTTCGATCGTGGTTCTGGGGGCTTCGATCGTGGTTCTGGGGGCTTCGATCGTGGTTCTGGGGTGCTGCGATCGTGGTTCTGGGGGCTTGCGATCGTGGTTCTGGATGCTGCGATCGTGGTTCTGGACTTCGGCGTATCGTGATACCTCGAATGTCGACTCCAACACCCGAGACGCGGGAACCCTCGAACCTCGGAAATCTCCGGAACCTTTAGAACCTCTTGAAGAACCCTAGAACCTCGACGCGACTACCTGGTCTCGATCCCTTTTTCGCGGTAGTAGCGGAGGGCGCCGGGATGAAAATCGACAGGTGATCCTTTCACTGCTGTCTGCAGGGAGAGGTTACGGGCTTCGGGGTGGATCGCCGCGAGCTCGGGCTGCTTCTCGAAGAGCAGGCGGGTGACATCGTAGGCGAGCTGGTCGGGCATCGAGCGGTTGACGACCAGGACGTTGGCGACGCCGACGACCGACACCGGCTCGGTCACTCCGGGGTAAGCGCCGGCCGGGACCTCGAGCGGGAAATAGAGCGGGCCGTGCTGGCGCTGGAGCGCCGCCACGAGGTCACCGGTGGCGATCAACCGGATGCTGATGCCCTGGGAGTGGGCCAGGTCCTGTACCGCCGCGGTCGGCAGGCCGCCGCTCCAGAAGAACGCGTCGACCTTGCCGTCCTTGAGCGCCCCCGCCGACTCGGAGGCGCCGAGCCCCTGGTGCGTGACGTCGGCTTGCGGGTCCAGCCCGGCGGCCTCGAGCACGCGGAACGCGATGACCTCGGTGCCGCTGCCGGGTGATCCCGTGGACACGGTGCGTCCGCGAAGATCCGCGACGGTCCTGATCCCGCTGCCGGCGAGCGTCACCAGCTGGGTGTAGTTGGCGTAGAGCACCGCGAGGCTCGCCGCCGGCGCCGGCGCCCCGCTGAACCCTCCACGCCCCGCCACCGCATCGGCCACGGTGTCGGCGAGCGCGAACGCGATGTCGGCTTTCCCGTCCCGGATCAACTTGAGATTGTCCACCGAGGCCGCGGTGACTTCGGCGGTCGCCCGGACCCCCGGCAGATGTTCGTTCAGGACCTTCGCCAGCCCCCCGCCGTAGGGGTAGTACACCCCGCCGGTGCCGCCGGTCGCGATCGACAGGAACCGCCCCCTCGAGCCGTCACCGCAGGCGGCTGACGCAATGAGCAGCAGACCGGCAAGCCCCCACACCCCCCCGACCTTCAACCTTCCACCAGCCGTCCGAAACCGCACCGCAGAGGCCGCTGAGCACGCAGAGATTTTCAGGAATGACCTCTGCGTCCTCGGCGTCCTCGGCGGTGGATCGGGAATCGCCCGACCGGAATGCACCCAGGGTGTGGTCAACGCGTCAACTTCCGGTACTTGATCCGGTGCGGCTGGTCCGCCTCGGCGCCGAGCCGCCGCTTCCGGTCCACCTCGTAGTCTTCGTAGTTCCCTTCGTACCACACCACGCGGCTGTCCCCTTCGAAGGCCAGCATGTGGGTTGCGATCCGGTCGAGGAACCACCGGTCGTGGCTGATCACCACCGCGCAGCCGGCGAAACCGAGCAGCGCGTCTTCGAGCGCGCGCAGCGTATCGACGTCGAGGTCGTTGGTCGGCTCGTCGAGGAGCAGGAGGTTGGCGCCTCCCTTCAGCAGCTTCGCCAGGTGCACGCGGTTGCGCTCCCCGCCCGAGAGCGACCCGACCTTCCGCTGTTGATCCCGTCCCTTGAAGTTGAACCACGAGCAGTAGGCGCGAGAGGCTACCGTCCGCTTCCCGAGCTCGACCTCGTCGCCACCGCCGGTGATCTCCTCCCAGACGGACTTCTCGGCGCCGAGCGCGTCGCGCGACTGGTCGACGTAGCCAACCTTGACGGTTTCGCCAAGCCGCAGCGTGCCCGAATCGGGCTGCTCCTGGCCGGTGATCATCCGGAAGAGCGTTGTCTTGCCGGCGCCGTTCGGGCCGATGACACCGACGATCCCTGCCCGGGGCAGCGTGAACGACATGTCGTCCATCAGCAGGAGATCGCCGTACGCCTTGCGCAGGCCGCGTGCCTCGATGACGACGTCGCCGAGACGAGGACCCGGCGGGATGTAGATCTCCACCTGCTCGACTTTCTGGGCGGTGTCTTCACTGAGGAGCTGTTCGTAGGCGTTGAGTCGCGCCTTGCCCTTGGCCTGGCGGGCCCGCGGAGACAGGCGGATCCAGTCGAGCTCACGCTGCAGCGTCCGCTGTCGCTTCGATTCGGACTTTTCCTCGAGCGCCAGACGGTTCTGCTTCTGCTCGAGCCACGAGGAGTAGTTCCCTTCCCACGGAATCCCGGTCGAGCGATCGAGCTCGAGGATCCAGCCGGCGACGTTGTCGAGAAAGTAGCGGTCATGGGTGACCGCCACGACGGTGCCGGCGTAGTCCTTGAGAAAGCGCTCGAGCCAGGCGACCGATTCCGCGTCGAGATGGTTGGTCGGCTCGTCGAGCAGCAGAAGGTCCGGGGATCGCAGCAGCAGGCGGCACAACGCGACCCGGCGCCGCTCGCCGCCCGAGAGGGTCGTGACATCCGCGTCGGGCGGGGGCAGTCGCAGCGCGTCCATCGCCAGCTCGACCCGAGAGTCGAGGTCCCATCCCTGCGCAGCCTCGATCCGATCCTGAACCTTGCCTTGTTCCTCGAGGACCTTGTCCATTTCCTCGGGCGACAGATCCTCGCCGAATCTGGCGTTGATCTCGTCGTACCGGTTCAGCAGGCCGCGAATCTCACTGACGCCTTCCTCGACGTTGCCCAGCACCGTCTTGCTGGCGTCGAGCTGGGGCTCCTGCTCGAGGAAGCCGACGCTGATGCCGTCGGCCGGGTACGCTTCACCGACGAAATCGTGGTCCTGTCCGGCCATGATGCGGAGCAGCGTGCTCTTGCCAGACCCGTTCAGGCCCAGCACGCCGATCTTGGCCCCTGGGAGAAAGGACAGCCAGATGTCCTTGAGCACAACGCGATCGGGGGGATGGATCTTCCCCAACCCCTTCATGGTGTAGATGAACTGTGGCATTGAAAGGCTGAATGTTGAATGTTGAATGCTGCCCGTTGAAGTAGCTAAATTGTACCCTTTACTTCAGCATCCATCCTTCAGACTTCAGCATTGGGTTTGCCGCGCCGCGAGCTGTAGAGAAGGACGCCGACCAGGTTGGTGGCCACGATCAGGCCGGCGATCTTCAGCGCGAAGACGGTCCGGCTGCCGACCGGGATGATCGGCAGCACCGAGAGGCTCACATAGAGCGCCGTCATGAGGAATCCCGAGATCGCGCAGATCTTCAGCCACCACGGTGGCCGGACGGGCGCGCGCTTGAGGCCGAAGATCGGCACCGCGAACATCGCGAGATAGGTCAGCGCGTAGAAAATCCCGGCGGAATTCCAGAGGAGCTGAAAGGCTTCCTGCTTCCCGACGCCGATCAGGCCGAGCGTGCTCAGCATCAGCGTCGCGGCACCGACGAACAGGATCGAATTCACCGGGGTTCCTCTCCTGGCGTCGAGCCGCGTAAACCACGCCGGGAGCAGGCCGTCCCATCCCGCGACCATCGGCAGCCGCGTACAGCCGGCGAAGTTGACACTCGCCTGCGCAAAGCGGATCGCCATCATGGCGCTGAGCGTGAACGGCACGATCGCCGCCACCGCGCCGAGCGGTCCGAAGCCGATGCTGAGGAGCTGCGGGATCGGCGCGATCAGATCGATCTGGTCAACCGGAATCATGCCCAGCACCGAGCTCGTGCCCAGGATGAACATGAGCACGATGATCGGCGCGGCGATGACGGTGGCTCTGGTCAGGCTTCTGATCGGATCGCGGGACTCGCCGGCGTGAATCGCGACGTACTCGAACCCGGCAAAGGCGCCGAATCCCATCTTCCCGAGGAGGTTCAGGCTCAGGACGGAGAGCACCGGCACGGCCGTCTGGAGCGGATGGAATTCCGCGAGCGTGCCGTTGGCGACGTTGAGCCAGGGGAGCGCGATGATCATCGCAAAGGCCGCAAGCATCAGAACACCGCCGACCGCGTGCACCCACTTGCCGACGTGGAGTCCGGCGATCGTGATCCCCACCAGCGCACAGGTCACCAGCGCCATCGTCAACGCAATGACCCAGTTCTGCGCCATCAGCGTGGCCATGCGGGGCCCGAAGATGTAGCCGAGATACTGCGTGAACTGCAGCCCGATGTTCGTCATGTTCAGGATCGCGAAGAGCCAGAGGTTCCAGGCGACCATGAAGCCAAAGAACTCGTTGAAGCCGAGCTTCGCCCACTGATACAGGCCACCTTCGAGCGGCATGGCGCGGGCGAGCCAGACCGCTACCAGCGCGGACGGCACGTAGAAGAGCGCGATGGCGATGAGCCAGAAGATGACGTGCGACGGCCCCTGCTTGGCCGCGACGCCGACCCATTGCAGGCCGACGATGAAGAGGATCTGCGCGAAGGCGAGGTCGCGGATCGAGAGCTCCTTGTGGAGCTCGGCGCTGCGGGCGTGGACCGCGGCCTCTTCCCGCTCGAGCGTGACGGAGCCTTGACCTGCGTTCATGAACTCTTGATCTCCTGTTCAAAGGCCAGACCTGCTATCTGAAATTGGTCAGCAGGACCGCGTCACGCAGGACGTTGCCGCGGCAGAACAGGACGGTCTTTCCATCCGGAGATAACGCAAAGCGGACGATCCACAGGTCCGTGAAATTGGTGACCTGTTCACGCGGGCCGCCCATGGCCGGCTGCTTCCAGAGATTCCTTCGCTCCGCGGTCGTATAGAGCAGCGTCTTGCCGTCAGGCAGCCAGGCGAAGCCGCCGCCGCCGCTGGCTGCGGCGAAGCCAGGAAACACGTTGACCGGCTTGCCATCGGAAGCATTCAGGACGCCGATGGAGAGTGGCGCCTCGGGAGCGGGCTTGTAGACTCCGGCGAGCAGTCGTCCATCAGGCGATACGACTGCGCGTTCGAGCCCCGCCGCAACCAGCGCCGGCTCACCCCCGTCGATCGATAGCCGGTAGGTGGCCGGAGACCCGTCACGGAGCGACGTGAAATAGATCTGGGTGCCGTCGGGTGCGATGGTCAGCCATGATGGGTCGGCGATGGCCGCGAGCGCCTGCGCACCCGATCCATCGACCTTCGCACGCCAGATGCCGACGCCGCCGTTCTGCTCCGCACCGTAGACGATCCACTGTCCGTCGGGCGATACCGCGATGCCGCTGGGACGGGCGTTGGTGACCACCTGACGTGCGCCCGTCCCGTCGGCGTTCATCGTCCAGACCTCCCGACCGTCGCGCACCAGTTTCAGATAGAAGATCTGCCGCCCGTCAGGGCTCCAGGCGACGCCAGAGGCTCCGGCCGTGCGCTCCTCGGGGAGCCGGCGTTCATCCGCACCCGATATCGAAGCTATCCCCAGCCTGGACGACGCCTCATAGGCGACGCTCACGAGCGACCGGCCGTCCGCAGTGAGGCTCGCGTTGCGGTACTCGAGCATGTCACTCGTGATCCGGCGCGGGTCGCCGGATGGGTAAGGCTGGATCCAGAGCTGGCCGCCATTGCCGCTCCAGGGCATTCCCGGCATCAGGGCCGCCACGACGATGCCGGAGCCGTCCGGGAGCCAGGCGGTGAACGACGCCTCGGCGTAACGGTTGGGAAAGCTCCGCTCGATGCCGTCGTCTATTCCAAACAGCGCCAGCCGGGCATCGCGCTTCTGAGAGTTGCGAATCGTTCCGGCGATGAACGCGCCGTCAGGGGACCACGCCGGCGCGATGAAGAATCCAGGCGCGAAAAACTCCGGGGGCGCCTTGGTGACGAGCGGCTGCGGGTTCTCGCCGGCAGCCCCCGCGATCATCAGCGAGCTCGTCCCCCGCGGCTGGGCGTTCACGCGGTAGTACGCCAGCCGTGACCCGTCAGGTGAAAAGGTGATGTTGCTGTCGATCCCGCTGAGCAGCGGGCGGGCGGAGCCACCCAGCACCGGGATCGAGTAGAGGGTACCGATCGGCTCGCGCGCGTTCTTCACCGCATAGTAGATGGAGGTCGCGTCCTTGCTGAACATCACGCCCCAGAAGCCGCCATCCGGGGCCGCGAGCTGCAGCGGGCGTCCACCTCGCAACTGCCGAAGCCACAGACTCTGCCGTCCCCCCTCGGACTCGACGTAGGCCACGTACTTGCCGTCTCCCGAGATCACCGCATCGATGACGTTCCCGCTCGCGGTGATTCGCTCGAAGGCCAGTACACGCTGCTCGTCGCCCCGGCCGTCACGCCACGAGAGCCAGAGGACCGTGGCGATCCCGGCTACGACGACCAGTGCAGCAGCAGCCAGCCACGATCGTGTCGCGCGCACACCGGTTCGTGACGCTGCAGTGGCCACGGTCGGGTTGGAGCCCGAGTCCATCTCGCGAAGGAGGGCCCGCACATCCAGCACGAGGTCCTTCATCGACTGATAGCGCTCGTCGGGGCTCTTCGCGAGACACTTGCGCACGATCCTCTGTAGTTCGGGGGGGCAGGACGGGGCGAGTTGCGCGATGGCCTGGGGCTGCGCGTGAATGATCTTGTGCAGGGTGTCGATCGCCGAGCTCCCGCTGAAGGGACGCGCCCCGGTGGCCGCTTCGTACAGGATGCAGCCAAATGAGAAGATGTCGGACCGATGATCGACCGGTTGCCCCAGTGCCTGCTCGGGCGACATGTACCCGACCGTGCCCATGACTACCCCCGCAGCGGTGGCGGCCGACTCTCTTTCGGTCGGCAGGCGGGTAACGGTCGGCTCGGTTGCTCCCGCCGTCGCGAGCGCGGGTTCCCCGCGGAGCTTCGCCAGCCCGAAGTCGAGCACCTTCGCGTAGCCTGCCTTGGCGACCATGAGGTTGTCGGGCTTCAGGTCGCGGTGAACGATGCCGGCGGCGTGGGCCGCGGCGATCGCGTCGGCGGCCTGGGTCAGGTACTCGAGCGTGCGCTTCAGATCGGTGCGGCGCGCGTCGATCATCTGCCGCAGGGTTTCTCCCTCGACGATCTCCATTGCGATGAAATGGACCGTCGTCCCGCTGCCGTCCGGGACGGCCTGCGCGATCTCGTAAATGGAGAGCAGGTGGGGATGGTTCAGCGACGAAGCGGCGCGCGCTTCCTGGACGAAGCGGGCGAGACGGTCGGTGTCGCCGGTCATCGCTTCCGGCAGCACCTTGACGGCGACGGTTCGCCGAAGTTCCGTATCGTCGGCGCGATAGACCTCGCCCATCCCGCCGCGGCCGAGCAGCGTGCCGATCCGGTAGCGGCCGAGCGTCCGGCCCGAAAGATAGCCTGGCGATTGGGTCATCCCGGGCGCCATCTTACCGCGACCGATCGAGGAACTCGCCCATGAATGGATCGACAGAAGTTCTTGAACAGGAGGTCAGAAGGACAGGAGAACTATAACGGCCGGATCAAGAACCTTGTTCAATGATCCTGGCGATCGAGGAGTCGTTTCGACAAGAGTAGATCCGCTACCGGCTAATCACCTGCTCCGCGGGGACCGGCTGCCGGCGCGGCCGGCGCCAGCTTCGGTGTGAAATCTTCCCCGGGATTGATGAAACGGTCGGCCTCCAGCTTGTACTGCTTGTCGTAGAGCGTTCGATAACGGCCGCCCAGCGCGATCAGCTCGTCGTGCGTGCCGCGCTCGACGATCTCGCCGTGTTCCAGCACCAGGATCTGGTCGGCGCTGCGGATGGTCGACAGACGGTGGGCGATGACGAACGTCGTGCGGCCGTGCCGCAGGGACCTGAGGCCGTCCTGGATCAGCGCCTCGCTCTCGCTGTCGAGCGACGAGGTGGCCTCGTCGAGCACCAGGATCCGGGGATCCGCCAGGATGGCGCGCGCAATCGCGATGCGCTGCCGCTGACCACCCGACAGCTTCACCCCCCGCTCCCCGACCACCGTCTCGTACTGCTTCTCGAAGCCCTCGATGAACTCGTCGGCGTGGGCGATCCGGCTGACCTCCTTGATCTGGTCGATGGTCGCGTCCGGCCGCCCGTAACGGATGTTCTCGATCACCGTGCCGTCGAAGAGAAAGTTGTCCTGGAGCACGACGCCGAGCTGCGACCGGTAGTCGCGCAGCCGCACGGTGGCGAGGTCGCGGCCGTCCACCAGGATCCGGCCGGCCTTCGGACGGTTGAAGGCCATCACCAGGCTGATCAGCGTGCTCTTCCCCGAGCCGCTCGAGCCGACCAGCGCGGTCGTGGTGCCGGCCGGGGCGATGAAGGACACCCCCTTGAGCACTTCGACGCCCGGGTTGTATTCGAAGGTGACCTGCTCGAACGCGACCCGCCCGTCGATGACCCCGAGCGGCGCGCGGGACGCGTCCTCGTCGTCTTCGGTCCGCATGTCCATCAGCTCGTGGATCCGGTCGAGCCCGGCGAACGCCTCGGAGATCTGGGTGCCGATCGAGGCGATCTGCATCACCGGAGCGGCCATCAACCCGGTGAACAGGATGTAGTTGAGGAACTCGCCGACCGACATCCGCCCGTCGAGCATCGCCTGCCCGCCCATCACCATGATGATGACGCCGATGATCCCGACGACGACGGTGCCGAAGGCGGTAATACCCGAGATCGAGGTGATGGTCTTGGCGACGTTGCGGAGCAACCGGTGGACGCCGGTGGTGAACACGACCTCCTCGCGCTTCTCCGCCGTGTAGGTCTTGACGATCCGGATCCCGCCGATCGTCTCGGTCAGCCGGCCGGTCACCTCGGCGTAGATCTTTCCCCGCTCGCGGAAGACCGGACGGATGACGCGGAAGGCGTACCACATCCCCCCGCCGAACAGCAGGAGCGCGACCAGCGTGACCACGGTCATGGTCCAGTTCAGGTAGAAGAGATAGGCCAGCGCCGCGACCGCGGTGACGAAGCTGCCGACCAGCTGCACCAGCCCCGTCCCCACCAGGTTGCGGATCCCTTCGGCGTCGTTCATCACCCGCGACACCAGGACGCCCGACTGGGTGGAATCGAAGTAGCGGACCGGCAGGCGCGCGACGTGCTCCTCGACCCGCCGGCGCATGTCGGTGATCGCGCGCTGCGCCGCGACGCCGAGCACCTGCGACAGCGCGAACGAGGTGATCGCCTGGATCAGGGTCGCCCCGCCGGCGGCAATTGCCAGCGTGCGCAGCAGCTCGACATGCCCCTGCCCGATCACGTCGTCGATCAGGTACTTGGAGGTGCCGGGCAGGACGAGGCCGCTCGCGCGGTTGACGAGCATCAGCACCAGGCCGAGACCGAGTCGGCCGCGACGGGCGGCGAGCAGCGCCCTCGTTTCCTTCCACGCCGCCGCGGTCAGACGCTTGCTCTTGGCCTTGTCGGCCTGGGCGCCGAGGCCGCCTCGTGGATCGGAGGCGCTGACGCGCCGGCTGCCGCGCGCCTTTTCGGAGTTGGGCAGACCGCCCCTCATGCCCAGTGCCATTGGAACTAGGACGCCTGTCCGAAGATGAACGTTTCCACCGCCCGCGCCACCCCCGCCTCGTCGTTGCTCGCCGTCACCGCCCAGCCGCGGTCCCGGAGGTCGGGGATTCCGTTGCCCATCACGACCGGGCAGCCGGCGAACTCGAGCATCTCCAGGTCGTTGAGGTTGTCGCCGACCGCCATCACTTCGTCGCGCGTGTAGCCGCGTTGCCGCGCCCAGTCTTCGAGCGCGGTCCCCTTCGAGCAGCCGGCCTGGAGCACGTCCACGAGCGAGAAGTCGCGGAACTCGTACTCGGTGAGCGCGACCGAGTAGCGGCTGCGCCGGTCCTCGACCCGCAGCTCGTTGAACAGCGCCCGCATCTCGACGCAGCCGCCGGTGAACATCACCTGCACCGGATCCTCGGTCAGGCAGTCCTCGAGCGGCGATACGGCGGTCAGGTACGGACGGTTGGTGGCGAAGAACCGGCGGTGGCGCGGGTGATCCCAGTCGATCGCTTCGTAAACGATCTGACCTTCGCGCGGCCGATCGAAGGTCACCGCCGCCTCGTGCCGGTGCTGCGGCACCGCCGTGAGCACTTCGCGCGCCACCGCGCGCGGCAGCAGCCGCCGCATCATCGTCTCCCCATCCCGGGTCTTGACGACAGCGCCGTTGCTCAGGATGAGCGTCAGCGGCCCCGGGAGCTGCTCGAACACCGGCCGCGCGAAGTCATACCGCCGCCCGGTGGCGAGCGCCACCTCGACCCCGAGCTCGATCGCGCGCGCGATCGCCGCCGCGTTCGCCGGGGGAAGCTGGCCGTTGCTGTCGAGAAGGGTTCCGTCGATATCCAGGGCTAAAAGGCGGATCATTCGGTAGGGACAGGATACAGGAGAGGGGATGGGGGATCACACGGGGATGGGGAATCGGGACTGGGGACTGGGGAATGGGGAGGAGCCGGCAACCCGGATCCTCATTCCCCACCCCCCAATACCCATCCCTACTTCTTACTTCGCAAAGTTCACTCTCAGCTCGGCCGAGATCTGGCGCTTCGTGATATCGCCGAAGACGTGCTGCTGCACATCATCGTTCGCAAGGTTCACGGCCTTGATGGAGGTCGTGAACCGGTCGTTCCAGCGATAGCCGATTCCGCCGTTGACCAATGTGTAGGCATCGGTCGTTCCGTGATAGGGATCCGTGAGCACGTCCTGCCAGTAGGCGCTGTCGCTGTAGCTGACCGAGAGGTTGGCCAGGAACCGCTTGTGCGAGAACGACACGCCTGCGTTGAACCGGTTGGTCGCCGGTAGATTCAGCTCCGAGAGGTCGAAGTCCTCGGGTTCCGGCTCTCCCTGCCAGGAGTAGTTCACGAACACATCGAACATCTCGTTCAGCTGGGTGTTCACGCCCAGCTCGAGCCCCTGCTGGGTGCTCTTGCCGAAATTCATGTAGGTGAATCGGCCGGTGAGGCTTTGCCCGGGGACGAAGTTGATGAGTCCCGGCGGCAATGGCCAGTTGGCCGGCGGATTGGCGGCCGTGTAACGGCCGGCCGGGTCTTCGGTGAACAGGATCTCGTTCTTGATCCAGTTGTGATAGAACGCCGCCGACAGGACCGTGCGCCCGATCGTCGCCGAATAGCCCAGCTCGAAGGCGTCGAGCGATTGCTCCTGCAGATCGGTGTTGCCGGTGATGTTGATCGGCAGCGGATACGGGTTGGGCACCGCGCTCGGAGGGATTCCGACGGCGGCGGCCAGCCCCCGGATGTCGATCGGTTCCGCGATCACCAGGTTGAGGTGATTGTTGATCACCGACGGCGACCGGTAGGCCCGGTTGTAGGACACGCGGAACGTCTGGTTCTCCTGCGGCTTGATCATGAACGTCGTCCGCGGCGAGAACACGAAGTCGTCGATGTAGTCGAACCGGTCGACGCGCGCACCGACCACCCAGCGGAACATGTTCGAGAGAAAGATCTCGTCCTGCGCGAAGACGCCGAACTCGGTCCGATCGTCCGACGTCGGCGCGATCGACAGGTCGAAGAAATTCATGCGGAAGTTGCCGCCGTAGCTCAGGACGTGACGCCCGGCAAACGCCTGCACGTTCGAAATGTCGAGATCGTAGGTGTTGCTCTTGAAGTCGAAGGTGATCGGCTGCTTGGTCAGCGGATCGACGCTGAGGAGATTGTCGGCGTCGCCACGCAGGATGTTGGTGAAGATCGAGGCGCGCAGCCCTCCCTTGCTGTAGTTGGCCTTGCCGTACGCCATCGTCGTGCCGCTCTCGATATCGAAGGGGCCGATGCCGCTGTGCATCATGCCGTCGGTGCCGGCCGCCCCACCCGAGAAGGACAGCTTGCGTCCATCCGCGAAGTCGTAGTCGACCCGGGCGTCGAACTTGGGCTGGGTCGAACCCTGGTTCTGGAATCCGGGGTATGTCCCACGCGGCCCGCTGCACACATCGCTGTTCTCGCAGGGGATCGCGCCGGTGGGACGCGAGAGCGCGTCCTGTGAATAGCCGCCGGCCGAGATCTTGAACGCCCAGCGGTCGTTGATCGCCGCGGCGTGCGTTCCGCTGACGTACCAGAGCGAGCCGGCATCCTCGCCGCTGGCCCGGTCGAACGTGCCGAAGCCGAGCACGGCGCTCGTGCCCTGCATCTCGCGCGGCGCCTTGGTGATGACGTTGACGACGCCGTTCAGCGCGTTCGCACCCCAAACCGCCGAGGCCGGTCCGCGAATGACCTCGACCTGCTTGACCTCGTTGAGATTGACCGGCAGGAAGTCCCACATGACGAAGCCGAAGAAGTCCTGATAGAGGCTGCGGCCGTCGAGCAACGCGAGCTGGCCGGTGGCGAGCGTGCCGGTTGAGCCACGGCTCGTCACGTTGATGTCCCTGGCGGAGATCTGGGTGATGTTGACGCCGGGCACCGACCGGAGCAGTTCGGCGAAGTTCTGCGACGGCGCGATCTCGATCTGGTTCTCGGTGATCACGCTCATAGTGGACGGGGCGTTGACCAGCTTCTCGGAGGCGCGGGAGGCGCTGACCACGACGGTCTCTTCGTACTTGGGCGGTTCCTCCGGCTTTTGGTCTTTCTTCTCCTTCGAGGGGGGTGGCTGTGTCGGGGCGGGTTGCTGGGCTGCGCGAACCGGGGTGGCGAGGCTGAGGAGAACCGCCACCGCGCAAACAGAGCTGGATACCGATCTCATAGATGCTCCTGAGGGCTCAACCCTGTTTCAGGGAGGGTGCGAACTGTCGCTCCCGCGGGCAAACCGGATATACCACAGATCGGCTGGTTCCGAGTCAACGGGCCCGCCGGGGCCAGCCCCATTAGACTGGGACCGTGAGCACCCCAGCCGAGCCTGCCGACCCAGAGATCCTGCCCCCCGATGTCTGGGTCGGCTGGCCAGACGAAAAGCTGCTCGACCTTCGAATCAATCAGCTGGGGGTGACCATAGAGGGGAGTGCGCTCGAAGACCGGATCAAGGCGCTGCAGGCTGAGCTCGACGAAAGAGGCCTGTCGACCTTTCTCCCCCACTTCTGGCTTTCGGCGGAATGGTTTTCCCCCGACGGCGTGCCGGGGGTCGCGATCCCGTTCTACCTCGCGCATCCGCGACTCGAGCGGCTCGAGCGCGCGCAGATGCTCGAAGTCGAAGGGGGCACGCCCGAGTGGTGCATGAAGATCCTGCGCCACGAGGCGGGGCACGCGATCGACAACGCCTACAAGCTGCGGCAGCGGCGCCGCCGGCAACAGCTCTTCGGGCCGTCCTACATGCAGTACCCCAACTACTACACGCCCAAGCCGTACAGCAAGAGCTTCGTGCTGCACCTGGACAGCTGGTACGCGCAAAGCCATCCCGACGAAGACTTCGCCGAAACCTTTGCCGTGTGGCTGAACCCCGGGTCGGACTGGCGCACCCGGTATGCCGACTGGCCGGCGCTCAAGAAGCTCGAATACATGGACGCGCTGATGACCGAGCTGGCCGGCAAGCCGATGATCGTCAAGGCGCGCCGGAAGCTCGAGCCTCTCCCCAAGCTCCGCAAGACGCTGCGCGCGCACTACGACCGGAAGCGGCGTCACTACGGCGTCGAGCACCCGCACTTCTACGATCGCGATCTGCGCAGGCTCTTCTCCGATCGCCCCGAGCACGCGGGCAACCTCAAGGCCACCCGCTTCATCGCCCGCGTCCGCAAGGACGTCCGCCGGATGGTCTCGGAGTGGACCGGCGAGTACCAGTACACGATCGACCAGGTGCTCGAGAGCATGCTCAAGCGCTGCAACGAAATGAGCCTCCGGCTGATGCGCAGCGAAGACTCGACCAAGTCCGACTTCCTGGTCATGCTCACGGTGCAGACGATGAACTACCTGCACAGCGGCCGGCACAGGGTAGCGCTCTGAAATTCAGAATTCAAGAATTCAGAATTCAGAATTCAGAACCTGGAACCTGGAACCTGGAATCGATCAAGTTCTTCGAAGGTTGTCTGCGATGGATTCGAGGCTGGACGGGCCCAGGCGGGCGTAGGATTTTCTCTCGGCCGCCCCCTTGTCGAGCCCCCAGTCGTCGAGCAGGCGGTTGACGGCCTCGGAGGCGTGCTGCTGGACGAACAGGAACTGGCGGCCGGACGTCACGTTGATGACGGCCGCGAGCGGGACGGGCTGAAGACGGCTGAAGCGGCGGATCCAGTCGACGACCTCTTCGTCGGTCACGCCGGTCGGCAGCTCCCCTTCGATCGCAACCAGCAGGACGCCCGACGGCACGTCGGCCAGGAAAGCGGACAGCGAGATCCGGGTGAGATGGGTCCATTCGCGGGCGCCGCTCTTCCACGCCCAGGCGAGCTCACCCGACATCATCGCGTCCGCCCGCTCGCGCGGGGCGGAGGCGAACAGGTCCAGCTCGTAGGCGATGGGGCCGTTCTCGCGCAAGTAGCAGGTGAATCCGGCGCGCCCGGCACTGCCGCCGAAGAGCCGCTGGAAGATGGACCCCACGGCAAGCAGCCTACCACCTCTGCCATCTGGTAGAATGTCTCGCCTTCCCCCCCGGCGACCAACTAGTTCGAGAGGCAATAGATGACCCGACGGAGCCGGCTCCTCACGCTCGCGGTGACCCTCCTGTGGGTGGCGGGCGTGTTTGCGCGCAGCAGCGCGTTCGAACCGCAGGATGCCGCCCGCGCCGCCGAAGCGGGTCCCGACCTTCACCCGCGACGTCGCCCCGATCCTCTTCAAGAACTGTGCGGGCTGTCATCGTCCCGGGGAGATCGCCCCGATGTCGTTCCTCACGTATGAGGAGGTTCGTCCCTGGGCGAAAGGGATTCGCGACGAAGTCGCCGACGGGACAATGCCGCCGTGGCACGCGGACGCTCCGCATGGCACGTTCCTCAACGAGCGCGGGTTGACCGCCGCCGAGAAGGACACCCTGGCCCGCTGGGCGAACGGCGGCTCGCCGAAAGGGGATCCGAAGGACCTGCCGCCAGTGCCCGCTTTCACCGAGGGCTGGACGCTCGGCAAGCCGGACGCGGTCTTCGAAATGACCGAGCCGTACAAGCTGCCGGCCGAAGGCACCATCCAGTACCAGTACTTCTACATCCCGACCGACTTCACCGAACCGAAGTGGGTGAAGTCGATCGAAGTCCGGCCCGGCAACCGCCAGGTCGTTCACCACGTGCTGGTTTACTACCGCGCCGCGCCGGACATGCAGCGCACCAGCGTGCTGCGCCCCTCGCCCTCGGCCCGGACCCCGCCGGACAAGCCGGACGGGGTGCGGCTGAATCCGGCGCGCCCGGGGCTCCCGCCCCGCCGCCTGCTCGCCACCTACGCGCCCGGCAATGCCGCGCAGGTCGCCCCGGCCGGCACCGCGTTCCGGCTGGAGCCGGGCGGAATCATCGAGCTGCAGATGCACTACACGACTACCGGGGAGCCGGCGACCGACCGAACCAGGGTCGGCCTGATCTACGCGACCGAGACCTCCCCGCTCGAGGTGCGCCCCGGCCAGTTCATCAACGGCACCTTTACCCTCCCGGCCGGCGCCGCTGACGTCGCCGTCGATGCCGACGTCGAGTTCCTCCAGGATGCGACGGTGTGGGGGCTGTTCCCGCACACGCACCTCCGGGGCAAGAAGTGGCAGTACACGCTGACCCTGCCAGACGGCACGTCGCGAACGATCCTCTCGGTGCCGAAATACGACTTCAACTGGCAGACGTATTACATGTTCAAGGAGCCGTTGAAGGTGCCCAAGGGGGCCAGGATCGTCTCGACGGCGTGGTACGACAATTCGGCCGGGAACCGGTCGAACCCCGACCCCAGGACCGACGTCAAATGGGGCGACCAGACGTGGGAAGAGATGCAGTACACCGGGTTGCTGTTCACCCCGGCCGTGCCGCCGACACCGATCGTCAAGTAGGGCCGGAACCGGCCCGGAGGGTCTGAGAGATGAAATCGCAGTTCGCCGTGGGGGCCGCCGTGATCCTGCTCGGAGTCGCCATCGTCGGGGCCAGCGGTCCCGCCGGGCAGTACGCCGCGAAGCCAGCAGCAGCGGATGTGCCGACCTTCAACAAGGACGTCGCACCGATCCTCTATGAGAACTGCGCGAGCTGCCACCGCCCCGGGGAGATCGCCCCGATGTCCCTCCTGGCCTACAAGGACGCCCGCAAGTGGGCCAAGGCGATCCGCGACGAGGTGACGGACGGAACCATGCCGCCGTGGCATGCGGACCCCAAGCATGGCAAGTTCGCGAACGACCGAAGCCTGACCGCGGCCGAGAGAGAGACCCTGACCAGGTGGGCCAACGGCGGCGCTCCGGAGGGTGACCCGAAGGACCTTCCGCCGGCCCCGCGCTTCGTCGAGGGCTGGCAGCTGGGCGAGCCCGACACAGTGCTGCAGCTGCCGGTGGAGTACAAAGTCCCGGCCGACGGGTTCGTCGAATACGAATACTTCGAGATCCCGACGAACTTCACCGAGGACAAGTGGCTGGAAGGGCTGGAGGTCAGACCGGGCAACCGCGAAGTGGTGCACCACGTCATCGTGTCGACCCGCGCACCGCAGCCGGAACGCCGGCCGACCGGTTTCCGCGCCAACCCCGGCATGGCGATCCCGCCGGGGCAGTCGGGCGGCGGCAAGGAGCCTGAAGGAGCCGTCAAGCGTCCGCGCGGGCAGAGTCTGTTTCCGGCGCCCGAGCGCGGCGGAGCGATGATCGGCGGCTTCGCGCCCGGCAACCAGTACCTGAAGCTCGAGCCGGGCAGCGCGATTCTCATTCGCGCGGGCTCGACCCTGGTCGTGCAGATGCACTACACCACCAACGGCGCCGCCACCACCGACCGAACGAGGCTCGGGCTCTTCCTGGCCGAGGAGGCGCCGAAGGTCGAGATGCGGATGGGCAGCCTGGTGAACGGCAAGCTCGAAATCCCGGCGGGAGACGCCAACTACTCGATCGCGGCGGAGATGACGACCACGGCCGACGTCACGCTGCGGCAGATGCTGCCGCACACGCACTTGCGCGGCAAGAGCTGGGAGTACACGGCCACGTATCCCGATGGCCGCAGCGAAGTGATCCTCGCCGTGCCGAAGTACGACTTCAACTGGCAGACCGATTACGTATTCGCGGAACCGCTGAAGCTGCCGAAGGGCACGAAGATCCGCGCCCTCGCCACGTATGACAATTCCGCCGCGAACAAGTCGAATCCCGATCCGCGGATCAACGTCAAGTGGGGAGACCAGACCTGGGAAGAGATGATGTTCACCTCTTTCGTCTATTCGCTCGACGGCGTGGCTCCCGGCACGGTCATCACGACCCCGCCGGGAGGCGGGCAGTAGCGTTCACACTCGGCCGCACACGTCATGCGTCACGGACTGGCCGTCGCGGTGCTCGTCATCGCGGCGGCCTCTCTGTTTGCGCACGACCCGATCGCCACCAAGGTCACCTGGGAACGGGAGATCGCGCCGATCGTCCAGGCGCGGTGCGTGTCGTGCCACTCCCCCGGCGGGCGCGCGCCGATGCCGCTGACGACCTATGACGAGGCGCGGCCGTGGGCGCGCGCGATCCGCGAAGAAGTCCTTGCCCGGCGGATGCCGAGGTGGTCCGTCGTCCGGGGTTATGGAGACTTCATCAACGATCCCTCGCTGTCTCCATTCGAGATCGCGTTGATCACCGCGTGGGCGGACGGCGGCGCACCGGCCAGCCTCAAGACGCCAACGGCCGACAAGCGCTCTCTCTCGGCGCTCGTGTCCCCTCCCGCCCGAGCCATTCCGGTCGCACTATCCGCAGTGACGCTGCCCTGTACTTCGCAGCGGTTGCGACTCGGACGTCTGGTGGCGGTGAAGCCGGTGCTGGCCGCGGGCGGCACGCTGCAGCTCACGCTCGGATACGCGTCGGGACTCGAAGAGCCGCTGATCCGGATCCGCGACTTCGACCCGGCGTTTGCCGAGACCTACTGGCTGCGAAATCCGGTCGCGGTCGGGCGGGGGATGCGATTGCTCGTCGCCCCGCGAACCGGCGATCTCGCCCCATGCACGGTGACACTGACTTTCGTCAAGTGATGGTGTGATCGGCTGAGCTGTGATGAACGGCTCGATTCCGGCCGTCAACAGCCTCCAAACGATTCAAGAAGCTGGATAGCAAGGTCCAACGATTCGTTGCGATCGCTAGGCCATGGGACCAACGTCTGGGACCACCCTCGTTTTCTGTGACTCGTCACCAATCACCGACAATTGGTCACTTGCCGATTCAGCTGCCAACTGGCATTTGGACTGCACTTCCTCCCGGCGTTGACCCCGCATTGCGGGATCAGTGCGCGCAAGAAGACCGCATCAGAAATCATGCGACTCATGCGGGGGTTGGATAAGCCCCAAGGAAGGGACGAAATGTTCAGAAAGGTTTTGGCAAGAGCGCTGGCGGCCATGCTGGTCGTCGGCGGTGCAACGGCTCATGGGCAGACCGTGCAGACCGGCACGATCTCCGGCGTCGTTCTGGATTCGTCCGGCGGCGTGCTGCCGGGCGTGAGCGTCACCGTCACCAACGTCAGCCAGGGGACGACCCGGTCGGCGGTGACCGACGAGAACGGACGCTACGTCTTCCCGGGCGTGCCGGTTGGACAGTACATCGTGGCGGCGACCCTCCAGGGTTTCCAGACGGCGGAAGCAAAGAACAATCTGGTCGAGACCTCGAAGACCACGAACGTGAGCTTCACGCTGGCAGTCGGCACGCTCTCGGACGTCGTCCAGGTGGTGGGAGAGACGCCGATCGTCGATGCCAGCACCGTCACCCAGACAACCCGGGTAACGCGTGACGAATTCGAAAAGCTGCCGGTCGGCCGGAGCTACCAGGCGCTGATGAGCGCCGCCCCGGGCGTCGTCGGAACCGGCAACGCCAACAGCGCCGGCGCGCTCACGACCAACAACCTGTTCGTGATCGATGCGGTCGATACCACCGACCCGACCACCGGGACGTTCGGCACCAACATCAACTTCGAGTCCATCCAGGAAGTGTCGATCCTGACCACCGCGGCCGGCGCCGAATACGGCCGGGCGCAGGGAGCGATCGTGAACGTGGTCACCAAGTCCGGGACCAACAAGTACGAAGGGGCGTTCAAGTACATCTTCCTGAACGACGAGTGGGACGCTCAGAACAAGACCGAGAACGAGATTACCGGCGCGTCGCTGGCGCGGACGAAGTTCGACAAGGTGAACCCGGTGTACTCCTTCGCCGGCGGCGGCCCGATCATCAAGAACCACGCCTTCTTTTTCGGCACCTGGGAGCTGCAGAAGAACACCTCGCCGCAGCGGCAGACTGCCGGCCAGATCCCGGAGGACTTCCAGCAGATCAGCGAATCACGATTTGCCAACATCCGCGGGACGGTGCAGTTCGGCCAGGGTCAGACGGCGTGGGTGAAGTACCACCAGTCCCCGACCGACGGCATCGTGAGAAATGACTACTGGGGCACGACCGTGACCGGCGACCGGGCAGCGCTGACGGCGCAGAACCAGACCAACGAGAGCTTCGCCGCGCAGTGGAGCGGCGTCATTCGGCCGAACTGGTCGATGGAAGCGGCGTTCTCGACGTTCAAGATCAACATCGACGTCGGCACCTTCGAATCGGGGATCCTGAACAACGCGCCGATCTTCAATCTCACCGACAACAAGTACTACAACGGCGCGACGTTCGATGGCTTCGTCGAGCGGCCACGCCAGCAGTTCAACGTGGCGAGCAACTGGTTCCTGACGGTCGGGCAGCGCGGGCACAACATCAAGGCCGGCTACGACTTCCAGAACCTCGAATCGCAGTCGCAGTTCGACTATCCCCAACCGGCAGCTCTTCGTCGCCGACGACTACATCCAGGCGACCAAAACTCCGGTGTTCGGACCGGACTCCAGCCGCCAGGATTACGATTCGGGCCCGTCGGTATCGACCGGCAAGATCCACGCCTTCTACATCCGGGACAAGTTCGAACTCAGCGACCGGCTGTCGGTCGAAGCCGGGCTCCGCGCCGAGAACCAGACCGGCTCGAGCGACATCGGCCAGACTACGGTCGACACCACCGTGCTGGCGCCGCGACTCTCGGGCAGCTACGCGCTCACCGGCGACGGCAAGACGCTTCTGACCGCGAGCTACGGCCGTTATCACGCGGGCATCATCCAGGACTTCTCGGATGCGTTCGCCCAGGTGGCGCAGCAGGCCAACTACGACAACTTCATCTGGAACGGCAGCGACTTCGTCTTCTCGAACCGCGTCGAGGTGAGCGGGGATGCGTTCACGCCGAACCTCGACCTGAAGCCCTCTCACGTCGACGAGTCGACGGTCGGGTTCCAGCGCCAGTTCGGCGCGTCGATGGGAGTCGGAGCCCGCTTCATCTATCGGAAGTGGGGCAACCTGATCGACGACGTCATTTCCATCAACCCGGACGAGACGCTCGACCGTCAGGTTCTGAACTACGACGCCGCCGAGCGCGAGTACAAGGGCGTCCAGTTCACCCTCGAGAAGCGCTTCGCCAACAACTGGAACGCGGCGGCCAGCTACACCTACTCCGAGACCCGTGGCAATCACTTCGGTGATGCGTTCACGACGCTCGGCGACTACATCGGCGAGATGTGCCGGACGGCCGCCGACCCGACCGTCGGCGAGGGGGGGATCATCCCCTGCCTCGAGGTGCAGAACGGCGCCAACAAGTTCGGCGCCCCGACCTACGACCGGCCGCACAACTTCAAGCTGGCCGGCGCCTACGTTCGCCCCGTGGGTCCGGTGAACCTCACGTTTGGCGCGGTCACCGAGCTGCTGTCCAAGTTCCGCTACCAGAAGGAGCGGACGGTCAACGTGCTGCTGCCCGGCACCCTCGACAACCAGGGGGCGAACGCGACCTACTACTACAACGAGCGGGGCTCCGACCCGGTCGACGGCATGGAGTGGTTCATGGACACGTCGGTCGAGGCGACCTGGAAGATCCTCGGCACGCACAACGCCGGCTTCAAGGCGGAGATCTTCAACATCACCGACCGGCAGGAGAAGCTGCGCTCGAACAACGTGGTGTGGTGCGGCTCGGCGTCGAGCACCGCCTGCCAGACCGCGATCGACAACTTCGGCAAGGCGACCGCCCGGACGTCTTACCGCGGCGGCGTCGCCGGTACGACACCGCGCGCCTTCCGGTTCTCGGCGATCTACCGCTTCTAGCCCGCCCCATCGGCGGACCGAGCTACGACGAGCGGCTGTGGGCGATGCCCCAGCCGCTCGTGTTTTCTTACTAGACCAGCTAACTCGGGTCTCCCATTCCCCATCCGCTCGCCCTAGTGGCTCGTGCTCGAACCGCGGCTCTAGTGACACCGCCGGCGGTGGCTGGCTCGAAGTACGTCAGGGATCCACCCGCGCCTGGCCGGTCGGCGTCCGGCCGGCGACCATCGCCCTCAACACCGCTTCGAAGTCGACCGGCTTGACGAGGTGATGGTCGATACCGGCCTCCCGGCTCTTCTGACGGTCGGTCTCCTGGCCGTAACCCGTCGCGGCAATGATGACGACCCCCTCGAGACCGGGGAGCTGCCGGATGGCGCGGGCGGCATCATACCCGTTCATCCGCGGCAGCCCGATGTCGAGCAGGACCACGTCGGGCCGGAATGTGGCGGCCAGGTCGACCGCCCTCGCTCCATCGAACGCCAGCTGCACGGTGTGACCTTCCAGCTCCAGCGCAACCTTCAGCATCGTGCCGGCGTCGAGATTGTCTTCGACCACCAGCCATCGCACCGGACCGTGGGCGAAAGCGCTGACTGCGTCGGCCCGCGGCACCGCCGCCGCCGTGGCTGAAAGCACGAGTGGCAGCGAGATCGTGAAGGTCGTCCCCCGTCCCCGGCCCTCGCTGTAGACCTCCACCTTGCCGCCGTGCAGCTCGGTGATCCGCCGCACCAGCGTCAGCCCCAGCCCGAGACCCCCCTGCGCACGATCGAGCGTCCGGTCGTCCTGGGTGAACAGGTCGAAGATCTTCGGCAGCAGGCGCGGCGCGATGCCGACGCCGGTGTCAATGACCCGGACGACGGCCTGCATCCGCTCGCGCACCGCGGTGACCTCGATCTCTCCTCCTTCGTCGGTGTACTTGGCGGCGTTGTCGAGGAGATTCACCAGCACCTGCACCAGGCGGGTCATGTCGCCGCGAACCGTCAGCGGATCCTCCCCGACCGAGACCCGAAGCCGGTGGCGGCGGGCATCGAGCAGCGGCCGGGCGCTGTCCACCGCTTCGGCAACGACGTTCCTGAGGTCGAAGTGCTGATAGTCGAGCCGGATGCGCCCGCTCGTGATCCGCGACACATCGAGCACATCGTCCAGCAGGCGGGCCATGTGGGCGACCTGGCGCTCCATCACCGCCTGGGCGTTCAACAGGACCGGATCGTCCGTCCCGATACGCCGGGAGAGCTCCAGGGCGGTGCGCAGCGGGGCGAGCGGGTTGCGCAGCTCGTGCCCGAGCATCGCCAGGAACTCTTCCTTCTGCCGCGCCGCATCGGCCAGCGCCTCGGCATGTTCTCGAAGGTCGCCTTCCACCTTCCGGCGCTCGGCCAGCTCGGTCTCGAGACGCCGGTTGGCGGCTTCGAGCTCGAACCGCGCAATCGCGTGGTCGATCGCGTACGGCAGCTGAACCAGGTAGTTGTCGCGTTTGACAATGTAGTCGTAGGCGCCGAGTTTGAGCGCGGCCACCGCGGCGAGCTCGTCCCCCTGCCCGCTGATCACGATCGCCGGCACGGTGATGCTGCGGGCCCGCATCTCCTGGAGAAGCTCCAGGGCGCTGAGGTCCGGCATGCGCAGGTCGGTCAACACCAGATCGAACAAGCCGTCCTGCAGCCGGATCAGCGCGTCGCCGATCGATCGCATCACCTCGACCGACAGATGCGGCGCCACCCGGCTGAAGTGGTCGAGCGTCAGGTCGATGTCGTAGGGATGGCGTTCGACGTACAGGACCCGCCGTGAGCGGGGGCGGCCGAGGGGGTGGCGCTCGGGCAGGCTGCGGTGTTCGGTGATCGCCTTGCGCAGGACCTCCGGGACCCGCTCGACGTAGGCCCCCTGCTTCGCCACGTAGTCGATGGCCCCGAGCCCGAGGACCTGGACCGCGAGTTGCTCGTCACCGACGCCCGTGATCACCACGATCGGCAGCGACAAATCGTGGGCCGCCAGCCGTTTGAGGACCTCGACGCCGTCCATGTCGGGCAGGTGGTTGTCGAGCAGCAACCCATCGAACAGGTCGCGCGTCAGCCGGTTGATGCAGGTTTCCCCGCTGCCGACGACCTCGAGGGTCATGTCGGGGGCATGCGCGCCGAAGTGGGAAACCACCTGCTCGGCGTCGAACGAGTTGTCTTCCGCGTACAGGATCCGGAGCTTCTGGTCCCCTGACTTAGCGGCCATCGACAGCCCCAAACGGCGGCACGTTGGTCAGCAGCCAGTAGATCTGGATCGTCCTCACCACCTCGGCAAACGCGAGAAAGTCGACTGGCTTGACGATGTAGGAGTTGACCCCGAGCCCGTACGCGGTCTCGATGTCGCTGTTCTCGCGCGACGTGGTCAACACGATGAAGGGCACCTGACGCCACACCGAGTGGCTGCGCGCCCATCGCAGGACCTCGATGCCGTCGATCTTGGGCAGGCGGAGGTCGAGCAGGACGAGGACCGGCAGCTTGCCGTCGCTGCCCGCACTGTGCGCTGCCATATACGCAAGCGCTTCTTCGCCGTCGCGACAGACCATGATCGGGTTCGCCACCCCGTGCTCGTTGAACGCTTGCAGCGTCAAGTCCACGTCCATCGGGTTGTCTTCCACGAGCAGGATCGGACGGACACCGGTCTTCATCGGGCCACCGGCGCCGCCACACCGGCACCGGCGGGCAACTCCAGAAAGAAGGTCGCCCCGTGGCCGGGTTGTGACTCCGCCCACATCTTCCAGCCGCTCTTGTCGGCGATCTTTCTCACGATCGCCAGCCCCGCCCCCGTGCCCTCGAAGTCCTCGGGTCTCACCAGCCGGTTGAACAACCCGAAAATGCGATCGTGATACTTCATATCGAAGCCGATACCGTTGTCTGCGACTGCAATCCTGACGCGGTCATCTGCCTGCTCGCTGGTGATCCGGATCTGCCGGACGTCGGCCCCCCGGCTGTACTTGAACGCGTTGTCGATCAGGTTCGCGAGGATCTGAAGCAGGCCGCGCTCCCAGGCGTGCAGGCGGACGACATCGAGGGCGACGCTGACCGAGAGATTCTGCTCCTGGATGTCGACTTTCCTGTCCGTCAGGATGGCCTGAACCATGACGCCGAGGTCGACGTCGGTGGCCGAAGGGTTTTCGGCGTCGAGGCGGGAGTAGTGCAGCAGGTCCTCGATCAGGCGATCGAGGTTGCGGGCCGCGGTGATGATGAATTCGATACACGAGACCGCCCGGTCACTCAGGCCGGCGCGGTGGCGGCGCTGGAGTTCCTGCGCGTAGCCGGCGATGCCGCGCAGCGGCGCCTTCAGGTCGTGCGACACGGTATAGGCGAACGACTTGAGCTCTTCGTTCCGGGTGCGGAGCAGCTCCGCCACCCGCTGGCGCTGTACGACCTCGTTTTCGAGCTCGCGGTTCTTCTCGCGGAGCTCCGACGTCCGGGCGACGACCCGCTGCTCGAGCTCCTCCATCGTCTGCTTGCGCTCGGTGATGTCGGACATCGCGCCGATCATCCGGACCGGCTGGCCGGCGGCGTCGTAGATCACGAACGCACGATCGAAGACGGTCGCATAGGCGCCATCCGACCGGCGGAAGCGGTACTCACGTGACCAGAAATGACGGCCCGCCCTCATCACCCCGGCGATCCCGGAGACGACTCCGTGGAGGTCCTCGGGGTGGATGCAGGCCGTCCGCCAGGCGATGCCCTCGCCGACCTCCGCCGCGGGGTAGTCGAACAGGGTGGTAATGCCCTGGTTCCACCACAGCCCGTCAGTGCCGAGGTCCCAGTCCCAGATGGCGTCGTTGGTGGCGCGGGCGACGATCTGGAAGCGCTCCTCGCTTCGCCGCAACTCCTCTTCCGCGTGCCGGCGCTCGGTGATGTCCTGGCAGATGCCCAGGAGCTTCACCACTACACCCTGCTCGATCACCCAGCGGCCCTGGCTGTGCAGGAGCCGGATGGAGCCATCGGGCCGAAGGATCCGCTCCTCGAACTGGAACGGCGTGCCGGTCCGAAAGGCGTTCTCGACGATTCCGCGGTTCGAGGCCCGGTCGTCAGGATGGACGCGCTCCAGATACGCCTCGAACGTCGGCTCGAAGCCGTCTCGCTCGACGCCAAAGATCCGGCACAGCTCCTCGGAACGGTAGACCCGATTGGTGCGGATGTCCCATTCGTAGCTCCCGAGACGGGCGAGGTGCTGTGCCTCGGCGAGCTGGGTCTCACGCCGCGACGCCGCCTCGTCGGCGCGCTTCCGGTTGGTGACATCCCGGCCGACGCCGATCATCCGGACCGCCTTGCCGGCGGCATCGTATTCGCCACGGCCGGTGACCGCGATCCACTTCAGCGTGCCGGCGGACTGGATTCTGAACTCGCAATCGAACGTGGTGCCGTCCGCCACTGAGCGTGCGAGCGCAGCCGCCACTTCGGGTCGGTCCTCGTCGTGGATCACATCGAGGAACATCTGCTGGGTCAGCGCAACGTTCGACGGCCAGCCCATGATCGCCTTGAACTGCTCGTTCAATTCCAGCCGGTCGGGACCCAGCGTCCACTCCCAGATCCCGACGTTGCCGCCGGTTACCGCCAGCCGCAAGCGTTCTTCGCTGATGCGCAGCGCCTGGGTTTCGCGATGCTGGCTGATCGCGATGGCGGCGGTGTGGGTAGAGAGTTCGATCAGCCGCCGGTGGCGTTCGCTGGGACGGCCGGGGGCGCGGAAGTAGAGCGCAAACGTACCCAGGATCCGATGCGCCTCGTCGACGATCGGCGTCGACCAGCAGGCGCGCAGGCCGTACCCCAGGGCCGATTCACGGTAGTCGGCCCACAGCGAATCGGTGGCGATGTCTTCGACCACCACCGGTTCTCTTCGAAAAGCCGCGGTACCGCACGATCCCGCACTGGGGCCGATCGGCTGACCGTCGATCGCTTCGACGAAGGCCCGGGGCAGGCTCGGCGCGGCGCCATGGCGGACGTGCAGACCGTCCGGATCGAGCAGCAGGATGGAGCACAGCATCCCCGGACACTGTGCTTCGATCACGCGCAGCAGGAGGTCGAGAGTCCGGTCGAGCGGCTCGCGCCGGGCGATCAGCTCGAGGACCTGGTTGTGTCCGCCGAGCAGCGCGCCATTCTCGCGGGCCGCCTGCTCGGCCCGTTTCCGCTCGGTGATCTCGTGGAAAAAAATCGAAACGCCGTCGGGGGAGGGATAAATACGGTTCTCGAACCAGCGGTCCCACGGCTCGTAGTAGTTCTCGAGCTCGATGAAGACCTGCTCCGCCATGGCGCGTTCGTACGCCAGCTGGAACGGCTGCCCAACCCCCTCCGGGAACTCGGTCCAGATGTGCCGTCCGATCAGCTCCTCCGGCCGCCGTCCGAAAAGCGCCGCCGCCTGCGAGTTGATGTAGACGTACCGCCAGTTCCGGTCCAGCGCGACGAGACCATCGCTGACCCGCTCGAGGACGTCCCTGGCATGATCGGGAGGAACGCCGGCTTCGACGCCTTCTGGTTTGTTCGTCATCCAGGGGTTCCAGGGCGCCAGGATCCACCCCGGGGCCAATGCCAGTGAGTCTATCTGAGCCGGGGTCGTTGCGAACGCGGTTTCTGTAATCGGCTGACGTCGGCGACGCCAAGGGGGACTGGGACGGTTGTGGCGGTCACGAAACCGCTCGGATCGAAAGCTAGCGGGCGACCGCGAAGTCGAAGGAGGCCGTACTCACCCGGCCGCGACGCTGGAACTGCACCCACAGCCGGTAGTCCCCGGCCGCCGGGATCACCGGGTGGAACGACACGGTCGGGCCCCCGGTCGCGCGCTCCTCCGGATGCGCGTGGATCGCGTCGGTGAGATCGCGGCGAACCAGCAGCATGTGCGCCGGCGCACCCAGGTAAGGCTCGAGGTCGGTTACGGGTGCGCCGCTCGCCGCGTCGGTCACCATGAACGTCAACCGCGCGTGCCTGCCGGCGGCCAGGTCTTCGGTCTGGAGCCGCACCTGCAGCCCGTGTGAAGCGTCATCCGGCTCTCGTGACGCCGCCGGCCCCTGGACGATGATCGCCTTCTGGACCATCTGAGAAGTGCCCCCCTCCGGTAGAAAATCGGCGATCAGCATGTACCTCGCCGCCGGGCAGCGGGTGCGCCAGCCTGAAGGCGCCATCCGGCCGCTGCTCCGGATGAAGGTGCGCGAAGTAGCGGAGGTCGCGGCTCACGACGAAGAGGTGAAGCAGCTTCTCGTGCACCACCGAGAGCCGGGTGACCGGCGCGTTGGTGTCCGGCTCCCGTACCGACAGCGCCAGGCCGCTGACGCGGCCACGGCCGGCATCCTGGAGCTGCCTCACATCGAGCTTGTACTCGCCGATCTTCGGCGGCGGGATCGGCACCAGGGTCATTCCGCACGCCGGGCACTTGCCGGCGTCGGCAGACCGCACGTCCGGGTGCATCGGGCACCAGAAGGTCTCGGTCCGATCCGTCTCGCGCACCAGCTCGATCAGCAGCCCTCCCCCGGCATCGACGAGCATCGCGTCCTCGCTGCTCTTCAGCATCCTCGCGCCCCCCGTGGTCAGAATCGACGCGAGACGCGGCAGATCCTCGGTCACGAAGGCGAGATGGTGGTAGCGGTCACCCAGTGCGAGGGTCGAGATCCGCAACTGCGACGCGTCTGCCGGCTCGACCTGTATCGCACGTGCCGCCAGCCAGCGGACGGCGGAGGCGTAGGCCTCCGGCAGAACCGGCGGGGTCTCCTCTGCCGGGGCGGATTCATCGATCCGGTCGAAGAGCAGATACTCGGTGCCGGCCCGGACGCCGACGCCGAGGCCGGGAACGATGACCCGGACCCCTTCCAGCCTGGACGCGGCCGCGCTCATCGCCGCAGAGGGGTCGCCGACGCGATAGTGAACGTGATGGAAGCGAACGCGGCGTGGCGCCTCGGCCGGGGCTTGCGACTGCCGCGCGGCCACCAGCACCGCGGCCGCGAGCCAGAGCGACAGGGTCAGCCGGACACCAGGCATTCGCACGATTATTTCATGCGCTCACCGCTACAATTGCCGGATATGCGAAAGCCGATTCTTCTCGCCTGTTTGCTCGCTCTCCTCCTCGACACCGGCGCCCGGGCCCAGCGGCCATCGCCGGCCGAAGCCTGGCTGGATCCGCATCGCGAGGCGGCCGCCCGGCTGCTTGGCGAAGCGCTGTCGTCGGGATTCGCCTGGGAACGGCTCGCCGAGCTCGGGGACACCTTCGGACACCGGCTCTCCGGCTCGCAGGCGCTCGAGGACGCAATCGACTGGGCGGTCGAGCAGATGAAGAAGGACGGCCTCGAGAACGTCCGCAAGGAGCCGGTCAAGGTGCCGCACTGGGTTCGCGGCCAGGAGAGCCTCGAGATCGTCTCGCCGCGGCGTCATGCGCTGGTGATGCTCGGCCTCGGCAACAGCGTCGGCACGCCGGCCGATGGAGTCGAGGGGGAGCTGCTCATCGTCCGGAGCTTCCAGGAGCTCGAAGCGGCGGGCGCGCGCGCCAAGGGCAAGATCGTCCTCTACAACGTGCCGTTCACGACCTACGGTGAGACCGTCGCGCATCGGTCCAGCGGGCCGTCCCGGGCGGCCGCGCTGGGAGCGGTCGCGGCGCTGGTCCGCTCGGTCGGCCCGCCGGGACTGCGCACACCCCATACCGGAGGGCTGAACTACGATCCCGCGGTGCCGGCCATCCCGGCCGCGGCGGTCACGACCGAAGACGCCGATCGGCTGCAGCGCATGGTCGACCGCGGGAACACGCTGCGGCTGCGGCTGCGCATGGAAGCCCGAATGCTCCCCGACGCCGACTCCTTCAACGTCGTCGGCGAAATCCGGGGACGGGAGCTGCCCGACGAGGTGGTGGTGGTCGGCGGCCATTTCGATTCGTGGGACGTCGGCACCGGTTCCACCGATGATGGTGGCGGCTCGGTGGTGACCTGGGAGGCGTTGCGGCTGATGAAGAAGCTGAACCTCCGCCCGCGCCGCACGGTCCGCGTGGTGCTCTGGACCAACGAGGAAAACGGCCTGCGCGGCGGCACCGCCTACCGGGACCGCTACCGCGACCAGCTCGCCAACCACATCATGATGCTGGAGTCGGACTCGGGGGTCTTCCGCCCCACCGGCTTCGGGTTCACCGGCAGTGAGGCGGCGCGCGGGACCGTTCAGCAGATCGGCACGCTGTTGCGCGGCATCCAGGCCGACCGGATCGGTCCGTCCGGAGGAGGGGCCGATATCGGCCCGAGCGTCGAGGCCGGCCGGATCCCGTCGATGTCGCTCGAGGTGGATGGCAACTACTTCCTGCTCCATCACACGCCGGCCGACACGATCGACAAGATCGATCCGATGGACATGGCGCGTGCATCCGGGGCGATCGCGGTCATGGCCTACGTGATCGCCGACCTGCCACAGCGGCTGCGCTGAGGGCCGTTCGACGTTACTTGACGGTGTAGACCAGGTACTCCGCGCGCTGCAGATCTTCCCCCGCGGGCGCCAGCCCGTCGAGGCTGTCAACCGGCAGCATCGAGATCACGACGATGCGCTTGCCGGGGAGGCGGCGCCGGGCGCGCTCGGCGGTGCCGAGACCGAAGTCGCTGTGGAAGGCGCCGTTGTAGTGGACCACCGCGCCCGCCGACGTGCGGCGCTCGACCGCGGTGGCGATCGCCTCGGCCATGGTCTCGTCCTTGACGCACTGCGACCAGTAGTACCGCTCGACCAGGGCGTGCTGCTGTTCCGGCGTCTGGTTGGGCGCCGGGTGGCTGGTCATCGACTTGGCGAAGCGCTCGAAATAGCCGTCCGCCGGGCATTGCAGCTCTCTGGCGACGAAGGCGCGGTCGGCTTCGGCCAGCTGGTCGATGGCGGCCTTCCCACCCGAGGCCACCGCCGACGCAATCCGGCGCGGCACATTCGAGGCAATGACCGGCCAGCCCTGCGCCTTGGCCATCTCCACCAGCGGACGATAGTCGCTCGCGTAGCGCGGCCAGGGCCGCGCCCCCTTGAGCGTTTCCTCTTCCCCGATGCGCCCCGCGAGGTAGGCGTCGAGCGCCCCCTGCACGTCGCGCTCGAACATCTCGAGCGAGACTACCGGCTTCACGTTGCGGCGCTGGAGCCCCTGGAGAATCGCCGCTTCGAGCCGGTGGGTGTTGGGGTCGTCGTGCTGCTCGCCAACGAACACGACATCGGCCGCCACGACGTCAGCCAGCATCGACTCGAAGTCCGTCCAGGCGCCGCGCTGCGTGTCATAAACACGTTCGGGGACGTAGCTCCCCGACTGGAGAGCCACGAGGGACAGCGCGATTACGACTGGCAGGCAATGCACGGGGGGATTGTAGCGTCGAGCTTACTGAACCGTGCCGGGCGGCGTGGGCCGCTGGAGCTCGAGGTCGATGGTGACGGTGACCTCGTCACCGACGACCGGCATCGCCTCGATCATGTTGTTCCACAGCACGCCGAACTCCTTGCGGGAGATCTTGGTGGTGGCGCTGGCGCCGGTGAGAATGCCGCGCTGGTTCTTCATGACCGGCGCCGGCCCCTCGACGTCGAGCACGACCTCGCGGGTGTTGCCGCGGATCGTCAGGTCCCCGATCAGCTTGAAGCGGCCGTCGGCCACCGGCTCGACCCGCTTCGACTTGAAGGTCAGGGCGGGATGGTTGGTGACGTCGAAAAAATCGGCGCTGCGGAGATGCTTGTCACGCCCTTCGTTCTGGGTGTTGATGCCGTTCATGTCGACCGACACGTCAACCTTGACGGTTTTGATGTCCTTCCCGTCGTATTCGACCGTGCCGGTGATGGCCCCGAGCTGGCCGCGGACCGTCGACACGACGTTGTGACGCACGCTGAAGCCGGCCTGCGAATGGCTGCGATCGATGCGCCACTGATTGGGCCCGAGGGGCGGCTGCGGCGGACGCGGCGCCTGGGTGGCCGGAGCCTGCCCGGCGGGCGGCTGGGCAGTGGCCGGCGGGGTCTGCGGCGGCGCCTGCTGGCCGGCCTGAATGGACCCGGCCGCGGCAATCACCAGGGCAAGGGGAGCAACGAGGGCAAAACGCTTCATTTCTGAGAATCCTCCGGGTTTGACCGAACACAGCTAAGACGCCCGCCTGCCCGGTAACGTTTCAGCGCTCGGGCTTGCCGTCCCCCGGCACCGCGTCGTCCACGTATCGCTCGTGCAACACCACCGGCTTGGTCACCTTGCGCAGCCGCAGGTTGATCATCTCGACGAACACCGAGAAGCCCATCGCGAAGTAGATGTAGCCCTTGCGGATGTGTTGCTCGAACCCCTCGAGGATGAGCGACATGCCGATCAGCAGCAGGAAACTGAGCGCGAGCATCTTCACCGTGGGATGCCGGTGGACGAACGCGCTGATCGTTTCGGCCGACAGCATCATGATTCCCACCGAGATCATGACGGCGACGATCATCACCCACAGCACATCGACCATGCCGACCGCGGTAATCACCGAGTCGAGCGAAAAGACGATGTCGAGCACCATGATCTGGATGATGACGCTGACAAACGATGCCGCGACCCTGGCGGAGGCATGACCCTCCTCCCCTTCGAGCTTGTCGTGGATCTCGTAGACGCTCTTGGCCATCAGGAACAATCCGCCGCCGATGAGGATCAGGTCGCGGCCCGAGAACCTCTCATCCAAGATCGAGAACAGGGGCTCGGTCAGCCTGATCATCCAGGCGAGTGAGAAGAGCAGCAGGATGCGAGTCGCCATGGCGCCGAGCAGCCCGAGCCGCCGCGCCCGTGGCTGCTGGTCCTCGGGCAGCTTGCCCGACAGGATCGAGATGAAGATGACGTTGTCGACACCCAGCACGATCTCGAGAGCGGTCAGGGTCGCCAGGGCGATCCATATCTGCGGGTCTGACAACGAAGCGAGCTCAAATCCCATCACTAGCGCATCCTCCGTGGCTGGATATCGAAGCGCATCTCCGACCAGCCGCTCACTTCATGGTATTCGACCTTCAGCCGGCGCCGTCCGCCGGTGATCGCGACACGGTCGACTTTCGACTCGTGCGGCGCCCAGGCATCCAGCACCAGCCGGCCATCCACCCACACCCGCGCTCCATCGTCGGAGATCACCTGCAACGTAAAGGCTCCTTTGGGAAGGTCGATCGTACCTCTCGGCGACGAAGGCGAAGCGGTCGCGAGGCACACCCGCCTCGACCACACCACCCGACATGTAGGCGATGCGATCGGCCTGGACGGTCTTCAACGGTTTGCCGGTGAGCAACCGGGAGAACGCGGCGGGCTGCTTCACCGGATCCGTCGCGTCGATGACCTCGAAGAAGCGGACCGTCCACGTCCGCCGGCGCGAAGAACCGTGAATAGCGGAAGACATAGGGCTCTCCGCTCCTGGTCAGGACCCCGCGCGGTGAGGTGACCGTCTCCCCTCGGTATTCGAGCGCAATCTCCCAGTCCACCAGACCGCCGGCGGCTGGTGTGACAGTGACCTCGCCCGGAACGGTTCCAGCCTCGGGCGCGATCGCCGCGCCGCGTGCGGAGACCAGCTTCCAGACGCCTGGCGGCCCCAGCACGCTGAGCCGCACCGGACCGCCGCCATAGGGCCTCGCCTTGAACGCCGCGTCGTCGAGCACCGGCCAGAGTCTCGGGGCCTTCCAATCGTAGGGCCCCCACTCGTCCACCACGATCGTCCTGCGGCCGCGGCGCTCGCCATCGGGAATCATCGGATCGACACCGCCGGGCATCCGTTCCGGAGCGGCCACGGCGGCAACGGACGGTGTCGCCGCCTCGGTCCGATCGAGATCGGCGGTGTTCCGGATGTCGAACTCCGTCTTGTTCGAGCGGAAGGTGTTGTCCCGGATCACGTAGCCGCGGCTGCGCGTGTCGCGGTTCCTGGGGTAACCCCAGGCCGGATCCTGCGAGGCGTTCTGCCACAGCCGGATGCCGATGTCGTTGCCGTCGAACGTGTTGCCCGCGATCAGGTTGTCCTGGCCGTGTTCGATCGCGATCGCCTCGGTGTTGCGGATGAACCGGTTGTTGATCCACTTCGATTCGAAGCTGTAGCCGCCCCACACGCCGTGCCAGTTTTCCTCGACCCGATTGTCGACGAATGTGTTCCGGCTGAAGGTCGCCTCGATGCCGTTGGTCGGGGCGTGGCTGAAATCATTGCCGAAGAAAAGGTTGTCGTTGGCGCCACCCTTGCCGGTATCCATGGTCGACTGTCCGGCCCACAGGAACAGTCCGTCGCCGCCATGCGTCACCGAGTTGTAGGCAACGATGTTCCGGCTGCTCTGCTCGTACATCAGCAGCCCGGCCGAGTCCTGTCCGCGGTTGTAGAAGCCGTGACTGTAGCCGCGCACACACCAGTCGATCCGGTTGTGCATGACGGTGCTGCTGGAGACGCGATACAACCCGACGCCCAGCGAGGAAAGGAACTGGAAGGTGTTGTTCCAGATCTTCAGCCCGGTCGACGCGCTGACCAGCAACCCGTTCTGACCCTGGACGACGGTGTTGTGGTCGATCTCGGCGCGATCGCAGCCGGAGAGATAGATCCCGGCTCCGTAGCGCAGCCACTCGTCCTTCTCGTTCTGGTGATACGACATCCAGTCGACCAGGCTCTCCTTCTCGATCCGGCTGTAGAGCCGCTGCTTCCAGTTGTAGGAGAGGTCGTTGCGGGTGAGGTGCAGGTCGGGGGAGTTGCGCGCGAGGATGCCGACCTTGTAGCCGCGGATCGTGGCGCCGCGGATCGTGATGCGGCTCCCGCCGTCCACCAGGATGGCGACACCGGCAAACTCGTCGGGATCGGCGGTCTCGGGCGATCCGACCAGCGTCACCCCGGTGAGGTCGACGACGATGTTCTCGCCGCGGATGGTGAGAGCGGGCGTCTTGAGATCGGCGGACGCAGCGAGGCGATAAGTGCCCGGCCGGATCGAGACCGAGTGGTCGATCAGCATCCCCTGCTGCAAGGGGGTGGCCTGTCGCGCAACCGCGCGGCCCTCGAAGAAAGAGAGAGCCCCGAGTAACGCCAGGAGGATGCTCCACATGCGAGGGAGGTGATCAGATGCCGAACTTCTCGGGTTCCCAGGTCAGGCCCAGCTCGCCTGGCGGCGCCATGTAGCCGATCAGCGCGGAGGCGGCGACCACCGCGGGGCTGGCGAGGTAGCCTTCCCCGCCGAGCCCCATGCGGTTCTGCCAGTTGCGATTGAACGAGGTGATGGCCCGCTGCCCGGGGGTCAGCGCGTCTTCACCCTGGCCGAAACAGGGACCGCACCAGGACTGGCGGATCGTTCCCCCCGCGGCCCTGAATACCTCGCCGATCGATTCACCCCCCAGCCGGGGATCGGCCGTCTCGATCTGGCGGCCGACGCCGCCGGAGCCCGGGAAGATCGCCAGCTCCCGCTGGACCCGGCGCGCCCCCTGCTCGCGCGCCGCGCGCAGGACCAGTGCGGCCTGGAGCAGGTCGTCGTACGAGCCGTTGGTGCAGGAGCCGATCATCGCCTTGTCGAAGGTGATGCGCTCGCGCGCGACCTCCTCGGCGGGAAAGGCGTTTCCCGGGCTGAAGGGCTTCGCGATCATCGGCCGGACGTCGGCAAGGTCGAAGGCCTCGTCGATCTCGAACACCGCCTCCGCGCCCGGGGCAAACCGCGGATACGGGAGGTCGGTGATCCCCTTCCGGCGGTACCACTCGTAGGTGATGTCGTCGGGGGCGAAGATGCCGTTCAGCGCTTCCGCCTCCGCCATCATGTTCGCGATCGTGTTGCGATAGGCGATCGGCAGACCGCGGTCGGCGTCCACGAGCTCGACCGACATCCCCTGCGACTGGCTGGCCCCCCATCGCCGCAGCAACTCGAGGACGATGTCCTTGCCGCCGACCCAGGGCTGGAGCTTGCCGCGGAACACGACGCGCCGCTGCCTGGCCAGCGTGAAGTAGATGTAACCGGTCGACCAGCCGAACCCCAGCGTGGTCGAGCCGACGCCGATGCCGACCGCGCCGTAGGCACCGTAGGCGCGACTGTGCGAGTCGGCGCCGGGGATGAACTGCCCCGGCATGACCAGCCCCTGCTCCGGAAAATAGAAGTGGAAGATCCCGTCGCCCGGGGTCGCGTAGTACGGCTTGACGATCCCGTGCAGGCGGGCGAACTCGCGGCCGATGCCGGTCTGCTTGTCGTCGGCCTCGACGCCGGTGAAGACGAAGTGGTCGTTGGCGATCGCCGCCTGTCGCGGCTGGATGGTGTTGCCGCCGGTGATCTGGTTGAAGGTGTGGATGGCGAACGGCGCCGTGCCGTCGGATGCCGGCAGCAGGTCGGCGTAGACCCGCAGCGTCGTCCCGGGCTTGAGGTCGGCGGGCTTGAGGTCCTTGTCGACCCGGTGGGCCCAGATGATCTGCTCGGTCGAGGTCATCCGCCGCGCGTCGGCGGCATCCGGCCAGTCGACTGAGGGCTTCGTGAGGACCGACTGTTTGAACTCGTTGCGCCCGACGGTGAAGATCCCGCCGCTGCGGCGGATCTCCTCCTCCTTCGGCGAGAGCGGTACCGGCTGGTAGTCCTGCTGCCGGGTTTCGTTGCGCAGCCGCCGGGTGACCGGGTCGAAGCTGAACTCGTCGCCGTCCCGCGCGTCGGCCACCGCCTCCGGGCTTTGCACCACGTGCAGCCCGAGATTGAAGCTGTTGCGACGGAAGATGTCGCCCATGTTGTGGCCGGCCACGACCACCAGCTCGAGGCCCGCCTCCTCGCCGACCCCCTTCAGGCCCGCCGGGCTCATCTCGCGGGAGGAACCGATGGCAAAGCGGTCGCCGGCGATGACGAAGTTCTCGCCGCGATGCACGCGGGCGCGGAAGTCGGGCATCAGGTATCGGAACGATCCGGCTTTCCACTTTTCGTCGAGCGTCTCGAGACTCTCCGACACGCAGTCCGCCGCCGGGGTGATCTGGTCGGTGTCGATGGCGTCGAGCTTTTTGGCAAAGCGTGTCCCCGGCAGGCTCATCGCGTCCCAGAAGATCAGCGCCTTGCCGCGGATCACCGCGGAGCTCGAGCCCGCGACCGCCGGCTCGGGCAGCGAGCCGGACGAGACGCCTTCCTTCAACCGGGCCGGTTCGATCGTGTGCATCACATTCAATTCTAGTGTGCGGAGGCGGTCCGGGAGTGCTGGACAGGAGGGAGGGGTGCGGCAGGGGGTGCGGAAGGGTGCGGAGGGGTGCGGACGGGTGCGGAAGGGTGAACGGGGTGCGGAGGGGTGCGAACGGGTGCGGAGGGGCTGAACGGGGTGCGGAGGGGTGCGAGCGGGTGCGTGTGGGTACCCGTGCTCCGACCGCAGCCTGCTATTCACTCGTCCGCACCGCTCCGCACCCTCCGCACCCTCCGCACCCTCCGCACCCCTCCGCACCCTTCCGCACCCCTCCGCACCCCTCCGCACCCCTCCGCACCCCTCCGCCCACTCAACCTGCGCGCGCATAGCCCGCGCACGCGCAGACCGGCTGCGGCGGGTATTTCGGGAACCGCGGGTCGGTGGCCGACAGGCTGCACAGATAGAAGCGCGAGCCGCGATCGTTGGTGATCACCCGCACGTTGGCGCACCCGGGGCAGAGACCCTCTCGCGGCGCCGGTTGCCCGGATCCGCGGGAATCGTTCATCATGGATGTATATGTTTACCTCGGATGCGGTCACGCGGGGCGTCAGGGTACACGTCGAATCCCAGTTCGACCCGGATCGCTCGGAACCGTCGCGGAACCAGTGGTTCTTCCTCTACAACGTTACGATCTCGAACGAAGGGACCGAAACCGTGCAGCTCCTGACCCGCCACTGGATCATCACCGACGGCAGCGGTAACGTCGAAGAAGTCCGAGGGCCGGGCGTGGTCGGCAAGCAGCCGACCCTGAAGCCCGGCGAATCGTTCGAGTACACGTCAGGCTGCCCGCTGCCCACCGCTTTCGGGGTGATGGAAGGCACCTACCAGATGGTCACCCCGGACGGCGAGCGCTTCGACGCCAGGGTCGCTCCGTTCACGCTGAGCGAACCCTACACCGTGCATTGATCACCACGTCCTAGTCGAAGGAACAATCAGCCTTGAGTGCCTTCGACAGCAGCGACAGGTAGTGCGCCCGCGGGATTTCGATCGCGCCGAACTGTTCGAGATGACCGGTCGTCCACTGGGTATCGAGCAGGGTGAAACCGCGCTGCCGCAGCCGGTCGACCAGCCCCACGAGCGCGACTTTCGACGCGTCGGTCACGTGGTGGAACATCGACTCGCCGAAGAACGCCCCGCCCAACGCGACGCCGTAGAGGCCGCCGGCGAGCTGGCCGTCCTGCCACGCCTCGACCGAGTGGGCGTAGCCGTGTTCGTGCAGAGCGCAGTAACTGTCGAAGATCTCATCGTCGATCCAGGTGCCGTCCTCGGCGTGGCGTTTGGCCTCGGCACAGGCGCGGATCACCGCGTCGAAGTTCCGGTTGACCTCGATCTGGAACGTGCCGCCGCGGATCACCCGGGCGAGCCGGCGGGAGTAGTGAAAGGTCTCGAGCGGGATGACGCCGCGGGGGTCGGGCGAGAACCAGCGGATATCGCCTTCACCCACGGCCATCGGAAACCACCCGCTGGCGTACGCCGACACCAGCAGCTCAACGGGTAGCATGTATCAGCGGAGCACGAGCACCGCGCACCGGCCGCGCGCGAGCAGCGCGTGCGCGTACCCGGTATCACGGTCGCCCGCGCGCGCCTGGACGATCGCGAGATCGACATCGTGTTCGACGGTGTAGCGGACCAGTTCCTCGTCCGCCGGTCCGGTCCGGAGCGCGAACTGCACGCCGAGCCGCTCCTGGTCTTCGTGCGGAATCAGTCGCGAGAGCCGCTCGCGGGCTTCTTCTTCCATTGCCTCGTGGATCTCGGGCAGCCGCTCGGCGCTCAGCTCCGCGGTCCATCCAGCCGACAGCGGATCTTCAACGGTATAGAGCACGTGCAGGCGTGCGCCGAAGGACTCGGCCATCCGCCGCGCGAACAGGACCGACCGGTCGAATGCCTCGTCGGGCCCGCCGTGGAGCAGGATCTCACGCATGTTGCTTTGGGTCATCGTACCTCCTGAGCTGCTCCGTGCCTGCAAGCCGCGTGCTAAAATAGCAGCGTCTCCCCGAAAACAAGGGCGAAATGCACCTCTCGCGCTGGGCGCCGGCATCGTTCCGTGCACTCACGGACTATTCCTTTACCAGCTTCGGTCACGATCTGGGGGCGGGCGTCACCGTCGGCCTGGTGGCGCTGCCGCTGGCCATGGCCTTCGCCATCGCCTCGGGACTCACCCCGCAGGCCGGCATCTACTGCGCGATCGTCACCGGGTTCCTGATCTCGCTGCTCGGCGGATCCCGCTACCAGATCGGCGGCCCCACCGGCGCCTTCGTGGTCGTCGTCGCCGGCATTGTCACCGAGTTCGGCGTCAGCGGCCTCTACATGGTGACGATGATGGCCGGCGTGATGCTCGTCCTGCTGGGCGTCACCGGCATGGGGACGGCGGTGAAGTATCTTCCCCGTCCGGTGGTGATCGGGTTCACCAACGGCATCGCAGTGCTCATCGCGAGCACGCAGATTCGCGATTTCTTCGGGCTGCGGATCGCCGAGGTCCCGTCCGAGTTCGCCCCGCGCATGCGCGCGCTGGCCGAGCACGCCGCCAGCCTCTCACCGACCGCAACGGTGGTGGCGGTTGCGACGCTGGCGACGATCCTGATCCTGCGCAGAACCGCGCCCCGGGTACCGGGGACGGTCATCGCCCTGCTCGGCGGCAGCGCGGCGGCCGCGCTCCTCGGCCTCGACATCGACACCATCGGATCGCGCTTCGGCGGCATCCCGGCGGGCTTGCCGGCGCCGCACTTTCCGCCATTCCAGGTTTCGCTGATCCCGGCCCTGGCACGGCCGGCGCTGACCGTCGCGATGCTCGGCGCGATCGAATCGCTGATGTCGGCGGTGGTCGCCGACCGGATGGGGAACGACCGGCACAACCCGAACACCGAACTGGTCGGCCAGGGCATCGCCAACATCGTGTCGCCGATCTTTGGCGGGCTGCCGGCGACGGGGGCGATCGCACGAACCGCCACCAACATCCGCGCCGGCGCCCGCACTCCGGTGGCCGGGATGCTCCACGCCATCGTGCTGCTGATCGTGCTGGTTGCGGCGGCGCCGCTGGCCGGCTACATTCCGATGGCGGTGCTCGCCGCGATCCTGTTCATCGTCGCCTACAACATGGGAGAGTGGCACGAGATCCCGCAGCTGCTGAAGCTGACCAAGACCGATATCAGTGTCTGGCTGGCCACCTTCGGCCTGACGGTCTTCGCCGACCTGACGCTGGCGGTCGAAGTCGGGATGATCCTGGCCGCCCTGCTGTTCATCCGCCGCGTCTCGGCCACGACGACGGTGTCGCGGGTAACGCCGGAGTACATCGAGTCCGGGCGGCCGCACAGTCTCCAGGACAAGAGCATTCCCCCCTACGTCGCCATTTTCAGGATTCACGGGCCGTTGCTGTTCGGCGTCACCGACAAGGTCACGAACATCACCGAAGACATCGACCGGCTTCCCCCGATCGTGATCATCCGTCTCCGGAACATGACTGCGATCGACGCAACCGGGATCAAGGCGCTCGAGGAGGTCGCCGACCGGTCTGCGCACCTCGGGGCGGACGCTGGTGCTCTGCGGCGCCCGTGAGCAGCCCGCGTCGGTGATGAAGCAGGCGGAGTTGCACGAGCGGGTGGGCCCCCGAAATATCTGCGCAAACATCCTGAGTGCGCTGGAACGCGCCGCGGAGTTGCACCGCATGGCGGCCTGACGGCCGCGATCGCCGACTACGGCCGCCGAATCATCCGGCCCGCCGCACGGCGAGCCGGTATGATGATCGGCATGCCCACACTGACAGTCGACGGATACGGATCATTCGAGGTCGAGAACGGAAGGCGGCTGGTCCTGGCGATCGAGCAGGACGCCGGGGTCGATATTCTGCACGCCTGCGGCGGTAACGCTCGATGTACGACCTGCCGCGTCGAGTTCATCGAGGGGGAGCCGGAGACGATGACGGTGGCCGAGCAGCAGGTGCTGGCGGCCAAGGGCGCGACCGGCGTCCGGCTGTCGTGCCAGATTCTCTGCGACCACGACATGACCGTCCGCGCCATCAGCCGGCTCGCCGGCAGCGGCCGTCCTGACCCCGGTGGTCCGCCCGCGCCACAAATCACCCCGCCTCCGGAGTGGATCCCGGCACGGCTCGGCAACTAAGAACTAAGAACTCAGAACTCAGAATTCAGAACTCTCAGAACCTGGAACAGTGTCGCCGCTAGCGGCGCTCGTATCGCTGCCGGATTGTCGGGATCAGGTATTCACTGAAGGCGCGATGGAAGTCGTAGCGCGGCTGGAAGCCCCAGTCGCGCCGGGCGGTGCTGTCGTCGACGTCGGCCGGCCATGAATCCACGATCCCCTGCCGCTTCTCGTCGGTCTCCCAGGTGATCTGCGCCGCGGGGAAGGCCTCGACGACAACCGACCGGACCTCCTCGGCCGACGGGTTGAACGCCGCGACGTTGTAGGCGGTGCGGGTCAGGCTCGCCCGGGGAGCGGCGGCGAGGGCGAGCAGCGCCTCGACCCCGTCCGGCATGGCCATGAACGGGATGCGCGTGTCGGGTCTGACGAAGCAGGCGTACGGCTCGCTCTTCGCCGCGGCGTGGATCATCTCCGGGGCGTAGTCCGACGTCCCCCCCGACGGGACGGTCAGCGCCGAGATCAGGCCGGGAAAACGGACACAGCGGAAATCCACCTTGCCCGACACCGTCTCGGCCGCGAGCTGTTTGTAGTGGCGCGCGTAGTAGGTCCCGAGCTGCTCGCAATACAACTTGTTGCACCCGTACATCGTCGTCGGGTGGGTCCATTCGTCTTCGCGGACGGGTCCCGCCGCCTGCTTCGTCGCGAGGTCCGGCAGGCCGTAGGCGGCAATCGACGAGGGGTAGATGAAGACGACCGGGCGGCCGTGGGACTCGGCCTCGTGCTGCGCGAACTCGAGCAGGTTGAGCGTCCCTTCGACGTTCACCTGGTGGGCCATCACCGGCGTGAACTCCGACCGGGTCGACAGCAACGCGGCCAGGTGGATGACCAGCTCGACGCGGTACTCCGCGAGGATGCGGTCCAGCACCGTGCGATCGAGGATCGACCCGGTGATCTCGCGATCCACCTTCGCGGCAAACGCCGGCTCCAGCGGGCTGAGGTCGAGCGTGACGACCGCCCGCTCCTTCTGCCCGCTCAACCGGTCGACCAGGCCGTGGCCGATCTCGCCGCCGGCACCGGTGATGAGGACGACAGGTTTGCGCACGCGGTGATTATACTTTCGGGATGCGACTTCTCCCGGCGCTCCTGCTGCTGCTCACGTCCGCGGCGCAGCCGGCGACACCGTTCAACCGCCGGTTCACCGCCGAGACGATGCGGGTGGACTACTTTCATACCTCGGGCCCCCGCGCGGGAGAAACGTTCGCGCTGGACCAGGTCGTCAACGACGGCCCCTGGGCCGGCAGCCTGACGGCGCTCGTCGACGACACCAACCTCGGGCAGTACAAGTTCGACGTCCGCGACGAGACCGGCGCGGTGATCTACTCGCGCGGCTTCGGATCGATCTTCGGCGAGTGGGAGACGACCGCCGAAGCCGGCACCGTGCATCGCACCTTCCATGAGTCGCTGCGCTTTCCGTGGCCGCAGCGGCCGGTGAAGATCACCGTCCACAAGCGGCAGAAAGACAACGCCTTCGGGGTCGTGTGGACCACCGACGTCGACCCGGCCTCGCGGTTCGTCAACCGGGCCCCGCTCAAGGCCCATGCCGGCCGGGTCGTACCCCTGTTCGAGAACGGCCCGCCGGCCGCGAAAGTCGATCTGCTGGTGATCAGTGAGGGCTACACCGCCGGCCAGATGGCCAAGTTCCAGTCGGACGCGAAGCGGCTGCTCGACGCGCTCTTCGCCGAGGAGCCGTTCAAGAGCCGGCGCGGCGACTTCAACGTCCGGACCCTGCAGCTGCCGTCCGCGGAACCGGGCGTCCACCGGCCCAACGCCGGATCCTTCCACCGCACACCGCTCGGCCTGCAGTACAACATCTTCGATTCCGAGCGCTACATGCTGACGCTCGACAACCGCGCGCTGCGTGACGCCGCCTCGGCCGCCCCCTACGAGTTCATCGAGATCCTCGCCAACGAGCAGACCTACGGCGGCGGCGGCGTCTTCAACGATCACGCGACCGCCTCGGTCGACAGCGCCTTCTCCGACTACGTCTTCGTCCACGAGTTCGGCCACCATTTCGCCGCGCTCGCCGACGAGTACTACACCTCCGACGTCGCCTACGCGACCGGGACGGCGGACCGGCCCGAGCCGTGGGAACCGAACATCACCGCGTTGAAGGATCCGAAGCAGCTGAAATGGCGGGACCTGGTGACAGCCGGAACACCGCTGCCGACCCCGTGGGACAAGGCCGAGTTCGAGCAGCACAGCGCGAGTATCCAGGAACGCCGGCGCGAGATCCGCAAGCGCAACGCCCCCGAAGCCGAGATGGATGCGCTGTTCCGCGAGCAGCAGAACGTCGAGGAGAAGTTCCTGGCGGCGATGAAGTACGGCCAGGCGGTCGGCGCGTTCGAGGGGGCGGGATACGAGGCGAAGGGCCTCTACCGTCCGCAGGCCGACTGCATCATGTTCACGCGCGATCCAGTCGGCTTCTGCCAGGTCTGCCGGCGCGCGATCGGCCGCGCGATCGACATGTATGCCCGGTGATCTAGAAGATCCGGATCATCGAGGCGAGTATCGCGCCGCCGGTGGCCACCAGGCAGACCAGCGCCGCCACCATGTGGTTCACGCGCTCCGGCTTCAGCGGGTCCAGCCAGATGCTCACCACGTACCCGGCCACGAACCCGCCGAGATGGGCGGCATTGTCCACGCCTGGAAAGATCAAGCCGAAGACGAAGAAGGCGATCGCATAGCCTTTCGCTTCGGCGTGGATCAGGCTGCTGCCGCTGCGCCGGCCGTAGTACAGCAGCGCGCCGAGCAGCCCGAAGATCGGCGCCGAGGCGCCGAGCGTAAACGGAGCGCCGAACAGCGGGATCGGAAACAGCCCGAGAAACGAGCTCAGTAGAAAGCCGCCCACCGAGCCGGCGGTATAGATGATGACCATGCGGGGAGCGCCGTACAGGTCGGCGGTGACCGGCCCGAGGTTCTTGACCGCCATCATGTTCATCCCGATGTGCAGGATGCTGGCGTGGAGCCACCCGGCGCTGAGCACCGTCCACCACATGCCCAGGCCGAAGACCGGGTACGCCCCGCTTTCCCCCATCAGCAGCTGGACGTTTTGCGAGGGGGCCAGGATACCGAGCGGGCTGCCGCTGCCCATGATGTTTCCGCCGGTCACCATCGTCAGCAGCAGCCCGATGATGTACGTCGCCGCGCAGCCGTAGATGATCAGCGAGACGAAGCCGAAGTCGTTACCCAGCCGCCGCAGCAGCGGCGCGTAACCCCACAGACCCGGATTCTTGCGACCGCAGGAATAACACTGCTCGTCGTTGACCCCGACGAGCGATCCGCACGAGGCGCACACGACGGACCCCGTCCGCTGCCGCTTGAACATTGGCGAGAAGCATATAACGATCTGTACAGCATGCGCGTGCTCGTCACCGGTGGGACCGGCTATCTCGGGGCTGCGATCGTGCGTGCGCTGCACGGGCGTGGCCATCAGCCGGTAGTGTTCGCGCGGAGCGCATCCTCGGCCGGCCTTCCGGGGGTCCCGTACGACGGCGACGTCCGCGACCGGCGCGCGCTGGAGCTCGCCGGCGACGGCGTCGACCGGATCGTTCACGCCGCGGCGCTGGTGAGCATCTGGCGCCCGGTGCCACGCGAGTTCGATGAGATCAACGTCGGCGGCCTGATGAACGTGCTCGACGTGGCGCAGCGGCGCGGCGTGCCGCGCGTCGTCTACACGTCATCGTTTCTCGCACTGCCGCCGGCCGGCGCGACCAGGCCGCTCGAAGCCAACGATTACCAGCGATCCAAGGTCCGGGCGCTGGTCGAGGCGCGCGCGGCGATAGCGTCAGGGGCCCCGGTCACCATCATCTTTCCGGGGGTGGTCTACGGCCCCGGACGCGAGACCGAGGGCAACCTGGTGGGACGGCTGGTCCGCGATCACCTTCAGGGTCGCCTGCCCGGCCTCGTCGGCGCGGCGCAGCCGTGGTCCTACTCGTATGTCGACGATGTGGCGGCGCTGCACGTGGAAGCGCTGGAACGGGCTGAGGCATTCGGCGAGTACCCCGCCGGCGGGATCAACGTGCCGCAGATGCGGGTGTTCGAGATCGTCCGGGAACTGACCGGCCGTCCGCTGCCCCGCCGGGTCCCGTTCGCGGTCGCGACCAGTGCCGCAGCCATCGAAGAAGCCCGGGCGCGGTGGTTCGCCCGTCCGCCGCTGCTGACGCATGGCGCGGTCGAAATTTTTCGCCATGACTGGTCGCTGGACAGCGGCCGTAGCATAGCGGAACTGAGCTATCGCATCACGCCGCTACAGTTGGGGATTCGAAACCTGCTGATGTCGGGCTGAATCGAGCCTCCCCCAAAAGGTCTCTTTCTTGCACTTCGGGACGCTGCGAAACCCGAGGTACCGATGAAAGCCGTGATCTGCCCGTTCTGCGGGGTGGTGACCGAGGCGCCCCACGAAACGCAGCAGCTGTGCATCGAGGCGCTACAGTGCGAGATCGCCCGCACCCGCCGCGTTCTCGAAAGCGTCAGCGAACCGCTGCCCGCCGCCGCGATCTCGAACGAAACCGTCCTCCGCCGCCCCTGACCCGGTAGCCGATCCCACCCGGCTCCGGCCCCGGGTAAAATCGGCTAACCATCCCCCCCAACCCCCGTCTAACCAATCGGATGCCGCAAACGGATGCCGCAGCCGTCGCGCTGGCCCGCGACGGAGACAGCGAAGCGTTCCGCGCGCTCGTCGAGCGCCACAGCCGCGCTGTCTACCGGCTGGCATACCGGATGACCGGCAGCGCGCAGGATGCCGAAGACGTCGTCCAGGAGGCTTTTCTGAAGGCATACCGGCAGTTGCCGCGCTTCGAGTCACGGGCGAACTTCGGCACCTGGCTCCATCGGATCGCGGTGAACTGCTCGATCGACCTGATTCGATCCCGGCCGCACCGGGAAACCGGCCATGGCGATGCCGATCTCGAACAGCTGGGGGCGGCGCTCGAGAGCACCGACGCGACCGGGACGTCACCTGAGCGGCTGATGCTCAGCACCGAGGTGCAGCAGCGGATCGGCGACGCGATGTCCGGCCTGAGCCGGATGGAGCGCGCCGCCTTCATGTTGCGCCATTTCGAGGGACGCTCGATCGAGGAGATCAGCCTGTCCCTGGGTTTGAAAACGAACGCGACGAAACACAGCATCTTCCGGGCGGTCCGCAAGATGCGCACGGCGCTGGAACCCTTCGTCGCGGATGCATGATCTATGACCACCGACCACCTGACCGACGACGACCTCGTGCTGCACTACTACGGCGACCTCGAACCGGGCGCCGAGCACGCTGCAGCCCATCTGGCGGATTGCGCCGAGTGCCACGGCCGTTTTGGCCGGCTCCAGCGGGTGATGGCCGCCGTGGACAGCATGCCGGTCCCCTCCTTGCCGGACGGGTTCGAGCGCACGGTCTGGGCCCGGCTCGAGCCGTCACTGCCGGTGAACCGCGGCTGGCTGTCATGGCTGGTGCTCTCGCCAGCCAACCTCGCCTGGGTCAGCGCCATCGTCCTGCTCGTTGCCGGGGCGTTCATCGCCGGCCGGGTGACCCGGCCGGTACTCCCGGCCGAAGCCGGAGTTGTCGCCTCGGCCGATGAGATCCGCGAAGAGGTGATCCTGGCCGGCGTCGGAGAACATCTCGAGCGTTCGCAGAGCATGCTGGTCGAGCTCGTGACCGCCGATCCGGACGACCTGTCGGCCGACGTCGGTATCGAACGCGAGCGCGCCGAAGAGCTCGTCGCGGCCAACCGGCTGTATCGCCAGGCCGCCACCCAGAGCGGCGATGTCGCGGTCACCCAGCTGCTCGATGAGCTCGAGCGGCTGCTGGTGGAGCTTGCCGCTACCCCCGATGAGCTGTCATCCAAGGACCTCGAGCGCGTGAGACAGCGCGTCTCCGCCAAGGATTTGCTGTTCAAGGTCCGAGTCGTGTCATCGGGCGTGAAGGCCCGGCAGCAGGAACAGAATCGCACCCGGTCGGGAGCCGGCCAGAGCTCCTGATTCGGACCACGTAAATCGACTCAACACAACTTTCACGGATCAGACGAAATGATGACTGCAAAACACGCAATGACCGCCGCAATCGTTGTCGCGACCGCGCTCGGAGCTGGCACCGCCTCCGCGCAGCAGGCGGCTCCCAAGCCGACCCCGGTCGAGAAGCCGGGATTCCCGATCGCGCCCAGTCCGGCGGCGATTGCCGACATGGTGAAGATGGCGCGGGAAGCGGCCCTCGTCGCCGGCGCACACGACGCCGAGATCGCGATGGCCCTCGACAAGGCCCACGCCGCCACCATGGCGGTCGACGCCTACCGCGCCGGCTTCGCATTCGATTTCCAGGACCGCGCCGCAACCGAAGCAGAACGGGCGCGGACGCGCGAAGCCGACGCGAAGCAGCGCGAGCGCGCCCGGGAGGACCGGGCCTACGAACAGGGCTACCGTCACATCACCGAGAGCCAGTGGGAGCAGGCGCTCGAGCGGTTCAACGAGGTGCTGGCCATGAAGGGCAGCCAGGTCGATGCGGCGCTCTACTGGAAGGCCCATGCCCAGGACCGTCTCGGTCAGCGGGCAGAAGCGCTGGCGACGCTGGCCACGCTCACGCGTGACTATCAGAAGAGCCGCTACCTGCAGCAGGCCCGCGCACTCGAAGCGGAGGTTCGGCGCAACGCCGGACAGCCGGTTCGGCCGCAGGATCAAGCCGACGAGGACCTGAAGCTGATGGCCATCGCCGCGCTGCAGAACTCCGCACCGGAGCAGGCGATCCCGATGCTCGAGAAGCTGCTGCAGGGCACCGCTTCACCCAAGCTCAAGGAGCGCGCGCTGTTCGTGCTGGCGCAGAGCAATTCGCCGCAGGCGCGGGAAGTGCTGAAGGGCATCGCGCGGGGGAACTCGACCCCCGAGTTGCAGAGCCGCGCGATCAGCTACCTGGGCATGCACGGCGGGCGCGAAAGCCGTGCCGTCCTGGCGGAGATCTACACCTCGACGACCGACGTCGACAGCAAGAAGCGGATCATCCGCGCGCTGGCGATGGGCGGCGAGAAGGACCGCGTGTTCGCGGCGGCGCAGACCGAGCAGAATCCGGAGCTTCGAGCCGAGGCCGTCCGGCAGCTGGGGATGCACGGCGGGCAGGCGGAGCTGGCGCAGCTCTACGCCAAGGAGACCGCGCCCGAGATCAAGAAGCAGATCATCTCGGCCATGGCGATGGGCGGGAGCGCGACCCGCTTGACCGAGATCGCGCGCTCGGAAAAGGACGTCGAGCTCCGCCGCACCGCGATCCGCAGTCTCGGGATGACGGGAGGCGCCAAGAGCAGTGACACGCTGGTCGAGCTGTACGCCGCCGAACGCGATCCGAACGTGAAGAAGACGATCATCGGGGCGCTCGGCATGCAGGACAACGCCACGGCGCTGGTCGCGATCGCGCGCAAGGAAGAAGACCAGACGCTCAAGAAGGAGATCGTCGGCCGCCTGTCGCACATGACCGGCTCCAAGGTCGCGACCGATTACTTGCTGGAGATCCTGAACAAGTAGCGGCGCGTCTGCCGCCTCCGGGAGATGACGATGTCCAGACGCTATCTCGGTCTCGCCTCGGGGCTGACCGCCTGTGTGCTGCTGGCGGCGGCGGTCGCCGCACAGCAACCACGCATCACGAACGGCCAGGTCGCGGCCCGCCCGGCAGCGCCGGGGCTGGCTCAGACGTTCAAGTCACTCGTGGCCGCCCAGGCGGATGTCGCCTGGATCGGCTACGCGGTGCCGGTCAAGGACCGCGACCGGACGATGTGTTGCTGGTCGAACGTGAACGGCACGAACTACATCTCTGGCTCGATGACCGCCGGCGAGGCACCCTGCTGTGGATCGTGCCGGATCGAGCCGGCAAACACGGAGGGGGGCGTTCAGGCGCCGGCGGCGGCGAGCAGCAAGCCACAGGGGCCGGTCAAGCTCGAAGGGGCCGAACGCATGGTCGTTCTCTTCCGGGTGGCCGGCCGGGAGATCGAGCGCATCCGCACCTTCTCGGAGGACTGCGAGCTCGACGCCGGCGGGCGTCCGGTGCACTGGCTCGAGAACGTCGCTCCGGCCGAGAGCGTGACCCTTCTCAGCTCGTTGGTCGACGCCGAGCCGGAACGCAAGAACCGGATCACCAACGCGGCGCTCGGCGCGATCGCGATGCACGCCGAGCCGTCCGCCGGGCCTGCGCTCGAGCGCTTCGCCACCACCCACGCAGCCTCGAGCATCAGGGGAGAAGCGCTGTTCTGGATGTCCCAGCGTGGTGACGCCAATGCCGCCACCACGATCCTGACGGCCCTGGACAAGGATCCGGCGGCCGACGTGCGCAAGCGCGCGGTCTTCGCCCTGTCGCAACTGAAAGGGGATGCCGGGATCGAGCCGCTGATCCGCGCCGGACGGACGCACCCGGACATCGCGGTACGGAGCGAGGCGATTTTCTGGCTGGGTCAGAAGGCCGGGCGAAAAGCCGCCGGCACCATCAGCGAAGCGATCGAAAACGACCCGGAGACCGAGGTGAAGAAGCGCGCCGTGTTCGCCTTGAGCCAGCTGCCCAGGAGCGAAGGGGTCCCGCTGCTCATCGACGTGGCGAGAAAGAACAAGAACCCGGTGGTCCGCAAGCAGGCGATCTTCTGGCTCGGCCAGTCAAAGGATCCACGAGCCGTCGAGTTCTTTGCGGAAATACTCAAATAGGGTATCGGGACTGGGGGATGGGGGATGGGCGGGGAAAACCGCAGCCGCACTCCCCCACCACCCATTCCCGACCACCCATTCCCGACTACCCATTCCCCGTCCCCGACCCGTCAGTGAACCCCCGGGCTCGTCTGCAACATTGACGGATCGGCGCCGAGCCGCCTGATCGCCGTCTCCCACATCACCTGAGCGTCCACGTCGAACACCAGGTCCACCTGGACGTCGGCCATCAGCCACGCGGACTGCGCCAGCTCGTCGTCCAGTTGTCCGGGCCCCCAGCCGGCGTAGCCGGCGACGACACGCGCGCGGGGCTCAGTCGGCGCCTGGAGAACGCGGCGCAGCAGCTGCGGCGAGGTCGAGAGGTAGAGCCCGTCAACGACCGTACGGAAGTCCGGTTCCTCCGGCGGCTCGCCGACCAGGACCCAGCCGCGATCCGGCTGCACCGGTCCGCCGATGAACAGCGGCAGCCGGTTCCCCGCAACAACCGGCGGGTTCAGCCTGACCATCTCGCTCGCCGGCATATCGGTCGGCCGGTTCAACACCAGGCCAAAGGCCCCTTCCGGCAGGTAGTCGCACAGCAGCACGACCGTCCGGGCGAAGTTGGGATCCTGCATCTGGGGCATCGAGAGCAGGAGCGTGGGGCGGAAACCGTCGGTCATGTGTTACTCCGTATTACGCGCCGGCTGCCGCGAGGGGCTGCCGGTCCAAGCTTCTTTGCCACCTTCCGCAGGTCGGCGACGAACGCGCGCATCTCCGCGCGGCGCGCATCGTCATCGGGGGCGCGCAGGATCGACGACGGGTGAACCGTCGCGGTCACCAGCGGCGCCAGCGCTGACGCCACGAACTGGCCGCGCTGCTGCGTCACCTTGAACGCCCGCCCCAGCAGGGCCTGTGCCGCGGTGGCTCCGAGGCATACCAGCACCCGCGGTTTCACCAGCGCGATCTCGGTGTCGAGCCAGGCGCGGCAGGCGCCCACCTCGGCTGCGTTCGGTTTGGCGTGGATCCGGCGCTTGCCACGCGGCTCCCACTTGAAGTGTTTCACCACGTTGGTGACGTAGACGAGGGAGCGGTCGATGCCGGCTTCGGTCAGCGCCCGGTCCAGCAGCTTTCCGGCGGGGCCGACGAAAGGATGACCGGCGAGGTCTTCGGCATCCCCTGGCTGCTCGCCAACCATCATGATCTCCGCGCCTGTGGGCCCCTCACCAAACACGGTCTGCGTACCGCGCTTATACAAGTCGCAGGCCTTACAGCCGCTGGCCACTTCTCGAACCGCCGGTAGCGTCGGCCGCTCGGGCAGCAGGTCTCGTACCGGCTCGCCGGGTCGGGGCCGCCTAGCCACGCAGCCTGTCCACGGCCCAGGCGACGTGCTCCTGGACGACCGGGTCCGCGCAGGTATCGTCGGGCTGCGCTTCCAGGATGTCGGCCGCCGAGGGGTCGCCCGAGTTTCCGATCGCGACCGCCAGGTTCCGGCGCAGACGCCGCACACCGGCGCGTTTCATCGGGCTCCCCTTCAGCAAGGCCCGCAGACTGTCGTCGCTCCGCGTCCAGAGCTCCAGCGATCGCGGTGCGTCGAGCCCGTCGCGCGGCTGCCACGCGGCGTCTACCGTCGTCGCGGCCTTCCGGTTCCACGGGCAGACGTCCTGGCAGATGTCGCAGCCGTAGGCATGATGGCCGATCGCCTCGCGGAACTCTCCGGGGATCCCGTCCTTGTTCTCGATCGTGAGATACGAGAGACACCGCCGTGCGTCCAGTTGATAGGGGGCGGTGATCGCCCCGGTCGGACACGAATCGATGCACAACGTGCACCGACCGCAGTGATCGAGGGCGGGAACGTCCGGTTCGAGCGGGAGATCGCAGATGATCGCCGAGAGGAACAGCCATGACCCCATGTCGCGGTTGATCAGGCAGGTGTTCTTGCCGATCCATCCCAGCCCGGCGTATTTCGCGTAGACCCGCTCCTGGACCGGCCCCGTGTCTACGTAGGCCTTGTACTCAAAGCGGCCGCTGAGCTCCTCGAGTGCCTGGACGAGGCGCCGCATCCGGTCCTCGATGACCTGGTGGTAGTCATCCCCCCAGGCATAGCGCGCGATCGCGGCGGTCGATCGGTCGTCGATGGTCGTGGAGTACGGACGGTCGGCGTTGTAGACCGTGCCGAGCATGATCACCGCGGTGGCCGATGGCAGCACCGCTCGCACGTCGGCCCGGCGGTCGGCGTTCCGCGCGAGGTAGTGCATCCCGCCGTGGTAGCCGCGCGCAATCCACTCGTTGAGGAACTCGAGCTCGGGAAAGGCAGCCGGCGGGGCGATGCCGCAGATGTCGAACCCCGCCGCGGCGGCGCGGGCCTTCACCTGTTCGGCAGAGGCAGCCATATGCCCTTTCGGTCCCTCAGGCCTTCAGGAGCTGCCGCAGCACATAGGGCAGAATCCCGCCGTGCCGGAACGCGACGAGCTCCTCGGGCGTATCGATCCGGGCGATCGCACCAAACTCACGGACGCAGCCGTCGCTGGCAGTCGTGCGCACCTGCATCTCGGCTCCCGGCGCCAGCCGGTCGGACATGCCGAGGACATCGAACGTCTCACGACCGGTCAGTTTCAGTGAGGCAGCGGTCTCTCCGCTCTTGTACTGCAGTGGCAGGATCCCCATGTTGACCAGGTTGCTGCGGTGGATGCGCTCGTAACTCTCGGCGATCACCGTCTTCACGCCGAGCAGCAGCGTCCCCTTGGCCGCCCAGTCACGCGACGAGCCGGACCCGTACTCCTTGCCGGCCAGAACCAGCAGCGGCACGCCGCGCTCCCGGTAGGTGACGGAAGCGTCGTAGATGGTTGCCACCTCGTCCTCGGGCAGCACTGCCGTCCAGCCGCCTTCGGTGCCGGGGGCGAGCTGGTTGCGCAGCCGGATGTTGGCGAAGGTTCCGCGCATCATGACTTCGTGATTGCCGCGGCGCGCGCCGTACCAGTTGAAGTCGCGCGGTTGGACCCCTCTGGAAATCAGGTACCTTCCGGCCGGACTATCGGCCGGGATCGAGCCGGCCGGCGAGATATGGTCGGTGGTCACGCTGTCGCCGAGCAGCGCCAGCACCCTGGCGCCGGTGATGTCGGTCGGGGGAGCCGGATCGAGGGTCACGCCTTCGAAGAACGGGGGATTGCGGATGTAGGTGGACTCCTCGTCCCATTCGAACAGCTCCCCCACCGGCACCGGCAGCGCGCGCCATCGCTCGTCGCCATCGAACACCTCGGCATACCGGGATTGGAACATCTCGGTCTTGACCGCCTTGAGCATCGTCGCCTGGATCTCACGCTCGGTCGGCCAGATGTCCTTCAGGTAGACGGGCTGCCCGTCGGAGCCGGTGCCGAGCGGCTCGCAGGTCATGTCGATCTGCATCCTCCCCGCGAGCGCGTAGGCCACCACCAGCGGCGGCGACGCCAGGTAATTGGCGCGAACCTGCGACTGGATGCGGCCTTCGAAGTTGCGGTTGCCGCTGAGCACCGACGCGACCACCAGGTTTTTCTCACGCACTGCCGCCGAGACGGCCTCGGGCAACGGTCCGCTGTTGCCAATGCAGGTCGTGCAGCCGTAGCCGACAATGTTGAAGCCGAGCTTCTCGAGATACTCGAGCAGTCCCGACGCCTGGTAGGTACTCGGTGACCACCCGAGATCCTGGCGCGAGGCTGGTCTTCACCCACGGCTTGACCGTCAAGCCCCGCTGCACCGCATTCCGCGCCAGCAGGCCGGCGCCGATCATGACGCTGGGATTGGAGGTATTGGTGCAGCTGGTGATCGCCGCCACCACGACCGAGCCATGATCGAGATCGTCGACCTCGGGCGTGAGCTCGAGGGTCGCAGCCGAGGCGACCGCGGTCCCGGCTACCGGCGCGGTCTCGCCCGGCTTGGCCGCTACCGCCGCCGGCTTCGCCTTGCGCTCGGCCAGCATCGTCTCGAGTGCCTGGGCGAACTTCATCTTCGACTGGCGCAGCGAGACGCGGTCCTGGGGGCGCTTCGGGCCGGCGAGGCTGGGCTCCACGGTCGAGAGATCCAGTTCCAGCGTGGCGGTGTAGACGGGATCCGGCGCGCCCGGGCTGGCGAACAGTCCCTGTTCCTTCGCGTACGCCTCGACCAGCCGCACGTGCCCTTCATCGCGGGCGGTCAGGCGCAGGTAGTCGAGCGTCATCTCGTCGATCGGACAGATGGCGATCGTCGCGCCGTACTCCGGCGACATGTTGCCGAGGGTGGCGCGATCCGCGATCGTCAGCGACTCGAGCCCGGAGCCGTAGAACTCCACGAACTTCCCGACGACGCCGAACTTCCGCAGACGCTCGGTGATCGTCAGCACCAGGTCGGTGGCGGTGGCCCCTTCCGGCAGCCGGTCGGTCAAACGGAATCCAACCACCTCGGGGATCAACATCGAGATCGGCTGGCCCAGCATCGCCGCTTCCGCCTCGATGCCGCCGACACCCCAGCCGACGACGCCAAGGCCGTTCACCATGGTGGTGTGGGAATCGGTGCCCACCAGCGTGTCGGGATACGCGAGCGTCGCCCCGTCGCAATCTTCCCTGAACACCACGCGGGCGAGATACTCGAGGTTTACCTGGTGAACGATACCGGTGTCGGGTGGCACGACGCGAAAGTTGCGAAAGGCTTCCTGGCCCCAGCGAAGAAAGGTGTAGCGCTCCTTGTTGCGGGTGAACTCGAGCGCCGCGTTGAGGTCGGCGGAGTTGCGCTCGGCGTAGTGATCGACCTGCACCGAGTGATCGATGACCAGCTCGACCGGCTGCAATGGGTTGACCTTACGGGGGTCTCCTCCAAGCCTGACCATGCCGTCGCGCATGGCGCCCAGGTCCACGACGGCCGGAACCCCGGTGAAATCCTGCAGCAGGACCCGTGCGGGGGTAAAGGCGATCTCCTTCTGCCCACCGGACTTGACGTCCCAGCGCGCCAGCGCCTGCGCGTGGTCGGCGGCGACGAACCGCCCGTCTTCGCGCCTCAGCAGGTTCTCGAGCAGGATCTTGAGGGAATAGGGCAGCCTCGCGATCTCGGGGAATCCCGCCCGTTCGAGCGCCGCCAGGCTGAAGTATTCCACGGTGGTGCCGCCGGAGGTGAACCGTGAGCGGGTGTTGAAAGAGTTGAGCGAGGCCATCCTTCAATCATTTCCCACTCGGGTGCTGCATTCAAGGGTGACTGCGCGTTATTCCGGGCACGCAGCTTGCCACACACTCCGGCGGAGGCGACATGGCAAATCAGGAGCGGCCCAATCAGAACGCCAACAAGAGCAAGGCGGAAGGAGAACGCTGGACCTCTGAGTCCACCACCGTCCGGGACGCGGACCGTGACGAGCATCCCGAGCGCCTGTATGAGGATGAGGATACCGACAACGCCGGCGGGATCACCAACCGTCCGCTCTCGGAGGAAGTCGATAGCCAGGAGTCACTGCCCGCGCGGGGCACGAACCGGGACGCAACCGGCAATCCGGACGCCACCGAGCCGCAGGGTGATTACACGGAGAAAGACCGATGAAGGACACCACGCGGCGCACGCCACCGGCCGATCCGACCGCGGAGCGCACGGCCGACCAGTCCACTCAGGAAAACGCGGGCCTTCACGGCGGCGTCCAGGGCGTTCGGCCCGGGTCTGAGCCCGACCTGGCACACGACGACGGTGCGGAAGACGCGCTGAACCGCAGCGCCGAAGAGCGCTATCAAACGCCGAGGCGCTACGAAGGAACCAGCGATCCGGCTCTGCCGTCGGACGATTCGTCGCTGAACACCAAGATCTGAGAGTTATCGTTCGGGTGGGTGCCCGCGGGCGCCGGAAAGGCCGGGCCGGGCACTCATCCCGAGTGTGCCGCGACTGCCCGAATCGAGAGTTGCTGCTCGCTCACCTCTCTGATCTTCACCTCCGGAACGACGACGACGTCATCGCCTTCGAGCAGCAGCTCGATCGCATCGTCGCACGCCGGCCCGGACATCTGGCGATCACCGGCGACCTGCTGGACCGCTGGGATCCGCGCCTGCTCGAGCGGGTGCTCGACGCACTCGGCCGTCGCCATCTGCTCGACCCCGACCGGCTCACCATCCTGCACGGCAACCACGATCTCGCCTCGAGCGGAGGGCACCCACGACGGACGGCCGATCTATGGCGTCTCGTCCTGCGCTTCTGGGATCCACCGCCACTGATCAGGGTCCGCCTTCGGCGCTTTCAGGCCGCAATCAACCTCCGCGGCGAGGGGATTGCACCAGCCGCGCCGTTCGTCAAGACCGTGAACGGCAAATACCGGCTCGCCTGTGTCGACACCGTACCGGTATTCTGGCGCCCCCTCACGATCTCGGCGGGAGCAGTCACCGTCCGGCACGCGATCGGACGCACGCGGGACGATGAGATGAAGTGGCTGGCGGCGCTTGACGGTCACGATCCGCTGGTGCTGCTCGTTCACCACTATCCGCTCGACGCGCCAACTTTCGAGTGGACGCCGGCCAATCGGCTGCGCCACTTCGTCCGGACCGTCAACGTGCCGATGGCGATCCCGGAACCGGATCGGGCGAATTTCTGGCGTGCCGCGTCGGCGTCTGGCGCACGCCTGATCCTCTGCGGTCACGTGCACCGTGCGCGCATGGAGTGGAAAGACGGGGTGGCGGTAGGGCTGAACGGGCAGTCGGGGGCCGACTGGGCCGGCCGGACGATCGCCTACTACGACCTCGCCGCCGAGCCGTTAGAACAGATACAGGAGTGAGGCCGCGGCGATCGGCACCATGCGGCGCTCGTCCTCGGTGCCGAACCCGCCGCCCCGGAGCGCGAATCCTCCCTCGGCTCGGAACCCCGCCTTGCGACGCGGGTTGAACCACATCTTGATCCCGGCGAGCCCGTGATACTCCACGTTCGATTCGATCAGCTCGTTCCCCGCGTGCACGCCACGCACGTATCCGGCGCCGCCGCCAACGAACGGCACCGTCTGCCCGGAGCCGAAGTGATAAATGAGTGATCCCCGGAACACGTAGGAGGTCATGGTCGCGGTTGCCGTCACATCCGGCGCGTCTTCGAAGTCGTCCGAGAGCTGGACGCTCAGCTGCGGCCGTGAGAACTGCACGCCCCCTTCGATCGCGAGCGCGCGGGTGATGTACACCCCGACGTTGCCGTGCACGCCGAAGGCCGCGTCGATCGAGGCCTCGCTGGTGAACTGATCGAACGAGGACAGGCCGCCCGAGGGGTTGACGGTCAGCGACGCCGGCGTCACCGGAAACGTCTGGCTGCCGGTCCAGTTGCCGCCGCCGGTGATCTCGACCGAGCCGGGACGCGGGCCGGCGCTGCCGATCCAGACCTGGGCGTCAGCCAGGGCCGGCAGCCCGCCGACGAGGAGCGCGATGGCCAGCAGCCGGCTGGCGCGGTCGAGGCAGGCGCCGCTCAACTCTTCGGCTCCACGCGGATCTCCACGTCACCGGCGCCGCCGCCGCGCGGGACCACCACCAGCCGGTCGTGGAATTTCGGCCTGAAGTTGGCGTCGATGTTCAGCGTCAAGTCGAAAAAGCTTTCGACGTCGCCGTCGTCGAGCGGCTCGACCCTGAGCACGTAGGGCCCGGGCTCGAGCCCGCCGATTACGAAGCGGCCCTCAGCGTTGAGCGAGAAGCCGCCGACCATTTTCCCGGTTCGCGGATTGAAGGCGACGACGTGCGCGCCCAGTACCCCCCTCCGCTCTTGGTGATCCGGCCGCTGACGCTGCCGAGTTCGCGCCGGAACTCACCGTTCGGATAGCTGTCGGAAATGCCGGCGATGTCGTCCGCCTTCAGCGTCCGGCCTGCGGTCGAACCGGCCGAAAACGCCACCGGGAACATGACCGCTTCGGCGGCGATGACGCGGCGGCCGCCGTTGCGCAGCTCGGTCTCGCCGAGCGCCGAGTGACCGAGGCCGAAGAGGTGACCGACCTCGTGCAGCGCAATCGACTCGACGTCGAATCGGTCGGCCTGGCCGTTGGCCGCGACCGACCACGGGAAGAAGGAGTTCAGATAGATCTCCGCCTCGACGATCTCCCCCGACAGCGTGTCGATCAGAAAAGAGGTCGCGCCGAGGGTGCGGTCCTGGTCCGGGCGATTCACGAAGCCGATCACCGTCTGCCCGTCATCGTCGTTCGGTCGCGCCGAGGTGAAGCCGACGAATTCTGAGGTGGTATCGGCGGTCTCGACCGCGTTCCAGGTCGCGAAGGCCGTGCCGACCGCGTCGCGTAATTGGCTTGCGCTCACTCCCCCGCCGGCGGCATCGGTCACGAAGTAGCGCACGGGGAACTCTTCCCAGCGCAGGACGACGGTACGGGTGCCCACCTGGGTGCCGAGCTTGAGGTAGGCGGATGCGGGATCGCCAGCGATCGCCACGCAGCCGGCCGTCAGGAGCAGGGTGATCAGCCGCCTCACCGGCCACCTCCCTGCTGCAGCACGGTCCGGACCTGGGCGGCAAACTGTTCCAGCGGCAACGGACGCCGATCCGCCGCACCGCGCGTCACCGGTTCCGGCTCGCTGCCGCGCGCCATCACGATCGGCAGCATCACCAGCCGGCGTCCCGTGCGGCCATCGACCCGCACGCGGAACACGCCCTGGTTGAGTCCGAACACCTGAGGGACCGCCGGCCCCTGCGATTTCAGGAAGAGCACGACCTCGTCGCCAGCGCGAAACTGTGGAGCGCCGACGGTCACGCTCTTGTAGCGGCCGATCTGTCCTCCGGGCACCCGGAAGGTCACTGACGAGCCGGCCGTTCCACGGTAGAACGAAGCGGCCTCGAGGGTCACGACGCTCTCGATACGGCGCCGCCCGTCGATCCACTCCGGCCGCACCTCGCTCACGCGGCCATGGACGATGATCTGCGATCCGGAAACGATCTCGCGGAATTCAGCAGGGATGAGGACGGTGGCGGAGAGCGAAGGGGAAACACACAACAACAATGCGACAAATGCAGCGCAACGCATGGGTCAGTTTACTGCACGTGCGGGGTGCGGCGTGCTACGTGCTATGTCCTTACGTGCGAGGTGCTACGTGCGGTGCTGGGTGCTATGTGCGGTGCGACGTGCTATGTGCAGTGCTGCGTGCGGTGCCAGGTGCTACGTGGTGTCCCGTGCTACGTGCGACGTGGCCGTCGGGCGACCTCGAGGACGGCTTCGGCGGCGCGGCGGCTGGCGCCGGGGTCGCCGAGCCGGCCTTTGACTTCGCGCAGGTCGGTCCGCATCTGGGCGGCGTAGCCAGGATCGGTCAGGAGACGCGTTGATTCGTGCGCGACGGCCTCCGGGGTGAAATCGTTCTGGATCAACTCGCGCACGACGCGTCGTCCGGCGACGAGGTTGGCCATCGCGTAGGTGTCGACGCGCACGAACGGCTTGCCGAGGCGGTAGGTGAGCGGCGAGAGCCGGTAGACCACGACCATCGGGCACTCGTGCAGTGCTGCCTGCACGGTGACGGTGCCGGAGGCCACGATGGCCAGGTCGGCGGCCGCCAGCACATCGTCGGTGCGTCCCTCGATCATCACCGCAGGCGTACCGCGTGACCGGAGTTCGTCGAGCGGGGCGAACAGCTCATCGCGCAGGTGGGGCGCCCGCGCGACGATGAACTGCACGCCGGGGACGCGTTCGCGGATCAATTCCGCCGCCCGGGTCAGGTCCGGAAGGATCTCGCGCAGCTCGTTGGCGCGGCTTCCGGGCAGCAGCGCCACGACCGGGCGCGACGGGTCCAGCCCCCTGGCGCCGAGAAAGCGATCCCGTGGCTCACCCGGCGGCGAAACGTCGAGCAGCGGGTGCCCGACCCATTGCACCGGCACACCGGCCTCGCGATAGATGGGCGCTTCGAACGGGAAGATCACCAGCACCTCGTCCGCGAGGCGTTTCATGGTCTTCATCCGCCCGGCGCGCCAGGCCCAGAGCTGCGGGCTGATGTAGTAGACGATCGGCACACCCCGTGCCCGCAGCGCATGCGCCAGCCTGAAATTGAAGTCGGGAAAGTCGATGGCGACGAACACATCCGGCGGCGTGGCGTCGGCGTCGGCCAGCAGGCGGCGATAGGTCGCGTACGTCCGCGGCAGCAGACGCACGACTTCGAGCAACCCGGTCACCGAGAGGCCGCTGAAGTTGTCGACGAGAGTCGCGCCGGCGGCGGCCAGCCGGTCGCCGCCAAACCCGGTGATGGTGACCAGGGGATCGATGCGGCGGATCTCGGAGGCCAGCGCACCAGCGTACATGTCGCCGGACGGCTCGCCGCAGGAGATCATCACCCGCATGCGGAGGTGCGGGGCGCGGGGCGTGAGCGGCGAGGCGAGGGGTGCGGGGTGCGGGAGGTAGTGCCGGGAGCCTGCGGGATCACGACTTGGCCGCTGGCTTCTTGAAGAACGCCGCGTCGATCGGCACGTTGATCTCGAACGAACGGACGATACGCTCGAGCGGCGGGTTCTCCTGGCGGCGCAGGGTCGCGCGGTGCGCGACCTGCACGCCCTGAATCGCGCGGTAGTCCGAAAACGTTTCTTCGGTCACCGGCTCACCCTTGGCGCCACCGTATCGCTGGGAGGCGAGCAGTCCGGTGACCGGGTCGAAGACGAGCGTCACGCGGCCGGCCGACGTCAGGTCGACCTCCAGCGCCGGCATCGGCTGGCCGCCCACGTTCACGTCGGCGACGCGGCGGCTGCGGACGCGCTGTTCGCCGAGCGCCAGCAGGAGGGCGACGGTGTCGCGCTGGACGCCGGCCTCCATCGAACGAACGATCGTGGGTGGGGCATCAGCGGCCTTCTGGCCGTCACTCACCCAGCCGGCGCCGTTGTCGAACGCCTGGATGCGGACACCATCCGGCCCCTCGGCGTCGATCCGGAACTGTCCGGGGTAGCGAACGTAGGCCATCGCGCGGAGCGTTGCCTCCCCCTGGGGGGTCTTGAACACCATCTCGGAAGCGGACTTCACCGTCCTGATCGACCGCAGGAGGGCGAGCCCTCCTTTCGCGGCGATCGCCTTCTCCACCAGGGGCCTGGGATCGGCCGGCGCCGGCGCCTGCGTCTCCGGCGAGTAGGAGGCCGGCATCATCATCGCGGGCGGCGCCTGCGGGGTCCGGCCCGGCGTGGCGCGGCCCGGCCGCCGCAGATCGGGTGCGGTGAGATCGAGCTGCGCGAGCGGAATACGCTCCACCTTGTCGAAGCCGACGGCCGGCAGCTGCTTGGCGAAGACGTTGGCGTCGCCGACCAGGACGATCGTCAGCCGATCGGGGTAGAGATACTGCTGCGCCACCCGCTGGATATCGTCCGGCGTGATCCGGTTGACCCGCTCACGATAGGTCTGCAGCTCCTCGAGGTCGAGGCCGAAGACCACCGCGTTCAGCACCTGCAGCGCGATGTCGCCGGGGGTCTCGATGGTCAGCGGAAAGCTGCCGGTCAGATACGCTTGCGCATCGCCGAGCTCGCGCGGATGAACGCGCTCGCGACGCAGCCGGGCGAACTCGTCGACGATGAGGCGCAGCGCTTCCGCGGTCGAATCGGACCGCGTGTCGGTGCTGGCGACGATGTCGCCGGCATCCTTCAAGGCATGGATGTCCGCCTCGGCGCTGTAGGTCAGGCCGCGCTCGCTCCGGAGGACGCGATGCAGCCGGTTGCCCCCTTCGCCGCCGAGGATCTTGAGCGCCAGGTCAAGGGCGAGGAAGTCCTTGTGCTTGCGGGGCAGCCCGATGTGCCCGACCCGGATTTCGGTCTGCACCGCCCCGGGGCGGTCCACCACCACCACGCGGCGCGTCGCCGGCGGCAGGTCGGCGACCCGGGCGACAGCCGGTTCGACCCGTTCCCACTTGCCGAACGCCCGCTCCGCGCCGGCGAACGCTTCTTCCGCGGTGACGTCACCGACGATCGCCAGGATGGCGTTGTTCGCGCCGAACCACCGCTTGTGGAACGCAGCGATGTCGGCCCGGGTGATCGCCGCGAGCGATGCCGGTGTGCCCGAGTCCGGCTTGCCGTACGGATGAAATCCGTAGACGATCCGGTCGAACACCGTCGCCGCGATGTAATCGGGGTCCTCGTAGCTGACCTTCATCGCCGAGATCATCTGCTCGCGCTGGCGCTCGATCTCCTCGGGGGAGAAGGCCGGGTTGCGGGCGACGTCCGAGATGATGTCGAGCCCGACGTTCAGGCTGTCCTTCATGACCGCCGCGAAGATGGAGGTCAGGTCGGAGCCGGCGCCGACCCCCATCGCCCCGCCGATCGAGTCGATCGACTGCGCCACCTGTTCCGCTGTTTTGGTGGTGGTCCCCTGGTCGAGCAGAGTCGCCGCCAGGCTGGCGACCCCCGGCTTGTCGTCCGGATCCTGGGTTGCGCCGGCCCGGACAATCAGCCGCAGGCTGACGGCCGGCTGTTCGTGGTGCGAGACCGCGATCACCTGGAGACCGTTCGAGAGCGTCCGGATCTCGTAGGGAGGGAACTTGACGTCGCGGGCTTCGAGCGGCGCCGGCGGACGCTCGGTCGGCCAGGCCGGCACCTGCGCCGCCGCGGCAGCCGGCAGCAGCGACAGGGCCATCACCCACGGCGCGACGCGAACCAGCCCGACCCCCGAGCCTGGATGCACGGCGGTCGGACGGCAGCTCGACGTGCGGCTCACTGCTGGCCTCCGGTCGGTGCGCCCTTCGGCATGATGGTCAGCACCACCCGGTTCTCGGGGGTGAAATACTTCTGGGCCACACGCTGCACGTCGGCGGCGGTCATGTTCATGAAGATGTCGAACTCCCCGTCAGCAGTCTTCAGCTCGTCGTGGATCACGGCGGCGTGCGCCAGCGTGTGCGCCTTGTCCTTGTTCGATTCGCGGCTGAAGATATAGTCGCGCGCGAACTGGTTCTTCACCTGCTGAAGCTCCCCCGCCGTGATCGGCTCTTTGCGAAGCTTGTCGAGCTCGGCGATCAGGGCGGCAGCCGCCTCCTCGGGCGTCTTCCCCGGCTGAACGATCGCGACCGCGAAGAACAGGCTCGGATGTTCGTTGATGTTGCCACCCCCGAACGCCGCCAGCGCCACCCGCTTCTCGTAGACCAGCTGCCGGTAGATCCGCGAGCTCTGACCGTCTGACAGCACCTTCGAGGCGGCGTGCAGCGGATAGGAGTCCGGATCACCGTCGAAGGTGATGTGGTGGGCGACGACCACGGCCGGGAGCGGCCAGTTCTCCTCGACCCGCACCCGCCGCTCCTTGAGTTGCGGCGGCTCCTTCGGGATGTCACGCGGCACCGGCTGCGCCGACTTCGGCACCCGGCCGAGATACTTCTCCACCAGCTTGAGCGCTTCGGCGGAATTGAAGTCCCCGGCAATCACCAGCGTCGCGTTGTTCGGGACGTAGAAGGTGCGGAAGAAGTCGCGGACGTCCTCGATCGACGCCGACTCGAGATCCTTCATGCTGCCGATCGCGGAGTGCTTGTAGGGATGCACGCTGAACGCCTGGTCGTAGACGATCTCGTTCAGCCGGCCGTACGGCTGGTTGTCGTACCGCATCCGCCGTTCTTCCTTGACCACCTCGCGCTCGTTCTTGAACACCGCTTCGTCGATCCGCAGCGTCGCCATCCGGTCGGACTCGAGCCAGAGCACCAGCGGCAGGTACTGCGCCGGGAACGTCTGCCAGTAGATCGTGGCGTCTTCGTTGGTGGTCGCGTTGCTCTGCCCGCCGACGCTCGAGATCCACGACGGATGCCCTTCCGGCTCGACGTTCTTCGAGCCCTTGAACATCATGTGCTCGAACAGATGGGCGAAACCGGTCCGCCCGGGGCGCTCGTTCTTCGACCCGACGTGATACCAGAGCTCGGTGTGGACGATCGGCGTCGAGTGATCTTCGTGCAGCACCACGGTCAGGCCGTTGGGCAGCGTCGTCGTGGTGTAGGTGAGCTTGGGCGGGCGGTTGGCAGCCGTGGCCCCCGGCTCCAGGCTCAGAAGCACCGCGAGCGAGACCAGCAGGCAGAAACTGCGGCGGATATTCGTGATTCGCATGGAAATCTGATTATAGGGCTTGGGGAGTCGGGGAAGGGGGTTGGGACGGGATCGGGGACGGGGGAATGGGTGGGATGGGGAATCGGGAATCGGAATGGGGGCTGGGAGCTGGGAGCTGGAAGCTGGAAGCTGGGCGGAAGCTATTCTTTCTCCAGCTCGGCTACCCGCTGCTCGAGCTCGGCGATCGTCTTGCGCAGCTCGGGCAATTTTCGGAACACGGCCGAGGCCTTGAGCCATTCGCGATTGGGGATCGCCGGGTAGCCGGAGACGAACGATCCGGGCTCGAGCGAGTTCGGGATCCCGGTTTGCGCGGTCGCGATGGTTCCCGTGCCGATGGTGAGGTGGCCGGCGACGCCGACCTGCCCGGCGAGCGTGACGGCGTCTTCGAGCGTCGTGCTGCCGGCCACGCCGACCTGGGCCGCGAGCAGGACGTTCCGCCCCACGGTGACACCGTGCGCGATCTGGACGAGGTTGTCGATCTTGGTGCCGGCCTTGATCCGGGTCTCCCCCACCGCGGGACGGTCGATGGTCGTGTTCGCCCCGATCTCCACATCGTCTTCGAGCACGATCCCGCCAACCTGCGGGATCTTGACGTGCGTGCCGTCGGCCGCGCGCGCGAACCCGTAGCCGTCGCTGCCGATCACGGCACCGTCCTGCACCACCACCCGGTCACCCAGCCTCGCCCGCTCCCGGATCGAGACCCTCGCATGGATCAGGCAATCGGCCCCGACCTGCGCGTCGCGGCCGATCACGGTGTGCGCGCGGATCACGGTGCGGGGGCCGATCACCGCGCCTTCTTCGATCACGACGAACGGGCCGATCGAAGCGTCCGCCGCCACCGCTGCGCCGTTGGCCACGAATGCGTTGGGATGGATCCCTGGCGCCGGCTGCCACGTCTCGGCGAACAGGCCGACGGCCTGCGCGAACACCAGATAAGGATTGGCCGCCCGCAGCATCGCGCACGGCGCCGGCGCATCGTCGTTGCCGAGAATGACGGCGGAAGCCCGGGTCCGCGCCAGGGCGGGCGCGTATCGTTTATTGGCGAAGAAGGTGACGTCGCCAGAACCAGCGTCTTCGATGCCGGTGACGCGCCGGATCTCGATGCCGCCGTCTCCCTCGAGCCTGCACTCCAGGCGCACGGCGAGTTCGCTCAGTTTCAAAGCGTTGGCAGTATAGCGCGCGGGCGCGGGCGAGCTAGCCCCGGTCTCTGGAGGGGTTCTCTTGAACGCTTGCCCTCTGTAAAAAGTCAGCGCTCGCGGCCGCGACAGCGGAGCTTCGCTGGCCTTGAACAGGAGATTAGAAGGCCAGGAGAACGCCCTTTAGAATTGGTTCTCTTGACCTCTTGCCCTCCTGTGAAAAAGTCAGCGCTCGCGGCCGCGACGGAGCTTCGCTGTCTTTAGGCAGGAGATTGGACGATCGGGAGAACACTCCCTAAAGGGGTTCTCTTAGGAAACGGCGGTGCGCTGGAAGAACGTGGCGAGGTGGTCCAGCTGCAGCCGGACGGCGACCTCTTCCGCCTGCCGCAGGCGGCCGGCGGCGTCGAGCGACAGGGCGAACCGGAGGTCGGAGAGCGGCGCGCTGGCGACGGTGGTCCACGCCACTTTGTTCAGGCCATTGCGGGCGCCCCGAACCGAAAAGAAATGGCCGACGACGCGGAAGGCGAAGTAGTAGCCGATGATGTTCGGCCCCGGAACCAGGATCAGCAGGCCGGACAGGACCATCAGGACCGAGTCGATGGCGAGCCAGAAACGGTGCTTGTCGAAATCGCGCGCGAGCTGCCGCCGCATCAGGTCGAGGGAGGCATCGCCGGACATGTCGTCGGGATGATGCAGCGTCGCCTCGACATGGCGCCGCAGGTTCCAGAGCAGCCGCTGCTCGGCAATGCTCTCGGCCAACCAGCGCATGCAGCGTCGTTTGACGCGCGCCATCAAGCTCCCTTCCGGCCGGGCGACAACCTCGCGCCGCCGCTCCCGCTCGGCCTCCACCAGCACCGCGTGGAAGCGGGCCTTCAGGCTCCTGAAGAAGCCGTAGATCCAGGCCTTCCCCCGCGCGAACAGACCGATGGCCGGCGGCGGCTCGGGCTCCGGCGCCTCCGGCTCGTCGACGTGCTCGCAATAGAGCTCGTATGCGTCACGATCGACGGGGACCAGGAAGACGTCCATGCAGTGAATTACGATAGCAGTTCGGGACCGGATCCCGAATTGCCGGCAACCGACAGCCGCTAAACCCTTCGGCCGGTCACCAGCCGCAGGACGATCACGACGAGGGCCACGACCAGCAGCAGGTGGATCAACCCGCCGGCGATCTTCAGCGAGAATCCAAGCAGCCACAGAATGAGCAGCAGTACGACGATGGTCCAGAGCATGCAGTTCGTCCTCCAGGCGCCTTGATGGCGGCCGAGCTTAGTAAAGCAAGTGAGATGCCACGGCTCCGCGCAGACGGAGACCAGTAGCCGGGGGACCTAGCGGATGGATGATCTCGAGCTGATCAAACGCCTGTGCCTGTCCGCCGCCCTCGGCGCGGTGCTCGGCTTCGAGCGGGAATGGCGGCAGAAGTACGCGGGCCTGCGGACCAACATCCTGATCGCGCTTGGCTCCACGCTCTTCACCCTGATGTCGATCGACCTCTCGGCTTCGTCCGGTGGCGACGCGACCCGAGTGGCGGCGCAGATCGTGACCGGCATCGGGTTTCTCGGCGCCGGGGCGATCATGCGCACCGGCAGCGACATCCGCGGGCTCACCACGGCGGCGATGATCTGGGTCAATGCCGCGATCGGCGTCGCCGTCGGCGGCGGCGAGTACCACCTGGCGCTGATTGCAACCGGCGTGACGCTGCTGGTGCTCGTCCTCTTGAATCCGGTGGAGGCCTGGATCGACCGAAAGAGCCCGAAATCGTCCGAAGGGCGGGCTAACGGCGACGAGTCCGAACGGCGCGACTAGGCTCGGGCGGAGCGGATGTCGCGATCAGCTTTCTGAGCGTCCGCAGATTCCGCGCATCCCAGGGATCGAGATCGCTGCGGCGTCGGCTCTCCGGCGTTTCCAGCTTGGGGGTCTCGAGCAGCATCGCGTGATCGACAAACCGCGGATCGTTCAACAGCATCCTGAAAGGTTCGAGCCCGAGGCACCCCTTCCCGATGTGCTCGTGGCGATCGACGCGGCTGCCGCACGGCTTTTTCGAGTCGTTCAGGTGAAACGCCTGGATCCGGTCGATGCCGACGATCCGGTCGAAGGCCTCGAAGGTCCGGCGGTAGCCCTCCTCCGTGCAGATGTCGTAACCGGCGGCGAGCAGGTGGCACGTGTCGAGACACACGCCTACCCGGGGAGTGCCACCTAGTCGCTCGATGATCTCAGCCAGGTGCTCGAAACGATGCCCCAGATTGGTCCCCTGGCCGGCGGTGTGTTCCAGCAGGATCCTGGTCGTGCCGTTCGGCCGCTCCTCGAGCAGCCGCGCGAGCGCTTCGGCGATCAGCCGCAGACCCTCCGACTCGGTGCCGCCGGTGTAGGACCCGGGGTGCATGACGAGCCCGTCGAGACCAAGCAGCTCGGCGCGGTCGAGCTCCTCGCGGAGCGAGGCGATCGACTGCGCCCGCAGTTCCGGCTGGGCGGTGGCGACGTTTATCAGGTAGCTGTTGTGTGCGACGACCGGCGCAATGCCGGCCTCGGCGACCCGCTGCCGGAACCGCGCCACTTCCTCGGGCGGCAGTGGCCGCGCCCGCCACTGCCCTGCCGACTTGGTGAAGATCTGCAGCGCCTGGCAGCGAGAGGCCTGGGCCCGATCGACCGCGCGCGGCAACCCGCCGGCGATCGACATGTGCGCTCCAAGTCTCGGCACGGCTATCGCGCGAAGGCTGGCAAGTGCGTGGTCAGCATTCAGCCTTCACCATTCAGCATTCAGCCTTCAGCATTCAGCAAAGACCTCGGCATCGAAGCGGAAGACGCGCGCTCCCTGGCGCCAGGCCTCCTCGGGCAGTCCTGCCTTCCGGCAGGTCTGACCGAGGAACTGCAATGGCGTCCAGCCGCGCTCGGCCGCCACCTGCGGCAACAGGAGCCCGCGCCGACGGGCGTGCTCGACCACCAGACCGTGGCGCCCGATCACCACGGACCCGTCGGCGAGCGGATCGATCTCCTCCATCGGCCCCAGCACCGAGATCTCGAGCACCGCGTCGGTCAGCTCTCCGGCGGCCATCGGCGGGAAGCGCGGATCCGCGGTCGCCGAGTCGCGCGCGCAGCGCGCCACCTCTTCGGCCAGCGGCGCCTGCATCTCGAGCACGCCCAGGCATCCCCGCAGCTCGCCGCGACGCTTGATCGTGACGAACACGCCGGACGCCGCCGGCAACCGCTCGTTCGCCGGCAGCGGACGGCCGCCGCCAAGATGCGCCGCGATCGACTCGCGGGCGATCCGCAGCAGGGCCTGGCGCTGCGGGTCAGTGAGCATCGCCGAACGTCCCGAACGCAGCGGCGAGGTAGCCGACGACGGCGGTGTGGTCACCGGAGATGTCGCCGGAGTGCGCGTACTTCAGGACCCGTCCATCGCGCGCGCCGAGCCGCCGTGCAGCCAGCATCACCGCGATCGCCGCGCCGCCGCCGCACGCCACGTGCCGCCCCCGTTCCGACTCCGGGTACTGCTCGAACAGCGCCAGCATCCCGTCGGGATCGAACCTATCGACGAGCCGCTGCACCCGGGCGTCGAGGCTGGCCGCCGTGACGGCGTCGAAATAGTGGGACAGGTCGGTGCTGGCGACCAGCAGCGCGCGCCGCGATCCCGCGGCAACTGCCAGCGCGTCACCGAGCGCGTCGATCGTCTCGCGCGTCTGGTAGCCGACGACGACCGGCACGATCGGGGCGTTGGGGAACACCCGTCGAAGGAACGGCAGCTGCATCTCCAGTGAATGTTCACGTGCGTGCGCCGAGGGCAGATCCTGCGCGATCGACGACTGCATCAGACTGGTGGCCGCCTCTTGATCGACTGGCGCGGCGCCGAGTGGTGAGTCGAAAGCCCCCTCCGGCCAGACCGAGAAACCTTCGAACCCGACGTAGTGCGAAGGGCCGACCAGGAATGCCACTTCGTATTCGCCGGCGGCCGCCGCCTTATAGGCCCAGGCCCCGACCGGCCCGGAAAACATCAGGCCGGCGTGCGGCACGATGATCGCCTGCACCGTCCCGAGCACCGGCGGCGTGGCCGCGTCGAGGTAGCCATCCAGATCGCGTGTCAACGCCCCGGCCGTTCCTGGATACCAGGTGCCCGCGACCGCCGCCTTCCTGATCCGCATGGGCCCTCTCCTTGTTGACGGCCATTGCCGGCGCCCCCGCACCCCGCCGGGCGTGGAGTACCATCCGCTGATGCCGACCTTCACGCGCCTCGACGTGCAGCGCCTCGCACGCCTGGCCCGGCTCGAGCTCACCGGCGAGGAGCTCGATCTCTTCGCGCGCCAGCTGGGGGACATCCTCGCCTTCGCCCGTCAGATCGAGAGCGTCGACACCACCGCCGTCCCGGACGAAGCGGTATCAACGACCCTTGACGCGATGCGCGAGGACGCAATCGGGCCATCGCTCGATCGCGACCAGGTGCTCCGGCGGGCGCCCGACGCCGATCACGCGACCGGTCTGTTCAAAGTACCACGGGTGCTGAACGGATGACGCGGCTCAGCGCGCTCGAGCTGCGCGATGCCGTCGCCGGCCGCACCACTACGGCCGCCGAGGTTTGCCGCGCCACGCTGCAGCGGATCGAACAGGAGGGTCCGGCGCTCAATGCGTTCCTCACCCTCTGCCCCGACCGCGCGATCGCGGCGGCGGCGCGGGTCGATGCCGACCCTGCCGCCGATGGAATGCCGCTCGCGGGCGTGCCGATCGCGATCAAAGACAACATCTGTACGCGCGGTGTGCGCACCACCGCCGGGTCGCGGACCCTCGAGCAGTACGTCCCGCTCTACGACGCCACCGTCATCGCGCGCCTCGAAGCTGCGGGCGCGGTGCTGGTCGGCAAGACCAACTGCGACGAGTTCGCGATGGGTTCCTCGACCGAGCACTCGGCCTTCGGGCCGGTGCACAACCCGTGGGACCGCGAGCGGACCGCCGGAGGGTCCAGCGGCGGCTCGGCGGTATCGGTGGCGGCGCGGCTCGTGCCACTCGCCCTCGGTTCCGAAACCGGCGGGTCCGTCCGCCAGCCGGCTGCGCTTTGCGGGATCGTCGGCGTCAAGCCGACCTACGGACGGGTCTCGCGATACGGCCTCATCGCGTTCGCGTCCTCACTCGACCAGGTCGGTGTCTTCGGCGCCACCACGGGGGACGTCGCGGCGTGCCTGCAGGTGATCGCCGGGCGTGATCCCCGCGATGCCACATCCGCCCCGGTGCCGGTCGGGGCATACCACACCGCGACCGGTGAGCCGCTCGACGGCTTGCGCGTCGGCGTGCCGCGCGCGCTGGTTGGCGAAGGCATCGACGCCGGCGTTCGCCGCGCGTTCGACGAAGCGATCGAGGTGTTGCGCGCGGAAGGGGCCGTGATCAGCGACGTGGAGCTGCCGCACAGCCGCCACGCGACCGCGACCTACGCGATCGTCGTCATGGCCGAGGCCAGCTCGAACCTGAGCCGGTACGACGGCGTCCGCTACGGGACGCGAGCGGAGGGGGCGGCCGATCTGCAGGAAATGTATTCGCGCACCCGGGCGCTGTTCGGCGCCGAGGTGAAGCGGCGGGTGATGCTCGGGACCTACGTCCTCAGCGCCGGCTACTACGACGCCTACTACGTGAAAGCCCAGCGAGTCCGGTCGCTGATCCGGTCGGACTTCGATCGCGCCTTCGAGCGGGTCGACGTGATCGCCACCCCGACCAGCCCGACGACGGCGTTCAGGCTGGGGGAAAAGCTGGACGATCCGGTGCAGATGTACCTGGCGGACGTGTTCACCGTCAGCGCGAACCTGGCCGGGATCCCGGCGATCAGCGTGCCGTGCGGTTTTGTCGATGGTTTGCCGACCGGGCTGCAGTTCACCGGGCGGGCGTGGGACGAAGCCACGCTCTTCCGCGCCGCCGCGAACTACGAGCGGCTCACGCCCTGGTCGGCTCGGGCGCCCCGCGGCTGACGCGGACCACGAACCAGATCGCAAGCGCGATGAACGCCAGCGGCAGCAGCGGGATGATCACCGCGGCCGCCACCGCGACGAGCGCGATCAGCCCCGCGACCGCCAGCACCGGGCCGACGATCAGCACGAGCAGGCCGCCGACGACCGCCTTGATGAGGAGCAGCGGCAGGAGCAGGGCGTAGAGCAGCAGCCTGAGCGGCAGCAGCACCAGCCACAACACCGCCTTGACGAGCAGCAGGCCGAGGGCGAGAACGCCCAATGCGAGCAACACGAGGACGGTGAGCCCCGCGAGTTCGATCATCTGTTCCTCCACCTGTGCCGGCCGCGTCGCGAACGGCTCTCGAGAGAAACTACGCCGGCAGAGGTGGTGAAGTTCCGGGGGGCTAGGTCTGGGTGCGATCCTGATACTCGGCGCGGACGGCGGCCGATTCGAGACCCGGCGGGAGCGAGTATTCGATCAGTCCGGTTCGGACTTCTTCCATGGCGACCCGTTCCAGCTTGTGCGGCCCGCCGGTGCCCTCGAGCCGGGGCAGCGCCCCGCGCCGCAGCTGCTTGGCGCGCTGCGCCGCGACGTCAACGAACAAGAATCGGCTGGTGATCGGAGCGGGTGACGAAGGAGCGCCGAGGGGGGTGTTTCCGTTGTTGCCGGGGTGTGCCATGCAACAGATTACCACTTTAAGAGGGGCAGTGCCGGTGCGCGAGGCACCGGACACCGCTCCAAGTGGAACAATCTGGTCGATTTGGCTGGTTATTCGCTGACTTCGATCTGCTTGGGCTTGACTTCGTCGCGCTGAGGCAGCCGGACGGTCAGGACGCCATCCTTGTAGGACGCGGTGATCCGTCCCGCGTCAACCGACGACGGGATCGTAAACGAGCGGGTGAACGGACCGTAGGGGCGCTCGAAGCGCTGGTAGCGGTCGCGGCGCATGGCCTGGTCGATCTTGCGCTCGCCACGGATCGTCAGCACCTGGTTCTCGAAGGTGATGCCGATGTCTTCGCGCTTCATCTCCGGGAGTTCGGCCTTCAATACGACCTCATGGTTGTCGGACTCGTAGATATCGACCGCCGGGGTCCACGTCCGACTGAACGTGTCTCCGTAGAGGTTCGCGAACATCCCGTTCAGCCGGTCGATCTCCATCGACGCCAGGTCACGTGCCGGTTCCCATCGAACAATCGCCATATTTCCTGCCTCCTGAATGCGGGCCGAGTGGCGGCCCGGAAAACATGAACCGATTTTAAACAAGCTCATTAGTCTATGTCAAGCATGTTATATGCGCGTTATACACTCATGCCAAGCGAGGCGCGGCGGGCAGCGAAAGGGGGTTGGAGGCTTCGGGTGACCAGCGGACGAGGCTGGGAGTACAATTCCGGCATGCCGCGCATCTACCTCGAACGCCGGGAATTGGGGGAGGAATTGCGACGCCTGTTCGACCAGCTCGAAGGGGAAACGCATGCGGCGGCCCCGCCGAACGAGTGCAATCCGCCGATCGACGTCGTGGAGTCGGACGGTGCCGTCGAGGTCCTGATGGACCTGCCCGGTGTCCGCCACGACCAGGTACACATTGTCTTTGCGCGCGGGACCGTGCTGATCGCCGGCATCAAGCGCGCCTCCGCCTGCAGTCACGCGGGGGCGGCGTTTCACCTCGTCGAACGGGCGTTCGGCCGGTTTGCCCGTGCGATCCGTCTCCCCGGGGCGGTTGATGCGGGGCGGGCCCGCGCCACCCTCGAGGCCGGCGAGCTGCGCATCACCATCCCGCGCATCGCCGAACGCCGCGGCGGCGAGATCCGCATCGCGATCGAGACCGCCTGAGTGAAGATCCTTTTCATCGGTGACATCTTCGGCAAGCCGGGGCGCGACATCGCGCACCGCGCGATTCCCGCTCTCACCGCCCTGCACGGTCTCGACCTGGTCATCGCCAACGTCGAGAACTCGGCGGCCGGTTTCGGCGTCACCGGCGACATCGCCGAGACGATCCTCGGCTTCGGCGTCGACGTGATGACCTCCGGCAATCACATCTGGGACAAGAAGGAAGTACTCGAATACATCCCGCGCCAGCCGAAGCTGTTGCGTCCGGCCAACTTCCCCGCCGGCGTGCCGGGGCGGGGGACGTGGCTCGGTCAGACCCGCACCGGCGAGCCGGTGGCGGTGATCAACGTGATGGGCCGGGTGTTCATGGCCCCGCTCGACGATCCCTTCGCGGTCGTCCTGCGAGAGATCGAGGCGGTGCGCGCGCGAGCCCGGGTGATCATCGTCGACTTTCACGCCGAGGCCACCTCGGAGAAGGCGGCGATGGGCTGGCATCTCGATGGCCGGGTCACCGCGATCTTCGGCACGCACACACACGTGCAGACCGCCGACGAGCGGCTGCTGCCGAAGGGAACGGCGTATCTCACCGACGTCGGAATGACCGGGCCGCACGATTCGATCATCGGCGTGACCGTCGAGGCGGCGCTCGGCCGCTTCGTCAACGGCATGCCGGCGAAGTTCGAGGCGGCGTCCGGCCCGGCCAGGCTGAATGCGATCATCATCACCGCGGATCCCGCCTCGGGCAAGGCGCTCGCGATCGAGCGGCTGAACCTGTCAGCGCAGGAGGTCGCGGCCCTGGCGCAGCATGTCTGATCTGTTCTCCGAGCCGTTCGAAGAGCCGGCCGACGAACCTTCGCCGGAACCGCCGCGGCGCGCACCGCGGCGCATCGTGAGCGTCTCGCAGCTGAACGCGACGATCCGCGGGCTGCTCGAAACCCAGTTGAGCGAACTGTGGGTCGCGGGTGAGATCTCGAACTGCCGGGTGTGGAACACCGGGCACCTGTACTTCACGCTGAAGGACGACAGCTCGCAGATCCGCGGCGTGATGTTCAGGATGGCGCTCCGTTACCTGCGGTTCAAGCCGGAGGACGGCCTGCGGGTTGTGGCGCGCGGGCGCGTCGGGGTCTACGACGCCAAGGGTGAGTACCAGCTGGTCTGCGAGCACATGGAGCCGCACGGCCTCGGAGCGCTGCAGCTGGCGTTCGATCAGCTGAAGCAGAAGCTCCAGGCCGAAGGGTTGTTCGACCCGGGGCGCAAGCGGCCCCTGCCCGCGCTGCCGCGCAAGATCGGCATCGTCACCTCGCTCGACGGCGCGGCGATCCGCGACATCGTCAAGGTGCTGCGGCGGCGTCATCCGAACGCGCACCTGGTCATCCGCGCCGCCCGCGTGCAGGGTGAAGGGGCCGCCGCGGACGTGGCCCGCGGGATCCGTGCGCTCGGCCGGGTCGCTGGAGTGGATGTCATCATTGCCGGCCGCGGCGGCGGCTCGGCCGAGGATCTCTGGGCGTTCAACGAGGAAGTGGTGGCGCGGGCGATCGCGCAGTCCCCGGTCCCGGTGATCTCGGCGGTCGGGCACGAGTCGGACGTCACCATCGCCGACTTCGTCGCCGACCTGCGCGCGCCCACCCCGTCAGCCGCGGCGGAGATGGTGGTCACCGCGAAAGAGGATTTCTGCAACCGGATCGACCGGCTGCAGCAGCGGTTGCAGGCGGCGGCGCGGCACGGCCTCCAGCGGCGGCGGGCGGCGGTGCAGGCGCTCACCGGACGCCGCGGCTTCGCCGGGTGGCACGGGCGTTTGGCGATGCGCGGACGGCACGCCGCCGAGCTCACCCACCAGCTGCGGCGAGCGATGCTCGCGAGGCTGGCGAAACAGGAGCGCGAGTTCCGATCGTTGCGGCAGCGGCTCGAAGCGAACGACCTGCGCCGCCGGCTGGCGGTGAGCCGCGGCCGGCTGCGCAGCGCCGAGGAGCGGCTGCAGTCGGCGTCGTTGCGCGGGCGCGAGCGGGCCGGTACCAGGTTCCGCGTGCTGGCCGGACGGCTGGAGAATCTCAGTCCGCTGGCCGTGCTCGCGCGGGGCTACGCGGTCTGCTGGAACGCCGACCGCACCGCGATCGTCCGCGATGCCGGGCAACTGGCAGCCGGCGACCAGGTGCGGGTCACGCTGCAGCAGGGAGAATTGCGCTGCGAGGTCATCGATCCCGGCAGACGCGGTGATGCGCCTGCCTGAATATGGGTATTGCTGCCGCTCGAAGACGGCAGCTGCGGGGTAGAACGTGGATCCAACAATCAAGGACTTCGAATCGGCGCTCGCCGAGCTCGACACGATCGTCAGGAAGATGGAAGAAGGAGACCTCACCCTCGAGAAGTCGATGGAGCTCTACGAGCGCGGCCTTCAGCTGTCGCGCTTCTGCCATTCCACGCTGGAGACCGCCGAACGGCGGGTCGAGCTGCTGAACGAACGCGGCGAGACGCGGCCCGCCCCGTCATCCCTCGGGTTGACAGACGACGAGGCTGAGCGCCGGCGGTGACCACCAGTGCCTTGGGGCTCGGTCCCTGGCTGGACGAGCAGCGCCGCACCGTGGACGCGGCCCTCGAGCGGTTCGTGCCGGCCGACGGGCAGCCGGCGATCGTGCGCGAGGCGATGCGTTACAGCCTGTTCGCCGGCGGCAAGCGGCTCCGGCCGCTGCTCGCCCTTGCCGCGGCCGAAGCAGTCGCCGCCAATGCCGGCCGGGACCTCGCGCAGGCCCGGCTGCTCGCGCTCCCCTGCGCCTGCGCCCTCGAGCTGATTCACACCTACTCTCTGGTCCACGACGACCTGCCGGCGATGGACAACGACGTCCTGCGGCGCGGGCGCCCCACCGCCCATGTCGTCTACGGTGAGGGGCTCGCGATCCTGGCGGGAGACGCTCTTCTCACCGAGGCCTTCGCCGTGCTCGCAGGTGAGCCAAGCCAGGTGACCGGGTTGATGCCGGGAGAGCTCGCGACGCGAAAGATCGAGGCCATCCGGCTGATCGCGGAAGCGGCCGGGGCCGCCGGGATGGTTGGCGGCCAGGCGATCGACCTGCGAGCGGCCGCCGGCGGCAGCGCGACACTCGATGCCGAAGGGCTGCGCGACATGCACGCCCGGAAAACCGGCGCGTTGATCCGGGCAGCTGCGCTGGCGGGAGGCTCGATGGCCGGGGCCGCGCCAGCCATCTTGGCGGCGCTCGGTGACTACGCCTCGGACGTGGGCCTGGCGTTCCAGATCGTCGACGACATCCTCGATGTCGAAGGGGCGTCGGCAGATCTGGGCAAGACCGCGGGGAAGGATGCGGCGGCGGGCAAGCCCACCTACCCGGCGCTCTATGGCCTCGACGCCTCGCGCCGGCTCGCCACCGATTGCATTCACCGGGCGCTCGAAGCGCTCCGGCGGGTCGGCCTGTCCGGGCAACTCCCTGCGCTGGCCGCCTGGGTCACCGGCCGCCACAGTTGACACCATCGCCAGGCGGGAGTCGCGGCGCGAGGAGCCGGCTCGACACGCTGCTCGTCGAACGCGGCCTGGTCGCTTCGCGCGAACGCGCGCGCGCGCTGATCCTCGCCGGCGACGTGCGCGTCAACGGTCAGCCGGTGACCAAGGCCGGCACCCCGGTGGCGGTTGACGCGGTCGTCACGCTCGCCGTCCCGGATCATCCCTATGTCGGGCGCGGCGGGGTGAAGCTCGCGCACGCGCTGGATACCTTCGCGATCGCGGTTGCCGGCCGGACCGGACTCGACATCGGCGCCTCGACCGGCGGGTTCACGGACGTGTTGCTGCAGCGCGGCGCGGCCCGGGTCGTCGCGATCGACGTCGGGCACGGTCAACTCGATTGGAAGATCCGCAGCGATCCGCGGGTCACGGTAATGGAGCGCGTCAACGCCCGGACGCTGACGCGCGAGTCGCTGCCCCCAGGCCTCAGCTTGTTCGGCCTCGTCACGATCGATGTGTCATTCATCTCGCTCCGCCACATCCTTCCGGTGGTGCCGCCGCTGCTCGAAGCCGGCGGCGACGTGGTGGCGCTGGTGAAGCCGCAGTTCGAGGCCGGGCGCAGCGAAGTCGGCAAGGGGGGCATCATCCGCGACGAGCAGGTGCAGGCCCGGGTGCTGGCGGAGGTGATCGCATCGGCCGATACGCTAGGATTGACCCGCGCCGGGGTGGTCGAGTCGCCGATCACCGGCATGGAAGGCAACCGCGAGTTCCTGCTGCACCTGAGACATGCCTGAGATCGCACGCGCGGGAATCGTCGCCAAGACCCGGCTGGGTGAAGCGGCCGGTGTCGTCGCCGAGCTGGCCGGCTGGCTGGAGGCCCGCGGCGTCAAGCCGGTGTTCGACGCCGAGACGGCGGCGCTGGTCGGCCTGCCACCCGGACGGCCGACCTGCACCCGCGCCGACCTGCCCAAACAACTGCGACCTGGTGATCGTGCTCGGCGGCGACGGCACCCTCATCGGCATGGCCGGGCACGTCGCCAACGCCGGCGCCGACATTCCGATCCTCGGCGTGAACTTCGGCAGCCTCGGGTTCCTGACCGAGATCACGCTGCCCGAGCTCTACGCCTCGCTCGAATCGGTCCTCGACGGCACGGCCCAGATCGAGCCGCGCCTCATGCTGCGGGCCGAGACCCTGCGGTCCGGCGCGGTCTACTCCGATCGGCTGGCGCTCAACGACGTCGTGATCACCAAGGGGGCGCTGTCGCGGATCATCGACCTCGCGGTGGCGATCGGCGAGCAGCCGGTGATGCGGGTCCGCGCCGACGGCCTGATCATCGCGAGCCCGACCGGGTCTACCGCTTACAACCTGGCCGCGGGGGGCCCGATCGTCCACCCGGCGGTCGATGCCCTGCTCCTTACGCCGATCGCCCCGCACATGCTGACCAACCGCCCGATCGTGGTTCCGGCGGCCTCGAAGATCCGCATCCGTCCCGCCGCCGGAGCCTCACACGACGAGCTGTTCGTAACGCTGGACGGCCAGTCCGGCCACGCGCTGCAGGCGGACGACGTGGTCGTGGTCCAGCGGGCGGCGCGACCGGTGCGGCTCGTCCGGTCGGAGACACGCACGTACTTCGATGTGCTGCGCGAGAAACTGAAGTGGAGCGAGCGCTGAGCAACGCAGGCTGGTAGTAGAGCTCCACGTCAGTCCAGCATTGACGGCTGATGCGCCGCGTTGGTTTGCTTCTTGCCCTCATCGTCGCGTGCACTGCCGGGTCCGCCTCATCGGCCCACGCACAATCTCCTTTCACCGGCCGGGTGGCCGACCCCCGGACGTCGAAACCTATTCCCGGGGCCATCGTGAGCATCAGCGGCTTTGCCGGGTACGGCCAAGACCGACGCCAACGGTGAGTTCACCCTGGCGGGCGCCCCCGCTCCTCCGTTCCAGGTCATCGTCGTTCTGCCCGGCGGCCACGTCGCGCGGCCGGTCGACATCCAGAGTTTCGACGGCGGCGTCGTGCCGGTGCCAGTGGACGCGCTCGCCGATGAAACCGTCACCGTGCTCGGCGCCGCACCGAGCATCAACGCCGCCCCGGCCGCCGGAACGACCCTGCTGTCGTCCGCGCAGATCGCCCGGCGCAACCCCGAAAACCTGATGCAGGCACTCGAAACGGTGCCGGGGGTCAACCCGGTTTCTGAAGGACATGCCACGGTGCCGGCAATCCGCGGGCTCGCCCGCGGCCGCACTCTCGTGCTCATCGATGGGGCGCGCGTGTCGCTCGGAACGCCGCGTCGGTCCGAGCGCCACGTTCGCCGATCCCGCGACGTTCGAAGGGATCGACGTCGCGCGCGGTCCAGGGTCGGTTGCCTACGGATCCGACGCCCTCGGCGGCGTCATTTCGGTCCGGACCCGCCGGGCCGAGCCGGGCAGTCCCCTGCGGGTGACCGGCAGCGGCACCTACGGCGGTGGCATCCCGGACCGCCGCGGGTCGATCGAGCTGGCGAAGGGGTTCTCGCGCGGCGGCGTCCTCGTTCAGGCGCACGCCCGGGAGGCCGACGACTGGGACAGCCCCATAGACGATGAAGCAATCTTCAACTCCGGCTGGCGTGACCAGGGATTCACCGGGCGCGTCGACTATCAGCTCGGGGAGGGGTTGTTCTCCGCCGGGTGGCAGAGCGATTTCGGCCGCGACATCGAGCGTCCGCGCAACAACTCGCGCACCGTCCGCTTCTTCTATCCGTACGAGAACTCGCACCGGCTCACGTCGTCGTACGAGATCGCCGACGTCATCGGACTCCAGCGGGTGGCGGTCACCGGCTTCGTCGGGACGTTCGAGCAGCGCACCGACCAGGACCGGTTCGCGACCGCCACGACGCCGCGCAGCGTCGAGCGCGCCGACGTCTCGGCCAACGATTTTCACGTCAAGGCCAGCGGCACGCGGAACATCAGCCGCGCGCGGGTCGAGTTCGGAGTCGACGTGAACGGACGGTTCGGCCTCGAGGCGATCGACACGATCCTCCGCTACGACGGGGGGACGCAGCCGTCGCAGGTCGACAATCTGTCGATCGATACCGCCCACCGGACGGACCTCGGCGCTTACGTCCAGGCCGACATGAGCCTGGCACGGCTGCTGCGGGTGGCGGCCGGGCTGCGCGGTGATCGGGTCACCACGACGAACGTTGGCGGGTACTTTGGCGATCACGACACCGACAACGGCGCCGCGTCGGGCTTCGGCTCGGTGACCGCCGGCCCGTTCAGCGGACTGAGCCTCACGGCGCAGGTCTCACGCGGCTTCCGCGACCCGACTTTGTCGGACCGTTATTTCCGCGGCCCGTCCGGACGCGGCTTCATCACCGGCAACCCGGACCTCGAGCCGGAGACCAGCCTTCAGTACGACCTGTCGGCGCGCTATACCTTCGCCCGCACGCAACTCGCCGCCTACGTGTACCACTACCGGATCGACGATCTCGTCGAGCGCTACTCCACCGCGACGGATTTCTTCTTCTTCCGCAATCGGGGGCGCGCCGAGCTCCGCGGCTTCGAGCTCGAAGCGCGCACCGACCTCGGCGCCGGCTTCGCCCTCGAGGGTGGGCTCAACATCGGCCGCGGCGAGGCGCTCGATGACGACGCCGACCTCGACGACATCTCTCCCGATACCGTGTTCGTGATCGCACGCAAGGATTTCGGCTCGCGGGTCTTTGGCCAGATCCGCGCCTCCTTCGTCGCCGACGATGACCTTCCCGGGCCGAGCGAAGTCGAAGCCCCCGGCGCGACCGTGGTGGATCTCAGCGGCGGCTGGCGCTTCACCCGCGGGCTGGAGTTGCGGGGGATCGTCCGTAACCTGCTGGACGACGATTACTACGCGAGCCCTGATCCCCGCTGGGTCTACGCCCCCGGCCGGTCAGGCAGCCTGACGCTGGCGTTCCACTTCTGATTCGGGGGTCAGACCTTGGTCTGACCCCAATCCTTATCCTTACGGCCTCGACGACCTGCGAAGCTTCTGGAAGTTGTTCACGTGCCGATTGTGTTCGTCGAGCGTCGTCGAGAACACGTGGGAGCCGTCGTTGCGGCTGACGAAGTAGAGGTAGGGGACGTCGGCCGGAGCGGCCGCAGCTTGCAACGACGCCTCGCCGGGCGCGGCGATCGGGCCCGGCGGCAGACCGGCGTATCGATAGGTGTTGTAGGGGGAGTCGATCTGCAGATCATCCCTCCGGATGTTGCCGTCGTACCGCCCGGCGAGCATCAGCGCGTAGATGACGGTGGGGTCGCACTGCAGCCCCATGCCGATCTTGAGCCGGTTGGTATAGACGCCGGCAACCACCGGGCGCTCCTCGGGCTTGGCGGTCTCCTTCTCGACCAGTGACGCCAGCGTGACGAGCTGGCGAACGTTCAGGCCGCGTTCCGCCGCCTTCGCCTGGAGGTCCTGAGGCATGGCCTTCCGGAACCGATTCACCATCCGCTCGACCAGCTGGACGGCGGTGGCGCGGCGGGGCAACGTGTAGGTGTCAGGGAACAAGTAGCCCTCGAGGTCCCTGGCCGCCGGGTCGAGCGGATGGATCAACGCGGCGTTCTTCGAGGCTTCGAGAAAGTCCGCTCGCCGGCCGAACCCACCCTCCTCGAACACCGCCGCCATCTCGCGCACCGTCAGCCCTTCGCGAAACGTGATCGCCCGGGTGTAGACGTCACCGCGGGCAATGCGATCGACGACTTCGGCTGCGGTCATCGGCGCGTCGAACCGGTACTCTCCCGCCTGAAGACGCCGGCCGCTCCCCCGCAGCCAGACCGCCAGCCGGAACGCGTGGGTGGAGGCGACGACACCGGCATCGGCAAGCCGTCGCGCCATGCCGGCAGTGCCGGTGCCGGCCGGGATGTCGACGAACTGCTCCGCTTCGCTGTAGCCCTTGTAGGGACGCTGGAGGGTCGAATACAGCCAGACGCCGCCGGCCGCCACGGCGACCAGCAGCGCCACGAGAATCCATCTGACGATCGACTTCACGCCTCAGTGTCCTCCGCCGGCGGACCTGAAGCGGCCACCGAATCGAGATAATCCTGCAGGATGATCGCCGCCGACATCGCGTCGAGCTGCGCCTTGCGCTTCCGCCAGTCCTTCTCACGTCGCGCCAGCAGGCTCTCAGCTTCGCGGCTGGTCAGGCGTTCGTCCTGCAGCACCAGCGGGATTGATACGAGCCGCCGGAGATGACCCGCGACCGCCTCGACGCCGGCGGTCTGCGCGCCGGGCTCTCCGTTCAGCTTGCGAGGATGGCCGATGACGATGACCCCGACGGCCTCGTCGTTGCGCGCCAGTGCGTCGAGCTCGCCGGCGAGGGCCTGCGCGACCTGTGACGGGTTGCCGAGCCGCTCGATCGTCTTCCATGGACGCGCCAGCAGGCCGCTCGCGTCCGAGAGCGCCAGGCCGATCCGCCGTTGCCCGTAATCGACGCCGAGGGCACGCATCCATGAAGGGTACAATGGACGCCTCGTCATGAACATGCGATTCCTCGTCGCGTCCATGCTGGCGGCGGCAGCATCGGTCACGCTCGTGGCGTGCAGCAACGACGTGCCGCCGGGCCAATATTCGCAGAAGCTGGTCATCATCGGGTTCGACGGCATGGACCCGGATCTGGTTCAACAGTGGATCGACCAGGGACGGTTGCCGACCTTCAAGAAGCTGGTCGACCAGGGCGGGCTGTATCCGCTGCAGACCACGCACTCCCCCGAGTCGCCGACGGCGTGGGCCTCCTTTGCCACCGGCGTGAACGCCGGCAAGCACAACATCTACGACTTCCTGGTGCGGGATACGACCACCTACTTTCCCGACCTCGGGATGGTGACGCGCGTGCCGCCGACGTTCCTCTTCAACTACATCCCGACGTCGAAGCCGAAGGTCATTTCGACTCGCGGCGGAACCTCGTTCTGGGTCACCGCCGGCGACGCCGGCGTGCGATCGAGCATCCTGACGGTGCCGGTCACCTTCCCACCCGAAGAAGTCCGGAACGGTGAGCTGCTTGCCGGGCTGCCGCTGCCCGACATCCGCGGCACGATGGGGACCTTCTCGTTCTACGCGACCGACCTGAGTCGTTACGAGGAGGGAAACACCGAGATGGGCGGCATCCTCCGCCGGCTGGTCATGGACGGAGAGGTCGCGAGGACCGAGCTGGTCGGCCCGCCCAATCCGGTCATCCGGCAGCAGATCCAGAAGCTGCGGGCGAAGACCCCGTTGAGCGACGCCGACCGCAAACAGATCGCCGAGCTCGAGACCCGGGAAGACGTGCGCCTGCCGCTGACGATCCGGTGGAACCGCCCGGCGAAAACCGCCACGGTGGAAATCGACGGCCAGAGTATCGCCCTGGAACCGGGAAAGATCAGCCGCTGGATCGACCTGGACTTCCGCATCAACTTCCTGGTGCGCGTGCACGGCATGGCGCAGCTGCTGTTGATGAACGCCGACAGCGAGCTGCAGCTGTACATCTCGCCGGTGAACTGGAAGCCCGACAACCCGCCGGTGCCGATCTCGCATCCCGCCTCGTTCTCTGGTGATCTGTTCAAGCGCCTCGGCTACTACCGCACGCTCGGGTGGGCCGAAGCCACCTGGCCGCTCAACGAAGGGCGCATGAACGAAGACCAGTTCATGGAGGATCTCTACAAGGCGTTCGACGACCGCGCCCAGGTGATCCTCGACCGGATCGACGCCCGGAAGTGGGACGTGCTGGTCGGCGTCATCGAATCCACCGACCGCGTCCAGCACATGATGTGGCGGCTCAGGGATCCGAAGCATCCGATGTACGACGCCGCACTCGCCGCCAGGCACGGCGATTCGATCGAGCGGATCTACCGCCGGGCCGACACGTTCATCGCCGAAGTGCTCGAGCACCTCGAGCCAGGCACCCAGCTGATGATCGTGTCGGACCACGGATTCCATTCCTGGCGCAAGGCCGTGAACCTGAACACCTGGCTGGTGCAGCAGGGCTACATGGTCGTCCAGGGGCAGCAGCCGGGCGAGAAGAAGCTCGAGGACCTCTTTGGCGGCGGCGAGTTCTGGGAAAACGTGGACTGGAGCCGCACCCGCGCCTACGCCATGGGTCTCGGGCAGATCTACTTCAATGTCCGTGGGCGTGAAGCCAAGGGGATCGTATCGCCCGGCGCCGAATCGACGCAGCTCGCCGCCGAGCTCAGTGCCCGGCTCCTCACGCTCACCGACCCGGCCGACGGGTCGCGCATCATCCGCAACGTCTACCGCCGCGACGACGTGTACAGCGGAGAGTTCATCGGCAACGCCGCGGAACTGCAGGTCGGGATGGAGGATGGCTACCGGGTCTCGTGGCAGACCACCCTCGGCGGCTCGCCGCAGGGGATCGTCTACGACAACATGAAGAAGTGGAGCGGCGACCACGGCGGCTACGATTTCGCCACCACCGCCGGGGTGCTGATCGCCAGCAAGCCGATCAACACCAAGACGCCGTCGATCATGGACGTCGCTCCCACCGTGTTGAAGTACTTCGGCCTGTCGGTGCCCGGTTACATCGATGGAAAACCGCTCTGGTGAGGAACGCCGGCGCTGAGGCGGGTCGAACGAGCATGGCTACTGGATTCGCCAGGCGCACGAGGACCACCGCCGGACCGTTCCTGTGCCTGATCTGCGCGCTCCACGCGGTTGCGGTCGTGCCGGCCGGGACGCAGACCTCGCCTCCTGCCCAGGCGGAAACGTCCACGAAGCGCGTCGCCGACCGGATCGCGGCACTGAAGCGTGAGGCGAATGCGCTCGCCGGCCAGCAAAAGACCCTGCTCGGCGAGCTGCGCGCGCTCGAGATCGAGCGCCAGCTGAAGGCCGAGGAGTTGCGCGTCCTGGAGCTCGAGTCGAAAACGATCGAGCAGGCGATCGCCGACGCCGGCCTGCGGGCGGCGCGGCTGCGCCAGTCGGCCAGCGATCAGCAACCCGACGTCGAGGAGCGGCTGGTGCGGCTCTACAAGATGGGCCGCGCCGGCTACTGGCGGCTGCTGCTCGACGTCGCGGACGTTCAGTCGATCGGCCGGGCCTACCGCACTGCCGCGGCGCTCACCCGCCTGGACCAGGATCGGGTCCAGCGTCACCAGCAGACGCTCAGCGCGCTGGACCGCGAACGCGCCGAGCTTCAGGCACGGGCGAAAGAGGCCGCCGCCCTCAAGACAAGACTGGCCGCCGCGCAAGTAGCGCTCGACCGGTCGGTCGCGTCGCGGGCTACGGCGGTCGAGTCGATCACCTCGCGCCGGGACCTCGCCGGGCAGCTGGCGGCGGAGCTCGACGCCGCGCATCTCCGGCTGCAGTCCACGCTGGCCCAGGCGCCTGGCGCCGGAGGCGGCGACGTCATCGTCCCGTTGCGCCCGTTCCGGGGGGAGATGCCGTGGCCGGCTGACGGGATCGTGGTTCATCGGTTCGGCCGGCAGCAGGCAGGCCGCATGGTGGGGATCGATGTGACCCGGAACGGGATCGAGCTGTCGCTCGCCGAAGGTCATCCGGTGGCCGCCGTTCATGATGGGATGATCACCCAGGCCGGACCATTTCCCGGGTATGGCCAGCTCGTCATCGTCGACCATGGCGGTGGAGCGGCGCTCGCTCTACGGCCATCTCAGTGCGGTAAACGTCAATAAAGGAGACCGGGTGGGCGCCGGCGCCCCTCTCGGCCTGTCGGGCCGCAACACCGGCGGCAACCCGGCTCTTTACTTCGAGTTACGGGTCGACGGTAAGCCGGTCGATCCCTTACAATGGTTACGGAAGCAGCCCTGACCCGGGGCCACCTGAACGGATCAACATGACCTTCAAGACGCGCCTGTCCGTCCTTCTCGTCTCGACCCCGGTGCTCGCCTTCGTCCTGATCGGCGGGCTGCTGGGCAACGCCGCGGCCAAGACGGATGACGAGTCGTTCCGCCACCTGCGCCTGTTCCAGGAGGTGGTGAGCCTGGTCATGCAGAACTACGTCGAAGAGGTCAAGCCTGACCAGGTGATGGAAGGCGCGCTGCGCGGCCTCGCCGAAGGCCTGGACCCGGACAGCGGCTACCTGACCGCAGCGCAGATGAAGAGTCGCCGAAGCCGGCACCCCCCGGGCGCAGCTGACGTCGGCATCGAGCTCACGCGGCAGTACTACCTGCGGATCATCGCGGCGCGCGACGGCTCACCGGCCGCCCAGGCCGGCCTGCAGACCGGCGATCACGTGCGGGCGATCGATGGCAAGTCCACGCGCGACATGTCGGTGTTCGAAGGGACGCGCCTCCTGCACGGAGCCGCGGGCTCGAAGGTCATGCTGACGATCATCCGTGGCAACGCGGCCGATCCTCACGAAGTGACGCTGGTGCGCGAGAAGAGCGCCGTGCCGGCCGTGACCGCGCGCATGCTCGACGGCACCGCCGGCTACATCCGGATCCCGGCGTTCACGCCGACCACCGCGGCCGATGTGAAGCGCCATGCCGCCGCGCTGGCCAAGTCGGGAGCGAACGCGCTGCTGATCGATGTCCGCCGGACCGCAGAAGGACGGATCGAGGATGGCATCGCCACCGCCCGCCTGTTCGTCGACACCGGCACGCTGGTCGCCAAGGGGGGACGCGCGCCAGTAGGCCAGAAGGAGCCCACGAAGGAACCGATCGTGGCCCGCGCCGGCGAGCGGGTCGTCGTGCTGCCGGTCCAGCTCCTGATCAGCGCCGGCACGTCGGGGGCGGCGGAGGTCTTTGCCGCGGCGCTCGACGGCAACAAGCGCGCCGATCTCGTTGGCGAGCACACGATCGGCCGCGCCGCCGAGCAGAAACTGGTGAAGTTGCCGGAGCACCGCGGGCTGTGGCTCACCTCGATCCGCTACTACACGCCGGGCGGCGAACTGATTCATGGCGCCGGGCTCAAGCCCGACGTCCCGGTCGACGAACCGGACGTGGAGTTCGGCGCCAAGCTGCCCGAATCCGATCCGATGCTCGATGCCGCGCTCGCCCGCGTGAAGAGCGGCAACCTGATGCAGGCAGCGATAGGCTGGCGAGGCGCAGACCTGCGCGCACGCCACCGCCTTCGTTCTTGACACCCATACACCGCTCGCGTATAAACCGAGCACATCGACAGGCTGACCGCGAGGTGCACGTGCGCCTCGCGGCTTTTTTTCGCTCGGAGGCTGACATGCGTAAGCAGGATCTGATCGCCAAGATCGCCCTCGACACCGGGATCTCGAAGACCAACGCCGCTGCGGCCGTCGACTCGTTCTTCGAGGGGATCACGAAGTCGCTGAAGAAGGGACAGCCGATCACCTTCGTCGGCTTCGGCACGTTCAAGACCGCGCAGCGCAAGGCGCGGATGGCCCGCAACCCGCAGACCGGGGCGGCGATCAAGATCCCGAAGCGCCGGGTGGTGAAGTTCAGCGCCGGCAAGGGGCTCAAGACCGCCGTCAACTGATCCGGCCGATGGTCGCGAATGGCTGATCCCCCGGCGGCCGCCGGACGTGCGCCCGAGGACCAGCCATCCGCGATCCGGCCTGCGCCCCGCCTGTCCTCCACCCCTCTCCCTGTGTTAAACTCTTTGTTTCGTAAGGCCAGTGTTTTCACGACATAGGCGCGTAGCTCAGTTGGTTAGAGCGCCTGCTTGACACGCAGGAGGTCGGCAGTTCGAGTCTGCCCGTGCCTACCACTCGACTCGGCCGCATGCGCCGGCCTCGCTCGTGGCAGGCCGCGTCGAGTTGACAGGTCGAGTGGCCCTGAGCGAGCACACAGTTCACGCGAGTCGATGGGCATTTTCGAAGGACCGCACAGATAGAGAAATCCGCCAGGCTCTCCGCACATCCATGAACGAGATCACCGTCACGCTGCCAGATGGCTCCAGCCGTCGCGTGCCCGCCGGGACTACGCCCGGCGCGGTGGCGGCTGCCATTTCGCCGCGGCTGGCCAAGGCGGCGCTGGTCGCAGCGGTCGACGACCGCCTGGTCGATCTCTCCTGCCCGATCGAGCAGGACGCCCGCGTGCGCGTGATCACCCCCGAGAGCCCGGAAGCGCTCCACGTCTATCGCCACAGCACCGCCCACCTGCTGGCCGCGGCGGTCACCAGCCTGTTCCCCGGCGCCCAGTGCGGCATCGGCCCCGCGACCGACGAAGGGTTTTTCTACGACTTCGTCGTCGATCGCCCCTTCGTGCCCGAGGATCTCGACGCGATCGAGAAGAAGATGAAGGAGCTCGCCGCCCAGGATCTGCCTTACGAACGGCAGCTCTGGAAGCGCGACGACGCCAAGGCGTTCTTTGCCGGCCGCGGGGAGCACGCTGAAGGTCCAGCTGATCGAGGAGAAGACCGAAGGCCAGGCCGAGGTCTCGTGCTACACGATCAAGGATCGCGACACCTTCGTCGATTTCTGCGTCGGCCCGCACGTCCCCTCGAGCGGACGGCTCAAGGCCTTCAAGCTGCTCAACACCTCCAACGCGTACTGGAAGGGTGACGCGAAGAACCAGCCGATGCAGCGCATCTACGGCACCGCGTTCTTCAGCGACAAGGAGCTCCAGGCGCACCTGCAGCGGGTCGAGGAAGCGAAGAAGCGCGACCACCGCAGGGTCGGCAAGGATCTCGGGTTGTTCACCTTCCACCCCTGGGCTCCCGGTGCGACCTTCTGGCTCGACAAGGGAACGACGCTCTACAACACGCTCGCGAACTACATGCGCGAGGTGCTCTTCCCCGCCGGCTACGTCGAGCTGAAGACCCCGCTGATTTACAACAAGGGGCTGTGGGAGACGTCCGGCCACTGGCAGCACTACCGCGAGAACATGTTCCTCGTCGCGGGGCGCGACGGCGAAGAGATGGGCGTGAAGGCGATGAACTGCCCCGGCCACATGCTGGTCTTCGGCAGCGAAATGCGCAGCTACCGCGACCTGCCGCTCCGGTTCCACGAGCAGACGCCGCTGCACCGCAACGAGGCCTCCGGCGTGCTCGACCGGGCTCACCCGGGTCCGCCAGTTCTCGCAGGACGATGCGCATTGCTTCGTGACCGAAGATCAGATCGCGTCCGAGGTCGAAGCGCTGATCCGGCTGGTGCAGCGGGTCTACGGCGATTTCGGCCTGCAGTACGCGGCGAAGCTGTCGACCCGGCCGGCGGAGTTCCTCGGCGAGGTCTCGACCTGGGACCACGCCGAAACCTCCCTCAAGCAGGCGCTCGCCGCCTCCGGCCAGGTCTACTCGATCAACGAAGGTGACGGCGCCTTTTACGGGCCGAAGATCGACTTCGACATCACCGACGCGATCGGGCGGAAGTGGCAGTGCGCCACCATCCAGCTCGATTACCAGATGCCGGAGCGCTTCGGCCTGAAGTACATCGGCGCCGACAACGCCGAGCACATGCCGGTTGTCATCCACCGGGCGATCTTCGGCAGCTTCGAGCGGTTCATCGCCCTGCTGATCGAGCACTACGCCGGGGCCTTCCCGATGTGGCTGGCCCCCGTTCAGGTGACGATCGTGCCGATTGCCGACCGCCACGCCGACTACGCCCGCACGGTCCTGGGGCAGCTGGCCGCTGCCGGGCTCCGGGCCGGGATCGACGAACGCCAGGAAAAGATGGGGTTTAAGATTCGCGAGGCTCAACTGCAGAAGATCCCCTATATGCTGGTAGCCGGCGACCGGGAGGCGGCCGAGGGCACCGTCTCGGTTCGCAACCGCGTGGCCGGCGATCTCGGGTCGCAGGGGGTCTCGGCGTTCATCCAGCAGGCGCAGGATGAGATTCGGCAGCGATCGGCGGCACCGGCAACCGTGGGCTTGGGGGCGTAGGCGACAGATGTTCAGCCTCGCCCTTCAACCTTCAGACTTCAGCATTTTCTGTAGGGGGCTTTATAGCTTTTGACCGCAGCCCGCGACGTGAAGAACGCGTCCGGGTCAACGAACGGATCAGGGTGCGGGAGGTGCGCGTCATCGACGACACCGGCGCGCAGCTCGGGATCATGCCACCCCAGCAGGCGTTGACCATCGCCAAGGGAAAGGGGCTCGACCTCGTGGAGATCGCGGCCACCGCGACCCCGCCGGTCTGCCGCATCATGGACTTCGGGCGTTACCAGTACCAGGAGCAGAAGCGCGCCCGGACCGCCAAGAAGCACCAGAAGGTGATCGAGGTCAAGGAAATCAAGTTCCGGCCGAAGGTCGACGAGCACGACTACCAGTTCAAGAAGAAGCACATCGAGCGCTTCCTCGCTGAAGGGGACAAGGTCAAGGCGACGATCTTCTTCCGGGGCCGCGAGATGGCGCACCCGGAGATCGGCCGCCGCATCCTCGAACGGCTGATCGACGACCTCGGGGAGCTGGCGATCGCCGAGACCCAGCCGCGACAGGAAGGCAACCAGATGCACACGATCCTGTCGCAGCGCGCCGGCCGCAAGTCCGCGCCCAAACGGGAATCGGAACGGCCGGCCGAGACGGAACAGTAGCGACAGCAGCCTCCCCAATTCGGGCGGAAGGCACGGGAACGCAGGCGGAGCCAGTAGAGACACAGACATGCCGAAATTGAAGACACACCGGGGAGCCGCCAAGCGGTTCAAGAAGACCGGCACGGGAAAATTCGTGCGGAGCAAGGCGTTCAAGCAGCACATCCTCACGAGCAAGACCCGCAGCCGCAAGCGCGGCCTCAAGGGGACGACCCTGGTGGCCGACGTCGACCAGGCGAAGCTGCGGCTGATGCTGCCGAATTAACAGGGGATGGGCATTGGGGAATGGGGGATGAGGAATGAAGAGCTCGGGGTAACCCGACCGCTCCACCCCCCATCCCCCGCCACCGATCCCGACACGCGTAAGGAAGACAAGTAATGCCGAGAGTCAAACGAGGAAACGTCCGCCGCGCCAAGCGCAAGAAGCTGCTGGCACGCGCCAAGGGCTTCTACCAGAACAAGAGCAAGCTCTATCGCGCCGCGAAAGAGTCGGTCGACACCGCGCTCAAGTATGCGTTCGTCGGCCGGCGCCGGAAGAAGCGTGACTTCCGTCGTCTCTGGGTGGTCCGCATCAATGCCGCCGCTCGCGAGAACGGCCTGACCTACGGTCAGCTGATGGCCGGCCTCAAGGCCGCAGGGAACCCGATCGACCGGAAGCAGCTGGCGGACCTCGCCGTCACCTCGCCGGCCGCCTTCGCCAAGCTCGCCTCGGCGGCGGCGGAGGCCCGTCCGGCCCCGGCCAAGAAGGCGCCGTCGACTGCCGCGAAAGCGGCGCGCCCCAAGGCCCGCGCCGCCGCCGCGGCTGCGCGCGCCTGAAAAGGTTCCAGGTTCAGGGTTCCAGGTTCCGGGTTCTTGCTTCGAGGACCTTGGAACCTGGAACGTAGAACCCAGAACCTCGAACCGAGACCGTCGCCGGCGAATGTCTGAATCTCCGATCGATTCCCTCAGATCGCAGTTCTCCAGGGAGCTCGCAGCGGCGGCGAGCGAGGCGGAGCTGCGGGCGGTGCGTGACCGCTACCTCGCGCGCAAGGGAGGCCTGGTCTCGGGTCTGCTCAAGGCGCTCGGCTCCGCGCCGGCCGAGGATCGCCCCCGCCTCGGCCAGATGGCGAACACCCTCAAGCAGGAAATCGAATCGCAACTCGACCTCCGCATCGCCGCCGCGGCCCAGGCGCGGCCTGCCGCCGGAAGCGTCGATGTCACGCTGCCGGGCCGCCGCCCGGCCATCGGCCATCGCCACCCGCTGACGATTCTTCGCGAGCGCATCGAGAACATCTTCACGCGCATGGGCTTTCTCGTCATCGAGGGGCCTGAACTCGAAGACGACTATCACAACTTCGAAGCGCTCAACATGCCGGCCGAGCATCCTGCGCGCGACATGCAGGACACGCTCTACCTATCGGCGCCGATGCGCTCTTCCGCCGGCAACCCGGCGACGCTGCTGCGGACGCACACCTCCGGCATGCAGATCCGCTACATGGAGACGCACCAGCCGCCGGTACGCCTGATCGCGCCGGGCCGGGTCTACCGCCGCGACAATCTCGACCTCACGCACACCCCGATGTTCACCCAGGTCGAAGGGCTCGTCGTCGGCGAGACGATCACCCTGGCCGACCTGAAGGGCACGCTCGACATCTTCGTGAAGGAGCTGTTCGGCCAGGATCGCAAGGTCCGCTTCCGTCCGAGCTTCTTCCCCTACACCGAGCCCAGCGCCGAAGTGGACATCAGCTGCGCGGTCTGCGGCGGCACGGGCGTGAATTGCGGGATGTGCAAGCGGACCGGCTGGGTCGAGATCCTGGGGAGCGGCATGGTCCACCCGGCGGTGTTCGAGGCGGTGGGCTACGACCCGGAGAAGTACACCGGATTCGCGTTCGGCATGGGGATCGAGCGCATCGCGCTGCTGAAGTGGGGGGTCGAGGACATCCGGCTCTTCTACGAGAACGACCTGCGTTTCCTGGAGCAGTTCCCGCTGTGAAGATCGTCCATCAGTGGCTCGCCGAGCTGACGGCGATTCCCGGCGACGTGGACCTCGTCGCCCGCGAGATCTCGCTGCGCGGCTTCGAAGTCGCGAGCGTCGAGCACGGCGTGATCGATTTCGAGATCGCCGCGAACCGGCCCGATTGCCTGAGCCACGCGGGTATGGCGCGCGAAGCGTCGGTCATCTGGCCGGCGGAGGCTCGTGCCAGGCAGGAGGCAGGTGCGCCCGAGGCGGCGTCGAGCCCGGCGCTTCCCGTAACTATCGAGGCCGCCGACCTGTGCCCGCGATACTGCGCGCAGGTGTTCGACGTCCGGGTCGGGCCGTCGCCGGAGTGGCTGGCGAAGCGCCTCGAAGCGGCCGGCGTCCGGTCGATCAACAACGTCGTCGACGTCACCAACTACGTGATGCTCGAGATCGGGCAGCCGATGCACGCGTTCGATCTCGCACGCCTGGCGGGTGGGCGGCTGATCGTGCGCCGGGCGCGCAAGGGGGAGACGCTGAAGACGCTGGACGGCGTCGAGCGGACGCTGGATCCGGAGATGCTGGTGATCGCGGACGCCGAGAGGGCCGTGGCGATCGGCGGCGTCATGGGCGGCCAGGATTCCGAGATCGGCGCCTCGACCACCCGCATGGTGCTCGAGAGCGCCTATTTCCAGCCCGCGTCGGTGCGGCGTACGAGCAAGCGGCTCAACCTCAAGACCGAGGCATCGACCCGGTTCGAACGCGGCGGCGACGTCGACGCGCCGCCGCTCGGGCTTCGACGCGCGGTCCAGCTTCTCGAGAAGCTCGGCGCCGCGCAGCCTCATGGCGTAGTCGATGTCTACCCGCTGCCGGTGTCGTCGCCGCGCCTGACGCTTCGCGCCGGCCGAATTGCCCGGGTGCTGGGCCTGGCCGTGCCGGCGGAAGATGTCGAGCGGATCCTCGCCGGCCTCGGATTTGCCGCAACCCGCACGAACTCCGACGAGTTGAGCTGGGCGGTCGTCGTGCCGACCTTCCGGCCGGACGTGTTGCGCGAGGTCGATCTCGTGGAAGAAGTCGGCCGGCACTTCGGCTTCGACCGGCTGCCCACGACCTTCCCGGTCCTGGTCAGCCCGCAACCGGCGCCGGATCCCCGCATCGAGCTGGACCGGCGCATCCGTCAGATTCTCACCGGGTCCGGATTGTCCGAGTCGATGACCTTCGCGTTCATCGAACGGCAGGCGGCCGAGCCGTTCCTGGCGGACGGTGGCACGCCAGCCGCCATCGCCAACCCGCTCTCGGAAAAGTTTGCCGTGCTGCGCCCGTCGCTCGTGCCCGGACTGCTGGAGTCGTGCGCGCACAACCGCCGGCGTGGCCGCAAGGACGTCCGGCTGTTCGAGACCGGCAGCCGGTTCACCGCGTCGGGCGAGGGACGCGCGGTCGCCTTCGTGTGGTCGGGCGCCGGAGACGCCGGCCACTGGTCGGGTGGCGCGCGCCCCGTGGATCTCTTCGACGTGAAGGGAGTCGTCGAGGCGATCGGCGCCGCGCTGCGGGTGAGCGATCTCGAGTTCGCGCCGTCCGGTGCGTCCTATCTCGTGCGCGGCCGCGGCGCCGAAGTCCGATCGGGCGATACGTTGCTCGGAGTCCTCGGCCAGCTGAGCCCGACGATCGCGGAGCAGCGCGGGTTCCCCGCCGGGGAAGAGGTCTACATCGCGGAGCTGGATACAGATGCGCTGGCGGCACGGATGACGCGCACGGATCTCCGCGCCGAATCGCTGCCGAAGTACCCGTCGATCGTGCGCGATCTCTCCATTCTCGTCGGCGACGTCTTGCCTGCTGCTGCCGTTCGTGGCACTATCCGTTCGGCGGCTCCACCCATCCTGGAATCGATTGCCGAGTTCGATCGCTACCAGGGCAAAGGGATTCCGGAAGGTCGCGTGAGTCTTTCGCTCCGCCTCACCTTCCGCTCACCGGACCGGACGTTGACCGACGATGAGGTGGAGACGGCGATGAAGGCGATCGTTACCGCGCTCGAGCGGGAACATGGGGTTCAGCGACGTTAGTTCAGGTTCTGGGTTCTAGGTTCTGGTTCTGGGTTCCAGGTTCTGGTTTTGCGGGGCGGGGGTTCAGCGGCCTGCCTGTCGGAGAATACGAAATTGGCGAAAGTGGCTGTTGCGCGTGGAGTAGATTTCGAGCCGATCGATCGGCTCGAAGAGAAAGTCCGGATGCTCGTCGGGGTGATCGACCGTCTCCGGGCGGAGAGTGCCAGGACGTCGGAAGACAACGCGCGACTGTCGCGCGAGCTCGAGGCGCTCCGCAACCGGGTGGCTGAAGCCGAGGGCACCGGGGTTGAACTGACGGCACTGCGCGAGGAACGGGACCTGATCCGGACGCGCGTCGCCGACATGCTCGAGCAGATCGAAGCGCTCAACCTGTAGGGGTCATGGAGCAGGACGATCCGTCCCGCGTCGTGCACGTCGAGATCCACGGGCAGCAGTACCCGATCCGCAGCGGACTCGACCCGACCTACGTGACGGAGCTTGCCGCCTACGTCGATCAGAAGATGCGGGCCGCGTCCCGCGAAACGACCGCCGGCGACACCTTGAAAATCGCCGTGCTCGCGGCGCTGAACATTGCCGACGAGTGCTTCCGGGTCCAGGCCGACGAGCGGCACCGCCGCGACTCGATCACCGCGCGGGCGCAGGAGCTCGAGAAGGTCCTCGACCTGGCCCTCGGCCTGGATCACAGCGAGGCGGCGGCCCGGTAAGACCGGCGGCTCTTTTTCACCCGCCACCTCCCTGCCCTGCGGTAAGATTCAGACAGGGTTTTTGAGTTCCCTGCTTTGTGCGTGATGGTTCGGAGGCTCGTTTGAGCCGATGTTTCATCCAAGTGAATCGCGACGTCGCGTGGTGTGCATGCCTCTGTAAGAGGAAGCCTGAAGCGTGGCTTGTGCAGCGGTTCCACCTGCTCTAGCAGGTTCATCCGACCTCCCCACACGGCAAAGCGGGGCCTTCTTCACCTTCTCCTGCAAGCTGAACACGATCTGACCTCCGCACGAGGCCGACGGCCCCGTGCGTTTTTTCGCGGGGCGCCTGCATGGGCACACCTACGGGTCTTGCCGCTTTCGTCCTCCTGCTGGCCGGCGCGACCGGCGGCGGAGTGCTGCTGTGGGGGGCCGCCATCCGCCGGCGCACCGCCCGGCACACCCTCGAGACCGCGACCTCGGACGCCGAACGCATCATCAAACAGGCCGAACGGGACGCCGACAACCTCCGCAAGGAGGCGGCGCTCGAAAGCCGCGAGACCGCACATGCCGTGTCGGCGGCGGCCGACCAGCGCGCCCGCGAGCGGCAGCAGGAGATCACCGCGCTCGAGCAGGGGCTGGCCGACAAGACCCGCCTGCTGGCCGACCGCCTGTCGGCAACCGCCAAACTGGAACAGGACCTCCACAGCGCCGAATCGCGCCTCGCCGCCCGCGAACAGGCCGCGGCCGCGACCCTCGCCCGCCACGAGCAGCTGGTCGCCGACCTCCAGCGGGAACTGCAGCGCCTGGCCGGCCTGACCGCGGAGGAAGCCCGCGAGCTCCTGCTGAAGCAGATCGAGGGGGACGCCCGGCGCGACGCCGCCAACCTGGTGAAGCGGCTTGAAACCGAGGCTCGCGAGACCGCCGCCCATCGCGCGCAGGAGATCATCGCCGACGCGATCCAGCGCAGCGCCGCCGAACATGCGATCGAGACCACCGTCTCGGTCGTCGACCTGCCGAGCGACGACCTCAAGGGGCGGATCATCGGCCGCGAGGGACGGAACATCCGCGCGCTGGAGACCATGACCGGCGTCGAGCTGATCGTCGACGACACGCCGGGGGCGATCATCCTTTCGAGCTTCGACCCGCTGCGGCGGGAGATCGCGCGCCAGGCGATCGAACGGCTGATCGCCGACGGCCGGATCCACCCGGCGCGGATCGAAGAGGTCGTCGAAAAGGTCAAGGCGGACATGGAGGAGACCGTCCGGCGCGAGGGTGAAGCGGCCGCCTTCGAGCTCGGTCTCTTCGATCTCCATCCCGAAGTGCTTCGCCTCATGGGGCGCCTGAAGTTCCGCACCAGCTACGGGCAGAACGTGCTGAACCATTCCAGGGAGGTCGCCTTCCTCGCTGGAATCATGGCCAAGGAGCTCGGGCTGAACGGCCAGGTCGCGGCGCGCGCCGCCTTCCTCCACGACATCGGCAAGGCAATCGACCGCGATCTGCAGGGCACGCACCTCGAGCTCGGCCTCGACTTCCTGCGAAAACACGGAGAGAGCGAGCCGGTCCTGCTCGCCGTCGCCGCTCACCACATGGACATCGACTGGCCGTCGCTCGAGGCGATGATCGTCCAGGCCGCCGACGCCATCTCCGCGGCGAGGCCGGGGGCACGACGCGACATCCTCGAGTCCTACGTCAAGCGCCTCGAGAAGCTGGAAGGGATCGCCGATTCGTTCGAAGGAGTGTCCAAGTCGTTCGCGCTGCAGGCCGGCCGCGAGATCCGGATCCTGGTCGAGAGCGACCGCGTCTCGGACGAAGCCACGGTCTGGCTGTCGAAAGACATCGCCCGGCGCATCGAGAACGAGCTCCAGTACCCGGGGCAGATCAAGGTCACGGTGATCCGGGAGACGCGGTCGATTGACTTCGCGCGATAGCGCCGGCCCGGCGCCCGGTGAGCGCGCGCTCGTCGCCCACATCCGGCAGCGCCTGCCTCCGGCCCCCGCCTCGCTGCTGGTCGGGCCCGGCGACGACGCCGCGGTCATCGTGCCGGAGCGCGGCGCCTTCCAGGTGCTCACCACCGACGCGGTGGTGGAGGGGATCCATTTCGACCGGCGGTTCTCGAGCCTGGCGGATGTCGGCCACAAGGCGCTCGCCGTCAACCTCAGCGACATCGTCGCCATGGGGGCCCGTCCGGAGTTCGCGCTGCTCTCGTTGATCCTCCCCTCGAGCATCTCGCTCGTGGACGTGGATGCGATCCTCGACGGCGTGATCGGCATGGCCGCCTCCGCCGGCACGGCCGTCGCCGGCGGCAACATTTCGCGATCCCCCGGCCCGCTCATCGTCGATGTGACGGTGACCGGCAGCGTGCGCCCGCGGCGGATCCTGACTCGCAGCGGCGGCCGTCCCGGGGACGCGCTCTACGTCTCGGGGAGTATCGGTGCGGCGGCCGCCGGGCTCGGCTGGTTGAGGGCCTTCGCTGACAGCGGCCCCGACCTTCAAGCAGATGACCCGATGAGCGGATGCGTCGCGCGTCATCGCCGGCCCGAGCCGCGGCTGAGGCTCGGAATGCTGCTCGGCCGCAACCGGGCCGCTTCCGCCTGCATGGACCTCAGCGATGGACTGGCCGACGCGGTGCGCCAGATTGCCGAAGCCAGCGGCACCGGGGCGATTATCGACGGCGCGGCCCTGCCGATCGATCGCGCCGCCTCGGCCTGGTTCGAGCAGCAGGGGGCAGATCCCGTGATCGCCGCCACCGAGGCTGGCGACGACTACGAGCTGCTGTTCGCGGTACCGCGGAAGTTCCGCGGCCGGTTCCGCTCGGTCGAGAGCAGCGCGCGCGGGTTGCCCCTGACCAGGATCGGCGAGCTGACCGCAGACCCGGCGGTGCTGCTGACCGGGCCTGGAGCGGTCGTCGAAATGCCCTCAGGTTTCACGCATTTCTGAACAGGACCCGCCCGACTGGCAAATTCATTGGATTTGTAAAGCGATTTCTCGCTATACCCGGACGGGGTATGCAGCCCTCATCCCTTTGACCTGACGGCCGCCGGAGGCTATAGTGAAGGCCTCCCCGGCGCTGGTTGAACCTCGAAATGATCCTTTCGCATTCAACCGGGCGGAAGGTGGTCGCGACAACGGTCGCGGCACTCACGTTTGCCTTCCTGTTCGATGTCACCGTCTTCGATTCCCGCCATCTGGCGCGCCTGGCGGAGCTCCGCGCAGCGATGATTCCCGGCGGCGGCGCCCGCCTGGCCTCGGAAACCGCGTCCCCGCTGCGTTTCACGGCGACGTTCTACTGCAAGGGGACGACGACCGCGTCCGGCGTCAACGTCCGGAACGGGATTGCCGCCGCCGATCCGGACCTGCTCCCGATCGGGTCGGTGATCCGGATCGATCAGCTGGGGGAAAAGTACGACGGCATCTACACGGTGATGGACACCGGCCCCCGGGTCCAGGGACGGCACGTGGACGTATACCTGTGGAGCTGCAACGAAGCCCTGCAGATGGGCCGGCGCCCGATGAAGCTCACCGTGCTGCGCCTCGGCTGGAACCCAACGCACAGCCGTCCCGGCCTGGTCGATCGCCTCTTCAGAATGAGGGAGAAGAAGAGCGCGGCCGCTGCGGGATCCTAAGTCAGCCTTCCCTACCCCTCCTGATACTGCAGCTGATAGAGCTTGTAGTAGATCCCCCGCTTCGCCAGCAGCTCCTGGTGGGTACCCGCCTCGCGCAGCTGCCCCCGATGCAGGACGAGGATCTTGTCCATGTCCTGAATCGTCGAGAGCCGGTGGGCGATCGCGATGGTGGTCCGGCCGGCCATCAGTGTGTGCAACGCGTCCCTGATCAGCAGCTCGGTTTCGGTGTCGACGCTCGATGTCGCCTCGTCCAGGACGAGGATCCGCGGATCGAAGGCGAGCGCCCGGGCGAACGAGAGCAGCTGCTTCTGACCGACCGAGAAGGTCGCGCCGCGTTCCGCCACCGGGCTGGCGTAGCCGTTCGGCAGCGCGGTGATGAATCCGTCGGCATGGACTGCTGTCGCCGCCACCCGCAGCGCATCGTCATCGATCGCCGACTGGCCGAGCCGGATGTTCGACGCCACCGTGCCCGAGAACAGGTGCACGTCCTGGAGCACGAGGCTGAAGAGGCGCCTCAACCGCTGGAGGTCCATCTCGCGGATATCGACGCCGTCGACCAGGATCCTTCCGCCACTGACGTCGTAGAACCGCAGCAGCAGGTTGATGATCGTGGACTTCCCTGCTCCCGTCGCCCCGACGATGCCGACGCGCTCACCCGGCCTGACCTCGAAGGAGACGTCCTGCAGCACCAGGTCGGTGCCGTTGTAGGCGAACGAAACGTGGTCGAACACGATGTGACCCCCACCTTCGCCAAGGCTACGGTGGGCAAGCCCTCCCTCGCCAAGGCTACGGTGGGCAAGGGCTCCCGAGACGATCCTCGGCGGCGTATCGAGCAGCTTGAAGATCCGCTCGGACGAGGCCATCGCCGACTGGAGGATGTTGAACTTCTCCGAGAGGTCGCTGATCGGGCGGTAGAAGCGCTGCGAATAGAGTACGAACGCCACGAACGAGCCGACCGACAGCGTGCCTCCCATGACCCAGTTACCGCCGAACCAGATGATCATCGCGGTGGAGAGCGCGCCGATGACCTCGATCGCGGGATAGAACACCGCGTAGTAATAGATCGACTCGATGTTGGCATCGCGATGCCCGCGATTGACCGTGTCGAACGCGGCGAAGCTGCGGGCCTCACGGCGGAACAGCTGGACGGTCGCCATCCCGGTGATGTGCTCCTGGAGAAAGGCGTTGATGCGCGCGATCCAGGTCCGGACCCGGCGGTAAGACTCGCGCACGTTGCGGCGGAACCACTGGGTGACGAACGCGATCAACGGCAGCACCGCAAAGGCGATCGCGGCCAGGCGCCAGTCCATCCACGCCAGCGCCCCCATGATCCCGATCAGCAGAAAAATGTCGCCGAAGACCGACACCACCCCGGCGGTGAACAGCTCGTTCAGGACGTCGACATCCGTCGTCACCCGCGTCATCAGCCGCCCAACCGGGTTGCGATCGTAGTACTGGACGTCGATTCGCTGCAGATGCCCGTAGATCTGCATCCGCATGTCGAACATGATCCGCTGCCCGGTGTTCTGCAGCACCCAGGTCTGCAGGAACTCGAGCGCGAAGCTGCCGACCAGCACGGCCAGGAAGGCGAGGGCGAGCCCTTCCAGCCCGCTCATGCTGCCGCGCGCGATGTGCTCGTCGATCGCCACCTTCATCAGGTAGGGCTGGGCGAGCTGCAGCAGCGATGCGCTGACGATCGCCGCGAGCGCGACCAGCACCTGGGGCGTGTAGGGCCGCAGGTAGGCCATCAGCCGCCGCATCAGGGCGGCGTCGTAGGCTTTGCCGAGAACCTCTTCTTCTTGAGACATCGGATCGATCGCGGACCGCGATCAGCTCGCCTCCAGTTCCTGTTCGAGCAGCTGCTGTCGATAGAGCGACGCGTAGACGCCGTCGTGGGCGAGCAGCACATCGTGGCTGCCCCGCTCGACGATCTGCCCTTCGTCGAGAACGAAGATCTGGTCCGCCCGCCGCACGGTCGAGACCCGGTGGGCAACGATGATCGAGGTGCGCTGACGCAGGACGGCGGCCAGCTGCGTCAGGATCTCGTCTTCCGTATACGTGTCCACCGCCGACAGGGCATCGTCCAGCACCAGGATCCGCGGATCGGCAAAGACTGCCCGCGCGATGGCGGTGCGCTGCTTCTGCCCGCCCGACAGCGTGATGCCGCGCTCGCCGACCACGGTGTCGTAGCTGCGAGGGAACGTCTCGACGTCCTTGTCGAGGCGAGCGACGGCGCCGGCCTGCTCGACCCGTGGACGAGCGACCGGATCCTCGCTTGAACCCGGCGGGCCCGAGCCATCAGCCGAGAAGCTGATGTTCTCGGCGATCGTGTCCGAGAACAGGAACGGCTCCTGCGGGGCGACGCCGATGGCGCCGCGCAGCTTCTCGAGCGGGATCTCGCGGACGTCCACGCCGTCCACGAACACTGTTCCGGGCGGCGGCTCGTGCAGCCGCGGCAGCAGCGATACGAGTGTCGACTTGCCGGATCCGGTGCCGCCGACGAACGCCGCGGTCGATCCCGCGGGGATGCGCAGGGAGATGTCGCGCAGCACCGGGCGGTCGGACCCCGGGTAGACGAAGGTCAGGTCGCGGAGCTCGATCGTCCCTGCGATCGGCAACGTGCGTCCGGGCTCGGTCACGTGATCGTCGTTGATGGTTGGCACCGCATCCATCACCTCCAGCATGCGTCCCCACGAGGCCAGACCGCGCTGCAGGATGTTGGTGACCCAGCCGAACGCAATCATCGGCCAGCTGAGGAGGGCGAGATACGAGTTGAACGCGAAGAACTCTCCAAGGCTGATGCGGCCGCGGATCACCTCCTGCCCGCCCATCCAGAGGACGAGCAGCGCGCCGAGGCCCAGAAAGAACGTCATGCTGGGGTAGAAGAGCCCCTGGAGCCGGATGAGCACGCGATTCCGGCGAACATATTCCTCGTTCGCGGCGCGGAACCGCTCGATCTCGTGCGCCTCCTGTCCGTAGGCCCGCACGACCCTGACGCCGGCGAGGTTCTCCTGCACCACCGCGCTGACCTCGGAGAGCTGTGCCTGGATCGCCTCGAACCGCCGGTGAATCGCGTTGCCGAAGTACCACACGCTCAGCGACACGAACGGCAGCGGCACCAGGGCGATCAGCGTCAGCCGCACGTCGATCGAGAGCATGACCACGATCGCTACGACGAACACCAGGATCGTGTTCGCCGAATACATCACGGCCGGCCCAACCATCATCCGGACGGCGTTCAGATCGTTGGTGGCGCGCGACATGAGATCGCCGGTGCGCCGCGCCTGGTAGTAGCCGAGCGGAAGGAGCTGGAGGCGGGCGAAGAAGGCGTTCCGGATGTTGTACTCGACCTCGCGTGACGCCCCGATCATGATGCGCCGCATGAGGAACCTGAAGACCGCGCCGACCAGCGCGATCGCCATGATGATCGCGGCGTACCGGACGAGCTTGCCGCTCGTCACCCCCGCGGTCAGGTCATCGACCGCGAATTTCAGCACCCAGGGAGGCAGCAGCTGGATCGATGTGGTGATGAAGACGCACAACAGCCCGATCGAAAACTGACGCCGGTAGCGCAGCACGTAGGGGAGAAGACGCCGGAACGCGGGGCCCATTCTTCCCGAGTATATGTGCTATCCTAGATTCGCTTTTCCCAGCAGGCCAGCCTCCTCCCCAGCGAGGCCGTTTTCCATTTTCTTCCATCCGGGGCCGAGAAAACTACATGCGCACACGCGTTGCGATGTCCATTTTGTGTCTGACCTGTCTGCTCGCGGCCGTCCCCGCGCATGCGCAGTACGCTGCCCAGGGCGCCTCCAACCTTGCCACCGGCGAGAACTATCGCGTCGAGATCGGCGGTTACCTCTGGTTCCCGACACCTGACATCTCGATCGCCAGCGAATCGCTGCCCGGCATCATCGGCGACCGCATCGATTTCGTCGACGACCTCGGTATCGACAGGGATACGTTCAAGCAGCTGAAGGTCGTGCTGCGCATGGCGAAGAAGCACAAGCTGCGGTTCGAGTACACCCCGGTGAACTACCTGGAGGCGGAGGGGGTGCTCCGGCGCAATATCATTTTCAACGGCATCCTCTACACTGCCGCGCTGCCGATATCGACTGAGCTCGACTGGAACGCCTACCGCTTCACCTACGAGTACGACATCATCTACCGGGATCGCGGCTTCTTCGGCATCCTGCTCGAGGCCAAGTACACCGACGTCCGCGCCGAACTGCTCAACTTCTTCAACAACGAGTTCGTCCACGCCCGCGCCCCGATCCCGGCGATCGGCGCCATCGGTCGCGTCTACGTCGCGCCGAACATCTCGATCACCGGCGAATTCAGCGGTTTCAAGCTGCCCGACCGCATCGACGAAGACTACTCCGGCAACTTCTACGACCTGGATCTCTACGGCACCGTGAACTTCAACGACCACATCGGCGCCCAGGCCGGCTACCGCTCCTTCTCCGTCTTCTACCGCGTCGACCAGGACGAAGGACACCTCAAGCTAAGGGGGCTGTACCTCGGCGCAGCGGTGAGATTCTAGAAACTCAGAACTCAGAACTCAGAATGCTCAGAATGTGCCTCTGGAACCAGCCAGGATTGTCATTCTGAGCCATTCGGATTCTGAGTTCTTAATTCTGAATTCTTAATTTCTCCCTTCCACCTTCACCCACACTCCCAGAAGTCGGTTATCGCGGCTCGACGGATCCACGGCTGAGGGGATGAATCCGGCGGAGGTGGTCAGACGAATGAGGGTGGCGGCGCTTCCCGCCGCGATCGGGACCTGCAGCCGCCGCTCCTCACCGGGACCGAGCCGCATCTCTTCTCGCCAGTCTTTCGTCGCGATGAGAACGGTGTTCTCATTGGCACCGTTTCTCGCCAGAAGCGTGATCGCCGGACGCGCGCTGTCAGGCTGGACCACGATCTCGCTCGATCGCGCCCCTCCCACCCAGAACGCCTCAGGCTCGGGGTAGCTCTCGTCATCGAGGAAATAGGTGGTGGTGTCGGCGTATCGCACCGCATGCCTGGCGAAGCCTCGCGTCAGCGCCTCCCCGGGCAGCACCAGCCGGATCGGCTGCACGTCCAGTCCGGTGACGCTCCGCCGCGCGTCTTCGTCACCCCGGACGATGAGCGCCCGGACGTCCACCGGGAAGCGGACGGTCATGCCCGCGCGGGCGGACGCAACCGGCTCGGTGACGATCGCGAACTGGTCGCGGCCGATCCCGATCATGATCCAGCCCTCGGTGCCGGAGGTGACCGGACGGACCCGATACTCCCCCGCCGGGACCGCCGGCAGCGTGAAGAGCGGCCGGTCGTTGCGTCCGGCGCCGCCGGGGGCCGTCGCCGGCTCCGGCCGGATCGAGAAGGACGAGGCCACCTCGTCGCGCCGCAGGCGGCCGAACGGCGACAGACGCAGGGGCAGCACCCGCGGTTCCGAGGAGATCGTCCGCAGCGCGGCCAGCTGCGACGAGCTGGTCCGGTACCCCGGTACCCCCTCGGCCGCCCAGGTGATCGTCGCCGCCACCGAGGCCGCGGCGGCGAACATGAAGGCCGTGCCGGCGATGGCTTCCGCGCGTCCGGTCAGGCGGCCCCGGGCCTCGAGCGTGCGCAACGCCATCCACGCCGCCACCGCCGCGCCTCCCCAGATCACGATCCCGCGGAACAGCGCGACCTCGGTGTCGCGCCACCACACCGGCAGCGCGCGCGAGAGGTCGACGTTTCCATTCAGCCATTCGAGCCAGGCGGCATGGCTCTCGCGGACGTTGAAGGCGAGCCCGCCGTCGCCCGCGAACACCAGCACCGCCGACGCGTATACCGAGAAGACCAGCGCCGCGGCCGCGGTGATCCGGGTGACGCGCCCGGTCATCGCCGTCCAGGCGGCCGCCGCCGGGATCGCCAGCCACGGCAGTACCGGGACGACGAACCGCGCCGGCGCGCTGCGCCCTCCCCACCACATCGCCACGTAGGTGACGACCACGAGGTACGGCAGCAGCACGAACAGCAGCTCGAGAGCGTAGCGTCGCCATTTCGGACCGCGGATCATCACGCCGATGCCGACGAACGCGAACACCAGGACCGGCGCGTAGGCCAGCAGGCCGAAGCGCTGATCGAACAGCAGGCCGGCCAGGCCGTCCGGCACGAAGGCGAACGCGCCTTCTTCGCCTCCGTAAGGGGCGGAGGGGTCCGGCGTGCCGTAGATCGCGATGAAGTAGGCCAGCCAGCCGATGAAGCTGAAGGCCGGGACGACGAGAAATGCCAGCGCTTTGGTCGCGGCGTCGGGCACGCGCGCCATGCGCAGCAGCACGAGCGCGCCGACGCCGGCCGCCAGCACCGCGAAGCGGCTGTGCAGCCACGGCAGCGCCGCGAGCGCAGCTCCGTGCCACAACCACGGCATGACCGGGCCGCGCTGCTCGACCGCTTCACGCTCGGCGCGCAGCAGTGCCCAGGCGCCGGTCAGCAGCAGCACTGCTCCCGGACCGTCGGGATAGATCGTGAAGCTGTGAAATATCCACGTGGCCGAGAGCGTGACCGCCGCCCATCCGAACCAGGCGGCATCGGATCGCCCCGTGACCGTCCATGCCAGCTGCCAGGCCAGCGCCGACCCGAGTGCGGAGATCACCAGCAGCAGGAGCACCGCCGCCGGGTATCCGCCGACCGCGAACGCCGGCGCGACCAGCGCCGAGACGCCGGGCGCGTGGATCGAATAGATCTCGCGGTCGCGTCCGCGGACGCGGAAGTCCGGCGGCAGGTCCCCTCTGAAGTAATCGCCGTAGTCACGCTGACGATGGTTGTTCTCGATCCGCAGGTCGCCGTCAGCCAGCAGGCTCTGGGTGATCACCAGGTAGTGCGGCTCGTCTCCCCCCGGCACCTGCGGTGACACCTGCCACCATGCAACCAGTCCGATGACGAATGCAAGAACGCCGGCCAGGGTGGCGGGACGGCGAACCGCGGTGATCCGCCCGACCGGCGGGGCCATCGCCGCCGCCAGCGCCAGCCAGACGAGGATCGACAGCGGGCCGGTCCACAGCTGCAACGCGGGGTGCAGCCGGAGCGGCAGCCACGGCAGGACCACGAGGATCAGCAGAAACACCGATGCCGCCCGCGCCCCGCGCCGAATACTCCACAGGACGAAGCCCCCGGCGGCGAGCGAGATCGCGAGGCTGACGAACGACACCGGCAGCAGCGCAATGCGGTCGGTGCCGTGTCCCGTATAGGCCAGCGATCCCTGCGACAGCCAGGCGGCAAACACCGTGACGATGGCGGCGAGGATGGGGACGATCGTCGTGCGCGACGTGGCGGGTTCAGGCAGGATGGACGATTCTAATACCGGCGAAGCCGGTTCCAGGTTCCAGGTTCCAGGTTCTGAGTTCTGAATTCTGAATTCTGACTTTCAACGGTTCGCCAGCGCCCGTCCCCCCCGCCCGGGCCGTAGAGGCTGCGGTAATCCTCGGCGGTGCCGAGGATCCGCTTGACGTAGTTCTGCGTTTCCGGGAACGGGATGTCGTCGATGAACTCGTCCTCGTCGATGCCCGGCCGCTCCGACTTCCAGCGCACGACCCGGTTCTCGCCGGCGTTGTAGCTGGCGAGAGCGTAATAAGTGCCGCCGAACTGCTGCACCAGCCGGGAGAAGTAGTAGGTCCCGATCTTGAGGTTCGCGTCGGGGGTGGTGAGCGTGGACGTCTGGAAGCCCCGCATCCCGAGCTGGCGGGCGATCCGCCGGCCGGTCGCGGGCACGACCTGCATCAACCCCCAGGCGTTGGCGGCGGAGCGGACCTTGGGATCGAACGTCGACTCCTGCGCGATCAGCGCGGCGATCAGGTAGGGGTCGAGGCCGCGGGCTTTCGACTCGCGCTGAATCGCGGCCCAGTAGGTGAGCGGAAAGATCACCTGGAGGAGCTCGGCGGGCAGCCGGTTGCCCCCGGCCGAGAGGAATTGCGGATAGGCGCGGCGCATCAGGGTGATGGCGCGGCGCAACTCTCCTTTGCGGTGATAGGCCCACGCGATCGTGGCGTCGATGGCCGGCGACGTGCCCGATGCCCGTTGCGCATGCCTCAACTCGCTGATCGCATCGTCGTACAGGCCGATCGCGAGGAGCAGCCGGATGGTGGCGTCGTTGGCGACTGCCGGCGCGGGAGCCGCGGAGGCCTGGGCCGCCAGGGTCACGCCGGGGCCCTTGGGCAGGACGCCGGCCCGCCGCAGATGGCCTTCGGCCAGCCGGCCGTAGTACGAGTTGGCGTAATCGGCATGGACGAGGCGCATGCGTGCGATGCCCTCGGCGGCGGCCCCGGTCTTGGTGTGGGCGCGCGCGCTCCAGTAAATGAAGGACGGCCGGTAGTCGGATCGCGGGAACGCTGCGGCCGCGCTCTCGAAGACCCGGATGGTCTCGGCGTGGTCGTCCATCTTGTAGGCCCACCATCCGTACTTCCAGGCGGCCCGCTCGGCGCGCGTCCCGTTGGGGAACTTGGTATAGAGCTCGCGGAAGGTCTCGGCCGCGGCCTGGTCGTCGTTCTCGAGGATGTAGTAGGTCCCGAGGTTGTTGAGGGCCTCCTCGGCCCAGGAGCTGTCCGGAAATTCGGCCACCAGCGCCTGCGTCAGCGCGATGTACTGGTCGTCGTCTCCGAGGTCGCGGAGCGCGCTGAGATAGAAGAAGCGGGCCTCGGCCAGCCGCGACGCCTTCTGAATGTAGGGACGGACGCCCTCGCGCGCGGCGGCGTGATTCTTCAGGTAGAAATCGGCTTCGGCGATGCGGAGATCGGCGAGCTCCCGCTGGTCGCCGCTGAGATTGGGGCGGACGGTGGCAAACGCCGCCTTCGCCTCGGCGTAGCGCCGGGCGCCGAAAAACATCTGCGCGCGTCCCATGTCGGCTTCGTAGCCGCGCCGGGTGATCTGGTCGGCGAGCGCGTCGACCTGCGTGGCGGCCGCGGCGCCGGCCGGGGTGAGCGGGAACTCGTAGTAGAGCCGAAGGTACGCCTGGGCCGCAGTCTTACGGTCGCCCGGCGGCAAGGGCGGCGCGTCCGAGCCGGGCGAGGATCTCGTCGTTCACGGCCTGCTTGTCGGCCGCGAGGCGGCCGTAGATGGCGGCAGCCGCCGCGTGGTCCAGGGCGGTTTCGGCGGCCTCACCGGCGGCGAGCGAGGCAGTGACCACCAGGGCGCCCGACGCCTTGCGGGAGAGCTCCTCGAGTGCTTTCTGAGCCGGTTCGGTTTCGAGCAGCCGGAGTCGCGACATCGCGGCGTAGTACGCGGCGTATCCGGCCAGCGGGGTCTTCGCGAGTGCCGGGCGGGAGGCCAGCTGCAGGGCCTCCCGATAGTCCCCGGCGGCGTAACGCTCCGCGGCTTCGGCCAGCGGCTCGTACTGGGCGTAGCCACGCGACACGCGGTCGGATGCCGACGGGACCAGCCAGAGATCAGTCGGATCGTCGGGCAGCGCGGCGTGCGCGGTGGGGGTGAGCTTCTCCTGCGAGCCGGCAACCGGCGAACCCGGCAGCGGCAGCAGCGTGAACGCGAGCGTCAGGGCGAGCGTCACGCTCGCGGATGTTGAATCGATCACGTGGCGTATTTCAGCCGAGCAGCGATGCATCGCCGCCGGCGAGGGTCTGGACGAGTTCCTGATGGAAGTGCTGGGCGCGGCCCGACACCGTGGATGGCACGCGCTCTTCGTAGAGCCGGCGCGCACGTTCGACCTCCGGACCGAGCCGGTGGAGCAGGTCGCGCCCGGCCCGCCCGTCGCGGACCGCGGCCTCGTTGTACAACTTGATTTCGGAGACGAGCAGCCGCGCATAGCGTCGCGCCGATTGCGCGTCCGGTTCCACTTGAGACGCAGAGCTCGGGTATTCGGCTGGCGGGATGGACCGGGGGCGTCGTATCCACTCCCGCGCCTGGACCGTGCGCAGCGCGGTGATCGCTCCGAGCTGCGCGGCGCCGTAGCGCGCGAGTGTCTCGATCGTTTCCGCCCACGCCTCAGGGCTGCGACCGTTGTCCCCTTTGGCCGCGTAGAGCACTGCGACCGCCCGGCCATCCAGCAGCAGCGGCGCGGCGATCGACGTGCCGTTGCGCCGCACGACTCGGCCGAGGCTCAGCGCTTCGGCGGCGACGCCGCCAGGCTGGTGGTCGGCGGTTGCGGAGGCGGGTGACGCGGCCGGCCCGCTCGAGGTCCAGCGCTGAAGCTGCTGGCCATTCGCGACCAGCAGCACGGCGCTGGAGGTTACCGTCGACGCGACTCGGGCGATGGCTGACAGAACGTCAGACAACGATCCGGCGCGGTCGATGGCCTGAAAGGCGTGCAGCAAGGTGCCGGGCTCCGGCTCCAGCGGTACACTCGCGAGCAGTCGTTCAGCGTCGGCGCGGGCGGCCGCCACCGCCGTCTCCAGCTCTCGCCGGTCGGTCGCCTTCTGAGCGTCGAGCACTGCCGACCAGCGACGCTCGACCTCAGCGGAGACGTCTTCCCGTCCCCTGGCCAGGTCGGCTTCGAATCGTCGGGTGATCGTGCCGAGCTGGTTATTCAGCTCGGCCTGGACGCGCGCGCGCACCGAGTCCAGCAGCGCGTCGAGGGATTCGTCGGGCATCTCGGCCGATTATCGAGGGGCTATCCGGGAGAGTCAAGCTGCGAAAACCCACAAGTTCAAGCCCGACAGCGGTTTGACTGGGGTTCCCCGACCGGGTAAAATTGTCTGTCGGTGCGGGGCCGTTGGGCCTTCGACCTTCAACCTTCGGCCTTCAACCTTTCTCGAGGGGGCGACCTAGATTCGACGGAGATACTGTTTCGCAGGATGCGTGCCGAGGACCATCAACCTCGACAAAAGATGGAAAACCACTAACTGCGGACACGCAGCTCGCTCTCGCAGCTTAATAACCTGTGAGCGTCCACCCTGGTCAGCCTGCGGACTGGGGACCGGATGTCATATTAGTAGGCTGGCGGTCAACGGCTACCTCGGACGTTGGCAGCGAGACTTTTCGGGGCGGGTGCCCGGCGGTTTTTCCGTCTCTTCACGCCGGGTGCGACACTTCAGAGGCGGATACGCATCGTAGATTCCTGCGGGGATGTATGTTCGGACGCGGGTGCGAATCCCGCCGCCTCCAACCTTCGCTCGCCTGCATTCGAGCGCGGCTCGCTCATGGCAAGCCAAGCGAGCTCAGTCACGCATCAGGCGAAGGTTGCCCGCCATAGCGAGCTCAGCGTCAGCTCAGCCGAGACGGTGGCGACGCGCTGAGCGAGCTCGTTGTCAGCCATGCGAGTCGAAGGTCGCCCACCATAGCGGCTCAGCGACAGTTCGAGCCGCGACGGTCGGGCGACTCGCCGTCAACTGCGGTTGTCACTTCACAGCCTGATCAGCCGCTCTCGAAACCCACGCTTCTGGATCGGTGCGCCGTTTGCCATTCCTCGAGGCATGGCGCCCAAGCGATCTGTCTACATTCTTCAGAGTCAGAGCATCGGCACCCGGTCCTACACCGGTGTAACGTCGAACGTCGCCGCACGGCTTGCCGCGCACAACGACGGACGCTGCAGCGCCACGGTGTCGGCGCGCCCCTGGAGAGTGGTCGTCTCGATCCAGTTCGCCGACGAGGCCCGGGCCATTCGCTTCGAGCGATATCTCAAGTCAGGTTCCGGTAACGCCTTCGCGAGGCGGCACTTGAGATAACAGCGTCACAGTTGGGACTTATCCGAGTCGACACCATAGAATTGGACGCACGTGTCCATTCGAACCCTGTTCGCGGCCTTCACCGTCATCGTTTGCGCCCTGACCGGCCTGGCCGCCGCGCAGGCGCCCTCATCCCCTGCGCCCTACACCGTGATCTCCCGGGAAGGACGCCGGCCGCTGCCGGCGCGAGTGTTCAACGGCCAGGAGATGTTCGCGGTCGACGACCTCGCCCGGCTGTTCAACCTCGGCGTGAAAGAAGACACCATTGCCGGCGGGCTGACGATCACCACGCGCGGCCAGTCGATCCTGCTGTCCCCCAACCAGGAGATCGCCTCGGTGGCCGGACGGCTCATCTCCCTCCCCGCTCCTCCGGCCCGCGACGGCGCCGCCTGGTTCGTGCCGGTGGACTTCGTGTCGCGGGCGCTCGCGCCGGTGGCGGGGACGCCGCTCGAGCTGCGCAAGCCGTCGCGTTTGATCCTGGTCGGCGAGATCCGCATGCCGCGTGTAGCCGGGCGGATCGAGCCGCTTGGTGCGGTGGCCCGCCTGACGTTCGACGTCGCGCCGACGACGCGGCATTCGGTGACCCAGGACGCGAACCGCCTGCTGTTGCGGTTCGAGGCTGACGCGATCGACGCCGCGCTTCCTGCTTCATCGGCGCCGGAGCTGATCGCCGGCATTCGGCCCGAGGGGGCGGCGGCGATCGCGATCGACCTGGGGCCGCGCTATGCGTCGTTTCGCGCCTCCGACCTGCCGGGCGACCGCGGCGGCGTCCGGATCGTCATCGAGGTCCTGGCCAAAACGACCGACACCGCCCCGGCGCCCACGCCTGCTGCTCCCCCGTCGGACGCTCCCCCGCTCCTCGACCTCGTGCCGGCCGGAACGATCCGGACGGTGGTGATCGACCCGGGTCACGGCGGCACCGACAACGGCGCGCGCGGGCCTGCCGGCACTCTCGAGAAGATCGTGACGATGGCGGTGTCGCGGCGGCTGAAAGGGGCACTGGAGGCCCGTCTCGGCGTACGGGTGATTCTCACCCGGGATGGGGATACCGCGGTCGGCCTGGACGAGCGCGCGGCGGTCGCGAACAACAACAAGGCCGACCTGTTCCTGAGCCTCCATGCGAACGCCTCGGTCCGTCCGGCGGTTGCCGGCGCGGAAGTCTTCTACCTGAGCATCGAGGAATACGGCGACGAGGCGCAGCGCGCCGCCAGCAGCGCGCGTGAGGCGCTGCCGGTCTTCGGCGGTGGCGTCCGCGACATCGAGGTCGTCCCCTGGCGGATGGCGCAGGCGCGGCACATCGAACGCTCCGGGCTCTTCGGCCGCAGCGTCGAAGAGACGCTTCGCGGCCGGGTGACGATGAGCCCGCGCGCGCTGATGCAGGCACCCTTCCGCGTGCTGGTGGGGGCGAACATGCCCGCCGTGCTGATCGAGCTGGGGTTCCTCACCAACCCGGCCCAGGAAGCCCAGCTGGCGTCGGACGCCTACCAGAACGAGATCGTCCAGGCGCTGGTCGAAGCGATCATCCGGTTCCGCGACGGGCGGATCAGCGCGCCGCCGCCGCAGGCCACGGCCCGATGACCCGCCGCTCCATCCTGTCGGTAGTCGGCCTTCTTCGCGGCCGCCATCCTGGTCTGGTGGATTCTGTTCGTCGCCGTCCCGCGGTGGTTTCGTGAACCAGCGCAACCCGCGCCGCCGGTGGCCGCGACCCCGGCCGGCGCCCCCGCCGCGGAACGCAAGATCACGGCGACGCTCTTCTTCGTGTCGGAGGACGGCCTGTCGCTCGTGCCGGTGCAGCGCGAGATCCCCTTCGCCGAGCCGGTCGTCGAACAGGCCCGTCACGTCGTCGAAGCCCAGATCGCCGCCCCACCGGCGCCGTGGGCGTCGGCGATCCCGGCCGAGACCAGGCTCCGGGCCATCTATCTCAGCGAACGCGGCGACATTTTCGTCGATCTCACCAGCGAGGTGACCGCGCGGCACACCGGCGGCGCGCTCGACGAGCTGTTCACCGTCTACGCGATCGTCAACTCCCTCACCGTGACGCTTCCGGCCATCTCGCGCGTGCAGATCCTCGTCGACGGCAAGGAAGTCGACACGCTCGCCGGCCACGTGGACCTTCGTAATCCCCTGTCGAAGAACGTGACATGGGTCAAGGCTGACAATCCATCATGACCAATCGAACCGACGGACGGCTGCCTGCGCAGCTTCGACCGACCCGCATCACGTCTGCCTTCACCATGCACGCTGAAGGGTCGGTGCTGATCGAGGCGGGCAATACCCGCGTCATCTGCACCGCCAGCGTCGAGGAGCGGGTCCCCCCGTTTCTGCGCAACACCGGCAAGGGCTGGGTGACGGCCGAATACGGGATGCTTCCCCGCGCGACCTCCACCCGCACCCAGCGTGAGGCCACCGCCGGCAAGGTCGGCGGGCGGACGCAGGAGATCCAGCGCCTGATCGGCCGCTCGCTGCGTTCGATCACCCGGCTGCCGGAGCTCGGCGAGCGCACGGTCTGGATCGACTGCGACGTAATCCAGGCGGACGGCGGCACGCGGACGGCGGCGATCACCGGCGGCTTCGTCGCCATGGTGCTGGCGATGAAGCACATGCGCACGAAGGGCATGATCCGCGCGTTGCCGGTCACCGACTTCGTCGCCGCCACCAGCGTCGGCGTCGTCCATGGCGTGCCGATGCTGGATCTCGCCTATGACGAAGACTCCAAGGCGGACGTCGACATGAACGTGGTCAAGACGGGCGATGGACGATTCATCGAGGTCCAGGGGACCGCGGAGGGGCCGCCGTTCGAACGGTCGGCGCTCGATTCACTGCTCGGCCTGGCCGACGCCGGCATCCAGGAGCTGGTCGCGCTGCAGCGGTCGATCGTCGGCGATCTGCGGTGAGCGCAGCCGGAGCGGCGAGCCCGCGGTCGTCTTTCGAGCGCCTCCTGATCGCGACCACCAACCCGGGCAAGCTGCGCGAGATCGCCGGGATCCTGGCGGGCCTGCCGGTGCGGCTCGTCAGCCTGGCGGATTTTCCCGGCATCACCGAGCCGGATGAAACCGGAATCACATTCGCCGACAACGCCAGGCTCAAGGCCCTCTACTACCAGCAGGCGACCGGGGTGCCGAGCGTGGCCGACGATTCGGGTCTCGAGATCGACGCCCTCGACGGCGCCCCCGGCGTGCACTCGGCTCGCTGGGAAGGTACTGACTACGAAGTCAAGTTCCGCAAGATCTACGAGCTGCTCGACCGGCGCCGGGCGCGCGGCAGTGCGGCGCGATTCGTGGCCCGGGTGGCGCTCGCCGATCAAGGACAGATCGTCTTCGAATCGGAGGGGGTGATCGAAGGGCGGGTCGCGGACGCGCCCAGGGGAGAGAAGGGGTTCGGCTACGATCCCATCTTCTTCTACCCGCCGCTGGGCCGCACGACCGGAGAGCTCGACCAGGAGCTGAAGGCTACCGTCAGCCATCGCGGCAAGGCGTTCGCCCAGCTGCGAGCATTCCTGGAAGGAGGCGGGCGCGCCGGCGATTCCAACCTTCGGTAGCGTCGTGCCGTCCAACCCTGCCGAAAGGACGCTCGATGAAACACCTGGTCATTGCCGCGGCACTGCTCGCTCTCTCCCCTTCACACCCGCAGCCGACTCCCACCCGCACCGGGGAGTGGACGGCCCGCCTGTCCGACAGCTGGACCCGCAACGACGGCGAGCACTGGGTGTCCTTCCAGCTGGAGCGTGACGACGACCGCCGCTGGGGGATCTCGATCCGCCTCGGCGACCTCGAGGGTTTCGCGGCGAGCGACCGCAACTACTCGGGTGACGCGCGCTTCACGCTGAAGCGTGATGCCGGCACGATCGCGTTCGAAGGGCGCTTCACCGACGGGCGGGGGCGAGGCAGCTATCGGTTCACGCCACACCAGGACTACGTCGCGGCGCTACGGCAGATGGGCCACCGCGACCTGGACGACGACGACCTGCTTCGCCTGACGGCGCAGGACGTGAGCCGCCCCTTCATCGCCAGCATGCAGGCCGAGGGATACAAGGACGCAACCATCGACGACCTCGTCCGCATGCGGATCCACGGCGTCGATGCCGACTACGTCCGCGCCTTCCGCCAGGGCGGCTACGACCGGCTCTCGATCGCCGACCTCGTGCGCACGCGAATTCATGGCGCCACTCCTCGCTTCGTCCAGGACGTGAAGACCGCCGGCTTCGAGAAGCTGAGCGTCGACGACCTCGTGCGGATGCGGATCCACGGCGTCACCCCGGAGTTCATCCGGCAGATCCGCGACGTCGGCTACAAGGATCTGACGGTCGAGCAGCTGGTGCGCCTGCGCATCCACGGCGTGACCGCCGAGTTCGTCAAGGAGATCCGCGGCCTGGGATATCCCGACGTGACGCTCGATGATCTCGTCCGGATGCGCATCCACGGCGTCACGCCCTCGTTCGTCCGTGAGCTGAAGGAGCTCGGCTACGGCAGCCTGGGAGCCAGCCGCCTGGTGCAGTTCCGGATCCACGGCGTCAGCCCGGACTTCATTCGCGAGGCTCGTGCAGCCGGGTTCAAGGATCTCGACGCCGACGACCTCGTCGATCTCAGCATTCATGGGCGCCGGTGGGTCGCGAAACGAAAGGTTCCAGGTTCCAGGTTCTAGGTTCCGGGTTCCAGGTCAATCCAGAATTCAGAATTCAGAACTCAGAATTTCTATTTGCCTGGTCCGAACAGGAATTCCAGCGCTTCCGGCAGCCGGGCAGCCCATGCGGCTTCGGAGTGGGCCGCGCCGGGAGCGACGCGGAGCCGCAGCCGCCGCGGACCGACGCCCGAGCGCTGCAGGATCTTTTCCAGCTTCAGGACGTTGCCCAGCGTCTCCTCGTTCCAGTCATCCCGGCTGGTCTCGGTGGTCCCCACGCCCAGGTAGATGCGCGACGGCCAGCGCTCCGCCTTGCGCGCCAGGCGCATGAGGTGGCCGCGGCCGACGTAGAGCGACGGGCTCTCGATCAGCAGGCGCCCGAACGTGCCGGGTTTGAGGAGCGCGGTGTAGAGTGCGGCGATCGCGCCGTACGACGACCCGCCGAAGCCGGTCGCAGACGCCGTCCGCATCACCGGGTAGGTGCGGCTGATGAACGGCATCACCTCGCGGGTGACGAACTCGGCGTACTCACGGCCGAGCGGGCGGGTGGCGGTCGGGTTCCGATCGTCCTGCGACCGTCAGGTACTCGCGCGCGCGGCGTTCATACCCGTGGTCGATCCCGACGATCAGCAGCGGCGGTATGCGCCGCCGCCGGACCAGGTCCGCCGCGGTCTCCCCCACCTGCCACGTCACCCCGGCAAACGCACGGAAAGGATCGAACAGGTTCTGGCCGTCGTTCAGATACAGGACGGAGTATCGAGCCGTACCCAGCCGTCGCCTGAAACCGGGCGGCAGCCAGACGGTGACGCGGCGAGTCAGGCCCAGGTAGACGCTGGGGATCTCGTGGGTGACGAGCACGCTTTCGCTTCAGGCCCGCGCGCCCGCGCCGATCTGCTGGAAGTGTTTCAGGTGGTGAATGTCGTGCCCGGCCATCTGCGCCGCGATCCACATCACGTCGAGGTCGCCGAAGTCGGGGTGGAAAAATGATCGCTGCCGCTGCTCCGGGGTAAGGCCGCGCCACATCGCCAGGTTCATCCGGCGCAGCGTGGTATAGGCCGCCAGTGCGGTGCGGGCGTCGAGCTGTTCATCGAGCGGCATCCAGACGTCCTGGTCGAACGACTGGGCACGGTAGCCGGGGGTGGTGATCGCGAAACGGGCGCGGGTGGTCAGCGCGAGCTCGGTTTGCGCCAGGTGAGCCAGCAGCTTGCGCGCGCTCCATTTGCCCGGGGCGTACGACCGCTCGAACATGTCGTCGCTCCAGTCCTTCACCAGCGCTTCGATCTGCTGCGGCGTCTCGCTCAAGGCCTGGAGCGCATCGCGATCCTCGAGGTCGGCGCCATACGGGTTTGATTGCATGCGCAATCATAAGTTGTCTAGAACCCCGGACGCAGGGCGAACTGCCAGATCCAGCCGCGGTTGCGGTTCATCGGCTTCACGAAGTCGACCTCGAACACCGCGAAGCCGAAGGCGTTGGCGCGGATCGCGGCGCCGATGCTGGTGACCGGCTCGCGGTCGCCCTCGGCGAACCCGGGACGTGATGCGCGGTCCCAGGCAACACCGGCGTCACCGAAGAGCGCCAGCTCCACCGGCAGCGGACCGTAGAAATTGTCGCGACCCAGAAGCGCCCACACCGGCACCCGCACCTCGAAGTTCGCGAGCGCCATCTTGCTGCCGATCAAGCGGTCGAACGCCGGGCACGAGCCGTCCGGCTGGATGCCGCACTCCGCCGCCTCGAACGAAGCCGAATCGTAGCCGCGGACCAGGCCGGGGTATCCAAGAAACAGCGTCGGCAGCCGCGGGTCTTCCGCGTCGTTGCCGTAGCGCCCGAAGTAGAGGCCGCGCAGCGCGAAGGTCACCGGGCGCTTCGGCATGAGGTAGGCCCGTGCGTCCGCCAGCACACCGTTGAAGTCGAGCGAACCGACGCTCTGCGAGAACTCGAGCCGGTAGCGGCTGCCGCGGATCGGGCTGGTCGCGCCGAAGATCGACGTGTCGTAGACCAGCGCCGCCGCCCCCTGGCCGAGATTCAGATCGTCGAACGATCCCAGGTCCTCTTCCTGTTCGTCGATCAGCTCCCCGGTGGTCAGCGAGTAGGTGCGCGAACGCACATCCTGCTTCAGGCCGATCTGGCGCGCCCCGCCGCTGAACTCGACGCGGGCCGCCCGGCTGAACGGGTAGGACAGGACGCCGGACAGCGAACGGTCCGTCTGCAGGATCCGGTACTCGTTCTCGACGTAGACGTCTCCGGACGGAGTGCTGCACAATGCCCGACTGGTAGCCGCGGGACACGTATGGCGTCTGATCGAGCCCGACGCCGTAGTTCCAGCGATGGGACTTGTTCATGTAGAAGATGCTGCCACCGAACTCGTCGAACCGGCTGGTCGCCTGCGCCGACACACCGACGGTGTGGTTGCCGAGCATGTCGCTGAAGAGGAACGACACGCCGCCGGCCACGTAGGCGCCGAACGGACCGGCGCCGACGCCAATCGACGGCTGGCCGACAAAGTCGAGCGACAGCTTCGGCTTGTAGTTCTCCTCTTCGACCTTGGTCTCGGCCGGCGGCAATGCGGTGGTCGGATTCAGGAGAGCCAGCGCGACCGGGCCTTCCGCGACCGTTCGTGGCGGCAGCACGGCGGGATTCCCCGGGAGCTCCACCGGGGCGGTGCCGGTCAGCTGGGTCTCGGTCTCCAGCGCATACACGTTGTAGCCATCGTCCTCGTAGGCGCTGAAGATCACCTTGCCCCCGGCGGCCGACATCGCCGGGCTCAGCTCGGTGATGCCGCTGACGCCGGTGACGAGATTGGTGAGCTGCACCGGTTCGCCGCCGGCGACCGCCAGCCGGTAGACGTTGGTGATGCCGTCGCGATCCGACAGGAAGAAGAGGCCGCGGCCGTCGCGGGTCCACTGCGGACCGATGTTCTTCGCCCCCTCGAAGCCGCCGACGTTGCGCACGGCGCCGCCCGCCAGATCGATGATGGCGATCCGCGGCTGGCCGATCGCGAGCACGTCCAGCTTGGTGGTGAACCGGTCGGTGGCGAAGGCGATCTGCGTGCCGTCAGGGGAGAACGCCGGGTCCATCTCGGCGAACGGATCGCTCGTCAGTCGCTGCAGCGAGCTCGCGGCGAGATCGTAGACGAACAGATCGTTCAGCCCGCCGACCAGGCCTGAAAACGCGATCTTGTTGCCGTCCTGGGACCAGGTGGGGTTGAGCACTTCGTCGACCCCTTCGATGCGAATCTCCTTTTCCTTGCGGCCGTTGTCGGCGTTGAAGATCGCGAGCACCGGCTCCCCCTTGGCAATCGCCGGGACGACGAAGCGGACGCCGGAGGGATCCCAGGCGCCGGCCGATCCCAGGAACTGGAGGCTCTCGAAATGCGCGCTGGTCGCGGTGTCGGTGATCTTGCGGATCACCTTGCCGGTGGCGGTGTCGGCAAGAAACAGGTCGATCGAGAAGAGGTCCCGCTCCGAGAAGAACATGAACCTCGAACCGTCGGGGCTCAACTCGGGGCTGACGTTCAGCTTCGGCCCCTTGTCGCCGGCGTTGATGATCACCGGACGGGAAATGCGTCCGGCGAGCGTGGTCGCCTCGGCTACGGGACGATAGGCCTCGAACTCCGCCTCGTGCCACAGCTTGGTGAGCTCCTTGGTGTCGACGCCGAGCACCGCCTGGAACGCTTCGCGGTAGTCGCGGGCGACCGCCCCGGCGCGCAGCAACGAGCCGACCGTCTTGTCACCGTATTTGCCCGAGAGGAAGGCCCACAGCGCGTGCCCGTAGCGGTACGGGAAGTAACGAGGATCGTCGAGGTCGTCGATCGCCGGCAGCCGTTCCCGGCGCGCCGCGTCGCGCATCCACATCGCGGTGTGCGGGTCGACCGGGCCGATCGACAGGTACTCCGCCATTCCCTCGATGAACCACAACGGCAATGCCAGCGCGCCGGCGGTATTCGAGCTCACGTTGGTGCCGGTGATGTTGTACTGGAACGCGTGGGTCAACTCGTGGCCGAGGACGTGGTCGGTCGCTGCGAGCGGGCCGGCCATCGGCAGGACGATCCGCCGCTTGTAGGCTTCCGTCACCCCGCCGGTGCCCTCCCCGATCGCCCCCTGGATCGGTGTTGGTCTCGCGGAAGTGAGGCCCGCTGGCGTAGAGGATCAGCGGCTGGCGGCCGCGCAGCTCGTGCGAGAGCAGGAGCGAGAGCCGGCCGTACCACCGCTCGGCCATCCGGGCCGCCATCCGGGCCGCCGGCTCTTCCTCCGGGTAGTAATAGATGTCGAAGTGATCGGTCTTGAGGACCTTGAAATCGAACTTGTGGTACTGGACCTTGTTCTGGCCGAAGTAGTCTCCCTGCGCCGAAGCCACGGCCGGGACGACCAGCACGGCCGCGAGGGCCCATGCCGCGAAACGTGGTGCGATGCTCATGCTGCGTGCCTCTGTTGGCGCCGACGGACCGGCCTCTTCCGAGTACGTTACGGGGTTGCTGACCTCCGCAATTGTCCTACGGTTTGGACAACTGGCCGGATGCGGATGGGCAAGGTGCAACCCGTGTACCGCGCCCCGAGCGGAGTTTGTTAGACTTCGGCGACAGTATGCGCGCGCTTTACGTAATTCTTCCGGTCCTTTGTATTCTCGCGATCGCCTACCGCTATTACAGCGCGTTTATCGCCGCCCGCATCATGATGCTGGACGATTCGCGGGTCACGCCTGCCCACGTCCGCAACGACGGTCACAACTATCATCCCACCCATCGGCTCGTCCTGTTCGGGCACCACTTCGCCGCGATCACCGGCGCCGGGCCGCTGATCGGGCCGGTCCTGGCCGCCCAGTTCGGCTTCGCCCCCGGGCTCATCTGGCTGGTCGCCGGGGTCTGCCTGGCTGGCGCGGTCCACGATTTCATGATCCTCTGGGCCTCGACCCGGCGCGGCGGCCGGTCGCTGGCCGAGATCGCGCGCGAAGAGATCGGACCGGTCGCCGGGATGATGGCGGCCGTCGCCATCCTCTTCATCATCGTCATCGCCCTGGCCGGCCTCGGCCTCGCGGTCGTCAACGCCCTGCAGGAGAGCGCCTGGGGGACCTTCACGATCGGCGTCTCGATTCCGCTCGCCCTGTTCATGGGGCTGTACATGTACCGCTTCCGGCAGGGGCGGATCGCCGAGGCGACGGTGATCGGCGTGATCGGCCTGTTTCTCGCCGTGATCCTGGGCAAGCCGATCGCCGCCTCCTCGTTCGGCGCCTGGTTCGTGCTGTCGCGCGAGCAGCTGATCGTCGCGATGGCGGCCTACGGCTTCATCGCCTCGGTGCTGCCGGTCTGGATGCTGCTCTGCCCCCGCGACTATCTCAGCTCGTTCATGAAGATCGGGACCATCGCCTTCCTGGTCGTCGCGGTGGTCTTCGTGAACCCCGAGCTGCACATGCCGGCGTTCTCGCAGTTCACCGGCGGCGGCGGACCGATCATTCCGGGTCCGCTGTTTCCGTTCGCGTTCATCACCATCGCGTGCGGCGCGATCTCCGGGTTCCATGCGCTGATCGCCTCGGGCACCACGCCCAAGATGATCAGCCGCGAGAGCGACATCCGGCCGATCGGCTATGGCGCGATGCTGATCGAAGGGCTCGTCGGCGTGATCGCGCTCGTCGCCGCCAGCGCGATGTTCCCGGGTGATTACTTCGCCATCAACACCCCACCCGCCACCTTCGCCGCCCTGGGAATCCCGGTGGTGAACTTGCCCGACCTTGAATCGGCCGTCGGCGAGACCGTGGCCGGCCGGCCCGGCGGCGCGGTCTCGCTGGCGGTCGGGATCGCGCAGATCTTCACCGGCCTGCCCGGCATGCGCGGGCTGATGGATTACTGGTACCACTTCGCGATCATGTTCGAGGCGCTCTTCATCCTCACCACCATCGACACCGGCACCCGGGTCGCACGGTTTCTGGTGCAGGAGTTCCTCGGGCAGTTCTACGCGCCGATGGCGCGGCAGGAGTGGATCCCCGGCTCGATCATCTCGACGCTGCTCGTCGTCTGCGCCTGGGCCTACTTCATCTGGACCGGCAGCATCAGCACGATCTGGCCGATGTTCGGGATCGCCAACCAGTTGCTCGCCGCGGTGGCGCTCACCGTGGCGACCACGATCATCATCAACAGCGGCAAGGCCCGGTACGTCTGGGTGACGCTCGGGCCGCTCGTGTTCGTGTCGATCACGACCCTGACCGCGGGTGTGCTCAGCGTGCGCGATAATTTCTGGCCGATGGCGATCGGCCCCGAGACGTCGCTGAATTTTCAGGGTTGGCTCAACACCGTCCTGACGGTCGTGATGATGGTGTGCGTGGTCGTGATCCTCGGCAACGCCGTGCTCAAGTGGCGCCGTGTGCTCGGCAACGGGAAGGCGATCGACGCCGCCGCCTAACGTCGCCGCACCGGTCCGCACCCCCCGCACCCCTCCGCACCCCCCGCACCCCTCCGCACCCCTCCGCACCCTTCCGCACCCCCCGCACTCTTCCGCCCCCTTCCGCACCCCTTCCCGGGAATGTCCCGCCCGCCTTGGCTGTTACAGTATCCGTGTCGACCCATCCGCAGGACTGGCCGGGCCGTAGACTCCAGTGACGAGGCATCCTCTGTTGCAGGTGGCGAGCATCCCCGACAGCGATGGGCAGCTGCTCTCACGGCTCGCGGCCGGAGAACGGGACGCGGCTGCCGAGCTGTACGACCGCTACGCCGCGGCGATCTACGGGCTCGCTCGCCGGATTCTTCGCGACGATGCCGATGCGGAAGACGTGGTGCAGGAGGTGTTTTCCCAGGCGTGGCGCACCGCGGACAAGTACCAGACGGGCCGGGCGACGGTCGTCGGATGGCTGTTGATGATGACTCGCACCCGGGCCATCGACCGGATCCGGGCGCGCCGTGCCCGGCCCGACATGGCGCCGGGGGCGATGCCCGACGTCCTGCCGTCGAGCGAGCCGCCGCCATCGGACGTGCTCCTGGCGGCGGAAACGGCGGACCAGATCCGGAGTGCGTTGCGCGAGCTTCCGGAGAGCCAGCGGATCGCGCTCGAAATGGCCTACTTCGATGGCATGACGCAGGCTGAGATCGCCACGCGGCTGGACGAGCCGCTCGGCACGATAAAGACGCGGATGCGGTCGGCGCTCGGCACGCTGCGCCAGAGGCTGCGGACCTAGCCATGGATCGCCACGACACCATCCAGCCGCTGCTGACCGAGTACACGCTCGGCGAGCTGGACGCGTCCGCCCGTCAGCGGGTGCAGCAGCACCTGGACGAGTGCGCGGCGTGTGCCGCCGAAGCGGGCGAGCTCGCCGCCGCGTTCCACGGGATCGGTCTGGCGGAGGCCGCGGTGGCCCCCCCGGCACACCTGCGGGGGCGCGTGCTCGAGACCTTTGCCCGGCACCATGCGGCGGCGAACCCTGCGGGGATCACGCGGACGAAGCCCGCGCGCTGGACGCCAGGCCCGCTCTGGCTGGGGCTTGCGGCCGGGCTCGTCCTCGTGCTCGGCGGTCTGGTCGCGCTGTCGATGCAGCGGACCGAGGAGCTTCGCCAGGAGGTCCGCCGCATCGAGCAGGAGACGGCGCAACTCCGGCAGCGGATCACCGAGACGTCCAGCCAGGCGGATCTCGCGGTTTCGATTCTCACCGCCGCCGACATGCGCCGGATCGATCTCGCCGGGGTCGATGCCTCGCGCAACGCCGTCGCGCGGGGCTACTGGAGCGCCTCGAAAGGTCTCCTGATCGTCGCCGACCGCCTGCCTGCTCCGCCGCCCGGACGAACCTACCAGGTCTGGCTGATCGGCAGCAGCAGCGCCGGGCCGGTGAGCGCCGGCCTGATGGAGTCGACCGGTCGCGGCATGCTGATCGTACCGGCGCCGCCCGGCGTCAGCGGCACGACGGTGACGATCGCGATCACCGACGAACCGCCCGGCGGATTACCTGCGCCCACCGGCGCGAAACATCTCGTCGGCTCACTCTAGTAATCAGACGCGAATACCTTAGCAAGTTAGGGCATCTCAACGACGGCGTCCTTCGATGTCGAGACCTGGCGCCAAATCGCCACTGGCACTGGCAGCGCCGTCATAGCACTGTTCGTCGTCTTCGGCAGCCTCAATGTGGCGCGGCTTCTGGTCACACTGGGAGAACAGTCTTTTGGGAGTGTTCTCCCGACCTCGGTGATCCTGTCGGCCCCGGATTCGGGCTACTGGAGGAGCGGCACGCTCCACGCGCTCCGGCCGTGTGTGAACGCGAACAGCCGGCCGTTGTTGATCTCGAGGTGCTCGGTCACCACGTTGGCGAAGCCGGTGTTCTCACGCATCCATGTGCCGCCGCCGTCGGTCGTGACATACACGCCGAGGTCGGTGCCGATGTAGAGCGTGTCCGACTGCGTCGGGTGCACGACGACAGAGTGCACCGGCATGTCGGGAAGCGTCGCGTCAATGCGCGACCAGGTCGCCCCTCCGTCCGCGGTCTTGAATACGTGGCCGAGATGCGTGCCGAAGTTGTAAGTCGAATAGGTCGCATACGCCACCAGCGGGTTCACCGGATCGACTCCGATCGACGAGACGTAGCCCTGGCGAGGCTGCCTGTCCAGCCACACCGTCGTGCTGGTTGCTGTTGTCGCCGTGGCGGTGGTGAAGATCACGCCGGACGTCGTCGTGCCGAGGTGTTGGACGCCGACATAGACCCGGTTGGCGTCGCTCGGCGCGATGCCCCATGACGCAATTCGCGATCGAAAGGACAGGCTCGCGAGCGTCCACGAGGAGCCGCCGTCGTCGCTGCGAAAGGCGTTCGCACCGCCGTACCACAGTCGGGACGAGTTGCTCGGGTCCATCGCGAACGGGTGGATGAACTGGTAGTTACCGGCAGGATCGCCGACCTTCAGGTAGATCGCCTGCCCAGTTCACGCCGCCATCGGTCGAGCGCTCGAGGCTCTTCCCGGTGTACTCGCCGTACAGGATGTCCGTGTTCGTTTGGTTGACCGCAACGTAGCCACCGTCGCCGCCCCGGATCATCCCCCAGTTCTGGCCGCTGCCGACGGTACCGCGCAGCGTGCCGTTGTCCTGCGTGCCGCCAAAGAAGCTCTGGCCATCGGGGTAGACGGCGCCGTGGTAGAACTGCGTCACCTGGTATCCGTTGTTGAGCGACCGCCACGTGACCTGGCCGTCGACGGGGTTGCCGCACACCGATGCCACGGTCGTGCCCACCGCCGCACGCGCGTTGTTGGTGCGATGGATGCCGCCGTCACTGGCCGCGAACATCTGACGGTTGCTGTCGCCGTTGTATTTCGGATGGAACGTGATGGCATGGTTATCGGCGTGCGCGTAGTTCGGATCGGTGGCATCGAACCACCAGTAGCTCGCCACCCCCCAGTTCCGCCCGCCGTCGTCGGAACGCATCAGATCGACCCCTGCGGTCCAGACGATGTCGGGGTTCTTGGGATCGACGGCGATCTGGTTGTCGTACCAGCCCTGGGTAAAGAGGAAGTCGGTCGTGCCGCCGAAGCAGCTGCTGTAGAACGCGTAAACGGGATTGGTGAGCTGGACGGTGTTCAGCTTGTTCGGGTCGTCGTGCTGCACGCGTGCTTCCCAGCTGCCGGCCGCTCCGTTCAGGGCCGAGCGATAGACGGCGCGCATGGCGTGGTCTTTGGGATCGGCCACTGTGGGGTTGTAGTAGGACGCGAGGGCGTACACCACGCTGGGGTCCGAAGGGGCGACGGCGAGGGAAGTGCGTCCCATCATCGGCTCGCTGAGAACGGCCTCCCACACCTGGCCAGCGTCGACGTCCAGCGCACGGTAGACGGTGCCCTGTGCGAACGTGCCGCAGGAGGCAAAGATGTAGTTGGCCTTGTCCTCCTGGAAGTACTGAATCGCGAGGTCCATGCAGCCACGGACGGCCGTCGCGTCGAGCGACTTCGTCCAGGTCGCGCCGCCGTCGGTCGAGCGGAACACGCCGGTTCTCGTCGCGGCGTAGATCCGCTGCTTGGTCTTGTGGCGGGTCGCGGCGAGTTTCTGTACGTAGAAGAAATCGGAGTTGTCGGTGGAGGCGAGCTGGGTCCACGTGTCGCCATAATCGGTGGATTTGAAGATGCCCTGGCCGCGGACGGAATCGGCGTTGAAGAAGCCCTCACCCGTGCCGGCGTAGAGCACGTTCTCCTGCGCCGGATCCTCGACGATCGAATTCACGGCGATGTTGACCAGCAGGTCCCCTTTCGGCTGCCAGCTCGCTCCGGCGTCGGTTGATTTCCAGATTCCGCCGGCCACGCCGGCGGTCCACATCAAGTTGTTCTTGGTCCGGTGAATCAGCAGGGCGCGCGAGCGTCCGCCGATGTTGCCGGGCCCGTGGGGCTGCCATCCACCGGCCAGCGTCCCGCCAGCGGTCGACGTTGCGCTGCCGAGGGGACTCGGGGTGGTGTGTCCCGCGTTGCCAGCGGACCCAAGGGTCGTGTGCAGCGGCAGTTCGGCCGCGGCCGCGGCGGCTTCTTCCAGCGGCGCAACCGACATCGGCAGGCCGTCGGGTGAGCGCTTCGACCAGAAGAACTTCAGCGCCTCATCCGGTTTGTCGAAGGGCTTGGCTTGCTTCGTCTTGAGCTTCTCGATGACGTGCTGGCGTGACTGCGCTCGGGCATCAAGCGCGTCCAGCTGCGCATCGCGGTATAGCCACGTGAGCGGCAACGCGGCCGTGACAGTCAGGACACTGGCGATCAAGCTGAAACGGGCGCGCGAACGAAGACTGGGCGAGGTGGCGACACGTGGCGTATTCATCGAGCCTCCAATAGGCGGGATTCACGAGCAGTGCGGCGCCTTCGTCCCACAGAGCCGCGGACGGGGCCCTTGAATTATCGTGACGCTCGGGCCGGAGTCAACCTCAGGAATGGCCGATTTCTGCGGTAGAGCTTGTCGCAGCTTTGAAGCTCGGTGCTACAGGACCCGTTGAAGCGGAGGCGAGCCCGCGTGCACTTCCACGCCCGAATTCGGAAAGCTGATGGCCGCATAAGAAAGTCCTGTTTGCTATGCGCGGGCCGCCTCGCTACGCTCACCCTGCGTCGGTCGGATAGTCATCCACTCGAGCTCCACCTCGCTCACAAAAGGACGTCGAGATGAGAAACGCAGGACTGGTGGCCGTCATCATCGCGCTTGGGACACTTGCGGCCGGCAATGCGCAGGCGCCCCAGGGGCAGACCCCGAGCCCGGCGGCACAGCCGCAACCCGGGCAGCGGGACCCGCTCAACCCGGCTCCGGCCAGACGCTCGGACGAAGGGCGTGGGCCGTTCAAAACGCTGGTCATCCGCAACGCCATCCTGATCGACGGCACCGGCGCTCCGCCGGTCGCTCCGGTCGATATCGTGATCGAGAACAACCGGATCGCCGCGGTACGCAGCGCCGGGACGCCGGGGCTGCCGCCGCGGCCGAACCGTCCGCCGGAAAAGCCGGACCATGAGATCGATGGCACCGGCATGTACGTCATGCCCGGCTTCGTCAGCCTGCACGAGCACGCCGGCGGTGCGCCCAAGAATGCGGACGCCGAGTATCCGTACAAACTCTGGCTCGCGCACGGCTTCACGACGGTCGTCGGCGTACCGCTGACCGACCACGATCTCACCGTCAAGGAACGCGAGCGCAGCAACCGCAACGAGATCGTCGCCCCGCGTCTCATCAACTACCAGCGGCCTGGCGCCGGATGGGGCAAGGGGACCGTCGACACGCCGGAAGCCGCGGTCGCATGGGTCCAGTGGGGGGCCGCCAACGGCCTCGATGGGCTGAAGCTGGGCGCGCAGCGCCCTGAGATCATGGCAGCACTGCTGGCCGAAGCCCGCAAGCACGGCATGGGTTCGACGGCGCACCTGCAGCAAACCGGCGTCGCGCAGATGAACGCGCTCGAGGCCGCGCGGCTCGGTCTCGGCACCGTCACGCATTTCTACGGACACTTCGAAGCCATGCTCAAAGACTTCGTCGTCCAGCCCTGGCCGGTGGACCAGATCAACGACGATGAGCAGATGCGGTTCGGACAGGTGGCACGGCTGTGGGACAAGATCCACACACCGGGAGGTCCGGAGTGGAAGGAGTACCTCCAGGAGCACCGCAAGCTCGGCACCACCTTCGATCCGACCATGACCGCCTACGCCGCCGGACGCGATCTGATGCGGATGCGCAACGCCGACTGGCACTCGCGTTACACGCTCCCGTCGCTGATGGACTTCTACACCCCGAGCCGGAAGAACCACGGCTCCTATTGGTACTACTGGACGCTCGAGGACGAGATCGCGTGGCGGAACTTCTATCAGGTCTGGTTCCGGCTGCTCAACGACTACAAGAAGATGGGCGGCGTGGTCACCGCGAGCGCCGATGCCGCTTTCATCTACAACACCTACGGCTTCGGCAACATTCATGAGTTCGAACTGCTGCAGGAGGCCGGCTTTCACCCGCTCGAAGTAATCCAGGCCGCCACCTACAATCCCGCGCGGACGCTCGTCAAAGTCAGCGGCAAGCCGATCGACCGCGGCGTGGTGCGGGCCGGGTTGCTCGCCGACCTGGTGATAGTGGATCAGAATCCGCTGAAGAACCTGAAGGTGCTCTACGGCACTGGCGCGCTGAAACTGAACGACCAGACCGGCACGCCGGAGTGGATCGGCGGCATCAAGTACACCATCAAGGACGGTATCGTCTACGACGCGAAGAAGCTGCTGGCTGACGTGTCGGCGATGGTGGAGAAACAGAAGCAGTCGCGCCGCACGACGAGCTCCGCGCGCTGACACCAAGCGGTTTCGGTCGCTCTTGCGCGGTCACCGTGCTCGGTGTGATTCGTAAGCGCAGTCAAACCACGTTGATCTCAAGGTCGGCCATTACTCCACAGCTGTCGCCCGGAGGACGCCGCCGGCGCAAGTTGCGACTCAATCCGCCGGCCGGTTGCGACCGTAGATACCGGCAGAGCGCCCTGGCGGGCGCCAGGAGGGACGAATCAGATGTTTCGAAAGAGTCTGTTGATATTGGGAGCCGTGGCGGTCGCCGGGATGATGACCGCAGGCGCGCAGGAGAAGATGGTGATGGTCGGCGGCGCCGCCATGTATCCCTCAAAGGACATCGTCGACAACGCGGTGAACTCGAAGGATCACACGACGCTGGTGGCCGCGGTGAAGGCCGCAGGTCTCGTGCAGACGCTGAAGGGTGCGGGGCCGTTCACCGTGTTCGCCCCGACGAACGCGGCGTTCGAGAAGCTGCCGGCGGGAACGGTCGACGCGCTGTTGAAGCCTGAGAACAAGGGCAAGCTCTCAGCCGTGCTCACCTACCATGTCGTCGCCGGCAAGCACGATTCAGCGGCGCTGATGGCGATGGCGCAAAAGGGAATGGGCAAGGCGGAACTGAAGACGGTCAGCGGCGATACGCTGTGGATCGTGTGGCAGGACGGCAAGCTCTGGCTCCGCGACGGCCAGGGGATGAACGCCGCGATCACGACCGCGGACGTCTACCAGTCGAACGGCGTCATCCATGTCATCGATACGGTGGTAATGGGCAAAGAAACTCAGAATTAAGAATTCAGAACTAAGAACTGAAAGCTGGGAGCTGGAAGCTGGAAGCTGGAAGCTGAGATGGCACGTCAGCGCATCGCTGGCGTGCCGTATTTCTGGGTGGCGTAACCGACGATGAGGCCGAGCACGCTACCAGGCAGGATCATCTCCCAGTAGTAGTGTTTGCCGTCCGGGGATGGCATCGCCGCGACCAGGAAGGCGAAGAAAGCGCCGATCGCCAGGCCAACCAGAAGAACGGCCGGCACCGACTCCACCTTCTTCGCGAACCAGCCGATCAGCACTCCGGCCAGCAGTCCTTTGAACGTGGATCCGATGACGATCTCGACGATCTGCGGTGCTACCTCGGGCGCGGACACGAGGGCCGTCAGGCCGTCGAAGATTCCGAGAATGCCGCCCAGCACCAATCCCATCAACGGTTTGCTCATGTGATCCTCCCGCCTCTCTCTCCAGTTAGCGCGCGCCGGCCGACAGGAACGCGACCACGGCCCGCATGACGATGTAGGCGACGACCAGCAGGATGGCGACGCGGTAGGTGCGGCCGAATCGCGCGATCCGTTCGAACGGCGATTCGCGGTGGGCGTCGACGGCGTGCCCGGCCCGGAACCGGGCGACGTCAGCGCCGAGCGCGGCGGCCGTCGCGTAGCGCTGATCCGGCGAGCCGGCCATCGCCCGCTCGCAGATCGCGCGCAGCGGCCGCGGCGCGGTCCCGTCGCACAGCCACGACAACACCGCGCCGAGGGAGTAGACGTCGGCCCGGGCGTCGATCGCCTCCGCTCTCTCCTGCTCGGGGGCCATGAATCCCCGGGTGCCGAGCACGGTGCCGGCGTCCGCGGCCGCCGCGTCGGAACCGGGTGCGGCGCGCCACGCCTGCGCCGCCCCCCAGTCCATCACCAGGACTTCGCCGAACTCGCCGATCATGATGTTGTCGGGCTTCAGATCGCGATGCACCACGCCGTGGGCGTGGGCGAAGTTCACCGCCTCGCAGATCCGCTCGAAGATGCCGAGCCGCTCGCTCAACGAGTGGACCGCTCCGAGATGCGTCGAAAGGGTCGCGCCCCGGACCAGTTTCATGACGTAGAAGAGCCGCCCGTCCGCCAGTCGTCCGGCGTCGTGGATCGGCACGATCCCGGGGTGCTCGAGCGTCGCGAGAATGCGCGCCTCGTCGTTGAGGCGCCGTTCGACCTCGGCTCCAGGCACGCCGTGGGAGACCTTGATCGCGACCTCGCGGGCCAGCCGTTCGTCGCGGGCGACGAACACCGCTCCCATCCCGCCGCGGCCGATCTCGTCGAGGATGGTGTAGCGTTGCCCTTCGAAATCAGGCCAGTTGGCCACAGCCTGAAGGCGGGCGATCGCGGCGTCGGCCAGGAATCGGTCCATCCCTCAGTCGACCTCCATTCCGAAGAGCTCCCGCGCCTCGCGCCGGAACTCGTCGTCTGTGGCGCAGAGCCCACGGAGCGTGCCCAGCGCTTCCGCGCGAAAGGCCCGCCGGGCGATCGACAGGTAGTTGGTGACCCGCGCTTCGGTCAGGCCGAACTCCGCCGCCAGCCCCGAGTAGCTCACCTGATCGTCGGCCTGCAGGTCGTATCGCTCGAATAGCTGAAAGTGCACCGAGCGGCCGGTGCGGGTCATCTCATCCCGGGCGGCGGCGACGGCACGCTGGAACAGCGATCGCACGAACTCCTGCCGGAAGAACTCCTCGGCGTCGGCCGGCGTCTGCAGCGCCTGGGCCCGCACCTCCTGCTCGGCCGTTTCGAAATCGAGCGATACCATCCGGGCGCCGCCGCCACGTTTCGCGCGGCCCGATGCCTGCCGGGCGTTCATCGCGAATCGATCGGCACACACGCGGACGAAGGTCCTGAAGCGCGCCTTACCCGGTTCGTACTTCTCGAGCCAGGCCTTCTCGAACGCATCGGAAAAGAAGGCCTGGGTGAGATCCTGGGCATCTTCGGGGCTGACGTTCCAGGTCGCCCGGAAATGCTTGTAGATCGGCTTCCAGTAGCCCTCCACCAGGTCGCTGAACGCGGCGGAGCGCTCCTCGGTCCCGGGGCGCCGCAGCCGCTCGATCACGGAATGCCGGGTTGGTGGGAACGCCATGCCTGAACTCCCTTTACACACCTCCGCGGGATCCTTTTCGGCCCGGCGGACGGCTTGCGTAGCTGGAACAGGAGGGATCTTACCGCGGCCGGCCGGCCGGGCCCAGCGGGGCCGGGAACGGCTGGCGGCTGCCCCGCATCCAATCAACGGGGACACAAACCGAAATGCTCACAGCAAAGCAGGCGGCGGTGACGGGGCAGGCGGACGACGCCCAGCTGGTCGCCAGGATCGTGCGGCGGGAACAGGGGGCGTTCGAATGCCTCATGCGCCGGCACAACGGCAGGTTGTTCAGAGTCGCCCGCGCCATCCTGAAAAATGACACCGAGGCGGAGGACGTGGTGCAGGACGCCTATCTCGACGCGTACAAGAACCTGTCGCAGTTCCGCGGGGACTCGCAGCTCGGCACCTGGCTGGTCCGGATCGTCGCCAATCGCGCACTGATGCGCCTGCGGCATCAGAAACGGGACCGGAACGTGGTGTCGATCGAGGATCACCGCGGGCGCGCGAATGAGGCTCCGGCCGATTTGCCGGACGAGGTATCGGAATCACCGACCGCCGCGACCCTGCGCGGCGAGGTCCGGCGGCTGCTGGAACGCCGGATCGACGAGCTTCCGGTGGCTTTCCGAACCGTGTTCGTGCTGCGCGAGGTCGAAGAGCTCAGCGTCGACGAAACCGCCGACTGCCTCGGCATCCCCTCCGCCACCGTGCGCACGCGGTTGTTCAGGGCGCGAGCCGCGCTGCGCGAGGCGCTGGCGCACGACATGGACGTCGCCACCGGTGACGTGTTCGCCTTCGCCGGCCCCCGCTGCGACCGCATCGTCACGGCCGTGCTGGGCCGTCTCGGCGGCGACCCGGGAACATCAGACGCCCCGCCTGCATCGAATGAAACGTAGACACGTTCATTCAGGAAGGAGCATCTCGTGAAGCTTTCAGTAGCACTCGTGGCCGGCCTGCTCGTGGTTGGGCCGGTAGCCCACGCGCAGCAGATCAATGACGCACAGATCGCCGCCATCGTCGTGACGGCGAACCAGGTCGACATCGACGCCGGCGCGCTCGCCTCCACCTCGGCCACCAATCCGGAGGTGAAGAAATTCGGCGAACGGATGGTCACCGACCACAAGGGGGTCAATCAATCCGCCACCGCTCTGGCGACGAAGCTGAAGCTGACACCAGAGGAGAACGACACCAGCAAGGCGCTGAAAGCCGGCGGCGAGAAGAATGTCGCGAAGCTGAAAACGCTGAAGGGTGCCGCCTTCGACCGCGCATACATCGAGCAGGAGGTCGCGTATCACGCGCAGGTGATCGAAGCCCTCGACAAGACGCTGATCCCGAATGCGAAGAATGCCGAGCTCAAGGCGCTGATGGTGAAGGTGCGTCCCGCGTTCGTCGCTCACATGGAGCATGCGAAGCAGATCCAGGCAACGCTCAAGGGCGGGAACTGAGCGACCGGTGACGAGAACCCTCCTGGCGATGGCCCTGGCGCTGACCTTCGGCGCCGGGGCCGCCGCGCCGCAGAAACCCCGCAAGCCGATCACCCACACGGTGACGATCGACGCGTCGAGCTTTCAACCGTCGTCGATCACCATCGCCCCGGGGGACACCGTGACCTGGACCAACAAGGACGTCATCCCGCACACCGCCACATCGTCCAAGGCGGAGTCTTCGACTCGGGCACGATCGCGGCGGGCAAGTCGTGGACGCACACCTTCAAGGAGAGCGGCAGCTCTCCGTATCTCTGCCAGTTCCATCCGACGATGAAGGGAACGGTGGGAGTGAAGTAAGCTCGAACCAGGAGGATCATGCCTGCTATCAGCACCATCGCGGCCGCCCAGGTCTTCTCCCTGACCGAACTGATTTCGCCAACCGCGCACGGCATCGCCAGCCGGATCCTGTCCAAAAGCGATGGCGGAAGCCTGACGCTCTTCGCCTTCGACGAGGGGCAGGGGCTGGCCGAGCACACCGCGCCGTTCGACGCGACTGCACTGGTGCTCGACGGACGTCTGGTCCTGACGATCGGCGGCGCTGCGGTAACCGCCACCCCGGGCACGATCGGTACGAATGCCGGCGGGCGTGCCCCACGCAGTCGACGCGCCGGAGCCTTCGCGCATGCTGCTCGTCATGCTGCGCGAGCCGCGGAATCCGTGACCGCCTGGGACCGAGCGGCGACGGTTGCGGGATTCGTCGACTCCCCTCCCAATGCGACGCTGCTGCACTTCGCAGAGTCGCTGCGAGCGCTTACCGGCTCGGAGCGAGCGCTCGACATCGGCTGCGGCGCGGCCCGCAATGCCTTGCCGCTCGCGCGAGCCGGATGGAAGGTGGTCGGCACCGATACCTCGTGGCCGATGCTCGAGGCCGCCGCCCGACGGGTACGAGAGGAAGGGCTGGCCGGGCGCTGCCACCTGGCGCAGGCGGGCATGGACCGGCTGCCGGTTCCAGACCGAAGCGCCGACCTGATCATCGCGCACGGCATCTGGAACCTGGCGCGAAGCTCGGACGAGTTTCGGCGCGGGATCGCGGAGGCCGCCCGGGCCGCGCGGCCCGGGGCGGCACTCTTCGTCTTTACCTTCTCGCGCCGCACGCTTCCGGCAACGTCGGCGGCGGTCCCCGGGGAGACCTTCGTGTTCACGCAGTTCTCCGGGCAGCCGCAGTGTTTTCTCACCCGCGAACAACTGCTCGACGAACTCGCCGCGGCCGGTTTCGAAGCGGCCGATGCGGTACCGCTGCGCGAGCTAAATCGTCCAGCCGGGATCCTCCACGCAACGTCGGGTCCGGTGATCTTCGAGGGCGCCTTCCGGCTGGCTTCGCGACCGCACCGCGATCAGTAGGCGATACAACCCGAGCACGCGCGCGGCAGCCGCCGGAAGCCTATCCCGATCGCGCACGCCGAATGCAGGAAGCTATCGGTCTGGTGCCGTAAAGCTCGTGCCGCGGCCAAGAGCCAGTTCGATGATCCGATCCGCCGGAACCGCCGCCAGCTGCGCCAGCGTGAGGCCTGACGCGGCGGCGGCCCGGTCCGCCAGGTAGGTTCCGACCTTGTAGCCGATCCAGCGCCGGCCGTCGGAGTGCCTGCCCATCCACTGGTCGCGCGGCGCGTCACCGGGCAGCGCCAGGAATTCCCTGGTCCAGTCCGCCACATTGGCCGGATATGCGCCCCAGGGAGTCGGACTGTCGCCGAAGTCCCGTTCGAACGCCGTGGCCAGCCCCTCGTCCACCGCCCGATCGCTAAGGGACGCCGAGGTCAACCTCGCTTCGCGGACCAGATGGTAGGACTCGTGGAAGAGCGTGGCGCGAAGTTGCGCGTTGACGACCGCGAGCACGCCGCCTGGATGCTGCGGATTGACCGTCCAATACACCGCCGCCGGCAGCCCCACCTCCCCCGTTTCGCCGGTCTCCGGGATCACCCGCGTACCGACCTGGACGGTGAGTCGCAATCGCTCCGGCAGCGCCGGCAGCAGCTTCCGCACGTCCCGCGCCGCGCCGTCCGCCACCCGCTCGATCGCGGCGCGGTCGGCGCGTGTGAACGCGTCGCCGTCCCGGTATTCGACGGTCACGGGACCGTCGGCGCAGCCGGCTGTCACGAGCAGACATGAGCTGATCGCAGCGAGGATGAAGCCGTGGAGTCTCATGTTTCTTGTCGTGCACGAAAACCGCGGATGTTTGGGCGGTTACGTAGACTGTCCCATGGCCGGCGGCCGCTCGTGTCGCGGCTGATAGACGCCGAGTCTCCCGCCCCCAGGCATCGTCACTTGAGTCAGGATGCCCCAGCCGGCGTCGTGCGGTTCGCTGCATTCGATCCTACGCTGGCGCAGATCCGCGATCAGTGCTTCGATGTCCTCACACATGAAGAAAAAGCCCTGGGCCTCGCCGGTGGCCGATGGGTGCACCGCGAGCTCGGAAGGGGGCAGGCCGAAAATGAGCCACCCGCGCCCGACGTCCACGTGCGGCAGTCCGAACACGTCGCGCAGAAAGGCGCGGTCAGCCTCGGGGTTGGAACTGTAGAGAATCGAGTGGGCGCCGTTGATCATCACACACCTCGTGGAGCGAGCTCACCGATGTATTTGCAGCAATACAATCTCGGGCGGCACCAGGAATCTAACCGGCAGGATACTGGTCCCGACCCCGGTGGTCACGAACAGGTGCCGGCCAGCTTCCTCGACAACCCCCGCCGCGTACCGCTGACCGAAGCGGGAGGTACCACCGGCGGACCGACGAACGGAAACGCGACTTGCCCGCCGTGCGTGTGCCCCGCGACGGTCAGACAGACGCGCGACGGGATGGCCGGGAAGATGTCGGGATTGTGAGTCATTGCAATCACCGGCGCATCGTCTGTGACCCTGGCGAGCGTCGCGGCGACGTCAGGACGTCCCTCCCACAGGTCGGCGATCCCGGCGAGCCAGACCGGGCTGCGGTCGCGACGAAGCGAAATGGCGACATGATCCAGTATCGGAATGCCCGCGCCGGTGAACGCTCGCGCTACGCGCGGGCCGTCCAGCCACCAATCGTGGTTGCCGAGCACCGCGTAGACGCCGAGTGGCGCACGGAGCCTGGCGAGTTGGGCGGCGATCGTTTCCGGAGGAACGAACCGTCCGCCGGCGACCCCCTGGATCACGAAGTCCCCGAGCAGCAGCACCGCATCCGGTTGAGACGCGTTGACGACCTCAACCACTCGAGTGAGCCTGTCAATCCCAGCGCCGGGAGATCCCACGTGGAGGTCGGATATCAGCGCGAGCCGAACTGGATCCGCGGTCCAGCACGATAACTGCAGGGACTGCTGGCGGACGACCAGCCGTCGCGGTTCCCACCACAATCCCCAGGCTGCCAACACGGTCGCCGCCACCACGAGCGCTGTCGCCAGCCGGCCGAGTCGAACGCGAGGAAGCTGCGAAATACGGAACATTCGAGAGAAGGGCCACCTTATCAGACGGCAAATCCTTACCCGTGTCCCCCGTGTTTTCTGTGGCTCAGGAACGGATCCCCTACGGCCCGGCTACACTCCCGCATACCCGTGCAACTTTCCTCCCGCTCGCGGGTTAGTAAGGCAGTGACGCCAGGCGGACGCGGGGACCCGCAATGAGCGACGCCGCTCGATTCGAGGCGTTCGTTCGCGAGTACCAGGACATGGTGTTCGCGACCGCCGTGCGCCTGCTCGGCCGTCCGTCGGACGCGGAAGACGTCGCCCAGACGGTCTTCATGCGGGCCTTCGAGCGGTTCGCGCAGCTCGAGGTCAGCCCGTCGGCGGCCGGCTGGCTGAAGACCGTGACCACGAACCTGTGTCTGAACCATTTGTCACGCTACCGGGCGCGCTGGCAGTTCTTCAGCGAAATGGACACCGCCGAACCGGGGCCGCCGCTGTCGACCCGGCTGGCACTGATGGCCAACGCGCCGGCGGAGCTCGAACGGGTCGAACGGCAGGAGCGGCTGGAGCGGGCGCTGCGGCGGCTCCCGGACCACCAGCGCGTACCGCTGGTGCTCTTCCACTTCGAGGAGATGAGCTACCAGGCAATCGCGGAGGCGCTGCGCGTGTCGATCGCCAAGGTGAAGTCGGACATACACCGCGGGCGCGAGGCCCTGAAGCTGGAGCTGACGATCCCTCATGGATCCCGTTGATCTGGACGAACGCCTCGACGCGGAGTTGAGCCGGCTGCCGACGCCGCAGGCGCCGCTGACGCTGCTTCCGCGCGTGCTGACCGCCACGGTGGACGGCGGCGGCCGGGCGGCCGCAACCGGCTGGCTCACCTGGTCGCCGGGCGCAAGGTTCGCGGCGGTGGTTGCCATGCTCGCGCTCGTTGCCGGCGCGACGATGCTGGCGACCGCGCCACCGCGCGGCGTCGCCGAGGCGGCACAAACCGCCGGCGAAGTCGCGACGGTCGCCCGCGTCCTCTGGGACGTCATGCTGCAGCCGGTCGCCACCTATTTGTTCGTACTCGGCGTTTCACTCGCGCTGGCCTGCGCCCTCGCCTGGGCCGCGCTCGAGGCCGCCCTGGGAGGGGCATCACAACGATGACGTTCACACGACTGCGCGCCGCACTTCTCTGCCTGGTGATCGCGGGCACCACCGGCGCGGCGCTGGCGGCACAGACGACGCGGCCCCCCCAGGAGCGCCCGCCCGTAACCGCTCCGCCGGTCGAAGCCACGCCTGTCCAACCACCGGTCGAGCGCGAGCCCGACGACCTCCAGACGTTCCGGCGGCTCCGACCGATCATTCGCGGGCTGCAGGACTACACGCTGGCAGCGAACGATGTCGTCTCGGAAGTGAGGACGGTCCTCGGCAACGTCACCATCGAAGGGCTCGTGGAACATGACGTCGTCGTCATCCTGGGATCCGCGCGGATCGCCAGCACCGCCCAGATCCGCGGCACTCTAGCGGTGATCGGCGGCAGCGCCGAGATCGCCGACGGGGCGAGCGTCGGCGATGACCTTGTGGTCATCGGTGGGACCCTGACCGCGCCGCCCAGCTTCTCCCCGCGCGGCGAGCACGTGGTCGTCGGCAGCCCGATGTTCGGCGACGTCATGCGGGACCTGCTGCCGTGGATGACGCAGGGGCTGCTGTGGGGCCGGCTGATCGTACCGGACCTGGAGTGGGTATGGGCGGTCGTCGCCGTGCTGTTCTTCGTCTATCTCGTCCTGAACACCGTGTTCGACCGGCCGGTCGCCGCCACGGCCGACGTGATCGTCGACCGTCCGCTCAGCGCCTTCGTCGGTGGACTGCTGGTGCTGTTGCTGGCGGCGCCGGTCCTCGCCATCGTCGCCGCGTCGGTGGTCGGCCTGTTGATCGTGCCGTTCCTGTTGTGCGGGCTGATCGTCACCGGGCTGATCGGCAAGACCGCGATCGCCCGCGCGATCGGCCGCGGCGTCATCCGCGGCGAATCACCCGAGGGACGGATTGCCGCGCTCGCGGCCTTTCTCATCGGGTCGGCGGTGCTGGTGCTCGCCTACATGGTGCCGCTGCTCGGGTTCGTGACCTGGGCGCTCGCCAGCGTGCTCGGCCTCGGCGGCGCCGCCGCCACCTTCCGCGGACATCTGCGACGGGAGCGGAAGCGCGGCGCGCCGGTGACGCCTGCGGCCAGCGTGCCTGCGGCTGCCGTTCTGGCCGGGCCCGAGATTCCGGTGGACGCGACGATGGAGCCGCCGCCGAGCGTCGCCGCGCCGGTGCCCCCCGAGATCCCCCCGGTCGAACCGCGGCCTTCGCCGCCGCCTCGATTCACCCAGGGGCTGGCTCACTATCCTCGGGCTACGTTTCTCGACCGGGTCGCAGCGTTCGTGCTGGATGTCCTCCTGGTCGCGATCGCCAACGGGTTGCTCGACATGGACCGCAACGAGGGCTTCTTCTTCTTCCTGCTGCTCGGCTATCACATCGCGTTCTGGGCCTGGCGAGGGACCACGCTCGGCGGGATCATCTGCAACCTGCGGGTCACGCGGACCGACGGTGCCGACCTGCGGGTCGTCGATTCGGTCGTCCGCGGGCTGTCGAGCATCTTCTCGATCGCCGCGCTCGGCATCGGTTGTTTCTGGATGCTGCAGGACCCGGAGCGGCAGATGTGGCACGACAAGATCGCCGGCACTCTGGTGGTCAAGGTCCCCCGGGACGTCGTCCTGCCCTGAAGCGTTCAGCCCGCGCGCACGGCCCAGCGCAACTTGGCGGAGGAGGCACGACGGTTCGCCCGCGTCTCCTCCATCGTCGGGCGGATCACGTCGGCCGCGACGGCTGAATAGACCCCGGCCCGATAGCCGGCCTGGAACGCCTTTTTCACCCGCCGGTCCTCGCCGGAGTGAAAGGTCAGCAGCGCGACGCGCCCGCCCGGCGCCAGGCACCCGGGCAGGGAACGAAGCAGCCAGTCGAGCGTGGAGAATTCGTCGTTGACCGCGATGCGCAGTGCCTGGAACGTCCGCCGGACCGACATCTTCACGTCGGCCTTCGCCAGATTCAGCGGCGCGGAGGTGAGCGCGGTGCGTACCGATCGTTCCAGCGCGTGGGTCGTGTCGAGCGGCTGCTGCTTGAGAGTACCGGCGATCAGCCGGGCGTGCGGCTCGTCGGCGTTCTCACTGAGCAGGTCCTCGAGGTTCTGTTCGGTGAGCCGGGCGATCAGCCGGGCGGCCGGCTCGCCACGGGACGGATTCATCCGCATGTCGAGCGGCCCAGGCTCCTTGTAGTTGAAGCCACGATCAGGATTATCCAGCTGCATCGACGACACGCCCAGGTCCGCGAGCGCGAGGTCCACAACCGTGAGACCCTCTCGAGCGATTACTTTGGCGAGGCCGGCGAAGTTTCCCAGGTGGGCGCTGAACGTCTCGGGGCCGAAGCCCTCGGCGCGCAGCGCCGCTTCGGTCCGCGGCAATTCGAGCGGATCCACGTCGATGCCGATCAGACGTCCGCCCGGCTGCAGGCGGGCCAGCAGCGCCCGTGCATGCCCGCCACCGCCGAGGGTGCAGTCGACCGCTACCTCACCGGGCGACGGACGAAGACACTCGAGCACCTCATCGACCATGATCGGCCGGTGCGATCCCGCCGGGGTCTTGCCCGAGGCAAGGACCTTCTGCACCGCCGAGGGATCACGGCCGGGATCGAGCTCTTTGTACTTGTCGTGGAACCGGCGCGGGTTTCGCCCTGGATACCGCGGCCGGCGCGTGTGCTCCGGCGGTTCGTCGGCTGGCTTCAAGAACAGTCCTCGCCTGATAGCTAACAGCTGAGAGCTGACAGCTTATTGAGGTACTCGGCGGCAGCGCGAGCACCAGCGCGGGCGCCAGACAGAGCACTCGATACGTCACGCTGCCCATGCGCGGCCCGAGGAGGGGCGAGCCGTGCAGGCCGATGACGATCAGCCCCGCCTTGCGGTCCCGCGCCAGCTTGGTGATCTCTTCGGCCGGATCACCAAAGGCGATCAGGGCTTCGGCGTGGAGCTGCGGCGGAGCGTTCGCCAGCAGCTCGGTCAGTGCATCCTCGGCCCGAGTGCGGCGCTCCATGTCGATGCTCGGCAGGTGCAGCCTGGCCGCCAGCGGGCTGCGGACCGGCTCGACGATGTGAGCGGCGATAAGCGGCACACCCAGTGCCTCCGCCACCTCGCGCGCAACCTGCACCTGGTGGACCGACGCGGGGCTGAAATCGACCGGCACGAGTACCCGCCCGATCAACCGTCGGATGCCATCGAGATCGGCCGGGCCCTCTTCGGCTGGCGGTGTCGCCAGCACCGGCACAGTTGTCTCCCGCAGTACCCGCTCGGTTGTCGAACCGAAGAACATCTTCCGCATGCCGGTCAGACCGTGTGTGCTCATCACGATCAGGTCGCATGCCAGCTCGCGGGCCACCTGCAGGATCTGCTTGGCCGGCTTGCCGACCCGAACCTCATAGACGACCTCGGCGACCTTGAGCGGATTCCCGCCGAGCGCGCCGGAGGCGAACCGCGCGAGCTCGTGGCGCGTATCTTCAGGGTTCCACACCACCCCGGTCCCGACGTCCACCGCCTCGGTGAGCAGTGGGTCTTCGACCGCCAGGATCACGAGCCGCCCGCCGAAGTGTTCGGCGATGGCCTTCGCGAACCTGAGGGCTCCCGTGCTGGCGTCCGAGAAATCGACCGGACACAGGATGGTGGAACGAGCCTTCATGCTGACTTCTCCTCACTGGACGTCGATACTCGCCGCAGCTGGCCGAGCTGCGCAGGTTTTCCTGCTAGCGCCTCACTCGATAGGTCGCCGGATCGAAGACCAGCGGAGCGACATCGACCACCAGATCCGCATGATGATCCCATACGACCAGCATTCTCGACAGTACCGAGGTAGCGCAGCTCGGACGGCAGCGGCGGCAGGGCGCGCAACACTTGCGGCGGGATGAAGCCGAACGGCGCGGCCTCCGGCAGCGCGAGGTTGACCTGCACCGCCCGCATGTTCGGCGGGGTGTGCTCCTCGACCGCCTCGGTGGTTTCGGCGATGTCGTCGATCGTGACGCTGGCGGCGATGCGGGCCCGCATGATCGTCACCACGCCCGGCGTGAGCAGCGAGCCGCGCCGCTCGTTTTTCCGGCTCGCCTGGAGCTTGGTGCGCAGAGCGGTCATCAGGCGGTGGACCTCGCTCATGTCCGACGAGACTTGAAGCGCCGGCAACGGACCTTCGAGCCGCTGATGCAGTGCGACGTACTGATCGAGCCGATGCTGGAACGCGGCCAGTTCGGTCCGGTCCTCCTGCTCGCCACGTGCCGGAACAGCGAGCAGCAGGACTACCCACATCCACAGCATCGGTCTGGCGATCCACCGAGACACACCGGCACCTCTCCGCGGTGCCGCACCCCGTCGGTCCATTGTGGAATTATGGCCCGGGGGAAGCCCAGCCGCAGCGAGGCTTCTCTTCGCAAGCCCGGCCGGCTCGCAGGCCCGGCCGGCCGATAAGGCCGAGGTATCGAACCTTGCAAGGGGCTCACGAATGGGTGAGCCACACTCGGACAGCCCCGGGCGACATGTGGGACTTCAACACGCCTGTCGAGAGCGCCGACGGCAGAGCCGCCGCGGAAAAGGACGGTTCGCGTGGGACCGCCGCCGCGTCAACCGCCGGAAGCAGCAACTCCGCACGATTCTTTTCGCCGCCGCAGCCCTCGTCACACCGGGCCAGGTAGCCCGCCTCTACCCCTTTTCCCACTCTGGCGTGTCGATTTCGATCACCAGTTTCATGGCCGTCCCTCCCGAGCGGGCCTACGACCGCCTCATCCGTGAGGCCTCCGAAGCCCACGGCGTCGACGCGGCGCTGATCCGCGCGGTGATGCGCACCGAGTCCTCCTTCGATCCGTTCGTCGTCTCACCCGCCGGGGCCCAGGGGCTGATGCAGCTGATGCCGACACTCGCGGAAGAGATGGGGGTCACCGACGTCTTCGATCCACGCCAGAACATCATGGGTGGCGCGAAGTATCTACGGCAGCTGCTCGATGCCACCGGCGGCAACGTCCCGCTCGCGCTCGCGAGCTACAACGCCGGGCCGGGCACCGTCGCGCGCTACAAGGGCATCCCTCCGTTCAAGGAGACCCGCGAGTACGTGAAGAAGATCACCGCGCTCCTCGCCGACGAGGAAGAGCGCCGCGCGATTACCGACTGACAAGAGGCAGACATCACATGGCAGAAGTTCTGGTCACCTTCAACGATCTGACCACGCGGTCCGACGGAACCTCGTACCTCGCCCGCGCCTGCGGGCGCGAAATGCCGGACGGCCGGTGGGAGGGCTGGATCGAATTCGAAGCGACCGACGGCTCGGCCGTCCTCCGCTCGGGGCGCGAGACGACGCAACCCAATCGCACCGATACCGTCTACTGGGCCACCGGTCTGACGCCGGTCTACCTGGAGGGGGCGCTGGAGCGCGCGTTGAACCCGGCACCGGTGGCGTTCGAGAGGGTCGAGCAGCGGCCGACCTTCGATGGTCCGATGCCTGCCGGCGGCGAAGACGCCGGCGCGCGCCGGGAGAGCGTGTTGAACCCATTCGCCGTCGCTCGCAAGGGTGAGGCGCACTTGCGCCGCCAGCTCTCGGCGCTCGCCGCCTGGCACCTGGTCAACATCGTCGAGGCGCACGGCCTCAGCGACTTGCCGCCGGACGCGGTGGCCCGGCTGACCAGCGACCAGCTGATCGAGTTGATCGTCGTCGGCGTGCGGCTCCGGACCGCCGAAGAGGTCGAACCCTAGGCCGCCGCCCGCGCTTCGTTACTTCAGTCCCGCCTGAGCGTGTCTACCGGTTCGAACGCTGCGGCACGTCGGGCGGGCAGATAGCTCGCGACCAGCGCGGTCGCCAGCAGCGCGGCTGGGGCGATCACGTAGGGGAGCGGTTCCGCGGGGGTGACGCCGAACAGGACGTCTCCCATCAACCCGACCAGCGGATACGCGGCAACGACGCCAATCGCGCAGCCAAGCCCGACGGTGTGCATGCCCCGGCCGATCACCAGCCGCCTGACCTCCCCCGGCGTGGCGCCGAGCGCCAGGCGAATCCCCATCTCCCGCTGACGCTGGCCGACGTTGAAGGCCACCACCGCGTAGACCCCAGAGACCGCGAGGAGCAGCGCGAGCACCGCGAATGCCGAGAGCAGCTGCGTGCGGAAGGCCGGCAGGGCGACCGAACGGGAGACGAGCTCAGAGGTGGTGAACAGCTCGGCCACCGGCAGCGCCGGGTCCAGGGCGCTCACGATCGCCCGCACCTCCCCGCGCAGCGGTGCGGCATCGTACCCGGTGCGCACCGCAAACGTGAACGCCGAGGCGCCCAGCTGCTCCAGGGGCATGTAGACCTCGTCTGGCGCCTGCTCGTTCAACCCGAAGTGCTTCACGTCGCCGATGACGCCGACGATCGTGAGCCACGGTGCCTCGGCGGCGACGCTCCCCCACTTCAATCGGCGGCCGACCGCATCCCCGGCCGGACTGTATCCAAAACGGACCCATAAGGCCAGCGGGATCACGCGGCGCGATTTCAGGGCCAGACGGTGGGACGAACACCCGCGCACGTTCGGGTAAACCTCCGGAGCGCCGCCACCGTCTAATCCCACCGTAGCTAAGGTCACATTATGCAGGGCAGAACACTTCCGCGCCTCACCCACCTCCAGTTCCTCGTGCTCGGTCTGCTGCGCGCCGGCGAGCAGCCAGGACGGGTGGTGCGCGAGGCGCTGGCCGCGCACGGGGTGCGGCGCACCGCCCCCGCCTTCTACCAGTTGATGGCCAGGCTCGAGCGCGACGGCCTGGTCGAAGGCTGGTACGACCAGGTCATCGTCGGCGGCCAGGCGGTGACCGAGCGGCGTTACCGGATCCGGCCGGCCGGCGCCCGGTTGTGGACCGAGGCACGCGATTTCTACGCCGCCATCGCCACCCGCGGCGTGCGCGCGCGGTGGTCCGATGCCTGACCGCGGACTGCGCCGCCTGTTCGCCGCGCTGCTGCCTGGCCAGGTACGGCGCGACCTTTTCGAGCCGTCCCTGCACGATCTCGACATCGAGTGCCAGGGCCAGCGCCGGCGTCACGCTCCCTTCCGCGTCGTACTTCTCTTCCTGGATTGCTGGCGCCTGGCGCCGGCCGAGGTCATCGGCATGTTTCTCACCGATCTTCGTCACGCGTTCCGGATGCTGCGTCGGGATGTGCTTTTTACCGTGACCGCGGTGCTCACCCTCGCGCTCGGGGTCGGCGCCAACGTGTCGGTGTTCGCGGTGGTGAACGCGGTGCTGCTCCGGCCGCTGCCGTATGTCGACGGCGAGCGGCTGGTGATCATCAAGCACCGGGACAAACCCACCGGGATCACCAAGGAGTTCATCGCCGTCGGCGACTTCGTCGATCTCCGCGCGCGGCAGCAGGCGTTCGAATCGATCGCCGCCTACGACAGCTTCCAGACCGTGATCCACATGCCGGACGAGACGCTCGACGCCGCCGGCCTTTCGGCATCCCCCGAGCTGCTCGCCACGCTCAGGCTGCAGCCGCTGGCCGGCCGCAGCCTCGACGCCACCGATGCCGCACCGAATACCGCGCCGGTGGCGATGCTCGGGTACGACTTCTGGCAGAAACGGTTCGGCGGCGACCCGTCGATCATCGGACGGTCGATCAAGATCGGATCGACCCCGGTGATGCGACAGATTGTCGGCATCGCCCCGCCCGGCTTCGCCTTCCCCACCGGCTCCGGAGCGGATGTCATCTTCCCGAGGTCCGTGCCGACTACGGCGCCGGCGATTCGAAAAAACGGCTGGCTGTTTGCCGCCGCGCGGCTGAAGCCCGGCATGACCCTCGATCAGGCCACAGCCGATCTTGCGGCCCTGTCGCAGCAGATGGAACAGGACCATCCGGAGCAGAACAAGGGGTCGGAGTACTTCGCGATCCCGCTGCGCGAGGCGACGATCGGCGATACGCGCTCTGCCCTCCTGCTTTTGCTCGGCGCGGTCGGCCTGGTGCTCCTGATTGCCTGCGCCAACGTAGCCAACCTCCTGGTCGCGCGGTCGCTCGGCCGCCGCCAGGAAATGGCCGTGCGCGTGGCACTCGGCGCCGGACGACGACAGATCGCGATGCAGCTCCTCGCCGAGAGCATGGCGCTCGCCAGCCTGGCCGGGGTCGCCGCGGTGGCGCTGGCCTACTGGGCGACGCCGGCGCTCGTCAGCCTGGTGCCGGCATCGGTGAACCTCGGCGCGGCCGCCAACATCAGGCTCGACCCCGTGGTGCTGACGTTTGCCGGCGCGATCACGCTGATCACGACCGTGGTGTTCAGCCTGTTCTCCGGGCTGGGGCTCCGCCGCGACAACACCGCCGGCCGGCTCGTCTCACCCGGACGCGTATCAACCGGCGTGGCGGTGCGCCGCGCCAGTTCCGCGCTGGTCGCATTCGAGATCGCGCTCGCGATCGTGCTGCTGACCGGCGCCGGCCTGGTGCTGCGAAGCTTTTCGAACCTGCTCTCCGTCGATCCCGGATTCAGCAGCGAGGGGCTGCTCACGCTCCAGTTCGTCGTGCCGTCGGACCGCTACAAGGAGATCAGCGCGCGCGAGGCGTTGCACGCGCGCATGTTCGAGGGGATCCGGGCCCTCCCGGGCGTCCAGGATGCGGGGGCGGCCGCGGTGATGCCGATCACCGGCAACAACTGGACGGTGCCGTTCGAGCGAAGCGACGCCCCGGTGCCGGCCGGCCAGCGTCCGCCCGACGTCGGGTGGCAGAGCGCCACCGCCGGGTACTTCCGGGCATTGAAGATCCCGCTCCGCGATGGCCGGTTCTTCGGTCCCCAGGACGGCCCGGCCGGGCCGCCGGTGGTGATCATCAGCGAGGCAGTCGCCGACCGGTTCTTCAAAGGGGAGCGTGCGGTCGGGCACCAGGTCCGGCTCGACGGCTCGATGGCCGAGATCGTCGGCGTCGTCGGCAACATCCGGCGCGCGGCGCTCACCGACAGCCCGCGGGCCGACATGTACTTTCCGATGGAGCACGTCCCGAGCGGCGCCGCGACGCTGTTCATCCGCACATCGGGGGATCCGTCGGCCATCGTCACCCCGCTCCGCACCACGCTGCGCTCGCTCGAGCCGGCCATCACGCTCCGAGCAATCCGGACGATGGACGAGGTGATCCGCGAATCGGTGCAGGTAACGCACCTGGCCTTGTGGCTGCTCGGGATCTTCGCCGCGACCGCCGTCCTGCTCGCCGCCGTCGGCATCTACGGCGTCATGTCGTACGCGGTGAGACAGCGGATGCGCGAGATCGGCACGCGCGTGGCCCTCGGAGCCACGCCGTCCAACATTCTCTGGTTGGTGCTGGGTGATGGCGCGCGAATCGCCATCATCGGCACCGTCATCGGGCTCGCGACCTCGTTTGCCGCCGGACGGGCACTCCGCAGCCTGCTGTTCAGCACCTCGCCGGTCGACCCGCTGATCCTGACCGCCGCGGCGACGCTGCTGCTCCTGACCGCGCTCGTCGCTTGCTACCTCCCCGCCCGCCGCGCAACGCGTCTCGATCCAGTCAGGACGTTGACGGGACAATGAAATTCAGAATTCAGAATTCAGAATGGAGAATTGAGAATCTTCCTGGCTGGCGATTCTTAGTTCTTAATTCTTAGTTCTGAATTTCCGCCCGTTCTCCCCATGATGCCCCAGCCGCCGAAGCTGTCGCTGACGACGATCGCGAGCTCGTTGTCGCCGGCGACCAGCGGCAGGTAGAAACGAGCCTGGTCGTAGCCGATGAGGCCTTCCCTTCGCGGACGGTCGAACGAATAGCTGGCATCGCCGCGATACAGCGGCTTGCCGTTCAGGAAGACGGTGGCGATGTCGCTGTAGCCGAGGTCGAAGGGCACCGTCGCAGCCCGCGGAGAGGTGAGGGTGACGCGGGCGACGGCGGCGACGACCCGGATCCCCGGCGGGATGGCGATATGGCGATGGAGCTCGAGCAGGCCGTCGGGCGCGGTCTCGAGGCGAGTGAACTCACCCGTCAGCGATGCGGCCGGCAGCGCCGGGATCGCGGCGTCGATCGGCACGAACGCGCGCGAGACCGACCAGGCCCGGACGATCGTCTGGGCGCGGGCGGCGGTGGAATCGGTTGGGAGAGCCGGGGCCCCGATCGTGGCGGGCGGCATGGCTGCGGCCGCGGCGAAGTCGAAGGTCACATCGGGACGGACCACGACGTTGGCAAACCGGGCGATCGGTCCCTTGCCCGGGACGTCGGCCGGGAGAAAGCCCCCGAGGGCGATGTGGCCGGCCTTCGGCTCTCGCGCCAGGCGCGGCACCAGCAGCGCCGGCGTGGTCATGTCCTTTACGAAGATCGCCGCCTGCCGTCCCTGCACCACGACGCGGACGTGCGTCCAGGCCCCGGGCTCGAACGGGGTCGCGGCGGTGCCGCCGGGGCCGTGGTACAACTGCCAGCCGCTGCGGTTCTGCCACACCGGCGCGTACTGCACCGCGTCGGGCAGGCCCGACTTGTGCGGCCGGAGATAGAACTCCTCGCGTTCACCGTCCGCGATCGTCCGGAAGTAGACGTAGACGAAGGACCGGCGGGCGGTCAGCTGCACGTCGAAGTCGATCGTGCCGTTCTCGAAGCTGACGTCACGGCGGTGAGCGAACCCGGTTTCCACTTCCAGCACCTGCCGGTTGCCGTCGTTCACGACCGCCGTGCGTTCCCCCTGAAGCTCCCAGCTCTTGTCGAATGGCAGCGGACGGTCCTGGGCGATGGCAGAATCGGCGGCCAGGAGCAGCAGCATGGTGGCGATGACCTTCATGGCCGGATGATAGGCACCTGCGGATCACGGCGCATGTGCTGAAGGTCACGATCTGGTCACTGCCCGGGGATCCGGACAGATAGGCGATAATCCGGCCAATCGTGGGATCAGCGCTCTTGAATGACCTGCCGGTGGCGGTTCGGCCGGCATTGCGGCGGCTCGGCCGACGGCTCGCACTCGGCCGCTTTCTCGACATCTGGCCGGGGTGGGCGGTCGCGAGTCTGCTCGCCGGCGGCCTCATTGTCCTGGTCTGCCGCGTGTTCTTCGCGCCAAGGCCAGGGCGCGCGATCGAATGGGAGGTTCGGAGGGGCGCTGATCCGGAGCGGATCCGCTGCCCACGTATAATGAAAGCAGTCGGGGCGTAGCGCAGCCTGGTAGCGCATCTGGTTTGGGACCAGAGGGTCGGGGGTTCGAATCCCTCCGCCCCGACCACTCAGCTTTCAGCCTTCAGCTCTCAGCCCTCAACCTTCAGCCTCAGCCCTCAGCCCTCAGCCTTCAGCCCTCAGCCCTCAGCCCTGAGGTCCAGCCGGGTCTCGCCTTTTGACAGTGACGAGCCGATCTCACCCCATCAGCGGCCTGTCCCAGGCGCCATCGGGTCGATCAGCGCATAGTCTTCCTTCGCTGATCCGAGGAAATTCAGATTTGCCACAGGTCGTCAAATAAATGGTTGCCCAGCTATACGACGGCTGCCGGCCCTGTCAACGTCATTTTCACTAAGGCCTTCGCGCCCGAGAGCACGCTACATGTGCCGATCGTGCGTTGTGGAGGTGATCGAATGACCCGTTCGGTATCGTTGCGGCGGTGACAGCCTGTTACTCGTTGTCTGCCTTGTCGGCCTACGGGTATTGGCACACGGTCACGCACGCCGACTTGCAGATCTTCACTCGAGACGCGTCTGGAGTCGACGTGCAACTTGTGGATTCGGAGCTGGTATTTGTCGATACGCCGAGAACGCGCTGGCCCAGTACACCTCGGACGCCGGGGTATTTTACGTTTCAGCCCCGGAAATGAAAAGGGTGCCACGGCATCTTTAGAAGCGTGACCAGAAGAGCTGTTCGAGGTCGTTGCAGCGGTGACTCGTAGTCGCGAGTGTTGGGAAAAACCATCACGATGGATCCCGTCGTGCTACGGGTGATTGCGCGCATACGTCAATGTGCGCATCGGCGCCTGCCGGTGGACAGGATGCTACACTCGAGTTACGCGTCTCGGATAGCCGACCTGGAACTCTGCGGATGCGGAGCTCGGTATTTGTCGATACGCCGCGGCCACACGTGCTGGCCGCATACACCTCGGACGCCTGGCGGTATTGTTACGTTTCAGCCCCGGCCCCGTACGTCGTGCCACGACATCTGAGTAACGTGCGGCGTTCGAGGTCGGCGGCCGACGAAGCGTATCGAGTAACTGTTCGGAAAAGATAATCGCTGTTGGACCGCGTGCGTGGATTGACGATGCGCGCCAGCGTTAGCGTGCGTATCCGGAACGTCGCCGGTGGGACAAGCATACCGAGGCGTCTTCCCTGCCTCCAGGATCATGCAGGCTGTTCCAGAACTCTGAGGGCTCGGAATGCGAGTCAGGTCCTACAGCCTCACGAATCGCGGCATGCGTTGATTTCCTGGCGGGAGTCCAGTCTATCACGATGCGAGTCCGGCGACACGACATCGCACTATCGGCCGGGCCTCCTTGGGAACGCGGGACAGTCGACGCTGACAATGAGCAAGTAAGAAGGCCGAGCGGGCTACCAAAAACAAAAGCCGCGCGTTAGCGCGGCCTCCTGTCTCCTACTCCTAGCTCCTAGCTCCTCCCTCCAGGTACTCCGCAAACGCATCGTCGGGGAAGCAATAGAGCCAGCGCTCGCCCGGTTCGGCGGAGGCAATGACCGGGTGGCCGCTGCTGCGCGCGTGGCCGCTCGCGTGGCGGTGGGGAGAGTCGTCACAGCACAGCGTCGTGCCGCAGGTCTGGCAGGTGCGCAGGTGCAGCCAGCGGCTGCCGGTCTTGACGCACTCGTCGCAAACGTGTTTGGCCGGGTGCTTGATGGTGGTGATGGCAGTGATGTGGGCGCAGGTCGATCCGGTCATCGGCTGTCCTAGTCGATCCAATCGGCGATGAACACATTGGTCTCCCCTTCCGCCCGGGCATTCCGGTTGGAGGCGAACACCAGGTGCTTGCCGTCGGGAGAGAACATCGGGAAACCGTCGAACGTGCCGTTGAAGGTCACCCGTTCGAGGCCGGTGCCGTCGAGGTTCACCAGGTAGACGTCGAAGTCACGTCCCTTGGGATCGCCGATGTTGGACGCGAAGATCAACCGCTTGCCGTCGGGATGCCAGGACGGCGCGAAATTCGCCCCACCGAGCCGGGTGACCTGGCGCACGTTGGCGCCGTCGCGATCCATCACGAACAGCTCGAGCTCCGTCGGCCGCCACAACGCCTGCTTCAGCAGCGCGAGATAGTCGTCCATCTCGGTGCCGGGGGTCATCGGCCGTCCGCGGAACGCAATCTGCTTCCCGTCCCACGAAAAGAACGGCCCGCCGTCGGGGCCCGGGCGCCGCGTCAGCCGCCGCACGCCGGTGCCGTCCCCCTTCATGGAGTAGATCTCCATGTCGCCATCACGCACGCTGGTGAACGTAATGAGGCCGTCGGGAGCGATGGTGGCCTCGGCATCGTAGCCGGGGGAGGTCGTCAGCCGCGTGAGCCCGCCGCCGGGCCTGGTGCGGTAGATCTCGTAGCCGTCATAGATCGGCCAGACGTAACCGCGCGCAAAGCTCGGCTTCGGCGGACATTCGGCCGAAGTCTCGTGGGTCGAAGCAAAGATGAGATCGCCGCTGCCGGGGGCAAAGTAGCCGCAGGTCGTCCGGCCCGCCCCGGTGCTGATCCGCTTCTCCTCCGAGCCGTCGATCTTCATCGTGTAAATCTGGTCGCACGGCACCCCCTGGCGCGTGGACTGGAAGACGAGGCGCCCGCCGTCGGGAGAGAAATAGGCCTCGGCGTTCTCGCCGCCGTGGGTCAGTTGCCGGATGTTTCGCAGGTGCTTCTCGGCGGGCGGAGGAGAGGTCTGGAAGCCGGCGGCCGAATGAGAAGAGGCCAGGTAAAAAGCCGCAGCGGCGGCGCAGAGAACAATCTGTGTACGCATGTTGATCGGTGAGACTTCGTTAGATTACACGATGTCATCACCATCGATCGTGTGGGTCATCCCGAGCGAGCGGTGGCCACGCGGTTCTCGAACGCGGTGGCCCCGCCGATCGATCGAGCGGGGCCGTCCGGCAGCCGTCTTCTATCGTCGCTTGCGGGACGTGCCCGGCTTCCGCGCGCCGCCGCCGGCCTTGCGCGCGCCTCCTCCACCGGTCTTGCGTGCGCTCGCGGACCGCTTGCGTGACCCGGCCGACTTGCGTGATCCGCCCGGAGCCTTCCTGGACGCGCCCCGCCCGGTCGTGGCGGCCGTGCTCGCTGCCCTGGCGCGGCCCGTCGCCTTACTAGTCCGCGGGCCTCGATCGGAGGCCCCGCGCGAACTTTCCACCGCGGCATCTTCGTCGTCTTCACCTTCGGGCTCTCCGGCAGCGCCGGTGGTCATGTCCCCCTCCGGCTCCATCTCGTCGGCCAGGCCCAGGTCGTCATCATCTTCATCTGCCATCGTGGGTCCTCCTGCCGCCGGCGCTCGCAACACGCGCGCCATCGGAACCCGGCGGCCTGGTCCGGCGTAGTATACGAAGGTATTCGTACACTTGGAGGTCCGATGATCGACGGCTGGCTCCACGACGTCCGGTTTGCACTGCGGCTGCTCCGGAAGTCGCCGCTCTTCACCGCCACGGCTGCTCTCTCGCTGGCCATCGGCGTCGGCGCCAACACGACGATCTTCTCGGTCGCAAGCGCGATGCTCCTCCGCCCCATGCCCGGGCTCGCGGAGCCCGATCGCCTCGTGGATATCGGCCGGTCGAGCCGCGGCGCCACCTTCGACACCGTCTCGTTCCCCAACTACACCGATCTGCGCGACCGGTCCACGTCGTTCACCGGGATCTACGCCCATGAGATCGAGCCGACCCCGATGAGCCTCGGAGGCGAGGGCGGGCGCCGAACGCATCTACGGCTCGGTCGTCACCGCGAACTACTTCTCGGTCCTCGGTACGGTTCCGCACCTGGGACGGCTGTTGCAGCCGGACGACGACAACCACGCCAACCCGGTCGCGGTGCTCAGCTTCGATCTCTGGACGCGACGGTTCGGGTCCGATCCCGGAATCGTCGGACGGCAGATCGCGATCAACACCTCCCCGTTCTCGATCGTCGGCGTCGCCCCGCGCGGTTTTCAGGGGACGACGGTCCTCAAGGGAGATCTGTGGGTGCCGGTGAGCATGCTGACCCAGGCGATGCCGAGCCGAAACGCGTCGCTCTTCAAGTCGCGCCGGGCAACCTGGCTCTTCATGGGTGGGCGCCTCAAGGACGGGGTCACGATCACCCAGGCAAACGCGGAGCTCGATGCGATTGGAACGGCGCTCGAGCGCGAGCATCCGCAAGACAACGAGGGCATGCGCTTCCACGTCGCGCCACTCGGGGTGGTCCCGGGGATGACCGGCACGATCGCCACCTTCATCGGTCTGCTGATGGGCATCGTCAGCCTGCTGCTGCTCATCGCCTGCGTGAACCTGGCGGGGATGCTCCTGGCGCGGGGAGCCGCGCGCTCCCGCGAGATCGCGGTCCGGGTCGCGATCGGGGCGCAGCCCGGCCGGATCGCCAGGCAGCTCCTCACCGAGACCGCCGTCCTGTTCGTGCTCGGCGGCGCCGCCGGCCTCGTCCTGTCACGGTGGTTGACGATGATGCTGCTGTCGGTGCTGCCGCAGCTGCCGGTGCCGATTGCGATCGAGATCACGACCGACTGGCGGGTGGTGGCGTTCACCGTGGCGATGTCGCTGGTGGCGGCAGTCCTGTGCGGCCTGGCGCCCGCCGTCCAGGCGCGGCGGACGAATCTCGTCCCGTCGCTCAGGGTCGACTCGCTCGACGGCGGACCGTCGAAGCTCCGGCTCCGCAACGTCTTCGTCGTGGCCCAGGTGACGCTGTCGCTCGTGCTGGTCGTCGCCGCCGGCCTCTTCATGCGGGCGCTGGAGCATGCGGCGAACGTCCCGACCGGCTTCGACGCGCGGCAGGTCGACGTCGTGTCGCTCGACCTCTCGCTGGCGCGCTACGAGGATGACTCCGGCCGCGCGTTCGTTCGGGAGCTCCTCGGCCGCGTGCGCGCGCTCCCCGGCGTCGAAGCCGCCTCCGCCAGCGTCGATCTGCCGCTCGATGGTGGCCGCATGGGCTTCGGGTCGCTGCGGATTCCAGGGGCGTCCGGCCCCGACCGGGACGGGCAGTTCCCTGCCGACTGGAATGTCACCGAGCCAGGACTCTTCCGGACGCTGCGGCTGCCGCTCCTGCGCGGCCGCGATTTCACCGAACAGGACAGCGCCGGCGCGCCGGCGGTGGCGATCGTGAACGAGGCGTTCGCCCGGGCCGCGTGGCCGAACGCCGATCCACTCGGCCAGCAGATGATGGCGGACGGATCCGGCACCACCGAGATCCCGGTAACCGTCGTCGGCATCGCCGCCGACGCACGGCTCATGTCGATCGGCGAAGCGGCGGAGCCGTACATCTACGTCCCGATGGCGCAGCGCTACAGCTCCCGGACAAATCTGGTGGTGAGGGGATCCGGCACGAGCGTGATCCCGGAACTGCGGAACCTGATCCGCGGCATGAACGCCAACCTGCCGGTCACCGAGGCGCTGCCGCTGACCGAGGTCACCGCCCTCGGGACGATCCCGCAACGCATTGCCGCCGCACTCGCCGGCACGCTCGGGGTCGTCGGCCTGCTGCTCGCGGCGATCGGCATCTACGGCGTAACCGCGTATGCAGTTAGCCGGCGCCGGCGTGAGATCGGCATCCGGATCGCACTCGGCGCCGAGCGGTCCGACGTGATGCGCCTGGTGCTGGCGCAAGGAGGAAAGCTGGCGGCCCTCGGCGTGGTGATCGGACTCGGCCTCGCGGCGGCGGGGGCACAGCTGATCAGCAGCCTGCTCTACGGCGTCAGCGGGCTCGACCCGGTCGCCTTCGGCAGCACGGCCGCGCTGTTCGCTACCGTAGCGCTGATCGCGACCTACATCCCCGCCCGCCGCGCGTTGTCGGTTGATCCGATGTCAGCCTTGAGAGACGAATAACCACCCAACAACACTGGCTCCATTTTTCGGTGACCCGGCAGGTGAAAAACACCAACCGCGGTCTCGGCGGTGCGCGTTGTGTCCGGCAAACGTAAGAGCCACCGCAAGACAGTGTTGGACCGTGTTGAACAGTGGCGAGTATTCGTGACCGTGGTGAACCGTGGCACGTGGCCCGTTAGCCGTGGCCAGGAGGCGTTACCCGCGTCCCGTCCCAGCGCCAGCAAGCAGCGGTGGTGAGGTGGACGCCGCCGGCCCACCGGTCGATGCCGTTCAACGCGACGTGGTCAGACCGGCCGGCGAGCACCTCCCGTCCGGCGGCGGTGATCGCGAAACGATCGTCGCGGCCGGTGACCAGCGGTGACCGGCCGCCGCCGAGACCGTCCAGGATCCGGCGAAAGCTGGTGTCTCCCATGAACACGCGCTCCTCCATCCGCTGCGTCGCCCGGAAGATGTCGGCGAACGTTCCGGCGCCGGCGGCCAGCGCCACCAGGATCTGCCGTTCGCTGCGAGACAGTCCGTCCGCGATGCCGGGAAGGTCGTCGAGATGCCGGGCGAGCGCACCGGGCAGGAACTTCAGGCGCGCGGCTTCGGCGGAGCGCGACCAGGCCGCGAGGGGGGTCGGATCCGGCGCCCGGAACAGGGCCCACGCGGTGGCGCCGGTGTCGATTTCAGCGGACGAGAGCGGGGCGCGGGTCGGAAACAGCGCCAGGAGTTGAACGGGAGAGAGCTGACCGAGGCCGTTGAAACGGGAGACGCCGGCATGTTCGCCGATGCAGATCAGCGAGAACCGGCCGGCCGGCGGGGCCGTGCGGGCCAGCCAGTCGAGGTGCCGGACCAGAATGAGCTGATCGAAGAGATCGTGCTCGAACCAGAAGACCACCTCGTCGAACTCTGGCCACCGGTCGAGCGCGGCATCCCAGTTGCGCAGCGTGCGCAGCACCCCCGCTTCGTCTTCCCCGCTGCCGTCGGCCAAATGCGCGGCCCGTATCGCGCGCAGCGCCTCATCGTCGAGCGTCAGGGGCACCGGACCGTCGTGAAGCGGGTCGGCCCAGATGGTGAACTCCCCCGCGACGCCGGACTGTTCGAGCGGAATCCTGGTGGCATCTCCGTTGAGCACGTGAAGGATCGTCATCCGACCACCTTTATACTGCGAACGTGAGACGTCTTCTGGCGGCCGCGATCCTGCTGCTCGCGTGGGGTTGCGGCGCCGACGAGCAGCCTGCCGTGCCGCGACCACCGGCGACGGCACGCAGCCTGCTGCTGATCACGATCGACACGCTGCGGGCCGATCGGGTCGGGGCCTACGGTGATACCTCGGCCAAGACGCCGGCAATGGACGCGCTCGCGGCCCGCGGCGCGCTCTTCACCCGCGCATTTGCCGCCGCCCCGATCACCCTGCCCTCGCACGCGACCCTGCTGACCGGGCGCTACCCGCCGGGCCACGGCGCGCGACACAACGGGATGCGGGTGGATGCGGCGGTGCCGACCATCGCGGCTGCGCTGCTCGAGAAGGGGTTCGCCACCGGCGCCTTCGTTGCCGCCTTCCCGCTCGATCGCCGATTCGGCCTCAGCCGCGGCTTTCAGGCCTACGGTGACCGGATGCCACGTGGAACCGACGGACGCGCGGTCAACGAGCGCGCCGGCTCCCTGGTTGTCGACGAAGCGGCCGGGTGGCTCGACAAGCATCGCGGCGACCGCTTCTTTCTCTGGGTACATCTGTTCGAGCCGCACGCCCCCTACCGCGACGCGCGCGATGGCCGCCCCGCGCCGGCCCGCTACGGCGACGAGGTGGCCGAAGCCGACCGGCAGATCGCACGCCTGATCGATGCACTGGGCGCGGCGCGTGAATCGACGCTGGTGGCGGTGGCGTCCGATCACGGCGAAGCGTTTGGCGAGCACGAGGAGATCGCGCACAGCGTGTTCGTCTACGACACGACGCTGCGGGTGCCGCTGATCCTCGCCGGCCCGGGAGTAGCGCATCGCACCATCGAAGCCCCGGTCGGCCTCGTCGATGTGGCCGCGACCGTGATGCCGCTGCTCGGCGCGGGCAGCTTCGACAGCGACGGCATCGACCTCTCGCCGGCAATGGCCGGATCCACCGTCGCCGACCGGGTCTTGTACGCCGAGAGCTTCGCACCGCTGCTGGATTTCGGCTGGAGCCCGCTGCGCGCCGTCCGCGCCGGCGGCTGGAAGTACATCGCCGCGCCGCAGGCGGAGCTGTACCAGGTGACGGCCGATGTGGACGAGTCGCAGAACGTAGTCTCTGCCGACCGCCCGCGGGCAGCGGCAATGCAGTCGCAGGTGGACAAGTATTCGCCGGACCACCTGACCGTCGCCAGGAAGACCGACCCCGAAAGCGCGGCGCGGCTCCAGGCGCTCGGCTATGTCTCCGGCAGCGCGATCGGTAGCTCGCGCCCGGACCCGAAGGCACGCCGGGCCACGGCGGCGCGGATCGCGCAGGTGACCTCGGGCGAGCTCCACGGCGAGGCGCTCGAGCGGCTGCTTCGCCAGATCCTCGCCGACGAGCCGCGCAATCCGCTCGCGAACGTTCGACTCGGCTATCTGCTGCTCGAGTCGGGACGTTGCGCCGAGGCCATGCCGAAGTTGCGCGCCGCCATCGCCGCCCGCTACCCGTCGGCCGATCCCCACCTCGGCCTGGCCGGCTGCCAGGCGGCCCAGCGGGATTTCAAGGCCGCGGCCGCCACGCTCCGGGCGGCCGATGCGGTGGAGCCCGGCAACCCGGTGGTGCTTGCCAACCTCGGGTTGATGCTTTCCGACGCCGGCACGCCGCAGGCGGCGATCGAGCCGCTGCTCGGCGCGCTGTCGATCGACCCCGATCTGCACCAGGCGCGGTTCGGCCTGGCGATCGCATTCGCCCGGACCGGCCAGCGCCCTGAAGCGGCGGCGCAGGCGGAGGAACTGTTGCGCCGGCTGCCGGCCGGCGCGCCGCAGCGCCCCGAAGTCGAGCGACTGCTCGCCGCCGTCCGCTGAGTTCGTCACTCCATCCGTCAACGCACCAACGCTTTGGACCTCGGATCCAATCGCCGGTTGGACCGTCGTCCGCAGTCACCGCATCCGCGTGGCCCGTCACGGATCACCGGGTGTTCATCACCTCGAGAGCTGGTGCGCCGGTTGCGATGAGGAGGCCAATTACACAGGAGGCCTCAGGCATGAAAACGAACAGGATCATCCTTGCGATGATCACCCTGGTTGCCGCGCTGGTCGCGCCCCCCGCGGCCATGGCCCAGCAGACCACGGGCAACATCACCGGGCGAATCATCGACGCGCAGGGAGCGGCCGTCCCCGGCGTCACCCTCACCGCCAAGAACACACAGACCGGCTTCAGCCGTTCCGACGTCACCGATGCGGAAGGCATCTACCGGCTGAACGCACTTCCGGTCGGGACCTACGACCTGACCGCCGAGCTCTCGGGCTTCAGCCGGGTCGAGAACAAGGGAGTCGTGGTCAACGTCGGGCAGTCGCTCGAGATCGGGATGACGCTGAAAGTGGCCAGCGTGCAGGAGAACATCACCGTCACCGGTGAAACGCCCCTGATCGAGACTCGATCGTCGTCGGTCGGCGGGGTCGTCGACGTCGCCCGGATCGAGAGCCTGCCGCTCAACGGCCGGCAGTTCGCCAACCTGGCGGCGACGATTCCGGGCGTGGGCCTCGGCTACCACTCGGACCCGACCAAGAGCTCGCAGTTCTCGCCGCAGATCAACGGCGGCAACGGACGGAACGTCAACTACCAGATCGACGGCGGCGACAACAACGACGACACGGTCGGCGGACTGCTCCAGAACTTCCCGCTCGAAGCGATCCAGGAGTTCAACTTCGTGACCCAGCGGTTCAAGGCGGAGTACGGCCGCAGCAATGGCGGGGTCATGAACATCGTCACCAAGAGCGGCACCAACGAGCTGCGCGGCAGCTTCTTCGAGCTGTTCCGGGACCAGTCGCTGAACGCGCAGACTTTCAGCGAAGAGGTCGCCGGCGCGGAGAAGAGCGACTACCGCCGCCATCAGTTCGGCGGTTCGTTCGGCGGGCCGATCGCCCGGGACAAGGCGCACTTCTTCTTCGCGGTCGAGCGCACCCAGCAGGACACCAGCCAGCAGGTCGATACCGGCGCGCTGTTCGCCGCGGAGAACGGCACCTACCCGATCCCGGTCCGGGAGACGCTGCTCACCGGCAAGGTGACCTACAACGTGACACCGACCCAGTACCTGGCCGTGCGCTACGGCCGCAACGACAACACCCAGCCGTACGGCGCAGGGCGCCAGGCTGCACCGAGTGGCTGGTCGACCAGCAAGAACACGTTCAACTCGTTCAACGTGAATCACAACTGGGTCCTCGGCGGCTCGAAGCTGAACGAGTTCATCTTCCAGTACGCTGATTTCGCCAACGGCATTCCGCTCAGCAGCAGCGATCCGTGGCTGATCTTCCCGGGCGGCGTGACCGGCGGCGCGAACCCGAACACCCCGCAGGCGACCGAACAGACCAAGTGGCAGTTCCGAAACGATTTCACCTGGAGCGTCACCGGCATGGGAGGGATCGGCCACGACTTCAAGGCGGGCGGGAACTGGATCCACGAGCCGCACCTCTTCGCGACCTTCAACGGCGGCAACGAACCGCAGTACACGCTCAACGCCGACAGCCTCGCGAGCTCGGTCCGGCAGGTCACGTTCAACGGCGGCGCCGCCGACGTGAACATCCCGTTCGACCAGTACGCGCTCTACCTCCAGGACGACTGGCGCGTGAACGACCGTCTGACCGTGAATCTCGGCTTGCGCTACGACCTCGTCGACGGCATGCCGATCGACCAGTCGACCAACCCGAACTTCGCGCTGATGCAGGACTACGGAGCGGCCGGCGGCTTCGCGAACTTCCCCTGGCTCGAGTCGTTCGGCCAGGAGCCGCAGAACGACCGGAACAACCTCCAGCCGCGGGTCGGCTTCGCCTATGACGTGCAGGGGACCGGCCGCCACATCATCCGCGGCGGCTGGGGCGTTTATCAGGACTTCGGCTACACCAACTCCAACGGGCTGTTCGCGGCGATCGATGCCGCCGGCGGTCACGGACCGGTGTTCACCGTCACCGACCCGGCGGGGATCCGCTGGGACAACGATCCGAACCGCTTCTTCGTCGTCGGCGATCCACTGAGCGCCATCTCGAATCAGAACGAAGTCGAGGCCGGGCTCTCGCCGCTCTTCGGTCAGGTCATCTCGCCGCGGCTCGAGCAGCCCTACACCCGACAGACCAACATCGGGTGGGCGCACCAGATGAACAACTCGACGGCGCTGACCGTGGACTTCGTCCGCACTGAGGGGCGTGACATCAACATCCGCTTCCGTTCGAACTACCGGATCGACGGCGGACCGCGCCGGTTGACGCCGGTGGGCATCCGGCCGAACACGGCCGCCTTCCGCGCATCGGTCAGCGAGGGTGAAGGGCTCTACCAGGGGATGATCGTCGGTCTGCGTCGTCGCCTGACGAACGGTCTCGACTTCACCGCCTCGTATACGCTGAGCAAGTCGGAGAGCATCATCGGCACGGCGAACGATGAACTGGACGCCAACTACATTCAGGACGCGACCAACCCGACCGCCGACGTCAACTACGGCCCGACCGCGCGCACCGACGCGCGCCATCGCGTCTCGCTGAGCGCGGTGATCCAGGCGCCGTGGGGCATCCAGGTCTCTCCCTTCTTCATCTTCCGGTCGGCACTGCCGATCCAGACCTTCGAGGGAGTCGACTTGAACAACGACGCCAACACCAACGACATCACCGCCACGGCCTACAAGGTGACCGGCGTGAACGATGACGGCACCGTGTCGTTCGAAGAGAACGGCGCGTGCGAATCGGTGAACTGCAGCCGCGGCTCGGCCTTCTCGCAGCTGAACCTCCGCGTGAGCAAGGGCTTCGCGCTGTTCGGCCGCGCCCGGGTGGAGGCGATCGCCGAGATCTTCAACGTGTTCAACGCGAAGAACCCGGCCTACAACCTCACCTCCCAGCGGGTGGATACGACCACCCGGGAGCAGCTCGCGACGTTCATGCAGCCGACCGGATTCGCCGGCGATTTCCGCCAGCCGGAGCAGCGGGTCGGGCAGATCGGTTTCCGTTTCAGCTTCTAGAGTCGATACCGGAGATCACGGGGTCGCGGGCACATTTGTCCGCGGCCCTTTTCTTTCCGTTCAAATCGACGTATCCATTCGTCACATGGATCCAACTCATTGGATCCATGCCATTGGTCCCAGCCTCAGAGATCCCCGTAACTCCAGCACTGCCATACGTTTAACCCACCGGTTAACCCATCTCTGGTCACGGCTTTCATCTTGCTCATCATGAATCCGCGTTAATTCAACACTACTCGGGAGGTCAGAGAGAATGAAGAGGATTATCCTCGCTGCCTTGGTACTCGCGTGCGCGCTGGCAAGCAATGCCGCGGCGCAGCAGACCACGGGCAACATCACGGGACGGATCGTGGACGCGCAGGGATCTGCGGTCCCCGGCGTCACCGTCACCGGCAAGAACACCCAGACCGGCTTCGTCCGCACCGACGTGTCGGACGCCGAAGGCGTCTACCGGCTCACCGCGCTTCCGGTGGGCACGTATGACTTGACCGCGGAGCTCCAGGGCTTCAGCAAGTACGAGAGCAAGGCCCTCGTCCTCAACGTCGGCCAGACGATGTCGCTCGACCTGCCGATGAAGGTCGCGAGCCTCAGCGAAACAGTGACGGTCACCGGCGAAACGCCGCTGATCGAAACGACCTCTTCGTCCGTCGGCGGCGTGGTCGACATCAGCCGGGTCGAGAACATGCCGCTCAACGGCCGGCAGTTCGCCAACCTGGCGGCGACCATCCCGGGCGTCGGCCTCGGCTTCCACTCGGACCCGACCAAGAGCACGCAGTACTCGCCGCAGATCGGTGGCGGCAACGGCCGCAACCTGAACTACCAGATCGACGGCGGCGACAACAACGACGACACCGTCGGCGGGCTGCTGCAGCTGTTCCCGCTCGAAGCGATCCAGGAGTTCAACTTCGTCACCACCCGCTACAAGGCCGAGTACGGCCGCAGCAACGGCGGCGTGATGAACATCGTCACCAAGAGCGGCACCAACAATCTGGCCGGCAGCTTCTTCACGATGTTCCGCGACGACTCGATGAACGCCAAGACGGAGACCGAGAAGATCAACGAGGCCGACAAGCAGGACTACCGACGCTATCAGTTCGGCGGCTCAGTCGGCGGCCCGATCCTGCGTGACAAGGCGCATTTCTTCGGCGCCGCTGGAGCGGACCCAGCAGGACACGTTCCAGATCGTCTCGACCCTGGGGCTCTTCCCGGAGCTCGACGGAACGTTCGGCACTCCGTACCGCGAGAACCTCTACACCGGCAAGGTCACGACCAACCTGAGCCCCTCGCAGTACCTCGCGGTCCGCTACGGACGCAACACCAACTCGCAGCCGTATGGCGCCGCGCCGAACACGCCGCCGAATGGCTGGGGCAACAGCACGAACGACTTCAACTCGATCAACGTGAACCACAACTGGGTGCTTGGCGGCTCGAAGCTGAACGAATTCATCTTCCAGTACGCTGACTTCGCGAACAACATCACCGCCAACAGCCAGGATCCCTACGAGCTGTTCCCGGATTCCGGGGTCAGCGTCGGCCAGAGCCCGAACACCCCCCAGACTACCGAACAGAAGAAGTACCAGTTCAAGAACGATTTCTCGTGGAGCGTGTCCGGGTTGGGGGGCATCGGTCACGACTTCAAGACCGGCGTCAACTTCATCAACGAGCCGCGCCTGTTCATCACCTTCAACGGCGGCAAGGGGGTCGTGCAGTACACCCACCTGAACGACGACCCGAACGGGCCGATTTCGATCGTCAACCTGAGTGACGGTGATGCATCGGCCAACATCCCGCTGAAGCAGTACGCGGCCTACATCCAGGACGACTGGCGAGTCAACGACCGGCTGACGGTGAACCTCGGCCTCCGCTACGACCTCATCACCGGCTACCAGTTCGATCAGTCGAAGAACGCGAACTTCGTGGCGATGCAGGCAGCCGGCCGAGCCGGTCTGCTGCAGGGGATCAAAGGGCTCGAGAACTTCGGCCTCGAACCGGAAGACGACAAGAACAACTGGCAGCCGCGCGTCGGCTTCGCCTACGACGTCCGCGGCGACGGCCGGGACGTCATTCGCGGCGGCTGGGGCGTCTACTACGACATGGCCTACACCAACTCGAACGCGCTGTTCGCGGCCAGCGACGCCACCGGAAAGGGGTTCGGAGCGATCCTGAATGTCGACAACCAGGCCGGCATCCGCAATCCCGACGGTAGCTTCTACCGCATCGGCCAGCCGCTCTCGAACATCGCGTCGCAGAACCAGGCGGACACCAGCACGATCCCGGTGTTCGGCCAGTTCACCGATCCGCGGCTCCAGCTGCCCTACACCCGGCAGACGTCCTTCGGCTGGTCGCATCAGCTGATGGAGAACACGGTGTTCACCGTCGACCTCGTCCGCCATGACGGCCGGGACCTGAACGCGCGCCCGCGTCATCAACACGCGTCCGGTCGGCAATCTCGACGGGGAGCGCCGACTCGCCTTCGCTGGCATCTCGCCCCGACGCGGTCACCACCCGTCCGGCGATCAGCCAGGGTAAGAGCGAGTACAACGCGATGATCCTCGGCATCAAGCGTCGCATGCTGAACGGCTTCGATTTCAGCGCGCACGTATACGCTGTCCGAGGCCAAGAGCACGTCGGGCACCGCGTCCGACGAGTTGAACCAGAACATCCTGCAGGATGCCACGCTCCTCTATGACGACGATCCGAGTGTTCGGGCCCAACGGCCGAACCGACGCCCGTCACCAGGGATCGATCGCGACCATCTGGCAGGTCAAGGGCTTCACCATCGCCCCGATCTTCCTGTTTCGCTCCGCACTGCCGGTGTCGATCACCGAAGGTCTGGACACCAACGCGAACGGCGAGCGCAACGATCTGCCGGCCAAGGCCTACGCGTTCGACGGCGTCGGCAAAGCTCCGAAGGAAATCGGCGATTGCGAAACCTGGAACTGCGGCCGCGGCGCGGCGCGGACCCAGTTGAACCTGCGCGTCTCGAAGAGCTTCCGGCTGTTCGCCAACGCGCGGGTCGAGGCGATCGGCGAGATCTTCAACCTGTTGAACGCCAAGAATCCGGCGACGTTCACGACGACGCGCCTCGACGGCACCGGCGCGCCCAACCCGAACTTCCTGCAGCCGCAGGAATACTCGGGCGACTTCCAGAACCCCGAGCAGCGTGTCGGTCAGATCGGGTTCCGTTTTACCTTCTGACGATGGTCAGAAGCTAGGAGCTAGAAGCTAGAGTGAGGGCCGGGCGGAAAACGTCCGGCCCTTTTTTTGTCTAAAGGTTCTGGTGAATCTCGAGGTTCTGGTGGACCCGAGGTTCTGGGGAGCGAGGTTCCAGTGGTTCTAAAGGTCCCATTCCGCCATTCCCTGTCTCCTGTCTCCATGTCTCCAGTTCCTGACTCCTGAATCTCCTGTCTCCTGTCTCTTAACCCCCCTTGAGCAGCGCGGCAGCGGCGTCCCGTTCACGCTTCGCCGATGCCGGTGCGGTCGCGAGCAACTCTCGGTAGACCGCGGCCGCCTTGTCGTGCTGACCGCTTTCCTGCAGCGCAATTCCCAGGTTCAGCCGCGCTTCGTGCAGCTGCGGATCCCGGCGCAGCGCCCGCTCGAAGAGCGGGATGGCCGCCGCAGCGGCGCCCGCCTGGACGCTCAGCGTCCCGAGACCGTTGAGCGCGTCGGCGAACTCTGCATCCGCCGCCAGTGCCCTGGTGTAGGCGCCCTCGGCCGCTGCCGCATCGCCCAGCGCGCGACGCGCGTTCCCCAGGTTGGTCCAGTAGGACGCATTGCCTGGATCCTGCTGCGCGGCACGCTCGAAGGCGCTGGCCGCCTCGACGCTCCTGCCGGCATCGGCGTGCAGCAGACCAAGGCCGTTCAGCGCCATCGCGCTGGTGGCGTCGAGCGCGAGCGCCGCCTGTTCCGCCCGCATCGCCTCCCCGGTATCACCCGCCTGCCGCGCCGCGACGGCCAGATCATGAAAGAGCGCAGCGTCCGCAGGCCACTTGGCGACCGCGGCCCGGTAGGCGCGCACCGCTGCCCGCGCATCGCCGGTCGCAGCGAGCGCCTGAGCGTAGGTTGACTGGAACACCGGCGCACCGGGATGCTCGGTCGCGAGGCGGCGCAACGCCGGCAGGGCCGCCGCTCCCTCACCGGCCTGGAGGCGGCCGAGCGCCTGTTCGAACATCGTCCAGGCGGCAATGGCGTGCGCCGGATTCGGAGCCTTGGGATCATCTGAAGTGATCGCGCTCGACCCGCTGACGTACCCCAGCGCACGCAGCCGCTCGGCGGCCTCAGGCGCAATCGCGGCACTGGCGGCGCCACTTCCCCGCAGTCTCCCGAGCGCCCCCGCCATCCCGCTGACGACGTTCGGATGCTGGGCGGCAACGTTCGTCCGTTCCGCCGGGTCGGTGAGGAGCTCGTACAGCTCGGTCTCCGACGAGCGAATCAGCTTCCAGCGATCGTCGGCGAGAACCGACAGCGCGTGCCAGCCGGCCCGCCGCGGATAGCGCGTCTCCGCATAGACACCGGGTCTGTCGGTCGTACCCGGCACCAGGCCTGCGGCACGCCGCAGCAGGGACGCAAGCTCGATCAGCGAGATCGCGCCCGCTTCCTGAGCCGGCGGCGATCCCGGAGCGGCAACCACCAGCGGCACCCGCAGGGTCGCGTCGTAGGCGAGCATGCCGTGGGTCTGCTCACCGTGTTCGCCGAGCGATTCCCCGTGATCCGCGGTCACCGCCACGATGGTGGAAGGCGTCAGGGCGCGTGATTCGAGAGCCTCGAGCACGCGGCCGACCTGAGCGTCCACATAGGCGACTTCACCGTCGTACGGTTGTCGCGCCTCGTTCAGAAACTCGCGCGGCGGGGCATATGGGGCATGCGGGTCGTACAGATGGATCCAGAGAAAGAACGGGGTCGGTCCCGCCGTGATCCACTTCAGCGCCGCGTCCACCACCTCGCCACCTGGCCGCTCCGCTTCGAGCCGCTCCGCCTTCCCGGCTTCGCGCGCCACCGCATCGTCGTACGTATCGAAGCCCTCGTCGAGGCCAAAGCGCCGATTGAGGACGTAAGCGCCGACGAAGGCACCCGTGCGGTAACCCGCATCCTTGAAGTGCCGGGCCAGGGTCGGCGTCTTGCGGTCGAAGACGGCGCCGTTTTCTCTCACGCCGTGGACTGGAGGGATCGTCCCGGTCATCAGCGACACGTGGGACGGCAGCGTGAGCGGCACGGTGGCACGAACGTTGGTGAATCGAGTGCCGCGGCGGGCGAGACGCTCGATCGCCGGAGTGAGGTCAGGCCGGATGCGGTCGGCGCGCAGGGTATCGATCGTGATCAGGAGGACGTTGGGCCTGGAGCCGGCCGCCGGCGTCGGTGATTGCGGCGGTGTGCGCCGCGACCATAGGACGGCAGCCGCTGCAGCTACGACGATGAGAACGACCGCGACGACGGCCCGCTTCACCGACCCATTATCGTGCCTACTGGCGCAACGCCGAGATCGGGTCGATGCGGGCGGCCCGGCGCGCCGGGACGTAGCTCGCCAGTGCGATCACCATCAGCACCGAAACCGAGACGATGGCAAACGTCAGCCGATCGGTCGGCTCGACGCCGAACAGCATCGCCTTGGCGACTTCGGCGGAAGCCAGGGCCAGAACGACGCCGATGACCAGCCCCGCGACTCCGAGCGTCATCCCCTGCCCGATGATCATGCGCAGCACCTGGCCTCGTGGCGCGCCGAGGGCCATGCGCACGCCGATCTCGACGACCCGCTGGCTGACGCTGTAGGCCATGACTCCGTATACGCCAACCAGCGCCAGCACCAGCGCCAGGCCGGCGAACAGCCCCAGCAGAATCATGGTCGCGCGACGTCCGGCCGCCGACTCCCCGGCCAGATCGCTCATCGGCCGCATCGGCCATCGCGGCAACTGGCCGTCGAGAGCCTGCACGATCGCGCGCACCGGCGGCACCATGTCGGCCGGACGTCCACTGACGCCGATCGCCAGCGAGGCGGTGGAAGCGGCATAGTCAGCCCAGGGCATGTAGACTTCCGGCGCGACCGGCCGCTCGAGGCTGTCGTGGTGCACGTCGCCGATGACCCCGACGATCGTGCGCCAGGCAGCCTTGGGATTCGGCCCGAGCCGCACGCGGACGCCGATCGGATTGCGCCCGGCGAAGAAGCGGTCCTTGAGGGCTCGATTGATCAGGGCGATCCGGGGCGCGGTATCCGGCTGCGACGCGGGAAAGATGGTCCCCTCGAGTACCTGGTATCCGCATCGCGTCGAAGTAGCCAGGGGACGCGGAGCGCAGGCTGACCTCCGGCGGCTCTCCCCCGGTCGTCGGTTCGCCTTCGATCGTGAACCAGGTTGTCGGGCCGGGCCGGGTGAGGGGGAGCGCGTTGACGATGCCGGCCGCCCTCACGCCTGGCGTGGCGCGCAGCCGATCGATCAGCGACATGTGGAACTGATAGACCTGCGGCGGACTGCCATATCGCGACGCCGGCAGATCCATTTCCGCCGTCAGCACATCGTCAGTGCTGAAGCCGGCGCTGACGTGCTGGACTTTCCAGAAACTGCGAACCGCGAGCGTGGCCCCCGCGACCAGCACGACCGCCAGCGCCAGTTCCGCGACGACGAGGACCGATCCGGCACGGCGGCTGGCCCGCCCCTGTCCGGTCCGGCCGCCGTCGTTGAGCGCCTGCTGCACGTTGCCTCGAGTACCCTGCAGCGCCGGCAGCAGGGCGAAGCAGAGGCCGGTCGCCAGCGAAACGGCAGCCGCGAAAGCGAACACCCGCCAGTCCAGGGCCAGGTCCGAAACTCGCGGCAGGATCCGACTCGCCTGGCTTGCCAGCGCCCGGGTGCCGGCCGCGGCGAGGCCGAGCCCCGCAAGCCCTCCCATCGCGGCGAGCACGATACCTTCGGTCAACAATTGCCGGGTGAGCCGGGCACGGCCCGCACCAAGCGCCGCTCGCACCGCGAACTCGCGCCGCCGGCCGTTGGCCGCCGCGAGTAGAAGATTCGCCACGTTGGCACAGCCGATCAGCAGGACGATGCCGACCGCCGCGGCGACGGCGGTCAATGGACGCCGGACGTTCCCCACCGCCTGCTCGGCGATCGGCACCAGTGTCACGCCGCGTTTGTCATTGGTGGCCGGATACGCCCGCTGCGCACGGGTCGCGATCGCGTCAAGTTCGGCGCGGGCCGCCTCGAACGTGGTGCCGGGTGCCAGTCGCGCGAGGACGGTAAGAAAGTGCTGCGCGCGGTTGGTCGCGGTCTCGGCGCCGAACACCATCGGCCGCCAAAACTCGGTGGACTCGTCGATCACGCTGAAGCTGCGCGGCATGACCCCGATTACCCGATAAGCCACGTCGTTGAGCCGGATCTCGCGGCCGACGACCGAGGGGTCTCCGCCGAACCGCGCCTGCCAGCTCGCGTGGCTGATGAGCGCGATGCGGTTGGTCCCCGGCTTGCCATCATCGGGGCCAAAGCCGCGGCCCAGCACCGGGGACACGCCGGTCACGCTGTTGAAGTTCGGCCACACCACCGCGACCGAGACCCCCTCGGGATCTCCGGGTCCGGCCAGTGTGGCGTCGCTGGCGAAATACGCGCAGAACCCGGTGAACGTACGCGCCTGCGTCTGCCAGTCGGTGAAGTTGCCTGGGGCGACGGAGTAACGCGGCTTGCCGTTCAGGCGATCGTCTTCCCACACCACGAAGAGGCGGTCGGCCTCCGGATACGGCATCGGCCGGAGCAGAACGGCGTTGACGACGCTGAAGATCGCGGTGTTGGCGCCGATCCCCAGCGCCAGCGTGCCGACGATGATCGCGGTGAACCCGGCACGGCGGACGGCGAGTCGCAGCGCGTAGCGGATGTCCTGCACCAGCATGTCGAAGCTCCAGTCCTCGAAGAACAACTCGACGGCGTCGGGCAACGCGCCCGACACCCGGAGCGCCTGCCGCGAGCCGGAAGCGCCGCCGGCCGTGCGCGCGTCGCACGCGAGCTCGGCCTCCCATTCCTGCCGGAACTCGCCGCGGCGCCGGCGCGGCACCAGCAGCGACACCAGTCGAACGAAACCGCGGGCGGCGCTAGGCATCCCTTCCCTCGTCGCTACCCATGGTGCGGTCGCTCGCGGTTACGCATTGCGCGTCTTCTCGAGCAGCCGGGCGGCGCCGGCAAAGCGGGCCTGCCCGTGCTCGAGCGCGGTCAGGCCGGTGGCGCTGATCTCGTAGTAGCGGCGCGCCGGCCGCTGTTCGCCGCGGGCGATCTTCTCGCTCTCCCACCGCGAGCGGACGAAGCCGAGACCCTCGAGGCGGCGGAGGGCCGGGTAGACCGTCCCGGTCTGGAGGCCGGTCACGTCGGCGATGTCGAAGCCGTAACGCGTCCCGCGCGCGAGGGCCTGGAGCACCAGGGTGGTGGGGTAGGTCACGTTGAAGCGCGGCATGCTCGAAAATCTATATAGCTAAAATTCTACATAGTCAAGCGAAAACGCGGATACGTGCCGGCCGCTGCGGTGCCGCTGCGACAGATAAACTGGACGGATGTTTTCTACCGACACCCTCCGCTTCCTGCGCGCACTGAAGCGGAACAACGATCGCGAATGGTTCAAGGCGCGCAAGGACCGGTACGAGGCGCACGTCCGGACACCGATGATCGCGCTGATCGAGCGGCTGGCTACCGACTTCCCGCGCTTCGCCCCCGAGATCCTGGCCTCGCCCAAAGCCTCGCTCTACCGCATCTACCGCGATACCCGGTTCAGCGACGACAAGACGCCGCTCAAGATCCAGGTGTCGGCGTCGTTCCGGTGGAGGGGGCTGGCCAAAGGCGAGGGGGCCGGCCTGTACCTCGAAGTCCACCCGCAGTGGGTCTGGATGGGAGGCGGATTCTGGGCGCCGCCGGCGCCACAACTGGTCCGGATCCGCGAGCACATCTCCACGACCTATCCGGAGGTCGACCGGATCGCCCGAGCCCGGAAGTTCACCCGGGTGCTGGGGCCGCTGACCGGCGACAAGCTGTCCCGTCTCCCCCGCGGCTTCGCCAAGGACGACCCCGCCGCGGAGTACCTGAAGTTCAAGCAATTCCTCGGCGGCCGCGAGTTCCCGCCGGAGTTCGCCACGACCGCGGCGTTCTACCCCGCGCTGATCGAGACCTACAAGGCAATCCTGCCGCTCATTCGATTCCTCAATGAACCCCTCACGGGGAAACCATAGGGATGGGCGGTGGGGGATGGGGGATGGGATGGGTAGTTTTAAGAGGTTCCAGGTTCTAGGTGGCTTCGATGATGGTTCCAGGTTCTGAATTCTGAATTCTGAATTCTGAGTTTCTCCGGCGAAAAAGAAAACGCCGCGCGTGAGCGCGGCGTTTTCCCGGCCAGTCTCCGATCTCTAGCTCCTAGCTCCTAGCTCTAGCCTAGCCCGATAGTGCTCCGGCTTGTACGGGCCGTCCACGGGGACGCCGATGTACTTCGCCTGATCGGGCGTCAGGGTGGTCAGCTTCACACCGAGATGATCGAGGTGCAGGCGGGCCACCTCCTCGTCCAGGTGCTTCGGCAGGATGTAGACCTTCTTCTTGTACTTGTCGTTGTGCTGGTGCAGCTCCAGCTGCGCGATGACCTGGTTCGAGAACGACGCCGACATGACGAAGCTCGGGTGACCGGTGGCGCAGCCCAGGTTCATGAGGCGTCCTTCGGCCAGCACCATCACCGAGTGGCCGTCGGGGAAGCGGAACTCGTCGTACTGCGGCTTGATGTTGATCCGCTCGACCCCCTTCGCCTTCTTCAGCCCGGCCATGTCGATCTCGTTGTCGAAGTGGCCGATGTTGGCGACGATCGCCTTGTCCTTCATCCGCGCCATGTGGTCGGCGGTGATCAGGTTGAGGTTGCCGGTCGCGGTGATGAAGATGTCGGCCCGCTCGACCACGTCCTCGAGCGTCGTGACTTCGTAGCCTTCCATCGCCGCCTGGAGCGCGCAGATCGGATCGATCTCGGTCACGATCACGCGGCAGCCCTGGCCGCGCAGCGCCTGGGCGCAGCCCTTGCCCACCTCGCCGAACCCGGCGACGACCGCGACCTTGCCGCCGAGCATCACGTCGGTGGCGCGGTTGAGGCCGTCGATCACCGAGTGCCGGCAACCGTAGATGTTGTCGAACTTGCTCTTGGTGACCGAGTCGTTGACGTTGATCGCCGGGAACAGCAGGGTCCCGGCCTTCATCATCTCGTAAAGCCGGTGCACGCCGGTCGTGGTCTCTTCGCTGACGCCGCGAAGGTCCTTCGCCACGCTGGTCCAGCGCTTCGGGCTGTCCTTCAGGCTCTTGCGGAGGAACTCGAGGATGATCCCCCACTCCTCCGGCTCGTTGGCTTCGTCGAACGCCGGCACGACACCGGTCTTCTCGAACTCCACCCCCTTGTGGACCAGCAGCGTCGCGTCGCCGCCATCGTCGACGATCAGGGTCGGGCCGGATCCGTCCGGCCACATCAGCGCCTCACCGGTGCACCACCAGTACTCCTCGAGCGTCTCCCCTTTCCAGGCGAACACGGGGATGCCGCGTGGGTTCGGCGACCGAGCTCTTCGGGTCGCGTCCGACGACGACCGCGGCGGCGGCGTGGTCCTGGGTCGAGAAGATGTTGCACGACACCCAGCGGACGTCGGCGCCGAGGTCGGCCAGCGTTTCGATCAGCACGGCGGTCTGGATCGTCATGTGCAGCGAGCCCATGACGCGGGCGCCGGCCAGCGGCGTCTTACCTTTGTAGCGCTCACGGAGGGCCATGAGGCCGGGCATCTCCTGCTCGGCGAGCCGGATCTCCTTGCGGCCGAACTCGGCGAGCGAGAGGTCCTTGACCTTGAACGGTTCGCGGCCGGCCTTGACCGCCGCGTCGAATGCGTGCATTTCCTGAACGACTGTTGCCATCACTGCTCCTTGAAAGATCATTCTCGAGTGGCGCTCGCGGCGAAGAGCGCCGGCCCCCTGGCCTCGGTGTTGCTCGCGAGAGGTACCATTCTCACCCCGGTGAAACCGGCGGCCGCAAGCAATCCTTTCAGCTGGTCCTCGCCAAAGCCCAGCCACACGTGCCCCATCTGCTGCCGGTACTCTTCCCGATCGTGCGGCAGCATGTCGCAGATCAGCAGGCGCCCCCCCGGTCGCAGCACCCGGGCCGCCTCGCGCAACGCCTCGCCGGGCAGCGGCACGTGGTGCAGCACCAGCAGCAGCGTCGCGGCATCGAGCTCGCCATCGCCGATCGGCAGCGATTCGAGCTCACCCCGTCTCACGTCGACATTCGGCCACTCGCGCAGCCGCCGGCGGGCGTGCTGCAGCATGTCGCCCGATCGGTCCACGGCGACGACCTGCTCGACGAACGGCGCGAGCGCCGCGGCCGCCTGACCGGTGCCGCAGCCGAGGTCCCCCACCTTCCAGGCCGGATCCAGCAGGCCGGGGAGCGCCTGCAGATGCGAAGCGCGGCCGAACAGATCTTCGCGCAGCTTGTCCCACTGGCCGGCGGCCGACTCGAAGAACTCGCGCGACTTCGTTTGCCGCCGGCTGATGACTGCCTTCAGCCGACGGGCGTCCTGGTCGGCCGCGGCACTGGCCCCCACCTGCTCGCGCAACAGGGTCCAGAGGCGGCGCGCCGCCGGACCGCGCGCATCGAGCTTCAGCGTGTAGTAGCGGCTGGTGCCGTCCCGCCTGGAAGCGACCCACTCGGCGTCCAGCAGTGTCTTCAGGTGCCGGCTCACGGTCGACTGCGGCAGCTGAAGGACCGCGCAGAGCTCGGTCACCGTCAGCTCGTTGCGGTCGAGCAGCAACAGCATCCGGCTGCGCGTCGCATCCGACAGCGTGGTGAGGTCGTCGAAGATCGCCGCCTGTGCGACGGCCATCAGGCGGCCCCCCTCTTGTGCGCTGCTCCGGCCCCAGAATCTTCCATCCGTATATCCGGATGAAGTGTTACATGCGTCGGCCTGCCTGTCAAGCTGGACTGGCATGCGGCTGGCAGTGCGTGGGGTCGACATCGTCGTGACTCCTGCATCGCGCCTTCACCCTCAGAACCAGGCTCCCGTCAACCCCCACGGTGACCGGGTGGTCTACTGGATGACCACCTCGCGGAGAACGCGTGCCAACTTCGCGCTCCAGAGAGCGGTCGAGCTCTCACTGGATCTCGGGAAGCCACTGTTGATCCTCGAGGCGCTCAGAGTCGACTATCCGTACGCGTCCGACCGGCTGCACCGCTTCGTGATCGAAGGCATGCGCGACAACGCACGGGCGACCGCCGGAACCCGCGCGACCTACTACCCGTACGTCGAACCGCGGAGCGGCGCCGGACGAGGGCTGCTCGCCACGCTCGCAGCCCGGGCCGCGGTCGTGGTCACCGACTGGTTTCCCGGATTCTTCCTGCCCCGCATGATCACCGCTGCGGCGGCGCAGTCGCCGGTCCGGCTCGAAGCCGTGGATGCCAACGGTCTGATTCCCGTCGCCGACCACGGCCGTATGTTTCCGTCGGCGCGCGGTTATCGCGCCTTCGTCCAGCGACACCTGGTCAGCCACCTGGCCGCGTTTCCGGACGACATGCCGCTGGCACGGCTGGAACACGATGGGGGGACGCTTCCGGAAACGGTGACTCGACGCTGGCCACCTGCGGACCTCGAGGGGGACATAGGAACGATAGTCGGCAGCCTGCCCATCGATCACTCGGTCGGGGCCGCGACGGCTAGAGGAGGCGCACTCGCGGCCACGGCCGTCCTCGACGACTTTCTGTCGACCAAGGTTGGACGTTACTCGGAAGACGGCCGCCATCCTGACGCCGACTGCACCAGCCGTCTCTCGCCTTACCTGCATTTCGGACACATCTCGGCACACCAGATCTTCTCGGCGGTGATGACCCACGAACGCTGGACGACGCGCAAGATCGGCCGGACCCGCGCCGGCGCCCGCGAAGGCTGGTGGAACACGACGCCCGGCGCCGAGGCTTTTCTCGAGCAGCTGGTCGTGTGGCGCGAGCTCGCCTTCAACGGCGCCGCGTGGTCCGGGGATGTGACCGGCTACGCCGCGATCCCCGCGTGGGCACGAGCGACGCTTGATGCGCACCTCGATGACCCGCGGCCGCACCTCTATACGCTGCGGGAGCTGGAGGAAGCGGCGACTAGCGATGACGTCTGGAACGCCGCGCAGAACGAGCTGCGCCAGACCGGCTGGTTCCACGGCTACATGCGCATGATCTGGGGGAAGAAGATCCTGGAGTGGTCACGCGACCCGGCCGAAGCCCTGGACCGCATGGAGGTGCTGATGGACCGCTACTCGCTGGACGGCCGCGATCCGGTGTCGCACCTCAACTACGGCTGGGTGCTGGGACGCTACGACCGCCCGTGGTTCGAACGGCCGGTGTTCGGCACGGTTCGCTGCATGACCTCCGAGAGCGCGCGCCGCAAGCTGAAGATGAAGGAATATCTCGCCCGGTACAGCCGCCGCGTCCCGTAACGCTGCCCGGTCACTGTTTGGTGGGCGCCCGCCTCGTGGTCAAGCGTTTCAGGACCTTGCCGGGCAGCGCCTCGGTGAACTTGCCGTCGGCGATCACCGGCTCGCCATTCACCAGCACGAAGGCCATCCCTTCGGCGAGCTGGTGCGGGTCTGTATACGTCGAGCGCTCCGCGACCTTCGCCGGATCGAAGATCACGATGTCGGCTGCGGCCCCCTCCCGGATCATGCCCCGGTCGGTCATCCCGAATACCGCGGCCGGCAGGCTGGTCATCGACCGCACCGCATGTTCCAGCGTCACCGTCCCCCGCTCGCGGACGTAGCGCGACAGCTTGCGCGCGAAGGAGCCGTAGTTGCGCGGATGCGGCTTGCCTTCACCCATCGCCACCAGCCCGCCGTCGCTCGAGGTCATCGTGTAGGGCTGCTGCATCAGCTCGGCGATGTCGTCCTCGGACATGTTGAACGACACGATCGACGGGGACTGCCGGGCGATCAGCTCGAGCGCCGTCCGGACGGCTCCCTGCTTCCGCTCCGCCGCGATCGTCTCGAGGCTCTTGCCCTCGAGAGACGGGTCCGGCCGGTAGTGGGCAATCAGGATCGCCGCCGGTCCGCCGCGGCGCCGGAGGTTGTCGGTCGCCACCTGTTCGGCCCGCGTCGCAACCTCCTTCTGCGCCGCGGTCATCGACTCCGGCTTCGCCAGGTTCTCTGCCGTCGGCGCCGGCACTCCTTCAGGAAGCAGGGCCGCACGCAGACTCGTGGACGAAGCCTCGTATGGATACTGGTCGGCAAATGCCTGCACGCCTCGCAGCCGCGCGCTCTCGATCCGGTGCGTGATCGCATGCGCCAGTCCCCAGTTGTCAGGGCCGAGGGCCTTCGCGTGACTGACGATCCCGATGGTCCTGGCTTCCTCGGCGATCCGGATGACCTCCTCGACCGCGGCGACGACCCCGATGTTGTAGTTCGATTCGTCGCGGATGTGGCTGGTATAGAGGCCGCCGTACTCGGCCGCCACCTTGGTCAGCTCGATGACCTCTTCGGTCTTCGCGTAGCTCCCCGGGGTATAGAACAGGCCGCTCGACAGCCCGAACGCTCCCTGTTCCATCCCCTGCCGGACCAGGCCCCGCATCCGATCGAGCTCCTCCGGCGTCGGAGGACGGTTGGCGGCGCCGATCACGTCGCCTCGCACCCGGCCGTGGCCGATGAGGAGAGCGACGTTGGGGCCGATCCCACCCTTCTCCAGGGCCGCGCGCTGCGCTGCCAGATCCGCCGGGCCTCCACCGTCCGGGTTGGCAACGATGGTGGTGATCCCCTGGGCGATGAGCGGCTGCGCCTGGCGAAGCGCCTGGCGGGTCATTCCTTCGGCGGCGTGAGAGTGAACATCGATGAACCCGGGAGCCACGAGGCGATCGGCGGCATCGATGACACGGGCGGCGCGTACCCCGTCGAGGCGTCCGACTGCCGCGATCACGCCCCCGCGGATACCGACATCGAGGCGAAGCCAGGGGTTACCTGAGCCATCCATGACGCGACCGTTCTGGATCAGGACGTCAAAGGACGGTTGGGCTTGGGTTGCCGCCAGGGTCGCGATCGCAGCAAATAGCGGCAGAACTATGAAGAGTGGACCCGTGCGGTTCATGCCGGGCATTGTAGCTGCCGCGGCACGCGGTGTGCTTGGATGTGCACGACGATAAGGAGAAGCCATGTCCGATGGAAGCATGAACCTGAGCCTGCCCCGCAGCGAGAAGAGCGTCTGGGACAAGCCGGGCTTCGGTACCACACTGTCCTCATATGATCAGGAGCGCTGGCTGGCGGCCGGCTGGGGTTCGGCGCTCACGATCATCGGCGCCCGCCGCGGCGGATTCGCCGGCGGGCTGCTCGCGATGCTCGGCACCGGCGTGGCGATCCGCGCGGCGATGGGCCGGCACGATTTCCGGATCGCCAGCAACTGGGTGAATCGAACGTTGCAGCAACGCGGCTACGCCGGCGGCAAGGATGTCGTGGAGGACGCGTCGGAGGAATCGTTCCCCGCCAGCGACTCCCCGTCCTGGACGCCGACCGCTGGCGCCCGCGCCGACCGCTGAGCCGCGCCTCCCCCACACCGCGGGCAGGCAGGCGGCTCGAATCATGTGGCGAAGTACCCGAAGGAGAGACGATGGATTACCTCGAGCTGCAGTTTCCTGAGGATGCACGTGAGCAACGCATCCGCGAAGGGCGGAACATCAGCGACGCGGAACGGTGGATCTCGATGGCGGCGGGGGCAGGTCTGGCCGGCTACGGACTCACGCGCCGGCGCCCGAGCGGCTGGGTGATAGCCGGGCTCGGTGCCTTGCTCGTCCGCCGCGGCATGACCGGCCACTGCCACACCTACCAGCTGCTCGGCCTGAACACCGCCGATACCCGCGAAGATACGCGCCAGGCGCTCGGCGGTTCGGCCGGCGTGCTCGTCGAAGAGAGCGTGGTCATCAACCGCCCGGTGTCGGAGCTCTATCGCTTCTGGCGGAACCTCGAGAACCTGCCGCGATTCATGTCGCATCTCGAGTCGGTCGAACGGATCACCGACACGCTCTCGCGCTGGCGCGCCAGGGCGCCGGCCGGCACCATCGTGGAGTGGAATGCCGAGATCATCAACGAGGTTCCGGATCAGGTCATCGGCTGGCGTTCGCTCGAAGGCTCGGATGTCGTCAGCGCCGGCTCGGTGAATTTCCACGATACCGGCCGGGGAACCAACGTTCGCGTCCGGCTCCAGTACAACCCCCCCGGGGGGAAGGTCGGCGATGCCGTCGCGCGGCTGTTCGGCTCCGACGCCGCCACCCAGATCCGCCGGGACCTGCACCGGTTCAAGCAGCTGCTAGAGGCGGGGGAAACCACGCCCAGTTAACTAACTGGCGTGGTTTCGGTTCTAGGTTCTGGGTTTCTTCGATCGTGGTTCTCGGTTTCTTCGATCGTGGTTCCGGGTTTCTTCGATCGTGGTTCTGGGTTTCTTCGCTCGTGGTTCCGGGGGCTTCGCTCGTGGTTCCGGGACTTCGCTCGTGGTTCCGGGGACTTCGCTCGTGGTTCCGGGGACTTCGCTCGTGGTTCCGGGGGGCTTCGCTCGTGGTTCCGGCAGTGGCATCAGCGAACGTTTCCTGCAACCCTGGGACCACTGGAACCTCACCAGAACCTTGTGGAGCCCCAGAACCTCACGATCCTCTGTCAAAGTTCATTGTTAGCCGCCGCGGCCCGATTGGTGAGCACGGTCGCGATCGATTCGGTCCACTCCGACTGGCTGTGGCGGCCGCGGCGACGCCGGTCCCCGGGCGCACCGCCGGGGGCGGGCAGAACTCGGTTGGCGATCGTCATTGCCCGGGCGACGACCCCTGGCGCCACCTCCTGGATCCGGGCCGCCAGCTTGGCCGGCACCGTGATCGTCAACTCCGGATCCCCATAGCGGCAGGCTTCGATGATCCGCCGCGCCGCCCGCTCCGCCGAGATGGTGAGCCCCGGCAGTGAATCGGCGATCGCAAACCACGTGTATTCGAGCTCGTGCTGCCCCTTGAAGTCGGCGTTGAGAGGACTGCCCGTCCGCATCAGTCCGGGCGCGACGGTGGTGACGCGGATCCCGTATTGATCCAGCTCCGACCGTACTGAATCGGACAGTCCGACGAGCGCGAACTTGCTGGCGCAGTATGGGGCCAGGTGCGGTACGGCAATCCGGCCACCGATCGACGCAACGTTGACGATGCGGCCGAAGCTGCGGCGGCGCATGCCCGGGACGCACTCGAACATCAGGTGCAGCGGTCCCCAGAAATGGGTCGACATCGCGTTCTCGAAATCCGCCGTCGTCATGTGCTCGAGCGGACCGACCTGAATGACCCCGGCGTTGTTGATCAGCACGTCGACCGCTGTCCAGCGATCGAGAATGCGGTCCATCGCCGCACGGATGTCGCCGCGGCGGCGAACGTCGCAGCGCAGCGTCATGACGTCGGCAGAGACCGGGAGCTGGTCACGGGCGCGCTCGAGCTCGGCGCTGTCGCGGGCCAGCAGGCAGAGCCTGGCCCCTTCGGCGGCGAGTTGACGCGCGATCACCAGCCCGAGGCCTCGCGAACCACCGGTGATGACGACCACCCGCCCTTCGAAACTGATCGCGTGACGGTTGCGCATGCCGCGCCGGGCCGCGAGCATCGCGGCGGCGCCGGCCCCGAGCGCGACAAGCAGTCGTTGCTGCCGGGTCATTCTCGTTCCTCCAGAAAGGCAACGGCTCAGCCGGTCCTGGTCCAGTTCCATCCGAGGAGGAACTGATCCGGTTATTCCGACTTCTTCTTTTCCACGGTCTCCGACCGGCATTCACGCTCGGCCGCGAGCCAGTCTTCCATCGGATCCCCCTCGGCGCCGCCGCGCGCGAGGTAGCGCTCGTACGCGCGCATGGCAATGCGGTCCCGATCCGGGGCTGCGGCGGTGGGGCCTCCGGCAGACTGCGGGGCAGCGGCATCAGGTTGCGATGCAGGTTCGTCCTTGAGTTTTTTTCGAGGTCGGGCCATGAGCATTTTCAGGCGCAAACCTCGTACCGCTCCTCCCCAAGGGCGTCAATCGACGGCCGTCAGGCGCTCGCGGGGGCCGGATCGCAAAGCTCGGCTGACTCCAATCGAGTAAAATGTGATCAGGAGTTCTGATGGCCCAACGATCCCGACCCACTTTGATGAAGCGCGAGCGTGAAAAAGCGCGCATGGAAAAGCAGAAGATGAAGGAGGCGCGTCGCGCCGACCGTACCCAGCAGCCGTCGCAGCGCGGCATGGATGGGATGGATCCTGACATCGCACACATCAAGCCGGGTCCTCAGCCGCTTGCCGATTGGCAGATCGAGCTTCAGCAGCAGGAAGAGAAAGACCGCGAGAAGAGCGAAGAAGGGGCCGACAAGACCTGATCAGCGTGAGCCGACCCGGGCGAATGAGCCCCGGTCCTCCGGCCCCGGTCCTCCGGCCCGGTCCTGCATCCCACCTATACGGGTAAGACGCAACTCTTCGACCGTCCCTGACTCGCCCGAGGCGGCCTCGAACCCCAAAATCAGCAGCTGCCAGTGAACTCGGCCGGAGCCGGCCTCGTTCAGCGGACGGCTTGACAACTATATCCACTGTGCATACATTCAGACCGTGCACATCGACCCTCTTGAAGTGGATGCCCTCCTCCCCCTGCCGGCCGCTACCTTCCACATCCTTTTGGCCCTTGCCGATGACGAGCGGCACGGCTACGCGATCATCCAGGAAGTCGGCTCACGTACCGGCGGCGCCGTCCGCCTGAGCGCCGGCACGCTCTACCGCTCCGTCCAGCGGATGCAGGAACAGGGGCTGATCCAGGAGAGCCGCCGCCGTCCGGCGCCCGGAGGAGGACGACGAGCGCCGACGCTATTACCTGCTGACCGAGTTCGGTGCTGCCGTGGCGCGCGCCGAGGCCCGCCGCCTGACGCAGCTCGTGAAATTCGCGCGAGAGAGCGGTTTCGCCCCGGAGAAGGCATGATCGGCCTCTACCGCCTCCTGCTTCACGCCTACCCCACCTCGTTCCGCCGCGAGTACGGTGAAGAGATGGCCCGCCTCTTCGCCGAACGCCGGCAACGGGCGTCGGTCGGCGGACGTGTGGTGTTGTGGTTCGAGGCGCTTGGCGACGCGCTCACCACCGCTCCCCGGGTGCACCTCGACCTGCTGCGCCAGGACCTGCGCTACACCGGCCGCATCGCTCGCCCGCACGCCAGGCTTTGCCATCGTCGCGGTGCTGGTGATGGCGCTGGGCATCGGCGCGACCACCGCAGTCTTTTCGGTCACCGACCGCGTCCTGCTGCGGCCGCTCCCCTTCAAGGAGCCGGATCGTCTCGTCCGCGTATGGCAGAGCACCCCCGGAGCTCCGCAGGTTCCACCATCTCCAGCCAACTACCGCGACTGGACCCAGATGACCGTGAGCTTCGAGCGGCTGCTCGGGTTCTATCCCTTCTCAGTGAAGATGGTGCGCGGCGAGCCGGAGCGGATCGACGCCACCGCCCTCGGCGCGGGGTTCATGCAGATGCTGGGCGTTCAGCCATCACTCGGCCGTTACTTCACCCCGGAGGAAGAGACTCTCGGCGGACCGGATGCCGTGATTCTGAGCGACCGCCTCTGGGATCGTAAGTTTGGCCGTGATCCGGCCGTTCTCGGCCGGACCGTCGACATCGACGATGCGGCACACACGATCGTCGGGGTGATGCCAGCAGGGTTCTTCTTCCCCGACCGGACGGCGGAGTTGTGGGTGCCGCTAACCCTTGGTCCCGGCTGGTACGCCGATCGGGAGAACCACGCGCTATCGGTCGCCGGGCGGCTCCAGCCCGGCGCCAGCCTGGAGATGGCGCGCAAGGAGATGAACGAGGTGATGGCGGCGCTGGAAAAGGCCCATCCTCGCGAGAACGCGCAGTCACGCGCGACGGTCCGGCTGATGGGGGATCTGGTGAGCGAGCAGGCGCGGCTGTTGATACGGGTGCTCACCGGCGCGTCGGTCTGCGTGCTGCTGATCGCCTGCACCAACCTCGCGAGCCTGCTGCTGACGCGGTTCACCGCGCGGCGCCGCGAGCTCACCGTCCGCGCCGCCCTCGGCGCCGGCCGTGAGCGGCTCACTCGACAGCTCCTCACCGAAAGCCTGACGTTGTCGATTGCCGGCGGCGCCGCCGGCGTCGGCTTCGCGGTCTTCGCCACGCCGCTCGTCGCCCGGCTGGTGCCGACGACGCTACCGGTGCCGGAGGCGACGGTGATGGACCCGCGGGTCATGTTGTTTGCCGCGGTGGTGACGCTGATGACCGGCGTCGCGTTCGGCGTGCTTCCCGCGTGGCGCCTGTGCAACGGCGCACAGCGCGATTCGCTTCGGGAAGGGGCGCGCGGCGCCGCCGCCGGCCGCGACCGACTCCGCTCGACGCTGCTGGTGGCCCAGATCACCGCCTCGGTGCTGCTGCTGATCTCGGCCACTCTGCTGATGCGCGCGTTCATGCGCGTGCAGGCGACCGATCCCGGCTTCGTCGCCGGCGGCGTGCTCACGATGCGGACGACGCTGCCGACGGCGAACTATGAGAAGGTTGCGGACCGCGAGCGGTTCTACGAGCGCGTGCTGGGGGAGGTCCGGGCCCTGCCCGGCGTCAGCGCCGCAGCCTACACCAGCTTCACGCCCATGGTCATGCCCGGCGGAATCTGGCAGGTGGAGATGGCGGGCATCGATCGCCAGCGGAACGCCGCCGAGGCGCACACCGCAAGCCTGCGCTTCCTCTCGCCCGGGTACTTCGCGACCCTGGGCGTCCCGATCCTTCGCGGACGCGACCTCGCCGACTCCGACACGTTCGAGTCGCCGTTCGTCGCCATCGTCAGCGAGTCGTTCGCGAAACGCTACTGGCCGAAGGGGGATGCGATCGGGCAGCGATTCACCATCTCCTTCTTCGAACGGACGATCGTCGGGGTCGCCGGAAACGTCCGCGTCCGCGGGCTCGAAAGCATCAGCGAGCCACAGGTCTACGTGCCGTACCGGCAGATCCGGGACGGTTGGATGCCCTTCTTCGCGCCGAAGGACCTGCTGGTCCGCGTCGACGGCGATCCCATGGCGCTCGCGCCGTCCGTCCGTCGCATCGTCCATGAGGTCAATCCGGGCCTGCCGATCTCCGACGTGCAGACGATGGAGGACGTCGTCGCCAGGACGGTGGCGCCGCGGCGTACTCAGACGACCGTCATGTGGCTGTTCGCGGGGATGTCGCTGCTGCTGACCGGGATCGGACTGCACGGCCTGCTCTCGTTCGGCGTCACGCAGCGCCGCCAGGAGATCGGGATCCGCATCGCGCTCGGCGCCCGGCGGCGCAACGTCCTGCGGCTCGTGCTCGTCGAGAGCGCGGTGCTCGCCGCCGCCGGCCTGGCCGCCGGCCTCGGACTCGGCTACGCGGCCGCCCGATGGTTCGACTCGCTCCTCGCCGGCGTCGAGCCGTCAGACCCCGCCACCTACGGCGCGGCAATCGCGCTGACCGTCCTCGTCACCCTCTCCGGCAGCCTGATCCCCGCCCTGCGCGCTCTCAGGGTGGATCCGTGCACGGCGCTACGCGCGGACTAGCAGGGGGATTGCGGATTGCGGATTGCGGACTGCGGATTGCGGATTGCCGGATTGCCGGATTGCGGATTGCGGATTGCGGATTGCTAGCCTCGTAATCATCGGACTCCCCATTCCCCACTCCTCAGTCCTCACTCCTCAGTCCGCACTCCGCAGTCCGCAGTCCCCATTCCGTCCCCGTCCCAACCCCGACGATTCGTCAGTACAATGTCCCTGCCAGCCCTGCCCGCTAACAAACGAGGCTCCGTCGTCGTATCAACCCATATATGCCCGAAGTGTTCGAGAAAGGGGACCGGGAACAGACCGGCGTCGGCAGCTATTTCGTCGCGAATTACCCGCCGTTCTCGATGTGGACGGAAGAGGCGGTGGACTCCGCCCGGGAAGCGCTGAGCACCCCGGGTGAGCCGGTCCCGCTCGGTCTCTACCTCCACATTCCCTTCTGCCGGAAGCGCTGCCATTTCTGTTATTTCCGTGTCTACACCAACAAGAACTCCAGGCAGGTCGACGAGTATCTCGACATCCTGGCAGCCGAGTGGGAGATGTACCTGGAGGCGCCGGCGATCGCCGGCCGGCCGGTGCACTTCGTCTATTTCGGCGGCGGGACCCCGTCGTTCCTGTCGACCTCGCAGCTCGAGGGGCTGGTCACACGGCTGACCGCGCGGTCCGACTGGAGCCAGGCCGCCGAGATCACCTTCGAGTGCGAGCCGGGCACGCTGAGCGAGGGCAAGCTCGCGGCGATCCGCGGCTTCGGCGTCACCAGACTGAGCCTCGGCGTCGAGAACTTCGACGACCGGATCCTCGAGCTGAACGGCCGCGCCCACCGGTCGCCGGAGATCATGAAAGTGTTTCGCGCGGCGCGCGACCTCGACTTTCCCCAGATCAACATCGACCTGATCGCCGGCATGATGGGAGAGACGGACGCCAACTGGCGCGCGTGCATCGAGCGGACGCTCGCGCTCGCTCCCGACAGCATCACCATCTACCAGATGGAGCTGCCCTACAACACGACGATCAGCGGCAACCTGCTGAAAGGGGGGACGCGCTCGAGGCGCCGGTCGCCGACTGGCCGCAGAAGCGGCGCTGGGTGATGGAAGCGTTCGAGGCGCTGGAACGCGCCGGCTACCACATCGCCAGTGCATATACCGCGGTGAAGGATCCGGCGAAGACGACGTTCGTCTACCGCGATCGCCTGTGGGAAGGGGCCGACCTGGTGGGCCTGGGCGTGGCCTCGTTCGGGCACGTGAACGGCGTCCACGTGCAGAACCTCGACACCTGGGAAACCTACGGACCGGCGGTGCAGGCGGGCCGTCTGCCGCTGTCGCGCGCCTACAAGCCCAGCACCGACGAACGCCTGATCCGTGAGTTCATCCTGCAAATGAAGCGCGGTTCGGTGCAGCCACCGTATTTCACCCGCAAGTATGGCGTCGATCCGCTCGTGCGATTCGGTGCCCAGCTGGCATCGCTCCGAGCCGAAGGGTTCATCGCCGAATTGACCACCGATCGCATCGCGCTCACGCGCGAAGGCCTCATGCGGGTGGATACGCTCCTCCACCGCTTCTTCCTGCCGGAGCACACCGGCATTCGCTATACCTAGAACGTGATCCAACCACTCAACGCATACGACGTCGTCATCATCGGCGGCGGGCCGGCGGGCTCGACCGTCTCGACCCTGCTCGCCCAGCGCGGCCTCAAGGTCGGGCTGTTCGAGCGCGAGAAGTTTCCGCGATTTCACATCGGCGAGTCGCTGATCCCCGAGACCTACTGGGTGCTGCGGCGGCTGAACATGCTGCCCAAGATGCAGGCGAGCCACTTCGTCAAGAAGTACAGCGTGCAGTTCGTCAACGCGCTGGGCCGTGAGTCGGCCCCGTTCTACTTCTGGGACAACAAGCCGCACGAGTGCTCGCAGACCTGGCAGGTGGTGCGCAGCGAGTTCGATCAGATGATGCTCGACAACGCGCGCGAGCACGGGGTCGATGCCCATGAAGGGGTGCACGTCCTCGAGGTGGTGTTCGACGGCGAGCGGGCGACCGGCGTCCGCGTGCGCGAGGCTGACGGCACCCGGCGCGAGATCGCGGCGAAGGTCGTCGTCGACGCGAGCGGCCAGGCGGCGTTGCTGCAGAACCGCTTCAAGCTCCGCGTCTGGGATCCGGTTCTCAACAAGGGCGCGATCTGGACCTACTGGAAAGGTGCCTACCGCGACACCGGTCGTGACGAAGGCGCAACCATGGTGCTCCAGACCGAGGACCGGCATGGCTGGTTCTGGTATATCCCGCAGCACGACGACACGGTCAGCATCGGCGTCGTGGCGCCGTTCGATCATCTGTTCAAGAACCGGGCGGGAACCCACGAACAGACCTACGAAGAGGAAGTCGCTGCCTGTCCGGCGCTGAAGCGCCGGATCGGCAGCGCGACGCGCGCGACCGGCTACTTCGTCACCCGCGACTATTCGTACCGATCCCGCGAGGTGGCGGGCGACGGCTGGGTCCTGGTCGGCGATGCGTTCGGCTTCCTCGATCCGTTGTACTCATCCGGTGTGCTGCTGGCGCTCAAGTCCGGCGAGCTGGCCGCGGACGCCATCGCCGACGGGCTCGAGCGCGGCGACACCAGCGCCGCCCAGCTGGGCCAATGGGGCGACGGCTTCAACCAGGGGGTCGACCGCATGCGCCGCCTGGTCTGCGAGTACTACGACGGGTTCAGCTTCGGCAATTTCGTTCGCCGCTATCCTGAGCTGCGCGGCACGATCACCGACCTCCTGATCGGCGACCTGTTCACCGAGAGGGTCGACAAGGTCTGGGAGCCGATGGAATCGCTCTACCCGGCGGGCAAGAACACGATCCCGACCTGGAAGCAGGGGCTCCCCCAGGACCAGGTCCCGGAAAAAGCCAACGAGCTGATTCTCCCGGACGGCCGCCGGCCGTAGAATCGCATCGCCCATGGCCAGCGAGTTCAAGTACAAGCGCCGCGTTCAGTTCGCCGAAACCGATCTCGCCGGCATCGTCCATTTTTCGACGATGTTCCGGTACCTCGAGGAGGCCGAGCACGCGATGTGGCGGACGGCAGGCCTGACGATCGCCGAGCGCGGCAGCACGATCGGCTGGCCGAGGCTGAGCGCCGCGCTGGAGTTCCGCAATCCGCTCCGCTTCGAAGAGGAGTTCGAGGTGTGGGTGCGGATCGCGGCGCTGAAGACGCGCACGCTCGAGTACCGAGTTCACGATCGTTCGCGGCCAGACGGTCATCGCGGTCGGCACGATCACCTCGGTGTGCGTGCGAAAGCAGCCGGACGGGACGATGAAGGCGATCGAGATCCCCGCCGAGGTGGCCGAGAAGCTCGAAGATTTCGCCTAGTGGCTCGTCCTCGATGAATCAGTACCATCGGCAAGGCCTTCACCGCAGAGGCCGCTGAGCACGCAGAGGATTCTTCTAGTGCTCTTCTCTGCGCCCTCGGCGCGCTCAGCGGTGATTTGCTTTCTGGCGCTACCTAATCAGGCCGGCCGGACGGCCGGCGCCCTGCGGCACCGGTTGGACTGAACCCGATTGCGATCAAGAGGAGCCTCCTGATCTCATGCCCTTCTGTTTAGCGGTCAGGGGACTATGAGTCCTGTCGAATCGTCCGCCGCAGCGATCGTGATCCGCAGCACCGCCCGCCCCAACTGCAGCTGATCGCCCGACTGGACGCGCACCCCGCGCGGGTCCCGCGGCGCCACCCGGATCGTGCGTCCACCGCGGATGATCGAGGTCGGATTGCTGCTGCCTTCGTTGAACAGGTGGTAGCGGCCCGATTCGGGATCGAACTGCAGCCGGGCATGGGCGCGGCCGACGGTTTCGGTGATCCCGTCGCGCGCCTCCTCGAACGCCACGTGGTTGAAGCGAACCTGGCCGAGGGCGTCCGCCGGTTCGGCCGTCCGTCCGATCGCAATCACCGGCTCCAGGAAAACGTACTCGGCCGCGGCACATTGCCCCTTGACGACGGTGATCGTGACCGACGGGCAGGATCTGGCCGGGCCCGGTCGAGGGCGCTGCTGGTCCTGGTCGGTGAAGCACTCGAGGGTGAGCACCGGTGAGGTCGTCCCCTCGGCGGCGGCGGTGGTTTCGACGCTGACCTGCACGTCGATCGGATCGCGCGATTCGCATTTGAGCTCCGCCAGCCGTTCCATGAGGCGCGGCCCGAGGTCGGCGAAGATCGCGTCGACCGCCACTGCATCGGCCCCCGGCTGTGAGATCCGGACGACGACCCGGTCGTAGGGGAAGAGGCGGCGGCCGCGACCCGCCGGCTGGATCTTTTTTTCGAGCTCGTCGAGGGCCGCCTGCAGCAGCTCGATCGGCGTCGCGCTCTGCTCCAGAGGCGTGTCGAAGAACTCTTTCAGCTTCGATTGCAGGTCCCTGCCGATGTGCCGCAGTCGTGCGCTCACGTGAGCCTCCCTCATTTGATCACCCCGAACTCGCGCGCCGCGGTCACGAGCTCCCCGGCCACCGGCGCTGCCGCACGCGCGCCGTAGCCGGCGTTCTCCACCAGCACGGCAAAGGCGATGCGCGGGCCGCTCCCGCCGTACGGCGCAAACCCCGTGAACCACGAGTGCGCCGACTGGTCATCGACCTCCGCGGTGCCGGTCTTGCCTGCAATCGGCACCGGATTCCCGCGGAGCGATCGTCCGGTTCCCGTGGTCACGGCATCACGCATGGCGCGGGCGAGCTGGGCCGCCTGGGCGCCGGAGAGGAAGCGCGCGCTCGGCTTCCGAAGCGGCCGCATCCAGGCTCCAGCGAGCCGGCAGGACCTGTTCCGCCGGCGGCGATGGACGCCGAGACCCGCGCCATCTTCAAAGGCGACACCAGCACCTGCGCCTGGCCGTACCCCGCGTGCGGCAAGGTCGCCTGCAGCGCCGCCGTGGTCTGGGGACGCGCGACCTCGATCTGGAACATCGAGGCCGCATCCAAGACGGGACGAGGGCCGATCCGCTCCGCGAGCTGGGCGAAATAGGCGTTGCACGAGACCACGATCCCGTCGTGGAGATCGAGGGAGCCATGTGGCACCGTGTCCATCGGATCGTCGCGCACCGGCCGGCGCGATCCACGCACGTAATTGCCGACCCGTCCATCCGGCAGGCGCAAACAGGTGAAGGGGGGACCCGTGCCCGAGGTGCGAAGGGCCGCCGCGGCGACAACCAGCTTGAACACCGATCCCGGCGGGTAGAGGCCGTATCGAGCCCGGTCCAGCCAGGCCGGACTGCCGCCGGCGGCCGCTTTTTCGACTCCACTCTCGACGGCGGCAACCTCAGGCCAGGGGTAGCTCACCGAAGCGAGCACCTCGCCGGTGGCCGGGTCGAGAATGACCGCGGCCCCGCGCGCGTGCCCGCCGGCTTCGATCCGGTTGCGAAGGACGGCCGCCGCCCGCATCTGCAGCCGTGCATCGATGGTCGTGCGCACGTCCCGGCTGCGTGCCTTGATCGCGTCGATGGCCGCGCTCCGCGGCCAGTAGCGCTGGCGCACGAGCGGCAACAGCTCGCGGTAGTCGCGGGCGATCGCCGGCTGCGACTTGCCGGTGCGCGGGTTGACCGCCTCGATCGTCCTCGCCCGGTCGTCGTATCCCTTCAGCCGGGCGTCGTTGTCGCGCTCGATGTAAGAAGAGTTCCGCGCCCCCCAGTTCGACTGGTGATTCCAGTCCCCCACCAGGTGAAAGGTGAAGCCCCCGAGCGGATAGCAGCGGCTGTCGCGCCGGCTGGCAGGCCTGTACCGGCGTCAAGCCGGCGGCCCGGTAGATCGCCTCGATCGAACCGGTCTCGTCGAGGCGGCTGGTCGCCAGCGGCAGGCCGTTGCGGTCGTAGATCGTGCCGCGGACCAGCGTCTGGGCCGCCGCCAGCAGCCGCGGGTTGTGCTCGAAGCGGTAGCCGCCATCCGCCTGTTCCGACAGGCTGCCCTTCGACGCGTAGTCATCGGCATGAACCACCTGGACCCAGCCGGCCCTGGCCAGCGCCAGCCCCGCTGCGGCGGCCAGGACCACCGCGATCGCCGCGATCGGCCCGGCCAGGTGCTCGCGGCGAGCGCCCCGGCGCTGCGCGATGGCGAGCACGATACCGACCGCGAGGCAGTTCGCGAGCATCGACGAGCGGCCGAAACTCAGAAACGGCGTGATCACGCCCGAGAGCGGCACCAGCCCGAGCAGCCCGCTCGCGATGACCAGCGCCTGCACCAGCAGCCCGAGGGCCACGCCGACGGCGAGGAACGCGGAATAGTCCCCGGGAGCCCGGATCGCCACCCGCAGGCAGCGCCAGCCGAGAATCGCGTAGAGCAGAACGATCGCCGCCAGCCCGATGAAACCGAGCTCTTCGCCGACCGCCGCCAGGACGAAGTCGGTGTGTCCGGCGGGGACCAGCTGCGGGCTGCCGAGCCCCGGTCCACTGCCCCACAGCGCGCCGGTGGACAAGGCCCACAACCCGTGCGCGATCTGGTTCCCGCCCGGGACGCCGTTGTTCCAGGGGTCCGACCAGATCATCACCCGCTGCCTCACCGTCGCCGGTTCCCCGATCCAGTACGCCAGCGCAAAGCCGCCGAAGAGCAGCGCGAAACCGGTGAACGCAAACGCGCCGTGGCCCCGCCCGACGGCGTAGAGCGCCAGGAACACGCAGGTGAGCACCAGCGCCGGGCCGAGGTCCTTCTGGAAAAAGAAGAACAGCAGCACCAGCGCCATGCTGACGAACACGGCGCGGACGTCCTTCCACCGCGGCACGCGAACGTAGCGGAGCCAGGGGCGGGCGGCGGTCGGCGGCTCCGAGAGCGCCCGCAGCAGCTCGATCCTTCTCCCGAAGTAGGCGGCCAGCGCGAACACGACCAGCAGGCGGATCGCCTCGACCGGCTGCACCCCCAGCAGGTTCACCTTCACGCCGCTCGACCCCGGACCGCTGCCGAACATCAGCAGCGCGAGCGCCAGTGCCAGCGCCGCGCCGAGCGGCAGCATGACCGCACGGCGCAGCCGTGAAGATTCGAAGTCCACCTCCGTAGCCAGCAGCAGCACGATCATGCCGGCGGCGATTCCGCCGGCGAACGTCTGGGCCGCGATGGTGTCGCGCAACGGATCCCGCAACGCCACCATCGTCATCATTCCGATCCCGCAGAGGATCATGACTGCCGGCAGCAGCACCGGGTCGTCGTCTCTCCGGCGCCAGCGGCGCACCACATGACCGGCCCAGAACGCGGCCAGCAGCAAGACGAGCGCACGCGGCGGTTCGGGCCATGAACCGCCGCATCGTGCGGACGGCGAGGCGCGGCTTGATCACCGAAATGTCCGCTGGGGACAGCACCGCGACCTCGAGGCTGTCGGGCCGGCGCGCCAGTCGCTCCCGCAGTTGCACGAAGCGGCGGTCGGCGCGAATCTCGGCCGCCGGCAAGGTCACCGTAGCAAGCCCGCCGACATGTTCGAGGCCGGAGCCTTCGTTGGTGGCGCGGCGATGCAGCGCCCTGGCCACCGCCTGCCGCTCCGTTGGCGAATCGAACATGGTGAGAAGTGGTTCCAGGTCCGCGGGGCCGCTCAGCGCGTGCAGCGGCACCACCGGTTGCGCCGGGGTCCCGGTGTCCGTCCGGCCGATCTTCCCTGCCAGCGTCAGCACGACGCCGGCGATGACGATGGCGCTCGCCGCCGACAGTCCGATCAGCTCGAGGTTGAGCGCACGCACACCGCGGACTTCCGGCCTGATCCGCGGCGGTGCGGGAGCAATGACGCGCATCGGCTACAACCCTCCAAGGACGTCGAGCACCCGGTCGACCCGCTCGAGCTGCGCCTTGCACGTCTCGAGGTTTTCGGCGGCGTTGCCGAACGCTACGATCGGATCGAAGAGATCGACGCATTGCTGGTAGTCGGCTTTCGCGGCGTTGAGCTCGCGCAGACGCTGCTCGCCGGTCAGCACGCCGGCGCGGCGCCGGGCGGCATTCGCCCGCCTGAGATAGCCATCGCCGAGCAGCGCCGCTTCGCGCCGTCCGCGTGGATAGCCGAGCCTCTCCGCCTCGGCGATCGAGGCGGCGGCCGCGTCAACGTCAGAAAGCGCGTAGACCTGGATGCGGGCCATTCCCAGATACGGGTCGAACGAGGTTGGATCCGCCTGCGCCGCTTCGCGGAACTTGGCCAGCGCCGCCTGCGACAGCAGCGTCGACATGCTGCCGCGGGTCGCGGCCTGGGCCTCGAACCGCTTGACGTGCGCTTCGGCGGTCAACCGCTTCCCGCGCAGCTGCCTGCTCCCCGGTGACAGCTCCGCCGCCCACGCGAGTGCGGCGTAGGCTTCTTTCCATTCCGACGGTCCCATCGCCGGTTCCTCGAGGCGGTAGTCGGCGATCACCCGGTCGCCGACCGACAACAGCGCCGGGCGAAGGCTCGCGTGCACGCGCGCGTGCAGCCCGATGTCCAGCAGCGCCAGCCGATTCACCGCGTCGTAGGCCGTGCGTTTCGCCGTGACCGTCCGCTCGTCCATTGCCGACATGGTTTCGCGGAAGCGCTCGGCAAAGACCCACGCCACCCCTTCGGTCGCGATCATCAGGACGAACAGGAGCGTGGCGGCCGCCCCGGCGATGCGGCGTGGCGTGAACCGTCCGGGCGCGGTTCGAACCGCTGAAGGCGCGGCCTCGACCGATGTGTCGATTGCGCCCGGACCAATGCCAGGACGCGGCTCCGTCGCCGCGATCTCCCGGGGCGCCGGCCGCGGCGTCGTCGCCGAGGGGTCGATCGTCGCGATCGCCGCGCCAGTCGCAGCCGCCACGGGCACGCGGGGCGTTGTCGCCGGCGCCGCCTCGCCGGAACGGTGAACCGGGGTGGTGGCCGGTGTCTCGTAGATCGAGACCGCCGAAGGGTTCTCGCCGCGGAGAAAGAGCTCCAGATCCGCCTTGATCGCCCCGGCCGTTGGATAGCGGTGCTCGACCTGGAGCGCGAGCAGCTTGTTGATGATGGCGGCGAGCGCCGCCGGGCAGGACGGCGGGTACGCCGCGCGCGGCGCGTTGCTGGTGATGGCGTGCTCGAGATCGCGGCGGAAGCGAGGGCCGTCCAGGTGCGGGTAGGGACGATGGCCGCACACCATCTCGTAGAGCATCACGCCGAGCGACCAGAAATCGGCGTGCGGGTTCACCTGGTCCGACACCAGCCGTTCCGGAGCCGCGTAGGCGATCGTCCGGCCGATGTCGGTGCCGAGCTCGCGGCTCTCTTCGAGCGCCTTCGCGATCCCGAAGTCCAGCACCTTTCGCTCCCCGGACGACGAGATCATCAGGTGCGCCGGCTTCAGGTCGGTATGAACGATCCGGTAGGGCCTGCCGTCGACGACTCCCGAAAAGGCATGGGCCTTTTCCAGGAAGCAGCATAGCCAGAGCGCGTGCCCGGCGGAATCTTCCGGCGACAGCGAACCGTTGCGCAGGAGGCCTTCGAGGGAGGTGCCGTCGATGTACTCCATCGCGATGTAGAAGTCATCGCCGTCCTGGCCGTAGTCGAAGAGCTCCGGCACCATGCCGTGCGACTGCTCGAAGCGCTGCTGCAGGATCGCCCCCTTGCGCTCGGCCTCGATCCGTTCCGGTCCCCATTCGCCGTTGTGCAGCACGATCTTGAGGGCGACGGCGCGGTCATCGCTGATCCGGCGGGCGGCGAACACCGTACCGAAGGCGCCTCGGCCGACCGGCTTGGATCCGATGATCTGGTAGTCCTCCCGGGCCATCAGCGGGCGCGCTCCGCGGGCCGCCGCCGCGCCGGCGCCGGCGCCGGCGGCGGCACGATGATGTTGCCGGCGAGCACCTCGCGCCGCCGGGCCTCGGCCAGCCCGCGCACGATCTCCGGCTCGAATCCGGCGAACAGGTTGCCGGTCATCGTCAGGCGTGACAACGGACCGGCAATGATGGCCGGATCGGGGGTGGCGGCCGCGCGCACGAAGATGCTGTTGGTGAAGGTGGCCTGCGAATCGTCTGGAATCGTAATCACCGAGCCGGGGACGGCCAGCCGGCTGCCATGAACGGTCACCGACGAATCGGGCAGGAGCGTGATCGCCCGGGTGAACGGTCCGGCGATCTCGACCAGCTCCAGGGTGGCGCCGGTGCCGCCGATGTTGACCGCCGAATCGGCGGCCAGCGACGGCGGCGAGACGATCCGTATCCCCGATACTCGAACGCCCAGCGTGCCCCCGGCGGTGAGCACCGGCAACGAGCGATCGAGCCAGGGTGGACGGGAGATCGTGACGGTTCCGGGAACCCGGGCGACCAGGTCGACGCCGTCCGCAATCGTGATCTGCTCGGCATACTCCCCCGGCTCGACCCGCACCACATCCCCCGGAAGGGCGGCGATCATCGCGTCGGCGATCGTCGCGAACGTCGAATTGGCGTCGGCCCCGACCACCCTCGTCTGCGGCGCCTGCACCTGGGTCCGGGCGACGTAGAACATCAGCCCCAGCGCCCCGACCACGCCGATCAGCGTGCCGGTCATGAACCAGGCGGTGCGGCTGTGGAGAATCGAGCCGATGAACCCCCGCCGACGCTCGTCGGTCGCCGGGGTCGGCGCGTCGCCGTTGCCCGGATTCTTGAGGGATCGGGGAAGCGGCTCGGTCGGCGTCAGGGCCGCCTGAAGGCCGGCGCCGACCGCCGTCGAAAACTGTGAGCCCTCGGCATAGACCACGGTCACGTTGTCTTTGCCGCCGGCGTCGTTCGCCGCTGCCACCAGCGCTTCAACCACGCGCGCCGGATCACCGGCATGCTGCCGGACGATATGGGCGATGGTGGACGAGGTCAGCATGTCGCTGAGCCCGTCCGAACAGACGAGGATCGCGCTGTCACGTTCGAGCGGCTCCTCGATGACGTCGACGAAGTCCCGCTCGTCCTTGTCCCGATAGGTGCTGCCGACATCGCGGAAGACCTCGTTCCGGCGCGGGTGACGCATGGCGTCGACCTCGCCGATCTCGCCGGCGTCTTCACGCTCGCCGACCGGCGAATGGTCGCGGGTCAGCTTCCGCAGCCCGTCGGCCCGCAGCTTGTAGAGCCGGGTATCGCCGACATGGCCGATGGTCACGCGCCCGTCGGCAACGATGGCCAGCGTGATCACGCATGCCATCCCGCGCAGCCCGGCGGACTCCTGCGAGCGCCTGAAGATCTCGTTGTTGGCGATCGCGATCGCTTCCCGCACGCGCTCGGCCGGGGTGCCGAGCGGTCGCGCCAGGCGCTGCAGAATGACGTCGTAGGCCGTGGCGGCCGCGACTTCGCCGCCGGCCTCCCCGCCGACACCGTCGATCACCCCGAAGATCCCGCGCGCCGGATCGATCAGCGGCAGGTCCTCGTTGTTGGTGCGGACGCGGCCGGGATCGCTGCGCGCCGCGCCGTGCAGCCCCTCGCTGGACGTGGTGCGGGCTTCAGTCACGGTCGTGCACCCGCGCCAGCATTACCAGCGCCCCCACCGACGCCAGCAGCGCGAGCAGGAACACGAAGTGGAACAGGTAGAGAACCGTCACGCCTGGCGCCTCGCCTCGAAGTCGACCGTCAGCACACCGGCCAGCTCGATGCGCGCCGGGGACGGCAGCGGCTGCTCCGGACCCGGGCGAAGGACGCCGTCCGGCCCCGGTACGGCGGCCGGCACCGGCTGTCCGTTGACCGAGGTGCCCCACGTGCTCAGGTCCTGGATGAAAAACGCTCCCGAGGCGTCCCGCCGGATCCGGAAGTGCTCCCGCGACACCCGTGGCGCGGTGACCACCTGCACATCCACCCAGACGGCGCTGCCGCCACGGCCGACCGACAGCGTGTCCTTGCGCATGGCGAAGACGTGCGTGCCCAGTTCGTCCTCGTAGCGCAGCGACGCGCGTTCGGCGGTAGTGAGGTCGCCGGGGCTCTGTACCACCGGGACCGGCTGCTGCACCTCGATCGTCGTGCTGCTGCGGCCCGACCCGGTCACCACCGACTTGACGATCCGGGTGGTCGGCGGCCCGCCGAATTCGACCGGCGCCGGCAGCGGCAGCATCGATTCGATGCCCAGGTCCCCCGGCTTGAGCTCGTCGTTCCGGTCGGCGTGGATGTAGACCTCCCAGCCCCCCGGCGGCAGCTCGATCAACGAGGCTTCTTCCTGTTCGATGAGCCGCGACAGCACGCCCCCCGACCGGCCGCGCCCCTCGTTCATCTTGCGCACTTCCTCACTCAGTGCCTTCTGGAGCTCGGCGACGATCCGGGGCACGATCCCCTCGATCCGGTCGTAGTCCCCCGGATTGAGGTAGACGTGGAAGATGGTCGGCGGCAGCGTGGTGAACGGCAGCTGATACATGTTCATCAGCAGCTCGTCCCGCATCGCGTTCCAGATGGTGATGCCGCTCGGTACCTTCACTGCCCCGGCCATTCACAGCTCCTTCTGAATTCGGCTACGGTTACTATGAACGGGCCGTGCCCCGGAGTCTCAAGGATTCGATAAGCATTCGACAGGATCGCGCAGAATGAGGGTGCGCTTCGGCTCATTCGTGCTCGACTCCGGCGCCCGCGAGCTGCTCGGTGACGGGAAGCCGGTACACCTGTCGCCCAAGGCGTTCGACGTTCTCGAGATCCTGGTGGCGCGACGCCCGAACGTGGTCGGCAAGGAGATCCTGCTCACCGAGGTCTGGCCCGACCGGGTGGTCGAGGAGGCTAACCTGGCGATCGCGGTCGGCGAGATCCGGCGGGCCCTCGGCGACGACTCGAAGTCGCCGTCGATCATCCTGACGGTCCAGAGACGCGGCTACCGGTTCGCCGCCCAGGCCGAAGGGCTCGACCCGGCCGCTCCCGCGCTGCCGGACGAGCCCTACGCCCGCTGGTGGCTCAGCTGGGGCGACAAGACGCTGCCCCTCCACGAGGGAGAAAACCTCGTCGGCCGCCATCCGGCGAGCGGTGTATGGCTGAACGCGTCGAGCGTCTCCCGCACCCACGCCCGCATCATCGTCGGCCGCGGCACCGTCAGGATCGAAGACTGCGGCAGTCGAAACGGCACCTTCGTCGACGGCCGGAAGCTGGCCGCTCCGCATGCGCTTGTAGACGGCAGCACGGTGACGTTTGGTTCCGAGCAGGTGACGTTCCGGCAGTGGTCGGATGACGCGGCACTCGGCACCGAGCCGGTGCGGAAGTAGAGATCGCGTCACATGGAGACCGTCCGCTTCGACGACGTCAGCTTCGCCTACGACGGACGCCCGCCGGTGCTCGACCATTTCGACCTCGGGATCGCGCAGGGCGAGATCCTGGCGATCGTCGGCCGCAGCGGCGCCGGCAAGACGACGATTCTCAAGCTGGTCAACCGGCTGCTGCTCCCGTCGAGCGGGACGGTGCTCGTCGAGGGAGGCGACACGCGCGGGTGGGACGGCATCCGGCTGCGCCGGCAGACGGGATACGTGTTCCAGGACGTCGGGCTGTTTCCTCACATGTCGGTCGAAGAGAACGTGCGGATCGTGCCGCGGCTGGAAGGATGGACCGACGACCGCGCCCACGCGCGGGCCACCGAGCTGCTGGAGCTGGTCGGTCTTCCGCCCGCGGAATTCGCGCCCAGGCGGCCGGCGGAGCTGTCGGGCGGCCAGCGGCAGCGGGTCGGCCTCGCCCGCGCGCTGGCGGTCGATCCCAAGGTGCTGCTGATGGACGAACCGTTCGGCGCGCTCGACCCGATCACCCGTGCCGAGATCCGGCGGCAGTTCACCCGATTGCAGCAGCGGCTCGGCACGACCGTCATCCTCGTCACCCACGACATGGGGGAGGCATTCGGCATGGCCCACCGGGTCGCCGTGCTGGAGGCGGGGCGGATGATCGCGTGCGACACGCCGGCGGCGGTCGCCGCTTCCCCGGATCCGGGGGTCCGCGCCTTTCTCGACAGCCTTCCCGTGCCACCGAGCCGATAGATGCCGCTTCTCCGATTCTGGCAGGCGCACTCGGCGGAACTGCTCATGCTGCTCCAGCAGCATCTGATGCTGGTGGTGGTGTCGACCGCGGCGGCGGTGGCGATCGGGATCCCGGCCGGGATCATGGCGGCACGCCGGCCTCATGCCGGCCGCGCCATCCTGACCGCCGCCAACGTGGCGCAGACGATCCCGAGCCTTGCGCTGCTTGGGTTCCTGCTGCCACTGCCGGTCATCGGTGGGATCGGGCCGCGCACGGCGCTCGTTGCGCTCACGCTCTACGCCCTCCTGCCGATCGTCCGAACCACCGTCACCGGCCTCACCACCATCGACCGGGCGATCATCGAGGCGGGGGTGGCGATGGGCATGACGAAGCGGCAGCTGCTCCTCATGGTGGAGCTGCCGCTGGCATTGCCGCAGATCGTTGCCGGCGTGAGGGTCGCCACGGTGATCGGGGTCGGGACCGCGACCATCGCCGCGGCCGTCGGCGCCGGCGGGCTCGGCGAGTACATCTTCCGCGGCCTGGCGATGGTCGATACCACCACCATCCTGGCGGGAGCGGTGCCGGCGGCGGCGCTGGCGCTCGCGGCCGACGCGGCGCTCGCCTGGGCCGAGCGGCGGCTGCGAACCGCACGGGTCACGCGGCGTCACGGCCGGCTGGCCGGCTACGCCGCGGTCGGGCTGCTCGGCGCCGTCGGCGCGGTGCTCTTTGCGCGCGGCGGCAGCCAGCCGGTCGTCGTCGGGTCGAAGAACTTCACCGAGCAGGTGATCCTCGGCGAGATGATCGCCCAGGCCCTCGAGGCGGAAGGGGTCGACGTGGTGCGGAAACTGAATCTCGGCGGGACCTTCGTCTGCGATCGCGGCCTGCGGTCCGGCGATCTGGACGTCTACGTCGAGTACACCGGCACCGCGGTGTCGGCGGTGTTCCACGAGAAGGTGCCCAACGATCCGGCGCAGGCGCTCGCCCGGGCGCGCGAGCTCTACGCCGCCGGACAGCTCTCGGTGCTCGAGCCGCTCGGCTTCAACAACACCTTCACGATCCTGGTCCGCGGCGCGGATGCGCGCGAGCGCGGCCTGCGGACGATCGACGACCTGCGGCCGCTCGCCCCGGCCTGGAAGCCCGGCTTCGGCTACGAGTTCATCCAGCGCGAGGACGGCTACCCTGGACTGGTGAAGACCTACGGCCTGCAGTTCAGCGCGGCGCCGCGTGGCATGGACCTGTCGCTGATCTACCGCGCGCTCGCCGAACGGCAGGTGGACGTCATCGCCGGCGATGCCACCAGCGCGCTGATCGCCTCGCTCGACCTGGCGCCGCTCGCCGACACGCGGCACTACTTCCCGCCTTACGACGCCATCCCGGTCGCGCGCGCCGCCTCGCTGCTCCGGGAGCCGCGCATGAGGCGGGCCTTCGCCCGGCTGGCGGGGCGCATCTCCGACAGCGACATGCGGACGCTCAATGCCGCCGTGGATCTCGAGCGCCGGGACGTCCGCGAAGTCGTCCGCGCCTTCCTCGCGAAGCTCACGTAGACGGCGGCTCGCCGTCGTCGCCGAGCTCCAGCGTCATCTCGATCATCGTGCTCCTGAACCCCTTGCGCAGGAATACCCTCTGCGCTGGTTCATTGCGCGCCGCCGTCCAGAGGAGCACCCGGGGCACGTGGCGCCGCCGCAGCCAGTCGATCCCGGCATCGAGCAGCGCTTCGGCGATGCCGAGGCGGCGGCTCGGTTCGTCGACCAGGATGTCGTGGATGAACCCGGCGCGCTCCCGGAGCTCCTTCCAGCTGCGAGGCTCGATGCCAGCGTAAAGATAGCCGACGATGTGGTGATCCCGCTGGGCGACGAGCACGACCGAGTCCGGTTCGTCGAGCTGGGTGGCGAGAAAGGACGCGTAGCCGGTGTCGGCTCCCGGCCCGGAGCGCATGAACCGGTCGCGATCGAGCTCGTAATGGACGCGCAGCAGCATCGCGCCGAGGCGCCCCACCGCCGGCAGGTCGGCCGGCGTGGCGCGGCGAATCACCGTGCCCTCGTCGTCGGGCCGCTGGCCGGTCATGAGTCGCGGCGCGCCGTCGGCATTACTCGTTGGCCAGCGCGGTCACCGGATCGATGCGCGTGACCCGCCGGGCGGGCAGGAAGCTGGCGACGATGCTCACGAAGGCGAGCATCACGACGACGACGGCGAAGACCGAGCGGTCGCGCGGATCGACGTGATACAGCACCGGCTGCAGCGCGCCGGACGCGAGCAGGGCGATCGCAAGACCGAGGACCATCCCGATCGCGAGCTGGATGATGCTCCGGCGCATCACCAGGGCGATCAGCTGCGGCCCACGGGCGCCCAGCGCCGAGCGCACGCCCATCTCGCGCGTCCGCTGCGTCACCGCGAACGACATGACGCCGTAGAGCCCGGCCGCCGCCAGGAACAGCGCGCAGATCCCGAACGCCATGAAGAACGTCCCGAACGTCGTGTAGAACCACGTCTGCCGGTCGATCACCCGCCGCAGCGAGCTGATGTCGTAGATCGCCAGGTCCGGGTCGAGCTCGGCCACCGCCGACCGGACGAGCGGCGCGACCGCGGTCGCGTCACCGCGAGTGCGGACCGCGATCCGCACGCCGTTGGCAACGTCACTCTGCGCGATCGGGATGTAGTAGCCGACCGGGCTGGCGTTGTTGTTGCCGATCCCCTCCATCAGCAGGTCGGGCACGATGCCGACGATCGTGAGCCAGGGCTCCTTGCCAGCCGGGCGGATCCGCTTGATCTGCCGGCCGACCGCATCCACGCCGGGGAAGTGAACCCGCGCGAAGGATTCGTTGACGATCGCCACCGGCTGCCCGGTGGCCGTATCGCTGGTGATGAACTCACGGCCGTTCAGCAGCTTGGTCTGGAACGTCTCGAAGTAGCCGGGCGTCACGATCCCCTCGCGCGCGGCGGGATAGTCGCTGTCCTGCGAGTAGGCCTTCCCTTCGATCTGCACCGGAATGCTGCCGTTGCCCGCCGCCGGCAGGCCGTCGGAGAGCGTCGCCGCCTCGACGCCGGGGACCCCGCGCAGCTTCGGCAACAGCTGCTCGAAGAAGCGGATGCTCGCGGGGGAATCGGGGTACGAGCTGCGCGGCAGGTCGACGCGTGAAGTCAGGATGTTGTCGATCGCGAACGGCATCGGCAGCGTCTTGAGCTGGGTGACGCTCTTGATCATGAGGCCGGCGGCGATCAGCAGCCCGCACGACACGGCGAGCTCCGCGATCACCAGGCCGCTGCTGAAGCGGCCGAAGCGGCCGCTGGTCGAAGACCGGCTGTCGTCCTTGAGCACCGCCCCGGCGCTGACCCGCGCCGCCTGGAGCGCCGGCAGGCCGCCGGCGAACAGGCTGGAGAGGATGATGACCCCGGCCACGAACAGCATGATCCGGTAGTCCAGGTCGAACGTGATCCAGAACGGCGGCGGGCTCACCGACAGCGCGCGCGCGAACCATCGCATGCCGAGGATGCTGAGCAGCACGCCAATCGCGCCACCGGCCGTCGCCAGCACCAGCACCTCGGTCAGGTGCTGGCGGATGATGCGCGAGCGCGCCGCGCCGAGCGCCATGCGCACCGCCACTTCGCGGCGGCGCAGCGACGCGCGGGCCACCAGCAGGTTCGACACGTTCACACACGCGATCAGCAGCACCCCGATCCCCGCCCCGAGCATCGTGTAGAGCAGCGCGAAGATCTCCGGCCCCAGCATCGTCTCGGTGTAGGGCATGACGCCGGCGCTGAGACCGCGGTTCATCTCCGGGAACTCGCGCTCGAGCTGCGCCGCGACCGCCGCCACCTGCGCCGTCGCCTCCTTCACCGACACACCGGGTTTCAGCAGCCCGATCATCTGGAACTGGGGACCCTGTCCGCGAGTCGTCGCCAGCGGATCGACGCGCAGCGGCACCCAGAGCGATTCGCGGAACGGAAACGCAAAATTGGACGGCATCACCCCGATGACGGTGTACTGGATGCCGTTGGCCCGCAAAGTCTTCCCGACGATGTCGCCCGCACTGCCGTAGCGGTCGCGCCAGAAATCGTGCCCCATCAACATGATCTCGGGCCCGCCCGGCCGGTCGTCGCCGTCCTGGAAACCGCGGCCGAGGATCGGCTGCACGCCCAGCGCCCGGTAGGCTCCTAGCGTCAACTGACCGCCGGCGACCCGTTCGGGCCGCCCTTCCTCGAGGGAAAGATTGAACGGCGCGCCGCCGTAGGCGCCGATCGCTTCGAACGATGTCTGCCGCGACACGTGGACGGCGAGATCGTGAACCGAAATCGGCAACCGCGGCTGCCCCTGCGAGAGATTGGTCGAGAAGACCGAGACGATGCGATCGGAGTTGGGGAACGGCAGCCCCTTGAACATGCCGCCGTTGACGACGCAGAAGACGGTGGTGCTGAGGCCGATGCCGAGCCCCAGCGTCAGGATCGCCACCAGGGACAGCGTCGGATACTTGATCAGCATCCGGATGCCGGACGCGAGGTCGCTCAGCAGGTACTTCATCCTCTTCAAGACGGATTCGACACCGCCGCGGTTCGGTTGGACCCCGATGATACGCCGCCCGCCCCTCCGCGACCAGGTTGATCCGGTCCCGGGTCCGTGTAAACCTGCCTCTATGAACGATTGTTTGGTTCGTGGAGGGGACGATGCGATACCTCGTCTGTTTCCTGGTGGGGATGGCGGCGGCGGCCGGCAGCGCCTGCGGCGGGCCGCAGGCGGAATCGCAAGGTAGCCGGAACGACGAACGCCAACGAATGGTCAACGAGCAGCTGCGGCCGCGCGGCATCCGCGACGAACGCGTCCTGCGCGCGATGGACAAGGTGCCGCGGCACCTGTTCGTGCCGGAAGACGTGAGGGCCCACGCCTACGACGACCGGCCGTTGCCGATTGGTGAGGGTCAGACCATCTCACAGCCCTACATCGTGGCGTTCATGACCGAAGCGCTGGACCTGAAACCCGAGCACCGGGTGCTCGAGATCGGTACCGGCTCCGGCTACCAGGCGGCGATTCTCGCCGAGCTCGTCCGCGAGGTCTACACCATGGAGATCGTGGAACCACTGGCGCGGAGCGCCGGAAAGACGGTTGAGACGCTGGGATACACCAACATCCACGTCCAGGCCGGCAACGGATACGCCGGCTGGCCCGAGCACGCGCCGTTCGACCGGATCATCGTGACCGCCGCGCCGGAAGAGGTCCCACCCGCGCTGGTCGACCAGCTCAAAGTTGGAGGCGTACTGGCGATCCCCGTCGGCACGTCCGCCCAGGAGCTCAGGATTCTGCGCCGCACCACCGAGGGCCTCGAAACGCTCAAGACGCTACCGGTCCGGTTCGTGCCGATGACCGGGAAGAAGCGCTGAAACATGCTAAAAGGTTCCGAATCAGTGACAGGCGGCCAGCCGGCGCTGGCGGTCGTCCATAGACTGAGAGATGACCGATTTCGATGAGCTGAGACTCGACCGGGTGCCCGCTCCCCCGCCGCCTCCGGAACGGCGATGGGGGTGGATCGCCGCCGTCATCCTCGTAACGCTGATTGGAGCGGCCGGGATCACGTACTACGTGCGCCAGCGGTCCGACGCCGCGCGCACCGTCGCGGTCACCGCGACCGAGCAGGTCGCGTCGCAGGCCGTGCCGAAGGCGCCGGACGCGACGATCGACGTTCCGCCGCTCGACCAGACCGATGCCCTCGTGCGAAGCCTGGTTCGCGCGCTGTCGGAACATCCCGTGCTGGCCGCCTGGCTCACGACCGATCAGCTCATTCGCAACTTCACCGTGTCGGTGAAGAACGTGGCCGACGGTGAAACGCCGTCCGGTCACCTGTCGACGATCAAGCCTGACACCAGATTCCAGGTTGTGCGAAGGCGTGGGCGGACGTACATCGATCCGCGCAGCTACTCCCGGTTCGACGGCCATGCCGCCGCCATCGCCAGCCTCGACCCGGCCGGCATCGCCCGCCTCTACACCACGTTGAAGCCGCGCATTGACGAGGCCTACCGGGAGCTCGCCGGTCCGGACGCCGATTTCGACCGTGCGCTCAAGGCGGCGATCGTGGAGCTGCTCGGCACGCCGATCGTTCCCGGCGACATCGCCGTCGCGCCACGCATCGCCGGGTACTGGTACGTCGATCCGTCGCTCGAGTCGTTGTCGCGCGCTCAGCAGCAGTTGCTGAGGATGGGGCCGGACAACGTGCGGGTGGTCCAGGAGCAACTGCGGGCGATTGCCAAGCAGCTCGGGATCAACGAGGCATCCCTGCCGCGCGAGTGACGATATTCGCCGCGCAACGGCTCGAGGGTTTCCACGGCTAGTGACGTCACGCAGTCCGAGCGCTGAACTCGGTCCGGACCGAGTTGCGGCTAGTGGGTCGTCCGCGATGAGTCACTAGCCATCGACAGGACCCTCACCACATAAGACCTTCACCGCAGAGGCCACCGAGCAACGCAGAGGATTCTCTCCGTGGTTTTCTCTGCGCCCTCGGCGCGCTCAGCGGTGAATTCCTGCTTTCTCGCCGCTCCTGAATCAGCAACGGACTAGCGGGCGCGATGTTGAAGACGCAGGCTGGGCCGCCCGGCGGTATACTGCCGACCACCAATGCGCCCAGACAACCTGCGAAAGCTCGCCTGGCTCTACGCGTTCGGCTTCATCGGCATCTTCATCATCACCCACACGCCGGCGCTGACCGATGCCAACGGCTTGTCGTTCGGCTTGTTCAAGATCGACCCGGTGGACGACATCGTCCACCTGCTGTCGGGCATCGCCGGTGTCGCGGTCGCGTGGCGCTTCCACTCCTGGATCCCGCTGTTCTTCAAGATCGTCGGGATCGCCTACATGGGTGACGCGATCGTCGGCATGACGACGAGCCGGGGGTTGCTGGACGGCAGCCTGTTCATGCTGGGGCCCGCCGGGCCGGACTTCGGGATGACCAACTGGGCCCTGAACCTGCCGCACGTCATCATCAGCGGCATCGCCCTGATCATCGGCTTCAGCCAGCCGGCGACCCCTGCGATGCGGTAGCACGTGGCGCCAAAGAAAAAAGGCAAGGCCCGTCCCGCCTCGCGGGGCGGACGTCTCGGCCGCGTGCTCAAGCGGCTGGTGAAGGCTGCGTTCCTCGCGGTACTGCTGGCCGGAGCCTGGTCGGCCGGGTTCATCGCGGTGAAGTGCTACAGCCGGAACAGCGGTCCCCCATCCGACTCGGTGGAAAAGAACCCGGCCGCCGAGCCCGGATACGCCCGGGAGGAGGTCTCGACCTACCTGACCCTCCCCGAGTGGTACATCGTCTACAACACCGACGAGTACGCGCGCGCCCTGGCTGCGCGGCCGCCCAGCGCATTTCCTTACGTCGGGTCGGTGCGGCAGTACCTGGCGGTACTACGGCGCCGCCTGCGCCGCGACCCGGACGGCCTACCCGTTCAGCACCGGCAACCACCTGATGCTGGGGATCATCGGATCGAGCTTCTCGATCGAATACGCGCTCAAGGGGCTCTACGAGAACACGGTGGGCCGCGCCACCGAATGGATCGCCGGACACGACACCCCGGAAGACGCCTTCGCGCGGCGGACGGCGGCCGAGTACGGCACCTTCATGCACACGGTGCCGTGGTACGAATTTCCGTTCGCGAGCAGAATCGCCGCGCTGTGGCGTGAAACCCCCGCGCGCGGACCGCATCTGGTCCGCAAGTGGGAGCGGCGGTTCGCCTTGACGGCGGAGTACGGCGCGAAGGCCGGCTACGGGTGGCTGATCGGCCTCGGGTCGCAGGCCGCCTATGGGGAAGAGAACCTTCGGATCCAGGCGCGGATCGAAAACGAACGCCCGGACATCTACTCCGACGGCGTCGTCAAGCGCCTGCGTGACGGCGGCGGCGGCGCGACCATCGTCAGCCTGCCGCGCTATGAAGCCTTCACCGGGCGGATGATCACTCTGCTGGCGAGCGACGTGCGCTTCCTGGACATCGCCGGTAACGACGAGATCCTGATCACCGTGCTGGTGCCACAGGGCTGGACCTCACGGCCGGCCGAAGCGGCAGTCCTGCTGCATGAGCCGCTGCTGACCGACGCCGCCGTCGAGCGCGTCGGGCTGAAGGTTCCCGTCCGGATGCTGCACCTCGTCGTGCCGCGGATCACGGCCGGCGGTGGACGCATCGAGCACTTCTATGACTACTAGGCGGCGGAAGCTACGCGCGGTCGTGACGCTCGGCACCCTGGTGCTGGTCGCCCTGGTGGCCTGGCAGGCGTGGTATTACGCGGCGGGACCATCCGGAGAGAAGGACTGCTCCCCCATCGCGCCAAGAACCGGCGCCGGCGGCACGGTGATCAACGACGTCAGCTGCCTCAACCCGACGCCGGTCAGTGGCGTGGTGGCGGTCCGCACCGAAGAAGACATCAGGACGGCGCTGGCGACGGCGCACGCGCAAGGCGTCAAGGTGTCGATCGCCGGCGCGCGGCACAGCCAGGGAGGCCATGCCTTCGCGACCAACAACGTCGTGCTCGACATGCGCGGCTTCAACGCGATGACGCTCGACGAAGGGAAAAAGCTCCTGACGGTTCAGAGCGGTGCGACCTGGCACGACATCCAGATCCGCCTGCATCCCCGCTTTGCCGTAAAGGCGATGCAGTCGACGGACCTTTTCACCGTCGGCGGCTCGATCTCGGTAAACGCCCATGGCATGGACCACCAGGCCGGGTCCGTCGGACGGACGGTCCACCGGATGCGGGTGATGCTGCCGGACGGCACCGTCCGCACCGTCAGCCGAACCGCCGACGCCAGGCTGTTCCGGCTGATCGTCGGCGGCTACGGCCTGTTCGGCATCATCCTCGACGCCGAGCTCGAGGTCGCCGACAACGCGGTCTACCGCTCGGCGCGCGAGATCATGGACTACCGGGCCTTCCCCGCCTTCTTTCACGAGACGATCCTCGCCGATTCCAGCTACCGTCTCATGTACGGTCACCTCTCCACCGCGCCGCAGTCATTCCTGCGCGAACTGCTCGTCTACACCTACCAGGAAGTCGATGCCGCCGCGGTGAGGATCCCGCCGCTCGCCGAAGTCGAAGGCGTCGGCCTGCGGCGCCTGGTCTTCAACCTGTCGAAGCTGGGCAGCGTCCCGATGCGGATGAAGTGGTGGGCCGAGAAGCACGTGGAGCCGTGGCTCGAGAGCTGCCCGGCCGGCAAATCGAACGGCTGCCTGGTTTCGCGCAACGATCCGATGCACGACTCGGTGCCCTACCTGATGAATCGCCTGTCGGGCGAGACCGACATCCTCCAGGAATATTTCGTCCCGCGAAGCCAGCTGGTTCCGTTCGTCGACGGCTTGCGCCGCATCGCGGTGGCGAACAAGACCAACCTGCTCAACGCTTCGATTCGCGTCGTCCACAAGGAAGACAACTTCCTCAACTACGCTCCGGCCGACATGTTCGCCGTGGTCCTGTACGTGAATCAGAAGACGGATGAGCGTGGGAACGAAGCGATGGTCCGCTTCACCCGCGAGATGATCGACCTGACGATCCAGTCGGGGGGACGGTTCTTCCTGCCCTACCAGCTGCACTACACGCCGGAGCAGCTGCGCGGTGCCTATCCGGAGATCGAAGCGTTCTTCCGGGCGAAAGACACCTACGATCCGCAGCACCTGCTGACCAACACGTTCTACAACAAGTACGCGCCGCTCATTCTCCAGGCCCCCGCTGCGCCCGGACCAGGGAAGTAAGGACCTCGAGTCCGGCGGCATTACAATCCTTCTATGAACTCGACAGTGATGCTTCGCTCGATGGCGGCATGTTTGACGCTCGGCTGCGTGGTCACGGCCACCGGCGCACAGGGGCAGCGGCGGGCCATGACGGTCGAAGACCTGATCGTCGCCCCTCGAATTGCCGATCCGCGGCTCTCGCCCGACGGAAAGACGGTCCTCTTCGTTCGCACGACGACCGACGGCAAGACGGGGGCGCGCAACGCCGACGTGTTCGCGGTGGCGGCGGACGGAACCAGCGAGCCGAAGGCGCTGCTCGAGGGCAGCAAGAGCGAGAACACGCCCCGCTGGTCGCCGGACGGCAAACGGATCGCCTTTCTGTCGAACCGTGACGGGGCCACGCAGATCTACGTCGCCGACGCCGATGGCGGCAACGTGAAAAAGGTGACTGCCCTCCACGCCGGCGCGCAGCCTCCCTTCATCTGGTCCCACGACGGATCGCGGATCGCGTTCGTGTCAGACGTCTACCCGGGCTGTGCGGACGAGGAGTGCAACCGGCAGAAGGCGGAGGAGGCGGAGAAGAACCCGGTCAAGGTCCACCGGCTGACCCGGCTGCTCTATCGTCACTGGGACGAATGGCGCGAGAACGTCCGGCATCACGTCTTCGTCACGACCGTTGCCGACGGCAAGACGCGCGACCTCACTCCTGGAGATTTCGATTCCCCGCCCACCCAGCAGGAAGATGCGGCGCTGGCGTTCTCACCCGACGGACGCACGGTCGCGTTCGTGTCGAACCGCGACGGGCAGGACAAGGAAGCCTGGTCGACGAACAACGACATCTTTCTCGTGCCGGTCGAAGGCGGAGAGCCGCGGCAGCTCACGAAGAACCCGGCGGCCGACACCCACCCGGTGTTCTCCCCAGACGGCCGGACGCTCTACGCCTTGGCCCAGCGGCGCGCCGGCTTCGAGTCGGATCGCTGGTACCTCGACGCGATCGACGTGCAGAGCGGCTCGCGCCGCACGGTTTTCACGACGCCTGACCTGTCGGTCGGTGATTTCACGCTGAGCCCGGACGCCACGACGATCTGGTTCACCGCCGGCGAGGAAGCGCGTGACAACCTGTTCAGCGTGCCGGCGGCCGGCGGCGTGCCGAAACGCGTGCTGAAGGGCGGATCGATCGGCTCGATCAATGCCGGCGCGAGCCTGCTGGTGTTTTCGATGTCGTCACTGGTCGCTCCGGCCGAGGTCTACCGCGCCTCGATCGACGGCGCCGGTGTGACCCCGCTCACCCGCGCGAACGAAAGCTGGCTCAAGGGAGTGGCGTTCTCGCAACCCGAGAGCCTGACGGTCACCGCCGCCGGCGGCCCGGTCCAGGTACCTGGCTGATCAAGCCGCCGAACTTCGACCCTGCGACGAAGTACCCGGTGGTGTTCCTGATCCACGGTGGGCCGCAGGGGGTCTGGGGGGACGCGTGGTCCACACGCTGGAACCCGTCGCTGTGGGCGGCGCAGGGCTGGGTGGTCGTCGCACCGAACCCGAGCGGCTCGACCACGTTCGGGCAGGGGATGGTTGATCGAATTTCCGGCGACTGGGCCGGACGGGTGATGACCGAGATCGACGGCGTCGTTGCCGCGGTCGCGAAGATGCAATTCGCCGACAGCGCGCGCATGGGGATCGCGGGGGCGAGCTACGGCGGCTACGCGGTGAACTGGATCCTCGGCCAGCAGCCGGCGAAGTTCAAGGCGGCGGTGACCCACGATGGCGTGTTCAACCTCGAGTCGATGGGCATGGCGACCGAGGAGCTGTGGTTCACCGACTGGGAGTTCGGCGGGCGCTCGTGGGAGTCGAAGCCGCGGGGGCAGTTCGCCAAGGTATCGCCGCACCTGCACGCCCACAAGATCCGGACGCCGACGCTGATCATCACCAACGAGCTGGACTTCCGTGTGCCGGTCGACCAGGGGCTGCAGATGTTCACGGTGCTGCGGCGCAACGGCGTGCCCAGCGAAGCGCTGGTCTTCCCGGACGAGGGGCACTGGGTGCTCAAGGCGCTCAACAGCCGCGTCTGGCATGACGCGGTGTTCGGATGGCTGAAGAAGTACCTGTGAGCGAGACGGTGATCCGGCGGGCGAACCGCAGCGACGAGCCGGCGCTGCTGGAGCTGGCCGAGCGGATGGCCAACTTCGACCTGCCGCCGTGGCGCTCGGCCGCCGAGATCACCGGCGCCGACGGCCGCGACATGGTCAACGCCCTGCGGGCCGGCCACGAGGATCACGAGGTCTTCCTGGCCGAGCAGGACGGCGCCGTCGCCGGCTGCCTCTACGTCCTGGTCGCGAGCGATTTCTTCGGCCGGCGGCACGGACACATTTCCGTGATCGCCACCAGCGCCGCCGCGGAAGGCACCGGAATCGGCCGGGCGTTGATGGAGCACGCCGAGCTGTGGGCGAGGGAGCGGGGGCTGCCGCTGCTGACGCTGAACGTGTTCGCCGACAACACCCGTGCGCGCCGCCTCTACGAACGGGCCGGCTTCAGCGTCGAGTTGCTCAAATATGTGAAGGAGCTAGGAGCTAGAAGCTAACAGCTGACAGCTACTGACAGCTCCGAGCTGACAGCTGCTGCGAGCTGACAGCTGAGAGCTACTTGATGCGCCAGGAGAACAGCAGCCCGGACCAGGTCGCGTCGATGGCGCAGACCTTTCGGTCCACCATGCCGTGCGGCAGGATCACCTCGCGCAGAACGTCCTCGGTCACGTCGGTCTTCACGCCTGAGGCCTTCTTCGGCCAGGCCACCCACAGGCTGCCCGATCCCCTCGCCGGCATCACCCGGGCGAGGTCACCCTCGAGCTGCCGGCGCGAGGTGACGAACCAGATGGTGAGGTCGTGCGGTGCAGCGACGCCACGCTGCAGGCGGGCGCCGTCGGGCAGCGTTCCCAGCGTGGCTGGAAAATCCGCCGGGGCGCCGACGGTGGCGACCCGGGTCCCTGCCTTGATCTCGAGCTTCTTCGGCAGCGGCGTGCCCGAGTAGCCGGCGGACGGTAGCGGCGGATCCTTCCGGCTCACGCCTGCTTTTGCCGATAGCGGGCGACGTGCATCGCCGCCTCGGTGCGGTTCGGGTCGACGCTGCCGGTGAACTCGGCGCCGTCGGCGAGCACCACCGAGGGGGTCTGCAGATGCGCCTGCACCGAGGCACCGTTCTGGACCCACACCCGCCCGGTCGCCGTCACCGTCCCTTCGAACCGCCCGACGATCGTCACCGTGCGGGCCAGGATTCTCGCCTTGACGCGCGCCGACTCGCCGATGGTCAGGTGCTGCTCGGGCAGCGTGATCTGTCCTTCGAATATCCCTTCGATAGTGAGGTCGTGATCGGAGGCGAGCTCGCCGGCGATGGTCAGCCCGGCGGGCAGATGAGACGGGCCGTCAGCCCGGCTGTGCGCGTGCATACCCGATTGTTGTGTGAACCGGGCGAGATGACAACCCCTTGACAGGTCCTCGCCCCGCCGTCACCAACGGGGTAACGAAGGCGACGTATGATCTGCCCATGCTGCTGCTCAGATCCGCCGCCGTTGCCACGCTTATCCTGGCTGGAACGAGCCTGACTCTCGGCGAACCGGCGAACGCCCGGCAACGCAAGCTGAAGGTCCACATCTCGGTCGACATGGAAGGGATCGCCGGCGTCGTCACCGCCGAGCAGCTCGGTCCTCCGGGATTCGAGTACGGCCGCTTCCGCGAGTTCATGACCCGCGAAGCGGTCGCCGCCGTCGAGGCCGCCAAGGCGGCCGGCGCCACCGAGATCGTGGTCGCCGATTCGCATGGCAACGGCCAGAACCTGCTGATCGAGCAGTTCCCGGCTGACGTCCGCGTGATCCGGTCGTGGCCGCGCCGCCTCGGCATGGTCGCCGGCATCGACGATGGGGTCGATGCCGCGATCTTCATCGGCTACCACGCCGGCACGAGCAACACGACCGGCGTGCGCGCGCACACGTTCTCGAGCGCGAACCTCACCCGGGTGGCGATCAACGGCGCCAACGTCACCGAAGGGGTGTGGAACGCGGCGATCGCCGGCCATTTCGGCGTGCCGGTGATCATGATGTCGGGCGATGATGCGGCGATCGAGGAGGTACGGAAGACGCTCGGCGGGATCGAAGCGGCGGAAACCAAACGCAGCCTGGGGTTCCACTCGGCGCTCAGCCTGACGCCGCAGGCCGCTTCAGCGCTGGTATACAAACGGGTCAGCGCCGCGCTCGGAAAAGTGCAGACCTTCAAGCCCCTCAAAGTGACGACGCCGGTCGTCGTGGACGTCAGCTTCAAGAACTACATGCCGGCCGAGGTGCTCGCCTACCTGCCGATGTTCGAGCGGGTCGACTCGCATTCGATCCGCTTCCGGGCGAAGGACATGGCCGAGGCCTCCACCATCATGTCGTTCATCGGCGACTACCGGCCAGACATTACGCCGTAGGGGCTCTCAACTCCCAACTTCCAACTACCAACTCCCAAGGGGATCGGGGATGGGAATCGGGGATGGGGGATCGGGGATGGGGATCGGGGACGGGTTGGGTAACGGGATGGCGGGGTTCAGAACCTTTGGAACCCTTTAGAACCTTAGAACCTTAGAACCTATGTGGGCGTCCGCGCCGAGATAGGGCGCTAAGGCCAGACAGCTTCGAAGCGCCAGCGCAGCGTGGCCACGTAAGTCACGGCGCGGGCGGCGGCGCCGGGCGCCGCCAGCTTGAAGGTCAGATCCACCCGCCCGTTCTTCTTGCCGATGTCACTGAGATACACCTGGGTGTAAGTCGACGTGCTCAGCGTGCCGTTCGAGCCGACACCATTCTGCACGTTCGACGCGGTCCAGGTGACGCCCGAGGCCGGCAGCGGTGCGCCGCCGGCCTCGGTCAGGTCGCTATCCGCCTTCACGCTGACCTTCAGCACGCGGCCGAGCAGCAGGTTCGCCTGGTTGAACGACATCCGTACCGGATCGCCGCTCTGTGTGGTCTGAACGTAGGCGTTGGTGACCAGGAACGAGACGGTGGAGTCCACCTCGACGCGGGCGGTTTCGAGTTGAACCGGCTCACCGGGGCTCATCGCCACCGTGAACCAGAGCGACAGGGCGAGTATCGCTCCGGTCATTTCGACAGGTTTCCCCAGCGAACCGGCTTCCCCTTCGGGAGCACCTGGAAGTCGGCTCCCGTCACTGGCGACCCGTCCACGAGGGTCGCGGTCCGCGGCCCGCTGGCCGGCTCGAAGGCCGGCGGCAGGCTGTGTAGCGTGATCTCGTAGGTGTCGGGCCAGAGGTTGTAGAAGCTGTAGGCGCCAGCCTGGTCGGTCGACGTGAAGCGGTCCCCGACCCGGATCACCGCGCCTTCCACCGCTTCCCCGGCGTCGAATAGCTGGTTAGCGTTGCGGTCCACGTAAACCCGGCCGTGGATGGTGTTGAGCGGCGTGACCCGAAGATCCACCTTCGACGCGCGGCTCGAGGTCACCGACAGGCGCTGCCGGTGGCCGTCCCAGGCGAAGTCCGCCGGCAGGTTGTGCGCGTCGAGCGAGACGTCGTAGTCGCCGCGGGGGACGTGCTTCAACGTGTAGCTGCCGTCGCGAGCGGTATCGGCGGTGTAGGCCCCCAGCCTCACGCGGGCCCCGGCCACGCCCCGCCCGGCATCGTCCACGACCCGCCCGGATACCTCGGCGCCCCGCGCCGGTGTGGCGATGTCCACGGTCTTGAAGAGCATCACCTTCAAGCGCGGGCGATCCAGGTCGCGCGCGATCGACTGGTACGCCGAGATGCGGCCGTAGTCAGCCTGGAGCGCGAGGCGGCGCGGCAGCTCCTGCCGCACGTAGACCTGGAACCGGTCGCGGTTCCCGAAGTCCGGCACCGCGGTCACCGCGCGCACCGTCGTCGTGGAGGTGACCTTGAGCGTCGTCTGCAGCTCTTCCCAGTGCTGCGCCGGGCCGGTGTCGGCCCGCTGCGTCGCCAGCTGCAGCGTCATGTTGAGCCGCGGCCCCGGAGAATACGAGGTCATGGACTGGGTCTGCTGCCGTTCGATGCTGCCCGAGAAGCCGCTGCGCACGGCGTCGTACTCGCCGGTACTGATAGCGATGAAAGAGCCGCAGGTCGCCGGCGTTGACGCTGGCCATCGCGGCCGTGGTCGCGTGATGCGTGCCCGGCGAGGTCGAGAACGCCCGCTCCAGCGTCAGGTCGATGAAACGGCTGACCGGGACCCGGACAGCGACCGTTTTCCAATCGCTGGTGTCGCCCGCCTGCTCCGACTGGAACAGTCCGCCGCTCACCGACAGCCCGCGCCACACCGACACGCCCCCTGAAAGGCTGCCGTCGCGGCTGGCGAACGGCGCCCGGTTGGTGCGGTAGAAGGCTTCGAGCTCGAGCCGCGAGACCGACAGCCGGCTGCGCAGCAGGTACGACCGGTCCGAGGCCACTTCGGCGTCGAGCAGCGTCTGTCCCTTCACCTGGAGCTGGTCCCGATACGACACGACCGTCGATCGCCCTGGCATCCCCCGCCGCGGCGCGTAGACCGCAATCGATGGACGACGTTGCCCGGCGCCCTGCCACGACAGACGTCCGCCGATCGCGGCGCCGCGGAGATGCGAGAAGACATCTCCCGCTTCCAGCCGCCAGCCTGAACCCGGATCGAACAGCGACAGCGTGCCCTGTTCGAACAGCAGGCCTTCGCTGCCCTTCGTGACCAGCGAGTCCAGCTGCACCTGCGCCCCCGCGATCGTTCCACCGGCGCTGATCTCAGTGCCCCAGTCGGCGCCTTCGACGTAGCCGAGGCCGACCATCAGCTGCACCGATTCCCTGGCGGCGGGGGCTTTCGGCAGTATCGCGGCCGGATCACGGGCGAGATCGCGGGTCATCACCTCGACCGGCTTGTCGAGCACGAAGGTGCGCAGGGTCGCCGGCGGCGTCACCGCTTCCGGCACCCCCTGGGCGGTCACCGTCGCGGCCGACGCCCAGGCGAGCAGGATCACCGCGACGCACGCCGCCGTCCGATCACCGGACCGGGATGGCTTGTGCTCCACGGAGCAACTCGATTTCCTTTTCGGCCCCGATGTAGTGCGGTGCTCCGTAGTCGAGAATCGCGCGCACCCGGTAGCGGCCGGACGGCAGGTCGGCGGCGGACGGCAGCACCGCCGTCAGCGTGCCGTCCAGCGACGGCTCGGTCAGGATCGTCCCTCGCGGCACCACGATGGTCGCGATCGGCGCGGTCGCGCCAGGCGCGTAGAACTCGAGCCGGCCGTCGACCCCGACGGGGGCGTTGCCTTCGTTGCGAAGCTTGATGTGGGCCTGGTCGGCCGTGACGTCCACGTCCACGATCCGCGCCGCGCGTTGGACCGTGCCGACGTTGATGAAGATGCCGGTCGAGACCGAGGCGACGAAGCGGACGCCGGGGCCGGCCGGCGCGGTCGCGGGGTCGGGGATCTCGTCCACGGTCAGTACGCACCAGTAGCCCCCGGAGGCCATCTCGGTGGGGATGGCGACGGTGATGCGGATGGTGAGCGTTTCACCCGGCCTGACCGACGATTCAACCGGATTGAGCGATACCCACCGCCCGCAGGAGTGCTGGAGCTTGCCCGGCTCACCGAAGAACGACTGCGAGCCATCCTCGCTGCGCCACCAGTCTTCGATCCGGGCCTTGAAGCGGGTCTCGCGCTGGTTGGCGTCGAGCGTGAGGCGGAACTGCCGGGTGAGGACCTGGCCGGGCTGCGCGTCCGCCTTGATGGACTCGAGCGTCGCCTGGAACGACAGCCCGCCCGGCGCCTGGGCCGCGGCCGGGACGGCAGCGCCGAGCACGGTCAGAAGGGCGAGCAGCCGTGCAATTGGAAGGAGTCTCATGTCGTTACGATCCGATGCTTTCGACTTTCCAGGTCACGACGAGTGTGTGGGAACCGGCTCGCTGAATCGTCGGCTTCGGCGCGAGTGAGAAGATCAGATTGCCGGTGCCGCATGCCGTCGTCCCTGCCGAGCAGGTCGCCACCGTGCCGAAGGCTGCGGCGCTCAGCGTGCCCGTCGAGCCGAGCGCGGTCGTCCATGTGGCCGCGTTCCAGGACACGTCTGCCGCCGACCACGTCGTGCCGCCGCCCGCGGCGGTGAACGAGACCGAGGCGGCCCGCAGCGATATCCGGAGTTGCTTGGTATTCGTCCCGAGGACGATGCGGTCGATCGCGACGGCGGCAGCCGCGGCCGTCGTCGTAGCGCCGACGTTGGTGACCGCGAACGATACGCCGGCCGGCACGGTGATCCGTACTTGCTCGCTGATCGTCGCCGACGCCGCGGTCGTCTGGCTGGTGTCCGGCAGCGTCACCGTCGTCTGCGCCAGCGCGCCCGTGCCCGAGAGCAGGAGCGCGCCGGCCGCGACGAAGGCTTTTCTGAGCACAGGAGCAGTTATCGGTGCATCCCCGGAGGCCGGATAGCGTTACGAACCGATGCTCTCGAACTTCCAGGTGACCACGAGCGTGTGGTCGCCGGAGCGATTGACCGTCGGCTTGGATCCGAGCGTGAAAACCAGCCCCGTCGTCGCACAGGCGCTGACGCCGGCCGCGCAGGTCGCCACGGTGTTGTAGGCCGCGTTGCTCAGCGTGCCGCCCGAACCAGTGGCGTTCGTCCAGGTGCCGGCCGCCCACGTGACATCGCCGGCGGACCAGGTGGTGGCGCCGATGGTCGGCGGCGTGAAGGCCGCCGCGCTGGCCTGCACCGAAACTTTCAACTGCTTGGTGGCCGACGACAGCACGATGTTCTGCGCGCTCAACGAGGCCCCGGACGCGGCGGTGTTCGCCGTGACGTCGAGGACGTTGAAGGTGATCCCGGCGGGCACGACGACGCGCGCCTGCTCGGTGACCGACGCGGTCAGCGTGGTCGACTGACTGGTATCGGCGATGGTAACCGACGTCTGGGCGAAGGCGACTGAGCTCAACGCCAGTACCATGGCAGGTACGGCGAGGGCTCTCAAACACACGTTTCTCATGACGAATGCTCCTGTTGGCTCCGACAAATTTGTGGGAACGTGGAGCCATGGGGCAAGTGGTGTGCCGTTTTGAGCCGCCGGGTCCGGGAGAGTGTATAAATCCCACTCGCGCAAGGACTTACTGCTGGAACCATCTGCGATACGGCTCACTGGCACTCCATATGACACAAGAGAACGTCCGGGTCCGATTTGTACATTGACTTACGGTTTTGGCGCGCGACCCTGACCCGGTGTCGTTCTCGGGAGATGCGGGAGGCCCTGATCGCGCTCGGCGGCCTGTGCGCCTTCGCCGCCCTGATCCTCTACCCGCAGCTTGTCCGGATGCACGCTGTGCCGGATCTCGGCGATCCGCTCTTTTCGATCTGGCGAATCGGGTGGGTGTACCGGCAGCTGCTCGGCGACCCGCGGCCGCTGTTCGACGCGAACATCTTCTATCCCGAGCGGCTGACCCTCACCTTCTCCGACGCGATGCTGTTGCCATCGCTCGTAGCGTCGCCGCTGCTCGCCGCGAGGTTCCACCCGGTCGTCGTCTATAACATCCTCCTGGTCGGCTCGTTCATCCTGTCCGGCTGGACGATGTATCTGCTGGTCCGGAGAGTCAGCGGCAGTCATCCGGCGGCGTTCGTCTCGGGCCTGGTGTTCGGGTTCTACCCCTACCGGTTCGAGCACTACAGCCACCTCGAGCTGCAGATGACGGCTTTGATGCCGCTGGCGCTGCTCGCCCTGCACCGGTTCACCGATCGCTTCGACTGGAGGTGGCTCGCGCTCGCTGCCGTCCTTGGCGCCGGACAGCTGTACTGCTCGCTGTACTACGGCGTGTTCTTCGCGCTCTACGCCTCGGTGGTCTTCGGAATCTGGCTGGCGGCCGCCCGGCGGCAGTGGACGCTTTCGCTGGCGGCGCAGCTGATCGCCGCGTCGGCACTGTACGGGGCGTTGGCGGCGCCGCTGGTCCGCCCATACCTGCAGAGCGGCGAGGTGCGGAAAGGGCGGGGCGAGGCCGAAGTCGCGCATTTCAGCGCGACGCCGATGGACTTTCTTCGCGCCAACGTGAGAAGCGCCACCTGGTCGGCGGTCACTCCGCCGGGGCGGCGCGAGGAGCGCCAGCTGTTCCCGGGTCTGATGGTGATCGGGCTGGCGGTGCTGGGGATGATCCCGCCGATCGGCCGCGTCCGCCTCGGGGTGATCGCCGGGATGCTGCTGGCCTTTGACGCGTCGCTCGGCGTCAACGGTCTCGTCTATCCCTGGCTCTACGAGTGGCTGCCGCCCGTTCGGTCGATGCGGGTGCCGGCGCGGTTCAGCATCCTGTTCGGCTTGAGCCTGGCGATCCTGGCCGGATTCGGGGTGCGGAAGCTGATACACGGACGAAGCCCGGCATGGCGGCGCGCGACGGTGTGCGTGGCCATCGCCGGGGTTGCGGTCGACGTCTGGCCGGTGCTCCGGCTGGAGGAGGTCTGGCCCTCTCCCCCGTCGTTCTACGCCGCGCTCGCGGAGCAGCCAGGCGTGGTGCTCGCCGAGTTCCCGGCCGGCGGACCGCCGCAGCGGTTTCCGGCCATGCCCTATCTCTATTTCTCCCTCTGGCATTGGCGACCGCTGATCAACGGATACAGCGGCTACCACCCGCAAAGCTACACCGACCTGCTGGATACGCTGGAGCGCTTTCCGGAGCCGGACACGATCCGCGCGCTGCAGGCCCGCGGGGTTACGCACGTCACCGTGAACTGTGCGCTGTTCCGGGAGGCGGGCTATGGCGAACGGTGCGAGCGGGTGCTGCAGGCGGCGGCCGCTACCCCCGAGCTGCGCGAAATGACGCGGGTCCGCTGGGAAGGGGCGGCGGCTGTCGTGTTCGAGCTTCGGCGCTGACGGCAATCGGGATACTTTCGGCGGATACACCGTATAGGTAGCCATGGCCGCATTCCTCAACGATCTTCGCTACGGGTTCCGCACGCTCGGCCGGACGCCGGGCTTCACGACGATCGCCATCGCCGTCCTGGCCCTCGGCCTTGGCGTGAACGCCACCGTCTTCAGCCTGGCGAACGCCTTTTTCCTGCGGCCGCTTCCGGTCGCCGACCCGGATACGATCGTCCGCGTCTACTCCAACCGGTTCTCGAACACGCGGTTCCGGACCTACGCCGAGCTCCGAGACCGCAACTCGACGCTCGCCGGGCTGGCTGCCTTTCAGTTGCGGTCCTTCGGCCTGGGGATCGACGGAGAGAACGAACATGTCTCGGGCGAGATCGTCAGCGGCAACTACTTTCCGATCCTGGGCATCACCCCGGCGCACGGCCGGCTGCTGGGGCCGGCAGACGACGCGCCGGGCGCGCCTCCGGCGGTGGTGCTGTCGTACGCGTTCTGGACCACCCGCTTCGCCGGCTCGCCCGAGGCCATCGGGCGCACGATCAGGCTCAACGACCAGCCGTTCACGATTGCCGGCGTCGCCCCCGAGCAGTTCACCGGCGTGCTGGCGCCTCTCGCCGGTGATTTGTGGGTGCCGCTGGCGACTGACCTGCTGCTGCGGCCCGGGCTCGATCCCGCCGCGCGCATCGACGGAAGCAGCTTTCATCTCGTTGGACGGCTGAAGCCGGGGATCGAGCAGGCGACGGCGCAGAGCGATCTGGACACGATCGGCCGGCAGCTGCGAACCGGGCGCGGCGAGGCCGGCAACGGCCCGGCAGTCACCGTCTACGGCAGCACGATGCTGCATCCCGAAACGTCTCAGCCGGTGACCGTGTTCACGGGCGTGCTGATGGCCGTTGTCGCGCTGGTGCTGCTGATCATCTGCGTCAACGTCGCCAATCTGGTGCTGGCGCGAGCCGCGGGCCGGGACATCGAATTCGCCGTCCGGCAGTCGCTGGGCGCGGGCCGCGGACGGTTGGTCCGGCAGCTGCTCACCGAGAACCTGATCCTCGCGCTGGCCGGCGCCGCCGGCGCCATCGGGATCGCCTACTGGTCCACCGGCCTGCTGATGGCCGTCGAGCTGCCGGTGCCCGTGCCGGTGTGGCTGAACCTGTCGCCCGACTGGCGCGTGGTGGCCTTTACGATCGGCGCCGCCATGGTTGCGACCTTGACGTTCGGGATGGCGCCGGCGCTGAGCGCCTCACGCGTGGACCTGGTCCGGTCGATGAAGGGAATCGGCGTGACCGGTCTGCGCCATGGCCGGCTCCGGTCCGCCTTTCTGGTCGGCCAGGTCGCCATGTCGGTACTGCTGCTGGTGGTTGCCGGCCTGGCGATCCGGAGCGTACGGGCGGCGCAGGCGATCGACACCGGCTTCGATGCCAGCCACGTGCTCAGCCTGTCGATCGACCTGGAGACACGCGGCTATTCAGAAGCACGGGGGACCGACCTGCTGCGCGCTCTGACGGAACGGCTCGAAGCGGCACCGGGGGTTCAGGGGACCAGCGTCGCCGACATCATTCCGCTGACGCTGTCGAACACCACCACCTACCAGCTGCGGGACGGCGATGAGCCGCCGGCCCGGGGACAGGCCCCGCCAACGCCGCAGATCTACCTCAATGCCGTCGGCCCGGGTCATTTCAAGACCCTCAAGATTCCGCTGCTGGCGGGGCGCGATTTCACCTCCACCGATGGCGCCACGTCGCCGGCGGTCGCCATCGTCAACCAGACCATGGCCGACCGGTTCTGGCCGGGCAGAAGCGCGATCGGTCAGCGTCTGCGTCCGCTCGGGGAGGACGGCGGCCCCGCCCTCGAAGTCGTCGGGGTGGCGCGCGACAGCAAGTACGTCACCGTCGGCGAGGAGCCACGACCCTTTATGTATCGTCCGTTCGCGCAGAGCTACTCGCCGCGGGTTTCCCTGCTGGTCCGCACGAACGGCACACCGGCTGACGCGCTGGCCATCGTCCGGCATGAGCTCCGGGCCCTCGACCCGGGCATGCCGGTGTTCAACGTCGCGCCGCTCGAGGTCGCGATCTCGGTGTCGCTGCTGCCGGCCCGCATCGCCGGAGCCCTGCTGGGGACGATGGGCGTGCTCGCCCTGGTGCTCGCCGGGCTCGGGGTATATGGGGTCCTCTCGTTCCTGGTCCGTGCGCGGACCCGCGAGATCGGCGTCCGCGTGGCGCTCGGCGCCGCCCCCGGCAGCGTGGTTGCGCTGGTTCTTCGTCAGGCCCTGGGGTGGACGGTCACCGGTCTCGCAATCGGCATGGCACTGGCGCTGGTCGCCAGCCGCTTCGTCGGCGCACTCCTGTATGGTGTGAGCCCGACCGACGCCCTGACGTTCGGCGGCGTGCTGGTGACGCTGGCGACCGTCGCCTGCCTGGCGGCGCTGGTTCCGGCCGTCCGCGCCAGCCGGCTGGACCCCCTGGTCGCCCTGCGAGACCGCTGATCGCGCCGCGCCCAACCACAATGACCGCGACGCGCGTCTAACTGCCCATGGAAGCCTTCATCAGGGACCTGAAACAGTCGCTGCGGATGTTCGCGCAGAGCCCGGCGTTCACGCTCGCGGCGATCGCCGCACTGACGCTCGGGATCGGCGCCAACACCGCGATCTTCTCGGTAGTCAACGCGGTCCTGCTCGAACCGGTGGTCATGCCGGACGCGGACCGCGTAGTCGTCTTCATGAACGTCTCGCCGCGAGGCGCCGGCGCCGCCGCCTCGCCGGCGAAGTTCGCCCATTACCGGCAGCAGGATCAGGTCGTCCAGGACGTCTCCGCGTTCAGCCCCGGGGTGATCAATTTCACCGGCGCCGGCTTCCCCGAGCAGCTCCGCACCGGGCGGGTCTCGGCGGACTTCTTCAAACTGACCGCCCCGCCGGTGGTCCTCGGCCGGACGTTCATCGCGGAGGACGACACACCGAATGGCCCGCGCGTGACGGTGATCGCCAGGCGACTGTGGGAGACCCGCTTCGACGCCGACCCGAACATCGTCGGCCGCAGCATCTCGCTCGGCGGCGAGCCCTACACGATCGTCGGCGTGCTCGGCGACTTCGACTTCCGCGAGTTCGGTCCAACCCCGCAGGTCTGGCTGCCCTTCCAGTTCGATCCCAACAGTGCCGACCAGGGGCATTACTTCCAGGCGCTCGGCCGTCTGAAGCCGGGGGTGACGCTCGAACAGGCGAATGCGCGGCTGGCGTCCTCCGCCGCCGACTACCGGACCCGGTTCCCCAACGCCCTCGGCGCGCAGAGCACCTTCGGCGTGCGCCGGGTCCGCGACGTGATCGTCGGCGAGGAGACGAAGCAATCGCTGCTGATCTACGGCGGCGCGGTGAGCTTCGTGCTGCTGATCGCCTGCGCCAACGTCGCCAACCTCCTCCTCGTCCGGGCCACCGGACGCCGGCGCGAGATCGCCATCCGCTCGGCGATCGGCGGTACGCGGGGACGGATCATCCGCCAGCTGCTGACCGAGAGCATCGTCCTGTCACTCACCGGCGGCGTGCTCGGGTTGTTCGTGGGCTGGGCCGGCATCCGCGCGCTGCTGTCGGTCAACACCGCCGGGTTGCCGCGCGTCGGTGAGAACGGCGCGCTGGTCGGCCTCGACTGGCGGGTGGTGGCATTCACCGTGGGAGTGTCGCTGGTGACCGGCGTGATCTTCGGTCTCATTCCGGCGCTTCAGAGCTCGAAGACCGATCTCACCACCACGCTCAAGGAGAGCGCCGGACGCTCCGGCACCGGCTTTCGCCAGAACAAGGTGCGGTCGGCGCTGGTGGTCGTGGAAGTCGGCCTGGCCCTCGTGCTGCTGATCGGATCCGCGCTGCTGATCCGCACCGCCGTCGCGCTCGGACGGGTCGATCCCGGGTTCGATACCCACAACGTCCTGACTCTGAAGATGTCGCTCAAAGGCGGACAGTACGAGAAAGCAGAAGCTGTTGAACAGGTCGTCCGGAACGGCGTCGAGCAGCTGCGCGCGATCCCCGGGGTCGTCAACGCCAGCGCGACCTGCTGTGTGCCGCTGCAGGGCGGCTACGGGCTGTCCTTCCTCATCGTCGGGCGGCCGCTGGCCGCCGACAGCCAGGGGCCGTTCCACGGCCAGGGCGGCTGGACGACCGTGTCGCCGGGGTTCTTCGAGGTGTTCAAGATCCCGGTCAAGCGGGGGCGGTCCTTCACCGAGCGCGACACCAGCACCTCGACGCCGGTCGTGGTGATCAACGAAGCGATGGCGCGGCAGTTCTGGCCCAAGGCCGATCCGCTCAACGACCGGCTCCTGATCGGCAAGGGGGTGATGCCGGCATTCGACGCCGAAGGGGAACGGCAGATCGTCGGCATCATCGGCGACATCAAGAACGATGGGCTCGACGGCGAGCCGTCGCCGCAGGTGTTCATCCCGCAGGCGCAGGTGCCGGACGCGGCGAACGCGCTCAACGTCGGCCTCACCCCGCTCTCCTGGGTGGTGCGGACGCAAGTGACGTCACAGTCGCTGAGCAGCACCATCCAGGACCAGTTGCGCAAGTCGACCGGCCTGCCGGTGTCGGACGTCCGCTCGATGGACGAGATCGCGGCGCTGTCGGTCTCACGTCAGAAGTTCAACATGTGGGTGATGACGGTGTTCGGTGGCTGCGCGCTGCTGCTGGCGGCGATCGGCATCTACGGCCTGATGGCTTACGCGGTCGAGCAGCGGACGCAGGAATTGGGCATCCGGCTGGCACTGGGAGCGCAGGCGTCGCAGGTGCGGAACATGGTCGTCGGCCAGGGCATGGCGCTGGCGCTGACAGGGATCGCGATCGGCCTCGCGGCCGCCTTCTGGCTCGCCCGCCTGATCACGTCGTTCCTCTTCGGCGTCACCGCCACCGACCCGCTGGTCTTCGTCGGGGTGCCGGTCCTGCTCACGGTCGTGGCCCTGCTCGCGGTCTGGCTGCCGGCGCGGCGCGCGAGCAGAGTGGATCCGCTGATCGCGCTGCGCTATGAATAGCTCAGCTTTCGAGCGTCAGGACACAGCGACTTTCTTCGCCGCCGCGGACGACTTGGGTGGCTGCGGCCAGCGCGAGGGCTTTGATTCTGTAGCACCCTGACGGTTCTTGTCGCCCTCTGACCGGGCGTTGCACGGTCGTGCGCCATGGCGGTGCCATTGCAGGCCGGCGATGTCCATGACCGGAGCCGGCCAGCCTCACACTGCTGGCGCTTGGCCTGGCCGCCGCCGGCGCCCGGCAGCGCGCTGGACCGAGTCGGCGGCCCATCGAACCCTGAACCATCCGCGCGCCTGCCGGGTACCTACTGAGTGCGGGTGCGGCTGCCGAAGCCGCACTCGCTCACTCCCACCCAACAGTTCTTCCTCTCCGTTCAGATCGGCCAAGCCCGGCTACACTACGACGATAAGTTGCGCCGTCTCGCCTTCACCAGGCTACGGCGGGCCAGCGCTGCGGGCTGTCCGCGTCGCAGCTGGGACCTGACACAACTCCGCCACGGATGTCGCGAGAGCGCAGCACATTAGGACATTAGGCAAAATCAATTCATGACTGCACAGGACGCCATCGATCGAGCTGAGGCCCTTCTTCCAGGCTCGGCCGCCGCCGAGGGAGAGATTGACCTTCGATGGCAAGCCATCATCGATGTGGCCGAGTTTGTCGAAAGCGAGCCTGAGGTAGTGTGGCCGTTCGCCTTGAGGTGGGGATGTTCTGAAGACGCCGATCTGAGCATGGCGATCGCGACGTGCGTCCTTGAACATCTGCTCGAGCATCATTTCGATGCCTTCATCTCCCGAGTCGAAGAGGCTGCGCGCGGCAACTCCTTCTTCGCCAGGACCGTTTGCTCATGCTGGACATTTGGCCGGTCCGACGAGACAAGCCGTGCGGCTCGTCTGGACCGATTGAATGCTTCTCTCGCGAGACAGATTCGCTAACCGGCCACTGCGATAATACGGTAGGCGTCATGGCGACGATCGCAGTCGGCGACATCCACGGGAATCTGTCGGCGCTCAACGACCTGCTGGGCCAGCTCCGAGCCGAGCTCGCGGCTGACGACACCGTCGTGTTTCTTGGCGATTACATCGACCGAGGTCCCGATACCAAGGGCTGCATCGACGCGATCCTCGGGTTTCAACGCGAGGTCAGTGCAGATGTGGTCTGCCTGCGCGGGAACCACGAGGACTGGTTCCTTCGGACACGCAGCGACTACGAGCACCACTCGTGGCTATTGGGTATGGAGGCCTTCGATACCATTCAAAGCTATTCGGCTGAGGCCGCGCTCGCTTTGCGGGAAGCCGTTTCTGCTGCGGGGCTCGAGTTATATATGGGTCGGCATACGTTGCCGTACGACCTGTTCTTTGACACGGTGCCCGCATCCCATCTCGCGTTCTTCGAGAATCTGTCGCCGTACTATCGCGGTGCTGATGGCATCTGCGTCCATGGAGGGCTGGATCCGCAAGTCCTCAGTCTGCGAGAACAGACGGTCGAGGCGTTGATTTGGGGAACCAAGGGCTTTCCGAACACATACCTTGGAGTGGAGACCCTTGCCTATGGTCACCGCAACAATGCTGAACTGGATCTGCGGGGATGGCCGAAACCAAGGATCATCGGGCAGACGATCGGCCTCGACACAATTTCACACGGGGTCCTGACCGCCATGCGCCTGGCGGATCGGCGAGTGTTTCAGAGTGCTCAACACCGAGTGCCGGAATCTGACGTCTAGCAGGTCCCTCGCCGCTACTCCACCCGCAGCGCGACTGTCGGCTCCACGCTGAGCGCGCGCCGCGTCGGGACGACGCACGCGAGGAGGCAGACACCCAGCATCAGGACGGCATAAGCCAGGAGGATCGCGAATTGCTGGAGCGAGAGCTCACCGTTCAAGCCCGGGCATCTCGGTTTCGATGCTGCCCGCAATGGCGATGAGCGCACCGCCGGCGAAAACGCCGAGTCCCACCTGTATCAGCGGACGCCGGAAGATGGCATGTGACGACGCGCCGCCGGCTCGCTCCCAGGGCGACGCGGACGCCAATTTCACGCGTGCGGCGCGCCACGATGAACGACAGCACCGCGTAGATCCCGGAGAGCGACAGCAACAGCGCGACGGCCGTCATCATGATCGTGACCCGCAGCCAGAGCCCGACGACCCACAGAATCCCATCGGTGACCTCGTCCACCCGCTGCAGCTCCGAAAGGCGAAGCGTCGGATCCACCGCGGTAGCGATCTCGCGAAGCTGAGGGCCGAGTGTCATCGGATCGCCCCGCACGTGCACCATCATATAAACCTTGTCGAAGCGCTCCGGGGTGGCAGGAAGGTAGAAACCTGCGGCGCGTCCCGTTCGCGTCGGTGCGCCCATCCCCAGCTCCTTCACGACACCGACGACCTCGAACCAGGGATTGGCGCCCTTGGCCGCCGCATCGTCCCCACGCTGGACGAATCGCACCTGCTGGCCGATGGGATTGCGTCCCTCCAGCACCTGATCGACGAAGCCCTGATCGACGATAGCGGCGCTCGCACCGGGCGCGAGATCGGCGGCACTGAACGCGCGACCGGCGAGAAGCGGCGTCTCGAGCACGTCGAAGTACGATCGGCTCGATGCCGGCGACCGTCGCCTCGCGTAACGGCGGTCGTGGATCCGCGCTCGCGACGCGCGCCGATTGAGCTGTGGCGGTCGATTCATCGGGAAGCTCGATGATGGTACTGGGGGCGGGCGGTACGCGGAAGCCGGTCCACGAAGGTGACGCCGGCGACCCCTGGCTCCGCCGCAACGCGCCGGCGCAACTCCTCGACGCTGGACGCGAACGACGCGGGGTGCTCGCGGCGATTCGAATCGGCGTTCGCCCCCGGGACGACCGGAGCATCCATCTCGACCCGCACGGCCAGATACTCCTCGGCAGCGAATCCGGCCTCGAACGTCTGGATGTGGCGCAACTCCCATTGCTCGACGTAGACGACCGCCGGAAAAGCGACCGTGACCGCGACTTGCACCACGATCACCGCCGTCCACACGCCGCCAAACTGCAGCCCTCCAGCCCCGGCGGTGGCCTGCTTCAGCCGGGATCCCATGCCTCGCGTGACCTTGAGCGCCGGCCCCACCCCCGCGATCGCGGAGCCGAGCACGGTGAGCGCGAGGGCGAACAGCACCGTCGCGGGCGAAAGGCGGAGATCGAACCAGAACGGGAGGCGACCCAGGTTCACCTCGAGAAACTCCACCCCCCAGGCGCGGAGGGCAAAATGAGCGGCCACCAGGCCGACCACCGCCGCAACGCCTCCGAGCACGAGCGCCTCGGCGAAGAGCTGGGCGACGATCCGGCTGCGACTCGCGCCGAGGGCGGTCCGCACGGCGAGCTCGCTCTCGCGCGTCGCGGCCCGCGCGAACAGGAGAAGAGCGACGTTGCTGCAGACCAGCACGAGCAGCATGACCGCGAAGACGTAGACCGAGTAGAGGACTACGCGCTCCTCGCCCGACGGCTGTGAGAAGAACAGCTTGGCGTAAGGCGTCACCAGCGGCTGCAGATGCTCGTGCGTGGCCGGTCGTTCGATGGCCGCACGCTGGCCGACCGTGGTCAGCTCTGCCTGCGCCGTTTCAAGGGTCACGCCGGGTGCGAGCAGGCCGAAGACGGTGATGCCGGGCCCCGACCGCGGCGACTGGTCCAGGATGTCCATCCGCAACGGCATCCACAGCTCGTGCGAAACGGGGAACGCGAACCCTTCCCGCATCACGCCGACGACTGTCGCGTACTCCTTTCCGAGCTGCACGGTGCGGCCGACCACATTGGGATCGCTGCCGAAGCGCGTTCGCCACACGTCGTACCCGAGCACGGCCACCGCTGGCGCACCTGCCCGCTCGTCGGCGGCCACGAGGACGCGGCCCAGGAGCGGCGCACCGTCGGCGATGCGAAAGCCGGAGGCGGTCATCTCCGCGACCTCGACGGGACGCGCATCACCGGCGGAGACGATCAGGTTGCGGGTGACGTCCCGCCAGGCCCCGAGCTCGGTCACCGACCGGAGCGCGCCGCGCCAGACGATGAAGTCGTGCAGCGCGCGCGGCTCGGAACGGTTCCCGGCGACGTCCCAATTGCGGATCTGGACGATGCGGTCGCCCGCGGGCAGCGGCAGTGTCGGATGGAGGAACGGCGTCAGGACCTCGAAGACGACGGCGCCGACGCAGATCGCGAAGGCCATCGCCAGACCACCGACAATGGTGAGGCCCGGATACTTCACGAGCATCCGGCCGCCGAGCTTGAGGTCGAGCGAGAGCCCGTCGAACCAGGCGCGCCCGCGCCCGTCGCGGAGCTCCTCTTTGTACCGCTCCACGCCCCCGAAGGCCACCAGCGCCCGTCGACGGGCCTCGACGGCATTCAGGCCCTGCTCGCGCACCAGGCGATCCGTCTCCATCTCGATGTGGCTGCGGATCTCCAACGTCATGCGCGACTCGGCGGCGCGGCGGCCGAACAGCAGGCGCAGGCGCGCGCGGGATGCCTCGAGCCAGCTCATTGATCCGGTCCTCTCATGGTAGTGGCGCACGTCATGGTATTGGCGACGCACGAGCCGTCTGCAAGATCGCCCGTCCTGATCACCCTACGAAATTGTCGGTGAGTTTGTTCCTGTCGCTGTCGAGGGAAGTCGCAGGCACTTCACTTCTTCACTGTAGCGCGGAGCGCACAGGTGCCGTACTGCAAGGTCACGTGGCCAAAGCTCTGAATGAGGATCCCGAGATGGCCGGTGCCACGGGCGGCACTGCAGGCATCGATCGGCCGGCCGACTTGAAGGAGTCGTTTCCGGGGTCCCCGGCGGAGCCGCGGCTGTCGCGAGAAACGCTGCCGGCCGGTTGCGGTACCATGGACGCCACCGCGTGCGCGCCCGTAGCTCAGTTGGATAGAGCACCGGCCTTCTAAGCCGGGGGTCGCAGGTTCGAGTCCTGCCGGGCGCGCCATCTCATAAAGAATCCGTGGGTACGGGCCCGCCACCGTGGAGACACGAAGACGGCAACCGGCTCGCGATCGGCCACGGCGTCGAGCGCCGCGATCGCACGAGCCGCCGCTGAGGAGAGCTCTTCGGTCGACGTTCCGTGACGCCGCAGGCTCTCAGCGGGGTACACGATCAATTCGAGATCGCGACGCCGGGGTCCGAGTCGTTGCGATCGGTCCACCCGGGTGCGTGAGAGCGCATGGTCTGGGTTAGAGCGTGTGTGAGAGAAAGCCACTCCTCGGCCAGGGCGAGATGATCGCATATCGGCGATCGCGCTGACCTGGGACTCGCGACGGAGTCCACGCAAAGGGAATGCGCCTCTTGTGATAGAAGCCAATGTCAACGTGCGACTCGCGCCTCGCCACCGTCGACGTCCGGCACATCGGCAGATCGACCAAGAGGTCCCGCCGGCGCACTTGGCGGCGGCCCTTTAGGACGGGAGGGCGGCCCTTTAGGACGGGAGAACGAGAGTGACCATCCGCACGGGCTTCGTGATCGGGACTATCGTGATGGGTGTGACCCTCGCCGGTAAAGCCGTTCCGGTCCACGCTCAAACCTGGAAGCCGCCGGCCGACGAGCAGCGCTGTCCTTCGAAATGGGGCGCGGCCGATCAGCGGGGTGCCGGCAATCTCATGACCTCCGAACGCGTGCTGGAAACGGTGCGATTGATCCGCACCGGTGAAATCATCGAGTTGGGCCACCCCGTCTCCGAAGCATCGCATGGCTCGCGGCGGTACGAGATGTACACCAAGCGGACCGATGTCAGCACACTGTCGAACCGGCCGCAGAACACCGAAGAGCTCATTGTCGCTGACCTGGGCCATGTCGGCACGCAGCTCGACGGCTTCGCCCATCAGGCCATCGGCAACAGCCTGTACAACTGCTTCAAGCTTGACGAAGTAGCCACCCGTAGCGGTTTCAGGAAATTAGGCGTTGAGCATATCGGAACGCTGATCACACGCGGCGTGTTGATCGACGTGGCGGCGCTAAAAGGCGTGCAGACGCTGACGGACAGCTACGAGATCACGGTGCAGGACCTGCAGCAAGCCTTGCAGCGCCAGAACCTGAGCCTCAAGCGTGGTGATGCGGTCATCATCAACACCGGCGTGGGACTGCTCTGGGGCAAGCCGCGCACATCACGCGGCGTGCCTGGGATTGGCATTGCGGCCGCCGAGTGGCTGGTGGCTCAAGAGCCACTTCTCGTCGGCACCGATACGCCAAACGTCGAGGTGCTGCCTTCGCCGGATCCGCAGCTTTTTGTGCCGGTGCACGAAATCTTTCTCGCGGTTCACGGCATCTATCTTGTGGAGAACTTTAAGCTCGACGAGCTTGCGGCCAAGCGAGTCTTCGAGTTCGTCCTGGTGCTGCAGCCTCTGAAACTGGTGGGCGCGACGGGCGTGACAATCGCGCCGGTCGCGGTTCGGTGACGTGGAAGGAGTTACACGGTGGCGGCGCATCTTCGTCGCGACCCGGGCCCGAATACCGCCCCCGAACCATGTTTGCGAATGGCGGTTCGGCGACCCGATGGCAACGGTACCCCTCCCGTCACGGTGGACATGGAGAAGCTCGTGCTCCAGAACCGTGTTGTGCAGAAGGTCATCTAAGCAGCGAATCGCCGCTCAAGCGTTCGCGAAGTTCCCACGCGTTCTCGATGGCGGCGCCGCTTGCGGTGTTGTCGAACACACACCACACCTGCTCCGCGGTCGATATCCTGCCGACGGTCGCGGCTAGTGCCGCGATGGCGTTCTCGTCATAGCGTGACCAGTACGTCCGCGGTGAGCCGTGCAGCCGAAAATACGCGACCCGCGCCCAGCCGGCCGGACTCGTCGCGTCCGGCACCGGTGGAGGGTCGGCCGCCACTCGTGATATTCGGTAGCGCCCAAGCAGCGATGCCACCAGCGGCGAGAACCACGTTGCGTGCCTCGGCTCGCAGACGAGGGGCCCGTCGTAGACCCTTCGCACCTCATCCAGAAATGCCTTCACCACAGGACCGTCAAACGACAACGACGGCGGCAGCTGCAAGAGGAGCGGCCCTCGTTTATCGGCCAAGCCGTCGGTCTGAGCCAGAAATGTGACGAATGGTTCGCGAGCGTCCCGCAACTTCAGTTCGTGGGTAATCGCCCGAGGTATCTTGACCGCGAATCGAAAGCCCGGAGGGGTGCTCTCACGCCACTTCGCGTAAGTCGTGTCGGCGTGTGGCCGGTGGAACGATGAATTGACCTCTGCGCAATTGAGCCGGCGTGAGTAGCGCTCGAGATGCGTACCTGCCGAGTCGAAGCGCGACGACGTCGCGCGCGGAATTGACCAGCCCGCCGTCCCAACGCGGATGTCTGCAACCTTAGCCATGGACCCCAGTGCGTGTGTTGATTCCCCGATTACGCGCCGAACCGTTAATCCGGTCCGATCCAGGTGAGCGCCGTGGGACACTAGATGATGGCCGGGTCACCGGGTCTCTTCGATCACAATCTCCCTCAAGGCTTCCACTATCGCGACAACTTCATCACGGAGGCGGATGAGCGAGTCCTATTAGATGCCATTGGCCACGTCGCGTTCTCGGACTTCGAACTGCGTGGCGTCGTGGCGCGGCGGCGAGTCGCGTTCTTCGGCCAATCGTACGATCGGGGAGCGGCGGGGCCGCTTCCAGCGTTCCTGTTGCCGCTGCGCGCCACGATTGCGCAGTGGGCTGGCGTCAACGCCGAGGCGTTTGCGATGGCGCTCATCAACGAGTATCGACCTGGCTCGCCCATCGGCTGGCATCGCGACGCGCCCCAGTACGACATCGTCGCCGGCATCTCGTTGCTGTCGGAATGCCGCATGAAGTTTCGGCCGTACCGGTCTCCATCATCACCAGCGGCGCAGCCCTCTCGTCGATCGGCCACCCACGACATTGCCCTCGCGCGGCGTTCCGCGTACCTCATGACGCACGAGGCGCGGACTGCGTATGAACATCACATCCCGCCAGTCGTCGAATTGCGTTACTCGGTGACGTTCCGCACGCTCCGATGACGGCCGTCGGGTAAACGCGTCGGCGCCCATGCGACCACGTCTTGACGCCGTGCGAAGTGCAACAGCGCCGGGCCGCCGTTGCGCCAGGTGGCTCGCAGCGGCCATCGTGTTCATTGTGACCGCCGCATGTGCGACCTGGGGAGACCACGGCCGGTGGTGAATCTCAAGACGGTAGGGACGTCCTCGGCGGTCGTAGTTATACAGGCAATAACGCTCCGTCAGAAACCCGCCCGGGGTGTACTTCTTCAGCCTGGATGCCGCGCGACGGCTCGCCGTCGCGGCGGCGCGGGCGTTACTCAACGTGCCGCACTATGCCGCGGTCATGAGCGTCGAGCGCCGCGATGCCGCCGTGCACTATCAGCGTGCACGGCGAAGCGGCGGTGCGGAATTGAACGCCAGCTACGAACCGCAAGTGCGCCCTTCGCAGCGTCCGTGGCCCGCGGCGGCACGAGTTCACGAGTCCCACGCGCCATGAGTAGCCAGATCAGGCTGAAACCGACGCCTCCGACCGCCAAGAAGATCCAGTCGTACGCCGGGATATGGAACGGCATGTCCCGGACGTGGTGGATGTTCAACAAGTGATGGTCGATAACGCCCTCAACGAGGTTGAAGACCCCCAGCCAAAGATCATCTGTCCGATGAGAACCGGCAAACGCCGAGGGCTTAACCCAGCTACCCCATCGGACCACAGCATCAGCACGCCGACGAGCGTCAGGACGAGTGTGGCCGCCAGGACCGCACCATGCCCAGCCCCAGGCGCATGCAGCAACGTCCCGATCCCCTAAACAAGAAGCGAGGTCGACACGTGGCCTGGCTCAGAGGGCCGAGGGATCTGCCAAGGGCTTCTCAACGCCCCGTCTCGGCATGCGACGCGTGCACCGGTTTGGATTCCGGCGACCATCGCTGTCGAAGGTAGACGGCGAGCCACACCATCGACGCGATGGCGAGGAACTCGCTCTGCCAGTTCTGAAACGATTCAAACCAAAAACGAGACGACGTGACGTAGTCGACCAGTTTCGGCTGCGGCTGATGGTGCAGGACTTCCTCGGCGGCATAGTCCGCGAAGCCGCCGAGCGCATGGCCGATCCACGACAGCAGGAACAGGAGAATGAATGCGAGCCCGAGTGAATGCTCATAGAGCCGGAGGATCCAGCCGCCTCGCCTGACTGGCCACGGAGCCTCCGGATCATGGGCAAAGTCACGGGGATCGGTGTCCACGAGCTCCTTCGCGCCCGGTCGTCTCGATTCCGGTGACCCCTTCTGCACGAGCCACGTCGTCAGCAGAACGAACACGGCCATCTGCAGGAATTCGCTCTCCCAGTTCTCGAAGAGCGCTTCCCATGGATGCCCCGTCGCCAAGTAGCCAGTCATGCTCACGAGTGGCTCGCCGTGCTCGCGTTGTGTGGCGTTGTATTCGTACAGGCCGGTGACCATCTGTGCGGCCAGGAACACCAGAAACATCGCCATCAGCACCAGCGTCAATGCGCGATCGCGAAACCATTCCACATGAACCTCTCTGACTCGTAGACTGAGGCTCGGTCGTGCGCCCCGGTTCGTTCCGATGAGCGGCGTCAGACGCCGAACGTGCGGGGTACGAGTGACCAGCGATGCCGCTCGATGGCCTCCCACTGATGCACCGCATCCGCTTCGAGTTCGACGAAGCTCCGACGGCCTGGAGGGTGTGGGAGCGCGACAATCGCCTGTGCAGCGCGCCACAGACATCGCTTACCCTGCACGCCGATGGCGAGCGCCTCGAGTGTCCGGAACAGCGACAGATCGCCGGGCGCGCCGCCAGCCACCGCGCGAAGCGCACTCCCAGTCGCCCGACCCGCCAGTCGTTTGGCTGACCCCGAGGTGTACCCGAGCTCCGCCAGGATCCCCTCAACGACGCCGCGGTCTTCGCGAAATTGTTCGTACAAGGACTCGAAGAGGGCGCCCTCAGGGACCCCTCGGTAGGCATCGTTAAGACCCTGGACCATCTGGATGGCCGTATCCGCGCCGGCCAGGTGATCGCGCAGGTAGGTAGGGAAGGCCCTCCGCTTGTCACGGTCGCCTTGGCCGGGCTTCGAGCGTCGGAGTGCGACGAACGCGATCGTCAGGCCCAACGCACCCAGGGCGCCGAGAATGGGGCCAGCCTCACTTCGCGGGGTGGCATCCTGACGTCGCACCATGCCTATCGCTCCTTCCCTGACATGACTCTCAAGCGGGGCCCTGCGCGGCCGCCTCGGCCCGGATCGCCGTGCCGCGACAGTTGTCGCATGTGTCGCACCGGTCCACGCCCGTCTCACTGAGGGCATCAAGCAGCGCCGCCGTGCGACAGAGCGCCGTCTGCGCGTACCCCACCATCTGTTCGAGCTTGGCCTGATCACGCTGCCGGCGTTCGTCGTACGCGGCCGCCACTGATTGCACCGACTCGACACAGAGTCGTGGCGTCACTTCGAAGCGTGGACTCCGTCGCTCCCGTATCAGGCCCGCTTGCTTCATTTCTATCCCTCGTCGAGCATGTCCACGGGCACGGCTCTAACGTGAATGCTCTCTTGGTCAAAGCGCGCGGCCAACGTAACCGCGTAGGTGCGCCACCATGCCCGGTCGAACGTCTCCGTCACGATTTCCACCATGACGACGTCGTCCTGCTCAGTGTGGCCATCGGGGGCTGTCCACGATCCCTTCGCGGGGGATCGCAGATACGCCGTGAGGCCATTGAATCGGTCCGCCAGTTCTCGCCGCGTCTGAGCGAGCGGCGCCAGGCCGTCGGCACCTGCCGCGCCGCTCGTCGGCAACAGCAGCTGAATCAGAACCATGGCGCCGTTGACACGCACCCTTACCGGCGACCGGCCTTCGCCGAGCTCTTTCGCGCACTGCCGGCAGCGGCGCCGACCGGTTCCTCTTCACCGTCAGCGTTCGTCCCGTCAGCAGCACGCTGATTGATACCGCCTTCGGCCAACCCCGACAGCTTCTTGTCAGCAGCCTTCTCTTCCTCGAGTGTCTGCTGCAGGAGCCTGGCGGCCTCGGTGTGACCCATCGCCTGCGCCCACGCGACCAGGGTGCCGTACGCCGCTATCTCATAGTGTTCGGCGCGTTGTCCGGCGGCGATCAGGCACGCGTCCATGGTTACCTCATCGAACTCCTCTTCCATGATCGACTTGCCTTCTTCGACAATGCCGGCAATGCCGTCGCAATGTTTGCCGCGTGCCTTTTCCTCCAGCAGCTCGAATACCTGCTCCAGGCGTTCGATCTGTCCTTGGGTCTCTTCGAGGTGAGCCTCGAATGCCTCGCGCAATTGCGGCGAGGTGGCGGCCTTCGCGAGCTTCCCGAGCGCCTTGGTGAGCTGCTTTTCGCCGTCGTACGAGTCGCGTAGTTCGTCGATAAACGCGTCGTGGAGTGTGCCTGCTTCAGCCATGGTTGAATCTCCTTCAGTCGTGTTGTCTTTCATTCGCCTAGTTCTTGATGGATCCCTTGCCGAACAGCCGTTCGCCCACGTCCTCCAGCAGCCCTATGTCAATACCGTCGGGACCAATGGGCGACGTCAGCTGCGGCTCCTCGGGGTGGAGTGGCACCGGTCCGCCTTCGGGAGGACCGTCGACCACGCGCAGCTCCGAGCCGTCTTCCGGATGCGGCCCGCGCCAGATCGCTGACATCTCGCGATAGTCGTCAGGGCTCATGCGGTACATGACCTGGTGAAGGCCCCTAGCTTCGTGCTTCATCGCCTCCGGGAATCTCTTGTTGCTGATATCCGGAATCGGGAGCAGCTTTCCGACGTTGACGCCGGATAACGCTTCCAGCGCTTTGGCGTAGGCCACGATGTGCGTGCCACCGCGGACCAGGAGGTATCCGACCATCTCGCGTGCGACCGGGTCGTCGACCATTTCATAGACCCGAATCTTGTTCGCGCGCGCTCCGCACTCCAGGAAGAAGTTATGGAGGAGGTCCAGCTTCAGATTGCCACTGGAGAACACGTAGGTCCCATTCCAAGGGTTGCCCATGGAGTCGCCGGGCAACGCCGCTTGCCCGCTGGCAATGAAGTGGTACTGGTTTCTGGCGTCCGTCGCGACCTCGAGTGGCGTGATGGATGGGTCATCTCCCCGCACGGTTGAACCGCTCAGCAGCATGTTGATCATGTGACTGACGAGCTCGATGTGTCCGTATTCCTCCGCCCCGATATTCGCGATGAGGTCGTAGAAGGGCTTCATCTTGTCGCGCCCGCGGAAGTTGAAGGACTGAAACGTGTAGTTCATGAGCGTGGACATTTCGCCGAACTTGCCGCCGAGGAGCTCCTGAACCGCCGAAGCAGAATTCGGCGACGGATGCTCGGGCATGGGCAGTTCGATGGCCAGTTTATCGATGCGAAGGATCAATGGTTCCTGCTTTCGTTGTTGTTAGCACTCAAGGCGTCGGCTTTCGGCCGGGCGTGTGTGTTTGCTATGGAAGGCGCCGACTCGTCGTATGCATCACCACATCGAGTAGCGGGACGTCCGACCCGAAGATCGTTTCCTACAGGACAACACGCAGGATTCGCGGTGCATCCCGTCAGCGATTGATGGGGACGTTGAGACGAAGGCCCAGCGCAGCTGCGAGAAACAGATGATGTCGAAAAGGTGGGCACCCAACGTACTCTCCAATAACCGTGCCTGACTTTCGTCAAAGCTAACCATGCCTGACTTCGTCAAAGCGAGGAAGCACGCGGCGTCGGGCCGCTGCGCGCGGAGGCGATTTGAAATTCTGTTGGCGCTACTGCCATACGACAGAACTGCCGCCGCTGAGTGAAAGCAACCAGAGATGCTCGCCCACTACGTCGGAAGAGCTGCGGATCACATCGATCGGTTATCGGCTCGTCTGCGCGACCGACCCATCATTCAACCGACAGCAGGGCCGGCAACCGCCGGCCCTGCCCTGAATCATGCGTCCTTCGATGCGACGGCCCTGGTAACCTTTTCGAGGGTATCGCCCACCGTTTCGCCGGCGACGTCGCGGACGGTTTCAGTTGCGGTCCGCGCCACGTCCTGTGCTTTGTCGAGCACGTTGTCGCGCGTCTCACCCATCCACTCGTTCTCGCGCTCGGTTTCCGGCAGGGAGGCCCCTACCGCGGCCCCGGCGAGCACGGCGGCAGCGCCGACCAGCAGGGGATTCTGACGCAACATCCGCTGCACCTTGTTCTGAGTGCGGCGCGCGGTGCGCCTCGCCTCGTCGGCGGCTTCACGCGCGCGCACCGCGAGCCCCTCCGACTGGTCGGATGCGCTTCCAGGGCTTGCGTCGTCACCGCCGCTGTAGCCGGTTCCGCGGTAACCAGCGCCCGAGTATGAGTCTGCCTGGTAGCCCGAATAACCCCTCGAACGTGGTTCGCCCCAGGTCGAGCGTCGCGAGTAATCCGTCTGCCCCTTGGCCCGGTCGATCAGCAGCCAGGCGATGCCGGCGCCGATCATCAGCGCCGGGATCGGGTTCTGCTTCGCCCCTTCGACCAGGTTCATGGCGTGATCGCGAGTGTCGCGCATCATGCTCTGTGCCGTGTCACTTGCCGTCTCAGCCATGTTCTTCACCTTCTCTGTTGTGGCAGCCATTACTCGTTCTTTGGCGTCGGACGCGATGTTCGAGGGGCGCAGCCGGTCCTGAATCGCCTCGATCGTCTCCGACAGCTCAGCTCGCGTGTGGGCGATCTCTCCCTGCAGTTCCCGCGTGCGCCGGTCGGTCTCCGGATCCAAGTCCGGGTCACTCGATGTCGTTGTCGTCCGTGCCCGATCCGTCGCTGCCTGGGCAGGCCGGCGGACCGTCGATCGCGACGGTTCGTCCGAGTACCCTCGCGACGGCTCCTCGCGACGGCCCCTGGTGTCGTCGCCGCCTACGCCCCTTGTCGTGTCGTCCATTTCGCATCCTCCTTCAGTGAATCCATGGCGCGTGTAGGCGCGACACTGGTCGTGCGCAGTCCGGCGAGCCCCCTGTTGACAAGCAGATATCCCACGCCGATCGTCAGCAGGCTGATGACCAGCGCCGAAAGCCAGGGCGTCATGCCCATCTCACTCAACACGAGCACGAGCGCGGCGAGAAGGACCAGCAGCCCTGCATGCGCGAGCGCCCCGCCCGCCGCGGCAACGCCGACGTGACCGCCGGCTTTGCGGGCCTTGGCGGTCATTTCGGTGGTCGCGAGCTCAACCTCCTTGCGCACGAGCTGACTAGTCTCGCGCGACAGCTCGGCGAACAGATCTCCGATCGAGCGATTGTCGAGCGGGTCAGCCATCACAGCCCCTCGGTTGACGGGTCGTCGAGCCCGCGGTTCGACGCCGTGGACCCCTGGCCCTGGGAAGAAGTGCGGGCGGATGTTGGAACACGATTACCGTACGCGTTGCCGGTGGAACCCAACGCTGCTGCGGCTGGCGACCCCTGGTAGCCGTAGTCCCCCGAGCCGCGATACTGAACCGCGCCATCGTCCGGCGCCGAGCTCTTCAGGAAGCGGGCGCCGAGCAGACCGAGCGCGAATGCGCCGCCGACGAACAGTGCCGGCTGCCGTCGCGCGAGCTGCTGCGCGTCGTTCATCAGCTCGCCGATGTCCTTGTCTCTGAGCCGCTGCGAGAAGCGCTCGATCTGATCTGCGGCCTGTTCTGCGTAGCGGGCCACGGTGTCGTGCTGCCCCTCACGCAGGTGCCGGGTCGTATGCCGGACTGCCTCGGCGACCGTACCGAGCCCGTCGGTTGCTTTGGTCTTCTGCGAGTCGAGCTGTGCGGTCGCCTGCTCACGCACGCGTCCGACGATGCCGCTTGCGTCCGTGGTGTTGCGTGCCGTTCCGGCCGCGCCTTGCGTGGAGCCGAGCGCGCCCGGCGCCCTTTGTTCCGCCATTTGTCAGTCCCCCTTATGTGGTGCGCAGTCCTCTGCGCCCTTCTTGTCTGATCATCGATAGGAAGGTTCGTGCCAGCGTTTACTGACGGGTTCGCCAGCGCCAACGCTCTGATTGGGCGAGGGGTCGCGCCAGGCGAGGCTCGTGTCGGGCAGGCGCGACACGCGGCGCTGTCGGATGGACGGGGGCCACAGCACAGACCCACTAGCGCCTGAAGGGCTCGCGTAGTAAGCGGGCTCGATTGAACCCGGCGAATACTGGGAGGACGCGCTTCGATCGCACGCTTTCAGCGGCGCGCTTGAATGCATGGTCGCATCCGGGTGCCGAATGACTCACGAGGGGCTTGACTCGGCGCGAGAACGGGCTTTGCAGCGGCTACCAGTGTCTGATGCCGCCCACCCTGCCTCATCTCACCTCAGACCAACTCGACGATACCGGCCGCGGATATCCTCGCCCGCAGCTGCGCCGCGACGATTGGTACTCACTCAACGGCGACTGGGAGTTCGCCCTCGATGCCGCGGGCCGGTGGCGTGGGCCGGAGCAGGTCGATTGGCTCACCCGCATCCGTGTGCCGTTCTCGCCAGAGACCCCGGCCGGCGGTATCGCGAACACCGGGTTCTTCAGGGCGTGCTGGTATCGCAGGCATCTGTTGATCCCCACCCTGGCCGAGGCAGAGCGGCTCATCCTGCGGTTCGGCGCCGTCGACTACGTGACGACCGTATGGGTGAACGGCATCTGCGTCGGCGAGCATCAGGGGGGGTATACCCCCTTCGCCTTCGACATCACGCGGCTAGTCCAGACCGGCGAGGCGTGCGAGATCGTGGTCCGCGCCGAGGACGATCCGCATGATGTCGGCAAGCCACGCGGCAAGCAGGACTGGCAGCTCGAGCCGCACTCGATCTGGTACCCGCGGACGACCGGCATCTGGCAGACCGTCTGGATGGAGCGCGTGCCCGCGACGGCCATCAACCGGGTGACTTTCACTCCGCACCTGGCCCGGTGGGAGATCGGGGTTGGAGCATGGGTGGACGGTCTCCCGCGGGAACCGTTGCGCCTGACCGTCACGCTCACCACCCGCGGCATGCTGCTGGCCTCCGATACCTACACCGTGGTCGCCGGCGAAGTGCATCGCCGCATTGCGCTGTCGGATCCCGGCATCGACGACTCGCGCAACGACCTGCTGTGGAGTCCCGACGCCCCCAACCTGATCGAGGTCGAGCTCGACCTCTGGGGCGAACGCGGCGAGCTGCTCGATCATGGGGTCTCATACACTGCGCTGCGATCGGCCGCGGTTCAGGGGGACCGTTTCGTTCTGAACACTTTGGCGCCATGACGCTGCAACCGTGACGACTGAGGCTCACCTCTACGTCTGCCAGGGATGCCACACTGTCCGCATGCGCCCGGAGGTTCGGCCGCGCAGAGAGGCACGTAGAGAGCACTCGTCGCCGTGAGTCGCGTGGGTTCACTGTATTCTGAACACCACATCGCTCCGGTCCTGTAAGCCGCGATCGAGGATCTCGACCTTGATCAAGGCGGTTGCGGTCGCGGGCCCGGTGACGCTCCAGTCGAATTGCCCTGAGGTCGAGCCATTTCGAACACTCTCCGCGATGACGCTCCAGGTCGATCCGTTGTTCCGGCTCAGCGACACTCGCGCGGAGGAGCTCGAACCCAGGTTGTGCCTCCACTTGATTCGCCGTAGTGTCCCGATGTCCCAGGTTCCGGCGGTGTTGGGGCTCGTGACGGCAACGTAGTTGGCCTCGATCCTGAACGGGGCATCGGTCACGTCGACGACGTCGCCGTCCAACGTAGATACGCGGATCAATCCCGCCGAAGTGGCCGGCCCGGTCGCCACCCAGTCAAACCTCCCGCCGGTCGCCGAATTCTTCACGGCGCTTGCCAGAGGCTCCCATGTGTTGCCGTTGTCGCGGCTCAAATCGACTCTCGAATAGGTGTCCATGGCGCCGCCGATGTTGTGGGTCCATTTGATCGGCTTGAGTTCGCCGACCGCCCATGCGGTGCTCGTCGTCGGGCTGACAATCGCCAGGGAATATTCCGCGCGGTCGGGATAGTCGACGCTGGTCAACCGGCCAGCGGAGTCGATGGTTGCGAGTTTGTTGGTCTTCCCATAGTAGTCCTTGACGTGCAGTTCGACGGAGCCTTGCGACCGGACCTTGACCAGCACATAGCCTCCGGCGGTTCTCTTTGGATCGATGACCCCGCCACTCCAGGTTCCGCAGGGGCCGCTGGTGCACGGCGTCGGTCCCTTGTTGGTGTTGGGCACGGTCACTTCCGGGAAGAACGAGTTGGTCCCGTCATCCACGCCTCCGCCGGAGTGGATGTCACCGGACACGAACACAACCCCGCCGAGGTTGTTATTACGAATGAAGTTGACAATCTCGTTCTGTTCGGTTCGATACGTGCGCCACGCCTCGTTCTTGGGAACGGTTGGATTCCAGCTCAGAGGCGAAACGATGAACTTCCACCTCGCGGTGGACTGGAGAAGCGCCTGCTTCAGCCAGGCCTTCTGACTATTGGCAATCTGATCCCCATCCAGCATCGACTTGGCAGAGTTGTCGGTGTCGCTGTAGTGATCCTTTTGTGACCGCAGGTCCAGGAGAAAGAATTCCGCCTGTCCTGTACTTGAATTTCTGCCACAGGCCGGCCGCCGGATTTGGCAGCGGGTAGGTTGGGAAGTAGTCCAGGAACGCCTGCGTCGCAATCGCCTTGAACCACGCCTTCTTGTTGCCATTGTCCGTGCCGTAATCATGGTCGTCCCAGATATGGACGAATGGAATGGACGTTTTCAGAGTGTAGTGAGGGCCGTACCAGGAATCCCGCAGAGCGTTTCGATTGTTCGTCCACCAGTTGCTGATCGGTGCACCGGCGATGTCGCCCGGCGTGGCATGCGAATAGTCGCCGGCCTGCAGAACGAATGCGGGGTTGTCTGCCGCGGCGGTCTGGTGAACCGCGGTTCTTCCGTTGACGTCGGAATCGGCGAACAGCGCAAAGCCAAAGTCCCGCACCGCATCATCAACCGGAAAGGTCGTGAAGTGATACGCGTCCGATGGAGTCCCATCCACGACAACCTTGTAGTAGTACCGGGTCGCCGGTTTCAAATTGGTGAGAAAGATATGCGCGACGTAATCATCTTGAGCGACCGTCGTCACGGCCGCGGCCTCCGGCGCCAGCAAACTAGCTGAGAAATCGGGTTGAAGGCTGTAGATCACCTCGACTTCCGCACTCGATTCCGTGCGGGCGTATATCGCCGCCTTCGTGCTCGTCACACCACCGACCACGGGGTGATAGCTCAGGCCCGGAGCAGCACCAAGGCGGTCCATGACGATCACGGGCGCCGTCGCCACCGCCACGGCGGCGAGCGCATATTTGCGTATCTTGAACAAGCCCATGAGGGGTCTCCACTTTCCCGAAGGGTTATGGGGGTGTGCTATCAGGCAGGAAGAGGCAGTGCCTCTATGACATCAACGAGACCAGGTAGGAAGATGACGTGTAGATTGGTGCGCCGTTGAAGGGACGGAGGCATGTTGAGGCCGCTGCCTGATTGCAGCTTGATAATAACCGGTCCGGACTTCGTCGCAACATCATCGGATCCTTACTGTTGACCTCTCGTTACGAGCCCAACAGTTGGGTGAGGATGACCGTCGGAGACCTGTCTCAAGGGCCACCGATCCTCATGGCGCCGATCGTGCCCGCACTGCTCCTACTGTGGTCAGCTTTCCCCGGCGGTAGCCCTATGCTGGTTGCAGAGGGAACGAGCATGCTTCCAATTCGGCCCCCTGTTACGATCCTCTGGATCCTCTCCGAGTGGCGTTGCGAACAGGACAGCGCCGACCGGCTGCGATTGTTCCACGGCGACATATTGATCGCAGAGCATGCCGTTCGTTCCAACGATCTCGTCCAGACTTACGCAGACCTGTGGCGCGCGGCCATCGCTGACATCGCACAACCTGTGCGCGTCAAGTTGGAACCAAAGTCAGATCGCCTCAGACGCGCCCTCGGGTCCAGTTTCGGCGTGTCCTAGCTCGGGCTCCAGTTGCCGACGACGGTCCTTGCGAGGCACGAGGCGTACATTGGGGGGATCATCTTCTAGCGGTGCGATGTGTTCGTCGGCGCTCCTGATTGGCCAATCCTTGCTGCACGCCTTGCAGCACCAAAACAGCGCGACCGCGCCGGCGGTGATCCTGGCTGCAGCGACGATGTCGCCGGTTGCACCACAAGAGTGACAGCTCGGTGGGATGCGAAATCGAAAGTGATCGTTGGCCACCTCCATCTCTCCTAGCTAATCCTCGGGACACAAGCGATGGGGTCGGCCCGACAGACTCTCCGAATTGCCCGATCCGGCGACCGTCGTGGCCCTCCAAAAACGGTGGCGACACGAGCGACAGCGGAACGGCGTGAGCCATCGAAGCACCGGCAAGTGGTCCCACCAACGCCGGTGCGACCGTCGCACGTCTTCCGATCCGCAGACCGGACACGTCACCTCGGTCACTGTCACGGCCTAGCGGATGGCTGGGGATTGCGCCCCGCCTCCAAGGCGACGGCCCGGACAATCTTCTGAAGCGTGGAGGGCGAGAGCAGGACCGTGAACGCCCCTCGCGTGAGAAGTCTCTTGAGTTCTTCGGGCGTCAGATTTGGGTCATTTTCTGGCAATTGTGGTCCTCCTACCGACCCTTTGAGTCGGCCGAAGGACCTTCGCTGCACACCCAATGCCGCCAGATATAACCTGAAACAACGATGACCAACCGCCTACCGGTCCGGTGTCCGCTCTGCGGCAAACATATTCGTTATCGGGGGCTGTGGAAGGGGTCCATGTCTACCGCTGCGAAACGGATGGGCCGCTGTGTCTCCGACCGGACGGGTCGTTCAACCGGTGCCGCATCGATGAGGCGCGGCTGGTGATAAGAGCCGACCTAACTGGACCCGATTTGCCGAGATGAATGGGCAGGTCAGGCACGCCGCTCGGCGCGCCCGCCGGTTCTTCAGGGCGGTCACCCTCCACGTCGGACGGCGCTGATTCCTGCGCGACGCGATGTACGTGCGCCGGCCAGCCGTCGCAATGCCGGACAGAAACGCTTGGGAACGCTGAACGCTTTCTGGACCAAAACTGGTCCCGATGTGGCCTTGCGGATACAGAAACACCGGGACGCCTGTTGCTTGCCGCGCTCGGAGCCGTCAAGCTTTCCTCAGTTGTTTGAAGCAGGTCCGCTTGCGCCGGGGTTGTTCCCCCTTCCGACGGTGCGGGCGGGCCTGCGAGTTTTGGACCCGACTTTGCGTTCGCTATATTCTTCCCGCCCCCGCTCCGCGATGCTGGCGAAACAGGCCCCCGGCATTCGACCTTGCAGCAAGCGCATCGGTACGAAGTTCATTCGCTGAAAGAGACTTCTGTCTACGGCTCATCAATTGTCTGGTTGGGCAGAGACTTTCTCATCTCCAGTCGGCTGCCGAGGAGGCGAGATAAGCCTAATGAAACCGCGTATTTAGAGCGCAATCACCACCACTGGTCCGCCGATTGCCTGATAGCTGGCATCCCTAGCTTTATTCCGGCGCAATGGAAGGAGTAGTTCGAATGGGATTGCGAGCGGCGATCGTTGTCGGCCTGGAAAACATCCGCGTTCGCTCTGGCGTTCGTGGTGAGCATGTCAGGGTGATCTCGGTGCAGCCTCTACCTACACCGAGCGCGCCGACCGAGGCAGTAGCTATTACAGTGGAGACCATGGAGGAAGGCACTCGGCTGACTGCGAGTGCGCAAATTCTGGCGCGGGACATTACGAACTACTGCCATGTCATTGAGGCCATGTCGGAGGCTCTGCGCCGCGAGCTGCACCAGCACAGTAGCAAAATGGCCGTGCAACGTTCCTCCGGGTCGTAGTGGTTTCGGAGCCGGGCTCAAGCTTGGCCGACGAAAGACAAGACGATGCAGCAGGGCCGCCAAAGATGCGGCCTTTGCTGCGTGCGACCTACTGAAAAGAATGCTCGAGAAGGGCTGGGCGGAATGAGCAAGCACCAACACGAACTCGAGGACGGAACGGTTGGAGCCGAGTTGGGCCCCCTACTCGACGGCAAGAGTCGAAAAAGCCGTTGGGTGCTCGGAGGCATCGTCCTCAGCGCCATCGCGGCGAAATGGGTCGCACCCCGACTTGGGTTGCGAGTGTCTGGGTTGCAACTCCAGTTCGGCCTGGCGGCCGTGTGGTTGGTTGTCGTCGTTCTACTCGCCTATCGTGAAACGCGTAAGGGCGAGCATTAGCCGACGTGACCGCTCGCCGCTCTGGCAGGCTCGGTTGCGCCTGTCGTGCGTGGGCCGTAAGATCTGTTCATGACACTGGATTCTCCATCCCACCTTGTGAGTGACGAACGCGCTCCCGTCGTGGCAGTGATCAATTCGAGTCCGGATGTCGTCGACATGCTGCGGGTAGCATTCGAGCAAGCCGGATGTATTGTGGCCGGCACCTTCACCTACTTGATTCGGGATGGCAAGGTCGATCTCGAGGCCTTTCTGCGGCAGCATCGCCCTGACGTGATCGTCTATGACATCGCGCCTCCCTACGAGCGCAATTGGCAATTGTTCCTGCATCTTCGAGCGCTTCCGGGGTTCAGGGACTGCCCCGTCGTCATTACGAGCACGAATCCGGCCCGCGTAAGGCCGTTAGTGGAGCCGACACAGCCAGTGCTTGAGATCGTTGAGACACCCTATGAAATCATGCACTTGGTAAAGACGGTCGCCCAAGCCGCAGGCCGACGATCTCAGCAGTGAGCGAGGGCACTCTGGAAATTCCCATTCCTCAAGATGAGATCGGCTAGCGCGAATGCGGGAACCAACTGGTCGTGCTCTTGCCTGATCCACCTCCGGCTGGTGGATCAGGTCGCCAGATGCCTTGTCGGCCTTGAAGAGCATGCGGACCTTGCGGTCCGGCAGGCGGAAGCGCCAGCTCTGAAGGAGTCGTGTGATCTCGCGAGGGCTTCGCGGTCACCGCGAGCTTCAACAACTGCGAACGCTCGTCAGCCGTGAGCGGGCGCAGCATATTCCTTTGGCCAACGCCGTGAGCTTTTGCCGACAAGTGTTATGGATTCGGCGTCCTCCTGATCGCGCTGGCCGAGGATGGTCGACACTCGCCGCCCGAGGACCCCTGGGTTCCTCCACCGCCCCATGGTAGGGCTTCTGGGCGACCTCGTTAGCAGGCATCGCATGCTCCTCTGACGTGTGACGGGTGTCGATAACCAGTTCGTTTAAGTCAATTCCACAACTCCAGGCGAATCGTGCTTCGAGCAACCGAGAGACCGCGCTGAGGGTGGAAGCCCAAACGTCGCCGCCGTTGATCCGCAGACGGGACCTTCGCGATCGGTTATCGGATGACCAGAGCACCGCCTCAGAATGCGGGAGGATTTCGCCATGAAAAGGGACGGAGCACCGCAATCGAACCCCGTCGTAAAATAACCGCCTGGCATAACCGATCGACAACGGGCCTTCTAAGCCGGGGGTCGCAGGTCGAAGTCCTGCCGGGCGCGCCAACCTTCGCTCCGCTTGCCAACGAGAGCGTGAGCTACGGTTGGCAAGCCACGACGGAGGTTCAGGCCCACCGCTGCATAGATACCTATTCGCTTCATGCGAGCACCTCAACTGAGTTTCGTGAATCGAGAATACTGGAAGGACTGTCGCGCACCCCACGGCGTCTCGTGAACGTGGCGCACAGAGTCGACCAACGCAAAGTCAGAACCAAGCCGCTCGGCTAGCGCTTCAGCAGAGTACCGTGCGACCGGAAGGCCGCTACATGTCTCCGGGCCATCCGGTGCGAATGTCGCGATGATCGCCGAGCCGCCTCGCTTTAGAACCTGGCGAAGACGCGCGAGGTATTGCGTTTGATCTTCGTGAGCCGTCAGGAAGTGGAACACGGCACGATCGTGCCAGATGTCTACACGTGGAGCAGTCCACTCGGCGGTAACGTCGGATTCAATCCAAACCGCATTGCTGGCTGAATTCCCGAGTCGTGTGCGGGCTCTCTGAAGCGCCGCGCCAGAAACGTCCAAGACGCACACGCATCCGACGCCGCGTGCGAGCAGGTGGTCCACTAGACGGGAGTCCCCCCCGCCCACGTCGAGGACTCAGGTATCAGTCGATAATCCGGCCGCGTTCAGAAGCTCAATCGAGACGGCAGGCAGGGATTCAAACCAGCTGACGTCTCGCTCGCCTTTGGTCGCGTAGACCTGTTCCCAGTGTTCTTTGCGACGCATGAAGGCATCGTAACAGGAACAGCCTCACCTTTCGCGAAGCACCTCTGCAGGGCAGCCTTCGCCTGATACGAGAGAGAAGGCTGCCGTTCCTTTCAGTTGCCAGCGCGCATCGGCGCAAGTCATCGCCCCCGGGGGCTGCCGTCCATGCCGATGGACGCAGTCAACTGGATGAGATCGGTTCCGTCGGCGTTGATGACGAACAGTTCGGTGTCGAGCCCGGTGCTCGGCCGCGATGACATGAAGTAGATCTGGCGTCCGTTCCTTGACCAGGCGGGCGCACGGCTGACCCAATCGGACGCGAGGTCGCCAGGGTCCTTCGGGGTCAGATTCGTCTGCTCGCTGCCATCGGCGTTCATCACGAAGACCGACGGATAGCCGTCGCGCGCGCTCATGAACGCCAGTTGCTGACCGTTCGGCGACCAGGCCGGCATTTGGTTGAGCGGCGGGGCGTTCGTCAGGCGGGTGGTCTCTCCGGACGCGAGGTCCATCACGTAGATGTCGGTGTCACGCCGGAACGCGATCCTCCAGCCGTCCGGTGACCAATCGGGGAACTGATCGATGCCCGTGTGCTCGGTCAGCCGGGTCGGCGAGCCGCCGTCCCGGTCCATCACGTAGATCTCGAAGTCCCCGCCATCCCGATTGGTGTGAAAGACGATCTGCCGCCCGTTGGGAGACCAGCGCGCCCACCCGTCGTTCGCCGGAGAATTCGTCAGGTTGATGGCGGTACCGCCGCTGCGTCCGATGAGGTAGATCTCGTTGTTGCCGCTGCGGTTCGACGTGAAGATGATGTCACCGCCGTTGGGCGAGATCGCCGGGTCCACGTCCGACAGTGGATGGCTCGTGATCCTGAGCGGGAAGCGGGGATCTGCGGTGATTCGGTAGATCTCGTTGTTGCCGGCACGCGCGCTGAAGAAAACGAGGTCGTCGCCGGCCCCGGACCCGGGGCCCTGTCCGAGCAGGTTTCCGGACGCCGACAGGACGCTGGCCCCGAGGACCACGGCAATGAGATTCAGGCACTTACGCATCGCGAACTCCAGTGACGGCTCGTCCCGGCGACCGGGAAATGGCGAGGTCTGTCCTTGTCGGGCGGTTTGCCCGCACACCTGTAACGCGGATTTCCGTGAAAAACTGGCTCACCTTGTTCGCGGCGGCTCCGGAAGCGTATGCTGGCGGCCATTCCATGGGGGAACGAGGCAGCTCCGCCCGCGGTTACCGGGACAGCTCGGATCCCGTCCGTTGGGCGCGTGCGCACGACCTCTTTCAGGCGGCCCTGGATCTGCCGCCCGATCAGCGGCAGGCATTCGTCGATTCCCGTTGCGGAGACGATGCGGGGTTGCGGGACGAAGTCAGCTCTCTCCTCGCCAGCGACCAGGAGGCCGGCCAGTTCATCGAGCAGCCCGCCGCGGTGCTCCTGGCAAACCTGGCACCGGCGATCTTCAGACCGCGACTGGCGCCGGGCGACTCGCTCGGGCGTTACGAGATTCTGGAGTTTCTAGGCGCGGGCGGGATCGGAGAGGTCTACCGCGCGCGGGACACCCGCCTTGGACGAAACGTCGCAGTCAAGCTCGTCACCGATCCCAACGACCCTGAGGCCGGACCGCGCCTTCTGGCCGAAGCCCGGCACGCATCGATCCTGAACCATCCCAACATTTGCGGGGTCTACGAGGTTGATGAAGTCGGGGGCCTGCCGTTCATGGTGCTCGAGCTTGTCGAAGGGCCCACACTTCACACCCTGATGAAGGAGCGCCGTCCTTCGACGGTGGAGGTGGTGCAATGGGGGAAAGCCATCGCGGCCGCACTCGATCACGCCCATCAGCGCGGCATCATTCATCGGGATCTGAAGAGCGCCAACGTTGCCATCTCGGCGGACGGGACCCTGAAGGTGCTCGACTTCGGATTGTCACGGCTGCTCCAGATGCCCGCCGAAAGTGTCCAGGCCCCCGCCGCGATCCTGCGCGAGTCCTCTGTCGCGGGAACGTTGACCCACATCGCTCCGGAGGTCCTGCGCGGCGAACCGGTCGATCAGCGGATCGACGTGTGGGCGTTCGGGGTCATGCTCTACGAAGCCACGAGTGGCGTGCTGCCGTTCAAACGGGAGACATCGTTCCAGACCGCTGAGGCGATCCTGGGAGAGAGGCCGGAGCCGCTTCCCGCCAGCGTGCCGATCGAGCTCCGGCGCCTGATCGAGCGCTGCCTGGTTAAGGATCCGGCGTCACGTGTCGCGACCGCGGGAGAGCTGCGCGACGCTCTGAATACGCTCCCGAGCGAACATCGGGCGCGATCTTGGTCGCGCATTCGAAGGCCGCTGCCGGTTCTGACGACGATCGTGGTCGCCACCGTCGCGGCCGGCGTCTACAGCGTCTGGCCGCGGCTGGGTCCGGTCACGCCCGGGCCAGTGCTGGCCGTGCTGCCGCTCGCCAGCGACAGCACGGCGCAGGCGTTCTTCGCCGATGGCATCACCGAAGGGTTGATCGCCGAACTGGGCCGGGTGGAGCACATCCGTGTCATCGCACCCGGTACCTCGATGCGGTACAGAACTGGCCCCGCGGCGATCCGGGATGTCGCTCGGGTTTCGGGGGCGGGCCGCATCCTGGAAGGATCGGTAACAAGGTCCGGCGACGATGTCAGCCTCTCCACGCGGCTGCTCGATGCGACGTCCGGCCGGGTCATCTGGTCCGAAACGTATCGGCGCGACGCCCGGGAAGTCCAGGCGCTTCAGGCAACCGTCGCGCGAGCCGTCGCGAATGCGGTCGAAGTCGAGCTGACCGTCGACGACGCCAGGCACTTTGCCGCGGTGCGCGCGGTCGATCCCGATGTGTACGAAGCGTATTTGAAAGGACGCTATTACTGGAACCAGCGAACCCCCGACTCGATTCGGACGGCGATCGGGCACTTCGAAGCCGCCCTGGCCATCGATCCGACCTACGCGCCCGCCTACGCGGCGCTCGCCGACTGCTACAACCAGCTGGCGACCGTCATGATCGGCGGCGGCCCCCCCGCGGAGTGGCGTCCGAAGGCCGCCGAGGCGGCTATCAAGGCGCTGCAGATCGATGGCGACCTCGCCGAGGCCCATGCGACGCTCGGCTACGTCCAGCACTACGACTGGCAATGGGCCGAGGCTGAGCGATCCTTGCGGCGCGCGATCTCGCTCAACCCGAGCTACGCGCTCGCCCGAATCTGGTACGCCAACCTGCTGTGTTCTCAGCGCCGGTTCGACGAAGCGCTTGAGGAAGTGCTGATCGCCCGCAGCCTGGATCCGCTGTCGCTCATCGTCAACACGAACGTGGGCTGGGTCCTGTTCCGGGCCCGGCGCAACGACGAAGCGATCGCAGAGTACAGAAAAGTGCTGGCGCTCGACCCGACGTACCTGCACGCTCATATGCGTCTGGCCGACTCGCAAGTCCATGCCGGCCGTTTCGACTGAAGCGATCGCGGAGGCCGAGCGGATCGCCGAGCTGTCGAACCGAAGCCTGGGCAGCCTCGTCTCGCTCGAACAGACGCGGCTGCGAGCGGGCCGCCCGAACGACTTCGACCGTCGCATCACGGAGCTGATCGCCGCCTTGCCTCAGACGTATACATCGCCTGGCGCGATTGCCAACCTCTACTTCGGTGCCGGCCGGAACAACGAAGGATTTCGGTGGCTGGACCAGGCCTTCCGCGAGCGCACCAACAACATGGCCTACCTCACGGTCGAACCGGTCTACGACCGCGTACGTGACGACCCGCGCTTCAAAGAGTTCGTCAAAGCGATTGGCCTCGAGTGAGCGATCAGTCGCGCGCCCGTACGGCCGACATCACCGCGCTCCTGAAACAATGGAGCCGCGGCGATCGCGACGCGCTCGACCGCGTCCTGCCGCTCGTCTACGAGGAGCTTCGAAAAATTGCCGCACGCCAGCTGCGCCACGGACACGCGGCACACTCAGTCGATCCGACCGATCTGGTTCATGCCCTGTACCTGCAGCTGGCCGGGCAGGATCGCGCGAGCTGGCTGAACCGCAGCCAGTTCTTCGGCGTCGTTGCCACCATGATGCGCCGCATCCTGGTTGATCACGCCCGGGCCCGGTTGGCTGACAAACGGGGTGGGGGCACGATCACCGTGTCTCTCACGTCGCTCCTCGCCGATGCGCCAGCCGGTCGCGGTCCGGTGTCGGACGTGCTGTCGATCGACCGTGCGCTCGAGCGGCTCGCCGCGAGGGATCCCGAACACGCTCGGATCGTCGAAATGCGTTTCTTCGCGGGGCTGTCGATCGAGGAGACTGCTGCGGCGTTGGGGCGATCTCCGGCGACCGTCAAGCGGACGTGGCGTTTGGTGAAAGCCTGGCTGTTTCGCGAGTTGCGCCTCGGCGGCTGATGGCTCGGCGGGAATTGCGTAAGATGCGCGACATGGCACTATCAGTTCGGTCCTTGCACGTAGTGGACGGGCCGGATGAGTTCGAAGAGATTTTTGAACTCGCGGCGAGCGGGAAGCCGTTCGACGTTTACTCGCGCGCTCGTCTGAAACGAGTGCGATAGCGACGCGGCTTCGATCGAATGAGCTGACATCGTCAGCATTCGCCCCCGGGACTCTCCTACACGCGCACCTCGCTCGCCGCTCCGTCGTGAGCCGGTTTTTCGATGCTTTCCGCGTTAGGTACCGGGAATACTTCAGTTGCGGTCAAGGGAAGGAGCCGCGCGTATGGCGAACCGGACGATATGTCTTCTCGTCGTGGCGTGTACCCTCTGCCCGGAGACGGCGTCGGCGCAGCGACTCACGGGAACGCTCATCGCCACAGTCAAGGATGCACCCTGGGCAGCGCACTTATAGCCCGAACTTCAGCGTGCCCACTATCTTTGTCGATCCGAGACGAGTGATGCTGAGCGTTCGGCTGAATCTGGGGCGGTGATTCCTATTCGCGCGCGGCGCGGCGCTTTACGCCGAGCTGCGCCAGTTTCGCAACGACGTCATGGCCGTGCGTGGATGGACTGACTTCGCGGTCGACGTCGAGGATCTTTCCGTCGACGCCTATATAGAAGGTCCAGCGCGTAGCGGCCGATTTGTCGTCTCTGACTACGCCGTACGCCTTCGCGGCACGACGTTCCGGGTCGCTGAGGAGCGGGTAATTAACATCAAGCTTCGCAGCAAACTTCTTGTTTTCATCGAGGGAATCGACGCTCACGGCAAAAAACGCTACGTCGAATGCGCGAATCTGGTCGCCGCTCTCACGGAGCGACTGGCACTGCGCCGTTCAACCAGCGCTGAACGCTCGCGCGAACCAGGCGAGCACGACCGCCTGCTTTCCACGGTACTCCGCCAGCCGGTACGTCCGGCCGTCGGTACCCCCCAGCTCGAAATTAGGAGCGACATCGCCGGGTTGCAGCGTTCGGGGAACTACCCTTGCGCCGCAGATTTGCCTGGCGGACACAGACACTGACCAGGCAACGCCGACCATCACGAGCGCGCTTATCAGCCTTCTCATAGCGATCCGCCTTCCAACAAATAAACTCAGGGCGTGATTATAATCCATCGCGGCCATGACGATCGAGCCAGGTACGCGCGTCGGCGTTTACGAGATACGCGAACAGATCGGTGAAGGCGGTATGGGTGCCGTCTATCGTGCGTCCGATTCGCGGTTGAAGCGCGACGTTGCAATCAAAGTCATTCGCCAGGACCTGGCCGCGGACGGTGATCGCGCCGCGCGTTTCGAGCGTGAAGCGCGGCTTCTCGCCTCTCTGAACCACCCGCACATCGCCGTAGTCCATGGCCTGGAGCAAGCCGACGACGTTCGACTTCTCGTCCTCGAACTCGTTCCCGGTGACACTCTGGCTGAGCGGCTGAACAACGGTCCGCTCGCCGTCCTTGAAGCGTTGGGCTTCGCACTGCAAATCGCGAGCGGTATCGAAGCGGCTCACGACCGCGGCATCGTCCATCGCGACCTGAAGCCCGCCAATATCAAGATCACACCGTCGGGGGCCGTGAAGATCCTGGATTTCGGCCTAGCGAAAGCCCTGTCCAGTGACTCCACGTCGGATCTCAGCGCGGCCTCGGCGACACTCACGGCGGATGGGACGGCTGAAGGGGTGATCCTCGGCACGGCTGCCTTCATGAGTCCGGAGCAGGCACGCGGTAAAGAGGTCGACAAGCGGACCGACATATGGGCTTTCGGATGCGTTCTCTACGACATGCTCGTCGGGCGCACACCCTTTGCCGGCGAGACGCTCTCGGACACTCTTGTCGCGATTCTTACTCGAGAGCCCGACTGGTCACGTCTCCCCGCCGATACGCCACCCGCAACGCGCCGGCTGCTGCAGCGCTGCCTGCAAAAGGACGCGTCGCGTCGATTGCATGATATCGGCGATGCGAGGCTCGACCTCGAGGAAGCGCTGTCTTGGAAGCCGCCAACAGAAGAGCCCCAGAGAAAGCCGACAAGCGACCGACGCAACTCCGTCACGATCGTCTCGGCTTTGATGCTTGGAGGCGCGCTTTCGGCTTCGACGATCTGGGCACTGAGACCCGTGACGACCACACCAAGACCGACAGCACACTTCGCTGTGACATTGCCTGAGAACGAACGGGTCGGTGAGCTTGACTTCCCTGCCATAGCCATTTCTCCTGATGACACGCACATCGTCTACGTGGCAAAACGAGGCGGACGGTCCCAGTTATTTGTCCGAGCTCTTGGGTCTCTCGAAATACGCTCCTTGCCAGGTACGGAAGGCGCGCTCAGCCCGTTCTTTTCCCCTGATGGACACTGGGTCGGATTTTTCGCCGGCGGTGCTCTGAAGAAGGTCCCGCTTGCGGGCGGGGCTGTCCGAACGATCACCGAGGAGGCGCCGATCGGGTTCGGGGCGACATGGGGCCCCGACAACTCCATCGTGTTTGCACCAAACAACGCCTCCGAACTCTGGCGAGTGCCGGCTGAGGGCGGAAAGGCGGAAGCCGTCACGACGCTCGACATGTCACGCGGGGAGTTCAGTCACCGCTGGCCTGAAATCCTGCCCGACGGAAGGTCCGTTGTGTTTGTGGTTGGAACCCAGGGCAGTTGGGACGACGCCGTGATCGCCATTCAAACGATAGGTACAAGCGACCGTCGCCCTATCGTCCAGGGCGGGACATCACCCCACTTCTCTGCGACCGGTCATCTGCTATATACACGGGCCGGTGTCCTTCATGCCCTTCCGTTCGATGGCCGGCGGCAGGGCAACGCTGCTGAAGCAATCAGCGGTGTCGGGCGGATCGTCCAGTCAAGCGATGGTGCTGCGCAGGTCAGCATCTCCGATGGCGGAACTGTCCTCTACGTTCCGGCGTCAGGCGGCGACCACGAGAAAACGCTCGTATGGGTCGATCGTGCGGGCAACGTGCAACCTCTCGCCGCGCCGCCGCGGGCTTTTGGGGATCCTCGTCTGTCTTACGATGACCTGCACGTCGCGGTTTCGATTGCGGACGCAACGAAGGACGTGTGGACGTACGACATCGCGGCTAATCGATTGGAACAATTCACCTTCGAGGGGGGGACGTCACCGGTCTGGGGCGGCGACGGCGGACGCGTAATTTTTGCGGCAAACCGCGGCGGATCGCCGGACATCTTCTCGAAGGCGCTTGACGGGGGCGCCATCGAAGAACGCCTGACGCGGACGCCGCGTACCGATGTACCCGCACACTTCGCGCGGGACGGAACCATCCTGGTCGTCGAATCCGATGCAAGCGGTCGGGATATCGCCGTACTCTCGCCAGACCGCACGTTGCGACCATTGCTCGCCACAGACGCCAACGAAGCGGCGCCAACGCTGTCGCCCGACGGTGGAGTATTGGCGTATGTATCCGACACATCAGGCCGGCCGGAGGTTTACGTCGCCCCAATGACTGAGCCAGCTCGTGCGACGCAAGTGTCAATCGATGGAGGATCTGAGCCCGTCTGGAAGCGTGACGGCTCCGAACTCTTCTTTCGCTCCGGCAATCGGATGATGGCAGCGACCGTTCGAACGCGACCATGGCCCAGCGTGCAGTCGCCGCGTCAACTCTTTACCGGAGTGTTCGACACAGGTGCCGCGTGGCGGGCGGCCTATGACGTCAGCAGGGACGGCAGCCGGTTCCTCATGGTTCGCGCCGCGCCGCGGGCAGAGCCGGGACGCGAACTCCGCATCTTGCTCGGCTGGAAGCCGAACTGAACCACCGGCCCGGAGCGGAACGCATGACGTCTGCGCGATGCGACCGTGAGTGTAGATGAATCTGTAGCTGCTGACGCCACACTCGAACACCACACATCTACAGCCGGCGAGAATCCGCGTCGAAATCTCACATCGCCAAGCACTTCCAGGCAACATCGGCCTCAGACATCTACAATCGGGCCGAAACGGCCTTCTAAGCCGGGGGGCGCAGGTTCGAGTCCTGCCGTCGCGTCTGCTTCGCCTTCGGCTCACGCAGACCGAGTCCTGCCGGGCGCGCCGAGGACTCTTGTGGCGGTTCTTCTCTGCACCCTCGGCGCGCTCAGCGGTGATTCTGTTTTCTGCCGCTACTGCTTGGTCAGGAGAATTGGCTTCGGGGCTGGAATGCCGCTGGCCGCCAGCTCCTTGCGGTCCGCCTCGCTCAGCACGAACAGCAGCTCGGCGTGGCCGGCTTCCAGCAATCGCAGTTCGAACCGGTCCGGCGCGCTGGCAGGCGTGTCCTTTCGGTAGAACGTCAGCGTAGACGCGCGCTGCGTCACGTCGAAAATCGGCGTGAGGTCGCGCGGTGACGCGTCCACGCGGCGGAGCGCGCCTTGCCCGTCGACTTCGATGTTCCCCAGGCTCATGCCGCCAGCGATCGTGCCATTCACCGTCTTGAGCTCCAACCTGACGAACGTCCGCCCCTCGAACTGTGCCGTCCATGAGCCCGCGATCGGTCCACCGCCGGTCTGGCCGGCCGCGGCGGCCGTCAGCGCAATCAGCAGAGTCAGAGTTTTCATGGATTCCTCCTTGCAACGCCCCTTAGACGACGTCGGCGGGGAGTTGGCCGGCAGATTCGCGGAGAAAGCTGGACTCAGCCACGATCACGGTGACGTTGTCCCGGCCACCGCGATCGAGCGCCTGCTGCAACAGGCGCTCACACGCGTCGCTCGAACCCGGCGCCTCCCGCATGATGCTCGCGATCGTCGTGTCGTCCACCATGTCGGTCAGGCCGTCGCTGCAGAGCAGCACGCGGTCGCCATGTTCGAGCAGCAGCCGGTCGGTGTCGACCTGGACCTCCTCGGAGGATCCGCCAAGGGCGTTGGTCAGCACGTTGGGATGGCCAAAGATGGCGACGTCGGCGGGCGCCAGCTGTCCGGCATCGATCAGCACCTGCACATACGTGTGGTCGCGGGTCAGGCGGTGCAGTTTGCCAGTGCGTAGCAGGTAGGCGCGCGAGTCGCCGACATGGGTGATCATCAGGTCCCGGCCCAGGCTCCGGACCGCGGTCAGCGTCGTCCCCATCCCGCGCAACGCCGGGTCACGGCGGCCGCGGTCGACCAGCATCGTGCCGATCTGGCGGATGCGGTCTCTAATCCTCTGCTCGATCGTGCGCGCGTGCTCTTCGTCCACTTTGAAGATCCAGTCGGGGACTTCGAGCGCAAGGCTGACCAGCGCAGAGATGGCCATCCGGCTCGCGACCTCCCCCGCCGCATGACCGCCCATGCCATCGGCCACGACCATCACATAGTTGACTTCCTCGGCGCGTTCCGGCACGTCGCCCGCCGGAACGTTGGTGGCCAGGGTTTCCAGCGTCCGGCTGGTCCTGGTCACGAAGAAGTGGTCCTCGTTGTTGGGACGATGGTGGCCCGGGTGCGTCTGCGCGTGGACGTCGATGCGGACGAGTGATGTCGGCAGCTGACCCGGTCCGATGACACCGGCGCGGGGTCCGTCTGTTGAAGTTCGTTCGCTCATTGGTGGTCTCCAGGGGCGTCAGCCGGTTGCAACAGTGATGGGACGGCCGCCACGCTATGTGAGTTGACTGCCAGAGCCGCCCGGCTGTCAACACGGTTCGGCCAACCTCCACATGGTGCGGTATCCTTCGCCTCGTGAAACGCTGGCTGCTCCGCGTCGTCTGGACCGCGACACTGATTGTCGCAACAGTGGTGATCGGCGGCGCCGTCTCAGCGCGTCGGCGCCTGCCGGACCTGCAGGCGTGGCACCGCTACGTGCCGGCCGATGCGACCGCGTCGGATCTCGAGAGCGCCAGCTTCGCGGACTACTTGCGGCGCGAGGAAGCCCTTTTCGCCGATGTGCGAGCCCGGGTCGAGTCCACCTCTCCCGGTCCGGCGGCGGCGCAAGCCAACCGCTACGACACCCGTAGCCGATCGCATCCCTCGCGGCTCGGCTGGGATGCCAACCGGACGTACGAGATCGTGCCGGCTGGCGCCATCGCCGGCGGGGCCGTGCTGGTTCACGGCCTGACCGATTCGCCGTACAGCATGCGCGCGGTCGGGGAAACATTGAAGGCCAGCGGGTATTACGGCGTGGCGCTGCGGATGCCGGGGCACGGTACCGTGCCCGCCGGGCTGACGACCGTCGTCTGGGAGGACTGGCTCGCCGCGGTCCGCGTCGGTGTTCGGCACGTGCGCGAGCGGATCGGCCCTGACAAGCCGATCGTGCTGGTTGGCTATTCGAACGGCGGCGCGCTGGTGCTGAAGTATGCGCTGGACCAGGTCGAGCGCGGCGAGGGCCTGCGAGCCACGCGGCTGGTGTTGATCTCGCCGATGATCGGCGTGCCGAAATTTGCCTGGATGGCGCGGGTGATCAGCTTTCTCGGTCCGGTCCCGTATTTCGAGAAGGCGCGGTGGCTCGACGTCCTGCCCGAGTACAACCCTTTTAAATACGTCTCTTTCCCCGCCAATGGGGGGCTGCAGTCATGGCGGCTGTCGAGCGAGGTGCAGGCCCAGATCCTGCGGTTGGGAAGCGCCGGCCGGCTGAAGGACCTGCCCCCGGTGCTCACGTTCCAGTCGCTGGTCGACGCCACGGTCAGCACCGCGGCGGTGGTGCACGCGCTGTTCGACCAGCTCGCAGGCAATGGATCGGAACTCGTGCTCTTCGACATCAACCGTCTGTCGGGTATGGAGCCATTCATCCAGCCGGCGGCCGCAACCGTGCTGTCGCGGCTCACCGACCTGTCGCCGCGACGTTACGGCCGGTCGCTCGTGACCAACGCCGATCGGGGCTCGATCCAGGTCGTCGAGCGCTCGATCCTGGCCGACAAGACCGAGATCGTCACCCGGCCGCTCGGACTCGCCTGGGAGCCGGAGATGTTCTCGCTCTCGCACATCGCCTTGCCGTTCCCGCCCGATGATGTCGTGTATGGCCGATATCCGTCGGCGTCCTCACCGGACGTGGTGCGGCTGGGGACACTGAGTCCGAGGGGTGAACGCGCGGTGCTGACGGTTCCGGTGGAGACGCTGATGCGGGTTTCGAGCAACCCGTTCTTTACCTACCTGGCCGAGCGGCTGACGGCCTGGACGGATCCCCGGCGCTGAGTGATCCCGGATGGCTCCAGGGCGGCAACGGCAAGATAATGATGCAAAGGGAGCGTTGCCGATCCCAAGGAGACAGACTGACATGACCGGAGACGAGTTGAGGGCGCTACAGGCTCCCCTCAAGGATCAGGTACAGGACCGATCCTGGTTCCGCGCTCGTTACGCTGCGCGCGAAAGGGCGTGCGACTGAAGGTATCGCATGCAAGGTGGAAACGGGACGGGCCCTGGTGGAGGCGGGGCTGCATCCCGCGACGGGCGGTGATGGGTTGTTCGCGTGCTCCGGCGATATGCTGCTCGAGGCGCTGGTGGCCTGCGCCGGCGTCACTCTACGCGCCGTCGCGACGTCGATCGGCGTGGAATTGCGCGACGCGACCGTGACAGCCGAAGGTGATCTAGACTTCCGCGGCACCCTGGGAGTCTCCAAGGAGGTCCCCGTCGGGTTCGAGCGCATCCGGCTCGGGTTCGAACTGACGACCGACGCGTCGGAAGAGCAGCTCGACGCCCTGATTCGCCTCACCGAACGCTACTGCGTCGTCTACCAGACGCTTCGGCGATCTCCGGAGATCAGCGTCGTGCGGCAGACGACCCGTTGATTACCTGGCCGAGCGGCTGACGGCCTGGACGGATCCCGCAAAGCCCTAGCGTTCGACGCCAACGAGTTGCCAGGCGTTCTGGGAGCGCCGAAAGTACACCTTCACCGGCACCGACCAGGGTGCGTGCGCCGGGTCGATCGCGCGGATCGACACCTGGAGCAGCTGTGCAGCCGCGATCCCCGAAGGCGCCGGCACGCGCTCTTCCCCCGCGGTCACCGGCGACCCGATCGGCGTCGATTCTCCCGTTCCGTTGTTGAACGACGCCCAGGTGGCTTCGTACCCTCCCTTGGGGGCAGCGGCGTAGCCCGCCCGGACGGCTGGATTCTCGAAGGTCAGCGATCCAGCATCGGACAGCGCGAACCGGGTCAGCGGGTTCACCCTCGACAGGTAGGCGCGACCGATCTTGTCCCGTCGCTTCAGGAGCACGTCCTCGAGCAGCTTCTCGGCCGCTGGATCGGTGTAGCCACCGGTCTTCACCGCCGCGCGGATCTGCTCCGGCGTGAACGCCATGACGCGGAGCGCCGCCCAGAGATTGTCGTCGGCCCTCGCGTGCCGAAGGGCGGCGACGGGAACGCGGGGGCGCCACTCCTCCGGGTCGAACGTATCGCCTTCGAACCGGCCGACCTCCGGACTGTCGACGTATGTCGCCCTCTGCCAGGGGCTGAGGTACAAGCCCAGCGTGAAGAGCCGCAGGGCCAGGGGACCCCCTTCGAACAGATACTCGAACCCTTCGTCGCCGTCGCGCGGCGCATTGGCGCCGGTGCCGAAGGTCGAGCCTACGTCCTGCAGGTAATGCCGCACGGTCCCCCGTCCGTTCTCGGTGATCAGCACATCCAGCGTATTTCCCGCCTTCAGGTCGACGAGGTTCGTCCACGCTCCGAACACCTTGAGCGCTCGCAGCTCGCGCCGATGTTCGTGATCGACGATATCGTTCGGGTCGTCAGGGCGGGTACCGAAATAGCGGAAGCCGCCCAGCGGTTGACCCGGTACGGCACGACCCACGAATGCCCGGTATGAACCGTCCGCACTTCGCGCCGATCGCGCCAGCACGTCGTCCACATCGGCCATCGTCACCGGTCGCCTTTTGCCGTGCTCACGCAGTGTGGCGGTGGGATCGATGGCGATGGCATCCCGGCGAACCGTCGTGAGGAAGGTCTCCACCTGGTTGTAGCCGAGGGCCCAGAACAGCTTGCTGGCGACCACCGCCGCAGCCGTCGGCGCGATCGGGTTTTGGCGGCCGTCGAAGCTGAGAAACCAGAGCTGCCCGTTCGCATCGCGCGCGGTGAATCCGGGGGCCGCGCCGGCGCTCTTGCCTCGGGTGATGACCCATCGTGTGCTCGCCGGCGGATCCCCGGCGTTCGGACCTCTGGTGATCTCGTCCGCGCTGAGCGAGCGGGTGTAGATCCGGTTGGTGAACCAGCTCGAGTCCGGCACCTCGTCGATGGTGTTGATGTTTTGCGCCGGCACGTTGGTCCGGCGGTCCCCGGGGGTGGAAAACAGGTTCAGGAGGAGGTCAGGCGTCAGTTCGATATCCCACTCCTGCACTTTCGACGCGTCCTGACTGTCGGGTTCGCGTTGCAGCGGATCGTCGGGGTAAAACTTCACCCGCTGCGCACTCAATACCTGACCTGACCCGTCGCCGCGGTCGAATCGGCCGGCGCCGAAGGCCTGAAGTGCGAAGATCATCGCCGCCAGGGCGACCACCTGGTGGCTTCGTCTGCGGATCATCCGTTGTCTGGTCAAAATGCCGCACCCGTCGAAAAGATGAGACGCCAGTTGCCCGACCTGGGCCGCGCCGCCTCGATGCGAAGGATCGTGGAGGTGGGCACGTGGAAGCGCGCGCCGACCCCCCAGCTGTCTTCGAGGTCGGTGAAGTCCAGATCGCCACGGGCGCTGGTCACCTTGCCCGCGTCGTAGAAGATCGCCATGTCGAGCCCAAGGCGATTCGGGATCCACCGGAACTCGGCTGACGTCAGGATGCTGTGCCGGTCGCGAAAACGGCCGGACGAATGGCCGCGAATCGTGGTGCCGCTGCCGAGCGATGGCAGCAGGAAGTACGGCACCGCGTCGTCATCGTCCAGAATCGTCTGTACTCGACCGCGGACCGAGATCACCCAGTTGTTGTGCCAGAGGGGCACGTGCTGAATCAGCTCGGCGTCGAGACGGTTGAACCCGTACGTGTCGTCGGAATGATTCGCAAGGGTGACGCCGTAGTAGCCGCCGCGGGTCGAATACGAAGGGGACGTGCGCCAGTCGATCGCAGCCGTCCCTTGAACCCTCACAAATGACGGGGAGGCGCCGAGGCCCGGTGCCGTGGCGGCGTCATAGATGGCGGAGATCGGTGGCTCGCGCTGCTCGCTGTCCTCGGTCTTGTAGTCATCGAATCCGACTTCACCGCTCAGCTGGGTCCACCCGTTCGGTCGCGCGGCTGCGGTGAACGCTGCGTATCCTTTCGAGAGATGAGCGTTCGCCCTCTGCGCGGCCTCGTCCATACCCAACCCCCAAAAGCCGACCTGCGTGGCGTCGAGCCAGCCAGCCTTGACGCCGTACTCGAACCGGCCGAGCGCATTCCAGGGGGTGCGGGTCCCGACTTCGACCAGCTTGTAGTTCTTCACGGAGTAGAGGCCGTGGACGTCGAACACCGCCTTCCGCGCGTAGAAGCGGCGCCAGCCCACGCCCATCCGCAGCCCGCCACCCGGATAGATGCTGCCGAAGGCGGGATAGAAGCCGCTGGGCGGGCTGATGAAGGTCTCTTCCAGCCCTCCAAACAATCTTTCGAAGGTGGTCGGCTGGTACGGCTTGAGGACCGCGGCTTTCGCCTCTTGCCTGGCCGCGATCTCTTCTGCCCGTGTGTCCTGCGCGGCCGCTGCCGCCGGCAGGACCAGACAACCGGCAACCGTCAGATACAGTGTGATCTTCATGGTGCGGGGCCATTTTAGGCCACGGGGCAACAAGGTTCAAAACGGACGCAGTAATGCGTCAGTGACCGGTAAGGAACTTCTTCTCCATGAAAACCGTGTGATTCGCGATGGTTGCGTAGCCCATTCGCTCATAAATGGGGCGGCCGGCATCAGTGGCGTGCAGGACGGTCGGGACGTCCCCGAATTGCCGGGCCGCGACCTCCAAAGCCCGCCGCATGGTGGCGTCGGCATAGCCGTGCCGCTGATGTGACGGATCGGTCGCCACCAGCGCCACGTACCGGCAGCCGTCGACCATCACCACGGCAGCGGCGCACGCCGGCTTACCGTCAACCATCCCCAGAACGGGAACGTGGCCGGTCCAGAAGGATCTGGTGCCGATCAAGTCCTTGCCCAGGTCGAGGTCCATGCCGTAGGCCGCGGAGTTCACATCGAGGACCGATGAACAGCCGCTGTCATCCTGGGGCACCACCAGCGTCAGCCCGTCCGGAACCGGTCTGCCTGGAGCAATCTCGGACGTCAGCATGCCGGTCAGCGTCATCATCCGGCCCAGCCCGCAGCCATCGAGCACCGAATCCGCATCGACCCCGGGTTGCAGCCGCTCGTGGGTCATCACGAACAGCCAGGGGACGTTCTTGTCAGCGGCCCACGCGCAGGCACGCTCGCCCTGGGCCTTCAGGGCGTCGGCGGACAAGTCTCGACCGGTCAGGAGTGCGACGTTGAAGAAGCTGATCGGCACACCGCTGAAGATGTAGTCGATGCCCTCTTCGTTGGCCAGACTCCTGGTCGCGCTGCCCTCACACCACAACCGCCAGGCGTCGCGAAACTGACCGATACTGAGATCGACACCGTCGCTCATTCGAACCTCTCCACATTTGCGCCGCGCGCGCCTGCATTGCGGTGGGAACCGTATCACTTTTCAACGTCGATACGCAGTAGGATCCACAGATCTCAAATAACCGAGCGACCGCGCCCGTGAGGCGGTCGCCCTGGGTCAGGTCCTGCGATGCACTCGAGAAACTGGCTTCCACTCCTCCTCCTTCTTGTCGTCAGCGCGGTCGGCGCAACCTTGCCGGAGCGTCCGGCCAGCCAACCCGGCGGCCCCATCAATCCGGCGGACGTGGCCTGGATGCTGACCGCCACCGGGCTGGTGCTGCTGATGACCCCCGGCCTCTCGTTCTTCTACGGCGGCATGGTCGGCCGGCGCAACGTGATCTCGACGATGCTCCAGAGCTTCATGGCCATGGCGATCATCAGCATCGTCTGGGTGGTGTGCGGGTTCAGCCTGGCGTTCGGCGACAGCTACCGCGGTCTGATCGGCAATCCGCTGACGTTCTTCATGTTCGGCGGGGTCGGCACCGAAACGCACGTCGACCTGTCACCGACCATTCCGCTCGTGCTGTTCGCCCTCTTTCAGCTGAAATTTGCGATCATCACGCCGGCCCTGATTACCGGGTCCTTCGCGGAGCGGGTGCGCTTCTCGAGCTACCTGCTCTTCATGACGCTGTTCAGCCTGTTCATTTACAGTCCCCTGGCCCACTGGACGTGGCATCCGCAGGGCGTCTTCCGCCAGTGGGGCGTGCTGGACTTCGCCGGCGGCACGGTGGTGCACCTGTCGGCCGGATTCGCCGCCCTCGCCGGCGCGCTCGTCCTGGGGCGCCGCCACGTCCACCGCGACCAGGAGCCGCACGTGCCGGCCAACATCCCGTTCGTGCTGCTCGGCACCGGCATGTTGTGGTTCGGCTGGTTCGGGTTCAATGCCGGGTCCGCGCTGGCGGCCAACGGCCAGGCGGCGATGGCCTTCGCCACGACCAACACCGCGTCGGCGGCGGCGGCCGTGGCCTGGATGGCCTTCGACGTAGTGCGTGGCCGCCGGCCGTCGGCGATCGGCTCGTGCGTCGGCGCGGTCGTCGGGCTGGTGGCGATCACGCCGGCGGCTGGCTACGTCAGCATCGGTGCCAGCATCCTCATCGGCACGGTCGCCAGCATCGTCAGCAACTATGTCGTTCACCTGAAGACGAAGTCGACGCTCGACGACACGCTCGACGTTTTCCCCTGCCATGGCGTCGGCGGTATCGTCGGCATGATTGCCACCGGGGTATTCGCCCGGGAGGTCGGCCTCGTCGCCGGTGAGACCCGCATGTTCCTGCTGCAGCTTGCGGCGCTGGCAATCGCCGGGACCTATACCTTCGCCGGCTCGTACCTTCTCTACAAGCTGACCGACGCGCTGATCCCGATGCGGGTGCCCGAGGAACAGGAGCGGATCGGCCTCGACCTGAGCCAGCACGGCGAGTCGCTCATCCTCACCAACGACGTCGGGGTGTAGGTCACGTCCGTCAGACGGATTCACCGGCCAGCGGTGCCGATGCTTTTATCGGCTGGGGCCGGCCGCCGCGTTCTTTCGCACGATTCCATCCTTGACGACCACTTCGACGTGCGCCAACGCCATGATGTCAAAGTTGGGATCGCCGTTCACCACGATGACATCGGCCAATTTGCCAGGCTCGATGGTCCCGAGATCCGTGCGGCCCAGCACCCGTGTGGCATTGATACGCGTCGCGGCGACGATCACTCGCGCCGGTGACATGCCCATGTCGACGTGGGCCTTCATCTCGCGCCAAAGCGCCTCGGTGTGGAAGTTCATCGGCGTCCCGGAATCCGTTCCCATGCCCATGATGGCGCCCGAGTCGATCCACTGCTTCGCAACCTTCTCCCGGAAGAACAATTCGCTGTCGATCCGGTTGAAATAGCCGAGCGTGTGCCAGTTCTTGAACGAATCCTGCACCTCGCGGTAGATCTGCGGCCCGAAGTCCTCCTTCAGCTGTGGATCCTGCAGCCGTTCCGGATAGGCCTGGGTGGCGGGATATACCCACGAGCGGTGGGCAATCGTGTCGACGATCGGACGTCCGGCCTGTGCGATCCGGCGCACGAGGTCCGCCGTATACGGCGGATAGGTGCCGCCAGAACCGACATGCTGCAGCACGTCCACTCCGGCCTCGAAGGCCTCGCGGACTTCGTCTTCAGAGTAGACGTGTGCGTGGACCTTCAGCCCGCGCTTATGCGCCGCGTCCACGATCGCTTTGTAGAACGGGGCCGTCAGGCCGGACTGCGCCTTGATCAGGTCGACTCCTGCCGACCCGAGCTCGTCGACCGCTCGCGCCGCCTCTTCGGGGGTATTCACCGGGTTGGTCAAGCCCACTTTTTCCGTGACACCGGGAGCACCACCGCGCCGTTTGACGATCATCCGACCGGAAACGAACAGGCGGGGCCCCTCCAGCTGGCCGGCCTTGATCCGGTCGCGCACACGCAGGCTTTCCGGCAGCGGATCGCCGACATCAATCGCCGTGGTGATACCCGCGTTCAACAACTGACGGGCGGAGATCTCCATGACTTTCTCGGTCAGGCCGTGCTCCATCATCCACGGAAACCATTGGCTGTATTCACCGTGTCCGAGAATGAAGAGATGGGCATGCGCCTCGATCAGCCCGGGGAGCATCGTTCGACCGGTTGTGTCGATGATGGTCGCGTCCTTCGGAATCGGCACCGCGGAGGCCGGGCCCACCGCAACGATCCGACCGTCTTCGATCAGGATGGCGGCGTGGTGCAGCGGCGGACCGCCCCAGCCGTCGATCAACATCCCTCCCACCATCGCCAGTTTTCCGGGCTTCTCAACCCGCTGGCCGCGCAGGTCTGGCGATGACAGCAGCGCGACGGACAGCGCCGCAGATCCGACAATGGCTCTCTTCGACAGGATGTGCATTCTTCCTCTCAGGGGCACCTAGTGCGGCTGACTCTGGTGCGGCATCAAGTAGCGATCCAGCCAGGCCACCGTCCGAGCCAGCGCATCGACGCGGTGTTTGGGTTCCCGAAAACCGTGCCCCTCTCGCGGGTACCGTGCGAAGGCGGTCGGAACGCCGCGTCGCCGCAAACCCATGTACATGGCTTCGGGTTCGGTGACGTGAACGTCGTTGTCCTGTTCGCCGTGGACGAACAGCGTTGGTGTCTTGACGTTTCTCACATGCGCAAGCGGCGACCACTTCCAGAGCAGCTCGAAGTTGTTGCCGTCCCACGGATGCCCGTCGAACTCCGCATGGATGAGGTCCTGGTACAGGGACGTCCCGTAAAAACTGATCAAGTTGGCGACGCTCGCAACCGCCACCGCCGCCTTGAAGCGATCGGTCTGCGTGATCACCCAGTTCGTCATGAAACCGCCATAGCTGCGGCCGGTTACCCCCAACCGGTCGGCATCGACGTCGGTGCGGGTCTTCAGGACGTGATCGACGCCCGCCATCAGGTCCTCGTAATCACCGCCTCCCCAGTTCTTGAGGCTGCCGTCCGAAAAACGCTGGCCGTAGCCGGCGCTCCCCCGGGGGTTGATCGCCAGCACACCGTAACCCCTCGCGGTGTACACCTGGGTCATCGGATCGAATGAGTAGCCGAACATCCCGTGCGGACCACCGTGGATGTTGAGCAGCACTGGCGAGCGTCCGGGGCCGCCGAGAGATGGGTAAAACCAACCTTCCACCGCTACACCATCGCGGCTCGTGAACTGAACCAGTTCCGGCTTCGACAGGCGCCACCCGGCCAGCATCTCCCGGTTCAGCGAGGTGAGTCTGCGCGCCGCGTCCACTGGACGGAGCGAGGTGAAATATCTCCCGCGGCTCGGTTGCGGTGGTCAGGCCGAACACAACCGAACCGTTGCTGGCCACGGTGAACGGACCCACCTGTGCCTGCTGATCCACAACCGGAGCCGATGCGCCGCCTTCACGCGCCACACGGTATAGAGCGGTTTTGCCGTGGTCCTCGCCGTGAACAGGATGCTGCGGCTGTCGGGAGCCCAGTCGAGCGACATCACCCGACGATCGAGCGACGCATTCAACTCTCGCCCGGCTCCCCCGCCCGCCGGCAAGACCCACACGTGCGAGTCTTCCGCCGCACTATCGATCGTCGTCACCGCACGGGTCGAGGCCAGGTAAGCGATCCACTGTCCGTCGGGTGAGACCCGTGGTGACGTCTCCAGACCAACGGTGTCCGTGAGGCGCCGTACCTTTTGCGAGGCGACGTCGACGGCAAAGATGTCGTAGTTGTGCAATGCGTCCGGATCGGGCTGGCGGTTCGACACGAACAGGACCTCGCGCCCCGATGCCACCCAGTCGATCGAGTGTTCGTCGAAGTCGCCGCTGGTGAGCTGCGAGGGCTGGCCACCGGCAGCCGGAACCAGAAAGATGTGGGCCCGCCGGTTGTCGGAGAACGAGGTTCTCGTTTTGTACTGGATCCGGGTCGCGACGACCGGATCGGGCGAACCGGTGGCCGGTTCGTTGGTGCCGGCGAACGCTATCCGTGTGCCATCGGGTGACCACGCGAGCCAATCCCCGGGCCTCGACAGAAAGCTGTTGCTGCGGTCGTAATCGCAAACACGGGTCAGTGCGCGCGTGGCCATCTGCAGCGTCCAGATCGCCGACTTCCCGTCCCTCGACCCAAAGAAGGCAATCCGGGTCGAGTCACGCGACCAGCGGATGTGGGAGACGCCGTCGGGCAGCGCCACGATCGGCGAAGGTTCTCCGCCGGATGTCGGCACGATCATCACCTGCGAGCGCGTCCGGTTTGTCGCCAGGTCCGAGGTCGATACCGTGAACACCACCGATGCGGCGTCCGGCGACACCGCAATCTCACCGATCTCCCTGATCGCCAGCATGTCCTCGGGTGCGAGGCCGCGTGGCACGCTCGCGGCGCCCTGAGCGATCACGACAGGATGAGAGCCGGATGGCTCTCCGACCGCGATGAGCATCGTCCCCGCTACGGCGAGGACGAACCCGCGCGTCATCGCCTCGGTCCTCCCGCGCGACCGTCGCCAGAGGATGGCCGGCGCCCGCCGGATGACTCGATCGGCACGTAGTCGAAGTCGAACCCGAAGTGCCGGGGCCCGAATACCTCGATCCCCTTCGGTGTCCTCCACATCTTCGAAGCGGGCCAGCCGATGATGGCAACATCCGCCCCTTCCTTGTAGGCGCCAAGGTCTCCACCAAAATGCACGAGTCCAGTTTGCGGATCGAGGTTGGCGATGAAGTCTGGCGCCATCGCATCGGGCTTGCCGTCCAGCCAGGTCACGATGTTCTCGTTCTTGACGTAGACCTTGTAGGTATGGCCGGCGAACTCGTGCGAACCCTTGATCTCGACGTCCCACCACGTAAACCCGCGCTCACCCTTGCCGACAGCCTTGGTGACGACGCCACGAAACAGGTGGAAGCCGGCGGACGCCTTCACCAGGGCCGCGACCGGGTCACGGCCCTGCGCGGTGGCTTCGCGCACCGTCCGGCCCAGCAGGATGGCCTGCGACAACGCCCCACCGATCACGCCGCGTCGCAGATCACGCCCCGACATCACGTTCATCGCAATGGCCGATCCCCCTCCGCTGGCGACCGCGATCCCCCGGCCGATGTCCTCCAGCCGGTAGTCGTCAACCGCCTTATCGATGATCACCGTGTCTCCCCAGCGCGTCACCATGGCGGCCGGCGCGGCGCCAATTCCGTTGATCGATGGGATCTGCTGCTGGATCTCCGGGCGTGAGCGGCCTGACAGGCACGCGTCGACGACGGGGAGCCCGAGGTCGTGGGCGGCGAGCAGCGTGGTCAGCGAGGCGTTGCCGGCTTCGACCCGGATCGCGGCGTTGAACTTCTTGCCGATGTGTTTCGACAGCGCCTGGACCGCCCTGACGGTGGCGTCCGGAATCAACGGTATGTTCTGGGACTTGGTGCGATCGATCACGTGCTGCCAGGGGCCGCCACCGCCCATGCCGGCGGGAACCACGGTCAGCCACTCATCCGGCACGTCTTCCAGGGCGATCATCGAGAACGTCTTGCCCTGCGCAATGGCATCCTGAAGCCGCTTGAGCGCCGCCGGCGTATCGTTGCCGCGGCTCGCCTGGATCATGGAGCCGACCACGAGATCGGTCAGTTCCTGTTCCGACAGCTGGCGTGATTTCGGCCGACTGCGCCGCAGGATCACCGGCCAGACCAAGAACCAGCCCCGCGCCGCGACCAGGCACACCATTCGATTGCGCCAGTTCCCTGCGGTCATCTCGAGTCCCTCCGGTTATCGACGCTTGAGACCAGGTGTGGTGGGGTGGCTCTCGTCGGAGCCGTCATCGTTCTTCATCACCACGCCGTCCTTCACGACCACCCGGACGTCGCTCAGAGCCATCACGTTGCTGAGCGGGTCTCCCGCGACAACGATGATGTCGGCGAGCTTCCCTGCCTCGATGGTCCCGAGCTCCGCGCCTCGCCCCATGATCCGGGCGTTGACCCGCGTCGCCGCGGAGATGGCGCGCTGTGGCGACATGCCCATGTCGACGTGAATCTTGATTTCACGCCAGAGCGCTTCGGTATGGAAGTTCATGGGTGTCCCGGAATCCGTGCCCATGCCCATGACCGCACCGGCATCGATCAACTGCTTGAGCCGCTGTTCGTTGAACAGTGCGTCCCGGTCGGCTCGTTGAAAGTACTGGAGGGTTTGCCAGTTCTTGAACGAGTCCTGAACCTCGCGCCAGATCTCCGGTGGGAAATCCTTCTTCAGCTGGGGATCCTGCAACCTTCCGGGGAAGGCGATCGTCGCGGGATAGATCCACCGGTGCACCGCGGTACTCGTGACCGGTCGGCCGAGGGCAACGATCTCGTCGACGAGATCGGCGGGATAGGGAGGGGCATCACCACCGCCGGGATGCGTCAGCACGTCCACCCCGGCGTCGATTGCCGTGCGGACGAGATTCTGCTCCACCACGTGGGCGTAGACCTTCAGCTGATGTTTGTGTGCGGCCTCGACCACTTTCTTGTAGTGAGCGCCGGTCATCGGATAGGCCTTGATGACGTTGACGCCCGCCTTGGCCAGTTTCTCGGTCGCCGCGTAGGCCTCCTCCGGAGTCGTCACGGTCATCTGCTCTGGTGGAAACCGGCCGGTCGAGAGGGTGACCCAGGGCCCGCTCATCCACATCCGCGGGCCGGGGATCTCGCGGCGATCGATCCGGTCGCGGACCGACAGGCTCTCCTTCAAAGGTCCGGACAGATCCACGGCAGTCGTCACACCGGCCATCAGTAGCTGCCTGGCGGAAATTTCCATCACCCGTTCGACCCCGTATTCGACGCTCCAGGGGAACCAACGGGCGTAGTCCCCGTGGCCGAGCAGCATCAGGTGCACATGGAGGTCGATCAGGCCCGGCAGCATCGTCTGGCCGCTGGTGTCCACGACCTTCGCATCCGGCGGGACCTTGGCCTGGTTCGCAGGCCCCACCCACACGATCCGGTTGTCTTCGATCAGAACGGCGGCGTGGTGCAACGGAGGGACAAGGTCGTATCCGCTCAGAAGCATCCCGCCGACGAGCGCGAGCCGGGTGACCTTCGACGTTGCGGGTTTCGCTTGCGCTGCCGGTTTGGCAGCCGGGATGCGCACGCTATCCCTGACACGCTTGAGAGGTGCTTCGAGCGTTGCGAAATGATCACCAGGCGATACCAGCACGAGGTAGAGCAGCTGAGACTCCCCCAGCCTGCGGCAGACGATCTCGGCGCGTTCCGAGCGGCCGGTGACCGGTGAGGTCCCCATGATCACGGCGGTCGCCGCCGGAGCGCCGGCGAGGGTTCCGTCGGCGTGAACCGGCGTGTGCATGCGCTGGTGGGCATTGCCCTTGAGCACATTGTCGACAATGGCTCGGGCCGAGTCCTCGAGCGATTGCTTGCCGGCCGGATCATCGACGATCGCGACGATGACACCGTAGATGGTGCGGAATCCCCGGGCCGTGGCCTCCAGGCCATCTTCCGCGCCGATATTGGTCCGCGCTCCACGCTCGTGCGTCTGCCAGTCCGCGGGGTGGTCAAGCGAATAGGCGCCGGTCGAATGGACGAACCTGACCACCTCCTGGGCAGCATGCGGCCGAACGTCACGGTGGGTCGCGGGCTCCTGGGCCATGACGAGCGCGCATGCCGCCACGCTCAATATGGCCGTGAGGAGCGCGCCGATCAAAAGACCACCCGCACGCCGAGCTGGATTTCCCGCGGATTGAAGTAGCTGGTCGGGACTCCAAAGCTCGTCAGGGGCGTCGCCGGGTTAGCTCCCCAGGTCGCGTTCACCGTCTTGACGTTGTCGCGGTTGTAGAGGTTGAACGCGTCCAGGTTGAGCTCTACCCGCCGACCGCGATTCCCTCCGAGCGGCACCTTCCAGGCGAGGCGAAGATCGAGCGAGTGGTCGCCCGGCATCCTGAACGAGTTCCGCTCGATCCCGGTGACCCGGTCGTCGAAGGTCCCGTCGCCATTGAGATCGACCGTGGCGCCGGCCCGGGCGTCGTAGGCAAACCCGGTGCGCAGACGGAACACCCCCGAAACGGACAGCATCGAGAGCACGTCGTAGGAGCCATTGGCAACGAACCTGAACGTCGGCGTATCGACGGACGGGCCGTACTCCGCCTCGGGGAAGCGGACGTCAGAGACCTGCTGGTTGAAGTTGTCACCCTGATCGCGGGCCCGCGCGAAGGTGGCATTCGCGTTGACGAAGAACCGGTTGGACAGTCGTTTGCGCGCCTCGACTACCAGCCCCGTGTACTCGGACTTTCCCTCGTAGCTGAACTGATTCATTATCGCGAAAGGTCGGATCCGGCCGCACGAAGCGTTGTGCCTGTTCGTCGAAGGACAGGTTGCGGTCGAACAACACCTCCTTGTCCCACCCGCGGTTGTAGAGGAAGCTGACCGTGGTCGCGAAATCGTTGCGGAACGCATGATCGACTGCGGCCACCCTGCCTGGTACGAGCTCGGTGTCCGGTACTTGCTCGGCGTGATGTAGACGTTCCGGACCCCGGGCGGTGCGTCCCCCGGCAGCGTGTCGGATGGAATCGTGGCCGGGTATGCCGGCGCACCGGTCTGGCCGAAATTCCAGGTGGCGGCGATGGACTGGAGATTCTCTGCGTTGCGAAAGTATGTCGAAGTGATTGGATTCTCGAACATGCGGTCGTAGTACAGCCCGTTGCTGAACTTCAACACGGTGGTGCCGCGCCCGCTCAGGTCGTATGACGCGGCGAGACGCGGACCGAGGTTGATGGCATCGCGGCCATAGTCCATGCCCTGATACTTCGACACCCAATCGACGTCGTAGCGAAGGCCAAGATTCAACGTGAGCCGGTCGCTCGCCACCCAGGAATCCTGCACATACCCGGCGAAGTAATTGTGGTTCCACGTCGCCAGCGGGTCCCCGAAGGTCTGGGTATAGGTCGTGTAGCGGCCGGCCACGTAGTTCGCGAGATTGCCGAAATTGTAGGTGCCAGACGACGGCCCGCCGTAGCTCGCATAGGTGAAGCGGACGAACATGTAGTCGACGCCGAACTTGATCGCGTGCTGACTCCTGGATATGGTCGACGAGTACACGGCCTGGAAAGGCTTGGTGTACATCTGCAGCGACACCCTCCCGCCACCGAAGCGCGCCACGTTCGTGATGTTCACGGACGGCGCGTTGCTGCTGCGCAGCTCACCCTCGGGCGTCAATGGCGGGCCGGACACATCGGGCGAGTCGAGCGTGTAGTCGCGCGGAAAGTAGGACAGCCGCAGGTCGTGCAGCCACCGGCCGTCGGCGGCGATCGACTTGGACGCGAACTGCACCGACTGGTCGTCGGTATTGAGACGGTTGAGGCGGGACCGGGTGACGAATGGCATGAATGCCGCGCCGGTCTGGAGCCCCTGGGAGTTCACATAGGCCGCCTCGAACGAGTGCGCGTCGTTGATCCGGTGGGTCACCTTGACCATGCCGAAGGTGGACTTCAGCGGCAGATTCAACGCTCCCACGTCGGCCGCCGGCAGCCCGATCACCGCCCCCGTCGCCAGGGTGATGCTGTTGTCCTGTGGCGTGTCCTGGTTCGTTCTTTCCAGGGCGCCAAAGAAGAACGAGCGATCGCGGATGAGGGGGCCGCCCACCGAGCCTCCGAACAACTCACGGTCGAATTCTGCCTTCGGAAGATTGCGCGCCTTCGAGAGCGGATCCTGCGCATTGAGCGAGGTGTCGCGGTAGAAGTAGTAACCGGACCCGCGGAAGGCGTTGGTGCCGGACTTCGTGACCGCATTCACCAGGCCGCCGATCGCGCGGCCGAACTCCGCCGTGCCGCCCAGGCTGACGACCTGAAACTCTTGAATCGCGTCCTGGCTGTATTGGAACCTCGGGAAGGTGAAGGACTCGTCGGTGTTCCAGAATCCGTCAACCAGCAATGAGGCCTCTTTCGGCCGCGAGCCGCCAACGCTCATGCCCACCCCCTGGGCGGTTGAACTGATGTCCTCTGCCGTGCCCGGCGTCAGCAAGGTGAAATCCAGGAAGTTGCGGCTGGCGGTCGGAAGGCTCTCGATCTGGCCGGTGGTGATCAACGTACTCAGGTCGGTCCGGCCTCGCTCGACGATCGGCGGTTCGCCGGTCACGGTGATGGTTTCAGAACGTCCTGACACCTGCATCGCCACGTCAATCGTCACGACCGAGCCGACATTGATGGTGATCTCGGTCTGGACGAAGGTGGCGAATCCCTGCAGTTCGCACTGAAGGGAATACCGGCTGGGCGCCAAGCCGCCAAAAGTGTACCGGCCCTCCTCATTGGTGACGACCGTTCGCGGCTGGTTGGTGGCCAGATTCTTTGCGATCACCGTTACTCCGGGCAGCGCACCGCCGGTGGCGTCGGAGACCTTGCCGTTCATGGTGGCCGAGGCTGTTCCGCCCTGTGCTTCGGCCGGCGCCGGCGTGGAAGTGAGCCCGATTGCGCACAGGGCGGCCAGCACGAGGCCGGGGCCCTCTCTGTAAAGCCACATCGTCAGTCCCTCCATTGCACGGTTGCGGGCCTGCCGGCAGGTCGTCGTTCGGAAGCTCGCGCCGCCCCCGAAGAAACGGGGATAACTGCCGCAGATGCGATCGCAGCGTTACAGGTGAAACGAAAAAGCCGGAGAAGTACAACCAACCGGCGGCAAGTGTTGTACTCGGCGGGAGTCATCGTGTTATAGGTAGGCACCGATGTCTCGCCTATGGTCCACCTCTCCAGGCTTCGCGGCGGCTGAGATCAGCGAGGGATTGCTGCGCATGCAGTCCGCTGCCGGCGACACGGTCCGCCCGCTGGACGCCGAGTTGGCCTGACTCGGAGTTCAGCGCCCTGTACGAGCAGACGTTCCCGCGGGTCTACGCGTTCGTGCGCTCCCAGGTGAGTTCGGCGGAGACCGCTCAGGATCTGGTCAGCCAGATCTTCCTCAAGACGTATCGCCACTGGCATGCGGCGCCACGCGGGGAAGCCGCCACCTTCTGGCTGTTCAGGATCGCGCGCAACGCCCTGATCGATCACTGGCGGGTCGAGGGCAAGCGGGCATCCGTCAGCGTCCCTCTGGACGAACTGATCGAGACGCGCGGGCAGGAAGCCAACCCCGAGGCCATCTGCTCCGCCAGGGAGCGGTCGGGACGATTGCTGGAAGTCGTCGGCTCGCTCGAAAAGGGAGACCGGGTCGTGCTCGCGCTGAAATTCACCGCGCAACATACCAACCGGGAGGTGGCGGCGATTCTGAACATCAGCGAGGCGGCGGTCAGTATGCGGCTGTTGAGAGCGTTGCGACGTCTCCGCGATCGACTGGCGGAGCGAGGCGTGTCATGAAGCGAAGTCAACGGCGGCGGGCGCGACTGCTCGCCGATTATGTCGACAGCCTGATTGCGCAGCGACGCAGTGCGGGAGCCTGCCATTGACGCGGAGCAGGGCGACCCCGAGCTGTCGGAGTTGCGCGAGCTCGGCGCCGAACTGAGCGGCATCGAAGTCCTGACGCCCGACGACTTCGGCCGGGACCTTGGCCGCCGGGTCGCTCGAGCCGGAATGGAAGCGCCACCCGCTCACCTGCTGGACCTGGTGCGGGCGCGTCTCCGGCGGTGGCAAGTTCCGGTGCGGCATCGCTTTACCGCAACCCCCTCCTTCAGGGTCGCCGCGGCAACGCTGGCTGCGGTCGGCGTGCTCATGCTCTATCGCAGCCACGCCCGCACCGTGTCGGCAGCCGAGGTCCTGAGCAAAGCCCAGGCCGCGCTCGCGCAACTGGTCCGCCCGGGTGAGTTCATGTTCCGGCGGTGGCGGATTGTCGATCACATTCGCGACACCCCTGGTGGGCCGGAGCGGGTCGAGGTCCGCTATCTGCTGGAGTGGATGGACGGCGCCGACAATCGCGCCGGAGCCGGCCGATCGCTCGACGTCAACGGTCAGGTCTACCTGGCATACGTGAACGAGCCGACCAGTGGCAGCGCCTCACCCCGGGTCTACTACAAGCCCGGGTTCAGCGGTGAAGCGCGCGGGTTGCTCAGCATCGTGCCCACGAGGGAGGAATTCGAGGCCGCGGCAGCCCGCCTGCCCGCCAGGCTTCAGCCGATGATCTACCAGTACCTGGCACGAGGGTTTGTCCCGTATCAGCCGATCCTCGGTGAGCTTCGCTACAACGAGGCCGTCATCGACGCCGGGCGAACCGCCGTCGCATCACCAGTCTCCCCGGTCAATCTCTCACTCGAGACGACCAGCAGGTCGGCGGGAGGCCGGTCTACCGGCTGCGGTTCGTCGACCCCCTGCGCGTGCAGTTTCGCTGGTCGAGCGAGGGGCCGCCGAAGGCCTGGCTGGCTCGATATGAAATCGTCCGGTCGATCGACGTCGAAACCTTTCTGAACGTGCAGACCGAGAGCATGGAACAGCACGAGACAGGACGGCTGGTGTTCTCCACCCGCGAGCTGGTCGAGACCCGGATCGTAAAGGCCCCCTTCACTGGAGAGGATCCGTTCGACCTGGCGCTCCCGCCGGGGGTGATCACCCGCCGGCAGTCGGCCTTCGACCACCTGACCCAGGTGGGTCGCGCATTGGAACGGGCGCCGGCGTTCACGGCGGCGATTCAAACCCAGTCGACCGAAACCGACGAGCCATCGCTGAGCCCGAGTCCGGGCCACACGCCAGACGTCCGTCTGCATCGAAGGGTCCACATGAAAACGTCAGCACGGATTGTCGCCAGCCTCGCGATCGTCCTGACCAGTGCCGCGGCGCTGCTCGACGGTCAGGCGCCAAAGCGGACGCTCGCCCTCGTTGGCGGAATGCTCCTCGATGGCTACCAGGTCCCCCCGGTGCATCACGCGGCCATCCTGATCGAAGACGACAAGATCGTGCGCGTCGGTCCTGCCAGTGAGGTTGACCATCCCGCCCGGTGCGTTGGTGATCGATACCAGCGGGCAGACGATGATGCCGGGGTTGATCGACCTGCACGTGCATCTCATGATCCTTGGGCACGGAGATTACGGGCGGTGGTTCCCGTGGATCGTCGAGCATGGCGCGCAGCGGTCATGGAGATCTCCGCGCGGCAGCTCCTGATGGCCGGCGTGACGTCGGCTGTCGATCTGGTCGGGCCGCTCAAGGAGAGTCTCAGCGTTCGCGATCGCGTCAAGGCCGGCACTATTCCCGGTCCGCGGCTGTCAGTGAGCGGCCCCTGGATCACCAAAGCCCCCGGCAACTACCCGCCCGAGCTGGGGTTTCAGATCAAGGCCACGAGCCCCGCGGACGCGGCTCTCGCGGTGGAGCAACTGGCCAAGGCTGGCGTCGACGTCATCAAGGTCTACCCGATGACGCTGGCTGAGTACACCGCCGTCAGCGTGGCGGCCCACAAACATGGCTTGAAGGTTCATGCGCATGTCTACGACGAACAGAACGTCCGCGACGCTCTCCGGGCCGGGGTCGACGTTCTCACGCATGTAGGTGCCGCCAGCCGGCAGCCCTATGATCCCGCGCTCGTCCGCGAGATCGTGGAGACGGGGCGACCCGTCGTCCCGACCGCTGCGCTGTGGTTCGATGTCTATCCGGCGACGGTGGCGTTTCCCGAACGCCTCCAGGATCCGCGTCTCAGGCGGGACTTCCCGCCCGACGTTTACGCCGAGGTCCAGCAGTCCTTCCGGAGCTGGCACACGCTCGGATACTTCCGGAACATGAACCGGGTCACGCAATTCGGTGGCCCGCTGGTTCGGCAGTGGATCTCGTCCGGCGCGGTGGTCGGCATGGGCACCGACTCCGGCACCCCGATGAACTTCCACACCGAGGCGTTGTGGCGGGAATTGAAGGTGTTCGTCGAGCAAGGCATGTCGCCGTTGCGAGCCATCGAGGCCGCGACGCGGATCAATGCGCAGATCCTCGGCAAAGGCCGTGAGCTCGGCACGATCGAAGCCGGCAAGCTCGCCGACGTCATTGTCGTGAGAGGCAATCCACTCGAGAACATCGCCGCGCTGAACGATCCGCTGATCGTGGTCAAGGGCGGGGTCATTTACAAGGGGGATCACGCGGATGCGCAAGCTGCCGACGCCAGACGGAAACCTTGACCGGCGCCTTCGAGTGATGCGACCGGCGCTGCTGAGCCTTCTGGCGGTCGCCGCCATCCAGGCGCTCGGCGCGCAGTCCACTGCGCCCGCAAAGAACGCCGCACCAGAGCAGACCCTGGCGCTCGTCGGTGGCATGCTGCTGACGGGTTACGACGTACGCCCGCCTGTGCATCACGCGGCGGTGATCATCAGGGGCAACAGGATCGTGTGGGTCGGCGCCGCGGCTGACGCCAAGATCCCCGCCGGGGGCAACCGTCATCGATACCAGCGGACGGACGATGCTGCCGGGGCTGATCGACCTGCACGTGCACACGATGCTGCTCGGGCATGGCGACTATCAGCGGTGGTTCCCGTGGCTGGCCGAACACGGCGTCGACCAGGTAATGGAGACATCCGCCAGGCAGTTGGTCAATGCCGGGGTCACCACCGCCGTCGATCTCGCCGGTCCTCTCAAGGAAAGCCTCGCCCTCCGCGATCGCATCAACAGCGGCAAGATCCCCGGGCCACGGATGCTGATGAGCGGGCCGTGGATTACGCTGTCGCGGGGACCGTTCGCCATCGACTTCCAACGAGTCGTGAAGACGCCCGAGGAAGCCTATGCCGAAACCGAGAAGCTGGCGCAGGCGGGTGTGGACGTCATCAAGGCCTACCCGATGTCACGGGCACACTACGCCAAGGTGGTCGAGGCCGCGCACAAATACAAGCTGACCGTTCACGCTCACGTTCACGAAGAATCGTTGGTGCGTGACGCACTCGAGGGAGGCGTCGACGTTCTGACGCATGCCGGAGGAGCGAATACGCCCCCATACAGCGACGCCCTCTTGCGCGAGATCGTCAACAGCGGCCGCCCGGTCGTGGTCACCGCCGCGCGAACGTCCTGGATCTATCCCGACACGATGGCCTTCCCCGAGCGGCTGCAGGACCCTCAGCTCAAGAAGGATTTTTCGCCAGAGATCTGGCGCGCAGTGCAGGACTCGTTCGCCGAGTGGAGGACGCTCGCCTACTTTCAACGAGCGGATCGAGACACGCTGTTCCGGGAGCGCGGTGTGAAGCAGTTCATCGAGTCAGGCGCGGTCATCGGGATGGGGACGGACTCGGGAACACCGATGAATTTTCACACCGAGGCGCTGTGGCGCGAGATCAAGGTGCACGCGGACATGGGGATGTCACCGGCGCGCGCGATTTCAGCCGCGACCCGGGTCAATGCTCGGATCCTCGGTAAAGGAAACGACCTCGGCACCATCGAAACTGGCAAGCTCGCCGACATCATCGTCGTCGACGGCGATCCGCTCTTTGACATGACTGCGCTCTCTCGAGTCGAAGTCGTGGTCAAGGATGGCGTCGTGCTGAAGCGTTAAGGAGATCGAACGAATGTCCAACAAGCTGAGTCTGATAGCCGCCGCCGTATGCCTCGCCACCGCGGTGACGGTCCATACACAAGGTCAGGGACAGAAGCCTGAACCCGCTCGAGGCTCCGCCAGGCTCGCGCTGGTCGGCGGGATGCTCCTGACCGGGTATGAAGTCCCTCCGACGCACCATGCGACGGTGCTCATCGAAGGCAATCGGATCGTTGCGGCTGGCCCGTCATCGGAGATTCAAGTTCCACCCGGCACGACGGTGATCGACACGACCGGCCGGACGATGATGCCCGGGCTGATGGACCTGCACGCGCACCTGATGATTCTGGGCCACGGCAACTACGGACGCTGGTTCCCGTGGATCGCCAAGCACGGCGTCGAACGGGTCATGGAAATCTCGGCAAAACAGTTGCTCGACGCAGGCATCACGACGGCGGTCGATCTGTCGGCGCCATTGAAGGAGAGCCTGTCGGTCCGCGATCGGATCGCGCGAGGGGAGCTTCCCGGCCCGCGGATGCTGATGAGCGGACCCTGGATCACGCTCTCGCTCGGCAACTACCCTCCCGAACTGCTGTTCCAGAGCAAGGTGACCACGCCTGACGAAGCCTACGCCGAAACCGAGAGGCTGGCGAAAGCCGGCGTCGACGTGATCAAGGCCTACCCGATGACCCGGGCCCACTACCAGAAGGTTGCCGAAGCCGCGCACAAGAACAACCTCAAGGTGCACGCGCACGTTTATGGCGAGGACCAGGTGCGTGATGCGCTCGAGGCCGGCATCGACGTCCTGACACATGCGGGTTCGGCCGGCACGACGCCGCCCTACACACCCGAGCTGATCCGCGACATCGTCAATGCCGGGCGGCCTGTGGTCGTCACCGCCGCCCACCGCTCCTGGGTCTACCCGGACACGGCGGAATTTCCAGAGCGCCTGCAGGATCCGCAACTCAAGAAGGACTTCCCGCCCGACATCTGGCAGGAAGTGCAGGACTCGTTCAAGAACTGGCCGGCGCTGCCGTATTTTCAACGAACCGACCGCGAGGTGTTCTTTCGCGAACGCGGGCTCAAACAGTTCATCGAGTCGGGCGCCGTCATGGGCATGGGCACCGACTCCGGCACGCCGATGAATTTTCATACCGAGGCCCTGTGGCGGGAGATCAAGGCGCACGTCGACATGGGCATGTCGCCGCTGCGTGCCATCTCGGCCACCACGCGTGTCAACGCACGAATCATCGGCCGCAACGACCTCGGAACGATCGAGCCCGGGAAACTGGCCGACATCATCGTGGTGCAGGGCAATCCCCTGTATGACGTCGCCAAGTCCCTTTCCAACGTTCAGATCGTGATCAAGGATGGTGTCGTCAAGAAGGGCGTTACGCCGATGCCCACCGGATCTCGTTAGGCCCTGATCCGCCGAATAACTTGAAGCCGAGACTCGATCCGGGGCACAGTACCCACGGGCAGGCGTTGCCAGCGCGCACGCCCGCCCGCGACCCGCCACCTGCGCCGCACGAGACGACCCTTGGCCCGAATGGAAAACGCGGCGCAGACGCTGAAACCGTGGGTGACCTTTGCCGGCTGCGTGCTGGTCGTCGTCATGCTCTACTGGGCGCAGGCCGTGTTCGTGCCGGTCGCCCTCGCCATCCTGGTCACGTTCGTATTGACGCCGCCGGTCAACTGGCTCGAGCGTCGGATCGGGCGCGTCCCCGCCGTTCTCGCCGTCGTCACCCTCGTCTTCATCGTCGTCGGCCTGGCCGGCTGGGGCCTGGCGCGGCAGATGACCCATCTCGCCGACGATCTCCCCCGCTACCGCGTCAACATGCTCACCAAGATCAAGGACATTCGCGGCGCCGGCAAGGGGGGCTCGGTCGAGAAGCTGCAGGAGACGATCGACGACATCAAGAGCGACCTCGGCCAGGCTGACGCCCCCCGCGGAACACCCTCGCAACCGGTCGTCGTCACCTCTGAACAGGTCGCGGGGTTTCCCGGGTTCTCGTGGCTTGCCCCGATTGTCGGTCCGCTGGGGACGGCCGGCCTCGTCGGCGTGCTCGTGATCTTCATGCTGCTCGAGCGCCGCGACCTGCGCGATCGCCTCATCGGCCTGTTCGGCCACGGCCGGCTGTCCACAACGACCAAGGCGTTCGACGAGGCGGGGAGCCGGGTCAGCCGGCAGCTCTTGATGCAGACGCTGGTGAACCTGGTCTACGGCGTGGTTGCGGGCGTCGGGCTGTACTTTCTCGGTGTGCCGTATGCGCTGGTCTGGGCGACCCTTGGGGCGGCGCTTCGATTCATTCCATACCTCGGGCCGGTGCTCGGCGCCGGCGCTCCCGTTCTGGTCAGCCTTGCCGCACTCCAGGGGTGGACCGGTCCGCTGTCGGTCGTCGCGCTGTTCATCGTTCTCGAGTTGTTCACCAACCTGGTACTCGAGACCGTCCTGTACGCCGGCGCGGCCGGAGTGTCGCAGGTCGCGCTGCTGATTTCCGTGGCGTTCTGGACCTGGCTGTGGGGTCCCCTCGGCTTGCTGATGGCCACCCCGCTCACCGTCTGCCTGGTCGTGCTCGGCAAGCACGTGCCAGGGCTCGAGTTCGTCGGGCTGCTGATGGCCGACACCCCCGCGCTCGCTCCCGAGTACGGCTACTACCAGCGGCTCCTGGCGCGTGACCAGAGTGAGGCGGCCGACCTCATCGAAAAACATGTCAAGACCGAGCCGCCGCACACGGTCTACGACGCCCTGCTGTTGCCCGCTCTGAACTATGCGGAAAGAGATCGCCTCGAAGAACGGCTCTCGCCCGACGAAGAAACCGCCGTCATCGATGCCACGCGGGAGTTGCTGGCGGACGCCGCGGACGCGATCCGGCGCGCCCACGATCCGGACGGTGTCCTGCCCGCCGACGCGGCGATGGCTCTCTCCGTGACAAGTGCAGGACAGCCCTTGCGGATCATGGGCTACCCGGTAAACGGGCTCGCCGACGAGCTCGCCCTGACGATGCTCGCCCAGCTGCTCGACGATTTGCCGGTCGTCGTGGAGATCATTCCCGGGCGCATGCAGGCCTCCGAGATCGTGTCGTTCGTGAGGGCCGGACAGTTCTCGATTGTCTGTTTCGCCGACCTGCCGCCCAGTCCACCGTCGAAGACCCGTTACCTGGTAAAGCGCTTGCACGCTGCACTGCCTGAGGTTCGAATCCTGGTCGGCCGCTGGGGGCCGGCGTCGCTCGCCGACGACACCGCACCCGGTCTGCGCGAAGCCGGCGCGACGCTGGTGGCCTCGACGCTGCTGGAGTCACGGACGTATCTGAGCGGGCTCACCGAAGCCCCGAAGCTCGCTGAAGCCGGCGCAGAGCCCCCTGACAAGCGGGCCTAGAACAGAACAGGAATCCAGAATGCTCAACGCGCTGATCCGATCGATACCGTGCGCCGAGTGCGGCGGCGAGATGCTCTGGACCCAGAACGCCTGGAAATCGAGTGAGGCGGGCCGGGCAGCGTACGCCTGCCAGCAAGGGCACGTGATTGACCCGGAGATGACGCGGCAGTGCCCGGCGTGTGGCATCCACGACACACAACTGCTCGACGAAGCCGATGGACGTCAGCAGTTCCGGTGCGCCCGGTGCGGGGAGGCCTTCCAGTTTCCGCGTTGACCGGGGGCGGCAGAGCACGACAGAACAACAAAATCTCACAATCCTGCCGATTCGGGCCAACCAAACCGCCCGATCTTCCGACTAACACTGTTAGTGGAACCCAAGGCCCGACCTCAGCTGCAACATTTCGAGCTCCAGGTCCTTCTCGCCATGCTCCGGCAAGGGGGAGAGACCTATAGCGTCCCGCTCGTCCTCACCCTCGAAAAGCTGACCGGCCGCGACGTGGCCCAGGCCGCGGTCTTCATCGCCCTCAGCCGGCTCGAAAAGAAGGGGCTGGTCTCCTCACGCCTCGACGAGCCCGAGGAGGGACGGGTGCGCCGCTATTTCAGGGTCAGTCGCCAGGGGCTGGCCGCCGTCCGGGAGCAGCGCAACGAGCACGCCCGGCTCTGGCGCGGCCTCGGCCGGCTGCTGCGCGCCGACAAAGGCTGATATGCGCCTGCTCCTTCGACTATTCGTAGACGAAGCCGACCGCCGGGTGATCGAGGCCGACCTCGCCGAGCTCTACGAATGGCGCCGCCGGCAGGACGGCGATCGCGCCGCCGCCCGCTGGCTGCGCCGCCAGCGGATCCTCTATCCCTTCCACCTTTTTCTCGACCGCTTCCGGACGGCCCTCTTCAGCCGGGTGATGATGATGCCTGACCTCTGGCGTGACCTGCTCTACAGCGTCCGCTCGCTCGTGCGGACCCCTGCCCTGACCGCCACGATCGTCCTGACGATCGGCCTCGGTCTCGGCGCCACCACCGGCATGCTCAGCGTCGTCCGGGCGGTCATGCTCAACCCGCTGCCCTATGCGGAGCCGGAATCGCTGTTCTGGATCTACACCGACAATCCACCCTTTCGCTTTCGATTCTCGGTGGTGGACTATCGCGCGCTCGAAGAGGACCATCCGGCCTTCAGCGCGGTTGCCGCCTACCAGACCCGGGCCGTCACCGTCACCGACGGGGACCTGGCCGAACGGGTCACCGCGAAGTCGGTCACCGGCTCCTACTTTGGGCTGCTCGGCCAGCACCCGCTGCTCGGACGGCTCTTCACCGAGGCCGACGATGAGGGCGGGGATCGGCTTGCGGTGTTGACGCATGCCTACTGGACGCGGCGCTTCGGGAGCGACCCGGCGGTGCTCGGCCGCGCGGTGACGGTGGACGGCGAGCCGCACACCGTCGTCGGTGTGCTCGAGGACGTCACCGGACCGCTCGAAAACACCATTTCGTTGTTCACGGCGGAACGCTGGCCGGTGCCGAAGCGCAAGGGCCCGTTCTTCACGATGGCTCTCGGCCGGCTACGCCCGGACGTGTCGCCGGCGGCGGCGCTGCAGCCGCTTCGCGCCACCAACGCGCGGCTGTTTCCGATCTGGAAGTCCTCTTATCAGGATGAGAAAGCTACCTGGGGCCTTCAGGACCTGAAATCACGCGTCGTCGGCGACGCCGGATCGACCCTGCTGCTCGTGCTCGGGGCGGTCGCGTGCGTGCTGTTGATCGCCTGCGTCAACGCGGTCAACCTGCTCGTCGCGCGCTCGCTCGAGCGGGGCCGTGAGTGGGCGATCCGCGGCGCGCTCGGCGCGTCGAGGGGGCGTCTGCTGCGGCACCTGCTGGTCGAGAGCGCGGTGCTGACCGCGGGCGCGGCGGCGGTGGGGCTGGTGGTCGCGATCCTGTCGGTGAACCTGGTGACGGCGTACGGCACCGGCTATATCCCTCGTCTGGCGGAAGTCCGCCTCTCCGCACCGGTGCTCGGCTGGCTGGCGGTGCTCGCGATCGGCAGCGGCGCCCTGATCTTCGCCGGTGGCCTGATGCCGGCCGTCCGCGGATCGCGGGCGCGCATGGACGGCGCACTGCGGTCGGGCGGACGTTCCAGCACCGCGGGGCCGATGGCCCGACGGCTGCGCCACGTTCTGGTGGCGTCGGAGTTCGCCCTCGCGACGCCGCTGATCGTCGCCGCGGTCCTGGTGATGGCCAGCCTCGGCCGCCTGCAACGGGTCAACGTCGGGATCGATACCGAGCGCATGCTCACCGCCGAAGTGGCGCTGCCCGGCACGCAATATTCGGAGGAAGCCGATCGCAAGGCGTTCTGGGAACGCGCGCTGGCGCGAATCAGTGCGCTCCCCGGCGTGCGGGCCGCCGCGCTCGCCGACAGCCGCCCCCCCAGCGACGCGGGAAACCTGAACAACTTCGACCTTGAAGATCGGCCCACTCCCCCGGGCGAGAACCAGCCGCTCTGCACCTTTGTCGCCGCGTCACCCGGGTTTTTCGCCGCCGCCGGCCTGCCGCTCGAGCGAGGGCGTCTCCTCGACGAACATTCGTTGAGGGACGACGTGGTGGTCGTCGACCGGGCGTGGGCGGACCGGTTCTTCCCGAAGCAGGAAGTGCTCGGCCGCCGGTTCCGGGAAGGGGGCTGCACCACCTGCCCGTGGACCACCGTAGTCGGTGTCGTCGCCACGGTGAAGTGGACCGGGCTCGACGCGCCGGACGATGGGACGGTCTATATGCCGTTCGTCGACTTCGCCAATGGGTTCTTCGTCTTGCGGACCGCGGGTGATCCGTCGGCGCTGGCGACCGACCTGCGCCGCGCCGTCCGCGAGCTGGATCCCGGACTCGCGCTGGCCAACGTCGCCACCGGCACCGACCTGGTGTCGGAGTCGCTGGCGGCGCCGCGCTATCTCAGCGTGCTGGTGGGGATGTTCGCGCTGACCGCGCTGGTGCTGTCGGTGGTCGGGATCTACGGGGTGATGGCGTACTTCGTCCAGCAGAACACCCGCGAGATCGGGATCCGGCTGGCGCTTGGCGGCGCCCCGTCGGCGGTGCGCCGGATGATCGTGCTGCAGGGGCTGCGGCTGGTCGGGGCGGGCGTGGCGCTCGGCATTACGCTGGCCTTCATGACCGGCCGGCTGCTCACCAGCGTGCTGTTCGGCGTCAGCCCCACCGACCTCACGACGATCGTCGGCGTGCCGATGGCGTTGATGGCGGTGGCGGCAATCGCGTGCCTGGCGCCTGGGCGCCGCGCCGCGAACCTCGATCCGGCGGAGATCCTGAGAGAGAGCTAGTGGCTCGTCTCACGACCATCGACAAACACTTCACCGCAAGGACGCAGAGCTGCTAGGACGGGTGGAGCCGTTTTTCCAGCGCGGCGATGAAGCCGTCGATGGTGGCGGTGTGGCCGAAGACGAACCGCGACATGAACCGGAAGATCGGGTTGTAGACCTCACCGTGTTCGGTAATGCGTAGGCGCGTGCCGGACGGAGCCGGCGCGAGCTCGTAGGTCCAGCTCCCGCCGAAGGGTAGATCGGGATCGGCAATCCGCACCCGGAGCAGTTCGGGCGCGCGTTTCTCCTCGACCTTGAACGTCACCACGTCTCCCCCGCTGGTCTCGCGCCACGTCAGCGGGTCGGTGGACACAATTTCGGTCGTCACCCCCTCGCGCCATTCGGGGTAACGGCCGACGTCGGCTACCACGGCAAACACCGCCGCGGGTGCCGCTGGAAAAACCACCTCGCGCGACGCGACGTGATCCTGCGGCAGCGCGTAGCCGACCGCGGTGACGCCCACCGCTAGGGCAGCCAGAAGTCCAATCCCGTACAGCGCAATTCTCCGGATCACGCCCCCTCCCCTGCGCCGATGTCGTATCCCGCCAGAGGTGAAAATGAGAGAATACCGTGATGGCCAGCCTGATTGAAGCGATCGAAATCAAACGGAAGTCCTACTTCGAGTTCGAGGGTGCCCCCTACCACTGCATCGACGTCGAGATCTCGAAGCCGACCGCCCGCGGCGGCCAGACGCTCGTCCGCCTCAAGATGCGCAACCTGCTGACCCAGGCGGTATTCGACAAGACCTTCAAGGCCGGCGAGAAGTTTCGCGAACCGGACCTCGAGATGGTCCCGGCGACGTTCCTCTACGCCGACGCCGGCGGCTATCACTTCATGGATCAGGACAACTTCGAGACGCTCACGCTCTCGGCCGACACCCTCGGCGACGATCGCCTGCTGCTGGTGGACAACGTGCTGGTCCAGATCCACAAGTACAACGGCAACCCGATCGGGGTGATCTTCCCGCCGCACGTCGAGCTGACCGTCGCCTCGACCGAGCCCGGCGTCCGCGGCGACACCGCCAGCGGCGGCGTCACCAAGGCCGCCACCCTGGAGACCGGCCTCGAAGTGCGCGTCCCCCTCTTCATCAAGGAGGGTGAGAAGGTGAAGGTTCACACCGAGACCAGGGAATTCGCGGGGCGGGCGTAAGACACCAGCTTCCAGCTTCCAGCTCCCAGCTTCCAGCTCCCAGCTCCCAGCTCCCAAGGGAATTGATCCTGCAGGCCGCGTCGGGACAGTTTTTTTCACAGGAGCTCACGAGTTCAGGAGCTTCTAAATGATCGTCTCCTGTCTCCTAATCTCCTGTACACGTGCTCAGGCGGTTTCTTGCAGCCGCTGTCCGGACAGCCTTTGACAGGAGGTCATGAGTTCAGGAGCTGGGGTAGTCGCGCATTCTTTGGGAGTTGGAAGTTGGAGGTTGGGAGTTGACCGTCTGTGTGCCCGAGGCGTATAGTCGCGCAAAGCACATAGTGGAGGTCAGACGTGCGCATGATCCGTCCCGCTCTTCGTCCCCTGGTCTGTCTGGCGGCACTCGCGATCCCGGCGTTGACCCTGGTCGCGCAATCGAAGGGGTTGCCCGCCGAGGCGGTCGCCAAGATCGACGCGGTGGTCGCCGCCGAGATGAAGCGGCAGAACATTCCTGGCGTCTCGATCGCAGCGGCGTTCCGCGATCAGCCGATCCATGCGAGCGCCTACGGCAGCGCCGACCTCGAACATGGCGTGCGCGGTGAAGCCGACCACCGCGTTCCGCACCGCCTCGGTCGCCAAGCCGCTGACCGCGACCGCCGTCATGACGCTGGTCGGAAGCCGGCAAGATCGATCATCGACGCGCCGATCCGGACCTACTGCCCGGCCTGGCCGGCGAAGCATCCCGCGATCACCACCGTGCCAGGTCCTGGGCCACCTCGCCGGGATCCGTCATTACGGCAAGCCGGGCGAGTCGGCCGGCAAGACGCATTACTTCGTCCTCGGGGATTCGCTCGCGCTCTTCAAGGACGATCCGCTGCTGCACGAGCCGGGCACGAAGTATCTCTATTCGACCTACGGCTACACCCTGCTCGGGTGCGCGATCGAGGGGGCCTCCGGCACGAGCTACGAGCAGTTCATGCGCGACCGGGTCTTCGCGCCCGCCGGCATGACGCGCACGCGGCTCGACCGCATCTACGAGATCGTCCCCGACCGGGCCCGCGGCTACCAGGTCCTCACGCAGCAGATGATCGGACAGCCTGCCACCGGCCGATGCGCGGCTTCGCCAAGGTCGGCGCGGTCTACAATGCGGACCTTCACGACACCAGCATGAAGGTCGCCGGCGGCGGTCTCCTCTCGACGGCGGACGATCTGGTCCGCTTCGGCATTGCCCTCAACACCGGGACGCCTGCTCAAGAAGGCCACGGTCGAACAGATGTGGACGGAACAGAAGACCACCGACGGCACGGGTACCGGCTACGGCCTTGGCTTCGGCGTCTCTCCCGGCGCAGGACGGCATCCGGCGGATGTCGCACAGCGGCAACCAGGCCGGGGCCGCGTCCTTTCTCGTGATGCTGCCGGAAGTCGGCGTGACCTACGCGATCATGACCAACCTGGAAGATGCCGAGCTCGGCACGATTTCGAGCGGGATCGCCAACGCGATGCGCGACGCCCTGCATGCGGGCAAAGAAATGAGCATGCGCAAACTGCCCGCCGACCCCGCCGCCATGCCTCCCGCTCACGCCGGTGGCGTTCGAAGATCCTGCTGTCGCTGGCCGAAGAGGATCGCCACGGCTACCACATCATGCAGGCGGTCGAGCGCCGCACCGACGGCCGCATCACGCTCCACGCCGGGACGCTCTATCGCGCGCTCGCGCGCCTGGTGGACGGCGGGCTGATCGAGGAGCTCGACGAGCGGCCGGATCCGTCGAGCGACGAACGCCGCCGCTATTACCGGCTGACCGACTTCGGACGGGAGGTGGCGCAGGCGGAGGCGGCCCGGCTCGAAAGCCAGGTGCGTGCGGCCCGGGCCCTGCACCTGCTGCGACGGGGCTGACGTGTCGAGGTCGCGCATCCAATGATGATTCCTTTCTACCGGAGTCTGCTGCGGCTGTTTCCCGGGACCTTCCGTGAGCGCTACCAGGATGAGATGCTGCGCACCTTTGCCGAACGTCGCCGCGACGCGGCGATCGGCGGCAGATGGCAGCGCCTCTGTTTCGACGACGGCCGCGTTCAGGGATCTCCTGGTCAGCGCGGCCGCGGAAGCGGCCTACCTTCGCAGGCCGTCGCTCGCGGCGTCGGCCCAGGACCTCCGGTTCGCCGTGCGCATGCTGTGGCGGCGGCCCGGGCTCTCGTTCTTCAGCGTTGTCACGCTTGGGCTGGGCATCGGCGCCACCACCGCGATCGCCGCCCTGATCCAGGCGGTGCTGATCGAGCCGCTTCCGTTCCCCCAGCCGGCCGCCATCGTGACCATCCGCGGCGCGCTGGACGAACGTCCCGCGGGGATCTCGTACGAGAACCTTCGCGACCTGCAGGCACAGGTGGAGACGCTGTCGGCCCTTTCCCCTTTCTTCGCGCAGAGCGTGAATCTGACCGGCGTGGCCGAACCGGATCGCCTGCGTGGTGGTTTCGTCACCAGCGGATTCTTCGACGTCGTCGGCGTACCGCCGGCGATCGGTGTCCCGTTCGGCCGGGGCGCCGACACCCCAAATGGGGAGCGCGTCGGCCGTCCTGACCGACAGCACGTGGCGGCACCGGTTCGGCGGACGTCACGATATCGTCGGACGGCAGATCCAGCTCAATAACGCTCCCTTCACCATCGTCGGCGTGATGCCGGCCTCCTTCCGCTTCCCGATCGACGAGGTGGAAGTACTGCTGCCTTTCTGGACCACGACTGCGGGGATCGAGCGAACCAACCACAACTACATCGGGATCGCCCGGCTGTCGCCGGGATCGACGCCGGCGCAAGCCAGCTTGGAGGCCGCTGCCATCGCCGCCACGCTCGAGCGCGTTCATCCCGACGTCAATCGCGGGCGGGGCGCGATCGTGCATCCTTTGAAGGACTACGTCGTCGAGGATTCGGCCTACTCGCTGCAGCTGCTGGCCACGATGGTCGGCATCATGGTGATCGCGGCTTGCGCCAACGTCGCCGGACTACAGCTTGGCGCCGCGGCCGCACGCCGCCGCGAAATCGCCGTCCGCGCGGCACTCGGCGCCGGACGCCTCCGCATCGCCAGGCAGCTGCTGATCGAGAGCCTGGTCCGGGCCGCCCTCGGCGCGGTGCTGGGCATCGCGGCGGGAAGGATCGCCATCAGGTTCCTGGTCACGAGCGCGCCGGCCGGGGTATACGGGATCGAGAACGCGAGGCTGAGCCTGGCGGTCGTGGCGGTAGCGGTGTTGACCGCGCTGCTCGCGGGCATCGCCGCCGGTCTGCCGCCGGCCCTCCACTGGGCACGGACGGGTGGGGCCGGCACCGGGCGCGATGGTGATCGCAGTATCGGAGACTCCGGCACCTCGCGACTCCGTAACGTGCTGGTCGTGTGCCAGGTGGCGCTCGCGGTCGTCCTGCTCGTCGCCACCGGCCTGACGCTTCGCAGCTTCGCCGGTTTGACGTCGGCAGACGTCGGCTTCGACTCGTCGCAACTGCTCACGATGGAGTACCGGCTGCCGAGGAACAAGTACGACGACCCCGGCCTCGCAGGTGGCCGTGCATCGCGAGCTGCTCGAGCGCATCCGGGCGCTGCCAGGGATCGTCGACGCTGCTGGCGTACGCGCGCTCCCGTTCAGCGGCAACGGAAATTCATCCAGCTACCGGCTGCGAAAAAGCCGGCGAATCGCGGCGGGCAGCTTTCAACGCGGTGTCCGACCGCTACTTCGAGACGATGAGGATCCCGATCGTGACCGGCAGGGTGTTCCACGCGGGGGAACGCAGCGACCCGGTTGTCGTCGTCAGCCGCGCGCTCGCGGAGCGCGCCTGGCCTGGCAGCAGCGCGATCGGCCGCAAGCTGTACTTCGACGAAGTGGACCTCCTCGCCACCGTCATCGGAGTCGTCGGCGACGTCCGCCACCGCGACCTGGCCGATGCGGACGACGGCACGATCTACACCTGGCAGGAACAGAACCCCGGAGTCTTCAACACCCTGGCGATCCGGACTGCCGGCCCGGCATCCGCGATGGCCGACCCGGTGAAGCGTGCGGTGTGGGCGGTGGACCCGGATCAACCGGTGTGGAAGATCCGGACGATCGGCACACTGATCGAACAATCGCTGGCGACCCGCCGCTTCCTGCTCCAGCTGGTGGCGTTCTTCGGCATCAGTGCCGCGGCACTGGCGGTGCTCGGCCTGTATGGCGTCGTGGCCTCGCTCGTGACCCAGCGCACCCGCGAGATCGGGATCCGGGTGGCGATCGGCGCGACCAGCGGCAACGTACTGTCGCTGGTGCTCTGGACCGGACTGCGCCTCGCGGGCGCCGGTATCGCCGCCGGCATCGGCGTAGCCCTGGTCGCGGCCAACCTGCTCCGCAGCTTTCTCTATGCCGTCGGCCCGCACGATCCGCTGACGTTCGCCTTCGCGGCGGTGATGCTGATCGCCGCCGCGCTGCTGGCCTGCTGGATCCCCGCCGTCAGGGCGCTGCGGGTCGACCCGGTCGTCGCGCTCCGCCAGCACTGAACACGTGCGACGTCCGAGGTGCGACGTGCTACGTGCTGGCGTGCTGCGTGCGACGTGCGGTGCTACGTGCGACGTGCGGTGCGACGTGCGACGTGCGGTGCGACGTGCGGTGCGACGTGCGGTGCGACGTGCGGTGCTACGTGCGACCTGCGGTGCTGATCTCTGTGGTGGATACGCGCCGAGTAGCGCCTGGCTCAGGCGCGGACGGCTGGCAGCCGAAGCCTGGCACGCAGGCCGCCCGCCGCACCGCCGTCCAGCGTGATCGAGCCGCCATACAGCTCGGCGAGATCGCGGACGATCGCCAGGCCCAGGCCGGATCCGGCCGCCGCTTCATCGGCGCGCACCCCCCGCTGGAGCACGCTGTCACGCATCGCCGGCGCCACCCCCGGCCCATCGTCCTCGACGACGATCTCGATCGAGTCGCCGGCCGCGATGCTGGTCACCGCGACATTGGTTCGCGCCCATTTGCACGCGTTGTCGAGGAGGTTGCCGAGCATTTCGTCCAGATCTTCGCGCTGGACCCGGACGCCGTGCGCCGGGTCGACGGTCACGTCGAGCGTGACACCACGCGCCGCGTGCAGGCGGGCCAGGGTCCGAGCGAGCGCGTCGGCGGATTCGCGGATCAAGCACCGCGCTCCGGGAGTGGCGCCCGAGGCAGCGGCCCGCGCCTGCGCCAGGTGGTAGTCGATCTGCCGGCGCATCCGTTCGATCTGCTCGCCGATCGTCGATGCCAGGGCCGCGAGGTCGCTGTGACCGCCGGCGCGGGCGCGTTCGGCCTCCTGCGCCGCGACCGCCAGCGGAGTCTTGAGGCCGTGCGCCAGGTCACCGGCTCTCGCGAGCGCCCGCCGCACTGTCGCCTCGCGATGGTCGAGCAGCGCGTTGAGGTCGTCGACCAGCGGCTGGACCTCGGCAGGGTACCGCCCCTCGACGCGTCGCTCCCGTCCGCCGTGCACCGCCGCCACGCGGTCGCGCAGCACCCGGATGGCCGAGAGCGCGCTGCGAACCTGGAGCAGCCCGACCACCAGGCAGACCACGACGACCACGAGACCGGCGTCCCAGTGCCGGATCGCGGCGCCATGGAGGTAGAGCGGATAGCGTGGGTGGCGAACCATGATCCAGGTCGACACCATGACGGCGCCGACGAACAATCCGACCATCCAAAGTGCCGCCGCCGACAGGATGCGGCCGCGGAGCGACAGTCCGCTCACTCGACTGCCCCGATCCGGTAGCCCAGGCCGCGCACGGTTTCGATCAGCGTGGGTCCGAGCTTGCGGCGGAGCCGGGCGATGAAAACCTCGACGGTGTTTGACTCGCGGTCGTAGTCCTGCGCGTAGATGTGCTCGGTGAGCTCCCCCTGCGAGACGATCCGGTCGCGATGGTGCATTAGATAGGAGAGCACGCGAAACTCGTGGCTCGTCAGCTTCACGGCCGCGCCGTGGAGCGTGACCTTGGCGAGCCGCGGATCGAGCGACAGCGCGCCACAGCGAAGCTGCGGCGTGACCTGGCCGCTGGCGCGTCGAATCAGCGCGCGCAGCCGCGCCAGCACCTCCTCCATCCGGAACGGCTTGGCCACGTAGTCGTCCGCGCCGCTGTCGATCCCCTGGACCTTCTCGTGCCAGCTGTCGCGGGCGGTGAGCACCAGCACCGGCACGGCGTTGCCGGCCTCACGCCACTTGCGGAGCAGCGTGAGGCCGTCGATCTTCGGCAGCCCGAGGTCGAGCACGATGCCGTCGTAGTTCTCGGTCTCGGCGAGAAAGTCGGCCCGTTCGCCGTCCAGCGCGCGATCCACCACGTATCCGGCCTCGGTCAGCGCCGCGGCGAGCTGCGCCGACAGCCGCTCCTGGTCTTCGACAACGAGGATCTTCACCCCGGCGTTTATAGCGCATCCGAACCTGAACGGCACCTGAACAGGCCGTTCACAGATCATTCAGGCCCCCTCGCGTATCGTCGCCGCCATGAGAAAGCCGACGGTGCTGCTGGTGCTGTTCATCGCGTTCGTGCTGATTGCCGGCGGGATCGCGTCCCGCGGCCGGGGAGGGGTGATCTCGAGGTGGATCGCCGCTCACCAGAGCAATGCCGGCCACTGATCGTTCCCGAAGGAGAGACACATGAGAATGCACATGATCCTTGCCGCCGCCCTTGCACTGTTCGCGACCGCGACTGCCGGCGCCCAGTCCGGAGCAGGCAAGTCCGCCAACATCGCCGGCGCCTGGCAGGTGACCGTCACCGGTCCAGCGGCTCACGGTGACATGACGGCAACGATGAACTTGAAGCAGGACGGCTCCAAGGTCACCGGTACGTTTGCCGCCCACGGCACCGAACACCAGCTCAAGGGACAGTTCGCCGACGGCGAGCTTGAACTGGAGAGCACCGACACGCCCGCCGACAAGAGCCTGACGTTCAACGCGAAGCTGAAGGAAGACGGCACCCTCGCCGGCTACCTCTCCAGCCCGATGGGCGACATGCAGTGGACCGCAGCGCGCGCGGCGCGATAGTGGCTCGTCTTTCATGAATGATCACCATCGACTCGGACGTTCACCGCAGAGGTCGCAGAGCACGCAGAGGATTCTTCTGGATGACTTTCTCTGCGCGCTCAGCGCACTCCGCGGTGATTCCATTTCCGCGAGTGAAGCCACGTGGCTCTGATTCCCTTCGACCCATCCCGTAGCCTGGCGGACCTCCGCCAGGCCTGCCGCTCCATCATCCGGATGCCGGTCCTCGCGACGGTCGTGGTCTGCTCGCTGGCGATCGGCATCGGCGTGAACACCGTGGTGTTCTCCTGGATCCAGGCGCGGATACTCAACCCGATTCCGGGCTCTCCCTACGGTGGCCGGGTCGAGCTGATCGAGCCGAAGTCCGAGGCCGGGCTCTATACCGGCGCGTCGTGGCCCGAGTTCAACGACCTCCGCGAACGGCTGCAATCGTTCGAAGAAGTGTTCGCCGCGCGGATGGCGCCGCTGTACGTCGGGGAGGCTGGCTCGGTCGAGCGGCTCTTCGGCCTGCTCGTATCCGACAACTACTTCCCTGCCCTCGGGGTGCAGCCGGCCACGGGACGGTTCTTCCGTGCGGACGAAGTCGCGGAGTCCGGCGGTGCGCCGGTCGCGGTGATTTCACATCGTCTGTGGCAGTCGCGGTTCCAGGGTTCCCCCGACGTCCTCTCCCGCACCGTGCGGGTCAACGCGCGCGAGCTGACGGTGATCGGGGTGACGCCGGCGGCGTTCCAGGGGACGACCGTCGGTCTTCAATTCGACGTGTGGCTGCCCGCCACGCTCGCCCCCGTCGTGGCCGGCGGCTCCCGGGAGATCCAGGATCGGGCGGTGCGCGGGTATGGACTGATGGGACGGCTGCGTCCGCCGGCGACCCGCCGTCAGGCGCAGGGGGAGCTCGACACGGTCATGCGCCAGCTCGCCCAGACATATCCCGCCACCAACGCGACGATCGCCGGTGAGGTGCTGCCGTTCTACATGTCCCCGCGCGGCCCGCAGCGGATGTTGAACACCGCGCTGGGGATCCTGCAGGGGATCATGCTGCTGCTCCTGGTTGCGGTGTGCGGAAACGTCGCCAACCTGATGCTCGCCCGGGCCAGCGCCCGGCAGAAGGAAATGGGGATACGGCTCGCGCTCGGCGCGCGCCCGCGGCGGCTGGCGGCGCTGATGCTCACCGAGAACGTGCTGCTCGGCCTGCTCGGCGCGGGGCTGGGCGCGGCGTTCGCCGCGTGGGGCACGCAGGGCCTGCTCGTGCTGCCGCTGACCGGTCTCCCCATCAGGTTCCAGACCAGCCTCGACGTCGTCGGGCTCGGCTTCGCGATGGTGCTCGGGGTCGTCAGCGGGCTGCTGTTCGGTGCGGCGCCGGCGATCCAGCTGGCCAGGGTCGACCCGCAGCTGGTGTTCCGCGCCGGCGCGAAATCAGGCGGCCGGAGCCGGCTGCGCCACACCCTGATGGCCGTGCAGGTAGCGCTCGCGATCATGGTCCTGATCGTGGCGGGGATGTTCTTCCGCAGCTTCATGGAAACGCGGAACACCGATCCCGGCTTCCGGCGGGACGGGGTGCTGCTCGCCGCCTACGACCTGTCAGGCCGCGACGCCGACGCCGCGTTCAGCCGCCAGCTGGTCGCGCGGGCGCTCGAGCGGCTCGGAACGCTGCCGGCGATCCAAGCGGTGGCGATCGCGTCGTCGGTGCCGCTCGACATCCACGGCCTGCCGACACGGGTGTTCACGGTCGACGGCCACGCGCGAGCCGACGGCAAGCTCGACGAAGCGCTGGCCAACATCGTCACGCCCGGCTACTTCGACGTGATGGAGATCGCATTCGTGGCCGGACGCGACTTCGCGCCGCTGGAAGACAGCCGCGCGCCAAAGCAGGCGATCGTCAACGCGGAGTTCGTGCGTCGTTATGTCGGCAGCGGGGAGCCGCTGGGCCGCCGGATCCAGGCGCGGGGTGGTCCCTACATCCTCACCGGCGTCGTCCGCAACTCGCTCTACAACGCCTTCGGCGAGCCGCCGACGCCGGCGATCTACTTCTCATATCGCGACACCCCGCAGCCGCGCGGTGAGATCCACGCCCGCTACCGGAATGACGACGAGGCGACCGGCGGGCTCGAGCTACGCCGGACGATGCGCGAGCTCGACCCTGATCTGCCGGTGTTCAACCTGCGGTCGATGAGCGACCACGTCGAAACCAACCTCATCTTCCGCAAGATCCCGGCGCAGATGTTCTCCGTCCTTGGCCCCCTGCTCCTGTTCCTTGCGGCCATCGGGATCTACGCGGTCGTAGCCTACACGGTGTCGCTGCGGACCCGGGAGGTGGGGGTGCGGCTTGCGCTCGGCGCCACCCCGCGCCGGGTCGTCCGCGAGTTCGTCGTCGAGAGCCTCGGGGTCGCGGCGCTGGGGGGACTCATCGGCTGGAGCGTCGCGTTCCTGCTGGCGATGGACTTCACGCCTGCCAGCCAGGGCATCGACGCCCTGGTGTTCACGGTGGTCCCGCTCGTCCTGCTCGGCATCGCGGCGATCGCCTGCTGGATCCCCGCCCGCCACGCTACCCGGGTCGATCCCGCCATGGCGTTGAGGAGCGAAGGCTGAGCACGTGCGGCGTGCTACGTGCTACGGGCTACGTGCGGGCGTGCTGGGTGCTGACGTGCGGTGCTGCGTGCGACGGGCAGTGCTAGGTGCGACGGTGCAGTGCTAGGTGCGACGGGCAGTGCTAGGTGCGACGGGCAGTGCTAGGTGCGACGGGCAGTGCTAGGTGCGACGGGCAGTGCTAGGTGCTACGTGCAGTGCCAAGTGCGACGGGCGGTCCTGATATGCGACGATAGGGTGTGATTACTATTTGCACCCTTCTCGCCGCGCTGCTCACCGTCGGCACCTTGCAGAATCCGCCGGCCGCGGCCGCCTCACAGGGGATGGACACCTCGCGCTGGAACGATTACGAGGCTCCCTTCAGGATGGCGGGGCCGATCTATTTCGTCGGCACGACCAACCTGGCGGTGTTCCTGGTGCACACGCCCCAGGGGCACATCCTGATCGACGGGGGAATGCCGAGCACGGCGCCGGTCATCGAGAAGTCGATTCGCGAGCTGGGCTTCAAGCCGGAAGACATCCGGATCCTGCTGACCACCCAGGCTCATTTCGACCACGTCGGGTCGCACGCCCATTTCAAGAAGCTGAGCGGCGCCCGGGTCGAGGCGATGAAAGGGGACGAGACGCTGCTGCGCGACGGCGGGGCGTCGGACTACCTGTTCGGGGCGCGCGCCGACTTTCACTTTCCCCGCGTCGCCGTGGACCGCGTGCTGTCTGATGGCGACATCGTCACCATCGGCGGCGCCCGGCTGACCGCCCGCCACACGCCGGGCCACACCCCCGGGTCCGCGACCTACATAATGGATGTCCAGGAGGCCGGGCGCGACTACCGCGTCGTGTTCGCCGCCAGCACCTCGGTCAACCCGGGCACGGGGCTGGCGAAAAACCCCTCCTACCCTGGGATCCTCGCCGACTTCCGCAAGACCTTCTCGGTGCTCGAGTCGCTGAAGCCCGATATCTTCGTCTCAGGCCACAGCGGCTTCTTCGACCTGCAGAAGAAGCGCACCCGGATGACCAAGGAGAACCCCGCCGAGGCTTTTGTGGATCGTGAGGGCTACGCCAGGCTGATTGCCGAGCGGAAGAAGGACTTCGAAGCGCTCGTGGCCGCCGAGGGCAAATAGGGAGAGTCCTCGGCTCCAACTCCCAACTACCAAGCTCCCAACTGCCAATTTCCGAGTCCCAAGTCCGCCCATTCCCCATCCCCCATCCCCCATCGACCCTGAAGACCGGTTGGGAATCTGGAAGTTGGAAGTTGTCCTATCCGATCACGCGTGAGATCCATTCGGCGTGAGTGGATACCCGCGTGTAGCCCTCTTTCGCGCCGTAGGTGCCTCGGCCCTTGGCGCCGGGCTGGCCGAAGACGCTCACGCCGATCACCGACACGCTGCCGTCGCGTTCGAGAAGAGCCGGGCCGCCGCTGTCGCCCGGACCGCTGATCCCTTCGAGCTCGGTCCCGCCGGGCGGCGCGTCGAAGGTGAAATGCAGCCAGTCGGCATCGACCGAGTCGACGACGTTGGTGGCGCCACGCTTGAGGCCGTCCTCCGGCCGCTGTGGTCCGACGAGTCCTGTGCCCTGCCCGCCGTTCCCGACGAAGGTTATCTGTTTGCCGGTCTCGTCCCGCCTTGTGTAGATCGGGATGGGGACGATCCCGGTGACCGGTCTGCGCAACTTCACCAGGGCGATGTCGCTGGGGCCCATGTCCTTCCAGGCGGGGTGAACTACGATGCGATCGATTTCGTAGGGTGTGCCGGCGAAGGTGATCGTCGCATCCTGGGGCATGCCGGCGGCAACGTGCGCGGCGGTGAGGACCCACTGGGCCGCGATCAGCGTCCCGGCGCCGGCGCGGCCGAACGACGAGACGGCGGGGTAGCGCTCGCCGAGTTGCCGATAAAGGTCGTCCGGCCGATCGTGACGCCGCACAATGGCGGCCGGCGAAGAGTGCAGGGCCAACAGGATCAGCGCGAGGGTCGAAGCGATCGGGCGGTTCACCACGGCATTGTGGGCTGGATCTGTCAAGAAGTCGTTAAGACAGGTTCTGGGTCTTACGATCGAGGTTCTGGGGGCTGACGATCGTGGTTCTGGGTTCTGACGTTCGTGGTTCTGGGTCTGACGATCGAGGTTCTGGTTCTGACGTCGTGGTTCTGGGGTCTGACGATCGTGGTTCTGGGTCTGACGTTCGTGGTTCTGGGTCTCACGATCGAGGTTCTGGGGGCTGACGATCGTGGTTCTGGGTCTGACGATCGAGGTTCTGGGGCTGACGTTCGTGGTTCTGGGTCTGACGTTCGAGGTTCCAAGGTTCCAGATTCTGAGTTCTGAGTTCTTAGTTCTGAGTTTCACCAACGTTCCCCCGCCGTTCGTCCCACTTTGGTTGCTACGGCTCGGCTGGATCGATAGCCTGCCATCATGGTGATTTTGCGGTTGCTGTCGATCGCGGTTGCGGTCGGGTCGATCGGGATCCTTCACGTGCTCGCCTATACGTGGCAGGCGGCGTCGGGGAGCTGGAAGCCGGAGCCGTCGATGCCGGTCGGGCGGTCGGCGCATGCGGTGGCGGCGACGGCGGACGCGATCTACGTGCTCGGCGGCACGAACGAGACCGGCGTGCCGGTGCTCGAAGTGGATCGTTTCGACGGCAGCGCCTGGTCGCGTGAAGGGCGGATCCCTGGCGAAGGACTCAACGCGCCGGCGGCGGCCGCGGTCGGCGACGCGATTTACCTGATCGGCGGGTTCGGCACCACGACCAACCGTCCGACGGCGAGCGTGCACCGCTACGACGTGAAGCAGCGCGCCTGGACGACGGCGGCGGCACTCCCCGCTCCACGCGGCGGACACGCAGCGGCGGTGCTGGGCGGACGCGTCCACGTCATCGGCGGCGGCAACTCGGTCTCCACGATTGCCGACCACTCGGTCTACGATCCGGCGACTGACACGTGGGCGGCAAAGGCGCCGCTTCCTCGCAGCATGGGCAGCCCGGCGGCGGCAGTGCTGGACGGCCGTCTCTTTTCCATCGGCGGACGCTCGGGGCCCGGAGACTTCGGCGACGTCCACATCTACGATCCGGCGAAAGACATCTGGACGCCGGGCCCCGCCATCGCGCCCCGCGGCACCGCCGGCGCCGCGGTCCTGAACGGCGTGCTCTACGTGTTCGGTGGCGAATCCCAGGCCCGGAAGGCCGTCCTCGGCGAGGTGCTCCGCATGGATCGCGGCGCAACCGGATGGACCGCCGACGCCGCGATGCCCACCCCCCGCAACTTCGCCCGCGCCGTCGTGCTGAAAGGGGTCGTCTACACCGTCGGCGGCAGCGTCAGCGCCGGATCCAGCCACGCATCTGCGGGATCTGCGGTGGTAGAGAGCTTTCGGTCAGATGAAAAGAAGAACTCAGAACTCAGAACTAAGAACTCGAACGAATTCAGAACCTCGGAACCCCGGAACCTCCAGAACCGATGCAGACCCCAGAACCTCGATCGTGAGACCCCAGAACCACGAGCGTCAGACCCCAGAACCTCGATCGTGAGACCCCAGAACCACGAGCGTCAGACCCCCAGAACCACGATCGTGAGACCCCAGAACCTCGATCGTGAGACCCCAGAACCACGAGCGTCAGAACCTAGAACCTCTCCGCAGCGTCAGTTCCCAATCGCAAAGAGATGGGTGCGGCTGCGGAGATAGAGGTCGTTGCCGACGACGATCGGCGACGCGATGAATGACTGGTCGGTGAGCGTATTGGTGGCCAGCACCTCGAACTGATCGCCGGTCTTCACCACCACCACGTCCCCCTCCTCGGTTGCCAGGTAGACGCGGTCGTTGACCACCAGCGGCGATGCCTTGAAGTTGTAGGGCTTCGGCAGGCGGGTCTGCACGTAGTGCGGCGCGCCGGTCGCCGCGTTGAACACGCTCATCATGCCGTTGTCGGCGATGACGTAGAGGCGGTCATCGTGAAGTGCCGGCGACGCCGTGTATGACGTGCCGCGGATCGATTCCCACACCAGCGCGTCGGTGCCGGTCAGATCACCGGTGCGGCCGAGCCGTACGGCCATCAGACGCGGGTTCCGATAGCCGCTCATGACCAGCACGGTATCCCGCAGCTGGACCGGCTGCGGGATCGGGTTCGTACCCAGCCCCGCGATTTCCCACACCATCTTGCCGGTGTTCGTGTCGTACACCTTCACCTTGGTGTCGGCGGTCACGACCAGCTGGCGGGCGCCGGCATGCTCGACGACCAGCGGCGTCGACCAGCTGGAGTTGTCCATTCTCGGCGTCCGCCACAGCTCCTTGCCGTCGGCCGCGTTCAACGCGACGATGAAGCCCTCCTGCTGGTGGTCGTACTGCAGATAGACGCGTCCCTGGTGGACGACGACGCCGGTGCCCTCGCCGAAGGCGAGCCGCATCTGCATCTTCAGCCCGAGGTCCTTCTGCCACAGCGGCTTGCCGTTCAGGTCGAAGACGAACAGGCCGCGCGAGCCGAAGAACGCGTAGACCCGCTCGCCGTCCGTTGCCGGCGCATTCGACGCGAAGCTGCCGTAAAGGTGGTGATAGCCCTCGTGCGGCACCGCGGTGGTTGCGGTGCGCTGCCACGCGACCTTCCCGCTGGCTCGGTCGATCGCCATCACCTCGAAACGATGTTCTTCACCGGCGCCGGAGCCGCCTCCAGCCCGTCCGCCCCCTGGAGCCGGAGCAGGCGCCGCCGCCGCGGCCGCGGCCCCCTTCTGGCCGGTCGGGACGGCGGTGGTGAGAAACAGACGATCGCCCCAGGCGACCGGCGTCGAGTAACCACGGCCCGGGATCTCGACCTTCCAGCGAACGTTCGTCTTGTCGTCCCACGTCAGCGGAGCTTTTCCAGTCGCGACGCCGGTATGTGACGGACCGCGCCAGTGCGGCCAGGATTCGGTCGAACGAGCCTGCGCGGCCAGCAGCGCCGACGCACACAGGCAGAGAAACAGAAGACAGAGCGGTCTGCGGAGATGAGCCATCCGTGAATTCTTGCACAACATGAATTCCGCTCACGTTGAAATGAAAAATGTGCGCTGGTCCCCTCCAGCCACGGGCGCTAGAGTGGCGGCATGGCGATGATGCTGATGGATCTCACCCACGCATGGCGTTCACTCAATCATCGCCGCGCCTACTTCTTCACCTGTGCGGCAACCCTGGCGCTGGTGCTCGGCGCGAACGCGGCGATCTTCGCGGTGGTGAGCGCGACGCTGGTCCGGCCGATGCCGTTCGTTGCTGGCGCCCCGGTCGTGAACCTCTTCATGCAGCCGCCAGGACTTACCGATCCGTCGCAGCGTAATCCCCTGCAGCAGATGGATCTGGTTCGCTTTCGCGAACGCGCTCGAACGATGACCCGGCTCGAAGGCTACTACCTGAGCGATCGTGTCGTGCAACACGGCGACGAGCCCGCCGTCGTTCAGAGTGCCAGCGTGACGCCCGGACTGCTCCAAATGCTGGAGGTACCGGTGCAGACAGGCCGGACGTTCCTGCCTGAAGAGGAGCAGCCGGGACATGCCGTTGCGGTCATCACCGATGGCTACTGGCGGCGGGTGCTGGGAGGCGCGGCGGTGCTCGGCCGTCCGCTGATCATCGATGGCCAGCCCCACGCGATCGTCGGCGTGCTCGGCAGCGGCTTCCCGCCCTCCTTTCTCAACGCCCAGATCTTCACGCCGATGGCGCCGGACGCCGCTCCCGCGGGGCGCAACCCGTGGCGCTCGGTCACCACGCTGGCGATATTGGCCGAAGGGGCGTCGGTGGCCGCCGCAGACTCCGAAGCAGCCGGGATCACGCGCCAGCTTGCCCAGGAGTTCCCCCGAACCCACGCCGGCTGGATCGCCGGCGCTCAGGCGGCGCGCGAGTGGCAGTACGGCGCCGTCCGCACCCCTGTCCTGATGCTCTTCGGCGCGACGATCTTCGTGCTGCTCATCGCCTGCGCGAATATCGCGAACCTGACCTCGGCGCAGGCGGCCGCCCGTGCGTCGGACCTGGCGCTGCGCCGCGCGCTCGGCGCGACCGCCAGGGACATCCTCCGCCTCCAGCTCGCCGAGCTCCTCATCGTCAGCCTGGTCGGCCTGGTGCCCGGCCTGCTCATCGCGGCGGCGGCGGTGCCGGCACTGCTCGCGCTGGACCCGGCCGCGACCCGGGCCATCGGTGCGGTGGAGATCGACTGGCGCGTCCAGCTGTTCACCGCGGCCGCGGCCCTGGTCACCGCGCTCGGGGCGGCGCTGCTTCCGGCGATGCGGACGCTCGGGGGCGGCGACGCGCGGACGACGGTCGATGCCGGACGCCGGACGATCGGCTCGCACCGCGCCACCCGGATGCGGCGGCTGCTCGTCGTCACCCAGGTGGCGCTGTGCCTGTCGCTGCTGATGGTCGGAGCTGTGTTGGTCACCGGACTCCAGACGGTGTCGCGCACGACGCCGGGCTACGAGCCGGCCGGCGTCCTCACCGGACACGTCCGCCTGCCGGAGACCGCCTACTCGACCCCCGCCTCGCGCGCCGCGGTCGTCGATCGCCTCCTGCTGCGCATCCGTGCCCTGCCCGGCGTCACCGCGGCGAGCACGACGATGAACCAGTTCGTGCCGGGCTTCGCCTACCAGACGACCTTCCATGTCGAAGGGCGTCCCTCGCCCGATGGCCAGCCGATCACCAGTCACTTCAGGCGCATATCCCCGGATTACTTCAGGACGATGCGCATCGCGGAGCTGCGCGGGCGGACGTTTGGCCAGGCGGATGCCGCCGGCCAGCCGGCGGTCGCGGTGATCAGCCGGCAGCTCGGCGAGCAGCTGTTCCCCGGAGAGGATGCGGTCGGGCGCGTGCTGCGGCGGACGGCTCCTGACGCTCCGCCGCTGACGATCATCGGCATCGTCGCGGATGCGCGCGACGTCAGCCTGGCCCAGCTACCCGAACCGACCCTCTATCTGCCCTGGGCCCAGAGCAACAACCACTCGATACCGGTCGGCCTGGTGATTCGCACCACGCTCGATCCGGCGTCGCTGATCCCGGCGGTGAGAGCAGCGATCGCCGAGGTGGATCCGGCACTTCCCCTGCGCAGCGCCCAGCCGCTCGAGGCCTTTCTGTCCGATTCGCTGGCGCCGGAGCGATTCCGGACCACGGTGCTCGGGATTGTCGCCGGGCTGGGATTGCTGCTCGCGGCGCTGGGCATCTACGGCGTTACGTATCGCGGGGTGATCGAGCGAACCCACGAGTTCGCCGTGCGCCTGGCGCTCGGCTCCGAGCGAGGCTCGGTGCTGCGGATGGTGTTGAAAGCGGCACTGCGTGACGTAGCGGCGGGCGCAGGGGCGGGGGTCGCCGCCGGTGTCGGGCTGTGCCTGCTGCTGTCGCGGCTCGTGACCCACGTCAGCACCGCGGGCCTGCTCACGACCGTTACCGCGATCGCGGCGCTCACCATCGCGGCCCTCATTGCGTCGCTCATCCCGGCCTTGCGGGTGCTGCGGGTGCAGCCGGCCGACGCCCTGCGCGCGCCGTGAGCCGGGGCGGCGGCGCTACGCGCTCCGCGCCGTCGGCCGCCCCAGCGTCTTCCCCTCGCGGGTGAGCATCTGGATGAAGTAGTCCTCGAACGCCGAGGGTTCGGCCGCCGCCAGGGTCGCCGCGCTCCACTGCCGGTACACGCCCGATCGGGTTACCCGAACCGCTTTGACGGCTCCCGTCCCAATCGACGGAGCGATCGACCAGGTCGGGAGTACGCTGACTCCCATCCCGGCCTTGATCATCTCGAGAATGGCCTCGGTGAGCTGCAGAAACGTGACCCGGGCCGGCTCGAGCCCGGCCGGGCGCAACACGCGCTGGACGATGAAGCTTTCGTCGATCGAGCGCGAGTAGAGGAAGAGGCGTTCGGCGGCGAGCTCGCGTGCCGTGACGAACGGCCGCGAGGCCCAGGGATGCGAGGGGTGAACGATCGCGGCATGTTCGTCCTCGAAGAGCGGCCGCACCCGCAGGCGCTTGTCGCGCGGATGGCTGGTGAGAATCGCGAGGTCCAGCCGCCCCTCGAGCAGCGCGTCAACCGGGCTCATGGTGTGTTCGGCCGCGATCCGGACGTCGAAGGCGGGATACTTCCGCCGCACGGCTTCGAGCAGCGGCGGCAGCCAGTGGTAGCCGGTGTGGCACTGGGTACAGACGCGGAACTCGCCGCCATGGCGGCGCGCCAGCTGCGCCACGGCCGCTTCGGCCCGGGCGATGTCGGCGAGCACGCGGGCGGCGGCCTCCACCATATGCTTGCCGGCGGCGGTGGGCAGCATCCGCCGGCCGGAACGGACGAACAGCGGGGTACCCAGCCGGGTCTCGATGTCGCGGAGCTGGTGGCTGACCGCCGACTGGGTAACGTGAAGACGGTCTGCCGCCCGGGTAACACTCTCGGCCCGCGCGATCTCCGCCACCAGCCGCAGGTGCCGCGAGTCGAGAAATGGTGTCATGAGCTGTCATCATCATACGGCAGAGAACGATGAACAAGCCACATGTGACGATCACCCCGTTCGGCCCCGACGACGGCGAGGCGTTCGCCCGCCTGAACCTCGACTGGCTGGTGCGGCACGGGCTGCTCGAGGCGGCCGACGAGAAACAGCTGCACGACCCGGAGACCCACGTGTTTGCGCACGGCGGGGAGATCTTCATGGCCCGCGTTGGCGAGGTTGCCGTCGGCTGCTGCGCCGCCATCCCCCGGGTGGACGGTTCGATGGAGGTCGCCAAGCTCGCAGTGGAGCCCGGCATCCAGGGCCGGGGGATCGGACGGCAACTGGTCTACGCCGCGCTGGCCTTCGGCCAGCAGCGGCACTACACCCGCGCGGTGCTGACCTCGAGCCACAAGCTCAAGTCGGCGCTGAAGCTTTACGAGTCGATCGGTTTTCAGTACGCCCCGCTGCCGGCGGTTCTGCCCTACAAGACGGTCGACGTCTACATGGAGCTGGACCTGTCGCAGTGGGTCCCCTCTTGACATGCTACATTTGTGGCACTATGCTACGCCTGTAGCAAAGGAGTGCCGATGCCGCCACCAAGGTTCGACAAGCTGACCCGCCGCGAGCGGGAAATCATGGATGCCATCTTCGCCTCACCCGATGGCGCCTCTGCCGAAGAGGTTCGCGCCCGGCTGAGCGATCCCCCCAGCTACTCGGCGGTCCGGACGATGCTGTCCCGGCTCGAAGAGAAAGGGATCATTCGCCACCGCGAGGAGGGGCTTCGCTACGTCTACGAAGCGACTGTGCCGAAAGCCGCGGCGCGCAAGACCGCCCTGCAGCAGCTCGTCCGGGTGTTCTTCGAAGGCTCGCCCGGCCAGACGGCGACCGCGCTCCTCAGAAACGACCGCTGGAGCGAAACCGAGCTCGACGCCCTGCAACGAGAGATCGACGCCGTCCGTAAAGAAAGGAAACGTTCATGATCAGCCTGCAAGCTCTGCTCGCCAACGCCCTCGTCACCATCGGGAATTCGACCGAGCTCGCGCTGATCGGCAAGGCGAGCCTGGTTCTGTGCACCGGGTTGCTCGCGGCACGATTGCTCACCCGCTCCAGGGCATCGGTCCGTCACGTGCTGCTCGCCACCACCTTCGTCACACTGCTCGCCCTGCCGATTGCCGCGGCGATGATGCCCGGGGTCGTCCTCGAGATTGCCGCCGGACAGAAGACCCAGCCGTCGTTCGAAGAAGCCACCGCGACCGGCTCCACCTCGGTGGCCGAGCCATCTGCCGTCCCGGTGCCAGCCGCGGCAGCCACCGATGTCGTCGCGCTGCCGGGTCTGGCCGACCTCGCTCGAATCGTGTGGGGGATTGGTGTGCTGTCCGTCCTCGCCTATACGTTTGCCGGCCTCTGGAGCGTGCGCCGCATGCAGCGTCAGGGTATCCCGGCGCTTGGCCCGCAGGCCGCGGCCGACGCACTCGCCAGGGAGATCGGCGTCCACCGGTCGGTCGCAGTGATGACGCACGAACAGGCGGTCGCCCCGTTGACCTGCGGGGTCCGCCGTCCCGCGATCGTGCTGCCGGTCGATGCGGCGGTTTGGCCGACGGAGGCGCTGCGGCGCGCGCTGGTTCACGAGCTCGAGCACGCGCGGCGGTTCGACTGGCCGGTCCAGATCCTGGCGCGCGTGACCTGCGCCTTCTACTGGTTCCATCCTCTCGCCTGGGTCGCGTGGCGCAGCCTCCGGCTCGAGGCCGAGCGGGCCTGTGATGACGCGGTCGTGCGGAGCAGCAACAACGCCGATTACGCAGAGCAACTCGTCGGCCTGGCGCGCCGGCTGACCGGCGCTGGCCCGCGTCTGTCGCTGGCGATGGCCGGCCGAAGCGATCTGTCGGCCCGCGTATCGGCGTTGCTCGACTCGCGCCAGCGTCGCGGGCGAGCGGGGGCCGGCGCCGTCTGCGCCGCCGCGCTCGGCTCGATGCTGCTCGTCGCCGGCATCGCACCGGTCACGGCGGTTGCCGCGATCGACCAGCCCGAGGAGGGCCTCACTGAACTGCTGACCGGCGATGGATTCCAGTCAGCCGCCCGACCGGGCGAACGCTCGTTGTTCAACGCGTCCCGTCGCGGCGACCTCGAACGGATGCGGGAACTGATCGACGCCGGCGCCGACGTCAACGAGGCGCTCGACGGCGATGGGTCGCCGCTCATCGGCGCCGCCCGTGCCGGGCACCTCGCCGCCACGAAGCTGCTGCTCGACCGCGGTGCCAATCCCAACCTTGCGGTGGAAGGGGATGGCAACCCCCTGATCATGGCGGCGCGTGAAGGCCACCGCGACGTGGTCGCGCTGCTGCTCGATCGTGGCGCGCACGTGGACCAGGTGGTCCCCTCCGATGAGACCGCGCTGATCCAGGCCAGCGGGAGCGGGCAGGTGGAAGTGGTGAAGCTGCTGCTCGCCCGCGGAGCCGACGTCAACCTCCGAGTACGGGTCGAGGATTCTCTCGACCGGCCGGATGGCGAGTGGCGGACACCGCTCGGAATGGCGCGCCGCGGGAACCATCGCGCCGTGGTGGCTCTGCTGTTGGCAGCCGGCGCGCGCGAGTAGAGCGCGACCGATCGCGCCGCGGTGCGGCGTGTGACTTGCACTCCAGCGGATGAACATCACATCCGCGGAGTGCACATGGAACACGATTACTCTCCCGACCGACAGAACGCCGAGCGGCTCGCGCTCGGACTCGGCTGGTTCAGCATCGGGCTCGGCCTGGTCGAGGTCGCAGCACCGCGCAGCCTCGCTCGCGCGATCGGCATTCCCGACGCGAGCCCGAGCGTGCTGCGCGCCTTCGGGGTGCGAGAGCTCGGCGCCGGGCTGGCGATTCTCGCCGAGCCCGACCGGGCCGACTGGTTGTGGTCACGGGTCGGCGGCGACGCCGTCGACCTTTCTTGCCTGGCCATCGGTCTCAACGAAAACAGCAACAAACGGCGATTCGCGATGGCGCTGGCGGCATTCGCCGGCGTCACCGCGCTCGACGTCCTGTGTGCCCGGCAGCTCCAGGAATCCGGCCGGCGGCCGGCGGCCGACCGGGCCGTCCGGGTCGACCGGGTGGCGACGATCAACCGCCCGATACATGAGGTCTACGACTTCTGGCGGCGCTTCGAGAACTTCCCGAAATTCATGCGGCACCTCGAATCGGTCGAGGTGATGCCCAACGGGCGCTCGCGCTGGCGCGCCAAGGCCCCGGCCGGCATGACGGTCGAGTGGGAAGCCGAGGTGCTCGAGGAGCGGGAAGACCAGTCGATCGCCTGGCGGTCGGTGCCAGGCTCCGGCATCGACAACAGCGGGACCGTTCGTTTCTCCGCCGCACCGGGCGCACGCGGCACCGAAGTCCGCGTCCAGCTCCAGTACAACCCGCCCGCCGGCACGCTGGGTCGCAACATCGCCTGGCTGTTCGGGGAGGAACCCGATCAGCAGATCCACGATGATCTGCGCCGCTTCAAGCAGCTCATGGAGACCGGGGAAATCCCGCTTTCCGAGGGACCGTCGCTGTGGCGCGCCGCACGTCCAGGCCCGCCTGAACAAATCCGATCGCTCGCGGGGGTGCGCTCATGAAAGCCAACTGCTGGTACGGCACAAAGTCCGTCAAGGTCGAGGAGGTGCCCGATCCGAAGATCCTCAACTCACGTGACGCCATCGTCAAGGTGACCAGCACCGCGATCTGCGGATCCGACCTGCACCTCTACAACGGCTTCGTCCCGACGATGAAGCGCGGTGACATCCTCGGCCACGAGTTCATGGGCGAGGTGGTCGAGGTCGGCAAAGGGGTCAACAACCTGGCGGTCGGCGATCGCGTCGTCGTCCCCTTCCCGATCGCCTGCGGCCACTGCGCACAGTGCGAGCGCGAGATGTACTCGCTCTGTGAGAACTCCAATCCCAACGCCTGGATGGCCGAGAAGCTGTGGGGCTATTCACCGTGCGGCATCTTCGGCTACTCGCACATGCTCGGCGGCTACGCCGGCGGCCAGGCGGAATACGCGCGGGTGCCGTTCGCCGACATCGGACCGATCAAGGTCCCCGAGTCGCTGTCGACGATGACAAGGTGCTGTTTCTCAGCGACATCTTCCCCACCGGCTACATGGCCGCCGACATGTGCGGCATCCAGCCCGGCGACGTCGTCGCGGTCTGGGGATGCGGCCCGGTCGGCCAGTTCGCGATCAAGAGCGCCTACCTGCTCGGCGCCGAGCGGGTGATCGCGATCGACCGGTTCGACTACCGCCTGCGCATGGCGCACGAGCGCGCCGGGGCGGAGACCATCGACTACGAGCAGACCGACGTGCAGGAAGCGCTCAAGGAGATGACCGGCGGCCGCGGCCCCGATCACTGCATCGACGCGGTCGGGATGGAAGGTCACGGCCCCGGCATCCTGGGCGCGTACGACAAGGTGAAGACGTCGATGATGCTGGAGACCGACCGGGCCTACGCGCTGCGCCAGGCGATCCTGGCCTGCCGCAGCGGCGGCACCGTGTCGGTCGCCGGCGTCTACAGCGGCTTTGTCGACAAGTTCCCGATGGGCGCGATCGTCAACCGATCGCTGACGATCAGGTCAGGCCAGTGCCACGTACAGCGTTACATGCGCCCGCTGCTCGAGCGCATCGAGCGTGGCGAGATCGACCCGAGCTTCGTGATCACGCATCACATGCGGCTCGACCAGGCGGCCGAAGGCTTCGACATGTTCAACAACAAGCAGGACGAATGCCTCAAAGTCGTTCTGAAGACTTAGATATCGGGGATGGGGAGTGGGGAAGTGGGGCATGGGGTGGGGAATGGGCGGGGGTGGGGACTTGGGGAGTTGATGAGGGATGAGTAGTGGTCGGCGGTTTGCTGGTCTATGCGGCGACAGTGCGTATAGACCGGATGTACGCAGTTCCTGAGATCAACAGAGGCTTCAGGGGCTGCAGATACGACGAGGCAAGATATGCCGCCGATCCTGTCCTTTCGTGACCTCGAGGTCTCGCAGCTGGGAATGAATCTCGTCGTCGGGGTCGCTCGGTGGAACGTCGAAAGCAGGATTGTTATCTGGTGTCGGGACCGCGCTCTTGCTGGGTCTGTCGGGCATGTTCGGGTAGTAGGTCCCCCATCCCCCATCCCCGATTCCCGATTCCCATCCCCCATTCCTCCCGGCTCCCCCTACTCCGCCCTCAGCGCCACCAGCGGATCGATCCTCGACGCCCTTCGCGCCGGGAAATAGCTGGCGGCCAGCGCGGTCACGACCAGGACGGCGGCGGACACGATGAAGACGAACGGGTCGGCGGTGCTGACGCCGTGGAGAAGTGCGCCGAGCTGGCGCGAGAGCGCGACCGACGCGGCGGCGCCGACCAGGAGTCCCGCGCCGGCGAGCCGCAGGGTGCGTCCGAGGATCAGACGACGGACCGAGCGGGGCTCGGCGCCGAGCGCAAGCCGGACGCCGAGCTCACGGGTGCGGTCGTTCACCAGGCGTGCCATCACCCCGTAGAGGCCGACGGCGGCGAGCAGCAGCGCGAGGGCGCCGAAGATTGCGAGCGCACGCGCGACGTTCCGCTCGGTCGCGATTCCGCCGGCGGCGACGACGGACAACGGGCGGATCGCCGCGACCACCACGCGCGGATGCACCTCGCGAATCGCCTGGCGCGCGGCGGTGGCGAGGCGCGCCGGGTCGCCGTCGGTCCGCACCACGAACGACATCGCCTCGGCGCCGAACCGGGCCGGCTGCGCCAGGGGACGGTACATCTCCGGCAGCACCTCGGCGCCAATCCCCTCCTGGGGAGTGTCGCCGACCACGCCGACGACCACGAGCGGCGCGCCGTCGCCGTCGAGGCCGGTGCCGATGTGCGCCCCCAGCGGATCGCCGCCTGGCCACAGTCGCTCCGCCAGCGTGGCGTTGATCACCGCGACCGGCTGCGATCCCTCGCGATCGGCATCGGTGAACGCACGGCCACGGATGACCGACCCGCCTACGGTGTGGAAGTAGCCGGGCGTCACCATTTTCCAGACGACGTCGGGAGCTTCGTTGGGCGGGAAGGTCCGGCCCTGGACGCGAATGTTCGCCGACGGACCGCGGGCTGCCAGCGGCAACGTACCGACCGCGGCGGCGCCGCTGACGCCGGGCAGCGCCGCCAGCCGTTCGCTCATTCGCTGGAGGTCGAGCACGGTCGCGGCCCGACCACGGCTGCGCGCGTCCGGCACGGTGATGTCGATCGCCAGCAACCGCGCGACGTCGATGCCCACGTCACGCTGGTGCAGCGTCCACAGTGTGCGCAGCATGAGGCCGGTCCCGGTCACCAGCACCAGGGCGATCGCCAGCTGACCGGCAATGAGCGCGGCGCCGGTGCGCGAGCCCGACCTCGAGACACCGCTCCGGCCGCCATCGCGCAGGCCGGTGAACGAGCCGGCCCGCGAAGCGATGAGCGCGGGGGCCACGCCAAACGCGGCGGCGGTCATCACCGCCAGCCCGAACGTGAACAACACCACGACGACGTCTATGCCGATCGAGGCGGTGCGCGGTGTCGCACCGGGAAGCAGCGAGATCATCGCCGCCCGCCCGCCCCACGCCAGTGCGAGCCCGAGACCCGACCCGCAGAACGCCAGCACCAGGCTCTCGACCGACAGTTGCCGGACCAGCCGCTGACGTGACGCTCCGAGCGCCGCCCGGATGGCGAACTCGCGGCTCCGGCCCATGGCCCCGGCCAGCAACAGGGTGGCGACGTTTGCGCAGGCGATCGCCAGCACGCCGGTCACCACGCCGAACAGGATCCATAGCATCGGGGCGGACGCGCCGGTGAGCTGGTCCCGAAGGTTCACGACGTTCACGCCGGCGTTCCTGTTGGTGGCCGGATATGACTCGCGCAACCGCGCCGCGATCCCGTCGAGCTCGGCCTGCGCCTGCGCGCGACTGATTCCACCTTTCATCCGCCCGACTACGCGGAAATACCAGGCGTCGCGCATCGTGCGAATCTCTCCGCGAACGGCGCCGAGCTCGGGTATGTCGTGCGGCGCCTGCGTCCAGGCGACGGCCTCTTCGGGAAACCCGAGGGCGGTGGGAATTACTCCCGCAACCACCAGCGTCTCATCGTCCAGGCGCACCGTCCGCCCGACGATGGACGAGTCGCCGGAAAAGTGAGCCCGCCAGAAGTCCTCACGGAGCAGGATCTCGCGGACGGTGCCATCCGGGATCGGACCGGTGAATGTGCGGCCGGCCGACGCCTTGACCTCGAGCACGTCGAAGAAGTTCGACGACACGGTCGCGACGCTGATGCGCTGCGGGTCGTCACCGGCGAGGCTGCGGCGACGAAGATCGTAGGCGGCGAGCCCTTCGAAACCGGACGCGCTGCGCCAGTCCAGGAAGTTCGCCGGCGCAACACCGCGGGTCGAAGCACCCGGCTGTGTTTCCCAGACGGTGACAAGGCGATCCGATTCTGGGAACGGCAGCGGTTTGAGCAGGACGCCCTGCACCACGCTGAAGACCAGTGCGTTGGCGCCGATCCCGAGCGCGAGCGTGAGGATGACGGTGATCGCGAATCCTGGGCGGTGCGCGAGCTGGCGAGTAGCGTCCTTCAGGTCCTGCATGCAGGTTGGACGCCGCGGGAGGGCACGGGGTTAGCCTCTCAGCCGGCGCCGCTTCTCGTCACCTGAGCCGCACCAGCTCGAAACGCCAGCGTATGCTAGGGGAGTGAACCGACTGGGGCTGGCGTGGGGCAGGGGGCTGCCGGCGGTAACCCTGCTTGTCGCGACCGTCACCGTCGGAGCTGGCACCGGCGGCGACCTGGCGAACGATGAGCAGGCACTGTTGAAAGAGGTCGGGTTAAGCGCCAGCGACCTGGTGAAGATCGGTCACGGCGAGATCGTCGGACGCACCACCGATGCCGACTCGTCGGCGGTCGCACTGGTCGTGGCCGGGCCGGTCGCGGTCCCCCCCGCCTTTTACATCGAGAAGCTCCGCGCCATCGAGTCGTTCAAGACGAGTCCCGAGATCCTGCAGATCGGACAGCTTGGCCCCTCCCCCGCCGCCTCGGACCTCGCCAGGATGACGCTCGACGGCGCGGACGTCGAAGACCTGAAGGAGTGCCGCACCCATCGCTGCGGCGTCAAACTGGACGGCGACGGCATCGCCCGGGTCGCCCGCCGCGACCTGCAGCCGGCAACCGCGTCCGCGGCGATGCGCGACTTCCTCGCTGACTACGCGCGCAAGTACCTGCAGGCGGGCAACAGCGGCTTGATCGAGTACCGGGACGGATCGCGGCCGAGACGGCTCGCCGATGAACTTCAGCTGATCGTCGAGCACTTCGGCTATCTCCAGCGCCGCTGGCCTTCGCTGTATACGGCGGTGTCGAACTATTCGGGCACGCTCCCCGAAGGGCTGACCGGTTTCGTCTACTGGTCGAAGGAGAAGGTCGGGCCGCGCCCGGTGGTGAGCATGACCCATGTGCTGATCACGCCGTTGAGTCACGGCACCGCGGCGATCGCGAGCAAGCAGATCTTCGCCAGCCACTATAGCTATGCGTCGGTCGGCCTGACGATGCTGATCGACAAGGGGACCGCCGAGGCGCCGCGGACGCTCGTCATCTACGTGAACCGGTCCCGGCTCGATATCTTCGATGGCCTGTTTGGAGGGCTCAAGCGTTCGCTGGTGCGCTCCCGCGCCCGCGACGGCGCCGAGCGCACGATGCGGCGGCTGCGCGACCGTCTCGAACAGAGCTACCGCGACTCGCGGCCCCGATGATTCGCACCGAACGACTCACCAAGCGGTACGGCACCAGGACGGCGGTCGCCGACCTCGACCTGGCCATCGAGCCCGGCGAGGTGTTCGGCTTTCTCGGGCCGAACGGCGCCGGCAAATCGACCACCGTCAGGATCCTCACCGGCCTCATCCCCGCCGACTCCGGCCGCGCTTTCGTCGCCGGCTACGACATCGCCGAGCAGCCGCTCGAAGCGAAGAAGCGCCTCGGGTTCGTCCCCGAGACACCGAAGCTGTACGAGTCGCTGACCGCCGACGGATTTCTCGACGTCATGGGGGCGCTCTATCATCTCGACCCCGCGACCTCGAAGAGCCGCCGCGACGGCCTGTTCGAGCTGTTCGGTCTCGGCGACGCGCGCACCCTGCGTCTACGCGAGTTCTCGAAGGGAATGCGACAGAAGGTGGTCATCGCGTCAGCGCTGATCCATCGTCCCGAGGTGTTGATCCTCGACGAACCGTTCGACGGGCTCGACGCCAACACGGCGCTGGTGATGAAGGGACTGCTGCGGGAGCTGGCGGCACAGGGCATGACGATCCTCTTCTCGTCGCACATCCTCGAGGTCGTCGAACGAATCTGCACCCGGATCTGCATCATCGACGGTGGGCGCAAGGTCGCCGAAGGGACGGCCGAGGAGATCCAGCGCTCGCTCCGGACCAGCAGCCTGGACGAAGCCTTCAGCCGGTTGACCGGCGTGCGCGAGGCGGCGGACGTAACGGCCGACATCATCGCTGCCCTCGCGCGCACATGAAGCGTCCGGCCGAATCTGCCGGCATCGACTTCGTGCAGTGGCGCGCCCTCGTCCGCGCCCACCTCTGGATCGACTACTCCGCCCTGTTCGGCGCCCTGGGCGCCCGTGAAGCCAGGCTCACCGCGATCAGACTGGCGTTCGCCTGGGGTTTTCTCTCGCTCTTCGGCCTGGGTCTCGCCGGCATCGTCTGGCAGGCGCGCGACCCGTTTCTCGCCGCCTTGCTCGCGACGACAACGATGATGCTGTGGAGCGGACTGATCGTCGTCTCTCAGCCGGCGGGTCTGGCGGCGCCCGAGGATCACGACATCCTGGGCTTCCGGCCGGTTGGCTCGAAGACGCTGTTCGCCGTCCGCATGACGGCGCTGCTGCTGCCGGCCGGCGAGACGATGCTGCTGATGGGATGGATGCCGGTGGTCGCGTTCCTCACTCGGGACGATGGTTCGGCCGCCGTCGCCGCGGCGGCGGCCGCCGCCCTCGCCGGCGCGGGGCTCACCTCGACGCTGGGAATCGTCGCCCTCTACGGGGTGCTCATCAGGTTCGTCTCCCCGGCGCGGCTGGCGCGGGTTCTCGCCTACGCGAGCGGCGCCGCCGGACTCCTGCTGACGGCCGGAGTCATGTTCGCGACCAGCCTGTTCGGCGAGTCCGAGGCCGGCGCGGCAGCGCTCGGGGCCGTCCTGCCGCGCGACCTGCGGACGATGTGGTTTCCGGGGGCGTGGTTCGCGTCTTACGTCGCGCTGGCCGGGGGATCCCGGGGCGCCGCGGAAGTCACCGGCGCGGTGCTCTCGGCCGGCCTGTTCGCGACCATCCTTATCTTGTTGCGCGGCAGGATCTCGGCGGTCTATGCCGCGCGGATCGCGGAGTTCGCCACCGTGACCAAGCCCCGGGCGGCACTGGCGCGGGCGACCTGGAGCTTTCTCGAGGGGGAACGCCGCGCCATTGCGCTGCTGGTCGGCAGCCATCTCCGCGGCGACGTCCGCTTTCAGCTCGCGATCGCGATCAACCTGGCAACCGGGGTCATGTTCACGCTCGTCGGCTCCGCCCGCGGGCTGCCGGCCGATCCTTTCTCAGGGGGGCTCGACGCATCAGGCGTCATGGCCCCGCTCTTTCCGGTGCTGGTGGTACCGGCGCAGATGTATCAGTCGCTGGTGGTGAACGCGTCGGCAGACGCGGCCTGGCTGTTCTTCGTGACCACGGCCGACCGCACCCGGGCGGTGACCGCGGCCCGCGATGCGATCGCGATCTTCGTGCTGGTGCCGGTCACGCTGCTGCTGGCGGCGTTCTACACCTATGCCTACCAGCACCCGGGCCATGCGCTGCTGCAGGCGGCGTTGATCGGGGTGATGGGTACGTCTCGCTGCAGGGCAATGTGCTGCTCGCGCCGCGGCTGCCCTTCTCGGTGCCGCTGACCGGCGACCGGTCCCAGCGCTTTCCGTTCTTTTCGAGCCTGCCGGTCTTTCTCATAGGGACGCCGCTGTTCTTCGGCGTTCAGTGGATCGCTTACCGCGGGCCGGTGTATACCGCGACGGCCTTTGCGGTGCTGTTCCTGGTCAGCGCTGCCCTGAACGCCCTCACCCGCCGGCGGATCGCGCGACGAGCCTCGAGACTGGCCTATTTCGAATGAGTCCTTATCGTCTGAAGACTCACCGCAGAGGTCGCTGAGGGCGCAGAGCATTTTTACCGGTCATTCTCTGCGGCCTCAGCGCGCTCAGCGGTGAACCCGTGACGCCGTTGACGTTGAGCTTGCAGCGCCGTGGTATTCTCGAATTACCGATCCGCGGCGGTCGCGGGTCGCCAAAAAAAGGCTCAATGCGACCAGTCCCGTACGGGGCCCACTATACGGTCGCGGCCGGGAGGTGCATGCATGGCAGACACTAACGGGGGCAGTCGCTAGACTGTTCTACGCTCGGAGAACGGCCGGCGGAAACGCCGGCCGTTTTCTTTGTACCTGACAGAGAATATGGCCATGGCCGTGAAACCAATCCCTGAGGGTTACACCGCAGTCATCCCCTACCTCATCGTCAAGGACGCCGACGCGCTGCTGCGCTTCGTCAAAGCGGCGTTCGCGGCCGAAGTGAAGGAGGAGCACCGGCTGGCGGACGGCAGCGTGATGCACGCCGACGTGATCATCGGCGGCGCTCACCTGATGCTGGCCCAGGCCGGCGACCGCTGGCCCGAAAAGCTCGGATCGATCCTGGTGTACGTGCCGGACGTGGATGCGAGCTACCGGGCGGCGCTGGCGGCGGGCGGGAAGTCCCTCAACGAGGTGACCACGCACTTCTACGGCGATCGCAGCGGCGGCGTCGAGGACCCGACCGGCGTCACCTGGTGGATCTCGACCCGGGTGGAAGACGTGTCGCCGGAGGAGATGGCGCGGCGGACGGCGGCGCAGGCGTCAAAGCCGGAATAAACTCCCCCGCGATGACCACCGATAGAGTACGCGTGAGCACCAGCCGCGCACGCGTCGTGACCGCCGACCAGTGGGGCAAGCCGGACCGCAACGAGGCGGGAGACCCGGTGTGCCGCTGGTGCCGCGGCGTGGTGGCCCGGCCGCGCCGGACCTTCTGCAGCGACGCCTGCGTCCACGAGTGGAAGATCCGCAGCAGCCCGTGGTACGTGCGGCGCGAGGTCAAGAAGCGTGACAAGGGCATCTGCCGGATCTGCAGCCTGAACGTGGTCAAGGCCCACCGCGAGTGGACGCGGTCGAAGCCGCCGGCGACCGACCGGGTGGCGCGGAAGCGGTGGCGGACGGCGCGGCCGCGGTGGGAAGCCGATCACATCATTCCGGTCGCCGACGGCGGCGGCGAGTGCGGCCTGGAGAACTATCGACTGCTCTGCCGTCCGTGCCACCTCCAGGTGACCCTTTCCTGGCGGTCTCAACGCGCGAAGGGTCAGGTCGATGGACAGGCGAGCCATGACTGATCCCGGCCGCGTCGTCACGCGGCGCCGGTTCGGCGCCATCACGGTCGGCGCCTTGGCGACCTTTGCGCTCGGCGGCGCCTGCCACGGCAGCCAGGCGCAGGAAGGGCGCGACGGCCGGGTCACGTCACGGCCGCGGAACGGCGTGCGAACAACCGCCGGCGGCCAGCGTCCGCTCGGCCTGGGCGGGGATCGCGACGGGATTCTGCAGGTCCCGGCAAAGGCGGGCGACGGCCCGCTTCCCCTCCACGTGCTGCTGCACGGCGCCGGCGGCACCGGCGCCGGCATCCTCAGACGACTGGGATCGTTCGCGGAGGAAGCCGGGGCCGTGGTCCTGTCGCCTGATTCCCGATCGTCCACCTGGGATGCGATCCGCGGCGGCTTCGGCCCGGATGTCGCCTTTCTCAACCGCGCGCTCGCGCAGGTCTTCGAAACGGTCTCAGTGGATCCGGCGCGGATATCGGTGGGCGGGTTCTCGGACGGCGCCACCTACGGGATCTCGCTTGGCCTGGTGAACGGCGACCTGTTCCGGCGCGTGCTGGCCTTCTCACCCGGATTCTTCGTCGGCACCGAGGCGCGCGGCAAGCCATCCTTCTTTGTGTCGCACGGCACCGCCGACACCGTCCTGCCGATCGACCGCTGCAGCAAGGTGATCGTACCGGCGCTGCAGAAGAACGGTTACGACGTCACGTTCCGCCAGTTCGACGGCGGCCACGAGATCCCTCCCGCCATCGCCCGCGCCGGATTCCGCTGGGTGACCGCGGTATAGACTGGCTCCCACCTTATCGCTGCTCAGGAGGCTGAATGCTCTGTGTCAGGCTGACCACGCTCGCGCTCGGCTCGGTTCTTTTCGCCCTGCCGGCCGGGGCGCAGGAGCGGCGCCAGACGGATGCGACCGCCGCCCCCCCTTCGATCGCGGAACGCACGAAGAACACCAGGAAGATCGACGGGTTCTTCCCGATGTACTGGGATGAGAACGCCGGCCGGCTCTTCGTCGAGATCCCGAAGCTCGACACCGAGGTGCTGTATTCCACCGGACTCGCCACCGGGTTGGGCTCGAACGACATCGGGCTCGACCGCGGCATGACCACCGGGTCGCGGATCGTCACCTTCGAGCGCGCCGGGCCGCGGGTGCTGATGGTCCAGCCCAACTACCAGTTCCGCGCGCTGACCCAGAACGCCGCCGAGGCCCGCACGGTGCGCGACGCCTTCGCCCGCTCGGTGCTCTGGAGCTTTCCGATCGCGGCGGTCGGCGACGGCCGCCTGCTGGTCGACTACACCGAGTTCCTGGTGCGTGACTGGAACGACATGGCCGGACGCCTGACGCCGGGGTCGTACCGGTTCGAGGCGAACCGCAGCAGCATCCACGCCGCGAGCCTCGCCGCCTTTCCGAAGAACACCGAGATGGAAGCGGAGCTGACGTTCGTGCGCACGCCCGGGGCTGGCGGCGCCGGCGGCGGCCGCGGCGGTGGTGGCGGAGGTGGCGGCGCGGCGGGACGGTTCTTCGAAGGCGTCGGCAGCGTCGCCGCCAGCGCCGAGGCGGCGAGCATCCGCGTCCATCACTCGATCGTCGAACTGCCGGATGCCGGCTACCAGACGCGCGTCTACGACCCGCGTTCCGGCTACGGCGCCATGTCGTACGACAACTATGCGGCGCTCCCCGGCCAGCCGATGACGCTGCGGTTCATCCGGCGGCACCGGCTGCAGAAGAAGGACCCGGCGGCGGCGATCAGCGAGCCGGTGAAGCCGATCATCTACTACCTCGATCCCGGCACGCCGGAGCCGATCCGCTCGGCCCTGCTCGACGGCGCCCGCTGGTGGGACCAGGCGTTCCAGGCGGCCGGCTACCGCAACGCTTTCCGCGTCGAGCTGCTGCCGGAGAATGCCAGCCCGCTCGACATTCGTTACAACGTCATCAACTGGGTGCACCGCTCGACCCGCGGCTGGAGCACCGGCGCGTCGATCACCGATCCACGGACCGGCGAGATCATCAAGGGGGTGGTGACGCTCGGGTCACTGCGCATCCGTCAGGACTACATGATCGCCGAAGGTCTGCTCAGCCCCTACCAGGCCGGCACCGAAACGCCACCGGAGCTGCTCGAGTGGTCACTCGCCCGCATCCGCCAGCTCGCGGCCCACGAGGTCGGCCACACGCTCGGCATCGGCCACAACTACTACGACAGCAAGACGGGCCGGGTCTCGGTGCTCGACTACCCCCACCCGCTGGTCACGATGAAGCCCGACGGCACGCTCGACTACTCGCAGGTCTACGACACCGGGATCGGCGAATGGGACAAGATCGCCATCCGCTGGGGCTACACCGATTTTCCGCGAGGCAGCGACGAGAAGGCCGCGCTCGACGCGATCATCGAGGAGGGTCACAAGCAGGACCTGTTCTATCTCACCAACCAGGATCTCGGCGCGCACGCCAACGTCAACCAGTGGTCCAACGGCACGGACGCGGCGGCGGAGCTCGAGCGGATGATGAAGGTCCGGGCCGCGGCGCTCGGACGGTTCGGCGAGGCGGCGATCAAGAAGGGAGAGCCGCTGGCGACGATCGAAGAAGTGCTGGTGCCGCTCTACCTGCACCATCGCTACCAGGTCGAAGCGGCTGCCTCGGTGGTCGGCGGGCTGCATTACACCTACGCGATGCGCGGCGGCAACACCGAGCCGGTACGCTTCGCCTCGGCGGCGGAACAGCAGCAGGCGCTCGACGCGATTTTGGCAACGCTCGATCCCGCGGCGCTGGCACTGCCGCGGCCGCTGCTCAAGGTCCTGCCGCCACGGCCGAGCGGATATGGAGAGACCCGCGAGCTCTTCCCGCGCTACACCGGACAGATGTTCGACGCGATCGCCCCGGCCGTGAGTGCCGCCGACATGGTGGTCGGCTTCCTGCTCGACGAGACCCGCGCCGCCCGGCTGGTCGAGCAGAACGCGCTCGACCCATCGCTGCCCGGGCTGCACGGCGTGATCGACCGCCTGTTTGCCGCAACCTGGGGGCCGGCGCAGGCGGATGGCTACAAGGCCGAGATCCAGCGCGCCGTCCAGCGCGTCGTGGTCGAACACCTGATGACGCTGGCCGCGAACGCCGACATGTCGCAGGTGCGGGCGATCGCGACCGCCAGGCTCAAGACGCGGGGCACGCTCGCGGCCGCGGCCGGAAGCCCGGCGGCGGCGCACGGCGCGCTGCTCGCCGCCGACATCAAGCGGTTCCTCGAGCGCCCGGCCGCTCCCGCTGCCCGGACCGCGCTGCCGGCGCCGCCGCCGGGGGCGCCGATCGGCGAGCCGGCGATGGACTGGCTGCGGCGCCTCGAGCCACTGTGCTCGCAGTGGGACCACTGACGACACCGTTCAAAGCCACGGAACAACACGGAACAACGGCTCAACACTGTTCAAACGCCACGGTTCAACACCGTTCAACACGGGTCCATCTGGGACTCGCCCGTCCGACCCTCGGGGCGCTAGCCGGAGGCGCATCTCGCTGGTGATCCTCGCGCTGCGGCACGAGTGACGGCCTGGGCGTCCACGACCGGCAAGCACCCGACGCAGTCAATCACCGCAGAGGTCGCCGAGTACGCAGAGTGGGGTTTTCGCTCCGCGTCGCTCAGCGTGCTCGGCGGTGAACCCGTGACACGTTCAACACCACGGATCAAGGCCACGGTTCAACGCCACGGAGCAACACGGTTCAACACGGATCACTGAGGCGACGGGGCAGGTGCGCACCTGTATTGAGTCGGTGCGTACCTGCTATTGCGTCGGTGCACCCCCGGTCCGGTCCGGACCGACCTGGGCTATCCTCTCGGGGATGCCCATCAGAATTAGACTGCTCGGCTCGGCCTTCGTATTTGCCCTGCTCTTGTCCGCCGCCCCGCTCGCTCAGCGGCCGAGGGAGGCCTACGACTACTGGCGGGCTCAGCGCGCCATGATCGCGCGCGGCCAGCAGGCCATTTTCATGTGCAACGGCCTGTTCACGTCGAACCGGACCCTCGAGCAGGTCTTCGCCCAGGAGCTCAAGTTTCTACGTGAGCCGATCGGCACCCCAGCCGGTGGAGATTACGTGGTCGATCGCACGAAGCGCGCAGTGGCCGTCGGCAAGGACGACGGAGTACCGGTGATGCGGGCGGCATTCCGCGAGGGGCTGGGATGCGTCGTCATGGCGCCGGATCAGACTTTCGATGACATCGCCAGCCTGCCGCAGCTCGCGACGGCGCCGGCTCCTGGTGACGCGGCGCGCACGGCGTGGCCGAACGGCGACCTCGTCGAGAAGAAGCCGCTGCCGGCCGGCATCACCGCGGCGACACTGCAGGCTGCCTCCGACTGGGCGTTCAAGCGGGAGTCGCCCGAGCAGGTGACGCTGAGCCTGCTGATCGTTCATCGCGGCCAGATCATTCACGAGCGCTACGCGCCGGGCGTCGACATGACGACGCGGACGCGGACCTGGTCGACCGCCAAGAGCATCGCCGCCACCTTGTTCGGGATCCTGGCCGATCAGGGGAAGCTGACCCTCGACGCCCCGCTCGGCTTCGATTGGCTCCCGCAGGGGCGCGGAGCGGTCAGGGACCCGCGGTCCGCGATCACCCTGCGGCACGTCCTGAACATGTCGAGCGGTCTCGAGACGGTGGACAACGGCGGTCTCGAGTACGCGACCGGGTCGGGCTTGTCGTACTGGGCCGGCGCCAGCTCGGTCGAAGGCGCGCGCAACCGCGGCCTGATCCGGGAGCCGGGCACGAGCTGGGACTACGAGAACTACGACACGCTGCTGGCCGTCTACGCCATGAAGCGGGCGCTCAAGGATCCCCAGACGTACCTCGAATTCCCTCGCAAGGCGCTGTTCGACCGGATCGGCATGCGCAACACGCTGCTCAGCACGGACCGGTTCGGCGATTTCATCCTCAGCAGCCAGGTCTACACCAATGCCCGCGACCTCGCGAGGCTCGGCCTGCTGTATCTGAACGGGGGGGAATGGAACGGTGAACGGCTCCTCTCGAAGGAATGGATCGACTTCGTGCGGAAGCCCGCGCCGGCCACGGCGCAGCGTGGCAACCAGTACGGCGGCCATTGGTGGCTCGTGCCCGACGACCGTACCGACGTCCCCAAGGATGCCTATTCAACAAACGGTAATCGCGGCCAATTTACCGTCGTCGTGCCCTCACACGACCTGGTCATAGTCCGGCGCGGTCTCGATTACGGGCGCCAGGGATTCAACCAGTGGGACCTGGTGCGTGAGGTGATCAAGGCGGTACCCACTACCGGCACCTCGATGGTTCGGTAGATCGGCCGATCAGCGCTTCCGATGTCTCGTTCCGACACTGCGCGTCACCGCTGACACGTATCCATCTCCTAAAGCCCTGGTACCGTTCGTCACACCCAAGGGACGAACTGCGGCAAAAACCGCTTGACTCAACCTGAATCCGGGACGAGCATGGCAGTCATTTCGCGGCGGACACACGCGTCGGATCTCTTACCGCCCCTGGCGGCCCAACACTGGAGGAGATTTCATGCGCCTCGAGAACGTTCGGACGACTCTGCGGCCGGCGGCTGTACACGGGTGGATCATTGTCCTGCTGTTCGCCACACTCCCGGCGGTGGCAACCGCTCAGTCAACAATGGGCACAATTCGCGGCGTGGTCCGCGATCAACAGGGCGGCGTCGTTCCAGGGGTCACGATCACGGCCCGGCAGACCGACACCAACGTCGCCCGAACGGCGGTGACCGGCGGGCAGGGCGAATACCTCGTCACCAACCTGCCGACCGGCAACTACGAAGTCAGCGCCGCACTGACCGGGTTCAACCGCTTCGTGCGGTCGGGCATCACGCTGGCGGTGAACCAGGATGCCGTTGTCGACGTCACACTCGCGCCGGGAGGTTTGACCGAAACGATCGCGGTCACGTCCGATGCGTCGGTACTCAACACGACGACCGCCGAAGTCGGGGTGCGGTTCGACACGGCGCGCGTCTCAGAACTGCCGGTGATCAACAGCCGCGACGTGTTCAGCCTGGTGCTTTCCGCCCCGGGCGTCAATCAGTTGAGCAGCGGCCAGGGTGGCTTCGCCGCGGGAGTCGATTTCGCGGTGAACGGCCAGCGTGTTCGATCGAACAACATGATGGTCGACGGTCAGGACAATAACGACCCCAGTGTTACCGGCGTCACGCAGCCGATCAACAACACCGACATCGTGCAGGAGGCGCGGCTGATCACCAATCAGTTTGCCGCCGAGTACGGCCGCGCCGCCGGGTCGGTCATGAACGTGATCACCAAGAGCGGGACCAATCGCTTCCGCGGGTCCGGTTTCATCTTTCACCAGAACAATGAATTGAACGCACGGACGAACCTGGACACGAACCTGGGCCTGGATGGGGCGCCGTACTTCCTCGAAAGCCAATATGGCGGCACGCTGGGCGGGCCGATCCTGCGCGACAGGGCGTTCTTCTTCGCCGGATATCAGCGATGGACGCAGCGGTTCACCGGATCCGGATTCACCTTGCGCGGCGCACCAACTGAAGACGGACGGCGCGTGCTGGAATCCGCGGCCGGCAGTCTGCCGCAGATCCAGGCGCTGCTCCAGCACCTTCCGGCCGCACAATCACCGATCGGCACCTCCGCCTCCTTCACGCGCAACGGGCAGACATACTCAGTTCCTCTCGGTTCCTTGACCGGGTCGTACGGGGGGTTTCTGAACAACAACCAGCCGAACGGCCGCGTTGACATCGTGATGTCGCCCAACCACACGCTCACCGCGCGGTACCTGAACAACATGCAGGATTCGATTGCCACCGCGCAACAGGCGACACCGCCGGGACAGACCCTGCTCAACGACCAGAACCAGCACGGCACGAACGTCTGGCTGTCGAGCGTCCTGTCGACGCGCATGACCAACGAGGTCCGCTTCGCGCATCAGCACCTCGGCAATGTCTCCAGTCCGGTCGACGATCTGAGCCTGGAGATCCCGTCCATCGAGATCTCCGAGCTCGGCCTCACCGGGTTCAACGCGGGCCAGAGTCGGACGGCGCTCGGCATCGCCGTGAACATCCCGCAGTTTCGCTACAACGACACCTACCAGTTTCAAAACACGCTCACGTGGGTACCGGGCAATCACGCCGTGAAAGGGGGCATCGATTTCCGCCACATCTATGTCAAGAGCTGGTTTGTGCCGACGGTACGAGGACGGCTGTCGTATCCGACGCTGCAGCGCTACGTCGACGACGTGGCGGAGGTCGCCAACATCAACAAGCCGCTTCCTGGCGGGCAGGAGATCAACTACTACGAGTGGAACGACCTGTTTCTGTTCGTCCAGGACGAATGGCGGGTCAGGCAGGATCTGACGCTCTCACTGGGGCTGCGTTATGAGCTTCCGGGCAACACGCTCGGCAGCCTGATCGATCTCAGCGGGAGCATCGAGGAGACGAACGGTGACCCGCGTTTCGGGCTGACCCCGTACCCAAGCGCGATACCAATAATTTCCAACCTCGGATCGGGTTCAACTGGAATCCGAGAACGGAATCGGGCGGGCTGCTCGGGTTCGTGACTGGCGGCGACAAGTTCGTCGTCCGCGGCGGGTACGCGCGCACCCACGATTACGCGTTCCTGAACCTCGCGCTCAACGTGGCCAGCTCGTTCCCGTTCGTGGCCGCGATCAACAACTCGAATTTCACGAACGCGTTCACCCGGCTGCCCGATCTGGCGTTCGTTCCGGGTTCGGATCCCAACCTGTTGACTCGCACCGTTGTCGCGGAGGACTTCCGCGCACCGGAGACGGACCAGTTCAGCCTGGAGTTCCAGCGTGAGCTCACCGGCAACACGGTGGTCCGCATCGGTTATGTCGGCACCCAGGGCCACGGCTTATACCAGAGCCTCGACGGCAACCCGCGACAGCCGTTCTGCGGGAATAATTGCCAGACCGGGCCGCGCGTCGATCCCACGCGCGGCGTGATTCGACTGCGGGCCAACGCCGCCGAATCGAGCTACCACTCGCTGCAGACCGGCGTCGAGAAGCGGCTCAGCGGAGGCTTGAGCGCCAGCGCGCACTACACCTGGAGCAAGTTCATCGACGAAGCTTCGGATACGTTCAATACCTCCAGCGCCGAGGTGGCCGTCGCGCAGGACTCGTTCGACCTCGACAACGATCGCTCGGTGTCTGCCTACGATCGGCCGCACCGCCTGACGGCGAACGTGGTGTACGAGCTGCCGTTCGCGAGATCGCAGACCGGTGTGCTCGGCCGCATCGCCGGCGGGTGGACGATCAGCGGCGTGGTGACGCTGCAGAGCGGCGCCCCGTTCACGGTGCTGAACGGCCTGGATCCAACCGGCGCGCTCGCCGGCATCGATGGCCTGGTCGGCAACTCGCTCCGGCCGAACCTCAATACCGATCTCGATCTGTCGAACATGACGATCGAAGAGGTCCTGGCGGAAGGCGGCGCCAGCCTGTTCCGGCCGCTCTGCGGAATGCCCTCGGCGACGTGCGCGGGCGAACGGGTCGGCGAGGTCGGCCGCAATACGCTTCGCGCAGACGGGATCGCCAACCTGGATATCGCGTTCATCAAGAACACCCGCATTGCCGGAGATCGGCGGCTGCAGGTCCGGATCGAGATGTTCAACGCGACGAACACCCGCAACTTCGGCATCCCCGAGGGGCGGATCAACAACAACAACTTCCTCAATCAGTGGGGCACGAACGGCGGCTCCCGTACGATCTGGGGAGCGCTGCGCTTCATCTTCTAGCCAGGGCACGCGCCGCTACGGCGAGAGTGAGTCATCTCGCCGTAGCGCGCATGCGACCGGGCGGCCCAGCAGCAAGGAGTTCGCGACTTCACCGCTTCCGCGCCACCTCTTTCAACCAGGTTTCAATGAGTGCGAGCGACGGACCACCGCGCGCGCGATAGACGTCGGCGAGTCGGACCATCCGTGCACGATCCTGTTCGGCGTCCTGAATCGGCCGCCCTTCCTCGAAGGCCTTGTAGAGCACGATGAGGGCAGCCGTCAGCGTCCGCTCGTCGTCGGCGCCCGTCGCAATGAGCTCGTCGAGGGCCGTCAAACCGTCGGCGGGTCGTCCGGCGAGCAGCGCCGCCAGAACAAACCGCCGCTTCAGCCCATCGTCGCCCGGCCACCGGGTCCGCGCTGCCTCCAGGATCGGCAGTGCCAGGTCGGCGCGTTCCTGGCGCAGCAACGCGTCAGCCAGCAACAGGTGCAGCGGCAGCGCGTCGCCTTCCTTGATGAGCGCGGTACGCCACGCGCCCGCGGCCTCCTTGTCGTTGCCACCCGCCGCGTAGCAGACACCCAGATACACCATCGCCGGATAGAAATTGGACGAGGCACGCATCGCGCTCCGGAAGGCGTTGGCGGCCGGCTGAAGCTTCTTCTGCGAAAGGAGGGACAACCCTCTCAAGAAGGCTGCGACCGGGTACTCCGCCGCCAGAGTGTCTGACACCGGCAGGTTTTCGACTCCGGCTGAACGGGCCTGGTCGACCAGCTCTCGGATCATCGGCGAGGCCGCATCGGGCCGCGCGGCCACGCGATCGAGAAAGACGCCGAGCACCGGCGGCGCCAGGGCGTCATCCAGCGCGAATCGGGGCGCCGCGACCAGGGCGGGGACCGGCGGACGGCCGGACGCTACGCGCCGATTGACGTCGGTCGGCACGGCGGCTGTGTGGTCAGCCGTGGACGACGGCGCTTCGGTGACAGTGAAACCGCGCCGTATTTCTCCGAGCGGCCCGCCGGCCGACTTCACCTTCGCGCGGACGACGTAGTTGCCCGGAGGCAGGATGCGCACGTCGGTGACCGCCTGGGCGAGCACGAAGCTGCCCCGACTATCGGGCGACAACCCGGCGACGGCGGTTATGAGCGAAGGCCCATCAGCCGTCGCGGCGATCTCGAACGTCACTTCGGTTGTCGCCAGCTGACTGGCCTCCCCTTCGAGATCGATCTGCATCGCGAGGCGCTCGTCCTGTTGCACGGCGTTGACGGCGATCCGGGGCACGCCATCCGGCGCACGCGGCGCCCGAACGAGCAGCGGACCGGTCGCGAACATCGAGCCAAGCGGTACCTGTTGCACGTCGGCGCGGTGATCGACCGATCCGACTCGGCCGGTGCCGTCCATGATTGCGACACGGACGACGTAGGTGCCAGGAGCGAGCGGGAGATTGGCCGAGAACGCAAGCCCCTCGCCGGTCGGTTCACCCATCGGCTGTTCCCCCTCGAGGACCTTCGTGCCGGCCTGGTCGTATACGACGACCCGGAACGTCGCTTCGCCCGGGTCCACCCGGGATGCCTCACCGGTCAGCACGAGCTTGAGCCGCACGTCGTCGTTGGGGTCGGCGGCGAGATAACTCGTCACCCGGAGGGGAATGGCGGTGGCACCGATCGGCGCGTCGACCGCAGAGGCCAGTCTGGCGGTCCGGTTTCGGTCCTCGAACGTGCGCACATCGAAGATCTCGCGAGCGCGCACCGTTACGCCGCTGCGCGACACCTGCACATTCATGCGCGCAGGCTTGGCGTCGGCGTCGCCAGGGCTGCGTTCGACACCGATCCGGTAATACCCGGCGAGTTCCCGCCCCAGACGTTCGAATGCAGGCTCGGCTCCCACATCGACCCGGAACGAGCCGCCGCCGCTCATCGCGGCGAGCGTCTCGAGCGGCCGCGAGTACAACCATTCATCATTGACCGCGATGGTAGGCATCATGCGCCGGCTCGCCAAGTACTGGCGGCGCGGCAGGAAGAGCGTAAACACGGTGGCACGGGCCGCGGTGGCTTCAGCCGCCACCGTGGACAGCATCGAGATCTGGTCTCGATCGTCGAGTGGCCACCCGCCCGAGATCAGGATGACCGTTTTGTCTCCGGGGATGCGTCCCAGGGCCTCCAATGCCCTGCGCAGGTGCGTCACGCTGACGAATGCGGTTGACTGGGCGCTTCGCCAGGCCGATTCCGCGCGCATCTGAAGCTCACGCGTGCACGCGTCGCCACCCAGCCCGCCGCCTCCGGTCGAGTTGCTCGATCCGCCGCCCCTTCCTGATCCTCCGGTCGTTGTGCCGGCTCCTCCGGCGCCACCTCCCTGCCTGCCGCCACCGCTCGACGGGGGCGGCGGCGGCGGCCTCTGCGCCGTGGAGGTGCTCATGGTCCCGCACTCGCGCATCTCGATGTCGCGGAGGGCGATGCTGTTGTGGTTGGCGATCTCGCGCGCCTCCACCAGGCTGCCGAACTCTACTGCACTCGACTGATCGCCGAAGCCGATGACGCGCTGCAGGCCATCGCGGACGCGATCGTGCGCCCAGGTGAACGCGATGTTATTGGGACCCGACGGCATGAGCCACAGCGCGGAGCGGTCCGCGAACGAGAGTCCCGTCAAGAATCGCGACGCCGCCCCGGCCACCTGCTGCACCTGTCCTGCCTCCAGCGTGGCCTGATCGACGAGGAAGACGAATTGACGGCCTACGGCCGCGCCGACGTTCGTGCTGATCGGCATGAGACCCGGAGCCGCAGCGGCCGACGCACGCTCGGCGGCGACGTCCATGAACTCTGCGGTGGCGACCCGTCGGGGCTGCCCGTTCACGGTAACGACGAAGTCGCCGGGGACGAGACCGCGCACCGGCCGGCCCTGCCGGTCGATCACGCCGACGTCCACGGCGACCAGCTCCACCCCGCTTCGGAACACCGGCGTCTGGCCGGGGCTGGTCTGCTGTGCCCCGGGCGCCCCGCCCGACAGGAACAAGGCCGCGGTCGCCACTGCGATGGTCTTTCGTGTCAGCATGACTTACTTCTCCGCTTGCCGCCGGCCGTTTGCGTAATATCCGCGGCGCGCCCTGACGTCGTAGTTGCCCTTGCCCACCCGGACCTTGATGTTCCGCCACTTGCCATCCTGCTTGAGGGCGGTGGACGAGTACGAGAGGACGTATTGATTCGCGAGCTCCGTGACGATCTGTTTGAACACGCCATCGAGATCCTTCACCTCGCCGGGGAAGAAGGCCCGCCCGCCGGTGGACCGCGCGTAGCTCTCGAGACTGCTTCTCAAGGTACGGCACGGTGGCGCCTCGGCCGAATCCGATCGTGTACAGCATGGCGTCGCTCGCGTCCACGCGGGCCATCGCGTCCTCGCGCCGTGTGACACTGTCCTGATCATCGCCGTCCGAGAAGATGACCACGCCCTTCCGCCCAAACTCGCGGCTCACCAGTCCGAGTGCGGTGATCGTGGCGTCGTAAAGCGCCGTCCCCCCCAGGAGGTCAGCAGCTCGACCGCGTCTTCACGCGCCTGTGGATTCTTCTCCCGTTCAGCCGCGACGAACGTCGTGTCGTTGAAGCCGAGGACCGTGGCCGCATCACCCGGCCGCAGCTTCGACAGCAGCCGCTTGACGGCGGGCTTCACCTCGTCGAGCTCCCCCTCCATGCTGCCGCTCACGTCTATGGCCACCACCAGGTCCAGCGGCGCTTCCTCGCTGACCATGCTGGCCAGCGGCTGAGCCACGCCGTCTTCGAACAGCTGGAAATCCTGCTGCTTGAGACCGCTCACGAACCGTCCGTCGTCGGTGACGAGCACCGGAACGAGCACGGCTTCCGTGCGGACGCTCTCGACGTGCCTCAGATCTTTCGTGCGCACGCCGCCGACAAGGCGGCGCCCGTCGGAGAGGGTGGCCACCACCCGCACATGATGGCTGCGCGGGACGGGGCCGGCATCCCAGGTGCACGCGAACGGCGGCTGCTCGATCGTGCAGACGAGCAGGCCATTTACCGTCGCGGTCATGGTCCTCACACTCGCGGGCGGTTGAATCTCCGCTTCGATTTTCGTCGTGCCGCTGACGATGGTGTCTGGCGCGGGCGAAGTGATGCGCAGCGTCGGCGCCTGACCGGGCGCCCGTTCCCCGTTCACGGACCCGCTCCTGGTGCCTGCGGCCACAGCGATGAGCGCGGCGAGTGCCACCGCGTTGAAACAGCCGGCAGTCATTGTCCTGGCCATCGCCCCCCCGTGCTTCTCCCGACTGCGCCGTCCGTCTCCGACCCGGCAGCCTCGTCGACAGGCACGAGGGGACCGCCGGTCGTCAGCAGTGCGAGGTATTGCTCCATGCGTTCGATACCGAGCGCCTGGACGAACTCGATGATGCCCCGGCGATCGTCGGGGTCGCGGCTGTCGACGGTGTTGACGAAGTCCAGCGTCGCCGAGGCCAGCACCGAGTCGAGAAGCGGGGCCGGCATCCGTAGCTCCGCCAGCAGCTCCGCCAGGCGTAAATTCAAATCCGCGAAGCCGCTGGCAAAGATTCCGGAGCCCCAGCGGCCCGCGAACATTTCCCACGGTTGGCGGTCACCCAGGCGCAGACACAGGCATCCCACGCGCGATCTCCCCGGCGCGCCCCAGGCGTGAAGACGGGCCTCGACCGGTCTCTTCTCGAGCCCCAGCCACAGCAACTCGCTCGGCGACAGGAACGACGGGGCGCGCGCGGGCTCATGGTCGACAACCCAGGCCAGGAGGCTGCGCCGGGCCGAAGTAAGGCGAATCTCCTCGGCCAGAACGGCCGCCTCGCGCGCCGTTCGTACGCCAGCGACCCTTGCGCGCCCCTGCTTCATCGCGGCAACGATCAAATCGCGGTCCTCGTCACTCAGCGACGATGGCTCGACGATGGCCACGGCCTCGATGAAAGCCCGGCGGTCCTCGTCGTTCAGCGTCGGCTTTCTCAACAGGGGTCTGGTCGAGAGCCGGACGAGCGAAAAGCCGGCCAACTGCACGTCCAGGCCCAGGACCGAGCCGGTCACATGCCAGGCGTTCACGCCGCCGGCGGTTTCGATGGGCAGCCGCCATGCGCCGGCGCCCGCCGTCTGTCTGCGCAGGCGGAAGTCATGACGGCTCGCCACCTCGCCGGCCGAAATCATCGTCGGATGGGGTTGGCCGAGCGCCGCGGCGTATGCCAGCGTCACGAGGCCGCGCGCGAGCAGTTCATCGGCGAGTCCGTGCAGCGTTGCGACCAGCCGCGCCGCGTCGCGGATGTTCGTCACGCGCGCGGCGAGTTGCAGCGGGGTCAGGATGTCGGGCTCCCACCGGCCCGACTGGACCACCTGACCGAGCAGCGTCAACTGCGGCTCGAGGCGCTCGCGGGTCAGGCCTGCTTCGCCCAACACGTCCGCGACGGCAACGAGGGCGCGCGCCGACGACAGATACGGCCGCGGGTCGTCGCCGAGCACCCGCGCGAGTCGCGTGGCCTCGGCCCACCCGAGGTCCACGCGATAGCGGGTGCCCTCCCATTCGACAATTGGCGGGTTACCCAACCGGGTTCGGGACATCAGCCGGACCGTGTCGCGATCCAGCGGACCCACGGCATGCGCATACAGCCCGGCGCAAGGGTCCTGGTCGTTTGCTGCGGGTTCCAGACGGGCCGTCAGCACACCGTCCGGGTGCGCATCGACGAAGGCGGCCAGCCATTGCACCAGTCGCCCGTCGTAATCGCCCCGGGCGGAAGTATCGACGGCCGCAAGCGACGAGATCACACTCGGCAACGCATCTGGTGGGACGCTGCCCCGTGCGGCCGCGCGCGAAACCAGGGCCAGCGCTCCCTGAAACTGCGCCAGCACACGGGCAGCGCGGGTCTGATCGTCGATCGCGGAGATCCGAGTTGCCCGGCGGGCGGCAGTCGCAAGCGCGGCGACATCGTGCAGGCCCGCCCGTTCAAGGATTGCCATCAACGCCGGATATTCGTGGGCCGCCCGGGCCGCGACGACGGCGTCGAACGCAGTTGCCGGCGTAATTCGACCGATGACTCGCGACGCGAACAAGACGACGTGGTAAGCGTTGCGATAGGGAATCTCGATCTTCCGGAAGACCTGCTCGCAGAGCCAGGCGAAATTCACGGCCTCGCCTGCCGCGAGCCCCTCCGGTGCGGCCGGGTTCGGATCATCGTTTGCGAACACGGCGCTCCAGAACGATCGGGTGCCGGGTAACACGGGCCGGCCGCTGCCGTTCAGGTTCAGGTCCGCGACCAACAACGCCGGATCCAGCGCAGGCCGCCACAACGGACGCTCCTCGACTTTCCACCCGCCGGCAACACCATCGAATGCGGCAGACAATCGGCGTGCGGCGGCTATCCGAGCCGCCGGGTCGGGCGCTTCGAGGTTCAGCGCGTACGTGGTCTGGGCCGCCGTCAATTGCGCCAGGGCGCCGAAGAAATAGGCCAGCCGGCCTTCTCGTTCTGCGGCGAGGGCTCGAATGAACTCGACCGGCCGATCGCGACGGCGCCCGACGAGCGCCTCCCACGACGGCGCAGCGGCCTCACCGCCGGGAACCAGAACCGCTCCGCCGGCGACGCGAAGGCCAGGGGCAGCGATCAGGAATGCCCCCGGATGTTTGGTGGCCAGTTCGGCGATCAGGGCGGGTTCGGTGGCCAGCCAGGCGCGCGTGCCTTCGTCGAGCGACAAGAGACCGTAATAGAAGAGCGAGGCGGTGCGGGACCGGAGGATCTCGGCGACGAGGGTGTTCGGCGTTGCGCGGCCTTTGAACACCACGTCGATCCAGATCTGCGGCGGCAGTGGCAGCGGCAGCGCCGCCACGGCGGTCGGCTCCCTGCTGCTCTCGGCATCGAGGTGAGCGAGCAGCGGCCGGAGCACAGTGTCGCGGTCGCCGGCAGCTCTATGATTTTCGGCTCGTCGGATGAACTCGAGCAGAAACTGGCTGTGATCCGGTTGGGCGCGGTCCCCGATCGCCGCGAGCGCCGGGCGAAGACCGCCCGGCAGCGTCACGACTCCCAGGTCTCCGGGGGTCCCGGCAATCTGGGCGAGCGCGGGCACGACGAACCCGGTCGTGCCTGCCATCACGGCCTGAAGAACGGCGATGAATCGGACGCGCAGCACGTGCCCTGCTTTCGTTCGAAGGACGCTCGGAGACAGCAACCGCCGGCTCTGGATAGCTGCTTCCGGGCCGGTTGGCTGCTGCGGCTTGGAGGGTCCCCCTGCCGGCCTATTCTCTACCTGGCGACCAAAAACACAAGGTCAATCTGGTTTCACGTGACCGGGCAGAATCCAGGGGTGACGGGCGGACCAACCACGCCGCCGTCCTCAATCGATCACGGGGCGCGGTCGAATCGGAGCGGGAGGTCGGCCGCACTGCCCGCGATCCCTTTCACATACATCCGCAGGACGAGCTGCCCTTCGGCGAGGTCACGTCTGTCGCGCCACGACAGGACGATCGTGCCGCTCGCCGGTCCGCCTGATGAGTACATGAGGTGCCGAGCGGAGCCCGGCTTGTCGCGTGTCCCTCCGTGCGCCCAGATTGCGGTGATCGCCTCGCGCGCAGGCGCCGGGATGGCGACCGTATAACTCAGCCGCGCGGTGGTCGCGTCGTAGGAGATGTCGACGCCGGCACTCACAGTGCCGGCGGACCGATCGCTCGGAGTCCCACGCGGTCTACTGAGTGTCGCGGCCAATCGTTCGGGCACCGGCGCCTGGCCATTCACCAGGCGCGGTGTACTGAACGGCTGGCTTCGGACCTGAAGCGTTTTCTCGATCGAGTATCCGAGCGACAGCAGTTGCTGTTCACTGAACGCCGTCCCCAACAGATCGATCCCTATCGGCAACCCGTCGTCAGTGAACCCCGCCGGGAGGCCGAGTGCAGGAAGGCCGGAGTGGGCGCTGACCTGACACGTCGTGCCGGACTGCGGATCGCCGAGACGCGAAGGCTTGCGACGGAGCGTGGGGTAGGCGATCGCCACCAGGCGGTGTTCTTCGAGCACGGCCTGAAGGACCTGGCGTAACGTCTGCTGTTTGAGGCGTGCGCGCCGCGCGCCATCGCTGTCTCGCGACTGAACGGCATTGCGGGTTCGAAACGTCGACTCGAGCGCGGCGTGATACAACCCGCGATCCAGGATTTCACCCAGCGACTTGACCGGAGCATCAGCATGGGCGCCGAGATACTCGGCCAGATCGAACTTGAAGTCGTGGGTGATCATCGAGCTGTCGCGCAGCAGCTCGTCGAGGCCGGGCACCACAACGTCGATGACCTCGGCACCCGCCTTCTTGAGTGCGTCCAGCGATCTCTGCACGATGCCCGTCACTTCCTGATCCTCGGCGGCCGTACCGAACAAGCTTCGTACGACACCGATGCGTGCCTGTTTCAGCGCATCATCCCGCAGCGCCGCCCGGAACGACGACGGGATCCTGCCGGCACCCGCGCGGCTCTGAGGATCCGCGGCGTCGGCGCCGACCGTCGCGTCGAGCATGATCGTGAGGTCGGACACGGACCGTGCGAGCGGCCCGCCGATATCCTGGGTGCTCGAGAGCGGCACGATGCCGGTGCGGCTCGACAGGCCCTTGTGTTCCGCGCAGGCCGACGAGATTGTTGTGCGACGCGGGATTGCGAATCGACCCGCAGGTGTCGCTTCCCATTCCGGCCGCCGCGAAATTCGCGGCCACGGCCGCACCCGTCCCGCCGCTGGAGCCGCCCGGATTGCGATCGAGATCGTAGGGGTTCCGGGTGTAGCCGAACCGGGAGCCGACTGTCGTGATGCCTGCCGCGAGCTCGTGCATGTTGGTCTTGCCCAGAATGATCGCGCCGGCGTCTTTCAGGCGCTGCACCAGGTAGGCGTCGCGCTTCGGGTGAAAACCGGCGAGCGCGATCGAACCTGCGCTGGTCGGCATCTCGATCGTCTCGTAGTTGTCCTTCACGAGCACCGGGATCCCATGCAGGGGGCCGCGAACACGGCCTGACCGGCGCTCCGCATCCAATGCGTCGGCCGCCTCGCGTGCGCGTGGGTTCAGGGCCACGAGTGCATTCAGTGACGGCCGGTGCTGGTCATAGGCATCGATGCGCGCCAGGTAGAGGTCGACCAGATCGCGCGAGGTCACCTCGCCGGCCGCGAGCGCCCGCTGCAGCTCCTCGATGCTCTTCTCGACCACGTCGAACGACGGCGACTGCCGTGCGGTGCGGCGTCCTGGCGCCTGTGCCAGGGTCGGTACGGTGGCGGAGAGCAGCGCCATGAGCGCGACCACCCGGACGGCCAGCATGAAGGGCATGTCGTTTTCGTCTCCTCGTCTGCCCATTATGGGCGCGGCCCAAGTGTGATACGTTCTGCGCGCCCACATTCCAATTTCAGGCAGGAGGACGTATGAGTGCGACATCTGCGCGTGCCACGATCGTGCTTTCCGCGGCGATGTTTCTGGCGGTGACTGCCGCCGGTGCCCAGTCAAAGGACCCGTTTGTCGGCACATGGACGCTGAACCTGGCGAAAAGCACCTACAGCCCTGGGCCTGGGCCCAAAGCGACGACCTCCACGTTCGAAGCCGCAGGCAAGGGCTATAAGGTCACGGTCAAGACCGAGCCGGCCTCCGGCCCGGCGCAGGAGTGGTCCTACACGACGGCTCTCGACGGCAAGGATGCCGCGATCACCGGCAACAATCCCAATGCCGACACCGTGCTGGTCAAGCGCGTTTCCGCCAGCAGCCTCGAGGCCGTCAACAAGAAGGCGGGCAAGGTGGTGACCACGCAGACCAACGTGGTCGCCGCCGACGGCAAGACGCGGACGGTGACGACCACGGGAACCGATGCCCAGGGGCGGAAGATACACAACGTCGCGGTCTACGACCGGCAGTGAACAGCACGGACCCTTCGACCGGGTGCACCGCGCACCCGGTCGGCCACTCTACCCGCTCGACTCGCTCCGCAGGAAGCGGCGATACGTCTCACTGATGAGCAAGGTCGGCCTCTCGCCGTAGCCTGCCTTCTCTCCCATCCAGGTGTAGACTCGGCTCCATATTCAGGAGGACTCCCATGCTGAGATCGAACGGCCAACGCTGGCGACTCCTGCTTCTGATCACGATCACGCTGGGCAGTGCTGCCGGTGTGCCGACCGACGCCACGGATGGCGGCCCGCAGACAGCTCCGGCACGAGCGCCGTCGCGACAGATCGAGATATCCGATCAGTCCCGCCTCCGATCCGCGCTCGATCCGCAGCTCGCCCCGGATGACGCGCATCTGATGTTCACGGTGCAGTACAACGACCGTCCAGGCGCGCCGTACACCCGCATCTGGAGCGCCGACCTGTCCACCGGCACGGTCAGGCCGTGGGGCAGCGCCGAGGGGGTGGAAGGCAACGGCCCACGATGGTCGCCCGATGGCAAGCGCGTCGCGTTCATGGGATCGACTGGTAGCGGTCGAAGCGGAATCGTGGTCGCCAGCGCCGACGGCAGTCAGCGCCAGCCGCTGGCAGACATCACCGGCTCGAATCACCCGCTGCCGCAAGTCGATGCGGGACTCGCCTGGTCGCCGGACGGAAGCAGGATCGCGTTCGTCTCCGCGACCCCCGGTCCCGAACCGCCGATGGAAGCCGATCCCATCGTGATCACGCGCTATTGGTATCGGCCCGCGTCCGGTCACGGCGGTCGCTTCAGCGACAACCGGCGGCGGCATCTGTTCGTGGCTGAGGTCGGGACGAAGCAGGTCCGCCAGCTGACCGATGGAAAATTTGACGAGCATTCCATCAGCTGGTCTCCCGACGGAAAGCGGCTGGTCTTCCTGTCGAACCGTGAGCCGGACCCTGACTTTTTCTTCAACTACGACATCTTCACGGTCGATATTGACTCGAAGGCAGTGAAGCGGCTGACGGAGACGAAGAACAACGAGTTCGGTCCGACGTTGTCGCCTGATGGCCGGACGATCGCCTACTCGGGACTCAAGCGCTCGATCACTTCCTCCGAGACCAACATGGAGGACACCCATGTGTGGACGCTGGACGTCGCCACCGGGGAGCGCCGCGAGCTCGGTAAGGGCATCGACAACCGCCAGGGCCGGCCGCGCTGGTCGCCGGATGGCAAGTGGCTGTATTTCACCGTGCAGTCGAGAGGAAGCGTCGGTCTCTATCGTTTGCCGGCCGGTGGCGGCGAGGCGGAACGCATCGGTCCTCCGGCAAGCGACCGGGGCAGCGTGAGCACATTTGCGGTAGCCAAAACAGGTCTGGTGGTGGCTGCGATGTCGACTCCATCTGGACCCGCGGAGCTCTACAAGTTCGGCCAGACGGGCGCCACCGGATTGACGTCATTGAACAAGGAACTGCTGGCCACGAAGACCGTTGCACCGGTCGAAGCGTTCACGTTCGCCAGCTTCGACGGACGCGAGGTCGAGGCGTTTCTGACGAAGCCCGCAACGCTCGATTCAGCGGCGGCTCTGCCCGGCAGCCATCCGATGATCGTGATGATCCACGGAGGCCCGCATGGGCAGCAGGGGCCGGCGTTCGTGCACAAGGCGCAGGTCTACGCCGGACGTGGCTGGGCGGCGCTGATGGTCAACTATCGCGGCTCCACCGGCTACGGCCAGGCGTTCTCCAACGCGATTGCCCGCGATCAGAACGGCGGGGAGGCGAAGGATGTGCTGGCAGCCGTGGATGCGGCCATCTTGAAATACCCCTGGATCGATGCCGAGCGGCTTGGCGTCGAGGGGGGCAGCTACGGCGGACAGTTGAGCAACTGGATCGTCACGCAAACGACACGGTTCAAGGCGGGCATCCCCTGGGCGAGCATCTCGAATCTGGTCAGCCACAACTACATGTCGGTGTACCACGACTATCTCGAGCAGGAGTACGACGGCAAGCCGCACACCGGCGGGATCATGGACATGCTGTGGGAGCGATCGCCGATTCGATTCGTCCACAAGGTCAAGACCCCGCTCATGCTCTCACACGGCGACAACGACCTGCTGGTGAACCCGGCGGAAATCGAGCAGTATTTCACCGCGCTCAAGGATGTCGGCGTCGAGGTGTTGATGCTGCGCTATCCCCGGGAAGGCCACGGGATGCGCGAGACACAGCATGTCGCCGATTTCCTCGAGCGATCGATCGCCTGGTATGAAAAGCACTTCAAGGTGCCGGGCACCGTGCCAGCAGCAGGCCACATTCCTCACCGACCTCGGTGAAGTCCTTACCGCAGAGGGCAGGGAGTTCGCGGAGACACTTCTGATGCGCAAGGTCTCTTCCCGGCTTGATCTCCGCGGCCTCCGCGTCCTCGGCGGTAGATTCCCCTTACCGCGTCGCGGTTAAGTCAGGGCACGGAGTTCGCGGAGCAACTTCTGATGCGCAGGGGTCTCTTCACGGCTTGATCCTCTGCGGCCTCCGTGTCCTCGGCGGTGAATCCCCCTGACCGCGTCTCGATGAAGTCCTTACCGCCGAGGGCACGGAGTTCGCGGAGACACTTCTGATGCGCAAGGCCTCTTCCCGGGTTGATCTCCGCCGCCTCCGCGTCCTCGGCGGTGAATCCCTGACCGCATCGCGGTGAAGTCCTTACCGCAGAGGGCGCGGAGGCCGCAGACAGGCTTCCAGTACGCTAGGGTTTCATCTCGGCTTGATCTCTGCGGCCTCCGCGTCCTCGGCGGTAAATTCCCCTGACCGCATCGCGGTGAAGTCCTTACCGCAGAGGGCACAGAGGTCGCAGAGAGGCTTCTGATACGTGTGGTCCTACAGACCATTGTAGAAACGCACACGTTAAGGTCCTCATTGGCGGTTTTTCTGGCAGAACTGCACGGCCTGAGGCTTGCGAGTTCCGGGTCGATGGCACCTGTCGATCGGATCACGGATCAAGTCATCGGCGCCGCGATTCGCCTTCACCAGAAGTACGGTCCCGGCCTTCTGGAGTCGGTCTATACACCGTGTCTGGCCCAGGAACTCCTCGATCTGGGTCTCGACGTCGAAATGGCAAAGCCACTAGGCATCGAGCACCAGGGATTGAAGATCCATCGAGCCTACGTTCTCGATCTTCTCGTCGAAGGCCAGGTTATCGTCGAAGTGAAATGCGTGTCGAATATTGCGGCCATCCACGTTGCGCAGCTGCTGACCTATCTGAGGCTGACCAATCTAAAGGTTGGACTGATCATCAACTTTAACGTGTCGAAGCTCACTAACGGAGTCAAGCGCGTGGTAAACGGTTACGTGGACGAGTCGGGAACTGGGCCACCCTGAGGTCTGCGGCGGTGAATCCCCTGACCGCATCTCGGTGAAGTCCTTACCGCCGAGCGCACGGAGTTCACGGAGAGGCTTCTGATGCGTCAGGGTCTCTTCCCGGCTTGATCTCCGCGGCCTCCGCGTCCTCGGCGGTGAATCCCTGACCGCATCGCGGTGAAGTCCTTACCGCACAGGGCACGGAGTTCACGGAGAGGCTTCTGATGCGTCAGGGTCTCTTCACGGCTTGATCTCCGCGGCCTCCGCGTCCTCGGCGGTGAATCCCTGACCGCACCTCGGTGAAGTCCTTACCGCACAGGGCACGGAGTTCACGGAGGCACTTCTGCTGCGCAAGGTCTCTTCCCGGCTTGATCTCTGCGGCCTCCGCGTCCTCGGCGGTGAATCCCTGACTGCACCTCGGTGAAGTCCTTACCGCACAGGGCACGGAGTTCACGGAGAGACTTCTGATGCGTCAGGGTCTCTTCACGGCTTGATCTCCGCGGCCTCCGCGTCCTCGGCGGTGAATCCCTGACCGCACCTCGGTGAATTCGCTACCGCCGAGTGCACGGAGTTCACGGAGAGGCTTCTGATGCGTCAGGGTCCCTTCCGGCTTGATCTCTGCGGCCTCCGCGTCCTCGGTGGTGAATCCCTGACCGCACCTCGGCGAAGTCGCCACTGCAGGGACACGGACGCCGCGAAGAGTTTCTGTCGCGGCAACTCTGCCTATCTGATGGTCTGCGGCAGCGGCCCCAGGGACCAGCCCTGTGTCCTGACAATGCGCGCGTGCTGAGTCATCTTCTGGCCGCCGGCTTCGATGGTGACGACGTAGTCCCCGAGCGGAACCCATAGCTCCGGGGAGTAGCCCGGCGGACGGCCGCGGCCGCCGCCTCGCCCTGGCGAGGCCGGGTCTGCTGGGGCGTGCATGTTCCAGACGACGGCGTTGATGCCGGCTGCTGCCGCCCCTTTCAGCCGGGCCACCTCCGAGCCGCGAACGTTGCTGATCACGATGTTGGCTCCGCCCTCGTGCGCGTTCTTCATGTAGTACCGAATCGCCATCCCGTTCTCGGGATTCGGAGTGATGAGGTAGCGCTGCGAGAACAGCCGGTCGTTCGACCCGAACGACCAGGTGATTCTCTGCACGGCCGGCTTGATCTCGAAGAAATGAGACTCCTTGGCCAGGACGGTTTCGTTCAGCTCCTGGAGCGGCGCGATATTCGCCACGTACACGCCGCGTCCGAACGCCGCGACGATCAGATCGGCTTCCCGCGGGTGCACGGCCAGGTCGAGGATCGGCACGTTTGGGATGTTGTTGTTGATCCTCGTCCATCGCTGTCCGCGGGTGAGCGAGGCGAACAGGCCTCCGCCGGTTCCGACGAAGAGCAGATCGCGATTGCGCCGGTCTTCCCAGACGATGTGAATCGGCTCCTCGGGTAAGGTCCGCGAGATCGGTGACCAGGTCGCGCCGAAATCCTCCGTCACGTACAGATATGGCCGGAAGTCGTCCTCCTTGTTGCCGCTCTTGGACAAGTAAGCGCGGCCGCGGCACGTGGTGCGAGGCGATGACGGTGCTCACGTAGGTGCCTTTCGGGCCGCCGGCGGTTGCGACCGCGTCGGTCAGGTCCGTCCACGTTCCGCCGCCATTCCGCGTGACGTGCACCTTGCCGTCGCTCGTCCCGACCCAGATGAGACCCGCAGTCACCGGTGATTCGGAAATCGTCGAAATGGCGAACCAGTAGCGGGGCTGTTGCATCCCGCGCTCCGTTGCCGGCGCCAGCTTCGCCGGATCCTTCGTGCTCAGGTCCGGACTGATCTCGGTCCAGTGATCGCCCCGGTCGACCGACTTGAGCAGCACCTCACCGCCCGTATACAGGATGCTTCCGTTGTGCGGGGAGACGAGCAGGGGCGTGCCCCAGATGGAGCGATACGGCGGCCCGCCGCCAGGCCGGGCAGGACGGATGGTGACGCGATTGCCAAGCTGCTGGTCGGTCCGGAACACGCCGCCCCACTCGCTCGTCGTGTACGCCCAGCGACTGTCGGTCGGATCAACCTGTGTGCGCATCCCGTCGCCGCTGCTGATTGCGAACCAATCCAGCAGGCTGGTGTAGCCCATCGGACCGATCGACGGGCCCTTCCAGTCCTCGTGATCCTGCAGCGACACGTAGATGTTGTACGGGTCCGCCATGTCGAAGCTGACGCCGTACGGCTCGAGCAACGGAAGGTGAGAAATATGGTCGCTGCTCTTCCCTCCGTCACGTGACACGTAGAAGCCGGCGTCGTCGCCGATCAGCATCCGCTCGGAGTTCTGCGGATCGACCCAAAACGTTCGAACATCGCCGAAGATGTTGGGGAAGAGGCCCGGCGGACGCCCCCCGCCGCCGCCTCTCCAGGTCTTGCCCCCGTCGGGCGAGTCCAGCAACGAATTGCTCACCATGAAGACGTGCTTGTCGTTCGCGGGATCGATCTTGACCTGCGTGAACCCGTCGCAGTCTTCGTCTCCGGATCCGATGTAGCCACTCCCCTTCGGGGTCAGATCGTCGGTCGCGGCGTTCATCTTCGTCCAGGCTCGACCGCCGTTGTCGGTGCGATAGAGCTCTCCGCCGATCAGCCCTGCGCGCTGTCCACCGGTGCAGCCGCCCGGCGTCCCTTCGATCGGCCCCGGGTTGGCATTGACCAGCGTGGCGTACAGGATCTCGGGGTTGCGGGCATACAGATCGAGGCCGATTTTTCCAATTCGACCGGTGGGGAGGCCGCCCGTCAGCTTCGTCCACGCGCCTCCACCATCGACGGTCTTGTAGATGCCGCTGTCGGGACCCGCGTTGCGACTCATCCACGGCTTCCGCTCCATGTCGTAGGTCGCGGCATACAGGGTGTTCGGATCCTTCGGATTGATGACGAGATCGATGACGCCAAGCGTGTCCTTCAGAAAGAAGACGCGCTTCCAGCTCTTGCCTCCATCGGTCGTCTTGAACACCCCACGTTCGGCATTCGCTGAGTAGAGGTGCCCCATCGCACCGACGTAGACGATGTCGGGGTTGGTAGGGTGGATGACGATGCGGGAGATGTGATGAGAGTCGCGGAGCCCGACGTTCGTCCATGTCTGCCCCGCGTCGGTCGAGCGGTAGACCCCGTCCCCTGGGATACGAGCTGCGGGATCCGCGTGTCTCTCCCGTCCCGACCCAGACCCGGTCAGCGTTCGATGGGGCCACTGCGATCGCCCCGATCGTGAGTTTGTTCTGCTGATCGAAAACACCCTGGAAGGTAATTCCGCCATTGGTGGTCTTGAAGACGCCGCCCGTCCATGTCACCGCAGTAGAACGTCAGCGGACCGTCCTTCGGGCCCGAGCCGATTCGGCCACGGCGATCGCCGACGCTCTCGACTTGCATGCGCCAGGGCCCGACGTTCCTGAACGTAAGGGCCCGCCACAGGTGTCGGCCGTCGGAACGATCGATTTTGGATCCGGCGGGGTCCCCTGCACCTTCGACTTCGCTCAGGCATCCCGACTCGCCGATGATGCGCCGGCCGACCCCGTTGCGACCAGGACCGCCGCCAGGGACACGCCCAGGTAGACAGGTAGGTTGCGCCAGACTCTCATCTGCTTTGCTCCCGCCAAGAACGTGAACGCCTCGATTCAGAACCAGGCTCGGACGCTGAGTTGGGCACTCATCGGCTGCTGGATCAGGCCGCCCCTCCCGTAGTTGGTGCTGAACAGCTGATTGGCATTCGCGAGGAAGCCCTGGGGACGTCCCATATTGCCGACGTTGAAAACGTCGACGTCGATCTGGAACCTGCGATCGCTCGAAAAGTGGAACGCTCGACCGACCCGCAGATTGACCACATGGAGTGCCGGCAGCTCGAACTGCCCTTCGCCGCGCGTAGGAAAGGCAAAGCGGTTCACCGTCGACAGCGGATTGGACACGACGCGGCCGGTGGAGAGCTGAACCGTCGGCGGCCCGAACTGCGGATCGGGTGCCGCAATGCGGGTCAGGATCGGCCCCGACCAGCGGCCTGCCTGGAGTGCATAGCTGATGGCCGTCGTGATACCCCAGGGCGCGTTGTAAACGCCCGACAGGCGGCCGATCATTGAGGTCCACTCCGCCCCCCCGGTGGGAGGATTGAGCCCGTTGGCCAAGCTGGCCACACGGTTGTCATTGAGCTCCTGCCCGCGGTCGAGGGGAAACGCGTCCGGCTGGATGAACGAGGCGGGGTCGTTCGGCTGCCACGTGCCGCTCAGGTGGCTCCACGCGCGGGTGAAGCTCCCCACCACCTGGAAACCGGCTCGACTGCTTCGTTGCCAGGATCTCGAACGCCTTGTAGACCGGATGGTTCCACTCGTTGGTGGTCAGCCGGGAGATCTCGTTCAGGCTCTCGTCGTAATAGCCCTTGAAGACGTTGTCCTCATAGATGAAGTTCTGTTCGACCAGCGCAATGCGATCGCGATAGTCGCGGTGGATGAACCCGACATCGACCACTGCCTGTCCGGGGAGCTGGCGTCTGTACCCCACGGTCCACTCGTCCACGAATGGCTGGTGGTAGTCGGGATCGATGATCCGGTTCGGATTGAGCCGCGTGGTCGTAGGGGTGATGCGTTCGGTCTCGAAGACCCCGTCGAGATTCACGTCGTACAGCTCGCGGAACCCCAGGGTGTTGGTGCCGGCGCCCAGCGCCACTTGATTGATGCTCGGCGCGTCGTGGGCGCGCATGAACGCCGCGCGAACGGCGTTGCGCTGGTCCGAGGTGATCATGTAGTTGATGCCCGCCCTGGGCCCGAATTCGATGCTGTCCTGGACCTCGACGTCGAACAGCTCATCGCGGCGGATGATGCGATCGACACGGACGCCCAGAGTGACCGTCGCTCGCTCGATCGGCCGCCACGAATCCTGGACGTAGATGCCGTAATCGGCAAAACGACCCCTGCTGTTCGTGTTCCGGTCGCCCTCGTAGATCTGCCGCCGGTAGGCGATGGTCCCCGCCGACGCGTCGTTGCGATCGCGCAGGACGTGATCTTCGACCGCGAACCCGCCGTTCACGTATTCGACCAGGCTCTCGATGCGAACCCTTGGCTGCAGCCAGAGGCCGAACCGCAGGTCGTGAGAACCGAGCCAGCCGCTCGTGTAGGCGGCCAGGTCGGCGTTCAGGTTCCACTTGTCCGACGGCGACGTGATTTCGGTCGCCGCGTTGTCCATCGTGGCGCGCTGCGTGACGCCCGAGAGGACGCCGCCCGCCGGGATCACCTCGGCGAACACCCGGCGGGACGTCAGGTCCTTGCGCACCAGCGATCGCCCGAACGTCTTGTTGTTCCAGGAGAATCCGATTCGGCTGGTCAACCGCTTCGACAACACCGACATCAGGCGCGCCGAGTAGCCCCATCCCCCGATCCACTCGCGCTGGAACTTGTCGGTGTCGGTGCTGCCGATGAAGTCATAGGTAGTGGTGTCGCGGTTGACGAAGGTCTCGATCCGGTGCGCCGCATTGACCTGTCCCGTGACCTTGCCGAACAGGATGGGGCCGCTGATGTCCTTGTCGAACGGCTCGAACTCCGGATCGAGCGCTTCCATCGCCGCCAGCTGGTCCGCCGGGCGGCCGATGCCGAACGAGCCGGACCGGTAGCGGTAGGAGCCGAAGAACCAGACGCGCTGCCGCTGAATCGGCCCGCCGCCGGCGATCTCGGGTTGGATCAGCGTCATGTATTCGCTGGTGCCCCCGGGCGTGTTCGTGGACGTCCAGCCCTTCGGCGTCCATGCGAAGGTGCCGGTTCCCTTGAACTGATCCGTGCCTGATTTGGTCACGATATGGGACGCGACCCCGAAGCCGAGCGGCGTGGAAGCATCGAGACCGCTGGTGGCGATCTGCACGTCCGCGATCGTGCCGTCGGGCAGATCGGCGTAGCCGGGCCAGGGATTCTGCCCGGAGCTCATGTCGGAGCCGTCCACGGTGGTCACGTAGGAATTGAACCCCGCGCCGTGCACGTAGAAGGTGCCGGCGGTGTTCTGCGTGCCGTCCCCCACCACCGCGCCGGGTGTGAGACGGAGAAATTCGGACCAGTGCCTCCGCCCCGCCAGCGGCACCGACCGCACCATCTCACCGCTGACGTTCACGGCCTGTCCCGGGTTGGAGGCTTCGAGCAGCGGGGCTTCTCCCACCACGGTCAGGGTCTCGTTGACCGTCCCGACCTTCATCACCACGTCCACGGTGAGGTTGAGGCCCGCGCGCATGATCACGTTCTCCCGGGCGAACCTCGAGAACCCCTGCAGGGTGGCGGCCACGGTGTAGGTGCCGGGCGCGAGGTTCATCAGGCGATAGAGACCGTCCGGGTCGGCGACGGCGGAATAGGTGCCCGCGACATCGGGGCTGGTGGCGGTCACCGTCACTCCGGGCAGGACGGCGCCCTGTTCATCGCGGATGTAGCCTCTGATGGAACCTTCCGTGGTTTGCGCGAGCGCCTCTTCGGCGCAGGCCAGCACGAGCATCGCGACGGCCAGTAATTTCATGTCCATCTCCTTGCTTGCGATGGCACATCGGCGGTCCTACGCGGTCTCCGTCGAGGGATCGCGCTCGGACTGTCGCACGCGGCAATCCCGGATACCAATCAGGAATTGTTATGGTCGAATAAGGGCCGAACCCCACTCGCGCCAGCCCTGACCCGGGGGCCGAGATGTCGACCGAGGCGGTCGTCGCCGGTGACCCCGGCTATTCCCTAGGACCGAGCGGTGATCCCACGGAACGCGCTAGCGCGCCGCCGTCCCTGATTGTTTCTGGAGCGCGGTGATCGCCGCATCGAGCTGGTCGCGGTGGCGCGGGTCGGTAGCGGTCTGGCGGATCTTCTTCAGCGCATCCAGGTGCGCCGCTTCGAGCGCCTTGGCGGCCTCGACATTGATGTGCGGCTCGATGCCCACACCTTCCCAGTTGGTCTTGGTGACCGGATTGATGGCGCGTCCGTTCGGCAGCCAGATGCCGAAGTGATCGGTGATGCGCCGGATGCCGCCCGGGTGCGCGCCGCCGCCTGTCGTGTCACCGACGACTGTCGCGCGCTTCAGATTCTTGAGGTTGTAGGTGAACTCCTCGGCCGCCGAGAATGTGCGGTTGCTGGTGAGAATGTAGACCGGCTTGGTCTTGCCGTAGCGGCGTCCCTGCACGTCGGCCGTCGTGAAGAACTGGCGGCGCGTATCCGTCTCGCGGATGTAGAAGTCGTTCAAGTGCACGACTTCGTCGAACAGGTAGCTCGAGATGATGCCGATCGTGACCGGCGAGCCGCCGCCGTTGCGGCGCAAGTCGAAGATGAGCGCGTCCGTGTTCGCGACGAGGTTCATCGCGGGAACAGCGGCTTCAGCGACTTCCGCGGCCCCGCTGAACCCGAGCAGCTCGATGTAGCCGACGTTGCCGTCGAGCCGCTCGACTTTGTTGAAGCCGAAGTTCCGGCGACGGTCCTCGGCGAGCCCGCGCGCACGATCCTCGGCCGTCGGCGCGGTCCGTTCCGGCAGCCCGGTCGGGTCGTAGAGGATCCGCAGGTGCTTGTCGCGGCTCACCTCCTGCAGATGTCTCGTCAGTGTGTCGGCAAATTCGCGCGGGGACGAAATCGCGTCGTACTCTTTTCGCGCTGCACGGTCCTTCACGGCCGCGGCCATCTTCTCTGCGACGTCCGCGAAGATGTACGCTCGTCGCATGTGATCGATCGCTCCATCGATCACGCGGGTCCGCGTCGGGGCGTCGAGTGCATCGCCCGCCGGCGCAGGCTGTTGCTGACTGGCTGCCAGGCCAACGGCCACCGCGGCGAATATGGGGATGGCAATCATGAACCTGCGTTTCATGGGGCGCATCCTAGCACCGGTCTCCTTCGATTGTCTGCTCGCGCCATCCGTCACGCCATTGGTCCTCGCATTCGTCCCACAAGGCTTCACCGGAATCTGCGCACTTCAGCTAGGAACGTACTCGCGCTCGGCAGCTCGCAGGCGCTTGTACCGGCCGAATACCTCGCGCTCCCCCTCCAGGCCCAGCGCCGATCGCCAGGTGCTGCCCCGGAACGTGTGCGCCCACATCGCCGGGAAGTGCCGCAGCACGAAGCCGGGATAGTGTCTCAGGACGCTGGGCAGGTGCCGGACCTTCATCCAGCGCTCGGCCCGCCAGCGCAGAAACTCCACCTGCTCGGCATCCAGGTGCGCGGTCCGGACAACCGCCGTCGTGCCGTCGTACTCCTCGACGCGGTGATTGACGATCAGGTCTCTACGGCGGAAGTCCTCCGTCATCGGCGTGCCCGGGTACGGCGTGGGGTGCTGGATGTACGGCCAGTCGACATAACGGCGCGCGAACGCCAGATTGGCCTCGATCGACGCGCCGGTGTCGTCGGGATTGCCGACGATGATGCCGCCGACCACCGCCAGCCCGGCGGCGTGCAGCTTCTCGATCGCCCGGATGGTGGCATTGCCCGTGCGTCGTCCGCCTTCGCGCTGCGCGTTCTTGGCCGAGGCCCGCAGGAACGCGAGGTCTTCGTCGAGCACGTTCTCGATGCCAAGGAACACGTAGCGGAACCCGGCCTTGCGCATCAGCGGCGCGAGCGTATCGCCGTGATTGGCAATCGACGACGTCATCGCCTGGACGATGTAATGGATGTCGTTGAGCCCGGCATCGACGATCGCCTGGCACAACGCTTCGAAGCGCGTGACGTTCAAGGTGATGTTGTCGTCGACGAGGAAGACGGCGCGGGCGCCGCGCCCCCTGGCGTCGGCGATGTCGGCGAGGATCCGGGTGAAATCGAAGGTGTGAAAGTTGCGGCCGCGCATTTCGATGATCGAGCAGAAGCTGCAGTCGTAGGTGCAGCCGCGGGAGGTCTCGACGATGTCGATCGGACGGCCGAGGAACGTGTAGCCCTCCAGCACCCGCGCGGAGCGATCGGGGAGCGCCAGCCCGCCATCCTCGAGGCGGCTCACCGGACGCGCCGGTGAGTGGCGGAAGCCATCGGTCGACCCGCCGGCGCGGAACGAGAGACCGGGGATCGCGGCGACATCCCCGCCCCCTTCCAGGGCTCGAAGGAGCGCCCGGAACGTCAGTTCGCCTTCGCCGCGAACGATGTAGTCGATGCCGCTCTCCGCCGGCGCGTACGCCTCAGGCGCCAGGCTGGGGTCGTAGCCGCCGGCAACGACCGTCACCGACGGCTTGATGGCGCGCAGCATGCGGACCAGCCGGAGCGCGGTGCGCCGCTGGAACGTCATCACCGACAGACCCACCACGTCGGGGTCCTGCTCACGCATGAGCCGTTCAACGGTTGGGACTACGCGATCCTGGACCAGGATGAGGTCGGCGATGGCCACGTGGTGACCGGCGCCTGCATTGCCAGCCAGGGAGGCAAGCGCGCCGTTCGGCATCCGCATCGTCAGGGCGGGCGTATGCTCGAATGAGTCTGGCATCGAGAGGAGGAGAACTCTCATCGCAGCCGCGGTGCCGCCAGTCTACCTCCGCTGGCGACGGTCCGGGCATAGTCGGGCATGAATACCTGGAGCCCCTTTCGAGGGGTATTCCGGGAATAGCCGGCCACGAGCTGCGCCTCGTACCGCGCGGGAAAGAAATCGAACGGATCCCGCGGGTTTGCGTCGATGAGCTGCATGTCGGCGTCGCTCATCGTGAGCTTTCCAAACCGGATGCTGCCGCCATAGAAGTAGAGATAGTTCCTGGCAGCCGGCGACGGCAACGTCCGCGGCCGCGGCGGAGGGGACGCTGAGCCGGTCATCCGCATCGCCAACCGCTGGCCGACGATCGCAACTCGCTCGAGCCGTCCCTCCGTTTGCGGCGGCGGCAGGATCGCGGCGGTGTCGATCAGCAGGTCGTCGCCGTCGGCGCGGATGCCGGACCCCTGGGGCATCTTCATCAAGTCGGCCACATCCAGGCCGAGGAGATCGAGCAGGCCCTTGACCGGTATGCCCACCGCCTTCAGCTTCTCCGCGTGCAGGCGCATCGAGCCGTCAGCGGCGGCCGAGACGGCAGCCGTCATGGAGAAGGGGACGGCCACTCCCTTCTGCAGCTTGCCACGCACGCGCAGCGCGCCCTGCTCGATCGTCACGCGCACATCGCGAACCGGCGAGGTGGCGGATCCGAGGGCCTGTCGTGCGAGCAGGTTCGTCAACGAGGTGGTGTCCATCGAGAGATCGGCGTTGCGAAGGCGCAGCGTGTACGACCGCGGATCGTCGAACACCGGGGGGGCGCCGCGCGTGTGGCTGACGAACTCACCGTTCAGGGAGGCCACGTTGAGCACGACCCCATCGGCCACGTGCAGCGTGACGTTGCGCATCTCGATCCCGCAGTGGACTTCCGGCGCCTGCGGAACGGCGGGTGCCGGCAGTGCGCTCATCGCGAGGACGACGGCGGCAGCAGCGGATTGGTGCAAGCTCATGGTCTTGACCGCTGCACGCCGCATTCCGCCGCGACTCGACGGTCCGGTCGTCGCTACAACTGGATGAGGCCCCGGCCCCACGGTGCCGGGGTTACGACGATCGTTCGTCCATTTCGGCCGCCGTAAGTCCACTGGCGGGCTGAACGGCCCGGCTCGCTATCCCCCTTCGGACCGCGCCATCAGATTCGCAAAGTGGCGGCGTTGCGCGTCGGTCGCGTCGGGGTTCACCTCCAGGGCCCAGGCGCGAGCGGGATCGGCCGCACCGGGTTCCGCGAACCTCAACCCGAACCAGTCGAGCATCTCGGCGTAGTCCAGTTCATCCGTGGAAGCCAGGGTGGCATTGAAGAACGCGGTCAGATCGACGCCGGCCACCTCGCCAATGGTTTGCTTGAACTCGTCTGGCGTGAAGCCTCTGGCTCCGCTGTAACGCTTGATCGCCAGCCGCATGCCGTCGTCGAGGCTCTGACGGTCGTTCGTGACCCGCCGAATCCGTGCGTCGAGGAGCAGACCGACGATCGGTCCCTTGTCGTAGTAGCTGATCGTCGCGTTGCGATCCCCGCCCACACCCGACTTGGACGAGCGGCCCGCAGAGAGCGAGGCCTGCTCCAGCGATTGCACGAGCCGGCCCGGCGACGTTTGCAGCGTGCGGATGTGACCCGACAGGCCGGCCAGAAAATCCGCGGGCGAGGCGACACCCGAGCGCACCACCGCCAGATCACCGTAGTAGGTCGTCAAGCCTTCCGAAATCCAGAGGCTTGGCGTTTGCGGCAGCTGCTCGTAGTCGAACGGTCCGAGCTCGACGGGGCGCAACCGTTTCACATTGATCGCGTGGAAGTACTCATGGCTGACGTACTTCAGCCACCGGAGCGTGGGCTCGGTTGTCGTCGGGTTGCGACCGGATGACAGCAGCGACGAGTTCAGATGCTCGAGACCGCCCTGGCCGCCGCGGAATCCGTTGAGGAACACGTAGCGCTTGAACGGCAGCGTGCCGCCGAGGAAGCGCCGATGTTCTTCGACGAAGAGCTTGATCTTGTCTGCAGCGGCCTGGCCATCCCAGGCGCCGAGGTCGCCGAAGTCTGCAAGCACGTGCCGGGTCCCGCCGACTTCGAATTCGTGCGTGCTGATCGTACCGGCGACGATCGGGGAATCGATGAACACATCGTAGTTGGGGCCGCGATAGTGGTTCGGCCGGCCGTCGGGCGCGTTATCGAGCGAGGTGATGGATTGCTTCCAGACCGGCGGGAGCTCCAGGCGGACCTCGTGCGGGCGCTCCGCCTTCTCGGTCAGGGTGATGAAGGTCGACGGTCCGTTGATGACGGCGAAGTTCGGGCCCACCCAACTGCCGGTCACGAACGTACTGCGGCAGAGAAGCTTGTAGGCGATGACAATGACCGGCGCGCCGTTGGTCGTGACCACCCAGTGGTTCGGCTTTGGCTGCTCGACGGTCAGCGGTGCGCCGTCAGGCGTTCGAGCGGCAAACTCCTGCACATTGCGCGCGTAATCGCCGATGCCGTAGTACCCGGGGGACCACACCGGCAGCATGAGGTCGACCGAGGCGCGACCGCCGGTCGGAATGCGCGCTTCGATCTCCGCGATGTTGGTTTCGGGTGCGGGCGCTCGCAGCGTGTAGGCGATGGGATCGAGGGCCGCCGTCTGAAGCGCGGGCACTGCCGGCGCGAACCAGAGCAGCGTGGCCGCGGCCAGAACGAGCGTCCGTGCCAGGCGATCGTGAATGCGCATGGGCTACATGCTAGTCATTTTTGGCCGGGCGCGGGCGCGACGAAGTAGCCGGGGCGAGCGCGAACGGTCGTGCCTCGTTGTTTGACGCGCACGTCGAGGCGGTGCCAGCCGGGCGCGGCGCTCTTCGGCAGCGTATACGAGAGCAGATACCGTTGTCTGAACTCCGAGAGGATCCGGACGAACGTCTCATCGAGCTCTGCGGAGTCCACGCGCAGGAGCTTGCCGCCGGTCGCCAATGCAACCTGTTCCAGCAGTTCCGGCACATCGGACCGGCTGGTGGCGACCGCATAGACCACGGTCTCGAGTCGCTTAGCCGCGCGCACGACGGCGGCCGACGAGAGCCAGCTCGCAGTATCGAGGCCGTCGCTGAAGACGATGAGCAGTCCGCGGTGTTCCGCGCTGTCAGACAGCACCACTCCTGCGTACATCGCGTCCACCAGCGAAGTCAGCCCCACGGGTTCCGGCGCCAACAATGCCTTGCGGAGCAGACCGATATCGGACGTCGGCCGCTGCTGCAGGCTGATGGCATGGTTGAACGTCAGCACGGCGCCCTGGTCCTCCCCTTCCAGCGCTCTGACCAGCGCGTCGCCACCGCTCCGCAGCCGCTCGAGACGCGGTGCATCCACGCTGCTGCTCATGTCGAGCGCGAGCACGACGTTCAACGGGAGAACACCTGACCCGATCAGGCGGACCTTCTGCAGCGCGCCGTTATCGCGAACCTCGAAGTCCTCGGCGGTCAACCCCGTCACGGCTTTCCCGCCGGCGGTCACCAGGACGTCGACCCGCACCGATTCCACGCGTGTGGTGAATGTCCGCTGGGCAGCCAACGGCACCGCGAGGAGTGCGACCAACAACGTGACGATGCCGAATATCTTCATCGCTCCGTCCTCCAGGCTACCGCGTGGGAGTGCCTGGATACGGCGACCGAGTTCGCTGTAGGTCGCGATCGCGTCGCGTCCCGCGCACCGCCCGTACTCCAGCCACGGATCTGTCGTTTCGTTGGCCATGCCGGCCGGCCTGTTCCAGAGCGGACGGATCGCCGCCCGCGCTGCAGCGATGTCGCCGCGGTCGACCCGCAGCGCGCTCAACGCCAGCGGCGGCGATTGCGCGGTCGGGAACAGCGAGGCCGCGCGTTCGTAGGCCTTTGCCGCCGTCTCGGGCGTTCCGTCGGCCTCGAGTGCCTGACCGCGGAACATCTCAGCGAAGTAGTGAACCGCTGGCGGACCGTGCATCGTCAGCGCCAGCTCGAGTTCGCGTGCCGCATCGCCGTTGCGGTGTTGCTGCATGAGCACTCGAGCCAGCCGCACCCGCGCCTCCATCATCGACGGATCATGCTCGAGCACGCGGCGGAAGTAGCGTCCCGCTTCCAGCAGATTTTCATCGCGTGTCCGCTCGACGCCGCTGAGATTGAGAAACTGTGTCAACTGGGACCTCGTCCGCTTGCCGATGACCGCCTGGATCATCGGCGACGCAAACGTCTCCGCGAGGCAACCCGCATCGAACAGCGTGCCCGCGTCGGTCGGAAACTCACGCACCGCGTCGAAAATGTTCGGCTCGGCATTCGCCAGGCTCATGTTCGCGGACAGCATCGCGGTGACCGCGCGAAGCCATGCGATGGCCAGCGCGCGATGGTTGGCATCCACGTCCGGGTCCTCCCACGCTTGCAGAAGGAGGATCTGTCGGGCCCACCAGATGTGCGAGTCCAAGTCGCCGGAGCCGATGGAGCGACCGTCCTCGACATTGAGCTGGTGGCCACCCGTCGGGTATCGCGGCCGTTCTGCCAGGGGCACCAGCAGCGCGACGTCGACGTAGAGTGTCGCGGCGCGGAGCAGCAGGGGTGCGTCCGCCCGGCCCGCGAGCCGGATGAGCACCGGCTTGAGTCGCGACCACGGCCACCGGCCAATCGCCTCAGCGTGGAGGTCCAGACTTCCCGGCCGGTGCCCTTGGACGGCCGCTGTCCAGAGCGCCTCCTCGTGAAGCTGTTTTTTCGCAGCGGGAGACTGCGCGGGCACATACACACCCAGCGTGATGAACACGGCGACGGCGGTGAGGCCTTGACGCATGCCGGGGCATCATCATGTGCCTACCGACGTGGGTCAGCAAGAACCGGGCAATTGCAATTGCTGAATTGACAGGCAACAGCTCGAGCCGTCCGGACGGACGATTTCGACGCCGGCGCCTACCATTCCGACTACGATTCACGATTCCGCTGACGAGCGAAACGAGTCCTTCTTATGAGCTGATTAGTGAATGACCGCGGGCAGCGCCGTCGCGAGTAAGTCGTGACAGACTAGCGCGCATGCGAGAACGCGTTTCGAGACGACAAGCCATTAAAGATCTGAGCATCGCGGGTGCGGGCCTGGCGATCTCCGGCGGCATCATCCGCGGCCAGACCACCGACATCGTCGTAGCCGGAGTGCCGGTCGAGATCGCGGTCTCGTCGGTCAGCCCGGCGACGGTTCGTATCACCGTGCGGCCGATCGTCGATGGCGCACCGGCCCCGGTGGCGGTGACCGGGGCGCTCGAGCGGGAGTTGTTCGGCAAGAACCTGGCGGCGGCGCGAGCCGCGGCTCCGCTCGGGCGAGTGCGCGCCGGCAACCTGACCGTGCGTTTCACCCCGACGCCGCCGACACTCGTCGTCGAGACGGCCCAGGGTGCGGTCGTGCAGCGGCTCGTGCTCAACGCCGACACGCCCGGGATGTCGTTCCTGCTGCCGAAGGGTCCGCTGCTCGGCCTCGGAGAAGGCGGCGTCCAGTTCGACAAGAAAGGCTCGACCGATCAGATGCGCAACGGCCAGGTGACGTCGCAGGCCGACGGCTACCGGCTGGCGATCCACGGGACGCGCGCGCCGATCCAGTGGCTGGTCGGCACGCGACGGCTGGGCGATGTTCATCCACCAGCCCTACGGCGCGTTCGACTTCACCGGGACCGAAGGCAAGTTCACACCGCCCGCCGCGACGGCGCTCCCGCTCGACGTCTTCGTCGTGTCGTCGCGCGACCCGGTCGTCATCATGCGCGAGTACGCGCGCATCACCGGGCTGCCGGAAATGCCGGCGCTCTGGACGTTCGGCTACCAGCAGTCGTCGCGCACGCTCGCGGGACCGGACGAGATCCTTGGGATCGCGAAGACATTCCGTGAGAAGAAGCTGCCGTGTGAGGCGCTGATCTACCTCGGGACCGAGTTCGCTCCGTCGGGCTGGAACACGCGCAACGGCGAGTTCACCTGGCATCCGACGAACTTCCCCGACCCGAAGAAGATGCTCGACCAGCTGCACGCCGATCACTTCAAGGTCATCGTGCACATCGTCGTCGAAGGCCGCCGATTCATCGGCACGCGTCAACGATCCGTGCACCGCGCCGGAGCTGCCGCCCGGCCGGACCGCCGACAACCGGTGGCCGCCCGACCGACAGGTCTCGTGCTACTGGCCCGCCCACAAGGCGGTGATGGATGCCGGTGTCGATGGCTGGTGGCCCGATCAGGGGGACGGCTTCGACGGCCCGTCGCGTCTGCGACGTCATCAGATGTATTGGGAAGGCACGCAGCAGATCCGCCCGAACGAGCGGCCGTTCGCCCTGCATCGCAACGCGTCCGCCGGGATTCAGCGCTACGGCGGGTTCATCTGGTCCGGCGACGTGCAGAATCGCTGGGAAACGCTGAAGACGCACGTCAGCGTCGGCATCAACACCGGACTCACCGGCCTGCCGCTGTGGGGCACGGACATCGGCGGATTCAATCCGACCGCCGAGTACACCGGCGAACTGCACGTGCGATGGTTCCAGTTCGGGGCGTTCAACCCGTCGTTCCGCGCGCACGGGCGCAACTGGCATCTCAAGCTGCCGTGGGGCTGGGACGGCGGCGACGGCGGACCCTTCGAGTCGGGCGCGTGGCGCGCCGATCCGGCCGAGCTGAAAAACCCGGAGGTCGAGAAGGTCTGCCGGCAATACCTGGAGCTTCGATCGCGGCTGATGCCGTATCTCTACACGGCCGTCCGCGAGATGCACGACACCGGGTTGCCGATCATCCGCGCCCTCTGGCTGCATCACCCGGACGATCCGGGCGCGGTGGCCCGCGGCGACGAGTACCTGTGGGGTCGCGACATCCTCGTCGCCCCCGTCGTCGAGAAGGGCGCTACCAGCCGCAAGGTTTATCTTCCGCGCGGACGCTGGATTGATTTCTGGACCGAGGAGCAACTGGACGGCGGACGCGAGATCGATCGCGCCGTCGACCTGGCGACCATGCCGCTCTATGTGCGCGCCGGCGCAATCGTGCCAATGGGACCGGTCAAGCAATACACGAGCGAGCCGACGACCGCGCCAACCACATTCGTCGTCTACCCGGGCGCGGACGGCAACGCGTCGCTGTATGAGGACGATGGCCAGTCGTTCGACTACCGGAAAGGCGCCTTCATGCGTATCGCGACGAGGTGGCAGGATTCAGCACGCCGGCTGACCCTGTCGCTGGCGCAGGGTTCGCGGATGCTTGGGACAGCGCCGCGAACATTCGAGGTGCGCATGGCTGGATCGAAGGCCACAAAGAGCGTCGATTTCAACGGCAAATCGACCACGGTCCAGATGTAGCTGCGGAGGTCCCTGCTGCTGGCCTAAGCGAGGGCGTCGAGGGTCTCAGGGAGGATCTGCCCTCCATCAACGATGATCGTCTGCCCGGTGATGAACGCCGCCTCCTTCGATGCCAGGAACAGCGCGGCGTAGCCGATATCCTCCACCGTACCGAGTCTCTTCAGCGGGATGGACGCCAGCATCGAACGTTCGTACTCCGGTCCGAGAGCGAGCAACGCCTCGGTTCGAATATTGCCCGGTAGCACTGCATTGATGGTGATACCGTGGCTGGCCAGCTCGAGGCTGGCTGTCCGGATGAATCCAAGCTGGCCGGCCTTGGTCGCGCCGTAATGGCTCCAGCCGGGAAACCCGGTAACCGGTCCGGTGATCGACGAGGTCACAACGATGCGGCCCTGATCCGACTTCTTGAGGTACGGCAAGCAGGCTTTGACCGCGAGGAAGGTGCCCTTGAGATTGGTCGCCATCACGTGATCCCAGTCTTCCGGTGAGAGATCCTCGATCCTGGCCTGGGGGAAGATCCCCGTGTTGGCGCACAGGATGTCGATCCCGCCATGGACTGCCGCCGCGGTATCGGCCAGCCCCTGCATGTCGTCCATCCTGGTGACGTCGGCAGCGTGTCCTCTTGCGACGCCTCCCGCGTGGCGGAGCTCCTCGGCGCAGGCTTCAGCTCCCTCGAGGTTGCGAGAGACAACGAGCACCTTGCCACCGTTCTGACAAAACACTTTGGCGATGCCCTTGCCGATACCCCTGCTCGCGCCGGTGACGATCACGGATCGTCCGGCGATTGATGTCAGCATGACGTTCTCAGCCGCTACCTCGCGCTCACCAGCGCCCACCCGGGCAGACGGCGCACCACATGGTGGCTCGTCCATAGTACGGCACCAGTTGCGCTCCGCGCGAGCCTCCCGCCCGGCCCAGCACCATGGGGCCAGCCCTCGTGACGCATGAGTCTGGAATCGCCGCGAGCCCGCTTCCTGACCGCCTGAACCACCGATACGCGCTTTCGTCCCACCGTTCGAACCGCTCGCGCCATTCCCTCGTCATCCGTCCACGGTCTGGGGTAGGCTGTCGCTCTGTGAACCTACCCGTGCTGAGGTTGCCATGATGGATCGCCGCGATTTCGTACAGTCAATGCTCGTTCTGGGTGTGGCCACCGGCCTGCGCCCCACTACCGTGCTCTTCGGTTTTCCACCGTCGAGCGAGCTCCGCGACCTGGCCGACGCGGCGCTGGCTGCGGCCAAGGCAGCTGGCGCCAGCTATGCCGACATCCGGATCAACCGGTATCGCAACCAGTTCATCTTTACGCGCGACCGCCGGGTCCAGAACATCGTCAACACCGAGAGCTACGGGTTTGGCGTGCGGGTCATCGTCGATGGTACCTGGGGCTTCTCGAGCAGCAGCAATGTGACGAAGGAGGAGATCGCGCGCGTCGCGCAACAGGCCGCCGCGATTGCCAAGGCCAATCGGCGGCTGAACGAAGAACCAGTGCGGCTGGCGCCGGTGCCGCCCTACGACACGACCTGGAACACGCCGGTCAAGAAGAACCCGTTCGAGATGCCGCTGCAGCCGAAGCTCGACCTGCTGTTGAAAATTCACGAAGAAGCACTGAAGGTGAAGGGCGCGAGCTTCGTGTCGGCGGCGATGCAGTTCGTCAACGAGCAGAAGTACTTCGCATCGTCGGACGGCTCGCACATCGAACAGTCGTTGATCCGATCCTATCCGTTCTTCTCGGTGACCTCGGTGGATCAGGGCACGGGCAAGTTCTACGCGCGGGCCTCGCTGACCGCGCCCATGGGCATGGGCTACGAGTACGTCGAGTCGTACCCGCTCCTCGAAGAAGCGAGGGTCGCAGCCGAGGAAGCCGTCGCCATGCACAAGGCGAAGCCGGCCACCGCCGGACGTAAGACGCTGATCCTGCATCCCACAAATCTGTGGCTCACCATCCACGAGTCGGTCGGCCATTCGACCGAACTGGATCGCGCGCTGGGGTACGAGGCCAACTACGCCGGCACCAGCTTCCTCACCACCGACAAGCTCGGCAAGTTCGAATTCGGATCGAAGATCGTCAACCTCGTGGCCGACAAGACTCAGAACGATGCCATCGCGACCTGCGGCTACGACGACGACGGCGTGAAGACGTCGCGGTGGCCCCTGATCAAGGACGGCGTCTTCGTCGACTATCAGACGACGCGCGATCAGGCACACCTGATCGATCAGAAAGAGTCGCACGGCTGCAGCTACGCCGACAGCTGGGGATCGATCCCGTTCCAGCGGATGCCGAACGTCTCCCTGGAGCCCGGCGAGAAGGACCTCAGCGAACAGGACATCATCTCGGCGACCGACGATGGAGTCTATGTGAAGGGCGACAGCAGCTACAGCATCGACCAGCAGCGCTACAACTTCCAGTTCAGCGGTCAGACGTTCTGGGAAGTGAAGAAGGGCAAGATCACGACGCAGCTGCGGGATCTCGCCTACCAGTCGAACACGCCCGAGTTCTGGAAGTCGTGCGACATGGTCGGCGGGAAGTCGACCTACCTGCTCGGTGGCGCGTTCAGCGACGGCAAAGGCCAGCCCGGGCAGTCGAACTCCGTCAGCCACGGCTCACCCATCACGCGATTTGCCCGCGTCAACATTCTGAACACCGGCCGCTAGACACGAGAAGAGAACATCATGCTCTGGACATCCGAACAGGCGAAGGCGCTGACCGACAAGGTGCTGTCGATCAGCAAGGCCGAAGAAACAGTGTTGGGGCTCAGCGGCACCGACAGCGCGAATCTCCGGTTCGCACGGAACACGGCGACCACTTCGGGCGCCACCTCGGGCTACACACTCGCGGTCACGGCTCAATTCGGGAAACGGGCCGGCACCACGACCATTTCAGAGTTCGACGATGCCAGCTTGCAGCGCGCCGTGCAGGCGGCCGAGGAGATTGCGAAACTGTCGCCGGAGAATCCCGAGCTCATGCCGGCGGTCGAGCCGCAGAAGTATTCCCCGGTGAGCGCCTATTTCGAGGATGCCGCGACGGCAACGCCGGAGTGGCGCGCGGCGTCGGTTGAAAAAGCACTGACGCTCAGCCGGAAGATGGACGTCGTGACCGCGGGCTTCGTCGAGACCCAGGGAGCCATGCAGGTAGTAGCCAACTCTAAGGGGCTTTTCGGCTACGACCGGTTCAGCAACGCCGACTACAACCTCACGTCGCGGACGCCGGACGGCACCGGCTCAGGGTGGGCGTCGAAGTCGTTCAACCAGCTCAGTATGCTCGATCCGGAGGCACTGGCCGCGTCGGCGATCGAGAAGGCGGCGAAGTCGAAGAACCCGTCGGCGATCGAACCAGGCAAGTACACCGTGGTACTCGAACCGGCGGCGGTCGCCGATCTGCTTGCGTTCATGATGTTCTCGGCGGATGCGCGGCAGGCCGACGAAGGACGCAGCTTCTTTTCGAAGAAGGGGGGCGGCAATCGCGTCGGCGAGCAGATCGTCGGCGAGAAGGTCCGCATCTACTCGGATCCGAACCATCCGCTTGCGCCGGCCCTGTCGTTCGACGGCGAGGGCCTGCCGATCAAGCGCAACAACTGGATCGAGAACGGCGTGCTGAAGGACATGCTCTATTCGAGGTTCTGGGCAGCGAAGACTGGAAAAACGCCGACCGCCGGTCCCGGCAACTTGATCATGGATGGGGGCACCGCGAGCATCGAAGACCTGATCGCCGGCACCGAACGCGGCGTGCTCGTCACCCGCTTCTGGTACATCCGCCCCCTCGATCCGCAGTCGCTGCTGTTCACGGGGCTGACGCGCGACGGGCTATTCCTGATCGAAAAGGGCAAAGTCACACGGCCGGTGAAGAACATGCGCTGGAACGAGAGTCCGATCGTGGCCTTCAACAACATCGATGCGATGACCGCACCGGAGCGGGTGGTGAGCGGCGAGGGAATCGGCGGACAGGGGCTGGCGCTCGTGTGTCCGGCCGCCCGCATCCGGGAGTTCACCTTCTCGAGCGGCTCTGACGCCGTCTGACAGCGTCTGAATCGATCCTCGCGGCCACCAGCCGCTGCGCTATCATCCGACCCCATGATCGGACTTCGTGACGCGGTCGGCGCCGCCGCGCTCCTGGCGGTGGTGATGACCCTCGGGGACGCGATCTGGGCAGCGCTCGACCTCCCGCACTTGAGGCTTTACGGTGTAGCGCACGGCGCGATCATGTGCCTCTTCTTCGGGCTGGTGATCGGCTGGCGCGCGGGACGGCTGGCGGCCGGCGCCATCGCCGGACCGATCATCGGTGTGCTCGCGGCGCTGGTGTTCTACGCGCTCGCGGATATTCTGCGCTACGTGGCCCTCCTGCCGGCGTGGATGTCGTTCTGGATCATGTTCGCGTTCTTCCAACAGTGGCTCGCGCGCGAAGACTCACCTGAAATCACCGCGCTGCGGAGCCTCGTCGCGGCGGTCCTGTCAGGGCTGACGTTCGTCGCGATCATCGGCATCTGGACGCATGGCTCGCCGCCGGCCTACCACGTGAACCTCGGCTCGTGGTTCGTCGCGTACCTCGCCGGCTTCGTCCCGCTCTTCTTTCGACTGCACCCGCAGAAACCACGGCGCTGATGCACCGCCACAGTCCGCATCCAATTGAACTGATGAGCTGGATGCCTCAGCGGCCGCCGTCCCGCCGACAAACCCACTTGTGGGTTGCCACCCTTCTTCATACGATCAGCGCACCCGCCGCCTTCGGCAGGAGCAAGGAGCATGCGATGAGCCGAACCCCGCGGCGTCCGCGTACATCCAGGAGGTGAACCCATGCGATGGCCTGGAGCGTTTTCCTCAGTGTTCCTCATCGCGGCGGCCGTGGTCACCGCGCAGCAGCAGGCCGGCCGGATCACCCGGATCGAATTCACGCCGGGGAAGGCTGACGAGGGTGGCGGTGTGTTCATCACCCTGGTCGGCAAGGGATCCTGCTCCTACACACTCGATTACGGTGACGGCACGTCCGACCGGCGGACCGCCGAGCTACCGGATCGCGTGCACCACAGCTATCCCGGGGACGGCGAGTACCTGGTGGTCGCGACCCCCGATGCTCCCTGCGAGGGTGTCGCGCGCGCCAAACTCGACGTCCGCGCGATCAATCGAGGCATCTGGGGGCTCACGGCGGAGGCCGGCCCCGACACGCCGAACGGCGAGATGCTGGTCACCATTGCCGGCCGCGGCGAATGCGCCGTCACCATGGACTATGGCGACGGTACGGTCGACAAGCTGACCGTGACGCTCCCCGCGACCAGGAGCCACAAGTATGGCAAGGCGGGAACCTACGAGCTGAAAGCCGCCGCCGAACCGCCGTGCCGCGGTGAGGCAGCATTGACGGTGGAGATCAGCATCAAGCAGTCGATCAGGTGAGTGTCAGGTCGTAGGCACACGCCAGCGCGGCTGGTTCGGGTGTGCCCTTGAGGCGTGCCGCGAATCGGCTGGCCGGCTCGAGCCTGACGACCATCTCTCCCTTGTTCGGGCCGCGGCCCTGGAAGACGCGGTCCTGGGCGCGCAGCGTCTCGTCGATCGGGGCGTGGAAGTAGACCTCGGTCGTGAAGGTCGGGTGCGATGACTTGACCCGGATGTGGATGTGCGGCGCGCGCTTGATGCCGGAGACCTCATAGGGCGCAGGACGCAGCGTCCTGAACGTGAACGATCCATCCGCGGCTGCCCTGGTCTTCGCAAAATACCGGAACTGAGGCTCGAGGGCCTTTACCTTCGGCGCGCGGGGGTGGTTGTACTGTCCGCCGGCATCGCACTGCCACACTTCGACGCTGGCACCGGCGACGGGCGTGCAGTTGCGGTCGACCACACGACCCAGCAGGTAGAGGATCTCGCCTGGCGCCGGCGAGGTACCCAGGAGGTCGGCCGTCTCCGGAAATGGGTCGACCGGATAGAAGGGCCCTTCGTCGGCCGCCACCGCCACCCGACATGCCCGGGCGAGCGCACGTGCCGGCACGAGCAGCACGGCTCCGACCGCCAACAGCATGGTGATCACACTGCGCCGCGACAGTTCGCTTGCGGCTGGTGGGCCCTGCAGGAATTCACTCATGAGTCCCCTCCGCCCGGGATATTGCCACACCGCAGGCTTCCCGCGGCGTCCATGACACCAGGCCCGGCCGGCCGTGACAAAGGTGGCATTAGGCGGGCTGAAGCGAGTCCCAGAGCCACGCGGAGCATAAAACCCGCTCTGCGTACTGGGCGGCCTCGGCGGTGGGTCTGTATTTGGTGAAGCCGTGGCCCTATTCGTACCGCAGCGCGAGGATCGGGTCGATCCGGCTTGCCCGCCAGGCCGGGATCAGGCCGGCGGCGGCCGAGACCGTGGCGAGCAGGATCACCATGGAACCGGCAATCGCCGGATCCCGCGGCTGGATGCCATAGAGCTGCGACCCCACGTACTCGCCGAGCACCAGCGCCGCCGGGATGCCGACCGCCAGCCCGATCCCGAGCAGCAGAAGCACTTCCCGCATCACCAGCCAGATGACCCCCCCGGCCTGCGCGCCGAGGGCCAGGCGGATGCCGAGCTCCTTCTTACGCCGCGCCACCACGAAGGCCATCACGCCATAGAGGCCGACCGACGCCAGCAGCGTCGCCAGCAGGCCGAACCCGGCCGACAGCATCGCGATCAGGCGGTCGGTGAGGAGCGTCTCGTCCAGCTGTGCCTCGAGCGTTTTCATCTCGTACACCGGCAGCGACGGATCGAGGTTCTTCACCTCGCCGCGAACCATGTTGTAGGCGGTCGATGACGGGGTCGCGGTCCGGACGTAGATGGCGACGCCGTCCTTACCCCACTTCGGAATGAATACCTGACGGCGGACGCCTTCTCGCGGCCCCTCGTAGAGCGAATTCGCCACCACGCCGATGATCTCGATGTCCAGTTTGGTGCCCGGTCCGCCGCCGAAGCCGATCCGCCGGCCGACAGCGCTGCGCCCCGGAAAGTAGTGGTCGGCGAAGCGCCGGTTGACGATCGCAACCCTCGCCTCTCGCGTCTGGTCGACCGGCTTGAAGTCGCGACCTTCCTGCATCGGGATGTTCATCGTCTCGAAGTATCCGGGTGAGAGCCCGTTCATGTAGGCCTGGATGTCTTCGCCGTCCTTGGCGGTGTGCCCCTCGACCCCCATCGAGCTGTCCCATTCGTCGCCGGCGAGGATCGGCACCGCCGCCATCGCCGCCGATTTCACCCCGGGCGCCGAGCGCAGCCGCTCGAGCAGCTGCTGGTAGAAGGTCATCGCGCGCTGGTCGTCGTAGCCGTTCAGCGACGGGGAGAGCTGAAAGGTCACCAGGTTGTCGAGCACGACGCCGGTGTCGGCGGTCTTCAGGTTCTGCAGGCTCTTGACGAACAGCCCGGCGCCGAACAGCAGCAGGAAGCTGAGGGCGACCTGTGCGGCGACCAGCCCCTTGCGCAGGAAGAGCGATCCGCCGGTGCCGGCGATCGACCCCATCGTGTCCTTCAGCGTCGTCCACGGGTCCGGCCGGCTGGCCCGCAGCGCCGGCAGCAGCCCGAAGACGATGCCGGTCAGGAACGTCAGGCCGAGCGTGAACGCGAGGATCCGTGGATCCGGCATGGCGGAGATGAGCAGCGGCTGCCCCTGCGACGGCACCAGCGCCAGCAGCGTGCGAGTGAGCACCACCGCGATGCCGAGCCCGAGCGCGCCGCCGATGCACGACAGGAGCAGGCTCTCGACCAGCAGTTGACGGACCAGGCGTCCGCGCGACGATCCCAGCGACAGCCGGACGGCAATCTCTCTCTGGCGCATGAACCCGCGGGCGATCAACAGGTTGGCGACGTTGGCGCAGGCGATGAGCAGCACCAGCCCCACCATGCACATCAGGACCACGAGCGCGGTGGAGAAATCGTTGCGCAGCCCGGAGTAGCCGAGCTCGGCGCTCGACACCAGCAACTGACCTTTCATGAACTGATCGCGCGAGTACTGCGACCACTCCTTCGCCGCCGGCAGGGTCATCTCGTGGCCGCGGATCTGGGTGAAGAGCCCCTGCACCGGTCCCTGCGCGCTCTCGACGGTGTAGCCGGGCTTCAGCCGCGCGAACACCTGAACCCACCGGGCGCGTCGGTTGTCCATCTGCAGCCAGCCCCAGTCCGGCGCCAGCGCCGGCTTCATCAGGACGGGCACGCGAATCTGCGGCGACCTCGCCGGATCGAGCCCGGCGAACCCCTGGGCCGACACTCCGACGATGGTCATCGGCGAATCGTTCACCAGGATCTTCTTGCCCACCACTCCCGGGTCGCGCGCGAACCGCGTCTCCCAGTAAGCGTGGCTCAGCACCACCACCGGATGCCCCTGGTAGACCTGGTCGTCTTCAGCCGAGTTGAAGACCCGGCCGATCGCCGGCTTCACCCCGAGCAGCGAGAAGTAGTTGCCCGACACGAGCTCCGCTTCGACCCGCTCGGTCTGGTTGTCCACGCTCACCGATGCCGGGAGGAGCCGCCGGCACAACACGTCGGCGAAGGGCTCCGCCCGCGTCTGCAGGTCCTGGTACAGCGGATACGAGTGCATCCGCGACCCCATGTTGCTGCCCATGTGCGGTCCCTGCTGGTAAAGCATCACCAGCTGTTCGGGAGCGGCGACCGGCAGCTTGCGCAGCAGGATCTGGTCGATCAGCGTGAAGATCGCGGTGTTGGCACCGATGCCGAGCGCCAGGGAGAGGATCGCGACGGTCGCGAACAGGGGGCTGCGCTTCAAACCGCGGAGCCCGAGGCGCAGATCGGCCAGCGTTGTCATCATGCAAGGCTTGGACGGAGCGCCTGGCCGGAAGGTTTGCGCGCCGTGGCAGGTATTTCAACTGGCTCAGCGGTGCAGCGCGTCTACCAGCGCCTGACCGGTGGAGTCTGCTGGTGCACCGCGTCGCCTCGCGAGACGTTGCCGCCGCAGCCCTCCCGGATCCGGTCGTATACCGGGGTGTATTGTTCGGCGTTTGCCCGAACGGCCCCGCTCAGCAGCAGGATCAGGACTACGCACCAGCGCCGCTTTCTCATATTCTTGAAGGCGCAGGCCGAGCGCCGATCGGCTCAACTAACTTGACTGACCGCAGGACCACCCATGGCACTTCAAGAAACGCCGCAGGACTACACCGCACGGATCCTCTCGTTCCTCGAAATGAACGATCCGATCGACGTGCTCTCGTCTACGCCCGAGCGGCTGCGCGGGCTCATCACCGGACGCAGCCGTGAAGACCTGGCCTGGTCACCCGACTCATCGCGCTGGTCGGTGGTGCAGATCGTGGCTCACCTGGCCGACTCCGAGATCGTAGGGGCCTGGCGGTTCCGCTCGATTCTTGCCGCCGACGGCAGGCCGGTGCAGCCCTACGACCAGAATGCCTGGGCCGACACCTTTCGCTACGCGGAGACCGACCCGTTCGCCTCGCTCGAGCTCTTCACGGTGAATCGGGAGGCGACGGTGGCGCTGCTGCGGCGGGTGGATCCGAAGCTGCACGCGAACCACGGCATTCACGGCGAACGCGGCATCGAGACTATCGAGCACCTGGTCCGCCTCTACGCCGGGCACGATCTCAACCACCTGTCCCAGGTCGAGAAGCTCGTGCAGGACCGCTGAGCTGACGATCGTGGTTCTGGGGGCTGACGATCGTGGTTCTGGGGACTGACGATCGTGGTTCTGGGGGCTGACGATCGTGGTTCTGGGAGCTGACGATCGTGGTTCTGGGAGCTGACGATCGTGGTTCTGGGGACTGACGATCGTGGTTCCGGGGACTGACGATCGTGGTTCTGGGAGCTGACGATCGTGGTTCTGGGGACTGACGATCGTGGTTCTGGGGACTGACGATCGTGGTTCTGGGGACTGACGATCGTGGTTCCGGGGACTGACGATCGGGACCGACTAGGCCGTGTTGAACCGTGGCTTGCTGACCTCTTACAGGAGGGCAAGAGTTCAAGAGAACCCCCTCAACAAGTAAAGATCGTCCTCCTGACCTTCTGACCTCCTGTTCAAGCCCAGCGAAGCTCCCGTGGCTTGAACCGTGTTGAACCATGGCCTTGAACCGTGGCCGTGGTCAGAAGCTAAAGGTGTGGGTGTATTTCAGGATGAGCGCACGGGACACCGACAGTGGATTGAAGCGCTCCTGCTGGAGGATGTCGTGGTCACGGCCGGTGTCGAGCCCCTCGTTGTAGACGAGCCAGAGATCGGTTCCCTCCGCAACCGCATAGCGGAGGCGCACGTTGAAATCCAGGCGCTCGGTCGTGGAGTTGTACTGGACGAAGGCATTGCCCGAGGCCTTGGCGTCGAGGGCGGTCCGCACCCGCAGACGCAGCAGGTGGATGTTCGCCTTCTGGTCCGCGGACCGGGAACCGCAGCACGCTCAGCTGGTAGTCGCCGCCCAGCTCGAGATGGCGGTTGACGTTCCAGGTCGGCGTCAGGATCACCTGCGTCCGGCGCCCGTCGAAATAGGTGCCGGTGCGGAAGTCGACGTCGGTCCGCAGCTTCTGGCCGCTCGCCATGGTGTTGACGATCTGGAGGTCGGCGAAATCGTAGCTGCCGGCCGGGATCCGCACCGTGTTGCCGATGCTGAACGGCAGCAGCACGTTCTCGTGAAACCACTTCGGCTCGACCCAGCCGCCGCCGCCGGCCTTGGTGTCCCACTGGACCCAGAACGCGTACAGTCCCGACTCCAGCGCGTCGTCGCGAGTTCCGGAACGTCGAGAACGCGAGCGCCCCCGGGTAGACCCGCCTGAAGTACTTGTGCGAGTCGGTGAAGAGAAACCAGTTGCCGACGACGTTGGCGGTGGTGAAGTCGCGGCGGGGCATGAAGCCGAGCTCGGGCCGGTAGTCGAGGCCGGCCCGGGTGAACTGCCCGGTGTAGGAGAGACCGCGCTGGCTGCGCCGCTCCCATTTCGCGTCGACGAAGCTGCGGCTCACCAGGTCGACGCCGTCGGGATCGTTGCGGTCGAGCGTGCCCGCCCACTTCAGCCCGACGTATTCGTCTCCCCGAACCCGCAATGACGTATCGGCGCCGAGCGCCGAGGTTGTAGCGGCCGCCGCCGTAGTAGGTCGTCATCATCAGGCCGGCCGTCGACCACGCATTCAGCACGGGCCGGCGCAGACGCAGCACGCCGAAGTTCTCCGCCGGGAGCGATCCCTGGTCGTCGGTCTGCATCTCGAGCAGCCCGAGGTCCCAGGCGCCCACCTTGCCGACGAGCCGGGCGCCGCCGAGGATCGTCACCGGGTTGCCGTCCGGCGTCAGCCCGATCCGGCGCGAATGAAAGAGCCGGGATCCGTCCGGCGCCGGTGAAATCGAAGATGCTGCTGCCCTCCTGGAAGAAGCGCCGCCGCTCGGGGAAGAAGAGCGGAAAGCGATCCAGGGCGATCTGCTGGCCGTCAGCCTCCACCTGCGCGAAGTCGGTGTTCGCGGTGAGATCGAGCGTCAAGTTGCCGGACAGCGGATAGCGCACGTCGATGCCGAGTCTCCTTGTCGGTCTCACGCTCGCGGCGGAACAGCCGCCGGCTTCCGGCACGTAGTTGCGCGAGGCGCCGCCGAGCGCGTAAGGGGTGAGGTAGAGCGGCGTCCGGCTGCGGACGCCGCGCAAGACGACGTCCTGGGCGGCCGAGGGCTGGCGGAACGGGAACTTCGGATCGATCGCCGGGAAGGTCACGCGCTCGTCGATCCGCGATACGAGCCGGGTCACGGTCAGGCCCATCACCGCGCGGCCGTCCGCGCCGACCTGGAAGCCGAGGCTCGAGAACGGGATGCGCACTTCGGCGAACCAGCCTTCCTCGGTGACCGTCGTCTTCGAGATCCAGAAGCTGTCCCAGTTCTCGTTGCTCGTGTTCGCCGTCGTCCGACACCAGCAGGTCGAAGCGCATGCCGGCGGGCGTCGTGCCGAACCACTTCGCGTTCTGGTTGTCGTTGAACGCGTCGATGTAGATCGCGAGCGCGTCGTCGCCGTTCCACCGGTCGCGGTAGAGCGAGTTCACCCGGATCCCTGATGGATCGGTGTCGTAGAACCAGCCGGCGACGTAGAAGTACTCGTCGTCGTAGGCGACGCGGATCTCGGTGCGCTGCGTGGGAGTGCCGCGAAACAGCGGCGCATACATCGTCAGCGGCAGCGTGGGAACCTGCTGCCACGCCGGATCGTCGAGCCGGCCGTCGACCGTAATCGGCGCCGGCAGCCGCGTGAGCTCGATCGGATCACCCGCGGGCCCCTGCCCTGCTCGCGCGGGCGCAGGGACGAACGCCGTGACGAAGCAGAGGGTGAGGATGCGCGGCAGTCTGAGCATGGCCGATCGGATGCTACGGGAGACCGCCGACGCGAGCATGTGCCAGACGTCACGAAATGGTCACGGTGGCTTGTGTTGATGGGAGCGAAGGCTTACGCTCACTGCGAACTACCAACTACCAACCTCCAACTCCCAAGAAACCGGAAGCTCGAAACTGGAACCTCGAACGAAGCAGTCAGAACCTCGAACGCAGAACCGGAACCTCGATCGAAGTAACCAGAACCACGAACGAAGCAACCAGAACCACGAACGAAGCAACCAGAACCTTGAACCATTTACCCAGATCCGCAGCGGGAGAGATCGCCGGATATCGCACGTTCGTCGCGATCGTCGCGGTGAACTACTTCACGCTGCTGGTGTTGACGCCGCGTGGATGGGGAACGCCGGCGCCGTTCTGGCAGGTAGCGTCGCTCGGCACGCTCTACCTGGTGCTGGGCATCTGGGGGTTCGAGTTCGCGCAGCGGGTCGGCCGACTGCCGGTGTCGCTCGGCTACCTGTTGCTCGAGTTCGGCATCGGCATGACGATCAACGGGCTGGCGCCGGGAGGGCTGCTGCCGCTGATCCTGCTGCCGATTGCCGCGCAGGCGGTCGCGCTGCTGCCGCGCGTGTGGGCCGGGCTCATCTGCGTGCTGGTGATTGCCGGCGTCAGCGGCAACCTGACCTGGGTGCCTGACTGGCCGGCGTGGTTCCGCAACATTGCCTCCGCCACCGCCGCGGTGGTCTTCGTGGTCGTCTACGTCGGGGTCGCCGCGCGCGAACGTGAGGCCCGCCTCCGGGTCGAGCGGCTCTCGGCCGAGGTCGCGCAGCTCGCGACCGCCAACGAACGCAACCGTCTCGCGCGGGAGATCCACGACACGCTCGGGCATTACCTGACGGTGATCCACGTCCAGCTCGAGGCGGCCAAGGCGGTCATCGGGGCCGATCCGGACCGCGGCCTTCTCGCCATCAACCGGGCGCAGACGCTGGCCAAGGACGGCCTCACCGCCGTCCGCCAGTCGGTCAAGGCGCTGCGCGAAGACAGCCGGGTGGAAGGCATCGCCGAGCAGCTCGCCTCACTCGTCGACGCGGTGCGCGACGAGTCGTTCACCGCCACCTTCAACACCACCGGCACCGCCCGGCCGGTCACCGCCGGCGTGGCGCTCGCGCTCCACCGCACCGCGCTCGAGGCGCTCACCAACGTCCGCCGTCACGCCGCGGCCACGATCGTCGAGATGGTCCTCTCGTTCCGTCCCGACGGACGGGTCCACCTGCGCGTCCACGACGACGGCCAGGGTGCGCCGCGCCTGGATGGCGGCTTCGGCCTGACCGGCATCCGCGAGCGGGCGGAGCAGCTCGGCGGCTCGGTCGCCTTCCACACCGCCGCCGGCCAGGGGTTCACGCTCGACATGGAGCTGCCGGTATGACGCCGATCCGGGTCGTCATCGCCGACGACCAGGCGCTCTTTCGCGAAGGGCTGCGCACGCTGCTCTCGACCCGTCCGGAAGTCGAGGTGGTGGGTGAAGCCTCGAACGGCCAGGAGGCGCTCGCACTGATGGCCCAGGTGGAGCCGCATGTCGTCCTGATGGACCTGCGGATGCCGGTGATGGACGGGATCCAGGCGACCGCGCGGATCCGCGATCAATGGCCGGCAGTCCCGGTCCTGGTGTTGACGACGTTCGACGACGATGCGAGCCTGTTCGGCGCGCTGCGGGCGGGGGCCGCCGGGTATCTGCTGAAGGACGTGTCGTCGGAGACGCTGATCGCCGCGGTGACCGCCGCCGCGCGCGGCGAGGCCTTCCTCCAGAGCACGGTCACCGGCCGGGTCGTCGCCGCCTTCGCGCGGCTGATGGAAGCAGGCGGCCCGCGCGCCGAAGCGCTGGTGCTGCCGCTCTCACCGCGCGAGCGCGAGATCCTCGCGCTGCTCGGCACCGGCGCCTCGAACAAGGAGATCGCCGACCGCATCTGCCTGGCGGAGGGGACGGTGAAGAATCACGTCACCAACATCCTCACCAAGCTGGATGTGCGCGATCGCACCCAGGCCGCGCTGCGCGCCAGGCAGCTGGGGCTCGTTTAGCGCCGTCACTCTGCCGGAAAGCGGAGAATTAGCGACGACTCGTCCAAGCCGTCCAACCGGACGATTTCAGCTGGTTGGCCCTCAATTCACAACTCACAATTCACAATTGGTCATCCCACGATTGCTTATCGTCAGTCCTGCTGGGCGCGGTCCATGACCCTGATCGGTACGTAGGCAGCCGACCGCGCGTCGGCATGAACCGCTTCGACTTCGATCAGGTAGTCGCCGCGGGCGATCGACTGGAGCGGCAGGTCGAGCAGCCAGCCGTCAGCGGTGCGGGTAAACGGCAGTTTGGTCAGCCGCCGTCCGCGGCGGTCGACCAGCCACACCGAGAGCGTGGCCTGCGGACCGAGGTTTCCGTCGACGGCGATGGTCATCAGGATCCGTTCGCTGCGCACCAGCTCGCGGCCCATGAACACCGGCAGGGCGCCGGCTCCTGCCGCCTTCAAATCGGCCGGCTGCCGGACCACCCTCACCACCGGCGGCCGGACGCTCAGTGCCGCCGCGGGCGGATCCGGAAAGAGGATGGTGCGCACTTCGGGCCGGGTGCCCGATTCCGGCCGCCCCAGACCGGTGAGCTGGGCGAACGCCTTCTCGACCGCGGTCGGCAGCACCGCCTCCTCGGCGGCCGCGCGCGCCGCCTCCTTTTGCGCGGCGCTCGGCGCCAGGTAGCCGTTGCGCGAGCGGACCTCCACGCCGGGCGTCCGGACCTTGACCTCGATCTTGTGAAACTTGCCGTCGTGCCGCAGCGGCGCCGGCGCATACCCGAGCAGGTACGACGCGCTCGACTGGGTCACCGCGCGGCCGAGGGAACTCATCGGTGAGTTGGTCAGGAACGACTCGCCGCCGGTACTGTGCGCGATGGTGTCGAGCAGGCCGGTCCGGAAATTCGAGCCGGTGACCCGCAGCCCCTGTGGATTGATGGAGTAGACGGCGACGTTCGCGGCGTTGGCTTCCTGGATCACGTCGCGCGCCGCCGAGTTCGTGTCCGGCCCCAACCCGAAGTCCAGCCCGATGTAGAGCACCACCTTGCGACTCTCGCGCAGCGTCCCGAGGTGCATGACCGCCGACTTCAACGCCGACACGGCGACTTCTTCCCGCGCGAACGGGCTCGCTCCGGGACGGAGATGGTTTTCTTCGGCGCCGTTGCGCGGCGGGATGAAGACGCCGCGGCGCCCGCGCAGGGTGCCGGCCACGTTCGCCAGCTTGTAGCGGTCGCGCGAGAACCACAGGTCGCTCATCGGCGTCCAGACATCCATGATCGCCACCAGGTCGGTCGGCCCCAGCATCGTCCGGATGAATTGCACCAGGTGGTCACGAATCATCCGCCCGGCCGGGTCCCGCGGCAGGTGGTACTCGTCCCAGAGGATCAGCATCAGCCGCACGTCGTCACGCGCAAACTCGTGGAGGCGGTTGTCCCTTGGCCCGATCGTGAGGGTCAGGTCGTCGTCCGGCGCGGGCTGCCCCGTCAGGCGAAGCAGCTGGAAGGTCTGGATCTTCTGCGGCACGCCGTCTTCTTCGACGACGAAGTCTTCCGCCGTCAGGGTCGTCACCGGCTCCCCCTTGCGGTTGAGTACCGTGACGTCAACCCGAACCAGCTCCGCCCCCGTCCTGAAGGTCGGCTGCTGCTGCGGTGGCGGAGGCGCCGGCGTCTGCTGTGCCGTAGCAGAAAGAACGGCGACCACGAACAATGCGAAGCGCCAAGACATCGACAATTCAGGACTAAGAACTCAGAATTAAGAATCAGGACTTAAGATTTGCATGCTGCGTTCTGAGTTCTTAGTTCGTAGTTCGTCGTTCTTAATTTCTTCCCAGCTTCCCCAGTCCGGCGCTATCGAGCATTGCGTTCAGCGCCGGAAGATCCGCCTCTTGCAGACCCCCCCACCGTGCCAGGACGGCGTCGGCAGTCGTCAGCGCTCCCTGGACAGCGGTGCGGACGTTGACGGTGGGCGCCACGTCGGCAGCCTGCAGCGAGTTCATCAGCCCGGCGAGCGAGGCCCGGACGGCCCACAGGGTATCGGGCGCGGGTGGCGGCCCGGCCGGCGCAGCCGGTGCGCCGCCGCGACCGCCGCGGCCGGCGCCGCCGCCTCCCCCGCCAGCCGTCCCCTCGAGTGCCGTGAGCTTCTTCACGAACGCATCGAGCGCGGCCGCGGGCGCGCCGGTGGCGGTCGCGCGCAGCTTGGTGGCCTGCTCGCGCAGTGCGCCCGCCTCGAGGGCGGCCGCGTGCGCGTTGGCCGCTCCGAAGTACATCCGGTTCGTCCAGGTGTAGACCTGCCGCATGTCGACGGCCGGAGTCTTGACCCGGGGATCCTGCTGCACCTCGATTGGCTGTGAGTACGGCTTTCCGTTGACCGTCAGGGTCATCGTGTAGACACCCGGAGCGGCCCACGGAGTGGTCGGCGCCGGCGCGGTGTTGCGCGGGATCGCCTGGATCGGCAGGCCGCCGCCACGCCCACCCCCGGCGCCCCCGCCGGGGAGGTTCGGCAACGGCTGGTAGTGAACGTCCCAGATGAAGCGATGCAGGCCGGCCGCGGGTACTGAGCGGCTGTGGCGGCCTGAACCAGTAGAGCGGCACCGGCGAGCTGGCGAGCGGCGGAATTGGCGTCATCGGATCGGTGCTCGAATAGCGCCGCGCGAGGCGGCCGTCCGCGTCCTTGATCTCGAGCGTGACCTCTCCCTCGGCACCGTCCGCCAGGTAGTAGTTGATGATCGCGCCGTCCGGCGGGTTCTCGCCGGTTGGCTCTTCTACCGGCCAGGGCATGTCCGTGCTCGTGTTCCAGCGGACGCGCCAGGCGGTCGTCGGCTTGAACAGCACGACGCCGGCAGCAGGCCGGCCGGCGGCCGTCATCTGCCGCAGCGGGGTGATGTCGTCGAGGATCCAGAAGCCGCGGCCATGGGTCGCGCTGACGAGGTCATCGTCTTTCACGATCAAGTCGCGTACCGACGTCACGCCCATGTTCAGCCGGAGCGACTGCCAGTTGGCGCCGTCGTCGAACGATACGTAGACGGCGCGCTCGGTCCCGGCAAACAGCAACCCCTTCTGCTTCGGGTCCTCGCGGACGGCGTTCACCGTTTCGCCGTCCGGGATCCCGTTGACGATCTCGGTCCACGTCTTGCCGCCGTCGTGGGTGCGGAAGATATGCGGCCGCAAGTCGTCGAGGCGCAGGGTGTTGATCGCCGCGTAGGCGGTCAGCGGACTGAAGCGTCCGGCGTCGATCAGCGAGACCTTGGCCCACGGTCCGACCGCCGGCGGCGTAATGTCGTTCCAGGTCTTGCCGCTGTCGGTCGTGAGATGGATCAAACCGTCGTCGGTGCCGACCCAGATGCGGTTGATGTCCTGGTAGGACGGCGCAATCGTGTAGATGACGCCCCGTTGTGAACCCTGTGCGCCCGGCGTCGTTGCGTACTTGCCGACGCTCTTCGGCGTCTCCCACGACTTTCGCGTGAGATCGGGGCTGATCTGCTGCCAGGAAGCGCCGCCGTTCACCGTCTTCCAGAGATGGTTGTTGGCGAAGAACATCGCCCGCTTGTCGACTTCCGAGAACAGCACCGGCATCGTCCGCACCGTCCGGAACGTCCCCTGCGGACCGCCGGCGCCGCCGCGGCCGCCGATCGGACCGACGCTCGAGACCTGCCCGGTGCGGCGGTCGAAGCGCGTCACGTTGCGGCCGCCGTAGACGATGTCGGGGTTCAGCGGATCCGGCGCGACGTAGCCGTACTCGTCGACGCCGACCGGCGTCCAGTCACGCAGCGAGACCGCGCCGTAATTCCCGCGGCTCGAGACGCAGGCGGACCCGCTCTCCTGCTGGCCGCTACACACCCGGTAGGGGAAGGCGTTGTCGGCGGCGACGTGGTACATCTGCGCGGTCGACTGGTTGTACCAGGAGCTCCAGCTCTCACCGCCGTTGAGCGTGACCACGGCCCCCTGGTCGACGCCGAAGATCATGATGTCGGGGTTGTCGGGATTGATCCAGCCGTTCTGATAGTCTTCGCCGCCCGGCGCTCCCTTGAAAGGGGCCCACGTCACGCCGCCGTCGGTTGACCGCCACGACACCGTGCTCGCCGAGATGAGCACCTCGGGATCCTTCGGGTTCGGCAGCGGCATCGGCAGATCGCCGCCGCCGATGCGGCCGGTCGGGCGGGTGTCCTGCGTGATCATCCGCCAGCTCTCCCCGGCGTCGTCGCTGCGATACATCCCGCCCGTGCCGCGCACCTGGTCCAGCATCCCCGGCTCGGGGGCGCCGGCGACGGCGGCGTAGATTCTCTTGGGGTTCGCCGGAGAGATGGCCAGATTGGCCTGGATCACCTGTGGCAGGCCGTTGGTGAGCTGGCGCCACGTGGTGCCGCCGTCGGTGGACTTGAAGATGCCGCCGCCAGTGCCGGCCCACACCGCGTTCTCCCACGGCCCCTGCCGTTCTTCCCACAACGTCGCGTAGACGATGTCCGGATTGGACGGATCGATGTCCACGTCGTTACCGCCGGTGTTCTCGTCCTTGTAGAGGACTTTCGCAAACGTGCGGCCGCCGTCGGTCGAGCGGAAGATTCCGCGCTCTTCGTTCGGTCCATAGGGATGGCCGAGAGCCGCGACGAACAGGCGGTCGGCATTACGCGGATCCACGTCGATGCGCGGGATCTGCTGCGCGTCGCGAAGCCCGACATTCGTCCAGGTCTTGCCGGCGTCGCTCGACTTGTACACGCCGTCCCCGGTTGACAGGTCGGGACGGTGCAGGCCTTCCCCGCTGCCGACATAAACGACGTTGGCATCCGATGGCGCGACGACGATGGAGCCGATCGAGCCGGTCGGCTGGTCGTCGAAGATCGGCTTCCAGGTGCGGCCCGCATCGGTGGTCTTCCAGACGCCACCGTTCACCTGGGCCATGTAGAACGTGAACGGATGGCTGCGGTGCCCGGCGGCCGCCACCGTTCGGCTGGCACGGTGCGGGCCGATATTCCGCCATCTGAGCTCGCTGAACAGCGATACCGGGGTTGAGGATCCGGGCTGCTGCGCCGGAACGGGAGCTGAGGGAACCAGGGCGATCAACGCGGCGCTGATCACCGCGAGCGTGCGGAACGACATGCGGCCCTCCGGGGACGGCCGGAGTATAGCAGCCGCTCGTCAGCGCCACGGAACGGTGGACAACCACGATCACCGCTGAGCGCGCCGAGATCGCAGAGAAACCAAGTCAAAGTCTCCGCGAGCTCAGCGCGCTCGGCGGTGAGGCTTTTGGCGGCTATTCGGAAGAGCTCGTGTTCGTTGATCCACTCGACCCATCCCGACCTCGATGACGGTCAGTCGGCGCCGTCTTCGCGGACGAGCGACACCTCGCGCGACTCGCCGGATCCGCTGACCCGCACCAGCCAGGGCCGGCAGCAGACCTCGCAGTCCTGGACGAAGCTGCCGCGCACGTCATCCTCGACGAAGATCTCGACCGCCTCGCCGCAGTACGGGCAGACCACCGTGAACTCACTCAACGCGGTGCTCCATCGTTCTCGATCGGCGCAGGTTCGACGACCGTCCGGGCGCGAGACACGATCACCACGGTCGACCCTCCGCCCGGGGCGGCACCGATTTGGAGTCGATCGCCGGTCGTCAGCCCCTCAATCGAGCAGACGACGACCGGGCATTGGGTGCCATAAAGAAGAGAAGCGACCAGCGCGCCCGCGGTGAGGATCGGGTCAGGAGTGGCGAGCACGATCCCCGCCGGTCCCGTCGCCCGTCTGATGGTTTCCGCGAACACGGACGAGGAAGAGGATGACCCGCGGCCTCCCGGCATGACCAGGATTGCGCCGGTCACGCAGGTGCCGCGGTCGGGATGCGAATGGTCGATGATGCGGCCGGTCTCCGCGTCGATGCCGCCCCAGAAGCTCAGAGGCCCGGCGAGAACAATCGCCGGCCCCTCGGCATCGCCGGCGGCGCAGACCTGCGCGTCCCTGGTCAGGCTCACACCCGCACCACCCGTCCGGCGGCGGCCGACGCGACGCAGTCCTCGAGCTCACCGAACGCGGCCTGCACGCCGAGGTTGCCCGGGGCGTAATGCGCCCACTTGCCCGAGTTCGTCATCACCGCGCCGTCGAGCCGCTCGAGAATCGGCGTGAGGTAGGTGCAGGTGTCGGTGACGGCGATCACGTTGTGCTCCGCCAGGGTGTGGAGGACCCCTTCCAGTTCGAGCGCTTCCAAAGTTGCCCGGCCGGTGTTGACGTAGATCGGCACGCGAGGGACCACTTCGTCGACCGGGCCTCGACGATCGACCAGGGCGACCAGCAGCCGGCGCCACTCATCGCTCGAGAAATGCGGTGTGCCCAGGCACACGGCGGTGATCGGCGTACCATCGGGCACCGTTGACAGCTGGCGCAGCGCACGGCTGACGTCGGAGGGCCGGATCTCGAACGTCTCTTCCGGCGTGGCGCCGCCGAACGCGCCATCGAGCGTATCCGCCTCCGGGGTTATGCCAACCGCATGGAACAGCGCGACTGAGCCGCTCGAGGCGGCCGCGGCGCCAAGCGCCTTGAGCTGGTCCTCCGAGCGCGGCGGCGGCAGCCCGTCGATCACCGGGATGCGATCGCGGCTCGAGCTGCCGATCAGCAGGCCGACGGCCACGAACAGGGAGTCGGTCGGCGGCGGCGTGGCGCCAAAGCCGGTCAGCCGGTAGAGCACCTGACCGCGGCGATTCTCGGCGAGATGAAGCCCGGACGCCGGCGCCCGTCCGGTCATCGCGCAACAGAGGTCGATGAAATCGCCGTAGCGGTTGGTGCGGGCGCCGATCACCGAGTTGGCAAAGACGATCGCGTTCGATTCCCCCCACGCGATCTGCTCGCCGAAGGACGGCCGGAAGCGCGTCTGGTACGGCGCACAGGTAAAGGAGGGGACGCAACCCAGCTCCTCGTGGGCCTTCATCAGGCGGCGGGCCGGAGCCTGCGCCGGGGAGGTCATGCGGATCAGTTCGGGGTGGATCAGGTCGATCGCGCCGACGTTCAAGGTCGTCGGCACCTGCACGCGGCCGCCGCCGGCCACCAGCCGCTCGACGAAGTCGAGGCTGACCTGGCCGTGATAGAGGCAGCCGTCGATATGCGCGCCCGAGATGTCCAGCAATGAGGTCGCGCCGGTCGCCTCGGCAAAGGCGACCAGGATCTTCATGGCAAAGGCCGCCGATTCGCCGCTCCCGCCGTGGAGCATCGAACGGTCCTCGGCGGTCAGTTTTAAGGTTCTAGGTTCCAGGTTTCAGGCTCTGGTTACTTCGTTCGTGGTTCGTGGTTCTGGTTGACTTCGTTCGTGGTTCTGGCGACTTCGTTCGTAGTTCCATGTGGTTCGGGCTTCGTCGAGGTTCTGGTCACTGTCGAGTTCTGGCGACTTCGTTCGTAGTTCCAGGTTCGGGATTGGGAGTTGGGTTCGTGAGTTCTGAGTTCTGATTCTGAGTTTCTTCATCGTTACCATGAACCAGCGGTCCGTGCCGCGCTCGGTGGCGACGGGCTCGAGGCCGGCGGCCTGCAGCTCGCGGCCGACTGACTCGGGGCTGACGCCGTGCATCCCGTCCTTGGATCGATCGCCGGGGCTCGCGGCCTCTTTGTCCGGCGGGGTGAAATCGACGACGGCGACGAGGCCGCCGGGCTTCAAGGAGGCGGCGACCGACGCGTTGATCGCCGCGGGATCTGCGAAATGGTGGTAGACGTTCCGCATGAACAGGGCATCGCAGCCGGAGGCCGGGAAATTGGTGCGCGCCGGATCGCCGGCGACAACGGTGATCTGGCCGAGCCCGCTCGCCGCCACCTTGCCGCGCAGCGCCTTGATCCGCTCGTCTCCGAGTTCGCTGGTGTAGACGCGTCCGCCAGCCCCCACGAGCCGGGCGGCGGCGAGGCTCAGCTCCCCATCTCCTGCCCCCATCTCGCAGACCGTGATCCCCTCGCGCACATCGAGCGCCGCGAAGATCTTCTCCGTGGCGATCGTGGATCCCGACTGCCCGGCAGCGCCGGCCGGGACCAGTAACGTGACGAGCACCGCAAGCGCGAACGACGTGACTCTACGCATGATCATCGTTAGACGCTCGACCCGCCGACGCGGACTGACCCAGGCACCTCAGGAACCCCGGGGAACCTCTAGAACCGGAATCTTTGGAACCTAGAACCCAGAACCTGGAACGTTTAGAACCTGGAACCTTTTAAGGTGTTTGGACAGCGCAGAGCCGATCGAAGGCGTCGGTCAGGTTTCGCGCGATCGCATCCGCCGTCTGGTTCTCGATCTGGTGACGGTGTACGAAGTGCAGCACCTGGCCGTCGCGGATGATCGCGATCGACGGTGAGGAGGGCGGCAGCGGGGCGAAATAGCTGCGGGCGCGATCGGTCGCCTCGATGTCGCCGCCGGCGAACACGGTCGCGGCGACGTCCGGCTTGACCGGGTGCTTGAGCGCGAGTGCGATGCCGGGCCGGGCCTTGCCGGCGGCACAGCCGCACATCGAGTTCACGATCACCATCACGGTCTTCGATTTCTCGCCCAGCAGCGCGTCGACCTCGCCGGCGGTCCGGAGCTCCTGCACGCCGAGGCGCGTCAGCTCCTGCCGCATGGGTCCAATGAACGATTCGGGATATGCCATGACCCATCCTAACAGCTTGCGGAACTTCTACCCGTGCCCTTCCGTCTCTCTCCTTGACAGACTAGGAGAGCGTGACCGACACTCCCAGTCAACCTAGGAGACGCCCCTGGCCAAGACCGCCGACATCCTGCCCGGCACGCTCGACATGCTGATCCTCAAGGCGGTGACCCTGAAACCGCTGCACGGCTACGGCGTGCTGGTCCGGATCCGGCAGATCTCCAACCAGGCGATCAACATTCCGCAGGGGTCGCTCTACCCCGCCCTCAACCGCCTCGAGCACCAGGGGCTGATCGTGTCGGAGTGGGGTCAGAGCGACAACAACCGCCGGGCCAAGTACTACACCGTGACCGCCGCCGGGCGCCGGCGGCTCAAAGACGACGCGGCGGGCTGGAACCGGCTGACCGAGGCGATCGCCGCCGCGCTCAACACGACGCCGGACGAGGTCTGAAATGTGGAAGCGCCTGTCGTCGGCGGTGCGGGTCCTCTTCCGGCGGCGTGACTTCGAGGCCGGCCTCGCCGACGAGATGCAGTTTCACCTCGAGCAGTACGCCGCGGACCTGGTGCGCTCGGGCATGCCGGCTGACGAAGCGGCGCGGCGGGCGCGCGCCGAATTCGGCAATCCGCACGACGTCCAGGTCGACTGCCGGGAGGCCCGCGGCCTGCGGCTGCTCGACGAGCTCGCCCGCAACCTGCGCTACGCCGTCCGGACGCTGCTGCGGACGCCGGGATTCACCGCCAGCACGCTGGCGACGCTCGCGCTCTGCCTCGGCTCCACCTTCACCATCCTGGCGGTCGTCGATTCGGTGTTGCTCCGCCCCTTGCCATTCCCGGCGGCAGCCGGCCTGGTGAGCATCTACAACACCTACCCGCAGGCGGGGGTGCCGAACGATGGCTGCTCGCTGACCAATTACTACGAACGGCGTGGCCGCATCGCCGCGTTCGCCGGCGTCTCGGCCTACCGCGAGGGAACGGCGGTCGTCGGCGGCGCGGGTGGAACCGAGCGCGAGCACGTGACCCGCGTGTCACCGGACTTCTTCGCGACACTGGGCCTCGGGCCGACGCTGGGGCGGGCCTTCACCGAGGAGGAAACGGCGTACGCCCGCAGCCACGTGGTGATCCTCACCCACGCCTACTGGAGCGGACGGTTCAACGCCGACCCCGGCATCGTCGGCCGCACGATCCGAATCGATGGCTCCGAACGCACCATCGTCGGCGTGCTCCCGCGGGAGTTCAGCTTCCTGTCCTCGAAAGCGACGCTTTATGTGCCGCTCGCATCGGAGCCGGAAGAACGCAGCCCGCGCAACCGCCATTCCGGCAATTCGGACATGATCGCCCGGCTGAGGCCCGGGGTCAGCGTCGCCCAGGCCCAGGAGCAGGTTGACGCGCACAATGCCGCGCTCGAGTCGACCAACCCTGACGCCCCTCGCATGGCCCAGGCCGGTTTCCGTTCGGTGGTGGTGCCGCTGCATGCCGATCACGTGGCCGGCGTACGCGAGCTGCTCCTGCTGCTGCAGGCCGGGTCCATCCTGCTGCTCGTGCTCGGTACGGTCAACGTCACCAACCTGTTCCTGATCCGCGCCAGCGGCCGCGCGCGGGAGTTCGCCGTGCGCCAGGCGATCGGCGCCACCCGGCTGCACATGCTGAGGGAAGTGCTGACCGAGACGCTGCTCGTCGCGGTGGTCGGCGGCCTGCTCGGCCTCGCCGTCGGGGCGTGGGGTGTCGGTCTGTTACGGAGCCTCGGCGCCGAACATCTGCCGCTTGGCGCGCGCATCACCTTCGATGCGCGGCTGGCGTTCGTCGGGCTCGCGGGAGCGATCGCGCTGGGGACGGCGATCGCCATCCCGGTGGCCTGGTCTCTCCTTCGCGTGCCGTCGACCGGCGCGCTCCATGGCTCCGCCCGCGGCGCGACGGCTGGCCGGATGGTGGTCCGGCTTCGACACGGCTTCGTGGTGGTGCAGGTGGCGATGGCCTTCGTGCTGCTCTCGGGGGCCGGCCTGCTCGCATTGAGTCTCGAACGGGTCGCCGCGATCTTCCCTGGCTTCCGCCCTGGCAACGTGCTCACCGGCCAGCTCACCCTGCCGGGACGGACGTATCCGGACGGCATCGCGATCCTCACCTTTACCGACCGGATGCTGGCGGCGCTGGCGTCCCAACCTGACGTGGTCGCATCCGGGTTCGCGACCAACATGCCGCTGAGCGGCATCAGCAACAAGAGCGCCGCGACGGCGCGGGGACAGGCGCTGACTCCTGGCGAGCCGCCCAGGGGGATCTACTCGTACGGTGTCGGCGGAGACTACTTCGGCGCGCTGGGCTACACCCTGAAGGCCGGACGATTCCTGACGTCGGAGGACTCGCGACGTTCCGAGCGGACCTGCGTGGTGGACGAAGCGTTCGTGCGACGTTACTGGCCGGACGGACGCGCGCTCGGCCGGCAGGTATTTCAGGGGGCGAGCGAAGGACCGGTCGCCGAGGCGTTCGTCGTCGTCGGGGTCGTCGGGACCGCGGCACAAGCCGACGTGACCGAGCACGAGGCGATGGGCGCTGTCTACTATCCCTTCGCCTTCCGCAACGACCGGAACATCTTCATCGTGAGCCGCACCCGGCGGTCACCGGAGGGGATGAGCAATCTGCTGCGGGAGACGGTGCGATCCCTCGATCCCGAGATGCCGGTTACCGGGATCCAGTCGATGGACGGCCGCATCGCCGACAGCCTGGTCACGCGCCGCTCGCCGGCGCTGCTGGCGACGGTGTTCGCCGCGATCGCGCTGGTGCTTGTCGCCATCGGCACCTACGGCGTGCTCAGCTACGCGGTGTCCGAGCGCCGGCGTGAGATCGGCCTGCGCATGGCGCTCGGCGCGCGGCCCGGGCAGGTCCTCCGGCAGTTCCTGTCCTCGTCCCTCCGGCTGCTGGCCGCCGGGATCGCGGCCGGGGTTGCCGGCACGTGGCTGGCCGGCCACGCGCTGGAAGCGATCCTCTACCAGGTGCCGGCCGTCCATCTCGCGACCCTGGCGTTCACAACCGCAGTCGTCAGCGCCGTATCTCTGGCCGCCTGCCTGGCACCCGTCCGCCGGGCGGCGCGGACGCCTCCGATGATCGCGCTCGCCGAATAGGTGAACGGGTTTTTGTGGTCAGACCATGGTCTGACCCCAGTTCGGGCGTCATGCGGTTACGATAGAAGCCTGAATATGACGACGATGCCAGTGGAAGTGCGCCTGAGGGTGCCGAACATGAAGGTCAGGGCCCTGGACGAGGCCGGCTACCCGATCGATCACAGCGCCATGCGGTTCCGCAGGCAGATCGAAGTGCCGAAGGTGCCCAAGCCGGAAGAGCCGATCGAGTTCACGACCAGCTCGGGGACCGTGATCCAGGCCAGGGTGGTCCGGGCGGACTGGAGCGAGAGCCGGGGGATGTTCCTCGTCTCGTGCCAGTACGCCAACCGGTCGATCACCGCCGAGGAATACGACGCCCTGAAAAACGACCCCGCCTGGGAGCTGAAACACCTGCTCGAATAGTCTTCCCCCCGGATTGCCGGCCCGGCCGGCGGCCCGCTCACGGTTTGGGCGGCGGGCTCTGCCAGATAATCTGCGTGATCTTCCACGTGCCGTCGAATTTGCCGAGCAGCATGAAGTCCACTCCCCATGCGGCGGTCACCTTGGCGACGGCGGTCTGATCGAGGACGTCGAGCACCGCCACGGTCTTGATCGTGGTGTCGCGCTTCCCTTCCTTGTTCCAGGTGCCCGCCAGGTTCACGAGCTGCTCGTAAGTCATCGGCATGTCGACGTACGGCGCGCTCGCGTCCTTCTTGTAGAACCCGCGCTTGTCCAGCTTGGGATGCACGCTGCGCTGGATCCGCTCCGGCTGGACGTTGTAGATCCCCTCAACGTAGTCCAGCGCGGCCTGCCGGACCGCGTCACGGTCCTGCGACGCCTGGGTCCTGGAGAGCACCGTCGGCGCCGCGGCGATCGCCGCGACGAGCGCCAGCACGCCACCGCAAAGTATCCGTTTCATGTTCACTCCTGTTCACCGCTACCGGCCGGATGATAGCCCACCACCGGGTCCTACAGCATCGTCTTGCAGCCGGGACGGCACCGGCACTGGATCGTGTGGTCCCCGACGGTCGAATAGTCGTAGGTGAGCTCGTCGCCGGGGCGGATGAGGCGGGAGGCGCGGATCCAGATGGTCTTCGTTCTGGGTTCGAGCTCGATCCAGCAGTTCGGCGTGCAGGAATGGTTGATGAAGCGGGCGATGTTGCCGCCGACCCCGGCGTCGCGGCTCCAGGCCCGGTTCACCCGGAAGACCCAGATGCACCCTTCCTTCAGATAGCGCGCCTCACGGCGGCCGCTCTTCGAGTTGTGAATCAGCTCACCGGCGTAGTCGATGATGCGTGTGTTCTTGTTGATCGGGGCCGCGGCGAACACGCCGAAGCCGTGCAGCTTCGAGCGCTTGCGGGTGATCTTCGGCAGGACGGACGACGTCGGCATGCACGATCAGGCTATCACCTTCATTCGCTGCGCAGCGCCGTCAGCGGATCGACGCGCGCGGCCCGGCGCGCGGGCACGTAGCAGGCCACCACCGCCACGCCGAGCAGCAGCGCCGCCACGGCGGCGAACGTGGCGGGATCACCGGGCTCGACATCGAACAACAGGTTCCGGAACCAGCCGGTGGTGACGAAGGCAACCGCCAGGCCGAGCAGGATCCCGGCGGCCGTGAGGCGCAGCCCTTCGCGCAGGATCATCGTGGTGATCGCCGTCCGGCTGGCGCCGAGCGCCGACCGCACGCCGAGCTCGCGGGTGCGGAGCGCCACCGAGAATGCGAGCAGGCCGTAGATGCCGATCGAGGCGAGCACCAGGGCCGAACCGCTCAACGCGCCGAGCAGAATGAGATGAAACCGCGGGGTGGCAACCGACGTTTCGATCAGCGCCTCCATCGTCCGGACGTCTGAGACCGGGATTCGGGGATCGATCGCGCGCACGCGCTCACGGACGACGGACGCCAGGGCGATCGGATCGCCGCTCGTCCGCAGCACGAGCTGGCCAGGCGGATTCCAGGTCGGATCCTGGGTGTAGGGCACGTACAGCTGCAGGTCGATTGCCTCGGTGAGACTCGAGTGATGCGTGTCGCCGACCACCCCGACCACCGTGGCCCAGTCGTCCGGCTTGGGAACCAACGAGAAGGCGACCCGCTTGCCGATCGCCGACTGCCCTGGCCAGTAGCGGTTCGCGAAGGTCCGGTTGACGACCACGACCGGCGGACCATCGACCCGGTCGGCGGAGGAGACGTCGCGCCCGGCGAGCATCGGGATGCCGATGGTCGCGAAGTAGCCGGGGGTCACGAGCCGGTAGATGACGTAGGTCGAGGCGTTGGGGCCGGCCGGGGGCTGCCCCTCGACATGGAACCCGATGCTGCCGCCGTTCTCGTTGAGCGGCAGCCCGCTCACGCCGGCGGCGTTCGCCACGCCCGGCAGCGCCCGCAGCTCACCCTGGAGCCGTTCGAAGAACGGCCGCCACTCTCGCGGGCCTTTGTAGCGCGTGGCCGGCAGCTCGAGCTCCACGGTCAACAGATGATCCGGGCGGAACCCCGGATCCACGCTCATCAACCGGACGAAACTACGCATCAACAGGCCGGCGCCGGTCAGCAGCACGACGGCGAGCGAGACCTGTACCGTGACGAGTATCTGGCGGGCGAGGCTCGAAGACCCGCCGCCGCCACGCCCGTCACGGACGGCGGCCGCGGTGTCGCCGCGGATGACGAACCAGGCAGGCGCGAGCCCGAACACAATGGCGGTGAGCATGCACACCGTGGTCGCGGCAAACGCGACCGTCCAGTCGAGCCGGGCCGCCACCATGGAGGCGAGATCGGCCGGCAGGTTGACGCGAAGCGCTTCGATGCACCAGTAGGCGAGCACCAGCCCGAGCAGGCCGGAACAGATACCCAGGAGCAGGCTCTCGGCCAGCAGCTGGCGGAACAGCCGTGCGCGCCCGGCGCCGAGCGCGGCGCGCACCGTCATCTCCTGACGGCGCCCGGTCGCTCGCGCCAGCAGCAGGTTCGCCACGTTGACGCAGGCGATCAGCAGAACGAAAGTCACCGCCGTGACGAGCATGACCAGCGCCGGCCTGATGTCGCCGACGAGCTGCTCGCGCAGCGGGACGAGCAGCACCGTCTCGTTGGCGTTCGACGCCGGATATTCCCGGGCGAGCGCCTCGGCGACCGTGGCGATCTCCGCCTGCGCCTGCTCGATCGTGACCCCCGGCTTGACGCGTGCGACCGCCTCGCTGATGTGCGACCGACGGCCCTGGCGCTGCTGTGGGGTCAACACCCAGGGAACGAAGATCGAATCGTAGCCGACCGGTCCGCCGGGCACGCGGAGTACCGGTTTCAGCACGCCGACAACGGTGCGCGGTCTCTCGTCGACCATGACCGAACGGCCGATGATCGAAGGATCGCCGCCGAAATGCTGCCGCCACGTCGCGTGACTGAGCAGGATCACGTTACTCCCGGGCTGCTCGTCTTCGGGTGTCAGCACGCGGCCAAGGAGCGGATCGAGGCCGAGCGCCGCGAAGGCCTCGCCGAGGACCCGCCGTCCGTCGGCACGGATTGCCTCGCCGCTGGCCGCCGTCACCGTCGCGCTGAACGGACGCAGGGCGCCCATATGGGAGAAGGCGCTGGTGCGCGCGCGCCAGTCGAGGAAGTTGGCGGGGGCGACGTTCCCCTTGATCGTCCCCTTCTGCGGCGCGTGCTCGAACATCATCACGACGCGCGACTCGTCGCGGTACGGCAGCGGCCGGACGAGCGCTTCATGGGCGACCGAATAGAGCGACACCGACAGACCGATGCCCAGGCCCAGCGTGCCGATCGCCAGTGCCGACAGCCGCGGGCTGCGCGCCATCAGCCGCCAGCCGAACCGGATATCCGAGAAAAATGACGACATCATGGGATCCCTTTCGGCCCGCGGGGAGTACCAGCGGTTGCTGCGGCGTTCGGCGATGCCGCTGACCAGTGCATCCGCGAGACTGACGGCGATGAAACGGACGGTCGCGGCGATGCCCTGCGCGCGGGCCGTGTCCCAGCCCGCCTGGAACGCGAAACGAAGCTCGTCGCCGAACCGCCGCCGGAACGCCGGTGGATAGCACAGGAGCAGCAGCGCGTGAAACCGGCGAAGCATCTCAGGCCCGCTTGAGCAGCTTGCGCTGGCGCGCCGTCTGAAGCTGGCGCGCGAGCCGCTCGGATTCGATCGTTGCCACCTGCCGTCCGGTCTTCGTCATGGCGTAGTAGCGCCGGCGCTCGTCGCTGCTGCCGCCGCGCCGCGCGGCCCCGTCGACCTCGGCAATCAGCCCGGCGTCGAGCAGTCGCGAGATCGCCCGGTAGAGGGTGCCGGGCCGGGCGGTGAGCAGCCCCCCGGAGCGCTCGCCGATGTCCTGGATGATCGCGTAGCCATGCAGGTCCCCGGCGGCCAGCGACAGCAGGATCTCGAATTCCATCGCCGTGAGCGAGCCGAAGTCGCCGGGCTTTATGTTCGCGCGGAATATGTTCACGCGGAATATAGTAGGCCCGCGGCCGCGGCCGGTCAAGCCCTCCCGCCGGCATCCGCGCGACGCGCGGATGACGGCAAGTCGGCCCGAACCGGTAGACTCTATCGATGCAGGACCTTCGACTCGCTTTCCGGAACCTGTTCCGGCGGCCCGGCTTCTCGGTCATCGCGATCCTGACCCTGGCGCTCGGGATCGGCGCCAATGCCGCGGTCTTCACCGTCTCGAACGCCGTCCTGCTCGCGCCGCTCCCCTACGCGCAGCCGGAGGAGGTCGTCGTCCTGAACGAACAGACGCCGCAATTCCCGATCGTGTCGGTGACCCGCTACAACTACGACGACTGGCGCCGGCGGGCGACCTCGTTCGAGGCGATCGCCGCCTTCCGCCCGACCAGCATGACGCTGGCCGGCCAGGGCGACCCCGAGCGCCTGCCGGTGAAGATGATCACCGCCGGCCTGCTGCCGCTCCTCGGTGTCGCGCCGCAGCGGGGGCGGAACTTCAGCGAAGCCGAGGACCGTGCCGGCGCCGGCGGCGCCGTCATCCTCGGCGCGGGTCTCGCCCGTCGCCTGTTCACCGGCGACGAGCCAGTCGGCAAGGTGGTGAATCTCGACAACCGCCCCTACACCATCGTCGGCGTGCTGCCGCCGGAGTTCGAGCTCTACCAGCCGGCGGATCTCTACGTCCCGTTCGGCCCGTGGGTGGCGACGCTGCCGGAGGACCGCGGGTGGCACCCCGGCATCCTCCCGATCGCCCGGCTGAAGGACGGCGTGACGATCGAGCAGGCACGGGTCGAGATGGACGCGATCTCGGCGCAGCTCGAAGCGGAGATTCCGGACGCCAACCGGAATGTCCGGGCGCTGGTCACGCGGGTCCAGGACCAGGTGGTGCAGAACATCCGCCCGGCGCTGCTCCTTCTCACCGGCGCCGTCGCCCTGGTCCTGCTGATCGCGTGCGCAAACGTCGCGAACCTGCTGCTGGCGCGCGCCGTCGGCCGTCAGAAGGAGATCGCCGTCCGCTTCGCCCTGGGAGCGTCCCGCCTGCGCATCGTCCGTCAGCTGATCGTGGAAAGCCTGGTGCTCGCGGTCGCCGGTGGCGGCGCCGGGCTGCTGGTGGCGTCGTGGGCGGTCGCGTTCCTCGCCGCCGCTCCGGTTGCGGGCGTGCCGCGGATCCACAACATCGCCGTCGAGTGGCCGGTGGTGTACTTCGCCCTCGCACTGTCGGCGCTCACCGGCATCGTCTTCGGACTGGTGCCGGCGATCCAGGCCAGTCAGCTGCCGATTCGCGAGGCGCTCAATGAGGAAGGGCGCGGCGGTTCCGGCAGCGTCCGCCATCGCAAGATCCGCTCGGTGCTGGTGGTGGCCGAGGTCGCCCTCGCGCTGGCGCTCCTCGTCGGTGCGGGCCTGCTGCTGCGGAGCTTCTCGACGCTGACGCGCGTGGATCCCGGGTTCAACACCACGAACCTGCTGGTCGTCAACCTGCCGCTGTCGCCGCGGAAGTACGGCGACAGTACCGTCCGCACCGCGGCCGTCGACGCCATCGTCAAACGCGTGCAGGCGCTGCCCGGCGTGCAGGGAGCGGCCCTGACCACGACGCTGCCGATGGCCGGCGGCGGAGCCACCATCCACTTCAACCGCGCCGCGTATCCGCCCAAGGGCCCGGACGACTACGTGATGGCCGGATACCGGGCCGCCACCCCGGAATACCTGCCGACGCTCGGCGTGCCGCTGCGCCGCGGACGGATGATCTCGGCGTGGGATCGCCAGGGGTCCCCGCCGGTCGTGGTGATCAACGAATCGATGGCGCGTCAGTACTTTCCCGATCGGGATCCGCTCGGCCAACGGATCCAGCTCGGGACCGAACCGGATCGGACCGCCCCAACGCTGGAGATCGTCGGGATCGTCGGCGACGTCAAGCAGTCGTTCGAGGCTGGCTCCAAGGCCGAGATGTTCCTGCCCTACGCCCAGCACCCGGACCCGGTGCTGACCGGCATGTACCTCAACACCGCGCTCGTGGTCCGAACCACCGGAGACCCGGCAGACCAGGTCGCCTCGGTGCGCGCGGCGCTCCGTGAGATCGATCCGGGGCAGCCGCTGGTCAACATCCGGACGATGGAGACCGCGATCGCGGGGACGGTCGCGCAGCCGCGCTTCCAGATGATGCTGCTGGCGAGCTTCGCCGGCATCGCGGTCACGCTCGCCGCGCTCGGTGTCTACGGGGTGATGGCCTATACCGTGACCCAGCGGATTCCGGAGATCGGCGTCCGCATCGCCGTCGGCGCATCACCCCGCCAGGTGATCGGGATGGTCGTCGCGCAGGGGGCCTGGCTCGCGCTCAAAGGCATCGCCGTCGGCCTGGTCATCGCGTTCATCGCTGCCGGGGCGATGAAGAGCCTGCTGTTCCAGATCGAGTGGCTCGATCCGCTGACGTTCATCGTTTCGCCGATCGTGCTGGCCGTAGCGGCGGTGCTCGCCAGCTATCTGCCAGCGCGGCGCGCGGCCCGGGTCTCGCCCCTTGTCGCGCTCGGGCGGTGAGCCGTAGCTACCAGCTACCAGCTCTCAGCTGTCAGCCAAGACACGCCGCTAGGAACGCAGGCCGGCCTCTTTGGCCAGCGCCTTCAGCTTCGACACCGGACGGGTGAGCGAGCGCTTGCGCCTGGCCATGCCGGCCCACAGGTCGCCGACGGCCTCGATCCGTTCCGCCATGTTGCGCAGGGTGAAGGTGCGCGGCTGCACGTCACCGCTCTCCAATTCCTCCCACGTGCAGGGCGCCGAGACCGGCGCCCCCGGACGGGAGCGGACGGCATAGACCGCCGCGAACGTCGCGCTGTAGCCGTTGCGCCCGGTGTCGACCAGGATGCGGCGGCCACGGTCCACCTTGTGGAACTCCTGCGTCAACAGCTTCGGGTGCCGGACGACGAGCAGCGATCCGACCGCGTGGGCGAACCCGGCGACCGCACCAGTCTCGGCCTTGCCGTCCACCGGCACGACGATGTGAAACCCCTTCGAGCCGGAGGTCTTCACCCAGCTCGGGAGGCCGAGCTCTTCGAGCAGCCCCTTGAGCACGAGCGCGGCGGTCGTGAGCGAGGCCGGATCATCGTGTGACGGATCGAGGTCGAAGACGCAGATGTCCGGGTGATACAGGTCGGGGGCGCGGGACGTCCAGACGTGCGGCGTGATGCTGTTCTGGTTGGCCAGCCACAGCAGGGATCGCGTGTCGGTGACGAGCGGGTGGTGGACCGTGCCGTCTTTCTTCGGCACCTCGACGCGCTCGAGCCAGTCGGGGAAACCCTTCGAGACGTCTTTCTGGATGAAGCCCTTGCGGCCGATGCCGGCCGGGAACCGTTCCATCGTCACCGGACGGGCACGGATGTGCGGCACCATCACCGGCGCGATCGCCTCGTAGTACGCCGCCAGCTCCCCTTTGGTGATCCCATCGTCCGGGAACAGCACTTTTTCGGGATGGGTGATCATGGCGCCTCCCTCACGACCTCGCGGGGCGCCTTGTCGTAGCGGATCCGCAGCAGCCGGGGATGCCGCAGCTTGCCGTGCGCCGTCCACTCGATGAACGCGACCTGCACGACGACCGCGGGAGTCACCCAGTGGGCGCGCAGGCGGGGCAACCCCTTGGCCCGGGTGAACGGGGTCACCGGGATCTCGTGCGGGTCGAGGCGGGCGCGCAGGTCGAGCAGCATCTTCGTGTCGAAGCCGGTCCCGACCTTGCCGGCGAAGACGAGATCGTCGCCGTCGAAGTAGCCGACCAGCAGCGCGCCAAGGCCGACGCGGCTGCCCTGCGGATCGGTGAAGCCGCCGACCACCAGCTCCTGCGTCGCCTCGCACTTCATCTTGAGCCAGTGCGGCGATCGCCGGTGTTCGTAGGCGGAGCCGCGCCGCTTCGCGATGACCCCTTCCCATCCTTCGGCGCAGGCCCGCTCCCACGGTGCCGCTTCTTCGAGACGTTCGACGAGACGGAGCGGGGCGTCCAACGGCAGCGCCTCGAGCAGCTCACGGCGTTGCTCGAGCGGCAGCCCCGTCACATCCCGCCCGTCCAGCCAGAGGACGTCGAAGACGTAATACACGAGCGACGCCTCACCCCGCCAGGTGATCTCCCCGTCGAAGATGCCATCCGACACCGGCAGCCGCGCGATCTCCAGGGCCACCGCCGGGCAGTTCTGCGGCAGCCGGTTGCGCGACAGCAGCCGCACGTCGCTCCCTTGCTTGTAGGCCAGCAGCCGGATGCCATCGTACTTGCGCTCGAAGATCCACTCCGGCCCGGTGAACCGCTCCTGAGTCAGTGTCGCCGCCATCGGCACGAGCCAGTCGGGCAAGGGAGCCGCCATATCGCGTCAGTTTTCGATCGTCGCCTTGACGATGTAGTCGAGGTTGGGGAAGTTCTTTTTCAGGTAGGCGTTGCCCTCGAGGAACAGCGGATCCTGCTTGCCGCCGCGGATGCCGCCGCCGGCCCGTTCACCATACTCGGCGTACAGCGCGTCGGCGACCTCCATCCCTTCGACGATCCTGGCGAACGGCACGAACGGTTCCTTGTCGTGGGTCGTCGAGTTGTCGCGGAGGTTGATGAAGATCTGGGTGGTCCGGCCGTTGGGATCCTTGAAGGCGTAGGCGAGCGTGCCGCGGACGTTGGACAGGACCCGTGGTTCGTCGGCCAGCGTCCGGCCCCGCCAGGCCTGCGCGACGGCGGGTTCGCCGTTGATCCCGAACTGCGCCCAGGTCGCCGCGCGGATCCGGAAGACGGCCACGTTGTCGTAATAGCCGTGGCGGACGAGATTGTAGAAACGATCTACGCCGACGGGCGCCCACTCCCGCCGCATCTCCATCCGGATGACCCCTTTCGTGGTCTCGAACCGGATGCGCGAGACCTCCGGCGCCTGGCGCCGCATCTCCGGATGATCGGGCTGCAGGAGGATGTCCCGCTGTCCCGCCGCGGTGGCTGTCATGCCCCACAGGATCGCCGCGGCGCCGGCGGCCAGACTTAGACGTGTGAGTTGACTAAGCATGTTCATCCACAGAATCTACCCCACGAAGCGCGCCCGAGGCGGCCAGGCCCTGGAGATTCGGTCGACACTACGGCGTTACTCGCGATTTACGCACGATCGTCACGCCTCAACGAACCGATCCCCAGAAGCACCGACGCTGCAGCTCGAAGTGAGACGCGAGCGGGAAGATTTCAAATTCAGGCGGAACCGCACTCAGCCCTGCCAGTTCGCCGCGTCGCGCTAGAACCACGCCATCGCGCTCCGAAGCGTAGTCCGGAGGGTACTATTCCGCCCGAAGGACGCCCATCGGATCGACGCGGGTCACCTGACGCGCTGGGAGATATGCAGCGACCAACGCGGCTAGGGCAACCGTGATGACGGCGGCGACCAGCATCAACGGATCGCGCGCGTTCACGTCGATCAGCTGCGCCTCGGCAAGGTGCCGCAGCCATAGCGTGGCCACCAGCCCTGCCAGAATCCCTATAGCGACCGGCGCGAGCGCCTGCCAGACGACCAGCCGAACGAGTGATCGTGGCTGCGCCCCGAGCGCCAGACGGACGCCCATCTCCCGCGTCCGCGTCGCAACGAGGAAGGCCACGGCACCGAAGACCCCCAGCGCGGTTAGCGTAAGGCCGAGCACGGCAAACGTTGTCAAAACCAGTGTCTGGAAGCGAGGATTCCGGTAACCCGCCTGATCAGCGATTGCAGCGGACCACCACTCACCAGTAACGGGAGCGCCCGGCGTGAGTACCGCAATCTCGCGACAGAGGTCATCGAGCGTGCGCGGTCCGCGTGCGCGGACGCGAGCCACAATCGTCATTCCTCGATTCGTACCTTGCGGCGGCAGCGCGTACGCCGGAGGAGCCAGTTGCCGGCTGATGCTTCTCTGTACATCGCCGACGACGCCGACGACGGTAAACTGGCGTTCGTCGCGGCTTCGGATGTCGCGGCTTCGGAGCGTCGCACCCAGCACGTTGCCGTCGGGAAAGAGAGCGCGCGCGGCGGATTCTGACACCACCGCGACGTCTCCGCTACGAACGTCATCTCGCGTCAGCAAGCGTCCCCTCACGACTGGTATGCCGAGCGTCTCGAAATAGCCAGGGAACACATGAATGACATCCACGGGCCGCTGGCTGGCTGACGTCTCGACCGTTTCGGACGCCGCGAACCCATCCGGAGGTATGGACAAACCGGCACTTGCGACGACGACATCTACCCGTTGCGACAGTGCGTCGAGCGCTCGCGCGTAGAAACCTCGCATGTCGGGATCGATGCCGAGCGGGCGCGCATTAATCACAATCAGGTTGCCCGGCGAGAACCCGAGTGGAATCTGAAGGACCGAGATGAACGCCCGGCCAGCAATCACCGCGCCGAACACCAACACAATCGCGAGGGTCACCTGCGCCGTGATCATCGGCCCGAATCCGCGGCGTCTATGCCCCTCGGCGGACACCCTGCCGTCAACTAATGCGCGGACATCGAGTCGAGCCGACCACCAGGCGGGCCAAACTGCAAACAGGACTCCAGCGACAATGCCGAGCACCACCGAGAAGACCGCCACTCGAAGATCGAGACTGACATTCACATTGCCGTAGGCGACGGGAGGAACCTGCCGGATCAGCAGATCGAAGGTCAACGCGGTGGCGACCAACGCTAGCAGCGCCGCAGCAACACCTACGATCAGCGTCTCAAAGAAGATCGGGCGGACGACACGAAGGCGCGTCGCGCCAAGCGCCACGTGAAGGCCGATTTCGCGCTCGCGGCGCCGCGTGCGCGCCAGGAGCATACTTGCGAGATTCGCGCATCCGATCAGGAGGACGAGTGCTGCCGCGGCCACTAGAAACTGCATGACGGGTCGGCCCGCTGGAAATAGGACGGCCCTCGGACTCTCAAGGACGACGACGTCGTTGCGGCCGGCACGAAGCGGAGCGATGAGCACATCGATCTCCGCCTGCGCCTGCTCGCGTGTGACGCCAGGTTCCAGCCGGACGACGGCCTCGTCGAATTGAACGGCGCGCGCCGGGGATAGTGTCACCGTGACGTACTCGGGCCGCCCCGTTGCATAGTAGAGACGCCGCAGCGACGTCGTGGGCAGGATGAAGCCGCGCGGCAGCACGCCAATGACATCGCGGGTTTCGGACCCCAGCCTCACGGCCCGGCCAACGATGTTTTCGTCCCCGCCAAACCGGCTCTGCCAGCTCTCGTAGGCCAGTACGGCGGCACGACCCGGCTCCGCCGCATCGCTGCTCTCGAACAAACGGCCGCGCGCCGCCCGGACGCCCAGCACGCGGAAGTAGCCGGGCGTGACGGCGAGCGTCTCGATGTTTTCGGTCTCGTCCCCTGTCGGGTGATACGTGAACGTGGTCGGACCGCGCAGACCCACTTCTCCAACGCCGCGATGGGAGTCATTGATGGCTCGCAGATATTCGAGGCGCACGGCACGCGAGCGCACCCGCGATTCCGCGTCCACGGTCGCAAGGACGTACAGGTCATCAGGGTCGGAGTACGGAAGCGGCTTGAACAGCACCGCGTCGGCGATGGTGAAGATGGCCGTATTCGCGCCGATCGCAAGCGACAGAGTCAACACCGCGACCGACGTGAATAGCGGGGCCTTGCGAAGCCGCCGAAACGCGAGCCTCAGGTCGTGAAGCATGTGCGAATTCTACGCTCCGGCGCCAACAAAATGACCAGATCACAAAGAACTGAGAACCCGATTGCTAACGTGTAGTCGCGCAGTGTTTAGTAATCGAGCCCGAGGCAACCACTCGAGGGGCTGCCGATGAGGTTTTGTTACACGCTCTTAGCACATCGTCTCTGTTGCTGCCGAGGAAGAAGTCGCCGTCCTCGTTGAACGACGCGACAACTCTTAACGAACCGACACGCGCTTCCCATTTGTCATCAGCAGTCGCAACAAACCCTAAGCGTCTGAGCCGTTGCATCAGATCAGTTGACCATGACATGCGGCCTCCCTCAGGTGTGTCCGACAAAGCTCGTGAAAACACCTGCTCTTCTCTTCCCAGTCTGCACCGTCACCGTCCACACCTGCTAAGACCTAAGTCACCCCAACCAAGACTTCAGATTCGGCGCCTGGATGAAAAGAAGACGCGTGGCTCTCCGACTAGTGTTGCGCTCTCCTTGAGTGGTGGCGCGCGGTCATGAGTTGCTGCAAAGCGTCGGGTCGTGACAGTGGCGCTAACGAAGCAGCAAGAAACGACATCACTCCCAATGACTCTTGCTGATCCCGAGACTCCGCGCGTTCTCCGAGAGTGCCCGCTTCATGGATTCTGACGCGCCGTCTGCGAAGTCCGCGGAAATCTCCAGAGCAAGCCTGAAGGTCTGATCGCCGCTCGTTCTCGATTACAATCGGTCCCCGCGTCATCGAACGATCAGGAGGGATCCATGCGACGAACGCTCGCGACTGCCATCTGTGCATCCGTCCTCTGTCTGTCTGCGGCCCACGCCGGGCGTACGGCGGCCGCCCAGGGATACGAACACTTCGTCGTCGGCAATATCGACGACGTGACCCGGCCGACGAGCGGGCTCACCGTGCTGCATGGTGGCGGCTCGGATCTCGACGAGATCTTCGTTCGCATGGGCGCCGCGGCCGGCGGCGGTGATTTCGTCGTGATCCGCGCGTCAGGGACGGACGCCTATAACCCGTACATCTACGAGCTGTGCGGATGCGACTCGGTCGAAACGATCATCTTCAAGAACCGTCAGGCGGCGTTCGATCCGTTCGTCATCGGCAGAATTCGAAACGCGGAGGCGGTGTGGATCGCCGGCGGGGATCAGTCGAACTACGTGACGTTCTGGAAGGACACGCCGGTCGAGGCCGAGATCAATGCGCTCGCGGCGCGGCCGGCTCCGATCGGCGGCCTCAGCGCGGGCACGGCGATCATGGGCGAATTCGTCTACTCCGCGATGAGCGCGAGCAGCCTCACCTCGAGCGAAGGCCTCGCCAATCCGTTTCACCGCGACCTGACGTTAGCCCGCGACTTCCTTCGCCTGCCGAACCTCGACGGCCTGATCACCGATCAACACCTCGAGGAGCGGGACCGCATGGGACGCACCGTCGCGTTTCTCGCACGGCTCGTGCAGGACGGCTGGACCGCCGACGGCCGCGCCGTTGCCTCGGATCGTGAGACGGCGCTCCTCCTGAACCCTTCGACCGGAACGGCGGAGGTAATCAGCACGAAGAATCACCGGACACCCTTCGTCTACTTCCTGCGAACGTCGGGTCTTCCGGAGGTCTGCCAGCCAAAGACACCGCTGACCTATCGCAACGTGGCCGTGTATCGGATCGGCCCCGGTGGAACCTTCGATCTGGGCGCGTGGCGCGGCTCGGGAGGCATTGCCTACACGCTGTCGGCGGAGGCGGGTGTGCTGACGTCTTCGAGAGGCGAGATCTACTAATACGGTTCGGCGCGATCGGGCATGCGAACGATCGTCAGCGGTCCCTGGAAAGCGCGGCGCGCTCATCGAAGTGCGCACAGGCAGGTGCCGGCGCCAGGGCGACAAATCTCATCGCGCCCAGCTGCGACAGGACCTGGGTCAGGCTTCGGGCGGCCGCCGTGCACCTCCTCAAGAATGCCGGACCGTGCAGGACCCGCGAAGCCTTAACGATCCGCCCGCGCAGCTTCTGACTGCCTTCCGCCTCCGGATCGCCGGTCGTGAGCTGCGCCGGCAGCCCCCCTCCAAGGCGGCGCTGCATCGCGACATATTTGTCGACACCCTGGTTTGAGATCGACCTTCGACGGCCGGCGAGCGACTGGTGTCCGCTATCGCAGGAATGGGCAAGATACCGGATTTCAGCCCGCCGTGACGTGGTCCTGGCCGCCGGCGCGCTGCACACGCCGCAGCTGCTGCAGGCCAGCGGCGTCGGGCCTGGTGCTCTGCTGCAGCGCCTCGGCATCCACATCGTCCACGACCTACCGGGGGTGGGCGAGAACCTCATGGACCATGTGCAGTACGGCGCCAAGTTCAAGACCAGCAGCCCGCATACCTTCAACAAGAAAGTCGCCTCGTGGGTCACTCAAGGCATGGAGGGGGTCAAGTACTACCTGCTGCCGCGCAATGGTCCGCTCAACATCGGCGCGTCCCTGGCCGGGAACCTCGTCGCAGAGTTGAAGGCGCGTACCGACAACCGCCACCAAGCGGAGATCGCGAGTGCCGATCGGCGCGAGCGCGTGCTCTCTGCGATCATCCTGGACGCCGGGCAAGCTACAAGCGAACTGATCGCGGCGATCAAAGAGATGAACAAGATTGAGGGACGGCATTATCTGAAACGCCAAGTGGTGGGCGGGCTCACCCTCGAGAGGTGATCGAGGCATCGCGGGCGTGATACCGACCCGCCCGAAACCGGCTGCACGCGGGTCTTGGAGCAGTCGTATTGGCCCATGAGCGGTCAGCGCGTAACGCCAGCCTCATAGCGGGACAACAGCTCGGGCGGACGGAAATCAGCAGGGATGTTGTTGAAGTCCACCCCTGTCACTTCGTTCATCCGCTGTTTGAACCAGACATCGAACGGTTCTTTCGATGCCCCGAACTGCCCCACCGCCTGTCCGAAGTTCGTCGCCTCCATATACCCCACCAGCGCCTCCCCACCCGGCAAAGAGGCTAGGAACCACAGCTCCTTGCGAATCCCGATCGCCTGTTCGGAGCGGTCGTAGTCGGCCATTCGAGGACCATCCAGCTCCCGCATGAAACTGCGAGCATCTTCCGTTTTGCCAGCGAGAACGGGAAAAACGACGCATACATAATCCAAGAGGGCCTCCAGAGGGCGGAGTATATGAGGGCGCACTGTCGAACGCAACCGGGTGCAGCAGTGCTGTTCGCAGCCTCCACTCTGGCCTCCTTGTTCGACCGAAGGGTGTCAACTTTGTTGCGAAGATCGCCTGTGAGCATCGCGTAGACGGAGCCGCAGCAAGCTCCGAGTCCCTCCAAGGGTTGTGACCCAGATGTGGTTGTGGAGCCACCGTTTACCCGAAGATTGCCCCTCTTCCTGCCGCTCCCGCCAGCCGCCACCCCCAAGGAGGACAGGCAGATATGACGCCGCGCATCAGGTCAACTGGAATCACGATGGCAAGGAGTTGTTCTATATTTGCGGCGATGACCGGCTCGTGTCCGTTCCGGTCCACTGGTCTTCCGACGCGACCACAGGCGAATTCGGCACACCTGTCGCGTTGTTCATGCCGAACGTGGGCAGCACGGGGGATGATCAGTCGTTCGTGATGAACTCCGTTCGGGGAGAGGCTGCCGCGTCGCCGATGGCGGTCAGCCTCAATTGAAAGCCAAACGGATGACGGGCGCGCGGCGACGGAGCGCTCGCCCCAAACAGCACGCCACTCGACCGAGGACGCTATGACAACGACGCTGTGCAAGACACTGGGTATCGGGATGGTTTTGATGGCGCTGGCCGCGTGCGACGACGTCTTTGGGCTCCACTTCGACTGGGATTTTTGTAAGCTCTTTTTCGAGCCTGCGCCCCAGGTCCAGGAGCCGACGGGAGCCCTTCCGGTCATCGTCTTCGAAGATCCTTCAACGATCGTTGTGTATCACGGCTCAGCGTGCGCCGACTCCAACACTGTCACAGAAGTGCGCATGCGGCAGAGCCTTCAGCTGCCTGCCTACGCAAACAGCGCCACCGTATTCCTCAATGGGTGGCATTTGCGCTACGCGGAGGCCGATCGCCATGTGACCGGTGTTGCGGCGTTCATCCGCAGCATCACGCGCGAACGTAATGAGCTCAGTTGGGAAGCCGTGGGTGCGTTGACTGACAACTCCTATTTCCAGCGGGCCTTCAACTTCTGTTACTACTACACCGTCGTCGGATGGAACGCCTCGAGGCTGGATGCCTCGATCAACCACAGCGATGGGAGCTGCGATCCGAACGACACGTCCGACAGCAACTTCTTTGCGGCGACGAACGATGCCCACACGACATCACTCTCCTGTTTCCCGAGCTACGGCAGGCCCGCGGCCGCGGCACCAGCCGCTGTTGTGCCGCGCGGATTCGGCTTCGCGTTCATCGGCGACGACTCTCATCTCCTGCAGATCGCAATGAACATGGATCACAGTGAAGGGTTCGTCATGGGTGGGCAGGCGTACAACAAACGTGTAGTTGAGGTGACACCGGTCCCAGCGACGCCAGATCCGGCGGCCACAAATCCGCCAACGGTTCTCAGTCACGTTGGCGACGGTTACGTCAGCTGGGAGACATATGGCGTCTTCAAGGACAACGCCCCCCGTCGTCCCTACGCCATGGGACAACTCATCTCAACGATCGCTGGACCTGACGTTGGCGTCATACAACCGCCCTTTAGTGTTTTGCCGTATGAGGACGGGGGCTTCTTTTCAACATGTCTCCAGGAGCCCCCTGGTCCGTGCCGCACGGGTTCGCTATCGACAAGATCCCTTACGTTTATGCCATCCCGATGCTGACCGGCTGGGATCTCAGCTACCGATGCGACGACGGACATGTGAGGGAAGTTGGCGTCTGGCTCGACGACATCCATTACGAGCTGAACGACCCGACCAGGACACTACGCTACACGCTGTTCTCGATGCTTCGCGACGATGAAAACAAGGGCCACGCTGTTCGACACAATGTGACCGTCCTTGGTTTCCGTCCGTCTCAGATAGCGCCGCCGATCTTCTGAGCTGTCGCGAGAACGCGTGCATATGGACCGCCGCGCGTGCGCTGCAGGCCGCCCCGATCCGACACGACGGGCCACGCCGCTCGGGTCGCGCCTCCTGCCTATCCGTAGGCCTCGAAGAGCGGCGGAACTATGTATTGGCCTTGATGAAGGCCAACTCGTTTTTGACCGAACGACCGAGCTCTATCCACTCCAGCACCTGCCGATAGCGCCCCGGCTGCGCATACGTCCCTGCGATTTCGCGCTTGCGAGGCCATTCTTGGCCGACATCTTTGACCGACCGAGTGTTGATGCCGATGATTGCCTTCGTCTTATCCGCCACTCCGTTGAAGGCGTCAATCAATTGCAAGAGGCTGCCAGAGGCAAATGGTTGGAATACCGATCGTGTCAGCACGAACATCGAGCGTGCGAAGTCCGCTTAACAGAGACGCCGCAGCGACGTCGTGGGCAGGATGAAGCCGCGCGGCAGCACGCCGATGACATCGCGGGTCTCCGGACCCCAGCCTCACTGCCCGGCCAACGATCTGCTTCGTTCCCGCCGAACCGGCTCTGCCAGCTCTCGTAGGTCAAGACGGCGGCTCGACCCGGCATCGGCGGCGTCGCTGCTCTCGAACAAACGGCCGCGCGCCGCCCGGACGCCCAGCACGCGGAAGTAGCCGGGCGTGACGGCGAGCGTCTCGATGTTTTGACCTCGTCCGCTGTCCGGCTGATACGTAAACGTGGTCGGACCGCGCAGACCCACTTCTCCAACGCCACGATGGAAGTCATCGATGGCTCGCAGATATTCGAGGCGCACGGCACGCGAGCGCACCCGCGATTCCGTGTCCAGGGTCGCAAGGATGTACACGTTATCAGGGTCGGAGTACGGAAGCGGCTTGAACAGCACCGCGTCGGCGATGGTGAAGATGGCCGTATTCGCGCCGATCGCAAGCGCCAGAGTCAACACCGCGACCGACGTGAATAGCGGGGCCTTGCGAAGCCGCCGAAACGCGAGCCTCAGGTCGTGAAGCATGTGCGAATTCTACGCTCGGGCGCCAACAAATGACCAAATCACAAAGACTGAGAACCCGATTGCTAACGTGTAGTCGCCCAGGGCGGGCTGAAGCATCCGCCCTGGCGGTGTGTTCCTTCAAGCGGCATCAGGTTCAATTCCCAATCGGTCGTTCACGGCAACCCGGAGTTTCTGCTTGCATCCGAGGTAGCGCTCTGTCGTCTGGATGGAGACATGGCCGAGGAGAAACTGGATCTGGTCAAGTTCGCCGCCCGCCAGGTGGCACAGACGGGCACAAGTGCGCCGCAAGTCGTGCGGCGCCAGCTTGTCGATTCCGGCGCGAGCCGCCGCGGCGCGAACCACATCCCACAGTACCTTGGGCGACATGCCGTTTCCCCACACCAGGCCAGCTTTGTTGATCGCGCGGAACACCGGGCCAGTCGTGATTGCGGCTGCCGCTGTCCATGCGTCCACAGCAACCTTCACCCACGCCGGAATTGGGACCGTGCGCACATGGCCAGCCTTGCCGACGAAATCGGCAATCACCCAGTGCCCTTCCCGTTGCCGGATCGACTCGAGGCGCAGGGCCAACAGCTCGGCGCGGCGCAAGCCGCAACCGATCAACATCGCGACCATCGCGTGATCCCGCAACTGGCGCGGGGTCGACGGCGCCGCGCATTCCAGCAGTCGCCGGCCCTGCTCAGGCGTCAGCCAGTTCCCGAGACGAACGCCGATCCGCCGCACTCCCTTCACGCGACGAATGCCGGCCGCCAGTTCAGGACTCAGGAGGCCGGCATCAGCTGCCTCATATGCAATGCGCCGGACGGCGGCCAGCCGAAGGTTGATCGTGGCCGGCGCATATCCCTGTTGTTCGAGGTGAATTCGGTATCGGAGCACGACGGTGCGGTTGAAGGCGAGGCGCGGCTCCGAACAGTACCAGGCGACGAACTCGCGAATCGCGTGCTCGTAGGTTCGTTGGCCGCTGGCGGACGTCAAGCTGTTCAGGACGGCCGTCTTGGCGTGTTCGAGGTCGGGAAGCGCCAGAACCCGCTTCGGCGGCTTCTTCTTGCGAGTTTTCGACTTCGTCATCGGCGACGGCCTCCTTAACCGTCGCCGACAGCTTCATTGAACGCGCGTCCCTACGGCGTGTTGCGGGAGTAATCACGTCCGCACAGGTGTAACGGCTATACTCCCAGCCACTTGGCGCTCACTCCCGGCACCCGAATCGGCGTCTACCAAATCGCTGAACAAATTGGCGAAGGAGGCTAGTATCGATTTGCAGCGACGACGTGTCGCTTTCCGATCACGCCGGATCTATTCGCAACCCCAGTCACGGAGGTTCATATCATGAGCATCGTTGTCCGTTTCAGTCCCATCGCCCTCACTACCAACAAGTACGACGAGGCGATTCGCCAAATCAAGAACGCTGGCGAATGGCCACCGGCCGGGCTCGACTACCACGTCTGCTTCGGTTCGGATGGCAACCTTAAGGTCAGCGAGATCTGGAATTCGCGGGAGCAGTTCGAGGCCTTCGACAAGCGTCTGATGCCGATCCTCGCCGGCGTCGGCATCCAGCTCGCCAATCCGCCGGACATCTTCGACGTTCACAACATCGTCAAGGGCTGACAATCGGGCGCGGCGGCCCGATCGAGAATCGCTAATCGTTCGGGCCGCGACCGCCTCGCCGTCGGCGACCTCCAGTTGGCGGCACACCCACTATTGCCGCTCGAACAGGAACTGTTCCAATAGTCAACGCTGTGAGGCAGGCCCGTCGTGCCTTGAGCCGCTTGCTCAAGCACGCCGCCGAATTGGCGGCCAGATCGGTCCTGGGTAGTCGCCTTCTGTTGACCGATTCGAAACGATCAATCAGTCGTCAGTCCGGCGTTAATGGTTCTATCGTCCAGTGGCCTGGCGGGGACCGAGAACGACGTTATGCTAACCGCAAGACCGCCCTGATGTTTCCTATCGTCCGCGCAGTCGAGTGGAGGATCTCGATGTCCAGTAGTTTGAGCCGGCGCTTGCAGCTTGGGATCCTCTTCGGTCTGTGCGCAACGGGCATGGCCTCGGCGCAGCGAACGCCCAGCGCGCGCGCCTCCGTCCAGTTTCCCGCGGCCGGTAGCGTCATCAAGGATTGCGCCGAATGTCCGGAGCTGCTGGTGGTTCCGGCCGGGCAGTTCCTGATGGGCTCGCCGCCGGGAGAGCCCGACCGGCGCGACGACGAGGGTCCGCAGCACACGGTCACGATCGCCAGGCCGTTCGCCGCCGGCAAGTACGAGGTCACGTTCGACGAGTGGGACGCGTGCGTGGCCGGGGGCGGCTGCGCCAGAGCGGCGGACGACGGCTGGGGACGCGGCCGGCGGCCTGTGATCCGCGTGAGCTACGAGCAGGCAATCGGCTACACGAAGTGGTTGTCGAAGAAGACCGACAAGTCGTACCGGCTCTTGAGCGAGGCGGAGTGGGAGTACGCGGCGCGGGCGGGTTCGCAGGCGGCGCGTTTCTGGGGCGCGATGGCCGATCGTGCGTGCGAGTTCGAGAATGGCGCGGACGCCGCACTCGAGAGACAGAAACCGGACGGGTGGAAGGACGAGTGGGGGATCCACGCGTGCGACGATGGTCAGCCGCGGACGGCGCCAGTGGGCGCGTTCAAGCCGAATGCCTTCGGCCTGCACGACATGCTGGGCAACCTCTCGGAATGGGTCGAGGACTGCTACAACAAGTCCTACGAGGGTGCCCCGACGGACGGTCGCGCCTGGACGACCGTCGATTGTCCCCGGCGCGTGATTCGCGGCGGCAATTGGAGCCACTCTCCGGTGGGGGTTCGCTCGGCCAACCGCAATGGAGACCCGCCCTCGCTTCGCAACATGATCGTCGGTTTTCGCGTCGCCCGGACGCTGCCGTAAGGGCCTGCTCACTGGACCGTAACCGCCACCGCCTCCGCCGCGCTTCATGCGAGTTCCGTTCGGCAGAGTCTTGTTCTTCGGGCGTAGGCCGAGGTGCCGGGGAGCTGACGCGCGGGCTATTTCGAATGGACCTATAACCCCTCGGGCGTGGTATAGGTAGGCGCGAATTCTCCATCCTCAGAGGACACTCCGTGACCAGACTAACCGTACGCTTCTGCGCCAGCTTTCTCGCCATCCTGATCATGCCGGCCCTCGCGATCGCACAGCGGGGCGGTGGGCCCGGCGGGCCTCAGGTGACTCAGCCGGTGGGGGCGCCGCGGTTCGAGTATGCCGGCCCCACCAGCGCCGGACGTATTGCCGCCGCCGCCGCCGTGGCCGGCAAGCCCGGCGTCTACTACGCCGGCGCGGCCTCCGGCGGTGTCTGGAAGTCGACCGACGGTGGCGCCACCTGGAAGCCGACCTTCGACAGCCAGACCTCGCAGGCCATCGGTGCCCTCGCCGTGGCGCAGACCAATCCCGACATCGTCTGGGCCGGCACCGGCGAGGCCTGGGCCGTCCGCGACATGGACATGATGGGCGACGGCATCTACAAATCGACCGATGCCGGCGAGACCTGGACCAACATGGGCCTGGTCGAGACCGGCCGCATCGGCACCATCGTGATCCATCCGACCAATCCCGAGATCGTCATGGTGTGCGCGCTCGGTCGCGCGACCGGTCCGCAGAAGGAGCGCGGCATCTACCGCTCCGAGAACGGCGGCAAGACCTGGCAGCAGGTGCTGTTCGTCGACGAGAACACCGGCTGCTCGGGGCTCCAGATGTCGCAGCAGAACCCGTCGATCGTCCTCGCGAGCACGTGGGAGATCGAGATGCAGACCCACGTCCTGCACAGCGGCGGCATGGGCAGCGGCCTCTACCTCTCGAACGACGGCGGCAAGAGCTTCAAGAAGATCAGCCACCCCGGCCTCCCCCGCTCTCCTTACGGCAAGACCGACGTCGCGATCGCCCCGTCGAATGGCGCGCGGATGTATGCGCTGATCCAGACCGGCGCCGACGGCGTCAAGGGACTGAAGTCGGAAGCGCAGGGTTCGCTCTGGCGATCGGACGACGGCGGCGCCACCTGGAGCAACGCGAGCTGGGATCGGCGGCTGATCGGGCGCGCCGGCTACTACATCCGCATCCGCGTCTCCCCCGACGACCCGGATCACCTGCTGATTGCCAACAGCACGCTGTGGCGCTCGCGCGACGGCGGCAAGATCTGGAACAGCGGCGGCGGCGGCTGCGGCGACTGCCATGACATCTGGTGGGATCCCAATCCGTCAATGGCCGGCCACTACATCGTCACCGGCGACGGCGGGATGGGCATCTACGGCTCACCGCTCAACCCGACCGGCAATACCAGCGTGTCGCTGCCGATCGGCCAGATGTATCGCGTGACGGTCGATCAGCGCAGCCCGTACTGGATCTACGGCAGCCGCCAGGACGATGGCAGCATGCGGATCGCGAGCGACCGTCCGATCGTGCCCGACAACGTGCCGTCGTATCGTTCGGCGGCGCCGGCCGCGGCAGCAGCTGCCGGCGGGCGTGGCGGCCGCGGCGGCGGTGGTGGTGGCGGCGGCGGACGAGGCGGCGGCGCGGCGGGGCCGGCGCAGGAGGCGATGCCGTCGTGCGAGTCGGGCTACACCTACCCCGAGCCGAACAACGCCAAGTTCGTGTGGGGCACCTGCTACGCGGCCCACGTCGCCACCTTCGACGAGAATACCGGCCTGCGCCGCTCGGTCAGCCCCTGGATGCACACGCTCGACTCCGATCCGGTCGGGCTCAAGTACCGGTGCCAGTGGTCCCCGCCGCTGGCGATCGACTGGTTCGACAGCTCGGTCTATTTCGGCTGCCAGGTCCTGTTCCGGACCAAGGACCGCGGCCAGTCGTGGGACGTGATCAGTCCCGACCTCTCCACCGGTGATCCCAAGCGGATCCTCTTCTCGGGCGGTGTCGTCGGCGACAACCTCGGGCAGTTCTACGGCGCGACGATCGCCGCGATCGCCCCGTCGCGGACCCAGCAGGGGGTCGTGTGGGTCGGCACCAACGACGGCAAGGTGTGGATCTCGCGCGATGCCGGCAAGCAGTGGACCGACCTGTCGAAGAACGTGAACATGCCTCCGTGGGGACTGGTTCGACGCATCGACTCGTCGCATTTCGAGCCGGGGACGGCCTACATGGCGGTGGACTATCACCTGGTCGACAACCGCGATCCCTATCTGTTCAAGACCTCTGACTTCGGCCAGACCTGGACCCGCATCGACGCCGCGCTGCCCAAGGGGCACCCGCTCGACTACATGCTCTCGGTCGCGGAGAACCCGCACCGCAAGGGAATGCTCTTCGCGGGAACCGGCCACGGCTTCTTCTATTCGAAGGACGACGGCCGCACGTGGACGCAATTCAAGGACAAGCTGCCGGCCGCCCCGGTGAACTGGATCGAAGTGCCGAAGAACGCCCCCGAGGTCGCCATCGCGACATACGGCCGCGGGCTGTGGATCCTGCGCGACATCTGGAAGCTGGAGCAGGAAGACACCATCGACCAGCAGGCCGAGCTGCAGCTCTATCGGCCGCGCCCGGCCACCTTCAAGGCGGCGGGCGGCGGTGCGGGATTCGTCTTCAATCTGGCGGCCGCGCCGACCACGCCGGTGACGATGGAGATTCTCGACCCCGCCGGCACGGTGGTGAGCAAGAGCGACATCCAGGCGCGGGCCGGCATGAACCAGGCAGCCTGGAACCTGCGCCACGGCACGCCGGCACAGCCGGTGCTTCGCTCGATCCCCCCCGACAACCCGTTCATCTGGGAGGCGGGGCGCTGGCAGGGGCGGGAGCGTCCGGTGACCCACTGGGGGATCGGATCGCAACGCTGGCAGCCGACCGTGGCGCCGGGCAAGTACACCGTCCGCCTGACGCACAACGGCCGGCAGTATTCGCAGCCGTTCGACGTCCAGCGTGACGTCACCCTCACCGCCACCGACGAAGACCTCGCCGCCAGTTCCCGACTGCAGGTCGAGGTCGTCGGCACGATCAACCAGGTCGTCGACCGGATCAACCGCATCGAGATCATGCGCGCGCAGGTGGAAGACCTGCGCAAGCAGCAGGCGGCCAACAAGACGCTCGACACGGCGCTGGCGGCGCTCTACAAGCGGATGTACGACACCGAGCTCCACTACCTCTCCCGCACCGAGATGCACAGCGACGACAAGTGGTACGTGGAGAAGTACAAGCTCTATCTGAACCTGGTGTGGCTGCTCGCCGAGATCGGCGGCGGCGGGGGCGACGTCATGGGAGGCATCGGCCACCGGCCGACCAACGCCGCCGTCAGCGTCTTCAAGGATTTCCAGGCGCAGATGACCGCCGCGCAGAAGGACTTCGATCAGCTGATGCGCGAGGTCGAGACCTTCAACAAGGCCCAGGGGGGGAAGGTCTTTATCTCCGACAAGCTGGCGGGTCGCTAGCGGTTCTCTGAGTGAATTGCGAGGTTCTGGGGAACTACGAGGTTCCGGGGAACTACGAGGTTCCGGGGAACTACGAGGTTCTGGGGAACTACGAGGTTCCGGGGGAGCTACGAGGTTCCGGGGAACACGAGGTTCCGGGGAACTACGAGGTTCCGGGGAACTACGAGGTTCCGGGGAACTACGAGGTTCCGGGGAACTACGAGGTTCTGGGGAACTACAAGGTTCTGGGGAACTACGAGGTTCCGGGGAACTACGAGGTTCTGGGGAACTACGAGGTTCCGGGGAACTACGAGGTTCTGGAGGGATCGCGAGGGTTCCGCGGTTCAGGTTTGCCCAGGGGCGATGAGGCTTTCGCCGAACCTTTGGGAACCCTTGGAACCTTTGGAACCCGACTGGAACCCTTGGAACCCAGAACCTTTAGAACCTCGTTGGAACGTCCCACTGGGCGCGAGCGATCAGGGTCTTGACGTTCCCGGCGAGGCTCCTGGAGTTCCAGACCTCGGCGCTCACCCGGTAGGCGCTCAGGGACGCCGAGTCCGCCGACCAGCGGATCGATCCCGGGTCGTAGGCCGAGGCCGTGGTGCCGTCGGTGCTGAGGCGGGTCGAAGCGCCACCGGCCGCCGGGCGGATCGCGACGTTGCCGGCTTCGACGAAGGCGATCCAGCGGCCGTCCGGGGACGGACGTGACTCCGGCCCGACAGCCTCAGCGGCGGCCGCCGCGCTTGCCGGACGCCGGGGCAGGCACTCGTAGTCGGTTGGCGGAACCCGGTTCCAGTCCCACTTGATCTGCAGGTCGCAGCGCCACTGCTGGCCGCCGTGGACGAACTCGACCGCCATCGCTCCTTCCTGGATGTAGGCGTTCGAGCCGTCGTACTTCACCACGAACCGTGCCGCCGGATCGGCGAACGGCAGCGTCAGCGGCGTGTATTCCACCCCGGTCCGAAGCGTGAGCTCGATCGCCAGCCGCTGGTGGTCGAACAGCGGCTCCTTGACGCCGTACTGCGCGTCGACCTTGACCCAGACGTGTCCACCCTCCACTGCCTGGCGATACCAGAACAGATCCGGCTTCGGCCAGACGATGGAAGTGGTCTGGGCCTGGAGGAGGATCGGGGCGTGCAGCACCAGGAGCAGGAGTGAGATGCCGGCCCCGGCGGCTCCGCGCGCAGTCTTCGGCAGCCGCTTCAGCAATGCGCTCGCGCGCCGGAACCAGGGGCGTTCGCGCCGCTGCAGGTAACGCGGCATGGTCAGTTTTTTCGACATCACCTTCTGTAGCCACTCCCGCGCTTCGTCCGGCCGGTTCTGGCTGGCGAGGAACGCCGCGTAGTTGATGTAGGTTTCCGACAGCGTCGACACCTCGGTGGCGTGACGGAACAGTTCGCCGGCCCTGGCGGTCTGCCCGCTCCCGGCGCAGGCATGCGCGAGCAGCGCGATCGCGCGGTTGAAATCGTACTTCGGCTCGCGCTCGATCACGTGTTCGAGATCGGTCGCCGCGGCGGCGAAGTCGCCAAGGTGGATCTCGGCGATGCCGCGGCGATAGACCGGGTCGAGGTCCTGGCCGCGGCCGATCGCCTTGTCGTAGCACTCACGCGCCCGGGCGAACTTCCCTTCGTCGAGATACAGGTCGGCGAGCTCCTCGAAATTGCCGGCGGACGGATTGTCGATGACCGCCGCCTCGAGCTGGCGGATGCGCTTGCGCCGCCCGAAGGCGTCGAAGGACTGCCGCAACAGCCCGAGATCCGGCACCACCTCGAGGCCGATGTAGACCAGCGCGCCGAGGGGGCCGAGGAAGATGATGACCCACAGCCAGATCGTGTCCGGCCGTCGCCGGATGAAATGCACGATGGCGATCACCTGAAGGATGGCGCCCCACGGAAACAGAAAGGAGAAGAAGCCCATGGTCGGTTGGCGTGGCCATCATATACGTGGCCAAGCGGCGCCGGACGTCGCCTGACCGCCAGGATCCCGCGTCAATTTGCTTGACCGACCATTTTGGTCGGATATAGACTTCTCCAAGTTGCGAACGGTCTCACTTTGGTGGGCCCGCTCGAAACAAAGCGGCCCGCGCAGTGCTGATACACCGCGCGGGCCTTGTCGAAACGCCCGGTTTGGGAACCTGTCACCGCTCTCGCGTTGACGCGTCCGACTCCGCGATTCTACGGAGTGGCGCGCGCCGACGCAAGAACAGGAGTGAGTCCTGATGCTTCGTGTGCTCGTCTGCGTCGTCGCCGTCCTGCTGCCTTCCGGCCTCCTGGCCTCCCCTATTCAGCCGCTTCAGCCCGCCCAGCTCCATGGCCGCGTCGTCGACGCCAGCGGCGCGCCGGTCGCCAGCGCCCAGGTCAAGGTGCGCGCCGAGGCCGGCGGACCGGTCGCCACCGTCCTGGCCGATGGCCGCGGAGAGTTCGCGCTGCCGCTGGCGCCGGGACGCTATACCGTGACCATCGGCGCCGAAGGGTTCCTCGAATCCTCAGTGGGGGTGACCGTCTCGCCGGCGCAGGAACGTCTGCTCGACGTGACGCTGGCGGTCGCCGGGTTCTCCGAAACCGTCAACGTCGATGCGGCGGCCGGCCGGGTCACCAGCATCCGCAGCGCGACCAAGACATCGACCCCGCTTCGCGACGTGCCGCAGGCGGTGAGCGTCGTCACCAGCGCGATGATGGCCGATCAGCGGATGACCAACATGGCCGACGTCGTCCGGTTCATGCCCGGCGTCGGCATGGCCCAGGGTGAGGGAAACCGCGACACGCCGATCCTCCGCGGGAACAGCTCGACCTCCGACTTCTTCGTCGACGGCATCCGCGACGATGTGCAGTATTTCCGCGACGTCTACAATCTCGAGCGGGTCGAGGCGTTGAAGGGGCCGAACGCGATGATCTTCGGCCGCGGCGGCGCCGGCGGCGTGATCAATCGCGTCACCCGGCAGGCGGGCTGGGGGCAGTCGCGCGAGGCGGTCCTGCAGCTCGGCTCCTGGGACAACCGCCGCCTGACCGCCGACGTCGGCACGGGGCTGAGCGACACCGTCGCCGCCCGGTTGACCGGCCTGTACGAGCGCTCGGATTCGTACCGGGCCGGGGTCGAGCAGGAGCGGGTGGGGGTGCAGCCGTCGGTAGCCTTCCGCCTCGGGCCGGCCACCACCCTGCGGGCGAGCTACGAATACTTCCACGACGAGCGGACGGCCGACCGCGGCGTCCCCTCCTTCGGCGACAGACCGGTCGCCACCGACCCCGAAACCTTCTTCGGCGACCCCGCCAACAGCCCGATGCATGCGACGGTGAACGTGCTCGTCGTCGGTCATCGAACATGACGTCAACGACCGGGTATCGGTGCGAAACCGCGTGAGCTACGGCGTCTACGACAAGTTCTACCAGAACGTCTTCCCCGGGGCGGTGAACGCGGCGGGAACCTCGGTCGCGATCTCGGCCTACAACAACGCGACCGACCGCGACAACCTGTTCAACCAGACGGACGTGACGGTGAAGGCGCGGACCGGTGCGATCGGCCACACGGTGCTGGTTGGCGCCGAGCTGGGCCGGCAGGTCACCGACAACTTCCGGAACACCGGCTACTTCCCGACGTTCGGCGGCGTGACCAGCGTGCAGGTGCCGCTGGACGCCCCGACGGTCTCGCTGCCGGTGAGCTTCGCGCAGAGCGCGACCGACGCCGACAACCACGGGACGGCGACGATCGCCGCAATCTATGCGCAGGACCAGGTCGCGCTGACGTCGCGGCTCCAGGCGGTGGCCGGACTGCGGTTCGACGCCTTCGACCTCGACTTCACCAACAACCGGACCGGCCAGGCGCTGGCCAGTCACGACCGGCTGCTGTCGCCGCGTCTCGGCCTGATCTACAAGCTGCTCGAGCCCGTGTCGGTCTACGGCAGCTACAGCCTGACCTACATCCCGCGCGGCGGGGACCAGCTGTCGTCGCTGTCGCTGACCAACCAGTCGCTCGATCCGGAGGAGTTCAAGAACTACGAGGTCGGCATGAAGTGGGAGGCGGCGCGCCTGGGCGTGACCGCGGCGGTCTACCGGCTCGATCGCAGCAACGTCGCGGTGCCCGACCCGGCCGACCCGACGCGCTCGATTCTCGTCGACGCGCAGCGTTCGAAAGGCCTCGAGGTCGACGTGAACGGCTCGCTGACCCGCAACTGGAGCCTGGTCGCGGGCTACGCCTACCAGGACGGCGAGATCACCCGCGCGCTGTCTTCGACCGTGCCGGCCGGCGCCGACCTGGCGCAGGTCCCGAGCCATTCGGTGTCGCTGTGGACCCGCTACAACGTGACCTCGCGGCTGGCCGCGGCGCTGGGAACGATCGCGCGGAGCCGGATGTTCGCGGCCACCGACAACCTGGTGGCGCTGCCCGGCTTCGGCCGCGTCGACGGCGCGGTGTTCTTCAACGTGACACCGAGGCTGCGCGCCCAGGTGAACGTCGAGAACCTGTTCGACGTCGACTATTTCTCCACCGCCCACAGCAACAACAACATCACACCCGGCTCGCCGAGGGCTTTTCGGTTTGCGCTGACCGCAGGCTTCTAGGTGACCGGAGCGAGGTTCTCGGTTCTGACGCTGTCGGTTCTCGGTTCTGACGCTGCCGGTTCCCGGTTCTGACGCTGTCGGTTCCCAAGGTTCCGCGGAACCTCTTGGAGTCGTTAGCAACATCTTGAACCCCAGGAACCTTTAGAACCTTTAAGGGTTTCTGGAGGTTCTAAAGGTTCCAAGGTTCTGTGAAGGCACCTCGCCGTCGCAGGGCCCCGGAACCTCTAGAACCCCTGGAACCACGATCGTAAGAAGCCCAGAACCACGATCGTAGACACGACCGTCAGCCCCAGAACCACGACCGTCAGCTCCCAGAACCACGACCGTCAGCCCCAGAACCACGACCGTCCGTCCCAGAACCACGATCGTCAGCTCCCAGAACCACGATCGTCAGACCCCAGAACCACGACCGTCAGCCCCAGAACCACGATCGTCAGAACCCAGAACCACCATCGTTAGAACCCAGAACCACGATCGTCAGAACCCAGAACCACGATCGTCAACCCAGAACCGACCGTCAGCCCCAGAACCACGATCGTCAGCCCCAGAACCACGATCGTCAGTGTCCAATTCCCAGCAGCACCGCATTGATGAACAGAAGCTGCGTCGCCTCGGCGTAGGCGCGGTAGTTCGGGTCCTCGGCAAAGCCGATCACGTGACCGCGGCCGGACGGCTGGTGCATCAGGTACGAGCGTGAGGCCAGGAGCGGCAGCGCCTCCTGCCACACGTGGCCGCTGGCGACCAGCTTCTCCACCGGACCGTAGACGCCGACGTTGACGCCGGCATCCAGCTTGAGCGGCGCGAACACGCGGGTACCTTCGGCGATGACCTGGATGTCGCCGTCGAGGCCGGCGGTCAGCCAGTGATAGGGATAGAGCGTGACCCGCAGCATCGAGCCGGCGAGATTCTCCGGCTGTTCGCGTTCGGGCTGGATCGCCTTGTCGAAGTCGAACGGTTTCGAGGTATCCGGTTTCTGACCGGCGCCGCCGCCCCCACCGCCGGGCGGCGCGGCTGATCCGGCGGCCGGGGTCTCCGGCGCGTCCTTCTGCGGCGTGCCGTCGCGGTACAGCGGATCGGTCGAGAGCAGGCCGACGCGATCGCGCGAGGCCCAGCGAGTCGCCTCGGCCAGCGTGATCAGCGTGCCGCCGTTGCGGATCCAGTCCTTCAGCCGCCGCAGCGCGTCGTCGCTGAAGTTATAGGTGCCGGACGGCAGCACCAGCACGTCGTAGTCCTTCATGTCGTAGTTCTGCAGCGTCGCGGTCCGCATGGCGGTGGTGCGGACGCCGAAGCGCTGCTCGAGGGTGTAGCGCGCCCAGCCGGCCGAGAGGCTCGACGCCGGCGCGTCCCAGGCCAGCAGCACGCGCGGCGACTTCAGCGGGGCGGTCCGGCCGCTGCCGAGCGAGATCCCCTCGTCGGTCCAGGTCTCGGTGATCGGCACGAGCTCGGCGCCATGCTTCTGCGCGATCTGCTGCAGCTTCGCCGCCGTCCCCTCGGCGTTGCCGGCGAGGCGGATGAAGGCGGTGCCGATCGGAGTACTGCCGGCCGCCCTGGCGGAACGCCTCGTCGGCGGTGATCATCCGGATACCTTCGCGCAGCGCTTCGGCGGCGGTGGTCGCGGCACCCGATCCCCAGGGCATCAGGTAGCCGATCGTACCCGCCGGCGGCCTGGGCGGGCGCGGCCGGCGTCGCCTCGCCGGGGGCGACATCGCGCAGCTTGACCGTGGTCACCCGGTCGCTCGCCACGACCTCGACGTCGTACATGAGCGGCAGGCTCCAGGCGGTCACGTCGTAGATCTGGTCGTTGAGCCGCGCCTTCCGGCGGCGATCCTGCTCCTTGAGGAACGCCTCGTCCATCTTGATGTCGGGATCGAGCAGGTTCCTCGCCAGCCGGCCCGCCGGCTGCGCCAGCGGCACGACGAACGTGCCGCGCGGCATCTGCTGGGTGCCGGCGGTGAACGCTTCCTCCGCCTGCTTGACGATGACCCCCTGGGCGGCGAGGAGCCTGGCGAGCCGGGCGGCGCGGGCCGCGTCCGTGCCCGGTGGGATCAGGTACTCGCGTGGGCCCTTCTGCCCCAGGGCGATCGCGCCGCGCCGGTAATCCAGGAAGTCGCGCAGCAGCCGCTCGCGGTTCTTCGCCGCCGTGACCGCGGTGGTGATCGCCGCGGTGAAGTGCTGCGTCACCGCCATCTTGTAGGTGAGCACCGTGCCGTCGTCACGCTGGAAGGCCAGGCCGCGCGCCGACGCCTGTTCGTAGGTCATCGCCACGGCGCCGTGGAACATCGGCCACGAGTCGCCGTAGCCGGGATAGAACGCGTCGTAGACCTCGCGGACGAAATAGGGGAAGCCGCGTTTGTCGAACTCGGCGGCGTTCGCCCGTCCGAACAGGTCGAACCCCTTGCGCTGTGCCTCCGTGATCAGCGGGTTGAAGGGATCGGCCGGCGGCGCGAAGTAATACGTCGAGTTCCCTCCCATCTCGTGCAGGTCGACCACCACCTGCGGGTACCACTCGAGCATCGTCTTCACCCGCCCCTGCGTTTCGCGCTGCGACAACGCGAAGTAATCGCGGTTCATGTCGAACAGGTAGTGATTGACGCGGCCACCGGGCCACGGTTCGTCGTGCTCCGCCGATTGCGGATTCGGATCCGCGTCCACGGCGCGGCCGAGCAGGTTCGCCGGCGACGAAGCGATGGCGGCCGTCGGGGTTCTGCATCGGATCGATGATCACCAGCGCCTCGCGCAGCGTGACGTCGGCGTCCGGCATTGCTTGCGCGCCGCCAGCAGGTGGTAGGCCTCCGCCAGCGCCGCATCCGAGGACGAGATCTCGTTGCCGTGGACGCCGTGAATCAGCAGCACCACGACCGGGCAGCTCGGCGACCAGCCGATCCGCCTCGGGCGCGCCGGAGGCCAGCGTCTGCATGCCGCGTTTGACTTCGTCCAGCTTCGCCAGGCGGGCCGGCGAGCCGACGACCAGGTAATGAAGCGGGCGTCCCTCCCAGCTGGTGGCATAGTGCACGAGCCGGGTGCGGTCGGGAGCCGCTTTCGCGAGGGCGGCGAGGTAGCTGGCCGATCTGATCTGGCGTGGTGATTGCCTCGCCAGGCTCGTGGCCGACGACCGCTTTGAGCGTCGGCACGGCCGGATCGTAGGTCACGTTCGGCCAGAGCCCCTGCGCCGACACGCCGGCCGAGAGAAAACAGAAGAAAGCCGCGAGAACCGCTGATCGCATGGCAATTGTTTTATCACGTCCGACTGTCCGGCCCCGCGCGCGCGCCGTTCGGTTCCGGACAGTTTCGAGGGCCAAATGAACCCAGGCAGCATCCTTCGCGACGTCCGCTACGCCGGGCGGACCCTGGTGCGCAACCCCGGCTTCGCGCTCATCGCGCTGCTCACGTTCGCGGTCGGGATCGGCGTCAACACCGCGGTCTTCAGCGTGTTCAACGGTGTCCTGCTGCGCCCGCTTCCCTATCCCGAGCCGGACCGGATCGCGATGATGTGGCTCGACAACCGGCCGCAGGCGATCAAGGAAGACATCGGGTCGTATCCGAATTACCTGGACTGGCGGACCCAGAACACCACCTTCGACCACGTCGCGGCCTTCACCCGTTCGTCGTTCTCGATGACCGGCTCCGACGAGCCGGAGCGGATCCCGGGAGCGATGACCACCGCGAACTTTCACGAGGTGATGGGGCTGAGACCGATCCTCGGCCGGCTCTACACCGAGGCGAACGAGAAAGTCGGCAACGACGCGGTCGTGCTGCTGTCGTACGGGCTGTGGCAGCGGAAGTTCGGCGGCGCCGGCGACGTGCTCGGCAAGACCATCATGCTGAGCGGCCGCGCCCACGAGATCATCGGCGTCATGCCGCCCGAGCTGCGCCTGCCGAACACGGCGCAGCTGTGGAAGCCGCTCGCGCCGGCCGACGACCTCCGCAACGCCCGCAATTCGTTCTGGCTGCCGGTGATCGGCCGGCTGAAGCCGGGCGTGTCGATCGAGCAGGCGCAAACCGAGATCAGCGGCATCGCCGAACGGGCCGAGAAAGCGTACCCGGCGGCGCAGGCCGGTTTCGGGGCGAACCTCGTGCCGCTGCACCGGCAGATCGTCGGCGACGTCGAACGCTCACTGCTGGTGCTGATGGCCGCGGTCGGGTGCGTGCTGATGATTGCCTGCGCGAACCTCGGCAACCTGATGCTCGGGCGAACCGCGGCGCGGCGCAAGGAGCTCGCGATCCGGACCGCGCTCGGCGCCCGCCGCGGCCGGTTGATTCGCCAGATCGTCACCGAGACGTTCGTGCTCGCGCTGGTCGGCAGCGGCCTCGGCCTGCTGCTCGCGTTCTGGGCGACCGAGTTCTTCATCCAGGTCGGCGGCGACGCGATCCCGCGGGCGGAGTCGATCGGCATCGACACCCGGGTGCTGCTGTTCACGCTCGGGCTCGCCGTCGTGTCGGCGATCCTGGCCGGGCTGCTGCCGGCCGTCCAGGCGTCGCGGACGGCGGTGCGCGAACACCTGCAGGAAGGGGGACGCGAAGGCGGCAGCGGCGGCAGCCGCCGCACCCGCTCGGTGCTGATCGCCGCGGAAATGGCGCTGGCGTTCGTGCTGCTCGCCGGCGCCGGCATCCTCGTCCGCACGCTGTGGAGCATGCAGTCGGTCGACCGTGGCTTCGACCCGGATCGCGTCGCGGTGATGACCCTCAGCCTGCCGGCAGCGCTGTTCCCGGAGCAGCCCGAGGTCCGCGGTTTCTATGGCCGCCTGCTCGAACGCGTGCGGGCGCTGCCGGGCGTGGAAGCCGCCGCGACCACCACCGGCATCCTCCAGCCGGTGGTCACGAATTCCAGCATCTACAGCGTCGAAGGGAAACCGGATCCGCCGCAGGGTCAGCAGATCGAGTATCCGGTCGAGATCGTCTCGCCAGGCTTCTTCGAAACGCTGCGGATCCAGCTGGCCGCCGGGCGCACCTTCACGACCCAGGACCACGACCGGGCGCCTCCAGTCGTCGTGGTGAACGAGACCTTTGCCAGGCTGGCGTGGCCCGGGCAGGACGCGGTCGGCCGGCGGATCAAGCCGGGGCAGTCCGCTTCGCAGCAGCCGTGGATGACGGTGGTCGGCGTCATCAAGGACGTCCACCGCGCCGAGGTCACGCGCGCGATCCGGCCGGAGATCTACGAGCCGGCGCTCCAGGGCACACCGCGGACGCAGATGCTGATCGTCCGGACGGCCGGTGATCCGGTGCAGATCCTGCCGGCGGTGCGCCGCGAGGTCCAGGGCATGAACCCCCAGCTGCCGCTGTTCGCGACCGGCACGCTGGAAGCGGAGATGTCGGAGACGCTGTCGCAGCCGCGCTTCCGCGCCGTGCTCCTCGCCAGCTTCGCCGTGATCGCGATGCTGCTCGCCAGCATCGGCATCTACGGCGTGACCGCGCACGCGGTTGGCCAGCGAACCCAGGAGGTCGGCGTCCGGATGGCGCTCGGCGCCCAGCGCAGCGACGTCCTGACCCTGATCCTGCGGCAGCACCTGCGCCCCGCCGTAGTCGGTGTGGTGCTCGGGCTCGCCGGCGCACTGGCGCTCGCCCGCTTCCTCGAGAGCATGGTCTACGGCGTTCGCGCCACCGACCCGCTCACCTTCGTCGCGATGGGGCTCTCGCTGCTCACCGTCGCCGTCGCCGCCTGCTGGATCCCGGCACAGCGCGCCACCAAGGTCGACGCGCTGGTTGCGTTGCGGAACCGGTAGCTCCAGGAGGTTCCGGTTACTTCGATCGTGGTTCTGGGGACTTCGATCGTGGTTCCGGGGACTTCGATCGTGGTTCTGGGCGTTACTTCGATCGTGGTTCCGGGGCCTTCGATCGTGGTTCCGGGGCTTCGATCGTGGTTCTGGTTACTTCGATCGTGGTTCTGGGCTCTTCGATCGTGGTTCCAGGGGGTCGAAGACAAGTACGGCGCGCGCGTAGAGAAGCGCGAAACCGGCCTTCTGCACGTTCTCCTGTGACCGCGATCCCGGTTCGGTGGTGACGACGGCGACGTCGCAGCCGCGGCGGGCGGCCTCGTTGAGCCGGTGGCGGAGCAGCGCGGTCTGGACCCCCTGGCGCCGATGATCGGGCAGCGTGGCGGCGCCACTCAGCTGCGCGACTCCGTCCTGCATCCGGAAGCTCGCGCCTCCCGCCATCACTCCGCCGCGCCAGGCTAGATACCGTTCGAAGCCACCGGCCGCGATGGTGTCGCCGAACACGCGGTCGAGCACCTCGCGCGGGATGGTTTCGGTACTCGCCGGGCCGTCGAACACATCCGGGTTCATGAAGCCGGTCGCGACGACGTCGAGCCAGGCAGGTGATTGATCGTCACGCGTGCGGGTCACCTCGACGCCGGCAATCGGCTCGAACCTGGACGCAGGATCGAGGCGCAGGCCGAGGACGTTCTCGAAGCCGATCAGCTCGCAGCCCCGCCGGGTCAGCAGGCGAAGCAGCCCGGTGTCGGCCAGCGTCGAGACCTCGAATCGTATCGGCGCGTCGCGCGCGGCAAAATCGCGCTCGAGCGCGTCGAGCGCGTCCGCCGTGGGGATGCCGTCGAAGCCGAGGCCGGCGACCTTGTTGAACGGCGCTCCCGCTTCCACGTACGCGGCGATCCCGCCGTTCAGCTCACGCACCATCACCTGTCCCTCGGGGAGCCGGCGGGCCGCCGCACCCGCCCCTTCCTGGACCAGTCGCGCTTCCGCCCGTTCGATTCGTCGTGCCAGCGATGCCGTTGCAAACATCTCTGCATTCTAGGTCGGCCATCGGTTCCACGTTATGGGTTCTGGGTTCTGGGAAGTTGCGAAAAGCGGGGGCAGGCCTAATGATGATGACGGAGGGGCCGTGTTCCCGTACCACGACGAGAACGAGACGCAGCGGACACCGTACGTCACCTATGCGCTGATCGCCGCGAGCGTCCTCACCTGGCTCCTCGTGCAGGGGGCCGGCAGCGCCTTTCCCCTCGCCCGGTCGGTCTGCGAGCTCGGGCTCATCCCCGGCGAGCTCACCGCCTCGCTCGGTCCGGGGACGCCGTTTCCGATGGGCGACGGCCTGGTGTGCCTCAGCGATCCCGGCCGGCAGTACTCGAACGTCGTAACGTCGATGTTCCTCCACGGTTCGTGGATGCATCTGCTCGGCAACATGTGGTTCCTGTGGCTGTTCGGCAACAACATCGAAGACTCGATGACCCGGCCACGATACGTGGCCTTCTACCTGCTCACCGGCCTTGCCGCCGCGCTCGCCCAGGTCGCGGCCAACCCATCGTCCGAGGTGCCGATGGTCGGGGCCTCCGGCGCGATCAGCGGAGTGATGGGGGCGTACCTGGTGCTGTTCCCGCGCGTCCGCGTCTACACGATGGTGCCGCTCGGCTTCATCCTGACGACGGTCGCGTTGCCCGCCTGGGTGATGCTGATCTACTGGGGATTCCTCCAGTTCGTCGGCGGGGTCACCAGCGTCGTTTCGGAAGAGGCCGGCGGCGTCGCGTTCTGGGCGCACATCGGCGGCTTCGTCGCCGGTGTTGTCCTGGTCAAAGTGTTCGAGCGGCGTGATCGGGTCGCGCAGCACACCGCGCACCACTTTCGTCCTGACCGGGTCAACCCGATGCACTAGCGTTGTCGCCTACGAAGCGCCCCCACAACCTCCGGCGCCATAACACGCAAGCAGTGGCAGAACGACGATGGCAACTGCGCCGGCCGCGATGCCTATTTTCTCGCCGACGCTGACTTTTTCCCTGGCTCGAGCCTTGTGGACGGCGCTCGCGATGAGGCCACCCCAGGCCCCGACACCAGCGCCGACGAGCATGATGCGCGGATCCTGGTTGAGTCCGCCGAAGGTCCGCGTTCGCGACAAGACTGCCCCGGTGCCAACACCTGCCAACGTGCCCGTGACCACAGGATGGCGCACGACCCAACTCGAGCGCGGACTGGGCTGCGGAATCAGCGCAGAACTTCCGGCCGGATGTGCGCCGATCCGGCGAACAGCCGCGTGCAGCGGCCCTTCTTCGACGGTTCCGGCTACGGTCGTGCCGGCGCCGTCACTGACACTAATCAGCGTGCTCTGGGCGAATGCGGTGCTGTCGGATGCGATCAGTGCCGCGACCAGCACAACGGTGAATCTCATTTTGGCCATCTCCTACCCCGTAATGCGCACATCCTGAACAGGATGGCTCAGGGCTGGTCGGGCCAGATTCACCCGGCGACAATGCGCGTCAGCGTGGCCTGATCGATGTTGCCGCCGCTCATCACGCAGACGACTTTCTTCCCACGCAACCGGTCGCGCAGCTTGACCGCGGCGGCGAGTGAGGCGGCACCGGCCCCTTCCGCCAGGTTGTGGGTGGTGCGCAATGCGAGCCTGACCCCCTCCTCCAGCTCCGCTTCGGTCAGCGTGACGATGTCGTCGAGATGTTCGCGCAGGATCGAGAAGGTCGTGTCGAACGTCACGCGTGTCGCCATGCCCTCGGCGAATGTGCCGGCGGACCCGCCGATCACTCTCTCGCCGGTACGCCACGACCGGGTGAAAGCGTCCGCACTTGCGGCCTGCACCCCGATGACTTCCGCCCGGCTCCCCAGGTAGCCACGGACGAGCGCGCAGCCGCACGCCCCGCTGCCCCCGCCGATGGGGACGAGAATGACATCCACGTCGGGCAGCGCCTCGAAGATCTCCAGCGCATAGGTGGCGACCCCGGCAATGAGATGCGGCTCGTCGGCCGAGTGCACGTAGCGCAGCCCGTTCTCGCGCTGCAGCACCTCCACCCGCTCGCGCGCCTCGTCGAAGTCACGGCCGGCCTCCACCACTTCGGCGCCGTAGGCGCGCATCGCCGCGTTCTTCTCCGGGTTGTTGCCGAGCGGCACCACGATCGTGCAGGGAATGCCCTCGCGCTCGCATGCCAGCGCGATCGACTGGCCGTGGTTGCCGGTCGTCGCGGTGATCACACCGCGCCGTTCGTCGCCGCTGAGGCGACTGACGAGATTCAAGCCACCGCGGATCTTGAACGCCCCGGTCGGATTGTGGTTCTCGTGTTTCACACGGATGGTGAGGCCGGTTTCGGCGTCGAGCAGCGGATGTCGCAGGAGCGGGGTCGGGCTCAGCGTCCGGTAGACCACCGGCTGCGCGTCGCGGATGTCGGCCAGGGTGGGTGGCGGCAGGAGGGTCATCGTTTCTGAAGCATACGCCGCGACTCACCGCTTGCCCCGCCAGAGACTACAAAGTAGACTCATGGCCATGACCGAACCGGCCCCGCTCGGAGAGCTGGAACACCTGCTGCTGCTGGTCGTAGCCCGCCTGAAGTCGGAGGCCTACGGCTTGTCGGTCGCGCGCGAGCTGGAGTCAAGAGCCGGCCGGCCCTTGTCGCGCGGCGCGCTCTACACCTCGCTGGAACGCCTGGAGCTCAAGGGGCTGATCCGGTGGCACCTCGAGACCGGCGGCCCGGAGCGCCGCGGCCTCCCCAAGCGCGTCTACTCGCTCACTCCCCGCGGACTGGCCTCGGTGCGGGCCGCACATCGCGTGCTGCGCCGTATGTGGCGCGGCCTCGATGACGTCCTGAAGGAGCCGGCACCGTGACCGGACGCGGGCGCGATGACCCCGGCGCCTCCCTGGTCGAGCGGTCGGCCGACTGGCTCGTTCGCCGTCTGATGCCGGCGGACGTGGGACGCGGCAGTCCTCGGGGACCTGTACGAAGACCTGCACGACACCGGCAGCCGCCGGCGATTCGCGCGCCACGCGCTCTCCATCGTTGTCAATCATCGCGTCAGCCGGGCCGGACGCCGCGGCCCGCAGTCTCATCAATCAGGGGGCACGCCGCATGGAAAGCCTGTTCATGGACATGAAGTTCGCCGTCCGCGCGCTGTGGAAGCGGCCGGGGTTCGCGGCGGTGGTGCTGGTCACGCTTGGACTCGGCATCGGCGCCGCCACCGCCATCTTCTCGGTGGTCGAGGGCATCCTGCTGCGCCCGCTGCCGTTCGCGGATCCCGACCGCCTGGTCGCCGCCAACGAGACCGACGCCGGCGACCGGATGTCGTTCGCCTGGCCCAACTACACCGACACGCGCGATCGCGTGCAGTCGTTCGAATCGATCGCCTGCCACCAGTCGAATGCATTCAACCTGGTTGGCGAAGGACCGGCACGCCGCCTCAACGGCCGGCTGGTGTGCGCCACGTTCTTCGAGGTCCTCGGCGTGCGGATGCAGACGGGGCGCACCTTCACCGCCGCGGACGATGCGGTAGGGGCGTCGCCGGTGCTGATCGTGAGCGACCGGTTCTGGCGGCAGGACCTCGGCAGCGATCCGGCTGTTCTCGGCCGCACCATCCGCACTTCCGAGAAGACCTTCACCATCGTCGGCGTTCTGCCGCCGGACTTCCGGTTCTCACGACCGGAGGATTTCTACGTGCCGATCGGCCTCACCATGACGGCGGACTCGGGCTGGCTGGATCGTGGCAACCACTTCGGGCTGAATGCGGTCGCGCGGCTGAAGCCGGGCGTGCAGCCGGCGCAGGCGGACGCCGAGCTCAAGGCGATCGCCGAGGAGCTCAAGCGTTCGTATCCGAATACGAACGCGCGTAACGGCGCGGAAGTCCTGCTGCTCCGGGACCGACTGGTGGACCAGGTCCGCACCACCCTCCGCGCGCTGATGGGAGCAGTCGGCTTCCTGCTGCTGCTCGCCTACGTGAACGTCGCCAGTCTGTTCGTGGCGCGCGGGGCGGCGCGACAGCACGAGCTCGCGATCCGGTCGGCCCTCGGCAGCGGACGCGGCCGGATCGTCAGGCAGCTGTTGACCGAGAGCATCCTGCTGTCGGTCGGCGGCGGGCTGCTCGGCATCGCGGTGGCCTACTGGCTGGTCGGGATGCTGGTGTCGCTCGCGCCTGAAGGCATCCCTCGAATCGAGGGGGTCGGTGTGAACCTGGCGTCCCTGGCATTCGCGATGGGTGCGGCGATCGCCTGCGGTCTGATCTTTGGCGCGTTCCCGGCGCTGCAGGCATCTTCGTCCGGTGGCACTCAGATCGTGACCCGCGCCAGCCGCACCAATACCGCCGCGCCAAGGCGCACACGGCGCGTCCTGATGGCAATCGAGGTGGCGCTGGCGTTGATCCTGCTCACCGGTTGCGGGCTCATGGGCCGGACCTTGATGCGGCTGAACGCGGTGGATCCCGGCTTCGAAGCCGAAGGGCTGGTCACCGGGCGGGTGGTGCTGTCGGGGGACCGATGGACTGCGCCCCGCCGCCTTGCTTTCTACGACGCCGTGCTCGAGCAGGTGCGCCGCATCCCCGGCGTGACCGGCGCCGCGCTGACGCTTTCGCTGCCGATCGAGGGGTCCAACTGGAGCTCGGTCTTCGTCGTGCGCGACAAGCCGGCCCCGGCGCGCGCCGATCTGCCGTCCTCCGCGTTCGTGCCGGTGAGCGCCGGCTACTTCCAGACAATGGGGATGAAGCTGCGGGCCGGGCGAGAGTTCAACGACGCGGACAAGGCCGACAGCGGCAAGGTGCTGATCGTCAACGAGACGCTGGCCCGCCGGCTGTGGCCTGGTGAAGATCCACTCGGCAAGTACCTGAAGCAGGGGTGGCCGGAAACGCCGGAGGCCGACGCGCCGTGGCGAGAAATCGTTGGCGTGGTGCCCGACGTCAAGCTCGATGGCGTGGACCAGGACGTGCCGATGCAGGCGTTCCTGCCGATCGTCCAGGAGCCGGCGCGGTCGGTCGCGATCGTCGCCAGGACGTCCGGTGCCGTCGACAGCGTCATTCGTCCGCTCGAGGCCGCGGTGCAGGCGGTCGACCGGGAACTGCCGGTGACGCGCGTGCTGCCGATGACCGCGCTGATGCAGACCGCGATCGCGCGCCAGCGGTTGTCGGCGGTGATCCTCGGCCTGTTCGCGGCCGTGGCCGTGCTGCTGGCCGCGGTTGGCCTTTACGGTGTCGTGTCGCAGAGCGTCACCGAGCGAACGCGGGAGATCGGCATCCGGATGGCGCTGGGGTCCGCCCGCGGCGGGGTCGTCAAACTCTTCGTGCTGCACGGCATCTGGACCGCCGCTGTCGGCACCGTCGTCGGGCTCGCCGGCGCGTTCGTCCTGTCACGCTGGATGACGGCGCTGCTGTTCGAGATCACGCCGACCGATCCGGTGACCTTCGCGACCGTGGCTCTCGTGCTGCTCGCCGTCGCCGCGGCCGCCTGCTACATCCCGGCCCGCCGCGCCGCGCACATGGATCCGCTAGCCGCGCTGCGGGGGGACTAACGGGGGTGCGAAGGGTGCGAAAGGGTGCGGAGGAGGGGTGCGAGGGGGGTGCGGAGGGGTGCGGGAGGAGTGCGGAGGGTGTGGGGGATCGGGATGGAGAAGGAAGCACCCCTCACCCCGCACTTCCTCACCGCACCTCCGCACCCTTAGCACTCCCCGCACCCTTCCGCACCCTCCCGCACCCCTCCGCACCCCCCGCACCCTTCCCCGCACCCTTTTCGCCCCCTCCGCACCCCTTTTGTCCCAATTACTTCTGCAAACGCGAAGCAATCGGATACGATGCCGCGTCATGAAGGGTGACCGCCTCGGAGAGTTCGAGGAGCTGACGCTGCTGGCCGTGCTGACGCTCGGCGACGGCGCGTACGGCGTCCTCGTGCAGGAGGCGATCGAGCGTGAGACCGGACGCGAGGTCACGCTCGGCGCGGTTTACGCCGCGCTCGAACGGCTCGAGCGCAAGCAGCTGCTCGAGTCCGCCTTCGGCGCGGCGATGGCGACCCGGGGCGGCAAGCCGCGGCGCCTGTTCAGCGTGACCGCCGAAGGCCTGCGGACGCTGGGGGAAACGCGACGTGCGCGCGAGGCGCTCTGGAACGCGGTGCCGAAGACGTTGCGGAGCCGGACCTGATGCGTCCGCCCCGGCTCGCACGCCTGTTGTTGCGGGCTGTCCGGCGCGGCCGTCGTGACGAGCTCGAGACCGACCTGGGCGAGCTCTTCGAGCGGCGCCTGGCCGCGCGCGGCCCGGCCTATGCCCGCCGCCGCTACTGGTCCGACGTGGTGAGCTTGTTCGTTTCCAATGCGGGACGTCCGCCCGCGCAGTCGCCGCACCGTCTCCCCGGAAAGGAAAGAGGCCCCGTGATGTCCGGCTTCCTGTTCGACTTGCGTCAGGTTTTTCGCGCCGCCTCGCGGCAGCGCGCCTTCTTCGTGGTGGCGGCGCTCACGCTCGGCGTCGGCTTCGCGGCGCACCTGTCGGCCTTCAGCCTGGTCGACCGGCTCCTGCTCTCTGCGCCGGCGCACGTGCAGGAGGCGTCGCGGGTCGCGCGGCTGCACGTCGACCGCGGCGACGTGCGCGGCGGGCGCTTCCTCTGGTTCCAGACACCGTATCGCTCGTACACCGACCTGCGCACCAGCGTCCCTGCCTTCGCCGGGATGGCGGCCTACCGAACGTCCACCGCCAGCGTCGGCAGCGGCCGGGATGCCCGGCAGGTATCGGTCGTCTTCGCCGATCACCACTACTTCCCTCTTCTTGGCGTGACCGCCAGTCTCGGACGGGTATTCACCGAGGCGGACGATCGCCCGCCGTCGGGTGAGGCGGTGGCGGTGCTGAGCGATGGCTACTGGCGGAGCACGCACGGCGGTGATCCCGCCATCCTCGGGCGGACGCTGCGCATCGGGGCGAAGCAGTACACCGTGATCGGCGTCGCGCCGCCGGGATTCACCGGCGACACCCCCGATCAGGTCGACGTGTGGGCGCCGTTTCACGCCGGGGCCTACGAGATGACCCCGGTGTGGTCGTCGAGCCTGATGTTCCGAAGCGTGTCGGTGCTGGTGCGCCTGTCGCCGGGGATCGCTCCATCCGCCGCGGCCGAGCAGGCGACCGCAGCCTACCGTCGCCTGGTCACCGGGACGCCGGCCGCCGACCCGACCGCCTTCATCGTTCTTGCCAGCCTGCTTCCAGGCCGTGCCCAGCGGGGCGAGCTCACACAGGCGGCGCGCATCGCGCTGTGGATCCAGGGAGTCGCCTTCCTCGTGCTGCTGGTGGCAGTCGCGAACGTGGTCAACCTGCAGATGTCGCGAGCGGCACAGCGACGGCGCGAGCTCGCCGTCCGCGTCGCGCTCGGCGCCGGCCGCGGCCGGCTGATGCGCCAGCTCGCTCTCGAGATGCTGCTGATCGCATCCGCCGGCGCCACCATCGGCGTCGCGCTGACCTACGCCACCGCTACGTCACTGCACCAACTGCTGCTCCCCGATACCGCGGGGGTGATCGACGGCTCGCGCCTGGGCATGATGACCGTCTCGGCTCTCGTCGCCAGCGCGCTGATCTGCGTCGCGTTCGCGTCACTGCAGGTCCGGGTCGAAGCGGCGGCGGAACGGCTCAAGACCGGACGCGGCGGCGACGGCTTCTCGAGGGCGCGGCTGCGGCAGGGGCTGCTGGTCGCCCAGGTGGTGATGTCGGCGCTGCTGCTGGTCGGGGCCGGGCTCTTCCTGCGATCGGTCGATCGTCTCGGCCGGCTGCAATTCGGTCACGACCAGGAGCAGGTGCTGGTCGTCACGCTGCCGCTTCGCGGCGCTGGCTACGCCAATGACGCGATCGAACGCTTCTACGATCGCGCGATCGGCGAGGTCGCCGCGGTGCCGGGGGTCCAGCGGGTCGCCGCCGCCCACTCGACGCCGTTCGCACCGTCGCAGTCGTCGGAGATCTTCGTGCCCGGACGCGACCGCCTCGCGTTCGAGCTCGGCTACCCCACGTTCTACACCGTCACCCCCGGCTTCTTCGAGACGATGGGGATGCGTGTGCTTCGCGGCCGCGGCTTCACCGCCGACGATCGGACGGGGTCGATGCCGGTGATCCTGGTCGAGGAGGCGCTGGCGAAGGCGCTGTGGCCGGGCGAGGATGCGATCGGCAAATGCTTCTCGCTCGCCACCGCCTCCAATCCCTGCCGCACGGTCGTGGGGGTAACGTCGAATACCCGGCGGTTCGTCAGCCGCGCCGACGGCGCGCTTCGCTACTACGTGCCGATGGGACAGCGGGTGGTGAACGCACCGCCGCAGGCGTTGTTCGTGCGGGTCCCCGGGCGGGCCGCGACGGCCATCCCGTCGGTCCGGCAGGCGCTGCTCGACATCGATGCCAACATTCCCTTCGCCCAGATCCGTCCGCTCGAGGAGCTGGCCGAGCCCGAGAAGCGGCCGTGGCGGCTCGGCAGCACCGTGTTCATGGTGTTCGGCGCCGCCGCGCTGTTCGTCGCGACCGCCGGCGTCTACGCGCTTCTCAGCTTCATCGTCACGCAGCGGTCGCGCGAGATCGGCGTGCGGCTCGCGCTCGGCGCCAGCCCGCGGCGCACCGTCTGGCTGATCGTGCGCCAGAGCCTCGGCTGGATCGTCGCCGGCCTCGCCATCGGCATGATCGCGGCACTCGCGGCCGGCCGCTTCATCCAGCCGCTGCTGTTCGAAACGTCACCGTACGATGCGCCGGTCTTTGCCGGCACCACCGCGCTGCTGCTGCTCGTCGCCATCGCCGCCAGCGTGGTGCCCGCCGTGCGGGCCAGCCGGGTGGATCCGAACATTACGCTGCGGGCGGAGTAGATATCAGCTACCAGCTGCCAGCTATCAGCTATCAGCTATCAGCTCCTAGCTCCTGCGTTGTCTGCGGAACGGCCTCGGGTCGTTCCAAGGCACCGCGACAGCCGTCACCGGTCGCGGTTTTCTTATGCTGAGTTTTGGTGAAGGTTCGCGCTCAGCCGCCCTGAGTCTTCTTCGCGCGATTGCCGCTCGCATCGACCCTGCCCTTGACGACCGCGCCCTCGACCATCACCAGTCGAGGTGAGCTGATATCACCTTCTACGGACCCCGTCGCCTGCAGGTCGAGCCTGTCCGTAGCGGTGATGTTCCCGATCACTGTTCCGCTGATCAGGATCGATTTGGCGACCAGATTCGCTTTGACTGCAGCGCGTGCACCAACTATCAGCACGTGGTCGCCGACCTCGATTGTGCCTTCGACCCTCCCGTCGATTCTGAGATCCTGGGAGCTGGTGATTCGGCCCTCGACGACAACGCCTTGTCCGATCCAGGCTGTGTCGCGCCGTTCATCGACCTCGGATCGAGGCGCTGAGGAATTGGTCTGACTTAGTTCGCGCAAGGTGTCTGCAGATGCCATTTATCGCTCCATGCCACCGGTGTCGGAGGCAATGCACCTGGTTCCCGGGTGATGATTCGACGTAGACCCTCCCAACGCAGGGCGCCAAGTAGGGTGTCACACCAGCAATCACCTGTGCAACTGGCGTGTCTCGAGAAGATTAGGAAGAGGTTGCTGCGAAAACGCCGCACTGTTCGCGATACCGTGCGCCGGCAGCGGCGCGACAAGCACCGTTAATAGTGAGCAACGCCGCAGTGTTGACGGTGGACGCTCTCCCATCGCGCCGACCGCGCTATCGAGACTTCGGCCTTTGGCGAAGAGCGTTATCGGCCGATATGAGTCTCCCTGGCGCGGTCGTTATACGGTTCAGTCGCGGCTGCGATCTCGCGGCGCAGCGAACGATCAAAGATGAAGGTCCCGAATGGAACGATCGACGACACGAAAGCGAGCAGCCAGCGACGGAGTGGCCAGTCGCGTGCGCGTCCGGCGCGGTACAGCGCAGCCATGAACATCAGAAAGAGCAGACCATGCACGCTGCCCGTGATGCGCACGGCGAGCGGAAAGCCCGCGAGATACTTGAGCGGCATCGCGATGAAAAGAAGGACGAGGAACGAAGAGCCTTCAAGGAGCGCAACGACCCGGAGTTGGCGGAGCACCGTCATGAAGGCCAGAGCACCATGTCGCCGCGAACGTTCATTCGCCACAACCTACAAGCTGAGTCGAGTGATCCAGGTCGGGACGTCGCGAAGAACGACCAGGCTCGCGGCGCAGGGCCTCGTTCGGTGGATCGATGCGAGATAAAAAACGCTCGATGTCGACATGTGGATTCCTGGTCCATGCCCTGCCGAGTGACAGATCTGGCGTGATTATACGAGCGCGGCGCTTCGACTATGCTTGGGTTCCTGGGGTCGCGACGGGTGGCTCCCTTGGCATGAAGGAGACCAGAATGGCATACGGCATCGTGCATTTCTTTGCTGGCGGTACCAAGGAGCAGTACGACGCAGCCCTGGCGGCGGTACATCCCAGCGGAACAGGGCTGCCGAAAGGACAAACCTTTCACGTAGCTGGCCCGTCGGCTGGTGGCTGGACCGTGTTTGCGATCCACGAGTCCAGGGAGAGTTGGGAGCGCTTCCGTGATGACATCCTGATGCCTACCTTCCAGAAGGGCGTCAAGGGGGGCTTCACCGCGCAACCACAGGAGCAGGCGTTTGAGATCTACAACCAGCGGCCGTAAGCCGCCGTTGCTCCGTTACAGGATGGGCTGATCTGATACGGCGGGCGCCTGGGTTCGCTGTCGGCGCCAGCGAAAGAACGGAACGCCGAGCGCCACCATCCCGACTCCCAGGAGCGACTGGACGGGACGCTCCCGGAGCGTGTTCAGGACCAGCCCCGTCATCGCGACGAGGAACAATGCCGGCACCCAGGGGTAGCCGAGCACCCGGTAGGGTCTCGGGGTGTCCGGCTGTGTGCGTCGTAGCCTGAACAAAGCCAGACAGGTAATGGCGTGGAAGATGAAGCTCGAGAACAGCGAGTACCTGGAACAGCTGCTCGTAGCTCCCTGACAGGACCAGCAGCATTGACCAAACGCCGAGGGTCACGATTCCGGCAGTGGGGGTCCGGTATCGAGGATGAATCCGGGCCAGCCATCGGAAGGCCGGCGCGTCCTGAGACATCGGAAGCCCGAGCCGCGACGCGCCGATGATTGCCGAGGAAATGCAGCCGAAGATCGACACCAGCACCGCTGCCGCCAGCAGTCGGCCAGCCGTCGGACCGAGCAGTGCGGTGGTGGCCTCTTCGCCGATCCGGGCGGAGGCTCCCACGTCGGCCAGTGGCAGCGCCCGGAAGTAGACCAGGTTCACCAACAGATACAGCACGCCGATGAGCACGGTGCCGCCGATCATCCCGAGCGGAAGATTTCGCTCGGGGCGCCTGATCTCACCGGCAGAAAGCGTCGCCTGGTACCATCCATCGAAGTTGCCGAGGACCGCCACCACGGCGAGCCCCATGGCCGCGAGCAGGTTTCCCGACGGCAGCGGGGCCGCCCAATCTACCGAGACCCTGGCCGGCGCGCTCAGGCCAAACCCGATCAGGCCGGCCACCGCGAGCAGTTTGATCGCTGTCAGAGATCCCTGGACTGCCGCGCCCTGTTTCGTGCCGAAGTAGTTCACCAGGGACAAGACCGCAATCGCGGAACACCCGGCGAGCTGCGCCGAATTCGGCTGCCACGTCCAGAAGCCGAAGGAGATCGATGCGATCACGTGCGTCGACGAGAAGAACGGCACGAACGCCCCGAGGTAGTCGCCAAAAGCCACGCCGAGGTAGGCGACGGGGCCTGCCTGGATCGCCAGCAGCGAGGTCCACCCGAAGAGAAAGCCCCACATCGGACCGAACGCCTGTTTGAGGTAGTGGTACTGCCCGCCAGCCTCCGGAAACATGGTGCCCAGTTCGGCGTAGGTCAGTGCGCCGGCGATGGCGATCAAGCCCCCCGCGACCCACAGGAGCATTGCCAACGTGGGATGGGTACCTCGCGCGGCACGAAGGCCGCGGCGACGAAAATGGCGGAACCCAGGATGGTTCCCGCCGTTATCGTGGTCACGTCCCACAACCCGAGCGCCCTGGTAAGGCCCACGAGTGGTGGTTGGGTGATGACTTGATCTGCAACTGTCAGTGGCGGACTGGTGTCTCTCACAATGGTGGGCGTGATTATAGGGTGTTTGCTCGTGCTCAACGCCGTAGGAGCCTGATTCGAGGCGCTACACGTGACGCAGTGCGACGCTCGGCTCCACTCGCGAGGCCCGGTGCGCAGGGAGATAGCAGGCGCACAACGCCGCCAGGATCAGCGGGATAGGAACGACCAGCAGCATCCACGGATCGACGACGGTCACGTCGATATCCAGGTACGCGCGCACGATCATCCGGCCCGCCAAACCTCCCGCCAGTCCGAGCACCAGGCCGTCGAACACCGGCCGGTAGCCGTCGAGCAGCACCATGCGCTTGATGCGACCGGCGGTCGCGCCGAGCGACATGCGGACCCCGATTTCCTGAGTGCGCTGCCCGACGATATGCGTCTGAATCCCGAAGAGACCGGCCATGGCCAGGATCAAGGTGAGGGCGCCCAGGGCGAGCGTCGACAGCCCCATCGCGCGCAGGAACACGATGGGGCCACTGAGCACGGCGCGCCCCGTGCCGATGAGATCCACCGCCAGATCCGGTGCATCGCGGTGCAGCGACTCGCGCAGCGCCTGCACCGCCGCGGCCGTGTCGCCGCTGGAGCGCGCGGCGATGGTCAGGCTCTGGCTGTAGCGCTGGGCAAAGGGGAGGTAGACCAAAGGACGGCGGTCGTTCAGCCGCCCTACATCAGTGTCTCGGGCCACTCCGATGACTGTTGCGATCGGCAATTTGGACGGCTGCAGGTGCAGCTGCCGGCCGACCACGTCGATCGTGCCGAACAGCTTCTTCGCGGTCAACTCGCTCACGATCGCCACGGCAGCGGCACCGGCATGATCGCGCTCGTCGAAACTGCGTCCTCGAACGATCGGTACGCCGATCGTCCGGAAGAACAGGGGCGACACGATGAGCGCGGGCGAGGTGGGGTACTGCTTCATGTCGTTGACGGCGCTGCCTGGGACCGACACCTGCAGCCGGACCATGCCGGGCACCCCGAACGGCATCCCGGTCGAGACCGACACCGTCTCTATGCCTGGCGCCTTCTGTGCCGCATCGACGACGCGGTCTACCGTCCGGCGCACGCGGGCTTCGTCCCACGTCAGCGGATCGATGCTGAGTACCGCGACGGCGAGCCTGTCCAGGTTGAACCCGGGGTCATGCTGGGCTTCGGCAACGGTGTATTTCACGAACATCGTGGCCAGAATGAAGAAGCCAGCGGAGACAGCGACCTGCCATCGGAGCAACATCTGCTGGCGTCGGGCGCGGCGCCGACCGACGCCGGCACCGGCGGCCAGCTCCCCCCTGAGGTCGCCCGAACGCGTCAGCTGCAGTGCCGGCTCGAGACCGAACACCAGCAGCGACATCAGCAGCGTTGCGGCGGCGATACCGATCACCTGAAGGTCGAGCGTCGGCTCGATCGCGAGAGTGAAGCTCCCACCCATCGGCAGCGGCATGTTGAACTCGACGGTCATCAGCGCTCGAAGGCTCTGGAATACCACGTACGCGGCCACCGCGCCGCCGAGCGCAATCAGCACGCTCTCGGCCGACTGCTCCCGTACCAGCCGCCACCGTGACGCGCCAAGGGCGTAGCGGACCGTCAGCTCCTGCTGCCGCGTCGTGCCGCGGGCCAGCACGAGATTGGCGAGGTTCGTCGATGCCACGACGAGCACGAGGGCGACGAGGGCGATCAGCAGGAATCCGACGCGGCGCCCACCCTCATCCTCAGCAACGATGGCCGCCGCGGTCTTCGCTTTCCAGGGCCGGTCGGTCCAGCCTGTCCGCTGCGACGGCCCGGTGCGCGTCGGCACGGTTGCGTCGAGTTGCACCGCGATGCTGGCAAGCTCCGCCGACGCTGTCTCGGCAGAGACGGAAGTCGCGAGGCGCCCGAAGACCAGGAGGTGACGCCGATCTCCGGACTCCTTCGCTGTCCCGCCCTGCGCCAGGCTCGCCGCCGACAAGGGTATCCACAGCCGCGCCGCCAGGATCGGACCGCGAGTCCCGGCGAACGACGCTGGGGCCACGCCGATGATCTGAAAGGGGCGGCCCGATATGCGCAGCGTCTGCCCCACGTACTCGCGGGTCGGCCGAAAACCGGCTGCGCCACAGCTGGTGGCTCAGGACGACGACCTCGGCTCGCCCCTCGTCGTCCGCACGAGTCAAAACACGGCCGATCGCCGCGTCGACGCCGAGCGTGGCGAAGTAGGCGCCATCGACGGCATCGGCGGCAAGCATTTCAGTCGTGCGCGTGGTGCCGACCGGCAGCTGGACTCTGGAAGAGGCGGACAGGTCGGCGAAAGAAGTCTGGGCGGTACGCAGGTGGCGGAAGTCCGAGTCGGATATCGACCCTTGCATCAGACGGCCATCGAAAGGCGTGACGACGAAGGCGATCCGAGCGGGGTCGTGGATGCCAAAATCCTTCAGAAAGATCCCGTTCACCACCGAGTAGAAGGCGGTCGTGACGCCGACCCCGACCGCCAGCGACAGAACCGCGAATATGGTGAAGAGGGGGGTCGCCGCCAGCCGCCGAGCCGGCGAGTCGCAGGTCGGTCAGAATGCCGTGGCCGATTGTCAGTCGCCGCATGATTGCCGGATTGTAGCCGACACGATCGTTACTCCGGCCGGTCGATCAAAACGATGTCGGCATTCTCCCGAGCGCGATCGGACACGATCCCTGGCGAACGTTGACCGCTGGCAGGGCGGCTTCTAGATCTTCCCGACGTGCTTTGCCTTGGCGAAGCGGCTATTGTGACGGTGTGAAACGTGCTCTCACAATAATCTTGGCTGCCGGCCTCAGCCAGGGGGTCGCGCTGTCCCAATCACCGCTGCCCCAGACGGAGTCGAGTCTTTCCAGAAACCCCGCCCTGGTACGTGACTGGGCAGATCGGCTGCTGGCCAACGACCCGAAGGTCCGCGCAACCGCCGAAGCCGCTCTGGTCAAAGGGGCGGGGCGTTCGCTGCCTTTGCTGAGACGATTCCTCGACCCTGGGCATGAAGACCTGCAGGTGGTGACTTTTGAGATCATCCAGCGGATCGGCCCTCCTGCCATTCCACTGCTGGTGGACTTGCTGCGGCATGAGGGGGACTCCATCAGGCGCAACGCCGTCAACGAATTGGTCGACCTGGCGCCCTATACGGAAAGGATTCAACCGGCATTGAGACGGGCACTGAGAGACGAGGATTCGATGGTCGCGGGCGATGCCGCACGTGCCCTGGGCGCTTTGGGCACGAGGGCCAGCCCTTCGGTCGGCGCTCTCGTCAATACTCTTTCGCACGAGGATCCATACGTCCGCATCTACGCGGCAGAGGCCCTGGCGTCCATCGGTCCGACCGCGGCCAAGGCGACAACCGCCCTGGCAGGAGCCCTGGACGATCCGGTTCCCGGCGTTCGATGGGCGGCGTGTGAGGCCCTCGCCAGCATCGGCCCGGCTGCGCAGTCTGCAGTGCCGCAGTTGATCGAAGCGCTGGAGGATGAATTCCTCTACGTGCGTATCTTCGCCGCCGGAGCTCTGGGAAGCATCGGACCGAAGGCACAGTCGGCCCGGGAGGCGCTGAGAGCGGCGGCAAACGATCCCGACACTGCGGAGCGAAGCAGAGTGGGCGCTGAGTCGAATCGCAGGAAGCGATCTCATCGAGCGGCGCGAACGAGCGACAGCGAGTGAGCCTGGCGAGCGGAGCGGGGCGTGGGGCCCCCGCGAGCGAGCCAGTCGGGGAGTCCGAGGGGCGAAGCCCCTCGGTTAACCGAAATGAGCAATCCTCCTATTGACTGGGATACGACCACCGGCCGGAACATCGTCTGGAGTGTGGAGTTGGGACGCGAAACGTTTGGACGTCCCGTGGTTGTTGGCGACGCGGTCTATGTGGGCACCGACAACGCACGGCACATGAACCCCGCCTACCAGGAAGACGCCGGCGTGCTCATGGCATTTCAAGCGAAGGATGGCAAATTCCTTTGGCAGGACGTGGCCCCGCGAATAGAGCGAGGTCTGCGAGAGTTCCTGTTGCCTTCGACGACAAGTGCTCCTTATGTGGATGGCGACCGGTTGTACTACGTCACCGCAGAGTGCCAACTCCGTAGCCTCGACACGCAGGGTTTCGGGGATGACGAGAACGATGGTCCATATCGGGAAGAGGTCTTCCAAGACAAGGCTGCAGCCGACATCGTCTGGGAACTGGACATGTGCGCCGCCTTGGGTGTCTTTCCACATGAAGCACCAATAGCGAGGTCTTGCCCGCAGGTGATCTGCTGATGGTCTCGACCTCCAACGGGCAGAACGAAGGCCATACGCGCGTCCCCTCGCCGCGCGCCCCAAGCCTGATCGCGGTGGACAAGCGTTCGGGCGACGTGGTCTGGCGCGCCATCGGCGCGGGCGACCAGGTACTGCACGGCCAGTGGTCCAGCCCGGTGGCAGCCAATATCAATGGGCGCATCCAGGTGCTCTTCGGCGGAGGAGATGGCTGGCTGCGCTCTTACGACGCGGCGTCGGGTCACGAAGTCTGGCGATTCGACGGCAATCCGAAAGACGCCCGCTTTCTTCCGCGACCCCGAGTCTTTTCGCGCGGCTCCATCATTGCTTCACCGGTCTTCGACGACGGCCGCGTCTTCGTGACGATGGGACAGAGTCCCGGGCACGGCAACGGACCCTCATTGATTCATGCGATAAGTCCCAACGGCCAGGGAGACGTTACCGCGAGCAGGCTGCTCTGGACTTCTCACGAGGTCGGTCGCGTGGTGGGGACACCCATTGCGAAAGACGGTCTGCTGTACGTTGGGGATCTCGGCGGAACGATTCACTGTTTGGACGCGGCGACCGGCGCGCACCTTTGGAAGCACGAGACGCACGAGGCGATGTGGGGGAGCCTGGTGTTGGCCGGCGACAAGCTCTACGTGGGGAACGTTGCCGGCACCATGACCGTGCTGCGTGCCGGACGGAAGAAGCAAGTGCTGGCGGAGATCGAGATGGATGCGCCGATCTATACGGCTCCGGCGGTGGTCGGCGATGCGCTGTATCTGGCCACCGCGAATCGGTTGTACCTGATCGCGGCAAACCCTGATCTAACTCGTTAAGGGGTAAAACGCGAATGACCCTACCATGCGCCCGGTCCGACCCGTCCCAGTGATCAACCAGTCGATTTCGCACACGCTGGAGCGAACGCGTCTTCGTTGGGCGTTGATGACTGCGCCCTTGCTGTGCCTGTTGGCGGCGCCTGCCGTCGCACAGAAGCGCCCTTATCAGGTCGATCACTGGACGACCGACAACGGGCTGCCGCAGAACACCGTTCGAGCGATCGTGCGGACGCGCGATGGCTACCTCTGGCTGACGACCTTCGACGGGTTGGCGCGCTTCGATGGTGTCCACTTCACCGTCTTCGACAAGCGCAACACGCCGGCGATCACCAACAACCGCTTCACGGCGCTCTATGAAGATCGAGACGGGGCGCTCTGGGCAGGAGCCGACGAGGGCGAGGTCGTGGTCTATCGCCACGGAGCATTCTCCGCCTACCCAATGCCAGCGACCGTGCGGGGTGCGGTTGTCTCGACGTTCATTCGGGACGCCCAGGACCAGCTGATGGTCGTCACCCCTGCAGGTTTCTACAACCTGCACCGGCAAGGACCTGTCCTCGCGCCACGGGATTACACAGACGAGAGGGGGTTGATCTACCGCGGTCCTTCGGGCACCCAGTGGACGATTGATGCGCGAAGTGTGCGTCGATCGAGGAATGGAGACGAGGCGTCGTATCCGCTCTCGTTCGACTGGGGCCAGCCCTTGAGCGGCCTCGGCGCCTACGAAGATGGTCAAGGAAATCTCTGGCTGACTGATGGGTCGCGCGTCTATCGGCTGCGGGACGGTCGGATCACGCGCTACACGGAACGGGACGGCTTGCCGCCGCGGACCACGCTGCGGCCGCACGTCCAGGACGCCGATGGCGGCGTCTGGTTCTCCCTCGGCGGCCTGTTTCAGGACGGCGCCGGAGTGGTGCGGTTCAAGGACGAACGATTCACCGTCTACAGCAGCGACGCGGGGCTGCCAGTCACGAGCTATCTGCAGGTCATCACCGATCGTGAAGGGTCCATCTGGATCGCGTCGTCCAGTGGACTCTTTCGCCTGAGACCAAAGCCAATCACGGTCTACTCAACCGCTCAAGGCCTGCTGCACAATGAGGTCTATCCGCTATTGCAGACCCGCGACGGCCGAATAGCCGTCGGCACGACGCACGGTCTGAGCATGATCGCGAACGGGGCCGTCCTGCCCCAGCCTGCGCCTCCCTTCAGAGAGGTCGTGCAGTCCTTGTGGGAGGATCGGCGAGGACGGTTGTGGATCGGTGGGCTGGCGGGTCTCTACCGGTATGACAGCGGCACGCTCGAGGAGCTGATCCCTCCATCCGTCACGGCTGAGGTGTGGGCGATTCGAGAAGACCGTGCCGGCGCGCTTTGGGTCGGCACCTTCCGCGGTCTCATCAAACTCGAGCGCGACCGCGTCGTCGAACACTTTACGACGCACGATGGTTTGCCCAGCGACGACATCAAAGTCATTCACGAGTCCACCGAAGCCGCCGGGCAGACCGTCTTGTGGATCGGGACGTCCGGCGGGTTGGTCAGGCTCGACAACGGGCGATTCACGTCATTCACGACTGCCAACGGACTCGCCGGCAACCGGGTACGTTCCATTTACGAGGACGCAGACGGCACGCTCTGGATCGGCACGTATGACGACGGTCTGAGCCGCTTTCGTGACGGCACGTTCTTCAACTATCGAACCGAACAGGGGCTCTACAACAACGGCGTCTTTCAGATTCTCGAGGATCGGCACGCCAATTTCTGGATCAGCAGCAACAAGGGAATCTACCGGGTCAGCCGCCGCGAATTGAACGAGATGGCCGACGGACACCGCGGGCGAATCACCAGCGTCGCCTTCGGCAAGGCCGACGGCATGCTCAACTCGGAGTGCAACGGCGGCCGGCAGCCCGCCGGCCTGGTCGATCGTGATGGGCGCCTCTGGTTTCCGACGATGGGCGGTGTTGTTGCCGTGGATCCGGACGCCGCGGCGGTCAATCCGTTGCCTCCGCCGGTGTTGGTTGAATCGGTCATGCTCGGGCGCGCCGCGATCGAATTCAACCAGGGCGTCCGGGTCGAGCCCGGACAGCGCGATCTGGAGATTGCCTACACCGGGTTGAGTCTGATCAAGTCGGACCAAGTGAGGTTCAGATACAAGCTGGACGGACTGAACGATGACTGGGTGGACGCTGGGACGCGTCGCGTCGCGTATTTTCCATATCTCTCGCCCGGCACCTACACCTTTCAGGTGATCGCGGCGAACAGCGACGGGATCTGGAACGACACCGCCGCGGCGCTCAGGATCGTCGTCATGGCCCCCTTCTACCGCACGGCCTGGTTCATCACGCTGACCGTGCTCGGCTTGCTGGTGGCAGGTCATTGGGCGTATCGCTCGCGGATTGCGCAGCTGCGGCGTCGCCAGGAGGCACAGGCGGCGTTCTCCCGCCGTCTGATCGAATCGCAGGAGGCGGAGCGCAAGCGGATCGCCGCGGAACTGCACGACAGCCTGGGTCAGAGTCTGCTGGTGATCAAGAATCGGGCCCTCATCGGCGGCATGGCGCCCGACCAACCGACAGTGAAGGAGCAGTTCGACGAAATCAGCCAGGCTGCCTCACAGGCCATCGACGACGCTCGTCAGATCGCCTACGACCTGCGTCCGTATCATCTCGACCGCTTGGGCCTGACGCAGAGTCTCGAGGAGATGATCGAACGGGTGGCCGCCTCGACGTCGATCCACTTCACCGTGAATCTCCCGCTGCTCGATGGTGTCTTCACCAAAGATGGGGAAGCCATCTTTTATCGCATCGTTCAGGAGAGCGTGAGTAACATCGTCAAGCATTCCGGAACGAACGAGGCCGTCGTCGAGATTCGCCGGGAGGAAGAAACCGTGACACTCACGATTCGCGACAGTGGCAGGGGATTCACGCCGCCCGGCAGCAGCGCCACCGGTGGTTTCGGCCTGATCGGATTGGCCGAGCGGGTGCAGATGTTGGGCGGTGCTTACACACTGCACACGGCGCCTGGCCGCGGCACGACGATCACCGTGACCGTCCCGGTGCGATGATGCCGCGCGATATCAAAGTGCTGATCGCCGACGACCATCCGATCTTCCGCGCCGGCCTGCGCCAGGTGATCGAGCGCGACCCGCGCATCACGGTAGCCGCCGAGGCGGACGACGGCCAGGCGGCGCTGGACGCGCTGCCTGGTTGTGGCGCCGACGTTGCGCTCCTCGACGTTGACATGCCGGTGATGGATGGGTTCCAGGTCACGCAGGCGATTCGCGAGAAGCGGCTCGCCGTCGACGTGATCATCCTCACCATGCACAAAGACGAGCGCTTTCTCAACGCCGCGCTCGATCTGGGCGTGAAGGGATATCTGATCAAAGACAGCGCTGCCGCCGACGTCATCACCTGTATCAAGACGGTCGTCGAAGGGCGCGAGTTCATCAGTCCGCAATTGACCGGGCTGCTGCTCAAACGCGTCCGCCGTGCGGCCTCGCTGGTCGAACACAGTCCGGGCTTCGAGAGCCTCTCTCCGGCCGAACGCCGCGTGCTGCGATTGGTCGGTGAGTACAAGACCAGCAAGGAAATCGCGGACGTCCTCTGCCTCAGCGTCCGCACCGTCGAGTTCCATCGCGCGCGGATCTGCGAAAAACTCGAGTTGAAGGGCGCGCACGCCCTCATCAAGTTCGCCGTCGAGCATCGCTCCCACCTATAACGCTTGTCCCCAACGGCGGGGGCCCCGTACTTCTACCTGCGACATTTCGCAGTCCTACCTATCGAGATCCGGTAGACGTCCAGATTCCTTCCGCCTCGGCGAAACCGCACAATCCATCTCGCGTCGCGGGACGCCAGTTTCCAGACGGGAGCACCGTGACGGCGCTGATTGTGGAAGACAGCGAACTGATGCGCCGGCTGATCAAGGCCCTGATCGCTGGCATCGTCGACGCCGTCGTCGAGTGCGCATCGGGAGATGCCGCGTATGCGGCCTACGCGGCGCACCGGCCGGATTGGGTGCTGATGGACATCGAGTTGCCCGGACTGGATGGGATCTCGGCGACCGTCCGGATCCGCGCCGATTTCCCCGACGCCCGGATCCTGATCGTCACTGATTACGGCGACGAGCGGCTGCGCGAAGCGGCGCGAGCGGCTGGCGCGTGCGGTTACGTGTTGAAGGAGAACTTGCTGGAGGTGCGATGCCGGCTGAAGGCGGCCGTCTGATACACCGATCCGTTGACCGGCGGGCGCGCGCCTGCCATGAAGGAGAAGAACCCATGAAAGCCATTCGGTGGAGTGAGACGATCTCGCGCGGGCGCTTGACCAGAGGAGCGGGGCACCTCGGCGCGGTGCTCCTCCTCGGTACTGACGGCTGCCGCGCTCGGCGGACGGGAGCCGCTTGGCGCGCAGGGGAAGAAGGATCCCAGGAGCTACGTGGACGTGACGCCCCAGACGGGTGTCCTGGAGGTAGGCGAGCAAATGCTGCTCCGGGCTGCTGTTGTGGATCCCGTCGGATTCGACCTGGTGACCCGCAAGGTGAGCTGGAAATCGAGCGATTCGGCGATCGCGACGGTGAGCAGCGAGGGGCTCGTGACCGCTCTGAAGCCGGGTGACGTCACGATCACGGCCAAGAGCGGCCCGGCTATGGGCGCGGCAGCCATCTCGGTCAAGGGCATCGCCCTTCCGCCGAATACGGCGCCGACCTTGACGATCACCGAGCCCACCGACGGTTCGGCAGTTCCTGAAGGGACCACGCTGACGTTCACGGCCAATGCCGGTGACACGCGGGACGGAGATCTGAGCGCATGGATCGTCTGGACGGTGGCGTCGGCAAACGATCCCCTGGGCGTGCAGGTGCCGCTGGGCACAGGCGCCAGCATCATGAATACGCTCGGGCGCGGCTCCTACCTGGTAACCGCGAGCGTGACCGACAGCGGCGGCCTCGGAGCCGTCAGGCAGGTCGGAATCACCGTGGGCTGCTCGGTCGTCGCCGATCTCCAGCCGGCTGAGGGCTTGAAGATACCGCAGCTCCTACAGCTCGACGCGACAGCGTCCCGCGACACCTGCGGACGGCCGCTGCAATTTTACTGGTTCTGCCAGAGTGACACCTCGGTGACGTGCCCGAGTTTCATGGCCGCGGCGAACGCGAACGGCAACATGAACCCTATTCCCGTCTTGGACGTCCAGGAGTTCGACATCATTGGGATCGGATTAACCGTATGCGTTGCAGGGACCGCTGAGTGCGCCCCCACGGGTAATACGGCGGTCGCGGGTTCATGGTCTTTGGACAGAATCTACCAAGGCGCTCCCGTAGACCTAGGACGTCACTGACGACTTCCGCCCAGACGAAGTGCGCGAGGGCCAGCATCCGGTTTCCTTCCCGGGTGCCTGGCCCGGCTTACGACGCTCCGCCGGCACGAATCAATGCGTGCGCTCGAGGAACGCACGCAACTTCTCCGGGTTGCGGAAGACGAAGATGATCAGGTGACATCTGGGCCCACTCGCGGACGTCTTCGAGGCGAGCAACGCATGCGATAGCCACACTCAAGCTGATCTCCTCTTCTGAAACCTTATTGCTGGGTTCGTGCCGGAGGATCGAACGCCGGAAAACCCGCCTCGTGTCCGTCTGATGAGCAAGAAGGACAAACAAGTAGCAGTCACCGCGGCCGCAGCGCTGCAAGTCGCCTGAGCCTCCTATATCACACGCTTGAAGCTGGCAAGCGCGCCGGTCGGCGTAGTCACTGAGTTGGGCAGCAAAACAGTCGACATCGCGAATCCAATGGCAAAGCAGACTCTCGCGCTTATCGGCGACTCCATTCTCGACAACGATCCCTACACTCGGCCCGAGCCGAACTCGTAGTCAATCCCATGGACGTTCATCTTTTTCTCGTTCCCTACGACACCGCCCGCCGCGGCTGGCGCAGCGGCGCAGGCGGTCCTGCCGCGATGCGCCGGCAAGAAGCACCGGCAGCGCCAGGAGAGCCGCCGCCGGAAACAGAAACCAGTTGGCGCACATTCCTCAGATCGCCTTCGCGTCGCGAGTGGTGTGCGGCACCCCACTGGCGGCCGCGGCCGCGCGCCCGAGCGCGAAGCCGAAGTAGTCCCGGGCGTTGGCAAAGCAGACGTTCTGCACGAGACGCCCCAGCAGATCGCGATCGTCGGGGAGCAACCCGCGCCGCACCTCGTCGCCGAGCAGGTTGCACAGCAGCCGCCGGAAGTATTCGTGACGCGAGCAGGACAACACGCTCCTCGAGTCGGTGACCATGCCGACGAATCGCGAGAGCAGGCCGGTTGTCGAGAGCGTCTCGAAGTGGGCGGCAATGCCCTGCGCGTGATCGAGGAACCACCACGCCGCGCCGAACTGCATTTTGCCCGGGATGCGGCCGTCCTGGAAGCTGCCGACGATGGCCGCGACCAGGGCGTTGTCGCGGGGGTTGCTGTTGTAGACGATGGTCCTGGCGAGCTGGTCCGTTTCGTCCAACCGATCCAGGAAGCGCGCCAGCGGCCGGCCCTGCTCGAAGTCGCCGATCGCGTCGAAGCCGCCGTCAGCGCCCGGACCTCTTCGTCCGCGCGAGCTGGCGCCGCGCATCGCCCCGAGATGGAACTGCTGGACCCAGCCGCGGGCGTGGTGCATGAGCGCAAGGTGATGGAGCAGCGCGGCTTTCAGCCGCCGCGCCTGACCAGGATCGAGCGCCTGCCCCGAACGCACGCGATCGAACGCGGCGTCCACCTCTGATGATGTCCATGGTTCGGCCGGGATCGCGTCGAGCCCGACGTCGGAGGCGCGACAGCCGAGCTCATGGAAGGCGTCGTGGCGCGTGTCGAGCGCTTCCAGCAGGGTCGACAGGCATCCGCCAACGGCCGTGCCCGCCACGCCTTCGAGGCGCGCGATCCACGCGTTGAACTCCGCGGCATCCTCGACGGCCAGAATGCGATCCGAGCGCCAGGTGGGATACACGGCGGTCACCGGGTCGGGCCGCGCCGCGAGGGTGCGGTGGCATTCCAGCGAGTCCGCCGGATCATCCGTCGTACAGACCACGGCGACGCCGAACGATGCGAGCAGACCCAGCATCGAGAATCCGGGCTCGCGCAGCCGCGCGTTGCAGGCGTCGAAGACGTCGCGCGCCGTCGCCGGTGACAGGCAGACGTCGATGCCGAACGGACGCTTCAGCTCCATGTGCGTCCAGTGATACAGGGCGTTCCGCAGCGTGTCCGGCACCGTGCGCGCCCACGCCTCGAAGCGTTCCCAGTCGGACGCGTTCCCGGTGATGACCGACTCGTCGACGCCGTTGGCGCGCATCGCCCGCCACTTGTAATGGTCGCCGTCGAGCCACAGCTCGGTGATCGAGCGGAAGCGGTGATCGGTCGCCATCTGCCGCGGGAGCAGGTGTGAGTGGTAGTCGATGATCGGCAGCGGCTCGGCGAAGCGATGATAGAGATCGCTGGCCACGCTCGTTTCGAGGAGGAATTCCCGATCGAGGAAGGCACGCGCGGCCGACGCAGCGCTGCGCGAGGTCACGCCCGCATCCCCAGGAGACATTCGACGGTGAGCTGATCGAGGCGCTCGTAGGCGCGCCCGCGGCTGCCGAGGCTGGCCCGATCGAACGGCTGCGCCTTGAGCGCCGCGGCGCGAGTGCGGTCGAAGCCGCCGGATGCCACGGCGCCCTCCTGCGGCGACAGCTCGGCTACCAGCGCCTGGATCTCACGATCCTCGTTCCACTGGCGGGCGCGCTCTTTCAGGAGGAGATAGCTGCGCATGCAGCCACGCGCGAACGCGCGGACGCCGTCGAGATCCTCGGTCCGGTACGCGTGCGCGTCGAAATGACGGCTGCCGGCGTATTCGACCTCCTCGAGAAACTTCACCAGGAAGAATGCCTGCTTGATGCTGTGCGATCCGAAACGGAAGTCCTGATCGTAGCGGCCGAACGCCTGGTCGTTCAGGTCGATGTGAAACAGCTTGCCGGCGTCCCAGGCCTGCGCCACCGCGTGCAGGAAATTGAGGCCGGCCATGTGCTCGTGCGCGACCTCCGGATTGACGCCCACCATCTCGGGGTGATCGAGCGACGCGATGAACCCGAGCATGGCGCCGGTCGTCGGCAGATAGATGTCGCCGCGCGGCTCGTTCGGCTTGGCTTCGAGCGCGAACACGAGGTCGTAGTGTTGATCGCGCACGTAAGCGGTGAGGAAGTTGAGCGCCTCGCGAAACCATTTCAGCGCGTCCAGGGGGTTCTTGCCGGCGTCGGTCTCCGTGCCTTCCCGTCCGCCCCAGAACACATAGACCCTGGCGCCAAGCTCGACGCCGAGATCGATGGCCCGCATCGTTTTCTGCAGGGCGTAGTTGCGGACGTCGGGGTCGCTGGATGTGAACGCGCCGTCCCGGAACGCTGGATCGCTGAACAGATTGGTCGTGGCCATCGGGACGGTGAGTCCCGTGTCGGCGAGCACCTGCTTGAATTCGGCAACGATCGCGTCGCGCTCGGCCGTCGTCGCATCGATCGGTACGAGATCGTTGTCATGCAGGTTCACGCCCATGGCGCCGACGTCGGCGAGCAGGCGAACGATCGCCACCGGCGTCAGCCGTGTCCGCACGGCGGGCCCGAACGGGTCGCTCCCGGGATTCCCGACGGTCCACAGGCCGAAGGTGAACTTGTGCTCCGGCCGGGGCTCCAGGCTGGACGTCGGGTGCTGAGGCATGGGCTATAATTCTCGACCAGAACAATAGGTTGACGCCAGTATGCCGAATAGAACTGGCCGAGTGCCAGATATTTTGTTGTTGTCGCGAACTACAGTCAAATCGGCGTTCGCCCTGGCGTTTCTGCTGGTCCTGCCGGTGGCGGCCGCCCGCGCCGAGACCGGCTACGACCTCTGGCTCCGCTACCTCCCCCTCGGTGATCCGGGGCTGCGGAATACCTACCGGCGCGCGGTGACCGCGCTCGTGGCCCCGGAAACATCCCCCACCGCCCGGCTCACGCGTGACGAACTGCGGCGCGGCGTCAAGGGCCTCCTGGGCGTCGACCTCCCGGTCGTGGCGTCCGTCCAGGCCGACGGTGCGGTCGTGGTCGGGACAGCCAAGAGCGTGCCCGCGATTGCCGGCCTTGGCTGGAACGCCGATCTCGACCGCGCCGGCAGCGATGGCTACGTGATCCGATCAGCCACGATCGATCGGCGGCCGGTCACGGTCATCGCCTCGGCCAGCGAGGTCGGCGCGCTTCGCGGTGCCTTCCACTTCCTGCGTCTGATTCAAACACGACAGCCGCTCGAGCGGCTCGATCTGGTCGAACGGCCGCGTATCGATCGAAGGCTGCTGAATCATTGGGACAATCTGGACGGCACCATCGAGCGGGGCTACGCCGGCCCGTCGCTCTGGACCTGGCACGAGCTGCCCGGCCGCGTCGACCCGCGGATCGAAGACTACGCACGGGCGAATGCCTCGATCGGCATCAACGGCACCGTGCTGAACAACGTCAACGCCCACCCGGATCTGCTAACCAAGCCGTACCTCGCCAAAGTGGCCGCGATCGCCAATATGCTGCGGCCTTATGGCATCCGCGTGTACCTGTCGGCGAACTTCGCGGCGCCCCGAACACTGGGCCGGCTGCCCACAGCCGACCCGCTCGACCCCGGTGTGGCTCGATGGTGGCGCGACAAGGCGACCGAGATCTACACCCTCATTCCCGACTTCGGCGGGTTCCTGGTGAAGGCCAACAGCGAAGGACAGCCAGGCCCGCAGGACTACGGCCGGACGCACGCCGATGGGGCCAACGTACTCGCCGATGCCGTCGCGCCTCACAACGGCATCGTCATGTGGCGCGCGTTCGTCTACGACGAAAAGGCGGACCCCGATCGTGTCAAGCGTGCGTATCTCGAGTTCACGCCGCTCGACGGCCGCTTCCGCGACAACGTGATCGTGCAGGTGAAGAACGGGCCGCTCGACTTTCAGCCACGCGAACCCTTCAGTCCGCTATTCGGCGCGATGCCGCGCACGCCGATGATGGCGGAGCTCCAGATCACGCAGGAGTATCTGGGCCACTCCAATCATCTCGTCTACCTCGCGCCGATGTGGAAGGAGACGCTCGATGCGGATACGTTCGCCGCCGGTCCTGGCTCGCTGGTCAGCCGCGTCGTCGACGGGACGCTCCATAACTACCGGCTCACTGCGATCGCCGGCGTCGCCAACACCGGCCGCGATACGAACTGGACCGGGCACCACTTCGGGCAGGCGAACTGGTACGCGTACGGACGGCTGGCCTGGAATCCCGACCTCTCCGCCGACGCGATTGCGCGCGAGTGGATCGAGATGACGTGGGGCCATGCCGCCGAGGTGCGGCGGACGCTCGAGCCGATGATGCTGGAATCGCGCGAGCTTCTGGTCGACTACTCGATGCCTCTGGGCCTGCATCATCTGATCGGCGGCGACCACTACGAGCCGATGCCCGAGAACCCGGACCCGCGCCGGGCTGACTGGTCGGCCCTCTACTATCATCGCGCCAGTCGCGACGCGATCGGTTTCGACCGCTCACCACGTGGCAGCAATGCCGTCGGCCAGTACCGATCGCCGCTGCGAGAACAGTGGGCCGATCCCGCGACGACCCCTGAGAAACTCCTGCTCTGGTTCCATCGCCTGCCCTGGGGTTACCGCCTTTCCTCAGGGCGCACGCTGTGGGAGGGCCTCGTCCATCACTACACGCGTGGCGCCGCTGGCGCCCGCTCGATGGTCTCGCGCTGGGAGCTGTTGCGTGGACACGTCGATTCCGACCGTCACGCGGCGGTGCGTGCGAAGCTGCAGCGCCAGGCAGACGACGCCGCGGCCTGGCGAGACAAGTGCCTGAAGTACTTCCAGCAGTTCAGCGGCGGACCGATCCCGATCGACGGACGAGCGGACGGCCTCTCGCGCTGAATACCGTCCACCTCACCTCAGGAGCCAGCCGGTGACGAACCAGACCAGAAACGACAGAGAGACGCTCTCCGTTGCAGAGAAGGTCGGCTACGGTCTCGGCGACATGGCCGCGAACTTCATCTTCCAGACGATGGTGATGTTCCAGCTGGCGTTCTATACGGACACCTTTGGCATCACCGCGGCCGCGGCCGGCACGCTGCTCGTCGTGGTACGCGTCTTCGATGCGGCCTTCGATCCGCTAATGGGTGCAATCGCGGACCGGACGGACACGCGGTGGGGGAAGTTCCGCCCATGGGTGCTCTGGACCGCCGTCCCGTTCGGCATCATGGGCTTCCTGACGTTCGTCACCCCCGACCTCGGCCCTTCCGGAAAGCTCGCCTACGCGTATGTCACCTACGTGCTGCTGATGGCCGTGTACTCGGCGAACAACCTGCCCTACTCCGCCCTCTCCGGCGTGATCACCGGCGACCTCGGCGAGCGGACGAGCCTGTCGTCGTACCGCTTCGTGTGCGCGATGACGGCACAACTCATCATCCAGGGACTCGCGCTGCCGATGGTGAACCTGTTCGGGCAGGGCAACAGCGCCGTCGGCTACCAGTACACGATCGGCATCTTCTCAGCGCTGGCTGTCGTGCTGTTCGTCATCACGTTCGCGACGACGCGCGAACGGATCAGGCCCGCCCCCGATCAATCCGCCACCACGGCGCAGCACTTCGCGGATCTCCGGCGAAACGGCCCGTGGCTCGCCATGTTCGCGCTGACATTCGTGCTCTTCATTACCCTCGCGATGCGCGGCAGCGTCGTCCTGTACTATTTCCGGTACTACGTCGGCAATGAGGGCCTCTTCAGCGCCTTCAACGTGCTCGGGACCCTCGCCACCATTGCGGGGATCCTGTTCTCCAAGGGGCTGGCGATGCGCTACGGCAAGCGCAACGTGTTCATCGCCGGCCTGCTGGGAACGACGGTATTCACGCTGGCGTTCCTCCCCTTGCCTCCGTCCGCGGTGAGATGGATGTTCGTGATCGAGATGCTGCGGCAGTTCGTGTACGGGTTCACCATTCCATTGTTGTGGGCGATGATGGCCGACGTCGCGGACTACTCCGAGTGGAAGACCTACCGTCGCGCGACCGCGATCGTGTTCTCGGGCGTGGTCTTCGCGCTCAAGGCCGGCCTCGGGTTCGGCGGTGCGATTACCGGCTTCGTGCTGGCGTATTACGGCTACGTGCCGAACGTCGATCAGACGCCCGCGGCACTGGACGCCATCCGCTACACGATGAGCGCCCTCCCCGCCATCGGATTCGCCTGCTGCACCGCGTGCCTGCTTCTCTACGGGATCGACAAGGCCGCGGAGATTCGCATTACCGACGACCTCAGAGAACGCCGCAATGCACAGGCAACAGCCTGATCGAGGGCGCCGTTCGCGGCTCACGTCGGTCGCGTTCGTCGCTCTGGGCGCGGCGTCGCTGGCCGCCATCGAGGCGCCGCCCTTGAAGTCACTGACGCCACCCGGCCTGCGGATCGGCGCGGCGCTCAATCATGCGCAGATCGCGGGCGCCGACGCGGCATCGCTGGCCATTGTCACGCGCCACTTCAACTCGATCACGGCCGAGAACATCTTGAAGTGGGAGGTGCTTCATCCAGAGCCGGACCGCTACGAGTTCGCGGCGTCCGACCTTTTTGTGTCGTTCGGCCGGGCACACGACATGCTGATCGTGGGACACACGCTGGTCTGGCACCAGCAGACACCGGCGTGGGTCTTTGCCGGTGCGTCGGGAAGCAAAGCCGATCGAGCCACCGTGCTCGCGAGAATGCGCGCGCACATCACCGCCGTCGTCGGTCGCTACCGCGGCCGCATCCACGCCTGGGATGTCGTCAACGAGGCGCTCGAGGAGGACGGCACCCTGCGCCGTACGCCATGGCTGGAAGCGGTCGGCGAAGACTACATCGCCAAAGCGTTCGAGTTTGCGCGCGAGGCCGACCCGGACGCGGAGCTGTACTACAACGACTACAACCTGTGGAAGCCGGCGAAACGCGACAGCGCGATCGCGCTGGTCAACCGCCTGCGCACACAGGGCGTCCGCGTCGATGGCATCGGCGAGCAGGCGCATTGGGGGCTGACGGAGCCGCCGATCGCACAAATCGATGCGGCGATCGGCGCTCTCGCAGCCGGCACCGGCGTCCGAGTGGCGTTGACCGAGCTCGACGTCGACGTCCTGCCGCGGGAGCCTGACATGTGGGGCGCGGACTTGTCGCGAAAGGCGGCGATACGTGCCACGACCAACATCTATCCCGACGGGCTGCCGGACGCGCAACAGCGTCAGCTCGCAGAGCGTTACGCGGACATCTTCCGGGTGGTCCTGCGCCACCGCGCCGCCATCTCGCGTGTGACCTTGTGGGGCGTGACCGACGCTCAGTCGTGGCTGCACGATTTTCCGATCCCCGGCCGCATCAACTACCCGCTGCTGTGGGATCGCCTGGGACGGCCCAAACCGGCGCTCGACGCGGTGGCCGAAGTCCTCAGAACGAGACGATGAGCGAGCCTACCTACAAGAATCCGGCGGCGTCGATCGACGCGCGTGTCGATGACCTGCTGTCCCGCATGACGCTCGAAGAGAAAGTCGCGCAGATGCTCTGTGTCTGGCGCGAGAAAGCGGACGCGCTGGTCGACGGGCGAGGGCGCTTCGACCGGGCCAAGGCCAGCGCGCGTTTCGCCGCCGGCCACGGGCTGGGACAGGTCGGCCGGCCGAGCGATGCCGGCGAAGGGTTGACGGCGCGGGAGATGGCCGAGCTGACCAATGCCATCCAGCGCTTCTTCATCGAGTCGTCGCGCCTGGGCATCCCGGTGATGTTTCATGAGGAGTGCCTGCACGGACACGCGGCGAAGGAAGGCACCAGCTTTCCGCAGCCGATCGGGCTGGCGGCGACGTTCGATCCGGACCTGATCGAGCGCCTGTATGCGATGACCGCGGCCGAAGCCCGTGCTCGCGGTACGCACCAGGCGCTCACGCCGGTCGTCGACGTGGCGCGCGAGCCGCGCTGGGGGCGGGTCGAGGAGACTTTCGGCGAGGATCCGTACCTGGTTGCGCGGTTGGGCGTGGCGGCAGTGCGGGGCTTCCAGGGCGACGCGACCTTCACCGACAAGCGGCGTGTCGCGGCCACGCTGAAGCACTTCGCCGCGCATGGCCAGCCCGAATCCGGCACCAATTGCGCACCGGTCAACATCTCGATGCGCGTGCTGCGGGAGACGTTTCTCTGCACGTTCGAGGCGGCCATTCGCGAGGGCGGCGCGCTCAGCGTGATGCCGTCCTACAACGAAATCGACGGCGTGCCGTCGCACGCGAACCGGTGGCTGCTCGAGGATGTCCTGCACCGGGAGTGGGGGTTTCGCGGAACCGTTGTGTCCGACTACTTCGCGATTCGCGAGTTGAACGACCGAGCGGAGTCGCTGGGGCATCATGTCGCGGCCGATGCGAAAGCAGCGGCCGCGCTGGCGGTGCGCGCCGGCGTCAACATCGAGCTACCCGATCCGGACTGCTATCCATTCCTGATCGAGCTGGTCCGTGAAGGCACCCTCCCGGAAGCCCTCATCGACGAACGCGTGCGACCGTTGCTCCAGGCGAAGTTCCGTCTGCGGCTGTTCGAGGATCCGTACGTCGATCCAGACGAGGCCGAACGGCTCGTCCGCGAGCCGTCGCACCGGACGCTGGCGCTCGAAGCGGCGCGAAAGACGATCACGCTGTTGAAGAACGCCCACGATGTCCTTCCGCTCAAGGCAACGGCGCTCACGACCATCGCCGTCATCGGTCCCAACGCCGACCGGGTCATGCTCGGCGGCTACAGCGGGACGCCGCTGCAGTCGAGCACCGTGCTGCAGGCGATCCGCGAACGCGCGCCGGCAGGTGTGGAGGTGCTCCACCATCATGGCTGCGCCATCACCGTCGGCGGGGCGTGGGCCCAGGACGAGGTCACGCCCGGCGACCCCGAGGAGGATCGAACGAGCATTCGCGAAGCTGCGGCGCTGGCGGCACGGGCAGATGTCGTCCTGCTGGCGATTGGCGACAACGAGCAGACGTCGCGCGAGGCGTGGGCATTCAATCACCTGGGCGATCGCGCGAGCCTCGACCTGGTCGGGCGGCAGGACGAGCTCGTGGACGCTATCGCTGCCACCGGTACACCGATCGTCGCGCTGTTGTTCAGCGGACGTCCGGCCTCGGTGCGAAACCTCGCGGAGAAGGCCGCGGCGATTCTCGAACTGTGGTACCTCGGACAGGAATCCGGCCGTGCCGTCGCCGACGTGGTCTTCGGTGACATCAATCCTGGTGGCAAGCTCCCGATTACGATCCCGCGTTCCGTCGGCCACGTTCCCGCGTACTACAATCACAAGCCCTCGGCGCGCCGCGGCTACCTGTTCGACTCGGTCACGCCGCTGTTCTCGTTCGGCTACGGCCTCAGCTACACGACCTTTGCCCTCGACAACCTGCGGCTCGACCGCAGTCGCATCGCCGTCGGCGAGTCGGTGTGCGTCTCGATCGACGTGACCAACACCGGTGCGACTGCCGGCGACGAAGTGGTCCAGCTGTACATTCGAGATGTGGTGTCGAGCGTGACGCGGCCGGTCAAGGAACTGAAAGGCTTCACGCGGGTGACGCTCGACCCAGGCGAGACGCGAACCGTCACGCTCGACATCACGCCCGATCGCCTGGCCTTCTACGACATCGACATGGTCTTCCGCGTCGAACCTGGTGAGTTCCTGATCATGGTCGGCTCATCCTCGCGCGATGAGGATCTCCAGACCGTCCAGCTGATGGTCGCTGAGAATTCCTGACGCGGTAGTTCTAACGCCGGCTGAACAAACGCAGATCGACGGCTTCGCCCATGATCCGGTGGCCGGCCGCGGACGGATGCAGGTGATCCCCGCCATCCACCACCGGAGAGAGGCGTGTCGGCTGCTCGGGGTTGCGGGTGACGGCATCGAAGTCGATCACCGCGTCGAATCGTCCGCTCCGTCGAATCCACTGGTTCACACGCTGGCGATCGGCTTCGCCTTCCGGGGTGTGGTAGTTCAGGTCGGTGATGCCTTCGAACGGCATGATCGTGCCGCCGTAGACGAGAATGCCGTGCGCGCGGGCGCGGTCGATGATCTGCGTGAGCGCGAAAATGATGTCGTCGGCGGTTGCCGGCGTCCGGCCGCGCGCCAGATCCTCGGGACGCGCGCCGATGTCGTTGATGCCCTCGAGCACGATCAGCCACTTCACGCCGGGCTGCGCGAGCACGTCGCGCTCGAGACGCGCGAGGGCGTTCGGTCCAAGGCCACTGCTGAGCAGCCGGTTGCCGCCGAGGCCGTGGTTGAGGACCGCCACATCCCTCGTCGCCTCGTTCGAGTGCAGGCGCCGGGCCAGCACGTCGGTCCAGCGGTCGTTGCCATCGGTCGTCGATCCACGTCCGTCGGTGATGGAGTCGCCGAGCACCGCAACCGCCGCCGCCTCGGGTCCCGCCACCACGTCGATGCCGCTCAGGAAGTACCAATGCTCCACCCGCACGGCCGACGGTAATGCCGGGGCCGAGACGGCGTCACCCGCCTGAAAGAACGACGTCGTTCGGGAGCCCGGATGGCCGGTGACGTCCGGCGGCGCGCCCCGCACATGAACGGTAATGGCGACGTCGGCCAGCGGCGACAGGTCGAAGTCGAGCATGTCGGATACCACCATCGCGCCGATCGGAATGGTGACCGCCGACCGGCCGGCAAACGTGAGCGCGCGATCGCTCTCCGGGTGAATGTCGCTGGCACCGACCTTCGCCGGGCGCGCGATGCGCGCGCCGTGAAGCCTCAACGGGGCGTCGCCGAATGCGTTCGAAAAGCGGACGCGGACCTGGCGCCCTCCGATCGAGACGCGCACGAGCTGTCTGATGGTTGTGTCGGTGAACGCCGGTGCCGGCGGCAGGTTTCGCGGCTCTACGAGCTGCTGTGACGCCGCCCAGGTGGCGACCCACCTGGGCGACTGGCCTGCCGCCGCGCCGCCCGGCAGCGTCGGCAGCAGCCCCGTGAGTGCGAGGGCAAGGGCAAGACGAAGATACGGAATCAACCCGTCTAGAACGTCACACGGAATCCGAGTCGGAGGTTGCGTTCACCGACGCCCGTCGTGCTCGTGATGAAGCCGAACGTCAGGGGGTCGGAGACATTGTTGCCCGGATTCGAGTAGTTGTGGTGATTCAAGACGTTCAGAACCTCGAACCGGAACTGCGCGGAGTAGCGTGAGAACTCGACGCGGCGGAACAGTCCGAAGTCCACGTTCCAGAAACCGGGACCGCGAAGCGTGTTGCGCGGCGAGTTGCCGAACCGCTGCGGCTGGCCGGCCGGGATGTTGACCACGCCGTAAGCCGAGCGATCGAAGTACTGGTAGTTGTCGCCATTGTCGCCGGCTGGCGGACGGCCCACCACGTGATCCGGGAACGTTGCGACATCGTCGACGAGGCGGTCAGGAATCTGCTGGCTGCCGGGCGCGTTCAGATTGAAGGCCGTGCCCTGGACGATGTAGATGGGCGTGCCGCTCATAACGGTCCAAATCGCATTGACCGTCCAGCCGCCGAAGATCCACCCTGATGCGCCTTCCGTCGCCCAACGTCCGTTGCGGCCGAAGGGCAGGTCGTAGACGCCCCACACCTGCAGGTTGTGAGTCCGATCGTAGCCGGCCAGGCCCTTGTTGCGCTCCTTCTCCGGCAGATACTGGATGCGGGGCCCGCCGGCGCCGGCCGCGTTGCCGCCGGCGTTGTCCGCGTAGTTGGTGACCTTCGCCAGCGTGTAGGCGACATCGACTGCCGCGCCGCGGGCGCGGGCTCTGAGTACGGTCTGCAGACCGTCGTAGACGGTGTCGCCGTACGGCGAGAACACGTTGATGTCGGAGTTGACGTTGGTCAGCCCGGCGAGCACCAGCGGCCTTCCGGCGTTGCCGGTGCCCGGGGCCGCCCCGTTGACGTTGACGAAGTTCATCTGTCCATTCGCGCGCGTACCGACGTACGCCGCCTGGCCCGTGAGCCAGCGCGTGAACTCGCGCTGCACCGCGACGTTGAACGAGTGGACCTTGCCGCGCTCGACGTCCTCCGCATAGGTCGTGGTGCCGACGTTCTGGGGCAGCAGGATGCGGCCCGAGGAGGTATCGGGAGCGCCGCCCGGCACGACGAGGCCCTGCCGGAAGGTGGTGGCCGGCACGAACGCATTGTCGGCGCCACCGAACCGTCCGGTCGGCATCGCCCACGCGAAGACCGACGGGTACGAGTTGCGGAAGTTGACGAAGCTCGTGTTGTCTGCGCCGAGCGCGTAGCCGGCACGGAACACGGTCTTTTCGTTGAGGCGGTAGGTCGCGCCCAGGCGCGGCAGGAACATCCCCTCGGTGCTCCCACCCGTATCCTGCGGGGTGTCGCCCTCGCCGCCGACATAGACGTAGCCGTCGGCTGGATCGAAGCGGTTCACGCCCAGGCCGTCGGGCCGGCGCGGCCAGAGCTGGTGCTCCCACCTCAGTCCGTAGGACAGGGTCAGGTCGGGAGTCGGCTGCCACGTGTCTTGCGCGTACGCGGCCCAGGTCGCCATGTAGATCGAGTTGGGGTTGAGCAGCTGATCGACCTTGCCGGCCTGCGACGGCTGGCCGAGCAGGAACGCGGCCCACGAGTTGAAGCGTGTGTCGGCCGGCGCCGGCGCGTTCTGCAGCATCGTCGACTGCCCGCTCACGATGAAGGTGCCGCGGACCGTCTGGAATGTGCCGCCCTGGGGCTGGAAGTGGTTGATCTGCTGGTCGAGCCACTCGAGCCCGCCACGGACACGGTGAGCGCGGAACTGTTTCTGAAGATTTGCGCTGAACGCGTACTGGTTATCCCGGAAGTTGAACGGGTTGCCGGTGCCGTCGTTGCCGAGGTTGGACCAGTTCGCGATCTGGAAGCTCGGCAGGCCGCCCTGCAGACGGTCCGGACCGTTGGTGCCGGGAATGTTCATCTTGTCCGCGTCGAGGCCGACCTTGACGTCGAGATCGGGCGCCTCGGCGCCGAGCACCTGGTGCGTCAATCCGAAGTTGGCGTCGAAGAGTGTGGTCGAGTTGACTACGTAGGTCCCGCCAAGGCCGAGGATCTGCGTCCGGCCGACGGCCAGGCCGACCGATCCACCGGCCGCCGATCCGCCACCGGCCTCTCCGAGCGCATATTGATCGTTGATGTCGTGCGGCGAGTTACCGTAGCGGCCGAACACGTTGAGGTTGCCGGTGGAGTAATTGAGCTTGAAGTCGTAGTTGGTGCGCTCGTAGTCGAGCGCGCCGGTCGTCTCGATGTTATTCGTGTAACCGGGGCCGGTGGTGGCCGGGAGCTTGTCGATCAGGTAGAGAGCCGCCTGATCGATGCGAGCGGCGGGAACCGTGTTGTTCGGGAACGGCGTGCGCAGTGCCGGATCCGCGTTCGACGCAGGGTCGTAAATAATCGCGCCACCCTGCTCCGGAGTCGGGAAGACGACGTCACCGGCGCTGTTCGGCCGCAGACTGGCCGGCGCGATCGAGAGCAGGCGGCTGCCGGCGCCGACTTCCTGCGTCGTGCGCTCCACGTTGAAGAAGTAGAACAACCGGTCGCGCAGGATCCGGCCACCGTGGTTGGCGCCGTACTGCTTGAGGACGTTCTTCGGATTGTTGGGGGTTGTCTGGAACGGGTTGCGCGCCCGCCAGTCGGCGTCGGTGTCGTACAGCCAGCCGGTGCCGCGGTAGGCATTCGTGCCCGACTTGACGATGACGTTGATCGCGGCGCCGCCGGCCATGCCGACCTCGGCCGTGTAGGAATTGGTGACGATGCTGACTTCTTCGATGGCTTCGGGTGACGGCACGTAGGCGGTGTTGGTCGGCAGCCACACATACTGCACCGGCGAGCCGTCGATCCGGGTAATGTTGTTCCAGCCGGAGACGCCGTTGACCGTGAACGAAATCGAGCGCTGCGGACTGCCGGCCACCGAGTTGGCCTCGCCTTGCCCGTTCTCCGTGCGGACAATCGACGCGCCCGGCACGACCTGCATCAGGCTCTGGTAGTTGCGCCCCAGGCTTCCAGCGAGCGGCAGGTTGTTGACCTGCTGGGAGGTCTGAGTCGTGATCATGTCCGCGCGATCGGTCTGCAGAACGGCCGCACTCGAGACGACCTCGACCGTCTCGGAGACACTCGAGACTTCGAGCTTGGCGTCGACGCGGCGGACGGTATTGGTGTCGACGCGCAGGCCGCGCTGGGCGAGCGTCTTGAAGCCGGCCAGCTCGAACGTCACGTCGTAGACGCCCGGGATGAGGTCACTGAAATTGAAGGTGCCGCGCGCATCGGTGGCCGCCGTCCTCGACACCCCGGTCCCGGCGTTGACGGCGACGACCGTGGTGCCAGGCAGCGCGGCGCCGGTCCCGTCGATGACATTGCCGGTGATGCTGCCGTAGAGCACCTGCGCCGATGCCAGCGGGGCGACGGCGACCATCGCCGCCACGGTCGCCGCGACGAGCCCGGGGCGTGCTACGCCGCGTGCTGGCCATCCGAACAAACGAATCCGCTGTCTGAGAGTCGTCGCCATCGCGGTCTCCTGTTGCTGACACGATTGCCCGTGGGGACGAGGTATGCCGAATTTGTTTGGCACCAAAACATTAAATTCGCGCACTTATACACTTCCGGCGCGCGGGTTGTCAATGCGAGTGTTATATCCGCAGGTAACGGCCCACAGGATGAGCCAGGGCTGGCTCGAGGCAGACGCCGCAGGTCGGTCAAGAGTGCCTATTTGTTCGTGTCACGAACTCAGCCGACACGACGTCCGGTGGCACGGGCTGGCGGAGAAGTGCCCGTGATCCAGCAGGACGTGTGGGCCACGGCCCATCCTGAAGGGTCGGGCCGCCTTGACAGCGGTGTCAGCTGACTCTATCGTTCGGGCAGGCAACAAGCCTCGCCCTGTGGCACGCTGGCCAATCCTCCATGCGCAAGATCGACCTGACCAACTTCAACGTCGCCAGCAGCGAGACCGCGCGCCATATCAATCGGCGTATCGCACTCAGCATCATCAGGAGACATCAGCCGATGTCGCGTGCGGACCTGGCGCGACGCTCCGGGCTGCAGCGCAGCACGGTCTCCGCGATCATCGAGCAGCTGATCCGGGAAGGCTGGGTCACCGAGGGCGCGAGCGCTGCCTCGGCGCGCGGCCGCCGTCCGCGATTCCTGCACCTGAACGTCGAACGCGCCGGCATCATCGCCGTGGATCTGCGTCCAAGCCTCACGCGAGTCGGCCTCGCGGGACTTGACGCGCGGTTCGTGATGCAGACCGAGTGGCCGACCCCGTCCACACCCCAGGAGTTCGCTCGCGCCCTGGCGAACACCGTCACGGCATTTCGCAGCGCGCATCCAGACATGATCTACGAAGGCGTGGGCATCAGCCTGCCCGGACGCGTCGACGACTCAGGCATGCTGGTCTTCGCGCCGAACCTCCATTGGCCCTCGGTGAACCTGCGCCGTCTGCTCGAGTCGACGATCGATCTGCCCGTGGCCCTCGAGAACGCCGCGAGCGCGTGCGCGCTGGCCGAGCTCTGGTTCGGCCGTCATCCCGACGACCTCAAGGACCTGGTGGCGGTCACCGTCTCCGAAGGCGTCGGCGTCGGGCTGCTGCTGAACGCCCAGCTCTTCCACGGGACCGGTTCGCTGGCCGGCGAGCTCGGGCATGTGACGCTCGACGATCAGGGGCCGCGCTGTTCCTGCGGCAAACGGGGATGCTGGGAACAGTACGCGTCGAATGCCGCGGCGCTGGCCCGCTACAACGCCGCCGTGTCCGACACCGGGCGCAAGTCCGGCGGGCGGCCGGCCTCGCGCCCGGTGCAGGCGTTCGGCGATCTCCTGCGACTGGCGGAAACCGGCGACACCCGGGCCGGCGAGACCCTCGACTCGATGGCGCGGTACCTTGGCATCGGCCTGGCGCCGATCGTGACCGCGCTCGCGCCGCAGGTCGTCGTGATCATCGGCGAGATTACCGCGGCGTGGAATCGCATTGGACCGGTGATCGAGGAGGTGGTCCGGAGCCGATCGATGTCCCTGATCACGACCCGCATCGTGCCGACCGATCCAGCCACGCAGCCCCGGCTACGTGGCGCAGTGACCCTGGTCGTGCAGCAGCATTTCGGCCTCGCCAACGTGGCCTGAGATGAGGTGCCTGGCCGGAGCGATTGGCCTCACGCTCCTGGCTGCCGCGCCGCTCGCGGCGCAGCCGTCAGGCGGACCCTATGGGCCGATCCAGCAGCGCTACGTCGTTCCGCAGGCCGCGCACGTGTACTACGTCGCGCCCGACGGCCGGGCGGATGCGCCGGGCACCAGCCTCGCCGAGCCGACCACCCTCGAGTCCGCCATCGCTCGCGTCGTGTCGGGCGACGCAGTGATCCTGCGCGGCGGCGTCTACCGCACCGGCGGTCTCACCCTGAGCCAGGGCATCACGATCCAGCCCTACGCGGACGAGCAGCCAATCCTCAAGGGCACGCGCGTCGCCACGGAGTGGGAAGCACTCCGCAACAACGTCTGGCGGACGAAATGGACCACCCTCTTTCCCGCCACACCGCTCGGGTGGTGGCGCCGCGAGCGCGAAGGCATGCTCACGCCGCGCCACCGGTTCAACAACGACATGGTGTTCCTGGACGGCCGCCTGCTCCGATCGGTCGGCTGGGAAGGCGAGCTCGACGCCGGGTCGTTCTACATCGACTACGAGACCGGGTACGTGTACATCGGCACCGAGCCGAAGGGCCACCTGGTCGAGATCACCGCCTTCGATGTCGCGCTGCTGCGCACCTCCCGGCCGGCACACGGCAAAGCCAACGACCGCAAGGGTCCGGTGATTCGCGGGCTGACGTTCACGCAGTACGCCTATCGCGCGATCGATATCGAGGGTGCGCGGCCGGCAGCCACCGCGGACGAAGAGCCGACCGACGATCCGATCGGCCCGGCCGATCCGTCCACATACGGGAAGGAAGTGACGGGCACGACCTTCGAACACGTGACCATCACCTACTGTTCGCGCGTCGCCGGCTACTTCCGCGGCGACGGACTGACCGTGCGCCACTCGCTGGTCGCCGACACCGGAACGGAAGGGCTCTACGTGATCGGGTCGTCCGACGTGCTGCTCGAGCGGAACGTCATCCGGCGCAACAACGTCGAGCAGCTCACTGGCTATTACCCGGCGGCCGTCAAGATCTTCAACCAGTCACGCCGCGTCACCGTGCGCGACAACCTGATCCTCGAACAGCCACACTCGAATGGCGTCTGGTACGACGTCGGCACGGTGGACGCCGTCTTCGTCAACAACTGGGTCGAAGGCTCTCTCACCGGCTTTTTCTTCGAGATCTCGCGAGGCGCGGTGGTCGCGGGCAACGTGTTCGTTGGCAACGAGACCGGCATCCGCATCCTCAATAGCGCCAACGCCCGCATCTACCACAACACGCTGGTGAACTCGCCGCTGGTGGTCGAACGCAACGAGCGCAGCGCGGTCGGCGATCATTTCGCCTGGCATCCACGCACCGGTCCGGATGTCGACCAACGCGAGGGGCACGTCATCGCCGCGAACGTGCTCGCCGCAACGACGACGTTTGCGGCGCCGCTGCTCCGCTTTGTGCAGCCGCCATCGCTGTGCGGCCGGCTGACGCGCCCGCAGCCGACCACGCTCGACGCCAACTTGTACATTCGTCAGGGCGCTTCTTCACAGCCGCTGATCATCTGGTCTCCGGCTGCCGGGGAGGGGTGCCAGCGGGGCGTCCACACGCTCGCGGATCTGCAGACGCAGGCCCCAGCGTTCGAGCGGAATGGCCACGCCCTCACTGAGCACCGCGGCCCGCTCTTCAGAAGCCCAGACCTGCGCCACTTCGACCTCGCCGAGCTTCCGGCAGGCGTCGGACCGATCGAGGCAGTCCCCGCCGAGATTCGCCGTCTGCTCGGGTGGCACCAGCCGTCCGTGCCGGGTGCGTTTCCCTTCGGCGCAACCCGTCACTGATTCACACCGCTGGCGAGAAATCCCCCGTCGACGGCGAGGATGTGACCGGTGATGAAGCTGGCCGCATCCGAGGCCAGGAACACGATCGCGCCGGACAGGTCTTCGGGTTCGCCGAACCTCCGCATCGGCGTCCGCAGCAGCAACTCCTGGCCGCGCGGCGAGTCGAGCAGGGCGCGATTCAGGTCGGTGCTGAACACGCCCGGCGCAATGGCGTTGACCGTCACACCCGACATCGCCCATTCAACGGCCAGCGCGCGCGTCAGGCCGGCCACGCCCGCCTTGCTCGCGGTGTAGGCGGCCACCTGATGGAAGCCGACGAACGAGGCCAGCGAGGCGATGTTGATGATGCGGCCGCGGCCGCGCGCCACCATCGTCTCGCCAAACACTCGGCAGGCCTGAAAGGTGGCGGTGAGGTTGGTCTCGATGATCCGGCGCCAGGTCTCGTCGTCTGCCTCGAGCGTGGCGACCTTGGACGTCACGCCCGCGGCATTGACCAGAATGTCGACGGCGCCGATCTCGGCGGCACACGCCTCGCGAAGCCGCACGAGCGCGGTCTGGTCAGTGGCGTCGACGGCGATCCGTAGTGAGCGGCGTCCCAGCGCTTCGATCGCGGTGGCCACCTCGTCGACCAGCGCCGCCCTGCGTCCGGTCGCGACGACGTCGGCGCCGGCGCGGGCGAGCACCAGCGCAGCCGCGCGGCCGAGGCCGCTCGTGCCGCCGATCACGACCGCCACCCGACTGCTGAGATCGAACACCGGTCACCTCGCGGTCGGCCTGGAGACGATCGCGGCCGGGCCGATGACCGGCACCAGCATGTGGATGCACGCGAGCGCGATCAAGTACATGGCTGACGCCATCGCGAAGACCCAGACATAGCTGCCGGTAACCTGCAGGATGTTCGCGACGACGGCCGCGATCACCATGCCGCTCACGGCCCCCATCATGGCGCCGAAGCCGACGACGGATCCCACAGCCGGCCGGGGAAACACATCCGACACGAGTGTGTAGAGGTTGACCGACCATCCCTGGTGCGCGGCCGTCGCGAGCGAGATCAGCGCCACGGCCACCCACAGATCGGTCGTGCGCGCCGCCGCGGCGACCGGCACGACGGCCAGCGCCGCGATGAGCATCGTCGTCTTGCGCGCGCGGTTGAGACTCCAACCCTGGCGGATCAATCGCGACGACAGCCAGCCGCCCGCGATGCTGCCGGCGTCGGCGGCCAGGAAGATCACGACCAGCGGCGGACCAATCGTCAGCAGATCGAGACCGTGCTGCCGGTTGAGGAAGTCAGGGATCCAGAAGAGATAGATCCACCACACGGGGTCAGTGAGGAACTTGCCCGCCGCGAACGCCCAGGTGGCGCGCTGCGGCAGAATCGCGCGCCAACCTGCGGGCTCGGCCGGCTCGGGTGGATCGCTGCGGATATGCCTCAACTCTGCCGCGGTGAGCGTCGGATGACGCTCGGGCGGAACGTAACTCCACCACCAGGCTGCCAGCCAGACGACGCCGAGGGATCCCGTCGCCAGGAACGCCCACTGCCAACCGAACGCGAGCGTGAGCGCCGGAACCGCGAGCGGCGCCACGATTGCGCCGACGTTCGTTCCCGCGTTGAAGAGGCCGGCCGCGAACGCGCGCTCCCGGCGCGGGAACCATTCAGCGATGGCCTTGATCCCGACCGGGAAGTTCGCCGCTTCACCCAGCCCGAGTGCGAAACGCACGGCGACGAAGCCCGCCACCGATTGAGCCATCGTGATGCCGGCGAGGCCGAGCAGCGCGGCGGCGGGCCCTCCGATTGCCATCGACGCGGCATGCGCCGCCGCAGCGATGCTCCAGAGCAGAACGGCGATGGCGAACGCTGCGCGCGTGCCGATGCGATCGACGATCCGCCCCCAGGCCAGAAGTCCGATCGCGTAGGCGAGCTGGAACGCGAACACGATCGAGCCATAGTCGATCTCGCTCCAGCCCAGTTCCCGTTGCAGGGATGGCTTGAGGATGCCGAGGACCTGCCGATCGATGTAGTTGATGGTCGAGGCGCCGAAGAGCAATGCGCAGACCCACCAGCGGTACCGGCCGACGGCTGCGGTGACAGCGCCGGTCGGCTGGTCGAGGGCGTGAGCGGCTGAGGGCCGACTCCTGGGATCGATCATGTCGTTCGTCCGCATGGGAACCGACCGCATCGGTTTGTTCGTGACCAGGACTATAAGGATGGCCGGCGAAGGCCGTCAAGCCCGTGAGGTGTGGAACCAGCCACCTGAAGCGCCGTATGATTGCGACGCAGGGCCGGCCACGAGCCGGCGGCGCGGCAAGTTCATGGACCAAACAAAATCGGCCGTCGACCCCATGATCATCACCAGCGGAAACGTCATCGTCTGCAGCCCGGGCCGCAACTTCGTCACGCTGAAGCTCGAAACCGCCGAGGGCGTGACCGGGCTGGGCGACGCGACGCTCAACGGACGCGAGCTTGCGGTGGCGAGCTATCTGAACGACCACGTCCTGCCGATGATCGTCGGGCTCGACGCGCGACGGATTGAGGACATCTGGCAGCTCCTCTACAAAGGCGCCTACTGGCGGCGCGGCCCGGTCACGATGAGCGCGATTGCGGCGGTCGACACCGCGCTCTGGGACATCAAAGGCAAGGCGCTCGGAACTCCCGTCTATCAACTGCTCGGCGGCGCGTCACGCGAATCGGTCATGGTCTACGGCCATGCCAGCGGCGGCACGATCGATGAGGCCGTGTCCGCCGCGGCCGGCTTCGTGGCGCGCGGCTACAAGGCGGTGCGGCTGCAGACCAGCGTGCCGGGATTCACGAAGACCTACGGTGTCACGTCCGACGCCTCGATGAGTGCGGCGTACGAGCCGGCCGAGCGGGGCCGTTCGCCCCTCGTCACGACGTGGAGCAGCGAGGCCTATCTACAAATCGTCGGGCCGCTGTTTGCGAGCGCGCGCGCGATGCTCGGACCACACGTGCATCTGCTGCACGACGTTCACCATCGCCTGCGGCCGATCGAAGCGGCGAGGCTCGGCCGCGAGCTCGAGCCCTACCACCTGTTCTGGCTGGAAGACCCGACGCCGGCCGAGAATCAAGAGGCGTTTCGCCTGATTCGTCAGCACACCGTCACACCGCTGGCCGTGGGCGAGGTGTTCAACTCGATCCACGACTGCCGGCAGCTCATGCAGGAGCAGCTGATCGACTACATCCGGACGACGGTGGTGCATGCCGGCGGCATTTCGCACCTGCGGAAGATCGCGAGCCTCGCCGAGCTGTATCAGGTGCGAACCGGATCGCACGGCGCGACGGATCTCAGCCCGGTGTGTATGGCGGCGGCGCTCCACTTCGATCTGAGCGTTCACAACTTTGGCATTCAGGAGTACATGCCGCACAGCGCCGAGACCGATCGGGTCTTCCCGCACGCGTACAGCTTCGAGAACGGCGTGATGTATCCCGGTGACGCGCCGGGGCTCGGCGTCGAGATCGACGAGGCCCTCGCCGCCACGTTCCCGTATGACCCTGCCTATCTGCCGGTCGCCCGCCTGGCCGATGGCACCGCCCACGACTGGTAGCGCCGGGGTGAGGGATCAGCGCCAGGGCGGCCTTGCGCGGCCGGCCTATCGATTGCGATAGCTCGGTGGCGGACCCAGGTAGGTCGTCTGCGGCGCAGCCGCCGGTGTCGTGACCAGGATCTTCTGGACGATGACTCCGGGATCGACCATCCACAGGCGCAGCGTGTGCTCGCCTGGCGCCGCCACGCGATGTTTCGATTCGACGACACGCGCGTTGTTGCTCACCGCGGTCTCCCAGTCACGGTTGCCATTCTCAGCCCGATACCCGGAGGGTACCACCGTCAGGATCTGCGGTTCGTCATCGTCGATCGCGACGGCGATACGTATCGCCCGGTCCGGCAGGAAGTTGAGCGATGGCGCCAGCGTCAGGCGCACCATGAGCTCGCCCGGAGTGAACAGGTGCATGAGATAGTCGAGCCGCGGTGCGTCCTTGCCGGGTTGTGCGGCCGGGGCATCGACCGGCGCCGTGGCGCGCATGCCACCCGCGGTGTGGCCATAGTCCTCGACCGTCAGCCATGTGCCGGCGCCCGCATCGTCGCGGCCAGTGAAGTGCACGGCTTCGATCGAGACGAAGCCCTGGCTCTCGGCGGGACCGCGCAAGGTCTTCCTCGTCACGCCCTCCGGCTTGAACGCCGAGACCGCGACGCGAACCATCTGGCCGGCGCCCGAGATGGACAGGCTGCCGTTGCTGCGGCCAGCCGGCGCTTTTTCCCAGTCGATCGAGATCCAGAAGCGACTGTCGCGCTCCACCCGCGAGGGGGCATCGCCCACCATGATCCAGGCGTCGCTCGCGATCACCGATACGTCGAACGGCGTGCCGCCCCGGTTGAAGACGTCGACGAAGTGGCGCGCCTGACTGATCGAATCAAAGGACGGCAGTGTCGGATCGGCGGTGGGCCCGGGCCACGCCTGCGGAGAACCATCGACCGCGACGCCGAGACCCGCCGTCTCGGGCACGCTCCGCTCGACCAGCGGGATCGCATCGAGACTGTCGACGGGCGGATCGCGCCAGGACGTGTAGCCGAGATGCGGCTGGTCCATGAAGTGATCCCATTTGCCGCCCGCGAACACCTGGTTGAAATGCCTCATCAGATCCTGATCGGCCTTGAACAGCTGACGCACGCGCGCCGCCATCTCGTTGGTGCTGGCCCGCCCTTGCGAGGCGTAGAGCGCATTCTTGCCGGCAGCGACATACAGCTCGTTGACCTGCGCCGCGGCCAGCGTCGGTTGAAGCACCAGCTGGTAGAACGCCTCGCGCTTGTGCGACGGCAGGCGCCGGTACACGGCGTCGGCCCTTGCCGCCAGCGCCGTGAACTCCGACACGACGCGGTCGGCTTCGCCGTGCTGGGTCAGGCTGTAGGTCGTCGGTGCGAGCAGCTCAGGCTTTCTGCGCGCGTTGAATTTCGGGTAGGTATCGAGTACGGCCGCCGCCTCGCCGGCGTGACGCTGACCGAACTCGCGTGCGGCCCACAGCCTGGTGTACTCGCGGAGGTCGGCGTGCGTCCAGCGATCGGTGTCCCAGGCGAGATCGAGGAAGAACTCCGTCGGCAGCTCGTAGCCCTTGAAGTGGCCGACGTTGACGATCCAGACGCGATCGGCACCGTATTGCTTCGCCAGCGTCATCTGGTCCCAGATCTTCGGCAGCGGACTCGTGTTGATCCACTGATAGCTGCGCGGACCGCCGTGATAATCGAAGTGATAGTAGACGCCGGCGCCACCTGCGCGCGTGCGTTCCTGAGCCGTTGGCAGGCGCCGCACGTTGCCCCAGTTGTCCTCTGCCCACAGCAGCGTCACGTCGTCAGGGACCCGCAGCCCGGCCTCATAGTAGTTCTGCACTTCCTTGTAGAGGCACCAGAGCTGCGGCACGTCGGTGACCTTGGGGTTGACTTCCTCGGCGATGATGCGGCGCTGGACGTCGACGATCTTTTCCAGCAGCGCGATGTTCTCGGTTTCACCGTGCACCATCTCGGTATCGTTCTCGCCGCGCAGACCGATGGTGAAGAGGCTCTCGAACTGTCTCCGCGCGCGCACCCCGTCTCGCCAGAACCGCGCCAGAACGTCCGGGTGGGCCGCGTAGTTCCAGTTGCCGTGCTCGCGTTTCAGGTGCCAGTCCCATTCCTTCTGCGCGCGCAGCATCGGCTCCTGATGGGAGCTGCCCATGACGATGCCGAACTCGTCGGCCAGCCGGGGGTTGTCGGGGTCATCCTCGGCAAAGGCGTTGTTCCACATTGCCGGCCACAGGTAATTGCCCTTGAGGCGAAGAATGACTTCGAAGATGCGTGCGTAGAAAGCGGAGTTGTAGTTCGCGGCCGTGCCTTCGGGGGTCGGCCGGTCGCCGTAATGCTTGCGCACCCAGCGGGTCAAGTTCGGGTCCTCGTCATTCAGGAAGATGCCGCGGTACTTCACGCTCGGCTCGCCCTGCGCGTAGCGTCCCGACCGCACGAACAGTGCGGTCTGGCGATCCGGCACGACATCAGCCCACCAGTACCAGGGCGAGACGCCAATCTGTTCGGACACGTCGTACATCCCGTAGATCGTCCCGCGCTTGTCGCTCCCGGCGATCACGATGGCGGAGCCGATGCCGGGCATGGGCCGGTCGACGGTCTGGAGCACGAACGACTCCCACTTGCCGGCGACACCTTGCACGTCGATCTTGCGCTCGCGCACGAGCCTGTCGATGACCGGACTGCGGCCGATGGTGCCAACGATGACGAGCTGTGCGGCAGACGAGGGCGGCGCCTGAACCAGCTTCGGCGTGATGCCGGTCACGCGCGCGATGTCCGCCTGTAGATCGGTGGCCGCGCGCCGGACGCCTGGCCAGTCGGCCGCGTCCACCACGATTGGCGCGGCGGCGCCGCGGTCGACAAGCGGGACACGGCCCCGTCCTGCGGTCGTTTCGATGTAGCGCGGCTGCCCGATGGCCATGACCTGAACCGGTGCGCTGCTCAGGAGCAACGTGGCGAGCAGCGCCGCTTTTGTCGTGGTCATGGCCGGAAGTCTAACGCGACCTCGGCCGAGGCTGTCTGGGGGACGCGTATTCACTTGCAGATGCTGGTGAGCTTCTCGAACGGATCCTCGTGCCACCTGGGCATCGGTGTGCTGCGCCCCGACATCAACTGATCGAGAAGCGTCCCCGAACGGCTCGCCGGCAGGGTGAGGGCGGTGGCATAGGCTGCGTCCGCGGACGCCTTCTCGAGCGTAGTCACCGTGAAGCCCCGCTGTTCGAGCAGATCGAGAACCTCGGGCAACATCAGCGCCGTGAACGCGCCGAGGTGCAGCAGCAGGATGTGGTCGATGTCGCGCCCGAACAGGGCCCGTGCCGCCTGCGGTCCGCGCGAGAGGCTCTCGGCTGCGCGCCTCATGTAGCTCGTCTTCAGCTGGTCGATGGCGGCCTGATCGCGGATCGCGGCACAGCGAGCGTACGGTTCGCTGTAGGCCCAGTCGTCGAAACTGAGGGTCACCGGCGCAACCCGATAGCCACGCGCGTTCAGGAAGCCGGCGATGCGACGGTGCTTCGCCACGGTGTCGCCTTCGTTGAGGAACGGATAGCGGAACCAGCGCCAGCCGCCGCGCGGCATCAACGATCGCAGGGTCGGCTCGTTGGCGGTGATGTCCTGCTCGAACGCCGTGGTCGTGGTCGTGTGCAGGTTCAGATGGGCGAATCCGTGGTTGCCGAGAGGAAAGCCGGCGTCCCGCCAGATCTGGAGCACCGCCAGCGCGTCAGAGTCGTCTGCAGCGGCTTTCGCGTTGATGAAGCCGTAGACAGGCGGCGACCGTCGTGCGCGCAGCGCGTCGACAATGCGGGTCGCGATCCCTGCCCGAGTGAAGCCGGCCGGCAGCACCGAGTGCACCGGCAGGTCGTCGAAGGTGAGCGCGACCCGAGCGACGCCGCCCTCGCGCTGTGGTCCGATTGTCGCCGATGCATGAACGGCGGCGACAATCGTCAAGGCGGCCGCGAGCCTCGCGGTTGCGCGCATGGGGCTGGTAGTCTACCGCAACCGCTCTCGATGGGAGACAATGCCGCCGCGGCCTTCGCCGCATGAGCGCATCACGGTTCGAGGCGTCAACGTGCGTCACTTCCCGATCATCACCGCCACCTGCCTGGTCGTCGCTGCCGCTGCGGCTCCGATCGCGCAGCCGACGCGAGGCCCGGCTCAGGCGCGCGAGCGCGTTTCCATCAACGACGACTGGCGATTCACGACGGACGACCCGCCCGGGGGCGACGTCAGCCTTCTCTACGACGTGCGGCCGGACGTGAGCAACGCGCGTGATGACCGGCCCGCCGACGCCGAGCCCGAAGCAGCCGCGCGCACTCGGGCAACTGTGCCGACGATCAAGCCGTGGATCCTGCCCACCGGGAACCCCTTCATCAAGGATGCCGCCAGGCGGCATACGCGACCGGATGGGAATCCTGGCGCAGATGTCGCTTACGTGCGGCCTGACTTCGACGATCGATCATGGCGGCGGGTCGATCTGCCTCACGACTGGGGGATCGAGGGTCCGTTTCTCACCAGCGGTCCACATGGCGGCATGGGCCGATTGCCCAGCTGGGGCATTGCGTGGTACCGGAGGAAGCTGAGTATTCCGGCGGCGGACGCCGGCAAATCGATCTTCCTCGATGTCGATGGTGCGATGTCCTATGCCACCGTCTGGATGAATGGGCGGATCGTCGGCGGCTGGCCCTTCGGTTACGCGTCATGGCGCGTCGACTTGACGCCCTACGTGATCCCTGGCGGGGTGAATCAGCTGGCTATCCGGCTGGACAATCCGCCCAGCTCCTCTCGCTGGTATCCGGGCGGCGGAATCTACCGCAACGTCTGGTTGACGAAGACGCAGCCGGTTCACATCGCGCAGTGGGGCACACACGCGAGGTCCCGGAACGTGTCCGCCTCGTCGGCCACGATCGATCTGGATGTCACGATCGACAACGACTCGGCCGACAGCAGGACGGTCAGCGTGACCACTCGTATCTACGCGCTGAACGCCGGCGGCCAGCGCACGGGGGCAGCCGTCGCGGCCGTCACTCCCCCGGACATCACGATTGCGCCGCGGTCGAACGCCACCGTCGGCGGTTCGGTGACCATTGCCGCGCCGCGGCTGTGGGGCCCGCCACCGACTCAGCGTCCACACCGGTACGTGGCCGAAACGACGGTCTCGCAGCAGGGGCGGCTCACCGACCGCTACGACACGATCTTTGGCATCCGGGATCTCCGCTTCGACGCGAGCCAGGGTCTCCTCGTGAACGGCGAACGCATCGTCATCAAGGGCGCCAACCAGCACCACGACCTTGGCGCGCTCGGGGCGGCGTTCAACACCCGTGCGGCCGAGCGGCAGTTGGAGATCCTCCGCGAGATGGGCACGAACGCGATCCGCATGGCCCACAACCCGCCCGCACCCGAGCTGCTCGACCTGACGGATCGCATGGGGTTTCTCGTCGTGAACGAGCTGTTCGACGTCTGGGAGCGTCGGAAGACACCGCTCGACTTCCACTTGATCTTCCGCGACTGGCACGAGCCGGATACGCGCGCCTGGGTGCGCCGCGATCGTAATCACCCGTCGGTCATCGCGTGGAGCACGGGGAATGAAGTTGGCGAGCAGTACACCGCCGAGGAGGGGGCAGCTGTCGCCGCCCGTCTGCGCGACATCGTCAAGGAGGAGGATCCGACCCGTCCAACAACGGCATCGATGAACTACGCGAAGCCCCAGATGCCCTTTCCAACGGCGACGGACGTCATCAGTCTGAACTATCAGGGTGAGGGGATCCGCGATGCGCCGGAGTACGCCGACCTGCAGGGCATTCGCACCTCGCCGCTGTATCCCGCGTTCCACCAGGCGTTCCCGGACAAGCTGATCGTCAGCACCGAGAATGCCGCCACCGTGAGCAGCCGTGGCGAGTACATCTTCCCGGTCAGCAGCGGCATCAGCGCGCCAGTCCGGGAGGGAATCGGCGGCGATCCCCAGACTCAGCACGTCAGCGGCTACGAGCTGTACACGGCGCCATTCGGCTCCTCGCCGGACAAGGTTTTTGCCTCGCTCGACAGACATCCTTACGTCGCCGGTGGTTTCGTCTGGAGCGGCTGGGACTATCTTGGAGAACCGACGCCGTACTACTCCGCGCGCAGCTCCTACTTCGGCGTCATCGATCTCGCTGGTTTCAAGAAGGACCGCTTCTTCCTGTATCAGGCGTACTGGCGGCCCGACTTCCCGATGGCGCACATCCTCCCTCATTGGACGTGGCCGGAGCGCGTCGGGCAGGTGACCCCGGTGCACGTCTTCACGTCAGGCGACGAAGGAGAGCTCTTCCTCAACGGAAAGTCTTTGGGCCGGAAACGGAAAGGAACGCATGAATACCGCCTGCGGTGGGACGACGTCGTGTACGAACCGGGAACGCTCGAGGTCGTTACCTACAAGAAGGGCGTGAAGTGGGCGAGCAATGCCGTGCGCACGGCAGGCGCGGCGGCGGCGCTGGACGCGCGCGCCGATCGTTCGGTCATTTCAGCCGACGGCGCCGATCTTTCGTTCGTCACCGTGCGCGTGGTCGATCGAAACGGATTGCTGGCGCCTCGCGCCAGGCACCGTATTCGCTTCGTGGTCGACGGCCCCGGCGAGATCGTGGCGACCGACAACGGCGACCCGACCAGCTTCGTGCCGTTCCAGTCACACCAACGCGAGGCCTTCAACGGGCTCGCTCTCGTGATCGTTCGCGCCCGCAAGGGTGCGACGGGCCGCATCACCGTCACGGCGTCCGGCGATGGATTGACGCAAGGTGTGGCTGTGATTCGAGCAGTTCAGCCACGTCGTGATGCCAGGTGATGGGTCCCCCTACCCCATCGGTGCTTCCTTCACGGCTGGATCACCAGGAATCCCCCAGCCCTCAACCGCCCGGGAACGTCTCCCGAGACGGCCGACTCTCCTCGACGGAATGCGCCGCCTGCGCGACCCAGCGCCCCGAATGCCGTCTTGTGTCGTGTCATGCACTCACGCAGCCACCGACATCCGGGCCTCCGGCGTCCGCCATCAGCTCTGCTCGTTCCAATCGACGAGAACCAGGGTGAGATCGTCACCCGGCGGCTGCCCCGACCATCGGTCGACCGCGGCCAGAAGATCGTCGGTCGCACCGTCCGAATGGCGTCCGCTGGCCGCGGCGAGCGACGCCTTGAGCCGCTCGAGCCCGAAGAAATCGTCATCGGCATTGCACGCCTCGGTCAGGCCGTCGGTGTACAGGAGAAACCGTTCGCCACTGCGCAGGGGCCCTTCCAGTTCCGTGTAGCCCTGACTCTGGGCAAAGCCAAGAATCAGCCCGTTCTGCTCCACTTCGTCCACGCGTCCATTTGCGCGCGACGAGCGCAGCATCGGGGGGTGCCCGGCGGCGCCATATCGAATCGTTCGGGATCGAATGTCGATGAAGAGATAGGCTGCGGTGACGTACTGGCCGCCAAGGCGTCCACACAGCGTCTCGTTCATCCCCGCCAGCACCGCGGCAGGGCTCTCGGCATGCTCTCGTTGCGCAGCGAGTGCGACCTTGACCATTGAGGCGATCAGCGCTGCCGGAACTCCGTGGCCCGATACGTCGGCGATGAGAATGCCAAGCCGCTCGGGGTCGATCTCGAGGAAATCATAGAAGTCACCGGCGACGGCAGTCATCGGGCGGTACCGTGACACGATCGTCACTCCCCGCATGCCTGGCATCGCCTGCGGCAGGATCGAGGCCTGGATCTGCCGGGCGATGTCCAGCTCCCGGTTGATGGTTGCCAGTTGATGCGAGTCGGCGATCACGCGCCTGATGGCGACGGTTCCGAGGCAGGCGATCAGGTACGGTAAACCCCAACGGCTCGAGCTCCGGACCAGGGACCGCCAGGAGTTTCATCCCCCGCAGGTTGTCGACGACCGCCGCCATCGAAACGATCAGCAGTCCGATCCGGAGCGTAGACAACTCGCGTGACGGCGTCAGGCCCGGACGAAACGTCCAGCCGATGACACCGGTGAAGAACGCGATCGCAATGATGTTGTTGAGCGTGATCGCCGAGTGTGGCCGTTCGAGAATGGCGTCGGCAACCCCGCCAGCGACCGCGAAGACGGTCAATCCGATCGCGCCCGTGGTCCAGAAGCGGCGCCAGCCGGGAAAGATGGCGCGGGCAAAGAGCACGATGGGGATCGGAACGAAGTAGGTGAGCCCGGCATCGAGGCGCTCCCAGACCTCGTCGGGGACATCGAAGGAGAGGCGGAAGATCGCGGCGCGTATCAGGAGCCGGGCGCCGTAAAGAAGAGAGAAGGCGCCCAGCCAGAGCAACGGGACGGCGCGCCGCCGCAGCACGCCGGCCAGCACCAGCGTGGCCAACGCGGTCAGCATCAGCAGCAGACCAAGGACTAAACCGACCGCGTCGGCACGCAGCAGGCCGCGTAGTTCGCCGGGGCTGATCGGCATGACGTCAGCTTCCCATACTTCCCCTCACCCCTTCCGCGCCCGTGCGCTCCCTTCGACCCGGTACACCGTCTTGACGAGCATCGCCCCGGCAAACGGCTCCGGCCGGCGCAGGATCACGATCCGGACGCCATCCTTCTCGCGCCACACGACGGCATGGCCGTCAGGGATGGTGTCGCCGTTCATCAACACATCCCTGAACACACTTTCAGGAATGCGGTCCTCCTGCATGCGGTCCTGGGCGTGCCGGCTGACGGCGACGTGGCCGAGGCCAGGGACGTTTTCGAAGTAATGGGTCATGGCACCGACGCATTCTTCATCGCATGCCGAATCGCGCCGAGATGATACGCGGTGTGCGCCACGATCGCCAGGCTGTCGCCTACCTGTTGGTCATCCCAGGTTGCGAGGCTCTCGAGTGAGGCCATCAGCGCCGCGTACTCGCGCCGAACATTGGCTCGAACCTCCTGCCACTCCCGATCACCCACCTGCTGGAGCCGCCAGCTCGAGGCCCAGTCGACCTCCTGCTCCCGGCCGAAGGCGTAGTTGTGATTCACGCGGACGTAGTAGGCCAGGTGGGCGGCGTGGGCCGCGATGGTCGCGCCACCGGGGCGCGGCGGGCGCGAGGCGGCTGCCGCGGTGATGCCGTCGAGCGTCTGGAACAGCCCGGTGCCCGCCTCGAGATACGCGCTCCCTGAGCCACCAGGCGGCCCTTCGAAGGTTTCCCTGAGGAGCAGAAACAGATTCTTCGTGAAGTCGTCGGCGGCGATGTCGGCCATGAGGGCACCTCCAGGCACGCCTGCGATCGTAGCGCGCCGCGTCAGGTCGCCGGTTAGCGCTGAGTATGGAGCAGAACCTCACCTCGACCCTGCGGGAGCTGACCGCGATCCCGGCGCGGCAGGACGGCAGCCAGATCCTGCGCATGGACGATCCGGAGCTGCTGAATTATCCGCTCGCGTACCTCTCGGAGCCGGGCTGCCCGCGGGTTCTACGCGGCAAGCCTCGATCCTCGAGCGCGTTAAGCCCCAGCTCCCAGCTGCTCCAGCTCCTGTCTCCTGTCTCCTGTCTCCTAGTCTCCTAGCTCCTAGCTCCTAGCTCCTAGCTCCTAGCTCCTAGCTCCTACTTCGCCTCCTTCGTCTCCTCTTTCTTGAGAAACGGCACCCCCTCGCTCAGCCACTTGGGCGCGGGGGCATCCCTCAAGTAGTGGTCGAAGAACTGGAAGTAGCGGACGGTGAGGTCCTTGCGGTTCGCCATCCCGCGCAGGCCGTGCCCCTCGTTGGGGTAGGCGAGCAGCACCGCCTTCTTGCCGTTGTAGCGGAGCGCGTTGTAGAAGGCGAGGCCGTTCTCGAAGCCGACGGTGGGATCGGCGGTCCCGTGCATGATCAGGAACGGGACCGTGACCTTGTTGGCGTGGACGAGCGCCGACTCGAAGCGGTACTTCTCGGGGTTGTCCCACGGTGAGAAACCCCAGCGGCCCTGGCCGTAGAGGTAATAGTCGAACCCGGTGTTGCCGCTCCCGGCCTGAACCTGGTAGGACCAGCCCCAGTTCTGGTTGAAGTCGTTGAACAGGTCGGTAACCCCCGCGCCCATGCCGACGGCCGCGAACATCTTCGACTGGGTACCGATGAAGGCCGCCCCTTCCCCGCCGTAACTGTGGCCGGTGATGCCGATCCGTTTCGGGTCGGCGTAGCCGAGATCGATCACCTTCCGCGTCGCCGCCTCGACCCCCTCGAGCATGTCGCTGTGGGAGTTGCCGGTGCGGAAGTGGATGTCGGGCAGCATGGTGATGTAGCCGCGGCTGACCGCCTCCATCGGCGAGCCCCCCATCCCGGTCAGGTACGAGGGGGCGTTGTAGCGGTGCAGGTTCTGCGAGTTCTTCTCGTAGAAGGTCACCAGCATCGGCCGCTTCTCCCCCGCCTTGTAGTCGTCGGGCAGGGCGAGGATGCCCTGGAGCCTCACCCCCTCCTTGTTCTTGTAGTCGAACAGGATGCGGCGGCCCCAGGGATAGTCCTTCTGCTGCGGGTTGGCATCGGTGATCTTTTTCGCGTCGGCGAAACCGGGGCCGGAGATGCGAAGGTCGGGGAATTCGACGAAGGTCTGGCGCGTGAACATGAACCGGTCGGCTTTCGCCGCCTTCTCGGGCGGGCTGAACGACGCGTCCTCGTAGAGCAGCTCCTTCAGCTCGCCGTTCTTCCACTCGTAGAAGCCGGCCTTCTTGGTCCACTGACCGTAGGCGCTCAGCGTCAGCGGCTGCGTGAGATCGATCGTGCCGCGCGGCCCTTCGGCCCGCGGCACCGTCAGGTCCACCGGCTGAGTGCGCACGTAGCGGAAGCGGGTCTCGCTCTTCGCGCCGGCCCCGTTGGTCAGGTTCTTCGGCGCCGAGCCGTCGAGCGGCACCAGCCACAGGTCGAACTTGTGCTGCGCGATCACGCCCTTGCCGTCGCTGGTGAAGCCGGCGATGCCGTAGGACGGCCTGGCACCGGGATGATCGTCTTCGGTGTCGACGAAGCTCACCGCCGTGCCGTTGCCGAGCGGTTTCGCCACGCCGGCCGCGAGGTCGTAGGCCTGGAAACGGTTGTCTCGCCAGAACAGGAACGTCGTCCCGTGCGGCGAGATGCCCAGGGTGTGGCCGCCGAGCAGCTGTGCCTTGACGATCAGCGTTCGCTCGCCGGTCGAGGTATCGACGCGATAGAAGTCGGCAGCCGGCCGCTTCTGGTCGAGGATGTAGCCGCGGCTGTCGCGGCCGACCGCCCACTTCCCGTCGGGGGCGACCTCGAGCTCCCGCATGGTCTCGTCGGACAGCTTCACGAACCGTGACGCGGTGATGTCGAAGGCCTGCCGGAAGGTGAAGTTGCGGTCCGCTTCGGCACGGATCATCTGCAGCGACTGGATCCGCTCGTCGGCGGTGTTCCAGACGTCCACGTCCTGGCGCTCGTCGGTCGTCCGTCGGGTCGTGTCGGGCGCGGCGACCTGCTGCTTGATCCCGAAAAACACGCGCTTGTTGTCTTCGCTCCACTGCAGCGCGGCGCGGTCGCTCACCACCCAGCCCTTGGGGAAGCTCTCGGTCTTTGCCGGCTCGAACAGGATCGGCCTGGGGGCGATGTCGTCGAGGCCGATCGCCGCCGGCACGTCGGTGAAGACCACCAGCAGGTTGTCCTTCTCGCGCATCTTCTCGACGTCGTTTCCCTTGAGCACGGCAACCGAGTTGCCGTCTTCGTTCCAGGCGAGCCGGTTGTACTGCTTGGCGTCGTTGTCGAGCGCGACCGTCCGTCCGCTGCGGGTGTCGAAGACGAACAGCCCATTACCGTCCTTCACCGCATCGTCCACGGTGTAGGCGAGCAGGGTGCCGGTGCGGTTGAACAGGATGTCGCCGACGCTGCCGAGCAGCTGGTGGCGCCCGGTCCGGAGGTCGAGCAGGATCGTGTCGGTGCCGCGTGGTCCCGAACCGACCGGCGGGATGCCCGCCGCTCCCGGAGCACCGCCGGGTGCCGTGGCCGCGCCGCCGCGTCCGCCGCCCGTGCCTCCGGCCGCGTCGGCCGGACGGCGTTTCAGGAAGAGGTGGGTGGACGTCGGCGAGAAGGTGAACGTGCCGATGTTCTCCCACGACTGCACCGTGCCGGTAGCGAGGTTGCGCAGCTCGACGCGGCGCGGCGGCGCCGGCGGTGTTGCGGCTCCTCGCCCGCCGGGCTGCGCCGGTGGCTGCGTGGCCGGAGTGGTCGGCGCGTCCGGTGGTGTCGGCGGTGTGGGCGGTGGCGCTACCGGTGGCGTCGCTGGTGGCCCGGGAGGATCAGTCGGCGGCGTCTCGCCCGGCGCCGGCGCGCCAGTGCCGCGGCCGCCGCGGCCGCGCGCGGGATTGGGATCGATCTGGTAGGCGATCCACTTCGAATCGGGTGAGAAGCTGGCCTCGGTCGCGTGCGGCACGGCCACGTCGGTGTTGGTCGCGAGATCCAGGATGTGCAGGACCGGCTTGGTCTCCGTCGTCGGCACGTTGGTCAACTGGAGTACGTAGGCGACCCACTTGCCGTCCGCCGAGATCTCCTGTCCGGTAATGCTGCGCCACTTCGGGTAGTCCTCGACCGTCAGCGGCTTCTTCGCCGCCGTTTGTGCACCGGGCAGCGCGTAGGCAACGGTGACCGAGAGGAGGACGGCCGCGGCGTGGCTGATCCGTCTGGACTTCAACAGGTAGCGCTTCATATCGCGTGCTCCGGCAAGGGGTTTCTGGTCGAGGGATGATAGCGGAAAGCGGTCCGCCCCCGGGCAGTGGCTGTTCGTCTTCGGACAGTCCAGGCGACCTCTGACCCCGAAATGAGGGCTTTTCATCACGGGACGGCAGGCGCGCCGGTTGCACCCCCGACTCGCATGGGTATCTCCCGGCTGGTCTCCGATGTCTGGCGCGACGTGCGATACGGCGCGCGTGTGCTGGTTCGAAACCCCCTGTTCTCGACCGTCGCGATTGCCTCGTTGACCATCGGGATCGGGGGAGCGACCTCGGTGTTCACCGTCATGAACGCCGTGCTGCTGCGGGGGCTCCCGGTGCCCAACCCGGGACAGCTGTTCGAGCTGCAGAAGGTCAGCGGGCCGGACCAACCCGGGCGGCAATTCGCATGGCCGGTGTTCGAGCTCGCGCGCAACGAGCTGCAGGGGCGGGCCGAGCTCTGCGCCTTCATCTACGCGACCGGCATGCAGGTCCGTCCTGACGCCGCGTCCGGATCGGCCGCCGAACGCGGCATGGTGCAGCTGGTCTCGGGAGAGTACTTCACCGTCCTGCGGCAGCGGCCACAGGTCGGCCGGCTGCTTCAGCCGTCGGACAACGTCACGATCGATGGTCATCCGGTGGCGGTCATCAGCGACGCGTTCTGGGCGCGGCACTACAACCGGTCGGCCACGGCGGTCGGCAGGCAGATGATCGTCAACGGCGCGACGCTCACGATCGTCGGCGTGGCCGCGCCGGAATTCTTCGGTCCGATCGTGTCGTTCCGCAACCCCGAGATCTGGGTGCCGCTGATGATGCAGCCATCGATCCGGTATGCGTCGAACGCGAGCACATCCGACGCCGCGGAGCCACTCAAGCCGTGGCCACCGCAGGCGGCGATCGAGTGGCTCACGATTCTGTCGCGCGTGCCGGACGCCGGCGCGGTGCCGGAAGTGGCGGCGGCGCTGACCGTGCTGCACCAGCGTGAGGCGATGAGCCGGCTGGCGTCGGGCACCGACGAGGACCGCGCGACCGTGGCCAGGGAGCGCATCGTGCTCGAGGCCGCGTCCGGCGGCATCTCGTCGCTGCGCGAGGATCTCGGACGGCCGCTGATGGCCTTGCTCGGGATGGTCGGCGTGCTGCTGCTGATCGCCTGCGGCAATCTCGCCAGCCTGCTGCTCAGCCGGGCCAACGCACGCGACCGGGAAATGGCCATCCGCTTCTCCATCGGCGCCGGCAAAGCGCGCGTGATCCGCCAGCTCCTCGCCGAAACGCTGCTGCTCTCGGCCGTCGGCGGCGCGCTCGGCCTGTTGCTCGCGGCCTGGGGCCGGGACCTGCTGCTGGCGATGTTCGGCAGCAGCGCCAGCGCCATCGATCTCGACACCACGTTCGACTGGCGGGTACTTGGCTTCACCGTCGCGTTGACGATGATCACCGGCCTGGCGGCGGGCGTCGGGCCGGCGATTCGCGGCACCCGCGTATCGCTGGCGGAAGCGATGAAGGCACAGTCGCGCAGCGTCGGCATGGGTCTCCGCGGCGCGCTGGTCGGCAAGGCGCTGGTGTCGGCGCAGATCGCATTCTGCCTGCTGCTGCTGGTACTCGCCGCGCTGTTCACGCGCAGCATGCAGTCGCTGCTCCAGATCGAGGTCGGCTACGACCGGGCGGCGCTGCTGGTCGCCCGCATGGACGTGCGCAGCGTCGGCTACTCGACCGCGGAACGCCAGGCGCTCTACGGCCGCGTGCTGGAGCGGGTCGGCCGGATCCCCGGCGTCACCTCGGTCAGCCTGTCGATGAACGGCCCGATGGGGACGTCGCGGCGCATGAGCTCGCTGTCGGTCGAGGGCTACACCGCCGCCCGTGACGAGCAGCTCCTGACCAACGAGGAGATCGTCACCGACAACTACTTCGACACCGTGGGATTGAAGATCGTCGAGGGGCGGGGCTTCACCGTGGCGGATCGCGCACCCGGGGCGAACACCACGATCATCAACCAGACCATGGCCCGGCGCTTCTTTCCGCCGGGCGCCGCGCTGGGCAAGCGATGGTCGTACGGCGACACCATCGACGCGGACGCCCAGAAGATCGTCGGCGTGGTCGAAGACGCCCGCTACCTCGACGTGCGCCGCGAGACGCCGAACATGGCGTATCACCTCGCCCCGTCGGTGCCGGAGGAGGTGCTCAGCAACCTCGAGGTTCGGACCAACCTCCAGCCCGCCGGGCTGACCGCCGCCTTGAAGAAGACGCTGGCCGAGGCCGAGCCCGCCCTGCCGGTCTTCGACATCGTCCCGCTCGAAGTCCGTGTCAACCGCGGCATCTCGAACGACCGCCTGGTCGCGCGCCTGACCATGACGTTCAGCGTGGTCGCGCTGCTGCTCGCGTGTCTGGGGCTCTACGGCACCATCTCCTACGGTGTGACCCGTCGCGTCACCGAGCTCGGTGTACGGATGGCGCTCGGCGCGGCGCGCGCCGACGTGCTGTGGCTGGTGATCCGCGAAGCGTTCGTCCTGGTGGTCGCCGGCGCGCTGATCGGGGTGCCACTCGCCTACGCCGCCAGCCGCAGCGTCAGCACGTTGCTCTACGGCGTCGGTCCGCTGGATCCCGCGTCCTACGCCATCGCCGCCACCGCACTCCTGGCCGTCGCCGCGATCGCCGCCTTCCTGCCCGCCCACCGGGCGTCGCGGATCGATCCGATGGCGGCGCTGCGACGCGACTAGGGCTTCGCGCGAGGTTCTGGGGGCTGCGATGTGGTTCTGGTCTTCGATCGAGGTTCTGGGTTCTTCGATCGAGGTTCTGGTCCCTTCGATCGTGGTTCCGGGGCTTCGCTTGAGGTTCCGGGGGCCGCGATGTGGTTCTGGTCTCTTCGATCGAGGTTCTGGTCCTTCGCGCGAGGTTCTGAGGTTCTTCGATCGAGGTTCTGGTCCCTTCGATCGTGGTTCTAGGGCTTCGGTCTAGGTTCCAGGTTCTGCGCCCCTAAGCCAGGCGCGAGGGTTAAGTAGTTGCCACTCCAATCCACGGTCTAGGCCAATTTCTGAACAAACCGCCCCGGCATCACGCTGGCACGTCGCCTCCGGCATGGCTGGCGTGAAACACTTTTCCGAACTCGATGCGTGGAAGTTGTGTGTGGATCTGCGCGACCTGATTTACGAGCTGACCGAGACCGGGCCAGCCGCAAGGGACTTCAAGTTCCGCAATCAGATCCGAGGTTCTGCCGCTTCGGCGGCGAGCAATGTCGCCGAAGGGTGGGGGCGCTTCTATCCGAACGACAACGCGCAGTTCCTGCGGTGGGCGCGCGCATCATTGTTCGAAACACAGAACCATCTCCTGCACGCTCAGACACGACACTATTTTCCGCCAGAGGGCTTCAGTGAGGCGCGGAACCTCTTGAGCCGTGCCCTCATAGCCACGACGCGACTGCTGCGGTATCAGATCAGTTGCGGCGGTCAGGTCCCCGGGCAGGAGCCGCGTCCTGGTCAAGCCCGTCGGTCACGCAAGTCCAAGACCGGCAGCACGTCACCGAACAAGAACCGTGGAACCTGAATTCGAAGATTCCAGAACCACAGCGAAGGCCAGGGAACCTCGATCGATGAGACCAGAACCGCGATCGAAGCCCCCAGAACCACACGCGAAGCCCCCAGAACCACACGCGAAGCCCCGGAACCACGATCGCAGCTTCCGGAACCTCAATCGAAGAATCCGGAACCTCGCGCGAAGCAACCGGAACCTAGATCGAAGAGACCAGAACCTCGATCGCAAGAACCCAGAACCAGATCGCAGCCCCCAAAACCTCAATCGAAGAACCCAGAACCTCAATCGAAGCCCCGGAACCACGATCGCAGCCCCCCCGGAACCTCAATCGAAGAATCCGGAACCTCGCGCGAAGCAACCGGAACTAGATCGAAGAGACCAGAACCTCGATCGAAGAATCCAGAACCACATCGCAGCCCCCGGAACCTCGATCGAAGAACCGAGAACCTGGAACGGTCAGCGCCGCAGCATCCGAACCGGATCGAGCCTGGCGGCGCGCAGGGCGGGCAGCAGGCTGGCCGCGATCGCGACGCCACCGAGCAACAGCGGCACGATGATGAAGGTGGCGGGATCGTGGGTGGTCACACCGTAGACGAGATTCTCGAGCGTGCGGGTGAGGAACACCGCGGCGACGAGGCCGGCGGCGATGCCGGCGGCCGCGAGCGCCGCGCCGGTCGACAGGACCATCGCGAGGATCGCGCCGGGCTGGGCGCCGAGCGCGAGCCGGATGCCGATCTCCTGCTCGCGGTCGTTCACCAGCAACGCGATGGTGCCGTAGATCCCGATCGCCGCGAGCGTCAGGGCCAGCAGCGCAAAACCGCCGAGCAGGATGGTCGTCAGCCGCGGCTCGGCAAGGGCGTTGGCCGCGACCTGATCCAGGGTCCGGACGTCGGAGAGCGGCAGGTCTGGATCGATACGACGGACGGCGTCGCGCAAGGCCGGGATGATGCCGCGCGGATCCGCTTCCGCCTTCACCACGAGGACCATTGCCCGCGCTGAACCGCCTTGCGCTCGCGACACCTGCGCCTGCGGCAGGTACATCTCCGCACGAGCTTCCTCGATCACCGCGTTGTGGCGAACGGCCGGCAGGATGCCGACCACGGTGAGCCACGGCTGGTCACGCGTGCCGAGGTGAAAACGCTTGCCGATGGCTTCCTCCCCTTTCCAGTACTTCCCCGCCATCGTTTCGTTGATCACGGCCGCGAGCGGCGCGTCCTCGGCGTCGGCGCGGGTGAGCAGGCGGCCGCGCACGGCCTTGATGTTCATCGCGTCGAAATATCCGGGAGACACCCATTGAAAGTCTCCGTTCGGATTCTCTGCCGGCGACGATGCCCGGCCCTCGATGGTGATGGACCAGTCGCCGATCGTCCGGCTGAGCGGCAGCACACGGATCAATCCCGCGTGACGGACGCCGGGAATCTGCGCCACCTGTTCTTCGAGCAGCCGGTAAAACCGGATGACATCGGCTGGCGCCGGGTAGGCGGCCGGCCGCAGCTGCACCTGCGCGGTCACCACGTTGGTGGTGTCGAAGCCGAGCTCGACGCGGTTCAACGCGATCAGGCTGCGAGTGAGAAGACCGGCGCCGAGCACGAGCACAACCGATAGCGTCATCTGCACGACGGCCAGGCCCTGCCGCAGGCGCACGCGGCCCCGGCCCGAAGTCGCGCCGCGACTGCTGTCCTGCAGCACGCTGTTGAGCGCCGGTCGTGACAGCTGCAGCGCCGGCGCCAGGCCGAACAGCAAGCCGGCGACGAGGGAGATGCCGGCGGTGACGGCGAGCACGCTGCCGTCGATCGACGCCTGTTCCACCCGCGGGAGCGTGCCGGCGTGAGTGGCCGACAACACCCGGATCATCGCCAGCGCCAGCCCGACGCCGACGATGCCTCCGCACGCCGCGAGCACCACGCTTTCGACGAGCATCTGCGTAACCAGCCGGCCGCGGTCGGCGCCGAGCGCGGCCCGGATCGCGAGATCGCGCCCCCGCGCCGCCGCCCGGGCCAGGACCAGGTTCGCGACATTCGCCACCGCGATCAGCAGCACGAACGCCACCGTGCCGAGCAGGATGATCATCGGGGTCTTCAGGTTGCCACTCACCATCTCCTGCACCGGGATTGCGGCGCGGTCAAAACGGGCATCGGTCCGGTCGGTGACGAAGCCGGCCGCGACCCAGCGGCGCCACAGCACGGCCAGTTCGCCGGTCGCCGCCGCCGGCTCGACGTCCGGCCGGAGGCGGCCGACGCCGAGCAGCAACCGGTCCCCCCATCCCCCCAGGTTCGCGGGATCGATCGGAAACGGCAGCCAGATCTCGGTGGCGCGCTGCGCCCGGTAGTCCATCGGCAGCTCGAACGACTCCGGCATGACCCCGACGATGGTTCGCGTCACGCCGTTGACCTGGATCTCTTTCCCGATGATGTCGGATGCGCCTCCGAAGCGGCGGTGCCAGAGGCCATGCGCCACGACCGCGACGGTGTTGCCCGGCGCGTCGTCCGCCGCGTTGAAAGTGCGTCCGAGCGCGGGCTGGACCTGGAGCAGTGCGAAGAGCTCGGCCGTGACCAGTGCGCCGCGAACACGCTCGGGGTCGGCGCCGCCGGTGAGATCCGCGTCGGCTTCGGTGTAGGCACCGAACAGCTCGAAACTCTGGAGGTCACGGCGATAGCTCGCCACCTCCTGGGCGGACAGCCAGGTCGTCCCCTCGCGTTCGGACGTGTTCCAGATCATCACCAGCCGTTCCGGCTGCCCGTAGGCGAGCGGCTGAAGCAACACCGTCTCGATCACGCTGAACATGGCGGTGTTGGCGCCGATGCCGAGCGCCAGGGTCAGGATGGCGAGCGCCGCGAAGCCCGGTTCGTGAAGGATGCGGCGGCCGGCTTCGCGAACGTCCTGTCGCAGGTGGGTCATGGCGTCTTTGGATGATGGGGGACGGGGGAAGGTTGGAAGGTTCTGGCGGCTTCGGTCGTGGTTCTGGGTTCGTCGATCGTGGTTCTGGGTTCTTCGGTCGTGGTTCTGGGTTCTTCGATTGAGGTTCCGGGGGCTTCGACGCGAGGTTCTGGTCTCTTCGCGCGAGGTTCTGGGATTCTTACGATCGAGGTTCCGGGGGCCTTCGATCGAGGTTCTGGGTTCTTCGATGTGGTGCTGGACGCTTCGATTGAGGTTCCGGGCTTCGGTCCAGGGTTCCAGGCTCTGCGCCCCTCGAGCTGGGCCCCAGAACCTCGATCGAAGTCTCGGAACCTAGATCGACGAACCCAGAACCCGGGGCGCAGCTCCAGAACCTCGATCGTAAGAACCCAGAACCTCGCGCGAAGCTCCGGAACCTCGATCAAAGCCCGAGAACCTCGACCGAAGTCTCGGAACCTCGATCGAAGACTCCAGAACCTCGCGAAGCTCCAGAACCTCGACCGAAAGGTCCCGGAACCCCGAGGAACCCAGAACCAAGGGCGCAGCTCCAGAACCTCGATCGAAGATCCAGAACCACATCGCAGCCCCGGAACCCCGATCGAAGAACCCAGAACCAGGGGCGCAGCTCCAGAACCTCGATCGAAGCACCAGAACCAGGGGCGCAGCTCCAGAACCTCGATCGAAGGACCAGAACCTCGCGCGAAGCCGCGGGCCATCCCATCGAACGCCCTCCCTATCCCCGGGTTCCCGGTGCTGTCCCAGGTTGGTTGAAACCGGAAAAGTCCCGGCGGAAGCTGCGACCATGAAGCACCTTGTATGTCTCGGATTGCTGGCCGTTGCCGGCGCGGGTCCGCTGGCGCAGAACGGTGGGGGCCCGCGCCCCTCGACCACTGCAGCGACGCCGGGTGGGGCGGGGTCGGGGTCGTGGCCCGGGGTCTGGGGGCCGGACCGCAATGGCTCGGCACCCGCCACCGCCGCTCCGGAAAACCCGACCGGGTTCAAGGAGTTGTGGCGGCGCAAGCACCAGGGCGGTTACTCCGAGGTCGCCGTCACGCCGCGCGCGGTGTTCACCATGGAAGCGCGCGACGGCACCGACCAGGTCGTGGCGCTGGTGCCGGCGACCGGCACCGAGTTGTGGCGCACCGCGGTCGGTCCCACCTACCGTGGCCACGACGGCTCACACGACGGTCCGATCGCCACCCCCGCGGTGGACGGTACCGATCTGTTCGCACTGGGACCGCACGGCGCCTTCGTCGCGCTCGACACCGCCACCGGCAAACAGAAATGGCGTCACGACCTGGTCAAAGATTTCGCCGCCGGCACGATGATCTACGGCTTCGGGTCGTCGCCACTGGTGGACGGCGGGAGCGTGATCGTGCAGACCGGCGGCGCGAAGAGTCGCGGCTTGCTGGCGTTCGACCGCGCCACCGGCGCGCTGCGCTGGAACGCTGCGCACGGCCTGGCCGGCAGCTATTCCTCCCCCGCTATCGGCACGCTCGCCGGCACACGGCAGATCGTCGCCTCCGCCGGCGATCGGGTCTACGCGGTGGCTCCCGAAGACGGACGACTGCTGTGGAGCGTGGCCGGCCCCGGAGATGGCGAGAGCGTGGCGAACCCGCCGCAGTTCCTGCCCGACGACCGCGTGCTGATCACGTTCTGGGGTGAGGCGGTGCTGCTGAAAGTCACGCGCCAGGGCCAGGGACTCAGCGCGGCGGAGGTGTGGCGCTCGCCGCGCCTGCGCGGCGCCTACAGCCCGACGATCTACCGCGACGGCCATCTCTATGGTTTCAGCGGCGCCTTCCTGGTCTGCGTCGATGCCACCACCGGCGACATCCGCTGGCGGGAACGCATGTACGAAGGAACGGTGATCGGTGTCGGCTCGAATCTGCTCGTGCTTGGCCGCACTTCCGGAAACCTTCATGTCGTGCAGGCGTCGCCGGCGGGGTTCAAGGAAGTGACGCAGGCCGCCGTGCTGACGCCGGGCGCGACCTCGATGACCGGACCGTCGATCGCCGGCCGGCGGGTCTTCGTGCGGAACTCGGAAGAGATCGTCGCGCTGGCGATCGAGGGCAAGTGATGCGTCGCACAGGTTCGGTTCTCCTGGTGCTCGCCGCGGTGACGGCCGCGTCAGCGCAGTCACCCTCGCCGGCGCCAGCGCCGGCAACGGAATGGCGGCAGCTGTACGGCCCGGCCCGCAACGGCACGGCCGCCACCGCCATTGCCGCCGGCGCGTCGCTTGCCGTGGCGTGGAAGAAGCCGATGCCGGTCGGCGGCGCCGGCCTGGCGGTCGCCGGCGATCGCGTCTACACGCTCGGGGTCGGACGGCGAACGCGATTTCCTCTTCGCCATGGATGCCGGGACCGGCAACGAGGCGTGGCGCGTGCCGCTCGGGCCCACCCATGCCGACGCGGTCACCAACGGGCCGAACTCGACGCCGGCGATCGAGGGAGATCTCGTGCTGACGGTCTCCTCCGGCTGTCTGCTCCAGGCGATCAACCTTCGCACGCAGCAGATCGCGTGGACTCAGGACATCGGCGCAACCTACGCCTCGCGTTTCGTGAAGCGCGGCGGCTGCGGCATGGCGCCGCTGGTCGCCGGCAACCGCGTAGTCCTGACGACCGGCGCCAGCAAGGGACCGCGACTGGCGGCGTTCGACGTCACCACCGGCAAGCTGCTGTGGGGATCGCCGGAGCTGCCCGACTCGTTCAGCACCGCACCCGGGTGGATGGACGTCGACGGCGGCCTCGTCCTCTACCATCATTCGAAACCGCCGGGCGTCTCCGGCATCACCGCGATCAACGCGGCTACCGGCGCGATCGCCTGGCAGATCGACGGCAAGGAAGGAGAATCGGACGCGACCCCGGTCGCCGTGGCCCCCGGACGCGTGCTCCTCGAAACCTGGCCCCAGGTGTCGCTCTACGACGTCGCTTCGCGCACACCGGTGTGGACGACCAAGGAGGTCGCGGCGCAGCGGGCGCCGATCATCTCCCACGACGGACATCTGTATGCGTTCGGCGGCCAGTCCGGCGAGTTCCTGACCTGCCTCGAAACCGCCACCGGCAAGGTGAAGTGGACCTCGCGCATCTATCGCGGCCATCTCGTGCGGGCCGGCAATACGCTCGTGGTGCTGTCCGAAGCCTCGGGCCTGGTGCGCCTGGTGGCCGCCGACCCGTCCGCCTACCGCGAGCTCGCCAGGGTGCAGGTGCTCCCGCCAGGGGCGCGGACCGGAACCCCGCAGTCGGTCGCGGGCGGCCGGATCTTCGTGCGCAACCTTGAGGAGCTCGTCGCGGTCGCCGTCCGATGACCGCGCTGGTGATCGCGGCGCTCGCCTCGGTGCTCGGCGGCCAGCCCGGCGCGCGCGATCATCTGCTGGTGTCACTGAGCGGCGAAGCCCGGATCGTCCGCATCGACCCTGAGACGACCCGGGTCATCGCCAGTTATCCCGCCGTAGTCGGCCCCCACGAGATCACCGTGTCACCCGATCGTCGATTTGCCTACGTGGCAAACGCCGGCTCGGGCCCTCAGCGGTAAGCCGGGCGAAGCGATTACCGCGATCGAATTGTCGTCGGGGCAGGTTACGCAGATCATGACGACGCCGCACCGGCAGCCTCATGACCTCCGCGTCAGTCGCGACGGGACGCTGCTGTGGGTCGCGGTCGCGCCATCGCGCGCCGTGATCGAGATGAACAGCGCCGGTGGACGCGTGCTGCGCAGCCTGGGCGCGCAACGCGACGGGGGCTGGTTCGTGATCGCCACGCCGGACGACGCGAAACTCTACGTGCCGCTCCTCGAGGGTCGCGGCCTGACCGCCATCGACCGTAGCACCGGCATGAGCCGGGTGATCATCTCGGGTGGCGCCTTCAGCGGAGCCGACGTCACCCCGGACGGCCGGGAGCTCTGGGCGCTCGAACACGAATCCCGGCGCCTTCATATCGTGTCGACCGCGACCGACACGGTGATCGGCACCGTGCCGCTCGAGTCGCCAGACTTTGGCCGGGTCCGCTTCACGCCGGATGGTGCTCGCCTGCTCCTGGTCCAGGCCCATCGTCTACATGTCATCGACGTCCGAAGCCGCAGGATCACGCTCAGCCTGGATCTCCCCTTCGCAGGCAAGGTGGTCGCGGTGTCGCCGGACGGCCGGCGCGCCGCCGTGAGCCATCCAGCCGATGACCAGGTCAGCGTCATCGACCTCGAGCGTTTGGCCGTCGTGACGACGATGGCGACCGGCCGAACCCCTGACGGCGTCGCGTGGGTCCGCTGAGTTTGCCCCCTCCGCACCCCTCCGCACCCCTCTCGCACCCCTTCGCACCCCCCGCACCCCCCGCACCCCTGCATTGAGAGATATGATGTCCGCCCTATGACACTCACACGACGAGGATTCCTTGCCACCTCCACCGCCGCAGTCGCGGCCGGCACCTTCGGGCGCGTGCACCTGTTCGGCCAGCAGGCGCCCGCCCCGGTCACCCCGGTCTTCAAGGAGCTACGGAACAACGTCGGCTTCTGGACGGCGCAGGGGGGAACGATCGGCTGGCTGATCAACCCGGCCGGCGCAGTCGCGGTCGACAGCCAGTTTCCCAACACCGCCGCCCTCTGTGTCGAGCAGCTGCTGAAGACGTCGGGAAAGACCGAGATCACCGCGCTCATCAACACCCATCATCACGGCGACCACACCGGCGGCAACGGGGTGTTCCGTCCGAAGACGAAGCAGATCATCGGGCACGCCAACGTGCCGAAGTACATGAAGGATGGCTGGACCCGGACGATGGCGCAGCGGACCCAGCAGAGTCCCCCGCCGACGAGCCCGGCGCCGGCGGAGCCGACCGTCCCCGACAAGACATTCGACACGACCTGGTCGATGACGCACGGGGACGAGACGGTGTCGGCCAAGCACTACGGCCCGGCCCACACCGGCGGCGACGCGGTGATCCGCTTCGAGCGGGCAAACGTCGCCCACATGGGCGACCTGATGTTCAACCGCATGCACCCGGTCATCGATCGGCCGAACGGCGCCTCGATCGCCAACTGGATCGTGACGCTGCAGAAGGTGTCGGCGGAACTGCCCGCAGACACGATCTACATCTTCGGCCACGCCGGCCCCGGCTTCGAGGTCACCGGCAAGCGTGACGACCTGCTGTACCACGCCGGCTACCTCGGCGCGCTGCTCGAATTCGTCCGCGGTCAGGTCAAGGCCGGCCGGACCCGCGACGAGGTGCTCGCGTCGAAGGACATCATCAAGGGGTTCGAGGACTACGGTCCGCTGACCAATCGTCCGCTCGGCGCCGCGTTCGACGAAGTGTCCGCCGCTAAGTAATTGAGGATGGGTTACTCCGCAATCAGCACGCCTCGATCCGTCGATCAGCACTTCACAATCACCAGTCCGCAGTGGCGGGGCCAACCATGACGGCCCCCGCCACGTCTAACCCCATGACCAGATGATCTAGTCGACAAATGGCCTGCAATCATTGGCGTTTGTTGGTTGCTGCTGGTCTCTTGGGTAGATTATCTTGTGGAGCTGATGCCGAAACGAGGAAACCCGCCGATGCAGGGTGAGCTGCTCCAGGGCACGCTCGATCTGCTGGTTCTGAAAACGCTCGCGCTCGGGCCGGCGCACGGCCACACGATCGCGCACGCGATCGCCCGGCAGTCCGACGACGTGCTCCAGGTCGAGCATGGGTCGCTGTATCCGGCGCTTCACCGGCTCGAGGACCGCGGCTGGATCTCGTCGTTCTGGGGCACGTCCGAGAACAATCGCCGCGCCCGCTACTACCGGCTCACCCCCAAGGGACGGGCCCAGCTCGCCACCCAGACCACGCGGTGGGACGAGATCGTCCACGCGATCAACCGGATCCTCCGCCCGGCCGGACTGACGCACCATGGGATGGTCACGCTTCTTTCGCCGCAGCCGATGGGACGACGAGCGCGCGAAAGAACTGCAGGACTACCTCGACCCACGAGATCGACGACAACATCGCGCGCGGCATGACCCCGGGCGACGCCGCCGCCGCTGCCCATCGCCGGCTCGGGAACACCACCCAGATCCGCGAGGAGATCTACGAGATGAACACGCTGCGACTGGTCGAAGCGTTCTGGCAGGACCTGCGCTACGGGATGCGGCTGCTGATCGCCAACCCGACGTTCGCGGTCGTCGCGGTGCTGACGCTGGCGCTCGGCACCGGCGCGAACGCCGCGATCTTTCAGCTGGTCAACTCGCTGCGGCTGCGAACGCTCCCGGTGGAACGGCCGCAGGAGCTGATGTCGATCGGCATCGAGACCAAGGGGACCGGGCGGACCGGCCGGTTCATGAGCCGCCGGCCGTTCTTCTCCGAGCCGCTGTGGCAGGCTGTCCGCACCGAGCAGCGCGTGTTCTCCGACGTCTTCGCCTGGGGCGTCGGCGCCTGGAACCTGGCCACCGACGGCGAGTATCAGGCGTCGCAGGGGCTGTACGTCAGCGGCGGGTTCTTCAGCGCGCTCGGCGTGAAGGCGCACCTGGGGCGGCTGCTCACCGATGCCGACGACCGGCCTGGTTGCGGCGCGCCCGGCGCGGTGCTGACCCACGGCTTCTGGGCACTCGCGCTACGGCGCCAACCCCACCGCGATCGGTCAGACGATCATGCTCGACAACCGTCCGTTCGAGATCGTCGGCGTGACGCCTCCAGGATTCTTCGGGGTCGAGGTGGGACGCGACGTTCGACGTCGCGCTCCCGCTCTGTGCCGAGGCCACTCTTCCGCGGCACGCAGTCGGGCGTCGGCAAGGGGGACGTCTGGTTCCTCGACATCATGGGGCGGCTGCACCCGGAATGACGGTCGAGCGGGCGCGAGGCGCAGCTCGCGGCGATCTCCCCGGCGATCTTCCAGGCGACGCTGCCGCCTCGCTACAACGCCGAGACTGCCAAGAACTACCTCGCCTTCACGTTCACCGCGACCCCGGCCGCCACCGGGGTGTCCGGGCTGCGGAACGCCTACGCGACCCAGCTCTGGGTGCTGCTCGGCGCGACCGGGCTGGTGCTGCTGATCACCTGCGCCAACCTGGCCAACCTGATGCTCGCCCGCGCGACCGCCCGCGAGCGTGAGATCGCCGTCCGGCTCGCGATCGGCGCCTCGCGCCGGCGGATCATCCGGCAGATGCTCTCCGAGAGCCTGCTGATCGCGGCGCTCGGCGCGGCGGGGGGCGCCATCCTGTCGGGCGTGGCTGAGCGGATCGCTCGTGGCCTTCATCAGCACCGACAGCAGCCGGCTGTTTCTCGATCTCGCTCCCGACTGGCGGGTGTTCGCGTTCATCGCCTCGCTGGCCGTGCTCGCCTGCCTGTTCTTCGGCCTGAGCCCGGCGCTCAAGGCCACCGGCACCAACCCCGGCAAGACCATGCAGGCCGGCGGCCGCTCCTCCACCGATTCGCACGAGCGGTTCGCGCTGCGGCGCGGTCTGGTGGTCGTGCAGGTGGCGCTCTCGATGGTGCTGATCGTCGGCGCGATCTTGTTCGGGCGCAGCCTGCGCAACCTCACCACCGTGGATCCCGGGTTCCGCACCGACGGCATCCTGGCGGTCAACGTGGACCTGCGGCGCTCTGCAGTGGATCCGGCCGGCCCGCACGCAGGCGTACACCGAAATCGCGGATCGGTTGCGCGCGGTCAGCGGCGTCCAGTACGCCGCCGAAGTCTTCATGGTGCCGATGAGCGGATCCGGCTGGAATCAGAACGTCATGGTCGACGGCGTGCAGAAGGAAGGGAACGTCAACTTCAACCGCGTGGGGAACGATTTCTTCAAGCTGATGGACACCCGCCTGCTGGCGGGGCGCCCGTTCGGTCCGGAGGACCGCGCTCGGCGCCGCCGAGACCGTGATCGTCAACGAGTCGTTCGCCAAGAAGTACCTCGGTGGCGGCAGCCCGATCGGCCGCACCTTTCAGCTGGTGGGCAGCGCCGGCGACCCCCAGCCGCACTTCCAGGTCGTCGGCCTCGTCAGGGACACCAAGTACAACGACTTCCGCGAGGAGTTCGGCCCGATCGGGTACTTCCCGACCGCGCAGGAGACCGACGTCGGGCCGTTTCTCGATCTCGTAGTGCGGTCGGGCATGACGCTGTCGTCGCTCACGCCGACGTTGACCAGCACGATCCGCGAGGTGGCGCCGGGAGCGACGGTCTCCTACGAGACGATGACCACCTACGTCCGTGACTCGCTGGTGACCGAGCGGCTGATGGCCTCGCTGTCCGGGTTCCTCGGGCTGCTGGCGATGCTGATCGCGACGATCGGGCTCTACGGGGTCATGTCCTACATGGTTTCGCGCCGGCAGGTGGAGATCGGGATCCGGATGGCGCTCGGCGCCGACCCGCGCAACGTGGTCCGGATGGTACTCGGCGAATCAGGCGTCCTGCTGCTGGCCGGGGTGGTGATCGGCGTGGGCCTGGCGATCGCCGCGTCGCGCTGGGCGGTGAGCCTGCTCTACGGTCTCGCCCCGTGGGATCCGGCCTCGATTCTCATCGGCGTCGCCGCCCTTGGGATCGTCAGCCTGCTCGCCGCGTGGATCCCGGCCCGGCGCGCGTCGCGGCTCGCGCCGACGATCGCGCTGCGCGCGCAATAATTCACGCGCTTCGCGCGCGCTCCTTGCACAGAGGGCAGAAGATCAGGAGGCTTCGGATCCGATTCTCCTGACTCCTGGTCTTCTGTCAGGAATTCGCGACCGTCGACTCTGGCGCGGCAAACGCCAACTCACCAATCCACAATCCGTCGATCAGCAATCGACAATCACCAGTCCGCAGTCGGGACCGTCGGCCCTGACCGCGACACCGCAATCCTTGAACAGGAGGCCAGAAGGTCAGGAGGCTGTCGGGTCCGATTCTCCTGAGCTCCTGGTCTTCTGTCAGGAATCCGCGACCGTCGACTCTGGCGCGGCAAACGCCAACTCACCAATCCATAATCCGTCGATCAGCAATCGACAATCACCAGTCCGCAGTCGGGACCCTCGACTCTGACCGCGACACCGCGATCCTTGAACAGGAGGGCAGAAGATCAGGAGGCTTTGGATCCGATTCTTCTGAACTCCTGGTTTTCTGTCAGGAATCCGCGACCGTCGACTCTGGCGCGGCAAACGCCAACTCACCAATCCATAATCCGTCGATCAGCAATCGACAATCACCAGTCCGCAGTCGGGACCTCGGCTCTGACCGCGACACCGCGATCCTTGAACAGGAGGCCAGAAGGTCAGGAGGCTTCGGATCCGATTCTCCTGAGCTCCTGAGCTCCTGTCTCCTGTTAGAAAAACAAATGAGCTCTAGCTTCCAACTTCCAACCTCCAAGTTTTTTGGGAGTTGGGAGTTGGTAGTTGGGAATTGGTTCGGTTCACTCTAACTGGCGTGAGCGCCGGCAACGTGAGTGGGGGCAACGCCTGCTCGATCCGCTCGCGGTGCTGCTGCAGGAATGGCGGCAGGACCAGCGTCTCACCCAGGTGGGACGGGTCCTCGTCGACCGCGAAACCCGGACCCTCGGTGGCCAGTTCGAAGAGCACGCCCCCCGGCTCCTTGAAGTAGACCGACTTGAACCAGAAGCGGTCGATGACCGGCGTCGCGCTGGCCCCCTCATCCTCGACCTGTCTCCGGACCGCCAGCTGGTGCTCGTCGTCCTCGACCCGCCAGGCGAGATGATGCACCGCGCCAATCCCCCATCGTCCGCGGCGCTCGCCGGCGGCTTCGCGGATGTCGACCACGCCGGCGGCGTTGCGGAAGCCGTATCGGGTCCAGCCGTCTTCGGCGCCGAGCTTCTCGAAGCCCATGCTCGACTCGATGAACGAGGCGGTCGCGGCCTGGTCGCGCTCCCACAGGCGTGCGCCGTACAGGCCCCGGACCTGGCGCTCGACCGGCAACCGGGCTGCCGCTCCAGGGCTCGAAGGCGCGGCCGGTCTCGTCGGCGACGAGCGCGAGGCGCATGCCGTGCGGGTCGACCAGCGGCAACACGTCGACCCCGAAGCGCCGCTCGATCTTCGAGAACGTAGCGCCGTACTTCTCGAGGCGCTCCCCCCAGAACTGAAGACTGCCGTTCGGTACCTCGAGCTGCACCTCGACCGCCAGCCCGTGGCCCATCAGCGGCGGGGCCATCTGCTCCCAGGGGAAGAAGGTCAGGTCGGTGCCAGGGTGCCCGACTGCATCGGCGTAGAACAGGTGGTACGTGCCGGGGTCGTCCTGGTTGACGCTTTTCTTCACCAGCCGCATGCCGAGCACGCCGGCGTAGAAGTCGACGTTCTCCTGGGCCTTGCCGGAGATCGCGGTGATGTGATGAAGGCCGTTCACGGATCGCATGGTTCGAGTATATCGGTCCGGCCAGGGGGGCGGAAGAGAGTGCGGGGGGTGCGGAAGAGTGCGAGAGGTGCGGAAGAGTGCGGGATTGGGATTGCGGATTGGGAATTGGGAGTTGGGAGTTGGGAGTTGACAACTGGTAGCCACAGTACGTTACAGTCTGTAACGTGACTGATCGTAACATGAGAACAGCGGCTGGAACCGGCAGCCACCGCGGCCTGACCGAGCTGCAGCAGGCGATCGTCGATTTCATCTGGACGTCCGGGCCGTCGACCTCCGAACAGGTGCGTGAGGGGCTGGCGCCGGCCCGCCAGCTGAAGGACTCGACCATCCGTACCCTGCTGCGCCGGCTCGAGGAACGCGGGTTCCTGGCCCACCGGGTCGAGGGCAAGGTGTTCGTTTACCAGGCCGCCGTCCGTCCGCGCAGCCTGGCGGCGAGGTCAGTGCAGCAGATCATCGAGCGCTTCTGGTCGGGCTCGGCCGAGCAGTTTCTCGCCGGGATGGTGGACGAGAAGGTGCTCACGGCGGCGCAGATCCGCCGGCTCGCGGAGAAGATCCGGAAGGCCAAGTGACTCGTGTGGTTCTGGGGTCCTTCGATCGTGGTTCTGGGTTCTTCGATCGTGGTTCTGGAGGCTTCGGTCGTGGTTCTGGGGCTTCGAGCGTGGTTCTGATTTCTTCGATCGTGGTTCTGGAGGCTTCGATCGTGGTTCCGGTTTCTTCGATCGTGGTTCTGGAGGCTTCGATCGTGGTTCTGGAGTTCTTCGATCGTGGTTCCGGGGGTCTTCGATCGTGGTTCTGGTTTCTTCGATCGTGGTTCCGGGGCTTCGAGCGTGGTTCCAGGGTTCTAACGTTCAGGGACTTCAGGCAACGGGTTCTCGAGTCGTCAGGGCTGGCCGCCGCTGTTCTCCGCGGATACGTCGAACCCTTGGAACCCAAGGAACCCTTTAGAACCTTTAGAACCTGAAGAGAGGGTCTGAGATGTTTGGTCTCGTCGCTGACACGTCGATCCGGATCGTTGCCGCCGCGGCGGCGGTCGGATTGGTCCTCGTGACCCTGCGCGTTCGCTCAGGCGCGGCCAGACACGCGGCCTGGTCCGCGGTCCTGCTGGTGATGCTGACGATGCCGTTGCTGACGACGATCGTGCCGACGGTCGACGTGCCGGTGCCCTCCACACTGGCGCTGGACCTTGGCCCGATCGCCGAGCCGTCGAGCCCATATGTGCCGGAAACGATGTCCCAAAATCGTCGGGGTGGCCCTGCTCAGGTCGGCGGCACCAGGACACACGTAGCGGCGCGCGCGCCGGTCGCGTTGCCGTCGGCGCCCGGCGTCGACTGGCGAACCGCGGCGGCTGTGGTGTATGCCGCGGTAGCCCTGATCCTCCTCGCACGGCTTGCCGGCGGCTTGTACCTTGCGCGCCGTCTCGTCGCCGGCGCTCGTCGCGTACCGATCGATAACCGCTCGCCCGTCTTCGAGTCGGCCGCGGTGCACACGCCGCTGACGACCGGGATCCTCCGGCCGGCCGTACTGCTGCCAACCGCATGGCGCGACTGGCCCGCCGACAAGCTGACCGGCGTGCTTGCGCACGAAAACGCCCACATCGCGCGGCAAGACTTGCTGGTGACGATTCTCGCCCACATGAACCGGGCGATTTTCTGGTTCCATCCGCTGGCCTGGTGGCTCGAGCGGACCCTCGCGCGTGACGCGGAACACGCCTGCGACGAAACCGCCGCGCGCGCGGTCGGTCAGCCGCGGCGCTATGCCGAGATGCTGGTCGACATGGCCGAAGCGGTCCATCGGCGAGGCCATCGCGTTTCGTGGCAGGCGATCGGCGTCGATGGATCCGGCCTGCTCGGCGCGCGGATCGACCGGGTCCTCCGCGGCGACGTCATGATCCGCATGTCGCGCGGGCGGCGGCTCAGCGTCGCCGCGGGGTGCGCGACTGTGCTGCTGCTGGCGATCGCGTGCCGTCAGCAGATCGCCCCGACCCCGCTGCGCGAAGATCCGGCGCTGGCCAAACAGCTCGCCGAGCAGCCGGAGCGGACGAAGCGATTTGAGGCCGCGCGAGACCTGACGCCCGCAGAGGCCGACGTCCTGGAAGCGCGCATCTCAACCAACCCCGACGACTGGGACGCCAGAGAGCGCCTGGTGACCTACTACCAGGCCAGCACGACGGTTGCCTGGGACAAGAAAGTCCCCGGTCTCCGCCGCCATGCGCTGTGGCTGATCCAGCATCATCCGGAACACGAGATCGCGCCGCCGCCGCTGTCGCCGCAGTACGATCCTGACGGGTTCGCAGAGGCGGCCCGCCTGTGGGACGTCAATCTGCAAAAGCCCGAGGTCTCCCCTTTCATGGTGAGTCGCGCGGCGCAGTTCTTTGCCCGGTATGATCCGGCGCGCGCGGAGCCGCTCATCCTCCGGGGGATGGCGATGGATCCGAAGTGCGAAGCGCTGAAGGCCCGGCCTCCAAACGTCCGCGAGTATTGCTGGCCGGTGCAGCTTGGCGAGCTCTACGGCCGCGTGTTGCTCGGGCCCGAAGAACGCCGGGCCGGGCAACAAGACAGCGCCGACGCTCGGAGCCCCTTTTCCCTGGAGGTCCGGCGCAAGCTCGACGCCTCCACTGACCCACTGCTCCTTACCCGGACTGGCGCTTACCTCGTACGGATGTCGACGATGCCCGACGGATCAGCCGAGGCACGCGCGCTCGGCAAGTCGTATCTCGAGCGAGCCCTCGCGCTGAAACCCGACATGGTGGGCGCACGGAGGTCGTTGTTTTTCCTCGAGGAACGCGACCGCGCCAGGCGAATCCACGACGCCGAACAGGCGAAGCGCCCGGTCGATGAGGCCGATCGCCTCTGGGATCTCGCCATGAAGGCGCAGTTCGCGCTGATGGGGGCCGCGGCTGCCGGCCCAGACCACTCGGAACGGGCGCGCAAGTTCGCGGAAGAAACCCTGGCAGTTGCCGACACACGCAAGCAGGATCCGTCGGTACTCGAGGGCGGTCATGATCGCGCGCCAGACGCTGGCGGCGGTCGCCGCCTACGAGAACGATCGTGATGCCGCGGTGCGCCTGCTGAACGAGAGTCTCGACGTACCGCCGTCCGACGAGGTCAGATACTACGCGCAGGGAACGTGGATCAAGGCGGTCAACCAGCTGCTGAAGCTGGGCGAACGCGAGCGGGTCGCCGCCTTCCTCGACGCTTCAGCCGGTGTGACCGAAACGGAACGCGAGCGCATGCTCGCGGACGCCAAGGCGATCCGCGAGGGACGCATGCCCACCACTTACCAATACATGGTCGCGCGGGAAGCGCGCCGCTAATCGGTTCCAGGTTCTGGGTTCCAAGAGTTCCAGGTTCAAAGGTCAAGGTTCGGCAGCCGTAGGCATGCGCGAAACGCCGAACTTGGAACCTCGAACGCAGAACCCGGAACCTAGACCCAGAACCAGGAACCTGGAACTTAGAACCTCGCGGCGTAAGCCGACCCTATCGAGGAGCGGACGACGGCGGCACCAACCCCTTGAGGCGCATGTAGGTGACGATGTTGCCGTAGTGCTCGAAGTTGTGCGCGACGTTGAAGGTCAACGGGTAGCCGGCACCGACCTCGCGCTGTCCCGACTTCACCATCTCGGTCAGCCCCGCATCGGCGAGCTCGTAGGCGGGATCGCAGAAGGCAAATGACGCCTTCACCGCCGCCACGAGCGCCGCCTTGGTGGTTGCCGTCTTCTCGATGTTGTCCTTGTTCGGATTGGTCGTCTTCTTCGGCGCCGCGCAGAACTTGTACTGCGAATTGGCGATGTGGCCGAGCAGTTCACCGAACGACCGGACCTCGGGCGTCGGCTTGAACGCGTAGTGCTCCTCGGGCATCGCTTCGGCGGCGGCGATGATGTATCCGCTGACGTTCGTGTGCAGGTTCTTGAGACCGGCCGACGCGGTGATCGGCGGCGGCGCCGGTTTGGCCGGATCCTGCGCCAGCCCGGACGGCCGGCGACTGCGAGCAGTGGCGGCAACGACAACAACGAGATTGTTGTTCAGCATGCCGCCGAGCATGCCGCGTTCGGGCACCGTCCGCGGCAAGCGGCTCTGGGACGACCGGCGAGAAACCGGGTTCAGTTGTCGCGCAGCACGATCATCGGATCCGTCCGCCCTGCCGACCGTGCCGGCAGCCACGACGCCAGCAGCGCCGCGGTCAGGACGGCGGCCGCGGTCCAGGCAAACACCAATGGATCCTTCGGCGCCACATCGTCCAGCATCGTCTGCAGCGTGCCGCCGAGCAGCCAGGCGCCGAGCGCGCCGAGGAGCGCTGCCGATGACCGCGAGCTTAAGCCCGCGGACGACCACCAGCCGGCGGATGGCGCCGCTCTCGGCACCGAGCGCCAGCCGGATCCCGAGCTCCCGCCGCTGACGCCGGACGTTGTAGGTCATGACGCCGAAGACGCCGACCATCGCCAGCAGTGCCGCCAGCAGCGCGAACAGCCCGGCCATCGCCGAGATCAGCCGCTGCTGCCCGACCGACGTCGGCGACCACCTCCTCCATCGTCTGGACCCGGTGACCGGCAGCGCGGGATCGAGCGAGCGGACGATCTCTTTCGCGGTCGGGATCGAGCGAGGCTGGATCGTCCGTCGCCGCGCGGATGACGATCGTCTGCGACGGCCGGTCGACCTTGCTCGAGCGAGCGGTAGAACTCGTAGGGCGTGCGGCGCGCGAGCCCGATACGACCGGATGTCGCCGACGATCCCGACCACCTCCCACCAGGCGCTGCGATCGGTGCCCTGGCCGAAGCGTTTGCCGATCGCATCCTCGCCCGGCCAGAACTTCTCGGCCATCGTGCGGTTGATCAGCACGGTCCGGGTGCCCACTCCGTCGCGGCTGTCGAGCAGCCGGCCCTTGAGCAGCGGGATCGCCCAGCGCCTGGAAGTACTCGCCGCATACCAGCGGTATTCGACCAGCGGTGCGTCCTTGGGGTCCCAGGGCAACTTGCCCTCGACCTGCATCTCACCGTTGTAGCCGAAGCGGTACATCGGCAGGTGGCTGATGAAGCCGACGTGCTGCACGCCGCCGACCTGCGAGAGCCGGGCGCAGCAGTTCGCGATAGAACGCACGCACCGCCGCCGGCTGCGCGTAGCGCGGCCCGGCAGGTGCCAGGTCGAAGGCGATGACGCGCTCGACCTGGATGCCGGCATCCCGGGACTGCAGCAGCAGCAGGTTCTTGACCAGCAGCCCGCCGCCGACCAGCAGCGCGAAGGCCAGCGCGATCTCTGCGACGACGAGGCCGTTGCCCATCTGGCGGCCGGTGCCGCTGCCGGTCCGCGTATCTCCCTCGCGGACCGACGCCGCGAGCTCGCGGGTGCGCATCCGGATGAGCGGCCAGAGGCCGCAGAACAGGCCGACGCTGGCGGTGATCGCCGCCGAGAACAGCAGCACCCGCCCGTCGATGGCGATGGTCGACGCACGCGGCAGCTGGTTGCCGGCAAGGACGATGAACGTCGTGAGCAGCCAGGACGCCGAGCAGCACGCCGAGCGCCCCGCCGATCGCCGCCAGGATCGCGCTCTCGGCGATGAGCTGACGCGCAAGGTCGCCGACGCGCGCACCGAGCGCGAGACGGATCCCCAGCTCGCGCCGGCGCGCCAGGCCGGCGGCGAGCAGCAGGTTGGCGACGTTGGCGCAGCCGATCAGCAGGACGGCGATCACCGCGCCCGAGCAGCATCCGCAGCTGCGGACGCACGGCGCCGACGACGACTTCCCGGTAGGACTGGACGTCGACGCCGTGGTTGCCGCCGAACTCCTGCGCCAGGCTGACGCCGATGGCGCGCATCTCGTTCGCCGCGCGTTCGACCGTGACCCCCGGCTTCATCCGCGCGTAGGTGACGAGGAAGTGATTGCCGCGACGGGCCGGGATCAAGCTTCGCTGTTGAGCGGCACGAATACGTCCGCGCGGCGGTGCGAGAAGTCAGCCGGCATGATGCCGATCACTTCATAGGGCTCGCCGTCGAGCGTGATCGGCTTGCCGACCAGGGAAGGATCGCGCGCGAACTGCCGCGTCCAGAAGGCGTGCGACAGCACCACGACCTTGCGGGCGTTCGGGCTGGTCCTCCGCCTCGGTGAACCAGCGGCCGACCGCGGGCTGCACGCCGAAGACATCCACGAGCGAGGCGGTCGTGCGAACCGCCGGGACCTGGACGGGATCTCCCTGCCCGGACAGGACGAAGCCTTCCGACATGGACCCGCCGATCGCCGAGAACACCTGGTTGCGCGCCTTCCAGTCGTGATACTTCGGAAACGAGGCCGGACAGGTGGCGCACGCCGGTTGGGTGTCGTAGACCGCCACCAGCTGCTCGGGTTCGCGGAAGGGCAGCGGCTTCAGCAGGACGTTGTAGAAGATGCTGAACACCGCGGTCGTCACGCCGATGCCGAGGGCAAAGGCCACGATCGCAAGGGTGCTGACGAGCGGCGCCCGGACGCACGCGCGCCAGGCATGGCGGAGATCCTGGCCGATTCGGAACATCATCCCTCCCGACCGGCTTAGACGAGGTTCTTCGCGTCCGGGTTGGTTGTGGGGACTTCGATCGTGGTTCTGGGATCTTCGATCGTGGTTCTGGGATCTTCGATCGTGGTTCTGGGGCTTCGATCGTGGTTCTGGGATCTTCGATCGTGGTTCTGGGGGCTTCGATCGTGGTTCTGGGGCTTCGATCGTGGTTCTGGGACCTTCGATCGTGGTTCTGGGGCTTCGATCGTGGTTCCGGGTTCTACGTTCCAGGTTCCAGGTTCTTCGATCTGGTTCTGAGTTCTTAGTTCTTAGTTCTGAGTTTCTTCAACAGTTCTTCCAGGTCTGCAGGCAGAGGCGCTTCGAACTGGAGCGCGCGCTCGTCGGTGGGATGGTCGAAGCCGAGCCGCCAGGCGTGCAGCGCCTGGCGGCCGAACGGGACGGTCCGCAGCGCATCCGGGCCGTAGACGTATCGCTCTTCGCCGAGCAGGGTGTGGCCGCGAAGCCGGGCCTGGATCCGGATCTGATTGCGACGGCCGGTCCGCAGCCGGACCTCGATCAGCGAGGCGTCGCGGAACGTCTCGACCACCGAGTATTCCGAGATCGCCTCCATGCCGCGCGGATCGCGGGGATGGGTTTCCTTCTGGATCAGCGCCCTGGTGTCCCACACCAGCGTGTCGCGCCAGACGCCGGCGCGCGGGGTCGGACGGCCGTAGACGACCGCCAGGTAGACCCGTTCGGGCTCGCGCCGCGCGAACTGCGCCTTGAGCCGGCGCTGGGCGCTCGCATCCTTGGCGAAGACGACGAGGCCGGAGGTGTCCTGATCGATGCGATGAACGATCAGCGGACGGCGCTTGCCGAACGAGCGCAGCCGGTCCTCGATCTGTTCGTAGACCGACGGCGCATCCGCCTTCCGCTCCAGCGGCACCGACAGCAGCCCCGCCGGCTTGTTGACCACGATCAGCACATCGTCTTCGAAGATGACGTCGAGATCCGGTGAGCGGCCGATTCGCGGCCGTCGCTTCGCGCTGCCGGGGCGGTCGATCCAGAGCCGGACGACATCGGCGGCGAGGAGGCGCCTGGCGCCGGCGGCCAGATCAGCCTCGGTGCCGTTCAGGTAGACCTGGCCCCGCTCGAGTGCGGTCGCCGCGCGCGCGCGCGATCCGAGCCGTTCCGGCGCGGCGAGGAACTTGTCGAGGCGCACGCCCGCATCCGCGTCACCTGCCGTCCATTCGGTGTCTGCCACTCCGGCGATCGTAGCGCGAAGCGGTCGCTACCGGCCGGAGCGCTAGTCCCCAGTCCCCAGTCCCTCAGTCCCCAGTCCTCAGTCCTCAGTCCTCAGTCCCCAGTCCCGAATCCCGATCCCCAATCCCCAATTTCCGATTCCCCATTCCGCACTCACCATTCCGCATTCCGCAATCCCCATTCCCCATTCCCTCACCCCCGCGCCCTGGTTCTCGGCTTGCGGCTCCGCCCTCGCGGCAGGATCTCGGTACTCGAGCGACAAGGTGCCGGTTGCGGCCAGGACCTTTTGGCTGGTCAACTTCAGCGGCACCTTGTTGTACGGCGGCGGCAGCAGCGGGATCCCGTCGCCGAGCAGCACCGGGATCAGCGACACTTCCACCGTGTCGACCTGGCCGGCGTCGAGCAGGCTGCGGAACAGGCCGCCGCCGCCGAACAGCGCGATGTCCTTGCCCGGCTGCTCGCGAAGCCGCGCCACCGCCCCGCCGGCGTCCTCGCTGACGATGGTGACTCCGGGATAGTCCCTGGGGTCGAGCGTCCGCGAGAACACCACCGTCGTGACCCCGGGCATCGAGCCCCCCTGCCCGGCGCCGGCCATGGCGGTGAAGGTGCGCCGCCCCATCAGCAACGTGTCGTACTGGGCGAAGAGCGCCGCGAAATCGATCTCGGGATCCATCAGGATCCAGTCCGCCTGCCCGGCGGGCCCGGCGATGAAGCCGTCCAGGCTGGTCGCGGCGCCGTAGCGTACTCGCCTCATCGAACCCTCCTCTGTTGCCGGACCCCGAACCATGGGATCCGCGGCGGCGATATTAATAAACGAACGTTCACTTAGTCAAGAATAAATGAAGGACCGTTTATAATCCCCGCATGAGCCCCCGGCCCCGCGCCACCACCGACCACCAGCTGCTGATGGCCGCCCACCGCGCCATCACCCGGATCGGCCCGAACCTGACGCTCGCCGACGTCGCCGCCGAGGCCGGGGTGTCGCCGGCGACGCTGGTACAGCGGTTCGGCTCCAAGCGCGGCCTGCTGCTCGCCTTCGTCTCGAGCGCGTCCGGCGCGACCGCGGCGCAGTTCGCGCAGATCCGCGAGGCCCACCCCGACCCGATCGCCGCCCTGCGCGAGGTGGTCCGCTGCTATGCGCGGATGGCGCCGACCCCCGAGGCGGTCTCGAACGGGCTGGCGTTCCTGCAGATCGACATGATCGATCCCGAATTCCATCGTCACGCGCACCAGCAGGCGAGCGACACCGTGCGCGAGCTGCGACGGCTGCTGGACGCGGCGGTGGCGGACGGACGGCTGGAGAAGTGCGACACCCGCCGGCTGGCGCGGGCGCTGCACTCCGTCATCGGCGGCTCGATGGTGGCGTGGGGAGTGCTGCGGGAGGGCTCGGCGGAAGACTGGATGCTCGGCGACGTCGAGACGGTGCTGAAACCCTTGCTGGTGCCACGCCGGCGTCAGTCGGCGCGCAGCGCGGTCAGGGGATCCACCCGGGCGGCGCGCCAGGCCGGCAGGTAGCTGGCCGCCCCGCCGGCGACGGCCAGCACCGCCGCCACCGAGGCGAAGACCACCAGGTCGCGCGGCCCGACGTCGAACAGCAGCGTGGCCATCGATCGCGTGATCAGCGCCGCTCCCGCCAGCCCCGCCGCACCGCCGATCACCACCAGCCGCATCCCCTGCCGCAGCATCAGCCGGACGCACCGCCGCGCGCGGCGAGCCGAGCGCGACGCGGATGCCGATTTCGCGGGTCCGCTGCAGCACGTCATAGGCCATCACCCCGTAGACGCCAACCGCGGCGAGCACGATCGCAACCAGCGCAAACGTGCCGAGCAGCAGCAGGTTGAGCCGGCGGTCCGCCACCGACCGCGCCATCACCTCGTTCATCGGCCGCGGGTCGGCGACCGGGATCTCCGGGTCGAGCCGCCGCAGCTCGCCGCGAAGCGCGGACAGCAGCTGCTCGGGAGGCAGCGTTCCGCGCAGCACCAGGGTCATGCTTCGCGCCTGCTGCCCGGGGGAAAAGTGCAGGAACTGCGTGTGCGGGATGTACATCTCGGGCCGGGCCGGCACGTCGAGCCCGCGCTGGCGGACGTCCCCGACCACCCCCGCCACCGTGCGCCACGGTTGCTCGAACCCGCGCGACCGCGACAGCTGAACCCGTTTGCCTACCGGATCCTCACCCGGAAAGATCCCCCGCGCCGCCGCCTGGTTGAGGAAGATCACCGGCGGAGACGGCGCGGTATCGGAGGGCAGCGGCCCACGTCCCGCGATTATCGGAATGCGCAGGGTCTCGAAATATCCCGGAGTGACGACATACCAGTCGGCGGCGCCGGGCCGGCGTCCACCGACCCGCGGACGCCCTTCGATGTCGAAGCTCCAGTCGCCGGAAGAAACGGCAAGCGGCAGCCCCGAGCTCCCTCCGGCGCGCTCGACGCCGGGGATTCCCGCCGCACGCTCGACCATCGTGGTGAAGAAACCGGAGACCTCGGCCAGCCCGGGATAGCGTGTCGCCGGCGCCGCGATCCTCGCGGTCAGCACCCGGTCACCGTCGAACCCGGCGGAGACGTCGAGCAGGCGGGCAAAACTCTTGAGCAGCAGCCCGGCGCCAACCAGAAGCACCACCGCCATCGCCACCTGTCCGACCACCAGCGCGCGGCGGACGTGCGCGCGCGCCCCCGATGAACCGGCCCGGCCGCCGTCCTTCAACGCGTCCCCCGCGTCGGCCCTCGACAGCTGCAGCGCCGGCACCAGACCGAACAGCACGGTCGTGATCATCGCCAGCGAGGCCGCGAAGCTCAGGACCGGCAGGCTGAGCCCGACGTTCGCCAGCCGCGGCAGCGCGTTGGGCCCGGCCGCGACGATGACGTCCAGCGCCCAGTGCGCCACCGCCAGCCCCGCCGCCGTGCCGAGAATCGACAACAGCAGCGCCTCGGTCACCAGCTGCCGGGCGACCCGGAAGCGCGAGGCGCCGAGCGCGGCGCGCACCGAGAGCTCACGCCGGCGGGCCTCGCCGCGCGCCAGCATCAGGTTGGCGACGTTCGCGCACGCCAGGAGGAGCACCAGCACCACCGCCCCGGCGAGCACGCCGAGCACCGGCCGGCTGTCTCCGAGCAGGCTCTGGCGCAGCGGCTGGAGGGTGACGCCGAAGTTCCCCTGGTTGTGCTGATCCGGATATTGCCGTGCCAGCCGCGCGACGATCGCGTCCATCTCCGCCGCCGCCGCGCTCATCGTCGCTCCGGGCCTGAGGCGCGCGATGCCGGTGAGGTAATGGCCGCCTCGCAGATGCCGGGGGGCGCCACGGTCGAGAGTGTTCGGCAGGATGACTCCTGCCGCGGCACTCGACGTGAGATTCACCGGCAGCACGAGATCGGGCGATAGCACGCCCACGACCGTGCTCGGGCGTCCCTGGATGTTGACGCTGCGTCCGATGATGCCTGGGTCGCGCCCAAACCGATCGCGCCATACGGTGTCGGCCAGGATCACCACTGCACGGTCGGCTCGCTCCTCGTCGAGCGTGAATCCCCGACCGAGCACCGGTTGGCGCCCAAGGACGTCGAAGGTGTTCGCGGTAACGACGACCGACTCGACCCGCTGCGGTTCGCCGGCGCCGCCGGATATCGTCACGAACCCCGGTGACATCGCGGCGATGTCGAGCGCGCGGCTGTTCTCGGCGTAGTCCAGGTATTCAGGGTCCGAGAGCCCGGCTTGGGGACTGCCGTCCCACCGGTTCATCACGCCGACGAGCCGCTCGGGCTCGCCGTACGGCAGCGGCTGCAGCAGCACCGCATGGACGATGCTGAAGATCGCAGTGTTGACGCCGGTCCCGAGCGCCAGGGTGACGACCGCGACGATGACGAAGCCCGGGTTGCGCCGCATGCCGCGGAGCGCGTAGATCACGTCCTGCCGCAGCTGGTTCAGGTGTTCGCGCGGTCCGATGGCGAACAGCGCCATCACGTTCTCGGCCCACACCCGGGTCCGGCCCGCCGCCCCCGGCGCGTCCCGCTGCTGCTCCGCGAAAGTTTGCTCGAGCTCACCGCCGTAGTCGGCCCGGAAATCGAAGGGCAGTACGCGCAGCAACGCCCGGAACAGCCGCCGGCCGGTCATGAGGTTCTTCCCCGCGGAATGAGATGCTTCGCCCGGGCCATGCTGAGGGTCGATTCCATGCGCGCCGCCTCGGCTTTCGCCACGTCGCGGCCGAAGTCGGTGATCCGGTAGTAGCGCCGCCGCTCATCGTCCAGCGCCGCTTCGGGGCGGTGGTCGGACTCGGCGATCACCCCGTCCTGCACGAAGCGGCGGATCAGCGTGTAGAGGGTGCCGGCGCTGACCCGGATCGCGCCGTCGGTTCGCCGGGCGACTTCCTTGATGATCGCGTAGCCGTGCTTCTCGCCATCGGCGAGCGCGATCAGCACGTGGAACATGCCCGGCGTCAGCGGCAGCAGATCGTCCGGGCTCCGGCTCTTTCGTCCCATGGTCGTTACACTATATCGACTGACAATACAGTTCAAGTACGTTCGCCGACGGATCAAGGTTCCAGCGGTTCTAGGTTCTAGGTTCTAAGTTCAGGGGTTCCAGGTTCTGAATTCTTAGTTCTTAGTTCTTAGTTTCCTTGCGCGGCGCATAATGCGTCTCCATGTCCCCCGCGCTCGCGTCGCTCCTGGCGCTGCTCGCCGCCATCGTCATCAGTTTCGCCTCGCGGTTGAATGTCGGCCTCGTCGCCATCCCGCTCGCCTGGGCGGTCGGCGCGTTCGGCGGACGGACGCCGGAAGCGGTGCTGGCCGGCTTCCCCACCTCCCTGTTCGTGACCCTCGCCGGGGTGACGCTGCTGTTCGCGCTGGCCGAGACCAACGGCACGATCGGCGCGCTGGCGGCCCGGCTGGCCGCGCTCGCGAGCGGACGGTCGCGGCTGCTGCCGCCGCTGATGTTCCTCGCCGCCTGCGCGATCTCGACCGCCGGACCGGGGGCGATTCCGAGCGTGGCGCTGATGGCGCCGCTCGCCTTCGCCATGGCGCCGGCCGCGGCGATCCCGCCGTTCCTGACGGCGCTGATGGTGGCCAACGGCGCCAACGCCGGCAATCTCTCACCGCTCAGCGCCGTCGGCATCGTCGCCAACAGCAAGATGGCGGAAGCCGGGCTCGGCGGACATGAATGGAAGGTCTGGGCCGCCAACTTCTTCGTCCACGCGCTCGTCGCCGCGGTCGCCTACGCGGTGCTGGTGCGGCGCATCCCTCTCGACCCGCCCGGTGCCGGCGATCGCCACCCGTCGCCTCCGCCCGTCGACCGCGTGCAACGGGGCACCATCGTGATCATCGCCGGCTGGGTCGCCGCGGTCGTCGGGCTCAATGCGCCGATCGGTCTCGCCGCCTTCGCCGCCGCCGCGGTGGTGATCGCCGCGCGGCTGGCGGACGAACGGTCCGCGCTCAGAGCGATGCCCTGGGCCGCGATCATCATGGTGTGCGGCGTCTCGATGCTGGTGACGATGGCGGAACGAAACGGCGGGATGCAGTTGTTCACGGCGCTGCTGGCGACGCTGGCGACCCCCTCGACTCTCAATGGGGTCATCGCCTTCGTGACCGGCGCGATCTCGAGCGCCAGCAGCACGTCCGGCGTGGTCCTGCCGACCTTCCTGCCGACCGCTCCCGGCCTCGTCCAGCAGGTCGGCGGCGGTGATCCGCTGGCGGTGGCGCTCAGCATCAACGTCGGCGCCTCGCTCGTCGACGTTTCGCCGCTCTCGACGCTCGGCGCCATCTGCGTCGCGGCGATCAGCCATCCCGATGCCGCCCGCGACCTCTTCCGCCGGATGCTGATCTGGGGCTTGTCGATGGCGGTGGTGGCGGCAGCACTCTGCTGGCTCCTCGCCGGGTGGTTCGCGCGGCTGTGAGCGCTAGCCGCCGAACGGTGACTTGCGCAGCGTGCGCGTCAGCCGCCCGACCGGCCGGCCGTCGACGCTGACAATCGCCCGCACGACGTAGTCGCCGGGGGGCAGTGCGGCGATCGGCAAGGCGCCGAGCGCGAGCCGGCGGTCATCCCCTTGCGCCACGACGCGCGGCACGGCGGTGGTGAGCGCTCGACCCTCCGGCGCGTCAGCGATCTCGAGCCGGACCGTCACCGAATCGCTCTTCGGAGCGCGGCCGTAGATCTCGAAGTAAGCGACGGCGGCCTGGTCGGAGCCGAATACCAGCTTCGGCATGAAGACACCGTCGCGCGAGATCCCGACCGCCATCCCGCTCAGCGACAGCGGATCGGCCTCGGTGAGGCGCGCCAGGAACTCGAACTCGGCCACGCCCCGCCGTCCGCTCGCGTCCACCGCCGCGACCCGGAGGCGATAGGGACCGGGCGTCGCCTCCCCCGCGGTCACCACCGGCGATTCCGCCAGCTCCCGTTCGTTGGCGGTCCATTGCGCCACCAGCTTGTCGCGGCCGTCGATCAGCCCGAACATCGCCTCGGTGAACTTCACGTCCGGTTCGATGCCGTCGAGCACTGCCAGGATCTTCACCTTGCCGTCGGCCCCGGCTGACGCGAGCGCGGTCGCGCGCATCGGGAGGGCCCGGTAGATCTGACCGTTCCGCAGCATGTCCCGGAGAGAGGCGCCGCCGGCCCTGGTGTCGATACGGGGAAGGAGCACTTCCGGATGCGTCCGGACGCGAAGGCCGGCGCGCGTCACGTTCACCTCGGCCCGGTGAAGAGAACCGTTCCGCTCCCCCGGCTCGGGATCGAAGGTGGCGAGGTAGTAGCCGGTGAAGGTGCGCGCCAGGGTGGTGAGCGTCTGGTCGTCGGGCCCGACGATGCGCATGAAATCGCCGCCGGTGACCCCGGCGAGACTTTCGAGCCCCGCGCGATCCTCGTCCGCACCGGCAAAGCGGCTGGCCGTCGGATCCGAGAACACCTCGCGCGGAGAATCCATGTTGAGATCGTCGGGCTGCACGACATACATGTGCGCCCGCGCCATGCTGGCGGCCGCCGACACTTCCTGGAAGTAGACCTGCCGGATCTCGCACGGCCCCGGAGGCCCGGTAATCGGCGCATCGCGGCGCGGGTTGAGCACGCCGGACGACAACAGCACCACCGTCTTTGGTCCCTTCAGCGAGGTCAGCCCCTTGAGGTAATCCGTCATCGAGTTGAGGAGCAGCCGGGAGCGGCAGGAGCGTTCCCGTTCGGTGGATTCGCGCTGCGCCCGAGACGTGAAGCGGCGCAGTGCCGAGACGACCTGCTGGTGATCGTGCGTGAAGTCCAGCTCGACACCGCCGTTCGGCATCGTGACATACGAGATCCGGTCGCGCGGCCCGAGCATGTTGATGTAGCGGACCGCCGCGTTGATGGCGTTCCGCTCGGTGCCGTGGCGGACCGACTCGTGATCCAGGACGATCGTCACCCACCGGCCTTCGGCCACCGGCGCATTGGTGCCGAACGCCGGATCGAGCGGGACTTTCGGTTCGGTGCCGGCCCGTCGAGGGGTCGGCCAGCGGCAGCGGAATGTAGCGCAGCGATCGGATGCGGCGCGGCTTGCCGTCTACCTTGAGCGTGACTTCGTCAGCGCGAAGATCGAAGACCGGGCCATCGGGGCCGATGGCGAAGAAGTCGAGCGCGACCGGTTCGGCGCCGGCAGCCTGCGGGTCGGGACGCTGTTCGGCGAGCGTCGCGGCACCGGCTGCGGCGAGAAGTGAAACCACCGCGACGCACCGGGACAAGCGCGACATCAGCGAAGCATAGCCCAAGGGGGTGCCGCCGCCGACGCGGATCGCAGCCGATCGCCGCGATACCTCGCCCTGCCTCGTTTACGAAGCTCGTAACACGCTGAGCGGGTCGATCTTCGAGGCCCGCCGCGCCGGCCCGCAGCTCGCCGCCAGCGTCACGAGCAGGACGGTCAGCGGCACCAGGGCGAACGTCGCCACGTCGTACGGGTGGACGTCGTACAGCAGGCTGGCGATGACGCGCGCCATCCACACGCCGCCGACGAGCCCGGCCGCCACGCCTGCCCCGCCGACGATCAGTCCCTGTCCGATGACCATCCGGATCAGGTCCGTGCGTCGCGCTCCCAGGGCGGATCGTACGGCGAACTCGCGCGATCGCTGGGCGACCGTGTAGGACAAGGTGCCAAGCACGCCGACCCCGGCAATGAGCACGGCGAAGAACGCGAAGCCGCCGAGCAGAATTGCATACAGGCGCGGACGGCCGAGGGTGGTCATGACCCGGTCCTCCATCGTGCTGATCGCGTCGACGACCAGGGTCGGATCCTCCTGACGCACCAGGCTTCGCAGCGTCGGCGCGAGCGCGGCGGGATCCCCCGACGTGCGCACGATCAACGTCGGTGACGTCGACACCACCGCGTCCTCCCGGTCGCGGTAGCGATAGACCTCGAGCTCCGGCGGCTCCGTCACTCCCCGATGCCGGACGTCGTCGACGACACCGATCACTTCCCAGTCGCCGCGTCCTTCGCGGACCCAGCCACGCACGTGCTGACCGACCGGCGCGGGGTTGAGATATCGGCGCGCGAACGCACGGTTCACGATGAAGACCGGCCGGGATGTGGCGACGTCCTCCTCGGAGAAGTCGCGTCCGTCCAGGACGCGGATGCCCATCGCGGCAAAGTAGCCGGGGCCGATGGTATGGCTGGCGGCCTGCACCTGCCGGCTGTCGAGCATGAAGGCGGTCGCTCCGTAGATCCCGAGCGGCGGGCCGTCCGTGTAGGTCACCGCCTGCACTCCCGGCACCTGGCGGAGGCGGGTCGTGAACGCATCGACCAGCTCACGTCGACGCTGGTCGGGATAGGCGAACTTCGGCAGCTGGACGCGCGCGGTCAGCACGTTCGACGGATCGAAGCCACGATCCGCCGAGACCAGCGCGACGAAGCTCCGTCCGAGAAGCGACGCGCCGAGCAGGAGCACGCAGGCGACGGCGACCTGTCCGACCATGATCACCGTCCGCGCTTGCGCGATGCGAGAGTGCCGGGAGGGGCCGACCGAGCCGCCGCCGTCTGCCGTGAGTGCCTCGACCAGATTGAGGCGACGAGCGCGACGCGCCGGCAGCATGCCGAAGACAATGCCGGACGAGACCGCCGACCAGCAGCGCGAAGAGCGCGACCGGCGCATCGAATGACAGCTGGGTGAGCCGCGGGAAGTCCGCGGGCAGGACCGTCGGCAGCAACCGGTGCAGGAGCGCGGCGAGCGCCAGGCCGGCCAGCCCGCCGCCAAAACCGAGCAGCAGATTCTCGATCAGGAGTTGCCGCGTGATCCGCGCGGCGCCGGCCCCCAGCGCCGACCGGATCGCCATCTCGCGGATGCGCGTCGTCGCGCGGGCCAGCTGCAGGCTGGCGACGTTGGCGGTGGCGGCGCCGAACAGCAGGACGACGGCCCCGAGCAGGACGAGCAGCGGGCGCCGCACGTCGGCGGTGAGCGCATCGCGGAGTGGGGTTGCGTTCACCTGGATGGCGCCGCCTTCGCCGAAGATCGCCCGCACCGTCATCTCGAGATCGGGGGACTGCGGCGCCGCGCTGGCTCGCGCGGTGGCCTCGGCCGACGCCTGGGCCGGCGTGACGCCGGGACGAAGCCTGGCGATGGCCTCGAACAGCGAGAGGAAGCCGCCGGTCGCCGGGTTCACCCGGAACGGTATCCAGGCCCGGGTCTCACGGTCCGGATACGCCGCGCTGTCAGGGAGGACGCCGATGATCCGGTGCGACTCGCCATCGAGCTGGACGAGTCGTCCGAGGGCGGAGGGGTCTGCGCCGAAGCGTGCGCGCCACAGCCATTCCGAGATGACCACCACGGCGCCTGACTGCTTCCGTTCGTCCGCTTCGCCGAACACCGTGCCGATCAGCGGGCGGACGTCGAGCACCGGGAACAGGCTCGCGGTGGTGGCGACGACGCGGAGGCGTTCCGGGTCGCCGACGCCGCTGAGCGTGACGGTCCGCGGCGACCAGGCGGCGACTTCTTCGATCGTGCTGGCTCCGCCGCGCCAGGCAAGAAAGGCCGCGTTGGTGAAGGAGCTGAAGCGCGGCCGGTTGCCGCCGCGTGTTTCCTCGAGCCGCACGATCCGGTCGGCGTCGGGCCAGGGCAGCGGCTTCATCAGCACACCGTACGTGACGCTGAAGAGCAGCGTGGTGGCGGCGATGCCGGCAGCCATCGTCCCGGCGACGAGGAGCGAGTAGCTCGCCTGGCGGCGGAACAGGCGTCCGGCATAGCGGATGTCGTGCAGCAAGCCCGCGGTCCAGGAGGGAGCGGCCATCGGAGGTGGCGTGACCGCGGGGGGACGTCGCGTCCGGCGCTTCAGCGCGGCGGCGTCCGCGGCCCAGATCGCGATCTGGCGAACGACGTCGGCGCGGGCGTCGGCGGGTGAGGCGCCGTCGGCGCGGGCGGTGTCGTAGAGCGCGGCGGCATGCTGTGCGAGCTCTTCGACGACGTCGGGGTCCGCGGGGTGGCCGGCGTCCCCGAGAGCGGCGGCGATGTCAGCGTTCCAGTCAGGCATGCTTGATCCCGGCGACGCGGTGGAGGCCTTCGAAGAAGCTCTCCCAGACGCTGCGGTGATCCTTGAGCGCCTGGCGTCCGGCGGTGGTGACCCGGTAGTAGCGGCGGCGGCGCTGGCCGGCCTTCTCGACCCACCGTCCTTCGATGAGCCCCTTTTCTTCCATGCGATAGAGGGTGGGATAGAGGGAGGCGACGTGGAAGCTGATGGCGCCGCGGGAGCGCTCGCCGATCAGGCGGGCGAGGTCGTAGCCGTGTCGCTCGCGTTCGTCCAGGAGGGCGAGGATCATGAGTTCGGCGCTGCCGCGTTTGAGCTCCCTGGCCAATGCGTCCATATATGGGCACGGAGTATATCACCGCGGTGTTCGGGCGAGGCCCCGGCGGGGAGGGGGCCAGGCCCCGTCCTGGTCAAACCGCTAACCAGGAAGGACTTGCGGCTAGCCCATCTGTATGATCCTTGGATGAGGGGGACAGGCCCCCTCCACGACCTTCTTCAAGCCTCGCGGTCAGCCCACCACGATGGGGCCGGTGACCAACTCGCCGGACGGCGAGTAGCGGGCGATCTCGACGAGGCTCGAGCCTGGACTCTCCCCGATCGCCCGGACGGTCATGCGATCACCGTCGATCGTCGCCACGAGAAAGTGGCACTCGCCGGACCACGAGAGCGTCCGCGCGCTCTCGAAATCATTCGGTGGCCTGACGCCGGACCTTGGCGCCGGCGCCTGAGACGAAGTAATCGATCCCGTCTGCGCGCGAGTGCTGGAAGTTGTGCTCGTGCCCGCTGAAATGCGCCCGGACGCCACCGCGTTGGAACAGCGCGATCAGCCGCTCCATCCCGCGCGTGTTGTGATGCTGCGGCCCGGCACAGTACGGCGGATGGTGTCCGAACGGGATCCGCCACTTGACACCATCGTCCGCACTGGCGGCCGGAAAAGTTCGATCGAGAAAATCCCAGTGCTTCGGATACTCGTAGAGCCGTCCGCGCCGGAAGAAGTCCTCCTTCGACGTGTCGACGCAGACGAACTCGACGTCCGATGACACCCGGAACCGGTAGAACAAACCGGGTTCGACCGAAGCGCGGCCCGCAGCCTCTTCGCCGGCGAGACGCTCGCGCAGGTACATGTTGTCCATGACCTGTTCGCGATCGTCGTGCGCCTCTGTCTCTCCGCTGTCGTGATTGCCAACCGAGGGACAGACCGGGATCCGATCGAGGACGTAACGGTACGGCTGGAAGTAGGTGAAGAACCAGTCGTCGTCTTCGTCCCCCGACTCCCCCGTCCAGAGCAGGAAGCGTTTCGAGGCGTAGATGTTGTCGCCGGTGGTGAGGATCAGGCGGACGTCGAATTCGTCCACCGCGCGCTCGAGCGCCTGCGCCACCTCGTACTGGCGCCGGGTCGCCGAGGACGGCTTGCGGATCCCGACGCCGAAATCGCCGATGACGATGAAGGAGAAGGGACTCGGCAGCGGCGCCGTCGGATCCGGCAGCGTCCGGAACTCGTGGCGGTAGACCCGATCGCGCTGCACCAGCCCCTGGGTCTGCGGATCCCAGTCCCAGCGGACGCCGGCGCCCCACAACTCGTGCTTGACCGTGACGGAGTAGGTGTAGCGCGTATTGGCCGTGAGTCCAGAGATGGCGCAGTGGTTGTGGGTGTTGGTGAGGGCTGAGGCGACCAGGGCGCCGGATTCGTCATGGACCTCGACCCGGGCCGGTCCATACGGCTTCGACGTGCATCCGATCGAGTCTTTGCGCGGAGGGTGGACCCACTGCAGGTCCTCGTCGTCCACCAGCTTTGCGCCTCCGTCGCTGCGGGTCCTGAAGTAGAACGCCCCCCACGCGATCAGCGCCGACTTGTGCGACAACCCTGCAAGATAAACATACGGCTCCGAATGAAACTCCGGCACGCCATACGATAACCGGGGACAGGCCCCGCCCTACCCAACCCCGCCCAGCGCATCCACTTACAGCTATCTCGTCTGTAGGAAGCCGCGCGACGGGGACAGGCCCCCTCCCCCGCTGGGGACAGGCCCCCTCTCAGGTCGGGGACAGGCCCCGTCTGGCGGCATAATCTTCTCTCCATGGCGAAGGACGACGAGATCGACGGACTTTTTCAGCTGCCGCTCGCGGAATTCACGGTGGCGAGGAACGCGCTGGCGAGGAGCGCGGGCAAGGACGGCGCGGCGATCAAGGCCCTCACCAAGCCACCGCTCGCCGCCTGGGCAGTCAATCAACTCTTCTGGCAGGACCGGGATCACTACGACGCGCTGATCGAAGCCGCCAACGAAATGCGCCGGACGCACAAGGCGGTCATCGAAGGCAAGCGCGGCGACCTGAGGACGGCCGGACGCGAGCACGACGCCGCGCTCGACGCCGCCCTCAAATCGAGCCTCGCCCTGGTCAAGGACGCCGGCAATCCGGTGACCGAGGCCACCCGCCAGGCGATCCTCAACACCCTGCGCGCCCTTCCCGCCAACGAGCCGCCGGGACGGCTCACCCGGGCGCTCGCCCCCGGCGGTTTCGAGATGCTGGCCGGCGTCGAGCCGGTGCCGGCATCCCGGCGGACGGTCAAAAGCCCCCAGCCCGCCACCCGCCCAGGATCGGCCCCTAAGGGAGCGACCAGGAAAGAGGACGCCAGGGCCGAGCGCGAGGCAGCCAAGGCGCGCGAACAGAAGATGGCGCTGGAACGAGCGGTTCGCGACGCCGACCAGCGCGCGCGGCAGGCCGAGTTCGAGGCGGCCCGCCTGGCCCGCGAAGCCACCAGGACCACGCGGCGGCTGGAAGAGGCCCAGAAGGCGCTGGAGGCAGCAAAAGAGGAGCTGGAAACTGCGAAACGAGACGCCGAACGCGCCGAAAAGGCCACCGGAGCCGCCGACCGGCGATTGCGCGACGCACAAGCCGCCCTGGAGGCCGCAAAGGGTAAGCTACGACCGTGATGGGCAATCGATTTCCACGCACTTCATACGTCGGGCGTCAACTCCTCGACACCTGCGGGCGGTCCCCTCAACCACCGGTTTCAAGGCTCTGCAAGCAGTTCCGAGCCCGTTACCCCCTGTTTCACGGGATCGAATGCACGAGCCGGCCAGGGACGAGCGGCCGAACGAGCCGCCGCGCCCCTCGGCATAACCCTTGATGTAGTTGCGGCTAATGGGAATGGCTCAGGTCAAATCGGACCGCCGACGAACTACCCGTACCACCACGCCCGCCCCCAAGAGCGCGGCCGACCTCCGCCAATGGGTGACGGAACACTTTGGTGCGGATGAAAGCCGGACCAGGGACCTGCTCGAGGCCATTGACGGCGTCATCGCCGGCCAGCGCCAGCTGCTCGAAGACTCCAAGCACGAGGCCCTTCGCGCGCTGTCCGAGGGCTTTGCCGCCAAGCTCGAACGCCTCCAGCAGCAGCTGACCGAAAAGGATGTGACGGTCAGCAATATCGCCCGCTATTTCGAAGACGTCGTCGCCGACCTGACCGAGAAATCGCACCGGGACCCGAAGACCAAGCTGCTCAATTTCGACTGGTTCATGGAACGCGTCGAATCGTTCCTGGCGGTCGAGCAGCGCGTCCGCTGGTGCGGCGTCGGCGTCGTCGATATCAACAGCTTCAAGTGGTACAACGACACCTACGGCCATGCCGTCGGTGACCGGATCATCGAGCGCGTCGCCCGGATCCTGTCCGACCAGATCCGCTCCGAAGATTTTCTCGCGCTCGAACGCGCCGGCGAGTCCCGCGATCTGCATGCCCGGTTCGGCGGCGACGAATTCTGCTTCCTCATTCCCGACCTGCCGGGATGCGCGGAGGCGGTCGAGATCGCCGAACGGTTCAAGGCGTCGGTCGGCTCCCATGACTGGACCCGCGACGACCGTCGGCTTGTCGTGCGCCCTGTCCGCGTCGACGTCGGCGTCGTCTGCCTGCGCCTGGGGAACGTCGTCGAGCGCCGCGGCGTCGCCCGGAAGCTGGCCGCCGAGCTGATCCATCGTGCCGACACCCTGATGTACGGCGCAAAGGGTCGTAAAGAGGAGCACGTGCACCGCTGCGCCGTCCGGGTCGAGCACGGCGAGCTCGTCGAGATCACCACCGACGACATGTTCGAGCGTCCCGCATCAGGCCGCTAGCCCCGGCGGCCGGCACGTACGTGTTAAACTTCTTGTTTCACGGATGTCGCGCGGGCGGCGCCGTGAGCACGTCGCCAATCCGCAATCCGCAGTCGATTACGGTGGGTGTAGCTCAGTGGCAGAGCGCCGGACTGTGGCTCCGGAAGTCGCGGGTTCGAACCCCGTCATCCACCCCAACTTTTTATGTCGATGAAGCGTATGTCGCGCGTCGCTATGCGCGCGGACGCCGACGCCTGACCGAACCCGCCCCGCGAAAGCTGCCCCACACAATCCCGAGCTTCCGCATCCGCGCGCGTAGCGTGTGTGGATTGACGCCGAGCCGCTGCGCGGCGCCGAACGGGCCCTCGATCCTCCCCTGAGCTGCGCGAAGCGCCTGGGTGATGTGCGCCTGGATCGCCGCGTCCAACGTCACCGTTTCCGCAAACGATGCGGCACTGGCGGCCCTCGTCGTCCAGTCCTTCGCCGACATGCGCCCCACCTTGGGAGCCACCGGGCCGAGTGCCGCGCGGACGGCGAGGCCGCGCCCGTTGCCGAGGATCGCCGCGCGTTCGATGACCGCCGCGAGCTCCCGCACGTTGCCCGGCCACGGATAGGACGTCAGCAGTTCGATGTCCTCGCCGTTCAGCGTCAGCGGTGCGCCGCCCAGGCGCTTGCCGGCGCGGCTCGCGAAGTGGGCCGCCAGCGGCGGGATGTCTTCGATCCGTTCGCGCAGCGGCGGCAGGTCGACCGGGAAGACGCTGATGCGATACCAGAGATCCTCGCGGAAGGTCCCCTGCGAGACCATCGCGCGAAGGTCGCGATGGGTGGCGGCGACGATCCGGACATCGACCTTCAGCGACTTGTGACCGCCGACCCGTTCGAAAGTGCCGTCCTGCAGGATGCGGAGCAGCCGCACCTGCGCGTCGAGCGCCAGCTCCGCAACCTCGTCGAGAAACAAGGTGCCGCCGTCGGCGCGCTCGAACCATCCCCTGCGAACGCTGGTCGCGCCGGTGAAGCTCCCGCGTTCGTGTCCGAAAAGCTCCGAGTCGATCAGGCCGGGAGGCAAGGCGCCGCAGTTGACCCGGACGACCGGCCCCGCGCCTCGTCGCGACCGCTGGTGGATCGCGCGCGCGAGCACCTCTTTGCCCGAACCGGTTTCTCCCAGGATCAGCACCGGAACGTCGGTCGGCGCCACCTGGTCGATCCGCTCCATCACCTCGCGCAGCCCGGCGTCGGCACCGACAATCGCATCGGTCACCGAGTCCCGCTCGAGCCTGGACAGCAGCGCGCGATTGTCCGCTTCGACGGCCTCACGCAGCCTCGCGAGCTCGTGGTACTGAAAATCGTTCGCGAGCGCGACTGCGATCGGCTCGATCAGCGTCTGGGCCACTCGATGGTGACGCGCTTCAAAGGTCCGCGGCGGCCGGGCGAGCAGCAGCATCGCACCGATCGGTTGCGCATCTCTCACCAGGGGGGCCGCAAGCCATTCGCCTCCATCCTCGGCAGCGAGCAGCTTCATCAGGCGGTCGGATTGGCCGTGGCGCTGGTGCAGCACGGTCCCTCCGCGGCACCACGCGAGCAGGTTGTTGAACTCCTCGGCGCCGACCTCGGTGGTAGTGCGGGGGATCGGGGGTCCGGGCCGGCACAGTCCCACAGTGGCGGTCTCCAGCCGGTGGTGCTGGACGTTGAATGCCTTGATGACGATGGCGTCCGCCGGGAGCTGCGAGGGCAGCAGTCGGGCGATGCGTTCGATCGAGTCGTCGATCTCGATCCGCTGACAGGCCTCGCGCCATACGCTCAGAATAAAGTCCATAAATCCCGCGCCTTATCCGGCCGTCTAGCATATATCACGGGTGAATAAGCTAGACCTGTGTTATTTCACGGTTTTTCCGTTAGAAATCGATCGTGACGCCGCGACGGGGCCTGGCCCCATAAATCACAACCCCTTACCTCACAGCAAGTTCGGACGATTCGACTGCAACGGCACAGCCGGTGCTCTCGATGAGGTGCATGTCAATTTCATACGTTCGGCTGCTCGTTACAGCCACCGCCGCTTTCCTGATCGCCCTCGCTCCCGTCTCAGTTCTCGCCCAGGATCCAGCCCCGACCGCACTCGAGGCGCGGATCGAGGCGGTACAGCGGCAGCTGCTGGACCTTCAGGCGGCGCTCAAATCATCAACCGGCACCTCCCAGTCCGCCGACGGCGGACCCTCATCGCTCGAAGCCCGCATCGAGGAGCTCTCCACCCAGCTCAAGATCCTCGCGCGGCAGGTCGAGCTCGATAAAGAGCAGGCCGCCGAGCGCGCGAAAACCACCCCGCAACCCGCGGCCGGACGCGGCGGCTTCTCGCTGCAATCGGCCGACGGACAGTTCCGCGTCCGCCTCAGAGGCTACCTGCACACCGACGGACGGTTCTTCCTGGACGACAGCGACGAACGCGGCGTCGATACCTTCGTGCTGCGGCGCGTCCGACCGATCGTCGAAGCGACGATGTACGGCATCTTCGACTTTCGCGTGATGCCCGACTTCGGCGGCGGCACGACGGTGCTGCAGGACGCTTACGTCGACATGCGGCTCCGGCCGCAGTTCAAGATCCGGGCTGGCAAGTTCAAGCCGCCGCTCGGATTCGAGCGCCTGATGTCGGCGACCGAGATGCCCTTCATCGAGCGCGCGCTGCCGACCTCGCTCGTGCCCAACCGCGATCTCGGTCTGATGTTCCACGGCGATCTCGCCGGCGGCAACCTGGCCTACGCCGCGGGCGTGTTCAACGGCGTCGTGGACGGCGGCAGCGGCGACACCGATATCCAGGACGGCAAGGACTTCGTCGGCCGCGTCTTCCTCCAGCCGTTCCGCGCGCGCCGCGACAGCCTCTGGCAGGGGCTCGGCGCCGGGATCGCCGGGAGTTACGGCAGCCACCGCGGCATCTCCGCCGCCAGCAGTGCGCTCCCCTCCTTCCGAACGGCCGGCCAGAACGTGTTCTTCGCCTTCCGCGGCGACGACCCGGTCGTCGGCCCCGCCCTCGCCGACGGGACGCACACCCGCATCTCCGCGCAGGCGCACTACTACCTTGGAGCCTTCGGGCTCCTGGGCGAACACGTGCTTTCTTCCCAGGAGGTCCGCCGCGGCACTGCCAACGCCACCCTCGATAACTCGTCATGGCAGGTGGCCGGTTCGTGGGTCCTGACCGGCGAGGCCACCAGCTACCGGGGGGTGACGCCGCGCAGCACCTTCGACCCCAAGGCGAACACCTGGGGCGCGCTGGAGCTGACCGCGCGCTACACCGCGCTCGAGGTCGATCGCGATACCTTCCCGATCTTCGCCAACGCAGCGACCGCGGCGAGCGGCGCCGACGAATGGGCCGCAGGCGTCAACTGGTTTCTCAACACCGGCGTGAAGCTCCAGCTGAACTTCGAACGGACGACCTTCGACTCGGCGGGAACCACGCGACGGCCTGCCGAAAACGGCCTCATCACGCGAGTGCAGTTCGCGTTCTAGCTCGCGCAAACCCATCGATCATCCCGTTGAACTGGAGATATTGAAATGAAGCGGCTCTGGATAGTGAAGGCAACGCTGGCGGTGGCGCTGGCAGCGGGTTCGGTTTCACTCGGCCTGGCGCAGTCGCCGGTGAAGCTGCTGAACGTGTCGTACGACCCCACGCGCGAGTTCTACCAGGAGGTCAATGCCGCGTTCGCGGCGCAATGGAAGGCGCAGACCGGGCAGGTGGTCACCGTCAACCAGTCGCACGGCGGGTCGGGCAAGCAGGCCCGCGGGGTCATCGACGGCCTTCAGGCAGACGTCGTCACGCTCGCGCTCGCCTACGATATCGACGCGATTCACAACGTCGGCAACCTGCTGCCAAAGGACTGGCAGAAGCGGCTGCCCGATAACAGCGCCCCCTACACCTCCACCATCGTGTTCGTCGTCCGTAAAGGAAATCCGAAGGGGATCAAGGACTGGAACGATCTCGTCCGCCAGGGCGTGATCGCGATCACCCCCAATCCGAAGACCTCCGGCGGCGCGCGCTGGAACTATCTCGCGGCGTGGGCCTACGCGCTGCAGCAGCCCGGCGGCAACGAGGCATCCGCCAAGGCGTTCGTCACCAAGCTGTTCAAGAACGTGCCGGTGCTCGATTCAGGTGCACGCGGCTCCACGACGACGTTCGTGCAACGCGGGATCGGCGACGTGCTGATCGCCTGGGAAAACGAAGCGCTGCTCGCGGCCCAGATGCTCGGCAAGGACAAAGTCGACATCGTCATTCCGTCGATGAGCATCCTCGCAGAGCCGCCGGTCGCGATCGTCGACAAGGTCGTCGACCGCAAGGGGACCAGGAAGGCTGCGGAGGCCTACCTGAAGTTCCTCTACACGCCCGAGGGTCAGGAGCTGGCCGCCAAGCACTACTTCCGGCCGCGCCTGGCCGCCGTTCTCGCAAAATACGCGCATCAGTTCCCGAAGATCCGGCTGATCACGATCGACGAGGTGTTCGGCGGATGGGCCAAGGCACAGAAGACACACTTCGAGGACGGCGGCATCTTCGACCAGATCTATCAGCCGGGCAGCTAGGCCACGGAGATAAGTGAAGCTCTTTCGCCGTCACAACATCCTCCCCGGTTTCGGTCCGTCGCTGGGGCTGACGCTCGTCTATCTGTCGCTGCTGGTGCTCATCCCTCTCGCCGGGCTGGTGCTGAAGACGACGGAGATGACCTGGGCCCAGTTCTGGACGACCGTCACCGCACCGCGGGCGATGGCGACGTACCGGCTGACCGTCGGGACGTCGCTCGTGGCCGCGACGATCAACGCGGTGTTCGGGATGATTGTCGCGTGGGTGCTCGTGCGCTACAGCTTCCCGGGCAAGCGCCTGATCGACGGGCTGGTCGACCTTCCGTTCGCGATGCCGACCGCCGTGGCCGGCATCGCGCTGACGTCGATCTACTCCGCCAACGGATGGATCGGCCAGTACACGGAACCACTCGGCATGCGCATCGCGTTCACGCCGCTGGGGATCCTGGTGGCGCTGACGTTCATCGGTCTGCCGTTCGTCGTGCGGACCGTGCAGCCCGTACTTCAGGACATCGAGGTCGAGCTCGAAGAAGCCTCCGCCAGCCTCGGTGCCGGCCGGTGGCAGACGTTCCGCCGCGTGATCATGCCGATGGTGCTCCCGGCCCTGCTGACCGGATTCACCCTGGCGTTCGCGCGGGCGCTCGGTGAATACGGTTCGGTGGTGTTCATCTCGGGGAACCAGCCGATGAAGACCGAGATCACGACGCTGCTCATCATGACCAAGCTGGAGCAGTACGACTACACGGGCGCGACGGCGATCGCCACGGTGATGCTGGCGGCGTCGCTGACAATGCTGTTGCTGATCAACGCGCTGCACGGCTGGGCCCGGCGCAGCGCCGCGCCGGCCTAACGAATAGCCGTCATGTTGACCCACACCGTCGCCCCGACCCGCCCGGCACCAGTCGTCCTGGCCGAGCCGTTTCTCGCCAAATGGATGCTGATCGGCGTGGCGGTCCTCTTCCTCGCGCTGTTCCTGGTGCTGCCGCTGGCCGCGATCTTCGTGCAGGCGCTCGACTCGGGGCTGGCCGGCTACTGGGCCGCCATCTCCGAGGCAGAAGCGTTGAGCGCCTTCACGTTGACGCTCATCGCGGCGTCGGTCGCGGTGCCGCTCAATCTGGTCTTCGGCGTCGCCGCGGCGTGGGCGGTGACCCGCTTCTCGTTCCGCGGCAAACAGTTGCTGGTCGCCTTGATCGACCTCCCCTTTGCCGTGTCGCCGGTCGTCTCCGGCCTGGTCTTCGTGCTGCTCTTCGGCATGCAGGGCTTCTTCGGACAGTGGCTGAGCGACCACGACATCCAGATCATCTTCGCCGTTCCCGGGATCCTGCTCGCGACGCTGTTCGTCAGCGTGCCGTTTGTCGCCCGGGAGCTGATCCCGCTGATGGAGGAACAGGGCTCCGAGGAGGAGCAGGCGGCGATCAGCCTGGGGGCCAGCGCCTGGAAGATGTTCTTCCGCGTCACGATTCCCAAGATCAAATGGGGGCTGCTCTACGGCGTCGTCCTGCTCAACGCACGGGCGATCGGCGAGTTCGGCGCGGTGTCGGTCGTGTCGGGTCACGTGCGCGGCGAAACGAACACCGCGCCGCTCCACGTGGAGATTCTCTACAACGAATACAACTTCGCCGCGGCGTTCGCCGTGGCCTCGGTGCTGGCCGTCGTGGCGCTGGTCACGATCGCGGCCAAGGCGGGCATCGAGTGGAAAGCCGGGCTGAAGGGGATATCGAGATGAGTATTACGGTGCGCGGCGTGACCAAGCGCTTCGGTTCGTTCACCGCGGTCGAGGGCGTGGACCTCGATATCGGCGGCGGCGAGCTCCTCGCGCTGCTCGGTCCGTCAGGTTCCGGCAAGACGACGCTGCTCCGCCTGATCGCGGGGCTCGAGATACCGGATGCCGGCTCGATCTTCTTCGGCGAGAAGAACGCGACCGAGCGGTCGGCGCAGCGGCGGCGGGTCGGTTTCGTCTTCCAGCACTACGCGCTCTTTCGCCACATGACGGTGTTCGAGAACGTGGCCTTCGGCCTCCGCGTGAAGCCGAGGAAGAAGCGTCCGGACGAAGCGGCGATCAGGGCCAAAGTGGCCGAGCTGCTCGAGATGGTGCAGCTGTCGATGCTGGCCGACAGGTATCCGACGCAGCTGTCGGGCGGGCAGCGGCAACGCGTCGCCCTGGCGCGCGCGCTGGCCGTCCGGCCCAAGGTGCTGCTGCTCGACGAGCCGTTCGGCGCGCTGGACGCCAAGGTCCGTCAGGAGCTGCGGCGGGCGCTGCGCCAGCTGCACGCCGACCTCGGTGTCACGACGGTGTTCGTGACCCACGACCAGGAGGAGGCGCTGGAGCTCGCCGACCGTGTCGTGGTGATGAACCGTGGCGTCGTCGAACAGGTCGGCACACCGCAGCAGGTCTACGATCAGCCGGCGACCGCGTTCGTGTGCGGGTTTCTCGGTGACGTGAACCTGTTTCAGAGCCGGATCGACCGCGGGGTCGCCTATATCGGCGGGGTACCGGTGGAGATTCCGTCGCTGATGGGACAGTCCGCCAGCGATGCCGCCGTCTACGTGCGCCCGCACGCGCTGGACCTGCGCTCGGAACCGGGCCACCCGAACCACTTTCGCGCCCGGCTGGTGCACGTCAATCCCGCCGGTCCCACGGTGAAGATCGAGCTGCTGTCGGAAGCCGGCCAGTCCTTCCGCGTGGAGATGCCACAGGAACGCTATCGCGCGCTGGGGCTCGGCGCGGCGGCGGATGTTTATGTCACCCCCAACGCATCGGGCGTCTTCGTGCACGTTGCGCCGGGTGCGAACCTGACAAATTGATGCTCGCGGATACTCGGCTCTACCCGCCGTCACTCGCGCGGATCGTCGCGGTGGCCTCCCCTTTGAAGATGGTCGCATTCGTCGGCGACGTCAATCGGATGTAAAACAGTTCGTCCGGCTCGGGGATACGGTCACCATATATCTTCACCGATAGGGTCTTCGAGGTCGCACCTGCAGGGAAGCTAATCTTGCCGCTCTTTGCAGCGTAATCACTCCCGGCAAGCGCTGTTCCATTCGCGGTCGCATAGGCGACCGTGATGCTGCTGGTGCTGGCCTTCGACAGCGATACCGTGAAGACAACGTTCGCACTGCCGGAGTCCCCCTCGGTTATCGTGACATCTCCGATCGAGATCGTGGGCGCCGCATCGTCATCGATGATGTGCACCGCCCCTGGTTGTCGGCGATCGTGGCGTTGACGGCGCCGCTGAGGTTCAGATTCAGCGCCTCGCCCGTTTCCGGCAAGGTATCGCCGACCACCGGGACGGAGATCGTCTGCGCCGTCGTTCCTGGCGCGAACAACAGCGTCCCGGTCTGCGCGATGTAGTCCACTCCCGCCATCGCACCCTTGTTCGCAGTCGCGTAGCTCACCGAGACGTTCCGACCGCTTGCGGCCGAAAGCACCACCGTGAACACCGCGTTGGTCGTGCCGCTGTCGCCCTCGATCACCGACACGTCATTGATGCGCAGCGAGGGTACCGGGTCGTTATCGGTGATGGCGCCCGTCCCTTGCGCACGTGCGAGCGTCGCGTTGACTGGACTCGACAGGTTGACGAAGTATGTTTCCGGCCCTTCGTTGAGCGTGTCCCCGGTGACCAACACCACAAATGTCTTCGACGTCTGGCCTGGCGAGAACGTGAGAGAGCCACTCGCGACACTGTAGTCGGTTCCGGCGACTGCGGTGCCATCAGCGGTCGCGTACTGCACCGTCACCGTCTGGCTGCTGGCGCCGGACAGCGTCACGGTGAAGGTCGCGCTGACCGAGCCGGCGTTCCCCTCGGTCACGCTCACGTCGTTGATCGCGACCGACGGCTGTGAGGCAGACACAGTCAGGCTGGCGGTGCCGGTCGCACTTCCGTTGGTGCCGGTCACGGTATGCGCGCCGGCGGTGGTCGCGGTGCAGCTCGCCGCCGTGCACGAGCCGTTGGGCGTGATCGTGAACGTCGTCGTCGCCGTCACGTCGCCCAGGCTGTTGTTCACGGCGTCGAAGCCCTGAGCGGTGTAAGCCTGTGACCCACCGGCCGCGATCGTCGCCGTCGACGGCGTCAGGACCAGATGGTGGAGCGCGCCGGCGGTCACCGTCAGCGTGGCCGTTCCGGTCGCCGTGCCCTTGGTGCCCGGTTACCGTGTGCGCACCGACAGTCGTCGCGGTGCAGCTCGCCGCCGTGCACGAGCCGTTGGGCGTGATCGTGAACGTCGTCGTCGCCGTCACGTCGCCCAGGCTGTTGTTGGCCGCGTCGAAGCCTTCCGCCGTGTAGGCCTGCGATCCACCGGCCGCGATCGTCGCCGTCGCCGGGCTCAGGACCAGGTGGTCGAGCGCGCCGGCCGTCACCGTCAGGGTCGCCGTCCCGGTCGCCGCGCCGTTGGTCCCGGTGACCGTGTGGGCGCCGGCAGTCGCTCGCGGTGCAGCTCGCACCCGTGCACGTGCCATTGGGCGTGATCGTGAACGTCGTCGTCGCCGTCACGTCGCCCAGGCTGTTGTTCGCCGCGTCGAAGCCTTCCGCCGTGTAGGCCTGCGATCCACCGGCCGCGATCGTCGCCGTCGCCGGACTCAGGACCAGGTGGTCGAGCGCGCCGGCCGTCACCGTCAGGGTCGCCGTCCCGGTGGCCGCGCCGTTGGTCCCGGTGACCGTGTGCGCCCCGACAGTCGTTGCGGTGCAGCTCGCCGCCGTGCACGAGCCGTTGGGCGTGATCGTGAACGTCGTCGTCGACGTCACATCGCCCAAACTGTTGTTGGCCGCGTCGAAGCCTTCCGCGGTGTAGGCCTGCGATCCACCGGCCGCGATCGTCGCCGTCGCCGGGCTCAGGACCAGGTGGTCGAGCGCGCCGGCCGTCACCGTCAGCGTCGCCGTCCCGGTCGCCGCGCCTTGGTGCCGGTGACCGTGTGCGCACCGACAGTCGTCGCGGTGCAGCTCGCCGCCGTGCACGAGCCGTTGGGCGTGATCGTGAACGTCGTCGTCGCCGTCACATCACCCAGGCTGTTGTTGGCGGCGTCGAAGCCTTCCGCCGTGTAGGCCTGCGATCCACCGGCGGCGATCGTCGCCGTCGCCGGGCTCAGGACCAGGTGGTCGATCGCACCGAGGGTTGTGAAACGCCAGACAGGACTGGTGGTCGTCGCTCCCGCGTCACTTGCCGTGACGTACCACTCGAATTCGGCTCCGGGCGACAGACCTGCCCAGGTTGCAGCCGTGGTCGAGCCAGACGCGACATCGGCATTCGTGACAATCGCGGAGAACGCCCCACCCTGCATGTTGTAATCGAGCACGAACTGGCTGTTCGCGTCAGTCTCGAACTGACCGGCGCCGCCGCCAAGAGTCGGCGAGAACGTATAGACGTAGATCTTGTTCTCGGCCGGCTTGAAGGTCATGTACCGCAGCCAACCGTCTCCCCCGTTCGTCCGGCTCTGATAATCGGAGGCGACTTGATGAACGGGTTGCCCGCAGGTATTCAGGTCGGTACGATTCGCTTCGCCCGGATAGTGGCCGTTCAGCACCAGGAATACGTTGCAGTTCGTGCGGACGATGTTTTGCCACACGGTTTCCGCCGGCGTTCCATCGGGCCGATTCAGCACAGTGGTCGGACGAGATCCTGAGGCGCTCAGGAACAAGTGGGTGGTGATGATCGCGCGCCGGTTGGGATACAGCTTCAGGATCCGATCGGCCCATGCCACCGAGTACGTCGGCATGCTCGTACTCGAGATGGATGATGATGAAGTCCAGCCCGCCGACGGAGAACAACTCGTAGTTGTTCTTGTTCTGCCGGTTGACGGGATCGTTGACCGGATCCTTCCCGAGGTAGCCGCCGTACCATGCGTGCTCTTCGAAGCGCGACACCGGGAATGTCAGGTCGAAATTCGTCCCGACGCCGGACGAGTTGAGGTCGTGATTGCCAGGCGCGAGCCCCCACTTGAAACCAGCGTTCTCGAGCAGGCTGAGGCTCGCGTTGGCGCGGGTCCATTCCACCGGCTGGGCGTCGATGTGCTCGACGATGTCGCCGAGGTGGGTGACGAAGGCGATGTTCTTCGCCGCCTGGTTGTCGACGATCCACTGGGTCTGCGCCGTGAAGGTCGCGGCCCGCACCGGATCGTCCACGTAGTGCTGCGTGTCGGGGATCGCGACGAGGGTGAAGTCCGGCGCTGCGCCGGCCGGGACCGGCCTGCCGAAGAAGGTGACGGACATCGGATCGCCGTCGGGATCGGAGACCGACACGTTCAGGCTCGGCGACGTCGCAATGCCAGTGGCGCCGTTCAGCGGCGCATTCAGAACCTGGCTGCGCCGGAGCCTTGTTGATCTGGAACGGCGCGCCCGAGCTCCAGGCGTAGTTGGCGCCGATGATCGTCCCGTTATGCCCGTTCCCGGTGCCGTCGCCAACGGTGGTGTCGATGCCCTCATTGAAGCCCCAGCGTCCAAGCAGACCCGACGCGCTGGAGATTTCCTGATTGATGCCGGCGGAAATCTGCGCCTGGCTTCTGGCGTAGTTCCAGATGCGCACTTCGTCGATGCGGCCGTCGAAGAAGCCGCGGGTCTGCGTGCCGACGCCACCCGTCGAATTCGAGGCGCTGCCGATCGCCGCCCATTGGGTACTGTCGTACCGCGGTATGAAGGATCCGCTCAAGGGCAGTGTGGTCTGGAGCGCGCCGTCGAGATACAGCCGCCAGGTGGTGCCGTCGTAAGTTGCCGCCGCATGATGCCAGGCGCCGTTGGCCGGAATCGCCGTCGTGCCAAACACGGGGTGATTCGCGCCGCTGGCGCGATCCTCGAAATCGGCGCCGAGCACACCGTCGCTGCTCCGGATGCCGAGGAAGTAGTTCATGTCGACGACGCTGCCGTCGTTCTCCGCCATTCCCTTGGTCACGAGCGGAACGGCCACCATGCCACCGCTGCCGGTGGAGGTCGCGATACCGTCTCCGTCCCGCCTGAACCACAGTTCGAGCGTGAAGGTGGACGCCCCCAGCCCGGGAGCCTGACCGAGGTTCACGTATGCGTTCGTGCCGCCGAAGTCCAGCGCACCAGTTGAACCCAACGGGGTTCACGACAACGGTGAGCGTGTCGCTCGCCGTCATCTCGCCGTCATCCGCTGTCAGCTGCAGGACGTATGTTCCGGCGTCGAAAAGCCGGCGCTCGTCGCCGTGGCGGTCGCATCGCCGAACGTGACCGTCCCAGGTCCGGTTACTTTGCTCCACGTCGTCGTGACATCCGTTCCGGGCATCCCGTCGTCCGTGACGGTTCCCGAGAGAGACGCGGATGCCGGCAATGTGATGGCCTGATCGGGTCCGGCGTTCACGACCGGGGCCTGATTCACGGGCGGTGGATTCACGAGGACGGTCAGGCTGTCTGTGGCGGTGAGCTCTCCATCGCTCGCGGCGAGCTGCAGCACGTAGGTTCCAGGGGCGGAGAAGCCGGCGCTCGTCGTCGTGGCGTTCGGACTCCCGAAGGTCACGGGCCCGGGGCCGCTCACCTGTGTCCACGACGAAGTCACTACGGCTGTTGGCACGCCGTCGTCGCTCACGGTGCCCGTCAGTGTCGCGCTGTCCGGAAGCGTGATGGTCTGGTCGATGCCGGCATCCACCGTGGGTGGGCGATTGGCCAGCAGCCGGATCTCCTCCGCCGACAATGCGCGGTCGTAGACGCGCGCGTCGTCCATCGCTCCCTCGAAGCGGCGGGTGGCATCGCTCTGCGCGCCGATGCCCAGGCTCAAGGTATTGGTCGCGATCGCGGCCGGCCCCGTAACCGTCCCCTCGAGAACGCCGTTCACGTAGATCTTCATCGAGGCGCCGTCGTAGGTGGCAGCCAGGTGCTGCCAGGCGCTGCTGTTCAGCGGATACGACGTGGTGGCGTTGACGCGATAGGTGTCTGCAGCTCGTCTGCTGATTCAGCCGGAAAAACGGTATGCCGCTCACTCGCCAGCGACAGTTCGTATCCATTCGTCGTGCCGGCGTTCACCGCCTTCTTGATCAAGGTCCTGCGTGGCAAATGCGGCTTTGGCGGGTCGTGCCCAGACGGCGAGCGTGAGCGCGCTCGTCGGATTGAGACTCGCGCTGTTCGGCACCAGGCCGTGCTGCGTCGTGCCGTTCAGCGTCAGCGCCTGTCCCTTGATGCCGGCCGTCCAGGTCGGAGTTCCGCTCAGCGCGGCGGCATTGGCCAGCCCTGAGGCATCCACGAGGGTCGTGCCGCTGCCTTCGTCCATCTGCCAGTGAGCCCACCAGCCCTCTGGCCGACACGGTGAGCGTGTCGGTGGTGGTCAGCGCTCCGTCGAACGCTGAAAGCTGCAGCACATACGAGCCGGGTAACGAGAAGGTCGCCGTTGTGCTGAGAGCATTCGGACTCGCGAACGTGACGGCCCCGGGACCACTCACCTTGCTCCACGTCAAGGTCAGCGATCCGGGCGGCGACGGCAACCCATCGTCGGTCGCCGTCCCGGCGAGAGACACGCGCGGACGGCAGGGAGATCGTCTGATTCGCGCCAGCGTCCACGACCGGCGCCAGGTTGCCGGGTGCCACCGTCACTGTCAGCTCGTCGCTGTTCGACAGCATGCCGTCGCTCGCGGTCAGACGCAGGACGTAGGATCCCGCCGTCGCGAACGTCGCGGACGTAGAGGTCGCATTCGCGTTCGCGAACGTGACGGCACCCGGGCCGGTCACAACACTCCACGTGACCGATACGGCCGCGGGTGGACTCGGCAGACCATCATCGGTGACCGTCCCATTCAGGGGCGCGGTCGCCGGCAGCGTGATCGCCTGGTCAGTACCGGCGTCCACGACAGGCCGTTCGTTGTAGGTGAATCGCGCGGAGGGTGTCGCAGCGCTGGTCCGCCCCCCCACCGTAACGGTCACATCGACGGTACCGGTGCCCGCCGGAGAAGTGGCCGTACAGAGCGTCGCGGTCGAACAGGTGACTGCCGTGGCGGCGGTGCTGCCGAAGCGCACGGTCGTCGGGGTCAGCGTGCCGAAACCGGTACCGGTAATCGTGACCGCCGTACCTCCAGAGAACGCCCCGACCGCGGGGCTCACGCCGGTGACGGTCGGGAGCGGGGGCGCTCCGTGGACGGCCGCGGTGCCGGAATCGGTGAAGCTGCCACCGGCAACCGGCACGAACTGCCAGTCATAGCTGTCGGCATGCAGCGTGAGCTTCAAGACACCGTGTGTGGTGTTGCTTCGTACCTCGCTCGTCGCCCTGATCGTGCCGAAGCCCGACATCGGCACTCCGCCCGTGCCCACGACGAACTGCCGCACGCCGTAGGCATCATCCCGCGCCCCGTTCGCGTCGGTCGGCGCCAGCCGCTCGTAGTTGTGCCAGTGGCCGCCCAGGATGAGGTCCGCGCCGTGGTCGTACAGCGCCTGCCACAGCGGCTGCATGAATGCGATCGAGCTGTCGGCGGCCGACGAACTGAACCGCGGCTTGTGCCACATGCCGATGATGTTGTTCGTGGAGCTCGCCGCGAGATCGGCGCGCAGCCATTGCTCCTGCGCCGAACCCACCGCGCAGCCGTTGACGTCCCACAGTCCGGTCGATCCGCACTCGCTGTTCAGGACGACGATGTGCCAGTTACCGATGTCGTAGCTGTAGTAACCCTGGTCGCGGTCGCCTGCCGGGCCCGTGAAGTTTCCAACCCCGTTGAAATAGTCGAAGTACGGAGTGGCGTTGGCGCGTGTTGTAGTCGTGGTTGCCGGTCGTCGGACGTGTCCGGGCCTTGATGGCGCCCCCCCAGGCCGCGTCGTAGCACTGGGAGAACTCCTCGGCGGTTCCGTTCTGGTACGCGTTGTCGCCCAGCGTAAAGACGGTCCCGGGAATGGCGTTGACGAGGCCGCCGTGGCCTGTGCGGTCGCAATGCTGCCGCCGGCCGTACAGTTCGGCACGATGTCGCCGGCGCCGACCAGCACTGGATCGCCGCTGGTGACAATGATGGCAACGTCATCGCTGCTCGCCAGCATCCCGTCGTCTGCGGTCAGGCGGAGCGTGTAGCTGCCGGCGACGGAAAGCTCGCGGTCGTCGTCGCGGCCGAAGGGCTTCCGAACGTGACGGTACCGGGTCCACTTACCTTCGACCACGCGATCGTGGTCGCTCCCGGGGGATTCGGCAGACCATCGTCACTTACGCTGCCCACGAGGGAAGCGGTTGCCGGTAATGTGATCGACTGGTCTGTGCCGGCGCTTACCCCAGGCTCGGTGTTTGCGGCCAGGGTCGCAATCTCAGCGGCTGTCAGCGCCCGGTTATAGATGCGCGCTTCGTCGAGCGCTCCCTCAATCTCCGCTCGCATCGGTCTGTGCACCGATACCCATGGCTCAACGTGTTAGATTGCGATAGCCGGCGGTCCGCGCCTAACCGTTGCTTCGAGAACGCCGTTGACGTAGATGCTCATCGATCGTGCCGTCATACGTCGCGGCGACGTGCGTGCCATGTGCTGGTGCTCGGGGATAGGACGTGGAATGCATTGACACGATATGTGTCAAGGCTCGCCAGCCTGATTCACTCGGAAAAAGGGTTTGCCGTTGCTTGCCAACGACAATTCGTATCCACTCGTGGCGGCATTGACCGCTTGCCCTCTTGATCAGATTCTGCGTGGCAGACGCCGCTTTCGATGGCTTGACCCAGACAGCCATGCGTCATCGCGGCCGGTGATATTCAGGCTCGCGCTGTTCGGCACCATGGCCGTTCTGATTTGTCCCATTGAGGTTCAGCGCACGGCCCTCCTTACCGGTCGTCGCCCAGCGTCGGGCTCCCACTCAGCGCCGTGGTCCCATTGTTCATTGCCCGATGACATCGACCAGCGTGGTCCCACTGCCCTCGTCCATCTTCCAGTAGGCGGCAAGCCCCGAATTCAGACCCGGACCTGGAGCTGCGAGCACGGTGTCTGTGTCGGTCGCGCTGTTGTTCCCCGGAATCGCATCGGTGATTCCGGATGGCGGTGCGATAGAAGCCGTGTTGGCCACCGTTCCGCTCGCGCCGGCCGAGAGAGTCGCATTGAGTGTGAAGGTTGCGGTGCCGCCTACCGGCAGATTCACCTGAGCGTTGATGCTGCCGGATCCACTCGACGGACAGCTCGCGCCGACGGAGGCGGAACACGTCCATGTGCCACCGCTCAGGACCGCGGGCAGCGTGTCGGTGACGGTTGCGCCGGTCACCGCCGCCGGCCCGTTGTTGGTCGCCACGATGGTGTAAGAGATCGGCTGGCCGGCGGTGGCCGAGCTCTGGCCGTCGGTCTTCGTGATTGCGAGATCTGCTTCCAGATTTGCGCTGGCCATCGCGGCGATCTGAGTCGCGGTCAACGCACGGTTGTAGATCCGAACGTCGTCGAGCTGCCCCATCAGGCCGCGGAGACCGTCGCTCGGCTGCGCGCCGATGCCGACGCCGAGGGTATTGCTCGCGATGGCCGTTGGCCCTGGCTTTTCGCCCTGAAGCACGCCGTTGACGTACAGCCGCATCACCGTGCCGTCGTAGGTGGCGGCGAGGTGGAACCAGGTATTGCCGTCGAAGGGATAGGTGTTCAGCGCGTCCAGGCGGAAGGTGTCCCCGGAGGTAGCCTGGTTGAACCGGACGAAGGGCTTGCCGGTGGACGGTCCCTGGTCGCCAGCGCCAGTTCGTACCCGTCGACCGTGCCGACGGTGGCCTTCTTGATCAGATCCTGAGTCGCCTGCCGTTCCGGCTTGACCCACGTGGCCAGGGTGATCGGTCCGGTGATGTCCAGGTTGCGGCCGGGCGGGACGAGCGACGTAATCACCCGTGCCGTCCAGGTCCAGCGCCGATCCGTCGACACCGGAGACCCACGCGGCATTTCCTTGCAGAACGCCGTCGCTCCCGAACCCCGAATGATCGCGGCTCAGGGAGCCCGTACCCTCGTTCAACGGCCAGTAGCCGACCAGGTTCGGATCCTCCCGGGTGATCAGCACGCCACGAGCCGTGGTGCTCGTCGATGCAAGCACCACGGTCCGCCCCGTCCAGTTCTGTTTGGTGCCGGTCGGATTGTTCAGCGCGCCGCCGGAGCCGCTCATCAGGAGCTGCGCCGGACCGCTGAAGTCGATGGCGCTCGTGGAGGATTCCTTGTAGACGATGTCGGGTCCGCCTTCGGACGAGGCATAGACGACTCGAACCTTGCCGGCAAGTTCGTCGAGCATGACGATCCCGCGGGTGCCGTTCAGATCGACCTGGTGCAGGTTGTCCCAGGTGCCGCCGGTCGCACCCTGCGGCCTGCGCACCAGCAACGCGATCTTCGGGTAGCCCGCAGTGTCGTAGCTGGTCTTGACCGCCGCGTACAGGGTCGAGTCGCTCCCGACCGCAACGTTCATGTGGTCGTCGGCCATGCCGAGTCCGACGGACAGGGCCGACTGCGATGCCGGCACTTCGTCGGTCGACCAGTCCGTCGGGTCTGCCCCATCGACGTGGACGCGAAAACCGAATCGCCGCGTGTTCTGGTTCGACCACAGCACGCCGACCGAGTGGTTCGGCAGCGCCGTCACCACGGCAATGTCGTCGTCGGCGATGCCCGTCGCCACGGTGACCGGGCCGCTGAACACCGCGTAGGGTGCATCGCTGTAGTAGACGTTGACGGTGGTGGCCGACTCGGTGGCCAACCACATGCGGCCGGTCGAATCGATGTCGATCGTGGCCGTTTCACTGCCTGGCAGCGCGACCGGGGTGCTGTCTGGACGGGTTGACCAGAGCTGATAAGTGTTCGCCGCAGAGAGGTACTCGACCGAGACCAGCTCCGTCGATCCAGCTGCGTAGAGAAGGATGTGAGTGACGTTCCCGATTGGCTTGGTGTCCGCGTGGGTCGCGGTGCTCGAAGACAACCGCAGCACGTTCGACCAGCTGCCATTGTCATTCAATCGCCATAGCCACGTTCCGGTCGGTGACACCGCCGTGCTGGGCAACACCGTCCACCACGAACCGCCGTGGAACCAGAGCTTCGACTGCGGCTTCTCACCGGTGTCGGCTGACACTGCGATCGCGCTCAGCGATGTCGCGGTCTCCTGAGCGCGTCCGCCTTGCGGCATCCACCAACCCAAACCGACGGCCACGATAATGGTGACAACGACCCGGATAATGCGCGATTTCATGCTCATGGTCCTTCGGTTCACTGGGCACACGTCATCCGTCCCCGATTCAGCTGGACGCGCGTCACGGACGCGCGCCGGGGGACGCGGTCATACGGGGGACTGGGTTTTTGGAGAGAGACGGAGGAACTTTAAACGACTGCAGTGAGCCGTCGCATCGGCCGGTGCGCTACATTTTCGCGGCGGATGCGCGGATCTCGAAAGGAGGGACTATAGGCTGAAGCGCCCATCAGCTCTGCGGTTTACGAGCTCGATTTTATCAGCCCGCGTTGAAACGCATAGACAACCAGGGCAAGACGATCAGTGACGCCGAGCTTGCAGAAAATCGCGGTCAGGTGATGCCGCACCGTTGGTTCACTGATGTGCAACGCGGTGCCGATCTGCCGATTACGCAGCCCCTGCGCAATCAAGGCGAGGACCTCGCGCTCCCGCCGCGTCAGGGTATCGATCCTGCGCTGTGAAGGGTCCGGAACCTTCTGTCGAATGCCGTGCGCAAGCTCTGCGAGGAGCGTGGCCGTGGTTGTCCGGTCCAGCCATGTTTCGCCAACGTGCACTCGCTCGACGGCCTTCATCAGCGAATCGGCCGCCTGATCCTTCGTCAGGACACCGACCGCGCCTAGGCGCACCGCCTGGAGATGAACCTCGGCATCCGTAATTCCGGTAAGGACCAGCACCCGTGACGCCGGCGCAGCGCGCCGCAAGAGGGGCAAACACTCGAGGCCGCTTTCGCGTCCGAGGTCGAGATCGAGCAGGATGACGTCCGGTTGCTCCCGGCCGGCCGCGTCGATTGCTTGCTCACAGCATCCGCTCTCCGCGACAACCTTGAAATGAGGGTCTCGCTCGAGCACCAGCCGGAGACCGCACCGGACCATGGCATGTCCATCGACGAGCTGAACGCGGATGGCTTCTCCGGCAGCCGTTGCCATGCTGTGATCGTCAGCGCGAGAACGCAGCCATTTCGGCCACGGCACACCGCGACGGAGGCACTCGCGACACCGAACAGGTCAGCACCGTCCGCTGAAAACATCTCAGTGGGCGCATCAATTACTCGCTAGTTTTCGGAAGGAAAGCTAGCTTAGCGGTAGTACCAGGTCCTTGTAAATAGGAATTGCCGTATTTGCTAAAAGAGTCGCAACGGGTCGTTTCAAGTCTTCAAAAAGCACAACGTTCTCGTCAGCGTGCGACCTCAGCAATTCATGACTGACCCTTCGCCAGGAACCAGAGCATCCCCGCGACGGCACAGCCGGCGAGCGTTCTCACCATCCCGGCTTTCGCCACGAAGATGGCCACCACCGCGGCGATGGTCAGTGCCAGCGCCGGCCCGTCGAGGCTTCGCCACACCGGGACTTCGAGGGCAACACCCGGAATACCAAGTGGTCGCACCTGATGGAAGACCACGTGCATCCCGAACCAGATCGCCAGGTTCAGGATCACGCCGACCACCGCCGCCGTGATCGCAGCGAGCGCGCCGGCCACCGCGGGATTGCGGCGCAGCCGCTCCACGAACGGGGCGCCGAGCAGGATCCAGAGAAAGCACGGCACGAACGTGACCCAGGTGGTGAGCAGACCCGCCAGCGTTGCCGCCAGCAGTGGCGGCAGCGATCCTGGCTCGCGGAAGCCGGCCATGAAACCCACGAACTGCGTCACCATGATCAGCGGTCCTGGGGTGGTCTCCGCCATCCCGAGACCATCGAGCATCTCACCGGGCTGCAGCCAGCCGTATGTCTCCACGGCCTCTTGCGCCACATACGCAAGAACCGCGTAGGCGCCGCCGAACGTCACCACCGCGGTTTTCGAGAAGAACAGCGCGATCTCGCTGAAGACGAACCGATCGCCGGCCATCGCCAGGAGCACGGCGGTCGGTGCCAGCCACAGCGTCAGACACACCGCGCTGACCTTGAGCGACCACGCCAGGGTGGGGCGGGTGTGCGGCGGCGTTTCTTCGCCGAGCAGGCTGTCGGCGTCCGAGAGCACGGCGCGACCGGCCGACACGTGTCCGCGACCGACGAGAAACTCCGGCCGTCCAGCGGACCCGGCCGCCAGGCCGATCAGCCCGGCCGAGAGCACGATCGCCGGAAACGGCACGTCGAACACGAAAATCGCGCAGAACGCTGTCGCCGCCAGCGCCACCATGGTCCGGTTCGTGAGGGACCGGCTGCCCACCCGCACCACCGCCTCCATCACGATCGCCAGCACGGCAGCCTTCAGACCGAAGAACAGCCCGCTCACGATCGTGAGCTTCCCGAACAGCACGTAAACCCAGCTCAGCGCCATGATCGCGATGACGCCGGGCAGCACGAACAGCGTGCCGGCAATGACCCCGCCCAGGGTGCGGTGCATCAGCCAGCCGATATACACGGCCAGCTGCTGCGCCTCCGGGCCCGGCAGCAGCATGCAGTAGTTCAGGGCGTGCAGGAAGCGCGCTTCGCCGATCCATCGCTTCTCGTCGACGAGGATGCGGTGCATCACCGCGATCTGGCCGGCCGGACCCCCAAAGCTCAGCGCGGCAATGCGGCCCCACACACGGATGGCCTGACGCAGGGAGACCCCATGCGCCGGCGCCGGCCGCGAAGTACTTACCGCATCCTTTCTATTCAGTTCGGGTCCTCGCTGGTAGAATCTCGGTTCGGAACAGCACAATTCTGGTGTAAACCCGGCCCGAATGAACACGATCGGACGCTATCAGCTCGTTGAAAAGCTCGGCCAGGGAGGCATGGGGGTCGTATACCGTGCCTTCGACCCGCTTCTTCAAAGAGTGGTGGCGGTCAAGCTGATCGGCGCGATCGAGCCCGGCAGCGACCTTCGGGAACGGTTTTTCCGGGAGGCGCGGGCCGCCGGCCAGCTGTCGCACAAGAACGTCATCACCATCCACGACCTGGGGGAGCACGAGGGGCAGCCGTTCCTCGCGATGGAGTTCCTCGAAGGCCAGGACCTGCAGATGCGGATGGCCGGCCAGGCCCCGCTGACGCTCGCCCGCAAGCTCGAGCTCGCGATCGAGATCTGCGAAGGGATCGAATACGCCCACGACCACGGCGTGATCCATCGCGACATCAAGCCGGCCAACATCTTCATCACTGCCGCTGGGACCGCCAAGATCCTGGACTTCGGTCTGGCCCGCCTCATCACCTCGGAGCTGACCAACAGCAACATGATGATGGGGACGCTCAACTATATGTCCCCGGAGCAGGTGCGCGGCGAGCGGGCCGACCATCGCTCCGACATCTTCTCGACCGGCGTCGTGCTCTACGAGCTGTTCGGGGGACGCAAGGCGTTCGAAGGGGACTCGTTCGGCGCCACCCTCTACAAGATCCTCGAAGAGATTCCGGAACCGCTGGGTAACCTCGACGACCACCTGCCGGCCGAGATCATCGCGGCGGTCGAGCACGCGCTCGAAAAGCCGCGTGACACCCGATACCAGCACATGAGCGAGATGGTGCGGGACCTGGTGACCTTCCGCCAGCAGCTGATGCTGACCAACTCCCCGCCGCTGGCCGGATCGAGCGCCGGGATAGTTCGAGGGCCGGGCGGGGCTCCCTCGAGCCCGGGTTCACAAGGAGATCAGCTCCGGGTACCCGCGACGCCGTCGGGATCGGGCGTCAGCGGCGGCCAGTCACCGGAGCTCGCGCACGACGCCATGACGATCGCGGCGGTGGCGACGCCGACCCCGGCCGCGACGCCCGGATGGGGCAGCGCGTCCGGTTCGCCGGGCGCGCGCGGTTCCGCTCCGGGGTCCGGACCCTGGGAAGCTGCCGCCAGCTCGGACGCTCGCTCGAGTTCCGGAACCGGTCAGGGCTCCCAACCGGCACCGGGCCTGGAAGCCATGTCGGCTGCCGGAATCGGCCCGGGTGCCGCGGGCGCGCCTGTGTCCGGAAGCGTGCCCGTACCGGGATCCTCGGTTCCGGCGAACGTCCGTTCGCCTCTCCGCCGTTTCCTCGCGATCGGCGCCGGGGTCGCGGTCCTCGCCGCCGCCCTCGCGACCTGGGCGATCAACCGTGAATCCGCAGCCCCGCCGGCGCAGCCGACGGTCACGACCAGCACCCCGCCCGCCACGTCGACGACGCAGCAGGAGATCGCCACGCGACTCGAGCAGGCCAGCCGCGCGCTGCAGGCTGGAGATCAAGCGGCGGCGCAGCGCCACGCGGAGGCGGTGCTGGCGATGAGCCCCGGACACGTCGAGGCCAGCCGGGTCCGTGACCAGGCGCGCCAGGCGAGCGAAACCGCCGACCGCAGCATTGCCAGCGCCCGCGACGCCCTGGCGGCCGGCCGGTTCGACGATGCCACCCGCGCGGCAGGAGAAGTGCTGGCCGTCGAGCCGACCAACGCCGAAGCCAAACGGGTGATGGACGAAGCCGGCGCCCGTTCGCGAGGCAAGGGGGCGGAAGAAGCGCGCCTGCGCATGACCGCGGCGCGCAAGGCAGCCGCCAGCGCGGCGGCCTCGAAGCTGGCCGCCGCCCCGTATGCGGCCGCACTTGCGGCGGAACGCGACGGGCTGAGCCTCTATAAGCGCGGTCGATTACCCGAGGCGATGGCCAAGTTCTGGGAGGCCACCGGACTGTTCCGCAGCGCGGAAGTGGCAGCGCAGACCGAGGCGGCGGCGCGCAGCGCGCGTGCCACCGCCGACCAGACCGAGCCCAAGCCCCCCGCGGCGACGACGGGAGAAGGGTCCGGGGCGCCGGGGACGAAACCGGTGCAGCCGACACCCGCGCCGCAACCGCCAGTCAGCGCCAGCGCCTCCGCCACTGCCGCCGGTCACCTCGGTGCCTGGCACCACCGGCTTGCCGCTGCCGCCCGCGGCAACCCCCGGCGCGCCGGCGGTTGCACCGGCGCCGCCGCCCGCCGTTCCCGACAGTGCGACCCAGCTCGCCACCGCCACCAGCGCCATCAACGAGCTGCTCGACCGCTACAAGCGGGCGCTCGAGGGCCGGAGCATCGACGCCTTGAAGCGGGTGTGGCCCGACATCACCAGCGCCCAGGAGTCGGCGATCCGCTATGAGTTCCAGAACGCCAACCGGATCGAGGTCGAGATTCTGAACCCTCAGACCACCGTCACCGGCACGACCGCCACCGTCCAGTTCGTCCGCCGATATCAGCTCAACACCGTTGACGGCCAGCGCCTGCGCACCGACACCCGGACGACGATGAGCCTGCAACGTCGGGGCAACGCGTGGACGATCCACGAGATCAGATTCGAACCTGTCAGATGAAAGGTCAACGATGATCGCCCGGTGTTTCACGGCCTTTGTGCTCTGCTCGATGCTCGCGGCCGGCACCGCCGCCGCGCAGGACCGTCCGGCCACCCTGGCAACGCTGTTCGAGGACATCTTCGGGCCGCGAGGGCTGGTCGTCGCCAGCGAAGACGTCCAGCTCGATGGCTCGAATCACGCGGCGCATTTCAACAGCGCCTTCCAGTCCGATTTCCGGCTGGTCAACATCGCGCTGACCAGCCAGCTGGCGGCAATTCCCCTGCCCTCGCCGGCCTCGGGCTTCACCTATCGGTTCGACCCGGCGACCGGCACCTTCCAGCGGTCGACCCGGAGCTTCGGCCCGATCCTCGCCGATCGCGGCGAGACCATCGGCAAGGGGCGGATGGCGTTCGGCGTCAGCTATCAGTTCTTCTCGTTCGATCACCTCGACAGCGTTCCGCTCGTCTCGGTGCCCGCCGTCTTCACCCACGACAACTTCGAAACCGGCGGTGGACGCTCCGACGTCGTCGGCACGAGCAATGTGATCGAGGCGGACGTGACCCAGTTCAGCGGCGCGCTGACCTACGGCGTCACCGACCGCTTCGACCTCTCGCTGGCGGTGCCGCTGGTCCGCACGCACCTGTCGCTGCTCTCGAATGCCACCATCCATCGGGTGGGCACCGGGTCGAACGTCCAGGTCCACTACTTCCCCGACGAGAACGCGATCGGCGGCTACGGCTCGACCCACCAGTTCTTCGCCGAGGGTTCCGCATCCGGGATCGGCGATCTCGTCGTGCGGGCCAAGAGCACCGTCCTGCGCGAAGGGCCGAGGGCGCTGGCCGTCGGAGTCGACATGCGCCTGCCGACCGGTGACGAACAGAACCTGCTCGGATCCGGTGCCGCCGGCCTCCGGCCGTTCACGGCGTTCTCTACCTCGATCGGGCGGTTCGCCCCGCACGCCAACGTCGCCTATCAGTGGAACGGTGAGAGCATCGTCGCCGGCGACGTGGCGTCAGGGGTGAAGGCCGATCTTCCCGACCGCTTCATGTACGCCCTCGGCAGCGACATGGGGCTCAACGACAAGTTCAGCATCGTTGTCGACCTGACCGGTCACCGGGTACTGAGCTCCCCTCGCCTGCTCACCCGCGAGAGCACCGTGACCGGCCCGGCCGGCAGCGTGACCCTGGAGGACATCCGTTTCGAAACCGCGTCGTTCTGGGTGTCGCACGGCGCGGTGGGGTTCAAGGCCAACGTCGCTCCCCGCCTGCTGATCAACTTCAACCTGCGGTTCGCGATCGGGGAGAATGGTCTGTCGGACCGGGTGGCGCCGCTCCTCGGATTCGAGTGGGCCTTCTAGTCACGTGCCGGGTGCTATGTGCTACGTTCGGAGTGCGGACGTGCTATGTGCTACGTGCGGTGCGGGGTGCTACGTGCGGTGCGAGGTGCTAGGTGCGGTGCGAGGTGCTAAGTGCCGTGCGAGGTGCTAAGTGCCGTGCGAGGTGCTAAGTGCCGTGCCAAGTGCTAAGTGCGGTGCGAGGTGCTAAGTGCGGTGCCAGGTGCTAATGCGGTGCGAGGTGCTACTGCGGTGCGAGGTGGCTATGTGCGGACCGCAAGAGTCGCGCGTGGCACGGCACGTGGCATCGGACGTAGGACGTGGTGTCGAACGGAGGACGTGGTATCGGATGTAGGACGTGGTATCGGACGTAGGACGTGGTATCGGACGTAGGACGTGGTATCGGACGTAGGACGTGATATCGGACGTAGGACGTGATATCGAACGTAGGACGTGGTATCGGACCGTAGGACGCGGTATCGCCCGTAGGACGCGGTATCGCACGTAGGACGCGGTATCGCACGTAGCACGTAGCACGCGGCACCGCACATAGCACACAGCACCGCACGTAGCACATAGCACCGCACGCAGCACTAAGCACATAGCACCGCACGTCGCACGTAGGATGTAGCACGTAGCACGTGATGAAAGGTTTCCGTGGAGCAGGGAGACGTCGAGCGGATCGCGCGCGCTACGCTGAAGGAACTCGGGCTGCCGCGGGCGGACCTGACGATCACGCGCGTCGAGGGACAGCCCGGTGTGTGGCGGATCGAGATCCGCGGCGGCTTCCAGGGCCCGACCACCCTCAAGATCAAGTGCGGCCAGGGCTCGTCGGCTCAGTGGGTCCGCGAGCAGATCTTCAACCAGTTCACGTCGTCCTAGATCGGAATCGGCGCGGGCCCTGCCTCGCCGGGCAGCCGTGTCAACGGTCCTGATTCGTCGGCGACGGACACTCAGCGCGCGGCGCGCTTCTTCGCCGGCGGAGCCTTGGCGGCGCGGGCGGGCTTTTCGGTCTCCACCACCTTCGCGGTCTTCTTCTTGCCGGTGCTCACTCGATCGAGCGACTGGCGTAGCGCGTCCATCAGGTTGACCACCTTGGGGGGCGTCTCCTCGACGGTTGCGACCACCTCCTCGCCGGCGATCTTGGCGTCGATGATCCGCTGGAGCTCTTCCTGGTATTCGTCGCGGTACTCCTCGAGGTTCAGCACCCCCTCGAAGTTCTCGATGACCTGCTTGGCCATCCGGATCTCCTCGGGCTTGACCTTCTCGGGGACATCGCCGAGCTCCTCGATGTTGTCCATGCTGCGGATCTCTTTCGAATGCCGCATCGTGTACATCACCAGGCCGTTCTCGCGCGGCTGGACCGCGACCAGATATTCGCGGCCGTAGAGCGCGAGCTTGCCGATGCCCGCCTTCCCTTTCATCCCTTCTCGCATCACCGCGAACGCCTGGGTCGCCATCTTGCCGTCGGGCGCGAGGTAATACGGACGCTCGACGTAGATCGGGTCGATCGCGGTGGCGTCGGTGAACTGGACGAGGTCGATGACGCGGGTGGACTCGGGGCGGACCTTGGCGACGTCCTCCTCGTCCATGACGACGTAGCGCCCCTTCTCGAACTCGTAGCCCTTGACGATCTCGGAGTTCGGCACCTCGCGCTCGCAGTGCGGGCACCACCGCTTCTGCTGGATGCGGGTCTGACACTCGCCATGCAGCTGGTTGAAGCTGATCGTGGCGGCCGAGTCGGTGGCCGGGAACACCCGCACCGGGATGTTGACCAGGCTGATCTTCAGAAAACCCTTCCACGTCGGACGCGCGGCCATAAAGCTCCTCTCAAGCACGTGCTGCCGTGCTGTGTGCTACGTGCTAAGTGCGGACGTGCTACGTGCTGCGTTCGGTGCTATGTGCTACGTGCGGTGCCATGTGCTTTCGGTGCTACGTGCTATGTGCGGTGCCATGTGCTTTCGGTGCTACGTGCTGTGTGCGGTGCTACGTGCTTTCGGTGCTACGTGCCGTGCGATGTGCCGCGTGCCGTCCGGTGTGCTACGTGCCGGCCGAAGTGCTACGTGCGCCGCGCATGCTAATTATCGGCAAATCCAGTCTCCAGCACATCCTGCACCAATTTGCACAGTTTTGCACCCCACCTTAGCCAGGGCTACCGCGGGGCAAGCCGCACGTAGCAGGTCGCACGGCCGCACAACGCACGTCGCACGTCGCACGTCGCACGTCGACATAGCACGTCGGACGTCGGACGTCACATAGCACTTCGCACGTCACATAGCACCTCGCACGTAGCACCGCACGTAGCACCCAGCACCGCACGTAGCCCTCAGCACCGCACGTAGCACCCCGCACACAAGCACGTAGCACCCCGCACGTAGCACCCGGCACGTATTACCATCCACTCAAATGCGCTGGCGCGAGGATCCTGCGAAAGTCCGGCCGATGCTCGCGACCCTTTCCGAGCCACCGCTGACGGGCGCCGGACTGCTGTTCGAGCCGAAGTACGACGGGATCCGGGCGCTGATCCACGTCGCGCCGCGGCGCCCGCAGCCGGAGGTGCGGCTGTGGTCCAGGCTCGGGAACGACAAGACCTCGCAGTTCCCGGCAATCGTGCATGCGCTGCAGGCCTGGGGCACGAAGCTGAAAGGCCCGGTGCTCCTCGATGGCGAGATCGTCGCGCTCGACGCCGACGGGCGCCCCGCCGGGTTCCAGAAGCTCCAGGGGCGCATCCACCTCCTCGACAGCAAGGACGTCGAACGCCTCGAGAAAGAGCAGCCGGTCGCAATCCTGCTTTTCGACCTCCTGCGGGACGGCGATGAGGACATCCGCGGGCTGCCGCTTACCGAACGCCGGGCGAGGCTGCAGAAGCTGCTCGGCAAGCCCAAAGGGACCGTGCTCCGGATCAGCGAGCAGGTGGCTGCGGACGGCCGTGCGCTGCACAAGCGCGCGCTCGCCGAAGGCTGGGAAGGGCTCATCGTCAAAGAGGCGCGCGCGCCGTACCAGTCCGGACGCCGCAGCCCGGCCTGGCGGAAGCTGAAAGTCGTCAAGGAGCAGGAGTTCGTCATCGGCGGCTGGACCGAGCCGCGCCAGACCCGCCAGCATTTCGGCGCGCTGCTGCTCGGCGTCTACGACCGGCCGAAGAATGGCGCGCTCAAGTACGTGGGGCACACCGGGACCGGGTTCAACGGCAAGGAGCTGGCACGCGTCTGGACGCTGCTCAAAGCCCGCGAGACGAAGAGCTCGCCGTTCTCGACCCCGTTCAAGACGAACGAGCCCGCCCACTGGGTGAAGCCCGAGCTCGTGGCCCAGATCCGGTTCACCGAGTGGACCGCCGACGAGAAGCTGCGTCATCCCGTGTACCAGGGACTGCGCGACGACAAGCCCGCGTCGCAGGTGGTCGCCGAGTTTCCCGACAGGACGCCAGAAGTGAAGAAATCGGTCGCAGCAAGCAGGGCCCGGTCGTCGCCGGCCCGGCGTAAGGAACCGACAGAGTCCTACGCTCCCGTGACGACGGTGATCGATCAGCTGCGGGCGCTGGAGGACAACCGCCGCGATGGCACGATCGAGCTGCCCGACGGCTCGCGCCTCGGCATCACCAATCCGCACAAGCCGTTCTGGCCGAAGCTGAAACTGACCAAGGGAGATCTGCTTCGTTACTACGCCGCGGTCGCGCCGTTCGTGCTCCCCGCCGTGGCCGACCGGCCGCTGGTGATGAAGCGCTTTCCGAACGGCGTCGGCGCGCCGGCCTTCTACCAGCAGCGATCGCGCATCGAAAAGCCGCCACCGGGGGTCAGGATCGAGACAATCGGAGACGACCTCGATCCGATTTCGGAGCCGGACGCCCGTCGATTCGTCGGCGGCTCGCTGATCACGCTGCTCTACATGACCCAGATCGCCGCCATCTCTCAGGACCCCTGGTTCTCACGAGTCCAGTCGCCGCTCTCGGCCGACTATGTCGCGATCGACCTGGATCCGGGTGAGGGCACGCCGTTCTCGCGCGTGCTCGAAGTGGCTCGCCTGGTCCACGACGAGCTCGATTCGCTCAAGGTGCCGTCCGTGCCCAAGACCTCGGGCTCGAGCGGGCTGCACATCTACATCCCGCTCGCGCCCGGCACCACCTACGAGTCCGGGATGCTCTTCTGCCAGATCGTCGCCACCATCGTCGCCTCGAAGCATCCGAAGATCGCGACCGTCGAGCGCACCGTGCGGGCCCGCCGCAAGGGGACGGTCTACGTCGACTACCTCCAGAACATCCTCGGCAAGACGCTGGCGACCGCCTACAGCGCGCGCGCCAGCGACTACGCCGGCGTGTCGACTCCGCTCACCTGGAAAGAGGTGTTCGAAGATATCGACCCGCGCGACTTCACCATCCTCACCGCGCCGGAGCGATTTCAGAAGGTCGGCGATCTCTGGGCCAGGCTCCGAACCTCGAAGCCCGCGAACCTCGAGGCGGTGTTTCGGAAATACACGTAGGGATCGGGCGGACTCGGGAATGGGGCATGGGGAATGGGCGGGGGGAAATAGGCGTGGGGAATGGGGGACCAGGTCTCGGGGATCGGGAATGGGGTATGGGGGTGGCGGTGGGAATGGGGATCAGGTTTTGGGTTGGGGAATGGGGAATGGGGGGTGACTTGGGAGTTGGAAGTTGGAAGTTGCCCATCCCCCATCCCCCATCCCCCATACCCATCCACCCACTACCCACTACCGATCCCCACCTGGAGCCTCGAAAAGATCGAGCGCGAGTAGTTAGCGAGCAGGTCCGCGGGATCCCGGTAGACCTCGACGCAGCCGGCCAGCGCCTCGCGCGTCCAACCACCGCACTCCAGCCCGACGATGTCGATCCCGGCTCGGCGGGCGGCGGCGACGTCGTAGGGGGTGTCGCCGAGCATCACTACACGTGCGGGGGCGCACCCCGTCCGCTTGACGGCGGCGACGACGATGTCGGGATCCGGCTTGGAGTTTTCGGCGTCGTCTGAGGACGTGCGGTGCTGAATGAGGTCGCTGACGCCGGCGCGATCGAGCAGCGGGCCGAGCTCGTCTTCCTTCGCAGAGCTGGCCACCGCGAGCGCAAGACCGTCGGCGGCAAAGCGTTCGATCAGCTCGCGTGTGCGCGGGAACGCCTTGATCGCGGGCAGGTAACGTTCCTTGAAGAGCTCGCCGCGGCGGCCGGAGATGCGTTGGCCGAGCTCGGGGGATTCCTCGATGCCCGAGACCTCGGGCATCAGCTTGTCACCGCCCATCCCGATCGAGCGGCGGACGTGATCGAACGCCACCGTGATCCCGTGTTCGGCGAACGCCTCGACCCACGCCTGCGCGTGCGCATCGTTGCTGTCCACCAGCGTGCCGTCCACGTCCAGGATCACGGCGGCGTGCGCTGACACTAGATGGCGCCTTCGTCGTTGTCCTCTTCCTCCTCGTCGAGGCCGTCGACGTCCTCTACTTCGAACTCGTCGTCGCTCTCGTCGTCAGCGCGTCCGCGGATCGCCTCGGTCATTTCCGGAACCGCGTCCTCGTTGTGCGGGTGCGGGCGTTCGTTCCAATCGGCTGAGTTGCTGCCGCTGTCGTGTCGTTTGGCCATGGGTGCTCCTTTCGCTGTGCGTGAGGCGAGCAATCACAGTGCCACGGGCTATGATCGAGGCATGGGCAAGAACAAGGACCGGCCGCCCGCAGAGGTCGCCCGGTCGTTCGGGGTCGGGCGCCTGAAACGGCACCTGTTCGTATGTCTCGGCCCCGACTGCGTCGATCGCGACGAAGGCGATGAGACCTGGAAGTATTTGAAGAAGCGGATGAAGGAGCTGAACATCACCGGTGAAGAGGGCCCGTTCTATCGGACGAAGTGCAGCTGCCTGCGGATCTGCACCGATGGGCCGATCGCGGTGGTGTATCCGGAAGGCACCTGGTACCGCAAGGTCACACCCGAGAACGCCGAGCGGATCATCCAGGAACACCTCATCGGCGGGACGGTGGTCAGGGATCTCTGCTTTGCCGAGAACCGGCTGGAAGACAAGTAACGACGGTCGTTGGGGAGCCCGGTCGGGAACCGATCGATCCTTGCGCCGATCGATGCCGGGCCGGTATCATTGCTGTTCAGCACTCTCGAAAGTGCGGCGATTTGCGCCCGTAGCTCAGTTGGATAGAGCGCCGGGCTTCGAACCCGTAGGTCGCAGGTTCGAATCCTGCCGGGCGCACCAATTCGCCGCGCGTTCGTGGATGTCCGTACGCGCCCGTAGCTCAGCTGGATTAGAGCGTTGGCCTCCGAAGCCAAAGGTCGCAGGTTCGAATCCTGCCGGGCGCACCATTTTTAGTGGCGGGGCCCCCTGCACCCCGCCATGCAGGCCGCCACTCGCTCTCGGTTCGGCAGGCCAAGCGCTTTTTACGTGTCCTGACGGCCGCCACTCGCTCTCGCTCCGTTCTGGCCGCAGACTTGGCAAACGTGGCAGACTACGCGAAGGGGTTCCGCATGCTGAAATACAGATTCGTCTTTGCATCGCTCGCCGCGCTGATTCTGGTTGCCGCGCCGGGTGCTTCGAAGCTGACGGTCTCGCCGGCAGCGCCGCAGGCCGAACCGTGCTCCCCGAACCTCACGGCTCCCCCGCCTTCGCCGAACCAGCCGCCGACTCCTCCCGTTCCGCAGAATCTGCGGATCATCAAAGGGGGCGTCGCGGAGGAGTTCTTCGAGCCGGGCTCCGAGATGCCTTCCGGACCGTTCGCCTGGCCCGAGGGACCGGCCGCCGCTCCGGTCGTCCCCGCGCACGACTACTTCAACATGCTCGTGTCGCGGCCGGATTGCATGACGTCCTTTCACTTCCGCAGCCAGGCGAACATCGATCTGACGCCCAGCCGGGCGGACGGCGCCAACAAGATCCCGATCCGCTACGACTCGTCCCACGATGCCGCACGGTTCGAGATCGACCCGAGTGGCAAGCTCCCGAGCAGCGGATCGACCGGCACGCCCCAGAAGCGTCTCCCGATACACGTGAAGGGCACATCGCTCCTCATCACCTGGGACCTCAAGATCGCCGCGTCGATGAAATTCGTGGCCCCCGATGGCCTCGACCAGCACAAGTCGCACCGGATCGATAACACGGACGCCGACGCGTGGCTGGGCATGAAGCAGAACTACCTGAAAGCGGCGAACAGAAGCCTCGGGATCGCCGAGTTCTTCTTTTCCGCCACGCAGGAGTTCATGGGACCAGGCACGACGCGGGGTTCGTCCGAGAAGATCAATCCCGTGGCGGGCGAGTACCGGGTGCAGCCCGACACCTGGACGCGGGTCTGGGTGCTGATCGAGGGGGATATCGGCAACGCCGCAAAGACCTCATGCCAGCTGAGTGTGTGGCTGGCCGATGAGAACCGTGCGCCGTTTCAGATGTACAACCGGGTGAACATGATCACGCCGACCGATGGCATCGGCATTTTCCGCTACGAGTTCGATTCCTCGCAGAAGGATGCGTCGAACGGCCCTGGCCAGCAGTGGCAGCGGAACTTCGTCGCCCTCAAAGGCGTGAACCGGGACACGGTGGTCGGGCTCCTGCAGCGGCCCGTCCGGTAGCCATCCGGTCACCCTCCGCTGTCGCCAGGGATTCTCGCTTCTCTTCATGCCTTGAGGGTGCGCGGCGGGGATGTACATGTTAGAATCGGTGCTTGCTCGGGCTGTCGCGGACGCGGCTGTGCGAGTGCCATTCCTCACGCGCATCGCGCATGTGGGCCGCTAGCTCAATTGGCAGAGCAGCAGACTCTTAATCTGCGGGTTGATGGTTCGATTCCATCGCGGCTCACCATCCTTCGCTCTCGATCGCATGCGAAGACTGTCCACCGAAGCGAGCGAAGGCGGACCCGAAACTGTCACCACGAGAGCTACGGCTGGCAGGCCACTTTTCCCCAAGAAATCAACGTCTTCGGCGTCCTCGAGGCCGTCCTACAATGCCTCAGGTTGCGCCTCGGTTTCAGATGGTTGAATTGCCGACGCGCGGCATTGGCAGTAATGTGCCGGGTGGGACGGTGACCCAATCCGTGCGCAACCAAATCGGCACGCGTCACGACTTCGCCGTCTGGCGAACATAGGCGATCGACTCCAGGAGGAGGGACAATCATGAAAAGCCTTCGAGCGACCTTGACATGCAGTCTCTTCGGAGTCGCGGTTGCGGTTGCGAGCATGGCCCTGACGCCCGCGACAGCGAGTGCGACCCCGATTGTTTTCACGGTTAACGAAACCGTCGTGCCGGGAGCAGTCGTGAATGCCTTCGAGGCGGACAAGATTACCTCGTCATACGTGGAGGACCTGACGTTCGCAGGCAACACGTTCACTGCAAGCCGGCTCGTGACCTTCAACGGCTACAACCTGCTTGGAATGCCGCAGGCGAACCAGGTAGGGTCCAATACGCCTGCGGGTGAGGCTCTGGACCCGAGCGAGTGACAGGTCTGTACGCTTTGGTTACGACCACGGGGACGTTTACGGCCGCACCGGATCCGAGCGATGCCAATCAGACGGTGGTCGACTTCGATCTGGTAACGGCGAACGCCAGCGTCTTTCTGAACCCGGACCAGGCGGCGGGCGGGGACTCCTTGATCTTGGCGGCGAGCGTCATCGACGGGCTTCTCTCCGATAGCAGCATCACCATTATCACAGCGACAGGTCAGGTGGTTGGAGGACAGTTCACGGTCGTGTTCACGAACGCTATTACTCAGGGGCTTGGACAGCTGTACTGGCCCGACTTCACTGGACTGATTCTGACGGCGACGGCCACCGGGGACGTCGACGAGACGAGCATCCTTAACGGCCAGGGAGGGAGAATAACCGGCGAGGGCGGCATAAACTTCGAGGGCCGACCAGTTCCGGAGCCCGCGTCCCTGACGCTGCTGGGCATGGGACTGGGAGCTGCTCTCGCGGCGCGCCGCCGTCGGACGCTGTAAGGCTCTTCGGCTCCTCGTGGTCGCGCGCTCTCACGTCGAAGACCCGGCCGGGCACCTGGGTCCTTCTTCCTGCGATTCAGCGCGGTTGACCGCGTTGCCCTCTCAGAAGCGCTCCTTGGCGGTGACGTCGCAGCAGTTGCCCGCTGAATGATCGGGCAGGTCGATGGTGATATGTTGGCGCGTCGCTTCTCGTTTCGCTAAAAAGTGCCTCCGTGGCCAACTCATCTCCAGACCGGGTCCTCGAGCTGTTTCGTGACGCCATTCGCCAGCCTGCGAATATTCGCCTCGATTTCCTCCGCGCCGCGTGCGGAAGTGACGAGGCGCTGTTTGCGCAGGTTGTCAGTCTGCTCAACGCCGATCCGGGCAGCACGGGTGCTGTCCGGCCCGGGAGCGAACCCACTTTAAATCCGGCGCCGTACCCGCCATCGACCGCATTCCGCGGCACCGACCGGTTCGTCCTGAAGCGCCGAATCGGCTCCGGTAGTTTCGGCGTCGTGTACGAAGTGCAGGACCTGGTCAAGGACGCATCGCTCGCCCTCAAGACACTCCAGAACGTGACGTCCGAGTCACTCTACCGTTTCAAGCGCGAGTTTCGGTCGCTTGCGGACGTCAGTCACCGGAATCTGGTGCAGCTCTACGAACTTGGATCCGACGGCGACCATTGGTTCTTCACGATGGAGTTGGTGCACGGCCAGCACTTTCTCGAACACGCCTGTGGAGGCCGGGTGGCGGAGGGTCATCGAGGCCTTTCGACCGATGGCAGCAAATTCGCCTCAGTGCCGGCGGCAGTTGGGAAACTGGTCCCGGCGCTCTCACAGCTCTTGCAAGGACTCGATGCGCTCCACCGATCCGGGCACCTGCATCGCGATGTGAAGCCGGCGAACGTCCTGGTGACGCCTGACGATCGTGTCGTGCTCCTGGACTTCGGCCTGGTTGCGGACGTGAAGGGAGAAGCGAGCCAGCAGAGCGTGCTGATCGCCGGTACGCCCATCTACATGTCGCCTGAGCAGGCGGCGGGGCTTCCGCTTTCGGCTGCGAGTGACTGGTACAGCGTCGGCGTGATGCTCTACGAGGCCCTAACCGGCACCCCCCCCTTCACGGGCACCTACCTGCAGGTGTTGACGGAAAAGCAACGCGCCGAGCCCGAGCTGCCCAGCTCACGCGTCGCGGGAGTGCCCGAGGCGCTCGATGTGCTGTGCCGCGATCTGCTGAAGCGGGATGCGAGGGAGCGTCCGTCGGTCGAAGTGATCCTGGAACGCCTCGAAGCGCTGGAGGGGAAGACCAACAGGGGACCACGGCGACAGCTGGCACGTGAACGGTCTCACCTGTTCGTCGGGCGGCGTTCACATCTCAGCACGCTCAATGAAGCGTTTCGGCAAATGCAGTCCGGGACCCCGATGCTTGTTGGTATTTCCGGCCCTTCTGGAATCGGCAAGAGCGCGCTGGTTCGAGCGTTTCTCGACGGGATTCGACGAAGTCATCCTGACGCGGTGATCTTGAGCGGCCGCTGCTACGAACGCGAGTCCGTCCCGTATAAGGCGCTGGACAGCTTGGTCGATTCGCTCGCCCGTCACCTGAAGCACCTGCCGGATCACGAGATCGATGTGGTTCTCCCGCGCGAGATGGGCTCCATCGCGCAGCTGTTTCCACTGCTGGGTGAGTTTCAAGGGCGCTCGCGGCAACGGGGAACCGAGCCACGTGACGCGCAGGAGCTTCGACGCCGCGCATACGCAAGTTTGCGCGAACTGCTGGCCCGGCTCGGCGATCGCCATCCACTGGTCATATCCATCGACGATCTGCAGTGGGGTGACATCGACAGCGCTGGACTGCTGACCGAAATTCTGCGACGTCCGGATGCGCCGGTGCTGCTGCTGGTGGCCACCTACCGCGACGTCGAGATGGAGACCAGCCCGTTTTTGCGTTCGTTTCTGACTGACGAGCTCGCGTGCCGTCCAGACTTTCGGGCTATTCGCGTGGATCCGCTTGGCGCGCGTGAATCGCAGGAACTCGCCGCAGCGCTGCTCCGGTCCGGCGTCGCCGGTGCGCCGGCAATCGTTAGCGCGATCGCCTCCGAATCGGGTGGCAGCCCGTTCTTTATCGATGAGCTGGTGCGGTTCGCCGAAACGACTGAGGCGCGGATTCCCGCCGCCGGTGTTCCGGGCCGGGCGGCCGACACCGATGCCCGGGAGGCGACACTCGCGCACATGATCCAGATCCGGCTGTTGCGGTTGCCGCCCGGAGCGCAACAGTTGCTGCAGGTGGCGGCTGTGAACGGCCGCCCGGTGCCGGAGCCCGTGCTCGTTTCGGCAGCCGACGTACCGGCGCCTGAGTCCGCTCTGGCGCTGCTGCGCGCCGAACATCTGCTGCGCGCGCGTGAGACCGAACGCGGCGCCGAGCTCGAGCCCTATCACGATCGAATCCGTGAACTGGTAGTCCGCTCGCTCGAACCCGGCGAACTCTGCGAATGCCACCGACGTCTTGCGACCGCCTTCAAGCACACCGGATCTGCAGACCCGGAACTGCTTGGGGAACATTTTTTCGGTGCTGGCGACATTCCGCGCGCCGCCGAGTACCTGCTGATCGCCGGCCAGCAAGCCGAGCAGGCGCTCGCCTTCGACCGGGCAGCGCGTCTATATCGCCGCACGCTGGCTCTTCTTCCGCCCGCATCCGATCAGCGCGCGTCGTGCATGGCAAAGCACGGCCGGGCTCTGACGAATGCCGGCCGCTGCGCGGAGGCCGCGGCGGTCTACCTGACGGTGCCCACATCGACGGCAGCCGAGGCTCTGGACTTCAAGCAGAAAGCGGCACAGCAGCTGCTCTTCGCCGGCCATGTCGAAGAGGGGTTGGCTGTCGTAGGTGAGGTGCTCAGTTCGATCGGAATGGCGCTGCCGCAAGGCCGGTGCCAGACTGTCGCGGCGCTGATTGTCGGCCGCCTGCGGGTCCGGATCCGAGGCCTCCGGTATGCGGAACGCGCCACGACTCCAGCCTCGTCTGACGAATTGATGAAAGTCGATGCGTGCTGGTCGGTGTCAGCCGCGCTTGGAGTGGTGGATACCATGCGGGGCGCGGTATTCCAGACCCGGCACCTGCTGCTGGCGTTGCGCGCCGGGGAGCTCGCGCGGGTGCATCGCGCCCTGTGCATGGAGGCGATGTTCGCTGCAACCGCCGGGGTGCGAACCATCGTCCGTGTGCAGCGAATTCACTCCGAGTCCGGTGATCTCAGCGTAAAAGTGGGAACGCCGTACGCACGCGCGATGCAGCTGCTGAGCGAGGGGGTCAGCGCCTACCTGGTCGGAAATTGGAAGCCCGCGGCGGCATCGATCGTCGATGCGGAACGGCTGCTGACGAACGAGTGCACCGGGGTCACCTGGGAGCTCGACTGTTCCCGGTTTTTCGGTTTGTACACGCTCTATCAGCTCGGCGAGTTGAAAACCTTCGCCGCACGTCTGCCTGTTCTGCTCAAAGACGCTCACGATCGTGGAGATCTGTACGCCAGCACGACCATCGGCGGACTCTTCGCGCACCTGACATACCTCGCCACGGATGATCCCTCGGGGGCGTCCCGCCACACGGTGGAGGCCATTCGGCACTGGGCCCAGGGGGATTTTCACATGCCGCACGCCTGGGAGCTGTGGTCCTCGGCCGATATCGCGATGTATGAAGGGCGCGGTATGGACGCTTACACCCAGGTCCGCGACACCTGGCCGGCTCTGGATCACTCACTGCTGCTCAATGTCCAGTTCATGCGGATCTCGATGCTCGACTTGAAGGGACGCGCCGCGCTTTCCGCAGCCGCCGGAGCCGCGACGGACTCTGATCGCAAGCGCTTCTGCCTGGTGGCTCTCAAATGTGCACGAACGATGGAGCGGCAGCGTGTCGAATGGGCTGCCGGGCTGGCCCTGATGCTTCGTGCCGGCGTTCATCAGCTGCGGCTTGAACGGGCCGCGGCGCTCCAAGCGCTCGGACAGGCGCACGAAACCTTCCGCGCTCGGGACATGAATCTGCTGGCGGCGGTGGCGCTCAGGCGCCGCGGCGAAATGACCGGCGGCGGCGAGGGCATGGCTCTGATCAACGAAGCGGATGCGTGGATGCGCGCGCAGGACATCCGCGAGCCCGCGTCGTTTACCCGGATGTTCGCTCCTGCTGGGGGTTGATCAGCAGATCGACCTCTGCGCCGAGGCCGCTTCAAAACTTAATACCTACCGGCGCCGTCCCGCTGACGAGGCCCGCATGAGCGGTTTTTTGCTGGTTATCGCGCTGACAGGTGAATAGAATCTGGCCGTTCCGGGCGGGGATACCGCAGGAGGACATCTACATGCTGAGTGTCAATCGCAGCAATCGGCAGGCAGGTCGTCGTGGAGTCCCGTCGAACGGACTGCTGTTGGCGACGGGAGCCGCGATCGTCATCGCCGTCATCGGGGCAATGACGGTTAATCCCATTGCCGCGGTGCCGCCCCTGCCCGACTTCACGGTGAATCTCAACCCGGTCTCCGGCCGCATCACACGGCGGACGCTTCTTGTGGCCGACAAGTTGACCGGTAACTACAGCGAGGTTTTAACAGTAAGTCCCGGCAACACATTCGCTGTCGCCGGTTATTGGGATGCCGGCCAGCTCGTGTACAACGACGGCACTATCCCGTACACCGGCAGAGAATCGCGGTTGGGAGTCGACTATGGGCTTTATGCGGTCTTCCAGTGACGCTGGCACATTTTCTCCTGACGGATCGGGCGGCGTCCGGTTTGCCGTTACTTCGGGATCGCTGACCCTCTATCTTGACCCGCGCACCGACACGAGCAAGACGCTGCCCCTTACTGCCACACCTCCGATCGTGCGGAGCGGCACCGACGACGACGCGATCTTGGGCAGCGCGACCATCATTTTTGGCGGGGCTCACGCTCAGGTAAGTTCGCTGATGGACTCGGGCGACTTCGCGCTGGCGTTCAATCCGGTTGTGCTGACGACACTGGGGTCACGGTACTTCGCCGCGCCCGCCCCGTTCTACACCGGCATGCAGTTCAGAGGTCAGTTCAACAGCTTCGATGCCAGCAGCAGCCAACAGATCAATGGCTCTGCCGACGTTTGGATGCAGTAACCACCGCGAAACGAGCGATCACGGTCATTCTGCGGCCGATGGGTGCCCATCGGCCGCGCGAGAAGATCCGTAAGGTTGACGTCGCTTGCTACGATCGTGAAACCTGTTCGATTCGCTAATCAAAACCTGAAGCTCGTTCCGACTCCGATTGCGTCCGTCTCCCAGCGCACCTTGCCGACCAAACGCCCCGCAGCCGGATCAGTCAGACGAATCTGAGCGTCATGCGGAATCAGATGCGACCAGCTGAAATCGAGATCCCAGTTTGGGTTCAGGCGATAGGTTCCCCCCACCGTGAACCCGAGATTGTTCGCCTCAGGAAGCCGTGGTGTGCGGGTCGAGTCCGGCACTGGGGTCTCTCGTAGAGTCCTCCCGCCCTGAACGTCCAGTCAGCGGCCGCGCGACAGATGACGCCAACTGCGCCGCGAAGGGAATCCTCGAAGCTCGCATCCTGTGAGAGCGCCGGTTGGGCAGGGTTTTCGAACGAGACCATCAGGTGTTCGAAACGACTCCAAGCCGTCCACGTGAGATCTCCGACCAACACCCATTTCTTGTTCGCGTTCAGATCGAACGCTGGTACCGATTGAAAGCTCGTGCGGCATAGGAAGTACAGCGGTCGCCGCCGTTGCGCTGAACGCTCCGGAGGCGGCGATCGGAGCGGCGGCAGCGGGGACGTCGAACTTCACGGTACCTTGTAATGTGTGCTTGATCTGCGCACGATATGTAGACGTTAGACGTGCCCGCGGCGCGATTTGCCACGCGGCACTGAGGTCGAAGCCGAATCCCCAGTCGCTCGCGTTCAGCTCGCTGCCTCCGTCTGCGCCCTGGGGCGCGAGAGGTAAATCCAGCGCCGATCCCAGAGATCCGAAATCCAGCCGGTTTGCCAGCGTTGTGCTAGACCGTTGGACATCGAGGCCGAAGCCGATCGACACGTGCTTATTCACTTTGACGGCGACCGTGGGGTTCAGATTGAACACTGTGAGCCTGCTCTCGGTCGCGTGATATCGCCCGACCCACGCGCCGCCGTAGTCACCGCTCAGGCCATAGGGTGCGTTGAAGCCGAGGCCGATCCACCAGCGATCGCTGAGCTTGTGCACCCCATACAAGTGGGGCACGAGTGCGGTCTTCCCACCGTTACTGGTAGAAGGCCCGGTCACACGCTGACCCAGGATGGTGAACGAGCCAGCGTCTGTGTAGTCGAGTTTGTAGGTAGTTATAGGACCACCGACGGTGATCGTCCAGGGTGCATTGAGCTCTGTCATTCCCGCAGGATTGAACCACACTGTTGTCGCATCTTCTGCAACCGCACGTCCCGCATCGCCCAAACCGAGCGCCTTTACACCTTGAAGCTGAACCTTCCAGCCCTCCGCAGAGAGTCCGCGCGAGCTTCCCAGAACGAAGAGCAAACCGAGTACGGATATCTGCAACGACATTCCGCCATATGACACTCGGATGGCCTTCCGAACGTTTGACATGTCGTTCTCCAGATTGTGCCCTTGACCGGCCTTCCTGCGCGCCGGCTTAGTTAATGCCATGCGTCGGCGAAAGCTCGCACGCACAGGCCTGCCGACTTGTACGGAATGCCCTGTACGTCGAGTTCGTCGACTGCTTCGGCGTGATGGTCGATCTGGGCGAGCGTCAGCTCCTCCCGCAACCGATCGCGCTGCCGTTCGTAGCTTGTGTCGCCGATGCTCTGCGCAAGCAGAAACGCTTCGTCGAGTCGGTCGAGCGCAGTGGTAGTACACGTGTACTGGCCGTTGCGCCCCGTTGACCAGCTGCCCGTCAATGGACGGCCTGTGCACGATAGAACGTCGCCTCATCGACGAGCGGGTCGAAGTCGCCTTTCACTGAGACGCCGTAGTCCGGGCTCTCCACCTTCCCGACCTAAATCGGGTTCCGCAGCCCTGGCGGTCACTCCGCCCTCACCGCTTCCGCCGGCTGATTCCAGCGGCGCGCGACTTGCTACACGCCGTGGCGCCCGAGTGGATCACCGGCGGCTACTTCGAGGCCATCGGCCCTCGAGCAGCCCAGAGCTTGCAGGGTCGGCACCCGTTTCACGCTGAACGAAGCAGGCGCCCTCTAGTGAACTCGCAGCACACTCTAGTTGGGCTCGGATGCGTGCGTTATTCGGTGCCAATCGCTGCCCGCTTTCAGCTCCTCCCGTTTCTGTTGCGTTCACTTCCTCTACGTCGGATCGCGCCGAAGGCTCCTCCGCATGTCGAGCGGCGGCGAAGAAACGAGCGCGGGAGCTTCTAGCTTCGTCAGGCGGTGATTTTGGCGTGCGCGGTGAGCGGCGGCGATCAGCGGTCTTGTCCGGTGCAATCGCCCGGTTTCGGAGCGCGAATCTCGAAGATGTCACGGACCAGCAAAGCCGGCCCACCAGGACCGACCAGCTTCTCATCGGTTCGTGAGGCTCGCCACCGAGCAAACGTGCGCTGGTTGAGTGCGAGCAGACCCTCCTTCCTTGCCTGTTCCGCCTGACGGACTGACGCATCTACGTAGGTCACCCACCAACGCGAGGCTCCCTCAGCCGCTCCACATGGGACGAACCAAGTCCCGGTAGCCGTTGTCGTCACATGGCCTGACAGTGGTTCGACTGTCAGTTTGGGGATCTCGCCTTGCCGCGCAGCACATGCTGCGGCGAGCACGACCGATGAACACAAGCAGATCAGGCGAATCACAAGGAGGCTCCGTGAAATGAGGCTGCGTATAACAGCCGCCCAGCTGCGATCAGGCCAGTCTAGCTCAAGGCGCGCCCGCCTCGTCGTCGACGGATGGTCTGCGGCTCACACAACTCGGCTCGCCCTCAATCTGCGAGGAGGGGTGCGTCCACCCGCAGCTTCGCGGCAGGGGTCAACGCGGTCGCCGCCCTACCCATCATGCGGACGGTCAATCGCTATCGCGTGACGGCGTTGCCGGCAATCCAGACGCCGGCAATGCTGCGCGTGTGGCGAATGTTCTCGAGCGGATTGCGCTCGAGCGCGACGAAATCGGCCCAGGCGCCCGGTTTCAGCTCGCCGACGCCTTCGACTTTCATGGTTCGCGCGGCATCGACGGTCGCGGCGCGCAGCACCTGCGCGGGCGTCATGCCCGTCTCGACCATCATTTCCATCTCGAGGTGCTCGAAGTAGCCCTGAAAGCGTTCCGGAAACGGCCCTGAGTCCGTCCCCATCGCGATCACCAGGCCGGCGTCCGCGGCGGCCTTGAGATTCCGTTTGGCGACTGCCAACGCCGCCTTGTATGCCTGCGCGCTCTTCGAGCTGCGCATCGCCTCCTGGCGCGCCGGCTGCTGCAGCCGCGCGACGACATCCCGATCAGCTTCGCGCAGGAAGAACGGATCCGAGAAGAACGCCGGCGCCGATTCGTAGACGAACGTCGAGACCTCACGCGTCAGCGTCGGGCAGTACGGCACGTGCCCAGCCTTCATCAACGCGATGAACTCGTCGTCGATGTCCTTGTCGCGGACGCTGTGCGCGATGACGTCGACGCCGGCGCGAAGCAGATCTTTGGCGTCGTCCAGATAGAACAAGTGGGCCGCCACGCGCAGGTCGCGGCGGTGCGCTTCGTCGATCACCGCGCGATAGACGTCGGGGGACATTTTGGCCGCTGTGGCGAGATTGTCGTCGACGCGAATCTTGATCACGTCCGGCTTCAGAGCGGCGATCGTCGCGACCATCTGCCGTGCCTCTTCGGGAGTTTTCGCGACGATAGCGCTGCCGGCGACGTAGAGGCGGGCGCGGTCGAGCGCGGACCTGTTCTGGCTCTGGCGCGCGGCGAAGGCGGGCGCGCGCTCGCCATCGAGGCTCCAGACGGTCGTGATGCCGTAGCGTGCGAAGACGCCAAGCTGGCGCAGCGTGTTCTCCTCGGTGTACGCGCGCGGGCGGTCGCCGTTGACGTCGGAGACGTGGACGTGAGCAGAAATCAACCCCGGCACGACGAATTGCCCGCCGAGGTCGCGCGTCGTGGCGCCCATTGGGATGCGCACGGTCCCGCCGGGGCCGGCGGCGTCGATGCGTCCGCCGCGCACGACGAGCGTCGCATTGTCGGTCACGCGCGCGGTCACCGGATCGATGAGCCTGGCTCCGGTGAAGACGCGCAGAGGTTCCTGCTCCGGTGCCGCATGGAATGAGGCGGGAACTGGTGAGATGAAGACGGCCAGGGCGGCCGCACAAAACGTCAATGCAGCGATGCGACTCACACCCAGAACATACCGCAAACATCCGGTCTGCCACTCTTCCAAACAATCAACTCTCAAGGCTCGTAAGCGGCGCGAAGATCGCTCGACATTTCGCGAGTGATTGCGACACCGATACCGGTGCGTGAGCAACCTGAGCGGTCACCCCCTGACGCAGCGCACGGAAACTGCCATCTGCTTCTGACCCTGAGCCCCGCGATAGAGCCCCTGACTGCCTTTGCCGAAGTTATAGAACGGTGCGGTGATCGAATCGGTTTCGGATACCGTCCAGTACATTCCGTGTGCCTCCAGCCGGTCGTACTTTCCATCAATGGAGCGATTGCCACCCAGCACGGCATTGAATCCTGACGTCCCTCCGCTCAGGAGTGCCGTGTACGCCGCTTTACCCTTGTCAGGCGAATCGTTCCCAACTCCACCATGGTGCTTCGCCAGCTGACGCCATTCGTCGTCGGTCGGCAGGCGCCATCCATCTCCTAGCGACGGACATCCTCGCTGCGCCGATTCCCACGTATACAAGCGGCCATATCGACGGCAGTTCGGTTCCGCATCGCCGTAACAATAGGATGACGCCGTGTTGACGTTCAGATTGGCAGTCGTCCACTCTTTACCGTCCGCCATCCGTTTGGAAGAAGCGATCGTGCCGGATAGGCTCTGGTCTTTCGCTGAACCCTGCGTCGAGCTGGCGCCGCCAACAAACCCGAACGCAATACTCAGCGCGATTGCCACGGCACCAATTCGACTCGTCATCATGTTGTCCTTGCCGCCATGGTGTGGTCGCGGAGTGGGTCTTCGCACATGTGACATCGCGCACC
>CAVUDT010000008.1:582500-2222374 GCA_963740275.1 uncultured Acidobacteriota bacterium | reverse complement strand
GAGATCGTCAAGATGGCGGGCCGCGGGCACGCGCTGACGATCGACGCTGTTTTACCACTTGACCATCGGCAGAGGGTTGAGCGGGTCTTCCACCATCGATCTCACAACCCAGCTCCGTATCCGGTCAATCGCTTTAGAACGGACCACAATCGAGTTCCCGCCAGGAAGCGTGGCCTCCGTCACATTTTCGCTGGAAAGGTTGAGCTCGGGCCGCGTGGGTCACGTCGCCATGATGAAACGGATCATTCCCACGGCCAGCGACACCTGCAGCAGGGTCGCGCCGAGCACGATCGCAATCGCGGTCCGGTTGTTCACCGTGGCGCACAGGTAGGCGGCGGGCAACTGGAAGAAGCAGGCGAGGAAGATCCACAGCCTGATGACCTCGCCGCGATTGAGTCCAATGAGGTCGGTCGTGAGGAGCACGGCAAACAGACCGGCGGCGGTCAGGGTCAACGGGTGACGAAGCGAGATCCGCCAGTCCTGCCCGCTTGCAGTGCTATGCGCCAGCGCGACCAGCGCGAGTACCAGTTGAGACGGTCCGACTCCGAACAGAAACTCGCCGAGGTTCGCCCATACCCACGTTCCGTACGGCCGCGCCTCGAGCGTGTTGAACTCCACCGCGTGCGCGCCGATCTGCTCGAACGCGCGCGCCAGGTCGAAGCCAGTCGTCCACAGGACCGCCTGGAACGTCGCGATAAACATCACGATCGTCGCGCAGCCCTGAAGGGCGAAGCGCTCCCATCCGATTTCACCTCGGGCAATCGCGCCGGCGATGAGCAGCAGGAACAGCAATCCGAGGACGAGCGGCAGCGGCTCGAACATGACCAGGGCGTACAGCGCCACTCCGAGCGCCACCGGATAGACCGTGGCGCCGGTCTTCAGCCAGCGGACCAGGAGCCACGCGCACCCCAGCACGAACAACGGGGTCACCGTGTTCATCAGCGGAAAGAAGAACAGTCGCGCCGGGGTGAACAGGTAGAGCACCGCCGCGTACACCGCCGCGCGCGGAGAGTCGAACAGGTCCCGGGCAAGCCCGAACACGAGCAGCGCCCCGAGGTTCGACAGGATGATCAGCAGCCACGGCAGCAGGTCGGTCCGCGTCGTCACCGCGGTCAAGGCATGGATCAGGAGCGTCTTGCCCGGCATGTTGCTGCGCCCATGCAACGGCGCGGCGCGTCTGGTCCGACCGAACCGGCTCAGGACATCCGACGGGGTATGCTCCTGCGCCACCGTGTAAAAGGAGTTGGCCACAGGACTGACGAACACCGTTTGCAAGTCCTCTTGAACGTGGGAGCGCAGCAGCCAGTAGGCGCCGGTGGCGAACAGGATCCAGATCGCCACGTTGATCCAGACGGTTCGCGGGCGCGGACGCAGGAACAGGAGGCCGGCCGCCGGCGCGGCAATGGTCACGAAGACGAGCAGCTGGCGCCAGGGAAACGGCCGCCTGGCGTACAGGTAGATCCAGCGCCCCTCGACCGAGCCCAGGGTCCACGACTGGGTGGCCACGGCGGCGGAGACGGTCAGCGCGAGCATGGCGCCGAACACGACCCCGGTCCATACAAGACGACCGGTCCGGGAACTCTCGGACGGCCTCCGCAACGAGCTCATCCTTGCGAGTCTCTCCCGAACGGCGGTGCCGCGACCCGTCGCCGGATCATCGCCGGAGCTGCACCACGATGACCTCGATTGGCTCCGTCCCGCGATTCATGTCGCCATGCTGCTCGCCCGCCGGATCTCGGTCCAGCCAATACGCTTTTCCCGTCTCCCAGGTCAGCTTCTTCACCGTCTCCCCCTTCTCGTTGACGATGTCGAGCGTTCCACCCTTGAGCGCAACGATCGTCCGGCCGAAGTCGTGCCGGTGGAGAGCGAGCGGCTGATTCGGCATGATGAGCGATTTCCACACCTGGACCTGTTCGTTCTCGAATTGCGGTTCACGCCGCGTAAGGGCCGCCTGCTGTCCCGCGCCGGCCGCTACACCGGCCGCAAACACCACCGCCAGCACACCGCCGATCGTCCATCTCACCGTCATCTGCAGCCTCCTCGCCTACAGTTATACGTGAATCTGTAGACGTGACATCTCTCGGATGTGCGCGTTGAGGCCATCAGGTTCGTGACGACCCCACCCCAATCACCACCTTGCGCCGCGAATCGGCTGTACCCGAGGCGCTTCATCAAGGAATGAGTAGACTTGCTGACGGCCTGGGGGGAACATGAAACCAGCCGTTCGGGCGCTAGCCGCGACCGCCATCCTTCTGACCATCGCCTGTGTCGGTCACCCAACGGGGAACGGTCAGGCACACCGACCGAATATCCTGTTGATTGTGTCCGACGACGTGGGCTACGCGGACATCGGCATTTACGGCAGCCGAGACATTCCAACACCAAACATCGATCGGATCGCTCAAGAAGGGATCCGCTTCACAAACGCCTACGTGAGCGGCCCCTATTGCAGCCCAACCCGCGCAGGCCTCATGACCGGCCGGTATCCGCAACGTTTCGGCTACGAATTCAACCCCGATGGATCGCCGGATTACGGGTTGCCGCTAACCGAAACGACGATGGCTGACAGGCTAAAAGGTGCTGGATATCGCACGGCCCTGTTCGGCAAGTGGCATCTCGGTTCGGCGGATCGATTGCACCCGATGCGCCGCGGATTTGAAGAGTTCTACGGCTTCCTCGGCGGTGACCATTCGTATGTGAATGTTGCCCACATCGACCCTGGCACGAATATGCCGGACCCGCTGCTCAGTGGCACGAAGCCCGCCTCGTCGGTCACCTACCTCACCGACACGCTCGGCGATCGCGCCGTCGGTTACATCAAGCAGCACGCGTCGGAGCCGTTCTTTCTCTATCTCGCGTTCAACGCCGCACATACGCCGATGGAAGCGTCTGAGAAGTACCTCGCTCGCTTCCCCGACATCGCAGACCCGCAGCGCCGTACCTATGCTGCCATGATGTCCGCGATGGACGACGCGATCGGGAGAACGCTAGCTGCCGTGCGCGATCAGAAACTTGAAGAGAAAACGCTCGTGATTTTCTTGAACGACAACGGCGGACCGACGATGCCGACGACGACGGTCAATGGATCGAGCAACAGTCCGCTGCGTGGATCGAAGCGGCAGACCTGGGAAGGCGGCATTCGCGTCGCGTTCGCAATCTCGTGGAAAGGACATCTCGACGCGGGACGAGTGGATGACAGGCCGATCATTCAGCTCGACGTTCTGCCGACCGTGCTTGCTGTCGCGGGCGTAGCGACGAACGCATCGGAGTTCGACGGCGTGAACCTCTTGCCTTTTCTGAGCGGTACAGCGAAAGGCGCGCCGCACGACGCGCTGTATTGGCGCCTCGGCGGCATGATGGCGATTCGCAAAGGCGATTGGAAGCTGGTGAAGACGCGCGAAGGTCCGTTAATCGACGTGGACCCGTCGACGCTACACGATCTCTCGGACGCCGGTCTCTACAATCTGTCTGAAGATATCGGCGAGACGCGGAATCGGGCGCCCGAGCGTCCGGACAAGGTAAAGGAGCTCAGTGATTTGTGGCAGCAATGGAATCGCCAGCTGGCGAAGCCGTCGTGGCCACCTGCCCTGGGCTTTGGACGCGGCGGTACATAAACCGCAATACCGTGTTCGGCGCTGATTTGAGCGGCGTCGGGAGCGCTCGGTTCAAAGACCGTGATTTTATGGGGCGCCGCCGCACTGCGCGACTACGCGCCATTGCCGGCGGCGAGGGGCGACTTTCTGCTCCCGGCGGGTCGACTCCCTCGGATGTGTTGAGATCAGAGGCTTCGCAGAAACGCGATCAGCGCCCTCTTGTCCTCGGCCGGCAGTTTCGTCAGGAACTCCAGGCCCGGAATCGGCCCCTTGGTCACGCCCGGCGGGCTCCAGCCCTTTCGCTCGTAATCGGTGCTGAGCCGTGCCTCGTCGAACAGCTCTTCGAGGGTCACGATCGAGGCGTCGTGCAGGAGACGCGGCCGGTACCACAAGCCGCGCAGCGAAGGGATCTTGTAGAACCCGGTACCCTTGCGCGTCTTGAGCGCGAGGCCGGGGTCCGTGCCGATGGACACCCGCCGGATGTCGCTCCAGAAGGGGTGATTGCGCGGTGGCTCGTACCCTTCCGCCAGCGTCAGCTTGCCCGTCGTGTAATCCGGCGGCGGATGGCACGTCTCGCATTTCTCACGCCGGAAGATGTCTTGTCCGCGCGCCACGAGGTCCGCCGGCGGGGGACTGGGATTCTTCGGCGGCTCGAGCGAGAGGAGATACACGCCAATCGCGTAGAGGACCTCGTCGGCAAAGCGATACGCCACGCGGCGCTGCTTGTCCGTCAGAAAGCGATGCGTCCCAAAGTCCATCGGATCGGCGCTGTTGATGATGGCCGCGTAGCGCGCGATGTCCTCCGGACCGCGCAGCCGGTGCGTACCGGTCGCATCGATGTACTTGTTGTAGCGGAGGAGATGCAGGTCCGGCACACGGGTGCCGTAAAAGGGACTGCCGTTGATGCGCGGAATCACCCCGTGCGGATTGAACCCTGCGGCGATGGCGTCCTCCGGTTTGGTCAGAAAACGTTGGAGGCGCTCGGTTTCCCCTGGGACCCAGGGCACGGTGTACATACGGGTATAGAGATCGGCAGGACCCGCGGTGCCATACGTACGCTCGGCCGAAAGCATCAACAACTGGAGGAGGAATCGCTCCACGCCGCCCGGCGCGAGGCCGGCCGGCCTCGAAGCAAGAGGAAGGCCGTATTCGACCCTTTTGCCCACCCCCATTCGGGCGTGGCAACCCGAGCATTCCCAAGTCGTGAGCATGACGCCGCGGTCGGTCACCACCCAACGCTGGTCGAGCACGGTGCCGTCGGCGAGTCCGCCGATTCCGGCAAAGGTCTTCGGATCGCGAATCGCTGCGATGAGCGCTGCATCGCCGGTCCGGCTGAGCGGATTGTCCAGCTCGCGAAACGCACGTGCGCCTGCCGCGATCCAGTCGCTCTTCGTTCGAATTTTCGACACGTCGACGAGCGGTTCGGGTTTCCTCTTCTTGAGCGATTCCCAATATCCAGGCGGCTCCTTGTCCGGGAGATACACGGGATACGTGCGGAGGTTGTCGGCGGGTACCGCATAGTAGTCAGCGGGCTTGTAATGTCCTGGACGAATTTGAAGCGCCGCGATTGGCGTCGCCCAATCCGCGAGCGCCGCATCGTCCCAGATCACCGGCGCGCGTGTTTGCGTGTTGACAGCCGTGAGGAACGCGAAGGCGAGGCAGGAAGTGATGAGGAGCCGCCGCAGGTCAGAGTGCATGTCCACCTCCAGCGCCGGCGAAACGGGAAGGGCACAGCAATTCTAGCACCCCGGGTCCATTGGCGGGCCAGGGAGCCAGGGGCCGACGCGGACGTCGCTCGTCGGCAGGCGCAGGAAGCGAGCGGCGTTGTTGTAGAAGATGTCTCGGCGCTGTTCCTCCGTCAGGAACTTCACCGAGTCAATCACCTCGACCGCCATTCCGATGGCGTCGGGCCACTGCATCTGGTCGGTCCCGAACATGATGCGCTTCCCCAGATCATGCGAAAGCATTTCACGGAACCAATCGTCAATCGCCGCCCGGTTGAACGATCCCAGGAGCCAGATCGTGCCGATGTCCATATAGACCTGCTGGTACATCCCCATCAACGCGATGGTCTCGCGACGCCAGGGCTCTCCGCCGTGGGCGATGAAGACACGGAGCTTCGGATGGCGCACCAGCAGATCTTCGAGGAGCAACGGATTGCCCAGGCTGAGACGGAAACGCGGATATCCCTGATAGGGAGTACCCGGAAAGCTGGTTCCGGTATGAATCCCGACCGGTATGTCGAGTTCTTCGGCGAGCGCGAAATACGGCTCGAGCGCAGGATCGCTCGGCGACAGACCTTCGTACTGCGCCACGACCTCACCAATCGCGCTCAGTCGTCCGCTTTTGAACAAGCTTCGTAGTTCGTCAATCTGCGGCAACGGACGCCCGGAGAGGTCCACGTTCGGACGTCCAAATAGCGGAGATGCCAGAATCCGACCTGGCGCGGCCGTCCGCCACTGCTCAACTACCTCCACCGGACCACTCACGATCGCTTTCACGATGTTGTACCGTTCCATCGCTGCCAGCGTCTCGCGCATGTGCTCCTCTGCGGTCGCGGGACCAGGCTTGCCGGTGATCGGGTTCGGTGATGAACCCTTCCAGTCCGCCGCTCGATACGCGTGCAGATGCATGTCGATGATTGGCTGCCGTTGAACCGGCGCTTGCGCCAGTGGCCGACCGGCTAGCGTGACCCCCACCGCGAGAGTAACGAGGAGACGGATCGTGCCCACTGTGTGCCTCCGCCCGCGACCCGACATGCATCGCCAGACCCACGATGGTCCGAGCACTGATTATGCTCCGGAGAGCCAGACGGGCCAGGGCAGAAACAATGCAAGAAAGCTGGAACTCATCTGTTCGTTCCAACAGTCGTCGACTGACCTGCTGCTCCCAGTCCGACGACGTTGAAACGACGGCTGCACGGGGGTATGCTCGGCACCACTTCGAGACGAACGCGGGCACCCATGAGTTCTGGCATCGCTGCGACGTTCGCAGCCAGCGCGCTGTCCCTGCTGGCAGCCAGATCGGCTGATGCGCAACAACGAACCCGGCGTCCGAAATACGGCGCCAGGTCACTGGCAGCTTCCGGTTCGTCGATCCTGGCTCGAATCATCCAATTACCGTCTGGTTCTGCCGAACATCCACGGCCGCGCCCGACACTCGTATCGTGTTCGTCATGCACGGCAGCGACTCGCAGACCGCTCGACAGGCCTGTGACCTTGCTTCGCCGTACATCGAACCGTTCAATGCGATCGTCCTTGCTCCCCAGTTCGCGGAAGAGTACTTCCCGGGCGACGCGTACATGTTTGGCAACATGATTGATGCCGCCGGCAACGTGCTCCCGAAGTCAGCCTGGGCTCTGACGGCCATCGAACGCCTGTTCGACATGGTTCGCGATGCAATGGGACTGCATCGAACGGAATACGACATCGTCGGATTCTCCGGTGGCGCTCAGTTCGTCCACCGCCTGGCGCTGTTCGTGCCCGAAGCGCGTTTTCGCCGTGCGGTGGCCGCGAGTGCCGGTCGGTATGCGTTTCCCTCCTGGTCGGAAAAGTTTCCCTACGGGCTCGACGGCAGTCCACTCGATCGCATGCACCTGCCAAAGGCGTTCTCGCGGGACCTGGTGGTGTTACTCGCCGATCGGGATATCACGGATAGAGAACGCGAACCCGATTCGATGGCGCAGGGAACTACTCGGTTCGCCAGAGGGCTGCGCTTCTTTGCCACGGCGACCGACGAAGCGGCTGCTCTGGGCGTACCCCTCCGCTGGCAGCTCCGGATTCTGCCCGGGGTCGATCATTCACCGGTGCCCATGGTGCGAGCTGCGCTTGAATTGCTCCGCCAGTAGCGATGAGGCGGTACGCCCTTGGAATAGCGACCCGCTGCGCATCGATGCTGCTGGTCGGGGTCATCGCGCCGATCTGGTTGGCGTCAGCGTGCCAGGCCCGCGGGCAGTCGCCAGCCGATCGGCCGCCAATCATCGATATGCACCTGCATGCTCATTCGTTGAGCCAGTATGGCGGCGGGATGCCGAACTGTGCCAACGATCAGGAGATCCTGTATCCGGGCGCCGATCCTCGCGAGCCCTTCAGCCTTGGCCGCCTCAAGACCTGCGCCTCCCCGATGCCTGCCGCGGCGACCGACGAACTTCTCATGAAGGAGTCGCTCGCGGCGCTCGAACGTCACAACATCTTCGCCGTGACCACCGGTCCGCTCGTGAACGTACGCGCATGGCGGGCAGCGGCCGCTGATCGAATCATCCCCGCCCACGCGTTCGGCGACCCCGGCTCGCCCGACGTCAAAGAGTTCCGTCGCTTGGTCAACAACCGCGAACTGGCCGTGTTTGCGGAGGTCTCACCCCAGTACCGAAGGAATGACGCTCGACGATTCGAGATGGGATCCCTACTACGCGCTCGCAGAAGAACTCGACATCCCGGTCGGTGTCCATCTGGGGGAAGGCCCTCCCGGTGCGCCTTACGGGCCGATGGCGAGCTATCGCGCGCGGTTGACGACCCCGCTGCAACTGGAGGAAGTCCTGATCCGTCACCCGAGACTTCGGTTGTATGTGATGCACTACGGGTCACCGCTCGTTGACGAGATGATTGCGGTGCTCTTTTCGCATCCACAGGTCTACGTCGATATCGCCGGCAACAACTGGGCGCATCCGCGGCCGCACTTCTACGGACAGCTCAAACGCCTCGTCGAGGCAGGGTTCGTCAAGCGGATCATGTGGGGCTCGGATCAGATGGTGTGGCCGCGCGCCATCGACGTGGCCATCGAGACAATCCAGAACGCGCCGTTCCTCAGCGAGGAACAGAAGCGCGACATCTTCTACAACAACGCCGCACGGTTCCTGCGACTAACGGAGGAAGAGATCGCACGACATCACCGGAAGTAGCGACGCGTAACCTGCGATCAGGCAAAGGCACGCTTGAGGCAAATTCGAGCCGTTCGAGCGTCGCGTCTCCTTCACCCGTCTCACGGACCTGCCGATGAGAGACCTTCTGGCGGCGGTATCGAGTGTCCCGCCCCGAAGTGTCATCCTGTACTTGTCGCTATTCAGGGACGGGTCTGGACAGACATTCGTCCCGCTTGATGCCCTATCGAGAATCTCGGTCGCCGCTCGCGCGCCTGTCTACATTTTTGTTGATCAGTATCTAGGGCCTCGCCGCACGCAGTGATGCAGGAAGGGCCCAGAGAAGGGATGCGATGCGGCGGCGATTTATAGACTTCTATTGGTCGGCGTACCGCTTGGCCGCGGCCAAGTCTTTGCGCAATTCCTCTGCCGTCCGACGTGGACCGTAGCCCGGGGTATCGCGTTGAATGCGCCATCCTTCCTTCAAGGGCCCGGCATCCAGGGTGTCGAAGCCGAAGTCGTCGAGTAGTTTCCTCACGACCACTTTCGCGACCTCATCGTCGCCGGCGATGACCAGCGCACGGCGGTTCTTCGATCCCGCCGGTTGCCCGTGAGTGGTCAGCTCCGCAGCGTAGATATGGTTGAACGCCTTGACCACCTTCGAGGTCGGGAGGTGAGCCTGCAAGAGCTCGGCGGTCGTCGTTGACTCGTTGTCAAGTTCAGCGATGTGACCGTCACGCTGCGGGTAGTAATTGTTGGTGTCGATCACGATCTTGCCCGTAAGGGGCGCCACCGGCACGTCGCGGTAGTTCTTCAGGGGAATCGACACCACGACAATTTCGCCGGTTTTGGCGGCATCCTCGGCGGTCGCAGCGCGTGCACTCGGTCCCAGTTCGGCGACGAGTTCAGCCAAGGTTTCAGGTCCGCGCGAGTTGCCAATCACGACCGGATACCCGCATGAAATCGCCAGTCTCGCCACCTGGCTTCCAATGTGCCCGGCGCCGATTATTCCAATGGTCGGTTTTGCCATACGACATCCCCCTGAAGCCCAGATTAGTGCACTACGACCATCACAGCGACGTTTACGGGTTCACATCGAAGAGGCGGGAACTGGTTGAGCCGATTGCGCGAACAGGTCTTTCGGTATCACTCGGTGAGCGTCGCCGGGGCGGCGCTTCACAGACATCCGAATCGCCAGCCGTCTGAAGCGTGTCAGTCCGACCTTCCGCACGGTCCGCAGGAGTCGGACTTGCGAGGGTCATAGCCGACGATGGTCCCACGGCGATCGAGCTGGACCCGACAGCATTCTTCGAGCACGGCCTTGAGCTGTTCTCTGCCCCGTTGGATGCGGCTTTTCATTCCGGATGTCGACACGCCAGCCCGCGCGGCTGCATCCGCCTGACTGACGCCTTCCAGATCGGCCAACGTGACCGCCTCCCTGTACGCCGGAGGGAGCTGACGGATCATTGGCACCATGCAGGCGGCCAGCTCCTGAAGCGCGGCTCGCTCATCGTCCTGCGAGGGAGCCTGACTCTCGTCACTGGTCGCTGCCAGGTCCTCCGGATCGCCGCTGGCGACTTCGCGCCGAGCGGTCGACGACCGGTAGTAGTCCACGATGACGTTTCGAGCCGTGCGATACACCCAGGCGTGGAGCCGCTCCGCATCACGCAGGGACGCGAGGCCCTTGACGATCTGGAGCAACACTCGCTGCACCAGATCGTCAACGTCGGCCGGATTCCTGACGCGCCGGCTGATGAACGCCCTTAGGTTGCCGTGCAACTCTTCCCACGGCAGCTCGGAGACTGCAGCCATGTGCCTCGATCCTATCGCTTCTCGGTGCCGCCCGCCTGACAACCGCACGTACCGGCCTTGGACGATTGTCCGCAACAGGCTGACTTGGCCTGCGGCGGGCAGCAGGTACTGAGGAGGACGCCATCGCAGCACGCTTCGGGACGCGCCTGTTCGGCGTTTGGCGCCGACTGGCTGGGTTCAGTGAGATTCATGATATGCCTCCGTTGGTGATGACCTTTCGCGGTATGCACCGCGTCGGATCACGCAGATTTGACGGCTTCGATCAGAGCCGACGCCACGAACTGCTCGGCACCGCTCCCCGGGCTCCACTCTTCGATGAGGGTGCGGCTCTGTACCTGGACGGCAACTCGAACCTGCTTGAATCCCGCGGCGGCGATCATCCTCTCGAGTTCGGCAACAGGCGCAGCGCCGGCGACGCAGCCCGTATAGGCGGCAGGATCCGCGGCGATCGCTGCCGGCATGTCACCGATCGCAACGATGTCGGATATCGCCAAACGGCCTCCAGGCGCCAGCACACGGAACGCTTCGCGAAACACCGTGGGCTTGTCCGGTGCGAGGTTGATCACGCAGTTCGACATGATGACATCGACGGAGGCATCGTCCACTGGCAGATGTTCGATCTCGCCCAGGCGGAAGTCCACGTACGCGAGTCCGGTCTTCGCGGCGTTTGCCTTGGCGCGGTCGATCATCTCCGGGGTCATGTCTACGCCGATGACACGTCCAGTCGGACCGACTTGTCGAGCGGCGAGGAAGGCGTCGAATCCGGCGCCACTCCCGAGGTCGAGGACGCGTTCGCCGGGTCTGAGGCCAGCGATAGCCTGAGGGTTCCCGCAGCCGAGACCCAAGTCGGCGCCGTCAGGCACGGCGGCGAGGTCGGCGTCGGTGTAGCCGAGTTGTCTGGATGAAGAGCCTGTCGGTCCGCAGCAACTTGGCCCGCCGCCGCAACAACCGCTCTGCTGTTTCTCGGTCGCGACCGCTCCATATGCCTGTCGGACCACCGCTCGAATCTGGTCGGATGTGGATGTTTGCATCTCTGTTCTCCCGTTGTCTTTGCTTCTACAGACGGAGGAACAGAGAAAAGGACGCAAACCCGGCCGGGAGCGGCAAGTTTTTGAGAATCACAGTAGATCTCGTTGTCCCCGGACATTCCTATCGCCGCACGGCGAACTCAACAGCAAACTGACGCGGAGGTCCAGGACGTCCGGCATACGCGTTGGGCGGCGTGCCGAAGGTTCCCGTCACGTACTCCGTGTTCGTGAGATTGCGGGCGTATGCGGCGACCGTCCACCGGCGATTCCCGGGGCCGTATTCGACCCGGGCGCCGAGCAGGCCGTACGGACTCTGGCGCTGGACGCTGTCGTTGAAGGGCGTGAAGAAGACCGTCGACTGCGCCGTCGACTCGGCCGAGAGGGACAGTCGACGCGAGCGGCCGATGTCGCCGGTCCACGCGATCCACAGGCGCCCTGCCCACTCCGGGGCGTTGTTCAGCCGGTTGCCCGAGACGTCTCCCGTGAAGCCCTCGACGGCGACCGCGATGTAACGGTCGTAGGTGGCGTCGAGCCAGGCCAGGTGGCCGCCGGCCTCGATACCGCGCCCGATCAGTGACGTGCCCTCCACTTCGACGCCGCGAATCGTCGAGGCTGCGGCATTGCGGATGTCGAGCACCCCGATGCCGATCGGCGTCTGTACCTGCAGGTTCGTGTAGTCCATCACAAATGCCGATGTGCTGAACCGGAACCGGCCGCCCGCGAGCCGGCCTTTCAGCCCGCCCTCGTAACTCCAGGCCCATTCAGGAGCGAAGCCGCGGCCCGGAGCGGTGGACGAGAGATTGAATCCGCCGCTCTTGAATCCTCGTGTCGCCGACACGTATGCGAGCGCGTCGTGCGGCAGCTTCATTTCGATGCCGAGTTTCGGCGTCCAGGCGTCGTACGCGATGGAATCCGAATAGCTATAGACCGAACCGGAAATCGGCAGATTCGGATCCTCGAGGACGTAGCGTCCCCCGGCGTTGTCGATGTCCTTCGCCTCGTGCGTGTAGCGAATGCCAGCGGTTGCCGAGAGCCGCGACGTCAGTCCAACCGTTGCCTGTCCGAACACGGCGCGGCTGACAGCGTCGACCCGCGGGTCGAGCCGGCGCTGGAATGGTCCCGCCGGCTGATCGCTCCATAAGGTCTGGTGATCCGATTCGCTGAAGAGAAACACGCCACCGACCCAGTTCAGTCGGGGCTGCTGGTGCGAGATCGTGATCTCCTGAGAGAGCTGACTTTGAAGCTCGAGTTGGTGCGTCCGTACCAGGTCGAGTTCGGTGCTGTCGGATTCCGCGACGAATTCGTAATCCAGGTTTCGATACGCGGTCAAGCTGACCAGAGTGGTGGCGGGCGTCAGAGCCATCGTCAGGCGGGCGCTCACGCCGTAGTGCAGCGTGTCATTCCAACCGAGTAAAGACGTGCGAACGTCGTGGAAATCGGGGGGGTTGTCAAATTGATATCCCGGCTTTGCCAGCAGGACCTTGTTGTAAGTCAGCGGAATTCCCGTCTGGTGGTCAACGTCACTCGACAGCAGCAGGTTCGTCCGCCGATCGAACACCACGCGCAGTTGACCGCGCGCGGCGGTGACATCATCGCCGCCAAGCGGGTGGTCCAGATGTTCGAGGTCGCGGACGAAACCGTCCCGGACGCCACGTTCGAACGCGACCGACCCCATCAATCGGTCGCGTCTCAGCGGCCCGCTCACCCGCGCGTCCGCGCGAAGCTCTCCGAAGTTGCCGGCGGTGACATGGGCGGACGCCTGGAAGTCATTGGTGGGCGGCCGGGGAATGAGGTTCATCGCCCCGCCGACGGCGTTCCGCCCATACAACGTGCCCTGCGGCCCTCGAAGCACTTCGATGCGATCGAGATCGAGAAACCGCGCGAACGCCATCGCGGGCCGGGCGAGATACACGCCGTCGAGATAGATCGCCGAACTCGGATCCGCTCCGGCAAACACGGCGTTTGTCCCGATCCCGCGGATCGTGAGCTGGCCCCAGCCGGTGTTCTGCGAAAACGTCACTGAGGGCGCCAGCGCCGGCGCTTCTTCGATGGTCTGGGTTCCGAGACGGCCCAGGTCGGCCTGCGAGACGGCCGTGATCGCGACGGGGACCTCTTGGACATCGCGACCACCCGTCCTGGCGGCCGTGACGATCGTCTCCGCCACGAGCACGACTCGCAAGGTGAAGGAAACCGTTGTCCGTTCCCCCGCCCGGACGCGCATGGCACGCTGCTGCCGCTCAAAGCCGCTCAGTTCTGCGGAAATCTCGTAGTCGCCTTCCGGGACGTCTGGAAACGCGAAGTCGCCCGCGGCGCCGGTGGCCGCCATGCGGACCGCGACACCCCGAATCGTCACGCGGACGCCCGCAAGCGGGGCTCCGGTCTGGTCAACGATGGAACCGACCACCACTGCCGCGGACTGTGCGGCCGCGGGAGCGGCCAGGCCGAAGACCATCAGCGCGGCAGCCAGCAAAGGTTTCATGGTTCGATGCGAGATGTATATCCTTGCATGGAGCAAAGCCGTGTCGTGTCCCATACTCCGCATCGTGAGCAAAACCGGCCCGGGTCGCAGATTCCCACGCGTCCCACGGACGGGCTTGCTCGCGGTCTTGCTTCTCCTCGGCGCGGCACCGAGCGACGCCCAGCCCGCGGTCCGTCAGGTATTGGTGCTCCAATCCTTCGACCGCGGCAACGCCGCGGTGGACCAGTTCACCACTAACTTCCGCGTCGAATTGGATCAGCGCGTCGAGGGGCCCGTGAACGTGGTTCAGGTCGTCGTGGGTCCGACCGGGTTTGTCAGCGCGCCAGAACAAGCGGTGGTCGACTACATTCGATCCACGTTCGTCAATCGTCCCAAACCGGATCTGATTGTCACGATCGCCGGGCCCGCCGCGGTCTTCGCGCGCAAGTATCGGCAGCAGCTCTTTCCCGAGACGCCGGTCCTGTTCGCGTCCGTCGACCAGAAGTATCTCCGTGACGCACCGCTCGGGGACAACGAAACCGCTGTCGCTGTCGTCAATGACTTTCCGCGCGTCATCGAGAACGTCCTGCAACTGCTGCCCCAGACCAGGCAGGTTTTCATGGTGGTGGGGTCCGGACCAATCGGCCAGTTCTGGCGTCGCGAGCTCGAGAACGAGTTCAGGCGCTTTCACGACCAGCTGACATTTGTCTGGTTCGACCAACTGTCCGTTCAGGAAACCCTCCGCCGCAGTGCAAGCCTGCCAGAGAACTCGGCGATCGTGTATGTCATTTTCTCTACGGACGGCGCGGGGGTTGCGTTTGCAGACGAGCGAATGTTCGCCGAGCTTCACGCCACGGCCAATGCACCGCTATTTGCGCCATTTAGCGTGTACCTGGGGACGGGAGTCGTGGGCGGATCGCTGCTGTCCATCTCCGACCTCAGTCGCGACACGGCCGACGTGGCTGGTCGACTCTTGAACGGCGCGCCGCCGAGCAGCATCAGACTACCCTCGAGAGCCGCGGGCCCACCGACGTTCGACTGGCGCGAGCTCCAAAGGTGGGGCATCCCCGAGAGCCGGTTACCGCCAGGGAGTATCGTGCGCTATCGCGCTCCGAGCCTGTGGAGCGCATATAGGAGCACGGTCCTCAGCGCCATGGGTGTGCTGGCCATTCAATCGCTCCTGATCATCGGGTTGCTATATCAGCGCCGCGCACGCCGACAGGCCGAGATCGAGAGCCGGAGGAACCTGGCGCTCGCCGCCGACGCCAGTCGTCGGCAGACGATGTCGGCGCTGACCAACTCGATTGCCCATGAGCTCGGCCAACCCCTCGCCTCGATGATCAGCAATGCCCAGGCGGGTCGGATGATGATCACCGCCGATCGGGCGACGCCCGAAACGGTGTGCGAGATCCTGTCCGACATCGAGAGCGAGGGCGTTCAGGCGACGCAGATCATCGATCGGCATCGGACAATGCTCCGAGGCCACCAACTGGACACGAAACCGATCGACCTCCACGCCGTGATCCATGAGAGTCTTGCGCTCGTTGCTCACGACATGAAAGCGCGGCAGATCGAGCCCACCGTCAATCTGTCGTCGAATCCCTGCATCATCACCGGCGATGAAGTGCTCTTGCAGCAGGTGATGGTGAATCTGCTGATGAACGCCATGGACGCGATGGCCGAGACCCCTCCGACGCGTCGTCGCGTCACCATCAGCACCGAAGTCAGAGCGGCCGATGTCGGAGTCTCGGTGTGCGACGCCGGAACGGGTTTGCCGGAGCAGATCAACGGCGCGCTGTTCACACCATTCGTCACGACCAAAGCGCACGGCCTCGGGATCGGACTGACGATCACGCAGACGATCGTCAACGCGCATGGTGGCACCATCGATGCCCGCAGCAATCCCGAAGGGGGCGCCACATTCACTGTTACCCTGCGCCGCAGCGGAACCGCCGAGATCCCGTCAGGCCCGCCTAGTGTCGCCTGACGTTGAAGGTCAATGTTTGCCCAAGCGACCCCGCGTGCTCATAGCCGAAGACCACCCTGGACTGGCGAAAGCCATCTGCCGCCTGCTGGCGCTGGACTGCGACATCGTGGGACACGTCGCCGATGGCCGCACCGTGCTGGAGGCCGCGCAACGACTCCAACCCGACGTGGTTGTGGTCGACCTCAACCTGCCTCACGTCCACGGACTGGAGGTATGTCGTCAGATCAAGCAAGTAAACTCAGACGCGAGAGTCGTCGTGTTCTCGGCGATGAACGATCCGGACGTCAAGCAACGATCCTTCGAGGTCGGAGCATCTGCCTTTGTGTGGAAAGGGACGGGCGACCTGCTCTCGACCGTCAAGCGCCTGTGCGACGACCGAGGTTGATGACATTGCAGTGAGCTTCTGCGCGGCTACATGCCAGTGATTCCATGGAACGCCCGGCGCGTCGTCTCAACACACGCGATCCCAGTCGTCGGTCCTGGACAATCGACAAATCTGAGCCGCGTTCTTGGTCAAGTGCATCAGCGGGAGGTTGCCATGAGCAACGTCGCTGCGGTGAAGAACGGCACTCTGTTGCATCCGGCTGCGCGCGGGGAAATCCTAAGACGGATTGAGGCACTCAGGCCGGAGAGCGAACGCAGGTGGGGCAGGATGACTGCGCATCAGATGACCTGCCATCTGAGCGATGCGTGTCGCGCGGCCTTGGACGAGCGCCCCGTTCCGGTCATTGGTACGCTTTGGGAGCGCACAGTGATCAGGTGGCTGGCAATCCACACGAACGTGAAATGGCCGCAAGGCGTAAGGACAGCGCCGGAGGCCGACCAGGAAATCGGGGGCACGCGTCCAACGGAGTTTGCGCGCGACACAAGACGCTCGACGCGGATCTCGTGCGCGTGATCCACGGGTTCGACTCGCTCTTGGTGCTGAGCGGGGCGAACCTTCACAGAACCTCTAGCCTTCGCGCTTCATGCGCTCCTGGCGGGCGATCTCACGTTCGCTGGGTGAATCGAGCTCGGTGCCGCCCATCTTGATCTCGCCGCCGCGCTCGTAGTGTCCGATCATGATGCCCGTGCTCGAAACGCGCGATCTTGTCAGCTTGTAAGCGTGCGGCGCCGAGCCGTCGGCAAACAGCTTTTTGCCGCCGCCGAGCACGACCGGGACGATGAAGGTGGTCATCGCGTCGACGAGGTCGTTGGCCAGGAGCGCATGGACGAGTTCGGTGCTGCCCTGGGTGACAAGATTGGGGCCGTCTTCGTCCCGCAGGCGCTTGACGTCGGCGATGTCGCGCAGGAGCACCGAGCCCTGCCAGCTCGTATCGACTCCGCCCGAGCGCGAAACCGCGTACTTCTTGATCTTCTTGAAGAGCTTCGCGATGCCGCCATAGGGAGCGTCTTCGTCGTAGTACGGCCAATACGCCGCGAAAATCTCGTAGGTCTTGCGGCCGAGCAGGAGATCGAATTTCTCACTGAAGACGCGGTCAAGTTCCTCGCCGAACTCCTGATCGAAATAGGGCATCACCCACCCGCCGAACTTGAACCCCCTGGTCGGATCTTCGGTCGGTCCGCCGGGCGCCTGCATGACGCCGTCGATGGAAACCTGGGCGCCGACGATGATTTTCCGCATCTATCCTCTCTTCACCGCGCGCAGAGCGCCCATCGCCGAGGCGGCTGAGCGGCACGCCGCACGAAGTGCATGATCGTCCGCGTCACTGCTTGTTCTTGTCGTCCCAGAGCATCGGCTCCCACAGCTCCACCTTGTTGCCGTCCGGATCGAGGATCCAGGCGAACTTGCCGTTTTCCGCCGACTCGGGTCCTTTCACGGGCTCGATTCCGTTCGCTTTCAGCTGCGCGAGCATGCCGTCCAGCGAATCGACGCGATAGTTGATCATGAAGCTCGCCGAGCTCGGCTGAAACCATCGCGTGTCCGGCGCCGCGACGTTCCATACGGTCAGGCCCTCGTCGTTTGCGGTGTCGTCGGACCATTTCAAGATCGCCCCGCCCCAATCCTCGAGCGGAATACCAAGGTTCGAGGCGTACCATTCCGAAAGCTTCTTGTGATCGCCGGTGGACTTGAAGAACACGCCACCGATGCCGGTGATTTTCGCCATGCAACCTCCAAACCTCGTGATGCGCTCCGTGAACACCATATAGTCATGTGCTACACGTGGCGATGCAACCGGCGAAATCGTCAATTACGACATCCTCGGCAAACACATCGAGACGCTTGGAGGCGTGCACTGGGCCGGACTGGTGCTCGAGAAGAAGGCGAGGTTGATCCAACAGGTACCGAAAGCCCACGGCGGTCGGCCACCGCCGCGGGTGATGGGCGGTACGCCTCGGCCTCGAGCGATCCACGAAGAAGCCGATGCGTCCGCCTGTGTGGGCTACTTGACCGATTCCGATGAGATGGTGAGCAGGAATCCGCTCGGGTCGACCACCTCGAACACCCGAGTTTTCCACTCGCTGTCGAACGGCTCCGATTTAAGCGTGATCCCCGCGCTCTTGGCTCGCGCCGCAACCTCGTCAACGTTCTGCGTCGTTGACATCAACAACCGCAGACCGATTCCCTTCTTCCGGTCGCGGCCCTTCTTCCAGTCGTCCTGGCTCAGGCCGATCTCGGTCTTGCCGGCACGGACCATGACCCCCTGCAGGGTTCCCTTGTCCTCCCACCGCTCGCTGACTGTGAAACCAAGCGCTTCGTAGAACTTGATGCTCTTTTGCAGATCGTCGACCGTGAAGCTGGGAACGACGGTGGTGATTTGCAGAGCTTCTTGCGTTGTGGCCACGATGATCCTCCTGTGTCTATTCTCTATAGTGATCTTTCATGCTAGCGGCGATCTCCGCCGATCGGCAAGCACTGCCGTGTAAAACATCGAGGTCGCATGTGATGAGATCGCGGCAGCCATGTCACATTCCGAAGCCCTATCCCGTCTCACTGTTGGAGGCAGGAGGAGCGACATGTTCAGATGGGCATTGCGGAAAGCGGTCGACAAGTTCCAGCGGGAAGGGAACCACGACACTGGCCATATACGTGGCATGATCGACGCGAGTCCGCGTGCCGCATGGCTGGTTTCACGAGTCACCGCCCTGCTTGTCGCCGCCGCCTTGATCGGGGGGTTCGGCCTGGTCGCACCGGTGGGCGCACAGGTCTCGGGCCGGTCGCCCGGCGTTAGTGCTTACACCCTGACCCCCGAGCGGATCGCCGCCAGCGTGGCCGGCGCGGTGGCGCTGATCGGCGCGGTGATCGGTGGGCTGGCTCTGGCCCGCTCCGCCGGCCGCATCGGCGCCGGCAACGGGCGACGCGGCGCGATCGTGGCACTGGTAATGGGGCCGATCGGGTTGGTCATCGGTGGGCTGGTCGTGGCCACTGCCGACGGTGGTCTGGGCACCGGCAATGGGCTCGGTGGGGGGATCGTAGCCATGCTGGTGGGGCTGATCGGCATGGCCCTCGGCGGGCTCGCTCTGGCCCGCTCCCGCCGCAGCGCTTGACGGCGGTACGCACGGCCTGAGCTCCATGAACGAGATGTCGAATCCGGCCGCAACGTTCGAGCCGTACCGCCGGCGTCTTCTCGGTCTCGCCTACCGCATGCTTGGGTCGATGGCTGACGCCGAGGACGCGGTGCAGGAGGCGTACTTGCGCTGGCACGGCGCCGACCGCGACAACGTGTCGGACCCGAGAGCGTTTCTGATGACGACGACAACGCGAATTTGTCTCGACATGCTGACCTCGGCGCGCGCACGGCGCGAGGAGTACGTCGGTCCCTGGCTGCCGGAGCCGGTTGTCGACACGGCAGCGCTCGCGCCCGACAGCCGCACGGAGCTGGCCGAAGATCTGTCCATCGCGCTGCTCTTGACGCTCGACCGGTTGTCGCCGCTCGAGCGGGCGGCTTTCCTGCTGCACGACGTATTCGATTTCTCGTTCAGCGAGGTGGCCTCGGCACTGGAGCGGAGCGACGCTGCGTGCCGGCAGCTTGCCGCCCGCGCACGCGCCCACGTTCGCGCACTACGACCACGCGGCGCCACCGCGCCTCTGGGTTCGGACGACATCGATGCGAAGCACGCGCGGCTCATGTCGGCATTCCTCGCGGCAACGAGCTCGGGCGATCTCGAGGCACTGACCGAGTTGCTCGCGAGCGACGTGCGCGTCGTGACCGACGGCGGCGGCAAGGTGAGGTCGGCGCTGGATGTGGTCGATGGCGCCGATCGCGCGGCGCGGTTCCTGGTTGAGGTCACGCGCAAACGCCCAGGTGCATGGTGGCGCGACGACTTCACGCTGCGCTTCGCGACCATCAACGGCCTGCCCGGTGTCATCGTGGACGCACCGGAGGGACCGATGCAGACGGCGGCATTCGAGATTGATGGCGACGTCATTCGGGCGCTGTACGTAGTGCGCAATCCGGACAAGTTGCGACATCTGGCGGCGTCGGCGCCGCACCAGGGCGGTCCCCGGATGAGCAAGCGCGAGCGCCGTAGAGAAGGAGAGCTATAGCCATGATGCAGGACGTCACCCGTGACGCCGCACCACACGCATTCGTCAAGGGCGTTCACGGCGTTCGCTATCAGGTGAAGGACGTGGCCCGCTCGACCGCGTTCTATACGCAATACCTCGGGTTCACGCTCAAACACCAGCAACTCCCCGCGTTCGCGAACGTCGCGCTTGGTGAAGCACAGATCCTGTTGAGCGGCCCGGGCGCCTCGGGCTCCCGACCAATGCCGAACGGACAGCAGCAGGAGCCGGGCGGGTGGAATCGGGTGGTGCTGAAGGTCGCCGATCTTCCAGGCTTGATCGTTGAATTGAAGAAGGCGGGACTGCATTTTCGCAACGAGATGGAAACCGGTCCCGGCGGTCGCCAGATTCAAATAGAGGATCCGGACGGGAATCCGATCGAACTGTTCGAGCCAGCGCGTTGATGCTGCGACAACGAACGCGATACGCGCGCGATCGTCGGTTCACCAGAACGCTTCGCGCGCCCCGCACTACTGGCTCGTCCTCGATGAAGGGGTACCATCGAACAAGACGTTTACCGCAGAGGCCGCGGAGCAACGCAGAGGATTTCTTCCAGTGGTTTTATCTGCGCCCTCGGCGCGCTCAGCGGTGCTTCTGTTTTCCGCCGCTACTGAATCAGCCAAGACAGGCCACTAGACATAGTCCCTCTCCGGGGTCCTCGCGCCAGGCTCGCTGTGGTGATCACAAAAGCGATGGCCGTCGTCATGGCGACAGCCGCCATCACCTGGAACATCCGCGCGTAGCCAAGTCCGACGACGAGAATGCAGCGGAAATGGGACCAAGCGCGTCACCGATGTCGTAGATCGTGCCGAACACACTGTGGGCCGTGCCGTATCGGCCGCGCCGTGTGAGGTCGGTGAGGTACGCTCTCGTCGCTGCGGTTGTGATCGCGACGCCAGCTGCGTCTTGAACCCAAACGACGCCATCCCCTAGTTGATGTCGATGGTTTTCTGAACCGCTCTGGACAGCCCCTCACCGTCGGTCGACCCCGTCCGGTGGCGCGCGGAGTAGTCGATCCGTAAATTCACCCATCATCGGATGTCCGGCGGCAAGGATCTGGCTCTTGGTAGGGGACGGTTGGCCAGCTCATCAATGACCGGTGCCAGTAAGCCGGCCAAAACGTTCGGGAATTCTGTCCGCGGACGTCGCCAAGACGTCTCGACGGGTCACGACCAGTGGTCAACGGTCACGGCATGTCGTGGCGGGCGGCAGCACTGCGTCAGAAGAGCGCTCGTACCGAGTGTCAGGAGAGAGACCATGCCGCCTCCGTTCACAATGTCGGCGACAAGGATCAATTCCCGTCGTCGGAAGAGAGGTTCCGGGCCGCGATGGCGCGGCGGCGTGAGGCGCACGGCCGCATGCCTCGCCCTGTCCTCCCTTGTGGCATGCGCCAGCCTGGGCAAGAAATCGACGCAGCCGGATCTGAAGCCCTGGCCGGAACTCCGGTCTGACTTCCGCGTGGAAGCGCTCCGGCAGCGCATGCACGAGTACTCGATCACGTTCGCCGCGGAAGTCGAGCTCGCGGCCACGGCGATCGAGCGACGGGCCGCCGATTCGACAATCCGGCGCAACGCCTTGCTCTGGAAGGTCCGCGCAATACCCGAGATGCGAAAGGCATGCTTTCGGCTGGAGCCGGTGAGTGCGCTCATCGACGCGTGGATCTTCACACGCCAGATGGATCAGCTCTTTAGCGGAGGCGCGGGCGCGAGCGCCTTCGGCACATACCAACCGGAAGCCGTCGAGGTCTCGCATCGACTCGTCGACCAGATGCGGGAGATCGGCGGTTCGATCGCCGTGTCTCCTGAGGCACGGGCCGAGTTCGAGCGCAAAATCATCGATCCATGGCTCGCCGAACATCCTCTTCGTGACATCACATTCGTCCGCGATTCTCCGATTGCACGCTTCGCGGAACAGTCCCGGGCGCGCGGCGACACGTTGCAGTCCGTCGGCACCATGGAGGACGTCATACTCAGCCTCTCCCAGCAGGCGCGCATCTACCTGGCCGATCTGCCGCGGCAGGTGCGGGGAGAACTCGACCTGATGCGCTCCGACATACTGCCTGCTGAAGCTGTGGCATCGATTCAGGGTGACCTGCAGATGAGCGCAGCAGCGGCGAATCGCATCGCTTCGACCGCCGAAGCCATTTTGCCCTTCGCCCTGAACGAGCGGCAGATCGTCCTCGTCGAACTGGATCGGCAGCGAGCGCTGGTGATGGACGTCATTTCCACCGAGCGGGAACGGGCGGTCGGCGCGATCGTCCGTGCGTTTGCCGAGGAACGCAGCGAACTGCTGCGCAGCTTCGAGTTGCAGCGGCTGGCCACGCTCGAGTGGGCGACCGCCGAGCGCCGTGAGGCGATCGCGGACGTGCATCGCGAGTTGGCTGGATCGATGGAAGCCCTGCGTGGTGAGCGCGCCGTCGTCGTCGACGACCTGCGCCACATCGTCGATGTGGTCTTGCTGCGCGTGGCCGTCTTCCTCGTCGCGGCGGTGGTGCTCGCGCCGCTCGTCGCTCATGCCTACGCCCTGGTCTGGCCCCGGCGATGGCGCAAGCCGCCGGCATGATCGCGCCGGACCGGCCCCAGCGCGAACTTCCCGCGCGAGGGACGGAGTGGATGGGCAGCCACGTGTTGGGTTTCCAGGAGATCGACCACACGCAGGTCGCGGTGGTTGGCGGCAAGGGCGCGCAACTGGGAGAGCTTTCGCGGATCGAAGGCCTCCGGGTGCCGGCTGGCTTCTGCGTGACAACAGACGCCTTCGCGCGGATCATGGCCGAAGCGCCGTCGATGGACGATCGGCTCGATCGGCTGTCGCGACTGAAGCCGGACGCGCGGGAGGCGATCCGCGCACTCAGCGCGGAGATTCGCGGGACCCTGGAAGGGATCGTCATTCCCGACGATCTGGCGGCAGCGATTACCCGCCAGCTCGCCCAACTCGGCGAGCAAGCCGCATATGCCGTTCGATCCAGTGCGACGGCGGAGGACTTGCCGACGGCCTCCTTCGCGGGACAACAGGACACGTACCTCAACGTCGTTGGTGCGGCGGCCATCCTCCAGCACGTCAGTCGGTGCTGGGCCTCGCTGTTCACCGAGCGCGCCGTGATCTACCGCATGCGGAACGGCCTGGACCACTGGAAGGTCCAGATGGCGGTGGTCGTGCAGCGGATGGTCTTCCCTCAGGCTGCCGGCATCTGTTCACCGCCGACCCCGTCACCGGCAACCGGAGGTCGCGTCCGTGGAGGCCAGCTTCGGTCTGGGCGAGGCGCTGGTCTCCGGCCTGGTGAACGCGGACGCCTACCGGGTGCGCGGCGGCGAGGTCGTCGACAAAGCGATTGGCACCAAGCAGCTGGCCATCCTCGCCTCGCCCGCGGGCGGAACGCGGGAACAGGCAGTCGAGCCGGAACGGCAAAAGGAGCCCGCGCTGACCGAGCACCAGGTCGTCCGGCTCGCGCGGGCTGCACGCCGCCGGCGGCCGGGCAACGGAGGCGTACCACGACTTCGGCCAGAGCGTCAGCGTCTTCGAACTGCTGGGGGAACGGTACCAAGCTGGGCCGGCGGATCGAGGGGCATTTCGGCCGCCCACAGGACATCGAGTGCAAAGACGCGTTCAGGTCGTATCAAGCGCTCACGCCGCCCCGGGTGCTCACGCCGGATGGCGAGGCCGTGGCCGGGTCGTACCGACGCGAGGATCTTCCAGCTGTCGCGCTGGTCGGCTTACCGGTTTCCGCCGGACCGTCGAGGGGCGGGCCCGCGTCATCCTGGACATCGCGGACACGGATCTCCAAGCGGGCGACATCCTGGTCACCGCCTACACAGACCCGAGTTGGACGCCGCTGTTCGTCGCGATCAAGGGCCTGGTGACGGAGGTGGGGGGGCTGATGACCCATGGCGCGGTGATCGCACGGGAGTACGGCTTGCCGGCGGTCGTCGGGGTGGAGCATGCCACGCGGCTGATTCGGGATGGGCAGCGGATCCGCGTGGATGGAACGGGGGGTACGTCGAGATCCTGTCGTAGCGGGCCGCCTCGGAATGATCCGCGCTCGTTACTGCCGTCGCATTTCGAACGAGTGGCCCTCTGAATAGCACCACGCCGAACGCGCCCAGAACGACGGATTGTTCGCCGGTGCAATGACAAAGGGCCCTGCGATCGTGCCGATCAGCGCGGTCGACGTCGCTTGTGCCTTGACCGTTCCGTAGGCAAGGAACGCTGAGCTCGGGTTCACTCGTTCCACGAGATCCGGGTACTCGCTCAGATAAAGATCGTCAGGATCGCCGATCGCGAACGTCACGTTGCCGACTGGATCCACGGAGCCGTCAAAATGATCGCCCCGTCCATCGCGCGTGAGGAAGTCCGCGCCGCTAAGTGACACGGCGAGCGTCGGGCCGGTTTGCGTTACCGCGGCGACGTATCGACGGTTGGCGAATTCACTTCCGAATATTCCGTCCGCACGATCGTCGCACGCGCCCGATCTGAGAACGAGCGTGTAGCTTCCCGACAGATCGAGGCGTGTGCGATCGGGGATCATTTCGATGTTCCGCACGCTTGTTTGCGTGACGTCGAGCTCCGCGGTCACCGTGGCGTATCCTTCACGGCTCGCCCGAAGCTGCACACGCCCGGCGATTCCGTACAACGCGAACGCTCCGTCGAGTCCGGTGAGAGCCGTCAGGTTGACGCCCGAACCATCGACGACCGTTACACCTGCTCTCGCGACGGCAACACCATTGTCGGTGATGCGCCCACTGAGTTTGTAAGTGCCGGGCATGAGAACTATGACGGACGCCGAACCATAACGGGTCCCGGCCGCGCTTTGGTAGGCGGCCGTGATACCGACCTCACCTACCTTCAGCCCGGTCACGATCCCGCCCCGTTCGACGAGGACCGCATTCGGATCAGCAGTCGACCATTGCGTCTGCGAGGTGACGTCTTCGGTCGTTCCGTCGGCCTTCATGGCGCTGGCGTGCAGCTGCGCGGACTCTTGTGGCGCGATTGAGGCGGGGGCTTTTATAAGGAGTCGCACAACGTCAGCCGATGTCGAACCGGCGATGTCGATTGGTGGTCTGGGCTGCGTCGGAGTGCGTTGGTCGTCACTGCAAGCCGGGAGGAGTACGCCGGCGAGAAGCACCAGGTCGATCGTGCGTGTCCAACGGTGGGTGGTCATGGCTTCGCTCCTGTTGAAACTCGGCGCGCGCCGGTGCCAGTGTGCGCCCGTTCCGGGAGATTGCCAAGGCGAATGTAAAGCTCAGCTACCGTGACCCCGGATCCACACCTGAGGTGACCTAACGCGGCACACCGGACGGCTATGATCACCGGCAATGTGTCCACTCGACAGCCCGCGTTTTTCCGGCTTGCTCGCCGCCTTTGGTTTCGGCCTCCTGCTGCTTCTAGACGCTACGACCCGTTAGACCTTCGATGGTCAGGCAGTCGCTCCTGCGACCAGGAGAGTCAGCAATTCGGTCCGAGCACCGACACCAGGATCTGATTGACGACTGCGCTTCGTGCGAGCATTCTTCGTAACGCACCGCCGTCGGCGGTGGTCAAGGAGGCCGAAGTTGACGCAGGAATTCGACGTCGTATGCCTCGGCGGGGGCGTCGCTGGAGAAGCGCTGGCAGTGGGCCTTCGGGACACCGGACTAACGCTGGCGGTGGTCGAACGAGAGCTGGTCGGTGGGGAATGCCCGTACTGGGGGTGCGTGCCTTCCAAGACCCTGCTCCGCTCCGGCGAAACGTTGAGCGAAGCCGATCGCGCTCGTCTTCTCGCTGCTTCACGCGTCGACTGGACCGTAGACTTTCCCAAAGTCTCAAAACGCGTGCTGGGCATGGCACGCAACCTCGATGACAGCAGGCCCGCTGCGGCGATGGAGGCGACCGGCGCGAAGCTCTTTCGAGGCGAAGGAATACTGACGGACCTGCGCACGGTCGCGGTTGGACGCGAGCAGATCGTCGCGCGGCGCGCGGTGGTGATCGCCAACGGCAGCACCGCGGCGATCCCGCCGATCCCCGGCCTGGATGCGGTCGACTTCTGGACCAATCGCCAGGCAGCGATTCCGGGTGAGCTGCCGGCATCGCTGGCAATACTCGGCGCGGGTGCCATCGGCGTCGAGCTGGGGCAGGCCTTCGCACGGCTCGGCTCCAAGGTGACCTTGATCGAAGCCGGACCGAGCTTCCTTGGCCTCGAGGAGCCGGAGGCCGGAACCGCGCTCCGGCCACACCTGGAGGCGGACGACATCACGCTGCTGATCGGTGACCCCTGTGTCGCCGTCGACCGTCAGTTCGCGGAGCCATCGCCCCGCCGCGCGGCGGTGGTCCTCCATCTCAAGTCCGGAGCTGTCGTCTCGGCCGACCGGTTGCTGGTTGCCACCGGCCGCCGGCCCAACGTGGAGGCGTGGCGCACGACCGGGCTCGCCCAGACCGAGCGCGGCTGGTTGAAGGTGGACCCCACGACGCTCGAAGCGCACCCCGGCGTCTTCGGAGCCGGTGACGTCACCGGACTCGGCGGGTTCACCCATCTGGCGCACTACCACGGTCAAGTGATCGCCCGGCGATTGCGGGGGATCGACGCGACGGCCGACCACACCGCCGTGCCTCGCGTGACCTACACCGATCCGGAAATCGCGTCGGTCGGGCTGTCGGAGGCTGGCGCCCGTGCCGAAGGTATCGACGTCGTTGTCGTCCGCGCCGATCCGGCCGAGACCGCCCGAGGTCAGATTCACAACTTCCACGGCGGGGCGTTGAAGCTGGTCGCCGACCGCGAGCGAGGGGTGCTCATCGGCGCGACCCTGGTCACTCCGCGTGCCGGCGAGATCGTGGGCGAGCTGGTGCTCGCGATCAAGCTGCGGACGCCGCTGAAGGCGCTCGCCGACGTCATTCACCCGTTCCCAGCCTTCAACCGGGTGCTCGGCGCAACGCTCGAAGAGCTCGCCGCGAGAACGGCCGTGCAGCACACGGCGCGATCCTGAACCACTCACCAGCAAACACGGAGGTCACAATGAGCACTCAGACAATCCATGAAGACGCCACCCACATCCCCACCGCCGCCACAACCGCTCTGAAGCTCGAGGTCGTCGTCATTCCAGTGTCAGACGTCGATCGCGCCAGGCGCTTCTACGAGGGCCTGGGTTGGCGGCTGGACGCCGATTTCACGAACGGCGAGGATTGGCGGCTCGTGCAGATGACACCTCCCGGCTCGTCGTGCTCCGTCATGTTCGGCAAGGGGTTCACGCCCGCCGCGCCGGGGTCGGTTCAGGGAACATTCCTCGTCGTTGACGACGTGGAAGCAGCGCGCACCGAGCTCATCGGACGTGGCGTCAACGTAAGTGAGGTGTTCCATTTCGATAGCATGCTTCTCCGTGCGACAGAGACGAAGGGACGCGTGCCGGGTCCGGACCCGGAGGGTCGTTCCTACTTCTCATTCGCGTCGTTCAGCGATCCTGACGGCAACGGATGGCTCCTCCAGCAGGTCAAGATGCGGCTTCCCGGCCGGGGGCTCAGTCTGGACCTGGCGACTCTGACCGCCCTTCTGCGGGAAACAGAGAAGCAGCATGGTGAGTACGAGCCGAGGGCTCCGAAGCACCACTGGTCGGACTGGTACGCCGCATACATCGTGGCGCGCGAGCAGGGGTTGACCCCGGAGGAGGCGGCGAAACACGGCGCACTCCAGGTCGAACGCACCCACGACCGCCTGCCGGGATGAAGGTTCGTCCTGCCCGGTGACGATTTCGACCGAGACCTGCTCGAGCAACCAATTTCGCCATGCAGCCGGGGCCGGGTGGAAGATTCTCCCGGACCCCGGCCGCTGACTGCAGTCAAATCCGCCATCGCGGAACACACCGAGCCCACCACCACAACGCGATGATCCCTCACACGCTGGTGGAGACCGTCACCCGATACCTAGGTCCAATGGACAAGTCGTCGGGGTTACGCCTTCAGCTCGTTTTGCGGCAGGTTCACGCACTTTCTTCGTCGCTGACGCCGGCCAGCTCGATGTCCCGCGCTGCACGTCTCTTCGCCCAGACGGACCAGACAGCGAGCGGCAATGCCAGAGCGGCGAGAATCATGGCAGCCGAGACGGTAAAGCGGTCGAACCATGCGAGCTCCGCGGTGACGACGACGATCTCGGCGACGAACAGCACCCAGCCGAAACGGACCGAGCGAAGGCGCTTCGTCGCGCTCACTCGCCGGTACTCGGCGACGCTGCGTCCCATCGCGCTCCAGGTGCCGCGCCGGTTCCACCAGGCAAACGCGGTGGCGACCGCGGCGAAGGTCCAGAGCGTCACGAGCCAGACGCCCTCCCACACCGCGACCCCGTCACGCGCGACCATCAACGACCAATAGAGAAAAGCGCCCAGCAGCGCGATCTCGCCGACAGTGGCGGCGACCACACCTCGCCGCTGTGCGGCAATCAGCCGGCGGAGCGACGTTTCGGCGACGTCGCGATGTGACGTCTGCCACAGCGCCGAGATCGACTCCCACTCTTCCTCGTTTGTCGTCATGGTCGGTCCATCGCCTCCCGTAGCGCGCGGCGGGCGCGGCTCAGACGCACCATCGCGTTATTCTCTGTAATCCCGAGGACGTCCGCGATCTCTGCCCCCGAGAATCCCTCGAGGCCGAGCGTGACCGCCTCGCGCAGTGGCGGCGCCAGCGACTGCAGCGCGGCGACCAGCCGTTCGCGCTGCTGAGCGGTTGCGGCTTCCGCCTCGGGGCTCTGCCGCGAGTCGGCGACCTGCGCGGCGTCGTCGAGCGGCAGCAGCGGGTGGAGCACGCCTGAAGCGGTGCGTCATCGCCCGGTTCAGCGCGACTCGAAAGACGAACGTGCGCTCGGACGCCTCACCGCGAAATCGGGGCAGTGCCCGCCACAACGCCACGAGGATCTCCTGGAGCAGATCCTCCTGCGCCGTCCGGTCACGCTCCCACGCGCTCGCAAGACGCCGGAGTGCCGCCCCGTACTCCCGCACGACGCGCTCGAAGCGCTCGTCACTCGACACGCTCGACCCGGGCCAGGAACGTTCGCAGCGCGCCGGCGGCATCGCCGCCACGCGCCAGCCACACCCACCGCGTCCCGCCGTGAGTATTGGCAAAGAGCGCGTCGGCGTCAGACGGCAGGGGACGCTGCGGATACCGCGGCTGCTGGTGCAGCTCGATCGTCGTCGATCCGCGCCGAAAGGCCACGACGAGCGACGACGGCCATCTCGAATCGGCGCGCTCCACCGTCCAATCCTCGGCGCGAATGCGCAGCCCGAGCCCGCGGTTGACGTAGGTATTCCCGGCGATCTGAAACGGCTTCTCCGTCGTATCGACGCGGCGGACACGTCCTTCCGCTTCGTACTCGATCGTTTCGACGTCGACCCTGCCGAAGAGTGCGCCAATAGGCGCGGTGAGGGAGCCGCCACCGTCGGCAAGACTGCTCGCGCCGACCGCCAGCCGTGTGGCGCTGGCGATGCCCGGCGCGAACACCGCCCCATCGAACGGCAGCCATTGCCCGTCCACCCGGATATCCGTCCACGCGTGCCCGCCCCAGATGCCGCCGTAATAGACGTAGCCCATGACGACGCGCGACGGGAGTCCTGCCGCGCGCGCGAGCGCCGCAAGGAGCGTCGCGTAACCCATACAGGTCGCTTTGCGATCACGGATCAGCTCAGAGGCTGGCGCCATCACGATGCCGGCATCCATCGAGAGATGCTCGGCTGTCCATTTCGTCAGCGCCAGCGCAGTCTCGTACTCGGTCCCGGCGGCCACCTGCTTCGCGACGTCCACGACGGCCTCGTTCGTCGATTCGACGAGCGCATTGGGCTCGGTGAACTCCCGGTCGGCCGGCGGCGCGGCAGCCAGCGGCCTGGCGAACGGGTCGACGGATCTCGACGACATTCGACTCGAGTGCGCGCTGATTGTGCGCGACGAAGTCGGGCAGCGGTTGTGAGCCGTCGCGCGCGCGAATGCGAAGCACGATGCGATCCACGGCGGAAGGATCCGCCAGCCTGACGTTCGAGGGCGCCACCGTCTTCTCGTACAGATCAGCCGGCAGTGTCCCGTTCGCCGCCAGCGCAGCTTCCTTCGTCGCGCGGCAGGTGGCCATCGGCCCGAAGGGACCGGCGATGGAATCGCCCACCATGGTCGCGTCAGCATCCAGCCAGACCGTCCGCGGCGTGGGCATTCCCTCGATGGCTTCCTCGATCTTCTTCGCCGTCCTGACGGCGCACGTCCAGCCCGGTCCGCAGCGGCCACGACCCTCCGCCGGACCTTGACGACGCGCTGCAGTTCGGGCGAGAAGACCGAGTAATCGATCGTATCGCCTGGCGCGCGCAGGCGTTCGGCAGACAGCCGCGTCACCGCCAACGGCCCGAGCACACGCGCGGCCCCGCGTTCAACGAAGCGCTCGTGCGGCGGCGTCGTGATCCGGATGCGATCGCCCTGGACGCGAGCCTCGACACGCACGGGCTGCTTCGACAACAGGCCTTCGTACTCGAGCGACTGGAAATCGCCGTCTGCGTCCTCGGTTGTCGTCGTCTCAAAGCGCATGTCGATGCTCTTGCCGAGGCGCGTCAGTCGCGCGAACACGGCCGTGCGAGTCCGCGCGCCGTCGATCTCGTCCATGACATAACCCACCGGCACGCCGCCGATTGAGAATACATACCAGCGTTCTTCGGCGGCGAGGTTAGCCGCTGAGGCGAGAACGAGGAAGAGGGCCAGGCAAAGAGCGGGAATTAGCTTCATGCCCGAAATAGTCTCGGCCGGACGGATTTCCTTACAGCGGCTCGTTGCAGAGGTGCTACCCCTACGGTATTGCGGAGCCCTCCCGAAGTAGACTCGCGTCCGCATCAGGATCCGAACGGATCGGAGGCGGATCTCGGGCGGTTCGTCCTGCGAGCCGTGCTGGCGATCACGTCCATCGGGTTGGCCGCAGGGATGGCGATCGCGCTCGCGGCGACACGGACCCTCGAGAGCTTCCTGTTCGGCATCGCGCCGTTCGACCCGCTGACCTACAGGTCCAGCGGCTGCGGCTGTCGTTCTGATCGCGCTGGCCGCGTGCGTCGTGCCGCTGCGAAGAGCGGCGAGCACCGACCCCCTGGTGCTGCTTCGCTGATCGCCGTAGCAGCCCAAACGGCGGGGTCCAAACGGTTTAGAATGACCGTACCCTGAAGCACCCACGCGAGGTCACCGCCTTACTAGTTAAATGGGGGAACGGCGACGAGGCCGCTCTCGAAGCGTTGGTGCCACTCGTCCATCGGGAGCTCCGCCAGATCGCTCGCCGCATTCTCGCGGGTGAACACAAGGGGCACAGCTACCAGGCAACGGCGCTCGTCAACGAGGCCTATCTTCGTCTCGTCGACGCCACCAGCGTGGACTGGCAGAACCGCACTCACTTCCTTGCCGTGGCGGCTCGCATCATGCGCCGCATCCTGGTCGACCATGCTCGAGCACGATCGTCGCAGAAACGTGGAGGCCGCGCCGTCGCAGTCACGTTCGACGACGCACTCGAAGTGGCTGCTGAACCCCGGCACAACTTCGAAGCACTCGACGACGCACTGAAGGCGCTCGCACAAAGTGACGAACGCAAGGCTCGCGTCGTTGAACTCCGGTTCTTCGGCGGCCTCACTGTTGAGGAAACAGCGTCGGTGCTGAACGTCGGGCCCGATACTGTGATGCGGGACTGGCGCCTGGCCAAGGCCTGGCTGCAGCGTGAAATGCTGGACCGTCACTGATGACCAGTGAGCGCTGGAAGCGCATGGAGGATCTGTTTCACGCCGCCGAAGCGCAGCCGCCTGATGACCGCGAGAGCTTTCTTGCGCGAGAGTGCTCGGACGACGAATCGCTTCGCCGCGACGTTGCCTCCCTGCTCGAACAGTCCTCCCGAGATGGGATTCTCTCCGAGCCGGCCGTCAAGCCTCCCCCGCCGGTGCCCGACCTGATCCTGGATCGATATCTGGGCCAGGCGTTCCGCGGCTACCGCTTGCAGAGCCTGCTCGGCGCCGGTGGGATGGGCGAGGTCTACCTTGCCCACGACACAAGGCTTGGTCGTGATGTCGCCGTGAAAGTACTGCCGCAGGAGTTCACCAGCGACCCGGATCGCCTGGCGCGATTCGAGCGGGAAGCTCGAATGCTCGCCACCCTCAATCACCCGAACATCTGCGGCATCTACGGACTCGAGGAAGCGGACGGCATCCGCTTCCTGGTGCTCGAGCTCGTCGAAGGTCAGACTCTGGCGGAAAAACTCCGCGAGGCCGGCGGTCCCCTCGAGGAGCCGGTTGCGCTGGAGATCGCTCGGCAGATTGCCGAGGCGCTCGACGTCGCACACGAGCGGGGAGTGATCCACCGCGACCTGAAGCCGGCGAACGTCAAGATTACGCCGACGCAAATCGTCAAGGTGCTCGATTTCGGCCTGGCCAAATCCGTGGCGATGACCAGCGTGGCGGACAACCTGACGCAGGCAGCCGTCAGGGCGCACGACGCGAGCGAGTCGTCCATCATGATGGGCACCGCCGCCTACATGAGTCCTGAGCAGGCACGCGGGCTTGCCGTCGACAAGCGTACCGATGTCTGGGCTTTCGGCGTCGTCCTCTTCGAGATGGTGAGCGGAACGCGGCCGTTCCGCGGAGAGACCGCAACCGACACGCTGGCCTCGATCCTCAAGACCGACCCCGACTGGGCCGAGCTGCCGCCCACCCTTCATCCCGGCGTGCGACGGCTGCTCCACCGCTGCCTTCAGAAAGACCCCAAACGCCGGCTGCAGTCGATCGCCGATGCGCGCGTTGAGATCGAGACCGTGATCCGAGGCGGCGACGATGATCCGGCCGTCGATAGATCGCCCGCAGGGAACGTGGATGCTCGGTCGACTCCCGTCGTGACGACGGCAAAGACGGCCTGGACGGTGGCGGCCGTCGCCACCGCCGCCGCCCTCACTCTGGCGACGGTGATGCTCGGCGAGCCCGACGAGCCTCCATTCCACTTCGCCGTCCGCCCCTCGGCGGGCGCCTCATTGGCGACGGAAGAGAGTCCGCTGGTCTCGCCCGACGGGCTTAGTCTGGCCTTTGTCGGATATGACGCGGGCGGCACCCAGCGCCTCTACGTAGGCAGACTGAGAGCGGCGACTCCGGCGCAGCCCCTCAACAAGACCGAGGGCGCGTCGCTTCCGTTCTGGTCACCTGACAGCCGCGCGCTCGGCTTTTTCGCGCAAGGCAGCCTCAAGACCATCGACATCTTCACCCGGGGGGTGCGACAACTGGCCCCTGCCGGCGGCGCACGGGGCGGCACCTGGAGCCGCGATGGCGTCATTGTGTTCGTGCCGAGCCCTCGTGCCGGACCCTACCGCATCTCCGCGGCCGGGGATGGCGGAGACCCGACGCGAATGTCGGCTGAGACCGACGACTCACCGCGATGGTTCCCCTCGTTTCTTCCGGACGGACGTCATTTCCTCGAGTTCGTGCCGACCGTGAAGCAGCCGGAGAATTCGGGTGTGTGGGCCGTATCCCTCGAGTCCGGCAAGCGGCAGCGTCTCGTTGACAGTCAGTCGAACGCGATCTTTACTCAGGGTCACCTGCTGTTCTGGCGGGAGGGAACGCTGCGGGCGCATGAGTTCGACCCGACGCGGCTGATTGTTCATGGAAACCCGATGCGGGTCGCGGACGGAGTTGGCCTGAATCCGGTCACCAATCAGGCCTTGCTGTCGGCCTCCAGCACCGGAACGCTCGCGTACTTTGCCGGCGTAGTCGGGCACACCGAGTTGGTCTGGTTCGATCGCGAGGGCCACGAGATCGGTCGACCAGGAGCGACCGGCGTCATCAACACGGTCGCCCTCTCGCCCGACGATACCAGCGTCGTCTACGATCTGGCCGACGCACGGACGGCCACCTTCGACCTGTGGCGGCTGGTTTTTGGCCGAGGATCTGCCAACCAACTGACGTTCAACCCGTCCAACGATGTCTTTCCGCTGTGGTCGCCGGACGGACAGCGCATTGTCTTCACGTCCGTCCGGGAAGCTCCACCACAGCTCTTCACGATGGCGCCTACTGCCGCCGGCGATGAAACCCTTCTGTTCAAGTTTCCGGCTCCGGTTCTCGCGACCCGTTCGTCAGATGAGGGGCGAACCCTCTTCTACACTCCGACCGATACAAGGACACAATCGGCAACATAATGTCGGTCGACCTGGATACCAGGATCTCCAAGCCGATGATGAAGCTGCCAGCGATGAGCGGCATCGCACCATATCACACAACAGCAGATGGCTCACGTACAGCTTCCAACAGTACAATGTTGACGAGGTATACGTACATGCGCTCCACCGCCAGACGTACGGCACCAGATCTCCATCAGCAGCGTCAGCAGCCCCAGTGGCGGCACGATGGTCTCGAGCTCGTTTACATGGCACCGGACCGATCGCTGTTTTCCGTGGGGTTTCAGGCAACCGAAGAAGGTTTGACAACGCTGCCTCCTCGGCGCCTGTTCCGAACTCGGACGAAGGCCCTCGAGGTTCCAGTTACACCCCGCACGTACCCGATCAGTATGGACAACACCTCTTCCTGGTCGCCAACGGCATCGATGAGGCGAAATATCCGTTGATCAGCCTGGTGAAGACTGGCGATCGTCGCCCGTCAATTGAGTCGCTGCCGCTTCTGCACGAACTCCTGCCAGCGAAAGAAAGTTCCGAATACAACCCCGAGCACGGTCAGCATTCCATGAGGCAAATGAATCTGACCACGTTTGAACATGATGTCCAATACCAGGACCATCATCAGATCCGAGCTCGTGCCGGCGCGAAGGCTCCGATTGGCGCCTCCGGGCTCGAGCGAACTGTCCACGTACCGAAACAGACTTAGCGATGGCCGTTTCCTCAGGAATGTCACCCCTGTGCCGGCGGATACAGCTAAGGCATCCAACGTTCAACTTACCGGACACCACCTGTGCGGTGAAGCAGTGCAGTTGACACCCAGTCCACCATCAGTTCCATCCGCAGCAAATCAGGAAGCCTTGCGCTGCCTGACCGAACACCGCGTTGGTCATCTTCACGGCCACGTCATGGACCGCAGGTACTCCAGGATGACGTTTTCCGGATACCCGGCAGGATTCGTGGCCGTCGCGACAATAAGTATCGTCGACCAGGCCGTATGAGCCGACGGGGAATCCCCCTGTCGAGGTGACGAACTCTACCCGCTCCTGCAAGAGCAGCGTGACGTAAGGGTCCTGCTCGCCACCGCAAGGTTGGCAACCTGGTAACCGAGTGAAGCACCGCCTGCAGCTCGGACGTCGGCACCGTCACATTGACCGTCAGCTGCCAGTCCCGGTACCGGCGCATTTCAAAGCCCTCCAGAGGGGTTCCGGCAGTGTAGCCCACGCCAATGAGGGAGTGGCGATCCCACCGTACTTCGGCTGATACGACGATTCTGGACGCGGTTATGGCAATCGCAAGCATGACAGGTCTCATAACTCCTCCATTGGTTCAGGGGCGCGTGACGCTCACCGGGCTCCCGACGAAGCGGTCAGCGCACACATACATGCGGAAAGAGGCAGCAGAAGCTTGAACGACGGAGCAAGAGATCTCCACCAGTCAGGCTTTCAAGCTTCAGGTGCCGTTCGTGGAGAGGATATCACCTGCCCGTGGAGTGCGACAAGCGGCCCCGGTGGCCTTCAAACCCATGTTCAGCTTCGCTGAGCAGCGGATGAGGGCGAGCGCCGCGCCCTCCTGCGCCGGTGTCCTTCGCTCCGGAGTGCGACGATGGGATCGACGCGCGACGCCCGCCGGGCGGGTCCAGTCACCCGCAAGGCAAGCCACCAAGGTCAGCAGCGCGGCGGCCGCCGCGAGGGTACACGGATCGCCGGCCGATACGCCGAAGAGTTGCGTGCCAAGCAGGCGTCCTCCGGCAACGGCAGCCGGAATACCCAGGACGATGCCGACGGCGACCAGCCGCAGCGCTGACCAGACTTCTGCCCGAAGGACGCGATCGCGAGATGCGCCGAGTGCCATGCAGATGCCGATGTCACGTGTCCGATTGGCGACCGCGTAGGCCATCAACCCGTACAGGCCAATCGCCGCGAGCGCCACCGCGACGGCCCCGAACACGCTGGAGAGCCGTGCCAACAGTCTCTCGCGGACCAGGGCACGCTCGATATCCTGGACAACAGGCGTGATGGCCGTCACGATCAGCCTCGTATCGAGGGCCTGGATCTCACGCCTCAGGCTGCTCGCGAGGTCGCCGGCATGCCGGCGGCGCGCACGACATAGACCCGACCCGCCTCGGACGGAAAGTAGATCAGCGGCCGGCTCACCCCCCGGATCTCGTCACAGATGGCGTCGTTGACCACGCCGACGACCTCGATGTGGTCCTTCACCGTTGGCGGATCGCCCCAGCCGAAGTGCTTGCCGATTGGACTGCCGTTTTCGAAGAACTGTCGGACGAAGGCCTCGTTGACAATCGCAACTTTCCCCGGCCCCAGAGGATTGGCGCTGACATCCTGAGTCGTGAAGTCTCGACTACGCAGTCGCTGGCCCGCCGTCGCGAAATAACCCGGACCAACCCCGATCATCCTCACGTCGCGGTCATTGGCCGACTCGAACACGCGGCCAGGAATTCCGATACAGCAGGTGCTCGACGTCCCGGTCGCGAAACCTGAGTTGGCGACGCTGGCGGCCCGCACACCCGGCGTCGTGCGCAGGCGTTCGACGATACGCCGGGCGAGCTGAGGGAGCTGCTCGCGCTGGTACCCGCTGGCTTCCGGCTGCGTGCGGATCTGGACGAGCGCTTCGGCAGCAAAGCCAAGGTCGCGCGTCCGCAGGTTGTCCAACGTCTGCAGGAGGAGCGCGGCGGTAGCAATCAAGGGCAACAAGAGCGCGACCTGCGCAACGACCAGCATCGGGGACAGGCGCAAGCGCCGGCTGCGCTGCTGCTTCATACCGCCGTTCACATCCGCGCGCGACGCAGACAAGGCGGGTACCAGGCCGAATAGAATGACGGCGCCAAACGTCACGAGGGTGTTGAAGCCGATCAGGCGCGCCGACGGCATGACGTCGATATGGATCTGCTGGCCCTCGGCTCCAGCCATCACGAGTAGCAACCGGCTTCCCCACCAGGAAAGCAGCAGGCCCAGGTACTCCACCGACCGCCGCCAGCAGGAGGCTCTCCGTCATCAGCTGTCCGACGATCCGGCGGCGGCCCGCTCCGATGGCGATGCGAATGGCGATTTCTCGCTGGCGAGTGCGCGCCCGCGCCAGCTGCATCGTCGCCACGTTCGCGCAAGCAATCAGCAGCACGACACCGACGGCCCCGGCGAGGATGCGCAATGGCAGTGAGAACTGCTCGCGCAGGCGCGCCAGCCCCTGACTGCCATCGGCGACCTGCAGCCTGGCGATGTGACGCGGCATGCCGCCGAGCGACCCAGGATCGCCCTTCAGTCGATCGAGAAACAGCGTGAGTGCAGTTTCGGCCTGCTGGCGCGTGACCCCTGGCTGCAGGCGTCCGATAACGGTAGCCAGCCCACCCTCGGATCAGCAAGCAACGATGGACCGGGATTGATCGCCGGGTGGATCGTCATCGGCACCCAGATCTCTGGCTCACGGCCGACCGCCTCACCGAAGAAGCCGTCGCGTTCGACGCCGACGATCGTAAAGGGCTGGTGTGCGAGCGTGATGGTCTGGCCGACGATTTCCGGAGCGGCGTCCAACCGGCGCGTCCAGAACGCGTAGCTCAGCACCGCCACTGGATGCGCGCCTGGCACGCGGTCGTCGTCGGGCGTGAACTGTACGCCCGACCAGGGCGGACGTGCCGAGCACTTGAAAGTACTCGCCGGAAACGGCTTGCACGCTGGCGCTCCGCGAGAGATCTGCCACATCGCTGGCGGCACGGGACGACGAAGTACCCGGCTCCGATGAGCGGTAAGGGGCCGGCCCGCCAAGCGTGACCGTCGTGACGCCATCCTCGGCGGCGAAGACGCCCGAGAACACGAGACGCTCTTCGCGTAGCTGCTCGAACAGAAGTCGCGAGATGTTCTGCGGACCGCCGCGCACCATGCCCTGCTCTATCAGGACGAGCTGCTCGGCACGACTCACCGGCAGCGTCCGGAGCAGGACGGCATCGACCAGACTGAAGATCGCGCTGTTCGCGCCGATGCCGAGCGCCAGCGTCAGAACAGCCGTCGCGGCAAAGCCTGGCTGCCTTCTGAACATGCGAGCGGCGTATCGCAGGTCTTGCCACGTGTCTTCGAGCGGCCGCAGGGCCTTCATGCCAGGTCTTCGGCCTTTGCCGCGATGAAGCGGTCCATCACGGCTGTCGTCTGCGCCCACTCTTTCGCCTCGGCTAGAAGTCGGCGGCGACCTGCCGGCGTCAGCCGATAAAACCGAGCCCGCCGGCTGTTGTCCGACGTACCCCATTCGGACGCGATCGCGCCCTCGTGCTCGAGCTTCAGCAGCACGGGGTAAAGCGTGCCCTGATTGACGGCGAGCAGGTCACCGCTGATCTGTTCGATGCGTCTGGCGATCCCGTAGCCATGAAGCGGCCCCAGCAGGTCGAGGGTCCGGAGCAGCATCAGGATCAGTGTGCCCTGTTGGACGTCGCGTTTGGCCAGGTCGGACTCCTGTTGTATTCCAAATGGGAGTGTCGCACAGGTGCATTTTGGAAAACAACAGGCCTGTCCCTGGTCGTCCGCTCGCTTCCTACGGAAGCGATTCGAATCGATACGCGAGTTGCGGACCAGCCGAACCGCTGTAGGCAATCTCCGCGAGCAACAGCGAGAACGGTTCTATATAGCGGGCCGCTGCCAACTTCCCGAGATCGACGGGATTGAAGCCGACGTCGCGGATCAGTTTCGCCGCGGTCTTCTTCGCTCCCTTATGGTTTCCGCAAAACACAAGGTCCGGCCGTGTTTTCCGCTTTCGTTTCTCGAACACCGAGAACAACACTTCGCTGGGCGCGGTGCTGAAGGCCGAGACCACATGTGCCTTCCGTAGCCTGGCCGCCAGGGCTTCCGCGCCAGACGTCGTGAGACCGAGAACCATGCGGCTGTCGGTCCTGGTCATCGGCAGCGAGCACGTGAGGACCGTCTTCCCCGACAGCGATCCAGTTTGCGCCACGACATCGTCTACCCGGCTCCAATGCACGGCGAGCAGGACCGCGTCGGCGCGGGCGACAGCCTCGGCGGGCGTCCCCGCGCGGCCCCCGGCTTCCCCGGCCAGCCGCTCGAGCTTTTTCTGGCTGCGGGAGTAACTGAACGTGACGTCGTGTCCGGCCCGCGCCAGGATCGTCCCGAGCTTGCTCCCCATCAATCCGGAGCCAAGTATTCCGATGTGCATCGCTCGTCCCTGCGGTTATGCGGCGCTGTCGGCCTCATGCCTTCAGCGTTCCATCTACGCACGCAGCGTCAAGAGCTGCAAACGGCCGGCCGCTAACCGAGGCCGTGGCTGAAGGCAAAGAGCGCTCGGGCGCGAGCTGGACTGCAACTGGAGACACTCTGGTTGCCGGTATTCTTGGAGCCGTCGCCGGGTCTATGACAACCCTCGCGCTGCCGAGGACGTCTAAGCCGGAACATGGACCGACTCAAGCACGACATCATCTACGCCTTCCGGAACATACGTAATAGCCCTGGATACGCGATCGTCACGATCCTGACGCTCGCGCTCGGGATCGGCGCAAACACCGCAATATTCAGCGTCGTGAACGGGGTGATCCTGAAACCGCTGGGATTTCCGGAACCCGAGCGGCTGGTATTCATCACCAGCCAGTTCCCGACTCTTGGTTTCGACCAGTTCTGGGTGTCTCCGCCCGAATTCATCGAGTTCCGCGAGCGCAACCAGGCTTTCCAAGAGGTTGGGGCGTATTCGGCCGGGGCGGTCAACCTGGGATCCGAAACGCAGCCGGAACGGGTGAATTCGGCGGTGATCACTTCGGAGCTGATGCCGGTGCTCGGGGTGCAGCCGATTCGCGGACGAATGTTCACGCGTGAAGACACGCTTCCCGGCGCCGAGGACGTTGCCGTGCTGTCATCGGAAGCCTGGCGCACGTCCTTTCAGAGCAACGAGGGGGTGATCGGGCGCGTGGTGCCGATCGACGGCATACCGACTCGAATCGTCGGGGTCATGCCATCCGGGTATGACATCCACGATCAGAAGGTCCGTGTCTGGCTGCCGCTGACCGTGGATCCGGCGAACCCCGGCGGGCGCGGCAGTCACTTCCTGTATCTCGTGGGACGCCTGAAGCCAGGGATCTCGATGACACTGGCGCGCGCCGACCTCGAGAACGTCCTCCAGCAGTGGGCGACGCTCAATCCGAAGACGCACGTGCCCAATCAGAAGAACCACCGGCTCAGGTTCGATGGCCTGCGGGACGACATGATCGGCGCCATGCGCGGCGCTCTCTGGGTGCTGCAGGGAGCCGTCGGCTTCGTGCTGCTTATCGCCTGTGCCAATCTCGCCAACCTGCTGCTGGCGCGCGCCGAGTCGCGACAGCGCGAGTTTGCGATCCGCTCGGCGCTGGGCGCGGGACGCGCAGCGATGCTGAGGCAGTTCCTGACCGAGGGGATCCTCCTGGCCCTGATCGGCGGCGCGGTCGGCGCAGCGCTCAGCTACACCGCGCTGCAGGCGCTGATCGTGGCGGACCCGGAGAGTATTCCGCGCTCGGCGGAGATATCGCTCGATCCCGGCGTTCTCGGATTCACGCTGCTGGTTTCGATCATCACGGGCATGTTGTTCAGCATGGCGCCGCTGATGAACCTCCGGCAGCAAGCGGTAAACATGACGCTGAAGGAGTCCGGCCAGCGCTCGACGGCGGGTGCGGCCCGCGCGCGCGTCCGCAGCACGCTGGTGTCGGCGGAAGTCGCATTGGCGGTCGTCCTCGTGATCGGCGCCGGCCTGCTGCTTCGCAGCTTCTGGAACATCATGCGTGTCGACGCGGGATTCAGCCGGTCGAAGCTCTCGACCTTCGGCCTGGTCCTGCCGACGACCACCTACGCCTCGCCGCAGTCGAGGGTCGATTTCTTCAGCCGGCTCTCCGGTCAACTCGCACAGATTCCCGGCGTGCAGGGGACCGCGGCGATGACCGGCCTGCCACCGTTCCGCCAGGTGAACGCGAACGATACCGACTTCGAGGGGTATCAGCCGGCTGGCCCCGATGATCCAGCGGAGAACGTCGACTACTACCAGACCGTCACGCTCGACTACCTCAAGACGATGGGGATCCCGATCGTGGCAGGACGGGATTTCTCGCTGGCTGACGTGACCGGCGCGCCGGTGCTTCTCGTCAACGAGACGCTCGTCAAGACCTTCTTCAAGGGACAGGACCCTATCGGGCGTCGGGTGCAACCCGGCTTCGGTCAGAAGGTCCCGTTCTTCACGATCGCCGGCGTCGTGAAGGACGTGAAGCAGGGAGGCCTGACCTCGAAGACGGGCACCGAGATCTATCTGTTGAACGAGCAGGGCCCGCCGATCGTGAATCGTGCCGCAAGGAACATGAACTTCGTCGTGCGATCGGAGCTCCCGTTCGACTCACTCGCGCCCCAGATCCGCCGCGTGGTCCAGTCGATGGATTCGACCTTGCCGATCGTCCGCATGCGAACCATGGACGAGGTGTTCGGCGCCTCGGTGTCGCGTCCCCGCCTCCTCGCGCAACTTCTCGGCACCTTCGCCGGACTGGCATTACTGCTGGCGGCCGTCGGCACCTACGGAATCCTCGCCTACACCGTGACCGAGCGTCGGAAAGAGATCGGGATCCATATGGCGCTCGGCGCGACCCGCAAACACGTGATGGGCAAGGTCCTCGGCCAGGGGCTCCGTCTGACCGTCGCCGGCCTTGTCGTCGGGCTCCTGGCGGCTTTCGGGCTGACCCGGTTGCTGCAGACGCAGCTCTTCAACGTGAAGCCGACGGACCCGCTCACCATGATGTCGGTGACGGGGTTCATCATGCTCGTCGCTCTCGTGGCCTGCTACATCCCGGCCGCCCGCGCCACACGCGTGGATCCGATGGTCGTTCTGCGCGACGAATAGCGCCCCACCGCGCTGAACAGGTCTCACCAGAAGATCTTCTGAAGCCCAACCGGGTTGCGCCGGCGCATATGGTTCGGCCGTCACTTCACTGCAGCCTGCAGCTCGGCGATCTTCTCGATGACACGTCTGGAGAATCCTTCGGCCTCTTCCGGTGCAGCGCCCGCGGCATCGAACGCGCGTCGAACCTGCTCCGGGGTCAGCTGAGAAACGATCGAGGCGAACCAGCGCGCATGCTCGAGCGGTACACGATCCATGCCCGAATCGAGGCCGTCGTAGTCCATGTGCACCACGCCACTTTCCACCTTCTCGATGAACCCTTCTGCCCGGTAGTCCTCGAGGTTCCATTTGGAATGGTTGCTGATCCGGCCGCCCATCCGTCCGAACGTCGCTCCAAGATCGCTGACCAGGAATCGGCGCTCCGTCAGGCCGGCCGGGGTTTTCGCCTGCAGCACGGCATTGTTGGCCGAGCCGCGGATGTCCCAGTTGTTGAGCATCGTCATCATGATCAACAGGCCTGAGAGCTCCTTCTGACCGAGGAACGGGTTCTCACGAAACGTCCACTCGTCCTTGGACGCCGTGACGTTGGGGTCCCGGCGGCTGAACCGCGCATTCGAGAATGCCCCCGCGGCATCGACGTGATCGCCGGCGCGCTGCAGGGTCGGCACGCCTTCGACTCTCCCGGAGGGGACGAAGTAGAGCTCCTCCGTGTAGTAGCCGACCGCATACATGAGCCTGCTCGCGGCGACCTCGGCGTGGGCCTCGGAGCCGAACTTGACATCCCACGTCACCCCTGAGGAATCGGTAACGACAATTTTCGGCTGCGTGCCGTTCGTCTTCTCTTCGATGAACTTGAATGGACCTTGCGGCGCACGATCTGCGGTGCCGGCGCCCCAGAACAGGTCACGCGAGCTGACTGATGCCACGTCCTCTCGCAGAAGGGGCGGTGGGTCGGCAGTCCCCGATGTGCCGACCGGCTGCTGGGCGGCACCAGTGACGGTTAGCCAGACGACGATCAAGGCCGCGGCTGGGATCCGGCGACTGCTGTGCTGCATTGGCGCCCTCCTTGGAATGGGGCTGGTGCAATGCACACGCCGTTTGGCTATCCCATCCGGAGGCGATACTCGACATGACGGTCCTGGCTACTGCCGGTGGCCACTTTCCGGCATCACCTGCAGCAACAGCGTGGGGCCGACCGCGACCGGCCCGGAGAACGGCCGGCTATGCGCTGCGATCAGCAGCACCGCCGCTGCCGCCGCGGTCGCAAACGTGGTCAGGATGATTCGGTTGGCGCGAGGGTTGTCGCAGTGGACCATCGCGGTCGTTAGCAGGAAGAGCCCGGCCTGCACCAGGAGCGCGCCCCACTTCACCGCGTTCACCGAGGAGCCGCTCAGCACGATACGCTGGCGGCGCGCGTCCAGCGCGGTCTGGATCGACCCCACCAGTTCGCGCTGGGCGAGCGTTTGTCCGGCGCTGCGAGGATCGAGTGAGAGCGACACTCGGAGCGCTTCCGCCAGGGCGTGGGGGACCAGCCTGAGCGTCGCGCCGTGGCGGGCCATGGCCGGCCACTCTTCCGCGACCGCTGTCCTGATGTGCTGGGCGATCAGCTCGCGCAGCTGCGCCCCCGACTCATTGGGGAATTCCTGGGACAGGATACCGCGGCGCGCAGCGCACCGGCCTCGCGGTTCACCGCCGTGCTCGCACGGTCGGCGTCGCTCCACACCTGCGACGCGAGAAATGCCACGAGTAGACCGAACACGACTGCGAGCGGAGGCAGCATGCCGGGCGAGATCGCCTTGAAGGCGCGTGCCCGCTCGCCAACCGCGAGCCGCGTCACCACCAGGAAGATGAGGGCGGTGACGACATAGGTGGCGGCAAGGACCACGACGGTCATCCAGACGATAGGAAGGTCGAAGATCCAGTTCATGCTCATCGTGGGAACGGGCGGCGCCGGAAGGTGGATGATGCCACAACTGACGGCGGCCGTCGGCGTCAAACGCCGGTTGACGCCGCGAAGTTGTCTGACACAGACTGTCGTCCGTACTCGCCTTGCACGCATCGAACTGAGGGGGCATGGATCTCGTGCTTCTCGGCGCACCGGGCTCTGGCAAAGGCACGCAGGCAGACCACCTGCGGCGGGAGCTGGGGCTCATGCACATCGCGTCCGGAGACCTGTTCCGCGACCATCTGCGTCGCAAGACGAGTCTCGGTATTCGAGCCAGCGAGTACATGACGCGCGGGACGCTCGTCCCGGACGCCATCACGATCGATATGCTGCGCGAACGCATGAGTCAGCCTGACACGACACAGGGGGTGCTGCTCGACGGCTTCCCTCGCACCATGGAGCAGGCCATCGCGCTCAACGAGATGATGGCCGGTCTCGAACGGCAGGTGTCGGCCGTGCTCTACGTCGAGGTCCCCGACGACGAGCTCGTCGAGCGGCTGTCCGCCCGCCTGATATGCCGCGAATGTCAGCTTCCTTTCCATCGGGTCGCGAACCCGTTCCGCACGTGTCCGAATGCACGTTGCGCGGGCGAGCACCTGTACCAGCGCGCCGACGATGCGCCGGAGACGGTCCGCGCCCGTCTGGTCACCTATCATCGGCAGACGGCACCGGTCATCGACTACTACCGGCTGATCGACCTGCTCATCACCGTGCCGGGGTCCGGTGCCGTGGAAGCCGTGAAACAGGCGACCCTCGAGGCTGTCCAACTGCGAGTGCACGATGTTTGAGGCTGCCGAGCTCGGCCGGACCATTCCGAAGGAAACATTCAAGGCGCAGGTTCCCGCCCTGCGGACGGAGCTGCTCGCCATCCAGCGCGACCTGACTGGCGCGCGCTTCCCGGTGATAGTGGTGTTTGCCGGCGTCGACGGTGCCGGCAAGGGAGAGACGGTCAACCTGCTCAATGAGTGGATGGACCCGAGGTACATCGTCACCCGTGCTTACGGAGAGCCGTCGATCGAAGAGAGCGAGCGCCCGGAGTACTGGCGCTACTGGCGGGATCTACCGCCCAACGGCCGGGTCGGTTTCTTTCTCAGCTCCTGGTATTCGGCTCCAGTCCTCGGCCGCGTGCACCGTCGCAACGGTTCGGCGGATTTCGACAGGCAACTCCAGCGGATCGCCACGTTCGAACGGATGCTGACAGACGACGGGGCATTGATCCTGAAGTTCTGGATGCACCTTGGCATGAAGGCCCAGAGGAAACGGCTTCGCACACTCGAGATGGATCCACTCACGCGATGGCGAGTCACGAAGCGTCAATGGCAGAACTGGCGGATGTACGACAGGTTCGTCTCTGCCGCCGAACGCGTGATCCAGCGCACGAGCACAGTGGCGGCACCGTGGAGGATCGTCGAAGGTGTCGACGAAGGCTATCGCAGCCTTACTGTGGCGACCGCGATCAGGGACGCCATTCGCAATGCGCTGGCTCGCGGTCGCGGCGCCCGACCGACCTCGCCGCTCGCGAGCGGATCGCCCGGCGCTGCCAAGCAGCAGTCCGGGGACCGGTCACGATCCGCAGCCGGGACGAAGCCAGGCAGACGCGCGGCCGCGGCCCAGGCGCCGACGATTCTGGAGAGTCTCGACATGTCGCAGGCGATTTCGAAGAAGGCCTTCGCGGCGGAGCTCGAGAAGTATCAAGGCCGGCTGAATCTCCTGCACCGGAAGGCGAACGACAAGGGGCTCTCGACCATCCTGGTGCTCGAAGGGTGGGACGCCGCCGGCAAAGGCGGAGCCATCAGGAGGCTGACCGGCGCGCTCGACGCGCGCTCGTATCAGGTCATTCCGATTGCCGCGCCCACCGACGAGGAACGGGCGCACCATTATCTCTGGCGCTTCTGGCGGCACCTGCCGCGCGCCGGGCGGCTCACGATCTTCGATCGCAGCTGGTATGGCCGCGTGCTGGTCGAACGGGTCGAGGGATTCGCGACCGAACCCGAGTGGCGGCGCGCGTATTCCGAGATCAACGAGTTCGAAGACGAGCTCGTCGACCACGGCATCGTCCTGATCAAGTACCTGGGTCCACATCACCCAGGACGAGCAGTTGAAGCGCTTCAAAGAGCGCGAGAAGGCCCAATACAAGCAGTGGAAACTGACCGATGAGGACTGGCGCAACCGGCAGAAGTGGAAGGACTACGAGGGGGCGGTCAACGACATGGTCGAGCAGACCAGCACGCGCGTGGCACCCTGGACGCTCATCGAAGGCAACGACAAGTACTTCGCGCGGCTCAAGATTCTGAAGACCGCCTGCAGGAGCATCGCCGGCGCGATGTGATCGCCGCCGCGTTCCATTCAGGAAATCATCTCAGGCTCGAGCGCGCGCTCGACCGCCTCTCCATTCACCACGCTGACGTAGTAGACCTTCGCGCCCGCGCGGCTGGCGACGACTCGCTTCACGTCGTTGTCTTCGAAGTAGATGCCGGCGTTGTTGTCGCACGCGTAGCCGGGTTTCAGCTGCCCTGAGGCGATCAGCTTCTGGTACAAGGGACGCCGGTCCTTCTCCGCGTCGTAGTGTGGCGAGTGGCTCCCCTTGAGGAATCCCAGCCCCTGGACGATCGTCAGCTCCTTGGGTCGGGAATCAGTGGTGCCTTCCTCGAACCAGCACAGCGAACCCGCACTGGCGCCGCCGAGAACGATCCCGCGGTCCCAGGCCTGGCGCAGCACCAGGTCGATCCCTTGTGCCTTCCAGATCGCCTGCTGGTTGAGCGTATTGCCCCCCGAGCAGACAATCCCGTCGACCGAGAGCAGCACGTCATCCCAGCTCCGGTCCTGGCGGGGGCTCGCGATGAAGCTCAATTGATCCGATGGCTCGACGTTGAGCGGTGCGCAGCTGCGATACCAGGAGAGCGTGGACGTCGCAGAGTCGGCCGATGCCGTTGGCAGGTAGAGGAGCTTCGGACGCGGCTTCCCGGTCAGCCCGGCCATATAGCGGATGAAGGGCGTGCCGAAGCCGCCACCGGCGATCAGGATCTTGCGTGTCGCACGACCCTGCGGCGGCTGGCCGAGCCCTAGAGGACGCGCCACGGCGGCGACCGACGCGGCGAGGGTGGATACGAGAAAATCTCGACGCCTCACTCATCTGCTCCTGTTCTGCTCACGTGTTTGGGGATCGAGGAAGTCGCGACGGTAGTGCGGTCACAGCCGCAGCCCTACGACCCACGCTTGACCGCTGGCGGCGCCGGCGGCTCCAGCTTCCACCACCACTGCGGGTCCAGCGCCTTCTGCCGCGGGTAGGTCTCGTTCAGCGTGGCCGCGTCGTACAGGCGCCCGTTCTTCATCACCTCCGCGATCTTCGCGGTGTTCTTGAGATCATCGAGCGGGTTGGCGTCGAGGACGATGAGGTCGGCAAGCTTGCCGGCTTCCAGCGACCCGAGATCCCTGGCAAAGCCGATCGCGTCGGCGCTGTCGATGGTCGCCGCTCTGAGGGCAGCATGCGGCTTCATCCCGCCCGACGCCATCATCCACAACTCCCACTGCGCGCCGATTCCCTGCACCTCGCCGTGCGAACCGAGGCCGATCTTGCCGCCGCCGTTCACCCACTTCGTGAGCTGCTTGGCGTGCAGCGGGAACACGTACTGGTCGGCGCGGTTCCACTCGGTGTCCTTCCACTTGTCCAGCTCGTCATGCGGCGTGAAGCGGCGCAACCGCTGCTCCTCGTCCACGTTCATCCCGTTCGTCAGGTAGTACCTGCCGGCCGATCGGTCCGCCGTAGCTGACGATCATCGTCGGCGTGTAGGTGATCCCGCTGGTGGCGCCGAGCTTGACCACGTCGTCGAAGAACGGGCTGATCGGCAGGGAGTGCTCGAGGCCGGCGTAGCCGTCCTGCATCAGCGTCAGGTTCATCGTGAAGTTCGATCCGCCTTCGGTCGTCGGCGTGAGACCGAGCTCCTTCGCGGCCATGATCACCCACTGGCGCACCTTACGATCGCCGACCATGTATTGCTTGATCGTCTTCGTGTTGTAGTGGTCCGAATAGCGCCGCAACACGTCGCGCGCATCGTCCAGGCTGCGGATGTTGTCAGCCGCGAAGATGCCAGGCCCGGTGGAGTAGAGGCGCGGGCCGATCAGCTGCCCGGTATCCATCAGGTCCTGATACGTCAGCGCGTCCTCCGAAGAGGTCTGCGGATCCCGCTGCGTCGTCACGCCGAACGCGAGCTGCGCCAGGAACTGCGAGACCTGGCTGCGATGGACGCCCCATGCCACCCAGGTGTGCGCGTGGATGTCGACCAGCCCGGGCATGATCGTCTTGCCCGAAAGGTTGCGAACGACCGCGCCCGCAGGGATCTGAACCTTGCCGCTCGGACCGATCGCGGTGATGCGATTGTCGGTGATCACGATGTCGCCGCGCGCGATCACTTCGTCACCCTTCATCGTGATCAGCCGCGCGTTGCGCAGCGCGATGACTCCCTTCGGCTTGTCCTTGTCGACGACGATCTCGACATCGACCCGATGCGGCTCGTACTCGAGCGTCGGGATTTTCGGCGGCGCGGGCGGCTTCTGCGCCGGCTTGTCGGCCGATGGCTTCTCGGTCGGCGGCTTTTCGTTGGACGGCGCGGCGGCGGCACGCTCCGCTTCCGTTTCGGTCTTGATGCGGTTCGCCACATCCACCTCCGCCTGGGTGGAGATGTCGTGCAGGAAGAAGCTGCGGCCGATCGAGAAGTACGCCGCCTGGCTGTCCGCGGTCCAGCCGACGAAGTCGCCGCCGACCTTGGTCAGACGCCACGTCGGCACGGAAGATGACGCGGCGGCCGATACCGTTGGGGCGCTGCCGGCCACCGGCGGAACCGTAATCATGTACACGTTCCGGTTCGCCCGTACCAGCGCCCGTTTGCCGTCAGGTGACAGGATGACTTCGTCAGGCGTCGGTGGCGGTCCGGGCGGCGCGCCCGGCTGCGGCGGTGGCGCCGGCGCCGTGACCCTGACGATCGGCTTGACGTCAGTGCCGTCGTAGCGCATCGACAGCAGTCCGTCCGATCCGGCCCAGACGTAGACGCGGTTCGGATCCGGCCCGACATGCGGCGCCTCCCGCCCCTGCTGCGTGGCCCCGCCGGCCGCCCATGCGATCCGCGAAACAGTGCCGCCCGTCGCGGGCAACCAGACGTACTCCAGCTCCGCCGAGCCGCTGTGGTTGCCGAAATCCTCCAGCGTACGGAGGCGGTGCATCTTCGATCCACGCACCCCGATCAAACGCGAGCCGTCGCGCGAGTAGGACAGCTTGTCGTAGAACGCCGCCACCGGCGTCAGCCGCTCCGGCCGTCCGCTTCCATCCGCGCGCATGCGATGGATCCGGCCGCCGTCGTCGTCGTTCCACGTCACGTAGGCGATGAACTGTCCGTCGGGGGACCAGACCGGCCCGTGTTCGACGTCGGTGCCGGTCGTCAGCCGCCGCGCGTTTCGAATCGTCGTTACCGGTGCTGGCGGAGCTTCGGCCGCCGGCTTCGTCTGCGGCTCGGCGGCCGGCTTCTGAGTCGTATCCGGCTTGTCTGCCGCGGTCTTGTCGCCGGCGTCGGCGTCCGGCTTCTTGTCCGCGTCGCCGCTCGGCGCCGGCGGGCTTTTCCTTCTTCGTGCCGCGGCCCTGAGGCAGATCGGCGATCCACAACCGGTCGAGCGCGGTAAAGACGACTCGTTTCCCGTCAGGTGACGGACGCGCGCCGCGGATCTGCGACACCTTGAGCTTCTCGTCGTCGATCGGATACTCAAATTTGACGAGAGGACCGAGCTGCTGGTCGACCTTCGCGGTGAAGGGAATCTCGACCGCCTCTCCGGTCGGCACGGCGACCCGCCAGAGCTTGCCGTCGTAGCTGGTGATGAGTGATTTCGAGTCCGGCGTGAACGCGGACTTCGGATAGACGTCGCGGTCACGAGCGCCGCCGCCCTGGCTGTCGTCGCGCTGGACGTCCATCCTGAGCCAGCGGTCCTCGCCGGTCGACAGGTCGATCAGCTTCAATGCCTGCCGCGCGTCGGAGCGGGTCGAGTAGACGAGCCATTTCCCGTCAGGGCTTGGCACCGGGCGGAAGGCCCCCTCGTGCTCGTGCGTGCGGACGAGCAGGCGGCCGGTCTCGCGATCGAGCTGCGCGATTTGATATGGACCGACGATGCGCGGCGAACTGCGGAGCGGTGTATGCGGATCGTAGTCAGGGTTCGACTCGTCTTCGATCAGGCGCGGTGCCAGTCCTGGGCGCACGGTGCCGCGCACGTTCACCCAGAGCCAGTCACGACGAAGCTCCGAAGAAGCGGCGTCGGACGACTGCGGGTCCTTGCTGAACGCCGGGCCGAGGATTGCCGGCGCCGCGGCAGCGGCAGGGCCCGGGCTGGCCGCGGGCTGGGCGCCGCCACTCACGCCGGTCATCTGCACGCCGCTGCCGCCGCCGTCGTGATACATCCAGAGCTGTGCGCCCTTGGCGACGATCACGTACTCGCCGTCGGGCGCCCACGTCGGCGACATGTAACTCTCGCGCTCGGTCGTCGTGATGGCGCGCGGCTTGGTGCCGTCGGCGTTGGCCACCCAGACGTTTTCGGAGCCGTTGCGATCGCTGATGAACACCAGCTTCTTGCCGTCGGGCGAGAAGGCCGGCTGCATGTCGTACCCCTGGCCACTGGTGATCCGGTTCGCCTCGCCACCGGTGACCGGCAGGGTGTAGAGGTCGCCCAGCAGCTCGAAGACGATCACTTTCCCGTCTGGCGACAAGTCGAGCGACAGCCAGGTCGCCTCGGACGTGGTGAACGACATCGTCTTCTCGGTGAGGAGGGGCAGCCCCTTGTTCTTGACGGCATCGGCTGCCGCCTTGTCGTTCTGCGCCCGCGTCTGCGCGAGTGGTGCATACGACATGAGGAGGACGACGGCGAGCAGGGAGAGCAGGCGGCCGGCGAGTCTGGGCATAGGACCTCTTGAAAGGAGGGGGCGATTATACGGCGACCGGGTCCCAGGCGCGTCCGTCGATTGCGGGCTGTTGATTGCGGACTGCGGATCGTCCGTAGCCGGCGGAATCGGTCTAACATCCGGATGGAGCCGACGCGATGAAACGTACATGGACGATCATTGGCGTCCGCGACGTCCCGGGTAGCCTCAGATGGTACCAAGCACTCTTTGGCCAGCCCGAGACGCCGCCGGGCCATGACGACTTCGGTCAGATCCTGGATACGGATGGCACCGTCTTGCTCTGCCTGCACCAGTGGGGCGCGCACGAACATCCGTCCTTGATGAGCCCGGCCGGGGCGCCGCCTGGCAACGGGCTCCTCTTGTTCTTCCGCGTCGACGATTTCGACCGGGCACTCGAGAGAACTCGTGCTCTCGCCCGGCTCGAAGAGGAGCCGCACGTGAACTCGCACACTGGAACCAGGGAATTCTCACTCCGGGATCTGGACGGGTACTACGTCACTATCAGTGAACTCTCAGCTCGCACCGCCATGAATGCCCAGCCGCAAGATGAAGACACCAACTCGAGGACGCCGGTGATGCAAACGGTACGGCAACTCGGGATTCTGTCGGACCAGGAGAGGCATGCCGTGTTTGGGTGACGCCGGACCCATTTGGCGTAGAGCACCTGGGTTTGAAGTGGCGATCAAAGGACCTGCATTTCCTGCTCGAACTCGACGGGTCCCCTGTCTGTCACCTCGGGTCCTGCAGCATTCCGTCCGTTTTGGTGCACGAGACGTAGGCTGGTCGGCATTGGCGGAGTGATCACCGCCGCTCATGCTCAGGCCGGGTACGCTTCTGCCCTCGTCGGCATGCAATTCGATTTGCGTTCGATCAGTGGTCTGTCGAGGCGGGGTTGCTATTCTGCCTCCCGCGCCTGGTCGCGTTCTACGAAAGACTCGGATTCGGAGCTTGCCCCACCGGTGCTCATCCAGCAGCCGGTTGGAAGGATTCCGTCACCGGTTCCGGTCATGGCGTACCCGGCCGAGCGAGTGTCAGGCCTCGAAGGAGCGCGGACTGGGAAGTGCACCTTGGTAACGAGCTGCCGTCTATCATCGGGTGGCGCTGGAGCGACTACGCCTCGCCGCGTAGTGCGTGGACCGGATCGACCCTGGTTGCGGTGCGGGCCGGAAGCCAGCTGGCGATCGTGGCAATCGCGAGCAGCGCCGCCGCCACGAGACCGAACGTCAACGGATCGCGCACACTGACGCTGTAGAGCAGCGACGACAGCGCGCGGGTCGCGGCGACCGCGGCCGCGAGTCCGACGATGACGCCGGCCACCGCGAGGACGGCCCCTTCACGGATGACCAGCGAGCGGACGCTCGAGATCTGGGCGCCGAGCGCGAGCCGGATGCCGATCTCACGCTGCCGCGTTCCCACCATATAGCTGAGCAGCCCGTAGAGACCGACCGCGGCAAGCACCACCGCCAGCAGCGCATAGAGCCCGAGCGCCAGCATCGCGAACCGCTCCTGGGCGATGCTTCGCCCGACGACCTCGGACAGCAGGCGCGGCTGATGGAGGACGAGCGCGGGATCGAGCGCGCGCAGCTCGCGCCGGATGTCGTCGAGCAGGCCGGCCGCCGGCCGGTTGAGCGCGACCACCGTGGTGAGCGCCCAGTTGCGGTTCTCGGCAAATTGCCGGTGCAGGTGGTAGACGATCGCCGGCGGCGGTGTACGTGGCGCATTGGCGACGTCGGCGACCACGCCGATGATCTCGGCTTCCCCGCCGCTGACGCGCAGCCGGCGGCCGATCGGATCCTCACTCGGAAACAGCGTGCGCGCGAGACGGTCGTTGATCACGATGCGCCGCGGTGCCGTGCCGTCGGCGCGGTCGAACGTCCGCCCGCGCAGCACCTGGATGCCGAGCGCCTCGAAGGCGCGTCCTTCGACCACGCGCTGCTCTGCTGGAACGTCGACGTCGGGTTGATCGGTGCGGCCGTTGGTCCAGATGTGATACGGGCCGGTGACCGGCAGGCGCGACACCGCGCCGGCCGATTCGATGCCGGCGGTGGCGTTGAGTCTGTCCTGAAACGCGACGTGGAAGTCGGCGCGGCGCTGAGCGTCGCCGTAGCGGCCGACCGGAAGGTTGACCGAGAACGTCAGCACGTTCTCGACACGAACGCCGAGATCGACGTGCGAGAGGCGCTGGAAGCTGCGCAGCAGCAGACCGGCGCCGACGAGCAGGACCGCGGCGAGCGCGATCTGGCTGACGACCAGCACCTGGCGGAAACGTGCGTGGCGCCGACCGCCCGAAGCGCCCCGCCCTGATTCCCGCAGCACGCTCTCGAGGTTCGGCTTCGCCTGTTGCAGGGCCGGCACGAGTCCGACGGCGAGCCCGGAGACCACCGCGGCCACGAACCCGAACGCGAACACCGTGCCCGCTCCGCCGGCCGCGGCGGTCGTGCGCGCGGCGATCTCCGGTGCAGCGGTCAGCAGCATCCCGGTCAACACGCGCGCGCTGAGCAGACCGAGCAGGCCACCCGCGAGCGACAGCAGCACGCTCTCGAGCACCAGCTGCCGCGCCAGACGCCACCAGGAGCAGCCGAGCGCGGCGCGAACGGCCAGCTCGGACTCGCGCGCCGCCCCGCGTGCCAGCACCAGGCCGGCGACGTTCACGCACGCGATCGTCAGCAGCAGCGCGACCGCTCCCTGCAGCATCCACAGCAGGCCGCGCGCGGTGCCCAGTGTGTCAGCCTGCAGCGGAGCCACGCGCGCCGACGGGTGTGACGGATCACGGTAATTCGGCTCGATCAGCGCGGCAATCCGCGCGACATCGGCTTGCGCCTGTTCCAGCGTCACCCCCGGGCGGATGCGGCCGATCATGCTCACATAGTGGTTGCCCCACTGGTTGCGCGCGGGCGTCTGCAGATCGAGCGGCGACCACACCTCGACATTGGCGACGAGCGGATCCGCGAAGCTGTCGGGCAGCACCGCCACGATCCGCTGCCGCACGCCGTTGAGCGACAGCGACTGGCCGATCACGTCCGGCCGTCCGTCGAAATACTCGCGCCACAGACGCTCGCGGATGACGACGACACCGGCATCGGCGCGCTCGTCGGCGTGCTCGAACGGCTGGCCGACGATCGGCTGCACGCCGAGCACGCGAAAGTAGTTGGCGCCGACCCGCAGCGATGCAACGCGCTCCGGTTCCGGACGATCGGTGAGGTCCGCGCCCTCGGGGGCGTAGGTGTAGACCGGCGCGAGATCGATCGCCGTGCTCTGGTCGCGGAAGCCGCGCGCCGCCGGCCCCGGCAGGTAATTGTCTTCACCGCGGCTGAACTTGTAGACACGGACGAGCTGCTCCGCGGCTGGATATGGAAGCGGCGTGAGCACCACCGCGTGCAGCACGCCGAACACCGCGGTGTTGGCGCCGAGCCCGAGCGCGAGCGTCAGAATGACGGCAGCGGCAAACTTCGGCGCCGCGCCGAGCGAGCGCACCGCATAGGCAAGGTCCTGTCGCACACCAGCCATCCGTCGCTCCCTTCCCTCTTCCGGCAGTCAGGCAAAGGCTGACGCGACTTTGACGAGACACGGCTCCGAAAGGTTGCACCAGGCACTGGCCTCAGCGCCGACCTGCCACCTCAGGGGAAGCTGACAGCCGGACCCTTACCGTTTCCGCACGAACGGGTCGGTCCGTCCTTGATGGTGTGCACGATGCCGCGCGTCCGGTAGGGCGTGCCATCGGGCCGGAGTCTGATCGCGCGCGCAATGGCCAATCAGAAACGCGCGGCGGGAGCGAATACACGCGGCGGTGTTCCTGGAAGTGAACAAGCCGCAGCCGGTGATCCTCTTCGAGCTCGTCAAAAGCTGGCTGACCGGAACGGAGCCGGAGGTCGGGAAACTGTGAACTATCTCGGCGACGCCTTGATCCCTTCCAGCCCGCCGTGAGCGCGGATTCGTCCGTCCGGGCTCGCAAGGGAAAACGGCAGGGAGCGACCGTCGTCCAGCAAAAGCGTCAGCTGCTCCACGCGTGTCAGGACGATCGCCTCACCTTCGGTGGCGAGTTCAATCGTTCCTTCAATTCCGCTGGCGCTCGAAGCATCTCCTTCGCTGATGCTCAATCGATATCGCGTTCTTCGCACCAGGCGATCGCCAGCGTAGATTTCGCCTTCGCCGCAAAGCTCTTGAATCATCTGTTGAGATAGTGTCCGTCGAACTGGAGTCCAAAGACAAGACAGAGGCTGCGTACTTCCGGAGCGACCTGTTCGTCGCCAGACGCTCACTCATGGAGACAATGGTGCGCCTTCGCGACGAGCATCCCAGCTGACATTGTCGCTCTGCGCGCCGTCCTGGCGACTGTCGGACGTTGGCCCATCCTGCATTCCGGGATCCGGTGTGTTGGTCGTTCAACTCCCGTTGAAGGAATCGCAGTGTTAGCAGGCCTCAAGTATGATCGGCGAAGCTCCTCATGTTCGCGCCCGGAAGGATGCCGCCGCCGGGGTTGATCTGCTGATCTTGGCGGGAGGCTCTTCCCCGCTTCTCCGCTCCCAACCCGTTAATAACGGCCGTGTCCGAGCCGCTCCGAGATCCGCGCCGCCGCATTCTTCACCTCAGCACCGAGAGCCGTCAGACGGGCACCCCGGATCCGCGAAGATAATCCGGATACGTTAATTGCCGCCACTGGCGCGCCGGCGCGGTCTAGGATCGCGGCGCCGACGGAACTCAGGCCGATCGAGAGTTCCTCTTCCGACGTCACATACCCCCTCTTCCTGGCGCGCTGCAGATCTTCGATCAGCGCCGACACGGTGCCGTGTGTGCGGGAAGTCACGCGTTGGAGGGGTCGTTGGCCCATCACCGAGCGGACCGTGCTGTCGTCCAAGGATGCGAGGATCGCCTTGCCGAGTGAGGTGGTGTGCGCCGGAAACAACCGACCGGGCAGCGACGGCACCGAAACCGAATTCGTGCCATCGACCCTCTCGAGAATGACGATTTGGTCACCGTCGAGCACCGCAAGATGCGAGCGCTCTCCCGTGCGTGCGGCGAGGTCGACCAGGGCGGGCCTGGCGATGACGCTGACGTCGAGACGCCCCACAGCATGCTCACCCAGGCGGACCAGTTGCAGGCCGAGATGATAGCGCCCGGTCGAGACATCCTGTTCGACCATCGAATGGTGCTGCATGGCCATCAGGATGCGGTGGGCGGTGGCCTTGTGCAGGCCGGTTCTGGCCGCGACCTCACGGACGTGAAGCTCCGGCGACGCGGCGGAAAAGCAGTTCAGGATCGCGACGGCCCGGTCGATCGCCTGGATCCGGTATTTCTTGGCGGCAGCGGCCTCCGGCTTGCCGGCGGAGGTCCGCGCCGGAGACTTCTTGATCGTCATAGTCTTATGATATGAGATGGCATCTCAATTCTCAGCGAGTCGCCCGGCCGCCGGAGCCTCGCTAGCGTCGTCGCGGCGCATCCCCTGACCACGGAAATCGCATGAAATACCGCCGCATGGCGATCGAGCAGGAATCCCCCGAGGAACGGGGATACTCGACGATCGACTGCAACTTGTCGGAAAGCTCGGTGGCTGACGCGGATCTCGGGGATCTCGGGCTCAGGCTCGAACGCCTCAGCCTACCCTATTGCGAACATCGCGGCGACCTCCGTCTGCGCGAGACCATCGCGGCGGACCATGACGGGATCGGTCCCGAGGATGTGCTGGTGACCGCGGGCGCAGCGGCCGCGCTGTTCATCGTGCACACCACTCTCCTCGAGAAGGGGGACCATCTCGTCGTCGAGCACCCCAACTACGGCACGAACATCGAAACGCCGCGCGCGATCGAGTGCGACGTCGAGCTGCTGCGGCTGACGTTCGAGACCGGCTTTCAGCCGGACCTCGACGAATTGCGCCGATTGACCCGGCCGGGCACGCAGTTGATCAGCGTCACCAATCCGCACAATCCCACCGGCACCCTCAAGGCGCGCCCGGTGATCGAGGCGCTGGTCACGATCGCCGCAGGGTGCGGCGCCCGTCTACTGGTCGACGAGACCTACCGCGACGTCTCAGCGGTGGCCAAACCGCGGCTCGCCGCGGCGATCGACCCGCGCGCGATCTCGGTGTCGTCGATGTCGAAAGCGTACGGGTTGCCGGGCATCAGGATTGGCTGGATCATCTGCCAGGACGCCGCACTGATGGACCGTTTCCTCGCCGCGAAGGAGCAGATCTTCATCTGCAACTCGGTGGTGGACGAGACGATCGCGCTGCAATTCCTTTCGAAGCAGGACGAGTTTCTGCCCGGGATCCGAGCGCGAACTCAGCGGAATTACGACGCGCTGCGGTCGTTCATGACCGACTCGCCGATCCTGGAGTGGGTGACGCCGGATGCGGCGGTCGTGTGCTTCCCGAGGTTCAAGCGCAGCGTCGACATCGACACCGGCCTGTTCTATCGCGTACTGCTCGACGACTACAAGACGATGGCCGGCCCGGGCCACTGGTTCGATATGGACGACCGGTATCTCCGCCTCGGCTTTGGCTACCCTGCCGAGGCGGCAATGCGGCAGGGTCTGCTGAACATCGAAGCGGCGGCACGTCGAGCGGTGCGCCGCGGGGGCCCCGCCCGCGCGTAGCGTGGACCAAGAGGCTTATCGATTCATTACAGTCCGCGGCAATCGCAGATCCCAGACCCGGTCGTTGCTGATGCTCATCTCGGTAACCGCGCCTTGCGGGTTCCTGACGAATCGCACCTGCCCGATGGTTCCGGAGAATCCGTCGGCGTGATTCGGAACCAGCGGGATCTTGACGTCAGGACGCCTCTGTATCTCGAGTTGGCCGCCGTGCACGACCACACGCAGGATGACCTCTGCTTCGTCACTCACGTACTCGCCGGCATAGGCCTGAAGGTCGGCGGGCGTCGGACGCGCGGGTTCGACCCGCTCGAATCGTGAGATTTCTCCCAGTGCGTTCACCTGAACGCCGGTGATCGCCCCTGCCGGCGACCGATCGACGGTGAGACGAATCGCTCCCGACCCGACTCGGAACGTGTCGCGCGAGACTGCGGCCAACGCACCACCCGCGCCCCGCAGCTGCCCGCCGTTCAGATCGATCTCGGTGACCACGTGCGTCTTCACATCACGGTACAGACCCGCCAGCTCCGAGAGCGCGGCAGGCGTCGGGGTGAACGGCGCATCGGATGGCGCCGGCGCCGCTTCGAGAAAGAGGTCCGCGACCTGGCGGCCGATGATCCAGGCTGGCGCGTCGCTGGCATTGCACAGGACAGCCACTGATAGCGCCCGCTGGGTCGGATACTGCGCCAGCCACGCCCGATAACCGGCGGTCCCGCCACTGTGATTGATCTCAGGCATGCCTTTCCACTGGCCGATGTAGAGGCCCGCGGAGTAGACGATCTCCTCGCCGCTCTTGAGATGTCCCCGCGTCCGCTGCAGATCCACGAACGCGCGCCCGCCCACCTTGCCGGACGACGCATTCTCGTTCCACCGCAGCATGTCCCCCACCGTGGTCAGCAGACCCCCATTGCCGTGGACGTTCTCGAACGGCATGTTCATGGTCACGCCGGAGTCCGCGACCGTGTAGGCGATCGAGCGATCGCGGACGACGCGGGTGAAGTCGTCGCGCCACGATGTCCGAGTCATGCCGAGCGGCTCGAAGATCGCCTCACGGGTGTAGTCGGCAAACGTCTTGCCCGTGACCCGGGAGACGAGCACGGCGGCGAGGTTGTAGCCGCTGTTCGAGTAGGAGAACTCCGTACCCGGCTTGAAATTCAGCGCTTTCTGACGGCTGACGATATCGAGGACGTGCGCGTGCGTGTAGGCGCGCGACGTGCGCGGCCAACCGCCAATCGTCGCGATCGTTCCCCAGTCACGCAGACCAGAGGTATGGGTGATCAGATGGCGAATGGTCATCGGAACGCCGTAGTCCGGAACTTCGGGGATGTACTTGCGGACCGGGTCATCGAGGGACAGCTTGCGGTCCAGAGACAGCAGCAGCACCGCGGCGGCCGTGAACTGCTTGGAGACGGAGCCGGCCTCGATGATGCTGTCCGGCTGGTTGGCAATGCCGTGCTCGAGATCGGCCATGCCGTAGGCCCGCGACACCACCTGGCGGCCGTCGCGCGACACCCCGATCGTGCACCCGGGGAGGGACGTCGTGTTCCACCGTGCGAACAGCGAGTCGATGGCGCGAGACACCTGCGGCGAAACCTCCGGCGCAGAGGTGCGCGGGGGCGCCTGGCCCGGCGAGAGGACCGCGGCGATGATCACGACCAAACCACGCGAGACGATCGCGCTCATTTCCACGGCTTCTTCACCACTCGTTCGACCGGGCCCATCTTCATCTGCGGCCGCTCGGCCTCGCGCGTCTTCAGGTTGTACTGGTCGCCAGGGGCCAGGAAGTAAAACCGTCCAGACGGTCCGATCATGCGCTGACTGTCGTAGACCAGAACGTAGCTGTTGCCGATCACTTCGAACCGGTCGCGACGTACCACGATGGCCGTGTCTTCGTCGATGCCGATGCCGAGCAGTTCCGGATGCGCCTCGATCACCGGGATCAGGTCGAACTGCCGGTTGCGCCGCAGCACGTGCTGATCGATGGTGACGCCTTTGAGAAAACCCAGGCCTTCCACGTGATCGCCGATCATCGCCTCGTTGCCCTTGGTGTCCCCCCGCACCATGAACGATCCCTGGATGGTTGCGCCCGCGGACGTCCCCGCGATCACGCCGCCACGGTCGAGGAGCGCCCGCAATGCCGTGTGGGTGCGGGTGTTGAGGTAGGCATCGGCAAGCCGCCACTGCCGTCCGCCGCTGAAGAACACGCCGCTCGCCCGTTCGACCGGTGCGACGAAGGCTGCGGAATCGGCAATGCTGCGATCCCGCGTATGCAGGATCGTGACGTTGCGCGCGCCGGCGGCTTGCAGGTCCTGAAGATCCTCGCGGTAATACACGGCGCCATCGCCCTCCGCCGCCGTCGGCACCAGCAGGATCGACGCGTCCGGTCCTCCGGCGAGACCGACGAACTGTTTGAGAATCGCCTCACTCTTCAATCCGCCGCCAATGATCATCAAGGTTCCGCGGGCGGGACCAAACTCCGGAGCGGCGGCTGGCGCTCCCGTCGGAGCGGCAGCCTGTCGTGCGGCCGTGCCCACGGCGAGAGACACCGACGAGCTCAGCAACAGAATCAGCATCCATGTGCGCATCGTTATTCCTTGGGAAGCGAGAAGCTGGACGCCGGAGCGAGAGACCTGAGCACGCCGTCCATTCGCGCGAGCCCGGCCTTCAGGTCCTCCGGCTCGTTGCCAAGACCGATCCTCACGAAACCATCCATCCCGAACTGATCGCCTGGCACGATGAGCAGGCTCTGCTCGTCGCGCAATCGCTCGATCAGGCGCGTGGAGTTGATGGGCCAGGAGTACCGTGGATACGCCATGGCGCCGGCACGCGGCGGCACCAGGCGGAAGCCGCCATCGTAACCACGCATCCAGTCGGTGAGAACGGTCAGATTGGCCTTGACGATGGCTCGCGTTCGCTCGAGGATCCGCGGCCGCACGTCGGGACGAAGAGCCAGACGCGCGAGGTGATCCGACAAGCTCGAAGGCGCGATGCTCAGATAGTCCTTGCGCGCCCACAGTTCGCCGATGATGCCGGCAGCGCCTGCCACCCAGCCGATCCGAAGACCCGGCAGGCCATAGGCCTTGCTCAGGCCCGATGTCACCAGGACACGATCGGACAGGCCCCAGAAGCTGCGGCTCTCCTGCCCATCGAGCTCGGCGCCACGATAGACCTCGTCGGCGAGCACCCAGGCGCCGGCCTTCTCGGCGATCGAGACGATCGCCTGCATCGCGGCCTCGCTGAGGATCGATCCTGTCGGATTGTTCGGATTGCACACCGAAATCAGCTTGGTCCGCGGCGTCACCAGCGACGCCAGTTCCTCCACGTTGGCCTCCCAGCGCCGCTCCTCCTGCAGATGCCACGGGACGACGGTCGCGCCCTGCCCTCGGACGATGCCCCAGATCTGCATGTAGTTGGGCAGCATCATGATCACTTCGTCCCCGGGCTCGACCAGACGCCACACCGCCATGTAGTTCGCTTCAGCGGTGCCGTTGCCGACCACGACGTTGTCGGCGGCAGCCCCGGGATAGAGGGCGGCGATCGACTCGCGAAGAGCGGCCGTGCCGTTGGTCTGCACGTAGACGAATCGCTTGTCAAAGAGCGCGTCACGATCGCCGGGCTCGATCAATTCTCCCAGCGACATCGGGTGTACGCCGCTCTCCGAAAGGTTATGCGTCACGCGGTTTTCCCAGATCGACTGGAACCGCTCCATTTCGAAGACGTCGAGCTTCATGCGGGCTCCTGTATTTCAGGACCTGCCGGTGCCGCGAAACGGGCCCGGAGATCCTTCTTGGACACTTTGTTGAGCGTTGACCGCGGCAGTTCGGAAACGAAGACGACCTCACGCGGCACTTTGAAGTCGGCGAGTTGAGCACGGCAGGTCTCGAGAATACGGCTGGCGAGATCACCGGGCTCACCGGACGGAATCACGAAGGCGGCGGGGACCTCGCTGAGGAGCTCGTCCGGCTTGGCCACGACCGCGACCTCGAACACGCCCGGCACGGTCTGAATGACGCGCTCGATCTCGGCCGCGGCGACATTCTCCGCCCCGACCCGAAGCATGTCGCGGCCACGGCCTTCGAACCGGAAGCCGCCGTCAGCGTGCGGCGTCACCAGGTCGCCGGTCTCGAGCCAGCCTTCCGCGTCGAATGCGGCAGCGGTCGCTTCCGGGTTGTTGAGGGTACTCGTAGAAGAGCGACAAGCCGGGTATCCCGCGGATCAAGAGTCGTCCAGTCTCCCCGAATTCGACGCTCGATCCGTCGTCTCGCACCACGCTGACCTCGTAACCAGGCGTGACCCGTCCCATGCCGAGCGGGCGGTTCGGCAGGTCGAGATGACCCACGGTGGGGAGACTGACCGTTTCGGTCATGCCGAACCAGCCGAGACCCTGGACGCGGAACAGGTCGCGACAGAGCGGTGGATCGGTGGTGCCAGACCCCCAGAATCGGAAGAGGTGCCGGTCGGGGACCGGATGGGTTGCCAGCGTCTTCAGCATGAACGGCGATGACGTCGCCCAGGTGCAGCCGTGGCGAAGGGCCTTGCTCCAGAACCGGCTCGCCGAGTACCTCGGCGTCACCACGATCGCGCCGCCCGCCCACAGACTCGCGAGCGCCGAGTACATGAGCGCGTTGGTGTGGAACAACGGGAAGAACACGAAGCCGACATCCTCCGGGCGCAGCTGAAGCAGCGCGGCGGTCAGGCGCGCCCCCCACAACACATTCGCATGCGTCCAGACGACGCCTTTCGGGCGCGCCGTAGTGCCGGAAGTGTATTGAACGCTGTTGAAGTCCAGGGGATCATGCGCGCCAGCCGGCAGGGTCCGCCGGGTCGCCGGCGATTTCGTCGGTACCGAATCACCCCGGCGGTGCGAAAGGCCGACGGCGCCGCACCCTGGTCTGTCGCGGTCGTGACGATGAACCGCAACGCGGGGGCACTTGCCGCCACCACATCGACCAACGCCGGCTGGGTCAACGCCGCGACCGCGCCGCAGTTCTCCGCGAAGTAGCTCAGTTCGTCAGGCGACGATCGCGTGTTGGTGGTGACCGCCACCACGCCCAGACGGGAACAGGCATGCCACGCGATCAGGAACTCGGCACAGTTCCCGAGGTGCATGAGGAAGAAATCTCCCTTGTGCAGCCCGCGCGAGGCAAGGCCGGCAGCGAACCGGTCAACGCGGCGGGCGAACTCCGCGTAAGTGTATGAACAGCCTTCTCCCTCGAACGGGTCCCAGATCAAGTAGGTCCGATCGGCGCAGGTCCGCGCCCGTTCGCGCAGCAGCCATGGGACATCGAGGCCGACGAAGGGATGAAAACGCGGCATCGGCAGTGAGGTGGGCGCAGGCATGCTCAGCTGTCGACCTCGGCGAAACCGTCGGCAATGGCCATCTCGCCGCGGTGATTGATCACGCGGTACACCACAGCCCCCTTTCCGGAGGAATCGTGCAGCAACGTGATCTGGTGTCCGGGAACGACCGGCGCCTTGAACGTTGCGCGAAGCCGCTTCAGTCGACCGGGATCGCCGTCCGCATGGAACGCCACGATCTCCCGCCCGGCGGTAGCCCAGGTCGCGGTACCGTGAAGAACGACGCCGGGCAGACCCTGCTCGAGCGCGATTCGCCGTTCGCTGTGAATCGGATTCCAGATCGCCGCGCACTCGGTATACACGTGAGCGGCTTCAGGGCGAATGTGAATCGCCAGGCGCTGGTTCAACTCCGTCGGGAGCGGGGGAATCGGTGGCGGATCCGCGACACTTCCACCAGCGCCCGCGACGCCAACGCCGCGATAGATCGATGCGTGCCACGAAGTCACCACCGGCGCCTCGCTCGTGGCATCGGTCGTGGTCAGGTGCGTACGGACCAGTGCACCGGCACTGGTGGACCGGATCGCCACGACTCTTCCCCGTGTCGACAAACGGTCGCCGGGCCGGATCGGCCGGTGGAACGTCGAGTCCTGCTCCACGTGGACGGCGCGTGCGCGCTCCGCGTCATTGAGTCCGAGCACGTGCGACCGGCTGCGCAGCAGGACGGTCCATTCGAGCCTTGCGCAGAACGCTGGCGGCGCGATCAGACCCGGACCGGTGGCGTCATCGAAGGTCCTCGACCCCACGTCGCCAACCCCGGCGGCGAAGGCGAGCGTCATGCGGGCGGTGATGTCCACAATTTCTGATGCCAGTTCGGCGCCCAGAGCGGTGGTCGGTACCGGCATGGCGGATCAGCACACCTCGAACAGGCCGGCGGCGCCCATGCCACCGCCAACGCACATCGTGACGACCACGCGGCGCGCCTTCCGGCGCCGCCCTTCGATCAATGCATGGCCGACCAGGCGCGCCCCGCTCATGCCATAGGGATGACCGATCGAGATGGCACCGCCGTTGACGTTGAGCCGATCTGGAGAAATGCCGAGACGATCGCGGCAATACACGACCTGAACTGCGAACGCCTCGTTGAGCTCGAACAGATCGATGTCGTCAACCTTCAGCCCGTGACGCTCCAGCAGACGGGGGACCGCGAACACAGGACCGATGCCCATTTCGTCGGGTTCACACCCCGCGACGACGAAACCGCGGAATACGCCGAGCGGCTCGATCCCCATTCGCGCCGCGCGGGTGCCGTCCATCACCACGCAAGCCGATGCGCCATCGGAGAGCTGGCTGGCATTCCCCGCCGTCACGAAGTGCTCCGGTCCGCGCACCGGCGCGAGTTTTGCGAGGCCCTCCAGCGTGGTGTCGGCGCGGTTCCCTTCGTCCCGGGTCAGCGTCACCTCCTGCCGTGAGACCGCGCCGGTTTCCTTGTCGGTCACTTCCTTGATCGTGCGAAGGGGCACGATCTCCTGATCGAAGAAGCCGGCCTGCTGCGCCCGCGCCGTGCGCTGCTGGCTCGACACCGCGTACTCGTCCTGCGCTTCACGGGTGATCCCATAGCGCCTGGCCACCAGATCCGCCGTGTCGATCATCGGCATCCACAGCGCCGGCCGGCGTTCCATCAGCCATTCGTCGACGTCGTGGAACTTGTTGCGATGTCCCTGCACCAGACTGATCGATTCGACCCCCCCCGCAACCATCACCGGGGCCCCGTCGACGATCACGCGGTGGGCCGCGATCGCGATCGCCTGCAGACCCGACGAACAGAATCGGTTCACGGTCATGCCCGCCACTGTCACCGGGAGCCCGGCGCGCATCGCACCCATCCGTCCGATGTTCTTGCCGGTCGCGCCCTCCGGCAGCGCGCATCCGATGACCACGTCTTCGATCTCGGCGGGATCCACGGCGGCGCGAACAACAGCATGCTGGATCACGTGGCCGGCCAGCTCGGCTCCATGCGTGATGTTGAAGGCGCCACGAGTCGCCCTGCCGATCGGAGTTCGTGCCGTGGAGACGATGACCGCTTCCTTCATGCCTGCTCTCTCGCTGAGGACCGATCGAATGACCCCTCGAAGTCTTGCCGCTCGCGAACCAGGCGGCGCAGCAGGGCGGAAGGCTGGACCAGCGCACCCTGGTCCGCGTGCATCCGTTCGACCACGTGCAGGATTCGTTCGAGGCCGGCCGTGTTCGCCCAGTGCATCGGTCCGCCGCGGTGGCGGGGGAATCCGTAGCCGTGAATCCAGATCACGTCGATATCCCCTGCCCGGGCCGCGAGACCCTCTTCAAGGATCGCGGCGCCTTCGTTGACCAGAGCGCCGAGACAGCGGTCGACAATTTCAACATCAGTGATCTCTCGTCGCGTGAACCCCAATTCGGCGCTGACGTCGCGCACGATCGCCTCGACTTCCGGGTCGGGAATGGACGTCCGGCTTCCCTGCTCGTAGCGGTACCAGCCAGCGCCGGTCTTCTGGCCGAGCCGGCCTTTCTCGCAGAGCCGGTCGGCGATCGGCGAGTAGCGAAGCTCCTTCGGACGGGTCGCGGCCAGGCGCTTCCGGATGCGCCAGCTGATGTCGAGGCCGGCCACGTCTGCGGTCTGGAACGGCCCCATCGCCATGCCGAAATCGCGCAGCGCGCGATCGACCTGATCGGGCAAGGCCCCCTCCTCGAGGAGGAAGTCCGCCTGACGGCGGTAGGCGAACAGCATCCGATTGCCGACGAAGCCCTCACCCACACCGACGACCACGCCGATCTTGCCGAGCCGCTTCACCACGTCGAGCGAGGCGGCGAGAACATCGGGCGAAACGGATGCCGGCCTGATGATTTCGACCAGCTTCATGATGTTCGCCGGAGAGAAGAAGTGGAGGCCGACCACGCGCGCCGGGTGCCTGGTCGCGGCGGCGATCACGTTGACGTCCAGGCTCGACGTGTTGGTCGCAAGGATCGCCGATGCGCGGCAGATGGCCCCCAGCCGGCCAAAGACCGCGTGCTTCACCTCCATCTCTTCGAACGCCGCCTCGATCGCAAGATCCACGCCGGACAGATCGGCGTAATCGACAGAACCGCGCACCCGCGCAATACGGGTGGCACATTCGGTGTCGCTGATGCGTCCCTTGACACGCGCGTCTTCGTTGGTCGCACGCACCTTCGCGAGACCACGTTCGACGGCTTCGGGCGTTTCGTCCACGACAACGACCGGAAGCCCGGCATTGGCGAAAGCGATCGCGATGCCGCTCCCCATCGTCCCGAAACCCACGATCCCGACGGTCCTGACGATCGGAAAGCCGGCGCCGTCGGGGAGCTGCGCCACCTTCTGCGCCTCCCGCTCGGCGAAAAACACGTGGCGCAGTGCGGCCGATTCCGGGCCGCGCACCATGGCGAGGAATGTCTCCCGCTCCTGGCGTAGCGCTTCAGAAAAGGGCAGCTCCACCGCGCGTCGCACACATGCGAGCGCCGCCGCGGGCGCGTGGCGGCCTCGGGCACTTTTCGCCAGCCCGGCTTCAGCCCGGGTGAAGACATCGGCTGGAACCGGCGCCACCGGCAAGTCGCGGGTCCGCCTCGGCGCGGTACCGGCGGCACGTTCCGCCAATGCCACTGCGCGCGGCACGACATCGGTGAGCGGCGCGATTTCGTCCAGGAGACCGCAGCTCACCGCTTCATCGCCGCCGATCCGGCGGCCGCTGAGAATCAGGTCCAGGGCCCGTTCGACCCCGACCAGGCGCGGGAGTCGCACGGTGCCGCCCGCACCTGGCACGAAGCCGAGCGTCACTTCCGGCAGACCCAGGTCCGCGTCCGGAGAGCCGAGGCGATACGCGCACGCCATCGCCAGTTCGAGCGCGCCGCCGGTGGCAGTGCCATGGATCGCCGCAATCACCGGCTTCGGGGCGCTTTCGATCGCATCGATGATCTCGACCAGCGACGGAGCGCTGACATCGGGGGCACCGCCGAACTCGCGGATATCTGCCCCGGCGCTGAAGTGCTGGCCCGCCCCGGTGAGTACGACCCCGACGACCTCGGCGCGGCGCATCGCGTCGTCGAGGGCTGACTTCAGCATCGATCGGAGCGTCGCGCCGATTGCGTTCACCGGCGCGCGGTTCAGCGTGAGGACGACGACCGGTCCGTGCTGCGTGACGATCACCGCGGGATTGCTGCTGCCGGTCATTGGGCGGCCCTACCCTCCGGCGGCTCGATCACCCGGGCAGCATGGTCGAGGAGCAGCTGCTCGATCCGGACGCCGTCGCGGCGCAGTTGCCCTCGGCGAAACGCATACCAGAGTGCGCCCAGGCCGCAGGCGGCAAGGTAAACGACTCCGCCTACCCGTTCGCTGGCCACCCCCGAAACGATAAACACCGAAGCGACGAGAATCAGGCCAATACCCCAGAAGACCCGCGCCGGCCTGGACAGGCGATACTCGGCTGCCTGATAGTGCGCGGGCATACGCCGGGGCAGAAGCAGGATCACCACCCCCTGGAGCACGTGGATCACCATCACGCACAACACCGCCATGCTGGCGTACTGCACGAAGCTTCGCCTCAACGACACCCCGAAAATGGCGACGCCGCACATCGCCAGCAAGGCACCTCGCGGTTCGCCGAACGGCCCCATCCTCGACAGCGCAACGGGAAAGACTCGGTCGAGCGCCAGAGAAAAGACGTCGCGGCTCTTGGTCAGCAGCAACCCGTTGATCGACGTGGCGATGGCGCACACGGCGGCGACGCCGATGAACACACCGACGCCGGCCGGCAGAAAGACCGATGACACACGAGACAATGTCGCCTCTCCAGCGGCCAGGTCGCGCCAGTTGACGACGCCCGGCATCGCCAGCGTCACCAAGGTGTAGACGGCGGTGATCAGGGGCAGACTGATGACGAGCACGAGCGGAATGTTGCGCCGGGGATTCACGATCTCCCCGCCGAAAGTGACGATCGCACTGAAGCCGCTGTAGGAATAGAAAGCGGGGATCGCGGTCTGCAGGACGGCCATAATACCGAGCGGGAAGAGCGGGGTGAAGTTCGCACCACGCGAATAAAGCAATCCCCCGACGCCGAACACCACCAGCACGGCCATGAATGCCACGACCATGACGATCTGCGCCCACACCGCGGTGCGGATGCCAAGCAGGTTGACGCCGGTGAATACCACGATCGACGTCACGGCCCCGATGAAGCGGTGACGGCCGAGCGCCGGGATCCAGGGCGTGAGGTAGTCGACCAGGCCGTAGGCCAGGGCCGATGTGCTGGTGAAGATCACCAGCACGCCCATCCACACGACCATGAATCCCCAGAACGGCGAGATCACGCTGCTCACCGCCACATAGGTGCCGCCGCTCATGGGGAACGCGCTGCCGATCTGCGCCGAAGCCACACAGATGAACAGGGCGACGATGGCCGCCAGCAGGTAGGCCACGAAGACGCCCGGCCCGACCTGTCCGGCCAGCGCACCGGGGAGGATGAAGATGGAGCCGCCGATGATGTAGCCGACCAGCGCGAAGACCGCTTCGGTAAGGCTGATCCGGCCCTTCAGTTCGGCGGCGATACTCACGCAGTACGACCCAGGGCTCGAAGTGCATCGTCCAGCGCCTCGACGAACGCGCCGATCTCGGCGGGGCCCATCGGGGTGGACAGGGTGCCCGTGATCCCGCGTTGCGACATCAGGATGCCGCGGCCGAGCATCTCGTGAGAGAGCTGGCCGTAGATCGGTTCGGACGCCACGTGCCGGCTGACCGAACGCCAGTCCCGCAGCTCATCATGGGTCAGCCGGACCGCGAAGAGCGAGCCGCGTCCGAAGACCTGAGCGGCGATGCCGCGATCGCGCAGCATGGCCGACAGCTGATCCCGCAGCGAGTCTCCCAGCGCGTTGAGCCGCACGTAGGCTTCCGGCGTCATCTTACGCATCGTCGCGAGTCCGGCCGCCATGGTCACCGGGTTCCCGTTATAGGTGCCGCCATGGTGCACCGCGTCAGGGCGACGATGGTCGAATGCGTCCATCACGTCGGCCCTGCCGCCGACGGCGCCGACGGGAAAGCCGCCGCCGATGATCTTGCCGAGACAGGTGATGTCGGGCTGGATTCCGAGATCGTGAAACGCGCCGTGGTAGCCCAGCCGGAAGTTCAGGATCTCGTCGGCGATGAACAGGATGCCGCGTCGCCGGGTCACTGCTCGCAGGCGTTCGAGAAAACCGGGTTCGGCGGCGACGAGACTCAAACCGAGGGGGATCGCATCGATCAGGACGGCAGCGAGCTGGTCGTGATGTTCTTCGATCAGACGCTCGCACGCCTCGGCGTCGTTCCACGGCATCACCACCACTTCGGAGGCGACGCTTCGCGGCGAACCAGCGTCGAGCACGCTGGCCGGCCGGACGGCCGCGCCCCAGTTGCTCTCATTCGAGAACTCGCTGACCTGCGCGTAGTCGTAGATCCCGTGGTAGGCGCCTTCGATCTTGGCGATCTTCGCCCGGCCGGTGCAGGCGCGGGCCAGTTTCACGGCGAGCATCACCGCTTCGCTCCCCGAGTTGCAGAAGCGCACCTGCTGCATCGTCGGGACCCGATCGACGAGCAGCTCCGCGAGCTCGACATCGAGCTCGGTCGGGCCGGCGAAGGCGGTGCCGAGGGCGACGCGCGCCTGGGCGGCTGCAGTCACGTCGGGATCGGCGTGCCCATGGATCAGCGACGTGAAGTTGTTGAGAAAGTCGATCCGCTCCTCGCCTTCGACGTCGGTCACCCGGCATCCGCGGCCGCTCGCGAGATAGACCGGATACGGGTTCAATATCACGGAATGACGGGTGTTGCCTCCTGGCATCACCGCCAGGGCACGGCCGAACAGGGCACGCGACCGCGAGGTCTCGCCGCGATACGCCGTGAACATCGTGTGAGGAGGTCCGGCGTGGCGAAGCGTGTCAGTCATCGGCCCTCCCGGCGGCCAGGGACGCGGGTTCGCCGCTGATCCGGTACGAATGCGGCGCCGCCGGAACGGCGCCCCCATAGCAGATACACCGGCACGCCGAGAGCGACGATGGCGAATCCCGGCCAGGTGGTCGCGGTGCGATATGCCGCCAGCATCATCAGAAGAACCGAGGCGGCCGTGATGTAGAGCGCGGGAACGACCGGATACCCGATCGCCCGGTACGGACGTTCAGCGTCGGGACGAGTGGCCCGAAGACGAAAGAGACCGATCGTGGTGAGAATGTAGAAGAACAGCGCCGCCGAAATCACGTAGTCGAGCAGGTTGCTATAGAGATTTCCGTAAGCACCCGTCTGTGGGTCGAAGGTGCGCGGCAGGACAAGCATCGCGGACCACACCCCTTGAACCACCAGGGCCCAGGCCGGCACCTGAGCGGCGTTCAGACGGCCGGCGGCCCTGAAGAAGACTCCGTCCCGAGCCATTGCGTACGAGGCACGAGCGCCGGCGAGGATCAAACCGTTGGCGCAGCCGAACGTCGAGATGATGATGCCGAGCGCCATCAACAGTGCTCCGCGCCCCGGCAGCACCGCTTCGAGCGTCGCGCTGGCCACCCGGTCGGACGGCGCGTGCTGGATCTGGTCGAACGGCAGCGTGACGACATACGCCAGATTGGCCAGGAGGTAGAGCGTCAGCACCAGGCCCGTCCCCGCGGCCAGAGACAGCGGGATATTCCGCCGCGGATTCTTGACTTCGCCCGCGGTGAACGTGATGTTGTTCCAGGCATCGGCAGCGAACAGCGATCCAACCTGGGCGACGCACAAGGCGACAAACAGGCCAAAGCCGGTCGCCGGGGACAGCCCCGCCGCCACCGGCACGGCACCACGGATCGTCCACGCATCGCCAAAGTTCGTCGAGACCGCGGCCGCGTTCCAGCCGCCGAGCAGGCCGAGGAGAATCAGCCCGGCGAGTGCCACGGTCTTCGCAGAGGTGAACACGTTCTGAATGAGCTTGCCCCACTTCACCCCGCGGGTATTGGTCCAGGTCAAAAGGACGATCACGCCGACCGCGAGCAGCTGGGCCGTGGACAGCGACACCGCATACTGCCTGGTCAGATGGATCGGGGCCACGAGGTAGCGGTCTTCGGAGATCGTCGGCGCCCATACGCCGAGGTACCTCGAGAAGCCCACGGTCACGGCCGCGATGGTGCCCGCCTGAATCACCAGAAACAAGGTCCAGCCGTAGAGAAATCCCAGCAGCGGATTGAATGCTTCCCGGAGATAGACATACTGGCCGCCGGCCCGCGGCATCATCGCCGCGAGTTCTCCGTAGGAAAGCGCCGCCGCCAGCGTCAGCGCCGCAGTCAGCAGCCAAGACGCCAGGAGCCAGCCCGGACTGCCCAGCGTGCGGGCCATGTCGGCCGACACCAGGAAGATCCCCGAACCGATCATCGAGCCGACGACCACCATCGTGGCGTCGAAGGCGCCCAGATCACGGCGGAACTCGGTGTCGAGTGCGACGACCGGGACGCTCACGCGACACTCACCTGGGAAACGGAGAGATGAAGGATCCGGCAGCCGGGCGGTCAGCGCCGCCTCACCGGCGTAGAAGAGACACCGGACGGCAATTCGGCACAAGACATATGCCTGACCGAACAGGAACGTGCCCAGGATCGCCGTCGAGGTGGAATCGGCGGCGCCGGGAACGATCGAGAGGTACAGCACCATCAGGAGAAGCCCTAGCACTCCGGTCACGATGTACAGCGCAAGCACGCTGACGGCGTTCCGGCCGAGAAAGCGGACAGAGCGCGCCAGCACGTCGACCATCGTCCGCAGTGACCACGACTGGTCAGCAGTGCGCGCGGCGAACACCTTGGCGTAATCGACCGCTACGTTGACAACCAACACCAACGCCCAGAGCGCGAGGTACTCGCTCAGCGTCCAGGCGAAGTGGACCCGCTCGTCACTGACGTCGCGCACCCGCGACGCCACGAATGCGTCTGCCCCACCACGCATCCAGCCCAGGATCAGCGCGTAGCCAAGAAGGCCGATCAGGCTGATCGTGAAGAACCGCGGGAACAGGCGGGCGGCCCGGCTCATGAACCCGACGCCGCGATCGGGGGCGACGAACATCGAAACGAAGCCGCCGCTCAGGAAAGACCAGGACAACCAGTAGACCACCACCATCGGCCAGACGCCGGCCTCGAGGCCGCCGCCGAACAGGCCGTCGAAACCATCCAGGAACGCGTCGAGCGCATCGAGGACAGCCCCGGCCCCACTCACGCTCGGCCTGAAGGTGGACGCCACACCGCTGGCCTGCGTCGAGAACGACGCATACCAGAGACTGTCCCAGCTCTCCTTCATCCGATCTCCGGCGAGGCTCGACCCCAGCGATGCACGGACAGCGTCGTGGACCAGAACCGCCAGGCACAACGCCAGCGTCAGGTTCCAGGCATGCGCGCCCAGCAGGTAGCGCCAGGCGGGTGCCACCTCTCGCCCACCCTGTCGGAGTGCCGACGCCGCCTGGATCAGAGAGTGCCCCATATCAGGAAAAGAACGCACCGGATTCGAGCAGGTGCTGCAGCCAGATCGTCCATTTTGCCGTCCACTTACGGGCGCCGATCTCGGCGTTGGGACGGCTCGTCCAGGAGTTGTTGGTTGAATTCACATCGAGCACGAGCACGCGACGCGGATCGACCTCCACGCGTTGAATGCGGCTCGCGCTGGCGAAGGCCATGCGGACGCGACGGTCCTTGCCGTCCCATGCCTTGTCGGTGACCGAGCCATCCTCGAAGGTGACCCGGATCTCCACCGGGAACGTGCCTTCGCCCCAGCGATGAATGTCGACCAGCGAATCGAACCCCGCCACGCCACCGGTGAGCGCGGCTCCGGCGTGGAGCGCACGGTCGCCCGGCTCAGGACCGTATCCCTGCGGGCTGCGCCTCGGCCGCGACACCACCCGGTCCACGGCATAGTCGAAGACATTGGTTCCGGTGAGCACCTGGTCGAAGTACCAGGTCAGATCCCGGCCGCTCACGTCGTTGGCGATGGCGATGAAATCCGACGGGCGCGGATGTTTGAACCAATAGCGTTCCGTCACCGCCGCGAGGATGCGCCGCATCGTCTCGACACCGAGGTAACGCTCGAGCGTCACGAGCATCAACGAACCCTTGGTGTAGGGCAGCAGATAGTAGGTGCGTTCGTCGCTGAGATACGACTTCGTGGCCAGCGATTCGAGCTTGAGTGAGGGACGAAAGCCGTCGAACGGATCCGCGCCGTGCTGCGGCTGGGCGCGCGGGATCTCGGGAAACGCGAAGGGGATGAAGCCGTGGAAGTAACGCTTCTCCAGGATGCTCGGCCGGTAGATCTCCTCGAGAACTCGCTTGTGGGCATAGGTGTTGAGGCTCTCGTCGAGCCATGCATCCTCGAACTCGTTGTTGGCCACCGCCGACTGAAACCACATGTGGCCGATCTCGTGGATGGTGTTCGCTTCCATCAGGCGGTTCTCCGCCAGCGTGAGCCAGCGCGATTCGCTGGTCACGAACATCGGATACTCCATGCCGCCGGTGTTCGACTCGTACGCAGGATCCACCAGCGTGATGCGGTCCCAGGCATAGGGCCTATACCAGGTGCCATACAGCCGCAGGGCTTCCTTCGCGCTCGCGAAGTAGCGATCCTTCAGGCCGGCGTGCTCCGGGAGCAGCAGGAGCTCCAGATCGACGGCCGGCAACCCGGCACTTTCGAAGCGGTCGGTGTGCACCTGGAAATTGGGCGACGTCGTCCAGGCGAAGTCATGGACGTCCTCCGCATGAAATCGATGCGTCGTGCCTCCGGCGGGATGTGGCGCGGACGTCCCCCGTGTTCCGGTGGCGCCCACCACCCAGCCATCCGGCACGGTCAAGGCCGCGTCGTACACGCCAAAATCCGCAAAGAACTCCGTCTGGATGAACTGGTGCGCGTTCCAGGTGCCGTTGGCCTCGAACACGCCCAGCTTGGGGAACCATTGGCCGAGCAGGAAGTACGAACCGATGGCGCCGGTTCTTTGCGACGGACGTGGGATCTTGAGCTCCCAGCGGACCTCGAACCGGACCACCCTTCCAGGCGGCACGGGCTCGGGAAGCGTGACCCGAAGCACGGTGCGATCCTCCTTGTTTCCGTCATCCGGCTGGATGAAATCGGTCGGGAGGGGCGAGGAGGAGGACTCACCCAGGAGTGACACCGCCGACACGTTGCAATATGCCCAGTCGTCGTCCTGAAACCTTCGGCGTCCGAAGCCGCTCAGCGTGGCCGATTTGATGTATGAGGATTGGTCGTTGCGCCACGCGTTGTAGTAGAGGTGGAGACGCAGCTCGCGGGTCGGAAATGCAGTCGCATTCCGCCAGGTGACGATCTCGCGTCCGGTCAGGACGCGCCTCGCCGGATCGAGCGTTGCCTCGATCTGATAGCTCGCGACGCGGTCGCTTCGCGGCGGGCTTGAAACGGCGCCGATGGGCCCCTGCCCGGACGCCCCGGCCGCCGACGACACAGTCTGGATCGCCAGCAACAGCGCGATGCCGGCGGCGGCCTGCGAGCGGTGCACCGCTGACCGAGGCATCAGCACACGGCCTTCCGCGCGAGTGCCCGATCGAGCGCCAGCGCAACCCGTCGCAGCCCTTCGGTCAGTTCTTCCGCGGTAGCGCCGAACCCGAGCCGGAAAAACCGATTGTCCATGTCGAAGCATCGGCCCGGAACTACGAACACCTGGTGCTCGGTGGCGAGCAGGTGGTACAGCGCCTCGGGATCCTCAACGCAGCCCTCCCGCAGCCGCGGCGATGCAACGACGCCGCCCTGCGGCTTCACCCACTCGAGGTCGCCGCGTCCGTCGAGCCACGCCGTGGCAATCGCCAGGTTCCTGCTGACGTGGGCCCGGGCGCGCGTCAGGAACTCGGTTCTCTTCTCCAGTACCCGCAGCGCGATTGCCTCACTCAGCGCGCCATTGGCGATCGTCACCTGTTCGCGGACCGCGAGCACGCCGTGGTGGATGTCACGGGAGCGGCACGCCAGCCAGCCGATCCGGATCCCGGGCAAGCCGTAACACTTCGACATGCTGGTGATGCTGATCGCAAAGCGGCTCAGCGAGGCCGCCGCCGGGAGCGGGTCGCCGAACGCCAGCTGCCGATAGGTCTCGTCGAAGATCAGATAGATTCGTCTCGACTCGGCCAGCTCGATGAGACGCACCTGCTGCTCCTGCGAAATCATCGAGCCGGTCGGGTTGTTGGGATGGGTGAAGATGAGGAGCTTGGTGTCCGCTCTGATCGCCCGCTCCAGCCGGTCGAGATCGAGCTCGAAGTTCTCCTCGAAATTCAGACGGAACAGTTCGACGTCGCACCCGAGCCCACGCGGCACCTCGTAGGTGGACGGGTAATTGGGATGCTCGACGATGACGTGGTCACCCGGCCGGAGCACGGCCATGCAGATCGAGAAGATGGCCTCCGCCCCGCCCGACGTTACCAGCACGTCGTCGCGGGTCAATCCTGGATACTCGTGGCTGATCGCCTCACGGAGCTCGGGCGCGCCAGTGTGATGACCGTAGCGGAGATCGACCGCGTTCAGATCCAGTCCGAGATCCTGAAGCTTGAGGAACTTGACGGCGCTTTCGCCCACGTCGTAACGCGTAGTGAACTGGTGGGTGTCGAACCAATCCTCGAGGGACATCCGTTGAAACCACATCGGGGGCCGTCCCTCCCAGGCGCAATGGCCCGATGCGGCGGCCGGCGCAAGTCGCGCTGGCCGCCGCGGAGCTGACTAGAAATCGAACTGGGCGCCGAGCTGGATCGTTCGCGGACGGAAAGCGGAGATCGCGGTGTTGAACTGCGCCGATCGGATGTTGCCCTGGAAGGTGTTGTAGTTCACGCGATTGGTGATATTGAACGCCTCGCCGATCACGCGGAAGGAAAAGTCCTGGATCCTGAAGGATTTTGCCAGTCGGGCATCGACGCCGAAGTACTTGGCGCGGATCCCGGCGTTCTTGCCAAGAGTTCCCTGCACGCCGGGGCCGGTGCCGGGATCGACGTAGGCGCCGTTCACCAGGTTCGGACGGTCGGCAAGCACGGCATCGCCGTTGTTGTCGCGGCCGGTCGTAATGTTGAACCGGCGCGCGGAGTTCGCCACGATCACGCCGCTCAGATCGAAGCCCCAAGGCAGCTGCACGAGACCGTTCACGGTCACGCGATGTCGCTCGTGGTCGTCGGCGTTCAGGCCAGAAGTGGCCGAATACGCGCGTTCCGCGCCCGGGTTGTACCAAGCCTGTGGGCCGCCGCCCTGCGTGATGAACTCGGGCCACGTATCGTCTTCGGTGCTCGAAAGGGTGTAGGTGACGCTGTACCTGATGGCGCTGCGACATGGCGCTTGTCGAACTTCACCAGCAGCGCGTCGTACCACATGTGGCCATTGGTGTCGTAGACCCAGGTACTGCCCGTAGTCCGGCTTCGGCTTGAGGCCGGTGACGGGGTCGGGGAAGTTCCGGTCTGCGGCGCGCGTGTAGTGCTTGCCGCGGGTGCTGACGTAGTCGGCCGACACGGCGGCGTCGCGCCAGAGCTCGCGCGCCACCCCCAGGCTCAGCTGGTCGGCGTAGGGAGTCTGCTCGTTACCATCGCTGTACCCGCCGGTCTTCAGGCGAACCGGTGACGACGCGGTGCCGCGGGGATTCGGACCGGAGGGGTCCGGATAGCCCGGGAAGTTGATGGTGGTCTGCACCGTCGTGCCGATGCCGTCGGGCGGCGGCGCCCCCTGCACGATCATGTTGACCCCGAGGTTGCCGTTCATCCGGTAGTAGAAGCGTCCGGCACCGCCGCGGACTGAGGTCTTACGATCCTCGTCGGGCGCCCAGGCAAACGACAGGCGCGGCGCCACGTTGTTGTTGTCGGGGAAGCTCTTGAACGGCTTCACCGCATCGCCCGATTCACGGTCGTAGCGAACGCCCGCATTCAGGGTGAACGTCCGGTGCAGCTTCCAGGCATCCTGCACGAAGATCCCGAGGATGTTGTTGTCGATAGAGGCGTTCGGGGTGCCGGTACCGACGTTGTACTGGATCGGGTAGGTCAACGCATCGTTGGCGTCGAATGGGCGATCGGTGTCGAACACGTAGGCGCCGCCGAAGTTCGTTTCGAAGAGCCACTCGGATCCGTAGACGACCTGGAGGTTGACGCCCGCCTTGAAGTTGTGGGCGCCGTAGACCTTTGCGATCGTGTCGTTCACCTGGATCTTGCTCTCGCGCTGGCCGAACTGACCGCCGGAGTTGCGGCCGGTCCGTGAGCTCGGACGGTTGATTTCCGGTCCCTGCGCCGAGTTGGGGACGGCAACGCGATCGTTCCGCTGCCACATCACGCGCAATTCATTGACCACGGTCGGAGAGAGCACACCGACGTCGCTGACGATGACATTGTCGTTGCGGTTGGTGCGCCGGTAGCCGTTGTCGATCTGCGCGATGCCCCCGACATTGGCGTTCTCGGTGACGTTCTTGTCGAGCAGGTAGGAGAGCTGCAGCGAGTGGTTGGTGCTCAGCTGGTGGGTGATCTTGCCGAACGCGCTCCAGCCGCGGAACGGGGAGATCAGGTTGATCGACTCACCATCGGTGACGAGGGTGATCGGGTTATCCGTCTGGATGCGCTCGACCGAGGCGAAGTAGTGGATCTTGTCGCGCTTGAGGGGTCCGCCGGACGTGCCCCCATACTGCTTGGTGTTGTTGGTCGGCTTCGGGGCGGAGCGCGCGAAGTAATTCTTCTCGTTCCATTCGCCGTTCTGGCCATAGTAGAAGCCGCGTCCATCGAACTTGTTGGTACCGGAGCGGGTGATGACGTTGACGGCGCCGCCGAGCGCACGGCTGAACTCTGCCGAAAATTGATTGGTCAGGACCTGAACTTCGGCGACCGCGTCCTGGGTGACGCGCGACTGGACGCCAGCGACGCTCTCCTGATCGTTCTCCATGCCGTCCACTTTCCAGCTGTTGGCGTAGTAGGCGTTCCCGCCGATACGTGGATTGGTGGTCTCGGTGCTGCGGACGCCCGGCGCCAGTGCCACCAGATTCTGATAGTTGCGGCCCAGGCTGGGCACGGAATCGATGATGTCGGTGCCGATCGTCTTGCCGATCACCCCGCTGGTCGTCGAGATGAGCGGGGCTTCGCCACTGACAGTGACCGTCTCGGCCACCGACGCGGGGGCGAGCTGAAAGTCGACGACCACCGTCTGGTTGAGGCTCAGGGTGAAGCCTTCCCGGGTCGCGGAGTTGAAGCCGGCGAGGGAGGCGGTCGCCTTGTAGGGCCCGGTCGGCAGGCTGAGCAGCGAGTAGCGCCCCTTGTCGGTCGTGACCGCGATGCGCTCGAAGCCGGTGCCGAGATTGCGGGCGGTGACGGTCACGCCCGGCAGCACCGCGCCCGAGCCATCGGTCACCACACCGGAGATCTCCGCAGTGATCACCTGCGCGCGCACCGGCACCGCCGTCATGACCGCCAGACCCAGACACCACGTCAGCAGGCGAAGGGAAAGCATCGGATCTCCTTGTCTCACAATGTGAGATGACGTCTTATATTTGGCAAGTGTCCACCCGGCGTCGGGTGGTTGTCAAGGATGTTTTCCCTGGCGGCGGCGGTCGGCGCCATCCGATCGCGACGGATCACGCGTCCAGATTGTGGACCGTCCGGCCGCCGACCACGGTGCGGATCACGCGGATCGATTTGATCGTATCGGGATCGACCTGCTGCGGGTCGTGCGCGAGGATCACGAAGTCGCCCAGCTTGCCGACCGCGATCGATCCCTTGACGTGCTCCTCGTGCGAGGCGTACGCCCCGCCGAGGGTACAGATCTTCAGCGCTTCCGCCACCGTGATGCGCTGGTTCGGTCCCCAGATCCGACCCGCGTAGTCCTTGCGGGTGACCATGCTCTGAATCGCCATCAGCGGTTCGAACGGACCGGGAATGTAGTCCGAGGCGGGCGCCACCGGAATGCCGTAATCGAGAAAGGAGCGGTGCGCGAACATCCACTGCATCTTGTCCTGGCCGTATTCGGCCCACTTGTCGCCGTGGTAGTGCGCATAGGTGTAGAACGGCAGCGGCACGGCGCCGACCTGCTTGATCCGCTTCAGCAGATCGGGATTGACCAGCGAGCAATGCTCGATGCGCGGCCGATAGTCAGGCTGCTTGCGGCCCGCCTTCACTTTCTCGTAGGCCTTCAGCACCATGTCGATGGCGACGTCGCCGTTGGCGTGAATGCCGATCTGGAAGCCGGCGCGATCGGCGTCCGCCGCGGCGGCATCGATCTCCTCCTGGCTCATCGTCAAAATGCCAAAATCGTTCGGTCGGCCGACATACGGGGTGCTCATCCGCATCGTGCGTTCCTGCGCCGAGCCGTCGGCCAGGAACTTCACGCCGCCAATGCGCAGCCGCTCGTCACCCAGGCCGCCGCGAACGCCGGCGTCCTTGAGGTGCTGGTAGATCGGCGCATAGCCCTGGACCAGGATGTAAATCCGGAACCGCAGCTCGCCGGCCTGTAGCGCGTCCTGGTAGGAGGTGAGGTGCGCCGGTGCGCATTCGGCTTCGTGCACGGACGTCAGACCGGCCGCGGTCATCAGCCTGGCCATGAGTGCGACACCGGCGCGGCGCTGCTCGCGCGTGGTGTCGTGCGGCACGACCTTGGCGAACGCGGCGAGTGCCTTCTCCGCCACGCCGCCGTCGAGTTCGCCATCGCGGCGGAAAAACGCCCCCCCGGGCGGGTCCGGGGTCTCCGCCGTTATGCCGGCCAGAGCGAAGGCCCGGCTGTTGAACCAGTTCAGATGCCCGCCGCGGTGCTTGATCGCAACGGGATGGTCGGGCGCCGCTTCGTCGAGATCCTCGCGGCGGAGACGCCGCTTCTCGACGACCTTGGTATCGTCGTACTTGAATCCCTGCACCCACTGACCAGGTGGCGTGGCCAGGGCGCGCGCGTGAATCGCCGCCTTGATCGCTGCGATGCTCGGCAGATCGCAATTGACGGAGGTGATTTCCTCGGCACCCCCCCAGGCCGGATGCGAGTGCGCGTCGATGAAGCCGGGGAACACCGTCCCTCTGCCAGCGTCGATGACCTGCGTCTGCGGCCCCTTCAGATTGAGGATGTCGGCGGAACGCCCAATGGCGGTGAAGCGGCCGTCGCTGATCGCGAATGCCTCGGCCTGCGGCTGCACGTCGTCCATCGTATGGACGCGCCCATTGTGAAGGATCACGTCCGGGGCGCGGGCGCCGCGCCGCCGGCTCGTGCCCTGAGCCGCCGCCAGAAGGGCCGGCGGGGACGCCAACCCGGCCACCAGCGCGCCGGCGCCACGAAGCATGTCCCGTCGATGAGGTTTGGCCATCTCGTGTGCCTATTGTGCGCGTTGGACCATACCGGCGGGACAGCCGCCGTCATTGACCACCGGCAGCGACACCGACGAGCGACGGCGCGCATCCCGATGAATGCGCTGGGTAGCGCTGCGGTAATCGCCGGAACTGGCATGGTAGATGTCGACGAACGACTGCGGGTTGCGGTCGAACATCGGAAACCAGGAACTCTGGACCTGGATCATGATCCGGTGCCCCGGCAGGAAGGTGTGATAGCGGTCGGGCAGGTCGAATGCGATGCGGGTGGGCTGGAACGGCGTCATCGGCTCGGCCTTCTCGAAGCCGTTGCGGAACTTGCCTCGCAGAATGTCGCCGACGAGAAGCATCTGGTAGCCGCCCATCTTCAGGTTCAACGGATTCGGCGTCGGATCCTTCGCATCATCCGGGAAGACGTCGATCAACTTCACGACCCAGTCCGAGTCGGTGCCAGAGGTCGAGGCAAAGAGCTCGACCGCGATCGGGCCGGCGATCGTGACATCTTCGGTCAGGGGCTCGGACGAATACACCAGCACATCAGGACGGTTGGCAACGAACCTCTGATCCTCGACCGTCCATCGCCGTCCTTCAGTGACGATGATCTCCGAGGTGTACGGCACCGGTTTGCGCGGATCGCTGACATACTCGTCGAACCGCGATGTCGAAGCGGGCGGAGCCGACGGCGACAACCGGCCGTTTTCACTGAGGAACATTCGCCGGGGTGTCAGACCGGGTGGCGGCCACGCGTCGCAGCGACGCCAGCGATTGCCCCCGGTTTCGAACATCAAGGCCTTCGGCAGCGCGGTTGGCGGCCCGTCTTTGAGATGCTCGCGGAAGAACGGCAGCTCGACCTCTCGGCGGAAATCCTCGCCGGTCTTGCTGCCGGTACTGCATACCCCAGAAGCTGTCGCCCGGATCTCGCGCCCAGCCGCCGTGATCCCACGGGCCGACCACCATGTGAGTGTCGTTTCCGGGGCTGCGCTTCTCGAGACCGCGAAACATGTGGAACACACCGGCAAAATCCTCGGCATCGTGCCAGCCGCCCACGATCAGCACCGGATGTTTGATGCCGGCGAGATGCTGGGGGACGTTGCGCGCCCGCCAATACTCGTCGTAGGTGCCGTGGTTCATCATCTCGTCGTAGCTCGGGATGTCGTCGCCGAAGTACTTCTTGGCATTCGCCGCCGCGCCGAGCGCCAGAAAGAACTGGTAGCCGTCCGGAGTCCCGTAGTCGAACTCGGGGTCGGCGATCTCGGTGGGCGCCGGCCGGCGACGTGCGTTTTCGGAAACCCAGTGAAACGCATAAGCGAGCTGAAACGCACCGCCCGAATGGTAGTCGTCGCCGAGAAACTGATCCTGCGGTGGCGCCTGAGGCGAGGAGAGGCGAATCGCCGGGTGGGCGTCGATCATCCCCATGGCCGCTTCCCATCCCGTCCACGAGACGCCTCGCTGCGAGATGCGACCGTTGTGGTTGGGGACGTTTGCGAGCAGCCACTCCGCCGTGTCGTACATGTCCCTGGTCGAGGTGGGGCCAGTCCCGCCCTTGACGTAGGGCTGATGGTGCACGAACTCCCCTTCGGATTTCCACCGGCCGCGCACATCCTGGTACACGAAGATGAACCCTTCCTTACTGAATTCGAGATAGGCGCCGGCCCAGCGACGGTAATTGTCGGGCCCATACGGACGCACCCCGTAGGCATCACGGATCACCAGGAACGGATAGCTCTTCGACCTGTCCCGCGGGATATAGAGGACCGTGAAAAGCCTGACCCCATCCCGCATCGGAATCATCACTTCGCGTTTTTCGTAGAAGTCTTTCAGAACGTATGGAGCTGGCGCGGTCTGCGCCACGAGGGTTGGCGCCGGGCGTGCGGCGAGAACCGCGATGGCGACAGTCACCACACCGGCGGACAGCGCTGCAATGCTCCGCTTCATCACGGGTACGACAGCGCAATGGCCAGCAGCAGCGCGCGCTGCGTGCCTTTCCACGAATCAGTGGAGACGAACGTCTCCTTCAGTGAGTGGCCGCCCGAGCCGTTGCCGCCGCCGTCGATCGTGAGCGCCGGGATGCCGAGCGAGATGGGGACATTCGCGTCGGTCGTACTCGGAAACGTGACGATCGGCAACCCGAGCGCCCTGGTCACCGACGCCGCGGCCTCGACGATCGGCGACGATGGGGGCATCATCCCGGCCGGGGCGGCGCCGAGTTCCTTCCATTCGGCGCTGACCGCACCGCGTCCGTTCCACCGTCCGTTCTCCCGGTCGACGGCGTGGGCCACCGCCTGCTTCACCGCCGCGATCAGCGCACGCAGCGAGGCGGGATCGTGCGACCGCATGTCGATCTCCAGCCACGCCTCGAACGCGATCGAGTTGATCGAGGTGCCGCCGCCGGTCCGCCCGATGCTGAAGGTCGTCTTCGGGTCGGCCGGAACCTGGATGTCGGCGATCTCCGCGACCGCGCGCCCCATCGCGTGCATCGGGTTGGCGGTTCCGAATGCATAGTAGCTGTGCCCGCCTGGACCGAGGAACGTCACGCGATACCGCTGGGTGCCCACGGCGAGGTGGGTAAAGCCGAGACCCGAGCCGTCGATCGACAGAAATCGGTCGACGCGCCCGCGGAATTCTCCATCCAGCAGGTGCCGCACTCCTCCCTGGTTACCGAGTCCCTCTTCGCGGACGTTGGCGACGAAGGTGATCGAGCCCGGCGTCACGATCTTGCCGGCATCGAGCGCACGAATCACGCCCAGCATCGCGGCCAGACCGCGGCAGTTGTCGCCGATGCCCGGCCCTTTGAGGACCTCACCCTCCCGCGTCACCGCGAGATCGGTGCCTTCAGGGAAGACGGTATCGAGATGTGCGGCGAGCAGCAGGTGCGGGCGCGCCTGCTGTCCGGGCCGCTCGCCGATCACGTTGCCGAGCGCGTCGATCCGAACGTTGCGCAACCCGAGCGTCTCGAACAGCGCACGCATCTCGCCGGCGCGTTGCGCCTCGTGGAATGTTGGCGCCGCGATCTGACAAAGCCTGACCTGATCGATGAGCACCTGCGGCTCACCGTGTCGAGCCGCCTCCAGTGCGATGCGCACCGCGGCATCCGCCAGCAGGCGCTCCCCGATCCCGCTCGCGGCCTGCTGCGCAAGAGCCCACTCGCCCATCAGCAGGATCAGCCCGAGTGACAGACATCGGCGCATGGTGGCTCCGTTCGGTTCAGTCGCGCTGGCGCAACCGGGCGACGCCCGTGCTCAGCGGTCCCACCCGTACACCGCACGAATCCGCGCGGGCAGTTCCTGAAAGATCAGCGGGTTGGCATCGTCACTGTTGGCCATGATGATGAACCCGTTCCCACCGGCGAGGTGTGCCTCGAAATTCGAGCGAAACCCCCAGTTGCCACCGGTGTGGCCAAAATAGCGGGGAGCTTCTCCGGCCTTCGCAGGACGATGCGGCGACTCGGTCCCGACGGTGAATCCCAGTGCATAGGGCCCGACGCCTCCGGCGGTCACCATCTTTCTCGCCATCTCCTGGTTCAGCACGCGGTTCGACCGGCCGGCGAGTGAGAGCTGGACTTCGATCATGAATCTGGCCAGGTCCGACGGGGTGGTCCACAAGCCGGCGGCGTAAAGCTCCGGATACACGTGCCACTTGCCGTCGCCGCGGCCGATGAAACGATCCTGCCGCACCGCCCAGCCGTAGGCTCTGGCGGCGTTGGCATCCTGCTCCGCAGGCAACGGCTGGCAGTAACAGCTGCTGGTCATCCCGATCGGGTTGAGAACCTTCTCCTGGAGGTAATCCTGAAACGGACGCCCGGATACGTCCGCGACGGCCTGCTGGAGGATGGTGACGCCGCCGCCCGAGTACTCGTATTTGGTGTTCGGCTCCCAGTCGATCGTCACCGGCGGCGTGTTCGCCGGCGTCCGTCGGCCGGCACCGTCATAGCCGAGCACCTGAGGGACGGTCGGGATCGGATCCGACGGCAGGTAGCCGGGGAATCCGCCGACGGTCGCGCCGGCGGTCATGCTCATGAGCAGGCGCGGCGTGACCTTGGTCTTGGTGAGGAATTCGGCCTTCTGAATCAGCTTCCACGACTTGAGCAGCGAGTTGATGTCGTCGTCGAGGCCGAACCGCCCCTCCTGGATGGCACGCAGCACGCCCATGGCGGCGACTGGCTTGCTGATCGACGCGGCTTGATACAAGCTCGCGGCGGTCGCATCGAGGTGCGCCTCGACATCCCGCAGCCCCCATGCTTTGGCGAGAACGATCTGGTAGTCCTTGACCACCGCGATGCTCACCGAAGGCGTGCTGAGTTCCGCCAGCAGCTGCTGCAGGCTCTTCGCCGCGTGGCCCGGCAGGGCGGCGTCCCTCGGCTGCTCGATCCGCCGAATCGCGTCGGCTTGATCCCGAAGGCCGGATCGGTCTGACTGTGCCGAGAGAACGGCCAGCCCTGACACGACCGCCGCGGCGCAGATGTAGCTCCACGAGTTGCCACGCACACTCATGCGATTACCTCTCGATCCGTCACTGCGGTGGACCAGGATCGCCTACGCTGCCCGAACAACAAACAAGACGGCATCTTACATCACGAGACAGCCCACGACTTCTTTACGGGCGAGTTGGCCGCTTCTTTTATGGGGCGCATGGCAGCAACGGTGCTGCGTGGATCGACGGCGGCGCGAACATGCGGCCGGCGCCCGAGGTGCAGACATTGACCAGCCAGGTGCTCCTATTGGTGAACACGCACCGCAAGCAGACGACGCGTGGAAGACCGGCGACGAGCCGATGACCGACGCGCAGCGCTCCTATCTGGAGACATTGTGCCGGGAGACGGATCCTACTGTTTCCGGACGAACGGTTCGGTGACGATATTCGGCGACGCGCGCTGCTTCGAGGCGGCCACCATCCGTTCGACCTCGCTCATCAGCCGCGCGTTCTCGATCACGACGCCGTCCTTGATGGTGTGCACGATGCCGCGCGTCCGGTAGGGCGTGCCATCGGGCCGGAGTCTGATCGCGCCGAACGAATAGAGGTGCCGGAAGTTCTCTGCGGGATTGCCGTCCACGACGATGAGGTCCGCCAGATACCCGGGATGGACCAGGCCGAGTCTCGGCTGCCGCAGCGTGAGTGCGCTGGTGTAGGTGGCGGCCCTCAAGACCTCCAGGTTGTGCATCCCCGATTCCCTCATGAGCTGCAGCTCGCGTACGTTGGAGAACCCCGCCGTCGCCCATTGAAAGTTGTCGTCCGCGCCGTAGGCCACGCGGCCGCCGCGGCGGTTGAACTCGAAGATCAGTTCCGACCAGAGATTGAACGCATAGCTCCAGTAGTACTCGTCATCGGACGTCCAGTCCCAATGATGCGCCGCGTGATTCTTCGGATTCGGCAGGAACCATTCGAACAGCGACTGGTGCGTATACCGGTCGTGCCATGGCAGCGCCTGGGCCCGGACGACGTCGCGATTCGCCTCGTAGGTGACGCGCGTCGGGACCATCGTGACGCCGCTGGCAACGAGCGCGTCGACCACCTCGCCGAGCAGCTTCGCCCGTGCCTGTGGATTCTGGCCCACCTCCATCCACACGCGCCCGGCCTGCCGGAATCGATGATTCTCGTTGTCGTAGTCGTAATCGCGTGGAAAGTCCTGCGTTCGGGACAGCGCCGCTTCCGCGTATCCGTAAAGGTGCTCGATCATCGTGACGCCGGCGCGCGCCGCGTCCACCGCATTGATGACGTTCGTCGTGTTGGGAGGGATGTGAAAGGTGGTGATGCCGCCTTCCGCGGTCACGGCGGCACACACCGCCGCCAGCAGCTTCGGCGTCCAGAAGGGAGCTCCCCGGCCGACGTCCACGACGTGCGCGCCGCGGGCCCGCATCTCCCGCGCAATGCGAGGGGCCTGCGCCGGATCTTCCTGCTCGGCGAGCGTTGCCTTCGTCCCCAGCCCCCAGCGCCAGATCGGGAACATCCGGGGCGCCAGCTTCTCGTACCGCTCCGCCATCTCGTGGTGGCGCTGCACCTCGTCGGTGCGCGCGTCGGCACCCGGCACGCCCGCCGTCACTCCGTGGGCCAGCTTCAGGTAGTACGTGTCACTCGAGCGGAAGCGCTTCCTCGCGCGTGTGGTAGTGCAGGTCGATCAGCCCCGGCATGACGTACAACCCGGTTCCCTCGATCACGCGATCGCCCGTCCACCGCGTGCCATCGGACGGCGAAGCGGGCGCGAACGAGCGGATCTCGCGGATCGTGTTGCCTTCGATCAGGATGTCGTGCGGCCCTGTCGGCGGACTGCCGTGGCCCGGGATGACCATCACGTTGCGCAGGACCAGGCGGTTGTACGGTCCCGCGGCGAGACCATCGAACTGGCGCGTCTTCACCGGCGGTCGATCGGACCCGGCGGGAAGCTGCGCGCCGACCGACCTCACATGGAAGGCGGCCACGCCGGCGATGAACAGAAGCGCCGTCCCCCACCGTGGTCTGAAACACATCGTGCGCGTCCGAATCATTGGATGGCTCACTATTTCTTCACCACCGTGATCGTCACCGACGACGGATGCTCGGCGGAATGGTGCAGCGCGGTGTGCGCGACGACGCCCTGGGTCTCGTCGTAGTTGCGGCCGCCGGTGTTGAGGTTGCGCTCGAAGCGCGGGAAGCTGCTGCTGCTCACCTCGACCCGCAGCCGGTGGCCAGGCAGAAAGTAATTGCTCGTCACCAGCGGCTGCAGCGTCACCTTATAGACCTTGTCCTTCTCCATCCACGCCGTCGGCTTGTCATAGCCGTTGCGATAGCGCAGGCGCTGGATCGACTCGTCGAGGTTGAACGCCCGGCCCTCGGGATCGACGTCGACGATCTTGACGGTGATGTCGGTGTCCTTGACGTCCGAGGAGACGAAGAGGGTCGGCGTGATCGGCCCGGCCACTTCGGTGCCCTGGTCGAACGGCTCGCTGGTGTAGACCAGCACGTCATCGCGCTCTTCGATCTTGCGCTGATCGAACGATCCGCCGCGGCCCTGGGGATCGCTGCCGACACGGTAGCCGCCGAGCGTGGGCACCGGGTTCATCGGGTCGTAGGTGAAGCGATCGGCGCCGGCAGTCGTCGGGGCCGAGAGGGTCAGGCGGCCGTTGCCATTGAGCGTGTTGGCCCGGCCAGCGCTCGTCAGGTAGTAGGTGACCGGCGTCGCCCCTTTCGGCGGCCACACGTCCGAGGAATTCCATTTGTTGTTCCCCATCGTGTAGTAGCGCACTTTGGGCTGGCTCTCGATGATCTTGCTGGTCACCCCCTTCAACGTCAGGTCGAAGAAGCTGTACATGATCTCCTGATAGTTGAGCCTGGCATCGCCCATGTCGCGCTCGCCGACGATGGTCTTCTCGGACGAGCCGTTGAAGGCGCAGTGCCCGACCGGGGCGATGATCAGCCACTGCTGGTTGGCCGCCTCCCCCTTGGCGGTCTTGCGGACGTGGTTGTAGAGCTCGAGGTTCGGCGCCAAAGCGATGTCGTAGAGCGACGTGTACCAGAGGCCGGGCACGTTGATGCGCATGTCGTCGTGATAGAGCGCCCCCTTGTACCAGGCGGGATCGTTCGGCGTCCTCTGGATCATGCGGCCGCCGGTCGCCACCGGCATGGCGTCGGCGTAGACGCCTTTCGGACCGCCCACGGACTTGATGATGTCCTGCAGTGGCAGGTGCCAGTAGGCCTTGTTCCAGTCGACGCGCGGCAGCCGCATGGCCAGGTCCCATCCCTTCGACACGCGGATGAGATCCTCCTGCGACATCTTCTGCGGGAACATCGGGTGGTCGGGCTTCTGGTTGTCGTAGAACCAGGTGAGGTTGTACATCATGAAGACGCCACCTCGGTACCAGTTGCCCTGCTCGTAGTACGGACCGATCCGTCCGACGCCGCACCCGAATCCCTGCGCGTTGAAGGAGGCGAATCCGGGAACGTTTCGCGCGACCGCCGCGATCTGCCACTCGGCGGTCGACGAACAGCCGGTCGTTCCGACCTTGCCGTTCGACCAGGGCCGCGTCGTCATCCACTTCACCTCGTCGTCCGAATCGGTGAGCGGCGCCCCCAGCACGTCCCATTCACCTTCGGCGAAGAACTGTCCCCGCTCCTGCATCTCGACGAAGGCGAAGCCGTTCTTCACCGCGGTCAGTGCCGCATTCATGTTGCGCGGCACCCCGTTGGTGACATCCCAGAAATTGAAGTTGTAGGGGGTGCGCACCCAGATGGCCGGGTACTTCTTCGAGGTGTCCCTGGGACGGTAGATGTCGGCCGGGATCCGGATGCCGTCGCGCATCGGGATCATCACCTTGCGCTCGATGATGGCCAGCGAGGCCAGTTCGTTCTCGACCCGCCAGCGCTCCGCCTTCTGATCGTCGGTCATCGGGCCGCCGCGCTGGGCCGGCACGGCAATGGACGTCGCGGCGGCGAGGGCTGCGGTGACCAGGCAGGTCGCGAGAGGACTGCGCACGGTTGGCCTCCTTGCGCGGCGTTGGCGAGGGGTGCCGCGTGGCCCGAACCATATCAGGCGACGTGCGTTATGGTGCCATGAGAAGAACTGATTGCGCCGGCGGCTTCTGCCATACTTCCCCCTCGCTGGAGGTGATCCGTCATGAGCGATGTGCGCTTCCGTTCTACGGTCGGTGGCCGCGCCGCTGCTCTGCTGGCCCTCGCGCTCACCTGCGGCGTCGGAGCCGGCATGCGGCCGGACGCCGCAGCGTTGGGTGCCGCTCAGCCGACCGAAAAGATCGTCGTGGACGGGGCGCTCCTGGGCGGATTGCGCTGGCGGGCCATTGGCCCGGCCGTCCTGGGCGGACGCGTGTCAGACGTGGCTGGAGTGGCCGGCAATCCGAACATTCTCTACGTCGCGTTCGCCTCGAACGGGCTGTGGAAATCGCTCGACGGCGGCATCAGCTTCGAATCGATGTTCGAGTCCGGCAACACGCTGTCGCTGGGCGCCGTAGCGGTCGCTCCTGACAACCCGAGCGTGGTCTATATCGGCACGGGTGAAGGCAAACCGCGGAACAGCACGTCCTTCGGCGATGGGATCTACGGTTCCCGCGATGGCGGCAAGACCTGGGAACACCTCGGACTTTCCAAGACGGAACGCTTCGCCCGGCTGGCCATCCACCCGCGCGACTCGAAGACCATCTACGCGGCGGCGATGGGCCACGAGTGGGGCGCCAACGAGGAGCGCGGCGTCTACCGCTCCACGGATGCGGGCCGGACCTGGACGCGCGCCCTCTACGTGAATGCCACCACCGGCGCGAGCGATCTCGCGATCGATCCCAGCAACCCGAACATCGTCTATGCGGGCATGTATGACTACCTGCGGCAGCCCTGGCACTTCCGCAGCGGTGGGCCCGGCAGCGGTCTGTACCGCTCCTCGGACGGCGGCCAGTCATGGACGCGGCTGACCGATCCGGCGCGCGACAACGGGCTGCCGAAAGGGACGCTCGGACGGATCGGTCTGGCGATCAGCCCGGGCCGTCCCGAGGTCGTATACGCCATGATCGAAACGGATGGCGAGGGGGTGCTCTGGCGGTCCGACGACCGCGGCGATCGCTGGCGGCTGATGAGCCGAGATCTCGCAGTCAATGCGAGGCCGTTCTACTTCTCGGTGATCCGGGTCGACCCTGCCGACGAAAACCGCATCTACTCGCTCAACCGGTCACTGCATATCTCTGACGACGCAGGCAAGAGCTTCAGGTCTGTCGGCTACGCGCGAATCTTCGGCGATTTTCACGCGATGTGGATCGATCCAACGAACCCCTCACGGGTACTGGCGGGCAGCGACGGAGGTTTCTACATTTCGAATGACCGCGGCGAACGATGGGACTTCCTGAACAAGATCCCGGCGGCCCAGGTCTATCGATTCGCGCTGGACATGTCCGAGCCGTACCACATCGTCGGCGGCTTCCAGGATCACGAGGTCTGGCGCGGACCGAACGAGCGCTGGAATGCCATCGGGGTCAAGGGGGGCGACTGGCTGCGCCTGCGCGATCACGGGGACGGCGCCTCGGTCGTCGTCGATCCACGCGACCCCAACATCGTCTACTACGACACCGAGCACGGCGACATCACGCGGGTAGATCTGAGGACCGGCGAGGAGCGCTTCATCCAACCGTATCCGGTTACAGCCACCGGCATAGCGGTCAGCCAGGAGCGCTACCGGTTCAACTGGATCGCGCCGATCGTCATGTCGCCGAGCAACCCCGACGTGATCTACCTCGGGGGCAACGTTCTGTTTCGAACGGTGGACGGCGGTTCGACCTGGACGATCATCAGCCCCGATCTGACGACCAACGACCCGGAGAAGCAGAAGGTCAGCGGCGGGGTGACACCCGACAACTCGAGAGCCGAGGCGCATTGCACCATCCACGCGATTGCCGAAAGCCCGCGCGATTCGAAGGTGATCTGGGTCGGAACCGATGACGGGCTGGTGCAGCTGACCCGGGATGGCGGCAAGACATGGACGAACGTCGCGCCCAACATCGGCGGGGCGCCGAAGCCGGCATACGTCGCGTCGATCCAGGCGTCACCCGTCGATGCCGGAACGGCGTACGTGGCCATAGACCAGCACCGTCTCGACGACTTCGCCCCCCATGCGTTTGTAACGACCGATTACGGACAGACGTGGCGCTCCATCTCCAACGGACTGCGCGGCTACGTCCACATCGTCCTGGAGGATCCCAAAGCGCCCAATCTGCTTTACGCCGGGACGGAGCTCGGAGTGTTCGCTTCGTTCGACCGGGGGCAGAGCTGGACGGACCTCCGCCTGGGTCTGCCTCGACTCTCCGTGATGGACATCAAGGTGCATCCACGCGATGACGACCTGGTCATCGGGACGCACGCCCGGGGTTTCTTCGTGCTCGACGACGTGACGCCGCTTCGCGAGGTCGCCGCGGCGCTGCCAAACCCGGTGACGCTGTTTCCGCCACGGACCGCCACCCGGTTTACGCCGGCAAGCGACACCAGCAGCCTCGCCGGCGGCGTGTTCGTTGCGCCGAACAGCCCCTACGGAGCGTCGTTGACGTACTTCCTGGCGCGCGACGTGGAAGCCGGCGGGCGCGTCGATATCGAGATACTCGACAGCGCTCGCCAGCCGATCCGGACGCTTCGCGGCGGCACGCGGGCCGGCATCAATCGGGTCGTCTGGGATCTGAGGAGCCCGGCCTGCGGGTCGTGGACGCCTGCAACCGGGCGGCTCGCGGGCCCTCGTGTCGTGCCCGGCCAATACATCGCGCGGCTGACAGCCCACGGCCGCAGTGTGGAGCAGCCGCTCGTCGTCCGGCTGGATCCGCGGGTGAAGGCGTCGACGGATGAAGTGACGGAGCATGGCCGGGCTGTGGCCCGGCTTGTGGGCATGGAATGCTCCGTCGCCCAGGCCATGGAGCGCATCGCAAGTGTGGCGAAACAGTTGACTGGGCTGGAACAGAAGGTGACGGACGCCAGCCTGCGCGCACAGGTGATCGCGCTGGGCAATGCGGTTGCCGGAGTCCGCGATCGATTCGAATCGGACCCACGAGGGGCCGCGCCGCTGAACGTCGCGCGGAAGATCACACGCATGCGCGAGGAAGTCGAGGGCTACACCGGCCGGCCCACCGCGACGCAGTCGGAATGGGCCGGGATCTTCGAACAGCAGCTCGGCGACACGCTGCGCGCGCTGGAGCAGGTGTTCACGGCGGACGTTGCACGGCTCAACGAGCGTCTGGCGGCGGCCGGCGTCCCGCCGGTCGTCGTAGACCGCAAACAGGAGGATCCTTCGCGGCGTTGATGTAAGGCGTTGTCAACAGCCGGTAGTGTCGCAGTTTGATTGAGCGAGTGGTTGTCAACCAACATCGGTGCAAATGGTGACCGTACGCGGCGAGGGCCGCCTCGCGACGGCCCTCCTGCTGCGACTCCGCTGCGAAGTGATTAGGACGTCTTACACTGTCGCCACCGGCGCGCACCCATGCCGGCGAGGCCGAGGCCGAGCAGCGTCATGGTTGCAGGCTCTGGGACGGTAGCCGGCCGCATCTCGACGTTGAACACGATGGTCGCTCCTCCGGAGTTGAAGTCAGCGGGGAATTCGAGATCGCCGGAGGTTCCCGTGAAAAGAGCGTTCGTCCCATTCCAGATCACGCTCGTGAAGTCGCCGTGTGCCAGGTTCCCCGACGAATAGGTCACGTTGGCGATCGTGGATCCGTCGGTCGTGGCGAAGTTGCCGAGGTTGATGACAAACGTGCCAATCGGGTTGGAAAACTCGTCGAAGGTGCCCCCGAAGAAGGTGAACGTAATCGTCGATAGAATCGGCGTGACGTCCGCGAAGGCAAAGCTCCCCGACATGCCGTCGCCCGTGCTGCATTCGAGCGGTGGCCCGACGCAGAAGCCCGGATTCGCAGGGTCAGTGGCCGTCGTCGGCCCCCCGAGCGGAGCTATGCCCACGGTGCCCGTGACCGACCGGGTGATGTCGTAAGTCGCGTTAATGAGCGACGCCTCCGCCCGAGGCACGAACAGCAGCGACAACACCAATAGGGACCCTAAAACGCGGATCATACACACGCTCCTCTTCGTGAATCGACAGGTCAACCGCTCGTGCCGGACGCTTCGCAACCCGCAGAGCGTCCGACGACGCTGGCACTGGCGTGGAGTATAGATCTCGGATCGCGAACGCGGATGCCCCACGAACGCACGAAACGGGCAGTATGAACGCACGAGCGTCGTGAGGGTCCTCACGACGAGGAATGGGCTAGAGGAAGGCGAATTGCTCCTTGAGAGTCACCCGTCGCCGCGCGACCACTTTCTTCGAGGTGTTGTCGCCGTGCTACGATAACGCCCCTCGCATGCGCCAGAACGCAGGCCCGCTTCGTCCCGGCTTCACCTGATAGCCGTCCCTCCGCGGCGCGTCGCGCCGTGCAATCGGTTTTTTCGCCGAAACAACTGACCTGGTTGATGGGCGCCATGCGCGCGCCCCGTGCTTCAGTTCATGACAAACGCTTTGACCTGCACACTTCGTGCTACCGGGGGCGAACCTGACGTGGCCCGGGTGTCGGTACGCAACGAACAGTTTCTGGTGGGACGTCCGCTGGAGCTCGACCCCGCCTCCCGGCGGATTGCGGCGCTGGAGCTCGCGGTGGGTGCGTTGGCGGGGGAAGTCATCAACGGCCTCCGGGAGTTCGCGTGGCGGCGGCGTGTGGATGTGGAGCACGTCGAGGCGCTCGTCACTGCAGAACTCGAAAACGGGCTGGCGTACTTGGAAGTGGTCGGCGAGGAAGGGTCACCGCGCATCGCGCGCGTGCACATCAAAGTCTTCGTCGCGTCAGCCGACGAGCCAGCCATACGGCAACTTTGGAATGACGTGCTGGAACGGCTGCCGCTGCTTGGCACGCTCCGTTCCGCGATACCCATGCACCTCGAATTGATCGTCACCCTCTAATGGAGCTTACGTATGTATCGACTTGACAACCCGCAGCAGGACATCGTCCGCAAGGCTGCGACGGTCGCCGACCAGTCTGTCGCACCCAACGCGGCACGTGTGGACCGGGATCGGGCCTTCCCGAAGGAATCAATTGCCGCGCTCGGACAGGCGGGGCTGCTCGGCCTCACGATCCCGGCCGGATCGGGAGGTATGGGGCAGGGACTGCGCACGACCGCGGCGGTGCTCGATGAAGTGGCACAGCGCTGCGCGTCCACTGCGATGGTCTACCTGATGCACATCTGCGGCGTCGCCTGCTATCTGGCAGCGCGAACAAGACGGCGTCGTTGCTGCGGGCCGCTGCGCGTGGCGAGCATCTGAGCACACTGGCATTCAGCGAACGCGGATCGCGCAGTCATTTTTGGGCGCCGGTCAGCCGTGCGGAGGCATCGAACGGCGGCGCCCGCCTCACTGCCCAGAAGTCGTTCGTGACGTCCGCCGGCCACGCTGATGGCTACGTCGTCTCCACGCTCGCCTCGGAGGGAACCACGCCGGTTGAAAGCACCATCTATCTCGTGCTGCGCGACGACCGCGGACTCACGACGACCGGATCCTGGGAAGGGCTCGGGATGCGCGGCAATGCCAGTGCGCCGATGACGCTCGACGGGATCACGGTCGGCGCCGATCGCGCGCTGACGCCGCCCGGAAAGGGACTGGACATGATGCTCGGCACCGTTTTGCCGGCGTTCCAGGTCGGCACCGCGGCGGTCGCGCTCGGCATCGCCGAGGCGGCGGTCCAGGCGACCACGAAGCACCTGACCTCGTCGAGGCTCGAACATATGAACAGCACGCTCGCGGAGTTGCCGACGCTGCGTGCCCGCCTGGCGCAGATGCGCATCGCGACCGATCGGGCCCGCGCGCACCTCACCTGCGTGCTCGACTCGCTCGAGTCGCCAGGTCCGACGACGCAACTGCTGGTGCTCGAGGCCAAAGCCGCGGCAACCGAAGCGGCGGTCGACGTGACCGAGCTTGCGATGCGGACCTGCGGCGGGGCCGCGTTCGCCGGCGCCCACGGGATCGAGCGGATGTATCGCGACGCCCGCGCGCCGATCATCATGGCGCCGACCACCGACCAGGCCTACGACTTCATCGGCCGCGCGCTCTGCGGCATGGAGGTGTTCTAGTGTCCGCCTCCGGCACGATCGTCCGGGTAGGAGCAGTCATGTACGATCCCAAGGTGTCGGTGATCTGGGAAATCATCCGCAACTTCTTCGACGAGCAGGGGGCGCCGATCAACGTGTCGTTCTACAGGTACCTACGAGCTGCAGAACGACGCGCTGCTGGCTGGCACGATCGACATCGCCTGGAACTCGCCGCTGGCATGGCTCGATGCGCAGCGGCGCGCGGGCGGCACGTGCCGTGCGGTCGCGATGCGCGACACCGATCGCGATCGCACGTCCCACATTGTCGCCCGCAAGGACGGCCCGGTCCGCGCGATCGACGACCTGCGCGGGCACACACTCGCGCTGGGCGCGGCCGACTCTCCGCAGGCGACCCTCATTCCGCTCGGCCGCCTCAGGCAGGCCGGCCTCGAGCCTCGCCGCGACGTGGCCATCGTTCGCCACGATGTCCTCGTCGGCAAGCATGGCGACCACGTCGGCGGAGAGCTCGAGGCGTTCGCGTGCCTGGCGCGCGGCGACGCGCAGGCGACCGCCATGCTCGATCTGAACTGGAACGCCTGGATCAGCGACGGGACCGTGGATCCGAATGCGTTTGAGATCGTCGGGTCCACGGATCGCTTCGATCACTGCGTGTTCACAGTGTCGAGCGCGCTCGATGCGCGAGCGGAACGGGCCTGGCTCGACGCGCTCTTCGCCATGCGCTACGAGGAACCATCTCACCGGGAAATGATGGACCTCGAGGGCCTGAAGGCCTGGTTGCCCGGGCGGACCTCGGGTTTCGCGGCGCTCTCGGCAGCGGTCACCTCCGAACAGTTCTTCACGGCGTGAGGGCGCTCCCTCTATTTCCGGTAACGACTGTCGGCAGCTTGCCGCGTCCGCCGGCCGTGCTCGAAGCGCAGCGGCGTCTTCGCCGGGGACAGATCGCGCGCACCGACTTCGATCGGGTTGCTGACGCGGCCATTGCCGATGCCGTTCGCCGGCAGGAGGACGCCGGCTGCGACATCGTGACCGACGGCGAATTGCGCCGCGACAATTTCTACTCGTTCATCGCGCAGAAGCTCGACGGCGTGCGGCTGATGACGCTCGCCGATATGCTCGATGTGGTCGAGGACAAAGTGTCGTTCGAGCGGTTGTTGCAGACCCTCGACGTACCCGCCTACTCGATCAGCAATCCGACGTGTACGGGCCGCCTCGGGCGGCGCGAGCCGCTGGCGCTCGACGACGTGCGCTTTCTGCGGCGACACACCGATCGGCCGGTCAAGGTCACGCTACCCGGACCGTACCTGTTGACGCGCGCAATGTTCGTCGCAGAAGTGACGCGCTCCGTCTATCCGACCAAAGAAGACCTGGCCGAAGACGTCGTCCGACTGCTCCGCGATGAAGTGCTGGCGCTGGCGGACGACGGCGTCGACTTCGTCCAGCTCGACGAACCGGTGCTCAGCGAACTGGCCTTCGCTCCAGCCAACACGCGAACCTTCATGTGCGCGGCGCTCGCCGCCCGCAAGGACCCGGCCGAGGAGCTCGACTTCGCCGTGACATTGATCAATCGCGTGACCGCCGGCGTCGCGGTGCGGACCGGCGTCCACGTGTGCCGGGGGAACTGGAGTCGGGACGAAGCGACGCTGCTGCGCGGCGGCTATCAGCCGCTCGCTCCGTATCTTCAACAGCTCCAGGTGACACAGCTGGTTCTCGAGTACGCGACCGACCGTGCCGGCGACGTCTTGTCGTTTCCCGGCAAGGAATTAGGCCTGGGCGTCGTCAATCCTCGCGCCGACAGAATTGAGACCACAACTGAGATCCGCCGCCATGTGGAGCAGGCACTCAAGTGCTTCCCTCCAGACCGCATCTTTCTCAATCCCGACTGCGGGTTCGGCACGTTCTCCAGCCGGCCGATGAACAGCCTTGACGTCGCGATGGCGAAAGTACGAGCGATTGCAGCCGCCGCCGCCGAGCTGCGCGCCGCGGTGGATGTCTAGTGCGATAGAAGTCTGGCACCACATTCGTCGATCCGGCCAACGGAGGCATTGACCAGATGCGATTGGCAGACGACAATCGACGATCCGTGGACCCTGACACTTCAGCACCCGAGTTGCCTCCGATTCGCCAGCTGTCGGCGCCTGAGCTGAAAGCGCTGCTGGAGAGCGGCACCGAAATCGAGCTCGTCGACGTTCGGACCGGGGAGGAGCGCGCAATCGCCACGATCACGGGCTTTCATTTGCTCGATCAGGCGTATCACGATGCGCTGATCCTGCGCGATCCGGATACGCCTATCGTGTTCCAGTGCCACCACGGCATCCGCAGCCAGCAGGCCGCGGAGTACTTCCGGCGTCATGGCTTCACGAATCTCTACAATCTGCGCGGTGGCATCGACGCCTGGTCACAGCTCGTCGATGCCTCCGTCCCCCGCTACTGACCGTGCGCGCGTAGAGTCGAGTGCGGCGTGAGCCGATGTCGAAACGTCCAGGCCTGCTCCGACTATCTCTGGCAGGCTCAAAAGGCATCCACCGATCGAGCGGTCCGACACACGTGCTGGACGAATCGTGGGCGCCGACCGTCAACTGATACGTCCCGGGACCCACCGCCGCAATGCCGACCAGGAGCATCGTGAACGACAGGCTGGCCATGGCGTTCGCGGCGCCAGACGCGCCATGGTGAAGATCCGATACATCGGGGAGTCCGGCACGACCTCCCGGATGGCGCGAACCTCCGGTGCCAAATCATCCGCGCGGCTCGGCTTCATGACGTACGCCGGCGACGTGGAGACCCCCGGCAGGTACACCATCGGCTCCGGAGAGTCGCGGCGGAGGTCGTCCACCAGGACGTCCTCGACCACGCCGAATGGCTCGCGTCGACGTGGTCTGACGCGGCCGGCGCGTCATCACCGATTGTCCCCGTGGTGTGGCGTCTGAATCAGACGCTCGACATCGAATCCGTTCGCGCGAGCGACGCCGCGCGCCGCCGCGGCGCGCGGCTCGTCGAGGCGCGGCGTGCGCGCCAGGATCCACAGATACTCGCGGTCGGGCGAACCGACCACCGCCCACGAATAGTCCTCCGCGAGGCCGATGATCCAGTAGTCGCCCCAGACGAACGGGAGGAACCCCAGCCAGGCCGGCGCGAAGCGCACCTTCAACCGCGCGAACGTGCGATCGTCGACGACCCGTGCGATCCCACGCGCCTGGATCCGGCCATCGTCGGTGCGGCATTGGTTGACGACGTCGAGCCGGCCGTCGGCGCGGCGGGCATAGCTGGCGCGCACATCGCCGACGCATCGCCGCTGAAACCGATTGGGAAGCCGCGCAATCTCGAACCAGTCGCCGGCGTATCGATCCAGTTCGACGAACGGCACGGTGCGCGGCGGCACGGCCGTCTGCGCGGCGGCGGCTGTCGTCTGCAGTGCCGCGGCGGTGGCAAGCACGACCGCGGCGATCGCCCATCGGCGTGTAGCCGGGCGGGGCGCGCGGCCGACGCTGGCCCTGCACGACCCGATGGCGGTGCGCGAATGCTACCGTGAGCCCCGAGCGGATCACGGCAGCCGCGAATCGGTTGGGAAGGCCGCGACCGCCTGCCGCGAACTCGATACGATCCTCGTAGAGGGCCTGTGACGGTCCGAGCGGCTCGAACAGATGCGCATGCCGCCAGACGGCGAACGGTCCCCGTACCTGCTCGTCGCAGAAGCGCCGGTCGGGTACGTAGCCGTGATGCCGCATCACCCAGCGGACACGCGCCGGACCGATACCGACCGATAGCGTGACACGCCCGCCGTCGCGGATGCTGCCCTCTTGCTCTTCGATTCGCACCAGCGCCGCGGGCGTCAGTGCCGCGAGCGCTCCTGGCTGCTCGTGCCAGTTGAACACCTCGGCCGCTGGCGCGCCGATGATCGAGCAATAGCTGAAGGACGACAGCTGCACGGGCGCGGTGAGCGGTACGGCATGCCGCGCGATCCGCCGCAGCAGACCGCGGAAGATGAGCGCGTGGAGCGGCAGCACCCCGTACCAATAGAGTCGGCCCGTGATCCCTCTTGGATCGAAAGTCGCCGTCTGGCGGATGAGCGATCGCGCTCCGTCGTCGAGCGGCGTCACGCGGAACTCGAGCCAGCCGCGCCCCGGCAGCTTCAGTCCCGCCGCCAACCGCAGCAGACGGTCTGGCTCGTAGGCCTCCACGCGCCATCCGTCGATGACGTCGCCGACGGCACAGGCGTCGGGATCGCGGCGATGTCGGGGCATGCCCGCTCCGCCAAACGCAGCCGTCGAGCCATCCGCGCAGCCGCCACAGTGCATCGCCGAAATACCATCCCGTGCCGCCGCCGATCCGCCGAATGGGTGCGAACGCCTGCGCAGGCGGTGCGTCGACGACAACCAGGCGCGTGTCGATCTTGTGATGGTTGACGGCGTCCTCTTCGATCGCGCGCATGAACGCCTCGCGCAGCGGCATCGGCGTGATCTGCGAATGTCTCGCGCGCCGCTGGCGTACGCACGACCGTGGGATTGCGAAGGCCTTCCACCAGCGCGCGCCCGACACGGGCCTGCGCCGGCGTGACCAGGCGGAGCCACAGCCCCGACAGCCGCGGCGTGAGCACCGGCACCGGTAGCAGGAGGCGCCGCAGCCCTCGCAGCCGCGCGTACTCACGCATCATCTCGCCGTAGGAGACCACCTCGGGCCCGCCGATTTCGAAGACGGCCGCGCGCCCGGCTGGCAGGTCGAGCGCCGCCCTCAGGTACGCCAGCACGTCGTCTATCGCGATAGGCTGGGTCCGCGTGTCGACCCATCTGGGGCAGATCATCACGGGCAGCCGCTCGACCAGTGCGCGGATCATCTCGAATGACAGGCTTCCGGCTCCGATGACGATCGAGGCGCGAAACTCGACGACCGGTACGCCCGCTTCGCGCAGCGCCTCTCCCGTTTCGAGGCGGCTCTTCAAGTGTGTCGACAGGGAATCCGGGCCGTCGCCGAGTCCTCCGAGATAGATGATGCGGTGCACGCCGGCCCGGGCCGCGGCGCGGCCGAAGTTCGCTGCGGCCTGCCGGTCGAGCGCGGCAAAGCCGGACCCGCTCGCCATCGAGTGCACCAGGTAGTAGGCCTGATCCACCCCGTCCATGGCGGCCAAGAGAGACGCTTCGTCAAGGCAGTCTCCCGAGACGACCTCGGTGGTGGCCCGCCCTGCGGCAACGCGCGCGGGCCGTCGCGCCAGACACCGCACTACGCTCCCGCCTTCCTCGAGGTCTCGAAGAAGGCGGCTGCCGATGTATCCGCTGGCGCCGGTGAGCAGGGTTATTGCGGCCATGGGCGATCGATCGTTGTCATATCCTCAGTTTTAACTATAGTGCCAATTAGATTGCCTGAAAGTAAAAAGGCCACCCATTGAGCGGGATCATGTGAGCCGCACGGGCAAGAACCCACCGAAATTTGAACCACAGTCAAAAACGGTAATGCTCTCGAGCCCTGCAGGACGGATTGGACGACACGCGTACAGCCGGCGTCGCCGGCGGCTCGGCGGCGGTCGTCGAAAATGCACGGCGAGGACGAAGCCCGTGTTCTGAGATGTGCCAGAACCGTCACGGGCTGCGCCGTCCACGCGGCAACGTGGCTGACTAGAGCGGCTGGCCTGGTTGTACGGGGCCGATGCGGTACGGCCGCATCATCTCGTTGTCCTCGTGTTCCACGATGTGGCAGTGCCAGACGAACTGACCGGCGGTACTGAACTGCGCCCGCACGCGAGTCACCTGTCCAGGATAGGCAATCACGGTGTCCTTGAAGCCGGTCTCCGAGGGCTCCGGCGGCGTCGGCGGCGATGCGGGGTTGACTTGAACCTGCTTCTCCTCTTCGAACACCACGATGTCCTGCCGGTTCACGACCTCGAAGACGACCTCGTGGATGTGGATGGGGTGAGCGTCGGCGGTGACGTTATACAGTTCCCAGATCTCGGTCGCACCAGTCTCCGGGTTCTCGGTGACGGCCAGCCTCCATTCGAGCTTGTTCCAGGTGCCGACGTCTGCATCCGAATCCCAGTCGATGGTGCCGAGCTCGGTTTCGACCGGCGTGTCGCTGACGAACCTCGACATCTCCTCGATAAGGGCTAAACGCCGAGTGACGGTTTCTACCGGCAGCCGCGGGACCGGCGGCAGCACCAGGTACTGTGGTGGCGTCGTCTGATCAGCGGCCGTAGCCGGTACCACTCGGAACTCCAGGATCTGGCCGGTTGTGGTCGGATCCGCGACGCCGAAATCAAATCCAGGAACGCCGCCACCGAACGGCTCGTCCGGCCCGACGTTGCCGAGCACGTAGTCGCCGAGGGGGACGTAGGTGAAGTCGACAATGACATCTGCACGCTCGGCGGGAGACAGCAGCAAACGGTTTCCGGCGGCCGTGACATTGACCGGGGCGGCAAGGAAGCCACCCTCGTTGCCGATCTGCCAGACCTCGACTCCCGGGATAAGGCTGAAGTCGAGGATCAGGAAGCGCGAGTTGCACCCGTTCAAGAACCTGAAGCGGTAGCGTCGCTGCTCAACGGTCTGGAATGGCCACGTGTTGCCATTCACCATGATCGTGTCGCCGAAGAACTCCGGGTTCCACAGCGGTGAGATATCGGTGAATGGTCGGAACGGGCCCGTGACCTCATCGAAGAACGTGCGCGAGTCCGGATAGAACAGCGAACCATCGGTGTTGAAAGAGCGGTCCTGGATTGCGATCGGAATCTCGTAGTAGGTCTTGTTCGGCGGAAACTTGTCATTCTCCCTCGGCGCCGGGCCCGGGAGCACGGCGGTTGCGCCTGTGCTGCTGTCCAGCACTTCGTCGTCGCCCGCGGGCCCACCGCGAATGAGATAGAAGCCGGCCGGGCCGGCGTAGACGTTCAGCCGCGTCATGCCCAGCGCGTGATCGTGGTACCAGATCGTCGAGGCGCGGTTCCTGTTCGGGTACTGGAAGGTGGCGTCGCCAGGTTCCCAGTTGACGCCGTAGCTGCTCCCGGCCTTGGCCGCGAAAAACTCGAACCAGGTGCCGACGGTCGCGTAGTCCGCCGGGATGTTCCCCGCCGCGGGCAGGTACCAGGCCTCAGCGTAGCCGTCACTGTCGTCGGCAACGCCGACAGCACCATGCACGTGCGTCACGATCGGTACCGGGCCCGTGTACGGTCCGGGCGTGGCCGCGAATGTCGGCCGGCTGTCGCGGCCTGACGTGCCACCGGGCGGGTTGGCCCAATGGAGCGTCGGATCGACCGGCAGCAGGTGAGGGAGGAAGTTGCCACCAGGATCCCGCAAGTCGTTGATCCACTTCACTCGAACCGGCCGGTCCCACTTCGCTTCGATGGTAAGCGAGGGCGCGTTGTGGACCAGAAGGCCTCGCCTGCTCTCAGCCGCCACCGCACCGTATCCCCAGACGGTTGTCATGGGCAGTCCCTCAGGCAGGATCTGCTGGGCGAACTGCTTCATCGAGATCTCGTAGTAGTCCGCGTTCTTGCCGCCAGCGAGCGTGATCGTTCCGGCTCGCGGCATCACCGGCGGAATCAGCATCGGGGTAGCGAACTTAGGCACCGTGACAGGATTTATCGTGTCGGGAACCCGGGCGAACAGTTGTCGCGTGACACCGAGCCGGTCCGTAAAGAACAGCGAGACCGTCGAGGCGCCTGTGAGGCGTATAAAGCTTCGTCTTGTGAGCATGGGATTGGTCTGCCATCTCGACGCCAGACGCCGGGTGATACCTGCCGTCCTTGACGCAGCGCTGGGTCCACCGACGAAAACGTCAGGGTCCGAGCGGCGAGCTGCGGACGCAGCTTTCGGTTGTGGCCACTAGATCGACGGAGATTCGCCGATCGACGTCCGCCAAGGCAAGCCGTGTGCCTGGTTCAAAAGGTTCTAAAGGTTCCGGGGGTTCCAAGAGATTCCAAGGGTCCGGAACCTTGGAACCGGCAGCGTCAGAGCCGAGAACCACGATCGTCAGACCCAAGAACGTATAATTCCGCCCGTTAGGAGTGACCCGATGAGGCCGGGGGAACAGGACCGCGCGCCCACGTCTCGACGCGAAGGCTGGGGAATCTTTCGCAGGTACAGGCGTTTTTCGCCCACGCCGCGGAGGAAAAAACGCGGTGCCGAATCACACCGCTCCAGCAACTCCTCATGAACGAGCACTCCGCCGGGGCCGGCAGTGCCGGTGAGCGCCTTCCCCTTCTGCGTCAGGTCGAACGTGACCGGTTGTGTGTTCTCAGTTCCGTCCGGGCGCTGCCTGGTGAACGTGCCTTCTCACTTGCCCGTAAAGCTGGCCGCGGTCTGGGCGGCAACTGGCGCCGCGAGCGCGGCGAGGACGAGGGCGAACGCTAAGAGTTTCTTCATGGTCATTCTGTCAACGCTCTATGCGGCGAAAAAAGTTTCGCCTATTTTGCGCGGGCGGCGATCCCCCTGCGTCGATGACCTGCAGACCCCCGCGCTCCGGCTAGTCCGCCCGCAGTGCGACCACCGGATCCACACGCGAGGCGCGCCGCGCCGGGACGTAGCTCGCGAGCAGCGCGACCGCAAGCATCACCGCAGACATGCCGGCAAACGCCGTTACGTCCAGGCGCTGGATGCCGAACAGCAGCGTCTGGATGTACCTCGTCAGACCCACCGCCGCCAGCACTCCCACGACCACGCCGACCAACGCGACCTGCCCACCCTGCCGGACGAACATCCAGCGGACGGTATTCGCCTCCGCGCCGAGCGCCATGCGAACGCCGATCTCTCGCGCGCTGCGCATGACGCGGTACCAGAGCACGCCATACAGCCCCACCGCGCCGAGGATGAGCGCGAGCACCGCCGCAATGCCGACCATGAGCATCGTGAACGACAGGCTGGCCATGGCGTTCGCGGCCAGACGCTCCATGGTGAAGATCCGATACATCGGGGAGTCCGGCACGACCTCGCGGACGATGGCGCGAACCTCCGGTGCCAAATGATCCGCGCGGCTCGACTTCATGACGTACGCCGGCGACGTGGAGACCCCCGGCAGGTACACCATCGGCTCCGGAGAGTCGCGGCGGAGGTCGTCCACCAGGACGTCCTCGACCACGCCGATGATGGTGAACCATTCCTTGCCAGTGGCCGGCCGGACCTGCTTATTGAGCGGATCCTCGCCAGGGAACAACAACCCGGCAGCGGTGTGGCTGATGATCACGTTCCGTATGCCCTGCTCTTCCTCGACCCGCTCGAAGTAGCGGCCCCGCAGCAGTTCGATACCCATCGTCTGGAAGTAGGCGCCGCCGGCGGCCGCGACACGAACGAGAGGCGCCTCGGCGCCACTGGCGACGATTGCGGGAGTCGTGATGTTCTGGGAGCCAGCACCCTCGTCCAGAGGGAGCGTGGTGATGAATCCCACGGACTCGACGCCGGGCAGTGCCGCGAGACGATCCATGAAGGCGTACTGAAATCGTGAGACGTCGGCGCGGCTGTTTAGATCGGGGCGATTGGCGGCAATCTGGAACGTGAAGATCCCCTGCGTGTTGTACCCGGCGTCGACGTGGCTGAGCTGCCAGAAGCTGCGCATGAGCAGCGCCGATCCAACCAACAGGACGAGCGCGGACGCGGTTTGCACGACCACCAGCGCATCGCGCGTCAGACTTCTGCGCCCGACGATGCCCCTTCCGGCGTCCTGAAGGCTCCCGATCTGTGAGCCTGAGAAGCTCAAGGCGGGCAGCAGGCCAAACGCGCACGCCGCCAGGAGGGAGATGCCCACCGTGAAGAGCAGCGCCGTGAGGTCGAGGCCCGCGGCGGCGAGTCCGGGGATGGGAGCGCCGCCAAAGCCGCCAGCGACCGCCTCCGGCGCCGCGCGGACGAGAAGTGGGACGCCGGCCCAGGCAATGAGCGCGCCGGCCGCGCCTCCCGCTGCCGCGAGAAGCAGCGCCTCGGTCACCTGTGAGCGTAGCAGGTCGCCTCGTCTGGCTCCGAGCGCGCGGCGCACCGCGAGGTCGCGGCGTCGCCCCTCCGCCCGAACCGTGAACAGGTTGGCCACGTTCGCGCACGCGATCAGGAAGACCATCGCAACCGTGCCGAGCAGAATCCACAACGGCGTCGAGATCGCCCCGGCCAGGTGCTCGCGGAGCGGCTTCACCACCGGGCGGTGACGCTCCATGATCCGTACGTACGGCGCGGGGCCGCCCAGCCGCTGCTGCACCCGCTGCGCGAGCGGTTCGAGTTGCGCCATCAGCCCTGCGCGGTCGATTCCAGGCGCCATGCGGGCGACCACGCGCGGCCCGAATCCGCCCGGCGTGACCTGCGCGGGGCGAAGCGCCAGCGGAACCCAGAACGCGGTGCGCTCGTCCGGGAACCGGAATTCCGGTGGCATGATGCCAATGACGGAGCGGGTCTCGCCCGCGAAGTGGTAGCTCCGGCCGATCACCTTTTCGTCGGAGCCGAACCACGCCCGCCAGAGCCAGTGGCTGATGACGACGACCTTGTTGTCGTCCTTGTCGGTGGGCAGCCGCCCGTACATGGGCTGCGCGCCCAGCGTCGTGAAGAACGACGGCGTCGCCTGGGTCACGAAGAGTTGGTCGACCTGTCCTTCCGCCCGTGTCGTCGACGAACCAGTGCCGTAGAGCGCGAGGTCCTCGAGGCCGGGGACGCTCTCCCGATACTCGAAGAACAATTCATCCGGAACGCCGAACTCCTCCGGCTGATCCGTCCCTGGGGCGCTCCCGCCAATATGGACCAGCCGGTCCGCGTGCGGGAACGGCAGCGGCTCGAGGAGCACGGCCTTGACGACACTGAAGATCGCAGCGTTGGCGCCTATGGCAAGCGCGAGCGTCACCACGACGATGAACGTGAAGCCCGGCACGCGGGCAAGACTGCGCGCGGCGTGCGTGAAGTCCCTGATCCATGTTTCCAGCTTCACTTGCTACCTCCACACCACGGGCCTATTCGGGTTTGACCAGTCATTACGTAGAGGAGTTCCTGTCGGTTCCGCGAGGGCCTGCTCGATGCTCAGCGCACAATAGCGGTATGGCACTCAGGAGAGTCAATGAGGTTTGGAACGCCGCAATTGATTTTCGCGGTGTCGGTTTGGGCATCCCAAAGGCATCGTGAATGGCATCCAGTCTTCTTTCGCTGTTGGACGACATCGCCACTCTGCTGGACGACGTGGCCGCACTCACTGAGGTCGCTGCCAGGAAGAGCGCCGGGCTGCTTGGCGACGACCTTGCGCTGAACGCACAGCAGGTCGCCGGCGTGAAGGTCAGTCGCGAGCTGCCCGTGGTATGGGCGGTGGCCAAAGGATCGCTCGTCAACAAGGTCATACTCGTGCCCGCGGCGCTGGTCATCAGCGCGTTGGCGCCGCGGGCAGTGCTGGCGCTCCTCATGATCGGCGGCGCGTTCCTCTGCTACGAGGGCTTCGAGAAGCTCGCGCACAGGCTGATGCAGGGTAACGAAGACGACGCACGTCACGCGGCGCCCGGGCAGGCCCTCGCCGACTCCGCGCTCGATCCCGGGGTGATGGAGAAAGAGAAAATCAAAGGCGCCGTGCGCACCGACTTCATTCTTTCGGCTGAGATCATCGTCATCACCCTCGGCACTGTCGCGGCCTCGCCCTTCATCACCCAGGTGTCCGTGCTGATCGGCATCGCGATCATCATGACCGTGGGCGTTTACGGCCTGGTTGCCGGCATTGTCAAGCTCGACGACGGCGGGCTGTCTCTGAGCCGGACGACAGGCGACACGACATCTGCCCGCGTGATGCGTGGCCTGGGGATCGCCGTAGTCGCATCGGCGCCGTGGCTCATGAAGGGCCTCTCCCTCGCGGGCACCGCGGCAATGTTCCTGGTAGGCGGCGGCATACTGGTGCACGGCATACCGCCGCTGGGTCACGCCGTGGAGCACGCCGCGGCAGCGAGCGGCGCGCTCTCCTGGCCAGTTACGGTTCTTGCCGACGCGCTGGTGGGTATCGCGGCCGGCGGTCTGGTACTGGTGGTCGTGACCGGGGCGCAGCGCATCTTGCCTAAGCGAGTCCGCTAGCGGAGTTATGATGTCTGGGTTTGCTTCTCGGAAAGCCGGTTATGCCTGAAATCTCAGCCGTCCTGATCCTCTCCCTTCTCGCCTTGGGCGGTGCGGCACCGACCCAGGCGCCGAACTCCGTCACCCGTGAAACGACGACGATCGCCACGGTCGATCGCATCGAGCGATCCAGCCGCGTGCTGACCGCGCGCAGCGAAGGCAACGTCGTGCACACCCTCTACGTCGACCCGTCGGTCAAGGCGTTCGACGATCTCAAGGTGGGCGATGTCGTCACGGTCCGCTACACCGAATCGGTGGTCGTGGAGGTCCGGCCGAATGCGAAGCTGACCGAGCTTCAGGATACGACCGCGGCGGCGCACAAGGCCGGTGACACGAGCGTCGTACAGCAGCAGAAGCGGGTCGTCACCATCGAAGACATCGATTCACAAGGTTTGTCCGTGACCTACCGCACCCACGACAACCAGCGCGGGATTCATCCGGTGCAGAACAAGGCGCTCCTCAAGGGCCTCAAACGCGGCGATCGGGTGGAGATCACCCTGACCCAGGCTCGCGCCGTGAGCATCGAACGCAAGCGCTGAACCTCGCCGGACTGGCTGACGCCTAGGCTGCCTGGGGACGCATTCCACGAGGCTTCAACGACGTGGGTCTCACGGCGACACTGATCAGATTCAGTGTTCTGTAAGATTGTGCGCATGCGGCCCGGCCAACGCTCGTGAGCGCCAGTTCAGGGGCTCACTCGTGGCGAAGCGCGATCAGCGGATCGATCCTGGTCGCGCGACGCGCCGGCAGCCAGGAGGCGAACTCGGCGACCAACAGCAGCATGAGGGCCACCGGCAAGTAGATGAGCGGGTCCGTCGAATCGACGTCGAACAATGTCTGCTTCATCAACCTCGAGATCAGGAACGCACCCGCCATGCCGAGCGCGATGCCCAGCAACGTGAGCCGGCGGCTATGGCCCAACACCATTCTCAGGACTGACCCTGGCGATGCGCCGAGTGCCATTCGGATGCCGATCTCGCTCGTCCGGAACGCCACGAGATGCGCCATCACGCTGTAGACGCCGAGGCTGGCCAGCACCAGAGCCAGCGCCGCGAATCCAGCCAGCAGGGCAAGGGCCAGCTTCCGGTCGGCAATGGTCTCGGCGATGCGCGTGGACAGCGCTTGCGGCTGAAGCAGCGGCAGGTCGGGGTCGACTGCCCGCAGGGCCTCTCGGACCAGCCGGCGTCATCGCGGCGGGGCGCAAGGTTCGTGCGCACCAGGATGTTCGTGAACGTTTCCGGCCGCTGCAGCGCCGGCAGGAAGTAGTCCGCCTCCGGCGGTGTGTTCAGGCCGGTGCTGCGCACGTCGGCGACCACGCCGACGATCTCCGACGGCAGCTGTGCCATCCCCGTGATCAGCGTGCGGCCGATCGGATTTTCGCCGGGAAAATGGCGCCGCGCGAAGGTCTCGTTGACGATGACGACGTGCGGGACCCGCGCGCTGTCGCGCTCGTCGAAATCACGCCCGGCGCGGATCGGGATACCCAGCGTGGCAAAGTAGCCCGGCGACACGAGGTGACGGTTCGCGTGCGGCCGCTCGCTCATCGGCGGGACGGGTCGGCCGATGACGGCCACCGGTGCCGGCGTTTGCGCGCCGGTCAGCGGCACGCGATCGGTGAGCGCGGCCGACGCACTGCCCGGCAACGTCGCCAGCCGTTGATAGAACTGCTCGTAGAACGCGACCAGCTTGTCGCGAGTCGTAGCGCTGCGGCGGCAGAACCAGCTGTGCGGTGAACACACCTTCGGGCTCGAACCCCGGCTCCACCGCGCTGCAGGCGAGCGAAGCTGGTCAGGAGCAGACCGGCCGCGATCAGCAGCACCAGCGACAGGGACACCTCGGCCACCAGCAGGCTCGCACGCAGGCGCTGGCCCCCGCCGGTGGAGCCGCGGCAGCCTTCCTTGAGCGTCTCGTTCACGTTCACGCGCGCCGCCTGCAACGCCGGAAGCAGACCGATCGCCAGCCCGGTCACCAGCGTCACCAGCAGCGCGAAACCGAGGCCACGGGATCGAGCCGAATCTCCACGACGCGAGGAATCAGTTCAGCCCCCAGCAGACCACCGCACGCGAGCGCCCACTGCGCGAGCAGCACCCCCAGCGACGCCGCCGAGCAGCGCGAGGAGCATGCTCTCCGTCACCAGCTGACGCACGCACGTCGCCCCGTGTGGCGCCGAGGGCGAAGCGCGCCGCGATCTCCTTGCGGCGGGCAGCGAATCGCGCCAGCAGCAGGTTGGCGATGTTCGCGCACGCGATGAGGAGCACGCAGCCGACCGCGCCGAACAGCATCATATAACTCTGCCGCTGGTCCCCCACCGCATCGTCGAGCAACGGAACCACCTCGATCTACGAAGGGGCGTCGACGTTCGCCGGGTTCGCCGCGCGGTATCCGGCGGCGATAACATTCATCGCTTCGCGTGCCTGCTCCAGGGAGACGCCCGGCTGCAGCCTAGCGACGGCCTGAAAGAAGAAGCCGCCGTTGTTCAGCTGCGATGGGCACGAGATACGGCACTTCGGCGGGTCGCGGCACCCAGATCTGGATCTGGTTCGAGCGGGAAAGCCGGACGCAGCCTCCGGCAGGACGCCGATGATCGTGTACGGGGCGCCGTTCAAGAGTCAACGCCTGCCCAAGAATCGACGGGATCGCCGTTGAAACGCTCCTGCCACATGCGATGACTGACGAGCGCGACCGCGTTCGCCTCCGGGCCGGTCCTCGTCTGCCGAAAAGTTCCGCCCCAGCATCGGCTCCAACCCCAACGTCGGCAGTAGCGAGGCCGAGGCGTGAAGGCCAACCAGCTGTTCCGGATCTCCGCTTCCGGTCAGCGTAAACGCATTTCCTGCCGACAGCGCCAAGATCGCTGAAGACCTGCTGCCGCTCGAGCACCTCCAGGTAGCGCGGATACGAAAAGCCGACGCGCGTGAGGTTCTGCGCCTCGTTCGTCGAGCTCAACCTGACCAGCCGGTCGGCGTCCCGATACGGCAGCGGGCGAATAAACACCGAGTTGATTACGCTGAACAGCGCGACGTTCGCACCGATGCCCAGTCCGAGACCGACAATGGCGACGAGGCGAACCCCGGGGATTTCAGGAGTTGACGAACAGCGTATCGGAGCTCGAAATGCACGGTCACCCCCGGCCACATTCTGGCTCATGGTTGATGATCGGCCAAGCTGGTGGACGGTTCCCGATCACCGGTGCGGCCCTAAACGCTCTGTTATGACGAGATGACCAGAGGTCCTGATTGAGCTATTCGACGAGCTTGCCGGCCGTTGAGACATCGCGCATCAGGGCCGCGATCTCGTCCGGAATCGGCGGGATCGCCTCGCGCTCGAGGCGACCCGGCCCGGACCAGACGAAGTTGACCTGGAGCGACGCGATCGAGCTGCGGATAGTCGGATCGGTTGTGGCAGCCGCGCGTCTCCCGGCGCTCGAGCGCGGCCTCGAGCGTCGCGCGCGCGGCGAGGCGGCCGACTTCAGGTCGAAGGCGTGCGCGAGGTCGTGGAAGCCCGCGAGATCGGGGTGGACGCCGACGTCCGCGATTCGTGCTTCGATCGTCTGTCAGTTCGGCAAGTCCGGCGAGGAGCCCGGCTCTCCTCGCGCACGACGCCAGCGTGCTCGGTCATGGTGTCCCGGATCGCGCGCTGCAGCGGCCGAACGTTCTCCTCACCGTCGAGCGGCGAGCATCTCGTCGATCTCGTCGCGTGCCTCCGCCAGCGCGGTCGCGGAGCGCCGCTGGGCCGTGAGTCGTGCGGAGTACGCGGCGGCCGCTTCGCCGACAATCCGGCCGAACACGAGCAGTTCGATGAGGGAGTTCCCGCCGAGGCGATTCGCGCCGTGCAGGCCGCTCGACGCCTCGCCGATCGCGTAGAGCCCCTCCACGCCGGTGCCGTGGTCCTCGGGGTCGCACCCAGACGCCGCCCATCGAGTAGTGCGCGGTCGGTGCGATCTCGATGGGCGTCGTGGTGATGTCGAGCATCTGCAGGTCCAGGAGCGTCTGGTAGACGCGCGGCAGGCGCCGCATGATCGTCTCCCGCGGCAGGTGCGAGACGTCGAGCCAGCACGCCGCCGTTCGCGGTGCCACGGCCTTCTTTGATCTCGGTGTAGCACGCCAGGGCCACACGATCACGGGTCGACAGCTCCATCCGCTGCGGGTCGTAGCGCGACATGAACCGCTCGCCGAGACCGTTGCGGAGGATGCCGCCTTCGCCACGGGCTGCCTCGGAGACGAGCGTGCCGGCTGCGTTTTCGGGCTCGATCAGCCCGGACGGGTGAAACTGCACGAGCTCGGGATCGCGGATCCGGCCACCGGCCTCCACCGCGAGACGAAACGCGTCGCCGGTGTTCTCGTCGCGACGTGACGAGGTGTGGCGCCAGATCCTGGTGTGACCGCCAGCCGCGAGAATGACCGCGTCCGCGTGGATAACGTATCGGGTGCCGTCCTCCAGATCGAAGCCGTACGCGCCGAAGATGACGTGGTCACGGACGAGGAGCCTCGTGATGTAGATGGTGTCGAGGATGGGGATCTGCAGTTGCGTGGCACGGTTGACCAGCGTGCGCTGAATCTCGAGGCCCGTGTAGTCACCGGCGAACGCCGTGCGGCGGAAAGTGTGCGCCCCGAAGAACCGCTGCGAGATCCGCCCGTCTTGCTCTCGCGGCGAAGTGCATGCCGTAGCGCTCGAGGTCCTCGATGCCACGAGCCGCGCCCTCGGTGACGATCTGCACCGTGACCGGGTTCGCGAGCAGGTAGCTTTCCTTGAGTGTATCGGCGGCGTGCTGTTGCCAGGTGTCCTCCGGATCGATGGTCGCGAGTGCGGCGTTGATGCCGCCGGCGGCGAGGGACGTATGGGCATCCGCCTTGGGCCGCTTGCCCACCGCGAGTACGTCCATCCCTCGCTCGGCGAGTTCGATAGCGGCGCGCAGACCCGATCCTCCCGTCCCGATCACGAGGACGGATGTCGAGATCTGTCGCTCGGGACTCTTCATGGTACAGCTCAGCCTGCTCCTTTACGCGGCTCTCAGTTTCCCCTGCTGCAGAACGCGAGCAAGTCGCGATTGACGAGGTCGGCATGCGTGGCGGTGAGGCCGTGCGGCAGGCCCGGATAGTAGATTTCCGCGGCCCCCTGATCAGCTTTGCTGACTTCTTCGCGGAATCCTTGACGGGCACGATCTGATCGTCCTCACCGTGCATGACCAGGGTCGGGATATCGAACTTCTTGAGGTCTTCGGTGAAGTCGGTTTCAGAAAAGGCCTTGATGCTGTCGTACGCGTTCTTGAGGCCGGCCTGCATGCTCCAGAGCCAGAACTGATCCAGCGTGCCCTGGGACACCTGCGCACCAGGTCTGTTGGCGCCATAGAACAGGGGAGCGAAGTCTTTGTAGGCCTGCGAGCGGTCCTTGGCCAGGGCGCCCCGCAAGCCGTCGAAGACTTCGATGGGGAGTCCTTCCGGATTGGCGGCAGATTTCAACATGATCGGCGGCACAGCGGCGATGAGGACCGCCTTTGCCAGACGCTTCGTGCCGTACCGTCCGATGTAGCGCGCGACTTCTCCGCCGCCAGTCGAGTGGCCCACCATCGTGATGTCCTTGAGATCCAGCGCCTCGATCAGGGCGGCCAGATCGTCGGCATACCCGTCCATGTCGTTTCCGGACCACGCCTGGCTGGATCGGCCATGGCCACGACGATCGTGTGCCACGACTCGGAAGCCATGCTGTGCGAGGAACAACATCTGGCCGTCCCACATATCGGAGTTCAACGGCCATCCGTGCGAGAGCGTGACTACCGGTCCCTTGCCCCAGTCCTTGTAGTAGATCGTCGTGCCGTCTTTCACTGTGATCGTGCTCATGTCCGTGTCTCCTGAAAGAAATTCGCGTGCACTCGTGAAGACCGGGCACGGCGGAGGGATGTGACAGCCCGAGGTTCGCTCGTCGCAAATCGCGCGACCTGGCGAGTGTCACAGAACACCGGCTGATGCGGTCTTTATCCGCGACGGTGGAACGCGCGCCGGCCGCGTCGACGATCGGAGCGAGCACGATGAATGCAGTTGTCACACCATTGACTACAGCTCGACGCCCAGCCTCGTTGCCGAGACTGATGAGTAGCCGTCGAGCCGTTGACCGCGCGGCGCAGAGCCTTTCGCGCCCTCCATGAGCGCGGCTGTTTTCGTGATCCCGAATCCGTGGGATGCAGGGTCCGCGCGGTACCTTCAGCACCTCGGATTCCCGGCCCTGGCGACGACCAGCGCCGGCTTTGCGTTCTCGCAGGGGCTGCCCGACTCAGGCGACGACGGCTGTCGATCAGTCGCGACCGGAACCTGGCCTATATCGCGGACATTACGGCCGCGGTCGATCTGCCGGTAGCGCGGATTTCATGTCGGCGGTATCGGATGGAAGCCGGAGGACGTGGCCGAGAGCGTCACCCGCTGTCTCGCGACCGGCGTCGCGGGGCTGTCGATCGAGGACGCCACTGGTGATCCATCCTCAGCCCCTCGTACGATCTGCCGATCGCGGCCGAGCGCGTCCGTGCCGCGCGGCAGGCGATCGATCAGTCAGGCGAGGACGTGCTGCTGGACGGCAAGAGCGGAGTGACTACCACGTGGGCCATCGCGGATCCCTTCCGCGAGAGCGTCCGGCGCCTGCAGGCGTACGTCGCAGCCGGCGCAGACGTGCTTCGCGTCGGCGTCGCACAGACGCCTGCAGAGATCGAGGCGCTGGTCGCGGCGGTCGCGCCAAGGCCACTCAACCTTCATGTGGTCGGGACATCTGGCGACGTCGCGGGTGGAGAAGATCGCGGCGCTCGGCGTGCGACGCATCAGCGTCGGCGGTGCGCTGGCATTGGCGGCGTGGACGCGGATTCGTGCGCGCCGCACAGGCGCTGAGGTCGGAGGGCAGCTTCGCCGGACTCGGCGAACCTGGTGCCGTACCGCCGAGATCAACGGCCGTCTTTGCCGCAGACCGTTGCGACGTGTCACAACTCAGTGCTCGCTCGGTCATAGCGGTACATGCCTGGCAACATTGAATCGGATCGACACGGAAAGGAACATCGATCATGAAACTCGTCATCATCGGCGGCACCGGGCTCATCGGATCGAAGCTCGTGACCAGGCTGAGGGAACAACACCATGAGGCGGTGCCGGCATCGCCGGACACGGGCGTCAACACCCTCACCGGCCAGGGCCTGGCTGAGGCGCTTCAGGGCGCATCGGTCGTCGTCGATGTTTCGAACTCTCCTTCGTTCGAAGCCACGGCCGTCATGGAGTTCTTCACCACCTCCACGCGCAACCTTCTCGAGTACGCGGCAGCAGCCGGCGTGAGGCATTACGTCGCACTGTCGGTGGTCGGAACCGAGCGCATACCCGACAGTCCCTACCTCCGAGCGAAGAACGCTCAGGAAGCGCTGATCCAGGGTGGCGGGATCCCGGTACTCGATCGTTCGCGCAACGCAGTTCTTCGAGTTCATCAAGCGCATCGCCGATGAAGCCACTGACGGAACGACGGTCCGGCTGCCACCGATACTCATTCAGCCCATGGCGGCTGATGACGTCGCCAAGGCGGTCGGCAGGATCGCGGTGGGTGCGCCACTGAATGGCACGGTTGAAGTGGCCGGTCCCCAACAGTTCCGTTTCGATGAACTGATCCGTCAGGGTCTCGGCGCGCGCAACGACCCCCGCGAGGTTGTGATTGACCCTCACGCGCGCTACTTCGGGGCCGAACTCGGCGAGCGCGCGCTGATTCCTGCCGGCGACGCACGACTCGGCGAGATCCGCCTCCAGGAGTGGCTCGGCCAGCCGGTGCTCCACAGCGCTAGCAAATTGCAACAGAGCGTGGCGCCGGAAAGAGTGGGCGTGCCCTGTGCAGGGCACGCCGTTATTCCTCAAACGGCGCGTTCATCAACAGATCGACGGCCGATATTCGCCGTGTAGCCAGGCACGAAGCGCTCGCCGAAATCGCGCAGAAAATTGTCGGAGCTCGTCTCCGGCTTCGCGGCTACCAGGCGGCAGCACGTCTCGGTGAATCTGTCCTTCATCTTGAGACGTGGGAATGCACTCAGAATTTCGGTCATGTCCGCTGACGGGATCAGCTCGAAGCCAAACCCGCCATAGTCGAGCCCTATGCCCATTGTGCCCAGAGCTACTTCCGCCTCCTTGTGAAGGGCGATCGATGGTGTCGAGTTGAGAGCGACGAGGTCCCAGATGAGCTGCGCGCGACGATTCGAGAGGCCTCGTTCCTTGACGAACGACAGCGCTGCAGCAGCGCCGTTGACCTCGAAGCGATTTGAACCGGACACACCGGCCGTGAGGCCGATGTCATGGAGGATCGTGCCGACCGCGACCACCTCGAGGTCGCAGTCGATGCCTTTCAAATGCCCAATCTTCGCTGCGAACAGCCACGATCGCACGGCGTGATTGAAGAGATAGGGTTCGTAGAGCTTTTGCGCGTATTCGAGCACCTCGGTGATGAGAGGCGAATCAGGCACGCTGACGCCTGCTATCTGCCGCGCCCCCAGAATCTCGCGACGAGTCACTTCCGATCTCCCAGTCCCGGCAGCCGCTCGCATATCGACGTCAATAGACTTGGTCATCAGTCTTCACTCCTTGTACAGGTCGCCGAGAGTCCGGTTGAAGGGATCCCAATGGAAGCCCCAACGCGAGCTCTCTACGGCTAATCGTGAAGACCAGGCATCACGCCGGTTTTGACGGCATGGCCATCTCCGTCAGCCGAACGTGAAGGCGAACGTCTCCACGCCGGCATCGAGGAACTCGATGTCGAACTGTCGATCGACGATCGGCTTTGGCTGTCGGATCAGCTGATACAACCGCTGCTCGGCAACCGTGCCGTGGCCGCCCTCATCCACGTCCGCACCGTGCGCGGAGCCGGGTGGCTGCCCGTCAATCGCCACGCGGAAACGGACGGAGACGCCTTGCCGTGGCGGTCCCATGACGAGATGAAGGTCGCGGGCGTGAAACCGGTACACGATCCGGCCGCCAGGACTGCTCAGGACGGTCGCCTGCCTGCCGATCGTCCAGTCGCCAGCCAACGCCCATTGATTCAGCGCCAGGCGGGCAGCGGCGGCATAGGGCCGACGTCGGTCGCGCTCAACCCCGCCCGGCGATGCGAAGTTCTCCGTCCGCTCGTAGCCGAGGTAGTTCTCCGGAGACCGCAAGTTGGCCCAGTCCGCCGGCGCTTCCACGCCGGCGGCATCGACCGACACGACACCCCCCTCGCTGCCGGCGGCGCCGGCTTCCCCGATCAAACGCTGGATGACCTTCTCGGACTGCTCATATTCGCCCTCGCCAAAGTGATGATGGCGAACGCGGCCCTGCGGATCGAGGAAGTACAGTGCGGGCCAATGGTGGTTGTCGAAGGCACGCCAGATGGCGTAGTCGTTGTCGACCGCGATCGGATACTCAATCCTCAGCTGGCGAACCGCCCGACGGACGTTGTCGAAGTTTCGTTCGAACGGGAACTCGGGTGTGTGCACGCCGATCACGACGAGCCGTTCACGGTACTTCTGTGCCCATGCACGAACGTACGGCAGCGTGCGCAGCCAGTTGATGCAGGTGTAGGTCCAGAAGTCCACGAGCACGACTTTCCCCGCAAGACCTGACGGCGTCAGGCGGGGCGAGTTGAGCCACTCTGCCGCACCGCCGACGGCCGCCAACTCACGGGACGCACGCTGGTTCGCTCCTCAAGGCGGACACGCCGAGGCGGGCGGCCGCGATCGTCATTGCCGCCGTACCGAGAAAACGTCGACGGCCACGGTCGATTTTCTCAGTCACGTCTTCACCTTTGGGCCTTCAACGACATGAACGGGTCCACTGACGAGAGGATGCGTCACTTCGCAGGCGGAAGTCCATCCGACTTGAGCAGAGATGGCCCGGTTGACAACTGTTCGATAATTAGCTAAATATGAACTCGTGGATCTGACGCACTCTGCCGGCGGACTCAGGAGGCGTGCTCAACGAGCGGCGGCCGATCGTCAGGGCTGACACAACAACCACGACGTAACCACCACACAGACCTGGCACGTGAAGGGGCCGGGCGAATGGCTCGCCCCCACCCGCTGGCGGAGGTCTGTCTCCAAACGAGGTAGTCATGAGACTGATACGCCTTGCTGCGCTGGGACTCGCCCTGTTGACGGTGGCCGCGCCTGTTTACGCACAGGACAAAGTCGTGGGCGACTGGCACGGCGTCCTCCAGTCCCCTATCGGCCCGATGACCCTGATCATCACCATCGCCGAAGGCGAGAAGGGCGCGCTGCGCGGTGAAATGGAAAGCCTGGATCAGGGCGGGCGCAAGACCCCACTCACCAGCGTCACCGCGACCGATGGTCATCTGACCTTCACCCTGAAACCCGCGCAGATCTCGTACGAAGGTGGCTGGGTCGAGGGCGAGCAGCACTGGTCCGGTGTCTTTACGCAGGGCGTGAAGATGCCGCTGACGCTCCGGCGCGGCCTGCCAGCCGCGCGGCCGGTTGTCGAGGGGCTCGACGGCCTCTGGCAAGCGGCGGTCGCGCGCAACGGCGTCAATCTGCGGCTGCTGCTCCGCGTCGCCACCGGCAGTCACGGCACGATCGTCACGTTCGATTCACCTGATCTGGGAGCCGTCGGCTTGCCGGTCTCGGGGTTCTCGCGACGGGCGCAGGCGGTCGGGTTCTCGGTGCCGGCTTCCGGCGCCCGTTTCGCCGGATCGCTGTCCGACGACGGCACGCGGTTCAGCGGCACCTGGACGGTGCCTGGCCAGCCGGAGGTGGAGATCGAATTCACGCGGACCCGGACGACTGCCGAACGGGAAGGGCGCCCGCGCCCGCAGACGCCGAAGCCGCCGTTCCCGTACCGGACGCAGGAAGTCACGTTCGACAACCCTGCTGCCAACGGTGTCACGCTGGCTGGCACGTTGACGCTCCCCAGCGGCACCGGTCCGTTCCCCGCGGCGATCCTCGTCTCCGGCTCGGGCCCGCAGGATCGCGATGAGACACTGCTCGGTCACAAGCCTTTTGCCGTGCTCGCCGATCATCTGACCCGCCACGGCGTTTCCGTTCTGCGTTACGACGATCGCGGGGTGGGCGCGTCCACCGGTGACTTTGCCGCAGCGACGTCGGCCGACTTCGCTACTGACGCCAACGCTGCGGTTCGTTTCCTGCTCACCCGACCGGACATCGACCGCGAGGCGATTGGGCTCGTCGGCCACAGTGAGGGCGGCATGGTGGCGCCGATCGCCGCCGCGGACAACGCCAGGGTCCGGTTCATCGTTCTGCTCGCCGGTCCCGGCACCGATCTGATGCAGCTCGCGCAGTCGCAGGAGCGGCTGCTGGGACTGTCCCAGGGCTCGTCGGAGGAGGATCTGGCCCGCACCGAGCCCGTCCTGGCACAGGTCTTCGCCGCCGTCGCGAATTCTACGAATGCGGAGGATGCACGCGTTCGCGTCCGCGCGGCGCTGACACCCGAGGCGCTGGCGACGCTCGCGGTTCCCGACTCGCGGAAGGAGCTGGTGGTGCACCAGTTCACGAACGACTGGTTCCGGTATTTCCTGCAGTTCAAGCCTGCGGCCGCGCTTTCCCGGATCCACGTACCGGTTCTGGCGCTGAACGGGTCGCTCGACCGGCAGGTGCCAGCCGACGAGAACCTCACCGCAATCAAGGCGGCGCTCGCGCACAATCCGGACGTCACCATCCGGAAGCTCGAAGGGCTGAATCACCTGTTCCAGACCGCCAGGACCGGTTCGATCGGCGAATACGCGGACATCACCGAGACGATGTCTCCGGTCGTGCTCCGCATCGTCACCGAATGGATCGCCGTCCGGTCCAAGCGAAACCCGTCAAACTGACCTCGCCAGGGACTGTCTTTTCAACAGGAGGTCAGGACCGGGGAGCGATTGCGATCAAGAAGCGCCTCCTGATCTCATGCCCTCCTGTTCAGAGGGCCGTGAGTCTGGCCAGTTTCGCGGTTCGCGGCAACTTCGGACATACTCTCGAAAAGGACTGTGGGCCGCGCCGCCATGCGGTCGCAGCGCCCGGCCATTGCCACATTGGAAATCCAGGTCTAGAGAGGCACATGGACGACCCCGCACTGTGGCACCGGCTTCAGTTCGCATTCACCATCACCTACCACTATCTCTTTCCCCAGCTGACGATGGGACTGGCCTGGTTCCTCGTGTTCTGGAAATGGCGCGCGCTTCGAACCGGGGACGAACGTTACGCCGCCGCGGCCCGGTTCTGGGCGAAGATTTTCGGGCTGAATTTCGCGGTCGGCGTGGTCACCGGCATCCCGATGGAGTTCCAGTTCGGGACGAACTGGTCGAACTTCTCGAAGTACTCGGGCGGGGTCATCGGGCAGACGCTGGCGATGGAAGGGATGTTCGCCTTCCTGCTCGAGAGCGCCTTCGTCGGCGCGCTCGTCTGGGGTGAGAAGCGGCTCGGGCCACGCAAGCACTTTCTCGCCGCGGTGGCGGTGGCGGTCGGCAGCTGGCTCTCGGCCTACTTCATCCTGGTGACCAGCGCGTTCATGCAGCACCCCGTCGGCTACGCCGTCGCCGCCGACGGTACGCTGGCGATCGGCGATATGCGCGCCTACCTGCTCAACCCCTGGGCTCTGGTGCAATTCGCACACAACCAGGCGGCCGCGCTCGTCACCGGGACGTTTGTCATCACCGCCGTCGGCGCCTTCTACGCACTTCGAGGGACCCATCGCGATCAAGCGCAGCTGTACCTGAAGCACGGAACCGCAGCCGGGCTGGTTGCCGCCGTTCTCGTGGCGTTTCCAACCGGAGACTGGCAGGCAAAGATCGTCGCCCGCTACCAGGAGCCGGTGCTCGCCGCGATGGAGGGCCGCTTCGAAACCGGTCCGATGGCTGAGATCACGCTCATCGGGCAGCCGAACGTCAAGGAGCGTCGAATCGACAACCCGATCAAGATTCCGGGGGTGCTCAGCTTTCTCGCGTATGGAACGTTCCACAGCGATGTCCGGGGACTGGATGCGTTTCCGCCGGAGATCTGGCCGACGAACATCGAACTGCTGTACTACGCCTTTCACGTGATGGCCGGTCTCGGCACGATGTTCATCGCGGTCATGGGACTGGCCAACATCCAGCGCCTCCGCCGGAGACTGGAGACGAGTCATCCGCTTCTCTGGGTGTTGATGCTCGCCTTCCCGTTTCCCTACATCGCGAACACGGCCGGCTGGATGACGACGGAGCTGGGCCGCCAACCCTGGTTGATCTACGGGCTGTTCCGTACGCAGGACGGCTACAGTGACGTCGTCAGCTCCGGAGATGTGCTGTTCACGCTGATCGGGATGGCGGGGCTCTACTTCGTCCTCGGCCTGTTGTTTCTGTATCTCGTCGGGCATGAAATCCTGCACGGTCCTGATATTGGCGGCGAGCCGATGCCACACGTGGATCATGAACCGGTCCCGATGGGGGGCGCGCATGGTTGAGGTGTGGTTCGGGCTTCTCTCGATCACGCTGTTAGTGTTCGTGGTGCTCGACGGCTGGAACATCGGCGCGGGTATGCTGCACTGGGTCGCTGGCAGGACCAGCGCCGAGCGCCGCGAGATCGTCGCCGCCCTCGGGCCGTACTGGAGCTGGCATGAGGTGTGGCTGCTGGCGTTCGGTGGCACGTTCCTGCTGGCCTTTCCGAAAGTCATGGCCACCTCGTTCGCCGGGTTCTACCTCGCGCTCTGGCTCGTGCTCTGGTCGTTCATCCTGCGCGGGGTATCCCTCGAGGTCGGCGGCCACATCAACGACAGGTTGTGGCGATCGTGGTGGGACTTCGTCTTCGCCGTGTCGAACGTGCTGCTCGCCGTGCTGTTCGGCGCCGCGCTCGGCAACGTGATCCGGGGCGTACCGCTCGACGGCAGCGGCAAGTTCAGCATGTCGCTGTTCACCGACTTCGGCGTGAGGGGCCGGGTGGGGATCCTCGATTGGTACACCGTGTCGGTCGCGGTGTTCACGACCGTGCTGCTATCTGCGCACGGCGCAACCTACCTGCGGCTCAAGACGATCGGCCAGGTGCACCAGCGAAGCGAACGTCTCGCGCGCCTGCTATGGTCGGCCGGGTTCGTGCTGTTTGCGGTCATCTCGCTGGAAACGTGGGTCGTGCGGCCTGCACTGTACGAGGCCATGGTCGAGCGCCCTCTCGCCTGGCTTGCGGTCGCGGTTGTCGTCGCCGGAGCCTGGGCGCTGTTCATCGGGTTACGTGGCACAGCGGAGAGTCGCGCTTTTGCCGGATCGTGCGCGGTGATCGCAGGCCTCCTGGCCAGCGTCGCGATCGGCCTCTTTCCGGTGATGCTGCACTCGACGCTTGCTCCCGAGCACTCGATGACCGCCTATAACGGGGCGGCCCCGGCGCACGGCCTTGCCATGGCTCTGTTCTGGTGGCCGGTGGCGTTCCTGCTCGCGATCACGTATCTCATCGTCATTTTGCGAGAGTACCGCGGCAAGGTGAGGCCGACGGAGGACCCGCAGGGGTACTCGTGAACGCACGTGACTCCCGGTCAAATACTGGTCCCGCGCGAACGCCGGCCCGGTAACGATCAGTGACCGAACCGTGACCCGGCCGTCATCGCGCGGACATGCTCGGGCGCGAAGAACTCCGCCGGAGACATGGTGCCGGCGTTCATCCGCACGAATGCATCCATCGCCGTCTGATTGCCGTGGATGGCGGCAAACAGCTGCTGCACCTCGGGCGGCGGCGGCTCGAGCGTTGCCAGCTGGCAGGTGAATTCGTACATCGCCAGCACGTGCGTGTCGCGACCGCGCTGATACTCCTCCATCGCCTGGTCGAACGGACGCGCGCCGGTGAAGGCCTGGTCCAGCGCCGCTGCGCACCTCTCTGCATCGCGGAAGGCATCCAGGATTCCCTGCGCGGTGATGAAGTCCTTGTTGTAGCCCGCGTCGCCCACCAGCACCCAGCCGGGACCATACGGCTTGCGGAAGAAGTTCGGCACCGTCGCGCCGGCGAACGGTGCCTGGCGCTTCGCCGCGCGGAGACGCTCGGCGAAAGCCGGCGCCAGGCCGATCGTGGCCAGGTAGCTTTGCTCGACGTGCTTCTTGTTTTCCTCGAACTCCGACTCGGGCCACCCCGCGATGACGAGCGTCAGGCCGTCATGGGTCGGTGCCGCCGCGAAGCCGCGGCGTCGACGGATGTAGGTGGCGAACCGCCCGTCCATCGGCAGATCGCTCCAGTAGGTGTAGTAGCCGCACAGCAGCGGCGGCTTCTCGTTGTACTGCTCGGCCTTGACCGCGCCGGCCACGAGGGAGTGCCGGCCATCGGCACCAACGACGATTCGGGCGCGCTCGGTGACCGCGCCGCCGGTCTTCGAGTGCCCTCTGATGCCGGTGACGCAGCCATCTTCAAAGAGGATCTCGTCGACGATGAAGCCTTCACGGACTTCGGCGCCGGCTTCGGCTGCGGCGTCGACGAGCAGCTTGTCGAGGACGGTGCGGCGCGGACAGTAGGCCAGCGCGGCGTCGGTCGTGCCCGGCTTGCCCGAGATCGTGAACCGACCAAAATCGAAATCGTAGGTGTGAATCGGCGGACATCCGGTCGCGATCAACCGGTCGAGCAGGCCCCATCCCGCGAGCGAGGCGGCGCCGAGGGGATGCAGGACGTGTGTCGAAACGGTGTCGCTCGGAAAGGTCGCCCGGTCCACGACCAGCACACGGTGGCCTTTGCGCGCCAGCAGCATTGCGGTGGGCGAACCCGCGCAGCGGGCGCCGATCACGATGGCGTCATAAGACGTGTTCATCAGCAGTTCTCCTGTGTCGCGTGCGCGCAAACCCTTCGTTCACAATCTATGCCCAGCTACAATTATCTGATGACGATTGACGAACGAGCTCAGCTGGTCGAAGACATCAAGACGAGCAGCAACAAGCGGCGAGACATTGCCGAGCGAGCGGAATTGAACAAGGATTTCGACATCGCTGCCGCCTGGGAAGTGCTCGAGGAGCTCGACCGGTCAATCGCCGAGCGGGTCGCTCAGATCAAGGAATGAATTACGGGCTTCACCGGCGAGGGCGGGCCGCAGGCGGCGGGATAGGATCCGCGGGATCGGGCCAGTACACTCGCGACAAGTAATGCAGCGCGATACCCGCGCCCCGGCGGTTGGGGGTCGTCCAGACCAGCAGCGCCGCCAACACTCCCAGCATCGTCAGGCCGAGCGCACGATGCGACCGCACCACTCCGAAATAGATCACCGCGACCATCGCGCCAATTGGCAGCCGATTGCCGATGATGGTGAAGGCCCACGTATCACCGGGATTTCGTGCGAAGACCAGGCCGCAGCTTGAACACCGTTCAAGGTGGGACCACCCGGAAAACAGCCGTCCCTCGCCGCAGTGCGGGCAGCGCTTGCGCAGTCCGCGGCGAAGCGCCGTCGCGATCAATTTCGAGCGGGAAGGGGTCATGCACGAACTGCCGGCACGCGGACGCACTCTTCTCCGCTGCGATTCTATGCCCGTCATTTGCGGTTGCGGCCTGTATGTCGCCGCTGTAGGATGGCTCATCTATTCCCGGGAACCCCACGCGTGTTCTACCGCCGCCATCGGCCGTCACATTTTCGGATGTCTCGTACAGGAGAGAAGCATGAACACGAAAAAGGCAATACTGACCGCGACCCTGTGTCTCACCGCCGTCGTCGTTGCCTTCGCTGCGGATCCCAATGTCGGCACGTGGAAGCTCAATGAGGCGAAATCGAAAATCGCCGCGGGCGCCGCCAAGAACCTCACCGTTGTCTACACCGCCGTCGGCGACAGCTACAAGTGCGTGGTGGACGGCGTCGATGGCACCGGCAAGCCGACGCACAACGAGTGGACCGGCAAGTTCGATGGCAAGGACTACCCGCTCGTCGGCGATCCAACGGCTGACACCCGATCTCTCAAACTCGTCAAGCCTGGTCACTATGAGCTGACCAACAAGAAGGCAGGGGCCACGGTAGTCACCGGTACTGTGGATTTCTCCGCCGACAGCAAGTCCCGCACGCTGACCACCCAGATGACCGACGCCGCGGGTAAGAAAGTCTCGAGCATCGCGGTCTACGACAGACAGTAGAAACGATTACCGCCGGGTCGACCCTCGGAGAAGTGGTACTCAATGGCGATGAAACTACCTGTCCGCCCTCTGCTTCCGGCCCTCGTCACTCTGCTGGTCATGATCAGCGGCCCTGGCCGCCGCGATCCAGCGACATTCGCGCAGGTGGTTCAGGAACCCGGCCGCTCGATCGGCACCATCTCGACCCAGGGCGATCTCATCGTCATGACGCTCAACGAAGGGGCGCTCGGCTCTGCCAATCCCTTCGACCTTGGCGGACGAACGCTGCGCTTCACGCCAGGCGCCGGCGGCTATCGCGGTGAGAACCTGCCATTGCAATGGGACGCGGAGTTCGGGTCGGAGATGTCCGGCCCCTCCGCCACCCTTCAAAGCCTCGCCTTTCCGTTCTCCGGCCAGCAGTGGAAGCAGCTGTCGGTAGGGGTCACCGGATCGATCAGCTTCGGCCCGGTGCCAGGCGCCGCGCCCGCGGGGGCCGGCGCGCCCGGCGGCGGGGGCGGCGGAGGCCGTGGCGGCGGGGTTTCGATCGGCCGGTTCGATCAGCTGCAGAATGCGGCCTCGGCGCTCGTGAACACCACGCCGGCGATCTGCGTGTTCATGAAGCCACGGATGAGCGGCACGCGCTACTTCAAGGAGCTGCCGGACCGCGTCGTGATCACGTGGAGTGTGACGGAACCGGCGGGCGGCATCCAGGACTTCACATGGGAGCCAACCGTCAATCGTTTTCAGGCGGTCCTGCACAAGGACGGAACGATCGGTCTGTCATACGAACAGCTCGCCGCGAAAGACGCGATCGTCGGCATCTATCCGGTGGTGACCGGGGGCAAGCCCAGACCGATCGCGTCGGCCACCGATCCCGACGACGTGTCCGTGCCAGCGCATCTGGACCTGAAGAGCGTCAAGCTGACGGCGGTCGACGGAGTGTTTCTGAACGTTGCCTTCGAGACGCGCGGACCGGTGTTGCCGGAAGGCGATCCGGCCTCGAACGGCATCGTCTATCAGGTATCGTTCGACCCGTCGACCACCGGCAGCCCGGGGCGCGCCGGCGCAAGACCCGTCGTCTGGACGATTCGCGGCGGGGCCGCGGGGCGGGGCCGCGGGAATCGCTATACCAGCGCGGGCCCTGGCGCGTCTGCCGGCGTCAAGGTCAGCGGCAACGTGATCTCGATGCAGGGAATCGTGTCAACGGGTTTGAAGGCGCGCGATCAATTCACGATTTCGGCGGAAGCAAGAGCCGGGGGAACAACCACCGCCACGTCCGATCAAGTTTCAGCGCGTGCGGTCGCCCTGTCGGATGTTCAGAGCCCCCGCGTCGATCTGTCGTCCATCAAGCGCCAGGACGGACCGTTCGCATTGATCTACGAGCCGTTCCACTACGTCACGCTGCCAAACGCGAGAGACATGACGTGCACGGTGATCAAGGCGCTCGGCGACAAGTTCGACTTTCTCGCCTACTACTCCGACTTCCGTATCGACAACCAGGAAGCGGGAACGCCGAGCACCGGCCCGCGCGGCGGCGGGCCCCAGGGTGGAGAGGTGACCGGGATCGCCTCCCCCCAGCGCGGGGTTGCGAGCTACTGCAGCGAGGGACGCTTCCAGTGGCAGTTCGTCCAGCCGGTGTACGTCGGGTCCAATCAGATGCAACGTCAGCCACCCGACGGCGCCACCGACCCGAGCATCCGCAACGTCGTGGCCTACAGCCGGCAGCTCGGGAGGCGATCAGCCGATGGGAAGATGCTGCCCTACAACTACGGGATCGCGCAGATCGCGCACGAGCTGGGCCATCGCTGGTCGGCGTTCGTCTCCGCGCGCGTGAACGGCGAAGTCATTCCACTGGGTCCGACCCACTGGGCGCGAGGGCTGCACGCTCCGGCGGCCTTCCCCTACCAGCGTCCGTCCGAGGCGTCGGCGATGGGCGGCGGTGTCTGGCAGGACAATTTCGACGGCACCTTCACGCAGCTCGACGATGACTACTACGTGCCGGCGACCGGGTGGTCCTACCTCGAGCTGTATTTGATGGGCCTGAGCACGGCGTCAGAAGTTCCGGATTTCTTCATCCTCCGAAACCTCGTGGCGGCCGGGCACGACGCGCACGGTCGGCCGATCTTCAAGGCCGAGCGAACGAAGATCACCATCGCGGACGTCATCGCAGTCGAGGGGCAGCGCCAGCCGGACGTCGAGCACGCCCAGAAACAATTCAACACCGGCATCGTGGTGATCGTCGAGCACGGCAAGACCCCGAGCCGGGAACTGATCGAACGCGCGAATGGAATCCGCGAACAGTGGATCGACTACTTCGCGACCACCACCGGCCATCGTGCCTCGACGACCACGAGCCCGCGGTAGCCGGTCCATCGTGTCCCGCGCGCGCTGGTCGTGGACCGCTGTCGGCCCTCAAGCCTGAGTGACCTGGCGCGTCGATAGACGCACCTCGAAGACTGCACCCCCGCCCTCGCGGTTGCGGACGTGGATCGCGCCGCCGTAGCCGTCGACGATCCGACGGGTGATCGCCAGGCCGAGACCAGTGTGATCGCCGCGGCCGGTCGCCGGACGGTAGGTGAAGAAGCGCTCGAAAATGCGGTCGGTATGCCCCTCGGGTATGCCGGGGCCGCGGTCGGCCACCGACACCGTGCATCCGTTCACGCCGTCCGGCGCGAGGGAGATCTCCACGGCCGACCCCGCCGGTGAGAGGCTCAACGCATTCGAGACCAGGTTCTCGAACACCTGCTCGATCCGTTCGGACGAGCCGCGAACGATCACCGGTCCGGCCGGGCCGCTGATCGTCACCCGCTGCCCTCCGGTCGGCGACGCACGATCGACGACGTGGTGGAGCGCCTGGAGGAGGTCGACGCAGGCGTGCGGATCCTGTTCGATCTGGCCGTCGATCCGGGCCATCTCGCGGGCGCCGGCGACGAGGCGCTCGAGGCGGTCCACGTCCTTCAGCAGCATCGTGCGGAAGCGCTCGCGGTCCTCCGGCCGTTCGGCCTCACCCATCATCTCGGCGGCCGTGCGGATCGATGCCAGCGGGTTGCGGAACTCGTGCGAGACGTCGGCGGCGAAGCCCTCGAGCAACCCGATGTGCTCGTTCACCCGCCGCGCGAGGTCCTCGAGCGCCCGCGCGAGATCGCCGAGCTCGTCCTTCCGATCGGCACCGGGGAACGACGGCGGCAACGGACCACGGCGTCCGGTCAGCGCCGCTGCCTGGCGCCGCAACCGCCGCAGCGGACGCACGATGGTCATCGCCGCCAGCGTCGTCAGCATGGCCGACGCGAGCAGCGAGGCGACGATCACCTGGAAGATCCGCAGCCGGACGTCGTAGATCGCCTGCAGCGAGCGGAAGGTCGACTGCGACACCACGACCGCGCCGATCACGGACTTGCCGTCGCGGACGGGGACGGCGCTGAACAGGGTCAGCGACCGCTGGCCTGGCGTCTCACGGGTGGCAGCGCCGTAACGCCCGGCCAGGGCCGCACGGATCTCGACCGGCATCGCCGAACCCTCGCTTGCCGGCACGGATGCCGGCTGCGCCGGCCGAAGCAGGAAGCGCACACCGTCACCGGTGACGCGCCGGACCCGGACCATCCAGGCCCCGACGCGGTAGAGCAGCCGCCCGCGGACGCTGATCGCGTACGCCTCGTCGGAGGCGGCGGACGGATCGGCAGTGGCGGACCTGGCGATCGCGATGCGGGTCGAGTCGAGCAGGAGCTGCCCCTGCGCGTCGAACAGTTGCACCCGCGCATCGGTCTGCCGGCCGAGGCCGGCGACGATACGCCGGAGCCGGTCGACGTCGAGCGAATCATCGACGGAGGTCGCGGCCGCGAGCACGCGCGCGTGCTGGACCATCTCGCGTTCCTGCGCGCGCAGCAGCCGGGACTCGTAGACGTCCAGATACCAGACGCCGATGACCGGCACGAACACGACAAGCAGGTTGAAGGCCAGAAGGCGCAGGCCGATCCGCGACGGCGGCCACGCACGATCAAGCCATCGGCGCATCGTGGACCTGCCGGTAACGGTAGCCGGCGCCGTAGACACCCTCGAGACCGTCGAACGCGCTGTCGATGGCGGCGAACTTCCGGCGGATGCGCTTGATATGACTGTCGATCGTCCGGTCGCTCACCGTGGTGCGGTCCGGATAGGCCTCCGCCATCAGCTGCTCGCGTGAACGCACCATGCCCGGCCGCCGGACGAGCGCCTGCAGCAGCAGGAACTCGGTGACGGTCAGTGGTACCGCGCTCCCCTTCCAGGTGACGGAGAGGCGAAGCGGGTCAACCGCGAGGTCCCCCACCGCCACGATGCGGTCCGCCCCGTCGGGCGCACCGTCGACCAGGCTGGCGCGGCGCAGCAGCACCTTGACGCGTGCCATCAGCTCGCGCATCGAGAACGGTTTGCACAAGTAATCGTCGGCGCCGAGCTCGAGGCCGAGGACGCGGTCGAACTCCTCTTCGCGCGAGGTCACGAAGATGATCGGCAGCCGCTCGGAGCGCGCGCGCAGCCGGCGGCAGAGCTCCAGCCCGTCCATCCGCGGCACGCCGATGTCGAGGATCGCGAGGTCCGGCAGGCGTGCCTCCAGCTGCTCCCACGCCATCAGCCCATCGTCGAACGGTTCGGGCCGGTGACCGTCCCGCCGCAGCGCGAAGCAGATGCCTTCGCGGATCGTGTCCTCGTCTTCGACGACGGCAATCGTCCGGCCCGGCAAGGTCATGACCCGACCACTCTAACGCGAGTCCCGACCGCCCCCGGGGCCTTTGTTTGGCCACATTTCGCCTCGAGAACTCCCGCGCGGGGTCATGCCCCCGCCCGTCTGCGTTGGTTTACTGAGCGAGCGGAATGGAGCGAAGCGTACTGAAGTGAGCCTGGCGGGGTTGCCCTGAGCGAAGTCGATGGGCAGGGGCCCCGCCACCGGAGGAACGATGAGGAACTCGGCGATTGCACGGCTGGCGGTGATGGGGGTGTTGACGGTGGGTCTGCTGGCGCCCATGGCGATGATTCTCGTGACCGTGAGCGAGCGGGCGACGCGCCGCGACGATGCGGTAAATGAAGTCAGCGCCACGTGGGGAGAGCCGCAGGTCGTCGGCGGTCCGGTCCTCTCCATCCCCTACACGCTGAAATGGACCGACTCCTCCGGCCGCGAGCAGCGGTCGACACAGCGGCTGCACGTCCTCGGGACGCAGCTCCAGATCGAGGGAACGGTCACGCCGGAGACCAGACGCCGCGGCATCTTCGAGGTCGTCGTCTACCGCGCCGAGCTCAGGGTGAGCGGCCGCATCGCACGGCCGGACACCGCATCGTTGAAGTCCGCTGCGGAGGAGGTTCAGTGGGACCAGGCCACGCTGAGCATCGGCATCGCGGATCCGAAAGGCCTGACCAGACGCGGGAGTCTGCAGTGGAACGGGCGTCCATCGGTGTTCACGCCGGCGGTCGCCGACGTCGGTCTGTTCACGTCGGGCATCCAGTCGGCCGCGCCGGGACTCGCCGGCATGGCGCCAGGCACGCAGATCCCGTTCGCCTTCACCATCGACATGAACGGTACTCGCGAGCTGCGGTTCCTGCCGACGGCCGAGGAGACCTCCGTCACCATCTCGTCGTCCTGGCCGCATCCGAGCTTCGTCGGCTCGCCACTGCCGCAGTCGCACACGACCGGCGGCGACGGATTCCGCGCTCAGTGGGCGGTGACCGACCTGGCGCGCTCGTACCCGCAGCAGTGGACCAGCGGCTTCGACCGCGATCAGTTGCGGGCCCGCGCGATCGGTTCTTCGTTCGGCGTCGTCCTGCTCCAGCCGGTCGACATCTATCAGCAGGCGGAGCGGGCGGTGAAGTACTCCGTGCTCTTCATCGTGCTCACCTTCCTGGTGTTCTTCCTGTGGGAAGTCTTCCGCGAGATCCTGCTCCACCCGATGCAGTACGCGTTGGTCGGCTTCGCGCTGTGCCTGTTCTACCTGCTGCTCGTTTCGATCTCGGAGCACGCCGGGTTCGATACCGCATACTTCCTGTCGGCCAGCGCGGCGACGCTGCTGATCGGTGGATACTCACGCGCCGTCCTGAAGGGCACGCGGCAGGCGGCGTCGGTCGTCGCGTCGCTGGCCGGCCTCTATGGCTTCCTGTATCTGCTGATCAGGCTCGAGACCTATGCCCTGCTGGCGGGATCGATCGGTCTCTTCGTCGCGCTGGCGTTCCTGATGTTCGTCACCCGGCGGATGGACTGGTACGAGCTGCGGCTCGGCCCGCGTCCCGACGCCCGGTGACGGCGAGAGGCGGACGCAAAGGTGGATAATCCCCTGATGCCTCGTTGGGCTCAGCTTGCCGCCGCGCTGGTTCTGACGGTCTCGGTCGGGGCCGCCCCGCAGTTCGGCTCGGTCAGCGGACCGTACCGGACCGACCTCCCCTACGATGGCCGATTCACCTTCGTGCGCCTGCGCTGGGGATCGGACCTGGGGGGCTATTCACGCCGCGGTAACGGCGCGGCATGGAACCATGACGTGCCTCGCGCGGAGCAGCACCTGTCGCTGATCATGAAGGCGCTGACCGCGGTGGACATTCACACCGACGGCAGCCGGATTCTTGCGCTCGACGACCCGGCGCTCTTCGAATATCCGATCGCGTTCATGTGGGAGCCCGGCTTCTGGAACCTGACCGACCAGGAGGCGCAGTCGTTTCGTGCCTGGTTGCTCAAGGGCGGTTTCGCAGTGTTCGAGGACTTCGACGGCGCGGCGCAGTGGGCGCATTTCGAGGCGCAGATGCGCCGCGTGCTGCCGGATGGGCGGTTCGTAAGGCTCGACGAGACGCATCCTATTTTCAACAGGTTCTTCAACATCAAGAACATCGACGCCATCGTGCATCCGATGTACGGCCTCCGCCCGAGCTACTACGGGCTGTTCGATGGGAACGACCCATCCGGCCGGCTGCTGGCCGTCGCAAACTTCGACAACGACGTGCCCGAGTACCTGGGAATGGTCAGGAAACGGCCTGTACCCGGTCGACACCTCGAACGACGCCTACAAGCTGGGGGTCAACTACCTGATCTACGGGCTGACGAGGTAAGCACGTGCTGACGTGCTAGGTGCTACGTGCTGAGTGCGGACGTGCTACGTGCTGCGTGCGGGGCTAAGTGCCACGTGCGGTGCTGCGTGCGGGGCTACGTGCTACGTGGGGCTACGTGCCGATGTGCGGTGTATGTCTCTGCGTCCTCGGCGCCCTCTGCGGTGAGTTCCCGGGTGTGGCGTCGGGCGACGTTCCAGTCACGCCCAGAACTGGCTCGCCAATCGGTGGCAGACCAAAGCCGCGGACGCTGCGGCCATTTCGTGGACGACGCCATTGAGAGGACGATCTCGAGCGCACGTTCACGATCAGACCAGAGGCGTGCCCGAAGGAGGATCAGTTGTCACATCTGCGGATGAAAGCTTACGGCGGGTCGTCAAGGTGTCGTGGCGGGGTTGCCGTCCTCGTCGGGTCGCTCGTCGTGCTTGGCGCGGTCGCTCGATTCGACGCCTCACAGGGCACGCCCGGCGCCGATCTGAAGGCCGTCGTGAGCGGCCTGCACGGCTTGTCCCTGCATGACCAGTGCACTGGCGAGTATGCAGCCCAGCCCGACACGTGCCTTCATCAGCAGCTCCTGGAAAAAACGGTTACCGTCGGCGGCAAGACCGGTGTCGTTCACGACGTCACGCTGCGGATCCAGGGCATCTTCGAGCCGACGACCATCGAGGGGGGCGAGACGCCCGACGCCGCGCATCCGTACTACAAGGTCGGCGGCACGATCCGCGCGCGCGACTGGTCGGCCTGGCATATCGAGGTATCGAATCCCAAGCAGACCTACTGGCTCAATCACTACCCGAAGGTCTCGCACACGATCTACAAGGAGGATTTCGAGGCGACGATCCCGATGGCTGCCGGCGCCTCAGTGATCGTCCGCGTGATCGACGGCAACGATCGACAGATGGACAACGCCGAACAGGGACGACCCGATCGGCTGCAGATCATCAAGGAGCTCTCTGAGACGCCGCTCGCCGGCCAGATGCTGCGCCTGGAAGTGCTTCGCGTCGCGGTCCGCTAGTTGCACTTTCCAGGCGTCTGACGTACCGCTACTTCCTGCCTGAACAGGGGCTGTCGAGCCTCCGCACCTTGGTCACGCGAACTTCGCGGGGCGCCCCGGCCGTTGGCGGCGTAGCGTCTGGGGCCATTGTTCCCTGCACCTCGACGCGGCGGTTCACGTGCCGGTCGAGCCGGAGGTTGCGGTCGCCGGTGAGCAGAACGGTCAGCTGCGCCGAATCCTGGGCGGCGGTCGGGCTGGCGCTCGTACCGGTGCCGGATGTACCAGTCCCCGTCGTACCGACGCCCGTGCTTCCCGTTTCAGGAGTACCGCGGCTGAGCACCCTTGCCGCCTGCCGGAGCCGGGCTCGCATTGATGAGCATGAAACGAGGATCTTTGTCCTCGGTCGAGGCCGTAAGACACCCCGTCAGCACTACCGGGCTGTTCACCGACCGACCAGCGGCTGCAGCGGCCGGTGGGGGTGGGGTCTGGATCAAAACAGCCCAAAGCGCGCCGGCGGCCGTCAACATTTCGAGCATCTTCCCCTCCTGCCCGAGGGGCCTGCACACATCGTGCTAAGCCCAGTAGGCCTCGCCGGCAGGGTCCTTGATGACGATCTCGCGAAGAAAAGCCACCGCCTTCTTCAATCCTTCCGCGCCGGCCATCACGCTGTCCTCATGCTCGATGCTCAGGACGTCGTCGTAGCCGGTCAGCCGCAAGGCGCTGACGATGTCTTTCCAGGTCAGCGCGTCGTGGCCATAGCCGACCGTCCGAAAGATCCACGAGCGCTCGAGCTCACGCGTGTATCTCTTGGCATCGAGCACGCCGTTACGCATCACGTTGCCACGGTCGATGCGACAGTCCTTTGCGTGCACATGGTAGACCGCGTCCCCGAGGGTGCGAATGGCGGTGACCGGGTCCACGCCCTGCCAGAACATGTGGCTCGGGTCGAAATTGCAACCGATCACGCGCGGCGCGATCTCTCGCAGCCGCAGCATCGTCTCGGGGTTGTAGACGACGAAATTCGGATGCATTTCGATCGCCACCCTGACACCGGCAGACCGGCACGCGCGGGCCGCCGCCTTCCAGTAGGGCGTCACGCGGTTCTTCCACTGCCACTCGAGCATCGCGGCGAATTCGGGCGGCCATGGGGACACGATCCAGTTCGGCTGCGTGGCCTTCGGATCGCCGGGCGGACAGCCACTGAAGGTGATGACGGTCTGGACGTCGAGGCGCCGGGCCAGCTCGATCGTCTGCATGAACACGCGATGGTGCGCCCGGGCGATGCGGGTCTGCGGGTGAAGCGGATTGCCATGGCAGCTCAATGCGCTGATGACGAGCCCCCGGCGATGCACGGCTTGGCGAAAGGATTTCAACGCCCGGTCGCTGCCGATGAACCGAGCGGGATCGCAGTGGGCGCTGCCAGGGTACGCGCCGGTGCCGATCTCGACCGCCTCGACGCCGAGTTCGACCAGGTAATCGAGCGTTTCCTCGAACGGCTTGTCCCCGAACACGACGGCAAAGACGCCGATCTTCACGACACCGCCACCCAGCGCTTCGTGCGTGAAGCCTGTTCGATTGCCGCGAGCACGCGCTGATTGCGCACACCGTCGACGAAATTGGGCTCCGGCAGCACGTCGGTCGCAATCGCCTCCATCAGGTCGAACACGGTATGGGTGAACGTGTGCTCCCAGCCGATGATGTGACCCGGCGGCCACCACGCTTTCACGAACGGATGCGTTGATTCGGTGACGAGCACCCGGTGAAAGCCCCGGACCGCCTCAGGGTCCGACTGGAGGTAGATCTCCAGCTCGTTCAGCCGCTCGAGATCGAACGCGACGCTGCCACGGCTGCCGTTGATTTCGAATCGGTTGTAGTTCTTGCGCCCGGGCGCCATCCGGCTTGCTTCGATCGTTCCCATGGCGCCGCTTCGAAACCGCACCAGGGCGGTAGCGGCATCGTCGACGGTCACCCGCCCCGTCCGGCCGCGTTTGCCCGGGAGCGGACGTCGCTTCACGAACGTTTCCACATGGCCGGCGACCTCGGCAATCTCGCCGACGAGGAACCGTGCGAGATCCACCGAGTGCGCGGCAATATCCCCCAGCGCACCGGATCCGGCCTTGACCCGCTCGCTGCGCCAGGTCATCGGCGCCTGCGCGTCGGCCAGCCAATCCTGCAGGTAGGTGCCGCGGAAGTGGCGGATCTCGCCGAGTTTCCCGTCGCTGATCAGGTGTCTGGCGAGCATCACCGCCGGGGCGCGGCGGTAGTTGTGACAGACCATGTGCAGCACGCCGGCCTTCTTGACGGCGGCCAGCATCCGCTCCGCTTCCGCGACACTGTTGGCGAGCGGCTTTTCGCAAAAGACGACCTTGCCGGCAGCGGCGGCGGCCGCGGCGATCTGCGCGTGGCTGTCGCCCGGCGTGCTGATGTCGACGACGTTCACATCCTTCCGCGCGACCACCGCCCGCCAGTCGGTCTCGACTTCTTGCCAGCCGAGACGCCGTGCGGCTTCTTCGGTCCGTGCCCGCGTCCGCCCGCAGAGGACCTTCATGCGTGGCCGGACCCGAGGCGTGAAGAACGGGGCCACCTGCCGGTAGGCATTGGAGTGCGCGCGGCCCATGAAACCGTAGCCGATCAGGGCGACGTTGACCTCGGTCACGCCGCGGGTCATTTCTTCACCGGCGCCTTGCTCGAGCGCGTCTTGTCGAATGACCGGACGAGCCTGGCAAGCTCCAGGATTTCGTCCTTGGAGAACCGGTCTTTCGCCGGAAGCATGGCCGTGTCGGGGACCCCCTCGCTGATGGTCTTGGCAATTGCCTGGAGGGTCGAGCCGTGCTTCCACTGGCCAGAAGTCAGATCGGTTCCCGGAAGAACCCCCTTCCCGTCCGCGCCGTGGCACGGTTGGCAGGTGAAAGAGGTACTGCTCGAGCGCCTTCGCGTTGGCGGAAGACTTTCGCCCTTCCGAGCCTTGCTTGGGCGGCTGCTTCCCGGCTGCCGGCGGCTTCTCCTGGGCGATCGCAACGGCCCCGAACATGCTGCAGCCGAGCAGGATGGTGATGCCGCCGCGGCTGGTCATCTCTTCCCCCCGGCCGCGGTGATCGGGGTGATCACCAGCTTGCGGATCCACACCCGGCCGTGGTCTCCCTGGATCATGATCGGCCCCGCCGCCTGTTCCTCGGCGTCGAGTGCGCCACCAGTGATCGCCTGGACGATGGCGTTGTCGTGCACCCGCTGACCATTGAGCGTGACGCTGAGCCGGTTGCCCACCAGCGTCGCCTTCATCGTCTGCCACTCGCCCGGGGGCTTGCTCGCGTTCACTCCCGGTGGCGTCCACGCGTAGATGGCCATGTGTCCGTGGCTCTCCGGCGGTTTGCCGAAATCGTCGAGCACCTGTAGCTCGTGCCGGCCGCGCAGGTAGATGCCGCTGTTGCTGTCCTTCTCGAGCTTGTATTCGGCCTCGACGTCGAAGTCCGTGAACTTCTGTCGCGAGATGAGATTGTTGGCCTTGGGCTCGTTGGTCATCACGCCGTCGGCGACGCTCCAGCCGGACGCCCGGTCCTTGTGCTGGAGCTCCCAGTTGGCGAGTGAAGTACCGTTGAAGAGTGCCACCGGCTTCCCGTAGTCATGCGGCGCATTGGCATCGGCTGGCGGCCACGACGGCGGCCGCACGCCGGCCCAGGCGACGGTACGGTCGGGGTAGGTTGCGCGACCGACGAGCCGGCCACCCTCGAGGCGTGCGCGGAACTCAGGCCCGGGCTTCTCGTTCCCTCCCGCGAGACGAAAGATCAGCTCCCCTTTTTCGGCGATCACGTGCGGAAGCGGAACCGGGCTGCCGCCGCGGTTCAGGAACAATCCCTTGAGCGCGCCGTTCTCTTCCGTTATTTCCAGCCAGTAGACATGGTCGCGATGCTCGCCAGTTCCGGTCAGGTTCCAGCGCCCCGCAAATGGGCTCTGGGCGCCCAGGCCGCCGGCAGCAAAGAGCAGCAGGCACACTGAAAGAGCCACGCTTATCGTTCGCATATCCAACCTCCGCCTCAAAGGTCAGCGACGCGTATTATACGAACATGACGTCGACGACGACGTCACTCCACTCTGCTCAGGTCTCGATCGGCACGCTGTTCAGGGGTTAGCTCATGTCCGAACCGACGAACGTGACGACGCGTGGTGTTTCCCGGCGTACCGCCCTCCGTACGCTCGGCGCGGGTGCAGGGGCGGCCGCCCTGCTGCCGTGGCTGTCGGATGAGAATCTGCTCGCCTTCGTGGAGGTGCAGCGCCGGCAGGCGCCACCCCGCCCGAAGGTGGTGCCGGCAGCGAGCTTCGAAACCCTGCAGACACTCGTCGAGGCCATCATCCCGGCCGACGAAAGATCCCCGGGCGCGCGCGAAGCGCGGGTCGCCGATTACATCGACCTGCTGCTGACCGAGTCCGATCCGGAAGTGAAGACGCAGTGGCTGGAAGGGCTGGAGGCGGTCGATGCCGAAGCGGCTGCCCGGTTCGGATCCCCGTTCGCGCGGCTCGCGCCGGCCGACCTCGACTCGCTCATGACCGCCATCAGCGCCAACGAGGGCGTGGAGGTGACGCCGCTGGAAACCTTCTTCGCCATGGCCAAGCGGGCGGCAATCCACGGCTATTACACCTCCGAGATCGGCATTCACAAAGAGCTGCAGTACAAAGGCAACCAGATGCTGCCCGAGTTCGTGGGGTGCGCCACCGTAGATGGCAAGGATTGCCCGCACTGCGGGCAGCGGGCGGAGAAATAACATGCAGACCGATCGAACCATCACGGTGGACGTCGGCGGCATCACGCGTGAGTCGCGACGGCTTGCGTCCGCGATTACCCCGAGGACCGGTCGCTGGGACGTAATCGTCGTCGGCAGTGGCGCGGCCGGCGGGATGGCGGCGTTCCAGCTCGCCTCGGCTGGCATCAAGGTCCTGCTGCTCGAAGCGGGCCGGATGATCGACACCCAGAAGGAGTACCGCACGATGGAGTGGCCGTACGCCTCGATGCGGCGACAGCGGCTGCCGCCCGACGAGCGGGCGATCAACGTGGCCGAGTACAACTTCATCGACCGCCCGTTCGGCGACAACCCGGCCTTCGCCAAATACAAGAAACTGGCTTCCTATGCCGGCAACACGTTCACGCGGAACTGGGTGGTGAACGAGAAGGAGCATCCAACGACAGGCACGCCGTATGCCGGCGTGCGCGCGCGCGTGCTGGGCGGACGGACGAACTTCTGGGGACGCGGTGCGCTGCGCTACGGTCCGCTGGAGTTCAATGCGGCAAGCCGCGACGGTTTCGATGTGGACTGGCCGATCACCTACGATGACGTGAAGCCGTACTACGACAAGGTCGACATCCTGTTCGGATGTTCGGGCACTTCCGAAAACCTGGTGCAGATCCCGGACGGCATCTTCCAGCGCCCCTCGAAGCTGAATTGCGTCGAAGTGGAGTTCAGGCGCGCGATCGCGAAGATGGGTCGGCACTACATCCCGGGTCGGGCGGGGGTCACCACCGAAGGCGTCCTGAACAAGTACCGGACCAGGTGCATGGGGCGCGGCCGGTGCGGCCGCGGCTGCGACCTCCAGTCATCGTTCCACTCGCCGACGGCCCTCATCTATCCCGCCCGCGACACCGGCAACCTCACCATCCGGCCCTACTCCATCGTCTCCGAGGTGCTGATGGATGCGGGTCACCGGCGTGCCTCCGGCGTCCGCGTCATCGACGGCAACACTCGTGAGGTGATGGATTTCAAGGCACGCGTCGTCGTGCTCGGCGCCGGCGCGCTCGAAAGCACCCGCATCCTGCTGAATTCGAAGTCGGCGCTGCACCCCGACGGGCTGGGCAATTCGTCAGGCGTCCTCGGCTGCTACCTGAGCGAACACATGATGGGGATCCGCGGCAGCGGCTACATGCCCAGCCGCATCGGGAAGGAGCCGACCCTCGACGACGGCCGGCCGGTGCCGCCCTACATCCCGCGGTTCCGCAACATCACCGACCGGCACCCCGACTTCCTCCGCGGCTATCACTTCCAGGGTGGCGGCGGCTGCGCTGAATACCCCGGCATGGCGCACGAGATCTCCGGCTACGGCAAGACGTTCAAATCCAGCGTGCGAAAGTACTACCCGGCGATGATCAGCCTCGGCGGCTTCGGCGAGGTGCTGCCGCGAAAGGAGAACCGGATCACCCTCGATCCCGAGGTCAAGGACGCCTGGGGCATTCCGGTCACCCGTTTCCAGTACACGTTCGGCGAGAACGAAATGAAGATGGCGAAGGACATGGCGGACAGCGTCGAGGAGATGCTCACCGCGGCCGGCGCGGAAAGCATCAAGATCGTCAAGGAGCCGCTGCCACCGGGCTGGTCCATCCACGAGATCGGCACCGCCCGGATGGGCAAGGATCCGAAGGTGTCGGTAACCAACCCGTTCTGCGGGCTCCATGACGTGCCCAACGTCTACCTTGCCGATGCGAGTCCGTTCGTCTCGGGCGGAACGCAGAACACCACCTGGTCGATCCTGGCGATATGCTGGCGCACGATGGACTATCTGAAGGAGCAGATGCGGGCCGGCAACGTCTAGTCGGAATGCGCCCCAGCCAGCGGCCGCCGCGGTCGTTGACAGGTATCCCCGGTGCGAGTAGTGTCAGCGGCCAAGGGAATTCGGGTCGCGACAGCGACCCGACTGACGACCACGGCAGCTTCAACGGGGGGGCGCAATGGGTCTTTTGGTCCGCAGAATTCTCGCCACAGCCGCGTTCGCGGCCACTTCTACTTTCCTAGCAGGGACTGTTCCCGCGGCCGGCCAGGCGCTCTACGGCGCCGTCGTCGGCACCGTGACCGATGCGCAGGGGAGCGTGGCTCCCGGCGTGACGGTTATCGTGACCAACGTCGGCACCGGCCTTCGGGCGGAGGCCGTCTCGGACGCCAACGGTGTCTACACCTTTCGCAACCTGCCGCCCGGCACCTACGACCTGACCGCAACGCTGGCGGGGTTCCGTGAGCACACACAAAGAGGCATTCCGGTCACCGCCGGCAATCCGGTGCGCCTGAACATCGCGCTCGCGGTCGGCGCCCTCGCGGAAAGTATCGAGGTGGTCAGCCAGACCACGCTGCTGCAGACCGAGAAGGCGGACCTGAGCACGCAGCTGACGTCGAAGGAGATCACCAATCTCCCGCTCAACCAGTACCGCAATTACCAGGCGCTCATCAACCTCGTGCCCGGGGCCACGCCAGCGGTGTTCCAGAACGCCGAGATCGATACGCCCGGCCGCTCGCTCCGCACCTGGGTGAACGGCACCCAGCCGAACAGCAACGCCACCCGCATCGACGGCGCCGTGTCGATGAACATCTGGGTGCCGCACCACGTCGGCTACGTTCAGCCGGCGGAAACCATCGAGACGGTGAACATCGCCACGAACAACTTCGATGCGGATCTCGGCATGGCGGGGGGCGCGGCGTCGACCGTCATCACCAAGTCCGGCACCAATCAGCTTCGCGGATCGGCGTTCGAGTTCCTCAACCGCGACGAGTTCAATTCGAATTCCTTCTTCAACAACGCCTTCGACCTGCCGAAGACCCCGCTGTCGCGGAACATCTACGGCGGCACGGTTGGCGGGCCGATCGTCAAGAACAAGTTCTTCTATTTCGGATCGTGGGAGAAGTTCCAGGACCGCCGCACCAGCAACGTCAACTACGGCGTGCCGACCGCGAGGATGCGCGAGGGAGATTTCGGCGAAGTCGCGGCCGCATACGCGGGCTTCCGGCTGTATGACCCCTCCTCGGGCGGCCCCGGGGCGCGAACCCAGTTCCCGAATTTCGCGATTCCCGGATCGATGATCGATCCGATCTCCCGGGACGTCATCGGCTACTACCCGATGCCGAATACGACCCAGGACCTGAATTCGAATCAGCTGCTGGATGACTACACCGTCCCGCGCCAGGTGCGCGTCGACCGGCACAACTTCGACACCAAGTTCACCTGGCAGCGGACCGACGCCCACAGCCTGTTCGGCAAGTTCTCGATGCTCGACGCTGCCGTCGTCGACAACTTCGTGCTCGGCTTCGACGACGGGAGCCTCGGCGACACCCGTGTCTACGTCGGAACCGTCGGGCATACGTGGACGCTCGGCCCCTCGATGCTGATCGACGGCAGCTTCGGCATCAATTTTCAGAACCAGGAGGTGACCGGCGCCGACTTCGGCACCAATCTGGGGCTCGACCTGGGAATCGGCGGCGTGAACGATCCCAACGACCTGCGCGCCAGCGGCCTGCCACGATTCGACATCGGCGGCACGACGGCGGCGACGAGCTACTCGCTGGGCACCACACCGAACTGGATGCCGATATTCCGGAAGGAGAGAAGCTACACGTTCAGTTCCGCGCTGACGAAGGCCTTCACGACCCGCCACGAACTGCGGGCCGGCCTCGACATCGTGCGGCACTCACTCAATCATCGGCAGGCGGAGTTCGGGGACTACGGGCTGCGCGGCGGATTCCGTTTCGATGGCCTCGTCACCGCCACCACCGGCTATACCCCCCTGCTGTGGAATCAGTTCGGTGACTTCCTGCTCGGGTCACCATCGTTCTTTTCCAAGGACGTCCAGACCGAGGAAATGACCGGTCAGGAGTGGCAGACCGCCTTCTACGTCCGCGATCGATGGAACGTCACGCCCAAGCTGACACTGAGCCTCGGTGCCCGGGTTGAGTACTACCCGCTGATGACCCGTGCCGACCGCGGCATCGAGCGCCTCGACTACAACACCTACACCGTCCTCATCGGCGGTCGCGGCGACGTGCCGGAAGACGTCGGAATCGACGTGAAGAGCTGGTACTTCGCCCCGCGCACCGGCATCATTTATCGCCTGACGGAGAACTCCGTCGCGCGTGCGGGTTACGGACGCACGATCAACCCGCTGCCGTGGTCGCGGCCGATGCGCGGCTCGTTCCCGCAGGACATCAATTTCAACCGGACCGCGGAGCAGTACGGCTCGGTCGGATCGCTGGCTGAGGGGATACCGGTCGTACCCGTCCCCGATCTGAGTTCCGGACGAGTGCCGCTCCCCAGGGGTGTCTTCATGCGATCCCCGAACCCGAACCAGGTGGACCGAGGCATCGTCCAGCAGTGGAACGTCGCCTACGAGTATCGGCTGCCGTGGGACATTTCCGCGGAAGTGGCCTACGTCGGTACGCGCACCGATGGCGGCTATGCCGACCTGAATATCAACTACGGCGTGCCGGGCGGCGGCAATGCCGCCCGCCAGTACTTTGCCGTGGCCGGGACGACGGCGATCAACGACTGGGCGGCGCGCACGAAGAGCCGGTATCACGGCCTCCAGGTCGCGCTCAATCGACCCTTCCGAAACAACATCGCGGTGAAGGGTGCCTACACGTTGAGCCAGGCGAAGAACATGACGAACAACGACGAGGACGGCTGGACCGCACTCATGTGGAACACACCGCTGATGTACGACCAGAACTACGCCCTGGCCGGGTTCGACCGCACCCACAACGCTCAGCTCGGCGTGGTGTGGGACATGCCGTTCTTCAGGAACTCCGACACGGTCATCGGCCAGGTGCTGGGTGGCTGGCAATGGAACGGCATCTTTTCCGCCTACTCGGGCACACCCTTCTCCATTCGCGGCACGAATTCCGCGCTGGACTGCCAGGGCTGCGGCGACGCGAACGCGATCACGATCAATGTGAGCCAGGATCCCAAGGCGACAGGCAGGGTGGGCTCCTCGACGGAGCCGTACTACGCGCTCGAGATCTTCTCCCAGCCGACCGGCGCGGACGTCGCCGGCTTTGGCAACAGCGGGCGCAACCGCTTCCGCCGTCCTCCGGTCTGGAACGTCGACATGTCGCTGTTCAAGACGTTCCAGATCGGGCGCGTCCAGCCGCAGATCCGGCTGGAAGCGGCCAACGTCTTCAACCACACGACGTGGAATGCGCCGGGGATGCCGGTCCTGGCGATCACCCAGCTGATCGGCGGCGCGCTGACCAATTTCACGGCGAATAACTTCATGCGTTTCACGCCGAGCAATGCGTTCGTGAACCCGCGCACCATCCAGATCGGACTGCGGGTTCAGTTCTAAGAGCCGCGTCAATCAATCGGGCAGCGAGTGAGCGCAGCGAGCGAGCCACGCGAGCGGAGTGGGGCGTCGGGCCCCGGTGAGCGCCCGCCTACGCCAAGGCTCCGGCGAGGTCTCGCCGTAGCGCTTCGCGCGAAGGCGGAAGCGTGTAAGGGGGTCCGGGGGACGAAGTCCCCCGGTTGGTCATGACCAGACGCAGGACCGTGCTCAAGTCGCTCGGCGGAATGTTCATCGCCGCGGGCAGCACGCTGGCCCGAGAGCGGAACCGGTCGGCCGCTCCGCAGCCGGCGACGCCGGGGCCAGGCGGTCTCCGCAAGGCTGTGCTCATTTCCATGCTGCCCAAGGAGCGCTCGTACGCCGAGCGATTCGCGATAGCGCGGGCCGCGGGCTTCGAAGCGGTCGAAATGCAGACGGTCGAACGGCCGGAGGAGGTGGTCGAGATCGCCGACGCGGCGCGCATCGCTGGCATCCGCATTCATTCGGTCATGAACGCCGATCACTGGCGGTTTCCGCTGTCGAGCGCCGACCCGGCGATTGTCGACCGCAGCGTCCAGGGCATGGAGACATCGCTCCGCAACGCGGCACGGTGGCAAGCAGATGCAGTGCTGCTGGTGCCGGCGGTGGTCGATCCGGCCACCTCCTACCGCGACGCGTGGTCACGGTCACAGCGCGTCATTCGCGAGCGGCTGCTCCCCCTGGCCGGGCAGCTGCAGGTCACCATCGCCGTGGAAGAGGTCTGGAACCGGTTTCTGCTCAGCCCGCTCGAGTTCGCGCGTTACGTCGACGAATTCGACTCCCCTTTCGTCCGGGCGTATTTCGACGTCGGCAACGTCGTGTTCTACGGCTATCCGCAGGACTGGATCCACACGCTCGGTGCACGCATCGTGAGGGTGCACCTGAAAGACTTCCGGCTCGATCGGCCGAACGGCCGCTTCACCTGGACCAACCTCGGCGAAGGGGACATCGACTGGCCGGCAGTACGCGGCGCGCTGTCGGCGATCGACTATCGCGGCTATGTGACCACCGAGTTGGCAGCCGGAGACGCCGGCTATCTCAGGGACGTGTCGGATCGCGTCGACCGATTGCTGCTGGACCGAACCGGCAGGGTCGGTCAACGCGGCTGAGGCGACAGGATCGGGTCGGACGCCGGGCGCAGGTCCGACCGGAAGAACAGGAAGAAGAGCACCAGGACCGCGCCGGCCGCCGCCGCCGGTACCATCCAGATCGTCCGCCAGTCGTGCGCACCCGAGGCGAGCGTGTAGGCTTCGACCACGCGCCCCGAGACCCAGGCGCCGATGAACATGCCGGCGCCGAGCGTCACGAACGCGATGAACCCCTGCGCCGCCCCACGGATCGCCGGATGGGCCCGCTGGTCGACATAAATCTGTCCGGTCACGAAGAAGAAGTCGTAGCAGATGCCGTGCAGCAGAATGCTTCCGTAGAGCATCCAGACCAGAGCGTTCGCGTCCCCGGACGCAAACAGCAGGTATCGCACCGCCCATGCCCCCATCCCGATCAGCATCGTCGTCTTGATACCGAGGCGCGCCAGGAACCAGGGCATCAGGAGCATGAAGCCGATTTCGGACATCTGGCCCAGTGTCATCTTGGTCGCCGGTTCCGGCATGCCGATTTCGTTCAGGAACAAGTTGGTGAAGGCGTAGTAGAACTGCAGCGGAATGCACAGCAGGAAGGAGCCGATGACGAGCATCGCGAAGGAGCGGTCCTTCATCAGCGCGAGGGCATCCAGCCCCAGCGCCCGGCGCACCGTCAGCTGGCCCGGCGATCGCGACGGCGGCGTGTGCGGCAGTATCAACGAGTACAGGCCCATCAGCAGAGAGGCGGCGGCGGCGATGCGCAGCGGCGTGGCGCTCGCCTCGATGCCGAGGCGCCCGACGAGGATGCCGGCGGCGATCCAGCCGATCGTGCCGAGCACGCGGATCTTCGGGAAATCGCGCGCGGCGTCCTGAACGTGGTGAAACGCCAGGGCGTTGGTCAGCGCGAGCGTCGGCATGTAGCAGAGCGTGTATCCGAGCAGCGCCGGATACATCGAGGCGAACGTCTCGAGCGTCGAGGCGACGTACAGCAGACCTGCGCCGAGGAGGTGAAGCGCCGCCAGTACCTTCTCGGTCGCGAAGTAGCGATCGGCCACCATCCCGACGAAGAACGGCGAGATCATCGCCGCGACGGCGGTGGTTCCGTAGACCAGCCCGATCTGCGACCCGTCGAACTGCAGCGTCGCACCGAGATACGTGCCCAGCGTGACGTACCATGCCCCCCACACGAAGTACTGCAGGAACATCATCCCCGACAGCAGGGATCGGATCACCTTGCGTCTCCGGCGTCGCGGGTGCGCGCCGGCTTTGCCGGGCCCGGCATGCGCCGCATCCTCTCGGGGTCCCAACCGATCGGTTGCTCTTCGAAATAGCTCGCATTGGTGAGCACCGCCGGCCCGGCGGCCCGGTAGCCGAAGACGGCGTCTTCCACCACCGGCGTACGGCTGCGCACCGCGTCGAAGAAGTTCCGGAAGTGGTCGAAGGTATCGCTATATTCCGCGGGAGCGGTGAAGACCGTCTCCTCGCGGAGGCGAAGTTCCGCCTGTTCCGGGTACCGGGCGCGGTGGCTCGTGGTGATCTGTTCCTGGAGCGCCTTGGGGAAAGTTCCGATCGACAGCCCGGGATCGCTGGGACGGGGCTGGCGCGCCACCGTCACGCCGGTGCCGCCGATCGTAATCACCCCCTCGGGCCCCGCGAACCTGAACAGGTGGCCTTCACCCCCGCCGCCATCGGCGAAGTTCACCTTCAGCATCAGGGTGAAGGCCGGGTGCGCCGCCGTCTTTGGATAGTCGTATACGCCGACAGCGATGTCGGGCACGTCACGTCCGTCCTGCCAATGGCGTAGCCCGCCGGTGGCCATGATGCGGGTGGGCCCGTGCGAGTCAAGGACGTAGTGGATGCCCGAGAACAGGTGGACGAACAGGTCGCCGGGAATCCCGGTCCCGTAATCGCGATAGTTGCGCCAGCGGAAGAGCCGAGTCGCGTCGAACGGACGCTTCGGCGCGTCGCCGAGAAATCGCGCCCAGTCGCAGGTCGCCGGGCTCGCGTCCGGAGGGATCGTGTACTGCCACGCCCCCATCGCGGAGTTGCGGTGCCACCACGCCTCGACGAAGTTCAGCTCGCCGATCACCCCGGACTTGAACAGGTCGCGCGCCTTGGCGTAAATGATCGAGCTCACGCGCTGGCTGCCGACCTGGAGGATGCGCTTGGTCGCCTGCGCCGCTTCGATCATCAGCGGCCCTTCCTCGACATCCTGGATCATCGGCTTTTCGACGTAGACGTCCTTGCCGGCCTTCATCGCGTCGATGGCGATCCGCGCGTGCCAGTGGTCGGGGGTCGCGACGATGACGGCGTCGACCTCCTGACGTGCAAGTACCTCCCGGTAGTCACGCGTGGTGAAGAGGCTGTCACCCCACAGCTCCCGGCACCGCGCCAGGCGGCCGTCATACACGTCGGCCACCGCGACGATCTCCACACCCGGGACCCGGAGCGCCGTTTCGGTGTCGCCAATCCCCTGCCCGCCCGCGCCGATCAGCGCGATCTGGATCGTGTCCTGCGGCGAGGCCGGCGCCGCCGGCACCTGTCGTTCCAGGGCATGGACGGTCGTCGCCGAGCTGACAGCGGTCATGCCCGCGGCCCCGGCGGCGGCGAGCTTCAGGAATTCACGTCGCGATCTCGTCTCCTTTTTTTTCATGGGGTCCTCAATCTCCAATCAGAGGCAGTGCGACAGGGCGGCCGCGGAGTTCCGCCGAGCGATCGGCCGCCAGGCAGATCTCCATCGTTTTCTGGGCGTCGAACACGCTGATGGATGTCTCCCGACCGGCGAGGACGCACTCGACGAGCTCGTCGATTTCCGCCTGGAACGGATGGTGAGCGACGTCAGCAGAATCCGGCATCGCGCAACGGATACGGATGGCCGGACGGCCGGCCGGATCGGCCCCGGCTTCGAGGGTGACGTCAGGAAAGGGATTCGCTCCGGCCAGCTCTTCGAGATCGACCGGCGTGTCCTGCCACTGCAGCAGATCCTGCCGCAGCGTCGCCCGATCTCCCATCAACTCGAGCTGAAAGGCATACGGCATCATGAAGTCGGTCGAGCTCGTGACGTGGCCCAGCGCCTGCCCCTCGAGCATGATGTTGACGATGATCGAGGTCGGCCACTCGTAGCCGGCGGTGAAGTGCGCGTGATAAGCGCTCACCTCGGTGGCCTCGCGTCCGGCGCACCAGCGCAGCGCGTCGACGGCATGGCAGCCAGCCGCGAGCAGGTGGCTGCGGCCGCTCGCCCGGGTGCGCACCCAGTTCCACCCGGGGTACCAGTCGGTCACCCGCGAGAGGTACTGCGTGCGCGCGAAGCGGAGCTCCCCCAGCCGGCCTGAGCTCTGCATCCAGCGGGCAAACCGCAGCAGCGGATTGTAGCGCAGCTCGAACGACACGATCGTCCGCACCCCGGCGCTTCGCACCGCATCGCGGATGCCGACGAGCTCTTCTTTGTCCAGGCCGGTCGGCTTCTCGAGCAGGAGGTGCTTGCCGGCACGGGCGGCGGCGATAGCCTCGGCCGCATGCAGATGGTTGGGGGTGGCGATGTCGACGATGTCGACGTCGCGGGCCTCGAGCAGATCTTCGAATCGGGTGGTGATCCGCGCGCCGGGCAGGTGCAGGTCGTGGCTGGCGAGAGTGGCGCGCACGCGCGCCTCGTCGCGGCCGCACAACCAGGTTACCTCGGCAGCCCGGTTTTTCTGGAACGCCGCGATGTGCTGCGACGCGGCCCAGCCGACGCCGTAGACGCCAACCCCCAGTTTGCCGCTTCTCGTCGTCATGGTCATCCACCGTGGAGCGACAAAGTCGCTGCGCCGACGCGTCCGCGGTAGCCTACACTAGCCGCGGCGTAGCGGGAACAAGCTCTCCCGGGTGGCCACGTCGCCCTGACCCGCATCATCCAGCTGGAGCACCACATGCAGATACGCAAGTTACTCGCGATCGCCGGCGTTTCGGCTGTCACGGGATGGTCGTACGCGGCGGCACAAGCCCCGGCGGCTGCGAGCGGGGACGGGACCTCGCTCTTCAATGGCCGCGATCTGTCCGGCTGGAAGGTACCGCAGGGTGACAACGGTCACTGGAAAGTCGTCGACGGCGCCATCGACTACGACGCCGAGAGCGAGGCCGCGGGGGACAAGCACCTGTGGACCGCAGCCAGCTACGGGGATTTCGTGCTGCGTCTCGACTGGCGCATCAAGAGCACGCCATACGTGAACCCGAACGTGCCGATCATCCGGTTCGACGGCACGCACAAGAAGGACGCGGACGGGCGCGACATCCGGATTCCCGTGCCTGATTCCGACTCCGGCATTTACCTTCGTGGCTCGGACAAGGCCCAGGTCAACATCTGGAGCTGGCCGACCGGCTCAGGGGAAGTGTGGGGTTATCGGACCGACGCGACGATGCCGGCTGCCGTCCGGGCCGGCGTGACGCCGCGGCGCAATGCCGACCGTGACATCGGCGAATGGAACTCGTTCGAGATCACCATGCGCGGCAGTCGGCTCACCGTCGTCCTGAACGGCGAGACGGTCATCGAGAATGCCGAGCTGCCGGGCGTACCGGCAACGGGGCCGATCGCGCTTCAGCATCACGGCGAACGCAAGAATGGGGTGTGGACGAGTCCGCCGAGCCTGGTTCAGTTCCGCAACATTGTCATCCGGGAGCTCGTCCGCGGGCCGGTAGCGATCAAGCCATAGGCACGTATGAATCAGGCTGCTTCAAGAGTGCGCTGGTGGATGCCGGCGGTGTTTCTGTCGGCGGTGCTCGTCGCCTCCACGATTCCCTCGCCACCGCTCGGCGCGCAGGGGCAAGGCCAGCCACCGCCACAGGGTCGCGGCAATGCGCCCGGTCAGGGCCGCGGCGGTCGAGGAGACGCCGGCGCCGCGTCGCTCCCGGCGCTTCCCGCGATCGACAAACAGGTCGTGCGCGATCAGGCCGACATGACCTGGTCGGACTACCAGCCGATCCCCGGTGTGAACTGGGCCGCCGACACGCGCGCGCCGAGCGAACGCACGATCAAGATCGCCATGGTGCTGTTCGACTTCGAGGATCAGCCGTTCGTCGTCACGCTGCCGAAGCACTCCGACCCGTTCGGTAATCCCCAGATCGATCCGATCACCCGCGAGGAAGTCCCGAAGTTCTATCACGACTTCTGGAACAAGCCGCAGCCGCTCAACTACGGCCGCTCGGTGCACGAGTACCTGGATGGAGCTCTCGCACGGTCGCATCGGCGTCGAGTTCACGCCGTTCGGCCCGTACCGCATTCCAGGTCCCTACACGAAAACGCACGGCAATGCCGAGACGGCCGATGGCGTGTGGCGCGCCGCCGCCGGCGAGGACGTGCGCAAGGGCTTCGATCTGGTCATGCGCATCTACGCCGGCTACGACGAGACCACGGTCTGGCAGGAGTTCGGCGAGATGAAGTTCCAGACGCGCGACGACATCACGCCGCCGTTCTGCAACCCCGCGGACCCCAAACTCTGCTGGCTCGACACACGCTATACGGACTGGACAAGCTGGCTGGCAGGCTCCTACCTGTGGAGCAACTCGGGGATCAACATGGGCGAAAGTTCCGGGTCCATTCGCCACGAGATCTCGCACGCGGCGTTCAAGATCGGCGACAACAACAACAATCCGTACGTGACGCCGTACCGCCGCGTGGGTGCCGGCGCCTGGGACGTGATGGACCGCGGTTCCTTCAACGGCCCCGGCGGTCCGCATCGTCGCTGGCTGATTCCGGTCACGGAAGGCGGGGCGGCGCCGGCCGGATTGCTGCTCCGGCAGCGGATGTATTTCAACTTCACCGGACCCGGCGACGTGCTGCGCCTCAACCGCGATGGTCTGGCACAATCGGGCCTGGCGGTCGGACGGGTGACCGCGCGGGCGCACAAGCCATTGCCGAACGAGCTGACCGGCATTCTCGTTCGGCTCGACGGCGACGCACCGCAGGACCGGACCCCGGCGAGCGACCCGACGACCGATCCGCTGTCGCAGGGAGTGCAGAACTACAACACCTACACGCTCGAAGTCGTGCAGCGCATCGGCTATGACTCGTTCGCGCCGTCGAGCGGCGTCCTGATCACGAAGAACAAGGATCAAGCCAGCCCGGTGGGCGGACCGAATTCATTCAACCTGTTCAACTGGGTGATAGACGCGAACCCGCAGGATATCCAGGTCGTCGACTTCACGCGCCCCAACGGCGAGCGCGTGATGCGGACGATCGCCGACTACCGCCAGCTGAACGACGCCACGTTCCATGCCGGTCTCAACTCCGGCAGCGAGTACGAGTGGGTCGATCTCGCGAATCGCCTGCACTTCTACATCGTGGATGTGCATCGTGCTCCGAACGGCCTGCTCTCTTATACGCTCGGCGCTCGTTCACTCGATGGCGCCGGACCGCACGAGCGTGGTGTCGCGCTTGCGGCGCCGGCCGCGCCCCCTTCTGCGCCGGACGGACCGGCGGAGTTCATCTTGAGCAACACCGGCAAGCGCGCTCCGACGCCGACGACGCTCCATCCGGAGGACGCCTCACGCTTCCTGGATTCCGACATATACAGAATTTCGGTGAGCGTGCAGGGGGCGGGCTGGCTGGCGCAGATTCAAAACGCCCTGGCGGCCGTGCCCTTCGGCGGCAGGCTATCGGTACCGGTGTTCTTGAGCAAGACGGCGACGGCCGCCGAGTCGGCGGTGGTGACGCTCCGGGCGGCGTCAGAGAGCGATCCGACCAAGAAGGCGGTCATCACATACGTGGTGAAGAAGTAGGGATCTTGCCGGCAAGCGCTGCGATCATTTTCGGATCCGCACGTACCTTGTCCCAATCGAGCAGATCGTGTTTCACGTTCGCTCCAGCGGCAACCAACCGCGACACAACTTGATGAAAACTGCCGGCCTCGGCCGGTGGGCTGCTGCTCCACCCGGTCAGGGCCCAGACCAACGGCGGCGTGCCCCAGGTCTTGTCGATCACGTCCAAGGTCTGCGCCGTGTCGCAAGAGCGCACTCACCACGTCGACATGTCCGTGAAACGCGGCAACATGCAGGCCCGTGTGCCCCTCTCCGTGGTCCTTGAGCTGTGCGTCCACGTCGACGCCTCGATCGAGGAGAAAGTCGACCACGTCCGCGTGGCCGTACGCGCACGCCAGCGAGAAGGCGTCGATCATCTGTGCTCTCGTTGCTCTCGCGTTCAGATCGCCATCCTCGGTGAAGCAGTCTTTCACGACGTCGATCCGTCCAATACCAGCCGCGCCTGGAAGATCCAGCGGTGCGCCGCGGCTCGCGAGGTATTCCGCCGCCTCTGGTTGGCCATTTGCCAGGCAGGCGCGAACCAGTGGCTGTTGGTGGCCGCCGGTTCCCGGACGATCCATGCGTGCGCCGTGTTCGAGCAGCACGTCGATCACCTCCCGCTGCACGCCGGCAATGGCGGGAGGAGCACTCGTGGCGACGAGGCCGAGAGCCGTACATCCACCTCCGTAGACGTCTGCTTCGCCGTCAATGTCGGCGCCCGCCGCGAGCAGGATCCCGGTAATCTCCGCGATGTTCCCTGGAGATACCTGCCGGTAGTTCTCAACACCGTTGGCCGCCACATAGTGCAGGAGCGTGGCCCGATGCTCGCGCGTCGACCGCGCCCGTATCAATGTCGGGTGCTCGCGCAGCAGGCGGGTGAGGGTGGTGACGTCGCCCGTGACAATGGCATCTGCGGCGGCTTCGAACGCGGACACGGGTGAGCTCGAGCGGGCGAGCGACTCGATGTGCTTCACGAATTTCGGCCAGCTCTGGAAGCCATGCGCGCGCGCGATCACGAACTGCGCGTCGGCCAGCACGCACTTTGAAGAAGCCCCTTCGCCACCTGACAGCTTCGTTCGCGCGAATTGATCGATCCGGTTCGCGCGGGCGTTGATCTCGGTTCTGTCCCGCTGCGCCTCGGGCTCTCTCTGATGCGCGGCCAGCGCCTCCATCCACCGCGAAGCCCAGATGCCAACGGCAGCCGGATCACCCGACCTGCACGATTTCACCAGGTCCTTGGCCAGCTTCCTGTACTGCTCAACGCTCGGGTGTGACGGAAGGGGTAGCGCGTCCTGCGGGTTGGGGTACATGCGAATCTCCTTTCACAACGCGCCTGGAGTCCGCACGATCAGGCTGAAAGAAGGTTCGTGTTGTTCGAGCAGCTGTGGGTGGGCACGGCCCTTTCCGCGGACTGGATGCGCCCCTCGCGCTGATACCAGTATAGGGCCGGATGCGCTACCTGGCCCACGCAACCAAGAGGCCGGCCGTCACTGACACGTGTACCCTCCGTCAACGCTGAGGAGCGCGCCCGTCATGTAGGCGCAGTCGTCAGACAGAAGGAACATGACCGCCCGGCCGATTTCTTCCGCCGTGCCGAGGCGCTGGATCGGCTGAGCCTTGCGCAGACTGTCGAAGATGGCCTCGATCGGCATCCCGCTCACTTGATGGAACCTCTGAATCGACGGCTCGAGCATTGGCGTATCGATTGTTCCCGGGCAGATACAGTTGACTCTGACGTTGTACGGCGCGTAGTCGATGGCGGTGCTCTTCGTGAGCTGCCCGAGGGCGGCCTTGGACAGTCCGTAGACCGCACTCGATCCCTTGCCGATGAACACCTGATCGGATCCCATGAGTACGATGTTGCCGTAACGCTGCTTCCGCATCAGCGGGAGGACCTCCTTCAGGACGTAGAACGGGCCTTTCGTGTTGATCGACAGCACGCGTTCGAACTCCTCGATGCTGGTCTCTTCGATGCCGGCAAACAGATGCACGCCCTGCGGCGATGAACAGCAGGTCGATCCGGCCCTCCTGCGCTACTACCTGTCCGACGGCGTCGCGAACCTGGCCGTAGTCCCTGACGTCACACCGGTGAAACACGCCATCGGCCGTCTCCTTGATGTCAAAGACATGAGTACGGGCGCCCTTGCCGGAAAGTAACCGCACGACCGCGTTGCCCATGCCGGAGGCGCCCCCAACCACCAGCCCGACCTTGTCTTCGAACCCATTCTCTGCTGCCATCGCGTGTCACCTTTCTGAGCGTTCGGCGGGCCCTGGCGGGTGTGCCGGTTAGCCCGCGAGCGGATTCACAGAACCACGGTCACTCGAGCGTTTCGACATTCCGGAGGACACGCCGGCCCATTCGGCCGGGTGATTTCGTACATCGGCTGTCTGGTCACTTCGGTGACCTGGGTGCCAGTCGACACCCGAATGGTGACGCTGGCGGGTGTGAAATCGTGGAAGAATACTGGGCAGGAGCCCGTCGCCGAGGTGCAGGTGCTGCTTCTTGTCGACCCATCAGGCGCCGTTACAACGACCGTCACTGGAGTCTGACCCGGCGCACCAGTCACTTCGACGACCAGGCCCGTACAGCCGATCAGCGTGCAAGCACTGGGTCCGATGACGCCGCATCCTGAGCCAAGGGCGGCGATGAGGATCACGGTGATCGCCAACACCTCGCGCCGGATTGTCACCGAACCGACTCCCAGGAAGCAGGTCGACAACCAACCCAACCGACGGCATCGATTTTCCTTTGTCCGCTGAACTCGCCTGTCGTCCACAGGAACTCGCGGGAGACGGGCAGGAACGGGCACCACGGTTGACGTGCGCCGTAAGCAGTTTTCGGGATTCGTGTCCATCCGGAGGTCCCCATGCGGCTCCCTCTTCTCCTAGCTGTCGCGACGCATCTATCCGTGGTCGGCGCCCTGGCGCAAGCTCCCACAGTCACCAGAACTGATTATCCATTCCTCGGGAACGACCATATCGTGTTCGGTCTGAACCGTGACGGGCGGATGGACCTGGCCGGGATCGGCCTCACGGCTGCAAGAGTGATGCTCGGGAAGGGCGACGGAACATTTCGGCTGCTCAAGTGGTGGAGACAAGAGGCGCACGTGCACCTTCACGCTGAACGGGAACGCTGCCGTGACCGCAAACGTCCAGTAGCGAACGTAGTCACTTGCTGCTCATGGCCGCCGGCGGCCGCGACAGCACCCGCTGCGTCGGCAATGTTGCGTGGTCGATCACCCGTCCGTCCCGAAGAATCGTAGACACCCGTCGCAGGTTACGGATGTCATCGAGCGGATTCGCGTCGAGGATGAGTAGATCGGCGCGCTTGCCAGGCTCGACCGTCCCGAACTGGTCGAGACCGCGCGATGCGATGGCGCCATTCCTGGTTGCGGCGACGATGGCTTGCGCCGGGCTCATGCCCAGCTCGACCAGGCCCTCGATTGCCAGGATGGTCCCGATCCCGTGATCCTGCGTCTCGAACTTCGGCGTGCGGGTGAACTCGGGGGCCGCCGCCCAGTAGTTGTCGGTGCCGACGGTCACGACTGCCCCCGCTTCGATCAGCTTCCGGGCGTTGCGGCGCCGCATTTCGAGCTCGAGGCCATCCTGCGCCTGACGCTGTCGGACCTCGGCGCTGGTCCGCGACCGCGACGTCGCCTTCTCTTTGCTGTCGGCCTCGGCGCGCTTCTTCGTGGCTTCTTCGCGGTCCTTCAGATGCCTCTTCCAGGCATCGCCCGTAATCGTGCTCACCAGCATGGAGCACACGATCTTGCGCTGAACGATCGACTTGACCAACCCGTCCGGCAACTCCCTGGTTCCGAGCAGCTCGGGATGCTGGATCAGATCGATGCCAGCCTCGATCGACAGCCGCAGGCCATCAATCGTCGTGGCATGCGTCTCCGCCACGCGGTCTCGCTTGTGGGCCTCCTCGACGATCACTTTCTGCGCTTCGGGGGAGAACCCGATCAGCGCCGGACGGGCGAAGTGGGCGGTGCCGCCGTACTTGATGAAGTCCGGCCCCTTGTCGAGGTACTTCTGAATGGCGAGACGCAGCTCCTCGACGTCCATGTCGACAAGCTCCTCGCCGGCCCCCTGAGAAATCTCGTCGTTCACTTGTTCCTGGAACAGGGTCAGGCCAGCTTCCCGGGTGAGGCTGAAGCTGATCGAGTACGGACCGCCCCAACCGACGATGTTGCCGGCCGCCAGGATGCGCGGGCCGACCGCCCGTCCGGCAGTGATGTCATCGCGCACCGCGACCAGCGGCGTCAGCATGCCGTAGCTGTCACGCACGGTCGTCACGCCGTGCCGGAGCTGGAGCTGCGCCGCCTCGAGCACGATCTCACGCTGCCGCGGGTGATACTTCGCCAGTGTCTCGTAGCGGTCGGCCATGCCGCCGTAGAGGGACAGATGCACGTTCGTGTCGATCGAGGCCGGGGACGAGGTACTTGCCCCTGGCGTCGATGACCGTGGCCTCGGCCGGGATCTTGACCGAAGCACGGGAACCCAGGGCGGAGATGCTCCCGCTGGAGATCAGCACGACGGCATCGGCGATGGGGGCGCCGCCAGTGCCGTCGATCACCGTCGCCCCGGATATGGCGAGCACCGTGGACTGCCCCGTCACCGGCAGGCGGCTGGCGGCGATCACGAGCAAGACACTGGTCAACAAGCAGGCGGCGCGGCTCGACATTCAGAACTCCTGATGGACGGCAATTGCCGAGGTCATGGTAGCCGATTGATTGCCGCGTCGGGGGTCGACTATGCTCGCGATGCGAGGTCGTTGAAATGTCGACATCCTGGAATCGCGTGCTCTGCTACGCCGCCTTCTCCTGTCTCGCCGCCGGCGCCTGCGGCCGTGGCCCTTCAACCAACAGTCCGGAGTACCCGGCCGCCGCCGACAGGGCCAGGGCCGGCCTGGTCGGCCCGCTGAAAAGCGATACCAGCGACGAGATCGTCTCCTGGGTCGATGGGCAGGTCGTGACCGACTGGCCGGCAGAGGTGCAAAAACGGGAGCGGGCGATCGAAGGTTATCTGAACGACGCCGATCCGGCGCATGCCGCGACCTACGGGTTCCGCAGCGGGCAGAATCCGCAGCTGGCCTGGAGCTGGTTCCGCGACAACCCGGTTGGATTCAACGGTATGCCGTTCGTCCTGTTCAAGACGATTCTCGATCTCGATCCCGATCATGCTGATCCGGCGCTGCGAGCCATCGCGAGGATCTGGAAGCGTGAGGCCATCGTGCCAACCGGATCCGGCACACCGGCGAGCCGATGGACCCTCGATCACATCGGCATCGGACCCAGCCCGTCCGACTACGTCGATGGTGTTGCACGGCCGGCGCACGAACGTCGATCGCCGCTTCCGTTCGGATTTGCGTTCGAGAACCCGCGGTCGTTCGAGCCGCTGTCGGCGGCAACGACGGCGACCTACGACGGCCGCCTGCTGGCGCGACGCACCTTCCAGAACACGAGTCTGCTGCTCGCCAAGGCGCGGACCGTCGACAAGGAGGAGAACTGGGAACGCGACCGGCCCGACTTCGGAAGTCCGGGGGCGATGGATCGCGTGTTCTTCTCGTGCGCCGCCTGCCACGTCGGCCGGGTGATGGCGTCGGGGAAAATGAAGTTCCTTCCCGGCATGCCGAATACCGAGATCGAAGCGCAGTATTTCTCGAAGCTGCTGATGCTCACCGGCGCGGCGCTGGTGGACTCCGGGTTCGACCCAGCGTCCACCACCCCGGTGAATCCCGCCACCGTCAAGCCCAATACCAGCGCCGTCCGGGCCCTGTACCGGGAGATGCTGGACAAGGCGAGACAACGGCCGGAAACGCTGTACGGGTCGTCGCCGGCGCAGATCGCGCGGGCCAAAGTTCAGACCCTGGCGGTGGCCGACGAATTTCCGAGCGTGATGCAGGACCTCATCGCGGTCGGCGTCAAGACGCACTTCGTCTATTACGTCGTGGCGAAGAACAATGCCTACAAGGGGGCGCTCCCCGACGTGTTCGAGGATCGTCCCGGCCAGATGGATGCGTTTGGCATCGCCTCGGGCCTGGTCGCGATCCACACGCGGCGCTCGGACAACAGTTTTCTGGAATTCGCCCGTCGCGACAACCCGAACAGCCCGATCTTCTCCGGATTCTCGAAGGCCAACGGCCTGCCGGCAGACACTCCGGGGATGACCGCACCGGTCACCGATGCCAGGGCCGCGGGAGAAAGAATCTTCAAGCAGCTGCCCGCGTGGGCGCCCGCCGTGCCGGCGCCGATCGACGTCAAGAGCGTCAACTGGGCGACCGATCGCCATCACGCCAACTGGGACGGCAATCAGGGCGCCTCGTCGCGCACGCTCGCGTCGGGCGCTTCGGCGACGGGCGACCCGCGCATGGTGAACGTGCGCATTCACGAGCCGCTCAACCCGTTCATCGACAACCTGCCGCCGCCGCCCTATCCCTTCGCCAGCGTCGATCTCGCCCGTGCGCGCGAAGGCAAGGCGCTGTTCAAGGCGAACTGCGCAAACTGCCACACGTCCCGCAACCAGCGGATCTATCCGGTCTCGATGCTGGGAGTGGATCCGAATCGCACCCTGGTGAACAGCAGCGTGTCCCGCTTCGGATTGGCCGCGCTGGTGATGGAAGCCTGCCGGATCTATGGTCTCAACAATCAGGGGCAGCCGGGCGCCGACTGGTGCGTGCCGAAAGGCGACTGGCAGGCCCGGCTCGACGAGTACTTCCGCGACACACCGCGCCGGGTGGCGGAGGGAACCAACGGCTACAAGGCGGACATGCTGCACGGCATCTGGGCACAAGCGCCGTACCTGCACAACGGATCGGTGCCGACGCTGGCTCAGCTGATCTGCCCGACCACCCGCCCGCCCCGGTTTCTGCGCGGCAACCTGTACTACGACGAAGCCCTCGTGGGCTTCGAATGGTCGGAGCGACCGACGGCCCGATACGGTCCCCACGACACGATGCTGATCAAGGAGTACGACACGACAGTACCCGGCAAAGCCAATACCGGCCATGCCTTCGGCGCCGGCCTGTGCCCGGACACGAGCGGGCTCAATCCGATGACCGACCGGAAGGAGATCGAAGCGCGCATCCTGAAATCACCGGTAGGTGCCCTGCTCGCCTACCTGAAGACACTGTAAGTGCCTGGATAGGCTGAGCCGCGTCGGCGCTATCCTGCTGGTTCGATGCGAGTGACCCTTCTCTTGCTGGCCCTGGTGGCTGCCGCCGTCCAGTCGGTCGCGGACGGAGCGATCGTGCGCGGGCCGGTCGACCAGCGCGCGATCGCCCTGGTCTTCACCGGCCACGAGTTCGCCGAAGGCGCGGACGAAATCCTGGACGTCCTGTCGCGCCGGCGCATGCGCGCGTCGTTCTTCCTCACCGGCGTGTTCCTCCGGGATGCCGGCAAGGCCGCGGTCATCCGCCGAATGGTCCGCGAGGGGCACTACGTGGGGGCGCATTCCGATGCGCATCTGCTCTACGCGCCGTGGACCGGACCCAAGGTGACGCTGATCTCGCGCGAGACCTTCGTCACCGACCTCGAGCGGAACTACGCGGAGCTGGCGCGCTTCGGCGTCGGTCGTGACGCGGCGCGCTACTTTCTGCCGCCCTACGAGTGGTACACCGCCGAGATCGCCGCCTGGACGCGATCGCTCGGCCTGACGCTCGTGAACTTCACGAGCGGGACGCGATCGAATGCGGACTATACCGAGGAAGGCACACCCCAGTTCGTGCCCACGGCGGCCATCTTCGAGAGCATCCTGGCGCGCGAGCGCGCGGATGCCCACGGCCTGAACGGCTTTCTCCTCCTGCTCCACGTCGGCGTCGGCCCCGGCCGGAGCGACAAGTTTCATCTGCGGTTCGACGACCTTGCGGGCCGGCTTGCGGATCGCGGCTACCGTTTTGTCGGCGTGGATACGCTGCTCGCCGGCGCGGGACCGGTTCGGTAGTAATTCATCGAGGACGAGAAACTAGGAACCGCCTCGACCCCCGCCCGGCTGCTGCATCTGATACTCCTTCGGCGGCTCGACCTCGTGCAGCCAGCGGACGAAGAAGTCCCAGCGGCGCCGCATCATGTAGGGGGAAGCGGTGCCGTAGCCATGGTTCTGGTTGGGCAGCATCAGCAGATCGAAATCCTTGTTCGCCTTGATCAGCGCCTCGGCAATCAGCATCGTCTGGTACGGGGGCACATTGGTGTCCATCGTGCCGTGTGCCAGCAGCAGGCGCCCCTTGAGGTTCTTCGCGAAATTCTGGTTCGCTTCGGCATCATAGCTGTCGGTGCCGTCCGGATTCTTGACGACCAGTCCCTGGTATCGCTCGCCCCAGTCGTCTTCGTTCACGCGCTGATCGTGATTACCGGACTCGGCGATGCCGGCCTTGAAGAAGTCAGGAAACCGGAACATGGCGGTTGTCGTCGCGAAGCCGCCGCCCGAATGTCCCCAGATACCGGCCCGCGTGAGGTCGATGTACGGATACTTCTGCGCCAGTTGCTTCATCCCCGCGATCTGGTCCGGGATCGTGTTGTCGCGGCCCATGGCGCCGTAGTAGGCATCCTGAAATGCCTTGGACCGGCCCGGCGTTCCCATCCCGTCGATGGTGACGACAATGAAGCCGAGCTCGGCGAGCGCCTGTCGGTCGCCGCGCGCCGCCGTGAAGGCGCGGCCGCCGGTGCTGCCGGTTTGTGGGCCCGGGTAGACGTTGTTGACGATCGGATACTTCCTCGAGGGGTCGAGGTTCGTCGGGTGGAACATCAGGCCATAGATGTCGGTCTTGCCGTCGTGGGCCGTCATCCGGATCGGGAGCGGCGGCTTCCAACCAGTGGCGACGAGCTTCGAGATGTCGGCCTTTTCGAGTGGGATCACCAGCTTTCCGTCGCCATCCCGCAGAGTGACGACAGGCGGCGCATCGGGTTTCGAGTACGTATCCACGAGATAACGACCCGACGATGAGAGCTGAATCGTGTGCGTGCCATCGTCGGGCGTGAGCGAGACGAGGTTCTTTCCATCGAATCCGACGCGGTAGAAGTGCAGGAAGTACGGATCCTGGCCCTTCTCACGCCCGTTGGCGCCGAACCAGATGGTGCGGGCCTTCTCGTCCACTCGCGCGATCTGCATCACCGGGCCTTCGCCCGAAGTGATCGGATTCTTGAGCGCGCCGGTCTGCAGATCGTACAGATAGAGCTGGCTCCAGTTGTCGCGTTCCGAGGACCAGATCAGCTCGTTGGTCGGCCACAGCACCTGCCAGCCGGGGCGGGACTCGAACTGCGTGGCCACGGTCTCGTCGAGCACCTTGCGAACGGCGCCGGTTGTAGCATCGGCAACGCTGACCCACACCTTCTTGTGATCGCGAGACACGGATGCGAGGGCGAGCCTGGTCGCATCAGGGCTCCAGTTGTAGTCACGCATGCTGATGTTGTCGCCGAGCGTCGCGCGGTGATAGTCGGGCGGCATCTGCAGCCGCACGGTTCGCCCGGAGTCCGCATCGATGATCACGCGGTGGATCATGGCCATGACCGGATCGCCAGGCAGCGGGAACTTCGACACGCGCAGCGTCGGGTGACCGACGGTCGTGTTCACCAGATACATCTCGCCGACTTCCCGTTCGTCCTGCTGCTGCGTCGCGATCTTCCTCGAGTCGGGGGACCACTGGACGATGGCGCGGTCGCTGGCTGCTCCAGCCGGCATTGTCGGTGGCGTAGCCGAAGTACTTGACGCCATCGGTCGTGAGCGCGCGCTCGCCGCGGGTCGCAACGTCATGGAGCCACAGGTTCCAGTCGCGGATGAAGACGCCGCGCTTGCCGTCAGGAGACAGGGCCAGCGGCTTGCCGTCCGTGGACGTGGCGCCTCCGCCGGCGCCACCTCGGCCGCCGCCTCGACCACCGCGTCCGCCGCCCGGCTCCACGGCGGGCCGGACAGCATCACCGACCGCCGCGCACGTCGAGGCAGCGGCGTCGCATCGCCACCGCTTCGCCGCGAGATTGAATGAGATGCCGCCGTCGCCATCAAGATTGATGGATTCGAAGGGCAGGTGCAGCGCGTCAAAGGTGCCGCCTGCCGCTGCCGACAGCGTGACGGCAAGCTTCTGGTGATCGAATGCCCGGGCGCGGGTCTTTTTCGCCGGATCGACGAGGATGAACTCAGCCCCGTCGGCAAGCGTGTTGCGGTACCAAAAGCGATCGTCGGGAAGAAAGGCCGCGGTGACGCTCCCGCCCACCACGAGCCCGGTGAGATTCTGCGCGAGGAACTTCTCCGCACGCGCGTAGTCGGCGGCGGTGATGGCGCGTGGCTGCTGCGCGACGATCGGCACGGCCGCGAGCAGGGCGAATGTGGGCAGCATCACCCGACGAACAACCGACGGTCGAAGCATCACGGAATCCTTCCTGCGACATCCGCTGACGAGCGGTTCGATCTGCGGATGCTACCCTGTGGCGAACCCCCTCGGCCATTAATTCCGCCTATGACCCTGGAGCCGGGATGGCAGCTGATACGCGTTTGGGATCCCCTCCACGGTCCTGTGACAGAAACGGCGCCATCGTCGTTTTCCAGGCTGGCGTATGATTTGGCATTCGTTGAGTGACGGTCTCAGCCGATATCACGTGGACGATCAACAGTCCGGGGTCTAGCCGCTTTTCAAGTGCCGTCAGAACCGCGAGTCCCCCGACCCTCGCCGCAAGACACAAGCCCGGGCCCGGAGTCCTCGGCCCAACTGCTCGACCGCTTGAAGAGCGGGGATGACCAGGCGCTCGAGCGGCTGCTCGCCCGATACCTCAGACCGCTGTGCCGATGGGCCCATGGCCGACTGCCCCAATCGACACGAACGATGTCGGACACCCAGGACGTCGTCCAGGATGCCATCGTCCGCGTCCTCCGCCACCTCGTGACCTTCGAGCCTGAACGGCCCGGCGCGTTACACGCCTACTTCCGCAAGGCGGTTCTGCACCGGATCCTCGACGAGCTGCGGCACGCGCGACGCCGACCGGTTGGCGTTTCACTCGAGGACCACCTGGCCAGTTCGGCGCCGTCTCCATTTGATCTGGCCGTAGAGAAGGAAGATCAGGACACGTTCGAGGCGGGGCTGTCCGAGTTGGACGAGAAGGATCGCGAGCTCGTCATCGCGCGTGTCGAGTGGGGACTCGAGTATGAGGAGATCGCAGCCGCGCTCGGAAAGGCGACGCCGAACGCCGCGCGGGTTGCCGTGCGCAGGGCGGTTTTGAGACTGGCGGAAGCGATGGAACTGAAGCGGCGACGAAATTCGTAGTGACTCACTACTGGCCTACTGATCATCATGAGCGACCAACAGGACAAAGCCGACCGGACCCTGGACGAGCTTGCCGCGGCGGCCGCCGACAGACTCGAGGTCGACTGGACATCCGCGCGCGATAGCATGACCGACCCGCTCCACCATCGGGTCGTTCGCGAGCTCGAGACCATCGCGCTGCTCTCGAAGACGTTGCAGCAGCCGGTCAACGAGGTGGCGCCAGCTGCTCCGCCTCAAACACACCCGCTCGAGCCGTCCGCGAAGCCAACTCAGTCCCCTGCTCTGTCGAATTCAGGTGGTTCGTGGGGACCTCTTCGCATTCTCGCGGAGATCGGTCGCGGCAGCTTTGGACGAGTCTTCAGAGCGTGGGAACCGCGGCTTCAACGGGAGGTCGCCCTGAAGCTGCTGGATGGTGTTCCGGCGACTTCGGAGGAGGCGGTTATTGCGGAGGCGAGGCTACTGGCGCAGATCCGGCATGACAACGTCGTCACGGTATTCGGCGCCGATTGCTATGACGGCAAAGTGGGCTTCTGGATGGAGTACATCGAAGGCCGGACGCTGTGGCAGATGCACAACCAGTATGGCGTGTTCGGGTCGCAGGAAGCCCTGCTCGTCGCGGTCGATCTGTGCCACGCGCTGGCCGCCGTGCACCGCGCCGGGTTGGTGCATGGTGATGTGAAGGCTCAGAATGTGATGCGCCAGGTCGGTGGGCGCATCGTCCTCGCTGATTTCGGGGCGGCACGCTTACCCGAAGCGGCGGCGCTCCACCGGCCGCTCGCCATCGTGACGCCGTACTACGCTGCGCCGGAAGTTCTACTCGGCGTCCCGCCCAGCGTGCAAAGTGACCTTTACAGCGTCGGAGTGCTTCTCTATTACCTGGTGACGGGACAGTTTCCGGTTTCGGGAAGAACGATAGAGGAGTTTCGCGTGGCCCACGCGAGCGGCCGCCGCACGCTCCTCAGGGACGTTCGGCCCGATCTGCCCCCTTCGTTCATACGCGTGGTTGATGCGGCGACGGCAGCTTTACCTGAGGAACGTCCGCAAAGCGCCGGCGCACTGGAGGCGTTGATCGAGCGGGTACCTGGTCGCCTGAGCATGAATGGGCTCTGGCACCGGGCTGCTGATCTCAGCGAGGGTCCTGAAACATCGATCGCCGTGCTTCCGTTCGTCGACCTGAGCAAGGATCAAAGTCTGGCGTATTTCTGCGAAGGCCTGGCGGAAGAGATCATTCACGCTCTCGGCGGCATTCCCGGCCTTCGAGTGGTGCCCCGCGCTTCCGCCTTCAGCATGGAGTTGCGCTCCACCGACGCGCAACAGATGGGTCGGTTCTGCAGGTAAAGACCGTGCTGCAGGGAAGTGTGCGCGAGTCGGGAGAGCAGATTTCCGTGACCGTTCGGATGACCGATGGCCTCACCGGCGTTCAGCTCTGGTCGCAACGCTTCATCCGGGAGATGTCCGATATCGTCGGTGTCCAGGAAGACATCGCCAACGCCGCCTGCCGCGAGCTGGGGGTTCGTCTGGCTCCAGCGGCCAGGCGCTCGGGGCTGACCCCCGATAGTCGTGGCTCCGGCGTCTACACGCTTTACCTGAAGGGTCGATACTGCTGGAACCAGCGAACCGAGCTTTCGCTGCAGAAGAGCACCGCGTATTTTCACGCCGCAATCGAGAGGGAGCCTGAGTATGCGCCAGCCTATGCAGCGCTGGCAGAATCGTATGCGACGATCGGACTATATGGGGTGCTGGCGCCGCGCGATATCATGCCGCGCGCCAAGCTGGCCGCGCGCCGGGCCATCGAAATCGCCGGTGATTCGGCAGGCGCTTACGCCACGGCGGCGAGCATCGCGGCGGTGTTCGAGTGGGACTGGGCCGAGGCGGCCAGGGGCTACCATCGCGCCCTCGAGGTGGACCCCGACGATCCGTCGGCCCATCACTGGTATGCCATCAACTACCTCGTGCCGCTGCGCCGTTTCGACGAGGCGGCGACCGAGCTCGGCCTGGCCGCAGCCGCAGATCCGTTGTCGATGGCCATCAGGGCGAGTGTCGGCATCCGAAGTTACTTTGCGCATGACTTCGCGCACGCGGACCGTGAGTTGCGGCACTGCCTCGAGCACGATCCCGGATCTCCGACGGCGCGGCTGTTCCTTGGTCTGACGCTGGTCGAACTCTCCCGCCACCAGGATGCCATCCGTGAACTGGAAACCGCTACGCAGGTGGCGGCCAGTCCGGAGATGACCGCGGCGCTGGCCTATGCGTGCGCTCGGGCCGGTCATCTGGAGCGCGCCCGGACGTTACTGGAGCAGCTCCTGGCGCTGGCGGAACAACGGTATATCTCACCGTCCCTGATTGCCCAGGTGCACGCCGGATTCGGCAATGCCGACCTTGCAGTCGAATGGCTGGAGCGCGCAATCAACGTGCGGGCCGTCGACCTTGCGTGGCTTGAAGTGCGACCGGTATTCGATGTGCTGCGGCCGGATCCGCGTTTCAATGCCCTAGTCGCACGAATCTTTCCGTGACCGGTGTGCGGATCCTGGCAGCTCAGCGGGCGTGAATCCGATAACCCGGCGTGCAAAGTCGTTGACAAACACCTGCGCCGGATCGACTGACTGGCAATGGGCCCGGAACTGGCGCAGCGCGGGGTATAAGGCGGCGACTTCAGCGGTAGTCAAAGGACAGATTTTGCCCCAGTGCGGTCGCGCCCGATAGGCGCGTCCCATCGTCGAGGCGACGAACCTGACCATTCTGAGAAACGGGACGAGATCGCGTTGATAGGTGATGAGACTGATCGCGTACCACACGTCCCCGAGGTCGCCGCTGGTCATTGAAATCAACGCGTCGTCGCGCAGGACGCGGCGAAATGTGATGGGGTAGTCATGCACGTAGAAGCCTCGAAGCGATTCGATGCCTTCGGAAACGTCGCAGCCGAAGTCTCGCGCAACCGTATTGCGCGGAGGCGGGCGCCGGTCGCCTCCGCAGCAGCGCAAGACCCATTCGAGGTAGGTCACGGCATCCGCCAGGTCGGAGGCAGGGACGAACAGCTCACTTTCAACGTGCCGGTAGAGGTCGTGGCGCATGGTCAGGAGCTCGCGGGAATGATCTGTGACCGGTACACCTGATGGTGCAATCAGCGGCAGCAACCGCCGAAACAGCCACGGAATTGCCCGCAAGGTTTTTGGTGACGCGGTCAGCGCTCGTATTGCGCCGTTGAGCGATACATCAATTACTCCGAGACGGAACAACCGCAGCAGGCGGGCGAGGAGGCGCGGGGTCCGGGCCGCTTCGAGGGAGACCGGACGACGAAGCTGCGCATACCACTTCCAGGACCAGGGCATGAGGTAGAACTGGGAGCGCGGGTAATCGAGCGTCCCGGCAAGGACCTCGTCGAGCCGGTCGAACCACTGCCCGTGTTCCTCGATCTGATAGTCCCGTTCTACGCGCATGTGTACGGAGAGCAGGACGCCGGCGCAGCCAAGCGCGCAGCGCGCGGCGCGCAGCTGATCGCCTTCACTCCATTCGAACACCGTCGGCTTCCCCGTTGCCGGGTCGTATGCCGCTACCGATACAGCATCCACGTAATGGGAGAGGCTCGATCTCCCTGAACCATGTGTCGCGGTCGAGATGGCGCCGGCAATCGTCTGCTTGCAGACCATGCCATAGGTCGGGAGGGTATAGCCGCCATGCCGACGCAGGTAGTCGAGCACGCGTTCGATGGTGCAGCCGGCGCCGATCTCGACCCCGACATCATCGCCAGGGCCGGTGACCAGGGAGATATCGTCGAGGTGACGGAGGTCCAGGACGACCTCATCCCCCACCGCGGCTTCGCTCCAGGAATGCAGGCTCCCGATGACTCGAATATTTCTGCCGCGATGCTGTTCGAGACTGGCGAGAACGGCGTTCTTATCGGCAGGAACCTCCATGACGGAGGGGTGCCACCGTGACGTTGTCGCCGAAATTCTTGAGGCTCGTCGGCACACCGTTGAGCTATGCTTCGGCCGCCGACGACCACCCGGCTGATTGCGGGCCGAGGAATTTCACGTTAGACAGCAGCGGGCTCATCGATGCCGCACTTGATTATAGGTCACAGCACCGACACCACCACCCGGATCTGGGTGCGAGGGGATAGTAAAAGCAGAACCTGCAAGGTGGGACTGCGCACGCTTGCCGGTGAAAAATCTCAAACCCTCGAGCTCCTTCCGGAGCATGACTACACGGGAACGACGGACTTCACCGATCTCGAACCGGGTGCAGAGTATCTCGTTCTTGCGAACTTCTCCCCTTTGTCCGCCTCCGTTCACGGCAGAGTGCGGATGATGAACAGTGTGTTGCCGGAGTTGGCCGAATCATTCAGCTTCGTGCTCTCGAGCTGCAATCTGTCGGTCGTCAGTATCAACAACTTCCTGGCTCTTCTCGCCGCTACCGCCGGGACCGCCCTGGCGACCTCCTCTCTGGATCGTCCGGTCGAACGTTGGAAAGCACCTCGATTGATGTGGCTGCGATTGCCTCTTCGTTGGCTGCTCAGGAAAGGGCTCCGGGGCATTGCCTGGGCGGTCATCTGGTCCACGGGGATCAAACAGCCCGGCACCCCATACATAAGGAGCCCCTTTCTCAAGCTGTCGGCGGTGTTCGATTCGTGGCTGGTGGAGGTTCATCCCTCGCCGGTCCCGCCCCCGGTGCGGAGCGATGATGTGGATGATGTCGAGGAGGTTCCCTTCCTGGCGGTCGGCGAACGCGTCAAATCCTCTTCCGGTGCGACTGGTGTTATCGCATCGGCTCAAGTCGTACAGCAACCGGAAGTGCAGCAGACAGCAGGCGCGGGCCGTCCACTAACCGACAAAAAGCCCGCCCTCCCCGTCCGTCACCTGGTGCTCACTCAGGTGGAGGGCGCGTTCAAGACCGGCGAGGCACTCTCCCGGCAACTGACGTCCAATTCAGGGTACACGCTAAGCCCACTGGGCACGATCGGTCCGGTCGCGCCCGCGCGGCCGTGGTACGGCCGGCCCTCCTTCTTCCTTCACGCCGGCGACCAGATCTACTACGACTTTCCGGCTCCCGACCGTGCTCCCTCTAGGGACGAGGACCGTCTCGCCTACCGCGAGGCATGGTTCGAAGACGACTCGCTGTGCCACGTGCTGGCACATTGGCCCCATTACATGACGCTCGACGATCACGAGATTGCCGACCAGTTCGCAAACGACTTCGAAGTGCCGATCAAGAAGCCGATCAAGAACAGGAAGGTCGATCCGACCGACTATCTGCGCGAAGCACGCGTTGCTTACGACGAGTACACGCATGCTCTCATCTCTGCCCTGGCCGGGGGGAGATCGACTGGGAAGGACGGTTCTTACTGGTACACCTTCGACAAGGGGAACACGCACTTTTTCGTGCTCGACACTCGGACCAGCCGACGCAATCGAGGCACCCCGGCGATCATCGACGAAGAACAAATGCTTCGACTACTCGACTGGTTGATGGAGCACCGTCATGATCTGAAGTTTGTCGTTACCAGTGTCCCATTCGTTGCTCAGATCAACGAGCGGGCAAGCAACCGGAAGAACGACTGGTGGAAAGACAAGGCCTCCTCGCCCGTTGCAGAGGCGTCAAAAAGGGTTCAGCCGCCAGCATCGGGGCCGTCAACGGAGGACCGCAACTCGGAACACGACAAGTGGAGCGCAACGCGCTTCGAGCGTCAACGCGACCGGATCATCGAGTACATCGCCGCGAATGGCATCGAACGTCTGGTCTTCCTCACCGGGGATATGCACTGCTGCTACCACGCAACGATGCGCATCGGACCACGCGCCCGGAAGTACGAGTCGATCACCGTCCACGAGCTCGCCGGTGGTCCCGTCAACCAGCTCCAGCTCGCGAACGTGAACGAATTCGACCGGCGGTGTGCGAAGACAACCAAGGGCGACCGGCGAGTCGATTATGAGGTGATCCTCGAGCGGTTTCACGGCGAGGTCAGCGCCGTGATGCACATCAGAGTCGTGTGGACGCAGCGCGACGAGGTCACCAGCGCTGACCGAGCGCTCGTCCCTGAGGTGGAGTGGAATGTGATTCGAACCCTCACTGACCCAGGACCGGCGGCCTGGTCAGAGCAACCGAAGCCACTTACCGTTGATCCGCTTGCCGACGCGGAGACGAGTAGTGGCGAATCGGTGATGGCCGGCCGGATCAGTTTCGTGAGGCGGCGGGACCCGGAAGGGCTGCACCCGTGGTCAACCACTGCCGTCGCTGACTCCGAGGCACACCGATGAGCGCACCCGAGGTCGTAGGAACGGAGCAAGGCGCTCGCACCCCTCACGAATTCGACGCCATTGTCGTGGGCACGGGGTTCGGCGGTGCCGTGACCGCCTGCCGTCTGGTCGAGGCGGGTTACAAGATCTGTGGACCAACGGGGCCGCCGCTACGAACCGGGGGACTTTCCGACCTACCCGACTGAGCAACTGTTCGCCGACGCCGGCCAGAGTGAGCAGCGCTTCGCGCCGGCGCCGGCGCCGGACTTTTCGCGGTGGCTATGGGGGCAGAATCACGGCCTTTACGAAGTGCGGGATCTTGGTCAAGCTGTCACGGTGCAGGCCGCCGGCTACGGCGGTGGTTCACTGATCTATGCGAACGTTCACCTGCGGCCGCAGAATGAGGTTTTCGACGACGGTTGGCCCGAGGATACACCGGCGACAAGTTGAGCCGGTATTTTGATCTCGCCGCCTACATGCTGGGTGCGATGCCGATTCCCCAGCGGCTCGCGAAGAGCCTGCAACTGCAGCGGGCGGCCGACCCCCCGAGCTCCTGGTTCCGAACACCGCTGGCCGTCAACTTTGTTGGCACCAACAGCTTCGGGCGGGTGCAGAACTCGTGCGATATGCGCGGGCGGTGCTGGCGGGGATGCGATCGCCAGGCGAAGAACACCCTTGATCTGAACTACCTGGCGCGGGCAGAGAACGGCGGCTGCGACATCCGAACGCTGGCGGAGGTGACATCCATAAAGCGCAACGACAGGATGTTCACCGTGCACTACGACGAGCTGGTCGTTCGCGAGGGCCCCGAGAGCGATTCGGGGAAATCAAGTGATGAAGGTCCCTTCGTCACGGCGCGCTACGTATTCCTCTGCGCCGGCGCCGTGAACACTACTGAGCTGCTCCTCAAGAACAAACACCTGTTACCGCAAGCGCACGCGCTTGGTTCTCACTACTTTTCCAATTCCGACTCGCTGGCGGTGGTCTTCGACTGCGACGAGTCGCACGAGCCTGACTACGGGCCGACGATCACCTCGGCACTACTCTACGATCAGCCGTCGCATGTTGGCTTCAGCCACACCCTCGATTTCGAGCGTGGTCGAGCGGCTGCTGAGCACCCGCCGGTGGCTGGACTGACCGTCACCTCGCCGTCAGGAGGCCGGGCGGTTCTCGCACACGATCCGATCCTCGACTGGGGGGATTGGAGCCAGGGGGCCGTCGGGGTGCTGGCACTGAGCGACGTCACCGGCGAGTTCAAGCCGGGCGACACCCTGACCATGACTCGAGAGTCCGAATCGGGCGTCAGTCTCGTGTTCACCAACCCTGCGGCGACCGCCGTTGCCGGCTCCTCGATCATCGAGCATCGGGACTGGTTTCTCGTCGAGGATGGCGGCTACCCTCCGGACCTGGAGCCCCTGGTTGGTATCTTTCGGAGCCCTTTGTGGTTGCGACGTAATCGCTACCTCGAAGAGTCGTCGCGGGAGCCCGCTGCCGGAATCGGGGCGCCCACGCCCAGGCAAACCGCTCCACTACGCCGTCCGCCGCCGGGTCGGCTCCGGGTCGAGGCCTTCGCTGACGCGCTGGGAGCGACGTCGCGAAGGTCGTTCGCCTCCGACGGGGTGGCTTCCCGAACCCTGCGCTTCGGACGATCAGGAGCAGACTTCGCCAGCAACCGCGAAGATCGAGCATTACTCTTCCCCGGGCTGTTCGGCCAGCAGTTCGAGACGATCTTCCCTGGCTGGTTCTTGAAGTCGCTGGCGAAGGATCGCAAGGATCTGGTCGAACAAGCCTCGGCATTCGCGCTGCCCATGCTGGGTCGAGGTACTCGACGAACTGTCCGAGACCGTGGCGAAACAGATCGATCCAGATATCCGCTCGAGGCTGAGCAACACTCGGGTCGACGACCGGCAGCTCGAGTACTTGTCCGCGGCCTGCTTCGCCAGGTCCTGCAGATCCTCGCTGGGAGTGAGGTCGCGGTTGCGGCCAGAGCCACGCAAGCCCTGCTCAATCCGGTGCCGGGCACGCCGAAGCAACTGATGGACACCCTGGCCAGCGCCATTCTGTGGGCGATCGGCTATGACACGACCGCCGGCCACACGGCGGTACTCCTCACCATGGGGCGCGACGCCTACCGCGGGAAGCTGTCGGACGATCCCTCACGAACGATCCCGCTCCAGGCTGCTCTGCCGACCCGGTTGCTCGACACCGCGAGCGCCACTCACGAGCGCGTGCTTCGTGAAATCGCCAGCGTGGCATGGCGCGGCGAACTGCGAACCAATCCCGGCTGGACGACGCTCGGCAAGCGCATCACCGTGCATAGCCAGGGCGGCTGCCCGATGGGGAAGGACGGGGAGAGTGTGACCAACGCCGCTGGGGAAGTGCACGGCTGCAACGGCCTCTACGTCATGGATGCGGCCGCCTTTCCGACCTCAGTCGGGGTCAACCCTTCGGCCACGATCGCGGCGATCGCGGAGGTACAAGATCGAGCAGTTCATCCGGAAGGAACAACAATCCTCCTGGAGCGCAGGAGATCATCAACAGGCCAGTGAGTGGATGATGACCCATGGGCGCACGGCCCTCGACCCGTTGAATCACGGTGGTGCCCAAACCCGCAGGGCGCCGACACCGGACGTCAACGTGATCGGCATGTCGTTCACCGAAGCGATGCAGGGCTTTTGGGCGCCTGTCGGTGAGGGGGAGACGGGGATCGACTTCTGGAACCTGGAGGAGTTCCCCGGTCACGTGGGGAGCTTCGTCGAGGCCGAGAGTGATGGCATCAAGAATGGCCGGCCCGTTCAGGTTGATCTGACTATCACCGCCGACGATCTCGCCCTCCTGATCGCCGCGGAGCGCACGGTCGAGCCTGCCAAACTGACAGTCACTGGATACGCAACGCTGGGGCTCTCAGAGGGCGGTCCCCGATTCGAAATCGGCGCCGGCAGTTTCCTACAGATGTTCGTCCGGCCGGGTCCAGCCAAGGACCTGAAGTTTTTCCGCTACCACCTTCGCTACGTCGTTGATGAGCAGCCGTATGTGCTGAACGGACTCAAAGTCCTGTCCAACGCCCCTGGCTTCGACGCCTGGCACGACACTTCTACCCTGTACTTTGAGAGTACGGGGCCGGGTGGCCGGCAGCGTGGGATTCTTCGCGTATCGTTGGACACCTTTCTCGGCCGACAGTTGCCCAGCATGGAGATCACCGGTACCACCGATGCCGCCAGGAAGAGTTGGGCGCTGGCGGCGTTCTATAAGTACTTCGCTGGTGAGGTGGCTGAAGTCTACCTCGAGCGCGCGGATGCGGTCCGCGATGCACTCCTCAAACTTGTGACGGGGATCCATGTCTGACGACAAGGTTCATTGGTTCTCGACGCGCAGCACCGAGTTCGGAGAACCACCCAAAGACCGGGGGCCCGCGATCTGGCTCCGCCTTGAACGGTATCTCACGGAGTCCCGGCACAGCACCCCGGGACCCCGCAAGCCGGTGCTCCTGCTGCACGGCGCCAGCGCCAACCACGGCACGTTCATGGTGGGGGACACTGGCCTGGCGCGCTGGCTCTATGGCCGGGGATTCGACCCGTGGCTGCTCGACTGGCGGGGCAGCAGCCTGGTGGTCGGAGCGCCAGAGAACGAAGCGTCCCTTCGCGATCAGCCGGATGTCTATAACTTCAACCGGGCCGCGAGCGAAGACCTTCCACTGGCGATCAAGCGGATGCGACGCCTTGGGGTCCGCGGTCGAATCTCGGTCCTGGGCCACTGCATGGGCAGCGGCGTCGTCGCCGAAGCCGTGGCCCTCGGGCACATTGCGGCCGCAGAAGTCGATCGCGTCGTCCTCATTGCGCTTGGCCTGTTCTACGAAGCGCCGATCGACAGCCGTCTGAAATCGGAGGAGCGCATCCTCGAGCGCCTCACGCAGGCGGTCGGCAACGACTGCGTCGTGTCCATCGATCCACGCATTGCCAACGGCGGTGAATTGCTGAATGACTGGCCCCAGGAGTTGAAGAACCTCTACGACACATGGCCCGGTGCGTTGCGGTCACACCCCGACGGACCCAGCACGGTGAACGCGCTGTGCAATCGACTGAGCTTCATGTACGGGATGCCCTACCATCACGAGAACCTCTCCGAGGCCATTCATGGGGAGCCGGGCGACGTGGCGCTGCCGCGGCCCGTCCAGAGCCCCTCGACGGCCACCCACGAGGGGGAGCCGGAACTGCTTAACCAGTTCGGCGCCATCCCGCTCCGCATGTATCTGCACGCCGCCAGAAATCTGCGGCGCGGACATGCAACCTACTTCGAGGAACAGGCATCCTGGCGACGCGATGAGGATTTTGTCTCGGACTCGGCTCGCAACAAATTCCGAGCGCTGGAAAAAGTCACGCTCATCACCGGGGCGCTGAATCGGCTGTGGCACCGCGACAGCGTCGATCGAATGTACGAGTGGCTGTGCCACGGTTCGTCGCGGAGCCTGCGCACGTTTCGCAAGCATGTGTTCGCCGACTACGCGCACCAGGATCTCCTCTGGGGAAAGCACTCGGAGGCGGTCGTCTACCCCGACATCGCCGCCGGTTTAAGGACGGCGAGCGAGACACCCGAGCAACTGTCAGGGATCGCGTCGTCGCATTGAGCCAGACATCTCGGCGAGCGCCTGCTGGCAACGCCTGGTCTCCCACGGCATTCCCAGGCGAACCGCGGCTGCCTCGCCGCGGCGATAGCTGCGCCGGGCGGCGCCGAGAGCCCCGGCGAGTCGCTTGAAATCGCCCGTGTGCAGCTGATACCGTGGCTCGCCCACCGGAAAGCCCTTTCGATAGCGCCGCAGCACGCCCAGGCAGGTCACGATGGCCCGTCGCCAATCTGGTGAGTGTTCCTCCTGCCAGGCGTCGAGCGCGACCGTCAGCAGGGACGAGTACCCCTCGAATGTCCCCTGGCCGATTGGGCGCCTGACGTTGACGATCTGGGCCAGCCCCTCTCTCGCAGTGGCGCGAGCCGGCCAGACGTCGCCACTTCTGAGTTGTGCAAGCGCCAGCATCCCCAGCGTTGGAATGCGCTCGTTCGCGGCTGCTGTCTCACCGAGGCACTCGAGTGCCGCCTGCAGCAGCGTCGTGGCCTCGGCCGGCTCGTTGCGTCTGAGGGAGCAGACCGCCAGGCATCGGAGAGCCCAGGCCCGGTGCTGCCGGTTGCCGGTTTCGCTGGCGCGGTCCCGCAGCCGACGCGCCGCGTCGTAGGCGTCGCCATCGTGCGAGCGATAGTGGCTCATCCAGAAGCGCACCGCTTGTGCGTTGGTCCAGTTGACGCGATCGTCCATCGGCTCGCACAGTTCCTGGCAGCGTCGGGCGCTGCGTTCTGCGGACTGCCAGTCGCCGAGGCCGACATAATACAGACAGCTGATCATGTGAGCATAGGCCTGAGCCGACTGATCGCCCGCCGCCTCGGCCATCGAGATAGCGCGATTGAGAATCCGCTCGCCGACGCGCCGCAGGCCGGCGATACTCAGGATGCCACCCAGTTCGGTTGACGCTCCGGCCAGTACCGCGGAGGGGGGCACGGACGAGGCATACGCGACCGCGCTGAGGCTGTCGCACATCATCCCGAGCATGTCGTTGTTGAAGTAGCAGACCTCGGCGCTGTGCCTGAACGCGCGCGCCACGTCCAATATGGTCCCGGCATCGGCCGCCGCCTTGCCGGGAAGCGCCTGACGAATGTTCATTCGGAAGAGGCGAATCCCGGCCTGAGCGACGAGCGCAACGGTGGAGTGCGGCCGGGTCAAGCCCGCGATCCGGAGGGCCTGGTGGGCCGCTGCCGAACGCGGTTCGAGCTGCCCCATCCCGTGACGCGCGTCTGCCACCTGCCGATACCACCGGATTTGCTCGGCGGCGTCGACACGAGCGCCCGTCTCTCGGTTCAGCCGGATGCACGTGCCCAACAACCGATCCGCCTCTTCGAACGCTCCGGCCGCGAGCGCCTGCGAAGCAGCCCGATCTGAATACCGCATCGTCGCGTCAGTCGACCCCGCTTCGGACCAATGGTGAGCCAGCGACGCGAAGTGCGGGAGCAGGTCTGCCTGGTTGTTGCGTTCGATCGTTTCTGCCACCCGTCGGTGCAGGTCAAGTCGTTGGTCACGCGTCAGTTGCTGGTAGGTCACCTCGCGGATCAGCGCGTGCTGAAACGAGAAGTGCTGATTGTCGGACCCGGTACGGGCGATCAGCTGCCGCTCGACCAGGCTCGACAGCAGTGAATCCATGACGTCGTGGCTCTGGTTGCCTGGATAAACACGCGCCATCAGATCAACGCTGAACCCGTCGCCGATGACGCTGGCAGCCTTGAGCGCGAGGTTCTCCGAGGGAGACAGAGCGTCGAGGCGGCTGGCGATGAGGCTTTGGACCGTGACTGGCACGGCCTGCGCCGGCGGCAACGGCCGCGGGTCGGCCAACGCGGTGGCATGTTCCAACCGGTTCGAGTGGGCGGTGAGCAGCAGCGCGTATTCACGCGCGAAAAGAGGATTACCCACGGATCGCTGCGCGACCTCGTCGATCAGCTCTGGTGTGGTGAAGCGTCCTTCGAGCACGCTCTCGACCAGCATGGCGATCGCGTCGGGCCTCAGCGGCTTGAGCGTCATGTCGACGAACCGAGGGACGATTCGCAGCGCGCCTGCCTCTTGCACATCGGCCGTCGGTCGCGCAGTGAGCACGATCAGCGCCTCAGGGTGGTCCTGGGCGACGCGCAGCACCAGGCGCCACGACGCCGAATCCATCCAGTGGCAGTCCTCCAGGACCAGAACGAAGCGGCTGGTGGCACACGCGTCGATGACGTCGCTCAGCACGGTCGAGGTCGCGTCCGCCCGCGCCTGTCCGGTGATGCTCTGCACGAGCGGCGTTTCCTCGAGGAATCCGGGCAAGACGGCGTTGATCAGTGGCGCCAGCTGGGGGTGGTCGATGGCGCCAAGCTGTGCGCGCCGTTCGTCCGCGGAACGAGAAGGCGTCGACTGCGGATCGCCCAGCAGCGCAATGAACACCGGCCGCCAGGCCGCATAAGCGACGGCGATTTCAACCGAACCCGCGCCTCCGGACAGGCACGGGATCCCACGTTTGGCTGCCGCCTGCCGCAGATACTGGACCAGCGTTGTCTTGCCGAGCCCGGCGTCGCCGACGATCGACAGCACGGTGCCACGGCCTTGCTCAAAAGCCGCGAGGCACTGATCAAGGGTCGCCTGTTCGTCTTCGCGTCCGTACAGGCATTCGGCCGGTTCGCTCAAGACCAGGGCGTCGTTCACTCGAAATGCGCGGATCGGCCAGCGCAGCCCCTTGAGCGCCAACGGCCGTTCGGGTGACAAACTGACCACGCGTCGGACGCCATCGGCGACTTCTTCCGTGCACAGCACTCCGGTGCCGGAGGCCTCCATCAGGCGCCCCGCGACATGCATGAAGCGACCAACCGACCAGTAATGCCGGCGCTCGGGGCCGCCGAGCGGCATGCACACGCCGGTGCCGCTGGCGATACCGATGGCGCAATCGAGGCCGAGGCGCGAGAGTTCCGAACGAATCGCGAGCCCGGCCCGCACGGTGCGCACGACGTCGTCCGCATGCGCGTCGTGCGGCATCCCGAGGCAGACGGTGAACACCAGTCCCTTGTCGTCGAGCAGCAGCGTCCCAGGTGCGCCGGTGTAAGGGCGCAGCGCGACATGAAGCGACGTGACAACCGCCTGATGGCGGCTCAAGGCATCGGGGGCGCGATCGTCCAGTCCTTCAATCCTGACGAACAGCGCACAAATCGTGCGTCGCTCGGGAATCCACTCCGGATAGCCCTCGCCGACATAGTCCTGCACGCGCCTCGGAACCTGCGCGGTGAGGTTCGCCGGCGGCAGCACCGCCGTGTTGGGTGCATCCGGACCGATATCGGCATCACCGGTCTCGTCGGGAGCGGAGGCCATGAACGGACCCGCGTCGGGCGCGACCATCGTCGCCCCTGAGGGGCCCGAGCTGCCGCCGAACACGCTTGTCGCACTGCCGGCCCGGCGAGCAGCAGCTGCAGACGGTCCTCGGTGCAGAGACGCGCCGCCCAGATCTCACCCGCGCTGACGCCGATGTGCAGTGTCGGCTGGGTAGCGGGCGACGGCAAGGCGGCGAGTCTCGCGACCCGGCGTGCAGGGCGGCGGCACAGTCATGCGCTTTGCGCAACGCTCGTGGGATGTTGCCGTCGTCGGCCGGCCAATAGGCGATGAAGGCGTCGCCGGCAAAGCACGCGATCTCTCCACCGGTAGCCTGCACTGTGCGCACCTGGCTGCGCAGGGCCAGGTCGAGTGTTCGGCCCAGCTGTTCGACGCCATCCGGGCCCTGGCTGCACAAGGCTTCGGCGAGCGCCGTATAGCCCGAGATGTCGACGAACAGAACGGCGCCTCGGAACGACGCGCACGTCGCCACCGTCGGGTCACCGGCAGGGTGCCGAAGCCGTTGAAGGAGCGATCCCGCAACGAAACCGTCGAGGCGTTCCATCGTTGAAGGGCTCCTATGGCACCGCTCGCGCATCAAGGACGATACGTGATCGTCAGGCTGAGCAGGTCACTTCGCGAGCGATACAGGCCGCTGTTCAGCCCGACGGTCGGGCGCTGCCCGGGCGGCGGATTGACCGTTCGTCCGCGTCGATCCGCATGTGCGATGAATTGATACGCGAGATCGACGGTCATGGTTCGCTTCGGTTGCCATCCGACGCCAGCCATCAGGTGATTGCGCTGCGCCTCCGGCAACAGCGGCGTGACTGTTTCGTCGGGAGCGGCGGCCTGGGTATAGGCATACCCTGTGCGAAGCCGCAGCGACGACGTCATCTGGAACTCGCCGCCCAGGCGCACGGCGTTCGTGTCACGATAGCCCTGAATCAGCCGTTCGTCCGGGGGTGAAGGGTTCTCGAAATCGAGCGTGACGCACATCGAATACGGACCAGCCAACCCACTGGTAGTCCAGAAGGATCATCAGTCGATCGGCTGCGTGCACGCTCGCGCCCAGCACGAACTGGGCGGGCATCTCGAGCTCGGTGCGCGCCCGCTGATTCGGAAGACCGGTCATTACTTGCGCGACCAGCGGATCGAGCGGTGTACCGATCGGCAGTGCCAGCGGGTTTGACTTCGTGACCTGGTAGCTGCCCGGGAGGGCAGTGAACGTGGCGTCCCCGTCATAGGAGAGTTTGACGCTCTGACAGATACCGCGCGCCAAGGCTGACGCGCTCGTGCGCCTTGATCAGCCCTCCCACGTTTACGCCTATCCCGGTAGCCCCGTCCGCCGAGAGCGTGGTGTTCGCGAAGTCAGTGCGATCGTCGACCAGGGCACTGAAAGTCAGGCCCGAGTACTGACAGGAACTGTCGCCAGATCCTCGCGACGGTTCAACTCGACCGAGCTCAGCGCGAAGGTCAGCCCACCCCCGAGTGAGATGCGGTCGTTGAGGGCATAGGCCACAGTCGGCTGCAGGTAGATCGTCTTGAGCGTGGAGTCATAGCTGACAAAACGGCCGGCGAAATCGTGCGGCCACTTGATGCCGAGCCCATAGGGGGCATACGCCCCGACGCCCAACGCCAGTCGTGTATTGACGCCGTAAACGAAGTAGCCATGGGGAACGAGCGAGACACTGCTGTCGAGGGTCGTGCGTTCGCCGGCGTCGCTCGTGAAGCGGCCGGCGCCGAAGACGAGCATGCCACCGCTGCCGAAGGTCACACCCTTCGGCCGGCCATGCCGGCCGGGTTGACGTAGATCGCGGACCCGTCCTCACATGGCGCAGCCACTCCGGCGGCGCCGCGGGCCATGACGCATGCGCCATGCTCATAAATGCCGAAGCCTTGCCCGGAGGCGGCCGCCGGCGCGAGAGAGCCCATCGCGAAGAACAGGATGACCGCCGGTGCCACGTGACCACTGAGTGTGAGCATCCGTCCTGTCATCGTCGCACCTCGCAACCGATCGCTGCGTCTCCGAAGAATCAGGCTGCCGGGATCTCCGTCCCGGCCGTCACAGGATACTAGTACATCAGGACGCTGTCCCGGCTGAACGGTTACGTCGGCCGCAACGACCACAAGGACGGTCAACGCACGGTCACGGCTCCCCGAGCACGCGATCGATGTCCTGCAACAGCTCGTCGATCGAGGTATTGCGGCCGGCGGCGTAGGCAACGGACCACCGGTCGGGACCGAGGCGGGCGCGGGCCTCACGCTCGGACCGTTCCTTGAGATCGTCCACTGACTGGTCGACAACCGTCGCTCCGGTGCGCTCGGTCACCGAATGCCGGACCCCCAGGATCCGCGCGGCCCAGGCGTCGTCTCCCTTCATCATCGCGGCGGCCGCGAGCGGAACCAGGGCGTAGACGAAGGCAAACTTGTCCTGAAGATCGCGGATGCGGATCAGGCTGTCGCGCATCAGCGCGATCGCCTCGTCGGCTTTGCCCCGGCGGAGCGCCAGGATGGCGCGAACGTAAAGGGTCAGCAGCAGAAACCACGGCCCCGCCTCTTCCAGCGCCAGGGCGGCCTCATCCAGCAATCGTTCCGCCTGATCGCCATCCCCGGTCGCAACCGCGACCCAGGCCATCCCGGCCAGGGCGTTGCCGGTGCCCCACGCAATCTCCAGCGCGCGGAATCCTTCGACGCTGCGGGCGAACAGGACCCTGGCGGCATCGAGATTGCCGCCCGCATGTTCGACGTGGGCCAGCAGGTTCTCGGCCTGCACCACGATCTTCATGTCGCCAGTGTCATGGGCGAGCGCCCGGGCGCGCGTGAGCGCGCTGCCGGCCAACGCGAGCTCGCCCTGCGTGTAAAGCAGCACACCGGATGCGAGCCGCACGTGCGACTCGGCCGCGGCCGGCAGCGACGGCAGGCTCAGAACCTTCCGGTACCAGCACAGACCCTCGGTGGCATGCCCGCGGACCGCCCAGAAGAACATCAGCCTGGCGGCGATGTCGGCTGCCTCGGCCGGCCGGTCCTGCTGAATGAGCCAGGCGAGGGCCTCCCGGTAGATGTCGAGGTCGTCGCGCACACGATCCAGCCATTCGAGCTGTGCGGCGCCGACCAGTCCGTCCGAGGCGTGGGCGGCTTCGCCGAGACAGTAGTGCGTCATCCCCTCCAGCGCTTCGTCCCGCTCCCCCGCCGCTCCGAGCTCGTGACCGGCGTAGGCACGGACGGTATAGAGCATCTCGTAGAGCGGGCGATCCGGTGCCGAGCTCTCGGCTCGGAGCAGAAGACTTCTATCGATCAGCCCGGCTACCGCACAAAGCGCTTCGTCGCATCCGGGGCGGGCACCTTCACCGCCGGCGAGCACGGCGGCGGCGGCTTCGGCTGAAAAGCGACCCGGCAGCGCGCCGAGACATCGGAACACGCGCTGCTCGTTCGGGCCAAGCAGCTGATAACTCCAGGCCACGGTTGCATTCATCGTCTGCTGCCGTTCGGGGAGGTCGCGCGCCCCAACGGTCGAGAGCAGAACGTCGTCGGTGAGCCGGCGCAGCAGGTCCTCGACCGTCAGCACTTTCGTCAACGGAGCAGCGAGCTCGAGGGCGAGCGGCAACGCATCGAGCCGCCGGCAGATCGCGGTCACCGTCGCGACGTTCGCGGCGGTCAGACGAAAGTCGGGCTGCACGTCCTGCACCCGCTCCACGAAGAGTCGCACGGCCGGCGAACAGACCTGATCGTCTGAGACGTTCTTCCGCCGGTTCCAGCCCGTCGCCAAGGGCGAGTGGCCCGACGACGAATTCGCGCTCGCCGCGCAGGCGGAGAGGAGCGCGGCTGGTAATCATGAGCCGGAGCGAGGGCACCGATGCGAGCAATTCCGCGACCAGTGGCGCCGCATCCAACACCTGTTCGAAGTTGTCGAGCACGATCAAGGTGGCGTGAGCGCCGCACGCCACCCGTGCGCGCCACGGCAGATCGACCGCGGTAACATCCGACAGTCCGAGCGACTCGGCGAGCGCCGATGCGACGAAGGCCGAATGCCGGATCGCGGCCAACGGGACGAAGATCGCGCGGGTTGCCCCCTCGGCGGCGATCTCGCGGGCCAGCTCCAGCGCCAGTCGAGTCTTGCCCGCTCCGCCGGGCCCGGTGAGGGTGATGAGGCGTGCGGCTGAATCCGCGAACCAGCTCCGCAGCGCCTGCATGGCGGCTTCGCGACCAAGAAGCGGAGTCGGCGGGAGCGGCAGCGAGCCGCCGACCAGTCCGTCGACAACCGGGTCCCGCGCAGGTGTCCGCGCGCTCGCAACGAAGGTGTCGCGCATCGGCCCGGTCAGGTCGAGCGCGGCCGACAGGGCACGCACCGTCCCGGCGTGGGGCCGCCGCCGTTCCCCGCGCTCCAGCGCGCTCACGGCGTGGATCGACAGCCCGGCGATCGTTGCCAGCTCCTCCTGCGTAAACCCGGCCGCCTCACGAAGCGCCCGAAGTCGGGCGGCAAAAGATCCTGGAACAAGAACTTTCATTGGACTTTCATCTTTCTGCCGGCTGCGTCACCGGGCAGCTCCACCGCACGATGGCATGCGTTCAGCGGCCAAGGAGCACGAACGACAGCCCGTTGTTCGCGCTGTGGGCAACGATCGGGGCCCATAACGAGCCGGAAAACCTGACCGCGGCCGCCATCACCAGGCCCACGATGAAGACCGAGGCGGCCCGCTCGGCATGCAGCATGTCGAGAGCGATCCAGCCGGGGATGTGAATCGCAAGAAACAGCAGTGAGGTGATCAGGTTGGCGCCCCAGAAACCGAGGCGCTCGGCAAACTTCTGGAGCATGAAGCCCCGGTAGGGAATCTCCTCGATGAAGCCGCCGAGGAATGACGTCCCGAGCACGCTGTTCCACGTGATCCGGTCCATGGACGGGTCCGGGGGGCCGAAACGCACGATCGATCCAAGCACGTTCAACACTGTGAGGACGATGCCGACGACGATGCCGCGTCGCACGTGGCCGGCCAGCTTCAAAAAGCGTAGCGGCTCGACTCGATCGACGTGTCGCAGGTAGAGAAAGACGGGCGCAACCCAGATCAGCAGACGGAGGCTGATGTTGAGCAGAGCATACGCCAGCGTCTTGTCGCCAATGGCGGTCAGCCTTGGATAGATGAAGTAGGGCCAGGCGATCCAGCTGAGATGAAACGTAATGACGTACGCGACGAAGGGCGCAAACGCCGGCCGGCGCCGATCGCCATTCGGGCTTCTCCCCATCCCCCATTCCCGACTACCCACTACTCACCCCCATTCCCCAACCCCCAACCCCCATTCCCCATTCCCGCATTCCCATCCCCGATTCCCCATTCAGCCGCCGGGATCACCAACCGTCAGTTCAGGATCTGACCGAGAAACCGTTTCGTGCGCTCGTGCCGGGGGGCACTGAAGAACGCCTCGGGTTCGCTGCCCTCGACGATCTCCCCTTCATCCATGAAGATGACGCGGTTGGCGACCTGGCGCGCAAAACCCATTTCATGGGTCACGCACAGCATGGTCATGCCGTCCTCGGCAAGAGAGACGAGCGTGTCGAGCACCTCCTTGACCATCTCGGGGTCGAGCGCCGACGTCGGCTCGTCGAAGAGCATGATCTTTGGATTCATGCACAGCGCGCGGGCGATCGCCACGCGCTGCTGCTGGCCGCCGGAGAGCTGGGACGGGTACTTGTGGGCCTGCTCCGGTATCCGCACGCGCTCGAGATAGTGCATGGCGAGATCGCGTGCCTTCCGCTTCGGGATCCGCTTGACCCAGATCGGCGCGAGCGTGCAATTCTCGAGAATCGTCAGGTGCGGAAAGAGATTGAACTGCTGGAAGACCATGCCGACCTCGCGGCGCACCTCGTCGATTCTCCTCACATCCCCGTTCAGCTCCACGCCGTCGACGATGATCCGGCCGTTCTGGTGTTGCTCGAGCCGGTTGATGCACCGGATCATGGTCGACTTGCCGGAGCCGGATGGGCCGCAGATCACGATTCGCTCGCCGAGGCTCACCTCGAGGTTGACGTCGCGCAGCACGTGGAGAGGGCCGTACCACTTGTTGACGTTCTGCAACTGGATTTGAATCATGTGTCTGATGCTCCTGTTCGGTCGGTAATCAGGGACGGCCGTCGGCCGTCAGCAACGTCTCGAGACGCCGGCTGTAGCGGGAGACGGCGTAACAGAAGACGAAGTAGATGGCGGCGACGAAAAGATAGACCTCGACGCTGAACCCCACCCACCGCGAGTCGACGATCACCGCCTTGGCCGCGCCGAGCAGATCGAAGAGGCCGATGATCCCGACGAGCGATGTGTCCTTGAAGAACCCGATGAAGGTGTTGACCAGCGCCGGGATGGTCATGCGGAACGCCTGCGGGAGCACGATCCGGAACGTCGTGGGCCAGTAGCGCAGCCCGAGGCTCGAGGCCGCTTCATACTGCCCCGCCGGAATCGCCTGCAGCCCGCCGCGAATCACTTCCGCCAGATAGGCGGCGATCACCATTACGAACGCCAGCTGTGCTCGAATCAGCTTGTCGATGGCAAACCCCTGCGGCACGAACAGCGGAAACATCACCGAGGCCATGAACAGAAAGGTGACGAAGGGGACGCCGCGGATCAGCTCGATGTAGCCCACGCTGAGGAAGCGAAGCGCCGGCAGCCGGGACCGGCGTCCGAGCGCCAGGCCGACCGCCGGAAGGATCGCCGCGGCGAACCCGACGGTCGAGAGGACCAGCGTCAACGGCAGCCCTCCCCAGAGATCGGTGGGCACGTCGGTCAGGCCGGCGAACCCGCCGCGAAGCAGCAGGACCGCGATTGCGGGAAGCGCGATCCACAACGCCAGCAGCCAGCGCGTCCACCAGGCACGCACGGCGCTGGCCAGATAGAGCGATCCGAACAGCAGGCAGGCCAGCGCCGGTCGCCACTGCTGGTCGTAGGGATATGGACCAAACAGGATGAAGCGGAATCGCTCGCCGACAACCGCCCAGCACGCCCCGTGGCCGGCGGCGGCGCGACACAGCGACGAGTCTTCGCCCGGCGGCAACGTCCAGACTGCCTGCACGATGCCCCAGCGCAGAAACCCGGCGGCGGCGTAGAGACAGCAGCCGGCCAGCACCGCGGTGACGATGGCGTTGACCGGGTCGCCGAAGGCGGGCGCGACGGCGGAGGACCCGTGGCATGGCCGGCATCATGAGTGGTGGGCCCGGTTGTAGAGGTTCATTGCCAGCGAGATCGCCAGGCTGATCGACAGGTAGACGAGCATCGCCAGCGTGAGCGCCTCGATCGCCTGACCGGTCTGATTGAGCGTGGTGCCGGTGACCGAGATCAGGTCGGGATAGCCGATCCCCACGGCGAGCGATGAGTTCTTGGCCAGGTTCAGGAACTGGCTGGTGGTCGGCGGAACGATCACGCGCAGCGCCTGCGGGAGCACGACGAGCCGCAGCGTTCGCGCCCGCGAGAGCCCCAGCGCCTCCGCCGCCTCGGTCTGGCCGCTGTCGACCGCGAGAATGCCTCCCCTGACGATCTCGGCGATGAAGGCGGCGGTATACGTCGACAGACCGGTCAGCAGGGCGGCGAACTCCGGCGAGATCGAGGTGCCGCCACGGAAGCCGTAGCCGGCCAGTTCAGGAACGTCGAGCGCGAGCCGGCCGGCGTTCCACACGACGGCCGGAAGGAACAGTCCGCGGAGGCAGAGCCAGACGCCCGGCACCGGTCTCAGCGCCTCGGCTGGAGCCGGCAGCGCCTGCCACAGCGCATACCAGAAGAACAGCTGCAGCAGCAACGGGGTGTTCCTGAACACTTCGACGTACGCGGTGGCCAGCGTCGAGGCGATCCGGATCCGCGAGAGGCGCGCAACCCCGAGCAACAGTCCGAGCGAGGTTGCGAACAGGATGCCCGGAATGCTCACCCGAAGGGTATTGATCAGACCGACGAGCAGCGCGCGGGCGTAGGTATCGCGCGCAGAGTACGCCACCGGACCCTGGGCGATCTCGAACCCCGCCGCGCGCCACAGGTAGTCGAAGCCGGAGGCGATCCCGCGGAGCCTGAGATTCTCAGCCGTCTGCCAGGCGATCGCCACGAGCAGCGCGGCCACCGCCACCAGCACGCCGGCCTGCCACGCCACCGAGCGGATGCGCTGAGCCTGCCGCGAGAATCGCGGCCGGCGCATCCACGTACTTCCGAGAAGCGGGCTCAACGCAGGTCGGGCGCGTAGAGCACGCCGCCGTCCTTCCACAGGCGATTGAGGCCGCGCTCGATCCCGAGCGGCGCGATGTTGCGGTCGAAGCTCTCCCCGTAGTTGCCGACCTGTTTGACGATCCGGAAGGCCCAATCGGCGTCGAGGCCGAGCATCGCGCCGAATCCATCCGACGTGCCGACGAACCGCTGGACGGCAGGGTCCTCGCTCTGCAGTGCCGAATCGATCGTTCCTGAGCTCAGCCCCAGCTCCTCGGCGTCGATCATGGCGTAGACCGACCACCGCACGATCTCCATCCAGCGCAGGTCGTTCGGCATCACGGCGGGGCCGAAGGGGGCCTTGGAGATGACGTCCGGCAGCACCACGTGGTCGGCCGGGTGGGGCGCGCGTGCCCGTACCGCCGCGAGGGTGGACTGGTCCTGGCTCATGGCATCGCAGCGTCCCGCGAAGTAGGCGGTGGTTGCCTCTTCCAGCCGCTCGATCACGACCGGCGTGAAGGTGAGGCGATGCTTGCGGAAGTAATCGGCGACGTCCAGTTCGGTCGACGTGCCGGGTTGAATGCAGATGGTGGCGCCGTCGAGGTCCTTCACCGACTTGACGTTGCGCGCGCGCGGGGCGATGAAGCCGGTGCCGTCATACCAGTCGATCGCGGGGAACTCGATGCCGAGCTGGACGTCGCGCTGAAACGTGATCGTGGTCACCCGCGACAGCACATCGATCTCGCCCGACTGCAGGGCGGTGAAGCGCTGAGCGGCGGTCAGCGGGGTGAAGCGAACCCTGGACGCATCTCCCAGCACCGCCGCGGCAATCGCGCGGCAGACGTCGACGTCGAGCCCACGCCATTGCCCCTGTGCATCGGGCGCCGAGAACCCGGCGATGCCGGTGGTCACGCCACACTGGACGAAGCCTTTTCCCCGAACCGCGTCGAGCGTCGGCGTCGGAGACGAACGTGACGCCTGAGGCGGCCCTCCGCCGGGCCCGGCGGCTGAGCACCCCGACAGGATCGCTGCCAGAGACCAGACGGCCAGGCGAGAGAGAGTGGTTGACGGTGCTGGTGGGATTGGGTGTCGTCGGCGATGGTTGGTCTGAAAGAGTTGCTCGATCGATGCGAGTTTCGTAAATGCCGGTCTTTCTCGAAAGGCGTCCGTGACCACGTAGATCCTGCTTCCTGTTGTAAGGCCGCCTCCGACAACGAAACATGATGTGAAGTTGAAGGAGTGCGCGCGCGAAGTCGGCGCGCACGGTATGAAATTGCAAAGGCGGGGCCGACCGATGCCAGGTCGGGCGTGGAATGACGACCGCCGACAGTGCCCGTACAGCACCCGTACAGCACCAGTACGACGGTCGTACAGAAGCAGGCGACGGCTTCTTCTACCGATACAACGGGATCGACCGCGGAACGCTAGGTGGAGCGGGCGTGCTGTCGGCGTCGTCCGAGGCAACGGGCCACCGCGAGGCCCAGACCAGTCAGCGTCAGGGTCGCGGGTTCGGGGACGGCGATCGGTTCAGCGCCGATCTCGACGGAGACTGGCGATACACCACCATCGACGCCTGGAGGTGCCAGGTTCACGCGACCCTGGACGCCATTGCCAGCGGCGACGATCGTATAGAACGCCTCATCCCCAATCCACGCTGTAGAAGGAGAGCTGAACTGCACGAAGGCGTTACTGGCCGCAGCTCCAACGCTGCCAGTGAGCGTTCCGCTGAAGGTCACAGAACCAGCGGTCGGACCGAATTGAAAGACCTCCACGACGAAGTCCGAAAGGACATCGACAAGAGATGCCGCCGTGGTCCCGGTGGTGTTGAACTGCCCGAGAAATCCGGCAGTCGTGGGTGAAGCGTCGGCAACCGTGAGGACAACACCTTCGAACTTGATCTCGATGCCGTTTGCAGCGTCCAGGTACGTGCGGGTCCCAGGAAGATCGCCGCCCGTGAACGTTCCCACCGTCGCGTAGGTGACGGGCGTGGCATGCGCCGACGACGCCGATCCAACAATGGCAAGGCTCAGCACAAGACAGATGGTCCACCGAAGCAGGCTGGCTTTCATTGTTCTCTCCTTCTACTGACGTCCGGGGGTTCGACTCTACGCCTTTCTCGCGATGCACATGCGGCCCACATCTTACCCGCTGCGGAAGTAGCGAAGACGACAGAGGAGAGGACGCCGCGCCACTGGTCATCGCGCTGGACTGACTCCAGATGACACGGTGGTAAACGCCCTTCCTGAACGGTAGGGTCGTGGGCTGATGAGCGCGATCAGGGAGTACAGCGATACCGTTCCCGACGTCATTGCCTTCCACCCATACGAAGCCTTTCCCTACAACATGAGCGTCGACTGGGAACGAAAGTTCGCCTACCTGTAGACTCGAGAGTCCCGTTTCCGACGGACCTCGATTGACATGGGTGGACTCGAGCAACTTCTCATTCTGTTCGTCGCCGCCGTCATCCTGGCGGCGGCGGCACGCCGGGTCGGAGCGCCCTACCCGGTCTTCCTGGCACTCGGCGGCGCGCTGCTCGCCTTCCTTCCTGGGGCGCCGTCGTTCATGGTGCCGCCGGAGCTTGCGCTGGCGCTCTTCATCGCCCCGGTACTGCTCGATGCGGCATACGACGCGTCGCCCAGGGATCTGAAGGACAACTGGGCGCCGGTCACCGGCCTGGTGGTAGTCGCGGTGGGGCTGACAACCGTCGCCGTCGCCATCGTCGCCCGCACTCTGATGCCGGCGATGCCCTGGGCCGCGGCGATCGTGCTCGGCGCGGTGGTCGCTCCACCCGATGCCGCCGCCGCGACGGCCGTCCTCCGCCCGTTGCGACCGCCCCACCGCATCCTGACCATCCTCGAAGGGGAAAGCCTGCTGAACGACGCCAGCGCCCTCCTGATCTACCGGCTTGGTGTGGGCGCCGCGGCGGCCAGTGGCTTCTCCTTCGCGGCCGTTGCCCCGACGTTCCTGCTTGCGGTCGCCGGCAGCGTCGTTGTCGGCCCGGCGCTCGGCTGGCTCCTGCTGCGGCTGATGGACCGGATGCAGCACGTGCCGACGACCATCATTCTTCAGTTCGTCAGCACGTTCGGCGTGTGGATCCTGGCCGAGCACCTCGGGCTCTCCGGGGTGCTGACGATGGTGTGCTACGCGGTTACGGTAGCGCGGACGGCGCCGGCGCGAACGCCGGCGCGGATACGCATACCGACGTATGCGGTGTGGGAAACCGCGGTGTTCGCGCTGAACATTCTTGCGTTCATCTTCATCGGCCTGCAGATCCGGCCGATTCTCGAGACCCTCGAGGCGGCGGACCGGGGACGATACTTTACCGTCGCCGGCGCGGTCCTGCTCACGGTGATCGTCGTGCGCATCGCCTGGTGCATGTCCTTCAACGCGGTCATCAGATGGCGGCATCGCCGGTTCGGTTTTCGTCCGCCACGGCCGATGCTGCGACCGACGGTCGGGAGCGGGCTGGTCATTTCGTGGGCGGGCATGCGCGGCATCGTCTCCCTGGCGGCGGCGATGGCGCTGCCATCGGCATTTCCGTATCGCGACCTGATCGTTCTGACCGCGTTCTCGGTCGTGGTGGGCACGCTGGCGATTCAGGGGCTGACGCTCAAGCCGCTGCTACGCGCACTCGATCTGCATGATGACGATCCGGTCGGCCGCGAGCTGCGGGCGGCGCGTGACCGCGCCCTGCAGGCGGGCCTGGCCAGTCTTGCCGATGACCAGTCGGCGATCGCGGAGGCGGTAAGGCAGGAGTTCACGGCCCATCTGGCTTACGAACAGGCGGCGGGTGACGCCGGCGATGGCCCTCACTCCGCACACAGCGACGTTCATGGCACCGCGCTCAAGGCAGCGCGAGAAGCGGTTCTCGCGATGCGTGGCAACGACGAGATCGGCGACGATGCCTTTCATCGGATCGAAGAGGAGCTCGACTGGCTCGAGATGGCTGGTGGAGGCCATTCCTGAGTTCACGACCCGGTCACGAGGCGGCAGCCGCCCGGCGGACCGCTGGCGCTTACCGACCCGCGCTACCATCGACAAAGCCCTCACCGCCGAGGCCACTGAGGAACGCGGAGAATTCTGTTGGTGTGTTCTCTGCGGTGACTCTGAACCAGCAACGACAGGCTACTTGCATGCGACATATCGGAGTTCTGGCTCACAGCGCTGACGGTGCGGCATTGTGCTTCCTGGAGATGGTGCGCGAAGCGGGGCGCCGGCTGGGTGCACACGAGCACCCGGAGATCACGCTCTCACTGCTGCCGATGGGACCGGTGCTGGACCTTTACGACCGCGGCGATCTGGCGGGGGTCAGAGCCCACCTCGCGCGTACGGCTCAGCGCCTGTCCGATGCCGGCTGCGATTTCTTCGTGTGTCCCGATAACACGGCGCACATCGCGCTCGAGCTTGCCGGAGAGCCGCTCGCGTTGGCGGGCCTTCACATCGCCGAGATCGTCGCCCGGCGGGCCGAAGCGGATGGCCGCCGGTGCGTTGGCCTGCTCGGTACCAGGTGGACGATGGAGGGGCCGGTCTATCCGGCGGCGTTCGAGCGCCATGCCATCGCCATGCGCACACCCTCGCCTGCCGATCAAGCGCTGGTGGACGACATCATCTTCAACGAGCTGTGCCAGGGCCTGCTCACGGATGCCTCCCGTGCGGAGTACGTTCGAGTCATCGAGACCCTGAAGCGCGATGGCTGCGACGCGGTGGCCCTGAGCTGCACCGAGATTCCGCTGCTGATCACGCCGGACGTCTCGCCGCTCCCGACGCTCGACTCGACGCGGTTGCTGGCGCACGAAGCAGTGGCGGCGGCAATCGAGGGGCGCACACCGGAGTGGCGCGGCGGCCCCCCCACCCGCGATTGAGTGTGTTCGTGCGGACTGGCGGAATCACTCCGACCGGAGGACGCCCATTGGCTCGACTTGCGACGCCCGCCGCGCCGGCAGCCAGCAGGCCAGGAACACCAGCGCGGCGGAACCCGTCACCACCGCCGCCAGCGTGGCGGCATCGAGTGGCAGCGCATCGACGATCAACCAGGCAAACCCGCGTTGCAGCGCTTGTGCCGCGATCAGGCCGCCTGCCACCCCGACCGCGGCCGCGGCGATCGTGCCGCGCAGAACCAGACGACGCACCCCCGAGCTGGTGGCTCCCAGCGCGAGGCGCAGGGCGATTTCCCGCCGGCGCTGGGCGACCGAGTACGAAACGGCGCCGAACACCCCGAGGAGCGCGAACAGGAACGCCGCCGCGCCAAACGTGGAGACGATCCAGGCGCTGGCCCGAGACAGCCACAACGCCGAGCCCAGTCGCGAGGTCATCGTCCGGACCGACGCGATCGGCTGGTCGGCGTCGACTTCCTGCACCGCAGCCCGGACCGACGGGACGATGGTGATGGGATCTTCGGCGGTGGAGACGACCAGCGACATGCTGCGTCGCATGCGCATGACCGTCTCGCCGGGAACCACACCCGCCTGGGCGGCAGACCAGTACATCTCGGGTGGTGCCGCGGTGCCGGGGCCGAAGTGACGGACGTCCCCTACCACGCCCACGACTTCCGCCAGCGCGCCGGAAGGACCACCGATGGTGACGCGCGAGCCCACCGGGTCACGCGTCCCGAAGGCAGTGCGTCGCAGGGTCTCGTTGATGAGAACCACCAGCGGCCGTCCCGCCGTATCGCCGTCCGTGAAGGTCCGCCCGGAGCGCAACGGAATGCCCATCGCTTCAAGATAGCCGTCGGTCACGATGCGATAGTGCGCGAGCGGGTGCTCGCGGGAATTGTTGACCGTCGGCCCTTCGATGCGGAAAGCCCTCACCGGCGAACCGCCGCCGAGCGGCAAGGCCTGCGTGGCACCCGCGGCGCGCACTCCCGGCAACGCCCGGACCCGTTCCAGTGTCCGGTCGAAGAACGACGTGATCTGATGATCCTCACCGTAGCGCGCCCCCGGCAGCGACACCTGCATCGTCACCACCGACGAGGGTTGGAAGCCGATATCGATAGTCGTCAACCGGTCGAGGGTCCGCCCGAGTACCGCCGCGCCGCAGACGAGGACGATCGCCAGGCCTACTTCCGCGCCGATCAGCGCGAGGCGCACCCGCGACTCCAGCGCGCCGGCCGCCCGCCGGGACGTCCGCTGGCCCAGGCCACGATCCGAGAGCACCAGCGCGGGCACCAATCCGAACAGGGTGCCGGCCACGATAGACACGCCGATCGCGAACGCGCCGGCACGCAGATCGACGCCGATCTCCTTCCACGCCACGAAGTCATCCGGACGGAGCACGGCGACCAACGGTCCGGCAAGGCGCGCCAGCACGAGTCCGAGGCCGCCGCCGGCGAGCGACAGCAGCACGCTCTCGCATAGAATCTGGCGGACGATGCGGGCTCGCGCGGCGCCGATCGCCATGCGGATCGCAATCTCGCGATCGCGCGACAGCCCCTGCGTCAGCAGCAGCCCGGCGACGTTCGCCGACGCTACCAGCAACAACAGCCCGACCGCGATCGCCACCGCCGCCAGCACCGGCGTGGTGTCGCCGACCACCGCCTCGCGGGCCGACCTTAGCCGGATGCCCCACACACGGTTCGTCGCCGGCGCCTCGGTCGCCATCGCGCCTGCAATCGCGTCCATTTCCCGCCGGGCGGCGCCGAGGTCGACACCGGCACGCAGCCGCGCCATCGCCGACAGGGTGTGCCCCGAACGGTTGTCGCGGTCGGCGCCGGTAAAGACCAGCGGGACCCAGACGTCACTGCCGGGCTCGGGAAAGGCGAATCCCGGCGCCATCACACCGACGATGTTGTAGGGGGTGTCGTCGAGCACGATGGTTCTGCCGACGATGTTCCGATCGCCGTGGTAGCGCGAGCTCCACAGGGTGTGACTCAGAAGCGCGACGGTTTCGCGGCCGGCCTGAAATTCGTCCGCCGCGAACAGACGGCCCACTTCGGGCTGGACGGCAACCGTCGTGGCGAATCCGGATGACACCGCGGTGACGCGAACCTGCGTCGGATCACCGTCGCGCGTCAGGTTCTGCTGGCGGTTGTCGATGGCGGTCATCGCCTCCAGGGTTCGGGCCCGCGCCTGCCACTCCAGAAAGTTGCCGGACGCCACCGCCACGTCGCCGTCCATCTGCGTCGCCATGGTTTCGAAGATGACGACGACTCGTCCAGGGTCGCCGTAGGGCAGCGGCGCGAGCAGCACGGCGTCGACGACGGTGAATACCGATGTCACCGCCGCGACCGCCATCGCCATCGTCAACACGGCCGGGATGGTGAAGCTGGGCGATCGGCGCAGGACGCGGCAGCCGAAGGTGAGGTCCTGGCGGAGCTCCTCGGCCGGCAGCCAGGCCCGCTGGTCACGCCACGCCTGGGTGGTACGGTCGACGCCGCCGAGCTCGCGCTCGGCCATGGCGCGAGCCTCCTTCGGGCTCAGCCCGTCGCGCTCGTGGGCGGCGATCAGCGATTGCAGGTGGAACCGCAGCTCGTCCTGCAGCTCGCGGTCGCGGCTGCCGCGGCGGCCGACGGCGAAGAGGCGGACGATCCACTCGCGGATGGACATGGCCGCCTAGCTCGTGGCCCGCAGCACGCGATTGATGATCGCCGCGGCGCGGCGCCACTCGTCGGTGGCGGTGGTGAGCTGGTTGCGCCCCTTCGGCGTCAAGGTGTAGAAGCGCGCCCGCCGATTGTTGTCGGACACGCCGATCTTCGACTTGATCAAGCCGCGCTGCTCGAGGCGCAACAAGGCCGGGTAGAGCGTGCCCTGGTTGAGCGCGAGCGCCTCCTCGGACATCTGCAGGATCCGCTGCGCAATGGCGTAGCCGTTCTGGGATCCCAGGGTGTCGAGCGTCTTGAGGATGAGGAGATCCAGGGTGCCCTGGAGTACCTCCGCCTTCGATATGTCGCCCATGCCATACCTGTAGTTCATCAACAGGTCGTTTCCAGTTGATGTTCAACAGGAGTCTAGCACAGGTGGTCGGCGGGCCTATCCCTTCGGAGGTTGAGGCGGGATCTCCCCTTCCTGGAGCTCCATGTCGACGGCGCCGCGGTCGTCGGTCGTAAACCTGCCGACGACCCGGTCGTCGATGACGACGGTGAACCTCTCGCGTGCCGGCAAGCCGATGATGTCCACTTCCAGCTCCGTGCGCCGATCGGTGCGGGCCGCCGCCGGCACTTCGAGCTCCACTTCGCCAATGACCGCGCGGCCACGACGGTCGGTCAGGGCCGCATCCTTCTCGGTGTTGCCGAGCATGTCGACGCGGGACCGGAATTCGCCAAAGAGCACGGTATGCCCGCGGAGGTCGCGGATCTCCACGATGTGCGCCTCGCGGACGTCCCCCAGCTGGATCGCCGGCGGTGGTCCCTTCTCCCCGGTGAGGATCGGCATGGCCAGGCCGCCGGTCATCAGCAGCCCGCAAATGATCGCCAGGACTCCGAGGAGCCGGCGCTCCCTCGAGCGCTCCGATGCCAGGTTCGACGGACTCATTGAATTCGTTTCGTTCATCGTGTCCACGCTCCACGCTAGCGCCTGAAGATGAACGTCGGATAAAAACGTGCTGCCTCAGCAGTGGCCACGCTTGATAGCCGACTGAGCGCGGTCCAGCAGGTACAGAAAGTCCAGGAGAGGCGTAACAATACCCTGAACCGCCGGAGGATCCGATGGACAAAGCTCTCGCCACGCAGCTCGCCAACATCGAGAAACGCACGGGCAAGCCGCTCGCCGCGCTCGCCGGCATCGTCAAGGCCAGCGGGCTGACCAGGCATGGAGAGATCCGCGACATGCTGAAGAAGGACCTCGGCATGGGGCATGGCGACGCCAACACGCTGGTCCATCACGTGCTGCAGTCCGACGGAGCCAGCGCCGCGGAAGCGGCAGGCAGAAGCGAGAGCGACGTCGTCGACGACATTTACACCGGGCCGAAGCAGGCGCTGCGGCCGATCCACGACCGGTTCATGGCCGCGATCGCCCCGTTCGGTCCGTTCGAGGTTGCGCCGAAAAAGGGCTATGTGAGCCTGCGCCGCAAGAAGCAGTTCGCGATGATCGGTCCGGCCACCAACAGCCGGGTCGAGGTGGGGCTGAACATGAAGGATGTACCCGGCACCGCGCGCCTGGCCGTCCAGGCCCCCGGGGGGATGTGCCAGTACCAAGGTCAAGCTGACGGATCCCGGCGAAGTGGACGCCGAGCTGCTGGCCTGGGTCCGCCGCGCCTTCGACAGCGCCGGCTGACCCCCAAGACGGGGCCTGGCCCCGATTGGGGTAAGCCTCTCACTTCAATAAACTTACGCTTAGCTCATCGTTTCGGGTCGTGAGAATCGGGGCCAGGCCCCCTCGTGAGGAGTGCAGGGAGGAACGGCGGACGGATGGATAGGCCACGATCAGATCGACGCCGGCTGCCTCCATCGCCAGAGCTTCGTCGACGTTCGTCACCGCGCCGATCGTGATGATGTCACGTCCCCGGCATTCCGCGAGCACGGCGGCAGGGGGGATGCCGAAGACGAAACTGAAGACCGGTGGAGCCGCGTCGAGCACCGCCTGCACCTGGTCCTCGAACGTCTGGCCGAAGTGCGCCGGCGGTGATGGGGGACGCACCGCAAGCTCCCTGTCGTCCGGCATGAATCGTTGTGCGGCCCGGTCGAACTGGCCGGGCGCAAGCGAGCGTCCGTCGGGATCGTGGTTGGACACCCACAAGTTGAGCGCGAACGGCTTGCTCGTTCGCGACCGTATCGCGACCGCCAGATCGGCAATCTCTGCCGGCGCCAGATGGTGGACGCCGAATGACCCGAGGCCGCCGGCTTCCGAGACGGCAACGACGAGGTCGATCGACGAGAGGCCGCCGCCGAACGGACCCTGAACGATCGGTGTGCCGATGCCGAGACGTCGAGCTGCTTCAGTGCGCTGCCACATGTTGTCTTCTCCCGGCCGCAGGCAGGCTGGCCGGCAGCGGCCGACCAGCCCTGCGATCGCCCGCGTTCACGCCGCGGCAGCGATGGTGAACCGCGTCAGAGGAAGGCCGGCCTGCTTCCACTCCTCGAGCCCGCCCTCATAGGCACGGACGTTCGCGTAGCCGAGCCGGCCCAGCGCGGTGGCGGCCTTCAGGCTGAACGGGCACGACGGTCCGGCGCAATAGACGACGATCTCCGCGTCCTTCGGGAGACCGAGCCGGGCGACTTCAGCTTCGACGCCGGTGACCGGCACGAGCAGTGAACCTGGGATCATGTCGCCCTTGAAAAACTCCGGCGTCAGCACGTTCCAGAACTGGAAGGCGCCACCGCGCGCAAGCCGTGCCTGCAGGTCGGCAGTGGTGATGGTGTCGATCGATGCCATGTAGTTGGCGCTCCTTCGGCAACTGCGGCGGTGCTCTGTGCACCGGAGGCGTTGCCGTTCACTGATCCACTGTAGCGATCACACGTTCCTACGGTCTAGAATGCACTTTCAGGGTATATACACACTCGGAGGAAAGTATGAGTAGTCGGAGAATGCTGCGGGGCTCGGCCTGCGATCCCGTGTGGTGCCCGATCGAAGTGACGCTCGAAGTGATCGGCGGCGTATGGAAGGTCGTCATCATCCGCGAATTGCTCGAGGGCACCAGGCGCTACGGCGAGCTGCACCGGCGGTTGCGCGGTGTGACGCACAAGATGCTGACGCAGCAGCTGCGCGAATTGGAACGCGACGGGCTCCTGGTGCGGAAGGTGTATCCGCAGGTCCCGCCAAAAGTGGAGTACTCGCTCACCAGGCTGGGCCGCTCGCTGGCGCCGTTGCTCGGTGCGATGCAGAAGTGGGGCACGGTCGTCCTCGCGACCCGTCAGCATCGGCCGGCGCCGGCCGCGAAGGGCAAGATCGCGGTCGCGGTGTGACGGCCGCCGCGTGCTCTGAGTGAGATACCCGCACGCCGTCCGTGCGCTTCGCTCGCGCGACTACCGCCTGTTCGCCGCCGGCCAGCTCGTTTCACTGATCGGCACCTGGATGCAGATGGTGGCGCAGGCCTGGCTGATCTACCGGCTCACGGGCTCACCCGTTCTCCTCGGCGTCGCCGGATTCGCCGCGCAGATCCCGGTGTTCGTGCTCGCACCGCTCGGCGGAGTGATCGCCGACCGGCTGGACCGGCGCCGGGTCCTGGTCGTGGCCCAGGCGACGATGATGGTCCTGGCGCTGGTGCTGGCGGTGCTGACCTTCGCCGGCGTTGTGCGGGTCTGGCACGTGTTCACGCTCGCCGCACTCCTCGGTGTGGCGAATGCCTTCGACATCCCGGCCCGGCAGTCGTTCGTGATCCAGATGGTCGGACGCGAAGACCTGCCCAACGCGATCGCCCTCAATGCGTCGATGGTCAACGGAGCCCGGCTGATCGGCCCCGCGGTGGCCGGTGCGGTGGTGGCGATGGTCGGCGAAGCCTGGTGCTTTCTGATCAATGGCACGAGCTACATCGGCGTCATCTCCGCCCTCCTGCTGATGAAAACGCCGCACACCCGCACGGTCGGACGGGCGACGGTTTCCGCCTGGGAAAGTGTGGTCGAAGGGTTTGCCTTTGCGTGGCACACGCGACCGGTTCGTGCGCTGCTGATCCTGCTCGGCCTGGTGAGTTTCATGGGGATGCCGTATACGGTCCTGATGCCGATCTTCGCGGACCGGATACTGCTCGGCGGTCCGCACGCCTATGGCTTCCTGATGTCGTCGGCGGGTCTGGGAGCGCTGGCCGGATCCGGCGTGCTGACGCTTCGGCGCGATCTTCACGGTCTCGGCCGCTGGATCGCCCTGTCGGCGATCGGGTTCGGCGTGTGCCTCATCCTGTTCTCGCTGTCGCGCTCACTCTGGCTGTCGGCGGCGCTGCTCGCACCTGCCGGGTTCTTCATGATTCTCGGCATGGCGGCCTCGAATACGCTGGTCCAGGCCATGGTGCCCGACCGCCTGCGCGGACGGGTGATGGCGGTGTATTCGATGATGTTCATGGGGATGGCGCCGATGGGGTCGCTCATGGCCGGCTCGCTGGCTGCACCGCTCGGCGCACCGGCAACGGTGGCGCTCGGCGGAGTCGCGTGTCTGGTCGCCGGTGCCGCCTTCGGCGCCAGGCTGCCGGCGCTCCGAGGACCGGCGAGGACGCTCATCGCCGCTCAGCAGGTCTCGGCGGGTGCGCCGCCTGACGAGGCGTGAGGCGACGCAGACACGCGCGAGACGGCTCGGCGTGTAGCACGCGGTATACTCGCGACCTTATGGTTCAGGGTGACGGGTCTGGCCCTGCATTTCTCTCGGTGCAGGAGGCCATCTCCCGGTTCGTGCAGTCAGGCGATTCGGTCGCGCTCGAAGGGTTCACGCATCTCATCCCGTTTGCCGCCGGCCACGAGATCATCCGTCAGCGCCTCGCGGACCTGACGCTGATCCGCATGACTCCCGATCTGCTCTACGACCAGATGATCGGGGCCGGGTGCGCGCGCAAGCTGGTGTTCTCGTGGGGCGGAAACCCGGGGGTGGGCTCCCTGCACCGACTCCGTGATGCGATCGAACGCGGATGGCCGCGACCGCTCGAGATCGAGGAACATAGCCACGCCGCGATGGCGGCCGCTTACGCCGCCGGCGCCTCGGGCCTGCCGTGCGCCGTGTTCCGTGGTTATCTCGGCTCGGATCTGGTGCGGGTCAATCCTCAGATCCGGTCGATCGAATGCCCGTTCACGGGAGAGAGACTCGCCGCCGTGCCGGCGCATCGACCGGACGTGACGATCATCCACGCGCAGAAAGCCGACCGTCGAGGCAACGTCCTGATCAGCGGCATTGTCGGTGTGCAGAAGGAAGCCGTGCTCGCGGCCAAGCGGGCAATCGTGACCGTCGAGGAAGTGGTCGATCACCTGCACACCGAGGGAACCAACGCCGTCGTGCTCCCCTCGTGGACGGTGCATGCGGTCGCGGTGGCGCCCGGTGGCGCCCGGCCGTCCTACGCCCACGGGTACTACCATCGCGACAACGCGTTCTACACGCAATGGGACGCCGTGTCGAGAGACCGCGACCGGTTCCGCCAATGGCTGGAGGCGGAGGTCATGGGGACGGAGATCGCGAGCCCCGGGGCATCCCCGGCATGACCTATACGCCGACAGAGATGATGATCGTCGAGGCGGCCCGGGCTCTCACCAGCGACGACATCTGCTTCGTCGGGATCGGGCTGCCCTCGGCGGCCTGTAACCTTGCCCGCCTGACGCACGCACCAGGGCTCACGCTGGTCTACGAATCCGGCACGCTCGAGACGAAGCCGCACGTGCTCCCGCTCTCGATCGGCGACGGCGAGCTGTGCGAGACCGCGCTCACCACCGTGTCGGTCCCGGAGATGTTTCAGGTACCTGGCTGCAGGGTGGCCGAATCACCGTCGGATTCCTGGGCGGCGCGCAGGTCGATCGTTTCGGCAATCTGAACAGCACCGTGATCGGCGACTACCATCGACCGAAGGTCAGGCTTCCAGGCAGCGGCGGAGCGACCGAAATCGCGACCGCCTGCCATCGAGTGCACGTGGTGATGAAGCACGGGTCCAAAGCATTCGTGCAGACGCTCGATTTCCTGACGTCACTCGGCCACGGCCCGACCGGCCGGGAGCGGGCGGCATTGGGATTGAAGACCGAGGGGCCCACGCTCATCGTGACCGACCTCTGCACCATGCGACCGGATCCACGGACCAACGAGTTCAAGGTCGCGTCGCTGCATCCGGGCATCAGCGCCGCACAGGTGCGCGAGAATACCGGCTGGGAAGTGCAGTTTCACGAGACGGTCGCCCAGACCCCGGCGCCACGCATCGAAGAACTGGCGGCACTCCGCGACCTGATGCAGCGGACCGCCCGGGCGCACGGCGGTACGCCCGGCGAATGAGGCCCCGGCGAGTAAAGGAAGAAGAGATGCCCGTTCCTCCCGAAGTGCAAGGCAGCCAGCCCCCCCTGCTCTATCCGGACTATCTGTCCACGCGGCGGCGGGCTCCGTCGCAGCCGCTGATCCGGCTGCCGGAGTCGCTGTCGGACCTGAACCAGCCGGTGTACGGATGGTGGCCGATCGGAGACACCGACAACGACCTGACGCGCCAGCATGCCGAAGAACCGCAGGGACAACGGATCATCGTCGCGGGTCGCGTGATCGACGAAGACGGACGCCCTCAATCGGGCGCGCTGGTGGAGATCTGGCAGGCCAACGCCGGCGGGCGCTATCGTCACATGAAGGACGATCACCCGGCGCCGCTCGACCCGTACTTCACCGGCGCCGGCCGGGCGGTGACCGACGCCGACGGCCGCTACCAGTTCACCACGATCAAGCCCGGCGCGTATCCGTGGCGGAATCACGACAACGCCTGGCGTCCGGCCCACATTCATTTCTCGCTGTTTGGCACCGACTTCCGGACCCGGCTCGTCACCCAGATGTACTTCCCGGACGATCCCCTGTTCCCCTACGACCCGATGTTCCAGTCGATCCCGGACGAACGCGGACGTCAGCGGCTGGTCTCGCGTTTCGACCTCGGCTTGAGCCGTCCCGAGTGGGCGCTCGGCTTCTCGTTCGACATCGTGCTCCGGGGTCGCGACGCGACGCCCTTCGAGGACCGCGCATGAGCGGCGACGCGCGGCCGGTAGCCACGGCTTCTCAAACGATCGGTCCGTTCTTCCACTTTGGCCTGCCCCCGAAGGCGATGACTACTGCGCCCGGTCTGGTCGGCGAGCCGATCCGCCTGGTCGTGCGTGTGACCGACGGAGACGGACGTCCGGTGTCCGATGCGCTGGTCGAGCTCGCTCACGCCGGCACCTTCGGACGGATGCCGACCGGCGAAGATGGCAGCTGCGAGTTCGATACCGTGCGTCCCGGCAGCGGGACGGACGGAGACCCCGGACGCCACCTGAGCGTGTGCCTTTTCGCGCGAGGGTTGCTGCGCCATCTCCACACCCGCATCTACTTTGCCGTGGATCCAGGGGAGCAAGGCACTGGCGCTGGTGCCGGAAGAACGGCGCGGTACGCTGCTGGCCGAGCCGGATCGGGAGGTCGCCGGACGCTGGGTGTTCCACCTGCGGCTGCAGGGTCCGCAGGAGACGGTTTTCTTCAATGTCTGAGGAGCGTCCGTGAGCTCGCGGCTCTTCGACGGCCTCGGAACGACCGAGCCGCTTGCCCAGGTTTTTTCCGACGAGTCCGTTCTCGCCGCGATGCTGCGGTTCGAGGTGGCACTGGCCCGGGCAGAAGCCGGGGTCGGAGTCATCCCCGAAGCGGCGGCGGATGCGATTGCACGAGCGGCCGCGGACGCGACCTTCGACGTGGAAGCCATCGGTCGTGCGGCGCGTGCGTCAGGCACCATCGCCATTCCATTCGTGGAGGCGCTGATCGCCCGTGTGGCAGCCAGCGCGCCGGAAGCCGCGGGGTTCGTGCATCGCGGCGCCACCAGTCAGGACGTGAGCGACACGGCGCTGGTCCTCTGTCTGGTGCGGGCGGCCGGGATCCTCGAGGCCGACCACCTGCGGCTGTCGAACGGACTCCGGCGCCTGTCCGAAGCCCACGCCGACACGGTGATGCTGGCTCGCACGCTGCTGCAGCCCGCACCCCCGACCACCTTCGGATTGAAGGCCGCCGGCTGGTTCGGATCGGTCTCGCGAGGCGCCGCCCGTCTGGCGGAAAGCTTCGAGACCGCCTGCCTCCTGCAGTTCGGCGGCGCCTCGGGCACGCTGGCGGCACTGGCCGAACACGGGCCGGCCGTTTCGGCGGCGCTGGCCCGCCAGCTCGGACTGCCTGAAGCAAATGCTCCCTGGCACGTCCATCGCGATCGCCTGGCCGGGCTGGTCACGGCCTGCGGCATCTATACCGCCAGCCTGGGGAAGATGGCGCAGGACATCTCCCTGCTGATGCAGCACGAAGTGAGCGAGGCTGCCGAGCCCGGCGGCGGCTCCTCGACAATGCCTCACAAGCGGAATCCCGCCGGGTGTGCCATCGCCCTCGCCGCCGCGACCCGGGCCCCCGGGCTGGTCGGGGCATTCCTGAGCGGCATGCTGCAACAGCACGAGCGAGGCGTTGGCAACTGGCACGCCGAGGCGGCCACGGTCAGCGCGCTCGTGCAAGCGACCGGCGCGGCCGTTGCCGCGATGGCTGACGTCGTTGAGCAGCTCGAGGTCGATCCCACGCGGATGCGGGCGAACATCGCCGCGACCGGCGGCGTGATCTTCGCCGAGCGCGCGATGATCCTGCTCGGTCCGGCGCTCGGGCGTGACACCGCGGCGCAGGCGATCGCAACCGCCCTCGCCGGGGCACGCCGCTCGAACGGTGATTTCACCGCGGCGCTCCTCGCCGACGCCCGGGTGCAGCGGGCGCTCGAGGCGGGCGAGCTCACGAACCTGGCGGAGCCCGACGCATACCTCGGCTCCGCCGAACAATTCCGGCGACGGCTGCTCGCCGGCATCGAAAACCCCGAAGGAGCGCTCGATGCCCCTGTCGAAGATCCGCGGTAGCAACTGTTTTTTCAGGATCGATGGTCCGGACGACGCGCCGGTCCTGGTGCTATCGCATTCCCTCGGCCAGGACCACGGGATGTGGGATCCGCAGATCCCGGGGCTCACCCAGCACTTCCGCGTGCTTCGCTACGATACGCGCGGGCACGGCGCGTCAGACGTAACGCCGGGCGACTACCAGATCGAGCAGCTCGGGCAGGATGTGGTCGCACTCGTGGACGCACTGGGCATCGACCGGTTCGCCTTCTGCGGTCTGTCGCTCGGCGGGATGATCGGTCTCTGGCTCGCCGCGCAGGCGCCCGCGCGGATCACGCACGTGGTGCTGGCCAATACCTCGGCGAGGGCTGATTCCGCCGGAATGGAGACTCGACGCCAGACGGTGCTGGCCGGTGGCATGGCCTCGGTCGCTGACATCGTTATGGGCCGCTTCTTCTCGGCACGCTCGCGCGCGCTGAATCCCCCCGCCGTGGCCAGCTCGCGGCGCACGCTGCTGGCGAGCGATCCGGTCGGATACGCCGGCTGCTGTGCCGCGATCCGCGACATGGATCAAACCGCGCAGCTCGACCGGATCCACCTGCCGACGCTGATCATCGACGGGCAGTTCGACGTCTCGCTGCCGTGGCAGGGACACGGTGACGTCCTGGCCGGCGGCATTCCTCACGCCACGGTCGTGCACCTGCCGACGGCGCATCTGTCGAATCTCGAGGCCCCGCAATCGTTCAGCGCGGCGCTGCTCGACTTTCTCCTGCCGCGCGAACAGGCCTCGGCAGACGCCGGCATGAAGATGCGGCGGGCGGTGCTTGGCGACGCCCACGTCGACCGGGCCTCCACCAGCCCTGTGAGCCCCGACTTCCAGGACCTGATCACCCAGTACGCCTGGGGCGCCATCTGGACCCGGCCGGGCCTCGACGTGCGCACCCGCCGCCTGCTGGTGCTGGCCACCACCGTGGCATTGGGACGATGGGAGGAGTTCCGGCTGCATCTCCGCACCGGTTTCCTGCACGAACTGGAGTGGTGCGATGTCGAAGAAGTGCTGATGCAGGCGGCGATCTATGCCGGCGTCCCGGCCGCCAACACGGCATTCCACATCGCCGCGGAGGAGCGGGGGAAGGAGCTAGAAGCTAGAAGCTAGAAGCTAGAAGCTGGAGCTGGCAGCTGGCAGCTGGCAGCTATCATCGCCCGTCTTGCCGCTTGCTGCTGGTAACGGTGAGCGTCAGCGGCTCCTTGCTGGCATCGAGATCTCCTTCGATGCAGAGCGGCTGATCGAGCGGCAGGCTGTCGCCGCCGGCGACGAGGAAGCGGGCCTCGCTCGCGCTCAGCCAGCGCTCCTGGCCCTGCGCGTTGACACGGCCGCAGACTTCGAGATGGAACGCCATCACCCGCATCCGGACCTGCCTCGCCGCGGCCAGGAACGGCTTTACGTCGAACTTCTGGTCCTTCGCCAGCCGCACCGTTGCCATATCCGTCTCATCGTCGACCTCGATGGTCGCCTGCTCGCCGAACTGCTGCTTCAGCGCGGCGGTGAGCGGCGGCACGCAGGTCTCGCAGGTGAGGCCGTCGATCTTGGCGTCGACGCGCTTGACGCCAGTCTGCTCCTTCGCCGCGGCCCCGCCGCAGGCGGCGAGCGCGAGAGTGGCGGCAACAACGGTCGCGGCCGCGATCGATGGTCGCGGATCGGACGACGCGCACAACGTGACGAGTCTGACGGGCATGCAACGCTCCTTGCTCTGGCGCTCGGTTCCTGCTGACGGTCGATCCTAAGTGCCCGGGGTCATCGCACGGATGGCATCGGCCAGCCGCTGCGGCTCGACGTCGTAGCCGACGTACTCGCGCAGGCGGCCCCTTGGATCGATCAGGAAGATCGCGGTCGTGTGGTTGACGAGATAGTTGGGCGACTCGGCATTCAGATATTCATACGATGCGTGGTACATCTCCGCAACCTGCTTGACTTCCTGCTCGCTGCCGGTCAGCGCGACGAGCGGCGCGCTGAAGCTGGCGACGTACTGTTTCAACTGCGCCGGCGTGTCGCGCTTCGGATCGACCGACACGAACAGCGTCACGACCGACTCCCCCTGCGCGCCAAGCAGCGATCGCGCGCTCATGATGCGCGACATCGTCATCGGGCACATATCCGGGCATGAGGTGTAGCCAAAGAACAGCAGCACCGGCTTGCCGCGTACGTCCGCGAGGTTGAACGGCTGGCCATCCTGATTGGTCAGCGTGAAGTCGCCGCCGAAGTCGAGCGGCGGGCGCGCGGGCAGCGAGCCGGCGGCGGGCGAGGACGAGGACGCCGGTTCGCGCTGGCAGGCGGCGATCGGCGTAAGGGCGGCGAGCAGTGTCAGCACGCCGAGCCACCGCACCGGCAAAGTCAGCGACGAGCCGCAGCGGTCGTGGCCGATCATCGCGGCCCCGTCGCGCCCGTCGGGCGCACGATGGCGTTCGCGGTCTGCGTCTGCCCGTTGTCGAAGGTGAAGGTCATCGTCACGGTCGCGCCAGCGGCGAGCGAGGGGGCCACGTCGAACAGCATGACATGGGTGCCCCCCGGTGCGAGCGACGCGATGCCGCGCGCTGGAATGCGCAGGCCCTGCACCGCGCGCATGCCGCCCATGGGCGGCGCCGCGGCCGCCCGCGCCGACGGCGTACCGGCATCCCTCGGCGAGGCGACAGCTTCCATGGTGTGCAGCTCGGCGCGCTGCGCCTGCGTGACGGTGACGGCGATCAGCGTCATCTCGCGATCACTGGCGTTCTCGATGGTGGCGTAGGCCGCGCTCGTGGCGACGTTCGGCGGCGTCGCGCGCACCCAGGCGTCGCGGATGGCGATGGCGCCGGCGGCGGCGCTCACGCTGGCAGCCGGTACCGCGCTGCCGGCGGCTGGACGATCGGCGGCGGGCGCGGCGCCCCCGCTATCCTGATGTTGCAGCGAGACGATCCAGGCGGCGATCAGTTTGCGATCGTCCTCGGAGATGTGGCTGAAGGGGGGCATCTGCGACCCGGGCGCGTCGACCCCGGTGGCGATCGAGTCCGCGATGGCCTGCTCGGAGGTGCCCTGCACGAGGTGTCGCGGGCTGGCGAGGTCGCGGGGCGGGGGCGTCAGCGTTTTCGCCGCCGGCCCGTCGCCGCGGCCGCTTTGACCGTGGCAGACGGCGCACCCGTGCTGCAGATACAGCTCCCGGCCGCGCGCCACACGGTCGGTGCAGGCAATGCTCATCGCGCCCATCACACCGATCGTCGTCAGTGCCCGCCACCTGCGCGCGGCGCGGACGCGCGTCACCGGGGAACAGCTCGGTCCATAGTGAAGAGCTTGCGGGCCGGGTGGCCGCTGCGTGAGGAATCGTCCCCAAAAATATCTACAGATCACGCCACCTCAAATACGATATCGTATCTTCGGCAATGAATGGTCGGCGCGCCGGCTGGCACGCGGCCGCAGCCGTCCGGCCGATTTTTCATCAGGAGTCGCCAATGGTTACACGCATCCGCCTGATTCTGCTCGCCGCGCTCGCTCTGCTGCCGACTGTTGCCGCCAGCGCCCAGAAGGTGGTGTCGTCGGGCTGCTGCCCCGGCCCCTGCTGCAAGTAGACCTCGCCCCGCTTCTGCTGTTCTTAGGTGACCTGGTCTCGGCCGGCGCACGGGCGGCCGTCCGAAGGTTCTCCTGATCCGCTCAGATCACCGCGATGCCGTCGATCTCGATCAGGAAGTCCTCGTGCCCGAGCGCCTTCACGACCACCAAAGTGCTGGTCGGCGCAACGGCACCGTAGTACTTGAGCCGGACCCGGCTGAGGGTCTCTCGATACTGGATGTCGGTGATGTAGGTGGTCGTCATCACCAGATTCTCGAACGAGCCGCCCGCGGCTTTCAGGACGGCTCCGAGATTCTCGAAGACACGCTCCGTCTGCCGCTCGATGTCCCCCCTGCCCACCACCGACCCGTCCTGGTCGGCGGCCGTCTGCCCGGCGATGAACAATAGCCGGCCCCCATCCACCTGGATGCCCTGACTGTACCGGGGCCGCGGGTCCTTCAATGACGGCGGCTGGATCACTGTGACGGCCATCGGTCCTCTCCAGATCGAAAGTTCATTTTTGCTGTGATTGTAAGACCGTTTGCGTTAAGAATGGACGCGCCCGACGCCTAATGGTCGGACCAGAAACGGAGCGCTGGCGTGGACAGACGAATCACGATGGTCACGTCGTTGGTCGCGGCCCTGATGTCCAGCCACCCGCTGGCGGTGCAGGCACCCCAGTCCACCGGAGAGGCCCGGATCCTCCAGATGCTCCGGGAAGAGCGCCCCTATCACCTCGTGCCGCCCGAACATTTCGACAAGCTGGGGTGGAGCCTGCCCGACGGTGGATCGACCGTCAAGGCGCTGGCCGACGCGGTGCCCGGCGGGGCCTTCGACCCTCGCAAGCTTGAATCGATACCCGCCGCGACACTCGGGTATCGCGCCAAATGGCAGGTGGCGCGATACAAGGTCTATGGTCTGGACTGGGACATCTCCGGTCTCCACCTGATCCCCGACAAGCCGACGCCTGGTCTCCCCACCGTCGCGATCATCAACGGCGGCTCGGCCAACTGGTACGAGTTCTTCATCGATCCGTTGAATGCCCCGGGCCTCGGTCAGTACCTGGCGCAGCGCGTGCCGGTGCTGCTCATCACCATCCCGGGCAACTACCGGCATGGGGGCTGGACGGACGCGCAATTCAGCCGACGAATCCCCGGCTATCTTCTCGATCGGGATGTGTCTCCCGAAGAAGCCAGGATTCGCCATTCCGTTTACACCTTCCGGGTGATCAACGATGGAGTCGTGCGGCTGGTCGAGACGACGACCACCGGCCCGGTCGTTCTCGTCGGCCACTCCACCGGCGGCGAGATCCAGTTCATGCTGAAGGACTCGAAGCTGAAAGACCGGCTGCAGGGTCTCTCGCTCGGCTGGGGCACCGGAGGACCGGCGGCGTTGAGCCAGATGCGCGAGTTCCGGGGAGAACGGACGGCCGACGACTATCCAGCCATCTGGGACCTGAATCCGCGGCCGGCGCGTACCTATGCCGGCGGATACCTGGGGCCGCTGAACCCCGTCTGGGATTCGGGCAAGACCCGGCTCGAGATCGCAACCCGGTGGATGTCGCTCGAAAACACCCGCCGGCCGCAGTTCAAGCAGACGCTCCAGAACATCGAACACAACAGCGCCGACAATCTGCGTGACCATGTCGCCAGTCAGATCCGGCAGGCGGTGAAAGGCAACACCCTCGGGGTGAAGCCGGACGAAGTCATCAGCGACCTGTTCACGACGATGCGCGCGCCGGTGGCGGGCTACCGCAAGATGATCTGGACGGTCGCCGCCCTCGACGACGGGCACTGGCACAAGGACCCCGCGCAAGCCCGTGAGCTTCAGGTGGCCAACGAGTTCCGCAAGGCAAATCCAACTGCGCCGGTTCGCGTGCTGGTCTTCGACCTCCCGTTGACTCACTACGGTCATATCGAAAAACCGCGCCAGCTCGCCGGAGGGCTCTGGGCCGCTCTCAGCTGGCTGACGCAGCGCTGAGCGGGGCAAACCGTCGAACCGCGTTTCGAGCGTTCAACAGCACGGATCAGGAGAGGTGCCAATGCAGGAAGTCACCACGGAGTTCATCCGGATGCTGGCTGCGGCGAACGGAATCGCGATACCCGAGGAGCGGCTGGATCTGGTCCGCCGTCAGTACGAGCGCTTCCTCCAGAGCCTGGCCGACATCAACGGTCTGCCCCTGCCGAGGGAGACGGAGCCGGCGATCGGCCACTCACTCGCCACCCCATCCCACCTTTCTACGGATCGGAGGCGATGACCATGGCCGACGACGACATCGCCCTGACGACGCGCCGGAGATTCCTCGAAATGTCGGCGGCGGCGGTTACCGCCATGGCCGCGTCGTCCACGAGCACCGCCGCGGAGATGGCAGTGGACCCGCGGGGGCGTGCGCCACAGCGGCCGCAAGGCACCGGGGACCTCCCGGCCCTCACCATTGCGGACGCGGCCAGGCAGATCTCGAAGAAACAGCTTTCGCCGGTCGAGCTGACGCGCGCAGTGCTCGAGCGCATCGAGCGTCTGGATCCAAAGATCGGCGCGTTCATCACCGTCGCGTCAGAGCAAGCACTGGAGGCGGCACGCATCGCCGAACGCGAGATCCAGCGCGGCCGATACCTCGGTCCGCTGCATGGCGTTCCGGTGGGGGTGAAGGACACGCACTACACGAAGGGGATCAGGACGACGGCGGCTTCCAAGGTGCTGGAGAACTTCGTGCCCGACTTCGACGCCGCGATCGTGGAGCGGATGAAGGCCGGCGGCGCCATCCTGATCGGCAAATTGAATCTGCCGGAGTTTTCCTTCGGCGGTTTCACCCCGGGATGCAACAACCCGTGGGATCTCACTCGCAACGCCGGCGGTTCGAGCGGCGGCGGCGGCGCGGCGCTTTCGGCCGCCCTGCTGCTCGGTGCCAGTGGCGGCGACACCTCGGGCTCGATCCGCAATCCCGCCAGCAACTGCGGCATCGTCGGTCTGAAGCCGACGCTGGGAGTGGTGAGCCGGTTCGGGGTGGTGCCAATCAGCTGGACGCTCGATCATCTCGGGCCGATGGCCCGGACGGTCGAGGACACCGCAATCCTGCTGAAAGTCATGGCCGGTTTCGATCCGCGGGACCGGCAGAGCGTCAGAACGCCGGTACCGGACTATCCCAGGCTGCTGCGGCCCCCCGCTCGCCTGCGGCTGGGGGTCATCGCGGCGTCGGAGATCGAGCAGTTTCATCCGGATGTCAAAGCGGCGTTCGCGGCGGCGGTGAACGTGCTGCGAGGCACCGGCGCTGAGATCCGGGAGATCAGCTTTCCGGCGCGGATGAAGGCGGCCAGCTCCGCCCAGGAAATCATCCGGATCACCGAGGCGGCCACGTATCACCGTCAGTACCTGGTGAGCGATGCCGTATCGCGGTACGGTTCGGACGTGGGAAAGACAGGCCCCGGCATTTCGCGCGTTCGCACGACGGTTGAGGCCGGCTCACTGATTACCGCGGCGCAGTACCTCCAGGCGCAGCGTGCCCGCGCGCTGTTCATCGAGGACATGACCGCCGCCTACGAGCCGGTCGACGCGGTGCTGAGCCCGACCATGCCGTCGCCGGCCGGGGTTCCCACCTCGGTGCCGGAGACGTTCCGCCCCTGGTGGAATCTGTCGGGTTTTCCGGCCGTCTCGGTGCCGTGCGGCTTTTCGACCGACCCGCCCGGCCTGCCGATCGGGTTGCAGGTCAGCGCCCGTCCATTTGACGATGCGCTGGTCCTCGCGATCGCGCACGCCTACGAGCGGGCGACCGAGTGGCACACCCGTCGCCCGGCGCTTTGATAGACAGGTAGTCAGGATGGGTGTTAGGGACGATTTCCGCAACTGGATCAGCCGGGCGGCAGCGTAAAGATCAGAGGACGTTCAGGTCACCCGCGCGGTGTCCCGTTCGACTACTCAAATCAGCGCTGTGGTCGCCAGTTGGTGAGGATGCTGATCACCGGGCCGGAGTCGGGTCGAACTTCCCTGATTAGAAAGCGTTGCCCGTCTGGGCTTACATCGTAGGTATAGGGATACGGTGGGTAGAGTGGGCGCATGCGCGTTGCGAAGAGCGCGCGCGCATTGGCCGGGACCCAGCGCTCTCCTGGCGTCACGCTCATCGCCATCAGTTTGCCGTCAGGCGCGACATAAAAGAGTTCCGTGCCATCGCGCCGCCAGATCGGCTGAGATCCCCCCCCGACCGATGCCTGGTGGCGTGATCCTGGAACCAGGAACGACTCGACGAACACCTCCCATCGCCCCGTTTCATTGGACGTATAGGCAACCCAGCGCTCGTCCGGAGAGAAACGCGGCTGAACCTGCGTGCCACGGCCGACTACAAACGGTCGCGTACGACCGGTCGCCGTAGAAAACACGATGATGTCGCGGCCGGTGTCAAGTTGGGTGACGCTGACGAGGGCAGTGTTCCCTTCACGCGACCAGTCGTTCGCGTAGAAGTCCCCCACAGACGAAGTTGGTACTTCACCCAGCATCTCGTCGGCACCCCCGTCTAGGTGGCGGCGCATCAACTTTATGGCGCCGTCGCCGGCCGCTGTGAATCGTAGCGACGCGCCATCGCGCGCCCAGATGGGACGTATGGCGCCCGGCGCGGAAACTGTCACGGGCGAAGCGACACCGGAACGGTCCATCAGCCAGAACCCTACGCCCCGCTCTGTCAAGGGTCGCTGCCACGCGATCCGGCCGCCGTCGGGCGAGAGCGCGAAGACCGGGGCATCCGCCGGCACCGGTAGCGCTAGTGGCGTTCCTCTCCGATCGTACCAGTTGAACCCGGTTGTGACGGTCGTGCCGTCCCAGTAGGCGACAAGGCCGGTGTCGGAAACCGACGCCGGCGGATATCCCGAACCTGTGAGCGCGCGCACACTTTCCAGAACGTCGCCTGGCTGACCCGTCAGGCGCAGTGACGCGACGTCCAAGGCCTGCACCTGCAGTTTCGTCGACCCTGTCGGGACGAACAGCACGTGAGACGAACCGACGGCGACCGGCGTCGAGCTCGATTCCCGGAGTGGAGCGGATGCGGTCGAACCGAGCGCGCCCATAGCGAAGCCGGCTTCGCGCGCTCGCGCGTAGATGAAATGGCGCCCGTCGGGGAGGAACTGCGGCCATTGATGGCCGACCTCGCCACTCGCCACGGTAGTCACCGGTGAAAGTGCTCCACCGCTCGCTGCAACCCTCATGATCGGCCCGTAGCCGGTTCCAACCAGGATCACATCACCTCTCCATGTTCCTCCACTCGCATCAGTGCTCACTAGCACCTGCGACTGCTCGCTCTCCAGGCCGCTTCGCTTCAGTTTGCCCTCGCTGAAAAACGCAACCGATTGGCTGTCGGAGGACCAGAAGGGCGCGTATGCGTCATTGCTACCGGCGATCTCACGAGCGGTGCGTGCATCGAGGCGTTGTACCCAGAGCGATGGGGCGCGGCCTACAGCCGCTGCGACATAGGCAACGCGCGATCCGTCCGGCGAGAGCGCATAGTGCGGATAGCCCGTCGAACCAAATGGCGTGAATGACAAACCGGCGGGTGCCACCAGCGCTAGTTTCCACTGCGGTGCATCCGGGGGTGCAGCGGAGGTGTCGATCAGACGCGACACCGCAAAACCTGCCGCCGCAAATACAAGGGCGCCCGCGTACGCAGTGGGCCGCTTCCAAATCGGCCGGCCAGTAACCGGGATGGCCTCGTCGGAGGACGAGGCCCAACGCAACTGGTGTGCGACATCTGCGATCGACTGCCATCTCGCGTCCGGATCCTTTTCGAGGCACCGCTGGACGATATGATCGATCGCCCGGCCCACCTCGGCCTGACGAACGCGAACGGGCGGCACCGCGCCTTGCAGAATATTCGCGAGCACGCTCGCTGGCGACTTGCCGTCGAACGCGCGAGTGCCGGTGAGCACCTCGTAGAGGACGCAGCCGAATCCCCAGACGTCCGTGCGCGCATCACCCTCAGCGCCTTCGACCTGTTCCGGCGCCATGTAGTGGAAGGTCCCGATGATCGTGCCCTGCGCAGTCAGCCGGGCCGGCTCCGTCTGTGTCAGCTGTGTGACCGGCGCGGCGGCCGCCCTGTTGGCCAGGCCGAAATCGAGCAGGCGCGCGCCGGTTCGGGTCAGCATGATGTTCGCTGGTTTCAGATCGCGGTGAATGATCCCGATGCTGTGCGCGCGCGCGAGCGCGTCGGCGATCTGGGTCGCGATCTGGATGGCCTCCGCTACCTTGATCGGCCCGCGCTGCAGCCGCTGCTCCAGTGTCTCTCCGTCGAGAAACGGCATCACCAGATACGACGTCCCGTCCTGCTCGCCGACGTCGTGCAATGGGCAGATATGTGGATGATCGAGTTGGGCGATGGCGCGCGCTTCGCGGTCGAATCGTTCGCGGAACTGGTGATCCGCTGCGAGCCGCGCCGGCAGAATCTTGATCGCGACGGTGCGGTCCAGGCGCGTGTCGTGCGCCTTATAGATCTGGCCCATGCCGCCTTCACCGATCTCAGCAGTTATCTCGTAGGGACCGAGGCGAGCGCCGGGCGCGAGTTGCATGCTAGAGGAGAATACTAACGCTACCCTCCTATTACAGTTTTTACAGTTCGCCCGTTCGGAATGCCGCCAATTTATTTCATGCTTGCCGTCTAGAGCCGGCCTTTCAGCATGTTGATCCACCCTGTGTTCCGGATGTTTTCAGCGGCTTCGAGTGAGGATCCGCGATGCATCAAGGGTCGAGTCAAACTGGTTGCCTGAACAAGTGGAGCACTATTCAGTGCTGACACAGATCGGTCGGCCTTGGTACCGCGGCTCAGATTGGCTGGGTGTTAGGGACGATTTCCGCAACTGGCTGATCGCGGCAGCGTAAGCGCGGTGCCCGCCCACGCCAAGGCTGGGCACGGCATATCGGAGCGTTTCCTTTCTTCATTTTTGAACCGCAATCGCAGGGCCTGACAGGGTGGCGACGCTAACCTTCGCTAGCAAACGAGTGGCTCCGATGCCCTTGCACGTGCTAGCGTATCGGCGAAATCCGTGCGGTAGCTGGAGTCACCTATGAATACGCGCCGCTTCGTCGGGGTCATGATGACTCCAATCGCAATCGCCGCGCTGTCCGTGATCGTTCGGGCGGGTGGTCAGCAGAATCAATCCGTCGGTTCCGCAGCGGATCTTGACCAGATCGCGGCCATCGTGACGCGCTGGGAGACTGCCTGGAATACGCATGATATGGCGGCGTATGCGGCGTTGTATCACGAGGACGGCGTATGGGTCCTGTGGACCGGTGAGGTGTGGACGGGAAGACGCGCGATTGAGGAGGGCCATGCCGCGGTCCACAAGACGATTTTTAGGAACAGCATTCAACGCGAGCACATCGAAGAGCTGACATTTGTCGGGCCAGATGCGGCGATCGTGCGCTTCTGCAGCATCCTGACCGGTAGCGACCAGTCGCCAGACGAACCGATTCGCAGTCGCAAGTTCGTGGTGGTAACGAGGCGGCAGGGAGTGTGGAAACTGAGCTGGGGGCAGAACACGCGGCTCCGCCCGGACGTTCCGGATTCTGAGTGCTTCGCGACGCTGCGCAAGCGCGGCGGCTGATTCGACCGCGGGCCGTCAACGAAAGTCACTACATGCGAACAAATATCCCGGTGCTGAGACAGGTATTGGCGCTCGCATTGTTTTTTTTCTCGACGGCCGGGCTCGTTGCCGCCCAGACGTCATCAGGTCCGGGAGCTCTGGCGGATGCGTTTGTGCAGGCTTGGAACGCTCATGATGCTCGCGCATTCGGCCGGCTGTATGCCGACGACGCAGAGTGGATCACCGTGGGCGGCGAAAGGCACAGGGGCCGCGTCGCAGTTGAAGGCGCACTCGCGAAGGAGCACGCGAGCTGGGCTCGCACGACGACTCTTCGCGCGACGGACGTTGTAGTCCGAGAGATCGATTCTGAGAATGCGATCGTGATGTTCAGGTGGGAAGTCACTCGCGCGGAAGAGGGTGGGGCCAGGCCACTCCGTGGCAACACACTGCTCGTGGCCGCGCATCGGGAGCGGCGTTGGATCATCGTTGTTGGACAAGCTGCCGCTCTCCCCATGCCCAGGTGATCACTGGTCCACGACGGCGCTCGTTGCACTGCCTGACACCGCATCTGTTCGGGACGATTTTCGAACCTGGTTCGTCCAAAAGGCTGCGTGAGCTGGTTCGACTCATATTAGGCTCACGGAGCTCGCGGGTGTCAGGGACGATTTCCGCAACTGGCTCGTCCGTGCCGCGTGACGCCCGGTGCGGGAAGCGCTCGCTCGCGGTCATCAAGCTGGGCACGTACCTCGACCGGCGGCCAGAGTTCCGCCCGGTCGCGAGATTGAAGGCGTGCAGCGTCACGCCACTGACGCCGAAGTAGGTCCCGCCTGCCACCACGGCTTCCTCGATGCACAGGCCCACCGTGCCTGGCCGGCGAGGCGGGATATCGCCAGCGTTCCTGCCCGGTGCTGGCGTCGAGCGCCACCAGGTGCCGGAAGTACTGCGCGGGTTGATACGCGTCTCCGGCCTTTACGAGCACGTTGCGCGTGACGTAGACGGTCTCTCCGGTCGCCACCGGACTCTCCCATTCATATCGACAGCAGAGCGCCTGCGCATAATCTTCATGACCTAGTAGCTTCCTCAAGTAGAACGGTTCAGAATGGCTGCATACTCAACACAGTACTTCCGGTCATCAAAACATCTAGAGCCCTTCGCGGTACCATATCTGGTCGCAGACGAACATGGGCGTCGTAATACCGTCGTGGTGGCGGGGCTGCGGGCGCTTTTCGAAGAACGGATTCTCGACAATGCGCATCGCATACCTCTCTCGCTTTCTCCTCGCACTTTCCCTGTCGGCCGTCGCCTCTACCGTACTGGGCGCGGCGCCCCAACCCCTGCCGACGATACGCGGCATCGTGGTCGATTCGAGGGGCGCGCCGCTACCGGGAGCGATTGTCTCGCTGGATTTGCCGGGTATGACGGCCGTCACCGCGGCTGACGGGCGCTTCGCAATCGCGTCCGGTACGCCAGGGAAGCGGCGCGTCAGGGTCACCCTCCCGGGATTCGATCCGTCAGAAGTCGCGGTCGTGGTGCCGGCGACGGCCAGTGAGGGCGCACTCGAGGAGTTGCGGATCACCCTTGTGCCCGTCGGGACGCAGGGTCCGCCCCCGCCTGGCAGAGACTACCGCTGGAGCTTCGATGTCGGGATTGGCTTTGACAACAGCCTCAGCGGGAACATCAATTCGGGAGCGATCGGCACTCTGAACAACCAGGCGGTGGTCTTCACGAAGAACACGTACGAGGCCGTCTACGGCACCGGGTTCCACCTCCGGTTCGGGGGTGGGTACATGCCGAACGAAGTCACCGAGGTCCGGGCCGCCTTCACCTATCAATCGCTCGGCGCCGATCTGACGCGGGTGGGCGACGTCGGGGTCTCGCACCTGTACGGCCAGTACGATGACTACAAGACACTCGGCCTCGATTTCGGGTACCGCCGCTACTCGTCGCAGCGCTGGGGCCCCATGACGCCGTACGCGGAGGGAACGCTCGGCATCGCGTTCATCGACGAGATCGACGTGCTGCTCGCGGCGCCGCAGGCGAACGTCGTGCAGAACGCGACCGATTTCTACGATGGCACCGCGGCGTTCACCCTCGGCATGAACGGCGGGATTCTCCTCCCCATCGCGGATCGAGTCGACTTCAACGTTCAGCTCGGCCTTCGCTACTCGACGGGACTCTCTCAGGTGGATGCCCTCGTGGGCACCGGCCTCGAGGCGATCAACGATGACAGCGCGCGGTGGACGATCCCGTTCGTCATCGGCATCCGTGCGCGCTTCTGAGGCGGCTCTGACGGTCGAATGACTCCGGAACGTACGACTTTTCGAGGCCATAAACGCTCAGGGCCGCTCCCTGACGTCGTCGTTCCGAGCTTGGCTGTCTTGCGGTGTTGCGGTTTGGCCGGCGGCGCCGTCCTTCACCGGTATCAGCGTCGCCGCGATTCAGCCAGGCGAAGGTGAACGTTCGGGCAGTCCTCGTCACGGATGTTCCTCCTCGTTACGGTCAGCGATTGCTCATCCGCTCCATCGCCTCGGGATAGCGGGCGCCCTGGATCGTGATTTGTGATGCGGCGCAGTGTGGCTCCTCGTCGTCACAAAACGTGACGTTCGACACTTCGCGCGGATGCTCCGGATCGGCAATATCCAGCGCGACCAGTGCGTGCGTTTGCGGCACGGTCTGCAGCCAGTATTGGCCGGTCATCACCGGCACGCCGCAATCCTTTCCCGGAGAGCCTTTGACAAAGATCGCACTCGGTTCCGCCCGAGCCTTAGCGGCGGAGCCGACTGCAGCGCCGTCATGCGCGTGTGCGGGAAGCCGCTTGCGTGCCGCGGCTACACGAAGCACTCGGGAGAATTGCCGACATGGGCGAGACGGCAATGACGCCGCGTGTCCTGGCAGATCGGTTCGCGGAGAGAAGGGCACTCGAGTACGGCCGCCACCATAGCCTACCGCCACCTCTTTGGGATTCGAACTGAAGTGAATCGCGCTAAGCGATTGAGGCCAATGATGTTGTCGGTGCGAGGAGATACGGAAAAGTTGTGGCTGGGTGTCAGGGATTCGCACCCTGTTTGGCAGAATCGCAACGACGCCTAGTTGGGCCCGAAGTGTCGCTTGGCAAATGCGCGGCCTGAACCGGACTTCAGGTACCGCTCAAACCGCCCTGCGGTTTGTTCGTTTGCGAACTCCAGCGACACGACAAGGGCCCAGGGCCGATGATGGACGGTCACACCGAACGGACCGGTGTTATGCCAGTTGAGCCGTCGCTCCACGTCACTAGTGACGCCGACGTAGTGGCAATCGGGGCGGGTGTCGCTGCGGAGGACGTAGACGAAGCGGCGCTGTTCCATCTCGTAGGCAAATCGGCGAGACAGACTTCGCCTGTAGGGGACTCGCTTCTGACGTGGGCGGCGAAGCCACCCTGGACGAAGCTCGCGCTAAGCGCGAGCGAAGTCTGGATCAGAACGTGCGTCCGAAGAGCCGCTCGGCGTTCCCGCGGTAAATGCGGTCGCGCTCGGATTCGGTGATCTCGAGCGTGTCGATGATCCGGATGGTTTCGCGGATGTACAGCGAGCCGCCTTCGGGATCGAACGGGGCGTCCGACGCGAACATCACCTGGTCCGGGCCGTAGAACTTCAGTCCGCACTCGGTGGCGGCCCGGCTGCCGAAGACAGCGGTGTCGGCCCAGAACATCTTGAAGTAGTCATACGGACGCTTCGGCATCGAGCGGCGGAGCCCCTCGTAGTCTTCATCCGCGGTGCGGGCTCCGAACTGGTCCAGGCCGTAGCCGACCCGCCCCTCGAAATACGGCACCATCGCTCCCAGGTGATGCGCCACGATCTTGATGTTCGGCAGGCGGTCGAACAGACGAGAAAAGACCAGCCGCTGCATCGCGACGCTGGTCTCGTAAGGCCAGCCGAACGTCCACCAGATCTCGTACTTCGACTTCGCTTCTCCGGGATAATCGGCCACCCCCGCGCCCCGTGCCGGATGCAGGAATATGGGACAGGCGAGCCGGTCCGCGGTCTCGAACAGCGGCCAGAACCGTTCGTCGTCGAGCGGGAGGCCGTTGACGTTGGAGAACACCTGCACGCCCACCGCTCCCAGCTGCCGCACGGCGCGTTCGAGCTCGGCGACGCTTTCCTCGGGATGATTCAGCGGCAGCGACGCGATGAAGCCGGGAAAGCGGTGTGGATGTTTCTCGACCAGATCGGCCATCGAGTCGTTCGCCAGTCGTGCCAGGTCGAGCGTGATCTGCCGATCGGGATTGATGGACTCGATCGGCGGCGCGGAAAGAGACAGGACCTGCCGGTAGTCATCGCCGAACTCCTCGAGCATGCGAAAGCGCACGTCGGTGTCGTGGAGGAAGGGAATGTGGAGCCAGCGCTTGATCGCCCCCTTGTTCACGGTCACGGCCTGTAGACGATCGAAGAAGGGCTTCGGGAAGATGTGATTGAAGACGTCGATTTTCATGGGCATGGATGCGGCGCTCGGGTCTGCAGGTCGGTGGCTCAGTGACCGGTAACGAGGGCCGCCAGCCGGCCCGGATCCTTGGGAGTGGTGTTCCCGCGCCACGCGACGTGCAGGTCGGGACGGAGCAGGATCAGGTCGAACCCGTAGACGTCGCGTGCCGGGGCATCGTCGATGTCCAGCGTCTGAAACGGTGCCTCGAGCGCGCGCATGGCGGCTTCCAGCCCGGTCATCGGTATCGTGCTGCCGCCAAGCCGCAGGAGCGTGTACCCCGGTCCGATCAGGTCCTGGATGGGACGGTCGCCGATCCACATGTGAGGCAGGCGGGCACCCGGCCAGGTGGTCGGCACGTATTCGCGGAACAGGTGTTCCGGCCCGCCCGGCTCTTCCCAGATGACCGGCGAGTCGACATAGCGGTAGCCCAGCTCGGCCCCGATCATTTCGTTGCTCTTGGGCTGTTCGCGTGCGGCCACCCGCGTCAGGTTGTCGCGCGTCGCCTGCCCCTCGGGCGTCGCCTCCCGGATGTCCGCACGATACTGCGATCGCCACTTTCTCCGGCCGTGCCACGCGAATCGTGATGCACCGATGTTCCGGTCGCCGACCTGCCGCCGCTCCGTCGCGTAGGAGGCGAGCAGCCCGGGGCCGCCCCATCCCCGAAGCGTCGCCTCGAGCTTCCACGCCAGGTCGGTGGCGTCGCCGACGCCGGTATTCATGCCGAGTCCACCGGTCGGGATCACCAGGTGTGCGGCATCGCCGGCGAGAAACACGCGGCCGGCGCCATAGCGCTCCGCCAGGAGCAGGTTGAGCTTCCAGGCGCCCACGTACAGCATTTCGTACTGGATCGGCACGCCGACCACCCGTTCGAACTGCGCCGCCATCTGCTCAGGCGCGTCGACATTCGCGTGCAGGGTCCAGTGTTTGGTGGAGTCCTGCATGATGAGAAACGTCGACTGGCCGTCGGCGATGTGGTAGTGGCGTCCCCTCCCGGGCCCCTGGCCGAGAGGAATTCGGTCGAAGAGCTCCGGGCAATAGTAGAGCGCCTGATAGAGCCGCAGGAGATCACCGTCTCCTCGAAGGCTGATCCCCAGCTGCTTGCGGACGGCACTCGCGCCGCCGTCGCAGCCGACGATGTAGGCGGCTCTGATCTCGGAGGTGGAACCCCGCGCGTCGCGGACGGTGGCGGTCGCGCCCCCCGCATCCTGACTGAAGCTCACGAACTCGCAGCCGTACCGCACGCTCACACTCGGCAGGTTTTCCGCTTCGGCCTTGAGCAGTGGCTCGAGGGTGTATTGGGAGATGAGCTGGTACGGCTCGAGCGGCATCGTACCGTCGCGGCAGGCGGCGATCTCGGCCCTGGCTTCCGTCACCGACGGGTAGTGCAGGCGGAGCAGCGGCGGCTCGTTCATGGCCAGCGCGACGTAGACGTCCATCGGCACGTCGCTCGCAAGGCCCGCCTGTCGAACCTTGTCTGCCAGCCCCATCCGCCGGAAGATCTCCATCGTCCGGGCGTTGCACCGCTCCATCTTGGGGAGGAACTCCGGGGCGGCCTTCTTCTCGATCAGGGTGCAGCGGACCCGGCGCTGGCCGAGCGCGTTCGCCAGGGTGAGGCCGACCGGACCGGCCCCGACGATCAGAACGTCTGTATCCATGCGGGCATCATCTGGCTGTTCTCGCGCGACCCCTTCACGTGCGCGCAAGCGGACCCTCCATTGGCCGTTGATCATAGGCCCGCCCGGCACGCCGGCACCAGTACTCCCAGGCTCGCTCGTAGGTGAACGAACGCCGGGTGCGGAGCACCGCCTCGATCTCGCCGTCGGTCAGAAAGGTGATCGCGCCGAGGCCGCTGGCCTTCAGCTGCAGGTTGGCGTTCAGCTCGAGATAGATGGCGTTGAAGACGACGTCGCGCAGCGACGGGCCGGCGACAACGCATCCGTGGCCGCGCATGAGGGCGACCGGCCGCGATCCGAGGGTCGCGGCAAGGTCCTGCCCCATCGCCATGGTGGTCACCAGCAGGTTGGTGTCGCCGAACGTCGTCCGCGAGTCCCAGGTCGGGACCTCCCCTCCCATCGAGGCGCACATGTGCATCAGCGGACGCAGCGCCACGCCGGTGATCCCGAAAGGGATCACTCCCGGACTGTGGTTGTGCACGATCGCGTGGACATCCGGACGGACGCCGTAGATCGCGCCATGGATGTGACGCTCGGCGTAGGGCTGCCGGCCGGCCGGATCGATCGGCGTGCCGTCGAGCGCGAACTCCATCAGGTCCGCCGCCTCGATGCACTCCGGGGCACGGGCGCGTGACAGCAGGTAGCGGTCGGGACGCGCCGGATGGCGGATGCTGGCGTGCCCGAAGGCGTCGACGATGCCTTCGTGGGCGAGGATCCGGTTGGCGGTCACCAGTTCGTCGAGCGCCGCCTCGAGCGTGGTCATGGTTTCATCCTCCGCCAGGGCGCGCGCGTGTCTTGACCGCTCCGGCCAACGGGATATACTCAACCGCACGAAAGGTCCGACCAATAAAACACCGGTCGGCGGACTGTCATGATACACCTCGACCGCAGCACGGGGGCGGGCCGGCGGCGCACCTGGCTGGCGACGTGGCTGATCACGGCGCTCGTGTCGGTGACGCCGGTCGGCCGCGTGGCGGCAGACCGCGTGGCGGCAGACCGCGTGGCGGCGGACCGCGTGGCGGCGGACCGCGTGGCGGCAGACCGCGTGGCGGCGGACCGCGTGGCGGGCGAGGTGCGCCAGCCCCGCGGCGGCCGCCTACGTGTGTCCGATGCATCCGGATGTCCGCGGCACCGCGCCCGGCACGTGCCAGATCTGCGGGATGGCGCTGACGCGGACCGAGTCGCTGACCTCAGCCGAGTATCGCCTCGACGTCCAGACCGACCCGGCGACGATCGTGCCCGGACGCCCGTTCAAGCTGCGGCTCACCGTCCGCCACCCGCGGACGCACGCCGTGGTCACCCAGTTCGCCGTCGTGCACGAGAAACGGTTCCACCTGTTCGTGATCAGCGAGGATCTCGGGCACTACGACCACGTCCACCCCGAGCAGGCGGAGGACGGTTCCTGGCTGCTGGACGTGAGCGTCCCGCGGTCCGGCCGCTACCGCCTCTACTCGGACTTCCTCCCTGCCGGCGGACCTCCCCAGGTGATCGCCCGGCCGATCGTCACCAGCGACTCCGCCGCCGCGGTGCCGGACTCGGCCGAGACCCGTCTGGTCCCGGATCGAGTCCTGAACCACACTATCGGTCAGCTGTCGGTGACCCTGGAACTGCCGTCGGGCGGGCTGAAAGCCGGGCACGAGGGGACCTTCGTCTACCGCCTGGCGGACGCTGCGACCGGTAAACCGGTGACCGACGTCGAGCCGTATCTCGGGGCCTGGGGGCATTCGCTGGCGGTGAGCGAAGATATGTCCAGAGTCGTCCACGCGCACCCGGTCGAGGGGGTCCCCGACGACCGTCCGTCGGCGCGCGGCGGACCCAGGCTGACCTTCAAGGCCGCCCTGCCGGAACCCGGGAGGTACCGGATCTGGACGCAGATCAAGCGCAGTGGCGAGATCGCGACCGCGGTGTTCACGGTGGACGTGGCGTCCGAGCCCGACGGCAAGGGCGCTGGATCGCCGCCCGTGGAACACCGCAGGCCCCGCCGGGTTGCGGCGGTAACACTTGAATTGTGAATTGTGAATTGTGAATTGTGAGTTGTGAGTTGAGACGCGGCCTGCCCCAAGCCGTCCGTGTGGACGGCTTCGGCAACGTCGCGTGTCAATTCATAATTCACAACTCACAACTTCACCCGCTAGCCGCCTCGAGGAGGATGAACGTGCCGAAACGCCTGATCACGTCCGTGTTCGTCGCCGGTTTGAGTCTGGCGCCGATCGCCGCCGGCTCGAGTCCGCAGCTCGGTTCCAGACCCGCCGCCGAGTGGATCGCGAGGCTCGAGCGACCCGAGCGGGTCGCCGGCCTGAAGATCCCCGAGGTCGTCGCCAAGCTGGGCCTGAAGCAAGGAGACGTGGTCGCGGATATCGGCGCCGGCCCGGGCGTGTTCTCATGGCCGCTCGCCAAGGCGGTCGCCCCCGGCACCCTGTTCGCGGTCGAAGTCGACCAGCGGTTCATCGATCACCTGCAGGAACGGGTGCGCAGTCAGCAGTTGACCAACGTCAAGCCCGTACTCGGCAAGTACGAGGATCCCTCGCTGCCCGAGAAGGTCGACCTCGCCTTCTTTCACGACGTGTTGCACCACGTCGACAAGCGCCCTGAGTACCTGAAGAAGGTCGCGTCGTACCTGAAGCCGTCCGGGCGTATCGCAGTCATCGAGCTGGACGCCACGAAGCCCGACGCGTCGCACAAGGACGAACCGGAGCAGCAGGTGGCAAAAGGGGATCTGGACAAGTGGATGCAGGCCGCGGGGCTGCGGAAGGTCGACGAGATCGCACTGTTCGAGGACAAGTGGTTCGTGATCTATCAGCTGGGGCCGGCCAAGCGTTGAGCCGGAGCCTCCCGGTACGGTCGCGCCAACGGATCCGCGCGTGGTCCAGCGCCGGTACTCGTCGTGTGCTCGATCGGTGCGCCCGCCTGCGGCGGTTCGGCGACGGGGAAGACCGCCGACGGCGCCCCCCTGCCGGTCAATGTGATGCAGGTGAACCCGGTCGAGCTTCAGCGCCATGTCGAGGCCGTCGGGACGCTGGTGGCCGATGCCGAGACGGTCGTCAGCGCCGAGGTCGAGGCGCGCGTGGCGCGCCTCGCGGCCGACATGGGGGACCGCGTGACCGCGGGGACGCCGCTGGTCGGTACTCGATGCCGAGAAGCTCCGGTACCGGACCGACGAACAGCGCGCCGCGCTCAACCAGACCCGGGCGCAGCTCGGCGCCCGTGGCGACGAGCTGCCAACAGCCGAGCAGGCGCCGGAAGTCGTCAGCGCTCTGGCCCGTAAGACGGAGGCAGAACAGGGGGTCGCCAGGGCCCGGCAGCTCTCCGCCAAGAAGCTGCTCTCGGCACAGGAGCTCGAACGCGCCGAAACCCAGCTCGAAACCGCCCGGGCCGCCCACGAAGCGGCGCTCGCCTCGGCGCGGCACCTGCTCGCCGAGATCACCGCGCGCGAGGCGGCGCTCAAGGGCGCCAGCCGCAACCTCCAGGACACCGTCATCCGTGCGCCGTTCGACGGCGTCGTCGCCGAGCGCCTGGTTTCGGCCGGGCAGTTCGTCCGCGTCCAGACCCCGGTCATGCGGATCGTCCGGCTGCACCCGCTGCGTCTGACCGCCCGGATCCCCGAGCGGTTCGCGCCCGATATCCGCGTCGGCCACGTCGTCACCGTGAAGGTCGACGCCTATCCCGACCGTGCTGTCGAAGGACGCGTCACCCGCATCAGTCCCGATGTGGATCAGCGGTCCAGGGCGTTCAGCATCGAGGCCGAGGTGCCCAACCCTGACGGCACCCTGAAACCCGGCACGTTCGCCCGGGTGAACGTCGTCACCGACCGGATCGACAAGACGCTGGCCGTCCCCATCGGTGCCGTGCAGACCCGCTATGGCCGGAGCGTCGTGTTCGTCGTGCGCAATGGAACGGTGACCGCCTCCGAAGTGAAACTCGGCGACCGCCTCGGGCCGCGCATCGAGATCACCGAGGGGATCGAAGCGGGCGCGACCATTGTCGCGGACGCGGTCGAGGGGCTCACCGACGGCCAGGCGGTCGCCCCGCGCCAGGCGGCGGCTCCCGGGGGGGCACACCCATGAGCCTCGCGGAATTCTGCGTCCGGCGGCCGGCATTCACCACCGTGCTGATCATGTCGCTGGTCGTGACCGGCCTGTTCTCGTTCCGCGACCTCAGCGTGGACCTGCTGCCCAAGGCGGATCCGGCGACCGTTTCGGTAACGGTCCTCCTGCCTGGCGCAAGTCCCGATGAAATGAGCTCGTCGGTCGCCGAGCCGCTCGAGCAGGCGCTCAGCGGCATCGCCGGGATCGATCAGATCACCTCCCGCCTCGGCGTCGGCAGCGCCAGGATCACGATCCGGTTCGTGCTGGAACGTGACATCAACGAGGCCGCACAAGACGTCAGGGAGAAGGTCGCGGGAGCCCTCGGCCAGCTGCCGCCACAGGTGCACCCGCCGGTGGTCGCCAAGACCGACCCGGAGGCGCAGCCGATCTTCACCCTCGCGCTGGGCGGGCCCTACGATCTCCGGACCCTCTCGGAGATCGCCGACAAGCGGATCCGCCGGGTCCTCGAGGCGGTCAACGGCGTCGGCGAAGTGACGATCGCGGGCGGCCGCTCGCGCGAGGTGCACGTCACCCTCGACATCGAGAAGCTGTCGGCCCACGGGCTGAGCGCGGGCCAGGTCCGCGACGCCATCACCGGCGAGAACGTCGAGATTCCGGGCGGACGCATCGACCAGGGGGATGCGGAGGTCATGCTCCGCACGCCCGGGCGGCTCGAGCGGATCGAGGACTTCAGCCGGATCGTCGTCGCGACCCAGGGAGGCACACCGATCCGCGTCGCCGACGTCGCCGAGGTGCACGATGCGCAGGAGGAAGCGCGGTCGGCGGCCTTCCTCGACGGCGAGCGCGCGGTGGTCATCGACGTCCGGCGCCAGTCCGGGCAGAACACGATCGGGGTGATCCGCGATATCAAGCTGGCGCTGGACGACCTCCGCAAGACCCTGCCGCGCGACGTGAAGCTGGTCTATACGCGCGACGAATCGGAGTTCATCTACGCGTCGATCGCCTCGCTCGAGGAGCACCTGATCCTCGGCAGCCTGCTCGCCAGCGTCGTCGTCCTCCTCTTCATCCGGAACGGGCCGGCGATGATCATCAGCGCCCTGGCGATCCCGGCCTCGCTGATCGCGACCTTCACGCTGATGCGGATCATGGACTTCACGCTGAACACCATGACGCTGCTCGGCCTGACCCTCGCGGTCGGGATCGTGATCGACGATGCGATCGTGGTATTGGAGAACATCGTCCGGAAGATCGACGAAGAGGGCCTGCCGCCCTTCCAGGCCGCGGTGGAAGGCACCGGCGAGGTCCTGCTCGCCGTCGCCGCGACCTCGCTGTCGCTGGTCGTGATCTTTCTGCCGGTTGCCTTCATGACCGGGTACGCCCAGCGCTTCATCTATCCCTTCGGGATGACGATGGCGTTCGCGATCATGGTGTCGCTGCTCGTGAGCGTGACCCTGACGCCGATGCTCGGCGCGCGCTTGCTCCGGCGGTCTGGCGGCAGCCACTCACGGGGTCAGCGCGGTTTCTACGGCTGGATCGACGCGCGCTACACCCGAAGCCTGAATTGGGCGCTCAATCACCGCGGAGTCATCGTCGCGGTCAGCCTGCTCACGTTTGCCGCAACGATCCCGCTCGCTCAGGTGGTGGGACGGTCCTTTCTGCCGAACGAGGACCAGGGAGAGTTCGAGATCACGCTCGATGCCCCCGAAGGCACGTCTCTCGCCGGCATGGAGAAGCTGGTGCTCGACGTCGGCCGGCGGCTGAAGGACGTGCCCGGCGTGGCGACCGTCATGCCGACGATCCTGGAACGGGTCAACCACTCGCATGTGGTGGTGAAGCTGAAGCCGATCGGCGAGCGGTCACAGAGCCAGGAAGAGATCGCGGCGGTGGCCCGCGAGGCGATGGTGGCATTCGAGGCGCACCGCCCGACCGTCCTCTTCCGCTCGGCGATCGGCGGCGGGGAGAGCACGAACTGGCCGGTGCTGGTCAACCTCTATGGTGCGGATCTGCAGCGCCTGAGCGGCTATGCACTGCAGCTGAACGAGCGGCTGCGGGCACTGCCCCAGCTCGTCGACGTCAAGGCCCGCGTCAATCTCGGCAACCCGGAGATCCGGGTGGCGGTGGACCGGCAGCGGGCGGCGGATCTCGGCGTGCGGGTCGCGGACCTTGCCGGCACGCTGCGGCTGATGGTCAGCGGCGAGGACGAGATCACCAGCTTTCGTGAGGGCGGGGAACGCTACCCGGTCAAGATGCGGGTCCGCGAGGACCAGCGCAACGACGCCGATGCGATCGGCGGCCTGATGGTCGCGTCCGCCAGCGGCACCCTCGTGCGCATCGACAACGTCGCTCGCTTCGAGCGGGGTGAAGGACCCACCTCCATCACCCGGCTGGACCGTCAGTTCGCCGTCGGCGTCTCGGCCGACCTCCGGCCCGGCAACGCGCTCGACACCACGATACCGGTGGTGCAGCGGGAGGTGAAGGCGCTCGGCCTGCCGGCCGATTACACCAGCCGTTTCGCCGGCCAGGCCGAGATCCTCGACGAAACCGCGGCGAACATGATGCTGGCCATCGCGCTCGCCAGCATCTTCGTCTACATGGTGCTGGTCGCGCAGTTCGAGAGTTTCGTGCAGCCGCTGATCATCATGACGGCGCTGCCGCTGTCGGTGCCGTTTGCGCTGCTGACCCTGGCGATGACCGGCCGCGCGCTGAACCTCTGGAGCACGCTTGGCATCCTGCTGCTGCTGGGGATCGTCAAGAAGAACTCGATCCTGCAGGTGGATTACACCAACGTGCTGCGCAGGCGCGGCGTACCGCTCGAGACCGCGCTGGTCGAGGCCTCCCGGACCAGGCTGCGGCCGATCCTGATGACGACCGCGGCCATCATCGCCGGGCTGATCCCGACCGCGTTCGGGGCCGGGGCCGGTGCGCGGCAGCGCGGCGATATCGCGGTGACGATCATCGGCGGGCAGACGCTCTGCCTGTTTCTCACGCTGCTGCTGGTGCCGGTCGCCTATTCGCTCACCGAGGAAGCGCGGGCGCGGCTGCAGAGCGCTCCGGTACGTGCGGCGATCGCGCGCTGGACGAGATTGATTCGCCGGTCGGCGCCCGCGCCGCTCAACTGAGGTATGGTCGCCGTCGGGCAGGCGACGGGCGCGATGAGTAATTGCGGTTGGTATTGAGTTCTCGTTCGCACAGGTGGTGATGATGCTTCCCCGTGTCCGGTCTTCGATCGTCCTCGTTTCAATCGCCGCCCTGCTGGCCGGCATCGCGTTGCTCGGGTACGCGCGCTGGTCGACTCCCCTGCTGCAGGCGCAGACCGCTGCCGACACGGGAGACTCGGCGGCCGCGCTGGCGGGCTACCAGGTCAGCGCCACGCGCTTCACCGACATGCCGGTCGCGCAGCAGCTCCTGCCGCGCGACTTCTCGCGTGCCGCCCACAACCAGCTCGCCCTGCTCTATCGCGCCGGCGACTACGACGGCGTGATCGAGGCGGCTGAAACGGCTCCCCCGGAAGCCGCACCGCATTTCTGGGTCGGCTGTGCGCTGTTCGCGAAGAGCGAACAGGCAGACAAGGCCGAAGCGCGGCTGGAATGGATCTCGCGTGCCAAGGATGCGTTCAAACAGGCGCTGGCAGCGGCCCCCAACGACTGGGACACCAAGTACAACTACGAGCTGTCGTCCCGTCTGACCACGGCGCTGCGGACCAAGCCCAAGCAGGTGCCACCGGCGCTGCTGCAGCTGCTCCGACCGACCAAGGAAGGGCCGATGCGCGAGCCGGTGAAGAAGACCGGATGACGATACGGTTCCTGCAGCCCGAGATGACGGCGTGGCTGGCGATCGTACCGGTAGTGGTCGCGCTGTGGTCGATTCACTTCCTGTACAAGTATCGCGCCCGGCTGCGCACCGCCGTGCAGCCGCGGTTCCGGTCACAATCGCGGCGCTCCACCTGGCGCGGCGATGCCTTCGTGCTCTGCCTCGCCGTGATGGCGGCCGGCCTGCTCGCGCTCGCCCTGATGCGGCCACAGGTACTGCTGGAGCGGCGGACGCCGGAGTACGAGCGGCAGGACCTCGTGCTGATCCTGGATCGCTCGGTCTCGATGAAGGCCCGCGACGTGCGTCCGTCGCGGGAGCAGCGGGCGCTCACGGAGATCAAGAATTTTCTCAAGCGCAAGCCGGAAGGGATCGACCGCGTCGGCCTGGTGGGCTTCGCCGGAACATCGCTCGTCCTCTCGTACCTCACGACGGATGTCGGCAGCATCCTGTTCTACCTGGACTGGATCGCTGATGACCCGGCGATCCTGTACGGCACCGACATGGGCGCCGCGCTCTCGAGCGCGATGGAAGTTGTCCGTCGTGACGACCAGCCGACCCGCAAGCTTTTCCTGGTCATCTCCGACGGCGAAGACCAGGGCTCGACCCTCGCCGAGGCGGTCACCGCCGTGAAGGCGCTGCGCATCCAGGTGCACACCATCGGCATCGGATCGGCTCAGGAGTCGATGATCCCGGTGAGCCTGCCGGGCCAGCGCGAGTCCTTTCTCCAGGACGAGGCCGGCCGGCTGATGAAGACCCGTTTCAATGAAAGCTCGTTGCGAGGGCTGGCGGCCTCCACCGGGGGGCGCTACCTGCGGTCCGCTACCGGCAGTGAACTGCGGGGGGCGCTCGAAGAAATCGCCGGCGCCGAGCGCGTGCAGACCGGTTGGCGCACCAACACCGAGTACCGGGACGTCTACGTGACCCTCCTCGCCGCCGCGGGACTCGCGGCGGCAGCATTGGTAGCCCTTTTATGAACCTGACTCAGACCTCGCGCACACCCACTGCCACCGTCGAATCAGCCTTCGAGACGCTCGAGCTCCTCGAGCGGGAAGTCTCCCGGGTCATCGTCGGACAGCCCCTGCTGATCCGCCGGTTGCTGACCGCGCTGTTCGCCGCCATCCCGTACTCCTATACGCGGAGTGAGACCCGCTCGGGATGCGGTCACGTGCTTCTCGAAGGCGTGCCCGGCGTGGCCAAGACGCTCACGATCACCACCCTGGCGCATGCGATCTCGGCGAAGTTCCAGCGGATCCAGCTGACCCCCGACATGCTGCCGGCCGACATCGTCGGCACCCGGATCTACGACGCCGGCACGGCGAGCTTCCGGATCGAGAAAGGCCCGATCTTCACCAATATCCTGCTGGCCGACGAGATCAACCGGGCGACGCCAAAGACCCAGAGCGGTCTTCTCGAAGCGATGCAGGAGCGGCAGGTGACGCTCGCGGACACGACCTTCCGACTCGACGATCCGTTCTGGGTGCTGGCCACGCAGAACCCGATCGAGCAGGAGGGGGTCTACCCTCTGCCGGAAGCACAGCTCGACCGGTTCTCGATGATGCTCAGCGTCGACTATCCCGGGGCGGACCACGAGCTGCACATGCTCAAGGTGAATTTCCAGCGGGTGGAGCTGGAGCGGCAGGTGTCGCCGGCGGACGTCGCCCAGATCCGCGAGTTGATCCGGACCGACGTCCATGTCGACGATCGGGTACGGGAGTACATCGTGCGCATCGGACGCGCGACACGGGAGCCGGCCGACGTGGGGCTCGGCTCGCTCAAGGAGCTGCTGCTGCTGGGCGTATCACCCCGCTCCTATCAGCACGTCCTGGCGCTGGTGCGGGTCACGGCGTTCTTTCATGGCCGCTCGTACGTGCTGCCGGAGGACGTGAAGGAGATCTACTGTGACGCCAACCGGCACCGGGTCGTGCGGAGTATCCGGGCCCAGACGGAAAACGTGAGCGCCGACTCGCTGCTGAACCAGGTGCTGTCGGCCGTGCCGATCCCATGACCATGACCGAGGTGCAGTCATGATTCCGCCCGACGTCATGCGTGAGCTTCGCTACCTGGAGGTCTACACCTCGAAGAAGATCCGCAACCTGCGAATCGGGCCGTACACCAGTCCGCTGCGGGGGCCCGGTTTCGATTTCGACGAACACCGGCCCTACCGGGCCGGCGATGACGTACGACGCATCGACTGGAACGTGACCGCCCGGCTCAACGCGCCGTACCTGCGGCAGACCCATGCGGAGCGCGAGCTGAACGTGGTGCTGGCGCTGGACATGTCACCGTCCATGGCGTTCGGCTCGACTCGCTACTCCAAGAAGGAGGCGATGACCTTCATCGCCGCCTCGGTTCTTTTTTCGGCCGCCAGCGACCAGATCAACCTCGGTTTTCTGGCCTTCTCGGATCGCGTCCTGCACTGGTCCGCGCCCCGTCGCGCGGGCGCCCGCGCGTGGCAGCTGCTGGAGGAGCTCTGGGCCATCAACGAGACCGGCTCACAGACAGCGGTCCTGCCCGCCGTGCGCCACCTGGTGGCCAGGCTGCGGACCATGAGTGTGGTGTGCCTGGTCTCGGACTTCATCACCAACGAAGACGTATTCGGGAGCCCGGAGCTGCGGATGCTGGCCTCGGGTCACGATGTGGTGGCGATCGTGCCCGAGGATCCGGCTGAGACTGTCCTGCCGCGCAGCGGCGGCACCGTCCGGCTTCGTGACCCCGAGAGCGGCCGCAACCTGGCCGTCGCGTTGAACTCGGCGACACACGCGGCCTACCGCGAAGCTGTGGCCAACCGGCGCAGGGCCATCGTCGATGCGTGCTACCGCATCCCGATCGATCATCTGTTTGTCCGGACCGATCAGGCGGTCATGGAGCCGCTGCTCAACCTGTTTGCCCGGAGGAGACTGGCATGAAGGTGTTTCGGCTCGCGTTGTTGCTGGCCTGTGCGTTCACCGCGGGTACCGGAGCGCAGACCCGCCCGCCGGCGCCGCCGCCGAAGGCTCCTGCCTCGCTGCCGCCGAAGGCTCCTGCCTCGCCGCCGCCAGTGGAGGTCCGCACATCCGTCGACCGAACGGCGGTCTGGGTGGGGGATCCGATCACCTACGTGGTCGAAATGCGTTGCGCCCCCAAGGTCGACATCCTGGCGGACGACCTCTCGGCCGAACGGCTGCCGCTCAAGGGTCTCGAGCTCCTCGGCGTCGAGGTGGAGCGCGAGGTGAGTGCGACCGACCGCGTCACCCACCGCATGCGCTACCGCCTGGCAGCCTACGATCCGGAAGCAACGGAGCTGAGCGTCGGTGCGATTCCGGTGCGCTATCACATCCAGCAACCTGGAACCCGCGCGGAGGACCTGGTACCGGCGGGCGAGGTGCGCGTGCCGCCGCTCGCGCTGTCGCTGCGAAGCACGATCCCCGAAGGATCGACCGCCGCCCTTCGCGATACCCGCGGCCTTCAGCCGCTGCCGGAGTGGGTGCGGCTGGCGAAGCCGATCGGCGTCGGCCTGATCGTCCTGGCGATCGCGCCGGTCGTGCTCTGGGCTGCCAGCCTGGTGGCCCGGGCCCGACGGGCGCGAGGCCATGGTCGAGTCCGCCAGACCAAACGGCAGCGGCTCGCCGCGCTGGAGGAGATCAGGAATCTCGACACCAGCTCCACCGACGCTCTTCGGGGCGCCTACGCGCAGCTGGACGGCTGGGTTCGCTCGAGCCTCGAGCACGCGACCGGGATCCCGGCGCTCGCGCTCACGCCTGCGGAGATCGGAACTTCCGTCACGCGGCCGCCGCGCTCGGTGCACATGGATCAGGTCAGGGAAGTGCTGCTGGAGTGCGAACGGGCGAAGTATGCTCCCGAGCCCCCCTCCCCCGACCGGTGGCAGACCGTCGTAGCGGAGGCGGAACGTTCGCTGAGTGCTGACGGCAGATGAACACCGTCGTTCCCCAGTACCCCGAGTATCTCTGGGCGGTGCCGCTGGCGCTGGTGCTGGCGCTCGCCTGGCGGTACCTCCGCCGCCGGCGTTTCATCGCGTTTCCGCTCGCGGGTCTGGCGACCGCCCGCGCATTCCGGGCATCCCGGCTGCGTCAGACACCGTTGGTGCTGGCCGCCGCCACGCTGCCCCTGATCGGGCTGGCCTTGACCGAGCCGGTCGTCCCCTATTCGGAACGGCAGGTCACGTCGCACGGCCTCGACATCGCGCTGGTGCTGGACCTTTCATCGAGCATGCAGGAGCCGATGGGCGGGCGGAAGGGGGGGCCGACGCGTCTGGAAACCACCAAGCGGGCGCTCACCGACTTCATCGCCCGCCGGCCCGACGACCGCATCGGGCTGATCGTCTTCTCAGACTATCCCTACGTCGTCAGCCCTCTCACCTTCGATCATCAGTACCTGCGGAACTACGTCAGGATGATCGACGACAAGACGCTGGCCGAGGAAGGGCTGACGGCGATCGGCGACGGCATCGCCACGGGATCGGCCCTGCTCGCCCGGATGAAACTGGAGCGCTCGGGGCGGCAGGTCATGGTCGTCTTCACCGATGGCGAGCACAATTTCGGCGCCGATCCGATCGTCACGCTGGCCCAAGCCAACAAGGCCGGCACCAGGGTGCACATGGTCGGTATCGACCTCAACGAAGTGGTGAAGACCCGCCCGCTGGTCCTCGAGCTGACCAACGCCGTCCGCGGGTATGGCGGGCGCTACTTCGATGCGACGTCAGCCGCTCAACTCCAGTCGGCCTCGGTGTCGATCGACTCGCTCGAGAAGGGCGCGCTGGTGCAGACGCGCTACGTACGCAACCGGCCGGTCTTCCACTACTTCGCGATTCCAGCGGTGGTTCTCATCGCGATCGTGTTCGCCGTGCGCAGCGTGCCCTCGTTCATCGACGTGACGTAGCGCAGCCCTTCAGGGCTGCCCGGCGGCCATTGGCAGGCCTGAAGGCCTGCGCTACGAGCGCCGCCGGTGATTCTGCAACGCGTAGCGCAGCCCTTCAGGGCTACCCGGCGGCGATTTGCAGGCCTGAAGGCCTGCGCTACCAGCGGCACCCGGCGCTCAGTGCATGTAGAAGAAGCAGCCGAAGATGGCGACCCCCGACGTGATGTCGATTTCGCCGTCGCGCCCTTCAGCCGGGACCAGCTTTCCATCGGCGAGCTTGACCTTGGCGTCCTTCTTCAGGTCGGCCGTGAACTTCGCCGCCTTGTGGCCGGTACTGCCCGCCGGCGGCTTGGCCTTCGGGTTGATCTTGAAGAACAGGTCGGCAATCGCGCCGCTTCCGAGGGCTTGCGCGCCCACGGCCGTCAAACGCAGAATCGATCCGGACGGTTTGGCCGGGTCCTGCTCCACGGCCGTCGTGAGCTTGACCTCGTCGGTCTTGCCCTGCGGGGCCAGGTCGGCGCGCGTGAACGACAGCAAGTCCTTCTCGAACTTGACCGTCAACTCGACCTCGGTCACCTTCAGCCCTGCGGGAACCGCGAGGTTCACCGGCACCGACAGCGTTCGGCCGGGAGGGCCATCCGCAGTGCCGAGATCCAGATTCACCTTCAACTCGGCTTGCTGCGCGGTCGCAGTGCTCACACCACAGAGCGTGAGGAGGAGGACTGAGGCGAACGCCAGCCGTCGAATCGCGAAACCAACGCCTGACGGGACAGAGACTTTCACGGGGTGCTCCCTCTCGATGATTCTTCCCTGAGCTAAACGGCTCGAGGCCACCGGGGGTATCAACCCGGCAGCCTCGAGCTTACGACTTTTCGCCGGTCTCAGCGCTCGTCGTTCGCGCCAATCTGGCGGCTGAGCTTCGGACGCGGATCCTTGGTGATGTCGAACTTGATGTTCCCACCAACGATCGTGTACTGCACGATCAGGTCCGCGAGCTGGTTGTCGGGCACCTGCTTCGTGTCGAGCGGATTCCTGTCGATCACGATCAGGTCGGCCCATTTGCCGGCCTCGATCGATCCGATCTCCTTCTCCTTCAGCACGTACTTCGCGCCGTACTCGGTCATGATGCGAAGTGCCGTCCGACGATCCACTTTCTCGCGTTCGCCGAGGACGTGGCCGCGCGCGGTTTCACGCCGCACCAGGATCTCGAGCGAGTTGAACGGATTCTCGGTGCCCTCTTCCCCCTCGTAGGAGACCAGCGCGCCGGCGTCGAGCAGGCTCTTCACCGGTGACATCATGCGGTTGGCGACTTCCTTGCCGTAGGTCCCCTCGATTGCGCCGCTGCGCGCGCCGGCGAACATGCCGGGGTTGAGACTCCAGATCATGCCCAGTTCACCAGACCGCTTGATGACGTTGGGGTTGAACAGCTGGCTGTGGTCGAGCGCAGTCAGCGGCTGGAGCGCCCGCTCCTTCTTGGCGATTTCGAGGGTGTCGATTGCCATCTGCAGCCCGAGGTCACCGTAGGTGTGGGTGTTGCCGACGCGATAACCCATCCGGTTGATGGCCAGGATTGTTTCCTTGGTCGGATCCCCCTCGATGTCCCACAGGCAGACGCCGTCGGGGAACCCTTCACCGGGGCGGAGCTGGAGCTTCGGGAAGGTCGAGCAGATCGCTCCGGCTCCCTGGAGGGGGTTCGAATCCGGGATACCGATCGAGATCGAGCTCAGCCACATCATGTCGTTGCCGTAGTCCATGACGTCGGTCATGACCCGCTGCATGTCGCGCTCGAAGATCGGATTCCAGCGACCGACCTCATGGCCGAACGCGATCCGCATCGGGAGCTTGCCCTCCTTGTCGGCCAGCCGGTAGGCGCGGATCTCGTGCGCCGACAGCCGGGTCGACATGGTCGTCATGCCGGCAGGCACGAGCTGTTCCTTCAGGAACTTCGCGAAGTACGGCGCGAGGAACTCCGACGACGGTTTCGGGATCAGCTCCTCGCGGACCAGCCAGAAAGGCGTGCCCATGATGTGGCCGGTGAACTTGCCTTCATCGGTCGACTCGCCCTTGCGGCGCGAGCTCGCGGCGTGCTTTGGCACCGCCGCGTCGTCTGGCGCCATCGTCACGAGACCGGTGGGCTCGGGGTAGCGCTTCTTCAGCTCTTCGAGAGCCTTGGTGTTGATGATGCCCCACCAGCCGGAGAGGGTGATGAGGAGGGGCTTGTCCGGGACGACCGAGTCGAGGTCGGCGATCCGCACTTCGTGGAGCACCAGGTCGGTGCGCGAGCCGCCAATCTTGACCCATTTGCCCTTTTCGCTCCGCGCCGCATTGGCGATCTGCGCGAGCGCGTCAGCCTTGTCGCGGGGCTTCTGGACGCGTCCGCTCGGCCGCAGCATGTTCTGCACGTCGGCCGGGAACTCGTCGAAGTACACGTTCAACACCTGCCGATTCGGGTGGATGTGCGTGTTCACGATTCCGGGCATCACCGTCTGCCCCTTGACGTCGAGCTTCCGCGTGTTCGGACCGGCCAGGCGGAGCATGGCCGCGTTCGTGCCGACCGCCAGGAACTTTCCGTCACGGATCGCCACCGCCTGCGCGACCGTATCCTTGGCGTCGAGCGTGAGCACATTGGCGTTGTGAACGATGAGCTCCGGGTAGGAGATCAGTTCTGCTGGCACCTGCTGCGCGAACGCTGTCGTATTGAAGCTGCTGAAAACAAACACCGCCAACGTGACCCAGCTGAACATCTTGTTATGCATGCGATTGCCCACTGCTCACCTCTCGTCCTGCTCCTGCGCGCATGTGCGGTGCCCCCACCATGGTCCCTGACCGGAGTGGATGGACGCGGCTAGGTATCTTTCGAGCATCGTCGAGGCACCGCGCGCTCCGCCTCGGCCGATCGGATGAGCCTTGCCCGCGGATCTGCAACCGCGGTCCCATCCCATTCTTCGCTCGTCACTCCGCTGTCACGTCCCTTCGATCAACCGACTATTGCCGCGACTCACTGCTCGACTGCGTGAAGATCTCCGGAATCCTGAAGGTCAGGATCGCGTTCAGCTTCTTGTCGGACACGATGACCGACTGATTCTTCCGGTCCAGGACGACGCCGCGCGGCATGCGCAGCGTGCCGTCCGGTCCGCCGATCCGGTAGCGAGGGGGCACGTTGCCGCTGTCATCGATGCTCCAGACCCCGACATACCCATAGGGATGCGCGATGGTGCCGGGCAACGTCACGAAGATCCATCCCCCCTCGGAATCGACCGCGATGTTCCGGTTGTCGGGCACGCCGGTTATCACCCGCTTCGGCCTGGTGCCGCCCGACGCGGTTCGATCGAAGATCATCAGCGAGTTGCTCCGGGCGTCGCCGTCCTGGTACGTGCCGGCGACGATGGTCAGATTGCGCTTGTTATCGACCGCCACCGCTTCGGTGCCCAGCACCCCAGATTCGGGGCCGCCCAGCACGCGCGTCGGAGCGACGTTGCCAACCCCTTCGCGCGGGAAGACCAGCACCTTGTCGTCTTCCGGCACGAGGATCTCGTTGTTCACGGCGTCGACCCCGACCCGGTCCGGGCGACTGAGCTGCGTCTTCGATCCGATGATCACGCGCTTGGGCGGCGCTTCGCCGGCGGCGTCACCCGGCGTAGGTCAGGATCGCCTGACCGAACTGCTGCGGCACGATGATCTCGTCGTGGATCGCATCGTATGCAATCGCGTGCATGGTCCGGCCCAGCAGCGTTGCCTGTCCTTCGATCGCCCTCACCCTGTCTGCTCCTCCGTCCGCCAACCTGGCGAACACCGCAATCTGCGGATGGGCCACTCAATTAGGGACGAGGATCGTCTCGCGTTTGCTGTCGTACCCCACGGCTCCGGGGTTGCCGATCATCAGCGAGGGAGTGCCCTTGGGCGCGTTGCGGATCGTGCGCTTGGGCGCGGTGTCGCCCGAGGCGCCCAGGTCGTAGGCCGTGCCGGAGTGCCCGCCGAAGTTCGCGACCCAGAACTCCTTGTTCTTCAGGTCGAGAGACACGGCGGTCGGATTCGCCAGGCCGGTCCGGGATCCTTTCAGGACCCGCTTTGGCGCGACATTGCCCTGCGCCCCCTCGTCGAACACCAGGATCGACGGGCCCATATCGTTGGCGACATACAGCTCGCGATTCTCGGAGTCGAAGGCGATGCCGGTCGGCCAGTTCAGCTGCGTGGCTGGTCCTTCGATGACACGAACCGGCGCCTCGTTTCCAGTCGCAAGGCGACGATGGACGCTGATCGAGGGCTTGCTGATCGTGCCGGAACCGGGCACGGCCAGGTCGCGTCCCAGCGGCCAGTTCGTCCGGGTAATGCCGCGTCGGTCGCGGCCCGTCTCCTTGGCGCTGACGTCGTGAGTGGCCCCGAAGTTGGCGACGTAGATCACGTCGGTCTTGGGATCGTAGGCAATGCCGTGCGGATCGGCGAGCTTGGTGCCGAGCCCCTGCAGCAACCGGATCGGCGAATCCTTCTCGCCGGCGGTTTTCTTGTAGGCGACGACCGCGGAATCGTGCTGGATGGTCATCAGCACTTCGTCGTGAGCTTCGGCCGCGGCGATCCCGAAGGAGCCGTGCGGGGTCTGGATGCTGCGGACCGGGGCGGAATCGCCGTCGGCGCCGGCGCCAAAGATGACGGTGGTGTCACGCGTGTCGTTGTTGACCGCGTAGATCTCACCGGTCTTGGGATCGACCCAGACGCTCGACTGGAACTCGATGTTGGTCTTGTTGCCGACGATCAGCCGCTTGGGCCGGCTCGCCTTGGCGTTGGCGGGGGTGTTCTCGAGGCGGTCGTAGACCAGCACCTGGAACAGGCTTTCGTCGGTGAAGACGACTTCGTTGCGGACCGGATCCACCGATACGCCGGCGAACGACGCGTAGGGGTCCTTGATCGTGCGGACCGGCGCCGCCGCACCGTTGGCGACCCGGTTGGCGGTGCGGTTGAGGGCCTGGGCGTAGGCGTACTCCTCGCGCATCGCCGCCCGCTGTTCGGCCGCCGGCATGACGCAGGTGTCCGACAACGGCTCGTAGGCCACCAGCGTGCCGGTGCGTTGACCGCCGACCCCGGACGACGCCAGCCATTCGGGCGCCAGGTCGCCGCCGAGGACGACCGTCCCCGCCGCGATCGCCGACGCCAGCCATCGGGAACGACAGAAAAGCGGCATCATGCAATCACCCCTTGCTCCTGTTTCCGGCGGCTGTCCGCCAGGCGCTACGAGGAGCCCCGGTCGGGGGCCCCTCCTCCCACTCGACTAGAACGTGAACCGCACGCCCAGCTGCGTCTGCCGGCCCGGCGTGCGGGTGCTCGTAATCTGGCCCGCGGTCGGATTGACCACGCCGTCGATGAACGCGGTCATGTCGGGCGTGCCGAGGTTGACGCGGTTGAACACGTTGAACATCTCCAACCGGAAGGCGATCTGGCGTTGCTGGCCCACCGAGAAGGTCTTGAACACCGAGGCGTCGACGGTCGCCAGCCCCGGTCCGATCAGCGTATTGCGGCCCAGGGTGCCGAAGTATCCAAGCTTCGACGGCTCGAACTGGGTGACGTCGTAGTAGCGATCGGACCCACCCAGCACCGGATTCGGATTGCCGCCCTCCTTGAGGTCCACCGTCAGCCCCTCGCTCGAGCCGATCCGGTCGCTCTGCGCGGTGCTGCTGTCGGTGACGGTGAGCGGTGATCCATCCATCAACGTCACCACGCCGTTCACCTGCCAGCCGCGCGCGAGCGCCCCGGTCAGTCCGGTCAGGCCCTGACTGGCCGGAATCTCGTAGGTGAAGTTCGCGCTGAAGTTGTTGCGGACGTCATAGGCCGACAGCCCGCGCCGCTTGTCGAGGTCCCACACGTACATCGAGCGCTGCCCCTGCGGGAACCGATCGCCCGAGCTCGTGATCCCCGAGCCCTCGTCGATCGTCTTCGACAGCGTGTACGCGGCCTGGAAGTGGAAGCCGGCGCTGAAACGCTTCTGCACGCTAAACGCGGCGCCGTGATAGTTGGCGTCGGCATTCGAGGTACTGCACGCGGGCATCGGCCAGCTCGGGGTTGATCAGCGGCGCGCCAGCCGGGAAGAACTTGGGCCCGGTCGGCTGCGCGGGATAACCCTGCCACTCGCGGACGTTCGGGAGCCCCTGCCACCACAGGTTCATGAACGACGACCCGGTATAGCCGACGGTGGCGACCCAGGTGTCCCAGAACTGACGCTGACCGGTGAGGCTCCAGCGATAGCCGTACGAGGTATCGAGATCGGTACTGGAAGCCGCGCATGCTGGCACGGCCGGCCAACAGATCTTGCTGCGTCTCGTAGGCATCCGGAAAGTCCAGAGGCCGGCCGACGCGGTTGGCGTCGACGTCGTCGATCCGCCCGAGCTGATTGAACGGCAGCTGCTCCTGGAGCGCGGTGCGGATGTGGTAGAAGCCGGGGTGCTCGTAGTAGACACCGACGCCGCCGCGGATCGAGGTCTTGCCGCCGCCCGGCGCCCAGGCGAAGCCGACGCGCGGGCTGAATGCCTTGGTCATCGGGTTCTTGTAGAGCGCGCCGGGTTCGTTCAACTGCGCCAGCGGCGTCTCGAGCGTCAGGTCGGTGATGTGGGAGGTCGCGCCGTTGCGCTCCTCCGGCACACTCGAATACTCGTAGCGCAGCCCCATGTTCAGGGTGAAGGTCGGCGTCACCCGGAAATTGTCCTGGACGTAGGCGCCGAGCATCGTCTGGTCGAGCGTCTTCACCGAGACACTGTCGGGCAGCCGGGCGTCGAAACGGCGCGGGACGTTCTGCAGGAAGGTCGTCAGCGTGCGGAAGGTGTAGCTGCCGAAGCATCCGTTCGAACAGGTGTCCTGGATGTAGCGATACTTGGTGCCTTCGTAGCCAACCCGCAGCGAATGCCGTCCCTTGCTGAAGGTGAGATTCTGCGCCAGCGAGTAGCTGCGCTGGAAGTAGGCGTCACGGTCCCGGGAGGTGCCGAGCGTGCTGATGCTCGGCGCCGAAATAATGACCTCGCCGATGCGGTCCTTGCCCGGCGTGAACACCAGCGACGGGTCGTCGGGGGCCGTGAGCGGAACGTCCCCTTCCGGTTGCGTATCGTTGAAGTTGAAGCTGGAATCGAGGAGGGTGCTGGGGGACAGGACGCTAGTGTGCTTGACGGCCAGCGCGTGCTTGTTGTTCAACAGCGCATCGCTGCGCAGGAGGCCGAAATTGTTGCGCGCCGAATCATCGTAATTGTAGGTGGCGCTGATCGTTCCGGGCTTGCCGTCGCTGAAGCGGTGGTCGAGCTTGACCGTGAACAGGTCACCCTCGATCTTCTCCCGTGACTCTCCGGCGAGCTGCACCGTGCCGTTGTTGAAATCGCTGACCACCGTGTTGCCCTGGCCCGGCACCGGGTACAGATTCAGGTAGGGAATGACCTCCGGATTGACCGTCACCTGGCCGGTTGGCAGGAAGCCCTGGCGGGCCGCCATCGTCGGCACGGTGATGGTCGACGTGTTTCCCTGGTCCTGCCGCAGGCCCTCATAGGCGGTGAAGAAGAAGGTCCGGTTCTTCAGGATCGGTCCGCCGAGCGATCCGCCGAACTGGTTGCGGTCGAATGTCGGTTCGTCCCGGCCGAACTTCTCGTCGAAGAAATTCGGCGCGTCGAGCGCATCGTTGCGATGGAACTCGAAGACGGAGCCGCGGTACCGGTTGGTGCCCGATTTGGTCACCGCGCTGATGATCGCGCCAGCCTGGCTGCGGTACTCAGCGGAGTAGTTGTTGGTGATGACCTGGAACTCCTGGATCGTTTCAGCGCCGGCGAAGCCACCGGTGGCGCCCTGCGGGTTGCCCGACAGGTCGCTGTTCGACACGCCGTCCAGCATGAAGATGTTCTGATTGCCGCGCGCGCCGGCGACGCTCAGCTTGTCGCCCATGCCGCTGAACGAGCCGGAGTTGCCGGCGCCGGGGGTCGGCATCTTCAGCACGCCCGGTTGCAGGAAGGTCAGCTGCGTCAGGTCGCGGTTCATCAGCGGCAGTTCGACGACCCGCTTGGCGTCGATCAGATTCGACACCGTGGCCGTCGTCGTTTCCAGCAGGGCGGCCTCACCTTTCACTTCGACCGCCTCGGTCATTTCGCCGATCTTCAGATCGAGATCCACGACCGCCGTCCGCCCGACGGTGAGCCCGATGCCGGTGCGGGTGGTCGTCTGAAAGCCTTGCAGCTCCGCACGAACGGAGTAGTTGCCGACCGCGAGATTCGGCGCTTCGTAGCGCCCGTCGGCATCCGACACGACGGTGCGCGCCGCGCCGGTATCGACATTGGTGACGTGGACGCTGACGCCGGGGACGACAGCTCCGCTGGTGTCCTTCACTACCCCGGTGATGGTGCCGGTAGTCAGCTGTGCCCAGGCACTGGCGGGAGCGACCAGGAGCGCCAGACACAGGAAGAATCGCTTGAACATCGTGGATATTTTCTCCAGGCCTGTTTCGTCGGTAGTTGGCCCGTAACCAGTGGAAGCGTGCGGCAATACGAGCGATCCGCCCGGTCTGCGCACCGAGCGGCATCCTATTATCGGCCCGGGTGAGTGTCAAGGTGAAAAAGGTCCTACCTTTGCCACCCGGCGGCCGCGATACCGCTGGGGCCCGGCAACCGCCCGCCGGCCAGCGCCAGCATCAGACCGGCGGCCAGCGAGCCGGTCGGCCGGACTCTCTTCGGGTTCGGATGGAAGCGGAATGCGACGGGCGTCACAACCAGGTGGGCGTAGCTCGCGGCCGTGTCGCAGGAGCCGGCCGGGTGGGCGGCAGGCAGGTTCGACGCGGGCATACGCCGGTCGATCCCGCCTGCCGCCGGTGGCTCACTTGTACAGATTGTCGATGAATCCGCTCTTGTCGAGCTCGCGCATGATGCTGTCGTCGTAGAAGTCTTCCGGCTTGAATTTGCCCATTTCCGGAGAGTTGTAGAGCTTCATGACCAGCTTGATGCCGTCCACGTTCGGATAGGGCTTCCGTGGGATCTCCTTGCCGGTGAGGAGCATCTTCCTCTGGATCTCCCGATCCGGCACGCCCCACCACTTGCCGATTGCCCGCATGGCCACGGGATCGTTCTTGTGCATCATGGCGATCGCCTCGAGCGTCGCCTTCATGAACCGGACGGCCTTGTCGCGATTGCCCGGCTCCTTGAGCCACGACTGGCGCGCACTCACCCCGGAACAGAGGAAGGGGTCATCCCACGTGCTCAGGTCGATCAACGGCCTGAGCCCCATCTTCGCGGCATGGGTGAAACCCAGCTCGTTGATGACGACGGCATCGGCCTGGTTCTTCTCGAGGGCTTCGAGCCGAGCCTCGGACGCTCTCACGAGGTTGAGGTCCTTGCCGGATTCTCCCCAGGCGACCGTCCAACCCTTCTTGTTGGCGATGATGTGCCCGATGAGCCCGGTGCAGCTCGACTCGCCGGTCACCCCCAGGCGCTTACCCTTCAACTGATCGATGGTCTTGATCTCAGGCCTGGCGTAAATGTGCCACCGGAGGTCATGGTCGGTGGTGGCAAGGATGACGTTGTCGCCGCCGCGGCGAGACCTGCCCACCGTCAGCCCCACGCCGCCGCCGGTACTCAGGTCGGAACCCTTACCGCCGACGAACTCCTTCGGGGGGGCCATCCCGTCCCCTTCGCCTTTCTTCGCGGCTCCTTCGGTGATGTACAGCTGGACGTCGAGGCCGTATTTCTCGTAGAGACCCGCCTCTTTGGCCGTGATGTACGGCACCTTGTTTATCGACACGTCGGTCAGCGGCACGAGAAGCGGCTCCAGCTTCTTCTGCCCCGAGACACCCGCCGCGCTCACCAACCACGCCGTCGACAGTGCTGCCGCGCTGCCGACCCAGATTCTCTTCCGCATCATCAGACGATTCTCCTTGTTGCTTCCTCTTCGTTATGCAGGCCAGGTCCCCGCCTGCCGCATGGTGCCGCCCCGCGACCGGGGGGCCGTTGTCTCCACCGAATCCGATGACTGCCGGTCACCGATTACGCGGCGGCGACGATTTCACGTAGACGTAGTACTTGATCTTGTCGAACGCCGGCTGGTCGATCCCCAGCGCGGTGCGCACCTGGTCGCTGGACGTGAGCGCGCCCTGACCGCGCGCGGTAATGAGCCGATCGGCCGCTTCGGCGGAGACCCCCGGCAGCTGCGTCAACTCGGCCTTGGTGGCCTCGTTGACGTCGACGAACGGCGGGGCCTTCGGACCGAACACCTCGCTCAGGTACTTGACCATCGGGTCGACGTCATCGAGCTCGATCGGGGCGCCGCGCGCGCCCATGTCCAGTACCAGGGCTTCCCATTTCTCTGCTGGCGCGCGCAGCCGGAGCACGCCTTTCAGATCGTGGCAACCGGTGCACTGCTTCGAGACCAGTGCCTGACCCTGGCCCGGTGGAAGGTAGGCCACCAGCGTGGTGTCGCCCAGATTGCGCGGCGTCTGCGAAGTAGTGGGGTGTGCGGCAAACGTCGCCGCCGCCGCCACCACGACACCAGCCGCCGTCCAGACGGCGCGGGTGGTCGCCGGTGCGCTCATGCGATGCCGGTCCGGGACTTGGCGAGCGAGAACTTCGGATACCAGGTCACGTCGGCACCCGCGCCAGTGTTCAGCACGCGAACGTCCAGCATGAACGGACGCCCGTCGCGCATGATCTTCAGTCCGCGCTGGATCGCCGGCCCCAGCTCCTCGGTGTTCTTGACCACCGCACCATCGATGTTGTACGCAGCAGCCAGCTTGGTGAAGTCCACGTCGGGATCACCAAGGTAGTTGATGTAGTCGCGCCCGGCTTTGCCCGAGGCGCCTCCTTCCCTGCCCATGATGTTCCAGCGGACTTCTTCATAGCTCTGGTTGTTGAAGATCACGGTCATGATCGGCAGGTCGTATCGCGAGTAGGTCCACAGCGAGTCGGTCTGACCGAACAGAAAGCCGCCGTCTCCCTGAAAGTTGACGACCTGGCGGTCGGGCAGCGCGAGTTGCACTCCGGCGGCCGCTCCGGTGCCCCACCCCAGTGAACGCCCTTCCGTCCGCCCGATCTTGAGCTTGGCATCGTCGGCGAAATCGAAGAAGTTCAGGACCTTCGACTCGGTGCCGATCTCTTCGACGATCACCGCGTTCTTGTCGAGCTGATCGTTGAGCTCGACCATCAAACGTTGCCAGGGCACGGGGGCGCCTTTGGAGCGGCGGGCCAGTCCGACGCGCGTCTGGCGCAGCTTGCTGGTGTAGGCCGTGGCGGCGGCCAGCCGCTCGGCGGCGCGGGTCTTCAGCTGGCCCGCCGGGACCAGACTCTTGATCGCCTCGGCCAGATCGCGGGCCGTCTGTCCGAGGTCGCCGAGCAGACCCGCGGTCAGCGGTGTGTTCCGTCCGATCGCCAGCGGTTCGACGCTGGCGTGGATGTAGGCCGCGCCGGCTGCCCGGCTCGGTCGCGCCCCGAAGTTGATCAGACAGTCGTATTTCTCCGGGAAGCGGCGCCCCTCGCCGAGCTCACCGACGTGCAGCGGATGCGACGTCGGGAAGTCGGCGTAGTAACTGCGATGCTGCACGACCGGCATCCCGAGCAGCTCGGCGAGCTTGACGACATCCTTCCGTCCATCGCACTGGCTGACTTCCGGCCCGACCAGCAGCAGCGGGCTCGAAGCTTCCCAGATCGCGCGCGCCGCGCGCTGGATGGCGTCGACGTCCGGCCGGATCTCCATCGGGATGCGGAACGCCTCCCCCTTGAAGATGGCGGCGGTCACGTTGTCGCGATACATCAGGTCGCGCGGGATCCGGACGTAGCAGGGCCCCCCCGGCATCACCGTCGAGACCTTGCACGCCTGGCGCACCCATTCGGGGATGCGTTCGGCCTGATGCGCCACCCATCGCCATTTCGTGTATTGCTTCACCGGCTCGAGCCAGTCGTCGATGTCTTCGTGGCCGTCGACCCCTTCGCTGCCGGTGTCCGCGTGGTCGCTCAGGAGCACGACCGAGGTGCGGTCCTTCATCGAGTTGTACATGTTCGCGGACGAGTGGGGCAGCCCCACGCGGCTGTACATGCCGAACCCGATCTTGCCCGAGGCTTTGGCATAACCGTCAGCGATCGCCACCACCTGCCCCTCGTGGGTGGCTTGAATCAGCTGGATCTGCGGGCGCTCCACCAGCGAGTCGCAGAGCGCTCCGAGGCCCGACGCATTGGCGACGAAGAAGTACTTCGCTCCAGTCTCGATGATCTGCTCCGCCAGCAGGGCCCCGCCGGTCCCGGTCATCGATCGCGTCAGAGCCTGTTGCGGCGGGCTGTCGTCGAGGAAGGGTGACACCGACGCGAGGGCGGACCGCGCCGCGGCCGCGCTGTAGCCAGCCGCCACCATGCCGCCGAGGAAGCCCCGGCGGGAGAGTTTGCGCTGGACCAGATCTCTAACCAATTCCTGCACAAGCGCCTCCTTCGGCCGAGAGTCGTACGTCCTGCTGCCGGCCGCCAACCGCACGCGCCCGCACCAGATGAAAAAGAGGGGGGTGGAGGGCCCCCCTGGCAAAGACGCTCATGGTCTGCGTCCGAACGCGGCCCGCTCAGAAGATGAAGCGCAGCCCCACCTGGATCTGCCGGGCGGTGGTGCGGGTGCTGGTGATCCGGCCGACACTCGGGTTCGGTGCCCCGCTGGAGTTGATGATGCTCGTATTCGGGGTGCCGAAGTTTGCCCGGTTGAACAGGTTGAAGATCTCGGTTCGGAACTGCAACGAACGGCGTCCGCCATACACCGGGAACGCCTTCGAGAGTCCGAGATCGAACGTCGCCAACCCGGGGGTGATCAGGGTATTGCGCCCGAGGTTGCCGAAGTAACCCGGCGTCACCGGCGCGAACTGGGTCGGGTCGAAGTACAGATCGGGGCCGCCCAGCACCGGGTTACTCATCGCCTCCGGTCACCAGATTGGCGCGGAGCCCGTCGCCGTTTCCGACCCGGTTGACCGCCGCCGTCGTGGCGCCGCTGACCGACAGCGGGGATCCATCCGACACCATCAGGATGCCGTTGACGCGCCAACCCTTGGCGATCAGGCCCAGCGCGCCGGTCAGGGTGTCTCCCGGCAACTGGTAGGTGAAGTTGGCCGTGAAGTTGTTCCTGATGTCGAATGCCGACAGACTGCGGTCCAGGTAAAGATCCCAGTAGCCTTGGACCGTGCGCTGGCCCTGCAGGAGGTTGTCGCCGCCGCTCGACACACCCGAGCCCTGATCCATCGCCTTGGCGTAGCTGTAGCTGAACTGCGCATCGAAGCCGCTGCTCAGGCGCTTCTGCACCCCAACGGTCAGCCCGTGGTAATCGGCGTCGGCGCTGGTGTGCTGGAGACGCATGTCAGCCCAGGCCGGGTTGACGCGGCCGGCCCCCGCCGGGAAGAACTTCGGACCCTCCTCCGGCTGCTCCGGGAATCCCTGCCACCGTCGCAGATGACCGATCGACTGGACCAGCAGATTGTGGTACGCCGAACCGGTGTATCCGAGCGTGGCGACCCATTTGGCCGGCAGCTGCCGCTGAATCGTGGCACTCCAGCGGTAGCCGAACATGGTGTCGATGTCGTAGACGATGCTGCGGATGTTGACCGCGGCGCTGAGGAGATCGATCTGGTTGGTGTACGCGTCGGGGAACTGGAGCGGCACCGAGAGGTCGCCCTGATCCACCGACCCCACCAGCGTGAACGGCGGCAGCTCCTGCAGCGTGGTGCGCGCATGGTACAGGCTGGGGTGCTCGTAGTAGATGCCGACGCCGCCCCGGATCGAGGTCTTCCCTTCACCCGGCGCCCAGGCGATGCCGATGCGCGGGCTGAAGCTCTTGCCCGTGGCATTCTTGAACAGCGGGCCGATCGTGACCGACGTGTCGGAGTAGTGCATCAGACTGCCGCTCAATCCGTCGCGTTCTTCCGGCACGCTCATGTACTCGTAGCGCAGGCCGAGATTCAGCGTCAGATCGTGACGCACGGTCCAGTTGTCCTGGAAGTAGGCACCCAGGAGGACCTGGCTCAGGTTTCGGTTCGGCGTGTCCCCGGTCGGCAGGGTGGCCTCGAACAACTCGGGCTCGGCACGGAGGAACTTCTCGAAGCTCTCGAATTCGTAAAGGCCGTTGCAGCCTCGAGCGCAGCTCTCCTGCGTCAGCCGCATCGGATTGATCTCGCCGCCGAACCGCAGTGAGTGGCTGCCCCGATTCCACGACGCGGCGTCCTGGATCGTCCAGATGTACTGACCGTAGGCGTCGAGGATCGTGCGATAACCCAGGGACGAGACGCCGTCGACGCTCAGCTGACCGAGCAGGTCGCGCTGTGGCAGAAACGGCAGATCGCCGAAATCCTGCGGGTCGAACGGGATCGCCCCTTCCGGCTTGGTGCTGCTGTAGCCGACGCTCAACTCGTTGACCAGGCCCTTCCCCCAGACACTCGTGTGCTTGGCCGACATCACGTGCTTCGTGCTGGCATCTGCGAGGCCGTCGCCGGCCCCTGACGTCGCCGCCCCGACCCGTGAAAGCATTCCTTCGATCCGGCGCTCGGCCGCATCGTAGTTGTAGGTCACCGCCAGCCGGCCGCGTGATCCAAAGTTGTGATCGACCTTGCCGAGAAAGTAATCGCCATCGGTCGGCCGGTTCTCGATCCCCGCGACCTCGACGGTGCCGTCGCCGAAGTCCTCGACGACCGTATTTCCCTGACCGGGCACCGGCCAGAGCGAGAGGTAGGGCACGACCCCCGCATTGATCGGCACCACCCCGGTCGGGAGGATGCCCTGGCGGGCCGCCATCGTCGGCACCGTGATCGTATCGGTCTGTCCGAGACGCTCACGCAGCCCTTCGTAGCTGGCGAAGAAGAACGTCCGGTCGCGCAGGATCGGCCCGCCGATCGAGCCACCATACTGATGCCGCGTAAAATCCGGTTTCTCGACGTTGAAGGCGTCGTCGAAATAGTTGGCCGAGTCGAGCGAATCGTTCCGGTGGGTCCAGAACGTCGATCCGCGCAGCGAGTTCGTGCCGGACTTCGTGACGGCGCTGATGATGCCCCCGGCCTGGCTGCGATACTCGGCCGAGTAGTTGTTGGTGACGATCTGGAACTCCTGCACGGTCTCGGCGCCGACGTACGAGCCCATGGCGCTCTGCGGATTACCGGAGAGGTCGGAGGAGGCCACGCCATCGAGCAAGTACAGGTTCTGGTTGCCTCGCGCCCCGGCGACGCTGATGGTGTCACCCATGCCGCTGAAGACACCGCCGCCGGTGCGCGGGATCTTGAGGATCCCGGGCTGCAGATAGGTGAGCTGGGTCAGGTCGCGGCTGTTCAGCGGGAGCTCCTCGACCCGCCTCGAGTCGATCAGGTTGGAGACGGTGGCGGACTTGGTTTCGAGCAGAGGGGCCTCGCCGACCACCGTCACCGCTTCCTGCATGCCGCCGACTTCGAGCACCAGATCGACGACCGCGTTGCGGCCGACGGTCAGATCAATCCCGCTGCGCACCATCGGCCGGAAACCGGAAAGCTCCGCCCGAACTTCATACGCGCCTATCGGCAGGCTGGCGGCTTCATAGCGCCCCCCGGCGTCGGTGACAGCCGACCGGCTGACGCCCGTGTCGACGTGCTTTACCACAACCGCCACCCCAGGCAAGACCCCGCCGCCGCCGTCCTTGACCGTACCCGAGATCGTAGCCGTCGTGAGCTGCGCCAGCACCAGCGGCGGAGCAACGAGCAGCAAGGCAACCACGCCGAAGATCATGCGAGCCATAGAGCCTCCAGTTGCGCCACCATGAACGTCCCCGTGTGCCCCGGATCGTCGGACGCCTCGAATCGAGGCCGGACGAGCGGATTCCTCCATCACACGCGACGCTGGTTGACGAGTCGGTACGACGGAAGCGAGCGTACGCCGAACTCTAGGCTCGACCCCGGTCACTGTCAAGCGGAAAGGTCGGACCAAGGAAGCTGGTCGGATCCGGTCTCAGCGCCGCGGCGCCGACGTGATCTCGAAGGCGACTTCCCGGTATGCGGCGCGATCCGGCGCGCGGCGTGGCCGGGCTTCGACTCGCAGCGTGTACCGACCCGGGGGCAGCTCGGGCGCGGCGATCGGAACCACCTGCCGGTTCACGGCGCCGGTCGACCCCTGAGCTTCGGTCTTGAACAGCACGCGGTCGTCGGCGCCGCGCACGGTCGTCACGATGTCCACACCGGCAGTGTCGGCGGGCTGCGTGTAGACCTCGAACAGCGCCGCGAGCGTCTCGCCCGCGTGGAAGGTCCGTTCACCGGTCGGGGGCGTCTGGAGCACGGTCTGCAAGGCCGCGTCCGGTCGAGCCGTGGGCACTGCGGCCGCCGCCGAGCTCGTCACGATGAGTCCGCTTATCGCCAGTGGTGCCGTGTGAAACTCGGGGACCTCGAGGTCGTAGAACACGCTACCCGTCGCCCCGGAACCGGACTCGTGCGCCGCGGCCCGCAGCTGGAACCGGCCCGACGGGAGGGGCACGCGAAACAGCAGGCGGAGCCCCCGCGTTCGAACGGCCTCATGGGTCGCGGGCTTGAGCCGCAGTTCGACCCGATGCCGGTCGCCGGTCTTGAACTTGGCCTTCTCGTCGAGCGCGACGATGGCGACCTCGAGCGTGTCGGTGAAGAGACCATCCTTCTGCTCGAAGCGGAAGGCCCCCGCGTCCACCTCCACACCGACCAGCACAGACGCACCCTTCTCGACCTTGAACGGCGCGGCAAACACCCGCAGCGGAACCCCGCTCATCGGCAGCGGACTGTTGAACGCTTCCCGCAGCGCGGGCGACGGCTCCACCGCCTCGCTCAGCAGGCGGGACTGGACAGCCTTGGGCGGGGCGGCCGTGTAGCCGGAGCGGGCTCGAACCCGCGCTCCCGCACGCCGGACCCGCACCTCGATCCGCCGGAACTTGCCGTCCTGACGCGGATCGGTCGAGCGATAGCCCAGCAGGTAGTAGGTACTGTTGTCGGCGACGATCCGGTCGAATGCGCCGCCGAGGTCGTTCGAATTCACGGCGGCGAAACCCCCGGTGTGCTCCGACAGCACCCGGAGGCTGTCCTGCGCGACCCGCACTTCGTTGTCGAATGCGGCCGTGGTCAGCCCCAGCAGCGGATTCTGCGGGAGCGACGTCACCTCGATCAGATCTTCACCGGTGGCGGCCAGGCCCCGCGGATCCACGGCATAGACGCTCACGTTGCCGCGGGCGGACGCGCGAATCGTCTGCTGCAGCTCCTGGAGCAGCTCCGGAGCCTGCGTGTTGGTAAACGTGTTGAGTCCGCTCGCGGTCTGGGCGAGGCCCATGCCGAGGTCGTAGTCCAGACCCTCGCTGAAGAGCACGAGGGCTTTCCGCTGCCCCGAAGACCGGGCCAGCAGGTCCCCCACGCTGGTGAGCGTGGCCATCATGTTCCTCGCCTGATCGGCTCGCACAAGAGCCAGTGGATCCTCGATCCGCTGCAGGCGCAGGTCGGCGCGGGTCGGTTCATCGGGCCGATTGTTGTAGACATCCAGCCGTTCGAGCGTCGCCGACCTGAGCCGGCGCCCCATGAACTTGTCGATCGACCGCAGCAGCAGGCTCGGGCTGGTCGTGAACTCCTGGCTCGCGCCCGCCAGGCCGCTGGTGTACAGCACGGCGGCCATGTCGTTCGGCCCCAGGTTACGCTCGACGAACTGCCGGGCCGCTGTCTTGACCAGCCCCGAACGCAACGCCGAGACGTGCAGATCGTCGAGCAGCAGGAGGTAGACGCGCCCGCCGGTCTGGGGATCGTTCGATCGCACATCCGGTTCGACGGCGACCGGACTCGCCCGTCTCCCGGCCGCGGCGCGCGACACGATCGGGATCCGGACCAGAGAAAACGTCGACACCTCCTGGGGCTTCCCGTCCTCGAGCACCTCGAAGTCCGAGGCGCGGAGATCCTCGATCGGTCGCCCCTGCTCATCGGTGACGGTGACGTCCACGTTGACGAAGTCGATGGCGGTCTTGAACGACGTCCCGGGCTTCTGCTGCGAGGAGTCCGCCATGACCACGAACGGCACCGGCCATGCGGCGCCCAGGACCGACGCCATCAGGGCCAGAAGGGCAACGGCGCTCGAAACGTTCAGGCGACCCACGGTACCTCCTTCAAGATTCCAGCAGATGCGTGTACTTCAGGATAAGCGCGCGGCCCTCCGTGCCGGCGCCCCGTCCCTCGTTCCACACGAGATATACATCGCTCGGCGCTGAACAGACGCATCCGGCCCGTGATCCGGGGACTTGCCAGCACCCCCGGGCTGCTGACATCCTGAGGCATGGTCGCGATGATCGATGCACTCGAGGCGGGAGAAGACCGGGCGGCGCCTCGAACCTCACGCCGCACCTTGGTGCGGGCGTTGGTCCTCGGCGGTCTGTTCCTGACACTGGCGGGCCGGCTCGACGCGCAGGTCGCGGTGACGGTGGTGATGAAGTCAGGCGAGCGCCACACCGGGGAGAACCCGCACCTCAGCGAAGGCGGGGACTTCGGGCTCCGCAGAAAATCCGACAGCGAGCTCCGCACCAAGGCGAGTCTCATCGCTTACGTGGAGTTCGCCCCGCTCCGGCATCCCGCGCCGGCGCTGGAGGCGTCGCAGCAGGCGATCATGTTACGCACGGGGCAAATCGTCAAAGGCAAGGTCATCGACATGGCGCACCTGATGCACGACGACGAGTCGTCGGATTACGTCGTGCGTTTTCGTGACGAGAAGGGCAACCCCGTCCGCTACCTCGCTGCTGACATCTGCCGCGTGTATTTCTGAAGCGTCAATCCTGCCGGGGGGGCGCCGCCACCGCCGAGCCCCGGCGCGTCAGCCTCGCGAACAGCGGGACCGACGCTCTGAGGCCGGTGGCTGCGCGTCCCGACGCCACCGCCACATCCTCGAAGACCGAATACGCCACCGGGGTCAGGATCAGGGTCACCGCCAGGGCCATCATCTGTCCGCCGATGATGACGACGGCGATGGTACGCCGCTCCTCCGCGCCGGGCCCGCTGCCGAGCGCGAGCGGCAACATGCCACCAACCAGCGCCAGGCTGGTCATCAGGATCGGCCGCAGGCGATCGGCGTTCGCCTGACGGATGGCGGTGAAGCGTTCGACCCCCGCCCGCCGCAGCCCGATCATGTGGTCGACCTGCAGGATTGCGTTCTTCTTCACCACGCCGAACAGCACCAGCATGCCGAGCGCCGAGTAGAGGTTCAGGGTATTACCGGTGGCCCACAGCGAGATGAGGCCGAAGGGGACGGCGATCGGCAGCGAAAGCAGGATCGTGAACGGATGGATCAGGCTCTCGAACTGGGCCGCGAGAATCATGTACATGAAGATCAGGGACAACAGAAAGGCCCAGGCGAACTCCTGCCCGGTGCGCTCCAGTTCCTGCCCCAGGCCGGTGACCGCATGGGTGTATCCGGTCGGCAGGCCGATCCGGTCGATCTCGGCCCGCAGGGCCGCGATCCGGTCGGCCTGCGCGTAGCCGGGCGCGATGTTGGCGCGCAGCTGCACCTGCCGCTGGCGGTCGAGCCGGTCGATGCGCGCCGGGCTCTCGGCCGGCACCAGCTGCACCAGGCTGTCGAGACGCACCAGCCCTCCACCCTGGCGCGGCACGTAGAGCCGGGAGATGGTCTCGGGATCCGCGCGGTCCTCGGGAGCGAGCCGAAGCTGGACGTCGTACTCCTGGTTCACGCTGACATCCCGAAATCGGGTGACCTCCTCGTCGCCGCCAACCATCAGGCGCAGCGCTCCGGCAATCTGCTCCGTGGTCACACCCAGGTCGGCCGCCCGCGCGCGGTCGATCTTGGCCTGCAGCTCCGGCTTGTCGAGCTCCAACGTGGTGGCGGCATCCAGGAGCCCCAGTGCCTCGGCGCGGTTCTTCAGCTGGTCGGCGAGCTCCCCCAGCTTGTGAAGGTCGGGCCCGCGGAGGACGAAATTGATCGGCTGACTGGGACCGCCAAGGTTGAACGCCGGGATGTTGCGGATCGAAAAGCCCAGATCGCGGAAGCGCCGCATGCGCTGGCGAACCTCGCGCATGACCTCCTGCTGCGAGTAGTTGCCGGTGAACGCGTCCTGTGGACGAAGGCGAGCCATCGCCCGGACCAGCCGTCCGGGTGAGAAGACGCGCTCCTCATGAGGCGCGATCCGTACGTAGAGCTCCCCTTCGTTCACCGCGCCCAGGAAGACGCCGCCAACCGTGGTCAGCACCAGGCGAACACCCGGCACGGCTCGCACTTCACGCTCGACCGCCTGGAGCGCTTCCCCCATCGCCGTAATGCTGGTGCCCTGCGGCGCGCGCACGCGCATCTCGAATTCGGCTTCGTCGACGTCGCTCGGGGTGTATTCCTGGCGGACGACCGAATACAGCGGCACGGCCGACAACGCGATCAGGATCGAGGCGGTGAGCACCAGCAGCCGCCGGCCCATCGCCCAGCCGAGCAGCTTCGCGTATGCACGGTCGATGTGCGCGTAAAAACCTCGTCTCGAGGCGGCGGCATCGTGCCCGGCGCCCCCGCCTTCGCGACGCAGCATCCGCGCGCTCATCATCGGCGTGAGCGTGAACGACACCAGCAGGCTGACGAGGATCGCGGCCGCGGCGGTAAACCCGAACTGGTAGAGGAATCGCCCCGAGATGCTCGACATGAACGCCACGGGGATGAAGATGACGACCAGGCTGAAGGTCGTGGCCATGACCGGCAGCGCGATCTCGGCGGTGGCCTGCACCGCCGCCTCGAACGGACTCATCTTCTTCTCTTCGATGAAGCGGAAGATGTTCTCCAGCACCACGATCGCGTCGTCGATCACGATGCCGACCATGAGCACCAGGGCGAGCATGGTGACGCTGTTCAACGTGAAATCGAGCGCCCGCATCAGGGCGAAGGTCGAGATCACCGACGCGGGGATGGCGACGCCGGCGATGATCGTCGCCCGCCAATTGCGCATGAACAACATCACCACCAGGCAGGCCAGGATGCTGCCGAGGACCAGGTGGACGTTGATCTCGTGGAGCGCCGCGGAAATGTAGCGGGACTGATCTTGAATGACGTCCAGGCGAACGTCGCCCGGCACCTCCTCGCGCACCCGTTCGAGGATCCGGGTCGCGGCATCGATCGTGGCGACGGTGTTGGCTCCGGTCTGCCGCCGGATCTGCAGCACCACCGTCGGGACGCCGTCGAGCAGCGAGAACGACCGCTGCTCCTTGGTGCCATCCTCCGCCCAGCCGATGTCGCGGATGCGGATGGGCGACCCGTTCACCGTGGTGATCACCAGGTTGTTGAACTCGCGGGGATCGGTGATGCGCCCGAACGTCCTGAGCGTCTGTTCGGTGGTCGGGCCGGTGATGTTGCCGCCGGGCAGATCCGCGTTCTGGCGCGCCAGCGCCGCGCTCACGTCGGCGATCGGCATCCGGTAGGCGGCGAGACGATCGGCATCGACCCAGATGTTGATCGCCCGCTCGAGGCCGCCGACGACCGCCACCTCCCCCACCCCGCTCGCCCGCTCCACCGCGCGCTTGACCGTCTTGTCGGCGATCTCGGTCAGCTCGCGCAGGGTGCGATTCCCCGAGACCGCCACCGTCAGCACCGGCGCGGCATCGTTGTCGATCTTCGCGATCAGCGGCGGCTCCGCGTCTTCCGGCAACTGGCTGAGGACCGTGGCCACGCGATCACGCACATCCTGCGTCACCGAGTCGATGTCGCGACCGAGCTCGAAGGTGGGCAGGACCTGCGATACACCCGCGCCGGTGACCGAGCGGAGATCGTTGAGCCCGGCCACCGCGTTGATCGACTCCTCGATGCGCTCGGTGATCTGGACCTCGACCTCTTCGGCGGAGGCGCCCGGCAGGACGGTCCGCACCCGGACGTTGGGGAGATCGACGGCGGGGAATCGGTCAACCGCCAGGTGGAGCCAGCTGGCCGCGCCGACCACGACCATCCCGAGGACGAGCATGCTGGCGAACACCGGGCGGCGGACGCAAATCTCGGCGAGCTTCTGCATGGATGCCCCGGCTAGCGCTTCTCGACCCGGACGGCTTCACCCGCGGCGATGGTCCCGGGCTGGGCGACGATGGAGGCGCCGGGGGAGAGGCCGTGCTCGACTTCGACGAGCGCGCCCTGCCTGCGTCCGAGCCGGACCCGTCGTTCGGCGGTCTTGCCGTTCTCGACGACGAAGACTTTGTCCACTCCGGCGAAACTGACGACCGAATCGAACGGGATCACCAGGGCCGGAACGCTCGCTTCGACCACGATCTCCGCACTGGCGAATGTGCCGGGCCGCAACCTGGGGGGATCGTTCGGCACCTCCGCCTCCACCCGCAGCGTGCGATTCTCCGGTGAGATCGCGGGACTGAGGCGCGCCACCACCCCGGTGAAGATCCCCTTCTCCCCCTCGACCGTCACCCGCACCGGCTGGCCGAGTCGCAGGTCGGGCGCGCTGCGCTCCGGCACCTCCACGCGCAGGCGCAGCGGATGGAGCCGGACCAGCGTGGCGATGGGCGTACCGGCGGCCACGTACTGCCCCGGGGCGGTCGGACGATCGAGAATGCGTCCGGCGAACGGCGCTTTCAGAACCGATGCGGACATCTGCTCCTTTGCCAGCTCCCACTCCGAGCGCCGCTGCGACAGAATCGCCTGGCGGCTGCGGACCTCCTCGAGCGCATCCTGGTAGCGGCTCTCGGCGACGGTGTGAGCGGCCTCCGCGGAGTCGAGCTCGGCCCGAGGAGCGATGCCGCGTTCGACGAAGGCCCGCACGCGCCCGAGTGTCAGCTGCGCCTCGTCCATCACCGCCTTCGCCTGCCGTACGACACCCACCTGATGTGGATCCACGTCGTCGCTGCCGTCGATGCCGAGACCGAGGCGGGCGCGGGCCTGGCGGAAGGCGGCGTCGGCCTGGGCAACCCGCAGGGCATACTCGGTCGGCTCGAGCCGGGCGATCGTCTGGCCCGCCGTCACCGTGCTCCCCAGATCGACCGCCAGGTGTTCGAGGCGGCCGGGTACTTTCATGCTCAGGATCGCCTGCTCCTCGGCCGCAAGGTCGCCCGCCACGACGATCGTTCGATCGAGGCGCGCCTCGGTGACCGACGCGAGTTGAACCGGGCGGGGTTCGGGCTGCTCGGCGGCGGAAGCGTTGGATGAAGGAGCGGCGCTGCAGGCCGCCAGCGCCAGCAGCGGAAGAACGGCCGGGATGGCGATCAGCAGGCGTGCGAGCCGTCTTCCATTCACCAGGTCACCCGGACACTCAACTGGACTTCACGCGGTCCGGTGGTGGTCGACGTGATCCGTCCGGCACTGCTGATCGGCGCTTCGTCCTGGCGGACGCCGGCGAAAACGATCCGCTGCGGCATCGCGAGATTCACGCGATTGAGCAGGTTGAAGACGTCCACGCGCAGATCCAGCGCGCCGCTGCGCCAGCCGGGCGTCAGCCCCTTCGAGAGGGCGATGTCGACGGTCGCGATCCCCGGGCCCCGCAGGCTGTTGCGGGTGACATTGCCGAACGTGCCGGGGGCCTGCAGCTCGAACGCGGACGGATCGAAGTACTGCTCGGCCCCGCCGAGAATGATGTCGTCCGGGTCCACTCCCGGCCTGAGGTTCGGCCGGTGAACCGCGACGCGGGCGAGGGTGCGCGAGTAGTCCCCCTCGATCCCGACCGTGAACGGGTTCCCCGACCGAAGGGCCACGATCGCGCTGGCCGTCCACGCGCGCAGGAGGTGGGTGACCACGGCTGGCGCGTGGCTCGGGCCCGGGATCGTCCAGACCACGGTGCCGCTGAAGTTGTGGCGCCGCTCGAAGTCGGCAGGACCGCGATCGGTCCGGCTCTGGTCGGGATCCATCCACTGGGTCACGCTGCCGTCGGACTCCGTCGGGACCGTGCCCTGGGTGTCATCGGTCGTCCGCGCCAGGGTGTAGTTCGCCTGGAACTGCAGCGAGTTGCGCCACCGCCGGGCCACCTTCAACTGAAGCGCGTCGTGCCAGGAGTGTCCGTCGGTCGACCGCAGGCTGATGGCGCCGAAGGCCGGGTTGCGGCGCGGACTGCCCGCGGCGAACACTGGCGTGCCATCGGCGAGCAAGGTCGGCACGGGCGCGTTCAGATCACCGGAGCGCACGATGTGGCTGCCGCGGGATCCGGCGTAAGCCACCGTCAATACCGTCTGCCACGGCAACTCCCGCTCGACGGCCACGTTGTAGTGCACCAGTCGCGGCGTCTGCCAGTAGTACCGAGGGGATACCGAGGCTGAGCTCCTGTGACGGCGACAGGCTCGGGTGAGGGAATGCCGGGTTCCTGACGGTGACCTGATTGTAGTAGGGAGGATTGCCGCCGACCGTCTGCGCCACGAACGGCAGCGTGTTGATGTCGTAGAAGATCCCGGCGCCGCCTCGGACAACGGTACGGTCCGCCAGCGCCCAGCTGAGCCCCACCCGGGGTGCGAGGTTCATCTTCTCGGTGCGGAGCAGCTCACCGGTCACCGGTGTCACGTCGTGGAGCGGATCCGGGAGCGCAACCAGGCGGTCTTCCCGTTCCGTCGGCGCGGTCGCGAACTCCCACCGAAGGCCGGCGTTGAGCGTCAAGGCTGGCGTCAGCCGGATATCGTCCTGCGCGTAGACGCCGAATTGGGTGCTCGACAGGTCACGGGGGGATTCGGATCCGTCCAGCGCCAATGAAAGCACCGTCGGCCGCCCCTGGAGGAACTGGGCAATGCCGGGGAAGCTGTAGCGCCCGGGCCAGAAGATCTGGAAGTCGACGAAGGCCTCCAGCTGCTCGACAAGAGCGCCCGCTTTTATCAGATGTGCCCCTCGTGAGATCGCCAGGTCATTGCCCACCGAGAGTAATCGCTGTTTCGCCCTGGTGTGCGGCGACACGAGCGATCCGAATGCCGGCATCCCCCCGATCCTGAGATGCGGCATCCCCCGGCCGGGCACCAGCGAGAGGCTGTCGGGTGCGGCACGTCCGGTGACGTCGGTCTGCTGGAGATCGGTGAAGCTGTACGACAACCGCAGCGTGTTGACCACGTTGTCCGAGGCGACGTGCGCGTCTTCGAGCGTGAAGAAGCGGCTCTCCGACTCCCAGTCGACGCCCGTATCCGGATAGCTGCCCGGCTCGGTCTTCGTGGCGCTGTCGAGCGTCAGGCGCGCGAACAGGCTGTTACTGTCGCTGACGTCGAGATCGACCCGTGCCTGGCCGAAGCTGTCGCTTATCGGCCGCGTCACCTCGAAGCGATGTTCGGCCAGGCCGTCGCCGAAATCCACACCGTTTGGCAGCGGGAAGGCATCGAGGTAGGGCTGCACGTCCGGATTCACGGGGATCGTTTGGCCGGGCCGGGTCGGATCCGGTAGCTGGCCGTTGCGGGCGGCGATCGAAGGGACGGTGGTGAGCTGGGTGATGCCGCGCGATTCGCGCAGCCACTCGCCGGTGGCGAAAAACAGCGCGCGGTGGCTCACCAGCGGCCCGCCGAGCGAAAACCCGGCCTGGCGGCGCCAGAACTCAGGCTTCTCGGCATCGAAGTAGTTCTTCGCGTCGAGGCCGCCCTCACGGAACGTGCCGAACCCCGATCCATGGAAGTCGGACGAACCCGACTTGGTGATGATGCTGACCACGCCGCCGCTCACGCCGCCGTGCGACGCGTCGTACGCATTGGTCAGGACCTGAAACTCCCGGACGGCTTCGAGCCCGAGGAACGTGCCGGCGACGCTTCCCAGGCCGTTGTTGTAGAGATCGGCGACGCTCGTCCCGTCGAGGAGGAAGGCGTTGGACCGGCTGCTGGCCCCGTTGATGTTGATCTTCAATCCGTGCTGATAGAGCACCGCGGTCTCGCGGCTGGTGGTCGCGACCACTCCGGGCTCGAGCAGGGCCAGCTGTTCGTAGCTCCGGCCGTTGACGGGCAATCCAAGCACCAGTTCCCGGCTGACCAGTCCACCGAGAGCGGCCGATTCCCTCTGCAATATCGAGGCGGACACGTCGACCGTTTCGACCTGCCCGGCGAGCTGCAGCGGCACCACGAGAGCGGCGGTCTGTCCGGCGGTGATCCGCACTTGCTGACTGGCGTGAGCGAATCCGGGCGCATCCACGTCGAGCCGATAGTCGCCGGGCGGCAGGGACGCGAGCCGGAACCGGCCGGACGCATCGCTGGTGGCGCGGCGCGACACCGACGTCTCGGTGTGGACAAAGACCACCACGCCATCCGCGACCGGGGCGCCGCTCGGATCCCGCACCTCACCGATGGCTCCGCCGCCGACGTTCTGGGCCCACGTACGAAGGGGGGAACCCGCGGCGAAGGCAAGCGCGAGCACAGCGGTAACCAGCACTCGTTTGAGGGTCATGGCGGCAGCACAATTTACCACGATAGGTCCTACCATATACTCACCTTGACAGCGCCTTACATCGCTCGCGTACTATGAGTGCCGTCCGTTCACCTCACTCGCTCCATTCGACTCCCACGGAGGTCAGCACGTGCCGTCGTTCTTCGTATGGGCTTCGCTCCGCGAGATCCTCGTGTCCGCGGCCTCGCGCCTGTCAGTGAACCCGCGGCTGCTGCTCATCGCCGCGCTCGCGACGACCGGCGTCTGGCTGTCCGCGCATGAGGGACACAATACCGCGCCGCAGCGGCCGGTCTACCGTCAGATCCCGGCCGCCGATGGCCCCTATCGCATCGGGCTCGCGATCCTGCCGCAGGACGCGCAGATCGGTGAGGACGTCCGGTTCGAGTTTCAGCTGCTCAAGATGCCGGCCGAGGCCGGCACGGCGCCCGGGCAGCCGGTGAACGCGAACGATCTGCAGGTGCGGATCATCTCGACCGGCAGCGACCCGTATACGCTGCCTCACGTCGGGCCGGGCGAGAAACCGGGCACCTACACCACTCGCCACCGATTCAGCGACAGCGGCCAATACGCGGTGGCGGCGAACTTCGCGTCGGGAAGCGAGACGATCAAAGCGGAGTTCCCGCTGGTCGTGGGCTCGGGCCCGGTCGCACGGACCACGCTGCTCGCGGACGCGATCGTCGTCCTGATCTTCGGCGGGCTCGCCTTCTCGCGATGGCGCTCGCGCGCCGCCGCCGGGCCTGACGCCGCCACCGCTCGCGGTCGACGGGGCCATCCTGGCGGCCGGAGTGGCTGTCCTGGTCGGGACCCATCTGTTTCTGGGTCCACGCGTCGGCCGGATGTTCCTGCCCGAACGGCATTTCGGCGTCATCGCCTGGGACCTGGGCGTGCCGGGCAGCGGACTGCCGGGCAGCGGAGTTCCTGGCGCGGCACCGGCCGCGACACCAGCGGCGCCAGAGGCTGCGGAGCCACACACGCATCCGCCCGGCACACCAGCGCACACGCACCCTCCGAAGAAACCGTCGGGGGGTCGGGGCGGCGATGCCCCGGCTCCGCTGACCGACCCCGAGAGCGCCGGCGAGATCGTCAGCACGGTCGTTCCCGTCCCGGGCCATCTGGTCGAAGTGATGGTGCCGGCGAGCGCGCGGGTGGTGTTCGGTGGCTTCACCCCGCGGGTCGGGGCCAGCGTCCGCCGCGGCCAGACCCTGGCGACCCTCGAATACAACTACGTGCTCCACGACGCGGTGCACCTGGTCAACCAGCGGTGGCTGTCGCTCGTGCCGATGCTGGCCGCGAAGCGCGACAGCCTGGAGGCCGAGCTCATCGCGGCCAGGGTTCATCACCTGAAGCAAAGCGGCGAGGCCTCGGTGCAGCAGGCCCTCCAGGTCATGGGATCCGTCGACACGGCGGATCTCGGCGCCGCGACGTCGCGCCTCCAGCTACAGCGCGCCCAGAAGCTGCTCGCCATGCATACCGCGGAGATCACCGAGAGCGACCTGGTCCGCCGGCCGATCGTGTCGCCGATCGACGGAACGCTCGAAGCCGTGAACTTCACGCACGGACAGCTCAAGTACCAGAACGACAAGCTGTTCACGATCCTCGATCTGTCACGCGTGTGGATCGAGGCCCGTTTCCCCGAGGAGGCGGCGGCGCAGCGCCCACCCTCACGGATGCGGTTCACCTCGCCGTCGTTTCCCGACGTCCGCTTCGAGGGGCGCCTCGTGCGGGTGGCGAACACGCTCGATCCCAGATCAGGAACACTCTCCGCTTTTTTCGAAGTCACCAACCAGGACCGGCTGTTGAGAATCGGCATGCGTCTCGCGACCCAGCCACCGGCGTCCGATGCCGCGGCCGTGTCGCCGGCAACCGGATTGCCGGCAGCCGGATTGCCGGCAGCCGGGGAAGTTCGTAAAGCGGGAGGGATCGATCCCTCCCGCCGCTCGCCGGTCTCACTCAACGGCGTCGTCCGGGCGAAGCCGGACCTGAGCGCCGAAGTGGCGGCCCCGCTCTGGGGCCGGATCGAGTTCGCCGGCCGGCGGCTGAACGTCGGTGACTCGGTCAAGAAGGGGGAGGCGCTGGCGCACGTCATCCTCGAGCTCGCGGCCGATGAGCGCTATCAGATGAACGCGCGGGCCGTCGACATCGCCGCCGAGCGCGAACTGTCCCGCACGCGGCGCGAGCAGGCCGAGAAGCGCGCGCGCGAAGCGGGCGCCGCGCTCAAGGCCAACCCGGGCGACCCCTTCCGCAAGGAGGAAATGCAGCGGCTCGAGCGAATCGTCGAAAACGCCGTCGAGGAGGAGACGTTGCTGGCCCGTCAGGTCGAGGTCTACAAGGACGTGATCAAACGGCGCGACCCCAAGGTCACGATCGTGTCGGCGCCGATTTCCGGAGTGATCACCGAAGTGGGATTTCGCCCCGGAGAGCTCAACGGCACCGACGAGTTCCGGCGGCTGTTCACGATCGTGAACACCTCCAGCGTCTGGCTGGAGGCCCAGGTCTACGACCACCAGCGCGCCGCCATTTTGAAAGGCGCGGGACGGGCCTCGTTCACGTCGCCAGGCTTGCCGTCCGCGCGTCCGCTCGCCCGGCCGGTTGCCGTGTCAGGATCGGTCAACCCCGAAACCGGTGCGCTCAGCGTCATCTACGACGTGGAGAATCCAGGAGGAGCCTTGAAGATCGGCGGTTCCGCCCACATCGCCGTGCCGTGGAACTAGCCGAATGCTGAATCGGATTATCCGGTTCTCCCTCGCCAATCGCCTTCTGGTCGTCTCGCTGTCGGCGCTCACCCTGGCCTATGGCCTGCTGGTGGTGCCGCGTCTCGACGTCGACATCTTCCCCGATCTCAATCGACCGGTTGTCACCATCTTCGCCGAGGCGCCCGGTCTCGCGCCGGAGGAGGTCGAGAGCCTGGTGACGCTGCCGCTCGAGACGCTGGTGAACGGCGCCACCAACGTTCAGCGGGTCCGCTCCACCTCCTCGACCGGGCTGGCGCTGCTCTACGTCGAGTTCGACTGGGACACCGACGTCTACGTCGATCGCCAGATCGTCGCCGAGCGGCTGCAGCTCGCCGCCGGCCATTTGCCCGAGGGTGTGGTACCCACGATCGGCCCGATCTCGTCGCTGATGGGGGAGATCATGCTGGTCGGCCTGGTGAGCAGCAGCGGACGCTCGCCGCTCGAGCTCCGGACCTTCGCCGACTGGACGCTCAGGCCGCGCCTGTTGTCGATCCCCGGCGTCGCCCAGGTCACCGCCATCGGCGGCGGCGTGGCCCAGTATCAGGTGTTCGTGCGGGCCGACCGGCTGCAGCAGCTGGGCCTCTCGCTCACCGACGTTGAATCGGCGGTGCGGGCCGCCAATCTCAACACCACCGGCGGTTACCTCACCAACGGCGGGCGCGAATATCTCGTCCGCAACCTCGGGAACGTCTCGAGCGTCGCCGATCTCGAGCAGGCAGTCGTCACGACCCGCAACGGCGTGCCGGTCGCGCTGAAGGACGTCGCCCGCGTGACCATGGGGCCGCAGGTCAAACGCGGCGACGCCGGGGTGAACGGCAAGCCGGGCGTGATCCTCAGCATCCAGAAGCAGCCCGGCGCCGACACCTCTGCGCTCACCGCGGAAGTCGACCGCGCGTTCGAAGAGCTCGGCGCCTCCCTCCCGACCGATCTGCAGATCGACCGCTCGCTCTTCCGTCAATCCAGCTTCATCGAAGCGGCGATCGACAACGTCCGGACCGCGCTGCGCGACTCGACGATCATCGTCGCGATCGTTCTGTTCCTGTTCCTGCTGAATCTCCGCACCACCGCCATCACCCTCACCGCCATCCCGCTGTCGTTCTTGGCCAGCGCCATCGTCATGTACTGGTTCGGGCTCTCGGTCAACACCATGACGCTCGGCGGGCTCGCCATCGCGGTCGGAGAGGTGGTGGACGACGCGATCGTCGACGTCGAGAACGTGTTCAGGCGGCTGCGCGAGAACCGGTTGAGCGCCACGCCCCGCCCGATACTGTCGGTGGTCTTCGAGGCGTCGAGCGAGGTGCGGAATTCGATCGTGTTCGCGACGATCGTCGTCGTGCTCGCGTTTCTGCCGCTGTTCTTCCTCAGCGGCATCGAAGGGCGCATGTTCTCCTCGCTCGGCGCCGCCTACATCGTGTCGATCCTGGCGTCGCTGGTCGTCTCGCTGACGCTCACCCCGGTGCTGTGCTCGTACCTGTTCGAAGGCGTGAAATCGATCCGGTCCGAAGCCGACAGCGCCCTGGTCCGGCTGCTCAAGCGGATGGACCTGCACGTGATCCGCTTCGGCCTTCACCATTCTGGCGCGGTCGTGATCGGGGCCCTGGTGTGCTTTCTCATCGCCGCGTCGCTGTTCATGGCGATGGGCCGCGAGTTCCTGCCCGCGTTCACCGAGGGCACGCTGACGGTGAATGTCAGCGCACAGCCGGGCATTTCGCTCGAGGCCTCGAATGCGATCGGACAGGCAGCCGAACAGGCGTTGCTCGCCCTTCCGGACGTGGCCTCGACCGGGCGACGGACCGGCCGGGCCGAGCTCGACGATCACGCCGAGGGGGTCCACAACACCGAGATCGACGTCGTGCTCGGCCCGGCGCAGCGTCCACGCGAGGAGGTCCTCGAGGCCGTCCGCGAGAGCCTGTCGCCGCTGAAGAACGTCACCCTGAACGTCGGACAGCCGATCTCGCACCGGCTCGATCACATCCTGTCGGGCATACAGGCGCAGGTCGCCATCAAGGTATTCGGCCCTGACCTCGAGCGGCTGCGGGCGACCGCGGCGCAGATCGAGACCGCCATCCGCGACGTGCCCGGGGTGGTTGACGTCGCGGTCGAGCAGCAAACGCTGATCCCCCAGGTGCAGATCCGGATCGATCGGGCGGCCGCGGCGCGCCAGGGGCTCCAGGTCGGCCCGACCAACGAACTGCTCGAAACCGCGATCAACGGCCGGGTCGTCTCGCAGGCAATCGACGAGAGCAAGCGGATCGACCTGATGGTGCGCCTCGACGAAGAATTCCGCAGCGATATCGGGACCCTTCAGGGGCTGCTCGTCGACGGGCCGGACGGACGGAAAGTGCCGCTGTCGACCATCGCGGCGGTCACCAACGCGACCGGCCCAAACCAGATCCTTCGTGAGAACGCGCTGCGGCGCATCGTCGTGCAGTGCAATACCGCAGGCAGAGATCTCGGCAGCGTGATCGCCGACATTCAGCGGGTCGTCGGTGGCTCGGTAGAGCTCCAGCCCGGCTACTTCATCGAGTATGGCGGACAGTTTCAGAGTCAGCAGCAGGCGACACGACTGATCGGGCTGCTCTCCCTCATTTCGATCGCCTTGATCTTCGGCGCCCTCTACGGGCACTTCGGATCCGTGCGGCTGGCGCTCCAGGTCATGGCCAGTGTTCCGCTCGCGGTCATCGGCGGGGTGATCGCGATCTTCCTGTCAGGCGGCACGCTGTCGGTCGCCTCGTTGATCGGCTTCATCACCGTCGCCGGGATCAGCGCCCGGAACAGCATCATGATGCTGTCGCATTACGTGCATCTGATGACCTACGAGGGCGAGGTCTTCGATCAGAAGATGATCATCAGGGGTTCGCTGGAGCGGCTGGTGCCGGTGCTGATGACCGGGCTGACGACCGGGCTGGCGCTGATTCCCCTCGCCTTTTCCGGCGGAGTACCGGGCAGCGAAATCCTGCAGCCGGTTGCCGTCGTGATCCTCGGAGGCCTGGTGACCGTCACGCTCCTGGATCAGCTGTTCACGCCGGCACTGTTCTATGCGCTCGGCGATCCCTCGCTCAAGCGCGCTGAATCCCCTGCGGAGGCGGTCACCGGCGCATCGTAGCGGCGACTGCTTACGGCTGCTTGTGCGAGTGGGCAGGTGCTGGCCGGCTCTGCAGCTTGCGAAGCGCGGCCTTGTGCGTCTCGGCTCGAGCCGTGTCCCCGGTCTCGGAGTAGATCTCGATCAGCGCCTGGACGGCCGCGACCTCGATCGGGTTCTGGTATTTCTCCGGGTCGAGCTCGATCTCGTGGGAATGGCGGATGTCGGCGCTGCGGATGATCGGAAGCGCGCGCTCGAGATAATCGGCCGCCTGAGGATACCGCGCCTGGTTCAGGGCAATGAGCCCGAGATTGTAGAGGACGCGGCCGGTGCCGATGCGGTCCTTGGTCGTCTCGAGCACCGCGAGGGCACTCTCGAAGGCCTGCTGCGAAGCCTCGAGCTCGCCGAGCTGCTGGTGCACGACGCCGAGGTTGATGAGGCTGTTCCCCTCCCACAGCTTGTTGCCGGCCGTCCGGCTGGCGGCAACCGCCTGGCGTGCGGATTCGACCCCCCGGGTGAAATCCTTGATGTGCAGATGGACCGACGCCAGGTTGTAGAGCGTCAGCGCTCGTGCCCGGTTGTCGAGCGTCGACGCGATCTCGACAGCTTGCTCGGACTCCCGGAGCGCCTGCTGCCCCTGCCCGAGCTCCAGATGGCCGTAGGCGAGGTTCACCCGAGTGATCGCCTGAAGCCACTTGTCGTTCAGTGCCTGCGATTCGGCCAGAGCAGCGTTCAGGGGACGCATCGCCTCGCGGTAGCGCCGGTCGTTGAGGAGCTGGGTGCCGTCCAGACGCTGCTTACGTGCCTCGAACCGGCGGAGATAGGTCCGGTCGCCGGTCGCCTTTGCGTAGGTGGAGCTCAGACGAAGACCGAGGGCCAGGCCGTTCTTGTCGTACTCGACGCGACGCTGCTCGGGGCGCTGCCGATCCGAATGGACCGAGGCGTCGACGCGGGCGATCAGGCTCTCGAGGGCGCCGCCGGCAGCCGCGGTGTCGGAAGCCATCACCTTTGCCGCAGCCGGTCCGCTGAGCGTCTCGAGGCGCGCGAGCAGCGCAGCGGAATCGGTCTGGGTCTGAATCGAGAGCAGAAGCGCGGCTGCGAACGAAGCCACAATGGTCATGAGAGGTATTCCGGGTCAGCGGCTGCCGGGAGTCTTCACAAATTTCTCGAAGAACTGCGGGACCTGGAACGTGAAGAAGCCGCTGGTGCCGCCGTCCACCGCGTAGACCTCGCCGCGCTTCGGATCGAGCGCGATACCGCCGGGGGCAATCAGCCGGCTCTGCGGACCCTGGATGATGGCGCGTGGCGGCACGTCTCCGGTGTCATCGATGTCCCACACCCCGACGAACCCCGGGCCGGCGCGGCCGGTCGACGCCCGGCGTGCGCGCTTGAACTCTTCCTCGGTTCTCGGACGGTCACCGCTGTATGGCTCGAGCGGCTTCTCGCGCATGCCTTGCTGCGCGATGAAGACGTGGCCGGTCCCCGGGTCGACCGCCACCTGGCGGAAGTGCGCGAGCCCGGTCTTCGGTCCGGAGATCGCCGTCCGCGGCGCCACGTTGCCGGTCGCCATCCGGTCGAACGTGACCAGACCGATGGTCGACGTCGAGCGCGTGGCCACGACGATCCGGTTCCGGCCGGGGTCGACCGCGACCCCCACGACGTCGAGCAGCTGGGTCTGGTCGCCGGTGATCACGCGCTTCGGCGCGACGTCGCCGTTCGCTTTCCGGTCGAACACGAACACGCTGCGCGCGGTCGTGTCGCCGACGATGATCTCGTCGTGGACCGGGTCGACCGCAATCGTCTGCGGACGGATCAGGCGGGTCTTGGATCCCTGGATGATGCGGATCGGCGCCACTTCTCCTTTGGCGTCCCCTTTGAACAGGAGCACGGCTCCGGCGAGAGCGACCGGGATCGAGATTTCGTCATTGACCTCATCGTAGGCCACGCCGTGCATGGTCCGGCTGAGATTGGTGCCCTGACCTTCGATGATCCGTTGCGGTGCGACGTTTCCGTTTGCCGTCCGGCCAAACACCGAGACTCTCGGTACGCTCACACAATTGGGGACGATCAGCGCGTCGCGCTTGGTGTCATACGCGGCCGCCGCCGCGTTGCTGAAGGTCAGGGCCGGCGTGCCTTTCGGTGCGTTGCGAACGATCCGTTTCGGCGCCACGTTGCCGCTGGCGTTGCGGTCGAACACGAGCGCGGTGTGATCGGAGTAGTTCGCCACCCACAGCTCGTCCCGCTTGACGTCGATGCTGACGTCCACCGGACCGCCGATCAGCGTGCGGTCCCCACGGATCATGCGGACCGGAGCCACATCCCCCTCCGCGGTACGGCGGTAGTAGCGGATCGAGTTGTCGCCGTAGTTCGCGACCACGATCTCATCGCGTGATTCGTCGACCTCGACGCCCATCGGCCAGTTCAAGCCGGTCTGGCTTCCGGTGATCGACCGCAGCGGCTTGGTATTCCCCTCGGCCGCCGCGGGAAAGACGCGAATCGACGGCGGCTCGAAGCGTCCGGCCTGGTAGACCTGCGTGCTCTTCGACAACGGGTCGTACGGGCTGTAGGGGCGCAGCTCCGTCCAGTTGCCGTGGTTGGTGACGACCAGCTCCTTGCGCTGCTCGTCGTGATCGACCCCGTGCGGATCCGCCAGCCCGGTGTCGTAGCCGCGGAGGGTCTCACGGCTCGGCGGCTCCATGTCCTTGACGTCGCGCCGGTAGAACACCACGCCGTGCAGCTGTTGGGCGGTGATCGCCACTTCATCGCGCGACGGGCTGAGCGAGATGCCCCACGACTGGTGCGGCGTCTCGAACTGCCTGACCGGCTTGACGCTGCCGGTCTGCTCGTACGAGAACACGACGACGCCGCCACCGTCGTTGTTGACGGCGTAGACTTCCTTCCGCTGGGTGTCGATGTCCGCACCGGCGATGAACCCGATGCCGGTATTCGGCCCGAGGACGCGGGTCGCGGACTGGGTAATGTCGTCCGACTGCCCGCCCGCGGTGGTGTTGTAGGACAGCACGCTCGAGAGCGTGGCGTCGGTGAAGAAGGCCCGGCCGGCGTCGGGGTCGACGGCCACCGCGTCGAAGGTCGGGTAGGGGTCGAACACCGCTCGGTCGGGCATGATGTCGCCACCCTCGACCTCGCCGGTCAGCCAGTCACTCGCGCCGCGGCGTACATCGTCAGCCGAGACCCGTCCGGCGCCGCCGCCGCGGGTCTGGCGGTACGACGGGGACCGGTCCGGCGGCATGAGACAGACGTCATCCGCGCCGGGCACGCCGAGCATCGTCGAGGCGATCGAGGCGGTCAGCACCGGCGGCTCCCAGCGATCACTCGCGATGAGGCAGACGGCGGCCCCGCAAACCAGCAGCGCCCGCGTGCGCATTCGTTACCCTCCCTGAAACACTGTACCCCCGAGTTTTTATCACAATCCGGACGAGGGGGAAAGGTTAGTCCAATGAAGCCCGCCGGCGTCGGCGCATCGAACCAGGGGCGCGGCGGACGCAGGTGCCGCGCGGTTCTCAGTAGCCGATGCCGATCAGCGGCCAGTAGAGCGGCACGAGCAGCATCAGGATCAGGAACTCGACCACGGTCAGGGCGGCCCCGACTCGAAACAGATCCTTCACGGTGAAGTAGCCGTAGGAGTAGCCCACCACCAGCACGGCCGACTGATACAGGAAGACCTTGCCGCCGGCCGAGAACGTCCAGACCATCCCGAGCGCGAGCGGGTCGAGCCCCGCGCTCTTGGCGTAGTTCATCAACATCGGCAGCGACGTCGCCAGCATCGAGATCTCGTCGCCGATGACGATGTGGTAGACGAACGCCGACCAGTAGAGCACCGCGGTGGACGCCACCGTGCTGGCCATGAATGGCTGCGTCCAGGCGAACAGCACGTCGGTCAGGATGTTGAGCGCCTTGGTGTGCTCGAGCACGTGCGCCATGCTGATCGCGGACGCCACGAAGAACACGGGAAGCAGGTTCACCTTCTTCACGTCCTCGACGTCGAGCACACCGACTCGCGGCAGCACGGCCGCCAGCCCGACGCCCAGGCCGATCATCGGCGACGGGATATGGTGGATGAAGTCGGTCATCCAGAGGCCGAGCCCGAGGCCGAAGAGGGCGATCGATCGCCACTCCAGGGCGTTGAGCGGACCCATGTTCGTGACCTCGTCGCGCAGGAAGGCCGCGCCACCGGGCAAGGTCTCCCGTTCCGGCGGATACATCCAGAGCACCAGCCGCCAGGCGATGAAAATGGTGATGATGTCGCACGGAAGATAGGCGAGGAACCACTGGCTCCACAGCACGTGGACCTCACCCACCCGTTCGATCAGGCCCCGCGCGGTGATCGAGGCGGCGCCGGCGATGATCATCTTGTCGAAGATGGTGGCGGTGTAGACGAGCACGATGAACATGCCCTTGCCAATGCGGCTGCCGCGGCCGTAGCCGAAGGCCTCGACCAGGCCAGCCGCCACCGCCGACATGATGACCACGCGCGCGATGCCGGAGGGCACGATGAAGGTGAGCAGAAAATCGGCGACGATAATTCCGAGCAGCAGGCGCTGGTAGGTATGGCCGATGCTCCGCATGACCATGAAGGCGAGCCGCCGGGCCAGACCCGACTTGGTCGCCATCAGCCCGAACAGGATCGCGCCGAAGAGAAACCACGGCGTGGTCGAGGAGAATCCGTGGAACGCGTCCGGGAACGGTACGACGCCGAGGGCCCAGAACAGGTACATCCCCATCATGCCGCTGATCGCGACATCCTGGGCGTGGGTCATCCACGAGCCGATCATGAAGGCGGCGATGGCCAGCGCCTTCTGCATCTTCGGATCGATGCCGAGCGGCGCGAACCACAGAAACAGCGGCACACCGAGAGTCAGGCCCCAGAGCAGGACCTGGCCCAGCGGGCCGCGCGGCGGCTCTTCGATCGTGGGGTACGACAGGTTGCCGGCGACCGGCACACCGGGGGCGCTGATCTGCTGAGACGTCACGAACCTCTCCGTCGAGTTCAGCCCCCAGCCCGCGCCGGTGGCAGGTTGATACGATCGGGAAAAACTGCCGCGCGAGCCGGATTCTATGTGATCGCCCGGTCCTCGCGCTACTGTAATGGTCAGACCATACGAACGAGGCGCTTCTCATGACCGTCGCACCGCGGCTGAACACGATCGTCCAGGCCCTGGAGTCCGGGCAGGTCGCGATCACCACCTTCATTTCTCCGCCCACGATCGACAACGCGATCGCGGTGTCGGCGGCGCCGTACGATGGCGTCATCTTCGAGGGGGAACACAATCCGTACGACATCAAGGAGATCCGCGACGGCCTGCAATACCTGCTGAACCGCCGGCAGATCCTCGAGCGCGGCACCCTGGCGCCGGCGGTCGCGCCGCTGGTCCGATTGCCGGTCAACGGCGGCGAGATGAACCAGTGGCTGGCCAAGCAGGTCCTCGACATCGGCGCCTACGGCGTGGTGTGGCCGCGCGTCAGTACCGGTCGAAGAGGCCTATAACGCGGTCGCCGCGTGCCGCTATCCCCGGCCGACGTCGGCGCCGGCGTACGAGCCCGCGGGTCTGCGCGGCGATTACCCGGCCAACGCCGCGCGCTACTGGGGCCTGACCCAGCCGGAGTACTACGCGCGCGCCGACGTGTGGCCGCTGGCGCCGCAGGGAGAGATCTTGGTGGTCATCATGTGCGAGGACGTCGCCGGCATCGACAACCTGCCGCGGATCCTGAAGGAGGTCCCCGGTATCGGCGTCGTCCTCAGCGGCGAGGGGGACCTTTCCCAGAACCTGGGCTATCCCCGTCAGCCCGACCACCCGGCGGTGGTCGAGGGGATGTCGGCGATCCTGCGGATCTGCAAGGAACACCGGATCCCCTGCGGCCGTCCGCGGGTCGACGGAAAAAATGCCGCCAAAGCGATCGCGGACGGGTACCGGTTTCTGATGGCCGCGCCGGTGCGGTCGTTCGCTGCGCTGGAGGCCTGCCGCCAGGCCGCCGGGCGGGGCTGACGGCCGATGTACGCGATCCTCGGCACCATCCGGGTGAGGCCGGCTCACCTGACCGACTTCGTGACCCGCGTGAAGGAACATGCGCGGAACAGCCTGCGTGAGCCCGGCTGTCTCCGCTTCGACGTCCTGCAGGATCACGGCGATCCACACACGATCTGTCTCTACGAGGTGTTCCGCACCGAGGCGGATCTGCAGACCCATCGCGCGCAGGACTACTATCGGCAATGGATGGAGATGTCACGCGACTGGCGGGACCTCTCGGCATCGACCCGGCGGGTGCTTCGGAACCTGCATCCGGCGGACGCGGACTGGACCTGACGATCAGATCCTGAACGACTCCAGGGTTTCGGCGGCGAACAGGTGTTCTGGGGTCAGGACCTCCCGGGCGAGCCCCTGCTCGAACGAGTACCGCAGGAAGGTCTCGAGGGTGTGGCGGTTCGGTTCGAGGCCGTAGGGCCAGAAGTCCTCCCCCATCTCTCGATGCGTGTCTTCGACGTGCGCGATGAGCCACGGCAACATCGACTTGAGCGCCGCGGTTTCGCCGAGATCTGCGTAGGTGAGTCGTTGCGCGGCGGAGAACGCCTTGAAGAGCGCCTGAGCCACCCACGGCGTCCGTTCGTAGACGTCCCGCCGAATCACCAGGGTATGCATGATCGGAAAGATCCGCGTCCGCCGGAAGTAATCGCGCTCGGCCTGTACGTAGTCGTCGAAAAGCCGCTTCACGCGCCCATCGGCGGCGCGGAAGCTGGAGGGGGTGCGCGCCGTGTAGAGGGCGTCGATCTCCCCGGTGGCGAGCATTCCCGACAGCGTCTGGGTGGCCGCGATGCGCTGGACCCGCAGGCGCGCCGGCAGGTCGAGTGGCTGCTTTTCCGGCCGGCCCGCCTCCTCGAGGCCGCCGGTGTAGTAGGTCACGCTGTCGACCGGAATACCATGTGCCTCGGCCAGGATGCCGCGGATCCACACGCCCGCGGTCATCTGGTATTCCGGCGTGCCGACGCGGCGGCCGGCAAGGTCCTCCGGCCGCTGGATCGCGCCGGCGGCATGCACGAAAATGCCGGAGTGCCTGAAGGCGCGCGAGGGAAACACGGGGATGGCGATGAACGGACGGTCCGGCCGGAACAGCGACAGGACATACGAAGAGAGCGACATCTCCGCCACCTCGAACTCCTGGTGCCGCAACATGCGGAAGAACGTCTCCTCCACCGGCAGGTTCAAATAGGTGAGCTCGATGCCATCCGGCTGGATCCGGCCGTCGAGCAGCGCACTCGTCCGGTCGTAGTTCCAGCACGCCATCGTCAGTTTCAGTTTCGACACGTCAGTTCCCCGTCACGGTGGTTGCACGACAGTCGGGTCAGCTGATTAAATCACCAGTCCAGGAGCCCGCCCCGCCATGATCATCGATGCCCACGGCCACTACACGACGGTCCCGCCCGGGATGCGCATCTTCCGGGCGCTGCAGATCTCCAACATGGGCCGGCCCAAGAAGGGGGCAATCAGCATCACCGACGACGAGATCCGGGCGTCGCTCGAGAAGAGCCAGATCCGGCTGCTCGATGAGCGCGGGATCGACGTCATGCTGTTCTCGCCGATGGCGTCGGCGATGGGCCACCATTTCGGCAGCGCGCTCATCAGCCGCCACTGGACCGAAGTCAGCAACGATCTCATCCACCGCGTCTGCACGCTCTATCCGGATCGGTTCGTCGGCGTCTGCGCGCTGCCGCAGTCACCGGGCGTCCACCCGAAGGAATGTGTCGAAGAGCTGGAGCGCTGCATCAAGGATCTCGGGTTCGTCGGCTGCAATCTCAATCCCGACCCGTCGGGCGGCTACTGGGCCGACCCCCCGCTCGGCGACGAGTGTTACTACCCGCTCTACGAGAAGATGCAGGAGCTGGACGTCCCGGCGATGCTGCATGCCTCGGCGACCTGCAATCCGGCGTTTCACACGACCGGCTCGCACTACCTGAACGTGGACGGCACGGCGTTCATGCAGCTGCTCGAATCGCGGATCTTCACCGACTTCCCGCGGCTGCGGCTGATCCTCACCCACGGCGGCGGCAACGTGCCGTTTCAGGAGGCGCGCTACCGCGCGCTGTGCCTGATGAACAAGTGGGAGCCGTTCGAGCAGTTCCTCGAGCGGCTCTACTTCGATACGACGGTCTACGGGGCCGACGCGATGCAGATGCTGGTGAAGGTGGTGGGGGTCGACCGGATCCTGTTCGCATCCGAGATGCTCGGCGGGGTCAACGCCGTCGATCCGAACACCGGGCGCATGTTCGACGACAACCAGCCCCTGCTCGACGCCATCGGGTGGCTGACGGCCGAGGACCGGGTGAAGATCTTCGAGCAGAATGCACGGCAGGCCTACCCGCGCCTGGGCCCGATCCTCGACCGGCGGAAGCCTGCGGCCGCCGTCACCGAGCGGTAGTCGCCGGCGGCGCATGGAACCTCCCGGCCGATGTGCCATGCGCGCCCGCGTCCGCGCGCCCGCGTCCGTTGACAGTGCCGGAGCGCGCAATCTAAAGTCCGAACGATAGCCATCCACAACAGATCGACGGAGGTGTCTCAGGTGTCCGATACAACGCTGGCAGCCGTGAAGGTAGGACCATCGACCACGGAGCTGCGCGAGCTGCCGATTCCCGACGTCCCGCCTGACGCGGCGCTCCTCAAGGTGGAGGTCGCCGGAGTCTGCGGCACCGACGTCAGCATGTATCCGAAGCCATTGCGCGGTGCACCTCTCATCATGGGGCACGAGAACGTCGGCACCCTGGCGAGAGTCGGCCGGGACTTCGCCCGGCACAAGGGGTTTCAGGAGGGGGACCGGGTCTTTCTCGAGCACTACCTCCCGTGCGGCCATTGCGAGTGGGACCACCTCGGTGAATACCGCCACTGCGCCGCGACCGAGTGGTTCTACGATCCGACCGCGATTCGCTACGGCTACACGTCGATGGACATCGCACCCGGTCTGTGGGGCGGCTTCAGCCAATACGTCTACTTGCCGCTCAATGCCGTCCTTCACCGCGTGCCGGCCGGGCTCTCCCCCGAGGAAGCTGGCGTCGCGACGCCGATGTCCAACGGCATCCAGTGGACCTTGATGGACGGCGGGGTCGGCTACGCCTCCACGGTCCTGATCCAGGGACCGGGACAGCAGGGCCTCTGCTGCGTCATGGCCGCCAAGCAGGCGGGCGCCGCCACCATCATCATCACCGGCATGTCGAAGGACGCCCGGCGCCTCGAAGTCGCCAAGGCCCTTGGCGCCGATGCTGTGATCGACGTTCAGACCGACGACGCGCTCGCGCGCGTCATGGAAATCACCGGCGGACGCGGGGTCGACGTCGTCGTGGACTGCACGGTCGGGGCCGGCCCGAAGCCGATTCTGCTGGGGATCGAAGCCACCAAGCGGCGCGGCGGCACGATGGTCGTTCAGGGAGAGGGCAACCAGGAGTTTCCGTCGTTCCCGATCGGCCGGCTCACCCGGAAGGGGATGACGTTGAAGAGCGCCCGCGGCCATTCCTACCGGGCGGTGGAGCTCGCGCTCTACCATCTGGGCTCGAAGCGATTCCCGATCGAGCTCATGACCACTCACCGGTTCGGGCTCGCGCAGGTCGATCTCGCCATCAAGTCGGTCGGTGGGCAGGGCGCGCCCGGTGCGATCCACGTCTCGGTGCTGCCCTGGGAATGAACGGACGGACGGAGGCCGAGGGGCTGAAAGGCCAGCTGGTCGATGCCATCCGGATGCTCGAGCAGGCCGGACAGATCGACCACAGCGGCCACTGCAGCGCACGGCGGGACGACGGTTCGTTCTACATCAACTCCGGAGCCTCGACACGGGCGAGGCTGGCCGCGGCGGACATCGTCGGCGTCACCCTCGAAGGGGAGCTGATCGAAGGCGCCGCACGCCCGCCGCTCGAATATCACATCCACTCCGAGATCTACCGGGCCCGGCCCGACGTGGGCGCGGTGATCCACACCCATCCTCGCTGGTCGACGCTGTTGACGATGACCGGCCGATCGTTTTCACCGGTCTATCCGCAGGGAGTGCTGCTCGGCGAGGTGCCGGTGCTGGAGTCGCCGTTGTCGGTCAACACCCGCGCCATGGGAGAGCGGCTGGCCGCTACGCTCGGCAGCGGCCATGCCGTGCTGCTGAAGTCACACGGGGCCGTGCTCGCCGGAACCGATCTGGTGGAGTGCTTCGCGCTGGCGGTCTATTGCGAGGAGAACGCGCACCGGCAGTACCTGGCGGCGGCGCTGGGAACCCCCTACGTGCTCAGCGCGGAGGAGCAGGCGGCGTGCCGACAGAACCTGTGGTCAGCGGGTCTGTTCCGGAAGGCATGGGACCACTACCGGTCGAAGCTGAACTGAGGCAACTCGATGTACACTGCGCCGTCTTCGACGACCGTGGTGTAGGACCTGACGGGCACGATACACGGCGGGCTGACCACTTCCCCGGTTCGGACATTGAAGCAGCCCTGGTGAAAGTTGCATTCGATGATCTCGCCGTCCAGGAACCCTTCGGAGAGCGATCCCGGCCCGTGGGTGCAGGCATCGTCGGTCACGTGAAAGCACCCCTCGACATTGAAGACGGCAACCGTCAGCCCGGCAGCCTCGACTTTCAGGGCTTCGCCAAGCCCGACCTCGTCGGCGCTGCAGAGTCTGATCCGAACGGGGGCCACGTTCATTTTCCGAGGGTTCCTTTCGTCCGCCCCACTCGCGGCCGGCGGCCGAGACGCCACGTCCCGTTTGTAGTATACGAAAATCCTTGGAACTACCACTTGGATCGTAAGATATCGGGTCTTTGATGTAGGATAGGTCGGACCAATCAGCGGGAGTACCTCCAGATGTTGAGGAAAGAACAGAACGATCTGCTGACCCAGACCGGTCCCGGGACGCCGATGGGTCGGATGTTCCGGAACTACTGGATCCCGGCGCTCCTCGCCGAAGAGCTGCCCGAGAACGAGTGCCCTCCGGTGCGGGTGAAGCTGCTGTCGGAACGCCTGCTCGCCTTTCGCGACACTCAGGGACGCTACGGGCTGATCGATGAATTCTGTGCCCATCGAGGCGTCTCGTTGTGGTTCGGCCGCAACGAAGAGTGCGGGCTCCGCTGCCCCTACCACGGCTGGAAGTACGACGTCACCGGCCAGTGCATCGAGGTCCCGTCGGAACCGGCCGAGTCAGGCTTCGCGCAGAAGATCAAGCTGAAGTCCTACCCGCTGGTGCAGCGCGGCGGCATCCTCTGGACCTACATGGGTCCACAGGAGCAGCAGCCTCCGCTCCCGGAGTGGGAGTTCGCGACGGTTCCGCCGCGCCAGACCTTCACCACCAAGCGGCTGCAGGAATCGAACTGGCTTCAGGCCATGGAGGGGGGGATCGACTCGAGCCACGTGTCGTTCCTCCACCGCGGCGACCTCAATTCCGACCCGCTGTTCAAGGGAGCCAAGGGCAACCAGTACAACCTCAGCGACTCGCGGCCGGTGTTCGAGGTAGTCGAGAGTCCGGGCGGGCTGTACATCGGCGCCCGCCGCAACGCCGAGAACGGCAACTACTACTGGCGCATCACCCAGTGGGTGATGCCCGCGTTCACGATGATCGCCCCACGCGGCAATCACTCGGTCCACGGCCATTTCTGGATTCCGATCGACGACGAGAACTGCTGGGCGTGGAGCTACGACTACCACCCGATCCGCGAGCTCGCCCCAACCGAGATCGAGGCGATGCGCCAGGGCAAGGGCATTCATGTCGCCTACGTGCCGGGCACCTACCAGCCGCTCGCCAACAAGGAGAACGATTACCTGATGGACCGGGCCGCCCAGAAGCAGGGCCTGACGTTCAGCGGCATCACCGGGATCGGCATGCAGGACGCGTCGCTGCAGGAGAGCATGGGGCCGATCGTCGACCGCACGAAGGAGAATCTCGTCTCCACCGACAACGGCATCATCATGGCGCGGCACCGGTTGCTGCGCGCCGTCAAGGCGCTGACCGACAAGGGGGTCGTCCCGCCCGGCGTCGACCCGGCGCACCAGCGGGTGCGGTCGGCCGCACTGATCCTGCCGCCCGATCAGCCGTTCAAGGAAGGCGCCCGCGAAGCGATGATCGCGCGTCCGGACGTCGCCCCGGCGTCGGTCTGAAGGCTGCGCGATGCTGAGCGAATCGACCCGGATGTCGTCAGCCGCCGAGGCGCGCTATCGCGTCCAGGCGCCGAACTCGCTCCCGCGGGTCCTGAAAGTCGTCGCGCTGGACGACGCGGGCGAAGCGGTCGTCCGGCACCTGGCGCTCGGTGCGTGGAAGCATGCGACGTTCTACTCAGCGGCAACCTTCACCCGCAACCTCGACGAGGAGGTCGGTTCGGCCGACCTCGTGGTCTTCGTGGCCGGCCCCGGCGGCACCGCCCGGGATGTCGAGGTCATTGGACGAGCCTGCAGCGATCACCGCGTCATGACCACCGCGCTCGTGATCGGAGTCGGCACCGCTTCGGATGAAGCGCTGTCGAAGACCCTCGCCCAGATCCGCCCCTGGTCGTTGATGGTCGTAATCGCAAACGCCGACGACTACGTGTCCGACATGCTCACGGCCCTGCGCGCATAACCTGCCGCCGTGAAGCCGACGCGGAACATCCTGATCATCGGTGCCGGCCCGGCCGGGACCTACGCGGCCATCGCCGCGAGAAAACAGGATCCCGATGCCAGGGTCGTGCTCCTCAGCGACGAGCCCTGCGAGCCCTACGAAAAACCTCCGCTGTCCAAGGCTGTCCTGCTCGGTAGGGCTGCGGCTGCCGACGCACCGATCGCCGGCCCGGCCGGCGTCGAGGCGCAGGGCGTTGCCCTGGAACGCGAGGCCCGCTGCGTCGGTATCGACCGAACCGCTCGCGAGGTCGTGCTGGATGGCGGCCGACGGCTCCCGTATGATGCGCTGGTCATCGCCACCGGAGCGGTCGTCCGCGAGATTCCGCAGCTGCCGCTTGGAATGCCGGGCGTGCACTACCTTCGCACCGTCGCCGACGCCGAGGCGTTCAAGACGTCGCTCGGCAGGTCGCGGCACCTGCTGGTAGTTGGCGGCGGACTGATCGGTCTCGAAGCCGCCGCATCCGCCGCCGAACTCGGGCTTCGGGTCACGGTCCTCGAAGTCGCGCCGCGGATCCTCGGCCGGGTCTGTTATGAGACCATCTCAGAACTCGTGCACGCGGCGCACGTGCGCCACGGCGTCGATATCCGCCTCGGCACGACCATCCTCAGCGCGCAGTCGACGTCCGACGGGAGGGTCACGGTGAGGACGGCTGATGGCGAGACCCTGACGGGCGACACCGTCGTCGTTGGAACCGGGGCGAAGCCGGACTACAGGCTGGCCGGTGAAGCGGGGCTGGCAACCGTCGATGGGATCGTGGTCGACCAGCAGTGTCGAACGTCGGATCCGGTCATCTTCGCCGCCGGGGATGCGGTGCGCTTTCCGGGACCGGATGGCGCGGTCAGGCTCGAGAACTGGCGGCACGCGCTGGATCAGGGGACGATCGCGGGACGGAACGCAGCGGGCGCCGCCGAGGTCTACGCCGCGGTGCCCTCATTCTGGTCGGAACGGTCCGATCTGTATATTCAGGGTGTCGGGTGGCCGACGGCGCAGGTTGACCCGGTGCACCGGCCGTTGCCCGAAGGCAGTGCCCTGACCTTCGAGATCAGCGGCGGCCGTCTCGTCTACGCGCTCGGGATCAACGTCCAGCGCGATCTCGCCGCCGCACGGCGGCTGATCGAGCGCCGGGTCCCGGTGGATGCGACGTCGCTCGCAGATCCGGCGCAGCCGCTGGCCGCCATGCTCAAGCGGACGGACTCGAAGTAACGCTCGCGCAGGCGCGGGCAAGGAGACACCGTGGACACCCGAGTGACGATCCCCGCCCTCCAGCAGATGAAGCGCGACGCCCGCAAGATCGTCGGCGTCGTCGCCTACGACTACCAGATGGCACAGATCGTCGACCGGGCCGGCGTCGATCTCGTCTCGGTCGGGGATTCTGTCGGCATCAATTTATGGGGCCACGCCAGCGAGCTCGACGTCACGGTCGACGAGATGATCCTGGCGTGCCGCGCCGTTCGGCGCGGGGTCACGCGCGCGCTCGTGAGCTGCGACTTTCCGTTCGGTCCATTGCAGGAGGGGCTCGACAGCGCCGTCCGCACGGCGATCCGTCTCGTGAAGGAGGGCGGAGCTGACCTGGTCAAGCTCGATGGCGCCGCGGCGTTTCCCGAAGCCGTCCGCGCGATCACGCGCGCCGGGATCCCGGTGTGGGCCCAGTTCGGCATCACCCCTCACACCGCCCTGCACTACGGGGGCATGGCGGCGGCGGGCCCCGAGCTGGCCACGCGGATGAAGGACCGTCTCGTCGACGAGGCCCGGCTGCTCGAAGAGGCCGGCGCCGCGCTGCTCGACTTCACCAATTCCGGACCGGTTGCCGGCCCGGAGGCGTGCCGCGCCGCCGGCATCCCCGTCATCGGTGGGCTCGGCGGCGGCCCGTGGCTGGACGGTCGCGTACGCGCGGCCTTCGCCGCGCTCGGCTATCTGGCCTCGGCAATCGACGACACGACCACCGAGCGCTATGCCAACGTCGCCCGGATCTCCCTGGACGCCATGACCGCGTTCGCCGACGATGTGCGCGGGGCGCGGCAGATTCGCGGCGCTGGTGCCCGCACGGTCACGACCTGACCGGCACTGCCTGACATCGAGTTCGCTTCACACCTGGCCAGGAGACGCGCGTGCCCACGGCAGTCATCGACGACATCACCACACGATACGAAGTCATCGGCTCGGGTCCGGCCCTGCTGATGTTCTCGCCGGGCGGTTTCGACGCCACGCTCGACAAGTGGTCGACCCAGGGAATCTATGCGCGGATCAAACCGGTCGATCACCTGTCGCAGCACTACAGCTGCATCGTGTTCGACCGGCGCGAAACCGGGGAGTCGGGTGGGCGGGTGGAACGGATCGGCTGGGCCGATTACGTCAGGCAGGGCAAGGGCCTCCTGGATCACCTGGGCATCGAGCGGGCACACATCATGGGTGCGTGCATGGGCTGCTGCCCTGCGCTGGCACTCGCCGTTGCACACCCGGACGCCACTCGCAGCCTGCTGCTCTACTGGCCGGTCGGCGGGGCGAGATACCGGATCAACGGCCACCTGCGTTTCGCGCAGCACGTGGCTTTCGTGCAGCAGCACGGCCTCGACGCCGTGGTCGCACTCGCACGCGAAGGAAAAAGCTTCGGTCAGGATCCGCGGGGCGGGCCGTGGGTGGCGGTCATCCGCCGGGATGCCGCGTTTGCGGAGACCTTCAGCCGGCAGGACGTCGAACGATACAAACTGATCGTCACGTCCATGGGGAGGACGCTGATCGACCGCGACACCGTGCCGGGCGCGGAACCCGAAGACCTGCTCCGGCTCGACGTGCCGGCCCTGGTCGTGCCCGGGCAAGACGCGTCGCACGGCACGTCGGCGGCACGATACCTCGAAGAGTGCCTGCCGGGCGCGGAGTACCTGGGACGTGCCGGTCGACGGGCAGACCGCGCAGACCGCGCCCGCGCGGATGCTGGAATTCCTGGCGGCGGCAGAAGGCCGGTAACCCCGGAGGCCACGCGCGGCGGTGGGCAGCGGCCGTCAGCCCGACAAGCCGTGCGTGCCCGCCGCGAACAGCTGGTCCACCGCCACCGGCGCCGGGATGATCCCCTGCTCGACGCTGTACTCGACGACCGCCTCCAGCACCCGCCGATTCGGCTCGATCCCGTAGGGCAGAGGGTCGCCGGTGATCTCCATCACGCGCCGGAACGTCTCGTCGGTGGGCGACGGCGTCTCGACCTGGCCGGACCTCAGCCGCTCCACGTACTTCTTCTTGGCTTCCACACAGGCGTCGAACAGATCCGGCGCCAGCGTCGGATGCGCATCCAGCACGTCGTTCCGCACCACGATCGTGTGGTTGATCGGGTACAACCCCCGGTCGCGCAGGGCCCGCAGACCGGCCTCGCGCGCGTCCGGGATCAGCGGCTTCACGTCCGGCGAATCCACCGGCACGCCGATCACCGCCGCGAGCTCGCCGCTCAGCAGCAGATCCTCCAGCGTCTTCCCCTTCTCGATCGGCACGACGTTGGCGGGTGGCCGGTACTCCGCGACGTGCTCGTCGCCCGACAGCACCCACGTGACCTTCCCGAGGTCGACGCCGTGCTCGTGCTGGAGAATGCTGCGTGCCCAGAGACCGGTCGTCACCGTGTAGCCGCGATTGACGCCGACCTTCCGGCCCTCGAGATCCTTCGGCGAACGGATGTCTGATTTCGTGTTGTAGAGGATCGCGCCGTGGTGGAACGCCCGCATGGGGAACACCGGGATGGCGGTGAAGCGCGTGCCGTGGGCCCGGGCGCACAGATACGTCGTAATCGCCATCTCCGAGATGTCGAACTCCAGACCGCGGACCATGCGGCGGAACGCCTGGATGATGGTTGGGACTTCTTCGAACTCGAAGGTAAAGCTTCGCGGCTTGACGGCGCCGTTCTTGAGTGGAACCGTATGTCCGTAGGTCGCCAGCGCCGTCCTCAAAGTCCTGCCCTCATGCCTGAATATTAGCCTTTTCGTGCTTCCTGACGTACGCGAACCCGGCGACATTCGGGTTGACGTCCCGCCCTGGGTTCTGCAGAATTGCGACTGATGCCACCACCTCGCGCGACTCGGGTCTCCGAGAGCATTGCCAAACGAATCAGACGGCAGATGTCCAACGGCAAGCTCGCGGCCGGCCATAAGTTGCCGGCTGAGCGGGAGATGGCAAGAAAGTACAAGACCAGCCGCGTTTCAGTGCGCGAGGCCTACCGATCGCTGGAGGAGCTGGGTCTCCTGGTTATTCGCCGCGGCGCAGACGGCGGCGCGTTCATCGCCGAGCCCGATCACAATGCCGTGCAGCGATCGCTTTCCGTCGTGCTGCAGCTCGGAGGCACGTCTCACCAGGAGCTGACGGAAGCGCGGCTGCTGATCGAACCGCCGATCGCCCGGCTGGCGGCGCGGCGGGCCTCGCCCGAGCAGATCGCCCGGCTGCAGCTCGTGCTCGAGCGGCAGGAGGCCGCCCTGGCGCGGAAGGGCCACTTCAGGGGTCACAGCCTCCGCTTCCATCGTGCCGTCGCCGACTGCGCCAACAACCTGCCGCTGGCCACGCTCATGAACTCGCTCGCCGACCTGACCTTGAAAGTCGTGACGGCGATCGACACGCCCCGACCGATCAAGGAAGGCATCTGCCGTTTTCACCGCACGATCTTCGAAGCGATCCAGCGACAGGACGAAGACGCCGCGCATCGGCTGATGCAGGAACACATCGGCGAAGTGCAGGAGGGTATCGGTCAGACGATCGCGCAGACCCTCCAGAGTGACAACGGCGAGAAATCTTCTCCCGCCGCGGCGAGGCAGATCGCCGAAAGCGGCATGCTGCGCGGTGAGTGTAGTTAGCCCCGCCGGGCCAATCAGCGGATGGTCAGGACGTCTGCAATTCGCTGCCGAACGTACGGCGGGGCGTTGCGCGTGAGCCGGCCTGCTTGCGCGAGCAGGACGAGTGTCGCGTCGGGCCGGACCTGATCGACGATCAGCGCTTCCATATCTCGTTTGGCTGGGGTCAGCTGAAGGCCGAATCCATCACGGAGCGCCGTGGTCACGGATCCGATGCGATCCTCGCCCCATGCGAGCTCGAAGTCATACGCACCCCGGACACCCGTCTCGTCGATCACCGGCGTTCTCAGGATGGACTCCAACCCTGAAGCCACATTGGCCATGGTGGCGTCGCGGAACTCCGCGTTCCTTTCGCCGAGCCGAATGGTCAGGCTGTCCCCCTTCGCGGGCGCCATGCGCGGTGCCCCCGCCGCGCTGAGCACGAACACGTCGAACGGACGTTGTTCGAAGTGAGTCTCGAGACGCAGCCGCTTGTTCAGCTCCTGCTGCAGAAGTGGCTTGAACGAATCCGCCGCGTCAACTCCGAGAACGGCGTTGAGAGCGTACCGGGTCTCGGCGAGCCACGGCGGACCGATCACGCGAACCGCGGGGATATCGAACGCCGTCGCGATCGCCTGTTTCAGAGTGATTCCGTCAGACCGCAGCACGCTTGGCTGGATCCCAGCCGATTGCCCGGACGCCACTCCGATCGAGAACTCCATCCATTGGGTCGAGGCGGGCTGATGCAGGCTCAGCAGGCCCAGAACCGCACCGACCGCGAGAACGAGCGTCGCGATGAGCACTGACAGCCCGACGCGGACGGATCGTCCGCCCCGCACCGCACCGAACACCATCGTAAGGACGAGGATCCCGGGAATCGCAACCAAAGCCACCGTCGCCGGCCAACCCGGAGATCCGGCGGGCTTCCGCTGCGCCGCAAATGCCTCGGCGTCGCCGTTCGTCGGAAAGAGCGCGGGTATATCGAGCACGCGCGCGCCCTTCTTCAATTCGTCGGCGAGGTCGAAGGTCACGACCCGCTCGAAGTCGTGGAAGAAGTAGAGGTACATCCTCCGCGCGCGCAGATCGTAGATGTTGGAATAGAGCGTTGGCGCCGACCCCTTCTGGTGGGTCGCCTCGAGGATGCTTCGAAACAGATCGATCGAAATTCTGTCTCCGGCGCGCTCGAGCATCGCGGATGCGGTCAGGAACCGGCCGTCCTGCGGTGCCGTGCGGGAGCGGGACTGGTGAAAGTTCGTCTGCACGAAATGGCCGCGCGTCTTCCGGACGATGGCGTTGCGCTCGATCGACACCGCGTCCCCGGAGGCGTCGGCGAACATCAGGATCCCTTCCCTCAGAAACGCCCGGTTGTACTGGCTGAACAAACGGACGACCTCTTCAACCGTGCGGCACTCGGCCATCGCCTTGTCGATGATGTTCCCTGGAAAAGATGGAAGCTGGGCCGCTCCCTCGTCGCCTATCGGCGGGGCCGCGAAGCCGTCGAACCAGAGCCCATGCTCGTTCATCCCACCCTGCGGCCAGAGGTCGTCGAAGCCGACGTACATGCGGCCGTACAAACCATCGGTGGCGGGAACGAATCGGATCTTGGTCCGAGGGTTGGTGAAGTCTTCGTTGTTGCCGACCAGCACCTGTCCGGATCCGACCGCACAGAACGCGGTACACGCCAGGACGACGCTGTTGCCGAAGACGGTGCCAGCGACGGTGCCGAAGATGGCGACGGCGCCGGACAGGAGCCCCGCCGCCACGAGTCGCACGGAGGCCTGTCGCATGGAAAATCAGCCTCGCAGTTCGTGAAAGCACAGAGTAGAGAGCCTCGCGGCCGAAAGCAAGGGGCCGCGGTGTGCCAGTGATGTCCGAAAACCGCGAGCGTCACGCCGCGGGCGGTGACATCATCGAGGCATGGAGCCACTCGACCCCAAGGTCTGCTATCGAGCGCTCCAGTCGCGGGACCGGCGCTTCGACGGCCGCTTGTTCGTCGGGGTCACCTCGACCGGGATCTATTGCCGGCCCATCTGCCCGGCGCGATCGGTGAAGTTCGAGAACTGCCGGTTCTTTCCGTCGGCGGCGGCCGCGCAGGAAGCAGGGTTTCGTCCGTGCCTGCGCTGCCGCCCGGAGACGGCGCCGGAACATGGCGCCTGGCGCGGCACCTCGAACACGGTGTCGCGAGGCCTGGCCTTGATCGCCGAAGGCGCGCTGGACGGCGACGAGGCCAGCGTCAATGTGCTGGCCGAGCGGCTCGGCATCGGCGAGCGCCAGCTTCGGCGCTTGTTCCAGCAGCATCTCGGGGCGTCACCGGTCACGGTTGCGCAGACGCGCCGTGTGCTGTTCGCCAAACAGCTGATCCACGACACCCGGCTGCCGATGGCGGAGATCGCCCTCGCGTCCGGCTTCGGCAGCATCCGCCAGTTCAACGACACCTTCCAGCAGCTGTTCCGCCGGCCGCCGAGCGCCCTGCGGCGCAAGGCGATCGTGTCGCTGCCCGCGGGCACGGTCGCCGCGAGCGGCGTGACCGTCCGGCTTCGCTACCGCCCGCCTTACGACTGGCCGGCCATGCTGTCGTTCCTGCGGACGCGGGCGATCGCCGGCGTCGAACAGGTCGAGGGTGAAACCTATTGTCGGACAGTACTTGTGGAGGGCAAGGTCGGCACGGTCGAGATCGCGCATCTGCCCGACCATCAGAGTCTGGAAGCGACGATCCGCTTTCCCTGCGTGCGCGCGCTTCCTGGCATTGTCGAACGCATTCGCCGCGTCTTCGATCTCGGCGCCGACGTCGCGACGATCGGCGCGCATTTGAGGCAGGATCCCCTGCTCGCACCGCTGATCGCCGCGCGGCCCGGGCTCCGCGCCCCGGGCGGCTGGGACGCATTCGAGCTCGCGGTGCGGGCAGTGCTCGGGCAGCAGGTCACCGTCGAAGCTGCCCGGCAGCTCGCTGAGCGGCTGGTGCGTCTCTGCGGCACTCCGCTGGGCGCAGAACAGCGCGGTCACACCGCACTCACACTGTGCTTTCCCAGCGCGACCCAGATCGTCGCGGCGGACCTCGCATCCCTCGGCATGCCGAAGGCGCGTAAGCTGGCCCTTGCCGCCCTTGCCGAGGCTGCACTGGCCGACCCGCTCCTCTTCCATCCACTCGGCACGGTTGAAGAAACGGTGACGCGGCTCCGCGCCATCAGGGGCGTCGGTGAATGGACGGCGCAGTACATCGCGTTGCGTGCCGTGCGCGAGACCGACGCTTTTCCTGCGGGCGATATCGGACTGCTGCGCGGAGCAGCGGCCCACGATGGCATCAGGCCAGGCCCGGCCGAGCTCACCCGCCGCGCCGAACCCTGGCGTCCCTGGCGCGCCTACGCGGCGCAGCATCTCTGGGCTGCCGATGCCGCCTCCCGAACCGTGAAAGCGGGCAAGCATGGATGAACCGGGTGCCAGGCCCAGCCATGGGATCGAGACTCCTAGGACGATCGTCGCGCGCTGGCAGGACTGGTCCGCCCTCGGCATCCAGCACCTCGTGCTGAACGAGGGACCACAAGAGATCGTCGCAGAAGCCGCCGTTATCGCGACTGAAGACGGGCTTCGCTTCGCCGCGCGATTCCGCATTGTCTGCGACCGCAGCTGGCGGGTCAGACGTGTGGAAGCCGGCATCGTCGGCGACGACCGCCGCATCGAGCTCGTGAGCGACGGCGCGGGGCGCTGGCGCGACGGCGCCGGTGTTCCGCAGCCCGATCTCGATGGCACGATCGATGTCGACCTGCCGATCACCCCCTTCACCAACACGCTGCCGATCCGCCGCCTCGACTTGCGGACCGGCCAGTCCGCCGACATCCGCACCGTCTACATCGTCCTGCCGGGCTTCACGGTCACGACCGACCCCCAGCGGTATCACTGCCTCGAGGCCGGCAGGTGTTATCGGTACGAGTCGCTGGACAGCGATTTCGTCCGCGAGATCGATGTGGATTCGGACGGTCTGGTCCTCACCTATCCCGACCTGTTCCGACGAGTGCCCTGACGGCGAGTTCAACGTCGCCCGTGAGCGGGTCTCCTTCTCGTTCTGACCGGTCGATGGGGACTGGCAGTTGATCAGACTGTCCAAAACCGACCACCGGCATCTCGAATCCGATCTCCCGGGCCGGCCGAAGCGGTAGAGAGAGTCGAATTCCGGCCAGTTTTTCAACCTGGCGTGGTGCGGGCTTTGCCTGACCGCTGTTCATGGACGCATTCATCCACGACGTCAGGTTCGCCTTCCGATCGTTGATCCGGCAGCCCGGCTTCACCGCCATCGCCCTGGTCACCCTGGCGCTCGGCATCGGCGCCAACAGTGCGACCTTCACGGTGGTGAATGCCGTGCTGCTGCAGCAGCTGCCGTTCCCCGACGCCGGGCAGCTGGTGCGGGTCAGCGCCGACCTGCCGGGCCTCGGCACCCGGGACATCGGCATGTCCCCGCCGGAGCTGTTCGACTACCGCGATGAACTGGGGATCTTCTCGGGCATCGCCGGGCTCTACCCGATCAACGCGAACCTGACCGAAGTGGACGAACCGGAGCGGGTCGAGGTGATGCTGGTCAGCCCGGAGTACTTCTCGATCCTCGGCGTCAACGCCGCGCTCGGGCGGACGTTCTCGCCGGCCGAGGACGACCATCCCGGCATCGAGGAGGTGGTGGTGATCAGCGACGCGCTCTGGCAGCGCCGGTTCGCCCGCGCCCCCGACGTCCTCGGCCGGACGCTGCGCATCGACGACGACAGCTTCAAGATCGTGGGGGTGATGCCCCCCGGCTTTCGCCATCCCGGGCGCACGCTGCGCGGCGACGTCGAGATGTGGGCGCCGGCAGGCTATCGCGCCGAACCGTTCGGGCCGCCGGCGCGCCGCGGATATTTTCTGTCCGGGTCGATCGGCCGCCTGAAGCCGGGGCTCAGCGTGGCCGAGGCGCAACAGCGACTCGACGCCTTCGCGCGGACGATCCGCGCCCGGTTTCCGACCGACTATCCCGAGCGGGCGCAGTGGACGCCGACGGTCATCGCGCTCCAGGAGGATCTCGTCGGCAACGTCCGGCCGGTACTGCTGATGCTGCTGGGAGCGGTCGGCCTGGTGCTGTTGATCGCGTGCGCCAACATCGCCGGGCTGGTGCTGGCGCGGACGACCGCGCGCCAGCGCGAGCTGGCGGTCCGCCGCGCGCTCGGGTCGGGCCGCTGGCGTCTCGCCCAGCTGCTGCTGACCGAGAGCCTGATACTGGCGGCGGTCGGCGGCGCACTCGGCCTGCTCCTCGCGGTCTGGGGGGTCGACGTGCTGCTCGCGCTCACACCCGAGGGCCTGCCGCGCCTGACCGAGGTGCGGATCAACGGCACGGTCGTCGCTTTCACTCTGCTGGCATCGCTGGCGACCGGCGTCCTGGTCGGCATCGCACCAGCCGTCCAGTTCTCGATGCCGGACGTCGCGACCCCGCTGAAGGACGCGCGGGGCGCGGCCGGCGGCGCCCGCCAGCGCGTGCGCGGCGGGCTGGTGATCGCCGAGTTCGCCCTGGCGATGGTGCTGGTGTTCTCGGCGGTCCTCCTGGTCCGCAGCTTCAGGGCGGTGCAGCAGGTCGATCCCGGATTCGACGCCGACGGGGTACTCACCGCCCGCGTCTGGCTGCCACGGCCGAACGACCAGGCCCGCGGCAAGTACCTGGCGCACCCGCCGCGGCTGGCGCTGTTCGAAGACATCCTGCGGCAGCTGCGGGCGCAGCCGGGGGTCGAGTCCGCGGCGATCGTCCAGAACCTGCCGCTCGACGGGCAGCGTGGATCCTTCACGGTCACGATCGATGGACAGGACGCGCAGGCGACCGGGGCGATCCCTACCGTCCAGTCGAACTTCGCCTCCGCCGACCTGTTCGGCGTTCTGCGCATGCCGATTGTCGAAGGCCGCGGCTTCGCCGCCGAGGACGGTCCCGCCGGCGCGCCGGTCGCCGTCGTCAACCAGGAGATGGCGCGTCGCTATTTCCGCGGGTCCGCCGTCGGCCAGCGCGTCCGCTTCGGCGGGCCCGGCGGCACCGCCCCGTGGATGACGGTCGTCGGGGTGGTCGGCAACGTCCTCAACGAACAGCTCGAAGGGAAGCCGGGGCCGATGCTGTACCGTCCGATGACCCAGTCGACCAACCTGTCGTTCGCCGTCGCGGTGCGGACGTCGGGGGATCCGACCCGCCTGACCCGGGCGATGACCGAGGCGGTGCGCGGCGCCGACCGCAACGTTCCGACCTTCGCGGTCCGGACGATGGCGGAGGTGCAGGCGGCGGCGACCGCGTCACGGCGCTTCTCGATGCAGCTGCTCGGCGGGTTCGCGCTGCTCGCGCTATTGCTCGCGGCGATCGGGATCTACGGGATCATGTCCTACCTGGTCACGCAGCGGACTCGCGAGATCGGGATCCGGATGGCGCTCGGAGCCCGTCCGCTGGCGGTGGTCCGGATGGTGACGGCGCGGGCGCTGGGGCTCGCCGTCGCCGGCATGGTGGTCGGCGCCGGCGCCGCGGTCGTCGTCGCGCGGGTGATGTCGTCCGAAGCGGCCGGGCTGCTGTTCAACGTCCGGCCGGGTGATCCCATGACCTTTGTCGTGGTGGCCGCGGCGCTGACGGTCACGGCGCTGGCCGCCGCCGCCATCCCCGCGCGCCGCGCATCCAGGGTCGATCCGATGGTCGCTTTGAGGGCGGAGTAACCGGGTCCCTCGCATTCCCCGAACCCGATGACCCGCAACGAGTTGCACCGATCGGGGCCAGGCCCCTTAAGGGGCCTGGCCCCCTACCAGCCGATCTTCTTTCCCTTGTTCTGCTCGTCGAGCCACTTCTTGAGCGGCTCGAAGTATTCCGCCATCGCGCTGGCGTCCATCTGACGCTGACCGGTCAGCGCCTCGAGGGCGTCCGGCCACGGTTTCGAGGCTCCCATCTCCATCATCGCGTTCATCCTGCGGCCGGCCTCCTTGTTGCCGTAGATCGAACAGCGATGGAGCGGCGTGGTGCAGCCGGCGGCCTTGGCGAGGGCGCGGTGGAACTGGAACTGGAGGATCTGCGCCAGGAAGTAGCGGGTGTAGGGCGTGTTCGCCGGGACGTGGTATTTCGCGCCAGGATCGAAGAACTGCTCACCACGCGGTGACGACGGGGCGACTCCCTGGTACTTGAGTTTGAGCGCCCACCAGGCAGTGTTGTAGTTGGCCGGAGTGATCGCGCCGGAGAACACCTGCCAGCGCCACTGATCGACCAGCAATCCGAACGGCAGGAAGGCCAGCCGTTCGAGGGCACTGCGCAGCAGCAGACCGGTGTCGGCGGACGCGTCGGGCGCCTTGTCGAGCAGACCGATCTTCACCAGGTACTCGGGTGTGACCGAGAGGGCCAGGACGTCGCCGAGCGCTTCATGAAAGCCGTCGTTGGCGCTGTCGCGGAACAGCGTCGGCAGCTTCCGATAGGCGCGCTGGTAGTAGTTGTGCCCCAGCTCGTGATGGATCGTCGAGAAGTCCTCGGCGTTCACGTCGATGCACATCTTGATCCGCAGGTCCTCTTCGCTGTCGACGTCCCACGCGCTGGCGTGACAGACCACTTCGCGGTCGCGCGGCTTGACGAACATCGACCGCTCCCAGAACGTCTTCGGCAGCGGAGCGAACCCGAGCGACGAGAAGAACCGCTCGCCGATGTGGACCATCTCGAGGGGATCGATCTTCCTGGCCTTCAGGTTGTCGGTCAGCGAGAAGGCCGGCTGCACGCCGGCCGGCGCGACGAGGTCGTAGATGTTGGACCAGTCCTGCTGCCAGAGATTGCCGAGCAGGTGGGCCGGGATCGGCCCGTTCGCGGGCACGGCATCGCCGTACTTCTCGCGCAGGCGGGTGCGGGTGTAGGCGTGCAGCGACATGTAGAGCGGCCGCAGCTGTTCCCACAGCCGATCCAGCTCCTTCGCGAACTCGTCGGCCGGCATGTCGTACTTGCCGCGCCACATCGCCCCGGTGTCCTTGAAGCCGAGCACCTGTGCGCCCTTGTTCGACAGTTCGGCAAACCGCGCGTAGTCCTTCTTCATCGGCACCGCGATCGTGTGCCAGCCTTCCCAGACCTGCTGGAGCTGCTTCGGGTCGCGGCTCTCGGAGAGGATCTCGCTGACCTTCTCGATGTCGAGGCAGTCCTTTTCGGGCGCCGGTGCGCTGGCGGTTTGGGTCGCGGGCTGCGGACAGTACTTGCCGCTGCCGTAGGTACTTTCCATCGACGCGACCAGGCGGGTGAGCTCCTCCGCCTCCTTCGGGTCCGGCGGCGCCGACATCGTCAGGGAGTTCTTGAGGACGTAGAGCTGCCGGCGCTGATCCGGCGGCACCTCGACCTTGTCGAAGCGGAAAGCCTCTTTCGCGTAGTTGGTCTGCGCGTTCACCATCGCTTCGTTCGCCTGCGCCGCCATGATCTCGGTGTCGGGGGTGATGTAGGTGGACTGGGTCCAGCCGGCGCGGCTCGCCGCGTTGATCAGCCCGAGCAGCACGCGGTTCGCTTCGTCGAGGAAGGCCTTCGCCCCGGCGGGAGTGGCAGGAGGCTTGATGTCGTTCGTCTGAGCCACCGCAGTCGTCGAGACAGCAATGGTGGATGCCAGAAGAAGGGCGATGACGGCACCAGCGATGATGCGCTTCATGTCTGCCATCTTAGCGCCGCATCGACGGTCGAGCTTGGTGACGATGAACGACCCAGCGAAGTCACTACCGCCAAGGACGCTGAGGTCGCCGAGCAATCAGCGAAAAGACTCTCTGCGGGTCTGGGGTCTCGGCGGTGCACTTGGTATTACCGGCGGGAGCTTCCGCACCCTTCGCACCCACCGCACCCTTCCGCACCCTTCCGCACCCCTTCTAGCTATCTTTCCGAAGGACGTTGAGATGCCCGAGATGCCGCTTGCGGACCTCGATGTAATCCGCGTGTTCCAGCTTCAACTCGCTCGCCACGCGGCGGACCTCGTTGTCCTCCACCGTGGCAATCGAGGCGTCCACGGCGGCGATCGCGAACAGGCAGTCGAGCAGCGCCAGCTTCTCCGGTCGTGAGGCGACGCGCTCGAATTCGCGGGCGATCAGGTAGTCGTCGGTGCCGCGCGAATGGCCCGCGTCCCGGGCGATCCGAACGATCAGCGCCGCCTGTTCGGCGTCGACGCCGGCCCGCTCGGCCACGATCTGCTCCATCAGCCGCGCTTCATCGTCGGAGACGTGATGATCGGCCTTGGCCGCGCGGGTGAGGATGTAGGCAAAGCACGCCAGGAAGCGGGCCCGCTCCGGACCATGCGCCTCGAGCGCGACCTCGATCTCGTGAAGCTGGTTGTCGGCGGCGTTCGAGCCGCTGTCCGCGAGCCCCAGCCACTTCAGGATGGACATGGAAGGCATGGTACTCTGAAGCTACCAGCTACCAGCTACCAGCTACCAGCTTCCAGCTCCTAGCTCCAGCTACCAGCTACCAGCTCCTGACTCCCAATGATTTCCTTCAACCGCATCAACAAGCAGTACGGCCGGCAGATTCTCTTCATCGACGCCTCATTCCAGCTGAACCCGGGCGAGAAGGTCGGGCTCGTCGGGCCCAACGGGGCCGGCAAGACGACGCTGTTCCGGATGATCACCGGGGAGGAGTCGGCCGACGACGGCGAGGTGTCGGTGCCGAAGAAGCTGACGATCGGCTACTTCCGGCAGGACGTCGAGGAGATGTCGGGCCGCTCGGTGCTGGATGAAGCGATCGCCGGCAGCGGACGCGTCGGCGACCTCCATCACGAGCTCGAGGCGCTGAACCAGGCGATGGCCGACCCCGATCGCGCCGGCGAGATGGACCGGATCCTCGACCGGTTCGGCCACGTGCAGGAAGAGTACGAGCACCTCGGGGGCTACGCGCTCGAGAGCCAGGCGCGCGAGGTCCTGCACGGGCTCGGATTCGCAGACGATCAGATCGACGGCGATGTCGGTGCGCTCTCGGGCGGATGGAAGATGCGGGTCGCGATGGCGCGGGTGCTGCTCGGCCGTCCCGACGTGCTGCTGATGGACGAGCCCACCAACCACCTCGACATCGAGTCGATCATCTGGCTCGAGGACTTCCTGAAATCGACCTCCAGCTCGCTGCTCATGACGTCGCACGACCGCGACTTCATGAACCGGATCGTGTCCAAGATCGCCGAGATCGACGCCGGCGAGATCACGGTCTACTCGGGCAACTACGACTTCTACGAGCGCGAGCGGGCGATCCGCGAGACCAACAAGGAAGCGGCCTACGCGCGCCAGCAGGCCATGCTCGCCAAGGAGCAGCGCTTCATCGACCGGTTCAAGGCCCAGGCGGCCAAGGCGGCGCAGGTCCAGAGCCGGATCAAGGCGCTCGAGAAGATCGAGAAGGTCGAGCCACCCAAGACCCGCAAGATCGTGGCCTTCGACTTCCGCCAGCCGGGGCGGTCGGGTGAGCAGGTGGCGGTGATCGAAGACGTCCACAAGGCTTACGGCCGCCGGGTCGTCTACGACGGCCTGAGCCTCACGATCCGCCGCGGCGAACGATGGTGCGTCATGGGCCGCAACGGCGCCGGCAAGAGCACGCTGCTGAAGATGGTCGCCGGCGCGGTCACCCCGGACACCGGCAAGGTGGAAATCGGTGCGAGCGTGAAGATGGGCTACTTCGCGCAGCAGGCGCTCGACCTGCTCACCGCCGACCTCACGGTGTGGGAACAGTTCGAGAAGGATTTCCCGCACGAGTCCATCGGCATGCTGCGGAACCTGCTCGGAGCCTTTCAGTTCTCGGGCGACGACGTGCAGAAGAGGGTCCGCGCGCTGTCTGGCGGAGAGAAGACGCGGCTGGTGATGGCACGCATGCTCCTCGATCCGCCGAACTTTCTGGTGCTCGACGAGCCGACGAACCATCTCGACCTCGCCACCAAGGAGATGCTGGTCAAAGCGCTGGGCGAGTTCGAAGGCACGATGCTCTTCGTCTCTCACGACCGCGCATTCCTGCGCGGTCTGAGCAACCGGGTGCTGGAGCTCGGGGGAGAAACCGGCGTCGACGCGGAGCCGCACGCCTACCCGGGTTCGTACATCGAATACGTCCAGCGCACGGGACACGAAGCACCGGGGGTCCATGCGTGAGATTGGTGAAACTCAGAACGTAGAACACAGAACTCAGAACTAAGTCGGTTCCAGGTTCCGCAGGTTCAGAGTTCTGAGTTTTGAGTTCTGAGTTCTGAGTTTCACCAGCCCACCTTCAGGTCCGAGAAGGCTTGCAGCATCTCGGCGTAGCTGAAATTGGCGTTGCGGCCGCTCGGGTTCGGCAGCACGTGCACCCGGGCGCCGTGGATGGTCACCGGCTGCGGACCGGGGCACGTCGATCCCTTCAACCGCCGCCGCTGCTCGTCGTCCATCGGCAGCAGCGGCACGATCGCCCGCCAGAGAGTGACGCCGACGAGGGCGACGACTTCAGGGCGGTAGCGGCGGATCTTGCGCTCGAGGACCTTCCAGCCGGCCACGTACTCGGACGGCGACAGCGTATCGATCCCCGGCGTCGGACGAGGCACGAGGTTGGTGATGCCGTAGCCGAGCTCGGGAAGCCGGCGATCGTCTTCGTAGGTGATCGGCTCCGGCACCAGCCCCGACTCCCACAGCAGCTTCCAGAACCGGTTCGAGAATCCCGCGAAATGATGGCCGGTCTGCGCCGAGCGGACACCGGGATTGATCCCGACGAAGAGCACCCGCAGCCCCGGCTCGATCCGGTCCTTCAGCCGGAGGTGCTCCCAGTCCCTGGATTCCTTCGCCATCACCTTTCCTCAGCGCGACCGTGTTGAACCGTGTTGAACCGTGGCCGAGATTTGTGAGCCGTGGCGAGACGGTTGAACCGCGGCAGGAACCGTGTTGAACTGTGGCCCATGAGCAACTGGCTGTTCAAGGAAGAGCCGTCGAACTACAGCTACGACGACCTGGTGCGCGACGGCAGGACGACGTGGACCGGGGTCCGCAACCCGCTGGCGCAGAAGCACCTGCGCGCGGTGAAGAAGGGCGATCGGATCTTCTTCTACCACACCGGCAACGAAAAGTCGGTGGTCGGCATCGCCAAGGCGGACGGCCCGGCCTATCCGGATCCGGCCGACAAGAGCGGAAAGCTCTACGCGGTAGACGTGGTCCCGGTCAAGAAGCTGAAGGCGCCGGTGACCCTCGCGTCGGTCAAGGCCGACAAGTCGTTCGCCGCCTTTCCTCTCACCCGGATGCCGAGGCTCTCGGTCATGCCGGTCTCCGACGACGAGTGGGAGAGGTTGCTCGCGCTTTGAAGGTCTAGGTTCCAGGTTCCCGGGTTCCGGCCGGTTTCAGCAGCAGGAACCCGAGCGGCGGCAGGTTCAGGCGCAGCGACTGCTCGTGGCCGTGCGAGGCGATCGGCTCGGTGAAGACCACGCCGGCGTTGCCCAGGTTGCCGCCGCCGTAGATTTCGCTGTCGCTGTTGATCAGCTCGTCGTAGGCCCCTGGCGTCGGGACGCCGATGCGGTAGCCGTCGCGCGGCACGGGGGTGAAGTTGAGGATGGCGACGATGACCTCGCCGCTCTTCGCGCGCCGCATGAAGGACACGACGCTGTTGTCGTTGTCGTTGCAGTCGATCCACTGGAAGCCGGCCGGATCGAAGTCGAGCTCGTGCATCGCCGGCTCGGCGCCGTAGACGCGATTCAGGTCGGCGACGTACTGCCTGAGGCCGGCGTGGAGCGGCCGTTCGAGCAGGTGCCAGTCCAGGCTCCGGTCGTGGTTCCACTCGCGCCCCTGCCCGAACTCGCATCCCATGAACATCAACTTCTTGCCCGGGTGCGCGTACATGAAGCCGTAGAGCGCGCGGAGCGTCGCCGCCTTCTGCCAGTCGTCGCCGGGGATCTTGCCGAACATCGACCCCTTGCCGTGCACCACCTCGTCATGCGAGAACGGCAGGATGAAGTTCTCGCTGAAGGCGTAGAGCAGCGAGAACGTCACGTGGCGGTGATGCCAGCGGCGATGGATCGGATCCTGCTTGACGTACTCGAGGATGTCGTTCATCCACCCCATGTTCCACTTGTAGGTGAAACCGAGGCCGCCGACATAGGTCGGGCGGCTGACCGACGGCCAGGACGTCGACTCTTCGGCGATGGTGATCGATCCGGGATGCTCGGCATGGGTCAGCGTGTTCAGTCTGCCGCAGGAAGGTGATCGCGTCGAGGTTCTCGCGGCCGCCGAAGCGGTTGGGGACCCACTCCCCTGCCTTGCGCGAGTAATCGAGGTAGAGCATCGACGCGACCGCGTCCACGCGCAAGCCGTCGACGTGATACTCCTCGAGCCAGTAGAGCGCGTTGGCGAGCAGGAAGTTCCGGACCTCGTTGCGGCCGTAGTTGAAGATCAGCGTGCCCCAGTCACGATGCTCGCCCTGCCGCGGGTCTGCGTGCTCGTACAGCGCGGTGCCGTCGAACTGCGCCAGCGCGAATGCATCCTTGGGAAAATGTCCAGGGACCCAGTCCAGGATCACACCGATCCCATGCTGGTGGCACTCGTCTACGAATGCCTTGAAATCCTGCGGCCGCCCGAACCGGCTGGTCGGCGCGTAAAAACCGGTGACCTGGTAGCCCCAGGAACCCGAGAACGGGTGCTCCATCACCGGCAGCAGCTCGATGTGGGTGAAGCCCATCTCCTTGACGTACGGAATCAGCCGCTGGCCGATCTCGGCGTAGGTGAGGTAGCGGTCCCCCTCCTCCGGAATCCTGGCCCACGATCCGAGATGGACCTCGTAGGTGGACATCGGCCGGCTCGAACCAGGAGTCACTGGCCGCGCGCGTGCGCATCCACTCGCCGTCCTGCCAGGCGTGCTCCGGCCGGCAGATGATCGACGCGGTCGCGGGCGGCAGCTCGAACGCCATGCCCGTATGGGTCCGACTTCAGCAGCAGCGCTCCGTGCCGCGTCCGGATCTGGTACTTGTAGCGCTGCCCCTGCTTCGCGACCGGCACGAACGCCGCCCACGCGCCGCTTGCCGCCAGCGGCTCCATCGGGTGCGCGACGTCCGTCCCAGGCGTTGAAGTCGCCGACGACGCTGACGCTGGACGGCGTTGGGGGCCCAGACGGCGAAGTGCGTTCCTTCGACACCGTCCACGGTGACCAGGTGCGCGCCGAACTTGTCGTAGATCCGGGTGTGGTTCCCTTCACCGAACAGGTAGAGGTCGTAGTCCGAAATGACCTGGCTGGCCGACAGGTTCATCGCGGGGCCAGCCACGTGGGGCGCTCCGCTTCGTCGGGGTGATCGCCCGGCCCGTCGAGCGAGGTCACGTGTGCCGCGTGATAACCGGGGCACCAGCCCGACAGGCCTGAGAGCGCGGTCGCCGCACCGACCAGCCGCAGCGGCCATCGCAGCGATCGCGGCACGGCGTTACCGGCGAGCACGAGCGCCAGCCCGATCGCCCGCTCTCATCGCCCGCTCGGCGTCGCCGACGTTCTGGATGCGCCAGTCGCTCCACGACTTCTTCCTGGGTCAGCATCTCGAGCTCGACGAGCGCGCCGCCGAGGGTGTCGTTCTCAGGCTCGATGAGCGCGGCACCGCCGACGCCAAGGTCGATCGTCGGCGTCCGCCGGCTGCCCTCGTTGAGCGCCTTCGCCCGCGCCAGCGCTTCGGCATCCTCGTCGATGTTCAGGTAGCGATGCGCGACACCCAGCCGCCGCAAATGCCGCAGCGAGCGGCGGGTATCCTCACACCAGTCGGTGCCGTAGACTGTGACCATGAAATTAAGAATTAAGAACTCAGAATTCAGAATTAAGCCACTCGAACCTAGAACTTAGAACCTTCCCCGGCGAGCAGCAAACTCGTGGCGAGCAGCCCCAATGATGCGAGCAGCAGCCAGGGGGCGGTGGCGACGAGCGCGGAGCTGCCGGCAGGGGGCGGCTCGGTCGCGCTCGCCCAGACGGTGACCTCCTGCCACGCCGCGAACACACAGCCCAGCGTTCCGACCGACATCGCCCAACCGAGCATCAGCAGGACGGCTGAAGCGCCGGTGCGCATCCCGCCGACCCAGGCCGCCAGCACGCTCGACATGAGCAAGGCCAGCCCGGCAAACACCGAGATCAGCTTGATCTGCATCAGGGCGCGGTCGGCAGCCTGACGGCGGAGCTCGGCCTGAAGGGCGCGCTCGGCGCGTGAACGCTCCGCCTCGAGGGTCTCGCGTTCGAGATCCATGCGGGCACGGTCGCGATCGAACGCTTCCTTCAGCGCCGCGACCACCACCCCCGCCAGCCGGTGCTCGAGCGAGGATCCGCCCTGCGCAAGGTCGGCCGCGGGACGACGGAACTGGGCACCGACCTGGGCGAGAGTCGTCACGGTGCCGAGAAGCTTCATCCACTGACCGACGGCCATGACGTCAGTTTACGTCAGGCGCCGCTCGGCGAGGACCGCATCGACGTGGGCACAAACCACTCCCGGCAGATCGTCGGGCGGCCCGTGGAGCGTGAACACCTTGCGGAACCGCGGACCGCTGATCGCCAGGTCCCATCCCTTCCCCGACTGCGAGCGGAAGATCGCGAGCTGCCAGCTCTCGAACGATGGACGCCAGCGCTTGACGCTGTCGCGCACCGCCTCGGCGAGAGCGGTGCGGGTGGCCGGGTCCAGGATCTGCGGACAGTTGATGATCACCGGCATGGTCAGGTACGGTAACGCTCACTCCCCTCCCGCTTCAAGCTAAGCGGTATCCGCGCTAAGCTCGAAGGATGGCATCTCGTTACGGCTGGCTCGTGGTCGGCGATGTCACCGGCTGATGCTGCCCCTCTACCTGACGATCTGGGTGGCGCTCGCCTTCTTCGTCGCGGGTGAGGCCGGCCGCAGCCTGGCGGGTCGCGGCTCGCCGCCGCGATGGGCGTGGTGGATCTTTAGCGCCGGCGCGGTGCTCGCGATCGTCCACACGCTGCTGGCGTTTGCCGTGGTGCACGACTGGGTGCACGACGATGCCGTGCGCAATACGGCACTCCAGACCCAGGCGGTGTACGGCCTCGCGATCGGCTGGGGCGTCTACGTCAACTATCTGTTCCTGGCGGTCTGGCTGGCGGATGCGTGGTGCTGGCGGTCACACTCGATCACCGGGAGCACATCGCGGTACCGCGCGTCGATCCGGTGGACGCTTCGAGCCTTCTACGCCCTCATCATCGTCAACGCCGCGGTGGTATTTGCCGCTGGACCGCGACGCCTCCTGGGCATTCTGGTGGTCGGCGGCCTGGCGGCGATCTGGGCCGCGAGCTCAATCGGAGATACTCGAAAAACAGCCGGATCAGGTCGTGCGGTGGAGTAGTGTCGTAAATGATGGCTGGCGGAGCGTGTCCGGCGAGGCACCCCGCGAAGTCGCAACCTCGATCGGTCGAGAGACCAAGTGATGGCTGAATCGAAACGGCAGGAGCATCGCCGCCTCCAGAAGCGCACGGACGTGCTCAAGGAAGAGCACGCCGCGCTGGGCCGCGACCGTAAGCCCTTCGATAAGGGTGAGCACGATGCTCATCAGGCGGACCTCAAGACCCACCAGAAAGATCTCGCGCGGCATCGAAAGCGAAAAACCGAGTAGGGATTCGGGATCGGGGACGCGGGGATGATCCAGCTCAGTGGGTCCGCGTCAGTGGATTCCGAGCTGCCGCTGCTGGCGCAGACGCACCAGCTGGTTCCTGCGGATCGCCCGGGACGCCCGGTCGAGCACGTCCTGCACCTGATCAGGAGTCCGGCGGCCGTGCTGAATGGTGTAGACGGTCATCGCCAGCCGGCGGCTGCCCTGCCGCAGCCGCGCGGCGACCTCGAGGAGATGCTGTTCGTCCTCTTGATCGTCGTCCCACTCATGCATTGGAAGAACGCACCTGACTGAGGATACCGGTCGTGCGGCGGCGAGGCAACTGTGACAGCGTCAAAAGAAAAAGCCCTTGCAAGCCGGTTCGACTCGCAAGGGCTGCAGGTGGCGGAGAGGGAGGGATTCGAACCACCGTATCTGCCTTCCTACAATGATTTAGCGTCGATCCGAAGCGTCCAAACCCGCCAAATGCCAATCGCTCAAAATCTGAGTAACCAGGTACAAAACCAGTACAGCGAGTTTACGACGCCTCCTCAATGTTGCGGCTGCTGTCCGATGGAATCTCGAGCTGCTCGACGGCTTCGGTCAAGGTCCCGGGCAGCGTCGCCCTGTCGCCCTGATCGGCGCCTCGATGGTCACGGCCACGATCGCGCCGGTGTCGAGATCCACCGCGTGCTCGGCTTTGCGGGCCAAATGCGCCCGTCTTTCATTTTAGTGATCCGCGCGTCGGGATCTGACGGCGAGGTCCAGTCCGTGTTGGACCTCTTCTTCTTGCGCTTTCGATCGAGACGCGCCGCGACGATCATTCCGCGTTACAGTGAAAAACCAGTTGAACTTGCGATCCTGCGCCGGATTGCCAATCCGCTTCATCGGCCGAAGTGGTGTGGATTCGGCTGACAGAGAAGAGCAGCGTCTCGATACCGCAAGCTGAGGAGGCGGGGACAACACAAGATGACAGGCTTCGTTCTGATCGATGCACTCGTCGAGCTCGAGCCGGGGGTTCGCTGCGTAGCGCGGAAGCGCTTCCAGCCCGATGATCCTCTATTTCTGGACCACTTCCCTCGGTACCCCCGTCGTACCGGGGGTGCTGTCGGCCGAGGCGATGGCGCAGACCGGTGGCTGGGCCCTGCGTGCGGCTTTTGACGAGCAGACTGTGACCGTCCTCGCAATGGTCCAGCGGGCGAAGTTCCGACACCCGGTGCGCCCCGGCGAGAGCCTACGGTCAGGCCAGGGTCACCGCCCGCGAGTCTACCCTGGCCCGGCTCGACGCGGAAGTAGTCTCGGGCGTCCGGCTGGTGGCCAGCGCACAGCTGGCCTTCGCCATCGGCGGCCACACCGGGATGTCTGAGGATGACTTGGCGGCGTACGTCGCGTGGCGCAGGCGGATCTGGGTGGAGTTGGGCGCGGAGCAGGCGCTGCGCGCCGGAGGCGCCCACCCGTGAGAGTCGCAGTGACGGGCCGGGGCGTCGTCACCGGGCTGGGCCTCGACCTCGCGACCACGTGGGATCGACTGCTGGCGGGCGAGTCAGCCGCTCGTCCCATCGGAGGCTCGGACGCGTCGGATAGTGAGCTCAACTACGCCGGCCAGGTCGATGACGAAGCGCTGGCCGGCTGGCTGCCAAGGGGCAGGGCCCGCCGGTTCATGGACCGACGCGGGCTGCTCGCGTTCGCGGCGGCACACCAGGCGCTACAGGAGGCCGGCCTCGATAGCTCAGAGATTGCGCTCGGCGATCGGGCCGGCGTGACGCTGGCGACCGGTCACGTGCTGGCCGACGTCGGTGAACTGGCGGCCGCGATCACGCAGATGGAGCGGGCCAACAGTTGCGAATGGACTCCTGCGGAGATCGTCGCGGTTGGGCGGCGGGTGCCGCCACTATCGTTCATCACTCGAATCATCAACATGCCGGCGAACCACGTCGCGATCGCCGCGCGGTGCCGAGGCCCATCGGCCACCTTCACCGACGATTGCGGGGGCGCGCACGCCCTCGGCTCCGCCTCCCGGTGGATCCGCAGCGGGATGGCGGACATGATGCTCGTGGGCGGAGTCGATTCGCGAATCGACCCCCTGCATCTCGGCTCTCCACCGCTCCCCCGGCGGCGGCAGCGCGGTTTCCTGGTGAAGGGGCCGCGTTCTTGGTCCTCGAGGCGCTGCCTCACGCGATCGCGCGGGGCGCTCGCGTCCTGGCAGAGCTGGTCGGCCACGGCTGCGCTCACCAGGCGGACGCGAGCCCAGACCGGCTCGCGTGGACACTCGACCGCGCGGCCACTCTGGCGATGGGAGGCTCGGCATCGGGCGCGTTGATGTGGTCTTTCGCGGCCGGCCGAGGCAGCGCGCTATACGACGAGGCCGCGGCCGCGCTCGTCGCGAGGCGCTGGATGGATGCGGCAGTGACCACGCCGAGCTCGTACCTCGGAGAGACGCGCTCTGCAGCCCTGATGATCGACAGCGCGCTGGCGACCGAGGTACCAAGCGCGGCTTGGCACCGCCGTCTTTCGACGCCAGGGTGCCGGACCCGGCTGGCAGCGGCCTGCCTCCGGTGCGGGAGGCCCCGACATTCGGCGCGTTTCAGCTAGCCGCGGTGTGCGGCGCGTCGCCGGACGGCCGTCAAGCCGCTGTTATCGTGTGGCGGAGACCCGATGGGCCTGCTTGACGGGCGAGTCTGCGTCGTGACCGGTGCCGGGCGCGGCATCGGCGCCGCGATCGCGAGGGCATTCGCGCGGCAGGGGGGGATCACCGTGGTCGCCTGCCGGGCCACCGGGGCCAGTGCCGAGGCGACGGTCGCGGCGATCCGCGAGCTGGGCGGGCAGGCCGACGCCGAGCAGGTGGACGTGCGGGATCTCGCGGGCTTCGAATCGCTCTTTGCTCGCGTCCACGAGCGCTACGGTCGGCTCGACGTGCTGGCTAACAATGCGGGAATCGTGCGGGATGGTCTGCTCGCGACCCAGTCGAGGGCCGATTGGACAGAGGTGCTCGACACAAATTTGCTGGGCACCATGCATGGCGTCCGCGCGGCGCTCCGCTGGATGATCCCACGCCGCTCTGGGAGCATCGTCAACATCTCTTCAATCGCCGCGCGTTGGCCGCATCCGGGACAGAGCAACTACGCGGCCTCCAAGGGCGCCGTGGAAGCGTTCACGCGGGCCATGGCGGTTGAACTGGCCTCGCGCCGGATCCGAGTGAACGCCGTTGCGCCAGGCTTCGTGGAGACGACGATGTCCGCCGAAGTCCTATCGCGCAGACGTGAGCAGATAGAGAAGGGGATCCCGCTGGGCCGGCTGGGCCTGCCCGACGAGGTCGCGGACGCGGTCGTGTTCCTGGCGTCCGACCGGGCAAGCTACATCACCGGACAGGTGCTGACGGTAGACGGCGGGCGGTCGCTGTAATCGAAACACCGACTGCGGAGAGGAGAGTCAATATGGAGAAGCCTGAGATCGAAGCTACCGTGAGGCGCATCATCGCCGACGTGTTCGGAGTGGATCAGGTGGGCGAGCACATGTCGCTAATCGACGATTTCAACGCCGAATCAATCGACTTCGTCGACCTCGCGTTCCGGCTGGAGGAGGCGTTCCGGATTCCGATCCGGGAGGGCGAAGTCTACCGGGGCACTCTCGACTTGACAGGACGGGGGATGGTCGTCGGCGGCAGGGTGAGCGAGGCGGGTATGGACCTCGTGCGCGAGGCCATGCCGGGCTTCGATCTCTCTCGCTTTCCTGGCGGGGAGATCCTGCAAGCGGACCTGCCGAGGCTGGTCACGGTCGGCACGGTCACCTCGTTCATCGAGCGTCAGCTCGCTGCGCCTGACGACGGGAGCGGCGGCCCCGCGTGAGGGCCGTTCCGGGCGGGAGGCGGGTGGTGATCACCGGGCTTGGGGCGGTGTCTCCATTCGGAGTCGGCGCCGGAGCGCTATGGCAAGGCCTGCTCGAGGGTCGGTCGGCCGTGTCGCGGATCACTCGGTTCGACCCGGAGGGGCTGGAGGTCCACATCGCAGCCGAAGTAGATGACGGGTGCGAGGCCATGCTCCGGGGCCACTCCAATGCTCGGCTGCGGTGGTTGCTCGCGGCGCTGCGCGAGGCGCTCGAAGACGCCTCTTTGGAACCGCGGCAGGCGGCGGCGGGGGTGTCGGTCGCCGGTGGCGAGCTCAACGTGCGGTACGTGCACATGCTGCCGGCCGTGGCGGACGCCCTGGTCGGCGGCGCCCTCGATGGGGGGCGGTTGCAGCGGGCGCTTGTCGCGCGAGATGGCGCAGGCCTCGGCCGCGCTCACCACTCGGCTGCCGCGTCACTCGTCGCGGCGACCATAGGAGCGGAGGCCCGGTTCTGGCGCCATCCGGCGCGTGCGCCTCGGAACGCTCGCGATCAGGCTGGCCGCGGAGAGCATCGCATGGGGGGACGTCGACATCTGCCTTGCCGGCGCCACCGATTCCCGCGTGGAGCCTATGATTCTGCAGCAGACGTTCGCCTGGGCGCCCTCTGCACAGACTCCAACGATGCGCCGGAGCGGGCCTCACGCCCCTTCGACATCAGCCGGTCCGGCTTCGTCATGGCTGAGGGAGCCGCGGTCCTGGTGCTCGAGGCACTCGATCATGCCTTGGCGCGCGGCGGGCGCGTGCGGGGCGAGGTGGTCGGCTTCGGCACGTCGCTCGACGCCTACCGGGTCACCGACCCGGAGCCTGAGGGGCTGGGGGCGACGCTGCAATACGGGCCGCGCTGGCGAGCTCCGGTTGTGCGCCGGCGGACGTGGACTACGTGAATGCCCACGGGACGTCCACCCCCGCCAACGACGTCGCCGAGGCCCGCGCCATTCGCCGGGCGCTCGCGGCGCGAGCAGCCTCCGTCCCGGTTGGGTCGTTCAAGGCGAACTTCGGGCACGCGATTCAAGCGTCAGGCACTCTGGAGGTCGTCGGAACCGTGCGGGCCCTCGAGGAGGGAGTGCTCCCGTATACCATCAACACTAGTCACATCGATCCGGAAGTGGACCTCGACGTTGTGATCGACCGCCCCCGGAGCGGGTCGTTTCGCACCGCCCTGAAGAACTCTTTCGGCTTCGGCGGCCAGAACGCGTGTCTGGTCCTGCGGCGCTGGGAGGGTTGAGCGTGGAAAGAAGATCCCTGGTGCTGGCCGGTCGCACGGCTGTAGTTACCGGGGGCTCACGGGGAATCGGACGGGCGATCGTCAACGTGCTCGCCGGTTACGGGGCCGACATCGTGCTCAACTATGCGCGCCACGAGGAAGCCGCGCAGGCCGGCCAGATGGAGGTCGAGGCGAAGGGGAGGCGATGCCTCATCGTGCGGGCGAATCTCGGCGAGCCGCGCCAGGTTGAGGGACTCGTCGAGGCGGCCGCCTCGTTTGCTGAAGACGGTATTTACGCCTTCGTCCACTGCGCGGCGATCGGAGTGTTCAAGCCCGTTCTAGCGGTCCGCCCGAGCCAGTTCGATCTCTCTATGTCAGTTAACGCGCGCTCGTTTCTCGACGCGGCGCGCTGCTTGAGGCCGGTCATGACGCCCGGCGACGCACGCATGATCGCTCTCTCGGGTCAAGGCGCGCGCGTCGTGATCCGTGAGTATGGGCCGGTGGGTGCGTCCAAAGCGGCTCTAGAGGCGCTCGTGCGCTATCTGGCGGTCGAGCTCGGGCCCAGTGGCATCCGGGTCAACGCGATCTCGTCGGGCTTGGTCGACACCGACGCAGTGCGGTCGTTCCCGGACGCAGCCGAGCGCTGGACAGAGTGGCTCGGGATACGCCGCTCGGGCGGCTGGGGCAGCCGGAGGACATCGCCAGGGCGGTCGCGTTGCTGTGCAGCGCGGACGCCGCCTGGATCACCGGCCAGGTAGTCGTGGCCGACGGCGGCCACGGCCTGCTCGCGAGGTAGCATGCGGGCGCACCCTCTCCGCGGTTTGCACCGCCGCATCCTTGGCTGGAGCCAGCCCATTCTAGAGCGAGTTGCCAACTTCTCACCGGGCATCGCGTTGATTCTGGTTCACGTGCTGCACTGCGTCGGCCTCCTCAAGCCGGGGCCCTCGCCCGAGCAGATCGCCGAGATCCTGTCAGGCGAGGCCATCCATCCACGAGAGCTTCGACGGATCTCGAGATCGATGAGGTTGACCCGTGCAAAGAACCATGCGTTAGCGAAACTCGAGCCGGAGCGTCTGGCAGCGATCATCCGGCTGCGCGGTGTCGAGTTGCTGCGACAACAGCCCGGTCGGCCGTCGATCCTGGTCTTCTGGCACATGGGAGCCAGTCCTCGTTACATCGCAGCCGCGATGGCCAACGAGCACGTGCCGGTTGTCGTCGCGCGCGCCCGCCAGGTGAGTCGGGTCTGGTCTCAAGCCGTCCTCTCGGTTTCGGTCGGCAGCTCGGAGGGGGGCGGTACTTCCTGGACCAGGCAACAGCCAGCCTGCGCGAGGGCGGAACGATCCTTGTGCTGCCGACGGCCGTCAGCGTCGGCGGGGTCTGGAGGTTCGTTTGTTCGGCCGTCGGGCATGGCTCGCCCGCGGATTTGTTGTCCTCGCGCGCACGACCCGAGCCCCCGTGTTTCCTGTGGTGTGTGTCTACCGCGGCTGTCGAATCGAAGTCTGCCTTCACCGGCCGCTGCTTCCCGAGGAAGATGCCAACGGCGCGTGGAGCACAACAGAGGCCGATCAGAAGCTGGCAGACAGTGCGGCTGCCTGGCTCGAGAGCTACTTGCGGCGCCATCCGGAGCAGATGGTCAGCAATCAGGGACTCCTGACGAACATCTGGTCCGAGAAGGCGTCCGTTAACCGAGGCCGGCTTCGGCTTCTACTTCGTCACGATGATGCCTGCAACGGCGCTGAACGTCATGCCGCACCAGGTCGTGTTGTTCACGCTTGCGCTTGCGCTGCTCGTGATCGTGCAGATCGCCGGCACATCGTGATCACATCCCACCGCGACCGACACCGACGAGCGCACGCGTTATCAGCTAGCACGCGCAACGCCTTCTACGTGCTGCACCGTGTGTTCCCCAATCCCTTAGCGTGTCGAGAATTCGCAAGACATGAGAATCCAGAACTTGGGTGCTTGGGTTGGCGGAGAGGGAGGGATTCGAACCCCCGTGCCGGTTACCCGACAAGACGCTTTCGAGGCGCCCCCGTTACGACCACTTCGGTACCTCTCCTTTTATTACTTCGCTCGGTGGGGCCCCTTTACCCTTCCCCACCTCGCTGCGCGCTCGGCCCGCCGCGGGCGGCGGTTCCCTCCGGCCCTCGCTTGCGGCCGCAGGCGCTTTCTTCTTACTTCGCTCGGTGGGGCCCCTTTACCCTTCCCCACCTCGCTGCGCGCTCGGGCCGCCGCGGTGCGGCGGTTCCCTCCGGCCCTCGCTTGCGGCCGCAGGCGCTTTCTTCTTATTACTTCGCTCGGTGGGGCCCCTTTACCCTTCCCCACCTCGCTGCGCGCTCGGCCCGCCGCGGGGCGGCGGTTCCCTCCGGCCCTCGCTTGCGGCCGCAGGCGCTTTCTTCCGTCGCTCGGTGGGGCCCCTTTACCCTTCCCCACCTCGCTGCGCGCTCGGCCCGCCGCGGGGCGGCGGTTCCCTCCGGCCCTCGCTTGCGGCCGCAGGCGCTTTCTTCCGTCGCTCGGTGGGCCCGCTCTAGCTCCTAGCTCCTCCAGCTCCTAGCTCCTGATTTCTGCCTGCCGCCGACTCCTGAAGAACTCCTGGATCACTTCGCGGCATTCGGCTTCGAGCACGCCGCCGACCGCTTCCATCCGGTGGTTCAGCGACGGATGCTCGTGCGCGCTCATGGCGGACTCGATCGCGCCGGCCTTCGGTTCACGCGTGCCGTAGAGGACCCGCGCGATCCTCGCGTGGATCATCGCCCCCACGCACATCTGGCAGGGCTCGATCGTCACGTAGACGGTCGCGCCCGGCAGCCGGTAGTTCCCGAGTCGTTTCGCCGCGTCGCGCAGCGCGACGATCTCGGCGTGTGCGGTCGGATCGCTCGATCCGATCGGCTGATTGAACCCTTCGCCGATCACCGCCCCCTGGTAGACCACCACGGCGCCGACCGGAACCTCGCCACGGCTGCGCGCCAGCCTGGCGAGCTCGAGGGCGGCGCGCATCAGGTCATCGTCCGCGGGTGCGGCTGAAGACAAGAAATAATCGTAACACGCCGGGATCCCGCGGCCAATGCGGGCCGGAACTCGGGCCGCACGGCACGACCTCCGTGTTGAACCGTGTTGGACCGTGGCTGATTCGTCTGAAACCGACCTGCCACCGGCGGTAGATCTCGCGAGCGCGCCAAGCGTGCTCAGCGTTTCACGCCGGCGTCGGCCGCGCCGGACTCCGGCAGCACGCTCCGGATGGCGCTCACGAGCTGCACGACGCTGAACGGCTTCTGAAGGAAGACGGTGCCCGATCTCGCCACCCGGTCGTGGTCGTCGGCGAAACCGGTATAGCCGGAGGTGTAGACGATCTTCGTCTCCGGGCGGGTCCGGCAGATCCACTCGCCGATGCTCGGTCCGCTCTCCCCCGGCATCATCACGTCCATGAGGACCACGGGGATCGGACCCTGGAACTCCTCGGAAATCCGGCGCGCCTCCTCACCGTTCGACGCCACCAGGACGTGATAGCCCTGGCGCTGGAGCATCCGTTCGGTGAGGCGGCGCAGTGGCGCGTTGTCCTCGACTACCAAGACGGTCTCGCTTCCCATCAGGCTCACCGGCAGATCACAGCCCAGCAATAAGAAACGAATAACAAAATGCCGGTGGTGGGCGTATGAACGCCAGGCGCGATTCGACCGCGGCTATACACTGGAGCCCAGACGCTCAACCGGATTCGACACATTGCACGAACAATCGCGCGACAAGGTCATTCACGATCTGATGAACCAAATGGGAATCATCATCGGCTTCGCCGAGCTGCTGCTGTCGGAGTCCGCCAGCGACGATCCGCGCCGGGCGGATCTCGAAGAGATGCACAGCGCCGCGAGCCGGGCGGTCGCGCTCGTCGATCAACTCTCGTCGCGCACGTCCACCAGCGGCGGAGGGTCATAGCGGCTCAATCCGGCCCGTCATCTCCCGCGACACGATCTGCTCGCCGCCAGAATTTCCGACCGTCCGATTCGACGATACGAACAGCGCGGTGATCTCCGGGGAGGTGATCGTAACTTCTTTCGGGACGGCCCCGGCGCTGACTTTACGTGGCCGCCGTTCGAGTCGCTCCATGCGCCAAGGAATGCGCTCGTCCGGATAGCCAGCTCTTCGAGCCGCCTACTGATGGAAGGTCGGCGGGAGAGGCAACAGCACCTGCGGCCGGTGCCGAGTGTCTTCCGCGTAGGCGCGGCTCACGTCGTTCGCCACCCGGTAACCGGTACCGGCAACGACCGCCGCAACGATCGAGCCGCCGAAGCCGCCGCCGGTCATCCGGGCGCCGAACACATCGGCGTCGGCCTCGGCGCGGGCAACCAGCAGGTCGACGGCCGGTACCGACACTTCGTAATCGTCGCGCAGGGACGCATGCGACGCACTGAGCAGCTGCCCGAACCGCGAGAGGTCGGCCCCCTTCAGGGCGCGCCGCGCCTCGAGCACGCGATCGTTCTCGGTCACCACATGCCGGGCGCGTCGTGCGAGCAGCGGAGGCAGTGCCTCGATGCGCGGGAGCGCGTCGAGGCTGATGTCGCGCAGCCGGTCGACCCCGAGTTGCCGCGCGGCCTCTTCCGATTCCCGCCGGCGGGTGACGTAGTCACCGGCGGCGTGCTGATGAGTGATCCCTGAACTGATCACGACGAGCTCGAGCGATGCCGGCAGCGGAATCCGCTCGAACTCCAGCGTCCGGGTGTCGAGGAACAACGCCTCGCCCTCCCCGGCGAGGCTCGACGCCATCTGGTCCATGATGCCAACCGGCGCGCCGACGAACTCCACTTCGGCGCGTTGCGCGAGGCGCGCCAGCTCGACGTCCGAGAGCGACAACCCGAACGCGAGGCGCAGCGCCCGCAAGGTCGCGATCTCGAGAGCGGCGCTCGAGGACAGCCCGCTGCCCGGCGGGACCGAGGAATCGACCCGCAGGTCGAAGCCGCCGAGTGAGCTCGAGCTCTCGGCCAGCACCCAGGTGATCCCTTGAATGTAATCTCCCCACCCCGAGCTGCGCCGCTCTTCGCCGAGCGTGAACTCGATCGGTCCCCCCTCCATCTGTCGGCTCCAGGCGCGAACGCGACGGTCGTCCCGGGTGCGAAGCTGTGCGTGCGTCCGCTGCGGCACGGCGGAGGGCATCACGAAGCCATCGTGGTAATCGGTGTGTTCCCCTATGAGGTTGACCCGGCCGGGGGCGTCGGCGCTGACCTCACGCATCGATGTCGACCGCGACCGCCTGCAGTTCTTTCGCCTTCTGCTCGGGGACGGTGTCGGCGGTGAAGACTCCCGCGCCGATCTCGCTGCCGGCCAGGTACTTGAGCCGTCCGGGCATCCGGAAGGCCGGATAGAACTCCGCGTGCACGTGGGCTTCCGGATGTTCCCGGCCGTCGGTCGGGGCCTGGTGGAAGGCCAGGATGTAGGGGAACGGCCGCTGCCACAGCCCGTCGAACTTCATCAGCACCGTCTTCATCGCACGCGCGAAGTCACGCCGCTCCGCTGGTGAGAGCGCAGCCAGCGACGGCACCGGACGCCTGGGCGCGACCCAGACCTCGTACGAGTATCGCGCGCAGATCGGCATGAAGGCGGCGGCGTCAGTGCCGTCGTAGAGCATCCGGACGCCTTCGCCCACTTCCCGGGCGACGAAATCCTCGAGCAGACCGCGCCCGTGGCGGTCGAAATACGTGCGTTCCTGCTCGAGCTCGCGTGCCGGCACCGGCGGAACGAACGGATACGCATAGAGCTGCCCGTGCGGATGATGCAGCGTCACCCCGACTTCGACGCCGCGGTTCTCGAACGGGTAGACGTACTGCACCTCCGGCCGCGCGCCGAGCTCGGTGTAGCGATCCCCCCAGACCTCGAGCAGCAATTCGAGATGCCACAGCGGCAGGCGCCCGAGCGAGGCCGAGGCATCCTGCGTGAACACCACCACCTCGCACACTCCCTTGCCGGCCTCGGTCGGAACCGCCAGCGCCGGCGGATCGTGAGCGGCAAGCGTCAGCGTCGGAAAGAGATTCTCGAACACCGCAACGTCCCAGCGGCCAGCGGGTACCTCGGTCGGGTTGCCCGGGTCGGTCGTCGGCGCCAGCGGGTTGTATTCGGGGGGTGGCAGAAAGGTCCGGTCCTGGCGGTGCGCCGCGTAGGCCACCCACTCGCCGCGCAGCGGATGCCACCGGAGGTGCGCGTTCGGCGCGCCGTCGGCGCCGGCGGGGCCGGGGGCGATCAGCCCTTCGGTGATCGGCTCGCGCCCGTAGAGCAGCAGCGTCCGGCCATCAGCCTTGGTCAGACGCTTCTTGAACATCTACGATCAATCACTGTGGCGGTCATCGTTCTTGAACTCCTGTCCAGGCGAGGCAAGCAGCACGATGCCCGCGCACCAGAGCGCTGATTTCATCCCCTATGCCCCATTCCTAGTTCCCGTTCCCCATCCCCGATCCCCCATTCCCGTTCGTCGTTCCCCACCCCCATTCCCGCATCACGCTACCGGCCCCGGCGCGTCGACGACCTTCCCGGTCCTGACGAGTGCCGCCAGTTCGTCGGTCAACTGGCGGCCCAGCTCGGGACGTCCATGAAAGGCAGCCGGCGTGTTGTGAAGCAGGGCGATCCGCGGCTGGCCGGCCGCGGTGGTCACGACCACGCTTTGCACCGCGTTGGTGTCCGGGTTGATCTCGCTCTTGCCTGGCGGCACCATGCCGACCACTGCCCGGAGGAGCGTGACCTCCGACCCCAGCGGCCTGACCTCGCGGACGCGGGCCAGGTAGACCGCCGTCTGATGGTCAGCGAAGATCTGCCGCAGTGTGGTCCCGATCTCGGTTCGGCCATTCATCTGCGAGCCGTCGAAACCCACCGAGCTGCCGTCATCGGTGAACAGGTCGGCGAACGCACTGGCATCGCGCCGGTTCCACGCCTCGAGCAGCTGCGTGTAGATCGAAACAACCTCGTGCTCTTCGTGCATCGCGCCTCCGTCTGCCGGCATTCCACATCCAGCGTCAGGATAGCCGGAGAGGCCGCCGTCTGCACGGCCACGGCCGCACGGCCGCACGAGAGCGCTCTCGTCCATCGGACGCCCGGCTGCGGAATTCCGCCCGGTGACCGGGGAAAATTCCACGCGCTCCCGGCGTCCGACTGCCATTTTGCCGGCGTTTCGGCTGGCACGGGATTCGCCCACTTACCCAGGCGAACGGAGTCGCCCCATGCAACCGCAGATTGAAAGAATCGTCGTCCCGATCGACTTCACCATCGCGTCGGCGCGGGCCGCTGCTTACGCCCAGGCGCTGGCCCGCCCGATGGGGGCCGCTCTCTACCTGGTCCACGTGCTGCCGCCGGCCGTCGCAGCGGCCCGCGCTCGCGGCACGTCGGCTAGCCCGGTAGCCGACCCACGGGAGCGTGAGTACCAGGAGGCCCGGGTGCGGCTGGAGATCCTTGGCCGCCGGCTCGGAGCGGCGCCCCGGGTCACGACCGAGGTCCGGACTGGAGAGATCGCGGAGAGCATCGCCGAGGCCGCCGTGCACTACGGCGCGGACCTGGTGATCATGGCAACCAACGGGCGGACGGGTGTGTCGCACCTGCTGGCCGGCAGCGTGGCGGAGCGCGTGATCCGCCGGGGGCCATGCCCGGTGCTGGTGCTTCGCGCACCCGGGACGGCCAAGGTGCACCGTCCGGAACGTCAGTCCAGGGTCGCGTAAGCGGCCGCCTCACTCGGTCGGCCGGCAGGATCGGGATAAGGACGCTTCGGTGTTCGTGGGGCCGTCCGGCCTCAGGCCGGACGCCACCCGCCGGCGATCAGCCGCTGCTCGAGCTCACGCACGGTCTGGATCACTGCCTCGAGGTGAGTGAAATCGTCCTCCATGATCGAGGTCGACGGCTCATCACCTCGCGTCGTCGTTCTCCATAGCTCCGCGCCGCCGGGGACGACCCGGAGGACGTAGATTCGGAGCTCGTCCCCCTTCTGAAATCGAAGCAGCTCCCGTTCGTCGGTCACATTTCGATTATGCGTGGTGTGGCGTGTCGGCAGAGGCAGGAGTGCGAGAAAAAGCGAACGAGCGGACCTCACCGTCCTGCATCGGTCGCCGCAGCCTCACCAGCCACACGCGGTCGATGCCAGAACGATCCAGCCCGCTCCCTGTCGAAGGATCCGGTGGTTAGAACTTCCCGATCCGCTTCCCGGAACGCACGCGGCGCCGCATGATGTAAAGGGTGGCAACGATGAAAGCAACTACCAGGAGGACGTAGGTCAGTGTCTGGCTCGAGTCCATGGATTGTCTACCTTTCGGCAAGAGTTGTCTGGCTCTTGCTTCTTCGAGGGCGCGATTGATGCGAAAGCAGAGAGCGGTATCTTCTATACCGGCCACGCTTTCAGGGCGCAGGGAGTTGCTTGGAACCGAAATTGGGGGCTCCGTAGGGTAACACACCCGGCTCGACAGGTGGCCGGAAAAGTGGATTAGCGCCCGAAAAGTCATGCCTTTGCCTAGCAACCAGGGAACTCTTTCGCTTGAAATCGCCGGATCCCTACTTCTACACTGGCTGCGGCGACTTATTAACTGATATCCACGGTCGAAGCATTTTTTGAAGGTAAGAGAGGCAGCAAATGGCTAAGAGAGGTAGACCCGCGGCGGAGCGGCCGGCCGCCGGAGCCGAGGCAGGTTCAGGCAAGTCGGCGGCGTCGACCACGGAACAGATGCTCGGTGATTTCGCGGAGGACCTCGGGGGGCTGCTCGGGCAGGCGCAGGCCAAGGCGGGCGCCTGGCTGGAACAGCGGCGGACGATCGCCGAACGGCTGACGAACATCCGTGACACGGCCAACGAGTATCTCAAGCAGCTCACCGGTAGCGGGGCCGCGATGGCGGGTGCGGTCGTACGGGCGCGACGCGGCCGTCCTCCGGGCGGTGGTGCCACCCGGGGTCCGGGACGCCCGAAGGGTTCCGGCCGCAAGAAGCGGACGATGTCGCCGGAAGCCAGGGCGAAGATTGCTGCCGCGCAGAAGGCGCGCTGGGCCCGGCAGAAGGCAGGAAAGAAATCCTGAGCGAGGGGTTGGCTGCACGACCCGAACATGCGGCCTCCGCCTCGAAGTCACTCCTCGATCAACACCCCGAGTAGCGTTGAAGTGGACGAAAGCCGAAGCGTGAAGTACCGGTATCCCGCCGGCGTGGCGACCCGATACCAGCGAATCCGCGCGAGTGCGGGATCGAGATTGAAATGCGAGGAGTCGACGTGTTCCTCGCCGAGATACTCGAACGTCGTGGCGGTGCGGAGGGCGGCGCCGAAACGATCGCGCACCGGCTGCGGCAGGCGCGTGCCAAGGCCCGGCGCGCCGGGGTCGTCGCGGCCGGCGGCCACGGCTTCGAGCAGCAGCTTCAGCCGCGCCGAGTCCGCCGGCGCTGGGTCGCGCTGCGGCGCCAGGCCCTGCACGACGGTGCCAGGCACGTACATGTTCGCAACGCACTTGCTGATCGTGTCCACCGCCTGCCCGGTCTCGTGTCCGGCGTTCGCGAGAACGATCACCGTCACGCGATCGTCGACGTAGCGGCGGACGACGGCGGAATGACCCGTCACCGTCGTCCCCCAGTGGGCGCCGAAACGGTGGCCGTTGAAGCGGTCCATGAACCAGCCGAGGCCGTGGCTGACTGTGCGTCCGTCGTTCAGGCGGACCGGCGTCGCGATCGCTTGCACCGTCTCTGGCTTCAGCAGGCGGCCGGCCGTGAGCGCAACGTCCCACGCGGCGAAGTCGAGGACGTTGGTGATCACGCCGCCGTTCGGAGCAATCACCGCAGGCCGCATCCGCTCACCGTGCCGATAGCTGCCGTTCTCGAAGATGTAGCCGTCGGCGCGCTGCGGCACGAGGTCCTCCGCCTTCTTGAACCGCATCGACGTGAGCTTCAGGTGCGAGAAGATCCGCTGTTCGACGTAGGTCATGTACGGCTGGCCCGACGCGCGTTCCACCACCATGCCGAGCAGCGGGAAGGCGTTCGTATAGTTCCATCGCTCACCTGGTTGGAACTGCAGCGGAGCCGTCGCGAGCAAATCGACAAACGCCTTCGGTGTGTATTCGCGGTGGTACGAGAATCCGATGTTGCCCGAGTCGAAGTCCGCGAGCCCGGCCGTGTGGGTGAGCACGTGGCGCACGGTGATCCCAGACCAACCCGGCGGTGTGCCGTCGATGTACTTCGACACCGGATCATCGAGCCGGACCCGGCCCTCCTCCACCAGCAGCATGATCGCGTTCGCGGTGATCTGCTTGCTGATCGACCCGATTTCGTAGACCGTCTGTGTCGTCGCCGGCGCCTGCCATTCCAGATTCGCAAGACCGTACGCTCCCGATCGAGCCAGCTTGCCGTCCTTGACCACGGCCAGCGACAGGCCGGGGAGGTGTGCGCGCTGCATTTGCGCGCGGACGTAGGCGTCCAGCCGATCGACGGAGGGTGGGCACACGGTCGCGGCTGGCGACTGACGGGGCAGGGCCAGAACGACCGGCGACACGGTGATGGCCGCGATGGCCAGGACAGCGAGCGCGTGTCCAATGAACACGCGGGAGGCAGTGCGACCGATCGGAATCATCGAGATCCTGGAGTATCGCATTGAAGGCTGAGTTGCCGTGCGTGGTACAAGGGGAAGAAAAATCGGAGGAGCGCATGCCTTGGAGCGGTTGGCCGACGACGCCCGTGTCGCAATTGACGTTTTCGGAATGGAACCTGACCTTGCGACCCGGCCGCGAGGTGCTGGTCGGCTACACGCTCAGCTATCTCGGCGTGTGGCACGTCTTCGGCGACGACAAGTGGGTCTGGTTCAACGGGGTGATCCGCGGCAGCAGCGGCGCGGTCGAGATCGTCAGACAGTGGGCGGAAGCCGAGAATCTCGGGCCCAGCCATCGGCATTGGCGCTGGGTCCACTGGCGCAACCCGTCCACCGAAACCGTTTACGTTTCGCCGCGCTTCCTGCTCGCGCCTCCGCTCGACGACCGCGACCTGGGCGTGACCGGGCAGGACTCACGGACCAGGCGCGTCTGGACAATCGCCGATGTCGCGTCGCCAATCGTGCACGGCTTCGGCTTCCTGACGCCCGGCCCTGGTGGTGGTGACGATGGCGATGGCGAGGGCGGCGATGGCGAGGGAGACGGCTCGCAAGGGGGCGCCGGGGACGGCGAACGCCGGATCGTGCCGGGTATGGCGCTGCGGCCGCTCGACGGCCAGCGGCTCCAGACCATCGAGCTCAGCGGCGACGACCGCTTCCTTCCGATCGAAGAACTGGACTCGCGCGTCGATCGCCTCCGCGAACGCGCCGATCCCGCGCGCTAACTCCGAAGGATGCACGTGCACAGCACCGCACATTGCAGGTGAAGAGGTCGGCGGCGAATCGTTCACTATTGTTCACAAACCCGGGGTCGCGGGTCGGTGACGATCTGACAAACGATCGAAAGATGGTGCGCCCTGCACGACTCGAACGTGCGACCTCCTGGTTCGTAGGCTAATGCAGGTCTGATTTCTCGTTGGTTCTTCGTTGGTTCCGCCCTTCTGAGTACCTCTTGTTACCCGGTGTTCGGAAGCGAATTGTTCACTGATTGTTCACGGTTGACGCGGCTGGTAATCGACCTTGACGCGGCCTGTGCCGCGAGCAGTCACCGTTGGTACACAGCATTCTCAAAATCCGAGTGCTGCATGCGATCGCTGTAGCGGACCTCCAGTAAGTCGCCAATCAAGGTGCCGATTGCGTCGGGTGTACCTGTCCTCTTCACCGAAGTAGAAGAGGATTCGTTCGCCGTCCTGCTCATAACCGCCATGATATCGATGGGCGAAAGCGTCATACTGCAGGTAAAAGCCTCCGCTTTCGTAAAGGACGAATGACGATCCTTGCGTGTACGCACTCACCGGATACAGAAGGAGCTTGCTGAACCTGTACGTGGTTATCCCGCCAGTCAGGGGTGGCAGCGGCCTCGCGGGAGTCGGCGTTTGGGGAACAGCTGGCCTCGGCGGGCTCGGCGCCGTGGTCTCTGTATGATCGCTGCAAGAGAGTGAAACGGCGACGAAGGCGACAAGCGCTCCGTAGCAAGCAATGCGAGCCATGGCCCCCGACGTCAAGGTCCGGAATCGAGTCACTAGATCACCGGATGTAGTTCAAGTTTTCGGACAGCGGTCCCACGACAGGTACCTCGAAGAAACGTGACGGTTCTGGGTGAACGACCACCGTGCCGTCAGACGCGAAGAACGTCGCGATCTGGCGCTGCACGCCTTGCGTAATCGAGCGAAATAGAGTGTTCGGACTGGTCGGTGAGACGAGGATGAAAGTATGCGGGTTCTTTGGAATCGTGGAGTTCTCGGCGAACGCGAGATCGTGTCGGTAGTGAACTGTCCGGTCCGCCAGGTTGCCCGTACGCAGGATCGCGCTCGTCCCCGGGTTGATCGAGTTTTGATCGCCTCGTGCGAAGAGAATGAGCAGTGACTTGGCGAAGACGCCAGGCAACGGCGCTTCGCGGAGATGCCGCACCCACGGCAGCGGTGACTGTCCGGACTGTTGTCCCCACTCTCGCACTTCCATCGCGTCCTGAATAGCAATCGCACCCTCGATCTCGTTCGAGACCGGCGGCTGGTCGCGCAGCGGCTTATTCTCGTTGAAATGTGGCGGGTTGATCGCAACCCCATCGATCATCGTGATACCTGGAGCGTTGAGGAGCGAAGGAAGTCGATCTCGTAGTTGCGCTCCGATGTTGGCTCGCTGGCCGGGCGCCCATCGACCGTGTTCCGGGGACAAGCCGCCGGGAACTCCCTCCGCGGCAGCGTAGATGCTCGGCTCGAGAGCCAGGAAGATTGCACCATACATCGCGCCGGCCGAGTTGCCAAAGTAGGAGATGCGTTTCGGGTCGAGATCCGGACTTCCGTCGCCGTCCGCGTCCATCCCCACCTCGATGACGCGAACCAGCTGCAGGAGGTCGATCGCGTTCTGGCGATTGCCATCACGGACACCGACAGTCCATAGCCGAGGGTCCGCCGCCGCCATTCCCTCGGTCATACCGATGACGTTGTCGCCGTTCTGGTCGATCCCGCGCCCCGCGTTGGGGATGACCAGCGAGCGGCCGTCCGTCAGTTGAATTGCCAGCGTGCCCAGCGGCCCGAATCCCCACCCCACGGCATTGGTGCCGATCGTCGCTATCCCATGCGAGGCCAGCATGGCCGCGACGGCTCCGGAGGCGAAGTGCTGGTCGCCGCCTGAGCCGACGATCGCCACAGGCCATCCGGCTTGCGGCCGCGGGCCAGAGGGCAGAAACAAGGTGAAGGAGAGCTTGTTGTAGCCCTGCACTGGCGGAGTTTCTGTCAGCGTCCCCACAGCTGGTATGTACTCCCCGGGCACCCTGTATTCCGGCGAAATGTAGTCGCCGTACGCGATCGCTTCGATCGCGCTCGGGATGTAGCGAAGAAGTGCAAGGTCGATGGGTGAGTCGGTGAAGACAGGAGGGCTCAATCTCGTGTGCTGCTTCCACACGATGCTCGTCACGTCAGCCAGATTGAAGACGGCGCGCTCGCCAGTGTTACCGATCAGGAAATTTGCCGGAGCCGGCGTGGCGCTCTTGATCTCGTCGCGAATTCTCTCCATCACCGGCGTGATGCTCTGCGTCGTGTAAACGCTGGCGGTGACGATGTCGTGCTTCACCGCACGCCGAGACGCCTCGCGGTGTGAATCGCGTCAAGTAATGCGTGCTTGTATTCCTCTCGCACTGTTTCGCGGAAGCGGCGAAACGCCTCGCTCGCCTCGACTGGCCGGCCTGCCGCGTCCCGTATGCCATTGGTGACGATCAACGCGTAGCGGGTGTGTTGCTCGAGCAGCTCGTCGGTCTCAACGTGCAACGTATTCGTGAAGGTATCCCACACGATCTGGTTGATGCCGACCAGCGTATCGTTCTTGCCGTTTTCTCCGTCGAGCGTGCTGCCGAGACTGATCAGAAACACGGTTTCACTGCTGACGGTGTTCGGATCGATCGCGCCGTCAAACGGAATCGAAATGCGTGTTTGCAGGCCGAAGCCGTCCAGCGTGTTGATCACGTCGAGATCTTCGCAGTCGGAGACGCGAAGCGCGCAGTCAGGGTAAGGGAGGTTCACCCTGCGTCCGGTGTTATGCGTAGCATCCGCGACGGTGAAGACGTCCGTGGGGAACGGTCCAGTGTTGGGATGCGTCAGGTCGAAGAGCGCGCGAACGGGAGCGGCGCCGACACTATGCGCACGCCCTGAGTTTTCCATTTCAGCACGCCCTGCGTAACCTGGACCGACGATCAGGGAGAGCAACGCAAACGTCGCGAGTAGCCTGGCCCTGCGCCTTCCATTGACGGTCTTGATCGTCTTCATCGGTTCCCCCTGTACCTTGAAACGGTGACGCCGTCGAATCTGCACACATCAACACTGCGGAACCTCCGGGTTGAAGTTGGCGAACATCCCTGCAGGATTGTGTTGGAACAGCCAGATGTGGAACATCCACACGCCGAATGCTTCGTTGCGTGTGAACGGAACGCCAAAGAACGAGGGGGGTGCAGGGCTGTGCCATTTGTCAAACGGAACCGTGTAATCGAGTGCGGCCAGGCGTCGGCGGCCGTTTTTCTGGGGTGCGTACACGAGGTACTGCGGCTTCTCCAATGCATAGGTGCCATCGCCGCGTCCGAAATCGATTTCCGCATTCAGGCTGTAGTGGTCACCCATCCCACCCAGGGCCGGGTCGGAGACGCAGGGCCCGACGAACTCGTAACCATCCTCGAGCGCCTTGTCCTGGTCGTGATACTTCGCGAACAACGGGTGCAGCGCGGCGAGCTGCTGCCGCATATCCGGAGTCAGTTCGGCCGTCGGATGGTGGTGTCCCGGCGGGTGCAGAGAACCGAGCACTGTCCTGTACTTGCCGAGTGTCGAGTGCCTGCTGCGTGGCTCCCGACACGGGCACCTGGTCGGGCGCGGTGGCCAATTGCCGCTCACAGCCGGCGGTCAGCAGGAGCGCGAGCGCCGCGATCCATCTACAGATATGCATGTGGGCCTCCCTAGAAGCCGGTGTTTACCATTACGCCCTCGAATCAATAGCCTTATGGTCTTCATCCGTTCCCCTGTCCCTTGAAACGATGGTGCCGGCGAATGTGCACACCTCGCCCCGCACGCTGGCTGAAACAGTCGAGCCTGCGGCAGGAGATCAAGTAGGGACGTGAGTCACTCGGCTGATGTCCCCACAGGTCGCAAGTTGTTTAGCGATCTGCGTTAGCGCCGTTCACTTTCGGCGATGATGAACGCGCCGAGGGTGATTGACGTCGAGCTCGTTGGCCGCGTAAAGCCTGTCGGCAGTCTTTGCGAGAGCTCATGTAGCCATCTGTCGATACGCGTTCCCGCCGACAGATCGGCCACGGTGTAAGCGCTGTCTCGACGAAGCGGCGTTCAAAGCGCCGGTTGGCGGTGTCATTGATGTCAACCTGAAGCTCCATGCCATCCCCGCGAGGGTTGCCACCCCGAAAACACGCATCATTGCCAGAACCCAGTTGACTGGCCGAGTCTTCATCAGTTCCACCTGTACGTCCAAAACGGTGGCGCCGGCGAATGTGCGCACCGAAGTCCGGTATCATTGGTATCTCACCACCGGATCAGGTGCCAATGGACAAACCGGGCGGGAGTCGAGGGGTCCGAGACAACCGATCTTCGGTCCTCGCTGACGCTGCTCGAGCGCGCCCGAGCCGGCGACCGCGCCGCGCTCGAAGCGCTGATCTCGCGATACGTTCCTCGATTGCAGCGCTGGGCGAGCGGACGGCTGCCGCGTTGGGCGCGCGACATGGCCGATACACACGACCTTGTGCAGGAAACGCTGTTCCAGACGTTTAAGAGAATTGAGCAGTTCGAGTCGCGGGGCGAAGGCGCGCTGCAGGCCTATCTGCGCCAGGCCATCCTCAACCGGATTCGGGACGAGCTCCGTCGCGCGAAGCGACGGCCGGCCAGGAATGAGCTCGACTCTCAAGTCCAGGATGAAGGGCGATCACCGCTCGAAGAAGCGATCGGGCACGAGGCGCTCGAGCGTTATGAGCGGGCGCTCGCGACACTGCGCCGCGAGGACCGCGAAGCAATAGTGGCTCGAATCGAGTTGGGGTATACGAACAAAGAGATTGCCGAGCTGTTGGGCAAACCTTCGGCCAACGCCGCGCGAATGACAGTGGAGCGCGCGATCATGCGGCTGGCCAAGGAGATGCGAAACACCAAACCATGACGCGCGATGACGCTGGGTTGCAGCAGGTGCTGAGCGCGATTGTCGACGGCGCACGGATTGATTGGGCGTCGGCCGAATCGAGCGCCGCGGATGAGTCGCTGCGAGAGGTCATCAGCGAACTGAAAGTGATCGCGGAGATCGCCGACGTTCACCGCTCGGTCCCGCTCCCTGCTCAACCCCACACACCTGCGTTCCTGGCGGAATCCTCTCCCGAGACGCTCGGCACCTGGGGGCCGCTTCGTTTAATCGAGAAGGTAGGGCAAGGCGCGTACGGTGAGGTGTACCGCGCGTGGGACACGCGGCTCGACCGCGAGGTTGCCCTCAAGCTGCTGCCAGTGCGTTTGGCCGACGGCGATGCGCGCGACACTTCGATCATCGAGGAAGGCCGCCTCCTGGCTCGCGTGCGCCACCCCAACGTCGTCACCATTCACGGCGCAGAGCGCATCGAGAATCGAATCGGCCTGTGGATGGAGTTCGTCAAAGGACGGACGCTCGAACAACTCCTCCAGGAAGGCAAAGTCTTCACTCCCGCCGAAGTGATCGAGATCGGTGTCGCGCTCTGTCAGGCGATTTCAGCGGTGCATGGTGCCGGGCTTCTGCACCGCGACATCAAGACGCACAACGTGATGCTGGCAGACGATGGGCGCGTTGTGTTGATGGATTTCGGGACGGGGCGCGAGTTGAACGACGGTTCGATCAAAGGTCTCGCAGGCACTCCTCTCTACCTGGCTCCCGAACTCCTGTCCGGGGGCGAGGCCACGATTCGCAGCGACATCTACAGCGTCGGGGTGCTGCTCTACCATCTGCTGACCGGAGCCTACCCCGTGCAGGGGCACAATCTCCGGGATCTCCGCCTCGCGCACCAGCGTAACGAACGAACCAACCTCAGAAGCGCGCGGCCGCATCTGCCGCCCAGGCTGGCCCGCCTCATCGAGCGCGCGATCGAGCCGCAACCCGAGCAACGCTACGAAAGCGCCGACTGCGTTGGGAGCGGACTTGGCAGCACTGAAGCCGCGTTCGAGAGTCATGCGCCTGGCGTACGCCTCGGGCGTGGCAGCTGCGGTCATCCTGGTCGTCACGGTCGGATGGGAAGTACGCGGGCCGCCAGCTGGGGTCGTCGAAAACGCCAAGCGCACTGCTCGCGGGTGTTGTCGGATTCAATCCCGTGCGCGCCACAAACGCGGCCGCCCGAATGGCGCCGACCTCGCCGGCGCGGCATGCAGATCGTGCCTGTGACGAGCCTGCCCGGCGACGAAATAGAGCCTGCACTCTCGCCCGATGGAACGCAGGTCGCCTTCGTGTGGAATCGTGGTGATGGGCATTGGGATATCCATGTGAAGCCGGTCGACGCCGACCGCACGCTGCAGCTCACACGCCCGCCGGGCGGTCCGGGCCTTCCCGGCATGGTCCCCTGACGGTCGGTTCATCGCTTTTGTTCGCCGGTTTTGGGACGATCGGGGAACCCCGAAGAACGCAGTGTTCGTCATCCCTGCCCTGTGGAGGATCGGAGCGCGCGCTGTGGCTGGCCCCGGGTCAGACTGTTCTTGGCTCCGGTCTGGACTGGTCGCCGGACGGTGCGCACGTCGTTGCATGCGCAAGGAGTTCGCTCGGCCAACCCGATCGCCTCTTGTTGATCTCGGTCGCCAGCGGCGAGAGCCGCCCATTAACCTCGCCATCACCAACCAGCAGGTGGGACTCGTTATCCGGTCTTCGCGCCTGATGGTGCATCGATCGCGTTTGTCCGCAACACCGCGTCGGAAAGCGGCATCTATCTCCTGAACCTCGCCGGCGGAGATGTCAAGCGTCTCATGGCCGCATCGTCCGCAATCAGGCGTTTGGCTTGGTCCTCGGACGGCCACAGTCTCATCTTCACGTCGTATCGCGGTATCGGCAGGAACTCGCTCTGGAGGGTCTCTGTCGCCGGCGGCGAACCGGAGCCTGTTGCCGGAACAGGGGAAGGAGCCGCGCGACCCATCAACGTCTCGTCGCGGTGCGCGCCTCGTCTTTACACAAGATCTCATGGATCAGAATCTCTATCGAGCGGATCTGGCAGGCGAACAGGGAGCGCCAATCAAGCAATTGATTCCGTCCGCGCGCGCAGAAACCGACCCCGACGTCTCGCCGGACGGGTCCCGTATCGCGTTTGTTTCCGACCGCCTCGGGCACAAAGAGATCTGGGTCATGCAGGCCGATGGTTCAGATCCCACCCCGCTGACGAATCTGCGTTCAGTCTGTTGGCGTCCGCGCTGGTCTCCCGATGGTCACCAGATCGCTTTCACCGTGGGACCCGTAGGGATGAATCGCGATATTCATGTCATCGATGAGGCCGGGGGCGCGCCTCGAAGGTTGACCGCAGACGCGTCAAGCCGACCAGTGGCCAACCTGGTCGCACGACGCACGCTGGATCTACTTCATGTCCGAGCGGAGCGGAGCGCGAGAAATCTGGAAAGTCCCGGCGGCAGGAGGACCAGCCGTGCAGGTGACAAAGGGAGGGCGGAGTCAAGGCATGGGAATCACGCGACGGCCGCTTCCTCTTCTACTCGACCGACGCGCCATGCGCCTGCCATCTGGCGAATGCCGGTCAGCGGTGGCACACCAACGCTGGTCCTCAAGCTCCCCGAAGGCACTGCATGGGGCGGCGAGTGGGTGCTCACGGACTCTGGGATCTATTGGCTGAACAGGCTGGCATCGCCGCGGCCGGCCATTGAGTTCCTCAGCTTTGCCACGGGTCGTGTCACCAGGGCGGTCACGCCGCTCGGAACCTACGACATAGGCAGCGGCTTTAGCGTCTCGCCAGATGGCCGCTGGCTCGTATTCACGCAGAGGGAATATTCCAGCTCGGACATCATGATGATCGAGGGGATTCGATAAGCTGCCGCAACTTACGCTGGCGAGTGAGCCTCGGGAACGAGCCACGCGATCCGCCTTCGCGCTACGCGCTACGGCGAGACAAGACGGAGCGCGCCGGCGGAGCGGCGCGCGAGGGCGCGTGTAGGGGAGTTTGAGGGGCGAAGGCTCAGCTTGCTGCCGGCATACCGCAGCTGCAGCCGTCACTTGACTTCGCGCTCGCTCAGTTCGAGAGGGCTCTGCCTGATATCAAGAAAATGCGCGATGTCGCCGAGCACATCGACGATTATGCGCTCGACCAAGGACGGCAGAAAGCCGTCGCCAGGCAATCGTTGGAAATGTCAACACTCGAGACTGAAGGGCCTACGCTGCACTGCTCCAGGCAAGGTTGAACGCGCCGGAGCCCTCCCAAACGAGTCAAGCTCTGTTCGCAGCAGTCAAGGAAACCTCGCATCTATTCCGCGCCAGTTCCCTGACTTGACGACCATCCGCCCTTATCGAACTCGACGACTCAGGCGCTGAGAGCTCGCACCGCCGGCCGATCGCCTGGTGTGGGCAACCGCAGGGCGCTCGCCGGCAGCGTGACCACGAGTTGCTGACGGTCGGCGAGGTCGCGGCGCTCCTCAAAGTCAGCCGCAGCTGGGTGTACGAACACACGCGCTCGCGCGGCATGCCGCGATCGGAGCGCTTGCCGCACATCAAGATCGGCAAGTACGTGCGCTTTGATCCGCGCGCAGTGCGCGCGTTCATCGAACGGAAATGCCGGACAACGTGATTCCGTTCCCGGCACCCGTTAGAATCGGGGCAGGGTTGAACCGCGAAGAGCCAACGGAAGGAAAGGAAGTCTCTCGAATGGCTCGACGAAAACGACAATACGGAAGCGGGTGTCTGCTCGCGAAAGGAAAGGGGTGGGTGATCCGCTGGCGGCAGTTGGAAATCGCTCCCGACGGCACGACGAAACGGGTGCTGCGCTACGAGAACTTGGGGGCGATGTCACGCCGGGAAGCGGCGGGCATTCTCGCCCAGAAGTTGGCAGTAGCCGGACGCAGAACGCCGACGCGGTCGCGCGTCACGTTCCGCACGTTGGCGAACGAGTGGCAGACGTCAGTGCTGCCAATGTACAAGCACTCGACACAGAAGCATCGGCGCTTCATGCTCAAGAAGCACTTGTTACCGCGGTTTGGTGACAAGGCGGTGTGAGAGATCACGCGGCAGGAGATCCAGGTGTACGTTGCTCATCTCACGCAGGAAGGGTACGCGCCCAAGTCGATCGATCACATCCACGATGTGCTCAGCGCGGTACTGCGGACGGCAGTGAAGTGGGGACACCTCCAGGATAACCCGGCCCGTGGCGTCGACCTGCCGAAGCTGAGGACGGTTCGTCCGAAGTGGGCACTGACACGCCTGCAAGCGGCGGCCCTGCTGGATGCGCTGCCGCCACTGAACCGGGCGATGGCGGGCTTGGCGATCCTCTCCGGCCTGCGCCGTGGCGAGTTGTTCGCGCTGCGGTGGCAGGACATCGACCAGGAGGCGCGAGCGCTGACCGTGCGGGTGGCGGTCTATGACGGCACATTCGGCACGCCGAAGACCGAGGCTGGGCTCCGTCAGATTCCGCTGTCCGAAGCGGCTCTGAGCTTCATCGGCGAGTGGAAGCAGCGCGCCGGATGCACGGAACCAGGCGCGCTCGTGTTCTCGACACGAACGGGCAATGCCATCTCGCCCAACAACGTGCTAAGGCGCGAGATCTTCCCGGCCTGTGAGGCGTTGGGCCTACCGCATGCGACGTGGCTGACTTTCCGGCGCACCTACTCGTCGTGGTCGCACGACAAAGGGGTGCCTGGCAAAGTGGTCGCGCAGCTCATGGGACACGCCAACGTCGACACAACGCTTAACGTCTACACGCAGGTGCTCGACGGCGCGCAGCGGGCGGCCGTCGACAAAGTCGGCGGCGAATTGTTCACAATTGTTCACCGGCCGGAGGATTCCGGCGCGTCAGTTCACTGAAATGCGAAGGATTTTGGTGCGCCCTGCACGACTCGAACGTGCGACCTCCTGGTTCGTAGCCAGACGCTCTATCCAACTGAGCTAAGGGCGCGAGGGCCGGCAGGGGGCGTCGATCGCGCCCCGGCCGTAGTGCGAAACCACAATTATATGTCACGAGCGACGCGGGTCAATGCGCCGAGGCGCAGGCCACGCGTCGCTCATCTCGCCGACGTGTTGACCGCCGAACGATCCAGCCCCGCCCCTACCTTTGCGTAACCGGGCAGCTCGATCGGCAACCGGCCGCCGATCGGGATCTCGCCCGCCAGCGCCTTCACCGCTGACACTTCCGCGCGATCGTAGAAGTCGTAGGTGAGCAGCACCGCCGGCAGCTCCGGCATGTACATCGCCACGTAGGGGTTGCCGAAGAACACCGTGACGAAAGGACGGCTGCCGCGGTTGAAACCGTTCAACAGGCGCTGGAGCGGCTCGGCCAGGTCCATCCGTCCGCTGGCGGATCCGGCGCGCACGAAAATCGAGGCGACGATCGCGTCGTAGCGCGGCGCCATCGCCCGCACCAGTTCGAGCTCCGCCGGGGTCGTGCGATCCGACAACTCGATGGACGTCACGTTGGGCCACCGCTTGCGCAGCTCGGGAATGAACGTCCGGCTGGGCGCGGCGATCCGCCAGTTCGAGGGAAAGTCGAGCACCGACAGGTAGAGGACCTGGGCTTCGCGGGGAGCTTTCAGCGGGACCTGGCTCCTGGTGTCCTTGAGCAGCGTGATCGACCGTTCGCTGACCTGGTCCGCGACTCCCTGGTTCCGCCGCGTCCCGACGACCGTCGAAATCTGATCGAGGTTCACCAGCCGGTTGCGGTGAAGCCCGGCGCGCGCCTTGGCCCGCAGGATCCGCTGCACCGAGGCATCGACCTGCGCCGCCGGAATCTCCCCCGCCTTCACCGCATCCACCAGCCCTCGGAATGCGGCGGCGTCGTTAGGCGAATGGAGGATCACGTCGTTGCCGGCCTTGATCGCGCGGACGGCAGCCTCGGCCGGCGAGTAGATCGCCGCCACGCCCGCCATCCCCATCGAGTCGGTGTAGATCAGGCCGTCGAAGCCCAGGTCCTTGCGCAGCAACCCCTGGATGATCGGCCCGCTCAGCGTCGTCGGCGTCTTGGGCGTCGGATCGAGCTCGGGCAATTCGATGTGCGCCGTCATCACCGCGTCGGCGCCGGCCGCCACGCCTGCCCGGAACGGCACCAGCTCCATCTGCTCGAGCCTGGCCCGGGGATGCTTGATGATCGGCAGCCCGAGGTGCGAGTCGACGTCGGTGTCACCGTGACCGGGGAAGTGCTTCAGCGTGGCCGAGACCCCGGCCTTCTGCATGCCACGGATGTAGGCGGACGCGAGGCGCCCGACCATCTGCGGGTCTTCGCCGTACGACCGCGTGTTGATGACCGGGTTGCGGGGATTGTTGTTGACGTCCACGACCGGGGCGAAATTGACGTGAACGCCAAGCGCCCGCGCTTCCTCGCCGGTGACCCGCCCGGCTTCTTCCGCCAGCCGTTCGTCGCGCGCGGCGCCGAAGGCCATCAACCGCGGAAAAGCGGTGGCGCCGGCGATGCGAAAGCCGACGCCGGCTTCGAAGTCCGCGGTGTTCAGCAGCGGCACCGGCGAGATCGCCTGCAGCCGGTTGATGATCGAGGCCGCTTCGAGCGGCTGTCCGAGCGTGACGGCGCCGTAGGTCGGGTTGAGCAGGACCGGCGGCACCAGCTCCGCGCCGCCGAAGACGTGAAAGCCACCGACCCGCTGTTCGTGAACCGCCCGCACCAGCTCGTCGAACTCCGCCGAGTCGGTGCTCATGAAGGTCGTCTGGAACGACGAGACGATCATCTGCCCGACCTTTTCTTCGACGGTCATCTTCTTCAGCGTGTCCTGGACCCACTTCTCGCCGGCGCGGTCGAGGGCGCGAGGGGCCTGGGCGGAAGTGAGGACGGTCAGCGACAGCGCCGCCGCCGTCAGGGCAGGCATTCTGATGGACATCCGGATGATGCTACCAGACCCCGCGTCCGCATCCCCCGGCCCATATAATCAAGTTGTGTCAGTGGAACAGCATCGCAAGACCGCCCGGGCTTCCGTGCGCTGCGGCGTGATCACGATCAGCGACACGCGCACCGAGGCCACCGACACCAGCGGCGATGCGATTGCGGCGATGCTCGTCGAACACGGGCACGAGGTCCTCTCGCGTGCGCTCGTGAAAGACGACCCGGCGGCGGTGCGAGCGGTCATCGGTGAACGCCTGCCGTCGGTGCAGGTGCTGGTTGCCACCGGTGGCACCGGCATCACCTCGCGCGACAGCACCTACGAAGCGATCGCCGGGTTGCTCGAGAAGCATCTAAATGGATTCGGCGAGCTGTTCCGGATGTTGAGCTTCCAGGAGATCGGCTCCGCTGCCATGCTGTCACGTGCCTGCGCCGGCACCATCGGGCGCACGGCGGTATTCTCCGTGCCGGGATCCGAGCACGCCGTCCGCCTGGCGATGACCCGGCTGATCCTGCCGGAGATCGGCCATGTCGTCCGGGAGCTGGAACGATGACCACGAAGACCATGCGGCCGATCCGGGAGACGCTGCCGATGGCGGAGGCGCTCGCGCTCGTGCTCGAAGCCGCCCACCCGACGACGCGGACCGAGCGTGTGGCGCTGACCGAAGCAACCGGCCGGGTGATCGCGGCGCCGGTCGTGGCCACCGTCGACGTGCCGCCATTCGATCGTGCCGCAATGGACGGCTACGCGGTCATCGCCGAAGACACGTTCGGCGCCGGCCGCTACGAACCGAAGGTCCTGCGCTGCATCGAGAAGGTCTACACCGGCCAGGTGCCGACGCGCGCGCTCTCGACTGGCGAATGCACCGAGATCGCCACCGGCGCACCGATGCCCGAAGGGGCCACTGCGGTGGTCATGGTGGAGGAAACAGAGAAGGCCGGCGAGGACCAGGTACGGGTCTTCACGCCGGTGTATCCCCGGCAGCACCTCGGCCGGCGGGCGGCCGACATCGCGGTCGGCCAGACGCTGCTGTCGGACGGAACCGTGCTCAACGCCAGCCGGATCGGCGCGCTCGCGGCGATCGGCGCCTTGCAGGTCGAGGTCTACGCCAGGCCACGCGTCGCCGTCCTCTCGACCGGGAACGAGATCGTCGAACCGGGCGCCGCGCTCGGCCCCGGGCAGATCTACGATATCAACCGCTTCACGCTGTCGTCGGTGGTGTCGTCTCACGGCGGCGTCGCCGTACCGCATCCGCTGGCCGCCGATGACCTGCCCGCCCTGGTGGAGGCGATTCGCCTCGCCGCCGACGCCGAGATCCTGGTGTTCTCTGGGGGCAGTTCGGTCGGCGAGCGCGACCTGATCCTGGATGCGATCCAGCAGATCGGCGAGGTGATCTTCCACGGCATCGCGGTGAAGCCGGGCAAGCCGACGGTTTTCGGACGCGTCGGCGAGACGCCGGTATTCGGCATGCCGGGGTATCCGACCTCCTGCCTGTCGAACGCCTACATGCTGCTGGTGCCGATGCTTCGCCGCATCGCGCATCTTCCGGAGTACGTTCCCCGCATCGTCAGCGCACCGCTCGCGCGCCGGATCGTGTCGACCACCGGGCGCCACCAGTTCTACACCGTCCGGCTGGCTGATGGCGTGGCGGTGCCGGCGTTCAAGGCATCCGGCGACATCACCAGCATGTCACTCGCCGACGGCTACATCGAAATCGAGGCGCAAACCGACATCGTCGAAGCCGGGCAGACGGTTCAGGTGAAACTGTTCTGAGAGGGAACTCAGATTTGCATGCACCCCTCACCGCTTACCACCGCCCCCGGGTTCGAGCTGCCCACGCAGAAGGGGGAGATGCGCTCGCTCGAGCGGATGCTGGCGCAAGGCCGGGTGCTGCTGGCGTTCCACCGGGGCACCTGGTGACCGAACTGCCGAAGCCGGTTCGGTGAACTGGCGCGACACGCGAAAGACTACGAGGCGCTGGGCGCGCAGGTCGTCCTGGTCGTCGCGCAGAAGTCGGAGGCCGTTCGGCGCTACATCGAAGAAACCGGCCTGCCGCTCGACATTCTGGTCGATGAGTCGCGCGAGGTGCTGAAGGCTTACGGGGTGTGGCATCGCGTCGGGCTGGATGCCTGGAACATCGCACGGCCGTCACTGTTTCTGATCGATCCCGACTCCCGTATCCGCTACTCGTTCATCGCCGACCGGCAGGACCAATTCCCGAGCCACGCCGAGATCCTCGCCGCGCTTGGGCACCCGGACGGGTAGGTGACGAAAAAAGCAAGGGCCGCGCGAGCGCGGCCCCTGCTATGTAGTACTTCGGTGGCTCCAGCCGATAGCTGACAGCTGATAGCTGATAGCTACTTGAACCGCGCGTTCACCGCGTCCCAGTTGACGACGTTCCACCAGGCACCGATGTAGTCGGGACGGCGATTCTGGTACTTCAGGTAGTAGGCGTGCTCCCAGACGTCGAGGCCGAGGAGCGGCTTCTTGCCCTCCATCAGCGGACTGTCCTGGTTGGCCGTGCTCTCGATCACCAGCTTGCCGCCGGCGTCGATCAGCCAGGCCCAGCCGCTGCCGAACCGGGTGGTCGCGGCCTTGGCAAACTGCTCCTTGAACGTTTCGACCGTGCCGAACGACGAGCTGATCGCCTCGCCGACCGCGCCGGTGGGATCCCCGCCCTTGCCGGGCCCCATGATCTCCCAGAACATCGTGTGGTTCACGTGGCCGCCGCCGTTGTTGCGGACCGCCGTCCTGATGTCTTCGGGAACGCTGTTGATCCCCTTGACCAGGTCCCCGATGCTCTTCTGCTGCAGCTCCGGATGTTTCTCGAGCGCCGCATTCAGGTTGTTCACGTACGCCGCATGATGCTTGTCGTGATGGATCCGCATCGTCTGCTCGTCGATGTGCGGCTCCAGCGCGTTGTATGCATATGGAAGCGGCGGGACTTCATGAGCCATGTCTGCTCTCTCCTTCTGACGTCGTAAAACCCAGTCTTCAAGTCTATCGCTTCGCGGACCGGAAGGCAGAAGAGGCTGGTGTGGGCCCAGTCGAGGCGGCTAGTTCTTGACGGAGAGCATGCGGTCGAGGGCGAGGCGGGCGTCGCGCTTCTGATCGTCGGGAACGATGATCTGGTTGTGCACCTCGCCGGCGACCAGCCCTTCGAGAATCCAGAGAAGATGGTTGGGCGACACGCGGAACATCGTGGAGCACAGGCACCCGAACGGGTCGAGCGTGACGATCGTCTTGTCGGCGGCGAACTCGTGGGTCAGCCGGTTGACCAGGTGGACCTCGGTGGCAACGGCCCATGTCGTTCCCGGCGGGCTGTCCCGGACGGCGTTGATGATGTACTCGGTCGAGCCGCTGTCGTCGGACGCCTGGACCACGTCGAGGGTGCACTCCGGGTGCGCGATCACCTTGCCCTGCGGGTACTGCTTGCGAAACGTGGCGATCTGCTGGGTGGTGAAACGGGTGTGCACCGAGCAGTGCCCCTTCCACAGGAGCAGCGTCGCCTGCTTCAACTGCCCGGCGTCGAGCCCGCCCCCCATCTCGTTCGGGTCCCATACCACCATCTGGTCGAGCGGGATCCCCATCTTCCACCCGGTGTTGCGGCCGAGATGCTGATCCGGCAGCATCAGCAGCTTCTCGCCGCGTTCCCACGCCCATTTCATCACCGCGGCGGCGTTGGTGGAGGTGCAGACGATGCCGCCGTGGGCGCCGACGAACGCCTTGATGGCGGCGGATGAATTGATGTAAGTGACCGGGATGACGCCCTGGCGTCCGTTTTCGATGGCGTCGGTCCTGACCCCCATCTGTTCGAGCTCGCGCCAGGCCATCTCGAGCTGGTCGGGGGCGGCCATGTCGGCCATCGAGCAGCCGGCCGCAAGGTCGGGGAGCACGACTTTCTGGTGCGGCCCGCGCAGGATGTCGGCGCTTTCGGCCATGAAGTGGACGCCGCAGAAGACGATGAACTCCGCCTCGTGTTTCGTCGCCGCCGCGCGTGCCAGCTTCAGGGAGTCGCCGGTGAAGTCGGCGAACTTGATCACCTCGTCGCGCTGGTAGTGATGGCCGAGGATCACGACGCGCGGACCGAGCGTCTCCTTGGCGGCCCGGATCCGCTCGTCCATCTCGTCGTCGGAGAGACGCAGGTATTTCTCGGGGAGCGGCTGGCGCTCGCCGATGCTCTCCTTCTCAACCTGCGTCAGGAGCTTGATGTCCATTGTTTAATCGCCGGGGTCCCCTGCACCCCGGCTGGCTCGCTACGTTTCGTGGGGCCCGAAGCCCACTCCACTCCGCTCGCGTTCTATTGCGCCGGGGTCCCCTGCACCCCGGCTGGCTCGCTACGTTTCGCGGGACCCGGAGCCCACTCCACTCCGCTCGCTTAATGCCCCGGGGGTCCCCTGCCCTTCGACCCGGCTCACTCTCTACTATGACGCCGAAAGTGCGTGGGGTGTACCGGGGATGACGCGAACTTCGTCGGGTTCCTCGGGGCCGGTCACCACGTTGTACAGGGTATCGCGCTCGACCGGATCCCGCCCGGCGGCCCGGATGAGACGGCGGATGGCCATCGTGCTCATCACCTCGGGGGTCCGGGCACCGGCCATGTGGTAGATCTTCTCTTCCTGGACGGTGCCGTCGAGGTCATCCGCACCGAACCACAACGCCTGCTGAGCCACCTCGACGCCGGTGGCGATCCAGAACGCCTTGATGTGCGGAATGTTGTCGAGCATCAGCCGCGACACGGCGTGGACCCGCAACGTGTCGGTCGCGGTCGGCGGCGGCAGCTTCCGCATCTGGTTGTTGTCCGGATGGAACGCCAGCGGGATGAACGCCTGGAAGCCGCCGGTTTCGTCCTGGAGCGCCCGCGCCCGCAGCATATGATCGACGCGCTCCGCGTAGGTCTCGATGTGACCGTAGAGCATCGTCACGTTCGTCCGCATGCCGAGCGCGTGAGCGATGCGGTGGACGGAGAGATACCGGTCGGCGTCCGCCTTGTCGTGGGCGATCTTCTTGCGCACGCGCGGGGCGAAGATCTCGGCCCCTCCACCGGGCAGGGAGTCGAGACCGGCCGCCTTGAGCCGCTCGAGCACTTCGCGATCGGTCATGCCGTAGATGTCGCTGAAGAACGCGATCTCGACGGCGGTGAAGCATTTCAGGTGAATCCCGGGCCGGACCTGCTTCAGCCCCCGCAGCATGTCGGTGTAGTACCTCGAACGGCAGGTCGGGGTGGAGCCCGTTCACGACATGCACCTCGGTCAGCGGCTGGTGCGCGCGCTGACGAAGCTTGTCCAGCACCTGCTCGATCGAAAGGGTGTAAGCCGACGGTGACTCGGGGGTCAGGCGGGCGAAGGAGCAGAACAGGCAGCTCGCGACGCAGACGTTGGTGGCCTCGAGGCGGATGTTGAAGTTGTAGTAGGTCCGGCGGCCGTGACGGCGCTCGCGCTCCCGGTTGGCGAGGTGCCCGACCGCCAGCAGGTCGGGGCACTCGAACAGCCGGACGCCGTCGTCGAACGACAGCCGTTCACCCGCCTCGATTCGGGCCGCGACGTCACCGAGGCCAGCGGCCGCGATCCGGCGCTCGATCACCTCACACCCATGATCTGCAGCCGCAGAGTGCGCGAGCGGGGGCCGTCGAGCTCCGCCGCCAGCACGCGCTGCCACTGTCCCAGAACGATCTCCCCACCGCTGATCTGCAGGGTCAGACTGTGACCGAGCAACATCGCGCGCAGGTGCGCATCGGCATTCGACCGGTCGCAGTCGGACTGCTCAGGGTCGTTGTGCATCCAGTCGGTGTCGCGGGCGACGATCTGCTCGAGGGCGCGGCGAATGTCGGCGTGGAGCGCCTGCTGCGCCTCGTTGATGAAGACCGCGCACGTGGTGTGCAGCGACCAGACGCTCAGGATCCCCTCGCCGACTTGGACGCCGGCGACGAAACCGGTCAGCCGTTCGGTGACGTCGACGAGCTCCACCCGGTCGGTGGTCTCGATCGTCAGGGTCTCGGCCTGAACCACCAGCGAGCCGCCCGAGGCGGAGGCATCCTGCACCGGCGAACGACGAACGCTGACCGTCGAGCTCTTGCTCATGCCCATCCATTTTAAGTGATATTCTCGTCTGATACTGACGAGGGGCCGGTCGATGACCGGCTCCGCCCGGTGGTCCATGCGAAGCGGGTGAGAAGCCCGCGCGGTGCCGCCACTGTAAGCAGGGAGTGCGTTCCTTTACCGTCCGTCGTGACTGCCTGTCGGGCAGCCCGGCGCGACAGCCACTGTGCAGCGATGCATGGGAAGGCAGGGAACGCCGGTCCGACCTGCGAGCCAGGATACCTGGATGCCGGGCATTTCGACCGTCGCCGCAAGGCGGCGTCGAGCGTCCTTTTCAGCGGCGCGTCCCACGCCGCAAAGGAGCCCGCGTGATCTCCCGGTCTGCCCGTTCTGTCCTCTTTCTGCTCGTCTTCATTCTTCTGACAGCCACAGCGACGGCCGGTCCGGTAACCGGACGCGTCGTGGATCCCGACGGCCGCCCGGTCCCCGGCGCGACCGTCATCCTGGTCGGCAACGGCCAATCACTCAGCAGCGTGACCACCGGCAGCAGGGGTGAGTTCACGATCGACGCGCCCGATACCGGCCGCTTCCAGATCCGCATCGGGCTCGCCGGATTCCGGGGAGAATCCAGCGTCGAGGCCGGCCCGGAGCCACAGGATGCCGGTGAAATCCGGCTGGCGCTGAGCGCTGTCGCCGAGTCGGTGGTCGTCTCCGCCTCGCAAGTCGAGATCCCGCTTTCGCAGGCCTCCTCGACCGTCACCATAATCACCGGCGCGGAGCTCGAGGCTGGGCAGGTGCATTCCGTCGCCGACGCCCTCCGCACGGTGCCGGGTCTCACGGTGGCGTCGACCGGCAGCCCCGGCGCCGTCACCGGGGTGTTTCCGCGAGGCGGTGAGTCGAACTTCACGCTGGTCTTCATCGACGACGTGCCGGTGACGACGTTCGGTGGAGAGTTCGATTTCGCTCACTTGTCGACCGAGAACGTCGAGCGGATCGAGGTCGTCCGCGGGCCGCAGAGCGCGCTCTTCGGTTCCAATGCGATCGGCGCCGTCATCCGCGTGGTCACGCGGCGGGGTGGACCGCCAGCCGTTTCCGGCGGCGTGGAAGGTGGGGGGTACGGCTCGTCCCGGCTGAACGGCGCCACCAGCGGGTCCAGCGGACGCTTCGAATGGGGAGCCTCAGCCGAGCGGCTGCTGAGCGACGGTTTCAACGGCCATGTCACCGACGCCGGGCTGACGGTCGAGAACGACGACTACGAGCGGGCATCGGGGGCGGTCACGGCGGGCTGGCGCGACCGGCGGTTTACGCTGCGCGGCCAGCTGCGCCACTCGAAGGACGAGCACGGCGCGCCCGGACCCTTCGGCACGAATCCGATCGGCGCCTATACGGAGATCGACACCGTCTCTCGCAGCACCAACGAGCAGACGGTCGCCGGCGTCACCGCGTCGATTCCGCTCAGCCCGCGCGTCCGCTCGTTCTTCCAGACCGGCTACCACCGCCTCGAAAGTGATTTCGCCAGCTCCTTCGGCCCGTCCGAGTCGAGCTCCAGGCGGTGGTCGGGCCGGGCGCAGGTGGACTTTCCCCTCAGCCAGGCGATCGACATGTCGGCGGGGGCCGAGCTGCAGCGGGAGGAGGCTGGCAGCACCTTCATCACCGGCGGGCCGGCGTTCGAACCGGTGCCGGTGAAACGGACGATCGCCGGCTACTTCACCGAAGGACGCTGGACGGCATCGCCGCGCCTGTTCGTCACCGCCGGCGTCCGTCTGGATGACATCCGCAAGCACGCCCTGGATCTCATGCCTGCCGACACCGTCGTCTCGGTCAACCCGCGCGCGGCGGTCGCGTGGCGCCTCGGGCCCGACGGTCCCAACACCACGAAGCTGCGCGCCTCCGCGGCCACCGGGATCCGGCCACCCGGGGCGTTCGACATCGCCTTCACCGACAACCCTTCGTTGAAGCCGGAACGAAGCCGTAGCGCCGAAGCCGGCATCGAACAGGCCTTCGCCGGCGGCCGCGCGGCGTTCGACGCGGTCGCATTCATCAACGATTACGATGACCTGATCGTCGCCGTCGGGTCCTTCGGCCAGTCGAGCAGCTATACCACCGACAACATCGCCAACGCCCGAGCCCGCGGGCTCGAGCTCGGTCTGAATGGCGGACGGCGGTTCGCCGCGCGGGTACCGATCGACCTCCGCGGCCGGCTGGCCTACACGCTCCTCGACACCGAGGTGCTCGCGGTCGACAACGACGATGAGGCGCCACCTCCGTTTGCGGTGGGTCAGCCGCTTCTCCGCCGGCCCCGGCACCAGGTCTCGGTCGAGTTGACCGCGACCGCCGGACCGCTCAACGCGTTCCTGACCGGCGGCACGCGCAGCCATTTTCTCGACGTCGAGCCTTCACTCGGCGCCGGAACCGGAGGCGGCCTGTTCGATGCAGCCGGATTCAGCGTCTGGCACCTGGGCGCCGCCTGGAAGGTTCGCCGCATCGGCGACGTCTATGCCCGAGTCGAGAACCTGTTCGACCGCGCCTACGAGGAGGCGCTCGGCTTCCCCGCACTCGGACGACGGGCCACCGTGGGGCTGAGGGTTGCTGCAGGCCGCTGACGTCACATTCGGTTACGGCGACGCGCCGGTCCTGCGCGACGTGTCGCTCGAGGTGCCGGCGGGCGGGTTCGTCGGGATCATTGGCCCGAACGGCTCGGGCAAGACCACCCTGTTGCGGCTGCTCGCGGGCACGCGGAAGCCGCAGCGCGGTGCCGTCACGCTCGACGGCCTGCCACTGGCGTCCTTTCCCCGCGCGTTGATCGCGCGGCGGATGGCGGTGGTGGCCGCAGGAGACCCACCTGGCGTTCGACTACAGCGTCCTGGAAGTGGTGCTGATGGGACGCTACCCGCACCTCGGGGCGTTCCAGATCGAAGGGCCCCGCGATATCGAGCTCGCCCGCGAGGCGCTCGCCGCGACCGGTACGTTGCGGCTCGAGGAACGCGACTTCACCACCCTCAGCGGCGGCGAGAAGCAGCGCGTCATCATCGCGGCGGCGCTCGCCCAGATCTCGGCCTCCGAGCGGACGGCGGCGAACCCCGCGGTGCTGCTGCTGGACGAGCCGACGGCGGCGCTGGATCTGAAGTATCAGCTCGAAACCGCCGCACTCCTGAGAGCGCTGCACCGTGGCCACGCGCTCTCGGTCGTCGTCTCGACCCACGATCTGAACTTCGCGGCGGCGCTGTGCCACACGCTGGTCATGCTGAAGGACGGACAGGTGCTCGCGTCCGGCACCGTGGACCAGGTGCTGACGCCGGCCCTGATCCTGAAGCTGTACGACGTCGAGGCGGACGTCGCGAGGCACCCGCGCACCGGGCACCTGACCGTGGTGCCAATCGGGGCACCGCGGACGCCATGACGCCGATCGGCCGCCGGCTGGCCACCACGCTGCTGCTGTTCGGAGGGCTGGCGGCCGCGGCCATCGTCGGCGCGCCGCTGATCGGATCTACTCCGATCAGCCTGGCGCGGGTGTTCGACCGGTCGATCCCGTTCGCCGACAACACCGACGCGCAGATCTTCTTCGTCGCACGGCTGCCCCGCACGCTGGCCGGGGCGCTGGTTGGCGCGATGCTGGCGAGCGCCGGGGTGGTGTTCCAGGGGCTGCTGCGCAACCCGCTGGCGACGCCGTTCACCCTCGGCGTGTCGGCCGGGGCCGCGCTCGGGGCGATGCTGGCGATCACCTTCGGATGGTCGCTGTCATGGCTCGGCGCACCGGCGGCGCCGCTCGCCAGCTTCGCCGGTTCGCTCATGGCCGTCGGCATCGTCTACCTGCTCGCGACCGCGCGGCATCGAGGGCTGTCCACCAACGTGCTGCTGCTCGCCGGGGTCACGATGAATGCGTTTTTCTCGGCGCTCATCCTGTTCGTCCAGTACTTCGCCGATTTCTCGGAAACGTTCCGCATCCTGCGCTGGCTGATGGGCGATCTGGACATCAGCAGCTACCAGCCGCTGCTGACGGCGCTGCCGCTGGTGATCGTGTCGTTCGCCGTGTTTGCCTGGCTGGCGCGGCCGCTCAACCTGCTCAACCTCGGCCCGGACGCCGCCGAGACCCGCGGGCTGCACGTGCTTGGCGCCCAGCGCGCGGCGTTCCTGAGCGCATCGCTGGCCACCGGCGCGGCCGTTTCGGTTGGCGGCCCCGTCGGCTTCGTCGGCATCGTCGTGCCACACCTGGTGCGGCTGCTGGTCGGCTCGGATCACCGGATCGTGCTGCCGGCGTCGGCGCTGTTCGGCGCCGCGTTCCTGATCGGTTGCGATGCCCTGGCGCGCACGGTCATGTCACCGCTCGAGCTGCCGGTGGGGGTGATCACGGCGCTGATCGGCGGGCCGTTCTTCCTCTGGTTGCTGGTGAGGCGCACATGACCGTGATTTCGGCGAGAACACGACCGGGCGAAGAACGAAGAACCCGCCGGCCTGCCGCATTGCTGCTCGGCCTGTTGCTGCTCGCCTGCGGACTGATCGCCGGGACGCGCGCACAGAGCTCACCGCGGCGGATCATCTCGCTGATCCCGGCGGTCACCGAGATGCTCTTCGCCCTCGGCGCGGGGAACGAGGTGGTCGCGGTGAGCAGCTTCGACCGCTATCCGTCCGAGGTCGAGAAACTGCCACGCGTCGGCGCGCTGCTCGATCCGGACCTCGAGCGGATCCTGTCGCTGCGGCCGGACCTGGTGGCGGTCTACGAGAGCCAGGTCGACCTGCGACGTCAGCTCGATCGGGCGCAGGTACCGGTCTTCCGCTACACCCATGCGACGCTGGCGGACGTGATGAAGACGCTGATCGAGCTGGGGGACCGGGTCGGGCGGCCCGACCGTGGCCGGGCCGTGGCCGCCGGGATCGAGTCGCGGCTGGCGGCGGTCAGGGCGCGGGTCGCGCCGGGCCACCGGCCGCGGACGCTGATCGTGTTCGGGCGGGAGAACTTCGCCCTGCGGGCGATCTACGCCAGCGGCGGGTACGGGTTCATCCACGACATGGTGACCACGGCCGGCGGCGAAAACGTGTTCGGCGACGTGAAGCGCCAGGCGGTCCAGGCGACGACCGAAGCGATCATCGCCCGCCGTCCGGAGGTCATCCTCGAGCTACGCGCCGAGGGGCTCAATCCCGGCGACGAGAAGAAGGAGCTGGCCACCTGGGGACAGCTCGCGTCCGTCCCCGCGGTGCGGACGCACCGCGTCCACATCATCGCCGACCCGCGCACGGTCATTCCCGGTCCGCGCGTGGCGGAAGGGGTAGAGGTGATCGCCCGCGTCCTGCACCCGCAATGAAGATCCTCGTGTCGTGGAGCAGCGGCAAGGACAGCGCCTGGATGCTGCACGCGCTCCGGCAGCAGGCGCCGCACGCCGTCGCCGCGCTGCTCACGTCGGTCAGCGAGGTGCACGAGCGGGTGTCCATGCATGGCGTCCGGACCACGATCCTCGAACAGCAGGCCAGCGCGGCGGGCCTCCCGCTGATCACGGTCCCACTGCCGTCCCCCTGCTCGAACGAGATCTACGAGGCGCGCATGGGATCGACGGTCCGGCAGGCGGTAGCGGACGGCTTCACGCACGCCGCCTTCGGCGATCTGTTTCTCGAGGATGTTCGCAGCTATCGCGAAAGCCGTCTGGCGGGCAGCGGATTGCAGCCGCTGTTCCCCCTCTGGGGCATCGCCACGGACTTGCTCGCGCGCGAGATGATCGACGCCGGACTCGAGGCGCGTTTGACCTGCGTGGATCCGCGGGTGGTCGACCGGTCCTTCGCCGGACGCCGGTTCGACCGGACGCTGCTCGCCGAGCTGCCGCCGGGCGTAGATCCCTGCGGCGAGCGCGGCGAGTTCCACACCTGCGTGCTGGCGGGACCGATGTTCTCGTCCAGGATCGATGCCCGGGTGGGCGAGATCGTCGAACGGGACGGCTTCGTATTCGCCGACCTGGTCTGACCACAACGCTTTTTGAACAGGAGGTCAAGGGATCAGAAGTCTCTTTGGATCCGATTCTCCTGAGCTCCTGGTCTCCTGTAGGAAATCCGGTCTTAGACCGCGAACTCCACCGGCACGCGGTGGGGGATCAGGCCCCTCTCGAACGACTCGGTCATCAGCCGCTCGACCGCCTGGCGGCCGCGCTCGCCGTAGCCGAGCGTGAGGTCGTTCACATACATCCCCACGAACTTGTCCGTCTTCTCACGGTCCAGTCCGCGCCCGAATTGCTCGGCGTACTCGACCGCCTCCGCGCGGTGCGACAACGCATACGCGATGCTGTCGTGCAGCAGCTTCGAGACCTTGCGGATCATGTCGGGGCCGAGGTCCCGCCGGATGATGTTGCCGCCGAGCGGCAGCGGCAGGCCGCCGGTGCGCGCCGCCCACCATTCGCCGAGGTCCACGATCTTGCGCAGCCCCTCGTCCTGGTAGGTCAGCTGACCTTCGTGGATCAGGAGGCCGGCCTCCGCCTTGCCCTCGAGCACCGCCTGCTGGATCTGGTCGAACGGCACGACCACGTACTCGAAGTCGGGCTCGTACAGCCGCAGCGCCAGATACGCGGTCGTCAGCGTGCCGGGGATCGCGATGCGCTTTCCTTTCACACCAGCCTGGCCGACGCTGCCTTCCGGTTCGCCGGGCGCGGCCGCGGGTGCAACCACGATCGGACCGTAGTTGTCGCCCATGCTGGCCCCATGCGCGAGCAGCGCGTACTTGTCCGCCAGGTGGGCATACGCGTGGAACGACACCGCGGTCACCTCGTAGGTGCCGTCGAATGCGGCCCGGTTCAGCGTCTCGATGTCGGCCAGCACCTGGTCGACCACGATGCCGCCGGTGTCGACGTTGTTGCTGGCCAGGCCGTAGAACATGAACGCGTCATCGGAATCCGGACTGTGCGCAACGGTGATGCGGGTCTCTGGCATGAACTTGGGCTCTCCTGGAGATCGGCCGGATGGATGGTTAGAGGACCGCGCTCGTCCGCAGGCTGCTGACCACCTTGACCACCCGCGCCGCCGCGGCATCGATCTCCTCTTCGGTCGTGGTCCGACCGAGGCCGAAGCGGATGGACGCGCCGGGCACGGACGCGGCGCCGATCGCCTCGAGCACGTGCGAGGCGTTCTGGCTGCCGGCGCTGCACGCGGAGCCGGTCGACACGGCAAGGTCGCCGAGCGCCATCAGCAGCTGCTCCCCTTCGACGCCGGCAAAACTGGCGTGCAGGTTGTGGGGCAGGCGGCGCTCGCCGAGCGGCCCGTTGACGTGGATGCCGTCGAGATCGCGCTGCAGCGCCGCGAGCAGCCGGTCGCGCAGCGATCCGAGCCTGGCGCTCTCGGCGCTCATTCCGGTCCGACAGATCTCGGCCGCGGCGCCCAGACCGACGATCCCGGGGACGTTCAGGGTGCCGGAGCGAAAACCGTTCTCGTGGCCGCCGCCGTCGATCTGGCACGCCAGCTCGATGCGCGGCTTCTTCTTGCGGACGAACAGCGCCCCCGCCCCCTTGGGACCGTAGTACTTGTGCCCGGTGAGCGAGAGCAGGTCCACGTTCATGCCCCGCACATCGATCGGGACCTTCCCCGCCGCCTGGGCGGCATCGGTGTGGAACAGGACACCGCGCTCAGCGGCGATCGCGCCGATCTCGGCCAGCGGCTGGACGGTGCCGATCTCGTTGTTGGCCGCCATCACGGAAAGCAGCACGGTCCGGTCGGTGATGGCCGCCCGCAGCTCGGCCAGGTCGACGAACCCCTCCTTGTCGACACCGAGAAAGGTGACCCGCCAGCCCTCGGACTGGAGCTTCTTGAACGTATCCAGGACGGACTTGTGTTCCGTCGCCACCGTGATCAGGTGATCGCCCCGTTCGCGCAACGCGCACGTCGCTCCCTTGATCGCGAGGTTGTTCGATTCGCTGGCGCCGCTGGTGAACACGATCTCCCCGGCGGAGGCGCCGATCAGCGCCGCGACCTGGGCGCGAGCCGCTTCGACGGCGTCGCGGGCCTCCCAGCCATAGGCGTGCTGCCGGCTGGCCGGGTTGCCGAAGCGCTCGGTGAAGAACGGCAGCATGAGGTCGAGCACCCGGGGATCGACCGGGGTGGTGGCGTGGTAGTCGAGATAGATGGGTCGGGTCATCGCACGCAGCAGGGGCTCAGAGTTTCGCGGCGTTCCGGCCGCCCGAGAACGCCATCGGCGTCGGCGGGGCGACCGGCCCGGTATCGGACGCGATTTCCTGGAGGGAACAGTCCGACAGTGCCGATACGATCCGGTCCTTGATCTTCCACAGCGGATCCCGGATGCTGCACTTGCCGTACTGATCGCAGTTCTCCTCCTCGGTCGAGCAGGCGGTCACCCGCAGCGGGCCTTCGATCGCCTCGATGATGTCGGCCACCGAGATCCGGGTCGTCGGGCGTGCCAGGCGGTAGCCGCCGCGCGTGCCCTGCAGCGAGGTGACCAGCCCGCGCCGGGCCAGCCGCTGCAGCACCTTGGCCATCAGCTCCACCGGGATGTCGTACTGCTCGGCGATCTCGCGGGCGCTCGCCGACGCGGCATCCGCCCGGGTCGCCAGGTGCTTCATCGCCATCAGCGCGTAGTCAGCTTTTTTTGAGAGACGTAACATATCAAGCTTCCAGCTTCCAGCCGCCGGCTTCCAGCTACCACCTTCCAGCCGCCAGCTTCCAGCTACCACCTTCCAGCCGCCAGCTTCCAGCTACCACCTTCCAGCCGCCGGCTTCCAGCTACCACCTACCAGCTGCCGGCGGAGCTGGGAGCTGAGAGCTGGCAGCTGGCAGCTTTCTTACCACATCCCGAGCTGCAGCTTGGCTGCGTCCGACATGCGGTCTTTCGTCCATGCCGGTTCCCAGACGATGTCGACGCGGGCGTCGGTGATGCCGGGCACCGCCTTGACCTTGTCGGCGACTTCGACCGGAAGTGTATGCGCAACCGGACAGCCCGGGGCGGTCAAGGTCATCCGGATCCCGGCGACGCCGTTGGCGTCGACGATGATGCCGTAGATCAGCCCGAGCTCGTAGACGTTGACCGGAATCTCGGGGTCGAACACGGTCGAGATCGCCTTCACGATCGCCGGCTTCATCGCGCTGGTCCGGATCGGATCGGCGACAAGACTGGCAGTGTGGCGGGTCGCGGCCGGCGCCTCGGGCGGCGGCGCCTGGATCACTGGGAGGTTCTTCATATCGTCGTCCCGAATTGTGAATTGTGAGTTGTGAATTGAGTGGCACCAGGCTGAAGCCGTCCAATCGGACGGCTCGAGCAGGCTGCCTCTCAATTGACAATTCACAACTTACAACTTCTTCCTCTCACTCCGTCGACGTCTCCGGCTGCCGGTCGAGCGCAGCCTTGAGCGTGTGCCAGGCGAGGCTCGCGCATTTCACCCGGACCGGGAATTCACGGACGCCGGCGAGCACCGACAGCTTCCCCATGTCCCCCACCGGCTGATCCGGCGGAGTAGTGACCATCCGGTGAAACCGTTCGAACAGCGCGCGCGCATCCTCGAGCGACTGCCCCTTGACCGCGTCGGTCATCAGCGACGCCGACGCCTTGGAGATGGCGCAGCCCGAGCCCTGGAACGCCACGTCCGCGATCCGCCCGTCGTCGACCTTGACGTAGAGCGACAGCCGGTCGCCGCACAGCGGGTTGTGGCCGTCGGCCCGGTGCGTCGCCGGGTCGATGGTCCGGAAGTTCCGCGGCCGCCGGTTATGGTCGAGGATCACTTCCTGGTAGAGCTCGTTCAGTGCCGACATCAGCCCAGTACCTCGCGGACCTTCAACAGCGCGGCGCCGAGCGCGTCGATCTCGCCGCGCGTGTTGTACATCGCGAACGAGGCCCGCGCGGTCGCCGGGACGCCGAAGCGCTCCATGACCGGCTGGGCACAATGGTGCCCGGTCCGGATCGCCACGCCTTCGCGGTCGACGATCGTGCCGATGTCGTGCGGGTGGAGGTCCTCCATCACGAACGACAGGATGCTGGCCTTGTTGCGGGCGGTGCCGATCAGCCGCAGGCCGGGAATGGCCTCCAGCACCTGCGTGCCGTAGCGCAGCAGGTCCCCCTCGTGCGCGGCGATCGCGTCGAACCCGGTGGCGTGGATGTAATCGAGCGCCACGCCGAGACCGATCGCCCCTTCGATGTGCGGCGTCCCCGCTTCGAACTTGAACGGCAGCTCGTTCCAGGTCGATCCCTCGAAGGTGACCGAGGCGATCATGTCGCCGCCGCCGAGGAAGGGGGGCATCGCCTCGAGCAGCGCCTCACGTCCGTAAAGGACGCCGATGCCGGTCGGGCCGTAGAGCTTATGGCCGGTGGCGGCGTAGAAGTCGACGCCGAGCGCCTGCACGTCCACCGGCATGTGGTAGGCGGCCTGCGATCCGTCCACCAGCACCGGAATGTTGCGGGCGTGGGCCAGCTCGACGATCCTGGCGATCGGGTTCACTGTCCCGAGCGCGTTGGACATGTGGGTGATGGCGACCAGCCTGGTGCGCTCGGTCAGGAGCGGCTCGAACTCGTCGAGGATCAGCTCACCGCGGTCATCGATCGGCGCGACCCGGAGCCGGGCGCCGCGCTCGGCGCAGACCAGCTGCCACGGGACGATGTTGGAGTGGTGCTCCATCGCCGAGATCAGCACCTCGTCGCCCGGCTGCAGCTTCGGCCGGGCGAACACCTGGGCCACCAGGTTGATCCCCTCGGTCGTGTTGCGGGTGAAGATGATCTCGCGATCGCTCGACGCGTTGAAGAACGCCCGCACCTTCGAGCGCGACTCGTCGTAGGCGATGGTCGCGATCTCGCTCAGGTGGTGCACGCCGCGATGGACGTTGGCGTTGGTCTCGCTGTAGTAGCGCGCGATCGCATCCAGCACCAGCCGCGGCTTCTGGGTGGTGGCGGCGTTGTCGAGATAGACCAGCGGCTGGCCGTGGACGGTCCGGCTCAGGATCGGGAAGTCGGCCCGGATCCGCTCGACGTCGAAGCCAGCGGCGGCCGTGCCGTCCACGTGTTTCACGCCGTGCCCCGCATCCCGTACCCCGGTAAGCATCACGCTACGCCGCGTCCATTTCCGCCAGGTCCCTGGCCAGCTGCGTGTACAGCTCCGCCTCGAGCGACACCTTCAGGGCTTCGATCTGGACGCGGTCCAGGATCTCCCCGGCAAAGGCATGGATCAGCATGTCCCGCGCCTCGAAGTAGGTCAGACCGCGAGCCCGCAGGTAGAAGATCGCGTCTTCGTCGAGCTGACCGATCGCCGCACCGTGCGTGCACTTCACATCGTCGGCAAAGATCTCGAGCTGCGGCTTGGTGTTGATCGAGGCGTTGTCGGACAGCAGCAGGGCGCGGTTGGTCTGCTTGGCGTCGGTCTTCTGCGCGTCCTGCCGCACGATGATCTTGCCGTTGAAGATCGCGCGGGCCTTGCCGCCGAGAATCCCCTTGTAGATCTCGTGGCTCGGGCAGTGCGCCTTGGCGTGGTCGATGACGGTGTGGTTGTCGATCAGGCGATCGCCGTCGGCGAGGTACATGCCGTTGAGCGTGACCTCGGCTCCCTCGCCGTCGAGCACGGCGTTGGCGTCGTTCCGGACCAGCCGGCCGCCAAGCGAGAAGGAGTGCGACGAACAGTTCGCACTGCGCTGGGCGTTGATCTGCATCGTCGCGATGTGGAACGCCTCGAGCCCTTCCTGCTGGACCTTGTAGTGATCGATCACCGAGTTCTCGCCGGCCGCCACCTCGGTCACCGCGTTGGTGAAGTAGGCGCCGCCGCGCAGCGATACGTAGGTCTCGACGATCCGGGCCTGGCTGCGGTCTCCGGCCACGATCAGCGTCCGCGCCTGGATCATCTCCTCGGGACCGGCCGGGGATGCGACGAACAGGATCTCGACCGGCTGCTCGAGCACGGTGCCATCGGGGATGTAGAGGTAAGCGCCGTCCGCCGCCAGGGCGGTATTCAGCGCGACGAAGCCGCGCGAGTGGTAGTCGGCGAGCTGGCCGTAGTAGCGCGGCACCACGTCGCCGTGGTCGGTGAAGGCGGCGGCGAGCGAGCCGGCGCGAACGCCGCGCGGCAGGTGGTGCAGCCGCGACAGCTCGGCCGAGAATCGTCCGTTGACGATCGCGATCCGGAACGGCAGGTTGCCATAGGGCAGCGCGTCGATCTCGTCCAGCGACACCCTGGCAGGCTCGGCCGGGCGGAACGGTGTCGCGGCGATCGGCGTCACGTTGGTGAAGCGCCATTCCTCGTCCCGTACCGTCGGGAAGCCGAGGGCGGCGAACCTCGACGCCGCCTTGTCACGGACGTCCTGGAGCCACCGCGGCGCTCCCTGCGGGCGCTGCTCGATCGTGGCGATCCACGGCTGAAGCTTTTCGACTACCTGGGTCATCGATCTCAGGCTCCCACCGGCTGCGCGCCGGTCTCGTCCCTCGACTCACTCGGACAACCCTGAGCCTGTCGTCGATCCAGCCGTAGCCCTTCTCTTCGAGCTCGAGCGCGAGCTCCTTGCCACCGGACTTGACGATCCGTCCGGCGCTCAGCACGTGCACATGGTCGGGCACGATGTAGTCGAGCAGCCGCTGATAGTGGGTCACGACGATGATCGCCCGGTCGGCCGCGCGCATCGCGTTGACGCCCGAGGCGACGGTCTTGAGCGCGTCGATGTCGAGCCCCGAATCGGTCTCGTCCAGCACCGCGAGCTTCGGCTCGAGCAGCGCCATCTGGAAGATCTCGTTCCGCTTCTTCTCGCCGCCGGAGAACCCTTCGTTCACCGACCGGCGCAGCATCGCCTGGTTGATGTCGAGCATCGCCGACTTCTCCTCGATCAGCTGCATGAACTCCATCGCGTCGAGCTCCGGCTGGCCGAAGTGCTTGCGCTTGGCGTTCACCGCCGCCTTGAGGAAGTAGGCGTTGTTGACCCCGGCGATCTCCACCGGATACTGGAAGGCCATGAAGACCCCTCACGCGCCCGCTCGTCCGGATCCATGTCGAGGAGGTCGCGCCCCTCGTAGAGGACCTCGCCGCCGGTGACCTGGTATTCCGGATGACCGGCGATGACCCGCGCCAGCGTGCTCTTGCCCGAGCCGTTCGGCCCCATGATCGCGTGCACTTCGCCCGCCTTCACGTGGAGGTCGACCCCCTTGAGGATCTCTTTGCCTTCGGCTGTAACCTGGAGGTTCTTGATATCAAGCATCTGCTGTCTTTTTCTCAGTTGTCGTGGGGCCCCACCCCCACGACGTTATTTGTCTCGCCTCGCTCTCGCTCGGCGAGGTTATAGAGGCAACCGGGTGGAATTCGTAGCTATCCGACGGACCCTTCCAGCGACACGCTCAGCAGCTTCTGGGCCTCGACGGCGAACTCCATCGGGCAGCTCGCGGAAGACTTCCTTGCAGAAGCCGCTGACGATCATGTTGACCGCGTCTTCGGTGGTGATCCCGCGCTGGCGGCAGTAGAAAATCTGGTCCTCGCCGATCTTCGAGGTCGACGCCTCGTGCTCGACCCGCGCCGACGTGTTCTTGATCTCGAGATAGGGGAACGTGTGGGCGCCGCACTTGTCGCCGATCAGCATCGAGTCGCACTGCGAGTAGTTGCGCGCGTTCTTCGCGTTCTTGCCGATGCGCACCAGGCCGCGGTAGGTGTTCTGGCCGTGGCCGGCGGAAATCCCCTTCGAGACGATCGTCGACCGGGTGTTCTTCCCGATGTGGATCATCTTCGTCCCGGTGTCGGCCTGCTGCCAGTTGTTGGTGGTCGCGACCGAGTAGAACTCGCCGATCGAGTAGTCACCCTGCAGGATGCAGCCGGGGTACTTCCAGGTGATCGAGGACCCGGTTTCGACCTGCGTCCAGGTGATCTTCGAGGCCCGCCCGGCGCACAGGCCGCGCTTGGTCACGAAGTTGTAGATCCCCCCCTTGCCTTCCTTGTCGCCGGGGTACCAGTTCTGGATCGTCGAATACTTGATCGTCGCGTCGTCGAGGGCCACGAGCTCGACCACCGCCGCGTGCAGCTGGTTCTCGTCGCGCATCGGCGCGGTGCAGCCCTCGAGGTAGCTGACGTGCGCCCCCTCTTCGGCGATGATCAGCGTGCGCTCGAACTGGCCGGTGTCCTTGGCGTTGATCCGGAAGTAGGTCGACAGCTCCATCGGGCAGCGGACGCCCTTCGGGATGTAGACGAACGAGCCGTCGCTGAAGACGGCGGAGTTGAGCGCGGCGAAAAAGTTGTCGGAATACGGCACCACCGAGCCGAGGTACTTCTTCACCAGCTCGGGATGCTCGCGCACCGCCTCCGAGAACGACATGAAGATGATCCCGTACGAGGCCAGCTTCTCGCGGAAGGTGGTCGCGACCGAGACGCTGTCGAACACCGCGTCGACCGCGACGCCGGCGAAGATCTTCTGCTCTTCGATCGGGATGCCGAGCTTGTCGAACGTTGCCCGCACTTCCGGGTCCATCTCGTCGAGGCTGTTCAGCGTCTTCTTCGTCTTCGGCGCCGAGTAGTAGACGATGTCCTGGTAGTTGATCGGGTCGTACTTGACGTTCTGCCAGTTCGGCTCTTTCATCGTGAGCCAGAGGCGGTAGGCCTTCAGCCGCCACTCGAGCAGCCACTCCGGCTCACCCTTCTTCTTCGAGATCAGCCGGACGACGTCCTCGTTCAACCCCTTCGGAATGGTGTCGGCCTCGACGTCGGTGACGAAGCCGTACTTGTACTCGCGGGTGGCGAGCTGTTCGATGGTTTCAGTGGATGTGGACATTTTTTTGAAAGCTTTCAGCTCCCGGCTTTCAGCTCCCAGCGACGTTCCAGACAGCGCCTCTGGAAGCTGGTAGCCGGCAGCTGTTAAATGCTGAACGACGTGCCGCACCCGCACGACGCCTTGGCGTTCGGGTTGTTGAAGATGAAGCCCTTGCTCACGAGGCTCGTGTCGTAATCGAGGGTGGTGCCGTCGATGAAGCGGTGACTCCGCGGGTCGACGAACACCCTGGATCCGTCGGGCCCCTCGTAAACATGGTCGCCGTCGCGCGCGGTGGCTTCCCAGGCAAACGTATAGCTGAGGCCGGAACACCCCCCGGCCTTGACGCCGATCCGAAGCCCGCCGCCTGGAATGCCGTTCCGGGTGGTCATCTTCCTGATGAGTTGGGCCGCGTTCTCGCTGATCTGCACCATAAAAGGCTCGAACCCTTGTCGGAGGTAAAAGTCCGACCAGAACAGTCCTATATTAGCGCAAAAGGCGGGGGAATGGGGGCGGGAATGGGTAGTGGGGAATGGTAGTGGGGAATGGGGGCGGGAATGGGGGGACGGGGAACGGGGAGTGCGGAGGGAGCGTCTTCCCATCCCCCATCTCCCCATCCCCGACCTAATACTTCGTCTGCGTAGGGTCGATCTCGTTGATCCAGGCGATGACGCCGCCGGCGAGGTTGCGGGCGTTGGTAAAACCGCGCGCCTTCATCAGCTCTACCGCGCGCCCACTGCGCCCTCCGCTCTTGCAGTGGATGACGATCTCCCGGTCGCGCGCGAACTCGTCGAGCCGCTGGACGAACTGCGCTGCCGGGATCAGCTCGGCGCCGGGGATGCTGCAGATCGTGTGCTCGTGCGGCTCGCGCACGTCGATCACCCGCGGGGCCTCGCCGCGATCCATCCGGTCCTTGAGCTCCTTGACTGTCATGTCCATGTGTTTTCCAGACTCCGTGAAACCGGTCACTGCCGGCGGACTCGAGACCGGGGTCGGCCGGCCGTTGTCGCAATAACCCTGGTACTCGGTGAGCTCGTGGATCGTGGGGGATTCGCCGCACACGGCGCACTGCGGATCCCGCGGCAGCTTCAGCTCGCGAAACCGCATGCGCAGGGCGTCGTAGATCAGGAACCGTCCGATCAACGGCTCGCCGAAACCGGCCAGCAGCTTGATCGCTTCGGTCGCCTGGATGGTTCCAACGATGCCCGGCAACACGCCGAGCACACCGGCTTCGGCGCAGTTGGGCACGAGCCCCGGCGGCGGCGGTTCCGGGTGCAGGCAGCGATAGCACGGGCCGTTCTTCGCGGCGAACACCGAGGCCTGCCCCTCGAACCGGAAGATGCTCCCAAACGCGTTCGGCCGCCCGGCAATCACGCACGCGTCGTTGACCAGGTAGCGCGCCGCGAAATTGTCGGTGCCGTCGAGGATCACGTCGTAGGCCCGGATCAGCTCGAGCGCGTTGGCCGCGTCCAGCATCACCCCGTGAGTCTCGACATTCAGGTGCGGGTTCATCGCCCGCAGCCGCTCCGCCGCCGCTTCGAGCTTCGGTCGTCCGACGTCCGCGGTCGTGTAAAGCACCTGCCGCTGGAGGTTGGTGACGTCGACCACATCGTAGTCGACGAGACCGATGGTCCCGACCCCGGCGGCCGCCAGATACAACGCCGCCGGCGACCCGAGGCCACCCGCACCAACGCACAATACCCGGCCCGCCTTGAGTCGCTGCTGACCGTCCAGGCCGAACTCGGGAAGAGTCAGGTGCCGGCTGAACCGGACGAGTTCGTCGCGCGTGAGCTCCACTGTTCTCATCATACCGACGGACGGCCGCCTGCGCAGGACGGGCGATGGGATCGGCACACGCGGCGATGCGTTTCGCCTTGAGATCCCGTGACCTTTCGCCTAAACTTCGTCCATCGTGGATATCATCGTCGTTGCGCTGCTTTCACTCGCGCTCGGCGTCGCCCTGGGGGCGCTCTGGTCGACCTCGCGCGGGCGCGCCGCCCATGAACTGGCGCTGCAGGAACGCGCCGCCCTTGCCGCCGGCCTGGAGGCGGAGCGACGAAGCGGGGCGGAAAAGATCGCGCTGCTCAAGGACGCCGAGAACAAGCTGCGCGAGGCGTTTTCCGCGCTCTCGGCCGAGGCGCTGAAGCAGAACAGCGAATCCTTCCTTCAACTCGCCCGTACCTCGCTCGGCGAGTTCCAGAAGGCCGCGACGATGGATCTCGACGGCCGGCACAAGTCGATCGAGAGCCTGGTGCAGCCGCTGAGGGAATCGCTCACGAAGGTCGACGCCAAGCTGAACGACGTCGAACGCGGACGCGCAAGCTCGCAGGCGCAGCTCTCCGAACAGCTCCGCTCGCTGACGCAGTCGCAGCAGGTGTTGCACTCGGAGACCGGTAAGCTCGCGCGCGCGCTACGCTCCCCCAATACCAGGGGCCAGTGGGGGGAGCTTCAGCTGCGGCGCGTACTCGAGAGCGCCGGCCTCGTCGAAGGCACACACTTCGACATGAAAGACTCGGCCCGGACCGAGGACGGCCGTCTGACGCCCGACGTCATCGTCAAGCTGCCCGGCGGAAAGAATGTCGTGGTCGACGCCAAGGTCGCGTTGTCGGCATACCTCGATGCGATGGAATGCGAAGACGACGGTCAGCGGGACGGCAAGCTGAAGGACCACGCGCGCCAGGTCAAGGACCACGTCAACCGCCTGGGGAACAAAGGCTACTGGGCCCACTTCCAGCCGGCCCCCGACATCGTCGTGATGTTCGTGCCCGGTGAGGCGCTGCTCGCGGCCGCCATGCAGCACGACCCGGCGCTGCTCGAGTTCAGCATGAACAAGGGAGTCATGCTGGCCAGCCCGCTGACGCTGATCGCCCTCCTTCGGGCGATTTCGTACGGATGGCAGCAGGAAACGGTCGCGCGGAACGCGCAGGAGATCAGCGAGCTCGGCCGAAATCTCTACGACCGGATCGCCAAGCTGGCCGAGCACTTCGAGAACGTCGGCCGCAGCCTCGCGAAGGCGGTGCAGGCCTACAACGGTGCGGTCGGCACCCTCGAGACACGGGTGCTGGTGACCGCCCGTCGCCTGAAGGACAAGGGGGTCACGGCGTCGGAGGAGTTCCGCGAGATCGAAACGATCGACCAGACCCCGCGGCTGCTCGGGGCGCCCGAGCTCACCGGGCTGTTCGACGATCCGGCGGTCGACGCCGAGATCATCGCCGCCGAACGCGAGGCGCAGGCCGCCGTCGAACCTATTTGATCAGCAGCGTCATCGTCACCGTCGAACGAATCTCGATGGTGCCGGGCGACACCGGCGGAGCCATCGCCGGCGCGGCCGCCTCCATCGTCATCTGACGCATCATCGGACGCGGCGTCTCCGGTTCGCTGATCCGCTGTTCTTCGATCCGCTGCACCCGGACGATCTGCGCGCCGGCGCCGCTGGCCGCCGCATCCCCCCTGGCCCGCGCATCGCGGACCGCGAGCCGCAGCGCTTCGCGCTCGGCCGCTTCGCGATCCTTGAGCCCGAACCGCAGGCCGCCGACCGAAGTCGCGCCCGAACCGACCGCGACGCCCAGCACGTCGCCGACCCGACCGATCTCATCGAGCCGCACCTCGATCGCGTTGCGGGCGATGTACCCGCGCAGCGTCTGCTTCCCGTTGTTGTAGTCGAATTCCGGGTGAAGCTCGTAGGCGGTCGTGCGAATGGCGTCCGCGCCGAGGCTCATCTTCTTCAGCTGCTCCATGACCACGGTCATCGCCGCGGCGTTGAGACGCTGGGCCTCCTTGGGGTCCTTCGAGCGAGATTCCGCGATGATCGTCACCCAGGCGCGATCGGGGGCCATCTTCACTTCGGCCTGACCGGTGGTCACGATGACCGGCAGCTCCGGCGCATTCTGCGCAAGGGCGTGGGTCGGGATTGCCGCGAGACAGGCGGCAACGATGAAACAGGAACGGATCACGATCCACCTCCGGGGGGCCGCAAACAGCGGCTGAAGATATGACGCCGCCTCTACCGTCTCAGCCGGATTATTTGACCTGGCAGACGATGCGGAAACCAATCGCGTACGAGTATGTATCAGGCGGGACCTTGTGGCGGTATGCGACCGAGAGCATCCGGACGTCCGCCACCAGCCAGCTCCCGCCGCGAAGCAGGCGCAGCTGACCCGAAGCCGGGCCCTCGGGATTGTCGACTGGCGAGGTCGAGTAGTAGTCCGGGACGTACCAGTCGTGCACCCATTCCCAGACATTGCCAGCGACGTCGTAGAGGCCATAACCGTTGGGTGGATAGCTGCCCCCCCTGGTCGTGCCGTGGGCCGGCCGCTTTTCGGGATCGCTGAGAAAATTCGCCATGTTACGGCCGACCCGCTCCCCCCATGGATAGCGGAGCCCGTCGACTCCGCCGCGGGCGGCCTTCTCCCACTCGGCTTCGGTCGGCAGCCGCACCGGCCGTCCGGTTTCGGCCGAGAGCCAGACGCAGTAGGCGATGGCGTCTTCGCGGCGAACCAGCGTAACGGGATGTTGAGCCCGTCCGGATGCGGGCTCCCCTTCGACCCAGATGTACGGTTGTGCCATTTCGCGGAACGCCTGCTCGCGTTCCGGCCCGCCGGCGGTCACCACCAGCGGCAGTTCGTAGATACCCGGCGGACGCTGACTCGATTCGCGAACGAAGCGTGCGTATTCGGCGTTGGTGATCGGCCGGACCGAAATGAGGAACTCGTCGACGTGGACGGTATGCGGCGGGCGCTCGTCTTCGTCGCCGTCTGCCGAGCCCATCACGAAGTCGCCGGCCGGCACGATCGCCAGCTCGGGCAGTGCCTCGCGGGAATGGGGTGTCGAAGACACGCTGAATGAAGCAAGAATAACGTATATGCGTTTCGAAGCGTTCGAGATGGAACGCCTGCAGTCGGTGTGGGAGAACCAGGTCGCGTGGAACGTCTCCGAGAGCGGCGTCGAGCCGTTGCGGCTCGAGGAGCTCGCGATCGGCGACGAAGATCGTGAGGCCCTCCTCCGCCAGCCGCTGGCCTACACCCAGACCAACGGGACTCCGGAGCTGCGCCGGCACATCGCCGCGCTCTACCCCGCCGCCACACCGGATCACGTGGAGGTCACCAACGGCGGCTCGGAGGCGAACTTCGTGACGCTCGTTCACCTCCTGCAACCGGGTGACGAGGTGGTCATGATGACGCCGAACTACATGCAGGCCCCCGGGCTGCTCCGCGCGTTCGGAGCGGCCGTCGTGCCATGGCCGCTGCAGGTGAATGCTCCGGGCACTCGCTGGGTGCCGGACCTTGCGGCGCTCGAGGCGCTCATCACCGCGCGGACGAAAGCGATCTTCATCTGCAACCCGAACAATCCCACCGGAAGCCGGCTCACCGCATCGGAGCTGGATGGTATCGGCGCGATCGCCTCGCAGGCGGGCGCCTGGGTGATCGCCGACGAGATCTACCGCGGGGCGGAGCTCGACGCGGTCGAGTCGCCGACGATGTGGGGGCGGTCGGACCGGGTGGTGGTCACGAGCGGGCTCTCCAAGGCCTACGGGTTGCCCGGGCTTCGCATCGGCTGGATCGTCGGTCCGCCGGCGACGGTCGAGGCGCTCTGGGGCGTGCACGACTACACGACCATCGCGCCGGGGGCGCTCAGCGACCGCCTCGCGCGGATCGCGCTCGCCCCGGCGGGGCGTGAGCGACTGCTCGCCCGCACCCGCGGCATCATCCGGGCGAACTACCCGGTTCTGCGATCGTGGCTGGACCACCGCAAGGGCTTCACGCACGTGCCACCCGAGGCCGGGGCGATCGCGTTCGTCAAATACGCTCGGGGGATCGGCTCGACCGCGCTCGTGGAACGACTTCGGATCGAGAAGAGCGTGCTGGTCGTGCCGGGGGACCACTTCGGGATGGACGGCTACCTGCGCATCGGCTTCGGCTCGCATCCCGAGCACCTGGCGGGGGCGCTGGAACGGATCGCCGAGCTGATGGACCCACTGGCGTGACGCGCGCGGATCTGGCGCTCATCGGCTTCGGCAACGTCGGCAGCCGGTTCGCCGAGCTGCTCGAGGATCGGGCCTCACGGCTCGCCGCAGATCACCAACTCACCTGCAGGATCGCCGGGAGAGCCACGCGGCGAACCGGGGCGGAGTACCGAGGGCCAGCCTTGCCGCGATCCATTCGAAATGGTGCAGCGGCTGGCGGCGTCCGACGCCGACCTGCGCATCGTCGTCGAGACCACGACCCTCGACATCCGCAACGGCGAACCGGCGATCGCCCATGTACGCGCGGCCATCGAGGCCGGCTGCCATGTCGTGACCGCCAACAAGGGTCCGGTGGCATTCGCCTATGCAGACCTGCGCGATGCGGCGGCGCGCGCGGGCGTGCAGTTCCTTTTCGAGGGTGCGGTCATGGACGGCGTCCCGATCTTCAACCTGGTACGCGAGACGCTCCCGGCCGTGACCATCCTGGGATTCGAAGGGGTCATCAACACCACCACCAACCACATCATCACCTCGATGGAACAGGGTGAGACGTTCGAGAACGCGCTCGCGCGCATGCAGGCGGACGGCATCGCCGAGGCCGACCCGTCGCTCGACGTAGACGGATGGGATGCCGCGGCGAAGACCGCGGCGCTGGCCAACGTCCTGATGGGGGCCCAATTGACGCCGCACGACGTACGCCGGACCGGGCTGGACACGAACACCGGCGAGGCCGCTCGGGCCGCCATCGCTCGTGGGAAGCGGCTGAAGCTGGTGGCGTCGGCCCGCCTCGCGGCCGGGGCGGTCACCTGTATCGTCGAGCCGCGTGAGCTGCCGGCCGGTCATCTGCTCGCCGGCCTCGACGGTGCAGCGAACGCGTTGATCCTCGAGACCGACGTGCTGCAAAGGATCGCGATCTGCCAGCTCTCGGGCAGCCTGACGCAAACGGCGTACGCGTTGTTGTCGGATATCATCGCGATCGCCCGTTGCCCCCAAACTCCATGACCTCCCCGCTCGACGGCATCACTGTTCTCGACTTCACCCGCGTACTCTCGGGGCCGTACTGCACGATGCAGCTGGCCGACATGGGAGCGCGGGTCATCAAGATCGAGCAGCCCGGTACGGGAGATGACACCCGCGGCTGGGGACCGCCGTTCGTCCACGGAGAGAGCGCCTACTTTCTCAGCGTCAACCGCAACAAGGAGAGCCTGACGCTCGACCTGAAGCACCGCGACGCGGCGCGGGTGCTCGACGCGCTTCTGACGACGGCGGACGTGCTGGTGGAGAATTTCCGCCCCGGCACGATGACCCGGCTCGGGCTGGGATACGAGCAGCTGGCCCAGCGCTATCCACGGCTCGTCTACTGTTCGATCTCGGGCTTCGGCCAGACCGGCCCGCGGACGAAGGAGCCTGGTTACGACGCCGTGGTCCAGGCCGAGGGTGGTCTGATGAGCATCACCGGCGCCGCCGACGGCCAGTCCTTCCGCCTCGGGGTCGCGGTCTCCGACATCGTCAGCGGAATGTTCGCGGCGCAGGGAATCATGCTGGCGCTGTTCGCGCGCGAGCGCACGGGGGCGGGCCAGCTGGTGGACGTCGGCATGCTCGACGCGACCGCGGCGCTGCTGACTTATCAGGCCGGGATCTACTTTGCGACCGGCCGTACGCCAGGGCGGATGGGCAACCGCCACCCGACGATCGTGCCCTACGAGACGTTCGAGGCGTCGGACGGCGAGTTCGTCGTCGCGGTCGGCAACGACGAACAGTGGGGCCGGTTCTGCGCCGCGACCAACCTGGACGATCTCGCCGCCGACGAACGTTTCGCGACCAACCGCGCTCGCGTCACCAACTACGACACGCTACGGCCGCTGCTCGGCGATCGGCTTCGGGTGCGCACCCGCGCCGAGTGGGTGGCGCGGCTGCGGCCCGCCGGCGTGCCGTGCGGGTCGGTGCGCGACATCGCCGAGGTGCTGCAGGATCCGCACCTCGAAGCCCGCGGCATGATCCGCGAGGTCGATCACCCGACCGCGGGACCGCTGCGGGTCACCGGAGTGCCGATCAAGCTTTCGGAGACGCCTGGAGATGTTCGCAACCCGCCGCCGACGCTCGGACAGCACACCGATGCCATCCTGTCGAAGGATGCCGGGTTGGAACCCGCGGAAATCGAGCGATTGAGGGCCGAAGGGGCGGTCTGACCGCTACGACCGCGATACGAAGGGCAGGAGCTCGGTCAGCAGGAAGGCGAGCACGTCTTCCTCGTTCAGCTCGGCGACGGCGGTTCGCTCACGAACGGGCCGTTCGGACGTGATCATCCGTCGGCCGCGGCCGCGGCTGGTGCGCCCGATCACCGCCGGTGGATCTTCCGAGGTATCGAGCAGGATCTCGATGAAATCGTCGTTCGAGACGTCCGAGGCGAGCCGGACCGAGCCGGCCGGGGTCTCGACGTGGAACTGGTGCGCTTCGGCCGCCAGCGCGTTGGCGAACTGCTGGACGACGGGGATCGCCACCGCGGTCAGGAACTTTTCGTAGTCGCGCTCGGCGGCCTGGCCGCGCTCGCGCCGGGCGGTCGCGTTGCTCCGCGCCTGCTCGAGGGCGGAGCGAAGTCGGCGGCGGACCTCTGAAATCTCGATAGGCACGCCGTAAAGAGTACCCGAAAAATTCCCCACGGCAGGCGTCCGGCTACTTCCGCGCGAGGTGGATCGCCATCAGCCCACCGAGGACCGGCCGCCACTCGGCGTCCGCGAAGCCCTCGCGCCGCATGAGGTCGGCAACCGCCGGAGCGCCGGGGTATCGCCGGATCGATTCAGGAATGTAGCGGTAGGTGTCGGGATCGCGATGCAGCAGCCAGCCGAGCGCGCTGCCCACCACCATCAGATAGCCGAGGTACACCGTGCGAACCACGCGAGAGGCGGGACGGTTGAAGTCGAGCGACACGAACCGTCCTCCCGGGCGCAGCACACGGCAGGCCTCGCGCACTGCAGCAGCCAGGTCCGGTACGTTGCGAAGACCATAGCCGGTCGTGATGACGTCGAAGGCGGCGTCCGGAAACGGCAGGCAGCCCATGTCGCCGACGATGAACGCGGCGTCACGCGCGGCTTTCTTGGAGAGGGCGAGCTCGACCATCCGGAAGGTCACGTCGAGGCCGACGACCGAGGCTCCGTTCGAAGCGGCGGCGAAGGCGAGGTCGCCGGTGCCGCAGGCGAGGTCCAGTGCCCGGTCCGACGGACGGATTTCGGCAAGGTCGATCGCTCGCTTCTTCCAGCGGCGGTCGAGGCCGAAGGACAGCAGCACCGTGATGAGGTCGTAGCGGTCCGCGATCGTCGAGAACAGCCGGCGGACGTAACGCTGTTTCGACGCGGAGGAGGAGAAGGCGTCGGCCAGCGGCTGGCCGGCGCGGGTCATTCGACGCGGATCGTGCCGGACATCATCCGGGTGTGCGGCGTGCACTGGTAGCTCTGCGAGCCGCGCTCATCCGGCACGCGGAAGACGACGGTGTCTTCGTCACCGCGGTCCTCGAGCATTTTGGTGCCGACGGTCCAGGCCTTGATGACGAAGTCGTGGCGCAAGCCGGCATCCTCGTTGCGGAGCCGGACCCGGACCCGTTCCCCGGCGCGCAGCGTGATCGGCGGATTCGCTTCCGGCCCGCCATCGACGTAGAAAGCCATGTCCCGCACGACGATCCGGATCTCGCGGGTCGAGTCGGGATCGGAAGATGCGAGCATCGGCAGCAGCGAAACCGCGAGTGCGGCGATGCCGATGACGATGCCTGCGACCATGGCCCTGTTCTTTGCCCGTACCGTCATACCAGTAACATCCCCGTGAGATACATCACCGCGAAGCCACCGAGCAGCGCCAGCGCGATCGGCGCATGCACCAGCCGCTCGGCGAGCGGACGCTCGCGCGCCATTTGTCCGAGGATCTGCACGATGACCTGGACGATCGCGCCGACCCCCAACCCGAGAAACACGACCGCCGCCACCGGCGAGTAAACCAGCCCGCCGATCCAGGCCCCCAGGATCGTCGGCACCCCGCCGATGAGACCGAGCTGGAGCAGCCGGCCGACGCCAGGCTCCTCCTTCGCGATCGGCGAGATGATCGCCAGCCCCTCGGTCACGTTGTGAAGCGTGAACCCGATGATCAACAGCGAACCGAACGCTGCCTGGCCGAGCGCGAAGGCGGCGCCGATCGCCAGCCCCTCGCTGAAGTTGTGCAGGCCGATGCCGACGGCGATCATCAGCGCCAGCGTCCAGCCCGACGGGACGCCGGCGGACCGGACCGCCGCTTTTCGGCGCGAAAGCCAGGCCCCGACCAGTTCGAGCGCTGCGTAGGCCGCCGCCGCGGCCAGCGCGAAGAGGGCCGTGCCGTGGAACGACCCGGGCAGCAGCGCAGAGGAGTCCAATCCTTCTTCGGTTCCATCGAGTACCGAGGAACAGGAGCAGCCCGATGGTGAAGGCGAGCACGGCGTCAATTCCGCCCCGGCCGAGGGTGCGAAGCACGGGGAACCAGAGCAGGCCGAGGGCGACCGGGATCACGCCGACGAACAGGCCGATCGCGGCGAAGATCAGCATCTGGCGGGCGCCGGCCCGCGGGGTCTCGAGGGCGACCGGTATCACGTGCTCGAACTTCGTGCCGGTGGACGACATGATGTGGATGGTGTGCGCCTCGCCGGCCACCCACGGATAAGGGATCCGTAAGGTTGCCGAGCGCAGGGCCCCAACGGTCTGGCCCGGTTCCGCCGCAAACTGCCAGTAGGCATCGTCCACGGTGACCTGGGCGATCGTGACCGCCTCGGGGCTCTCGTTGAAGACAGTCAGGACGATCCCTTCGGGGCCCAGCACCGCCCGCCGGATGGCGATGTTCTCCACCGGCGGCGCCGCCGGGTCGCGGAGCCGCTCCGCCGGGCTGAACTTCACGATCAGCAGTACCACTCCGGCGAGCAGCAGGAGCGGAAGAAGGACCGCCGTCCAGAAGCGGGCGCGGCTGACTGCCGGGGCCGGCTGGGTGATCACCTCAGGTGTCACGTCGCGCCCCCGTGGCTTCGAACAGCCCCATCCAGCCAAGCTCGGCGAACTCGCTCTGATGGGCGTGGAACATGAACTTCCCGGGATAGCGGAACGTGGTCTCGAGGACCGCGCGCTCCCCCTGGCACAACATCAACGTGTCGGTGTGATCGTCGGGGGTCGTGCGGGTGCCGGTCCGGAACACGTCGAAGAACATGCCGTGCAGGTGAAAGCTGTTGACCAGGTCGAACTCGGTGACGTTGATCAGGTGAATCCGTACCAGCTTGCCGACTTCGACCCTGATCGGATGGGTCACGTAATGATTGGCCAGCGAGTTGACGGCGTAGACCTCGTTGTCGGCGTCGAAGTCGGTGTCGAAGCCGTTCATCATCATGACCATCTCGTCGGCGGCCGGCCGCGACGTTTTCGGGTCGACGATGAAGACGCCGTAAAGGCCCTTGTGGATGTGCCGTTTCAAGGGCACGGCGTGGCAGTGATAGAGATGGGTGCCGAACGGCTCGGCATCGAATTCGTAGACGAACTTCCCTCCCGGCATCACCTGGTGCTCGGGCATCGACCCGTCCATGTCGGGGTGGTGCCAGCCATGGAAGTGGATCGTGTGCGGGTGCGAGCCCTGGTTGAGGAAGTTGATGCGGACGCGGTCCCCTTCCGTGGCCCGGATCGTCGGGCCGGGCACCTGGCCGTTGAACGTCCAGGCAGGAAAGTAGACACCAGGGGCGATCTCGATCTCCCGGTCGATGGCGATGATCTCGTACTCGCGCAGGAGCGATCCGTCAGGGCGGGGCGTCTCGCGGTAGTAGCGCGCGCGCTCCTGCGCCTCGAGATCGGAGAAGTTCCAGGCCCTGAGATAAGTGGTGGGATTGAAGCGTGACAGGTCGGCGACGCCGACCGGCCCCATCGCATGGGCGGCATGTTCCATCGCGGGGGTGTGCCCCTGGTCCTGCGCCCCTCGAAGCGCGTTCGAGCGCAGAAGTCCGGCGGCGGCGGTCCCAAAACCAGCCAGCCGGATCCACGAGCGACGCGTCAACGAGTCCATTTTCGAATGCCTCAATCGATAATTTTGACATATCAAAATAATATGTCGTATGCTTCGAAGTCAAGTCGCGAATGGCTGAGTCGAAGATTTGGCCTAAAAACGGCGAAAGTCCACCGAAGGCAAGCTGATCCATGCTCCCGTCCTACACCGTCGAGAACTATCTGAAGGCGCTGCTGCAGGCGCAGAGCGGTCTCGGCCCGACCGACCTGGTGCCGATGGGGCGCCTGGCCACGGCGCTCGGGGTCGTGCCCGGGACGGCGACCACGATGGTCAAGACGCTCGCGGAGTCCGGGCTGGTGAAGTACGAGCCTTACGCCGGCGTCCGGTTGACCGCGGCGGGGGAAAAGCTGGCCGCGATGGTGCTCCGGCGGCACCGGCTGATCGAGCTCTTTCTCGTCAAGGTCATGGGCATGAGCTGGACGGAGGTGCACGACGAAGCGGAACACCTCGAGCACGCGGTCTCGGAACGGCTGATCGATCGGATCGACGAGATGCTGGGGCGGCCCGCGGTCGATCCGCACGGGGATCCGATTCCTGACCCGGAAGGGACGGTGGATCGCAGCGAGTACGACACGCTCCTGACCTGTCCGCTGCGGTCGCGGGTGGCGGTCAGCCGGGTGACCGACCAGGACACGAACTTCCTGCGCTTCGTCGAACGCCACGACCTCAAACCGGGCAGCGTCGTCGAAGTCGAGGAGCGTGACGAGGCGGCCGACAGCGTGCGGCTGAAGGGGGAGAACAACCGCGAGATCACGATCGGCACGCGGGCGGCGTCGAAAGTCCTCGTGCGGGCGCTGCCCCTGCTGCTGGCCTGCCTGCTGCTGCCCCTCGACAGCCAGGCGCGGACGGTGCCGGTCCAGACGCCGGCGGCGCAAACCCCGGCGGCGCAGGTTCGCCCCGCCGCCACTCCCTTCGAGATTCTCGACAACTCGTTCCTGGTCGAGGAGGCATTCAACCAGGAGCGCGGCATCTTCCAGAACATCTTTGGGTACCAGCGCGGCGACCGCGCCTGGAACTTCGCGTTCACCCAGGAGTGGCCGTTCCCATCGCAGCAGCACCAGGTGTCGTATACCGTGCCGGTCGCGAGCATCAGCGGCGACACCGGCCTCGGCAGCATGCTGCTGAACTATCGCTACCAGGCGCTGATGGAGGCTCCAGGGCACCCGGCGGTCTCGCCACGGCTCTCACTCATCGTGCCGACCGGCACGCGTGAGCTCAGCGCCGAGTCGATCGGCCTGCAGGTCAACCTGCCGGTGAGCAAGCAGTTCGGCGACCTCTACCTCCACGGAAACGCCGGCCTCACCTGGTTTCCGCGGGCCGATCCGGATCCGGACGTCACCGATTCCGAGCGCGTGTCGCTGACCTCTCCGCACGTGGCCGCCAGCGGGATCTACCGCCTGCGCCCGATGCTGAACCTGATGCTGGAAAGCGTGCTCGCCTTCGCGCAGACCGCCGGTCAGGATGGTGTGAAGCAGCGGGATACCATCTTCACGCTGTCCCCGGGGGCCCGCGGCGGCTGGAACCTCGGCGACCAGCAGCTGATCGTCGGCGCCGCCGCGCCAATCACCTGGGTCGCGTCAGACTCGAGCGCCGGGCTTTTCCTCTATCTCTCGTACGAGCTTCCCTTCGCCCGCTGAAGCACTGCTCGCAGGTCCGTTCTTACGCCGAGTAGGACGCAAACGACGACGGCGTCTCCCAGACGCGGATGTTGATGATGTTGATCCCGAGCTCGCGACCCTGGTCGTAGATCAACTTGGCGATCCGCTCGACCGTCGGATTGCTTTCCAGGATGTACATGGGCTCACCGAGCGCACGCAGGGGCTCGACGAGCGGATCGTCGTGCCGCAGAATCATCTTGTGGTCCAGCTCCCGGTCGATCCAGCCCTTCACGATCCGCTTGATGTCGCTGAAGTCCGCCACCATGTTCCGGTTGTCGAGGGCCTCGGTGCTGACGTCCACTTCGACCACGGCGTTGTGGCCGTGCGGGTGTTTGCAGACGCCGTCGTAGTCGAGCAGGCGGTGGCCGTAGCAGAATTCGATGCGCTTGGTGGCGAGGTACATGGTGAGAAATATTCTTTCAGACTTCAGCGTTCGCCGTCCGGAGTTTCTTCGATGATGCCGCCGGTGGTCCTGTTTTCGTCCGGCCTCGACAGCGCGGTGCTGCTCGTCGATGCGGCGGCGCGTGCCGGGGGCGCCCAGCCGGTCTACGTGAACGCCGGGCTGGCGTGGGAAGCCGAGGAGCGCGTCATGGCCGAGCGGTTCCTCGCCGCGCTGCCGCCGGGGGGCGGCATCCGCCCGATGGTGTCGCTGACCGTCGACATGCGTGACGTCTACCCGCCGACCCACTGGGCCGTCACCGGCGTTCCGCCCGGGTTCGACACCCCGGACGAGGAGGTCTACATCGAAGGACGGAACATCGTGCTGCTGTCGAAGACGGCGGTGTTCGCCGCGCGGGCGGGGCTGTCGACGATCCTCATCGGTCCACTCGCCGGCAACCCGTTCCCCGATGCCAGCCCGGCGTTCTTCACCGCGATCGCCCGGTCACTGTCGATCGGGCTGGCGGCGCCGGTCGACATCGAAGCGCCGTTCCTGGAGCTGCGGAAAGCGGACGTGATCAGGCTGGGGCGGACGCGCGGTGTGCCGTTCGAGCTGACGCTGTCGTGCATGCAGCCGCGCAACGGGATGCACTGTGGCCAGTGCAGCAAATGCCGGGAACGGCGCGACGCGTTCCGCGAGGCGGGTCTGGAAGATCCGGCGCCCTACGCGAACGAGCCTGTCCGCTAGTTCGACTTGAGCCGGATCGCGCCGTCGCCGGTCCGCACGCGGAGCAGCTTGCCGCCGCTGCCGATCTTGCCGCGCACCGTCCGCTTCGTTTTCTCCTCGTCGCCGCCGCGCTCGACCGGGCTGTCGATCTCGAAGTCGTTGCGGATGGTGCCGTCGCCGGTGTGGGCGTCGAGCTCGGCGCCGAAATCATCCGGCAGGTAGAGCGACACGCTGCCGTCCCCGGTGGTAATTTCCCACGGATCGGTCATCGTCGACCCCGGCTCGGCGCGATACACGACCGAGCCGTCCGCGGTGTGCAGCTTCACGCTGCCGAGCCGTCCGGCGACGTTGACGCTGCCGTCCCCGGTATCGACGGTGAGCTTGCCGTCGGCCCCTTCGACGGTGATCGAGCCGTCCCCGGTGTCGAGCGTCAGGTCGCCCGAGATCTCGGAGGCGCGGATGCTGCCGTCGCCGGTCCGCAGCTCGATCCGCCCGGTGACCCGCTCGATCACGATGGAGCCGTCACCGCTCTGTGCCCGGACGTCGGTTTCCCTCGGAACGTTCACGATCAGCCGGGCATGGGCGGTACGGTGAAGGCCGATGCCGCTGAAGGACTCGTTCCGCGGCCGCTTGACCTCCAGCTCGATCACCGCGCCCTTCTGTGCCGAGGTGACTTCCAGGGCCTCGATTGCCGTCTTGGTCGGGCCGCGCTTCTCGATCTCGATCACGACGTCAGGCTTGTCCCATGACCGGATCTCAATCGAGCCATCGAAGGTCGTCACCCGGACGTCCGCCCGCCCCTCCACCGTGTACCGCTTTTCTTCGCGGACGATCTCGCTGTGAGAGTCCACGGTGACGGTGCAGCCCGCCGACAGCAATCCAACCCCCAGCACCAACGCGCAAGCCGGATTCGGCAATTTCATACCTCCATAGACGGGCGGGCGTTCGGCGGCGTTCCGGCCAGATCGACCATTATCGGCCCTGAACCTGTTCCCCTGGTCACGCCGGGACGCCAGAAATGTAAGTCTGGACTACCCGGAGATCGCTGTCGAGCACCACCAGGTCGGCGATGGCGCCGGCGACCAGGACCCCGCATCCGTGGAGCCCGAGCTCCCGCGCCGGTGTCGTCGCGCACATCAGCGCGGCATCGATCAGGCTGAACCCCATCGACTTGACGAGGAGCGCGAACGCCCGGTCCATGGTGAGAACGCTCCCCGCCAGTGTGCCATCGTCCAGGTAGGCGGCATCCCCGAGCGTGATCGGCCGGCCGCCGAGGGTGGCGTGTGCGCCGCGCGGCAGACCGGACCCCGCCGTGCCATCGGTGATTGCCATCACCTTCGATGTGCCCTTGGCCGCGACCGCCGCACGCACTGCCGCCGGATGGACGTGCACGCCGTCGCAGATGATCTCGGCGGCCACGTCCAGGCTTTCGAGCACCGCGCCGACCAGCCCGGGTTCGCGATGGCTGAAGGGCGGCATCCGGTTGAACAAGTGGGTGGCGTGCCGGGCGCCGGCGGCGATCGCGGCGCACCCCTGTTCGTAGGTCGCGCCCGAGTGGCCGAGCGAGACGCGATGACCGTGCCGGACCAGTTCCGGAATGAGCTCGAGGACGCCGTCGATCTCGGGGGCCACGGTGATGATGCCGACATCGGCGCGGGCGGCGGCGATCTCGTCGAGGATGGCGCGTCCGCCAAACGTACCCTCGGGGGTCTCGTGCGGCGTACGGATGCACGCCAGCGGCTGCGCTCCCTTGAAGTCGGCGCTGATGAAATTGCTCTCGAGGTGTGCGGGCAGCACGCGCGACGATCGCGGCGCGCGGCTTCTCGCGGGCCTCGCGGATGCCGGCCAGCATTTCTCCGAGCGCCGGTGGAGCACAGGCGATCGAGGTCGGGCAGAATGCGGTGACGCCGTAACGCGGGAGCTGCGCCGCGATTCGCCGGATGACATCGCCGCCGTCGAGTGAATCCATCCCGGCGACGCCGTGCACGTGAACGTCGACGAACCCGGGGACCACGTAGTGACCGGCGAGATCACCGCCGCCCGCCGTCACCACCTCCACGATCCGCCCGTTGTCGATCACGACTTCACCGGCGGGCAGCAGGCGGTCGGGCAGGACGATGGTGGCGCCGGTGAGCCGGATCATGAGGCCGCGGCGAGCCTGGCGGCGCCGATCGCGATCCCGTCGGCGCCCAGCGTCGACAACTCGAGGCGGAAGTGGGCCATGATCGCGGGGGGCAGCCGCCGCGCGCACTCCTGGGTGATCGGCTCCAGCAACAGGTCGCCGGCCTGGGCCAGCTCGCCGGCGATGACGATCACCTCGGGGTCGACCGTTGCCGACAGGTTGGCGATCGCCATCGCGATGTATCGAGCGGTTTCGCGAATGACGGAGATGGCGACGCCGTCGCCGTTCCGGGCGCCGTCGAAGACGTCGGCGGCGGTGATGGCGGCGATCGTGCCGGCCCGGTCGAGCACCGCCGATCGATCGCCTGACTGGATCCGCCAGCAGAGCCGACGCGCGATGCCGATGGTGCTGACTTCAGCGGCGAGGCTGCCGAACTTTCGATAGTCCTGGCGTTCGACCGGGTTCAGCGCCAGCCACGCCACCGATCCGGCGAGGCCGTGCGCGCCGGCCCAGTGGCGTCCCCCCAGCATCAGCCCGGCGAACACGCGCGCGCCGAGCCACAGGCAGACGGCGTCCTGCGCCCCGCGTGCCTGACCGATCCAGGTTTCAGCGTTGATCGCGGCGGCACCGGGCGTCCAGACCGACGCCTTGCGGGCGAATGCCTTGTCGGCCGCCAGCCCGGTCCCGCGTTCCGCAGCCACGCCGATGGCCGCCGCCGCTCCGGCGCCACCGAGCTGCTTCAAGGCGCGGGCGAGCCCACCCTCGCCCTGGGTCGTGGCTCGTTTCAGGACCTGGCCGCTGTCGGCATCGAGCAGAACACCGCAGATGCCGTGCTCGCTGAGGTCGAGGCCGATGATCGTGCTCTTCATGGCTGTGCGTTCCCGCCCCCGGGGCCACCCGGGTCCCACCGCATCTTGCGCCCTTCGAGCGGCAGGGGTGCGGCCCCCTCGGACCGAAACAGCTCCTGGTCGGTCTGCTCGAGGATCCGGCACAGGCGGGGTTCGTCCGGGGCGGACAAAACGATCACGCCGGCCCCCTCGGCCGGGGGAAACAAGCGGTCGTCCTCATAGTCACGGTCGAGCGTGAGCAGCGTCCGCTGCAGCTGGCGGGCCAGCCGGTAGTGCTCGATGTCGCGGGCCCGGCGCAGCTCTTCGTGCTCCATGACGAAGAACACGTCCCAGCCGAGCCGAGCCCGCATGAATCCGACGACGCCGTTGGGGATGTTCGCGTCGGCGTAGATCCGCGGCCCCGGCGATCCGGCAGCGATCGGCGCGAGCTCAGAGGAGAGAGTTTTCATCACGTGCTACGTGCGAAGTGCGACGTGCTAAGTGCTGACGTGCGATGTGCGACGTGCGGTGCTGCGTGCGACGTGCGGTGCTGACGTGCGACGTGCGGTGCTGACGTGCGACGTGCGGTGCTGACGTGCGACGTGCGGTGCTGACGTGCGACGTGCGGTGCTGACGTGCAATGTGCGGTGCTGATGTGCAACGTGCGATGCTGATGTGCCAACGTCCCGTGCTGGGTGCGACCTGCCGTGCTGAGTGCCGATGTGCTGTGCTGACGTGCTTGTGCGGTGTGCGGTCCGACGAACACGTCGCACGAGCACCCCGCACGAGCACCTCGGGCACGGCACGAGCACGTCGCACGTTGCACTGCCCGTCGCACGTTGCACTGCCCGTCGCACGTTGCACTGGCCCGTCGCACGTTGCACCGCCCGTCGCACGTCGCACCGCACGTCGCACATAGCACCGCACGTCGCACATAGCACCCCGCACGTAGCACATCGCACGTAGCACCTCGCACGTGGCGCGGCTCACCTATGCCGATCGATCTCCGCCGGCTCCTCGCGGATCGGCTTCGTGTCGCCGGCGGCCTTTGCCTGGCGGACGAGATCGGCGACCAGCGCGTCGCGCTTGTGGACGAGCTCTTTCCGCGGACGGCGGTTGTGCGGCGAGCCGACGGCGTATTCGCAGAACAGCGGAAAGGCGATCGTCGAATCCGAATAGGCCACCACCGTGTCGGGGAGCACCCCGGGATTGACCTTCCCCCAGCTCACCGCCTCGGCCGGCGTCGCCCCCGAGAGGCCGCCCCATACGACCTGGTCGGTGGTGAACTGGATGAAATAGTCGTTGCCCCCCTTGGGGATGCCGTAGACCTCCCACAGCGTCGGCTGCCCCTGGAGGTAGAAGTTCTTGGGGGAGCCGCCACCGAGGATCACGCAGCCGTTCTTCTTCGCCGCCAGGATGATCGCGCAGACCTCGTTCACGTCCTTGTTGGGATCGATCATCAGCGTGCCGCCGTTGAGCAGCTCGTGATACGCGATGTTCATGCCGATCGAACTGTCGCCCGGCGACGAGGTGTAGATCGGCACGCCGGATTTGGCCGCATGAGCAACGACCGAGTAGTCCTCGCAGCCCGGGTTCTTCTCGATCAGGTCCAGCCCCAGGCGGTAGTGGAACTCCGAGGTCGACATCGCGCCCGAAATGCCCGACCGGACCAGGAAGTCGCGGATGTAGGAATCGGTCTCGAGCAGCACGGTCGCGGGGAACAACACGTCGTAGATCCGGATGATCCCCTGTTCGTACAACTCCACGTCGTCGAGAAACGGCGAGCCGCGGTGGAGCGAGAAGTTCAGCGCGTAGTGGAGATCGTGATAGAGATTCGCGCCGGTGCTGATGACGAAGTCGACCAGCCCGCGTTCCATCAGCTCGATGATGCAGCCGCCGAGCCCGGCCGGCGTCAGCGCGCCGGCGATGGTCAGCCCGATCGTGGTGTCGTTCTCCGGCGCGAGCATCTTCTCGGAGTAGATCAGGCAGGCCTCCGACAGACGCCCGGCGTTGAACGCCTGGAAGCCGTTGTCGATCAGGTGGCGGACCTCCGCGCTCCCCCGTGGCCGGTAGTACTTGATGACTTTTCCGCTGAGATGATTGCCGGCGCTGTGGCCCGGCGCGCCGGGTGCTCGGTGGGGCACTGACGAACCTCCGAAAGTAAGGGGTAGCATAGCATCCGCTCGAAGGTGCGCCGGCCTCGCGGGCGCGGCCGGCATTCCGGTGCTTGACAGCATGCCGCGTCCGGAGCGAAGGTAAGCGCACACTTTCGGACAAGTTGACGGAATCACACATGCAAGAGCCGGTTCTTGTGCAGGCGGACACCACCCTGTGGTGGGTCGTCCTTGCCCTGGTCGTGATCGTGGCACTGGCGCTCACCTTCATGTGGATGAAGGGACGCCGGCTGCCGGGTGAGCACGTCTTCCGCGCCAGCCGCTTCAGCCGCGGCAACTTCCTCTTCCCGACCCAGGTCAAGGTGACCCCCGGGAGCGTGCTGCACTACACCCCCGAGCTTTTCGGCGGCCGGGAGCAGTCGATCCACATGCACCACATCTCCTCCGTCCTGATCGACCGGAACCTGTTCTTCTCGAACGTGATGATCGAGACGTCCGGCGGCACGAGCGCGGTGCGTTGTCACGGCCACAGGAAACGCGACGCGGTCGCGATGAAGCAGCTGATCGAACGGTTCCAGTCCGAGTACTACCGTCGTCAGCCCGAGACCCCGGCGGGGACCGCGCGCTCGTGATGACCCCCGCAGGCCCGGCGCAAACCGACGACGCCGAGCTGCGTTTCCAGACCCTCGTGCAGTCACCGCTGCGCGCCGGCCTGCTGCGCTTCCTGGCGTCGCACCGCGAGGATCTCTTCGACATTCCCGCGCTGATGCAGAACTTCGGCCGCATGCGCCTCGATGTCGAGAACTGCCTCGGCGAGCTGTTCGCCTTCGGCCTGGTGAGGGACGCCGGCGAAGCCGACAGCCGGCGGTTCCAGTTCCAGCCGCCGGAGGAAGAGCCGATCCGCTCGCTTTTGGACGGCTTCCTGGAGCGGCGTCCGGTCGTCAGCCCCGAGGACCGCTCCCCCGCCGTCCGCCGGTTCCGCGAACTGATCGGCACCGACGACAAGATGCTGGTGGTCTTCGAGTGGATCCGCACCGCGGCCAAGAGCGACATCGCCGTGCTCATCCTCGGACCGACCGGCTCGGGCAAGGAGCTGGTCGCGCGGATGATCCACGAGTTGAGCCGGCGCACGACTCATCGGCTGCAGACCGTGAACTGTGCCGCGCTGCCGGACAACCTGTTCGAGTCGGAGCTGTTCGGCTACGAGAAGGGGGCGTTTACCGGCGCCCAGGACCGGAAGCTCGGACGCCTGGAGCTCGCCCACCGCGGCACGCTGTTTCTCGACGAGATCGGCGACCTCGCCCTGCTCGCCCAGGCCAAGCTGCTGCGCGCGCTCGAGGAACACCGCTTCGAGCGCCTCGGCGGCAACGAAACGATCGACGTCGACTTCCGCCTGGTCACCGCCACCAACCGGCCGATCGACCTGCTGGTGCGAGAAGGACGCTTTCGCGAGGATCTCTACTACCGTATCAACGCCTTCTCGATCCGGTTGCCGTCGCTGCGCGAGCGGGCGCAGGACATCCCGGTGCTGGCGCAGCGGGCGCTCGCGCGGCACTGCGAATCCACCGGCCAGGAACCGGACGCCCGGGTACTGTCGAAAGAAGGGCTGGAGCTGCTGTCCCGCTACCACTGGCCGGGCAACCTCCGCGAGCTGGAAAGCACCTTGTCGCGCGCGGCCATGTCGGCGCAGGCGCGGGTCATCAAACCGGCGGATATCGAGCTGCTGCACGGCGGGGCGCCGCCGCCGCCGGTCGGCGGCGGCCTGCAGTCGCTGGCCGAGGCGGAACGCGCCCATATCAGCCGGGTGCTCGAAGCCGTCCGCTGGAACAAGAAGCAGGCAGCGGAAGTGCTCGAAATCAGCCGCGGCACGCTCTATCGTAAGATCCTCGAATACGGGCTCGATTCGCGCTCACGCTGACCGATCGCTGCGGCCGATACTTCCATTGGGTCGCCGACGTGCGCCTCTTTCAGGGAGTCGTCGCGGTGTTCTGAAACGACACATCGGCGCTGTTGAACCGGGCCCGCTTTCTGACCAGACGACGGACGTTAAAGCCAGCTGATACAAGTAGATACAGGATCCTACACCGTCAGCGGGACAGCGGGCAGTCTGTTTGCAGCGGCCGGGCCGTCCTATACAGCTTTCGGCACCACAAACCAGCGAATGGCTCGACGCTCGATCCTCACCATCGTCGCGATCCTTGTGAGCCTGGTGCTCCCCGGGACGGCGGCCGCCGGCGGCAGGCTGGACGCCGCGCTGGCGGCGCGCGCGGCGGCACCGCGCGGAACCTCGCGCGTGATCATCACGACGATCGGCGGCGGGCCGGCTGACGCGGCAATCAAGGCGGCCGGAGGCACGGCCGGCCGGTTCCTCGCGGCGCTCGGCGGCCAGGCGGCGATCGTGCCCGATACGGCGCTGGCGCTGCTCGCCGCCCATCCCGACGTTCGAGAGGTCGCGGTCGACCGGCCGGTGAGCGGGACGGTGGAGCGAAACGCCGCGGCGGCGGTGGGGGCCGCCTGGGTCCGCGAACAGCTCGGTCTCGACGGCAGCGGCGTGGCCGTCGCGATCATCGACTCGGGGGTCGCGAACTGGCATGACGACCTCGGCTCCGAAACCGTCGTCCACTTCGTGGATTTCGTCGCCAACCTGTTCGCCCCGCACGACGACTACGGCCACGGCACGCACGTCGCCGGAATCATCGCCGGCAACGGTTACGACTCTGGCGGCGCGCGCCGGGGCATTGCCCCGGGGGCGAAGCTGGTGGTCCTGAAGGTGCTCGACGCCTCCGGCGACGGCCACATCAGCAACGTCATCGCGGCGATCGACTACGCCGTCGAACATCGCGCCCGGTTCAACATCCGGGTGATCAACCTGTCGGTGGCGGCCGGGGTCCATGAGTCCTACATGACCGACCCGCTGACGCTGGCGGCGAGGCGCGCCGTCGCCGCCGGGATCGTCGTGGTCACCGCGGCGGGCAATCTCGGGCGCTCGGCGTCAGGCAGCCTCCAGCAGGGTGGGATCACCTCGCCGGGCAACGCGCCATGGGTGCTCACGGTCGGGGCGACGAACCATCAGAAGACCGTCGCCCGCGGGGACGACACGGTCGCGCCATTCAGCTCCCGCGGACCGACCCACATCGACGGACTGATGAAGCCGGACCTGGTCGCGCCTGGCGTGGCGATCGAGTCGCTTGCCGATGCGGGCAGCACGATCTACGAGCTGAACCCCGGCGCCCGGCTGCGCGGAACGGTCGACACCGTCGCCCCGCCGTACCTGGCCCTCACCGGCACGAGCATGGCGGCGCCGGCCGTCGCCGGGACGATCGCGCTGATGCTCGAGGCCAATCCCACACTGTCGCCCAACCTGGTCAAGGCAATCCTTCACTACACCGCCGAGCGCAAACCGCGATTCGACCTGACGGCGCAGGGTGCGGGCTTCCTGAATGCAAAGGGTGCGGTGCAGCTCGCGGCGGCGCTGGCCGGGCAGACCGGGTCGATGGACACGACGCGGTGGAGCCGGCATATCCTCTGGGGAAATCTCAGGGTCCGCGGCGGCACGATCACCGCCACCGCGAACGCCTGGCGTCGCGACGTGGTCTGGGGAGCTTCGACCACGCCCGAAGGGGAACCGATTGTCTGGGGTATGGCCGCCGACAGCGATACGCGCTGGGGTGTCGGTCCGGTCGACGCGGCAGCCGCAGTCGACAACCAGGCCGCCGCCGTCGACTGGCTGCCCGCCGAGAGCTTCCACTCCGTTGTGAGCGCCGCCGCCCTTCCGGCCTCCAGTCTGCGGGTCCCCGGTCTGCCGGCCCCCGGTCTTCCGGCCCCCGGTCTGCCGGCCCCGGTCTGCCGGCCCCCGGTCTGCCGGCCCCGGATGTGTCCGCACAGCGGCGCGCACCGGCCACCACTGGCGGAGGCCGCTGAGGCGATGAAATCCCTTCCGCTCGCCGCCCGGCTGTTCGTCTGTGCGGTGATCGCCGTCGGCGCCGGGCTGCTCGCGACCACGCTGCCGGTGCGCACCGAGTCACCGGTGCTCTTCACGGTGCTGCTGGTGCTGTCGTCGGTGACATCGGTGCTGAAGGTGACGCTGCCGCTGCCGCGCAACGCTTCCACCATGTCGGTGTCGTACGCCGTCAACTTCGCCGGCCTGCTCATGCTCGGGACGTCGCAGACGATGGTGATCGCGGCGATGAGCGCGCTGTGCCAGTGCAGCTTCCGCATCCGCGAACCGAACCCGCCGCACCGGACGCTCTTCAGCATGGCGTCCCTGGTCATCACGGTGTACGCCGCCGGCATCGCCTACACCGGGCTGGGCGGCACACCCGGACATCTCGCGCTGTGGCCGGCGGTCACGCCGCTTGCCGGCGCGGCCGGAACCTACTTTCTCACCAACACTCTGCTGGTCGCGTCGGTGATCGCCTTCTCGACCAATGCGGGAGTCTCCCGCGTGTGGAACGAGAATTTTCTGTGGAGCGGTCCCGGTTACTTCGTCGGCGCGGCGGTCGCCGCCGGCGTCGTGCTCCTGCACCAGTTCTCGTCGCAGTCGGTGATCCCGCTCGGCATCATCCCGCTCTACCTTACCTACCGCAGCTACCAGGTTTATCTCGGCCGCATCGCGGCGGAGCAGCTGCACGTGAAAGAGGTCGCCGACCTGAACTTCGCCACGATCGAGGCGCTCGCGCTGGCGATCGACGCGAAGGACCAGACCTCGCAATCTCACATCCGCCGCGTCCAGCTATACGCGACCGAGCTCGCCCGCGAGCTGGGGATGTCGGAGAACCACGTGCAGGGCGTGAAGACGGCCGCACTGCTGCACGACATCGGCAAGCTGGCGGTGCCCGAGCACATCCTGTCGAAGCCGGGGCCGCTGACCAGCGAAGAGTTCCAGAAGATCCGGGCGCATCCGAAAATCGGCGCCGACATCATCAGCGCGGTGCCGTTCCCGTATCCGGTGGCGCCGCTGATCCTGAGCCATCACGAGCGATGGGACGGCAAGGGCTACCCGGCGGGGCTGAGGGGTGAAGACATTCCACTCGGAGCCCGCATCCTCACCGTCGTCGACTGCTTCGACGCGTTGATGGCCGAGCGGCCGTACCACAAGGCGATGCCCTACGACGCGGCGCTGGGCTGCTGCAGCAGGAAGCCGGCAACGCGCTCGATCCCCGCGTGGTCGAGGCGTTCGTGCGGCTGCTGCCGCGCCTCTACCCGGAGGCGGCGAAGCTCGACCTCGCCGCCCCGGTCGCAAGACCGGCCGGCCACGCCCCGGTGCGGCCGGCTGCCGATCCGCAGCCGAACGTGTTCGAGGACATCGCGCTGGCGCACCGCGAAATCTACGCGCTCTACGAGATCGCCCAGGCGATGGGCACGAGCCTCGGGCTGGCTGACACGATGACGCTGATCGCGGCGAAGCTCGCCAACCTGGTGCCCTTTTCCTGCGCCGCGCTGTTCCTGCACGACGAAGACACCGACTCGCTGCGCTGCGCGTTTGCGACCGGCGTCGATGCCGACATCATCCAGCAGATCGCCGTCCGCAGCGGGGACGGGCTCACCGGCTGGGTCGCGCGCAACCGCCGCGCGGTGGTGAACGCGCGGCCGAGCGCCGATCTCGAGGCGGCCGGGCTCGGGGCATTGACGACGAGCCTGCAGTCGGCGCTGGTCTGCCCGCTGCTGGTCAAGGACAAGTTCATCGGCGCCGTCGCCGTCTATCACGTGGAGCCGGCGTTCTACCGTGACGATCATCGCCGGCTGCTCGACCGCGTCTCGGAGCAGGCCGCGACCGTGATCCGGAATTCGATGGAGTTCGAACGGACGCGCAAGGATTCGCTGACCGACTCGCTGACCGGTCTGCCCAACATGCGCAACCTGGTGGTCCACCTCACTCGCGAGCTGGCCCGCGCGGAACGGCTCAAGGGAGAGGTGGCGCTGATGGTCATGGACCTCGACCGGTTCAAGGAGATCAACGATACCCATGGCCATCACGTCGGCGACCGCGCGCTCCGCGAAGTGGCGCGGGTGCTGAAGACCGCGATCAGGCCCTACGACATGTGCATCCGCTACGCCGGCGACGAATTCATCGTCGTGCTCTCCGGGATGCGGGGCCGGCGAGGCCGACCACAAGCGCCAGGAGCTGCAGCTGGCGCTCGAAGAGGTGTTCTTCGAGGCGCGGCCCGGCCGCCGCGTCCCGCTCGGCATCAGCGTCGGGACCGCTGTGTTCCCGGCGGACGGACAGTCTTACGAGTCGCTGCTCGCCGCTGCCGACAGCCGCATGTACCAGGACAAGGCGGCCCGCAAGCGCCGCGGCTTCCGCCAGGCGGACCCGCTGCCCGCGCAGGAACTGCTGCCCGGGCTGACCGACGGGGACCTGCACAGAGCGGCGGCGGGCATCCTCTAGCGCCGGCGATGCACGTCGCCACCATCACCTCGGTCCGCCGCGCCACCAGCTCCACCCGCATCATCCGGGTCGGGATCGATCCGCGCGTCTTCCGCTATCGCGCCGGACAGGTCGCCGAGATCGGCCCGGTATCGGCCCCGACCCTGGCACCGTTCTCGATCGCGTGCGCTCCCGAAGACACCGCGCGGGATCACGAGCTGGAGTTCCTGGTGCGGCTGGACGCGCTCGGCCGGTGGGGCGACCAGTTCCCGGCGCCGCGACGCGGCCAGCAGGTCGGCGTCCGCGGGCCTCTCGGCCGCTTCGTGTTCCCGGAGCGCTGCACCGAACGGCGGTTCCTCTTCATCGCCGGCGGCACCGGCATCGCGCCGCTGCGCGCGATGATCCGGCACGCGCGCGCGAGCGTGGAGGGGTCCTTCCGGCTGCTCTACAGCGCCAGGACGCCGCTCGACTTTGCCTATCGGAAGGAACTGTGCGGGATGGCGCGCCGGCACGAGATCGAGCTCATGCTCACGACGACCCGCGACGTGACCGACAAGTGGCGGGGGGAACGCGGCCGGATCACGAAGACTCAGCTCGCGGCACTGCTCGACAACACCGCGACGCTCTGCTTCGTCTGCGGCCCGGCGACGATGGTCGACGATGTGCCGAGGATGCTGCGCAGCCTCGGTATCGACCAGTCGCGAATCCGCGTCGAGGAATGGTAGTGGCCGAAGACGGCTGGCCGAAGACGGCGGCGAAGACGGCTGGCCGGCTCGGCCGAAGACGGCGACCCGCCGCTCTATCGCAGGCTGCTGACCGGGGCGCCGCCGGGTTCGATCTGCAGTGTCGACTTCACGTCGGTCACGCCGGAGATCTTCCTCGCCAGGGCGATCGCCTTGGCTTCATCGTCCTTGCTCTTCACGCGGCCCGACAGGGTGACGACTCCCTTGAAGGTATCGACGTCGATGCGCATGGCACCGACCGCCGGATCGTTGACGAACGCTGTCTTGACCCGCGTCGTGATGGTTGCGTCGTCGATGGTGTCGCCGACGGTCTTGCCGCAGGCGCCGAGCAGCGGCAGCGCGACAAACATCGCGAGCAGCAACACGGTGAATTTCTTTCGAATCATTTCTTCAGCCTCGACCGCGGAGGTTGCAAGCTACATGCCCGTGGCGTGATACCCGCCGTCCACCATCAGGATTTCGGCCGTCACCCCGCGCCCGGCCGGCCCCAGCAGAAACACAGCCGCATCCGCGACCTCGGCCGTCTCGACCGTTCGATGCAGTGGGGCGCGGTCGCGATAGTGCTGGAGGATCCCGGAGAACCCCGAGATGCCTGATGCCGCCAGCGTCTTGATCGGCCCGGCCGATATCGCGTTAACGCGGATGTTCTGCGGACCGAGGTCGGCGGCCAGGTACCGCACCGACGCCTCGAGCGCCGCCTTTGCCACCCCCATCACGTTGTAGTTCGGGAACACCCGCTCGCTGCCGAGATAAGTGAGGGTGACGATGCTGCCGCCGCCGCGTTTCGCCATCAGCGGTACCGCCCCGCGCGCCAGCGCGATCAGCGAGTAAGCGCTGATGTCGAGCGACATCCGGAACCCTTCGCGGGTGGTCTGGACGAACGGGGCCGAGAGCTCCTCGCGCGGAGCGAACGCCGCGCCGTGAACCAGGAAGTCGAGCCCGCCGAAGCTGCGGTCGATCTCCTCGAACACCCGCGCGATCTGCCCGTCGTCGGTGACATCGAGGGGCAGCAGCAGCGGGTCGCTCAGCGAGGCGCCGAGCTCGCGCACGTTCTCCTCGAGCCGCTCCCCCTGATACGTCACCGCCAGCCTCGCTCCCCGCGCGGCCAGCGCCTGCGCGATCGCCCACGCGATCGAACGCTTGTTCGCGACCCCAACCACCAGGCCGGTCTTTCCTGCCAACTCAGACATCTCACAAGCTTACAGCTCTCAGCTCGTCAGCTGTCAGCCAGGCGGATCGGGATGGGGAACGGGGATCGGGAATGGGGAATCGGGGCCGACGGGCCGACAGCTGACAGCCGATAGCTGATAGCTGATAGCTGATTACTTGATTTTCGGCGGCAGCAGCTTCTTCGGGAACTTCGCCATCACCGTGTAGTTCGGGTCGACGACGTTGGCGATGCGGGAGTGGCCGGCCTGGGAGACGATCTGATACGCCTCCATCTTCTCGAAGCCGTACTCGTCAATCAGCCACTCGATCAGTTCCACCTGCGCGATGCGGAACGCGTCGACCAGCGGACGCACGCTGCCGGCGACCATGATGTCGTTCTCGTCTTCCATCCGCGGCCAGCGGATGCGCCGGTCCTTGATCAGGTCGAACTGGAAGGTCACGTCGGCGGTGGTTTCGAGCCCCGAGCCGACGATCTCGCCGTCCCCCTGGAGGGCGTGAACGTCGCCGAAGTAGAAGAGCGCGCCGTCGTGGAAGATCGGCAGGTAGACCGTGGTGCCTTCGCGCGCGTCGGACGAGTCCATGTTGCCGCCGAAGTTGCCGGGCCACAGGCCGCCGAACTCCTCGGCGCCCGACGGCGCCACGGCGAGGCGGCCGAGCATCGGCCGCAGCGGAACCTCGAAGCGTTTCGAGGCGGAATTGGGAAGCTCGAGGATGCCGACGTTGCGGGCGCGATCGAGCTGCCACACGAAGCGGCGCGCCGGCAGAGGGTCGTTGAGGATGCGCGTCCGGTTGTCGCCGGCGACCGCGCTGATGCCGTTCGGTCCGACGGATGAAACCGCGGTATCGCGATTGAGCCGGAGCTTGACGATCTTGACGACCAGCGTGTCGTTCGGTGTGGCCCCCTCGATATGGAAGGGACCGACTTCGCCGGGCCATGGGCCGCCCGCGCGCGCGTAGTAGTCGCCATCGCGGGAGAACGTGCGGCTCTCGACCACCGCGCCCGGCTTGATGCGAAGGACCGGCTCGCGGACCGCGAAGGTCTGTACGCCGGCAGTTGGCTCGTATTTGATCGGAGCCGAGGATGCCTGAAGAAAGAGCGTGAACCCGAGCGCGAGCAGGATCGCGGAGTTCATCACCGGCTAACGCGTCCGCTTTCGGGGGCGCCCTGAGCCAGCCGCAGGACCCTGTCCACCGAAGCCAGGGCGGCCGCCACTGGGACGGCCGCCACGAGCGCCAGGCATGCCGGGATTGCCTCCCTGAGCGCCGCCGGCGAAACGGCGTCCACCGCCGCCCTGCGGCCGGTTACCGTGCCCGCTGCCATTGCCCTGCCCGTTCCCGGCGCCGCCAAACCCGCGCGTCCTTGATCCGCCGGATCCGCCGGATCCGCCGGACCCGCCGGCCCCGCCGCGGTAGGGGTTGTGCCCTTCCCGGCCGCTGTTCTGGCGGATCGTGAAGTCGGTTACCTGCCGCACTTCTTTCTGGCCCTCGGGCCGCGGCAGCGTCGCGCGGATCAACCGGCGATGAAATGGACCTTCTTCGACGGGTGGCTGCGCCTCGGGAGCCGCTTCGTCCGGCTGCTCATGCGAGGGTTCGTCGATCCGGCTGCCGTTCACGTTGCCATCCGCCATAGCCTGTACCTCGATACTGGCTGCAGGTTGAGACTCGACGCGCACTGCAGTTGGTAAAACGCTGGATTCGATGGCCTCCGGCATCCCGGCCAGGACCTCTTCGTAAAGAACGACGCCGGCGTCTTTCTTTCGACGGCGCGGCGCCTTCCCGCCCTTGTAGACGTGCTCCGCGTCGCACGTGGTGCAGCGGGTCTGCTTCACGGCTTCTTCGATCATGGCGACGACGGCATGGTTGGTCACGCGCCGTTCGCGCGGACAATAGTCGTCCAGAATGTCTCCGAGACGCAGCCTGCGCTGCTCCATTCACTTCTCCCGATTGGGTCCTGAAAGATTAAGGCTGGAAATCGCTTCCGTGGGGTAACCGGAGTTTAGCAGAGCCCATCTGCCGAGCGCAACCTGCTACTTCCGTGCCACTGGCGGCTGGGTGTCGACCCAGCGCAACGCTGCCTCGAGCACCGGGTCACGGCCGCCGAGGAGCGCCGCACGCGTAAGCGGCACGATCTCGTCGGGAATCACGCCGCGCCCTTCGAGGCGGGTGCCGTCGCCGGTGACGAAATCGGCGGTGGCGTGGATGAAGAGATCGCCATTCGGCAGCTTGTCGAACTGGGACGGAAGCGCGGCTCCCATGGTCCGCTCACCGAACACCCGGACCCGCCGCAGCGACTGCATGCCGCCAGTGAAACATTCCGATGCGCTCGCGCTCAGGCTGTCGACCAGGATGGCGACCGGGCCGTCATAAGTGGCCACCCGCTTCCCCTCGGCGTTCACCAGCCGGGGGTTCACGGGAAACTTCAGCTCGTTGTCACGGCTCTTCATGACGCCCAGCGACTTCGGCTCGGCAACGAAGTGGCCGGCGATCCCCATCATCATGCCGGCGAGGCCGCCGGGGTTGCCGCGGAGGTCGATCACGATGCCGCCGGCGGCGCGGTGCTCATCCACGGCCAGCTGAAACGGACGATCGATCGCCGTCATCCAGACGTTGAAGCCGATCACCCCAACTGGGCGACCGCCCGGGGTTTGCCGGGCCTGGTTCGTCACTTCCACGAACATGGTCGGGAGACCGCCCACCGTCACCGGTTGCCCCGGCTGTTGCCAGCGGGCGATGGTCTGCCGGACGGGGGTGTTGCCGCCGTCTTCGAACGCGAGCGCGAGCTCAGCACCCTCAGGCCCGCGCAGGCGTCCGTGGAGCGCGCGCCAGGCTTCGAGCCCGCGGATCCGGTCGTCGGGCGTCTCGTCCAGCCTTTTGAGCAAGTCGGAGACCGGCTTGTCGCCGATTGCGGTGAGGCGCCAGCCTGGCCGGATGCCGGCGGTCGCCGCGCCGCTGCCGGGTTCGACCTCGGTCACCAGCACGTCGTGGCCGACGATCCGGAAGTCGAAGCCAGGAGTGGCCGAGCCGGTCGGGCCGTCGCTGGCGCTCGCCGCCGAACCGGGCAGCACGGAAAAGTGCGACTGCCCGAGCCGCCCGAGCATGGTGTGGATTACCGCCCGGAGTTCCGTCGGGGTGGCAGCGGCGGCGGCCTTCGGCCGGAATTCGGCCCGGGCCGCGTCCCAGTCGACCCCGTTGAAGGACTTGTCGAAGTGGGTGTCGCGGACGATCGTCCAGACCGCGTCGAACGTCTCGAGGCCCTTGGGAACGTCGGCCGTCACTGCCGCCGACGCACAGACAATCGCGACCGCCGCTACGATCGCGCGCCCCTTCACTTGACCAGAGCCTTGATCTGAGCCGGCAGTTCGAAGACCGCGGCATCGACCTTGTCGAACTCGACCGAGACGAACGTCGTGATGATCTGGACGCCGCTCGTCGTCTGGGTCATCACCGTCGGCACCATCACGTCGTCGAACTTCTTGTAGGCGGAGAAGACCGAGGTAACCGAGATCGTGCCCATCGGGTTCTTGCGCTCGATGATCCCGCCGGTTTTCAAACCGGTCTCGATATCGTAGAACTCGATGTCGTCGCCGCCGCCCTTCCGGGTCAACGCCAGCTTGTAGACGGGGCGTCCCTCGAAGGTGGTCTTCTCGAGCGTCTTCATCGCCTGGTAGCGTGTGGCGATGTTGAGCGCGCCGTCGAAGTTCGCATCGAATGCCTTCTGCTCCAGTTCTTCGCCGGTCACGAGCATCGGTCCCTGCATCGGGTTGGTGGACCAGGCGACCGTCCCGTCGAAGCCCTCGGCAATGTCGCCGATCCCGGCGATGGTCGTCTTCACCACCAGCTTGTTGGGCCGGGCCGCGGACAGCTCGAGCGTGCCGGTCATGCCGTTGGCCGGGATCGACATCGTCCCCTTGATGTTGAGGGAGTTGTGGCGCTTGATCGCATCACGGCCGCCGACCGCCGCGATGTGACGGTCGATGATGGTCTGCGCCGGCGGCAGGGGGGCATCCGCCGGCTTCGCCTGTGGCGGCGGCGCGGTGGCGGTCTGCGCCAGGGACGGGGCGGCGAAGGCGGAGACCAGGACGCACGCCAGCGGAAGGGCAAAGCCCTTTTTCATTGCAATGAAGGACATGTCGGGGAACTCCTGAGGGGCTTGTTCAGTTTACACTCGTTCATGCTCAAGGGGACCAAGGAGGTGGTTGTGACCAAGGTCCAGCCGGTCAGTATTCACGGCCAGATCTCGCTCGACATCTACTTCATCGAGCCCGAGGACACCCAGGGGCAGGTGAGCCTGGCGCGGATCGGCCCCGAAGCCGTGCCGAAGGACATCGAGGCCGGCGACCGCGTAACCCTCCATTACATGTTCGGTGCCGTGACGTCCATCACCCGCCCGGCTTCCGGGTAAAGGTCGCGGGCGCCCCGAACATCGCGCCGTCGGCAGGCTGTCGCGCGATCCAGTCACGGATCGCCGATGTCGTCGACGCGATCAGCGCATTCTCCTTCTCGTCGCGCACGACGTTGAGCCCCGGCACCCCGGCCTTCGTCTTCAACCGGTCGAAGAACCAGTCGTACGAAAGGGCGCTCATCTCCAGGCGGTCGCCGTCCAGCTTCAGACGCAACACCACGTGCACCGGTACGAGAAAGGACCCATGGTCCTGACCGCGTGCCGGCATGACGTCGAGGTAGCGCCCTTTCCCGATGGTGGTGAGGTAGCCCGTCAGATCCCCGGTCTCGATCGGGTGCACGTAGTTGATCCGGTACGACTGCCACTCGCCGCGCTCGATCGTGAGCGATGAATTGTCGTCGGCGTTCTGCCAGCTGCCGATCAGCCCCGGCTCCCAGACGAGCGCATCCGGGTCCTGCACCGGGTTCACCGTCACGACGAGACAGCCCGGCGCGATCAGCAGCGCGGCGGCAAGCATCAGGAGTCGCGGCACGGGGGTCATGCTATCGCATCGATTCGTCTGCCGGCGCGTCGGCCCTGCGATTCACCGCCGCCGCTACAGCTTGAGGATCGCGGCGACCGTCACGATCCCTTCGAAGAAATTCGCGAGCCTGAGGTTTTCGTTCTCCTCATGCTGGTTGTTGTCGAAGTTGACGGTCGGCACGAGCACGGCCGGGAAGCCGAGCGCGGCGATGAACGGCGCGATCGGCACGGTACCACCGAGCGTGCGCAGGTGCACCGGTTCCATCGCGTGCGCCGCGCGAATCGAGGCGGCGAGCGCCCGGGCCTGCGGGTCGAGCGGTGAGGTTCGGAAGGCCTCCGTCCCGTCGCCGAAAATCGCGAGCCGCGCCAGCCTGGCATGCTTCGCGCGGGTGGCATCGTCCGGGACGCCGTCGACGATGTGATAGCCGAGCTTGATTACGTGGGCGCGGATCTTGTCGATCATCGCGGGGCCGGGAGTTTCTTTGACCAGGCGGATGTCGATCGAGGCGGTGGCGCTGTCGGGAATGATCGTCCGCGCGCCGGCGCCGACGAACGAGCTCACCAGGCCGCGGACGTTGAGCGTCGGAAACTGCAGCGCGTCCTGCAGCCGGGGAAAGGCCGCCTCGGGGGCCGCTACGCCGAAAGCCCGCAACATGGTGGGGCCGTCCTCGGGGACGTCCGCGAGCATCTTCTGCTCCTCCGGCGTCAGCTTCTCGATGCCCTGGTTCCAGCCCTCCACCAGGATCCTCCCGTCGTCATCCTTCATCGACGCGAGCAGGCTGGCGAGGCGCTGCGCCGGGTTCGGGATCCAGTTGCCGTAGTTGCCGCTGTGAACGCCCACCCTGGGGCCGAACACAGTGATGTCGACGCGGGCGATGCCGCGCGCGCCGTAGGCGATCGTCGGACGTCCGCTCGGATGCTGCGGGCCATCGAGGATCACCATCAGATCGGCGGTCAGCTTGTCCCGGTAGCGGCTGATCGCCGGCACCAGGCTGGAGGAGCCGGCCTCTTCCTCGCCGTCCAGAATGACGCGGATGTTCGATGACGGAGCGGTGCCGGCGGCCTTCAGGGCATCGATGGCCGCCAGCATCATGACGATCGGGGACTTGTCGTCTGAAGCGGACCGGGCGTAGATGCGAGTGTCGGGCTCAAAGCGCGCGAGCGCGCCCGCGCCGGCGAGATCGGGGCCGTTCGGGCCTTGCCGGAAGACGGGAGTGAAGGGGTTCGGCTGTTTCCAGCCCTTCGGGTCAACCGGCTGGCCGTCGTAGTGGCTGTAGAGCAACAGCGTCCTCGACGCTCCGGCCGGACGCAGCTCTCCGTAGACGAGCGGGTTGCCGGCGGTTTCGAGCAGCTCCGCGGCGAAGCCGCGCTTCTGCAGGGCGGCGCGGAGATGCTCGGCGTTCCGCCGGATGTTGGGGCGATCGGAGGCGACGTTGGGGATCGCGAGGAGGTCCAGCAGCTCTTTGACAACCGGCTGCTGGTTGGCGGCGATCCAGGCACGAACCTGCGGGACCCAGGGAGACGGGCTCTGCCCGGCTGGAGCGGCGGTCAAGGCGCCCAGAAGGATGCCGAGCGCCACGATCGGCCTGGAGAACTGCATGGAACTTCGCCTCTGGCGCGCCCGTTTCGGCGCCGGTCGAAAATTGTAATCGGGCCGACGAAATTGTCGGCTCAGCCGAAGGGCACATTCGCGAAACCGCTGAAAATGCCAGCAAATTCGCGGGTACATCGCTTGCTCAATAGTGTGGTGCAGGCGGCCTGAATATTTACGGCAGGGAGCCGTGAGTTGCTGGGGAGCCAGGTCGTCGGCAAAACCCAAAAGGGTCCCGTGGAAACACGGGGCCCTTTTTTTATTGCTGAAGGGTGAATGCTGAAGGTTGAAGGCAGGAACGGATTCAGCATTCAACCTTCAACCCTCAGCCCTCAGCCTTTCTGTTTATACAGCCGCTCCTTCGGGATACTGCAATGCCAACCGCAGTTCCTTCGCCAGCGACTCCACCGTCGTGCCGCTTCGTTTCCACGCCCCCTCCGTTTCGAATCTCAGGTCGCCGATGCGGCGCCCCCACGGAGAGATGACCCGGCCGATCGCCCGGAAGTCGGTTCGGTCGGCGTGTTCCTGGTCCAGCCTGCGCACCACGTCGGGTGCGACCCGGATGAACGCCCGCATCGCGGCTGCCGACTTGATGCTGTACTTGCGGCCGCCCCAGGCGGCGGTGAAGACCTGCGCCACCTGTTTCAGATAGTTGACGAAGAACTTCTTCGACTCGTCGCGGAAGTCATCACCCTTCCGGCCGCCGCCGAATGCGTCGGAGCCGAACAGCTTCTTCAGCTCCTGGGCCAGCGGCGCCTGGGCAATGCGCCCCTTGCCGACGCCGAGCAGCTTGATGTCGCCGAAGAGCGGAGAGTCTTCGCGGTCGTTGAGCGCCCGCACCACGTCATGCGCGGCCGCCAGGCTTTCGTCGGCATACAGCTGCCGCCCCGACAGCGACACGAGATGCGACGCATTCAGCCGAGTGTGCTTGGCGTTGATCGTCACGAACATCTGGACGACGTGGTCTTCGGGAAGCCGGTCGAAGATGACCGCGGGGACGGTGAAATCCTCCCCTTCGAATCGCTCGCGGTCGGCGTGGAGGGCGAGCAGGCGGTGCTGCCCGTCGATCGCGCGCAGGATCCCTTCGCGCTCGGGGACCTTCAGCGTGCCGATGGAGGCGCCCGGTGACGCCGGCTCGAACTTCAGCGCCTCGTCGCACGAGATGATCACCGCGCCGGGGATCGACGGCAGGTCGCGTGCCTGGCGGCATTGCTCGTAGTACTGGACGAGCTCGTCGATCTTCTTGCGGATGATCTGGCGCTGGTATGCCTTCTCGTTGGCGGCGATCCGCCGCTCGAGCAGATCCCAGTTCACCTTGCTCGGCTGGACCGCGCGCTTGCGCCCGCCGCGGACCCCCTGCGCCTGCTCCCCATAGCTGAGGACCTCGAAGCGGACGAGCTTGTCGATGTCCTTGGCGGTCAATGACGCCTGGTAGAACTGCACGCCGAACTGCTGCATCCGGATGGCCGCTACGCTGATCATAGGTGGCGCTCGAGAAACTCAGAATTCAGAACCAAGAACTCAGAACAAGAGCAGAACTGGAGCAAAAACCCGCGAACGCGATCATATATTGAGTCGGCCCGAGCACAGCGGCGCTTTGACCATCCCCGCAAACCATTGATACAGTAGAGCTTGCGCCGAACCTGGAACGTGGACCGCTCACCGCAGCTCCCTCCCCCTGGTTTCCGGGATCCAGATCCAGGCGACGGCGGCGAGCACGAACGCCACCGATGAAACCTTCAGAGCGGCCCCGAACCCCTGGGTCTGGGCCAGTGTGCCGACGATCCAGGGGGCGCCGGCGCTCACCACCCGGCCGATGTTGTAGGTGAAGCCCTGGGCCGTGGCGCGGATCGCGGTCGGATAGATCTCGGCGGTGACGGCGCCGAAGCCACTGAAGTAGCCGGTGGCAAAGAACGCGACGAACGGGCCGAGGGCCAGCAGCACCGCCGGAACCCGGATCGAGACGTAGAGAAAGAGAAGGACCGCCGCCGTCAGCAGGTAGGCGACGTAGGTCTTCTTGCGTCCGATGTGGTCGCTGACGAAGCCGAAGGTGACGTAGCCGCACCACATGCCCGCCTGCATCACCAGGATGAAGGCCGAGCTCGACAGCAACTGAAGCCCGACCCCGCCCTGGGACGCCGGTTGGGTGAGGTAGGTCGGCAGCCACAGGTAGAAGCCCCACCACGCGAACAGCGTGCAGGTGTTCATCAACGTCAGCGCGAGGGTGAGCCCGCCGAGCGGTTTCTGGAAGATGGACCGGAGCTGTCCGCGCGGCACGTTGGCCATCCTGGCTGCGGACCAGATCGCGGGCTCGTCGACGTTGCGCCTCACCCACAGCGTGAAAAACGCCGGGAGGATCCCGACGAAGAACACCGCCCGCCAGCCGAACGCCGGCTGCACGAACGCGTTGACCAGCGCGGCGGCGGCATAGCCGATAGCCCATCCGCTCTGCATGAAACCGAGTGCCTTGCCGCGATGCTGCGCCGGCCATGTCTCCGACACCAGCGCGGCGCCGCTCGCCCACTCGCCCCCCATGCCGAAGCCGAGGATGATGCGGAACACGAGGAACTGGGTGAAGTCCTGGGCAAAGCCGCACGCGGCGGTGAAGACCGAGTAGAGGGCGACGCTGAGCATGAGGGCCCGCGTCCGGCCGTAACGGTCCGCGACCCAGCCGAACAGCACGCCTCCGGCGGCGGCCGCCACCAGCGTGGCGGATCCCAGGATGCCGCCGGCGGATGGGGACAGGCCGAGCTCGACGCGGATCGCCGGCAACGCCATGGCGAACAGCGTCACATCGAACGCATCGAGCATCCAGCCGAGTCCGGCGGCAATCAGCGCCTTGTGCGCCTGCGGCGAACCGGCCCTCCACCAGGCGAACATCTATTTATCGGCGGGGCCCCCTGTACCCCGCCTGGCGGCCTTCACTACGCGTTTGCTCCGTTCCGGCCGCTCATCGCTCCGGGACTCGACCGGCGCAACCTCGATCCCCGCCGCCTCGAGCCCCTGGCGCAGACCACGCGCCAGCACCGGTGCGCCGGGGGTGTCGCCGTGAACGCAGATGGTGTCGACCTTCAGCACGACTTCGGCGCCATTGCGCGCGGTCACGCGCGACTCACGCACCATCCGGACCGCCCGCGACACGACCGCGTCGAGGTCCGGGATCACGGAACCGGGCACACTGCGCGGCGTCAGGGATCCATCGGTCTCGTAGCTACGATCGGCAAACCCCTCGGCCGCCACCGCCAGGCCGGCCCGACGCCCGGCATCGAGCATTCCTGAACCGGCGAGGCCGAAGAAGACGAGCGACCGGTCGAACTCGGCCACCGCGCTGGCGATGGCGTCGGCGAGCTTCGGGTCGCGAGCGGCCATGTTGTAGAGCGCGCCGTGCGGCTTCACGTGGCGGAGGCGGAGCCCTTCGGAGCGCGCGATCGCCTCGAGCGCGCCGAGCTGCCACAACACCAGGTCGCGGGCCTCGTCCGCAGTGACCGGGATCTCGCGGCGTCCGAATCCGGCGATGTCGGCAAAGCCGGGGTGCGCGCCGCAGGCGACGCCGTGGTGTGCCGCCAGGCGCAACGTCCGCCGCATCACCGCCGCATCCCCGGCGTGAGCACCGCAGGCGACGTTGGCGGAGCTCACGTGGGGCATCACCTCGGCGTCCGCGCCGAGCTCCCAGCGGCCGAACGACTCCCCCATGTCGCAGTTGATGTCGACTTGCACGGACGGAGGTTACAACGGAATGTCCCGGCGCCGCGCCCGCCACCAGTTCACCACCCGCTCCTTCAGCATCGAGGCGATGAGCATCACCAGCGCGAAGACCAGCACCCCCAGCCACGCCTGGGGCAGCGAGAGCGATTTGTGCAGCGGACGGACGACCAGGCCGTAGATCAATTCGACGTGGATCCAGTAGATGAAAAGCGAGGTCTGACCCATCTGGCGGAGCGGCGACCAGGCATTCCCGGTTCGTTCCTGCCAGGCGTAGGCCGCCCCGACGCTTGCGGTCAGCAGCCCGGCGCGAAGGAAGAAAAAGGCCGGAGAGCTGGTCCAGAAGTCGGAGCGTGCGTAAATCGTCGGGAGGAAGGACGCAGCGTAGGCGCCGGCCGCAAGCGCTGCTCCCGCCAGGGCCAGCCATGCGTTCAGCCGGCGCTCGGTCTCCGGCGTCCGCGTCGTGTCGATGAGAACGCCGACGAACGCCCCGGCAAGGACGAACGCGGCCCAGGGGAACACGGCGAAGGTGGTGAAGCCGGGACGCGGCCGCAGGTACCCCTCGATCGGGTCCGGCAGGAAGTCGAGCAACGGCGTCGCCCGGACCGGCGGCGTCAGGCACGCGATCGCCACCGCCGTCATCAGCAGCAGGACAGCGCGGCCGCGGGTCGTTCGCACCGCTCCCCACAGCCCGGCCGCCACCATGATCGACGGCCCCATGATGTTGAGGATGTCGACCTTCAGCAGCGACCGCCAGCTTCCCCAGCTGACGACCATCGCCTGCAGCCGGAACAGAAAGGCGAGAGCGAAGATCTCCAGACCGCGCCGCACCACCGCCGATGACGCGGCCGCCACATCGCTGCGCCTCGCCTTCGAGCCGGCCGACAGCGACACCGACACCCCGGCGAGAAACAGGAACAGCGGCGCCCCCATCCCGCCGAGGATCATCGACCAGCTGTAGAGGACGGATTCCCGATCGGCAGGGCGGGTCCAGCTGTCGATGACGTGCGCCTCGATCATGATCAGGACCGCGAGGCCGCGCAGCCAGTCGAGGTAGCCGCGCCGCGGCGCCCGGTCAGCCGCAGCTGACGGCGGCATCAGACCCCGGATGAAACCGTAAATGTGATCGCGAATTCGATGTCCTGCCGCATCGAGTGCCAGACCGAACAGTATCGATCGCGCGACAGGTCGATCCCGCGCTGCACCACATCGTCCGGGACAGCCCCGGTGACGGTGTAATGCAGCTCGATCCGGGTGAAGCGGCGCGGCTCGTCATCGGCGCGCCCGCCGGTCAGATCCGCCCTGAGGCCTCTGAAATCGTGGCGCCCTTTCTTCAGGATGTGCACGAGATCCATCGCCATGCATCCGGCCAGTGCAAAGGCGAGCGCCTGCATGGGTGAGGGGCCCTCAGCCCCCTTGCTGTCGAGCGTCATCCGGGCGTCGCCCGACTTGCCGCCCAGCACCAGGTCGTGCTCCCAGACGAGTTCCAGCTTCAGCGGAGGTTTTTCTGGCATTTGGTTGCGGCTCTGATCGGCGGACGGCGGGCTAGGCGCGCGGGCCAGCCGGGATACTGGAGTTTAAGGCCGAAACCTTCGCCGAGGAGACCGCGAGCCATCCGAGCGGCAGCAGGACCATGAGGTAGGTCAGGTACTGCCCGTAGATGCCGTCGGGACCGTACGGCTCGGTGGCGTCGTGCCAGGACCGATCGAGCGGCAGCACGTTCGATTCGGTGAGCTCGTGAAACCCGTAGATCATGAGCTGGAAGACGAACACGAACAGGAAGACCGCGGTCACTTGAAAGAACCGCGCGAGGTTCACGCGGTGGCCGTAGCGCGACCAGAGCCAGGCGACCGACGCGGCGAGGAGGGTTCCGGCGATCGCCCCGCTGACGACCTCCGCCGACTTCACCTGGAAGATGAGCGCGTTCATCAGCAGCGCCGTCTCCATCCCTTCACGCGTGATCATCAGGAGGGTGAATCCGAAAACGCCGAGAAAAGCCGCGGCGCCGGCTTTCGAGGAAGACGCCTCGAGGCGCCCTTCGATCTCCTGCTTCATCCGGCGTCCGGCCCGCCACATGTGAACCGTCAGCGTCGCCACCAGGACGGCCGCGGCAATTGCGAGCACCCCTTCCCAAAGAGCCTGGTTCGAGGCCCGGCCGAGGGCGATGCCGGCGCCAATGCTCACCAGCACGGAGGCGGCGATTCCCCAGTGAACCGCTGGAATCAAGGCCTTTCGGCCGGTCTTGCGAAGGTAAGCGAGGCTGATCGCGACGATCAGGAATGCCTCCAGCCCCTCCCGGAGAGTGATGACGAACGCCTGCAACATGAACGTGAACCCCTTGTTTATGAGATCGGTCGCGTTTTGAAGCGTATCGGGGGATATACGACCAGTCAAGTCGCCATTCGCGGGCGCGATAAGATGGAGGGGTCAACCTGCAGCCATGATGAAATTTGCCCGCGTTAGTCTCGTCCTTCTTGCCGCCATGACGATTGCCCATGCGCAGCAGGCCGGTGATGCCGCCCTGCTCGATCGCGCCCGTGCGCTCCACAAGCAGGTGCCGCTGATCGACGGCCACAACGACTATCCGTGGGCGGTACGCGAGAACGTCCAGCGGGACCTCGACAAGCTCGACATCACCAGGTCGCAGCCGTCGATCCACACCGACATCGCCCGGCTGAAGGCCGGGGGACTGGGCGGGCAGTTCTGGTCGGTCTACACGCCGTCCGACTACGCCGGTCAGACCGCGGTAACCGCCACCCTCGAGCAGATCGACATCGTCCATCAGATGATGCGGAAGTATCCGGACACGTTCGAGCTCGCGCTGACGGCGGCGGACGTGGAACGGATCTTCAAGAGCGGAAAGATCGCCTCGCTCATCGGGATGGAAGGTGGCCACTCGATCGACAACTCGCTCGCCGCCCTGCGGATGTTCCACCGCCTGGGGGCGCGCTACATGACGCTGACCCACTCGAAGAACACGCCGTGGGCCGACTCCGCGACCGACACACCGCAGCACGGCGGTCTCACGCCGTTCGGCGAGCAGGTTGTCCGCGAGATGAACTGGCTGGGGATGCTCGTCGACCTCAGTCACGTCTCCCCCGATACCATGGCCGACGCGATCGGCGTGAGCGAGGCGCCGGTGATCTTCTCGCACTCCTCGGCCCGGGCGGTGAACGACGTGCCGCGTAACGTCCCCGACAACGTGCTCCAGCTGCTGCCGAAGAACGGCGGGATCGTGATGGTGACCTTCGTGCCCGGCTTCCTGTCGCCGAAGGTGACCGCGTGGAACGTCCTCGAGACCGCCGAGACCGCCAGGCTGCTCCAGCAGTTCCCGGCCGACGAAGCCGCCCGCAAGACCGGGCTCGAGACCTGGCGGAAGGCGAACCCGGCGCCGCGCGCGACGGTTGCCGATGCCGCCAACCACATCGATCACATCCGCAAGGTGGCGGGCATCGACCACATCGGCCTGGGCGGGGACTTCGACGGGATCACCAGCGTGCCCGAAGGGCTCGAGGATGTCTCGAAGTATCCGGCCCTCACCGCCGAGCTCCTGCGCCGCGGTTACAAGGACGACGAGGTGAAGAAGATCCTCGGGCTGAACATCCTGCGGGTCATGAAGGCCGCCGAGGGGGTGTCGGCGAAGCTGCGAAAACAGCGGGGGCCGTCCCCGATGCTGTTCAAGTAGGGGACGGCCTCACCAGCAGACGCTCTCAGAACCGCATGAACCCGACCATCACCATCGTGGCCATCGGCGATTCGACGACGGCGGGGACGCCGGGGTGGAAGTCCAGGCTCGAAGCGCCGCCCGCAGGGGCCGGCGACCAGACGAGCCAGTACCCTTACTGGCTGATGCAGGCGCACCCCGACTGGATCGTCGTCAACCAGGGAGTCAACGGCGAGCGCAGCGACCAGATCCTGGCTCGGTTCGACCGCGACGCGATCGCGCTGAAGCCGGCGGTGGTCGTGATCATCGCCGGGGTCAACGACGTCTACCAGGGGCGCAGCACCAAACAGGTGATCGACCAGCTTGCCGCGATGTACGGCCGCGCCAAGGCGGCCGGCATCCCGGTGATCGCCGGCACGATCATTCCCTACAACACCGCGACCGCCGAGCAGAACGCGCGGATGCACGAGATCAATACCTGGATCGCGAAGGCGGCGGCGGCCGATCCGGCGATCGACTACGTCGATACCCGCGCGGCCGCAGCCTCGAAGGACAGCCTCGACCGGCTGTTCGAGTCCCCCGACGAACTCCACCCATCCCCGAACGGGTACCGCCGGATGGCCGATGCCATTCGCCCGGCCCTCGAGGCCGTTCTCAATAGAAGCCTGGTCAGATGATGAACAAGATCTCCGCGGCGCTCCTCGCCGGCATCGCCTCGACGGCGTTGCTGGCTACTTCAACCTCGGCGCAGTTCAAGAGCGGCACGCTCACGGTGCCGCTCTACGTCACGGTGACGGACAGCGAGAACCGCCTGGTGCCCGACCTGGTGCGAGGACGACTTCGAGGTCTACGACAACGGCCGCCTGCAGAAGCTCACGCTGTTCGAGAACAAGAACACGCCGATCACCGTGATCGTGATGCTCGACACCAGCGGCAGCATGACGCTGATCCTCAATCGCGTGAAGGAAGCGGCCGAACAGTTCCTGATGCGGCTGGCGCCGGAAGACACCGGACGCGTCGGCGCCTTCAACGACAAGATCGAGTTCCACCCCATGGACGCATTCACCAGCGACCGCGACCTGCTGATTCAGTCGCTGAAGGAGCTGGACTTCGGCTATCCGACGCGGCTGTGGGACGCCGTCTACGAAAGCATCGAGCGGCTCGAACCGGTGCCGGGGCGGAAGGTGACGCTGGTCTTCACCGACGGCGCCGACACCGCCAGCCGCATCGGGCTGGGACGCGTGATGGACGACGCCCGCGCGAAAGAGATCATGGTGTACTCGATCGGTCTCGAGACCGAGATCGATGTCGGTCGCGGCCGCCAGCGTTCCAGCCCCGACCGCGGACTGAAGAAGCTGTCGGAAGAGACCGGCGGCGGGTTCTTCCTGCTGAAGAAGGAGGATGAGCTCGGACCGACGTTCACGCGCGTCGCCCAGGAACTGCACAGCCAGTACATCCTCGGCTTCTCTCCGACCGCCCTCGACGGCAAGGTGCACAAACTGGATGTGAAGATCAAGAAACCAGGGATGGACCCTCGAGCGCGTAAGAGTTACGTGGCTTCGAAGCCGGAAACGCCACCGCGATAAGTGGATTTGCGCCAGATTTCACAGTTTCGTCACACGCAGAGCTAAACTTTCCCCGGGGGTGGGCCGTCTAACTTCAGAGAAAGGACGGAACACCATGTATATCGATAAAGATATTTCGAGTAACGCGGAAGCTCTGGTTGCGTTGCTGCTCGTCTGCGCCATCATCGCAGTCGCGTTCGTCTAAGCGACGCACACCGGCTGTGAGCCCACGCTCCAGCCCGGCCGGGCCGCCATCGGCGGCAACCGGTTCATCCTGACACCGCAACATCACGGCGAAGTTGAGACGGAGCGTCATGCTGCCTTCAAAGACTTCACCGCAGAGGGCGCCTGAGACGCAGAGAAGCATTTGGGTTGTCTGCTGCAGAACGCCTCGGCGCCCTCTTGATCTCGGCGGTGCCCCGTGGCAGCGAGCGACGGCTGCTAAGTAAGCACCTGCTCTAGCCCGGCGCGGAACCCTTCCTGCGACCGCCTTCCCCCAGCCTCTGCGGGATCAGACCGTGGTCTGACCCCAGAGAGGACGTAGAATCCCACCTGCACCATCAAGTCCCAATCTTTGTCTGTCCTATGCGTACAACACTTTTCCTGGCGTTCGCTCTGATGACGACCACCATTGCTTCGAAGGCGCAATCGCCCGGCGACCGGCCGGCGCCGAACCCGCGGGCGACGCGGTCGGTGGTGATGGCCCGCAACGGGATGATCGCGACCAGCCAGCCGATGGCCTCGGCGGCCGGCCTCGCGGTGCTCCAGAACGGCGGCAACGCGATCGACGCGGCAGTCACCGCCGCCGCCGTCCTCTCGGTGGTCGAACCGACGATGAACGGGATCGGCGGCGATCTGTTCGCACTCGTCTACGATCCCAAGACGAAGACGGTGCGCGCGCTCAATGCCAGCGGACGGGCGCCGGCGGCGGCGACGGTCGAAGAGTTCAAGCGACGCAACCTGACATCGATCCCGTACCGCGGCGAACTGTCGGTCAGTGTGCCGGGCGTGGTGGACGGCTGGAGCGAGCTGCTCGCGAAGCAGGGAACGATCTCGCTCGCGCAGGCGCTGGCCCCGGCGATCCGCTATGCGAAGGACGGCTACGCGGTCAGCGAGATCATCGCCTACCAGTGGAAGGACCAGGAGGCGACGCTGGCGCGGGACCCGGGGGCCGCCGCCACCTTCCTGATCGACGGACACGCGCCGCGCACCGGCGACATCTTCCGCAACCCGAGGCTCGCCGCGTCGCTGGAGCTGATCGCCAGCGGCGGCCGCGACGCGTTCTACAAGGGGCCGATCGCCCAGGCGATCGGCGACGACATGCAGCGGCGCAAGGGCCTGCTCACCGCCGCCGACCTCGCGGCGCACAAGTCCGACTGGACCGAGCCGATCTCGACGACCTACAAGGGGCATCAGCTCCTCGAGTTCCCGCCGAACACCCAGGGAGCGATCGCCCTCGAGATGCTCAACATCCTCGACGGCTACGACCTCAAGGCGCTCGGCCACAACAGCGCCGCCTACCTGCACCTGCTGGTCGAGGCGAAGAAGATCGCCTTCGCCGATCGCGACGCCTGGCTCGCCGATCCGGGATCGACTCCGCCCGAGGCGCTGCGCCGCATGATCTCGAAGGCCTACGGCGCCGAGCGCCGCAAGGAGATCGATCCCGAGCGCGCCGCCCGCGAATACAAGCCGCTGTCGATCGGCGGCACGTCCCCCGTCGGTGAGGAACACCCGGAGGCGCACGGCGACACGATCTACCTCACCGCCGCCGACAAGGACGGCAACGTCATCTCGCTGATCCAGTCGGTCTACGAATCCTTCGGCGCCGGCATCGTCGCCGGCGAAACCGGGATCACGCTGCACAACCGCGGCAGCCTGTTCTCGCTGCGCGCCGGCCATCCCAACCTGCTCGCCCCCGGCAAGCGTCCGTTTCACACGCTGGTGCCGGCGATGGTGCTGAAGGACGGCCGTCCGTGGCTGTCGTTCGGGGTGATGGGCGGCGACATGCAGCCGCAGGGGCACGTCCAGGTGCTCCTCAACCTGGTGGAGTTCGGGATGAACGTGCAGGAGGCCGGGGAGGCGCCGCGCTTCCGCCACTCCTCCGCCGGCCTCGCGCTCGAGAGCGCGATCTCCCCGGAGGCGCGGTTCGGTCTCGATGCCCGCGGCCACCGGATCGTGACCACCATCGGCGCCTTCGGCGGCTTCCAGGGAATCCTGATCGACCCGAAGACCGGCGTGATGATGGGCGGCTCGGATCCACGGAAGGACGGGCTGGCTATAGGGTGTGAACGGAAGTTCTTAATTCTGAATTCTGAATTCTGAATTGAGGACAACCGGCTGAAGTCCGGAGGGACGATTTGGGCGACGTCGCCTGTCAATTCACAATTCGCAATTCACAATTTGACATCGCAGTCCCTGAGGACTCGCCGCAGAGGACGCAGAGTTTTTTCGTTAGATCTCCGCGGCTCGGCGTTCTCAGCGGTGAGGCCGTGGGACGGTCGAGACTCCAGCCTTTGGCCCTGAGAGCCTCGGCGACCTCTGCGATCTCGCGGTGACGGACGCAACTGGGACTTGGTCGTTGGAGTTCGGCGGTTGGGTTTCGGTCTATATCCGAAACCCGTGTCGCAACGGATCCCGGTCGTCGATGAGGAACGTGTTCTCCCCCGTGATGTAAGCCTCACCCTCGATCTCCGGCACGATCGCGTCGAGCTCGCCGACCATCGTGTGCGCGGCGACGCGGCCACGGAACTTCGTGCCGATGATGCTCTCGTGGGTGAAGACCTGCTCCCCTTCGACCAGCATCCCCATCGCCGCCAGCACCGCCATCACCGCAGCCGTACCGGTGCCGCAGGGTGAGCGGTCGACCTCGGCGTCGGCGAAGATCGTCACATTACGGAGGTCGGCTCCCTCATCGGACGGCGGCCCGGTGAAAATCGTGCCGTAGATGCCGTGAAGCTGGGGTTCGAGGGGGTGGACCACCTTCACCGCCGCCTCCACGGCGTGCTTGATCTGCATTCCGGCGCGACGCAGGTCCGCCAGCCGCTCCGGTACGACCGGGATCCCGACCGCCTCGCTGTCGACGATCGCGTAGAACGCTCCGCCGAACGCAACGTCGGCGACGACGTCGCGCGTGCCGACGCGCACCGGCACTGCCGCTCGCAGCACGAACGAGGGGACGTTCCGGAAGCCAACGCTCGTCACCCGGGATCCGTCGGTCTTCGCCACCGCCTGGATCGGCCCGGCAGGGGCATCGAGCGTGAGCTGCACCGACCCGTCCGGCTGCCGCGGCACGGTAATCAGGTTCCGCTCGATCGCGATGGTCGTGACCGCGATGATGCCGTGGCCGCACATCGTGCTGAAGCCTTCGTTGTGCATGAAGAGCACGCCGGCATGCGATCCCGGATGTTCGGGGGGCGTGAGCAGGGCGCCGTACATGTCGGCGTGACCGCGCGGTTCGAGCATCAGCGCCCGCCGCAGGTGATCGTAGTGCTCGCGGACGAACTCGCGCTGCTCGAGAATGGTCCGGCCTTCAACCGCAGGAAAACCGCCGACGATCAGGCGCAATGGCTCCCCGGCGGTGTGGGCATCTATGGTCGCGATTCGAAGCATGCGCCGAAGCTCAACAAGGTCTGGGGACAGGCACCCTGACGAAAGGTGCCTGTCCCCAAACTATACAATCCGCGGATGCCCATCCTGCTGACCGAACACGACGTCAAGGCGCTGCTCACGATGGACGACCTGATCGAGGCGATGGGGACCGCGCTGGCGGACTTTTCCGCCGGCACGGTCACTCAGCCGCTGCGGACGGTGCTCGAAGTCGGGCAACGGAAATCCTTCTACGGCCTGATGCCCGCCTACATGCCGTCACGGCCGGCGCTCGGCACCAAGCTGGTCACGGTGTTCGAAGGCAACCCCGAGCGCGGCCTGACGACCCACCTCGCGACGATCATCCTGCTCGACCCGGAGACGGGGGCGCTGCTGGCGCTGATGGACGGCCGCTACATCACCGAGGCCCGGACTGCTGCCGTATCGGCGGTGTCGGTCCGGCACCTGGCGCGAAAGGAGGCCTCGGTCCTCGCGATCATCGGTACCGGCGTCCAGGCACGAAGCCATCTCGAAGCCATCGCCAGGGTCCGGTCGCTTAGCGATGTGCGCGTCTGGAGCCCGAACGCCGCCCGCGTTGCCGGGTTCGTCGCCGACATGACGTCGGTCAGCGCGGCCCCGATCACCGCCGCGGCAACCGCCGAACAGGCGGTCCAGGGCGCCGACATCGTGGTGCTGGTCACTTCGGCGAAAGAGCCGGTGGTGCGCAGTGAGTGGATCGCGGACGGCACCCACATCTGCGCTGTTGGCGCCTGCCGTCCGACCCAGCGCGAGATGGAGGCCGCACTCGTCGCCCGCGCTGACCTGTACGTAGACTCTCGTGAAGCGGCGCTCGTCGAAGCCGGTGACATCGTCCTTGCCATCCGCGACGGCGCCATCGATGCCAGTCATATCAAGGGAGAACTTGGCGAGGTCGTGACCGGCGGAGGGCTGGCGCAACGGGATCCCAGGAGCGTGACGATCTTCAAGTCCCTCGGGCTTGCTGTGGAGGACGTGGCGACGGCGCACCTGGCCTATCAACGCGCGCGTCAGCGAGAGGTCGGCAGCTCCTTCTCGCTGTAGCCCCCGGTCAGGGCCGACTATCATGGCTCTGATGGGACGACGTCAGGACCCGCGAGCCGCATGCTGGGCCGTAATCTTCTGTCTGCTTGCCTCCGGGCCGGGGATGGAAGCAGGCGCGAACAGCGGCCTGCGTCCGTCGGTATCGACCGGCGAACCCCATCGGCAGTCGCCGTCCTCGGAGCTCCGGCGGCAGGCGCTCGATCTGGCCTACAACCTCGATCACGATGCCGCCATCGTTCTCCTGCGCCAGGCGGTCGCGGCGGCGCCGCAGGACCCGGCGGCCCATCGCACGCTCGCCTCGATCCTCTGGCTGCACATGCTGTTTCTGCGCGGCGCGGTCACGGTCGACCATTACCTCGGCTCGTTCAGCCGTGCGCGCGTCGACCTGAAGAAGCCCCCTCCCGACCTGGACGCAGACTTCAAGAAGCATGCTCGTATTGCCGTCGAGCTCGCGCAAGCGCGGGTGCGGGCCGCGCCCAAGGATGCCGGGGCCCGGTATGACCTCGGGGCCGCGCTCGGCCTCGAAGCGTCCTATACAGCAACGGTCGAAGGGCGGATGCTCGCCGGCTTCCGCGCGGCGCGCACCTGCTTCAACGAACATGAGCGGGTGCTCGAGCTCGACCCGGCGCGTCACGACGCCGCGCTCGTGGTCGGCATGTATCGCTACGTCATTTCCACTCTATCGCTGCCGATGCGGATGATGGCCTACGTGGCCGGCTTCGGCGGTGGCAAGGAGGAAGGGGTCCGCCTGCTTCAGCGCGCCGCGGCCGGCGGCGGCGAGGCCCGGACGGATGCACTCTTCGCCCTGATCCTGGTGTACAACCGGGAGCGCCGCTTCGACGAAGCGCTGGCGGTGCTGCAGCAGCTGCGGGCGCTCTACCCGCGCAACCGGCTGGTGATCCTCGAGGCCGGAGCCACCGCTTTGCGCGGCGGCCGGGCGGCGGACGCCGACCGCCTCCTCTCGGAAGGGTTAGCAGCACTTGGTCAGGCGAAAGGACCGAGGATACCCGGCGAAGAGGAGCTGTGGCGATACAAGCGGGGGGCTGCCCGGGTCGCCCTTGGCCGGGCCGACGCCGCCGAGGACCTTCGGGCGGCGACCGCCAGCGGCGCCCAGTCATGGGTGGCCGGCCGCGCGCGGGTGGAGCTGGCCCGGCTCGCGTTCAAGCGGGGGGACCGGGGAACGGCCGCGACCGAGGCGAGGCAGGCGGAAGCACTCTGTCAGAACGGAAATGACCCGCAATGCGTCGAAGAAGCCAGGGCACTCTCGAGGAGCGCGGATGGCCGTTAAGCTGAAAACGTGGATCTGGGTCGTCATCGGCGTGGCCGGATTTGGCGTGCTCTGCGTGATCGCGATGGCCGGCGCGAGCTTCTACTATTTCTCGAAGAACATCGAAGCGCGCAAGGCGTCGCCGGCGGCGGCCGCTGCCGAGTTCGACGCCGTCCGCGCGCGGTTCAAGGGGCAGCGGGCCCTGATCGAGCTGGACGAGCGCGGCAGGTTTCTCCGGTCGAACACCGATCGTCCCGCGCCCGCCAACGCGCGCCGCCCCGAGGCGCTCTACGTCCTCGCCTTCGATCCCGACGATGAGGGGCTGGTGAAGCTGACGGTGCCGTTCTGGCTGCTGCGGTTGAAGGTGAACGGTGCGACCGTCGACTTGAGCGGCAACCGCATGAACCTCGAGGACCTCAAGCTCACCGTCGCGGACCTCGAACGCTTCGGCCCGTCACTGGTTCTCGACCAGACGAACTCGGGCGGCGACCGTGTCCTCGTCTGGTCCCAGTAGCTGTCCTCTGGCCGCGACGAGCGCGCGCGATCACCTTCCTTTCGGCTGATTTCACCGTAAAACTCCGCGCAGATTTTCTCCCGCTCAGTAGGCGCGTTTCTTGCCCCCTAGCTCCGGCACGGAGGCTCACATGAAACGTCACTACCTCGTGCCTGCTCTCGCGGCTCTGACTGTTGCGGTCGCCGCACCGGCCAGCGCCCAGTGGGGCCGGCCCGATTCACGTCAGGGTTACGGATATGCATCCGACGTCCGCCGGATCGCCTACGACCGCGGCTTTCGCGAAGGTGTGACCGAGGGAGAGAAAGACGGCCGCGGTCGCGACGCCTATCGGTATCAGGACGAGCGTGACTTTCAGCGCGCCGACGTCGGCTACAACCGGAACTACGGCGACCCCGAGCGGTACCGGGTGACGTTCCGCCAGGGCTTTGCCGATGGATACGCGGAAGGCTACCGGCGCTATTCTCCCCGCTACGGCACCAACGGACGCTACGACGATCGCGGCTATGGCTATCTCTCCCCGTTCGACATCGGCGCCCGCGACGGCTATGAGAAGGGGCGCGAAGATGTTCGCGACAACGACCGCTTCGACCCGCGCCGCCACAAGTGGTACCGCGAAGGGGACCACGACTACGACAACCGCTACGGTTCGCGCGACCGCTACAAGGACGAATACCGCCGGGGCTTCACGACGGGCTATGAACGAGGCTATCGGCAGGGGCGATAGCCACGTGCTAAGTGCGACGGGCTACGTGCTACGTGCGGTGCTGGGTGCGACGTGCGACGTGCGGTGCTGAGTGCGACGTGCGGTGCGGAGTGCGACGTGCGGTGCGGACTGCGACGTGCGGTGCGGAGGTGCGGCGCGCAGTGCTAGGTGCTAGGTGCGACGTGCGGTCCGACGTGCAGTGCTAGGTGCGGCGTGCCGTGCGGAGTCCGGTGCTAGGGTGTGGCTACGGTGTGCCGGGCACCGGACAGCACGTTGCACCGACTCAGCACGTAGCACGCGCACTCAGCACGTAGCACCGCACGTCAGCACCTAGCACCGCACGCAGCACCTAGCACCGCACGCAGCACCTAGCACCGCACGCAGCACCTAGCACCGCACTCAGCACCTAGCACCCCGCACGTAGCACATAGCACCGCAGCACATAGCACGTGCCTCAGATGCTCAAAAACTTGCGCATCCGGGCGAGGAAGTTGGCGGGGGGCTCGATCGCCGCGGCGTTGGTTGCGGTGGCGCGGGCGGCGGCCAGCTCGGCGCGGCGGGTGGCGGCGGCGACGCCGACCTGTTCCACGGCGCGGGGGCTGGCCTCGGCAAGCTGGCGGAACACCGCGGCGTCGATCTCGAGCAAGGTCACATCGCCGGACGCGATGACGCTCGCGGTCCGCGGCTGGCCGGTCAGCAGCGACATCTCGCCAAAGTAGCCGCCGCGGTCGATGGTCGCAATGGTCGTATGGCTTGCTTCCAGCACGACCACGACCGCCCCCGAGCCGACGATGTACATCGACTGGCCGGGATCGCCTTCACGGACGATGGTTTCGCCATCGCCGAACTCGACCAGGATCATCTGCGCCGCGATCGTCGCCCGCTGGGCGTCGGTCAGCGAGCTGAAGAGATCCACTCCCGCCAGCAGCCGCTGCCGTTCGGCCAGGCTCGCGGCCTCGTCGACCTGCGGCGGCTCCTTCGAGTACTCGACCTGGATCGGGTACGGGATCTCGATCCCCTTTCTCCTGAACGCATAGTAGAGCGCGCCGCGGACCTGGTCGGCCGCCTCTTCGTCGAGCTCGAAATCCTCGGTCCAGAACCGGACCCGGTAGACGATCGCCGAGTCGGCGAAATCCTTGATCATCGCGTCGGGCGCCGGCGCCTTCAGCACCAGCGAACAGTTTTTCAGCGCCTGCCGGACCGCCGCCTTGACGGTGTTCGGCGGCGTGTCGTAGCTCACGCCCACGTCGATGTAGAGACGCATCGGCGCCGTCGGCTCCGAGTAGTTGGTGATCGGGGCCTTGCCGACTTCGCTGTTCGGTACGCATGACGAAGTTGCCGGTCTTCGTCCGCAGCTTGGTCGCCCGCCAGGTCACCTCGGCGACGCGCCCTTCGTGGGCGCCGACCGCGACCCAGTGGCCGATGTTGAATGGCTTCTCGCTCTGGATCGCCAGCCCCGCGAAGGCGTTGCCGAGGGTGTCCTGCAGCGCGAAGCCGATCACGACGGCGCTGACCGCCGAGGTCGTGAGGATCTTGTCGCCGAAGGCAAAGGTCGCGATCAGCATGAGGATGCCGATGACGATCGCGTCCTGAAGGATCGACGGGAACCGGTCGGGGACGCGGTCCGCTCGCAACGGGTTCAACAGGGAGACGATGACGAGGTTGATCAGTGCCGCCGCGAGCACCAGCCGTTCGATGCTGAGGATCTCCCCTGCCTGCTGGGCCAGCAGCTCGGGCCGCAGCGCCAGCGGCACGTGGAAGAGCACGTAGCCGAGGAGGAAGTAGAAGGAGAGGCGCAGCTTCCGCTTCACCAGCCGGTTGATGGTGAAGCCGGATATGGCGAGCGTCACCGCGAGCGCGGTGACGCCCACCACCAGATGGTAGATAGGATGCGGCAAGGTCACCGGGTGCTAGCCGGCTATGCCCTTGCGGAAGGCTTCGAGCTCAGCCGGCGTGAGCGCCGGAATTCTGAGTTTCGAGGGATTGTCTCCCCCCTTGGCGGCGCGGTCGGTGCCGACGGCGCGGTTTCCGGCCGACGCGGAGGCCTGCGTCGATTCCGCCTGCTTGCCCTTCGAGAGGCCCAACGCCGAAGGCAGGCCGAATCCACGTTTCGGCTTCTCTGGCGGGGCTTCGGTTTTCTCAGGTTCTTTCGCCGCGCTCGCGCCCGTGACGCCACGAGTGCCGGGCAGCACGGTGGCGATCTGGCTCACCGGCCTGGCGTCGAAGGTGATGGCCGCCGCGTACCGCGCCTCCACGCTGGCGGTAGCATTCAGTTTCTCGGACTTGATCTGCCGCGTCAGCTTGTCGATGCGGCCGCGCGTCTCCGGATGCGACGCGAACAGCCCGTTGCGTTCCTTTTCGGACTGCGCCTTGTTCCGGTCGGCGAGCTTGGTCAGAAAGGTGCCGAGGCCCGACGGGTTGTAGCCGACCTTGTTGGCCAGCCGGATCCCTTCCTGGTCGGCGTCTTCCTCGTCGCCCCGGTCGAACCCCCTCTCGACGATGTTCTGGTAGGCAGCGTTGGCCAGGCCCTCGATGTACTCGTTGCTGCCTGGCACCACGTTGGCGGCAAACGCAAACAGTCTTGTTCTTCCGAATCGCGTTGACGGTGTGCTTCTTGGTGATGTGCGCGATCTCGTGGCCGAGCACGCCGGCCAGTTCCGCCTCGCTCTTGATCAGGCCGAGCGCGCCGCGAGTGATGTGCACCAGCCCCCCGGGCGAGGCGAAGGCATTCACGCCGTCGGTGTCGAGCACGATGAACTCCCAGTTCAGATCCGGGCGGCTGCTCGCCTGGGTCATCACCGTGCCGACGAGCGTCACGTACTTGGTGACCTTGGCATCCTGGAACACGCCGAACTCGGTCCGGACCAGTTCGCTGACCTTCTCGCCGATCTTGCGTTCGTCCGCCTCGGTCACCACCAGGTCACGTACCTGGTCCACCTTCTCCTTGGCGTCGGAGCCCTTCTTGATCGCCGAGCCGAGCCCGCCGATCTGGGCGTAGGCCGGAGCGGCGGTCAGAACGAGCGCGAGGGCGAATGCTGCGTGCTTCATAGCTTGGCTTCCTCTGAGGCCGCCGGCAGCGGCGATGGGACCCTGATCTCGAAAATGGCCACTGGCTGCGTCTTCCCCTTGACGATGACGTCCCCCAGGGGTCGAACGTCGTACGTACCGGTCAGCCGCGCACGCGTCGCGTCGCTGATCACGATGTGGCACTTGAAGTCTTTGTTCAGCGATTCCAGCCGGGCGCCGAGGTTCACATTATCCCCGATAACCGTGTAGCTCATGATCGAGGACGACCCGATGTTGCCGGCGATCATATCGCCGGAATTGACCCCGATGCCGATGTCCAGCTGGGGTCGTCCGGCCGCGGCCCACCGCTGATTCAACTCCCCGAGCTCGCGGACCATCTGGACGGCGGTTTCGACCGCGTGCTCGGCATGCGCCGGATCGTCGAGCGGGGCGCCGAACAGCGCCATCACCATGTCGCCGACGAATTTGTCGACCGTGCCGTGGTTGCGGAAGACGACCTCGACCATCCGGGAGAAGTACTCGTTCAACTGCCCGACGAGCTCCTCCGGCTTCCCCTTCTCGGTCACCGCGGTGAAGCCGCGGATATCGGAGAAGAGCACCGACATGTCGCGGCGCTTGCCCCCGAGCTCGGCGCGTTCCGGATGCGCCAGCAGCTGATCGTAGACGTCCTTCGACACATAGCGGCCGAACAGGGTCTTGACCTTGCGCTTCTCGCGACCCTCGACGAAGTACTGGTAGGCGGTCCCGGAAAAGAGCGCCAGCCCCATCGCCGCGAGCGGTTCGATCATGCTGATCCACAGTCCGCCCTTGAACGCGGCCACGGTATAGGCCCCCCAGCCGACCATCGCGGCCAGCGCCGCCGGCGCGGCACCGTTGAACGGGAGAAAAGCGGCGAGCAGGCCGACGAGCAACGCGGCGGCGGCGACCGCCAGGACGCGCCAGCGGTCGGCCGCCGGCCGGATGAACCGGTTCGAGAGGATGCTGTCGGCCACGCTCGCGTGCATCTGGACGCCGGGCATGCGCCCCTGACCCGCGGCGTCGAACGGAGTTTGAAAGACGTCCACGAGGCCCGCGGCGGTGAGACCGACGAACACGATCTTGTCCTTGAATACCGCCGGGTCGACCATCGGCTTCGTCTCCGAGAGCAGCTGGATCTCGGACTGGATCAGGTGACGCAGCTCGTAAGTCTGGTACGCCTTTTCACCGTTGGCCAGCACCGCCGGCGCCCGGTAATTCACCAGCATCGTCAACTGCTGGTCGGTCGTGCCCCGGTCGATGCTGTCGTGGACGTCGGCCGACAGCAGCGGGATGGCCCGGTCGCGGATGCGGAGCGTTCGGCCTTCGAGCACGACTTCGTCGGGGCGGACACCGAGGCCGCGCAGCGCCGCCGCCACGCCGAGCGAGGGCATGAAGCGATCCCCCATCCGGACGAACGGCGGGATCCGCCGAAGCGATCCGCGCTTGTCGAGCACGGCGTAGTTGTGGGCGATGCCCGAGGCGACGGCGGTCAGTTCGGGAAACGGGGTGGTGATCGTGCGCCGTTCGTAGATGCCGGCGCCGAGCCGAAATGGTTCGGCGGTCCATTCCGCCGGCTTGTTCGCCTGTTCGCCGGTCTGCAGCCCCTCGTAGGTGGCGTCGGCCAGCAGGATCGTGCCGGGGGCGGCGCGAACCGATTCGACGAGCGCGGCGTCCGACTCGCTCCCTTTCAGCTGGGTGGTACCGACCTGGTGCAACAGCACGCGGTCTTTCTCGGTGAAGGCAAAATCGACCGCGATCACTTTCGCCGGCGCGCGATTCAGAAAGTCGACGACCATCGACATCGCCGCGCGCGGCCAGGGCCAGCGGCCGAACACCGGATCGAGGTCCCGGATCGTCGTGTCATTCAGCTCGACGATCGCGATCTCGGGGCTGACGGCGGGGGGATCCTGCGCCGCCATTCGCATCCGCCAGTCGTAGAGACCGAGCTCGACCGACTCGAGCACTCCACCCGCCGCGATGAGCAGGATGATGGCCGCGGACCCGAGGCCGATCGCCAGGCCGGCGGCGGCTTTGCGGATCATTCCGAGTCCCATGTGGAAAGAGTAGTCGATGCTGTCGGTCGAGTGTTCGCCTGCGGACGAGCACGGCCAGCCGCGAGGTAGCCGGTAAGGTACGGTCGCGCGCGAGTCCCGTTGGGGTCTTAGCGCACCGAGCAGCCGGCCCCGAACGTTTTGCCGGCCTGGCTTGGTACGGCCTCGCCGATCTTGCCGTCACCATGCGCGCGGTGAGCGGGTTCGGCATCGATCGACACCGAGATGGCTTGGTACGAACCGTTGCCGGTCCGGTGGCACAGTTCGACTTTCTGCCCGTCGTCATCATCCCCTGCGGTCGGCGAAACACCGAGGTAGTGGCTGGCATCTTCATCCGTGACGGTGGCGGTGCCGCTTCCGCCCGGATTCGCGCCGGTCGCCGTCACGCGACCGATGTTGCGGTACTGCCCCAACGTGGCGGTGCCGGCACCGGTGCACGTCATCGACTGTCCAGCGCCCAGCGAGGTTGAAGGACAGCTCACCGAGACGCCCTTATCGTCAACTGACGCTGATGCCGCTCAGGCCGACGGTCCCCGTGCTCGTCACGATGTAGGTCCAGGACACCATACCTCCCACCGTAAGCGTGGGCCCCGGTGCAGAGTCGGCATCGTCACCATTGGTGTACTTCTCGATGTCCACCGCCGGGCCAATCGCCTGGCAGGTCTGGTCGAAGATCTGCGCCTGGGTGCCCGGCACGCGTTCGGTCGGCTTCGCGTCGCCGTGCTCGCGGTGGGCGGGCTCGGCCTCCTGCGCGACGGTGATCATGTGGTAACCGTGTGCCCCCTCGGTCCGGTGACACAACGAGACGCTGGATGCGGACCGCGTATCGCTGACGATCGTCGCGGTGGATCCGCTGACCTGCACCTCGATGGTGATGAGCTGCTGCCCGCTCACCGCCGGCACCTCGGCGCTCGCGTCGACACCCGACTGGCGGAAATGCAACCGCACGTTCCCGCTGGGCACTCCGCTGATCTGGAAATAACCGGACGCGTTTGTCGTCGCGGACAGCTGGGTTCCTGAGATCGTGACGGTGAGAGCAGCGGCAGGAACGCCGCTGAGTGCATCGACAGCCTTGTTGGTGCTCACGATCGCGGCCGTGCCGGCGATGGTGGCGCCGCCGGAAGCGCCGGCGTTTCCGGGACCCGTCGGGCTCCCGCCGCATGCCGCCGCAACTACACCGCAAGAAACCAACAGGGTTCGGATGATCGTCTGCATCATCAGTGCTCACGCAAGGACCGTTCCGAGCTCTACCAAGAGTGTAACCGGTTGGACGTCAGGGGCTTAGGCCGGCCGTGAAACCAGTCGGGCGCCGGCTCGGTGTCAGATCTGTAGTGAGTCTCACGCATTAGTGCCCGCACGGTCCGGGTTCGCCGCTCATCTCGGTAAGTGTCTCGAAGCCGTTCGGGGGATGTTCGAATGGTTGGCGGGCAGAGCGGCTGTGCTATCCTGCCCGCCGCCTTCAACAGGAGCCACCGATGGTCCTCACGAAATCCGAACTGATTGGTTCGCTGCAGCACGAAGTTCGCATCCTGCTTCATCTCGCGAGCAAGGTTGACCGCGACAAGCTCGATTACCGTCCGACCCCGAAGCAGCGCAGCACGCTCGAACTTCTGCAGTACCTGACGATCATGGGACCCGCGCTGGTGCAGGCAGCCAAGGCGGGCAAGTTCGACCCCGCCGCCTGGACGGCCGCCGAACAAGCAAGCAAAGGGAGGAATTTCGATGAGACGCTCGCGGTCCTGGGCCGTCTCACCGATGACTACCCGGCCTTGCTGGCCGACGTGTCCGACGGCGACCTGCGTGCGGTGATCGACCTGTTCGGCGGGAAGAGCTCGCGCGGCGCCTTCATAGTCAACCAGGTACTCTGTGGATGTGCGGCCTACCGCACCCAGTTGTTTCTCTACCTCAAGGCCTGCGGTCGCGAGGAGCTCAGCACGATCAACCTCTGGGCGGGAGTCGACGCGCCGGCAGTGTGATTCATGAAGCTGCATGCCGTCGGGATCGCAGTGCTGCTCCTGCTGGCGGGCCGTCACCATTCAACGGATCTGGATCGACACGACGCAACAACAGGTCGCCTCGTTGGCGGTTCCTGCGCTCTTCACGCCTTTGCGCTAGGTCCACGCATCGGCCTCGGCAGACCGGCGCCTCCGCATTCTCCTCGGCGAGGCGTTCCACTCGCCCTGATTCGCGCCGATGGACGATCAGTTCGGCAGACCTCCGGCCGGAGGTTCTGTCATTCACGATCTGGACGCCGCATTCGACGATGACGCTGGCCCGGCCGGCGCGGTGGCGCTGCGCCGAGCCTGGCCCTCGTCGCGAACGCGGCAGACGAGGCACATATCTGCACCGAACGCCGGAGAGGTGAGATCGACGGCAAGACGGCGGTCTGACGCCACCCGCTGCCGCACGATCAGTCGCAGGAGCGCCGGCTAGCACTGCCGTTGGATCTCGGGATGCGGCCAGCGAGAAATGGCTGGAGCCGCAGCCTCAACCGGGCAAAGGCAACCGCATTGCCCGGATCGTTTGTGGTCGCCTGTTCGAGCAGTCCGATCGCCTCGGCCACCGTCTGCCGCGATGGTTGCGCTATCAGTGCGGCGGCTTGGCGACAAGCCGATCGATTCGGCGCGCGCCTTTCCTGGCGCGACTGCGGCCGGCCGCGCTGGAGCGGTCGTTCCAATCGCGGCACAGATGGTGCTCGTCTTCGGGCACTTCACCGAGCGGCTGCGCCGTTGCTGGATTCAGCATGCTCATCGGCAGCACCGCCAGCACAATCGCGCACACAACGAATCTTGTCATCTCGACCCCCTGCGGACGGCGCCATCCCGGAGAACGATTCGACGCGATGCCTCCATAGGATCTACCGGATTGCCCGCAGCCGGGACGCTTTGTGTTGTAATTACGGCCTGATGTAGCCGGGCGCTGGCCCCGTGGAGGTGCCCACGTTGATCTGACCGCGAAACTTGTCGTCGTCGGGGTTACGGTGATCGTGGTAACCACAGATCCGGACGGCGGTCAGGTTGCCGGTCATCCGACTGGCGCCCGGCGACAGGGTGCCGACCGCGTTGATCGGCGGGCAGTCGGTGTGCGCCAGGTGCGGCGTCGACAACATTTCGTGCGGTACGCCGTCGTTGTTGACGAACTGGACTTGTTGTCCGGCCGAGAGTTCGACCGTCTTCGGTGCGACTCCGCTCGCCGTAATCGTCACCGTCACCGTGGTGGAGCCTCCGCCTGCGGGCGGGGGGGACATCGGTGACGATCCGCCTCCGCCGCAACCGGTCAAGGCAACCACCAGAGCACCGCCGATCACGCCCGCAATCGAGGTGTACGTTTGCATGATGTTCTCCGAATGCCGAGTTTGAGTGCGGATTGGAGACGTGGGAGCAATGCGAATGCCAAGAACCATCCGCGAATACATTCCCGTTGCAGTGTGTTTCCCGATCCACAGGTAGGCGGCGTGCGTAAGCGGTTACGACCGGCGTAATTGGAGCCTCGTGGAATGCGGCTGCGGCTCTCAGATCGTGGCCCATGGATGCCAGCAGCGCGGTCTTGAGCTGTTCGCTTTGCCGCGTCAGGTAGGCCGCCGTGACCTCAACCAAAATGCGCGCGCCCATATGGGCAGCTTTAGAGCATCAGCTTGCCGCGCGCATGGAACTCGCCGCAGAATGAAAGGCTCTAAGTTTCGTGAAGAGGGAGGTCGACAATGGCAAAAGCGAAGAGCCCGGTTCCGGAAGGGCATCATACGATCACACCCCAGCTGACCCTCGACAACGCCGCGGCGGCGATCGAGTGGTACAAGAAGGCGCTCGGGGCAGAGGAGAAGAGCAGGGCCGTCGGCCCGGAAGGCAAGGTCATGCACGCCGAGCTACGTATCGGCGACTCCCCGATCATGCTGAACGACGCGATGATGGGCAGCAAGGGGCCGAAAGCGCTCGGCGGCTCACCCGCCTCGCTGTGGATCTACGTGGCCGACTGCGATGCTCTGTTCAACCGCGCCCTTGCGGCCGGCGGTCAGGTAGCCCACGGGGCCATGGGGAAGATGCAGGATCAGTTCTGGGGGGATCGCACCGGGACGTTCACCGACCCGCATGGGTACACCTGGACCATCGCCACGCACAAGGAAGATCTGACCCCCGCTGAAATGAAACAGCGGCAGGATGAGTTCATGAAGCAGTTCGCCTCGCAGCCGACGCACGGCTGACGCGTGACGGGCTGAGCGAGCCTCAGGCGCGCGCGACCTCGGAGATCGCCTTCACCAGGACGTCGAGCTCCGTCGGCTGGATGAACACGTGCGGTGTTATCCGAACGCCCTGGACGCCGATCGCAGGGCTGTCGATCGCGTTGGTCCAGATCTTGTACTTGTCGAGGAGCGTCTTCGCGAGATCGGCCGGCGCAACGCCCTTGATGCCGACGTTTGCAATCCCGCAGACGCGCGCTGGATCCGACGGCGTGTTCATGATCACGTTCGGCAGCCCACGGACCTTCGAGGTCCAGTACGTCTGCAGGTACCGGAGCCTTGCCTCCTTGCGTTGAATACCGATCGAGTTGTGGAAGGCGATGGCGGGCTCGATGGCAAGATCCGTGTGCACGGGATGCGTGCCCGTGTGATTCAGCTTCATGATGTCGGCGTCGTCGGTCATCCGCCAGTCGCCGTAGATCGGCCAGAGGCCGGGAATCTTGTCCTTCCTGACATAGAGGATGCCGGTGCCGAGAGGGCAACCGAGCCACTTGTGGAGGGACGCCGCGTAATAGTCGGCCCCGGTGTCAGGAATCCGGTAGTCGAAGTGCGCGAACGCGTGCGCGCCGTCGACGAGCACATCGACGCCGCGCGCGTGCGCCATGTCCGCGATCTTCCTCACCGGCAGAATGTGTCCGGTGATGTTGATCATGTGCGACACCATCAGCAGCCGGGTGCGCGGCGTGATCGCCTTGGCATACACGCTCACGACCTCATCGTCCGTGCGCGGATGCGGAGGCACGCTCACGAGTCGATTGACCATGCCGTAGCGCCGGGCGATGAGGCGGAACTGCGCGAGCATGTGGCCGTAGTCCTGTTCGGCCTGGACGGCCTCGTCACCCGGCTTCCAGTCGTAGCCATTGACGACGGTGGCGATCGATTCGGTGGTGTTGCGGGTGATGCAGAGCTCCGCTGGCGAGCATCCCGCGAGGGCGGCGAGCTTGTCCCGCGCCGCCGCCTTGTCCGGCACCTGCGTCGTCCGCAGGTAGTAGGATGCCTGGTGGTTGACCTCGCGAACCTTGTCGACGAAGGCCTCCAGCACCGGCGTGGCCTGCATGCTGTAGTAGCCGCTCTCGAGGTTGATGTAATCCGGCTTGAGCCGGTACCTGGATCGAATCGCCGCCCAGAAAGTTTCGTCCTCAGCCAGGCGATCGACCTGGATCTCGGCGAATCGCGCCCAGGCACGGTCGCCGAGCAGGAGGCCGAGGCCGGCTGTGGCGGACGTCCGCAGGAACTCGCGCTTGGTCATCGAGCGACGTAACCCGGAGCAGATCAGTTTGGCCATCGTGCACCCCCGTCTCTCAATCACCCCTTGAGAAGCCGCGTATCAGTTCCACCGCGGTTCTTCAATGCTTCACTGGGCGCGTCCGCCTGTACCTTCATCGTTTGTACTTCACGTCTGCGAGCTGAACACGCACCCCATCAGGGTCGCGCAGAAAGACTTGGTCTCCCGACTCCAAACTCGGTTGCGCGTCTGGCATTGCTGACTTGAGCACAGCCAACGCGCGCGGCGCGTCGAAAGCGTCAACGCCGAGGCAGAAGTGATCGTAGCCGGCGCGTTGTCCGGCTTCGAGGGCGTACAGGCCAAGAAAGCCATGCTCCAAGCGGAACTCGCAGGAATCCTTGTCTTCGGCACGCACCGCAAGGCCCGTGAGGGACTGATAGAAGGCCTTCGACCGAGCTACATCGGCGGTCCGAATCGTGAGGTGATTGATCGTGTGTGCGCGGAACAATGGCTTAGGCAGGCCGCCAGACGCTGACGCATCGCTGGGCGTGCTGACCAAGCCGGTGCCGAGCCCGAGGCCGAGCAGTCCCTGCAACAGTTGGCGGCGATTGAGATGACCGCGGTCATACATGGTAAAGAGACGCTCAAGTTCGTCGGTCATGTCGCTCCTGAGGAGTGAGTGCATAGACCCGGACGTTTCCGGAAGCGGAGTGCACCTAACCATCAGTCGCTCGAACTTCATGGTTCGATACGCCTCCGGCCGGTCGCAGTGTAGCGCGACCGGCTGAGCCGAGTTCGATTTCTTTGAGTGTGGAGGGGGAATGAGATCGACCCGGGACCAGGTGGGAAACGGTCCCAGGTCGACCGGCCTGCCGGCTGCGGACGTCTCTCATTGAGCCGCTGCCGGTACACCTCCCAGCACCGACCGGAGGAACAGCGGCTCGAAGAAGTCGCACTCCTTTTCCCGTGTCCGGGCACCCTCCCCGATCACCTTGTCGATGACGATGAACTTGTCGGTGCCCCGGCCGTTCCCTCCAGGCCGAGTGAAGAGCGGCCAGGAGAACGCCGTCTCGTCCCCGTGATTCGGATTGCCGGTGGCCGCGAATCGTGTCCAGTAGCCGGCCATCGTGCGGTGAAGCGCCAGGTCCGGTTCGGTCAGCGTGTAAACCGGTAGCGGGGGGCCATAGTTGTTTCCGAAAAGGATGTTCGATTCAACGCCGTGGATGACGTGACCGGGAGAAAGAGCGTCGATCGCGTACTCGGTACTAGGTACAGATACGTCGGCGTCCCGGTCCGTTCGATCGCGCGCGCGATCCGTCGGGCCTCGCACACGAACTGCACGTCACCGACCACCTTCGCCATGGCCTCGATCGGAGAGCTCGCCGCGGCCGTGGCATACAAGGCGAAGACTCCCGGAGCGTCCGGACCGAACTCGCTGTCGACCCAGGCTTCGTATTGTTGAAGGTTCACACCTGACGCGAAACTTCGGGTGATGAACGAGCCCCATCCCTCATCGCGATTGAACCCCACGATCGTTGGAACCCGATGGAACTGTCCCGACTGGAACAGGACGCGAGGCTCGTCCGGTATCACGACGCCATCAATCGTGGGTTCCCAGAAGGTGAGCCCTGCCGGTTCGCGGACCTGCTGCAGCGCCTGCATTGCAGCCATCAGCACCTGGTCACGGGTGGCCGAACGCAGGCAGTCGAGAAGGAGCGACGAACCATCACAGCCGAGGCGAGTGGCGAACGCCTCACCCTGTGCCCTGGCTTCCGCGTCCGGCGTCCAGCGCGTCGTGGGATAGGCGCTTTGGATGATCGCGCGATGGAAGAGCCCCTCGCTTGCCGGGGAAACCATCTGCAGGCCGACACTTTGACCGCCGGCCGACGTCCCGGCGATGGTGACCTTCGCGGGATCTCCGCCGAATGCGGCGATGTTGTCACGGACCCAGCGAAGAGCTGCCTGCTGGTCCATCAGGCCGTAGTTTCCGGAAGCGCCCTGCGGATCTTCCCCTGCTAGCGCGGGGTGTGCGAGGAACCCGAACGCCCCGAGCCGGTAATTGGGCGTCACCACGATGACGTCCCGTTCAGCGGCGAGCGTCTGGCCCCGGGTTCCTGGAAAATTGGCAGAGGCCGCGATGAACGCCCCCGTATGCAGCCACACGATCACGGGGACCGGGGCTGCCGGCTTAGGGTTGCGTACCCATACATTCAGCTTCAGGCAGTCCTCATCCCCGGTAGGCGTCGCCGTGGGGCCGACGATATTAAGGGCTGCGCAATTTGGCGGGAAGGTCGTCGCGCTCAAGACACCCGACCAGGCGGCCGGGGGCTGGGGCGGTCGCCAGCGGTTCTCGCCGGCCGTTGAAGCAGCGTACAGAATTCCCAGGAACCCACATGACCGCCCCAGATTGCTCCCCTGAACCTCCCGGTCGCCTGCCAGCGTGACGAAGCAGGCAGCCTGAGCCGAGACACCTCTTGGTTCCCGTTCGATCACTGCAAATGCGCCCGCGAGCAAAGCAACGACTGCGCTCACGAGGCGGGTCCCTCCTGTCATTCGCCACAGAACCTGTGTCATGGCCTTTTCTCCTCCGGATCGGGTTTTAGATGCCCTGGTGAGATATCCGGAACCTCGCGCTTAGTCCTTGTAGAAACCTCCTAAAAAACCCCAAAATCTGCCCAGGGTCGAACGCTGCGGTCGGGGTCGGATCATGCCACCATCGACGTACGAGTTCGGGAGGTTCTCCCTCAATCCGGCGGAGCATCGTCTGGTGCGCGACGGCCGGCCCGTCGCGTTAACGCCGAGGGTTTTCGATCTGCTGCGGGTACTCGTCGAGAACGCGGGGCACCTGGTCGAGAAAGACCGACTGTTGCAAGAGGTCTGGCGCGACGCCTTTGTCGAAGAAGCCAACCTCAATCGCGCCATTTCGGTGCTGCGTAGGGCGCTTGGTGAAAAACCTTCGGAGCGCTACATCGAGACCGTTCCGAAGCGGGGGTACAGGTTCGTAGCCGCGATCCGCACACCGGGTGACGCGCCGGTCGAGGCCGTAGCACGCCGGTCACCGCCAGGGCTGCAGACGAACGCGAAAACGCGCCATTACCGGAAACGCACCCTGGTAGGGCTCGCCGCGATCGTCGGGGGCCTGTCACTCCTTGTTGTCATCGCTGCGTACACGAGCCGAAAACACGCAGGTGAGGCCGGTCGGACGACGGCGCCCGCCGCATCCGTCCACCGCCAGCTCACGTTCACCGGCAAGGAGGTGGCGCCGGCGTTGTCACCCGACGGTTCCCGAGTCGCCTACGTGTCGGTCGAGTCCCCGCACCGCAAGGTCATCGTCCAGGACGTCGACGGAGGAGAGCCGGTCTCGATTTTCAGCGCGCCCGAGGCTGGGGCGTTGCGCTGGTCGCCCGATGGTTCCGAGCTGATGTTCTGGGCGCGCGGGGAGGGAACGGATGGCCTGTATCTCGCCCCTGGTCGCCGGGGCGCTGCCCGCCGGATCAGAAAAGGACTGTTCGTCACGTGCTGGTCGCCTGACGGGTCGACGATCGCCCTGGCGTTGTTCGCGCCGCAGAAGATTACGTTCGTCAACAAGTTTGGCGATGAGCAGCGGACGATTTCGCTTCGAGGATCACGCGGCTGGATCTGGGACCTGGATTGGTCACCCACCCAGGATCGACTGCTTTTCGTGACCAACGACGAGAAGGATCGTCCGGCCATCTGGTCGATCAACGCCGACGGAAGCGGACAGACAAAGCATCTGTCGGCGGATGCCGAAATCTACGCAGCACGATGGGCACCCGAAGGCAACGCGATCTACTACTTCCGACGGGTCAATCAGACCGTCTCGCTGTTCAAGGCGGCTCTCAGGTCCGACCTCGCCTCAGCGGAGGCTTCTCCCACGCCACTCATCAGCGGGCTGGAAGCGGATGAATCCTTCGGCCTGTCGAGGGATGCAACCAGGCTCGCCTACGCGCGAGCCCCGTACTATTCCAATCTCTGGCTGGTGGAAGATGATCCTTCGACCGTCAAGCCGCTGCGGACGGTGCAATTGACTCATGGCACATCGGTGGTCGACAGGCCCCGCGTCTCGCCTGACGGACAGTCGATCGCCTTCAACATGGGGTACGAATCGAGGACCAACCTCTACACGGTGTCGGCTAACGGAGAATCCCCCAGGCAACTGACGTTTCTCAATGCCTTCAACGTCGGACCGGTATGGTCCGCCGACGGTAAAGCGATTGCGTTCGCCTCCACCGAGGGTGGACAGCCGCGCGTGTGGATCGTGAATGCGGATGGCAGCTCGCCCCATCCCCTTCCTACCGCCGATCTGAGCGACAACTTCAACCTTGCCTGGGGACCCGGCGCGCGCCTCCTCTATCAGAAAACCGACTACCGGAACTTCTACGCGATCGATCCCGCCACCCATCACCGGGAGCTGCTGCTGGAGGAGGACTCGCTCGGCTTTGTCTCGTCGGCGGAGTTTTCGCCGGACGGCAGACGTATTCTGCTCTATGCGACCGGCCCGCCCCACCCCGGGCTGTGGGTCACGAACCATCACGGCGCCGAGAGGACCTCGATTCACGCGGTCTCTTCACCGTCTGAGCCCATTCCTCTTCCAATCGGCTGGTCTCCAGACGGAACGGCCGTCTACGCCTACAACGGTAAACGTGCTGCTGCTCGCGGCCTGTCGGTCATGTTCCGGGAGACGGTCACGGCCGCGACGATCATGAAGCTGCCGCTGAACGGCGGCAGTCCGACGACGGTGGTCGAATTGCCGTTCGAGGAAGTGGGAGGCGTTGCGATGTTTCCGGATCGGCGGAGGTTCGTGGCCAGCGTCTATTCCTCGCGATCCGACGTCTGGATCGTTGAGAATTTCGATGGCGCGTTGCGATCCACGACAGCCGGCCGCTGACCAAGCCGACCGCTGCGCTCGGACAAGTCGCTCAGGTTGCGATTCCAATCGTCACTCGCGCACCAACCGGTATGTGAACGTCACCGTCAACCGATTACCTGCCGCCTCCCGTACGACAGCGCCCTTCAGCTCCTTGCCATTGGCGCTCAACTTGACCGGCTGGTCAATGAGGAGCCACACGACGCCGATCGGAAAGCCCTCTACGGGGCCTGAGGATCCGGGACAGTTCATCGTCACGGCCCACTGGGTGCCCGCATCGCCACTCACCGTCGTGGGATCCCCCCCACGCGGGTACTCGATCTCCAGGAAGCCGAAGTCGCTGGGGGTGATGGGCGAGGAGTTCGGGCTGAAGCTGCAGGGACCGAAGGGTTGGAGGGAGAACAGGTCGACGGTCGCCACACCACTTTCCGGCTTGGAGCGTGACGACGACGCCGTCCTGCTCGCGCACCTCGTCAGTCTCAATGTCGCCGACGCCGATCCCACGATCCGGCTGATCGGGTTTCACTGGTCATCGTCGCCGACCCCACCCATTTCGTGCTGCAAGGGGTCGAGGAGGTGATGACGCCGTACCTTGGTCTCGAGCCACGGCGCATCGGGCGGAAGCAGGCGATTGTGGCTGATGACGAGGTCCAGCATGTCGAGGTTCTGGTCGGGTTCGTCGATGCAGAACGTGACTCGACGCTGCCCCGTGTAGTCCACCCGCGTCCAGTCCCGTTCGAAGATCTTGAGCATGGCATCCACGGCCAGGCCCGATGCCGCGACGTCATCGAACTCGAATACAACCTTTCTGATGCGGAGGTCGGCGAAGGCCCAGCTCGAATAATGAGCGGCGAGGGGCGCGACCGCGAATCGAAACTCCTGGTCCCTGTCGGCGAACAGACGCCACTCCAGGGTCATCGGCGGCTTGCCGTCAGCTGGCCTGAAGCCGTCGTCGTCGTCGTCCAGGAAGACACCAAACGCTTTTCTCTGGGCAACGATCGCCCGGCAGGAACTCCCGGTTGAGATTCCTCACCGCAAACTCGCGGAAGTTCTGTTCGAACGAAAACACGGTGTTCAGCCCGGCGTCCGCCTCTGCAGGACTGCTGGCGCCCTCGACGGCCGTCCACGCCGAAAGCGCCGGCAGCCGCGCCGATCCACTGGCCGTCTGCGACATGAAGATACGGCCAGATGAAGGCGTCGTAGGCCTCCGGGTCGTCGGGTCCGTCATCGCTGTACGGGAGGTGTAATGGCTTGGCGCTCCCCCGCTTCTGGAAACCGTTGGAGTGCCTGGAGACACGGTGAAGTACGCATCACGGCGTTCTTTCCAGCCGCTCTGAAATGACATGATGCGGTCCCAGTGTGCTTCCGCCCAGGTGGCGCTCGCCTCGACGTACCACCAGTTGCCGAGGTCGGCGTTGTGCGCATCCTGTAGCAGATGGAACAGCTCGTGGACGACGGTCATGTGAAAGCCCGCTTCGTAGACGCCGGTCGCTCGAAGCAGGATGTACCCGCTTTCCTGCGAAGCGACGGTCGAGAAGGGACTGATCCAGGAGTCCTCCAGGCCTGCGTCCTCACCGTCGAGGCTCGTGGCCACACCGGGCCGTGAGACGACCTCGCCGTCGAACACGAGATAGATGTCGATCGACTCGTCGCCGAGTCCACTCGATCGAACGACAGGATCCGTTGGCCGGCGATCGAGGAGCGGCGGGCCCATCGCGGCCACGAGACTCGGCCAGAGCTGCTCGACGAGCGCCAACACGCGGTCGATCCTCTGCTCGGATGGGTGGTCGGGTCCGGACGAAGGTTCGCTGGTGCACCGCGCCCACACACGGACAGGAATCGTGGCGTGCCTGCGTGAGATCCAGTCGTTAGGCGGCAGTCCCGCCGATTCGAGCGCATCGCAGCTGCCGGGCAGGAAATTGGGTGGCGTCGTGGCTGCGGCCGTGGCGCCGTCCAGCGGCGCCACCGTCATCACGGCCGCGTCTTTCGATGGGGCCGAGAGCGAGGCGATTATCTGGTTGTACCAGCTCGCCTCGTGTGCGGGCCGCAAGGTGAACGGCTCGAGCTGCGTCCGGATCTCCGGAGTTGCCATCGTCAGTGCCTCCCGGATCTCGTCGAGCAGAAGCGGATCCTCCCGCGACGAGCCGGAGCCTCTGTATGCTTCGGGCAGACGCGGATCGTGGAATATCGCGTAGGCCCTGTAGACCAGGGAGGTGTGGAGATCGATTGTCCCGGCCGCGAGCGCTTCCGCGATGATCTGCTGTGCGCGGGGCTGCTGCGGGCGCACGGACAGCGTCACCCGTGCGATGCGGGTCACAGCAAGCGCCGCGGCAGCCACGTCGAGCTGCAGGACGCCGGGCACCACCGTGGGATGCACAGCGATGCGAATGGCGTCGACGTTTGCGCCGTCCGGGAGTGTGAGGGCTCTCGATGAGACTCCATCCGGCGGCGCCGCCAGCGCCACGGTCACTGGCGCGACGAATCCCGGGTCGCGTCGCACCCGGAACACGACGAACACGGACGACCCGGCGCAGACCGACGCGGTGGTCGCACTCAATTCAAGGGAGAATCCCGGCGTCGAACCGGCGTCGGTCGGATCCGTCCCCGCCGCAACCTCGTCGCCGTCACGATATCCATCGCCATCGGTGTCGGGCTTGTCCGGATCGGTTCCCAGCCGTCGTTCATCGTCATCCGAAAGGCCGTCGCGGTCCGAGTCCACCACTGGTTCTGCGGACACGGTGAGGTTCACCTGGTCGGGGAGGCTGTCGGTATGGCCGTCGTTGACGATCAGCTGCGCGGTGTAGTTGCCAACATGAGTGAGGGTGAACGTCGGGCGAGCGGCGGTAGAGTCGGTGAACTCGACGGTGCTTCCGGAAGGCTGCGCCGTGAACGTCCAGCGATAGCCCAACTCGTCACCGTCTTCGTCGCTCGATGCCGTTCCGTCGAGCGTGATCATTCCGCCAACCGACGCCGTCTGGTCGGCGCCGGCGTTCGCGACCGGCGCGGTGTTGGCCGGCACGGTGACGATCGACCAGACGATGTTGGACCAGCTGAAGGGGACCGTCCGGTTGTGGCGAAATCTGAACGTGTCAGTACTGGTGACCGTTGCGCCACCCGCCACGGCGCCGAACGCCAGCGTGCCGTCCACGATCATGGTAGACGGCGTCAGACTGGTCGCCGTGCCGGTGGCACCAGCAATGGCGCTGCTCGCGTTGGTGAGTATCGCGCGATAAGTGAACTCGCTCACCACGCGCGTCACCCGGACTTCACTCATGAGCTGATAGCCGCCGATCCCGGGCGCCTGTGCCGGAAGCGGCGAGGAGGCCCCGAGCGCTGCCAGGAGAACGACGACCGCACACCGCCCGCCCCGTGTCCCAGCCATTGGTTACCTCCTCACCGGCCGAGCAGCCTCCTGCAGCGAGCGCTGTCGCCGATGGCGAAGCGCCAGAGCCGCACCACCAATTGCCAGGAGCGGAAGGGCGGGGGCGCGGGCACAACGCATCGAAAAAGCCATCGGCAGGGAGCGCCGGATCGGGCTGCACCGCAATTACGTCCCAGTCGGCGTTCACCTCGAGTGAGTCCTGCAGGTTTGCGTACAGGGCGGGATCGAAGTAGATGCTGAAGCCCTGATCGACCTCGAACACGTAGTCGCTGACGACGTACTGGTACTGCCAGAGGTCCTCGCCGGGTACGACGTCCGCCAGGTCGACGGCCTCGAACCGGACCACGATCGGTCCGGCGCTCGCCGGCGCCGCGGTTGCCAGACCGATCAGGATTCCAGCGCCGAGGACGGCCCGTTTGATCCAGCACGTTCCGCGCATAAGGCCTCCCGAGACATGTGTTGGGCCTATACGCGCGATTGCATGGAAAACTGGCTCACGGGCGAATTCCGGCGGGTGGGCTCGGGGAGACTCTGGCGATACGGTTCGAACAGGGTCGCTGACGCGGGCGGTAACAGATCGGCGCGATGCATGCGGTTGTCAGGTGGCGTTTCGTGACTCGCCGCGATGTCCTCGCACCTCGTAACGAAGCTCCACCATGCCACTCTTGTAGGCTTTGACCTCCGCCAGATGGAGGGCGATGTCTCTGTCGAGCTTCTCGAAGAATGGGATCCCATCACCAATCAAGATCGGCAGGATCGAATAGCGAACTTCGTCGGCGAGCCCGAGGCGAAGGCATTCGGCGGAGACCACACCGCCTCCAACAAACCAGATGGTACGGAACGTGGGCCGGAGGCGCCCATTCACGAACTGCGCGAGATCGCCTGAGTAGAACTCGACGGAATCCCGGGTCCGTGGTAGTTCGCGGCTAGTGAGGACGAAAGTAGGTTTGTCGGCGTACGACCACCCCAACCCCTGGGCTTCAAAACGAAGCGCGGTCTCATAGGTTCGCGATCCCATGACGTAGCAGTCGATCGTCTTGAGGAATGCCTCGACGAATCCTGGGTCCATGGTGTCCCCGCCTAGGAATTCGTCTGAGGTTTCGAGCCAGTCGACGCGCCCGTCTTTTCGAGCGATGAAACCGTCGAGGCTCGCCGCCATGTGGATCGTTACGTGGGAATCAGGATTCGCCATCGTTTCGTCCGGACGTCTAGCGCAAATGCCCTTCTCGAAGCCAACTACTCGGCCCGAGCGGGACGCGGCGGCACCTCCTCGAAGCCCGAGTACGTGAACGTGAACTTCCCCTCGGTGCGCCTGGTGGGATTCTTTCGCGACGGCCGCATCGCGAACGCCCCGCCGACGGGCATCCGCAGCGTGCCGCCGGCGACCGGGACGTCGGCGAAGTCCACGCGGACGGTCCCGCGCGACTCGTCGAAGTCCACGTACTCGAGCTCGAGCCGTCGCGCGAGATACGTCGCCGAGTCGAGCCAGATCGTGCCGAGAATGTCGAGGAAGTTCCGGCGCGTGCGCAGTGGCCGGAAATGCAGGCCCACCTCGCCGTCGCCGCGCTCGACGGACGTGTCGAGGCAGTGCGCGCTCAGGAAGTCCTCGTGCAACACGTCCAACTCGTTTGGCAAGCCCCACCCGTCGTTCGGACCGTAATATCCGCGAGAGAGCCGGTGCGCCCGGTTTCGCGCAGCGTTCTTGACTGCCCACTTGGGGTCGCTGACATAGGGCTGATCGATCGTGCCCGGCGCGGTGGGACCGTCGGCTTTCAGTTCGTATGACTCCTCATGCAGCAACACGTGGTAGCGGAATCGTGCCATGAGCTCCGTGCGCACCGACGCTCCATCTCGCGCTTGTTGCCAGAGCGTCTGGAGCTGTGGGTGTTCCCTGAGTTTGTTCGCCGGAACGCAGACTTCCGCTGTGACGGTGACCGAGCGGCATTATCAGTGGCTGCGAAGCCACGCGGAGATCGAGCTGTACAGTCTCGCCGGCCGCGACTTGCACTGGGTCTGACAGCAACGGTCGGAAACCGATACGCAGCAGTTGCACGCGATAACGTCCGGGTGCCACGCCATCGAACCGGTATCGCCCATCAGCGTTCGTAATCCCTTGCGGTGGACTGTCTGAAGGCAACGGGCTGGCGTCGGCGCGGACAAGTCGCACCAGCGCGAACTGCACCGGCGCGCCACCTTCTTCGGCGCGGGCATGGCCTTCGACGGTGGCCTTTTGGGCAATCGCGTCAGGGGTCGCGCTCATGCCGAGTATCAGCCAGGCGGCGAGCAACGCGATCGGGCGGCAGCGGGTCATGCGGGCCTCCTCTCGGCGGATCGGGTCGGAGCTTTCTCGACTGTCATGGCCCGCTTCGAGCAGGTGCGTCGCGAACGAGTGGCGCAGGGAGTGGCAGGTTCCCGGGTCGTCGGATCCCCGCAGCACTGACCGCGTCCTTCACCGCTCGCCGCACGACTGATTCGTGCAAGTGATGGGCTGTCTCCCCTATCCGTCGGTCGCTATAGAAAGATGGCTTGCTATCCGTAGCTCGCGCACATTTCAGGCGAGCGAAGGATGGGACCGGTACGGGGTCTGGACCGAAGGTTGGATTGTGAGGTTTGCGGGTTTCGCTGCATAACTCGGCTACTCACTCGAAGAGGCGTCTCCTAACTCCATCCCACGGCCGCCGGATTGTCATCGAGTCGCTCGAGTCATGCGGGCAGACCTCTAGATGATCGCGCCACGGCTGACACCCCCTTACCGTCGGCCTCACCGTCGGTCGCCTCAAGTTCAGGTCGATGCTGATCGTCGGGCCGGTGCCCGGGCGCAAGCCGATCTATCAGAAACCTCTGGCCGTCAGGCGTGACGTCGTAACTGACGGGATATAGCGCATACGTGGGTCGCATTGCATCGTTGCCCGCCTTCCCCTCTTCTTAGCGGAACAGCCTCCCGTTGCCGCCTCTTCCGAGGACATGGAAAAGCCACGGACTTCATGGTTAATCGCGGATACGCCTTCGGCGGTCGCACTGTACACCGCCGCGCCAGCCGGCACTGATAGAACGCGACCTCTTCGAACAGATTCATCATGGCCCCGCGGTCGAAGTAGTTTGGCATCGTGTGTCCGCGCGCTCACGCCAGGCCGCCGGGGAAGGAGTCGTATGAACGCATCGCTGCGCGTGCTGACCAAGCCGGTGCCGAGGCCGAGGCCGAGCAGTGCCTGCAACAGTTGGCGGCGATTGAGATGACCGCGGTCATACAGGGTAAAGAGACGCTCAAGTTCATCTTTCATGTGCTCTGAGGAGTGAGTGCTCAGGCCCCTCCATGGTGGACCCTACGAGAAGAAAGAGGCCGCCGTTCCTCCCGTCCAGGCTTCGGCCTCAGATACTACTCAGTTTCTTCCGCAGCAGCTGCACCGTCCGTGAGCGGCCTGGATTTGTCGGAAGGGATCAGCCTCGGTGCCTTCTCATCCGGATCGCAGTCAGCCGGCGCTGTGCGGACGGGCCCTGCCAGGGGGGAGCCTCGGGTAGGATTAGTTCACCGGAGGTGCGTATGACAGCCGAAATCGAACGTCTGGTGTGCTGTTTCGACCGCGGGGCAATGTCGCGCCGGGAGCTGATTGCCGGACTTGGGGCGCTCTGCGCCGTGCCGACCGCCGCGGCAGGCGCGGTTGTGAGGAGGTCCGTGCCGCAACCGGGGCAGGGCGCGCCGATTCCCGTGGGCGGCATAGACCACATCGCGCTGCGCGTCTCCGACCTGGCGCGCTCGATCGCCTTCTACCGCGATCACCTATGGCTGACGCATCCGCAGTCAGTCTTCCAACTCCACGTTCCTCGACGTTGGTAGTCAGTGGGTGGCGCTGTTTGGGCGTGGCGCGGTGAGCACCGGCTACGAGGTGACGCAACCTGGCGTGGATCACATTTCCTTCCACTCATCGAAGCACCGCAGCCTCGCCGAGCGCATGGGAGTGCTCCGCGACCACGGCCTCGACCCGGTTTCGCCGGCGGGCAGCAACCGCGTCTACTTTCGTGACCCCGACGGAATCATCCTGAGCTGAGCTGACCGACGCTGCCGCCGGCGACAGATGAAAGACGCGGCACGGGCCACGATCATGCCAACGAGCGGGAGGACCGCGGTGCGCTCGCGCGCGAGCTACGAGTCATCGTGCTTAGCGGGGACAAACGTCAACAAAATTCCAGATCGACTCGTAATGAGGCTTAGCACAGCCAGCGCCGCGTGCAGGCGATTCATCAGGGAACTGACCACTCTCGCATTTCTACGGGATGGAAGGCCGCAGCGGCGCTCCATTGCTGTGGCCCGCGACAGCTTTGTTTTACTCGCATCGCAGCGCCACCATCGGATCGACCTTCGCGGCGCGTTGCGCCGGGATGAAGCACGCCACGCCCGCTATTGCGGCGAGCAGCAGCGCCACCCCGGCGAAGGTGAGCGGGTCGGTCGCTTCGACTCCGAACAGCAGCCCGGTATCGAACAGTGTGCTCTGCAAGATGCCCATTAACGCCACGCTTAGCAGCAGGCCAATCGCGAGCCCGATGGCGACGACCGCCATCCCTTCGCCGACGACCTTCTTCAGAATGTCCGTGCTCGCCGCGCCGAGGGCTTTGCGGATGCCGACCTCGCGCGTCCGCTGGGCGACCGAATACGAGACGATACCGTAGATCCCAATTCGCCAGCAACAGCGCGAGTCCGCCGCACGCGGCGAGGACGATCGCGAGCAGCTCGAACGGATACACCATGGCGGCGAAGAAACCGCGCAGCGGCTTGATTTCGGCGATTGGAATGCGCGGACCGAATGCCCGGATGGTCTGGCGGACCGCCGCGATCTGTGCCGCGGGATCGCCGTCGGTGTTCACCAGCATCAGCATTCGGCGCCGCATCGACTGCTGGGATGCCATCCAGTAGAACGGCCGCGCCTCCTTCTGCAGCGACTGCCAGGCATCGTCGCGCACGACGCCGACGATCGCGCAGTCCGTCCGCGCCGGCTTCCGGAACGATTCGAACTTGGCGAGGTGCTTTCCGAGCGGCGATCGGCCGGGGAAGTAGCGGCGCGCGAGTGCTTCGTTCACGACCGCGACGCACGGCGCACCTTCGCGGTCGCGCTCGTCGAAGTCACGCCCCGCAACGATCGGCATCCGCAGATTCGTGAGATACCCGCGGCCCGACCGATGCCGCGTCGAGCTGCAGATCTTCACCGGGGGCCGCCTGGTAACCCTCGATTTCTGAGCCTCGCCGCTGGCCGCTCATGGGCCCGCGCGGATCCCGTCGCAGACTAACTACCTGTTCGGGTTGCGCCGCGGTCCGCTCGTGTAAATCACGGTAGAACGCCCGCGTCCCTGGGCAGGTCGTAGCCGGCGACATCCTCGAGGTTGAGCCAGGCGACGACCATGTCGAGGGCCGCGATACCGACACTCGTCGGCCGCAGTGTCGAGACTGCGCAGCAGCAGCCCGCCGCCAATCAGCAGCAGTGCTGACAATGCGAGCTGGGCGACGACCAGCGCCGTGCGGCTATGTCCGCGGCGGTGCACCGCGGTCAACGCCGGCACGTCGTTCTTCAGCACCGTCGACACCTCGGTCCGTGAGCTGTGCAGCGCGGGCGCCAGACCGAACAGGATGCCGGTCAGCGTCGAGAAACCCGCCGCGTAGGCGAACACGCGCCAGTCGAGGCGCAGATCCACCGCCAATCGAATGCCTTCTGGAAGCGCCGGCGCGAACGCCAGCAGCGCACCGACCAACCAGGTCGCGAGTATGAGCCCCGTCGCGCCGGAGACGAGCGACAGTAGGAGGCTCTCGGTCACGAGTTGGCGGATAATCCGCTGACGGCTCGCCCCGATCGCGAGGCGGATGGCGATCTCCTTCCGCCGCGACAGCGCGCGCGCCAGCAGCATGCCGGCGAGGTTCATACACGCGATCGCGAGCACCAGGTTGACGACCACGAACAGCAGCGCCGCGGCGCCGTACGCTCCCCTCGAGCATGCCCGGAGGCAGCCGTGTCTCGCGCTCGGAGAACACTGTCACGAACAGCTCGCGCAGGCGGCCCGTCTCGGGGCGCACCGAGCTCCATTCCTCCGGGTGTGCCGCCTGCAGCTCGCGGCTGAGAACCTCGAATCGGGCGCGCGCCTGCTCGAGAGACACCTCCGGTTTCAGCCCGCCCTGGTGACGACCGCGGCTGCGACGCCAGTGGGCACACGATTTGCGTCGAGCCGCCGCCCCATCGATGGCATCGATCGCAGTCGAGCCGGCTTCCAGCCTGTTTGGGACGGGCGATTTGATCACGGTCACCTTTGGCTATGAAGGAATCGATGGTGCGGCCGAGGGGAGCCGGATCGCCGTTAGCGCCGGTGGCCACCAGGCCGTGCTGCGACCACGACGGGGTTGCGGCCCGGACCCACATTCTCCCTGGCCCGAAACCCTCGGCCCCTGGCAAGAGGCACGCCGAGCACGTCGAAATAGTTGGCTGATACGAGCTCGCCCCAGATCTGCTCGACGTTGATAGCGTCGCCGAGCCTGTACTGACGGATGCCGTATGCCGCCAGGCCCGTGAAGATCCCGCTGCGGTCCCGGAAATCGACGTAGCTTGGATACGACGTGCCCTCGACCCATTGGCCTCGCTCGCCGGTAAAGAGCTCGACGATCCGGTCGGGATCCGCGATCGGACGCGGGCGGAGCACCAGCGAGTTGAAGATGCTGAAGATGGCCGTGTTCGCGCCGATCCCGACCGCGAGCGAGACGATGGCGATGGCCGTGAACCCCGGGTCGCGAGAGCGACCGGGCTCCGGACGGCCCCCGTGACGATCGCGGCCATCGACCCTGGGCGGCGCGGTAATCCTCTTCAGCCCGCGCGATGCCGCCGACATCGCGCAGCGCCCGTCGCCGGGCCTCTGCGAGCGCATGCTCAGCCTCACGTATCGTCGGTGGCTGCGCCGATGTGCGCGTCGATCTGTGCGTGGAGGTCGCCATCGAGCCGAATTCGCACGGAAGGAACCGCGCAGGCGCGCCAGGAAAATTCGCAGCCGGGTTATCAGGGTTCCTCCTGGATGCGAAAGAAGCGCTCGACGATCCCGGTAGCCTGCTGCCATTCGGCTTCCTGCACCCGGATCTGCCGCCGGCCCGCTGCCGTCAGCGCATAGAGCTTCACCTTGCGACCGCTCTCGGACTCACTCCATTTGGCCCCGATCCAACCGGCTGCTCGAGTTTCAGCAGCGCGGGATAGAGCGTGCCCTGGTTCATGGCGAGCTGGTTGCCACTGATCTGCTCGATACGCCGGGCTATCCGGTACCCGTGGAGGGGGCCGAGAGCTTCGAGGGTCTTGAGGACCATGAGCCCGAGGCTGCCGTAAAGGACGTCGCGCCGATCGGCCATGATAGGTTGGCAGTCTACATATTAAGCTGTAGCCTGTCAACACGTTCGGTGCGTGGAGCGGAGGCGCGCGGGAATTCTGCGCCTGATCGGATCCTCACGTCATCGCATGACGCGGTTGCGCCCCTCGCATCGTTACTCAGGGGACAGCGTCGACGACGCGATCAGCTCGGAGAACGTCAGGCGAGCAATCGCGGAGTGACTGAAGAAGTTTGGTACCGGTACGGGGTTACGCGTTGTTGGAACGTAAAATTCGGTGGAGTTGCGGCTTGAGGCGGCAACGAGGGGTCGGCGGTGTCGAATCCAATATCGGGCCGCAGCTCAACAGTCGTCTCCCTTCCACGAAATCCAGCACACAGCTCCGGCTACTCAGATGCAAGGCGCCACTTCCGGCGATTCCGGAACCAGGCGATCCAGCGGCGCGCGAGGACGTGCGTGACCAGCACCAGGACGAGGCCTATCAGCAGGGCACCCGGGATGATCCAGTAACTCGTGTAAAACACGAGACCCTCGCGAACCCCTGGGAAATTGACGCCGCTGGATACCAAGACGCCGTCTGGCGTTATCCTGAAGCCGACGTTGTTCGGAAAAATCGGCTTCATGATCGCGATGATGATGAACGCGATGCCCATGGCGTAACCGACGAACAACCCGAACGCCGCGAGGAACGCCATCACACCCGTCGTGGCGCCGTGCAACAGCGACCGAAGGACCGCCATCAGCCGCCCGGTCGCCGCCGCTTCATCCATGACCAACTCGAGCGAGTACGCCTGTGCGACGCGCATTGGCGGACCGAGGCGCCGGAGAATCCCCTCCAGCGCGGCCCGTTCATCGTGGACGTCGCCCGCCTCCATTTCTGCGTCCCGAAGTGTGATTCAACCTCGCGCACCGCGTCGGCGGCGACGTCCGGCGACAGGAAGGAACGGAGGGATCGCTCGAACAGGTACAGATCGCCGCGGACTCGCGATTCTCCGCTGTCGGTGAGCTTCATACGTCTCTCCCGGCTGCCTTCATCAGGCGCTCGATTTTCGTGGTGAACACCTGGAACTCACGGCACATGTTCTTCAGACGGCCGCGTCCGGCGGGCGTCAGCCGATTGTACTTGCGGGGATGCGGCACTTCGCCGGCCACCCACTCGGAAGTCAGGAACCCATCGCGCGCCAGCCGTGAGAGCAACGGATCGACGGTGCCTTCGGTCAGCACCAGATCCGTGAACTCCTCCAGATGTCGGATGATCGCGAGCCCGTATCGCGGTCCGCCCGCAACTGACAGGAGGACTGCGAGTTCGAGGGTGCCGCGGCGGAGCTGTTCAAGCCAGTTTTCCAGCATGCGCTGAGACCTTGTACCACCTAGCATGATATACGGCATGGCAAACGCGCCCGTTCCGCCGCTCGCGATGAAAGACGTGTTCGCGAGCGATACCAGGATCGTATCGTGCAGGCTCGATACGAGAGCGAGCGTCTTCACCTCGCACCGTGGACTTACGGCCAGCGTTCATCGCGGCGCACGTTCCAGCGGCGACAACTGTTGCGAGAGCATACGCGAGGGCCGCTCCGGCCTTACACGGGGGGCCGAGCCTGTTGCTTTGAAGGGGAGTCACGTTCAACTGCGCTGATCACGCGGCTGACGCGGACGTACTAAAACTGTGGCTGAAGACTGGAGAGTGAAGGCGGAACGATTGGTTCTACTCGGTACGGGGATTCGAACCCCGGTCCCGTGGCTGAGAAACGCCGCTCGCAGCGAATTCTATCGTGCCACAAGTATCATCGGGCGCTCTCAGCAACAGCCGCTGCGTCGCCGCGAACGAGGAGCGGTCACGCAGCCCTTGCGACTGGCCGACGCAGCAGCGCAATTCCTGCGGCCGCGACCCAGATGCCAATGAGGCCGGCGACCACCGCGCTGTTCCCCCAACCGATGGCGCTGTAGAATCGGGCCGCGTCCGTCCCGAAAAACAGCGATGGGACGAACGCCAAGTTGATCGCGGCGATGACATACGCGAAGCGGCCGAACCACGCGGGAAGCACGCCAGTCCAGGATGCGCCATAGCCCGCGGCCGTCAGATAGACGACCGTCAGGCCGCGGCCGATCGAGCCGTGGTCAGCATGCGGCCCGATGCGAGGGGTCCATTGATCGTTGGGTCAACGGTCCTGTTCGGAGTGCCGAGTACGCTGCCGACCTCCATCGAGAGTCCGACGAGCAGAACGGCCGTGAACGTCAATCCCACGCCGCTGGCAAGCGAGACAATGAAGTCGTGTGCGCTTCCGCGCGCCGAATGAGATGCGACTGGCCGGTGGAGAAGACCGCAAGCAGCGCGATGTGAACAGTCCGAGGAGTTCGCGCGTCAACACGGTCCATTTGGTCGGTGGCCGGTCAGATTCGGAGAATACAGCGGCGGGAGGACCCCGCCAAGGAATCCGCGACAAGTCAGCGATACCGGTGATGCGTCGCACAGTCGAGTCATTCATTGGTCCTGCCCTCCCTGGCCCGGTTGAACGTCATTCTTGGCGCTCGAAGTTATCACCACAATCTGGGTTCACCATGCTCGTGCAGCGCCGGCCGACGCAAAGCACCGTTTCCTTGACGATCGTCACCTGGGCGCCAACTTGGCGCCATGAGAGTCTTTGGCTTCGTGGTTCTGGGACTCGTCGTTCTCGTGATTGCCGTCGACTCGTCAGCTCGAGCGGGTACGTGTACGCGAGCGAGCTTGGTTCCGACCGCGTCAAGAAACTGCAGGCGGAGGTGCTCGCCAGCGGCCTGACGCAGATGATGGTCGTCGATGGCCACAGCGACAAGACACAGTTTCCGGATGCCCGCTGCGATGCGCTGTTCATGCGCGACGTTTGTCACCACCTTTCGAGTCCCGCCAGGATGAATCCGACGATACTCGCGGCGCTGAAGGCAGGGGGACGCGTGGCCATCGTCGATTTCAGGCCGCCCGGACAGGAGGCCCTGAGCCCCGCGGATCGAGCGAGGGACGGAATGCACGGCATCTATCCGGAGACTATCGTCCACGAAATGAAGAGCGCAGGCTTCGAGCCCGGTGTCCACCGAGCGAAGAGATCGCTGGTTCCTGATAGCTTGCGGGATGGAGAGTTGGCTTGCCATCCGTAGCTCGCTGCAGCTTACTGGCAGCCCACCTTCGCTCGCCTGAATTCACCGCGAGCTTCGGTGGGCAACCTTCGCGTCAGGCATGGGCGAAGGATGGTACCGGTACGGGGATTGGCGAAAGGTTGGAACGTGCAGTTCAGCGGAATTGCGGCGTAAACAATCGCTGATCATCGGCAGCTCAACGCCTCGAACCGTGCGGCTCTAAATCCGCGAACAGCCCGGACGCGGAAGCCGGGCTGAATGGGCATCAGTGGCGCAGGGTTATTCTGTGCACGCCCCGCATCCCATCCCGCACCCCGCGTCTTGGATAGAATGCGTCCGACATGGCGCTCCGCCCTGGCAGCAGACTGGGACCGTACGAGATCGCCACCCCGCTCGGCGCAGGCGGAATGGGCGAGGTCTACCGCGCCCGCGATACCCGGCTCGGGCGCGACGTCGCGATCAAGATCCTTCCGGCGCAGTATGCCGCCGATCCCGAGTGGCGGCGGCGCCTCGATCGGGAGGCGCGAGCGGTCTCCTCGCTGTCCCATCCTCACGTCTGTCCGCTGTTCGATGTCGGCCACCAGGATGGCGTCGACTTCCTGGTCATGGAATACCTCGAAGGAGAGACGCTTGCGGCGCGGCTCCAACGAGGCGCGCTGCCGGCCGACCAGGTACTGCGTTACGGCGCGGAGATCGCCTCCGCGCTGGCCGCCGCACACCGGCAGGGGGTCGTCCATCGCGACCTGAAGCCGGCCAACGTCATGCTGACGCGGTCCGGGACACGGCTGCTCGACTTCGGCCTGGCGAAGCCGGCAGCAGTAAACGTATCGCCGATCGAGGTCACCGCCAGCGCGCCGATCACCGCCCAGGGCACGCTCGTCGGCACCTACCCGTACATGTCACCCGAGCAGGTCGAGGGGCGCGAGGTCGACGCACGCTCGGACATCTTTTCGCTGGGCGCCGTCCTCTACGAGATGGCGACCGGTACGCGGGCCTTCGATGGGCGGACGACGGCGAGCCTCATCGCGGCGATCCTCGAGCGCGAGCCGCCGTCCATCGCCTCGCGGCAGCCCCTCGCGCCCGCCGCGCTCGACGACATCGTCCGCGGCTGCCTGGCGAAGGATCCCGAGGACCGCTGGCAGACCGCACACGACGTGAAGCTGCAACTCGACGGGCTGCGCCGACGTGTCGCCGGTTCGGGGCAGGACGATGGCGGCACGCGTGCCGGCGGCTCGGCCGCACGCCGGGGAAGCGCGTCTGGCGCGACAAGAGCGCCCCGTGTGAGGACGTCCGCGAAGGGACCGGTGCGGCGAGGGGCCGGGCCGGTCCGCGCCTCGGTGCTGCCGCCCCGGAACCATTGGTTCACGCCAAACGATTTCCAGGTTTCACCCGATGGCACGCGCCTGGCGTTCGTCGCCGCGCGGCCCGATGGCAGGAGCACGCTCTGGGTCTCCTCGATGGTGTCGGCGCAGGCGCACGAGATCCCCGGAACGGAGGGAGCGACCTCGCCGTTCTGGTCGCCTGACAGCCGGCGCATCGGCTTCTTCGCGCAGGCCCGGCTGAAGACGGTCGAGCCGATCGGTGCCGGCGTGCAGGATCTGTGCGGCACGCTCTTGACCCCGGGTGGCGGTGCCTGGAGCCGCGAGGATGTGATCGTCTTTCCGCCGTCCGTTCTTGGCGGCCTTCTGCAGGTGCCTGCCGGCGGCGGCACGCCGGTGCCGGCGACGCACGTGCCCGACGAGGGGAAGGGGGAGGCGCATCGCTCTCCCCAGTTCCTGCCCGACGGCCGTCGTTTTCTCTACGTCGTCAGCTGGACCACCCAGCAGCGCGGGGGCCTCTACGTCGCGAGCCTCGACGGCGGCGACCCGCGGCTGGTGTCGTCCGACGTCCGCAGCGCCATCGTGCTCGCGGGCACGAACCTGTTGTATGCCGACGGAGGCACGCTGTACGCGCGATCCTTCGATCCCGAGCAGGCCCGGCTGACCGGCGAGCCGCGCGTCGTGCTGCGCAACGAGGTCGCACCTCAGTGGCGATTCGAGAAAGTGGCGATCAGCGCCTCCGCGACCGGTATCCTCGTCTTCCAGTCGCGGCTCGACTACAACTCGCAGCTCGTGTCGTTCGACCGGAGCGGCAGGGAGCTTGGAGTGGTCGGTGAGCCGGGGTTCTGGTCACCCCAGCTGTCGCCCGACGGCCGCTACGTTGCCGTCGGTCACGATCGCGATGGGACCGGCCAGTGGAGCACCACGATTTTCGACCGGGTCCGCGGGATCTCCCTGAGTCTGCCGCGCATCGGCTCGCACAAGGCGCACGCGTGGTCGCCGGACGGCCAGTGGATCTACTACTCGGCGGATCGGGAGCGGGACGGCATCTACAGGCGCCGCGCGGACGGGTCGGGCACGGAGGAGACCGTCTTCGGGGAGTCACCGGCGTTTCTGATTCTCAACTCCCATTCACCGAAAGCTCCGCGGCTGCTGTTCATGGACTTCTCCAACGGCACTGGTGGGTTGCGGGAGCTTCAGGTCGGGACGAATCAGGCGAAAGAGGTCGCGTGGGGCGCCGAGGGCATCTATTCACCCGACGGTGAATGGATCGCCTACGTGGACTTCGGCCTGCAGTCTCTCGCGATCACGCATGCCGACCGGGGCGGGCGTATCCAGGTGGCCGGCGCCGGCGCCCAGATCCGATGGCGCGGCGACATGACGGAGCTCTATTACGTGGCGCCCGACAAGAAGCTGATGTGCGTGCCGCTGACGAAGCGGAACGGCACGCTCGAACCGGGCAACCCGTTCGAGCTCTTCCAGACCCGGATCGTCGAGACGAACCTGGTGCTCTTCCAGTACCAACGTGAGCCCGGACGGCGAGGAGTTCCTGATCAACTCGCTCCCGCGCGCCGACGCTGCGGCGCCGCTCTCGTTGATCGTGAACTGGGAGGAGATTGGGGGATCGTCCTAGCGCGTCGAGCGTCTTCGGCGATCGAAGGTTACTTGCCAGCCGGCTGGGCGACTCACTGAGGCCCATTTTGCTGGCGAAGTTGTGCTCGGCGAGCTGCTCTCCGGCATCACCGGCGTTGCAAGCGAAGTTTGGTACCGGTACGGGGATTCGAACCCCGGTCCCGTGGCTGAGAACCACGTGTCCTGACCCCTAGACGATACCGGCACGCCAGACGGGAAACATCGATTTTAGCAGGCGGGTCCCTGGTGGTCAAGGATCCGCCCCCCTCGAACCGCAAAAAAGCCCGTTATCATCACTGGATGAAATATCTCCTCGGACTCATCCTGATCCTCGCGCTCGCCGCCGGCGGCGCCTACGTCGCCGCGGGCCGCATGCCGGGACCGGCCATCGAGATCAACAAGCCGGAGAAGTTCGTGGGAGCCGCCACCCCGGTCGAATTCGTCGTCCATGCCCCCGCCGCCGAGCTCAAGACGCTGACGATGCTGGTGGAGCAGAACGGCAAGCAGTTCCCGGTCTACGCGCTCGGTGACCAGGGAGCCGAGCTCAAGGAAGAGGCGGGATCGCTGCGCGTCAGCCGGATCATCGGCAAGCAGGCGGTGCCGGAGCTGCAATCGGGGCCGGCGCGGGTCCACGTCACCGCCTCGCGTCCGGTGCTCTACGGGATCCGCACCAGCAGCAACACGGTCATCAAGGACGTCCAGGTCCGGCTCGAGCGGCCGCGGGTGTCGGTGGTCTCGACCCACCACTTCATCAACCACGGCGGCGCCGAAGCGGTCGTCTACCGCGCGACGCCGGAAGACGTCACCTCCGGCGTCCTCGTCGGTGATCTCGAGTATCCGGGCTACCCGCTGTCAGGGATCAATGTCTCGGGGATCACTGCCGGCGACCCGGCGCTGCGGGTGGCCTTCTTCGCCCTGCGACACGACCAGGACCTCAACACCCAGATCCGGGTGTTCGCCCGCGACGAGGCCGGCAACGTCGCCCGCGCCGACTTCGACAAGCGGGTGTTCCCGAAGCCCTTCAAGCGCAGCCGGATCAACCTGGACGACACCTTCCTCGACCGCGTGGTGCCGGCGATCCTCGAAGGTACGACCGACGTGAAGCCGGATGGCGACAACCTCGCCAAGTTCCTGGTGATCAACGGCGAGCTTCGCCAGAAGAACGCCGAGAAGATCGCCTCCTTCGCCGCGCAGACCAGCAAGGAGATGCTGTGGGGCGGGGTCGTCTTCCACCCGTTCACCAACAGCGGCGTGCAGTCGGCGTTCGCCGACGCGCGCACCTACGTCTACCAGGGGAAGGAAGTCGATCACCAGACCCACCTCGGTTTCGATCTCGCCTCGTACGCCGGCACGCCGATCGTGGCGGCGAACCGCGGCAAGGTGCTGTTCGCCGACGAGCTGGGGATCTACGGCAACTGCGTGATCGTGGACCACGGTCTGGGCGTGCAGTCGCTCTACGGGCACCTGTCGTCGATCGACGTCAAGGCGGGCGACACGGTCGAAAAGGAACAGCAGCTCGGGCGCAGCGGCATGACCGGCATGGCCGGCGGCGACCACCTCCACTTCACCATGCTCGTGAACGGGCACATGGTGAACCCGGTGGAGTGGTGGGACTCGCACTGGATCGAGGATCGCATCCTCAGGAAGCTGCGGGCGGCGGCAGGAGCGGCTAACTAGAGCCGGTAGAGCATCACGTAGACGATCACCCCGGTGACCGAGACGTAGAGCCAGATCGGCAGCGTCCAGCGGGCCAGCCGCGCGTGCCGGTCGTAGCGCGCGCGCAGCCCGCGGATCAGCGTGACCAGCGCCATCGGCGGCACGAACGCCGCCAGCACGATGTGCGAAATCAGGATCGCGAAGTAGACCTGGCGGATCGTCCCCTGGCCGGTGAACGGTTTCGAGCCCACGTTCGCGTGGTAGACCACGTAGCAGATCAGGAAGAGGGTTGAGGTCGCGAAAGCCGCGATCATGACCCGGCGGTGCTGCTCGATCCGGCGGCGGCGGATCAGCGAGTAACCGATGACGAGCAGGATCGCCGAGATGCCGTTCAGCGCGGCGTTGACCGCCGGCAGGTCGGTGATCGACACCTGTCAGGTCCGGCCGGCGATCATCAGGATCCAGAGCACCGGCAGATACAGGATCGAGCCGAAGAACACGCGCCGGGCGTCGGCGACGCTGCGGGTCCGGGCGAACTGCAGGGTGAGCGCGAGAAACGCGAGGGTCAGGACCAGCGCCGCCACGAAATAGGCGGTCGTGGTGATGCCGACGAGGGTCGGCGCCAGGCAGAGCGGCAGGAGGGCGGCGGCGTAGGCCACCGACTGCCGCGCGGTGCTGCGGCCGTCCGGCTCGATCACCGGGAGCATCGGGAACCCGGCGCGCGCATAGTCATCCCGGTACATCCACGCGATCGCCAGGAAGTGCGGCATCTGCCAGAGGAACAGGATTCCGAACAGGATCCAGGCGCCCTGCGACAGGCCGCCGGTCGCCGCCGCCCAGCCGATGACCGGCGGCAGCGCGCCGGGCACCGCGCCGATGACGGTGGAAAACGAAGTCCGAAGCTTGAGCGGGGTGTAGATCGCCGCGTACGAGACCAGCGTCGCCAGCGCCACCAGCGCGCTGAGCGGGTTCACGGCGATCGCCAGCAGCGCCATCCCGGCCAGCGAGAGGATCGCGGAATACGACAGCGCTTCGCGCACCTGCAGCCGGCCGTCGGCCATCGGCCTCAGCCGGGTGCGGCGCATCAGCCCGTCGGTGCGCCGCTCGATCACCTGGTTGAACGCCGAGGCTCCGCCGGCGACCAGCCCGGTGCCGGCAACGAGCGCCAGCACTACGGCTACATTGGCCAGGTCGCCGTCCCCCATGACGTAGCCGGCGAGCGTCGAGGCCACGACCAGCAGGTTCAGCCGCGGTTTGACCAGCGCGACATAGTCGGCTGCCCGCCCCGGTGCCGCCACGATCGCGACCGCCTCAGCTGATTTCATGCTGTCGTGCTCAATTCGCCGGGGCGGACGCCCGGTAAGTGAAAGTGATGCTCTTCGAGTCCTTCTCTCCGACCGTCACTTCCTGCGTCTGCCGGCCGGCCTTCTCGTGCCACGCTTCGATCGTGTACTTGCCGGGCGGAAGGTTGCGGATCTCGAACTTGCCGCCATCGGCCGTCACCGCGAAGTAGGGGTGCGCCACGACGCCGATGAAGGCGTTCATCCAGCCGTGCAGATCGCACTTGAACGGCACCATGACCTCGGCCGCGGTGAAAGTCTGGACGGTCTTCTGCCCCTTCACGTACTGCGCGAAGTTGAACTCGCGGTTGGTGTCGGGCAGCGCGTGCACGTTGTGGGTCGTCTCGTCGCTGTTGCCGACCTCGAGGGGCTGGCCGACCTGGACGCCGAGCACGTGCGGCACATAGCGGCAGCCCTGCTGATCGAGCTTCACCGGTTCGGTCGGGACCTCGAAGTAGTACTGGCCCAGGCCGTCCTTGACGTAGACGAAGACGTTGTCGAGCCCGCCATCCTTCACGATGTAGTTCTCGAACGTCAGCCCGCCCGCGTTCGCGCGCATGCACGCCGGGTCGCTCGATACCTGGACCGGCCGGTTCTCTGGTGCCGTCCCTTCGAAGCTGACCCGCCCGCTCAGCGTAGCCGCCTTCGCGGGATCCACACGCACCGCTCCCGGAGGCGGTCCGGCGGGCGGAGCCTGTTTTTCGCTTCCGGAGCATGCCGCAGCCCCGAGAAGCACGGCCGCCACGAGCGGCCGCAGTCTGGTCAGTCGCATGGCTTTCAATGATATCGCACGATAATGGACGCTATCCCATGGCCACCCGCCGTACCCTCGCCGGCCTCATTATCGTGGCCCTGGTGCTGGCCGCTGCCGGTGGCGCCGCCTGGTGGCGCGCCAGCCGGACGAATGCACCGGCGTTCGTGGCGGGTCCGGATCAGAACGTCCTGCTCGTCACGGTCGACACGCTGCGGGCGGATGCGCTCGGGAGTTACGGCGGACGCGCGGCCACGCCCCACCTCGATCGGCTTGCCGCCGAAGGGATCCGGTTCACGTTTGCGCACGCGCACGCGGTGGTCACCCTCCCCTCCCACACCAGCATCCTGACCGGGCGGTATCCCTTCGAGCATGGCGTCCGCGACAACGCCGGCTTCCGCCTCGCCGAGAACGCGGACACGCTGGCCGAGATGGCCCGGCGCGGCGGGCTGGCAACCGGCGCGTTCGTCGGCGCCTTCCCGCTGGACCGTCAGTTCGGGCTGGCGCAGGGCTTCGATGTCTACGACGATGTCGGCGGACGGGCGGGGGTGCAGGGGGATTTCGCGTTCACCGAGCGGCGCGCCGAGCAGGTGGTCGCCGCCGCCCGCGCGTGGATCGACAAGCAGCCGGGGCGCTGGTTCGCCTGGGTCCATGTCTTCGATCCGCACGCCGGCTATGCGCCCCCGCCGCCGTTCGACGCGCAGTACCGCGGCAACGAGTACGCCGGCGAGGTCGCCTACGTCGACCACGCTCTCGGCCCGCTGCTCGAAGCGGCTCGAAGCGGTCCCCGGCCGACGACCGTGATCGTCACCGCCGATCACGGCGAGGCGCTCGGCGAGCACGGGGAGCTCACCCACGGCACCTTCGCCTATGAGGGGACGCTGCGCGTGCCGCTGATCCTTGCCCAGATCGGTCCGGCTGCGGCGCCGGCCCGGACCGGACAGGTCAGCGACGCACCGGTGCGGCACATCGACATCGTGCCGACGATCGCCGGCCTGCTGCAGTTCGAGGCCCCCGGCGGCCTCCCGGGTGCCAGCCTCCTGGCGGATTCCGATGACCTGCGCTCGACCTACTTCGAGGCGATGACCCCGATGTTGAAACGGGGCTGGGCGCCGCTGTCCGGGGTGCTGACCGGCCGGGAGAAGTACATCGACCTCCCGATCGAGGAGCTCTACGATCTCGCCGGCGATCGTGGCGAAGAGCGGAACCTGGTACCGAAATCCCCCGACCGCGCCCGCTCGCTGTCGGCCGAACTGAAGCGGTTCAGCGCGACGCTGCCGGGCCGGGAGCAGAGCGAAAGCGCTGAAGTCCGCGAGCGGCTTCAGGCGCTCGGTTATGTTTCCGGATCGGTCGCCCGGAAGGCCGCCTACACCGAGGCGGACGACCCCAAGCGCCTGATCGACATCGATCGCCTGATGATGGACGGCATTGATCTGTACCGCCGGGGCCGGATGCCGGAAGCGATGGACGCCTACCGCCAGGTGATCGCTCGTCGTCCCGACATGGGGCTGGCCTATCGGCGGCTCGCCTTCCTGCAATGGCATGTCGGCGCCGCGGCGGATGCGATCACCACGCTGCGCACCGGTTTGCAGAAGACCGGCCCGGATATCGACATCGAGATCAAGCTCGGGACCTACCTGGCCGAAGCCGGCTCGGCGCAGCAGGCGATTCCCATCCTCGAAAAGGTAACGGCAGCCGACGCGAAGAATTCGGAAGCGCTCAACGCCCTCGGCATCGCCTACGCGCGTGCCGGGCGCAGCAGCTGACGCCCTGCGCACCTTCGAACGGGCGATCGAGGCCAATCCGCGCGACGTCTTCGCGCACGAAAACATCGGCACCGTTTACCTGCAGGACCGCAACCTGGAGGCTGCCGGCGCGGCGTTCCAACGGGCCCTCGAGAAGGACCCGGCCTCCTCGCGAGCCCACGCCGGGCTCGGGGTGGTCGCGCAGCAGCAGCGGCGGATTGAAGAAGCCATTGGCCACTGGCGCCGCGCGGTCGAGCTCGATCCGACCAACTACGACGCGCTCTTCAACCTGGCGGCGGAGCTGGCCTCCGCGGGACGTACCGCCGAGGCCCGTCCCTACATGACCCAGTTCGTGCAGACCGCTCCGCCGGCGTTCTACAGCCGCGACATCGAGCAGTTCCGGCGTTACCTCGCGGGTAGCCGCTGATGACGATGGGCCGCCGTCCGCTGCTGGTGCTCGCCGCGGTCGTGCTGGGGGCGGCTGGTCTCTGGCTCAACTTCGGCCGTTCGCGGGCGGACGGCAGGATAGCCGACCGCGCGTCCGGACCGGTCGTCTTCATCTCGATCGACACGCTTCGAGCCGATCGCCTGGCCGCCTACGGGAGCACCCGGACGAAGACGCCGAACATCGACCGGCTGGTGGCCGATGGCGTGGTGTTCGAGAACGCCTACGCGCATTCGCCGCAGACGCTGCCGTCCCATACCTCGATCCTGTCAGGTGAGCTGCCGTTCCAGCACGGCGTGCGCGACAACATCGGCTTCAACGTCAAGGCCGGACAGCGATTCCTCCAGCACGACTTGAAGGAGGCCGGTTTCACGACCGGGGCCTTCGTGTCGTCCTACGTCCTGCGGCAGCAGACCGGCTTCGGCCAGGGCTTCGACCGTTTCGACGACCAGCTGCCCGCGGCCTCGCCCGAGCAGCCGCTCGGCCAGGTCCAGCGGGCCGGCGAACAGACGATCGCGGCGGCCACGAAGTGGATCGACGCGCAGCCCTCCAGCCGCTTCTTCCTGTTCGCGCACGTCTACGAGCCGCACACCCCGTATGCGCCGCCGTCCCGATTCTCCGCGCGAGAGCCGTACGACGGCGAGGTCGAATACTCGGACGAGATCGTCGGCAGACTGCTCGACCACCTGCGGACGAAGAACCTCTACGACGCCGCCACCATCGTGCTGTTCTCGGACCACGGCGAGGGGCTCGGCGACCACGGTGAAGAGGAACACGGGATCTTCCTCTACCGCGAAACGACGCACGTGCCGCTGATCGTCAAGATGCCGGGGACGCGCCGCGGGAGCCGCGTCGCGGCGCCGGTGCAGCACGTCGACCTCGTGCCGACGATCCTCGAAGCGATCGGCCGATCCGGACAGGCCGCCGCCGGTGGAAGCCAGCCGGCACGTCGCGGCCGGTCCCTGATTCCGCTGCTCGACGGCAGCGGCGGGATCACGGCGGCGAACATCTACTCCGAGTCGATGTCCCCCCGCTATCACTTCGGCTGGAGCGAGCTCTACGCATTGAGCGACGAGCGCTACCGCTTGATCCGCGCGCCGACCGACGAGCTGTACGACCTGGCACAGGACCCGAAGGAGCTGCAATCCATTGCCGCCGACCGGACGCCAGGTACGAAGCGCGATGCGCGGAGCGCTCGACGCGATGATCTCGAATGCCGGCGTCGCCGCACCGTCGGCCGTCTCCGACGAGGATCGCCGCAAGCTGGCGGCGCTCGGATACGTCGGAACCCAGACCGGATCCGCCCTGCAGCTGCCCGGCGACCAGCTGCCGGATCCGAAAACCCGGGTCGAGGTGCTGAAGATGTATCGCGCCGCCGGCCGGCTGGCGGGTGAAAGAAAATTTGCCGAGGCGGAGGCGCTCTTCCGCCGTGTGCTCGAGACCGATCCAGGGATGACGGACGTCTGGCTCCAGCTCGCCGATGCCTGCAGCCGGCAGGGGCGGACCGACGAAGCGCTCGCCGCCTACAAGGAAGTCATCGGCCGCGATCCGAGGAACCCGGCGGCGCTGACCGGCGCAACCGCCGTGCTCTTGAGGGCCGGCCGGATCGATGAAGCCAGGGCGCACGCCGAGCTCACGGTGCCGGTGGCCCCGGCGATCGCGCACGAGACGCTCGCCCGCATCGCCGTCCATCAGCGCGACGACAACGCGGCCCGCCGACACGCCCGGCTTGCACAGCAGGCCGATCCCAGCCTGCCGATGCCCGCCTTCATCGAAGGGATGATCCTGCACGGCCACGGCCAGTACACCGCGGCCGCCGAGCGGCTGCTTGAAGCCAGGCGCCTCATGGCGAGCCGGACCGAACAGCTCGCCGACCTCAACTACCTGGCCGCCGACTCGATGGCCCGGCTCGAGCGCTATGCCGAAGCCGAGCCGCTGTTCAAGGCGGAGCTCGCGGTCTTCCCTGGGCACGTGCGGGCGCGCGCGGGCCTCGCCATGATGTACAAGGCGACGGCTCGCGACGCGGATGCCGAGCGCGCGGTCGAGGAGATCGTGCGCCTTTCCCCGACGCCGGAGGGCCGCGCGATGGCGGCGCAGCTGTGGACGATGTTCGGTGAGCCGGACCGCGCCGCGGCCCTGAAAACGGGGCCGCGCAAGCCGCCTGCCCGCCGCTGAAGCGGGGTAAAATCAGGCAGGTCACCAACCTTTTCCAGGAGGCGCCGTGCTCGTCCGTGTGCTGCTCGCCGCGGTGTGCGTCTTGTCCGCCGGTTCCGCCGCCTTCGCCCAGACGACGACGTTCAAGTCGGGGGTCGATCTCGTCCGCTTCGACATCCGGGTCGTCGACGACTCGGGACGCCCGATCACCGACATCAAGCCCGAGGAGATCGTCGTCGAAGAGAGCGGCAGGAAGCTGCCGGTGATGCTGTTCCAGCGGGTCACCGAGCCGGCCGAATCGTACGTCGATGCCGCACTCCGCGCGGTCAGCGCCCAGGTCTCGTCCAACGACGCCTTTCCGCGCGGCCATCTCTACATCCTGATCTTCGACCAGGAGCACATCACCCCCGGCAACGAGCAGCGGGCCCGGATGGCGGCGGAACAGTTCATCCGCCTGCGGGTGCGTCCGTCGGATCGCGTCGCCCTCTTCGGCGTTCCCGGCCCCGGGCCACAAGTCGGCTTCACCGCCGACAAGACGCGGGCGCTCAACCAGTTGAAGTCCGTGCGCGGGACATATCAGCGCACGATGCCCACGCCCTTCGGCACGATGGGCATCTACGAGGCGCATCGCGTGGTGCAGGGTGACGAGAAACTCGCGATCGATCTGCTCGAGCGGATGGGCACCCAGGGCGGGCTGGACGTCGCCAACACCGACGTCGCCGCCCGGGCGGGCCGCGCCGCCGCCGCAGAGGATCCTGCGGTTACCAAGAAGCTGCTCATCGAGAACGCCCGGGTCGTCGTCAACCAGAGCGACAGCGCCTCGCGGCAGTTCCTGCAGCGGCTGGCCGACGTCATCACCGAGTTCCGCGACATCGAAGGGCGCAAGACCGTGGTGCTGTTCTCGGAAGGGTTTTTCCAGGACAACCTCTCGCGCGAGCTCGAGACGGTCGCGGCCGCCGCGGCCCAGAGCTACTGCGTCTTCTATACGTTCGATCTGAACCAGCGGACCACGCCGCTCGACGAGGCGCATGCGTCGGAGACGGTCCGGGCCACCGAGGTACACGCGCGGATCGCCCCGCTGTCGACGCTGGCGGTCGAGACCGACGGCATGATGGTGGTCGACGCCACCGCGCGGAGCGGACAGGCGCTCGACCGGATCGCGGATCAATCGCAGGACTACTATCTGGTCGGGTTCACCCCTTCGGAAGAAGCGCGGCTGAATCGCGGCAAGTATCGGCGGGTCACCGTCAAGGTGACGCGTCCGGGCGCGCGTGTCAGCTCGCGCAGCGGCTACGCGCTCCCGCCGGAGCAGACGCCGGCCGACCGCAAACGCGCGCTGAGCACCGTCCTGGGGGCACCCTTCGCGCAGCAGGCGCTGAAGATCGATTACACGACCTACGTGATGAAGGCGGCGGAATCCGGACAGCACCGCGTGGTGCTGAGCCTCACCGCCGACCTGCCGGTTCGCTCCACCCCCACCGACGCCGCCGACATCGTCTTCGTCGCGCGCGACGTGCGCGATGGCCGAGTGGTGGCCACCGGGTCCGACACCGTGGCGCTGCCGGCGGCGGCACGCACGGGGTCGCCGCTGGGGACCGGCAGCTGGCGCGTTCAGTTCAACGTGCCGGCAGGCGACTACATGATGCGGATGGTCGTCCGTGAGCCGGGCGGGCTCGTCGGCAGCGCCGATCGCCGCTTCGAGGTGCGTCCGCTGACCGGGCCGGACCTCACCGCGAGCGACCTGGTGATCGGCTCGGCGATCAGCGGCCTGCCGGTGCGTCCGCGGGCATACGCCAATGACGGCCTCACGGGAATGCTCGAGGCCTACGGCCGCACACCGGAGCAGCTCAAAGGCATGACGGCGAACCTGCAGCTTCGTCGCGCCGACAACGGCGACGCGGTCACCAGCGTGGCGGCGGAGCTGCGGGAGGTCGAGGAGGACGCTGCCGGCGGCGTCCGCCGGAAGGCGACGTTCATCCTGCCGCTGACCGGGGTCGCGCCCGGCAGTTACATGGCGCAGGCGGTGGTATCCGCCGCTGGCGAGGTGGTGGCCGAACGGACCCGGCATGTCGAGATTCTTGCCGGCGCCGCACCGGCACCTGCGGCCGGCGCCGTGGTCGCGCCCGCCGTATCGCCGCTCGAGATCATGCGCGGCGAACTGGCGCGGAAGTACATCGGCTGGCTCGCGCAGCGCGCGCAGGGAACGCCAATGGCCGACGTCGCGCGCCGCGCCGGCGAGGGCCGCTGGGAAGAGGTCGACCTCGCGATGCGCCGGACGCCCGACGACAAGGGGGCCACTGCGAGCGCGCTCCGCGGCCTGTCGATGTTCGTGCGGGAGGACTACGCCGCGGCGGCGGCCGCCCTGCAGGTGGCGCTCGACGCCGAGTCGAACGCGCTGACCGCGTTCTTCCTGGGCTGGGCCGAGGATGGAGCCGGCAATTCGAAGGGGGCGCTTTCGGCGTGGCGAAGCGCCGCCCACATCGATCCGTCGCTGGTATCCGCCCACCTGGCGCTGGCCGACGGCTATCTCAAGATCTCGCAGCCGGCGCTCGCGATCCAGGCCCTGCGAGCCGGACTCGCCGCCCTGCCGTCGTCGGCGGAGCTCCAGGCACGCCTGCGCCAGCTCGAAGAGGGACGATAGTCATGTCGTTCGAATGACACGTCCGAGGGAGAACAGATGATGCACAAGCCACTTGTCGCTGCGGCTTTGTCCATGGCGCTCCCCGCGCTGGTAGCCGCGCAGGCGCCGCTGACCGTCGGCACGATCCAGTTCTCACCGGTGTCGAACCTCGCCGAGATCAAGGTTGACGACCTGAAAGGGCAGCCGTCGCGGCTCGCCTGGTCGGCCGACGGCCAGCAGCTCTACCTGCAGACGATGGACGGCAAGTTCGGCCAGCCGGACGCCAAACTCCACCACTACGTCTACGACGCCGCGACCGGCAACCGGAAAGGGATCGATGCAACGCCCGAGTGGGCGGCAGCCTACTGGACCGACAAGAGCGGGCAGTCGGCGCCCGGCGCCCCGGCATTCAAGATCCAGTTGAAGAGCGACACCCGGGTGGAGAAAACGGTATCGGCGCCGATGGGCGGGGACCTGGCCAAGGGCGGTGGGGTTGGCGCCGACGGCGGCGCGGCGAGCTCAGGCGACGCGATGGCGGCCGCCTACAACCAGCAGCCGGTTCCGGTGCACACGATGCTGCTGTCGGGACAGGTCGTGGGCGAATTCGTGAACTCGGTGACCGTGCCGGGCCTGACATTCGGCTGGGGCCCGAAGGGGAGCAACGTCATCGCCTACAGCGCGAACAAGAGCGGCCGAGTCGTGATCATGGACGACAAGGGGACGCGCCAGGAAATCGCCGGGTCGAAGGACGCCATCCTGCCCGCCTGGTCGCCCGACGGCAGGCTGCTCACCTGGCTCGAAAAGGACGGAAAGAAGAAGTTCGTCCTGAAGCTGACGAAGATCGGCTGAGGACCTCCAAGGCAACCCGAGTTGCGGCCTGGCCTGATGCGCACTCTGCTTTCGTTATCGATCTGCTCCGTTGTGCTGCTCGGCGGCGTCGTCGCGACGCAGCAGCCGCAGCAGCCCCCGCCTGCGTTCAAGTCGGGCGTGCAGCTGGTCGAGGTCGACGTCCGCGTTTTCGACAAGGACGGCCGCTTCATCGCCGACCTGGCGCGCGAGGACTTCGAGCTCGTCGAGGAAGGGGCGGCCCAGAAGATCGATGCGATGTACCTCGTCGGCGCCGGGCGTCCCGGTGCCGCCACCCCCGGCTCCGTCGCGAGCCTGCCGGGGACCACCAGCTCGCCGGCTTCTCCACAGACCTGGATCTTCTTCTTCGATCTCAATCATCTGACTCCAGGCGGCGGCTTCGACCGGGCACGCAAGGCGGTGGAGGATTTCATCGGCGGCGGCTTCAGGGAAGGGGACGTGGCGGGAGTGCTCGCCGGCGACAAGATGATCAACAACCGGCTCACCAGCGTCCGCCAGGAGGTGCTGGACGCGGTGAAGCAGGTCAAGCCGCGCAGCGACGCGCGGACCCGGTTCACGGAGCTGACGCGCGAGTGGCCGCGGCTGCTCGACGAGGAAGAAGCGCTGCGTGTCGGCCGCGGTGAACGGGAGCCGCTGCAGCGGGCCGTCACCCGGGCCTGCAGCGACGATCCGGAACAATGCCCGATCGCCGACTCGGCCGTCCGCCAGAAGGGCGCGAGGCTGGGCGGCGAGATTCAGCGTGCATCGCTCGAGTCGCTGCGGGCCGTCAATGCGCTGGCCGCTGGACTTTCGCGGATGCCCGGTCCCAAGACGGTCGTGTTTCTCAGCGACGGGTTCGTTGCGCAGGAGATCGAGACCACCCTGCGATCGGTCGTCGGCCAGGTAGCGCGTTCGGGCGCGCGGGTCTACTCGATCGACGTCCGCGGCCTGAACCGGTTCGGGGGCGCCGGGATCATCGACCAGGCGCAGGTCGAGGACCCGGCCGGACCGGCGGCGCGATTCGACAGCGTCGCCGATGGCTTCAACAGCCTCGCCGTCGATACCGGCGGGATGATGATCCGCAACGAGAACAACATCGGCCGGGCGCTGGGACAGATCGCCGAAGATGCGGGGCGCTACTACGTGCTCGCCTACCAGCCGGCGAACGCGAGCTTCGACGGAAAGTTCCGCGCGATCCAGGTGAGAGTGAAACGTGACGGCCTTCGTGTGCGGGCGCGGCGCGGGTACCTGGCGCTGCCGGCGTCCAGCATGCTGAGCCCGCAGCCGGTGAAACCGCCGACAGACAGCGAGACCACGGCTCCGGCGTCCGCGACACCTGCCGCCGTTCCCGCCGCGCCGCTGCCCCTGCAGCCGGTGGACGCGTTGCCGCCCCCCGGCAGCGGAACGGTCGTGCCTCCGCCGACGACGGCAAAGGGGGATGCGACGGTCAGCAGAGCCGTCCGGCTGCGGCCTGACACCGAAGGACGGGTGAAAGAGCTTTCCTCGCGCGACACGACCGCAAGCAGCCGGGCGGTCGCGCAGGGGTGGGACGCCTACCAGCGCGGCGATGTCGAGGCCGCCGAAGCGGCGTTCGCGAAAGCCGCCGCCGAGCCGGACGTCCGGCCGTGGGTGCTCTACGCACTCGGCATGTCACAGGCGGCCCTGGGCCGCGCCGCGGAAGCGATCGGTTCGTGGGAGCGGGTGCGGCAGACCGTGCCCGACTTCGAGCCGGTCTACATGGACCTCGCCGACACCTATGCGCAGGTCTCGGATCTGACCCGGGCGCTCGCGGTCATGCGGGACGCCGAGAAGCGCTGGCCGCAGAACGCCGAGATCCAGAGCGCGATCGGCGTCATCCACGTGCGCCGCGGCGCGCTGGACGATGGCATCGAAGCGCTGGTCAGAGCGGCGACGCTCGCGCCCGGTGACGCGCTGGTGCACCTGAACCTCGGGCGGGGCTACGCTCTCCGGTTCCATCGCGGCCGCCGCTACGTCACCAGCCAGCGCCGGTGGGTCGCGCCCGAGGCGGATCGCACCAGGGCGATCGACGCCTTCCGCAAGTGCGTGGCGATCGGCGGGCCCTACGCGCAGCAGGCCAGCGAGGAGATGGCATCGCTGGAATGGTCGAAGACGCTCGATTGAGCGCTTCGACTCGCGTGCGCTTCGTGCTGGCTCTGGCGATCTGTACCCTGGCGATCGCCGGGCTGACCACTTCCGAGGGCCTGCCGGCGCAGAGCGATCGTCCCAATATCCTGCTCGTCACTCTGGACACGTTCCGGGCCGACCGGATCGGCGCCTACGGATACAAGGGAGCGGAGACTCCCAACCTCGATCGGCTCGCGCGCGAAGGGGTCCATTTCACCGATGCGACCAGCCAGGCGCCACTCACCGCGCCGGCGCACGCCGCAATGATGACCGGCCAGTACCCCGGCAGGCTGGGCATCAGGAACAACGGCGCGACCCCGATTCCGATCGAAACCACGACGCTGGCCGAACGGCTGAAGGGGGCCGGCTACCGGACCGGGGCGTTCATCGGCGCCTTCGTGGTCGACCGCGCCTACGGGTTCGGCCAGGGCTTCGATACATTCGATGCCGCCTTCGACGGTTTCCGCCAGGAGCTCAAGGGGCAGGTTCAGCGTCCCGCTGCGCGGGTGATCGATCCGGCGCTGGCGTGGATCGGCGACGGCCGCGGACCGTTCTTCGCCTGGGTCCACCTGTATGACGCGCATGCGCCGTACGAGGCGCCGCCGCCGTTCGGTACGAAGTTCAAGACGCGTCCCTACGACGGCGAGGTCGCTTACGTCGACGCCCAGGTCGGGCGAATGATCACCGCCCTTCGCGCCGCCGGCGCGCTGGACCGCACGGTGGTCGCGGTCATCGGCGACCACGGCGAGGCGCTCGGCGATCACGGCGAAGAGGACCACGGCATCTTCCTCTACGAGGCGGTGATGCGCATCCCCTGGATCATCCGGCTGCCTTCGTCTTTTCGGATGAAAGCGGAAACCGCAGGGCCGGAGGGACGGATCATGCCGGGCCAGGTCCGGTCGGTCGATCTGATGCCGACGCTGCTCGAGCTCGCCGGCGCCCCGAACGGTGGCGGCCTGGACGGCGTCAGCGTCGCGGGATCGCTGGCGGGAGACGTCCGCTCCGATCCGCCACCTTCGTACTCGGAGAGCTGGTACCCGCAACTGCACTTCGGATGGAGCCGGCTGCGCGCGCTGCGCGTCGGCGAATGGAAGTACATCGACGCGCCGCGGCCTGAGCTCTACGACCTCCGGACCGACCGCGCCGAGCGGCGGAACGTGATCGCCGAGCGCGGCAACGTGGCGGCGCGGATGGCCGGGGAGCTGGACGCGATCGAGAAGAGCTTCGGTGCGGCGGCGTCGTCACCGGCGCCGCAGCCGGACGCGGAGACGATCGCCCGGCTTCGCAGCCTCGGCTACGTCGGGCTGGCGGCGCCGTCGACGGGTTCGAACCGTGGACCCGATCCCAAGGACCGGATCCTTCAGCTGCGCGAATTCCGGGCGCTGCTCACACGAGCCGGGGACGACCTCCAGGCCGGACGGCCAGACGCGGCGATCGCCGGGTTGAAGCGCGCCCTCGCGCTCAACGACCGTGCCTACGACGCCCACGTGATGCTCGGCTCGGCCTGGCAGCAGAAGGGTGATCTCGAGAAGGCGGTCGGAGAGTTCGAGGCAGCGGCGCTGCTCAACCCGGTCGGCGCCGCACCGCACCTGCTCGCCGCGAACGCGTTCGTGCAGGGCGGACGGCTGGAAAGCGCGATGGCCCGCATCGACACCGCGGCGGGGCTCGAGCCGGCGTCCGGTGAGGTCGCGGCGATGCGCGGGCGGGTGTTCGAACGGGCGGGACGGGGGGCTGAGGCGCTGGCCGAGTTCGAGCGCGCGGTCACGCTCAATCCCGCCGATACCGCGGCGCGTGGCAGCCTGGTCCGGGTCGCGATGACGCTGCGCCGCCATGACGTCGCCGAGCCGCATCTCAGAATCCTGCTGCAACGGAGGTATCAGCCGTCGCGAACGCATTTCGCGCTGGGTGAGATCGCCGAAGCGCGCGGCCGCCTCGACGAAGCCGCCGGGCACTACCGCGACGCGCTCAGGCTGGAACCGGGCTTCAAGCCGGCACAGGACGGGCTCAGCCGGTTGAAGCGCTGACCGCCGACTCACGGCGCCGGCTTACCGACCTACTTGATCGTCGCCAGTATCTGCTTCGCCGTCGCCAGCTCGGGGGCGTCGGGCGGCGCCATCGACACGAATTTCTGCAGGTCTGCCCTGGCCTCGGCGCTCTTCCCGAGTGAGAGGTGGGTGATCCCGCGATAGTAGTAACCGTCGGCCTGCTGCGGGAAGCGGGCGATCGCCTTGTCGAACCAGGTGACTGCCTCGGCGTGCTTCTTCTCGTTGATCAGGCCGATGCCGATGTTGAGAAACACCGCCGGATCGGTCACCTTCGACTCATCGATCGCGCTGAGAATCTGCGCGGCCTCTTCGGTCTTGCCGGTCTCCATCAGCGTGGTGCCGAGCAGGAGCTTGACCTCGATGTTGGCCGGGTCCTCGGCGGTGGCCTTGCGAAGCTCTTCGATCGCGGCCGCCTTGTTCCCTTCGCCGTAGTGGGTGCGGGCGATCAGCGGACGGAACTGCTTGACCTCCGGATACTTCGCGGCCAGCTCCTCGTAGATCGCGCGCGCATCGGCGAACTGCCTGGCGCTCATCTTCGCCGCCGCGTCGAGGAGCCTGGTCTTGATCTCGACGTTGGGGTCCGCCAGCGGCGCCGCTTTCTTCTTTAGCCGGACCTCCATCGGCGGACGGCCTCCTCCTTCGGTGATAGGGAGGCTGATGCTCCTGGTCTCGTAACCGTCCTTGACGAAGTCGAGGGCCCAGTTGCCGCTCGCCAGCCCGCCGACCGCCCACTCCCCTTTCGAGTTGGACTTGACCTCTCCCGGGCCTCGGTTCTGCCGACCGCGGCAGCACCGCCTTGATCGCCACCCCCTCGACCGGCTTGCCGGTCTCGTCGTCCAGGACTCTCCCCCCCGCCCGCCCAATCCCGCGCCAGTCCTGGGCGTGCGCGGCGGTCGTCGATACACACGCCGCAAGAATCACAAGGCCGGTCAATCGCAGGAACACTCTGGTCATGGATTCAATCATCCCATCGCACCCCGCACGTACGTGAAAATCCCGGAGCCCGGCGTAAGCCGAGCTCCGGGTCTGCGAATCCGCTGACAGCTGACAGCTGACGGCTGACAGCTCCTAGAAGTTGAACCGTAGGCCCACGCGAAGCACCCGCGGGTTCATGATCTCCAGCACGTCGTTGGCCGTGGTGAGACGCAGGTCGGTACTGACGGCCGAGGATGGTGCTGGTGTTGAGGGCGTTGAACAGGTCGAGATCGATGTTGAACCGCGCCCGGTTGAAGGCGAACTCCTTGCCGAGGCGGAGATCGAGCGAGGTCACCCCCGGGAGGCGCTCGTCGCCTGCTTCGTCCAGGAGGAACACCGTCTTCCTGGGCGCGTTCGCATCGCCCACGGGGAACAATGCGTTGGTGTCGACGAGCGTCCGGTTGTACTGCATGGCGAAGCCCTGCCGGGCCACCAAGTTCGCCGCGAGGTTGATCCCCCACTTGGCCTGGTAGAGGCCAGTGGCGATGAACTGGTACTTCGGCAGCACCTGGAAGATGCCGCTCTTGCCGCTGCCGCCGCTGCTCCGAACCACGAGCCCACCGTCCACATTGGGACTGGTCGTCCCAGGCGTTGGGTCGGTCATGCCGGCGCGGGAGTCGAAGTACTCGCGGTGATCGTTGCTCGAGAACCCGAAGCGGGCCATCCATCGGTTCGACAGGCGCTTGGTGGCCGCCAGCTCGAAGCCGAGGTAGCGCTGCGAGTAGTCGGGCCGCTTGCGGTATTCGGTCGCCGACCGGTTGGCCGGGAACTGTGCCGCCGTCACGCCATAGATCGGCACACTGTAGTCGCCGATCGCCGTCGTGCGTCCCGGTGAGCGTGCCGATCTCGTTGTAGGCCGTTCCCACCAGGCCGTTGTTCCGCCAGGTGAAGTTCACGAACTTCCGGTAGGTCACCGTGCCGCTGATGCCGAAGTTCGGAATCAGTTCGCGGTCCAGCCCCAGCTGGAATTCGTGGGTCAACGGCGTGTCGTAGTCGCCGACCGTGTGGATCGGCTCTCCGACGTTACCGGGGTTGTTGATATCGAAGCCGTAGTAGTCGCAGTCGCCCACCGCAACGAGCGCGTCGCTGCAGGTGCGGCCCGCGATCTCAGCCGGGTCAACCACCCTGTTTCCATTCAGGTCGGTGACGTTGTACAGGTAGACGCCGCGACCGCCCACGACCGACATGAAATTGCCCGCGGTCGAGCCGATCTGCGACACGAACGAGCCATAGCTGGCCCGCGCGATCGTCTTGCGCGAGGCGTCGAGTGCATAGGTGACGCCGATGCGTGGCGAGAACGCACTATTGTCGAGCACATTGTCGCGCGCGGTGCTCGTCAAGTCGGGCAGCAAGGTGGGGAGGATGGCGCTGCCCGTCTGGGTGTTCGCGTTGACCGAAGCCGTCGCCCGGCCCCAGCGAAGCCCGAGGTTGAGCGTCACCCGGTCCCATGAGATCGTGTCACCGACATATGCACCCGAGTACTTGGCACCCGCGGATGCGCTGTCATTGCCCACGAACACATCTGCCTTCATGTTCGGGTAGCCGTCATGGGTGGTGATGATGCCGTTCGTTCCGCCGTAGCCCGGCACGATCGTGGTGGAATCGACGTCGACCTTGCGCCAGTCGAAGCCGAACTTGACCTCGTGACGGCCCTTGAAGAAGTTGCCGTCTGCTGAGAACGTCTTCTGCGGGCGGACGGTTTCGTAGTGGGTGTACGAACCGCGGTAGCTCCCGGAATCATCCTGGTAGTACGGAGTCTCGAGCCCACCCTGGGGGGTCAGAGAGAATCCACCTGACACATAGCCATAACGACCGGTCAGGAACAGGTTGTCGCTGATTACGACGTTCGCCTCACCCTTGTAAAGAGTCGTCGGACCGGACTGGTTCCGGGTTGTTTCCGGCGGACGTGTCGAGCTGGCTTGCGGCCGTACTTCAGCTTGTCGCCGCGGAAGTACGTGAACCCGCCGCGCAGCGCCTGCGAGATCTGGCCGGTGGCCTTGAACGAGCGATTGTCGAGAATCGTCTGGTCCGGCTTGCCCGCCAGCGTCAGGAGTGTCACGTCGGTCTTGCCATACGCGCCCCAGGCCCAGACCCTGTCCTTCCACACCGGCCCGCCGAGCTCGCCGCCGAAGTCTTTGTACAGATTGATGCGGTTGCCCTCGCCGGATGTGCCTCCGATCGACGCCTTCAGGTCATCAGGCATGTTGCTTGACTGCATGCCTTCGTCTTCGTAATAGATGCGGGCCGAGCCACGGGGGGTGTTCGAGCCGCTCTTGAGCACGAAGTTCAGCCCGACGCCAGGTGTTGCGATCTGCAGATCGGCGCCACCGGTCGAGACGTTCATCTCCTGGAACATGTCGAAATCGTAGTAGGTCGGCGATGATCCGAGCGCCGCCATGTCGGTGATCGGGATGCCGTCGATGTTCCAGGTGTTGTCGGCGCCCGCGGCCCCCTTTGCCTGATAACTCGACTGCTGACCGGACTCGGCGCCGCCGACGTTCACGCGGTCGACGATGACGCCTGGGACGGTCTGGAGGACGACCCACGGATCCCGCGACGAGGGGATCTGCTGAAGCTCCTCCTGGGTGATGTTGGTCGACGTCGCGGTGCGCTTCGGATCGATGATCGGGCTTTCAGCCGATACGTCGACCTGCTGGGTGACGCCGCCGACAGAGAGAGAGATCTTGAGCGGCACGCTCGCGCCGGCGGCTACCGGAACGTTCTTGTTGGTGTATTCGCCGAACCCCTGGAGCTTCGCGGCAACCATGTAGGTGCCGGGAGCAAGGTTCAGGAAATGGACCTCGCCCTTGGCGTCTGCCACCGCGGTCACGTTCTGGGGGCCAGTAATGTCGACGGTGGCTCCAGGCAGGATCGCGCCTGTGGAGTCGGTCACGGTGATGTCGATGCGGCCGGTATAAACCTGGGCCGCGGACGGTGTTGCGAGCGCCAGTACCGACGCACACAACACCGCCAGACGAGCCAATCGCTCTCTCATGCTCACCCTCCTGGAACAAACAAACCAAACGACGACGCGCCGCTGACGACCGCCGGCTCACGCCGACCGTCGCCTGGTGACCGAGCGGGGCACAACTCCCGAAGGGTCGGTGTTCAAATGTTTCGCAAATGGACGGCGACCGAAGTCGAACGCAACCATATGCAAGACGGCAGACCTCATGGTCGTCCTGCAGAATCAACAACTTAGAGACGTTCAAACGGTCGGATCCAACGAGACGGACGAGATTACTTCAAAGGAATGGATCTTTTCAACTCCCAACTGCCAACTACCAACCCCCAACTCGTCCCACCTCCCCGGACTGATGCCGGCGGTCAGAGGACGCCGAAGGCATGTCGCTCCTGCGGCGCCTCGGCCTACGCACGGAAAAACCGGCCTCCGGCGAGCGACTCACGAGAGCCGCGTTCGCCGGGGTTTTCCGAAGCGGTTTGCGATGATCAGGGTCGAGCCGTCGGGCTCACCAAGATCGACCGTGGCGAATCGGCGCGACACGCGGGTGGGGAGCGCCTGCGGTCAGGATTCTTCGAACTGAACGCTGCGTGCTGTCCGCATCGCGCCTCAGGCTCGACATGCCTCCGGCGTTGTGACCGCCGCACCGTCACCGCCGCTCCTGCATTCACCTGTAGAGCAAGTATTTCGCTCGAAGCAGGCGCCACCGGCCTTCGACCGCTGACCATGGACTGGTGACGGCCGCGGGATCGTCGCCGGCGCGCAGCCGTGCAAGACCCTCGGTCCACCCGAACAGGCGGGCGGCGGCCTCGAGCTCATACTTCGCTCCGTACAGCTGGCTGAGAGCGGCCGCGATCTCGGCGCCCACGCGCACGGGGCGTAGCGACACGCGGTCGGTGACGACCATGAAGACTCCGCCGCATTCCTCTTTGGCGTACTTGCTCGACGCGGGGGTGAAGCGAACCGGGTAGAAGCGGATCCCGGCCAGGTTCCGCGCGTTCAGCACGTCGGCGAGCTTGACGCCGTCGATCCAGGGGGCGCCGATCTGCTCGAACGGCGTGTCGGTTCCGCGTCCGACCGAGATGTTGGTCGTCTCGATCGCGCCGATGCCGGGATAGAGCGTCGCCTGGAGCAGGTTGCGCATGTTGGGCGAGGGATTGATCCACGCCTGGCCGGTCGAATCGAACCACTGGTCCCGGCTCCAGTTCCGCAGCTGGACGACGGTGAGGTCGGCGCCGATCTTGTTCTCGGCATTGAACAGCTGCGCCAGCTCGCCGTGGGTCATGCCGTGGCGCACCGGCATCGCGGGAAGGTAACCCGTGAAGCCGGTCTGCCCCTTGTCGAGCAGCGGACCCTCGATCCCCACGCCGCCGATCGGGTTCACGCGGTCGAGCACCACGAACGGGATCTTGCGCTTCGCCGCCTCCTCCATCGCGTAGGCCATGGTGGTGGTGTAGGTCCAGAAGCGGGCGCCGATGTCCTGGAGGTCGAACACCAGCATGTCGACGTCCTTCAGCATCTCGTCGGTCGGGCGCCGGGTCGCGCCGTAGAGCGAGTGGATCATCAGGCCGGTCTTCTCGTCCTTCTCGGTGTTCACCTTTTCGTCCAGGACGCCGCGGATCCCGTGCTCCGGGCTGAACAGCGCCACGAGCTTCACGTCCTTCGCCTGGTGGATCAAATCGATCGTCGTCGCGCCGTCGCGGGCGCGGCCGCTCTGGTTGGTGATGAGACCGACCCGTTTGCCGCGCAGCAGCGCAAACCCTTCGGCGCGCAGCACGTCGATGCCGCTGAGAACTGGAACTGAAGGGGCCGGCGCGGGCAGCGGCGACGAGGCCCCGAAGTCGCGACCCGCCGACATCGTTTCGGCCAGCAGGTCGGTCGAAATACCGGTGAGCGCGGAGGCCGCAACCGTCGCCACCCGCGCGCGCAAGGGGGTGACGTCTCCCTTGCCGTCCGGATGATTCCGGTTCGACAGAAAGACCACGAACATCTTCGTCACCGGGTCCATCCAGATCGAGGTGCCGGTCCAGCCGGTATGACCGAACGAGCCGATCGGCAGCAGCTCGCCACGATTGGCCGAGAACGAGGAGTCCATGTCCCACCCCAGGCCGCGGACGTTCCGCTCGCCGGGAGGGGTGGACGGCGTGATCATCCGGTCGACCGCCAGCGGCGACAGGATGCGCACGCCGTTGTAGGTGCCGCCGTTGAGCAGCATCCTGACGAAGATCGAAAGATCGGCCGCGGTGCTGAACAGCCCGGCGTGGCCCGCCACTCCCGCCATCCGCCGCGCGGTCGGATCGTGGACGACCCCGCGGAGCATCTCTTTATCGGCGGGGTCCCCTGCACCCCGCCTGGCGGCCTCCATTGCGCTCGCGCTCCGTTCCGGCCGCATAACCGCATCGGCTACATCACACGGCCATCCGTACGGCGTGCAGAGCTCCGTCGGCGCGATCCGCGGTACCAGTGAGGCGGCAGGTTTGAACGTCGTATCTTTCATCCCCAGCGGCTTGAAGATCCGGTCGCGGGTGAACTCGTCCAGCGGCTGACCGCTCACGCGCTTCACGATGTCGCCGAGCAGAAAGTAGCCGATGTCGCTGTAGACGAACCGCTCGCCGGGGGGCGCGGTCGGGACCTCCTCGACCGCGAGCTCGATCGCCTTGTCGTAGCCGGTCCACATGTCGCCGAGGTCGACGTCGGGCCGCAGCCCGGCCATGTGGGTCATGAGGTGGCGGACGGTGATGTTCCCTTTGTTGTATCGCTCGAACCCGGGGATGAAGGTCGCGACGCGGTCGTTGAGCCGGATCTTCCCCTCCTCGATGAGGATCATCGCGGCGGTGGTCGTGGCGACGACCTTGGTGAGGGAAGCCATGTCGAAGATCGTGTCCGCGGTCATCGCCTCGACCTTGGGCTCGACCGCGCGGTTGCCGACGACCTTCTGCCAGACGACCCGATCGCCGCGACCGACGACTACGACGGCACCGGGCAGCTTCTTCATCGCGATGTCGGCGAGGATCATCGGCTCGATGGTTTCGAGCCGCGCCCGGTCGAACTCGCTGTCCGCCGCGCGCTGACCCGGCTTCTGCGCAATGCCCGGCGTAGCCAGCGCGACGATGGCCAGCGACAGAAACAGGAGAAAGCGCTTCATGGTCCGGAAATCATACCCCCCCGGGCCACGAGGTCCGGATGAGACCTGCTGCGCGGCGGAGCCGCGTCAGCTCCCCGCCGCCTCGGCCTACGCCCGGAAAAATGACACTCCAGCGCCGACCTCACGTTGCCGTCTCGGCTGGGGTATTCAGTGCGCTAGCTGATGATCAGGGTCAGCCTCTAGGTTGGCCGTACGTCAGTGGCGAATCACTGCCTCGACGGATGGGGACGCCTGCGTGTCATTTTTCAGAACCTGCCCGCCTTTGCCGAGGAATGCTGCGGGCAGGCAGCGGGCTGTCCGCATCGCGGCGGGGACCTGACACGGCTCCGCCGCGGATGTTGGCGTACGCAATCCGGCATCGCCTGGCAGCCGCCAACACGCGTTGAGCTGTCCGTCGGTCACGCGTAGTCGCAGCCTGGGTCGACAACCGAAATCGAGTCGATAGCCCTCAGGAATGCCGCTTCGACCCAGAACGCTTCGGCGCAGGGCGATTCGGCAAGCCGCACCTATTGCGGCCAATCACAACCGAGGTGGGCCTAGTGCCGTCTTAGGCGCCACAGACATCCGCTGGGTGTGGTGCGGAATTGGCCTCGAGGTTGGCTTGTAGGGTCTTCGGTCTCGCTTCAATCGCAGAGACAATACCTCCGCGGCGGAGCCGTGTCAGATCCCTGCCGCGATGCGGACAGCCCGCTACGCTGACCCGGCGGACTGTCGTAGGCCGGGTCAGTTCCGAAAAATGACACGCAGGCGTCCCCATCCGTCGAGGCGGGGATTCGCCACTGGCGCACGGCCAACCCCTGAGCCGACCCTGATCATCGGCCAGCGTTCGGCAAACCCGAGCCGAGACGGCACCGTGAGGTACTCGACGGAGTGTCATTTTTCCGGGCGTAGGCCGAGGCGGCGGGGAGCTGACGCGGCTCCGCCGCGACGCTCCGCAAACCTGGAGAGGCTCGCCGGGATGAGGGCGCGCGCATGCCGCGCAGGATGTACGCCGACCTGGCAGGCCAGTGGTCAGCGAAGAGTGGTGATCGCGCGCATGCGGCCGTCGGTCGCCGCCAGGAAGAATGCCTCCCACTCGCGGCGGATGCGGTCGAGCTTCTCTACCGCCGCGGACGCTGGGGCGCTGTTGTTGCTGGTGACGTAGATGAAGGCCTGGCGATGGACCTTCGCGGCCTCGGCCGCCGCGGGCAGCCGCGGACCGTGGATCGCGATGATGTCGTCGACCAGCACGTCGCGGCGGGTGCCGTTGAAGGTGACGCCGACCTGCGGCGCCGATTCCGCGTTCCGGCTGGGGCTGGAGTTGGTCGGGCTCTGGACGTAGAAGAACGTCGGCACCTGCGACGGGCTGACGAGGCCCATCATGTATTGATCGAGCAGGCTGTAGCGGCTCACCGCGCCGACGGTGCGGAACGAGCCGCCGCCGAGATCCTCGATGTCGTTCCCCTCCATGACCGACGCGTCGGAATCCATGAAGAAGCTCCAGTGCGAGTCACCGCGGCCGAGCAGGCGGCCGGACTGGGCTCCTGTGTGGTCGCGGAAATCGACAAAGGCGAGCCACCGGTGCCCGACCTCCTGGCCGAGCACGCTGACGGTGTTGTTCTCGCCCAGGAACTTCTGCTGCGGGTCCTCCGGATACTTGTTGATCCAATCCATGACCGCGACGCTGCGGAGCCGTCCGGCGCTTCCGAAATCACGCGCCGCGTCGAACAGCGACACGCCGATGCCGCGGACTTCGTTGGCGACGGTCATCTCGTAGGCGAACGCGTCCTGGATCAGCGGCGCGTCGGTCCAGATGACCACCTGGTCGTAATTGTCGGGATGGGAGCGGTAGAACTTCTGCAGCAGCGCGACGGTGTCGAGCTGCACGCGGCCGGCGAACCGTTCACCGATCGCTGCGTCGCCGCCGTTCGGCCCCGCGGCGCTGAGGTCGACCGGGGTGAAATCGCCGGTGTGGCCCGGGGAGACGCCGACCACGCCGTCCGACAGGTTGTTGGTGCCGGTGCCGAAGGCGAACTCGATGGTGCCGTCGGGCAGCAGCGTCAGCTGCGTCGTCATCGTCAGCTGCGAGTCGAAGCCCCGGACGTTGCACCAGGTCACCGTGTACTGGTCCGATACGGCGTTCACGTAGATCCTGCCGCCGGCGCTGGGGTCGAGGTCAGCCAGAAACGGCGCCACGCGCGGCGCGCCGGTCAGCAGCCGCGCCACGTTGCGCTCGGTGCTGTCGCGATCCCCTTCCCCGAAAGTGACGTTGCCGTCGGAGTTGACGAAGGCCTGGGTCTGGCCGGTGCCGTAGAACGGGAAGTTGAAGGCCACCGGCGCCGACGCGCTGTCGTCGTCGGCAAGGGTGAGCTGGCGGCCGAGGGTCGAGCGGAAATTGGCGTCGATCCGGCGGGCGTCGTAGCCGCCGGATCCGTTGCGGCTGAATCGAATGCCGGCGCCGCGAAGGTCGAATGAATTTGGGGGCGCGATCAGGTCCCCCTCGTCGGGGACGACCGCGATCTCGCCGATGTCGATGCTGTCACGCGACGGGCCGGCAGCCTGTTCGGTCACCCGGCTCGCCCGCGCCCGGTTCAGCGCGAGCGCGTCGAGCACGTCGTAGCGGGAATCGCCGTCGACCTGCGTCCGCTTCCCGGCCCGTACCTGTTCGTCGGCCGGCGCCGCGAGGCCGGTGAGAGAGACGGTCGCGCACGGATTCGTCGCGGGGGGGCTACCGGGCGGGTTCGTGCCGCCGCCTCCCCCGCCGCCCCCGCACGCCTGGACGGCGCACAACACGAGGGCAGCGGCCGGAAGACGCCGCAGCGGATTGCGGATTGGGGATTGCGGAGTGCGGATTGACGGATTGTGGAATGGCGATTGGGGATTGGTCCAGCTCAATCGGTCTACCCGCATCGGTTCCACCCGCAAATCCACAATCCACCATCCGACAATCCGTCAATCCGCACTCCGCAATCCTCAATCCGCAATGTCTTATTTTTTAGTTAGCTGCTCGAGCAGCTTCTTGGCATCCGCCGCCTGCGGCGCGGTCGGCGCCGCCGCCAGGAACGCCTCGAGGTCGGTCTTCGCCTCGGGCAGCTTGGTGGCGACGATGTAAGCGCGGCCGCGGTAGTAGAGCAGCGACTTGTCGTCGGGGAACTGGGCGATCAGCTTGGTCAGCAGATCGATCGCCTCGGCATGATTGCCGGTGTTGATGTAGTTGATGGCCAGATTGGTGAAGGCGCGTGGATCCTTCACCTTGGCGAGGTCGACCGTGGCGAGAACCTTCTTCGCCCCTTCCTTGTCGCCCGACTCCATCATCAGCTCACCCGACAGCAGCTTGTAGTCGTTGTTCTCGGGCTCCTTCTCGAGCGCGATCCGGATCTCTTCGAGCCCCTTCGCGGGGTTTCCCTCGGCCGCGTACATGTTGGCGAGCATGGCGTGCAGCTGGTAGACGGTCGGGTATTTCGCCAGCAGGTCGTCGTAGATCTTGCGCGCCTCGGGGATCTTGCCGGCCGTGGCGAGCGCGATCGCCCGCTGATGCTCGGTGTTGATCTCGACGCTGGGATCCACCTTGGGGACCGGCTTGGAGATCGTGATATCGACCGTCTTGGTCCGATCGCCGTCGAGCAGCGTGGCGATCACTTCCTTGACGCCGACGCCCTCCTTGGCCGCCTCGATCACCCATTCACCGGCGGCGATGCCGTTGATGTTGTACTCACCCTTGTTGTTGGTCAGGGCGGTGAAGACCTCCGGCTGGGCTTCGCCCTTTTTCGCCGCACGGACGGTTACCTTCTCGACCGGTTTGCCGGCCTCGTCCAGGACTTTGCCGGTGAGCCGGAGGCTGCCGCGGCTCTGCGCGAACCCGGTCCCGGCGAACGCAAGCGTCATCGCCAGGACAGCAATAAAACGCACCAACTTCATGATCACTCCTCGAAAAACTCCGAACCACGGCCTTTCAACACCGCTGCACGGCGTGCAAAGGTGCGTCCAAAAGCCCAAGTGTACTACCGGGTGAATCGGTCGAAAATATCGACGAGCTCGTTGAGCCGCTTGGTCCGCTCACCTTCGCCGAGGGCGATGCCTTCCGGCACGCAGCGCTCGACGTGACAGCGGACAACCGCCAGGCTGATCCGGTTGAGGGCCGCCTCGGCTGCCGCCAGCTGCTGCAGGATCTCGATGCACAGGCGGGGCTCTTCGACCATGCGCCGGATTCCGCGCACCTGCCCCTCGATACGGTTCAGGCGGGTCACCAGGGCCTGTTGCTGGGTGCTGTCCAACATGCGCCCTAATACGTCACACTCGGGCTGGGTGTTTATACGAGGTCCAGGGCATGCGGCTGTTCGATGCGGGCTCCGGCCCGCCGCTCATCGTGATACCGGGCGTGCAGGGACGGTGGGAGTGGATCCGCCCGGCGTTGCGCCAGCTGTCGGAGCGGTGCCGGACGATCAGCTATTCGCTGGCCGGCGACTTCGGCTCCGGCCTTCGCGGTGATCCGTCGGCCGGCTTCGACGCCTACCTCGACCAGCTGGACGGCATCTTCGAGCGGACCGGGCTCCGTCGCGCGGCGATCTGCGGATCCTCGTTCGGCGGCTTCATCGCCCTCCGCTACGCCGCGACCCGCCCGGACCGCGTCGCCGCGCTGATCATTGCCTCGTCGCCATCCCCCGGCTGGGTCCCCAATCCGAGGCAGCGCGCCTACATCGCGAAGCCATGGCGGGCGGCGCCGGCATTCGTCCTGACCTCTCCGGTGAGGATCTGGCCGGAGATCCGAAGCACCTTCGTCCGGCCGGCGGACCGGCTTTCGTTCCTGGCCCGGCACGGCCTCCGCGTCGCCGCCGCGCCGATGATCCCGGCACTCATGGCCCGCCGCATCGTCCAGCAGCAGGCGATCGACTTCGCGCCGGACTGCCTCCAGGTGACCGCCCCCTCGCTCATCGTCACCGGCGAGCCGGGTCTCGATCAGATCGTCCCGGTGGAGAGCACGCTGCGCTACCTGTCGATGATCCCCGGCACCCGCCACGCGGTGATCGAGCGCACCGGCCATCTCGGCCTCATCAGCCGGCCGGACAGGTTCGCCTCAGTTGTCGGGGGATTCGTCGGAGGAGAACGTCAACTTCCAACTCCCAACCTCCCACTCCCAACCGGAGTGACGTTCTTCGCAGCCCTTTGGGAGTTGGAGGTTGGTAGTTGGTAGTTGAAATATGTCATCGTCTTCGTGTGGCCACCATCAACGATCTGTCCGGGCCGGCGGGATTCCTCGAAGCGATTCTCGATGAGCCGGTTCCCGCCCGGGCGGACGGTCCGCATGCAGCGGTGGTCTTCGCGCATCCCCATCCGGAATTCGGCGGCACCATGCACACCAAGGCCGTCTTCCAGGGAGCGAAGGGGCTGACACGAATCGGCTGTGTGGTGCTGCGCTTCAACTTTCGTGGCGTCGGGCGCAGTGCCGGCGCGTTCGACAAAGGGGAAGGTGAACAGGCCGACTTCCGCGCGGCGCTGGACTACATGGCGCAGCGGTATCCCGGCACGCGGCTGTGGGCGGCCGGGTTCTCGTTCGGCGCCTGGGTGGCCCTGGAAGTAGGGGCCGAAGACGAGCGCGTCGAGGCGCTGATCGGCATTTCCCCGCCGGTCGCCACCTCGGTCTCAGGGATGAAATACACGTTCCCGAACACCCTGGCGAGCACCAAGCCGAAGTTCTTCGTGCAGGGAGAGGACGACGAGGTGTGCCCGGTCCAGGGGATGTGGGCGTTCTACGGTCAGCTCGAGGAACCGAAGGAGCTGGTGCTGATCGACGGCGCCGACCACCTGTTCGAAGGGAAGACCGGGGAGGTCGGCGAAGCGCTGGAGGGGCTGCTCGCGGGGTTCTAAACGGGAGGGGACGGGATTGCGGACTGCGGATTGCGGATTGCGGACTGGGGAGTTTGGGAGTTGGAGTTGCGAGTTGGAGTTGCGATTTGGAGGTTGCTAGTTGGGAGCTGAATCGGCGAGAGGAGCCTCGTGGTTGTGGCGGTCACCTTGCCCAGGCTCCACCTTCACCCCGGAGAAGGTCTCGGACGAGCATCGGCTGATCCGTCAGACGGCGGACGAGTTCGTGGCCAACGAAGTCATGCCGGCGGTGGACCGGCTGGAGGCCAAGGACTGGACCTTCGTCCGCGAGCTGGTGCGGCGGTGCGCGGAGCTCGGGTTGATCGGCACCGACGTGCCCGAGGCGTACGGCGGCCTGGCCATGGACAAGGTGTCCTCGCTGATCGTGTCCGAATCGGTAGGACGGCTTCCCTCGTGGGCGGTCACCTTCGGCGGCCAGACCGGCCTCTCCATTACTCCGTTCCTCTGCTTCGGGACGGCGGACCAGAAGCGCCGCTACCTGCCGCGACTCGTAGACGGAGAGATGATCGGCGCCTATGCCCTGAGCGAGACCGGTTCCGGATCCGACGCGCTCAGCGCGCGCTGCCGGGCGGAGCGTCAGGCCGACGGCAGCTTCGCCCTCAGCGGCGAGAAGATGTGGATCACCAACGGCGGGTTCGCCGACGTCTTCACGGTGTTCGCGCGGGTCCACGACGCCGCTGTTCCGGCTGATTCTGCCGGCCAGTTCACCGCCTTCATCGTCGAACGCCAGTTCCCCGGCGTGAGCACCGGCAAGGAGGAGCACAAGCTCGGACTGCACGGCTCGTCGACCGTGCCGCTGATCCTCCAGGACGTCCGGGTGCCGGCGGAGAACGTCCTCGGAGAGATCGGAAAAGGGCACAAGGTCGCCTTCAACGTGCTGAACTACGGCCGGTTCAAGCTGGCCGCGATGTGCAGCGGCGGGGCGCGGTTCGTGATCGCCGAAGCAGCGCGCTACGCGTCGGAGCGGAGGCAGTTCGGCCGCACGCTCGGCGAGTTCGGCGCGATCCGCTACAAGCTCGCGGAAATGATGGTTCGCCAGTACGCGGTCGAGAGCATGCTCTACCGCATCGCCGGCCTGCTCGACAGCTACATGGCAGGAGCGAGCCATACCGCCTCGTCCTCTGAAGCCGCCGCGATCCTGCCGGCGCTCGAGGAGTACGCGGTCGAGGCTTCGATCGTGAAGGTTGCGGGCAGCGAGATGCTCGACTTCGTGGTCGACGAGAACGTGCAGATCCACGGCGGCAACGGTTTCGTGCGTGACTATCCTGCCGAGCGGCACTACCGCGACGCGCGGGTGAACCGGATCTTCGAAGGGACCAACGAGATCAACCGCATGCTGATCCCGTCGATGATCGCGCGTCGAGGGAATGTCCAGCCGGTTGCGCCGGACGAGAGCCCGGTAGGAGCGATGAGGGCCGTCGCCTCGACCGTCCTTTCGACCGCCGCCGAACGCTACGGATCGAAGCTTGGCGAGCAGCAGGAGCTGCTGATGTTTGCCGCGGACGCGATCATCGAGGTGTTCGCCAGCGACAGCGTCGTGCTGCGGGCGGCCGCCTCCGCCGACCCGCTCCATGCCGCCGCGGCTGCGGTCTACGTCAACGACGCCGTCGGACGCGTGGAGATCGCCGGCCGCAATGCCCTCGCCGCGATGGACGCACCGGCGGCGCAGTTCGACGAGCTGCGCCGCGTCATGAACGTTCCACCGGTGAACACGATCCCGCTCCGGCATCAGCTGGCCGAAGCGGTCCTGGCACGGAAGAAGTATCCCTTTGGCTAGGCGTCAGACCACCTGGGTCGCCCTGGTGCTCCTGGCGGGACTGGCGGGCTGCACCGTCGCGGAATCACCCGCCACGCCCGACGTCGCGACCTGGCGCGCCGAAAAGGACCGCTACATGCGCGAATCGACGGAGTCGCCGGTTCCGGCCGCCGAACGCGCAACCTTCCCGCCGCTCCCCTACTACGGCATCGATCCGGCCTACCAGGTTCCGGCTTCGCTGACGGTCGCCCCGGGAGAGGCGGTGCTGGAGCTGCCGACATCCACCGGGCAGCGCAGAAAGATGAGGAAGATCGGCGCGCTCGAATTCACCCTTAAGGGGCAACCGCTGACGCTGTCGGCGTTCGTCGACGCGACCACCAACGACGTGCGCCGCCTCTTCGTCCCCTTCGGCGACCTCACGAACGGCAGCGAGACCTATCCCGGCGGACGATACCTTGATCTCGATCGCACCCCGACCGGCATCTACGATCTCGACTTCAACCGCGCCTACCATCCGTTCTGCGTTTTCAATGCCGAGTACGACTGTCCCTATCCGCCCCGGGAGAACCGGCTGCCGGTGCCGGTCCGCGCCGGGGAACGCCTGCGTCCGACCCGCTGAAGGAGCCACTCGAGTGATGGTCCGATGATCCGCGCGGTTGTCTTCGACTTCGACGGCGTGCTCGCCGACTCCGAGCCGCTCCACCTTTCGGCCTATCAGGAAGTCTTCGCCAGCCTCGGCGTCACCCTGACTCGCGACGATTACTACGCGCACTATCTCGGGTTCGACGATGAGGGGGTGTTCAGGGCAATGGCGGCGGCGCACGGCTGGCAGCTGACCGCGGATCGCATCGCCGCCCTGATCGACGAGAAATCACGGGTGTTCGACGACGTAATCGCCAGCCAGGACGTCCTGTACCCGGGGGCGGCGGACTGCATCGAACGGCTGGCCCCGGCCTTTCCGCTCGGCATCGCGTCGGGGGCGCTGCCGCACGAGATCCGGATGATCCTCCGCCGGGCGAAGCTCGAACCGCACTTCCGGTTCATCGTCGGCTCGGGTGACACGCCGAACAGCAAGCCTGCCCCTGATCCTTACGCGCGCGCGGCGCAGCTGCACGGCCTTCCGCCGTCCGGCTGCGTGGCAATCGAAGACTCCCGCTGGGGCATCGTCTCGGCCAGGACCGCGGGCCTCAAGTGCGTCGGCATCACCAATACCTATCCCGCATCCGAGCTGACCGAAGCCGACGAGGTGATCGCTTCCCTGGAGGAATTCACCGAGGAGCTCATCGCCCGCCTGTAGGCGGAGAGTACAATCGCCGCCAGTGCCGTACTCCCTGAACCTCAATTCGCGCCTGCCTCAAGTGACCGCGGAGCTCGAGGCCGCTCTGAACGCCCCCGGCGCCGACGTCCTGCCGGCGGCGCTGGCCATCGCGCGCATCGAGTATCCGGCGCTCGACTCGCAGCCGTATCTCGATCGCATCGAGGTGATGGGGCGAAAAGCGGCGAGCCGGCTCGCCGGGATCGTGGCCGTGCCGTCCGAAGCGATCCCTGCGTTGAACGAATACCTGTTCGAGGAGGAAGGGTTCTCGGGGAACCGGGATCACTACGACGATCCGCGCAACAGCTTCCTCAACGAAGTGCTCGACCGCCGCACCGGGATCCCGATCAGCCTCGCGGTCATCTATCTCGAAGTCGCGCGGCGGGCCGGCCTCGACGTGTCCGGGATCAACTTCCCCGGCCACTTCCTGCTCCGCGCCGGCGGCCACCTCTCCGGCGACGACCTGATCATCGATCCGTTCCACGGCGGGGCGCTGCTGTCGGAGTTCGATTGCCGGCAGCTGCTCCGCAAGCATGTCGGCGACGATGCGGCGTTCGACGGATCGCTGCTGGCGGCCGCGACCCGCCACGACATCGTGGTGAGGATGCTGGTCAACCTGAAGCGGCTCTACGTCCGGATGCGCTCCTTCCCCCAGGCCCGGTTCATTTCCACGCTGCTGCTGGCGGCCGACCCATCAGCGATCAACGAACTGCGCGACCGCGGGCTGCTGGCCTACCATCTCGAAGACTTCGCTTCGGCGCTGCGTGACCTCGAGGAGTACCTCCGGTTGTCGCCGCAGGACGCGGACGGAGAGGGCGATAACGACGAGCTGGAGTCGTCGGACGAGGAGCCGGCGCGATTGCTCGACCACGTCAAGGCGCTGCGCCGCCGGGTCGCCGGCTTCAACTAGGCGCTCCGAGCGCCTCACTCCAGGATCTTGAGCAGGTACTCCCCGTAGGCAGACTGCCGCAGCGGTGCGGCCAGGCGGCGGACCTGGTCGGCGTCTATGTATCCCATCCGGTAGGCGACTTCTTCAGGGCACGCGATCTTGAGCCCCTGCCGTTTCTCGATCGTCTCGATGAACGTGGACGCGTCGTGCAGGGACTCGTGGGTGCCGGTATCGAGCCACGCCATTCCGCGGCCGAGCAGCTCGATCCGCAGCGTGCCCCGGCGCAGGTACTCGAGGTTGACGTCGGTGATCTCCAGCTCTCCCCGCGCCGACGGCTTCAGGTCCCCGGCGATCTCGACGACGTGGTTGTCGTAGAAGTAGATGCCGGTGACGGCGTAGTGGGACTTCGGCGATGCCGGCTTTTCCTCGAGACTGCGGATCCGGCCGGCGGCGTCCACTTCGGCGACGCCGTAGCGCTCCGGGTCCTTGACGTAGTAGCCGAAGATCGTGGCGCCATCCGGCCGGGCGGCCGCTTTCTGAAGCATCGCGCTCAACCCATCGCCGTAGAACAGGTTGTCGCCGAGGACCAGGCATACCGGGTCGCTGCCGATGAAGGGGGCGCCGATGACGAACGCCTGCGCCAGCCCCTCCGGCCTCGGCTGGGGCGCGTAGTCGAACCGCATGCCCCAGGCGCTGCCGTCCCCGAGCAGCCCTTCGAAGCGGGGCAGCTCCTCGGGGGTGGCGATCACCAGCACGTCGCGGATGCCGGCGAGCATCAGCGTCGACAGCGGGTAGTAGACCATCGGCTTGTCGTACACCGGCAGGAGCTGCTTGCTGATGACCCGGGTGAGCGGGTAGAGGCGGGTGCCGGCGCCGCCGGCGAGCACGATACCTTTCACGGTGGGAGAAAGCTTATCCCACGCGGAACGCCTATTGACCGGGCGCCTTCGAACGGAGCTGACTTCGCGAGCTATGTGGTTCGTTGCATCACACCCGGCATCGCATCGCTGCACCCATCCGACCCGGCCAGGGTCCAGACACCTGAAATCTCCAAATGATCTATGCTCCTCTGCACGCGAAGGCGGGATGGCATCGGCGTTGGATGCAGCCGCGCCAGTAAGGAGACGTCATGGGCTTCGTTGGTCCGGTGCAGCGGGTTGTCGGCGTCGTGATCATCGCCTCGTGGATGGCCGCGAGAGCCGGCGCGCAGGAGCTGCCGCCGGCGGCACCCCCTGGGGGCGTCGTGAACCTCCCCGCGGTGACATTGGCCGACACGAACCTCGGCGAAGCTCCCCAGGCACCTCAAATACCGCCGTTGTTTCCGGTGGATGACGACCAGCCGCGGCGTCCGGCCGCGTTGATGCCCCTCTACGGCTCGCTGATCGCGCTCCAGGGCCTGGACGTGCATTCGACCCGCCAGGCGCTCGAAGCGGGCGACGGCGAGGCCAATCCGGCGATGCGGCCCTTGGCCAAGAACAGCGCCGCCTTCCTGGCGGTGAAGGCCGGAGCGACCGCGAGCGTGATCTGGGTTTCCGAGAAGATGTGGAAGAAGAACCGGAAGGCGTCGATCATCCTCACCACCGCGGTCAACGCGGCGCTGGCGGCGATCGTGGCCAACAACTACCGCCTCAACCGGTGAACAGCAGGTCGAACAGCGCCCGGATCGGATCGCGCGGCGGCTCCGGCTCCTCGGTGCGCACCACCCCCTCGCGGACGTAGGCCTCGTCGATTCGCGGCATGTGCCGGCTGCCGCGATCGCTGCCCGGGGCATCGACGATCTGCCGCATTTCGCCGAAGTCCAGCCAGATCAGATCACAGCCCGTGCAGCTGTCGATCACCACGTTCCCCGGGCCGTAGTGCGGGTAGGTCTCGAAGCGGTTCCGGCATTTCGGGCAGGAGAGCTGCCGTGAGAGAGCGGCGCGATCGAGCGGCACCGGCTCGGCCGGCGGGTCGGTCGCCCAGGCGCGGCGCTTGTGCATCACCCCGGCGAAGGTCGTCCGCGGCAGGAGGACGCCGCGGCATCTGGCACAGAAATCAACCGGGTGATCATCGTCCAGCAGCGCGTGGGCCATGCCGACCTGGCACACCGGACAGGCCGGGGCATCCGGAAGCTGGCCGACGATCCGGATGCCATCCGCTTCGATGGAGGTCGGGAATTGATAGGTCCCGCAGTGGGCGCACTGAAAGTAGCGGCGCGACTCCACCAGCTCCATCGCGGCGCCGCAGTTGGTGCAGTTCATCGCGACATTCTGGCATTGTCACGCCCCTATTTCACGGCGACCACCGCGGTCGCCGAGCCCAGACGCGATCCATGGCGATGATATTTTTGTCAGTAGGACATGCGCTTCTAGCCGCCTGATGGGGACGGGGCCCGCGGTATATTGCCGACAGACGACATTGATCTTTGTGGAACTCCGGCGTCCGTGACTACTTCAGGCACGAGGACCGAGCGAGCCCTGGCGGTCGGCTTGCTCGTGGTCGCCGTGCTGTATCTCAGCCTGTTCGTTCGGCGCGGCTGGTTCCCTCACGACGAGGGAATGATCGGGCAGTCCGCCGAAAGAGTGCTGCTGGGCGAGATCCCCCACGTCGATTACGACGAGCCCTATACGGGTCTGCTCACCTGGCTGTATGCCGTTGTCTTCCGGACGGCTGGTATCGACCTGGTCCACATCCGGTGGCTGCTGTTCGCGGCCGCCGCGTTGACACAACTGGTCGTTTACTCGATTCTGCGGCGCTATCTCCCACCAGTCGCTGCCGCTGTCGGCACCTGCCTCGCCCTGCTCTGGAGCTTTCCGAACTATTTCGCCGGCCTGCCGTCCTGGTGGGTCCTGATCTGCGCGCTTCTCGCCCTCTGGGCGCTCATGCGCTACGCCGATACCCACCAGTTGCGCTACGTGGCGATGGCCGGGCTGTTCGTGGGCCTCGCGACAGCGATCAAGCAGACGGGTGCCTATCTCATGGTTCCGTTGCTGATGGCGGCGTGGTCGACTCCGGCGCCGCGTCGCGACCGCACGGCGGACCGGCTCGTTCGCGAAGGCCTCGCCTTCCTTCCCCCGATCGCCATGGTCTTCATCATGCGCGAACGACTGTTGATGGGTGAGATCGCATATCTCCTCATCCCGATCGCCGCTACTGCGGTCGCCTTTCGGAGGTTGGGGGGCGAGACGGTGACCGCGACCGGATCGCCCTCCCCTTGGAGAGCGGTTCTGCTGGCCGCGGCAACGGCCTCGCTACCGATCGCCATCCTGTTGCTGCCGTACATCACCGGCGGTCACCTGACCACCTTTGTTCATGGTGCCTTCGTCCTGCCGCAGAGGAGGCTCGCGTTCGCAAGCGCGCCCATGCCATCGGCGCCACTCTTCCTCCTGGGATTTCTCCTGGCGGCCACGTTCGTGCTCCCCGGCAGCCCAGGTCCGAGAGCTCTGAGGATCGTCAAGGTCACACGATTTGCGATCGCGGCAGCTCTCAGCTGGTGGGCGCTTCGCGAAAACATGGTCTATCAACTGGTGTGGCAATCGTCGCGCGCCCTGGCGTCAGTTCTGCCGCTGTTGGTTGCCGGCATTCTCACGCTCAGCGATCGTGTGAAGGGGCCAGATCGGCAGATGCTGCTGGTGTCGAGCTCTATCCTGGCCTGGGCGGCCCTGGTTCAGTTTCCATTCGGCGCGCCGATATATTTCTGCTACGTGGCTCCTCTCGCGGTCATCTGCGGAGCGGTTCTCATCCACAACCGCCCCGGCTTCGTGCATCTGCACACCGGGCCGCCGCTAGTGCTGCTGATCCTGTTCGCGGTGTTGAGCATGAACCGTGGCTTCCCCGGCAGCCTGGGCGAATTTCACGCCATCCAAACTCTCGACGCGCGCTTGAATCTGCCACGCGCGCATCTGACTGTCAGCAGAGCGGATGTGAATCTCTACCGACGGATCACTTTTCTAGTCACCGGGCACATCGCCGGAGGTACTCTCGTCGCCGGACCCGACTGTCCGGAGGTTTATTTCCTCAGCGGCCAGCGAAACCCGTCGCGCACGTTGTTCGATTTTTTCGCGGACCGAAGCGCGACCAGCCCGGGAGACCCGTCGACTCTCCGATTGGACGGGTGCCAGCGTGGTGGTGCTCAATCATCGACCGTCCTTCTCGCCGCCGCTGTCCGATCAGCTCGTGAAGCAGCTGCGATCGGAGTTTCCGTATGGACTAGTGGTCGAACGGCTGGAGGTCCGGTGGCGATGAAGGAGATCAGACGTCTCGACGAGGCTGGGCGAGTGGCTATGCGTCACAGCTGATTGAGAACCGATGAGAGTCGGCGACGAGTGATGGAACAGCCATGGATCTACCGGCTGTGGCAGGCGCCGTTTGCCGACAGGAAATTTTCGCCGGTTCAGCAATACCTCGATCAGAGGCCGGCCCGCCGTATTCTTGACGTTGGATGCGGCCCCGGAACTAATGCCGCGCGCTTTGGCGGTGCCGAGTACGTAGGTGTCGACATCAACGAGAAGTACCTGGAGGTCGGCGGCCCGGCACCCGGGGCTTTTTGTCCAAGCCGATCTCGCAACCGCCGACCTCTCGCATCTCGGACGGTTTGACACGGTTCTGGTCAACAGTTTCCTGCATCATCTACCGGACCAGACGGTCGACGACATCCTCGCCCGCGTCGCAGGGCTCGTGGAGCCGGACGGTCGCGTGCACGTCCTGGAGCTTGTGCTGCCACCAGGCCGGACTCTCCAGGCTCATGGCGAGGCTCGATCGAGGACGTTACGCCCGCAGCCTCAATTCGTGGCACGCGCGGTTCGAGGTGCACCTCGAACGCGAAGTCGATGAGCCGTACATGCTCGGCGGCGCACTATGGGCTATGGTGTATTTCCGAGGCAGGACAAGAACATGCGGCTCTCAGTAGGAATTCCAGTCTACAACGAGGAGCAGGTCATTCCCGATCTGCTCAGGCGGCTGCTCAAGGTGCTCGACTCGCTGCCGGGAGGGCCGCACGAGATTGTCTTCGTCGATGACGGCAGCGCCGACGGATCGCGAACCCTGCTCACCGAAGCCGCCCGGCGGGATCGCCGCATCCGGGTCGTTGTGCTCTCGAGGAACTTCGGGCATCAGGCGGCGTTGAGCGCGGCCCTGGACCAAGTCAGCGGTGACGCGGTCGTCCTGATGGACGCGGACCTTCAGGACGAACCGGAGGTGATCCCCGAATTGATGAGACATCACCAGGCTGGCGCGGATGTCGTTTACGCGCACGCCGCGCGTCAGAAGGGTGGCTGCTGCGGGCGTCGTATCGCGTGTTTTACGCCATCATTGCGTCCCTTTCGGAAGTCCACTTGCCCAGGGATGCTGGGGATTTTGCGCTGCTGGGCAGTCCCGTGGTGGCGGCCCTCGGGTCGCCCGGAACAGCAACGATACCTGCGCGGTCTCCGTGCCTGGGTCGGCTTCACGCAGGTGGCCTCGATGTCGACGGCCAGCACGTTTCGCGGGAAAGCCGAAATACACCGCGTGGAAACTGATTAAGCTCGCGCTTGACGGCATCTGCTCTTTCTCGGTCGCGCCGCTTCGTGCGGCGCCCGTCTCTCGGCATGGTGGCGATCGCGATCGCCACACTGTCTCGATCTACGCCGTGCTATGTGCGTCGTGGTGATGGGTACGGCCCCCGAAGGCTTCACGGCGTCACTGGTGGTGATGACTTTCCTGACCGGCGTCCAACTTTTTTTCATGGGGGTGATCGGCGATTACCTCGGGCGCGTCTACGGAGAAGCCAAGAAGCGCCCGCCTATGTGATCGCCAAGGTCATCGGTCAGGCCGTTGGATAGCACCTACGCGGCTCCTATCCGGACCTGTACCGCCAGCACTGGTGGTGGCGCGTCAGGGAGTCGATTCTGCTCGCTAAACTTGGCGAGCTCCTCGGTGAGGGCGCCAAGCCGGCCAGGATCCTCGACGTCGGCTGCGGCGCCGGCCTGTTCTTCGATGCTCTGCAGCGCTTCGGCCACGTTGAAGGGATCGAATCGACGAGTCCGCGGTCCAGGCCGCGGGAAAATGGCGCGCCAGCATCTTCGCCGGCGAACTGGACGGATCGTTCAAGCCGGCAGCGCCGTACGACACCATCCTCATGCTGGACATCCTGGAACATGTTCCGAATCCGGAGGTGGTGCTCCGTCACGCCCGAGCTCTGCTGAAACCAAACGGACGGATCCTGATCACCGTTCCAGCCTTCAACTGGCTCTGGACGACCCACGATGACCTGAACCAACACTTCCGCCGGTATACCGCCGCACAGATGCGTCGGACGGTGGCGACCGCCGGTCTTGCCGTCAATGAAACGACTTATCTGTTCCAATCGCTGGTTCTCCCCAAGCGGTGGTTCGCCTCCAGGAGAGCCTCATCACAACATCCGCCCACGTGCCTTCCATTCCCGGGCCGACCCTGAACCGCGCCCTTCAGGTCTGGTTCCGCGGCGAGTACGCGTTGGCCTCACGACTGCCTTTCGGAACATCACTAATGGTGGTCGCCGGACTTCCGTCGTGATGCGCGCCCTGCGGCAGTTCGTTGCGATTGATGCTCTCGGCGGGCGTCAATGTAACGGGGTGAAATAGAGGTTCTTGTCGTCTGCGCGCAGATACTTGCTGAGACGACATACTGATGCTTTGCGAAATAATCGAGGATCTGCTGGGCACCTCCGGATGCGCTTCGATGCACACGAGCTCCGGCTTGAAACGCTCGATGGTAAAGCCCGCGAGCGCCTTCGGCTCCGACAGTTCGATGTCCATGGACATGAAGTCCAGCTAGGTACCTTCGCTCGGACGAGAAGATCGTTGAGCGTGATCGTGGGAGCGGTGAACTCCTTTGGATTCTTTCCGAACCGCTCGACGAACGCCTTGTCGGTGGAGTTGCCGAGGAACTTCTCGCCAAGCGTGTACATCTTGGCCTGCTGGTCGGAGACGTCTGACACGAAGAATGGCATGAACCGCGTCCGGGGCCGTTCCGCCACGTATCCAGGCTCGAAATGGGTGAATGGCTCGACCGCCAACCCGGACCAACCCAGGTTGTGCTCCAGGAAATACGTGTTGCTGTTGATGCGGTGGTGACTCGCGCCCACGTCTACGAAGACTCCGTCCCGACGGTCCCTGAAGAAATCCCGAATGATCCATTCCTCCTCGTTCTCCGAGTTGTGCTGCGGCCCGTAGGCGGTCTCAAGTGCGAGCGCTTCTTCGTTCGCTGGAACGGGCGTTGACGGCTTGAACGCCCACACGGCAGTGGCCGCTAACACCACGACCAAGCAGAGTTCCATCAGGTCGAACCGCTTTATATTCTTTGAACCAGTCATAGTTCCTTTGGCAGGTGATTGTAGATGATCGCCGCTGGTCATGGTCAGGCGACATTTCAAAGATCCGATCCTGGAAGACACACACCCGGGCTCCGGTCGAACGGCTAGAATTGCACTCAGCGTGACCCACCCCCGCCTGATTCTCACGTCTCTTGTCGCGCTGCTCGTGCTCGGCCTGTGGCCTCCCACCGGACGGGTCACGCCGGCGTCGACGAAAACCCGCGACGGCGATCTCGCCCTGTTCCGGGCGGTCATCTCGCGGGTACGGGCAGGCGAACCCTATTACCCGTCCATGAACACCGAGCTCCGTCAGCGTGATTATCCGACGGCCAGCCTATTCAACTGGCGGGCGCCGGTGACTTTTCTGCTCGTCGGCCATGCACCCCTGATGATGCGCGGCCTCATGGTCTGCCTTGCGGCGGCGGCCATTGTCGGCACGGTCATGGTGTTTCGAAAAGGCTCTCCCGCACTGCTCTTGGTCGCCGTCTTGCTGCAGATCGGCGGGGTCATTCTGCCGCTCGCCGCATCGGAGAGCCTTTACATGCCCGAGACCTGGGCGGGAGTCTTGTTGCTGCTGTCCGTGCTGGCTTACACACTCGGCGCCGTTCGCAGCGGGGTGATTTTCGCCATCGCGGCTGTCTGCGCACGCGAGCTGGTGCTACCCTACGTCCTGCTATCGCTTGTTCTTGCCGTCCAAGCACGACGCAGCACCGAGGTCCGATGGCAGCTGGCCGGCCTGGGCTTGTTCGCCGTCTATTACACGACTCATGCCTTATCGGCCTCGGCCTACATCATGCCGGGCGATCTCAAGCACCAGTCGTGGATTGCTTTTGGCGGCTGGCCCTTCATCGTGAGCACCGTCGGCATGGGAGGCTGGCTGCTGCTGCTCCCTCGCTGGGCGGCCGCGATCGCGGCGGTCGTCGTGGTTGCCTCGCTGTTCAGCCCGGCCGACCGTCACCTGAAGTGCGCCGTGGCCGCGTACTTCGTCGCGTTCGCAGTCGTAGGTCACTCCTTCAACGCTTACTGGGGATTCGTGACCGGGCCGGCCTGGGCCCTGGCCACTGTTTACGGGGTGATCGGAACACGCCGGCTCATTGCGGCGACGATCCGACCCGAGGCATCAACGGCGTGAGCCCGGCGGCGTAGCCGCGACCATTTGGCATCGGCTGTATGTCTGGGGCAACTGGTACCTCTGAATCGTCACGGTCGCGAGCCTAACCCGCCTGCCCCCTTGGCCGTGCCGCTATAATCTGGCGGCATGACGCTTACGGTTCTGACGCCGATCTTCAATGATTGGACGGCGCTGTCGGCGCTCATCCCGGCCCTCGATCGAGAGTTGGCGAGCCGCGGTCGCCCAGCCGCACTACTGATCGTCGATGACGGTTCATCACAGCCGCCACTCGACCTGAGGTTAGAGGTTGCGGCGTTGACTTCGGTTGAGATTCTACATCTCCGAAGGAATCTGGGGCACCAGCGGGCGATTGCGATCGGCCTCGCCTACCTGGAGTCCGAAGGCTCCAGTGACGCCGTGATAGTGATGGATGGCGACGGTGAGGATCGTCCCGAGGACGTCAACCGCTTGCTCGACAAACTCGAATCGGACGGCGGGGCGGGTGTGGTATTTGCGGAACGAACTCGTCGATCCGAGGGGATCATCTTTACTGCCTTGTACTGGGCTTACCGGTTCGTTCACCTTCTCCTGACAGGCGAACGGGTGCGAGTCGGTAATTTCTCCGTGGTTCCCCGTCTGTTGCTGCGAAGGCTCGTCGCCGTCTCCGCCCTATGGAATCACTATGCGGCCGCAGTCTTTCACGCGCGTATACCTTTTACGACAATTCCGACCACAAGAGGGACGCGCTATGCCGGTGCATCCCAGATGAACCTCGTCTCTCTGGTTACCCACGGCTTGAGCGCGATGTCCGTTTTCGGCGACCGCATCGGTGTGCGGTTGCTCATCGTGAGCGGAATTCTCACAGTCATCGTCGCCGCCGCAGCGGGTGGTATCATGGTCTGGCACGCGTTCGCGACCATCAGCGCTCCCGGTTGGGCACTGTCAGCCGGTCTCGCGACCCTGATGTTGCTGCTCCTCTTGGTTGGGACCTCGCTGGGCTTCGTCTTCATCATCCTCGCTGGACGCGGCACGTCGGGCTTCCTGCCATTTCGCGAGTTCGTCCACTATGTGTCGCACAAGACTTGCTTGCCGATTGCACGGCTGAATGTCGAACACAACGTACATCGGAACTGAGCTCGGTGCCTTTGCGCACGCGACCAACTGGAAGCAGTACCTACGCGACGTCACTGCGCCATATCTGAAGGGGCACGTGCTGGAAGTCGGCGGAGGAATCGGTACGACGACTACCGCTTTCAGAAATAACACACAGACTTCCTGGACGGCGCTCGAGCCTGATTCAGATCTGGCCCACCGTCTTGCCGAGCGTGTTTCTCGGCTCGATGCGCCGGTGCGCGTTGTGGTCGGGACGCTCGACGCGCTTCGGGTTGGTCCCTTGTTCGACTGCGTCATCTACATCGATGTACTCGAACATATCGAAAAAGACGCTGACGAACTGAAGCGGGCGGCGGCGCGGCTCGCGGTCGGGGGAACCATCGTTGTCCTCAGCCCAGCCCATCAATCACTCTACACGGCATTTGATGAGGCGATCGGTCACTGTCGTCGGTACAGTCGCCGGAGCCTCACTATGTTGACGCCTCCAGGCTTGAGGCTGGTGGAGATGCGTTACCTTGACAGTGTCGGCCTTTCGCTGAGCCTGGGCAACCGACTGCTCCTCCGGTCAGCCTCGCCAACCATCGCGCAGGTCGTCCTCTGGGATCGGTGGTGCATCCCTGTGTCGCGCCGGGTAGATCGCCTTTTTCGCGGTCACGTTGGTAAGTCGATCCTGGGAGTCTGGCGACGCGAGGAGGCTTGATCAGCGGATGAACCGGGACTGCCTGCCCCCCCTTTGACGAGGTGGGGAGACTCTTCAAGCGGAGTGCGATCTCGCCTGAGGAGTCTGCGGACGGGCCGTGGTGCGCGGTACGGCCAGCTGTCGCGCCCAGCGCCGGTACACACCTGCGCTCAACGCAAACAGCAGTATCGACGCGACGATGTCGACGACATAATGCGGTCCAAGGAGCACGGTCGATGCAATCATCAGCGCGTTCAGAGCTGTCAGGGCAATGAACAGTTTGCGATAGTGGCGAAACGCCCAGGTGACCATCAAACCACCGGCGACGTGAAACGACGGAAAGGTGATGAGCCCCTCGAGCTCCTGTAGCTGAAGCCGCGTAAAGGTGCCGCTTCGCAGTGCCTGAAAATGCTGGATGAATCGCGTCTGATCGATCAGAGACTCGAACCCGTAGTGGGTGAATGCGCAGGCAGCGGGGAACAAAGCGAGCCCGAGCAATGTCATCAGCAGGCAAAAATGAAAGTTGAACGCGTATTCCCACAACGCCTCGCGATCTCGATAGAAGAGACCTAGAAGGACTATCGGCGCAATGAACTGCGGCATCAGGCTGTAATAGGCAGCCACTAGGAGGGGCACCAGCAAGGGATGGTACTCGTCCACGCCACCACCCCGGGAACTGAGATGCCGACCATCGAATCCGCACTCGCAAGCCAGGCATCCGCCAACGGTCGCTTCAGGGCGACAGCGAGATACTGCGCCGGGGTTACGATCGAAAAACAAAGCGCGATGAGCGTGAACGCGACAAAGCTCTCGGCGACCGGCCACTCGGATGGACGCCCAGGGGATGACCGATGTACCAGCCAGGCCACCGCTGCAAATGCGACGGCCGCTGAAGAGGGGATGAAAGTGGGCCAGTCAATCACAAGCCCGTATGACCCGTAGAACGGCAGCGTCGAGGCGACTACCGCCACATTCATCAGCAGGAGCAGCAATGCAAGCGGGTGGAGGCCAAGATCACCGGCAGACGGACGGGGAACGAGGCTCGGTGGGTGGTTCGGCAGCATACTGATGGGATTCGAAATTGGTTACTGCAACGCCAATGACCGCCAGGATGTTCGTGTAACCGTCGGTCCAGCACCGACGGACGGCCTATTCTAGCGACTTTGGTTCGGCTGCTCTCTGCCTGGAGCTCTCCGAAGTCACATGCCATCACCCTTGAACGAGTCAGGACCGGCGGGCGCGCCGCTTATGAATCCGATCGCCGTCACCCTCGCATCCGCGGCAGCTGCTCCTGTCGAGAGACAGATCAGGGCCGGGGAAGGTGCGTTGACGAAGCCTTGGTGGCACGGCATCGGCGCACACACGGTCTCTTGGCCGATGAGCGATCCTCGTGACTGACCCGGCCTCGTCCGCCCCCGGTAGCCTGCGTAGCGCAAATGGCTGGAAAGCGACCGGGCTTGTGTCGCTGGTCCTAATCTCTGTGCTGATGTTGGCCACGGTGTGGGACTACGGGATGACCTGGGACGAAGAGTTTCATAACACCTATGGTGAGTATGTTGTAGCGTGGTTTACGTCCTGGTTCCAGGATGACCGAGCCTTTACCTATAAGAATTCGTACAGCTACGGTGGCCTCTTCGACGTCCTCGCCCAGCTGTTCGCATGGGTTTCCCCTTCGGCCTTTACGAGGATCGTCACCTCGTAAACCTCGGCTTCGGCATTCTTGCGCTTGCTGGGACAAGGCGGCTTGGGACATTGCTTCTCGGGCCGCGCGGCGGCGTCGTGTCAATGGGCCTGACGGCTTTGACTCCGATGTTCTACGGCCACAGCTTCAACAACCCCAAAGACATGCCGTTCGCTGCTCTCTTCGTGTGGGCCCTTTGCTACCTGTCCAGAGCACGCGGTCACTGCCGGGGACGTCGACAACGGCCGCCGTGAAGTTGAGCATCTGTCTCGGAGCCATGCTCGCGACCCGGCCGGGGGGGATCTTCTTCTTCGTCTATGTCGTAGCGTGGTGGTCGTTGGCCCTGTGGCGGGCCCGCGCCCGGACGCGCGAGCTGCTGCGTGCAGCGACAGCGCTCGCGTGGGTGACGGCGGGCGCGTGGTTGGTCATGCTGAGCTGCTGGCCGTGGGGCCAGGTGAGCCCGATCTTCAATCCCTTGCGTGGCATCGTGGTGGCATCACGGTTCTCGTTCGCTTTGACCACCTTGTTCCTTGGCGGGCAGGTACCGGCACGGAACCCGCCTCTCGGCTACTTGCCCGTCTGGTTCGGTATGCAGTTACCGGAGCTCTACTTCGTCGCCGCCGCAGCGGCGGTCGCGGGCTACGGGTTCGGGAGGCGTCGACAGATCAACGACGGCCGGCTGGCTGGCAGCAGCCAACGAGCGAGGTCCGCATCGGACCTCGCCATGATGAAATCGGTCGACGTTCCGACCGGCGAATCGAGATTCGCCATTCCAGGATGGATCTTCGCTTTCTGGGTTTCGTCATCCTCTTTCCCATCGTCACGGCCGTGATCCTACGTTCAACGCTCTACGATGGTGTCCGCCATTTCCTGTTTTCATTCCGCCGCTTGCCGTCGCGGCGGCAGCCGGTTTCGAGAGCGGTCTTCGTGCGCACGTCCCTGGCGCGATGCGCGCACTGATCGCTGGTGTGGGCATGATCGCAGCCGGCGTGACCGTGTGGGACATGGTCATGCTTCACCCGTATCAGAGTATTTACTTCAATCGCGTCTTTGCCGGAGGGCTTTCCGGAGCGAGCGGACGGTTCGAGACGGACTACTGGGGCAATAGCTATCGTGAGGCGATCGAATGGGTCGCGGCAAACGTTCCAGGCGAAGGTATCCGGATCGCCAACTGCTCGAACCCGCTGCAGAGCAGCTACTACCTTCGCGGTCCGGACGGCGCGCGCTTCATTCACGTCGCCATGACCGACAACCCCGATCTTCTTCTTGCCACCACTCGTTGGGACTGCCACCTAGGAGCGCCAGGGCGTGTGCTGCATACCGTTCGGCGGCAGGGAGTACCCTCTGGCCTATGTTCTGGATCTGCGCCCTTAGACGCCTGGTGCAGATACCCGTGACGACCACCTCCGGCAGACGGCTCTTCGCGTTGGCTCGTGCGGGTGCCTGTCTGGATCACCGTGACCGCCTTCTTGGCAATGGGTCGGCAATGAGTGCTGGGGCGAGCCGTGGACGGATGCGCTCGGCGGGGCATTCAGGCCCCAGATTTCGCACAGGACGTCGCGGCAGCGCGTTTGGTCATTGGCGGGAAGTCGCCGTATGGATCTGAGTTCGGAGCCGAGCATGCCCGCGTCTTCGTCGGGGGTCGCCGTCCTTGGGAGTAACGGCCCTATCGGCTATCCGTATTTCCCGCACCCGCCACTCGTCGTGTTCTGAGCTGGCCGTTCGCCTATCTGCCGTTCAAACCGCCGCCTTGCTCTGGTTCGCCGGTTCGATGGCGCTCTCTTCATGCTGGCGCTATTACTGGGAGAGGTGCTTCATCCGCAACGGCGGGCGCCTCCAGGCAGGCCGGCGACCGGAACGGTTTTCACGATTTTTCTGTGTCTTCTTCTGGGCCACCTGTGCTGTACAACCTCGAGAAAGGCCAGTTCTCCATCATCCTCGCGGTGCTGCTGGTGCTCGCCTGGCGCTTTCTGCCCGCGGTGCCTTCGGAGCAGGAGCGCGCTGGTAGGCCTCGCCGCGTCGATCAAGCTCTTTCCGCTAGTGTTCGTCTGGTATTTCCTGTCTCGCTCATTGCGGGCGCCATCACCCTCGTACTCACGGCGATGTTGTTGACCGGATTGTCGGTTGACTGCTGGCCCAGGACATTCGAGGACTTCTTGAGAAATTCATACGACAACGTCGCTTATTGGGAAACATGGCCGGCTGTGACCTACTCCGTTCATGGAGCGCTCGCGCGCGCTTTGTCGGCGGCCGATGGGCAGAGCCGTTTCTTCATGCGCCGGCCTTGGCTCGGGAGCGGTGGCAGTGTCCCGTGATACTGATCGCTGCGGCCTTCAAGGCCACTCACGGCCGAGCTGGTGGATCGAAATGAAGGCGCACGGTTCGCAGCGTGGTCCACCGCTGCGGTGGCGCTGAACCCGCTGGCGATGGGACACAACGGCGTACTGCTCGCGTTGCCGATCATTCTGGTCGCCCAGGCATTGCGGGACGACCCACGTTTGTGGCCGAGAGTTGCATGGTCCAGCGGTCATTCTGGTTTCGATCCCAAGGCAAACCACTCTCTGGCTGACTCCGCCGCCGGTTGGCGCCTGGGGAGGGACTCGGGGTGGTTGCGCTGCCCTCTGGGGGATCGTCTTCTTTTCGGCGCTGCTTTGAGTACCACCGGATCGAAGCATTCACACTGAGCCTTCAGTTGCGTGAGCCCCGCACGATCGCAAGGCCTTTCCCTTGGTCCAGGCGACGAATGGGTGAAGCAAGTGCCTGACCAGGCCACGACCGGGGTATTGATCGTCGGTCACGCCCAGAGGCACCGTGCACAGGCCGGGGACGTCGTCGGTCCCGAACGCTCGGTCGAACACGGAGAACAGGGTGGCGAAATTGCTGCCCGCGCCCTTCACATCCCGGGCATGATGCCAGCGGTGCATCACTGGTGAGACGAAGACCCGGCCGAAGCGGCCGTACCATCCACGGAAGTCCGCGTGGATGAACTCGCCGTAGTAGTGCCGGATGGCCAGGTTGTTCGCAACCAGCGCCCACGTCGGAAAGCCGAGAAGGGCCAGCGCCGACACGTCGATCACCGCCGTTGTCACTCGGTTGATCGGGTGAAAACGTGACAGCGTCAGCCAGGTCATGTCGGTGTCGCTGTGGTGGATCACGTGAGCCGGCCAGAACCAGCGCGTGTGCTCGACTCGATGCCGCGCATACGAGACCAGATCGCCGATGAAGAGCACCGCCACCAGCGTCATCGGCTTGCCGGCAGTCTGCCAGACCTGGTCGCTCCAGAATTCGAGAGAGTATTCATCCACTGCGAATCGCACAACGGCGATCAGAACGGTGAGGAACGGGGCAACGAGACGCGCATCGAAGAAATAGAACGCGAGGTTCAAACGGACCTCGGCGACCACTCGATGCGCGGCTTCGAACGCGTCGCGACCCTTGACGACCAAGGCAATCAGGCCGAAGAGCAGCACGGAGATCGCCAGCACCGCCGCCGCGAGCCGAAGGGCGGTAAACGCGTCCCGAAGGATGGCGTAGCATCAGACATGCGGCTTCCTGTTTCTGGAGACCGGTGGCGGGCTATCTTCTATCTTCCGCCTGGCTGTTGTGGGGAGCGCATCCATTTTAGCAGACCGACGCGCTTCTGTGCCACTGCCGGGTGCGGGCCGCGACCCCGGACCGAACCAGGACGGCCCAGATTGCGGCAGTCGAGCTGTCGATCTGGCCGGCCAGCGGCCGCCCGACCATACCCAGTTCATACCGGGCGTTCGTTCAGGGTGGACAGTTTTCCGATTGGCAACCTCTGAAGATAGGGCAGAATTGCAACCACCATGGAACCAAAAACTTGCGATGCCCTTCGCGAGCGAGGAAGCGTGGCTTCCGCCTGTCACTAATCGAGCTGTTCGCCTTGTGCATTGTCGTGGCGGCGTTGACGGTCACCGGCTATCGAGAATGGTTGCGCCCGCATTTCTATTTCAGCGACAATCCGCTCCAGGAGCCGAAAGTATCGAGCGGTACGGCCTCAAGTTCTCGATGGGGGATGAAGAGTGGATCGCGCGAGACTATTTCCAGGACCGTCGGAACGGCGTATTCCTTGACGTGGGAGCCAACCACTACCAGCGGCAGAACAACACGTATTCCTCGAAAACAGGCTTGGCTGGTCCGGGGTGGCCGTCGATGCGCTCGAGGAGTTTGCCGCGGACTACAAGATCCACCGGCCGCGCACGAAGTTCGTCGCCATGTTCGCCTCGGACGTGGGTGACTCACCGATAAGTTCTTCGTGCCGGAAAACAACCTCGTCGCGTCAGCGAACTCCGATTTGCCGACGAAGTTTGGCGGCAACGGGCAACAACGGGAGGTGCCGTCGACGACGCTGAATGCGGTCCTCGACCAGGCCGGCATCCGCAAGGTCGATTACCTGTCGATGGACATCGACCTGGCCGAGCCAAAAGCACTCGCGGGCTTCGACATCGACCGATTCAGGCCGGACCTGGTGTGCATCGAAGTCCATCCCCAGGTACGCCAGCAGATCATCGACTACTTCGCGAAGCACCAGTATGTGCTCGTTGGGAAGGACGTTCGGGTGGATCCTCACAACCTCTATTTCCAGCCGATGCGGTAACCGCGCTGGCAGATCGAGGCCTGAAGACACTGTCCCTCACCGCTTCGACAGCACCGCCAGAATATTGGAGAAATCGTCGGTCCAGAGCGCGACCCCGCGGATTGGTGGCGGCGGGTGCCCACTTGGCATCCGTCGCGAGGGCACCGAGATCTTCCGCTCGGCGGCCCATGACGAGCCAGTCCGAGCTGGTCTTTCCGTTCGCGGATTCATCGTCCGGGACGCGGTCACGACGGATCAGCGCCGTGAGTTGAGCCTGCTCGGCAAGCTTCGCGAGTACCGGCTCGAGGTTTATATGGCGGTTGGAGATGTGAAAGGCCAGTACGCCGTCGGGAGCGAGCCTGGAGAGGTAGATCTGAAGCGCCTCACGGGTTACCAGGTGCATCGGAATAGCATCCGAACTGAATGCGTCCAGGGCGATGATCCCGTATTCGCGTCCGTCAAGGCGCTTGAGTGACTGACGGGCATCTCCGATCACGACCCGCAGGCATCGCCACAACGGGCGAGGTAAGTGAAGTTCCGCTCGTCGGGCAATGCGCTCGACAGCCGGATCTATCTCGAAGAACGTCCATCGCTGGTTCAATCACCTAAGTGGCAACGACCAACGCCGAAGCCGACCACGGCCATCTCCGCCGTGTTCAGGTGGTTGGAACGATGGCGGCGATGATCTCACCGAAGGGACCGGTCCGATGGTAATAGCTCAGAGGCTCGTCCTGTCGAGCAGCGGACACTGCCTGCATGCCGTGCATCGTCGTGCCGTGCGACAACGACCGATACTGCCCGCCCGAGTGAAACCGGACCTTGTATGTCCCGAAGAACGTCCGCTCGGCGCTCAGCACCTCCCCACGCGGATCCGGCTCGAAGCGCGGACGCCATCAGGACTAGCCCAATGCCGACGGCGAAGGGTAGGCGGAGCCGAGAAACACGAAGGCAGAGGAAGGCGGGGACGGCGAGCAGCGCGAACCGGGTCGCCATGGAATCGATCTGGGTGCCGGCGAGCATGACCGCCAAGGTGAACACGCCGGCCGCCAGCAGGTATTGCGAGCTGCAAGAAGCGAGGCACCGTCTGCCCGCCCCGCCGGCACGCCCCGCAGCAAGCACACCAGAACCAGGACGATCGGGTACTCGACGATCCCGGTGAAGATGACCGGTGCCCCCAGGGTATTGAATTGGTCCCTGATCCCACATAGCGCGATCCAGAAGTAGAACTCGGTGAGATGGGTCGGATCTGGTCGGTCGTCTGCCAGCTCGCGATGGCAGGTCGGAGCCGCCCGGGAAAAGACCAGGAGGTGGATCGGAATGACGAGTCTTATCTGGGCCGCTCACGCGCAGAACCACGGAGAGAGCCAGGAGTAGGACCAGCAGCGGCAGGGCGCGGTCGACGACCGTCTGGGAATACCGCGGCGACGAGCTGAAGGCGAGCACGAAGGTCAGCAGGTAGAGCGCCAGCGGGAGAATCCAGAGGAGCGGTACGGCGGCGATGTCGGTGGACACGAAGGTCGTGACCGCCAGCATCAGGCTCGAGGGGGCGAATGCGAGCACCATCCATCGAGAACATTGACCCCAGGGGCTCGGCGTGGCGATCGGCGACTCCGGTGCGGCCCCCGCATGTCACCGCTGGCAGCGGTGCAGAGCAGCGCCACCCCGTGGCGGCACAGAGGACTGAAACCGGTCGCAAAGACCTCACCTCACCAGCAACCCAGAGGTTTCCCTGCGTCTGCAGACGCAATGTGGGCTGAACCACTGTCGGGTAGAGCAAGAGCCCGGCGAGGCTCCCGAGATTGCTCGCGCTATAGAGAAAGTATGGATCGTTCGCCGCGGTGTGGCTCGTCGATGCGAGAACCATTTCTGGAGAAGGGGGGCGGTTGTCGTCAACAGGAAGAACGGCAGCCCGATAAACCGCACCAGCAGCATGAGCAGCCATCCAAATCGATTGCCTGGGCGCGGACGGCGGCCCCATCCAGCGTCAGTATCGAGCATAAGAGAGAAAAGACGCGATCAGCAGCACGAGGTGAAGCGCGGCATGCCGTCGCACTCCGAGCAGCGCCGGCCCAGCGTGCGCATACGCGTATCCCGCCAGCAGCATGCCTTGAAAGAACACCACGCAGGTATTCCACACCGCTGGAGCACCACCCAGGAGCGGGAGCACCAGCTTCGCAGCCATCGGCTCCAACAGGAACATCAGCATGGAGCTCACGCACAAGGTGGCAGCGAAGGTCAGCACGGCGCCCCTAGAGCCGGCGACGGTTCGGGACCTCGACGATGGGGGTCCGACGGACATCAGTTTCTCACCTCAGACAGAGGCGGATTTGGCTGATCAATCCGTGGGCCGCGAGAGACCGCCCAGGTGGAGTCGCGGTATAGGGCTTTCCACCCGGTCTCGGTGAGCCGGCGGGCGACCGGTGACGCCGTCGGAAGGTACGCGCACCGAATCCCGAACCGGGCAAACGTCTCCTCGTGGCCGCGGCGGCCGGTCTCGATGAGAATGTGATCCAGCACCAGGTCCGTAGGGTAGGGATCCTGGCGGCCATCCAGAAATACCTTGCGGCCCGGCGCGAACCAGATCAACGGTCCGCCCTCGTCGTACCGGTTGTAGAGGTTATCGGGACACTTCTCGAGAGCGGCCAGTGCCCCGGCGGGAACGGGGGTCCAGCGCAGACGATCGGATCCGTTGCGATAGGCCGCACCGAGCGTCCACGTGACGGCCACCGCCGCAAGGACCACAACCGCGAGATTGAGTGCGGGGCGTTCGTTGCCGCCAGCCTGGTGCGGCACCCGGCCGGCGGTCAGTAGCCAGGTGATCGATGGGACCGCCACCATCACGAAAGGACCCACGTTGCGGACCGCCATGATGGCACCGGGCAACAGAGCCATCGCGCAAGCATCAATCGTCGCCTCCGCGGTCGTCAGATGCCAAAGCCGGCGGCGGCTGTGCAGCGGCCAGGTTGCCAAGAAATGCAGTCAAGATCAGCCAGAACGGAATCATCGCGAACTCACTGAAGCTCGGACGGCTCCACTCGTCGAGGGTGTACTGATTGATCCTCAAGAGGGATCGAGGGATCTCTGTCCAAAAGAGCAGGCCGAGTGGAGTTAACGTAACCGCCACAACACAGGCAACCACGACGATGCCAAAGCGCCACCACCGCCGTGGCGCTATGAGAGTCTGGACTCCGAGACCGGCGCCGAGAAGAACAAATCCGAGCAGGACTCCACCATGGCAGTTCGCCCAGATGAGGAACACGGCGGGCAACCACCAGTGCCGCTCGTGCGCGAGCAGAAAAACAGTGAGCGGAAGGAGGAAGGAAGCGAGAACGCGTGGGGCCGCGGCTCCCACCACCCGGCCCGAACGGCGAGCGCGAGCGCCATCCAGATGAATGCAGTTGTGGTCGCACCGCGCGTCAGGCGCCACGTGAAAGCCCAGCCGGCAGCTATCAGAGTGGCGGCGAGCAGTGTCAACAACGGCAGACCGCCGGGGCGGAACGCCGTAGAAGATCACCTCCGACAGCCACTCGTGATTCACCCAGAACACCGGTCGGCGGTATGTGAATATATGTCGGTCAGGAGCACGGTCCTCGACTTCCACATGTCCAGCCCTGCGCGGAGCTGCCACCAGGTGTCGGTCTGCATCGGTGTCAGCCCGCATGCCACAAAGATGGTGAGGAACAACGGCGGTTAGGAAGTTGTCGTACGTGCCGAGGCGCAGCAGCCCGACACACAGGCTCGGCGTGAGGAGAAGGAAGCGAAGCCGACCGCTATTGAAGCACCAGCCAGACGAGTTTGCGATAGCCCACCGGCTTGCCGTCCTTCATCGCCGGCGAGAACGTCCAGGCCTTGGCGGCGCTGAGCAGCATGCCTTCCAGCACGCCGCTGCGGGGCCGATAAGCCTGACTGATTCCACCGTGCCGTCTGGCACGATGATCAGCTCTATCTGACTGAGCTGATTCTTTCTGATTTCCGAGGGCAGCTCGCGGCAGTTGCGGCCTCACACCGACCGGCGCAGTGACAGCAGGTCCGCGGTCTGTATAGATCCGCTGTCGATTCCTTCGGGTTCCGCGGCGCCAGCCGGGACTGGTGGTTCGGGGGAGATCGACCAGCGCCGGCGTCGGCGCCCGCGCGGTCTCGAGATCGAACACCTGCAGTGGCCCGCCTCGTTGGGCTCGCCCCTGATGGACGGCCCCTGATCCGCCTTCGACGCGGCAGGGGCCGCGGCGGCACAGGCTTCGCGTCGGCGGTACGCTGCCGGCCCGTCGGCTGGCGCCAGCCGCCGAGCCCTACGGGGTCGCTCGCTTTCGAGAGGCCGGTCACCAGCGCCCCGCCGACGGCGTCGGACGCCCGGACGGCGAGCCGAGACGTTCTCGCCCGTGCCGCCGTCGCGAACTCGATTAGGTCCGGCCCGCAGCGACGATCCGATGAGCACTTACGGCCAACGCAGCCTGGCGCTTCTCCGCCGGAATGCAGCCGCTTTCTTGGTCGGTGCCGGCTCCTGCGGTCGCAGCGGCGCGATCGTGTCCACCGTTGGCGTGAGCCGCCGGCACTTCGGTGGCCGGCGATGCGCGAGCGTAGAGCCCGCGCAATACGCCCTCCGGTCGGGACGTTCGAATATGCGAGGGCTTCGAGAAATCCCGCACCGTAGGCAAAGGTCGGTTTCGGTGCGGTCGCCTGTGACACCATCAGCCGCAGCTGCACCGGCGGATCAGAGTGCGTAGCAGCGCCTGCAGCAGCTGTCCGAGGCGGCGAACCGGCTCGTCGTCTCGACGGCGCCCGAATGACACCTGCCCCTCGGGCCGAGCTCGATCTGGTGTAGTTCCGGGACACTCGGGCCGGCCTACGCTGGGTGACGCGCTCGTTCCGCGCGCGAGAGCGCGACCGCCTCGAACCACTCGACGGACGCCCGACCGAGGATGTCGGACAGCCGAAGAGTTCCGCTCATCGTAAGCCTCCTGGACATCAAGGGCTCACAGGTGTTTCACCCAGTTGGATGCTGTGATCGCCTGTTCGGTCCACTGGGAACCAGGTTGATGAATTGGCGGGCCCGCCCATGACGTACATGACGATGAACAACAGACCGTCAAGGGAATGAACGTCATCCACCCTTCGCGCGTCTTCCTGATGCATCCATCTCTTACTTCTCCGGGGCGAAATAACCGCCGCGGCTGTGGACGACCGCGTTCCCGTCCTTCGGCCGGATCTCGACCGGGCGCCAGGCGCCGTCACGGGCGGTGTTGGTCGACTCGTAGCCGATGATCCACCGGCGCCGCAGGTTCTCGACGATCCGGCGGTACTCCGCTTCGAGCTGCGTGACGTCTTCGGGGAAGTACGCCTCGCCGCCGGAACCGTGGCCAGTGTCGAGAGCACCTGCCGATCGACGTTCTGCCCGACGCCGATCCCGAAGATGATCGCACCGGCCGAGCCGGCGGCCTCGGCCACCTCGTCGAAGGTCCGCGCGCTGCCCGGCTTGGTGCCGGCGTTGTCCTCGTCGCGGCCGTCGGTGACGACGACGACGCCCGGGCGGCCCTCGGTCTTCTGCAGGCGCCCGAGCGAGTCGCCGAGCGCGTCGTAGAGCGCTGTGCCACCGCGGCACGTAGGCAGCGATGGCCGCCTGGCCTTCGCGCGGTCGGTCCCGAGGTCGACGACCAGCTCGACGAGTCGGCGAACAGGATCACGCCGAGCGCGTCCTGCGGCCGGAGCGCTCGACGAAGCTCGCGGCCGCGGCTTTCGCGGTCTCGGCCCACTTCTTCATGCTGCCGCTGGCGTCGAGCGCCAGCACGATCGACACCGGGGTGACCGCCTCGTGGAAGGTGTCGATCTTCTGCTCGACGCCGTCCTCGACGACGACGAGGTCGTCGGCGCCGACGTCGAGGAACCGCCGCTCGGCATCGGTGATGGTGAACTCGATCGAGGCGCGGACCGGCGGCGGCTTGGGGGCGAATAGCCGGCGCGGGCGCGCACCTTATGCGTCGGGTCCCCGGTTCGACCGTGATCGCGCGCCACGTGCCGTCCACGTCCTGGTTCGACGGCGTGTACGACAGCAGGTAGCGGTTCTGCACGTCGGAGGCGAGCATCTCGTTGACCGATTCGAGCTCCTCTTCGCGGCTGGGCAGGAACGCGCGGCCGCCGGTCTCCGCGCCAGCCGCTTGAGGAACCGCTCGCCCTTGAGCGAGATGCCGGCGACGCCGCCGATGCCGACGACGTAGACCGTCGCCTGCACCGCTTGACGGCGGCGAGCGCCTGCTCGAAGTCCTTGTCGCTGTGCTCGTCGTAGCCGTCGGTGATCAGGACGATCGCCCGGCGGCCCTCGATCGCTGTCGAGGAGCGGGTATCGCGATGAGCGAATCGAGGATCGCGGTGCCGCCGCGCGCCTGGATCCGCCGATCGCCTCGGCGACGGTCGCGCGGTCGTCGGTCGGTCCGGTGATCGGCCGAGCGCTGTCGAGAAGGGCGACGACCAGCATCCGGTCCCGCGGCCGCATGAAGCCAGACAGCCGCTCGCCGCCTCGCGGACGAAATCGATCCGGCGCGACATGCTCTGGCTGCTGTCGACGAGCAGCGCGAACGTGGCGGGCAGGTCCTCGCGTCGCGCCAGGTCGAGCGTCTGCGGCACGCCGTCTTCGAGAACCTTGAAATTCTGCGCGTCCAGAGTGCCGATGAACCGGCCGGTCTTGTCCTGAACCGAGGCGTCGAGCAGCACGCGGGTCACCTCGGTCGCCTCGGTGACCTCGAGCGGCTTGAGCACGATCGCGTCGCGGGCGGTATTGCCCAGGCTGTCGGCCACCGCGACCGCGATCTCGCGCGGCTCGAACGGGTTCTCGTCGACCCATTCGGCGGCGTACGGCGGCCCGGCGTCGACGGTCGACAGCAGCTTGCCGTCGACGATAGAACTGGACCGGCGACAGGACGGCTTCGGGATCCGCCTTGATCTGGGCGACGATGCGAACCGCGCCGGGCACGCCGAGTCCGGCCGAGCGGCGAGGTGATGCGGACCGTCAGCGGCAGACCGGTATCGCCGGCGGCCGCTGCGGCGAGAGCGTCAGGACAGACAGCGACGGCCGCCAGCAGAGCACGGCCGCAGAGCAGAACCGCTGGTCATTGCTCGATCCGTTGTGTCAGGCGTAGACGACCGGGGCTTCGCGTTCGTCGACGAAGTAGCTGGCGCACGCCGCCTCGAGCAGCTCCGGGGTCAGCTCGCGCGGCTCGCCGAGGTACTCGGCCAGCGACAGCGCCTGATCGATCAGGTCGCGCGGCTGGCAGCCGCGCAGCGGAATGTTCCGCGGCTCGTAGTACCGACTTCAGCAGGTCTCGCACGAGCGCCGGGTCGAACGCGAGCTGCCGCTCGCGGCAGCAGTTCTCGAAGATCTGGATGAACTCCGCGACCGTCGGGCTCTCGGCGAACACCTTGTAGTGAATGCGGCGCAGGAACGCCTCGTCGACCAGCTCCGCCGGCTTGATGTTGGTGGCGAAGACGACCAGCACCATGAACGGCAGCTCGAACTTCTGGCCGGACTGCAGCGTCAGGTAGTCGACCCGGCTCTCGAGCGGCACGATCCAGCGGTTCAGCAGGTCGCGCGGCGCCACCTGCTGCCGGCCGAAGTCGTCGATGACCAGCACGCCGCCGTTGGCGACCGCCTGGACCGGCGCGCGATAGAAGCCGGTGGTCGGGTTGTAGCTCAGCTCCAGCGCCTCGAGCGTCAGCTCGCCGCCGACCATGACCATCGGCCGGCGGCAGCGCACCCAGCGGTGGTCGACGCGGGCGCCGAGGTCGAGGCCCTGACCGTCGGCATCGTTGACCGGCTCGAGCGGCTCGTGGTTGACCGGATCGAAGAACCGGATGATCGCGCCCTCGACTTCGATCGCGTGAGGGATGGCGATCTCGCCGTCGAGCAGCTTGCGGATCGCCTGCGAGATGACGGTCTTGCCGTTGCCGGGAGGGCCGTAGACGAACATCGAGTGCCCGGCATTGATCGCGGGGCCGAGCTGATCGAGCACGCGCTGGCTGATCACCAGGTGCGAGAACGCCTCGCGCACGCGGTCGCGCGTGGCCGTGCGTGGCGCGGTCTTGCGAAACCGAGCATGTAGCGCCTGGTACTGGTCGAACGGCACCGGCGCCACGCCGACATAGTGGTTCGGCTCGAGGAACAGCGCCGCGCGCTGGCGGCCGGCGTCGGTGATGCGGTAGCGGTACGACGGCGCGCCCACCATCGTGCCGCCGGCGATCTCGACTGGCGCTGGGTCTTCAGGAACTCGAGCGCCGGCTCGACCACCGTGAAATTCAGGCCCAGCCGCGCGCCAGCTCGACGCCGGTCAGCTCGCCGGCGAAGTGCAGCGTCTTGAGCGACAGCTGGATGAGCAGGTCGAGGCTGAGCCCCGCTTCCTCGGTAGGTCGTCGGCGCCAGGCGGCATGTCCGAGCGAGCCGGCTGGATTCCGGTCACGGTTGTGGTCATGGCATTTTCCGGTCGTCGGCACTGCAGGGCGCGCATCCGCGCCTGCGTGCGCCCGCTCTTGGCCGCCGTGAAGGCCGGCCGCGCCCTGATCGCCTCCTCGAACGCCTGCGCCGCCGCGTCGTAGCGCCCGGCGCGAGATGCACGATCCCGATGTTGTAGTCGGCGGCGGCCACGTCGCCGGCCGCGAGGAACGCCTGCTCGGCGCACGAGATCGCCCGCCGCCGCGTGGGTCAGCGCCAGGTTGTTGTGCGCCGCGAGAAGCCGGGTCGCCTGCAGCGCCGCCTCGCAGTGCAGCCTGGCCTCGGCGAGGCGCCCAGTCCGGAACTCGAGGTAGCACAGGTTGTTGAGCGCCCATCGCGGCCGGGGTCGAGCGCGACGGCGCCGTCGTAGGCCGCCCGGGCGCCGTCCGCCTAGTCCGAGCGCATCGAGAATCGTTCCGAGCGTGTTCTGGGCGCTCGCCGACCGCGGAGCGAGGTGCATGGCGCGATAGCCATGCCGAGCGCGGTGCCGGGCATGCCCCAGTCCCGCCAGACGCGCGCCAGCCCCTCGTGCGCCGCCGAAGCGCGGGCGCCAGTTTCAAGCGCCCGCTCGGCGTCGCTTGTGCGCGGCATCGAGGACGCCGAGGCGAGCGATACTTCGCGCGCCACCTGGCAGGTGCGCTTTCGCGCGCCGCGGCGACGGCCGTTTCGACGAGCAGCGCCGCCGGCGAGCTCGCGGATCGTTCGACTTCGACGCGTGACGCCGTCGCTTGACGAGCCGGTTCGGCGGCAGCCGACCGGCGGAGCTCCGCCGCGCGGCGGCACACCCGCTCGAGCAGCAATGCGCCGCCGAGCAGACGCACGACGGCGCAGCGCCACCGGCGATGCGAGTGCGCACGCACAGCTAGTCTTCCGAGCGCAGCCGCGTGCGGCGGCGCATCAGATACAGCACCAGGAAGCACAGCCGCGATCGCGAGCAGAATGATGTTCGAGATCCATTCTGTTCCTCCTTGTGAGTACAGACCTGACGGCTACTTACTCGGCCGACCGGAAAAAGACGCGACGAACTGGATCGACCGCCGGCCCGAGCGTCACGACGTAGAACGCCGGGAACAGACAGAACACCAGCGGGAACACGAGCTTGACGCCGATCTTCGCCGCCCGTTCCTCGGCGCGCTGCCGCCGCTTGGTGCGCGACGTCTCGGCGTGCGTCCGCAGCGCCTGCGCGACGCTCGTGCCGAACCGGTCGGTCTGCACCAGCATCGCCACCAGCGCGCGGACGTCGTCCACCTTGGTGCGCGCCGGCGAAATTCTTGAACGCCTCGATGCGGGGCTTGCCGGCGCGCATCTCGGTCGTGATCACCGCAGTTCCGCGGCCAGCGCCGGATGCGAGATCGTCAGCTCCTCGCTCGTCTTGAGGATCGCCTGGTCGAGCCGGTCCGGCCTCGACGCAGACGATCATCAGATCGAGCGCGTCGGGCAGGCCGTTCTCGATGCGCCGCTTCTGCAGCGTGATCAGTCGCGCCAGCACAGACCCGGGAAGCATATAGCCGACCATCGCCGCCAGGCACGGTCAGCGACCCAGGCCATCGCGCCGACCAGGAACGTAGAACGCCGAGCAGCCGAACACGATCGGCAGCGCCAGCTCCGCGATCGAGTAGAAGACGGCCGCCCCGAAGCTGTGATGCCGGCCAGCGCCAAGCGCCGGCGGAGCCGCTCATGTCCTTCGGCGACTTCGGCAGCGCGCAGGCGATCTTCTCGAGCCGGGGGTCGAGCTGTTCGGTCGAGCCGGGCCGATCGAGCTGCGAGCGCTGTCCACGCCGGGGCCGGCGCAGCGGCCATGCTCGCGCAGCCGCCGCCGTTCGGGCGCCGTGCCGGGCAAGGACCGGCGACGCGCCAAGCCGGTGAGCAGGGCAACCGAGACGAACAGCAGCGACGAGCGGAAGCAGCAGATCGGGAGTCATCGCGTTCAGTCTTCGATGCATCTCAGTAGCGGATGTTCACGAGCTTCCGGATGATCAGCGTGCCGATCACCTGCAGCACCAGCGCGCCGATGATCATCTGCACGCCGAGCGGATCGCTGATCAGCATCTTCATGTGCCCGGGCGCCGATCACGAACATGACGCCCGCGAGCGCCGGCGGCAGCGCCGGCGAGCATCCATCCGGTGATCCGGCCGTGCGCGGTGAGGACGCGCACCTGCCGCTTGACCCGGAAGCGCTCGCGGATGACGCCGCCAGGTTGTCGAGCACTTCGGCCAGGTTGCCGCCCGTCTCGCGCTGCGTCAGCACCGCCGTCACGAAGAACCGCGCGTCGATCAGCGGCATGCGCTGCGGCGAACGCCTTCATCGCCTCCGGCAGCGGCATGCCGAAGTTCTGCCGGTCGTACAGCAGCTTGAACTCTTCGCCGACCGGCGCGGGCATCTCTTCGGCCACCATCGCCAGGCCGGTCGTGAACGCGTGGCCGGCGCGCAGCGCCCGGGCGATCAGGTCGATCGCCTCGGGAAACTGCTCCTCGAACTTGCTGCAGGCGCTTGTTCTTCTTGCAGCGGACGTAGATGAACGGCACGAAGACACAGCAGCGAACGCCGGCGCCGATGCCGAGACAGCGTGCTGAACGTGAGCAGCTCACGACGACGAAGGCCGACCAGCGCGAGGCAGCCCGCCGCCAGCAGGAGCGTGCCGACCGTCATCGTCATGCCCGCCTGCGTGATGTCGCGCTGCAGCGGCGCCGTGAGCCGGCCCATCTGCCGAGCACCGTGTTGAGACCGGCATGTGCTCAGCCGCTCGACCGGCTTCAGCAGCCGGACTGCTTCGAGCACGTTCGTGCGCCGGCGTCCGGCTGCAGGCGCTTGCTGAGCGCCGCCTCCTCCGCTGCTCGACGCGCAGCACGAAGAACCAGTACGCGCCGAGGACGATCGCCGAGGATCGCCAGCGAAGGTGACGACAACAATGCGTCATCGGCTGCCCTCACGCCACCGCCTTCACGTGGTCGAACATGTCCGATCGGCAGCTGCATGCCGGCGGCGGCGAGCCGCTCGCTGCACTTCGGCCGGATGCCGGTCGCGCGGAACCGGCCCAGCGACCTTGCCGTCTGGGCCGATCCCCGTGCGCTCGAACACGAAGATGTCCTGCATGGTGATGACGTCCCCCTCCATGCCGGTGATCTCGGAGATGCCGGTCACCTTGCGCGTGCCGTCCGACATGCGCGAGACCTGGACGATCAGGTTGATCGCCGAGGCGATCTGCTGGCGGATCGCCCGCTCGGGGATGTTCAGGTTCGCCATCGCCACCATCGTGTCGAGGCGATACAGCGCGTCGCGCGGGCTGTTGGCGTGGATGGTCGTCAAGCTGCCGTCGTGGCCGGTGTTCATGGCCTGCAGCATGTCGAGCGCTTCCTCGCCGCGGACCTCGCCGACGATGATGCGATCGGGCCGCATACGCAGGGCGTTGACCACCAGCTCGCGCGGCGCGACCGCGCCCTTGCCCTCGATGTTCGCCGGCCGCGTTTCCAGCCGGACGACGTGGCGCTGGCGCAGCATCAGCTCCGCCGCGTCCTCGATGGTGACGATGCGCTCGTGTCGCGACGATGAAGCTGGACAGCATGTTGAGCAGCGTCGTCTTGCCGGCGCCGGTGCCGCCCGAGACGATGATGTTCAGCCGGCAGGCACCGCCGCGCGCAGGAAATCCAGCATCGGCTGGGTCAACGACTCGCGGCCGACCAGGTCCTGGGCGCCGAGGCGATCGGTCCGGAAGCGGCGGATCGACAGCGCCGGGCCGTCGAGCGCCAGCGGCGGAATGATGGCGTTGACGCGCGAGCCGTCCGCCAGGCGGGCGTCGACCATCGGGCTCGACTCGTCGATGCGCCGGCCGACCATGCTGACGATGCGCTCGATGATCTGCATCAGGTGGCGGTCGTCCTTGAAGACGATGTCGGTTTCCTCGAGCTTGCCGTTGCGCTCGACGTACACCTGGTCGTAGCGGTTGACCAGGATGTCGGAGATCGCCGGGTCGCGCAGCAGCATCTCGAGCGGCCCGAGGCCGAACAGCTCGTTGAGGACGTCGGTGATCAGCGCCTCGCGCTCGAACAGGCTCAGCGGCGTCGTCGCGCTCTCGCGCTCGAGCATGCCGACGATCAGGCCGCGGATCTCCGGCTCGGCGTCCTCGCGCCGCATCCGCGTCGAGCCGCTCGAGGTTCAGCCGGTTGAGCAGCTCCTGGTGGATCCGGCTCTTCAGCTCCTGGTAGTGGCGCTGCGGGTATCGACGGCGCCGCTCGGCGAGCGTGCCGTTGAAATTAGTGATCATTCGTGGAGTTCCTTGCTGATCAGGCTTTCTTCGGCGCCAGCCGGCCGAACAGGCTGCCGGGCTCGGCTTCTGCTCTTTTTGTCTCGGTGACGCCGGCCAGCTGCGCGGGCGAAGGTCTTGAAGCGGTCGCCAGCTCGTTGTGCTGTCGAGGACGAGCGGCCGGCCCTTGTTCATCGCCTGGAGCGCCAGCCGATAGTCGCTCGGGAACGTGTGGCTGACCTCGAGCCCGACGGTCCGCTCGACGTCCTCGTGCCGATCTCCGCGCGCCGGTCGGTCCGGGCGAGCGACCATCGAGACGCGTCGCCTGGCCGTAACGCTGCTTCAGCGTCGCGGCGATGCGGCTGGCGTTGCGCACCGTCGCCAGCTCCTGGTTGACGACCAGCACGATCCTCGTCGCCACTTCGAGCGAATCGAGCGCCGCGGCGTCCGAGCGCGGCACGTCGAGCACGGTGTACTGATAGGTCTGGCTCGCGAAATCGAGCAGCGTGCGAATCCGGCGGGTCGAAGTCCGGCTGACCGGGCGCGCCGCGGCGCCGAGCAGATCGAGGCCACCCTTGGTGCGCACGACCAGCCGCTGAAGAACGCCGCGTCGAGCCGTGCATGTTCTCGAGCGCGTCCATGACCGAGAAGCGCGGCTCCGCGCCGAGGAACACCGCCGCGTCGCCGCAGGCCGACGTTCAGGTCGATGAGCAGCGTCGATCCGGCGCCCGCTTTGCCAGCGCGGTCGCGATGTTGACCGCGACGGTGGTCGCGCCGACGCCGCCCTTGGCGCCGATGAAGCGTAGACCTCGCCGCGGCAGTCGGGGCCAGTTGCCCATCAGCCGCTTGATGGCGGCCTGCAGCTCGGCCACGGTCACCGGCGCGGTCACGAACTCGTTGACGCCCGCGCGCATCGCCTCGAGCATCAGCGCCGGATCGAGTTTCGAGGCGACGAGCAGCACGCCGGTCGCCGGGTGCTGGCGCTTCAGCTGCGGCAGCGCCGGCGGGATCTGCGGCTCATCGCGCAGGTCGAGGACCAGCACCGCCGGCTGCTTCGCGCCCGCGGCTGGCCAAGCTCCGTGAGCGCGTCGCGCGAGACCGACGACGCAGGGCACGCCAGTCTCGCGCACGAGCTGCACGAGCTGAGAGTCCCCGCTGACGAGATTGATGACCGTAGACACCCTACTCCTCAACGAACGAGTTGACCGACCTGAGACACGACGCTAATCCCCGCAGCTGGCTCGTTCCCGGCCCATCGAGGAGACCGTCATGATCCGGCCGACGACCGATTTTGCGCTCTCGATCCCACCGTCTGCCGCTTGGTATCGGCTTTCGCGCAGCGGGCGGCGCATCGACAGCCCGGCGCCCCCTTCGATCCTGTCGCCGACGCCGCCCGACCCTTCGCCGGCGCTCCCGGCCGCTTCATGAACGTATCCGGCCTGGTCGGCAGCGGCGGCACCTCGTCGGGATCCAGCGCGCGCACCAGGCGCGGCGTGATCAGCACCATCAGCTCGGTCTGCTCCGCCCGGTCCGCCTTGCTCTTGAACAACGCCCGATGATCGGCAGCTTGCTCAGGATCGGAATCGCCGCCTCGTCGTCCTGCGCTTCGTTGTCGAGCAGACCGGCGATGGCGAAACTCTGACCGTCGCGCAGCTCGACTACCGTCTGGGCGCGGCGCGTGGTCAGCGCCGGGATCCGGAACCCCCGAGGGTGACGCCGTTGGCGAAATCCAGCGTGCTCACTTCCGGCGTCACCTTCAGCCGGATGACGTCGCCGGCGATCGTCGGCGTGAAGTTCAGCCGGACGCCGAACTCCTTGAACACGACCGACACGGTGCCGGCGGCGCCGCTGACCACCGGGACCGGGAACTCGCCGCCGGCGAGGAAGCTGGCCTCCTGGCCGTTGTAGGCGATCAGGTTCGGCTCGGCGAGGCTCTGAAAGCCGCCGCTCTGCTCCAGCGCCCGGAGCACCCCGCCGATGCCCAGCTCGCGGTCCCACAGGAACAGGTTCAGGAAGTCGCTGAACACCACCCGATCGGCGCCGGCGCTCGCTCTCGAAACTCGGAGCGGCGAACTGCTGCGTCGTCGAGCGCCCGAGGAACCGGTCGCGGGTCAGGAACAAGCCGAGACCCGCCTCGGTCAGCGCCCGGCGGTTCACTTCTGCGAAGCGCACCTGCAGCATCACCTGCTGGCTCTCGCTGCCGCCCGGCACCTGCAGCAGGTTGACCAGCTGCGCCTTCGGGATCGACGCGGTGGCGATCTCGCCCATCCGCAGCATGACGTTGGTGCTCGAGACGCGGCCCGACAGAATGGTCGCCCCTTCGCTCGTCGACACCGTGACGTCCTCGCCCGGGAACAGCACGCGCAGCTGCTGCTCGAGCGGCGCGACCGGCTGCTCGACGACGATGTCGTACTGCTTCCGGGTGCCGCCGCCCCAGACGATCAGGCTGATCGTGCCCGGCCTTCTTGCCGTCGACCAGGATCTCGCGCGGCTGGACGACGACCGCATCGGCGACCGCCGGGTTGGTGACGGCGATGCGCGTGATGTCGAAGTCGGTCGCCACTACCGTCGAACGCCCCGCGGTCAGCTGCACCTTCTGGAAGACCTCGGCCGCCCCGAGGCGGCTGCGGCGCCGCCGGCTGGGCTGCCCGCGCGCCGAGCGAGACGTCAGCACCAGGAGAACCGCCGTGGCGGCGTAGCGCTTCACGAAATCAATTCTCATTAACGGATATCCTCTTCTCGCACGTTTGCCGCCACGGATCGTTTCGACCGTGTAGGCCTTGGGCGCCGGGGCGGCGGCGGCGGCGCCGGCGCGCGCACGGCGACCCGGCGCGGCCGTCCGACTTCACGACCGGCGGCGGCGCCGGCGCGCCGAGCAGCGCCGCCGGTCCGCACGCCCTGGGTCTCCGTCGGTTCGCGGTCCAGCGGATTCCGCAGCGTCAGCATGATCGACCCTTCATTCGCCGCGAGCGCGATCCGCTCCGCATCGTCCGGGGTGACCAGCAGCGTCACGACGCTCGCCGGGATCGGCTGACCGTCGCGCGCCTTGGCGCGTCCATCCGGGTGCCGGCCGTCAGCACTTCGACGTCGCTGACCACCACCCGGGTCATCGAATCGCTGCCCCGGTGGCCAGCGTCACGATCACGTCGACACGCGTGCCCGGCACGACGTAGCCGGCGACGCCGATCACTTCGTTGACCTTGACCGACAGCGCCCGCATCCCCTCGGTGATCGTCGGCGGCAGTCCGGCGCCCGCCTCGAGCGACGCCAGCTTGCCTCGGTGAGCGGCTCGTTGGCGACGACGCCGTCGATCAGCCCGCGGTTGAGGACCGCTTCGATCGTGGTGAAGCCCTTTTCGACCGGGCTGCTTGCCGGCCACGGCACCAGCTTCACGTCATCCTTCGTGATGCGGTCGCCCATCGCCAGCTCGCGCACGGCGACGACCTGATGGAGGCTCCGGACTTCCACCTCTCGCACCGGCATCTGCTGGATGGCGCGGAACACGCCGAAGCTGGCGAGCGCCGCCACCCCCACGGCGATGATGACAACGACGAAAGTCCTGGTACTGCGATTCATTTCGATCTCCACTTACTGCGTACCTGAGCTATATGTTACCGCGACCCGCGTTAATGGTGTCTGCGCCGCACTCGGGGATCTCGTCCGCATGGTCGCTGTGGTGTGATGGTCTTGGCGTTGGTCCAGGCGCCGCCCATGATGCCCATGATCGGCCCGATGAACATGAAATTGTGGGTGTAGGCGAGCGTCACCGCTTGGCCGAACGTCGGCCTTCGGGGCCGCATGCGATGACGGACGTCGTTGAGCGTGACCGCCGGATTGGTGGGAGTCGGCGGGGCAGCCGTGGTCGGCACGCCGCCGTGATGAGGAATGCGCACACCCGCATTCTCACGTCCGCGTCGATGTAGCCGGGCAATATCGCCATCCGTGCGCCCTCGCGCGCGGCGTTGGTCAGCACTTCGTAGCGCTGGAACAGAAACCCGAAGTCGATGATCCCGAGCAGGACGAGCAGGAGCAGCGGAAAGATCAGCGCGAACTCGATCAGTCGGCGCCGCGCTCCGACTTGCAGCCGGCCTGCATGGAATTCACTTGAGCCATAACGTCACCATCAAACCAGCGAGAACCGGAACCGCGTAGGCGAGCCGCGGACCACTATGTGTCGCGAGCGTCACCTGCGGCACCGGCTTCGGACCCTCCTCCGCCAGAACTGAAACATCCACGCAATGTTGGCGAACGCCTGCGTCAGATAGCCGTAGCCAAGCGCCACCGCCAGCCCGATCACACCGCCGGCGATCAACGAAAACAAGGCGACCCACACGGCCAGCCCGGGCCCAAGCCAGGCGCCGAGCGCCGCCAGCAGCTTGACATCGCCCGCCCCCATGCCCCCGAAGCGCGAAGAACGGCAGAAAGAACGCCACGCCGACCATCCAGCCGGCGACCGCCCAGCCGGCCCGCGAGTCCACCCGCCGAGATAGGCGTGGACGAAACGGCGGCCAGCGCGGCGCCGAACGTCAGGATGTTGGGAATCCGCCGGGTTTTCAGGTCCCAGGCCGCAGCGAGGAGTGCAACGCGATCGCTGCGACGTGCAAGAGATTCATCGAGTCATCACTGTATCATTGTCGGCCGATACCGGCCGGCTCAGCAGCCGCCGCCGCCCGGGTCCGGGGTGCAGTCGAAAGATCCTGACGTTGGCTTCCCAGCCGGAGTAGGCCAGGGCGATCTTGGCAAGAATATTGGTCCAGGCCGCCACCGCCGCAGACACCGATGAACGCGGCCAGCAGCGCGTACTCGATCAGATCCTGGCCGCATCGTCTGTAGGAACCTGAGGAGACGTTCTGATACATGGCCCGGCAGTGCATCAGGGAATCCGCCGATTCGAGGCTCTGGTAGACGGAGATCAGCTCCGTGCCGACCGACTGCGATTACGGCGACCGCAACGACCGAGATCAGTGCCGCAAGCAGCCCGTACTCGATCAGGTCCTGGCCGTCGTCCTCGGCAGCCAAGGCGAGCACAAACTCGAATCATGCGATTCCTCAAATGCACGAAAAAGGCCACTGGGCGACGCGACTGACCGCGCCAGTGCTGACCTCGACTAAGGGATGGAGGTCTCGACGTTGCCGAACAGCGCCGAACCTTGGTGCCCGCGGTGGATCGCCAGCACGCAGACGAGCGAGATGAGGCCGGCGAGCAGCGCGTACTCGATCAGGTCCTGGCCCGCTCCTCACGAACGAAACGATTGAACAGATTCTTCATTATCAGCCTCGCAATTCGACACTACTGAGCAGCGAATCGGAGTGACCGCCGCAGACTGCTGCGATCGTCGGCGAGAGCCCATTCTGAGGCTCCAGCCTTCAGACTAGGGGATCGAGGCCGAAACGTTGCTGAACAGCGCCGACACCTTGGTGCCGGCGCGGTGATCGCGAGCACGCAGACCAGCGAGATGAGCCCCGCGAGCAGCGCGTACTCGATCAGGTCCTGGCCGGCTTCCTCGTTGACGAAACGGATTGAACAGATTCTTCATTGCATGATCCTCAGTTGAAAGTCACTCGTTCGGCGAAATCAGCTCTGACTCGTCACAGAATCAGTGCGAACGAAGGCCGGGCCGTCGGCCCTGCCTTCGAGCCCGGCGAACTAAGGAATCGAGGTCGTAACCTTGCTGAACAGCCCCGACACCTTGGTGCCCGCCGCGGTGATCGCGAGCACGCAGACCAGCGAGATGAGGCCCGCGAGCAGCGCGTACTCGATCAGGTCCTGGCCGGCTTCCTCATTGACGAAACGATTAACAGGTTCTTCATGATACTCTCCACTGACACGATTGTTGACTGCGGGACCATCCCGCGTTACTCGGGCGGCGGCGTTCGTCGTTCCCTTTGAGCCCGCAGGCTCTTGTCGCCAGAAATGGCGCCGGACCTTGATCGCCGCGTACCACTTGCACAGGCCGCTTCGACCCGGCGGCTGTGCCGCCCGCCCGGGCCCTCTCCCCCAGCAGAGGAGGAAGCCGTAAACTGGTCGCCGCTTTCGAACCGCAGCGTCTGCACCGTGCCCGGCTGCATCCCGGCGATCACCCGTCGCAGCGACCGCTCGCCCGGGTGGGTCGTCCAGAGAACTGCGCACCGAGCCTGAACCAGTTGTCGCCGGCGTTCGGCGCCTGGCACCGCACGATCCGCACGTCGTCGGCGTAATCGACGCCGTCGTACGTCAGCCGCAGGGTGCCGGTCGTCCCTTCCGCAAGCCGCGTCTCGCTCTGCACCAGGCATCCCGAGCCGCTGATGTCCATCAGCCGGACCGTCACATCGCGCCCGAGGACGGCGACCACGTCGTGCGCCGAGAATCGCGTCCAGTGCTTCCACTTCAGAGCGCCTCCGCAGCCGCCGGAGCATCGTCTCGAGCGCCGTCGTCAGCTCAGTCCTGGGCCTCGAGCCCTGCTCGTCGCTCAGAACCGCCAGCCGGATGCGATGCCGCACCGCGCCTTCGACCATCACAGGCCGGCTGTCGATCACCCTCACCTTGAGACCGAGGGTCGCGCCGGCGCCCATCAGGTCCAGCGTCATCTCTTCGCCGGCCATGCCGGCGACGTGGCTCACGGCCTGCAGCTCATCGCGCTCGGTGCGCTGGACCACCACGTCGCGCAGCACCCGCATCGCGCCGTCCCAGGGTGTCGCGACCGATACCTCGGATGTGACCGCCGACCAGACATGAGCACCTCTGGGGAGCTGAGAAAACGTTTCTTTGTTTGCTTGTTGCCTTGCGACTCTCGCCGCGCCGCGCCGCGCCAGAGTAGATCGCAAGCGCGATGCCCGAATCTGACAGCCGCGCTGAATATGGCGCAACGTGTCCAAATGCAAGGACTTAGGAGATTTCAACAGATCCGCCAGTTTCGGCGCATCACTGGAAGTCTGGTCGGGGCGAAAACATTGGCCTGTGAGACAAGACTTCACAGGGGGCAAGGGTTGCGCGTCATTGAGCCCTTGCGGCCTCGTTCGGGACCGTTGCTCGAGTCAGCTGCAAATCGGTGCAACGATTGTCCTTCTCGAACACCGGCCACATCAAAGACGAATTTCTGAGAGATTGACGCGGATCGGAATGACTCGCGGGGATCGAGCCTTCTTGAGGGGGAAGTGCTAACGGCCGCTGGGGTGGGCTAACAACCCGTCCCGATGAATGCAACAGCGTGGGCTGCCGGGGGCAGGTCTCCGCCACGGTTGCAGCGCAACGATCGCCAGACCACGGAAATAGTCAGCGAACCGAGTTATGATCTGGCCAAACGATCCTGCCACGGTCCCGCCGGCCGCGACGCTCAGCCCTGGTAGTTCACTAGCCGACCGACAACAGCTGATTTCTCGTTGTTGACCGGGCAGTTAAGGTAAGGCTCTTTGTACACGACAGTATCGCAAGTGCCTTCCAGGAAGAAGCCAACTATGTTGACCACGCGCACGACACCGTTAGCCCCGTTTCAGCCGGCGGCAATATCTTGCGGAATGTCAACGATTGCGACAGGAACGATCCGACTCTGGGGATTCATTTTAGATGATCTTGCCGGTCCGCCAGTCGCCGCCCGGCCCATTTGTCCATGTTCCGTTGGATCGTGCGGATCGGTCCTCTGATCACCGTTGATAAAGTCCTCTATGGCCTTCTTGTTCGACATGCCACCGCTACCGGTCTTGACCCCGACACAACCGGCGGGGGGATTCGCGACCGTGCAGGTAGTACCCGGCGCTGCGATAGCGACCGTCTCACTGGTGCAGCCAGTGATGTTGGCTGTGTAAGCGGCGTTCCCACCGCCAGCGTCATTCGCCAGTTCGAGTTCCATCGCCCAGCCGCCGGAGTAGATCGGTATCTCGTTGTTCCCTTGGCCCGGCGTAGCTAGCTTCAGGACCATCTGATATCCGTAATAGGTAGGGACATCGTTGGCGTCCCGTGCAGAGAAGCCGGTGCCGGGATCAGTCGCTGTGGGAGGTGTGTATACATCTCCGTCCGCCGGCTTGTACTCCGCCGACTGCGACCACCCACCGACCTGCGTGTCGAGCCATTTGTCGCCGACCGCCCATGGCTTGAGGCAATTTGTTGCATTGGCTGCGATCGCCCTGGCAGTCGCGGTGGCTCTGACGCCCTGACTCGAAAGTCCGAAAATGTTCGCGAAGAACGTTGGCAGAGGATCGTTCCGGGCCTGATTGCGATACACGTGGGCTCGGACGCACTTCTCGGTAGTGGACCAGGCCAAGGTAGGAGGGCAGTTGGGAAAGTCGATGTCGCTTAGCAGAATGTCGGGGGAGGCACCCCACACCGCGTTGCTTTGGCCAACTTTTTGTCCTACCAGCTTAAAATGGGCTTCGTCTTTGGAGTTGTCAAAAGCCATCGACTGTGCGGCCGCCAGCACTGCGGCATCTGCAGCCGTCTGAGCTTGACCTCGGGCTACCATCAACGCCCATGGTCGACAGCAAATGCAGCAAAGGCCATAAGGCTGAACAGAGCCACGGCCACAAAGATAAGTACAGCGCCCCGCTCAGACCTGATACGCATGGTATTAGTGCTCATTGCACAGCTCGGGCCACCGAAAAGTCAACAAAAACAAGCAACCGCGTGGGGAAGTCTGCCTGCGGACAGGCTTCCATCTACTCGGCGACAGAATCCGCACTTTCGCCGGCTGGAAGGTAAACCGCCTGGACGACGTCCCCGGGCTGGGTCTGTGACCGCTTTGCCCCCCCGGCCGCCATCTCCATCACGGCAAACCCGCGAAGCGCGCCGGCGATTCGACGTGGGGGCACCGCCGCAGCCACCTTGAGCACCCGTCCGTCCCGGGCGACAAAGATGATGTCGATGGCAAACCGCATCGCAAACGTGTGGACGAGGTTCGTCGGGGCGATCACCAGCGCCTCCCCGGGCTCGAGACCCTCTCGTCCGAGCAGCCCGCGACGCCGGTCCGCCGAATCGAACGCGGTCTCGACGATGTCGGCGACGATCTGGCCGGAACGAAGGTTCCGAAGCGCACGGACACCGCTGCCGGACCGGGTGAGAAACGGCTGCAGGAAATGTGGACGGCTCATTCGCGTCCGATGAAGTTACTAAACGAGAAGACTTTAGTGGGCTCGAGCACCCACAATGCGCGCCTGCAGGATCGAGATGAGGACAAATTCAGGCCGTATCTGGGGTTTTCCACGTGGCAATCGTCTTGATCCAAGGTCCGATGGTGCAGGCGAAATCTACGGCCCCCGAGTTTCCGTGTCCCTATTGCGGGTCCTGTACGGTCCTGCTTATCGGCGCCAACCAGCTCTTCCTGCATCAGCGCTGCGAGGAGTGCCAGGAGGTCTGGACCGAGACCCTCTTCCCCGAGCCCGAGCCACCCCCACGGCGCCAAACATCCAAGCGAATCGTGCTTCATTGACACGGGCGCCCCATGACCCACCAGCTTTGTCTTCAGTGTGCTGTTCTGTTACAGAACAGCTCGCAGTCGACACTGACAAGACAGCTGTAAACAGCTGTGAAGGAACAGCTTAGAAGTAATTCGCTCGTTGGCTTGACGGTTGCGGTTCTGCCCCTGTGCAGAAACTTCTGGTGGTTTCTGCAAGCGGATCAGTTTAGAATGCGGGCCTCCCGTCAACAATGAGTGACCTCTCTTCTACTGCGCGGACTGCGGCCCGGCCCAATACCGTCGGGGCTCCGACCATTGTCGCGGGCAGCGCGGCGATGCTCGAGGTGCTGGCCATCGCGCGCCGATCGGCGGCGGGTGACGCCAAGGTCCTCGTCACCGGCGAGAGCGGAGTCGGCAAGGACGTCATCGCCCGGCTGATCCACGTCACCTCGAAACGCGCCAGCGGTCCGTTCATCGCCGTGAACTGCGCCGGCCTCACCGAGACCCTGCTCGAGTCGGAGCTGTTCGGACACGTCAAGGGAAGCTTCACCGGCGCCTACCGCGACAAGCGCGGCAAGCTGCAGATGGCCCACGGCGGCACGCTGTTCCTCGACGAAGTCGGCGAGATGAGCCTGCGCATGCAGGCGCTCCTCCTGCGCTTCCTCGAGACCGGCGAGATCCAGTCGGTCGGCGCCCACGACGAGATCGCACCACGTGGACGTCGGGTCATCGCGGCGACCAACCGCAACCTGCCCGAGCGCGTGGCTGCCGGCGAGTTCCGCGAAGACCTGCTCTACCGGCTCCGCGTCATCCATATCCACGTGCCGCCGCTGCGCGAGCGCCGCGACGACATCCCGCTGCTGGTCGCGCACCTGCTCAAGCGCACCGAGCGCACCATGGAAGTGTCGGAGGACGCGATGATCCTGCTCCAGCGCTATCGCTGGCCGGGCAACATCCGCGAGCTCCAGAACGTCGATCGAGCAGGCGATGTGGTTTGCCGACCGCGAGATCATCGACGTCGGGCACCTGCCGCCGTCGGTGCGCAGCTCAGGCGAGGGGCTGCTGCCGCAGCGCGAACGCCGCCGCCAGACCGCCGACGATCTCTACGACGCGCTGGTATCGGGAGGCTATTCGTTCTGGGAACACATCCACCCGATCTTCCTGTCGCGCGACATCACCCGCCACGACATTCGTGAGCTGGTGATCCGCGGCCTGCGCACGACCAACGGCAACTACCGCGGCCTGCTGCGGCTGTTCGGGATCCCGACGCAGGACTACAAGCGCTTTCACAACTTCCTGATGGCGCACGGATGCAAGGTGGACTACCGCTCGTTCCGCCAGGGCACGCCCGAGCCGGCGCGACGCCACAAGGTCGTACTGCCGCCGCTGCGGCCGGCATCAAGCGCACAGACCCAGCCGATCAGGCCGAGAACCCGGCCGCCGCCGACGCGCTCACCAACCACTGATCCTCACGGGTCGGGCGCGTCAACTTCCAACTCCAAGTCTCCAACTTCCAACTACCAAGTCCCGAACGCCAACAACCGGCAGAGTGACCTCGGCTTGGGAATTGGGATTTGGGAGTTGGCCCGTCCGTCGATCTTGCTAGATCGCCAGCCCGGCGCAGGGCCTCAGCTGCGCGCGAAGAGCCGGGACCAGACCAGGGCAGGACGATAGACGGTGAGCTCCAGCGGGGCGCGCAACAGCAGCCGCTTCAGGTCGGCGCCTGACGGCGCGCCCGGAGTACCGCCGCGGAGCAGCAGCGCGGACGCGGAGACGAGGCCGTAGCCGAACGTGAGCAGAAGCAGCGTGAGGCCGGGCACGGCCCATCCAGCCCAACCCACGGCGCTGCCGACCAGGATGATCGCGATCACCACGGCCTGGGCCGCCGGCGTCAACAGCTCCACCGCCATCACCGCCATCATGGTCAGCCGCCCCGGGTGGCCGCCGGAGCTCTTGCCGAACGTGCGGATCGCTTCGAGGACGGCGCGCTGCCGGCGGCCGGCCACGCGCGCGGCGCCGCTGATGCTGAGCGTATCGGTGTGGCCGAAGACCTCCGACGTGCGCACCACGCGTCCGGCGGCGCGCTCCGCCTCCGAGGTCTGCAGCCGGACGAGCAGGTCGAGCTCGGCGTCCGCGGCCGACAGCGAGAAGCCGCCCAGCTCGAGGACCGCGTCACGGCGCCACGCCGCCACCCCGTCGCGCGGCGGGAGGCCGCAGCGCAGCTGGTGCCACGCCAGGCGGCTCGCCATCCAGGACCGGATCGACGCCAGCCGCTGATAGTCGTCCGCGGCATTGATCCACTCGGGATCGGCGGTAGCGGTCGCGGCTACGCGCGAAGCGGCACGGGCGCCACCGGCGGGCCGGCGCTCCACGTAGCTCGTCACCGCCAGCACGGTCGCCGGGTCGCGCAGCGCCGGCGCCATCAGGCGAAGGAGTGCGTCCGGATCGAAGGCGACGTCCGGGGTCACCGAGATGACGTAGCGGAAACGCGCCAGGCTGACGCCGCAGTTCAAGGCGTCCGCCCGTCCGGCCGCTTTCTTCTCGACGACGATCAACCGGGGATCGCGCGAGCTGCCGTAGATGCGGAACACCGGCGCCGTCTCGATGACCCGGCGATAGAAGAATTCCTTGGGCTCGAGCGACCATTCGCGCCTGAGCGCGTCCAGCGCCGCCTCGGACATCGACTCGGCGACGACGATGACTTCGAGCTCCGGGTAGTTCAGGTTGAGCAGGGCGCCGATCGAGTGCGACAGCGGCTCGCGCTCGTCGTCCGACCGGCACGATCACGCTGACCGGGATGGTGAAGCGCGACACCGCCAGCGCCTCGTAGGCATCGACCGCCCGCTCGCGCCGTCCGCCGCGCGAGACCGCACCGGCCACCGCCGCGGCGGCGACGATCATCAGGTAGCCGAGCGCCAGAGTGACGACGAAGGCGGTGAGCGAAGAGAAGAATGGAATCATCAGGCAGCCCCGACCTGTTCGAGCCCCAGGGTCGCGAGCAGCCGGCGCACGCGCGGCGCCGCGACCGGTCCGGCGCGCTCGATCAGCGAGTCGGTCAGCCGCATGCCCGCCGGCGGCGGCGATCCGGCGCAGCAGATCGATCTTGGCGTGGCTCGGGTCGTCGGTCGCCGCTTCCAGCATGATCAGGCTGTCGAGGACCCCGAGGTTCTGAAAGACTTCGGCGGCCCCGTTGCGCACGAACTCGTCGGAGTGATCCAGGCACCGCATCAGTACCGGCCACACCTCCGATCCCATCGTTTCGAGCGCCTGCTTGGCGGCGGCCCGCACCCACCAGTCTGAGTCGGCGAGCAGCTCGGCGACCGCCGGGGCGGCCTCGGATCGATCCAGCTCGCCGAGCGCGCGCGCCGCGTGGGCGCGAACGAACGGAGCCGGATCACGAAGCAGCCGCATCGCCATGGTGGTGGCAACGCTGTCGCCGACCTTGCCCAGCGACTGGATCGCCGCTTTCCGCACGCGGGCATCCGGATCTTCGACCAGGGCGGCAAGCGCGCCTTCGACCCACTCGAGCTCGGGATACTGGGCCAGCAGCGTCGCCCCCCAGAACCGGACGATGGGATCGGCGTCGCCGAGGAGGCCGCGGTAGGCCTCGGCGGGACGCAGCGGCGAGAACTCGAGGTGGACCGCCACGCGCGACGGCGGCTGACGGCGGCCTTTCAGGGCGTCGATCAGGATGCCGGTGGCCCGCGGATCCGACGACATGCCGAGCAGCGTCAATCCGACCGAGGCGACGTCGGCGTTCGAGCCTTCGACGGCGCGCGACAGCAGGTCGACGTTCTGCGGATGATCGAGGTGGAAGAGAACTTTGAGCGAAGCGGTCCGGCGCCAGATGTCCCGTGACTTCCGGTGGAACGAGGCCTCGCGCACCAGGGTGTAGATGCCCCAGCGGTCGACCAGATAGCTGGCCAGGACGTCGAAGGATTCGCGTGAGGTGCCGGCGTCGGCGGCGGTGTGAAGGATCATGTCGCGCGAGACGCGCTCGAGCAGCGGCGTGACGCGCTGAACGCGCTCGGCGACCGGCGCCGAGCGGACCTCGTCCGACCGGAGCGTGGCGAGCACCGTCGACACGGTGGCCCGGGCCGCGGTGCGCCGGCGGTCGATGTGGGTGACATAGACCGCGAGCCAGGCCCAGAGGAGCACCGCGACAATCGAGCCGGTGAGGAGGATGGGTTCCAGGATCATGCTGGGCACCGCAGAGTGCGGCCCACCGGGTTATCGGCGGCGGGCGGCGCGTGCTGCAGGTCGCGAGCTCACTGCGCGCGGGCGACGCGGTAGTTGTGCGCGACGACGCCGGCGTAAGCGGTGTTCAGAACCGCCATGATGATCGTCGCGCGGCGCGGGTGGTTCTTCGCCAGACGCTCGACGAAGAAGGTCGTCGCCACCGCGGTGCCGGCCTTGACGGCAAACAACGCGGCGCTGTTCTTGGCAATGCCGGCCATCGCCGGGTTGGCCTCGGTCGCGCCACCGCTGATCGCCTTGCGGGTGGAGATGGCGTCCATCACCTGCAGCGCGGCGAACGAGACATACATCGTCCGGCGCAGCGACGCGGAACCGGAACCGGAGTCGGCAACGGGCATTGAAACGGGACGCATCTGGATCGCTTCCGCGATCGGCGCGGAGGGCGCCTCGGCGGCCGCGTCGCTCAACAGGCTCGCCGACACGGCGGCGGCGACGCCCGGCACGAACGGCGTGTTGCTGGCGAGCGTGAAGTCGACCTGCGGCAGCGGCTTGTCGTTCAGGCGATCGGAGGCGAGCGCGGGCGAGGCGCTCCCGAGAATGACGGCGACGGCGAACGCGAGGGGAGTGGCGTAACCAGCAGTCGCAAACATGTCGGACCTTTCCAGGCGCCGGGGCGCCCTTGTCAGGTCGTCGATCCTTCACGCTGCAGCAGTTGTCACAACGCGCTTCGAACGACCGGAGCCCGCAAGTGCATTCGGGGTGCCTCATGCGGTCGGTCGGAAAAACGCGTAATTGCTGGGGTTTTCGCGGTGGGCCCGGGCTCGGCCGTTACAATCCTCGCGGCGGGAATTCGGTTCCGTAATCCGGGGCTAGGCTCTAAAGGTTCTAAAGGTTCTAGGTTCTACGTTCCAGGTTCCAGGTTCCAGGTTCCGGGTTCTTGGTTCTTGGGAGTTGGATTTCTTGGGAGTTGGCTTCCCCGGAGCTAGCCGATAGGTGTGAAGGCCGGCGCGCGTGAGGCCGCCGCATCTTTCGAGGTACTGCGTCGCGAGGAGCGCTTCAGACCGAGGAGCTGCTTGAAACGTTCGACGATCCCGACATCCTGGCCGGCGCCGTCGAGACTCTCGAGAATGTCGAGGCACTGCGCGATCGAGCTCACCGAACCGATGCCGAGCTGTCGCGCGCTGCCGGGGACGGTGTCTTCCCCGCCGCGCCACACCAGCAGCGCCCGGGCGGTGGAATCGATCGCGATGTCGAGGCAGTTCTCCGGGCGATCGTCGACGAGCACATCGAGGGCCAGCGACGCGGCGATCTTTCCCCGCGAGCCGTGAACCACGAACACCGACGGCAGCTCGAAGCCGCACGCACTCAGCCAGCGGTGGCTCTGAAGCTGTGCGGTGTCGCCGCGAGTCTCGGGCCGGCTGGTGAGAAAGATCACTTCCCACCGGCGTTCGCGGGCGAGGCGCGACAGCCGAGCGAGCGACCCTGGCTCGATCTCGTCGAGCGTCTCCCAGAAATTGACCCGGGCGCAGGCCGCGTCCCACAGTTCGCTCTGCTGCCGTGACGACAGCGCCGACATGCTGAAGCGCGGGCCGGCCGCAGCCTCGGCGCTTGCGGCTCCTTCGGTCTGCGGGGCGAGAGAGCGCGGCAGCGTCCCGGGATCGACCCCTGGAAACAGACGTCCCGCCTCACGGGCGAGCGCGCCCTGCAGATCGGCCACGGTGCCGTCTAGATCGAACCCTAGTCGCATCTGATAACGGATGGGGAAGCCGTAAGTGTACCGCGGCCTCGGTTGGTCGCCCAGGGAGACATCGATCTCCTGGCGGCGACCTGCTTATCGGCGTTGCGGCACGTTTTCGGCAGATGGCGAATCGAGGGAGCAATCGCTATGCCGCCGTGATTCATCAACCGCGCGCCGCCGTGAAGAGAGACGGCATCGACGCCGCGATTGGCTCGAAGGAAACAACCAGAACTGTGTGACAACGCTGTAATTAGCCGCCGTTTCCGAAAGCGGTGTATCCCAATCGCGACACTTGTACTCCAGCCGTCACCAGATCCGCCCGGCGCCGGTTGACGCCGGACGGCCCGGACTCTAAGCTGCAATTCCGACCGATAAATCTCATGATGACGGAGTTCTCTCAAAAGGACGGCGGGGCCTGGTCCCGTCGGATCAAGCCGAGCACGAAGGTGGTGTCGAGCCGCCTCGGAGAGGTCGGCGTCCTGGTTCATCTCGAGACCAACCGGATCTTCGAGCTCAATGCGACCGGCGTCCGGATCTGGGAGCTGGCCGGCGAGGGACGCACGCTCGGGGAGATCGAAGCGACGCTGCAACGCGAGTTCGAGGTGACGCCGGAACGGCTGCGAACGGAGCTGCTGGCGCTCGTCGCCGAGCTCGCCCGTGAAGGAATGGTGGATGACGACAACCCTCAGTGAGCGAGCGGCAACGGCCGGACGAGCCGTCCGCCACGCCGGCTGGCTGGCGGCCTTCGGCGCCGACGTCGATCATCTGGTCACCCAGGACCCGGTGCGCCGCTGGCGATCGCCGCGGACGGCCTTCGCCCTCGCACACCTCGACGGCAGCGACGTCCGCACCGTCGAGGACCAGCGTTTCGTCCTGCTGTTCGCCGGGCTGTTGACCAACATCGGAGAACTCGAAGCCGGCGCGACCCAGGCCGACGCCGCCCGCATCGTGCTCGGCCTGGTGAAGACGCGCGGGGCGGATGCGTTCAACGCGCTGCGCGGCCCGTTCGTGGTCATCGCCTGGGACAAAGACGCCGACGCGCTGCTCGTCAGCCGCGATCAGATCGGCCTCGGGCCGATCTTCTACGCGCGCGCCGCGTCGAAAGGCTGGCTGCTGTCTCCGTCACCCGACGCGCTGGCGGCGCAGCCAGGCGTCTCGCGCGAACCGGATGCGGTGGCGCTGAGCGAGTGGCTGTGCGGCTGGTTTCCGGCGGTGGAAGACACCGCGTACCGCGAGATCAAGCGGGTGCCGCCCGGGCATGCGATCACCTTCCGCGGAGACGACGCGACGGTCCGGCGCTATTGGGACCCGCTGCCGGACGACGAAGACGTGCAGTGGCTGACGGAAGACGATCTCGATGCCTTCGAGCCGCTGCTCAACCGCGCGGTGACCCGGACGACACAGGGGTTGTCCCCGGCGATTTTTCTGAGCGGCGGCGTCGATTCGATCTCGGTCGCGATGGCGGCCGCTGACCTGGCGACCGACGCCGGGGTCGAGCCACCGGTGGCGCTGTCACTGGTCTTCCCGGACGGCGAATCGAACGAGGAAACGATCCAGAGCGGCGTTGCCCGTCAGCTCGGCCTGGAACAGGTGCTGGTGCACTTCGACGAGGCGGCCGGGGCCAGGGGCCTGCTGGCCGCGGCGCTGGCCCAGGGGGCGTGCTGGCCGCAGCCGATGTGGAACCTGTGGTCCCCCGCCTACACCGCGCTGGCACGGCACGCCGTCGCCCGGGGACGGCAGGTGATCCTGACCGGACGCGGCGGCGACGAGTGGCTGACGATCTCGCCGTACCTGCTGGCCGACCAGTTGAAGCGCGGCGATTTCTCGGGAGCATGGCGCCTGATCCAGATGCGGCGGCGATCGAACAATCTCCGCGGCTTGCGCGACACCGCGCGTCTGGTCTGGACGACGGCCGGCCGGCCGCTCGGCAGCGCGGCGATGGACGCGATCGCCCCGGCGGCATGGCACCAGCGGCGCCGGCGACGGCTGCTGCTGGAGCGCCCCGACTGGGTGGCGCCGGATCCGGCGATCCGCCGTGCCATGGACGAACGCATCGACCGGTGGATCGACCCGGCGCGCCCGGCGGGCGGCTTCTACCACCGCGAAGGGCAGACGGCGATCCGGCATCCGGCGGTCTCCCACGACATGGAGGAGACGCAGGAGTTCGGCCGCCGCCTCGGTCTGCACGTGCTGCATCCCTACTGGGACATCGACCTGCTGGTGATGCTGCACCGGGTGCCGCCCGACCTGCTGATGCGCGACGGCCGGTCGAAGTGGCTGGTGCGGCGGCGGCTGGCGAAACGGCTGCCCGGCCTGGGGCTGGAGCAGCGCGGCAAGGTCTACGCCGGCTACGTGTTCCAGGGGGTGATGGAACGCGAGGCGCCGCGCGCGTGGCAGGCGCTCGGCGGGGCGAGAACGCTCGCGCGCATGGGAGTGGTCCGATCGGCCGATATACAATCTCAGGCGCAGCCACAGCGTCTGATGCAGCGTCCGAAGGGTGCCGGCCACCTCTGGACCTTGATGAATTTCGAGAACTGGCTTCAGCAGCGCGTGTGATTGTGCACGGTAGGAAGGACTGTCAGATGACGACGAAAACAACGGGAACGCAGCCGGTGCAGCCGTGGACGACCCCCACGCTCACGTTCCAGGGCAGCGTCGGCGAGATCCTCAAGCAGGGCGGCGGCAAGCTCAGTCTGCAGCTGGCCGACGGCGGCGAGATGCGGTGCGAGAAGCCGCACGTCCCCAAGTGCTCGAAGATCTAGCCTGGCCGGTTCCCGGAAAGGCGTTTCACAGATGGCAGGCCTCGTCGTGCCGGTGCCGAGTCTCGCGGTCGACCGCGCGGCGGGCAGCCAGCGTCCCGGCAGGGCGCTGCAGCAGTGGCTCGATCACGACGGCCGCCTGATCGCCACCGGGGGGCGCGATCACGGCGCCTGGTGGATGCACTGGGCCGGTCTCGCCACCTTCTGGTTCGGTGAGGCCGGGGAAGTCCGGGTCGAGACCCTCCGTCCCGGCGCCGACGAGGAAGTGCAGGATATTTTCACCCGCGGGGTGATCCCGGTCGTCCTGCTCGCCCGCGGCTTCGAGGCGCTGCACGCGAGCGCGGTCCAGGACGAGGAGGGGGTCATCGGCCTCTGCGCCACCTCCGGCACCGGCAAATCCACTGTCGCCTTCGCGCTGGCCTCCGACGGTCAGCAGCATTTCGCCGACGACACGCTGGTCTACCGGATCGTCGACGGACGGCCGGTGGCATCGCGCCTCCCGTTCCCGGTGCGGATCGACCAGTCGGCACGGGAAGCGGCCCATCGCGAGAAGGTGCTGTCGTTCGTCCGGCTCGAAGGGGTCGGCAGCGCCCCCATCCGGCTGATCTATCTCCTGCGACGCGATCCGTCGCTGGATCCCCGCAGCCCCCGCTTCTCCATCGTCCCGGCGGCGAAGCGCTTCGAAGCGCTGCTCGCGCACGCGCATCCGTTCGACATGGGAGACGCGGCGCGGCGCGCCGCCTTTCTGTCCAGCGTGCTCACCCTGGCGCGCACCACGACTCTGTGCGAGTGCTCGTTCGCTCCGGCGCTCGACCAGCTTCCGGCGCTGGCGGCGGCCATCCGCCAGCACGCGCGGCTGCAGTGATCCCGCGGCACGCCACGATCGCGCTGCGCCTCTGGTTCTGGGCGGCGGTGCTGCGTGGGCTGAAGCACAGCGTTCCGCTCGATACCCTCGTCGGCCTGATGCACCGCCGGCCGTCCGGGCGCCGGCGATCGAGCGAGCTCGAACGGCGGCTGGAGGCCTACCTCGAAGCGACCGGACGATTTCCGTCGCGGCCGCCAGCTAATTGCCTCGAACGCAGCCTCGGGGCCTACCGGCTGCTTTGCCGCGCCAACGCCGCGCCCGAGATCGTGATCGGCGTACGCCGCGCGGCCGGGACGGTCGTCGAAGGGCATGTCTGGGTCACGGTGGACGGGCGTGCGCTGGCCGAACGGGCCGAGAACCTGGCCTCGTACACACCGATCGCCAGGTTCGACGCAGCGGCCCGCCGGCAGCCGTCCGGCGCCGATGCGCTGCTCGCCGGGATCCCGTTGCGGTGAGCGGCATGTCCAGGATCAGCGCCCGGATCATTCAGGCGACGACCTGGATCGACTGGGTCTACCGGCGCTTCGATCGGGTCCGCGCCCTGCTGGTCACCGCGTATGCGAGCGACGCCACGCTCGCCGCCTTCAACGATCTCGCCTACGGTGCGAGCCCGCTGTACGACGCCAGTGATGCCAGCTTCAGGGAACGGCTGTTCGAGTGGGAAGAGGACGTGGTGGCGCGGGTGTTTCCGGCGGCGCCGGCACGCGTGCTGGTGGGTGGAGCGGGCGGGGGGCGGGAAGCGTTTCAGCTCGCCGGGCGCGGATACGAAGTCACCGCGTTCGAGCCGTCACGCGGCCTGGCGCAGTCGATGGCCGAGCGCGCGGCGGCCAGCGGGGCGACGGTGGCGGCTTTCGTCGGACGCTACGAGGGCCTTCCGGTCCTGCATCGAGTCGGCGGCGAGCCGTTCGATCTCTCACAGGGAAAGCCGTTCGACGTCTCGATGCTCGGGTGGAGCAGCTTCTCGCATATTCGCGATCCGCGGGTGCGGATCGCGACGCTGCGCGCCTTCGCCGGGCTAACCGACGGACCGGTCGTCCTGAGCTTCTTCACCACGGCGGCCGATCAACCGGCCAACCCAAGCCGGCTGCGGCGACGTCTCGACCGGCTGGGACGCCGGTCGCCGGGCGATGCCTTCACGGTCCACGTCGGCTTCTACCATCTCAGCTCGCCGGAGGAAGTGGCCGCGGAGGTGCGCAGCGCCGGACTGTCGATGGTGGCCGAGTCCTACAACGACGCCGACGGCCACTGGCCGTGGATCGCGGTGGCGCGGCCTCAGATCGCCGGACGCATCGCGGCGGCGTCGCCGCCCCTGGCCTGACGATCGGCGGCGGTGAGCCCTTGCGTCCTCAGGAGGCGGGCAAAGGCGCCGGGACGCGAGGTGAGCTCGGCCCACGTCCCCGATTCCACCAGCCGGCCACGTTCGAGCACGTGGATCACATCGGCGTCCTGGATCGCCGACAGCCGGTGGGTGATGATCACCGTGGTGATCCGGCCGGTCGCCTGCCGCACGGCGCCGAGGATCTGCGCTTCGCCCGGTGAATCGAGCGCGCTGGTTGCCTCGTCCAGCACCAGGAGATCGGGCTCGGTGAGGAAGGCCCGCGCGAGCGCGAGCCGCTGCCGCTCCCCACCCGAGAGGCGCAGTCCGCGCTCGCCGACCACCGTATCGAGACCGTCGGGGCGCGCCCGCAGGAAGGCTGCCGCCGAGGCGCGTTCCAGCGCCCGCCACATTTCCGCTTCGCTGGCCTCCGGCCTGGCCCACAGCAGGTTGGCACGCACCGTATCGTGCAGCAGGAAGCTCTCCTGCGGAACGTAGGCGACCGAGTGACGCCAGGCGGCGATCTCGCCGCCGGCCAGGGGACGGCCGTCCACCAGCACGCCCCCTGCGGCCGGGCGCAGCAGCCCCATCAACAGGTCCGCGGCGGTCGACTTCCCCGCTCCCGACTCGCCGACGATCGCGGTCGTCCGGCCGGCGGCAATCGCGAGCGAGACTCGATCGAGTGCCGGCTCGGACGCGCCGCCGTAGGTGTAGGAAACCTCGTCGAAACGAACTCCTTCTCTCAACCCGAGCCGTGTCGCGGGCCCGTCGCCAAGACGTTCGGCCTGCGATTCCGCCTCGTTGGCCAGCCGCATCACGGTGAAGAACGAGGGCAGGCCGGCCGAGACGAGTTGCGCCGACTCCTGCAGCGACATCAGCCGCGGCATCACCCGCGCGAATGCGACGACCAGCAGAAGGAGTCCGGCGCCGCGCACCGCGAACCACTCGACGGCGACATAGAGCAGCGCGCTGATGAGGACGGCGCTCGCGAGGTCGAGGCCGAGCTTGGCTCGAGCGAAGGACCGCAGCAGATCGAGATAGGCCCCCGCTCTCGCCTCGGCGTGCCCGGAAAATAGTCTGATGCCCCGGCTCTCCGCCCCGAAGGTCTTCGCCACCTTCACGCCGGCGATCGACTCGGACGCGGCATTGAACTGCCGCTGGTCAGCCTCCCGGTACCTGTCCCCCATTTCGGCCGATCGCTGCCCGCGCCGGCGGATCAACCAGAGCACGGCGGATCCGCTGACCAGAACGAGCGCCGTCAGGAGCGGCGACAGCCAGAACGCAATCGCGATGTAGACCGAGGACACCACGAGACCGGTGAACAGGGTGAGCAGCTGGTAGGCGGTGGCGCTCGCCCGATCGATGTCGCTCGTCAGGGTGTGAACCAGGTCGGTGTTGCGCCGGGTGATGAAGAACGTCCACTCGGCCCTGACGATCGCCGCGTAGAGCCGGTTCTGCAGCCGGACGGCGATCCGTTGCTCGAGCGCGGGGTTCAACAGCAGCGAGGCGCGGTAGAGCACGGCACGCAGGATCGACACGACCAGGAAGACGCCGAGCACCGCCGCAAGCGTCGGCTTCATGCCGGCGCGGGCGAAGAGCCCGGCGACCGCACCGCCGAGACCACTCGTCGGGCCCTGATCGACGAGCAAACCGGTGGACGCCAGCATCGGCACCAGGAGCAACAAGCCGGCTCCCTCGGCAAGCGCGAGGGTCACCGCTACACCGGCGGCGGCAACCAGCCCCCAGCGCAGCTCTCGGGCGACGTATACGAGGAAGGTCTTCATGTACGGCGAGCGCCAGCGACGATCCAGCCCCAGAAGCCGAACAGCCCCAGCGACAGTACCCGGGAGCACCGCGCCGGCGGAACGAAGCGGAATCATTTCGCAGACCGAGGCGGCCGAGGCGTCGGGCAGCGAGAACAGGAGAATCAGCAGCGCCCAGCCGGTGAGCGACAGCGACGATCCGTCGAGGAGCAGACGGCGCAGGAGCACCACCGCCGGCACCAGGACCAGCGCGAGGTGCTGCGACCAGATGACCGGTGCGAACAGCAGCCCGGTCAGCATGAACGCGGCGAACGCGTCGTCCACGCTCCGGCCGCGCACCCAGCTGACGGCCACGACGGTCAGCCCGAGCGCGAAGACCAGCGTCGTGCTCAGTCCGGCGGCGTGGGCGCGGCCGAACACCGCGTAGTTCGTCAGGCCAAAGGCATAGGTGCTCGCGGTCTGGGAAGCGGTTTCCAGAAACGATGGCACCACGCCGGCGCCGGCGACCCCGATCGTGGCCGCGACCGCGGCGGCGAAAAGGATCAGCGCACCGAGCCCGGGCCGGAGCCACGACCGCAGCAACGCGGGCAGCACGGCGAGGGCCGGTAAGGCGAAGCAGGCCGCCAGGCCGGCCGCCACCGCTGCACCAGCCGGGCGGTGGTGGCGGCGCGCCAGGTGCCAGGCCAGCCCCGCGAGCGCGGCGACCGGCAGCACCGCATCTCCCTGCCGGATCCCGGCGAGGACCGGTTGCCATCCGGCAATCGCCGCGAGGACGAGGACGCCGGGCCGCGACCGCAGAGAAACACCGGCGTGACCGAGGAGGATCGCGGCCATCCCGAGGATCCCGGCCAGCGACAGCAAGAGCAGCAGGACGTAGATCGCGCGGCCGCCACCGAGCATCACTACCGGCACGCCGGCCAGCAGCAGCATCGGCGGATGCGCGTGGTTGGTGAAGAATCGCGCCCGGTCCGAGAGTGCGTCCGCCTGGCAGGGGCCGATGCCCGGCACACTCGACCAGGGAGTGGCCCCGATGCTGGCTTCAGCGGACCACTGGTCGAGCTCCTGTCGTGGATCGCCGTCGTAGAGGCGCCGCTCTTCGAGGAAGCTGCGCGCGGCGACCACTTCCTCCGCGTAGGCCCCGGGCGCGAGAAAACCGATCGCCGCTCGCGAGCCCAGGCCGAGCGCCGACATCACCACCAGCGCAATCAATATCGGCCAGCCGCAGGCACGGCGAACCAGCAACTCGAGGGTGGTGCGTGCGTCGCGGCCGCGAAGCTGGCCGGCGATCCCGGCCACCGCGGTTGCGGCCAGCAGCCACACCGTGCCGTTGAGCAGGGTGGTGCGCATCAGGCCCGGTGCAACCGGTGGACGATCGAGCTCAGAACTTGCTGGAGCGCGCTTCCCATCGTCCCCTGAAGGTGATCCAGAACGAGGTGGCGATCAGGCGAAGGTCGAGCCAGAAACTCTGGCGGTTCACGTAGAGCCGATCGTAGCGGAACTTCTGGCGTCGCGGCACGTCGCGCGGGGCGTAGATCTGGGCGATGCCGGTCAGCCCCGGACGGACCCGGCTGCGGTGCTCGTATCCCGGCACGTCCTCCAGCGCCTCGAGGCAGCCGTCCCCAAGCACCTCGATCTCGCCCGGACGAAGGGCGCGTGGGCCGACGAAGCTCATGTCACCGATGAAGATGCTCCACAGCTGCGGGAGCTCGTCCATCGCCGTGGCGCGCATCAGGCGTCCGATGCGGGTGACCCGGGGGTCCCCTTCCGTTGCCTGGATCGCGCCGACGTGCCGCTCCGCGTCCGGGATCATCGAGCGGAACTTCCAGACCCGGAACACCCGGCCGCCTTCGCCGGCGCGGTCCTGGCTGAAGAACACCGGCCCGCCGTCCTCGAGCTTGATCACCAGTGCGAGCAAGGCCCACAGCGGCGACGAGACCACGAGGCCGGTTCCCGCGAGCGCAACGTCGAGCGCACGCTTCCCCGCCGGCACTGGAACCGGCGGCAGCGCAGCGGTCGAGATTACCTGTTCCATCACGATCGACCCCACCGGGCAGCACCGGTGATCAACCGGTGGAGATAGAGCGCGGGCAGCAACCAGCGAGCCTGCGTGCCGTACCGCTGCTGGATGAACGCCGCTGGGGGGAAGGCATGTTCGCGCATCAGCCGCATGCGCTCGCTCCAGCTGCCGAGTACTTTCAGGTCACTCATGAGCACGTCTCGCTTGCGGACCGGCCCTTCGAGGTACATCCGCGATGGTTCTGCCGGGGCCGCCGCGGCGAGCGCCTGCTCGACTTCCGCCGGCAACCGGGCGTCGAGTCGTGAACGGGCGGCGCGCAGGCCGTCCAGACAGAGGCCGGCGATCCGGTGGCGGCAGGCAAACTGCTGGAACGTCAGCCAGCCCGCGTCGTTCAATTCCGCCGCGAGCAGCTTGAAGTCGTACAGCCAGACCAGGCGATCGTGCCCCTGGTGGTGAGCCAGCCGGTGGACGCAGCCAAGCGCCAGGCTGCCGATCGCCGACGGCACCCGGGCGCCAGGGCCCAGTGCCAGGGCCGGACCGGCGTCACGGCACAGGTCGTCGAACGACATCGTGTCGGCGAGCACCTGGGGATTCACGATCTTCCAGTGGAGATCGATCACGTGACGGACATCGTTGGCGTCCGTCCGTTCGAACGCGATCTGGTGGCTGACGAGCACACCGGTGCTGAGGGCCGCGCTCCTCACGTAGCCACAGTTCTGCAGGATCCGCCCTGCTGCTGCCACGTCCGTCTGGCGCACCAGCAGGTCGGTGTCTACCCGCGGCCGCAGCCAGGGATGCTTGTAGACGGTATAGGCCAGCGCGCTTCCCTTCGTCACAAGGACCGGAACGCCACCCTCCGTCAGCGCCGCCACTGTGGTGTTGAGATTACGGCTGACGAACAGCTCGCGGGCAACGGCGGCGCGCACCATTGGTTCGAGTACGGCGCGGAAGGGCGCCGCGCCATCGGAGCCGTCAAGTGCGTCCCACAGAAGCCCCTCGACGCCGTGCTCGATGGCCGCCTCGCAGAGAGCCGCATGTTCAGCGTCCGTGCGGAGTACCGCCGTGTTACCCCCCGAGAGCTCCCGCATGAGCAGAAGCGCGAGCTCGGTGTTTGCACTCACTCGCGTGTCCCCTCACGTGGCGCTGACCGGCTGCGCCGCGGTGGCGTCTCGTGCAGCGCGATCGCCAGAAGGACGACGAAGAGCGCGGCGTTGCCGGGCATCTGGAGGCTGAACTCGACGATCGCCTGGAGGCCGATCGCCGCCAGACCGATCGCGGCCCCGGCGCGCACCCACCAGGTCACCGGATCGTCGTGGTCTTCGGCGAAGCGGCGGCGGATGCCACGCACGATCAGCACGAGGGCCGCCAGCGCCGGCAGCGCCACCAACACGCCACCTTCGACCAGCACCTGCAGGTAATCGTTGTGCGCCTCCTGGAAGTGCTGGTCGTATTCCGACGTCTGGTAGGCGAGCATCGCCGTGCCGAACGTGTTGAGGCCGGTCCCGGTGACCGGAAATGCACGGATTACGGCGGCGCTATCAGCCCAGATGTCTTTCCTCAGCTCCATCGCGTCCATGCGGTTGGTGATCCGGGCGGCGAACTCTCCGCCCGCCAGCGCGAACACCACGACGAACAGAACGACGAGCGAGACGAGCGCCGTCCCCGCCGCCTTGATCGAACCGAAGCGTCGTCCGGCGGCGACGCTGACCATGATCAGCGCGGCCAGCAGGCACCCCACGCCGGAGCGTGATTTGGTCATCAGCAATGACGCGCCCATGATGAGCACCGCCAGGATCACCAGCTGAAGCCGTCCGCCTTCCGGTGACGAAAACCACAACACGATCGAGCGCCAGCTGCGCCGGACGTTTCGCAGCCCCTGCTCGGCGGTGCCAATCGCCAGGCCGAGCGCCAGGGGAATCGCCATCAGCATCCAGCCGGCGAAGTGGTTCTTGTTCACGAACGGGCCGAACGGAGTGCTCAGCCGGTTGAGCGGCGCCCAGAAGCCGTAGATCTTCATCCCGGCCCACGCGTGGTCGCCGAGCACGGCCTTCTGGACGATGCCGACGAGCGCGAGCAGGACGCCGAAGGCCACCACCACCGCCGCCAGCCGCCGCGCCCGCGACGGGGTCAGCGCTCTCAGCAGGCCGGCGAGGAACAGCGTGAAAGCCGCCAGCATCGCCAGGCTCACGACGCTGGCCCGAGGCGCGAGCGAAAAGGGATGCCAGCGGGAACCGCTCGTCGCTCCGTCGGGCTGCGGCGCATCGCCGGCCTCCGCCGCGAGCCCGTAGGCGAGGTCGTGGTTCCGCAGAAAGGTGTCGGTGGACGGGCTCACCGTGCTGAGGACCCGCGCCGGCAGCGGCACGATCTGCAGCAGCCCGGCGCCGAGCACACAGACCAGCGCCATCATCGCCGCGCGGTTCGGCGGACCGAGCCGCCTGCCCCGGTTGAGGAACAGGCTGCACGAGCCCACCGCGGCAGCGGCGACCAGCAGCGGCTTGAAAGCCCATGGGTACACCGCCCCGAAGGCGAGGGCGCCCCACGCAATCACCGCGACAGCGGCGGCAACGATCATGTTGTGTTGTTCAGAGTGCGGCGGCGGGCCATCCGGCCACTCGCCGGAAGAAGATGCGCCGCGCCGGCGGATGTTTCAAGAGCGAGAGAATCAGGTCCCGGTGCTGGTTGAACCGCGCGGTGCGCCGGACGATCGGCATGATCCCGTCGGTCTGCGCCAGCTCGAAGAGCATGTCGATCTCGGCGTCCGACAGCCGGTTGGCCAGCAGCCGCAGCGAGAGCTGGGCCTCGAGCTCAGGTCCCAGCCGCTTCTTCCATGCCCGCTGGTACTGCTCGAGCTGTCGCTGGCCGAGCGCATCGCGCGACAGCCCTTCCTCGAGCACGTCGGCCGCGATCCCGGCGCTCACCAGGCTGTAGTAGATCCCGCCCCCGGTAGTCGCCTTGACCAGTCCGGCGGCATCCCCCACGGCGATGAGGCGGTCGGCATAGGTACGGCGGATCGGAGCGAGCGGCAGCATCTTCTGACGCGGTTCGCCGCGAGCCGCATCGACCGCACGGGCGGCGGGAGGCGGCGGCACGAGCCCGAGCCGCGCGCCCACCCGGTCGACGAACTGCTCGAAGTGACGGCCGGCATTGGCGTCGCACATCAGTCCGATCCGCGCGAACGACGAATCGCCGCGGCGCACCGGCACCGCCCAGGCGAACCCCGTCGGCGCCACCGACTGCCCGAAGTGCACTTCGACCTGGTCGAACGACCCCGACGGCCACTCGACCTGCGCCGTCTGAAGGAACACGCCCGGCATGCCGAGGCCGAGACGCCGCTGGAAAACGTAGTTGGCGCCGCACGCCAGAATGCAGGCACGGGCGCGGGTCTCGACGCCGCTCGCCAGAGTCACCGTGACGTACGCGGATCCGGTCGTCACGTCGCTGACGCGGGTGCCGGTGAAGATGCCGACGCCGGCGGCGGTAGCCCGGAGATGCAGCTGATGGTCGAACTGGCGGCGATCGATGACCAGCGCTTCCACGGTCGGCGTGGTGTGGCTGACCATTTCGCCCGACGGCGCGAAGAACCCGACGTTCGAGAGCGTGTTCAGGATCGCTTCGCGTGGGATCGCGAGCTCGTCGAAGGCGTCGGTCGCCAGCACGCCGGTGCAGTGCACCGGTTCACCTGGCGCGGCATGCTCTTCGAACAACGCCACGTCGAATCCCCGCTGCGCCAGCAGAGTGGCGGCATAGAGACCGGCCGGGCCACCGCCCACTACAACGACGTCGTACACGTGGATAGAGGATTTGTCGCGGGACATCCGGTGGCGCAGCGCTGTGACGGTGCAGCCGCCATGATACCCCCATTCACTTCGACCACCGGACGCGGTTACGCCCGTGCTGGCTCGCCGGTTCGCCCCAGCGTCCAGACCCGCACGCACAAGGCGATCGCGGCTGCGCCCATCACCGTTGCCACCAGCATGCCCCACCCGCGGCCGATACCGGCCAGCGGCAGCATCCACCACCACACCGGCACGATCCTGAACACTTCCGCATCCGCCGCCCGGGCATCGTCCTTACCCGAGTCGCGGACGATCTGCCGGACGTCGCGTCCCTTCGCATCGCGAATCTGATCGACGGCAGCCGGCCACGCGTTCAGCAGCGGCGCGTCCGCGAAGGTCCAGATCTGCGCGTCGGCGGAGGCGCCGCGATCGTTCGCCATCGCGAAATAGCGGGGATACGACGAGACGAGCAACGGTGCGTTGATCAGGAGCCCGACCAGACCCAGTGTCACAACGGCTCTACGCGGCGCGAGCGCCGCAGCGGCGACCAGCCCCGGGAAGGCCGGGAGCAACAGCCGCGGCCCCCACGACCAGCCGCCGGCCCACTGACCCCAGACGCTGTGCAACAGCAGGAACCCGGCAAAGATTCCGGCAACCGGCACGAGCAGCGGGTGGCGCTTGATGCGGATCGCCACCATCACGATCCCGAGCGCGACCAGCGGGGAATACCACAGGATCCCGCGGCCGGGGCTGACCGACAGGCCGGTCAAGGCCTCGCCGACGCAGCAGGTGGTGAAGCCATCCCACCGTTGCCCGAACACCAGCGGATTGCCGAATCGCGCGGCGTTGTACAGACCGTAGAGGACGGAGCCGGCCGCCGTTCCCCCGGCCGACCAGGCGGCCGCCTTCCAATCCCGGCGCCAGCACGAGGTTGCAACGATGACGGCGCCGACGATGATGCCGGTGGGCTTCGCCAGGACGCTCGCGGCCGCGATGAGCGCGAGCAGCGCACCGGCGCGCTGGCGGCTCGCGGCGTGGATCCCGGCGATTGCCAGCAACGCCAGCAGCGAGTCGGCGAAGAACGTCCGGCCGTAGACCAGCGCGATCGTGCCGAACGCGTAGCCGAACGCCGCGATGACCGACTGCGCCGACGACGCGCCCAGCCCCCGAGCGACCGCGAACACGAGCCCGGCCGTCAGCGCCGTCGCGACGACCGAGACGAGAATCGCGAGCGGCGCGACGACGTACTGCGGATCGAGTCCGGCGGCGCGACCGGCAATCCGGCCAGCAAGGGCGGCCGGAAGCGCCAGGATCGAGTTCAGCGGATACCAGTTCGAGTAGGTCCGGCCGTTCACCCCGGGCGTCCCCATCTGCGCCGGTACCGCCGCGTCACCCTCGAGCATCGAGAGCGACACCGCGACCATCGACCGCTCGTCTGGCGTGATCACGACCGGCGGCAGAAAGGCGGTGTAGAACAACAGCACCGCTACCGGGATCAACACCCGCGGATCAGCCAGGGCCCGCCGCGTGATTCCGCTCACCCGGTCAGACCGCGTCTTCCACCGCCGTGCCCGCGGGCTGCCGCTCCAGCACCACCTCGCGGTACAAGGACGACGAGAGTGAAACCATTCGATCGACAGAGAATTCGTCGGCGACGCGGCTCCGGGCCCGCGCCCCCATTCGTTCACGCGCGATGGGGTTCGCGATCAAGGTGTTCAGGGCCGCCGCCAGAGCCGAAGCGTCGCCGGGCTCGACCACGAGCCCGGTCTCGCCATGACGGTTCACCCACGGCACGCCGGTCGGGAGGTTGGTGCTGACCACCGGCTTGCCACACGCCATGGCCTCGAGCTGAACGACGCCGAAGGTTTCCGCGCGCGTGGTCGACGGCAGGGCGAACAGGTCGCAGGCGTGAAGGTGAGCCACCACCTCGTCGTCGCTCAAGTGGCCGAGAAAGCTCACTCGGGACGCCAGCCCGGTGCGCGCCGCCTCCGCTTCGAGCGACGCGCGCAGCGGTCCGTCGCCGACGATCTGCGCCGTCGCCTGGACATCTCGAAGCGCCCGAAGCAGGACGTCCACTCCCTTGTAAGGCACGAGCCGGCCGACGAACAGGATCCTCGGGCCGGGGAACTGCTTCTCGATCGCGGCGGCCCGGGCCTCGACCGCCGCGGTGCGCTGCAGCCGTCCGGTGTCGATCCCGAACGGGATCACCACACACTTGTCGCGAAAATCCTGCAGTTCCACTGCGTGCTGGGCAAGGTTGGGAGATGACACCACGATCCGGCTGGCACGGCGCAGCACGCGGCGCAGAAAGGGCCGGTACATTAGTCGGTACTTCCATTGCGGCCGGATCACCTCGCTGTGGAACCAGACAACCAGCGGGCCGCCCTGCATCGCGATCCAATCCGAGACGATCGCCAGCGGATTCGGCTCGTGCAGCACCGTGACGTCCCGGCGCGCGCGCCAGAGCGCCAGCGGAAATCCCGGACAGACACCAACCGAACCGATCGAGCCGACACTGGCGATGCGGGTGACGGCGATGCCTCTCCATGGCTCGCGCGTCGTCACCGCCTCGGTGTTGGCCACCAGCGCGCGGCTGTCGGTGTTGACCTGCTCGCCTTCACACAACAGCTGGACGACGCGCTCCATGCCGCCCGGCGCGGGTGGATAGTACTTGCCAACGTGAAGCACCGAGATTCTTCTCATCGCCTTCACCGGACCGCGGCCGCGGCCACCTGCGCGTAAACATCCTGCATCGCGGCGGCGCAGCGCGGCCACGAGAATTCCGCCGAACGGGCGAGGCCGGCGGCCTGCCGGTCGGCCCAGCCGGCGACGTCGCTGTCACGCTCGTCGAGCAGCCGCGCGACCCGCGCCGCCCAGGCGGCAGGCTCCTCGACCGCGCAGGACCTCGGCCGCGTCGGCGCCGACCTCGCGCAGCACCGGCAGATCGGAGCAGACGATCGGCGTGCCGCAGGCCATCGCTTCGATCACCGGCAGACCGAAGCCCTCCCGCTCCGATGGCAGAAGAACGAGCGCGGCGCGCCGATACAACGCCGCCAGCAGCGGCCGGCTCACGAACGGGAGCACGGTGATCCGGCTCTCGACGCCGAGCGCGTGCGCGCGGCTGGCTTGAGCGGTGGTGAACGCGCCCCCCACCCGCCACAGCCGGACGTCGGGTCTGACCTCGGCGACTCGGGCCAGGATCTCGAGCAGCATGTCGATCCGCTTTCGCGGGATCGTGCTGCCGACGTGCAGCAGGTCCGCCGATCCGGCGGCACCGGTCAGCACCGCCGCCGCCGCATCGGCCGGCGCGTCGGGGGACGGGCTGCACGCCGGATGCACGCCGTTCGGCACCACGGTGATGCGATCCGGCGGAACGATGGAGTGCCGGACGAGATCGGCGCGCGTCACCTCGCTGACGCATACGATCCGCTCGGCCCTGCGCATGCCGTCGAGTACCCGTCGAACCAGCCATCGCGGCAGCGTCGACTCACGATCCCCCGGCGAGGTCAGCGTGCGGAAGGCGTCGACGTCGTGGCAGGTGACAACGACGCGGCCGGCCGGCAGATCGTGCGCGAGATGGGCGTAGCTGTGGTCGACGAGGTGGTACACGTCGGCGGCGGCCTGGCGACGGAGCCAGCGCGGATAGCTCCAGAACCGATGCGCGATCCGCTCGATCGTCGGCATGGCCTCGCGACCCGTACGGTGCGCCAACGCCGGCAGCATCGGCTCGAACTTCGGACGCAGGAGCGTCAGGCTCACGCCGGACTGCGGCGGCGGTGCGTGGGCCATCAGCATCTCCGCCATCAGGTCCATGCTCGGCCAGCGCTCCTCGAGGAGGTCCGCAACGATCGCCACCCGGACGCCTGGCATCATCAGCACGGCACGACCTGCTGCGGCCCGGCGGCAACCGACAGCCGCTCGATCAGCGCGTCGAACACCACTTGGCGGTCGTATCCCCGCTCGACCCGCTCGGCGCCGGCCGCGGTGCGGCGCGCCGCTTCGGCCGGGTTGTCGAGGATGTCGGCGATGGCGCGCGCGAGCGACGCGCGCATCGCCGACCGGCACCTGCCATCCGGTCTCGCCGTCGCGGATGGTGTCGTTGAGGCCGCCGACGGCGGTGGCGACGACCGGAACGCCGCAGGCCAGCGCCTCCAGCGGTGAGAACCCCAGCCCTTCTTCCCGGCTCGATTGCACGCAGACATCGGACGCGCGGTAGTAATCGGCCAGCGCGCCGAATGGCGCGACGGCATCGCCGGCAATGACGTGCGCCTCGACGCCGAGCGACACCGCGAGATCGAGAAGCTCGCGATGACCGCCGCTCAAGTGCAGAAGACGGACCGGACGCCCGTCGCGGGCGAGGATCCCGACGGCGCGCAGCACGGTCTCCGCGTCCTTCTCGGGCGCAACCCGGCTGCTGAAGAACACGACCGGTCCATCGTCCGGCAGCCCGAGCCGGGCGCGCACGAGCTGCTTGGACTCGGTCGACGGGCGGAAGATGTCGCGGTCCACGCCGTAGACGGGGATGACGTCGACCGGCTTGGTGACGCCGTGCGCGCGGACCACCGACGCGAGATAGGGGCTCAGCACGACGTAGCCATGTCCCAGCCAGGCGTTCAACACGCTGAACAGCCGGATGGCGCCGTACTCGATGTAATTGAAAGGACGTCCGCTGTTCGGCGCCCGGCGGCAGCGATAGTAGGCCTCGACCGGGCTGCAGATCAGCATCAGCACCGGACGGCCGGTGAGTCGTCCCGCGAGGTTTGCGCAGGCCGCGGTGGGTCCATCGCCCTGAACGACGACCACGTCGATGCTGCGACGCAGGGCCAGCAGGCGGCGGAGCGCGAACCATCCGAACCCGAGGTGACCGGCAGGGCCGACCTCGAGCTCCAGCGGCTGCCGGGTTGGCTGGCTGATCTCGCGACCCGAGCCCAACCGCCGCGCCAGGATGCGCAGCGTCGTCCGCTCGGCCAGCGCCTCGGCGAGGCGGACGTCGGTGCCGCTGTCGACCACGAAGCAGACGCGCGGCGTCACGATGCCCTGCTGGTCATTGTGGTGGCACGCGCACGGTTGAAGAGGTCCTCGAGGAGTCCCAGGTGTGCGCTCAAGGGTCCACCCGGCGGCGGCGCGGTGGGCGCCGTCGCCGAGCCTGGCGAGCGTCTCGGGCGACCCGACGCAGCGGACGATCGCGGCGGCGAGCTGCCGCGAGTGCGCGCCCGCAGCGGTGGCCAGGGATCCGGTCTCGCCGTCGCGCAGCCATTCGGGGATGCCGCCGGTTGCGAAGCCGACCGCCGGGACGCCGGCGGCCGCCGCTTCGAGGCCGACGAGACCGAAAGGCTCCGGCCAGAGGCTGGGAACGACGAGGGCATCGGTCGCAGAGAACAGCCGCGCACGCCCGGCTTCGTCCTGCCAGCCGTCGAACCGGATTTCGATCCGCGAGTCTGCCGCACAAATGCGTGCGGCCCGGCTTTCGAGCGCGGCGCGTTCGGAACCGTCGCCGGCGATGACGAGGCGGACAGCGCCGATGCCGGCGGCTACGTCAACGAGCGCGTCGATCAGGCGATCGACTCCCTTGAGTGGCTCCAGCCGTCCGAGATAGAGCAGCCGGCACGGTGACGCCGCCGCGACGGCGGTAGCGACCGTCGACGGAAGGCGCCACGAACGGCGGCACGACGTGGACGCGGTCGGGGTGCACGCCGTTCCGGCGCATCTCGGTGGCCATGTGAGACGACAGGGTCATTACCGCGGCCGCCGACTTCAGATTGCGCAGGCGCGCTGCCTGAGTGCGATACAAGCGCGCCATTGTGATCGGGTTCGATCCGCCGCAGCGGCGCGGAAAATACATCGCCAGGCAGGCGGTGCCGAACGGGCGCTCGCAGGCGGCGATCACCGGCCACGACATCGTCTTCGAGCTGGAGATGCAGGTGCCGTGATAGGTGTGCTGGACCACCACCGCCGGCGCGACAGCCAGCACCTGGCTCTTCGAGCGCCGGATCGTTCAAACCGTGCGCGAAAAGCAGGTCCGGGCGCCACGACCGGAGCCGGTGCAGCCGGTCCGCCGCCGACAGGTCCAGCGTCATCGCCAGGATACCGGCGGGCAGACGGATAGCGCCGCGCTCGGTGAGGTCATCGCTGGCGCTCCAGAACGCGACGTCGTGGCGGGCGCCGAGCGCCGGCAGGATGGACTCGAGGTATGCCTCCACCCCGCCGACGCGATCGCGTGATTCCGTGACGACGGCCAGGCGCACGGCCGCTAGCTCCCCGCCCGGCCGGCAGCGTGCCGGCGGGTCAGGTGTTCGGCGTACGCGGCGAGCGTGCGCTCGGCAACCTGGTCCCAGGTGTGATCATGCATCAGGGCAGCGGCAGCGCCCCCCATGCGGGCTCGGGCGTCCGCGTCATCCGCCAGCGATCGCATCGCCGCGGCCAGTCCGGATATGTCGGTGGGGGAATTCACCAGCCGTCCATGCACGCCGTCTACCATCAGCTCCGCCGCCCCGGCGAACGGGGTCGTGATCACCGGGAGCCCGCAGGCCATCGCCTCGGTGATCACCATGCCGAACGCATCGTACGGCGTCGGCAGCACGAGGACGTCGGCGGCGCCGTAATACCGTTCGATCTGGCCGGTGGCCGGCAGCATGGTCACGCGGTCCTCGACTCCATGGGCGGCCGCCGCTGAGCGGCACGACGCAGTGTCGCTCCTCGAGATCGCCAGCAGATGCGCCCCGGGGACGGCCTGCAGCGCATGGATCGCCTGTTCCATTCCTTTTCGGAGATCCCCCACATAGAGAAACAGCGTGGTCTCGCCACTGAGGCCAAGCTCGCCTCGAACCGCATCCCTGAAGCGCGTACGAACGCCGGGATGAAACTGACGCCGGTCCACACCGTGGGGTATCACCACCGTCGCGGCCGCCCGCCGGTACGACTGTGCCAGGTCATTGCGCAGCGCCGACGAGATGGCGATCACCGTCGCCCGGCTGTCGGCCAGGCACCGCCGCTCGGCGGGCACGACCAGCGCGGCGAACAGGCGCTCGCGCCACGATAGCGCGTTCCCCTCGAGCAGCCGGCGCCCTTCGAGCCACCGCGCATTTGAAATGTGCGCCGTGACGACGTCCGGCCTCAGCACCGTCAGCCCCTGCGCATGGACGATGTCGAACCCCCGGCCGACCATCACCGAGGCCGGGATGACGAAGCTGAAGATCGTCGCCAGCGCCGACGCCCTGATTGCCGGCACGTGGTGCGCGGTGATACCGGGGGGCAGCCGATCGAAACGGTTCGCGAACACATGAACGTCGTGAACGGCGGCGAACCTCTCCGCCAGTTCAGCCACATACCGGCTGTGCCCGAGCACGCGGTTGTAGTCGTGGACGACGAACGCGATCCGCAGGCGCCGGGGGGCGCTCATCAGCTGACACCACACGCGTCGGCGCGAAGCGCGTCGATCACCCGCGGCAGGCTGAAGCGCTCGTCATAGGCGCTGCGGCCGGTTGCTCCCAGGCGGCGGCGGCGTTCGGGCTGGCGAACCAGTTCCCCGACGACCGCCGCCATCGCGGCGACGTCCCCCGACGGTACCGCCGCGATCGCGCTCGAGTCCTGCCAGAAGCGCTCGCTGAGATGACCGATGGTGGTCACCACCGGGATCCCGTGCGACAGGGCCGCCATCAGCGTCGTCCGCCGCGTGCTGGCGCCGTCCGGGTAGGGCTGGATCAGCAGATCGCACGCCTGCAGGTGACACGACAGCGAGGCGGCGCTCAGATCACCGGACGCGCGGATCCTGGCAGGGTCGACGGCGGCGACGGACCGCAGCGCGCCAGCCATCGCCTCGCTGCCGCGACCGAGCAGTTCGACTTGCGTCTCAGGCAAGCTGGCGAGCAGCCCGGGAAGCACGGCGAGCAGCGCATCGCGGATCTCCGGAGAGTAGGTACTGAAGTGGCCGAGGATCACGCCGTCCTGCCGGGCCAGTGCATCCGAGCGCAATCGAGAGAGCGCACCGTTCGAGCTCGCGACCGGAATAGTGCTCGGCACCGGCAGCCAGCAGAACTCGACCCCCTTGCGGCCGAACGTCCAGGGCGCGAGCCGCTCCGCCCATCCAGGGATCGACATCCAGACGCGGCGGGCCCGGCTCAGAAGCAGGGCGAGCATGACGCGGTGCACGGCGGCGGCGGCGTCCTGCTTGAGCGAACCTTCGCGGAACGCGAAGCAAGGCTCGTGCACCATCAGGTCGACCCTGTCACCCGCTCCGGCCCGCCGCCGGATCCAGCGGCAGAACCCGAGATTCAGCGAGCGCCGGCCGTAGGCGTGCGGCACCCACTGGACGAGCAGCTGTTTCTGCCCGGCGATGGCGTCGAGCGCCGCGTCGAGGCGATCGAAGTCCCCGGCTCGCCAGGAACCGGCGATCGCATGGACCTCGACGCGCGGATGGCTGGGCAGCGGACCCGAGGCCGCGGGGCACCAGACGTGGACCGAATCACCAGCCGCGGCGAGCCCGGCCGCAACTGCTTCGGTGTAGTCGCTGACGCCGCCAGGGGCCGGCGGGTACTCTCCGGTGATGATGTGCCAGGTCGTCACCCGCGAGGCTCCACTGCCGGCTCGCCCCGGATGCCGAAGAAACCGGCGAACGAGGCCAGGCCGGTGCGCACGTACGGTCCGAGCGGCGCCTCGAGCGCGAGCGGCCACATCAGCGCGGCGTAGATGGCCGCCACGCCGAGCCCGATCGCAACCAGAGCGACCACGCCGTCGCCGTCCACCAGGCGGCCGAGGAGCAGGCTGAGGGCGGCCGCGGCAGCAAACCTAATCGTCCAGCGCCGGGTCGAAGCCAGCAGCTCGGCGATCGTGACCTGCAGCTCTCTCGCGAGAGCGGTGCTGCACGACGGAATGCTGACCAGCATCACCCCGGCGAGCGATCCAATCGCGGCGCTGGTGACACCCAGGCTCGTGTAGAAGGCCAGAGCGGCCGTCACGATCAGCGTCACCACGCCGTCGCAGACCGCGGTCAGCGAGAGCCGCCGTTCATGGCCGAACGAGAACAGGGCGTAGATCAACGTGGTCGCGAAGTGCCGCGCCAGCATCGCCGCCAACAACAGCAGCGTGAGGGTGGCACCGGCGAACTGGTGCGGCCCGACCCACCAGTCCACGAACGTCTGGTTGGCCGCCAGGACGAAGCAGGCAACCGCTCCGCTCAGGATCAGCATCGCCCGCATCAGCGCCATCGCCACCTGGGCGAGCCGCGCGCGGGGAGCGGATTCCCGCATCTCTGCTATCGCCGGCGCCGCTGCCTGCATGAGCAGCTGCGGGTGGTTGGCCAGGACCGTGATCAGCTTGCCGGTGCAGGCGTAGGGCACGGTCGCGGCCGGGCCGAGAATCGCGCCGAGCACCAGGATGTCGGATCCGTTGAGAAAGACCTGGCCGATCTGCGAGAGGCTGACCCAACCCGATCGCCCGAACAGCTCGCCCACTTCGCCGGCGGACGGCCGCGGCGCGCGCGCCTGCCAGATCGCCGGAAAACGTCCCCGCATCCGGACCGCACATCCGGCGACCGAAACCCCCTGTGTCACCACCCAGCCGGCGGCAAGCGCCGCAAGGCCGACGTCCGCGATTACCAGTGACACCGTCACCACCGTCCCGGCTGACCACGCGGCAAGCTGCACCTTGCCGAGATACGGAAGGTCCTGCAGCCCCTGCAGCGTCGCGTGGAACAGCCGGAATGGAAAGGCGGCCAGGAACGCGGCGAGGATGATCGCGAGCGGATACCGCAGCTCTTCCCACCGCGCCACCACCAGCCACCACGCGATCACGCAGGCGATGGCGGCGGGGACGACCTGGAGCCAGACGATGCGGCGGAATCGTGCGAACGTGGCGCCGGTGTCATCTGCCCCACCCCGGATCGCGCGGCCGGTCGCATACGCGGTCTCGCGCGGCGCGAGCGCGACGACGCCGAGGTCGAGGAGCATCAGGTAGCCGAGGATCTGCGTCGTGATCAGCCACAGGCCGTAGTCGTGGGTTCCGATCCGGCCGAGCAGGAAGGGCGTGAGCCACAGCCCGACGACCGTGGCGAGGCCCATCGACACGTAGCCGAGGCTGAGCCCGCCGAGAAAACGGTGGGTGCGGGTCATCCGTTGCTCGTGGGTTCGATCGAACGCGTCACGATCGCGGCGGTGGCGACGACCGGCCGCCGCGGCCGCGGCACGATCGCCGGATAACGGACCGGTTCGGGTCGAGGCTGGGCCGTCACAAACCAACCCATCATGAGGAGCATGAGTACGGTCTGCGGCACGGAACTCAACAGGCCAACGCCGGTCAGCCCGGTGAAGAAGAAGACCCCGCAGCCCACCCATCCAAGCAGGCGGCCGAGACCCCACTCGCCCGCCCGCCGCGGCCAGCGCAGGAAGACCCAGGCGAGAAAGCCAATCCACAACGTCAGGCCCGGCAGGCCCTGTTCGATGCCGATCCTGGCGTACTCGTTTTCCATGGCAAGCGGAGACTGCTTGCCGCGCAGGAAGTACGGCACGCTCGTCCCGCCGCCGGCGAGGCCGTTGCCCAGCGGGTAGGCCCTGATGGCCGCGAAGAACCCGTCGTTGACGCTGCCGGTCCATCGCTCGGCGATGAAGGTGGTGTCCTGCAGCGTCGTGAACCTCTGGAGCCGTTCCTCGCCGGAGACTACGTAGCCCACGAGCCCCACCGCGATGACCCACCGCACCCACTGATCTCCGCGAAGCCTGCCGGAGAAGGTGACGATCGCGACCAGCAGCGAGGCGGTGATCATGTGCGTACGCGCGGCCGCCATGAAGACGCCGAGCAGGCTGGCCATGATGGCCATGCCGAGCAGGTTCCGGTGCCAGCGGACCTTGTGCGTCGTCTGGACCCAGCTGCCGATCAGGAAGGGCAGCGTCATGACGAGCGTGCCGGCAAAAGCATGCGCGCTCGAGAAGGTGGCCGGGATCCGGTGCGCGGTCCATCCCACCAGGTCCTTGCTCCGGTAGATGATGTCGGTCACCTCGTTCACCGGGTAGAACCGCTCGATCCCGACGAGGTACTCCATCACGCCGACGCCGACCGCCGCCACGTTCAACGCCGCCAGCCCCAGTGCGAGCCAGGAGATGTCTTCTTCCGACAGACGGCTGCCAAGAAGCAGGAACGGCAGCAGGAAGACATTCGCGCGCAGGCCGACGAGCTCCACGAGCGGCGCATCGGTCGAGAACAGGAAGAAGAGAAGGGCGGGCCAGGCGATGAGGACGACCAGCCAGAGCCGGAGGTCGTGAGCCTGGCGCCGCTGCTCGAGGGTGAGCGGGCGCCAGAGCTGTCCGATGAACAGCCCCAACACCCCGGCGTCGAACGTGAGGTAGGTCCAGGTGTCGGGGAAGTTCGCGCGCAGGATGCCGTAGCTGTAGCCGACCGCCATCACCGCCAGCAGCCCGTACCGCAGCGAGCGGTTCGCCGCCATCAGGCAGAGCACGAAGGCTGCTACGCAGAACAGGATCGTCGTCATGTCAGTGCCGGTGTGGTGGTGAGAGTTCGAGCGAGCTCGGCGGCCAGCCGGTCGAGGGATCTCGGCAGGTCGCAGAACTCGCGAGCCCGCCGCCGGGCGCCGTCACTCATCTTTCCGCGCTCACCGCCAGCTTTGATGAGACGTTTCAGCGCGGCGGTCAATGCCAGGACCGATCCGGCCTCGACCAGAATTCCGCAGCTGTCGTCCACGATCTCTGGGGCTGCGCCGAGGTCGGCGGTGATGACCGGCAGCCCGGCGCCGAGCGCCTCGACGAAACTGAGACCGAACGGCTCGGCTGATCGATTGGGCTGACAGTAGAGGTCCGCACCTTCGAGCAGCCGCGGGACGTCGTCGCGTTGACCGAGAAACCGGACGCGCGAGGCGAGCCCGAGCTCACCCGCACGCGTGACCAGCGAATCGTAGTACGCCTGCTCCGCCGGCCGCTGCGGTCCGCCGACGATCCAGGCTTCCCAGCCGTTTTCCGGCAACATGGCCAGGCTCTCGAGCAGGAGGTCGTGGCCCTTCCAGCGTTCCATGCGCGCGGCGATGACGATCGCGGTCGCATCGTATGGTGTGCCGAGCTCGGAACGGACGGCCCCGCGGGCACCCGGCGCCGGCCGGTGGAGTCCGGCAGGCGGATACTGCACCGCGATCGGTCCGCCACCCATCCGCGTGCCCGCCGCGCGGCAGGTGTAGCGGCTGTTGCACAACACCAGCGAGGGCTGTGATCGACCGGCCCAGCCCTCGAGCCAGCGCGGACCAGGCTCCGGCGCGTGCAGCCATCGCACCAGCGGGGTTCCACTCTTCAGGATCGTCGGACCGAAGATCGCCTGCGACCACGCCGAATGAACGAAGGCCGCGCTCCACGGCTGCGATGCCAGGAGGCCCTTCAGGGCGCGGCGGGCGCGCGATATCTCGTCGATCCGGCGGACGCGCACGGCCCCGAGAGGATGGACCTCGCCGGCCGCGGCCCGAAGCGCACCGGCGACCGGGCCTTCGAAGCACAACGCGAAGCTCGAACGCAGCGGCGCCGTACCGGCGGTCGCCGGCGCCAGCGTCTGGAGCATCCGCTCGACGCCCCCGAACATGTTCCCGCTGTGCACGTGGAGGACGTTCATCGCGCGACCCCGGCGGCTTTGCCGTTCGGCTGGATGCGGGACAGCGCCAGGCGCAGGTCGGCCGCGAACCGCTCGCGCCCGAACGACTCGAGCACGTGAGCCCGCGCCCGGCGGCCCAGCTCCACACGCCCCGCTGGATCCGCAATCAACCGTCGCAGCACCGCCGCCAGCGCCGCGGCATTGCCGGACTCGGCCGCGAGCGCATGCTCTCCGTCCACGAACAGTTCCGCGGCGCCGCCGGTCGGCGCCACCACGACGGCGCGCCCTGAGGCCATCGCTTCGACTATCACCAGGCCGAACGGCTCCGGCCTGGTGCTCGCGTGCACGACGATGTCGAGCGCGCGGTAAGCGGCCGGCATGTCGTCGACCAGCCCGCTGAAACCGACGCGCGCCTGGAGCCCCAGATCCGCCACCATGCGAGTGAGCTCGGCCTGCGACCACTGGCTGCCACGGGTCCGGTAGACCGGGGCGCCGATCACATACGCCCGGACGTTCTCCGCGGCGAGGAGTGCGATGGCCTCGAGAAACGTGTCGTGACCTTTCCACCGCGCGAAGGTCGCGGGCAGGCCGACGCGCACCGTACCCACCGGCGCCGGCGGCAGACCCGATAACGAATCGAGATCGAGAACCGGTCCCTCGGGACGGTAGCGATTGCAGTCCACCGGGTTGTGCACGACCACCAGCGGCAGCCGCGCCGGCAGACACCGCCGGGCGTCCTGCGCGACGCTCTCCGACACCGCGATCGCCAGGGCACAGCGGCGCGCCAGCAGGTTGAGCAGTCGGGAGGAGACGGTGCGCATCCCGAGGTAATCGTGAAGGTGCCAGACGACCGGGGCGCGGTGCGGCAGCAGCGCTCCGAGCACGTGCGTCTTGATCCCGTGCGAATGAATGACCTGCGGGACCATCGCCGCAACCGCGGCGGAGAACCGGCGGAAGAATGCCGGGAACGTCCAGGCGGCGGCGAGCAGCGACCGGACGACCGAGACCGGTGAGGCGAACGAATCCCCGACCGCGGTCAAGGTCGCCGGAGCTTCGACCACGCGCCCCTTCGCACCGAGTCTTGCCGCGGCGGCGAGGAACGGGCCGGGGCCGAGCGTCACGACCGACATCTCAGCGCCGGGCCAGCCGTCGCCGACGCCGATGCAGTCGAGGATCACGCATTCGGCGCCGCCGATCTCCCCCGACGGGGTCAAATGCGTGACGCGCATCGGCCCTCTCCGGGGATCAGTTGGCCCGCCCGCCGGGGCGAAAGCTGAGGAGCACGTGACCGTAGGCTCCCAGCGGATCGGCCTGGCCCGAGAGGCCGATGGCCTCGGCGCCGAGCGACTTGAGCAGCGCCTCACCGGCCTGGCGCGTCCACCCGGCGACGCTCCACGCATCCGGATGCATCTCGACCACGATATTCAGTCCGGCCTGGCGGCCGGCGATGGTCCTGCGCGCGCCGGACAACACCGCAAACTCGAACCCCTCGACGTCGATCATCAGCCAGTCGGGAGGGGCGGCGTCGGCGGAACAGTACGCATCGATCGTCGTCACCTGGACCGGAACCGGCCGGGTGCGGGCGGCGATCTCGGGATTGGGCTGGCCAAGCCGGCTCATGCCGTCGGCTTCGGCCATGTGAAAGGTGCGAACGCCGGGCAGATCCGCGACCGCCGCCTGGACGATGCGGACGCGCCCCTGGAGACGATTCATCCTGACGTGCTCGCCGATGGTGGCGGCGGCAAGCGGATTCGGCTCGAACGCGACGACCCGGCCGGTGCGACCGGCCCAGCGGGCGAACTGCAGCGCGTAGACGCCGACGTTCGCCCCGACGTCGAAGCAGCGCGCGCCGGGGCGGACGTGCGCTCGCAGGTAGGCGGCCACTTCGGGGTCGTAGGTCTGCCCCATGCGGTGACGCTCGAACGGACTGATCCGGAAATCGGCGCCGTTGATGGTCCAGGGAACGCCGCGACCCGCCGACATCCACGCCAGCGCGTGTTCGTACACCGGCCGGCCGGCTCTCGCGACGGCGGAGTCCCGGCCGACGACTCCGGCCAGCCGTCGGGCCGCGCGCTGGAGCAGCATCATGCGGCGTAGGCCTCGATGCAGCGACGCACCACGGTGGCCCAGTTGAACCGTTCGATCACCCGGGACCTGCCCCGTTCCCCCATGCGCAGACGTTCGTCGGGATGGTTGCGCATCCACCGGATCGCGGCGCGCAGCGCGCCCACGTCGTTCGGCGGCACCACCAGGCCGGTACGGCCGTGGTCCACGACTTCCGGCAGGCTGGCGACGTCAGTGCACAGACCGGGAGTGCCGCACGCCATCGCCTCGAGCAGGGTCTGACCGAGAAGCTCCGGCACCCGCGTCTCGCCGCCGTAAACGTCGCGGTAGACACTGGGCAGCACGACACACGCCGCGCGCCGGTAGGCCACCACCAGCGCTTCGTCGTCGCAATCGGGGCGGAAGCGGATCCTCTTGCCGGCCGCGCGCGAACGCAGCTCTTCGAGATAGCGCGGATCGGGGGCGGGGCCGATGATCTGCGCCGGCACGTCGGGGTCCAGGGCGTCGATCAGATCGTTGACTCCCTTGTGCGGCAGCAGCCGGCCGACGTAGAGGACGGTGCCGTCCCGCTCGGCCGGCGGGCCCGGGGAGAAGCGGCTGGAGTCCACCCCGCCGAGAACGACGTGGGCCCAGGGCTTCCCCTGGTGACCGGCAACCTTGCGGCTGTACTCGCTGATGTGCAGGTGGCCGTGGTACCACCGGTCGGTCGAGACGTAGGCGGAAACGTCCCAGCCGCCGCCGCCGAGGTCGGTGCAGAAGACGCGCCGGCCCAGCATTCGAGCGGTGACCGCGGCGAGGCTGCTGGCCAGCACATGCTGCTGATGGCAATGAACCACCGCCGCGCGCCGGACTTCCCCCGACACCGCGGCCGAGACCGGGTTGGATCGCTGGCCGCGGACCAGCCACGGGTTGGCGATCACCCGGATCTCCAGTGAGCCGGCCCGTTCCTCGCGCGCGCGATTGCCGAAGGTCACGAGCCGCGTCGGCACCACGTCGGCCATATGACGCGCGAGCTCGAACACGTAGCGTTCGGCGCCGCCGATGATCCCGTCGGACGCGTCGAACAGCGCCGGCACGAGGTGCACGACGGTGTCGGGCGCGCCGCCGGCCGGCCGCAGGTCAGGGATGAGGTGGGGTTTCACGGTCGCACTATGTTGCGCAGGCCGTGAGCCACAGCGCGGGTGGGTCACGGCCTGAGAGAGAGGAGCGGTCGAGATCGAGGCTAGCGGCCGGTGCTGGCCGAGACGTAGTAGCGCGCGTAGTCCTTGCGGTAGTACGCGGAGTAGTAGTAGGGATTGCGCACCAGGTCGACGCCGTTGAGCACCGAGCCGAGCAGGTGCGCGTTGGCCGATTCGAGCTGCTCCACGGCGGCGCGGACGGCGTGACGGCTGGTATGGTCCGCCCGCACGACGAAGACCACTCCGGACGACTGGTTGGCGACGATCGAGCTGTCGGCCACGACCATCACCGGGGGCGTGTCGAGCACCACCCAGTCGAAATGGACGTTGAGCGAGCCGATGAACTCGGTGTAGCGGCGCGAGCCGAGCAGCTCCGCCGGATTCGGCGGAATGTGTCCGGCCGGCATGATCCAGAGTCCCGACGTGTTGGTCTTGCGGATCGCTTCGCTGGTCTTGGCGTTGCCCGCGAGCACGTTCGACAGGCCCGGCTCCTGCTGGCCGCCGAAGATCTCGTGGACCCGCGGCCGGCGCATGTCGGCGTCGATCAGCAACACGCGCTGACCCGCCTGGGCGAGCGCCATCGCCAGGTTGCTGGACACCAGGCTCTTGCCTTCGCCCGGTCCGGCGCTGGTGATCACCAGCGAGCGCATGCCCTCGTCGGCGGTCGAGAACAGCACGTTGGTGCGGACCGACTTCATCGCCTCGGCGAAATTCTGCGGCACGCCGTTGTCGAGCAGCGGGTTCGGCCGGTCCTTGTCGCTGGCGAGCGTCGGCACCATGCCGAGGAACGGAATGCCGATGTTGGCCTTGAGCTCCTGCGGCGTCTTGATGCGATTGTCCAGGTACTCGAATCCGAACGAAAGGCCGATCGCCAGCACCAGCCCGGCGACGAACGAGAAGGTCATGTCGGCGCGGACGTTCGGCGAGATCGGGTTGCTCGGCACCTCGGCGGCGTCGACGACCCGCACGTTGGTGGCGCGCCGTTCGCCGGCGATCCCCGTCTCCTTGGTCTGCTGCATCAGGCTCTCGTAGATCTGACGGTTGCTGTCGGCTTCACGCTGCAGCACGGCGAAGGCGGTGCCCATCTTGTTCTGGCCGATCGCCTCGTTCCGCTGCGCGTTCATCGCCCCCTGGAGGCTCTGCTCCTGGGCCAGCGCCGCGCGGTACTCGCTGTTGACCCCCTCGACCACCTTGCCGATCTCACCGGTGAGCTTGGCGCCGGCCGATCTCGACCGCCGACCGGATCTTGGTCATCTCGGGGTGATTCGCCAGGTAGCGCTCGGAGAGCTGGGCCTGTTCGCGCTGCAGCTGGGCCAGATTGGTCTTGAGGCCCTGGACGTAGTCGTTCGCCAGTACCGCCGGGAACGTTTCGATGGTGCCGGCCGACTGCATCGACTTCAGCTGGTTGTAGAGCGCTTCCTTGTTGATGCGCTCGGTCCGCGCCTTGATCAGCGCGGTGTTCAGCTCGGTCAGCCGCTGGACCGCGATGTCGACGTTCCCTCGGCGATCGCCACCGCGCCGTTGGCCGCCTTGAACTCGCTGCAACGCGCGTTCGCTGTCTTCGACCGCCTTCTTCTGGTCCTTGAGCCGGTCGGAGAGGAAGTCGCCCGCCTCCTTCGAGGTGTTCTGCTTGAACTCCATGTTCTGCTGGATGTAGGCCACCGCGACTGCGTTGGCCGCCTCCGCCGCGAACTTCGGATCGGTCGACGTGTAGCTGGATCTCCACCAGCCGGGTGTTGCGGATCGGGACCACGCCGAGCCCGCTCAGGAACTCGGTGATCCGCATCGACTGGGCCGCGTCCTCACCGGCCTGGACGACTTCCGCGGTCGCCGCCGGCGCCGGCACCGGCTCGGCGCTGCTGAACGGGCGCTTCGCCAGCGCCACCGTGCCGTCGACCACGCTCCACATGAAGCCGGTCGGGCTGATCCGGCTCTTCGGCTCGGGGCCGTTGCCGAGCCGCGGCGCGTCCCAGAGCTTCATCGCGTCGATCGTCCGCTTGGCCAGGCTCCGGCTCTGGAGGATGCGGTACTGCGTCTGGAAGAACTCGTCGTTGAACCAGCCTTCCTGCGACTGGAACATCTGGTCGAGCCGCGCCACCGTCGGCGCGTCCTTCTCGACCAGCAGCTGGGCGTCGCTCCGGTAGATCGGCGTCTCCCGCATCGAGTTGAACGTCATGGTGCTGAACACCAGGAGGAACGCGGGGATCGCGATCCAGCGCCGTTTGTAGACGACCCGGACGTAGTCCCACAGATGTCTCTCCTCAGGCACCGACTCGGTGCGGGCCGGGAGAGAGGGGCGAGGACGCTCTACTGGTTTCATGACCTGTTCCTAGAAGACGCGCTGGCCGACGACGATCGTGTCGCCGGGTTGGATCGGCTGCGTGAGCTTGACGCCCTTGATCTCTTTTTCCTTGCCGTCGACCACCCGCCGGATGTTGATGCGGCGGTCGGAGCCCCGGTCGGTCAGGCCGCCGGCGAGCGACAGCACCTGCAGAACGGTCATCCCTTCGTCCACCGGGTAGCCTCCAGGGTTCTTGACGTGCCCGAACACGAACGCCGACTGCGCCTTCGGAATGTTGATGGTGTCGCCGTCGCGCAGCGGGATGTTCAGCGCCATGTTGCCGGCCTGCAGGTCGGTCAGGTCGATGCGGATGATCTCCTGCTCCCCCGCCTCGCCGTTCGGACCGGCGCCCTTCCTGCCGCCACGAACGATGACCGCCTGCCGCCCGGCGTTGGCGGTGACCGAGCCGGCCTTGGCCAGCGCCGACAGCAGCGTCATGTCGCCGATCAGCTGATACTCGTTCGGCTGGTTGACCTCGCCCCAGATCATGATCCGCTGGCTCTGGTAGGCGTCGACCGCGACGCTGACCTCGGGGTTCTTCAGGTACTCGCCGGTGACCAGCCGCTTCTTGAGCTCTTCTTCGAGCGCGCGCAGCGTCAGCCCGCGGGCGGTGACCCGGCCGATCAGCGGGAAGGTGAACGTTCCGTCCTGCTCGATCGTGTACTTGCGCGACAGCTCTTCCTCGCCGAGGACGGTGATGTTGACGACGTCCTGCGGACCGAGCAGGTAATTGGTCTGGGCCGGCAGCACCACCCCGGCGAGGAGCAGCGCACCGATCATCGATGCGAACAGATGTCTCTTCATTGCGCTATCCCATAACTGATCGACCCGAACACCCGCAGGCCGTCGTACTCGCGACGGTCCGCGAACTCGGAGCGGCGGGTGTAGTAGTTGGCGTCCACGCCGAGGCGGAACGTCTCCGCCAGCCGGTAGCCGAGGCCGCCGCCGTAGGAGTAGCCGCTGTCACCCTGGTCCGCGGCCCCCGGGCTGGAGTCGAGCTGCCGGTAGTCGAGCCGCTGTCGGCTGCCGCGGCCGACCACTTCCCAGGCGCTGGTGAGCCGCTGCGTCACGGTGAGCCCGGCGTCGAGCAGCGCGTAGTAAGGGCGGGTCGGCTCGAACGAATAGGCGAGATCGCGGTCCACCTTCGCCTGGAACCGCGTCGAGCCACGAACGTAGGTAGCGTCCACCGCGGCGATCACCCCGCGGTAGTCGGGTAACCCGGCGTCGAGCGGCTTGAACTCGCGATAGCCGACGAAGACCCGGCCCGGAGATCAACGCCATCGGCTTGAGCTCGAACCCGGGCATCACCTTGATGCTGTCGGAGTCACGGAGGTTGGTCAGCTCGAATCGGTCGCGCGCGACGTCGGTGTCGACCACCAGCGTGGTCAGCGGCGTCAGCGCGTAGCGGAACTGGACGCGGGCGGTTTCTTCCCGGCGGTTCAGCGCCTCGGCCAGCGCCGCACCCTGAAACGATTCCGTTTCGTCGTACTCGGCATTGAACCGGCGGAAGCTCACCACGAACGACGACTTGCCCGAGAGTCGCAGCGTCGACCCCACCGTGATCGCATCGTCGCGACGGCGGGACCGCGAGTCGATCTCGTAGCCCTGGCGGTCGCGGGTATTGACGTAGCTGCCGGCGACGAACGGCGTGATCCGCGCGAGCTGCACATCCCATCGCGCTTCGTTGCTGGTGTTCCAGGCGCGCTGGCTGTCGAACTCCTTGAAGTACAGATACTGGCCGCCGATGCGGGCGCTGAGGCGCGAGTTGCCGGGGCGCATCCAGAGCTCGACCGAAGGCCCGATCGCCGCAGTCGTGTCGCCCTTGGGGTTGTCGGCCTCGTTGAACACGTTGCTGTCGTGGCCGACACTGCTGATCAGGATCGACGGGGTGAAGCGGATCACCCCGAATCGGAACCGTGCGGTCTCGAAGGGATCCTCGACCCCCTGGGCCCGGGCCGGGATGGCGACGCCAAGACATGCGCAGGCGAGCGCCAGCGCGCTAAGAATTCGTAGCTTCATACGGCGCGATGTCCTTTTCAGGCGAACGGAGGGAACGGAGCGGGAACCGAGAGCGCGCCCGGCGGGGAGCAGGGGGCGTAGTACGTCGGAGAAAAGGCAGGCCCGCACGCATGCGGGCCCACCGAGAATCACGACGGCGAACGAGAGACTCTTACCGGGCCGGGCTGGCCGGATCGCCCGAGACGACGCCGGCGGTGATGCCGGCCGCGCCGGCCGCGGCGAGCAGCCACCAGGACGACGGTTTGCCGCACTCGATGTTCACGTCGTTCTTGCTCGGCTGCTTCGAGAGGTCGAACGGCCCCTCGGTGCAGACGACCTTGCCCTTCGGATCGAGCAACTCCACGAGATACTTGGCCGGGTCGACCCCGCCAAGCGTGAAGGTCCCGGCTGGATCGAGCGGAACCGTGGCAGCGATCACACCCTGCTCCACGTTCCTGGCACGAACCGAATACTCGGGAAACGGCTTCTTGGCTTCCTTGCGAGCCGTCCCGGTGATGGATCCCGACGCCTTCGATGCGCCGGCCCGCAGCACGGGCTGCAGCATCACGCCCGCGGCGAACACCGTCGCCAGGGTGAAAGCTACCGTCTGTCGCGTTCTCATGACTGTCTTCCTTCCATGCCTGTTCTGATGACGATGCTATGGTCTCGTGGCGCATCGGCACCGTCAAGGCACGGCGAACGGGTTCTGTATCGGCCGAACGACGGCCGTATCCGAGCGGATACATCAGGCCCAGCTCCTCGGTCGCATGAGATTCAGCCGGCGCATTTTGCGATACAGATTCGTTCTCTGGACCCCGAGAACCCGCGCCGCGTCGGCGATCCGGCCACGGTGGTGCTGCAGCACCGCGGCGATATATTCACTTTCGAAGCGGGCCCGCGCCTGGCGCAGGGTGGCGTCGAGCCGGATCGGGCCAGGGCTTCCCTCGAGCGGCGTATGAGCCAGCACGTCTTCGAGCCGGATCAGCCCCTGCGGGACGAGGAGGATCAGACGTTCGAGCAGTCCCTTGAGCTCGGGCACATTGCCGCGCCAGGGGAGCGCCGCCAGCAGGGTCAGCGCCGGCCGGGTCAGGGTCTTGAGCGGAACGCCGTTGGCCTGACAGAGCACCTTGAGAAAGTGAGTCGCCAGCGCCGGGATGTCTTCGCGGCGCTGGCGGAGCGCCGGCACGTCGATGCGAATCAGCGCCAGGCGCTCGTACAGGTCCGGACGAAGGCGTCCTTCTTCGAGCGCCGCGGTGACCAGGCCGTCGGCGGAGGCGATGACCCGGACGCCGAGGCTGACGCGCTCGCGAACTTCCTCATTGAAGACTTCGCGGTCGCGAAGCACCCGAACCAGACGCGCCTGCGCTCTTGCCGACATCTCGGCGACGTTCTCGAGGAACAGGAAGCCGCCGGCGGCCTGCTGCAGGCGGCTGGTGCGGCGCACGCGCTCGAGGCTGCGGCGCTCGGGAGCGTTGCCGCCGCGCTTGACCAGCACACCGAACAGCTGCAGCTCGACGTCCTCGGGATCCGGCGTCGAGCAATCGATCGACACGAACGGCGCGTCGCGCTGCGCGCTATGGGCGTGGATCGCGCGGGCGATCATCTCGCGTCCGCTGCCCCGTTCGCCGCAGATCATCATCCCGCACTGGGCGGCGGCGGCCCGCTGCACCAGCTCCATCACCGGCCGCATCGCCGGCGAGGTGCCGATCACGCCGTAGGCTGGCGGCTCCGCCGCGCGCAGGGACGGGTTGGACTCGGCCAGGCTGGCCTGTTCCCGCGCGTTGGCGATCAACGCCCGCAGATCCTTTGCCGACGGCGGACGCGGCAGCACGTCGAACACGCCGGCGCGAATCGCCTCGGCGGCGGCGTGCGGCCGCGCCGGGTCGGCGACGCCGATCACGATCGCCGCCGGGTAGCGACTGCGGACCGCACGGGCGATCTTCAGCGCGTCGACGTTGTCGCGCAGGTCGACCAGGCACAGCGACACCGGATCCTCGAAGTCGGTGACCGCGTCGCGGCCGTCGACGTGGACCGTCTCGAACCCAAGCTCGTGGAGGACGGCCTTCACATCCGGTTCATCGGAGGTGCCGGCGGCGAGCAGCGCGATCGTTGCGGTCTGCACCCGGCTCACTTGACTGACTCGAAGCGGCCGCTGCCGGATGGATCCGCCTCGATCCGATCGAGCGAGCCGTCAGGCCGGTAGACCAGGCGCCGATCCGGTTTGCCCCCGCCGTCGGTGTCGAGCGCGAGCAGGACGAGCGCGCCGCCGGCGTAGGTCTCCCATTTGTCGATCGCGCCGTTGCCGTCGGTGTCCTCTTCGACCCGGGTCATCGCGCCCGCCTCGAAGAACTCGCGCCGCGACACCCGGCCGTCGAGGTGGGTGGCCCGCTCGATCCGCTCGGGGGCCTGCTTCATCCCTCCAGCCGTTGCCGTCGCCGGATAGAACTCCCAGCGGTCGATCTTGCCGTCTTCGTTCTCGTCGGCTTCGAGGCTGACCAGCCTGGCGCCGTCCATGACCGCCCAGGTGTCGTGCTTGCCGTTGTTGTTGGCGTCGTAAGCCAGCCGCGTCAGGCGGCCGGTGGCCTTGTCATAAGCCGCCTCGATACCGCCCTGCGCCTTGGCGGGCGCCGCCTGGCACCCCAGGCTGAGGCCGGCGAGCAGCGCCACCCCCGCGAGGGAGGTGGCCGTCGCGAACGCGTTGACGTTGAAGTGATGTGGTTGACCCAAGATGTAGCTCCGCCCTGTGACTTACATGGCTGGGACGCAGAGTTGTGGGGAGGCCTAACTTATATCCCAGGAGACTCATCTGTGTCAATTGAGATCCGCTTTCGTCCTCTTTTTGACGACAGACTCCAAGGCAATCTTTTGACATGAAAGGTGCTCACAGCAGCGCCTTTTTCCTGCCAAATGCGTTAGATTCCCAACCGGGTGTGTCAGAGGCAATACTTGTGTATCGGCAGTGATACGGAAAGCGATTTGCAGAAGGAGGGCATACGGTCGAGTTAACCTACAATTTCCCCACACCACCAGATATGACTGACTTCAGGCGGGGGGCGCGCGAGAAGATGCCGGTGCGCCACGGGGAAATTACGTGCTGGTCGCTATGCCCAACGTGGCGCGCGCGGGCGCGTTCCGTACCGCCATCGGTACCGACCGCGCTCGAAGCGGTCGTCGTCCGGGACGGTGACGAAGCCAAGCAGCTGCTCGCCCGCCGCGGCACCCCGACGCTGCTCATCCTGGATCTCTCGCTCCCCAAGGTCGACGGGTTCGAGCTGCTGCGCGAGCTTCGCCAACACACGCCCGCGGGCGAGGCGGGCGCGATCGTGGTCTCAGGGCACTCGGCGATTCGTGCCGCGGCCCGCCGGCTGGCCGAGCCGCTCGGCATCGCACGCGTGCTGTCGATCGACGTCGATCGGGCGGCCCTGCGCGAGGCGATCGATGCGACGCTCGGTGAACTGACGTCCGCTCGACCGGCCGCCGAGACGCCGGCGGCAGCTCAGAACAGCCACGCGGCCACCGGGTCCGCGATCGACGAACTGATCGACGCCGCGGTCATCGCCACCTCGCGACGCTTCCGCACCGCGATCACCATTGCCTACGTGAAGATCGGGCCGCACGAGCACATCCGCGGTTTCTTCGCGCTCTCCGACCCGAACGGCACCGTCAACACGCCGCAGGGGCTCGCCCTCCTTCGCCAGGTCGCCGGGGCGAGCGATTCGCTGATCGTCCCCAACGTGGTGAACTACCCGGCGCTGCACGAGATCGCCCCGGGCGGGATGGCGCTGGTCCGCGGGCTTGCCGCGACCCCGCTCGGCAGCCACCCCGAGATCAGCGGCGCGCTGTGCGTCATGGACGTCAAGGCGCTCCAGATGGACGCCACCGAACTGGATGCGCTCGAAGCGCTCGCCCAGGGGCTGCACCGCGATCTCTGCGGGCACGAAGCCCTCGCCGAGGTCGTCGAAGCGCCAGCGGCCGCGTCGCCGGTCGACATCGACAACCTCGAGCGGCTCGCCTCGGCGGATCCGTTGACCGGCCTGGCGAACCGCCGCGGCGGGGAGAAGGACATTGCCGCCGAGATCTCGCGCGCGCGCCGGCAGAGTACGGCGCTCAGCTGCGTGCTGCTCGACATCGATCACTTCAAAGAAGTGAACGACACGTTCGGCCACCAGGCGGGTGATTACGTGCTGCGCGAGATCAGCGCGCTGCTGCGCCGGACGGTTCGCGCCTACGACATCCTGGTCCGATGGGGAGGGGAAGAGTTCCTCGCCGTCCTACCTGGCGTCGGCCACGAGCAGGCGCTGAAGCTGGCGGAACGGATCCGTCACGCGGTCGAGACGATGCCGCTCGCGGGCATCGGCAACATCACCGCGTCAGTCGGTGTCGCGGCGCTCGCCTCGGACTACTCGTTCGAGGGCATGTTCGCCAACGCCGACCGCAAGCTGTACAGCGCCAAGGCTTCGGGACGAAACACCGTCGCCTAGTCCTCGAGGTTCGTGCGACCCCACCCGATCAGGACAGGCCGTACTCTTCGGCAAACCGTACCAGCTCCGCGCGCCGATTGATGCTCAGCTTCTCGTAGATGTTGTGAAGGTGGATCTTCACGGTGCCGTCGGCGATGAAGAGCTGCGCGCCGATTTCCTTGTTGGTCAGACCCTTCGCCACCATCCGGACCACTTCGATCTCGCGCGGCGTGAGCAGCGTCGCGATCTCGCGTCCCTTGGCTTCCCGCTTCACCAGCTTGGCCATGGCCCGGCTCGCGGAATCCTTCTCGAGCCACTGACCACCGCCGTGAACGCGGCGCAGGCACTCGACCAGCAGCTTGGTCGCCATCTCTTTCAGAACGAAGCCGTTGATCCCGAGCTGAAGCGCTTCGATGAGCTGGTCTTCGTGCAGCTGCGCGGTGAGCAGCACGATCTTCGGGGAATTCCCTTCGCGGGCGAGCTCGCGCGCGACGGCAAGCCCGTCCATCCCGGGCATCAGAAGGTCGAGGACGAGAACGTCGGGACGGTTTCGCTGAACCGCGGAGAGAGCCTCGGTGCCGGACGAGCAGCGTTCGAGGACCTCGAAGTCCGCATGTTCGCGGAGGAGGTGGTACAGCCCGTTCAGCACCAGCGGGTGATCGTCGGCCAGGATCACCCGGATCGTTTCGTTTGCGGTCGGTACCGCGCCTTCGTTCACCCGGGCACTTTAGCGCAACTCGGCCCGGCGCGGAGCCTGGGAGGCGGCGCCGGCTCGAGCTACTGAACGAATTCGAGCCCGACCACGAGGCGATCGACCCGGCCAGCCACGCGCGCCACGCGCGCGTTGGTCGTGAACACCCCGTTCGGAGCGGTGTCGGACGAGATCGTCACCCGGACGACCGACCCTACCGTGACCGGCCGACGCATCAGCACCGCAATGCCTCTTCCGCTGATGTCGCACCCGATCACCGGCCGTCCATCGATCTGCACCGGCTCGACGTGAACGAAACGTTCGCCTCTGCGGCGGTCTGGGCACTCCCTGAGGATTGGTCCCTTGCTGGCGTGCTGGACGAACATTGAATCATCGCCTCCAGAAAACAGGGCTGACACGGTTCCGCTTATAGAGCCTGGGCCCGCGCACTGTCGGGCTGTTGCAGCCCGCGCACTGTCGGGCTGTTGCAGCCCGCGCATTTCGGGCTGTGCAGGTAGGAGTCTAGCGGGGCCGTAAGGCCTAAACCATAGCCCAGAGGCAACAATTTCCTATACGCAGGAGTTTGGTTTTCTATACCGCGGAGGTATAGCTTTTTGAACGGTTTTCCTAACTGATGAGTTAAAGCCACGGATGTAGAATGACCGGGCTCAACCGGACAATTACAACCAGGATCCATGGCCAACGAGGGTTTCTCGCCCCGCAACCGCGCTGAGCGTGTCATTACCGCCGGACGGCTGTTCCTGGCGGTCCTGCTCACGGTGGCAGTGATCGTGGACTCGACGAACCCGCTCCGCTATGCCGGGATCGTCCAGGTTCTCGCCCTTGCCTACCTCGCCTACGCGCTGGGCATCGCGATCCTTTCATGGACCCGCCGGGTGACCACGCGCGGGGTGGCGATCGTAACGCACGTCATCGACCTGGTGATCTTCTCGGCGTTCATGTATCTCACCGACGGCTCCGAGACGCCGTTCTTCCCCTACTTCGTCTTCGCGATCATCTGCGGGGCAATTCGCTGGCAGGGGCGCGGCGCGATGATCACCGGCGCCGCCGCGCTGGTGTCGTTCATCTCCGCCACGCTCGGCGGCCTGGAGTGGCCGCTGCGCGAAACCTTCGATTACGCCGAGTTCATCGCGCGCTGCACCCAGCTGACCCTGGTGGCCGGGCTGCTCGGCTACCTCGGCGCTTATCAGTACCGCCTCCAGCGCGAGATCGCGGGTCTCGCGGCCTGGCCGCGCCGGCTCCCGACCGACGGCCCCGAAGCCCTCAAGGAAGTCATTGCTTACGCCGCGACCGTGCTCGGCGCGCCGCGCGTGATCCTCGCCTGGGAAGAAGGGGAGGAGCCGTCGATGCGTATCGCCGTGCGCAGCGGAGACCAGTTCGAGATCGTGCACGAGCGGCCGGACGCATTCGGCACGCTGGTCGCCCCGACGCTCGAGCGCTCGAGCTTCGCTTGCACCGACGTCCGCACGCCGAGCCGGCGGGTGCTTCAGCGCGTGCCCGGGGGCTTCCGCTTCTGGAGCGGTGAGCCACTCGACGCCAGGTTTCGCGAGCGCTACCAGGTCAAGAGCGTCATCGGCCTCCGGCTGTCGACCGAGAGCGTGGGGGGCTGGCTCTTTGCCCTCGATCGCAAGCGCGCCAGCCCCGAAGACCTTCTCCTCGGCGACATCGTCGGACGGCTGGTCGCCGGCGCCCTCGAGCTGCAGACGCTGGTGGAGCAGCTGCGGGAGTCGGCGGCCGGTGAAGAGCGCGTCCGGCTCGCGCGCGAGCTGCACGACGGCGTCCTCCAGTCTCTGACCGCTGCGTCGCTGCAGGCGCAGCGGGCGCGGCAGGCGATCGCCACGTCACCGGGAGAGGCGGAACGCCGGCTGGCGCGGGTGGAAGAGACGATCCTGGCCGAACAGCAGGCGCTCCGGCTGGCGATCGAGGACCTCAAGCCAGGGGCGATCCGCGAGACCACCGCGGTGGACGTGGTGCCGCGCCTCAAGGAAGTCGCCGTCCGCGTGGCACGCCAGTGGGACATCCGGGCGCACCTGAATTTTCAGCGCGACGTGACGCCGCTGCCGCAGAAGACCGCCCACGAGCTCACGCGGATGCTCCAGGAAGCGCTGGTGAACGCGGTCCGCCACGGTGGCGCACGCGAGGTGACGGTGACCTGCATGCTGATCGGCAGTGACCTGACGCTGGCGGTCTCGTATCAGGGACGCGGGTTCGTCGGCTTTCTCGGTCGCCACGATCTGGCCTCGTTGAACCAGATGAAGGTGGGGCCGCGGACGCTGAAGGAGCGCGTCACCGCGCTGGGGGGATCGCTGGTGATCGACTCGAACGATGAAGGGGCGCGCGTCGAGATCCGTGTGCCGGTTACGCCGATACGTTGAAAGACACCGGCTCGTAGGTCGCGGCGATCCCGAACAAGTCTCCCCTCACGTCCACCCGGACGACGCGAGCCGTGCAGCGGACGCAGGCGCCTCCACTGTGCTCGAACGGAAAGACGAGCGCGACTTCGTCGCCCGGCGTCAGTGGCCGCGCCGCTTCGAAGTACACGCTGTTGGAGCTGAGATCGATCGTCCGGCCCGTGCCGTCAGCCACTGCGATCTCCGCGTCGATACGGTAACGGGGGGCCCGCCGCCGTTCCTGGTCCACTCAGCCTCCGTAGGGTTCCTGAACAGCGTAGAGGTTCTAAGCCGAAGTGTAAATAGGGTCGGGCGCGTCCGGCGCCGTTCGAGCCAGCTCGTAGGCGTCGATGGTTGCGGCGATCACGTAATGAGCGGATCCCCCCGATGAGACAGTGCGGGCGACGGAGCCTCGACTGAGAACGCGGGCGCCGCCGTCGCGATCGCCGGGCAGCACCACCTGGAGTTCGATCGGGAGCGCGCACTCGATCGGCCGCGCGCTGCGGAACAGCACCCCCGAGGAGCTGATGTTGACCGTCACACCGTAAGACCAGGCGTCCTCGCCGCCGAGGCGGTAGCGGACCGGCAGGTCCAGGTCGAAACGGCTGGCGCGCTTGACGGACGGTTCGGTCACGGGTCTACCTCGCGGCATTGGTCAGGCGGTGGTGGATCGCGAAGAGCGCAAGCTCCAGGCGGTTGGCGACGCCGGTCTTCTGAAAGATGGCGTCGAGATAGTGTTTCACGGCTTCTTCCGCGACACCGAACTTCTCTCCCATTTGCTGATCGCTGTAGCCGCCGGCGACGGCGCCGACGATCTCGAGCTCGCGCGGGGTCAGCGCGAAGGCGCGCGGCGCGTTGAGCACCGGGCCGGGAGCCGGGGGGCCGCCCGATGACAGCGCCTTCACCAGGTCGGCGACCATGTCCCGGCCGACCCAGAACTCTCCGGCGCGCACCCGGCGGATGCTCTTGAACAGCAGCGCGGCGGGAGTCTCCCTGAGAACCACGCCGTAGGCCCCGAGCTGGAGCGTGCGCACGACGTCGGGCCGGGCGACCTTGGTCGTCAGCATCAGGATCCGGGCGGCGAGGCGGAGCGGGCGCAGCCGCTCGAGCACGTCGAGACCGGTGGCGTTCGACATTCCGACGTCGAGGAGCAGCACGTGCGGCAGCGTCGCTTCGCACACCGCCACGACATCGTCCGGGGTCGCGGCTTCGCCGACGACTTCGAAGTCCGCTTCGGCCTCGAGCAGCGTCCGCAGCTGGGCGCGGAACTGCGCATGATCGTCGGCGATCACGATCCGGATGGTCTCGATGGGCGACGATCCCCTGACCCGCGCCTGCGGCCGCGCCGCCGGCGCCACCGTTTTCGGGGCCCGGGGCGCAGCGGGCTTCCGCCGCGGGCGTGACGTGCGTGTCATCGACCGGACTCCTTCAGCCCTTGCCGATCGCGGCCATCTCGTCGTAGAGGAAGGCGGAAGCGATGACCCCGCCGTGAAAGTTGTTCAGGTCCAGCTTCTCATTCGGCGCATGAGCGTTCTCATCGGGCAGGCCGACGCCGAACAACACCGAGGGAAGCCCGAGTATCTCCTGGAACGTGGCGACCACGGGGATGGAGCCCCCTTCACGGTTGAACACCGGGGCCTTGCCGAAGCCCTTCTCGATCGCCCGTCCGGCCGCCTGCACGAAGGGGTTGTCGAACTCGGTCATCCAGGGCTTGCCGCCGTGCATCCGGGTGACCTTGACGTCGACCGTCTTCGGCGCGACCTTCTTCACGTAGGCCTCGAAGAGCGCGGCGATGCGGTCGGGGTCCTGGTTCGGGACGAGCCGCATGCTGACCTTGGCCATGGCGACTGCCGGAATCACGGTTTTGGCGCCTTCTCCGGTGAACCCGCCGAGCAGGCCGTTGACCTCGAAGGTCGGGCGCGCCCAGACGCGTTCGAGCGTCGAGTAGCCGGTCTCGCCGAACAGCTTGGGCGCGCCGAGCTCCTTCGCGTAGCGCCGCTCGTTGAACGGCAGCCGCTTCCACTGGTCGCGCTCCTCGTCCCGCAGCTCCTTCACATCGTCGTAGAAGCCGGGGACCTTGATGCGGCCGCTCTTGTCCTTCATCTGCGACAGGATCTGCGCGAGCACCATGTTCGGGTTGGCAACCGCGCCGCCGAACGAGCCGGAGTGCAGGTCGCTCTTCGTGCCGCGCAGGTCGATCTGGAAGTAGACGAGGCCGCGGAGGCCGTAGCAGATCGACGGAATGCCGCGGTCGAACATCGGCGAGTCAGAGATCACGACGACGTCCGCCGCCAGCTCGGACTGGTGCGATTTGATGAAGTCGTCGAGGTTGGCCGATCCGACTTCCTCTTCCCCTTCGAGGATCACCTTCATGTTGACCGGGAGCCGGCCGTTCTGTTTCAGGTGCGCTTCGATCGCCTTGAAGTGCATGAACACCTGTCCCTTGTCGTCGGCGGCGCCGCGGGCGTAGATCTCGCCGTCGCGGATCGTCGCTTCGAAGGGAGGGGATTCCCAGAGCTCGAGCGGATCAACCGGCTGCACGTCGTAGTGCCCGTAGAACAGGATCGTCGGCGCTCCCTCGGCACCAAGCCAGTCGCCGTAGACCACCGGGTGCCCGGGGGTTTCGACCAGACGGACGTTCTGCATGCCGATCCGGTTCATCTCGGCCGCCGTCCACTCGGCGCACCGGCGAACGTCCGGCGCGTGCTGCGGGAGGGCGCTGATCGACGGGATCGCAAGATACTCCTTGAGCTCGTCGAGATAGCGGTCGCGGTTGGTGTTGATGAAGTCGATTACTTTGTTCATGGATTTGAAGGTCGGCCTATTCCCGGCATGCCGCAGCCGGTCGCTGTCATGCTATCTCACCTCCGCACCCTCAGTGTCAGTTCCGCCGGGGTAGCTCCACCGGAAGCTCCTCGCGGTCGCCCCATTCCTTCCAGGAGCCGACGTAGGTGCGTACGCGGGGGTAGCCGAGGAGTCGGAGCGCCAGGTAGGAGTGAGCGGCGCGGTACCCTCCCTGGCAATAGGCAATGACCTCGCGGTCCGGGGTGACGCCGGCATCTTCGTACATCCGGCGAAGCTCCGCTGCCGGCTTGAAGTCGCCGTCGGCGGTGAGGTTGCGGGTCCATTCGATGTGCACCGCGCCGGGGATGGCGCCGCCGCGCCGGGCGCGGACGGTCGTACCCCAGTACTCCCCTTCCGAGCGGGTATCGAGAATCACGCTGTCGCTGCGGCCGAGGGCCGACCGGACTTCGCGCCAGGTCGCGAGCGCCTCCTCCTTGCGGTCGCCGGTCCATTCGCTTGTCGGCGGCGGGCCGGCGTCGCGACTGATCTCGAGGCCGGCGGCCGCCCACGCGTTGTAGCCGCCGTCGAGCAGCCGCACCGAGGGATGGCCGAAGTACTCGAGAAACCAGAAGGCGCGCGCGGCGCGGATGCCTGACTGCTCGTCGTACACGACGACCGGGGTCGCGGCGTCGACGCCGTGGGCCGCAAGCACGTGCTCGATCATCCACATGAAAGCCTTCAGCGGCGCAGGGTCGGTATCGATCAGGCTGACGCCCCAGAGGTCCAGGTGAATGGCGCCGGGCAGGTGCCCGGCTGTGTAGGCATCCGGCGGGCGGAGATCGAGCAGCAGCGGACGTCGGGCGCCAGCGCCGGCGATCATCTCGGAAAGTTCTTTTGGGGTGACCAGGAGCTCAGCGTTGGCGTAGCCCTTCATGCTCACGATGGTACTACCGTGAGAAGGCCCGCACCACGAACCGCCGTGGTCACTCCCCGGCGAGCTTCTGGAGGTGCGCCCTGACGGTCTCTTCGGCGGCCGGGACGAGCGACGGGGACAGGCCCCGGTAGACCCGGGCGACGATCTCTTCGACCGTCCGGCATCCGGCGGCGAGGGCAGCCTGGATCTGGCGCTCCCGCTCGGCCCGGTGCTCGAGGTAGGCGTCGAGCAGTGACACTGGATCGTCGACGATCGGACCGTGAGCCGGCAGAAGGCGGGCGGGGCGAAGGTCGCGCACGCGCCGCAGCGACTCCAGGTACTGACGCAGGCTGCCGCCGCGGCTGGCCGGAATGACGATCGTCCCGCCGACCCGCGCGAGGTCACCGCAGAACAGATCGCCGGACGCTTCGTCGAAAAAACAGAAGTGATCCGCCGCGTGGCCTGGCGTGTGAACGGCGCGAAGCCGTCTGCCGCCAGCGGTGACCACCTCACCGTCCGCGAACGGCTCCCCCGCGCCGCCGCCCCGGATCGTCACCCCCGGCCACCGCGCCGCGAGCTGCGGCGCCCCGGCGACGTGATCGACGTGATGGTGGGTAACCAGCACCACCTCCAGCGTCCCGCCATCCAGCTCCCGCTCGATCTCGTCCAGGTGCTGAGGGTTCCCGACACCGGCGTCAACCAGTGCCGCCGGTGCGGAAGCCAGCAGATAGGTGTTGTTCCCGCCAGGGCCCGTCCACTCGGAGGCGTTCCCCGCCGGCAGCAGCTTCACGCGCCGCCGCTCAGACCCGTCTCCCATCCCCATCCCGCACCCCCCGCACCCTCGCACCCTCCGCACCCCTCCGCACCCCTCCGCACCCTCCGCACCCTCCGCACCCCTCCGCACCCCTCCGCACCCCTCCGCACCCCTAGACGCGCCTCAGAGGTAATACCGGACCCTCAGGTACAAGAAGTCGCTGTCGCTGAAGCGCCCGATCGTATCGCGCCCGGATCCGGCAAACCATCCCGCCGAACCTTCGACCGCGACATCGTCGCGCAGCTTCGCAGTCGCGATTCCCCGCAGGAACGAGGAGCGCTCGCCCGGGTTGTAGACGCCGAAGGCGCGAATCTGGTAGCGGTCGCGCGCGAAACTGCGGTCGGCCGAGACGATGAACGAGGCGTCGGTGCGTCCGGTCTCGTTGCCGCCCCGGGGTTCGGGCCGCTCGTGGTGAACCAGGACCGTGCCGCTTACGTGATACGTCTCCACCCGGCGATCGACTCCGACGCCGGCGTCCAGTGAGCTGCCGCCCACGATCGATGGATCGGTGGTCTGGAAGTTGTCGCGGACGAATGCCGCTACCTCCCCGTGAACACCCCACCGCCCGCTGACGGTCTCGAAGTCGCCGCCGATCATCGTGAAACGCGGGTAGGTGGAGGCAATCACCGGCAACGACGTGCCGGCAGACCGGGTGCCGGCAGACCGGGTGCCGGCAGACCGGGTGCCGGCAGACCTGAACGAGAGGAGCGGAAAAGCCTCGAAGCCGCGGTATGCGCTCAGGCTCCAGTCCAGCCGGCCGGTCGTGACGTTCAGCCGCGCTCCACCCTGCGCGTTGTCCCAGCGCACCGCCGGTTCTTCCTCCTGAAGCTGCGGCAGCGGCGGACAGCCGATCGCGAGACACACCACGATGTCGGGCTGCACGCCCTCGGCGATGTTGAAGGGAGAAGACGGCTCGTCGAGCTGATCGAACCGGCCGCGCCTGAAGACCGGCACGTAGACACCTTCCAGCGACAGGTCGTCGGTGAAGAAGAAGCGGCCGCGGACCACCGCTACCGGAAGCCGGGCTTCGTTGCGCCCCTCAAAGAAGAAACGTGACACGTCGAGCGGATTGATGACGTCGGTTGGCTGGAGCTCGTCGAGGCGCCCCCAGACTACCCGCCCGTAACCGCCATACAGGTCCAGCCGGCCGAGACGGATCTCGGCCGTCGCCTCGTGCACGCGCGCGATCGCGTCGGTGACCCTGGTTTCTCCACCTTCGTCCAGCGGACGGCGGGCCAGCAGACCTTCGGCAAATCCCGAGACGGTGATGCGGATGTGATCCGCGGGCCGCAACTTCTGTTCGGCGAACAGGCGTGCCCGCAACTCGTGAGCGCCGGACGCAGTAGGACCGTTCGGAAACCAGTCACCGAGGATCGAGACGTTTGCGGTCGGCCGCTCGAAGGTCTGCGCGACAGCGGTAGACGCGGTGGCCAGGACGGCGAGCAGCGCCAGTCCGGCCGCAACCACGGGACCCCGTCGCAGCGCCGCGGCGCCAAACACCCGCGGCAGCAGCTTGATGATCGGCGGCAGGATGAAGACCTCCGCCAGGAACGCGACCGCCATGGTCAGCGCGAGCAGCCCGCCGAACCAGGCCGTCGGCTTGTACTCCGAGAGGAAGAGCACCGCGAACCCGCAGCTGTTGATGATCGCGGTCGTCAGCGATGCACGCCCCTCGTGGATGGTGGCGAGCTCGATCGCCTCGTCGGTCGTCGCCCCGGCGGCGATTTCACGACGATACCGGTTGATGAAATGGATCGTGTCGTCGTCGACCACGCCAAGCGCGACGCTGCCAACCATGACGGTCGCGATGTTCATCGAGATGTCGAGGTATCCCATTACGCCCAGCACCGCGATCACCGGCAGCACGTTGGGAACGATTGTCAGGGCACCGAAGCGCCACGAGCGGAAGACGAGAAAGATGACGCCGAACACGGTCAGGAACGCGGTGCCGAAGCTGCTCAACTGGGAGGCGACGAGGTAGTGGTCGAGCGTGCTGAACAGCCGGCCCGAGCCCGTAGTCAGCACGGATACACCGGTGCCGGCAAATGCCGCCTTGGCCATGCGGTCCGCTTCCTCGACGTGCTGGAGCACGACGTCAGAGCTCATCGACTGGAGCTTTACGTTGATCTGGGCGCGCGAATAGTCGCTCGACACCACCCGTTCCAGCTCGTGCCGGCCTTCGCCGCCGAGCGCGAACACGAACAGCTCCTGCGAGATCGTCTCCTGATCGGCGGGAATGACGTTGGCCTCTTCCCGCCCGCCGTTCAGCTCCTTGTTGATCCGTTTGACATAGTCGGCCACCGACGTGACCTTCCGCACGTGGTCGAACCGCCGCAGCTCGGCCTGAAGGCGGTCGATCCGGCGCAGCGCATCAGGAGTGTTCAGCGAATCAGGAGGGCCTTCGAGCATCAGCTGAAAGCTGTAGACCCCGGAGAGCTCGCGGTCGATGACCCGCGCCGACTGCCCGAGCGGGTGCGAATCGGCGAAGAAGTTGATGTGGTTGGTGTCGACCTTCAGCCGGAAGATGCCCAGCGCGAGCACCGCCCCGATCACCACCGACACGCTCAGCACCCTCGCCGGGTGGGCGCAGGCCAGTCTCGCGATGCGCCGAAGCGGACCGACCAGGTAGACCTCGTGTGGCGGGACCTTCGAGCTCGACCTCGCGTAGGTCAACAGCGTCGGCACGAGCACGAGCGAGATCACGAAGTCGACCATGATCCCGACCGCCGAGCCGATCCCGAAGGCCCTGACCGCGACCACGTTGCTGGTCGCCAGCGACAGCATGCCCAGGGCGGTGGTAGCGCTGGCGCCGAACAGTGGCGTGGCCAGGTGCGCGACCGTCTCCTTGAACGCGTTCTCGTTGTCGTGGTGCCGGCGCGCCTCGTCCCAGCGCTGCATGATGTGCACGTCGTCCGCAATCGCAAGGACCACGACGAGCGGAACGAGCATGCTCGAGAGAACGTTGTAGCTGAACCCCATCAGCGAGTACAGCCCCAGCGTCCAGAGGATGCTCACCATGATCGCGAACATCGCCAGGAGCGTCTTCCGCCAGGAGCGGAATGCCGCATAGATCGCCAGGATCGTGAAGATCAGGATCGGCGGCGTGAACTTCATCTGGTTGTCGAGCGTGATCCGGTTATAGGTCTCGCTGATCTCCAGGCTGCCGTTGTAATACGCGCGGATGCCGGGCGGCAGATTCGGATCCACCGCGTCGTGAATCCGCTGGATCACCCCGCCGCGCACGGCGTCGATCCGGTCCTCGTCGAAGCTGACGACGATGGCGGTGACGGTGCCGCTTTCCGACACGAGATCGCCGCGAAGCAGGTCGTCCTGCAGGGCGCGGCGGCGGACCTCGTCCGGTGATTTCGTGCTGTCGCTGCCGAGCAGCGGCCTGACGTCGAGCCCGCCCTCCTCGACTTCCTGGGGCTTCCCGGGAGCCATGGGGTCGGATCGAGGCTGGTCCAGCGCCTCGACGATGGTGGCGGTCGCCAGGCTATCGACGCGCTGGACGGTATCGATCCGCTCGATGTCGCCGGTGACCCGCTGGATGTAGTCGAGGGTGTCACGCGAGAACAGCCGGTCGGGAGTCTCGGCCGTCAGGGCTACGATCAGCGTGCGCGTACCGCCGAACTCCTGCCGGAAGCGCTCGTAGTCCTTGTAGACCGGATCGTCTTTCGCAAACCACGCGGTGATGTCGTTGTCGATGGTGGTGATGTTGGCGCGCGGCGACAGCAGCAGCGCCCCCACGACAATGAAGAACGACAGCGGCAGGCGGACCCGCCAGATCAACGCTGCCAGCGCGCTGCTGAACCTTCGTTGACTCATCGAGCACCGCGCTCGAGCTCACGCCGCTGGAAGTCAGCCTCCGTGAGCCCGACGTTGTAGTCCGCCTGCTCGATCGTCAGCTGCGTGCGCGTCCGTTCGACGGCGTTGCTCATCTCGCTGGCCATCGCGGTCCAGATGCCCTCGACCTGCTCCAGCCGCCCGACGGTATACACCTTCTGCTTCTCGTTGCGCCGGTTGTAGATGTCGGCGGCGACGACGACGAAGCTGTCCTTCAGGACGGTGGAGATGACCCGCGGGAACTCGGCGCCGGCGTCCTTGCGACGGGATTCCAGGCGCCAGGCGGGCCGCGCCGCGCCACCGGCAGGGGGGACCCACGACGCGTTCTCGTCGAGGATGGCGTAGGTGTACTCGTCGAACTCGCGTCCGCCGATGTCCTCGTAGGTGAAGTCGCTGCCGACGAAGCTTTCCTGGGTTTCGGAGCCGGCGATGCGCCTGACCCGTCCGAGCGACGGCAGGTAAAGGAACCGCTCATCGTCGGCCGCGGGATGTTCCCAGACGAGAAAGCCGGTGCCGCGGATGTCGTTCGGATAGGTGAAGCGGATGAGAAGGCGATCGCCGTCCGGCGCCGTCTTGGCCGCCCCGGGATTGCCGCGGCCGCGGAGCGACACCATCGAGAGCGCCCGCTCGCGCGCGCGGCCGTGCCGGTCGAACAGCTTCATCCGCATCGTGGTCCGGGAGTCTCGTCCAGTATCGCGGTCCTGGACGCGCCGGGCGATCTGGTCGGCGGTCAGTGGCTGCGGAACGGCGGGGTCCAGGACGAGGGCGGCAAGGAGCGGCGCGAGCATCAGGCGAACCATCGGGCCTCCAGCACCTATTCTGTGAATAGTTTCACAAGAGTGTCAATTTCCTTAGACATTGATCCTGGTTGGCCGGTTCCCGGCCGTTTCGTCTGGCATACTGGATGTATGGTGCTGATCTTCGGCAAGGAGAATTGCCCGTACACCGCAGCCGCGCGGGAGGACTACGCGCGTCGCGATATCGAGGTCGAATACATCGACGTGCGGGCCGACCGCGCCGACATGGAACGGATGCTCGGCTATTCGACCGGCCATCGCCGGGTCCCGGTGATCGTCGAAGAGGGCAAAGTCACCATCGGCTTCGGCGGCACTTGAATGGTCTGACCGGCCTGCCGGGAGCAGCCTCGATATCGTGACTACGCGCTCTCGGGCTGCCCCAGCCTGGCTTTCAGCTCGTCCGAGAGCGGCGCGGGCCGGCCCACGGCGTAGTCGTACATCACCTGAACGCTGCGCGCGTCCGCCACGGTCCGCCCCTCCTGGTCCAGTACCTGGTACGCGTAGGCGAAGCTGGTCCGACCGATCCGCTCGAGGCCGATCCGGATCTCGAGTGTGTCGCCGTACCGCGCCGGGATCCGGTAGTCGATCTCGGCCCGCGCCAGGATCACGCCGGGAGTACCGGCCGGGAGCCCTTCGAAATTGAATCCCCACACGGCGCGCCAGTGGGCGAACCGGGCCTGTTCGAGGTAGGTCAGGTAGACCGCGTTGTTCACGTGGCCCATCGGATCGCAGTCCCGGAACCGGACTTCCAGGCGATGCACGAAGATGGCGTTCATGGACGGCGGCCTCCAGCCACTGGCCACGTACTATAATTCGCGCGTGAACTCCCCCACACAGGCCGAGCACTTCACCGAAGAGGAAGCGGCGAAGCTCGCTCCGTACTTCACCAATAGCGACAAGCACGTCTTTGCGCTGACCAACCTGCCTGAAACGGTCAAGGGTGCGCTGTTCGCGCGCTATTCGCGGACCGCGAAATCGCTTCGGCGGCTGTTCCTCGACGAGTTCGCCCCCGGCATGGCGGCGTTCCAGCCGCCCAGCGGCGATGTCGGCACCGCCCGGGCCGAGAAGCTCTACGCCCGTGTGTTCAACGAGTACCGGCGACGACTCGGTCGCGCAGCTGGGGGGCGCGCACCTCGCCTGTGAGTACGTCTCGAACGTACTCACCAAGATCCTCGAGTGGGGCCGGCTCATGGCCTATCTCGAGCAATCGACCCGCTACGTGCCCTACACCGACAAGCTGCACGGGCGATGGCGGTATCACGTTCCCGACGAGGCCGAAGGCGGGCTGCGTGAGCGCTACGTCCAGACGATGGATGAGATGTTCACTCTCTACGCGAAATGGATCCCGGCAATGCAGGACCACTTCGCGCAGCGCTATCCGAAGAGCCCCGGGGACAGCGATGGCGTGCACCGCGCCGCGATCCGGGCCAAGGCGCTCGACACGCTTCGCGGCATGATGCCGGCAGCGACGCAATCCAACGTCGGGCTCTACGGAACCGGGCAGGCCTTCGAGGCTTTGTTGTTGCGGATGAGCGCGCACCCGCTGGCCGAGGCACGTCACTGCGCTGTCGTGATGCTCGAGGAGCTGCGCAAGGTGGTCCCCGCCTTCCTTACCCGCGTAGACGTGCCGGACCGCGGCGGGCAATGGAGCGAGTACCTCGCCCACACCCGCAGCGCCACCGCCGCGATTGCCGCGTCGCTGCTCGATGGCGTCACCGCCGGCGAGCGCGAGGAGGTCGTGCTGTCCGACTTCGATCCGGACGGCGAGATCAAGATCGTGGCGGCGGCGCTCTACGCGGTATCCGACCTGCCCGACGATGAGCTCCAGGCTGCCGCGCGGCGGATGACGCCGGACGAGCGCGCCCGCGTCCTCCAGGCGTATTCCGGCAGCCGTCTCAATCGCCGTCACAAGCCCGGACGCGCCTTCGAACGGACGGCCTACCGCTTCGACGTCCTCACCGACTATGGCGCGTTCCGCGACCTGCAGCGCCACCGGCTGCTGACCCTCGAGTGGCAGCCGCTGACGACGCGGCACGGCTTCACCGAGCCCGAGGCGATCCGCGAGGCGGGAGCGGGTGACGATTGGGACCGGGTGATGGAGGCGAGCGCCGCGCTGCACGAGGCGATGGCCGGCGCGGGACTCGATTCAGCGGCGCAATACGCCGTGGCGATGGCCTACCGCGTCCGCTTCTACATGGAGATGAATGCCCGGGAGGCGATGCACCTGATCGAGCTCCGGACGGCGCCGCAGGGGCATCCCGCATATCGCCGGGTCTGCCAGCAGATGCACCGGCTCATCGCCGACAAGGCCGGCCATCACGTCGTCGCCGGCGCAATGACCTTTGCCGATCACTCACACGTCGAACTGGAGCGGCTGGGATCGGAGCGGAATCTCGAAAGGAAGAGGGGTCAGGCGGGTTAACAACTCCCAATCCCAACTCTCAACTCCCAATCCCCAATCCCCAATCCCCAATCCCCAATCCGCAATCCGCATTCCCCATTGCCCATTCCTATGCCCCGACGTCACTCTTCTCTGATGTCCCGCCGGCTCCAGTAACGGCTGAACTCCGGGAGGAAGGTCAGCGATTCCAGCGACTTCATCCGATCGAAGAACAACACGCCGTCGAGATGGTCGGTCTCGTGCTGGATCACGCGCGCGGTGAAGCCCGAGGCCTTGATCTCCATTCGTTTGCCGGTCCGGTCGTAGGCGCGGACGACGATCTGGCGCGCCCGCGGCACGCGACCGCGGATGTCCGGGATGCTCAGGCATCCTTCCCAGTCCTCGATGAGATCGCGGCCGACGATGGAGATTTCCGGGTTGATCAGGGCCATCTGCGGCACGGTCTGCTCGTCTTCGTCGGCGTCTTCCTCATCGCGCGGGAAGCCGGCGACGAACAGCCGCACGCTCTCGTGAATCTGCGGCGCCGCCAGGCCCACACCCTGGTACTCGGACATGGTCTCGAACATGTCGTCGATGAGTTGCTGCACCGCTGGCGAGCGGATCTCGGCCGCCTCGATCGTGCGCGCTTTCGCGCGCAGCACCGGGTGGCCCATGTGCGCAACCTTCAGAATCGCCATGGGAGGATTATAGAGGCTGGGTGGCGGGGGCCGGGCTCGCCCAGGGCCGGTCCGCGCTTCAGATACAGGAGCCACGGTTGGAGATCCACTACAAGTTCTGCCCGACCTGCGCGGGGACGCTCGAGACGCGGCTGCTGAAGGACGGGGACCCCGAGCGGCTGGTGTGCACGAGGTGCAGCCAGGTCCTGTACCTCGATCCCAAGGTGGCGGTCGGCACGATCATCCAGGCCGAGGACGGACGACTGGTCCTGGTTCGCCGGGCGATCGAACCGGGCTACGGCCTGTGGGTGTTTCCCGGCGGTTACGTGGACCGAGGGGAGGAGGTGACCGCCGCCGCACTGCGCGAAGCCCGTGAAGAGGCCGGCCTCCAGATCGCGCTCGAGCGACTGGTGAATATCTACTCCTACGCGCACCGTTCGCTGATCGTGATCGTCTATGCGGCGCGGATGGTCGGCGGCGAGCTGTGCACCGACGAGGAGTGTCTCGAAGCGCGATGGTTCACTCCCGACGAGATCCCCTGGGGAGAGCTGGCGTTCCCCAGCACCCGGGCGGCGCTGCGGGAGTATCTCGATCCGGGCAGCGGCGCCGAGGTTACGGTTTCGAGACGGCTGTGACGGAACGGGGCATCCGGCGGCCTCAGCTCAGCCGCAACGGCTTGAATTCATTGGACTTGCCGCTGGTATACTTTTTCCTCACAGCGATAGCCAACGGGCAAAGTTTGTCCGCTTTCCAACCGAGATACAGAACATGACGAATCGAATCCTGCTGGCCGTGCTGGCCGTGTCCGCGATCGCGCTCACGGGCTGCGTCGGCCTTGAACGCGAGAACCCCGCGACGGGGCCGTCCGCAGCCGGCAGCGGCACGCTGCTCGGCACCTGGTCGTCGGCCAATCTGGTGCCCTCGCCCAGCTCCTGCACCGATTTCAAGTGGAACGTGTCGGAACAGACCGCCCTCAGCGCCAAGGGGGCCTTCAGCGCCACCTGCGCCGGGGACCTCAAGCTGTCGGGCACCGCCCAGGGGCAGTTCACGACTTCCGGCACCATCGCCTGGAGTGGCCAGGCGAATGCGACCGCGCCCGGACTGACTTCGTGCAACGTCTCTCTCTCGGGCACGGCGGAACTGGGGATCGATTCGATCCGCATCCCCTACTCCGGCGACACCTGCCTCGGCAAGGTGAGCGGCGTCGAAACCCTTCGCAAGTAGATTTCGCCGGGCCGGACGGTCACGTCCGGCCCGCGAGCAGCTCCAGCAGCTCGGCGTCCGCGGGCGGAAAAGCCAGCGATCCGAGATCGCGCCGGCCGATCCACTGCATCTCCTGACCGAGCACCGCTCGCGGTTCCCCCAGCAGATCACACCGGAAGAAACGCAGCTCGATCAGCCGGTCCGGGTATTCGTGGGTGACGGCGAGGATCTCCTCGTCGACGCGGATCCCGACATCGAGCTCCTCGCGAATCTCACGCACCAGGCATTCCGCCAGCGTCTCCCCTTCTTCGCATTTCCCCCCGGGAAACTCCCAGCACCCCTCGAGGTGCGCGCCCGGCGGCCGCCGCGTCACTAGGTAGGCCTCGTCGCGCTCGATCACCGCGGCGGTGACGACCACCCGCTTTTTCGACGAAGTCATGCCCGGGTCGCCGGCCGGCGGCGACGCACCGCCAGGCGCCTCAGCGGCCGGCTGGACCGGAGGCGCCTCGAAGGGGTAGGACACGCACTGCGACCGCAGCGGACACTCCGTGCATTTCGGCTTTCGCGCCGAGCACAGCGTCGCCCCGAAGTCCATCAGCGCCTGGTTGAAGTCGAACACGTGCCGCATCGGCAGCACCGTCCGGGAGACCGACCAGAGGTGGCGCTTCATGGCGTGCGACTTCGGCTCACCCGCGCCGACGAACACCCGGAACAGCACGCGCGCCACGTTGGTATCGAGAATCGCCTTGCGCTGGCCGAACGCGAAGCTGAGCACCGCGCCGGCGGTGTACTCGCCGATACCCTTGAACGACCGCAGCGTCGATTCGTCGGACGGCAGCTGTCCGCCGTACCGGGCCATCGACTCCCGGGCGATGTCGTGCAGGCGGCGGGGACGGATGTTGTAGCCCAGTGGACGCCAGGTGTCGGCCACGTCCTGCACCGGCGCCGCCGCCAGCGCGTGCAGGCTGGGATACTTCTCCAGCCATTCGGCGTACTTCGGCAGCACACGATCCACCTGCGTCTGCTGCAGCATCACCTCGGACACCAGGATGTGGTACGGATCGGTGGTATTCCGCCACGGCAGATCGCGGCCATGACGACGGTACCAGCCGAGCAATCTGCGGCGAAACCAGCGGCGGCTGCCGGGGAGTGGCAGGGGCAGGTTCTTCGGGGACCTGGACGGATTCTTGGATTTCAATAAGAGGTTCTAAGGGTTCTAAAGGTTCCGGGTTCTGCGTTCCAGGTTCCCAGGTTCTGAATTCTGAGTTCTGAGTTCTGAGTTTCTACGGGGTTCTATAATTGGGTCGGTGAAAATCTACACCAGGACCGGCGACGCGGGTGAAACGGGGCTGTTCGACGGCACCCGGGTGCTCAAGTCCGACGCGCGGGTAGCGGCCTATGGTGACGTCGACGAGCTGAACGCGTGGCTCGGGCTGGCGCGGGCGGCGATGGTCCAGACGGGCCCTGGCAGCCTGTCGGCGATGCTGGAACAGATGCAGCGGGATCTGTTTGCGCTCGGGTCGAGGCTGGCGGATCCTTCTCACCGGATCGCCGGCAGGGTAACCAAGGCCGCGATCGCCCCTGACGACATCACCCGGCTGGAAGGCTGGATCGACGAGCTCGAGACCGAGCTGCCGCCGCTCCGCCGCTTCATCCTCCCCGGAGGAGCCCAGGCCGGCGCCGCGCTGCACGTCGCCCGCACCGTGTGCCGCCGGGCCGAGCGCGCGATGGTGGCACTCGGCGGCGTCGACGCCGACCTGCTGGTCTATATCAACCGCGTCTCGGACCTCCTCTTCGTCATGGCGCGGGCCGCCAATCGTCGCGACGGCAGCCCGGAAGTCGAGTGGTAGTCCCTGCCGGTGCCACGATTGAACAGGCGTACGCGTTCTGCGAAAAGCTCGCCCGCGACCACTACGAAAACTTTCCGGTCGCCTCCGTCCTGCTTCCGCGGCGGATGCGTCCGCCCATAGCGGCGATCTACGCTTTTGCGCGAACCGCGGACGACTTCGCCGACGAGCCCGGACGCGACCCGGCCGAGCGCCTCAGGCTGCTGGACGACTTCCGCGCTCAGCTGCACGCCGCGGTCCGGGACATCGTCCAGCGCGGCGATGCGACGGACCACGCAGAGGGCCCGAGCCCACCAGCGACTGCACCAGGATCCGCCGCTGCTGACGAGACCTCCCCGCTGTTCGTGGCGCTCCGCCATACGATCGAACACCATCAGCTGCCCGTCCAGCTGTTCGAGGATCTGCTCAGCGCCTTCCGGCAGGACGTTGTCGTCCACCGCTACGAGACGTGGGACGATGTGCAGGATTACTGCCGGCGATCGGCGAATCCCGTCGGACGGCTGGTGCTCAGGGTTGCCGGAATCGTAGACGACGATGCCGACGCCGCGTCGGACGCGGTGTGCACCGCCCTGCAGCTGGCCAACTTCTGGCAGGACCTCGGGACGGACTGGCGGAACGGCCGCCTCTACGTGCCGGCCGAAGAAGCGCGGCGGCATGGCGCGAAGGAGCGCGATCTCGATGGCCCGGCGATGACTCCTCAGTGGGCGGCGGCGGTCGGTGGCTGCGTGGAACGGACACGCCGGCTGTTCGAGCGGGGCCGTCCGGTGACCGCGGTGGTTGGCGGACGCCTGCGGCTCGAGCTGCGGGCGACCTGGCTGGGAGGCGTCCGGATCCTCGACAAGATCGAGGCGCTCGGCTGCGACACGCTGCACCGCCGGCCGAAGCTCGGTGCCACCGATGCGGCGCGAATCGCCGCCGGCGTGCTGCTCTGGCGCACGTAGGGACGCATGGCGCGCGACACCAACTTCTACTACTCGTTCCTCGTGCTCCCGGCGGAGAAGCGGGCCGCGATCATCACCGTCTGGGACTTCTGCCGCGCGGTCGACGATGCGGTGGACGAAGCTCCGGCGGAGCAGGCGCCCGGCGAGGTGGCGCTGTGGCGGCGCGAGGTCGCACTCTGCTTCGATGGCGGCTCGCCGTCCACGCCGCAGGGGCGTGCGCTGCAGCCGCTGGTGGCGCGGTTCCACCTGCCGCGATCCGCGTTCGAGGCGCTGGTCGAGGGGGTCGAGCTCGATCTCGGGGCGCGGCGCTACGAGACGTTCGAGGAGCTCTACGAATACTGCATCCGGGTGGCGTCCGCGGTCGGGTTGATGTGCCTGGAGATCTTCGGCTACGAGGATCCGCGGGCGAGGCAGTATGCGACCGACCTCGGGGTGGCGCTGCAGCTCACCAACATCCTGCGCGACGTCGGCGGGGACCTCGCGCGCGGCCGCCTCTACATCCCGCTGGAAGACATGCGCCGGTTTGGCTGCAGCGAGGAGGACCTGCGGCGCGAAGTGGCGGCGGCGGGGCACGGCGTCGGTTCGCCGGCCGTCCGGGCGCTGCTGCGCCACCAGGCAGAGCGGGCGCGCGACTACTACGTCCGCGCCGCCGCGTCCCTGCCGGCGGGGGATGCGCGGCGGTTGACCGCGGCCGAGATCATGGGGGCGATCTACCTGGCGATCCTGCGCCGGATCGAGCGCGCGAACTACGACGTCTTCACCCGGGTCGTCCGTATTCCCCGTCCCGTGCGCGCGCTCATCGCCCTCCGCACCTGGGCTCGGATCCGGCTGCGGTCGTCAGGCGGGACCTCGGACCGCGCCAAAGACGGGGACAGGCCCCGTTCCTAGCAACTTATTGACGTCCAGTGACTTACAGGAAACCGGCGACGGACGTTTTGCGCCAGGACCCGGATCGGGGCCAGGCCCCCTCGGTCATCATCGTCGGCGGCGGATTCGCGGGACTCAGCGCCGGGACGGTGCTGGCGGAGCGGGGAGTGCGCGTGCTCGTGGTGGACGCGCGGCCGCGGCTCGGAGGACGCGCGACGGCGTTCCCCGACCGCGAAACCGGCGAGATGGTGGACAACGGACAGCACGTCATGTTCGGCTGCTACCGCGAGACGCTCGCTTTCCTGGATCGCATCGGCGCCAGACCCAACGTCCGGATCCAGGCGGCGCTCGAGATCCCGTTCATCGCGGACGGTGGACGGCGCTCGCTGCTGAAGTGCCCGCGCTGGCCGGCGCCGCTCCACCTCCTCGGCGGCATCCTGAACTGGGATGCCATGCCCCTCAGCGACCGCCTGTCGGCCCTGCGCCTGGCCCCGGCGCTGCTGCAGACGCGATGGTCAAAGACTCCCGCCGCGGCGGACGAGTCCGTCCTCGACTGGCTGCGCGCGCACGGCCAGCGCTCCGCCCTGATCGAGATGCTGTGGGAGCCGCTCGCGGTCGCCGCGCTCAACCAGCCGATCGCCGCGGCCGCGGCGGCCCCTTTCGTCCGCGTCCTGTCGGAGATGTTCGGCTTCGACAGTTCCGCCTCGGCGCTCGTCATCCCGGCGAAACCGCTGGACGAGATGTACTGCGAACCGGCCCGCGCGTTCATCGAGGCCCGCGGCGGCGAGGTCCGTACCGGGTCGCTGGCGCGGGTGATCCTCGGCCCCGATGGACCGACTGGCGTCGAGATCCGCACGCGTGCGACAAGCGGATCGGCGGAGGTGCCCCTCCAGGTCAACGCGCGCAAGGTCATCGCCGCCGTCCCCTGGCATGCGCTGCGGAACCTCCTGCCCAATCCCCCCGCCGCGCTCGACGCCACGATCGCCGCGGCCAGCGCGATGCGCTCGATGCCGATCGCCACGGTCAACCTCTGGTACGACCGCGTCGTCATGGACGAACCCTTCGTGGGCCTGACGGGACGCACCATCCAGTGGATCTTCGACAAGCGACGCGTGTTCGGGGAGGCCTCCTCGCACCTGTCGCTGGTCGTCAGCGCCGCCGAGTCGGTGGCCCCGTTGTCCCGCGACGAGCTGGTCCGGATCGCCGAGGCCGAGGTCGCGCAGGCGATACCACGCGCCCGCGAGGCCACCCTCGTCCGCGCGACGCTGGTCCGCGAGCGACAGGCGACGTTCTCGATGAGCGCCGGTGAGCCGCAGCGCCCTTCCAATCAGACGCCGGTGCCGGGACTGGTGCTCGCCGGTGATTGGACCGACACCGGGCTCCCGGGGACGATCGAGAGCGCCGTCGTCAGCGGACACCGGGCGGCAGAAGAAATGCTGAAGGTTGAAGGCTGAAGGTTGAAAGCTGAAGGCTGAAGGCGGGAAGGTCGAAGGATACAATCGAGATGTCCGCCCTGGTTTCAACCTTCAACTTCAGCATTCAACCTTCAACCTTCAGCATTGCAATGAATTCCGTAGTCGTCCATTACCAGGAGATCGCGCTCAAAGGGAACAACCGCCCGTGGTTCATCTCGCGGCTGGCGCGCAATCTGCGGCTGGCGACGAAGGGGACCGGCGTCCGCGAAGTGCGCGTCCTCATGGGACGGATCGAGATGGTGCTCGAGGACACGGCCGACTGGGCAACTGTGCGGGACCGGGTCTCGCAGGTGTTCGGCATCGCGAACTTCTCGAGAGCGCGATCCGCCCCGCTCGACGTGGAGGCGATCGCCGCCGCCATCCTGGAGGACATGGGAGAGCCGCAGGTGTCGACCTTTCGCGTGTCGGCACGCCGCGCCGACAAACGATTCCCGCTGACCTCGCCGGAAATCGAACGCGAGGTCGGCGGACGGATCAAGGAAGCCCGCGGCTGGAAAGTCGATCTCGGCAACCCGCAGCTCACGATCCATGTCGAGGCGCTGACCGACGAGGCCTTCTTCTACTTCAGGCAGGAGCGCGGCGCCGGCGGCCTGCCGGCCGGCACGAGCGGACGCGTCGTCTGCCTCATGTCGGGAGGCATCGACTCACCGGTCGCCGCCTGGCGGCTGATGCGCCGCGGCTGTCGCGTGACGTTCGTCCACTTTCACAGCTACCCGATACTCTCGCGCGCGTCGCAGGAAAAGGTCCGCGAGCTGGTGACGTATGCTGACCCGCTTCCAGTACGACTCGCGGCTCTTCCTCGTCCCTTTCGGCGAGATCCAGCAACGGGTCGTGCTCGCGGTGGCGCCGCCATTGCGGGTGGTGATCTACCGCCGGCTGATGATGCGGATCGCCGAAGCAATCGCCCGCCGCAGCCGCGCCCTGGCGCTCGTCACCGGCGAAGTCGTCGGCCAGGTGGCGTCGCAGACCCTCGAGAATCTCTCGGCCATCAACCGGGTGGTGACGATGCCGGTGCTGCGTCCGCTCGTGGGGATGGACAAGGACGAGATCGTCGCCGAGGCGCAGCGGCTGGGGACGTACCCGATCTCCATCATTCCGGACCAGGACTGCTGCACGCTCTTTACGCCGAGACACCCGGCGACCAAGGCCCGGATGCTCGACGTGGATCGGGCCGAGGCCGGACTGCCGATCGACGAGATCGTCGACCAGGCCGTCGCCGCGGCCGCGCTCGAGGAGTTTCACTACCCGCTATAATTCCCCCGGGCGAGCGGGTCCCCCTCTTTTTGGAGCCGAACGTGAAGATCACTGCAGGAAAGCTTGCCGGAATGAAGGCGGTGTCAAACGAGCGCGGCGTCATCGCCGCCGCCGCAATGGACCAGCGTGGCTCGCTCAAGAAGGCGCTGGCCAAGGAGAAAGGAGGGGAGATCGGCGACCAGGACATGGAAGAGTTCAAGATCCATGTCACCGAGGTGCTGACCCGTCACGCCAGCGCCATCCTGCTGGATCCGGAATGGGGGCTGCCGGCGAGCAAGCGGCGGTCGAACAACGCCGGCCTGCTGCTGGCCTATGAGAAGACCGGCTACGACGCGAACACTCCGGGAAGGCTGCCCGATCTCCTCGATGTCTGGTCGGTCCGCCGCCTCAAGGAAGCGGGCGCCGACTGTCTCAAGATCCTCCTCTACTACGCCCCCTCCGATCCGGCGCACATCAACGAGCACAAGCACGCCTGGGTCGAGCGGATCGGCGACGAGTGCCGCGCCAACGACATCCCGTTCTTCCTCGAGTTCATCGGCTACCAGGACGGCCTCGATGAAAAAGGGCTGGAGTTCGCGAAGAAGAAACCGGAGATCGTCACCCGGACGATGGCGGAGTTCACGAAGGATCGGTACGGCGTGGACGTCATGAAGGTCGAGGTGCCGATCAACATGAAGTTCGTCGAAGGAGCAGGAGTGTTCGGCGGCGAGAAGGCGTACTCGAAGCAGGAGGCGATGGATCACTTCCGCCGCTCCGCCGACATCGCGACCAAGCCGTTCATCTACCTGTCGGCCGGGGTCAGCAACGCCGAGTTCACCGAATCGCTCGAGCTGGCGGCCGAAGCGGGCACGCGCTTCTCCGGTGTACTGTGCGGACGCGCCACCTGGAAAGAAGGGATCCCGGTATTCGGGAAGCAGGGTGGCGCCGCCTTCCGCAAGTGGCTCGAAGACGAAGGGGTGAAGAACATCACCAACGTCAACGAGCGGCTGAAACCGGCGCGCCCATGGTTCGAGTTCTATGGGGCCAAGAGCGCCGACGAGCTGAAGTAGGGGCGCGCGGCGGCGCGGACAAGCGCCTCGGCGCGCCGGACGGCGCGCTACCCCGCGAACGGCAGCGCGACGACGATCGCCGCCGTGTCGCCGGCGCTGGTCCTGACCCGCAGCGGCGTCCCCGGCTCGCTGAAATCGCGGTGCACGTAGGCGAGGGCAATCCGCTTCCCGACGCGCGGCGAGCTGACCGCACTGGTCACGCGGCCGACATCACGCTCCGCCGCAAACACGCGATCGTCCCGCTCCATCCCGCCGGCTTCGCCGACCAGGCCGACGAGTTTCTTTGCCACTCGGCCGCCGCCGCGATGCAGCACGCGGATGATGACTTCCTGCCCGACGTAGCAACCTTTCGTCAGGCTGATGGCGCGGTCTTCGATCCCGGCTTCGAGCGGGATCGTCGAGCCGTCCATGTCGACGAGGAACCGCGGGATCCCGGCCTCGACCCGCGTCACCTCCGCCGTCGCGGCGTCGATGGGGATGGCACCGGCACGCTCGAGCGCCGATGTGAGCGTGGCGGCAGCCTCCTGCGGTGCGATCAGGTCAAAACCGGCTATCCCGATGTCGGTTCCTTCGAGGACGTAGGCCGGGGTCGCGGACGGATCGGCCGCAACAACAGCGTCGAGAATCGCCGCGGCCTGCGGACCGTAGAGACCGATCTGCGCGAAAGTGGCGGTGACGTCGGCCACCACGACGTCCTCGGTGATGACGAAGTTGTCGAGGTGCAGGCGCACGGCGTCGGTGACCGGGCGCTCGAGATCGATCAGGATCATGTCCGCAAGCTCGAACACCCGCATGTCCGAGATCATTCGTCCCTGCGCGGTGAGCATCGTGGCGTAACACCACCCGCCAGGTTCGAGCGCGAGAATGTCGTTCGACAGCAGCCCCTGGAGGTAGGGCTTGCGGTCGGTTCCGCGGAGCGAGATCCGCCCGCGGTCTTCCCGCGGGAACAGGCCGGCACCACTGTGCAGGGCGCGGTATTGGTCGAGTGAAAACATCGTCTCGGCTGGTATCCTCAGGACATGCGCTTCATCCGCAATTGTACTGCCCTGATCCTGTGCGGATCGCTCGGTGCCGCGGCGGCGGCCGGACAGGCACCGGCACAGGCACCGGCGCCGGCGGCGACCGGCGCGCAGTTCCTGATCTTCGCCGGCGGACGCCAGGTCGGCCAGGAACAGGTGAATGTCGCGCGGTCGGGAGGGAACTGGATCATCACCGCGACCGGGCAGATGACGGCGGCGGGCGAGATCCAGATCAACCGATTCGAAGCGAAGTACGCCTCCGACTGGCAGCCGCTCGAGCTGCACATCGATGCCACCGTCGGCGGCAAGCCGTTGACGCTCTCGACCTCGTTCGGAATGACGACCGCGATCAACGAGATCACCCAGGGCGGCACTACCAACTCCAAGACGGACCAGATCTCGGCGCGATCGATCATCCTGCCGAACAACTTTTTCGCGGCATACGAAGCGATGGCGGCCCGGCTCGCGACCGCGAAACCGGGAACCGAGCTGGCGGCGTACATCGCGCCGCAGGCCGAGATCAAGGTGGTGGTGAAGACGGTGACGGAGGAGCAGGTGAAATCCCCCGCCGGGACGATCGCGCTGCGCAAGTTCGATCTGATCTTCCAGAACCCGGGCGGGCCGCTGGCCGTGAGCGTCACCATCGATTCGGCGTCCAGGCTCGCCCGGGTCGACATCGCGGCCGCCAGCATCAGCGTCGTCCGGTCGGACCTCGCCTCGGTGTCGTCACGGCCGCAGCTTTCTCGCAATCCGACCGACAGCGACGTGCGGATCCCGGCGCTCGGTTTCAACCTGGCAGGCACGATCACGACGCCGCCGCAGCTCGCCGGACGGCTGCGGCACCCAGCCATCGTACTGGTCACGGGCTCAGGCCGGGTCGATCGCGAGGCAACCGTGGCCGGCGTCCCGATCTTCGCGCAGCTCGCGGGAACGCTCGCCGACCGCGGGTTCGTCGTCCTGCGCTACGACAAGCGGGCCGTGGGGCAGAGCGGCGGCAGGGACGAACGGGCCAGGCTCGATGATTACGCCGAGGACCTGATCGCTGCCGTGAAATGGCTTCGCAAGCGAAAGGACGTCGACCCGACCCGAGTGGCCGTCGCTGGGCACAGCGAGGGAGGGGCGGTCGCGATGCTCGCCGCCGCCAAGGAAGAGGACATCACGTCGCTGGTGCTGGTTGCGGCCCCGGGCACCAAGGGGTCGGAGCTCATTCTCGAGCAGCAACAGCACGGGCTCGACCTGATCGACGCCACCGCCGACGACCGCAAGGAGAAGGTCGATATCCAGCAGCGGATCCAGACCGCGGTGCTGACCGGGGTCGGCTGGGAAGGGCTGCCGCCCGAGTACCGGAAGGTCGCCGACACCGAGTGGTTTCGAAGCTTTCTGCTGTTCGATCCCGCGAAGGTGATGCCGCGCGTGAAGCAGCCGATCCTCATCGTCCAGGGGGATCTCGACCGGCAGGTCCCCGCCCATCACGCCGACAAACTGGCGGAGCTGGCCAGGCAGCGCAAGAGCAAGACGCCGGTGGAGGTGCTGCACCTTCCGGGGGTGAATCACCTTCTCGTGCCGGCCACCACCGGCGAGGTCACCGAGTACGCGAGCTTGAAGGACCGCACGATCTCGCCGCAGATCGCGGCGAAGATCGCCGAGTTCCTGAGCAAGTAGAACTGCGCGGCAGGCTAAGGACTGGCGGCGCGGGCCTATTTTTTGGCCGGCGTCAACTCGACCTTTCCAGTCAGCTTGTTCCCGGCGTCACGGCCACAGCCGATGATCGACACCGTTCCACTCGCCGGCCCGGTCTTCGCCGGCATCTTGATGTTCATGGCGATCTGCCCTTCGCACTTGCGCTGAACCATCAGGTAGGGGAAGTCGAGCAGCATCTCACCTCCCTTGACCGTGCCGGCGGCCTTGCCGGTGATCTCGGTCGGCTGCACCACCTGCATGGCGCCGGTGACCTTCCCCGCTTTCACCGCCAGGTCCATCTTGCCGGTGTAGGCGGTCCCGTCGGTCGTGATCGTCAGGTCGTAAGTCATGGCGCCCGCCGCCGCCGGCTTCTTTGCCTGAGCCGACACTGCGGTGAACGCCGCCGCCACCATCAGAACCGTCGCCATCCCGTGCTTCATCATGAAAGCCTCCGGGCACAAAGACGGTGAAACGGCCGCGGAGGTTGCTTGACGGCCCGCCATCCGTCCCGCTGTTGGTCAAGGCCGCGTAGAATCAGATCCAATCGACTATGTGGCTACTCAAGACTGCGCCCGAGGCTGATCCGCCTTTCACCTTCCGGCTGCTGCCCGGCAGCATCAAGACGCTGGGGCGCGCAACCCTGGCGGACTTCACCCTCGAAGCGGCGCTCGTGTCGCGACTGCACTGCCGGCTCACCGCCGGCACCGAGGAGATCGAGATCGTCGACCTCGAAAGTACCAACGGCACGTTCTTGAACGGACAGCGGGTCGACAAGCGCACCTCGGCCAGGGCCGGCGACCGGATCGGGGTCGGACGGGTGGAGCTGGAGGTTACGAAAGAGTGACAAGCTTTCAACTCCCAAATTCCCAACTCCCAAATTCCCTATTCAACCCGCTCCGTTTGGGAGTTGGAAGTTGGAGGTTCGGAGTTGAGTCAAGTCACTGTAAAAACGGATTCGTCCGCTTTTCCTGACCGATCGTCGTCGGCTCGCCGTGACCGGGATACACCGGAGTGCCGTCTGGAAAGGCGAAGAGCACCTCGCGGATCGAGTGGAGGAGCGTAGCCGCGTCTCCCCCGGGCAGATCGGTCCGGCCGATCGAGCCGGCGAAGAGCGTGTCGCCGACGAACAGCACCCGCCGGTCGGTCGGTCCTGCGGTGCGCGGATCACCGTTGATCGCCAGGCAGACGCCTCCCGGGCAGTGACCCGGTGTGTGGTGCACTGATACCTGGTACTCGCCAAAACGCAGGCTCTGGTTCTGCGCGTAGAAGTGGTCGATTCGTGGCTGCGGGTCGACGCGCAGGCCGAACATCATTCCCTGCTGCACGACCCCTTCGTAGAGAAAGTTGTCCGCCTGGTGAAGCCACACCGGGACCTTCAGGGCCTCCTTGGCCCGCGCCACGCCGGTCACGTGGTCCAGGTGGGCGTGGGTCAGGAGGATCGCCCCGACCTTCAGCCCGTGGTGCTCCACCGCCTGCAGCAGCAGGTCGACGTCGTCGCCGGGATCGACGACGAAAGCTTCACGGGTGACTTCGCAGCCGAGCACGAATCCGTTCTTCATGAACGGGGGAACCGCACGCATTTCCAGGATCATGAGCCTCCGCAGAGCTTATTTTCGCATTCCGGAGTGACATGGAAACGACTACTTACCGGGAAGCGAAACGGGTCCACACGAGCGTGCTGGCGGCGGCCGAGAAGCGCTGCCTGATCTGGATGGCCGGCAGGCTGCCCGCCTGGGTCAATTCGGATCACCTGACGACCCTCGCCGGGGTGGCGATGGCGGCGGCGGGGGCCTGCTACTGGGTGGGTCCGGCCTCGCGGACCGCAATGATCCTCGCGATCGTCATGCTGGGGCTGAACTGGTTCGGCGACAGCCTGGACGGGACTGTCGCCCGGGTCCGGCACCATGAGCGCCCGCGCTACGGTTTCTACGTCGACCACGTCCTGGACGTGATCGGGATCCTCTTCCTGCTGGCCGGATTCGCGCTGGGCGGGTTCATGACCCCGATCGTAGCGGCCGGCTTCCTGGTCGCCTACTACCTGCTGATGGTCGAGATCGCCCTGGCGACCCACGCGGTCGGCACCTTCCGGATCTCCTTCTGGAAGTTCGGACCCACCGAGCTGAGGATCCTGCTGGCGATCGGCACGCTGCAGCTGCTGCGGTCCCCGTACGTCGAGATCGGCGGCACCCGGCTGCTGCTGTTCGACGTCGGCGGGGTGGTGGCGATCGCCTCGCTGATCATCACCTTCATCGCCTCGGCGCTGCGCAACGGACGGCTGCTCTATCGGCTCGAACCGCTGCCGGTGCGAAAGGCGCAAGCTCCAGGCAAGCTGATCGAACTAGAATCGAGGGCATGATCCTCGTCGCAGTCGATGACATGCTGTTCTCGTCCAAGATCCGCGCAACCGCCAAGCTGGTCGGGGTCGAACTGGTCTTCGCGCGGACCCCGGCCGACATCATGGCGCAGGCGCGGACGCTGAAGCCCTCGCTGGTGATCTTCGACATCAACTCCGGCAAAGCGGACCCGATCAACACGGTCGCCGCGCTCAAGATCGGACCCGGAGCTAAGCACATCCCCACCGCCGGCTTCGTGTCGCACGTGGACACCTCGCTGATCGCCGGCGGCGCGGGGCGCCGGCATGGACGAGGTGATGGCCCGCAGCGCCTTTGCCGCCAACCTGCCCCAGATCCTCACTGCCGACAGGGAGCCGCGCACCTGACGCTCGCCGACATCCAGACGGCGGCCGGGCGCATCCGCGGACGCGTTCTCCGCTCGCCGCGTCCGGCCCTCGCCCTGGCTCTCGAAGGCTGCAGGCGGCGAGGTGTTCCTGAAGCTGGAGACGCTGCAGCCGACCGACTCGTACAAGATCCGCGGCGCCACCAACGCCGTCCTGCGCTGATCGAGCGGGCGGGACGGCGGTGGCTCCACCCCGATCGTCACCGCGTCAGCCGGCAATCACGGACGGGCGATGGCGCACGCGGCGGCGGCGGCCGGGATCGCGCTGACCGTGTACGTCGCCGCCGAGCAGGCGCCGCGCACGAAGCTCGACGCGATCCGCGAGCTCGGCGCGGAACTGCGTCCGTGCCGCGACTACGACGAAGCGGAGCGGCTCGCGAAGCGAGCACGGCGGCGCGGCACGCCGTCTACATCTCGCCCTACGCGCACCCTGACGTGATCGCCGGCGCCGGAACCGTTGCCCTCGAAGATCCTCGAAGACCTCCGACGCCGTGGATACGATCGTGGCCGCGATCGGCGGCGGCGGCTTGATCAGCGGCATCGCGATCGCCAGCGAGGGTCGCGCCGAAGCTGCCGGTGTCGAAGTCGAAGCGTCCACGCCGTTCACGACGAGCCTGAGCGGCAGGACGGATCACCGAGATCGAGGTCGGCGCCACGCTCGCCGACGGCCTGAGCGGCAACCTCGATCCCGACACTCCGACCTTCGCCATCGTCCGCGAGCGGGTGAAGCGGATCGGGGTGGTGTCGGAGGCAGGACCTGATCGCCGCGGTCAGAGGGATGTGCCGAAGCACGAGCGGCTGATAGTCGAAGGAGCCGCCGCGGCCGCCGTCGCCGCGGTGGCGGCGCGCAAGCTGGACCTCCGCGGCCGCCGAACCGTGATCGTCCTGTCGGGCGCGAACATCGACCTGGAACGGTGGGCCAAAATCGCGACTTAGATGGGGTGCGGGGTGCGAGGGTGCGGAGGGTGCGAAAGGGTGCGGGGCGTGCGGGGCGTGCGATGGGGCACGACGATCGACCGTCCCCGCACTCCCTAGAAACGGTTTCTCACAACCCGCACTCCCATCGCACGCCTCCTCCGCACCTCCTTCCGCACCCTCCGCACCCCTTCGGACCCCGCACCCTTTCCCGCACCCTTCCGCCCCCCGATTAGCTAATCCCCCACCACACCGCCGCGGCCAGGACGGCGACCCCGCCGGCGGCCGCGATCCAGACCATCGGCGGCACCTTGTCGGCCTCATCGTCCACCGGCAGCAGATAGTCGGCGCCGCGCTCTGCCGGGCGGACGTCGAGCGCGGGAGCGATCCGGCGCAGCTCGGCGGAAAACGAGGCGGCGCTCTGGAAGCGGCGGTCGAGGTCCTTCGACAGCGCGCGGGCGATGATCCGTCGACCTCGGGCGGAACCCCGTGGCGACGGTCGACGGCGGCGGCGGCGAAGTCCGGACGACGTTCATGACCGTGGCGGACACCGACGTGGCGGCGAACGGGTTTCGCCCGGTGAGCATCTCGTAGAGGATCGTGCCGAGCGAGAACAGGTCGGCGCGGCCGTCGGTCTGGCCGCCGAGCGCCTGTTCCGGCGCCATGTAGGCGACGATCGCGGCGTCTTCGTCCGGCAGCGACTCCGGCGCGCGGCCGGCGCGCGCGGCGGGTGAGGCCGCCCCGCGTCCAGCGCCACATGCCGAAGTCCAGCAGCTTGGCGCTGCCCTTGCCCGTGACCACCACGGTCTCGGGGCGCAGGTCGCCGTGGATGATGCCGGCGGCGTGACCATCGGCAAGCGCGTCGGCCATCTGGATGCAGAGTTCGACCGCTCGGCGCGGATTCATCGGCGCGTCCGCCCATCTCGGCGCGCAGCGGCGCCCCAGCGGCGAACTCGTAGGCGAAGTAAGCTGCGCCGTCCGCATCGCCGACACTTCGAACAGCGTGGCGATGTTGGGGTGCGAGAGATGGGCGGCGAGGCGTGCCTCATCGAAGAGCGCCCGGCGGCGCGTTTCGTCGGCGAGCAGTGCCGGTTCGAGGACCTTGAGCGCAACCGTCCGCCCGACCCTGGTGTCCCGCGCGCGATAGACTTCGCCAAGCGCGCCGCGGCCGATGCGCTCGAGCAGGTTGTAGTGGGCGATCGATCTGTTCGGCCAAGTTGCGTCCGAGCTTACTTCTTCGGTGGCCGTGACGGCCGCAGTTCCACCCGGCTCGGCAGGCTGCGCGCCGGCATGGCGATGAGGTCCATCACCACCTGCGCGACATCGTCGGGTGAGCTCGCCCAGTCGCGCTTCGCAGTTCCCGCCGGCCCCATGAACTCGGTCGCAACCGACCCCGGCATCACGTAGCTGACGCGGATGCCGTCGTGACGGACCTCCTGCATCAGCGCTTCGCTGAAGTGATTCAGCCCGGCCTTCGAGGCGCAGTAGGCCGCGCCGGCCGGGAACGCGTTCTTGCCCGCCAGGCTGCTGATGTTGATGATCCAGCCGCCGCCGCGCTTGCGGAGCTCGGGGATCGCGGCATGGCAGAAATAGAAGACGCCGCTGAGATTGGTGTCGATCACCTGCTGCCACTGCTGGACGCTCATGTCGGCAACGTTGACGAACGCGCCCACCCCGGCGTTGTTGATCAGGATGTCGAGACCGCCGAAGGCGCGCACGGTCTCGCTCACCGCCCGGTCGGCATCCTCGGGAACGCGTGCGTCGGCGCGTATCTGCAGCAGGTTGGAGGCGGTCGGGCCCGAGCCCGACCGGCTGGTCGAGGCGACCGACGCCCCGGCGCGGGCCAGCGCCGTCGCGATCGCGGCGCCGATCCCCTTCGACCCGCCGGTCACCAGTGCGACTTTCGACGAGAGGTGCGATGAACTGTTCATGCGACTAGAATAAATCACTCCGAATGTCGGTCATCGCCATCATCGGCGCCGGCGCTCTCGGCGGCGCGCTCGCCCACAAGCTCGCCGGGCGCAGCCGGGTCGCCGCCGTGCGGCTGATCGACGCCGACGAAGCTGTCGCCCGGGGCAAGGCGCTCGACATCCTGCAGGCGGGTCCGGTCGAGGGTTCGGCCGTGTCGGTCACCGCGCACGGCTCGATCCACAGCGCGGTCGGCGCGGACGCGATCGTATTCGCCGACGCGGTCTCGGGCGGCGAACACACCGGCGAAGCGGGGCTCGCGCTCGTGCGCCAGCTCACCGCCGCCGGGGCCAGTGCGCCGATCGTCTTCGCCGGCGCGGCGCAACGCGAGCTGATGGCGCGCTGCATCCGGGAACTGCACCTGCCGTCCACGCGGATCATCGGGTCGGCGCCGGCGGCGCTGGCTTCGGCCATGCGCGCGCTGAGCGCCGTCGTCCTCGATGCTTCGGCGGTGGAGGTCGTGCTCAATGTCGTGGGAGTGCCACCCGGCAGAATGGTGGTGGCGTGGCAGGAGGGTTCGGTTTCGGGGCAGCCGCTCCCGGAGGTCATGGGCGCCCACCAGATCGCGGCGTTGACCGCCCGGCTGCCAAGCCTCTGGCCGCCCGGCCCTTACGCCCTGGCCTCGGCCGCGGCCCGGGTCGTGGAGGCGGTCTGCGCCGGCTCGCGTCGGCAGTACTCGTGTTTCGTGGATGTCGGCCGGGGCAGGATAGCGGCGATGCCGGTGGCGCTGACTCGCGGCGGCCTCGAGCGCATCGTCGAACCGTCGCTCACCCGCGTGGAGCGCACGGCCCTCGACAACTCGCTCGAAGCCGATTAGTGGATCTCGCGCTCGTGCAGCGTGAGCGCGCCGGCGAAGTCGCCGAGGTGTTCGCGGAGGATCAGGCGGCCGCGGTGCAGGCGCGACTTCAGCGTCTGCGGCTTCACCTTGAGGATGGCGCTCGCTTCTTCCGTCGACAGCCCCTGGATGTCGCGCAGGATGACCGGCGTGCGATAAACCTCCGGCAGGTGCGTCAACGCCTCGATCAAGCGCGTGCGCATCTGGGCGCGCAGCACCCGATCGTCCGCCAGGCCTGACCAGTCCGCCGGTTCCTGCGGCGAGAGATCGCCGTTTTCGGTCACCGTGTCGGCCGCCTGGACTTCGTGCGGCCGGCTGAAGCGGCTGGTGCGCAGCCGCGACATCGCCGTATTGAAGGTGATCCGGTAGATCCACGACGACAGCGCGGCGTCGCCGCGGAAAGCGCCGATCTTCCGGTGAACCTTCAGCAAAACATCCTGGGCGACCTCCTCGGCATCTTCCCAGTTCTTCAAATAGCGGAACGCAAGCTGGTGAATTCGCGGTCCGTATGTCGATGAGAGCTCGGCAACGGCCGCGGTGTCCCCCGCCTGCATGCGACCAATCAGATCGCGTTCAGTGTCAGCCTGGGGCATCAGGACCTCCGTGTAGGCTATAGAACACCCCTATTTGCACGGTTATTCCGAACACTGTTCAATTCTTGTAAACAGTTGGTAAATAACCCCTTATGTCGACATCAAAACATTGCTGAGCTAGCCGCGGCCGGGCTGGGTCGGGTGGCGGGACCGGTGGCGAGTGCAGGGCAGGGGCAGGGGCCCCGGCGTCAAGGAGGAGGGTTACCGGAAGACGTCGTAGAAGGCGCGGATCGCCGCGGCTTCGGCTTCGGCCATCGAAATCGCGCGGCCGGTGAGCTGCTCGAGTGAGGTCACTCCCTTGTCGGTGATACCGCAGGGAACGATCAGCCGGAAGTGATCCAGGGTCGTGCTCACGTTCAACGCAAATCCGTGGCTGGTCACCCACCTGGAGATCCTGACGCCGATCGCGGCAAGCTTCTCGGTGCCCACCCACGCGCCCGTCAGCCCCGGCAGTCGCGCCGCCTGCACGTCAAACGCCGCCGCCGTCCGGATCAGCATCTCTTCGAGGTCGCGAACGTAGCGGTGGACGTCGCAGCGATCGGGCTGAAGGTCGATGATCGGATATCCGACGAGCTGGCCAGGGCCGTGATACGTGACATCGCCGCCGCGGCCGGTCTCGAAGACCTCGATCCCTTCCGATTCCAGGATCGCTGCCGGCGCAATGATGTGCGAACGGTCGTTCCTGGACCTGACGCCCAGCGTGATGACCGGCGGGTGCTCCAGCAGCAGCAGCTGGTCTGGGATCTCCCCCGCCTTGCGCTGGGCCACGAGCCGCTGCTGGATGTCGAGCCCGTCGGCGTAGGAGACGAGGCCCAGGCGGCGGACTTCTATTTCTCGCCGACCTACATCCATCCTTCTTCGAAGTTCTCCAGGCGTTCCTTGATGAACGAGAGGAAGCGGCCGGCCTCCGCGCCATCGATCAAGCGGTGGTCGTAGCCAAGGCTCAAGTTGCACATCGGCCTGATCGCGATCGCATCGTCGATCACCACGGCCCGCTTTTCGATCGTGCCGACGCCGAGGATGGCGACCTGCGGCTGGTTGATCAGTGGCAGGCCGTAGAGCGCGCCGAAGATCCCCGGATTGGTGATGGTGAAGGTCCCCGCCTGCACTTCGTCGGGGTTGAGCTTCTTGGACCGCGCCCGCGACGCCAGGTCGTTGATCGCCCGGCTCAGGCCGAGCAGGTTCTTCTCGTCCGCCTTCCGGATCACCGGAACGATGAGGCCGTTGTCGAGCGCCACCGCGATCCCGAGATTGATGTCCTTCTTGTAGACGATGTTGTCGCCGTCGATCGAGGCATTGACCGTGGGGAACTGGCGAAGCGCGTCGACCACCGCCTTGGCGATCAGCCCGGTGAAGGTCAGCTTGGCGCCGGCGGCCTCGTATTCCGCCTTCTTCTTGTCGCGGAGCGCGGAGAGCTTGCCGAAGTTCACCTCGTAGACCGAGTAGACGTGCGGCGAGGTGTGCGCGCTCATCACCATGTGCTCGGCGATCTTGCGGCGCATGATGCTCATCGGCACGATCTGGACGTTCTCTCCCGGTTTGTAGACCGGCCCCGGCGCCGCGATCGCGCGGCCTCCAGCTGCCGGCGCCTGAGCTGAGCCGGCTGCCTGGGGTGCGCCCGCCGAACCCGACTCGATGTAACCGAGGATGTCGGACTTCGTCACCCGCCCGCTGATCCCGGTGCCCTGGATCTGCTGGATGTCGACCGCGTGTTCCTTCGCGATCCGCCGGACGAGCGGAGAGGACCGCTGCCGCCGAAGCTCCTCTCTCGACAACGGGCCCTCGGCGGCCGGGGCGCTCTGCGCGGGAGCCGCGGCGGCGGACGGTCTCGCGTCGGCGGCCGCGGAGCGATTGTCGACCGCGGTGCCGGTCGAGGGGGCGGAGGTCTCGGCCTGGCCGACCGCCGCTGCCGGCATCGCGCTCGCCCCCTGGCCATCCCCGGACGGCGCCGCCGCCTCGCCAGCCGCACCGATCACGGCGACCACGCTGTTGACCGGGACGGTCTCCCCTTCCTTGACCTTGATCTCGGTCAGCACGCCGGCTGACGGGGAAGGGATCTCGGCGTCCACCTTGTCGGTCGAAATCTCGAAGAGCGGCTCGTCACGGTCGACCGAATCGCCGACCTTCTTGATCCATCGAACGATGGTACCTTCGGCGATCGATTCCCCCATCTGGGGCATGACGACGTTTGTAGCCATAGATTTCACTCACTCTTCAGGGGCGAAGGCCCAGGACACGCCGCCTCGGTCTGCCGGCCCCGGTCTGCCGGCCCCGGTCTGCCGGCCCCGGTCTGACGGCTTCCCTAGTATTTCACCAGCTTCCTGGCCGCCTCCACTACCCGGGTCACGCTCGGCAGAAACACCGCTTCGAGCGGCGGGGCGTATGGAACCGGCGCGTCGGCAGACGCGATCCGCATCACCGGCGCGTCGAGATACTCGAAGGCGTGCTCGCCGATTATCGCTGCAAGCTCGCCGCCGATCCCGCCGGTCAGCGTCGCCTCGTGCAGCAGCAGCACCCGGCTGGTTTTCGCGACGCTGGTGAGAATGGTGTCGCGATCGAGCGGCGCCAGGCTGCGAAGGTCGATGACCTCGGTCTCGACCCCCGCCTCCGCCAGCGTAGTGGCCGCCTCGAGCGCGGTGTAGACCATCGCCCCGAACGTCACGATGGTCAGGTCGCCACCCTCGCGCCGGACCGCCGCCTTGCCGAGCGGCACGATGTAGTCGTCGTCCGGCACCTCGTCTTTGATCCGGCGATAGAGGAACTTGTGCTCGAAGTAGAGCACCGGATCGTCGTCGCGGATGGCGGCCTTGAGCAGCCCCTTGGCGTCGTAGGCGGTGGATGGTTCCACCATCTTCAAGCCGGGGGTATTGAGAAAGAACGCCTCGGGGTTCAGGGAATGGAACGGCCCGCCGCCCACCCCGCCGCCGCAGGGGCCGCGGACCACGATCGGCACGCCGGCGCCGTTCCGGTACCGGCTGGTGGCGGCGAAGTTGGTGAGCATGTCGAAGCAGCAGGCGATGAAGTCGATGAACTGGATCTCGCAGACCGGCCGCATCCCCATGTAGGAGGCGCCGATCGCCGAGCCGACGATCGCCTGCTCCGAAATCGGCGCGTCGATCACGCGGTTTTCGCCGTAGCGGTCGAGCAACCCCTCGGTCACCTTGAACGCGCCGCCGTAGGCACCGATGTCTTCGCCGATCAGGAATACCCGCTCGTCGCGAGCCATCTCGTCGAACAGCGCCTGGCGGATCGCCTCCAGATAGGTGATGACCGCCACGCTACGTCCTCTCCGCGAACGGTGACTTGACGAACTCCAGCTTCGGCACCGCGTAGTCGTCGCCGGCGTAGACGCCGCGGGTCACGCTCGCCGGATCCGGCATCGGCGATGCCTCCGCAGCGTCAGCCTCCTTCGCGGCATAGCTCTTCGCCATCCCGTCGATCTCGGTCAACTGCTTCGCGGTCGCGGCACCGCGCTCGATCAAGGTCTTCTGGAACCGCGCCAGAGGGTCCTTCGACTGCCACTCCTCGATCAGCTGTTTCGGCACGTAGCGGGCGTCATCGTGCTGCGCGTGCCCCTGCATGCGCATCGTGTCGACGCCGATCAGCGACGCCCCCTCGCCGGCCCTGGCGCGATCGACCATCCGCCTGGCGACGTCGTAGACCGCCAGGATGTCGTTGCCGTCCACCATCTCGTGCGGGATGCCGTAGGCGGCGGCGCGCTCGTCGATCCGTTTGATCGCCATCTGCTTGGCAATCGGCGTGGAATAGGCGAACTTGTTGTCTTCGGCCACCACCACGAGCGGCGCCTTGCGCACCGCGGCGAAGTTCAACCCTTCGTGAAACGCTCCGGTGGAAGTCGCGCCGTCACCGATCCAGGCCATGGCGACGAGGTCCCGGCCGCGCATGCGGGCCCCCATGCCGATGCCGGCCGCCACCGGGATCGAATCGCCGAGCATGCTGATCGGCCCGACCACCACCGGCTCGTCATTGAGGCCGGGGGCCCCTTCCCCCGGCCTGCTTCGCGGGGACCCCGAGGGCCCCGCTCCGCACCATTGAGGCCGGGGGAGCCGGTCAGATCACGCGTCCAGGCCGGCATGTGGACGATGTGGATGTTGAGATCGCGGCCGCGGGAATTCGATTCTCCCTTCGCCATGTACTGCAGGAAGATCTCGCGGGGCCTGACGCCGATCGTCGTCAGCGCCCCCATATTGCGGATCAGCGGCAGGACGGCGTCGGTACGCTTCAATGCGTACGCCGTCCCGACCGACTCGCCTTCCTGCCCCAGGCTGCGATACAGCCCGCCGATCACCTTGCTCTGGCGAAAGAGGATCACCAGGCGCTCTTCGATCTCGCGCGCCAGGCGGCCGAACCAGTACATCTCGAGCAGCTGATTCGAACTCAGGGCGTCGGACGGCTTGTCGGAGGACTTGGACCCCTTCGCCATGGTCAAGGCTGGAAGCTGGCAGCCGAAGGGTGGAAGCTGGCAGCTGGCAGCTGGCAGCTGTTACGCATGAATCGGCGCTCCGTGGGCCGCATGCGCCGCCTCGCCGACCGCCTCCGACATCGTCGGATGCGCGTGAATCGTCCGGACCAGCTCCTCGACGGTGCACTCGAGGCGAAGGGCGAGCGTCGCCTCCGCCACGAGCTCGGTCGCCCGGGGGCCGATCATGTGGACGCCGAGCACCTCGTCGTACTTCTTGTCGAAGACGATCTTGACGAAGCCCTCGGTCTCGCCGGCAATGCGGGCGCGGGCCAGGATCCCGAACTTGAACGAGCCGGTCTTCACTTCGTAACCGCGTTCCTGCGCCTGCTTCTCGGTCAGGCCGACGCTGCCGATCTCGGGATCGCAGTAGGTGCAGCCGGGCACCTGGTCGTAGTTGATCGGCCGGTACTCCTTGCCGGCGATCCGTTCGGCGAGCACGATCCCTTCGGCCGACGACAGGTGGGCCAGCTGCGGGTGGCCGGGCTGGTCGAAGGTGATGACGTCGCCGATCGCCGAGATGCCGGCGACGCTCGGTCTTGAACTCCCGGTCCACCTTGACGTAACCGCGCTCCATCGCGAGGCCGGCCTCCTCCGCCCCGAGGCCGGCGGTGACCGGTCCGCGGCCGGTCGCGACCAGGAGGTACTCGGCGGTGATCTTCGCCGTCTTGCCGTCCGCGGTCTGGGCCTCGAGATCGACGCCGCCGGTGCCCGGTTTCGCGCTCGTGACCCTGGTGCCGGTCAGCACCTTGATCCCCTGCTTCTTGAACGACTTCTCGAGCTCCGCCGACACCGCTTCGTCTTCAACCGGGACGATGCGGGGCAGCAGCTCGATGATCGTGACCTCGCTCCCGAACCGGCGGAAGATCGAGGCGAACTCCACGCCGACGGCACCGCTCCCCATGATCGCGATCGACTTGGGAATCTCCTTCAGGTGGATCGCTTCGTCGCTGGTGATGATCCGCTTGCGGTCGATCTCGATCCCCGGCACGCTGCGCGGCGTCGAGCCGGTGGCGACGATGATCTCCTTGCGGGCGGTGAGCGACTGCTTTCTGCCCCTCGGTAACCTCGACCCGTCCCTGGCCGGCGAGCCGTCCGCTGCCCTTGATCCAGTCGATCTTGTTCTTCTTGAACAGCATCTCGATGCCGCCGGTGAGCCCCTTGACGATCTTGTCCTTGCGGGCGTGCACCTGGTTCATGTCGATGCCGATCGCCGCCTCACCGAGGGTGATGCCCCACTCCTTCCAGTCCTGCGCGACCTTGAGGGCGTGGGCGTGCTCGAGCAGCGCCTTGGTCGGGATACAGCCCCAGTTCAGGCAGGTGCCGCCGAGCACCGGGGCGCGCTCGACCACCGCCGTCTTCAGCCCGAGCTGCGCCGCCCGGATCGCCGCGACATAGCCGCCCGTCCCCGAACCGATCACTACGACGTCGTATTCGTTACTCATGCTTCTTCTTCATCGATGACAGCGACACGAAGGCCACCTGGGTCGACGGCGGCGGCGGCGGCGCAGCGGGCTCGTCCTGCACTTCGGGATCGAGGCGCGCCACCTGCGAGCGCAGGCGGGTGAAGTCGTAGCGCAGCTCCCAGTACGACTGGTTCAGCGTTTCGAGCTTGCGCGCCGCCCGGCGGGCCGAGGCGAGCGCGGCGAGGGCGATGAGCAGGGCTAGGCCGGCGATTCCCCAGAGGACCACAACCGTCAAACGGTATCACAACGAATCGCTCCCCCGGCCGTCTGGCCTTCGGACCTAGGGACTTGCCGGTCGATCGGATAGAATTCGCCCAAAGTGGCGCAAGCCAAGACGATTCTGATCTGCGACGACGATCAGGGAATGCGCGATACCCTGACCGCGATCCTGCAGCGCGACTACCGGGTTCTGTCGGTATCGAGCGGCGAAGCGGCGCTCGTGCTCCTGCGCGAGGACGACGTCGACCTGATCCTGCTCGACGTGAAACTGCCCGGCATCGGCGGGTTCGACGTGCTCCGGATCGTCAAGGAGAACTACAGCCTGGTCGAATGCATCATGATCTCGGCGATCAACGAGGTCGAGACGGCGGTGCAGGCGATGAAGCACGGCGCCTATCACTACATCACCAAGACCTTCGACTACGACGAGCTGCGGTCGCTGGTCCGGAACGCCTTCGAGCGGCAGGACCTCAATCGCCAGGTCATCACGCTCAGCGCCCAGATCGCGGAGCAGAGCGAACGCGAGTTCCTGATCGGCCCCAGCCGCCAGATCCGCGACATCGTCGACCTGGTGCAGAAGGTTGCCAGGCTGTCGGCGACCGTGCTGATCCTCGGCGAGAGCGGCACCGGCAAGGAGCTGCTTGCCCGGCTGCTGCATCGCGAGTCGGGCAAGGGCGAGGCGCCGTTCATCGCCGTCAACCTGTCGGCGATCCCGCACGAGCTCGTGGAGAGCACGCTGTTCGGACACGAGCGGGGGTCGTTCACCGGGGCCCACAAGCAGCAGCTCGGTAAGTTCGAGCTGGCGACCGGCGGGACCCTCTTCCTCGACGAGATCGGCGACCTCAGGTTCGATCTGCAGGCCAAGCTGCTGCGCGCCATCCAGGAGGGGGAAATCGAGCGGGTCGGGGGCTCGAAACCGATCCGGACCGACTTTCGCCTGATCGCCGCCACCAACGTCGATCTCGAGAAGGCGGTGAAAGAGAACCGCTTCCGGGAGGACCTGTATTACCGGATCAACGTGATCCCGATCCGGATGCCGCCGCTGCGCGACCGCATCGACGACCTGCCGGAGCTCACCCGGCTCTTTCTCGACCGGTACCGGACGAAGTTCCGGAAGCCGGTGCGGGGGATTTCCGGATCCGCGCTGAAGATCCTGTCGTCTTACTGGTGGCCGGGGAACATCCGCGAGCTCGAGAACCTGATCGAGCGGCTGGTGGCCGTGAGCGACAAGGAGTTCCTGACCGACGAGGACCTGCCGCTCGAGTATCACTTCGCCAAGCTGGATTCCGCCCCGTCGGAGCAGGGGGAGACGCTGTTCCAGGAAGCCTGCGATACCTTCGAGCGGAACTTCATCCTCCGGGCGCTCGAGAAGTCCGACTGGAACGTCACCGCGACGGCCAAGTACCTGGGGCTGCCGCTGTCGACGTTGAAGCACAAGATGTCCCGGCTCGATCTGCGTGACATCGCTCGCAAGCTGCGCGGCTGAGCGGCCGAGGCCAGTCGTGGGAGCCGTGGGTCAGACCATGGCCTGAGTTCAAATCGCTCACGGTCCAGTTAGTTCTTTGGCCGGTCCGGCCAAGTAGTTGGCCGTCTCAGCCGCAGGATTAGCCCGTCGGGTGTGATTCGTCCCAGAAGCCGCTGTCCAAAGAGTCCTCCCGGTTCTGTGAATTTTACGGCACTGCATCTGCCTGATGCGGTCCACTTGTGACTTTACGGACAGTTCCCGAACGATCGGAACACCCGTTGCACAAACTCTGGCAGCAAACGTTACAGCGGCGGTCGCGGATGCGCGACATCCCCCCACACCAACCGAAAACTACTCGCGCACGTGCAGACGGTACCGGTCTGCCTGACGGAGGAGTACGGATGCAGGCCTCAATGTTCAACGTCCGCGTACCGCTCGAGCAGGTCGGCGGCGGCCAGGACGTCTTTCTCATGAACACGTTCACCGACGCGCAGCTCGTGGTCGAGCCCGGGGTCGCGTCGCTGCTCGATCGCCTGGCCGACGGGGTGGCGCCGCAGGGCCTGACCGCCGAGGAACGGCAGGCGGTGGCGACGCTCGCCGAGCAGGGGTTCGTGGTGCCGAGCCGCGCCGACGAACGCCAGCGGCTGGAGGCGTTCTTCCACGATGTCCGGGAAGGCGAGGACCAGCTCCGGGTGACCGTCCTCACCACACTGCAGTGCAATTTTGCCTGTGACTACTGCATCCAGGGGGACCACGGCGACTACAACCGCACTGCCGCCAAGATGTCGCTCGAGAACGCCGAACGGGTGGCGGCCTGGGTGGAGTCGCGGCTCGACGCGACCCGGCCGTCGAGCTTCGTGCTGACCTTCTTCGGCGGCGAACCGCTGTTGAACCTGCCGGTCATGTACTTCCTGGCCGAACGGCTGTGGGCGTCGTCGCAGGCGCGCCGGGTCGCGATGCAGATCAACGTGATCACCAACGGGCTGCTGCTCACCCCAGAGGTGGTCGACCGGCTGGAGCCGTTCGGCTTGAACGGCTTCAAGATCACGCTCGACGGCGACCGGGATACCCACAACCGGATGCGGCCGCTGCGCGGCGGCCAGGGCACCTTCGACAAGATCATCGCCAACATCCAGAAGATCGCGGGGCGCTGCGCGATCGCGCTCGGCGGCAACTTCGACGAGTCGTCGGTGGCCTCGTACCCGGCGCTGCTCGACTTTCTCGCCGAGCAGGACTTCGCGCGGCACGTGTCGAAGGTGTCGTTCAAACCGGTGATCCGCGACGTGATGGCGGCGCAGACCGGCGGGCTGGACACCGGACGCGTGAACGGGAAGACGAAGACGAAGTTCATCGGCCTGACGCCGGTCACCGAGGGCAAGCCGCTCAACGGCACCTGCATGACCTCGGCCGGCACCGGCACATCGTCGGGCCCCTGTGACTCGTGCCACTTCATGGACGATCAGATGTCGTTCCTGCGGGACGAAACGAAGAAGCGCGGGTTCGAGACCGGTGACGGCGTGCACATGGGGCCGTGCGAGATCCACCGCAAGCACGCCTACACCATCGGCCCGGACGGCGACCTCTACGCCTGCCCCGGCTTCACCGGCGACAAGAAGATGTCGACCGGGCACATCGACGGCACGAGCGACATGATGCGCTCGGCCGCCGCCCGCAAGTTCGACCAGCTGGCCGCCTGGAAGGCGTGCCAGGACTGCGCCTTCATCCCGGTCTGCGCCGGCGGCTGCACCGTCGCGTCGCATTCCGAGCTCGGGGATCTCAACGCCCCGAACTGCCACAAGCGAAGCTTCGAAGCCGGCGTCGTGTCGATGGCCCGCGACGCCGCCACCAGCATCAGCGCCGAACTGGTGAACTGAGGCCGACCGCATTCACTCCCATAGTTCGTCAACCGTCAAGGAGACTCCCTATGAAGATCACCATCGTCAAAAAAGCCGAAGCCAAGAACGCCGCCAGCGGCGCCCAGTGCCCTTGGGTCGTCGAGGACATGCGCCCGACCAAACGTCAGTAGGCGCCAGCTCCTGCGACGGTGAATAATGAGGCGGCCGGCAGCGTTCCGACGCGGCGGGCTGCACCCCGATTCCCGTGCGGGTCGAAACACACTCGTCCATTCGTCACTGCTCGACGGTTGGCGCCCTTGCTCTGCTGCTCTCTGCCGCAGGCGTTGGCGCCTGCCGTCGCGCGCCTATGGAAGCGGCCGGTCCGCCGATCCTTCGAATTGGGTTCGGTATCGGAGCCACCGCCAAGGCGACGGGAGTAGAAAGCCTGTCCGAGCTGCTCTATATGGAACCGCTCGTCGGCAGAGAGGTCGACGGCCGTCCATCTCCGCACCTCGCTGAGTCCTGGTCCTGGGAAAACGGAGATCGTCGGGTCAGGCTGAGGCTCAAGGACGGCGTGCGCTTTCACAACGGCGCACCTCTGACCGCGGATGTGGCGGCGCGCGCGCTGAACAAGCAGCTAAGCGACTCGCGCGCGCGGGGGCAGGCGTTCGAGACAGTCTCCGCGATCACAGCCGAAGGCCATGACGTCGTCGTCGATCTCTCTAGACCGGATGCCCTGTTGCTGTCGGAATTGCTCGGTCTGCGCCTTGCTGACCCTGATTCGGCGAATAACGGGACCGGACCGTTCAGGATCGTAAAGCGTACGCCGGAGATCGAAACCGTTCGGTTCGATGGCTACCATGGCGGCGCCGCCGCACTCGGCGGGGTAAGAATCATCACCTACGAGAGCCAGCGAAGCGCATGGGCGGCGCTGCTCCGAGGCGAAGTGGACGCTGTACAGGAGGTAAGCCGGGAGTCGGTCGAGTTTCTCGAGGGAAGCTCGAACGTTCGGACCTACTCCTTTCTTCAGTCGTTCTATATTCCGCTCGTATTCAACTTTGGACATCCCGCGTTGCGGAACGTGGAAGTGCGCCGCGCCATCACCGAAGCGCTGAACCGCAGGGCGATAGTCGACGAAGCGATGAGCGGTCGAGGCCAGGTTGCGGATGGGCCGATCTGGCCGCTCCACTGGGCGTTTTCGTCGGCACTCGAGCGGCGAGCCTTCGAGCCGGCACGGGCCGCAGCCCGGCTCGATGGCGCCGGCTTCCCCATTCGAGAGAGCGCCACGGCTGGGCTGCCGCGGTCGCGGTTGTCGTTCACCTGCCTTTTCTGGAGTGAGGATCCGCAGTACGAGCGGATTGCGCTGATGATTCAGCGGCAACTGTTTGATGTCGGCGTCGACATGAAGCTCGAGCCGGCAACCCTGTCGCAGCTTCGTGGGCGGCTGTCGTCCGGAAAATTCGAAGCGTTTCTAATGCGAACCAATGCCAGCCGAGCACTCGATATCACATATCGGTTCTGGCGGTCGACTGAGCCTGGAAACCAAGCGATGCAGAGGTCCGGCTATACGGGCGCAGACGAACTCCTGGACAGGTTTCGCCAGAGCACCTCCGACCAGGGCGTGAAGGAGGCAGTTGCGGCGCTGTCGCAGCGATTCTATGAGGATAGCCCCGCTGCTTTCATCGCGTGGACACAGATCACGAGAGCGGTGGATTCACGCTTCGTTGTGCCTGATCTCGGTGCTGAGGATCCCTTCGCGAAGATCGGCCAGTGGCAACCGCGCGCTCCAGGGGGCGGTCGGTGAGAAGCATCTCGTCACGAATCGTCCTCCTCATTGCCGGCGCCGCAATCGCTCCCCTGCTTCTGTACGGGGCCGTCTCGCTCAGCTCCCTTCGACGTGCCACCCAGCAATCCGTCGCGAGTGCGAACCTCGCGGTCGCGCGCGAGATCTCCGAGCGTATCGCGCAGTATTTCGACAACACCGGACGACTCCTGAACTCCGTCGCGGGTCAGCTGCAGGGCACACAGCTGCTGCAATGGCAGCAGGAGCGAATCGTGAGGAACCTGGTCCTCGACTTTCCCGAGTTCCGCGAGCTGTCGATCTTCGACGCTTCGGGCATCGTGATCGCCACGAGCCGGGCGACCCAAGTGCGGGTTTCGCCACCGGCGGTCGTTCAAGGGCCAGACGAGCCGCTCTACATCGCTCCCCCGCGCCTGGACAGCGATGGACTGCCGACCACTACGATGGCGCTCCGGCTGGGGCTGACGGCAGGGTCGGAAGGCTGGATCGTCGCTGAAATCTCGCTCGAGGAGCTCTGGCGGGCGGTTGATCGCATCCGGGTTGGACAGACGGGCTACGCCTTACTGGTCGACGACACCGGCCGGATCATCGCGCACGGCCAGCCGGACGAAAAGCGGCTGATAGCGGGAGGGGCCACCGAGACACCAGAGCAGCTGATGGCCAGCCGCCTGAGAGCCGGGAATCAGCCGGACGGTGCGACCCGTCTGAAGACGCTGAGCGGCGTCGACGTGTTGGCAGTCCCGGCGGCCGTCCGAGCCCCCAGGTGGACGGTCATCGTCGAACAGCCCGAGGCCGAGGCGCTCGCGGTCGCGCACCGACTCGAGCGTCAGCTGATGCTGGCCATCGGCCTCGCGCTGCTCGGAACGGTGGTCGCCGGCTCGTGGTGGGGCCGTTCGTTCATCCATCGCATCTTCGCGCTCACCAAAGTCACCGACGCACTGGCCGCCGGCCAGATGGACGCCAGGGTCGCTCTCACCGGGCGGGACGAGATCGCCCAGCTCGGGACGCAGTTCAACGCCATGGCGGACCGGCTCGTCGAGCTGCAGAACGAGATCCGGAAGCAGGAGCGCCAGGTCATGTTCGGGCGGATCGCCGCCGGCCTCGTCCACGACCTTTCCCACCCGATCCAGACGATCGGGAACAGCTGCAAGCTGATCCAGCGGATCTTCGACGATGCGGAGTACCGGGCGACATTCAAGGAGACGGTCGAGCGCGAGCTGTCGACGGTCAAGCGGGTGCTGGATGATCTGCGCAACATCGCCCGGCCGGTGCCGCTCGAACGCTTCCCGATCGACCTCAACGCGGCTCTCGGGGAAGCGGTCGCGACGCTGGCGCCGCAGGCCGAAATGGCGGGTCTCGCGGTCCGCTCGGAGCTGTCCGCGGGACCGGTCTTCATCGAGGGGGACCTGTTCGCCCTCGGCCGGGTGCACCGCAACCTGATTCTCAATGCCATCCAGGCGACCCCTCCGGGCGGCCTGGTGGTGGTCGCCAGCGAAGTGTCGGGCGACCGGGCCATCGTGAAGATCCACGACACCGGTTGCGGCATCCCGCCGGAGCGGCTGCACGCGATCTTCGAGGACTTCGTGACGACCAAGCGGCGCGGGCTCGGCCTCGGGCTGGCGATCTCCAGCAAGATCGTCGGGCAGCTCGGCGGCCAGATCCGCGTGGCCAGCGAGGTCGGAAAGGGCACGACGTTCGTGCTCGAGTTCCCGCAGGTGGCGGCGCCGCCGATCGCCAGGATCGCGGGATGACCATCGGAAACCGGTTCCCTTTGGGGGTGTGATGTGTTCGTGAAACTGGTGAAGACGGGCCAGATCGAAGTGAACGGCCGCAGCTATGCGCTTCGCTACTTTGAACAACGGACGGGGCGGGGCGCCCAGCGGTACAGCTGCGAGGTGCTGCTTGGTGTCTCGGACCGGATCATCATCGACGACGACACGATGCAGGGGCTCGAGTCGCGGGTCGAGCGGCTGGCCCCCGCGACGGTCTACAGCCGCCGGTTGTCGGCGGCCTCGTGAGGGTGAAAAGGATGACGGGATGCGGCGGCGGACGGTTGCGCAAAAAGCGGATTGCCGGGTCCAGGCGATCCGGAAATCCGCTTCTCCGCAATGTGCCGCCGGCTACTTCTTGGGAAGGACCGTGTCCTTGAGCTGCTTGGCGATGCGGGCCTTGACCACCGTCTTGGCGGCGATCTTGATCTGCTCGCCGGTCGCCGGGTTGCGGCCCATCCGCGCCTTGCGTTTCTGAACTACGAGCTTCACCATCCCCGGGATCACGAACTCTCCCGAGCGCTTCAGCTCCTTCTCGGCGAGCGTGTTCAGCTCATCGAAGAACTCCCGCGCCTGCGTCCGCTTCATCTCGAAGCGATCAGCGAAATGCGAGAACAATTCCGACTTGCCCATTCTGCGGGCCTCTGCCATGTGCCATTCCCCTTGCTAGGGCGCGCTTAACCATCCCGCATAACGGCCGCGCGCGCGATCGGCGGCTGCGGAGAAAAGAATCCTGTCGACGGCGTGGTTCGGTGTCGAGTCAGCCGGTATCCTATCGCTCTCCTTTTTGCGGTGTCAATTGAGGCCCGCACAGAAACCCTTCAAAATCGGCCTGAATGCTACAATTTTTCGCATGGCCAGCTCCACGCTCGAGACCTTCCCCAACCCCCGGCCCGGCCGCGACTACGAGATCGAGATCCGCTGCCAGGAGTTCACCTCGGTCTGCCCCAAGACCGGCCTCCCCGATTTCGGGGAGATCCAGATCAACTACATCCCCGACGAGCTGTGCCTCGAGCTGAAGGCGCTCAAGTACTACATGGTCGAGTTCCGCAACCAGGGGATCTTCTACGAAGCGGTCACCAACCAGATCCTCGACGATCTCGTGGCGGCCTGCCGGCCGAGGCGCATGACCGTCACCGGCGACTTCTCGGTACGCGGAGGGATCTCGACCTCGGTGACGGCGGAGTACGACAGGAGCAGGAGCTAGGAGCTAGGAGCTAGGAGCGAAATCCTTCGTCAACTCCCAACTCCCAAATCCCAACTCCCAATCCTCGATCCCCATTCCCCATTCCCCATTCCCATCCCATTCCCATTCCCCAAAATGGACCCCGACGAGCCAGTTCGCATACCGATCGAGCGGGAGCTCGACCTGCATGCGTTTGCGCCGCAGGAGATTGCTTCGGTGGTCGAGGAATACGTCAACGAGGCGCAGGCGGCGGGCTTCACCGAGGTCCGGCTGGTTCACGGCCGCGGCATCGGCGTCCAGCGCGGGATCGTGCAGCAGGCGCTCGAGCGGCATCCACTGGTCGAGAGCTTCGCCGACGATCCGCGGGCACACCTCGGCGCCACGATCGCAACGCTGCGAAGCGGCCCCGGGTGATCTAATCGGCTGGCTTGAGAGTTGGGAGCTGGGATCGGCGGGGTTAGAACAACCCCGGCACCACGCGCCACCGCACGCGGGTCTGGTAATCGCGATAGGCCGGATCCCGCGCCAGCGTCGTCTCTTCGCAGACCGCGCGCGCGAGCAGCGCGCCGTCGGCGACGACCAGCGCCGCGATGTTCCAGAGCGACGGGCTCGCCGCGAGGAAGGCGATATGGGTCACCAGGTAACCCATGTAGATCGGATGGCGCACCAGCTTGTACAGGCCGTTCGACACCACGCCGCGGTTGGCGGGCAACAGCGCGAAGCTGCGGCCGAGCGTGATCTTGCCCGCGATCACTATCGCGAGCCCGGCGCACGACAACGCAACGGTGACCGCCTCCGGCGCCAGCGCCGCGACCGCCGCCGGGGCGAGCAGCGGCGGGCCCAGCACCGACACCATGGTCAACACGCGCGCCTTGATGCTGCGGTCGACCGACTGCGCCGAGCGGCGCACCAGCGTCAGCACGACGACGAGCGCCTCGCTGAGCAGCAGGAACAGGCCGGTGATCCGCCCGGTGTCGAGGAAGTCGGTGGCAAAGCGGACCGCCATCATCGAGAACAGCACGATGATCGTCGCCCGGGCCAGCAGGTCCGCGATCAACGGGACGTGGGCCGAGTAGTCGAAGCCCGCGTCGGCGGGTGACCGCAGCGCGGCCGGAACCGATTTCATGCACCTGCTCCCTGTGAGGACGTCTCTTCGAGAAAGTAGCTGCTGCAGGCCATGTCGAGCAGCTCGCGGGTGATCGCGGGCGGCTTCTTCTGGTAGCGGCAGATGTCCACCACCTGCTCGACCAGGTCGCGGGGATGGCAGGCGCGCATCTGAAGGCTGCGCGGCTGGTAGTAACGGCGGTCGAGGTACTCGACCATGACCGGGTCGAACGCCAGCCCGCGCTTCTTGCAGTTCAACTCGAAGATCCGGCAGTACTCGTCCATCGTCGGGTTCTTCGCCAGGATCTTGTACGGGATCCGGCGCAGGAAGGCTTCGTCGGCGAGCGATTCCGGCTTCAGGTTGGTGGCGAACACGATGAAGACGTTGAACGGGGTCTCGAACTTGCGCCCGGTGTGCAGCGTCAGGAAGTCGACCCGGCTCTCGAGCGGCACGATCCAGCGGTTCAGCAGGTCGCGCGGCGGGATCCGCTGGCGGCCGAAGTCGTCGACCACGAACACGCCGCCGTTGGCCTTCAGCTGGATCGGCGCCTCGTAGAACTTGGCGATCGGGTTGAAGGTCAGGTCGAGCATCTCGAGCGTCAGCTCGCCGCCGACGACGACCACCGGACGGCGGATCTTCTCCCACCGCTGGTCGAGCGAGGCGCTGGCGATGACGCTGACCGATTCCGTGGTCGCCACCGAGCGCTGGTGGTTGACCGGATCGAACATGGTGATGATCTGGCCGTCCACGTCGAGCGCGTGCGGCACGTACATGTCGGTGCCGAGGGCGCGGCCGATGCCTTCGGCGACGACCGTCTTGCCGTTACCGGGGGCGCCGTAGAGGAACAGCGACTTGCCGGAGTTGACCGCCGGACCGAGCTGGTCGAACATCCCGCGGCTGACGATCAGCTGATCGAAGCCGGTTGCCAGGGTCTCGCGGTCGACCGGGATCCGGGCCGCCATGCAGGCGCGGACGTACGCGTTGTACTGGGCGAGCGGTACCGGCGCCGCGCCGACGTAGCGGGAGACATCCATGAACTGCTGGGCGCGGTCGCGCCCGAGATCGGTGAGGGTGTAGCGGTAGCCGGCGGTGCCGATGCCGCTCGTGCCCTTGACCTCGACCAGCTTCTCGATCCGGGCGTGCTGGACGAGCGCCTCGAGCAGCGAGTACGGAAGTTTCAGCCGGTCGGCCAGGCCGCTGCCGCTGGCTTCTCCCGCGATCAGCGTCTTCAGCAGCAGCTGAGAGAGCGTGTCCGGGTTCAGCCCCGACTCCTCGATCGTCGCGGGGGGCGCCATCGGTGTCGGCGGCGTAACGCGCGGTTCCGCCGGCGCCTCCGCAAGTGTCGTCGTCATAGTGCCAGGTCCGTCAATCGCCGATCAGGTCCTGCTTCATGTTCTGGATCATCGGGAAGAGGACGGTCATGAACTTGATGGCCGCCGGTCCGATGGTGACGATCCAGATGGACGGGAAAATGCAGAGCACCAGCGGGAAGACCATCTTCACGCCTGTCTTGGCCGCCGCTTCCTCAGCCCGCTGCCGCCGCTTCGTGCGCAGCGTCTCGGAATACACGCGCAGGGACTGCGCCACGCTGGTACCGAACTTATCGGTCTGAATGAGCATCGTCACCAGTGAGCTGAGGTCGTCGACCCCGGTCCGGTCCGCCAGGTTGCGGAGCGCTTCGGACCGCGCTTTGCCGGCGCGAAGTTCAAGGTTGATCAGTTTCAGCTCGGCGGCAAGCTCGGGGTGGGCAAAAGCCAGCTCCGCGCCGACCCGGGTGAGGGCCTGATCGAGGCCCAGGCCGGCCTCGACGCTGACGACCAGCAGGTCGAGCGCGTCGGCCAGCGACAGGCGGATGCGGTGCGCCCGCTTCTTGGCCAGCCGCGCCAGCACCATCCCCGGCAGCACGTACCCCAGCGCCAGGGCGCCGAGGGCCATCATCGTGTTCGGCCGGATCAGGATCGGGGTCGACAGGAGCCCGAAGAAGAGCACCGCGAACAGAACGCGAATCCCGAAGAAGATCGTCAGCGCCTCGTCGCGCCGGAACCCGGCCTGGACCAGCCGCAGCCGCAGGTTGCCCATCTCCTTGGGGGAGCGGGGCACCTTGTCGCCGACCCGCTTGAACAGGTTGATCAGGGTCTGGAATCGCGGTTTCGCGGGCTCATCCTCGGAGCGGCTGACCGCGAGCTCTTCGAGCCGGCGGTCGATCGCCGCGGCCCGCCGCGGCATCAGCAGGAGCGCGGCTCCGCCGACCAGCGCCGTGCCGAAGACGAACGCGAGAAACGGAAGCATCATCGGCACGCTACACCTCGATCTTGACGATCTTCTTGATCCACAGGAACCCGAATGTCTGCATCACGACCGCGCCCATCAGCATCATCTGCCCCATCCGCTCGCGGAAGAGCAGGTTCATGTGCTCGGGGTTGATGAACATCAGCGCGATCGACAGGAATGCCGGCAGCGCCAGCAGCACGTAGCCGGTCAGCCGGCCGTGCGCGGTGTAGACCCGCACCTGGCGCAGGATCTTGAACCGCTCGCGGACGACGTGCGAGAGGTTCTCGAGGATCTCGGCCAGGTTGCCGCCGGTTTCGCGCTGGATCAGCACCGCGGTCGAGAAGAACCGCACGTCGAGCAGCGGCATCCGTATCGTCAGGTTCTCGAGCGCATCCTTGAGCGGCAGGCCAAAGTTCTGTTCGTCGAACGTCTTCCGGAACTCGGGGCCGACCGGCTCCGGCATTTCGTCCGCGACCATCTTCAGGCCGGTGGCGAACGCGTGCCCGGCCTTCAGCGCCCGGCCGATCAGGTCGAGCGCCTCGGGAAACTGCTCTTCGAAATTGTGCAGCCGCCGGGTGCGCTTCATGCGCAGCACCATGAACGGCAGGCCGAAGCCGGCGGCGAACCCGATCGGCATCGAGTAAGAAATGCGCGTGATCATGGCGGCGACAAACGCGACGATCACCCCCAGGACGATCGCCACCAGCAACACGGAGCTGAGGCTGGCCTTCGAGCCCGACTGGTCGATCCACGCTGCCAGCGCGTTGCCGCGAGCGGTCTGTCCGAAGGCGCGGTCCAGGGTCGGCAGCGGCCCGCCGTTGAAACTCTTGAGCAGAGTCTTGACCGCCTCGGACTCCTGCTTGCCGCCGCTGGTGATCTCCTCGAGGCGCGCGTCGAGCTTCCGGCGCAGCAGCATGTCGGGAACCTGCGACCCGAACCGCGCCAGACCGAGCACCACGCCGACGCCGATGATGAAGGCCGCGATGACGACCACGATCACCATTACCGGACCTCCGTCACGCCTTCGAACATGTCCGCGGCCAGATGAACGCCGGAGGCCTTCAGCCGCTCGCACACTTTCGGCCGGACGCCGGTCGCGCGGAAGCGGCCGATCACCTTGCCGTCCTGGGTCACGCCCAGCTTGTCGAAGGTGAAGATCTCCTGCATCGTGATGACGTCCCCTTCCATCCCGGTGATCTCCGAGATGCTGGTGACCTTGCGGGTGCCGTCGGCCATGCGCGTCTGCTGGATGACGATCTGGATGGCGGCGGCGATCTGCTGGCGCATCGCGCGCTCCGGCAGGTTGGTCGCACCCATCGCGATCATCGTCTCGATACGCGACAGCGAGTCGCGCGGCGTGTTGGCGTGGACGGTGGTGAGCGAGCCGTCGTGGCCGGTGTTCATCGCCTGGAGCATGTCGAGCGCTTCCTCGCCTCGGGTCTCACCGACGACGATGCGGTCGGGACGCATACGCAGCGCGTTGACCAGGAGCTGGCGCTGCTTGATCGCTCCCTTGCCCTCGACGTTCGGGGGCCGGGTCTCCAGGCGCGCGACGTGCTCCTGGTGGAGCTGCAGTTCGGCGGCGTCCTCGATCGTGACGATGCGCTCGCGCTCCGAGATGAACGACGACAGCACGTTGAGCAGCGTCGTCTTGCCGGCGCCGGTGCCGCCGCTGATCAGCATGTTCAGCTTGGAGCGGACGCAGTGCTCGAGGAACTCGAGCATCGACTTGGTCATCGAGCGGATCGCGACCAGGTCGTCCGCCTTCAGCCGCTCGGCCGGGAAACGGCGGATCGAGAGCAGCGGCCCGTCGACCGCCAGCGGCGGAATGATCGCGTTGACGCGCGAGCCGTCCGGCAGGCGGGCGTCGACCATCGGCGAGCTGTCGTCGACCCGGCGGCCGACGCCGCTGACGATCCGGTCGATGACCCGCATCAGGTGCTTGTCGTCCTGGAAGGTGGTCGGCAGGCGCTCGATCTTGCCGCTCCGCTCGACGTAGACGTGGCTGAAGGTGTTGACCAGGATGTCGCTGACCGTCGGGTCCCGCAGCAGCGGCTCGAGCGGCCCGAGGCCGAAGACCTCGTCGATGACATCGCCGAGGATCGCCTCGCGCTCCGCCATGCTGAGCGGCATGCTCTCTTCGGCGATCAGCTCGAAGAGCAGGGTGCGGATCTCGGCTTCGGCACGCGACCGCTCGGCCGAGGCCAGCGCCTCGAGGTTCAGGCGGTTGAGCAGCTTGCGGTGCACGTTCGCCTTGAGCTCGAGGTACTGCGGCCGCGGCGCGTCGAACCGCACGGCGGGTTTCGCCGGCCCCGGCACCGGCGTCGTTGTCGTCGAAGGATTCATCGTCAGACTCATGGCACGGACCTTTGGCTACAGAATTCCCAGGAACGGACGGCGCCGCTCGGGCTCCGCCTTTGGCTCTTCGAGGCCGAGCAGACCCTTGGTGAAGCTGCCGAACTGCGCGGAGATCTCCGAGTGGTTCGTCAGCGTGAGCGGGACGCCCGAGTTCAGGGCCGTCGATACCGTGCGGTAGTCGCTCGAGAACGAGTGATGGATGCCGTAGCCGAGGGCGGTCTCGATCTGCTTCGGCGCGATCAGGTGCTGGTCGGTCGTCCGGTTCAGGAGCACACGGATGCGCTCGCTGCCGGCGCCGAGCTGGCGGACGCGGTCGACCAGCCGCTGCGCGTTGCGGATGGAGGGGACATCGGGGTTGGCGACCAGGAATACGGTGTCGGCCGCATACAGCGCGGCGACGGCGCAGGCGTTGATCAGGTTGCCGGCGTCGATGACGATGTAGTCATAGAGCTTGCCGAGCACGCGCAGCAGCTCTTCGATCGCCACGCCGTCCTGGGCGTTGGGGCGGTCGAACTGCTCGGAGCCGGCGAGGATGTCGAGCCCCGACTTGTGCCGGGCCATCAGCTCGCGCAGGAAGTCGCGGTCCAGCCGGTGCAGGTTCTCGATCGCGTCGAGCACCGTGAACCGTGGCCGCACCCCGAGAAACAGCGCGACCTCGCCGAGGCACGGCTTCAGGTCGAGAATCGCCGTCGGCCGCTTCGTCAGCCGGGCCAGCTCCACCGCGCAGTTCACCGCGACGGTGGTCGTGCCGGCGCCACCCTTGGCGCCGAGGAACACGTGGGTGACGCACGGCTGCCGCGCGCCGGCGGTGGCGGCGTCGCGCCGGGTGGCGGTCTTGCGAATGGCTCCCTGGAACGACTCTTCGGTGCTGCGGGCCACCCCGCTCCCCGTCCACGGGAAGAACTCGTTCGCTCCCGCCCGCATCGCCTGGAGGATCAGGTCGGGCTCGGCCGACGAGGCCACCGCAAAGATCGCGACCGACGGGTGGGCGGCGCGCAGCCGCTCGATGGTCGCCATCCCGGACGATGCGTCCGACCGGATGTCGATGATGTAGACGTCCGACACCGTGGTGTCACCGGCCCGGCGTTCCTCGACGATGCCCACCGGGACCCCGCAGGCGCGCAGCACGCGCGCCATCTCCCGCTTGCACTGTTCGTCGTTGCTGAGAATCGAAACCGCGAGTTGCGCCATGGCTATTGCACCAGCCGAATCGCTTTGGGAAAGGCGCCGGCAGGGGCCGGCCCGGCATTCTTGTCGCGGATCCCCGCGATCGGGACGATCCGGCCCCAGAGGCCGTTGCCCTGTGTACTCTCGAGAAAGAAACCGATCCAGTTGGCGACCTTGAGATCCGCGTCGCGGCCGTTGCGCTTGCCCGAGTCGTAGGTCGGCGGATCGTAGAGCGGAATCGGGAAAGTGCGCGGGCTGTGGGAAAACGCGCTTCCCTTCACACTGTTGCTGGACGCATCCCAGTAGGCGCCCGGATCACGGGCGATCAGATCGTCGGCGCCCTGGATCGTCGGGCCTTCCATGGCCCCGGGCTCCTGAACGAGCGGGTCGCCCCACTTCATTATCGAGGTATTGCAGTTGGCGATGTTCCAGCGGTACTCCTCGCCGCCGGTGCCGTCCATCCCGTCGATCGACAGGGAGAAGTAGAAGCTGACCGTGATGTTCTGGCCGGTCGCAGCGCGGATCACCAGGCGCTGGCCCCGATTGGCCTCGGTGTTATATCCGGTATAGCCAGGCTTGTCCGCGGGGATGTAAATATCCGGGTTCGCCAGCGGCTGCCCTTTGTTGTTGAACGCGTCGTAGGTGTCGTCTCCGTCCCAGGGCGCGGTCTGCTTCTCGATCCACTTGTCGGGAATCGTGAAGGGCTTTACGCAGGTCATGGAGTTGGCCGGCGACGCCTCGGCGGTGGCGGTCGCGACGATGTCGGCGGTCTTCATGCCGAAGAACGCAGCGATCAACGTGGACACCGGATTACCCCGGGCTGCGGTCCGCTGCACCGTGACCTTGACGCGATTCGCCTCGCCGGCCGGATCCGTGGGAAACTCGACGTCGGCCACGCCGACCGACACGTCTTCGCCCATCACCGCGTTCGCCTTTGCGGCCGTGAGCGCGTTGGTCACGGCCGGGCCAGTCGGCGTGCGGTCGTCGTAGTTGTTGAAGACCAGCGCCGTGGCGCCGCCCAGCGCCGCCGCGTCGGCCGAGTTCTGCGCCTGGTTGCGGGACGTCATCAGCATGCCGACGTCGATGGCGAGCATGCTGGCACTCAGAAACGCCATCATGCCCACGCCGATGAACACGTAGCTCATTCCCGATTCGTCGCCGCGGAGCCGGCGGAGGCGGGTCACTTGCCGCCGCCTTTCGCGGTCTTGGCAATTTCAGCCTCGTAGGCGATCTGCGCCTGCTTGAGCCGCTCGGCGGCGTCGGTCAGCACCTTGTCGCGCTTCTCGTCCTCGGTCGACTTGCGGCGCTGCTCCTCGAGCAGCCGGCGGGCCTCCTTCTCGGCTTCGATCGCCGCCTTGCGGTCGATCTCAGCCTGCTGACTGGCGCGCGCCTTCTCGATCTTCTCGGCCTTCTTGCGGTCCTCGTCGGCCTTTTTCGCGGCGATCTTGGCTTCCACGGCCAGGCGCTTCTCTTCGGCCTCGGCGGCCTTCCGGTCCTTCTCCTGCTGCGCCTCGAGCGCCTTGCGCTCCTTAGCTGCTCATCTGCGGCGCACTCGGCGTCGGCGGCGCCTCGCGGCACCGGGGCGGTCGCCTGGATCGGCGTGGACGGAACCGTCTGCTGGGCAGAAGACTGCGGGCGCAGGTGTCTGCTGGGCGCTGACCGGCTGCGGCGCGGCGGGCGCCTGCGGTGCGGGCGACGGCGCCGGCACACGGGTCGGCTCGGAACCGCCGCTCTTCGCGGGATACATTGGCGAACCCGACGTACGGCGCCGGCGCGGCGATCGGTTTCTCGTTGGGTCCGAGGAATGGTTCGGCCAGCGACGGCAGGCCGGCCGACACACCGGTCGAGCCCTTGCGCACGATCGTCGGCGTCACCATCACGACGAGCTCGGTCTGATCCTTCTGATACGCGCGGCTCTTGAACAGCAACCCGAGAACCGGAATGTCTCCGAGGCCCGGCACCTTGCGCATCGATGACAGCGCGGTGTTGTTCAGCAGTCCGGCGATGGCGAACGTCTGACCGTCCTGGAGTTCGACCTCGGTTTCGGCGCGGCGCGAGTTCAGCGCGGGAATGCGGAAGCCCTCGATCACGACGGCATTGTTGAAGTCGAGCGAGCTGACTTCCGGCTTGATCTTGAGGTTGATCAGGTCGCCGCCGAGCACGGTCGGCGTGAAGCTGAGGCGCACGCCGTATTCCTTGAAGTGGATCGTGAACGATCCGAACTGTCCCTGCGGCACCGGATAGGGGAACTCGCCGCCGGCGAGAAAGCTGGCCTCCTTGCCGTTCAGAGCGATCAGGTTCGGCTCGGCCAGGCTCTGGAAGATGCCCTTGGCCTGCATCGCCTTGACCACTGCGCCAATCTGGTTCTTGGCGTCGAAGAGGAACAGGTTCAGATAGTCGCTGAAAACCAGTGACTCGCCCAGCATCGGCACGGCCTTGTCGAAGTACGGCGCCGGAAACTGTCCGGTGGTGGTCCGGCCGAACAGGTTGTTGTTGCCGTCGGAGAACAGCGACGCGCCGACTTCCTGCAGGGCGTTGCGGCTGACCTCGGCGAAGCGGACCTTGAGCATCACCTGGTTGGAGGCGACCCCTTCGGCCTGCTTCAGCAGGTTGACGACGTTTTCCTTCTTCTCGACGTAGCCGGCGGCGATGTCGGCGGCCTTGTCGATCACGTACTTGCTCGACACGGTCCCGGAGATGACCACGTCCTTGCCGCTGCCGGCGACCGAGATCGCCTCGCCCGGGAACAGATTCTTGACCTGCTCGACCAGCGCGCTCAGGTCGCGGCGCACGATCACTTCGTAGGTCTTGATCGCGCCCATGCGGTCCCACACGAACATCGAGATCGTGCCCGGCTGCTTGCCGTGGATCAGGAGCTGCGTCGGCGACGTGACCATCGCGTCGGCGACGTCGGGTACCGTGAGCGACACGCGGGAAATCGTCGCCCCGATGTCGAGGATGCGTGGAGCGGCCGACCAGCAACTGCACGCTGGTCGGAGCGGCGATCATGACGCCGTCCCGCGAGGTGACGGCGGCAGGCGCGCCGAACGCGGGCGTCTGCTGCTGTGCCTGCGGCCCGGCCACCAGGATCACGATGATGAAACCGGCCAGAGCCGATGCGAATCTGCGCTTCATTGCTGTGCCTCCGCTACCGTTTTGAAAGTGGTCCGGGGACCGGCACCCTTCCGGAGGGTGCCGGTTCCCGGTTCATTACTTGATGACTTCGACCGAACGCTTGTCGCCGCGGATGATTTCCACCGACGGCAGTGCGGCGGCTACCGGGATCGCCTCGGCCAGCGGCTTGGCCTCCGGTCGACGGGCGCGGGCCACGCGGGGGCCCGCCGAGGGCGCCGCCGCCGCCGGCTTGGCGCCCATCAGGCCGGCGGTGCGGATGCCGGGCGTGTCGGGCGCACCCTTGTCGAGCGGGTTGCGCAGCGCGAGCTGGATCTTGCCTTCGGTGCTGGCCAGCGCCAGGCGCTCGGCCTGCTCGGGGTCGACCAGCAGCGTGACCACGGTCACCTGGGTCGGCTTGTTGTCGTCCTGCCCCTGCTCCATCCGGGTGCCGGCGGTCAGCACCTGCACGTTGGCGAGCACGACCTTCGAGGTGGTGTCGGACCGCGCGTCGGTCGGGCTCGCGGTGGCGACGACGTCGACGCGGTTGCCGGGCAGGACGTAGCCGGCGACGCCGACCACTTCGTTGACCCGGACCGACACCGCGCGCATGCCCTCGGGGATGACCGGGGGCAGACCGGCGCCGGCCTCCTTCGACGCCAGCTTGGCGGCGAGCACCGGCTCGTTCTTGACCAGCGGCGCGATCAGCCCGCGGCCGATCAGGTCGGTCGCCTGGTGAACGTTCCCTCCGGCACCGCTCCCTGCGGGAACTCGACGATCTGGAGGTCGTCCTTCGCCAGCGCGGTGCCGAGCTGAAGATCAGCCGCGGCCACGACCACCGACTGGGTCGGCATGCTCGTCGCCTGGGCCGGCGGCGCCTGCATGAAGTTGTAGGTGCCGTAGGCCAGGCTGCCACCCGCGAGGATGGCGATCGCCAGGACGGCAAAGATTCGGTTGCGCATATGTCAGGCTCCGTTCCGGGTTCAACGATCAGACTGCAAACTTCAGCTTCAGCGGCCGGGGCTCAGCTCTCGTTGCGCATGAGCGCCGTGGATGTCATCAGAGTCGTGCCCTTGCCGGCGGTGCTGGTGCTCTGGACCAGACGCGCGACCGGGTTCAAGACGATGAAGTTGAAGGGGTAGGTCACCGTGATCCGCGAGGCCGTGTTCTCGCCAAAGGGCACGGTGCGCTCGACGTTGACCGTGGCGGTGGCGTGCTTCGGCAGCTGTCCCGACTGCATGTAGGTGCGGACGGTGCTGGTGATCTGTGCATCGGTGGCCTCGGCCAGGACCGCGACGCGGGCCCCTTCACGTGCAGCGTTGGTCAGCACCTGCCAGGTCTGGTAGGCCCGGCCGAACTCGAACACAGAGACGGTGACCAGCAGCACGAGAGGGATCGTGATCGCTGTCTCGAGCAGTGCCGCACCGCGCTGATTCCGGATCCGCTTCATGTTCATGGTTGACTCCATCCCCTATGCGATCAAGATCGCGATCATGCTGCCGACGGCGATCGCCGGGCCGTATGCGAACCGGCTCGCCCCGGTCGCCGCCTTGATCTCTCCCGGCGCTGCCCCTGGTGCCGCGACCAGCCGGCCGGTCTGCGCCAGGGTCGCGGCGAAGCGGCGCCGTTTCAGCGCCACCACGACCGCGAGCACGCCGCCGGCGATCGAGGTGCAGACGAACGCGGAAAACACCAGCGACGGTCCGACGATGGCGCCGATCGCGGCCATCAGCTTGACGTCGCCCGCTCCCGTGGCGCCGAGCGCGTAGCCCGGCATCATCAACAGGAGCCCGAGAAAAATTCCTGCGAGCGAGGCGCCGACGGTGACGCCGCTCGACTGGGTGGCCGCGAGCACGAGGCCGAGCACGGCCATCGTTGCGGTGAGCTCGTTCGGGATTCGGCGCGACCTGAGGTCGATCACCGTCGCGATCAGGAGCCCGGCGACCAGAATGCCCGCGGCTGCGTTAGACACTGGCTGCGGCGATCGCCGACCAGAAAACACTGTTGATGGTGTTGCCGACCGACTGCACGGCGCCGATGGCAACGATGGCGATCAACGCCATGAGCAGGCCGTACTCCATCAGGTCCTGCCCCTCTTCACGAACGCGGAATCGTCGAACGATCGAAAGTACGCTCTGCATGATGGCCTCGCAGGTTCCAGGGTTCGCTGCCACGAGTGGGGTCCCCGGAGGTCCACGGAGTGGCGTTCGACGTGCCGGCGGCTGCCGGCTGAACGCCATCCGTGATCCCTCCAGGAACCGGTCGAACCGTTCTACGCTGCGCCGCCGAGCGCGCCGGCGATGTTGGTGAAGATGGTCGAAACCGAGGTGCCGGCCGCGGTCACCGCGCCGACGGCGACGAGCGCGATCAGCGCCACGAGCAGCGCGTACTCGAGCAGGTCCTGGCCTTCTTCGTTGCGACGGAACGTGTTCACGAGAGCGATGAGCTGGGACATGTGAAACTCCTCCTGTGTGTGGTGGCATCGCGTGAGCGATGTCGAGGCTGCGGCGTGCCGCAGTGGTTTGTTGATTCGTGCCTGCGAAATCTGCGGCACGTGCCGGCTTATCGCAACGGGTGTGCCACGGCTCGGCCGTATGCCGGAAGGCAGACTGCAAGTCGTTCTGTTCATTGCGATTCGCAGCTGCGGCCTGGGACGGAATGCGGCCCGGTGCCACCACCGCCACTGCCCCTCTCCAACCATCAGTTTCGTAAGCGCCGCCGCATAATTCGTCGCGCATCGCCGTGCGCACCGGTGGCTTGCGGGCGGCGCCACGACGCGTATCCCTTTATGTGCGGCGGTTTAGGCAATCCCCACCCGGCGGCAGGCGGCGGGCACGTGGATTGCCATCGGGCGTAACGCCACATCCTGCGTGGGGCCTGGGGGATCACATGAAGTTCAAATTCGGCGTGCAGCAGGCGGTCGCCTCGTCGGCGGTGTTCGGACTGATCGTGCTGGCGCTGGTCTCGGTCGATGCCCGGGTGAAGGACCGCTTCACCGAGCTGGTCTCGGGCGGCGACAGTCTCGGCTCCTGGACCGACCGGGCATCGTTCCTCGGTGACGCGGTGATGAGCGCCGCCCGGCAGCAGAGCATCGACAACGCGCCGATGGTCGTGTTCGCCACGGTCGGCGCGCTGTTGTTTCTGTTCATGGTCAGGACGTAAAACGTGTCACACGGCGTGCCGTTCATCCTTGCGCTCGAACCCGACGCCCGCCAGGGGGCGCTGCTTCGCACCGTTCTCGAGCAGAACGCCCGGGTCGAAGTGGCGGTGGTCGACTCCCGCGACGCCGCGGTGGCGGCGCTGTCGGCACGCGTGCCGGACGTCATCCTGCTGACCGCGCTGCTGTCGCCGCGCGACGAAGACGAGCTGATCGCCCACCTGCGCACGCTCGACCACGTCGACCACGTCCAGACCCACACCATCCCGATGCTGGCGGCGGCCGGCCCCGGGGAGCAGACCGGCGGCGGCGGACTGTTCGGCCGGTTGCGCCGGCGCAAGGATCCGGAGCCGATGTCCGGCTGCGACCCGGCGGTGTTTGCCGAGGAAGTGCGCGGCTATCTCGCCCGCGCGGCGGAGATCAGGCAGGAATCGAAGGCGGCGGCTCAATGGATCGCCGATCAGACGCCGCGGCACGAGGTGCCGGCGCCGCCATTCGAACAGCCCGTGATCGAAGCGACGCCGGCGCAGGCGATGGAGATCGAGAGCCTCTTCGTCGACGCCGCCGCAGCCGAACCGACGCCGGTCGACGTCCAGTCGTTCGACGCGGCACCGGCCGAAGCCACGCCGATCGACGTCCGATCGTTCGAAGTCCAGTCGGCCGAAGCCACCCCGGTCGAAGCCCCGGCGGTCGAAGTCCAGCGGTCAGAAGGGCCGCAGGCTCGCCGGGAGGCCGCTCGCCTGCAGCGGCTGGCAGCGGAAGCCGACTACACCCGCCGCCAGGCGGTGGAGGCCGAGCGCGAACGGCTGCGCCAGGAAGCCGGCGAAACCGAAGACCGTCTTCGCCAGACCGCGGTCGATGAGCAGCGCCGCGCCACCGAGGCCGAGTACGCCGAACGCCGCGCCGCCGAAGCGGCCCGGGAGCAGGCGCGCCAGGAAGCCGAAGAGCAGCAGGCCCGCGCCCGTCAACGCGCCGAAGAAGAACAGCGGCTTGCCGCCGAGGCCGAGTACGCCGAGCGCCGCGCCGCCGAAGCGGAGCGCGAGCGCGCCCGCCGCGAAGCAGAAGAGGAACAGTCCCGGCTGCGGCTGCAGGCCGAGGCGCAGCAGCGCGAGGCCGACGAAACGGAACGCGAGCGCCTTCGCCGCGACGCCCGTGAAGAGCAGGCCCGGCTGCGCCGCGAGGCCGAGGAAGAACAGGCCCGACTGCGACAGGAGGCCGAAGACGCGCAACGTCGCGCCGCCGAAGCCGAAGCCCGCCGCGCCGACGAAGCCCGCCGCCGCCGTGAAGTCGCGGAAGCGGCGGCCGCCGAGCGGGCCGCGCGTGAAACGGCCGAAGCGGCCGAACGGGCGCGCGAAGAAGAACGCCTGCGCCTGGAGGAAGAGCATCACCGGATCGAGGCCGAGCGCGCGGCGGAGCGAGAGCGGCTGATGCTCGAGGCCGAAGCGGCGGCACAGCGCGCGCACGAGGCCGAACGTCAGCGGCTGGCCGAAGAACGGCTGCGCCGCGAGGCCGAAGAAGCGGCCGAGCGCGACCGGCTGGTGATGGAAGCCCAGGCGGCTGCCGAACGCGCCCGCGACCTCGAACGACAGCGGTTCGAGGAGGAGCGCCGGCGCCGCGAAGCGGCCGACACGGCCGAGCGCGAGCGGCTTCGCCGCGAAGCCCGCGCCGCCGCCGAGCGCGCCCGCCAGGCGGAGCTCGAGCAGCTGCAGGAATCGCAGCAGCGCCGCGAGGCCGAGGAGGCTGCCGAGCGTGAACGGCTGCTGCGTGAAGCCGCGGCCGTCGCCGAACGCGCCCGCGAAGAAGAACGCGTCCGGTTCGAAGAGGAACAGCGGGTCCGCGAGCAGCTCGAGGCCGCCGAGCGCGAACGCCTCCGTCGCGAGGCCGGAGTAGCGGCGGAACGGGCGCTCGCCGCCGAGCGCGAACGGCAGGAAGAGGAACGCCGCCGCCGCGTTGCCGAAGAGGCCGCCGAGAACGAACGACAGCTGCGCGAGAAGGAAGCGGAAGCCGCCCGCAAACGCCGCACCGCCCGGGAGAAGAAACCGGCGATCGCCGCGGCGCCGGCCGTGCACGCGTCCGCACCCTCCGCACCCTCGGTTGTGCCCGACGCCCCCTCGCCGTCGGCGGTGGCACCCATCGCACAGTCCATATCGGCCGCCGCACCCGTCGCACCCTCCGCGCCGGCCCCGCGCGCCAACCGCCCGCGCAAGGCAAAACCGGCGGCAGAACAGGTTGCGGAGGACCCGTTCTCCGACTTCCGCGCCTCGGTGGTCGGCGCCTCCGCCGGCAGCGTGTTCCGGCTGATGCCGATCGACGGCTTCGCGCGAAGCAGCCGCCCGGCAGCCGCGGTCAAGTCAGAGACCTCAGACGATGCCCTCGGCCTGATGGAGGGACTGCGAATGCCGCTCGACGTCGCCCGCTTCGAGTATCCGCGGCAGTGCCGCATCCGCCGCGTCCGCGTCCTGGCCCCGGCCGACGACCAGCTGGCGCCGACGGCCGGGCCGGTCATCGTGTCCCGCCGCGCGCTCGGCGAGCTTCGCGACGCGCGCTGAGTACGCAGAACACGCGCCGACCGCCGGCACGGACGGTGGCAGCGACTGCGCTCCTTCGCGCGCGGTGAGCGCACCGGACGTGTCGCTCCGGCGGCGCCGACCCGCGGTCTGCCGGAGGCGCTCACCCGCCGGCCCGTTCCCGCCCCGCCCGGCATCCGAGTTGCCTTCAACGCCGCCGTGCCGGCACACCCCGCTGAAGAGATCGCCGTCGGCGCCAGCGTCCGCGTGCGCGGAGATCAGTGGACGGTCGTCTCGGTCACACCGTTCGACGACTGCCGCTCGCTGCGGCTGACCGGCAGCGGTCCGGCCAACGCCGGGCAGGCGCGGACGCTGCTGCTCCCGTTCGATCGGCCCCGGCCGCTGCGATCCGCCCGGCGCATTCGCGCCGCTCGGCGGCGCCGGTGGGCCCACGCGGTCAACCGCTCGTTACTCGGCGCGCATCCGTTCGGCGGGCTGCGTGCCGCCGCCGGCGCGCGCTTCGACCTCCTGCCGTTTCAACTCGAACCGGCGCTGGCGATGCTCCGGCACGGCCGGCTGCGCCTGCTGATAGCCGACGCGGTCGGGCTGGGCAAGACGATCCAGACCGGCATCATCCTCAACGAGCTGGCGGCAGCGGAGGACGGCTTCAGGGGCGTCATCCTCACGCCGGCCGGGGTACGCGAGCAGTGGCAGCGCGAACTGCGCTCGCGCTTCTCACTGGAAACGACGCTCGCCGACGCCACCTGGCTCAGCGAGAGCGCGCGCAACCTCCCTGGCGACGTCAACCCGTGGGCGCTGCCCGGGATCTTCATCGCGTCCCTGGACCTGGTGAAACGCCCCGAGGTGCTGCGGGCGATGGAGGACGTCGCCTGGGACCTGCTGGTCGTGGACGAGGTCCACGGCGCCGGCCTCGCCACCGCGAGGCTCGCCGCGGTCGACGCCGTCGGCGCCAGGTCGCGGCGAGTCGTGCTGCTGACCGCGACGCCGCCCGACGGCGAGCCTTCGCATCTCGCCGCCCTGTGTGCAATCGGTGCCAGGGGCAACGCCGCCCCGATCACCCGCTTCCGACGATCGCGTCACATCCTCGGGATGACCGAGGTCCGTAAATCCAGGCTCCTGCCGGTGCGGGTGTCGCGCGACGAGGCCCGGATGCACCGGTTGCTGGAGCGCTACACCGGTCGGCTCTGGCGCGAAGCGTCGGCGCGCCGGGACTCGCGGGCACGCTTGCTCGCAGTTGTTCTTCGGAAGCGAGCGCTGTCGAGTGCCGCCTCCCTGTTGACGTCGGTGCGAAGGCGGCTGTCGCTGCTCGGCTGCGAACCCGAGTTGCGGCGGCAGCAGCAGCTGCTGCTGCCATACGGAGACGAAGATCCGCTCGACGATCACGTCTCCGAGCAGGTGATGGGGTCGCCGGGTTTCGCTGACGCGGTGGCCGAACGGACATGCCTGGAGGAGATCGCGCTCGCCGCCGAACGAGCCGGGCGCCGGGAGTCGAAGCTCGAGTTCCTGCTCCGGCTGCTGGCGCGGCTACGCGAGCCGGCCGTGGTGTTCACTGAGTATCGCGACACCCTCGAGCGAATTGCCGCGGCCACCAGGGACCATGCACCCCTTCTGCTTCATGGTGGCCTGACCCCTCGCGAACGCAGCGCGGTACAGCGGGCATTCAACGTGTCCGGCCTCCTGCTGCTGGCGACCGACGCCGCCTCGGAAGGCCTGAACCTCCATCACCGGTGCCGCCTCGTCGTTCACTTCGAGCTGCCGTGGACGCCGATGCGGCTGGAGCAGAGAACCGGCCGCGTCGACCGGCTCGGCCAGTCGCGCCCGGTTCACGAGCTCGTGCTGGTGGCGAGCGACACCGCGGAGCGGCTTGTCCTGGGGCCGCTGATGAAGCGGGCGCGAGCCGCAGCGAGCCATGGCGGCGGGCCTGCGTCGGCGATTACCGAGTCCGCCGTAGCGGCAGCGCTGATGGAGGGGCGCCCGGTGGATCCTCCGCGCCAGGAGCCGGCCAGGCACGTGGTCGAGATCGATCTCCGGGTCGAGGCCGCGGATGAATCGCAGCGGCTGGCGGTGCATCGCCTGCTTGGCCGCAGCGGCCCCGCGGTTCGCGCTCCCGATGACATCCATGTCTGCGCCACAGCACCCTCTTCGGCCTCCGGGATCCTCCTCGTCGTCTCCGTCGTCGTCCAGGATGCGAACGGCCGCGCCATTCACGCCGAGGTCGTCCCTGTCCTCGTCCGGGGCGAGCGAACTCCGACTGGCCGGACCGCAAGAGAGACGGAGCACTGGGCATCCGGCATCCTCGAGCGACATGCACGCGACGTCATCGAAATCGCCAGGCAGGACCGTTTCGAACAGTGCCGTGGCGCGATGGTCCTCTTCCGTGAGCAGGCGGAAGCGGCGGCGGCACGCGAACGTGCGATGGCGGCGCCGGAGCCTTCCGCTGCACAGATGCTGGTCCAGGCTGGCTTGTTCGATCGGCGGCAGCTCGACGCCGCGCGACGGCGCGAGCAGGTCAGGGGGCTGCTGGCCGACGACATGCGGGCCCGGCTGCTCGCGCTGCGGCCGGATGTGCCGCTCATCACCGTGGCACGGATCATCGGCATCCGCGCGGGATGGCGACCGCGGTGATGATTCCAGGCCTGCGCGGATCGCTCCTTTCCCACGATGCACTCGACGCCGCGCCCGATGTCATCGACCGGACTGCCGCGCACCGACGGCTGGCGGACTGGCATGAGCAGGTCCGGATCGAGGGGGGGCCGGTGTGGCCGGCCCGGGTGGTGTTCGATCGCGTCGCGGTGCCGTTCTGCCGGCTGCTCGGTTTCGAAGTGATCCCGGCCGGGGGCGAGGCGCGCTGGTGCCGGGCGCTTCTGCACCGCGAGGGAAACGTCGCCGCGACAATGTCTGCGTTCGCCTGGGGGCAGGATCCCGGTACGACCTGGCGCGAGAGCGTCCGCGGCGGTATCGCGGCGGGCAGCCGGTGGTGTTACTGCTTCGCCGGCCCGACGCTGCGCGTGTACGACGCGCAGCGGACGCACTCCCGGCGCTTCGCCGAGTTCGATCTCGCCATCCTCAGCAGCCATCCGGCCGCCTTCGGCTTGGCCTGGAGCCTGCTCGCCGATCCGCTTGCTCTGGACGAAGCCGTGCGCCGCTCCGAACGACACCGGGCGTCGGTGCGGGATGCCCTGCAGCTGGGCGTGCAGGATGCCCTCGGCCATCTCACGCGGGCGTTCGCGGCTGCGTATCGTCCGTCCGCCGCGGCCAGGCGGTCCCGGGCGGTCGACCTGCTGGACGAATCGCTGGTGGTGATCTACCGCGTGCTGTTCCTGCTGTTTGCCGAAGCCCGCGGCCTGGTGCCGTCCTGGCATCCGGTCTTCCGCGACGGCTACACCATCGAGTCGCTTCGACCCTCGGTGGAAACGCAGCCGCGCCCCCGCGGCGTGTGGGAGGCGCTTCAGGCGATCGCCCGCCTGGCTCATCGCGGGTGCCGCGCGGGCAGTCTCAGGGTGCCGCCTTTCAACGGACGCCTGTTCTCTCCGTCCGACGCGCCGCTCGCGGATTCGATCCCGCTCGACGACGGGGCGGTCCGGCATGCGCTGATGGCGTTGACCACGCGACCGACCGCGCACGGACGCCAGCGAATCGCCTACGGCGATCTCGGCGTCGAGCAGCTCGGCGGCGTCTACGAGCGGGTACTGGACTACGAGATGGCCCCGGCCCGGGACCGCTCGGCGCCGCTCGTCCGCAGCGGGCGCCGCAAGGCGACCGGCACGTTCTACACGCCCCGCTCCGTGACCGAATACCTGGTCCGGCGCACGCTCGCGCCGCTCGCCGAGGACGCGGAACCGGAGGCAATCCTGGGGCTGCGGGTCCTCGATCCGGCGATGGGGAGCGGAGCCTTTCTCGTGGCCGCCTGCCGCTATCTGGCGAGCGCCTACGAAGCGGCGCTGCTCCGGGAAGGGTCGGTCGCCGGCAGCGACCTGTCGGAGGCGGAGCGCGCCGGGTTCCGCCGGATCGTCGCGCAACGCTGCCTCTTCGGGGTGGACCTCAATCCGATGTCGGTGCAGCTGGCTCGCCTGTCGTTGTGGCTGACGACGCTGTCGGGGAGCCGTCCGCTGACGTTCTTCGACCACCACCTGCGAACGGGAAACAGCCTGGTCGGCGCCGGCGTTGCCGACGTCCGGCTGCGACGCTCGGGCGGGCGCGCGGCTTCCGGTCCGCTGCCGCTGCTCGATGCGCTGCCGCTCGAGGAAATCGTCGGCGCGGCGGTCACGTCGCGGGAGTCGCTGCGCGACGGGCTCGAGGACACGATCGAACAGATACGTGGCAAGGAACGGCTGTTTGCGGAGCTCCAGTCGGCCGGAGCGCCCCTGTCGCGGTGGCGGGCGATCGCGGACCTCTGGTGTGCCGGCTGGTTCGACCACCGCTGCCGGGGAGTGAGCCGGGGCACCTTCGAGGCGCTGATCGACACGGCGCTCGGGCGAGGAACCTCGTTACCCGAAACGGTGATCCGCGACCTGCTCCGCGCCGGCCGGGAAGCCGCCGAAGCGGGCCGCTTCTTCCACTGGGAGCTGGAGTTTCCGGAGGTGTTTCACGGCGCCGACGGCGCGCCGCTCGCGCGCCCCGGGTTCGACGCCATCCTCGGCAATCCCCCATGGGAGATGCTGCGCGGGGACGCGGGGGATGCCGCGGTGCGGAAGCAGGCCGCCGGCGCCGGATCCGCGCTGACCCGGTTCGTGCGCGACAGCGGAATTTATCGGCTGCAGGGTACCGGGCACGCCAACCTGTACCAGATGTTCGTCGAGCGGGCGCTGGGACTGCTCCGGCGCGACGGTCGGCTTGGCATCGTGGTGCCGTGGGGATTTGCCAGCGATCACGGCAGCGCCGCGCTCCGCCGCCACATCCTGCGGGCCACCTCGATCGACAGCTTCGTGGTCGTCGACAACGTCGAGGCGCTGTTCCCGATCCATCGCGGGCTGAAGTTCGTCCTGCTCACGATCAGCAACTCGCGGCCGCAGCCGGCGGCGGGCGTGACGCTTCCCGTGCGCAGCGGGCTGCGATCCGCGGCGGAGTTCGATCGGTTGCCGGATGCTGGAGAGGACCCGCAGGCGGTGCCGGTGTCGATCCGGCTGATCGAGGAACTGTCCGGGGACCAGCTCGCCGTCCCCGACTTGCGAACCCCGCTCGACGTCCGGATCGCAGCGCAGATCGCCGCGGCCGCCCGGCCGGCCGGAGATCCGGCGGGGTGGAACCTCCGCTTCGGCCGCGAGCTCAACGCGACCGACGACCGGGCCCACTTCAACCAGGCCGGGCGCGGACTGCCGGTGATCGAGGGAAAGCAGGTGCAGCCGTTTGCGGTCGACGTCGACGCCAGCCGTCATCACATCCAGGCCGGGGCCGTGGCACGCGTGCTCGGCCGCCGACCCTTCGAGCAGCCGCGGCTGGTCTACCGCGACGTCGCGGCGGCCTCGAATCGGCTCACCCTGATCGCGGCGGTGCTCCCGGCCGGCACGATCACGACACACACGCTGTTCTGCCTGAACACGCCGCTCGACGACGACGCGCCGGCATTTCGTCGCCGGAATGTTCAACAGCTTCGTCGCCAACTACATGGTGCGGCTGCGAGTCACCACGCACGTGACCGTGGCGATCATCGAGCGGCTGCCACTGCCAAAGCCGGCCCGGACGTCGAAAGAGTTCGCCGGCGTGGTCGCGCTTGCCCGCGGACTTGCCGCCGATCCCGGCAGTGTCGAGCTGCTCGCCCGGCTCCACGGCCTGGCCGCCCGGCTGTACGGTCTCGATGCTGCAGCCTTTACGCACGTGCTCGACACCTTTCCGCTCGTCGATGCGCGGCTGCGGGCGGCATCGATGGAGGCGTTTATCCGTACGGTATAGTCATCGCCATTCGTGCCGACCTACGGTTTCGCCATCGACCTGCGCAAGTGCATCGGCTGCCACGCGTGTACGATCGCATGCAAGGCCGAACATCAGATTCCTGTCGGCGTGAACCGTTGCTGGGTGAAGACCGTGGAGAAGGGAACGTTCCCCGACACCCGGCGATTCTTCTTCCCGGTTCTCTGTAACCAGTGCGAGGACGCGCCGTGCGTCCGGATCTGCCCGACCAACGCCCTCTTCAAGCGCCGAGACGCGATCGTCGATCTCAACTCCGACTCGTGCATCGGCTGCCGCGCCTGCATGGAGGCGTGCCCCTACGACCAGCTGTTCATCGACCCCAACACCCATACTGCCGAGAAGTGCAACTTCTGCGCGAACCGGGTCGAGAACAAGCTGCTGCCGGCCTGCGTGAGCGTGTGCCCGACCGAGTGCCGGATCTTCGGCGACCTCGACGATCCGACCAGCGAGGTCGCCCAGATCGCGCAGCGCGAAGCGTTCATGGTGCGCAAGCCCGAGAAGGGCACCGGCCCACGAGTGATCTATCTCGGCGCCGAGGAGAGCGTGATCCGGCCGGAAGCGTCGGTTCGCCCGCTGTATTACAAGGAAGGCCAGGTCCACCTGCGTCCGGTCGGCGCGCCGATGCCGGACGTCGAGGCGCCCGGCGATCCGCGCGTCGACTACGACATCCCGCACGGCAAGCCGTGGGGGGTCGACATGGTCCTCTACCTGTTGTTCAAGGCGATCGCCACTGGCGCGATGATCGTCGGCGCACTGCTGTGGTACCTGGGAATCGGCGGCCCGCTGGTGACATTCGCGGCGCCGGTGCTGTCGCTCGTCTTCGTCACCTTGACCGCGGTCGTGCTGATCATCGACCTCGAGCGGCCGGAACGCTTCTACTACATCCTGACCCGGTCGAACTTCCGATCGTGGATGGTGTGGGGAGCCTACTTCCTCACCGCTCATGGGGCGCTGAGCCTGATGTGGCTGGCGGCCGGCTGGTTCGGCGTCGCGGCGGCGCTCGACTGGATGGTGGTGCCGGTCGTCGTCGTGTCGGTGCTGGCCACGTCGTACACCGGATTCCTGTTCGCACAGGGGCTGGGCCGCGATCTGTGGCAGGGGCCATCGGCAGCCGTCGACCTGATCGCGCAGTCGGCGGCGGCCGGCGCGGCGTCGCTGCTGATCGCGTCGCTGATCGTCGGCGACCGCGCTGCCGGGGCGGTGCCCTTCCTCGGCTGGACGCTGGTGGCCGCGGTCGTGGCTCACCTGGTCATCCTGATCTTCGAACACGTTCTGTCGCCGAGCCCGACACGCCATCACGAGCTCGCCACCCACACGATCCTGAAGGGGGCCTACTCCCGTCTCTTCTGGGGTGGCGCCATCGTCGGCGGCGGCGTGCTGCCGGTGCTCCTGCTGCTGACCCTGGGAGCGACGTTCAGCCCGGCGATCACCACGCTCGCCGCCCTGCTCGCCCTTGCCGGCGGAGCGGCATGGGAGTACATCTGGGTGGAAGCGGGGCAATCGGTTCCTTTGAGCTAAGCAATTGCGGATTGGGGATTGGGGAGTGCGGATTGCGGATTGACGGATTCTTGATCGAGGATTTGGGATTGGCATCTCGTCTCGCCTCTCCTCGCCTCAATCCGCATTCCACCATCGACAATCCGTCAATCCGCAGTCCGCACTCCCGAGTCCGCACTGACTTCTATGTCTGAAAAGTTCCGCAGCCACCCGGATCCGTCGCAGTGGGACGACTACGTGGACTTCGAGTCCACCAGCTGGCCGAAGAAGGACCGCCGCCGCTACTGGATCATCCCGAGCATCTGCTTCAACTGCGAGTCCGCCTGCGGGATCCTCGCCTACGTCGACAAGGACACGCTCGACGTCCGCAAGATCGAAGGGAACCCGGTCCACCCGGGCAGCCGCGGACGCACCTGCGCGAAGGGAGTCGTCACCCCCAACCAGCTCGAGGACCCCGATCGCATCCTCTACCCGATGCGCCGGGCCGGTGAACGGGGTGACGGACGCTGGCAGCAGGTGTCGTGGGATGAGGCGCTCGAGGACATCGGCGGGCGCATCCGCAAGGCGATCGTCGAGAACCGCCGCCACGAGCTGATGTACCACGTCGGCCGTCCGGGTGAGGACGGCTACGCCAACCGGGTGCTGCAGGCCTGGGGTGTGGACGGCCACAACAGCCACACCAACGTCTGCTCGTCGTCGGCGAGGCTGGGGCATTTCCTGTGGTGCGGCGCCGACCGTCCGTCGCCCGATTACGCCAACGCCCAGACCATCCTGCTGCTGTCATCGCATCTCGAGACCGGTCACTACTTCAACCCGCACGCGCAGCGGATCATCGAGTCCAAGGCCAACGGCGGCACGCTGATCTGCATCGATCCGCGGCTGTCGAACACCTCGGCCAAGGCCGACATCTGGATGCCGGCCTACTCGGGCACCGAGGGGGCGCTGCTGCTGGCGATTGCGCGCATCCTGCTCGAGGAAGAGCTCTTCAACCGCGAGTTCGTCCGCAAGTGGGTGAACTGGCGGGAGTACCTCGCCGCGGAACGGCCGGACCTGCCGGAAACGTTCGACGCATTCGTGGCCGCGCTCAAGGAGATGTACGCGCAGTTCACGCCCGAGTATGCCGAGGCGGAAACCGGCGTCCGAGCCGAACAGATCGTCGCCGCCGCCCGCGCGATCGGCCGCGCCGGGACCCGGTTCGCCACCCACAACTGGCGGGCCGCGGCCTCCGGCAATCTGTGGGGCTGGCAGATCACGCGCTGCCTCTACCTCCTGGTCGTCCTCACCGGTTCGCTCGGCGCGGTCGGCGGCGTGAACATGCACGTCACCAACAAGTTCGTCCCGAAGCATCCGAACCCGCCGCCGCCGCCCGAGTACTGGAACGAGTTGCTCTTCCCGAAGGAGTTCCCGCTCGCCTTCTTCGAGATGAGCTTCCTCCTCCCCCACTTCCTGAAGGAAGGGCGGGGCAAGCTCGACGTGTATTTCACCCGGGTATACAACCCGCTGTGGACCAATCCCGACGGCTTCTCCTGGATGGAGATGCTGCAGGACAAGGACAAGGTCGGATTGCACGTCGCGCTGACGCCGACCTGGAGCGAGACCGCCTGGTTTGCCGATTACATCCTGCCGATGGGGCTGGGCACCGAACGGCACGACACGATGAGCCAGGAGACGCACGCCGGCCAGTGGCTCGGCTTCCGCCAGCCGGTGCTCCGCGTCGCCCGCGAAAAGCGCGGCGAACAGATCAAGTCCACCTACGAGGCCAACCCCGGCGAGGTCTGGGAGGAAGCGGAGTTCTGGATCGCCCTCAGCTGGAAGATCGATCCCGACGGATCGCTCGGGATCCGCAAGTTCTTCGAGTCCCCGTACCGTCCCGGCGAGCAGATCACCGTCGAGGAGTACTACCGCTGGATCTTCGAGAATTCCGTTCCGGGCCTGCCCGAGACCGCCGCGAAGGAGAACCTGTCGCCGCTCGGCTACATGCGCAAGTACGGCGTGTTCCAGGTCTCTGACAAGACCTACAGCCGCGGGTTCGAGAACCCGCTCGCGGAGTCCGCGCTCGAAGGCACGGTCCGCGACGACCGGCAGAACCTGGTCACCAAAGCGGGCGCGAACGTCGGCGTCGTGGTCGACGGCGTGCCGGTCCAGGGCTTCAACACTCCGTCGCGGCTGCTCGAGTTCTACTCGCCGACGATGGCGCAATGGGGATGGCCGGAACATGCGACCCCGCGATACGTGCCGGGGCACGTGCACTGGCGGGATCTGAAACGCGAGGAGGGGGAGTTCGACCTGCTGCCGAACTTCCGCCTGCCGACGCTGATCCACACCCGATCACCGGTGAAGTGGCTCTACGAGATCTCGCACGACAACCCGCTCTGGATCTCGACCGAGGACGCACGCGCCAAGGGCATCCAGGCCGGTGACCTCGTCAAGGTCACCACCGCGATCGGTCACTTCGTCACCCGCGCCTGGGTCACGGAGGGCATCCGCCCCGGGGTGCTCGGCATGTCTCACCATCTCGGCCGCTGGCGGCTGAACGAAGACACCGGCGGCCCGCGCGCCGCGTCATCGCTGGTGAAGATCAGCCGTGAAGCCGGCGGCCGCTACGTGATGAAGCAGGTGCACGGCGCGCAGCCGTTCAAGAGCGGCGATCCTGACAGCGCGCGGATCTGGTGGAGCGAAGTCGGGGTCCACCAGAACCTGACCTTCCCGGTGCAGCCGGACCCGGTCAGCGGCATGCACTGCTGGCATCAGCGGGTCCACCTCGAGAAGGGCGGCCCGGACGACGCCTATGGCGACATCGTGGTGGATACCGACAAGGCCCACGAGGTCTACAAGGAGTGGATGGCGAAAACCCGCCCCGCGATCGCCGGACCGGACCGTGTGCGCCGGCCGCTGTGGTTCGATCGCCCGCTCAGACCGACTGCCGAAGCGTATAAACTGCGCTCAGAATGAGCACGAGCCGGCACCGCGCCGCCTCCCTCGCCGTCTGGGGGTTGCTCGCGGCATTCGCGGCGTTGCAGCTGGCGGCGTGGATCACCGGCACACCGCCGCGCTTCCCCTGGGGCGTCGCCCAGGTCGCCGCCGAGTGGATCGTCATCGTCGTCCTCGCCCTGCTTTCGACGAGGCGGATCGACCGGCTCGCCGCACAGCTCAGCCACACCCAGGACGCGCACAGGGCCACTCGTGACGAGATCGCGCAGCTGCAGCTGCACAACGCGATGCTCGAAACGCTGGCGCGTTCGGTCGACGTGCCGCTTGCTTTCCAGGCCATCGCCGAGCGAATCGTCCGGCTGGTGCCGTGCGACCGGGTCGGGCTCGCGCTGCTGAACGAGGAGGGAGACGAGTTCCAGACCTACACGGCGCGGATGAACGAGGCGGACCGGCGTTCCCAGCCGCGGCCCGACGTGGTGTTCAAGGCGGAGGGGACAGCGATCGGGTTCGCGGTGAAATCGCGGGAGCCGCTGATCATCGACGACACCTCGGTCCGGGCGCAGCACTTCCTCGACACCAACGTTGCCCACAACTCCGGGTTCGCCTCGGCGCTGGTGGTGCCGCTGGTGTCGAACGAGCGGGCGGTCGGCACGCTGAACGTGGTCTCGCGCCAGCTCGCCGCGTTCACCCCGGAGCACGCCGCGGCGCTGCTCCCGGTCACCGAGATCCTGGCGATGGCCCACGTCGCGCAGCGGCTCCAGATCGCGGTGACCAGGCACCGCACGCTCGAAGCGATGACCGAGCTGACGCTCAGCCTGTCGGCCGAGATCAACGGCGCGCTCCAGACGATCGTCGGGCACTGCGACCTGATCGAGCGCGGCTACGCCGACCCGAACCTCCAGCGCGACCTCGCCACCGTCGTCCGTCAGGCGCAGCGGATCTCGGCGCTGCTCGACCGGATGCGCAGCGCCTCGCACGAGAGGCTGACCCGGGTGGCCGAAACGGTCAAGGCCGGGGAACAGCCGTAGACGGGCGGCCGGGTCAGGCCCGCGTGCCGGCGCGCCAGAGCACGATGCCGACCTCGATCACCACCACCGCCGTCATCCCGAGGAAGCCCCAGTCGCGGCGCCGGATGCGCTCGGCGGCAATGACCGCGATCCTTACCGCCGGCGAAGCCATCAGCATGAACAATCCGGTCTGGAGAACCACGAGCGCGATCGCGCTCTGATGGTCCAGGGTGTAGAGGAGCAGTCCCAGCGCCAGGGTCGCACCGAACAGGAGCACGAGCCCGACCGATATCCACCGGTAGCGGTGTTCGAGATTACCGCTCACAGGGACGCGGCCTTGTAGAAGTAGGTCGCCGAGACCAGCACCAGCACCAGGACCATGAGCAGCTTCAGCCATCTCGCCCGGGTGCGCGGGCTGATCCACATGCCGGCGCGGGACCCGGCGAGCACGCCCAGGACCGCCGCGGCGGCGAGCGGCGCGATGATGCTGCCGCGGGAGTAGTAGATCGGCACCGAGCCGAGCGCGGTGATCCCGATCATCGCCGCGGTCGTGGCTGCGGCTGCGCGCATCGGCACGCCGCACCAGGCGTTGAGCGCGGGGACCTGGAGGATGCCGCCGCCGATCCCGAGCAGGCCCGACAGAATCCCGCCGGAGAACGAGATGCCGAGCGCGGCCGGCAAGCGGCGGAACCGGTAGACGACCTTGCGGTCGCTTTCGGCTTCGTAGTAGCGGCCGCCGAACAAGTTGGGCTGGACCAGCGGATCGAGGATCACGTTGCGGCGATCCAGCCGGGTGAGCATCACCACCCCGATCCCGCCGGTCACCACGGCAAAGATCAGCGACAGCGTCCGGGCCGACAGCAGTTCGACCGCCTCGGCCCCGGCCAGGCCCCCGGCCACCGCCGGTATCTGCAGCATCAGGCCAAGGCGGAGGTTGATGACGTCGCGGTTGGCGGAACCGGCGGCGACGATGCTCGACGTCGCCATCACCGTCATCAGGCTGATGCCGGAGGCGATCGGCATGTCGAGGCCGAGACCGACGTTGAGGAAGGGGATCAGGAACACGCCTCCACCCAGACCGAGCAGCGCCCCGAGGCAGCCGGCCACGGCGCCGGCGACCATGATGAGCGGAATGACGAGCAGAGACATGGGTGTATGATGCGCGAAAGGTCGGTCCGCCGGGGGATTCTAGCCGATGTTCCAGCGCTTCTACGACGAAGGGCTCGCTCAGAGCTCGTTCTTTCTCGCCTGTCCGCGCACCCGCGAGGCAGTGGTCATCGATCCACGGCGTGACGTCGACATCTACGTCGAGACGGCACGCGCGAACAATCTCCGCATCCTTTATTCGTTCGAGACCCATGTGCACGCCGATTTCGCCTGCGGCTCGCGCGAGCTGGCCGCGGTCGGCGCAAAGACGATCTCGGGGCCGGGATCGAATCTCCGCTACGCGCATCATCAGGCGGCGCACGGCGAGCGCCTGCGGGTCGGCGACCTGTCGATCGAGTTCATGCACACGCCCGGGCACACCCCCGAGCACCTCTCGGTGCTGACCAGCCAGCCGGACCAGCCGGTGCGGCTGTTCACCGGCGACACGCTGTTCGTCGGTGCGGTCGGGCGTCCGGATCTGCTCGGCGAAGAACAGACGCGGCGCCTGGCCGGCGACCTCCACGACTCGCTGTTCAAGAAGATCCTCGTGCTCGACGACCGGATTCAGGTCCACCCCGGACACGGCGCCGGCTCGCTGTGCGGCGCCGGCATCGGCAGCGAACCGTTCACGACGATCGGGCAGGAGAAGCGGTTCAACCCGATGCTGCAGCACGCGACGAAGGAAGCGTTCGTCGCCGCGGTGATGGCCGACCTTCCCGATACGCCCCCCTACTTCCCGCGGATGAAAAAGCTGAACCAGGAAGGGCCGCCGCTGCTCGGCATGGTGAACGGCTACCGCGGTCCGGCGCCGATGTCGCCGGCGTCAGCGGCGAACGCGATCCGGGCGGGAGCGCTGCTGATCGATCTGCGCGGCGCCAGCGCTTTTGCCGCCGAACACCCGATCGGCGCGCTCAACCTCGCCTTCGGGCAGAAGGTCGGCTACTGGGCCGGCTACGTGCTGCCCCACGACGCCCGCGTCGTTCTGATCGCGGCCAGCCAGCAGGAGGCGACCGAGGCTGGACGGCAACTGGTGCGGGTCGGGGTGTCGCGCATCGAGGGGCACGTCACCGGCGGCTTCGAGGGCTGGCGCGCCGCGGGGCTGCCGACCGGCTCCCACCTCGTGACCAACGTCCAGGATCTGCACGGTTTGCTGCACAGCAGCACTCCGCCACTGGTGGTCGACGTCCGGACCAGCCGCGAGTGGAACGCCGGCCATATCGAAGGAGCGGTGCACATCCCGCTCGGCGACCTCGCCAGGCGCGCCTCCGAGCTCCCGCGTGATCGTCCGGTCGCGACGATCTGCGAGGGAGGCTACCGGTCCTCGCTGGCCGCCAGCGTGTTGTCGCGCGCCGGGCTCGACGGCGTGATCAACGTCGCCGGCGGCATGACGGCGTGGCGCGTGCTCCAGCCCACCACGGCATCCTGATCCGTTCGCCCGCGCGGGAAGACAGAATCACCGCTGAGCGCGCGGAGGGCGCAGAGAAAAACCAATAGAAGAATCCCTCCGCGTCCTCGGCGGCCTCTGCGGTTACGGCTTCGTCGATGATCGTGATTCATCCCGATGTTCAACCGTAGGTGCCCTCTCCGTGGACCGCACCCAGCGCTCAGCAGCGCACCGCGTGTGATAATCGAAGTCTGCCCGTTTCCCGGAAATGCCACTCGATCCAGGTAGTCGTCTCGCCCAATATGAAGTGACCGGCCCGCTCGGGTCAGGCGGCATGGGACAGGTCTATCGAGCGCGCGACGTGCGGCTCGCCCGCGAGGTCGCGATCAAGGTGATGTCGGACCACATCGCCTCCGATCCGGCGATGCGCCTGCGGTTCGAGACCGAGGCGCGCGCGGTCGCGGCGCTCTCGCACCCGAACATCATGGCGATCCACGAGCTGGCGGTTGCCGATGGTGTGCCGTTCGCGGTCATGGAACTGCTCGAAGGACGGACCGTGCGCGCCCGGGTCGACGAGGGGCCGCTCCCCTGGCGCGAAGCGGCGGCGACGGCAGCGGCGGTCGCGGACGGGCTCGCTGCGGCGCACGGCAAGGGGGTGATCCACCGCGACCTCAAGCCGGAGAACGTGTTCCTGACCTCCGATGGCGCGGTGAAGATTCTCGACTTCGGCCTCGCGCTCCATCGCTTCGCGGCCGCCGGCGAGGCGCCGACCGGCATGCCCACGGCCCCGGGAACGGTGCTCGGCACCTTCGGTTACATGTCGCCGGAACAGGTGACCGGGGGGCGGGTCGACGGCCGCAGCGACATCTTCGCGACCGGCTGCCTGCTCTACGAGATGCTCACCGGCCGGCGGCTGTTCACCGGGGCTACCGCGCAGGAAGTGCTCGCGAGCGTGCTGCGCGCCGGGCTGCCGGACCTGTCCGCAATCGATCCGGCTGCCCCCGCCGAGCTGCGGGCGATCGTCGCGCGTTGCGTCGACCGGGAGCCGCAGCGCCGCTTTGGATCGGCGGTGGACCTGGCGATGGCGCTGCGTGCCGTCGCGACCGGCAGCGGCGGACGGTCCGGTGCGAGCCGGGCCGCCAAGCCGCGCGGCAAGTCGCTCGCCATCCTGCCATTCGTGAACAGCAGCGGTGATCCGCAGATCGAGTACCTCACCGACGGGATCACCGAGAGCATCATCAACAGCCTCTCCCAGCTGCCGGGCCTCCGCGTCGTCCCGCGCAGCCTGGTGTTCCGGTACAAGGGGATGCAGACCGATCCCTCGACCGTCGGGCTGGCGCTCAACGCGCGCACGATCCTGACCGGGCACGTCGTGCAGCAGGGGGACGTGCTCAGCATCCAGGCGGAGCTGGTGGACACGACCAGCGAGACCCAGCTCTGGGGGGAGCGCTTCCGGCAGAAGACGTCGGAGCTGCTCGTGCTGCAGGAAGAGATCGCCTGGCAGATTTCCGAGGCGTTGCGGTTGAAGCTGACCGGCGCGCAGCGCAAGAAGCTGCGTCAGCGCCCGACCGTGGATCCCGAGGCCTACCAGGAATACCTGCGCGGGCGCCACCACTGGCACAACTGGGGGGCCGAGAGCTTCTACCGGGCGATCGAACACTTCGAGCGCGCCATCGACCACGACCCGGCCTTCGCGCAGGCCTATGCCGGCCTCGGCAATGCGTTCGGTGCGCTGTCGTATTACGGACTGATCGAGCCGGCGGAAGGATTTCCCCGGGCCCGGGCGGCCGCGCTGCGTGCGCTCGAGATCGATCCGCAGCTTGCCGACGCGCATATCACGCTCGGCCTCGAACGCCTCTTCCACGGATGGGACTGGGCGGCGGCGGAGGCCGAGCTCAACGAAGCGCTGCGGCTCGATCCGGACTCGGCGCTGGCCTACGCCGTCCAGAGCATCCTCCTGCTCACCTGCAGCCGGTTCGACGAGGCGATGATCGCGACCCGCCGCGCCCGGGCGCTCGATCCGTTGTCTCCCTTCATCAACCTCGGAGTCGCCTGGGTGCACCATTCGAGCGGCCGCTACGAGGAGGCCGTCAGAGAGCTGCAGGACATACTCTCGCTGAAACCCGGGCTCGAAGAGGCCGGCAGCCTTCTGATCACCTGCTACGAAGGGCTCGGCCGGCTCGAGGAGGCCGCGGCGCAGATCTCGAAGCAGCGGTTCTGGGGCTTCTCACTCGACGGTGCCGCGCTCGCTGCGGCCTACCGCAGCGGTGGCGCGACCGCCTACTGGCGCGAGCGGCTCGCCCAGATGCAGCGGCACCCGGAAACACCGCCGGCAATGGGGGCGGCGTTCGCGGTCGTTCACACGTCGCTCGGCGAGTTCGACCTGGCCATGGATCATGTCGACCGGATGGTGGAACACCACGTCGGCGGCTGCGTCTTCCTCGGCGTGGATCCGATGCTGACGCGGATGCGCGGCATGCCGCGCTTCGACGCGGTGGTCAGACGCGTGGGGGTTCCCCTGACGCAAATGGTTTGAGGAGCGCGTAGAGCGTCGACATGATCGGCACCGGCACGCCCGCGATCGCGGCGCGCCGCACCACCGCTCCCTGGAGCGCCTCCACCTCGATCTTCTTCCCCTGCGCCAGGTCGATCAACAGCGACGACCGCATCGAACCGGGGATCGTCGGAACGTAACCGATGATCTGGTCGATCCGATCCGTCGCGACCGGCACTCCTTCCGCCCGCGCCAGCGCCTCGATCTCGCGACACCCGTTCAGGAACTGCTCGCGGACGAATGGATCGGCCCAGACCGGTCCGATCGGCAGGCGGGTCGCGCCAGTGAAGCCGGCGAGCGACACGAGGAAGATGAATTTCTCCCAGATCGGGACCCGCCCGTCGCCGACGGCTTCAGCCTGGATGTCGGCGGCCAGCAGCGCCTCGAGTATCGGGTGGACCCGGTCCGACAGGCGCGGCAGCTGGCCGAACACTTCGCCGAAGACGATGCGGCGGTGGGTTCCGGTCTGCTCGATCACCCCGGGGGCCGCGAGCGCGGTGGCGATGTAGGTGGTGCCGCCCAGGACGTGTGCCTCGCCGGTGACCGCCGCCACTTCCCCGGCGCTGTCGACGCCGTTCTGCAGGGTCAGGACGGTGGTGTCGGGGCCGACCATCGGGCGCAGCAGCGGCAGCGCCTGCGCGTTGTCGTACGCCTTCACCGTGAAGATGACGAGGTCGACCGGGCCGACCCTGGCGGTGTCCTCCTCCGCCCTGGCGCGGGCGGTGAAGTCGCCGAGCATCGGGCTACGGACCTCCAGGCCGCGGTCGCGTATGGCGGCCAGGTGCCTGCCCCGCGCGATGAAGGTCACGTCCTGCCCGGATCGAGCCAGTTTCGCCCCGTAATACCCGCCGACCGCTCCCGAACCCAGGATCGCTATGCGCATGGATCCGTCAATGATAAATCGGAGCTCTACTCCCTGGGCCGGCTTGGCTTCGAGTACCAGTAGACCGGCAGACCGAGCACCAGCAGCCCGAGGCCGGCGATCGACTCCACCGGGCGTTCCAGCAGGGTATTCAGGACGAATACGGCGGACCCGAGGACGAACAGCCCGGGAACGACGGGATAACCCCAGGCGCGGTACGGCCGCGAGTGATTCGGGTGGGTGGCACGGAGGCGGAACAGCGCCAGGCCGGTAGCGACGCTGAACAGGATCGACGAGAACATCACATAGGTGAACAGCTGGTCGTAGGTGCCCGAGAGCGCGAGCAACATCGACCAGGCGGTGAGCCACACGATGGCGACATGCGGCGTGCGGTAGTGCGGGTGGATGCGGCTGGCGGCCGGAAGGAACACGCCGTCCAGCCCCATCGCGAACAGGACGCGTGAGCCGCCGAGGATGCCGGCCGCATTGCACCCCAGCGTCGAAACCACCACCGTCAGGGCGATGAACGTCGCGCCTGAAGGCCCGACCAGCGCGGTCGCGGCCTTCTGAGCGATCCGGGTGACTCCTTTGATGTCGTCGATCGTGAGCGCGTGCAGGTAGGCCAGGTTCACGATCACGTAGATCGCCATCAGCCCCATGATCCCGATGAAGAGGGCTCGGGGAACGTTCCGCTGCGGATCCTTGATCTCGCCGGCCGCATAGGTAATGTAGTACCAGGACTCGTAGGTCCAGAGCACCGCGATCATCGCGATGCCGAACGAGGCAAGCGGGCGTGCAACCTCGGCCGGAACGACCGGCGCGTAGACCGGCGAGACGTCACCGAGCATCAGCGCCAGGATCGGGATCGCCGACAGCCCTGCGATTTTCGCCGCGGTCAGCACGACGTTCACCATGTTGCCGGTGCGGACCCCGACGTAGTTGACCCCGCCGAGAACCGCGATCGACGCGGCGGCCGTCAACTGGCCGGCCGAGATCGAGAAGGTCCCCCATGGCAACGGCACCGCCACCAGGATGCGGCTGGTCGAGGCGGCAGGGATGAAATAACTCAGGTACTCGGCAAACCCCATCGCCACCGCGGCGATGCTGCCGCTGATCACGACGAGCAGCGACGCCCACCCGTAGAGAAAGGCCGCCAGGCCGCCGTAGGCCTCGCGCAGAAAGACGTAGACCCCACCCGAGCGCGGAAACATCGCGCCCATCTCGGCGTAGGTCAGGCCGCCGGCGAGCGACAGCACTCCACCGAGCACCCAGGCGAGCAACAGGAGCGACGCGGACGGGATGAATGCCGCCATCCCGCCGGTCGTCAGGAAGATGCCGGACCCGATCACGGTCCCCATGACGATCAGGATGGCGGAACCGAGGCCGATCGCCCGGACCAGCCCCTCGTCAGGGATGACCGTCGTGGGGGTTGTGGCCTGCATGGTGCGGGACTGTAGCACGCGCCGCATGCTAAAATTTGCCCCGATGGCCGCCCGGCTCACCAGCTTCGTTGTCGTCGGCATCGTCGCGGTCACCCTGATCGCCGGCCTCATCGTCGGCGCGCAGCGGGACGACAGCGACGGGCCGGTCGACCTGATCGTCCACAACGGCGTGGTGTTCACCGGCGACGACGGGGACATGCCGGAGGCGGTGGCGGTGCGCGCCAACCAGATTCTCAAGGTTGGCAGCAACCGCGAGATCCTCCGGATGCAGCGGCCGCAGACGACCACGATCGATGCGCGGGGGGGAGCGATCGTGCCCGGCTTCAACGACGCGCACCTTCACCTGGTGCGCGGCGGCCTCACCCTCGACGGTGTGAACCTGTCGGGAGCGGAGGACTTGGGCGAGGTCGTGCGGCGGGTCAAGGCGTGGGCCGAGGCCAACCCGGGCCGGGCCTGGATCGTCGGGCGAGGCTGGACCGAAGGCATGCTCGACGGAGCCGAGCTGACCGTTCGTCACCTGCTGGACGAGGCAGTGGCGGACCGGCCGGTGCAGCTCGCGTCAGAGACCGGCGATGCCGCCTGGGTGAACTCCCGCGCGCTCAAACTGGCCGGGATTGCACGGCGCACTCCCGACCCGGCCGACGGCCGGATCGTTCGGGATGCGACCGGCGACGCGGTCGGCATCCTCGAAGGCACGGCGGCCGCCGCGGTCGAGGTCCTGCTGCCGAAGCCCACGCCCGAGGAGCGCACGCGCGCGCTGTTTGCGGCCATCACCGAGGCGCAGCGCAACGGAATCACCAGCCTGCAGAACGCCGATGGCGCGGCGCTCGATTTCGAACTGCTCGACGCCGCCCGCAAGGACGGCGCGGTCTCGATGCGCGTCTATTCAGCGCTGCCGGTCCACACCGCGCGTACCGACGAGGACGTCGCCGCCCTGGACGGCGTGTTGAAACAGTATCCGGACGACCCCCTGTTCAAGGCCGGTGGCGCGAAGGTGGCGATGGACGGCATCGGCCCCGACGCCCTGAACCGCCTGGTCCGCCTGCTCGACGCGCGCGGATGGCAGGTGATGATCGAGGCCGACTCACCCGAAGAGGCCGACATGGCCCGCGCCGCGTTCACCCACGCCGAGCGATCGAACGGAGAGCCCGTCCGCGAGCGCCGGCATCGCATCGAACACCAGCAGCGGAACTTCACGGCGGTCGGCGACAAGCTGGCGCTGGGCAGTGACTGGCCGAACGGCCCGCTCTCGCCGCTGCGGGTTCTCCACCACGCTCTCCCCCGCCTGACGCTGGCGCAGGCGCTGCAGGCCTACACCGTGAACGGCGCCTACGCCTCCTACGACGAGCAGCGCAAGGGCTTCCTCAAGCCTGGCATGCTCGCCGACATCGTCGTCCTCTCGGAGGACATCTTCTCGATCGAGCCGTCGAACCTCCGGTCGGTGACCGTCGATTACACGATCTTCGACGGCCGGGTCGTCTACCCCGCCCAGCCCCGACGCCTGACATTCCCCTAGATGTGTGGAGTCTTCGGGAATTGGGAGGCATTGGCGAGTGTCGGGCGGACGGCTTGGCGCAGTTGCCGCAATTACTACTCACGCTACTTCAGCACTAGCTCCACCCGATACTTCCCGCCATCCGCCGGACGAAGCAGCGCGATCCGCGGCTGCTGGCCGGTGGCGATCGTAAGATCACCCTTCTTCTTCCAGTCCGGCAGGTCGACCATCGCCCCGGTTTCGAAGCCCGTGTCCGGCACCGCGGTCATGCCGGTCGCATCGATCTCGCGGAGGCCGCCGGCCTTCCGAAGGTCCCCCATGTCGGCGATGCTCGTCGTGACCTGCATCTCGCGCTTGCCGTTCACCGTACGCACCCGGCGGTTCCCGGAGATCCCGATGTCAGCCGTGAACGGTTCCACGCCGTCGCCGTTGATCACGCTCGCATTGCGGACCAGGATGTACATCAGTCCGGAGTCGTTCATCGGCAGCGACTCGTAGCGCCTCGGGTCCGCCTTGTCGACGGTCCCGGTCGCCAGCGCGTCGAGGGCCGAGAGGATGGCGATGAAGTTGAGCCGCACCAGGTGGGAATCGGGCTCCTCCGACGGCCACGGCCCGGTTTCGATCAGCACTACCGGCGTGCCCCAGAGCGTGATGTTGTCGCCGAAGGCGCGGACCTCGAAGGAGTCGTCGTAGCGGCCGATCTGGCCGGAGGCGAACGGCTCCAGCGAATCCCGGATCACCGCGGACAGCTTCTTGGTCAGCACGCGGCCGGCGTTCTCGCTCCGTTTCTCGTCGTAGGCGACCGACAGCAGCGAGATCGAGGCCGCCTTCGGCGGGTTGCCGACCGCCGTGCCCCAGCTCTGGTTGTGCAGATTGAATCCGACCTTCGGCTCGAGCTTGTCGCGCAGCGCCTTGAGCGCCCGCCCTTCAGGCGTCTGCAGCCGCAGCGCGTCGCGGTTGATGTCGATGCTCTGGGCGTTGCGCCGCTGCGACCGCTCGGCGCCGTCCGGGTTCAACATCGGGACGAAATGCAGCGTGAGCTGAGCCAGGATGCGGCGGACAGCCGGATCCTCACGGTGCCGGGCGAGGTACTCGAAGATGTCGAACAGCGCGGCGGTCGCGGTCGGCTCGTCGCCGTGCATCTGCGACCACAGGAGGATCGGGGTCGAGCCGGAGCCGGCGCGAATGTGGTTGATCGAACGGCCTTCGACCGATTCGCCGATCTGCGCCAGGGCAAACAGGTCCGGCGTCTTCGCGACGACCGCGCTCAGGCGTCGGACGACTTCCTCGTGCGTGAGCAGCAGCGGCGCCGGCGGTGAGACCCGCTCGCTCTCCCAGATCCGCGCCAGCTCCTGCGGGGTGATCGATCCGCTCTGGGCAGAGCGCTGGGCCTGGAGCAGCGGCGCTCCGGTGATGACAATGGCGACGGCGGCGGCAAAAACAGTGAATCGCATGGCGCACATTATCGCCTGACCGCCGCGCATGGCTTGAATGGGTGTGAACGGCCGGAGCGGCGACCTACAATGGATCGATGAATCCCACGCCGACGATGCCGGAGCTCACCGTGTTCGAAGCGGTGACGCAGCTGATCGCGGCCGCGGTCTACCTGGCGGTCGGCGTGGCCGCGCTCGCGCAGGCGCCGCGTGACGAGCGAACCCGCGTCTTCCTGGCATTCGGGCTGATGAACGCGATCGCGTTCTGCATCCCGGCGGCGGCGTATTTCCTCGGCATCAAGGAAGTGCTGGCCTTCGAGCGGATTCCGCTGGGGGTGATGCTGGCGGCGCTGTCGGTCGCGGCCATCCTCCTGTTCCACTTCAGCCAGGTCTTCCCCAGCCGGCGCTCCTGGATCCGCGCGTCGGGGATCCAGCTGCCGATTGCCTACGCCCTGACCCCCGTCACCGTGATGCTGCTCGTCCGATGGTGGCCGGTCGATCCGTCGACCGTCACGATGAAGTTCGGGCTGGTGTTTCTGCTCTTCGGCTTCCCGTTGATGGTGCTGCTCGCGGTCGTCTTGCCAGTCGCCAGCATCGTCTCACTGCTGCGCAGCCTGCGGGAGGCGGGGACCCGCCTGCCGTCGGGCCCCGGCCCGGACCCGGCCGAGACCGGCATCCCTGCGGTGACGGTTCCCGACGCGCGTCCCGCGATCACCGGAATCCTTCTGAGCCAGCTCGCCGGCGGAGCGCTCAGCCTGCTCGTCCTCGGTCCGCTGCACGCGGTCGCGCCGGACTCTGGCGCGCTGACCGTGGTCGCCCTGTTCGTCTGGTTCCTCGGGCTGCTCACGCCCCTGGCATATGCAGCCGGGATCTGGAGGTACGACGTGCTTGCGATCGGCCAGGAGCGGTCAACGGAAGTGAAGCCGGACTAGGGTCGGCTTTTCCCCGGCCACGACGACGAGCAGGTTGTCGTAGTCGTCGTCGCCAAGCTTCACCGGCTCGCTCACGCCCAGTCCGGCCACGATCTCTCCGACCGTGTTCGAGTGCCCGACGACGAGGGCGTTCCCCCCGCCCTTCACCTTCGCGATCAATCCGGCAAGATCGGCCGCCGGCACCACGGTCAGCTGGATCCCCAGCGCCGAGGCGAGCGGCTCGGCCGTCTGCCGCGTGCGCTTGAACTGCGTGGTGTAGATCGACGTGATCCGTGCGTCCTTCAGCGCCGCGGCCAGCGATTGCGCCCGGGCCTTGCCGGCCTCCGACAACTCGGGATCCGCGGCCATCGTCGGCGCGGTCCCCTTGACCGAGTCGGCCCGTTCCGCGTGGCGGACAACGAATATCGTCTGCTGAGCGTAGGCAGGTGCACTGCCGCACAGCAGCGCGATCGCGAGAATGACGCCCACACGTTTCATCGAGCCCTCCTGGAAGCCTGCCGCACGGCGATGAAATAGAGAAAGGCCCCCGCCACCAGGGCCCACGTTCCTGACACGAGCTGCGCCCGTGACGCGCCGAACAGGATGGTGAGCGCGACGACGATCGCCAGGCTCGGGATGACCGGACCGCCCGGAATCCTGAAGGTGGCCGGATTCACGACGATCCCCTCGACCACCTCCGGACGAACCTGTCCGCCGAAGCGCGAAGCGCGAAGGCGAATCATAGAGGCGCAAGTCATGACGTAGACCAGCAGCCGGCTGATCGCGCTCGCGGCCGCCATGGTCACGAAACTGCCGGTCACGGCGAGGACCAGGCCGACGCCGGATGTCACCAGGATCGCATTGACCGGGGTGCGGTAGACCGGATGGACGTAGCCGAACCACCGCGGGAGGTCCCCCTGCTCCGCCAGGGCGAACAGGTTTCTCGATCCCGACAGGGCCTGCCCCATGTTGTTGCCAGAGGTCGAGAAAACGGCGCCGATGGTGATCAGGACGGCCCCGGCCGACCCCATGAACACGACCGCTGAATCGGCGAGCGGCGTCTTCGATGTCGCGATCCCCGGCAGGGTCCCGAACGCGACCACTTGCGTGAAGACGGTGATCGCGGCGACGATCACGATCGTCATGATCAACGCAAACGGGATGTCGCGGCGGGGATTGGTCGCTTCGCCGCCGACGACCGGGATGACTTCATAGCCGCCGAACGCAAAGACGACGAGCAGTGCTCCGGTCGCCATCTGCGAAGGGGTGACGGTCGCGGCCGCACCAAAGCTCCCCCAGTCGACGTAAAAGATTCCCATGGCGATAAAAATGACGAGCGGCAGCATCTTGGCGACGGTGAGCACGTTGACGACGATGCTGCTCTGGCGGATGCCCCGGACGTTGATCCAGCAGATGAGCGCGATCAACAGCGCCATGAAGGCGGGACGGGCAATCGGCCCGAGCAGCTCCGGCCGGTAGCGGCCCAGGGCATCGACCAGGACGTTGATCACCGAGGCCCAGCTCGCCGCGCGCGTGAACCACATCATCCAGCCGACCTCGAAGGCCGGAAACCGCCCGAACGCGGCGCGGGTGTAGAGATAGGGGCCACCGGTGCCGTCGAAGCGGCTCGCCACCTCGGCGAACGACAGCGCGATCAGCAGCGACGCCACCGCGATCGCCACGATCAGCCACGGCGCCCACGACCCGGTGTTCAGAGCGAGGCCGGCGGCCAGCGCGAAGACGCTGCCGCCGATGACCTGGTTGATGCCGATTGCGGTGAGATCCCATCGCCCGAGCTCACGACGAAGTGCGGGTGCGCCCGCGGTGTCAATCGGCTTCACCGGGTGGTTGTATCATGACTCGCGATGGAACCTGAGATCGCTATCAAGCCGCGCGAGATCATGCCGCCAGGTGCGACGACACTGCCGGCGCCGTTCTACACGGATCACGACTACTACCGGCGCGAGCTCGAGACCCTCTTCGCCAGGATGTGGATCTGCGCCGGGCGCGTGGAGCAGGTCCAGCAGCCAGGCCGGTTCATCGTGCGCGAGGTGATGGGCGAAAGCATCATCATCACCAGCAACACCACGGGCACGGTCAGGGCGTACTACAACGTCTGCCGCCATCGCGGCACCAGGCTGTGCACCGACGCCGAGGGCTCCTTCGCCGGCAGCATTCAGTGCCCCTATCACGCCTGGACCTACGATCTCGACGGCGCACTGATCGGCGCGCCGCACATGCACGAGGTGCCGCATTTCGACAAGGCGGACTACCCGCTGCACCGCGTGCACGCCGACGTCTGGGACGGCCACATCTTCATCAATCTCTCACGCGAATCGCCGCCGCCGCTGCGGGAGCAGCTCGCCGACCTGCCGTCACGCTTCGCACAGTGGCGGATGCAGGATCTCCGACTCGGCCACCGCATCGTCTACGACGTGAAGGCCAACTGGAAGCTGATCATCCAGAACTACAACGAGTGCCTGCACTGCCCGAACCTGCATCCGGCGCTCAACAAGCTGTCGCATTACCTCAGCGGCGAGAACGATCCGCTGCAGCCCACCTACATGGGCGGACGGATGGATCTTCGGCCGGGTGTGGACACGCTGACGATGACCGGCAAGTGCTCGCGGGAGCCGCTGCCGGGGCTGTCGGCAGAGGATGCGCGGCGGGTCTACTACTACGCGATCTTTCCGAACATGCTGTTGAGCCTGCACCCTGACTACATGCTGGTGCACACGCTGTGGCCGCTCGCGCCGGATCGGACGATCAACATCTGCGAATGGCACTTCCACCCGCGCGAGGCGGCGCGGCCCGGTTTCGATCCCAATGACGCGGTGGAGTTCTGGGACATGACGAACCGGCAGGACTGGCACGTGTGCGAGCTCTCGCAGGCCGGCATCAGCTCCAGGGCGTACACGCCGGGCCCGTATTCGAATCGCGAAGATCTACTCTACGCATTCGACCGGATGATCGTGGGGGTGCACGGACAGAGCTCAGCTGTCAGATTGCAGCTCCCAGCTCTGAAGTGCCGGCCTCTCAACTCGCAGCTCACAAGCAGAATCTGGCACCTAGAGAGGCGGCGTCGCCGTCTTCCTCTTCGGATCGAAGAACGGCGTCTTGACGACGGTCGCCTTCACCCGGTGTCGGACGGCTTCCACCGTTACTTCCATCTGCAGCTGAGTGCCGACCGTGTAGTGCGGTGCGTCGACCGTGGCGAGCGCGATCATCTTCTTCAACGTCGGTGACCAGGTCGAAGAGGTGGCGCGGCCGACCTGCGTCCCGCTGCGGTAAACCGGCACGGCCGTCCGCGACGCGGTCGCGCCGACCGAGGGAGCGAGACCGAGCTTTTCGTAGATCGCTTCGACTTCGGGCCAATCCATCTCCAGCCCCACGACCTGACGGCGGTGGCCGCGCTCGTGCTCGCGGCGCAGCGCCTGCTGGCCGATGAACCGCGCCTTGTTCAGGCTGACCAGCCGTCCCAGCCCCATCTCGAAGGGGGAGTAGGTCTGCGAGGGGATCATCGCTTTCTTGCTGCTGAAGAAATCGACTTCGATCAGCAGCAGGCCGGCCTCGATCCGGGCGACGTCGAGGGCGAGCATTCCAGCCGGCCGGATGTCGAACGGCTTGCCCCCGCTCATCAGTGCGTCCCAGACGCGGACCGCGCTCGCCGCCGGCATCCAGATCTCGTAGCCGAGGTCACCGGTGTAGCCGGTGCGCGAGATCTCGACCTTCACGCCGCCGATGGTGCCGGACATGACGCGGAAGTACTTCAGGCTGTCGATCCCGGGGCCGGCTACGGCGCGCAGCAACCCCGCGGCAGTTGGCCCCTGCAGCGCCAGGGCGGCGATCTCTTCGGAGATGTCTTCGACCTGCACGTCCATGCCGGCGGCATTCTGGGTGAACCAGCGCAGGCTGGGGTCGGCGGCAGTCCAGCGGAAAGTCTGCGCTTCCAGCCTGGCCACCGTCCCGTCGTCGATCACCTTGCCATGCTCGTCGCACCAGGGGGTGTAGTAGACCTGGCCGGGGGTCATTTTCGAGACGTCGCGGGTGATCAACCGGTCGACGAAACGGGCGGCGTCGCGGCCGGTGATTCGGTACTTGAACAGCGGTGAGACGTCGATCAGCGCGGCCGCGTTCCGGATGGCGTTGTACTCGTGCTCGTGGTGCCCCTCATAGGCGCTCACGGCGTAGTAACCGGACCATTCCCGGTAATTGAGGCTTTCGCACAGGGCGAAAGTGCGTTTGTGGACGGCGGTGCCGATCGGCATGACGAAGTCGATTATAGGGTAAGATTCCGAGCGTTCCGATGCTGTCCCTGCTCTGCTCCCGAACCTCGGGTCTCTGATCGCCGCGCCGCCAGGCGCGTCAACCGCAGTCGACGGTCCGCTGTCAACCGTCCGCGGTCAACTGTCCGCTGTCAACTGTCAGCAGTCAGCAACCACAATCAGCAACCAGCAATCAGCAATCAGCAGTCCGGTAGCAGTCGGCACTCGGCAATCGGCAATCCGTCGATCCGCAATCGACACTCCGCAGTCGGCAATCGTTATGGTCAAGTACGACGTGATCGTCATCGGCGGCGGCCACAACGGCCTCGTGAACGCGGCGTATCTGGCCAAGGCCGGCCGCAAGGTGCTCGTCCTCGAGCGCCGGCACGTGCTCGGCGGGGCGGCGGTCACCGAGGAGATCTTTCCCGGTTTCAAATTCTCGGTCGCGTCCTACGTTGTCTCGCTGCTGCGCCCCGAGATCATCCGCGAGCTCGACCTCCCGCGGCACGGCCTCGAGATCCTTCCGCTCGACGGCACCTTCACGCCGATGCCGAGCGGCGATTACCTGTGGCGGGTCAACGATCACGCCAAGACGAGGCGCGAGATCGCCCGCCATTCGAAGCTCGACGCCGAGGCCTACGACGAGTACGGCAAGGCGATGGTCGAGATGGGACGGTTCGTCAAGCCGATCCTCAACATGACGCCGCCCGATCCGACGTCGCTCGACCCGCGCGGCTTGATGAACCTGCTGTCGCTCGGCCGCCGCTTCCAGGCGCTGAGCGACCAGGACAAGTACAACCAGGTCCAGCTGATGACGATGAGCGCGGTGGACTTTCTCGACCAGTGGTTCGAGACCGACGTGCTCAAGGCGACGATGTCGGCGTCGGGGATCATCGGCACGTTTCTCGGCGTGCGCTCGCCGGGCACCGCCTACGTGCTGCTGCACCACTACATGGGAGAGATCGACGGCGCCTTCCGGTCGTGGGGCTTCGCGCGCGGCGGCACCGGCGCGATCTCGAATGCGATAGGCGACGCCGCCCGGGAAGCCGGTGTCGAGATCCGGACCGAAACCGCGGTGTCGCGGATCATCGTCAAGGATGGCGCCGCCGCCGGGGTCGTGCTCGCCAACGGCGACTACATCACCGCCGAGGTCGTTTCGTCGTCTGTCGATCCGAACCTGACGTTCCTGCAGATGGTCGGCACCGAGCACCTGCCCGACGAGTTCGTCGAAGACGTGCGCCGCTACAAGTACCGGGGATCCTCCGGCAAGGTCAATCTCGCGCTCGACGCGCTGCCGAACTTCACCGCGATGCCGGGCGAGGGATCGCACCTGCGCGGCGCGATCTCGATCTCTCCGAGCGTCGACTACATGGAGCGCGCCTACGACGAGGCCAAGTACGGCCGCTACTCCCGGCGCCCCTACATCGACATGGTGATCCCGAGCCTGACCGATCCATCGGTCGCGCCGGCCGGCAAGCACGTGATGTCGTGCTTCGTCCAGTACGCCCCCTACAACCTCAAGGAGGGGGGGACCTGGGACGACCACCGCGACGCCTTCGGCGATACCGTCATCGACACCATCGCCGAGCACGCGCCCAACATCCGCGACATCATCCTTCACCGCCAGGTGCTGACGCCGCTCGACATCGAACGCACCTTCGGCCTGACCGAAGGAAACATCTTCCAGGGAGAGCTGACCCTCGAACAGCTCTTTTTCCTCCGCCCCGCCCCCGGCTGGGCGCAATACACGACACCGGTGAAGGGCCTCTACATGTGCGGCTCCGCCACCCACCCCGGCGGCGGAATCATGGGGGCACCGGGGAGGAATGCGGCGCAGCGGATTCTGGGGGGAAAGTAGGAGCTAGGGAGCAATAGGAGTCAGGAGTAGGAGACAGAAGAGATGAGATGCAGCGAAGCCGGCGAGCACGCTTTCAGGACCTGATCGTCTGGCAGAAGAGCCACGCCTTCGCGCTTCGCGTCTATCAACTGACGAGAAACGTTTCCCAAGGAGGAGATCTTCGGGCTCACATCCCAGATGCGCCGAGTCCTCTGTCTCCGTCCCGGCGAACATCGCCGAAGGGTTCTCGCGGAACGCAGTCAAACCTGACAAGGCCCGGTTTTTCAATCACTCCCGAAGCCTCGCTCGAGGAGCTCCGTTACTACCTCATTCTCTCGAGGGACCTTGGCTATCTACCCGGGAATAATTCGTGGCCCGAGGTGGACGACGTGGCGCGGCTGCTGGGGGCCTACGTGCGGACACTCACGACTCAAACTTCTGAGCTCCTAGCTCCTAGCTCCTATGAAAGACATCCTCATCATCGGCTCCGGCCACAACGGCCTTACCACTGCCTTCTACCTGGCGAAGGCGGGTCTCAAGCCACTGGTGCTCGAATCGCGCGCGGTCGTCGGCGGCTGTGCGGCGACCGAGGAGTTCAGCCCGGGGTTCCAGGCGCCGCTCGCCAATGCGATCGGGCCACTGCGCGCCTCGGTGGTTCGGGACATGGGCCTGACGCGGACGGTCAGATTCATTCAGCCGGATCCCCGGCTCGTCACCCTGGCGCCCGAGGGGCGGGCGCTGGCGTTTTCCACCGACCCCGGACGCACGGCGGAGGCCATCGGCGCTTTTTCCGCGAAGGACGCGGCACGCTATCCGGAGTTCTGCGAGACGCTGCGGCGGCTCGGCGCGTTCGTGTCGCACCTGCTGGAGATGACCCCGCCGGACATCGACTCGCCGGCGGCGGGCGAGATGTGGAGCCTGCTGATGGCCGGCAGACGCTTCCGGGCGCTCGGCAAGAAAGACAGCTTCCGGCTGCTGCGCTGGGGGCCGATGGCGGCAGCCGATCTCGTCGCCGAATGGTTCGAGAACGATCTGCTGCAGGCCGCGGTCGCAGCCCGCGGCGTCTTCGGCACGGCGCAAGGCCCGTGGTCGGCGGGCAGCGGCGCGGTGCTGCTGCTGAACGCCGCCGCCGATCCGCTTCCGGGCGGCAGCAGCGTGATGGTGCAGGGCGGGCCGGGCGCGCTGGCGGCGGCGATGGCTGACGCCGCCCGCCACGCCGGCGCCGAGATCCGGACCAACGCGCGGGTCAACCGCATCCTCATCCGCGAAGGCCGAGCCGCCGGGGTGGTACTCGACAGCGGAGAAGAAATCCCGGCTGGTGCGGTGATCTCGAACGCCGACCCGAGGCGCACCTTCCTCGAGCTCGTCGATCCGGTCGAACTCGAGCCCGCCTTCCTCACGAAGGCCCGGAACTACCGGGCCAGGGGAACGGTGGCCAAGGTCCACTTCGCCTTGTCGTCGCTGCCGGTTTTCACGGCGATTCCCAATCCCGCCGACCTGCACGGGCGCATCCTGGTCGCTCCCGGCATCGACTATCTGGAGCGTTCGTTCGACGCGTCGAAGTACGGAGAACTGCCCGCGCACCCCTACCTCGATTTCGTCATTCCGACGTTGGCGGATCCAGGCCTGGCGCCGGCCGGGCAAGCACGTGCTCTCAGTGCACGTGCAGTTCGTGCCCTACCAGCTGCGCAGCCATTCGTCGTGGGAGAGCGGTCGTGACGCGCTCGCGTTAATCGTGCTCGACACGCTCGAACAATACGCTCCCGGCCTGCGCGCATCGGTCGAGGCGATGCAGGTGCTGAGTCCGACCGACCTCGAACGCAGCTACGGGTTGACCGGTGGGCAGATCTATCACGGCGAGCCATCGCTCGATCAGCTGTTCACGATGCGGCCCATCCTCGGCTGGTCGCAGGTACCGGACGCCGATCGAGAACCTGTTTCTGTGTGGATCCGGAACCCATCCGGGCGGCGGCATCACCGGCGCGTCCGGTCAGAATGCCGGCCGGGAAATCGCCAAGGCACTTCAGTCGCGGCGCCGCTGAGGCGGAACGGTCAGAAGAGGTCGCCGTGCCAGAAGAGGACTTCCCGGTCCTCGAGCGGGGGGACGATCGGGCCGCCGGTCAACGGCCGCACCATCATTACATCGCGCACCAGCGCGCTGCCGTCGATCTCCACCTGCGGTGGCAGCCATCCGTGCGGAAGGAAGCAGGACGGGCTGATCGCCGCCTGGGTCGGCGTCCGGGCTCGCAGGACCTGCAGCAGCGCTCCCACGCGCGCCCCGGCCGGGTCGCGGTCACCGCACATCTCGAGGATCACGTCTTCGCTCGTCACGGTGAGGATGGCGAACGCCACCGGTCCGGCCCCCTCTTCGACGATGAAGAACTCGACCGAGAGGAGGCCAGGCGGCAGGAAGCCGGCAAGCAGTCGCTTCTTCGACAGGCTGAAACGGATCGTGTCCTCGGTCGGGACCAGCGCAAACCTGTGGCGCTCGCTCATCGTTCTCGCCAGCGCCGCGACGGCCGGAATGTCGCGCTCCTCGCCGGCGCGGACCAGCACCATCGGTGCGCCCGGCTTTTCCTTGACCCGGATCACCAGCTCACGGCGGGCGACCGGAATGAACCCCATCGCCTCGTAGTACTCGGGATCGATCTCCGAGAACAGCAGGGCGAGCGTCGCGCCGTCGCGCGCCCCGGCGGCCACGACCTGCTCGACCGTCTCTCGCGCGTAGCCGCGCCCGCGCATCGCGTCCGGGGTGAAGACCGCGCCGATCCCGACGATGTCGATCTCGCGGCCGTCAAGCGAGCCCCGCAGGCCGTAGCGCTTCGCGCTCGAGAGCACGCGGCCCTGATCGTCTACGAGTGCGACCCGGCTCAGGTGGTGCGCCCCCCACGCGGTTCGCATCTGCGCGGCGTTGTAGCGCGCGTAGGCGCGGCGGGTCAGCCCGTCCGACCAGATCCGGTGCGATTCCTCCAGCACCTGGTCGAGCGCCTCTCCTTCGGCAGCAACCAGCTTCATTTCCTGCCATATTAGCGGCGGTTCAACCCGGATGGCAGGGCGGCGGTCTAAACCGGGTGAACAGAGGTCATCAGATGAGTCTTGCCAAGATCACAACTCCATGGGTCCGCCCAGGCATCGCCTGCCTGCTGATCGTCTCGGCGGCGGTGACCCCGGGGGCACAACCGCGAACTTCCGGGGTCCCGTCCTCCCCCGACAACAAGACCATCGTCCATGCGCTGAACCGGCTCGGGTTCGGCCCGGCCCCCGGGGATGTCGAGCGGGTGCGACGGATGGGCCTCGCCGCCTACATCGAAGAGCAGCTCAACCCGTCCCGCATCGGCGACCAATCGATGGCCGCGAGGCTGGAGGGATTCAAGATGGTGACCCTGAGCACGCGGGAGATCGCGCGCGACTATTACCTGCCCGCGCAGGCGCAGCGGCGCGCGGCGCAGCGGGCGGCAGGCGCCACCGACCCGGAGATGCGTTCCACGCCGCCGGCGGCGCCCGACAAGCCGGCGATGGCGAGGGACGGCGTCCAGGGAGACCGCCAGGTGCTCGCCGAGCTGATGCAGCAGAAGACGCTGCGCGCGGTCTACAGCGAGCGGCAGCTCGAAGAGGTGATGGTCGACTTCTGGTTCAATCACTTCAACGTCTTCGCCGGGAAGGGGCTGACGCGCCTCTACGTCACCGAGTACGAACGAGACACGATCCGTCCGCGTGTGTTCGGGAAGTTCCGCGACCTGCTGGGCGCGGTCGCGGAAAGCCCGGCGATGCTCTTCTACCTGGACAACTGGCAGAGCGCGGCGTCGGCCGAGGCGCAGACCTCGATGCCGGCACGCACCCGGCGTCCCGGGGTGCGGCAGCCGGCGCGCCCGCAGCAGGCGGCCGGCCGCCGGCGCGGGATCAACGAGAACTACGCCCGCGAGCTGATGGAGCTCCACACGGTCGGCGTGGACGGTGGGTATACCCAGAAAGACATCCAGGAGATCGCACGCGCGTTCACCGGCTGGACGATCGATACGCCGCGGCAGGGAGGCGGCTTCCGGTTCGACCCGCGGACGCACGACAACGGCGACAAGACCGTGCTCGGTTCGAGGATCTCATCGGGCGGCGGCAAGCGCGACGGCGAGCAGGTGCTCGACCTGCTGGCCCGGCACCCGTCGACGGCGAAGTTCATCGCGACCAAGCTGGCGCGCCGCTTTGTCGCCGATGATCCGCCGGCCGCGCTGGTGGACCGCGCCGCCGCCAGATTCACGCAGACGGACGGCGACATCCGCGAGGTCGTGCGGGTCATCGTCACCTCGCCGGAGTTCTTCGCCACTTCGGCCTACCGCGCGAAGGTGAAGACCCCGCTCGAGTTCGTTGCCAGCGCCCTCAGGGCGTCGGGAGTCGAGCTGCGCGGCGGCGGACAGGTGGTCCAGGCGCTGCGAGAGCTGGGGATGCCGCTCTACATGTGCCAGCCGCCTACCGGCTACTCCGACCGGGCGGACGCCTGGGTCAACACCGGCGCGCTTCTCAACCGGATGAACTTTGCCGTGCGGATCTCGGAGGACGGCCTGCGCACCAGCCGCCGGGACGCGCCCGTCACCCAGGAGCAGATCGCAGCCGAGGCGCTTGCCGGTGACCTGTCGCCGACCACGGTGCAGACCATCGCCCGCGCCACCACCGAGTCGCAGAGGATCGCGCTGCTGCTTGGATCACCCGACTTCCAGAGAAGGTAAGGCCATGATCTCGCGTCGCATTTTTCTCAAGGATGGCGCGCTCGCGCTCGTGAGCCTGGGCTTCGCCCCCACCTTTCTCGCCCGAACGGTCGAAGGCATCGGGGCGGCGAGGCAGAAGGTGCTGGTCACGATCTTTCAGCGCGGCGCGGTCGATGGGCTGAACATGATCGTGCCCTTTGCCGAGCGTGACTATTACGCGGCCCGGCCCTCGCTCGCGATTCCGCGACCCGGCGGCGAGAACACCGCGATCGACCTGGACGGCTTCTTCGGACTGCATCCCCGCATGGGTGCCCTGAAGCCGCTATGGGAGTCGGGCACGCTCGCGATCGTCCATGCGTGCGGATCGCACGACGAAACCCGCTCCCACTTCGATGCGCAGGACTACATGGAGTCGGCGACGCCTGGAGTCAAGAGCACGCCCGACGGATGGATGAACCGCTACCTGCACGCCAGGGAGCACCAGAAGGCGACGCCGTTCCGCGCAGTGGCGCTGGCACAGCAGCTGCCGCGGGCGCTGCAGGGAACCGCGCCGGCGCTGGCGATCGGCCAGATCGCCCGCTTCGGTATCCGGGCCGGCGAGAACACCGACATGGTGCAGTCGTCGTTCGAATCGGAATACGCCGCGGCGGCCAACAGCGTGCTGCACACCACCGGGCGCGAAGCCTTTGACGCGGTCAAGATGTTGAAGACGGCCGATCCGTCGCAGTACGCGCCGGCCAACGGCGCCGAGTATCCGCGCTCCCCCTTCGGCGATGCGCTGCGGCAGATCGCGCAGCTGATCAAGGCGGACGTCGGGCTCGAGGTCGCCTTCGCCGAATCCGGCAACTGGGACCACCATGCCAACGAGGGAGCGGCAGTCGGCATCCTCGCCAACCGGCTCGACGACCTGGCGCGGGGGATCGCGGCCCTCGTCCGCGACCTCGGCGACCGCATGCAGGATGTCGTCGTGATGACGATGTCGGAGTTCGGACGCGCGGTGGGTGAGAACGGCTCGCGCGGCACGGATCACGGTCATGGCAACGCGATGATGGTGCTCGGCGGCGCCGTCCGCGGCGGCAAGGTCTACGGCAAGTGGCCGGGCCTGGCGCGCGAGCAGCGCCACGACCAGCGCGACCTCGCGATCACCACCGACTTCCGCGCCGTCTTCAACGAGGTCGTCCGCGGGCACCTCGGGCTGGCCGATACGTCGCGCGTGTTCCCCGGCTTCACCGGCAGCCAGCGGCTGGGCATGATCTGAAACAGCGTAGACTTTCCGGGTGAAACTCACCGAGCTTCGGACCCCCTGCGTGCTCGTCGACCGGCCGCGTGCCGAGCGCAACCTCGCCCGGATGCAGGCCGCGGTAACCGCGCGCGGGCTGCGGCTCCGCCCGCATGCCAAGACCCACAAGAGCACCGAAGTCGGCCGCCAGCAGATCGCCGGCGGCGCCATCGGGATCTGCTGCGCGAAGCTGGGGGAAGCGGAGGTGTTTGCCGACCAGGGATTCGACGACATCCGCCTGCCCTACCCGCTCAATCCCGTCAACGCCGAGCGCGTCGCCGATCTGCTGAACCGCAGCAACGTGTCGTTCATCCTCGATCACTGGGAGGTGGCGCGCGGCTGGTCCGAGGCGATGCACCGGGAAGGCCGGGCGGTCGACGTCCTGGTGAAGGTCGACGTCGGCTTCCATCGCTGTGGGATCGATCCAGCCCGGCCGGATGCCGCGGAGTTCGTCGCCCGGGTGGCGGCGCTTCCCGGCCTCCAGTTCCGCGGGCTGCTCAGTCACGCGGGACACGGTTACGGCGCCTCGTCAGAGAATGAGCTCCGCTCGATCGCCGCCGCAGAAGCCGAAACGCTGGCAACGCTGGCCGGCCGGGTGCGCGCGCTCGGTGTCGACGTGGACGAGGTCAGCGTCGGGGCGACACCAACCGCCCGGTTCAGCGTGGAGCAGCCCGGCATCACCGAGATGCGTCCGGGCAACTACATCTACTTCGACCGCACACAGGTGGGCCTCGGCGCCGCGGGCTGGGATGACTGCGCCCTGACCGTTCTCGCGCGGGTCGTGACCAAGCCGTCCGCCGACCGGATCATCCTGGACTGCGGCAGCAAGACCCTGTCGAACGACCTCGCCCGGGGATTCACGCCGTCGCCCGGGCACGGCGCCGTGCTGGCGGCCACCACCGGCAGTCAGACCCCGGACGAGAGGCTGCTGGTCGACCGGTTGTCGGAAGAGCATGCGAACGTGCGGGTGAGTGGCGGGCTGCACCCGCTCGAACCGGGCGACCTGGTCCGCATCGTTCCGAACCATTCCTGCGTCGTGTCGAACCTCGTCGACGCCGCCTGGGTGGTCGACGGCGGCGACGTCCTCGAGCGGCTCGAGATCTCCGCGCGCGGCCGGATCACGTAGTAGACTTCCGGTAAATGGCTAAGGACCTTCCTGGCGAAGCGCTCGGCCTCGTCGAGACGCGCGGGCTCGTGGGGATGATCGAGGCGGCCGACGCCATGGTCAAGGCCGCCAACGTCGTCTTCGTCGGCTACCAGAAGGTTGACGCCGGCCTGGTGACCGCGATCGTGCGCGGCGATGTCGCGTCGGTCAAGGCCGCTACCGATGCCGGCGCGGCGGCGGCGCGGCGGGTGGGCGAGCTGGTCGGCGTCCACGTCATCGCGCGTCCGGCTGACGGCCTGGACAAGATTTTCCCGATTTCCTAGACCTTCCTCCGTCCTCGAGGCCGCCGCCGGTCGGCAGCTGGTTCTCGGTCCCTCAGCGTTTTCGTTCGAACGCCTGGTCCGCCGCCTCGGCTCCGGCGAAATCCTTTCCGGTCAGCCCCCCATCGCTATGCGTGGTGAACGTCAGCGTCACCTTCTTGTATTGCGCGAGCAGGATGTCGGGATGGTGGTCGGCCGCCTCGGCGTCGAACCCGATCCTGACGATGAACGCGATGGCTGAGGCGAAGCCGTCGAAGGTGTACTGCTTGCGGATCGCCTCGCCGTCCACCGTCCAGCCGCGCAGATTCTCCAGCTTTTCCCGGATCTGATCCGATGACAGTTTCATCCCCGCAGGTTGCCCGACCTCGGGTCCCCGGCGCAAGGGGGCCTGTCCCCGATTTGGGGGTTATCCCTCGAAATCGGGGCCTGTCCCCGATTTGGGGGGATCCCGGCCAAATCGGGGACAGGCCCCGTCGTAACTTGGCAAAACAGTGTTAGAATGGTGAACACTGTTCACAGCGAGCATTTACAGGGGGATTTAGTGGGAGTGAAGGAACGGCAGGAACGAGAGCGGCAGGCAACGGCGCGCGCTATATTGGACGCCGCGCGCGACCTGTTCGTCGCAGAGGGCTATTCGAACGTCTCGATCCGCAAGATCGCGGAAAAGATCGAATACAGCCCAGCTGCGATCTACAGCTATTTCCCCAGCAAGGACGACATCTTCCTTGCCCTGGCCGAAGAAGGCTTCCGCCTCCTCCTCGACTCCGCCGAGCACTGCGCCGGCCGCGCCGACGAGGCCTGCCCGCCGATCGACTGGATCCGGGCCGCCTTCCTGAATGTCTTTACCTTCAGCAAGACCCATCCCGAGTACTACGCCCTGATGTTCGTCGACCGGTCGGTGCCCCGCATCAGCCGCGACTGGGAGCGGTTCGGATTCGTCCGCGAGATGCGCCGCCAGCTCACCGACCGGATCCAGCAGGCGATCGACCGCGGCGACTTCGTTGCCGGAAGCGATCCCGAGGTGATCTTCCGCGTGCTGATGGTCGCCAGCCAGGGTGCCTGCATGCTGCGCCTGTGCGATCGCATGGCGCCGGGTGAGGACGCCGACGCACTCGCCCACGCCACGATCGAAGCAGCCCTCACCGGGCTGCGGATCGGCTTTTCTCATTCCTATCGTCCCGACAGCTGCCTTTGAGGTTCCGTCCGTCATGTTGATCAACGCCCGTCGCCGCTCGTTCCCGGTATTTGCCCTTCTCCTCACCGCCTCCGTCGCGGTCAGTGGATGCAGCTCGCGCACATCGGCCGAAGCCGCTCCGCGCGCGGATCCCGATCCGCTGCTGATCGAGATCGCTCCGGTCGAAAGCCGTGACATCGAGCGATTCCTCAAGGTCACCGGTTCACTGCTGGCCGACGCCCAGGCGGAAGTCAGCGCCGAGTCCGCGGGACGCATCGTCGGCACTCCGGTCGAACGTGGAACCCGGGTGGCTGAAGGGACCGTGCTGGTGCGCGTCTCACCGACAGAGGCATCGGCCCAGCTCCAGGAAGCGGACGCGAACGCGGCGCAGATCGAGGCCCGCCTCGGCCTCACTCCGGGGGATACGTTCGACCCGAAGATCGTGCCGGACGTGATGAACGCCCGCGCCTCGCTCGACTGGGCGGAAGCGGAATTCGGACGCATCCGCTCGCTCCTCGATCAGAAGGTGGTTTCGCAGAGTGAGTTCGACCAGCGTCGGACCCAGGTGGAAGCGGCCCGCCAGCGGTACCGGATGGCGCAGAACTCGGCCGAACAGTCGTACCGGTCGCTCGGCGCCGCCCGGGCCCGCGTGGCGCTCGCCCGAAAGGCGATGGCTGACACTTCGGTCAAGGCGCCGTTCTCCGGGATCGTCGCCGAACGGCTGGTGAGCGTCGGCGATTACGTCACGAAGGGCACCCGGATCGCGACCGTGGTGCGGATCGATCCGATGCGCGTGGAGCTGACCGTGCCGGAGCAGGACGTCTCCCGCGTGAGCCTCGGCCAGGCCGTCAAGCTGACGGTCGACGCCTATCCCGACCAAGTCTTCGCGGCCACGATCCGGTTCATCTCCCCCGCGCTGCGGGCGGATCAGCGGGCGCTGACGGTGGAGGCGATCGCGCCGAATCCCGATGGACGCCTGAAACCCGGGCTCTTTGCCACCGCTTCGATCAGCCAGGCGAAGCCGGTCGCGGCGCTGCTGGTCCCCGCCAGCGCCGTCGAGACCGTGTCGGGCACGAGCCGTGTGTTCGTGATCGCCGGCGAGCGCGCACAAGAACGAATCGTCACGATCGGCGAACGTGTCGCCGACCGCATCGAAATCACCAGCGGCCTCGTCAAGGGAGAGACCGTCGCAACCGCTCCACAGGGCCGCCTCTCCGACGGCGCGCTGGTCAAGGGCAAGTAGGCAATCATGCAGTGGCTCGCAGCACTCTCGGTCCGGCGTCCGGTATTCGCCAGCGTCCTCATCATCGCGCTCACGGTCATCGGCGCGTTCTCGTTCACCAGGCTCGGGGTCGATCGCTTCCCGAAGGTGGATTTCCCGACGGTGGTGGTGACCACCCAGCTGCCGGGCGCCGCGCCCGAAGAGATCGAAACCGAGATCACCGACAAGATCGAGGAGGCGGTCAACACGATCAGCGGCATCGACGAACTGCGCTCGACTTCGTCGGAAGGCGTATCGATGGTGATCGTCGCGTTCCTGCTCGAGAAAGACGCGGACGTGGCCGCGCAGGAAGTCCGCGACCGCGTCAACCGCGTGCTGCCGCTCCTGCCCCGCAACATCGATCAGCCGACGGTTGAGAAGTTCGATCCCGACTCCGCCCCGGTCCTGACCCTGGCCCTCTCGGCAAAGAAGCCGATCCGCGACATTACCGAGTACGCCGACAAGAAGCTGCGCCGGCAGCTCGAAAGTGTCAGCGGAGTCGGCCAGGCGGTGGTCGTGGGCGGACGTTCGCGGCAGGTGAACATCTCGCTCGATGCCGACCGCCTGCGCGCCTACAACCTCACCGTCACCGACGTGTCGCGCGCGCTTCAGACGCAGAACGCCGAAATCCCTGGAGGCCGGGTCGAGCAGGGCTCGACCGCGATGACGCTGCGGACCCGCGGCCGGGTGGCTTCGATCGCGGAGTTCGGCAACATCGTCGTCAAGCAGCGGGATGGTCACGCGATTCTGCTGCGCGACGTCGCCCGGGTCGAAGACGACATGGCCGAAGCCGAGACGAAGGCCAGCATCGACGGGGATCCGACCGTCCTGCTGACGATCCGCCGTCAATCAGGAACCAACACCGTGCAGGTGGTCGACGCCGTCAAGGAACGGCTCGCCGAGGTCACTCCCCTCCTCCCGCCCGGCTATGAGGTGCGCGTCGTCCGCGATCTATCGGAGTTCATCAAGGCGTCGATCCACAGCGTCGAGGAACATCTCGTCCTGGGGTCGATACTCGCGGCTGCGGTCGTCCTCGTCTTCCTCTGGAACTGGCGCTCGACTCTCATCGCCGCGGTCGCCATCCCGACCTCGATCATCGCGACGTTCGGTCTGATCTGGCAGCAGGGCTTCACCCTGAACTCCATGACCATGCTGGCGCTGACCCTGGCGGTCGGCATCGTCATAGACGATGCGATCGTCGTGCTCGAGAACATCTATCGGTTCGTCGAAGAGAAGGGGATGGACCCGCGGGAAGCTGCCGTCGAGGCGACGAAGGAGATCGGGCTCGCGGTGATGGCGACGACGCTGTCGCTGATCGCCATCTTCGTGCCGGTCGGATTCATGGGCGGCATCGTCGGACGGTTCATGACGAGCTTCGGCTTTACGATGTCATTCGCCATCCTGGTGTCGCTGCTCGTCAGCTTCACGCTCACGCCGATGATGGCGGCGCGCTGGATCAAGCGGTCGCCCGGCGCCAGGGCGGGCGGAGTGGAGACCGGTGAGCACGGATCGAAAGATTCGCGCTTCTTCCGTCCGCTGGACCGTGGCTACACCATGATCCTCGGCTGGTCGCTCGGTCACCGCGGCATCATCGCGGGCATCGCGGCGCTGGTCCTCCTCAGCAGCGTGCCGCTGTTCATGCTCGCGAACAAGAATTTCCTGCCGGACGACGACCAGTCCGAGTTCGAGGTCGGGTTCCGCGCGGCCGAAGGCACCAGCCTCGAGGCGACCGATATCGTGGCGAACCGCATCGCCGCCCGTGTCCGCCAGCTGCCGGAAGTCGAATTCACCCTCGTGACGGTGGCGGACGACCCGGCCCGGACGCCAAACCAGGGTTCGGTCTACGTCCGGCTGAAGCCGGTTGGCGAGCGGACCCGCGACCAGTTCGCGGTCATGGATGATGTGCGGGGATCCATCCTGCCGAGCCTTGCGGTCGAGCGGCTGCGCACCGGCGTTCGTCCGGTCGCGACGTTCGGCGGCGGCGGCAACCAGAACGCCGAGATTCAGTTCACCATCAATGGTCCCGATCTCGACGACCTGGAAAAGTTCGGCTCGGCGGTCGCCGAAGCCGCGCGCCGGCAACCCGGCCTGGTAGACGTCGACACGTCCCTCAACGTCGGCAAGCCCGAGCTGTCGGTCCATATCGATCGGCTGAAGGCGGCGGACCTCGGGGTTCAGACGGCTGACGCCGCCGAGGCGCTGCGGCTCCTGGTCGGCGGCGACCAGGTGACTACCTACAACGAAGGCGGGGAGCAGTACGAGGTCCATGTCCGCGCCGGCGAAGGCTACCGGCGGGACGCGGCGTCGATCGGCCGCCTCACGGTCCCCTCGGCCACGGTCGGGAGCGTACCGCTGGAGAATATCTCGCGCCTGACACCCGGCACGGCGCCGGCAGAGATTCACCGGCTCAACCGTCAGCGGCAGGTCACGATTTACGCCGGGCTCCTGCCAGGCGTATCGCAGACTCCCGCGATGGACGCCATCGCCGGGGCGGCTGCGTCGCTCGGCATGGGTCCGGGGTACAGTACCCGTTTCGCCGGACGGTCGAAGGAGCTCGGGCGAGCGGCCCAGAATTTCATGATCGCCTTCGTGCTGTCCCTGGTATTCATGTACCTGATCCTGGCCGCGCAATTCGAGTCGTGGATCCACCCGGTGACGATCCTGCTGTCGCTGCCGCTTACGCTGCCGTTCGCGCTGCTGTCGATCATCATCACCGGGCAGTCGCTCAACATCTTCTCCGCGCTCGGCCTGCTCGTGCTGTTCGGAGTCGTCAAGAAGAACTCGATCCTGCAGATCGATCACGCGAACCAGTTGCGCGAGCGCGGCCTGGAGCGGGATGCCGCAATCCTGCAGGCCAGCCGCGACCGCCTCCGCCCGATCCTGATGACGACGCTGGCGTTCGTGGCGGGGATGATTCCGCTGGTGCTGTCGAGCGGCGTTGGATCGGCGACCAACCGGGCGATCGGGTTCGTCATCATTGGAGGTCAGTCACTCGTGCTGCTCTTGACTCTCGTTGCTACCCCCGTGGCGTACTCGCTGTTCGACGATCTGTCGAAAGTCCGGCTCTGGAGATTCCGGCGCACCGGTCGCGCGGCGGCCGCCACCGCATCCCTGCTCGTCCTGTCGCTGTTCCTGCCAGCGCACGCCGGGGCACAGACGACCAACGTGATCAACCTGACGAGGGACGAGGCGATCCGACTGGCGGTCGCAAACAATCCGGACCTTGCGGCAGCGCGGCTCGATCCGATCATGGAGCAGGAACGTGTGAACGCGGCCAAGGCGGCCTGGGTGCCCACGTTTCAGACCGGTTTCCAGAGAAACAGTCAGCTCCAGCCACCGACCAGCCTTTTCTCCGAATCCGAGGGGCTGGAGACCGACCTGTGGGCGGGGAGTGCCTCCATCGTCCAGCTGATGCCGTGGGGCGGCGGCAACTACCTGTTCGGCGTCGATACGTCGCGAACGACCAGCAACAGCCTGATCTCGAGCCTGAATCCGTCGGTGAGCGCGCGACTGCAGGTGGCGTTCTCGCAGCCGCTGCTGCGGGACTTCAAGATCGACGCGACCCGGGCGGAGGTCGACATCGCCCTGAAGAACCGGTCGATCGCGGACATGAACCTCTTCGAGAGCGCGGTGAGCATCTCGTCGCAGGCGGAACAGGCCTATTGGTCGCTGGTGGCGTCGATCGCGCTGGTCAGCGTCCAGCAGCAGGCGCTGGATCTCGCGCTGGAACTGGAGCGCACGAACCGCGCGCGGGTGGATGTCGGGCAGTCGCCGCCGCTTGACCTCGTCGCGGCCCGTGCCGAGGTCGCGCAACGGCGCGAGAACCTGATCGTGGCCCGTACTGCTTCGCGGCTTGCTGAAGACTCGCTGCGCACGCTGATCATGGATCCGAAGCGCGACGATTACTGGAGCGTCGGGCTGGTGCCGGTGGACCGGGTGCCGCCGATCGCTCCGGCGCCCGACGTCGACGCCGCCGTCCGTCGTGCGCTGGCCGGCCGGACGGATCTGACGCGGGCGAGGCGTGAGATCGAGATCAGCGAGACCGGGATCGCGCTGGCGAAGAGCGAGACCAAGCCGGACCTTCGCCTGGAGGCGAACTACCTCACCGATGGTGCCGGCGGCACGCGGCTGCTGCGGACCGGGGGATTCCCCGGCACGATAACGGGGTCGGAGGTGACGTCCTACAGTGACGTCCTCGGCCAGGTGCTGGGGTTCGACTATCCGACGTGGAATGTCGGAGTGACCTTCAGCTATCCGCTGGGGAAGAGCGCGGCGGAAGCGAACCTCGCGCGCGCGCGCATCGAGAAGGACCAGCGGTCCACCCGGCTGCGCAGTCTCGAGTTCGCGGTCGTCCGCGAGGTCCGCGAGGCGGCCTACCGGTTGGAGCAGAACGGGGAGCGGATCGAGACCGCGCGGCTGTCGCGCGAGCTCGCCGAGCAGCGACTCGACGCGGAGCAGCGGCGGTTCGAAGTAGGGATGTCGACCAGCTTTCTGGTGATCCAGGCGCAGCGTGATCTTGCAGTGGCGCGGAACAACGAGCTGCAGGCGTCCCTCGCCTACCAGCTCACCGCCATCCTGTTCGAGACCGCCCAGCAGATCGGCCGCTGAGCGTGGAGGGGGCCTGTCCCCGATTTTGGGGTTTTGGGGTTGGGACGGGGCCTGGCCCCGATTTGCGCGGTATCCGGGCAAATCGGGGCCAGGCCCCGTTTGCTCTAAACCGCTGAGAACGCGGGATCTACGCGGTTCTCCAAAACGTAGTCGCCGATCAGCCGGGCGGTGAGGGGGGCGAGCAGGACGCCGTTTCTGAAGTGGCCGGCGGCGTAGACGACACGCGGATCCGATCCTGGACCGAGGATCGGCAGGCCGTCCGCGGTGCCTGGACGCAGACCCACACGGACGTCGACGAAGGTCGCGGACGCCAGGCTGGGGATCAAACCAGCGGCCGAAGACAACAGCCCCTGGACACCCTCGGCGGTCGCCCGCTCGTCGAACCCCACGTCCTCCGACGTCGCCCCCACGAGAATCGTCCCGTCGGCCCAGGGGACGATGTAGCAGGATCCACCCCACACCACAGGCCCCAGCCGCAAAGCCGGCATCGACAGCCGAACCAACTGTCCACGCACCGGACGGATGCGCCCCTCAGTCGCACCAAGCGGATCGATCGACGGCGTCCAGCTTCCGGAACAGAGGACAACGCGATCGAAGCTGATCGTCTCGCCAGCAGTCCGGACGTTAACGGCGTCCGGCACGAGATCGACTCCCGTGATTTGGGTGGACAGATGGACACGCGCACCGGCGCGTTGCGCGGCGTCTGCAATTGCGGCGGTAAACGGTCCGACGGCGACGTGCCCGTGAACCGGACAATGCAGCGCACCAACGCAATCCGAATTGACCGACGGGATCAGCGCCCGGAGTCGCTCGCGATCGACCCAGGACAGGCCAGCCGAGGCCGCCCAGCCGCTGGACAGCCGGGCCTGGAGTTCTCGGGCGCGCTCGGCACTCTCGGCAACCTCAATAGTGCCGGACCGTCGGTACTCGAAGGGAATCTCCGACATCGAGCGGATCTGGCTGACGAAGTCGTCGTAGGCGCGAAGCCCGCGGACGGTGAGGTCGAAGAGCGATCCACCATCATGAGCTTCGGTGTAAGGCGCGAGGATGCCGGCGGAAGCCTGGGTTGCGCCGCCGCCCAGGCTCCGTCCGTCGAATACAACCACCGCAGCACCGCGGCGTGACAGCTCGAACGCCACCGCGCAGCCGATGATCCCGGCTCCGACGATGGCGATCCTCTCGTTGCGAGGCACAGCTCGATGATATCGAAGGTGCGGCACGGCCATTGATGTGTGAGGGGGAGAGCACGCAATGGCACGATCACGTCGAAACCGCGCGCCGGGGCTGGTTCACCACGTGGTGAACCGGGCCAACCGGCGCAAGATCATGTTCCACAAACCGGGCGATTACACGGCGTTTCTGGATGTTCTCGGCGAGGCGGTGGCCCGATACGGGATGCGGCTGGTGGCCTTCTGCGTCATGCGGAACCACTGGCACCTGGTGTTGTGGCCGGACGACAGCACGTCGATTTCTGCGTTCATGCACTGGCTTACCAGTACGCATGTTCGGCGCTATCACGCTCACTACGAGCTGACCGGCACGGGTCACCTGTATCAGGCGCGCTACCGCAACGACGTGTGCGAGGATGACCGCGGCGTGCTCGCGGTGATGCGGTACGTGGAAGGGAATCCGCTCGCCGCCGGGCTGGTGACGCAGGCGCAGGACTACGAGTGGTCGAGTCTGCGCCTGCGGATCGACGGGGACGAAGGCCACCTGTTATCGGAGCCGCCGGTCCTTCTCCCGACGAACTGGACGACGTTCGTCAACGAGAACACCCCGCGCCGGCGTCCGGACCACCCCTGCGAGGGGTCCTCACCTCCGCCCGAACTCCTTGGCGGCTAACAAGATCCCCGGATTGGGGCCAGGCCCCTTAAGGGGCCTGGCCCCCTTCCTATTGCTGGGACGGCGTCGTCCGCGGAGCGGTGCGGCCGGCGTCGAGGTCGTTCCAGTTCAGGATCGTGTTGAAGCCGAGGAAGAAGGTGCCCTGGGTCTGCCACCGCCAGAACGGACGGATGGCGAACGACACCACGTGCCCCTGCCCGACCGGAATGTCGACGACCTGCGCGCGATTGGCCAGCGCCTGACCGCCGACCAGGACGCCGGACAGCAGCATCTCGTCGGGATTCGCCGGGAACTGGACGATCACCCGCGGACGGGGACCAGCCTCCGCACCACCGACGCCACCACGGCCACCGCCGCCACGCCCGCCACCACCGCCGCCGCCACGACCGCCCGGCGCGGCGCCGCGCCCCTGCGGCCCCACCGCAGCCGCTCCGGCCGACACGCTCTCCGGATCGTACGACGACAGGCGATTGGCCTGCTGGTTGGCCATCGGCGTGACGTCCATGCCGACGCCGGGCAGCGCAGCCTCGCCGCCGCGGCCGCCGCCGAACCCGCCGCCGGCGCCGCCGACGCTCATCACCGGCGACTGGCTGAAGTAGACCGGAACCTGCGCGTCGTAGCCGTAGGCAATCGGGCTGGTCCGGTCAGTCACGATCCCGCGCATCACCGAGCCGCGCACGAACAGCCCCTGCGGGTCCTCGATCGTCACGCCGCTCGCGATCTTGTACTCCGGGAAGATCACCGAGGTGGCGCCTTCGGTGATCAGCGTCCCCCCCTGCTGGACGAACTTCACCAGCTCCATCAGCCCATCCCAGCCCATGCCGCCGCGGATGTCGTCGACCTGCTCGAGCGCGCCGAGGTTCGGCGTCTCGGCTGTCTTCTTGTACGGCAGCGGCGCGCCGCCGGTCTTGGGGATGCCGTTGACCTGCGACTCGGCGTTCCCGCCGACGTGCGGGTAGACGATCACGTCGTACTTCTGCCGCAGGTTCCCCTCGCGCAGCTTGATGTCGCCGAAGTAGGTGTAGGGGACGCCGTAGGTGTCGAAGGCGGCGCGCACCCAGCCTTCGTTCTGGGTGTTCGACCAGCTGTGGATGTAGCCGATTCTCGGCACGTCGAGATCGTGGGTCGGGACCGCGGGAGCGGAGGCGACCGCAAAGCCCGACAGCCCGAGCTGCTTGAGCGTCGGATCCAGCCTGGCCCGGTCCGCGGCCGCGATGATGAACGACCCGGCGCGGAACTTCCGCCCCGCCGCCTCGAAGTCCGCCTGCGCCGCCGCCATCTTCACATCGGCGTGCTTGAAGCGGAACGTCACCAGGCTGTTGTCGGTCGTGTGCTCCACGATCACCACCGGCCCGGTTCCTTCGATCCCGCCGGGCGCGACCGCGTCCTTGGTGATCATCGCCATCTGCTGGGTGAGCAGCGACTTGTCGCTCACCGGCCGGATGACCAGGTTCCGCATGTACTGGAACGTCCAGCCGGTGTCGTCGTACGGACGGGGGTTGTTCGGCGCGTAGTTCTGGACGGCGAAGTACATGTCGGCGACTGTCCGGTACGGCTGGTCGCCGCGGATCACGTAATCCCCCGCCTTGACCTCGACGTCGCCGGCCTTGAACGCGGCCGACGCGGTGTGGACCTCGAGCCCCTGGACCCGGAGGTCGTTGACCGCCTGGGCGGCGTCAGACTTCCGCTTCTGGGTCGCCGGGATCACCCAGCCGTAGGTCGGCCCGTTCTTTCCCTTGTCCACCGCGTTCTTGTTCTTGATCCAGTAGTTCTCGAGATAGGTCTCCTTGTTCTTGGCGATGTGGTTCAGCGCGATCAGGACGCCCGACTGCTGGATGTTGGTGTTGTTGCGCGGCCCCCACTGGATCGTCGGCAGCGGCGGATTCGGCCGGAACCACTCGCGGCTGGTCGTCGTCGCCGCCGCCTGCACGGTGCGGTTCTCGGGGCCGTAACCCATCACCTCGTAGAAGCGGCCGATCGCGTTGTGCGCGTGCGCGATGAAGAACATGTAGTTCGGCACCCACCCGTCGTAGAACCCGTAGGTCCAGACGCCGGGCACGCCGCGCTTGGTCATCTCCATGACCTCGGTCTTGGCGATCAGCCACCATTCGTCGATCGTGATCGGATCGATCTGCTCGTTGTACGGGCCGGTACCGGTCGACGCGTAGAGATAGGTCGACTGCTCGTGCAGGTCGTGCATCACGGTCGGCTTCCAGTCGAGAAAGGCCTTGGTGACGTTCTTGGTCAGCGCGAGGAACTGCCCCATGCCGTCGCGGTTGTTGTCGTGCGCGACGTACTTGCCCCAGTACATCAACCCGAGGCGCGAGTCACCCTGCGCCCGCTTCTTGTTGAAGTAATAGGTGTCGACCTGCTTCTCACGGCCGTCGACCTCGATGACCGGCGTGATGATGGTGATGACGTTGTTGCGGATCTGCTGGATGAACGGCATCTCGCTGACCGCGAGGCGATACGGCAGCTCGATCAGCATCTCGGGACCGCCGTTCTCGGTCGAGTGCATGCCGCTCGTCAGCCAGTAAATCGGCTTGGCGGTCCGGATCAGCTGTTGCGCCTGTTCTTCCGTCGTCCGGCGGGGATCGGTGAGGGAGGCGATCATCCCTTTGTACTTGTCGATCTGCTTGATCGTCGCTTCGTCGGCGACCGCGAGCACGACCATGTCGCGCCCTTCTTCGGTCTTGCCGATGTTCCACATGGCGATGCGGTCCGACGCCTTGTCGATCGCCTCGTAATACCGGTAGATGTCTTTCGCGTAGGTCAGCTCGCCGGGCTGGCCGACGATCTTGCCGAGCACTTTCAGCGGCGTCGGCACGGTGTCGGAGGCTGGCAGGTGATCGACGAGCTCGGTGGTGATGCGCGGATCCTGCAGGTGCTCCTTGATCTTCGCGGTGTAGGCCTCGTCGATCTTCTGCTTCGGCGCGGCGGGACGGCTCTGCGCGGACGGACGCGAACCGGGCGTCGCGGCGGCCAGCATCACACCGGCAAGGGCAAAGCACACCTTCGCGCTGGCGACGTGGCGGGGAAACAGGCGAAAGGGACTCCGCGGGCTACGACTCATGGATCCTCCAGAAGAAAAGCAATGAAACGTTGCGTTATACCACGCTTCAGGCGCGACAGCCCCCGTGGAGCGAGCAGCTGGAACGTCGGTTGCTAGCCGGAGAGTATGCTGGCGCGACTGCGCATACCGCTCGGATGGGGAGAGTTGTTCAAACGCACGGCCAGGGAAACCCTTGCCGACGACGTGCTCAACCTGGCAGCTCAACAAGCGTATTACTTCTTCTTCGCGCTGTTCCCGGCTCTGCTGGCGCTGATCTCGATCGCCAGCTTCTTCCCGGTTCACAACCTGACCGACGAAGTCGTCCGGATGCTCGGCCGCGTCGCCCCTCCCGACGTCATCGACATCGTCAACGGTCAGCTCGCGAAAATCTCCGGCGACAACGCCGGCGGACTGCTGACGCTGGCGTTCCTGCTCACTCTGTGGAGCAGCTCGGGAGCGGTCGTCTCACTGTGCGGCACGCTGAACGCCGCCTACGACATCATCGAGGGACGTCCCTGGTGGAAGGTGCGCCTCGTGGCCATCGGCCTCACGATCGCGCTGGCGGTCTTCGTGCTGGCTTCGATGGCTCTGATCATCGGGGGGCCGGCTCTCGCCGAGAAGATCGCCAGCAACCTGGGGCTGGGACCCGCGTTCGAGTGGACCTGGAAGATCCTGCAATGGCCGATCGTATTCGTATTCACCGCGACGGCGATCGCCCTGGTCTACTACTTCGCACCGGATGCCGAGCAGGACTGGATCTGGATCACGCCGGGATCGGTGTTCGCCACACTGCTCTGGCTGGTGATCTCGCTCGGCTTCAAGGTGTACGTGTCGACGCTCGGGAGCTACACCGAGACCTACGGGATCGTCGGCGGCGTGATGGTGCTGCTGCTCTGGTTCTATCTATCGGGGATCGCGCTGCTGATGGGAGCGGAGCTGAACGCCGAGATCGAACACGCGTCGCCATACGGGAAGGACGTCGGCGAGAAGGTCCCGGGTGAGAAGAAGAAGATCGGAGCCCTTGCCGAGCGCCATTACGCCGAGAAGCAGGCCAAGGGAGAGATCCCGGTTCCGCTCATCCCTGACGAAGTCAACTGCGACCTGGAGCATGGTCCGCCGAGCGACGCCCCGCCGCTCCGCACCAGCGACCTGCTGATCGGCGCCGCCGTCCTGCTCCCCGCCGCGCTCAAGATCGGCAGGGATGTTAGGAAGAGGGTTACGTAGGTTCCACGTGCGGGGTGCTACGGGCTACGTGCCATGTGCGGTGCTGTGTGCGGGGTGCCATGTGCGGTGCGGGGTGCTACGTGCGGTGCGGGGTGCGACGTGCGGTGCGGGGTGCTACGTGCGTGCGAGGTGCTATGTGCGTGCGGGGTGCTACGTGCAGTGCGAGGTGCGAGGTGCGTGCGGGGGGCGACGTGACGTGCGTGGGGCGAGGGCACAGGGCGGGTTGCTAAGGCGCCGCGCAGGCCGGCGTACACCGTGCGAGGCGATGTACACCGCTGGAGGCATGCCGGACCTAGCACCGTCCGACGCACCTAGCACTGCACGCCGAACCTAGCACCGCACATCGCCCAGTCGGGCACCCAGCACGGCCCTTCGCACCCAGCACGGCCCTTCGCACGTAGCACGGCACATCGCACGCAGCACCGCACGCAGCACGTAGCACCGCACATCGCACCCAGCACATCCGCACGCAGCACGTAGCCCGTAGCACCCCGCACGTGGCTATTTCCGCTGCGGCGTGAGCGGGACCTTGGCGTCCTTCTGGACGTCGGCGGCGGTGGGCTTCCAGGCGTCGGGACGCAGCTTGCCTCCCCAGCCCCAGTACACCGGCTCGGCCGGTTTGGCGTGAGGGCGGGAAACCGGCGGGTGCGACTCCGAATGGCGATCATCACCGCGGTTCACTCGTGACCGGACGTGCACCGGCACGTAGACGGGCACCGGCACCGCCACCTCGCGAACGCGCGGCTCGTCATGGTGATCGACGACGATTACTTGCGGTTCCGGAACCGGCGGCGCGGGAAGCTGGAGCGGCAGCGGCAGGGGAAGGGGAGGCGGCGGCGGGGTCCTGCCGCTCTTGATCATCGCGGTAATCACCGCCGGCGCCACGCCGGCGGCCTTGATCGCCTTGAGGGTCTCGACGTCGACCGGGAAGACGGGCTGGTTGACCTCGATGAGAGCCAGGATCGCTTCCTCACCCAAACCGGCCCGGGAGAGGTCGATGATCTCCCGGACGGTGACGGTCTGCGCGGCCGCCAGTGCCGGCGAAAGAACCAGGGTCGCGATAATGATGAACCGGCGCATGAAACCCCCTGACAACCAACGATTTGCAACGGTAATGCCGGTTGCTGCACCCCATTCTGCCGGATTACCCGGAATATTGACGGATCTCGCGAGCTGCCGGATGGGTCAGTCCTGAGGCGAGGACATCAGCTGTCACCCGCCGTGCCCGGCCGCTGACGCTTTCCAGCATTTCCGGCCGATATTTGAAGGTACGCCTATTGCTCAACCGGGCGTGTCCAGGAGTGGCTCAGATGATTTCCCGATCTCTCGCGATTGGCGTGCTGGCGGCAGGATGCCTGGTGGCGGCGGCAGGCGGTTCGTACGTGGCGGTCCGGCAGAATGTGGCCCCCCCGCAGGAAGCCCCCGCTCCGGCCCCGATTGCCCCGACGACGCCCCATCCGGTCAACGAAACCGAAGCGGTGGTGGCCCCTGGCGGATCCTCCGCCCCGACTGGCTCTCCTGCGGCCCCGGCGGTCGAGGCGGCGCCGGCGGTTGAAGCGGCCCCGGCGGTGACCCCGCCGGCACCTCGAAGCGAACCGCGGCCCGAGCGACGCTTGCCGCCGCGAACCCCGCCGGCCCGCAAGGCCGCTCCGGTTCGCGCCGCGACCGACCCGGTTCCGACTCCTCCGAGCGCAAAGCCCGCTGTCGAACCTGCCCTGCCGGCGGTCTCGCCGGCCTCCGTTCCGGCCCCAGCCGATCGATCGGCGATCGTGGACCCGCCGCCAGTCGCCGAGGCGCCGAAGCCAGTCGAACCGTTGTTCGAAGAGATCGTGATCCCGGCCTCCGCGGTGATCGGCCTCGAGCTCGAAACCACGGTGACGAGCGAGCGCGCGAGACTCGAAGATCGTGTCGATGCGCGCGTGACCCGCGACGTCTACGCGGATGGACGCCTGGCGATTCCCGCCGGCTCCCGCGTCCTCGGCGCGGTGACGACGGTGGAGCGCGGGGGCAAGGTGAAGGAGCGCGCCAGGCTCGGCGTCCGCTTCCACACCCTGGTACTCGGCGGCGGCCGCCAGGTACCGCTGCGAACCGAGACGATCTACCGCGAGGGCGACTCCCCCGCCAACGAAAGCTCGCGCAAGATCGGTGGCGCTGCGATCGGCGGTGCCGTGCTCGGAGCGATCCTCGGCGGCGGCAAGGGGGCAATCGCCGGCGCGACCGCCGGCGCCGCGGGCGGTACCGCCGCGGTGATGGCCGGCGGACGCAACCCGGCGACGCTGGCCAGCGGCTCGGTCGTCACGGTGAAGCTGGCCGCGCCGGCCACGTTCGAGATCGAGAGGTAAGTACAATCGGGCGATGCCCGAGGATCGCTTCGGCGATATGGATCCCGAGGCGTTCCGACGCGAGGCGCATCGCCTCGCCGACTGGATCGCCGATTACCTCGCAGACTCGTCGCGCTATCCGGTGCTGGCGCAGGTGGCGCCCGGGGATATCCGCCGGCAACTGCCCGACGAAGCGCCCCGGTCCGGCGAGTCCTTCGACGCCATCTTCGACGACTTCCAGAAGATCCTGCTCCCCGGCGTCACCCACTGGAACCATCCGGGCTTCTTCGCTTACTTCGCCATCACCGGGAGCGGCCCCGGCATCCTGGCGGAGTTCCTCTCCGCGGCGCTGAACCAGCAGGCGATGCTGTGGCGGACCTCTCCGTCTGCGACCGAGCTCGAAGAAGTGACGCTGCGGTGGCTCCAGCGCCTCATCCACCTGCCCGATAGCTTCGAAGGGGTGATCTACGACACGGCGTCGATCTCGACGCTGCACGCGCTGGCGGCGGCGCGCGAGCGCGCGCTGCCGGACGTCCGGATCAACGGGCTCTCCACAGCATCCCCGGCCCGTTGCGTCGTCTATTGTTCCGAGCAGGCGCACTCGTCGGTCGACAAGGCGGTCATCCTGCTGGGCCTCGGCCAGGCGTCGCTGCGCCGGATTCCATGCGACGACGAATTCCGGATGCGGGTCGACGACTTGCGGGCGGCCGTCGATGCCGACGTCGCCGCCGGGGCCGTCCCGCTTGCCGTTGTCGCCACGGTCGGTTCGACCTCGACGACCAGCGTCGACCCGCTGCCCGAGATCGCGGCCCTCTGCGCGGCCCGTGAGATCTGGCTGCACGTCGACGCCGCGTACGCCGGAGTGGCGGCGATGGTGCCGGGCTTCGAGCATCTGCTCGACGGCGTCGCGACCGCCGACTCGCTGGTCGTCAATCCGCACAAGTGGCTCTTCACGCCGTTCGACGCCAGCGTCCTCTACTGCCGTCACATGGAGGTCCTGCGGCGCGCCTTCTCACTCGTGCCGGAATACCTGAAGACGCCGGAGGCTGCCGGTGTGCGGAACCTGATGGACACCGGCATCCAGCTCGGGCGCCGCTTCCGGGCGCTGAAGCTGTGGATGGTGATGCGGCACTTCGGCGCCGACGGGCTTCGGGCGCGGATCGCCGAGCACATTCGGCTGGCGCAGGTGTTCGCCGGCCGGGTGGCCGACTCGCCGGACTTCGAGCTGCTCGCCCCTGTGCCCTTCAGCGTCGTCTGCTTTCGCGCGGTGACGCGCGACGGATCAGCAAGCGGGGACGAGTCCGGTGTCGACCTTCTGAACCAACGAATACTCGAAATGGTCAATCGAGGGGGTGAAGTCTTCCTTTCCCATACCCGACTCAACGGAGTATTTGCGATTCGACTGGCGATTGGGAACCTCCGCACAACCGAGGATCACATCGGTCGAGCGTGGGAACTGCTCCAGGCGGCGCGCCGAGAGGCATCGCGCTTGCACTGACTCTCGACGTGGGCCTAAGGATGAGCCCGCGCATAGATGAGAAGGGACAGGAGAATGTATTTGCGCAAGCTTTTGATCACGGCCTCTCTGGTATTCATGGTTAGCCTCGCGGCTCCGACGAAGGCCGCGGCGGACTGGTTGTTCACCCCGTTCGTTGGCATGAATTTCGGCGGCTCCGCCACGTTCAACGATGAATTCGGCGATTTCGAGGACGAGTTCGAGAAGCGGGGGACGTTCGGCGCCACGCTCGCATGGATGGGCGCGGGCATCGCCGGCTTCGAGGTCGACTTCGGTTACACACCGAACTTTTTCGAGAGCACCGAAGGGTCGGGCGACTTCGAGTACGGCGACAACAACGTGACGACGCTGATGGGGAATCTCGTGCTCGGCGTGCCGATCGGCGGTCAGTCCGGCCTTGGGATCCGCCCCTATTTTTCGGGTGGCCTCGGCATCATCCGCAGCCACATCGGCGACGCCGAAGACCTGTTCGACGTGACCAGCAACGACTTTGGCGTCAACGCGGGGGCCGGCATCACCGGTTTCTTCACCGACAACTTCGGACTTCGCGGGGACATCCGCTACTTCCGGTCGCTGCGGGACAATGACTCGGACGGCGACCTCGACATCGCTATCGGTTCATTCCATTTCTGGCGCGGCTCGGTCGGCGTCACCTTCAGGTTCTAAGGTCGGCAACTCCAGCCTCCAGCTTCGGGACGGGCGTGCTCGTCCTGAAGTCTGGAGTTGGAACTTGGGCGTTTTACTCGAGCGTAGCCATCCACCCCCGCACATCCCTGATCGCCGAGGCCACCATGTCGGGATGGGTCGACTGGGGCGTACGTTTGCGCGCCACCGACGAGGATGGGGTGACCCAGTCGACGACGTCCGGTTCGAACAGCGGGGAGTGGGCGCGCCATTCGTCGGCGGTCAAGGCGTCGAACGATCTCTCCTCGCCTAACAGCTTCCTCACCAGCGCGCCGACGATCTCGTGCGCGTCCCGGAACGGAACTCCCTTCGCGACCAGATAGTCGGCCACGTCGGTCGCCAGCAACAGCCCTGACGCTGCACGTGCCGTGACCGTGGACTGGACCTCCAGGCCCCTCACCACCATCGCGACCGCTTCGAGTGACCCGCGCAGCGTGTCTTCGGCGTCGAACAGCGCTTCCTTGTCCTCCTGCAGGTCCTTGCTGTAACCGATCGGCAGTCCCTTCATGGTCGTCAGCCAGCCGGTCAGGCGGCCGATGACGCGGCCGGATTTTCCGCGCACCAGCTCCAGGGGATCGGGGTTCTTCTTCTGCGGCATCAGGCTGCTGCCGGTGGCGGCTTCGTCCGCCAGCTCCATGAAGCCGAATTCCTCGGAGGTAAAGAGGATCAGGTCTTCGCAGATCCGGCTCAGGTGCACCATCGCCAGGGCGGAGGCGTGCAGGAACGAAGCGACGAAATCCCGCTCGCCGGTGGCGTCGACGCTGTTGGCGACCACGCGTGAAAACCCGAGGCGGGAGGCGAGAAAAGACACGTCGATCGCGTAACTGGTGCCGGCGATGGCGCCGGACCCGAGCGGCAGCTCGTCGATCTCGTCGAGGATCAGCCGCAGACGGGTGTGGTCGCGCCGGAGCGCGGCGATGTGCGCGAGAAAGAAATGCGCCACGAGGATCGGCTGGGCGCGGCGCAGGTGCGTGTACGAGGGCATCAACGCACCGCCGGCCGATTCGGCTCGCTCGAGGAGCGCCGAGATCAGCGCGGTCAGCGTGTGCTGAAGCGCCGGGACGCGGCGTTTGAGATACAACCGCAGGTCGACTGCCACCTGCTCGTTGCGCGAACGGCCGGTGTGCAACCGTCGGCCGGCGTCGCCGACCCGCGCGATCAGTTCGCGCTCGACGAACGAGTGCACGTCCTCGTCCGCGGCAGCCTCGGCGGAGGCGAACAGGGACGGCTCCCCGGCCCGCGACAGGAGCTCCTGGAGCGCGGCGCTGATGGCAAGCGCATCCACCTTGGTCAGCACGCCGGCGCGTTCCAGCGCCTCGGCCCACGCCAGACTGCCGGTCACATCGTCTTCGAACAGCCGGCGATCGAACGCGAACGACGAACCGAAATCGAAGAGCCCTTTGTCGGGATCCCCGGCAAAGCGGCCGGACCACAGGTGCGCCATCAGGCCACGACCTTCGAAGCGGTCTGGCCGGCGGCCGGGCCGGCAGCCGCCCGGGCCGCATTTGCCGAGTGCCGGTCCACCACCACGCATTGTCCTTTCAGCAGCTGGAGGCGCACCGTGCCGCTGACGCGCGGCTGGATCACCCCGGTGAACGCCGCCAGGGCCGCCCGGCTGTCGGAGAACCAGCGGCCGCCGAGCAGCGCTTCCGCGTAGATCCGCGCCAGCTGCCCCTTCAGGCGCGCGAGGTCGGCGCCCGCGACCAGCGTCTCGAGATCGCGATGGGCAAGATCGAGAACCACCGCGGCTGGCGCCTCGGTGGCGAAGCCGTCCCGGTGACTCCGGCCCACGCCGTGGGCCCCGGCGATGGTCTCGAGACTCTCGATCATCTCGATGATCGGCATCTCGATGCCGTTGGCGCGGACCGGCATGCCGGCCACGAACTCGATGTCGAGCAGGGCCGGTTCATCGGGGCACTCTTCCGGCGCACGCGTCAACATGAAAGCGTCTTCCGGGATCGGCTGACCGGGCTGCGCGGTGATTACCCGACCCCAGAGGCTGTCCTCGGAGCGGACGGCCGGCGCCGGCGCGACGTGAACTCCGCGTGAGCGCACGAGCTCAACTAGCGCGGCGTCGCTCAGGCCCCACTGCGCGACCGGGGCGATCACTTCGAGCGACGGATCGAGCGACCTGACGGCGACATCGAGCGCGGAATCCGGACCGACACCGGGCGCGCCTCCGTGCGCGACGGCAGACGCCCCCTCCATGCGAGCGATCTCGACCAGCCGCCGGGCAGTCAACGGCGTTGCCAGCGCACGACCCTCGCTCAACACGCCACCCTGGAGCGCGGGGACCATGAAGTCCCGGACGAACTCGTCCTGCGCGTCGATGACGTGGGCGCGGACCGCGCCGAGCGCCAGCGCCTGCTCGCGAATGGCCGCCAGTTCATCCGCCTGGCCGAAATCGAGCGTGACGGTGACCACCTCCGCGGTGTGGTGCTGTGCCAGCCAGGGAATGGCCGCCGATGTGATCAGGCCGCCGGAATACGCGAGAACGATTCGTTTCATCTTCGTCGAGTTCACCTTTTCATCAGCTCGTCCAGGCGCGCCTGGAACGCTTCCGCATCCGCGGTGCTCCGGCAGATCACGAGGATCGTGTTCTCGCCGGCAATCGTGCCAACCGTCTGCGGCAGCCTGGCCCGGTCGATCGCCTCGGACAGCGGCTGTGAATAGCCGGCATCGGTCTTCAACACGATGAGCTGCTCCACCCGGTCGTGCCGCCGGAGGTAATCGGCCACTGCCGTTTCGAAGTCCTCGAGGTGGTCGCCGGCTTCGTCTGCCGCCCCAGGTCGCCTGTAAGCCCCGTCAACTGAACGCTTTACAAGGCCAAGGTCGCGGATGTCGCGCGACAGCGTCGCCTGGGTCGATTCGATCCCGCGCTCCCGCAGAAAGCCCCGCAGCTGCTCCTGGCTGCTGATGGCCTGCGCATCGATGAGCTCGAGAATCAGCGACTGTCTACGCGCTTTCATAATTATGCATAAACCATGTCCAGTATACACCAGCGAATTAGATGGCTAAGTTCTAGACCCAAAAAATCTTGCACCCCAGTTCAAGACGTTGTATAACTAATCGTTCGGATGCATACTTATTCTCACGTCAGGGTCGGCGTCGGCGGGGTGACCGGCTACACGGGCATCGAGCTCATGCGGAGACTGTCACGTCATCCCCATGCCGACATCCGCGTCGCGATGGCCTCGGCAACATCCGAAAGCCGCCGGATTCCCGCGCTCGCCCGGATCTGGGACGAGGCGGTCGAACCACTGGACATCGACCGGCTCGCGGCTGAAACGGATGCCGTGTTTCTCGCCCTCCCCGATTCGATCGCCGCCGAAGTCGGTCCGCAGCTCGCGGCCCGCGGCACGCGGGTCTTCGATCTCTCCGGGGCGTTCCGCCTCCGGGATGACGCGCTTCGGCAGAAGTGGTACCCCCATACGGCGGCCGGAGCGCTGATCGCGGGAACCACCTACGGACTGACGGAGCACTACCGCGCCGAGCTGAAAGATGCGCCGCTCGTCGCCTGCGCCGGGTGCTATCCGACGGCAGCCATTCTGTCGCTGCGCCCGTTGATCGCCGCCGGCCTGATCGAAGAGGGGATCATCATCGACGCCAAGTCAGGTGTCTCCGGCGCGGGCAAGACGCCGAGCGAGCGCACGCACTTCTCCGAGTGCCACGGCAGCATCGCCGCCTACGGCGTGTTCGCCCATCGTCACGCGGCCGAGATCGAGCAGGAGGTCGGGATGGCGGTGACGTTCGTACCACACCTGGTGCCGATCGATCGCGGGATCCTGGAAACCATTTACGCACGGCTCAAGCCGGGTGTGGGTGCCGGCGAAGTCGCGAGCGCGCTGGCCTCGGCCTACGAAGCGTCGCCGTTCGTACGGCTCACGGGCAGCGATCTCCCCGAGATCAAGCACGTCGCGCACACGAACTTCTGCGACATCGGCTTTCGCGTCGACCGCCCGGGCGGGCAGCTGGTGATGGTGGCGGTGATCGACAACCTGGTAAAGGGGGCGGCCGGCCAGGCGATCCAGAACTTCAACGTCGCCTACGGTTTCGACGAAACCCTGGGGCTCAATTGACGACGGTTCTCAAGCTGGGGGGAGAGCTGCTGGAGGATGCTCCGGGGCTGACCGCGATGGCGCGAGCGACCGGCGCGCTCGCGGCCGCCGGGCCGCTGGTCGTGGTCCACGGCGGCGGACGGGCGATCGATGCCGAGCTCCGGCTTCGCGGGCTCGAGCCGAAGTTCGCCGACGGGCTCCGCATCACCGACGCGGCGGCGCTCCAGACGGTGATCTCGGTGCTGGCCGGGCGCACCAACACCGCGTTCGTGGCCGCGCTTCACGCCGCCGGGGTCAGGGCAGTCGGCCTCACCGGGGCAGACGCGGGCATCGGGCTTTCGCGACAGGTGGACCGGTTCACCACCAGCGCGGGGGAGCCTGTGGATCTGGAGCTGGTCGGCGAACCGGTGAACGGATCCATGGCGCTGCTGCAGGACCTGACGCGCCTCGGCTACGTGCCGGTGGTGGCCAGCATCGGCGTGACCGAGAGCGGCGGGCTGCTGAACGTGAACGCCGACACGCTTGCCGGCCACCTTGCCGGCGCGCTCGGGGCGAGGCGTCTGGTCATCGCCGGGGGTACCGCCGGCGTGCTCGACGAACGGGGTGAAACGATTGCGTCGCTGAACGCCGACGGGGTGGCGGCGATGATCGCGTCGGGCACGGCGCACTCGGGAATGATCGCGAAGCTCACCGCCTGCCGTCACGCCATGACCGGTGGCGTCGAAGAGGTGGCGATCGTGAGCGGACGCGGCGTGGCGAATTTCAATCAGGCGACCGGCACGCGGCTGGTTGCCGCGGTCCGCGCCTGACGTGGCACAGAGATGATGAACATGATTGCTGCAGCAACCGACGTGATCGCCAGCGAGGCGCAGAGCATCCTCCAGGTCTACCGGCGCAATCGCGTGGTTTTCACGCGGGGCGAACGCTGCCGGCTCTACACCCCCGAAGGCCGGGCGTATCTCGACCTGATCTCCGGCGTCGGCGTCGCGGCGCTCGGTCATGCGCATCCGAAGCTCGCCGCCGCACTCGCCGAGCAGGCGACCGAGCTGGTCCACACCTCGAACCTGTTCTTCCATCCGCTGCAGGCGGAAGTCGCGTCGCGGCTGGCGGCGCTGGCAAACATGGACCGCGCCTTTTTCTGCAACAGCGGCGCGGAGGCAGTCGAAGCCTGCCTGAAATTCGCGCGCCGCTTCTGGCATGCGCAGGGGACGCCGCGCGGACGGTTCGTGGCGTTCGAGCATTCCTTCCACGGCCGGACGATGGGCGCCCTGTCGGTGACCTGGGACGACCACTACCGCGCGCCGTTCGCTCCGCTGATCGGCGAGGTGGTGTTCGTGTCGCCCGACGATCCGGCGGCGCTGGCGGCTGCGGTCACCAGCGACACCGCCGCGGTGATCGTCGAGCCGATCCAGGGGGAAGGGGGCGTGCGCCCGATCCCGCAGCCGATGGCGGACGCGATTCGCGAGAGCTGCCGGCGCACCGGCGCGTTGCTCATTGCCGACGAAGTGCAGTGCGGCCTCGGGCGAACCGGCCGGCCATTTCACTCACCGGCCCTCGGGCTGCAGCCGGACCTGATGGCGGTCGGCAAGGCGTTGGGCGCTGGCGTGCCGGTGGCGGCGGCGCTGTTCACCGAGCGCGTCGCGGCCGCCGCGGCCTTCGGCGATCACGGCAGCACCTACGGCGGCAACCTGCTGGCCTGCCGCGCCGCGCTCGTGTTTCTCGACGAGCTGACGAACCACGGGCTGATGGATCACGTCGCCAGGGTCGGACAGCATGCCGGGAACGTGCTGCGGGCCATGGGATCACGCCAGCCGTCGGTGAAAGACGTCCGCGGCGCCGGGCTGATCTGGGGCATCGAGCTCGATCGGCCGGCGGCGGTGGTCGTCGACGCCGCGCTGGAGCGGGGGCTTCTGATCAACCGGACGTCCGACACCGTGATCCGGCTGCTGCCGCCATTCATCATCACCACCGCCGAGTTCGACGAAGGCGTTGCCGTCCTCGAAGAGGCGATCGCCGTTACCACCCCGGGAGCACAGGCATGAACGTGAACTTCAGACAGGCTGACGCGCAGGACGCGATCGCCATCCATCGGCTCGTGCTGGAGAACCTCGAGGCCGGCCACCTGCTGCCGCGCACCCTCGAGGACGTGACCGCCAGCGCGGCCCGCTTCCTGGTGGCCGAGTCGGCCGGCGCCGTGATCGGGTGTGCCGAGCTCGCGCCGCTGAGCCCCGGCGTCGCCGAGGTGCGGTCGCTGGTCGTCGACCAGCATGCCCGCGGCCGTCATATCGGACCGCAGCTCGTCGCCCAGCTCGCCACGCGCGGAGCCGCCGCCGGCTTCGCGACGCTGTGCGCGTTCACGCACGAGCCGTCGCACTTCGTCCGTCTCGGCTTCACGATCGTGCCGCACATGTGGGTGCCGGAAAAGATCGAACGCGACTGCCGGACCTGTGCGCAATTCCGCCGCTGCGGACAGTACGCGGTGACCCTGCCGCTGCGCAGCGGCACGCTGATCCGCCCTGAGCAACCGGCGGCGGTGATCTATGGCGGGCGGGCCGTGCCGGGCCGCCGGCTGAACATCGAGCGGCTGCACCTCGAAGAAGTTCCGGCGTAATGGCCGAGGCATACCACATGGCCGAGGCATACCAGACGATCGACGGCAGCGTCGCGGCACCGCGTGGGTTCCGCGCCGCCGGTGTCGCCTGCGGCATCAAGGCGAACAAGGGGCTGGACCTCGCCCTGATCGTGTCCGACCGGCCGGCCTCGGCGGCCGCCGTGTTCACCACGAACCTCGCGCAGGCGGCGCCGATCCTGGTGTCGCGCGAGCAGCTCGGAGCGTCCGGCGGACGCATCAGCGCCGTGGTCGTCAACAGCGGCTGCGCGAACGCATGTACCGGCCCCGACGGCCTCGAACACGCGCGGGCGATGGCCGGGCTCACCGCCACCGCGCTCGCGGTCGCGCCGTCGTCGGTCCTGGTGGCCTCGACCGGCGTGATCGGGGTGAAGCTGCCGATGGACAGCGTCCGGACCGGCATCGGCGCCGCGGCCGATGCGCTGTCGGCCGACGGCGGACCTGCCGCCGCGCGCGCGATCATGACCACCGATCCGTTCCCGAAGGAGACGGCGGTCGAAGTGAAGACTGGCGCCGGAGCGTTCCGGGTGGGAGGCATCGCCAAGGGCTCCGGGATGATCGAGCCGTTGATGGCGACGATGCTCGGGTTCGTGACTCTCGACGCGGAGGTCCCGGCGGCGCTGCTGCAGCGGGCGCTGAAAGCGGCCTGCGACGAGACCTTCAACGCCATCACCGTGGACGGCGAATGCTCGACCAACGACTGCGTCTTCGCGCTGGCGAACGGCGCGTCCGGGGTGACGCTGGGGGATGCCGACTATCCGTTGCTGGTCGAAGCGCTGACCAGGGTGTGCGAACCGCTGGCGATCGGCATCGTGCGCGGCGGAGAAGGGGCGACCAAGCTGATCACCGTGCGGGTGATCGGGGCACGAACGAACGAGGAGGCGCGGCAGACCGCCCGGGCGATCGCCAACTCTCCGCTCGTCAAGACCGCGATTCACGGCGGGGATCCGAACTGGGGGCGACTGGTCGCGGTGATGGGCCGGTCGGGATCGGCCTTCTCGCTCGAACGCGCCGCGGTCCGCATCGGCGGCGTCGAGCTGTTCAAGGACGGAACGCCGTATGACGACCGGGCCCCGGAGGCGGCGGTGTATCTGAAGGGGACCGACATCGGCGTCGAGGTCGACCTCGGCACCGGCGGCAGCGGGTCGTCTCATATGTGGACGTGTGATCTGACCGCGGAATACGTGCGGATCAACGCCGAGTACCGGACTTAGTGATGGCGGGTGCGGCTGCCGGTCGGGAACAGGAGCAGGCAACAACCATGCGAGGAACAGTGCGTATCTCCAGGACACCATTGGTGGAATCGCCCTCGCGATTCCTGTCGGTGCTCGATTTCGATCACGCCCAGCTCGAGGCCTGCCTGGAGCTCGCCGCGACGATGAAGGCGGCCCGGGCCGCGAGGCGGGCGCACGCGCGGCCGCTGGAGGGGCTGCACGTCGCGCTGCTGTTCGAGAAGCCGTCGCTCCGGACCCGCTCGACGTTCACGATCGCGATCCGCGAGCTCGGTGGCGACGTGATCGAGCCGCCGGCCGAGGTGATCCTCGGCGGCCGCGAGACGATCGCCGACGTGGCGCGTAACCTCGAGCGATGGGTCGCCGGCGTCGTCATTCGTACGTTCGCGCAGAAGCGCCTCGAAGCCTTCGCCGACGCCGCCCCAGGTCTCAAGGTGGTCAACGCGCTGACCGACGAGGAGCATCCCTGCCAGGCGCTGGCCGACTGCCTGACGCTCCAGGAGAAATGGGGAGACCTGCGCGGCCGGACGATTGCGTTCGTCGGCGATGGCAACAACGTCGCCACCTCGCTGGCGCAGGCGGCGGTGATGCTCGGCGCGCACGTCCGGGTGGCAACGCCGGTGGGCTTCGAGATGCCCGCCCACGTCTGCCGCAGCGTGGAGTCGGTGGCACGAATGGGGGCCACCCTCACGGTGACCAACGATCCGATCGCAGGAGTCGGCGGCGCCGATGCCGTCTACACCGACGTGTGGGCCTCGATGGGGCAGGAATCCGAGACCGATACGCGCAAGACGATCTTTGCTCCCTTCCAGGTCAACGCCGGCCTGATGGCCCATGCCGCCGGCGACGCGCTCTTCATGCATTGCCTGCCGGCCCATCGGGGAGACGAAGTCACCGACGAAGTCATCGACGCGGCCAGCTCCGTGGTCTTCGATCAGTCGGAAAACCGGCTCCACACGCAGAAGGCACTTCTGGCGATGCTCTGGTAGCTGGTAGCTGGAGCTGGTAGCTGGAAGCTGGTAGCTTTACCCCATGCTCCAGGCGGTCATCACGCGGCATGGGTCTCCTGACGTCTTCGAAATGCGTGAGCGCGCCGACCCGGTGCCGTCGGCCGGCCAGGTGCGGATCCGGGTGCGGGCCGCCGGGGTCAACTTCTCCGACATCCTCTCCCGGATAGGCCTCTACCCCGACGCCCCGAAGCCGCCGATGGTGGTGGGCTACGAGGTCGCCGGCCAGGTAGACGCCATCGGGGCGGACATCACCGGCATTGCCGAGGGAGACCGGGTCATCGCCCTCACCCGTTTCGGCGGCTACTCCGACGTCGTTGTCGTCAGCGCCGACCAGTGCTTTCCGGTGCCCGGCGACTTGAGTGACGCCGAGGCGGCCGCGGTTCCCGTCACCTATCTGACCTCGGCCCTGGCGCTCTACCGGATGGCCGCGCTGGCCCCGGGGGAAACCGTGCTTGTGCACAACGCCGGCGGCGGGGTCGGCATCGCCGCGACCCAGCTGGCGCTGCTGCGGCGAGCGCGGGTAATCGGCACCGCATCGGCGCTGAAGCACGCGGCGCTGCGCAGCTTCGGCATCGAACACCTGATCGACTACACCAGCGCGGACGTCGCCGCCGAGGTCGCCCGGATCACCCGCGGGCGCGGCGCCGACGTCATCCTGGATCCGATCGGCGGCGCGAGCTTCACCGCCAGCTACCGGATGCTCGCTCCGCTCGGCCGTCTGGTGATGTTCGGGATCTCGGCCGCGGCCCCAGGCACCAGTCGCAGCTGGTGGAAGGCGTTCCGGGCATGGAGAGAGACCCCGCGCTTCGACCCGCTCTCCCTGATCAACCGGAACCGCGGCGTCTTCGGCCTCCACGTCGGCCATCTGTGGGAGGAGCGCGCGCAGCTGGCGCCGTTGATGGACATGTTGCTCAGCGAATTGCGCAGCGGACGCCTGCATCCGGTGGTCGCGAAAACCTATCCCCTTGCGCAGGCCGCCGACGCCCACCGGTTCATCCAGTCACGCTCGAACATCGGCAAGGTAGTTCTGACAATGTAGATACTGCGGATTGGGTACTGCGGATTGTGGATTGGCGGAATGCGGAGTTGGGATTGTGGATTGGCGACATCGATCAGCCCTCCACAATCCTCAGTCCGTCATTCGTCAATCCGCACTACCGAATCCGCAGTTCATTACCTTTGCGTCGTGATTTTCTTCGGCCCGCCCAGGTGTTTACTCAGGAACTTCTCCATCCGGTCGAGCGTGTACATCCAGCGCGAATGGAGCATCGACTCGTGCGTGTCGTCCGGGAAGACGATCAGCTCGTATTCCACGTTCCGCGGACGCAGCAGCTGCACCAGGCCGGTGGTCTGCTGGAAGGCCACGTTGCGGTCATCGTCGCCGTGGACGAGCAGCACCGGAGATTTCCAGCCGTCGATGGCGCCGACGACCGAGGACTGGAACGACACCGAGTCCGGTTCGATCGAGCTGCCCCACAGATGGACGCCGGCGAGGTCGACGCCGGCCTTGAACAGATCGGAGTTCCGCGCCAGCGCCTGGCCGGTCAGCACCCCGCCGTAGGAAAGACCCCAGATCCCGATGCGCTCGGGGTCCACGTTGGGATGTGACTGCAGGTACTTGCCGCCGGCCAGCACGTCCTGGTACTCGGCGTTCCCGCGCCCGCCGGTGTTGGGCGCCTGGCGGAACGACCGGCCGTAGCCGATGCCGCTCCGGTAATTGACCGACATGACGACGTAGCCCTGGTCGGCGAGCCACTGGTTGATCCCGTAGGCCCAGTGGTAGAAGTGCATGTAGTGATAGCCCAGCAGCATCTGCCGCGCGGGGCCGCCGTGAACGAAGATGATGGCAGGGCGCTTCTCACCGGGCGCGAGGCCCTTCGGCACGAACAGCTGGTTGAAGACCTCCTTGCCGTCGGCAGCCTTGGTCGTCACCGCCGCAGGCTGCACGTGCTGGTCGAGCGGAAAGTTCTTCAGTTGCGCGTTCGATGGGAAGACCCACGTCTGCGCGGTCAACGTCGTTGACGGCGCCAGCTTCCAGAGGCCGATCGACTGCGGGCGCTTCCAGTCGGCGCTCTGGGTCACCAGCGTCTTGCCCGACGCCAGCGGCGTCGGCGAGGTCTCGATCCCTTCTCCGCCAGTGACCTGCCACGGGGCGCCGCCGGCAACCGGCACGGCCCAGATGTGGCGGCGGTCGATGTCCCTGGCGTTGGTGCTGTAGTAGAGCGTCTTGTTGTCGGCCGAGATCTCCACCGAGGTCTGATCCTCGATCAGGCCGTCGGTGGTCGTCAGCAGGACCGGCTTCGAATTCCGCACTCCGATGTCGATCGAGTAGTAGCGGTCCCATTCGTCCGCCGGTCGCGCCGTTTCTTCCGGCTGCGGCTGCTGGCCGCGTCCACCCCGTCCGCCGCCGCCGGCGTTCAGCGGGAACACGACGTGGTTGCCGGCCAGCCGGCTGTTGTTGATCGCGGTGATCAGCCGGTCGTCTGGCTCGTTGTGCCAGACCTCTTCAGCCTCGGTGGTGGCGATATCCGCCTTCCAGAGCGAGAGCGTGTAGCCGCCGCGGAACGTGGCCCGGGTGAGGCCCGCGATCCGCGCGGCCGCCTGCTGCGCCGCCGGTGAGGTCGGCTCCTGCGCACCCCGCCCGCGCCCGCCACGCCCCTGGTTCGGGTTGAAGGCCGGGCCGTCCGGGATGCCGATACCGCCACCTCCCTGCTGCCCCTGCTGCCCGAAGGGCAGGCCGGGACGGCGGGTGAAGACGATCTGCCGGCCGTCCGCCGTCCACATCGGGTTCGCGTCGAAGTCGACACTCGGCGCCAGGTAGCTGATCGAGCGGGTCGCCACGGTATAGACCACGATGAAGCTGTGGTCCTCGCGGTTGCTGACGAACGCGATCTTCTTCCCGTCGGGCGACCATTGAGGTGCGCTCTGCGTGCCCCAGTTGCGGATGAACGGCTGCTCGCCGCGATCCATCGGACTTGCCGGCTTCACCCGGGAGATCCGGGCGCGGTAGATCTCTCCTTCCTTGACGAAGAGGACGGAGCTGCCGTCAGGGGAAAGCTCCGGTGCGGTTCCCTCGGCTACCCGCCAGGCCGGGCCGCCGGCGGTCTTGACCGCCCAGATCGTGCGCTCGGCGCCGCCCGGATCGGCGGCGGCGTTGGCGACCCAGCCGCTGCGGTTCGGCACCGTGCCGCGGCAGAAAACCACCGTGGATCCATCGTCCGAGATCCGGATCTGCGAGATATCGATCCCGTCGTCCTTCATGAAGTTGGTGAGCCGGACCGGCGTGAACGACGGGGCGGCCGCCGAATAGGCGTTGCGCTTCCCTTCGTCATAGGCCGTCCACGCGACCCGGTCGACTTTCTTCGCCGCTACCAGCTCGAGGGGGTTGGGGTTGCTGAGAAAACGCTGATAGAGCGGCGCCTGCGGGGCGACAGTCTCGACCCGCAGCGATGCGGCCGCGAGCACGGCCACGAGAACGATGACGGAACGACGAGCGGCACGCATCCATACCTCCCGGGAGCCAACCGGCAGACAAGCAAGACCTACGCGCAGGACGTTAACACACGGGTATGGGGGATGGGGGAGGGCGGAATGGATCGCGGGGAATGAGGAATGGGTGGCGGGTGATTTGGGCCGGGGTGTTCAGACCGCGAACGGGTTGGTTGTTGCTTGAACCGCGTCCCTGATCGCGCCGATCCAGATACCCTCGTTCGCCTGATACGTGCCGGTGCCGTGCAGTCGCGGCATCTGTTCGCTGCCGGCATGGTGGACGCCGATCAGCTTCCAGTCCGCGTTGAAGACGGGGCTGCCGGCGCTGCCCGCTTCGGTCGGCGTTCGGTAATGGAGACGGGGCGACTGGTGATCGAGCAGGACGCTGTCGTGCAGCGAGAAGGACAGGTTCCCTCCGGTCGGGTGCCCGATGATGTAAACGCGCGTCGTCTCCCCGGGCACCGGCAGATGGCTGGCGACGTCCGTCGCCAGCGTATGGCTCACATCGTTACGGCGGGCGTAACTCAGAAAAAACCAGTAGTCGGTCATGACTGCACCGCGCCGGATGCTCGAACGCCAGGATCCGCAAGTCAAGTGCCGGCGCCGCTCGAGCGGGATGCTTTCGGTGGCTGTCTCCTGGCCCGAATCAGGCCCTCGTTGAGGTTGATCGCCGTGGCAGCGGGCGCGTTCTTCCGATAGACTCTCGCCCTGTAAGACCCTTCAATGGAGGCTTTCGTGAAACGGCGATCGATCTCTTTCCTGACTCTCGCGCTGGCCGCCGCGCTCTGGCTCCCGTCGACCGCGAAAGTCGACGGTCAGGCGCAGAGGGCGCGCGTGATCGCGCTGCGGGGCGGGACGCTCTACACGGTCACCCGCGGAACGATCCAGAACGGAACGGTGCTCATCCGCGACGGGCGCATCGCCGCCGTCGGAACGGACGTCACCATCCCGGCCGACGCCGAGGTCGTCGACGTCACCGGGAAGCACGTGACGCCGGGGATCATCGACGCCCATTCGCACATCGCCAACGACTCGATCAACGAGGGCGGGACGACGGTCAGCTCGATGACCGGGATGGAAGACGTCCTCGACCCGACCGATGTCAGCATCTATCGCGACCTCGCCGGCGGGCTGACCACCGCGAACATCCTCCACGGCAGCGCCAACCCGATCGGCGGCAAGAACGCGGTGATCAAGCTGCGGTGGGGGGCAAAGAAGGCCGACGAGCTCCTGTTCGAAGGGGCGCCACCCGGAATCAAGTTCGCCCTGGGTGAGAACCCGAAGGACCTGCGACCAGGGCAGATCACCGGGCCGCGCCGCTATCCCCTTACCCGGCCCGGCGTCGAGTTCGTCATCCGGGATGCCTTCACGCGCGCCAAGGAATACCAGAAGGCATGGAAGGACTTCGACAAGGCCAAGGCGGCCGCTCCCGACGCGATCCCGCCGCGCCGTGATCTGCAGCTCGAGGCGCTGGTCGAGATTCTCGACGGCAAGCGGCTGGTGCACGCGCACAGCTACCGCGCCGACGAGATCCTCATGCTGATCCGGCTCGCCGAGGAGATGGGTTTCAAGATCGCCACCTTCCAGCACGTGCTCGAGGGCTACAAGGTCGCCAAGGAGATCGCCGCGCATGGCGCCGGCGCCTCGACCTTCTCCGACTGGTGGGGGTACAAGATCGAGGCCGACGATGCCATCCCGCACAATGCCGCGATCATGGTCCGGAAGGGCGTGCTGGTCTCGATCAATTCCGACAGCGCCGAGCACGCACGCCGGCTCAACACCGAAGCCGCCAAGACCATGCGCTGGGGCGGGCTCAACGAAGACGAGGCGCTCGCTCTGGTCACGATCAACCCGGCCAGGCAGCTGCGGATCGACAGCCGGGTAGGGTCGCTCGAAGTCGGCAAGGACGCCGACATCTCGGTGTGGACTCATCATCCGCTCAGCTCCTACGCAATCGCCGACCGCGTCTACATCGACGGCCGGCAGTACTACGACCGCAGAGCTGACGAGACCCGTCTGACCGAGCTGCAGAAGGAGAAGGCGGCGCTGGCGGCGGCCGAACGCGGCGGCCGCGGGACGACGACCAGCCCGCAGCAGGACGGCGACGATAGCGCTGCGCCGGCCGGCACCAGCGGGCCGGCGACCAACACCCCCGCACCCCAGGCCGCAGCCCCGCAGAGCCGCCCAACCGGCTCCCGCGGTGGCGATCATCAACGCCCGCATCTTCCCGGTGAGCTCGGCGCCGATCGAAAAGGGCACGATCGTGATTCGCGGCAACCGGATCGAGGCGGTCGGCGCCGCCGTCCAGGTGCCGCAGGGGGCCACGATCATCGACGCGAAAGGTGGCCACGTCTATCCCGGATTCATCAACGCCCGCACCTCGGTCGGCATCGGCGAAAACGGCGTGCGCGGCTACGACGACGTCAGCGAGATGCACGATTGGAATCAGCAGCTCCGGACCCGGGTCGCCTACCACTCCGAGAGCGAGACGATCCCGGTCGCCCGCGGTACCGGCGTGACCACGGTCGGCGTCGCCCCTGGAGGGGGCATCTTCTCCGGTGAGGTCGCGGTCATGAACCTCGACGGATGGACCTGGGAAGAAGCGACCGTCCGTCCGAACGCCGGCATCGTGTTCAACTTCCCGGCGCTCGGCGGCGGCGGCGGCGGACGCGGTGGTCGTGGCGGCCGCGGTGGAGGCGGTGGAGACACACCGGAGCGGACCTTCGACGATCTCCGCCGCGAGCGCGATCGCCGCCTGGACGAGGTGATCGGCGTGCTCGAGCAGGCGCGCGCCTATGCGAAAGCGGGCGCCGGCCGGACCACCGACTGGGGCCTCGAGGCGCTGGTGCCGGTGGTCGAGCGCAAGCTGCCGCTGATCGTCTCGGTCACGCGTGAGCAGGACATCAAGGACGCGGTCGCGTTCGCCGACCGCGCCAAAGTGTCGATCGTGCTGAGCGGCGCGATCGAGTCGAACTACGCGGCACAGCTACTCAAGGACAAGAATGTTCCGGTCATTCTCGGCAACGTGCTGGCGATGCCGTCCCGCGAAGACGGCTTCCACGCCGCCACCTACCAGCTGGCCGGTGAGCTGGCGCGCGCCGGCGTGAAATTCGCGTTCTCGTCCGGTGACAACACCAACGTCCGTCTGGTGCCCTTCCAGGCCGGGATGTCGGTCGCCTGGGGGCTGGACCGCGATGCGGCGATCAAGGCGCTGACGATCGACGCCGCCACCATTCTCGGCGTGGCCGACCGGCTGGGCAGCCTGGAGCCGGGCAAGGACGCCAACCTGTTCATCGCCAGCGGCGATCCGCTCGAGGTCCGCACCCAGGTGACCCACGTGGTCATTCAGGGGCGGGACGTCGGCACCGACAACAAGCACGAAGCGCTTTACCGCAAGTACATCGCCAGGCAGTAGGAGACGACATGAGAGCTCAGTTCAGACTCGCTGCGGGTGCTTTTGCGATTGCCGCCGCCCTGGCGGTAGGCGCCAGCGCCGACGCGCCGCATGTCTATGCGATCACGGGAGCGAAGATCGTGCCGGTGTCCGGCGCCGTCATCGCCAGCGGCACGATCGTCGTGCGCAACGGCCTGATCGACGCCGTCGGCGCCGCGGTCGAGGCCCCTGCTGACGCGCGGATCGTCGACGGCAGCGGCCTCACGGTCTACCCGGGGCTGATCGACATGGCGAACTCGGCGGGGCTCGACCTGCAGGTCAACCGCCAGCAGCCGGCCAGTCTGCGGACGACCGAAGAGGCGGAGCGATGGAAGCGCAACCTGATCCTCACCCCGTCGGTCAGCGCCGCCGACCACGTTCGCGAAGCCCCGGAACTTTCGCGGCTGGCGGCGGCGGGAATCACCAGCGTGCTCTCCACCCCGCCGGGGGTGATCGTCAAGGGACGCAGCGCGCTGGTCAACGTCACGGCACCGGCTGACGAACCGGCGATCGGGCATGTCGGCGACTACCGCAGCGGCATTCAGATCATACGCACCCCGGTGGCCCTGCACATCGAGTTCCCCGGGGGCGTCGGCGGCGACGCCTATCCGGTCTCGCTGCTCGGCATGATCTCGTTCGTACGCCAGAGCTTCCTCGACGCGCAGCATCAGCAGCTGGTCGCGCAGCGCGCCACCCGCAATGCGATCGTTCGTCCGCCCTACGACCCCGCGCTCGACGGCCTGGTGCCCGCGCTAGAAGGCCGGCTGCCGGTCGCCTTCGAGGTGAACACGTCGCGCGAGATCCTGCGTGTGCTGGCGCTCGCCCGCGAGTTCAAACTCGACCCGATGATCTCGGGCGGCCGTGAGGCCGACCAGGTCGCCGCCGACCTGAAGGCGCGCAATACGCGGGTGATCTACAACCTGAACTATCCAACACGATCGAGATCGCTGCCTCCCGACGCGGACGAGTCGATCAACGTCCTCCGTGAGCGGGCCAACGCTCCGAAGGTTCCGGCGGCCCTGGAGAAAGCAGGAGTCACCTTCGGTTTCTCGGCCTCCGGGCTGCGCGAGCCGAAGGACTTCGTCCGCAATGCGGCCCGGGCCGTCAAGGAAGGTCTGTCAGCCGAGGCGGCGATTCGCGGACTGACGCTCAACGCCGCCAGGATCGCCGGCGCCGAAGCCCGGGTCGGCTCGATCGAGAAGGGCAAGATCGCCAACCTGGTCGTGACCGACGGTGACCTGTTCGAGGACCGCACCGAGATCAAGCACGTCTTCATCGACGGCCGGAGCGTCGCGCTCGATACGCCCGCACCTTCACGGCAAGGTGGAGGGAGGGGGCGCGGTTCCAGGTTCTAGGTTCCAGGTTCTTCGTTGCAGGTTCCGGGTTCTACGATCGAGGTTCTGGGTTCTGCGATCGAGGTTCCGGATTCTGCGTTCCAGGTTCGGGTTCTACGATCGAGGTTCTGGTTCTTCGTTCCAGGTTCGAGGTTCTGCGAGCGAGGTTCTGGGCGGGGGCGGATACCGCGGTCAGCGGAGCTCTTCCCAGATACGGACGTGCCGGGTCTCCCGAAGCATCAGGGACCCCACCACGAAGGTGATGGCGGCGACCGCGATCGGATAGTAGAGGCCGGCGTAAATGTTCCCGGTGGCGGAAACGATGTAGAGACCGATCAGCGGCAGGAGCCCGCCGAATACGCCGTTGCCGATGTGGTACGGGAGAGACAGCGCCGTATACCGGATCCGCGCCGGAAATGCCTCCACCAGGTACGCCGCAATCGGACCATAAACCATCGTCACCAGGATGAGCTGGATGAAGACCAACGCAACCAGCTTCCAGGCGATCGGGTCCACGGCGAGCGCGCCGAGGCCCGTGTAGGTCAGCACCTCTGCGGCCGGCTCCAGCACACCGTTGACCGAGCGCATCGGCGTCAGGCCGATCGCGCCGGTCACCGCGTGCCGCTGCGAAATCGCCGTCACCACTCCGGACCCGGCCGCCGCCTGCATGGCGCGGTAGATCGGGATGTAGCCGATCGCCGCGAGCAGGCACCCCGCCATCATGATCCGCTTGCGGCCGATCCGGTCCGACAGCCACCCGAAGACGACGAAGAACGGCATTCCGAGCAGCAGCGCCGCCGCGACGATGTAACTGGCGGAGGTGTCGTGGACGTTCAGGATCGTCTGCAGGTAGAAGAGCGCGTAGAACTGCCCCGTGTACCACACGACTCCCTGCCCCGCCGTCGCGCCGAACAGCGAGACCAGCACCAGCTTCAGGTTGGCCCACTGGGTGAACGCTTCCTTCAGCGGCCGCGCCGACGTCATGCCGGCCCCCTTGATGTGGTTGAAGATGGGGGACTCCTGCATGCGCAGCCGGATGTACAGCGAGATCAGCACCAGACCGATCGAGATCAGGAACGGTATGCGCCAGCCCCATTCCCGGAAGGCGGCTTCACTCATGCCGTTCTGCACCGTGAGGATCACGGCCAGCGACAGGAACAGGCCGAGCGTCGCGGTGATCTGGATGAAGCTGGTGTAGAACCCGCGGCTCTCGTCGGGCACGTGCTCGGCGACGTACACGGCCGCGCCGCCATACTCACCACCGAGCGCCAACCCCTGCAACACGCGGATCAGCAGAAGGATGATCGGGGCCGCCATCCCGATCGAGGCGTAGGTCGGCAGCACGCCGATCAGCGCGGTCGCGCCGCCCATGATCAACAGGGTCACCAGGAACGCGTACTTGCGCCCGACGATGTCGCCGATCCGGCCGAAGAACAGCGCGCCGAACGGCCGCACGACGAAGCCGACCGCGAAGGTGGACAGGTAGGCGATCAGTGCCAGCGTGTCGTTCCCTTTCGGGTAGAACAGCGGGGAGATTACCGTCGCCAGGCTGCCGAAGATGTAGAAGTCGTACCACTCGATCATGGTGCCGACGGCAGACGCTGAAATGACCTTGGGGATGCTGTAGTCGGCGGGTCTCGACACCAAACTTCGAACTCCAGACTCGGGATCGCCCACCGCGCAGCGGCGGGTGGCGGGTTGACCGCGGACGGTTGACCGCGGACGGTTGACCGCGGACGGTTGACCGCAGACGGTTCAGCGGACGGTGATCTCGATCGCCGCCGTCCGGCCCCGCGCGTCGCGGGCCGCGATCCGGTGGCGACCAGGCGCGAGTGGCCACTCTATCCCAGGTCCGGACGCCGCAGGGGTCAACGGCCGGTCATCGACCGTCCAGGCGACCGCGCCGGGGGCGGCGCCGGCGGCCTTGAGCGGCACCGTCTGGAACTCGCGGCGAAGCGTCGGATCGATCAGGTAAGTCGTGCCATTCGCCGGGCTCACGATCGACAACTCCCCCGCCCGTCGTCCCTCCGCACGTCGCCCGTCGGCCACCTGCACCGGGCTCCTTCGGCACGTCGCACGTCGGCACTAGCACGTCCGCACGTCGCACGTACGCACGTCGCCCGCCAGCACGCAGCACCTCAGCACGTGATGCTTGCCACGCCTGATATTCGGCCGGCAGGATCGTCAGCAGGCCGTCGTCCGAGCGGTGATGCCAGCTGCATGGCAGCGCCGGTGATTCCAGGCCGACCCACTCGCGTTTGCGAGCCGGGCACCAGGCGTTGGCCGACAGACCCGAAAGCGCGCAGATCTCCCGCTCCTCGGTGCCGCCACCGGGCGGAAGGATCGCAGTGGAGTCTGTCGCCGCGAGGCCGCCCCGGGCGACGCGATCGGCGGCGAGCATCACCGACTGGAAGATCGGCGCGGCGCCGGTGACGCCGCTGGAGTTGCGGAGCGGTGTTCGATCGAAGTTGCCGACCCACACGCCGACCGTCACGTGCTTCGAATACCCGACGGTCCAGTTGTCGTGATAGGCCTGCGAGGTGCCGGTCTTCACCGCAACCGGGAACGGGAACTCCAGGCTGCCCCCCGCCCGAACACGTACTCCCGCGCCTCGTCATCGGAGAGGATATCGGTGATCCAGAAGGCGGTACGCGGCGAGACGATGCGCCTGGCTGCGCCGCCGGAGGCGTTCGCGCGCCAGCTCGGCGCCAGCCATTCGCCTCCACGCGCAAGGGCGGCGTAGGCGGCGACGAGCTCGTCGAGCCTGACCTCGGCATTGCCCAGTGTCAGACCGAGACCGTAGTGCGACGCCGTCCGGTCGAGGGTGGACAAGCCTGCCCGCGACAGGAACCGCAGCAGCTTGGGCACGCCGAGCTCCGACGCCAGGGCGACAGCGGGAACGTTCTCGGAGCCGGCCAGCGCCACGCGGGCCAGCATCGGCCCGCGATAGCGGCCGTCGTAGTTCCGCGGGTTGTAGACGACGCCCGGCTCCGCGGTCGGGAAGCTTGATGGGATGTCGGCCAGGACCGTTGCCGGAGTGAAGCCCTCTTCGAATGCCAGCGCGTAGGTGAACGGCTTCAGGGCGGAGCCTGGCTGACGCGGGATGACCGGGCCGTTGATGGTACCGCCCCCTCCCTCGTCGAGATAATCTCCGGAGCCTTCCCACGCGAGCCATCCGCCGGTCCGGTTGTCGAGCACGACCACGGCGACGTTCGCGGCCCCGTGCTCCCGAAGGGCCGGCCGCTGACTGTCGATGATTCCGAGGATCTGGGTCTGCAGACTGGCGTCGAGCGTGGTGTCGATCCGCTCGGGACGTTCGGCTGACGAGCCCAGCACCATCTCGACAAAGTGCGGCGCGACGAACGGTGAGCTTGCAGGGCGGAAGGCGAGCCGCTCGTCCAGGGCCAGCGAGGCCTGTTCGGGATCGAGCGTCCCCGCCAGTTGCATCCGGCGGAGCACGAGGCGCTGCCGGGATACCGCCGCCGTCCGGCTCCTGTGAGGGTTGAAGCCCGAGGGCCGCTGCGGGAGGCCGGCGAGAAATGCCGCCTGTGCCGGCGTGAGCAGCGCGGCGCTCGTGCCGAAGTATGCGCGGCTCGCGCGCTCGGCGCCGGCTATCTGGTTGCCATACCCGGCCAGGTTCAGGTACATCGCGAGGATCTCGCGCTTGTCGAAGCGGTGTTCGAGGCGCAGGGCGATCACCCCCTCGTGCAGCTTCGCCGTCCAGCCGCGGCGGCGATCCGGGTCACGGCGGTTGAGCAGCAGCTTGGCGACCTGCTGCGAGATCGTTGAGCCCCCTTCGACGATGCTGCGCTCGGCGAGATTGACCTTGAGCGCGCGCAGCACGGCGATCGGGTCGATACCCGGATGCGACCAGAAGCGGTGATCCTCGGCCGCCAGCGTCGCCGCGACCAGCGTGGCGGGAAGGTCGGCTGGAGCGAGTTTCATTCCGCGCATGCCATCGGCGCCGCGCGCTTCGTACAGGGGAACGCCGTGGCGGTCGACCACGATCGTGGATGGAGCCGGATCGTCGAGGAGACCTGAGGGCAGCGGGCCAAGCCGCAGCCACAACGCCGTGACCACGAAGCCGATGGACACAGCGATCCCCAGCTTCCAGCGGGCAGCCCGCAGGCCGTGCAGCAGCCGGCGGAATCGGCCTTGGAGCCTGGGAGTCATCGCTTCACCTCGATCATCGTGGTCGCGGTGCGGCCGAAGATCTCCGGCGTGTACATCTCCTCGGCCCTGGCCGGAGCGGTGCGGAAGGTCCCGGCGGTGGTGGCCCGGGCGATGTAGCTGAACTCGTGGACGCCTTCGCTGAGCCTGGTCGCGAACAGCTGGATGCGATCGTCGTGACGTTCGACATGATCGAAGCCGCCGGCGCGGAACCAGTTCTCCCAGTCGTTGTTCTCCTGCCGGTCACGATCGTTGGTCTGGCGGTCCTGCTGCGCCGCCAGGTCTCCGGCGGTGGTCGCGAACCAGGACTCGACCGCTTCGAAACCGGCCGGCAGCGGATCGAGAACCGCGACGAAACGCCGCTCTTTCGACAGGCGCAGGGTGAGCGTCACCCGGACCAGGTCGCCGGCGCTGTAGCTCGTGGACGGCGGGCGCGCCGCGGTCTCGGCAAACGGCTCATAGCGCCGCTCGACCTGGAACCCGGCGTCGAGCCCCTCGGCGAACAGCGAATCCACGGCATAGCGCAGCCGCGTCGTGTAGTAGAGCGTGCCGGTCCCTTCCCTTGTGAAGCTGAGCGGACGGCTCGATCCGGCCGGACCGGCGGCGAGGACGCGGGTCATCGGCACGTTCGTCACCGCCGCTTCGGCGCTGCGGCCGCGGAACTCCTCCCGCGTCAGCTCCTGGCCGCCGAGGCTCACCACCGCCCGGAAGTCCGGGGCGGCCGGCTCGAACCGGCGGTAGTAGCTGACCAGCGCCTCCATGGCGTGCGCGTTCTCCTGGGTGTTCCCCCAGCGGCCGTCCTTGCGGACGTCGAGCAGCCAGCGCACCAGCGCGCGGGCGGCGGCGGGGGGCTGCGGCGCCGACTGAGTGGCAGGCTCCCCATTGACGAGCGAGTTGAGGACGATCGCGGTCGAACGGACGTTGGAGTTCCAGAACCAGAGCAGGTATGGATCGTTGAGCTCTTCGACGTGCGAGCTGCCGGCTTCGGACAGGATCGCGTTGGCCAGGCGGCGGCGCAAGTCGGTCACGCGTGCGCCGGTTGTTTCCCGGCGGGCCAGCATGGCGTCGTGCAGATAGGCGATGGCGAAGACCGGCATGCGCTCGCGATAGCCGTAGAGACGGGTGATGTTCGAGTCCTGGTTGCGGCCTCCTTCAGTCAGCACCTTCACCGCAAATGCCTGCCACGCCGTATAGGCCGGCCACCAGCCTTCGTTCGCGGGCGGTTTGGCGGCGAGCTGCTGCTCCAGGTATGCATACGCGCGCTGGCGCATGCCGCGGTCGACGTCGTACTTGAGGTCCGAGGCGACCTTGAAGACGTGCAGCAGGTAAGCGGTGAGGTAGGGTGACGTTGACACGCACGACCCCGGCCAGTACGCGAACCCGCCGCTCGGGCACTGGAAGCGCTCCAGATCCTTCAACGTCTGCTGGACGGCCGGCCTCATCTTCGCGGGATCCATGCCGGGCAGCGAGAACGCGTCACCGAGATCCGCCGCGAGCAGCAGGGCGATCGCCCGTGATCCCTTCTGCTCGGCGCAGCCGTAGGGATACTCGACCAGGTACCTGGCCCCTTCACCCAGCCCCACGAGTGCGGTCGACGCGACCTCGACGTGCAGCCCGCCGAATCCCGGCACGACGCTGGCCGGAATGGTCAGCGTTTCGGCCGCGGTTGTCGTGGTCCCTCCCGCCTCGCCGTACGCCGCGACGGTCTCTGGCGATGCCAGCACCTCGACGGGAATGACGTCCTCGAACGAATCGCTCTCCTCGCCCATCGTCACGGTCATCTGGACCCGCGCGCGGCCGACCGCCTTCCCGGTCCCGGTGAAGCGGACCTCGATGTTGCCGGCGGGTCCGAGGGTGATCCGCTGTTCTGCCCCACCGGTCAGCTCCAAAACCGCGGGATCGAGGGATTTCATGGTGACGACGGCGGTGCCGGCCGCGGCCAGCTGGTTGCCGACGACGGCGCCGAAGTAGGCGCGATCACCGACCGCGAGGAACCGCGGGAACGTCGGCTTGAGCGTCAACGGCTTGTTGGTGCGGACCTCGGCATCGCCGGAACCGAAACGCGAGCTGCGGTCGGCGGCGACCGCCATGATCCGGTAGGTCGTGAGCGATTCCGGCAGCTTGACGTCGGCCGTGGCGCGCCCGTCCGCGTCGGTCACCACCGAGCCCAGCCAGAATGCGAGTACCCGGAAGTCCTTGCGCAGCGTGCCGGCGCCGCTGTCGCCGCCGCCGCCGCCCCCTTCGGTGGATCCCTTCGGCGTGAGCACACGGCGCGAGACGATGCGCTGGCGGCTGTCGGCGTTGAGGACCTGGAGCGACTTGCGGACGTAGACCGATCCGAGGAGGTCAGGCGTCCGGTAGGAGGTCAGCGACAGGACGCCGTAGTCGACCGCCCAGAGCGTGACCTCGCTTGCCGTGCCGCGCCCCTGGTGATCCTTGACATCGACGCGCACCGTCGCCGGCGCTGGCCGGACGGTACTCTTCCTTGTTCGCCGCCACGGCAACGGTCAGCCGCTTTGCGCGGTCCTCGACCTTCAGTTCGACGTAGCCGAGGCGGAAGGCGGGCTTGCCGGGATCCGACGAGTCGGTCTCCGGCTTCGCGGCAATGTCGCTTTCCTTGACCGGCGCGACGGTCCGTCCCTTGACCAGGAGCACCGAGACGAACAGGTTTGGGATGTCGGTTTCAGCGATCGGTATCGAGATCGACTGCTGGGTCGAGGTCAGTGCGAACTGGCGGTGGCTGCGGATCCCCTCGCGCTCGGTCGTCACCAGCGCGGTCGCCTGTTCCCATGGTGACTGGATCATGATGCGGGCGGTTTCCCCAGGCTTGTAGGTCTGACGCTCCGGCACCAGCTCGATGCGGTTGTGGTCGAAGCGCTGCCACGCGGTATAGCCGGCGCCGAGCACGTAGAAGGATGTCCGGGTGACCGCGAACCGGCCGTCGGCGCCGCGACCCGTTGCTTCCAGGGTGAAGTAGCCGCCGTTGGCAAACGGGATCGCCAGCGGAACCGGTGCGGCCCCAGTAGTGACCGTCCATTTTCCCGCGGGAACCAGCTTGCGCTCCGTGTCCCAGGTATAGAACCCGTTGCCCTCGGCGCGGCGAACGCTGGTCCACTGGACCTGGGTGAGCGTGACTTCGACCGGCACGCCGGCAACCGGTGTTCCGTCGAGGCCCACGGTGACGACCTCGGTCTGCAGCCCGGCCTTCTGTTCGAGGAAGTACGACGGCCGGCGCAGGCCGACATACCAGGGCGCGGGATGGACGGTGATGCTCGCGCGATTGGCGATGTGCTGGCGCGAGGCATCCTCGACGTCACCCTCGAGCCGGTAGACATAGGGCAGACCTGCGTCGCGCTTCGTTTCGAGCTGCAGCGCAAGCCGTCCGTCCTTGGTCAGCGTCGCCTGCTCGCTGCGGATGTCGCCGGATTCAGCCCTCGTCCCGTCGTCTTCATCCGACCAGCCAACGAAGATCCAGCGATCGTCACCGAACCGTTCGGTGATCGCCTCGGGTGCGCCGTAGCCGGGGGAACGGCCGAACTTCCACGCGATCGGCCTGGCCCCCATCGGCGCCCCGAACAGGTAGCGTGCGGTGACGACTCCCTCGAGCGGATCGCCGGCAATCGCTCCTTTCCCCGTGAGCGTCACGTCGACCCGGAAGTCCGGCCGGCGGTATGCGGCGACCAGGAACGAGCCGTGGACCGACTTTTCCCAGCCGACGTAGACATCCTCTTCAGGCGATGGCGTCACGCCCGGGCGAAGCTGCTCGGGCGTCCTGGGTTTCGGACGGTCGCTCTCGAGAATCGCGCGAAGCGAATACCGGCCGAGCGCCCCGTCGCCGGGCAGCGTCATCGTCCATTCGGCGCTGCTCCAGCCGGTCACGCGGACCGTTCGTTCGTCGACGATCCGGTTCTGGCTGTCCCGGACGGTGACGAAGACCGGGGTGTTCGCCGGCAGCAGGCGCACGCCGTCCGGGGCGTTGTGGCGCAGCACCGCCTTCAGATGGATCTCTTCACCGAGCTTGTAGACCCCCCGGTCGGTGAAGACCGAGCCGCGCAGCAGCGGTACCGACTCGTTGAGATTGACGCCGGTGCCGAACTCCCAGGGAGTGATTCCCTCGTTCCAGTCGCTGCCGACGTAGGCGACGTCGCCGTCCTTTTCGGCAGTGACGATGAAATCGAAGCGCCACCAGTTGTCCGGATCCCTGAGCCGGGTGTTCGGCGCGATCACGGTGCCGTCGCTACCGGTAGCGCCGCGCCAGAACGTCGAGTTGTCGGTGCGGACGATCGAGACCCGGGCGTTTGCGACCGGCGCGCCGTTGTCGAGACGGGTCACGAACACCAGGGTGTTCTGCGGGCTGTCCTTGACGGTGATCCCGAGGTTGGTGACCTGGACGACCGACGACTTCGTGCGGTCCTCCTCGCGGGTGGCCACGCGGCGCGCCCGCGGAATCGGCTCCCCTTCACGCACGCTCGTCCACACCAGCCCGGTGCCGCCAGGCTGCAGCGCCTTCGATACGTCGAGGCCGTGCGACTGGATCCGATCTGCGGTGCCGGCGGTCTTGCGCTGAATGCCGTCGACCGCAGGGGACTCGCGGAAGTTCTTCTCGCGAAGCTGGACGAGCAGCGGCATCAGATTGCTCAGGGGCACCGGCGTCGCCCACTGCGTCACGTCCACCATGTTGCGGGCGTAGAACGGCAACTGCGGGCCGCCGGTGCTTTCCCAGACGCCCTGCCCCTCGCCGAAGCTGGTGAACGCCCGCATGTGCCAGTTGTCCACGACCCCGAGCCAGGTGTAGCCGAGCAGCTGGCCATCGGCGGACTTCAGCTCGGGGGCGATGCTGACGGCGTAGCGGCTGTCGGGAGGCTGCGGATCGTAGCCGGCGTCCTCGAGCGCAAGCCCCTCCCCGTAGTCGGTCTCCTCCTGGTCCGGCTTGTTCGCTGCCGCGACTCTCTCGACCCGCTGTTCGCGGGCCTGCCCCGCGCGCGACGGAGTGATATCCGTGACCGCAAGGGCGGCGGCAAATTCGACCACGCGCACCGGCGTTCGCATCCGGATCGGATTGCGCGCGTCCCCGTCACACTGCGCCGAGCACCAGAAGCCGGTGACGAAGAACGCGGGCTCCGCTTCGATGGTGAATTCCTGAATGCGCCCCGGCGTTGCCGGCCCGGCCGGCGAGCGGACGGTTCGCCCCACCTGCAGCCTGACGTGGCTCTCTGGCGCCACCGGCGCGGCCGTCTCGAACACAACGAGGTCCGGGGCAGGGGGATAGCGCTCGCGGTCCCAATCGGTGGTCAGGCGGAGAGGCACCGGTGCGGCGGAACGCGCGACCGCGCGGGTGGAGGCGACCTTCGCCTGGAATCGACCCAGGGCGGCAGCGTCGACGGTGCGCAGTCGCGCCAGCGCCTCAGGGGTGAAGTCGGGAGCTGCCCAGTCGTGAGGGACGAGTGCGGCAGTCAGCGCGGCGGCGATCGCCGGACCGGTGACCGGCTGGTTGAACCGGAGGAGGACCACCATCGGACTGTTCACGGTGCCGTCACGCCGGTACCAGCTCGTCCGCAGCAACTTGACCGTGGGAGTGGTGAAGCGGAAGGTGAATGGCTTGGTCAGCTTCCGTCCGCTCACCGCCGTGGCGCTCGCGTCCACTGTGACCTGGTAGGTGGTGGCGTAGGGCAGCGGGCGCTTCGGGTCCGGTGTGAAGATCAGGATCGTCGTGCCCGACCATCGGAAGGCGCCGGAAATGGCCGGCGAGATCCTGACGAACGGCACCTCCGGGCGCGCCGGGATCCGCCCCAGCGCCACCATCGGCTCCGAAAAGACGATCCGGATCTCGTTGGCTTCCTCGAGGTTGGCGACCTCACCCTGCGGCCCCGAGCTGACGATCGTCAACGCGGGGGCCTGGGCCCGGGCCGAAACGGGAATCAGTGCGAGAACTGTAAGGAGGCCGCCGAGGCTGGCGCGAAGCATGACCGATTAGACACCAGTCATCGGCTGGATCAGCAACCGCGCCAGCTCAGGCCCGGGCAACGCTGCGCAGCTTGAGTTTGCAGTCGGATCGAATCCATCGTCAAAATGGGGACTCGCCGCAAATGAGACCAACATCAAGAGGACGCGCATGCCGCTGACGCTGCTCTGCATCGCCACCTACCTCAAGGGTCACGAGTTCCTGCGGGAGTGCAAGCGGCAAGGCTGCCGGGTGTTGCTGCTCACCGAGGAGCAGCTGCGCCAGGCCGACTGGCCGCGCGAGGCGGTCGACGAGTTCTTCTACATCCGGCGCGACATGTCACACGACGACATTCGCAAGGGAGCCGCCCACCTCGCGCGCCGGGAACGGATCGATCGGATCGTGGCGCTGGACGACTTCGACGTGGAGCTTGGCGGGATGCTGCGCGAGCATCTGTTCGTGCCCGGCATGGGGGAGACGACCGGCCGCGCGTTCCGGGACAAGCTCTCGATGCGCCGGCGGGCGCGGAGCGCGGGGATCCCCTGCCCCGCGTTCGTCCATGTGCTCAACACCGAGGCGATCAGGGAGTGGACGGCCCGCGTGCCTCCACCGTGGGTGATGAAGCCTCGCGCCCAGGCGGCAGCGATCGGAATTCACAAGGTGCACTCGACCGACGAGCTGTGGCAGGCGATCGACGCAGCGGGTGACGCCTTTGCCGAGTACGTGCTCGAGCAGTTCGTGCCCGGTGACGTGTTTCACGTGGACTCGATCGTCTTCGACCGGCAGGTGCATTTCGCGGTGGCCTCCCGCTACAACACCCCGCCGATGGCGGTGGCTCACGGAGGCGGCATCTTCGCCACTCGAACGCTTTCGTCCGGCGATCCGCTCAGCGCGGCCTTGCTCGCGTCGAATGCCCGCGTGCTCCAGACCTTCGGCCTGGTTCGAGGCGCATCCCACACCGAGTTCATCCGCTCGGCATCCGGGGAATGGTAACTTTCTGGAAACCTCAGCCCGCGTCGGCGGCGCGTTCATCGTCGACGTCGTCGAAGCCGCGACCGGCGTCAACCTCTGGCGGGAGTGGGCAAAGGTGGAGATCGCCGGTCAGGACGGCACGTACGACCCGCCCCCTGTGCGGCCCCATGCCGGCGGCATCGTGCTGTCGCTGGCGCGACAGGAGTTTCCCGACACCTCCGCATATACGGACCCCGAGATCACCGTCCGCGTCCGCAAGCCGTTCCATGCCGGCCTGATCGTCACGTCGCCCAGCGGCGACCGGGTCGCACACCTGCTCGACGACTACACGCGGCGCTTCTACGTCGACTTCCACACGTCCGCCCCGCCACTGCAGCGCGCGACCGACTGACCCTATCGCTCAACGAACCGGAGCATCTCGAGAACCGCTTCCAGGATCTGACGCTGCTGGTCCTCGCGGCTGATCGTCGCCGGCCAGTCGCCGGGCTGGAACCCGTAGGAGCCGAACTGGGAGTGGTTCCCGCCGTCGATGCGGACGTGGCGCGTATCGGCGGGCAGGTTCGGCTTGGTGATCTCGAGCTTTTCGACGTCCGCGACGGTGTCCCGGGTGCCGTAGACCCGCGTCACGCGAAGGCCGCTGTTCGCCAGGCTGAAGTCGCGCGGGTGAGAAGTGCCGAGCAGGACCAGCCCGGCCAGTGATCCGGCGTTGGTGCGCGCCAGCCGCGACGCGATGGCCCCGCCCCGGGAATGCCCCGCCACGACCCACCGCTTCACCTGCGGAACCGACTGCATGGCATCGACACCCCGGGTCAGCGGTGGTGCCCCTTCCGCTCCGCCGAGCGCCGCCCGGCGGGGAACTTCGACCAATAGTGCGGGATAGCCGGCGGCCGCGACCGATCGCAGGAGCGGCGCATAGGCCACCGGGTCCACCAGCGCGCCGGGATAGAAGATGAGGCCAACGCCAGGCGCGGCCGCCCGGGGAGAAAAGAGCCAGTGGTGCTCGCCGCGCGTGACCACCACCGCGTCGCTGCTCTCGAGCGCCGCTCGTGCCTCGCTCGAGGCGCGATAGGCGAGCAGGCTCCAGACGACAAAGACGACGGTTGCGCCGATGCCGGTGGTGATCCAGATACGGCGGATGACCGGCCACGCGCCGCCGCGGCCGCCGCGGCGGCTGCTCATGCCACCCCTCACTTCAGCTCCATCCCGTAAAGCCGCAACGGCGGTTCGGTGGCGAACGGCTGCACCAGCTTTTCGAATCTCATCCCGAGCTTCTCGAGCAATCGTCCCGACGCCTCGTTGTCGGCGTTGGCTATCGCGACGAGCCGGCGGAGGCGGAACCTGTCGCGGGCCAGCTCGATGACCGCCGATGACGCCTCGAAAGCATAGCCGCCCGACCGGAACTCCGGCAGCAGCGCAAAACCGATATCGACGTCTTCCAGGTACCGGACGGCTGAGCAGGCCGCAGATGCCGATCGGCGTGCCGTTCGACGCGAGCTCTACCAGCCAGAGTCCGAACCCGAACTGGGCATAGCTGGCCCAGGGCCCGGTGCGCATGTACTCGACCGCCTGCTCGGTGGTTCGGACCCCCTTGTCGCCGATGTAGCGAAGGAATGCGGGATCGTTCAGCAGCTGGACGATGAACGGGGCATCGGCTTCCTGCATCTCACGAAGCCTGAGCCTGATGGTTTCGAGAACGGTCGCGGATCGCATCTGGGGGCGAAGCATATACTCACCCGTCATGCCGAAGATCTCGAGACGTGAGTTCGGCCGCCGCGCCGCCGGCTGCGTCACCGCGGCGATCGCGCTCCCCGCCGGACGCCAGCCGGAGGTCGCGCCACAACCCGCCGTGCGGCCGAACATCCTGTTCGTGTTGATGGACGACATGCGGTGGGATTACATGGGCTGTGCGGGTCATTCCGTAATCCGGACGCCGTCGCTCGACCGGATCGCACGCGAGGGGGCGCGGTTCAGCAACGCCTTCGTCACCCTGTCGCTGTGCTCGCCGAGCCGGGCCAGCTTTCTCACTGGCCAGTATGCCCAGATCCACGGCGTGCTGGGTAACCGCACCGCACTCGATTTCTCCAAAGTCACCACCTTTCCCCAGCGCTTTCAGCGCGCCGGCTACCGCACCGGGATGTTCGGCAAATGGCACATGGGTGTGGATATGGACCCCAAGCCCGGGTTCGATCATTGGGCGTGCTTCCAGGGTCAGGGTACCTACTTCAACCCCAGGCTCAACGTGAACGGCGAGGTCATCTCGCGCGAGGGCTTCACCGACGACGTGACCTCGACGCTGGCGGCGGAGTGGATGAACCATCAGGATCCGCGGCCGTTCCTGGCAATCGTCGGCTTCAAGAGCTGTCACTCCCCGTTCGAGCCGCCGCCGCGCACCGCCGCCCTGTACGAGGGGGTTCGCATGCCGAGACCTCCGAGCTTCGATCGGCCGATGCCGAACCAGCCGCAATGGATCCAGTCGTTCGACGATGCCGGGCACACGCCGTATTCGCGGATTCCGTTCGACGAGCTGGCGCTGCGGTTTGCACGACTGGTGTCGGCCGCCGACGACAACGTCGGACGGATGATGTCGGCCCTCGAAGCCGCCGGCCGGCTCGATCAGACGCTGGTGATCTTCTCCAGCGACAACGGCTTCCTGCTGCACGAGCACGGTCTCTACGACAAGCGGGCGATGTACGAAGAGAGCATCCGCATCCCGCTGCTCATGCGTCACCCGTCGCTCGTCAGGCGCGGCGTAGTCGACGACGTTACTCTCAACATCGACCTGGCGCCGACGCTGCTGCGGATGATCGGCGCGCCTGGCGCTGAGGAAACGCAGGGCATCAGCCTGCTGCCGGCGATGCAGCGCCGCCGCCGCAGCAAGCGAAGCGCGTTCTTCTATCAGTACGATCGCGAGACGCCGGTACTCGACGCCGTCGCTGATCGGGGTGCGGACGCCGGAATGGAAGCTGGTCCGCTACCAGGAGGAAGCACAGGTCCACGAGCTCTACAACGTGAAGAAGGATCCGTTCGAGATGGAGAACCTGTTCGAGTCGCCGCGAGCGCGGAAGGAGCGGGACCGCCTCGACCGGGAGCTGACGCGCCTGGCGCCTCTTGCCCGCGTACGGGCACCGATCGCCTGAATCAAACGCCGCTTGTCATCAGGCGCCCGACCACCTGCTCGAGGTGGAATCCGTCACGACCCCGGAAAGAACCAGTGCACGTAGCCGCAGTTGCTGCAGATGATGCAGGTACAGCTGGGGGCGGCCCACTCGAGATTGAAAAAGGAGGCCGCGGCGCCGTGCAACTGCGCATGGCGGGTATAGAAGGTCGTCGCGTCGCAAACCTGGCAGCGCAGGGGCTTGTCGAGGACCTCCACCGGCGCCGGGTCTTCCTTGCCGAAGATATTCATGGCTCTCCTCTGATCACTGGCGGCGGATGACACTGCCGGGACGGGCCGCCGTCGTCCTCCCCTGTTCGAAGACCAGCTGGCCGTTGACCCACACCGAGTCGACTCCGGCCGACATCGCCTTGGGATCCGCTGGCGTGGAGCGGTCGATGATCCGGACGGGATCGAACAGCACCAGGTCGGCATGGAGACCCGCCTGGATCGTACCGCGGCCGGTCAAGCCGATGTTCCTGGCGGCAAGAGAGGTCATCTTCCGCACCGCCTCTTCCAGAGTCAACGCCTGCTGCTCGCGGACGTAGCGGCCGAGCACGCGCGGAAACGCGCCGAAGCCGCGCGGGTGGCCGCCACTCGAAGTGCCGTCGGTGCAGATGTTGGCGAACGGCCATTTCGTGAGAGTGACGACGTCGCGCTCGTCCATGCCGACCGCCACGATGCCGACGTCCCCGTCGCTCTCGCGGATCATGTCCATCATCGCTTTGGGTGCATCCACGCCGCGCAGAGTGGCGATCTCGGCGAGCGTCTTGCCTTCGTAGGCTCGCTCCTTCGAAAAGCGCGTGACCCGCACTCCTTCCGGAGAGGTCACTTCGCGCAGGGCGAACTCCGCCTCGCTGCGATTGTCGAAGTCGCGCTTCGGAAACAGCACCGTCATGCCGGCCTGCCAATAGGTGTAGGGATAGATGTCCGCCGTTACCTCGACGCCGCTCGCCCGCGCGGCGTCCAGCAGGCGGATCAACCGGTCGGTCTCACCCCACAGGCTGTGCATCGCGAGCTTGAGATGCGAGATCTGCACCGGGATCGCGGCCTGGCGGCCGATGTCGATCGCTTCCTCGATCGCCGTCCAGAAGGTGCGGTCCTCGCTGCGGACGTGGCTGATGTACCGGCCGCGGAAGGGAGCCACGGCTTTGGCGAGCGCGACCAGTTCGCTCGGGCTCGAGTAAATGCCGGGGTCGTACTCGAGGCCCGAGGAGAGCCCGAGCGCCCCGGCCTCCATCTCGGCGCGCAGGAGGTCGGCCATCTTCGCCACTTCCGCCGGCGTCGCCGTCCGCTTGAAGTCGTCGCCCATCACCCGGCTGCGGAGCGTGCCGTGACCGGCGTAGGACGCGACGTTCACCGACACCGGCGTCGCGGCCAGCCGCTCGAAGAAAGTCCGCAGCGGATGCTCCGACCCGCCGTCCTGCCCGACGACAATGGTCGTAATCCCCTGGCTCACGACCGCCACCACGTCCCGGCCCTCGAACAGGCCACGGGAATGATGGCTGTGCGTGTCGATGAAGCCGGGCGCCAGGGTCAGGCCGCGGGCGTCGACGACCTTCTCGCCGTCCCGCCGGGTAAGGGTTCCGACCTCGACGATGCGGTCGCCGGTGATCCGGACCGACGCCGACCGGGCCGGGCTGCCGGTCCCGTCGACGACCCTGGCATTGACGATGAGCGTCGATGCCTGCGGCTGGGCCGCCGGCCCGTCCGACAGCGACAGAAGCACACCGATCAGCAGCCAGCAGGCGGCGGTCATCCGATCATGCCCCCTGCTGCCAGCGAAGAATGCTGTCGAGCGGGTACAGCAACTGGATGATGTTCAAGGTCAGGTTGTCGCGGATCCACAGAGCCACTCCGATCTCCATCACCAGCGTCAGGGCCACGATCAGCCAGATCGGCAGCCGCGAAGCGAGCAGGAACCCGAGGCTCATCGCCCCGATGTCGGCCAGCGAGTTGAGCACGCTGTCGCCGTAGTAGTCGAGCGCGATCGTCTGCGCCCGGTAGCGGTTGATCACCATCGGCGTGTTCTCGAGAATCTCCCACGCCGACTCGAGCGCCAGGGCCAGCACGAGGCGAAGGCCGATCGACCAGCCGAAACGCCGGCCGACCAGCCAGAACAGCGCGTAGAACCCGAAGCCATGGATGATGTGCGAGAAGGTGTACCAGTCCGAAAGATGCTGCGAGTTCTCCGCGCTCGCGACCACGCCGTGCCACAACTTCACGTAGCCGCACGTGCAGATCGGCACCCGCCCCATCGCCAGCAGGATCAGCGCCGCGCTGGCCGCTACCGCGACCGCGGCCACTGCATATCGCTTCGACAGGCCGCTGGCCGGAGGGCGGTTCATTCGCGCGCCATTGTCGCACGCCGGGGCCGGGCGCAAAAAAAGGGCAGACCGACGAATCGGCCTGCCCATGGCTTGAACCCGCAAGCTGGCAGCTCTGAGCTGACAGCTAACGGCTGAGAGCTGAGAGCTACTTCTTAACCACCACTTCCCCCGGCTCGGTGGTGATCTTCTTCGCCGGCGGCTCCGCCTTCTTGTTCCGCTCCTTCAGGTGCTCTTCCATCTTCAGACGTGGCACGCCGTCGGTCATCCATTTCGGAGCCGGAGCTCCCTTCAGGTAGTGGTCGAAGTACTCCTTCATCCGGACGGTGTAATCGCGCTGATTCGGCCGCCGGGCGAGACCGTGGTTCTCGCCGACGTACTCCAGCATGATCACCGGCTTACCCATGCGGCGCAGGGTGTTGTAGTACTCGACCCCCTGCGTGAAATCGACCGCGCCGTCCTTGTCGTTGTGCAGGATCATCAGCGGCGTCTTCACGTTCTTGGCGAAGAACACCGGGGAGTTCCGGTAGTAGGCGTCCCAGTTGTCCCAGTAGCCCCCCTTGAACCGGCCCTGGCTGCTCTCGAAGATCGCCATGTTCCCGCCGCCGCTGTTCTTGTAGACCAGCGAATACATGCTGATCATGTTGGTGAGCGGGGCGCCGGCGACGGCGGCCGCGAAGATGTCGGTCTGGGTCACCAGGAACGAGGTCTGGTAGCCGCCCCAGGAATGCCCGGTGATGCCGATCTTCTTCGCGTCGATGATGCCGGTGGCGATCGCCGCCTTGACCGCCGGAACCATGCACCACACCGCCGACATCCCCGGATCGTTCACCTTGTAGACGATGTCGGGGATCAGCACGGCGTAGCCCTGGCTGGTGTAGACCGAGCGGTTGAAGCCGTTCGCGCTCGGGTTGGCGAAGGTGTTGGCGGTCTGCGACATCCTCTCGTAGAAGTTCACCATCGTCGGGTACGACTTGCCCTTCTCGTAGTTGGCCGGCAGGTAGAGCGCCGCCTGGAGCTTGTCACCCTTGTCGCAGGTGTAGTTGATCAGCTGAACGCCGGGCGTCCAGTTGAAGCCGGCCACCTGCGGGCGCATGTCGGTGAGCCGCTTCGGCTCGCCGAACTTCGCGTCGGTGGCGTAATAGTCAGCCGGCTCGAGCGCCGTCTCCTTGGTATAGAGCAGGACGTCCGCCTTGTCCGCCTTCAACAGGCGCGAGAACGCGGCGTCGCCCCACAGCACGTTGGTCAGCCCGGCCTTGCCCGGATCAAGCCGCGCGATGCCACCCTTCTTGGTCCATTCACCATAGACGCGGAAGTACTGGGGCTGCGACAGGTCGATGCCTTCATCGCGGACCTCGGGGGGCTCCATCGGGAAGCGCTGCTGGTAACGGATCTGGTCCTTGCGGCCGTTCACCGTCAGATTCACCGCGGCGCTGCCGTCGACCGGCACCTGCCAGATGTCCCAGTTGTCGTTGATCAGGACCGCCTTGCTCCCCTTCACCCAGCCCATCGGCGAGGTCGGCGGCTTCACGACGTTGTGGTCGTCCTCGGTGTTGATGAAAGAGGCCGGGACAGCGAGGGTGATGTTCTTCGCCTGCCCGGTTGCCATGTTGTGGACGAAGAAGTGGCCGTCCTCGTAATAGAGGAACGACTCGCCGTCCGGCGACGGGCCGTTGTACCAGCGCGCCCGCTTCAGCGCGAGCTTGCGCTCGCCGGTCGACGGATTGACGACGTAGACGTCACGGTAGCGGCGGCCGTCGAGGTTGCCCATCAGCTCGTATTCGCGGTCGTCGAAGCCGACCGCGTACTTGTCCTTCGGCGCCATCGTCACGGTGCGGAGTTCATCGTCGGCGAGACGGACGAACTTCTGCGGGCCGACGTGGTACATCGAGAGATAGCTGAAATTGCGGTCGGCGCTCTCCTGCACTTCCTGCTGCGACTGGAGTCGCGAGTCCTTCCAGTGCCAGAGCACCAGGTCCACTTTCTCGTCGGCGTCGGCATTCGGCGCCGGGGTTGCGGGCGTCGCCGGTGCGTCAGCAGATTCAGCTGGCGGGTTTGCACCGGCGGGACCGGCAGGAGTGTCCTTCTTGCGCGGCTCGCGGATGCCGAACACGAAGGCGTCCATCTTCTCGTTCCAGGTCGCGGCGCGGTTGCCGCTGATCGCGAAGCCTTCGGGGAAGGTCTTGTCCTTGGCCGGATCGAACACCGTCTTCTTCGGGTCGCCGCCACCGAAGCCGGTGAAGCCGACGATCGCATACATCTTGTCGGTGTAGGCGCGGTCTTCCTTGCCCTTGAGAACGGTCAGGCCGTCTCCCTTTTCCGTCCACGACAGGCGCTCGTAGTTGGCGGCGTCGGTGTCGAGCGAGTTGACGGTGCCGGTCATCATGTTGCGCAGCTGGACGCCGTTGCCGATCTTGTCGGTGGCGTCAATGACCGTGGCGAGGAACTTGCCGTCGCGGGTGAATGCAAACTCGGAGACGTTGCCGACGTTCAGCTCGGCGCCGCCGGCCAGCTCACGGATGATGAGGTCGGTGCCGCGCGGACGGTTATCAGCCGCGGGCGCGCCGCCGGGGCCACCGGCGCGACCGCCCCCGGGAGCGGCCGCCGGCGCGGCGCCGGCGCCACCGGCCGGCTGGGCCGGCGCACGGTGGAGCGCGACATGCGTGGCAGCTTCACCCGAGAACGCGAAACGGCGGACGTTCGGGTACTCCTTCTTCTCGCCATTCGCCAGGTTGACCACGGTCACGCTGCTCTGCACCGGGCGCCGCTGGCGCCGCAGCCGCTGCGCCTCGGCCCGCAGCGGGCTGGTCGTGAACGCGATCCACTTCGAGTCGTCCGAGAACTGCAGCGAGGCCCCGCCGGCAAACACCGCGGCGGCGGGACCGCCGCCTGCCGGGGCCCCCACTTCACCGAGCGGGTACTTCGTCTCCTTCCCGGTCGCGACATTGCGGACGGTGAGCTCTGCGTCACCTTCCTGCGGCGCGACGCGGTAGGCGAACCACTCGCCGTTCCTCGAGATGGCTGTCGTGCTGACGGTTTTCCAGGCGGTGACGTCTTCCACGTCCATGGACTTCTTGGCGACCGATGGCGCAGCCGCCTGCTCCATGCTGGCGGCCGGTCCGAACACCGGGATAGCGGTCATGACCGCGACGGCGAGAAACAGCCTGAGGCGCATCGACTTCATGTTCTTCCTCACTGACAAGGGGCTAACTGACGGCGGAAAAGGGGGTTATGGTAACAGAAATCGGCCGCATCGAGTCGCCGCTCGTCCCAAACTGATGGCTCTGGCGCGGGTTCAGGGGGACAATGCGCCGCCATGACTAGACACGCCGCTTCGATGATGCTCGCCGCCGCATGTCTCTTCGCCGGTACCGGCGGAGGTACACCCGCCGCCCAGCAGGGGCCGCCGCAGAAACATCCGGAGATCGCCGCGCTCGAACAGCAGATCGCCGGCAAGGAGCAGCTCCCGGCCGAACAAGTGTGGAAGAACATCCAGACGTTCAAGGGGATGCCCGCCGTCCGGGTGTTGCGGATCATGGAACAGGCGTTCGTGCCGAACCTCGGAGTCGAGTGCACGCACTGCCATGTCGAGAAGCAATGGGACTCGGACGAGAAGAACGCCAAGAAGGTGGCGCGGCAGATGTGGGTGATGCGGGCCGAGTGGCAGGAAGAAGCGCGCAAGGCATCAGGGAATGCACAGGCGATCATTACTTGCTACACATGCCACAAGGGGCAGGCGAAGCCGGCTTTCTCTCCGGCTACTCCGGGACTCTAAGGTTCCAGGTTCTTGAATTCTGAATTCTCAGTTCTGAGTTCGTAGTTCTTAGTTTCTTTTAATTCCACTCGAAACGACGAAGACCCGGCCGGAGCGGTAGCCGTTGATGCCGCTGTAGGCCGAGGTGATGAGCAGATCGACGGTGCCGTCGCCGTCGACGTCCCCAATGCCGACGGAGTCGAAGCCGAGGGTGTCGCCCGGGATGCGGCAGGTGATCGTGCCCAGAAGGCGGCCATCGCGACCCGAGTGCAGGTAGATCCGGCCGCCTGAGGGGGCCGCGGCGGCGTACTGCCAGGCGCCAACGGCGAAGTCGGCGTGGCCATCGCCGTCCAGGTCGCCCGCAGAGGACGCGCTGGTGCCGAAACCTTCGCCGGGGCCTTCGCCGGTGAGCGCCAGCAGCCGCGATCCGTCTTTGCCCGAGTGCACGTAGACGCGGCCGGTCGACGGCCCCTTTGCGCGGTTCGAGAAGTCGGAGGCGTACACGTCGGGTACGCCGTCCTTGTTCACGTCGCCGGGGATGGCGACGAACATCGCCCCGAATGCCACTCCGGTCTCGTCGGCATCGAGCACGAACGCCGGCTTCGACGACAGGTTCGTGTAGACGTAGGCGCGGCCGGCATTTCTTTCGCCGGCCCTTGCCGCGCCGACGACGAGCAATTTGTGTTTCGCGTCTGAGAAGCCCGCAACCGCGTTGCCGAAGTTGTCCCCGGCGCGCTCACCGGCGAGTGACAACAGCACGGCGCCGTCCTTTCCCGAAAACACATAGGCCGCGCCGGCAGGCGCAGCCGTCGGCGCCGCCGGAGGGGGACCTGGCCACGGGGTGGACCCGGCCAACAGGTCGGCATGACCGTCACCGTTCACGTCGCCCGCCGACGCCGCCGCGCGCAGCGGCAGCGGACCGGGGGACGCCAGCGTCCGCACGACACGGCCGTCGGGTCCCGAATACACGATCAGCCTGCCGCCGCTTGCAGCGACGACGTCCGGGATGCCGTCGGCGTTGACGTCCCCGGCGCCCTCGACCGTGAATCCCAGCCTGTCACCCGGCGCTCCTTCCACCCTCCAGAGCAGCTTGCCGCTCTTCGACGAGTAGAGGTAGAGCAGCCCGTTCGGCTGCGCCTGTGAACCACTGAACGGAGCGGACGTGACGAAGTCGCTCACGCCGTCCTTGTCGACGTCCCCAACCGCGCGCGCGACCCAGCCGAACTGGTGATTGATCCCTTCACCCTGCCACTCGTGCAGGATCTTCGCTGGCTCGACGAAGGGATCGGCAAAGTCCGCCTTCTTCGGCAGCAGCGCCGCAAACCGCGGATCCCCACGGAACGCCTGGAGATCCGGATCGACCTGGATCTGCGTCATGTCGAACTTGCCGGCCGCACGGACTTTCGCCAGCCACTCGAAGGCCTTGTCCGCGTCCTTCTTACGGGCGTAGACGGTGCCGATGTTGTAGGTGGCCGCGGGATCGGGCTGGATCGCGATCGCTTTCAGATATGCCTCGATCGCGCGATCGACCTGCTGGCTCTGTTGGAGTGCAACTCCCAGGAGCCTCCAGGCGCGGGCGTTCTGCGGCTCGCGGCTGGTGACCCCTTCGAGGATCTTCGCCGCCGCCGCGGGGTCCTGCGCCTGAATCCGCATGGCCTCAGGAATGCCGGGCGGCGGCGCCGGCGCCGGCTGGCTCTGGGCGATCGCGAGCAGGGCAACAACTACCAGCGGGAAGGTGGAAGCAAGGGCGGCCATGCCGGCCTTGTATCACCGCGCAGGTGGCGAGGCGATGCGGAAGGGACGAATGGCGGTCTCAGAGGTGCCGGAGCGCGACATTCGGGTCGACCCTGGACGAGGGGTGCAAGGGGGTGCAAGGGGTGCGGGGGGTGCGGGGGGTGCGAGAGAGTGCCGTGGGGGCGGAAACGGCTGCGCGTGCTCTACGTGACCGCGCGGCCGTTCTCGAGGACGATGACCCGATCCGCGAGCTGGTCCAGCTCGGCGCGGTCGTGACTGACGTAGATGACCGGCACGCCGAGATCGTCACGCACGCGGAGCAGATACGGCAGGATGCGGCGGCGGCGCTCGACGTCCACCGCCGCGAGCGGCTCGTCGAGCAGCAGCAGGTCGGGGGCCGACATCAGCGCGCGCGCCAGCGCGACCCGCTGCCGCTCGCCGCCGGAGAGATCCGGCACCCGCCGCTCGAGCAGGCCGCCGACTTCCAGCATCAGGGTGACGACCTCGAGCTCGAGCTTCTGTCCGGGACGACGGCCGTAGAGCACGTTGCTACGGACGTTCATGTGCGGAAAGAGCGCCGTGTCCTGCGGCACGTAGCCGATGTGCCGCAGATGTGGACCAAGGTCGATCGCGCGCCCGCTGTCGAACAGCACGCGTTCACCGATCGCGATCCGGCCGGCGCGCGGGCGCCGCAATCCGGCGATCGCATCGAGGGTGGTGGTCTTGCCGGATCCCGAGGGGCCGAAGAGCGCAGTGATGCCGCCGGCCAGCTGTTCGTGCAACTCGAGCACGAACGGTCCCTGCTGCAGCGTGAAATCGAGCGTGATCACACCCGGATGCCCGCGCGCGCAGTGATCCAGTTCGAGAGCGCCAGCGCCGCAAAGGCGATCACCGCCGAAACCAGAACGAGCTGCGACGCTTCGGTATCGCGGCCGGTCTCGGCAAACGAGTAGATCGCGACCGCGAGCGTGCGGGTGGATCCGGGAATGCTCCCGGCAACCATCATCGTCGCGCCGAACTCGCCGATCGCGCGGGCGAAGCAGAGCACCGCCGCGGCCGCCACCGACGGCAGCGCGAGCGGAAGCGTCACCGTGGCGAACACGCGGAAGGGGTTGGCGCCAAGCGTCGACGCCACCTGCTCGTAGCGTCGGTCGACCTGTTCGAATCCGGCGCGGGCGGTGCGCACCAGCAGCGGCAGCCCCATGACCGCCATCGCGATAACCACTGCTTTCCAGGTGAACACGATCTCGATGCCGGCGCGGGCCAGCAGACCACCGAGCGGGCCGCGCGGCGCCAGCAGCATCAGCAGGATCAGGCCGGTCGCGACCGGGGGCATGACGAGCGGGAGCGACACCAGCGTTTCGAGCAGGACGCGGCCGCGGAAGCGGGCGCGCGCCAGGGTCCAGGCCAGCAGCAGCCCCGGGGGCAGCATCAGCGCGGTCGCGGCCGCCGCCATCCCCACGGTCAACGCGGTGATGCCGAGCACATCGGTCATCGACGATCGTCGAGACGGCCGGCCGGATTCGCCGGCGCCGACGGAGGAATCGAGAAACGGTAGCGGCGGAAGATCGCACGCGCTTCGGGACCGCGGAGGAACGCCAGGAACTTCAGCGCCGCCTCACGATTCTTCGAGCTGAGGACGATCGCCGCCGGGTACAGAATCTTCGGTGCGGTGTCGCCGGTTACGACGAATGCCAGGTCGACGTTGGTCGATGCGGTGGCGTCGGACTCATAGACAATGGCGGCATCGACCCCCCCTGATTCGGCAGCCGCCAGGGCCGCGCGCACATTGGCGAGCGGCACCAGCCTGGCCTGCATGGCCGGCCAGACACCCGAACGCTCGAGGAACTGGCGAGCATAAACGCCGGCAGGGACGGCCGCGGGATCCGCCACCGCCACCCGTCGAGCGCGGACGAGGGCGGCGACATCGGGCACCGTGGCGCCGTTCCCCTTCGGGGTCACGACCGCAAGACGGTTGGCCAGCAGATCGATGCGCGTGGCGGCGTCGATCGCGCCGCCGCTCTGCGCGTAGTTCATCTGCGCTTCGTCGGCGCTGATGAAGATGTCGGCCGGGGCGCCGTTGACGATCTGACGCGCGAGCACGTTGGAGCCGGCGAAATTGAAGCGTACCGGGCCGCCACCCGAGGCGACGTACGCCTTCTCGACGTCCTGCATCGCGTCGGTCAGGCTGATGGCCGCGGAGACGAGAATCGGAGCGTCAGGGGCCTGGACGAGCGACAGTAGCCCCAGCAACAGGTGAGCGATCATCCGCTAACTGTACGCCAGTCGCACCCCCGCACTCCCCGCACCCTTCCGCACCCCCCGCACCCCTGCCCGCACCCCTATTCAGGTTTCGGCCGCCACGCCGTCCGCTGCAACAGCACGAGCGACCAGGCACGGACCGCAATCGTCGCCCCGGCCTCGCGCTCCGCTCCGCCGTCATCTTCGGTCATGTGGTCGACTTCCTCGAAGGTGTCGACGACGACCCGCCAGCGGGTGCCCCACTTCTCTGCCGGAATCGTGAAGTCCAGCGGTTCGTGACCGACGTTGAACATCACGTAGAAGCTCTCGTCGTAGATCTGCTCGCCGCGTTCGTCGGTGGTGGGGATGGCGCGGCCGTTGAGAAACACGCCGAGCGACTTGGCAAATCCCACCTGCCAGTCCTCTTCCGACATCTCGTGGCCGGCGGGGGTGAACCAGGCGATGTCGCTGACCGCGGTGCCGTGGATCGGCCGTCCCTGGAACCAGCGGCGCCGGCAGAACACCGGATGCTGGTGACGGAACCGGGCCAGGCGACGGGTGAACTGGAGCAGCGCTCCATCGGCGTGTTCCCAGTCGTACCACGAGATCCCGTTGTCCTGGCAGTAGCCGTTGTTGTTCCCCTGCTGGGTGCGGCCGATCTCGTCCCCCCCGAGCAGCATCGGCACTCCCTGCGACAGAAACAGGGTGGTCAGGAAGTTGCGCCGCTGCCGGGCGCGCAGCGCGTTGATCGCCGGGTCGTCGGTCGGCCCTTCGGCGCCGCAGTTCCAGGACCGGTTGTGGTTTTCGCCGTCGCGATTCTCTTCACCGTTCGCTTCGTTGTGCTTGTCGTTGTACGAGACGAGATCGCGCAGCGTGAAGCCGTCGTGCGCGGTGATGAAATTGATGCTGGCGTAGGGACGCCGCGCCGTCCCTTCGTAAAGGTCCGAGCTGCCGGTGAAGCGGTAGGCGAACTCGGCGAGCGTCTGGTCGGTGCCGCGCCAGAAGTCGCGGACGGTGTCGCGGTACTTGCCGTTCCACTCGGACCACAGCGGCGGAAAGTTGCCCACCTGGTAGCCGCCTTCGCCGACGTCCCACGGTTCGGCGATCAGCTTGACCTGGCTGACGACCGGGTCCTGCTGGATCAGGTCGAAGAACGCCGACAGACGATCCACGTCGTGCAGCTCGCGCGCGAGCGTGGCGGCGAGATCGAAGCGGAAGCCGTCCACGTGCATCTCGAGCACCCAGTAGCGCAGGCTGTCCATCAGCAGCTGGAGCACGTGCGGGTGGCGCATGTTCAGCGTGTTCCCGGTGCCCGTGTAATCCATGTAGTAGCGCTTGTTGTCGGCCATCAGCCGGTAGTAGGCGGCGTTGTCGATCCCCTTGAACGAAAGAAGCGGCCCGAGATGGTTCCCCTCGGCGGTGTGGTTGTAGACCACGTCGAGGATCACCTCGATCCCCGCCTCGTGCATCGTCTTCACCAGGTGCTTGAACTCCTGCACCTGTTCGCCGCGCTGTCCGCTGGACGTGTACTCGTTGTGCGGCGCCAGGTAGCCGATCGAGTTGTAGCCCCAGTAGTTGCGAAGCCCTTTCTCGATCAGCGTCGAGTCCTGCACGAACTGGTGAACGGGCAGCAGCTCGACGGCGGTGATCCCGAGCTTCTTGAGATAGCGGACCGCTACCGGATGTGCCATCCCCGCGTACGAACCGCGGATCTCCGGCGGGATTTCCGGGTGGCTCTCGGTAAATCCCTTGACGTGGGTTTCGTAGACGACCGTCCGATGCCAGGGGGTGTTCGGACGCCGGTCCGATCCCCAGTCGAAGAACGGGTTGATGACCACGCTCTTGGCGACATAAGGAGCGCTGTTGGCGTCGTTGCGTGAGGATTCCGGCTCGCTGAAGTGGTAGGGGAAGATCGCTTCGTTCCACTCCCAGTGCCCTTCGATCGCCTTGGCGTACGGGTCGAGCAGCAGCTTGCTGGGATTGCACCACTGCCCGTGCTCCGGCGCCCACGGGCCGTGGACGCGGAAGCCGTAACGTGTGCCGGGCCTGACGTTTGGCAGGTATCCGTGCCAGCAGAGGGCGGTCGTCTCCGGCAGGTCGAGACAGGTCTCTGCCCCGTCGTTGTCGAAGAGGCATAGCTGCACTTTGGTGGCGGCCTCGGAAAAAACCGAGAAGTTGGTGCCGATGCCATCGAAAGTGGCGCCCAGCGGATACGGTTGACCTGGCCAGACCTGCATTCCACCTCGGCCCTTTCACGAAGGGTGCCAGAGAAGCGGGAGTCCGAGAACCGCGGACTCCTCAGAAATGGGGACAGGCCCCTCTTGACAAGGGAGCCTGCCCTGGGGCATCGCGGGTGTAAGCTGCGCAGGTTGCTGGAGGATCTATCTATGCGCAAACGGATGAACGTTCTGGTTCTGGCTGCCGCCTGTGCGGGCGCGGCCGCGACAGCCACCAGCGTCGGGGCACAGCGTCAGGACGCCGCACCCCGCGCCGACCGTCTCTCGCTCGACACGTTTCTCGAGATGGAAACGGTCACCGATCCGCAGCTGTCGCCCGACGGCAGCCAGGTCCTCTACACGCGCGGCTGGGTCGACAAGATGAACGACCGCCGCGAATCGGCGCTCTGGATCATGAACGCGGACGGCAGCCGGAACCGCTTCCTGGTCAAGGGATCCGGCGCGCGGTGGGCGCCATCCGGCGACCGGATCGCCTACGTCGCCCCTGGTGAGCCGCGCGGGTCGCAGCTCTTCGTCCGCTGGATGGACGCCGAAGGGGCCACCTCGCAGGTGACGCGCATCGACCAGGCGCCCGCCGGCATCGCCTGGTCACCCGACGGGACGCAGCTCTCCTTCACCGCGCTGGTCGAGGAGCGTAACAACTGGCCGATCAAACTGCCCAAGGCCCCCTCCGGCGCCAAGTGGACGGAGGCGCCGCGGATCGTCGAGCGCCTCAGCTACCGCCGCGACCGGTCGGGATTCACCGACAACGGGTTCCGCCACATCTTCCTCGTCCCGGCGATCGGCGGCACGCCGCGGCAGATCACCGCCGGCAACTTCGATCACACCGGCAGCGAGTGGACGCCCGACGGCCGCAGCATCCTGTTCAGCGGACTGCGCGTCGAAGCCGATGACTATCAGTGGCGGGAATCGGAGATCTACGCGGTGGACGTGGCGGACGGCAACATCCGGCAGCTCACAACCCGCAAGGGACCCGACGGCAACCCGGCGGTCTCTCCCGACGGCAAGCGCATCGCCTACACCGGCAACGACTTCAGCCGCGACACCTGGGCCGACTCCAAGCTCTACGTCATGAACATCGATGGCTCCAGCCCCCGGCTGGTGTCGGGCGACTGGGATCGTTCGCCGGGCGACCTCGAATGGGCGGCCGACGGATCGGGGGTGTACTTCACTGCGCAGAACGAAGGGGCGCAGAACCTGTACTACCTTCCGGTCGGCAGCTCTCCCGGGAAAGTGACGCCGGTGACCAAGGGTGTGCACATGCTGGCGGTCTCCGACATCTCCGCCAAGGGCGTCGCGGTCGGCACGGTCACCACCTTCAAGAAGCCGGGAGACATCGTCTCCTTCGACCTCAAGAACCCGGCGGCGATGAAGCAGCTCACCGCGGTCAACGAGGACGTGCTCGCGGGCAAGAAGCTGGGGGACGTGCAGGAGCTGTGGTACACGTCGCCGGACGGCACCAAGATCCAGGGCTGGTACATCACGCCGCCGAACTTCGACGCGTCGAAGAAGTACCCGATGCAGCTGCACATCCACGGTGGACCGCACGGGATGTACAACGTCGGCTTCAACTTCGCCTGGCAGGAGCACGCGGCCAACGACTACGTGATCCTCTACACCAACCCGCGCGGCAGCACCGGCTACGGCAGCGCCTTCGGCAACGCGATCAAGAACGCCTATCCCGGCAAGGACTACGACGATCTGATGGCCGGCGTGGATGCCGTCCTGGCCAAGGGGTTCGTGGATCCCCAGAACATGTTCGTGACCGGCTGCAGCGGTGGTGGCGTATTGACGGCGTGGATCGTCGGCAAGACCGACCGGTTCGCGGCGGCCTCGGCCAACTGCCCGGTGATCGACTGGCTCTCGTTCGTCGGCACCACCGACGGCGCCAGCTGGTACTACAACTTCGAGAAGCTGCCGTGGGAAGATCCGACCGAACACATCAGGCGATCGCCGCTCACCTACGTCGGCAACGTCAAGACGCCGACGATGCTGATGACCGGGGTCAACGATCTGCGGACGCCGATGCCGCAGACCGAGCAGTTCTACAGCGCGCTGAAGCTGCGCAAGGTGCCGACCGCGATGCTGCGTTTCAACGACGAGTGGCACGGCACGACCGTCGAACCCGTCCAATTTCATGCGGACGCAGTTGTACCTGCGATACTGGTTCGACAAATACAAGCGCGGCGCCAGCCGCACCACTACTAACCCGGTCGGGATTCAATAATGAAAAGACTGTTGTCTGTTCGTACTCCTGCTGACGCTGCCGCTCGGCCTTCCGGCCGGCGCGCAGCAGGACCTCGGCGTCCGTTCGACCGACGGCCTCGTCGTCTGCACATCCGCCCCGGCGTGCGACGCCGGCGCGTCGGTCATGGCGCTGGGAGGCAATGCGGTCGACGCGGCGGTCGCGACCGCCTTTGCGCTCGCAGTCACCCACCCCGCCGCCGGCAACATCGGCGGCGGCGGATTCATGATCGTCCGCTCGCCGGACGGCAAGCTCACCAGCTTCGACTACCGCGAGCAGGCGCCGCTGAAAGCGACCCGGACGATGTACGTGGGCAAGGATGGCGCGATCGACGGAAGCCTGACTCGGGCCGGCTACCTCGCGCCCGGCGTCCCCGGCGCGGTTCGAGGGTTGGCGATGGCCCACGCGAAGTTCGGCAAGCTGCCCTGGAAGGACGTGGTGATGCCCGGCGTGCTGCTCGCCGAGCAGGGGTTCGCGCTCTCGGAAGCGCTCGCCCGCAGCCTGAACCGTGAGCTTGCCGGATCGATGGCGAAGTTCCCGGCGTCGGTCGCCGCATACGGCAAGCCGGGCGGCGGCGAATGGGCGGCCGGCGACCGGCTCGTGCTGAAGGACCTCGGGAAGACGCTGCGCTCGATCGCCACCGACGGTCCGGACGCGTTCTACAAGGGATGGATCGCCGACGCCATCGCGGCCGACATGGCGGCCAACGGCGGCCTGATCAGCAAGCAGGACCTCGCGAACTACGCCGCGAAGGAGCGCGTCCCGCTTCGCAGCAAGCTACAAGGCGTTCGAGATCGTCTCGATGCCGCCGGTCAGCTCCGGCGGGGTCGCGCTGATCGAGATGCTGAACATCCTCGAGCCGATGGATCTCAAGTCGAAGGGGCTGCTCACCGCCGAAGCCCTGCACCTGCAGATCGAAGCGATGCGGCGGGCCTATCTCGATCGCGCCCGGCACGTCGGTGACCCCGACTTCACGAAGGTGCCGGTCGAGATGCTCACCTCGAAGGAACACGCGCGCAAGGTGGCGGCCTCGATCGACGCCGACCAAAGCCACCGAGGAGCGTCGAGCTCGGAAAGGACATCGTCACCGTCCCCGCGGCGGAGCCGGACGAGACGACCCACTACTCGGTCATCGATCGCAACGGGATGGCGGTGACGACGACGACGACGCTCGAGGGAGGCTACGGCTCGCACGTGGTGGTCAAGGGAGCCGGGTTCCTGCTGAACAACGAAATGGGTGACTTCAACCGGAAGCCGGGTGAGACCAACCTCCGCGGCGACATCGGCACCCCGGCCAACCTGATCGATCCTGGCAAGCGCATGCTCAGCTCGATGACCCCGTCGATGGTGCTCAAGGACGGCAAGCTGGTGCTGCTCACCGGCTCCCCGGGCGGACGGACGATCATCAACACCGTCTTCACGATCGTGCTCGGCGTGGTCGAGTACGGTCTCAACGGCCGGCAGGCCGTCGACCTCGCGCGCATGCACCACCAGTGGCTGCCCGACCGGGTGACGGTCGAGAAGGAGAACGGTCCGTCGGAGGAGGTGCTGGCGAAACTCAAAGCGATGGGCCATGACATCACCGCCGGGGGGCGCCAGGGAGACGCACATTCGATCTGGGTGGCGCCGGATGGGGGCGTCTACGGGATCAACGAAAAGCGGACGCCGGACGGCAAGGCCTCGGTGCCGCAGTTGACTTCGGCCGCCGCCGGACGATAGGCTTGAACCCGTTCATGTCTCTCGCGCTGCACCATCACCGGCACCATCATCATTCCTGCTCCGGCGGGCCGGTATCAGTGCGCGACATGAACTAAGAACACCGAAACGCGCATCCATCGAGGCCCTGCTGGAGACACCGGCAGGGCCTTTTTCTTTTCCACGGTTCAACGCCACGGTTCAACACGGCTCAACACGGTAAAGACGCGCCATGGATTTCACCAAGCTGAACGGACTCATTCCCGCAGTCGTGCAGGACGACACCTCCGGCGAGGTGCTGATGGTGGGGTTCATGAACGAGGAGGCGCTGGAGATCACCCGGCGGTCCGGCTACGCCACCTTCTTCAGCCGCACGCGCAACCGGCTCTGGACCAAGGGGGAGACCTCCGGGAATCGCCTCGAGGTCCGCGAGCTGCTGGTGGACTGCGATGACGACACCGTGCTCCTCAAAGTGAATTGCGAAGGGGATGGCAATGTCTGCCATACGGGGGCGCGGACCTGCTTCCGGCCATCGGCCGCCAACTTCCAGAAGGATCGGATATGAATCGCATCAAACTCGGCTTGCCCGCGGGCTCGCTGCAGGACGCAACGGTTCAGCTCTTCGCGCGGGCGGGGTTCAACATCTACGCCAGTGCGCGCTCCTACTTCCCGGCGATAGACGACGAGGAGATCGAGTGCATGCTGATCCGCGCCCAGGAGATGGCGCGGTATGTCGCCGATGGGGTGCTCGACGCAGGGCTCACCGGGCAGGACTGGATTGCCGAGCACGCGGCGGCGAACGGCGGCGGAAGCGCCATGGTCGAACCGCTGGCGGACTTGATTTACGCCAAACAGAGCTTCGGAAAAGTGCGCTGGGTGCTCGCCGTACCCGAGGACTCGCGTTACCGCACTGCCGCCGACCTCGAAGGGGCCACCGTCGCCACCGAGCTGGTGCGGGCGACCCAGGCCTACTTCGAGCGGAAGAGCGTGAACGTCAACGTCGAATTCTCATGGGGAGCGACCGAGGTCAAGCCCCCGGTCCTCGCCGACGCCATCGTCGAAGTTACTGAAACCGGGTCATCGCTCCGGGCGAACCGTCTGCGCATCATCGACACGGTGCTCGAGTCGAACACGCAGCTGATCGCCAATCCGCTCGCCCTGCAGGACGAGTGGAAGCGGACGAAACTCCAGAACCTGGCGCTGCTGCTCCGTGCGGCGATCGAGGCCCAGGGACGGGTCGGGATCATGCTGAACGTGGAACGGCCGGATCTCGAGGCGGTGCTGGCGCTGCTGCCGGCACTGCAGCGGCCCACCATCTCGCCGCTGGCGGACGGCGGCTGGGTCGCGCTCAACACGATCATCGAGGAGCGCACCGTGCGCGATCTCATCCCCCGGCTGAAGCGGGCGCGGGCCCACGGGATCGTGGAGTATCCGCTGAACAAGATCGTGCTGTGACCGCCGGCGAAAACCCACGACATGAAGATCATCACCAGCAACGCCCGGCACGCCCTCGAGCGACTGACCGGCGGACAGGTCTCGAGCGACGCCTCGCTCCTCCGGCGGGTGCGGCGGATCGTCACCGACGTACAGGATCGCGGCGATGAGGCGTTGCTGGCGTACGCACGCCGATTCGACGGTCTCGACGCACCGGTTGAGATCACGCCGGCGGAGATGGAGCGCGCTGCGCTGACGGTGCCGGCGGAAGTACGGCGCGCGATCGCGCTCGCGGCCCGGAACATTCGCAAGGTCGCGCGGCGGCAGGTGCCGAAAGGATGGACGATCTCGACCGTCGCCGGGGTCACGATCGAACAGCGGGTCACCCCGCTCGCGCGCGTCGGCTGCTACGTGCCCGGGGGACGTTACCCGCTCCCTTCTTCGCTGCTGATGACCGCGATCCCCGCACGCGTGGCCGGCGTCGGCGAGATCGTGGCGGTCTGCCCGAAGCCGGATCCGAGCGTGCTGCTGGCGGCGCTGGAAGCGGGAGTGGATCGGATGTTTCGCGTGGGCGGCGCGCACGCGGTGGCGGGGCTCGCCTACGGCACGAGGACCATCCCCCGGGTCGACAAGATCGTCGGGCCGGGCAACGCCTACGTCGCGGCGGCCAAGGCGCTGGTCGCGCCGGACTGCGCCATCGACTTCTTCGCCGGACCGAGCGAGATCGTGATCGTTTCCACGAACGGGAACCCGGCATGGATCGCCGCCGACCTCATCGCGCAGGCGGAACACGATCCCGATGCCCGTGCCATCCTGCTGACGCCGTCCATGCCGCTGGCCCGCGCGGTCGCGGCGCAGTGCGAGCGGCAGATGCCTGCTTCCGGACCCGCGCGCGAGGCGCTGGCCCGCAACGGCGGGATCGTCGTGACCCGTACCCTGGCCGAGGCGATCGAGCTGTCGCAGCGGATGGCGCCGGAGCACGTGGTGTGCGATGACGAGGCGACGGCAGCGCGGCTGACGGCGGCGGGGACGGTGTTCGTCGGCCGCCACAGCGCCCAGGCGCTTGGCGACTACGTGACCGGCTCGAACCATGTCCTGCCGACGCGGGGCGGGGCGCGGGCCCGCGGCGGGCTCGGCGCGGCCGACTTCGTGCGCGTCTCCAGCGTTCAACGGGTAACCCGCGGCGGCCTCGACCGCATCGCGGCGGCGGCAATCGCCCTGGCGACCGCCGAGGGGCTGACCGGCCACGCCGCCTCGGTCGACATCCGAACCAGGAAGGCTGCCGGCTCCCGGCCCTCGAACCGCCGCACTGACACGAGAACGAAACCGGCACCGCGGAGAGATCGGTCACTGACATGAGCTACCACTACGAGAGGATCGTCACCCCTTCGACCGGTCTCAGGCTGCACCTCAACGAGAACACGGGAGGCTGCTCGCCGGCGGTGATCGCGGCGCTCCGCGGCATCACTCCCGAGATGGCGGCGTTCTACCCGGATTACTCGGACGCCATCGCCGCCAGCTGCGAGCGCCTCGACGTCCCGGCCGCCAACCTGCTGCTGACGAATGGCCTGGACGAAGGCATCCTGGGGGTCACCGTGGCGGCGCTTCGAGACCGACGCGCGGACGGCCCGTCCGAAGCGATCGTCGTCGTTCCCGCATTCGACATGTACGCCTCCTGCGCGGATGCCACCGGCGCACGTGTGGTCGAAGTGCCGCTCGGTCCGGACTTCGAGTTCCCGCTCGATCGGATCGTCGCCGCGGTGAACCCGCGGACGCGGATCATCTTCATCACCAGCCCGCACAATCCGACCGGTCTCACGGTCTCGCGTGACAGCATCGTCGCGGTCGCGGCGGCGGCGCCGCGGGCGACGGTGTTCGTGGACGAGGCGTATGCCGACTTCTCCGGGATCACGCTGCTCGGCACGCGCGCGCTCGAAGCCCATCCCAACCTCATCGTCGGACGCACGTTCGCGAAGGCATACGGCCTGGCAGCGATCCGGGCAGGGGCGCTGATCGGGGCGCCGGACACGCTGGCGCCCGTGCGGCGGGTGGTGCCTCCCTACAGCCTCAACGTGGCCGCGTCGGTGGCGATCCCGGCGGCGCTGCGCGACCGGGCGCACTACGACTGGTACCTGGCGGAGGTGCGCGAGTCGAAGCGGCTGCTCTACGACGCGCTCGATCGACTGGGTGTGCGCTACTGGGTCAGCGGCGGCAACTTCGTCCTGGCCCGCTTCGGTGAACCGGCCGGCCGTGTCCTCGACGGCCTGCGGCAGCGCGGCATCTACCTCCGCGACCGGTCGAACGTTCACGGGTGCGCCGGGTGCGTCCGGATCACCACCGGCGTGGTCGCCCACACGCAGCGATGCATCGCCGGCATCGAGGAGGTCCTGTGCGCCGCGCGGTGATCGACCGGAAGACCACCGAGACGAAGATCCATCTCGAACTGACGCTCGACGGTCGCGGCCGCTATGACGTCCGCACCGGCATCCGGTTCCTGGACCACATGCTGGAGCTGTTCGCGCGCCACGGCGCGTTCGACCTGTCGGTCGCCGCCGCCGGCGACCTGGACGTCGATCAGCACCACACCGTCGAAGACCTCGGGATCGCGCTCGGGGAAGCGGTCTCGGCCGCGCTCGGCAACCGGCGCGGCATCAACCGGGCCGGTTACTTCGTCATGCCGATGGACGAGACTCTCGCCGTCGCGGCGATCGACCTCGGCGGTCGCGTGCACGCGGTCGTCGATCTCAAGCTGCGCGTGAAGAAGGTCGGCGACCTCGAGGCGGAGCTGGTGAACGATTTCTTCGACGGCTTCGCCCAGGGCGTGAGAGGCAACGTCCACCTGAAGGTGCTCTACGGGCGCTCGAGCCACCACCATGTCGAGGCCTGCTTCAAGGCTTTCGCGCGCGCGCTGCGGGTGGCGTGTGCGAAAGACAAGCGCATGGCCCGGATGCTGCCCTCGACAAAGGGGCTGATCTAGTGACCGGGAGGAACCGGATGCGGGGCATGGAATGCCGATCGCGCTGATCGACTACGGAGCCGGGAATCTCACGTCGGTCCGCAAGGGATTCGCGGCAGTGGACGGCGACCTGGTGACGCCGGCGAGCCCGGCGGCACTGGCTGACTTCGACGGGATCGTCGTGCCGGGGGTCGGGCACTTCGCGGCGTCCACTGCCCTCGCCGGCGGATGGAGCGAGGCCATCGCGCGACGGGTCGCGGCCGGCGTGCCGGTGCTCGGCATCTGCCTCGGGATGCAGTGGCTGTTCGAGGGCAGCGAGGAAGCTCCGGAGATCGCCGGGCTCGGGGCCTTCGCCGGGCGATGCGCAAGGATCGAAGTTGAGCGCCCGCTGAAGGTTCCACACGTCGGCTGGAATACGCTCGAGATCATCCGCGAGAGCCAGGCGCTCGAGGGGATCGCCGACGGCACCCAGGTCTATTTCACCCACTCGTTCGCGGCGCCGGTGACGCCCGAGTGCGTGGCGCGGACGAGCCACGGGTCGAGCTTTGCCGCGGTAGTGCAGCGCGACAACGTCGCCGGGGTGCAGTTTCACCCCGAGAAGTCCGGCGCCGCCGGACTCACGATCCTCCGCAACTTCGTGGCGATGACGAGGCGCTGAGATGCTGTCCAGGCGGATCATCGCGTGCCTCGACGTCCGCAACGGAACGGTCGTGAAAGGCGTGAATTTCGAAGGGCTCCAGAACGCCGGCGATCCCGCCGAACTCGCCGGCCGTTACAACGAGGACGGCATCGACGAGGTGGTCATCCTCGACGTGACCGCGACGCTCGAAGCGCGCCAGGCGATCACCGAGACCATCAGGGCGGTATCGCGCAGGCTGTTCATCCCGTTGACCGCCGGCGGCGGGATCCGGTCCGAGGCGGATGCCGCGGCGGTGATCGATGCCGGCGCCGACAAGGTCAGCGTGAACACGGCGGCGCTCACCGATCCGGCACTGATCTCGCGGCTGGCGCGTCGATACGGCAGCCAGGCGGTCATCGTCGCGGTGGATGCCAGGCGCGCCGGTGGCGCCTGGACGGTCTTCGCGCGCAGCGGCCAGGCGCCGACCGAGCGAGACGCGGTCGAGTGGGTGCGCGAGGCCGAAACTCGCGGCGCCGGCGAGATCCTGCTGACCTCCATCGATCGCGACGGCACCCGCAGCGGGTTCGATTGCGAGCTGACCGCCGCGGTCGCCGACGCGGTCTCGATCCCGGTCATCGCCTCGGGCGGCGCCGGAACCTTCGAGCATTTCCTCGAAGTGTTCACCACCGGCCGGGCGGATGCCGCGCTCGCCGCCTCGGTCTTCCACTTCGGCGAACATGCAGTCGCCGAGCTCAAAACCTATCTCGCTCGAGAAGGGGTGATCGTGCGCCGCACGAGTCGCCCGGGTGCGGAGTAATGCTGATCCCCTCCATCGACCTCCAGGGCGGCCGGATCGTTCAGCTCGTCCAGGGCGAACGGCTCGCCGTCGAGACTGACGACATCGATTTGTGGATCCGGCGGTTCAGCGGCCACGCCAAGGTGCAGTTGATCGACCTCGACGCGGCCAAGGGAGACGGGGCCAACGACTCGCTCGTTCAGCGGATCTGCGCCGAGCTGCCGTGCCGCGTCGGAGGGGGCATTCGGTCGGTCGACCGCGCCCGGGAGGTGCTCGCCCACGGCGCCACCCAGGTCATCGTCAGTTCCGCGCTCTTCAGCCCCGACGGCATCGACCTCGATCGGGCGCGCGAGCTCTCGACGGCGGTTGGCGCAGCGAAGCTGATCGCGGCGGTAGACAGCCGCGGCGGCCGGGTGGTGATTCACGGCTGGCGCACCCAGCTGACCATCACGCCGGTCGAGGCCGTGCGTGAGCTCGAGCCATTCGTCGGCGAGTTCCTCTACACCCACGTCGACCGCGAAGGGCTGATGAAGGGGACCGACATGGACGCCATCGCCGCCGTCCGTGCCGCTACCACCCGCCGGCTCGCGGCGGCCGGTGGTATCACGACCCTTGAAGAGGTCGCGCAGCTCGATGCCCTTGGCGTGGACGCCGTTGTCGGCATGGCGATCTATACGGGGCGCATGATCCTTCCGGGAGGGTCCCCACCGGTGGTGTAGGCTGTCTGCCATGCGTCCCGGCCCGCGGGTAATAGCCTGCCTGTTGTGCGTAGCCTCACTCACCGCGTGTTCCCGCCAGCCCGGCGCCTTCTCGGAGCGGAACGCCCGCACTCACGTGGAGATGCTCGCGGGCACGATCGGCAGCCGGCCGGCCGGATCGGAAGCCAACGCCAGAGCGCGCGCCTACCTCGTCGAGCAGTTGAAGGTGTTCGGCTACCAGGTGCGCGTTCAGGAAACCGACGCGCGCCGGCCCGAGCTGGGGCGCACGGCCCGGGTGGCCAACATCATCGGCGTCCTGCCCGGACCACGGCGCGAGGGTCTCGGCCTGCTGGCCCACTACGACTCGCGCGCCGACACCCCGGGAGCCGGCGATGATGCATTCGGCGTGGCGGTCGCGCTGGAAGCCGCCCGGCTGCTGGCCGCCTCCGGTGCGCGGCAGTGGACGACTTATGTCCTCCTGACCGACGCCGAAGAAGAAGGGCTGATGGGGGCGGCCGGGCTGATGACCGATCCCCAGGTCAGGGACTATCTCGCCGCCTACATCAACATCGAAGCGAGCGGATCGGGCAACCCGGTGATGCTGTTCGAGACCGGTCCGGGGAATTCATGGCTGCTCTCTCCCTGGGCGAAGCGCGCCCCGCACCCGCGCGGCGGTTCGTTCGCGGTCGAGATCTACAAGCGCCTGCCCAACGACACCGATTTCTCGATTCTGAAACGGCACCAGATCCCCGGCCTGAACTTCGCCGCCGTCGGCGACAGCTACGCGTACCACACCGCGCGCGACACGCCTGACCGGCTTTCGGGGCGGGCGCTGAGCAACACCGGCGACAACGTCGTCGCGATCGCCAGTGCGCTGCAGCAGTCGGACATCACCGCCAGAACCGACCGCGACGCCAGCTACTTCGACCTGGCGGGGACGATCGGGGTCAGGTTCGGCTCGGCCGGCAGCTGGATCACGTCGCTGTTGTCGGTGCTGCTCGGCATGCTCGGCTGGCTCCGGATCACCCGATTCCTGCTCCGCGAAGAAGGAGCCGGCCGATGGCTGCTCGGGCTCGCGTGGACGATCGTCGCGGTGATCGCGACCATCGCGGCGATGATCGCGGGGGCGGCGGTGCTGCGCGCGGCGCGCGAGGTGTATCACCCCTGGTATGCGCGTCCGGACCGGCTCTTCGTGATGCTGACCGCCGTCGGCGGGGCGATGGCGTGGATGATGGCGCGGGCCGGCCGCTGGATTCCGGCGCGCGCGCACGGGCTGCGGCACCCGGCGGTCGCCTGGACGTATGCGCTGCCGCTGTGGATCCCGTTGGCGCTGTTCATGTCCTGGGCGGCGCCGTCGGCGGCCTATCTGTGGACGCTGCCGCTGCTGGCCGCGGGCCTGCTGCTGGTGGCGGTGCCGCCGTCCAGTGCGCCTGCGATCCGGCTGGCATCGGTCGTGATCCTCGCGGTCACCGGCACCCTGTGGCTCGGCAACACGGTCGACCTGCTGCGGTTCATCGTCGCGGTGCTGGGGCGGCTCTCGATCGTCACCCCGGTCTACGTCTACCCGGCGGGGATCGCGGCCGCCGGCCTGATGATTGCCCCGGCGCTGTTCGCCGCTACCGCGGCGCCGAAGGCGCTGCTCCGACCGTCGCTCGCGACCGCGCTGGCGCTTGCCGGTGTCGCGGCTACGGTCCTGTGGGCGTGGATGGCACCGGCCTATACCTACGAACAACCGTTGCGCCGTTACGTTCGGGCGCTGCAGCACCCGGGCGCGGCGACCGCGGCGTGGCGGGTCGGATCGCTCGAGCCGGGACTCGACCTCGGCGATGGTGCGCCGTCCGGCTGGACGACCGCGGAACCGGGAAGCCGACACCATTGGGCTGGCTGTCGCTCGCGCAGCCGTTCCTGTTCACCGCCGACGGGCCGCCGCTCGGTCCTGCGCCAGCTGTGGTGACGGCATTCAACACTCACCCCCGCTGGAGCCGGGACGGCCCTGACGCTCTCAATCGTCCCGAAAGAACAGGCCCTGTCGGTCTCGTTCGTTCTGCCGGCCGGGATCACCCCGGCGCGGAGCAACTTTCCCGGCGTGACCCGCCTCGGCCGCTGGACGGCAACCTTCGCGGCAGTGCCGGCCGAGGGGATCGCCTGGCAGGCGGCGTTCAGTGCGGCGACCGCCGAGCAGCTCCGCGGCAGCCGGCTGGTGGTTCGAACCAGTGGACTGCCCGGCGCTGCGGGCTGGCAGCGGCTCCCCGGCTGGCTGCCGCAGGAGCGGATGGTCTGGAACGCCGGGTTCACCTGGATGCTGGACCCGTCGGCGCCGCCCGCCATTGAGCCGGTCCCGCCATTACGCTAAGCTACGTAACGGTTACGGGGGATGATGTAACCACCTCACAAGCTGCCATGCCGAATCCCTTCGTCTACGGTGAAGTCGTGCCGGCCGCGTCCTTCGTCGACCGCGAGGTGGAGCTCGAGCGGCTGACCGGGGACCTGATGGCCGGCCAGAAGGTCTTCCTCATCTCGCCGCGCCGCTATGGCAAGTCGTCGCTGGTGGTCCAGGCGCTGCGGGCCGCCGCCCGGCAGGGGGCGCTGACGGTCGACGTCACCGTCAGCAGCTACAGCTCGTACGTCGGTTTTCTCGAGGGCTACGCCCGGGCGTTGCTCGCGATCGAAACCCGGCTCGACCGGGCACGCACGTGGCTGCGCGAGATGCTGGGCAGCGTCCGCCCGGAGGTCCGCATCGAGCCCGACGCGGCCGGGCGCAACCAGCTGGCGCTGTCGTTCCCGTCGGCGCGCACCGACAAGGACATCTCGCACCTCGCCCAGGAGGTGTTCGCGCTGCCCGGGCGCATCGCCGCTGCCCGCAAGCGCAAGCTGGCAGTGGCGCTCGATGAGTTCCAGGCGATCGGCGTCTTCAACGGCGGCAGCGTCGAGCACGCCCTGAGGGCCGCGGTGCAGCACCAGCGCCAGGTCGGCTATGTCTTCTCCGGGTCGGAGCCGGCGCTGATGGAACGCATGCTCGGGCGGAGCCGGCCGTTCTACAAGGCGGGGCCGGTCATGCGCCTCCAGAAGATCCCCGAGGATCGCTTCGCCGATTTCCTCGAGGCGCGGTTTCGCGCCACCGGCATGAAGCCGGCGCCCGGGCTGGGCATTGCGATCGTCGAGCTCGCCGGCAACCTGCCGTACGACGTGCAGCGGCTCGCCCATGAAGTCTGGGACGACGTGAAGGCGGAAGGGCGGCGGACGGTCAGCCTCGACGACCTGCACGCGACCCTGACCCGGCTGCTCGGAGAGCACGAGACCCTGTTCGAGAGTCTGTGGCAGCGACTGACCCTGGCGCAGCGTGGCGCGCTCCGCGCCGCCGTGCTGCAGGACGGCCTCGAGCTGCTGTCGGCCGAAACCCGGTCACGCCACCGGCTCACCGGTGCATCGACCGTGCAGGCATCGCTCGCCGCCCTGGTGCGTGACGATGTCCTCACCCGCGACGGCGCCCGCTACGTCGTCGTCGATTCGCTGCTGCGGGAGTGGGTGGCGAGGCGGACGTTCTGAGCGGCTTCCTCGATCGAGTCGGGCTCGGCCGGCCGGAGGTGCGGGCCTGGGCGATCTACGACCTCGCCAATTCCGCGTTCCAGACCACCGTCATCGCGGCGGTGTTCCCGATCTACTTCCGCCGGGTGCTCGCCGCCGACATGCCCGAGGCACAGGCGCTGTCGCGGTTCGCCTGGGCGAGCACGATCGCGATCCTCGTCGTCGCCCTGATCGCTCCGCTCCTCGGGGCGATCGCCGATCACGCGGCGATCAAGAAGAGGCTGCTGGGGATCTTCGCCGGCATCGGCATCACCTCCTGCTTCGCGATGTTCTGGCTGACCGAAGGGGAGTGGCTGTTCGGGCTCACGCTGTTCGTGATCGGCAATATCGGGGTGGCCGGGAGCATCGTGTTCTACGAGTCGATCCTCCCGCATCTCGTCCGGCAGTCGGAGCTGGACCGCGTCTCGACCGCCGGGTATGCCATCGGCTTCCTGGGCGGAGGCGTGCTCCTGGCGATCAACCTGCTGATGATCCAGCGGCCGGCGATGTTCGGCCTGGCCGACGCCGGAGCCGGCACCAGGCTGAGCCTGGCGAGCGTCGGCCTGTGGTGGCTGGTGTTCTCGATTCCGCTGTTCCTGAGGGTGCCGGAGCCGGCCGCGCTCGCCGGGGCCGACCGGGAACCCGCCTCGATCGCGGCGGGGATGCGGCATCTGCGACGGACATTCACGCGAGCTTCGCCGATATCGCAACGCGCTGCTCTTCCTGCTCGCCTTCTTCGTCTACAACGACGGCATCCAGACGATGATCAAGATGGCGGCGATCTACGGGGATACGATCGGGCTCGACTCCGGATCGATGATCACGGCACTGCTCCTGACGCAATTCATCGGCGTGCCGGCGGCGTTCGGTTTCGGCGCGCTGGCGGGACGCGTCGGCGCCAAGCCGGCGGTGTATGCGGGGCTGGGCGTCTACATCCTGATCGCCACGCTCGGCTACTACATGACCACAGCGGCCCACTTCTATGGGCTGGCGGTGCTCGTCGGGCTGGTCCAGGGCGGCACCCAGGCGCTGAGCCGGTCGCTCTTCGCCAGCATGATTCCGCGGCAGAAATCCTCTGAGTTCTTTGCCTTCTACGGCGTGTTCGAGCGTTACGCCGGCGTGCTCGGCCCGGCGGTCTTCGCCACCGTCGTCTCGCTCAGCGGCCGCGGGCGGCTGGCCATTCTCGCCGTCCTCGGTTTCTTCATCATCGGAGCGATGCTGCTGACGCGCGTCGATGTCGCCGCCGGACGGCGGGAGGCGCGCGCCGGAGAAGACGAGCTCGCCCGGCACCGCTGATGGCGATCGGTCCTGCCCTCGTTCGTCGCCTCGCCACCGCGATGGCGCACGTCTTCTACCGGGTGGATACGATCGGACGCGTTCCGGCTGACGGCGCGCTGATCCTGCTGCCCAACCACCCGAATGCGCTGCTCGACCCGGCGCTCGTACTGGCTACCGCCGGACGGCCGGTGCGCTTCCTCGCCAAGTCGACGCTGTTCAAGGGACCGTTCGCGCCGCTGCTGAAGGGGGCGCGCGCGATTCCGGTCTACCGCCAGCAGGACGGCGCCGCACCGCGCAGCAACGATCAGACGTTCCGCGCCGTCGACGCGGCGCTCGCCCGGGGTGAAGCCGTCTGCATCTTCCCGGAAGGGATCAGCCATTCGTCGGGCCGGCTGGAGCCGCTGCGAACCGGCGCGGCGCGGATGGCGCTGTCGGCGGCCGCGCGCGGCGTTGCCGTCCGGCTGGTGCCGATCGGCATCAACCTCGAGAGGAAGACGGCGTTTCGATCCAGGGCGACGGTCGCCTACGGCGCGGTGTTCACGGTCGACGAGCAGGCGTCAGCAGGCGAAAGCGATGGCACGCGGACCGGCGGCCAGACGGATCATGGCGAAGGCGAGGGACGCTATAGGAATCGCGTTGGCGCGCTGACCGACCGGATCGCATCGCATATGCGGGCGCTGCTCGTGGAGGCGGATCCGGTCGCCGACGCCGAGCTCGTCGATCGGATCGATCGACTCTACCGGTCCGAGCGAGGTGAGCCCGGGGACGCGCGGGCAGCGCTGGCCCGGCGGCAGGCAATCGCCGACGGCCTGCACCGGCTCCGGACGGAGCGGCCCGACTGGTACGGTGAGGCGGTCATCCAGCTGAAACGATACGCCGACCGGCTGCACCGTTTCGGGCTGCATGACACGGCGCTCGACTGGCAGATCACCCCAGCCGCGGCCCGGACCTTCGTCGTTCGCGAATTGCCGCGCGCCCTCGTGCTCGTGCCGATCGCGGTTGCGGCGGTGGCGATCTTCGCGCTCCCGTACAGCCTGACCGCCGCGGCCGGCAGGGTCACCAAGGATACAGACGTGACCGCCACGGCAAAGGTGTTCGCCGGGGCGGTGATCTACTCCGTGTGGATCATTCTGCTCGCGACCGCCTCGGGATGGTTGGGCGGACCGCTCGCCGCGGCGCTTGCGCTCGCCGGCCTGCCGGTCCTCGCAGCCGCCGGCCTGTTCGCAATCGAGCGTGAGGTCGAAGCCTGGCAGACCGCGCGGTCATGGCTGGCGCTTCGCGGCGCTCACCCAGGAACCCGCGAGGCGCTCCGGCGGCGCCGCGCGGAGCTGGCCGACGTCCTCGATCGCGTCAACGACTGGCTGGTCACCGGCGCGCGACGCGATCCCATACGATAGCCGGATGCTGCTGTCGGAGCTGACCGCCGGCTACGAGCGTACCGGCGCCGCGGACCCGGATCTCGCCGGCCTGACCGAGGACAGCCGTCGCATCACCCCGGGCATGCTGTTCGTCGCCGTTCCGGGGACGGCCGACGATGGCCATCGGCATGTCGGCGACGCGATCCGCAGAGGCGCCGCGGCGGTTGTCGTCGAGACCGAGATCTCCCCGGTCGAGGTGCCGGTCGTTCATGTCGCCAGCTCGCGGGCGGCGCTGGCGGAACTGGCCGCCCGGTTCTTCGGACATCCGGCGCGAGGGCTCGAGGTCATCGGCTTCACCGGTACCTTCGGCAAGACCAGCACGAGCGCGATCCTGCGCGACCTGCTCACCAAAGCGGGAAGCAAGCCGGGGCTGCTGGGATCGCTCGGCGCGCATTACGACGACTTTCACGATCCCGGCACCGGATTGACCACCCCGGCCCCTGTCGAACTGCATCGCGCCCTGCTCGGGTTGAAGAATGCCGGGGCCGATACCGTGATCCTGGAGGTCACCAGCCACGCGCTCCGGCTCCGACGCACCGAGGGGCTCACGTTCACCGGTGGACTGATCTCGGCGATCAAGCCGGGCGAGCATTCCGACTTTCACGGTTCGTACGACGATTACGTCGCCGCCAAGCGGCTGTTCCTCGGCCATCTCTCGGCCGGCGCGACGCTCGTCTTCGATGCCGACAATTTCGCGGCGCGCCTGCTCGCGTCCGAAGCGGCCGGCGCCCGGAAGGTCGGCGTCTCCCTGCACGGCGGCCGTGCCGATGTCCGGTTGATGCACGCTGGTCTCGACGATCGTGGCGCCCACTTCACAGTCGATGGACGACGGCTTCACAGCTCGCTGCTCGGGCGCGGACACCTGCAGAATGTCGCGCTCGCGCTGACCTACGCGTTGGCGGCCGGCGTCACCGTGGAACAGGCGCGCGCCGTGCTCAGCGGGCTCCAGCCGCTGCGCCGGCGGATGGACCACTTCGAGATCTCCGGACGCCAGGTGCTCGACGACACCGCCGGACATCCCGACAGCCTCCAGGCGACCTTCGAGGTCGCCGCGATGCTGGCCCGCTCGCCGGCGATGCGACCGGGTGCGCGGGTGGTGGTCGTCTACGCCATTCGCGGGAGCCGCGGCGAGGACATCAACCACCGGAACGCCCTCGCGCTCGCCGACCTCGTCGCCGAGCACGGCTTCGATCGGCTGGTGGTGACCGGCTCGCAGGACGTCGCCGGCCCCAGCGATCGGCCGATGTCCGACGAAGTCGACGCGGCCCGCAGCGCCTTCGCGAAACGGTTCCAGAGATTCGAGTGGTTCGACGAGCTCGACGCCGCCGCGCGATTCGCCCTCGGAGTGACCGCGCCCGGGGACCTGATCGTGCTGGTCGGGGCACAGGGCATGGACGCGGGACGGCGGTGCCTCAGTTCAGCAGGTATTTCTCCGCAAACATGATCCACGCATAGAAGTTGAAATCGGAGTTGGCCTGCGTTCGCGGAAAGTTCTCGTGACCGGCATCGTCATAGACGACCAGCCACGCCGGGATGCTGCCGGCCTTCACCGCCGCGTGCATCGATTCGGCCTGCGCCAGCGGCACGCGGGCATCCTGCCGGCCGTGCGCGATCATCAGCGGCGACCTGATCATCCCGGCGAGCGTCACCGGTGACACCGAGGCGAGGAAGCCGCGCATCGCCGGGTCCTGCTCGTCGCCGTACTCGGCGCGCCGGTCCTGCTGACGGCCGGCTTCCGTGTGTTCGAGGTAGGTGACGAAGTTCGAGATCGCGGCCGCGGCAAAGGCACATCGGATCCGCTCCGGATAGCGGGCGGCCACGGCGTAGGTCATGTAACCGCCGTAGCTCGCGCCGGTGACCATCACCCGCGACGCGTCGAGCGACGGCTGCTGCGCGATCCAGTCCAGCAGCGAGCCGACGTCCTTCACTGCGTCCTCGCGCTTTCGCCCGTCGTCCAGCTGCTCGAACGTCCGGCCGAAGCCGAAGCTGCCGCGGACGTTGGGGTAGACGATCGCGATCCCCATCTCGGAAAGGAAATAGGCGCTCCGGCCCTGGAACCGCGGCCGCTCGCGGGCGTCGTTCGGCCCGCCGTGGATGTTGACGATGACCGGGCGCCGGCCGGTGAACCTTGCCGGCGGACGGTAGAGCACGCCCGAGATCGTTCGCCCATCGAAGCTTTTCCACTGGACGATTTCCGGTTCGGGGAGCGTGGCGGCGTCGATCCCTCCGACCGGGCTGGTGGTCCAGCGCGTGAGCGAGCCCGAGCGGGCATCCACGCTGAAGACGTCTCCCTGCATGCGGACGGACGAGAAGGTGAAAGCGAGGTCCCGGCCGGACGGATGCCATTGCAGGTTGGTTACCTGCCCGGCCGGAAGCTGCGGCGTGAGGCGCGGCTTCAGCGTCGTGGTGTCGAGCAGCTCGAGACGGCTGGAGGCGTCGCGATCGAACACGACCGCAATCGTTCTGCCGTCCGGGGCCAGTGCGGCAGACTCGACCGAGTCACCCTCGGCGGTCAGCGCCGTCCACTTGCCCGCCGTCCAGCGCCAGAGTCGCGCGAGCTCGGCGCCGCGATTGCTGACCGCGTAGACCGCCTTGCCGTCGGGACTGTATTGAGCGAACGACCAGATCGACGGCGGTTCACCTGCCGGGGTCAGCGGCGTCCGGTGCCCCGTGTCGACATCGACCGTCCAGAGGGCGGTGTCGTTGCCGGGCAGCATCTCGACCGCGATGATCGAGCGCTCGTCCGGTGACCACGCAGACACGAACCACGAGCCGCTGGCCTCCATGAGCATCCGCGAGGTCGCGGGATCCTTCGGGTCCAGGACGTAGAGGTCGCGGTCCTTGCCGTTACGCCGGTTGGAGTCGAACGCGATCCGGTCGCTGCGCGGCGACCACGCCGGGATGCCGTTGCGGGACTTGCCATCGGTCAGAAGCGTCGCCGGCTTGCCCGGTTCCAACTTCCAGAGCTGGTGGGTCTCCGTCGCGCCGGTGTCTTTTCGATAGACGAACCAGGCCGCGGCGGGGCCGTACCAGGCCGCGCCGTTCACCCCGTCGGCGACCGTCGTCACTGGGAACCGGGACGGCGCCTGGCGCCGTCACACTGTGGACCTGCGGCACCGCCCCCGCGGTGGCGGTCACCAGCATCGCGCGTGCGGACGGGTGCCATGAGAGGAGCGCCGCCCGGCGAAACTGCCCGTACGGGGCCAGCTTCGCGGTGATCGATGCAGGGATCGGCGGGAGTCCGTCGGTCTTGATGTTGCCGGGAACCGGCAGGTGTGCGCCCTGGGCCGCCAGCGTGCCGCCGGCCAGCAGGACGAAGGCAATCCGGACGACAGCGCGCATGAGACCTCGTGAGAACGGCCGAAGAAGGGCGCATTATAGTGCAAACCCGCAGGACGCCTGCTGCGTCAAAGGACTGGTATGAGAATCGTGATCGCCGGCGGAACCGGTTTCATCGGCAGCCCGCTGGCCGAAGTGTACGCCGAAGAAGGGCACGACGTCCGTGTGCTCACCCGCAGCCTTCCCGACGGCGACGCGCGTCACGATCCCGGCACTGGCAAGCCGGGCATCACGCGGGTCGGCTGGCACCCGAACGGTGCGGCCGGCGCCTGGTCGCAGATCGTCGACGATGCCGACGCGGTGATCAACCTCGCGGGTGAGCCGCTCGGGAAGGGGCGCTGGACACCGCAGCGCAAGGCAGTCCTGCGCGACAGCCGGATCCTGGCGACGCGGAGCGTGGTGGAGGCGATCCGGGCGGCCGCAACCGCGCCGCGGGTGTTGATCAGCTCGAGCGCGGTCGGATACTACGGCCCATCGGGCGCCGAGCCGAAGACGGAAGACTCACCGGCCGGCAACGACTTCCTCGCCCAGCTCGCGGAGGAGTGGGAAACGGAAGCAAAGAAGGCCGAGGGCACCGGCACCCGCGTGGTGCTGTTGCGGACCGGTCTGGTGCTCGAGAAAAGCGCCGGCGCACTGCCGCGGATGATGCGGCCGTTCCGCTACTTCGTCGGCGGCCGCATCGGCAACGGCCAGCAGTACACCTCCTGGATCCACCGCCTCGACGTCGTCGAGATGATCCGGTGGATCGTGGAGACGCCGGCGGTGATCGGCGCGGTCAACGCCACCGCGCCGCACCCGGTCACCAACCGCGACTTCGCCCGCGCGCTCGGCCGCGCGCTCCGGCGTCCGAGTCTGTTCCCGGTGCCGCCCGTCGCGTTGAAGGCGCTGTTCGGCGAGATGGCCGACGCACTCCTGCTCACCGGCCAGCGCGTGATCCCGGGCAAGGCCCAGTCACACGGCTACCACTTCCGCTATCCCGAGATCGACATCGCGATGCGCGGAATCTTTCGGGGAATAGCGAAACGTCAGAACTGCGGACTCTGATTCAGAACTCAGTCAATCGGATCTGAATTCTGAATTCTGAATTCTGAATTTAGAGGAATCCCGGCGCACCGCCGCGATAGTCCGCGCCCAGGATCGAGCGCGAGTCGGCGCCGAGCCATGACTCGATCACCCGGGCGTAGACGGAGCGGAAGTCGGTTTCGTGCCGGACGTCGCCGCTGTTGTTCTCGAGCGTCGGGTTGGCGCTCCCGGCCTGGAGATCGGCCGCGGTGCCGTAGATCCCCCCCTTCACCGTTCCCCCGATCGCCATCATCAGGCCGGCGGCGCCGTGGTCGGTTCCCTGGCTGCCGTTCTCGGTGATGCGCCGGCCGAACTCCGAGAACTGCAGGATCAGCGTGTCGTTGAGCAGCCCCTGGTTCTGCAGGTCCTGGTAGAAGGCAAACATGCCGTCGTTGAGGGTGGCCATCAGGCCGTTGTAGGCGCCGTTGGCCGCGTTCGGGTTCTGTGAGGCGTGCGTATCGTAGCCGCCGGTCTGCACCCAGAAGATATTGGTGCCGACCCCGCGCACCATCGCGCCGGCGATCATCCGCAGGGCCTGAGCGAAACCGTTGATCGGGATAGGTCAGCGACGGAACGTAGGTGCCGACCTGCGCCACCCGGTCGAGCGTGGCAAAGGCCGCCTGCGAGGTAGCGTTGACGAAGGCGAGATGCGGCTGGTCCACCGGAGTGTGCGACGAGATCCGGGTCGCGGTCTCGCGCGCGAAGATGGCGTCGGTGCCGCCGTTGGGGCTGGCGAACGCGTAGCCGGCGACGTTGGTGATCGAGGGCACGCCGACCGTTCGCGACATCAGCGTCCGCGGCGTCTCGCGCTGCGTCGACCAGGCGGTCAGCGGATCGACCGGCGCCGGCAGTTGATCGAGGTAGCGTCCGAGCCAGCCGGTTCCCTGCGGCGAGGCTGGATCGGCGGTGGACCAGATGTCCGTGCCCTGGAAGTGCGAGCGGCTCGAATTGGGATAGCCGGTGCGCTGGATCACCGCCAGGCGCCCGGCGTTGAAGATCGTTCGGAAGCCGGTCAGCCGCGGGTTCAGCCCGAGCGGTCTGCCGCTCGAGTCGGCGCCGATCTGCAGCACGTTGGCGGCCGGGATCGAGATGCTCGGCCGGCGCGCATAGTACTGGGCGTCGGTGTACGGCACCAGGGTGCTGAGCGCGTCGTTCCCGCCATTCAGGTACAGCACGACCAGGCTGCGCCGAGATCGCCCCTGCGCCCGCGCGATGTCGGTGAGAAAGGCCGGCGCGGCAAAGCTCACCGTGAACGCCGCCACGCCACCTTTGACGAACTTCCGTCTGCTGATCGACATGGGTGATCCTAGATAACCTGGTAGGCGCCCGATCCGACGACGAGGTGCGCAAGACCGGAGGCTTTGGTCACGAGCTGTGCGTCGGACCCGGTGTAATTGATGCCCGCCCGCGTGTAATCCAGCAACGCCTGGTGCTGGTCGCCGGTGAACGGAGACGGGGTCAACCGGTCGGTGATCAGCGAGACCAGCGCTTCAGGCGTCGGCGCCTGGCCGCGCAGCCGGTCGCGGAGGTTGAACCGCTGGTTGGTGGCCAGGGTGGCGGCAAAATTCATCCGCGCCACCATCGCGCCGCTGGTGAACCAGCCAGGACCCAGGTCCCAGCCGTTGACGTCGGGCGGCTCGAACAGCTGCTGCCCCATGTTGGCGAGCGGGGTCAGCGCGTCGTTGACGCTGAACCCGGCCCAGCCCACTTCCTTGATCGCCCGGGCGACGAACTCCACCGGCCAGGAGTAGCGGGCGTAGCGGGCGCGCGGCGCGTAGAACTCCGACGACCGCAGGAGGTGGCGGACCATCGGCTTGATCTCGAAATTGTTGTAGTAGAACAGCCGGGTCATGTCGTTGATCAGCCGCTGGTCCGGGACGTCGATCTCGCTGACGAAGTAGCGATACAGCTTGGTCGCCAGCCGCGGGCCGGTCGCCGGATGCCGCGCGACCGCGGTGATCAGGTCGATGCCATCCTGCATGCCTGAATCGGCGGATCGTGCGGCAATCGTTTTTCCGCCACCGGCATAGATTGGAAAGGTGAACTCCTTGGCCGCCGTATCGTGCTCGCCCGGCACATAGTTGAACGTGTAGTAGCCGTTGGCGGGTCGGGCGAGGTTCCATCCGGTGAACACCCGGGCGGCGGCATAGACGTCCGACTCTTCGAACGTACCGACCCCCATGGTGAAGAGCTCCATCAGCTCGCGGGCAAAATTCTCCTGCGGCCGCAGACGGACATTCAGCCGCCCATCGAGCCAGACCAGCATTGCGACATCCTTCGCCATTGCGAGGAGCAGGTCGCGGAAATTGCCCAGCGCGAAATCCCGGAGCACCTCGATCTGCCCCTTCACGCCATTGGGATCCTCGCCCGGCTTCGCCGCCATGTAGCGCGCGCCCTCAGCGACCCCCAGCGATCCCGCAATCTTCGAATACGCCGTCGCGAAATGGTTGTGCCAGAAGAGCGCCATCTTCTCCTGGAGCGGCCGCTGTGAGTGCACCATCCGAAAGAGCCATCGCTGGCGGGCGTGCCCGATGTTCGACGCCGGCAGGAATCCGTCGACGGCGGTTACCGCCACATATCCTGGCCGGCCGATAAAATCGTCAACGTCGTCGGGGATGTCTTCGAAGTCGAGCAGGCGGTCGACCGACCCGCTCACTCGGAGCTTCTGATAGGCGTCGATCTCCTCGAGGCTCGCCCCGAAGCCGGCACGGCGCAGGAGGTGCTCGATGGATTCTTCGGCGCGGCGGCCGGCATCCTCAATAGTTGTGCGCTGCATAGAACCTGTGCTGGTCGCAGGCGCAGCCCTGAGTGGGCCGGCCGGACTGGTGCAAGACATGAGACCGTCGGAAGGCGTCTGGAGTTTAAGACCGAACCACGGCGCGCGTCTACAGGATCCGGGAGAAGCCGAGCGCCTCGTCGCCCGCAGCCGGCGCCTCCTGGAAATGCCGGAGGACGAGCCGCGCCGCGACCCACGACAACCCGGCGCCGTGGCGCGACGAGCCGAACGCGAACAGATGACGGGGATAGTTCCGATGCGGCCCGAGAAACGGCAGCCCGTCGGCGGTCTGGTGGTCGAGACCATCCCACGAGGCAGCCGGCTGCACACCGGAGATCGCCGGATACAGCAGCGAAAGTTCGTACATGAGCTGCCCGGTGCGCTGGATCACCGCGCGCTCCCGCGCCCGCTCAGGGACTTCGGCCTGCCGCCCGCCATGGACGAAGGCGCGGTCGCCGGCCAGCCAGCGGACCACGCGGCCGGGTTCGGCAGCCGGCTCCAGAATGGCGCGGCGTCCCCCCACCTGCCGCCGGATCGCGGCCGGCAGCGCGTCGGTCACCACGCCGTAGACGTGCTCCGGCCGCAGGTGCCGGCGCAACCCGCGAAGATCCTGGATCGGTGATCCGGTGGCGACGACCACCGACTCGGCGCGAACCGTCCCGCCGGCGGTGACGACCTCGACGTGCCGCTTCGAGGCTCGGATCCGCCGCACCGCTGAGCGCTCGTGCACCCGGGCCCCGCGCGATGCCGCGGCATCGATCAAACCGAGGCACGCGCGATAGGGATCGATCGCCGTCCCCCGTGTCCGGATCCCGCCGGCACTCTCGAGACCGGTCTCGCGCGCCACGACCGCCGGGCTCAGCCAGCTCCCCTCGATCCCCGCCTCGCGCCGCGCCTGGTATTCGCGGCGCAACAGCCGTCCGGCTTCGGCACCCGGAGCGGCGAAGGTGATCACGTCCTGCGGCTCGAGGTCGCACTTGACCTTGTAACGCTTCAGCGCTGCGGCGAAGTCGAGCGCGCCGCGCCGCATGGTCTCCCAGGCGGCACGTGAGGTCCGGACGCCGTGCTGCGAGATGGCGGCCTGCACCGAGCCGGCGAATCCTTCCCTGAGCAGCCCGGCGTCCCCGGCCGTCATCCCCGCCCCGACCGCAGCGGCCTCGAGCAGGACGACGTCGATGCCGGCCGCGGCGAAGGAAAGCGCGCACGACGCGCCGGTCAACCCCCCACCGACGACCACCACGCGGGCGGCCTGCTCGCCACGCAGGCCCGGAAAAGACGGCCGACGGCCTTTGGGAACGCGATCCAGCCACAGGGGAACGTGACGCACCATGGCGTGGATTCTATCCGCTAGAGGTTCCCGGCAGGCACGACCCTTGTAGAACGAAGCTGCAGACCAATAGGAGATGCCATGCAGATTGCCGAACAGCTCGACACGCTTGCCAGGTTCGAACCTGTGCCATACCCAGTTGTCAGCCTGTACTTGAATACCCAGCCGAACGAACGGGGGCGGGATCAATATCAGTCGTTCATCCGGCAGGAGTTCAAGTCCCGCAGCCGGACGTACCGGCCAGGATCCCCGGAACGTGAATGCCTGGACCGGGACCTGGAGCGGATCGCGTCATTTCTCGAGAACGAACTGCAGCCGTCGGCGAACGGCGTCGCCATCTTCGCCTGCTCGGCCGGCGAACTCTTCGAGACGGTTCAGCTGACCGCCCCGGTCGACCAGCACTGGCTGTATATCGGCGATGCGCCGCACCTGTATCCGCTGGCGCGCCTGGATTCCCGCTACCCGAGGTTTGCTGCGGTCGTCGCCGACACCAACTCGGCGCGCATCCTGGTCTTTTCGTCCGGCGACCCCGTGCGCCAGGAGGACGTCAAGGGCGAGAAGACGCGCAGCCATTCGCAGGGAGGCTGGTCGCAGGCGCGCTTTCAGCGCCACATCAGCAACTTCCACCAGCAGCACGCGAAGGAGATCGTCGACGCCCTCGAACGCATCGTCCAGCAGGAGGGGATCACGCAGATCATCACCGCCGGGGACGAAGTGATCCTGCCGCTGCTGCGCGATCAGATGCCGAAGCACCTCGCCGAAAAGGTCATCGACCATATCAAGCTCGATAGCCGGGCGCCGGTCGATACGGTGCTCGCCGCCACCCTCGAAGCGCTGGGACGGCAGAACGAGCGTTCGGACCGCGAGAAGGTGGACGCGGCGGTGGGTGCATATCGCGCCGGGGGTCTCGGCGTGGTCGGGCCGGAAGACACCCTCGACGCGTTGACCAAAGGTCAGGTCGAAGAGGTGCTGCTGACGGCGAACCTGGTGGCGCTCCAGAACGTGTCGCGCGAAGCCGCGATGGCGGCCGGCAACGACAGCACGCTGCTCGAACCGGCGGTCGAAACAGCCGCCGGCGGCGAGGCCGCGCAGGCCGATCCGCAGGTGGTGCGCCTCGCCGACGAACTGGTGACCCGCGCGAAACAGACGGCCGCGCGTGTGACTTTCATCGAGGATTCGGCGTTGCTCGAAGACTACGGCGGTGTCGCGGCGCTGCTGCGGTTCCGGACCTGATCCGCTAGGTCAGGCGCGGTCTTGCGGCGCGTCGCTCTCGCTTGACGCTGCGATACACGGCGACCGCCGACACGATCGTGCCGGCGATCGCCGCCACTGCCAGCGCGATGACGACGATGGTGAAGGTCCGGGACTGCATCCATCCGAGAATGCCCCGCCCGTAATGCGCGGCGAGGGCCGCTTCGACCATGAACCGCAGCACGCGGACGCCGGCAAGAGTGGACAGGAACGTCCAGGGGTTGAGACCGCACGCCCCGCTGGTCAGCACGAACGCGGTGAACGGAAAGGGCGGCGGAATGATGCCGAGCGCCGCAATCGGCATCGCCGCCTGCTGGCTGACGCGCTGCTGGACCCGCTTCAACGTCGACGGCTTGATCAGCCGCTCGAGCCCGTGTTCGCCAGCCTTGCGGCCGATCCAGAACGTCGCTGCGGCCCCGGCCACCGAACCGGCGGTGGCCAGCAAGGCGTACAGCCAGAAAAGCTCCGGCTTGCGCGCCGCCATGATGATCACGACGAAGTCGATCCCCAGCGGCAGAAAGAACACCAGCGAAGCATCGAGTGCCCCCATCAAGAGCACCCCGCCAGGTGTGAGAAAGTAGCTGAGCAGTGAATTGAAAAAGGTTCTCATGCAGCTGAAGCGCTATCTTGTCGCGTTTATCGTTCTGCTGGGGGCAGCCGCCACTGCGTGCGGCAGCGCCGGCGAGCGGGCCGGCGAGCCGGACAAGAGCGGGAAATTGCCCATGGACCACATTGCAGAGCAATACGTGCGCCTGATCCTGGCCGTCGGGCAGCACGATCCGGACTACGTGGATGCCTATTACGGCCCGCCCGAATGGAAGCCGTCGGGCGACAAGGTGGGTCTCGACCTTCTCGCGCGTGAGGCGGCAAGCCTGACCGAACAGGTCGCAAAGGTGACGCCGGCCGGCGACGAGATCGAACAGCTTCGCCACCGGTATCTGAAGGCGATGCTTTCCTCGGTGAGCGCCCGCCTGCGGATGCTCCAGGGAGACCGCCCCTCCTTTGACGACGAGTCACGCACGCTCTACGACGCCACCGCACCGGTGCTGCCGGAGTCGCACTTCCAGGAGGTGCTCACCAGCCTGGACGCACACTTCCCCGGTAGCGGTCCGCTGATCGACCGTTACGAGGCATGGCGCAAGTCGTTCGTCGTGCCAACGCCGAAGCTGGATCACGTCTTCCGCACCGCCATCGCCGCCTGCCGCGAGCGGACGACGCGACAGATCCCCCTGCCGGCGGGAGAAACCTTCACCGTCGAGTACGTGACCGGCAAGTCGTGGAGCGGCTACAACTGGTACCAGGGAGGATTCACCAGCCTGATCCAGGTGAACACGGATCTGCCGGTCTACGTCGACCGTGCGGTCGACCTCGCCTGTCACGAGGGCTATCCCGGGCACCACGTCTACAACGTCCTGCTGGAGAAGCATCTCGTGCGGGACCGGGGCTGGACCGAGTTCACCGTCTATCCCCTCTTCTCTCCGCAGTCGCTCATCGCCGAAGGCACAGCCAACTACGGGATCGAAGTCGCATTCCCGGGCAGCGAGCGCCTGGCGTTCGAAGAGGCGGTGCTCTTTCCCGCCGCCGGCCTCGACCCCGCGACCGCCCGCCGCTACTACGAGGTGCAGGCGCTGGTGGAGCGGCTCTCCTACGCCGGCAACGAGGCGGCTCGCCGCTACATCAACCGCGAGATCGATGCCCGCCAGGCGGCCGCGTGGCTGCAGCAATACGCGTTGATGTCGCCGGAGCGGGCGCAGCAGCGAGTGCGATTCTTCGACCAGTACCGCAGCTACGTCATCAACTACAACCTCGGGAAGGACATGGTCCGCGAGTTCATCGAAGGGCGCGTGTCGCAGCGGAAGGATCCGCGAGGGGCGGACGCGGTCAGGTGGGAGGAGTTCGGACGGCTGCTGTCATCGCCGCGCCTGCCGTCGTCGCTGCGGTAGCCGGATGACATCGCGCCGCGCCCTGGCACTATGCGCAGCGCTCTGCCTGGCCGGGTACGCGCTGGGTCTACGCCGCCGGTCTGGCCGACGTGCCCATCCGCTCCGACGGTTTCAGCTACTACGTCTACTTGCCGTCCTGGTTCCTGTTCCATGACCCCACGCTGGCGGCGGTGGCCCGCGACTGCTGTGGCGGGGAGTTCCCCGACTACTCCGCCATCATCCGGTGGCCGGGCACGCGCCGCTGGGTAAACGCGCATCCAATCGGTGTGGCGGTAATGCAGGCCCCGTTCTTTCCCGTCGCGCATGCGATGACGCGGTGGACCAACCTGTCACCGGACGGTTTCACCCTCTACTATCAGCACGCCGCCGGCCTCGCCGGTCTGGCCTGGGTGGTGGCGGGGCTTGCGGTCCTGCGTCGCCTGCTCCGGCAATCCTTCAGCGACCGGATCACGGCCGCGACCCTGGTCGTCATCCTGCTGGGGACGAACCTCTATCACTACGCCACGTTCGACAGCGGCTATAGCCACGCCTACTCGTTCTTCCTGTGTGCCGCGCTGATGCTGCTCACCGCTCGCTGGCACCACACACCGACAGCGCGCACGTCAACCCTGCTCGGTCTGGTCGCCGGGCTGATCGTCCTGGTGCGGCACACCAACATCGTCTTTCTGGCGCTCTTCCTGCTGTATGGCGCCGGGTCACGCGCCGGGCTGACCGCGATCCTGCAACGGTTCCGTGAACGAGTGGAGGCACCTCGCACGCATTGCGGCGGTCGCGTGTGTCGTGATCGCGCCGCAGCTCCTCATCTACTACCAGGCGACTGGGCAGCCGGTGATCAGCGCCTACGGCAGTCTCGGGTTCAACTGGACGTCGCCGGAGATCGCCCAGGTGCTATTCGGCGTGCGCAAGGGATTGTTCTTCTGGTCTCCCTTGTTGCTGGCCGGCGCCGCAGGCCTGGGGCTCCTTGCTGGGTCCGCGAACCGTGCAGCCCTCTTCGCCGTGCCTGGTTTGATGGTGATTGCGGTGAATGTATATGTGATCGCCAGCTGGTGGGACTGGCAGTTCGGCGGCAGCTACGGCCATCGCGGATTCGTCGACGCGCTGCCGCTGTTCGCCCTCGGCCTGGCTGCGGTGTTCGAGCGTGCGGCCCGCGACGCGCCCGGCCGCGTCGTCACCGCGCTGACCGTGACCCTGCTGCTGTCCTTGTCGGTTTTCCAGATGGTTCAGGTACCTGGTACGGAATCATTCCGTTCAACGATACGACCTGGGACCAGTACCGTCGAATCTTCCTGCAATGGCGCTGAGACCGAAAGCCGCGCTCGGAGTCGCCGCCATCGTGACGCTGCTTGGCGCCGCGGCCTACCTGCGGGATCCCCCGTGGCTCGTGCGCGTCACGTCGGGATTGGGCGGGTGGGAAACCGATGAAGCGGGACATCGTTATCGGTGGACCCGCGGCCGCGCGTCCTTCTTCGTCCCGGCGGACGCCGCCGCCGTCGTGCTGACGATGAGAGACCTCAAGGACATTCCAGCCGACTGGCCGGTCACCGCCACCATCACGATCGACGACCGACCCGGCCAGGTGGTGCGGCTGCGGGACGGCAGCTGGCAGGAGGTCATCCTGCGGCTGCCGCCCCGAGCCAACCGCGCGGTTCGCCGCATCGACGTCCACCTGGATCGCGTGAGGTCTCGCCAGCGCGGGATCCAGCTGCGGGACGTGCGAACGATGAACTGAGCGACGCGGCGCTACTTCGACTGCTTGATGGTGAAGCTCTGCCCCGCGATCGTCATCGACCCGTTGCGGTTTTTTGGCTTGCCGGTGTACGGCGCGACGTTGTAGGTCACGGTGCCGTTGCCGCTTCCGCTAGCCCCGCCGGTGACGGTGATCCAGGACGCATTGCTCGCTGCCGTCCAGGCGCAACCTGACGGCGCCGTGACCGACACGCTGCCCGAACCACCAGGCTGGCCGGATGTCGCGCTCGTCGGCGAGATCGAATAGGTGCAGGGCTGTGGTGTCCCGGAGATCCGGCTGATGGCGCCGCCCAGGGCCACCACGTAGAGCTCCCCCTGCTCGTCCTCACCAAACGACGAGATGTTCGTCGCGGTGTCGAGGAGCAGCGACGAACTGGATCCGTTCCACCCGAGGATCTCGCCGGAACAGTAGTCGCCGTAGACGTAAGTGCCGGTGGGCAGCGCTCCCTGGGATCCTCTGTAGACATAGCCGCCGGTCAACGAACACCTGCCGTTGGCGTGGGTATAGTCGAACACCGGGAAGATGTAGTTCTGCGGATTGGCGCAGGAACCGAGTCCGGTGCAGAGGAACCCTTCGAACACCCGCCACCCGTAGTTCCCCCCGTTGACGATCGGCGTGTCCACTTCCTCGCGGGCCCCCTGCCCGACATCACCAACCCACTGCTGCCCCGTGAGTCGGTCGAAGCTGAATCGCCACGGATTCCTCAGGCCATAGGCATAGATCTCGTCGCGCCCCTCGGCCGCACCGCTGAACGGGTTGTCGGAAGGCGACGCGTACGGGATCGTGGTCGAGCTCACGTCGATCCGCAGGATCTTGCCGAGCAGGGTGCTCGTATTCTGCGCGTTGTTCGACGGGTCGTTGCTCGAACCGCCGTCCCCGACACCGATGTAGAGGAGTCCTTTCATCACTTCGCAGGGCGGCCCCCTGTACGCAAGATCCCTACCGCGGCGGCTTGCCCTGGTCGTTCAGTTGCTACTATCCTGCCCGATGCCTCGCGCATCATCGGCGAATGAAGCGCCGCCGCCATCGACGGATTTCCCGATCCCTCCGCCGGTCGAGCCGATGCTCGCAAAACTGATAGATGGGCTGCCGGACGGCGAAGGGCTGCTCTACGAGCCCAAGTGGGATGGCTTCCGCGCCATCGTGTTCCGCGGCACGACCGAGGTCTTCATCCAGAGCCGCGACCTGCGTCCGCTCGACCGCTACTTTCCGGAGCTGCACGATCTCTTTCTCGAACGGCTGCCGCCGGGCTGCGTGCTCGACGGCGAGATCGTGATCGCGACCGCCAGAGGACTCGATTTCGACGCGCTGCAGCTCCGTCTGCACCCCGCCGCTTCGCGGGTCGCAAAGCTCGCGCGCGAGACCCCGTCGGCCTTTGTCGCCTTCGACCTGCTCGCGGCGGACGGCCGCGACCTCCGCGACCGGCCTCAAGCCGAACGGCGGACGATGCTCGAGCGGCTGCTCGCCGATGCCGCCCCGCCGATCCACCTGACGCCGATGACTCGGGACGTCGAGGTGGCGCGGCAGTGGCTGTCGCGCTTCGAAGGGGCCGGCCTCGACGGGGTTATCGCCAAGCCCGCAGACTCCGTCTACGAGCCGGGCAAGCGCGCGATGTTCAAGATCAAGCACGCGCGCACCGCCGACTGCGTGGTCGCCGGCTTCCGCTGGCACAAGAGCGGACCCGACGCGGTCGGCTCGCTGCTGCTCGGCCTCTATGACGACGCGGGGCGGCTCCAGCACGTCGGCGTGACGTCGTCGTTCACCATGGCGAGGCGCAAGGAGCTCGTGACCGAACTCGAGCCGCTGCGCGAGGGGGCGATGAAAGAGCACCCATGGCGCGAGTGGGCGGAAGCCAGCGGGAACACCTCGTCACGCATGCCCGGTGGGCAGAGCCGATGGAGCGCGGGCAAGGACCTTTCCTGGGAGCCGCTGCGGATCGAGCGCGTCTGCGAGGTCAAGTACGACCACATGCAGGGAGACCGCTTCCGCCATGCCGCCACGTTCGTGCGATGGCGGCCCGACCGCCGCCCGCACGACTGCGGCTACGCCCAGCTCGAAGTCACGGCGCCTTACGAGCTCGAGAAGGTCTTCGGGGCCGGGCGTCGTCAGGATTGACCCCCTCCCAGGGATCAGGGACGTCGTCCGGGTCGAGCGCTTCCTGAAGCGGCCGGAGGTCCGAGGGAACGTGCTGGAGGTTCACGCGGATCCGCGTCCAGGTGTGATGGCGGCCGCGCATCGCGTCCACCAGGACGTCGGCCGGTTCGAGGTGTGCCGCCACGTCGGGATGGCGGCCACGCCATCGCTCGAGACCCGCCAGGGCATCTTCTTTCTTCTGAGCGCGCCCGATCTCGATCAGCGGGTGCTTCGGCACGCGACGGCGTGAGGGCTGCACGCGGGGCGGCTCGCCCGGCTGCTTCTTGTATTGCGGCGGCCACGGGGCATCGCCCAGCCCTTCGCGTTCGTGGCGCGCCGACAGCTCCAGCAGGGTCTCGAGCGACCCGGGGTGCAGATCGATGCCGTCGTGCCGGTCTCCCGCCTCGGCGAAACGCGCCGGCATGGTTGCGAGCGTGAAGTCCCCGAGCTCGCTGACGTCCACCTCGTCCCACGACAGCGGGGCGGAAACGCGAGCATCCGGCGTCGGACGCACCGAGTACGCGCTGGCAACCGTGCGGTCCTTCGCGTTCTGGTTGTAGTCGATGAAGACGCCGTGGCGCTCTTCCTTCCACCACTTGCTGGTCGCGATCGCTGGAGCCCGCTTCTCGACCTCGCGGGCCAGGGCGAGCGCGGCGCGGCGGACCTCGGTGAAGGTCCACCTGGGTTCAATGCGCACGCAGACGTGCATCCCGCGGGAACCCGAGGTCTTGGGCCAACCCACCAGACCGAGATCGTCGAGCGCGCCGCGGACGACGCGGGCGACTTCGCGGACCTGGTTCCAGGTGACGCCACGAACCGGATCGAGGTCGACCCGGAGCTCGTCGGGGTGATCGAGATCCTCGGCGCGGACCGGGTGCGGGTGCAGCTCGAGACAGGCGAGGTTGGCCATCCAGGCGAGCGCCGCCGCGTCGCGCGGCACGATCTCTTCGGCCGTCCGCCCGGAAGGGAACTTCAGCTCGGCGATGCCGATCCAGTCGGGACGGGACTGCGGCGCCCGCTTCTGGTAGAAGAACTCGCCGTCGATCCCGTTCGGGTAGCGGACCAGCACGTTCGGCCGTCCACCGGCGCCGCGCAGCGCGCCGTCGGCAACCGCCAGGTAGTAACGCACGAGATCCAGCTTGGTGTGGCCCGCCTGGGGGAACAACACCTTGCGCGGATTGGTGACGGCCACCTCGCGCCCGGCGACCACCAATAGTTCCTGTTCCGTCTTCGAGGCCACTTCGCTCATTCTCTCAGGATCTGCCTCTGGTCGCGGGGTGAGGGGTGAGGGGTGCGGGGGGTGCGGGGGGGGTGCGGAGTGGGAGTTGAGTAGGATTGCCCCGTGTTGTTGTACCCGCGCCTGCTCGCGAACTCGTGGGACGAGGTCGCGGAGCCGATCAGGCGGATGCATGGTGCTCCTTCGGGTGTGCACGCGCGCGGCTGTTTCCGCGTGGTGCACGGACGGCATCCGCTGGCGCGGATCCTCGCCCGATTGTGGCGGCTCCCGGTTCCGGGTGATGCGGCCCCGGTGCAGCTGGTCGTGACCGCGGAACCGGCTGGCGAGCGCTGGCGGCGAACCGTGAACGGACGACGGTTCGAGACGAGGCAGTACGCGGCGGCCCACTCCCTTCTCGGCGAACGGTTCGGCGCACTCGAATTCCGGTTCCAGCTCGTGCCGGTGGACGGGAGTCTCGTGTATGTTCAGCGAGAAGCCGCTGTGGTGCTGGGGCCGGTGCGCGTTGCGATACCGGCGTCGTGGGCGCCACGCGTTCTCGCGCGGGAGGATCCCGCAGGTCTCCTGGGTATCAAAGTGGAGGTCCGCATCCTGCTGCCCGGCATCGGCGCGTTGATCAGCTACGAGGGGCTCGTGCACATCGAGGAGACTGCGCCGTGACGGTCGCGCTCTGGCTGCTCGCGATCCAGGGGATCATCGGGGCGTTCGATACGATCTACTACCACGAGTGGCGGGCGCGGCTGCCGGCGCAGGGACGCCAGTCCGCGCCGGAACTCAAGCTGCATGCGGCGCGCGATTTTTTCTACGGGGTGTTGTTCGGCACGCTCCCCTGGATCGCGTGGCACGGCGGCTGGGTGATCGTTCTGGTCGGCGTGCTGGTGGCGGAAATCATCCTGACCCTGACCGATTTCGTCGTGGAGATGACCGTCCGGAAACCGTTCGGCGACGTGTACGCCGGCGAGCGCGTGACGCATGCGGTGATGGGCATTCTCTATGGGGCGATGATCGCGTATCTGATCCCGGCGCTGCTGCGGTGGTGGACCCTGCCGACCCGGCTTGCCCCGGCGTCACACACGGTCCCGGATGCGCTTCTCTGGGCGCTGACGGTGATGGCAGTAGGGGTCTCGCTGTCGGGTGTGCGGGATCTCTACGCCGCCTACGGCCTGCCGCACGGCGCGTGGCCGTGGCGTTAATGCGGCGACGACGTTTCCATCGGCTCGTCTTCGCTGCTGCCGGCGTCTACAACATCCTCTGGGGGCTCTGGTCCATCCTCGATCCGCAATGGCTGTTCAGGTTCACCGGGATGCCGCAGGCCAACCACCCCGCGGTCTTCGCCTGTCTCGGTATGGTGGTCGGGCTGTATGGAATCCTTTACCTCGAGGTGTCACGGATTCCCGAGCGCGGCTGGACCATTGCCGCGGTCGGACTCGCGGGAAAAGTGCTGGGGCCCGTCGGGATGGCGTGGATGATCTCAACCGGCGCGTGGCCGCCAGCAGCCGCCATCTTGTGTCTGACCAACGACATCGTCTGGTGGATTCCGTTCGCCTTGTATCTCTACGACGCGCGGCCAGACGGTATGGCGGAGCTTCGCTAGCCCGCCGCGAGAAGCTCAGCTCTCCGCGGAATATCACTTGCACATGAATCTGTTTTCCGACTGAAGAATTTGGGAGGTGCAATGCGCATCGGAGAAGAAGTAGCACCCGGCGTCCTGCGCGTCAGAACGCTGGTGGTCAACCTTTACATCGTCAAGACCGGCAGCTCGTGGGTACTCGTCGACACGGGGCTCCGCGGCTATGCCGGTACCATCGCGGCCGCGGCGCACGAGTTCGTCGGCAGCGACAAGGCCCCCGAGGCGGTCGTGCTCACGCACGGTCACTTCGACCACGTGGGATCACTCGAGGCGATCCTCGAGAAATGGCCGGTCCCGGTCTTCGCCCATCGGCTGGAGCGCCCTTACCTGAACGGAGAGTCCGCGTACCCGCCGCCGGATCCTCTCGTCGGCCGCGGATCGATGTCGCTGCTGTCGCGCCTCTATCCTCGCGGGCCCATCGACATCAGCCGACACCTGAACCTCCTGCCCGAGGACGGCAGCGTGCCGGTGATGCCGGAATGGCGTGCCGTTTCGACGCCGGGCCACACCCCCGGTCACGTCTCCCTGTTCCGCGGCAGCGACGCGACGCTGATCGCCGGTGACGCGGTCGTGATGACCCGGCAGGAGTCCGCGATCGCGGTGTTGACCCAACGCGAAGAGCTGCACGGCCCGCCCGCCTATTTCACCCCGGACTGGCAGGCGTCAGCTGCGTCGGTTCGCAAGCTCGCGGCGCTCGAACCCCAGGTCCTGGCCACCGGCCATGGCGTCGTCTGGCGCGGCGCGCAGATGCGCCAGGCGCTGCACGGGCTGGCGGCGAACTTCGAGCGGCAGGAGGTCCCGCAGTACGGCCGCTACACCACCGAGCCGGCGGTCACCGACGAGCACGGTGTCGTGCGGCTTCCGCCGGATCCGTTTCCGAAGATCGCTGCGGGGCTGGCGGCGGCGGCTGTCGCGTTCGGCCTGATGTCGCAGGCCGGCAAGCTCCGGCGTTCAGCCTATCGCTGATCTGCCGGGCGACGTATGCTGGCGATGACATGCTCGCCATCGAGATCTCCCGCCCCGGGGCGGCCGACGTGCTGCAGGCCGTCGACCGCCCCATGCCGCAGCTGCAACCGGACGAAGTCCTGATCAAGGTCGAAGCGGCGGGCGTGAACCGCCCCGATCTGATGCAGCGGCTGGGGAAGTATCCGCCGCCGCCCGGGGCGTCCGACCTGCCCGGCCTCGAGGTGGCCGGAACGGTGGCGGAAGCGTCGCCTGGCGGGCGATGGCGGACCGGGGACCGCGTCTGCGCGCTGATCTCCGGCGGCGGGTACGCCGAGGTACCTGCGCGGCTCCGGCGCGGCAGTGCCTGCCGGTGCCAACCGGCATGGACGCGGCGACCGCAGCCGCGATCCCTGAGACCTACTTCACCGTCTGGACGAACCTGTTCGACCGCGGCCGCCTCAGGGCGGGCGAGCGGGTGTTGATCCACGGCGGCACCAGCGGGATCGGCTCGACCGCGATCCAGCTCGCGCGCGCATTCGGAGCGACCGCATATGCGACCGCCGGGACGGACGAGAAGTGCGAGGCGTGCCGCCGTCTCGGAGCGGTCGAGGCGATCAACCATCGAGCGTCCGACTTCGTCGAGGAGATCCGGCGGCTGACCAACCACGAAGGGGTCGACGTCGTGCTCGACATCATCGGCGGCGACTATCTGCCGCGAAACCTCGCGTGCCTGCGGATGAACGGCCGGCTCGTCCAGGTCGGCCTGATCGGCGGCTCGAAAGCCAACCTGGACTTGCGGGGGATCATGCAGAACCGGCTGACCCTGACGGGATCCGTCCTGCGTCCACGTTCGGTCGCCGAAAAAGGCGCGATCGCGGACGCGGTGGAGCAGAACATCTGGCCGCTGCTCGAGGCCGGAGCGGTCAGCCCTGTGGTTCATGCGACGTTTCCGCTTCGGGAGGCGGCGGCGGCCCATCGGGCGCTGGAGTCCGGCGAGGTCGTGGGCAAGGTCGTGCTGACGGTGTGACCCGCGGCCCTCAGGTTGCGGGCGGACGCTGCCGGAGGACGACCGCCATCGCGAGCGCCGAAACGAGAACGGCCGCGCCCAGGATCAGCGGCTCGTCGCCGGGTCGCGTGTTGTCGGGTAACACCGACCAGTAGAGGGATTGACCCGCTCGAACCAGCGACACGATCAGAGCGATGATGGCGAGCCGTCGCCCGTCAGGCGACCGGTTCGACAGCGCGAGTCCGGCGGCGGCGCACAGCGCCGCAACCCCGGCATGGACCACGAGCTCCACCGCGGCAAGGGGCCCGCGGTAAGCGATCGTCGGCAGGACCATCAGCGCTTCCGACGCGAACCGGAGCGGTTCCCATAGCGTCAACAGGGCCGCAACCAGGCGAAGCATCTGAGGTCCGCGGCCGCCTCAGATGGACGGCTCGGAGTTGTCGGCCGCGTGAACAGCCACGCCAGCGCCCGCCCCCCCATGCAGCGAGAGCGGGGCTGTTCCTGTACGCGCACTCATTACTCGATTCTATCGGGAGGTTCAAATCGAAACTGCCAATTGCCAACTCCCAACTCCCAACGTTCGACGTGCGACGTGCGACGTGCTACGTGACAATGGCAGCGTGCAAGTCAGCCACCCACGGGATCCTGATCTGGGCGGCTTGGGAGTTGGAAGTTGAGAGTTGGGAGTTGACGTGTTCTATCTCCTGAGCTCCGACGTCGGCGAGCTCCTGACCTGGAGCGCCGAGGCGAGGTCGGCCAGGCGGATGAACTCGGCCCGGTAGCCGTCAGGGTCGTTGCCGCGGTGCTCGCGGGCAAGCGACAGCACCTGCTGCCAGGTGGCGTTGCCGCGGAAATCAGAGCCGCGCAGCAGCAACCCGAACTCCGCCACCGCCGCGGCGAAGCCGAGATTCGACGTCAGCCGGGACGCGCTGTCTCGTACCGGAAACTCGAGCAACCGGCTGGTGTCCCCATCCGGCGCCTTGTAGCGGACCTTGATGTTCATCAGTTCGGTGGAGTTGGTGGCAATCGTCGGCGCCGGCCGCTCGACCGGCTGCTGATACTTCAGCGGATCCACCTCGGACGTCGGGATCGCCTCACCGGCCGGGACGAGCTCGTACAGCGCCGTCACGTGGTGGCCGGCGCCCATCTCGCCGGCATCCTTGCGATCGTTGTTGAAGTCTTCCTTCCGCAGCATCCGGTTCTCGTATCCGATCAGCCGGTAGGCGCCGACGAACCGGGGATTGAACTCGATCTGCAGCTTGACGTCCTTGGCGACGGTGACGAGCGTGGACCCGGCCTCGGCGATCAGCACCCGCCTCGCCTCCTGGATCGAATCAAGGTACGAGTAATTGCCGTTTCCCTTGTCGGCCAGCATCTCCATGGTCGAATCCTGGAGGTTGTTGTCGCCGACGCCAAGAACCGACAGGAAGATGCCGCGCGCGCGCTTTTCCTCGATCAGGCGAGTCAACGCCTCCCGGCTCGTGACCCCGACGTTGAAGTCGCCGTCGGTCGCGAGGATTACGCGGTTGATGCCTCCCTTGACGAAATGATCGGAGGCCAGGTTGTAGGCCAGCTCGATACCGGCGGCGCCGTTGGTCGATCCGCCGGCGCGCAGCTCGGCGATCGCCGAGTTGATGACGTGCTTGCGGTCCCCGGTCGTGGGATGCAGCACCACACCGCTCGCGCCGGCATAGACGACGATGGCGACGCGGTCTTCGGAGCGGAGCGAATCGACCAGCATCCGCATCGCCGTCCGGATCAGGGGCAGCCGGTTCTCGGGCATCATCGAGCCCGAGACATCGAGAAGGAAGGTGAGGTTGCGCGGTGGCGTCCGGTCCTGCTGCAGCGGCGTCGCCCGCAGGCCGACCAGCGCCAGCTTCGTCTTCGGGTTCCACGGGCAGACCGCAACTTCAGTGGTGACCGACACTGGCGCGCCGTTTCGAGGCGATGAGTAGTCGTACTTGAAGTAGTTGATCAGCTCCTCGATGCGGACCGCGTCCACCGGCGGGAGGCGCCCTTCATTGAGAAAGCGCCGGACGTTCGCATACGACGCGGTGTCGACGTCCACGGAGAAGGTCGAGAGCGGATGCTCACTCACCCGGCGGAATCGGTTCTCGTCGATCCCGGCGTACGAGGCGGTGTCGGGGCGGGCCACTTCGATGAGGTACCTGGACTGCAGGCTGTCCATTGCCTGCCCGGCCGACCCACCAATGCCGCTCGGTGACGCGGCTGGCGGCGGCGGTGGCGGCGGACCGCCGGGCGCACCTGGCAGCCCGCCAACAACCCCGCCGCCAACGCCAACGCCCGACCCCGCCTTCGCCTCAGACGATCCCCTCAGAACGGTGACCGTTTCGGACACAGCCCCGACCTTGAGCACGATCTTCAGCGGCGCCGGCGCGGTATCGCCCACCGCGAGCGCAACCTCGGTGGTGACAAATCCCGCCAGCGTCATCCGGACCTGATACTGGCCGGCCGCGACTTTCTCGAACGCCCATGTCCCCCGGGCATCCGACGTAGTGCGCCGCAGCACCGCGGTCCCCTGACGCAGTTCGACCGCCACGCCGGCCAGCGGCTGTGAGGCCGGGTCCAGCACGGTGCCGGTGAGGGTCTGCGTCTGGAGAGGAGCGGCGTGGCCGACGGCGAGGAGACAGAAAAGGAGCAACGTCGCGAGCACGCGCATGAGAGCCTCCGCGAACGGTCACAGGCGGGGACGGGCCTGGGCCTTTCCTGGTTTAGACACGCATTCGCGGAATTTGGATGTCTAGAAGGGGTGCGGAAGGGTGCGGAGCGGTGTGCGAGGGTGCGGACGGGTGCGGAGGGGTGTGGAGGGTGCGGACGGGTGCGGAGGGGGTGCGAGGGTGCGGACGGAGAGGGTGCGGAAGGGGTGCGGCGGGGATTGTGCTCGGGCCTTCGCATGGCTGGAGAGCGACGGCCCGAAAACCTCATTGCGTGGCAGCTTTGTATGGAGTTGGAAGACGCCGTGCGGGCGATAACTGCTTCGGGTGCAGTCGCGCGGGATTGGAATTTCTGCGATCAGATCTGGCGAGCCGCTGGAGGGCCTCCAGCGCACATCGCGGAAGGCTTTGCGCGTTTCAAGCCGCGCGAATTCGTGCGCTACCTCCGCATGGCTCTGGGCTCACTCGCCGAAACGCGAACCCATCTCGAACGAGGACGCCGAAGGGCCTATTTCACCGAGGAGCAGCACCAAGCCGCGTCGAGCCTCCTCAACCGCTCGACCTATATGGTCACTCGGCTGCTCCAATCCAAGCTGCGGCAACTCGAGGCTGAGGAGAAAGGCGACGCGGCAAAGAAAGCGAACGGAACAAACGTGACCCGCCCTTCCGCACCCTTCCGCACCCCTCCGCACTCCCCGCACCCCCCCGCACCCCTTCGCACCTCTTCGCACCCCTTCCGCACCCCTTCCGCACCCCTTCTAGACATCCAACTCCTCCGCCTCCTCCGCCCGATCCATGATGAACCGGAAGCGGGCAGAAGGATCCTTCCCCATCAACTCGTTGATCACCCGGTCGGTGATGATCTGGTCGGCGATCTCCACCTTCAGCAGCCGGCGGGTGCGCGGGTTCATCGTCGTTTCCCAGAGCACCTTCGGGTTCATTTCACCCAGCCCCTTGAAGCGGGTGATCTCCGGGGTGCCGCGGCCACCGGCGTGCAGCTTCAGGATCCGCGCCTTGTGCGCGTCGTCCAGCGCCCAGTAGCTTTCCTTGCCGATGTCGATGCGGTAGAGCGGCGGCTGGGCGAGGAAGACGTGCCCGTGCGTGATCAGCGCGGGCATGTGCCGGTAGATGAACGTCAGCAGCAGCGTCGCGATATGGTGGCCGTCGGAATCGGCGTCGGCGAGGATGATGATCCGGCCGTAGCGCAGCCGCGCGATGTCGAAGTTCTTGCCCAGGCCGGAGCCCAGCGCGGTCACCAGGTCGGAGAGCTCCTTGTTCTCGAGCACCTTCGCGAGCGAGGCGCTCTCGGTGTTGAGCACCTTGCCGCGGAGCGGCAGGATCGCCTGCCGCGTCCGGTCGCGACCCTGCTTGGCGGAACCGCCGGCCGAGTCTCCCTCGACGATGAAGATCTCGCTTTCTTCGCGGTTGGGTGAAGAGCAATCGCTCAACTTGCCCGGCAGGGTGAGCCGGGAAGAGGTCGCGGTTTTCCGCGTCACCTCCTGCTGCGCCGCGCGGCTGGCTTCGCGGGCCCGCGCGGCGAGAATGATCCGGGCGACGACCGATTCCGCCACGCTGATATTCGTATTGAGCCAGTGCTCGAGCGCCGGGCGGACGGTTGAGTCCACCAGCGCCATCGCCTCCGGGTTGTTCAGGCGGTCCTTGGTCTGCCCCTGGAACTGCGGCTCGGCGAGAAACACGCTGAGCACGGCGACCAGCCCCTCGCGGATGTCCTCGGCGGTGAGGGTCACCCCTTTGGGCGACAGATTGTGCGTGTCGATGAAGTTGCGGACCGCCTTGCCGATGCCCGACCGGAATCCGTTCTCGTGCGTGCCGCCCGACGCCGTCGGGATGCCGTTGACGTAGCTGCGCACGTGCTCGTCGGTGGCCTGCGTCCACTGCAGCGCCACGTCGAGCCGGACGCCGCCGTCCTCGCCATCCCGCGCCAGTGTGAACGGGGCATCGTGGACCGGCGTCGCGGTTCGCTCGGCCAGGATCGTCTTGAGGTAATCGGCCAGCCCCTCGGAGTGCTGGAAGACGTGCTTCTCGTCTTTCGTCTGGTCGTCGAAGGTGATGCGGACGCCGCGGTGCAGGTAGCTCGAGACCTCGAGCCGCTGCCGGATCGTCTCGGCGTCGAACTCGATCTTGGGGAAGATGGTGGAGTCGGGACGGAAGAACACCGTGGTGCCGCTGCCGCGCGCCGGACCGAGCTTCTTGAGCACCCCGACCGGCTGCCCCTGCTTGAAGCGCATCTCCCACTCCGCCCCTTCACGGCGGACGGTTGCGACCAGCTCCTTCGACAGCGCGTTGACGACGCTGGCGCCGACGCCGTGCAGGCCGCCGGAGGTCTTGTAGTTGCCGGCGTCGAACTTGCCGCCGGCGTGCAGCGTGGTGAAGATCACCTCGATCGCGCTCTTCTTCGTTTTCGGATGCTTGTCGACCGGGATCCCACGGCCGTCGTCCGCGACGGTGATCGATGAGCCATCCTCGTGCAGCGTCACGACGATGCTCGAGGCATGACCGTTCATCGCCTCGTCGATCGAGTTGTCGAGTACTTCCCAGACCAGGTGGTGGAGGCCGGCGGCGCTGACGCCGCCGATGTACATGCCGGGACGCTTGCGGACGGGTTCCAGGCCCTCGAGGACCGTGATGTCTTTCGCGGTGTAGGTTGCCATGCGGAGAGTTGATGTTACACCGGGGAGTACAGGCCGCTCCGCGGTCCGGCCACGTTAAGATGGACGCATGCTGTTCCTGACCCTGCTGCTGTCGCTTGCCTCACCTTCGCTCCAGCGGCCGGCCGACATCGTCAAATGGTCGGCGACGGTGCCGGAAGGCACGGTGAGCCTCGGCGGAATCGTGAAGGTGGCGATCGTCGCGAAGATCGAGCCAGGGTGGAAGCTCTACGCGATCACGCAGCCGGAGGGCGGGCCGCAGAAGCTGGCGATCGAGCTGACCGCCGGCGCGCCATTCGCGATTTCGCGGAAGCAGGTCGCCGGTCCGGCCGCCAAAACGCTGAACGACCCCAACTTCGACATGAAGACGCAGTACTACGAAGGCGAAGCGACCTTCACCGTTCCGGTGACGCTGGCGAAGACGGTGCCGGCTGGCCGGCAAGCCGTCCCTTTCGAGATTACGTTTCAGGCGTGCGGCGACACTCTGTGCCTGCGGCCGTTCACACAGAAGGTCAGCGCCGAGGTGGTCGTTCGATAGGAACTCCAACTTCCAACTCCCAACTTCCAATTCAGATTGCTCGAGTCAAGGCGACTGCTTTGGAATTGGTAGCTTGCCGGTTGCCGCTCTCCGTCAGACCCCTTTTTCAGAATCGCGATCTGTCCGGCGTGGTAGACGTCGTGCTGGACGATGCCGTGGAGCAGTTCGTAGTAGTTGACGCCGACGCCGAGCTCTCGGTCGCGCATGTCGTTGGTCGGCACGAACAGGTTCGGCTCGGGAAAATCCTTCACCGCCGACACCAGCAGCCGGTGGGCGAGCTCGAGCTTCTGGCGCGCTTCGATCCACCGCTCGGCTGAGGGCTCGCCGGCGGCGGGCCAGTCGCCGTCGAGCGGCTCGGCAGCCGGCGCTCCCGACAGGCGGTGGCGGACCTCGTTCTTCCATCCGGTGATGTGCAGCACCAGCTCCCAGATGCTGTGCGCCGACGCCAGCGGCCGGGCGGCGGCCTGCGTGTGCGAGATGCCGTCGAGGATCGACGACAGCGGAGAGCCATGCCAGGGGTCGCCGGCGTGCTCACGTTCGAGCTGGTCGACGATGCGGACGATTTCATTCATGGCCAGGTCCTCTTACTCGAGCAGCAGCGCCCCCGGATCCTCGATCAGCTCCTTGACCCGCACCAGGAAGCGGACGGCTTCGGAGCCATCGACGATGCGGTGATCGTAGGTGAGGGCGGTGTACATCATTGGCCGGAGAACGATCTGGCCGTCGACGCCGACCGGGCGGTCCTTGATCGCGTGCAGGCCGAGGATGCCGACCTGCGGCGGATTGAGGATCGGTGTGCTCTGGAGTGAGCCGAACACTCCGCCGTTGGTGATCGTGAAGGTGCCCCCCTTCAGGTCGGCCAGCGACAGCGAACCATCGTCTGCCTTCCGGGCGAACTCGCGGACCTGCGCCTCGATCGCGGCGAACGACATCTGGTCGGCGTCGCGGAGCACCGGCACCACCAGCCCCTCGCTGGCGCCGACCGCGATGCCGATGTCGTAGTAGTGCTTCATCACCATCTCGTCCCCCTGGATCTCGGCGTTGATCCTGGGGAACGCGCGCAGCGCGCCGACGACCGCCTTGACGAAGAACGCGGTCATGCCGAGGTTGATGCCGTGCCGGGCCTTGAACGATTCCTTGTGACGGGCGCGCATCGCCTGGAGGGCGGACATGTCCACCTCGTTGAAGGTGGTGAGCATGGCGGCCGTGCTCTGCGCTTCGATCAGACGCCTGGCGATCGTCGCGCGCCGCTTCGACATCCGGACCCGCTCTTCGGTGCGGTCGCCCGGCGTCCGCGCCTGGATCACCGGGGCCGGGGGCGGCGCCGGGGTCTTGCGGCGCAGCGGCGCGGCCGCCGGCGCCGGCCGGCGGCGGCCGGCTTTTCCGTCGCCGGCGCGGACGCCGCCTCGACGTCCCGCCGCATCACCCGCCCGGCATCGCCGCTCCCCTTCACGCTGGCGAGGTCAACCGCCTTCTGCTCCGCGGCTTTCCGGGCCGCCGGCGTCGAGCGTGTTTTCCCTTCCGGCTTCACCGCTGCCGCACCCTCCGCACCCGTCCGCACCCCGCCGGCACCCTCGGCGGCTCCCTCCGCAGCCGCTCGCACCCTGGCGCCCGCCTGGGCCGCACCTTCCTCGATCACGCCGAGGACATCCCCGACCTTCACGTCGGCGCCGTCCTGGTGGTCGATGCGCGCGAGCACGCCGGCCTTCGGGGCCGCGACCTCCAGGTCGATCTTGTCGGTCTCGAGCTCCACCAGCGGATCGCCGGCCGACACCGTGTCCCCTTCGTGCTTCAGCCACTTGGCGACACGGGCATCGACGATCGACTCTCCGACTTCGGGCACGACAATATTCGCTGGCATCAAATCCTCACGCTGACATCACGGAACTCGGACAGTGGGCCGGGTCAAAATCCGCAATCGGCAGTCCGCAATCCGATCCCATTCCCGATTCCCATTCCCCATCCCCGTCAGATGCGGTTCTCCGCTATCCCTTCGCGCTGGTGAGCGCCGCGTCCTGCTGCGTCTTGGCGGCAACCGCGCCCCCCGAGCCGGGCTGTGCGCCGAACGCCTTGTCGACGAGGATCTGCTGGTTGGTGGCATGACGGGCCGCGGACCCCTCGGCCGGACTTGCGCTTCGCGGCCGGGTCACCCGGCGCAGCGGGCGGGCGCCGGCGAGCTCGGCCAGGTGGGGCCGGATGAAGTCCCACGCGCCCATGTTCTCCGGCTCCTCCTGCACCCAGACCACCTCTTCGGCGGCCGGGTATCCGGCCAGCATTTCGCGAAGGTCGCGCATCGGCACCGGGTAGAGCTGTTCGAGCCGGCAGATCGCGACGTCGGGGCGGGCGGCCCGGTGCTCGCTCGCGATCAGGTCCACGTAGACCTTTCCGGAGCAGACCAGCACCCGCCTGATGTCGTTGGCGCGTTGCTGCGCCTCGGCGTCCGGGATCACCATCCTGAACCGTCCTTCCGCCAGCTCCCGGGGCGCCGACGCCACCGAGGCGTGCCGCAGCAGGCTCTTGGGCGTGAGCACGACGAGCGGGAGCGGATCCACGGTCAGCAATGCCGCCTGCCGCCGCAGCAGATGGAAGTACTGCGCCGCGGTGGTGCAGTTGACGATCCGGATGTTGGTGTCGGCGGCGAGCTGGAGGAAACGTTCGGGCCTGGCGCTGGCGTGATCGGGCCCCTGCCCTTCGTGGGCGTGGGGCAGCAGGAGCACCAGCGACGGACGCAGCCCCCACTTTCCCCTCGCCGACACCAGGAACTCATCGATCATCGTCTGGGCGCCGTTGATGAAGTCGCCGTACTGGGCTTCCCAGATCACCAGCCGGGACGGCTCCTGGATGTTGTAGCCGAACTCGAAACCGATCAGCGCGTTCTCGGTCAGCGGGCTGTTGTAGATCTCGAAAGCGGCGCGGGCCTGCGGCAGCCGCTGCAGCGGCAGGTGCTCGGCGCCGGTGTTGACGTCGTGGAACACGGCGTGACGGTGGCTGAACGTGCCCCGCTGGACGTCTTCGCCGGTGAGCCGGATGCTGGTGCCGTCGGCGAGAATCGAGGCCAGGGCCAGCTCCTCGGCGGCGGCCCAGTCGACCGTCCGCTCGTCGGGATCGTCGAGCGCCTGCGGGCGCTTTTCGCGGACGCGTTCGAGCTTGCGATGGACGACGAACCCGTCCGGCAGCCGGACGAGTGAGGCGTTCAGCTCGCGCAGGCGGTCGAGCGGCACCGCGGTCTGCGCGTTGGTCGCGGCGCCGGGCGGTGGTTCTTCCGGCTGCGGCTCCAGGTAGTCCTGCTCCGGCTGCAGCGCGTCCATCGTCTGCTGCAGCGCCGCGAGGTAGCCGGCCGGCATCGCGTCGGCGGCTTCCTGGGTGATCGCGCCGCGGGCGACCAGCGTGGTCGCCCAGATCTCGCGGACCGTCGGGTGCGAGCCGATCTTCTGGTACATCAGCGGCTGGGTGAACGCCGGCTCGTCACCTTCGTTGTGACCGAACCGCCGGTAGCCGATCAGGTCGATGAGGAAGTCGCGCTGGAACTGCTTGCGATAGGCGATCGCCAGACGGGCCGCCTCGACGCAGGCCTCGGGATCATCGGCGTTGACGTGGATGATCGGGATCTTGAAGCCGCGCGCGAGACCGCTCGCGTACGACGTGCTGTATTCGTCCTCGGCGCTGGTCGTGAACCCGAGCTGGTTGTTGACGATGATGTGGATCGTGCCGCCGGTGTTGTAGCCCTCCAGCCGTGACAGGTTCAGCGTCTCGGCCACCACCCCCTGGCCGGGGAAGGCGGCATCGCCGTGGATCAGGATCGGCAGGCTGGAGGTCGGATCGAACCGCGGCGGCCCGGGTGTGTCGACGAACGTGCCGGCGGCGCGCGCCATGCCGACCACGACCGGGTCGACCGCCTCGAGGTGACTCGGGTTCGGCGGCATCGCGACGACAACGTCCATTTCGGCGCCGCCGGTGATCGCGCGCCGGGCGCCGGCGTGATACTTCACGTCGCCGGTCCACGCCATGTCCTCGCGGAAGCTGCGGCCCGAGACCGGGTCCTTGAACTCGGCCAGGATCTGCGCGTACGGCTTGTTCAGCACGTGCGCCATGACGTTCAGCCGGCCGCGGTGCGCCATCCCGATCAGGATGTGCCGAACCCCGAACTCCGCCGAGTCGCCGATGATCTCGTCGAGCACCGGCACGAGCATGTCGAGCCCTTCGATCGAGAACCGGGTCTTGCCGGGGAAGGTGCGATGGAGGAACCGCTCGAACGCCTCGACCTGCGAGAGCCGGTCGAGCAGCGCGGCCGGATCGATCGGATCCGCCGGCGAACGAAACCGTCCGGACTCGACCGCCTGCCGCAGCCAGCGCCGCTCCTGCGGCACGAACACGTGGGCGAAGTCGTAGCCGGTGGTCGAGCAGTACACGCCGCGGAATGCCTCGACGACCTCGTACATGTTCGACGCGTTCTCGGCCAGCGCCGACCAGATCAGCGAAGCCGGCAACGTGCGCAGGTCCTCGTTGGTCACACCGTGCGTCTCGGGCATCAGCGACGGATCGCCGAGCGGCCGCGACCCGAGCGGGTCGAGCTGCGCCGCCAGGTGCCCGTAGCGCCGGATCGACTGCGCGAGATTGACGCCGCCGACGATCTTCTGAACCGGGAGCCCGGCGGCGGTTTCGGAGATGTCCTCCGATGGTGGCGTCCACTGCTCGAACAGCGCCCGCGTTTCTGCATCTACCGACGCGGGGTCCCGCCGGTATTTCTCGTACAACTCGAGCACGTAACCCCGGTTGAGGCCACTGAAGCCCTGCCAACTGGCCATATCCCTATAATCCTATCGCATGCATCTCAACCTTCTGCTCATTGGGGCGACCCTGGCCGGACCTTCCGGCATGCCCATGACAGCGCCCGTCGCCACCGGACACGAGCGGATCTTCCAGCCGGCCCCGTCCACCGCCCGCCTCCGTGAAGAATCCGTCGAGAGCGCGGCGCTCGGCCGGGCGATGAAGTACCTGGTGCTGGTGCCGCAGGGATACGGGACCTCGCAGCAGCGGTACCCGGTGCTCTACCTGCTGCACGGGCTCGGTGGGGACTACAAGGACTGGACGACACGTTCGAACCTGGTCGAGTACAGCCGGACGGTCCCGCTGATCATCGTGATGCCGCAGGGCGAAAACCAGTGGTACACCAATGCCGCGGACGGCGCGGCGCGATTCGAGGACTACATCCTCACCGACCTCCAGGCGGACGTCGTCCGGAAGTTCCGCACGATCAACTCGCGATACGGCCGCGCGGTGGCGGGGCTGTCGATGGGAGGATATGGGGCGATGAAGATGGCGCTGAAAAGGCCGGGAGCATTCTCGGTGGCGGCCAGCTTCAGCGGGGCGTTCGGCGTCACCCGCGAGGGGGAGCTGGAACCGCTGATCGGTAAAGCCGAGGCCGATCGCATCCAGCAGATCTTCGGCCCCTCCGGCAGCCAGACGCGGAAGGAGAACGACATCTTCACGCTGGCCGCGGCGCTCAAGCCGGCCGCCGCTCCCTACGTCTACATCGACTGCGGCACGCGCGACGACACATTGATCGCCGCCAACCGCGAACTGGTGGCCACGATCCACAAGACCGGCGTGGCCTACGAGTATCACGAGGTCGCCGGCGCCCACACGTGGGACTACTGGGACCGGAGGATCCGGGACTTCCTGCCGCTGCTCATGAAGCGAATGACCAACTAGTGGTTCGTCCTCGATGAATCACTACCATCGACAAACCTTCACCGCAGAGGCCGCGGAGCAACGCAGAGGATTCTTCCAGTGGTTTCTCTCTGCGCCGTTCTTCTTTGTTATTCGTACCTGAGAGCCTGAATCGGGTTCACTCGGGAGGCCCGCCACGCCGGCACCCAGCCGGCAATCAGGGCGACGACGCCCAGCGTCGCCGTCACGGCCGCGATCGTCAGCGGATCCGAGGGGGTCACACCGTAGAGAAGACGGCCGAGGAGCGGGCCGGCGAGCAGCAACAGGCCGACGCCGATCACCAGGCCGGCGCCGGCGAGCCGCGCCACCTGCATCAGCACCAGCCGGAGCACGTCGCTGCGCTCGGCGCCGATCGCCATCCGGACCCCGATCTCCCGCGTACGGGCACTGACCGCATATGACATGACGCCGTAGATCCCGACCGCGGCGAGCACCAGCGCCACCCCGGCGAAGATGCCAAGCAGCATGGCGGAAACCCGCTGCTGGAACGAGGACAAGGCCACTCCCTCTTCCAGCGTCTGGATGTTGTAGACCGGCTGCTCCGGATCGATCGAGGCGACCGCGGCGCGAACCGCCGGGATGACGGCCGAGGCATCCTGCTGCGAGCGGACGACGAGAAAGAGCTGGTTCCAGGCGTCGCGTCCCTGCTCCATCGCGATGAAGGCCTCGGGACGGACGGCGGCGGCGGCACCGTTGTTCCTCGCATCGCCGACGACACCAATGATCTCGGTCCACGGGCCGGGGCCGCCGCGGCCGACGGTGCGCACGCGCACGCCGATCGGGTCCCTGCCGGAAAGGTAGCGCTCGACGAACGCCGCATTGACGACGACCCGCGGGGGTCCGCCGGGAGTGTCGGTCGCCGCGAACAGCCGGCCGCGCACGAGCGGGATCCCGACCGCCTCGAAATAGCCGCGCGAGGCAATCGTCGCGTTCGCGGTGGGCAGCATCGAACCGGAGGCAGCGGTCCCTTCGATCTCGACCTGGCTGGATGAGAACCCGGTGGGTGGCAGCTGCGAGGCCATCGCGGCGGCGGTTACGCCGGGGATGGTTTCGCTGCGGCGAATCAGCTCTTCGAAGAACGAAACGATCGCCTCGGCGGTCGGATACTTCTGCTGCGGGAGCGTCAGGCGCATGGTGACGACCCCGCCGGTGTCGAATCCCAGGTCGGCTCCGCGGACCTTCATGAAACTGCGCATCAGCAGTCCGGCGCCGAGCAGGAGCACGACCGAAAGCGCGATCTCCGACACGATCAGCGCGCTGCGCATCCGGGCGCCTGACCGGCCCCAGCCCGTACGGCCGTCGGACTTCAGCGAGTCGTGCGGATCGGTTCGCGTTGCCTGAATTGCGGGAAGTATCGCGACCAGGAGCCCGGCGAGGCCGGCCATCGCGGTCGTCCAGGCGAGAACACGCAGGTTGATACCTGCCTCGAGGCCGAGCATCTCGAATTGCCCCGGGATCAGCGCGCCAGCGAAGCGCAGGCCGACCTGCGCCAGCGCCAACCCGAAAACCGCGCCGCCGATCCCGAGCAACAGGCTCTCGATCAAGAGCTGCCGGGCGATACGCCAGCGGGCCGCGCCGAGGGCCAGACGCACCGCCAGCTCGCGATGGCGGGTGGTCGAGCGGGCCAGCATCAGGTTGGTGAGGTTCGCGCAGGCGATGAGCAGCACGAACCCGACCGCGGCGACGAGAATGAACGCCGCCGGCCGGACGTCCTGGAGCAGGGCCGCAGCCCACGGAGTCGCGGTCAGCCGCCAGCCCTCGTATTCCTTGAAGGTCCCGACTTCCGCCTGCTCGACCTGGGCCGCAATGGTAGCGAGCTCCGCGTTGGCCGCCGTGGCCGACGCGCCCGGGGCCAGACGCCCGAGGATGGTGAACTGCCGTGCGTTGCGCGGGACCTGGGCCGGGTCCGCTCCCCACGGGATCCACAGGTCGGTGCCGATAAGCACGAGCCCCCGCGGCATCACTCCCACGACCGTAGTGGTCTGCCCGGCTGATCCGGATCGCGCGGCCGATGATCGTCGCGTCACCGCCGAAGCGTGATTGCCACAAGCGGTGGCTGATGATGGCGGCAGGCCGTCCTTTCGGCGCCAGTTCCTCCGCGGTGAATCCGCGGCCGAGGGCCGGCGCCATCCCGATCACCGGAAAGAGGTCGTCCAGCACGAGGGCGGTGAACACCCGCTCAGGGACGTCTCCGCCGGAGAGGTTCCGGTTGCCCAGGTCGAAGGCCGCCAGGTGCGAGAAGGACCGGCTTCGCCGGATATCGCCGTACTCCGGCGTCGACAGCGCCTCCACGTAGGTCGTTTCGGCCGACACCTTCGGGAACGTTCCGCCGACGGCGACCAGGCGATCCGCGTCCGGATAGGGAAACGGAGTGAAGACGAAGCCGTCGAGCAGTCCGAAGATCAGGCTGTTGCCGCCGATGCCGAGCGCCAGTGACAACACCGCGATCGCGGTGAAGCCCGGCCGCCGGGCGAACTGGCGCAGCGCGTAGCGGACGTCCTGGACGAGCGTTTCCATGAAGCTTCTCCGTGGGTGATCTGGAAGGTGTGGAGTGCCCGTGCCGGTGAGGTCGCGGAACGCGCGGAGCCCGGCGCGATAGCGCTGACGGCTCGCGGACGCGAGCAGATCGATGATCAGGTACCGCCAGAAGCCGGCCAGCGCGACAGCGCCCTTGTCGCCAACCGCCTGGTGCTCAGCGTCGAACGCCGCCAGCAGCTCGGCGCCGTAGCGCCGCCGAAACGGCGCCGGATACAGCAGGAGCAACGCGGCGTACAGCGTTCTCACACCAGTCCCTTGCGAAGCCGGGGGTTGGCGCGGGCCTGTTCGACGATGGCGTCGAGACGGCGGATTTCGTCCCGCAGCACGTCCCAGCCGCGGCCGGTCAGGGCGTAGTAACGGCGCTGCGCCTGCTGGCCGTTCGCGGCCTCTTCGCCGCCCGACGCGGCCTCTTCGATCAGCCCGGACTCCTGCAGCCGCTGGATCGCCTCGTAGAGCGTGCCCGGGCCCAGCCGGATCGTGCCGCCGGTCCGCCCTTCCACGTCCAGCTTGATGGCATAGCCGTGCCGCGCCCCGTCGGCCAGGGCCAGAAGGATATGAACGACAGGCTGGGACAGCGGCTTGCGGGGATCTTCGGCAGGTTTGCGGCGCATACGTATCGTTAGACGATACGTAGGACGAAAAAGTTGGCGGACGGCGGAAAATTCTGAATTCTGAATTGCGAATTATGAATTGACAGGCAACCAGCCCAAGGCAGCCGAACGGACGACTTCAGCTCCGGCGCCTGTCAACTCACAATTCGCAATTCACAACTTCCCGGTAATTCACAATTTCCCGAAACAGTACAGCGTGTTCAGCGTCCGCAGGTAGATCCGGCTGTCCACCAGGGCGGGGGTGGCGTAGATGCCGTCCTGCATGTCGTTGACGACGATCGGCTCGAGGGTCGGGCCGGGGGGAAGCACGAAGACCTGCCCCTTTTCGCTCGGAATGTAGACCTTGCCGTCGCCGGCGACCGGGGACGCATAAAAGGTGTCAGTTCCACCGGGAAGCCGGCCCTGCTTCAGCAACTCCCCCGACTTGGGATCGAGCATGGTTACGATGCCACCGCCATCGTTCACCATGTAGAGGACGTTCTCGTAAATGAGCGGTGACGGGAGCTGAGGGATTCCGCGGTGGTACTTCCACTTCACCGATTTCGCGGTCATGTCGCCGCTGCCGCCCATCTGGATCGCGAGGACGGCGTTGTCGGACTCCATCGCCGCCTTGTAGTAGTCCCACTCGTCGCGGGCCAGCGCCCGGTCGCTGTTCAGGTCGGCGAATGCGAGGCCCATGCGCCGCGCATGGGGATTGGGCATCTCTTCGACGCTGAGTTTGCCGTCCTTGTTGGCGTCGTGCTTTTCGAACGCTTCGACGGTGCTCATCACCGGCACCTTGCTGCCCGGGTTGTTCTCGGGTGAGCCGAAGCCGTTGATGTAGACGATGTCGCCGACCACCACCGGGGTGGATTTCAACTCGAACGACAGCCCGCCGACCCACCAGATTCGCTTGCCGTCGGCCGGATCGTAGGCGCTCAGCAGGAACGAACCGGGCACGATCAGCTGCGGCCGGCCGCCGCGCGGCGTCCACACGATCGGAGTCGAATGCCCGCTCTTCGCCTCGGGTCGCGCCGTCTGCCAGCGCTGCTTGCCGGTCTTCTTGTCCCACGCGGCGATGTACGAATCGGTGCTCTGATCGCAGACCAGGATCACCTTGTCGCCGACGATGACCGGCGAGGCGCCCATGCCGTAGACGTTGTTGAACGGCCCGAGCGGCTGCTTCCACAGCTCCTTGCCATTCATGTCGTAGGTGATGAGACCGTAGTCGCCGAAGAACACCGTCACGTGCTCGCCGTCGGTGGCGGCGGAGGCGGCGGCCGGACGGTTACGCTTGTCGAGCTTCTCGGTCCGGGACCGCGGGGCGGCGCGCTCCCACACGATCTTGCCGTTCGTGCGATCGACCGCCATCGTGACCAGCTTGTCGTCACGAAGACCGGTCAGGAAGATCCGGTCGCCGTGGATGATCGGGGAGGAGTAGCCCTGCGGCAGGTCCACTTTCCAGATCACGTTCTTATCCGGCCCGAACTCCGCCGGCAGCCCCTTGCTGTTCGAGATGCCGGAGCCGTTCGGCCCGCGGAACCGCGACCAGTCGGTATCGGACGCGACCGAGAACGCCAGGGCCATCAGCAATAACAAAGTGCTCGTCGGCATCTGTCACTCCTCAAAAAATCTCACAGGAGAGCACGAGATCAAGAGGCTTCGAGGACTTCTCCTGAACTCCTGGCCCCTTGTAAGGCTTGCCCGGATCTTACTCCTCAAACGGCGGCGGCGCCTCGGGCGGCGCCCAGATAATCCGGGTGAACTGGCCGCGCTGCAGGAGCTCGCGCCCCTTGCCGCCGCGTCCGGTCACCTCGTACTTCCCGGTGCTCACGGTCTGCTCGGCGCCGCGGCTCGTCTCGACGGTCATCAGGTCGCGGTCGCCTCTCGAGGCGATGAACCCCAGCACCCGGTCACCCTCGCCAAGCTTGATCAGGATCACTCCCCGGCCTGGACCTGACAGGTAGTTCACCTCGTCAACCCGCGTGATCATCGCCCGGGCCTCGCGGGTGGCGGCGATCAGGATCTCCTCGCCGGTCGACCTGGCAATGCCGACGAACTCGGCGCCTTCCGGCACCCGGCCGTACCGCCGCCCGGCCCGCGTGCTCGGTTCGACGAACGGCTCGAAACTGAAGCGCAGGCTGTAGCCGTCGCTCGAGACCGCGACGCCGTGGACCGGGGGCGCCACCCCTTCCTTCCGGGTCGTGATGTCTCCCGCCACCCTGGGGTCGAAACTGAAGGCGGCGACGATCCGCTCGCGGTCCTTCAGCTTGAAGAACCGCTGGATCGGCTCACCGTAGCCGGTCGAGGCCGGTATGTCGGTGATCCGCGAGGTATAGGCGACGCCGAAGCTGCTGAAGAAGACCACCGATGCCCGCGTGCTGCCGGGCAGCACCGCCATTACCGAGTCCCCCTCGCGCACGCGCGTGGAGCCGACGTCCTTGACTTCCTTCTGCCGCTTCACCCAGCCATCGCGCGAGACGATGACGACGTTGTCTTCCTCGACGATGAAGTCTTCGGCGCTGTATTCCGCCTCCCCCTCGTCGGTGGAGATCAGCGTGCGGCGCGGATCGCCGTACTTCTTCCGGATCTCCTCGATCTCGACGCGGACGATGTCCCAGCGGCTCCCTTCGTCCTTGAGCAGGGTCGTGATCTGCCGCGTGCGCCGGCGCTTGTCTTCGAGCTCCTTCCGGATGACCAGGATCTCGAGCCGCGCCAGCCGGTAGATCTTCAGCTCGAGGATCGCGTCGGTCTGTTCGGCGTCCAGCTCGAATCGCTTGATGATCTGCGCGGCGGCGTCGGCCTTGCCCTCCGACTTCCGGACGATCCGGAGAATCTCGTCGAGCGCATCGAAGACCTTCTCGAACCCCTCGAGCACGTGCACGCGCTTCTTGAGCGCCTCGAGCTCGTGGGTCAGTCGCCTGGTCACGACCTCCAGCCGGAAGTGGAGGAAGTAGAACAGCATCTGGTGCAGGTCGAGCCGCTCCGGGCGGCCGACCTCGGGGTTGGTGTCGGTCGGCACCAGGCAGGTCAGGTTGACGATGAAGCTGGTCTGGAGCGGCGTGTGCTTGAACAGGTACGCCATCACCATCTTCTCGTCGGAGTCTTTCTTCAGCTCGAGCGAGATCCGGACATCTTCGGTGGAGATGTCCTTCACGTCCACGAGTGGCGGCAGCTTGCGGCTGAGCGCCACGTCGGCGATCCGTTCGACCAGCGTCGATTTGTTCACCGTGTAGGGAACGCTGGTGATGTAGATGGTCTTGCCGCCGCGGGTCACCGGCCCTTCCTCCCAGGTCGCGCGCAGGCGGATCGCACCGGATCCGGTCTTGTAGATCTCCTTCAGCTCCTCGGGAGAGTTGAGCATCTGCCCGCCGGTTGGAAAGTCGGGCCCCTTGATGTAGCGGGCCAGCTGCGTGCTGCTCAGGTCGGGGTTCTCCAGCAGCTTGATGAGCGCCGTGCACACTTCGCCGAGGTTGTGCGGCGGAATGTTGGTCGCCATCCCGACCGCAATCCCGGTGGCGCCGTTGATCAGCAGGTTGGGAATGCGGGATGGCAGCACGACCGGCTCGGTGCGCGTGCCGTCGTAGTTGGGCCGGAAGTGCACGGTCGACTGCTCGATTTCGGTCAGGATCTCGTCGCTGATCCGCGCGAGCCGGCACTCGGTGTAGCGCATCGCCGCGGCGCCATCGCCGTCCAGCGAGCCGAAGTTGCCGGAGCCGTCCACCAGCGGGTAGCGCAGCGAGAACGGCTGGGCCATCCGCACCAGGGTTTCGTAGAGCGCCGAGTCGCCGTGCGGATGGTAGTTGCCCATCACGTCGCCGACCACCTTCGCGCACTTGCGGTGCTTGGCGTCGGCGGTCAGGTTCTGCTGCCACATCGTGTAGAGGATGCGGCGCTGCACCGGCTTCAATCCGTCGCGGACGTCGGGCAGGGCACGTGAGGTGATGACCGAGAGGGCGTAGTTGAGATATCGGGACTGTGCCGCCTCGTGCAGCGCAACCCCTTCCGTCCCACCCCCCGGCCCTCGTGAATCAATCGTCGTATCGCCGCCGTCATCGTCGAACAGCGATCCGGATTTCTTCCGTTTGGCCATGAAGGTAACGAAGATACCAGAGTCGGGGAATTGCGGATTGGTGATTGGGGACTGCGGACTGACGGAATGGGGATTGGGGATTGAGGATTGGTATTGGAGATTGAAGATTGGAGATTGACGGGCCGTGAGCGCCAATCAACAATCCGACATCAACAATCCGTCAATCAGCAATCGACAATCCGCGGTCCGCAATCGATGAGATATCTGCACCTTGACGTCTTCACTTCAAAGCCCTTCGAAGGCAATCAGCTGGCGGTGTTCCCCGAGCCCGGGACACTATCCACCGAGACGATGCAGGCGATTGCGAAGGAGATGGCGTTCTCCGAGACGACCTTCATCTATCCGGCGGAACGGGGCGGGGACGTGAAGATGCGGATCTTCACACCGGGAGAGGAGCTGCCGATCGCCGGGCATCCTACGATTGGTAGCACCTTTGCGCTGGCGCTGGAAGGCACCATCGCCCGCGGGCGAGAGGGGTTCGTCTTCGAGCTGGGGATCGGTCCGACCCCGGTCTCACTGGAATGGGACGCGAAGGGACTGGCGTTCGCCTGGATGACGCAGCCGCTGCCGAAGTTCGGACCGGTGATCGAGGACCGGGCCGCGCTCGCCGCCGCGATCGGCATCGAACAGAAGGACCTGTCGGCGGGGCTGCCGGTGCAGGTGGTCTCGTCGGGCGTACCGGCCCTGTTCGTGCCGATCACCACCCGCGCCGCGGTCGATGCCGTCGCGCTCGACCGGCGCGCCATGGTGCGCTGTGGCGCCGCCGCCGGCATCGACGAGATGCCGGCGTTCTTCTTCACCAGCGAGGGAACCGAAACCGTCTACAGCCGGATGCTCGCGCCCGGCTTCGGCATTGCCGAGGACCCCGCCACCGGCGGCGCGAGCGGGCCGCTCGGCTCCTACCTCCTCCACCACCAGGTCGTCTCGCCAGCCGAAGCGCGTGAGATGGTCAGCCTGCAGGGGGTGGCGATGGGCCGCCCGAGCCGCATCCATATCTCGATCGACGGCACGCCGGACCGGATCACCCGGGTCCGCGTCGGCGGGCAATCGGTGCTGGTGGGCCGCGGCGAGCTGACGGTCTGAGCGGTTATCCCTGCTCGACGTCTATCTGCACGCCGCCGACCATCGCCGCGAAGACGTTGTAGAGCGCCGCGCCGATGGCGCCGCCGACGAAGCCCATGCAGCCGTAGAAGATCGGCAGCACGATGACCGCGCCGACGCCGAGCATCGGCCCGAACATCGAGATCTCGCTGTTCTCGGCGAGACCGGCGCCGACCATCGACGCCAGTGCGAACCCGAGCCCGATCAACACGCCGACGCTGGCCGAAATCGCGGCATAGATCTTCGCCACCGAGACGACGCCGACTTTCTTGACGATCATGAATTGTCCTTTCAACAATCGTGCAGGCGGTCTGGCGAGGGAGCTTACACGAAAAAGGGGGGCGCCCATTCGAGCACCCCCCACTGTCTTTGACCGTGTTGACCCGTGGCCCTACTTGATAAAGAGCATCTCCCGGTAGGTCGGGAACGGCCAGAGGTCGTGCGGCACGATGCCCTCGAGGCCATCGCCGGCTTCGCGCAGCGCGGCCATCGCCGGGATGACCTTGTCGCGGAAGTAGCGGGCGTGCTTCACGGCATCGCCGTTCGACTCGTTTTCGAGCAGCGCCTGCAGCTTGTCGACGCAGACCTTGCACTCGTCGGTCAGGCGGCATACCTGGTCGAGGGCGCGCTTCGGCTCCTTCGAGGTCGCGCCGGCCGCCTTCACGCCGGCGATGCTCTGGGCCAGCTCCCCCTGGAAGCGATAGGCCGCAGGGAGGATGAAGCGGTTGCCCATCAGGACCATGAGCTGTGCTTCGACGTTGACCGTTTTGTTGTACTGCTCGACCGCCACGTCGTAGCGTGCGTGCCACTCCCGTTCGGTAAGGACGCCGTACTTCTCGAACGCCTTGACCACGTCGGGCTTCATCGCCTCGCCGTAGGCCTCGACCGAGGTGCGGTGGTTGAGCAGCCCGCGCTTGGTCGCGTCCTTCTGCCATTCGTCGGAGTAACCGTTGCCGTTGAAGATGATCTGCTTGTTCTCCTTGAGCAGCTTCACCAGCAGCTGCTTGACGGCGGCCTGGAGCTTCTTGCCGTCCTTCAGCCCCTTTTCGAGCTCGGTGGCGCAGTAATCGAGGGACTCGGTGACGGCGACGTTGAGGGCGACACCCGGCAGCGCGATGCTCTGGTTCGACGAGACCGCGCGGAACTCGAACTTGTTGCCGGTGAAGGCGAACGGGCTGGTGCGATTGCGGTCGCCGGCATCGCGCGCCAGCTTCGGCAGCACGCCGACGCCGATATCGAGGATGCCGCCGCTCTTGGTCGTCTTGGCGCTGCCGGCTTTTTCGACCTGCTGGAAGATGTCGGTGAGCTGGTCGCCGAGGAAGATCGAGATGATCGCCGGCGGCGCTTCGTTGGCGCCGAGCCGATGGTCGTTGCCGGCGCTGGCGATGCTGAAACGAAGCAGCCCCTGGAACTTGTTGACCGCGCGGATGACCGCGGCGCAGAACACCAGGAACTGGATGTTTTCGTGCGGCGTATCACCGGGGTTGAGCAGGTTGTTGCCGAGCTCGTCCCCCATGCTCCAGTTCAGGTGCTTGCCGGAGCCGTTGACGCCGGCAAACGGCTTCTCGTGCATCAGGCAGGCGAGCCCGTACTTCGGCGCGACCCGCCGCAACATCTCCATCGTCATCATCTGATGGTCGGTGGCGACGTTGGCGTTCTCGAAGATCGGCGCGACTTCGTACTGCCCGGGCGCGACTTCGTTGTGGCGGGTCTTGAGCGGCACGCCGACCTTGTAGAGCTCGCGCTCCACTTCCATCATGAAGGCCAGGACCCGGTCGGGGATGGAGCCGAAGTAGTGGTCCTCCATCTCCTGCCCTTTCGGCGGGACGCGCGCCGAAGAGGGTGCGGCCGGCATTGATCAGATCCGGCCGGTTGAAATAGAACTGCCGGTCGACGAGGAAATATTCCTGCTCGGGGCCGATCGTCGCGGTGACGCGCTGCGACCTGGAACCGAACAGCCGGAGGATCCGGACGGCCTGTTTCGATAGCGCGTCCATCGAGCGGAGCAGCGGCGTTTTCTGATCGAGCGCCTCACCCGTCCAGCTCACGAAGGCGGTGGGCAGGACCAGCGTGACGCCGTTGCCGGTGACCAGCAGCCACGGCGGGCTGGTCGGGTCCCACGCGGTGTAGCCGCGGGCCTCGAAGGTGGAGCGCATGCCGCCCGAGGGGAAGCTGGAGGCGTCGGGCTCGCCGCGCACCAGTTCCTTCCCGCTGAACTCCGCCACCGCGCGTCCGTCGGCCGAAGGGGCGAGAAACGAGTCGTGCTTTTCGGCGGTGATGCCGGTGAGCGGCTGGAACCAGTGGGTGTAGTGGGTGGCGCCGTGCTCGACCGCCCAGTCCTTCAGCGCGCTGGCGATGATGTCGGCGATGTTCGCTTCGATCGGCTCACCCTGGGCAACGGCGCGGCGCAGCGCGCGATAGACGTCCTTGGGAAGCCGCGCGCGCTGGACTTCTTCGTTGAAGGTCAGCGACCCGAACTCTTCGGTCGCCTTGCGCTGGCCGGCCGGCCGCGCTTGAACGGGGGCGGTGGCCCAGTTGCTGATGCTGCGGATTGCGTCGTTGGATGAAGCGGAGCCCATGTGATCAGTCCTTTCGCGAGGTCGGGAAGGGAGCCATTATGCGCAGCGTCGGGCACCGGCTTCAAGGCCAAACCGCGTTTGGCGCGAAGATTTTTTCACCATATACTTAACATAGTGAAACATATCCAGGACTACTACGCGCCGCTAATTGGTGAATTTGAACAGGTTGTGCTGCTTTCGCTGCTCCGGCTGGGCAACGGCGCATGGGGCGCCGCCATTCGCCGCGACATCCAGGAACGCATCGAACGCGAGCTCCCGGTCAGCGTCGTCTACGTCACCCTGCAGCGGATGGAGAAGAAGGGGATGGTGAAGTCTTACGTCGGCGAGCCGACCGCCGAGCGCGGCGGCCGCCGCCGCCGCCACTACCTGATCGACACGCCCGGCGAACAGGCCTTAGGCCGGTCGTACCGGGCGTTGAAGAAAATGGCGGAAGGGATGGAGCCGAGACTCGAGGAACTGTAGCAACTTCCAACTCCCAACCGAACCGCCGTCGCTCATCCCATTCCTCAATCCTCAATCCCAACCGCAATCCGCAATCCGCAATCCGCATTCCCCATACCCATACCCATACCCCATACCCGGGACGAGAGGTGGGATGAGTTCGGGAGTCAAGAGTTTGAAGTTGCGGGTTGGAAGTTGACTTCCACCACCCAACCGTTGTATCCCATAGTTCGTCTATGGGAAAGAAACGTGATGGCCGGCAGGACCTCCTGCCGGGAACGCTCGACATGCTGATCCTCAAGACCCTCTCGCGCCAGGTGATGCACGGCTACGGCATCGCCGAGCACATCCGGCAGGTCTCCGCCGAGGTGTTGAAGGTGGAAGAAGGATCGCTGTACCCCGCGCTCCAGCGGCTGCAGCTCCAGGGATTGATCGCGTCGCAGTGGGGGCAATCGGCCAACAACCGCCGGGCGCGCTACTACCGGCTCACGCCGGCGGGGCGTCGGGCGCTCGGTGAAACCGAGTCGAGCTTCTCGCGGCTGATCGAAGCGATCGCCCGGGTGATGAAGCCAGCCACGTAGACGACCCATGGCCTTTCTAGGGAGAGCTCTCGAGTTCGTGCGTCGCGTGAACGCCGGCAGCCGGCGGCGTGAACTGGACGAACAGCTGGCCGAAGAGATCCGGCTCCACCTCGAACTGCGTGCCCGCGCCCTCATGGACCGCGGGATCGCGCCCGAGGATGCCGTGGTTGAAGCGCGAAGGTCGTTCGGGAATCCCACCGCGATCGGCGAAGAAGTACGCGACATCCGCAGCTTCCGTTGGCTCGAGCACCTCGTGCAGGACGTCCGGTTCGGCGCCCGGCTGCTGCTCCGCACGCCGCTCTTCACCACGGTGTCGGTCCTGTGCCTCGCGATCGGCGTCGGCTCGTCGGCAGCGGTCTTCAATGTCGCCGACGCCGTGCTCTTTCGTTCCCTCGACGTCCGCGACCCCGGACACTTGCGCGCCTTCCGCGCCACCATTCAACTCGGCAGCGCCAGCAAGGTGATGGGAGGGGTGGACGCCGCCACCCTGGCGCGCCTCAGGGAAGAGGCGGAGTTTGCCGATTTCATCGGCTTCCGGTCGTTGACCGACGTGGTCATCGAGAGCCCCGGCTCTTCCCGCACCGGGTCCTCCCGCACCGGGGCGCTGGAACTGGTTTCGGGGAACTACTTCGCCGTCCTGGGCAACCACTTCGTTCTCGGCCGGCCGCTGGACGAGTCCGACGATCGGGCCGGAACGGCCGCGGTCGTGGTCAGCGAGCGACTGTGGCGGGGCGACTTTCAGGCCGACCCGGGGATCATCGGACGTTCGATTCGCCTCAACGGTCAACCGGCCACCATCGTCGGCGTAGTTCGAACCTTCCGCGGCCTCGTGCCCGAGCGCCCGGCCGACGCATTCGCGCCGCTGAGCGCCGCGACGGCCATCGACCCTTCGACCGCGGCCACCGTCATCGACCTGTTCGCGCGGCTTCGCCCGGGCGTTGCGGTGCCGGTCGCCGAACAGAGACTCGCGGCGCTCTACCGCGCAGCCGGGCGGGTTCCGCCTGGAGCAGAGCTCCGGCTCGAGCTCTACGAGGGGGGCCGCGGGGTGTCGGCCCTGCGTGCATCGCTCGAACATCCGCTGCGGCTCGGATTGATGCTCGTCGCCGCGCTCCTGCTGGTCGCCTGCGCCAACACCGCCGGGCTCCTGCTCTCGCGTTTTGCCTCGCGGCACACAGAGTTCGGGGTACGCGCGGCGATCGGGGCAAGTCGCAGCCGCCTCGCGCGGCAGCTGCTGGTCGAAGCGATGCTGGTGGCCGTGCTGGCCGGCGGCGTCGGTCTGTGCGTCGGATGGCTCCTCGCTCCCCTGCTGCTCCCTGCGATGCCGGGAAATGCGGGCGCCGCCGCCTTCGAGCTTCGACTCGACTGGCGGCTGGTGGTGTTCACCGTCGCGGTGTCGCTGACCTGCGGCGCCGGAACCGCGGCGGCATCATTGATCCGCCTCTGGCGGGCGCACCCGGCCGGGCTGGTCAACGGTGACACCCGGACGGTCACGACCAGCTCGCGGCGGATCTCGCGGATGCTGATCGTTGCGCAGGTGGCCTGCTCGCTCATGCTCGTGGTCGGCGCCGTCGCGATGGGGCGCACGCTCGACAACCTTCGCGGAGTCAGGCCGGGATTCGATCCCCGGAGCACGTTCGTCGTCACCGTCAACGGCACCGGGCTGGTCGATCCGGCCGCGGCGGCGGCCTATCACGGGCAGATCCACGATCGCATCGCTGCCGCTCCAGGCGTTGCGCGGGCGACGATGGCGCAGGTCGGGCTCCTGACCGGCGCCGCGACCACTGGAACCGTGGACGTAGCCGGCTTCACCCCCGCCTCGGACGACGACCGGTGGGCGCGGATGTTCTTCGTCGGGCCGGACTACTTCGAGACCGTCGGGATGCCGTTGATCCAGGGCCGCGGGATCACCGCCAGTGACGGCGCAGCGCGGGTTGCCGTCGTCAACGAGCGGTTCGCGGCGTTCTACTTCGGCAGCGCCGGCGATGCGATGGGACGAACCGTGAACGGCGGCGTCCGCATCGTCGGGGTCGCGGGGGATGCGCGCTACAACACGCTGAGAGAAGAGACGCCCCGCGCGATGTTCGTCCCTTACGCGCCGATGCGACGGGCGTCGATGGCCCATATCGTCCGGGCGGGCGGCGACCCGGCGGCGGCAATACGCGGCGTCCGCGAGGTCATCGCGGCGCACGACTCGAGGCTGCGGCCCCGGTTCTCGACGGTCGACGACCTCCTGACTGCGAGTATGGCGACCGAGCGATTCTTCGCCGGCATTGCCGGCGTCCTGTCGCTGCTCGCCCTCGGGCTGGCCTGCGGCGGGCTGTACGCCGCGGTCGCCTATGCCGTGTCGCAGCGGGGTCCGGAGCTCGCCGTACGGATGGCGCTCGGCGCGACGCGCGCCGACATCATGACGCTGGTCCTCACCGATCCGCTGCGGACAGCGCTCGCGGGGATCGCGGTCGGCCTGCCCGCCTCCTATCTGCTGCTCCGCTCGGCATCGTCGCTGCTGTTCGGCGTGAGCCCACTCGATCCGTTGACCCTGCTCGCGTGTGCCGGCGCGCTGGTCGGCGCGTCGCTGGCCGCGGCGCTCTGGCCCGCGCATCGCGCCACCCGCATCGACCCGGTGATCGCGTTCAGGAGCCTGTGATGTCAACCGGTTCGCTGATGCGACGTCTCGGCGCCTTTCTGAATCGCTCGCAACACGACGACGACCTGCGGGATGAAGTCGAGGAGCACATCGAGCGCCGGACCCAGAGCCTGATCGACGAGGGCATGGACCCGCGCGAGGCCGCCTACGAGGCGCGCCGGAGCTTCGGCAACGTCACCGCCATTCGCGAGGAGACGCGAGATATGTGGACCTTCCGCTGGATCGACACGCTCGTCCAGGACCTGCGCTTCGGCGCCCGGTTGCTGAGGCGTTCCCCGATGTTCACCTTCGCCGCGGTTGCCTCCCTGTCGATCGGGATCGGGTCCTCGGCCGCGGTCTTCAGCCTGGCCGACGGCCTGCTCTTCCGCGTGCTGCCGGTGGCGACGCCGGAGGACCTGGTGCTGTTCCGCTGGAGCGCGCACAAGGAGTGGCCGTTCAATTCACTCAACGGCATGTCATCCGAGACCGAGACCGACTCCTCGAGCACCTCTTTCGCGCTCAAGACCTTCTCGAGCCTGCGCGAATCGCTGGCGCAGCAAGCGGAGGTGTTCGCCTTCGCCGACCTGTACCGTGTGAACCTGGCGGTGGACGGCCACCCTGACTCGGCCTCGGGGCAGGTGGTCTCGGGCAACTACTTCGGGGTACTCGGCATTGCACCGACTGCCGGGCGGCTGCTCACAGCAGATGACGACCGGCCCGGCGCTCCGGCGGCTGCAGTGATCGGGTTCGACCTGTGGCGGCGCCGTTTCGGCGGCGCGGCCGATGCCGTGGGCCGCCAGATCGTCATCAACGGCGTCTCGTTCACCGTGGCTGGCGTCCTGCCGCGCGGCTTCACCGGCACCCTGCAGGTCGGCCAGCCCTGCGACGTCATGGTGCCGATGGCCAGCTACGGCGCGGTGGTTCGCAGCGACGACGATCCGGCGGACGCGAACTACTGGTGGGTCCTGATGATGGCGCGGCTCAAGCCGGCCGGGACGGCGGATCGGGTCCAAACCGCCGCGGATGCCGTGCTCAAGCAGAATGTCCTGACGGCGAAGCCAGACTTCCCGGTCGCGTCGTTGCCGCGAATGCTGGTGGAGCCGGGGAGCCGGGGCCAGACCGAGGCCCGCAACAGCATGCGCGAGCCGCTTCAGATCATGGCCCTCGTCGTCGCGGTGGTGCTGCTGGTTGCGTGCGCGAATGTCGCCAGCCTGCTGCTCGTAAGGGGGCGCGCCCGCGCGCGCGAGATGGCGGTGCGCACCGCGATCGGCGCGCCGCGCCGCCGCATCGTCCGTCAGTTGCTGACCGAGGGGTTGCTGCTCGGGGGGCTCGCCAGCATGGTCGGGCTCGTATTCACCCAGTGGATCTCTTCGGTGCTGCTGCCGGCGATCGCCGCGGACTACCAGGACCTGGCGATCGAGTACGCCGCCGACCTTCGGATCGTCGGATTCACGTGCCTGCTTGCGATCGTGTGCAGCATTCTGTTCGCGCTGCTGCCGGCAGTGCGGACGAGCGACGGAGGCCTCCCGCCATTACTCCAGCAGTCTTCGCGCGGCACCGTCAGCGGACGGCGGCGCTTCGGCGGCGGAGGGGTGCTGGTGGTGACGCAGGTCGCGCTGTCGATGCTGCTGCTTTCGGCCGCCGGCCTGCTCGCCTGGTCGGCCTACGGGCTGCAGCGGGTGAACCCCGGCTTCGATCCGCGGAACCTGCTGACCTTCAGCGTCGATACTTCGCTGAACGGCTACGACCGCGTGCGCTCGCGTACGTTCGTCGCCAGCACGCTCGACGAGCTGAGAGCCTTGCCGGGAGTGACCGACGCATCGGTCACGAGCCACCGGCTGATCGCGAACTCATCGTCGATCGGCATCGCCCGTCCGGCCGGCGCTCCGGCAGTGCCGCCTGATTCGGATGAGGCGCGGGCGTTTGCCGCAAAGAACCGCGCCTGGCGGCTGTCGGTTGACGACCGGTTCTTCCAGACCTTCAAGGTTCCGCTGCTGCGGGGGCGGACGTTCGGCGCGATCGTGGATCCGGACGGTCCGCCGCTGGCGATCGTCAACGCGAAGCTGGCGCAGCAGCTGTTCGGCACGGTGGAGGTGATCGGCCGCCGCGTGCAGATGGGGCTTCGCCCGGAGGGCCCTGAGATCGAGATCATCGGGGTGGCGCCCGACACGCACTACACATCGCTGAAGCGGGACCCGCCGCCAACCATCTATTTCCCATTCCAGCAGGGTGAGTTCAACCGGATGACATTCGCCGTCCGCACCGCCGGGGACCCGATGGCCCTCGCCGGAACCGTGCGCGAGACGCTGCGCGGGCTCGATGGGACACTGCCGATCTTCAGCGTGCGATCGCAGCAGGAGCAGATCCTCCTGTCGCTCGCCCAGGAGCGGCTGTTTGCCAGCCTGGCGCTGCTGCTCGGCATCGTGACGCTGGTGCTGTCCGGGATCGGGTTGTACGGGCTGCTGGCATATGCGGTGGCTCGCCGGACGCCGGAGATCGGCGTGCGCATCGCGCTCGGCGCGGGCCGCGGCCAGGTTCGCTGGATGATCCTGCGCCAGTCGCTGGTGCTGGTCTCGATCGGCCTCGTGCTTGGTATTCCGGCCGCGCGGTGGTCGACCGGCCTGCTCGAATCCATGCTGTTCGGGTTGAGCCCGACCGACCCCCGCGCGATCGCCGGTGCCGCGGCGGTGATGATTGCCGTCGGCATCGCCGCCGCCTACGTCCCGGCGCGCCGCGCCGCCCGGATCGACCCGATCGTCGCACTACGCGCCGAGTGATTACCATCGACAAAAACCTTCACCGCAGAGGTCGCGGAGCACGCAGAGAATTTACCGGTGACTTTCTCTGCGACCTCGGCGCGCTCAGCGGTGATTCTGTTTTCTGCCGTTACTGAATCAGCAAAGTCAGGCCACTAATACCCGAACACGGAATGGGGCACGTAGGGTTCCTGCAACCGGCGTGCTTCGTCGTCGCTGAGCGTCATCGTCGAAGCCTCGACCGCCTCGTCCAGCTGGTGCATCTTCGACGCGCCGACGATCGGCGCGGTTACGGTGGTCTGGCGCAGCACCCAGGCGAGCGCGACCTGCGCCGGCTTGACCCCGCGCTCGCGTGCGATCTCGGCGACGCGCTCCGCGACGGTGAAGTCTCCAGGCGCGTAGTACATGCCGTGCGCGTGATTGTCGGTCCTGCCGCGCGCGGTATCGGCGTCGCTGGGAGTCCGGCGATTCCCGGCGAGAAACCCACGGGCGAGCGGGCTCCACGGGATCACGCCGATCCCCTCGGCAGCGCAGAGCGGGAGCATCTCACGCTCCTCTTCGCGGTAGATCAAGTTGTAGTGATTCTGCATCGATACGAAGCGCGTGAGCCCGAGCTGGTCGGCGAGATGAAGCGCCTTCGCGAACTGCCACGACATCATCGACGACGCACCGATGTAGCGCACCCGGCCGGAGCGGACGATATCGTGGAGTGCCGTGAGTGTTTCCTCGATCGGCGTGTGAGGGTCCCAGCGGTGGATCTGATAGAGGTCGATGTAGTCGGTGCCGAGCCGCTTGAGCGAGTTGTCCACCGCGCTCATGAGGTGCTTTCGCGAGAGGCCGCGATCGTTGGGATCGTCGCTCATCGGATAGAAGGCCTTGGTGGCGATGACCACCTTGTCCCGGGTTGCGAAGTCGCGCAGCGCGCGGCCGGTGACCTCCTCCGAGACGCCGAGCGAATACATGTCGGCGGTGTCGAAGAAGTTGATGCCGTGCTCGAGGGCGCGACGGACGAACGGCCGCGAGGTCTCCTCGTCCAGCACCCAGGGACGCCATGCAGGAGTGCCGTAGGTCATCATGCCCAGGCAGATCCGCGACACCTTCAGGCCCGTCCGGCCGAGATTGACGTAGTCCATCGAACGATCTTATCGTCGCGCTGCTTTTCTGCGAAGATATGGCGAAAGTGCGCCGTATCCTCCATATCGACATGGACGCCTTCTACGCGTCGGTCGAGCAGCGCGACGATCCGTCGCTGCGCGGCAGGCCGGTCGCGGTCGGCGGCAGCCCGGGCGGACGGGGCGTCGTGGCGGCGGCGAGCTACGAGGCGCGGGCCTTCGGCGTCCGCTCCGCGATCCCGATGTCGCGGGCGATCCGGCTTTGTCCGCGGCTCGTCATCGTCCGGCCGGATTTCGCCAAGTACAAGGCGGCTTCACAGACCGTCTTCGGCCTGTTCCGGTCGGTCACGCCGCTGGTCGAGCCGCTGTCGCTCGACGAGGCGTATCTCGATGTCACCGAGAACTCCTGGGGAGAGCCGCTCGGACGGACGGTCGCCGAGCGGTTGAAGCGGGAGATCAAGGAGGCAACCGGGCTGACGGCGTCGGCCGGCGTCGCTCCCAACAAGTTCCTGGCGAAGATCGCGTCGGCCTGGAAGAAGCCGGACGGCCTCACGGTAATCGCGCCCGAACGGGTGGAGCGGTTTCTCCAGAAGCTGCCGGTGGATGCGTTGTGGGGGGTTGGCCCGGTCACCGCCGCCCGGCTTCGCGAACGCGGGATCACGCAACTGGTCGACGTCAGGACGGCCGACCCGGCGGTGATTCGCGAGGCCGTCGGCAGCGGTGCCGACTGGCTGCGTCGGCTCGCCGAGGGAATCGACGACCGCGAGGTGGAGCCTCACAGCGAAGCCAAGTCGTCGGGCAGCGAGAACACGTTCGCCAGCGACCTGACTGACCTCAACGAGATCCGCGCGGCGATCGACGAGATGGCGCGCGACGGCGCCGGGTGGCTGGCAAAGAAGTCGCTGCTGTGCCGCACCATCACGATCAAGGTCCGCTATTCGGATTTCACGACGGTGACCCGTTCGCACACGGCGGTCCCGACCCGTGACGCCGAGGAGATCGCGCACCGGGCGGTCAAGCTGCTCGACAAGACGGAGGCCGGGACCCGCCCGGTACGATTGCTCGGGGCGAGCGTCCACAACCTGCTGGATCCCGAGGATCTCGACGAAGCGGAGGATCCTACAGAGCCTAGACTGCCGTTCGAGTAGCCACGTGCCGTGTGCTGTGTGCTACGTGCGGGGTGCGTACGTGCTATGTGCCACGTGCGGTGCGGTGTGCTGCGTGCGGTGCAAAGTGCGGTGCGATGTGCCGCGTGCCGTGCGACGTGCGGAGTGCGGAGTGCCGTGCTACGTGCGGAGTGCTGTGCTACGTGCTAGGTGCTAGGTGCGGTGCGATGTGCGACGTACGGTGCGGCGTGGCGATGTGCGGCGGCGCGGTGCGGAGTGCAGCGCGTGCGATGTGATGTGACGTGGTGTTGCGGCAGTGCCGCACGCACGTAGACCCGCACACTGCACGGCACCTAAGCACGGCACGTAGCCCACCGCACCGCACCTAGCACGTAGCACCGCACATCGCACCGCACGTAGCACACAGCACCGCACGTGGCACGTAGCACGTACGCACCCCGCACCTAGCCCGTAGCACCCAGCACGTGCCTACTCGGCCTTCCTGGCGCGCGCCTTGGCTGCACGCGGCGCCTTGGCGGTGCCGGATGCGGTCTTGCGCGCGCGCGGAGCCTTCGCGGCCTTGGGTTCTTTCGGCGCCGCTTTCGCGCGTCCGCCGCGCCCGCGTCCCTTCTTGGGCTCCGCCGGCTCCTCTTCGAGCGCCGGCTGCGCGTCGAGCACTTCGGGCGTCTCGACTTCGCGGACGACGTCGCCGTCGACTACTTCTGCCGCCGCCTGGGTCTCGCGCTCCGGTTCCGTCACGCGGTCGGACTCGTGGATGTCGGGGATATCGTCCCCTGGCTGCCAGGGTCGCGGCGCCCTCGGCGTGGACGACGCGGAGGCCGGTGCCACCGGCGTGCTGCCATCCGCGGCCTGCATCACGTTCCCCTGGAACAGGCGCATCACGCCCTGGCGATCACGCTCGATCCGGAACAGCCCCTCGCGCTGAGCCGCGCGGAGCAGGTCGACGATGCTGGCGAAACCGAACTTGCGTTCGTCGAACGTGGAATCGACGTTGCGCATGAACTGCTTGGCCTGGCGCACATACATCGGCCAGCGCGGCGGCTGCTGCGCCGACTGGAATAGCCGCCGGACTTCGGCAACCGCCTCGGCGACGCGAGGCTCCTGTCCCGGCACACCGGCCGGGGCCCCGGCAGGCGCCTGCTCGCCACGGCGGCCGTGGCCCCGCTGAGCCGCCGGCGCGCCGCCGGCCTGAGGTCCCGTCGGTGGCGCGGCCGCATCGACGATCTGCGACGCCGCCTGTTCTTCCCCAGCACTCGGGGTGGCTCCGCTCTCGGTCAGCTCGACGACCACGTTGCGCCCCATCTCGCGAACGGTGACGTGGCCGGCGGCCGCCAGCTTGTCGGCAAAGTCGCGGAAGCTGCTGACGCCGTACGTCCGTTCCGAGAAGGTCGAGTCGAGCTGGAGGAGGGTGCTCTTGAGCAGCCCCAGCTGCGGCGATACCTCGCGGTCGCTGAGGATCTTCAGGGCGCGCCGCACCAGCGGCACGATCTGCTCGATCGGCGCCTGCGCGCCGCCGCCCGACGACCGGCCGCCGCGGTCCGACGATTGCCGTTTGGAAGAGCTGATCAGGTTTTCGTAGGCGATGAACTCATGGCAATTCCGCTGCATCACGTAGCTCGTGAAGGAGCGGCCGCCGACGACGAAGATCTGCTTGTCGTACTGCTTGAGTTTCTCGACCAGGGTGATGAAATCGCTGTCCCCGCCGACGATGACGTAGGCGTTGATGTGCGGGTGGGTGAACGCCATCTCGAGGGCGTCGAGCGCCAGGTTGATGTCGGCGCCGTTCTTGTCCCCGCCCGGGGTCAGGTTGCGCTGCACCAGTTTGGTGGCGTGCTGGGTGAGGGCCCGGCTGTAATCCCCGCCGCGGGACCAGTCGCTGTAGGCGATCTTCGACACCACGTCGCCGCGCTCCCGGAGCGCTTCGAGCACGACGCCGATGTCGAACTGGGTGTTGAGTGTGTTCTTGACGCCGATCTCGATGTTGTCGAAATCGATGAATACCGCGATCTTCAGGCGTGTGTCTGCCAAAACTTGCTGATTCCTTCTATATGGTTAGTCCGCGCGGCCCCGTGAACCGTACATCCCGCCTCGCGGTCTGCACTCCGCCGGCGCTCGTGCGCCAGCTCCGTTCGGCCTGCTGCCCGGTGGTGAGATCCGCCGGGGGCAATCGCCATTATGGCCCATCCGGGCCGGAAGGGGCGTTTTACTTCGCGCGGACGTCGTAGGCGTAAATCGTGTCCTGGTCCCGCAGGAACAGCTTGCCGTTGGCCACGACCGGGTGGCTCCAGGTCGGACTGGACCCCGTTTTCAGCTGGAAACGGCCATGTTCCCGGTAGCCGGCCGGGTTGGCCTCGGCCAGGCCGACGGTCCCCTGCTCGCTGAAGAGGTACAGCCGCTCGTCGGCGAAAATCATCGAGCCCTTGCCGACGCTGCGGTCCTTCCACGCGACCTGGCCGGTGTCGAACTTCATCGCCGTCAGGATGGCACTCGAAAAGCCATAGAGGTGGTCGCCCACCAGGATCGAGCTCGCATGGTGGTTGCGCATCTCGTTGGTGAAGTAGACCTCCCGGGCGTCGATCGACTTGCCCGACGGGGTCAGCTCGAGAAGCGCCGCCCCGGTCCCGTAGTCGGAGGACAGGAACACCTTGTTGTCGCGGACCACCGGCGTGGCGATGTTCGCCGTGCGGTTGGCGACGCGGTCGTAGCTCCAGAGCAGCCGGCCGTCGCGGGTATCAATGCCGACCGCCCGCCGGGCGGTGAAGAAGATCGCCTGCGGAATCCCACCAACGGTGTGCAGGATCGCGGAGGAGTAACCGGCTTCGTCGCTCTGGCTGCGCCAGATCTCCGAGCCGTCGGTCTTCTTCAGCGCGACGATCGAGGCGTTGCGCCCGCCGGCGTTGACCAGGATGCGATCGCCGAGCACCAGCGGCGATTCGCTCAGCCCCCAGCGGATGTTGCTGCCGCCGAATTTCTTCAGCAGGTTGACCGTCCAGGTCACCTTGCCGGTCGCGGAATCGAGCGAGGTGAGATCGCCGCTGGCGCCAAGCGCGTACATCTGGGTTCCATCCAGGACCGGCGTACCGCGGGAACCATCCCCCATGTCGTTGTTGAACAGCGCGCCATTTGGCGTTTCCCAGATCTTCTTCCCGCTCCCGGCATCGAGCGCCATGATGTACTCGGTGTTGCCGCGCGCCCCCATCGTGTAGAGCCGCCCGTGCGCCACCGCAAAGGACGAGTAGCCGGTCCCCCCTCCCGAAACCTGCCAGGCGAGCGGCGGCCCTCCCTGCGGCCAGGCCTTCAGCAACCCGCGCTCGGCCGACTTGCCGTCGCGGTTGACCCCCCGCCACTGGGGCCAGTCGTCCAGCCCGCGGTTCGAGACCACCGTGGTGAGTGACAGGGCGGCCACCGCCGTGATGACGAAGCGCGGGGCGAAATGCTTGGTGCTCATGGGTCCTTTAGACGAAAAATCAGGCGCCAGGGCCTTTGACGATCCGGATGGTCTTCAGCTCGATACGGGTAACCGGGGCCTCGCCGTTTACCGGGGAAGCCTCGATCGCGTCGAGGACGGCGAGCCCGTCGACGACCCGCCCGAAGGCGGTGTACTTGCCGTCCAGTGACGGCGCGTCAGCCGTGACCAGGAAGAACGACGTCGAGGCGCTGGCCGGGTCGTCGCCGCGCGCCATCGAGAGCGTCCCCTTCGTGTGCTTGGTCGCGTTGAACTCGGGCGGCAGCATCCGCACCAGCTTCTGCTGCTTTTCCGACAGCGGACCGCGACTGTCGAGCGATCCGGTCTGCACCGCGAACCCCTTCACGACGCGGTGGACCGCCATGCCGTCGAACACGCCCGCCTGCGCGAGCCGCAGGAAGTTGCGCACGTGGCCCGGAGCGATGTCGGGTGCGAACGCGACCGTGATCGGCCCCGCGCTCGTCTCCAGCACCGCACGATAACCGGCGAGCTCCTCGACGCTTTCGGTGCTGAACGCTTCGGGCATCGGCGGCGGAGTGTCGCGAATCACCACCGACACGATCCCGATGCGGCTGGCCGGCGATCCCTCGGGGCTGACCGCCACCTCGGAGATCTTCTGCACGACCTCCATCCCCTCCGACACCCGGCCGAAGATCGTGTACTTGCCGGTGAGCGCGGGCTGGTCGGTGACGCACACGAAGAACTGCGCCCCGCCGCTGTCGGGCTTTCCGGGCTGGAGCACGGCCGCCACCGCGCCGCGCGTCGCCGGCTCGGCGCTGAACTCCGCTTTGAGGACCCCGAGCCCGCCGGTCCCGTAGGCCTTCGCCTTCGCCGGGTCCTTCGAGAGCGGATCGCCCCCCTGGATGATGCCGTGCTTCACCACGCGATGGAACACGGTGCCGTCGTAGGCCCCGGCGCGTGCCAGCTTCATGAAATAGGCGACGTGGTTCGGCGCGAGATCCGGCCTGAGGTCGATGACGAACTCCCCCGCGGAGGTGGTCACCACCGCCTGCCTGCCGGTGATCTCCGAAGGCTTTGCCTGGACGGCAAGGAGGGCCTGGAGCACCGCCAGAACCAGGATCATCCGGTCATTGTAGGGGATGGCGGTCAATCGACCCGATCCCCTCATCCCCGGTCTCTATTCGTAGTGCAGCGCCTTGACCGGATCCAGGCGCGCGGCACGGACGGCGGGATACAGGCCGAAGACGAGACCGATGGTCACCGACACCACGAACGCCAGGACGATCGAGGAGGTGGTGACAATGGTGGACCAGCCGGCGAGCTGCCCGATCGCTTGTGAGAGCCCGACGCCGACGACGATGCCGAGGATGCCGCCGGCCAGCGAGATGATCGTGGTCTCGGTGAGGAACTGGCGGATGACGTCCTTGCGCCGCGCGCCGATCGCGCGGCGGACGCCGATCTCCCGGGTCCGCTCCATCACGCTGGCGAGCATGATGTTCATGATGCCGATCCCGCCGACCAGCAGCGAGATCGAGGCGATCGCCACCATCACCATCTCGAAGATCCGCTGGGTGCGGCGCTGTTCGGCGAGCAGCTCCGCCGGCGAGACGATGGTGAAGTCTCCGGCCTCGCGGTGCGCCACGTTCAGCAGGCCGCGGAGCAGCGCGGCTCCGGCGGGAATGTCGGCGCCGGGCTGCATCTGGAGGTAGATGCCGTCGATCTCGTCCTTCTGGCGGGTCTGGCCGTCCTCGAGCCGGAAGATGGCGGAAAACAGCGGGACGTAGACCAGGTTGTTGCGGTCCTGCGCCGGCAGCCCGCCGACGTCGGCCTGCACGGTCAGCTGCGGTCCGGCGACGCCGATCACCTGGAACCACTGGTCGTTCACCTTGACGTGCCGGCCGACCGGATCCTCGGCGCCGAACAGCGATGCCGCCGCCGCTTCACCGAGCACCGCGACCGGCGCCGCCGCCTCGGCCTCGGCCTCGTCGAAGAACCGGCCGGTGACCACCTGAAGGTTGGCGATCGCCACGTAACCCGGGTTGACGCCGTAAACCATCGGCGCATCCGCCAGCGGCCGCGGCAGCAGCTTCGACGGGGTGAAGCGCTTGCGCGCCGACGAAGCACTGACCCCTTCGAGGTTCGCTTCGATCATGCGGAAGTCGCGGAAGCTCAGGCCGGCCGAGAGCTTGCGGATCTTCTGGAGTGCCTGCTGGTCGGGCGCTTCGCGCGCCTCGACGATCAGGTTGCGGACGCCGAGCTGCTCGATGAACGCCATCACTTCCTGCTGTGCGCCGGCGCCGATCGACAGCATCGCGACGACCGCCGCGACGCCGAAGATCATCCCCAGCATCGTCAGCAGCGATCGAAGCTTGTGCGCGCGCAGGTTCTCGAAGCCGAGTCGAAGGTCGGGGAGAAAATCGGAAGTCGTGCCGGAGATCCGGGGAGCGCTCACTTCCCGCCTCCGGCCGGCAGCGGCGAGCTCGACGGCGGCCGAGGCCGGCTTCGCCGCGGCATTCGGGATCGACCAGCGCGATCTCGAGCTCCTTCGGCGACGCCGTCGATCGCGATGCGGCTCTCGGTGCGCTGCACCACCTTCACCTCGCGCGGCTCGAACCGGTCGGCCGTTGCGCACGAACACATGGTTCTTGCCGTTCTTCTCGAAGACCGCCTGTCGCGGCACGTGCAGCGCGTCGCCGACCTCCTTGCCCTCGATGAACACCCGCGCCGAGGAGCCGGCCTTGAGCTGAGGATCAGGCGTCTCGAACTGGAACGTGACGTCGAACAGCCGCGACACGCTCGCGGTCGGCTCGAAGAAGCCGCCGCGGCTCGCAAGTGCCGGAGAGCGCCCCGACCTTGGCCTTGAACGTCTGCCCCGGCAGCGTGTCGACCGAGACGTCGGCCATCTGCCCCTCGACCAGGTTGGTCGCGGTCGCTCTCGTCGATCTTCGCCCGCAGCTCCATCCGGCCCGCCTCGATCACGTCGAGCACCGGCCGTCCCGGCCAGACCGAATCCCCTTCGCGGTATTCCGGCAGCACCATGCCGAAGAAGAACATGCCGCCGGAGGCGTCGCGGTTCTCCTTGACCGAGACGACGCCGTTCGACCGGAGCCTTGAGCACCAGGCTGTCGATCACCTGCTGCGCCCGCTGCATCGCCATCCGCGCCTTGGTGCGCTTCTCCTCGACGACCTGCATCGACGCCTGGCTGGTCACCGAGCGCGACTTGACGTCCTCTTCGAGCTGGGCCAGCCGCCGCTTCGCCTCCTCGAAGCGAGAGCACGTTCTTCTGCGCGTCGATCGGGCTGACGAACTCGTTGCCCTGGGCGTCGAGCTCGGCGCGGCGGACGTCGAACCGCGCGGTCAGCAGCTCCACGGCGTCCTGTCGCGATCTGGACCTCGCGGTCCGCCTTCATCTTGACGATCTCCTGCTCGGCCTCGGCGAGGTCGGTGCGCGCCTGCTCGACGGCGTAGAGCTGGTCGGCCGGATCGAATTCCATCACCACGTCCCCGGCGTTGACCGAGACCCCGGTCGGCACCATGCGGACGATCCGGAGCATGCCGCCGACCGGCGGCGTGATCAGCGCCATCGTCCGGCCGGCGCGCAGTTCGCCGGTAGCATGAACGTTCAGCTTCAAGCGTGCCGCGGACGACCCGCGCGGTCGGTACACCGCCGGCCTTTTCGGGAAGCCGTGGCACCGCGATCGCCATTGCGGCGCCGACGTGCGATCACGACGCGGCCACCGCCGATCCCCCAGATCAGCCTTCCGCTTCATTGCGGCCTCCTGATCAACCCGGCCGACGGGCGCCGGGTGGCGATCGCGATCGCCCGGCTCGACCCCGGCGGTCACCACCGCCTGCTCCTTGCCGCGGCGGGCGACCTGCACGCTGCTGCTCCCGGAACATCGAGCCATCCAGCTTGTAGACGACCGGGGAGCCATCCTTCTGGAAGACCGCCTCGGACGGCACCAGCACGACGTCGGGCACGCGTTCGGTGGCGATGCGCGCGACCGCGGTCATGCCCGGACGGATCCGCGGATCCACTTCGAGCAGCACCAGGCCGAGGTCGAAGTTCTTCGGCGGCGGCCAGCCCGAACTGAAATCGACGCGGGCGAGCAGAGAGATGCGATCGATGCGCGCCTTGAACTCGCGCCCGGGGACGGCCTCGATCTTCACCATCGCGTCCTGGCCGGGATTCAGACGGCCGCGGTCCGATTCGTCGAGCCGCGCCTCGAGATGCACCGACGAGAGGTCGGGCAGCTCGAGCACGTTCGCGCCCGCCCAGGCGCGATCCCCTTCGCGGAACTCCTGCTCGCCGCCCCCGAACATGCCGCCCGACCGCGGATTGGGCAGCACGTTGATCATGCCGGCGGCCGGCGCCTTCAACTCGAGGTTCTGCAGCCCGCGCTGCGCGCGCTCGAGATCGGCGATCGCCTTCTCGTCGGCGGCGCAGCTTTCCGGCGACGCTCGCCTCGGCTCCGGCCTTGTCCGACTTGATCTTCGCCTCGAGCTCCTTCAGCTTCTGCTCGGCGTCGCCGATCGCCAGCTTCGCCTGTTCGAGCTGGATCCGCGGGATCGTGTCTCCCTTGATGCACTTCGAGCTTCGCCCGCTGCAGGTCGTACTGCGCCTTCATCAGCGCCGTCGCGTTCTGCTCGTCGGTGATCCTGCGCCTGCGCCCGGGTCTGCTCGATCTCGGCGTCGGCCTGCCGCAGCTCCGACTGCTTCTCTTCGATCGTCCGCTGCAGCGTGCGAGCCGTCGAACTGCACGACCACGTCACCCGGCTTCACGATGGTGCCGCTCTTCGCCAGCTTGATGATCTGCAGCTCCCCCGACTGGATCGGCGACGACAGCACGACCGATTGCACCGGGCGGATCTCGCCGCGGATCTCGAGCTGGTCGGTGAAGTCGCCGCGCGTCACCTCGGCCATCGGCACGTCCGGTTCGGAGCCGCGGCCGACGGCGACGAACAGGCCGGCCGACGGCGACGACGGCGGCCAGCAGGGTGACGATCGCGTTTCGCGGACGGCGCAGGGTCGTGGCCAGATCGTTGCACCGGTTACCTCGCCGCCCTGGTCGACGACGTTGCGCTCGACGACCGCGCCTTCGTCCAGCCCCGACGACGACCAACGCCTCGTGCGCGCTGAGCGCACCGATCGTGACCTCGCGCTCCTGGAAGCCGGATCCCTGCCGCACCCGCACGAGCTTGCGATCTCCGTCCTCGCGGACGGCATCGCGCGGGATCACGATCGCGCCCGCCGTCCGCGCTGAGCTCGACGTCGAGCGAGGCCGTCAGGTCGGGCATCAGCTTGTTCGTGCGCGCCGTCGATCTCGGCGAGCATCATGAAGTAGCGAACCTTCGGCGACAGCGTCGACGTCACCGCCAGCGGCGAGATCTGGGTGATCCGTCCGCCGAAGTAGAGGTCGGGGTAGGCGTCGAGCCCGACGCGCATCCGCTGGCCGACGCGCAGGCTCGTTGATGTCCGCCTGGTTCACCCGCACCCGCACCCGCATCTTCGCCGGATTGACGATGTCGACGACCGGCACGCCGGCGCGGACCTCCTCCCCTTCGAGGATCTCCGCCATGGCCGTTCGACTTCCACATCGTCCGGATCACCGCGAGCCCGGCGATCGGCGAACGGACCTCCATGCGCGAGGCGTTGGTCTCGGCCATCTTCATCGCGTTCGCCGCCTTGTCGCGGCGGATCTCGAGGATGCGCAGGTCGGCCTGCGGCGGCCTGGCGCTTGAGCTCGAAGGTCTTCTTGAGCTGCTCGAGCCGCGCCTGGGCCTGCTCCAGCGCCTGGCGTGTTCTTCTCCGCCTGGATCCTCGGCAGCATCTCGTTCTTGGCCATCTCGAGGTCGGCGCGGGAGACCGCGCTCTGGGCCTGGCTGATCTCGCTGTCGTCGCGCGCCCGTGCCGCCACTTCCTCGGCCTCGCGCTTGCGGATCTGCTGTTCGAGGTCGTTGAGCTCGGCGCGGCGATCGAGCGCGGTCGAGAGCTGCGCCTGGCGGTCGAACTCGACCAGCAGGTCGCCGGGCCGCACCGTGGTGCCGGCCTTGACCAGCCGGGTGATGACGAGGGAAGCAGAGTTGGGCCCGGCAATACGGGGGGCTGCGATCGTCGTCGATTCGACCGCTTCGACCGTGCCGCTCAGCCGGACCGACTTCACGAAGTCGCGGCGGGCCACGGTGTGCGTCGCCTCGCGGCGGCCTCCGGCCGGCGTTTGCGGATCCCGGGCTGAAAACAGAGTCGAGGCAACCCCGCCCAGCACGACGATTACCAGAATCGGCAGGCCCCAGCGCCTGACTTGCGTGAGCTTCATCGGTTGATCCTTTGACACCGCGCGCGCGTTTCAGGCGAGGCAGACCGCGCCCGACGGGGCGTCGGCCCTCCGGCCACGGATATCAGACGGGCCGAGGCAGAGTTTAGTTTGTCGAAACCAGCGAGAATCATGCAGATTTCAACGAGATTCTCGCGCTCTCTTCGTTCCCCACCGCAGCTTGTCAGCGTCAGCGAACCCGGTATCGCCGGGATCCGCCGGCACCTGGCAGGTCGACGGCGGTCATGAAGATCACCGCCAGGCAGAGGATCAGCAGCACGCTGAACTCGGCGCCATTGCGCCCGGCCCCGACGACGAACCAGCCAACGCGTCCGTGGATGAGATAAAGGCCCACCGCCAGCTGAAACGCGAACCACACGGTGAGCGGACGGACGAACAGGCCGGCGGCGAGCGCCGCCCCGCCGGCGATCTCGAGGATCGTGATCATCCAGGCCAGCGCGAAACCGAATGGAAAGCCCCATTGGCCCAGGGCGGTGCCGAAGTCCCCCACGGTGCCGAGCCAGGCCCGCGCTACCCCGTGGATGATCAGCAGAAGGGCGGTGCCGGCTCGAAGGAGGATGAGCGCACGACGGACGTTGTCAGTCATCGACCATGCATCCTGCCACGGCTGGGAGCCGCGGCAACCGTTGATTGTGACGAATCACTCGATATTCAGACGTAGGAATGGGGAATGGGATGGGCGATGGGGTGTGGTCAGGCCACGGTTCAACCCGGTTCTTGACGTGAAGGGCGCGGCCCGGGAGCCCGTGCGGTTTCAGATCAAGACCGTGTTGAATCGTGATTGAACCGTGGCTAGGGAATGCGGCGCGTGTCGCGGGCGAACAGGGTGTCATGCGGCGGACCGCTGTGCACACCCTGCCGGTGGCGGACGATCAAGACCCCGCCGAGCAGTATCCCCGCGAGCACGGTCCCGAGCCACAGCCACCAGATCTCCGGCGCGACCAGCGTCGTCAGCAGGAGGAGGGCAAACAGGCCGAGGCCGCCGATGCTCGGCAGCGGACTGGCCGAGAGGTTGACGGTGCGGCGCCTGAAGGGCTCCGGCGCCGGCGGTGCCGCGTCGAGCAGCTGCAGGCGGGTCGGACGAGATCCGCGGAGCGCGGTGATCGCCGAGGCGGTGATCAGCTGCCGCCAGAGCCACCATTCGGATTGCCGCCGCGCAAATTCCTCGCGGAGGTCGCCGGCGAGCGGCTCGTTTTCGAGCGCCAGCCGGTCGAGAAGCTTGTTCGCCGCCGGGGAAGGTCGATGCGGTGTCATGTCCGTCCCTCCTTCACTTCCCTCAGTTCGGGAATGCCCTTCCAGAGCGCGACCAGCGCCCGCTGCGTTTCCTTGACCGCGCGCACCCCGCCGGGCGTCACCCGGAAGAACCGCTTCGCACGCCCGCCCCGCTCAGGGGTGGGGTCGCCGATGTTCGACGCGACCATCCCGGTCTGCTCGAGGCGGTCCAGCGCCGCGTAGGCGGCGCCGAGAAGAACCGCCCGTCCGCTCGTCTGCTCGATCTCCCTGGCAATCTGGACGCCGTAGGCATTGTCACCCAGCCGCAGCGTCGCCAGCAGGATCATGAGCTCGAAATCGGTGAGCAGGTGTCGCGGCATATGTTCATATATTGTGAACTATGTTGGGCGGGGGGTCAAGTCGGCGATCGGGAATGGGAAGGGTGGGGAATGGGCGGGGGTGCGGAGGATTGGTCTGCTGGGAGTTGGGAGTTGGGGAGTTACGCCGAAGACCTCGTGAAATGCGCAGCCTCGACCATCCAGCGGCCATCGCGTCTGGACCAGACATCCGTGTAACGCCCCGATCCGCCGGCGCCGTCGGCGGTCGTGAACGTCGTCCGCGCATGGATGATCGCCACCTCGCCGAGGAGCCTGACCTCGACGTCGTGCACGTCGAGGTTGGAGATGTCGAGCGGGCGCGCGGCCCGCTCGAGAAAGCCATCCCGACCGATGAACGAGCCGTCCGGCAGAGAGCAGCGAAAACCGGCCGCCAGGGTCGCATCGAACCACCGGACGTCTGAGGCCTTGACCGATCGGATGTACTGCCGATTCAGGTCGAGAAGGGTGTCGCGATCGGTCGCCGAGCTGCTGTCTGTCTGCATCGCATCCTCCCGCACGATGGAAGCCGTGAGGGATTGTCACCGGCGAGTCGATCCGGCGCTGTCACGATCTTTCGGCAGGCAGCGCAATCGGCGGTGGCGAGCCGTTCACGCCGGCGCGGCGAGATATCGGTCGCGCAGGATTGCGGTGTGATGCGTCACGTGGCCGGCGGAGATATAAGCGAGCGCTCGCACGGAAAACGGGTTGCCGCTCGCGATTCCACGCCGTGACCACGCTTCGGCCGGCAGATGCCGGAAGAAACTGACGGTCGACGAACGGATCGCACCGAACTCCTCGGTCAGACTCTGCCACGATCGCGCCTCGGCGCCGTCTTGCTGGGAACAGATGTCCTGGTCGAAGCTGGGCAACGGCGCCTCCATGCCCCGGGCGAACCACATCGCACGGAAAACGAAGAGACGTTCGGTGTCGTTGAGGTGGGCCAGCACCTGCCGGATGGTCCATTTGCCTGGGGCGTAGCGGTTGAGTGACATCTCCTCCGAGATACCGGAAAACATCGCCAGCGTTTCTGGCAGCTGGGCCGCGAGCGCGACGGTGACGTCACCCGCCGGTACCAGCTCGATGTACTTGAAGTAATACTCCGCCGCCTCGTCGCGGCCCGGGCGCTCATTGCTCGTCATTTGCATCACCTCTGTTTCCGGGGATTCCCACGAAGGGTCCTGACAGCGGCCGCCGCCGCCGTGTGGGATTATCGATCGACATGGTCCCTCGAATGGACGACGGCTGGCGAAGCGCGGCCGGCACCGCGGCGGCGGAGGCCGAGACCCGCGCTGTCACCAGGCGTCCGTCGACCGTCGACACGGCGCTCCTCGAGGAGCGGGGCCGGCAGACCCGAATCACCGAGCTGCCGCGGGACCTCCAGGCACAATCTGCCCGCCGCCTCGGGATCGTCGCAGCACTCTACGCCTTCGTCTTCTTCGTCAGCAACCCGCTCACCGCCGTGCTGTTTCCGGTAGACCGCGCGCTGTTTTTTTCGAGCGCCGTCCGCTGGGCTCCATCGACGCTGTCGATCACGGCGGCCCTGCTGGTCGCGACGCTGTCATGGAGCCGTCGCATCCCGGTCGGTGTGGTCCTGAAAGTCGGGCTCGCGTTCCAGGTGATCGGCAGCTTCGGGATCGCGTCGGCGCAATATCTCGACGTCGATCGGTTCGCGGTGGACCCGCCCTGGGGCGGCCTGTCATGGGTGGCCGTCTGGATGCTCGGCTTCACGGTCATCATCCCGAGCCCGCCGCGATGGGCGCTGCTCACCGCGCTGGCCTCGGCCGCATCGGTGCCGCTGGTGGTCGGTCTCGCAGTCACGCTCGCCGGGGTGCCGCTCCCGGTGTCGCCGCTGCGATTCCTCCTCCAGATCGTGGTGCCCTACTTGCTCGTGGTACTGATCTCGTACGTAGGGTCGCGTGTGGTGTACCGCCTCGGCACGCAGCTCTCGCGCGCACGGGAGCTCGGCAGCTACCGGCTGATCGAACGGCTCGGCCAGGGCGGGATGGGGGAAGTCTGGCGCGCCGAGCACCGGTTGCTCGCCCGGCCGGCCGCGATCAAGTTGATGCGGATCGACGCGCTCGGCACCGCTGGCGCCGGCCGCGAGTCGGAGCTTCGTGCCCGATTCGAACGCGAAGCCCAGGCCACCTGCTCGCTGCGGTCCCCGCACACCATCGAGCTCTACGACTTCGGCGTCGCCGACGATGGGACGTTCTACTACGTGATGGAGCTGCTCGACGGCTTCGACCTGCAGGTCCTGGTGGAGCGATTCGGCCCGATCCCGGCGTGGCGGGCGGTGCAGCTGTTGAAGCAGGTCTGCCACTCGCTGGCCGAGGCGCACGCCGCGGGCCTGGTGCACCGCGATATCAAGCCGGCGAACGTCTACGTGTGCCGCTACGGGCGGGACGTGGACTTCGTGAAGGTCCTCGACTTCGGCCTGGTGAAGCCGCAGCAGAGCGAGAGCGAAGGGCCGACCCAGCTCGAGATCACCACCGATCACGCGGCGCGCGGCACGCCAGGTTTCATGGCGCCCGAGCAGGTGGTCGGCGATCAGCAGGCCGACGGACGCTCGGACATCTACGCCCTCGGCTGCCTCGGCTACTGGCTGGTGACCGGGCAGCTCGTTTTCACCGGACGCACGCCGATCGAAACGATGGTCCGTCACGTGCAGGCCGAGCCCACGCCGCCGTCCGAGCGAAGCGAGCAGGACATTCCACGATCATTCGACGAGCTGATCCTGGCGTGCCTGGCGAAGAACCCGGACGATCGGCCGGCGACGGCCGACGAAGTGGCGGCGCGGCTCGACCGAATAGAGGCGATCGTCGGGAACCAGCCGCAGGAAGTCCAGGCCTGGTGGGCACTCCATCATCCGGCGCGATCCGGCGCCTGACCACGACGGCTCACCGCTCGCCGTCGCCGGGTACCCGCCACGTTGCCGACCGGCCGAGCGCCGCCGCGAGCGTCCCGGTCAGTTCGCGTCCGGCAACGCCATCTTCGTCCAGTGCCGGGTTGTAGATCGTCACCTCCATGCCGGCGGCACGACCGGTTGCGAGCGCGTGTCGCAGCAGCGACGTCACTTCATCCCAGGAGAACCCGTCGGCCAGCCTGTAGTCCACCGCCGGCATTATCCGATCGTCCAGGACGTCGGCATCAAGGTGGATGAAGAAACCGTCGAGGCCGGGCCGCGTGAGGCGCCCGACCGCCAGCGCCGCCGCCGGCTCGATGCCCATGCGGCGGACCGCCGGCAGATCGAGAGAGAGCAGGTCGGGTGGCAGCGGCTGGCTGCCGTAGCGGGCCTGTTCCTCGGTGTCCCTGAAACCGATCGCCACAGTGTCTTCGGGCCGGACGAGCGGCTTCCGGTGTTCGATGTCGGTCAGCAGCGCCGGGCCGTAACCGGTCGCAAACGCCAGCTCCATCGACGCCGCCTCGCCGTTGGGGTTCACTTCCGGCTGGTAGAAATCGGCGTGGCCGTCGACGAAGAGCAGGCCGTAGCGGCCACGACGCCTGAGCGCCAGGGCGGAACCGAGCAGGATCGAACAGTCGCCGCCGAGCACGAGCGGAAACTCGCCGCGGTCGAGCACCTGGCCGACGACATCGGCCAGCCTCGGGCTCCAGTCGGCGATCGCCCGGGCATTGAGCGTGCGCGTCGAGGCGTCGCGATCGGCGCTGTAGCGCGGCGGCTCGACGCGTCCGGCGTGCAGCGCGTTGAGGCGCTCTGCGAGGCCGTTCTCGAGGAGCGTCCGCGGCAGCGTTTCGACTCCGGTCGGGCGCAGGCCCAGGATCGAAGGCGCTTCGATGATCGCGTAGCGCCGTTCCGTGATTGTCGAACCGACCATGGCCCGGGCCTCAGGCTCGTCTGGGTCGAAGGACAAGCGTGCCCATCAGCTTGTCGAGACAAGCCGCCGGATCGCTGGTGCGTCCGGTGTGGACCGGCGAGGGCTGGATGACCGTACTGCGAGGGGAAACGAGCCAGCGGAACCGGCCGCGCGGCGGCAACTCGCCGATCGGTCCCGCGCCTGCACCGCCGCGGCAGACCAGGGGAATGGTCGCGAGATTTCCGCGCAGCGCTTCCAGATCGGCCTCAGGATCGAGCGCCAGCACCGCCGCCTCGTCCAGCTCGATGCGCGCGTCCAGGAAGTCCAGGTCGGGGCAGGAGAGGATCACGCCGGCGTTGACCTGTTCCCCCCGTTCGACGCGCGGCACCACCCGGATCACCGCGTAGTCGTAGGTATGCTCAGCGGACACCGGCCGCCTCCTCGATGAAGGGACGCGGCGGCGCCAGGCGTTCCAGCAGGTAACGCGCGTAAGCGGTGCGGACCGCCGCTGGTTCCACGCCAGCGGTCTCGCTGCGCAGCCACTCCGTCGGGATCAGCCCGACCAGGCGCTCGATCAGGTCCGGGGTCAACACGCCGGTCATGGTGTCATCGACGTCGCGCACTTGCGTCGCGTGCCGCCGCAGCACGTGATCCTGGATCGCGGGAAATGGGGCGCGCGCCCGCTCCCCCCCGCTTTCCCAGCCGGGTGAGTGATGAAAGTACAGCGTCGCCCCGTGATCGATCAGCCAGGGCCGGCGATGCCACATCAGCATGTTGGTGTTGCGGGCGGTACGATCGACGTTGGTGACGTAAGCATCGAACCAGACCACGCGAGAGGCAAGGGAAGCGTCGATCCGATGGACGACCGGATCGTAGCTGACCGAGCCGGGGAGATAGTCCAGGGCGAGGTTGAGCCCGGCGCTGTCGTGGATAAGCCCGTGAATTTCCGGATCCGGTTCGGTGCGCGCCAGGTCCGGATCCAGGTTCGCGAAGACAATCTCCGGCACCGGCAGGCCGAGCGCCCGCGCGATCTCCCCGGCGAGCAGCTCCGCGATCAGCGCCCTCGGCCCCTGCCCGGCCCCGCGAAACTTCAGCACGTACAGCCCGTCATCCGCTGCCTCGACGATCGCCGGCAGGGAGCCACCTTCGCGAAGCGGCGTGACGTAGCGCGTGACTTCGACCGTCCGCACGCGCCATTGTGGCATCAATCCGACGGCCGTCCGATCAGCAGGCGCGCCTTCGGCGTGATGCCTTCGGCGATCGTCTGCGTCCAGATGCGATAGCCCTGACGTTCGAGCTGCTGCGCCCGGGCCACGTCGATCGCCAGCGCGCCGTCCATCCAGCCGGTCAGCCGGTTCGCAGCTCCACGGGCCAGGTGATGACAGCAGGGCAGCACCGCCACCCGGGCGCGGGCGGCGGCGGCGCGCTCGAGGATCACATCGGTGAGGGCTCCGCATGCGTGGCTCGACACGACCACGTCGGTCGGAAGCAGGTCGAACTCGTGCAGCGCTCCCGCCACGAAGGTGACGCGGCCCCGCAGCCTCGGCCACGCGTCGGCCAGCGCCTCGTGAAGCTTGGTGCTGGACGGCGGTAGTTGTCGGTCGACCGCAACCGCTGCCGGCGATGAATCGTCCAGCAGGAGCATGACGTGCGCGAGCAACCCGTGGCCCGCGCCGAGGTCCACGACCCGTCCGCCACGAAAGAGCCGGCGCACCCGGCGCCCGACTTCCCAGGCCTCGTACAGCTCCTTGCGCGGGAGGCAGCCGGCGCCGCACACCGCGCGCGCCAGCCGGTCGAACAGCGTATCGCCGGGAAAGCGCTCGAGATCGCGCCCGGTCAGCCGGCCGCGCGATCCGTGCGAGAACCGTCCCGCCGGCGCTTCTTTCGACGCCCTCTCGCCGCTACCCGTTATCGACTTTCCCAGCCGTCCCTCCGTTGATGATGGTATGACGCGGCTGTCATTCGGACACCAAACCTGTAACCGCCGTGGGGCCTGACGCGTCGACCGCCCGCTTCAATCGAAGGATCTCCATGGTGCGATGTTTGCCGTCCCCTGTGGAATGCAGATCGGCTTTTCAGGGGTGGGGGTCTTCGTCCTTGCGCTCGCCACCACTCAACCGCTCGCGGCCAGCCACGCCGCCCCCGCCGCAGGCCCGGAAGCGAATCCGACCGCGCAGGGACGGGCGGCATCCGGAACCAAGCTCACGGCGGCCCGGTTCGACAATCATCAGGTCCCCGCGGGCGCCGCCCTGCTGCTCAAGCTGCGGACGCCCCTCGACTCCGCGTCGGCATCTGTGGACGATCAGGTCGAGGCGACCTTCTGGAGTCCGGTCATCCAGGACGATGTGGAGCTGATCCCCGTCGGGTCGGTCGCGATCGGCCGTGTCGTGGAAGTGACGCGCGCGTCGGAGCGAACCCCCACCGGCGCCGTCACCTTTGCGTTCTCCATCGTCGAGCATGCGGTGACCGGGAGCCGGGCGATGGTGAAGACCCGCACAGTCGTGGTCGAAGGAGTGCACCCCCAGGAGGCGGCGCGCGGGCGGGCCAAGCGGCGGCCCCGGCCGGTCGACGCAAGCATGGCCCAGGGAACGTCGTTCGTGGCCGTTACCGCGGAGCCGCTGCTGGTCCGCATACCGCGTTAGACATCCCCGTTACTGTCTCGAGGCGAGTGGCGCGTCGGTGAGCAGCCGCAGGTCAGGCCGGAGGGACGGCCGGTAGCCGCATCGTGAGCACCGCGCCCTTGCCGGGCCCGGCGCTGTAGGCGTGGAGCGTTCCGCCATGCAGCTCGGTCAGATGGCGAGCGATGTAGAGGCCAAGACCAAGGCCGCTCTGGGCAAGCTCGTGGGTTACATCCCCCTGCTGAAAGCGCTCGAACACGAAGGGCAGGAAGGACGGGTCGATCCCCTCTCCGTTGTCGACGACGCTGACGACGACCGCGCCGGCCTCGGCCTTCAGCTGCACGCGCACCTCGGCCCCGTCCGGGCTGAACTTGATCGAATTCGACAGCAGGTTCCAGACCACCTGCTGCAGCCGCTGCGCGTCGGCGATGACTTTCGGCAGGCGCGGCGCCGCCTCGAGCTTGATGCTGATGCCCTTGCCCTCCGAGGCCGGCAGCACCGATTCGATCGCCGCCTGGGCAACCGCCTTCAGATCGGTGGGGGTCCGCGACAGGGTCATGTGGCCGGTGCTGATGCGCGAGGTATCGAGAAGATCCTCGATCAGCCGGGAGAGCAGCCCCGCGTTCCTGACCACTGCTTCGCCCGCCTTGCCTCGCAGCGCTTCGGGCAGGGTGTCATTCCGCAGCATGTACATCCACCCGAGAATCGCGTTGAGCGGTGTCCGCAGCTCGTGCGACAGCGCGGCAATGAATTCGTCTTTCGCGCGGTCTGCCTGCTCCGCTTTCTGGCGGGCAGCGCGCTCCCGTGTCAGCAGCTCGGTGCGATCATTTTCTGCGCGTTTGAGGTCGGCCCCGGTGCGCGCCAGCGCGACGGCGGTCCGCCAGATCGTCACCGACAGCAGCACGATCATCGCGACGACGAAGAGCGAGGCACCGAGGCTGACGTCGTGCCAGCCGCGCCGCTCGCCGACGACGTTGACGTAGCCGAGCACGAGCGGAACCGCAACCGTCACCGCGAGCAGCCGGCGGGCCATGATCCCGTGCGGAGCGTCGCTGAGCAGGGCGGCGACCGGCCCTTCATCGGGCTGCGCCGCGAGAATGGTCAAGCCCAGGAGCAGCAGGGACAGCGCGCTATGAAAGGCGATCCCGGTGTATCGGGCGACGTCGTAGAGCTCAGGGCTGCCGTAGAGGTAGCCGACCATCGGAATCAGGGCCAACGCGGTCACGGCGGCCCCCAGGACCTGTGCCCACTCGATCGTGCGTCGTGAGCCCCAGAACAGGCAGGCGATCGCCAGACCGGCGAGGGCCAGACACAACGATGCGTTCGGACCCATCCGTCCCGGGCTGGTGGTAGCGGGGGCCCCCGGAATCTCGCTGAACAGTAACTGGTCGATCCCGAGGTCCCATCCGAACACGTGCTGGCCGAACGTCGCCGCACCCACGGCACTTGCGAACAGGGCGCATGCGGCACCGACCGCGCGGGAGGGGCGTCTGGTGTCGGTCAGGAGCCTGACCGCAATCCCGCACAGGAGAAGGCTCACCGCATTGTTCGCCTTCATCCCGATCGGTCCGAAGAGGGTCTTCAGGAGGTCGATGCCGAGCGTCCACCCGCTCAGCACGATCGCGCTGATGACGATCAGCACCAGTCCGGCGGCACGGGTGACGCGAAGGGAGGCTCGAGGCAGCAAGGGATTTACAACAATGCCCCCCGGTGGCCGGGCGGAACCGGAGTATACCCTGCCGGGCGCGCGCGATCTCGCGCGTCTGAGTGGCTGAGCTGGTTTGGAAAGCCTGGTGTCTCAGCGGATGAAGATCGACTGCGCGTCGTCGTCGGCGACGTCGGCGAGCTGGACGCGCAGGTTGCCGGGGTTGGTGGCGAAGAGGTAGGCGGTTTTCGTGGTGATGGTCCCCGCCCGAACCAGCTTGTCGAGCTCTCCATCGAAGTGCTGCATCCCGTCGAGCTCGCCGTCACGCATCGCATCCAGCAGCGATTTGCCTTCACCGTCTCCCCGCTCGATGTACTCGCGAGTACGCATCGTCGACTTCAGCACTTCCAGGATCGCGGTGCGCCCCCCTTCCTTCCCCGGAACCAGCCGCTGCGAGATGAAATAGCGAAACGATGCGGCCAGCCGCGTCCGGACGGTCTGCTGGTCGCCGGCCTCGAACGTCCCGACAATGCGGTCGACGGTCTTGGAGGCGTCGATCGTATGGAGCGTCGAGAACACGAGGTGACCGGTTTCCGCCGCGGTCAACGCGATCTCGATCGTCTCGCGATCGCGCATCTCGCCGACGAGGATCACCTTCGGCGCCTGCCGAAGCGCCGCGCGCAGGGCCGACGCAAACGTGGGGGTGTCGCTGTGGAGCTCGCGCTGATGGACGGTTCCCTTCTTGTGCTTGTGCAGGAACTCGATCGGGTCCTCGATGGTGAGGATGTGCTCGGCGCGGGTCTCGTTGACCAGGTCGATCAGCGCGGCCAGCGTCGAAGACTTGCCTGATCCGGTCGGGCCGGTGACCAGGACGATCCCGTTCTTGAGCGAGGCGGCCTCGGCGATCGCCATCGGCAGCTTCAACGAGGCGAGGGTCGGGATCTTCGCGGCGATGACCCGCATGACGATCGCGAACGAGCCGCGCTGCCGGAAGATGTTGACGCGGAACCGGGAGGTACTCGGGCAACGAATACGAGACGTCGCAGGACCCTTCCTGCTTCAAGGTGCGAAGCGCCTGCTGGTTGCCGCCGATCAGGTGGGAGGCGACGTCGGCCGTGTCCTCCGGACGCAGGACCGGAACCTCAGGCACGGAGACCGCCACCAGCTCGCCGTGGCGCTCGACCTGCGGCGGACGGCCGGGCGAGAACACGAGATCGCTGATGCCGACGCTGGACTCCAGCATCAGCCTGATCAGCTCCGGCGCGGGGATCAGCGGCGGATCCGCGGTCGGCAGGTTCGCCAGGACGTCGTTCAGATCAGCAGCGGACGGGTCGCGGGGAGTCGTCATGAGGCGGCCAACTGATTATGCGGCGCGGTGAACGGCGGCGCAAGAAATCGATCCGTCCCATCCTGCGGGCATCGGTCTCTTTCCCGGAAGTAGCCTCACTTCGCACAGAATGGAGCCTTCAGGAGGACCATGGCTGACGGGTTGACGATCCGCGAGAAGCCGGACTGCCGCTACGACCTGGTGGCGCTCGGAGAGGTGATGCTCCGCCTCGATCCCGGCGAAGGCCGGATTCACACCACTCGAAGCTTCCAGGTGTGGGAGGGCGGCGGCGAGTACAACGTGGCGCGCGGCCTCCGCCGTGCCTTCGACCTCGACACCGCCATCGTCACCGCGCTGGTGGACAACCCGGTCGGGCGCCTGGTGCAGGACCTGATCAACCAGGGCGGGGTCGACCAGCGCTACCTCCGCTTCGTGCCGGACGACGGCGTCGGACGAACCGCGAGGAACGGGTTGAACTTCACCGAGCGCGGGTTCGGCGTGCGGGCCGCGGTCGGCTGTTCGGACCGGGGACATACCGCGGTCTCGCAGCTGAAGCCCGGGGACGTCGACTGGGATCGCATCTTCGGCGGCGACGGCGCCCGCTGGTTTCACACCGGCGGCATCTTCGCGGCGCTCAGCGACACCACGCCGCAGGTTGCCCGCGAGGCGATGCTGGCGGCGCGCCGGCACGGCACGATCGTCTCGTACGACCTCAACTATCGTCCGTCGCTGTGGAAGTCGATCGGCGGCCAGCGCCGCGCCCGCGAGGTGAACCGTGAGCTCGCGCCGCTGGTGGACGTGATGCTCGGCAACGAAGAGGACTTCACCGCCGCCCTCGGCTTCGAGGTCGAGGGGCTCGACGATCATCTGTCGGAGCTCGACCCCGCCAACTTCCGCCGCATGATCGAGCACGCGGTGACCGGGTTCCCGAACTTCCGGATGGTCGCGACCACGCTCCGCCACGCCCGGACCGCCACCGTCAACGACTGGGGAGCAGTGCTCTACGCGGACGGAGAGCTGCACACCGCCCGCACCCGTGAAGCGCTCGAGATCTTCGATCGCGTCGGCGGCGGCGACTCCTTCGCCTCGGGGTTGATCTACGGCCTGCTCGCAGGCAAGGGACCGCAGTGGGCCGTCGAGTGCGGCGCCGCACACGGCGCGCTCGCGATGACGACCCCGGGCGACACCTCGATGGTGTCATTGCCCGAGATCGAACGCGTCATGAAGGGTGGAACGGCAAGGGTAAGCCGGTGAAATTCAGAATTAAGAATTCAGAACTAAGAATTCCGAATTAAGAACCCACAACTTGGAATCCGGAACCTAAGTCACCGCACCATGAGACCGACGGTGTGATTGAGCTGCCGGACCTCGCTGAGCGACACCTCTGAGAGCAGCGGCGACGGCTGGCCCAGGTCGGCGAAGGTGATCGATCCGCCGGCGATGCTGGTGCAGAACACCTGCTCGACCTCCTTCACCCGCACGGTGACGGCCAGGTTGCCGGTGGCGCGGCCGAAGAACTTCACCAGGAAGTCGTAGCCGGAGTCGGGGGAGGCCGGTTCGACGGTGCAGAAACCGCCCTGGCCGGTCACGTTCGCGGTCGGCAGGCCGAACGGGAACCCAGGTACGGCGCTCGACAGGACCGGCTTGCCGTCGACGCGGTCGGTGACCCCGAAGATCAGGGCATCGCGCCCCGGACCGCCGATGAAGGCCTCGCTGCCATCCCCCGGCGCCCACAGGTTCACATCGTCCCCGGGGCCGCCGAACATGATGTCGCTGTTCGGCGCGCCCGGATCAGGCCCGCCGACGATCACGTCCTGCCCCGGACCACCGAGCATCACGTCGCTGCCGAGCAGCCCGATCAACACGTCGTTCCCCGGCCCTCCCTCGAGCACGTCGGTGTTGTTCAGCGACTGGTTCGCTGCCACTCCTTCGGGCTGGATCTCCGGATTCGTGAGGTTGTCATCGTCGGTGCCGATCAGAACGCTGGGCCCCTTGCCGCCGTCTACGAAGGCCGCCTGGGTCGGGGTGGGCGACCCGAGCAGGACGGTCAGAAGCAGCGGGAAAACCGCCACCGACATCACCGGTACAGCCACACCCACGACGACTCGCATGTAACGCATCTTTCCTCTTCCTCCTTGCAGCGGGCTTCCAGACCCGCATGAACGAGCGAGAGTAGGACGCGACTGCCGGGGCAGTCATAACGGTGCGGTGAGAACACCGTAAGCGTTGGGTAAGGCAGGCCACGCGTGGCGCTACCAAGCCCGACAGTGTTGAGCCGTGTTGAACCTTGGCCTGAACCGTGTCGATCCATGGAGTTTTGATCCGTGGCCACGGCAGAGCCTGCCGCGGCCAATGGCCAATGCCAATAAGGAGGCTCCGCGGTCGGTTTCCCATATAATTCGACGATGCCTGTCACCTTCACGCTCAATGGAAAAGCCACCACCGTCGATGCCCCGGCCGACATGCCGCTGCTGTGGGTGCTGCGCGATGTGTTGAGCCTGCACGGCACCAAGTACGGCTGCGGCGCCGGGCAGTGCGGCGCGTGCACGGTGCACGTGCGCGGCCGGGCGGTCCGCTCCTGCCAGACGCCGGTCTCGAATGTCGCCGGCGCGGCCGTGGTGACCATCGAAGGGTTGTCGGCGGACGGCACGCACCCGCTTCAGAAAGCGTGGGAGGCGCTCGACGTACCGGAATGCGGCTACTGCCAGGCCGGCCAGATCATGGCGGCGGCGGCGCTGATCGCCGCCCGGCCGCAGCCGACCGACGCGGAGATCGATTCGGCGATGAACGCCAATCTCTGCCGCTGCGGCACCTACATCCGGATCCGCCAGGGAATCCACCAGGCGGTCCGCTCGGTCAGCGGCACCAAGACCGCGGAGGCGAAATGACCCCCACCGTCACGCTCGATCGCCGCAGCTTCCTGCGGGTCACCGCGATTGCCGGCGGCGGGTTCATGCTCGCCAGCTACCTCGAGCCGTTCGAGCTGCTGGCGCAGGGGCAAGGGCGGGGTAACGCGCCGCCGCTCGAGCCGAACGCCTTCGTCTCGATCGACACCAATGGCATCGCGACGATCATCGCCAAGAACCCCGAGATCGGCCAGGGCGTGAAGGTGATGCTGCCGATGCTGATCGCCGAGGAGCTGGACATCGAGTGGAAGGACGTCCGGATCCAGCAGGGGGACCTCAATCCGGCGCGTTACGGCGGCCAGTCGGCCGGCGGGAGCACGGCGACGCCGAACAACTGGGAACCGATGCGGCGCATCGGCGGCGCCGCACGCCAGATGCTGATCGCCGCCGCCGCGCAGGAGTGGGGCGTGCCGGCCGCCGAGATCACGACCACGCCCGGACGCCTGGTCCACGCGGCATCGAACAAGTCGGCGGGATACGGCCAGTTCGCGGCCGCGGCCGCGCGCCTCACCCCGCCGGACGCCGCGAGCCTCACCCTCAAGGACCCGAAAACCTACCACATCATCGGCAAGCCGATCGCCGGCGTCGACAACCACAAGATCGTCACCGGTCAGCCTTTGTTCGGCAGCGACATCAAAGTGCCCGGCATGCTCTTCGCTGTGTATCAGCGGTGCCCGGTCATCGGCGGCAAGGCGATCAGCGCCAACCTCGATGCCGTCAAAGCGCTTCCGGGCGTGCGGCACGCCTTCATCGTCCCCGAGAGCCATGGCGGCGGCTCGATGAGCGGCGTCGCCATCGTCGCCGACAGCTGGTGGTACGCCGACTCCGCCCGCAAGAAGCTTGAGGTCAAGTGGGACGACGGCGTGACCGCCTCGGACAGCAGCGCGGGATTCGCCACGCGCGCGGTCGAACTGTCGAAGGAAGCTCCGCACAGCACCGCGCGCAAGGACGGCGACCCCGACGCGGCGCTCGCCGGCGCGGCCAAGACGGTGGAAGCGGCGTACGACTATCCGTTCCTCGCCCACGCCGAGATGGAACCGCCGAATGCGACCGCGGCGTTTCGCGACGGGAAGCTGGAGATGTGGGTCGGTACGCAGCAGCCGGGCGGGGTGGTCAACACCATCGCGACCGCCCTCGGCATCACGCCGGCAGACATCACCGTCCATCTTCCCCGTATGGGCGGCAGCTTCGGCCGCCGCCTGTACAACGACTATGTCGTCGAGACCGCGGTGATCGCGAAGACAGTCGGCGTCCCGGTGCAGCTGCGATGGTCGCGCGAAGACGCAACGCGGCAGGAAGTGTTCAGGCCCGCTGGGTATCACTTCTTCAAAGCCGGTCTCGACGCGAACGGCTCGCTCGTCGCGTGGCGCAATCACTTCGTGTCGTTCAGCGTCGCGACGCCGGCCGCGGTTCCGGGCGGACCGCCGGCACCTGGCGCACCGCCGCCGGCCCAGACCTCCCCGCCGGCCAATGCCAATCAGCCCGGGCAGCCCGCGGGGCCGCGGCCCGCCGGCTCGGCGACGCTCGGCGCGGCCGAATTCCCGGCGCGGTTCGTGCCGAACTTCGCGACCCATGTCTCGATGATGCCGCTCGGCGTGACCACGGGCGCCCACCGGGCACCGGGGGCGTGCGCCATCTCGTTTGTCATGCAATCGTTCCTCGACGAGCTCGCTGTAGCGGCCGGGAAGGATCCGGTGCAGTTCCGGCTGAACCTCCTCGCCGCCACGCCGATTCCATTGCAGGGGGGCGGCGTGGGCTTCAACGCGGAACGGATGACCGGCGTGCTGAAGCTGGTAGCGGAAAAATCAGGCTGGGGCAAGCGGACGCTGCCGAAGGGGACCGGCATGGGTGTCGCCTTCCACTTCAGCCACAACGGCTACGTTGCCGAAGTCGCCGAGGTGAACGTGGACGCGAGCAAGCGCATCCGCGTCAACAAGGTGTGGGTCGCCGGCGACGTCGGCCGGCAGATCATCAACCCGCTCAACGCCGAGGCCCAGGTGCACAGCGCCGTGATCGACGGCCTCAGCCAGTTGATGCTCGAGATCACGATTGACGGTGGCAAGGTGGCGCAGAGCAACTTCGAAGCGTATCCGGTGATGCGGATGCGCCAGGCGCCGGCAGAGATCGAGGTGCACTTCCTCACCTCCGACAACAACCCGACCGGCCTGGGCGAACCGCCGCTGCCGCCGATCATTCCGGCGTTCACCAACGCACTGTTCGCCGCGACTGGCGTCCGCGTCCGTTCGCTGCCCCTCACCAAGCACGGTTTCAGCTGGAGATAACGCGTCCGCATGTTTGCAAAGACCACGATCCTGGGAACGGCACTCGTCATCTGGAGCACGGCCCTCGTGCTGTCGGCCGGCGGACGGCAGGAGAAGACCACCAACGACGGCATCTACACCAAGGAGCAGGCCGACGGCGCGAAGGCGCAGTTCGAGAAGCTCTGCGCCGAGTGTCACGCCTTTACGGTAGCAGCGAAGAAAAAGCCGAAGGATGTTCCGCTCGGCGACGAACCGTTCATGAAGAAGTGGGACGGCCGGACCCTCGATGAAATGGTCACCACTATCGTGCTGACGATGCCGAATGACGGATCGGCGGTGGTGACCGACGCCGAGGCGGTGGGCCTGGTCGCCTACATCCTCCAGCAGAACGCCTACCCCGCCGGGAGCTCCGCTCTCACGAAGGACTCGGCTTCGACGATCATCCTCAAGGCGAAACCGTAACAACTGCCTACTCCCAAACTGATCCCGGTTGGAAGTTGGGAATTGGAAGTTGGGAGTTTAGAACCTCACTGCCCTTTCAACCGCTTCCAGGTCCACCGGTTTCACGAGATGGATATGGAAGCCTGCCTGGCGGGTCTTCCTCCGGTCGGACTCCTGGCCATAGCCGGTCAGGGCGATGAGGCGGATGTCGGCGAGCCCGGGGACCTCGCGCAGCCGCGCGGCGAGCTCGTAGCCGTCCATCACCGGCAGCCCGATGTCGAGGAAGGCGACCGCCGGCTTGAACTCCGCGGCCGCTCGAAGCGCCGCCGGCGCGTCGTGCGCGACCATGGTCAGGTAGCCTTTCGCGCTCAGCGCGATCGAGATCATCTCGGCGCCGTCCTCGTTGTCGTCCACGATGAGGATGCGCAGCGCGTCGGCAGCCTCCAGCGCCGGCCGGCCGGACCCTGCCAGCGCCATCTTCCCGACAACTGCGAACCGGTCGGGATCCACCAGCGGCAGGCGGACGACGAACTCGCTGCCGCGGTCCAGGCCGTCGCTGTGCGCCGAGACCGATCCACGATGCCGCTCGATCAGGTTCTTCACGATCGTCAGGCCGAGCCCGAGGCCTCCCTGGGCGCGATCGATCGCCTGCGGCCCCTGTTCGAACAGGTCGAACACGCGCGGGAGCACCTCCGGCAGGATGCCGATGCCGCTGTCCTGCACCCGCAGCACGACGTCGGGCCCCTCGACCTCGGCGCGCACCATGACGCGACCGCCGGGCGGCGTGTACTTGGCCGCATTGGTCAGCAGGTTCGACACGACCTGGCTGAGACGGGTCGGATCCCCGGCGACGGCGAGGCCGCGTTTCTGCACACGGACGTGCAGCATGTGCCCCCGCTGCTCGAACAGCGGGCTGCTCATCTCCACCGCCTTGGCGACGACGTCCGCCACCTCGACGATCTCTTCCTTGAGCTCCACCTTGCCGCGGGCAATGCGCGAGACGTCGAGCAGGTCGTCCACCAGCCGGGTCAGGTGATTGACCTGCCGCTCGATCACGGTGCGCTCACGCTCCGATCCGTCGTTGCCGCGGAGCCGCATCAGGTGCAACGCCGTCTGGATCGGCGAGAGCGGGTTCCGCAACTCGTGACCCAGCATCGCCAGGAACTCGTCCTTGGCGCGGTTCGCCGCTTCGGCCGCTTCGCGCAACTGGTTCACCTGGTTGCGCGCCTGCACCTGCTCGGTCACGTCGGAACCGATGATGAACAGCCCCTGGATCTCCCCGTCGATCCCCCGGAAAGGTGAGTAGACGAAGTTGAAGTAGGTCTCGACCGCCCCGCTGCCGCGGTCGAAGCGCACTGCTGTTTCCTTGCCGACGTGCGAGACACCGGTCCGGTAGACCTCGTCCAGCACGTCGCGAACGACCTGGTCGCGCAGTTCCGGGATCACGTCGAACAGCGGACGCTCGAGCAGCTCCTCCTGCGTGTGGCCCCAAACCCGGCACACCGGCGGGTTGGCCAGCTCGACGACGTGGTTCGCCCCTCGCAGCACCGCGATCAGGGTTGGCGCCTGCATGAACAGCGAATGCAGCAGCCGCTTCTGCAGCTCCGCTTCCTCGCGGGCCGCCTGCTCCCGCTGCCGCAGCAGGACGTTGGCTTCGGTTGCGCGGCGTTCGTCCTCGACGTCGGTGTTGGTGCCGAACCAGTGGGCCACCCGGCCGTGTGAATCGCGGACCGGGTTGGCGCGGGTCAGGAAGCGGCGAAACTCACCGGTTTTCGAGCGCAACGGGAAAACCATCTCGAACGGCGTGCCGGTCCTGACCGAGTGGGCCCACTTTCCCCTGACCTCGGCGAGAGCGACCGGGTCGTGAACGTGGTTCCACCCCCAGCGGTCCCCCTCTTGCGGCGTCGTCCCGGTATACGCGTACCACTGGTCGTTGAACCAGTAGGCGGTGCCGTCCGGCCTGGCCATCCACGCGAGGTTGGCGATCGAATTGGCCAGCTCCCGGAACAGGTGCTCGCTCTCTCTCAGGTCCTGCGTGACCCGCGCCCGTTCGATCGACTCCCAGCATCGGCTGGCGACGTGCTGAACCAGCTCCACTTCGTCGGATCGCCACTGTCGCGGACCGGCGCTGTGGACCGCCATCGCGGCCACGAAGCGCCCCTGCTTGAGAATCGGCACGCTGATCATCGCCCCGATCGCGGTCGCCACATACGACGGCCGCTCGGCCTCGGTGATTCGCGGGTCCGCCTCCGCATCGTCGACGACGTACGGTTCCCCGGCTCTCATCAGCCGCAGGCAGTCCTCACCGAACTGCGTAAAGGTGTAGCGGCCGACAATGCTGCCCACGCCGTCGGCGAAATTCCCCGTCACCGTGAATGTGTCCTGGTCGTCCTCGACGGTCGCGTAAGCGCACCGGTTCACGCCCATGTGCTGACCCAGCGCCCGCGCCGCGGTGAAAGTGATCTCTTCCGCGTCGGCCAGCGGCCGCACCGCATCGTCCAGACGGACGAGAAAGCGATCGCGCGAATGGGTAGACCGTGCAGCCTCGTCCGCGCGTTCGTCCGAGTGATCTTCTGCGCGGGTGGAGTCCATTGGTCCCGAGCCAAGCAAGCAAGCGGTACGCCAGCTCAGCCGACTGGGCGGAAATCAACTTCCAACTCCCAACTTCCAACTCCCAATTCCGCCATCCGCACCCCCCGCACCCCTCGCACTCCCTCGCACCCCCTTTCCCATGCCCATCCCCCATGCCCATGTCTACTTGACGATGATGCGTCCCTGGGCCTGCCATCGCCCGCCAGGGCTGCGGACCTCCAGCCAGAGGTTCTGCCGGCCGCGTGGCGTCTCGTATTCGAAATCGTAGGTCTCGCCGACGCCGATGATCTGGCGCGCGGGGCCGGGAACGCAGCGATCGGGTGGCAGCGGCGCGCCGTCCTTGGTGAGCGGATGCCACTTGACCGGGCCGTCGCTCCCCTGGAGCGTGACCGAAGCGATGTCGTTCGGCGTGATGTTGATCAACCGGATGCGGTGCCGGACGCCGGCCTTCCACACATATTGCGGTTCGCGCTCGTTGTTGATCACCACCGGAGCCGTGGTCTGGGGTCCGCCACGACCGAGGACCATGACGTGGTCGGTGGCAGGGTCGAACTTCTCGTCAGGTTCGAGGACGAGCATCGCGCCGTAGAGCCCCGAGGTCAGCTGCCGGTTGTCGTGCAAATGAGTGTGATACATGAACGTGCCGGTTCGAGGCGGCGTGAAGCGGACGACGAATGACTCGCCGGGCTGAATCATCGGCGTGACTCGCTGGCCGGATCCTCCCCAGCCGTGGACGCCGTCGTAATAGCTGTCGAGCTCCATCCCGTGCCAGTGAATCGCGGTCGCCTCGGGCAGACGGTTGACCAGGGTGATGTGAACCGGCTCACCCCGCGTGAGCGCGAGCGTGGGGCCGGGCACCGGCACGGGCCCGGAGTGCACGGCGCCCGGGCTGTCGGCCAGCACGAATCCGTATGCCGGCGCCTCCCCGAATCGCTGCGCTTCGGTCTGCATCACGAGCGTGAGCTTGCGCGGTGGGTCGGCATCGGTCGTTGTCTCTATCTCCTCGGGACCGGTAACGGTAATGCCCAGGACCATCCCCTTCATGCCGGCGCCCGGGTGATGACCCGGCGCGTGTCCCTCGTCTTGCCGCGGCGAGCCATCGACGTGCAGGACGGGAGAAACATGCGTCATCACATGACAGTGGAACAGCCAGTTGCCGGCGCGCTCCGGCTTCCAGGTCATGGCCATCGTCGATCCGGGCTGCATCAGCTGGGTCACGACCCGGGATCTTTCGGCCGGGGCGAAGATCCGGTCGCTGCCTCCGTCGCCAAGGCTGTCGACCTCGAAGTAGAACCCATGCAGGTGCATGGGGTGGATCTGTGTGCTCAGGTTCACGACCCGCCAGCGGACGACATCCGCGAGGTCGTACTTCAGCCGCTCCGTATGCGGCCAGCTGCGCCCGTTGATGAGGAACGTCACGTCCGGTTTGAGCTTCAGGAACGCGGCGCCGGGGTCGTCCTCGCCGAGGAGGCGCTTCAGTTCCGTCCGCGTCAGGCTGGTCCACTCGGTGATGACGAAGACACGGTCCTGATCGGGGACCGCTCCGGGCGGATCGACGATGAAGGCGCCGGACAGCTGGGTGTCCTCGGCCGCACGGAACTGCTGCGGCATCCCGGTGGTGGCCCCCCAGTAGCTGTAGGTGCCGGGGCGGCCGCTCTTGAACCGGGCCTGGCGCGTTTCGCCGGGAGGTATGTCGAGCGACGGGCAGTCGGTGCCTCCGCGCTCGCAGAGTCCGTTGACGCGAAGCGGATGCGGCAGGTCGTTGCGAATGGTTGCGGCGATTTCGGTGCCGGTCGGCACGCGGATGAGCGGCGCGGGAGCAGACAGTGGTCCCGAGATCTCGCCGAAGGCCTCGATTTGCCTGGCCAGACCGTCGTTCCCTTCCGGCCTCCACAATCCGGCAGCCGCTCTCAGCTGGAGCGTCAGTACGCCGTCGACGACGGTGCCGGCCGCCGTGCGGTTGTCGTGGGTTGCAACTTCCGGGAGCCCGGCGTCGTGACTTTTCGGCGCGGGTTCCTGGGCGGCGGACCGCGGGCGGCGGACCTGCGGGGCGGCGGACCGCGGCGCCCCGGCGGGCGCCGCCAACAGGCTGGCGATAACGATGAGGAGGGAGACGAGGTGGTTCGTAGGCATTGCGGGGATTTCCTCGGGGTGCTTCAGTGCGGCCCCAGAGTATTCCCGCGTCGCCAGCCCAGTCATAAGCGAACGGTAACGAACCGGTCAGGAAGTCGTAACCGCTGGCCCCTCTGGTGGTGGGTCAGTTTCAGACGAATTGGCCACGGTCCAACACGGAACTTCGCCGTGTGCCTCCCGCTGAGGCGTGGCCGACGGGCGCGTGTAGACTATGCGGCAATCCCGGAGGGTTGACCGCATGAAGAAGCTCGCGATCGGCTGCGGCCTCGCGTTGTTTGTGACCGGCGCCGTCGCGGCCGGAGTCGCCTATTACGTTTACCGGGAGGTTTCGTCGACGGTTTCGCAGTTTGCCGAGCTCGCCCAGATTCCCGATCTCGAACGCGACATTCGCAACCGGTCCGCCTTCGTGCCGCCGGCGTCGGAAGAGCTGAGCGACAGCCAGATCGAGAAGCTCCTCCAGGTCCAGGCGGAAATACGCCGCCGGCTTGGTGAGCGGATGGCCGCATTCGAATCGAAGTACAAAGTCCTCGCCGAAAAGAAGGAGGCCACGCTCACCGACGCGCCGGCGCTGCTCCGCGCCTACAGCGACCTCGCGGCCACCTGGATCGACGCGAAGCGCGGCCAGATCGAGGCGCTCAACACCGCCGGCCTGTCGCTCGACGAATACCGCTGGATCCGCGAGCAGGCCTACCGCGGTGTCGGCATGCCGTTCGTCGACCTCGACATCGGCAAGCTCGTGGACGAGGCCCGCCGTGGCGTGACGTCCCCGGAATCCGGCCGCCTGCTCGGCGCGATCGAGCCCGCCGGCCCTGAATCAAACCGCATCCGCCTCGGCAGGGTGAAGAAGCAGCTCGAACAGAACATCGCGCTCGCGTCTTTCGGTCTGTGACGACCGCGATGATCGTCGAATACATTCGCTACAACATTCCGGCTGACCAGCGGCCCGCCTTCGAACAGGCCTATGCCGACGCGGCCGCCGCCCTCGATGGGTCGCCGCATTGTCTCGGGTACGAGCTCGCTCGATGTGTCGAGGACGAGTCGCAGTACATCCTGCGGATCGAGTGGGATTCGGCGGAAGGACACCTGCGCGGGTTCAGGCGAAGCCCGGAGTTCGGCGGCTTTCTCGGGAAGATCCGGCCGTATATCCCGGCCATCCTCGAGATGCGGCACTACGCGGTGACGGGGGTCGCAAGCGGCCCGCCGGGCACGGCCCCGTAACCCGGCGCTTCAGCGGCGCGCGTTCTCGTGAAGGAGCTCGTCGGTCTCCAGCGGCAGTGTGCCGGCGTCGGCCTCCTGGCCGTCCGAGGCGTCGGCCTCCTGGCCGTCCGAGGCCTCGGCCCGCCCGACCAGCTGTGCCAGCATCGTGGCAAAGATCGTGGCAGTCGCCCGAACGAATGGCTCCTGCTCCCGGCCTGGCGGCAGTTCGATCGCGAGCACCCCGACGCAGCCGTCCGGAGTGATGAGCGGCGCCGCCAGTGCGCCGCTGGTATGGGCCCGGCCCTTGATCGCGCACGTTTGGCCGGACCGGAACGCCGTTGCCGTGGCGTTGTCGTCGTCACGCCTGACGGTCGGTAACTGCGCGAGCAGCTTCTCGGAATAGCCGTGCACCATGACCGGCCTGAGCCCATCCTCCTGCTCGTCCCACGCCCAGATGATGAGCCCGCTCGCCTCGAGAATGGCGGCAGCGTCCTGGAGCAGCATCTGAAGATCGTCGCTGGTCTGCACCCGGCTGAATTCCGTGCAGAGCCGCGCGACCGCCAGAAAATCCGGATCCGGCCGCGCGGGCTCGGGATCGGCGGCTGCCGGAGGCTGCCGCGACGGTTCGACCGGAGCCGCGACTACCGGATGGTGCGCAGCAACGGCCGGACGACGGGCATCGACCGCAGGGATCCGCGGACCGGGGTCAACCGGTTCGATGTGGGGAACTGCGCTGGTTGCTTCGACGGGACGGCCGGTATCGGGGGCGGCGGTTACGTCCGGCTCGAGGGGTTCCGGCGGCGTGGTCCTGGCCGACGCTGGCTCGGGCTCAGCCGGGGCCGGTACGTGGATCCAGCCGCCGTCGGCCACCACGAGGTTCTCGACCGGCGGGCTGCGCCGCAGCCGGGTCAGCGAGTCGATCGCCGAACCGACGATGTAGCGCAGGCGGGTCGGGGGGCCGCCGTTCTTGCGGCCACCGTCGAGCGCCGACGCGATCGCCTCCGTGGTCACGACCTCGGCAGGTTCAGGGTGCGCCTCGAGGAAGTCGCGCACGACGTCGTCGGGGTTGAGGCCGATGGCGTGAGCGTAGGTCCGGATGTAGGCGCGCCGGAAGATCCCCGACGGCCAGTGCGAGACGTCGTCACGCTCCAGCGCTTCGAGCAGCGAGAGCTTGATCTTGGTCTGCGCCGCGATGGCGATGAGATCGATTCCCTGTTCTTCACGCCGCCGGCGCAGTCGAGCGCCGAGACTTTCAGGCATGTCGAGCGAGAGTAGCAACATGCGCGCATCACTTCAAGCCTAGAAATGCGTCCGCTTGACATGACAATGGGTCCGGTACGCCGGTAGCGACCGCAAGCCGGACCGGCGATGCACATCTGGTCGCAGGTTGTAGAATCGGCGCGTCGTGACGTCTCCCGAAGCCGCCCCGGCATTCGATGCCTTTCTCAGCTATCACAGCGGCGACAGCGAGTGGGTCGCCTCGCTGAAGCGCGCCCTCGAAGCCAGGGGCCTCCGCGTCTGGCTCGACAGTGAACAGATCCGTCCCGGAGACCGCTTTCCAGGCGCGCTCGCACGCGCCATCGGACAGGTGCGCAGCGTGGTCGTGGTGCTGTCGCCAGGATCGGTTGCGTCCGCGTGGGTGGAAGAGGAGTACAGCCTGGCGCTGGCGCGGCGCTGCCATGTCATCGCCGTCCTCATCGAGGACGCCGAACCGCCGGGATTTCTCGAAGGGCGGACATGGGTAGACTTCCGCGACGACGCTCGCTTCGCGGCCGCTCTCGAGCAGCTGGTCTTCGGGATCACCGGCAGCCGATCGGCAGCTCCGGACGATGCCGCGATGGCGCCGGCGTATCGCGACGAAGAACCAGCCTCACCCGGTACGGACGAAGCCGCGGTGCTGGACCGTCTCATTGACCGCCGGCGCCGCGAGCGAGCAGCGCCTGTGGCGCACCCGCGCGCTCAGCGCGGTGATCGGCGCGGCGCTCGGCGGCGCTTTCTTCCTGGTCGCCACCGACGCCGCGCTCGCGACCCGCGCGACGGTCGGCATCGTGGCGCCGATGATTCTTTCGCTGGCCGCCTGGGGCGCCACCGCCACCGGGCTGACCCGGCTCGACAGCAAGGTCGAGCAATTCGAAACGCTGCGGGACGGCCTCGAAGCCTGCCGCTCGCGTTCGCATCCGGGCTGCCGGAAGATCCGGCAGCACTTCTGGAACCTGATGGAGCACATCGCGGCCGACGCGAGTGCGCGGCAGGCGTGAAAGGTCAACGAGCGTGAGTGCTGAAGATCCGGGAAACAGGCTGAGCGTCGAACAGCGCCTGAAGCTGCTCGAGAACGTCGAACGCCGCGAGGCCAGTGCGGTTCGAAAAGCGGCCGGGGTCGCCTGGTTGTCACTCGCGGCGGCGGCGGTGCTGGTCGGAGTGCTGATCTTCGGCGGATGGTGGCAGGTCACGCGCCTGCGGACCGAGGCGGAGACGCTCGAGCAGCGCCAGGCCACGCTGGTGACCGACATCGAGGCGAAATCGACGCAGCTGCGCGAGCTCGAAGCCCGGGTAGCCGAGAAAGAGGCGGCGCTCTCGACGATGATCTCGGCCTACCGGCGGACGCCGGAAGACGCTCGAGGCGGCCTCGAGACCGCGCTCGATGCCGACCCGAAGGCGAATCTGCTGGTGCCGCGCGCGTATGTCCAGATCGTCGACGAAGCGGACCGCCAGTGGGCACGCAATCTGAGCGACCGGCTTCAGAATGCCGGCATCATCCCGGTCGGCATCGAGCACACACCCCGGGCGGCAGGCCTGCGCCAGTTCGAGGTGCGTTATTACACCAAGGCCGAGGAGCCGGCGGCGCAACGGATCCTCGGGGTGCTCGAGCGGGCCGGGGTGCCGGCGACCGCCAAGTACCTCGACCTCGAGAAGAACACCCGGGTGCGCGACAACCACTTCGAGATCTGGTGCCCGGCCAACGCAAGACAGTTCAAGCTGCGACCTCCTCCGGCACGCGTCAGTTGAAGCCGCGCCGGTCGCGATCAACAGCTGGAATCAGCGGACCTCCTGCTCGAGAAAGTCCGCCAGCCTGGCGAACGGGTCGAACCCGACCACCCGCGGCGCATCGGCGACGAAGTTGGAGAGCGCGTTGATGTCGTAGTAGTAGCGGCGTCCGTCGCGGTCGTCCACGAAATACTCGATGCCGCCGACCTCGATGCCGGCCGCTGCCATGATCCGCTCGACCTCGGCGATGACCTCGCGCGGCGGAGTCGTGCCTTCGACCCGGAGGCTGTTCTTCGGCGCGTCCGCGGCACAGGCCGCCCGGTCGAGCGGCACGCCGTCACTCGTCTGGCAGATGTCCGCCGGGCACAGATTGAAGCTCTCGCCGGTGCTGTAGACGTTGATCGCGTAGAGATAGCGGCCGCCCAGCACCTCCACCCGGGTGATGTGCCCGCCGCGCGCCGGCACGAACTCCTGGACCAGCGCGGTCTCGTCGATGCCGAGCGCGATCCTCCCCTCGTCGATCGCCCGCGACAGATCCTCCGGGCTGTCGAACCGCACGATCCCGGCGCCGCTGCCGCCGATGTTGGCCTTCACCACCACCGGAAAGCGCAGCCCGTCGGCGGCCTGGCGCGCCTGCTCCGGGTGATGGATGACGCGCGCCGCCGGGAACGGCAGCCCCAGCGACTTCAGCAGCGACAGCTGCAGCGCCTTTGACGTTTCCGTCCGGAAGGCGGACAGCCCGTTCACGACGCGGACGCCGAGCTGTTCGAGGTGAGCGAGATAGCTGAGGGTGTAGAGGATGCTGTCTCCGCGGCCGCGCAGGTAGGCGGACGGGCTCATTCGATTGAACACCAGCCCGAACTCGGTGCCATCGCCGTTGGTCGCGTCGTAGAGGTGACGGGTCGCGTCCAGCGCGACGTAGGGGGTGCCGCGGCGGTCCAGCTCGCTGAAGAGCGGCCGGAACCAGTCGGGGTGTTCGTAGTAGATGCCGATCGGACGTCGTGCGCTCATGCTCCCTCGCTCGAATCGAAAAGATGTGGAAAAAGAAAAGGCCCGGGAAGCGGCGATGCCTCCCGGGCCTTAGAGCTGTGTGAGTCTGTTGATGCTAGGTCGCTACAGGCGCATGACCGGACACAGCGCGGCGTCGGAGGCTTTGGCCCCGAGACAACAACACGCGCAACACAGTGTCCTCAACAAGATGATCCGATGCTGGCACGTCCCCGGTGTGCTGTCAATGTCACCGGGCCGGTTGTCACCGGCAGCGCTACAATGGCGCCGAACGGAGGATTCGATGGGAAATCCGGCCTGGCGCGTGAGCGGTCGGTTACGAAACCTGCAACTGCTTCGCGCTCGCGCGTCCGTCGAAGAGCCACGTCAAGGCGTTCGGCCTGACCTGGCAGGACGTGACCGGCACGAACAACGGCCAGTCCGCCGTTCTCATGGCGGAATGCATAGTGTTTCGCCGGTCGTAGCCGTTCCACGCCGCGACCGCATCCTGATTGTCAGTTGTGTCGTCGCGATCACTGCTCTGGCCTGGGTAGAGCTCGCCCACCTCGGTCGCCAGATGTCGGAGTCGATGGCGCACGACTCGATGATGGCGGACATGGGGATGCACATGCCGTGGACCCTCACCGACCTGTGGGTCAACTTCGTCATGTGGACCGTCATGATGATCGGCATGATGGCCGGCAGCGCTGTCCCGGTGCTGCTGCTGTTTGCCGGGGCGACCGCCGCCCGCGGCGCCAGCCGCATCGCCTGGCCGGTGCTGATGTTGTTCGGCGCCGGCTACCTCGCCGTCTGGACCGGCTTCAGCGCGCTGGCGGTCCTGGCGCAATGGCGCCTTCACGAGGCGACCCTGCTGTCCCCGGCGATGGCGGCGGCAAGTCCCCGGCTGGCCGGCGCGATTCTCATCGCCGCCGGCGCCTACCAGGTCACCCCGGCCAAGGGCGCATGCCTGGCCCACTGCCGGACGCCGATCGGTTTTCTCATGGGCCATTGGCGCGACGGCCTGACCGGCGCGCTCCAGATGGGCGCGCGGCATGGCCTCTATTGTCTCGGCTGCTGCTGGGCGCTGATGTGCGTGCTGTTTGCCGTCGGCGTGATGAACCTGCTGTGGGTTGCGGCGCTCGCCGTGTTCGTCCTCATCGAAAAGACCGGCCCCGCGGGGCTCATGGCCGGACGGATCGGCGGCATCGCCCTGCTGGTCTTCGGCGCCCTGGTCGCGGCCGGCGTGGTCGTGATCTGATCCGACGCATCTCATGCCTGACAAGACGCCGCGAAACATCGTTGTTTTCTCAGACGGCACCGGCAACAGCTCCGCCAAGCTGTTCAAGACCAACGTCTGGCGCATGTACGACGCGATCGACCTGTCCGGCACGGACCAGATCGCGCTCTACGACGATGGGGTGGGGACGGCGTCATTTGCGCCGCTCGCGGTGCTCGGCGGCGGGTTCGGGTGGGGGCTGAAGCGCAACGTCCGCGACCTCTACATGTTCCTCTGCCGGAACTATCGGCCGGGAGACCGGATCTTTGCCTTCGGCTTCAGCCGCGGAGCCTTCACCGTCCGGGTGCTGGCGGGGTTGATCGAATCCGAAGGCTTGATCCGCGGACACGACGGCCGCGAGTTGATGCGGCTGGCGACCTGGGCCTACCGGCGGTACCGGGGAAGGAGAAATCCCACCCGCGGGATGATGGGAGTGTTTCGCCGCGCCAGGAACGGTCTGCTCCAGTTCGCAGAGAAGCTGCGCGGCTGCCGTTCGTACGCATCGCTCGACGGCACGTCTGCCAAGGTCAAGCCCCGCATCGAGTTCCTCGGCGTCTGGGACACGGTCGACGCCTACGGCCTGCCGATGGACGAACTGACCCGCGGATGGGACCAGTGGATCTGGCCGCTGTCGATGCCCGACATCTGCACGCTGCCCGACTGCGTCGACAAGGCCTGCCATGCCGTCGCCCTCGACGATGAACGCAACACCTTCCATCCGCTGCTGTGGGACGAGACCGGCCATCAGGTCAACCTCGGCTCGACCCACACCGACGAGGAGCGGCTCACGCAGGTCTGGTTCGCGGGCGTGCACTCGGACGTCGGCGGCGGCTACCCGGACGATGGGCTGGCGCACGCGCCGCTGGTCTGGATTTCCCGGGAGGCGCAGAAGCGGGGGCTGCGCTTTCAATCGCACCTGTACGACGCGCCGCCGGCCTTCCCGATCCCGAAGATCTGGCCTCCTCGCTTCAGCGCCAGCGCCCCGCTTCACGATTCCCGCCGGGGGTTCGGCAGCTACTATCGTTACAACCCCCGGCACATCAAGCGCCTCACCGACGATGACTTCGCCAGCATCGTCGTGCGCCGGCCAAAGATCCACGCCAGCGTCTTCGACCGGCTGCGCGACGGCACCGACGCGTACGCGCCGATCGTGCTCCCCGACCGCTACGCCGCAGTGATGTGGGATGGCGCCGTCAAGGAAGGAACCGGAAACCCGTTCGAGAGCACGACCCAGGCCCAGGCGCGCGCCCGCGAGCAGGAGTCAGTCTGGAACCTGGTCTGGCAGCGGCGCATCTTCTACTTTCTCACCGTCGGCGTCTCGCTTTATCTCGCCGCGCAGCCAATCATGCCCGACGGCATGCGTGTGAACTCGCTCGACGGCGGGTCGCCGACCGCAGCAGGGGTGATCCATCTGCTCGGCAGCTTCGTGCCGGGGTTTGTGTCGTCGTGGCTGGTGCACTACGAGAAGTTCCCGTGGCAGTTGATCACCGGGGGCGTGGCGATCTGGCTGCTGATGAGCCGTGGAACGACGCTGCAGCGAACGATCCGGCAGCGCATGCGGGAGATCTGGACACCGATCGTGGAGAATCCTGGTGCGACCGTGGTGGTGCCGCCGGGCCCGGGGGACCCGATCTTCAAATTACGCACCTCTTCACCCTACCGGCATTTTTTCTCGTTCGTCGCCCGGCAGTTCCTCCCATTCGTGTTCGGCCTCACGATGCTCGCAGTGCTCGTCCTGGCCAGTCTGCTGGTGCTGCACCGCGTCACCTACGAAGCGGCAGCCGTGGGCGGGCGGGCCTGCAGTGGCAGCAAGGACGCCAGCCCCCTGGCTGGAACCCGCATCGTCCCGCTCGATCCCGCGATCCATTGCGTTGCCAGTGGTGTGATGCTCCAGAAGGATCACACCTACGAGCTCTCGATCGCGGTGCCGGCCGTGGCGCCGGACGATCCGCCCGAAGGGACCTACGTCCCTGGCCGGCGCACCGGCGTCTGGATGGATGGCGGATACCGCGTGCCGACGGCGGCCGGCTTTGGCAGCGAGCGCGCCAGGATCTTCACCTGGTCGCTGCCGCTGCGAAGGATCCTGCTCGCGCCCTGGTATGCGCCGATCGCGCGACTGGGAAGGTGGGGCGCCGACTATCGGATCATCGGCGCAACGCCGACCCGGTTCCGGGCGTCGCGGGACAGCGAGCTGTTCCTCTTCGTGAACGACGCCGTCCTGCCCTGGCCGTTCTGGTTCCGGCTCTACGCCAACAACACCGGGGCTCCAGGGCAAGTCACCGTCAGGCTGGTCAGCGGGCCCTCAGCGGAGATCGGTCGTCCGTAGGCATCCTCACCGCAGAGGGCGACGAGCGCGCCCCATTCCCGATTCCCGATTCCCGAACGCTACGGGTGCGGCGCTCCCGTCGGAGCGCCAAACGTCCCCAGCAACTCTCCCGTGTCAGAGACGATGACACAGGCGACCGCGGGGTTGTTGCACTTGTCGCGGCTGGTCACGCTGTGATGCGCGACGTCGTCCGGGTCGCATCTTCCGGAAATGCGTTTCGAGCGGGTCGAAGTTATCCAGCATGGTGGCCTGCGCTCGAGCGGCCGCCTTGTTCGCCGCCACCATGGCGGGATCGAACTGCAGGCCGCAGGCCTGCGCGTTGACGAACATCCAGTTCAAGGGGATGCTGGCGAGCCCGCGCGGCGGATCTTCCTTGGATCCGCTGCCGCCGACGTCGGAATGCACGCCGCGGAACCAGACCTCGGTGAGCCGTCCGGTCGTCTCGGCACCCAGCACCTTGGGACGATGGAGGTTGAAGTTGCCGCGACGCTCGTCGAGCGCGAGCGCGTGGAAGCAGCGCTTGACGTTGGCCGGCAGGTCGAGGTCCCACCCGATGTTCAGCGGACTGATCGGAATTCCGAACGAGGGGACGCAGTCCCAGAGCCCGAGGAACCTCACGGTCGGTATCGAACCGTCCTTCAGTTTCGCCTTGCCCTTGGCGATCTCGTTGACGAAGTCGAGCGCGAGCGCGGCGCCGCGGCTGAACCCGACGACGTCGATGACCGGGTCGCCATCTTCGATGTTGTCCTTGAGTTTGTCGAGCGCGCGACGGATGAACGTACGCCCGCCGAACCCGGTGATGCCGCCGAGCGCCTTCCTGAACAGCCCCTCGCTGCCCACGCCCCGCTGATAGTAATTGCGCCGATCGTCGACCGGCTTGCCGACATCCTTGGGCAGGTAGGCGAAAAAGAACCGCGCCACGTTGCTGTCGCCCGCGTCTTCGAGCTCGGGGTGATCGTCCTTCTGTCCTGTCCCATCGAACGCGTATAGAGCCATTCTGATCCTCCCTCGGGGGTCCAAGGCCGGCATGAAGCGCCTTCGCAACGACATCATCCCTGGAGCTGTGGCTGATGAACAGCCGCGGCTTGGGCACGTCAGTCCCGGGCGCAAATGGCGCCGGTTGATATTACCGATGGCGTCGCGCCGAGCTCTCCGCCGCGGGCGAGAAGATCGCCGGTGCCGCCCGGTCCATCGCCCGCCTCGCCGTCCCACAACGCCATGACCGTCAGGCGTTCTGGAGCCTTGCTCAGCGCCCGCTCGAGCATCCAGAGATTGGCGCGATTCCAGATCTCATATCCGCGCTTGCGTTTGAGCCATCCCGGCAGGTCGGTGCGCTCGCTGAGCTGAACGAACCGGTTGTCGCGCTGGCTGACGCGGATCAACGCCCAGTAGCGCTCCACCCAGGCGTCACCCGCCTTGACCACCGACTCGTTGACGAAGTGCTGGGGTGGCATGACCAGGCAGATGTCCGTGGCAATCCCGAGCTCGGCGCACACTTCGTGAAAGAGAAGGTCGCCGCCGCTGGCGGCTGCCGCGATGCCGAACGAGGGGGCAAGGCGCTGGAGGCGGGCGCGGATCTCGGCGCGCGCCGCGTCGACGCACGCTTCCGGGAACCGCGGTGGTGTCCGGCCGGGTTCGTCGACCATGTGGCCGGTGAACACCACCAGGTGCGGCATCGGCTGCGACGCCGGCGCCTGACCGGAGGTCGCAAACATCGCCAGACACTCTTTGATGCGATCGGCCTTCAATTCGAGGTCGGCAAACACCTGGAGCTGACGGCGGGCGGAGGCGGAGTGAAACTGTTTTCGCGTCCCCAGGGCCTTCCGGTAGGCCGCGACCGCCATCCCTGGTTTCGCCGCGACCAGAAACTGGTAATCCGCCCAGCTCATGGCGAACCACTCGCTGTTCTGGTCCGCTTCGAGCGCGAGCCGTACCGCTCCGGTCAGAGCCGCATGGTCGTATTCGAGCTTCGCGCGCGCGACGATCTCCTCGGCCTCGGTCGCGAACTCCTCCGTCCAGATTTCCGGATGGCGTTCGATCAGGTCCTTTCGGATGGTCAGAAGCGACAGCGCAACCAGGCCGGGATAGAACGAGTTGAGATCCTGGCTGAATGCCTTCTCGTAGCTCTTGAAGGCGGCGAGAAGGAAGGGGGATCTCAGCGCGGCTGCCCCGCGCTCGGCCGGGCCGACGCTGGCCCAGGACTGGACCCACTGCACCTTCTCGTTGCTGCCTCTGAGTGCCCAGGCTTCGGACAGGTGCCGGCGATTCGCCGCCGGATTCTCCAGCACGCGGTCGAGCGCCTGGTCTGATTCCGTCAGTTTGTTGAGCCGTTGATAGACGGTGCCGAGCCAGAGGTTGGCTTCGAGGTCGTTGCGGTCGACGTCGCGGATCCGCTCGAGCGTGCGCCGCGCGGCGGGCCAGGCGCTGATGTCGAAGAGCGCCTTGCCGATCTTCCGCCACCCTTCGACCTCCCACGTGAAACCGGCCGCCTCCGCCGCAAGCAGCCCGAGGTAGGCGACGTCTCCGAGGGCCGCGGCCTGCTCCGCCTCCTCCGCGAAATCCGGCGGCACGGGTGACAGGCGCGAACGCTCCTGCTCCGCGAGCGACGGCAGCGACAGAAACACCGGGCTGTCAGCGCGCTGGCCCTGCCGGGTATCGGTCAGTGCGGTCACCAGCTCGGCCAGCGAGCCTTTCGGATTGGTGTGGTCGTATTCGAGGTAGCGGTCGGTCTTGAGATCGAACGGCACGTCGTCTTCCGCGGTCCGCTCCGCCCGCGGCTTGCTCACCTTTGCCCGGATCAGGATGGTCTGGCGTGCCCGCAGCGCGTGACGGATGCCCAGCTCGTAGAACACGTTGGCGTTATGGACGGAGATATCCGCGATCACCAGGTCGGCCAGCAGCAGCTGCTCGAACATGTCGACGCGGATGTTGCCGGCTTCCACGAACTGCCCCGTCGTGTCGCCGGCAATTCCGGCCTCTTTGAGAGCCGGGTCGATCAGCTCCCGCTGGACGCGGTTGAAATCGATCTCGCCGCGCGGGTTGAACGGTCGAACGATGAAGGCCCGCATGATCTACACGAAGGGACCGAAGTGGTCCCGGCTGACCTGCGCCGCGGCCTTGTCGCCGATCGCGAGGAGGGTCTCGATGTTCTCGCTGGTCGCGTTGTCCATCTTCTGGACTCCTTTGGGATCCACGTGCCCGAAGCCGAGCCCATCGAGAGCGGCGGCGCCGAGGTCGACGTTGTATCGCGCATACAGGAAGTGCCGGCCCTGATCCACTGACAACGGGAGGATCGGCCGCGGCCATCCGCGCCTTGAAGTCCCCGATCGCATCTCCGTCGCGCGGGATCATGTCGAGCAGCTCACGGTCGATCACGTCACCGTGCACGCAGCGCCCGACGGCACGACAGTTGATGTCCTGGTCGACGAGCGAGCCGTACATCAACGCCGACGGAATGCCGACGCCGGTCGACAACATGTTGCTCTCCGGATCGTCGGCGGTCGCTCCCAGGTCGGGAGCCGCCCCGGTGCCGATCGAGATCAGCAGCATCTTGTCTTCGCCGGTCGGCCATTTCAGGTTGTAAGCCGGGTCGGTGGCGAACCGGTAGAGCAGGAACGCCGGGTTGTTGTAGGGCGTGACGCCGCCGTCCACGAAGACGAACGACTTCTTCGGATCCTTCGGATCGCACTCGATCACTTCCGGCGGAAAGTAGATCGGGGCCGCGGTGCTCGCGCGAACGAGCTGCCACAGCCGCAGGTTCAGGTTGCTGTCCGGGCGATCCGGATCGTTGTAGTAAGCCTCGGGATTCGAGCTGATCGGCCAGGGAGAGTCGGTCGTCACGTTCCGCGTGACCGCCAGCAACAGGGTCTTGAGCCTGCCGTCGGCCCCCGTCGCCTTGTTCTTCACGCCCAGCAGCCGGAGGTCGGTGTCCTGGCCGAACGTCGTCTTCAGTTGCTGCTCGAGCGCGCCGTTCTGATACAGGCTGCGCAGCCGCGCGAGAAATCGCGTCCGCTGGAACATCTCCGGCCCCGACTTCCGGTAGAAGGCAATGAGGTCGTCAACCGATAGTCCGGTAGCGAGTCCGGCGGCGATGATCGCACCGGTGCTGGTCCCGCCGATGTAGTCGAAGTACTCGTGCAGCGGTTGTCCAACGATCGCTTCGATCCTCTTGAGGAAGGACAGCGTCAACACGCCGCGAATGCCGCCGCCGTCCAGCGCCAGCATGCGACGCCGCGGTTTCGGCTGATAACGGTCCGCGAGTTTGCCCCAGGCTTCCGGCTTCTTCATCTCGTATCCCTCGCTAGGTAGCCGGCCCGGCGTATGGAAGCGTGTGATTGAAGGGATTTGCGGGCGCGACGGCCGAGTCTAGCGTGGAGGCCTGGCGGCTTCAACTGCTTTTCAGGATCGCGCTCGATCCCCAATCCCCCGACCGTCTGGTACGCTCGGTCCGTGGCTGAACACATGAAGGTGACGCTGGCGGACGGCCTGGTGCTGCTGCAGTCGCGGCTTGCGGCCGCAGAGCAGCGCGAGTTGTGGCAGATGTGCCGGAGCATGTCCGAGGGACCCGTCCCGATGTACACCCCGACCGTGCGCGGTGGAAAGAAGATGAGCGTCGGCATGCTGTGCCTGGGCAAGCACTGGAACGGCCTCACCTACCAGTACGAGGAACGCCGGTCCGATTTCGATGGCCTGCCAGTTCCAGCCATCCCGCCGCGGTTTGCCGAGATCGCGGTCGCGGCTGCCGCCGAGGTGGGCTTCACCATTCAACCCGACCTCTGCATCATGAACTTCTACGCGGACGGCGCGAAGCTGGGCGTGCACCAGGACAAGGACGAGCGGCCGGCGACGATAGCCGCCGGCATCCCGATCGTGTCGGTCTCGCTCGGCGACGACGCGCGGTTCGTCGTCGGCGGGTTGTCGCGGAGGGAGCCGACGTTCCCGGTGATCCTGAAGTCCGGCGATGTGCTGGTGATGGGTGGCGCGTCACGCTTGCGCTATCACGGGGTCACGCGCGTTCTTCCCGGCACGGCACCGAAGGGCACCGGCCCCGGCCGCTTCAACCTCACGTTCCGCCAGTGGTGAATGACCCAGACGCGAGCCAATTCGGCCCGAAACTCGGCACAAATCCGGAACCGGTGGTGAACGCTGTCCGTATGATCCCAGCACTGTAAGGGTTACCGCCCGTTCGTAGCGGCACGCGATGCCGGAAAGGATCCCGATAACGATGCGCACTTCTTTTCTTCTTCTCGCCGGTGTCTGCCTGCTGACCCCGGGCCTCGCTCAGGCCCAGGCCACCGCCAAGCCGCAGACCCCTCCGGCAACCACCGCCAAGCCGCCGGCGCCCGCCGCCGAGCGCAAGGAGATCAAGCTCACCCCCAAGGTGCTCCAGACCTACGTCGGCGAGTATTCGATGACTCCCGAGCGGATTCTGACGGTGACGCTGGAGAACGGCTACCTGTACGGGCAGCCCACCGATCAGGCGAAGCGGCAGATGTTTCCGGAATCGGAGACGAAGTTCTTCCTGAAGGACATCGATGCCCAGGTCACCTTCGTGAAGGAGAAGGGGAAAGTCACCGGCATGCTGATGGACCAGGCCGGCCGGCCGCAGCGGGAGCTGAAGAAGATCAAGTAGGCGTGAGTTTCGATTCGACCTCAGCCCTCGCGCGCCAGGAGGGCTGAGGAAATCTCCTCCCATTCGGCCGGCAACGCCGACCGTGAGGGCGGCCGCCCGGCGCGGCGATACCAGTAGCCGGCGTTCGCCGCGTCCCCTTCCTTACGGTGCAGGTAGGCGTGCACCCACGCACCGTCTTCGTTGTCGATGTCCTGGGCCACGCCGTGCGCCGCGCCCCAGTCCCCCTTCGCGTCATGCCACAGGGCCAGCAGCAGCGGTGGCAACCCGGGTGGCGGAGTCGCCTGTTTCACCAGGGCCTTGAAGTCGTCGAGTGTCATGGCGTTATCCCTTTTTCGGGTTGAGCGACGGATCGCTATCCCAGCGAATAGGATAGATCCATCACAAAGGGGGGTGCCGTGGTCTCTCGAATCCGTCAACGTGTCTGCGCAATTGCTGCCATCGTCGTCGTCAGCGGTCTGATCGGCGGGCTCGACGCTCAACGTCGCGCGCCGGAGCCAGGGGCGCCGAAACAGGCGATCAGCGTTTCTCTGAAGGTCGGCGGGCAGGCCTACGAATCGCGCGAGCCTGGCCGGTGCACGCATGCGCCCGCCGCAGCGATCCATTCCACTCGCTCCGAGATGTGGAACCTGGAGCAGTCGGCAGAGGGACGCTCACTGACTCTGACGTTGTGGCAGCCGAACGATGGATCCGCGGAAATGGTGACGCTCTCGGTGAGAACCGGCGGCTCGTCACACGAGATCAACACGGTCCGCGGCGGCGGCCCCACCAGCGGCTCGGCCAAGGTCACGCTCGCGAAGGCCGGTCAGGGCGGTACATTCACCATCGACGGCAAGACCAAAGATGGCTCGGCGATAAGTGGCACCATCAAATGCGACGCCTTTGCGCCGCACATTGCGGAGGGCGGGCTGTAGCGAGAGCGATTGAGGCGCGCGCGATTCCTCTATCGGCGAACCGGTATGAGCGCGCGCAGCCGTTGTTCTCGAACAAACAATCCGCCCCAGATCAACGCCGCCACATACAACGGGAACAGCGTGTGGCTCAAGAGCGGGCTGCCCACCCGGACGTGGGTCGCGACCGCGCCGCCCAGGTAGCCGGTCAACAGGATGGCGCCGAGAACTGATGTTCGCGGCATCACGTAGAGGGCCAGGCAGACAAGTTCGATGATCCCGATGACGACGACTGCACTTTCGGGATACCCGAGCTGCACCGTCGCATCGACCGCCACTGACGCTTTCACCGCCTTGACGATGCCGTCGAACAGGAGGAACAAGGTGGCCAGCGCGCTGAGGACGCGCCCGGCCATGAGCGCCTTCGCGCTCGTGGGACGTTCAATTACCGCTTGCATCGATCACCGATCCATTCGTCGCGTCGATCAGCTTTCTATTTCGCTCGGGCCCAGGTGATCCGGGCTGAGGCGTGATCGTGAGACAGCGACTCTCGATGATCGCCAGATCCCTCCAGATCCGTCTTGTATAGAAACGACAGCTGCGCATCGCCCCGCAGGATCCGTGCGGGAGTCTGGCCGATCAGACGGGCGAGCGAGCGCGTCAGGTGCGGCTGGTCGAAGTAGCCCGCCTCGTGGACGGTGTCGAGAATGGAAACGCCCTGTCTGAGCAGGTTGGTCGCGTGACGGGCACGCTCGATCTGACGGAAGGCGCCGTGGGTCATCCCGGTCGCGTTGACGAAATGGCGCTGCGCCGATCGCCGCGACAGAGCCCGGTGATCACCCTGGAGCGCCGCGTCAACGGCCCGGTCACGAGCTATCACCCCGTCACGCGCGAGCCTGGCGACGAAGGTTTCGGCGTTCTCGAAGGTAGGGTATTCCCACCGGGATCCATCCAGCCAGAACGTTCGCGCCGACGCCCCGGGCAGTTCCTGGTCCCGCCGATCGATCAGCATGTTCGCCGGGTGCATGGGGAAGAACGTGCCGAGCTTGAAGCGAATCGCCAGCCACTCCCCTTCTGCCGGGCAGTCGGCCAGCGTCGCCCGCGTTTCCGGCCCGCGCAGCGTCAGGCAAGTCCGGCCGCGGCGCCGCGTCACCACCATCTCGAGGTGGCTTGCGGCCACTGACAGGAAGGTGCCGGCCCGCTCGCTGTGGCTGCGCCACACCCGTTCGACAAAGGGCGAGTCCGACGGTCTGTCCTGGAAGATCAAGAACATCGTGTGCCTCCGACGGGGGACCGCATTTGTCCTCAGGAACCGCGCCGATGTATACACCAATCGTGCGCAGGAGGTGAAATGTTGACCATGGAGGTCCGCCCGGCGACCGGGCGGGAGCAGCAGGCCGTTATCGACATCATCACGCTGGCGTTCAGCACGGACCCGATGGCGAGGTGGGCCTATCCGGATCCGGCGATCTACCTGGCCGTCATGCCCGACACCGTGAGAGCGTTCGGCGGTAACGGCTTCGCCCACGGCACCGTCCATCTCGTGGATGGCAACGCGGCCGCGGCGATGTGGCTGCCGCCCGGGGTTCATCCCGACTCGGAGCGGCTCGCCGGGCTGACCGAGCAGCATGCCCCGGCGGATCGGCAGGCGGACATGGCGGAGGTGTTCCAGCAGATGGACGGCTACCACCCGAAGGAGCCGTGCTGGTACCTGCCGCTCATCGGCGTGGATCCGGTTCAACAGGGCCGCGGCTACGGCTCGGCGCTGCTCCGCTACGCGCTCGAACGGTGCGACCGTGACCGGATACCCGCGTATCTCGAGTCGTCGAACCCGCGCAACCTTCCGCTGTACGAGCGGCACGGATTCGAGACCATGGGACGCATCCAGGCCGGCTCGTCGCCGACCGTCGTGCCGATGCTGCGGCGCCCGCGGTAACACCCGAACCCGGTCGACGAGGGTTACATCACGATTTCGGGCCGTCCTGTGAGCTTCCTGTTTCCTCCGGGCGCCGGTACGAGTACTCTGCAGTAATGCAGAGTCGCAGCTTTTTTTCAGCTCAAGGCTATTTTGGCCTCGTCGCCCCGCTCAGCGTCCTGTCCCTCGTCCTCGCCGTAGCCGGGTGCAACCGGCAGAAGGCGGACCAGCCGCAGGCAGTGGCCGCGGACGCCTGGGCGACCGTCGACGGCCGATCCATCACTCGGGAACATGTCGAGAAGACTTTTCGGCAGACTCAGGATGGCGCGTCGACAATGTCGGCAGAAGAGGCGATGACCCTCAAGTTGAGCATTCTGAACGAGATGATCCTCCAGGACATCCTGCTGGCGAAAGCGCGCGCGCTGAAAATCGAGGTCTCGGACACCGAGCTGGATGCCGCCTACGCCGAGCGGAAGAAGAACATGAACGACACGACGTTCGAAGCGGAGCTGAAGAAGCGCAACCTCAGCGTCGCCGACATGCGTGAGAATCTGCGGCGCGAGTTGATGGCGAAGAAGCTGCTCGACCAGGAGGTGGTGGCGAAGGTCGCCGTGACCGACCAGGAGGTCAACGACTTCTACAACGCGAACCGGGCGCAGTTCACCGTCGCGGAGGAGTCGTATCGCATCGCGCAGATCGTCATCACGCCGGACCGCGGAGCGCAGCAGACAAACCGCACCGGGAACGATGCGACCACGCCGCAGGAGGCGGCGTTCAAGGTCCGGATGGTGATGGAGCGCCTGAAGGCCGGCACCGCATTCACCGATCTGGCGATGGACTACTCCGAGGATCCAGAGACCGCTCAACGCGGGGGAGATCTCGGGCTCATCCCCGTGTCGGCATTGAAGAAGGCGCCGCCCGCGTTGCGGGACGTGGTGATCGGCAAGGCGCCGGGCACCGTCAACGTCGCCACCTCCGGTGGCATCTACACCGTCGTCCTGATCATCGCGCACGAGCAGGCCGGCGAACGGGGTCTGTCGACGCCCGGCGTGCGCGACGGGATCACCTCGACGCTCAAGGGGCGGAAGGAGCAGTTGCTCCAGACCGCCTACCTGTCAGCCGCGCGCGGCGATGCCGAGGTGGTCAATCACGCGGCGCGCCGGGTGGTGGAGTCACAGGGGAAGGTGCAGTAAGGGGGCTGGTACACCGTTCGGGCGACGTGCCCGAGACCAGGCTCATCGGTGTGGATCGATGTAATCAGCGGCGAGACGCCGCCCATCTTCCCACTTCAGCCCGGTCACCCGCGCAAGCTCCTTTGCGTTGGATGTCACGAGGGTTGCGCCACGTCGTCGCGCTTGACCAGCGAGCAGGACGTCATAGGCTCCAATCGGCTTCCCCACGGATTCGAGTTCGGCACGAACGGTTCCGGCAGCACGTGCGTCGCTTTCGTCGAACAGCGTCCACTCGAGAGGGCCGGCAAAGAACGCTTCGAGCCGTTGGGTGTTGCCCTCCTTGCGCTGGCTCTTCGCGACGCCATACCAAAGCTCGAAAGTAACGACCGACGACAGCAGGATCACGCTGTCTCGGGCCACGGCGCGCTGGAATCGCCGGCGCACGTTGGCCTCGGTGCCGTTGATCAACGCAATACACGCGTTCGTGTCAAGCAGGTACGTCGTCATCGAAGACGTCTCGCTGAGGCGTGGGAGGTTGCTCGCGACCTTCCGCCATGAAGGGCTCGGAGGCCAGCCGGTCGAGTTCGGCAAACCAGGCCGCGACGTCGGTAAACATCGGCTCTACCAGTACCACCTCGTCCGGCGCGACGAACCCTGACGCGGTCGCCCTCGAACCGAAATTCGCGTGGCAAGCGAACGGCTTGGCTTCGCCCATTCTTGAAGAGCTTGGCGGTAGTGGCCATGAAGTCTCCTGATATATACCAATAGTATATATCACCGTCCCCCTTCGGCACGACACTACGGCACGGCTGCGGCGATTCTTCTGCTCTTGCCCGTGCTTTCTCGTCCCGTGGATGTCATGGTCGCGGCGGGGCTGTGCGCCGACGACGCACACCGTCTATAGTTGCCGGCGATGCGGTACTGGTGGGTCAACCAGAACCAGACGTACCGGGCAGAAGTGCGCGGCAGCTTCATGTGGTCTCCGAAGCGAAACGCAAACGGCGCCCGCAACCAGTTCTACGAGAACATGCGAGAAGTGTCGCCAGGCGACATCGTGTTCTCGTTCTGCGACACCCGAATCAAGTCGATCGGCGTTGTGACTGGTCGCGCTCAGACGGGGCCGAAGCCGGACTTCGGCAGCTGCTGGAGCCAACTGGTCGCAGGAAGGCTGGTTCGTCCCGATCGACTACTGCAGGCTCACCGACCAGATCCGGCCCAAAGACCACATCGAAATCCTGCGTCCCTTCCTCCCAGCTCGTTACTCGCCTCTACAAGCGACCGGCGACGGCCTGCAGTCTGTCTATCTGGCTGAAGTTCCGGATTCATTGGCTCAGGCGCTCATCGCGTCTGATCGGACAGGCGTCCTGGGACGCATACGCCACGATCTCGCTCTTCCAGAACGTCGCCGAGCCAGCTGACGAGGAGTTGATCACTCGGCGACGCCACAATGACCGGACCGACATTCCGAGAACAGGTCGTCAGAGCGAGGCGCGGGCAGGGTGTGTTCAGGTCCAATGTCCTGCTTCGAGAGGAATATTGCCGCGTCACCGGCGTCCGCGAAGCCCGGCACCTGAAGGCCGGACACATCAAGCCGTGGCGAGACGCAACAGATGCCGAGCGTCTCGACGGCGCGAACGGACTTCTCCTGTCGCCACACATCGATCACTTGTTCGATGAGGGTTACATCACGTTCTCGAGTAGCCAAGCGCTTGTCGTAGTGCCGGAGGTCCGGGACAAGCTTATGGATGCCTGGGGGATCGATGCCGGTGTTCAAGTTGGCGCATTCTCAAGCGAGCAAAGCGCGTATCTGGACTACCATCGCGTGAACGTCTTCAAACATGCGCTCATCGAACCTCAGTCAGAGAACAACGTCGTCAGTCGAGTTCACACGAGCAAACATCTATTCGAACCCCCCATCTACGTCTTCCTGCGCTCCAATAGCGCACTTTGAATCCCTTCCATCTCACCCACGGCAACCATGCACCCATCGATAACCCGTACTAACCAGCAGCGAACGACTTCTGCGCACGACAGATCAGCAAAACTGGAACGCGCGTCGAGGTACTGCCAACACCATGACTCGAGAAGCCAACGCAAACAGCAAAACACAACCCTGCTCGCTAGACCGCCGGCGCGGCCACGACGGCGACGATCGGCTCGGGGCTGACTTCCTTGGAGGCGTCGATTCTGAGCCAGAGCAGCGCACCAATGAAGAGGGCGGCCGCCATCGGCACGAACGGCGCGTCGTAGCTGTCGAAGCGCTGGACGATGTAGCCGTAGGCGATCGAGGAGAGGAAGCCGCCGACCTGGGCTGAGGTGTTCATCAGTCCGACCATCGACCCCGCGTGCCTGCCGCCGATGTCGAGGCACACGCCGAAGACTCCCGCCTGCTGGAGCGTGATTCCGCCGTAAACGAGCGATAGCAGAATCACTGTCAGCAACTGGTTGCGCGTGAGCATCGCGGCGATCGGTGAACGCGCAGGCGCTGGCAAGCCCAATGAACCCGAGCGACCGCCGGCCCCACTTCGGACCAAGGCGCCCGACCAGGGCGTCACTTGCGGCGCCACCCGCAAGGTTCGCGCACGCCGCGACCGCGTACGGCAACGCTGACAGAAGCAGGCCGGCCTCGGAGAATCCGCGTCCCTTGATCAGGAAGGTGTGAAACCACGTCTGGAAGAAGGTGTAGACGTAGACGTAGCAGAAGGCCGTTCCCGCCATCGCCAGCACCGTCTCGCGACCGGAACGCCAGGCGCCACGCGAAGCCGTGCGGATTCGGCACCACCGCCTTGACCGAGTCGAGCTCGGCCTGGCTCACGCCGGGCTTCTCGGCGGGGCTATCGCGAAACCACCAGAACCAGACCGTGGCCCAGACCACGCCGACGGCGCCGAACAGAAAGAAGGAGGCGCGCCAGCCGTAGCGCATCTGGATCGGCACGATCAGCAGCGGTGCGATCGCGCCGCCGACCTGGCTGGCCATCAGCAGCACGCCGGCCATGCTGGCGCGCTTCGACGCCGGATACCAGCGCGAGACGACGATGGAAGCGTTGGGAAACGCGCCCGCTTCGCCGGCGCCGAAGAGGAACCTGGTGAGAAGGAGCAGGTAGTAGTTCGACACCGCCCCGGTCAGGGAGGTGAACGCGGACCACCACAGGACCACCCGGGTCAACACGCGACGCGGACCGATGCGATCCCCGAGCGCACCGGTGGGGATCTCGAACAGGCAATAGGACAGCGTGAAGATCGCCGTCACCCAGCCCCAGCCCACCGGATCGATGCCGAGATCGGCCTGCATGCGGGGTCCTGCGACAGAGATGCAGACGCGATCGATGTAGGTGATCGCGAAGAGGATGATGAGAAGTCCTGTTACGCGATCGCGGTATCTCATGGTTGAGTTTGGCGGCCTAGTGTGTCATGAAAGCGCGACCGGTAACTGTCATACCCTGGACGTGACAGCCGCGACGGAACCTACAGGCTCATGTATCCTCCTCCAGCTTCCCTAGATCGAAATAGGGAGAGAAGGATCCGCCCGTGTTCTCAAAGACAGACGCGGTGCTCCAAGGCACCATCGAACTGCTCGTCTTGAAACGCCTGTCCCGCGGGCCGATGCACGGGTATGGCATTGCGAGCTGGATCGAGACCGCCACCGACGACGTGCTGAGGGTCGAGGAAGGCTCGCTGTATCCCGCGCTCTACCGGATGGTGCAGAAGGGATGGATCAAGGGCGAATGGGGCACCTCTGACAACAATCGGCGAGCCAAATTCTACCGGCTGACGAAGCCGGGCGAACGCGAGTTCGCGGAGCAGGCGAGCGGCTGGCTCCGGCTCTCGAACGCCGTCAGTCGCGCCGTCGCCTCCACCGATCTGCCATAGACCCGACTCCGTAGCGCAGGCCTTCAGGCCTGCCATGCATCGAGGCCGCGATGAACAAGGATCCAAGGCAGGAAGTCGACGAGGAGCTTCGATTCCATCTCGAGCAGCGCACCCGGGAATACATCGCGCTAGGAATGACCCCGGAAGCCGCTCGTGAAGCCGCAGCACAGCGCTTCGGCGACACCGCGCGAGTGCGCGAGGCGTGCACATCCGTGCTGGCGCGGAGCGTGCCGCCGAAGAGCGGCGGACGTTCGTGAAAGGGTCGTGGATCGACGTGAAGCTCGGGCTGCGGATGTTCGCCAAATATCCAGGGCTCTCGCTCGTCGCCGTCGCCGGGATGGCGGTCGCGATCGCGATCGGCGCCGGATACTTCTCGCTCATCAGCATCTTCCTCGATCGAACGTGCCGATCGAGGAGGGCGACCGCGTCGTCCTGATCAAGACGGCAGGTCTCCGGCGGCGCCGCCGTCCGCACCGGCAGGCTCGGCCAGCCCGGCGCCACGGGCCACGACTTCCTCGAGTGGCGCGACCAGGTGAAATCCGTCGCGGAGCTGAGCGCCTTCCGCGACGACAAACGGAACCTGATCACCGAGGACGGACGCATGGAGGTCGTCCGCGTCGCGACGATAACCGCATCCGGATTCCAGCTGACGCGCGTGCCGGCGCTGCTCGGGCGCACACTTCTTCCCCGAAGACGAACGTGCCGACGCCTGGCCCGTCGTCGTGCTCTGCACGAGCAGTGGCAGCGTCAGTTCGGCGGCGACGCCGCGATCCTCGGGCAGAACCGTCCGTCTCGACGACACCGTGCAGACCATCGTCGGCGTCATGCCTGAGGGGTTCGCCTTCCCGATCCTTCACCGTGCCTGGGTGCCGCTCCATCTTACCGGATCCCATCGTGGCTCCTGGCACAGGCCTATCCCTCCATGTCTTCGGCAGCATCGCCGACAGGTCTTCGCTCTCCGAAGCACGAGCGGAGCTCGCCGCCGTTGGTGAGCGGATGTCGGCGGCGCTTCCACAAACTCACGGCACGCTCCGTCCGCAAGTGATGGAGTACACGCAGGCGTTCGTCGCGATGAGGGGCCCGAATGGAGCTCGCGGAGCGCTCCATGCAGCTCGCCGCCGCCCTTCTGCTCCTCATCGTTGCCGTCAACGTCGCGATCCTCGTTTATGCACGGACAGCGACGCGCTTCGGCGAGATCACCGTGCGTACCGCACTCAGCGCAAGCCGGGCCGGATCATCACGCAGCTGTTCATCGAAGCGCTCGTGCTGTCCGTTACTGCCGCAGCCATTGGTCTCACCCTCCTGTACGTCGCGTTCGCCAAACTCCACGATTATCAGAAGAGCTCACCCGAGCCGCCTGACTCCGTGCCCTCCTGGATCGAGCCCGTCTTGTCGCCGCGCGTGATCGCCTACGTCGCTGTGCTTACTGTTCTCGCCGCTGTGGTGATCGGCGTGCTGCGGCGTCGCAGGCGACCGGCAAGCGCGTCCTCGCCGGTTTGCAGCAGTTCGCCTCACGGAGCACCGAGATGCGCTTGGCCGCACATCAACGGCGCTGATCGTCGTCCAGGTCGCGCTCGCCGTCGCCGCGCTCCCCATCGCGCTCTACGACGCAGATGGGGCCCTCCGTCTCCGGCGGCTCAGCCCGCCGCAGCCGCGGACGGATGCTCACCGGCAGGCTCGTGACGTCCCGCGAGCTCGAGCATCTGATGCGCCCTACACCGATCGCATGACGACGCTGCTCCAGCGGCTTGAAGAACAACCGGACATTGCTGCAGTCATCTATGCCGAGACGTTTCCCGGTGCCTCAGAGCGGTGTCCCTCGGGCGAGACTGAACTCGAGGAGCGCGTCGCGGCGCAGCTGGATCGCCAGATCCTCTAGTGCACATCCGCTCACGTGTGAATCTGATCGCGCCGAACCTGTTCGACGTCTTCGACGTTCGTGTCATCGCTGGACGTGGCTTCACCGCCGCCGACACAGACCCGGAGTCGCAAGCCGTCCTCGTCGATCAAGCCTTCGCGGATCGCCTGGCGCCGGGCGGGAACGTCATCGGACGCCGCTTTCGCTTCCCCCCTGCCGATGGTGCGAGCGAGCCGAATCCTCGATCAGATCGTCGGCGTCGTTGCCGATGTTCTCGAATCAGTTCACCGCGCCCGCTTACTTCGGCACCCCGACGCCGAGCTTCTACATCGCCGTCGCGCTCTGGTCGGATACATCCCACGACCCTCATCGTCCGCGTGATGATCGGCGATCCTGCGCGTTATGCACAGCAACTCCAGGAGATCACCGCATCCGTCGACCCGACGATGGAGGTCGATCAGGTAACGGGGGTCGTCGAGCACTGGGACCACCATACCCGCGCGTTCTCGATGATGGCGGTCGCCATCGTCTCCGTCACCGCCAGCGTGCTGCTGCTGTCAGCTGTCGGGATCTACGCGATGATGTCGTTCACCGTGGCGCGTCGCTGGCGTGAGATCGGGATCCGCGTCGCGCTCGGCGCCGATGCGCGGCGTGTGCTGATGGGCGTCTTCGGCCGCGCGAGCGCGCAGATCGGCGCGGGTGTCGCCACCGGCTTTTTGTTTGCAGCGATCACCGAGTGCATGACGCCTGGCGGCAATCTCGGCGGCAGGGGTTTGATTCTGTTCCCTGTTGTTGTTGTGGTGATGTTCGCCGTGGGGCTGCTGGCGGCCGCGGGTCCGGCGCGGCGGGGGCTGGCGGTTCAGCCGACAGAGGCGCTGAGGAACGAGTAGTCGCCGCCGTGATTTCAGGCTTGATCGTTGCGCTTACGCGCGTGATGTCCTTCATGCAGGTATCTGGACTCGGACGGGCGTTCACTCTCGCCGCCTCTGCCGGTGCAGTGACATTCGCGACTGTGACTGCGGCGGCGTGTGGACTGACAGGTCCAGGAGACGAGATTGCCGAGCAGGATGGCAAGGACATTCTCGGATCGTTCGGCCTCTCCGCGGAGGCATCGCGTCCTGCAGCTCGCAGCAACCGAACCTCTGCTCTGTGCCGAGAGTCGCAGCCTTCTGCCGCGAGGTGTCGGGAACACGGAATCGAAATTTTCCGGTCCGGCGGGCCTTCGCCGTCGGACCGCAGTGCAGAGAGTCGGTCCCCTCTCGCGCCATTCAGGTAACGTTCAGAACCTCCGTGTGGGCGCCGGGCCGCAGTCCTGCGCAGCCCTCATTACAAAGCTGCGGTGCAACGTGCCTTCACTGAAGAAGTTCTCAACCAGGCCCGTGCGAGTGCCGACAACCGCCGGTCCTTCGTCGGCCCTTGCGGACGACAGGAGTTGGGAGTTGGAAGTTTGAAGTTGGAAGTGTCTCCGCGAATGGCTGCTGCGACCAGGGGGAGAAACGGTGCTTCTCGTAGTAGATGCACGTCCTGCTTCTGTCGAGATTGCAAAATAGCAAAGTGGCACCATATCGGCGGTGAAGATAACACTTACCTTCTTCATACGTGTAGATCGCGCCCGATTGCAGAGGACTGGTTCGGATGTGTTTCCGGATCAGCGGGCGTTGGGCGGGTAGGCCTCGCGGGGCATCGGCGTGATGGTGCTGTCCGGTCCTCATAAGGATCCTGACTCCACTCATCGTTGTCGTCCTTTTCTTCAGCCCCCTACCCCCGGATTGAACTGTCCGCTCTCTGAAAACGCGGCGTCGTAGGCGATCCTCAACCAATTGGACGTCCCTGAGCCGAGACTACAACGGACGCCTACTCTGGTGCCATGTCACGTTCACGGCGGAACCCGGTGTAGTAATTCCGGGAGGTGGCCAGATACCGGCCCCGGTTCGAAACCCTGAGGAGCTTTGGGTCCGGCTTCACGAGGCACACACGCGACCCGGAAGCGTCCTGCCGAGTCCCAGGAGTCGCTCGTGGGAACGCTGTTGTCGTAGCTCCCGTCGTACAAGTCGTTGACCCACTGCCAGACATTACCGACAACGTCGTGCAGCCCGAAGCCATTTGGCTTCAGCGTGCAGACCCGAATCGTCTGCTCCCCTTCCGCTGCATATCCGGCCGTGTTCGGCTCTCCCTTGTCGAACTCGTCGCCCCACGGATAGAGCACCCCGTCCAGGCCCCCGCGCGCTGCGTCCTCCCACTCCGCTTCCATTCGCAGCCGACCTCCGTCGACTCGGCAGAACGCCAGCGCCTCGTTCCAGCTGACACTCACGACCGGATGGTTGTCGCCGCTCCATGCTGGCTGCGGTCGCATCTCGATCCCGGCAGTCACGCTCCCGCGTCGAAAGACATCCACGGTCACTGGAACCGTCATCATCCAGAACTCCCGCGTGATGACCACGCGATGCCGGGGTGCCTCGTTGTCATCGCACGCTCGATCGCTGGGTACGCAACCCATCTGGAACTCTCCCCCCGGGATTCGCGTCCAGCGCTCCTCCATCCCGGCGGTCTGCGGAGAGTCGACGCTTAGGAAAATGGCGAGCAGACAGCCCCACGCGGCCATAATGATCATCTTTGGGCGAGGCCGGGCTCCCTAACAGCCACCAGCCGCCGATCCGTTCGAATCAGAATCGTACCTTCGCTGATCGCGGGTGTTGCAGCACTACCTCACCGATCGTATTCGCTGCCAGCAATTTATACTCGCGACCGCCACGGACCACGTTCCACGTCGCCATCCTCGCTGGCGAAATAGATATTCCCGTGGGACGCCACGAGGGACGCGCTGATCGACATGCCCTGTCCGAGCCTCTGCTGGTAGAGCCGCTGCCCTGTCGCCGCTTCGTACGCACTGATCACGCCGCTGTTGAGACAACATACAGGAGGTCGCCGACCACGATCGGCGTCGGCAGCTGCGGACAGCCCCGCATCGTGCTCCACGATACCGCGCTATTGGAGGTCTCTCCCGACTTCAACGAGATGTCACCGCTCGCATTCAGGCGGATTGCGTAAATGGGCTGAATCGGTCGATAGCCGCTGCTCACGAATACCAGCCCGTTGGCCGCAACCGGAGTGGGAGCCGTCAACTCGGAATTTCCAGACAGCTTCCACAGTTCCTTGCCGGAATCGGCGTCGTAACCCCTGATCGCTTCTGTCGCGTTCGTCACGACGATCGTCCGCTCCGGGGTCGTCACGATGGTGGGGGTGGCCCAGGAGGGCACCTCGTCGCGGGAGGTCCGCCACATCTCCCGACCGGTTTCAAGATTGAACGCCGCGATGAAGGAGTCGTCCTGGTTGTCGCACTGGACGATCACCAGATTCCGGTGAATAACCGGAGAACTGGCCACTCCCCATTGGTAGTCAGGATCGTACGGCCAACCGGCATCGACGCGTCCGAGATCCGCTTTCCACAGCAGCCGGCCGTCCATGTCGTAGGCGTACAGCCCCTCGGATCCAAAGTAGGCGACAACCCGCCGGCCATCGGTGACCGGAGTCGCGGAGGCGTGACTGTTCTTGATGTGGCGTTTGACTTTGGGGACACCCTCAAAGGCAATCCGCTCCCAGAGCATCTTGCCGGTGCGTAGGTCGAAGCAGATGACTTTCCACGTCTGCTTCGGCTCGGCACCGGCGGAGTCGACATTCGTCACCTCTCCGTCGCGAGGCAGCACCTTCGGGCGGAAGATCCGCTCGCCGCTGCTCACGGCCGTGGTGACGAATACCCGTGTGCCCCACACGATCGGGCTGGAGTGCCCCAGGCCTGGCAGCGGCGCCGTCCAAGCTACATTCCTGCCTTGCGCAACGTCCCAGCTGATCGGCGGCGCTGAGCTGGGAGAGTCGGGTTGCCCCGACGCGTTCGGACCGCGAAAGGATGGCCAGTGCTGCGCGCGCGCGCCGATGACGACGAGTGCAACGACCCCCAGCGTTGCTGCGACCGTCCTCATCGCACGTGCCCGGGTCGCGAGTCAGCGGGTCGGACGTTCGGCCGGCGGCGCCGCTTTCCGCGGCAGGCGCTGGTCCTCCATGGCTGCCTGATACGCGAGTACGCCAAGACCGTGGGGTGCTGAACCATGTCATCGCGCTGCACCCTGTCGAAGAAATCCATGTTCGAGTGGTGAGTGATCGAGTTGTCCATCCAGACGATCGACCATGACCTGGAAGACGGGGAGACCGACCTCGTCGAAAGGACGTGATCCGTCGAGGAAACCGAGCGCGGCCCTAGCACGGTGACCCCGAGATCGCGCAGGGGCGCGATCCCAGCGCTCGAAAAACGGTGCTGCCGCCATGTTGCCCTGGAGCCAGACGCCTCGGATTCGTCCTGTCCCGTTATCACTGTTCACGTATAGGGACAGCTTGTCATAGCCGGGCCTACGGGCCATGGTCTGCTCGTCTGCGAAGTGCGCCTTGACGTACGCGCGAGGCGTTGTCGGTCGCTCCAGTGGCGGCATGCGTCGAATCGAGGTGGCCGCCGAGCAGGACGGCTTCGTCGCGGAGGTCCGTGCCGGGCAGCTCCGCAAGCGTGTTGAACCCGTTGGGCTGCACCTCCGGGTGGAACTGTGTCGCGATGTCGATCTGGACGATGGTGCGAATCTTCCGCTCGACCAGCCGGACCAGCCGCTTGTATTGCTCGACGGCGATGACTGCCGAGGGGCGTTGCGTCCTGCAGTTGAATCACGCGTGACCACGGAGTTACTTCTGGCCCCAAGGTGGGGGAGGCGACGGCACGTCCTTCGAGAGATCGAACTCCATCCGAAAACGGCGATCCGTGCCCTCTCTTCTGAGACCGTAGGCAAACATCTTCCCGGGAACGACTTCGAGGAACCAGATCGTCAGGGCTCCGGAAGGATTTTCGGTGGGGAAGTCCTGACGCGTCGCCGAGCCCGGAGTCGTCGTGTGGCCTCCGGTACTGGGTGACCGCGTCCTCCGTCCCGTCTTCGTGCCGATGGTCATGTTTGAGACGCAGCCCCTGTGCGGTGCGGGTAATGACCCACGTACGCGACCGGTTCTCTCCGACATGGAACGGGATGTATACGACGTCGGGTTCGCATCGGCGCACGTGCATCACCAGCCGCTTCTCGACATACGTCGTATTGCCGGTCGGGGCTTCGATGCCCTGTCCCTCGAACGCCTTTCCGCAGAGCGCAATCAGGCTAGCCCAGAACTGCTCCTGCTCCTTCGATCGTGTTTGTTCTGGACCGGTGGCCGCCGATGCGCTCAGCGCGAGGGCAATCAGCCAGCTGCTCGTCATGGTTGAGATCATGGATGGATTCAGCTGCCCCAGGCACCGTGATGGTGACGGGCGCAATGCCCGTCACCATCGTCGATCCTAGAACGTGAAACGCACGCCGAGCTGCGCCTGGCGCACCTGATTGATGACGCGGGTGCGCTGTCCGAACGTTGCGCCAGCACCAGGTACGTTGAAGTCCGGTTTCGCGGGGATGGTCCCGTCGGCGTTCACACGCCACGGGTACGTGCCGTAGCCGGTCTGCACCGCGAACTGCTCCCAGTTGAACAGGTTGAAGAGATCGGCCGAGAGGTGCAGCCGACGCTCCGCGCCCAGATTGAACGCGCGCGTGAGACGCAGGTCTACGGTCTTCGACCCTTCGCTGAGGAACGATCCGCGTTCGAGGTATGCCGGCGGCCGGATCTGGCAACCGATCAGCCCGAAGCAGTTGTTTGGCGCGTTGTACGTGACATTAGCCGTCCGACCTGACTGGTACACGAAAATCCCGGAGACCTGCCAGTTCCGAAGCAGCGGTGAGGAACCAAGTGCCATGTCCCACACGCTGTTCGCGACGAACCGATGGGGCGTATGGTTCGCGGCATACCCATAGTCGAAATCGAGGTCGTCGGGGATCGTCGTTCCACCAAACTGCTCGCCGTTGCCCTTGGCGACCGAGCCGGTGTAGGCGACGTCGAAGCCGAACCCGTGACTGAACCGTCGCTGGAGCGTGAGCGCGACGCCGTGGTAGTCCGAGTAGCCGCGCGGCTCGTAGATGTTGATCCGGTTGTAGGTGGGATCGATCACGCGCGTGCGGTCGTAGAAGTATCCTCCGCCCGGGGGCGCGACGAGGCCGTTGGGCATGGCCTGCCCTTCGCTGAAGAACTGCGGCGGAGCATAGTTGACGTCCCGGCCAACACCTTCATGGCGACTGCCCACGTAGAGGTAACTCGCCTTCACCGCAAAATTCTCCGCGAGCTGGTGCTGCACTCCCGCGGACGCCTGGTAGGATACGGGCTGTCGAGGTCCGGGGACGCCACGCCCGGCGCCAGGTCGATGGGACCCACCCCCGGTGTCGCCTGCAGCTCCGCCTCGCTCGGCCGGTTCGCCCGGCCGTCCATGTTGTTGCCGTACCTGAGCCACAAGGTCCGCGCGGCAGCACCATCGACGGTGTACCGTCGGCGGGCCTGGGCCTGCCGATTGTTCTGGAGGAGCGAACCGAAGATCTGGCCATAGAACACGCCGCCCGCAGCATGGAACGCCGTCCGCGGTGACAGAGCGTAGGCGGCACCGAGCCGTGGTCCGAAGTTGTTCCTGTCCGCCTTCGGATCCCTCTCGAACACTCGCTTGTACGCTTCGAGGTCGTATCGCAGGCCGGCGTTGATCGTCAGCTTGCTCGTCGCGCGATACTGATCCTGGACGTATCCAGCGAGGATGTGGACATCGTTCGGAATGAGCGTATCGCCGTAACCGAAGAGCATGGACTGCGGCGTGCCGGCGAAGAATGCCGCCTTGTTGGCGAAGACGATTTCTGGCTTCCGGTACGCGTCGTAATTCCACTCGTCGTTCTCGAGCTGGTAGTCGAACCCGAGCTTGACGTTGTGCTTGGTGCCGATCCACGACAGGTTGTTGGTGACCCCGAACGATCGACGGTTCACGTAATCGGCCGCGCGCCAGTTGTAGTAGTAATTGCCGACGTTGTTTACCTTCACGTTCGCCGGCTGGTCCTGCGGACTCTGGCGAATATCATCGAACGCGTTGTAGCGCAGGCGCACTTCGTTGAGCATGTTCCCACGCATTGGCTTGTTCCATCCCGCCGACACCGTGTGCCCGGTGAGTGCCCTGGTCGAGAAGCTGCTCGGATGGTCGAGCCCGGGCCCGGCGCTGCCAAATGTCGTCGTATCGCCGAGGAACGTGCTGTCGAAATAGTCGTATCGAGACACCAACTGGCTGTTGTTCCCGAGGTTGTGGTCCATCTTTCCCGTAAGCTTGATCGACGTGTCGATCGCGTTCAGCTCGCCTGAAGCCGCCGACAACCCGAGTGCAGCCGCCACCTCAGGGTCGGAGGACGTCACGGTGGTCCGCTCGTAATTCTGGCGTTCGACCGTCCCGAAGTAAAAGGTCCTGTTTCTTGATCACGGGACCGCCGATCGATCCACCCCACTGTCGCCGGAAAAACGGCGGGTTCGCCACACCGCGCGACTTCGTAATGCTGTCAGTCGCGTCCAGCGCATCGTCACCGAAGACCGTACCCGGTTCCGCGAAGCGCGTTCGTCCCCGACTTGAGGTAGACGTTGACGATGCCACCGCTGGCACGCCCGAACTCGGCCGGGAACGAGTTGGTGATGACCTGGAACTCCTGAACCGCTTCCTGGCTGTAGTCATTGCGCGGCGCGGCATAGAACTGATCGTCGGCGTTTGCACCGTCGATGTTCTGCGACGTCTGCGTCGATGCGGTCGCGCCCACACTCAGGTTCTGACTGCTGGTACTCCACCGAAGCCGGTCGTGCCGCTCGAGACAACGCCGGCCGTAAGGAGAACGAAATCGTTCAGCGTCCGCCCGTTGACTGGCAGGTTCTCGATCTGCTTCGTCGGTGACGTAGTTGGCAACCTCGGAGCTGGTGGTCTCGATCAGCGGCGCCGCACCACTGACGGTGACCTCTCTTGCTTTCAGTGGCGACCTTCAGCTCGGCGCCGAGTTCCAGGTCCTGGCCGACGATGAAAGTGAGCGGGCCTTGCTTGACCGTGCCGAATCCTGACAGTTCGAAGGTCAATTGGTAGTTGCCCGGCTGAAGGGAGAGGACGCGATAGAGCCCGATCTCGTTGGTGACAGCCGTTCTGATGACGCCGGTGTCCAGATTCGTCGCCGTCACCGTGACGCCAGGCATCGTGGCCTTGCTTTGGTCGGTCACGACGCCGGACACGGACGCTGCGCCGACCCCGATTGCGCCTCCGCGGGGGCCCCCACCCCAGCCAGCACCGCCAGGAAGGCCAGCATGATCAGGGCCGGCTTGATTGCACTACGTGTCAACAAGGGTCTCACGCTTGTGATGTTCATATCGACTCCTTCCATCACGAAATCGCGGCTGTTCATCGAAGACCTGTGGCGGAAGTGCGGGTCGCACCGGCGGCGGCAGCATCTCCCTTGAACACGATGCCGTCCTTGATCACCACGCTCACCCGATGCATGACTGCCATGTCGAACAGCGGATTGCCATCGACCGCGATGATGTCGGCGACTTTCCCCACCTCGATGGATCCGTACCTTCCTGGTCCATCCGGAGAAATTGCGCGGGCGCTCTCGTTGACGCCACGATGACATCCATCGCGTCCATGCCGAGCCGATTCATCCACACCATCTCTCGGGGGGCGGCGGAGCTGTGGAAATTGAGGGGGGTGCCGGCTTCGGTACCCCATCAGGATCCGCACCCCCGCGTCGAGGAGCTGCTTGAATCGCGCCTGCGTACGCCCCTTGTTGCCGGTTTTCGCCCCATCGAAGTAGCGCAGGGTCGTGTAGTCACGCGTGCTGCGTCGGATGAGATCAGCGAATTCCGTCGGGAAGAAGGCGAGAGCCGCGGGGTCTTCGAGCCTCTCCGGAAACTCCTCGGTTTCCTTGTAGACCAGCCCCACATTCAGCGTGGGAACCACCGCCAGCCGCGATGATGTCAGGAGGTCCAGCGTCTCTTGGGTATAGCGGTCTCCGGTGGTTGCGCCCATGTGCTCCATGGAGTCGATACCAGCGGCGACCCGCATCGCGAGGTCCGCATGTCCGCGGACGTGAGACGCCACATGCTTGCCGCGCTTGTGAGCCTCCTCGACGATGGCCTTGACCATCCCTTCCTGCAGATTGTTGTAGGCCTTGATCAGGTCGACTTTGTGCACGTCCAGGAGATCGATGGCTGCGGCCCGCGCACCTTCGATCGTGTTCACGTTGATCGTGTGGAACAGCTTGTCGGTGAGCGCCGGGTCGCCGTAGTTGATCCACGGGCCTGACACGATTCGGCGTGAGCCCTGGATCTCCCCGCGGTTGATCGCATCCCTGATGTAGAGGTCGGCATCGAGGAAGCCTCCCACTTCGCGCGCCATCGTCACACCGGCCATCAGCTGATGCTTCTCGCTTGCGCCGACGAACTCCTTGAATCGGGCCTTGGACAGGGGATGCCACCCGCCCTCGGGCACCGCGGGTGCGGCACCGAAGAAGCGCTCGTCGTACACACCGGCACCGACGATGTCGCTGTGCGAATGCATGTCGATGAGACCTGGCATCACCGTCTTGCCCGCGCGTCGATCACACGCGCTCCAGCCGGAATTTTGAGGCTGTCTGTCGTACCAATGGCCTTGATCCGGTCGTTCTCGACCAGCACCACGGAGTGGTGGACCGGCTGACCCCCATGGCCGCTGATGAGCATGCCACCCACGATTGCGAGGGTGCCGGTGGCTCGCCGTGGGGGCTGCCGACTGCTGCAACGCGGCGGCCGGCGGCTGCAGGGCGAGCGTCAAGATGACCGCGGGCCGTATGAGTCCGAAGCGTTTCATCATGTCTCCTCGTTGTTGTGCCGATTCAGCGGCCCGCGTGCGTCCCGGCGCGCCCGGCGGAGGACGATCCCCCTTGTAGAGCACGCCTTCTTTCATGACGACACTGACCTAGTGCATGGCGGCCATGTTGTGCAGCGGATTGCCGTCGACGGCGATGATGTCGGCCAGCTTGCCCACTTCGACCGACCCGATCTGTCGATCCATGCGGAGGAACTGCGCTGGCATTCGAGTCGAGGCCAAGATCACATCCATGGGTGCCATGCCGAGCCGGTTCATCCACACCATTTCACGCGCCGCCGCGGAGTGGTGGAAGTTCAGCGGCGTGCCGGCTTCCGTGCCCATGAGAATCCGTGCGCCCGCATCGACAAGCTGCTTGAACAGATGCGGCACGTGCGCGCCACCCCGCCGCTTTTCGTCGAAGTACCGCAGGTGGCTGAAGTTCTGCACCGACTTGCGGATCACATCTTGGAATTCCATCGGAAAGAACTGGAGTTCGCTCGGATCTTCGAGCCGTCCCGGGAACGCTTCTGTCTCGTCGTACACGAGTCCGACGTTGAGCGTGGGTACGATGGCGACTCGTGACTCCGCGATGTGGGCGAGCATCTCGAGCGCGTAACTACCGCCTGCCGCCCCGGAGCGCCCGAGCCCGATGTGCTCGATCGAGTCCACGCCGGCGCGCATGCGCATCTTCATGTCCTCGACGCTGTCGGCATGCCCGGCGACGTGCTTCCCGCGTTTGTGCGCCTCCTCGGTGATCGCCCGGACCGTGTCTTCTGTGAGGTTGGGGTACACCTTGATCAGATCCACGCCAGCGTCGAGCAGCCGGATGGCGGCCTGGCGAGCGCCTTCCGTCGTGTTGACGTTGATCGTGTGATGGCGCTTCTCGCCTTCGGCAGGCTCACCGAAGTTGATCCATGGTCCTGACACGAAGCGACGGGGTCCTGGGAAATCGCCCCGGTTGATCGAATCCCTCATGTAGAGATCCGTCTCGAGGAACCCGCCGACTTCCCGCGCGGTGGTGACTCCGGAGAATGGAGGTGTTCTCCATCGCCGGAACGAACTCCTTGTACCGGACCTTGGAGATCGGGTGCCACTCATCGTACACCCCAACCCCGACGATGTCGCTGTGTGCGTGCATGTCGATCAGGCCCAGCAACACGGTCTTGCCGCGGGTATCGACGATTGTGGCGCCAGCAGGAACCGGCAGGCTGTCGAGGGTCCCGACGCTCTTGACCGTTTTCCCCTCGACTATCACGACCGAGTGATGGATCGGGGGACCTCCATGACCGTCGAGCAGCATGCCACCCACGAAGGCGATCGTGCCGGCCGAACCGGCCGGCCTCTGTGCCCGAGCGGAAGGTAGGACCAAGGCTAGAGGCAGAACAACGCCACCGCAGCAACCACAAAGCGCATCCGAACCTCCACAGTCGTAAAAATTTTAGCAATTAGGGTCTAAACTCGTACAATTGTCAATATTTTTAGGAACTGACTCTTTTATGCGTTAGGATCTTCGTTTTTCAGGCAGCTCGGCAACTGGACCGGTCGGTTCACGGCCCATGGCATCCACTGCCGAGCCATACAATTGGGCGGTTCTCACAGACTGGACCTCAATGCCCGTTTTCGAATCGCATCTGATCGACTACTCGAACTGGGGCGTGGGGCCTCGCATTTGTGAGCATCGCCAACGTCGCGGATTGACGCTGCAGGAGGTGGCGGCGCGCTCAGGCGTGTCGACGGCACGGCTGTCACAGATCGAAAATGGCTTGTACATGCCGGACATCAAGCAGGCCCACGACATCGCCAGCGCGCTGGGGCTGACCATCGATTTTCTCGTCCCGAGCGATCGGGCCCTGCCGTACCAGATCAAACGGTATCGGGAAGTGCGGGAAAGCGCGCCGCTCCAGTGGCAGCAGCCGGACGAAACGAAAGACTGCGAACTGTGGCCGCTGGCGGATCTCTTCGTCGGCCGCCAGATGGAGCCGATGCTCGTCCGACTCACCCCGGGGCAAGAGTCGCCGTTCCGCCATTATCCGGGCCTGGAGTTCGCCTTTGTCCTCAAAGGGAGGGTCGAGTTTCGACTGAAGGCGGGCGATGGAGAACACCGCGAAGAGCTCCAGCGTGGGGACTGCATCTACATCCGGTCACACCATCTGCACACCTTTCGGTGTCTGGACGATCAGCCGGCCGAGTGCATCCACGTGCTCTCATCACCGTCCCCCGGCGGACTGTGCGGATTCGAGTCGCTGCCGCATGCGAGCAATGGCCGTCGCAACGGCAACGGACCGGGCGCTGCGGACGTCGTCGGCACCGATCTACCGACGCTTCTCGGCCGGGAACTCTCGGCGCTACGCCGGGCGCGCCGCTGGACGACCGCGGAACTGGCGCACGTCGCCGGTATCCGTGAGCGCCAGGTTGAGCAGGTGGAGAATGGGGAACGGACGCCGCCCCTTGACGTCCTCGTCAAGCTCGCACGCGCCTTCGGCAGACCCTTGCGTGAGCTCCTGCATGATCCACGCGAACAGCCTCCCTACTATGTCGTGCGCCGGTCCACAGAGATACCGGCACTGCGGCCAAGACCGCGCCGGGTACCGACCGACCGTCCTGACGCCCCAATGCCGAACAGCTATCACCCGCTGTTCGATGATTTCCCCACGGTGCACATGTATCCCTACTTGGTCAAGATCCGCAATGTGGACATGCAGATGCTCGTGCCACACGACCATCATGGGCAGGAGTTCGTGTACATGCTGCAGTGGCGAAATCGAGTTAGTCACGTTCGCGGAGGACCGGACGGTGAGCACTGTGCTGAGCCCCGGCGATTCGTGCTATCTGGATGGAACCGTGCCCCACCTCTTGCGGGGTGAGACCCGCAACCCCTATTCCGAATCTAGCGCCGAATTGATCGACGTGTATTGGTGCTCGTTGGGGGAGCAGTACTTGTTCGACACGGGGGATTCGCGGAGCGGGAGTGACCAGCAGCCGCTCGCGGAAGCTGCGCAAGGGGTTCCCGGACGCCGATGAAAATGGACGGCATTCCGTTCGAAGTGACGGAGTGGACGGCGGTGGTCGCCGAAGAGCACAAGGGCCGGACAGGGCTCGCGGTGTGGCGGACCAGGAACTTCGGAGACATCCGCGTCCGGATGGTGGAATATTCGCCAGGCTACAGTGCGGACCACTGGTGTGCGAAGGGACACATCCTGCTGTGCCTCGATGGCGAGTTGCACACCGAGTTGGAAGACGGGACCGTGATTACGCTGCTTCCTGGTATGAGCTACCAGGTTGCGGATGCAACGGCTCCTCACCGATCGTCAACCCCGGTGGGCGCCAGGCTGTTCATCATCGACTGAGTCACGCTACTTCCGGACTTTGGTATCGAACAGTGGGGAACCGGCTGGGCGTTGCCCGCGATGCCGCCAACCCTCCGTGCGCAGCGCCTCCACGGTCTCGTTCCGCAGGATTCGCCGCGCCAGGCCGATCGCGGCGAGCAAAACGCCATCATCTGAAAGGCGCACCGCGCCTCGTCGTAGAACACCGACTGCGGCACGACGCGGCGCATCTGGAGCGACGGGGCGATCTCAGCGGCGATTTTGCCGCACACGCTCGGCCATGCCGGCAGGTGTGTGTCGCCGAATTTGATCGACAGCACGGGGGTGCGCGCCTCCTGACGCCATGGGGTGGTACACCGACGGTTCCCCTCCGGAGCCGGGGGTGCGCGGCAGGCCAGGGAAGTCGTCGACGCGCCGACGATTTCGTACCAGTCGGACGGCGCACTTCCCTTTCCGGCCGCGGCGTAGCGGAACTGCGTGCCGAGCGCGCCGGTCGAGGGCTCCGGCCCTCCTTCGCCAAGGCTTCGAATTGCAAGCAGGATCGTCCACGAACGTCCGGTGCACGATGGCGGCGGGTGCCGCTCCCACATCCCTCGCCTCGAAGCCGCAGCCGGCCAGGAGTCGCGCCTCGTACACCCGCAGGAGCTCCACGTCGATCTGGAAGGTGGCGACGTCCAGGTCGCCGGCGTCGCGGATCTTCGTGGACGGCTGGAACTCGATCCGCCGGTCCGGTCCGAGACCGGGAACCGCGGACGAGAACGTGACGGCCGTGACACCCGGCTCGCCGCGCAGCCGTGACATCAGCGCGTCCTGCCGCTGCCTGACCAGACCCTCATCACGCGCCGAGGCCTCGTCACCAAGGACCATGTTCGCCCGGGCGATCCGATCCACCGCGACACTGCGGCCGGCGAACTCCATCCGCAGGACGTGCCAGGTTAGAAACACCGCGGCCGGCTGGATCGCCACCGCGACGGCGACCTGCGCCACGATCAGCGTCGAGCACATCGACCCGAGTCGCGTGCCGGTGCGCCCGTGCAGCTCCTGGAGGTTCGCCGACAGGCGCTGTCCGGTCGCTTTCAATCCCGGCAGCACGCCATGATCAGCGCCGCCACCACAGCGAGCACGAACGCGGAGAGGACGGTGCTCGGCGTAAGCCGGTGCTTCTCCACCAGAACGGCACGACACCCGCCATCGCCTCCACCTGCGTCAGCGCGGTACCGCAAGATCACCAGGCCGGCGGCGGCGCCAAGCGTCGTCAGCACGAGCGCTTCGACAAACCGCTGCGAGAGGATGCGGCGGCGGCCAGCTCCGCCTGCGCCTGCTTGACGGTCACATCCGGTGCGAGCCGGCCGAACAGGTTAAGGTCCGGTCCCTCCCAGGGACGCCATCTCAGTGGATCCAGTCGCAGCGGCATCCAGAACTCATGGCTGATCGGCAAGGCGAAGCCCTCGGGCATGATCCCGACGATGGTGGAGGGGACACCGCCAAGCTGGACCGTGCGTCCGACGACCGCAGGGTCGGCGCCGAACCGCCGGCGCCACGCGTCATAGCCAATCAGAAGGACGGGCGCGGCCTGCTCCTGCTCGTCGGAGGGCAGAAGGTAGCGGCCATGAAGCGGCGGCGTGCCGGCGAGGACGATCGCCGAGGCAGAGATCTCGGCCACGGAAATCGGTTCGGGCGGTGCATTCGGTGCGATCAGATAGTGTTGCACCGTCCGGAAGGCTCCCAGGTGCTCGACGAGCCTGACCTAGCCGCGCCACGCCGCGAACGCGCGAAGAACGCGGCCGTCCGCGCTCGCGTAACTTCGACGATGTGTACCTGAATCCCGACTACTCGATCGCCGCCGGCTAACGGAGATCCTCGCGGAGGAGCACGCTGATCACCTCGAAGGCGCTGGCGCCCAGCGCAATCGCGACGGCCATCGCGAGTCCGCCGACCACCGTCAGCCACCGGTGCTTCGCGAGCATGTGCAGGCCGAGGCGTGCGTCGAGCGATAGCGAGTCGAGCCACGCCAGTCCGCGGGCGTCGCGCCCCGTCTTCCTTGAATTTCTCGACCCCTCTGAACCGGATGTGCGCCTGACGCTGCGTTTTCTTGCGGGTCAAGCCGGGGGCCCCGGCAGGCGCTCGGCCTCCATCTCGACGTGGAGACGCATCTCGTCGCGCATCTCGGCCTCAATCTGCTTCGAGCGCCAGAGCTTCCGCCACATCCACCGCATGCGTTTCGAGAATTCCCCCAACGTTAAGTCTCCCGGCGCGTGCCCATCAGTTCTCCTAAATACGATAGGAGCGTACGGGCGTTCCCCTAAGCTGCAAAGGAGAGCAAAGTTGAGGAACAGGTAGAGTTCAGTGCCTGCGCAGACTCCGAGACGAGGTGGGAGCGAACCACATGGACGCGGGTCCGGTCCGAAGGAAGCTAACCAAAGGGCGGTTCCCTCCGCCTAACTGGTCAGGCAGGTTCTCATGAACGACATCAAGTACGCCGTCCGGGCCTTCCTCCGAACCCCCGGGTTCACGCTGGTCGCCGTCGTTACGCTCGCGCTTGGAATTGGCGCGACGACGGCGATCTTCACCGTCGTCAACGCGGTGCTCCTGAAACCGCTACCCTACACGGCTCCCGATCGCCTGGTCGTCACGAGGACGTCTCTGCCGGATTACAAGGACCTCCAGCGGACGGTCCGGTCGTTCGACGGGACCGGGCTCTGGGCGTCGAACCTCTACAACTTGCGGACGGAGGCCGAAACCCGGCAGATCCTCGGCGGCGTCATCTCCCGCGACCTCCTGCCGCTGCTCGGCGTCCAACCCGTCCTCGGCCGGAATTTTACGGAAGAGGATGCGCTGCAGGACACGGTGGTCATCGGCTACGGCCTGTGGCAGTCGATGTTCGGCGGCGATCCAGCGGTGCTCGGCCGCACGATCGAGCTGAGCGGCACCACCTTCACCGTGATTGGCGTCGCGCCCGCCTGGTTTCGATACCCACGCTCCGAGTTCCAACTGTGGACGTCGCTGGGAACCATGGAGGCGAAGGCGCCGGCGCAGGCCCGAAACCGCGCGTTGAGGATCTTTACGGTCGTCGGACGGCTGGCCGCGGACGTCACGCTCGCCCAGGCACGGGCTGAACTCCAGGAGATCAGCGGGCAACTCGCCAGGACGTATCCGGCTACGAACAAGGATGTGGAGCTCACACTCGAGCCGATGTACGAGGATCTCGTCGGCGACGTACGGCCGGCGCTTCTCGTGCTGCTCACGACGGTCGGGCTGTTGTTGCTCATCGCGTGTGCCAACGTGGCGAACCTGATGCTGGCGCGCGCGACCAGGCGTGAGCGCGAGATCGCGATCCGTTCCGCGCTCGGCGCCGGACGAAAACGACTGCTGCAGCAGCTCGCGATCGAGAGCCTGGTGCTCGCGGCCGCGGGTGGCGTGGCCGGCGTGCTGCTCGCCTTGTGGGGCGTCGGCGCGCTGCCGGCGATGCTCGAGGCGCGGGTGCCTCGAGCTGAGAGCATCGGGCTGGACGCACGCGTGCTGGCGTTTGCGCTCGGCGCGACGGTGCTCACCGGGCTCTTCTTCGGGCTCGCGCCCGCCCTGCACAGCGTCGCGGGCCAGGCGCTGGCGTTGAAAGAGGGAGGCCGCGGCGTCGCCGGCACCTCGCGTGGCCGCGCGGTCCGCCGGACGATCGTTGTCGTCGAAACCGCGCTGGCGGTCATTGTCCTCGTCGGCGCCGGCCTGCTCGTCCGGAGCTTCATGACCCTGACATCGCGTAATCCAGGCTTCGATCCCGAGAACGTTACGACGTTCAATGTGCAGTTCGCCAAGCTGCCGGAGGGGTTCGCCCGCACTCGCGCGGCAGCGGCGCTCGTCGACCGCCTGGCGCAGTTCCCGGGCGTTCAGGCCGCCGGCGGATCGACCGGACTGCCGACCGTCACTCCGCAGCGGAACACGCGCTTCGAGATCGAAGGCCGCTCGCTCGATGGCGACGACGAATTCGCGTATTTCATCGCGGCGTCACCGGGGAACTTCACCGCCCTCGGCGCGCCGATCCGGCGCGGCCGCCAGTTCGAAGCTGGCGACACGGCGACCGGCCTCCCGGTGGCCGTCGTCAACGAGACACTCGCGAACCGCCTGTTCCCCGGCCAGGATCCGATCGGCAAACGCATCCGCCTGATCAATCCCGAGTACGCGAACGACTGGCGCACGATCGTCGGCGTCGTCGGGGACGTCAAGTATCGCGGCCTCGACCGCGACGCGCAGCCGACGCTGTACACGCCGTTCGCGCAGACGCCGTTCCTGTGGCTGTACATGATGGTCCGAACGACCGGCGAGCAGGCGGCACTTGCAGGCTCCATTCGCAGCCTCGTGTCCAGCGTCGATCCGGCGCTCTCGGCTGTCACCGTGCGGCCGATGACCGACGTCGTCGCTGACACCGTCGCCACGCCGCGCTTCAACATGCTGCTGGTGGCGGGATTCGCCGTCCTCGCCGTCGTGCTGGCGGCGGTCGGCATCTACGGCGTCATCTGCGTACGCGACCGCGCAGCGCACGCACGAAATCGGCGTCCGGATGGCGCTCGGAGCCGCACGGAGCGACGTCATGTCGCTCGTACTCGGCGAAGGGCTGCTGATTGCGGCGGTCGGGGTGGGGCTCGGCCTCGCGGGATCCATGGCGGTGACGCGACTGATGCAGAACCAGCTCGTCGGCATCACCGCACGCGATCCGATCGCGTTCGCCGGCGGCGGCCTCTTGCTGCTCGTGGTGGCAGCCGTCGCGAGCTGGGTGCCGGCGTGGCGCGCGACACGGGTCGACCCCGTGGTGGCACTCCGAGCGGAATAGACGGTCCCCGGGCCTCGCGCTCGAACCGCGCCAGCCGTTCGGGGTCGCGGGCAAAGGCATCGGGGAGAAACTTGATCGCCACCTGGACATGGTTGATCGGCGTCGCGATCTTCTGGCCTTAAGGGTTAGAGTCCCAATCACCGGCTTCTCGTCGTCCGCTCAGTCCCGGGCAGTCGTCGGGATTCTTCCCGAGCTGCGCAGACATTTCGGAGACGCCCGCCCGAAGAGCGGCTAGCCAGCCCCACCCAGCCTCTTCGCCAGCTTCCGAAACCGCTCATCCTTCTTGCGCGACATGATCTCGATAGCCGTCTTCCCATCCGTCCCCGGCATGTCGCCTCGCGCACCATGTTTTGCCAACATCGCGAAATGCTCGAAGTCCGATCCCTTCTTCAGCATGATATGAAATGCGGTCAGCCCCTTTTCGGTCCTGGCGTTCACATCCGCGCCGCGATTGAGCAGCGCCTCGGCGTAGCCAAAACGGCTCCAGGCGATTGCGCCGAGAAAGGGCGTCTCGCGCGCAGACGTCAGATCGTCGACGAGCGCGCCGTATTTGAGCAGGAGATCGAGCGCAGCAACATCATCATTCCAGCACGCGGCGAACATGGAGTAGTCCGGGGTCGCGCCCAGCTTCAGCAGATGCTCCGCCAGCGACAGGTTGCGGCCCCATGACACGCACCACCACACGGGCGTCGCCTTCCACGTCCCTTCCGTGAAAGCATGCGCGTGGAGATCGATTCCGCGCTCGAGCAGAACATCGGCTGTCTTGATGCTGGCGGCCGACTTCCGCCCCTTGAGCTTGGTCGAGCACAGCACGTGCAGCCAGTTCTTCTCACGCTCCTCGCGATGACCGAGCAGATCGGGCCGCTCTTTAAGCCCCGCATCCAAGGCTTTCCAGTCGAACGCCTTGACGGCTTCCAGCAGCGAGGTTTTCGAGACCATTCAGCGCCCCTTCACCAAGATGCGACAATCGCCCTAGCCGCTCAAGCGTTTTCAGGCAACAGCCGCCGCGAACTGGGCAAACAGATCGCCTGGCAACGGGTGATCGAGACGCCAGGTGACCGCCATTGGCAGCTCGGATTCATGCTTCACATACGTCGCCGGTCCGACGAACCAGAACGCCCTGTCGTCGCTCCGGAGCCTGCCAAAGAGCATGACGGTTGATCCCAGCGCCTCGTGCTGCTGGTACCGCCGTCCGGTTTCGCTGTCGGCGCGCGTTGCCGACTGGCTCTCCCAATGAACGAGGTCCCGGCTGATGGCGTAGTCGCGGTAGCGGGTGGTGGGTGAGAACTGCCCGGTCGTCTGTCCAGGGTGAAGGCGAACAGATCAGTGGCTGCATCCTTGGCCCAATACACGCCCGTTTGCCAGGGCGCGACTTTCGCGTGCTCGCCAATGCCAAACGCAACGAGGACGACGTTCACGCGGCGAAAGTGATCGAGCCCCTGGCCGTACGCGTCGCAGAATTCTAGCCTTACAGGTCGACGGCCACCTTGAACCCACCCATCGCCATGCGCTTGACGTCGAAAGGCATGTCCTTGGGGTTCATCTTCGCGCTAATTCGCTCGTCGTTCATCACCTTCTTGTTGACGGCGTCGCGGTGGGCGCGCGACTTGTAGACGATCCACGAAAAGACGACCGTCTCGCCGGCCTTGATTTTGACCACCTTCGGAAACCCGGTCATGTTCTTGATGTTCAGGTCGTCACCGACGCACTCGCGATACTCGAGCGCGCCATGCTCCTTCCAGACCTTGCCGGCCCTGCGAGATATCTCGAGATAGGCCTTGACCTTGCGTTTCGGAACCGGCAATAGGAAGCCATCGACATACGCCATGAGTTCACTCCATTCCGCCCGCGTTCCAGCGGGCACTGGTCCAGATTCTCGGATAGCGCACCACATCATGCAAGGTCGGCATCACGGCGCGATTCCGTACGCCTCAATCCCGATCTCTGGTCGCCTCACGGATGAGCCAGTTTGCGGGCCCTGCCCGGCGTGTGGCCATGACATGCGGTGCGTGCCGCCATATCTGGACCGTCAAAGCAAGACGGGGCCCGGATCACGCACGTCACGCGGCTACCGGCGAGACCGCCATCGGATGATTCGCCTGGCCCTCCTACCTGAACGCGTCGGGGTGTTCCCCTTGTGCCCTTGATAGCCTGGGCTTGGGAGTCCATGGGCGGCACGTGAGAGTTGGTTGCACCGGTTGGACGTTGCAACTGGCGACGATCCTCACGAGGACTGATCGTGCCGGCTCGCGGGAGAGCGAATTCCTTGAGAGCATGCGCCCAAGGCAAGACCGAGTCGGTATTCGATGTGACGTGACGCTTCACGGCACGATCGCCTTTTCACCCAATGCAGCGGGCAGAGAATTCTTCCGGCGTGCGTGAAGATCTTAAGCTCTAACGGCGATTCGGCAGGGAACGGCGCGTGTCGCCTTCAACCGCATTGCGGATTTCGCCCGAATTCGGAGAGTTCTTGGCAGTGAGATTCGCGTTCGCGAGGCAAGATAGGGGCAACGAAGCGATCAGCCCTCAGCAACTAATTTAGAATCAACAATTTATGGCGGTGAGGCAGGGATTCGAACCCTGATGTTGGTCGAAAGCGGCCCGCGCCTCTCTCTTCAGCACTTCACCCCGAACTCCGCCGGCTCATACGCCAGCTGCGACGCCAGCCACCGCTCCGTCACCTCCAGCGCCTCACCCTTCCTCTTCGCGTAATCCTCCAACTGGTCGGCGTTGATCCGACCGACATTGAAGTACTTCGCATCGGGATGGGAGAAGTAGAGCCCCGACACCGACGCCGCCGGCGTCATCGCCGCGCTCTCGGTCAGGTTGATCCCTACCTTACGCGCATCCAGCAGGTCGAACAGCTTGAACTTCTCGCTGTGGTCGGGGCAGGCGGGATACCCGTAGGCGGGACGGATGCCGCGGTACTTCTCGGCCACCAGCTCCTCGTTGGACGGCGTCTCCTGCTCGTAGCCCCAGTCCTTGCGCGCCTGGGCGTGCAGGTACTCGGCAAACGCCTCGGCCAGGCGGTCGGCGAGCGCCTTGACCATGATCGAGTTGTAGTCGTCGTGCTCCTGCTCGAACGCCTTCGACAGCGCGTCGGCGCCGAGGCCGGCGGTCACCGCGAACATGCCGAGGTAGTCGGGGACGAGCGATTCCTTCGGCGCGATGAAGTCCGCCAGTGAGCGGTTCGGACGGCCGTCGGCGATCACTTCCTGCTGCCGGAGCATCGGCAGGCGCATCAACTCGTCCCGGCGCGAGTCGTCCTTGTACAGAACGATGTCGTCGCCGATGGTGTTGGCCGGCCAGAAGCCGTAGACGCCGCGGGCAGTCAGCAGCTTCTCGTCGATGATCCGCTCGAGCAGCGCCTGCGCGTTCTCGTAGAGCTCGCGCGCGGCGGGACCCTGCTGCGGGTGGTCCAGGATCGCCGGGAACCGCCCCTTCAGCTCCCACGCGGTGAAGAAGAACGTCCAGTCGATGAACTTCGCAATCTCGGCCAGCGGCACATCGTCCAGGTAGCGGCGGCCGAGGAACCACGGCGTCGCAATGACATGGTCGTCCCAGTCGTACTTGAACCGGTTGGCGCGCGCCTGCTGAATGGTCAGGAGCGGCTTCTCCTTGCGTCCGGCGTACTTGATACGGGTCGATTCCTGCGCCTCGCGGTTGGCGCGGTCGAACTCCGCCAGCCTGCCGCCGAGCAGGCTCGACACCACGTCGACCGCCCGCGACGCATCGTGCACATGGACGACGGGGCCGCTGTATTCGTGTGCGATCTTCACTGCGGTGTGCTGCGGGCTGGTGGTCGCGCCGCCGATCAGCAGCGGAATCCTGAAGCCGCGCCGCTCCATCTCGCGCGCCACGAACACCATCTCGTCGAGCGACGGCGTGATCAGCCCGCTCAGGCCGATGATGTCGACCTTCTGATCGATCGCCTCCTGAAGGATCTTCGCCGCCGGCACCATGACGCCGAGGTCGATGACGTCGTAGTTGTTGCACGCCAGCACCACGCCGACGATGTTCTTGCCGATGTCGTGGACGTCCCCCTTGACGGTGGCCATGAGGATCTTCGGCCGCGCCTGTTCGGCCTCGGCCACCCGCCCGTCGGCGATCGCCGCGGTCCGGGCGGCTTCCTTCTCCGCCTCCATGAACGGCAGCAGGTAGGCGACGGCCCGCTTCATCGCCCGCGCCGACTTCACCACCTGCGGCAGGAACATCTTGCCGGCGCCGAACAGGTCGCCGACGATCTTCATCCCGTCCATCAGCGGACCTTCGATGATCTCGAGCGGACGGGGGAACTTCTGGCGCGCCTCCTCGACGTCGACCTCGATGAAATCGACGACGCCGTGGACCAGTGCGAAGGCGAGCCGCTTCTCGACGGTGTTCTCGCGCCAGGCGAGATCGAGCTCCTTCTTCTGCCCGCTGCCCTTGACGGTGTCGGCGAACTGCACCATCCGCTCGGTCGCGTCAGGACGCCGATTGAAGATGATGTCTTCGACGTGCTCGAGCAGCTCCTTCGGGATGTCTTCGTAGACGACCAGCTGCCCGGCGTTGACGATCCCCATGTCCATCCCCGCCTTGATGGCGTGATAGAGAAACGCCGAGTGGATCGCCTCGCGGACGCGATCGTTGCCGCGGAACGAGAACGACAGGTTGCTGACGCCGCCGCTGATCTTCACCCCCGGGCACGTCTCCTTGATGATCCGCGTCGCCTCGATGAAGTTCAGCGCGTAGTCGTTGTGCTCCTCGAGCCCGGTCGCGATCGCCAGGATGTTCGGATCGAAGATGATGTCGGTCGGATCGAACCCGACCTGCTCGACCAGCAGCTTGTAGGCGCGCCGGCAGATCTCCACCTTGCGCTGGATGGTGTCGGCCTGCCCGGTCTCGTCGAACGCCATCACCACGACGCCGGCGCCGTAGCGCTGGACGGTGCGCGCCTTGGCCAGGAAGTCCGCCTCCCCTTCCTTGAGGCTGATCGAGTTCACCACGGACTTGCCCTGGACGCACCGGAGCCCGGCTTCGAGCACCGACCACTTCGAGCTGTCGATCAGCACCGGCACGCGCGCGATCTCCGGCTCGGTGGCGATGTAGTTGAGGAAGGTGGTCATCGCCTGCTCGGAGTCGAGCATCCCCTCGTCCATGTTCACGTCGATCAGGTTGGCGCCGCTGCGCACCTGCTCCATGGCGACGGAAACCGCTTCCGTGTAGTTGTCGGCCTTGATCAGGCGGGCGAATTTCGCGCTTCCGGTGACGTTGGTGCGCTCTCCAATCATCTGGAAATTGGAATCGGGGCGAACGACAAGCGCTTCGAGGCCGGAGAAGCGCGTGTAGTGCTCGGGATGGGGAATGGGGGATGGGGGATGGGGCCGCAGCCAGCTCTCTTGCGGCAAGGGCCTGGGGATCACTCCGTCGACCGCCGCGGCAATCGCCTTGATGTGATCCGGCGTGGTCCCGCAGCAGCCGCCAACGATGTTGGCGAAGCCTGACGCAGCGAAGTCGCGCAGGAGCGCGCCGGTCTCCTCCGCCTGCTCGTCGTACTCGCCGAATGCGTTCGGCAGCCCGGCGTTCGGGTAGCTGCTGACATAGCACTCGGCCATGCGCGCCAGCTCCTCCATGTAGGGACGCATGTCGCGGGCGCCGAGCGCACAGTTGATGCCGACGCTGAACGGCTTCGCGTGCCGGATCGAGATGTAGAAGGCCTCGAGCGTCTGGCCCGAGAGGGTCCGGCCGCTGCGGTCGGTGATGGTCACCGAGATCATCAACGGCAGCTTCACCCCGCGCTCCTCGTAGACGTTCTCGAGCGCGACGATCGCCGCCTTGGCGTTCAAGGTGTCGAAGATGGTCTCGATGAGAATGAGGTCGACGCCTCCGTCCACGAGTCCGCGCACCTGCTCCTCGTAGGCCGCGCGCATCTCGTCGAAGCTCACGGCGCGGAACGCGGGATTGTTGACGTCGGGGGAGATCGACAGCGTCCGGTTGGTCGGACCGATGGAACCAGCGACGAATCGCGGCTGGTCCGGCGTCTTCGCGGTCCACTCGTCGGCCGCTTCCCGGGCGACCTTCGCGCCGGCGAGGTTCAATTCGTAGACGAGCGACTCGAGGCCGTAGTCGGCCTGGGCGATGGCGGTGCTGGTGAAGGTGTTGGTCTCGATGATGTCGGCGCCGGCGGCGAGGTACTCGCGATGGATCGCCCCGATCACGTCTGGCCGGGTGATCACCAGCAGGTCGCTGTTCCCCTTCTGCTCGCGCGGGTGATCCTTGAACCGCTCGCCACGGAAGTCCGCATCCGTCAGCTTGTAGCGCTGGATCATCGTTCCCATCGCCCCGTCGAGCACGAGAAGCCGCTTCGCCAACTGCTCGTGCAGGGCCGGGATCGGGGATGAGGGATGGGGCCTGGGGTTCGACGTCATGGTCAGGACTTCCTTGATCTGGTCGACGGCTTTACGCCGCTGGCTATCAACACCGTGAACGGATCACCGGTGCGGCGGGCGCCCACGGTGACCTTGATCTGCTCGAATCCGCCGGCAGTCAGCAGCCGCCGGAGCGTTTCCTCCGAAAACCCGGTCCAGCGGTCGCCGAGCCGCTCCTTGACCCAGGTCTCTCGGTGCTCGCGAAGGTCGAGCAGCAGGACGCGGCCGCCTGGCGCCAGCACCCGCGCTGCTTCCGCGATCGCACGAGCCGGGTCCTTCGCGTGATGGAGCGCCTGGGACAGCAGCGCGAGATCGACGACCCCGTCGCCCAGCGGCAGCTTCTCGAGCTCCCCCTTCTTCCAGACGACGTTGGAGACCTTTCGGCGGGTGGCGAGGTCGCGAGCCCGGTCGAGGACGGCTTTCGAGCGATCCACCGCGATGACCTGGGACGCCCAGCGGCTGGCCTCGATGGTGAGGTAACCCTCCCCGCAGCCGAGATCGGCGACGCGGATGGCCGGCAGCAGGTGCCCGAGCGCGCGGGACCAGGCGGCCCAGCTGCGGCCCGGAACGAGCTGCCGCTCACGGCTATCAGGCCCGCTGTGCGCGTCGAAATTCTCCTTCCGCAGCCGCCGCACCTCTTCCAGCCGGGCATCGTCTGCCCGCCCGCCGGCGGCGGCGCCGGCGAGCTCGAACTGGGCCTGGAGCAACGGCCACACCGGGCCGAACCCGTTCAGGCCTTCGCGGACCGGCGGGGCGATCCGGTAGTAGCAGTAGCCGCCGTCCCGATCCTCGACCACGAGGCCGGCCTCCTTGAGCAGCCCGAGATGGCGCGACACGCCCGACTGGGCGATCCCCAGGATCCCGGTCAACTCGGACACGTTGAGCCGCTCGGCATCGAGCAGCCGCAACACCCTCAGACGGGCGTCGTCTCCCAGCAGGCGGAACAGGGCCGCGGCGCCAAGGGCCATATCTACTAATCTACATATATAGATACCAAATGGCAAACGCGACGGCGGCACGCGCGTTATCCGACCCTGTCGGGCTCGTTCCCCGACTAAAATGAATGACCGTCGGGGTTCGTGGGCCGTGACGTCGAGAAGATCGTCGATATCGCGGGATCACGCTTCGGCAGATCTTCGCGGGGAGTGAACCCTGAAGTACGCCCGTTCGCGGATTGCCTCCGCCATTGTTCTTGCCGCGGCGGCGCATGCCGTATCCGCTCAACCGGCTCGGTTGCGGGTGGTCCCCCAGGTCGACTACCAGCGGTTCGCGGGAACCTGGTACGAGGTGGCGCGCCTGCCCAACCGGTTCGAGAAGAAGTGCGCGGGCGACGTCACCGCGACCTACTCGCCAACAACCGATGGCCGCATGACCGTGACCAATCGTTGCCGTCAATCGAGCGGCGCGGTCAGCCAGGCGTCCGGCGTGGCGCGCAGAGTAGACGGCGCCCCGGCGTCGGTGCTGAAGGTCCGCTTCGCGCCGGCGTTCCTGAGTTTCGTACCGCTGGCCTGGGGCGACTACCAGATCATCGAGCTCGGCTCCGACTACAGCCACACGGTTATCGGGTCCCCTGACCGGAAGTATCTCTGGATCATGTCCCGGACACGACAAATGGATCCCGTTCTGTATCGGTCGCTCGTCGACCGTGCGAAAGCGGACGGCTTCGACGTGTCCGCGCTCATCGAGACTCCTCAGAAGCGCTCCTGACAGATCCCGGCCTCCCCTCCTCTCACCCTCCTTGAGTTGACCCCCTGGCGGCTCTGGGCTACCGTTCGTCCCACTGTTCGACCCGTTCTGGTTATCGACACGGCCCGTTCCCCTGGAGGTTCGATTTGCCCTCACTCACGCGTTTCGTCGTTCTCGCACTGGTTTTCGGATCGATGGCGGTCCCCGCGATGGCCCAGGAGGCCCGCGACTTCAGCTCGAAGAGCGCCCGCGTCACGCGCGGACCCAACGGAGCCCCGGTCACCGGACCATCCGGCTCGGCTCGCCCGGCGATCGTTTCGGCCTTCCTCAGCGCGAGACACGATGAGCGGACGGTGCAGACAGTCGTGCTCCTGCGTGAGAACGCGGCCCCGACCGGGGTGACCCACCTGAACTTCGGGCAGCAGGTAGCCGGCCTGGACGTCTACGGCACCTACGTGCGAGCGGCGGTCAGCGCACGCGGGGAGGTCCTGAGCGTCGTCGAGAACCTGGCAAACGTTCCGGCTGCGCTGGTCCCTGACAACGTGACCGCGCGCGGCGCACTCGACGCCGTGCTGGCCCAGGTACTACGCCGGGGGGACAACAACCATCCCGAGCTGCGGGCCTCGGGGCAGACCGTAGTCTTCGGCCGCGGCACCCGTTTCTCGGACGATCCAACCGTGACGCGCGTCGCGGTGCCGATGGCCAACGGCGCCATGCACACGGGCCACCTCGTGGTCACCTGGGACACCGACAACATCCTGCGTCACACGGTGATCGGCCTCGGCGGCCGCGTCCTGGTCGAGGAGCTGCGCACCAACACCGATACGTACAAGATCTTCGCCAACCACCCGGGCGTCTCGACCCAGGCGGTAGTGCCGGGGCCGGGAGCGGCCGGCCCGTACTCGCCGAGCGGGTGGGTGAGCGGCAGCACGACCACCGGCAACAACGTCGACGCCTACCTGGATCGCGACAACAACAACGCCGCCGACACGAACGGCCGTCCGGTGTCGGCGACGAAGGACTTCCAGTTCGACTGGAGCTCCACCGCGGCCCCGACGACGGTGACGAACCAGATGGTGGCGGTGACCAACCTCTTCTATCTGAACAACGTGATTCACGACAAGCTGTACCGGCACGGCTTCAACGAAGCCGCCGGCAACTTCCAGACGAACAACTTCGGCAAGGGCGGCGCGGGCAACGACTCCGTCCGCGCCGAGGCGCAGGACGGCGGCGGCACCAACAACGCCAACTTCGCGACCCCCGCGGACGGCAGCCGGCCGCGCATGCAGATGTATCTCTGGAACCGGTCCACCCCCAGCCGCGACGGCGATCTCGACTCAGACATCGTCTGGCACGAGTACGGCCACGGGCTGACCTGGCGCATGATCGGGAACATGGACGGTCCGTTCGCCGGAGCGATCGGCGAAGGGATGGGGGACACCCTCGCGATCTACACCAACCAGAACGATCGCGTCGGCGAGTACCTGGTACAACAACACCGTCGGCATCCGGCGATATCCGTACTCGAACTATCCGCTCAAGTACGGCGACCTCACCGGCAGCAGCGTCCACAACGACGGTGAGATCTACGCCGCGACGATGTGGCGGCTGATGCAGAACTGGACCGGGAGCGGCCGCAGCCTGGATTCCCTGTTCGACATCGTCATCGACGGGATGAACTACACCCCCGCGCGGCCGGCCTACGAGGACATGCGCGATGGGATCCTGGCGGCGTCCGACAGCCAGGGAGACGACTGCCTCGTGTGGGAGGCGTTCGCCTACTTCGGCATCGGCGAAGGGGCCAACGGCGTCGAGAGTTGCAACATCTTCCGCTGCACCGCGACGGTGACCGAATCGTTCAACGTTCCGGCGGTGTGCAGCGGCGGCGGCTCCAACACGGCGCCGACGGTGACCATCTCGTCGCCGTCTACCGGCGCCAGCTTCGTCGAGGGGGCGTCGATTACCTTTACCGGCTCGGCCACCGACACGCAGGACGGGTCGCTCACGGGGTCCCTCACCTGGACGTCGAGCCGCGATGGTGTCATCGGCAGCGGCGCCTCCTTCCAGCGGTCCAACCTGAGCGTCGGCACGCATACGGTGACCGCGTCGGTCACCGATTCGGGTGCGCTGACGGGGTCGGCGTCGGTGACGGTGAACGTGACGGAGGCCGGCGGCGGGCCGACCATAGCTCTGGCGATCGCCGGACGCAAGGTCAAGGGGGTCAACCACGTCGACCTGACCTGGTCGGGAGCGACTACGGTGGTCGATATCTATCGAAACAACGTCAAGATCGTCAGTGCAACGACGAACGACGGGACCCACACCGATAACACCAACACCAAGGGTGGCGGGCAGTCGTACACCTACCGGGTCTGCGAGGCAGGCACGGCGACCTGCTCGCCGGACCGCACCATCGTCTTCTGACCGGACGCGGAAGCGGGACGGTATCGCGGGACGCGGCTTCGGCCGCGTCCCTTTTTTTGTCCGGCGCCAGTCGGCGCTATGCTCGTCATCCATGGAGATATACGAAGCATCCAAACCGTCCGCGGCGCTCGTCCTCGCCCATGGAGCGGGGGCCGGCCAGAAGAGCGCCTGGATGGTAAAGGCCGCCAGGGCGCTGGCGTCGCGCGGCGTCACTTGCGCGACCTTCGACTTCCCCTACATCACCGCCGGCCGCAAGGTTCCGGACCGCGCGCCGGTGCTCGAAGCGCACTGGCGCGAGGTGCTGGCGGAAGCGGCAGCGAAGTTCAGGAAGCTGCCGCTCTTCATCGGCGGCAAGTCGATGGGCGGGCGGATCGCCTCGCACATCGCGTCCCAGGGTGTGGAGGGGGTGAAGGGGCTGATCTTCTTCGGCTACCCGCTGCACGCGCCGGGACGTCCGGAACAGCGGCGCGATGCCCATCTCGGCCAGATCGCCGAGCCGATGCTGTTCATCCAGGGATCCGCCGACACCTTCGGCAACGAAGCCGAGATGGCGGCGCTGATCCCGACGCTGCGGAATGCCGAGCTCCACGTGATCCGCGATGGCGATCACTCGTTCAAGGTCAAGGGAGGCGCCAAGGCGCAGGAGCCCGCCTTTGACGAGGTGATCTCGACCGCAGCGGAGTGGATCCGGGCGCACCGGTGAGGGCGCTTCACACAGGCGAGGTTCTCGGATGAAGTCGTTGAGCATCGAAACACGGACGCACGGCCGCGTCCTCGTCCGCGAGGTCGCGGACCCGGACGCGGTCATCATCGGATTCCACGGCTACACGGAGAACGCCGACATCCAGATGAATCGGCTGGCGGCCCTGCCGCGATCCAACCGGTGGACGCTGATAGCCGTCCAGGGGTTGCACCGCTTCTATCGCGGAGAGTCCCGCACGGTGATCGCGAGCTGGATGACACGGGAGGACCGCGACGACATGATCGCGGACAACATCGAGTACATCGATCGCGTCGTCGAGGCGGCGGCGCCGCCGGGTGTGCCACTGGTCATGACCGGATTCTCTCAAGGTGTCGCGATGGCGTTTCGCGCTGCCGTCCGGGGCCGGCGCCGCGGCCGCGGGATCGCAGCCGTCGGCGGAGACGTGCCGCCCGAATTGCTGGTCGACCCGGCAACGACATTTCCCCCGACGCTCATCGCCCGCGGCGAGCTTGACGATTGGTACCTGGCAGAGAAGCTCGAGGCGGATGCAACCGCTCTACGGAACAGGAACGGGCGGGTCGAAACCCTCACCTATCCCGCCGCCCACGAGTGGACGCGAGACGTGTCCGACGCGGTGGCGGCCTTCGCCGAATCGCTGAGCGCGCCGCCGGAGGCTCCCCCGCCATAGAATCAAGGGATGCCTTCGCGCAATCGTGCCGACATCGCCGAACAGTACAAGTGGAATCTCGCCGACATTTTTCCGTCCTGGGAGTCGTGGGAAGAGGGATACCGGACGCTCGAAGCGGGGATCGACCGCTACGCGGCGTTGAAAGGCACGCTCGCCGCCGGCCCGGACCGGCTGCTCGGGGCCTACAAGCTCTCTGACGAGCTGGGTCAGCTCGCCTACAAGGTCTGGTACTACCCGTCGCTGCAGTACGACGAGGACCAGCGCGACAACACCGTCAACGCCCGGCGCCAGCAGGTGCAGATCCTCTTCGCCCGGTTGCAGCAGGCGCAGGCCTGGTTCAACCCGGAGCTGCTGAAGATCCCGCTCGAGACCGTCCGCGGCTGGCTCGATCAGTCGGAGGAACTTCGCCAGTACCGGTTCGCCATCGAGGACCTGTACCGCCAGCAGGAGCACGTGCTCGACGATGCCGGGGAACGGCTGATGTCGCTGTCGAGCCGGCTGGCGTCGGCGCCGAACGAGGCCTACTGGTCGCTCTCGACCGCCGACGTGAAGTTCCCGACGATCACGCTGTCGACCGGCGAAGAGGTGACCGTGCTCGTACGGCCAGTACCGCGCGATCCTCGCCACCCGCCGCGAACAGGCGGATCGCGAGCAGGCATTCCGCGCCCTGTATCAGACCTACAACACCAACCTCAACACCTACGCGACTCTCTACAACGGGGTGTGCCACCGCGACTGGTTCCAGGCGCGTGCCCGCGGCTACCGCAGCACGCTCGAGGCGGCACTGCACGGCGACAACATTCCGACGTCGGTCGTCGAGAACCTCATCGAGACCACGCGGGCCGGGGTCGAGCCACTGCGCCGCTACCACCGGCTCCGCCGCCGGGTCCTGGGCGTGCCGACCTACCAGGTGTACGACTTCGCGATTCCGCTCGTCACCCACGACAAGAAGTACGCCTACGACGAAGTGCTGGACAGGATCGTGGAAGCGGTGGCGCCGCTCGGATCCGAATACCAGGCCCGGATGCGCGAGGGCTTCGCCGGGCGGTGGATCGATGTCTACGAGAACGAAGGCAAGCGCAGCGGCGCCTACTCGGCGCCGGTCTACGGCACCCATCCCTACATGCTGCTGAACTACACCGATACGCTGGACGATGTGTTCACGCTGGCGCACGAGATGGGGCACTCGATGCACACCATCCTGTCGCATGAAACGCAGCCGTTCATCTACTCGGGATACACGATCTTCGTCGCCGAGGTCCCGTCGACGCTGAGCGAGGCGCTGCTGCTGGATCTCATGCTCGAGCGGTCGAAGGACCCGGTCGAGCGGATCGTCCTGCTCCAGCACGCCATCGACAACATCACCAGCACCTTCTACACCCAGGTCATGTTCGCCGACTTCGAGCTGCGGGCCCACCGGCTGGCGGAGGAAGACAAGCCGATCACCTCGGAGATCCTCACCGAGACCTACACGACCCTGTTGAAGGATTACTACGGCGATGCCGTCGACCTGAACGACCTGACCGGGGTGACCTGGGCGCGGATCCCCCACTTCTTCAACTCGCCGTACTACGTCTACCAGTACGCGACCTGCTTTGCGTCGGCCGCCAGGCTGGCGAGCGAGATCAAGGCGGGGGACGGCGCGGCCAGCAGCGCAGCCCGCGAACGCTACCTGAACCTGCTGCGCTCAGGCGGGAACGATCACCCGATGGAGCAGCTGAAGAAAGCCGGCGTCGACCTGAGCGCGTCCGACACGGTCCGCGCGATCATCGAACAGCTCGATACGCTGGTAACGAGGCTCGAGAAGGAGCTCGCGGCGGTGGAAGGCGCTCGATAACTTCCAACTCAACTCCCAACTTCCAAGCTTCACTACGGCCCAGGCCTTCCTCGGGAATTGGAAGTTGGCAGTTGGGAGTTGACGCCGTCGGCGCCCTTCCGACCTGCCCGGCGTATACCGCCCGATGATCGTGGCGGCGCCGACGAGCAGCATCGCCGCGGCGGCGTAGGCGCTGCCTTCGCCGAAGTGCTGCAGCGCTCCATTCCCCCACACCGGCCCGGCGGCGCGACCGAGGCTCTCGAGCGCGCCGGCGGCGCCCTGCACGCGTCCCTGTTCTCCGGGGGCGGCGGCGTGACTGATCAGCGCGGAGAGCGTCGCGTTGCAGAGGCCGATCCCCATCGCGCCAGGCACGAGCAACAGCACGAAGACGGGCAGCGAGTAGGTAAACGCGCTGCCGCCCCACCCGATCGCCGCCAGCAGCAGCCCCAGAGTGAGGGTACGGCGCTCGCCGAGGCGCTTCACGATCGGCCCGACCAGCCCACCCTGGACGATCACACCGAGCACGCCGAAGGCACTGAGAAAGTAACCGGTCTTCGCGGCGTCGAAGCCGAAGCGGTGGGCGCCGAACAGCGCGAAGGTCGTCTGGTAGACGGCGAACGACATCCAGTAGATGAAGTCCACCCCGAGCAGGATCCGGAGATTCGGCCGGCGGACCAGCGCGCGCAGCGCCTTCCATGGGGAGCCGCTGACCGCGTTCGACGCGGTGCACGGTCTCGGGCAACCAGAACCACGCCATCAGCGTGGCCGCGACGGTGACGATGGCGGCCACCCAGATTGGCGCGGTGTAACTGATGTGCGAGAAGACGGCGCCGAGCGCCGGGCCGAGAATGAAGCCGAGACCGAACGCGGCGCCGAGCAGGCCGTAGGCCTTGGCCCGGTTCTCTTCGGTCGTGACATCGGCGATGTAGGCCCGCGCCGTCGTGATGTTGCCCCCCGAGAGGCCGTCGACGATGCGGGCGGCGAACAGCATCGCCAGGCTTCCGGCCAGCGCCAGCATCGCAAAGCTCACGGCAGTCCCGACCAGGCTCAGGATCAGCACCGGCCGCCGGCCCCACCGGTCGGACCAGGCGCCGAGCAGCGGCGCCGCAAACAGCTGGCTGATCGAGAAGGAGGCGAACAGCAGACCGACCATCAGCGGCGACGCGCCGTAGAGCGTGGCGTAGAACGGCAGCAGCGGGATGATGATCCCGAAGCCGATCAGGTTGACCAGGATGGTAAGGAACAGGACGAAGAGGGGTCTGGACAAATGGTGACGATTGCGGATTGTTGATGGCGGAGTGCTGATCGACGGATTGTTGATTCTGGATTTCGGATTGTGGTTGCGGATTGTCGATTGAGAGTTCTGAGTTCTGAGTTCTGAGTTCTGAGTTCTGAGTTGACCCGTGCCCTACTTGACCACCACCTTCTGTATGACCACCGGTGTGACCGGCACGTCCTCGTGGTTACCGGCGGTGGCGGTCGGCGTCGCGGCGATCTTGTCCACCACGTCCATCCCCGCCAGGACGCGGCCGAACACGGCGTAGCCGAAATCGTCAGGCGAGTAGCCGCGGTGGTCGAGCGGGGCGTTGTTCGCCAGGTTGATGTAGAACTGCGCGGTGGCGCTGCGCAGCGCGCGCATCCGGGCCATCGCGACGGTGCCGCGGGCGTTGGTCAGACCGTTGGTCGCTTCGTTGAGGATCGGCGGGCGGGTCGGCTTTTCCTCCATGGCCGCGTTGTAGCCGCCGCCCTGGACGACGTAGCCCGACTTGACCCGGTGGAAGATCGTCCCCTCGTAGTGCCCGTCAGCGACGTATTGCAGGAAGTTGGCGATCGAAACCGGCGCGCGGTCCTTGAACAGCTCCAGGGTGATGTCCCCCATCGACGTCGACACGACGACAACCGGGTTGCCGGGGGCGGGAGTGGGGGCGGCGGGGGCCGGGGCCTGAATCGGCGGGACCTGGACACGCGTCTTTCCCTGTGGAGGGGGCGTGGAAGTTCCCTGTACCGGCGCCAGGACGGTCGCGAAAGCGAGACAAAGCGTTGCGGCGATGAACATGTCCAGATCCGGAACGTTGAGTTTCTTCAGGCCGGCGGGCCATTCGGCACCGGCCAGGGGGCGGTTCGTCCCATTTTCGGACCCCTGTGGAAACGGGCCGGTTCCTGCATGTTAGGTGTTGCAATGAGGATGCGTCAACGCATCCGTGCGCTACAATACGTCCCTTCGGCGATCGCACGACGCGCCCCCGGGCGCGAGGAGAATGGCGATGGCGACCCAACTGCAGACGGAACAGAAGGAGCTGGCGGAGTTCATTCGCGCCGGCTCGACTCACGGGCACCAGTGCTTCGGCAGCTACTTCGATGAAAAGGGTGGCTCCTGCGCGCTCGGTGCGGTCTACGAGGGCGTGTACCACCTGCCCCGGCACCACGGCAAGCTGGTGCCAGACCACCTCGAACGGCTGTTTCGCTGCCTGGACGAGGTCGTGAAGAAGTGCCCACAGGGCTGCAACAAGCGGCTGCCGCTGGCGCCGATGATCGTGCACCTCAACGACGACCACCGTATGACGCGCGAGCAGATCGCCGAGTGGCTCGCGCAGGAAGCTAACACTTAACCGAATCGCCTTATCGATCTGATCGATCCGTGCCGCTCATCGGCTGATCGGTCCGCCACTTGCCGCATCACCGGATTCACCGGCGCGGCTGGCTGGCAGGCCGGTTCAGCCGATCCAATGCGCGACCGGAGACGATCGGTAAGTCGATTGAAGTAAGGCCCCCGATGTCTTTCCTCGATCGATTCAAGCCCCAACCCCGATGGAAGCACGCCGACCCGGCCGTCCGGGCGGACGCGGCCGCCACGGTGCCAGACGATGCCGAGCACCTCGAAGTGCTCCGGGAACTGGCGCGTGACGACAGCGAACCGCGCGTGCGGCGCGCCGCCGGCGCCCGCCTGACCAGTGCCGAAGATCTGGTCCAGCTCGCGAAAGCCGAACGCCGACGAAGGGTTGCGCGCCGAGTACGTCGACCGCCTCGTCGCCCTGGCGACCGCGGCCTCGCCGACGGATGCCGCCGCGGCGCTGGCGATCGGCGCCCTCGACGATCAGAAGCACCTGGCGACGGTCGCCAATTCGTCACCGCACGAAACCGTCCGTACGGCTGCGCTGGGGCGAATCCACGACGCAAAGCTCCTCAGCAGCGTCGCCCGGAAGGCGGCCGATCCGACAACCGCTCTGGACGCGGTGGTGCGGATCGCCGACACCAGCGAGCTGCTCAACATCGCGACCCGCACTGAACACAAGGAAGCCGGGATCACCGCGCTCGAACGGGCGGTGGCCGACAGCAGCGGCGCTGACATCCGCGAGCTGCTCGAATCGGCTGGCGACCCGGGCGAAGAGCAAGTCGGTGGCAAAGCGCGCCCGCGCCATGGTCCAGGCCATGGACGACGAGCAGGCGGCAAGGCGGGTCGCCCTCGAGCAATGGCAGCAGCGCGTCGCCCGCATCGTCGCCCGGGTCGAGGCGCTCGCAGCCGCCCCCGGAACAGCCGATGCCGCCACCCAGCTGGCCGACGCCGAAGCCGAGTGGGGCAGCGTCACTGGCGACGGCGCATTCGAGCTCGACAGCGAAACGTCGGCGCGATTCGGCGCGCTGGTCGGGCAGGCGCGGCAGGAGATCGAGCGGCTCGAGCGCGAGGAGGCCGAACGCCGGATGGAGACTGAGCGTCAGGAAGCACTGGCCGCAACCCGCGCCCGGATCTGCGAGCGGGTCGAACAGGCGCGAGGCGAGGAGGCCGCGGCCGAGGTCGAGGTCGCCCGCGGAGAGTGGGAAGGGCTCGCGCTTCAGTCGCCGCTGGCGGCGGAAGACGCAGCGCTCCGCGCCCGGTTCGAAGAGGCCTGCTGCGCGGGCCGTCGATCGGCACCAGCGCCGCGAGGAGCTGCAGCGAATCACCGCCCGCCTCCACGACCTGGCGATCGGCGCGGAGGTCGCGGCGGCTCAGACCGAAACGTCCGGCGATGCCTGGAAGGCCATCGCCACCGAGTGGCGGACATTGCGCGCGCAGGTGGACGACGTGGACGAAGCGGTCGATCAGCGCTACGCTGCCGCCGAGGCCGGGATGACGGCGCGTGAGGATGAACACAAGGCGGCCGCCGAGCGTACGCTCAAACAGCAGGTCCAGCGCGTCGAGCAGCTGATCGACCGCGCCACCAAGCGGGCGGCCGCCGAAGACCTCACCCTCCGCGAGGCCGATCGCATCGTCCGGGATCTGCGCAACGGCGATCGAGGCCCCCCCGATCATGCCGACGCGCGAGCTGCAGCAGGCGATGCTCGACCGGCTGCGCGAGGCCCAGGGGGTGATCGGGCCGAAGCTCCACGAGCTCCGCGAGATGGACGAGTGGAAGCGGTTCGCCAACGCTGCCGTCCAGGAGGAGCTGATCGCGCGCGCGGAGGCACTCCGCGCGAAGTATCCGTTCGATGCGCCGGAGCAGTTGAAGCCGGAGGAGCTCGATGCCGCGGCCAAGGAGCTGCACGAGATCCAGGAACGCTGGAAGGGGGCAGCCGATGCGCCGAGGGCACAGGCGCAGGCGCTGTGGCATCGCTACCGCCAGGCAGCCGATCCGGTCCAGGCCCGGGTGCGCGAGTTCTTCGCCAAGCGCGCCGACGAGCGGAAGGGAAACCTCGAACGCAAGATCGCGCTGATCGAACGCGCCGAATCGATGGCCGATTCGACCGACTGGGTAAAGACCGCCGACGAGTTCAAGAAGCTGCAGGCGGAATGGCAGGCAGTCGGGCCGGTGCCGCGACACGACACGCGCGACACCTGGAAGCGCTTCCGGGAGGCGTGCGACCGGTTCTTCACCCGCCGGCATGCGGACCTGGCCCAGCGCAAGGAGACCTGGGCGGCCAACCTCGCCACCAAGGAGGCGCTGATCGCCCGCGCCGAGGAACTGTCGACGTCGAAGGACTGGGAGAAATCGGCGGCGGAGATCCGCCGGCTGCAAGCCGACTGGAAGGCCAGCGGACCGGTCCGCCGCAACAAGTCCGAGGTGGTGTGGCAGCGCTTCCGCGCGGCGTGCGACACCTTCTTCGACCGTTACAAGCGCCGCGACGAAATCGAGCTCGAGTCCAAGCAGGCGGATCGCGAGGCGCTGGTGGTCGAGCTCGAGACGCTGGCCTCCGAACCCCCCGCCGAAGGGGAAGCCACACTTCTCGAACGGGTGCGCGCGCTGCGCTCGCGTTGGAATCAATCCACGCCGGTCGTCCGCCACGGCGCCGACCCGCTGAGCGGCCGATTCGTCGCCGCGCTCGAGCGGCTGACCCAGAGCGCGCCGGAGGCGTTCAAAGGCACCGAGCTCGACGTCGAGTCCACCCGCGAGCGGATGGAAAAGCTGATCGCCAAGGTGGAAGGGCTGACCGCGGACGCTGCCCCGGCCGCTGCCGGTTCACAGGCGCTCGCCAGCATGCTGCGGGAGGCGCTCGCCTCGAACACGATCGGCGGCCGCGCCGGCGAAGAGGCGAAGTGGAAGGGGCTGGCCGAAGAGGTTCGCCAGGCCCAGAGCTCGTGGAGCCGTCTCGGTCCCGTGCCCGGCGATGCCGGACGCGAGCTAGCCGACCGCTTCCACAAGGTCTGCAACCGGTTCTTCGAGCAGTACCGCCGCAAGGTGCCCCAGGCTCCGGGCGGGCCCGAGCGCAAGGGCCGGCCTGTTGGCGCACGGTAAGGTTCAAAAGGTTCTGGGGTTCTACGTTCCAGGTTCCGAAGGTTCTCGGTTCTTACGTTCAAGGTTCCAGGTTCAGGTTACTGAGACTTGAACCTGACCTTCCCCCCAACGATGGTGTAGGCGACCTTCGCGGTAGGAATCTCATTCTCGGGCACGGTGAGGATGTCCTTCGAGAGGACGACCATGTCGGCGTACTTACCGGCCTTGAGCGTGCCCTTCGTGTTCTCCTCGAACGCCGCGCGGGCGGTGTTGATCGTGTAGGAGCGCAGCGCTTCCATCCGGTTCATCCGCTGGTCGGGGTAGAACACCGAGCCGTCCTTCACCTTCCGGCTCACGGTCGCGTAGTAGCTGGCGATCGGATCGACGTCCTCGACCGGTGCGTCGGTGCCATTGGTGACCAGCGCGCCGGACTTCATCAGCTTCTGCCAGACGTAAGCCCCCTCCTCGGCCCGCTTGTCCCCGAGCCGGGCCGGCACGTAGGGGGCGTCTGAGGTGCAGTGGATCCCCTGCATCGAGGCGATCACGCCGAGTGACGCGAAGCGTGGGATGTCGTTCGGGTGCAGGTGCTGCGCGTGCTCGACGCGCCAGCGGACGTCCTTCTTGCCAGGGTTCGCCTTGAACGCCGCCTCGAAGATGTCGAGCGTCTCGCGATTGGCGCGATCGCCGATCGCGTGCACGCAGAGCTGGTAGTCGTGCTGCATCGCCAGCTTCGCGGTCTCCTGGATCGTCGGCACCGGCGTCGTGTTGTGGCCGGTCGCACCGGGCAGGTCGGAGTAGGGCTCGAGCAGCCAGGCACCTCGCGAGCCGAGCGCGCCGTCGATCGAGTGCTTGATCGCGCGGACGGTCAGGAAGCCGTTGCCGTAGTCGATCATCCGGTACTTCGCCATGTTCGCCGCGAGCGCCTGGTTGCTGGCGCGAATCATGATCCACAGCCGGTTCTGGATCTTGCTCTCGTCGACCATCGTCTTCATCAGGTCGACATCGCCGAACGAGGATCCGGCGTCCTGGAACGAGGTGATCCCCTTCGAGATGACCTCCTCCGACGCGAGCTCCAGGATCTTCCGCGCGCGCGCGGCGCGTTCCGCTGCCGTTGGGTTCTCGCCCGCTCCGGTCCTGATCAGGCGCGAGGCGGTTTCACGGAAGAGCCCGGTTGGGTTCCCCTGGGCATCCTTGAGGAAGTCGCCACCCGGCGGGTCGGCTGTCTTGCCGGTGACGTCCGAGAGCTGCATCGCCCTGGCATTGGCAAAACTGGCGTGGCCGCTCGCATGCGTGAGCAGCACCGGGTTGTTCGGCGAGACCTTGCTCAGGGCCGCGTGCACCGGGAAGCCCTCCACGTTCGGCGTCGGCCTGACGTCCCATTTCTCCTGGTGCCAGCCGCGGCCGTAGATCCATTCCCCGGGCTTGGCGGTCTTCACCCGCTCCGCGACCATGGCGACGATCTCGTCCCAGGTCTTGGCGTTCATCAGGTTCAGGTTCAGCTTGGTCGTGCCGATGCCGGTGAAGTGACCGTGCCCCTCGATGAAACCGGGAATGACCAGCCGTCCCTGCACGTCGATCACTTCCGTCTTGGGCCCGACGTACTGCTTGATGTCGGCGCTGGTGCCGACGGCGACGATCCGTCCGCCGGTCGAGGCCACCGCCTGCGCCTCGGGGGCGCCATCCTCGAGGGTCACGACCTTGCCGTTGGTGACGACCAGATCGGCGGGCTGCGCGGTGGCCTGCGGCGTTCGCGCGAGCGTTCGGGCCGAGAAAGCCAGGCCGGTTACAGCGGCGGTGAGCGTGGTGGCGGCGATCAGGCCGCGAAGCTTGATTGACATGAGTTGTCGCGTGCTCCAGAACTTACGAGAAGAGGCGGTCAAAATTGCCGCCGAGAATCGAGGTGCGGTCCGCCGCACTCACACGGTTGGCGTCGAGCGCGGCGAGCTGCGTGTCATAGACCCCCTTCTGCCAACCGCGTGGGAAGAAGGATGAGTCAGTGCCGAAGATCAGCCGCTGCGGCCCGACCACGGCCAGCGCCTGGCGGAAGACGCTCTCCAGCGTCAGACCCGGATGGTACTTCATCCAGCCGTTCGAGCTGGACGTGTCGAGGTGGATGTTCCGGCACTGATCCGCCGCCATCAGCGCTTCGCGGAACAGTCCGGCGCCGAAATGCGGAATGATCACCGGCACCTGCGGGAACGCGGCGGCCATCACCGCCACCGCGAGCGGGTCTCCGAGCCGCAAATCGAAGGACGACGGCAGCCCCAGCTTGGTGCGCACCCCCACGGTCAACACGCCGCAATGGACGAAGACCGCGGCGCCATGCAGTGCCGCCGCCTCGAACACCATCTTCACCGCCGGCTCGTCGAGACGGTAGCGGTGCATGGCCGGAAAAAGGCAGACGCAGCGCATCCGGTGTTCGGTGAACGCGCGCTCGAGGCGGTCGGCCGTGTCGAGCGCCAACGGATCCAGCATGAAGAAGCCGACGAACCGCTGCGGGTGAAGCCGCACCGCCTCCGCCACCGACGACTCGTCCCCTGGAATGCTCGCGATCAGCGCCGAACGGCTGACGCCGTGGCGGTCCAGCTCGTTGACCCAGGCGCGGGATAGTGCCTCGGGGCTACCCGGGTCCGACCACCCCAGCCGCGACGCGACCACCGCCGCACGGCCGGACTCCGGCAGGTCCGGCACAGCACGCGTCAGCAGCTCGAGGAACGGTGACGAGAAGAAATGGCAGTGAACGTCGTTGACCATCAACCCGCGAACTTATACCCCATTCCGTGCACGGTGAGCACAAATTGGGGGTGGCGGGGGTTGGGCTCGATCTTCTGGCGCAGCCAGGCGACGTGCACGTCCACGGTGCGGGTGGAGGGCATCGCGTTGTAGCCCCAGACCTCGTTGAGCAGCTCCTCGCGGGTGAGGGTGGCGCCACGATGCTCGATGAAGTACTTGAGGAGCTGAAACTCGCGGGCCGAGAGCTCCAGCGGCTCGCCGTCCTTCGTCACCTCGGCGCGCCGGAAGTCGATGCGGATCCCGTTGAACTGGTAGCCCTCGGTCGGGTGCGGCGTGACCGGCGCGCGGCGGAGCTTGGCCTCGATCCGTGCCAGCAGCTCCATCATCTCGAACGGCTTGGTCACGTAGTCGTCGGCGCCGAGCTTCAGCCCGACCACCTTGTCGACCACCTGCCCCCGCGCCGTCAGCATGATCACCGGCGTCTCGACGTTCCGCTTCCGCAGCTCCTTGAGCACGTCGAAGCCGCCGAGGCGCGGCAGCATCACGTCCAGCAGGACGAGATCGAAGGCCTCGCCGGCGGCGCGCTCCAGGCCGCTCTCGCCGTCCACCGCGGTATCGACCGCGTAGCCCTCGCGGGTCAGCCGGTCGCGCAGCGTCAGCACCAGCCCGGGTTCGTCTTCGACGAGGAGGATGCGCTTCACGAGTGGTGCAGGCTTGGGGCGGTGCCGGGCGCCGACGACGTGCGCGGGGCGATTTCCTCGGACGCGGCCGGGAGGTGCACGGCGAATTCGCTGCCCGTGCCGGTTGCGCTGCGGACGGTGATGCGGCCGCCGTGTGCCTCGACGATCCGCTGCACCAGGCTCAGGCCCAGGCCGGCGCCGTTGATCTGTGCGGCGATCACGCCGGGAGCGCGATAGAACGGCTCGAAGATCCGCGCCTGCTCGGCGGGCTCGATGCCGATCCCGCGGTCCGCCACCGTGACTACCACCTCGCGTCCGCTGCTCCGGGCGCGGACGCCGATCCATCCGCCGTCCGCTCCGTACTTGATTGCGTTGCCGACCAGGTTCTGGAAGACCCGCCGGAGCGCCTGCTCATCGCCGAGGACGGCGGGGATCGACTCGGGCACGTCGTACTCGACCGTCAGTGCGGCCTCTTCGACGAGCGTCGACGAGGCATCGACGACGTCACGCAGCAGGGCGGCAACCGGCACCGGCGCGAGCGCGAACCCGCGCTGGCCGGAATGGATACCCGCCAGCTCGAGGATCTGCTCCACCATCTCGGTCAGCCGGCGCCCTTCACCGCGCACCAGCTCGCCGTATTTACGCACGCGAGGATCCTCGTGCACGACCCCTTCGGCCAGGTTGTCGGCGGCCGACTTGATCACCGCCAGCGGCGTCCGCAGCTCGTGCGATACCGCCGCTACGAACTCCATCTGCTGGCGGGCCAGATCCTGAGCGCGACGGGTGCTCACGACCAGGAACCCGATGCTGACTCCCAACACGCCGAGAATGCCCGAGCTCACCAGCAGGTTGCGCCGGCGAACGCTCGTCACTGCCGCCTCGAGCGAGCCGGACGGATGCTTGACCACCAGCCGCCAGTGCGGCGGCGCAATCGCGACCGCGCTGCGAAAGGTCTGGGCGGTTGCGGTCGCCATCCCGGCCTCGAGTGCTTTGCGGTCGGCCGCGGACGGACCGTGCTGAAGCACGATCGACAACGGACTCTGCTCGCCGCCGGCATGCGCCCCCGGCTCCGCCCCGACCATCACGCCCCGGATCTCGGCCATCCGGCTTGCCGGCTTGCCGGTGGTCGGCGATGAAGACGAAGACGACGGCAGCGAAGAGCGGGCCACGAACGACGTGAACCGCCGGACCTCGGCCCTCAGCTCCCCGAACTCCTGGACCCGCACCTGGAACATGTCGGCGGCGGCATCAGCGGACGCGGCAGCAACCGGTGAGAACTCCGGCGACGTGCTGTACACGGTCGGCTCGCCGGCCTCGCCGGTCACGGCCAGGTGGTAGTCGATCCCATCGCTGGCGCCGCGGAAGTGCTGTCGCGCCAGCGACGGCAGCATCTCTCCGGTCAGGTACTCGCGATCGAGCACGAGGACGGCGTGGCGCATCCGCGGCCGGACGCGCAGCTCACCAACGGTCGGCCGCAGCGTCACGGTGCTGAGGCTGTTGAACATCAGTACCGGCGCCGGAACGAGCACCGCTGGCACCGACGCCCACACCACCGGCGCCATCGTCCTTATGACGACGGTGTCGGAGCCGGGCGAGGGCTCGCGTTTCTCGATACTCGCGCGAACCGGTTCCAGCGCTGCCGGCCAGGTGGCTGGCTCGATGAAGCGGGTCCCGAGGTTGAAGCGTTGAATCTCCGCGGCCCCGTCGGCGTCGCCGGTGACCAGGTAGATCTCCTTGACGAGCCTGGGGTACGGCGACCGGCCCTGCCAGTGGTCGTAGCGTTCGGCGATACGGCCGGCGAGATTGTCCCCTTCCTGCAGAGGATCGAGCTGGAACGTCAGGTAGGCGCGGGTGACCTCGCGGTCGAAATCGCGGGCGAACGCGGTGGCTCGCGCCGACAGGTTCGTCTTCATGCGCTCGCGCTCGTCGGCGCTGATCTGGCCGAGCCAGCGGTATTGCAGCGTCGCGAGCAGCGCGATCAGCCCGAGCAGGGCCGCCGCCACGACCAGCATCGGCGGCCTGAATCTGACGCTCATGCGGCGAGTCTAGCATGCGAAAGATGGCCACAAGTCCGTGTGAATGCAGGTTTTACGTGCTTAACAATCTCTTTGCTTCGACTTAACCACTGCCGCGCGCGGGCGGGGCATGATCGGCCCCTGTCAACTAACGGGAGAGATGCAAATGCACATTCAGTGGGTGGGATCAGCAGCGGTGGCGATCGTTCTCGCGGCGGGCCTCGCTCCGGCCGCGTACGCGCAGGATGCGAAGGCCGCGGAGGTCATCGCCAGGACTCGCACGGCGATCGGCGGCGCAAAGCTGGAGGCGCTGAAGACGCTCAGCCTGCAGGCCTCGATGGACCGGAACATCGGCACGCGTCAGATGACCGCCGCGATCGAGATGTTCCTCGAGCTGCCGGACAAGTTCCTTCGGTCCGAGGTCTCGTCCGGAATGATGAACATGACCATGAACAGCGGGTTCAATGGTGACAAGGCCCTCACACCGGTGGGGGGCAACGTGTCGATGGCTCCGGGCGGGGCAATGATCTTCCGGATGGGGCCCGGCGGGCCGACGGGGCCGCCGCCGGACGCGGTGAAACCAACGCCGGAGCAGCTCGAAGAGATGAACCGGATGGCGGTCCGCGGCGCCAGGGCCGAGCTCTCGCGGATGATGCTCGGCTGGTTCGGTACGGCCCACCCGTCGCTCCAGGCCCAATACACCTACGTCGGCGAGGCCGAGTCACCGGACGGCAAGGCGCACGTCATCGACGTCAAGAACGCGGACGGCTTCTCGGCCCGCCTGTTCATCGACCAGAACAACCACCTGCCGCTGATGGTGACCTACCAGGGCCGCCAGCCCCGGATCGTGACGAGCGGCGGGCCGATGGTGATGACGGGAGGCGCGGCGGCCCAGCATCCACAGCCGCAGACCCAGACGCAGGCCCGGCCGATGACCGACGAGGAGCGCCAGAAGATGCAGGCGGATCTCGAGAAACGGGTCACCGCCGCAGCCGCCGAGCAGCCCACCGTGGAGTTCAGCCTCTTCTTCGACGATTGGCGCGAGGTCGACGGCGTGCAGTTCCCCCACAAGATGCGGCGCGCCGTGGGTGGCGAGACCAACGAGGAGTGGACCGTCAGCAAGGTCAAGGTCAACCCGAAGATCGACGCGAAGAAGTTCGCCGTCGAGGCGAAGTAGGCGTCCATGGGTCGCAGACTTCTCACCGCCGGTGCGGTTGCGCTGGCGGTGGTGAGCTACGCGTCCGGCGTCGCCGCCCGGCAACGGGTGCAGACCGGAAGCCTCCGGATCGTCGTCAAAGACCAGAGCGGTGCCGTCGTCCCTGGCGCCACGCTGCAGATCAAGGGCAGCGAGGAACGGACGGCCGCGGTCGTTCGCGACGGTCTGGCGTCTGACGGGCAGGGGGTCGCCAGGTTCGAGGAGCTGGTGCCGGGCCGCTACGCGGTCCAGGTCTCGTTCCCTGGCTTCGAGACGCTGGTCGTGCCGGACGTCCGGGTGCGCGCCGGCGAGACGCGCCGTGATGCGGTGCTTTCGATCCAGAAGCTGGACGAACAGGTGTCGGTCGGACGCGACAAGGCCACCGTCGCCTCCGACCCGAACAACGACCGCTTCAACACCGTTCTCTCGCGCGACCAGATCAACGCGCTGCCCGACGATCCGGACGAAATGGAGCGGGTGCTGAAGGATATGGCCGGCCCGGGAGCGACGCTGCGGGTCGACGGCTTTCGCGGCGGCCGGCTGCCGCCGAAGTCGCAGATCCGCTCGATCCGCTTCTCGCGGGACATGTACGCGGCGGAGAACCACACCGCCGGCATGGTGTTCGTCGACATCGTCACCCAGCCGGGCCTCGGCCCTCTCCGCGGCAGCATGGACTTCCTCTTCCGTGACGACGCGCTGAACGCGCGCAACGCTTACGTTTCGGAGAAGGGACCCGAGCAGACGCAGCAGTACACCTTCAACCTGAGTGGCACGTTGAGAAAGGAGCGGACGTCGTTCTCGCTCTCTGCGACCGGGGCCTCGCTTTACGATTCCGCGAACATCAACGCGCTCAATCCGGACGGCTCACAGCTGGTCACGTCGATCCGCCGCCCCTCGGACCGGATCAACTTCGACGGCCGGCTCGACCATGCAGTCACCAACGCTCATACCCTGCGGGCCAACCTCCAGTCCAACGGCAACGAGCAGAACAACCTGGGCGTCGGCGGTTTCGAGCTGGCCGACCGCTCGTACTCACGGACAACCGACGACTCGATGCTGCGGCTCTCGGAGTCGGGGCCGTGGAGCCGGAGTATCTTTGCCGAGCATCGCCTGCAGCTTCGCCGCCAGACCACCGCGGCGCGCTCCGACCTCGAGGCGGGGGCAGTTCGCGTGCTCGACACCTTCACCACAGGCGGCGCCCAGCAGGCGGGCGGCCGCGATGCGTCCAGCCTCGAGTGGGCCACCAACGTGGACTGGACCCGCGGCAAGCATGCCGTCCGGGCCGGCCTCCTGGTCGAGGGAGGCTCCTTCGAGAGCGACAACCGCACGAACTATCTCGGCACCTTCACCTTCACGAGCATGCCGGAGTACGAAGCGGGCCAGCCGGCGAATTTCACACTGCGGCGCGGAAATCCGCTGGTCGAGTACTCGCAGTGGCAGGCCGGGCTGTTCATCCAGGACGACTGGCGCGCGCGGTCGAACCTGACGCTCAGCGCCGGCCTGCGGCAGGAAATGCAGACGAACCTGGACGACCGGTTGAACCTGTCGCCGCGCGCCAGCTTCACCTGGTCGCCGTTCACGCACGGCCGGACGACGGTGCGTGGCGGCGGCGGCATCTTCCACGACTGGCTCGACCCGGAGACCTACGAGCAGGTGCTCCGCGTCGATGGCGTCCGGCAGCAGGACCTGGTGATCACGAACCCCGGCTTCCCGAATCCGTTTGCGGGCGGGGCGGCGCAGGAGGTGCTGCCGCCAAGCCGCTACCTGCTGGCCAACGGCCTCGTCATGCCGACCCGAGTGATGGGGAACGTCGGGCTGAGCCAGCAGTTCTCGCAGAAGCTGGGGATGAGTGTCAGCTACAGCCGGACGCGCGGCGAGGACCGGTTCCGCGGACGCAATATCAACGCGCCGCTGAACGGCGAGCGTCCGGATCCCTCGTCCGGCAACGTGACCCAGGTCGAGTCCACGGCGAACATGCGGGGACACACGCTGGTGGCCGGCCTGAACTTCCAGGTGCCGGCCCGGCGGATCATGCTGTTTGCCAACTACGCGTGGCTGAAGCAGGAATCGGACGCGGATGGGGCGTTCAGCCTGCCGGCCGACAGCTACGACCTCGGGAGCGAGTGGGGGCCGGTGGCCGGCGTGCCGCGCCACTCGCTCAGCGGGATGTTCAGCCTGCCGCTGATCACCAACATGCGGCTCGCGCTCAACGGCGGCGTCCGCAGCGGCACGGCCTACAACATCACCACCGGACGTGACGACAACGGCGACACCGTCTTCAACGATCGGCCGGAAGGGGTCGGCCGCAACACCGGACTGACCGAAATGAGCTGGGAGGTTGGCGGGCGACTGAGCTACGCCTTCGGCTTCGGCCAGCGTCCGCCGGCCGGCGGCGGTGGCGCGCACGGCGGCGGGCAGCCGGTGATGATCGTCCAGCGGATCGGCGGTGCATCCGGCAGCGACATCAGTGGATCGTTCGGCGGCGGCGCCGACGACAAGCGCGTCCGGTTCGAGCTGTTCGTGTCTGGAACGAACATCTTCAATGCCGTCAACCGGATCAACTACTCCGGCGTGATGACCTCCAACTTCTTCGGCCAGCCCACCGCGGCGATGGCCGCGAGGAGAGTCGATCTGGGAATGAGGGTCGGCTTCTAGGACCGATTCAGCGCTTGTTGTAACTCCGATCGACGACCAGAAAGTACGGCAGCGCCAGCACCGCGAGGCCGGCCGCCACGCCGAAGGCGGTGCCGAAGCCGTGGCGCTGGATCAGCCAGCCCATGCTGGTCGAGCCCGTGCCGATGCCGGTATCGAACGCGGCCAGGATCGCGCCGAAGGCTGCGCCCCGGCGCTCCGCGCTCACCCCCTTCATCACGTAGCCGACGTAGGTCGGGTAAGCGGTGCCGAAGCCGATCCCGAAGATCACCGCCGACAACAGAAGAAAACCTTGGCTGCCGCCTAACGCCAGCACGCCCAGACCGCAGGCGATCAGGATCAGGCAGGGGATGAACACGTTGCGGTAGCCCCATCGGTCCCCCAGGCGCCCGAGGATCGGTCGCGTCAACAGGATCACGACCGCCAGCGTCGTCAGGTAGAGCCCTTTCGGTGCCACGCCGTTCGCGTCGGCGTACATCGCGGTGAAGCTGGTGATCCCCCCGTAGCCAAACGAGTAGAGTGCGAGCGTCCCCGAGACGATCAGTACCCGCCACTCGAGCAGCCCCTTCGGAGCGCTCCCGGCAACCGGTCGGGCGTGCGGTCGTTCCTTGAGCTGGGTCGCGATGATCGCCATCGCCAGGTTGAGCAGGCCGGACGAGACGCAGAGCCACAGCCAACCGCGGCTGTAGATCCAGAACCCGACCGTCGGCGCCAGGGCCACGGCCGCAAGCGTCGACAGCCCCCAGTAGCCGATCCCCTCGGCGCGCCGATGCTCCGGCAGCAGGTTGGTCATGTAGGCGGCGCTGGCGGAAAGAAGCCCCGACCAGAACACCCCGTGGATCAGCACCAGGCCGAGCATCACGCGCACGTCGGTGATGACCGCGTAGAGGACCGAGAACACCACCAGCGCAAGGCTCGAGATGATCAGCACGCGGCGTGAACCGACCCGGTCTGCGTAGGCGCCGGTCAACGGCGCTGAGAACGCGGACGAATAAGTCAGGAAGCCGAGGAAGAGGCCCGACGCGAAAGTCGAGCCGCCCAGATCGATGATGTGAAACGGCGCCGTGGGAAGCAGCTGAAACGCCGACAGAAAAACCGTGAAGCTGAAGCCGCACATCACGAAGAAGCGCGGTGTGAACAGGCGGTCCGACACCGAACAACTGTACCAGATCGTCCAGGTACAGCCGGCCTCGCTCGCGCTTCCTACTCGGCCTTCAACGCGACGACCGGATCCACGCGCGTCGCGCGGAGCGCGGGCACCAGGCTGGCAAGAATGGCGACCACCATGAGCGCCGCCGCCACGGCTGCGAACGTCAGCGGATCACGAGGCGTCACGCCGTGCAGCATGCTTTGCATCAGCCGCGCGGCCAGTACCGCGCCCACTACGCCGATCAGCACGCCGGTCGCGGTCAGCATCAGCCCCTGGCCGAGGACCATCCGGAGAATCTGGCTGCGCCCGGCGCCGATGGCCACGCGGATGCCGATCTCGCGGGTTCGACGACTGACCACGTAGGAGAGGACGCCGTAGATGCCGATCGCCGACAACGCCATCGCCAGCCCGGCGAACACCATCATCAGCACCCCGGTGAACCTCGGGGTCGACATCGTCGCGCCGACCACGTCCTTCATCGTCCTGACGTCGGCGACCGGCAGTGATGGGTCGAGCGCGCCGATCTCGCGGCGCACCTGCCCGACCAGCGCCAGTGGATCGCCGCTGGCCTTGATGATCAACGACATCGACCGGATCGCGTTGCCCACCGATACGTGCCATTGGGTGTGGGGCACGTAGAACTTCTCCTTCACGACGCCGGTGATGCCGTTGTGTTTCACGTCGGCGACGATCCCGACAACCGTGACCCATTGGCTCTTCGGACGAAGCCTGAAGCGCCCGCCAAGCGCGTCGCGGCCCGGCCAGTAGCGGCGGGCCATCTCCTCGTTGACCATGGCGACGAGCTGCGTCCCGGTGCGATCGGCGTCGGTGAACGCGCGGCCGCGAAGGATGCGCTCGCCCATCGACTCGATGTAGCCGTCGGTTGCGATCTGCCAGTCTCCCTTGGCAAAAACCCCGGGCGGTGGCACGTAGCCGTCGACCATCACTCCGGAGTCTCCGATCGTCGAGCCGAGCGGCAGCGATCGGATCATCCCGGCGGACTGCACGCCGGGCACCCTACGAACCCGCTCGATCAGCTGCTGGTAAAAGGTCACTACCTCCTCGGGCTTCTGGTAGCTGGCCTGCGGCAACGCCAGCCGCATCGTGAGCACGTTGGTCGGGTCGAGACCGAGCGGGACACGGCTCAGGGACCAGAGGCTTCGGATCATCAGGCCGGCGCCGACGAGCAGCACGACCGCCAGGGCCATCTCGACGACGACCAGCGCGTTCCTGAAGCGCTGGCGGCCGGTACCCCCCGAGGTGGTCTGGCCATCCTTCATCGAATCGGCGAGGTCGACGCGAACCGCTCGGAGCGCAGGGGCGAGGCTGAAGAGGATGCTCGTCACCAGCGCGACCACCGCGGTGAAACCGAGCGCGCGGGCGTCGAGGGCCGCCGAGGCCACCCGCGGGATGTTGGCCGGGTCCCACCAGGCGACGAAGCGGACCGCGCCATAAGCCAGACCGAGTCCGCAGACGGCCGACACGGCGGCAAGCACCAGGCTCTCGGTCAACAGCTGCCGGACGATTCGTCCGGCGCCGGCACCGAGCGCCGAGCGGACGGCGATCTCGCGCTGACGGGCTTCGGCGCGGGCGAACAGCAGGTTCGCAACGTTGGCGCAGGCGATGAGCAGGAGGAAGCCGACCGCGCCGAGCAGCATGAGGATCGCGGGGCGGACGGGGCCGACGACTTCGTCCTTCAGCGAGAGGACGACCGTGTCGAACTGCATCGGCACCGGGTAGAGCCCTTCGCTGGTCATGGCCTTCGCGATGCCGCTCAGCTCCTCGGCCGCCTGGCGGACCTGGAACCCGGGACGCAGACGCCCGGCCGCGTAATAGCCGTGGCTGCCGTGGTCGGTGTCGGCGGGATCGATCTGGAGCGGCGTCCAGAGCTGGGTCGGCTGGGGGTTCTGGAAGTCGGTCGGCAATACGAAGTCTCTGGGCATGATCCCGACGACCTCGAAGGGACGGCCGTTGAGCATGATCCGGCGCCCGATGATGCCAGGGTCGGCGGCGAATCGCCTCGTCCACAGGGCATGGCCCAGCACCACCAGGTCCGGACCGTTCGGCAGATCTTCCTGCGCACTGAACATCCGGCCGGCCGCGACCTGCACCCCCAGCGTGGTGGTGATGTTGGCGGTAACCTGCGCGTAGGGTATCCGCTCAGGCTCGCCGTCGCCGGTCAGGTTGATCTGGCCGTCGCTCCAGGCCGCCACCTCAGAGAGCGTGCGGCTGCGGCGGCGATAGTCGTTTACCTCCCCGCTGGCGACCCACGTCTTGTCGAAGTCGGTCCACTTGCTCCAGATCATGACCGCGCGCTCCGGCGCCTGCCAGGGCAGCGGCCGCAGCAGCACCGCGTTGACCACGCTGAAAATGGCGGTGTTGGCGCCGATGCCGAGCGCCAGGGTCACCACTGCGATCGCGGCAAATCCCGGGTTGCGCCGCAGCGCGCGCGCGCCGAACCGCAGGTCGTCCCTGAAACCGGTAGTGAAGGCAGTCATGTGGCACTTAGACGGCGAAAGGGGCCCCAGCGTTGAAACGCCGGGCCGAAGTAAGATTCATCCATGGAGCAGGATTTGAGCGCGTTCCGGCCGACGCGCATCTGGAAGCGACTGTCAACCGAGCGGCGGATCAAGGCGGCCGAGGTGTTCTGGTCCGACGAGCAGTCGACCGAACAACAGATCGAGGCGGTCGGGGCGATCGCCACCCACATGAAATTCCGCACGAAAAGCGTCGTCGGGCTGCCGCTCGACCGGAAGGCGAAGTACCTGGCGACGCTGCCGGGCATTTCCGACACGGTCGCGGCCCGCGCCCTGGTCAGCTACCACCTCGAGCACCAGCGGCCGATGATGGGGGCCTTTCTCGACTCGCTCGGGATCTCACACGAGGACGGGTTGATCAGCGAAGAGAACGTCACCGTGCCGGATGCCGAGAAGGTTCGGGCCGCGGCGGCGGAGCTTGCCGGGAAGTACCCGCCCGAGGATGTTGGGCTCTATTTCTGCACCCTCGTCTCGCAGGATCCGGAGACCTGGACCGAGCTCGTCGCGCTACCGCAGACCGCGGCGTGAAGCGGCCACGAGGGCGGCGATCTCGGCCGCGGCCCGCCGTCCGCTTTCGATCGCGCCGTTCATGAACCCTTCCCACTCGACACTGGTGTGCTCACCAGCGAACGTCAGCCGGCCGGTCGGACGCCGCAGCCAGTCGCGCAGGCTGGGATCGAACCCAGGCGAGAACACCGCATAGCCGCCGCGCACCAGGGGATCGTCTTCCCAGCTGGTGTGCCACATCGCGGTCAGCGGAGCCGGCCTCCCGAGCCAACTCAGACGCCGGACGATGCCGTCGGGCCCTTCGTGGGCGATGATCTGCCGGCATTCGGCGGAGGCGCGTCCGCCGGCGAGCAGCATCAGCATCCCGGCGCGGCCCCGTTGATGCTCGTTGGCGTCCCAGACGGCGCCGATCGGCAACGACGTTCCGAAGGCCCGGTGCTTGCGCGCGCGGCGCCAGAACGGACGCTCGAACTGCAGCAACACCCGCGTCGCGGCGCCGTACGCGAGGCCGGTGATGGCGGTCCACTGCTCGTCGGGCAGCCGAGGAGCAAACTGCACGTGGCGCAGCGTCGTGGCCGGCACCGCCAGAACGGCGTAATCGGCTGACAGCTGCTGCCGCCGGCCCCGCTCGAGAAACGACACGGTCACGGCACCCTCACCAGCGCGGTCAGCCGCGCGAGTGCGGCCAGCCGCCGAAGGGCGGCCACCATCCTGGACCTTCGTCACCATCGCCCCCAGGATGATGCCGCCGGCCAGCGCGTCCGCGACCTTTTGTGTCAGGCGATCGTTCCCTCCAGGGATCCTGAAGAACTGGTCCTTACCCGGCACTCCCTGGGCGAACTGGTCCACCAGCGCGAGCAGCGAGAGGTCTTCCGGATCGGCCAGGAAGAAGCCCCGAATCGACCGGAGGCCGACGGCGAAGCTGCGACCGGCCCGTTCGCTCTTCAACCACTGCGCGACCGACTGCCGACCGAGGGCCGCGGCCACCCCGGAATCCCATCGCCCGCCGGCCGCCTTGTAGCGCTCGATGTGTGGCTTCAGGCGCCTGGCGGTCTCGTCCCAGACCGCCGGTCCCTTCCAGACGCGGAGCCGTCCGCCGGCATCGGGACCGTAGTAGCTGAACCCGTCGCGAAGGATGCGCTGCGGTTTCAGGCCGACTGAGTGCGCGAGCTCGTGGACGAAGGTCTGCTCTCCCTCGATCAGGTCGGCCCCCGCCTCGCCGTGTTGTCCGGCAGCGAAGAGGCCGCGGACAGTCTGCACGCGGCCGCCGACGCGATCCCTGGCCTCGAGCACGGTGACGCGCGCCCCCTCGCGTTCGAGTTCTCGCGCCGCCGCAAGACCCGCGAGCCCGGCACCGACGACCACGACCGATCGGCCACGAAGCGTCCGCTCCATCCGTCGAGGATACCGGAGTGACCTAAGATAGGCGGCATGCCCGCCTTCCTCGCTGTCCTGGTGCTGCTGGCGGTGCAGGTTCCTTCCTCACTGGAGGCACGTATCCGGGCGCTGGCGCTGGCCGCGGGAGCCGAGGTGGCGGTTGCTTACCGGACGGTCGACGGCTCGTCCGAGCTGATGATCGATCCCGACAAGGTGTTTCATGCCGCGAGCACCATGAAGGTGCCGGTCATGATCGAGCTGTTCAGGCAGGCGGAGTCCGGCGCGCTCTCGCTGGACGATCCCCTCCCGATTCGAAACGAGTTCCGGAGCATCGTCGACGGCAGCCCGTACAAGCTGAGCGAGGGTGACGACTCCGACCGCGAGGTCTACGGCAACGTCGGCAAGACGATGACCCTGCGGGCGTTGAACGAGGCGATGATCACCGTCAGCAGCAACTTCGCGACCAACCTGATGATCGAGCGGCTCGATGTCACGAAGATCCGGGCCACGGTGACGCGTCTCGGAGCCGAGGGCATGAACGTGCTGCGCGGCGTCGAAGACTCGAAGGCGTTCGAGAAAGGGCTGAACAACTCGACGACCGCGCGGGGGCTGCTCGTGCTGTTCGAGAAGATCGCGCGCGGGCAGGCGGTGAGCCCCACCGCGGATCGCGAGATGATCGAGGTCCTCAAACGGCAGAAGTTCAACGACGCCATCCCTGCCGGCCTGCCACCCGGCACCGTGGTCGCGCACAAGACCGGCAGCATCACCCGGATCCAGCACGATGCCGGGATCGTCTACGGTCCGCGCCCCTACGTGATCGTCGTGCTGGTCCGCGGCATCCAGGACGAGAAGGCGAGCAAGGCACTGATCGCCGCGATCTCCAGCGCCGTGTCGGAGCAGAACGGCGCCGGCAGCAGGTAACCGCATGGAGCGTCTGCCCTCCTTTGCCGGGCTGTTCCCCGCCGCTGACGCGCAGCAGGGAGGCCTGCCGGTCGAAGAGGCGACGTCGGTGCTGCACCGCCTGGCCTACGTCAAGCAGCGCCTGGCGATCAGCGCCGCGGTCTTCCTTCCCTCCACTCCCGAGTGGGAGGCGAAGTGCGCGTTCGCGCTGCACGCCTGGATCGACGCGGACCACGCCGCCGCGATCTACGCCCGCATCTCCGAGCTCCGCGAGCCGCCGCCAGCGGCCGGTGATGTGCCGGACGCCGCGCTGGCCGCCGCCATGGACGAAGTCCTGGCCGCGCCGTCCACCGCCGCGCGCATCGGCGCGCTGTACGGCGCGGTTCGACCCGCCTTTCGCGACGCGCTGAGCGCGTACCTGTTGCGAACGAACCCGTTGTGCGACCAGCCGACGGTGCGGATGCTGCGCGCGATCGCGGCCGAGGAACCGGTCGTCGATGCCTGGGGTGCCCAGGCGATCGGGTCAGTCGATCGCGCGGCCAGCGCCGACTGGCAGTCTCACGTGGCGTCGGCGATCCGCGCAGCCGGCGGGGTCGCCGGCTTCGACACGAGTGCCCCGGCGCCACCGCGGCGGCACCAGCCGCCGTACCGGTTCGACGTCACACCCGTCCGCGACGAGCGCTTCCCCGACCCCTTCGACACCTCGACCCCGGCCGACGTCGTCTACCTCGATCGGGATCGCGGCGCCGACGAGCGGAACGCCGCGCTGATGTTCAAGCGCCTGCGCGAAATGGACGTCCCCGAGGTGATCGCAGGCATCGTCGCCGGGAGGTGGGCCGAGGAACGCAACGCCGGTGAGCGCGGCCGGCCCTGGGCTTATTACGCGTCGATGCTGCGCCAGGTGTGGGACGAGGCACGGCACGCAATGCTGGGGCAGGCGCTGATGGAGTCGCACGGCGTCGATTGGACCGCGCTCCCGGTAAACGTGACCTTCTCATGGAAGCTGGCGCGCTACTGCTCGCCGGAGGAACGCCACATCCTGCTGTACGCCATCGAGCAATCGCTGATGCCGCGGGATCGGGGGAAGCCGTACGAGCACGCGGTGGCGTCGGAGTCGGGCGATCGGCTGTCGGCGCTGTTTCACGACTACGACTGGGCCGACGAAGTGCTCCATGTCGAGATCGCGAGGCGCTGCCTGCGGCCCGAGCTCCGCGGAGGTCTGGCCGAGGCGCGCGATCGTGCGGACACGCTGTGGACGCGCATCACCGAGATGCTGGAGCGCGACCCCGTGCCATCGAACCGCGCCGCCGCGGCCGACTGGTGGCCGCGATTCGCGCGCCAGGTGATCGGCCGGGATCCGGCGCCGGTCCCCGAGACCCACGTCAGGGACTGGCGCCCAGAGTAGCGAAGCGCCGGCCTAGAAAACGTAGACGAAGTTCACGACCGGCAGCGCGATGAGCTCGCCGAAGCCGATCGGCACCGCCAGGGCGAGGTCCGCCGACAGGCGCTCCCCCAGGAACCTGATGCCCCCCGACAGGATCCCTTCGCCGTTCTTCCAGAAGTAGTTCTCGGTCATCAGCTTGATGCTCCGGCTGGCGCGGCCTTCTCCGCCGACCATGATGAGCCCGGTGCGCGAGTCGCCGGAGTAGCCGAGCCCGCCGCCGACGGTGAGCGCGTTGTCGGTGCTGCCGAAAGTGCCGACACCATAGGCAATCCCGCCGCCGTCCCCGTCCGCGTCGAACACGTGCAGCAGTCCGGCCGACGCCTGAATGTTCCGGGTGTTGACGACCTGCAGCTTCGGCGTGACCCAGAACGGCCGGTTCCAGTCGTCGATCCCGAAGATCAGCGGGGTGCCACCCCCGATGGAGAACCGGTCGGTCACCCCGACCTGCACGAATGGCGCGACGAACTGGAAGACGCCCAGCGAGACTTCTCCGCGCTGAAGCGCCCGGCCGGTGGGGGCAAAGAAGAGGCGGGTGCGGTGAAGGTCGGAGCGGATGAATTCACCGTTCTCGATCCGTCCCGTCACCAGCCGCAGCGAGGCGATCTCCTCCCGCCGGGCGGTGAGGGTGGCGCCTGACTGGGTGCGGAAGACGACCTCCGTCGCGCTCTCTTTCTCGACCGTGCCGTAGACCCTCGAGCCGTCCTTGAGAACCAGCTCGTAGAGCTCGGCCGACGCGGCGGAGTTGAGCGAGGGAGGCGGAGCGGTCTGAGCGAGCGCCGTTGAGGGCGCCAGCAGGCCGAGGCTCACGACAACCGACAGGCCAATGGTTCTTATCGCCATACATCTCCTAAGGCGCAGGATAGGCGCCGGCGGGCTCAGGAGTCGTGAGCGGAGGCTGAATTAGGCTGAAATCAGCGGGCGCGGTCGGCCAGGCTGGCGAGAATCTGCTGGAAACCCGGGTGTGGACGCAGCGGCTCGAGGAGCGGCTCGACCGGGATCGTCCAGCCGGTGAACGGCAGGTCGGCGCGTTCCAGCAATTCGGTGAGGCAGTCGAGCGCATCGGCTGGCCGGCCGGTCGCGGCGTGATGGAACGCCGTGACCATCGTCGCTTCGCCGCGACGGCCCCCCCGGCGGAGCGCGTCGATCGCTGCCGAGGCCCGGTCGAAGGCCTTGCCGGCATCCTTCTGCCGGCCCGCGGCGGCGAGCGCGGCCCCCATGCCGACGAGCGAGCGGGCATGATCGGGAAACAGTTCCAGGGCGCGGCCGAAGTGATCGGCCGCGCCGCCCGGATCCCCTGCCCGCAGCCGCGCAAAGCCGGCGCCGTCGCAGGCGTTCATCACGAACTCCGGACCGTACAGCTGCTCCGTCCCGCAGGCTGCCTCGCGGGCGAACTCGGCTTCCGCTTCGGTGACGTCGCCGTGCGCCAGTCTTACGAGCCCGAGCAGCCAGTGCAGGCCGCGAGCGGGAAAGCGCTGCCGCAGGTGGGCCTGGCGGTCCTGGACGATCGCCCCTTCCCGCAGGATCGATTCGCCGCGATCGAGTGAGCCGCGGGCGATGAACACCATCGCCGACTCGAAGTGCGCGAACGGAAAGTCCGGGTAGAGCTCCAACACCCGGCCCAGCGATCGCAGCCGCTCGTCTCCCCAGGCGGCGTGCGCGACCCGGAAGTGGTGGCCCCAGTACCCCGGCTCCAGGGTGACGGCGCGTCGCGCCGACACCAGCGCTTCGGCGGCCCGTCCGGCGCTGACCAGCAGAAACGCGAGCGTCGCGTGCGCTTCCGCCAGGTCGCGATCCAGCTCGATCGCCTGACGCACGTGATCGATCGCCTTCGCCAGCAGCGCGGCGTCCGGGTGATTGCGCGGACGCGACATCTGGTACTGGAGGAAGTGCGCGTTGGCCAGACCGACGTGCGATGCGGCGTAGCGCGGGTCCAGCTCGATCGCCCGTTCGAAGTCGCTGATCGCCCGCGCCACCTGCGCCGCTTCGAGCGTCTCGAGCCGGACCCGCCCCTCGGTGAACACCTGGTAGGCCTCGAGGCTGCTCGTCTCACGCGTCGACCGGCGCAGCGCCGCGCCGCTGCGGCTGCCGATGGCCGCCGAGAGCTGGGCGACGATCCGGTCCTGCAGATCGAAGACGTCCGCCAGCCGGCCGTCCGCCTTGCTGTCGGCCAGCGCCTCGCCGCTCGCCGCATCCACCGCCCGGGCAGTGATCCGCAGCCGGTCGCCTGACCGCTGAAAGCTGCCGACGACCGCCAGATCGAGTTGCAGTTCACCGCGCAGCGCCGCGAGATCGGTGCCGACCCGGCGCGAGGCCTCGACGATCCGCGTGCGATCGAGGGTGCGCGCCTGAAGGGCGGCGCGAAGATCGTTGGTCACCGTTTCGGCAATGCCGGACGACAGCCAGTCGAGCGCGGGGTCGCGGCTCACGTTGGTGAAGTCCAGCACGCCGACCGACGGCAAGGCCGGCGCCGCCACGGTTCCGGCGTCGGCGAACGCGGCGGTGCCAGTCTGCTCGGCGGTCACCGGCGCGATGAAACGATAGCCGCGCCTGGCGATGGTCTGCACGTACTGCGGTTTCGAGGGGTCGTCGCCGAGCGCCTGGCGCAGCTCGGAAACCGCCTGGGTCAGCGCGTTGTCGGTGACGGCGACGTCCGGCCACAGCGCCTTGAAGAGCTCTTCCTTGGTGACGAGGACGGACGGCCGCGCGACCATGTAGAGGAGCAGGTCGATGATCTTCGGCGACACCGGCAGGGCGGTGCCGTTGCGGGCGAGCCGGTAGGCGGCGGTTTCGACGGTGAACGGGCCGAACCGGAAGGTTCCGGACGAAGCCGCCTGCATGATGCGCGGATTGTATCGTTTACGGCCGGCAGACCGGGGCCGGAAAACCGGGGCCGGAAGAACCGGGGCTACGATCGGCAGGTCCTGCCGGTATGCTCGATCGACTTCACCTTCAGCACCGGCATGGGCGGCGGCGGCTCCTCCAGCATCCCGCGGCTGGCCCCCACGCCGATCGTGATGCGGCTGTTGCCCATCTTCTTTCCGCCGGTGCTCGAAGTCGGCAGGTCCGTCCGGAGCTCGCCGGTGATCTCGTCGGAATGACCGTCATGCTCCTTGCGGATCACTTCGATCATTTTCTTGTCGCCGGTCAGCCGGTAGGTCGCGAGCTCGGTGAACTGGTCAGCGCCGCCCGGCTTCGAGAGATCGGCGCTCTCGAGCACGCCGCCTCGGAGGCAGCCGCGCGCGACCACCACGTCCCCCCGTTTCGGCGGCTTCGAGGGCTCATCCGCCCGATCCTGCATCCCCGTCGGCACCAGCACGAGCCAGAGCAGCAGCATCACCATGCGTCCAGTGTGGCACAATCCGGGAAGGTATGAATCGTCGAGCTTTTCTCGCCACAATGGCAGCGATTCCGGCGGCGGGAGCGGCTCTCTCGTCACGCCAAGCGGTCCCGCCAAGGGCCATTCAGCCGCTGCTTCCCCCGCGTCTGGCCGAGGGTCAGACGGTCGGCATCGTCGCTCCGGCCAGCGCCACTTTCCAGACCGTCGACCTCGCCATCGCCCAGGAATCGCTGCAGGCGCTGGGACTCAAGTCGAAGCTGGGCCGCCACGTGCTCGCGCGGCACGGCTATCTTGCCGGCGCCGACCGCGATCGCGCCGCCGATATCAACGCGTTCTTCGATGACGACGGGATCAGCGCGGTGCTGCCGATCCGCGGCGGCTGGGGGAGCAGCCGCGTGCTGCCGCATCTCGACTACGAAAAGATCCGGCGCAACCCCAAGGTCGTGGTCGGCTACAGCGACATCACCGCGCTGCACCTTGCGATCGGCGCCAAGACCGGCCTGGTCACCTTCCACGGACCCAACGGCCTGGGCCGATGGGACTCGTGGTCGCTCGAGTACTTCAAGCGGGTCCTCTTCGCCGGCGAAGCGGTGACGATGGAGAACCCGACCGCCCTGTCGGACCGGAACGCCCTCACCCAGACCGAGAACCGGGTGCAGACCATCACCCCCGGCACCGCCCGCGGACGCCTGGTCGGCGGAAACCTGACGGTGCTGACCACGATCCTCGGGTCACCGTACGTGCCGTCGTTCGACGGCGCGATCCTCTTCCTCGAAGACGTCGGCGAAGACCTCTACCGGGTCGATCGGATGTTCACGCAGCTGAAGCTGGCCGGCCTGCTCGACCGGATCAGGGGATTCGCGTTTGGCACCTGCGCGGAGTGCGGCCCCGGTGAAGGCTTCGCCTCGCTGACGCTAGAAGAGATCCTCGCCGACCACGTGAAGCCGCTCGGGGTGCCGGCGTGGTTCGGCGCGATGATCGGCCACCAGACCCCGCAGTGGACCCTGCCGGTCGGCGGCGAGGTCGAGATCGACGCCGGCAAGGGCACCATCCGCATGCTCGGACCGGCGGTCCGGTGACGATGATGGCGGCGCCGGGGTTCGACGCGCTCATCGCAGAGCTCGGAGCCATCACCGGCGCCAACCTGTCAACCGCCGACGCGGTCCGCGACCATCACAGCCGCGGCGAATCGCATCACCCGGCGGCGATGCCTCACGCGGTCGTGTTCCCCGAGAGCACGGAGGCGGTGCAGGCCATCGTGCGCGCCTGCGCCAGCCACCGCTGCCCGGTCGTGCCGTTCGGCGCCGGCTCTTCGCTCGAAGGCCACGTGAACCCGATCCACGGCGGCGTCTCGGTCGACATGACCCGCATGAACCGGGTGGTTCGCGTCAGTGCCGACGATCTCGACGCCACGGTTGAAGCGGGTGTTACCCGCAAGCAGTTCGAGAGACACCTGCGGTCCACCGGGCTGATCTTCCACCTCGATCCTGGAGCCGACGCCACGCTCGGCGGGATGGCGGCCACCCGCGCATCGGGGACAACGGCGGTGCGCTACGGGACGATGCGCGACGCGGTGCTCGGGCTCAAGGTCGTGCTCGCTGATGGTCGCGCCATCACCACCGGCGGCCGGGCCCGCAAATCATCGTCCGGCTACGACCTCACCCGGCTCTTCGTCGGATCGGAAGGCACGCTCGGCATCATCACCGAACTGACCGTCCGGCTCCACGGGCGTCCGGAGGCGCTGGCTTCGGCCACCTGTTATTTCGACGACATCGAAAGCGCCGTCCGCACGGTGATCGCGACGATCCAGCTCGGGATCCCGGTCGCGCGCATCGAGCTCCTGGACGAAGTGCTGATCGAGGCGGTCAACCGCTTCTCGAAGCTGTCGTATCCGGTGTTCCCGACGCTGTTCTTCGAGTTCCACGGCCTGAGCGACCGCGACGTCAGCGAGCAGGCCGAAGCGGTCGGGGAAGTCGCGGCCGAGCACGGCGGTCACGCCTTCGCGCGCGCGCTGACCCCGGAAGCACGCGCCCAGCTCTGGCAGGCGCGGCACGACGCCTACTATGCCGCGCTGGCGATGCGGCCAGGCTCGAGAGGCTGGACGACCGATGCCTGCGTGCCGATCTCCCGGCTGGCGGACTGCATCGTCGAAACCAAGCGTGACATCGCCGCCTCCCGTCTCGTGGCCGCGCTGGTCGGCCACGCCGGGGACGGAAACTTTCACATGATCTTTCCGGTGAACCCGGACGATCCCGAAGACCTCAGGGAGGCGGAGCGGCTGACGGAGCGGCTCGTCGAGCGCGCCCTCTCGATGGGTGGCACGTGCTCAGGAGAACATGGCGTCGGGGTTGGCAAGAAGGCCTTCCTCGCCCGCGAGCACGGTGAAGCGCTGGACGTCATGCGCGCGATCAAGGGGGCCCTCGACCCCCTCGGGATCATGAACCCGGGCAAGCTGCTGCCCTAACCCCTGGGTCAGGGTCGGAGCGCCTGCGCCGGATCCACGCTCATCGCGCGCCGCGCCGGCACGAACGCGCCGCCGGCCGCGGTCAGCACGAGCGCTGCGGCGACCCCGAAATACGTGAGCGGATCGATCGCACTCACGCCGAAAAGCTGGGCCTTCAGCAGCGGTGACAGCGCCAGCGACACGACCGTGCCGATCGCGATCCCGGCGCCGGCAAGCTTCAGCGCCTCCCCTACCACCAGCATCAGGACCTGCGCCGGCGTCGACCCGAGCGCCAGCCGGATGCCGACTTCGGTCGTCCGCTCCGCCGCGCTCAACGTGATCACGCCGAACACGCCGAGCGCCGCCAGGCCGAGCGCCAGCACGCCGAACAGGCCGACCAGCATGCAGCACGAACCGGCGTGAGGCCACCGACCCGCTGCGGATCGCCTCCATCGTCCGGATGTCGCGCGGCGGATCGGCGCCCATGTCGCGCACCGCCTGCCGCGCCGCGGTGGCGAGTTCGGCCGCGTCACCGCGTGTCCGGAGCACGAGGAAGGGACCGACCGGAGGCCCCTGCTGGTAGGTGATGTAGATCTCGGGCTTCGGCGTTTCCTCGAGGCTGCCGTGCCGGATGTTGCCGACGACGCCGACGATGGTCATCCAGTCCTGGTTATTGGCGAGCGAACCGCACCCGCTTGCCGACGGCGGACTCTCGCCGGAAACAGCCGCCGGCGCAGCACCTCGTTGACGACGCCAGCGAGCGGCGCCTGCAGGTGATCTTCGCGATGTGAAGGTTCGTCCGTGCCGGACGCGGGATCTCCATGGTCTCGAAGTAGTCGAAGACCGCGCGGCGCATCTCGACTTCGGGAAGGTCGGCGCGTGGCGAGTGGACGTCCCTCGACTTCGAGATAGGTGGTCACGTTGGTGCTGCCGAGCGGCAGCCGCGTGGTGCCGCCGACCGCGGTCACGCCAGGCAGCGCTTTGAGTCGTGTCTCGAGCTCGTCGTAGAACGTCAGAATCGACGGCGCTCCCGAATACCGTGCCGGCACGGCGACCTGCATCGTCAGCAGCTTTTCGGGATTGAAACCGGGATCGACGTGGATCACCGAGACGAAGCTTCTCAGCAGCAGGCCGCCGCCGACGGTCAGCGCCATCGCCAGCGCGACCTCGACGACGATCAGCGCCGCGCGGGTGCGCCGCCGGCTGCGCGACGCGGTCGTCCGGGTGCCGTCTCGAAGGGAGTCCTGCGCCTGCGAACGGCTGGCGGTCAGCGCCGGGAAGAGGCCGACCAGCAGACCGGTGACCATCGACAGGCCCAGCGCAAACACCACCACCGGCCACCCCGGAGAAACCTCGCTGATCCGCGGCAGCGTCGACGGCGCGACGGCGAGGATGCCGCGAGTCGCCAGCACCATGACGCCAAGGCCGACGATCCCGCCACCGAGCGACAGCAGCCCGCTCTCGACCAGCGTCTGCTGAATCAGGCGGGATCGGGACGCGCCGAGCGCCGAGCGGATCGCCAGGTCGCGCCCGCGGCCGGCGGCGCGGGCGAGCAGGACGTTGGCGACGTTCATACAGGTGATCAGCAGGACGACGCAGACGCCGGCCGAGCAGGATCAACAGCGCCGGACGCAGTGAACCGACGGCCTGTTCGTGCAGCGGACGGACGGTGACGCCCCAGCCGGCGTTGGTCTCGGGGAACTCGGTCGCGCGCCGGGCCGCGATCGCCTCGAGGTCGGCGCGCACGCGCTCGATCGTGGCGCCAGGCCGCATCCGTCCGATCACGCCGAAGTAGTGGATCGCCGCGGTTCGGCTGCCCGGATGCATCGACCAGCCGCGGATCACGCTGCCGCGACATCGCGATCCACATGTCGACCGTCAGGCTGCGCGAGAACCCGGTGCTGCCGAGCATCGAGCCGTAGGGGAAGGTGAAGTCCGGCCGGCATGACGCCGATGATCGGGATGCCCGCCGCCGCGCCCGGCGCCCGAGAGCGTCAGGCTCTGCCCGACCGACGGCGGGATTGCCGCCGAACCGCCGCTGCCAGAACTGGTAGCTCAGCACCGCGCCCGTGCGCTGCCCCTTCATCGTCGAACTTGCGGCCGATGATCGGGCGCGCGCCCGAGCAGCGTGAACATCGCCGGCGTGACCTGCGACGCCAGGACGCGCCTCGGGCTCGCCGTCCGATGCCGGACCTGCATCGGCGTGAGAAACGAATACATGCCCTCGACGCCGGCCAGCGACGGGCGCGGCCTTGAACGCCTCGAAGTTGCGCCGGGCGAGACCGGGTTGTTCCGCTCGGCGTTCTTGGTGTTGTCGCTCCAGATCATCACCAGCGATCCGGGATCACCGTATGGCAACGGCCGCAAGCAGCACCGCCTGCACGACACCGAACATCGCGCTGTTGGCGCCGATGCCCGAGCGCCAGCGAGAGGACGTCAGCAGCGGCGAACAGCGGCGTGCGGACGCACTGGCGGAGGGCCAGACGTGACGTCGGCCCGAAGCGAATCCCAGGTCATGATCTGGCTCCCTGTTCCCGGTGGGACGAAAAAATGAGATGCCTGCGCCTTGCGCTCCCGGCGCTGGCGCGCGCGCTCGGCGGCGCCGGAGACGACCGCGTCGGCAAGCTCGTAGCAGGCGAGCATCGCGCGCGCGGCGCGTCGAGCCGGCGCGGCCGACGCGGCTGCTCGAATACCCGCTCGAGCTCGCCGCCCGAACTGGCGGCGGAACGAGGCCGGGTAGGCCAGGAGCGCGGCGCGGTGCAGCGCGCGGACGCGCCGGCGACGGCGTCATTTCCTCGACTCCGGAAGCAGCCGGTGGGCCCGAGCCGCCTCCACCTGGTCGGCCAGCCGGCGCGCTTCGGCGCGTGCCGTCGCGCGCCCGTGCGTCGGTGATGCGGTAGTTGCGGCGCCGTGGGATCGTCTTCGGCGGCACCGACCCTGACGCGCTCGATCAGCTCCTCGTCCAGCAGCCGCGCCAGCGCGCGATACATCGTGCCGGTGCGCAGCGGCAGCTTGCCCGAGAGCCGCGCCTCGACCGCCTGGAGAATCGCGTAGCCGTGCAGGTCGCCGTCGAGCAACGCCAGAAGAACCTCGAACGAGATCGGGGTCAGCGGGAGCGACGGCGTCGGACGGCTTGAACGGCATGCGTGCATTATGCATGCGTTCATCATGAAGTCAACGCGTCCAGGGACGAGCGGCGGGATCAGCGGAAGGTGATGTTGACGATCCGGTCCCCTTCCATGATCTCGTCGATCCTGAGCGAACTATCGCCAACCTGGCCGAACACCGTGTACTCGAAATCCAGCCGCGGGTTGTCGACGAGGTTGATGAAGAGCTGGGCATCGCCAGTGTCGCGTCCGCGGGTCGACAGCCCGACGGTTCCTCGACGATGCGAGCGGTCGCTGATCTCGTCCTTCACGTAGGGACCGTCGCCCATGTACTCGTTGGCCCCCGGACTGCCTCCCTGAAGCACAAAATTCGGCTCGACCCGGTGGAAGGTCAAGCCGTCGTAATAGTTCCGGTTCACCAGCCGCAGAAAACGTGTCGACATCATCGGCGCATTCACCGGATCCAGCCGGATGCCGATGGTCTTGCCGCTTTCCATCTGCAGGAACGCGACCTTGTCGGTCAGGATCGCGAGCTCGGCTGCAGTTGGCAGCGGTTGCGGAGGCAGCGGCTGCGGATCGATCGTGAAGGTCCGTCCCGTCCACGCGTTGAGCGTTGTCGCAGCCGCGGCGGCGACCACCTTGTCGTGGTCGCGCAGCAGCCGAGACACCGGTTCGACCTGGGCTTCCCCGCCGAACTCGCGCAATCGCTCCAGGATGGCGACTCGTGGATCGCGCGAGGTGTCAGTTCGCTGGGCCGTCACCCGTACGAGCGCATCGAGCAGCGCACGGGTCAATGCCGGTGTCGCCGCCATGCCAGCCATCTCACGCGCCGCAGTCCGCAGCAACTGGTAGTCGTTGCGTTCGAGCGCCGCGAGCAGATAGGGCTCGGCTGCGTTTCCCTTCAGACGTCGCAGCGGTCCAATGGCGGCGTCCCTGACGTTGTCGTGCGAATCCATCGCCAGCCGCTCGAGCGGCTCGACCGCATCCGCGGCGGCGGCAGCACGGGCGGCGTACATTCGCACCTGCCACGCCACGTGCCGTGAGTGAGAGGCCATCGGCACCTCGAGATGCCCAGGTGACCGCTTCGCCAGCGACACGAGGGCGTGGGATTCGCGCCGCCAGCTGCCGATATTCGGCGGCGTGCGCGCCTCGCCCACCAGGCGGTTGACGACGTCCTCGTCGCCGGCGCAGTTCCCCAGCGAGTCGATCGCAAGGAGCGCGACGTGCTCGTTCGGGTCCGCCAGCATGTCCATCACCGGCTGGCAGCCGTCGCTCTTTGCGTGATGGCGAACGTAGCCGCGCAGCGCCTCGTACCGCACCGAGTATTCACGGTCCGTCATCCCTCTACGCAGGTAGTCGAGGCGATCCTCGGGCGGTACCGGCGCTGCCGCACCGGCCACTGAGAGCATCGCCAGCCGGCGCAGATCGGAGCTGAATGCGTCCGAGACGGTGATGCGCAGCGTCTCGGCGTCCACCCCGCCGGCGGCGACGAGCGCTTGCAGGGCGGTGGTCCGCAGGACCAGTTCGGTCCGCTTCACCGTCGGCGTATTGGCCGTCGCGATCGCCCGAAGCGCGTCGAGCGTTTCCGAGGGAATCGCGAACAGCTTGGGCTGAAGGCGCGCCATGAGCTCGACGGCGGCGCACACATCGACCCGGGCGGTCTCTGCGGCATGGCGATCGAGTTGCCGTGAGAGCTCGAGCGCCGAGCGCAGGAACGCATCTGTTCTGGACACCTGATCGGCGGTCCTGTACGGCAGCCGTCCCAGGGTCCGCGCCATCGCGCCGAGCGGCCCGCCGTCCTTTTCGGCGGACGCGGCTGCCAGCAGAGCCTGCTGAACTCCCTCGAGTTGTTTGTCCTCGGGGTCGAGCGGCAGCACCTCGCCGCGCATGGCCTGGCCGATCGCAGTGGCGGCTTCACGGCGCGCACCAGGGTTCGCCGTTCGCAGGTAAGGGAGGAGGGTTGTGACGACATCGCGGCGCTCGAGGCGGCCGAGGGCGCGAAGAGCGGCTTCCTGGATGTGTGCCTGTGCCGAGCGCGCGCTTTCGATCAGCAGCGCAAGGTCCTGCGGCGTCGGGGCACGCGCCTCCTCGATCCTCAGGATCGCGAGTCCCCTGCGGCGTGCCGGTGATCCCCGGCAGTCCAGGTTCGTTGGTGAGAGGCCGGGACTGCTGACGCTCAGCCGGCCGAAGCGGAAAGACACTCGGCGAACCGAGGAGCACCATGAGCAAGACAGCCGGGATCCGCTGGATCAGGAGGACCTCCGGCCCGAATATTCCAGCATCTGCGTCCTCAGGTCCAGCGGATACGAGATCCGGACGTCGGCGATCGAACCGTCAGCGGCTACCACCGGCTCCAGCCGTGGCTGCACGAAGCCGGTGTAGGACGGCATCTGCAGGCGCTCGACCCGGGCGACGACCTCGTCGCGCAGCTCCGGCTCGAAGTGGACGCCGTAGGCGTCGAACAGCGCCCGCGCGGCCTCGTAATCCCCTTCCGCCTTGATTCGCTGGACTTCGCGCAGAAGGCGGCCGACCCCTTCGCGGAACGCCGAGCGGATCCACCATCACGTAGAAGGTCTTTCCGTCACGCTGCCTGGATTCGATCGCGGTCGAGTGCGCCATCAGCCAGCGGACGATCATCTGGCGGTTGCGCATGTGGTCCTCTTCGATCTGCGTGCCTTCGCGGATCCGGCGCAGCTGGACCAGCGCGTTGCGGGCATAACCCTCGTATTCGGCGCGCACGATCTCGTCCTGGTCCGCCGCCGACGACGATGCCGAGCTCGGCGATCTTGGGATCGGCGACGAAGTACAGGGCGACCAGATCGGCGCGCGCTTCCTCGAGCGCCGAGTACCTGCTCCTTGAGAAAGTTCTGCGGGCTGCCGTTGAGACGCTCGGCCACTTTCCCCGAGCCGTGACCGATCACCTCGTGCAGGTCGGTGGTCAGCTCGCCCGCCACCGCGCTCCACTTCTCCGCCCGCGCCGCTTCTTCGGGCGTCCAGGCGAACTCGCGGCGGAACTCCGGCTGGGTCGACTTGTCGTAGGCGACGTTGACGTTCGAGAGCGACACCGACTTGCTGCCGTGCGCCTCGCGGATCACCTGGTCGTTCGGCAGGTTGATCCCGACCGGCGTGACCGGCGCCGATTCGCCGCATTCGACGACGACGTCGATGGCGTTGGCGGTGACCCCGCGGACCCCTTCCTTGCGGTACTCGGGAGCCCACGGCATGCGGTCCTCGAACCACTGCGCGTTCGCGGCAATCGCCCGGATGTTCTTCGTCTTGTGCTGGTTCACGTAGTAGACGAGCGACTCCCAGGCCCCCTTGATGCCACGGGCATCCATGTAGACTTCGACGAAGCCGTTGATGGTGTCGACCGGCGAATCCTTGTCCTGCACCCAGGCCATGTCGTAGGCGACGCGATCGGCCTCTTCACCGGTTTCGTAGAACGTCACCAGCGCCCGCAACGCCTCCGCCATCGTCGGGGTCGCGTACGGGACCGCCGCCTGGAGGTGACCGACGATCTCGCGGATCTGGCGGTCGTACTTGCCGCCAACCCGGTAGACCTCTTCCACCAGGCCGCCGTCTCCCTTCACCAGCCGGGAATTCAGCGGATAACGCTCGGCGAAGCCGTCGAGATCCGCCATCGTCACGCCGACGTAGAGGTTGTTGGCGCTGGTCTCGAGGATGTCCTTGCCACCGCCCGGCGTCTTGTTGGTGACGATCGAGTCGACCTGCGGATCGAAGAACATCGGCGAGGAGCGGTTCGATCGGCGCCGGATACTTGGCCCCGTTCTCGCCGGGCTCGTGCCGCCGCCGCCAGGAACTCGGCCGGCGTGCACTTCAGGACGAACTTGCGGGCGGTGAGATTGTTGTAGGGGCCGCTGTTGATCCAGAACAGCTTGGTGTAGCGCTCGATCTCGGCGAGAACGCCGGCGTCGATCCCGTCCGGGTGGGTCAGGATCTCTTCGAGGACGTCGCGCATCTCCAGGCTGCGTCCGTGGCGCTGGTCGAAATAGATGTCGCGGCCGGCGAGCGCGGCGCGGTAAAGATGCCAGATCAGAATCTTCTGGTCGCGCGGCAGCTCGTCGAAGCCGTCGGCGTAGACCTGCGCCACCGCGGCATCGTCCACGCGCTCGAGAAGGTATTTGCGGTCGGTCTTCATACTCTCCTGCTCATTGCGGCGGCCGGGACTAGAGCTCCGCCTTCTCCTGCCAGGCCGGCGCGTGCACGTTCCACCGGAGCTCGGTCGTGATCGTCTGTTGCAGGGCCTGCATCGCGGCAGGCTCGCCGTGCACGAGGAACGTCTTCTTCGGCGGCGCCTCGAAGCCGCGCAGCCAGCGCAGGATCTCCTGCGAATCAGCGTGAGCCGACATCGAGTCGATGACCGTCACGCTGGCGTTCACCGGTACGTCGATCGCCGTGGATCCGGCTGGTCTTCTCACCGTCGAGCAGCCGGCGGCCGCGCGTGCCCTCGGCCTGGAAGCCGACCAGCAGCACGGTGTTCCGCGGTGTCGGGCAGCGCCGCCTTGAGATGGTGCAGCACGCGTCCGCCGGTCGCCATCCCGCTCGACGAAATGATGATCGCCGGGTTCTTCGAGCGCGTCAGCTCCTTCGACTCCTGGGTCGACGAGATGGCGCGGAACTTCTGGGTGCAGAAGGCGCAGAGATCGCGTTCGCGCGCCGCCTGGGCGCGACGCCGTTCGCGTGACTCGTGGGCGGCCGGGCCGTGCGGCGTCTTCTCGTCCTGCTCTTCGGGGTGCAGATCCGGATCGAGCTCGTCGACGCGGGCGCTGTAGCTGCGCAAGCGCCTTGCTGGCCATCGGGCTGTCGACGAAGACCGGCAGCACCGGGATCCGCTTCTCCGCCTCGAGCTTCTTGATCCACCAGAGCAGCTCTTCGACCCGCCCGACCGCGAACGCCGGAATGATCACGCGGCCGCGGCGCTCGAAGGTGTCGCGGATCGCCTGGGCGAGTTTCTCGCCGTCGCTGTCTTCGGCATGGACGCGGTTGCCGTAAGTCGATTCGACGAGCAGGTAGTCGGCGTGGCTCGACCATCGTTGGATCCGGCAGCACCGGACGGCCGAAGCGGCCGAGGTCGCCGCCGAACAGGATGGTCTGACCGCCGGTGCGGATGCGGGCGTAGGCGGACCCGAGCAGGTGTCCGGCGTTGATGAACTCGACCTCGACGCCGTCGGCCACCGGCATCGGCCGCTCGTAGCCGACCGGCTGCAGCAGCGTGAGCGCGTGCATCGCGTCGCTCTCGGTGTAGAGCGGCAGCGCCGGCGCGTGCCGGCTGTAGCCATGACGATTCGCCTGTTCGGCGTCCTCTTCCTGGATCCGGCCGGAGTCGGGCAGCACGATCCCGCACAGGTCCTTGGTGCCGGCGGTGCAGAAGACCCGGCCGCGGAACCCCTGCGACACCAGCCGCGGCAGGTAGCCGCAGTGATCGAGGTGCGCATGGGTCAGGACGATGGCGTCGATGTCCTTTGCGGCGATGGGAAGGTTCTGCCAGTTCCGCTCGCGAAGCTCCTTGAGCCCCTGGAACAGCCCGGCATCGATCAGCACCTTCGACGTGCCGGTATCGAGCAGGTGCTTGGAGCCGGTGACCGTCTGCGCCGCGCCGAGGAACGTGATTGAGGGCATGCTATCGATTCCTGCTCCTGCTCATGCGAAGAGGCCAACCTGGCCGCCGGTGTGCCAGAAGAGCACCGTCTGGTCGTCGGGGAACTCGCCGGCACGCACGCGTGCAATCAGGCCGGCCATCGCCTTGGCGGTATAGGTCGGATCGAGAAACAGCGCCTCGCTCCGGGCGAGCAGCTCGATCGCTTCCTGCGACTCGACCGTGGGCACTCCGTAGCCGCCGCCGACGAAGCGATCGTCCACCTCGATCGGGGCGTCGTCGAAGCGCTCCGGCGCGGCGTCGACGAACGGCGGGATCCCGGTGAGGAGCGTTCGCGACGATCGCGTTCCAGCGACGCCGCCGACTCGTCCGCGCTCATGCCGATCACCCGGGTGCCGGGGCTGGCGAGCGGAGCAACCGGCGATCAGCCCCGCCTGGGTGCCGCCGGAAGAGGAGGCGTGAACGATGACGTCCACCGGTCCGGGCACTGCGTGCACAGTTCCGAAGCCGCGGCGACGAAGGCGGCCGCCCCGAGCGGCGGTGGAGGCACCGATCGGGATGACGTACGGCTTGTCCCCGGCCTTGCGCGACTCGACCGCTGCCGCTTCCATCGCCGCCGCGCGCTCGCGCGCGATCGGCGACGTAGCGAATCTCGGCGCCGAGCAGGCGGTCGAGCAGCGCGTTGCCAGTGGGACGCTCCGGGCGTTCACCGTTGACCACCAGGATGCAGCGCAGCCCGAGCTTCGCCGCCGCGGCGGCGGTCACGCGGGCATGGTTCGACTGAATGCCGCCGCAGGTGATGAGCGTGTCGGCGCCGGCCTGCAGCGCGTCGGCAGCGACGAGCTGCAGCTTGCGCACCTTGTTGCCGCCGAACGCAAACGTCAGGGCATCGTCGCGCTTGACCAGGAGCCGCGGGCCGCCGCCGAGCGCGCGTCGCAGGCCGCTCAGCTCCTCGACCGGGGACGGATGCGGTGCGAGCGCGAGCGAGGGAAGCGTGCGCGAGGCAGGCATCAGCGGTTCAGTATACTGGCGTGAGACTTGCCCACACTGCTCGAAGCGCTCAATTCGGGCCATCCCGTCATCGCCGCGGAACTCCGTCCTCCCCGGGCGGAGCTCGAAACCGTGGCGAGCATGGACGCGTGGATCGACACCTACCACGCGGTCCGCAGTCTGACCCGCGCCGGCACCTACGTGTTCCTGACCGACAGCGCAGTCGGCCTCAAGGAAGAAGACAACCTCCGGCACCTGGTGATCAATCTCGGCAGCGACGTGCCGCGGTCGGCGGTGATCCCGTTCCTCACCTGCAAGCATCCGATGGATTTCTGCCTGGCCTACGCGGACCGCGCGCACCAGCAGGGGTTCGATGCGCTGGTCGTGCTCGGCGGGGACAAGCACGTCGGGCCGCCCCGCTGCGTCGAGCATGCGTGGCAGCTGCGCGAGCAGATCCGGCGCCGGGTGCCGGCGCTCGCGCTCGGCGGATGGGCCAACCCGCACGGCGATTGCGCCGCGCAGGTCGGCCATCTGCTCGAGCAGCATGCGAACGCCGAGTTCTACCTGACGCAGATCGTGTCGCACCACAGCCGGGCCGGCGTCGAGCGGTTCCTGGCCGAGGGAGCCCGGCGCGGACTCTCGGCTCCGGGGCTGTTCGGGCTGTTCTACTACCGCTCCGCGAACCCACGCACGCTGGCCGCCCTCAGCAGCTTCCTGCCGGTTCCGGTGGAGGAGCTGAAGCGCGAGTTCGCCGAAGGCGCGACGCCCGAGGAGATCTGCGCGCGCTCGATCCGCGCGCTGGCGGCGGTCGGCGCGCGGCATTTCTACATCAGCAACCTTCCGCTCGGGCGCGCCGCGGCAACCCTGCGCAAGGTCCTGGAATTCTCCGCGACCACGGCGTAGACCCGCATTTCTATTACTTATGGGTGTGTTTCTCGACAGCGTACCGTTCTCCGGGATCATTCGCATCCGCGACATGATGTACAGCGTCCGCGACCCGTTCCGGCTGGATCAGGGGGACGTCAGCTTCGACGCCCCCGACACCGTCAAGCAGGCGATGCACCGGGCGATCGACGAGAACCGCAGCCACTACCTGCAGACGACCGGCGTACCCCGGCTGGTCGACCTGCTGGTGGAAAAGCTGCGGCGCAGGAACGGGATCCCGGTCGGCTCCGCCGACGAGGTGATGGTTACCACCGGCGGGATCCACGCGCTGTTCATCCTCTGCCAGGGGCTGCTGGAACCGGGTGACGAAGTGGTGATCCCGGACCCGGAATGGCCGCCGGCGGGCGGCAACATTCTCGCGGCTCACGGCGTGCCGGTGCCATGCCCGCTTCACGAGCACCTCGGGTGGCGCTACGACCTCGACGAGCTCGCGTCGAAGATCGGCCCGCGGACACGCGCCATCTACGTGAACTCGCCGAACAATCCGACCGGCGGCGTCGTCACGCGCGAGGACCTCGAGCGGATCGGCAATCTCTGCCAGGAACGCGGCCTCTGGCTGATCTCGGACGAAGCCTACGAGGACATCGTCTTCGAAGGTGAGCACGTGAGCCCGGCATCGCTCCCCGGGCTCTACGACCGGACGATTTCGCTCTTCACGTTCAGCAAGTCGTACGCGATGACCGGGCTGCGCCTGGGGTACGTGGTGGCGAAGGACCCTCAGCTGCGCGATCGCATGAAGAAGGCGCTGTTCTATACCGCCAGCAACGTCGCATCGGTCGTTCAGTTCGGCGGCATCGGCGCGCTCGAGGGGCCGCAGGACTCGATCGAGGCGTTCCGCCTGGAGCTGCGTTCGCGCCGGGACTTCTTCTACGAGGGGCTTCGGGACGCCGCTGGACACGTGTTCGGCGGCGAGCCGCCCCACGGCGCGTTCTACGCGTTCGTCCGCATCGATCCGGCGTGGAAGGCACCCGCGGGGATCACCGCACCGTCGCAGTCATGGGCGATGGCGGAATTCCTGATCTCGAAGGGGCGGATCGGCTGCGTCCCCGGCGTGGACTTCGGGGCAAACGGCGAGGGCTACCTGCGTTTCTGCTTCGCGCGGGACCGTCGTGAACTGACCGGCGCGATCGAATCGATGCGCGAGCTGTTCCGGTCAGCCTGATGCGCGAGTTTCAGCGAATGTGGCGGCCGCCGTCGACGCGGATCGTCTCGCCGGTCACGAAGTCCGACTCGATCAGGAAGCTGACCGCTTTCACGATCTCCGCCTCCCCGCCCCAGTGACCGAGCGGCGTCGCGGCTTCGACCGCGGCCGACTCTTCGTCTGATGTCTCGGGCGGCGCGAGGATCGGTCCGGGGGCAATCGCGTTGACGAGGATCTGATCCTTGGCAAGCTCGAGGGCCAGCGCTTCGGTCAGGCCGAGCACGCCACGTTTGGCGACGTAATAAGGAAGAAAGCCCGCATAGCGCGGGCGGCCGCTCGCCGCGATCCAGTCCGAGAAATTGATGATGCGTCCGCCGGCGCCGCCACGACGCATGTGCGGAATCGCGGCCTGCGCGCAGAGAAACGCGGCGCGGAGATCGACGTTGACGACCGCGTCCCAGGCCGCCGCGTCGGTCGCGGCGAGCGGCACCGCGCGGTAGACCGACGCCATGTTGATCAGGATGTCGAGCCGGCCCAGCCTGGCCGCGGCTTCATCCACGAGCCGCTGACACTGCGCCGCGTCCGAAAGATCCGCCTGGATCGTGACACCGAGGCGTCCGGATTCGCGAGCGCGCGCCGCGGTGGCCTCCGCCTCGTCCTGGGACCGGTTGTAGGCAATCGCGACGTCGGCGCCGTGTGCCGCCAGGTGGACCGCGACCGCCGCGCCGATCCGCCGTCCGCCGGTGATGAGGGCGGCCCGCCCCGTTATCTCCATTGGCTGCGTTTCAGACCTTGCCGAAGCGCACGCGGGCCCGGCCGGCGGCGGCCGCCGCCTCGTGCGAGGCGCGGCGGGACTCGACCGAGAGCGCGCCCGCGCCGGTCAGCATCAGGCAGACGAGCGCGCCGATCAGAAGGAAGTTGAACTCGAAGCCGTTGGCGCTGACGAAGAAACCGTTCGCCAGGTGGACGGTCCAGATCGCCACCAGCATCTGGACGGTGAGCAGGATCGAGGCGATGAGCGTGAAGGCGCCCAGCAGCAGTAGCAGACCGCCACAGAATTCAACTACTCCGGCGATCAGCGCGAGCGGGTATGCCGGTTCCAGGCCGAGCTGAGCAAAGCCGGCGGTCGTGCCCGGCAGGCCGCCGCCGCCCCAGATGCCGAACAGTTTCTGTGCGCCGTGGGCGACGAAAACCACCCCTACGACCAGCCGCAGCACAGCAGGTCCGTAGGATTGGATCGAAGAGCTTTCTCCGTAACCGTTGAGCATCCGCGACTCGAGTATTGTGCCACCGATCCGACGCGGATTGCAGTAATCTCCCGGTCATCCCGCAGGAGTACCTGCCAGCCGAAGGAGCCAGCATGCTGACGCGACGCGGATTTCTGCAGACCACCGGAAGCATCGCCGCGCTTGCCGCCTTTCGCGACGACGGGCTGGCGCGAATCGAGGCAGCGGGGCGGGCGAGCGAGGGGATTGCGGCGAACGACCTCGCCGCGGACGAGAACTACTGGCGCGAGATCCAGCAGGCGTTCACCCTCGACCGGACGATCATCAACCTGAACAACGGCGGCTGCTGCCCGAGCCCGCGCGTCGTCCATGAGGCGTTCAAGCGGTACCTCGACATCTCCAACCAGTCCCCCGTGTACCACATGTGGCAGATCCTGGAGCCGAACATCGAGAGCGTCCGGCGCCGGCTCGCCGCTTCGTTTGGCTGCGATCCCGAAGAGATGGCGATCACGCGGAACGCCAGCGAGGCGCTGCAGATCGTCCAGCTCGGGATCGACCTCAAGGCGGGCGACGAAGTCGTCACCACCAACCAGGATTACGGCAGGATGCTCGACACCTGGCAGCAACGGGAGCGCCGTGACGGGATCAAGCTGACCCAGGTCTCCTTCCCCGTCCCGCCAAAGTCGATGGACGTGCTCGCCGAGCGGCTGCTCGCCGCCATCACCCCGGCGACGAAGGTGCTGCACTTCTGCCACATCACCAACCTCACCGGACAGATCTTCCCGGTGAAGAAGATTGCGGACGAAGCCCGCCGCCGCGGCGTCAAGACGATCGTGGACGGGGCGCACGCGTTCGCTCACTTCCCGTTCAAGGCATCCGATCTCGGCTGCGACTACTACGGCACCAGCCTGCACAAGTGGCTGCTCGCGCCGATCGGCACCGGCTTTCTCTATGTCCGGCGCGAGAACATCGCGTCGCTGTGGCCGCTCACCCCGGCTGCCGCGTCGCGTGCCGACAATATCCGCAAGTTCGAGGAGATCGGCACCCACCCGGCGGCGAACCACAACGCCATTTCCGAAGCGTTGACCTTCCACGAGGGGATCGGCAGCGAGCGCAAGGCGGCGCGGCTGCGCTACCTGCGAAACCGCTGGGCGGAGCGGCTCGGGCGGCATGCGAAGGTCCGGATCCACACCAACCTGGACCCGGCGCACTCGTGCGCGATCGGCAACGTCCAGATCGTGGGGGTGCCGACCAATCAGGTGGTCGGCCAGCTCTGGGAAAAATGGCGGATCATCGCCACCCCGATCAATCATGCCGAGTACGAGGGGGTTCGGGTCACGCCGAACGTGTACACGACGCTCGAGGAAGTCGATACCTTCGTGACGGCGATGGAGAAGATCGCGGGGGCGTGAGGCGGGCGGATAAGGGCGAAAAGCCAGCCGGAAACGGAGCGCGCGAAGCACCCTGCGAAAGTGCTGACGGTTACCGTAGACGCCACATCTGGACTATTCCAGCGTGATCATCCTGCGCTCCGCTCCCGGCTCGCTTTTCGATACTCGAGATTCTTGACGCGTTCGAGAGGTTCTGAAGGTTCCGGGTTCTACGATCCCGGTTCTCGGTTCTGAGTCCTACGAGCGAAGTTCCAGGTTCGGATGAACCGAACCTGGAACCTTTGGAGCCTGGAACGGCGGAGAGCCGTTACGCGAGCACGCGAATGACGACGCGGCGGTTCTGCGAGCGGCCGTCGCGGGTCTTGTTCGGCGCGATCGGCTTCTCTTCGCCGTAGCTGATCACGTTGATCTTGTGGAGCGGCACCTGGTGCTGCTCGTAGAGATAACGCTTCACGTTCTCGGCACGCTCGAGGCCGAGGCGCTGGTTGAAGTCCTTGGCGCCGGTGTTGTCGGTGTGCCCTTCGATTTCGATGAAGCCACCGTTCGGCTCCGCCTTCAGCTTCTGCACCAGCTGGTCGAGCTCCGCCTTGGTCTCGTCAGGCATCAGGGCCTTTCCGAGCTTGAAGTTCCCCTTGTCTTCGCTGAGGACGACTTCGTAGACCAGGCGCTTGCTCGCCTTTTCGATGCCGTCCGCGCGGGTGTTGACCGCGTCGGCGGCCGCGCGGGCCTCCTCGGCGCTCTTGCCCGCCGCCTCGGCGCGCTGGGCCGCGGCCCCTGCCTTCTGGTCGACTTCACCGATGCGCCCCTCGTTCGCGCGGGTGCGCTCCTGGTTCTCCTCGACCGACTTCGACAGGGTGTCGACCTTGTCGTTGACCTGGGTGACTTCGCCGCGGACGAACTTCTTGGTGGCACAGGCGGTGGTCCCGCCGAGCGCGAGCGCAACAACCGGAATAACGAATACGAATTTCCTCATAACAATCCTCCGTGACATGGCGGCGGAGCCCCCTGCACCCCGCCTCGCGGCTTTCGCTCTTCTGCTCCGGCCGCTCGGGTGACAACTGCCCCTGGTCGGGGCTCTTCGCGCTGACGACCGCTACAGCGTCCCGCCCGCGGCGGCTGGGAGCGCCGCTGGCGTTTCGAACGACGCGCCGGCATCACGGCCGGGCGCGGGCCGGTCGCTGCCGCCGGCCGAGTATCCGGTGCGTGCACGCACCACGAGTTTCTTGTCGCGCGCGCTGATCAGCAGCGGGCGCCATCCTCCACGGGCCGAGGCCTCGAACGCGAGGACGTACTGGTGACGCAGCTCACTGATGATCTGGCGAGCCGCGATGCTGGCGTGAGCCGGCGCGCTCGAGATGAACAGCTCGCCGCCGGTGCCGAGTGCGAGCTCGCGCAGCCCGGAGACATCGAACGACGGGCTCTCGTCGGTGCGCGGATCGTCGATCGGCGACACCACGGCGATGATGTAGACCGGCACGTCGATCCGGCTGGCGATGCCCATCACCTGCTCGGTGGTGTTCCGGCTTCGCGTGTCGATGCCATCGGTGAGCACGACCAGCGCGGAACGCTGCGACAGCCCGCCGCCAACCCGGCCACGCTCGGCCACGAAACCAGCCGCCTCGGCGATCGCGTCGTAGAGCGACGTCTGCCCGTAGGGGACGTTCAACTTTCCCAGCGAGCCGTCGAGCACCGCGCCGTCGGAGGTGAAATCGGTCACCCGGTCGAGCCGCGTGTCGAACGAGAAGACCGCGGCGGTATCGCTCTCTCGGAGCGCGCTGAACAGGTGCCGCGCGGTATCGCGCGCGTCAGTCGTCCGGCGGCCCAGACGCATGCTGCCGCTCGCGTCGACCAGAAGGCCGAGCTTCACCGGGCCGTCGGTCTCACTGCGGAAGTCGAGGATCCGACGCGCCTCTCCCCCCTCCGCGACAATGAAGTCCCGCTGGTCGAGCCCGCGGACGAAACGCCCCTTCCGGTCACGCACCACCGCGTTGACCGACACGACATCAACCGACGACTTGAACTTCGGCGTCGGATCCTGCGGCCGCTCGGCCGCGACCGCATCCTCTCAATCGTTGCGTACGACGGCAGAGACAGCAGCGCCGCCACAACGATGAGCCAGTGAGCCGTCATGCATTCCCTTCCTTCCAATGTCCCTGCCAGCCTCGTAAGTTGTTGAAAACAGGCGGTTCCAGCTCAGCAGATCAAAGTTGAGCTCGGGCAGAGGGGTTAGTGAGAGGCTGAATCGAGTAATCATTACCCGATACGCCTGTTTAGCTGTGTCAATTATACACGCCTTGCGCCGTTCGAGCTCGAGCGGACCCTCAAGGGGCCCAGTTCGAAGTTGGTAAACTGCGGACCATGCCGCCCCGCGCTTCTTCCATGATCCCGGTCGCATCCCGCATCCGGAACTTCACCTATGCGATTCGCAACATCGTGGCTGAGGCGAAAAGAGTGGAAGCGTCGGGAACCCGCGTCCGCTACCTGAATATCGGCGACCCGATCCCGTTCGGCTTCAAGACTCCCCCGCACATGATCGAAGCGGTGACCCGGGCGCTGCGGGACGGGCACAACGGCTATGCGCCATCGGTCGGGATCCCCGCGGCGCGCGAGGCCGTCACCGCCGAGTGCGTCAGCCGCGGCATGCCGATGACCCCGGACCGGGTGGTGATCACCTCGGGAACCTCCGAAGGGATCGAGCTCACGCTCACGGCGCTGGCCGAAGCGGGCGACGAAGTGCTCGTGCCGACGCCGACCTACCCGCTCTACACCGCCGTCCTCGCCAAGATCGGCGCGCGCGCGGTGTTCTACCGGACCGGCGCCGACAACGGCTGGCAGCCGGACGTCGATCACGTCCGCAGCCTGGTATCAGCGCGCACGCGTGCCCTCGTGGTCATCGATCCCAACAATCCGACCGGCGCCACCTATCCACCCGCGACGCGCAAGGCACTGCTCGACATCGCCGAGACCCACAACATCCCGCTGCTCGCCGACGAGGTCTACGCCGACCTCGCCTACGACGGTCCGGTGCCGGCTATCGCCAGCCTCAACCCGGCCGCGCCGGTGATCACCTTCTCGTCGCTCTCGAAGGCCTACCTCGCACCGGGATGGCGCTCCGGATGGATGGCGGTGGCGCAGACGGATCGGCTCGACGATGTACTGGGCGGGATCAAGAAGCTGGCGGACGGACGGCTGTGCAGCACCGGGCCGATGGAACACGCCCTGGTCGCCGCGCTCACCGGCGATCGCTCGCACCAGGCGGCCTTCCGCGACGCGCTGCGTGAGCGGGCGACGCTGAGCCACGCGCGGCTCAACGCCATCCCCGGCATCAGCTCGGTCATGCCATCGGCCGCCTTCTATGCGATGCCGCAGGTCAAGCTCCCGCCGGGAATCTCAGACGAGGACTACGTGCTCGCGCTGCTGCGGGCGACCGGCGTTCTGTGCGTCTACGGATCCGGCTTCGGTACGAACCCGGCCGACGGCTACTTCCGCGTCGTATTCCTGGCCTCACCGGCGGAGCTCTCGGAGATCTACGACCTGATCGACGGCTTCACGCGCGACTTCCTCGCCTCGCGGGGAGCTAAGTGACCACGGACAAGTCGTCCGCCAGATCACTCATCGTCTTTGCGATCGTGATGACGGCGCTCGCCGTGATCGTGGTGTGGGCCCTCTATTCCGTCCGCGACGTGCTGCTGCTGCTCTACATCAGCGGTCTGTTCGCCGTCGGCTTCAGCCCGATCGTCCGGCTGATCGAACGTCAGCGGCTGTTGCCGGTCGGCGGCCGTCGCTTTCCCCGCTGGCTGGCGATTCTCGTCCTCTACGTCTTCATGGTCGGTTCGATGGTGGCCCTCGGGATGCTGGTCTTTCCGCCGCTGGTCGACCAGGCGCAGCAGCTGTGGAGCCAGAAGACGCAGATGTTCTACAAGGCGCAACAGTTCCTGCACGAATCCGGGCTGCTGAGCGGCGAGTACCTCACGATCGAGGAAGCCGTGGAGCGGGCCCCCGGGGCGGCCGGTGACCCGAACGTGGTGTCGACCGTGTTCGGCGCAGTGCGTGGGGTGCTCGGGGGGATCGTCGGTTTCCTGACCATCCTGATCGTGACCTTCTACCTGCTGGTTGACTCCTGGAACCTTCACGACACGTTCCTGCGGCTCTTTCCGGTTCAAGAGCGGGCGCGTGTCGATGCCGTCACGCGGGCCATCACCGTCAAGGTATCGGCCTGGCTCGGGGGGCAGCTGTTCCTTGGCGCGATCATCGGACTGACCTCGGCGATCGGCCTGTATCTGATGGGGATCCCCTTCTTCTACGTGCTGGCGCTGATCTCGGCGGTCGGTGAGCTGATCCCGGTGGTCGGGCCGATTCTCGCCGCCGTGCCGGCGATCGCGGTGGCGGCAACCGTCTCGTACCAGAAGGTGCTCATTGTCGTGATCTTCTTCCTGGTCCAACAGCAGTTCGAGAACCACGTGCTGGTGCCCAAGGTCATGTCGCGCCAGGTCGGTGTCAGCGCCGTGACGGTCATCGTCGCGATCCTCATCGGCGGCAAGCTCCTCGGCATCCTCGGCGCACTGCTGGCCGTCCCGACCGCAGCGATCCTGCAAGTGGTGGTGATGGAGCTGTTGGAGCTGAAGGAGAAGAAGATCTAGTCGGCTGGCACCAGGTTTGACCCTCATTCGGCCGGATGGGGCGGTCGCCGCGCGAAATGCGTTGGCGCCGCCACAGGTGCGGAAGGATGGTGCTGACTTTGGGAAGTCACGCGCTCAAGGGGCAGCTCTTCGGCGACATCGCCGTCGTGGTGTTCCTTGTCGCCCAGGCGTCCGACGGGGTCCTGACCTATGTCGGCGTCGCAACCTACGGCCGCGGCATCGAAGGCAATCCACTGATCGGCTGGCTGATGACCGCGATGGGTGAGGGCCCTGGCCTCGCGACCGCCAAGGTCACCGCCGGTTTCTTCGGGATCGTCCTCCACCTCTTCGCCATCCACAAAGCCGTGGCCCTGCTCGCCGCCTTCTACCTCGTCGTCGCCGTGATCCCCTGGCTCGCGATTCTCTTCATTCTCTAAAGCCAACAACCCGGGCGTTCATCGGTCAAGCCGACGGTCGCTGATTTTCTTACAGGAGCTCAAGAGTTCAGGAGAATCGGATCCAAAGGACTCCTGATCTTCTTAGGCCTCCTGTTCAAAGAGCGTTGGGTCTTAAGAAATATACTGTCCGGATGCGAATGGATCCGCTCGCTTACCTGGGCCAGGAACTCGATTCCCTCAAGCAGCAGAACCTCTACCGCCGCCTCCGGATACTCGAAGACGAACAAAAAGCTCACACGACCTTCGACCAGCGGTCGGTGGTGAACCTGTCATCGAACAACTACCTCGGCCTCACGACCCACCCCAAGCTGCGCGAGCGCGCGCTCAAGGCGATCGAGCAGTTCGGGGTTGGTTCCGGCTCGGTCAGGACGATCGCCGGGACGATGGAGATCCACATGGAGCTCGAGCGCCGGCTCGCCGAGTTCAAGCAGGTGGAGGCGGTGGTCGTCTTCCAGAGTGGATTTGCCGCGAACGCCGGCACCGTTTCCGCCGTCCTTACTAAGGAAGACGTTGTCATCTCCGACGAACTGAACCACGCCAGCATCATCGACGGCTGCCGTCTGAGCCGGGCCACCATCAAGGTGTTCCCGCACAAGGACGTCGATGCCGCCCGGAAGGTGATCGCGTCGCTGCCGGCCGGTCAGCGCAAGCTGCTGATCACCGACGGCGTGTTCAGCATGGACGGGGACCTCGGCCCGCTGCCGGACCTGTGCGCCCTCGCGGAAGAGACGGGCTGCATCATGATGGTCGACGACGCCCATGCGAGCGGAGTGTTCGGCAGGAACGGCCGCGGCACGGTGGACCACTTCGGAATGCACGGCCGGGTCGACATCCAGGTCGGCACGCTGTCGAAGGCGGTCGGCGCTCTCGGCGGATACGTCGCCGGGAACCGGAACCTGATCGAGTTTCTCTACCATCGGGCGCGACCGTTCCTGTTCTCGACGTCGCATCCGCCGGCGGTCGCGGCCGCATGCATCGCGGCGCTCGACGTGCTGACGGAAGAACCGGAGATCATCGAGCGGCTCTGGGACAACACCCGGTTCTTCAAGGCCGGCCTCGAGCGGCTCGGGTTCGACACCGGCTTGAGCGAGAGCCCGATCACCCCGGTGATCGCCGGCGACAGCGTGAAGGCCAATGCGTTGTCGGACCGACTGTTCCAGGAAGGGGTCTTCGCCCAGGCGATCGCCTTCCCGACGGTGGCGCGCGACAAGGCCCGGGTCCGGACGATCGTGACCTCGACCCACACCCGCGAGGACCTGCAGTTCGCCCTCGACAAGTTCGCAAAGGTCGGCCGGGAGCTGGGGCTGATCGCTTAACGGAGGCCGCCCGCGACGATGGTGTCTCATACCGACCGCGCCCGCGATATCTACCGCCGGTACGCACGGGACCTGTCGGCCGAGGACCTTCAGCGCCTGTTCACCCACGACACGCTCGACGCCTACCGGTTCTTCACCCGGGGGATCGACCAGGACACGATCGCCCACCTTCCGTGGTGGAAGCAGGCCGGCATCCGGGCCCGCCAGATCTTCACCGCCTTCACCGAGAAGCTGCCCGCAGCCCGCCGGGCGCTGTTTCTCGTTGCGCTGGTGATCGCGCTGTTCGGCCTGCTGCGGCTGTTTCGCGGGTTCGGCTTCGTCGATTTTCCGCTGGGGCTCCCCTTCATCCGGGTCGGGCTGCCGCTGCCGATCTGGGCCGACGGCACTTCCGCGCTCATCCTGAGCCTGCTGCTGGTCAACTTCCTGGTGCTGCTCGAAGTAGCCGACCGGCTGTCGCTGAAGGGTGAGCTGGAGGTGGCGCGCGAGATCCAGCTCGCGATGCTGCCGGCCGGCACGTTCCGCGCCGGCGACATCGAGATCTGCGGCGTCACGCGGCCGGCCAACACCGTCGGCGGCGACTTCTACGACGTCCTGCCGCTGCCCGACGGACGGGTCATCATCACGCTCGGCGACGTCGCCGGAAAGGGCAGTCCCGCCGCGCTGTTGATGGCGCTGCTGCTCGCCGTGCTGCGGACCCTGGTCGACGAGAACCTCGACCCGCCGGCCCTGATGCGTCGCCTGAACCTCCAGATCTGTCGTCACAGCCCGGGCTCGCGGTTCATCACCCTGTTCTACGCGGTGTATGCGCCGGCAACCGGCGCCCTGACCTATGTCAATGCCGGACAGACGCCGCCGCTGCTCCGGCGGGTCGACGGCACCTGCCAGCGACTCGAGGGTACCGGCATCGCGCTCGGCATGTTCGAAGGTTCGACCTACAGCGCCGCCGAAACGCGGCTGGAGGCGGGCGAGACTCTCGTGCTCTACAGCGACGGGATCACCGAGGCGGAAGATCCCCAGGGTCAGCCGTTCGAGGAGACCGGTCTCGAATCAGTGATCGCCACGTATTCGGCGTTCTCCGCGGCGGAAATCGGTACCGAGACGCTGAAGGCGGTCGAGCGCCACGCCCACGATTCGAGGTTCGCCGATGACCTGACGGTTCTCGTGCTCAAGCGCCACGTCCCGCTCGACGCATCCGCCTGAACGCGGCAGCCTGAGACCGGTTCTCGCCGGCTCATCCCTGCCGACCGGCGCCTCGTCCCACCCCCGGGCGTGAGGCGCCCCGCATGCGGCGACTCCACGCCTGCGGGGTCTAATATAGGCAGCCCCAATGCCTTTCGCGTTCCTCGCCGCCCTCGCGATGCTCTGGACGACGCCGGCGCAGGAGTCCGCCCAGGCGGACCCGGTCGCAGCCCTGGTACAGCAGATCGAGAAGGCGGCGGCCGCCGGCAATCGCGAAGCGATCCTCGCGCTCGGGCGCGACGAGACGTCCACGCTGGACCTCGCCGCGGCGCTCACCTCTCCTCCTCCCTCCCGCATCGTCGTCAAGGAGCGCGACCGGACGGCGGTGGAGGGAGGCATCCGGATCCTGCTCGAAGTCTTCTGGGAGCGTGGAGCGGAGGGGCGCCTTGGGACGTGGAGCGTGGAGGCCGCCTCCGCCGCGGAGGGCTGGCGGATCGGCTCCGCCACCCGGCTCGCCCATGTGACCGGCCTCTACCGGCTCGCGCTGAACCGCACGAGACAGTTCGACGTCCGCAACCTCAGCGTGAAGGCGCCCGATCTCGTCCTCGAGATGGCCTCCGGATCCGCATTCGTTGCCGAGGCGCCGGACGGTATCACCGCGGTCATACTCCTGGGGCGCGGCCAGATGCGTTTCACGCCACCCGACGTCGCCGAGCAGACGCAGGTCCGGATCTTCAGCGGCACGACGGCGCTGGATACGGGGTTCGACGCCGCCTTCATCCGGGTGCGTCCCGACGATTTTGCGTCGAGGTTTGCCGGCGAATCGCTGGTGGAGCGCCCGCCGTCGGCGAGCGACCTCAGGCGGGCGGAGGAGCTGTTCGAGGAGCATGTCGGACGGACGCTGCAGATCGACCTCGCCGACCTGAGCCCGGACCGCTGGTCGATCATCCCGCAATCGGGAGACATCATCGCCGAGATCCGTACCCGCCCGTTCGGCACGCTCACCTACACCCGGTCGCGGAACGACGCGGAGGATGTCACGCTGTTCGACCGCCGGCGCCGGCGCAACGTGTCGGTCTACGCCTCGGCCGAGAAGCGCGCGTCACGCGGGCGCTTCTACAACGAAGACGACCTGGTCGACTACGACATCCTCGCCTACGACCTCGATGCCACCATCACTCCGGAGCGCGAGACCATCCGCGGCAACGCCCGGCTCAAGTTGAAGGTGCGCGCCGCCGCCACGACGACGATCAACCTTCGACTGGCCGAGGACCTGGCCGTCAGCGGCGTCTACTCCCCCGACTACGGACGCCTGCTCCACCTGCGCGTGGTCAACCAGAACGCGCTGATCGTCAACCTGCCCGCCGCGATGGTCAACGGATCGGAGTTCTGGCTGAACATCCACTACACCGGCCGGATGCCGCCGCAGGAGCTCGATCGCGAGGCGATATCGGTCACCCAGGACCAGCGTGAAACGATCCTGCTGCCGCCCGAGCCGCGGTTCATCTACAGCAACCGTTCGTACTGGTATCCGCAGTCGGTGGTGAGCGACTACGCGACGGTCCGCATGAAGATCGCGGTGCCGGCGACCTATGAGGTGATCGCCACCGGCACACCGGTCGGTGAACCGGCGCCTCCTCCGGGGGTGGCGAGCGACGCCGCCCGTTACCGGGTCTTCATCTTCGAGAGCGAGCGGCCGGTGAGATATCTGGCGTGCGTCATTTCCCGGCTGCGGGAGGTCGAGTCGAGGCACATCGCGACCGGCAACGCGCAACCGGAGGGGGTGGTGCTGCACGTCCAGGCCAATCCGCGCCAGGCGGGCCGGGGGAAGAGCATGGCCGACCGCGGCGCCGAGATCTACGCCTACTACAGCGCGCTCGTCGGCGATGCGCCGTATCCAAGCTTTACCCTGGCCCTCACCGAGCGCGAACTGCCGGGCGGGCACAGCCCGGCCTACTTTGCCATCGTCGACCAGCCAACCCAGCAGACGGGCATCACCTGGCGCAACGACCCGGTGAATTTCGACAACTTCCCCTCGTTCTTTGCCGCGCACGAGATCGCGCACCAGTGGTGGGGGCAGGCGGTCGGCTGGAAGAACTATCACGAGCAGTGGTTGAGCGAGGGGTTCGCCCAGTACTTCGCGGTGCTCTACGCGCAGGAGAAACTCGAGCCCGGGGTCACCGCAACGCTGATGCGGCAAATGCGGCAGACGGCGATCACCCAGTCGGCACAGGGTCCGATCTTCCTTGGCTATCGGCTCGGCCACATCAAGGCGGACCCGCGGGTGTTCCGGTCGGTCGTCTACAACAAGGCGGCGATGGTGCTCCACATGCTGCGCGGGCTGATCGGCGACGAGGCGTTCTTCCGCGGAATCAAGGAGTACTTCGCGCAGTGGAAATACCGCAAGGCGGGTACCGAGGACTTCATCGCGTCGATGCAGAAGGCGAGCGGACGCGACCTGTCTCAGTTCTTCGAGGCCTGGATCTTCGGCGCTGAGGTGCCCCAGGGGACCTTCAGTCACCGCGTCGAAGGGTCGAAAGCCATCCTGCGGCTCGAGCAGCCGGGGGAGGCGATGGAGTTCCCGCTCAATGTCCGGCTCACCTTCCAGTCCGGCCGGCAACGGACCGTCAGGCTGATCGCCACGCAGAAAGTCAGCGAACTGACGGTTGACCTGGAGGAACCGCTCCGATCGGTGATCCCGAACGCCGACAACGGCACCCTGGTGAACCTCCGATAACACGAATCAGCCACGGAACAACAAGGGCCATCCCGGCAGGAGCCGTCGGTGGCGAATTGATCCGCTGCCGATAGCCCCGGATCCGTGCCCCGTCCGATGCTCCGATATAGAATTATCGGGATATGGAAACGGTTACGCTGACGATCGACGGGGGTCCGGTCACGGTCGAAAAGGGGAAAACGGTCCTCCAGGCGGCGATCGAGAGCGGCGTCAAGATCCCTTACTACTGCTACCACCCCGGGCTCGGGATCGACGGCTCGTGCCGCGTCTGCATCGTCAAGATCGACAAGATGGCGAAGCTCCAGACGTCCTGCTCGACGACGGTGAGCGAGGGGATGGTCGTGCACACCCAGAGCCCCGACGTCGTCGAGGCCCGGTCGAGCGTCTTCGAGTTCCTGCTGATCAACCATCCGCTCGACTGCCCGGTCTGCGACAAGGGCGGTGAGTGCCCGCTCCAGGATTTCTCTTACAGCTACGGGCCCAACGAGAGCCGGATGGAATTTCCCCGGCGGATCTTCGACGGTGAAGGGGTCAAGGCGGACGTCGACTTCGGGCCGACGCTGATGCTCAATCGCAACCGGTGCATCCTGTGCACGCGGTGCGTCAGGTTCATGCGCGAGGTCGACACCGACCCGCAGATCGGCATCACCGACCGCGGCTACGGCAGCGAGATCTCCACCTTCCGCGAGGAAGGGGTGCACTCGCTGCTCTCGGGCAACCTGATGGACGTCTGCCCGGTGGGCGCGATCACCACGAAGGACTACCGCTTCAAGTCACGGCCGTGGGACAACCCCGAAGCGGTGGACACGATCTGCACCCTGTGCGAGAAGGGCTGCAACACGACCGCCTGGATCAAAGCGAAGCCGGAGTGGGCCAAAGGAGCCCAGCTGATTCGCACGCACCCCGAGATTCAATCCGGAGGTCAACGGCTACTGGATGTGCGACATCGGCCGGTTCGACTACCGCTGGATCGAAGGTGATGAGCGGCTGCATCGTCCGCTGCTGCGAAGTGAGACCGGCCCGCTGGAGCCCACCGACTGGACGAACGCGCTGACGAAGGTCGCCGACCGGGTTACCGCCGCCGGCAAGGGGGGCCTCCGCTTCCTGATCTCGGCGCACGCTTCGCTCGAGGAGCTGTTCCTGATCGGCAAGCTGGGCGGCGGGCTCGGCATCCCCGGGGACGGCGTCGCCATGAGCTGGCGCACCAGGGTGAAGCCGCAGCCGCCCGGGGCGAAGTTCAAGATTCCGCCGGTCGATGCCCCGAACGTCAACGGCGCGAGCGATCTCGGCTTCCCGGTGCACGCCGATGCCGACGGCGCCGCGGACCTGGGCGCCTTCCGCACGCAGGTCGAACAGGGTGGAGTCGCCGCGCTCTACGTCTTCGATCCCGGCCCCGCCGGCTCGATCGGCGACGTGTCGTGGGTGATCCAGGCGAGAAAGTCCGGCAAGCTGCCGCTGCTGATCGTGCACGGCGTGCTCCTCACCGAGCTGGCAAAGGCCGCCGACATCGTGCTGCCGGGGACCGCGTGGGTCGAGAAGGACGCGGCGTACATGAACATGGATGGCCGGCTGCAGGGGGCCGCGCGGGCGATCATCGCGCCCGGCGAGGCGCAGGAAGACTGGCAGGTCTTCGTCAATGTCGGGCTCGCACTGGGTCTGGCGATGACCTATACGAGCAGCGCCGCAGTGCGGGCGGAGCTCGCCGCCGCGCTCACCGGGCAGGAACGGTATGCCGGCCTCGCGAACCTGGCCTTCGCGCGCCCGGTTTCCGCGAAGCACTGGCTCCAGGCGTCGAACCCCTCGGAACGCTGGAAGTGGGACTTCATGTTCCAGGATCTGCCGCCGGTCAAGTTCGCCGGCATTCCGGCGCCGGCGTCGCTCGTGAACGCGCTGCCGCTCAGAGAAATAAAGTGAGGGGCGCCGGGGTTATCGAAGTGACCGGCCGGTCGCAGTCCGGCCGGTCGCGTCTACACAGCAGATAGCCCGATGTCCCAGGAAGTCACGTTGCTGGCGGCGTTCGCCGCCGGGTTCCTCTCGTTCATCTCTCCCTGCGTCCTGCCGCTGATCCCCGGCTACATCTCGTTCATTTCGGGCATGACGCTCGAGGAGATGCAGGGCTCGTCGACTTCGGTATCACCCTCGGCGTCCCGCCAGAGGGTCCTGCTCGCCTCGCTTGCGTTCGTCCTGGGCTTCACCGTGGTGTTCGTCATCATGGGCGCCTCGGCGACGGCCATCGGCAAATTCGTCAGGGATTACGCGCCAATCATCGCGAAGATCGCCGGTTCGCTGCTGGTGATCTTCGGGCTGCACATGATGGGCGTTTTCAGGATCCGCCTGCTGGAGAGCGACAAACGGATCCACACCAACCGCAAGCCGGCGGGGCCGCTGGGGGCGTTTCTCGTCGGCACCGCGTTCGCGTTTGCCTGGACCCCGTGCATCGGACCGATCCTCGGGGGAATTCTCACCATGGCGGCGTCGCGCGAGTCGGTCGGCGAGGGGATGGGGATGCTGGCGGCGTATTCCCTCGGCCTCGGCATCCCGTTCCTGTTGACCTCGGTCGCGATCAACCAGTTCTTCGCCGCGGCGGCCAGGATCCGCAAGCACTACCGCCTGATCGAGTTGATCTCCGGCGGGCTGCTGATCCTCGTCGGCCTGCTGATCTTCTTCGACCAGTTCACGCTCATCGCCAAGTACCTGTCGCCGTACCTGCCGACTTTCTGATCGTCAGCTTCGGATCATCAGCGCGCCCGGGATGATCTCCACCTCGATGCGGTCGCGGGCGATCCCGGGCTCGCCGTCAACATGGAACTCCATCTCGCCCGGAGCCTCGATGACGGCCCGGCGGATCCGCCGGGTGACGACGAGCGGCGCCAGCTGCGGCGTGCCAAACGCCAGGTGCCGTGCACTCCAGAAGCGGGCGAGAATGCCGCGCTCCTCGACGATGATCACGTCGAGCAGCCCGTCGTCAAGCCGGGCGTCCGGAGCGATGCGTGCGCCCAGCCCGTACTCCGGTCCATTGGCGAAGGCGATCAGCAGCGCCTTGTGCTTGAACGGCTCCGCATCGAGCCGGACGTCGTAGTCGAGCGCGCGGTAGGTGCATCCCTCGCGGACTCCGATCCTGAGGTAGGGCCAGGGGCCGCGTGCGCCCGGGGCGCGCCGGTTGAAAAGCGCCGCCACCCGGGCATCGAAGCCGACGCCGGCGATGTTGAAGAAGCTCCGCCCGGCGATCCGTCCGGCGTCGATCGCGTGCGGGGTGGCGTCGAAGGCCACCTCCAGCGCCGCCGGCGCGGCCCGCGGCACGCCGAGGGCGGCGGCGAGGCCGTTGCCCGAGCCGGCCGGCACCAGGCCGAGCGGAATGCCGGTGCCGAGCAGCGCGCTCGCCGTCTCGTTGAACGTGCCGTCGCCACCCCAGACGATAACCCCGCTCGCGCCGGCGGAGATGGCGGCGGCGCCGAGCTCGCCGGCGTGGCCCTGGCGCTCGGTGAAACGAATCGCCACCGGCGTGCCGCGGCGACGCGCCGCTTCTTCTGCCATCGCCTCGCGCCGTGACGCGGCACCGGGGTCCGAACCGGCGCCGGAGATGGGGTTGATGATGACGTGGACCACGGTGTGACGCTATAGTAACTCCCGGTGAAGGACCCCTCATGAGAAGCCGCGCTGTGCGCGTGACTCTCACGCTTCTCGCCGTAGCCGCCATCGGGGCCGCCGTCTACTTCTACGCGACCATCCAGTCACAGCTCACCCGCATCTCGCAGCGCGCCGACACGTTCGAGGCGAGCCGTCTGGCCGCCGTGCGTCAGACCTACGAGCTGCGCGGGTCGCAGCAGGCCTATGTCGCGGTCGGGCAGAACGAGACGTTCTGGTACGACAAGGCCACCTCGTCGGCAGAGGCGCTGCGGGCCGCCATCGAGGGGCTGCGGAGCTCGACCGACTCGGCGGCGTCGCACGCTGCCCTGGAGCAGGCCATCGGAGCGCTCCGCGAATTCGAGGATAGAGACAAGCGCGTCCGCAGCTACACGTCGTCGGGCCAGAGGCTGCTCGCGTCGGACGTCATTTTCTCGGACGGCCTCGAGGCCACCGCGCGGATCAACTCCGCGATCGACGAGGCGGCCGGGGCGGCGAGCCAATCGGATGGGGCGACGATCGCGGCGGCGGTTCGCCAGCAGCAGCTCGCGGCGGCGGCGGCGACCGGGTTCGTCGTCCTGATGCTGCTGTTGCTCGCGCGGAGTCCCCGCGCAGCCACGGGCACCGAAACGGTGCGGCGTGCCGAGACGGAGCGGTTGGCGGTGAACGAAATGGCCGGGGGGCTCGACCTCAGGCCGGCGCCGCGACGTGAAGAGCCACCGGCGCCGCAACCGGTCCCGATCCAGCGCACCGCCCGTGAACGAACGGTCGCGGTTGCCCCGGCGGTCGAAATGGAAACACTGGCCGCGGTCTGCACCGATCTCGCGAGACTGGTGGACAGCAGCGCGATGCCCGCGCTCCTCGAGCGCACGGCCGCCGCCCTGGATGCCTCGGGGCTCGTCGTCTGGGTTGCCGATCGGGAGCTGAAACAGCTGATGCCGCTGGCCGCGCACGGGTATCCCGACAGCGTCCTGTCGCGGATGGGCACGCTGCCGGTCGATGCTGAGAATGCGACTGCCGCCGCGTTCCGCACCGGACTGCTCCAGACGGTGAGCGCCGAGGGACAGTCGAACGGCGCCATTGCGGCGCCGCTCCTGTCTCCTTCCGGGTGTCTTGGCGTGATGTCGGCCGAGATCCGTCACGACGGCGAGAAGCATCCGGCCCGCCTGGCGGCGGCCGCGATCGTCGCGGCCCAGCTCGCCACGCTGGTGGCGCCACCGGTTGCGCAATCGGAAGAACGGACCGCCGCGCTCTAGCGTCCGCTTAGAGGACCGTCCGCGTGGTCATCCGCCGGCTCCGGCTCTCCTCGGTCTTTCCCTTCAACGTCTGCGGCTTCTTGTCGCGGATGATCTCGAGGGTGAACTCCTGGTTCGCGCCCAGACGGCGCATCTGTTCGCGCAGGTCAGATGCGTCGTCGATGCTCGACCCGTTCACGCTGACGATCACGTCGCCGGCCTTGACGCCGGCCTTGGCCGCCGCCGAATCCTCGGTCACCGAAGAGACGAGAACGCCGTTCTTCGCGCCGAAGTACTCCTGCAGCTGATCGGACAGGCCGTTGACCGTGACCCCCAGCTGGTTCCCCGGTGTCCACAGGAACCCTTCGAAGGCAGGAGGGCGAGGAGCGCGGGGCGCGGCGGGCGGACGAGGCGCCGCGGGGGCCGCCGGCGGGGGCGGCGGGGCTGGTGTCGGACGCATCGATCCGCGCACATCGTCCAGGGCGCGCCATACCGTTTCGTCTTCGAGCAGTCTGAACGCAGACGACGCGACCGGTTCGATGTTCACCGGGACGCGACCGCCGTCGCGCATCACCGCGGCCGGAACCTGGCGGCCTGCCGGGGTCTCGGAGACGAGACGCGTGAACTGGCGGACGCTGCGAACGCGCTCACCATCGAACTCGACCACCAGGTCCCCCTTTTTCAGCCCGGCCTTGGCGGCAGGGCTGTCGTCCTCGACCGAGTCCACGCGGACGCCGGTCTCCTTGCTGTCGGTATCCAGGTCGGCTACCGTGACGCCGATCCGGCTGCCGCCGGCGCCGAACACCTCGAAACCGCGGGGAGTCACCACGCGCGTGCTGGTCTGCGCCGTCGTCGTCGGCGTCATCGCCGCACCCACGCCGGCCGCCCCGAGCAACGCCGCGGAAAGCGCGGCTGTCTTCCAGAATCCCATGAAAAAACCTCCAGAATCGTTGAGCGTCTTGATTGCCTTCGTACGGTCAGACGCGGCGGCGGCGAAAATCGTTGATCAGCCGGGGTGGTACAATCCCGCGTCCCAAGGCCGTCCCAGGCCGCTGAGGTAATCCCCTGATGACCGTGATCGCTGCCCTTGTCCTGTGCCTGAGTGTGGCTGCCGGCCAGTCGCCCGATCTCCGCGCCGAGGCCGAACGGCTTGCTGCCACCGGCGCCAACGCAGAGGCCCTGAAACGCTTCCAGGCGCTCGCCGCGGCCAACCCCGATGACGTCGCCGCGCGCCTCTGGATCGGTCGTTTGCACCTTCGAATGGGCCAGGCCCGGCGGGCCGCCGCGGTCTTCGAGTCGCTGGTTGCGGTGGACGGCCAGAACATCGAAGCCTTGAGCGGGCTGGGCGTGGCGCTGGTCGAGACGGGCGAATGGACCCGCGCAGCCGAGGCGCTCGATCGCGCCGAGTCGATTGCGCCGGGCCGCATCGAGGTGCTGGCGGCGCAAGGGCGCCGGCACGGCGCGACCGGCCATGCGACGCTCGCGCTCGCCTACTACGCACGCGCACTCGCGGCCGAACCAGGGAACGTGGATGTGCAGCGAGCCTCAGACACGTTGCGGGCGTCTCGGGCGCACCGCGTCGCTCTCGGCTACAACTACCAGCGCGTGCAGCCAGAGGGCGTCGAGCTGAACTCCGGCACGATCGAGCTCAACGCGCGCATCAGCGACGCCGTCCGGCTTCTGGCCGGCGGCGAGGTTCTCAATTCAGAGGAAGGGAACGAAGGGCGCGGCGGCGCCGGCATCGAATGGTTCGTGACCCCCCGGGTGCTGCTCCGCGGAGGGGTGCTCGGCGGCGGCGAGCTGTGGCTCCCGCAGATCGATGGCTTCGCCGACGTCACGCTGCTCCGGCGGCGCGTGCGGTGGACGGTCATCGCGCGCTACTTCAATTTCGACGGCGCTGACTTGTGGATCGGCGGACCGGGCCTGGCGATCGACCTCACTCCGCGGCTCGAGCTCCAGGCTCAGTACCTGCGCGGCCGAACCGACTTCGACCTCGGCGAGTCAATTACCTCCGACAACATGATGGTTGGCGCGCATGCGAGCCCGACCGGTTGGTTGCGGGCTTTCGTCGAGTACCGTCATGGCATCGACCGGCTCGACTGGCTGACCGCCGATCGGCTCACCGCCGGAGACGCGAACACGTTCGGCGGCGGCGCATCGGTCGACCTGACCCCCTTCGTGCGTCTGGGCGGTGCCTACGACCACCAGTGGCGCGAGGGGGAGGCGACGGTGCACCGCGCCCGCGGCCTGCTCACCGTGCGCTTCTGATCCTCCCGTCCCGCCGGGAGGTCACCGGCGTCACCCGCAACGGACGACGGCCCGAATCCTGGCCGCAATATCCCCGTTTTTCCGCAGGCACGCGAATTGATGAACAGGTCTGCGGTCGCGCGGAATCAACGGGGTGCGTTAACTCAGGCAGGCGCTGGCATCGCCGCTCCCCGTCGCAATTCAGGCTGATTTCGCGCGGCCATTCGTGTCTGTAAGGGCCCGCTCGCGCGGGGATCAAGGAAACGCCATGCACAAGACACCGAAGACAGTCCTCCGATTCGTCGCCACCGCCGGGCTCGCGCTGATGCTCTCGGGGTGCGCGCTGGCGACGCGCCGGACGAACGTCGCGGAGCTCCGATACAACCCGGGCCGCTACTACGACAAGACCGTGTCGATCGACGGCGTGGTCACCAGCGCCTGGGGACTCCCGCTGATGCCGTTCAAGCTTTACAAGGTGGACGACGGCACCGGCGAGGTAACGGTGGTGGCGCAGGACGGGCGCACGCCGAGCAGGGGGGCCCACGTGCGGGTCAGGGGGAAGGTCAGCGAAGTGGCGACGTTCGGCGGCCAGTCGGTGGGCCTGCACCTGCGCCAGACCGACCTCGACTTCAGGGGACGCTAAATAGCGCCTGTTGATGGTGATTTGTAACGGCGGATAACACCGGTCGGTGTTGCGGATTGATCAGTAACGGCTGCTAGCGGATCGTCCGGCCGTACTCGGAGCTGGTCGCGATCCGATGGAAGTATTCATACGCCGCCCGTGACGCCGCCTGAATCGCGGCCTCGCCGGCGGCGTTGTTCTGCAGGAACGTGGTCGTCGCGACGAACACATACGGGCGTCCCGGCAGGTAGACGATCCCGGCGTCGGCCGCGACCCGTTCGAGCGTGCCGGTCTTGTTGGCGATCGGCACCGCCGCCGGCACGCCGTCCCGCAGCGCGCTCGGCTTCCCCTTCTTCAGGATGGCGATGATCGCGTCGCTGCTCTCCTTTCGCAGGCCCTCGCTTCGATGAATGATGGCGAGCAGCTGCGCCAGGTTCGCGGGTGAGCCGACGTTCTCGTCCCCTCGCCGCGCGGCCGCGAGGTCGATCATGCGACGGCGTAGCGCGAGCCCCTTCAGCCCCAGGCCGCCCATGCGTCGATTGACCGCCTCCATCCCGACCGTGTCGATCAGCAGGTTCGTGGCCGTGTTGTCGCTCAACACCACCATGAGCACGGCGTAGTCGCGCAGCGGCATCGCCGGCGCGGTCAGCTCGTTCAGCACTCCCGAGCCTCCGACCATGTGACGGTGGTCGAGTGGACGGACTTCGTCGAGGTTCAAACGCCCCTCGTCCGACTGCTTGAACAGCTCGTAGAGAATCGCCAGCTTGATGGTGGAGGCGAGCGGGAAGGTTTCGTCGGCAAGCCGCTCGAAGCGCTCGCCCGATTCCAGATCGACGATGACGTAGCCCATGACGCCGTCGAGGCGATCGGCGATCGACTCGAGCTGGCGGCGGGTCTTGTCGCGAAGCTCGCCGGTCTTGGCCGCGGACGGCGCCGCCGGGCGGCGCAGCGGTTTGCGCGTCGAGACCGGCCGCGCCGGCCGCTGCGATCGTGGCCGTCAGCAACACCCGGGCGAGCGGGCGGACGGCCGCGCCGGTCATGTGGTGATCTTGACCGCGACCGCCGTCATGTCGTCGTTCGGCGGAGCACCGTCGCGCCACTCCCTCACCGCGGCGACGATCGCATCGACGATCCTGGCCGCCGACAGTTCGTGGGTGCTCTCGACAACCTTCATCAGCCGCTCGGAGGTGAACTCCTGGCCGGCGAAGTTCATCGCCTCGGACACGCCGTCCGAGCAGAACACGAAGACGTCGCCGGCATGCAGCGCCAGGCTGACCTCGTCATAGGTGCTGCCCTGGAACGACCCGAGCGGGACCCCCGGCAGCTCGATCGGCGCGCAGACGCCGCCCGACCACCGGATCGGGTACGGCAGCCCCGAGTTTCCCATCAGCAGGAACCGCCGTTTGAGGTCGAACACCGCGTAGCACAGCGTGCAGTAGTACTCCTCGAGCCGCCGTTCGTGCAGGATGGTGTTGACCGACGAGAGCACCCCCGCGGGGCTCGATCGGTCGGGCAGGTAACGGCGGCGGAAGGTGCGGCCGCGCACGAGCTCGGCGGCGAAGGCGCTGTAGAGCGCCGCCGGAACACCCTTGCCCGACACATCGCCGAGCGTGACCACCAGCGTGTGCGACTCGGGTGACAGGTAATCGTGGAAGTCGCCGCCGAGCTCGCGCGCGGGCGCAAAGGCCGCCGCGACCTCGACACCCTTGAGCCGCTTCGGCGGACCGGCAGGCAGCAGCGCCATCTGGACGCGCTGCGCGAAGCGGACCTCCTTCTCGAGGCGCTCCTGGTTCGCCCGCAGCTGTTCGTACAGGTTGGCGTTCTCGATCGCCACCGCCGCCTGCGCCGCGAGCAGGGTGAGGATCTCGACGTCGCGCTTGGAGAAGGCGTCTGGCTCCGGGCTTTCGAGGTCGATCACGCCGATGCACCGCTCTTTGAGCAGCAGCGGGATCGCCAGCTCGGACCGGACGTCCTCGACCAGCTTGATGTAGCGCGGATCCTGCGAGACGTCGGGCACGAGCACCGGCTCGCGGTGCAGGGCGGCGTATCCGACCAGCCCTTCCCCGAGCGCGATCCGCGGGATCTGCACGAATTCGCCGTACTGCACCGCGACCTTGATCTCGAGCTCCGACTCCGCGTTCAGCAGGAACAAGCCGAAGGTGCGGTACTCGATCAACCGCTTGGTCAACTGCGCGATGTGGGTCAGCAGCTCGTCGACGTCGAGGATCGACGCGACGTCGCGGCCGATCTCCGCCAGCGTTTCGAACGCATCCGCGTCCAGCCGGCTGCGCTCGTAGAGGCGGGCGTTCACCAGTGCGACCGCGACGTGGGCACCGAACTGGCGCACGATCGTGATGTCGGAATGGGTGAACTGGTCGCGGTTGCGGCTGAGGATGTTGAGCGCCCCGATCGGCCGCGACTTGTGCAGCAGCGGCACCACGATCTCGGAGTTCATGCCGGGTACGAACTCCACGTAGCGGGGATCGGCCGAGAGATCGTTGACCAGCAGCGGCTCCTCGCTCGCCACCGCGGCGCCAACCAGGCCCTGGCCCAGCTTCAGCCGCTGCGGCGCCACCCCGTCCGGGTAGCCGACCGAGTAGGCTACCCGCAGCTCGCCGCGGCGCTCGTCGAGCAGATACACGGCAAACGCCTCGAACGCGATCAGCCGGCCGATCAGGCGCGGGATCTTCTGGAGCAGGGTATCGAGGTCGAGGACGCCGGTGACCTGCCGGCCGAGGTCGAATAACGTCTCGACGAGCGCCTGCCCGGAGGCAACTGGGGCCCCGGTCACGGGGGCTTCGTCGGCTGGTGTGCCCTGAGTCACTGAGGAGTGTCGTCCTTCACGGGGGAAGGATAGAATTATACTTACAAACCCGCCGATGGAAATCTCCCTGCCCCTCGACTACACCGCGATCGAGCGGATTCTGCCGCATCGCTACCCGTTCCTGCTGGTGGACCGGATCACCGAGTTCGAACCCGACAAACGGATCGTCGGGATCAAGAACGTCACCCTCAACGAACGCTATCTCGCGCACCGCGACGGCGAGCGGCCGGTGCTGCCGCCGACCATCCTGACGGAAGCGGTGGCCCAGGTCGGCGCGATCATGATCCTGGCCAAGCCCGAGAACCGGGAGAAGTTGATCTACTTCATGGGGATCGAGAAGGTCCGCTACCGCCGTCCGGTGCACCCGGGTGACCAGGTCGTCATCGAGGCGCTGGTGCGCCGGCTTCGCAGCCGGATGGGACTGCTCCGCGGCATCGCCCGCGTCGACGGGCAGGTGGTCGTCGAAGGCACGATGACCTTCGCCCTGGGCCCGCGTAACGAGGCCGCCTCGCTTTAGCGCAGCAGGAGCAGCAGCAGCCCCGCCTTGGCGCCGCGTGACGCCCACGCCGCCCATCGCGCTTCAGGGTGGAAGTAGCGCCACGCGTCGAGCGCCGCCGGAGCGAGCACCATGACCCCGACCCAGCGCTCGTCGACGCGCGCGGCGCTCGCCATGCCGCGCGTGTCGCGCTCATCAGGCCCGGTCCGCGCGAACGCCGCACCGGCATAGGCGGCCGAGGTCGCGACGTTGAAGGCGAGGATCCCTTTGAGCAGCGGCGACTGGCGGTCGCGAAGCGCCGGCGTTCGCGTCAGGATCCACTCGCTGCCCGCATGTTGCACCCAGAAGCCGGCCGACGCGATCGCCAGTTCCTGGCGAGACGTCAGGCCTTGCCGATGCGTGATCGCCACGAACGGGATCCCGTGAAACTCCACCCGCTTCAATCGAGGGTCGGCATCGAAGGCGATGTCCATGACGAGATGTCCGGCTTCGTGCGCCCCGAAGCCGAGTAGCGCGCCACCGATAAAGCGGGTCGCCGTTGTCAGCCGCTTCTCAGCGTGTGAAGTTTGTTCGTTTTGGCCACCAGCCGGCTCGACTGTTTGCGCCCAGGCAGCTGGACCGCTAAGTGCCACGATCAGCAGGACTAACAGGGATAGAAGAGCACCAAATCTGTTCGTGGCACAGCCGTTGCTGTTCGGCTCTGCCGTGGAGACGCGCGGACGGACCCCGCGCCAAAGGAGAACCGAAATGCTTGAAACCATCGCGATCATCCTCATCGTTCTGTGGCTGCTTGGTATGGTCAGCGGTTACACGATGGGCAACTTCATCTACGTTCTGCTGGTCATCGCGGTCGTGCTGTTCCTCGTGCGCCTGCTCAGCGGCCGCAGGGTCTGAGCGTCAGGCGACGCGCTTTCGATCATCCGCAGGTCCAGGCGCGCGCGGAGCCGAGGCAGTCGGCTCCGCCTGCGCCTTCCATCGGACGACCGCAACGCCCGCCAGCACCAAAGCGGCCGCACTGGCCATCCGTGCATCGAACGACTCGTTCAGCAGCAGAACGCCGAGCACAACCGCGATCACCGGATTGATGTAGGCGTAGAGCGACACGAACGAGACCGGCAGGTGCCGCAATGCATACGAGTACGCCACGAAGCCGCCGATCGCTCCGAGGGTCGAGAGGTACAACAGCGAGGTGCCGGTGCGCCAGGTGAACGACAGCTGTTGCCATTCGCCTCGCAGCGTGCCGGCCGCCAGCATCATCAGTCCGCCGGCCAGCATCTGCAGCGCGGTGGTGCCGAGGATGTTATCGTTGCGCCCGCGCCGCTTCGAGTACCGACGATCCGAGTGCCCAGCCGAACGAAGCGATCTGCAGCGCAACGATGCCTGCGAGAAACCGGCGGTCGCTCCCGCGATCGAGCGCCAGGTCGGGCCATACCAGCACGAGAATCCCGGAGAATCCGATCAGCAGTCCAGCGATGGTCTTGCTGGTGAGGCGCTCGCCGTCCGGTAGAGCCGCTTCGACCCCCGCCATCCAGAATGGCGAGGTGGCGACGAGCACCGCCGCAAGACCGCTCGGCACCCATTGTTCGGCGAAGACGACGCCGCCATTGCCGAGCCCGAGCAGCAGGAAGCCGAGCAGCGCGATGCTGCCCCAGCGCGATCGCGGCGGCAGGGTTTGGCCACGGGCGAGCACGTAGCCGGCGAGCAGCCCGCCGGCGAGCGTCCAGCGCAAGCCGCCCATCAGGGCGGGCGGAATCGATTCCAGGCAGACCCGGATACCGAGGTATGTCGTTCCCCAGATCACGCAGACCGCGAGCCACGACAGGTACGCGAGTCGTCGCTCGCGTGGCGTTGTCATCCTCCCAGTGTCATGCGAGGGGCCCCTCTGGACCAAGATCCAATCTCTCCACGGATCCAACCTCGACAGGTTCGGTATGGCACCTATCCTGCTGACTCCATTGGAGATTCACGAGGAGTGTAGCCATCTCAGACAAAAGGGCCGCCGCAGACCGGCTTGAAAGTATCGCGGACATACAGAAGCGTCTCCAGGACATGCTGGACGAAGGGCGCAAGCTCCGCCGTTCGCTTGAAGTCATGTCCGAGCGCCACGAGACTCCTCTGACTCGAAACTCGGACGCCGATCCCCGGCTGAACACGGGCGTCAACCCGAACGCGCATCAGTACGGGAGGCGGAAAACCGATCGCAAGGAATAACCCTCACCGCGGCCGTGCCGCCGGACTCTTTCGGTCCCGCCGGCGGGCCGCATCGTAAAGCCTTTCGCCAGCCCCTTTTACGCAGCCGCGTTACAGGAAGTCGAAGGTGCCCCGCCCGAGCCATGCGCCTCCGTCGACTGTGAGGATCTCTCCGGTGATGTAACCGGCCCCCGGTGCGGCCAGGAACGTCACCGCGTCGGCGATCTCCGAGGGCTGTCCCCATCGTTTCAGCGGCACCATGTTGGTGATGCGCTCGACCGCCTCGGGCGTGTCCCACAACTGCTTCGCGGCTCCGCGCGACTCGACCGGCCCGGGCGCAACCGCGTTGACCCTGATCTTGTGCCTCGCCCACTCCGCCGCCAGCGTCTGGGTCATCGACATCACGCCCGCCTTGGCCGCCGCGGAGTGGATCGTGCCGGGGCTGCCGGTCCAGACGTAGTTAGCGAGGATCGACACGATCGCGCCCCCCTTGCCGCGCTCGATCATGTGACGTCCGACCGCGCGGGCACAGTAGAAGCTGCCGTTGAGGACGATCCCGATGACCGCGTTCCAGCCGTTGGGTGAGAGCTCCTCAGCGCGGCACACGAAGTTTCCCGCGGCGTTATTGATCAGGATGTCGATGTGGCCGAAGTGCCGGATCGTCCGCTCGACGAGCTCATCGACCTGCTCGGGATTGCGCACGTCCACCTGCACCGCGAGCGGGTCGAGACCGGCCAGTCGCAGCGCGTCACTGCCCTGCTCCAGGTTCTCGGATCCGCGGCTGGCGATCACGATCCGGGCGCCCAGCTGGCCAAGCCGCTCAGCGATGGCAAGGCCCAGTCCGGTGCCTCCGCCGGTGATGACCGCGACCTGGCCCGCGAGCAGCGATGGAAGGAACATGGGAAACAGAATATGCCGGATGCTAAGATCGCGGCGTTCGTGACCACGCCGCGCCCGGAAGAATTCGCCCGGCTCTTCGAAGCCGTCCACGAGGGGGTCTATATCGGCCTCATCACCGCGGACGACACGGTCACGCTTTCAGCCAACCCCTATCTCAAGCTGATGTTCGGCTATGCCGGGGAAACGGCGGTGAACGAGGTCCGCCCTTTTGACCCCGAGCGCTTCGTCGACGCTCAGGCTCGCGAGGCGTTCGTCGATCGCCTCACGCACGACAACTCGCTTACCGATTACCTGCTCCGGCTGCGCCGTGCCGATCGGGCGCCGATGTGGGTCGAGGTCACCGCCCACGCGGAGCGCGACGGCGAGGGGATCCGGGTCGAAGCGCTCATGCGCGACGTCAGCGAGCGCAAGCGGCTCGAAGACCAGGCGCGCGACCTGTATCACCAGCTCCTCCAGGCGGAAAAGCTCGCCGCCCTCGGTCAGACGATCTCGGGGGTCGCGCACGAACTGAACAACCCGCTCGCCACGATTCTCACCTGGGCGGAGCGGCTGGCCCAGCGCCCCGCCGACGATCAAACCCGCCGGGGAATCGACACCATCCTCGGCGAAGCCGAACGCGCCGCCCGCATCGTCCGGAACCTGCTGACGTTCGCGCGGAAGCGTCACACGACACGGGCGATGGTGGACGTGAACCAGGTGATTCGCGAGACGCTCGCCCTTCGCTCGTACGAACAGCGGCTCAGCAACATCGCGATCATCGATGCCCTCGCGTCTGGGCTGCCGGCCGTCTTCGCGGACCCGCACCAGATGCAGCAGGTCCTGCTCAACCTGGTGATCAACGCCGAGCAGGCCATGATCGGCGCGCATGGCCGCGGCACGCTCATCCTGCGTACCTGGCACGACCCGGAGCGCGAAGCGGTCGTGCTCGAAGTCAACGACGACGGGCCAGGCGTTCCAGACGAAGTGCAGCCGAAGATCTTCGATCCGTTCTTCACGACGAAAGAGGTCGGCAAGGGAACCGGCCTCGGCCTGACGGTCGCCTACGCGATCATCCAGGAACATGGCGGACGATTGACGATGAAGTCGCAGCCCGAGGGAGGGGCGTCGTTCTTCATCGAGCTGCCGGTCAGCGAAGCGGGCCTGCCGCAGGGGCTGCCGAAGCCCCCCGAGCGGACGTTCGCACCGACGGTCTCGGCGGCGGGATCGACGATCCTCGTGGTCGAAGACGAAGTCGCGCTGGGAGCCGCGGTCGCGGAAGCGCTCGCGGATGCCGGGTTCATCGTGGACCGGGCAGGGGATGGCGTGGAGGCGCTGGAGCGCGTGGCCGCGCGGGCCTACGACCTGATCGTGTGCGACCTGAAGATGCCGCGCCTCGACGGGCCGTCGTTCTACCGTGAGCTGGAGCGGCGCAACTCGCCGCTGACCCGCCGGATTCTGTTCGTGACCGGGGACGTCGCCGGGACGGAAGCCGAACGGTTTCTCGAGGACACCGGATGCCGGTGGCTCGCGAAACCGTTCCGCCTGAAGGACCTGCTGGGCGCTGCCTCGGAATTGATCGCCGCCCGCTCAGGGTTGAGCGACTACTAATCTAGTTCGTAAGACTTACCGCGCGGCCGCGACCGCGCGCTGGCGGGGAGGAGCAACGCTGCGGCGGCGCGCCGCCGGCGCGGGCTTCTCGGCCGGCGTCTTGTACTGCAGCAGCACGCCGCGCTCGCCCAGGTCGGCCTTCGCCATCCGCATCCGGCGCATCGTCTTCTGGAAGTCGATCACCGGGCTGACCTCTGCCTCGTCGGCGCCGAGCGCCTTCTTCAGGCGGTGAACCGCCCGCGCGTGGAGCTGCGAGACCCGGGACTCGTTCACCCCGATTTCCGCGCCAATCTGCTTCATCGTCGCGTCGCCGTAGTAATAGAGCCCGATCACCCGCCGTTCGCGCGGCGGCAGGGTGGCGATCGCCGCCCGCACGCGGTCGCGCACTTCCTGCTGTTCGTACGCCTTGTCGGGTGCGATCGGCTCGGAGGGGACCAGAACGAGCGGCAGCGTCGAGTTGTCGGTGTTCTCCCCCGACGACAGCGGCGAGGTGGACTCGATCGTGTTGATCCGGACGATGGTGCGCCCGAGCCGGGTTTCGTCCGAACCCATCCGCGCAGCCAGTTCCGCGAGGGAGGGCTCCGAGCCGAGCTCGCGTCGAAGCTGCTCGCGGGCCGCCTCGAGCTCCCGCCGCTGGCGGCGAACCCCACGCGGCCAGGCGTCCCGCCGCAAGGCGTCGATCATTGCGCCGCGGACGCGCCGTTCGGCAAAGGTCTCGAACTTGATGCCTCGAGCTTCGTCGTAGCGGCAGGCGGCGTCGATCAATCCGATCATCCCGTCCTGGACCAGGTCGTTCAGCTCGATCGAGTGCGGCATCGACGAGGCCACCCGCCGGGCGAGCGACTCGACGAACGGAAGGCCGTTGGCAATGCGATCACGGTGACGGGCGGCGAGTGGCTGACGCTGCATGGCTCGGCTGACCTCCAGAATGACCCGCGGCGGATAGCCGCGGTGAGGCCAAGCAGGGCAACGGCAGTACCAAACCTGAAGCGAAGAAATACCGAATCTGCGGTAGAGGTGTTGGCGAGCGCGCTAAGTCGTTGATTCGGGAGATTTTATGGGAGGTGAAATGGTGTGCAGACCGGTGAAGTTTCGCTCAACCCCGGGCAGCCGAGGGTCAAAGGCTTGACGACTGCGGCTCGGTGGTGTCAGAAATCTGACCGGTTTCGGCCGTCTCTCTAAGGCGGAGACGCAGCTCTCGGGCGGTCGTCATGGCTTCGAGCACGCTGGCCACGACCTGGGACGCCCGGGCGCGCGCGGCGTCTTCGCCGAGCTTCGCCTCGAGCAGTTCGGCGTTCGCGAGAATGATTCCGAGCTGGTTGTTCAAACGATGGAAAAGCAATCCGAAATCCTCGCTCATGAAGCTTCTTTGGTACTTAGGTCGGCACGCGCTGGTTCACGCCAGAGGGTGTCGACGAAGATCCTGACCGATCCGCCGGCGGTTCGAACGTATTCGACCTTTCCCCCGGCGATCCAGTTGTAGATCGTGCGGCGGCTGACGCCGACGAGCTCGCAGGCCTTCATGATCGAAATCGTCTTGCGTTCGATGGTGGAGGGAGTCTGATTGGTTTCGGTGTTGGTCTGCATGCGCTCGTCCTGTTGTCTCTCACGTGGTTATCGGAGCGGTCCCGTACACGCTGTAGAGCCTGTCGCGACCGCCGGTCATTTGACCGAGGCTCGGCGGGGTGTCAAAATACCGGCCTCCCCGTTAAATGTCTGAAGAATCGAAACATCTGCTGATCGTCGACGACGAGGCAGCGCTACGCGAGGCGATCGCGGAACGGCTTGCCGATCACGGTTTTGTCGTCGAACAGGCGGCCAGCGGGGAGGACGCCCTGGAGCGCCTGGCGTCTTTCGCCTTCGACGTGCTGATCACCGACCTGCGGCTGCCGGGCATCGACGGCCGCCAGGTGCTCGAAGCCGGCATCCAGCGCTACCCCGACATGATCGCGATCGTCATCACCGGGTTCGGCACGGTGAAGGACGCGGTCGAGGCAATCAAGCAGGGGGCCTCGGACTTCATTACCAAGCCGTTCCAGTTCGACGCGCTGCTGCACGTGCTCAAGTCGGCGATGGAACAGCGGCGGCTGAGAAGCGAGAACGCCTACCTCCGTTCCCAGCTCGAAGTCCGTTACTCGTTCGATGGCATCGTCGGGCGCAGCCGGCCGATGCGCGAGCTCTTCCAGCTGCTCGAGACGGTGGCGGCGACCTCGAGCACAGTCCTGATCACCGGTGAGACCGGCACCGGGAAGGAGCTGGCGGCCAAGGCGATCCACCACAACAGCGCGCGCCGTGCCAACCGGTTCGTCGCGCTGAACTGCAGCGCGATTCCGGAAACCCTGCTCGAAGCGGAGCTGTTCGGGCACGTCCGCGGTGCCTTCACCGGCGCGGTCGCCAACCGGCAGGGACGGCTCGAACAGGCGCACAAAGGCACCCTCTTCCTCGACGAAGTCGGGACGATGAGCCCGGGGCTCCAGGCGAAGCTGCTGCGGGTGCTGCAGGAGCGCGAGTTCGAACGGGTCGGGGACTCGCATACCGTCAAGATCGACGTCCGGGTGATCGCGGCGACCCATTCCGACCTGTCGAAGATGGTGGGGGAGGGGAGCTTCCGCGAAGACCTGTTCTACCGCCTGAACGTCATCCCGGTGCAACTGCCGCCGCTGCGCGACCGGCGCGAAGACATTCCGCTGCTGGTGCAGCATTTCCTCGACCGGCTGTCGGTCGATACCGGACGGCCTCCGGTGACCGTTTCGCAGGAGGCGGTGCGCCGGCTGATGGGGTACACCTGGCCGGGCAACGTCCGGCAGCTCGAAAACGCGATCGAGCGTGCGCTCGCCTTCTCGAAAGGCCGGCCCCAGCTCGAGGTCAACGATCTCTCGCCCGAAATTCAGAACCAGCCCGCGCCGGCTGATGCCTCCGAGGTGTGGATTCCTGACGGCGGGATCGACTTCGCGGCGTATGTCGAAGGCGTGGAACTGTCGCTCATCCGCCGGTCGCTCGAGCGGACGCGCGGCAACAAGCGACAGGCAGCGCAGCTGCTCAATCTGAAGCGAACGACGCTCATCGAAAAACTGAAACGGCTGGATCCGCCAGCACCGAAAGCCTGAATATGCCTCCCCGTTATTCCTACTGGACGATCATCGTTGGCGGTCAGCCGACCGCGTTTCGCGCCGCCCTCCCCGAGGAGCTGCTGCCCACGCTCAACCAGATGAAGACCCGCCAGCCGGATGCGGTCATGAAGTGGTTCGCGCGCGGCAAGCTGTGGGAGTCTCCGGAGGAGGCGAGCGAGGCGCTCCGCTCGGAGCGGCGGGGAGAAGGCACCGAACGCCGTGGATCCGGGTGGCGTCCCGGTGGAGCTCACGAGGATCCCCGCGACAAGTTCAAGGTGCCGCGCGACGTCAAGCGGAAGCGGTTCGCCGAACGCATGCGGGACGACCAGCGTCGCGGCGGTGAAGGTGAACCGGAGCGCCCCGACGGCCCCGCGGGTGATCCTCCGTTGCCGCCGGCCGGGGATCGGCCGTTCAAACCAGCCGGCGATCGGCCCCGTCGCCCGGAGGGAGATCGGCCGTTCAAGCCCGCCGGCGATCGCCCGCGGCGTCCGGAAGGAGACCGGCCGTTCAAGCCGGCCGGCGATCGTCCGTTCAAACCGTCCGGCGATCGGCCATTTCAGCCGCGGGGAACGGGCGATCGTCCGTTTCGACCGAAGGGTCCGGGCAACCGTCCCTTCGAACGAGAAGGAGGCGATCGTTCATTCAAACCCCGGGAGGACGGCGACCGCCCATACCGTCCGAAGAGCGGCGGGGCGTTCAAGCCCACAGGCGGCGGCGATCGGCCTTATCGGCCGAAGCCCGCAGGTGATCGACCCTTCCGCCCGACGGGGGAAGGGGATCGACCGTTCAGGCCGAAACCGGCAGGTGACCGCGGCTTCCGGCCGAAGGGGGAAGGCGACCGCCCCTTCCGACCCAAGCCGGAGGGCGATCGCGGTTTCAAGCCGAAGGGGGAGGGGGATCGACCGTTCCGCCCGAAGCCCGCCGGCGACCGCGGCTTCCGGCCCAAAGGTGAAGGAGAGAGGTCATTCCGGCCGAAGCCCGCAGGTGACCGCGGTTTCCGGCCGAAGGGAGAGGGCGAGCGGCCCTTCCGACCGAAGCCCGAGGGTGATCGCGGTTTCCGCCCCAAGGGAGAAGGAGACCGGTCCTTCAGACCCAAGCCTGAGGGGGATCGACCATTTCGCCCGAAGGGAGAGGGAGAACGGTCGTTCCGGCCAAAGCCTGCAGGCGATCGACCCTTCCGCCCCAAGGGGACCGAAGGGCGGCCGCCATCCGGGAAACCGGGCGGTTTCGGTGGTGACCGGGGCGGCTTCCGCGGCGGCAGCGGCGGCGACAACCGTGGTGGCGGTGGCTTCCGCGGCGGCGGAGGAAGCGGTCCCCGTGGTGCGGGAGGCGGCGGCGCCGGTGGTTCACGCGGCGGCGGCTTCGGTGGCGGCAAGAAAGGCGGCGGCAAGGGCGGCGGTGGACGAGGCGGCGGACCGCGGTGATCGTCCACGTGGTCCTCTTCGAGCCGCGCGTCGACCTGGCCCAGGCTGATCGCGCGAGATTGCTCGAGGATCTCCAGCACGCGGCGGCGGCGATTCCGTCCGTCCGGCGGTTTCGAATCGGACGCCGGTTACGGCACGGCCTCCCCGGCTACGAGCAGGGGATGGAGAAGGACTACCAGTACGCCGCGGTCATCGAGTTCGACGATCGAGCGGGGTTGGAGACGTATCTCCGCCATCCGGCACACGAGGCGATCGGTCGCCACTTCACCACGTCCGCCGCGCATGCGCTCGCCTATGACTTCGACATGAGCGACGCCGCCAACGCCGATCCCGCGGCGATCGTCTGAATCAAGAGAAAGTCTCCGCCACGGAAGAAGGCACACACGGCGGCCCTGCGGCGTCTCTCTGTGCCGTGTAAAACGCACTCCAGATTCGTGCGCTGCGCCACAGCGGATACGTCTTCCAGCCAGGGTCGTGACTTCTGGCCAGCGTCAGGCATCTCGAAGAACTCGTGCCTGGCTTGGCTGATTCGGTAGCGGCAGGAAACAGAAGCACCGCTGAGCGCGCCGAGGGCGCAGAGGAAAACCACCGAAGAATCCTCTGCGCTGCTCCGCGGCCTCTGCGGTGAATGTCTTTCGATGTACTGACGGCCGCAGGCCACGTTGTGGATTTGTCTCTTGATTTCTCCGCGGGCTCTGCGCCCTCGGCGGTGAGACTTGTCTGCCGTTACTGAATCGGCAGAAGCAAGAGATCAGCGGTTCAGGCGGAGGGAACCGGCGCGAGGAAGAAGTCTTCGACGATCGCGCGGAGGTGCGGGATCGATTCGGCCGCGTTCACCGAGACCCGCAGGTGCGAGCCGTTCTCGATCCCCTTGGTATACCAGGAGTTGAGCGCGCGCAGCTTGTTGATCACCCACCGGTCGTGACCGCGTGCCGGGCCGGTCGGCTCGGGCATCTGGCCCGGGGCCACGTGGCGGAACCCTTCGGCCTCGCCCAGCCGCTCCTGCTGCAGCAGCTCGATGTACTCGAGCAGGAAGCGTCCGCGTTCCTCCATGGTCACCTCGCGGGGGACGCGGTCTGCGGCGAGCGCGGCGGCCTGCTCGAAGATCCAGGGATTCCGCAGCGCGCCACGGCCGACGAGGACGCCGGCGACGCCGCTGTGCAGCCGCTCCACCGCCTGCGCCGGCTCGACACAGTCGCCGCTGCCGAAGACCGGGATCGAGAGGGATGCCGCCACCCGGCCGATCAGGTCCCAGTCGGAGAACCCGGAATAGGATTGCGCCGCGGTCCGGCCGTGGACCGCGATCGCCGACGCCCCGGCATCCTCGATTCGCCGCGCCAGGTCCGGAGCGTTCACCTCGCTGGCGTCCCACCCGGCGCGCATCTTCACGGTGACCGGGATCTTCACCGCGCGGGTCATCGCCCGCACGATGCTTGCGGCGTGCTCCGGCTCGCGCATCAGGCTGCAGCCGGCATTGTGCTTGGCGATCTTCTGCACCGGGCAACCCATGTTCACGTCGACGATGTCGGCGCCCATGCCTTCGACGATCTGCGCGGCCGCCGCCATCTTCTCCGGATCGCCGCCGAAAATCTGGATCGAGACCGGCCGCTCCTCCTCGGTGTACTCGGCGTACTCGAGGGTGCGATCGATCCCCCGGACCAGCCCTTCGGAGCTCACCATCTCGGTGACCACGAGCCCGCATCCGCCGCTGCGCTTCACCAGCCGGCGGAAAGCAGTGTCGGTCATCCCCGCCATCGGGGCGAGGGCGAACGACGGCGCGACGTTTACGGTTCCGATCTTGGGCATGAATGTGTTTCGTCAGTACGACTTGACGTCGGCGGCATCGACTTCGACGCTTACCGCCTGGCCGATCAGGTCGACCGCGAGGATCAAGCGGGCGTGCGCCCCTTTGCGACTCAGGCGCCCGACCACCCCCTTCAGGGGCCCGTGGACCACTTCCACCATCATCCCTTCACGGATCAAGGGACACGGGTCGTACTGCAGGTCGCTCTCGACCAGCCGGCGGATCCCGGCAATTTCAGCCTCGGGGATCGGCGCGATGTCGCCGTCGAACGACACGATGTTCGCCACCCCGGAGCACTTGAGGATCGCCAGCCGGTCGTTCGGATCGAAGCGGGCGAAACAGTAGCCGGGGAAGAGCGGCCAGTCGATCTTCTTCTTGCGATCCTTCCACCGGCTCCACTTCGGGATGGTCGGCAGAAACGACTCGATCCCCTTCTGGACCAGTTGATCCCGCACGACCTGCTCGTGTCTGGAGCGGGTCCAGATCGCGTACCAATCCACCGTAGCGCCCGGCATCAGTTGGACGGGGTCGTGGCCGCGGCGGCGATCTGCTGTTCGTAGAGCTTCTTCAGGTCCTGGTTCTTCCACTCGATCAGCGCCTGCGCGCGGATCCGGCCAAGGAACTTCCGCATCTCGGACTGCTGGCGTGCGCCGTAGACCTTGTCGGCGACCAGGTCGCGGACCGCCTCGAACGGCTGCGCGGTGGAGGTGGTCATCGCTTCGAGCTTCAGGATCTGGAATCCCTGGCCGTTGCGCACGGGCTGGGTGACCTCCCCCGGCTTCATCGTCGCGAGCGTCTTGCGCAGGCCCTCCGACACCTCGCTCAGGGGGAACGGGCCGATCAGGCCGCCGTTCGCCTTCGACGCCGAATCCGAGACTTCGGCGGCAACCTTGCCGAAGTCTTCGCCGGCGTTGATTCGCGCCCGTGCGGTCTCCGCCTCTTTCTTCGCCTCGTCGTCGGCGCCGGCAGTCACGCCCGCTTCGCCGGCCTGCGTGGTCGTCGGTATCTGGACGACGATCTCGCGCAGCGTGACGGTGGCGGGATCGATGAATTCATCCTTGTGGGCGAGATAGTACCTGGCGCCCTTCTTCCTCGGTGATCGAGAGCTTCGACCCCACTTCGTCCTGCTGGACGCGCGACACCAGGAACTGGCGCTCGACGCTCTTGCGGAGGTCGTCGACGCTCATGCCTTCCTGGCGGAGCGCTGCCTGGAACTTCGTGTCGTCCTGAAGCCCCTGCTCTTTCCGCATGTTCTCGAGCCAGCTCTTGAACTGGTCGTCGCTCAGGCGGTAACCCTTCTCGCGGCCAAGCTGGATGAGGATCAGCTCGTCGATCGCATCGACCAGGAGCGCCGGGGTGACTTCGAGCAGCGCCTTCCGGAGTTCGGCATCGTTCTTCAGGGCTTCGGCACTGACCTGGGTGCCGACCCGGCGGCGCAGGGCATCGATCTGCCGCGATTCGAGGTCGGTCTTGGTGATGATGTCGCCATTCACCTTGACCAGCACCTGCTCGAGGATCTCGGACTGGATCGGGAGGGCGAAGGCCACGGCGGTCACGAGCGGCAGAAGTATTTTCATTGCGGTTGCTCTTCACGACCCCGGGGATCGACTCCCATGGGTCTAAATCCTTCGAATCGAGTATTTTACCCGGTTTAGCGCCCGTCTCCCAAATCGCGCAGCAGGGAGGCAACGCGGCTGAAGATCCCGGCCTCGCCGCGCGGATCCTCTTTCGCCGGCCTCATGATCTCGTCCTTCGTAAAGCCGGCGGTGACTTCGCCGGCCTGCGCCCGTGCCGCCCACCACGAGCCGGCGGCGACCGGATCCTTGCCCCGTTTCGACAGCGAGCTTCGCGTGATCCGGCCGTCCTGGCGGACGGCAGGCGCGGCCGGCACGGCGGCCGGACGAGCGGCCGGGCCGCTCAGGCTCAGCTTCAGCGTCGCGGGAGGCACGAGGGTCAGATCGCCGCGTTGCTGCACCAGGTTGAACAGGCGGGCCGGGTCCAGCCTCGCGTCCGGCCTGAACCTTAAGACGACGGTCTGGGCCTCCCGGTCTATGGACTCGAGACCGATCCGGTCCGCCAGCAGCCGGATCGAGGCGTACTCCGCCAGGTTCAGCACCGATTCGGGAGGCGGACCGTAGCGGTCGCGGACCTCGTCCACGATCCGGCGGAGCTCGTCCTCGGTTCGCACGGCGGCCATCCGGCGGTAGACGGTCAGCCGCTGGTTCATGTCGGGAACGTAGGTTTCGTCGATCCGCAGGTCGACTCGCAGGTTCACGTTCGCCCGCACGTCGTCCTCGAGCTCCTCTCCCTTGAGCTCCTTGATCGTCTGCTCGAGCAGCTTCATGTAGGTGTCGAAGCCGACCGCCTCGATCTGGCCGCTCTGCTCGCCGCCGAGCAGGTTGCCGGCGCCGCGGATCTCGAGGTCCATCGCCGCCACGCGGAAGCCGCTGCCGAGATCGCTGAACTCGCGGATCGCCGCCAGCCGCTTCTTGGCGACCGACGACAGCGATTCGTCCGGCGGCACGAGCAGGTAGGCGTAAGCACGCCGGTCGGAGCGGCCGACGCGGCCGCGGAGCTGGTACAGCTGCGCCAGCCCGTAGCGATCGGCTCGATTGACGATCATCGTGTTGGCGTTGGGGATGTCGAGGCCGTTCTCGATGATCGTGGTGGCGAGCAGCACGTCGTACTTGTGCGCGACGAAGTCGACCATCACCCGCTCGAGCTCGTCGTCATTCATCTGGCCGTGGCCGACCGCGATCCGCGCCTCGGGCACGAGCCGGGTGATCAGGTTGCCGAGCGAGTAGATCGACTCCACCCGGTTGTGAACGAAGTAGATCTGGCCGCCGCGTTCCATCTCGGTGCGGATGGCGCGGGCGATCACCGCGGAGTCGAACTTGACGACGTTGGTCTGGATCGAGAGGCGGTCGCGCGGCGGCGTCTCGATGATCGACATGTCGCGGATGCCGGCGAGCGACATGTTCAGCGTGCGCGGGATCGGGGTCGCGGTCATCGTCAACACGTCGACACGCTTGCGCAGCTGTTTGATCTTCTCCTTGTGGGCGACGCCGAAGCGCTGTTCCTCGTCCACGATCAGCAGCCCGAGGTCGCGGTACAGGACGTCCTTGGACAGCAGCCGGTGGGTGCCGATGAGGATCTCGACCTTGCCGGCGGCAAGATCTTCCAACGTCTGCTTCTGCTCGGCCTTGCTGCGGAAGCGGCTGACCATGTCGATCCGCACCGGGAACGCGGCGAAGCGGCTCTTCATCGTCTTGAAGTGCTGGGACGCGAGCACGGTGGTCGGCGCCAGCACCGCGACCTGCTTGCCGTCCATCACCGCCTTGAACGCGGCCCGCATCGCGACTTCGGTCTTGCCGTAGCCGACATCGCCGCACAGCAGGCGGTCCATCGGCGTCGGCGACTCCATGTCACCCCGGATGTCCTTGACCGCATTCTGTTGATCCGGCGTCAGCTCCCACTCGAAGGCGTCGTCGAACTCCTGGGCCCAGTGCGAATCGGGGCTGAAGGCATGGCCGGGGACGGCCTTGCGCGCCGCGTAGAGCTTCAACAGCTCCTCGGCCATGTCGCGCATCGCCTTCTTGACGCGCGTCTTGGCTTTTTCCCAGGTGGTGCCGCCGAGCCGGTCGAGCGCGGGCTTGGCGCCGCCGGTGTACTTCTGCACCAGGTCGAGCCGCTCGACGGGGACGAAGAGCTTGTCCTCCCCGTAGTAGCGCAGCTCCATGAACTCCTGGACGTCGGGGCCGACCTCGATCCGTTTCAGGCCGACGAACATGCCGATCCCATGGTCGATGTGCACCACCAGGTCGCCGACTTTGAGGTCGCGGAAATCGGACAGGAAGGTCCGCGCGGCCGAGCGCCGCCGCTCGTGCGTCGCCTTGCGCTCCTCCTCGAACACATCGGTCTCGGCCCAGATCTGGAGACCCGCTTCGGGGAGGCGGAAGCCCTTGGTGAGATGGCCATGCGCCACGAGCACGGAGGCGGTGCGCGAGTCTTCGGCGCGGTCGACCGGGACGGCGAACACTTCGTACTCGGCGAGGAGCTCGACCGTCCGTTCGGCGCGGCCGTGCGAGTCGGCCACGAACAGCACCGTCTCGCCGCGTTCCTTCGCGCGGCGGATCTCGGCCACCCAGTCGGTGACCCGGCCGGCAAACTCCTGCGCCGGCTGCGACGCGATGTGCGTCGCGTTCGCCTCGTCCAGCGACAGCGTCTCGAGCGCCGTGGCGCCGTCGAGCCAGGTGCGCGCCTCCTCCCAGCCGACGACCAGGGCGGACGGCTCCGGGACTTTGTTTCCCTTGGTGACCGCTTCTTCGTAGCTGGCCTGCACCTGCGCCGCGAGCTTCTCGCCAAGCGCGTCGACTTCGTCGGGCTCCGATACCAGGACGTGCGGCCGGCCATGCGAACGGAAGTAGTCGAACACCGTCGCCGACCGGTCGGTGCCGTCACCCTCGGACAGCAGGTCCTGCAGCGGCACGATGGCGGCCTGGTCGAGCGGCTGGATCGAGCGCTGCGTCGCGGGATCGTAGCTGCGGATCGATTCGATCGTGTCACCGACGAATTCGAGCCGCACCGGCACCTTCGCGCCGGCGGGGTAGAAGTCGACGACGCCACCGCGGACGCAGAACTCTCCCGATTCGTCTACCGGATCCTGTCGCGTGTACCCCGCCGAGGCGAGCAGGTCCCCCAGATCGATCGGCGAGATCTCCTGTCCGGGCATGAGCGAGAGCGACGTCGACTCGACATGCTGCGGCGCGCTGACCCGGGGCAACAGCCCTGCCGCGGAGGTGATGACGATCCGCGCGGTCCCGGCCGTCAACGCGTGCAGCGCCCGCGCACGCGCCGAGGCGATGTCCATGTGCGGCGCCAGGCCGCGGTAGGGATCGACTTCGTGCGACGGAAAGGGGAGGACCGCCCGCTCCGCGTCCACGTCCGACAGCCCTTCGAGAGCGGTCAGGAAGAACCGGACGTCGCCGGTCATCCGCTCGACGTCGGCGTCGGTCGGCACCACCAGGAGCACCCGGTCGCGTCCGGCGCTGGTCGCCGTGTAGAGCGCCTTCGCCGCGGCCGTCAGTCCGGAAACCCGCTGGGCGCGCGCACCCATCCCGGCACGGCCGACCGCCGTTTTCAGCAGAGCTCGAAGCGTCAGAGACGAAGGTGCGAAGGTGGCCATGAACGCTGTGCCGGGGAAGCCGGAACCTTTTATTCTAGCCGACCGGGAAAGGACTTGATTCTCACAAGAGGACAGGAGGACAGGAGACGTTGTTCATCTTTGACTCCCCAAAATCTCCTGATCTCCTGCTCTCTTGTTCGAGGGAGTCCTGTTCTGGCGGGAGGACGAGTACTGCAGGCGTAAGTCGCCTGTACGGTCAGGGTAGGGCCCGGATCTTCCGAATAATGTCCGTGGTAGAGAAGCCCTCTTCGACCGGGACTCGCACCACCCTGCCGCCGCGGGCCTCGACGGTGTCGCGGCCGACGATGGAGTCTTCGGCCCAGTCGGCCCCTTTGACCAGGATGTCGGGTTGAACGGCCTCGATGATCCGGGCCGGCGTGTCTTCGGCGAAGATCACCACCAGGTCGACGCACTCCAGCGCCTCGAGGATCTCCGCTCGTTCCAGCTCGTTGTTGATCGGACGATCGGCTCCCTTGTTCCGCCGGACCGAGGCATCCGCGTTGAGCCCCACGATCAGCGCGTCGCCGAGCGCCCGGGCAGCGCGCAGGTAACGCACGTGCCCGGGGTGAAGGATGTCGAACACCCCGTTGGTGAACACGACGCGGCGTCCCTGTTGACGCAGCTCGCTGGCCAGCTGCGCGGCGGCGTCAGCGGACGTCATTCCTGGAGAACCGGATGGAGCTCGAAAAATTCCAGTGGTGGCGCGGCCGGTAGATCCCTACGTCCTTGGTCGCGGACTTCACGCGGAAGGTGTAGAGCAGCCGGTGGTAGTCGTAGGGATAGCCGTCCTGCTTGTGGACCGCGACGTCCAGCTTGTAGGTGCCCTCGACCAGGTCGAGCCGCTCGATTGCGAAGCTGGCTTCGGCGTCGCCGAGAATGCGCACGGCCTTGAGCTCCTCGAGGCTGGTATTGGTGCCGTAGCAGCACACCCCTTCGGCATTGAACAGACCGATGCCGATGACGAAGTCGTCCATTTCCAGGGGAGCGCGCAGGCGGACGCGGACGGTGAGCGGATCGCCGCTCTGGAACACGTGGCCGACGGCGCCATCCGGGCCGACGAGATCGACGGCGGTGATCTCGATCTCGCGCGAGCCCCAGCGCCCTTCGGTGGCGCGGAACATGTCGGCCGGGCCGTCGGCGGCCTCGATCGGGTGATCGGGCAGGACGGCGCTCCCCGGCTCGTCCGGCGAGATCACCAGCGCGGTCTCCTTCGCCTTGGCGTCGCCGGCGGCGAGCTGCTGCTCTTCCGACTTCTCGACGTGGGTGATGTAGGCCCCGACGACGCGCTTGGGGTCCCCCTGGAGCTTCATCTTCCCGGCGTCCATCCACAACGCGTCGTCGCAGAACTTTTCCACCAGCCCGAGCGAGTGGGTCACGAGCAGGATCGTCTTGCCCCGCCGCTTGAACTCGGCGAACTTGTCCAGGCACTTGTGGGTGAAGCCTTCGTCGCCGACGGCCAGCACCTCGTCCACCAGCAGCACGTCGGGGTCGACGTGGATCGCCACCGCGAAGCCAAGGCGCATGTACATCCCCGACGAATAGTTCTTCACCGGGGCGTCGATGAACTCCTCGAGCTCGGCGAACTCGACGATCTCGTCGAAGCGGCGGGTGATCTCGCGCTTGGTGAGGCCGAGCATGATGCCGTTGATGAAGACGTTCTCGCGGCCGGAGATCTCGGGGTGAAACCCGGCGCCGAGCTCGATCAGCGCGGAGATCCGTCCGTTCACCTTGACCGTGCCGGTGGTCGGCTTGCTGATTCCCGCTACCAACTTCAAGAGGGTGCTCTTGCCCGAGCCGTTGCGTCCGATGACGCCCAGGGTCTTGCCCTTGGGCAGCGAGAACGTCACGTTGCTGACCGCCGGGAACGTCTCGGCCGGCGTCAGATCGCGGACGAGGCTCCGCGACAGCAGCGCGCTCTTGAGGGTGGCGAACTGCCGCCGGTGGCCGTAGCGCTGGTAGATCTTCGAGGCGTTCTGAAGCTCGATCGCGTTCACACTTCCTCCGCGAACGTGTCACGCAGGCGATCGAAGATGAAGTAGGCGAACACGAAGAACGCCACCGAGATACCACCGAGGACGAGCAGCCACCGCAGGTGCCCTACCGGCCCCTCGAAGAACAGGATCTCCTGATAGGTGATGGCCAGGTGGGTGAACGGGTTCAGCTTGAGCAGATGCGACTGCCAGGGCTCGTTCGCCGGGTTCAGCGGATCCTGGAAAAGGAAGTACGGGTAGATGATCGGCGTCGCGAAGAACCAGAACGTCAGGAGATTCGACAGGATGTCCCGCAGGTCGCGGAAATGCACGGTGAGCGCCGACAGCAGCAGGGCAAAGGCAAGCGTCAGGATCAGCTGAATCAGCACGGCGACCGGAAAGATCGCCAGCTCCGCGATGCTCAGCGGCCTCTGGTAGTAGAGGAGGAACCCGGCGAGCACGATCAAGCCGAAGAAGAAATGCACCATGTTCGACAACACGGTGACGACCGGCAGGATCTCCGCCGGAAAGAGAACCTTCTTGATCAGATTGCCGCCGGAGATCAACACCCCGGAGGATTCGGTCAGGGAAGAGGCGAACCAGGTCCACGGCAGGATCCCGCAGAACATGAACAGCGCGAAGGGCGTCACTCGCTCGTCTTTCGCCGCCGGCATGACGTAACCGAAGACGAAGGCATACACCAGCAGTAACAGGAGCGGGTTGATGAACGACCAGAAGAAGCCGAGCACCGACCCCCGGTAGCGGGCCTTCAGCTCTCGCGACACCAGGCTCTGGATCAGTCCCCTGTAACGGAACAGCGCCGCAAGATTACGGAACATCTACCTGGAGGAGCATCGCGGTGATGTTGTCCGGCCCCCCGGCGGCGTTGGCCGCGTCGATGAGCCGTCCGCAGATCTCCTCGAGTGTCGCCTTCCGGTCGCCCATCAGCTCCGCGATCCGGTCGTCGGGTACGACCCCGAACAGACCGTCCGAGCAGAGCAGGTACCGTTCGCCCGCCGCCGGCATGATCTCGACCACGTCCACATCCGCATCGTCTCCGCCCGAGAGGGCGCGGGTGACGACGTTCCGCCAGGGATGCTGGCGGGCGGCCGCGGGGGTGAGCGTGCCGGCGCGCACCTGCTCTTCGACCCACGAGTGATCGTTGGTCAGCTGCGCGAGGCCCCCGCCGCGCAGCACATAGACGCGGCTGTCGCCGATGTGGGCGACGCACGAATTGGTCGGGCCGTGGAGGATCGCGGAGGCGGTCGTGGCCATTCCGCGAAGGTCCTGGGAGTCGGCGATGGCCGAGGCGATGCGGCGGTTGGCGAGGCGGAACGCCGCCTTCAGCCGGTTCGCCTCGAAGCTCAGCTCCGGCTCGAACGGGAATGGCCAGGTCCGGTTGCGGTCGGCGCCGGCGGTCTCCTGGATGAACGCAGCGATCGACTCGACCGCGACGCGCGAGGCGACCTCGCCGGCGACGTGCCCGCCCATGCCGTCGGCGACGATGAACAGACCGAGATCCGGGCGCGAGGAATGGCTGTCTTCGTTGCTCGTCCGCCGGAGGCCGGCGTCCGTGCAAACGGCCCAGGAGAGCGGTAGCGCCGGCGTCATGCGAAGAAGGGGCTCAGGCCCTCGTGTCTCGCATCCGCTTCAGCTCGCCCACACGCATCCCCGGGACGCGGGACGAGGCCTGCAGACGAGCGAGCGATTTCTGCAGTGACAGACGTGCACGTTCATAGTCGATGTCGGAGGCCGGCTGGGCCAGCCGCTGTTCGGCGCGCTGCTTGGCGGCTTCGGCGCGGGCGGGATCAATCTCTTCCGCGCGCTCGGCCAGGGTCGCGAGAATGGTGACACGGTCGGGGAGCACCTCGGCGAAGCCACCGGCGATGGCCAGGAAGGTTTTGTCCTGCCCCTTGCGGAACCACATCTCGCCGATCGCCAGCGCCGCGAGCAACGGAGTGTGGCCGGGCAGCACGCCGAAGTAGCCTTCCGAGCCGGGGATCTGGATCTCGTCCACCTGCTCGTGGACGATCAGGCGATCGGGCGTCACGATCTGCAGGTCAATCGATGTTGGAAGAGCCATGGATTTCCAGCTATCAGCCGTCAGCGATCAGCTGTCAGCTCTTACTGCCCCTTCATCTTCTCGGCCTTTTCGACCGCTTCCTCAATGGTGCCGACCATGTAGAAGGCCTGCTCCGGCAGGTGATCGTACTTGCCGGCGACGATCTCCTTGAAGCTGCGGACGGTGTCGGCCACCGGCACGTATTTGCCGGGGAGGCCGGTGAACTGCTCGCCGACGAAGAACGGCTGCGACATGAAGCGCTGGATGCGCCGGGCGCGGCCGACCGTCAGCTTGTCTTCCTCCGAGAGCTCGTCGATGCCGAGGATCGCGATGATGTCCTGCAGATCCTTGTAGCGCTGGAGGATCTGCTTGACCGCGCGAGCCACGTTGTAGTGCTCGTCGCCAATGATACGTGCGTCGAGGATACGCGAAGTGGAGGCCAGCGGATCGACCGCGGGATAGATCCCAAGCTCGACAATGGCTCGCGACAGGTTGGTCGTCGCGTCGAGGTGGGCGAACGTCGTCGCCGGAGCCGGGTCGGTGTAGTCGTCGGCCGGCACGTAAATCGCCTGAACCGAGGTGATCGACCCGGTCTTGGTCGAGGTGATCCGCTCCTGGAGCTCGCCCATTTCGGTGAGCAGCGTCGGCTGGTAGCCGACCGCCGACGGCATGCGCCCGAGCAGTGCCGACACTTCGGATCCGGCCTGCGTGAACCGGAAGATGTTGTCGATGAAGAGCAGAACGTCCTTGTTCTCGGCGTCACGGAAGTACTCGGCGACGGTGAGGCCGCTGAGCGCGACCCGCAGACGCGCACCCGGCGGCTCGGTCATCTGGCCGTAGACCAGCGCGGCGCGCGACTTCGAGAGGTCCTCGGCGTTGATGACGCCGCTTTCCTGGAACTCGAGCCAGAGGTCGTTCCCTTCACGGGTGCGCTCGCCGACCCCGGCGAACACCGACACGCCGCCGTGCTTCATCGCGACGTTGTGGATCAGCTCCTGGATGATGACGGTCTTGCCGACGCCGGCACCGCCGAACAGGCCGATCTTGCCGCCGCGGACGTAGGGCTCGAGCAGGTCGATGACCTTGATGCCGGTCTCGAACATCTGCAGCTCGGTCGACTGCTTCTCGAGCGTCGGGGCCTTGCGGTGGATCGACCAGCGTTCGGTCGAGTTCACCGGCTGGTCGGGGAAGTCGACCGGCTCGCCGAGCACGTTCATGACCCGTCCCAGGGTGGCGGCGCCGACCGGCATGGTGATCGGCGCGCCGGTGTCGATCGCGCTCATGCCGCGCTGCATGCCGTCGGTGGCCTTCATCGCGACGGTGCGCACCCGGTTCTCGCCGAGATGCTGCTCGACCTCGGCAATGACGTCGATCGGAGTGCCGCTGGCGCCGGCCTCCGACTTGATCCGCACGGCGTTGTAGATCGCCGGCAGGTGTCCGCCTTCGAATTCGATGTCCACGACCGGTCCGATGACCTGGACGACCTTGCCGATCTTCTGTGCTGCTGGTGCTGCGGTTGCCATGTGTGTCCTTGAAGCTCTCAGCTTTCAGCTTTCAGCTGTCAGCTTGTTCTCGCTCTCCGCCCGATTCCGGCTGATAGCTGATGGCTGATAGCTGTCAGCTCTTACAGCGCCTGCGCGCCTGAAACGACCTCGATGATCTCGCGGGTGATCGCTGCCTGGCGCACCTTGTTCATGTACAGGGTCAGGCTGTCGATCATCTCTCCCGAATTGCGGGTCGCCGCATCCATCGCCGTCATCTGCGCGGCGAAGAAGGCGGCGTTCGACTCGAGCAGCGCCCGGTACACCTGGATCTCGACGTGGGTCGGGATCAGCCGCGTCAGCAGCTGCTCGGGGTCCGGCTCGTACAGATAGTCGGTCGCCGGCGCCGTGCCCTCCGGCGCCCGGATGTCGAGCCGTGGAATCGGCAGCAGCCGCTCGATCACCACCCGCTGCACCATCACCGACTTGAACTCGTTGTAAACGATGTAGACGCTGTCGACCTCGTTGGCGAGAAAGGCGTCCATCGCCGCCTGGGCGATCGCCTTGGCGTCCTCGTACTTCAGTTTCGCGAACAGGTTGATCTGCTCGTAGCGGACCGGGAAGCCGCGGCGCGCGAAGAAATCACGCCCGCGCCGGCCGACCAGCCCGAGCGCCACCTCGCGGGCCGGCTGCTCGGTGATGAACTGCCCGGCAGACTTGACGACGTTGGTGTTGAAGCTGCCGCACAGGCCGCGGTCCGCCGTGATCACGAACAGCAGCACCCGGCCGCCGGCCTTGGGCGGGATCCGCTCGTCGAGCAGCGGGTGAGTGGACGGATCGACCCGCGACGCGATGCTGTTCAGCACCCGCAGCATCTGCGACGCGTAGGGGCGGGCCTGCTGCGTCCGCTCCTGGGCGCGGCGCAGCTTCGACGCCGCGACCATCTTCATCGCCTTGGTGATCTGCTGCGTCGACTTGACCGCGCGGATCCTACGACGAATATCAAGTAGTGAGGGCATCTAGTGTCGTCTGAAGTTGTGAATTCTGAGTTCTGAATTGACGGGCGGCGTTGCCCTAGCCGTCCGATCGGACGACTTCGGCAGGTTGCCTGTCAATTCGCAACTCGCAACTCACAATTCCCCTGCGCATCATCAAATTCGCAATTGCATGAACTCACGCCGCCGCCGTCTTCCGTGCCGCCGCGAACTGCTGCCCGAACTCGGTCAGCGCCTGGTTCAGGTCAGCCTTGATCTCGTCGTCGATCTGCTTCTTCTCGGCGAACGAGGACATCATCTGTGGCTTCCGGGTATCGAGGAACTGGAACAGCTCGGTCTCGTAGACCCGGAGGTCATCGACCGCGACGGCATCGAGGTTTCCGCTGGTCGCCGCGTAGATCATGATTACCTGCTTCTCGACCGGGAGCGGCTGGTACTGCGGCTGCTTCAGCACTTCGACCAGCCGCCGGCCGCGATTGAGCTGGCTCAGCGTGCCCTTGTCGAGATCGCTGCCGAACTGGGCGAAGGCGGCGAGCTCGCGGTACTGGGCGAGGTCGAGACGCAGCGAGCCGGCGACCTGGCGCATCGCCTTGACCTGGGCCGATCCGCCGACGCGCGAGACCGAGTTGCCGACGTTGATCGCCGGCCGTACGCCCTGGTGGAACAGGTCGCTCTCGAGGAAGATCTGGCCGTCGGTGATCGAGATCACGTTGGTCGGGATGTAGGCCGAGAGGTCGCCTGCCTGGGTCTCGATGATCGGCAGCGCGGTCAGCGATCCGCCGCCGTTCGCCTTGTTCAACTTGGCGGCGCGCTCGAGCAGCCGTGAATGCAGGTAGAAGACGTCGCCGGGGTAGGCTTCACGGCCGGGCGGACGGCGCAGCAGCAGCGAAATCTCGCGGTAGGCCTGCGCGTGCTTCGACAGGTCGTCGTAGACGACCAGGGCGTGGCGGCCGCTGTCGCGGAAGAACTCTCCCATCGTGCAGGCCGAGTACGGGCTGATGTAGAGCAGCGGCGCCGGATCGGAGGCGCCGGCCGCGACCACGATGGTGTACTCCATCGCCCCGGCCTCTTCGAGCGTGCGCACCACCTGGGCGATCGTCGACTGCTTCTGCCCGATCGCGTTGTAGATGCAGATGACGTCCTTGCCGCGCTGGTTGATGATCGCGTCGATCGCCACCGCGGTCTTGCCGGTCTGGCGGTCGCCGATGATCAGCTCGCGCTGACCGCGGCCGATCGGCACCATCGAGTCGATCGCCTTCAGCCCGGTCTGCAGCGGCTCCTTGACCGGCTGCCGGTCGACGACGCCCGGGGCCATGCGTTCGATCTCGGAGAACCGCGTGGTCACGATCGGACCCTTGCCGTCGATCGGCTGCCCGAGCGCGTTCACCACCCGGCCGACCAGCTCTTCGCCGACCGGCACCGAGATGATCCGCCCGGTGCGCTTGACGGTGTCCCCCTCCTTGATCTCGGTGTACTCGCCGAGGAGCACCGCGCCGACGCTCTCCTCCTCGAGGTTCAGCGCGATGCCGAAAACCCCGTGCGGGAACTCCAGCATCTCGCCGGCCATCGTCTTTTCGACGCCATGGACGCGCGCGATCCCGTCGCCGATCGACACGATCGTGCCGACTTCCGCGACGTCGACGTCGACCGCGTAGCTGCCGATCTGGTCGCGGATGATCTTGGAGATTTCTTCTGCTCGGATGTCCATAAAGTGTGCTTCTGCCGTTTACTCTGCGGCCGCCGCCGTCAACCGTTCCCTGATCTTCTGCAGCTGCGTCGTGACGCTGCCGTCGTACACCATGCTGCCGATGCGCGCCACCGCCCCGCCGATGATCGCCGGGTCGACGCGGGTCTCGAGCTGCACCTCGCGGCCGGTCGCCCGCGCCAGCCCCTGCTGCAGCGCCCCGGCCTGGCCGGCCGGCAGCTCCACCGCGGTGGTGATCTGCGCCCGGACGACCTGGGCGTTCTCCATGAGACGGGCTTCGTACGCTGATACGAGCTCGGGCAGCAGCGCCAGACGATCCCGCTCCGCCAGCATCAGCAGCAGCCGCGACACGATCGGCGACAGCGGCGCGCGTGCGAGCAGCTGCTCGACGATGGCGCGCTTGCGCTGAACCGGAATGGCCGGATTGGCGAGCGTGCGCGCCAGCATCTCGTTGCCGGCGACGAGACCGGCGAAGGCGGACAGCTCGGTGCCCGCCTGCTGCACGTCCGCTTCCTTCCGGGCGACGTCGAACAACGCGCGGGCGTAACGGCTGGCCGCGCCGCGGCTGGTCATCGCGCCTCCCTGGCCGGCGCTGCGCCCGGGGCCGCGAGCTGCGACGCATAGCGGTCGATCAGCCGGACCTGGTCGTCAGGGGTGATCGCGCGGCGGATCCGCGTTTCGGCGACGCCGACGGCGAGCTGCGCCGCATGTTCGGTGAGCTCGCGGCGCGCGATCCGCAGCCGCATCTCGATCTCGCGCCGGGTCTGGTCGAGCAGCCGGGTCCGTTCGTCGGCCGCCGCCCGCGCGATCCGCGCCTGCTCCGCCTGGACGTCCTCGGCGCCCTGCCGGCGCAGGGCCTCGAGCTCGGCGGGGAGCTCCTGCATCCGGCGATCGATCTCCGCCAGCTGCGTGGTCGCAACCACGCGCATTTCCTCGGCAGTCACCAGGTCCTGCCGGATCTGCGAGCTGCGCGCAATCAGATAGGCGGCAATCGGCGACCGCAGGAAGTAGACCAGCACGCCGACCAGGATCGCGAAGTTGAGGAGCCGCGCTCCGCTGATCACGAGGCTCTCCTCCTCGTGATGCTCTTCACCTGCGGGCGGGTGGGCGGGCTCCGCCCCCTGGGCCACGGGGGACTGGCCGGCCGGCGGCGTCGGGGTGGCGTGCTCCTGCGCGAGCACCGGGGCGCTGAGCACGAGCGCCAGGAGAAGGAATGAGACGATCCGCGGCAATGTCATGGAGCGGTCAGGACACCTTGCGACCAAGAATGCGCTCGGCGACGGCGCCGCCCAGCGTGTCGGCGTCCACTTCGAGGCGACGCTTGGCTTCTTCCGTTTCGGTGCGGAGTCGATCCGACGCCGCGGCCACCTGCGCGTCTGCCTCGGCCCGCGTCCGTGCCAGCTCCTCGGCCCGTTCGGCGAGCGCGGCCCGGCGCATCTCGTCCATCTGCCGGTAGGTATCGGCGCGCGCCGCCGCGGTCTTCTGCTCGAACTCCGCGGCCGCGGCCCGGGCCTGGTTCGCCGACTTCTCGGCGAGCTCACGCGCTGAACGGATCGCCTGCTCGCGCGCCTGCATCACCCGCATCACAGGACGCAGCAACAGCCGGTCGACGATGACCGTCAGCAGCATCACGAAAAAAATGACCCAGAACACCGACAGATCCGGGAGCACGTCACCTCCGGCCGCCGTCGCTCGGTCGGAGCGTCGGCGAGGCACAAAACGTCAATTTATACCACTCGGATCGGCCCCTGCGCAACGTTTCGCTTGTACCGCAGCCGTACAAATATCCGTGATTGGCCCTGAAATCGCGGGAAAAGGCCCTATCGGACCGCAATCAACGTTTCGCCCGCCGCGGCCACGCGGCCGATGGTCGCGGCCGCGACGCCGGCCCCCGACAGCTCACGCTCCGCCTGGCTCCGTGCGCCCGGCGCCACCGCAATCAACAGGCCGCCCGAGGTCTGGGGATCGAACAGCAGGTCCGACACGTCGGCCGGCACACCCGGATCGATCGTGATGCGCGCGCCGAAATACTGCCGGTTGGTCCGGCCGCCGCCCGGGACATTTCCCTGGACCAGCTCGCGGGCGCCGTCCAGCAACGGGATCGCGGCCGCTTCGAGCATCAGCGAACAGCCTCCCGCGATCGCCATCTCCGAACCGTGGCCGAGCAGGCCGAAGCCGGTGATGTCGGTGCAGGCGTGGACCGATCCGTCCGGCAGTCGCTGGATCGCCTCGGCCGCCGCACGATTGAGGGTGGTCATGGACCTGATGGCCGCGGCGATGGCGGCCTCGCCGGCGCGGCCGAACTTCAACGCGGTGGCGATGACCCCGGTGCCGAGCGCCTTGGTCAGGATCAGGTAGTCACCCGGCAGCGCACCGGCGTTGGCCAGGATCCGCCGCGGGTCGACCTCGCCGGTGACCGCGTAGCCGAACTTGATCTCCTGATCCTGAACGGTGTGCCCGCCGAGCAGCGCGACCCCGGCGCGGTTCAGCATGTCGAGGCCGCCGGCGAAGATGCTGGACAGGATCGAGCGGTCGGCCTCTTTCGGGAACCCGGCGATCGCCAGCGCGGTGAGCGGCCGTCCCCCCATCGCGTAGACATCGCTCAGCGCGTTGGCGGCGGCGATCTGTCCGTAGGTGAACGGATCGTCGACGATCGGGGTGAAGAAGTCCACGGTCTGGACCAGCGCACGGTTCTCATCCAGCTTGTACACACCTGCATCGTCCGCCGTCCGATAGTCGATCAGGACACGGTCATCGCGCGAGACGGGCAGGTCGCCCAGGACCTGGGCGAGCTCACCAGCGGCGAGCTTGCTCGCTCAACCGGCGCAGGCGGAATAATCGGTCAGTCGTTTCTTGGCCATGTCTCTCCTTTCTGGAAGCTGGTAGCTGGTAGCTGGTAGCTGGAAGCTGGTGGCTATTTCCCCGTCAGCTGCTCGTAGAGCCGGTGCAGCTCCTCTTCGCTCGTGAAGTCGACTTCGATGCGCCCTCCCTTTCCCTTGCGAACGATCCGGACGCGGGTGCCGAGGGCGAATCGCAGCTTCTCCTCTGCGGCGCGGGTGTGGACGTCCTTCGCCGGCTCCTCGGCGGGCTTTGCCGGCGTGATGCTCTTCTTGACGATGGCTTCGGTTTCGCGCACCGAGAGGTTGCGCGAGACCACCTCGCGGGAAATCCGGAGCTGCGATGGTTCGTCGGGGAGCGACAGCAGCGCGCGGGCGTGCCCCATCGACAGGGATCCGGCACTGAGGTTCTCGCGCACCTCGCGCGGCAGCTTCAGCAGCCGCATGAAGTTCGCGACCGACGAACGGTCCTTGCCGACTGATTCGGCGATCTGATCCTGGGTCAGGTTGTACTCGTCGGCCAGCCGGCGATACGCGCTCGCTTCTTCGATCGGGTTGAGGTCTTCGCGCTGGATGTTCTCGATCAGCGCGACCGCCAGGAGCCGGTCGTCGGGGACGTCACGCACCACCACCGGCACCTTGAGCAGGCCGGCACGCTGGGAGGCACGCCAGCGCCGCTCGCCGGCAATGATCTCGTAGCCCTGATCCGCCTTGCGGACGATGATCGGCTGGATGACGCCGTTGGCCTTGATCGAGCGGGCCAGCTCCTCGATGCGGGTGTCGTCGACCACCGATCGGGGCTGCGCGCGGTTGGGGCGCAGCAGGTCGATGTCGACGTCGAGCGCGCGTTCACCGCCGGCGGCAGCGGGCGGCGCGTCGGGGATGAGCGCGGAAAGGCCGCGGCCGAGCGCGGGACGTTTGTCAGCCATGTTGCTTCTCCGTTGCGGACGCGAGGGCGGTCTCCCGGGCGAGGAACTCGCGCGCGAGGGTCAGGTAGGCTTCGGCGCCACGTGATTTCACATCGTACAGGACGGCGGGGAGTCCATGGCTCGGGGCTTCGCCGAGCCGGACGTTTCGCGGGATCACCGTCGTGTAGACACGATCCTCGAAGAAGGCCCGGATGTCCCTGGCCACCTGCTGCGCCAGGTTCGTCCGTTCATCGTGCATCGTCAGCAGCACGCCGGCGATGTCGAGCCCCGGGTTGAAGGCGCCGCGCACGCGGCGCAGGGTGGCGACGAGATCGGCGAGCCCTTCGAGGGCGAAGTATTCGCAATTGAGCGGGATCACCACGGCGTCGGCGGCGACGAGGGCGTTCAGCGTCAACAGCCCGAGCGACGGCGGGGTGTCGATGAAGATGTAGTCGAAGCGCTCGCGGAGATCGGCCAGCACGCTGCGCAGACGGGACTCGCGCGCGGGCAGGGTGACGAGATCGATTTCGGCGCCGGTGAGGTTCCGGTCGGCGGGGATCAGCGAGAGCCCGGCCATCTGGGTCGGGAGGACGAAGCTGGCGGCGTGGGGGGCGTCGGCGGTGAGTGCGTCGTAGATCGTGCCGCCGGTCGCCGCCTGTCCTTTGAGGCCGACGCCGCTCGTCAGGTTGGCCTGCGGATCGAGGTCGACGAGCAGGACGCGCTGGTCGGCGAGGGCGAGGGAGGCGGCAAGGTTGATGGCGGTAGTGGTCTTACCCACGCCCCCCTTCTGGTTGGCGACTGCGAGGACGCGCGCCGACATTATGTTGTTTGCCCAAATATCATGTGAGCCGCTTTCGCTTGTGACCTTCCGCAGTCTACAGGGCCGGTTCTACAGGGTCAATTCGCTGCTAGATCGGAGAGGCAGCTGTTCGGGGAGGCCAGCCTGGGGCTGAATTCTTAATTCTTAATTCTTAGTTCTGAATTTCCCTGCATTGTTCCACGTGGAACACCGGCGCCCGAGGAACGCTTGCGGAGGATGCTCAGCCGGCTCTGCAGCGACTCCAGTAACGGAAGAGTTGTTTCCCACTGCAGCGGGTGAATCACGTTGCCCGGAGCGTCCGGCCCGGACGGTCCCCGGAAGAGCAGCATGTGGGCGCCAGGCTTCAAGAAAGCCTGGAGGGTCATGAGGATTCGCGGCTCGATCCGCACGGCGCGAACCGACAACAGGTCAAATCGTTCGAGGAGGTCAGGCTTGGTCAGGAGCTCTTCGTATCGGCTGTTTTCGACGGTCGCGTGCGGCAGCTCGAGCTGGCGCACCGCCTCCCGTAGAAAGGCTGACTTCCTGGCCTTGACTTCGACCATGGTCAGCCGGACTTCCGGACCGAGCGCCAGCGTTAGCGGGATGGCGGGGGAGCCGCCGCCGGAGCCGATGTCCATGATCTGTGGAGCAATCAGGCCACCCACCGCGCGTGCGGCGACCACCGGTTCCAGTAGCAGCCGGTCGATGGCCTCGTCCGCATCCTCCAGCGAGGTCAGGTTGATCTTGCGGTTCCAGCGCTCGAGAAGCTCGTAATAGGCGGTGAGAGCGGTGGTCAGCCGCTCGTCCATGGAAATGCCGACCTTGAGTGCGCGTCGCGTCAGGCGGGTTCGGAAGTCTCGCGCCACGTCCGCAGCTTATCGCATGTCGTGCGGCGCGATGCGGTGGGGGATCAGGCCTGGACGCCGAGCCGATCGATGTAGGCCGCGACCACCGCAACCGCTGCCGGGGTCACACCCGGGATCCGGGAGGCCTGGCCCAGCGTGGCCGGGCGGACCTCGCCGAGTCGCTGGACCATCTCGCGCGACAACCCGGGGATCCGCTCGAATGGGAAGTGCTCGGGGATGGCGCGCTGGTCCTGACGCCGCAACCGTTCGATCGAAACCAGCTGTCGTCGCAGGTAGCCCTCGTAGCGGAACTCGGTCTCGACGCTGGCCAGGTCGAGCGCCGCCGGACCCTCCGGCAAGTCGAGGTGAAGCTGGCCGGCGGCCACGAGATCCCCGAGCCGGACATCAGGCTGCTTCAGCGCCCGCGCCGCTGGAACCCGGCTGCCAGCCGCTGTGGTGACCGTCGCGCCACGAACGGTCGCGCAGTTGCGTTGAAAGCGCCCCTGCCGATCGAGAAAACGCTCCCACCGCTCATCGTCCACGAGTCCGACCTCGCGTCCTCGTCCGGTGAGCCGGAGATCGGCGTTGTCGGTCCGAAGCAGCAGGCGATGCTCGGCCCGCGACGTGAACATCCGGTACGGCTCGAGGCAGCCGCGCGTCGTCAGGTCGTCCACCAGGATGCCGACATACGCCTCGTCACGAGCCAGCGTGAAGCTTCCCTGCCCGCGGGCCGACAGCGCCGCGTTCACTCCGGCCAGGAGCCCCTGGGCGGCCGCCTCCTCGTACCCCGACGTCCCGTTGATCTGACCCGCCAGGAAGAGGCGCGGCATCCGGTGCGTCTCGAGAGTCAGGCGCAGCTCGGTAGGCTGAATGAAGTCGGTACTCGACCGCGTAGCCGGGGCGGAGCATCACGGCGTTCTCGAGGCCCGGCAGGGCATGGACGAGGTCCAGCTGCAAATCGGCCGGCAGGCTCATCGAAAAGCCGTTGACGTAGGTCTCGTCGACATCCAGGCCTTCCGGTTCGAGAAAGATCTGATGCCGCTCGCGTTGCGGAAACCGCATGACCTTGTCTTCGAGCGAGGGGCAGTAGCGTGGGCCGATGCCGGAGATCTGGCCGTTGAACAGCGGAGAGAGGTGAATGTTCGAGCGGATCAGCTCATGCACCCGCTCGGTTGTGTGGAGCAGGTGGCACTCGATCTGCGGCTGTTCGATTGCCGTGGTGCAGAACGAGAACGGCTCCGGCGGGTCATCGCCGCGCTCAGCCTGGAACATACTGAAATCAATAGACTTACGGTCCAGGCGCGGTGGCGTCCCGGTCTTGAGCCGGCCCCACTTGAAACCGTAGCTCTTGAGAGACTCGGCCAGATCGCGCGAGGGAGGCTCGCCGGCACGCCCGGCCGGCCGCTGCTCCGGGCCGATGTGGACCAGGCCATTGAGGAACGTTCCGGTGGTGATCACCAGCGAGCGGGTGGTCAGCACGCTGCCATCCTCCAGCTCGAGCCCCGTGACGCCGGTGGCGTCGCTCGCGATCCCGGTCGCCGGAGTAAAGACCCAATGGATTCCCGGGTGCGCGGCCAGCGCCTGCCGCACCCATTCGCTGTAGCGTCGCTTGTCGGCCTGGGCGCGTGGCGACCAGACCGCCGGGCCTCGGCTGCGATTGAGCACCTTGAACTGGATCCCGGTGGCGTCGATCGCCCTGGCCATCAAGCCGCCGAGGGCATCGATCTCTCGAACGAGGTGCCCCTTTGCAGTGCCGCCGATCGCGGGGTTGCAGGGCATGTGCGCCACGGTGCCTTCCGAGAGCGTGCAGATTGCAACCGAGCAACCGAGTTGCGCCGCCGCCCATGCGGCTTCGACTCCCGCGTGCCCCGCGCCGACCACGACGACGTCGAAAAGAGGCATCGAGTGGCTGCTCATTTCCCCACGCAGAATCGATCGAATATGGCGTGCAGCGTGTCGTCCGCTGTCCGGTGCCCGGTGATTTCTTCGAGCGTCGTCCTGGCTTCGGAGATGTCGGCGGCGACGAGCTCCTCGGGCATTACGGTTCGCGCCGCGTCGAGCGCGCGGGCAAGTGCGGTCCGCGAGAGCTCCAGAAGGGCGATGTGACGGATGTTGGTGACCGCGGGCGTGTCGCGATAGGTGTCGCGAAACCCGAGGCTGTAGGCGATCCGGTCGCGCAGGGCATCGAGACCAGCGCCGGTCGAACCCGAGATTTCCACCAGTTGCTCCGGCAACTCTGTCTGGGCCCATGCAGCCGGCAGATCGGATTTGCTGGCGACAACCAGGCGCGGCGACTCTCCGGTGGCCTCCAGGAGAGCACGATCGTCGTCGGTCAGCGGGCCCGATCGGTCGAGCAGGACCAACGTCAGATCGGCTCGTGACGCCGCCGCCCGCGCGCGGGAAATGCCCTCGGTTTCCACTGGATCATTGGGCATCTGCCTTATTCCGGCGGTATCAACCAACGTTACGGCGATTCCACGGACCTCGATCGTCTCCGTCAGCAGATCGCGCGTCGTGCCGGGGATCTCGGTGACGATCGCGCGGCCGGCGCCGGCGAGGGCATTGAACAGCGTCGATTTTCCGGCGTTGGGCCGCCCGGCAATCACGACCTGCGCCCCCTCACGCACGAGCCGTCCCGCACGCGCCTCGATCAGCAGCGCGTCGATCATGACGAGCACCTGCTCGATCTCGCTCGCCACCAGCGAGGGGTCGACGAAGTGGTAGCCCTCGCCGGGAAAGTCCAGTGACGCCTCGAGCCGCGCCGACAGATCGAACAGCGCGGCGTCGATCGCCTTGATCCGTTCGGTGAGCGTGCCTTCGAGCTGATCGAACGCCGCCCGCGCCTGCAGCGGCGTGACGGCGGCAACGAGGTCCTGGACCGCTTCCGCCTGCACCAGGTCCATCCGCCCATGAAGGTAGGCGCGCAGCGTGAACTCCCCCGGCTCCGCCAGCCGCGCGCCCGCCTTCAGCGCCGACGAGACGATCGAATTGAGGAGCACGGGGCTGCCGTGCGCGCTGATCTCGATGACGTCTTCACCGGTGTAGGAGGCGGGGGCGGGGAAGGCGGTGACGATCGCCTGGTCGGCGGCGTCGTCCGCGCCGACGCGAACGAGGGTTGCGTGCCGGGGAGCGAACGCCACTCGCCCGGTCAACGCACAGGCGATGGTGGTCGCTTCGGGTCCGCTGACGCGAACGACACCGATGCCACCGCGTCCGGCGGGAGTCGCGACGGCGACGATGGTGTCGTCTGAAGAGAAAGGCATGAGTTCTGAATTCTGAGTTCTGAATTCTGAATTTCAGGACTCACCCGGACGCTTCATCGTTTCGTGGAGATGATCACCGTCTTCATGAACGCATCGCCGATGCTTTCCGACGACAGCGCCGGGTCTTCCGCCACCGTCAGGTGGACGATCCGGCGGGAGTAGGGGTTGAGCGGCCCCATCTCCTGCGGCGCGCGGAGGCTCTTGACCTTTTCCATCGTGAAGCGCGTCATCTGGCGCAGCTCGGCGTCCTTGCCCTTGCGGTAATCGAGGCAGTCCACGACAAAAGAACGGTCGTCGGCCAGCTCACGGCGGAAGGCGGTGTTGACGATCACCTGCAGGGCATCGAGCGCCTCGGCGCGCCGGCGGAGGAGCGCCTCGCCACCCTCGCCGGTGATCTCGACGCGGATTCCGTCGGCGGTATCGTTGATCGCGACGTCGAGCGAAAGCCCCATCGCGGTCAGGGTCTCGACCGTGAACTGACGCACCCGTTCGTTGAGTTCCATCTACTTGCGCTCCTTGGCCGCGAGGGTCTTGCCGCCGCCGGCGGTCTTCACCCGGCGCTCGGCCGGTGGCCGTACCGTGCGGACGGCCGGCGGACCGATCATCCGGTTGGTCAGCGCCTGCTGCCCGATCGCCCACAGGTTGCTCACCGTCCAGTAGAGCACCAGCCCGCTCGGCGCCCAGATGAACATGAACATGAAGATCAGCGGCATGAACATCATCACCCGCTGCTGCGTCGGGTCGGCCGTCGAAGGGGTCATCTTGGTCTGGACGAACTGCGTGATCCCCATCAGGACCGGCGTGACGAACAGCGGGTCGTAGACGGAGAGATCCCTGATCCAGCCGATGAAGGGGGCGCCGCGCAGCTCGATCGCGACCGACAGCATCGCGTAAAAGGCGAAGAGCACCGGCAGCGTCAGGAGCATCGGCACGCAGCCGCTGGCCGGGTTCACCCCGCGCTCGCGGTAGAGCTCCATCATCTCCTTGTTCATGTTCTGCCGCGCCGGGTCGGTCATCTTCAGCTTCGAGTAGCGATCCTGGATCGCCTTGACCTCGGGCTGGATCTCCTGCATGCGGCGCATCGACACGACGCTCTTGTGCCGCAGCGGGAACATGACGATGTTGATCAGCGCGGTGAGGGCGATGATCGACCAGCCGTAGTTGCCGATGTAGACGTTGATCCACTTCAGCGCGCGCAGCAGCGGCACCACCAGCCACGAGAACATGCCGAAGTGGATGGCCCGCACCAGGTCGCGGTCGACCGCCGCGAGCACGTCGAAATCCTTCGGGCCGAAGAAGAACGCCGCGCCGCTCGGCGCCGTCGGATAGGTCACCGACCAGCTCACGTACGGCGGTGGCGGATCCTCGGCCGGATCCTTCGCCACCATCGCCACGACCTGGTAGGCGAGCTTGAGCGGCTGCGCCGGTTTCACCGCCGCACTCAGGAAGTAGTGGTCGTCGACGCCGGCGAAACCGTAAGTCCCCTGCTGATTCGCGATCTCGGGTACGTCGGTTGCGTGGATGCGCTCGACCTCGCCGTTGATGTAGTAGATCGGCTGCGGCGGCGCGTGGTAGCCGAGTGTGTTGACGTCGAGACGGGTGCCGATCGCCGGGCCCCATTCGATCGTCGGCACCAGCGCCTCGCTGCCTCGCGTCACCTTCGCGCTGAAGTGGATCACATACGGGGACTGCGGGTGGAAGGAGAACTCCTTGCTGACTGTCAGCCCGCTGGCGTCCTGGTAATCGAACGTGAGCGTCTGGATGCCGGTAGTCGCATCGACACTGGCCGCGCTCGGCCGATAGAGCGCGGTCGCCAGCGTCTTGGTCACGGCGGCATCGGGCACGCTCAGCGCGAACGGCAGCGGCAACCCCGCGGGCGCATCCTGCGGCACGAGCTCGAGCGGCTCGCGGGCGGCGTTGAGATACTTCTTCAACCGCCAGCTCTTGATCGCCGCGCCCCGGTTCGTGAACACCGCCTGCACCGAGCCGTTCTCGAACGGGATGTCGCGCTGGGCGGCGTCGGCTGTGATCGCCTGCGCCGCGGGTGCGGCAGGCGGAGCGGCTTCTACCGGCGCATCGGCCGATGGGGCGGCGGGCGCGGCAGGATCGGCTCCCTTGGCTGCCTCCGCAGCCGGAACAGGCTTAGGCGGCTCCGGCGGCGGGAACATCGCCTGGTATCCGTAGAGCACGATGAACGACAGGACGATCGCCAGGAGAACGCGTTTTTCCATGAATCAGTGACTGTGCGGAGCGACCGGGTGAGGAGTGCTTCGCCGGGGTCCATAGGAGTCGGCCGGCACGGGATCCAGCCCGTGGCCGCCGAACGGGTGACACCGCATCAGCCGCGTCACCGCCAGCCGTCCACCGCGGACCGCGCCGAAACGCTCGATCGCCTCCGCGGCGTAGCTGGAGCAGCTGGGAACGAACCGGCAGGATCCGGAATACATCGGGGCGAACAGGACCTGGTACGCCCGGATCAGGGCGAGGAGGAGGCGTTGCGCAGCGCCCCGGGGGCGGGACGCCGTCACAGCGGCCTCAACCGGCATGGGCCTGTTGTCGCACGCGGGATGCCCCGCGGCGCCACGCGGCGCCGAACTCTCGCTCGAGATCGCTGTAGGGGGCATGGAACAACTCGCGCCGGGGGATCACCACCACGTCCACGGCCGAACCAGGGGATCCGTCGAGGTGTCGAAAAACCTCTCGAATCAGTCGTTTAGCCCTGTTTCTCCGCACCGCATCTCCGAGTTTCCTGGAGGCCACGATCCCCAGTCTCGGATTGGTCGACGTGCCGGGCGCGAGCAGCAGCGTGAAGTACCGGGTCGAAACCTTGTAGCCCACGTCGAAGACGCGCTGGAACTCACCCCGTCGCCGCACGCGCTGGGTCTTGCTGAACGGGTGCGACGGCATGGCGCGCGTGCGCTCTAGGACGAGGAAACGGTGAGGCGCTTGCGACCCTTGGCCCGGCGGCGCTTCAGCACCAGCCGGCCGTTCTTGGTGGCCATCCGGGTGAGAAAACCGTGGGTCTTCGCGCGGTGGCGGCGGTTGGGCTGAAAAGTACGCTTCATGATGTCGGGTCCCTGAGACGGACAAAAAACACTCGGAGAAACCTAAATACTAACGGCGGTCGGCCGTTGGTGTCAATGCGCTTGGCCTGTGTTAAAGTCCCACTTCCTACGAAGCCCGTAGGGTCTCCCCCCGAAGTTTTCCACAGTTGTGGAAAAAAATGTGGAAAAGCCCAGATTTTCGCTATCCTCCGCCCCTCCGATGCCGAAATCTGGCCGCTTCAACCGGGGCGAAAGCGTGAAACCCCCTGATTTCATTGGCGATTTTCCCCCTCCCTCCGAAGCGATCGGGCTGGCAGAAGGGCCCGTCGAGGCGAAAGTCCAGCGCACCCTCCCTTGGGCGTAGTCATGGCCGGGAATATCTGGGATCAGGTCCTTTCGAGGATCGAGACTAAAGTCAATCGTCACAGCTTTTACACCTGGTTCAAGCCGACCTCGTTCGTCGCCGACGACGGTGGGCCGATCCGGGTACGGGTGCCGAACGGCCTGTTCCGGGACTGGCTGACCAAGCACTACCCGGCCGTGATCGCGGAGGCCCTTGCAGAGGTCGAGCGCCGGGGCGCTTCGGTCGCATTCGTCACCGAGGACGACCCTGTCCCCGAGGTGATCGCGCCGGCCCTCGACCCCCTCGTCGAACTGGACGTCGATCCTGCAGAGCTGGAAACGTCCCCCGAGGACGGTCCAGTCGGGGGCCTGGCCCCCCGCTACTCCTTCCAGACCTTCATCGTCGGGTCCTCGAACCAGTTTGCGCACGCCGCCTGCCGGGCGGTCGCCGAGGCCCCGTCGCGCTCGTACAACCCCCTGTTCATCTATGGCGGCGTCGGCCTGGGCAAGACGCACCTGATGCACGCGATTGGTCACTACGTGATCAACCATCTCAAGACGCTGAAGCTCACCTACATCTCGTCGGAGCGCTTCATGAACGAGATGATCAACGCGGTGCGCTACGACCGCGTCCTGGATTTCCGCGAGCGCTACCGCAGCGTCGACGTGCTGCTGGTGGATGACATCCAGTTTCTCGCCGGCAAGGAAGGGACCCAGACCGAGTTCTTCCACACCTTCAACGCGCTCTACGACTCGCAGAAGCAGATCGTCATCAGCAGCGACCGGCCGCCGCACGAGATCCCGCAACTAGAGGAGCGGCTGCGCTCACGCTTCGAGTGGGGCCTGATCGCCGACATCCAGGCGCCGGATCTCGAGACCAAGGTCGCGATCCTCAGGCGCAAGGCGGACGCCGAAGGGGTCGGTCTCCCCGACAACGTCGCGCTGTTCATCGCCGGGAAGATCAAGTCGAACATCCGCGAGCTCGAAGGCTCGCTGATCCGGCTCGTTGCCTACGCCTCGCTGACCGGGCGTGAGATCTCGCTGTCGCTCGCCCAGGACGTGCTGCGCAACGTACTGCAGCACGACGACCGCGCCGTCACCATCGAGGTGATTCAGAAGTTCGTCGCCGACTACTACCAGTTGAAGCTGACCGAGTTGAAGTCGCGCAACAACTCGAAGTCGGTGGCGATGCCGCGCCAGATCGCGATGTACCTGTGCAAGGCGCTGACGAACGCGTCGCTGCCCGAGATCGGCCGGAGCTTCGGTGGCAAACACCACTCGACCGTCATCCATTCGATCCGCAAGATCGAAGACCTCCGCAAGCGCGACGGGGATTTCAACACGCTTCTCAACACCCTCTCCGAGTCGCTCCGGTAGAGGGGAAACCGAGCCCGGCGGTTGAGTTTTCCACACCCCGCTCCGAGCCGCCCTGCGGATGAACTGTGGACGTCGGTGGCGGCCGGAACATGCACCAAAAACGCACCAGGTTCGCGGCCGCCGATCCGAAACCTCGTCCACAGGCTAAACTACAGACCTGCAAGGATTAAGCGCCGCGTTTTGTGATATCCACAGCGCCTCTTAATTGTTATAATTCTTTGTTCCTTATTTCTCTCTTCACCAGATAGGGATTAAGCGCGCCGCCGGCTCGCCTCCCGCGAGGTCATCACCCTTATGGAACTGGTCGTACGCAAGACTGATCTGTTGCGCGAACTGCAGTTGTTCCAGGGCATCGTGGAACGCAAGAACACGATCCCGATTCTTGCGAACGTCCTGATCGAAGCGGAGGGTGACCAGGTGAAACTGCTGGCCACCGATCTCGAGGTGGGGTTGCGCAGCCGGTGCCCGGCATCGGTCTCGAAGCCGGGATCGCTGACGCTGCCGGCCAAGAAGCTCTACGAGATCATCAAGGCACTGCCCGAGACCGACATCCGGATCGAGGAGAACAAGAACGGCGTCAAGGTTGCCGCCGACCGGTTCGACTCGCGGATGCAGACGCTGCCGCGGGAAGACTTCCCCTCGCTTCCCGAGGGGACCGGCAGCTACACCGCGACGCTGCCGCGGGACGTGCTCAAGCACATGGTGTCGAAGACGCAGTTCGCGATCACCGGCGAAGACACCCGCTACTTTCTCAACGGGGCGCTGTTCATCCAGCGCGCCGACGCGATGAGCCTGGTCTCGACCGACGGCCATCGCCTGGCGCTGATCACCGTCCCCCGCGAGAAGGGGAAGGGCAAGGTCAAAGGAGACGACGAGGAGCGGGTGATCCTGCCGCGCAAGACACTGCTCGAGCTCGGCCGCCTGCTGTCGGAAGGTGACGGGGACATCCAGTACGAGCGCGGCGAGAACCACCTGTTCTTCGACATCGGCGGACGCTTGCTGATCTCGCGCATGATCGACGGCCAGTTCCCGGCTTTCGAGCGGGTCATCCCCAAGAGCAACGACAAGCGGGTCGAGTTCGATCGCGACCGTCTGACCAGCGCGGTGAAGCGGGTCGCGCTGCTGTCGAACGAGCGGTCGCGCGCGGTGAAGTTCCAGATCGACAAGGGCAAGGTCGAGATCGCCTCGAGCAGTCCCGAGTTCGGCGAAGCCAAGGAAGCGATCATCGTCGAGTACGACTCGACGCCGGTGACGATCTGCTTCAACGCGCAATACGTGCTCGACTTCCTCGGCGTGGTCGAGACCGACTCGGTCGCGCTCGAGTTCAAGGACGAGATGAGCCAGGCCGTCATGAAGCCGGTTGGCGCGGACGGCTACGAGTACACCTACGTGATCATGCCGATGAGGGTCTGACAACACCACGAATGTCACAACTCGAATCCCAGAACGACGATCAGCCCAGCCGCGGCGCAGCCGTCTGCGGCCACGCCGTCTGCGGCCACGCCGGACAACCACATGGCGCCGGCCGACCACGCCGGTGAGTCGGGCAATGGCCACGGCCAGGTCTCCGACGATTACGGCGCCGACAAGATCAAGGTCCTCGAGGGGCTCGAGGCGGTGCGGAAGCGGCCGGCCATGTACATCGGTTCGACCGGTGCCGCCGGCCTGCACCACCTCGTCTACGAGATCGTCGACAACTCGATCGACGAGGCGCTGGCCGGGCACTGCGACCAGATCAACGTCACGCTGCACATCGACAACTCGGTAACGGTGGTCGACAACGGCCGCGGCATCCCCACCGACCTGCACGCCAGCGGGCGTTCGGCGGCGGAAGTCGCGCTGACCGTCCTCCATGCCGGCGGCAAGTTCGACAACGACAGCTACAAGGTCTCGGGTGGTCTGCACGGCGTCGGGGTCTCGGTCGTCAACGCGCTGTCGGTCGAGCTCGACCTCGAGATCTGGCGCAACGGCCAGGTCTACCAGCAGAAATACGAGCGCGGCGCGCCGCTGGGAGATCTCGAAGTCGCCGGCACCACCAAGAAGCGCGGCACCAAGATCACCTTCAAGCCTGACGCCGAGATCTTCGAGACCGTCGAGTTCAGCTTCGACACCCTGGCGCAGCGGCTGCGCGAGCTCGCGTTCCTGAACGGCGGCGTGACCATCACGATCGACGACGAGCGTGACGGCAAGAGCCATCGCTTTCTCTACGAGGGGGGGATCAACTCCTTCGTCCAGTACCTGAACCAGAACAAGACCGCGGTCAACGACAAGCCGATCTACATGCACGGCGAGAAGGACGGCATCGACGTCGAGATCGCCCTGCAGTGGAACGACAGCTACACCGAGACGGTCTACACCTTCGCCAACAACATCAACACTCACGAGGGAGGAAGCCACCTCTCGGGTTTCCGCTCGGCGCTGACCCGGACCATCAACTCCTACGTCGGCAAGAACAATCTGGCGAAGGACCTGAAGGACGCCAACATCGGCGGCGACGACATCCGCGAAGGGCTGATCGCGGTGATCAGCGTCAAGATCCCGCGGCCGCAGTTCGAAGGGCAGACCAAGACCAAGCTGGGGAACACCGAGGTCAAGGGGATCGTCGAGGCGATCGTCAACGACCGGCTCGGCGCCTACCTCGAAGAAAACCCGGTGGTGGCGAAGAAGGTCATCGCCAAGGCGGTCGATGCGGCACGCGCGCGCGAAGCCGCGCGCAAGGCCCGCGACCTGGTGCGCCGCAAGGGAGCGCTCGACAACAGCTCGCTCCCGGGCAAACTCGCCGACTGCCAGGAACGCGATCCCGCCCAGAGCGAGATCTACATCGTCGAAGGGGAGTCGGCCGGCGGCTCGGCCAAGCAGGGGCGCGACCGGCGCTTCCAGGCGATCCTGCCGATCAAGGGGAAGATCCTCAACGTCGAGAAGGCCCGCTTCGACCGCATGCTCGGCAGCGACGAGATCAAGACCATGATCGCGGCGCTCGGCTGCGGCATCGGCGTCGAGGACTTCAACGCGGAGAAGACCCGCTACCACCGGATCATCATCATGACCGACGCGGACGTGGACGGATCGCACATCCGGACCCTCCTGCTGACGTTCTTCTACCGCCAGATGCGGCCGCTGGTGGAGCGGGGCTACATCTACATCGCGCAGCCGCCGCTGTTCCGGGCCAAGCGCGGCCGGCACGAAGTGTTCATCCGGGACGAGCGCGCGCTCGAGACCTGGCTGATCAAACGGGCGGTCGAGTCGCGGGTGGTGGTGCTGCCGGACGGCACCGAGCTGCGCGGGGCCGAGCTCGAGCAGCGGCTCGAGAAGCTGATCTCGTTCCGCAAGTTCCTGCAGATCGTCGAACGTCGCGGCCCGTCCCGCGAGGTCGTCATGGGACTGCTCGACGGCGACGCGAAAGACAAGGCCTTCTTCTCCGATAGCAGCCGGGTCGAGGCGCTGGCCACGGCGCTGACGACGACGGTCCGCCGCGTCACGGTGCAGCCCGACGAAGAGCACCAGGCGTTCGCGCTGGCGATCGAGGACCGCTCAACCGGCTACCCGAGGCACCACCGCATCGACCAGGACTTCGTGACCACCGCCGAGTTCCGGACCCTGGCGACCAGCTACCAGGACGTGAAGGGCATTCGCGGACCGATGATCGTCAAGACCGCGGCCGCGGCGGCCGAAGAGGCGGTCGACGAAGGCGGCGTCGCATCGGCTGACGAAACCGCGATCGGCGGCGCGCCGCTCGACGAGGCCACGAGGCTCGCGGCGGAGCCGAAAGCCATGGCCGACCAGCTGATCGCGGAAGCGGCTGCGGCCGGGCCGCCCGCGCCGAAGGGGGCCGCCGGGGCGGACGCCGAGGTCCGGGTCGAATCGCTCGACGACCTGGTCGAGTTCTTCACCGCCGCCGGCAAGAAGGGCGTCGCGATCAACCGCTACAAGGGCCTCGGGGAGATGAACCCCGACACGCTGTGGGAAACGACGATGAACCCGGCAACCCGGACGCTGGCCCAGGTCCGCGCCGAGGACCACATGGAGGCCGACCTCATGTTCACCACGCTGATGGGTGACCAGGTCGAGCCGCGCCGCAAGTTCATCGAAGACAACGCGCTCGACGTGAAAAACCTCGATATCTAAGAGGGTGCGGAGGAGTGCGAAGGGGTGCGGAAACATGCGGAGGGGTGCAGCGGCACTCCTCGCGATTTCGCACTCCCAGGACCCTCGACACTGGCTACCTGCACTCTTCCGCACCCGTCCGCACTCTTGACGCACCCTTATGTCCGACATCTCCCTGAACAAATTCCCCGTCAACATCGAAGACGAGATGAAGCGCTCGTACATGGATTACGCGATGAGCGTGATCATCGGGCGCGCGCTGCCGGACGTACGTGACGGGCTGAAGCCGGCCCACCGGCGGGTGCTCTACGCGATGCGGCAGATGGGGCTCGGGTCGAACCGCCCCTACCGCAAGTGCGCGAAGGTCATCGGCGAAGTCATCGGCAACTACCATCCCCACGGCGACGCCCCGGCCTACGACACGCTCGTCCGCCTCGCGCAGGACTTCAACATGCGCTACCTCCTGGTCGACGGCCAGGGGAACTTCGGCTCGGTCGACGGCGATCCGCCGGCCGCCTACCGCTACACCGAAGCGCGCCTCGAGAAGCTTGCCGAAGAGATGATGGGGGATCTCGACAAGGAGACGGTCGACTTCGTCCCCAACTTCGACGAGACCACCGAAGAGCCGACCGTCCTGCCGACGACCTATCCGAACCTGCTGGTCAACGGATCGACCGGCATCGCCGTCGGCATGGCGACGAACATCCCGCCGCACAACATGCGGGAGGTGATCGACGGGGTGATCGCGCTGATCGAGCTCCGGACGAAGCTGAACGAGGCTGGGCAGATCGACCAGTCCCGCGAGGCTCGCCTGCGCGCGGTGCTCAAGGCGATCCCGGGGCCGGACTTCCCGACCGGCGGCTCGATCATCGGCCGGCAGGGGATCTTCAGCGCCTACACCACCGGGCGGGGCTCGATCACGATCCGCGCCAAGGCGACGACCGAGGAATCGAAGAAGGCCGACAAGGTCGCAATCGTCATCACCGAGATCCCGTTCCAGGTGAACAAGAAGCGGCTGCTCGAGAACATCGCCGAGCTGGTACGCGAGAAGACCATCGAAGGCATCTCGGATCTGCGCGACGAGTCGGACCGCGACGGGATGCGGATCGTCATCGAGCTGAAGCGCGGCGAGGTCCCCGAGGTCATCCTCAACAATCTCTACAAGCACACCCAGCTGCAGACCACGTTCGGCATCATCATGCTGGCGATCGTCGGCGGCCGGCCGCGGGTGCTGCCGCTCGTCGACATCATCGAGCACTTCATCGAGTTCCGCCGCGAAGTCGTCCGCCGCCGGACCGAGTTCGAGCTGCGCAAGGCCGAGGCGCGCGCCCACATCCTCGAAGGCCTGAAGATCGCGCTCGACCACCTCGATGCCGTCATCAAGCTGATACGCGGCTCCAGGAACCCGGCGGAGGCGCGTGACGGCCTCATGACCCAGTTCAGCCTGTCGCAGCTCCAGTCGCAGGCGATCCTCGACATGCAGCTGCAGCGGCTCACCGGCCTCGAGCGTCAGAAGATCCTCGACGAGCTGGCCGAGCTGATGCGGACGATCGAGCGGCTGCGCGCCATCCTTTCCAGCGACGCGCTGCTGATGGCCGTCATCATGGGAGAGCTCACCGCCGTTCGCGACAAATTCTCGGACGAGCGCCGCACGACGTTCATCGAAGACAGCGGCGAGTTCCGGATCGAGGACCTGATCGCCGACGAAGACGTCGCGATCACCGTGACCAGCACCGGCTACATCAAGCGGACCGCGATCACCACCTACCGCATGCAGCGCCGCGGCGGCAAGGGGCGCATCGGCATGCGCACGCGCGAAGAGGACTTCGTCAGCCATCTCTTCATCGCGTCCACTCACTCGTACATCATGATCTTCACCGACCGGGGGCGGGCCTACTGGCTGAAGGTCCACGCCATCCCCGACGCCGGGGCCGGCGGCAAGGGGAAGGCGATCGCCAACCTGGTCTCGATGCAGGAAGGGGAGAAGATCGCGGCGCTGCTCGCGGTCAAGGAGTTCCCCGCCGACGAGGACCAGCAGTTCGTGGTGATGGGCACCCGCAAGGGCGTGATCAAGAAGACCGACCTCACCGAGTTCAGCAATCCTCGCGCCGGCGGCATCATCGCGATCGGCGTCGACGAGGGTGACGCGGTGATCGCGGTCGAGCTGTCGGACGGCAAGGAGCAGGTCGTGCTCGGCACCCGCGACGGCATGGCGATCCGGTTCGAGGAGACCGACGTCCGCTCGATGGGTCGCACCGCCTACGGCGTCCGCGGCATAACTCTCCGCGACGACGACGAAGTGGTCGGGATGGAGATCGTGCGGCCGGGGGGCACCGTCCTGACCGTCGCCCAGAACGGCTACGGCAAGCGCACCCCGCTCGACGAATACCGCATCACCGCCCGCGGCGGCTACGGCATCATCAACATCCAGACCTCTGACCGCAACGGCAAGGTGGTCGGCATTGTCTATGTCACCGACGACGACCAGGTGATGTTGATCAGCCAGCAGGGGATGATCCTGCGGACGCGCGCCGGTGACATTCGGGCGATCGGTCGAGCTACCCAGGGCGTCCGGCTGATCGAGATGGAAGATGGCGATATGGTGGTCGCGGTCGCCAAGCTGGCGGAACGCGACGACGAGGTGGGTGCGAATGGCGCGCCGGTCGCCGAGCCCCCGCCCGACGCTCCCGAGACCCCGGCAGAGTAAGCGGACCGTAGTCTCGGACCCGCGACACAACCGAACTGCATCTTGATTGACGGATTGCGTGAGTTGGCGGATTGCAGATCGACGGATTGCTCGATCTGGTCGGACCGTCGACGCTGACCGCGAATTGCGGACCGGTCGATCTGAGCGCTGTCGAGAAGTCCGCGACCGTCGCCTCTCGCGCGCCGACGCCAAATCACCAATCACCAATCCACAATCCGTCGATCAGCAACCGACAATCACCAGTCCGCAATCAAGCGAGCTCTAGCTTCGCGAACTTCGCGAGCAGCTTCTTGACCCCGACGGTGTTGAAGCGCACGGTCACCTTCAGGTCGTCGGCGTGCTCTTCCACGGCCACGACGTTGCCGATGCCGAACTGCGCGTGGCGCACGCGCATGCCGGGGCGCAGCGCGCCGGCGGACTGGTCCTCGTTCTCGTAGGCGGGGAAGGCCGCGGTCTCTTCGCGGCTGCGGCTTCCGCCGCGCCCTCGGCCGCCCCTTCCGTACGGGTTGGTCCGGAACTCGTAGTGCTGGTGACCGAACGCTCCCTGGTACTGCGCGCTGACCGCCGGCGCGATCCGTTCCACCAGCTCGGCGGGGATCTCGTCGAGAAAGCGTGACGGCTCGGTCGCCTGGTACTCGCCGAAGACCCGCCGCCTGGCCGCGCTCGTCAGAATCAGCTTGCGCTCCGCGCGGGTCAGCCCGACGTAGCAGAGACGGCGCTCCTCCTCGATTTCGTCCTCGTTGTCGGCCGAGCGCGAATGCGGGAACAGTCCTTCTTCGAGCCCGGCAATGATGACCAGCGGGAACTCCAGCCCCTTGGCCGCATGCATCGTCATCAACCAGACGCGGGCTTCACGGTTGCCTGATTCCTCGTCGGTTTCTGAGAGGAGCGACAACCGGTCGACGAATCCGCCGAGCGAGGCCTCCGGGTCGTGCGACTCGTAGTCGCGCGCGGCCGACACCAGCTCCATCAGGTTCTCGATCCGATCGTTCGCCTCTTCGCTGTTTTCGTCGCGCAGCGCCTGCAGGTAGCCGGTCTGGTCGAGCATCTTGCCGATGACGATCGACACCGCGTCCTGCCGGGCGGCCTCGGCCAGGTTGACGATGAGGTCGCGAAAGACGCGCAGCGATGCACAGGCGCGCCCGGTCAGCTTCGACTCGCCGACGGCGTAGACCGCCTTGGCCCAGAGCGAGCGGGCAGAGCTGACCTCCTGGAGGCCGGCGGCGAGCAGCGGAGGAGCGTCGGCGATTACCGCCTCCGGATCGATCGCGTTGAGCGAATCCATCACCCCCTTGCCGACGCCGCGCGCCGGGACATTGATCACCCGCCGGAGGCTGACGTCGTCGTGCGGGTTGATGATCAGCTTCAGGTAGGCGAGCGCGTCCTTGATTTCCTTGCGCTCGTAGAACCGGACGCCGCCGATGATCTTGTACGGGATCGCCTCCCGCATGAGGGAGTCTTCGATCGCGCGCGACTGGGCGTTGGTCCGGTAGAGCACCGCCATCAGCGACCGGATGTCTTCCTGCCGATGCGCCTTGATCGAGCGGGTGATGAAGTCGGCCTCCTCGAGCTCGTCGTTGCCGCGGAAGTAGACGATCTTCGAGCCGCCGATACGGTCGGTCCACAGCCGCTTGTCCTTGCGGTTCCGGTTCTGCCGGATTACTGCGGACGCGGCGTCGAGGATCACCTGGGTGGACCGATAGTTCTGCTCGAGCCGGACCGTCTTGGCCTCGGGGAAATCGGTTTCGAAATCGAGGATGTTCTTCAGGTCGGCGCCGCGCCACTTGTAGATCGACTGGTCGGGGTCGCCGACCACCGCGAGGTTGCGGTAGGCCTCGGCGAGGCGGCGGATCAGCAGGTACTGCGGCCGGTTCGTGTCCTGGTATTCGTCCACCATGACGTAGCGGAATTTCTTCGAGTAGAAGCCGCGGGCCTGCTCCGAAGTCTCGAACAGCTCGACCGTCTTGAGCAGCAGGTCGTCGAAGTCGAGCGCGTTCGCGTCCTTCAGCGCGAGGATGTACTTCTCGTAGACCTTGGCGATCTGCTCCCCGCGGATGTCCCAGGTGCCGCGAATCGAGTCGGGCCCTTCCATGCGGTTCTTGCAGTGGCTGATGCGCGAGAGCGCCATGCGCGGCGGCACGAACTTGTCGTCGATGTTCAGCTCGCGCAGCGCCTGTTTCACCACCGCGACCTGGTCTGACGAGTCGTAGATCACGAAATCGCGGCTCAACCCGATCTTCGGCGCCTCACGACGAAGCAGCCGGGCGCACAGCGCGTGGAAGGTCGAGAGCCACACGCCTCGAGCTTCGTCGCCGATGAGCCCTTCCACCCGTTCGCGCATTTCCTGCGCGGCCTTGTTGGTGAAGGTGACCGCCAGTACCTGGTCCGGCTCGGCGTGACCGTCGCCGATGAGGTGGGCGATGCGAAACGTGATGACGCGCGTCTTGCCCGAGCCGGCTCCGGCGAGGATCAGGAGCGGCCCGTCACGATGAAGTACAGCCTCGCGTTGTTCGGGATTCAGCTTCGAGAGGAATTCCATGGAGGGAGGCCTCAGTATACCTGCCCCATACCCCCATCCCCATCCCCCATTCCCGATTCCCTTCCCCCTTTCTGGCCGCCTGCGTCCTCGTAGTACCATTCCTCCCATGCCTTCGACCCTGCTCGAGAAAGTGTGGCGCGCGCACGCGGTGCGCAAGCTGCCGAACGGGCAGACCCAGCTGTTCGTCGGACTGCACCTGATTCACGAGGTGACGACCCCGCAGGCGTTCGACATGCTTCGCGCTCGCGGCAGCGGGGTGATGTTCCCCGAGCGTACGATCGCAACGGTCGATCACATCGTCCCGACCAAAGATCAGCGGCGGCCGTTTCTCGACCTGATGGCGGAAGACATGCTGGCGGCGCTCGAACGTAACTGCCGCGACGCCGGGATCAGGATGTTCGATCTGTCGTCCGGCTCCCAGGGCATCGTCCATGTCGTGGGTCCGGAGCTCGGGCTGACGCAGCCGGGGATGACGATCGCCTGCGGCGACAGCCACACCTCGACCCACGGCGCGTTCGGAGCGGTGGCCTTCGGCATCGGCACCTCGCAGGTGCGCGACGTGCTCGCTTCGCAGTGCCTGGCGATCGAGCCGCTGAAGGTCCGGAAGATCAGTGTCAGCGGCCAGCTGCGACCCGGCGTGTACGCGAAGGACGTCATCCTCGAGATCATCCGGCGGCTCGGCGTGAACGGCGGCGTCGGCTACGCCTATGAATACGCCGGCGACACGATCGAGCGCATGTCGATGGACGAGCGGATGACCATCTGCAACATGTCGATCGAGGGAGGGGCACGGGCCGGCTACGTCAACCCGGACGAAACGACGATTGCCTACCTTCGCGGCCGGCGTTTCGCTCCCGCCGGCGAAGAATTCGAGCGGGCCGCCGCCTGGTGGCGCACGCTGGCGTCCGATCCCGGCGCCCGATTCGACGATGAGGTCGAGATCGATGCGGGATCGATCCGTCCGACGGTCACGTGGGGAATCAACCCCGGGCAATCCATCTACGTGGACGAGCGGCTGCCCGATCCGGTGGCGGCCTCCTCCGGCGACGGCCCGGCGATCGAGGAGGCCCTCGATTTCATGGGGCTCCGCGCCGGCGATCCGATTGTCGGGACGCACATCGACGTTGCCTTCGTCGGCTCCTGCACCAACGCGCGGCTGTCCGATCTTCGTGAAGCCGCCCGGATCGTGCGCGGCAAGCATGTCGCCGCGGGTGTCAGGGCGCTGGTGGTGCCGGGCTCCCAGGCGGTGCGAGAGGCGGCCGAGCGCGAAGGCTTGCACCACGTCTTTGCCGAGGCCGGGTTCGAATGGCGCGGCGCCGGCTGCTCGATGTGCCTGGCCATGAACCAGGACCGGCTCGAAGGGCGCGAGGTCTGCGCCTCCTCGTCGAACCGTAACTTCAAAGGCCGGCAGGGGAGTCCGGTCGGCCGGACGCTGCTGATGAGCCCGGCAATGGTCGCCGCCGCCGCCGTCGCCGGCGAGATCGTCGACGTGAGGACCTTCAGCCATGGCGATTGAGCCGATCCGGCGTGTCTCGGGGACTGCGCTCCCGGTACGGGGCAACAACGTCGACACCGACCGGATCATCCCGGCCCGTTTCCTCAGATCCGTTTCGTTCGAAGGGCTCGAGCATCACCTGTTCGAGGACGACCGCGCCCAGGCCGGCGGTTCGCACCCGGTCTCGAATCCGGCGTACCAAGGGGCGACGCTGCTGCTCGTGAACGCGAACTTCGGCTGCGGCTCGTCGCGCGAGCATGCGCCCCAGGCTATCCGCCGCCGTGGCATCCGTGCGGCCGTGGGCGAGTCGTTCTCGGAGATCTTCTTCGGCAACTCGGTCGCGCTCGGCATGCCCTGTGCGACTGTCAGCGCCGAGGTGGCGCTGCAGCTTCAGTCCGCCGCCGAGCAGGATCCCGGCACGGTGTTCACGCTCGACATCGAGCAGCTCACCGTGTCGCTGGGCTCGCAGACGTTCCCGGTGCACCTACCCGCCGCCGCCCGCGAAGGGTTCCTCGACGGAAGCTGGGACGCGACCGGCCTGCTGCTCGACCGCTACGAAGAAGTCCGGGCTGTCGCGCAGGCGCTGCCGTACATTTCCGGCTGGCCGTAGGGTGGGATGGGGTGAAATTCTGAATTGCGAATGGTGAATTGACAGCCACCGGCGTCGAAGCCGTCCGTACGGACGACTTAAGCTTGTTGTGACTCAACTCACAACTCGCAATTCACAACTTCTCCTTACCCTTCACTACCTCAAGAAACGCCGCCGCCGCGTGTGACAGTTCGCCGGCCTTGCGGAAGACGAAGCGCACGACGCGACGGCCTTTGAGCTCCGGCACCTTGACGGCGACCAGGTCGCCGCGCTCGATCTCGGTCAGCGCGCAACGGCGCGGCAGCACCGCCACCCCAACCCCCATCTCCACCGCGCGCTTGATCCCATCGAGGCTGGGGAGCGAGATCCTGATGTTGATCTCGGCGTGCCGGCGCTGATAGAGGCGGAGGACGCGATCGCGGGTGGGGGAGGGGTCGTTGTGGGCGATCACCACCGCCCGTCCGACCTCGCCGATCGAGACCCGCTTCTTCGCCGCCAGGGGGTGCTTCGGATGCGCCAGCATCACCAGCTCGTCGTCGCCGAGCGCGATTGATTGCAGGCCGCGCTCCGCCGGCAGGAAGGTCATGACCCCGAAGTCCATCGACCGGTCGAGCAACTCGGCGGCGATCCGCCGGGACGGCACCCGGCGGACCTCCACCGAGACCCCCGGGTGGCTGACGGCGTAATCGCGGAGGAACGGCAGCAGCGAGTGGACCGCCGCTTCATTGGCGCCGATCACCACCTTGCCGCGGCGCACGTCCTGGAGTTCCCTGACCGCCGCCTCCGCCTCGGTCGCCATCCGCAGCAGCCGCCGGGCGTGCTCGAGCAGCAGCACCCCCGCCTCCGTCAGGGTGCCGTTTCGCGACGAACGGTCGAACAGGCGGTCGCCGAGCCCCTCCTCGATCCGGTGGATCGCCTGGCTCACCGCCGGCTGCGTCCGGTGCAGCCGCCGGGCCGCCACCGAGAAGCTCCGCTCCTCCGCCACCGTGACAAACGCGTGAAGATCCTGCAGCTGCATTCCGTCATAATAAGGAATGGTTATGCAAATGCAAAAACAATAAATTGGACTCGTTTCGCTTCGATCCGATACAAGTGAATAGGCGGAGGGCCCATGTCTACAGACCGGATTACGATTTTCGACACGACCCTGCGGGACGGCGAACAGGCGCCCGGGTTCTCGATGCGCACCGACGAGAAGCTGAAGCTGGCCGCCCAGCTGGCCACGCTCGGGGTGGATGTCATCGAGGCCGGCTTCCCGATCGCCTCGGAAGCCGATGCCGAGTCGGTCCGGCTGGTCGCGACCCGGATCCGCGGCCCGATCATCGCCGCCCTGGCGCGCTGTAGCGCCAAAGACATCGACCGTGCCGGCTGGGCGATCTCCCCGGCCGAGCGCCGCCGGATCCACGTCTTCATCGCCACCTCCGACCTCCACCTCGAGCGTAAACTCCGCATCAGCCGCCAACAGTGCCTCGACACCGCAGTCGAGGCGGTGCGTCAGGCCCGCCGTTACACCGACGACGTGCAGTTCTCGGCCGAAGACGCGACCCGCACCGACCCGGAGTTCCTGTGGCGCGTCGCCGAGGCGGTGATTCAGGCAGGGGCTACGACCATCAACCTTCCCGACACCGTCGGCTACTCGACCCCCGCCGAGATCAGGGCGTTCTTCACAGCGATCATCAACCGGGTCCCGAGTTCCGACCAGGTGGTCTGGAGCACTCACTGTCACGACGATCTCGGCCTCGCGGTCGCCAACAGCCTGGCGGCGCTCGAGGGGGGCGCCCGGCAGGTGGAGTGCACGATCAACGGTTGCGGCGAGCGCGCCGGCAACGCCTCGCTCGAGGAGGTGGTGATGGCGACGCGGGTCCGTCCGGATCTGCTGCCGTTCTCGAGCGGCATCGTCACCCAGGAGATCTACGCCTCGAGCCAGCTGCTCACGAGCGTCACCGGTGAAGGGGTCCAGTCGAACAAGGCGATCGTCGGCCGCAACGCGTTCGCGCACGAAGCCGGCATCCACCAGGACGGCATGCTGAAGGACCGCCGGACCTACGAGATCATGCGTCCGGAGGAAGTGGGCGTCCCGCAGGCAACGCTGGTGCTCGGGAAGCACTCCGGCCGGCACGCAGTGCAGCGCCGCTGTGAGCTGATCGGGGTGACGCTCGACCGGCGCGAGCTCGACGAGGTCTACCGTGCGGTGATCGAGCACGCCGACCGCGAGAAGGTCGTCACCGACCAGGACCTCTCCGCCATCGTCGCCCGGACGTTCAGCCGGCCCGCTCCCGCGACGCCCCCCGCCGTTCCAGAGTTCGCCAGCACCCCGGCCGAAACCGGCTACGGGCACGGGGTCTAACAGGGGAACGGCGAACTCGTGAATAAGTGGCCGGGTCGAAGTCGTCCGGTACGGACGATTTCAGCTTGTTGCCGCTGAATTCAGAATTCACAACTCATAACGCGCTGAAGTCGTCCACCAGTTCGGCCGCGCGGTCGCGCGCTATTCCACCGTCACGCTTTTGGCCAGGTTTCTCGGCTGATCCACGTCGCAGCCGCGGCGGACGGCCATGTGGTACGACAGCAGCTGCAGCGGCACGACCATCAGCACCGGCGTGATCAGCGGGTGAGCCGCCGGCACGGTGATCAGGAAGTCCTGGGCCGGGTCCAGCAGCTCGCTCAGACTCGACTGGCTCTCGCTCACGAGCGCGATCACCGACCCACCCCGCGCCTTTGCCTCCTGGATATTGCCGACCATCTTCTCGAACACATGGTCGTCCGGCGCGATCGTCACCACCGGCATCTGCTCGTCGATCAGCGCGATCGGCCCGTGCTTCATTTCGCCGGCCGGGTACCCCTCGGCGTGGATGTACGAGATCTCCTTGAGCTTCAGCGCCCCTTCGAGCGCGATCGGATAGTTGATCCCGCGTCCCAGGTAGAGAAAGTCGCTGCGCTGGTGGAACCGCCGCGCGATCTCCTCGGTGAGCGAATCGCACTTCAGCGTCTGCTCCAGCAGCAGCGGCAGCTGGGTGAGCCCTTCGATATGCGGGCGCGCGGCCTCCGGCGTCAGCGTGCCGCGCAGCTGACCGAGGTAGATCGCCAGCATGTGGAGCGCCACCAGCTGCGAGGTGAAGGCCTTGGTCGATGCCACGCCGATCTCCGGCCCGGCATGGGTGTAGACCGTCCCGTCGGTCTCCCGCGTCGCCATGCTGCCGACGACGTTGCAGATCGAGATGCTGCGGGCCCCCTTCTTCTTCGCTTCACGCAGCGCCGCCAGGGTGTCGGCGGTCTCGCCTGACTGCGTGATCACGATCGCGAGCGTGTTCGGCGAGACGATCGGGTCGCGGTAGCGGTACTCCGAGCCGTAATCGACGTCCACCGGGATCCGGGCGACCGACTCGATCATGAACTTGCCGATCAGCGCGGCATGCCACGACGTACCGCAGGCCAGGATCACCACCCGCTCGGTCGTCCGCAGTACCTCGTCGGGGATCTGGATCTCGTTGAGGAACACCTTTCCCGACTCGAGCGAGGTGCGGCCGAGGACCGTTTCCTTGATGGCCATCGGCTGCTCGAAGATCTCCTTGAGCATGAAGTGCTTGTAGCCGGCCTTCTCGGCCATGACCGGATCCCACGACACCCGGGTGCTCTTGTTCGAGACCGCCCGCCCCGAGTAGTCGGTGAACTCGACCCCCGCCGGCGTGACGACCGCCATCTCTTCGTCGCCGAGAAAGACGACGTCGCGGGTATGACTCAGGATCGCCGGAATGTCGGAGGCGACGAAGAACTCGCCGTCCCCGAGGCCGACCACGATCGGCGGCCCGTTGCGGACGGCGACGATCTTGTTCGGATCGTCGGCCGACATCAGCACGAGCGCGAACAGCCCGCGCATGTAGAGCAGCGCCCGCCGCGTCGCATTCTCCAGGCCGTCGTCTTTCATCTCGCGCTCGACCAGGTGCGCGACGATCTCGGTGTCGGTCTCGGTGACGAAGCGGTGACCCTCTTTGACCAGCTGCTGCTTGAGCGGCAGGTAGTTCTCGATGATCCCGTTGTGCACCACCACGATCCGGCCGGTGCAGTCCTGGTGAGGATGGGCGTTCTCTTCGGTCGGGCGACCGTGGGTCGCCCACCGGGTATGCCCGATCCCATAATCCCCCTCGAGCGGGTTGGCGGCGATCACTTCTTCGAGGCGCGCCAGCTTGCCGGCGCTGCGGCGCAGCTCGATCGCGCCGTTGCGGACGACGGCGACGCCGGCGGAATCGTAGCCGCGGTACTCCAGCCGCCGGAGCCCGTCGATGAGGACCGGCAGGACCTGCTTCTGCCCGATGTATCCGATGATGCCGCACATGATTATCTGGCCTTGCCCTTCCTGGAGACCCAGCCCTCTTTGTTCGTCTGCTTGCCGCGGGCGATCGCCAGCGACCCGGCCGGCACGTCGTCGGTGATCGACGATCCGGCGGCGACGTAGGCCCCGCGGCCGACCCGGACCGGCGCAATGAGCTGCGAGTCGCTGCCGATGAACGCGCCATCCTCGATCACGGTCGGGTGTTTCGCGACCCCGTCGTAGTTGCAGGTGATCGTGCCGGCCCCGACGTTGACGCTGCTCGCCGATGGTCGCGTCGCCGAGGTAGGCGAGATGGTTCGCCTTCGACCCGCGGCCGAGCGACGTCTTCTTCAGTTCGACGAAGTTGCCGACGTGCGCCTCTTCACCGACGTCCGACTGCGGGCGGATGTGCGCGAACGGCCCCAGCTTCGCGCCGCGCGCGACGTGCGACTCCAGGATCACGCAGAAGTTGTTGATCACCACGCTGGTCGTCGATCCGTGAATCGACGATGCGAACGCCGGAGTGAATGACGCACCCGGTTCCCACGGTGGTGGCCCCTTCGAGGTAGACACCGGGATGGATCGTGGTGTCGGGCCCCACCGTGACGTCCGGCCCGATGAAGGTGCTGGCCGGATCGACGATGGTGACACCCGATTCCATCAGCGCGTCGTTTCGCCTGTGCTTGAGGATTGCCGTCACGTCCGCCAGCTCCTTGCGGCTGTTGACGCCGAGGATCTCGCGCGGATCATCGGCGACTACGGTTTCGACGATCGACCCGCGCGAACGGTAGATGCCGACGAGGTCCGGCAGGTAGTACTCCCCCTGCGCGTTGCCCGCCCCGATCTCTTTGAGCGCATCGAACAGCGGCGCCAGGTCGAAGGCGTAGATGCCGCTGTTGATCTCCCGGATCAACCGCTGGGCCGGCGTCGCGTCCTTGTGCTCGACGATCGCGGTGATCCGGCCGGTGTCGTCCCGGACGATCCTGCCATACCCGTGAGGGTCCTGCACGACCGCCGAGAGCACGGTGGCGGCCGCACCGCGCTCGGCATGCACCCGGACCAGCGCTTCGAGCGTGGCGGGCCGCAACAGCGGCACGTCGCCGGAAAGCAGCACTACTGTGCCCGTCTGGCCGCGCAACAGCGGGCTCAGCCTGCAGCAGGGCGTGCCCGGTGCCGAGTTGCGGCTGCTGGAGGGCAAAGCCCAGACCCGGCCGTTTAGCGAGGGTGCCCCGAACCGATTCGGCCTCGTGACCTAGCACCACGGTGGTCGACTTCGGAGACAGGACTGCGGCGGCGCGGAAGACGTGATCGATCAGCGGGAGATCGCCTGCCCGGTGGAGCACCTTGGGAAGGGCGGACTTCATCCGTGTGCCCTTGCCCGCGGCGAGGACCACGACGTGGACATCAGCCATGCCCAAGTCTACTCGGCCACGGGCCGCACCCCTGGAGGCTAGCGGCGGCGCGCCGGGCCGGCTTTGCGGCGGCTGGAGCCGGCGGGACTGTCGACGGCGGCGCGGAAGCCCTCGTGGCCGCGGATGTTCTCGAGATCCGGGTCCTGCTTCGCCTGTGACCGGTTTTCGGGGTTGAGCGCGATCGAACGGCGCAGGTGTTCCAGCGCTTCTTCGCGGCGTCCCCGCATGCTCAGGGTCGCGGCCATGATGTAGTGGGCGTGATCGTTGTCGGCGTCGGCAGTCAGCGCCCGCTGGAGATGGTTCAGGGCGGTGGCGTGGTCTCCGGCGTTGAGGGCGACGGTGGCCGCGTAGACGTGATCACCGGCCGTCTGCGGCGGGGGAGCCTGGCGCGCGGTTTCGCGTTCGCAGACCCTCAGATACAGGTGCGCCCGCTCGAGCAGCTCACGCTCTTCCGGATAACGGTCGATAACCGCGCGGAACAGCTCGGCGGCACCGGCGTAGTCGTGCCGCTGGAGCGCCTGGACGCCGCGTTCGTAGATGGCGACCGCCTCGTAGAAGCCCGGCTTGCGCGGGGCGGGCGGAGGAGTGGCCGGCGGGGTCACCGCGGCCGGCACTGGCTGGGCCTTGACCGGCGCGGTTCGCCTGACGGCCGGAGCGGCCGGGGGCTTCGCCGGAGTTGCGCGCCTGACCGCCGCCCGAGTAGCCGGCTTTGCTGCCGCACGGGCCTTGGGCTTGGCCACGGCCCCCCGGGTGGACCGGGGCGCCGCCCCTTTCGGGCCGTCGCCTTCTTGGTTGTCGTCCGGGGAGAAGCTCCCCGGCGCTGCTTTGCCAAACCTGTCGCCTCCTGCCGCCGAGTGCCTCGGCGGGCAAAAGTAACAAATCGGGCCTTATTTGGTCAAGCAGGATACGCCGAAATCGGTTCCACAGACCGGAGTTGGTCAGTTGACCTCGTCAGGAAACGACTCAACAGCATCAAAAACGGTTTTGCTGCTGACCCCGAAGCGGGTCGAAACCTCCTTGAGCGCCTCACGTCGTCCGAAGCCATAAATTTTGGTCAATCGCCAGAATTCGGCTGCCAGATTGTCGGGCGAGGCGTTGGCTGCTGGAACATCAGTCACCGCGGCGGGAAAAATCACCAGAACGAATTCCCCCTGGGCTGGCGGAGGGGTTCCAGCCATTCTGAAATAGGTCGAACGGCCAATTGTTCGTGGACTTTCGTCAACTCACGCCCAATCGCCACGGTTCGCTCGCCGAGTTCAGCCTGAATGTCCGCGAGGGTTCCGATGATTCGGTGTGGAGCCTCGTAGAGAACCAGCGGCCAGGTGTGGCTCGGCCAGACCCTTCAGCCATTTCTTTCTGTTATTCGACCTATTTGGCGGAAAGCCCAGAAACGTGAAGCCCTCCCCGTCCAGCCCGACCGCCGAGACGACTGCCGTCACCGCGCTGGCGCCAGGGATTGGTTGAACCGGGATCCCTGCACGGTGTGCCGCCGCCACCAGCCGCGCTCCCGGGTCCGAGATCGCCGGCGTTCCGGCATCCGATACCAGCGCGATCGATTCGCCGCTCTTCAACCGGTCGATCAGCCGCGGCCCCTTCGCGTGCTCATTGTGCTCGTGCAGGCTCGTCGCGACGGTGGAGATGGAGTAGTGTTGAAGGAGCTTTGATGTCCGGCGGGTGTCTTCCGCCGCAACCAGTGAAACCTCGCGGAGGATCCGCAGGGCCCGCAATGTGACGTCCTCGAGGTTGCCTATGGGCGTGGCGACCACATAGAGGATGCCGGGCATGTCTGACGGGCCAAATTGTAGCGCATGTATTCAGCCGAACCCCTGCCGCATTTCGTCGACGAGTACCTCGCGTACCTGCACGAAGCTCACCCAACCAGCGCCACCTTCGACGGTGTGCACGTTCACGACGACCTGCTCGAGGACCTGAGCCGGCGGGCGATCGACGGGCAGGTTCGCGACCTGGGCGCCTTCGCGCGACGGCTCGCGGCCATCGATCCCGCCCGGCTCACCGAGGCCGAACGCATCGAACGCCCGGGACTCGAGGCGACGATCCGCTCCCGGCTCTTCGAGCTCGAACAGGTTCGTACGTGGGAACGCAGCCCGCAGCACTACGCCGACATCATCTCGACCAGCCTCGCCGGTCAGGCCCTGTTCGAGTATGCGCCTCTGGCGCAGCGGGCCCGGAGGATCGTGTCGAAGTTGCGCCAGGTGCCCCGCCTCGTCCAGGCGGCACGCGAGAACGTCAAGGATCCTCCCGGGATCTTCGTGAAGGTCGGGCTCGAGAGCATGCGCGGCACGCAGCGGTTCATCGACGAAGACCTGCCGCGCGCTTTCTCGCGGCTCGACGACCTCCACATCCTTGGCGACCTGGCGGACGCCTCCACCGAGGCATCGTCCGCACTCGGCGGCTACATCGAGTATCTCGACAAGGACCTCGCCCCACGCAGCAAGGGCTCCTTCCGCCTCGGGCGCGAGCGGTTCGAAGAGAAGATGCGGCTGGACGAGGGGCTGACCCTCGACGCCGACCGGCTGCTGGCGATTGCGATGCGGGAGCTGCGGGCGACGCAGGAAGAGTTCCGCCGCGCCGCCTCACGGATGAACGGCGGTGACCCGCTCGGCGCCTGGGAACGGGCCAAGGCGGACCATCCACCCGCCGGTCAACTGGTCTCGGTCGCGCAGCAGCAGCTCGGCGAGCTGGTCGATTTCATCAGCCGCAACCGCATCGTCACGATCCCTGAAGGGGCCCCGGTGGAGGTCGCGGCGACGCCGAAGTTCTATCGCTGGACCTTCGCCAGCATGTGGACCCCCGGCCCGTTCGAGGCCCGGCCGCTCCGCGCCACCTACTACATCACCGACGTCGACCCGGCGTGGCCGGCCGAGCGCCAGGCCGAGCACCTGCGCGACTTCAACTACGGCAACCTCTGGTCGATCTCGATTCACGAAGTTTTCCCCGGCCACTATCTCCACTACCAGCACCTGCGCCAGGTGCAGTCGAAGCTGCGCAAGTCGATCCTGTTCTCGTCGACGGCGCTGGTCGAAGGCTGGGCGCACTACTGCGAGCAGATGATGCTCGACGAAGGCTTCCGCCGGAACGAGCCGGCGGTGAGGCTCGGCCAGATCGCCGAAGCGCTGATCCGCCTGTGCCGCTTCGTCGTCGGCATCCGGCTGCACTGCGAGGACATGTCGGTGGAACAGGGGGTGCGTTTCTTCCGGGAGGAGGCCTACCTCGAAGAGGGTACCGCCCGCCGGGAAGCGGAACGCGGCACCTTCGACCCTTCCTACGTGCTCTATTCAGCCGGCAAGCTGATGATCCTCAAGATGCGCGAGGACTACAAGGCCAAGGCAGGGGCCGGCTACTCGCTGCGCAAGTTCCACGACGAGCTGCTCGGCAACGGCACGCTGCCGATCTGGATGCACCGCTCGCTGATGCTCGGCGAGCAGAACGGCCCGCTGCTCGAATAGCCGGCCGGCCCGAGCCGGCGTGCTATTCTCAGTTCCCAAGCTGTCTATGCCCCTCTACGAATACAAGTGCGACGCCTGCAGCCATCGGTTCGAGAAGATCGTCAAGTTCTCCGACCCGCCGCTCGAAGTCTGCCCGAAGTGCGGCGGCAAGGTGCAGAAGCTGTTCTCGTCCCCCGCGATCCAGTTCAAGGGGTCGGGGTTCTACATCACCGACTACCCCAAGAAGGGCTCGTCCGAATCGTCGGCCGGCAAGTCCTCGTCGGACAAATCCGCGTCCGAGAAGTCGTCGTCCGAGAGCTCGTCCTCCGAGAAATCGTCCGACAAGGGAACTGATTCGGGAAAGTCCGACAAGTCCGACAAGGCCGCATCGACGCCGGCTCCGGCAGCTACCAAGGAATAGCGTGGCGCGCGCCGCGATGAATCAGCACTAAGACCGCGTGCCTAGCGCGCGCGCCGCGCGCTCTGTTCGGCGCGGGCTGCCGCCCGGTCGATTGCCCCCCCGGGAAGATCGACGGAGCGCAGGTACTCGCGGAACGGCTCGGCGAGATCCGGACGACGAAGGGCGAAGTAGACGACTGCCTTGAGGAACCCGAGCTTGTTGCCGGTGTCGTGGCGAACGCCGTCGACGCGGCAGCCGTAGATCGGACGGCTCTTGAGCAGCTGGCGCAATCCGTTGGTGAGCTGGATCTCGCCGGTGCGGTCCTTCCCGATCGACTCGAGCGCGGGGAAGATGTCGGGGGTGAGCACGTAGCGGCCGATGATCGCGAGATCCGACGGCGCTTCGTCGACCGGCGGCTTCTCGACCAGGTCGCGGATCCGGTAGACGCCGGGCCGGATTTCTTCGGCGTCGATGATTCCGTAGGAGCTGACGGTGTCGCGGGGCACCTGTTCGACCGCGAGCACCGGGCCGTCGACCTCGTTGAACACGTCGATCATCTGCCGCATCGCCGGCGGATCCGCGTCGATCACATCGTCGCCGAGGATGACGGCGAACGGCTCGTCGCCGACCAGCGCCCGGGTGACGAGGACCGCGTGCCCGAGACCGAGCGGTTCTCCCTGGCGGACGTAGGAGAAGTTGATCAGGTTCGAGATCTTGCGGATCTCGTCGAGCTGATCCTTCTTGCCGCGCGCCTCGAGAAACGTCTCGAGCTCCACCGACACGTCGAAATGGTCTTCGATCGCATTCTTGCCGCGGCCGGTCACCAGGATGATGTTGTCGATGCCGGACGCGACCGCCTCCTCGACGCCGTACTGAATGATTGGCTTGTCGACGAGGGGAAGCATTTCCTTCGGCTGCGCTTTCGTTGCCGGAAGGAACCGGGTACCAAGGCCAGCGGCCGGGAAAACTGCCTTTCGAATCGGGCCGATCACGGTCCGATCGTATCGCAGGACCGCCGGGGGCGATATAGGATTTAGCCATGCTTGACGCGGGATTGGTGCGCGATCACATCGAAGACGTCCGCCGCGGGCTGCGGAGCCGCGGCCTCGAGCCCGACGCCGAACTCGAGCAGATCGCCGGCCTCGAGTCCAGGCGCCGCCGGCTGATCCCCGAGATCGAGTCGCTCAAACGCGAACAGAACACCGCCGCCGACCTCGTCGCGCAGGCGAAGCGGCAGGGGCAGGACGCCTCGCCGATCTTCGCCGCGAACCGTGCGCGCGCGCAGCAGATCAAGCAGCTCGAGACCCAGCTCGATGGTGTCGAACAGCAGCGCCTCGCGCAGCTGATGGTCCTTCCCAACCTGCCGCACGCCAGCGTGCCCGTCGGCAAGACCGCCGACGACAACGTGGAGGTCCGCCGCGCCGGCGAGCCGCGTACGTTCGCATTCGAGCCGAAGGCGCACTGGGATCTTGGTCCGGCGCTCGGCATCCTCGATTTCGATCGGGCCACCCGCATGTCGGGCGCTCGCTTCTCGGTGCTCCTCGGCGCCGGCGCTCGGCTGGCGCGCGCGCTGATCAACTTCATGCTCGACGTCCACACGCGCGAGCACGGTTATCTCGAGGTCGAACCGCCGTTCCTGGTCAACGCCGACGCGCTGCGCGGCACCGGGAACCTGCCCAAGTTCGAACAGGACCTGTTCAAGATCGCGGGGGACTGGAACCTGTACCTCATTCCGACCGCCGAAGTACCGCTGACCAACCTGCATCGCGGCGAGATCCTCGACGGCCGGCAGCTGCCGATCCGCTACACCGCCTACACGCCGTGCTTCCGCAGTGAGGCCGGATCGTACGGTGCAGATGTTCGCGGACTGATCCGCCAACACCAGTTCGACAAGGTGGAGCTCGTGAAGTTCGCCGCGGCGGATTCTTCCTACGAAGAGCTCGAGGGGCTGACCCGCAACGCCGAAGAGATCCTCAAGCGCCTCGACCTGCCTTACCGGACGATCGCCCTCTGCACCGGGGACCTAGGATTTGCCGCGGCCAAGACCTACGACATCGAGGTCTGGCTCCCCAGCCAGAAAACCTACCGGGAGATTTCTTCCTGCAGTAATACCGAGGGGTTCCAGGCCCGCCGGGCGAACATTCGGTACCGGCCCAATGGCACCGGAAAGGCGGAATTCGTCCACACTTTGAACGGTTCCGGCCTGGCGGTCGGCCGTACGCTGATCGCGATCCTGGAAAACTACCAGCAGGAGGACGGCTCCGTCCTGGTCCCCGAGGCGCTACGCCCCTATATGGGCGGAATTGAGACTATTACCCCCCGCTAATCTTCCTGGCCTGTCCTGCCGATAAGCTCAGCAGCCTGATATCCCGTTGCCGACCCCACCGGCATTGCGGGATATCTGTGTCTAGAGGAAGCATGTCCAGCGAACAGCCACCGGACTGGTACGAAACGCTCCAGATCAGCCCAAACGCCGATAACGACATGATTCAGCGGGTTTTCCGGCTCCTGGCGCAGAAGTTCCACCCGGACAACCAGGAGACGGGGGATCCGGACCGGTTTCGCCGGCTCCACGAGGCCTACGTGGTGCTCAGCGATCCCGAGAAACGGGCCCGGTACGACGTCAACTACGAAGTCCTTCGTCGCGAGCGGTGGCGGTTTGCCGCCCTGCCGGCAGCGGCCGACAACGATTTCGACCAGGAGCAGCAGATGCGCTGCGTCGTGCTCGAGATCCTCTACAACCGTCGTCGTACCCAACCGGACCGCCCGGCCCTGTCCAACCTTGACCTGGCGGAGCTGACCGGCCGGCCCCGCGAGCACCTCGAGTTCACGATCTGGTTCCTCGTCCAGAAGAAGATGGTCCTGCGGGACGATGGGTCCGGGCTGACGATTACCGCCGACGGCGTCGACTACGTGGAACTGAACCACGGCTCGAAGCTTCGGCGTCGCTTGTCGGCGGTCAGCTGACGTAGAGACTGGGGTCAGACCGTGGTCTGACCCCAGTCCCCTCCCGGACCCTCCGCCGTCTTCCTCGTTGCACGCCGCGATCACCAGGAACTAATCGAAGAAGTCATCGACGCCTGCCCTTGGGCGTGTCGGTACCCGTCCGTCGGGTCCGGCACGGCGGATGCTCTCGTCAGGGATGCATCCGGAGCCAACATCAGGCTCATCCGAAGGAGGACCTGGTAACCATGTGGCGGAACAACAGCCTATCGATCGTGCTCGTCTCGCTGTTCCTGCTGACGATGGCCGGTCAAACTGGCACCGGTCTGCTGGCGCACAACGAAGACGCCAAGGCACATGGCGGGACGGCGATCGGCCTTGGCCAGTACCTCCGATCCGGGCACTTCTGGGAGGCGACCGGCGAGAACTGGGAGAGCGAGTTCCTCCAGATGGCAATGTTCGTCCTGCTCACGGTGTCGCTTCGGCAGAAGGGATCGGCGGAGTCGAAACGGATCGGTGTCCTGGAGGAGGTCGATGTCGACCCGCGCGATCATGCGGACGATCCCGAGGCGCCGGGGCCGGTGCGGCGCGGGGGGTGGGTGCTCACTCTGTACGAGAACTCGCTCGGCCTGGCGTTCGCGGCGCTGTTCCTGCTGTCGCTCGCGATCCACGCCGGCGGTGGTTTCGTGGAATACAACGACGAGCAACGTGAGCACGGCGAACCACCGGTGACCCTCGTGGAGTACGGCACCTCCCCGCGGTTCTGGTTCGAGTCGTTTCAGAACTGGCAGAGCGAATTTCTCTCGCTGGCGGCGATGGTCATCGGCACCATCTACCTGCGGCAGCGCGGGTCGCCCGAGTCGAAGCCGGTGCATGCTCCGCACGGCGACACCGGCGGCTAGCCCGTTGACAGCCGCCTGCCCTTGAGTCAACATTGTTGACATCGATGGCTCGCCGCACTGGACGATTTCTGCAAACTGGGTGGTGTGTGCGGCGTGAGGTCCGCCTTCGCCCCTGCGGGGCTTCGGCGAGACATCTCGCCGTAGCGCGTTCGATTCACGGCGCGGAGGCGGATGGCGCCCCTGGGTGAGTTCGAACTGCTCGTGCTGCTGGCCGTCCTGCGATTGAAAGAGAACGCGTATGCGGTCTCGGTACGCGAGGAGATCGAGGCGCGCACCGGCCGCCCGGCACCCCGTGGATCCGTCTACATCACGCTGGACCGGCTCACCCGGAAGGGCTACCTGCACGAGGCCCAGTCTCCAGGCGGCGCGGAACGCGGCGGCAGACCCAAGCGGCTCTTTTCGGCCACGGCGGCCGGCCGCACCGCAGCGAAGACGGCCCTGACCGGGCTGAGGCGCATGCAACAGGGGCTGGCATGGCTGACCCGGGACTGATCGTCCGCGTCGCGCGCGCCGTGCTGCTGCGCGCGCTACCGCTGTGGGCGCGCGACGCCGCACGCGGTGATCTCGACGAGGAGCTTGCCCGGATCACGCGGGAACGCGGGCGCGCCGCGGCGACGTGGTGGTACGTGCGTGAGGCACTGGTGCTCGGCGTCCGCTACGCTGCGGAGCGACGGCACGGACCTCCGCAGGCGGGAGTGATCCTCGAGGCCGGCCAAGTGGAGCCCCCGACCACGAGCGAAGTGGTTCTGAACTTCGTCCGCGATCTGAGGTTCACGGTGCGTCAGATCGGCGCGAAGCCCGCCTTCTGGCTGGCCGCGACGGTGACGCTGGGCGTCGCGATCGGATTCAACGCGGCAATCTTCTCGCTCGTCAACGCCGTCCTGTTCAGGCCGCTGGCCGCGGCGAATCCCGAACGTGTAGTTCGGCTCTATGCGCAGGCGGATCGCCGGGCGCCATCCGCGGCGTTCTCGTATCTCGACTACCGCGCGTTGAGTCAGCACGATGGCAGCGTGACGCAGATGTCGGCCGTGCACCTGGCGACCGTGCTGATGGCCGACGGAACGCGGACCGATCAGCTGCTCGGCGAGATCGCCAGCGGCAGCTACTTCGAGCTGCTTGGCGTGCCGGTGATCGCCGGCCGGCGCATCGCTCCCGCCGACGACCGCCGTTCCAGCCCGCCGGCGGCGCTGCTGTCGGAACACTACTGGCGCAACCGGCTCGGCGCCGATCCGGGGGTGATCGGCCGGTCCGTCCGGATGAGCGGACGTCCATTCACCATCGTGGGGATTGTCGGCAGCCGCTTCGGCGGCAGTTTCATCGGTGGCGGCGTCGACGTGTGGCTTCCGCTCGAGGCGGGCCTGCCGCTGCTCGGCGCCGAGGTTGCGACCGACGGCACCCAACAGCCGTTGCAGATCCTGGCGAGACTCCGGGACGATGTTTCCCCGGCACAGGCCGCTGCGTCGCTCGAGCCGGCGTCGGCCGACATCGCGCGGAACCGCAAGGTCACCGGCGGCGTGCGTCTCGAGCTCGTCCCGGGAACGCTCCTGCACGGCAACAACCGCCGGATGGCGGCGCGATTTCTGTCGCTGCTGACCGCGATGGTCGCCCTGGTGCTGCTGGTTGCGGCGTCCAACGTCGCCAACCTGCAGCTGGCGCGGACGCTCGCGCGCCGGCGCGAGATCGCGATCCGCCTGTCACTGGGGGCCGGCCGCCTGCGCATCATCCAGCAGCTGATCGCCGAGAGCATCGTGCTCGCCGCCGGCGGCCTCCTGATCGCGTCGGCGATCGCCATCTGGGTCAGCGCCGCGTTCCGGTCGGTCGAGATTCTGCCCGGGTTCGATCTCCGCCTCGACCTGGCCCCTGACGCGCGCGTCTTCGCCGCGACCGCCGCGGTGGCGCTGATGGCGGGGCTGATCGCGACCCTGGTGCCGGCCCTGACCGCGGCCCGCGGCGATCTGGTTCCGTTCCTGCGGGAGGGCGCCGGTTCCATGGGCGGACGTCGGTACCGCCAGCGTCCGCGCCGCCCTGGTCGTCGTCCAGGTCGGCATCGCGGTGGTCGTCTGTGTCGCGGCCGGTCTCCTGGCCAGGAGCGGCCGGGCGGCCGCCGCCATCGATCTCGGTTTCGACCGGGCCGGCATCTTCGCCACCGACATCGACCTCGACACTCTCGGCTACACCCGACCGCGGGCGGAAGCGTTCTATCGCACGCTGCTGGCCCGGCTGTCGCAGACCCCGGGAATCGAGCGCGTCGCGCTCGCGAGCCGGGCACCGCTGGACTCGTCGACACCCGTGGTGCGGCTGCTGCGGGACGGCGATACGGCAATGTCACCGGGATCGGAGATCGAAACCACCTACTACGTCGTCACGCCCGACTACCTGGCGACCGTGGGCGTGCCGCTCCTCGCCGGACGAAGCTTGAGCGAGAACGATCGCGCCGCGGCGCCGCACACGGCGGTGGCCAACGACTTCCTGGTGCAGGCGTTGTGGCCCGGCCTTCCTTCGTCGCAGGCGATCGGCCGCCGGGTGCGGGTCAAACCGTCGGGCAGTGGCGGGTCCACGCTTGCCGGGGAGATCGAGATCGTGGGGATCGCGCGAAATGCGAAGTACCGTACGGTCGGGGAGGCGAGCCAGCCGCATCTCTACGTGCCGTTTGCGCAGCACCACGCCGCGAGCATGGCGCTGCTGGTGCGCTCGCCGACCCGTCCGCTCCCCGTCCGCGAGGTGCAGGCGGAGGTGGCGGCGCTCGATCCAGCCGTCCAGGGGTTCTTCACCCGCACGCTGGACGAACACACCAGTGTCGCGTTGCTGCCGGCACGGCTCGCGTCGCGGGTATCGGCGGCGGTCGGTATCGTCGCCGCCATGCTGGGGGCGCTTGGCCTCCACGCCCTCGTCACCTGCGTCGTCGCCGAGCGCCGCCGGGAGTTCGGCTTGAGGATGGCGCTCGGCGCATCGGCTGGGCGCGTGTCGGGCGACGTGATCCGCCAGGCGCTCTGGCTGGCGCTCGCCGGTTGTGGGGCGGGCACCGTGGTGGCGCTCTCCGGCGCGCGCCTCCTCAACGCGTTCCTCTACGGCGTGTCTCCCTTCGACCCCGTCGTCTACGGGGCCGTGATCGCCGGCTGCGCCGCCGGGGCGGCGATGTCCGCGTGGATCCCCGCCCGCCGCGCCGCACACATCGATCCGACGACCGCACTGAGGCAGTAGCCACGCTGAGGGCGATTGCGCCGGAGTTGCGGCGAGGAGGCAACAGGTCTGGCTGTCGTAAAATGAAGGGTCCCGCGGGGCCAGGCAGGGGTCCGCCGATAAATGAGCGGCCGGAACGGAGCGAATGCGTAGTGAAGGCCGCCAGGCGGGGCGTCAAGGCCCCCGCCGACAGGGTGAGCGAGCGGAACGGAGCGAGAGCGAGTGAAGCGAGCCGAGGCGGGGTGGCCGCCTTCGCCAAAGGCTTCGGCGCGCCAGGCAGGCGTCCCCGCCGAAAAGTGAGCGACCGGAACGGAGCGAAAGCGTAGTGAAGGCCGCCAGGCGGGGTGCAGGGGACCCCGCCGATAAATAAATGGAGAGATGGCCGAGTGGTTTAAGGCGGCGGTCTTGAAAACCGCAGTACTCGAAAGGGTACCGGGGGTTCGAATCCCTCTCTCTCCGCCACCCTTCGCTCATGACTCACGCGAAGGGTGCCCACCGTAGCGCGAAGCGCGGAGGTGGGCTGTCCGTTATGCTCGTCCGTGAGCTACGGGTGGCAGGCCGCGTCAGGCGGACCTCATGCCATCGCGCTTTCTACCTTACCTGAGGCGTACTACTGCGTGCGCGCGGTGAAGTGCCACAGCGAGGTATTGAGCCCGAAGCCTAACCCGATCGGTATGCCGTCAGAGCGCCAGGTGGCAAAGTGAAAGTCCGATGGGTTGACGGTCGTCAGTTTCGTCACCCCGCCGGTTTCGAGATCGATCGTCGCGGCATGCCAGAACCACGAATCCGCCGACGCGACGCCGAGCACCAGCTTTCCCTGCCGCACGGACCCGGGCATCAGTGCCCGCTGAATCAATCGCAACTCACCTCGTAGAGGAATCTCTGCGACCGCGCCGCCCGTGGGTTTCATCCGCACGAGTCGCATCCGCGCGCTTTCGTCCAGCTTGACGATCAGATCACCGGTGTCGTGTTCGACCGTGAGCGAGTCTCCGGCGCCAAGCTTCGTCGGCGTGCCGCCCTCAGCTGGAAGCGACCACACCGAACCGCCGTGGGTGTAGTAGAGCGTGCGTCCCTCCGGAGAGGCGTCGAGGGACCCGATTTCAGCCACCGGTGCGTGGAAACGACGAAGGAGCCGCCCATCCGACGTGTTCACGATGGCGATGTCGGGTGACGCGGCCGGGCCCATTATCATCACCGCTTGCTGAGCACCGAGGGCCGCGACCGGTGGGCGCGTATCTTCGACCTCCTCAATCAGCGTCGTCGGTTGTCGAGAGGGATGCACGACCAGCAGCCGATCGTGATCGCTGCCACGCGACCCGACCAGCAACGTTCCATTTGGCAGCGGCGCGATGCTTTGCCGCTGCCGGATGTTCATCGTCGGAATCGTGCCGAGTCTCTCGGCGACACCCTTCATTGCCGGCGGAAAGGCATAGATCTCAGGTGGCCGCGCCCGCAGCGTGACGAACAAATCGCCGTTGCGATCGACATCGAAGCGCGCGGGTTCGGGGAGGATCAGGACCGGCTCCGGATCGGGCAACTCCGCCGACATGCGGAGAATCTGAAACGCATCGCCGGCGCGGCCACCGAGGTAGAGATCACCGTTCTCGCGGTTCACCGCCATCGACACTGGCTCACGCAACTTGACATTGGTCAGCGGCTCGACGCGGCGCGATTCGAGATTGAGTAGATAGAATCCAATGCGCGCCGCGGCGTCGCCCAGCGGGCGGCCAAAGAAATAAACACGCTTTCCGTCCAGCGAGACCACCACGGCATCGTCGCTTTCGCCGGTATCAGGGACCGCCGGGAGCCCCTCGATCGCGCCGGTCCCCGGCGAGAATCGATGCAATTGCAGCTGCCGGTCGGCGTTGATGCGCTGGAAGAGCAAATCACCGTTCGGCATCACCACGGGAAACCCCGCATCCTCGAGCACCAGACGCTCATCGCCGCCGAGCGCCGGTACCGAGAAGATGCCGTTCAACGTATCGGTCTGCCGGTCGTAGTAGAGGCGAGAACCATCGTTCGCCCAGTCGTGGATCACGGCAAGGCCGCGAGTGCGATCGCTCGTCAGCACGCGCCAGGTGCCGACCCCGGGCTTCAAGACCCCAATCTGCGACTGCCCGTCGACGAGGGTCTGAAAGGCGAGCAGCTGTCCGTCAGGCGAGAGCGCGGGCTGCATCACCGTCGGCGGACCGCCGACGAGTACCGCGGACCAACGGCGCGGCGCCGATGGCGCCGGGCCGCGCAGCCAGAGCCATCCGGCGGCCACCATCGCGGCGGCGGCGATGACGGTCATCGCGACCAATGGCATTGATGTCCGTCTGGCCACCACTGTCGCGATCGGCTGCCACCGTCGCCCTCGGTCAGATCGAGGCGCGCATCGCCGATATCGCGCAGGCGCGTGTTGGGATCCTTCCGAAGACACCGGGTCAGCACGCGCCGCACGCTCGGTGCCGTGTGGGCGGGGAGAAGCGTGAAATCGGGCTCGTTCTTGACGACGGCGGCGATCACGTCAGTGATCGTGTCACCAGGAAAGGCCGGCTTGGCGGTCAACATCTCGAAGAGCACGCAACCGAACGCCCAGATGTCGGCACGCTTGTCCACCGGGCGGCCGCGTGCTTGTTCGGGCGACATGTAGGCCGCCGTCCCGAGGATGATGCCCGCATGGGTAAAGGCCGGCGACGTGATCGTCGGCGAGTTGATCGGGTTGGCCACGCCGCGCGCGCCGGCGTCGACCGCCTTGGCCAGACCGAAGTCGAGAACCTTGACCGTGCCGTCCGGTCGCACCTTGATGTTGGCCGGTTTCAGATCCCGGTGCACGATTCCGGCGTCGTGCGCGGCTTCAAGCGCCTCGGCAACCTGGCGGGCCATCGGGATGGCTTCTTCAACCGGAATCGGTCCACGGGCGATGCGCTCGGCGAGGGTGTCGCCCGGCACCAGCTCCATGACGAGCGCACGCGTGGCGGCACGATCCGACCCCGGGATTTCCTCGATCCCGAAAATCTGGGCAATGTGAGGATGATTCAATGACGCCAGCGTCTGCGCTTCGCGCGTGAAGCGCATCACGCGGTCGGGATCGGCCGCGAAGGCGTCGGGGATGATCTTGATTGCGACCTCGCGACCGAGCCGGGTGTCACGGGCGCGATACACCTCGCCCATTCCGCCCTGGCCGAGCGATCCGAGGACTTCGTAGTGTGCGAGTTTGGAACCGGACCCCAGCATTCGTCGTGGCCATTATGCATGAGTTAGATCGCGGGTTGGCGCTTCCGTTGGGGTTGCGGCTGTAGATGTCACCCGGCGCCCGGTTCTGACTACGGTCTGCTGCGGGGCCGCCACCGCAACCCGACACTGACCATCCGGGGCGCGGCCAGGGTGGTCGGCAGGGTACCGGCGAATGCGCGCCGATCGAACAGGTTCTGCGCTCCGGCGAAGGCCGAGAGCCCATTCCCGAGACGACGCGAGACGAGAAGGTCGACGGTCGCCGCTCCCGGGAGCCCTGGCTCGGTGTGTCCCGGCACCGAGCGAACGTTCAAGTCGTCATCGAATTGCCGTCCTACGACCAGCAGCGCCAGCGAGACCTCCGCCAGCCTGTGCGAGAGATGAAGCTGAGCGGTCGCACGATGCCGCGGCACCTGCGCCAGCTGCTTGCCTACCAGCGCCGGATTGGCAGCGAACTCCCGGACGGTGGCGTCGTTGAGGATGTAGGCGGCAGAAAGCCCGATCCCCGGTGATGGGCGCCAGTCGACATCGACCTGCGCGCCGCGGATGCGCGTCAGTCCAAGGTTCTGGCGCTGCTGAGTGACCGCCGTCCCCGACGTGGCCACCGTCACGTTCGACACGGCGTCACGAAGCGCGTTGTCGAACACCGCCCCGCGAATGCTCATCGTCTCGCGCACGCTGAGTCGCACGCCCCCCTCGATGGTGCGGAGGCGTTCGGGACCGAGCGCCTCGTTGGCGAGCGTCGTGACCGCGCCCACCCGAAACTGACGATACAGCTCGTTCAGGGTCGGCGCCCGAAACCCCCAGCCGACGGCACTCCATAGCGTGATGGACGAGGTGGCGGCAAAGTGAGCCGACAGGCGCGGTGTTGTCACGGCATCCGAGCGATCCGGCAGCGATGGACGATCGTTGGCTGTGGGTTGGCCGTCCTCGTTCGATTCGAGGTTGTGCCCGTCCGCGTTGTTCCAGCGGTCGTGCCGCAGCGCGGCGGTCAGCAGCAGCGAGTCGAGGGGCCTGCCGGAGGCCTGTGCAAACGCACCAATGACCTCCTGGGTGCCGCCCGAGACACGATGGGCGACGACGCGGGTGCCGGTCAGCGGATCGAGAACGTCCTCGCGGCTCTCTCCCTCGACTGCGCGCCAGTCGACGCCCGCCGTGAGCACCGTCCACTCCCTCACCGTGCGCGTCCACTGCGCCGAGGCACCGAGGCTTGACGATGGCACGAACTGGTCGAGCGTCATTCGTCCGATGCTGCGAGGTGGGGTTGCAGCCGGAACCGCGAGGAAGTTGCTGCGAAACCGTACCCGGTCGCCGAAGACGGATCCGCGAAGCTCGGTGGTGCCGATTGCCCGGTGGGCGTCGATGCCGAACGCGGACCACTTCGTCGAGTTCTGTTCCGGCACTCCGTCGATCGTGCTGCGCTTGCCGTTGTTCCGCGATTCGTCGAACAGGTCGCCGCGACCCTGGATGGTCGTGCCGTCACCGAACTGGTAGCGGACGGCGCCATAGACGCGTCGGGACTCGGCCGTCACCCTTTCGTCGACCAGGCCCTGTTCCGTGTCGGGCAGGACGGTGTAACCATCCGTACCTGAATCCGCCGGCGTCGATCAGTCCGGAGAACTTTCCCCTGGCGGCGGCCAACGCCACGTCCAGGCGCGGCGTCGTTCGTTCGCCGTATTGAAGCGTCGCGTCCATCCACGGACGGCTCGCGGCACGCGTCACCAGATTGATGGCGCCTCCCATCGAGTAATTGCCAAACAGGTTCGCGCCGGACCCCTCGACGATCTCGATCCGGTCGATCGAGGCTCTCGGGACCCGCGTCCACGAAATCCATCCGCCGAACGGGTCGTTGAAGGGAATCCCGTCGAGCAGCACGAGGGTGCGGCTCACCCCGCTCGGGCCGATCCCGCGCAGCGACACGCCCTGTGCGGTGGGGTGTGCCGCCACGCTGCTGGATCGCCTGAACAGGCTGAACGCCGGCACCTGTCGCAGCACGTCGTCGGTGGTCATCGCCGGCGATCGATCGAGTTCCGACTGGTCGACGATCGACACCGTCGCCGCGACCTGCGAGAGCGGCTGTTGGCTTCGACCCGCGGTAACGGTGACGGATGAGGCGACGGCGGGGACCAGCGTGACCTCGATCCGCGCGGCCTCGGTCGCACGGACGACACGGCGCACGGGCTGGAACGCCGGCGCGGTGACCACCAGCGTGAAGTCTCCAGCCGGCACCGCGATCGTGAACCGGCCGTCCGCATCAGTGGTGGTGGGCCCCGCGGCGGCGGCTGGTGTCGTGCTGACCGACGCCCCGGCAACCGCGGCGCTGGTCGGATCGCGGACGATGCCGGTCACGGTTCGATCCTGCACGGCGGCGAGGATCCATGCCGTCGTAATCAACGCGAGCAGACTCATGAGTGGAGGCTTGGGGAGGAGTACCGGGGGAGCATACCATCGGCCTGGATAACGGTCTGGGGCCAGGCCGGCCTCCCGTTACAGTTCCGGACGCCTCTTTGCGCATCTGACAGGCGAGGACGACCCTCAACCCGTCAACCACCTGGAGGCTACCCCATGAGATCAGCCGTTCGCGCGCTCGTGATCGCCCTGTCCGCTGCCAGCTCCATCCCGCTCGTGGCGCAGATGCCCGCCGGGCAGTCCGCCGCCATCGTATGGAACTGCGTTCACCACCGGCACGCCCATCGAAGGGTTCGAGATGCGCCGCTTCCGGGAGTGGCAGCTGACGGTCAACGTAGAAGTACCGGCGGCCGAAGTGACGCCGCTGCTCCCTGTCGGCTGGGGTGCTCGAGAACCCTCAGTCTCTTGTCGTCGTGGCGAGCATCGCCTTCGTGCTGCAGGAACGGCTTCAGGTCATGAGCCCGATCGGCGCGGTCGCTGCCGGTTCTTATGGACCGGTGGACGAGGTGCTGGTGCTCGTGCCTGCGCTCAGTCCGATGAACGTCGTCGAATTCGTCATCCTCGACAATCTCCGGTCCACCCAGGCGGCGGTCGATCTCACCAACGCGATCTTTGGTCCCAAGAGCGCCCGGCTTCCATCGCAGCTGAATATTCAAGTCACCGAGGACAAGGCCACCGGGACGCTACAGGTGCGAGGCCTGGTGGTTGCCGACAACTTCACGATCAGCGTCGCCGGAGCGATCCCGTGGTCCACGACGGTCGCGACTCCGAGAAACAGCTTCGCGCCCCGGCCGTTCCGATACATCAACCACACCAATCTGCCGACGACATGGAACAAGAGTGTACGCGCGGGGTTCGGCCTCGACCAGATGCCGATCGCATTGCCGAATCTCAGCTTCAACGCGGAAGTGAGCCTTTCGCAGGGCCCGGTAGTGACGACGGTCATCTCCGCGCGAGTGGACCGCTGGCAGGAACTGATGCAGAAGATCCAGGCCGAGATTCGCAATCGCACGCCATGATTCACCGCGGAGCGCGCAGAGTCCGCCGAGGATCCGGGATTCTGACCAATGACCTCTGCGTCCTCGGCGCCCTCTGCGGTGACCGGTCTTGCACCGCCGAGGCCGCCGGATGCTCAGCAGGCCGGGCCCGTCAGAGCTGAACGAGGGCGACGCGGAAGCCGATGTGATCCGAGCTGCGCTCGGGCTCGTAGCGCAGGCGGAACGCCGAGCGGCACATCACCGCGTCGTCATTCCAGGCGCCGCCGCGCCGGACGCGCGAGTAGGAGCCGTCGCGGTTCGGCTGGCCCTGGACGTTGTGAAGATCCGGGTCGGAGCCGCCGGGAAGCCGGGCGTGGTACCAGTCCCGGCACCACTCGAAGATGTTGCCGTGCATGTCGCACAGGCCCCACGCGTTGGCGGGGTAGCTCCCGACCTTCACCGCTCGTCCGGGCCCGCCGCCGAAGTTCGCCTGACGCCTGCCGAGTTGTTCGCCAAGAGAGGTGGCGGTCCGCGTGCCGGCGCGGCAGGCGTACTCCCACTGGGCTTCGGTCGGCAGGCGCAACTCCGAGCCGGGCGGTAGCGATCCGGATGCACGGCTCCGTTCCGACCACCGGCGGCAGAACGATTCGGCGTCGCCGTAGCTCACCCAGTAGATCGGGACGTCGTCGCCGAGGCCGAACCGCGGCTCCGGCGGTCGCTCCGGCCATGACTCCACCACGCGCGCCCACAGGGCCTGGGTCACCTCGAACTTCGCCAGCCAGAAGCCGCGGGTGAGCGTGACGCGCACCTGCACCTCGTCGGGCCGGTGGCCGGTTTCTTCGGGTGGGCTGCCCATGAGGAATTCCCCCGGTGGACACCAGCACAGCCGGATGCCGTCAACTACCCGCTCCTCACCGGGGCGGGATCCTGGGAATCCGTCCGTCTGCGGGCGCTGGCGCGCGGCCTGGTGGCGAGCAGGTGCGCCGGCCAGCCGGCTGCCGCTGACGAAGAGTGCGCCCGCGCCGAGCGCGGTGGTCAGAAACTCCCGGCGGTTCTTCACGGGGTTTGTGTTCGTCGATCAGGGGACCTTGGGACGCACCGGAGCGGTCGCGAGCCGCCGCAGCGTCCGCACCAGCCGCGAGTGGTCGATCGGCTTGGGAACGTACGCCTGGAATCCGGCCGCCATCGCCTCTTTACGGTCCTCGGCCCGCGCGTGAGCGGTCACCGCCACCGCGGGAAGGTTCCGCAGGTAACCCTCTCCCGCACGCACCCGCCGCAGGAGCGCGTATCCATCCTCATCGGGCATCGCGACGTCGGTGACGAGCACCGCCGGCTGCCACTCGCGCAGCTTCCTGAACGCCGCTTCGGCCGACGGTGCCGTCTCGACTTCGGCGCCGCGCCTTGTCAGCACGGCGTGCAGCAGTTCCCGCTCGTCGGGCTGATCGTCGACCACCAGGATGCGGATGCCGTCGAGCCGTTCCGGCTCTCCCGACCCGGCGCGCGCGATATCGACCGGCGATTCGATCGGTTCCGAGGCGATCGGCAGGGCGATCGAGAACATCGCGCCCTTCCCTTCCCCCGCGCTGGTTGCCTCGACGGTCCCGCCGTGCAGCTCGACGATCGAGTGCACGATCGCGAGGCCGAGCCCCAGCCCTGCACCGACGCGGGTGTAACTGCTCTCGGCCTGCCGGAAGCGATCGAAGACGTGCGGCAGGAACTTGCGGGCGATGCCGCGACCGGTGTCCCGGACGACGATGTGCACCACCTGGTCGGCGCGCCAGACCCGCGCTTCGACGCGGCCGTGCAGCGAGGAGAACTTGACCGCGTTCGAGAGCAGGTTCCAGACCGCCTGCTGCAGCCGGTGGGGATCGCCCATCATCAGCACCGGGCGAACTTCGGCGACCATCTCCAGCGTGAGCGACTTGGCCTCGGCGCCGGGGCGAACCACTTCCACGGCATTCTCGACCACCTGGATGATGTCGAGCGGCTGGAGCTGCACCCGCAGGTTGCCGCCGACGATCCGCGAGACGTCGAGAAGGTCCTCGATCAGGTGCGCCTGTGCCTTGGCGTTGCGCTCGATCGTGGTCAGCGCCTTGGCGGTCGCATCCGGCGCGAGCGTCGCCTCCTGCAGCAGCTTGGTCCAGCCGAGGATGGCGTTCAGGGGGGTGCGCAGCTCGTGCGAGAGTGTCGCGAGGAACTCGTCCTTGATCCGGTTGGTCTCCGCGTGTCCGGCCCGCTCGTGCAGCAGGCGGGCGCGCTCTGCTTCCGCCGCCGTGCGGTCGGTGATGTCGCGGATCGCGCTGACCACCAGCGTGCCGGCGGTCGTTTCGAGCGGGCTCAGGCTGATCTCGACCGGGAACTCGGTGCCGTCCTTGCGCAGGCCGTGGAGGTCCAGGCCTATACCCATCGGCCTGGGATGTGCTCCCTGGGCGTAGGCGGCGCGCTGGGTGGCGTGGGCGCCCCGGAAGCGCGTCGGCACCAGGGTCTCGACCTTCTGTCCGAGGAGCTCTTCCCGCGGGTAGCCGAACACCCGCTCCGTCTGGGCGTTGACCAGCACGATGTTGCCGACAGGGTCGACGATCACCATCGCGTCCGGCGCCGCCTCGAGAAGCGCCCGGAACTGCGATTCGCTGTCGAAGGGGCTTGAAGACATCTTGGAATCGACCCGTCGTATCGGTTCCAGAGGACTCATACAGTAGAGCCATCCCGCCAGGTGAGGCGGGATGGCGCGTGCGGGCGGAAGCGACGGGTTGCCCCGCGGCTTCCGCCTCACGCCGGAGCTGATCGATCAGAAATCGGTACTGCGCCGTGAACTGCACCGCGCGCGGCGACGAAACCGCGGTGTAGGTGCCGAAGAGCGCCGACAGGATGTTCTGAGTCGGGGCCGTCCGCTGGGGGATGTTGAACAGGTTGAACGCCTCCATGGTCAGGCGCACGCCGTGCCGGCCGAACTGGAACCGCTTCTGCAGCGTCGCGTCCGTGTTGAAGTACTTCGGGTTGTTGGCGAAGCTGGCGATCGCGGTCTGCCCGAGATAGGTGCGCAGGGCGTTGGCCTCTTCGGTGGTCAGCTCGCGGACCGAGTTGCGCGAATAGTCGAAGCCGGGGCAGGCGGCCACGCCGGTTCGGGCGATGCACATCGACTCGTTCACCCAGTCGCCGGTGAGGCCGTCGCCGTTGAAGTCGCGGCCGGTGGCGACGATGTCGAGCGGCGCTTCGCTGCGGTACTCGACGATCAGGCCGAGCTGTATGCCGAAGGGGATGTTGATCTCGCTGTGTGCCGCGATCCGGTGACGCCGGTCCTCGGTGTCGGGACCGAAGCTGAGATCGGGCTGGGTCGGGACCTGGAGGCCGCTCACGAAGTTGAACGAGTTGTTCTCGGTCTTCGACAGCGTGTAGGCGATGCCCCCCTGGTAGCCGTGGCTGAACCGCTTCTTCAGGTCGACGAGCAGACCCTTGTAGCGGATCTCGCCGTAGTTGTTGTAGAAGTTCTTGGTTCCGAAGTTGGGATCGGGCCGGCCGCCGACCGGGATGCCGCCGGTCGCATTGGCGGTGCCGGGCACTGCCGCATTCGTGTTGGTGATGCCGATGTGGTCGTCGCCGCGGTTGTAGACGAAGCTGACATCCAGGCCGACGTCGCTCGCCAGTTCCCGGCGGTAGCCGATCTGGCTGTTCCAGTTCCACGGCGTGACCAGCGCCGGATCGATGATCGACACGGTCGGCGGCGGGTAGCTGACCGCGCCGCCGTTGAACGGATCCGGCCACGACAGCGGTGAGCCGGCGACGTTGTCGATCTGGATGCCGATCACCTTCGGCGGCGTGAACCGCGCGTTGCCGATGATGTTCAGGATCACCTGGTCGTAGTAGATCCCGCTGCCGCCGTAGATCACCTGCTTGGTGTCCCCGCCGGGCGACCAGGCGAAGCCGATCCGCGGCGAGAGATTGTTCTTGTCGCGGCTGATGCCCGGGCCGGCTTCGCCGTTGACCGGCACCAGCGCCTGGGTCTTGGCCGACTCGTAGTCGTAGCGCAGACCGAGGTTGAGGGTCAGGTCCTGCCGCGGACGCCAGTCGTCCTGCATGAAGAAGGCGTAGGTCTCGTTCGGCCGGTCGAGGCTGCTGTCACCCTGGTTCGCGGTGTAGCGCGAGGGGGTGCCGGCGAGGAATGCCGCGTTGTTGGGAAAGGTCCACGTGCCGCGGAAGTTCGAGTCGAAGAAGCTTTCCGACCGCAGGATCTTGACCTGGGCCCCGGTCTTGATCGTATGGTCGCCGGTCGAGGTGCCGGCCAGCGTCCAGGTCAGGTTGTTGTTCAGGGCCACCACGTGGTTGTTGACCGGGTTGTAGTTGGTGGTCGAGCCCGATGTCGGGCCCGCCGGAGATGGTGACGCGCGGAATGGTGTTGTAGATCGCGTCGATCTGCTCGTCGTGGTTGCCGTACTGGATGTAGGCCTCGTTGAGCTTGTTCGCGCCGAGCACCCACTTGTGGTTGAAGTTCACGTACTGCGTCTTGAGGTAGGTCCGGCCGCCGTTGTAGTCGAACAGCGTCCCGCTCTGGCCGGACGGCTGATCGTTCGAGTCGAGCAGGTAGCGAACGGTGAAGTACTGGTTCGCGTTCATCTGCTGGTCGATGCGCGCGGTCGCCTTGTGCACGTCCACGAACTCCGGCCGCGCCAGCCGCTGCGAGCCGCCGGCGCCGAAGCGCGCGATTTCGATGTTGTGGGTGTTGAGGAACTGCAGCGTCGACGGCGCCGCATTCGCGACCTGTTCCGCGCTCGGCAGGGTGTAGGTCACCGCCGTGTTCGTGTCGCGGTCGTCGCGCTCGTAGGAGGCGAAGAAGTGCGTCCGGTTCTGGCGGATCGGGCCGCCGATCGTCGCGCCGTACTGGATCCGCTGGTTGGGATCTTTCGGCAGCGCCCGGTTTGCGTAGGGGCTGCGCGAGCGCAGGTCCTCGTCCTGGAACAGTCCGAACCCAGTCCCGTGCAGCAGGTTGGTGCCCGACCGGGTGATCACGTTGACCACGCCGCCGGACGCCTGGCCGTACTCGGCCTTGAAGCCGTTGACCAGGACCTGGACCTCCTGGATCGAGTCGAGCGCCGGGCTCTGGTGCGCATAGCCGGAGATCTCGTCGCTGTTGTCGACGCCGTCGACGTTGAAGGTGTTCGAGCGGCCGCGCGAGCCGGCGAAACCGTACGAGCTGTTGTTGGACGCCGCTCCCGGCACCAGCCGGAGGGTGGCGGTGTAGTCCCGTCCGGGGAGCGGCAGGAGATCGAGCTGTTCGCGCCGGATTGTCGACTGCACCGCGGAGGTCGTGGTCTCGATCACCGGTGCGTCGGCCTGGACCGTCACCTGTTCGGTGACCCCGGCTACCGTGAGGTCGAAGTTGATGACCGATTCAGCGCCGACCGTCAGCGTGACGCCCTGCCGGACCGCCCGGCCGAAGCCCTGCATCTCCGCCGAGATCTCGTAGGACCCGGGGGGAACGGCGGCGATCCGGTAGCGCCCTTCCTGGTCGCTGACGCCGGTACGGACGAAGCCGGTTTCGGTGTTCCGGGCGGTGATCGTCGCCCCCGGCAGCGCGGCGCGCTGCGCGTCGAGAACGGTGCCGATGATGGTCGCGGTTTCCTGCTGTGCGGTGGCCGCGGCTGGAATCAGCCACAGCACTGCGGCAAGCGCCGTTATGAAGAGGTGTCGCATGTGAGCTCCTGGGGGGCCGGAGCGCGCCGAACGGTGCGCCGGCGTCGTAGGGACGGGAGATGACGTGAACGGATAGATATATGCGCATTGAATCGCCGTCTCGTCCGTAGGTCAAGTATTAAAGACGGAACGGCCGTTTGTGGTGCGAATACGAGGGCCCGGGACGAGTGAGGGGCAAATCGACGCTGTGCTACCGTACCGGCCATGCCCGCGTCTGGTGAGCCGTGACGGTTGACGGGTGGCTCACGGCCCTCGACGAGCGGCACCTCGCCGACCTGACCCCCTCGGAAGTGACCCGTGCGCTCCGCGCGCTGTCGTCGTGCTACGTCGAGCGCCGCGACAAGCTGGCGCGCGGTGGCGCCCTTGACGGAGCCGGCAAGCGGGCCGCGTTCGCGCTGTTCTACGGGCCGCAGCACTTCTTCCTGTGCCGCGAGATCGTGCGCGGGCTGGCTCTGGAACCCGGCCCCGTCCGGCCGATCGCCTGCACCCACGTGATCGACCTGGGTTGCGGCACCGGCGCCGCCGGGGCCGCGGTGACTCTCGAAACCGGCGCCGCCTCGGTCGCCGGCTTCGACCTCAACCCGTGGGCCGTCCAGGAAGCGAACTGGACCTACCGCGCGCTCGGTCTGGACGGCCGCGCGGCGAAGGGGAACATCGCTGCGGTCAGGATCCCGGCGCCGGCCGGCGCCCTCGTGCTGGCCGCCTACGCGGTCAACGAGCTGGCCAGCGATGCCCGCGATCGCCTGCTCGAGACGCTCAGGACCGCCCAGGCCACCGGCGCCTCGCTCCTCGTCGTCGAGCCGATCGCTCGCCGGGTGAATCTGTGGTGGAAAGGCTGGGCGGACATCTTCATCGCAGCCGGCGGCCGCGCCGACGACTGGCGGTTCCGGGTGACGCTTCCCCCGCGGCAGCGAACGCTGGCGAAGGCTGCAGGTCTCGGGGTCCAGGAGCTCACCGCGCGGAGCCTGTATGTTGGCGGCCGGCCGCGGCTTTCGGAGTAGAATCGCCGGACGCGCGGCCCGCCGCCAGCCTGCCAACGCGACCGGACTGACACCCGAATGACCCACTCGCAGAGTACGCCAGCGCCGCGCCGCCGCGGTTTCTCACTCACCACCCAGATCTTCATCGGCCTTGCCATCGGCGTCGTGGTCGGCGCGATCGTGGACGCCACCAACCCGGCGTGGGCCATCTACTTCCGTCCGTTCAGCCAGCTGTTCCTGCGCCTGATCAAGATGATCATCGCGCCCCTGATCTTCGCCACCCTGGTGGCCGGGATCGCCGGGGCCGGCCACTTCAAAGTGGTCGGGCGGATGGGTCTGCGGGCCATCATCTACTTCGAGATCGTGACGACGCTGGCCCTGATCATCGGGCTGCTGGCGGTCAACATCACCCGTCCCGGCGACGGCGTCAACCTGCCGCTCGGCGCCGGCTCCGAGATCAGCGCCAAGGCGCAGACCTGGGACCAGATCCTGCTCCACGTCATCCCCGAGTCGGTCTTCGACGCGATGGCGCGCGGGGACGTGCTCCAGATCGTGGCCTTCAGCATCCTGTTCGGCATTGCGCTGGGGATGATCGGCGAGAAGGGCCGGCCGGTCATCACCTGGTGCGAAGCGGTCGCCGAAACGATGTTCAAGTTCACCAACATCGTGATGCACTACGCCCCGATCGGCGTCGGCGCGGCGATCGCCTACACCGTCGGCCACGGCGGGCTCGGCGTGCTCTACAACCTCGCCTGGCTGGTGGCGACGCTGTACATGGCACTGGCCTTCTTCATCCTGGCCGTCCTCCTGCCGATCGCTCTGATGTTCCGGGTGCCGCTGCGCAAGTTCATCAAGGCGGTCAAGGAGCCGGCGATCATCGCTTTTTCCACGACCTCGAGCGAGGCCGCGCTGCCGCGCGCGATGGAAGTGCTCGAGCGACTCGGCGTACCGCGCCGCATTGTCTCGTTCGTGCTGCCGCTCGGCTACAGCTTCAACCTCGATGGCACGACGCTCTACCTGTCGCTGGCCGCGGTTTTCGTCGCCCAGGCGGCCGGGGTCGAGCTGACCGTCGGGCAGCAGATCACGATGATGCTGACGCTGATGCTCACCAGCAAGGGGGTAGCCGGCGTGCCGCGCGCATCGCTGGTGATCCTGGCCGCGACGCTCGCGTCGTACGGTCTGCCGCTCGAAGGGGTCACGCTCATCCTGGGCGTCGACGAGCTGATGGACATGGCTCGGACGATGACCAACGTCATCGGCAACTGCCTGGCGACGGTCGTGATCGCCAAGTGGGAAGGGGAGTTCGTCGAAGCCAGCGATGCCGAGCTCGAGCTGGCCGCCGCGCGGGGCGAGATCTGAGAACAGCCTGATGGCATTCGGCCTCTCGGTCGGACAGAAGCGCAGCATCAAACGCTGGTTCTATGAGGGGACCCCGGAAACCGAAGGGCCCCACGTCAATGCCCCTCATCACCAGTCGGCATGGTGGAAGGTGATGTGCCTCACCGGGGTCGACTATTTCTCGACCCTCGGCTACCAGCCGGGCATCGCCTACCTCGCGGCCGGCGTCCTCTCGCCGCTCGCCACCCTCGTCCTCGTGCTGCTGACGCTGTTCGGAGCGCTGCCGATGTACCGCCGGGTCGCGGCGATGAGCCCGCACGGGCAGGGGAGCATCGCGCTGCTGGAAGAACTGCTGCCGCGCTGGCGCGGCAAGGCGCTCGTCCTGTGCCTCCTCGGATTCGCCGCCACCGGATTCATCATCACCATCACCCTCTCGGCGGCTGACGCGACGGCGCACGTCGTGGAGAATCCGCTGGTGCCGGTCTGGATGCACCGGCCGGTGCTGATGACGCTGTTCCTGCTGGCCGGGCTCGGCGCGATCTTCCTGAAGGGCTTTCGCGAAGCGGTCTGGCTGGCCGTCCCGATCGTCGCCGTCTACCTCGCGCTGAACGCCGTCGTCCTCGGCTGGGGATTGAGCTACCTGTTCACGCACCCGGAGCTGTTCAGCGGGTGGGCGTCGACGGTCATGACCTCCCGGGGAAGCCCGGTCATGACCGTGGTCTTCGTACTGCTGCTGTTCCCGAAGCCTGGCGCTGGGGCTCTCAGGATTCGAGACCGGTGTGGCGGTCATGCCGCTGGTCGAGGGGGACCCGGGCGACGTCCCCGAGCGGCCGGCCGGGCGGATCCGCAATACCAACAAGCTGTTGACGACAGCCGCGCTGATCATGAGCGTGGCCCTGGTGAGCAGCAGCCTGGTCACCACGCTGCTGATCCCGCCCGGCCACTTCGTCTCCGGCGGGCCGGCGTACGGGCGGGCGCTCGCTTACCTGGCTCACGAGCATCTCGGGTCGCTGTTCGGCACGCTGTACGACATCAGCACGGTGACGATCCTGTGGTTCGCCGGAGCGTCGGCAATGGTCGGCCTGCTGAACCTGGTGCCCCGGTACCTGCCGCGGTACGGGATGGCGCCCGAATGGGCCAAAGCGAACCGGCCGCTGGTGCTGATCTTTACCGCCATCACGTTCATCGTGACGATCTACTTCAAGGCGGGCGTGGCGGTGCAGGGAGGCGCATACGCCACCGGCGTGCTGGTGCTGATGGGCTCCGCGGCGCTGGCGGTGACGCTGGCGATGTGGCGCGAGGGCAGGTCGTGGATCGGCTACATGTTCCTGACGGTGATCTTTGCCTATACCACCGTGGTCAACATCCGGGAGCGACCGGACGGCCTCCAGATCGCATCCTTCTTCATCGTCACGATCATCCTGACGTCGCTGGTCTCGCGGGTGATGCGGTCGACCGAGCTGCGGGTCCAGGGGATCGAGGCAGACACGCTCGCGCGGGCCTTCCTGCAGGAGGCCGCCGGCGCGCCGCTCCGGATCATCGCCAACCGGCCCGACACCGGGCTACCGGCCGAGTACGAACACAAGCTTCGCGAGGCCCGCGACTCACATCACCTGCTGCCGGACGATCGCGTCCTGTTCATCGAGGTGAGGCCGGGGGACGTCTCGGACTTCTCCGAGCGGCTCGAAGTCACCGGCGCCGACGTCGGCGGACATCACGTGCTGCGCTGTATCAGCCCGGCGATCCCCAACGCGATTGCCGCCGTTCTGCTCCACGCCCGTGACGTGACCGGGAAGATTCCGCACGCCTATTTCGGCTGGACGGAAGGGAACCCGATCGTCTACCTGCTGAAGTTCCTGGCGTTCGGCGAAGGGGATACCGCCCCGGTTACGCGGGAAGTCCTGCGCCAGGCGGAGCCGGATCCTCTCAGGCGGCCACGCATCCACGTGGGTTAGCGACTGACGTTCGAGGTTCTCCAAAGGTTCCAAAGGTTCCGGGGGTTCAAGGTGGTTCCGGAGAGATTCCACAGGGTTCGCGGCTTCTGGGCGTTCAGAACCCCTTAACTCTCCATAGCCTCGTCATTCGATCAGACAAACCGCCGCCTGATCCACGCCGTGGCCCTTTACGGCGATCACCTCGAGCATCAGCCGTTCGTAGCGCACGACGTCTCCGACCTGAGGTGTCCGGCCGAGCAGCGTGAGGACGAGGCCGCTGACGCTGTCCACGTCCTCGTGCTCCAGATCGAGATGGAACTGCTGGCCGACTTCGTCGACCCGCATGGTGCCGGGGACGCGCAGGCGGCCGGTTGCGTCGCGATAGAACGGCGGGGCATCGGTCGGGTTCTCGGCGATCTCGCCGACGACTTCCTCGAACAAGTCCTCCAGCGTGACGATACCGGCGGTGCCGCCGTGTTCGTCGAGCACCACCACCATCTGCGTCCGCTCGCGGCGCATGACGTCGAGCAGATCGTCGAGCTCGGCGGTCTCGGGCATCAGCGGCAGCGGCCGCGCATGCGCGTGCGCGATGCTCTCGTTGTTCAACAGCAGCCGGAGAAGATCCTTGATGTGGATCATTCCGACGATGTGATCCAGATCCCGCTCGTAGATCGGGTAGCGGGTGTGCGACGCCTGGCCGAGGAGCTCACGGATCTCGTCGGGGGTCGATCCGAGCGCAATACCGGAGATGCGCACCCGGGGCACCATCACCTGGTCGGCAGTCAGGTCCCCGAACTCGAACAGCTCCTGCAGCATCTGGCTTGACTCGGTCCGCAGCACGCCGCGCTCGCCGCTCTCCTGGACGATCAGCTGCAGCTCCTCGGGGGAGTAGTACCTGCTCCGAATGCGACACCTGGCGATGCACCCCCATCGCCCGCAGCGTCAGGTTGCCGAGCCCGTTCAGCCCGACGACGAACGGGTAGAGCAGGTTCTTGGTCCACAGCATCGGCGGCGTGATCCACAGCGCCATGGTCTCGGCGCGCTGCAGGGCGAGCGACTTGGGGACCATCTCGCCGACGACGATGTGGAAGTAGGTCAGCACGGCGACGGCGAGGACGCTGGCAAAGGTGTGCGAGACGATGAAAGCGACGCCGGAGGCCCCGAGCAGCTCGTAGATCCCGTCGGCAAGGACGTGTTCGCCGTACATGCCGAGCCCGAGACTCGCGACCGTGATCCCCAGCTGCGCGGTGGCGATGTAGCGGTCCTGCTTCTGGGGATCGCGCAGCACCGCCTGGACGGTCCGCGCCAGCTTGTTGCCGTCCGCGGCGCGCTTGTCGATCGACGCGCGCGGCACGCCGACGATCGCGAACTCGGCGGCCACGAACACCGCGTTCAGCAGGATCAGGGCGGTGATGATGAGGAACGCGATCATCGGCGGCGCTCCGGCGGACGCTGCTTCCGCCGCACGCCCTTGAATTCGTCGGCGACGCCGCCGAGCAGCTCGCCGACCACGTCCTCGAGCGTGATCAGCCCTTCCACCTCGCCCAAGGAGCTGGCGACGAACGCCTGGTGGGTGCGCTGCTCGCGCAGGAAGGCGAGCAGCCGGTCCGCCGGCATTTCGGTGCGGACGCGGACAATCGGGCGCAGCAGCGTGCCGATCGTGAGCGGGCTGCCGGCAACGAATGCGGTCACGACATCCTTGGTGTGAAGAACGCCGACCAGGTTGACCGGGCTGCCTTCGTAGACCGGCAGCCGGCTGTAGGGGCTCGCCGAAACGACGCGGAGCACTTCGGGAAACGGCGTCGCGGCATCGATCGACGACAGGCGTTCGGCCGGGACCATGAGCTGGCCGGCGGTGCGCAGTCCGAGCCGCAGCGCCCGGTGCAGCCGGACCTGCTCTTCCGGTTCGAGCAGGCCGCCGTCGCGGCTCTCGGCGATCAGCAGCTCGATTTCCTCGGGCGAGTGGACGTGCCGATGGCCGGTGGCGGGTACGCGCACGGCGCGCAGCAGCAGGATGGCGCTGCCGTTCAGCAGCCAGATCGACTTGGAGAAGAGCCGCTGCGACCACCGCATCGGCAGCACGGTCCACAGCGCGACACGAGTGGGGTCCTGAAGCGCCAGCGACTTCGGCACCAGCTCCCCCAGGATCACCGCGAGCGCGGTGAGGACGAGCAGGACCAGGACGCCGGCGGACGAGAGGGCGGTGTCGGCGTCCAGCCCGCCGACCGACACCAGCCACGGCGAGACCACCGGCGCGAGTGCGGCCTGGCCGTAGGCCCCGAGAATCAGGCTGGAGAGCGTGATGCCGATCTGCGAGACCGCGATATAGCGATCCAGCTCGACCGGGTCCTCGACAACCGGCAGGAGCCTGGCCGCGAGCGCGTCACCGTCTTCTGCAAGTCGTCGCAGCTTGCTGCGCCGAACCCCGACCGCGGCGAACTCGGCCGCAACATACAGCGCCGTGACGAGGATCAGCAGGACGATGATCGCCCATGCCAGCAACATTCAAGAGAGAGTTTACTCCCCCCTCAGCGCCACCACCGGGTCGACGCGGGTGGCGCGCCGGCCCGGAAGATAGCTGGCGAGCAGCGCCACCGTCGCCAGGATCCCGGCGACCGCGGCGAAGGTGAGCTGGTCGAACGGCGTGACGCCGAAGAGCAGATCGGCCATCAAGCGGGTAAGGAGCGCGGCGCCGGCGGCGCCGATCGCGATCCCCGCGAAGGCCAGGACGGCGCCCTGCCCGACGATCATGCGGAGCACATCGCCCCGCTGCGCCCCGAGCGCGACCCGGATGCCGATCTCCTGCGTCCGCTGGGTCACGCTGTAGGCGATGACGCCGTAGATGCCGACCGCCGCCAGCAGCAGGGCGGCTGAGGCAAAGATCCCGAGCACCACCATCATCAGCCGGCGCTGGGCGACCGACCGCGACACGACCTCCGACATGGTGCGGACGTCCGCCAGGGCGAGATCCGGGTCCTGGTCGCGCACGATGCCGCGAATCTCCGCCACCGTCGTCGTGCCGGCGGTCCGGACCGTGAGGGTCAACCCGCCGTTCGGGCTCCGCTGATACGGCCAGTAGATCATGTCGCGCGCCTCGGTCTCGAGCCCGGCATGGCGCACGTCGCCGACCACGCCGACGATCTCGTCTTCGCGATCGTCGCTCCAGCTCACCTTGATCCGCTTGCCGAGCGGATCCTCGTTCGGCCAGTGCCGCCGGGCCAGCGTCTCGTTCACGATCACCTTGTTCTGGGCATCTCCCGGCTGCCGCTCGTCGAACAGCCGGCCGCGCACGAGCGGGATCCCCAGCGAACGCAAGTAATCGCCGGTGATCACGCGGACGTCGGTCACCGGTTCCTGCCCCTTCGGCGGCAGCGGCACCCCGACCACCTCGTACCGCGTCGCCGATCCGAGCCCGGTCAGCGGAAGAAAGCTGATCGCGCCGGCAGATTCCACGCCCGGCAGGCCTCGCACGCGCTCGATCAGACGCTGGAAGAACTGGAGGCGCTGCTCCGGCTGCCCATAACGGGATTGCGGCAGCGACAGGCGCATCGTGACCGTCTGCCTGGTGTCGAAGCCGGCATCGACGTCCATGAGGCGCACGAAGCTCCGGACCAGCAGCCCCGCGCCCACCAGCAGGACCAGCGCGAGCGCGATCTCGACGACAACGAATACCGATCGGGTCCTGCGCCCGCGCGCCGAGGAGCCGGTCCGGCCCCCTTCCTTCAACGAGTCGGTCAGGTTCGTTCCCGCCGCGGTAAAGGCAGGCACCAGGCCGAAGAAGATGCCGCTGAGGATCGATGCCGCCAGCGTGAACAGCAGCACCTGTCCGTCGATGCCGGCCAGGTCCAGGCGCTGAATCGGGATCCGGTTGGCGACCGCCGCGCGCAGCACGTGCAGCCCCCACCAGGCCAGGACGAGACCGGCGGCGCCGCCGGCGAGTGCGATGACCACGCTTTCCACCAGCAACTGGCGGATCAGTCGGCCGCGGCCGGCGCCGAGCGCTGAGCGTACGGCGAGCTCGCGTTGCCGGACGGTGGCGCGGGCGAGCAGCAGGTTGGCGACATTGGCGCAGGCGATCAGCAGCACGAACGCCACCGCGCCCAGCATGACGAACAGCGCCGGACGGATGTCGCCGGTCAGCTCCTCGCGCAGCGGAACGACCCGCGACGTCCAGCCGGTATTGAAGTCCGGAAACAGTGCGGTCAGCTCCTGCGACACCCGGCTCATGTCGAGCTGCGCCTGCTCGATGGTGACCCCTGGCTTCAGCTTCGCCACGGTGGCCAGGTATCGCCCCCGTGGCGTCCTCGCTTCGGCGGGGAACCCCACCGGCGCCCAGAGATCGACCGTGTTATCGAGAAAGGTAAACCCGGGCGGCATCACGCCGACGACCGTGTAGCTTTCCCCTTGCAGCGTGATCGCGCGGTCGAGAATGCCCGGGTCCGATCCGAGCCGCGTCCGCCACAGCCGGTCGCTGATGATCACCACCCGGCTGCGCGGCCGGTCCTCCTCGCTCGTGAAGTAGCGGCCCTGCGCCGGCTGCACGCCGAGCACCGGGAAGAAGCTCGCGGTCACGTACTGCGCCGGGATCTCGACCGGCTCGCCGCGACCCGTCAGGGTCAGGTTCAGTGTCAGCGTCGCGGCCGCGATCCCGTCGAACACCTGGTTCATCTCGCCCCAGTGGATGAAGTTGGCGGGAGAGACGACGTTGTTCTGGCGGTCGCGCGGGACGTTGTGCTCCCAGACGATGGCCAGGCGGTCCGGTTCGCCGTAGGGCAGGCGCTGCAGCAGGAGAGTGTTGACGACGCTGAAGATCGCGGTGTTGGCGCCGATCCCGATGGCCAGCGTCGCGAGCGCGACGGCGGTGAACCCGGGGGTCCGCAACAGCAGGCGGACAGCGTGGCGCAGGTCGCTCCAGAGGTTGGTCATGTCATCTCACTTGCTGAGTACGCCGATCGCCCAGGCCGCCTGGCGCCGGACCGATGGCTCCGGATCCTTCAGCACCGGCAGCAGCCCGTCGATCGCGCGGCCATCGCCGATGGCGCCGAGCGCCCAGGCCGCCTGTTCGCGGACGGCTCGCTCCTGGTCGCGCAGCGTGGTGATCAATTGGTCGACCGCGCGCCGGTCGTCGATGGCGCCGGCGGCCCACGCCGCCTGCCGCCTCACCCGCGCATCCGGGTCCTTCAGCGCGGCGACGATCGCCGGAACCGCGGCGCGGTCGTCGAGCGCGCCGAGCGCCCACGCCGCCTGCTCGCGCACGGGCGCCTCGGCGTCCTTCATCACCGCCACGATCGGCTCGACCGCACGCACATCGTCCAGGGCGCCAAGCGCCCAGGCGGCGTTGCGGCGGGCGATCCAGGCGGGGTGGCGGAGTGCCTTGACCAGCGGTTCGAACGATCGGCCGCCGATGGCGACCAGCGCCGACGCGGCCTGTTCGCCTGGGGTCGTCCGGTTCTCCGGATTCCAGCGCCACCAGTTCTGGCCGCAGACGGACCGTTCGAGCGGCGCGGCATCCGGCAGCAGCGCGATCAGCGCGTCGATCGCCGCCCCGGCATCGCCGCCGCGCTCGCGCAGGTCGCACGCCGCCCGCGCGCGAACCGCCGGGTCCGAGGCCGTCAGGTGGCTCGAGAGCTCCTGGATCGTGTGCTGCGGCCTGAGCGCGGGAAGTTCCGCCGTCGCCAGTGAGCCGGAAGCGAACCAGGGAAGCGGCGGATCCAGCACCACCAGCAGCGTGCCGAGCAGCAGCGCGCTCGTTCGCGAGAAGGTCCGGAAGAAGACGGCCAGGGGACTCATGCGCAGCCCTCCACAGAAATTCAGAATTCAGAATTCAGAATGAAGAATTCAACTACGGACATGGCACCTTGAGGACCGTGACGTTGATTCAGAATTCGGATTCTGAGTTCTTACTTCTGAATGCCCAATTCTGAATTCTGAATTTTGAATTCTTAATTTCTCGCGAGTTGTCCGAGCGCGAACGCGGCCTGCTGGCGGACCTCGGTGCTCGCGTCCTTGAGCGCGGCGCTGAGCGCGTCGATCGCCTTGGGATCGCGGATCTGACCCAGCGCGAAGGCGGCCTGGGACCGGACTTCCGCATCGGCGTCCTTGAGCGCGGCGATCAGCGCATCGACTGCGGCCCGGGCGCGCAGCTGTCCGAGCGCGAATACCGCCTGTTCGCGGACGTCGACGTCGGCGTCCTTGAGGAGCAGCATGAGCGGCTGGATGGCGCGCTCGTCACGGAGCTGTCCCAGCGCGAAGGCCGCCTGCTCGCGCACGTCGGCGTCTTCGTCCCGCAGGGCGGCGGCGAGGCCGTCGACCGCGGCTGGATCGCGCAGCTGGCCCAGGGCAAATGCCGCCTGCTCGCGGACGTCGGCCGACGCATCCTTCAGCGCCCCGGTCAGCGGCGCCACCGCGCGCTTGTCGCGAAGCTGTGCGAGCCCCTGCGCCGCGCTTTCGCGCACGTCGGGAGAGCTGTCCTTCAGCGCCTGCACCAGCGGCTCGAAGATCCCGGGATCGCGCAGCTGGACGAGCGCGTGCATCGCCGACTCGCGCACTTCCTTGTCGGTGTCCTTCAGCGCCTCGGTGAGCGCGGCGACGACCTTGGGGTCCGCTTTCGATCGCTCGCCGCCAGGGTTCGGGTTGGGGTTGGGGTTCGGCTTCGGATTCGGATTCTGTGTCCCGATCGCATCCAGCGCTCCCTCGACCGCGGCCGGAATCGATTCGACCACCCCCTCCATCACCCCCTGCACCACTCCTGCGCCGATCCCTTCAAGCGTGATCTCGACGAGGTCCGCCGTGTTCGATCGGCCGCCAGCCTGGGAAACCGGTCGCTCGATCTCCACAGCCGGCGACGGGGTCCGGCTGCCCGCGGACGTCGTTGCAGGCGGCGGTTCGACGGATGGCTTCGTGACCGGGAGCTGCGGCAGCATGGCCGCTTCCGCGTAGGTCCAGGGCTGCAGCGAGGCCAGCGGCACGATCGCGAACAGCGCAATCGCGGTGACGATGGCGGTGCGCACGCGCGACACGCCGGTTCTCGGGACGGACGGATCAAGAATCGACATCAGTCTTCCTTCCAGTTGTGAACGGCGAGCCATCGCCAGGCTTGCGGCGGCGATGGTCTCGGGGAACCGGGCCGACCCCATGGCCCGAGCGATCTCCAGCAGTTGTTGCGCGTACTCGGGCCCCGGAGTTCCGGAGGCCAGCACGAGGTCGTCGCAGGCGCGCTCGCGCTCGGTGCGCAGCCGCCGGGCGGCGACCCAGGCGAGCGGGTTCATCCAGTGGAGCGCGCACGCGGTCTGCGCCAGGATGTGGATCAGGCAGTCGGCCCGCCGCACGTGGGCGAGCTCGTGGAGCAGGACGATCCGCAGCCGGTCTTCCGGCCAGCTGTCCGCCTCCGCCGGCATCAGCACCGACGGGCGGAAAATCCCCCAGGCCATCGGCATCGCCGGCTGTTCGCTGCGGCGGAAGGTCACCCGTGAGAGACCGAGCTCCGCGGCGATCCGGCGCGCGAGCGGCAGCCACGCGGCCGCGGTGACCTTGTGCGTCCGGCGCGCCATCCACTGGACCGCCACGATCCCGACCACCAGGCGGCCGAGGATCAGCACTGTGCCGGCGAGCCAGACGGCCGCAAGCAAAGCGCCGGCGGAGGCGCCGGAAAGGGGTGCGGGGGGTGCGGCGGGTGCGGCGGGTGCGATGGCGTGCGGCGCTACGCGCGCTCGGTGCGACCGGGGATGTGTGGAGTGCGAGGGGTGCCAACAAGGATGCGGCGGGTGCGGCGCGGTGCGCCAGGTTCCACCGCCGTCGTCGCCGGTGCGGCCGGGAGGGTGAGGAGCGGCACCTCCCAGCGGGGCAGCGCGATCGAGAGCAGCGGCACGGCGAGTGCGGCCAGCAGGGCACAGGTCCAGACCAGGTGCCGGGAAGCCGCGGTGCCTTTGCGGAGGAGCGCCGCGATCAGGCCGCCGGCGGCCAGCAGGACGGTCGCCTTGGCCGCCGCGTCCGCCATGGGCACCCAGTTGAACGACCGCTGAAAGATCTCGAAGTAGTCCATCGCTAGTCTCCCGTGGTCCGGGCCTTGTCGATCATCTTGGCCAGCCGGTCGAGCTCGGCCTCGGAAAACCGGGCCCTCGGATCGTCGAGCAGGGCGGAGATCGCCTGGGAAGCCGAGCCGTCGAAGAAGGTCTGGAGCATGTGGCGCATCGCCGATTTCTTGGCGTTGTCGCGGGCGAGAGTCGGCAGATAGACGTAGCGGGGGCCGTCCTGCTCATGGCGGACGTGCCCCTTGTCTTCGAGGATGCGCAGCATCGCCCGGACGGCCGAGTAGCTCGGCGGGTCCGGCAGCACCGCCAGGACCTCGGCCGCAGTGGCCCGCCCCCGGGTATAGAGGATGTCGATGATCTGACGCTCACGACGGCTGAGGTCCAGATGGGGTCGTAGACTCACGTAAATTCCCTCCAGCAATCCCTTAGACGGAGCAACCGGGCAAAAGGTGCTATGAAAATAGCATAGGGCTAAAAATTTAGCATCTCGACTTGACGTAGCATCGGTAAGATGACTCGCCTGCTGTCGATCCTCGCTGCCCTCCTGCTCTTCGGCCAGACCCCGCCAACCCAGGCCAGGCTGCCCCTCGAGCAGATCAAGCTTCCCCCCGGCTTCAAGATCGCGCTCTATGCCGAAGGGTTGCCCAACGCCCGGCAGATGGCCCTCGGCGACAAAGGCACGCTTTTCGTCGGCAGCCGCACCGCCCGCCGCGTCTACGCGGTCGTCGACAAGGACGCCGACGGCAAGGCCGACCAGGTGCACACGATCGCCACCGGTCTCGCCTCTCCAAGCGGCATCGCGTTTCGTGACGGCGCGCTCTACGTCGCCGAAATCTCGCGCGTCACCCGCTACGACGCTATCGAGTCGCACCTCGAGTCCCCGCCGGCGCCGGTGGTCATCAACGACAAGCTGCCGACCGAGACGCACCACGGCTGGAAGTACCTCGGGTTCGGCCCGGACGGCATGCTCTACGTGCCGATCGGGGCCCCCTGCAACGTCTGCGAGCGTCCGGACGACGAGCGGTTCGCCACCATTACGCGGATGAAGGCCGACGGCACCGGCCAGGAGATCTTCGCCCGCGGCATCCGCAACACGGTCGGCTTCGACTGGCATCCGCAGACCGGCGAGCTGTGGCTGGCGGAGAACGGGCGCGACAACATCGCAGACGATGTGCCGCCGGACGAGTTGCTGCGCGCGCCCAAGCCCGGCCTGCACTTCGGCTTCCCCTATTGCCACGGCGGCGACACGCCGGATCCCGAGCTGGGCGCCAAGCGGCCCTGCAGCGAGTTCGAGCCCCCGGCGCTCAAGCTTGGCGCCCACGTGGCCGCCATCGGGATGAAGTTCTATACCGGACGGATGTTCCCCGCCGAGTACCGCAACCAGATCCTTGTCGCCGAGCACGGTTCGTGGAACCGATCGCAGCCGCAGGGCTACCGGGTGATGCTGATCAAGCTGGAAGGCAGCAAGGCGGTGAGCTACACGCCGTTCGCCGAGGGCTGGTTGCGCGGCGTCCGCTCGTCGCGCGGCTCGAGGACGCTGGGGGACGCCTGGGGCCGCCCGGCCGACGTGCTGGTCATGCCCGACGGATCGCTGCTGATCGCCGACGACGAGGCCGGGGTGATCTACCGCGTGACGTATACGAAGTGATGCGGTCCGGGGCAGCCCGGCACGCCGGCCCAGACAGCCGTCGGACCCGCACGCTGCCCGCGGCGACCGCGGGCCACGCACTACCCGCGGCGACCGCGGGCCACGCATTACCCGCGGCACCATAGTCCGCTATGGTTCGCTGATGCGACCGCTCGTTCGCCTCGCGATCGTCGCGGCAGTTGTCGGCCTCGTCGTTTTCTACCATGCCGGGGCGACCGAGCACGCCCGGATGGTCAACACCGAGCGCACGCGGGCGGACCAGAGCGGCTACCTCTGGGACGCCGTTGCGATCCACACCGACCGGCACGGCGGTCCCTCCACGCTGATCGGCGAGCGCAATCGGATGCCGGTCTACCCCTGGCTGTTGTCGTGGCTCTACGACCCGGCCATGACCCCGGACCAGTTCTTTGCCGTGGCCAAGGCCTGGAACATCCGTGCCTCGCTGATCCTGCTCGCGGCCTTCGCCGCCATCGCTTTCCGCCGGCTGCCACCACTCGTGGCCACCAACTTCGTGCTGAGCGTGGCGTTCGGCTACTACATGTTCAAGGCCGGCTACGCGCAGGTCGAACTGCTGTTCTACTTTCTGCAGTTCGCGACCTTCCTGGCGTGCTGCGCGCTTCTCCGGAGCGATGGGCCGAAGCGCACCATCGCGATCGCCGTCCTGGCTGGTGTGCTGGCCGCACTGAGTCACTTGTCGAAAGCGGCGATGCTGCCATTTGCCGGGCTGGTGCTGCTCGTTTGCGGCCTGCGCGCGCTGGCGCCGGTGGTGCGGCCCCGCGACTACCCCGACGGAGCGACCCGGCGGCTCGCGATCACCCGCGCCGGCGCGGCGCTGGTGTTCGTCGCCACTTTTCTCCTCGTGCTGTCGCCGTACCTGCTGAACAGCAAGAAGCACTTCGGCCACTACTTCTACAACGTGAACTCCACCTTCTACGTCTGGTACGACGACTGGCCGGCGGCAAGCATGGGCACCTACCGTGACGGGGACGGCGTGGGCTGGCCGACGACGCCGCCGGACCGGATCCCTTCGGCCCGGACCTACCTGCGCGACCACACCGCCGGTCAGATCGCGCGGCGCCTCTACAACGGCTTCGCCGAGATGATCGCCGTTTCCTACACCCGGCTGTGGTACTTCAAGCTCACGTTGATGTACGGGGCGCTGGCCCTCCTGCTCATCGTTCGTGGCTGGAGACCCTTCGTCGCGATGGTCCGGGAGGCGCCGGCCGTGTTCGGGTTCGTCGGCCTGTATGCGGTCGTCTACTCGGCCGCCGTGGCGTTCTACCAGCCGATCTCCGGCACCTCGCTGCGGATGCTGCTCGCTCACCTCGCGCCATTCCTGTTTGCCGTGTCGGCGCTGTCAGCGCATGCTCAGTTCCGCGACCTGACGTGGACGGTTGCCGGGGTGACGGTCTCTTCGCGGCACTTTCACCTGCTGCTGCTCGTGACCATCCTTCTCGACGTCGTCTTCGTGCAGTGGGGCCGGCTGATGTCGCAATTTGCCGGTTACTGACCGGTCCCGGATTGTGAGCGATGATCATGCGATGCGCCGATACACCGCCGTCCTGTTCCTGCTGGCCGCTGCCTGCTCCGGTACCTCCGAACCGGTACCGCAAAACTCCGCTGGAGCCGAGGCCGTGACGTTCGCGATCGTCAACGCGCGCATCTGGACGGGCGACCCGGCCAGCCCGTGGGCCGAGGCCATCGCCGTGCGCGGCGAGCGGATCGCGGCGGTCGGCTCGTCGGCCGACATCCGCCGGTTGTCGGCGGGCGTCGAACCGATGGACGCGGCCGGCCGGCTCGTCGTGCCGGGGTTCATCGATTCGCACGTTCATTTTCTCGACGGCGGTTTCAGGCTCGCCTCCGTGCAGCTTCGGGATGCGAAGACCCGCGAGGAGTTCGTCAGCCGGATCGCGGCGTTCGCCGCCACCGTGCCGGAAGGCACCTGGATCATGGGTGGAGACTGGGACCACAGCCTCTGGGGCGGCGAGCTGCCGGCGCGCGCATGGATCGACGGGGTGACCCCCAGGCATCCGGTGTGGGTCAACCGCCTCGACGGCCACATGGCGCTGGCCAACAGCGCCGCGCTGAAGGCGGCCGGCGTGACCCGCGCGACCGCGGACGTCGCCGGCGGAGAGATCGTGCGCGGCCCGGGTGGGGAGCCGACCGGCCTGCTGAAAGACAACGCCATGGCGCTGGTCGACAAGGCCGTGCCGCCGCCGTCAAACGAGATGCGCGATCGCGCACTGTCGGCGGCGATGAAGTACGTCGGCGAACGGGGCGTGACCTCGGTCCACAACATGGCGGACTGGGATGCGCTCGCGACCGTGGCGCGCGCGCGCCAGGCGAAGACCCTGACGACCCGCGTCTACAGCGTCGTGCCGCTGGCCGACTGGCAGCGGCTTCAGGACGTCGTGACCCGGAAGGAGTACGGCGGGGCGGACGGACGGGGGGACGACTGGCTGCGCGTCGGCGGCTTGAAGGGGTTCGTCGACGGATCGCTCGGCTCCCACACCGCGGCTTTCCATCAGCCGTTCGACGACGCGCCGAAGGACCGCGGCCTGCTGGTGAACACACCCGAAGACCTGTACCGCTGGATCTCCGGCGCCGACAAGGCCGGTCTCCAGGTGATGGTCCATGCGATCGGCGACCGGGCCAACGGCCTCCTGCTCGACACCTTCGAGCGGGTGGGCGGCGAAAACGGTGCCCGCGACCGCCGGTTCCGGATCGAACACGCCCAGCACCTCGGCGCCGCCGACATTCCCCGATTCGGGAAGCTCGGCGTACTGCCGAGCATGCAGCCGTATCACGCGATCGACGACGGACGGTGGGCCGGAAAGTACATCGGTGACCGGGTCAAGACGACCTACGCGTTCCGCTCGCTGATCGATGCCGGTGCGCAGCTGGCCTTCGGCAGCGACTGGTTCGTCGCCCCGCCGACGCCGCTCGAAGGGATCTACGCGGCGGTGACCCGCCGAACCCTCGACGATCGCAACCCGGACGGCTGGGTGCCGGCGCAGAAGATCTCGGTGGAGGAGGCGCTGCGCGCTTACACTGCGGGGGCCGCCTACGCCTCGTTCGACGAGGCGCGGAAGGGAACCCTCTCGGCCGGGCGCCTGGCCGACCTGGTGATGCTGGATCGGAACATCCTGGAGGTCCCACCCGTCGAGATCCGCGATGCGCGCGTGGTCATGACGGTGGTGGGCGGACGTAGGGTGGTCGATCGCCTGTCGCCATCATTACCGTAGGGGCCGTTCGCGAACGGCCCCTTCCGTTATCCGGCCCGGACGCTGTCCACGATCCCACGGATCGCCGTCACGACCAGCTGCGGCTCGTCGAACTGGATCCAGTGGCCACTGTTTTCGGCAACGAGATGCCGCCCGCTGGACGAAAGGTGCGCCAGCTCGCGGTGCTCGCGGATCTGTTCCGGGGGCAGCGCGCCGCTGGAGATCACCACGAGCGGGACGTCGGGCAGCGCGTTGAGGCTCGCGACAAACATCGCCGCCTCCTGAAGCACCCGCAGGTGTCCCGCCAGCGCTCGAAAGCATTTCGGATCCGACCAGTGCGCCTGCACCACTGGATGCATCTCAGCCGGCAGCTTCCGCACCTCCGCGACCAGGTGATGGAGCTTGCCTGCGGCGGTCGGGCCAAGGGTCTTGATCAGTGTCCCCGGCACATGCGGCGCGCCGCCGGTCAGCAGCGCAAGGCTGGCCCGCACCACCCCAAGCCGCGCGAGGATGGCACCCACCCTCGATAGACGGATCCCGCGGCGTAGCAGCCGGCGCCGCTGTGGTGTCGGTTCGCGCCATTCGCTTGCTGCCGGCGGGTCGATCAGCACGAGACCGGCGATGGCCGAAGGACGCTGCGAGGCATACGCGCACGCCAGGAAGCAGCCGAATGAGTGTCCGACCATGACGAAGGAAGGAGAGACGCCGGCTTTCACCAGCATCGTGTCGAGGTCACCAACGAGGTGAGCGAGCGTGTGAGGCCGGGGGTCGGTGTCACTCCACGCGAGCCCCGCCCGGTCATAGGCGCAGGTCCGTGTGATTCTCGCGATCTCCGGCAGCACGTGGGCCCAGCTCACCGAAGACGCTGCGATGCCCGACTCGAAAACGACGGCCGGCGCGCCGCTGCCGGCGGTGACCACATGCAGCCGCCGTCCGCCGACGTCGATGAAGGCGCCAGGACAGACAACCCGGCGGGCGCTGCGCCGCGCCCCGACTGTCTGGTACAGCAGGCCCGCGGAGACCAGCGCAAGGAGTGCAACCGCAGCGACCGTCATGCGACGTTACCTCGAACCCACCATGACTCACCGCTTTCTCAACGATACCGCACCTGCGCACCCCCTCGCACCTTCCGCACTTTCCCCTGGCGGTAGAATCGCGTTCTGTGGACACCGAGACATCAGTTGCCATCGCGGATGCCGAGGATCGTGCGCTGGATCCTCGATCGATTCAGGTGCAGAGGATCGCCGGCTGGATCTTCACCGTCATCGTCGCGGTTGTCTCCCTGGTCGTTATCGTGGTTGTTTCGCTGGCGGCAGACGAGTTGCCATCGTGGCTCAGCCGGCTGCTGCCCTTCCTCTGGCTGGTGGCGAGCAGCCTGCTGGCCTGGCACGCGCACCGCTGGCCCGATATTGAATACAGGCACACCTCGTACCGGGTGGATGCGCTCGGTATCGAGATCCGCCGGGGTGTCTACTGGCGCGTGACCATCAACGTTCCGCGCTCCCGCGTGCAGCACACCGATGTCTCGCAGGGGCCGCTGGAACGCCGCTACGGGCTGGGGACGCTCGTCATCTACACCGCTGGTACCGATCACGCGAAGATCGACCTCGCCGGGCTGGAACACGGGGTGGCGCTTCGTCTTCGCGAACATCTGCTGCCTTCTGGAGACACCGATGCCGTCTGAGCACCGGCTTCACCCGGCGACGCTGCTGTTCGATGTCGCGAAACACCTCCGCAACTTTGCGTTTCCAGCCGTGCTGGTGTGGCTCGGCGCCCGATCGTCGGGAGGTCCCGACGGTACCTTTGGACGGATGCCGGCGGGGTGGGAAGTGTGGCTGCTGATCCTGTTGGTGCCGGCCGTGGCGGCCAGCGCCGTCCGCTACCTGACGTTCCGACTGCGCTACGACGGACGCGAGCTGGTGATTCGATCCGGGCTGCTGTTCAGGACGGAGCGTCACGTGCCGTTCGCGAACATCCAGAACCTCGATGCGGTGCAGAACCCCGTCCACCGCCTGTTTGGCGTTGTCGAGATTCGCGTCGAAACAGGTGGTGGCAAAGGGGAAGAGGCCCGGTTGAGCGTTCTTCCGCGTGCGGCGTTCGATGAGATGCGACGGCGCGTGTTCGAGGGACGGTCCGCCTTCGCTCTTCGAGCTGCGGCGGACGAAGAAGCAGAGCCGCGTCCGGAAAGCGCAGCCACTACGCTGCTGCACCTGCCCCTTCGGGAACTGCTGCTGTGCGGGTTTCTCGAGAACAAAGGAATGATCCTGATCGGCGCGGCATACGGCATCGCCTGGGAGTCCGGTCTTCTGGGCGGGTTCTGGAGCCGGCTGTTTGGCGAGCAGACCTACGGCCGCGGGATGGTCCGCGAGGCGGTCAAAGGCTTCTTCCAGGGAGAAGGCCTGTCACTCACGGTCGCCGGCGTCGCGCTGGGAGGGCTCGCCGTCTTCCTGCTCGTGGTTCGAGTCATTTCCATGGCCTGGGCGTTCTTGCGGCTGTACGACTTCCGCCTGTCGCGGTCCGGAGAGGACCTGCGCATGCAGTACGGCCTGCTGACGCGTGTCGCCGCGACGATTCCGATCCGCCGGATCCAGACCATCACGATCCGGCAGGGTCCGCTGTACCGATGGCTCTCACGAGCGTCGGTCCGCGTCGAGACCGCCGGCAGTGCGGTCCCCGAAGCTGGCGGACATGGGGACCGTCAGTGGGTGGCCCCGTTGATCCGGCTGTCGGCGCTACCCGGACTGCTCGATCAGATCGCCCCGGGGCTCGACATGAGCACGGTGCCGTGGCAGTCCGTGCATCCGCGTGCCTTTCGCCGCGCCTTGAAGCCAGGGTTGGTGATCGCCGCGCTCGTGGCCGCGATCTGGGCGGTGACGCTCGGACGAAGTGCCATTCTCGTGCTGATGCTGCTCTTGACGTGGACCGTCATCGCAACCCGCCAATACATCAGGCACCTGGCGTGGGCCGAACACGACGCCGCGGTGCTGATGCGCAGCGGCTGGATCTGGCGGCAGGAGACCCTGGCCTCGGCCAACAAGATTCAAGCCGTCAGCCTGCGTCAGTCCCCTTTCGATCGGCGGGCGGGCATGGCACGGTTACGGGTCGATACAGCCGGCGCCGGGCCGTCGTCACACCGCGTCGACATCCCCTACCTGGATCGAACCGTGGCGATGCGCCTGGCGGGACGGCTGGCGGCGCAGGCGGCGTCTACGGAATTCAAGTGGTGATCGCGCCCGTCGCACGGATTTGACACGATCGTCATCGCGATGTACTAACGCTCCGTACATCGGCGCTGCAGTTATGTCCAAATCAATTCTTTCAATGAGGCGTCCATCATGAGTTCACGCCGCCGTTTCGGCGCCACCATCGGGATCCTTGCCATGGGATTCACGCTCTTGGGTTCACCAGCGCAGGCACAGACCGGCGCCGCGTCCATCACCGGCCTGATCGTCGACCAGACCGGGGCCGCCCTGCCGGGGGTCACCGTCACCGCGACGAACCAGGCGACCAACGTAGAGCAGGTGGCGGTCACCAACCAGGCAGGGGCCTACACCATCACCCCGGTGGTGGTCGGCACCTACGTCGTGAAGGCCGAGCTCGCCGGGTTCCGGCCGACCGCGACCTCTCCACTGACGCTCGAGGCGACCCAGGTGGCCCGGCTCGACTTCAAGATGGGGGTCGGCGGCGTCACCGAGAAGGTGGACGTCATGAGCGTAGCGCCGATACTGCAGACCGAGACCTCCACCGTCGGCGAGGTCCTGTCGGGGAACACCGTCCAGTCGCTGCCGCTCAACGGCCGGAACACCGGCCAGCTGGCGCTGCTGCTGCCCGGCACCATCACCTACAACCCGCGCGGCTTCACCAACATCGGCAGCGTCAACATGAACCGGCCGTTCGTCAACGGCAACCGCGAGCAGACCAACAACTTCACGGTCGACGGCCTGGATGTCAACGAGACCATCGACAACCGTGTCGCCTATCAGCCCAGCCCCGACGCCATCGCTGAGATCAGCGTGGAAACCAACAACTACGCGGCCGAGATCGGCAACGTCGGCGGGGCGGTGATCAGCAGCGTGATCAAGTCCGGGACGAACCGGTTTCGCGGCAACGCCTTCGAGTTCTACCGCAACAGCGACTTCGACGCGAATACCTGGGAGAACAACCGCTCGTCGGCCGCGAAGCAGGAGCGCAAGCAGCACATCTTCGGCGGCACTCTGGGCGGTCCGATCGTCAGCGACCGGCTCTTTTTCTTCGCCGACTACCAGGGCTCCCGGCAGAGTGCTCCGGCAGCAGCGACTGCCTCGGTCGCACCCGAAGCGTGGCGACGCGGAGACCTGTCGAGCGTGACGACTCCGATCATCGATCCGGTGACCAGGGTCCAGTTCCCGGGCAACCAGATCCCGATCGAGCGGATCAGCCCGGTCGCGAGGGCGCTCCTCAACGACCTGGCGAATTACCCCCTGCCCAACCGGACGGTTCCCGGCGGGATCGCTGGTAACTATGTCGGTGACACCCTGCTCGAGATCCGCGGGCACCAGGGGGACGCCCGGCTCGACTGGAGCCAGTCGAGCGACAACAAGTTCTTTGGCCGGTATTCGTTCGCCCGCTATGAGGACCACCGTGACCAGCAGGCTTTCCCGCTGATCCTCAGCACCCGGAACGACCAGCCGTTCGACAACGTCGGCTTCAACTGGAACCGCGTGTTCGGATCCTCGATCGTCAACGAGTTGCTGGTCGGCTACAGCCGCACCAATGTCATCAGCGACACGGTCGACCAGGCGGGCGTCGGGGACGCGAACGCTCTCTACGGGATCGGCGGCGGTCAACCGATTCCCGGGATCTCGGAGATCCGCTGGGCCAGCGGTCTCACTCAGCCGGGGTTGGCGGCCACCGACGGGAACACCCTGGCGAAAACCTACCAGCTGAACGAGAAGCTGACTTGGCTGCGAGGCCGCCACGCGGTCAAGTTCGGAGGGCAGTGGCTTCACTACGACCAGCAGCGGTTCTACGCCGGCAACAATGGCAGGCTCGGCTTCATCACCTACACCGGGGCCTTCACCGGAACGGGATTCTCGGACTTTCTACTCGATCAGGTGGCGCAGAAAGGCCGGGGAGGCGGCGATCCTACCGACCCGTGGACCCACCTCCAGAACCGGATTTCGCTGTTCGCGCAGGACGACTTCAAGGTCCGGACGAACCTGACCCTCAACCTTGGTCTGCGCTGGGCCTACACGTCGCCGCTCGTCGAAAAGGACGACCGCCAGTCGAACTTCGATCTGACGACCGGCCAGCAGATTTTTGCCCAGGACGGCAGCCTCGAGGACCGCGCGCTCTACAAGCCCTATTACAACGGGTGGGAGCCACGTCTCGGGTTGGCGTGGAGCGCCAGCGACCGTCTGGTCCTGCGCGGTGGTTACGGTATCTCGCAGTTCATGGAGGGGACGGGAGCCAACCTGCGCCTGCCGCTCAATCCGCCATTCTTTACAGAGTCGTTCGTCGCCTACGACTCCACGACGGGATCTGGACGCACGGCCCCCGGGTTTGATCCACCGAGCCCGATCCCGAGCGGAAACGTTCGCGCCTACGATCCAAACCTTCGGCCCCAGTTCACCCACCAGTGGAACGCCTTCGCGGAGTATCGGCTGACCGAAGCGATGTCGGCACAGGTGGGATACGTCGGTCACCGCGCAGATCACCTGGTGACCCCGACCGAGGGAAACCAGGCCCTGCCCGGCGTCGGAGATCCCGCCACCTGGGCGCCGAAACCTACCCGGCGGCCGCTCTTTGGTCCCCTGCCGCTAGTTACGACGATCGCCACGACGACGTCGCGCTCGGGCAGCGAATACAACTCATTGCAGGCGAGCATTCGTCAGCGCCCGCGCAATGGCGTCGAGTTCCTGGCGTCGTACACGCTGGGAAAAACCAGGACCAACAACCGTGGCTTCTACGGGATCTTCGGCGGCAGCGGCCTGCAGGGGGTGACCAGCGGCACCGAAGGGGCCTACTGGCAGAACACGTACGACCCGGAGGCGGAGTGGGGGCCGGCGTTCCACGACGTCCGCCACAACTTCATCTTCTCGTCCACCTACGATCTCCCGTTCGGCGCGGGCCGCACCTGGGGATCGGACTGGTCGGGGGTGACCAACGCTCTGCTCGGAGGGTGGAGGCTTGGCGGGATCTTCCAGGCCCGCTCGGGTCTACCGATCACGGTGATCGATGGCCGTAACCGGTCCAACCAGGGAGAGCGCGGCTCAGAACGGCCGAACTGCGTCGGCGATTGGAAGCCGGCGGACCAGTCCATCAGCAGCTGGCTCGATATCGCCGGCTTCGCAGCGGCGCCGGTCGGCACGTTCGGCAACTGTCCGGTCGGGGTCGCCCGTGCGCCCGGCTACGTGAACCTCGACCTGGTTGTCTCGAAGCGATTCGACATCACCGATTCGCGCCACGCCGAGTTCCGCATCGAGGCGTTCAATGCCCTCAACCATCCGAGCTTCGGCCCTCCCGGGCGGGATATCTCGGTACCGGGAAGCTTTGGGGTCATTACCAACACGATCAGCTCGCCGCGGGTGCTCGAGCTGGTGCTCAAGTTCTACTTCTAGTGCACTGAACGACGGCATTCACCGCCGAGAACGCTGAGAACGCAGAGTCTTAATTTCTCTGTGTGCTCGGCGCTCTCTGCGGTGAGAGTTGGTCATCGCCGCCACGCTGAGCAGCCGAGCGCGGCACCAGAAAGACGAACATCGGGATCACCGCGCTCGCCGCCATCCAGGCGAGCGGGAAAACCCACGCCGCGTCGCCCGACACGACGAGCACCTTCACCGTCCCCTGCACGACGAAGTGGAGAAGGGCCGGCGGCCACACCGTACCGCCTCCCAGCTCGAAGAGCTGCGCCAGCGGAAACGACATCAGGACCGAAAGGAGGAGCGCGGCGAGAGCGATCGGCCACGGCATCGTGAAGAACAGCAGCAGGTGAACGCCGACGAAGGGAAGCATCGACAGCCTCGCGGCCTGCCAGAACGTCCGACCGCGTCTGAGACGGCCGAAGAGGTAGCCACGAAAGAGCACTTCCTCGGCGATGCCGGCCTGGGCAAAGAGGCCCGGGATGAGGGAGACAAAGCCGGGCAGGAGAGCGACGGAGGCGCCGGTGATGCCGGCATAGACCGGGATCATCAGCAGCAGCGCACCGCAGATCAGGATCGCGGCGACCAGCCCTACACTCTGCGGACGACCCAGTCCGAGCGACCGGATCGCGGGACCGATGCGTTGCCCGAAGGCGATGCGTTCCACCGCCAGCGTCGCGCTCAGGACGATGGCGCCGACGATCAACCCGGCCTGACCGCGATCGCTCCCGAGTGCCCGGGCGGCCCAGTGGAATAGCGCGAAGACCGCGGCCAGGCCGAGGATCAGCCGCGTCCATTGGGTCAGGTTGTGAACCGGCACAGGTCTGCGCCAAGTTCAACACAGGCGCGCGGAGATCCAACAGCGAATCTTGTGTGCCGTTGAGTCCCCGCGCCTCGTGGTCAAGCGCGCGTCGATAACGGGTGTTACTGGCCGGCGCCGGCCCGGACCTCGAGCTCCACGTCGACCGCGCCCTTGTCGTTAGCTTTCGCGGTCGTCACCGTCTTGCCGTCGATCACGAACGTCAGTTCGGCCCCCGGCTGCACGCCCGAGAGCTTCAACTCCACTTCCTGCACTTCCGGAGAGCTCTTCTGGAACTCGACCTCGGCCTCACCCGACAGGTTCGTCCCTGCCGTCGCCGACTCGAGTTTTGCCACGAGCTCGACCTCGTCGTCCTCGTCCGCGTCGGCCGGCGCGAACGTGCCGCGCAGCAGCACCTGGCCCGCAGTGTCCCGGATTTCCGCTGCTGTCGCATTTCTGAAGTCGCCGCTCACCTGTGATGCGCGCTGCGCCCTCAACTGGACGATGCCGACCAACGCAATCGGCGAAAGTGGCGATCAATCCGGCCACTGAAAAGAGCTGTACTTTCCTGTTCATAAGACCTCCTGCACCCAGCATAAGCAGGCGGCATGAACGGAGGATAAACGCGATCGCGCGGACGAGCTCATGCAGGCGAAGGCAAGCTGATCACGAACGTTGAGCCCATCCGCGAAGAGGCCGCCAGCCTGACGTCGCCGCCATGGGCCCTCGCGATCCACCGGGCCAGCGCGAGCCCGAGCCCGGCCCCGCCGTCGCCGGCGCCGCCATGCGTGCGCGCGGCATCGACCCGGTAGAAGCGCTCGAATATCCGCGGCTGGATGTCGGCGGCGATCCCCGGGCCGTTGTCGCTGACCGAGATCTCGTAGCGGTCGCCGGCGCGATCCAGCGCCACGCGCACGGCGCTCCCCGCCGGCGCGTAGCGGACCGCGTTATCGAGGATGTTGATGATCAGCCGGCGGATGAGATCCTCGTCACCAGTGAAGGGAGCCGGGTGCACCGCCTCGACCGCAATCGATACCTGCCGGGTCGTCGCCACCACCCGCGCAGCGCGGACGGACTCGTCGACCACTTCGTCGAGGTACATCGGCGTTGCACGGATCGGATGGCTGCCGGCATCGGCCCGCGTCAGCGTGAACAGGTCGTCGACGATGCGCGAAAGACGCGTGGTTTCCTGCTCGATGATCTCGAGCGTCTCGCGATAGTCGGCCTCGCCGCGGGTCGGCTGCTGCAGCGCCACGCTGGCGGCGGTGCGGGCGATGGTGACCGGCGTCCGCAGCTCGTGCGAGGCATCGGCCATGAACTGCCGCTGCTGGACGACCGCCGCTTCGAGCCGCGCGAGCAGCGCGTTGAAGGTCCCGGCCAGCAGGCCGAGCTCGTCTCGCGGGTTGACGACGGGCAATCGTTCGCTGAGATTCTCGATGCCGATCCGGCGGGCCCGGTCCGCCATCGAGACGACCGGCGACAGGCTGCGGCCCGCCAGGAACCAGCCGCCGATGCCGGCGACGACGAGCGACATCGGCACCACGTAGGCCAGGATGCCGCGCAGCGATTCGAGCTCCTCGTCCGTCGGCTCGAGCGAGCTTCCCACCACGATCACGTATTCCACGCCGAACGGCTCGATGGTCGCCCGGCGCACCGCGAGCCGGTGACGGTCGTCGAGATCGTCGGTTTCGACGATGGTGAACAGCAGCGGCTGGTCGGATGGAATTTCGGTGCCGGGCGGCAGCGGAATCACGATGTCGTCTTCGCGCCCCGCTTCCGCCAGCAGCTTGCCCTGGCGGTCGTAGATCGCCACCAGGTATTGCCGTGAGGCCAGCTCCGCGGCGGTGCTGCGCGCCGAGCCCTCCGTATCCTGTCCTTCATGGAGATCGTTGGCGAGCGATGTCGCCGCGATCTGGAGCACGGCCTGAAGGCTGTCGTCGATCCGGCTGTACAGCGCGCGCGCCAGCAGGACGTAGATCAGCCCGATGACCACCACCAGGATGGTCGCGAGCAGGCTGACGTACCACAGCGTGAGCCTGGCCCGGACGGATTCAAGCATCCAGGTTGTCGCCTGGCTGCGCCGTGAGCGTGTAGCCGGAGCCGCGGCGGGTGTGAATGAGCTTCACCTCATGCCCGTCGTCGATCTTCCGGCGCAGGCGCTGGATGTAGACCTCGATGAGATTCGACTGGGGATCGAAGCTGTCGTCCCAGACGTGCTCGGCGATGTCGCCGCGGCCCACGACCTGCCCCTGGCGCCGGGTCAGGTGCTCGAGCAGGGCGAATTCCTTGGTGGTCAGCTGGATGGCACGGCCGGCACGGGTGACGCTTCTGGCCCGGGTATCGACCAGGAGGTCATCGACCGCCATCTCGGCCGGCGTGAGCGCCGGGCCCCGGCGCAGCAGCGCGCGGACCCGGGCGAGCAGCTCGGGGAAGTGATAGGGCTTCGAGAGGTAGTCGTCGGCGCCGGCATCCAGCCCCTCGACCCGGTCGTCGAGGCCGCCGCGCGCGGTCAGCAGCAGGATCGGCACGGTGAGATCGAAGCCGCGAAGCTGGCGGCACAGATCCAGCCCGTTGATCCGCGGCAGCAGGATGTCGAGGATCACGAGGTCATAGTCGGTGGTGCCGATCTGCTCGAGCGCAGTAGCGCCGTCGGCCGCGATGTCGACGGCGTAGGCGTGCTCGCGCAGACCTTTGGCGAGCACCGCCGCCGCGGCCGGCTCGTCTTCAACGACCAGGATTCTCATCGGTCGATCGTGACCACGATTGCCGTCAGCCAGGACGCTCGGCGCGGTCTTCCTCCCGATCTTAGCAGCCGCTCACTCAGTTCCGGCACGCCAGTGCCGCCAGCGTGCCTGGTTGCTTCTTGCCGCCCCCTTCGCCCGCCACGTAGAGGTTTCCGCCGGGGCCGAACGCCACCGCTTCACCCTGCGGCTCGCCCAGGGGCGCCAGGTCGATCCGTCCACTCTCGCGGAATTCGCCGCGCAGGAACTCGGGGGCACTGTAGAAAGTCACCGCGATTCGGGTGCGAAGCACGACCCATTTTCCGTCGGCCGAGATGGCCGCATCGGTGATTCGTCCGGCAGTGCCGGCCTTCTCCGAGATCGGATTTCCCACCCGCTCGAGCCGCATCGTCGTGCCGGTGCGCAGCTCGCGCGGGAACCGGTAAAGGCCGACGGCTCCGGTCTCTCCCTTGGTCACGATCATCAGCCTGCCGTCCGCGGCCACGAGGAGGCTCTCCGCGTCGTGCGCGCCGTCGGGATAGGTCGCGGTGAAGACGTCTGTCACCGGCACCGGTCCGTCAAGCCTGGCGGGCTCGGCCAGCCGGTAGATCGTAACGTGGCGTCGTTTGGCGTCGTTGTCGCCGATGTCCCCCACGTAGAGGCAGGAACCGGCGGCACACGGTCCGATCGCCAGCGCCTCCCAGTCTTCAACCGTGGCCCCGGTCAGCGTGACGCGTCCCTGCGGCTTTCCCTTCGCGTCGAATGCGAACGGTACCGGCGCGCCCGAGTCGTTGTGCGTCCACAGGCGGCCCGGCACCGTGCGGCTGACCGCGAGCCCGCTCGCTTCGGGCAGATCCGCGAGCCTCACCAGGCTGCCGGCGGGAGTGCACGAGGGCCCGGAGGAGTTCTGCGGCACCTCGGCGCCGGGCGCCGCCGTGCCCCACAACAGGACCGCACAACCCACCACCATCGCTCGGCTCAGCATCATTCCCCTCCCTTCGAGCACGTTATCGAGGGCAGATGAACGAGAGATGAACGTCCGCATCAGCGTGTAACCTTGAGCCGTGCCGGACCCGACCCGTGTACGCGTCGAGCTGCTCGGCGGCTTCCGGGCGCTGATCGGCGGCCATGCCGCAGCCCGTCTGCCGAGCGCACGGCAGCAGCAGCTCATCACCTTCCTGGTGCTGCACGCCCGCAGCCGCCCGGTTGCGCGTCAACGGATCGCCGGTTCGCTATGGCCGGAATCGGCCGATGCGCAGGCCCTGACCAATCTTCGCCGCGAGCTGCACCACCTGCGTGAAGAATGGCCGGCGCTCGACGCGCAGATCGATGCGCGGTCTCGGACGCTGGCGTGGGGCGGCGACGGCGCGACGGTCGACCTCGAAGCCTTCGAGACCATCGCCGAGCGGGGCCTCGCGGGCGACCGGGGCGCACTCCAGGAAGCGGCCGATCTCTACCAGGGAGACCTGCTGCCCGACTGCACCGGTGAGTGGATCGAGGCCGAGCGCGAACGGCTCCGCCATCAGGCCGGGCGTGTTCTGGCACAACGCCTCGTCCTGCTCGAACAGGATCGCGCCTACGGTGAGGCCATCGATGCAGCGCAGCAGCTGCTGCGCCTGAATCCCCTGGATGAATCTGCCTGGTGTGCGCTGATGCGTTGTCACGCGCGGCGAGGCGAGCGCGCGACCGCACTGCACCTGTATCAGCAGTGCGCCGCCCTGCTGAAAAAAGAGCTCGGTATCCAGCCGGACGCCGCGACCCGGATGACCCACCGGGAGATCCTCGAGCTGGACTCGGCGACGCCGGCCCTCGCGCCACCGCCGCGCACCGCGGTGTATCCACTCGTCGGCCGGCACCTCGAGTGGCAGGGGCTGCTCAGTGCCTGGCACGCCGCCGCGAACGGCCGGCCGGCGTTGTTCGTCATTCGCGGAGAGGCGGGCATCGGCAAGACCCGCCTGGCGGAGGAACTGGTCGACTGGTGCGGCATCAGGAACATCAGCGCGGTGACCGCACGCTGCCACGCCGGCGAAGGGACCCTGGCCTACGCGCCGATCGCCACCTGGCTGAACAGCAAGCCGGTGCAGGCGATCCTCTCCGGCCTGGACCCGTCCTGTCTCTCCGACATCGCTCGACTGAGACCCGAAGTAGTTGCTGCGCGCGCCGACGTGCCTGCTCCGGTCGGTCAGCTGGAGAGCTGGCAGCGCCTCCGCTTCTTCGACGCGCTGGCACAGGCCTTTCGCACTGCGGCACCACTCCTTCTCGTGCTCGACGACCTGCAGTGGGCCAATGGCGACACGATCGAATGGCTCCAGTACTTTCTGCGTTCGGCGGCGGGCACGCGCTGCCTGGTGGTCGGCACCCTCCGTGCCGAGGAGGAGCAGGACAATCCGCCGCTTGGAAAATTCCTCGTGCATCTGGAACAGGACGGCCTGCTCACGACCGTGTCGGTTGGTCCGCTCGACCGGGAGGCCACCGCCCAACTGGCTGGAGCCGTTGCCGAGCGGCCGCTGGACGAAGCAGCACTGGCCCAGACCTTCCACGAAACCGAAGGGCACCCGTTGTTCATCGTCGAACGCGGACGCATGGAGCTCAGCGGCGAGCCCGGCGACGCCGCAGCGCCGAAGCGGGTGCAGGCGGTAGTTGCCGCGAGACTGGCGCTGCTGACCGACGAAGCCCGGGCCGCCGTCGAGGTCGCGGCCGCCGTCGGGCGGGACTTCCGCTTCGACATCCTGGCCCACGCCAGCGACCTGGAGGAAGGCCCGCTGGTCCGCGCGCTCGACGAGCTGTGGCGGCGCCAGATCCTTCGCGTCCAGGCGGACGAACGGTGGGAGTTCAGCCACGATCGCATTCGCGAGGTGGCCTACAGTGGCATCGGGCCGGCTCGGCGCCGGCTCATTCATCGACGCATCGCCCAGGGGATGGAACTGTTGTTCGCCGATCGGCTCGACGCAGTGAGCGCATCGATTGCCGTGCACCTCGATCGCGGCGGTCTACCGGCTCGTGCGGTGCCGTTCCTGCAGCGTGCCGCCACCGTGGCGACGCGCGTGTCTGCCAGCGAGGAAGCCATCCGTTGTCTCACGCTCGCGCTGTCTCTGCTCGACCGGCTTCCGGCCGGGCGTGACCGTGACGAGCTCGAGCTGGTGCTGCGGTCCACTCTGTCGGTGGCGCTCAATTCCGCCCGTGGCTACGCCGCCCACGAAGTGGAGCAGAACCTGAATCGCGTCTTGATCCTGTCGGCTGCTGCCGGCCGCGACCAGGTGCCGGTGCGCTGGCTCTGGGCCGCCTTCTCGCTGCGCTTCGTGCTCGGCGACCTGAAGCGTTCGCGCGAGATGGCCGAGCAGGCGCTCGCGCGCAGCCTCACCGATCCAACCTGTCGCTGTGAGGCGCATCACGCCATGGGGGCGACGCTGTTGAGCACCGGCGAGCTCGAGGCCTCTCGACAGCATTTCGAAGCAGCGCTGGCGGCGTACGATGAACGGTCTCCCCAGCGCTCGGCGCTCGGATCCGATCTTGGGGTCTTCGGCCTTGCCTGGTACTCCCATACGCTGTGGCTGCTCGGCGACGACTCGGCGGCGGTCGAGCATGCGGGGTCGGCAGTGGCCCTGGCCGAACGCCTGGATCACCCGTACAGCCGGGCGCTCGCGCTGGCCTACTCCGCGCTCCTGCACCAGATGCGTCGCGAGCCGGTGCTGACAGTGGAGTGCGCGGAGGCTGTCGTCGCGCTGTGCGAACGACATGGGTTCGGTTACTACGGAGACTGGGCGCGGGTGCTCATCGGCTGGGCTCGCGGCCAGGAGCGGCCAGCCGATGGGGTCGCAATCATGGAGGCCGCATTCGCGCGGCTCGACAACCAGCGCGCCCAGGCCCGCCGGCCCTATTACCTGTCGCTCCTCGCGGAGACCCATCGCCTCGCCGGGAGCCGGAACCTCGCCGCCTCGATACTGGATGCTGCAATCGAAATGGCGGTCGCGCGACTGGACCGGTGGTGGCTGCCGGCGCTCTATCTGCAGAAGGGCGAGCTGGAACGGCCGCCGGCCCGGGAGCAGACCCTTCGCCGAGGGCTCGAACTGGCGCGCGCCCAGAAGTGCGTGAGCATCGAGCGCCGGATCCTCACGTCCCTGGCGTCTGAATCAGCCTGAAACTCCGTCGGTTCCGTTTCTCGCCGGTCGCGAACGCCTCTGCGAACGCTTGCCGAACGCCGGCCCTCATAGCCTTCCACCCTCAGGAGGGACGTCATGAGAGTGGAAATCACGCGGCAGCGAGCAACGAACCTGGCTGGCACCCGGAGAGCGGGCGGACGACTGTTGGGAGTGGTAGGTACTGGGCGCCTGCATTGGCTGGGCCCGCCCCGCCGGCGCGGACGCCGTCGTCCACTGGAACGGCGTCGCCTCCACCGCGATCGGTGCCGCAACGGTCGCCGGCCGTCCGGGGCCGGCCACGGCTCTGGACTTCGCGATGGTTCATGCCGCCGTCCACGATGCCGTCCAGGCGATCGCCCGGCGGTACGAGCCCTATCATCAGGATATTGCCGGTGCGTCCGGCTCGCCGGCGGCGGCAACCGCGAAGGCCGCGCACGACGTGCTGGTCCACTTGTTTCCCGGTCAAGGGACGTCGCTCGACACCGCTTACGCCGATTTCTTCGCCGCGAACGGCCTGGCGCCGGACGATCCGGGGGTACTCGTCGGCGAGCAGGCGGCGGCCGGTATCATCGCCCTCCGGTTGAACGATGGACGGTACCCCCCGACCTTTCCGCCGTTCGTCGGGAGCATCGCGGTCGGCCAGTGGCGGCCGACTCCTTCATACCTGCCCGGCCCGCCTCCAAGCGGCGCGCCGATGGCCGCTCCCTGGCTCGATGCCGTGGTGCCGTTCACGCTCGTCCACGCCGCCCAGTTCCGGGCCGACCCTCCGCCCAACCTGACCAGCCAGGAGTACCGCCGGGACTACGGCGAAGTGAAGGCACTCGGCTCGCTCTCGAGTACGGTGCGATCCGCAGCGCAGACCGACCTCGCCTACTTCTACGCCGACAACATCTTCCTTCAGTGGAACCGCACACTCCGCGGGATCGCCGACGCGCGGATCCGCGACATTGCTGACAGCGCCAGGCTCTTCGCGCTGGCCAGCCTGGCGACGGCGGACGCGGTGATTGCCGCATGGGACACCAAGAAGCACTACAACGTGTGGCGCCCGATGACCGCAATACAGGAGGGGGAGACGGACGGCAATCCGCGAACGGCCGGGGATCCGGGCTGGCAGCCGCTCGGCAACAATCCGAACTATCCCGACTATGCATCGGGCGTCAACGTGGTCACCGCGGCCATGGCGACCTCGCTCCGCCTCTTCTTCGGACGAGACAAGGTGAGCTTCGAGATGACGAGCAACGTCCCCGCCGTCGTCGAGAAGACCCGTACCTACCGGCGATTCTCCGCCGTGATGCGTGACGCCGTCGAAGCGAGGATGTACCTGGGCATCCACTTCCGCTTCGCCAACACCGCCGGCGGCGATCAGGGGCGCGAGGTCGCGCGCTGGACGTTCAAGCACTACCTGCGGCCGGTTCGGCACTAACGACGGCCGCGACGGGGCGCATACCGGAGCATCAACGGCGTCACCGACACACCATGGACGACGATGGATGCGGCGACGACCACCAGCGTGATGTCGGCGATGAGCCGGCCCTCAGGGGCCGGCACCCCGGCCGCCAGCGCATAGGCCAGGTAGTAGATCGAGCCGACGCCACGCACGCCGAACCAGGCGATGAAGGCGCGCTGCGTGCGTGAGAGCCGCAGCCCGACGAGTGTGAGCAGCGTCGCCAGCGGCCGGATGACGACAAACAGCGCGACCGCCAGCCAGATGCCCGGCCCGAACGCCTGGATACCGGCGAGCATGATGCCGATGACCACAACGATGGCGAGCTCACCGAGCCGTTCCAGTTGCTCGTTGAAGGCCAGGACGGCGCGCGCCATGTAGGCTGGAGCGGTGCCCGGGTCCGTCGCCTGTTCCTCGGTGCTTCGCCCGGCCTGCCTGACGTCTGCCGGCGCCGCGGTCCGGCTGTGCTGTCGTTCTGCCCGCCTCACGGACAGCCCTGCGGCGAACACCGCCAGGAAGCCATACCCACCCACCAGCAGCGCGATGCCGTAGGACAGTGCGATCAGTCCCAGGGCCAGGAACTCATCGAGCCCGAGCGCTTCGCGATGCACGCGGCGCAGGTAGAGCACGAGCCTGGCAATGGCGGCGCCGCAGATCGTGCCGACGGCGAGCCCCGCGACCACCGCCCATACCAGGTCGATCGTCACCCACCGCCAGCCGGAGAGTCCGAGCTCGTGCGTCCCGATCAGGCCGAGCGCCAGCATGACGAACGGGAAGGCGGTGCCGTCGTTCAGCCCCGCTTCGCCGGTCAGGCCGAAGCGAACCGGTTCGGCATCGTGTTCGTGCGCGACCTGCACGTCGGAGGCAAGGACCGGATCGGTCGGCGCCAGGATCGCCCCCAGCAGCACCGCGGCGCCGAGCGGCATGCCGACAACCAGCACGGCGAAGGCGGCGATGCCGGCGATGGTGAGCGGCATCGCGACGGCCGCCAGCAGCAGCGCGGCGCGCCAGCGTCGATCCCGGAGCGGCAGCCGCAGCTTCAAACCGGCGGTGAACAGCGAGATGATCACCGCGATCTCGGTCAGCCGCTCCAGCACCGCCGCATCGTCCACCGCGTCGATCCTGAGCAGGCCCAGTCCCCAGGGTCCCAGGATCGCCCCGGCCGCCATGTAGAACATCGCGGTGGTGACCGGTAACCGGCTGAGAACCGAGCCGGTCAGGGCGATGCCGATGAGCAGGACGCCGGCAATGACGAACCAGATGTTGGACATGAATGTCAGGGATCCGAGATCGAGAAAGTACGGCAGGCAGCAGCGGTTCAGCTCGAACCGGTTGTCAGTGGGGGGCGCGGGTTGTAATGTAGCGGCCGCATGTCCTACGTCGGCAAGCCCTTCGAGTACGACCTGTTCGTCAGCTACAGCCACGGTACCATCGAAGGGGCTGGTCTCTCCCCGTTGAAGCGCTGGTCCGACGGGTTCATCCGCGAGCTGGAGTCGGAGCTGCGGGTGCACCCGAAGTTCGGCCGCGATCTCGTCCTCTTTTTCGACGATCACCATCGTCCCGACCAGGGGCTGGATCCGACCACCGGACTCACCGAGCAGCTGCGATCCGAGATCGGCGGCGCCGCCATCCTGCAGGTGCTGATGTCGGATCACTACCTCAAGTCGCAGTGGTGTGCCGACGAGCGCGACTGGTGGCTGCGGAAGCAGACCGAGCTCGGGCTGAGCCACGACCAGCGGATCGTCATCGCGCGGGTCTGGCCGACCTCCGACCCATGGCCGGCGCCATTCGTGGACGAGCGAGGCAATCAGCTCGTTGGCTTCTGCTTCTACGACAAGGAGCGCGCGGAGATGCGCCCGCAGCCGTACGAGTGGCCGTCGCCCGACCCGACGAGCAAGGGTCCGTTCCGCGAGCAGATGCTCGATCTCGTCGGCTGGCTGTGGCGCAAGATCGAGATGCTGAAGGCGCGGGTGGACGAGCGCAATCGCGCCCAGAAGGATGCCGCGACCCTGGCGGCCGACACCGGGCAGGTGCTGTACCTCCACGGGCGGGTCGAGCACACCACCGCCTGGCAGAAGGCCAACGAGGCGCTCAGCGCCAAAGGGTTCACCGTGCTGCCCGGCGAACCGGACGCCGTCGACGGCGATCCCGCCGCCGCGCAGCAGATCCGCCGGCGCCGGGTCGAGACGCTGAGCGGCTGCGACGCGCTGCTGTTGCTCGGCACCGAGGACGGGCGGGCGCTGGACGCCGACCTGGTGGTGGTCGGCCGGCAGGACCGTCAGTCCGCGCGCGCATTCAGCAACCGCTACCTCCCCTGCGGACTGCTCGATACCGTGGGGCAGCCGATCGCCACCACCGAGCGGCGGAAAGCCGCCCGCGGCCTCCAGGTGGACTGGATCGACAGCACCCGCGAGCCGTGGACCGCGGACGTGCAGCAGTGGCTGACGCAGAAGAGCGCGGTGGCGGAGCGATCGGCGTGACCGCGCGCGACAGCGTCGAAGATGTCTTCAGCGTCGCGCTGCCGGCGCGTCCGTACCCCGGCCTGCGGCCGTTCGGCAAGCAGGAGTGGCCGATCTTCTTCGGGCGCGAACGCATGACGGACGAGGTGATCGGGCGCCTGATCGATCACCGTTTCCTGATGGTCCACGGCGACTCGGGCTGCGGCAAGAGCTCGCTGATCCGCGCCGGCGTGCTCCCGCGTCTGGAACAGGACTGCGCCCGGGCCGGGGCGCGCTGGCTCACGTGCGCGGTCACCCCCGGAGACGAGCCGCTCGGCAATCTCGCGGCGGCGCTGTCCGGTCTTCGTGGCCCGGACCAGCTCGACGCGCGCACCCTCGAGATCCGACGAATTCTCAACTGCGGCCGCGAAGGGGCCACTCCGCTGGTGGAGCACCTGCGCGCCAGCGGACATCAGCAGGTCTGCATCCTCATCGATCAGTTCGAAGAGCTGTTCGCTCACGCGCGGCGCCGGGGTCCGCAGCAGGCCAGCCTCCTGGTCGACCTGTTGATCGGGCTGCAGCAGCTGGCTCCTTCCAGCCTGTGCGTCGTCTGCACCATGCGGTCCGAGTTTCTCGGCGCGTGCGCGCAGTTCCAGGGCTTTGCCCAGGTGGTCAACACCACCCAGTACCTGCTGCCGCGGATGGAGCACGCCGATGTGATGCGGGCCATTCGCGAGCCGGCGCTCCTCTACGACGGTGAGATTGCGCCCGACCTCGCCGAACGGCTCATCGCCGACGCCGGCGGCAGCCAGGATCAACTGCCGCTGATCCAGCACGGGCTGATGCTGCTGCACCGCGACTGCCCGAAGCAGGCGGACGGATCGTGGCGCCTGACGGTCGAGAGTTACCGGTCGCCAGGGAAGCTGGGGCAATTGCTGTCCGACCATGCCGACGCGGTCATGGCCAGGGTGGAGCCGCCCGACCCCGCGGTTGAGGGTGGTTCACGCGTCACCGAGGACCTGTTCCGCGCGCTGACCGAGATCAACGCCGACGGCCAGGCCACCCGGAACCCGCGCAAGTTGAAGGACCTGATCGCAATCAGCGGTGCGTCCGAGCAAGCGTTGCGCACGATCGTCGACGCGTTTCGTGCCGACGGCGTGTCCTTCCTTCGCCCATACGGCGACGAGCCGATCGGTCTGGACGATTACGTGGACATCAGCCACGAGGCGCTGATTCGATGCTGGCACCGCATTGCCGATCCAGCCAACGGCTGGCTGATCCGCGAGTTCAAGAACGGCCTCGTCTGGCGTTCGCTGCTGGTGCAGGCGGACAGCTTCGAGCTGGACCCGTCGAACGTGCTCTCGCCCGCCACCACCGAAGAACGGCAGGTCTTCGTCAGGCGCCGGAACGCCGCGTGGAGCGCACAGTACGGCGGCGGCTGGGAGCGGGTGTTGAAGCTGATCGAAGCCAGCGTGCGCGAGCGCGACCGGCAGATCCAGCAGGACATCGAGGAGCGCTCCCGCGAGCAGCGGGCCAGGCTCGAGGAGGAGAAGGCGAAGCTTCGCGAGCAGGAGCTCAAGGCGAACCTGACCGCGGCGCTCGAAAAGGGCCGGCGCGCGGCGGTGTTTCGCTGGGCGTTCATCCTGTCCGTGCTGCTGCTGTCGGCGGCCGGCTACTTCTGGTGGCAGGCTCACACCGCCGGGGTGATTGCCGTCCGCCAGAGTCAGATTGCGCGGCAGGCGACCGAGGAGCTCCAGGTCGCGTTCAAGGAGGCCGAGGACAAGAGAAAGGTGGCCGAGGCGTCGCTCGCGACCATCAACCGTGAGCTGGACGGGCTGAAGCAGGCGTCGGCGGCCGCGCCCGCGGACAGTGCCATCAAGCAGCAGATCGACCAGGCTGAGAGCGCGATCGCACGCCAGGTCAACACGCTCAGCTACGCGGCGCGCCTCTCACCCCGCATCTACGTCCATATCGCCGACGAGTCGCAGCGCGAGGCCGCCCGTGGCCTGGAGCGCCGGATCGAGACGACCCCGCTGGGAGACTTCTCGGTCACCGTCCCGGGCATTCAGCTGGTCGACGCCGCGCCACAGTACAGCCTGCTGCGTTGCTTCATCGCCGAGGACTGCCGCAAGTTCGGCCCGGAGCTGCTGGAGCTCGTGAACGCGCAGCTCGCCTCGCCGAAGGTCCAGCTGCAGGATTTCAGCAAGACCTACACACCGACGAGCAAGGCGATGCGGCCGCTGCACTTCGAGCTGTACTTCGCCAGCGGGCCGATCACCCTGGCGGGCGCAGCAAGCCGCAAGTGACCTGACCAGCGGCGTTGCGGCCATGCCAGGATCGGCGCGGCCGACTGGGTCTGGGACGGCTATTTCAGGCGGGCACTCCGCGTCGACGAGCGTGCGTTCGGTTGGCTTGCCGTAACCGGTGGAACGGACCGGGCGGTCGTGTATCACGACCGCCACACGTACAGCCCGGTTCGCATCGCCGGGTGTGCCAGCGTCACAGCGGGACTCCGCGAACCGCCGGATCGACTGCGGCGAGTGGATGATCGGCGTTCGGCGGCACGGCTCGTCCCAGGTAAACGGTCCAGCGGAAGCTGGTGGATGCCGGCTCGCTCACCTGCGATCCATCCGCCATCGTCTTTCGCACCTCGTGGCGTCTCGTCAGTCTCGGCGGATCCGGCGCGAACATGTTCCAGGTCTGCTGTGACCCGCAATGCCTTGCCAGCCGCTATGAGCGGCCGCGGCAGCACGCGGGGGATGACGCGGGCCCGCTCGGCCAGAAGCACGACGATGTAGACGAGGCAGACGATCGCCGCCCCGGATATTACCCGCGAGCCCCAGGTCCGCGCCGGCGTGGTCGCAGCGCTTTGCCGGCGCGCCGAGCCAGGTCCAGGCCTGCCCCGGCATGAACGGCAACCAGGCGACCATCGAGAACAACGGAAACAGCCCGATGTTCATGGTCGCAGCGAGGCCGACATGGAACCCCCAGAAGATCGCGATGGTGGCGAGGCGGAAGATGGGGTTCCAGATCGGCACGAACACGAGAAACGGGCCAATCAGTTCCAGGCCGAGCGTCGCGTAGGAGATCGGTTTGAAGGACGGCCGGATAGCCGCGCAACCAGACACCGAATGGTGTGACGCACTCTTCCAGGTGCAGGGCATAGAAGATCGCCTGACCGTTCCACCACAGAGGGCCGCTCTTGCGGACACCGGTCGCCCAGTAGATCAGGCATACCTGGAGCAGCAGGGCAACCGTGACGCCCGAAACGAAGCGGTCGGGGTGCGGCCGGACCCGTCCCTGTGCCGCGTCCAGCGAGAAGCGAGCGTTCAGCGGAAGAAACACTCGCCCAGAACAGCAGCAGGCGGAGGGTCGAGTCACCGCCCATGTATGAGAGCGGCTGCCGGATCTGAACGCTGGCGACCAGGTACCAGCAGGCCAGCGTCGCCAGGCGTGTGCGCCAGCCGACGAGCAGCGCCAGCGCGCAGACAGCGGTAATGGCAAAGAGTGCTGACTGAAACAGCGGGTGCGCACTCGCCCAGAAGTGCGCCGAAAAATAGACGCCGCGCCCCTCGGTAAGGAGCAGGAGATCCCGCGGCATGACGCCGCTGTCGGTGTAGAGCCCGACGAGATCGAACGCGCGCGTCGTCACGTCGGCGAGCACCGATACCCCGAGGCCGATGCGCAGCAGCGCCAGTGAGCGCAGGTCGACGCTGAACAACTCCTCGAGCTTCGCGCGCAGCCGCCCCGCAGGCGCTGTGCCGGGTGGACCGGGCACGGGCGTGTCGGTGAACGCTAAGGTCATGATGGCGTGGCTCGCGCAGTTGATATGCGCAGGTGATCCACGGCGCAGCAGGGTTTCTCGCTGAACCATATACCATCGGCGCCGCGCCCGTGACAGCGGTTTCACGGCCCCACGACCAGGGAAAGACACGACCCACGTCGAGTCGAGCGACCGACCTCTTCGTCAATCTGGCTCGACTCGACTGCCCAATACCTGGCCTAGCGCTTTCTCGAGGGTCTTGCCTGCCGCTTCTCCCTCGCCCCGGCGGCAGGCCGGTTGCTTTCCGCTCGCCTTCTTGCGTGAGGACGCCGATTTCGCGGCGGACCGTTTACGGGGTGTGGCCGAGGCAGCTGCCTTCCGTGCTTTCGGCGCGGCCGCCCGCTTCGTCCCGCCGGTTTTCGCCCCCTTCTTCGCCGCTGGCCGGGTCGTCTTACGGGGCGTTCCGACGGTCGGCCCGGGTGCCGGCTCAATTGCCGGCGACGGCTTCGCTGCCGATTCGGCGAAGGATCCGGTTGGCGGCGTCAGCATGAATCCGCCGCGCGCGGGGCCCGTCTGATTGGCCTGGCGTGGCTCGAAACGCTCGCGCGCGAGGCTCTGCGCGTGCTGCTGCTTGTTCCGCTCCACCAGGATGTCTTCTCCCTGCCGGTCACGTCCTGCAACTTTGTAGTGATTCGGGTTCACATTGCTTTTGCTCATGTGATTGGCCGGTGCATCACTCGGGCCAAATGCGGCGGCGCGGGGCCATAAATACAATCACTGGGGTCCTGCCGTCGCATCGCTGTAATCTTTTCGCTCATCCAGGAGACCGACCACCATCATGATCAGCCCACGAACTACGCGCGCCGTGTCACTGCTCTGTCTGACCCTCGCCCTCGGCCTGGTGCCCGCCGGTCCGCACGCGCAGGACCAGGCCGTGCCGGCCGATCTCACGCCGCTGCTGGCGGCACCGCAAAGCGAGATGCGCATGGTCGTCCTGCGCTATACCCTCGACCGGACCACGCTGGCAGGGAACTACGCCAACGGTTCGGTGCGCGGTGGAGGACGCGGGGGTCGCGGGGCCCCGGCCGCGACCCCGCCGCCGGTCCCTGTGCCCCTTTCCCCCGGCCGCATCGCGCGCTTGAAGCGCTTCGACACCAACTGGCAGGCAGCGCTGGCTCGCCTCGACGCCGACCGGCTCACGCCGGCAGCCCGGGCCGATCTCGACGGACTCCGTTCGACGATCGCCGAAAATCTCAGCCGGCTCGATGCCGATGCGCTGACCCGGGCGCAGGTGCTCGCCGTGGCTCCGTTCGCGCCGACCATCGTGCAGCTCGTCGAAGCGCGGATCCGCGTGGAAGACATGGACGCGCAGCGCGCCGCCGGCCTGATCACCGGCGTCACCCGGGAGATCGCCCGGCTCACCCAGGCTCCGCCGCGGGTCAATCGCGAACAGGCGGTCCTCGGCGCGACAGCAGTCGAACAGATCCGGGCCATCACCGCTGAATGGTTCAACTTCTACAACGGCTACGACCCGCTGTTCACGTGGTGGATGGGCGTGCCCCATGCGAAGGTCGACGAAGCCCTGAAGAATTACGCGGTGCTGCTCCGGGACCAGGTGGCGGGAGAGAACCTGCCGGCGGCCGCCCCGGCCGTGGCCGAAGCCATTACCGCGGCGCCGCAATCAAAGTTCGCCGACGTGCCCGACTTGAACGAGATCATCGCCCTGCCGCAGGACGAAATGCGCGACATCGTCGCGCGGTTCACCGGTGCCGCCGGCGGCGGCCGGGGAGGTGGACGCGGCACGCCTGCCGGCGCCGCCCCCGGCGTGGCGTTCTATACGAGCTGGCAGGCCGCCTTGAAGTCACTCGACTTCGACAAGCTGTCGAGAAACGCGCAGGTCGACTACCTCTTCATCCGCCGGACGGCAGAGACCCAGATCGCGCGCGCCAACCTGAAGCCGGAGCCGAATGCGCCGCGCAAGACCGACACCACCGGAATCCCCGGGCCCGCCCGGGGGCGCGACGGGCTGATCCAGGACCTGTCGGAGGCGATGATCCCCTACACCCCGGAGGAGCTGATTGCGCTCGCCGAGAAGGAGTTCGCCTGGTGCGACCGGGAGATGCTCAAGGCGTCCCGCGAGATGGGCTTCGGGACGGACTGGAAGAAGGCGGTCGAGAAGACCAAGGACAGCGCCGTGCCGCCCGGCGGCCAGCCACGGATGATCATGGACCTGCTGGTCGAAGCGGTCGACTACCTGCGCGCCAACAAGCTGATCACCGTGCCGCAGGTGGCCGCCGAGTCGCTGCACATGATCATGATGACGCCCGAACGGCAGCTCGTGAACCCGTTCTTCACCGGTGGCGGCCAGATCAGCGTGTCGTACCCGACCAACACGATGGACTACGACGCGCGCATCCAGAGCATGCGCGGCAACAACCCGGGCTTCTCACACGCCACCGCCCATCACGAGATGATCCCCGGCCACAACCTGGTCGGCTTCCTCGGCACACGGTTCAACGACTACCGCGCCAACCTGAGCGGCGGCGGCCCCTTCTTCGGCGAGGGCTGGCCGCTCTACTGGGAGCTCACGCTCTACGACATGGGCTTCAATAAGACGCCCGAGCAGCGGGTGGGCGCGCTGTTCTGGCGCATGCACCGCTGCGCGCGGATCATCTTTTCGCTCAAGTTCCACATGGGGCAGTGGTCTCCGCAGGAGGCCATCGACTTCCTGGTCGAACGGGTGGGCCACGAACGCGACAATGCGACCGCCGAGGTGCGGCGTTCGTTCGATCCGGCGGCCGGCTACGGCCCGCTCTACCAGGCGGCCTACCTTCTCGGCGGGCTGCAGCTGCGCGGGTTGAGGCGGGAGCTGGTCGACAGCAAGGTGATGACCGAAGCCCAGTTCCACGACGAGATCATGCGCCAGGGAGGGATGCCGATCTCGCTGCTCCGGCTCGCCGTCAACCGGCGGCTGAAGCTGGCACCAGATATGGACATCGACTGGAAGTTCTACGGAGATCCGGCGAAGTAGGCGCCGACGATCTGCTATCATCCCGCCCGCTCACCGCAGGGAGGACAGATGAAGATTGCCTCCGGAATCTACAGCATGGGGCAGGAGGAAGGCGGACACGTCCACGCCTTTCTCCTGGACGACGGCAACGGTCTGACGCTCATCGACACGATGTACGACGACGATGGGCGGCACGTGCTCGAGGAGCTTCGCAGCATCGGCCGGGCGGCGACCGACATCAAGCAGATCATCCTGACCCACGCCCACAAGTCGCACGTCGGCGGCGTCGCCGCGCTCAAGCAGGCGAGCGGCGCCAAGGTCTACGCCCACGATTGGGAGGTCGACATCGTCGCCGGGCGGCGCAAGGCGACACCGGTGAGCAAGATTCCGCGGCGGCCGTTGTCGGTCTACAAGCTGCAGCTCGGTCTCGCCCTGGGGCTCGGCAAGCACGTGCCGTGCGAGGTCGATCACCGTCTGAAAGCCGGCGATCGCGTCGGGCCGCTCGAAGTGGTGGAAACGCCCGGGCACACGCCGGGCAGCCTGTCGTTCTGGTGGCCCGACCGGGCGGCGCTCTTCGCCGGCGACGTCATTGCGACCTGGCCCGAGTTCGAGGCGGGCTGGCCGGGCCTGACCCTCGACAACGACCGGAACCTGCGATCGGTACAACAGCTGACCGATTTCGGCAGCGCGAAGATTCTCTGCGTCGGTCACGGCGAACCGGTCACCGACGGCGCCGCCGACCGGATCAAGCAGCTCGTGCGGTGAGCATCCGCCGAGCCACCCCAAACCAGGCGTTCATCGAGGAGAGACAGACATGGCGGAGACCGTGCGTGAGGAAACGTTCGAATCAGCGGGCGGCCTGAAGATCTTTCTCCGTTCGTGGCAGCCCGAAGCGAGGCCCCGCGCGGCGATCGTCATCTGCCACGGCGTCAACTCGCACGGCGGGCAATATGTCTGGCCGGCGCAGCAGTTCGTGAAGCGCGGGTTCGCCGTGTCTGCGCTCGATCTGCGCGGGCGTGGCCGATCCGAAGGGGAGCGGTTCTACGTCGAGAACGTCGCGGACTACGTGAGCGACGTCGCCGGTGCCGTGAAGAGCGCGAAATCGAAGCACCCGGGCATCCCGCTCTTTCTTCTCGGCCACAGCGCCGGCGGCGTTGTTTCCGCCGTATACACGCTCGAGAACCAGGCCGAGCTGGCCGGGTTCATCTGCGAGAGCTTCGCGTTCCAGGTGCCGGCCCCAGGCTTCGCCCTGGCGGCGATCAAGGGGCTGAGCCACATCGCCCCGCGCCTCCCGGTGCTCACGCTGAAGAACGAGGACTTCTCACGCGATCCGAACGCCGTCGCGGCCCTCAACGCCGATCCCCTGACCGCGCGCGAGTCGCAGCCGGCCATCACTGTCGCCGCCCTGGTTCGCGCCGACGAACGACTCCGGGAGGAGTTCCCCTCGATTACCCTGCCGCTGCTCATCATGCACGGCACCGCCGACAAGGCGACCGTCTGTCATGGGAGTGAGTTTTTCTACCAGACCGCCGGATCCGCGGACAAGACCCTCAAGCTCTACGAGGGCCACTTCCACGATCTCCTGAACGACATCGGCAAGGAGGGAGTGATCGACGACATCACGGCCTGGATCGACAAGCACCTTCCGGCCGCATCTCGAGATTGACCCGGGTTTGTCGGCGTGTACGTGTTCATCGAGACCGGTCCGGCAGCAGCATCCCGCGGGCGGAGGGAGGCCGCGGACCGCTGCCGCCTCCGCTGATGGTGCTCCGCCGGGCCGTCGCTTACGGTCGGCGGCGGCCGCGATAACGACGCAACGCACCGGCGCCGAGTCCGAGTGCCAGCAGCGCCAGTGACGAAGGCTCCGGCACCTGCGCGATCTCGGTTGATTGCGCGGCGTGCGGACCGGACGCTCCCGCCGGTCCGTTGCCACCCGCACCGGGGGCATTAGCACCTCCGGCCGACCCAGGGATCCCGGGCACTTCAGAAGCCGAGAACGGTGGGAACGCGGATGGAGGATTCGAGCCACCGGAGCCGGAACCCGATCCCGATCCGGAACCAGAGCTCGCGCCGGAGCCAGGAACGAGGCGGGACCAGAGCCAGAGCCGGAACCCGATCCCGAGCCGGCGCCAGAACCAGAGCCGACGCCAGAACCAGAGCCGACGCCAGAACCAGAGCCGCGCCAGAACCCGAGCCGACACCGGGGTCAGAGCCGGCGCCCGAGCCAGAGCCTGAGCCCGCGCCAGAACCCGAGCCGACGCCAGAACCCGAGCCGACGCCGGGGTCAGAGCCGGCCCCGGCGACCTGAGCCGCGAGCCAGCGCCCGCGTCCCCGCCCGATCCTACGCCCGCGCCCGCGCCGCGCCTGCGCCGGAACCCGAACCGATTTCAGACGAGCCGGGTCCGGAGGGTCCGCTGGGAGTCGTCGACCATGGCGATGTCAGTTGCTCCCCGCCGGAACCGACGCCGAGGTCGCCTGGCGTATCGGCCCCGAGATTATCTTTGTCGATCAGATGCGACAGGAGGGCTTCGTTCGGCGTTGACAACCGCAGCGATGAAGGTTCAACCGTCGGATCAACGAGCGGCTCTTCCGCTCCTGCCGCTGACGGTTCGGCGGACGCGGAACCGCCGGCGCCGCCCGAGCCGCCGCCTGAACCCGACGAGGATGCGCCACCCGAACCGGATGAACGGCCCTGGCCGCCACCCGACGAGGACCGACCCGACTGGCCGTTTCCACCGCCGCTCCCCGCGACTGCCTGGTCGTTCGCATTCGCGGCCGGCGTCGTGGTGGTGGCGCGTGCGTCAGCCAAGACGCTCGCTGCTGTAACCGATTCAATCGCCACGGCCGGCAGCGAGCCAGCCGCCTGGCCGGTGCTGATTGCCACCCTGGGTGCGGCCGAATTCGAGGCCGGCGTCTGCGACGGTGCCTTGGACGCCTGTTGGGCATCGCGCGGACGCGCGAGCGAGCGCAGCAAATTCAAGGATCGTCCTGCGACCTCTGAAATGGCCTGCGTTGGACCGACGATGACGACCGCGGCGCACAGAATGATCACGAGCGTGGTGATGGCTCGGCGGTGCCGCCACGCCCGGAATTGTTGAGTTGGCATCAAAAGGACCTCAACATTTATTACCAGCAAGGTCGATTCCCCTACAGCGTGTGAAAACGTTACATTATTTAAAGCTCAACCTTTAAAGGTCACCTCAGGAGTGGACTTTAATCGGCCCGATGAGGTCATACCTGATCTGGAGGAGCTGGAGGGTGGGGAATGGGGAATGGGTATCGGGGGATCCCCCATCCCCATGCCCCATTCCCTCATTGACCGACGCACCCTCGGAGGGCGCGGTGAGATGCCTCGGGTTCGCCGAGCTCGAGCACGGAGATTCCGACGCGGGTCAGAGCGACTTCAGGAACTCGACCAGATCGGCCTTCTGTCGCGGGGTGAGATTCAGTTGGAACTGCCGGTTGTAGTGGTCGACCACTGACAGCAGATCGGGCGCACTCCCATCGTGAAAATACGGCGCATGCTGCCAGAGCCCCCGCAACGGCGTGGTGCGGTATCGTCCGGTGGCCGACCGCAAGGCATACGTCGGATCAGTGCCGACCTCGGCCGGGTCGTGGAGGAACGGCACAGCCGGATTCGGACCGCTCAGGACGTCGGTGAAATTCGGCGACTGGTGACAGGTGGCGCACCCCGCTTCGTTGCGGAAGAGACGCTCGCCACGCGTTGCCGCCGCGGGATTGAAACTGTCTCTGGGCGGCTCCGGCGTCAGCAGGCTCAGCTGGTATTCCAACAGGGCTGGCAGCTTCGGCGTCACCAGGTCCGGCGTCTGGGTGATGACCAGACCGATACGAGGATCACTGAAGTTTCCCTGGCCCCCCATCTGCCCCACACCCACGTAGCTGTTCCAGTACCGAGATCGGCCCATCACCCGTAAAGGTCTCGAAGCCAACCCCCTTCAATCCATAGATCGCCGGGATCACGATCGGCACCGAGGGCGTGTTCAGGGACCGGAGGCTTGTGCCGTCGAACGCATGGTGGCGCGGATCGTATTTCCCCGGCCCCCAGGCCTTGAACTCCGCCTTCGTCGCCTCGTCCAGCGCCGGGGAGAGGGCCACGATCGCCCCCACGTTCAGATCGGTGTTCGCCCATCCGTCCAGCCGCCTGCCGATTCCTTTCGTCAGGGAGTTGTCGACCGAGGAATGGCACAGGGCGCAGGTGATGCCAATGCTGGTGAGGTGACCCGTGTCATCGACGTTGCCCCGGACGCCCACGACGGCGTTCAACCGTAACAATTCAATCGTCACGGCGGGGTCGGTGAGGTCGACCTTGCCGGCGCGAAGCGCGGCGATGATCTTCCGCGGCAGCGCCTCGACATCGACCTTGAGGCCGACCTCCAGCGCGGTTGCCGGACCGACCGTGGCGATGGCTTCCTGCATCCGCAGCACATCGGTCCACAACTGCTCGTCTCCGAAGGTGTCGAAGCGGAAGATCGCCTGCCCGTTTGGACGCCTTCCGTCGTTATCGTCCTGAGCCCGGGCAGCAACCTGCTGAGCGGCTGCCGAGGGGCCGAACCCCGACGTGGCGAACGCCAGCGCGAGAACGAAGGCGATGGACGCGAAGCCGATGAGTCGTCGCATGGTGGTTGCTCCTGGACGGTTCGGGTGCGAAGCTGGCCCTTCAGTCCTGATGAGCCAGATACGCAATATTAGACTTGCGTATCTTGCAAATCTAGGGCCCTGAACGCGTCCGGGGTTTGTGGCGGGTAAACTGCAAGTTCGGTGGACGACGGGCGTCGGTGGCGCAATGCCTTTCCACATTCGGTCGGCTTGGCCTGGTCGTCGCGTACTCACATGCTCAGACAACAACTCCTCGATACCGGCCGCGGGCGGATCGTCAGCCTTCTCCAGCGCGGACCCCTGACGGTCGACGACATCGCCTCCAGGCTGAAGCTCAGCGCCAGCGGCGTTCGAGCCCAGATCACCGCCATGGAGCGTGACGGCGTTGTCCGGCGTGTGGGCAGTCGCCCCGGGACCACCAGGCCGTCACGAATCTTCGAGTTGACACCTGACGTCGAGCAGCTGCTGTCGCGAGCGTATATTCCGCTGCTCACCCAGCTCGTCGACGTCTTCGCCAACGGCCTGCCGGCGCAACAGGTGGATGCGCTGCTGCGGGAGACGGGGCGGAAGCTTGCCGGCCAGCTGTCTTCCGGCCGCCCGTCCGGCACCCTGCGGTCCCGGGTCATGGCCGCGAGCGAACTGCTCAACGAGCAACTCGGCGCCGTGACTCACGTCGAGCAAAACGGGAGGTTCGTCATCCGGGGCGAGGCATGCCCCTTATCGGCCCTGACCGGGAAGCACCCTGCGGTGTGCCGGGCGATGGAGAGTCTCGTCAAGGAACTCGTCGGCTCCCCGGTTCACGAATGCTGCGACCGCGCACAGCGCCCTCGTTGTTGCTTCGAGGTCGGCAATGCCAAGTCGGCCTCGCGATCCCCTTACACCCCAGCCGTTCGCTGAAGTGGAGTCGGCTGTCGCCGGTGGGAGTCAATCCGTTCGACGAGATAGATAGTTCGACGAGATAGATAGAATGTGCGCGAGACGTGGAGGCCGGACTGCGTATCGCGCACTTTGACGTCCTTGGTGAGCTCGGCAGCGGTGCGATGGGTATCGTCTATCGGGCGCACGACACGGTGCTCGACCGTGATGTTGCCCTCAAGCTCGTTCACCCCGATCGCGCCGACCCTGACGTCCGTCGCCGCTTCCTCGAGGAGGCGCGGATCGCGGCCACACTCAGTCACCCGGGAATCGCCGCGATCTATCAGGCGGGCGAAGCCGCAATTTCCGACAACACGGCGCCACAACTGTATGTGGCGCAGGAGCTCGTCGAAGGGGAGACGCTCAGGAATCTGCTGAAGCGGGGGGCGCTCTCGATCGACCGCGCGGTCGATCTGGTCGGTCAGTTACTCGAGGCGCTGGGTGAAGCCCATGCCCGGGGCGTCATCCATCGCGACATCAACCCGGCCAACCTGATGGTCACCCACTCCGGGCGACTGAAGGTCCTGGATTTCGGGATTGCAAGACGCCTGATCGCTCCGGCTGCGACCACGCGCCTCTCAGACGATCCGCCCCAGGGAGCCAGGGCCGCGGGCAATACCGTGGCCGGCACACCGGGCTACATGGCCCCCGAGCAACTGCGAGGGATTGCCGATGCCCGCTCGGACCTGTTCGCTGCCGGGTGTGTGCTGTACGAGTTGCTGACGGCTCGGCAACTGTTTCAGTTCCAGATCGAGCAGATCGCTCTGGCGCCCTCCGCGGCGCTGCGCACGCTGCGCCCTGAAGTCCCCGAGGCAATCGGCACAGCACTCGACCGATCGGTTGCGCTCGGCCCCGAGGCTCGCTATCCCAGCGCCGAGGCATTCGCTCAGGCTTTACGGCCGCGCGAACCTCGAGGCCTGCTGCCGGCGAACGCTGAAGCCCGGCGCGGCTCGCGGTTGATGAGGCGCGCAAGTCTTGCGGGTGCCGGGCTCTTCGCCGCCCTTCTTGCGGCGCTGTTTGCATGGCGCTGGTATCAGCCGGCGCTCACCTTCGCCGAACGTGACTGGCTGCTGATCGCCAGCGTCATCAACGAGACCAGCGACCAGGTTTTCGACAGCGCCCTCGAAGCGGCGCTCGCGACCGACCTCCGTCAATCGCGATACGTCAACGTCTTCGATGAAGCACAACTTGCAAACGTGCTCAAACAGATTCGCCTCCCCCCAGAGACCCGTGTCGACGTCGAAATCGGGCGCAACATCGCACGCCTGGCCGGGGTCCGGGTCCTGCTGGTGCCGAAAATCGTCGATCTCTCGGGAGTGTTTCAGCTCGAAGCCAGTTTGATCGAGCCCGCGTCGGGCCGGGTTGTCGATCGGCTACGGGTCACGGCACGGAGTCGCGAAGAGGTACTGCTCAAGGGGATCGATGAGTTCACCCGTCAGGTACGAACGAAGCTCGGCGAGTCACTGCAGGACATCGAGAAGACCGACCCGATCCTCGTCGAATTCGCCACCCCCTCCTGGGAAGCGCTGAGATATGTCCGTCTTGCCGCTGAGGCGCTCGCCCGGGCCGACGTCCCTCGTGCCGCCCGCGCCTTCGAGCAGGCGCTCGCGCACGACCCGAAGTTTCCAGCTGCGCTCGTCTCGTTGGGGCTGCTCAACATCGAACTGCTCGGCAAGCCGGCAGAGGGCAAACGCATGTTGACCGCCGCACTGGAACATTCGAAGGGGGCACCCGAACGCGAGCTGTTCATGATTCGCGCCGTGCACAAGCAGTTCGTGACCGGCGATGCCGCCGGAGCGCTCGAGGACTACCGTTTCATGAGCACTCAGTATCCCGACATGTTTCAGCCGTACAACAACAGCGGTCGGATATTGATGGAGCTCGGTCGGGTTCAGGAGGCGATCGCGATGTTCGAGAGGGCGCATGCCCTGGACCCGCGGCATTCGGTGCCCTTGTGGAACCTCTGGGAGCTGAAGCTGAACCGGATCAGGGATCCACAAGGCGCCCAGGTGCACGCCAGGGCGCTCCTCGCGTTGCAGCCCGATAATGCGTGGACGCGTCACCTGGTTGCCTGGACTGATGTGGCGTTGCGGGAATTCAACCTCGCCGAACAAGGGATGAAGGAGGTCCGGTCGGCGCTGCCGCTCCACCCGTTGGCCCCTTTGAATCTCGGACACTTGTTGTTGCGGCGCGGAGCCGCTCTCGAAGCAGCGGAGGTGTACCGGGAGGCGCTCAAGAATATCCGTTCGAAACGGACGAGCGGCAATCCTTCCGAAGTGTTGCTCTTCTTGAGCCTGGCGCTGCGGCAGGCAGGTCAGGAGCAAGAAGCGCGACAACTCCAGGATGAGGAAATCGCGCGGCTCTCAGTACCCGGGCTCGCGAGCCCTCGTTTCGAGCTGCCGCTTGCCGCACTGGCAGCCGCCGCGGGCCGGCACGCCGTCGCATCAAGGCTGGCGGCACGGTCAATCGGTGCATCCGCGAACGACCCGTCGGCCCTGTACTGGACTGCCCGCGTCCACGCCTTGCTCGGAGAGGAGGAACAGGCGGCCGCCCTGCTGCGGCGTGCGTCGACGGCCGGATACAGCCAGCCGTACTTCGTTCTGATCGACCCGACCTTCCGCGCACTCGAAGGTCACAGAGTGATCGAGGAGATTGCTCCGCGGCAGAAGTTAGCTCACGCGGAGCAATGACTCACTTGGGTCGCACGGGAGGTCCGGTCGACTTGCCTTTTCCGTCGAACGACAGCGACTTGCTGAAGAAGGGCATCACGAAATTCTGAAACCGCACCGCCATGTTGCTGGTGTGCGTGCCTGAATAGATCTCGAAGTCGTGGGTGATGCCGTAGCTGGTCAACACGTCGTGAAGCTTGCTGGCACCGGTCTTCAGGTTGTCCATGTCGCCGACGTCGATCGCGATGGCGCGATACTGCCGCAAGTCCTGAACGTACTGATCGACGAAGTTGAGCACCGCGTTGGCGGACCACTTCGCCAGCACCTCCTGCTGGATCTCACCGTACGGCAGATCGAGGTAGAGCGGCGGCTTGGCCGGATTCGGTGACCATGCCGAGGCTCCGGCCAGTTGCGAGCGCACACCGGAGGGCAGCTTCGGGATGTCGGCGGCTTCTTTCACCGCCGCCAGCGCCTCCTCGTTCGCCGGATTGGGCGTCGGGGCCCCGCGCGGGGTCAAGCAACAGGGGCTCATGATGTAGAGGCTGCCGAACACGTCGGCGTGCTTCATACCGATGCGGGTAGCGCCATACCCGCCCATCGAGTGGCCCACCAGGCCGCGGCTGTCGCGGTGCGGAATCGTCCGGAAGTTCTTGTCCATGTAGGCGACGACGTCGCGGGCGATGAAAGTCTCGAAGTTGCCGGTCGTCACCGAGCTCGAATACATCGAGCCGTTGTGCAACGTCTTCGAGTCGGGCACCACGACGATCATCTCCTTCGCACCGTTGGCGAACGCCCCCTCGATCGTCTGCGGCACGTGGATCTCCTTCGACCATTGCTCGGCGCCAACCGAATAGCCGTGCAGGGCATAGACGACCGGATACCGGCGCGTGCGCTCGCGGGCGTAGCTGGGCGGGAGAAAGACCAGGGCCGCCCGATCGGCGGTATTCCCCTCGAGGTTGCCCTCCAGCGCGTTGCCGTGGATGGTGATTCGCTCGACCTGGGCCGGGCGAGCGCCGGGCACGACGTCAGGGACGTTCGTTTTGACCTGGCCGAAGGCTGTACCGGACGCGACAACCGTGAGCGCGATCACCGCAGCGGACGCACGAAGTACGAACGATCTCATAGATGCCATTGCTGCCTTCGATCCTTGCCATCTTCCGTTGTCGAATGGCGAAATACTACTTCGCGATCCACTGTCTGACAAACCGTCGTTATCGATCGTCCGCTAGCGAACTTGAGCGGGGAGCATCACCACTCCATGCGGGCGTGCCGGCCCCGTGCTGATATCGCGATCGAAATCGACGTCGAATGCCGTGTCGCGCTCGAGGCGATTCCCGTGCACGTTGATCACATGAATCTTGTGATCCCCCTCCACGTTCACGATGCCGCCCGGCGCCAGGTCTTCGACGAGAAAGTAGTCCGTCACCACGAGGCGTTTATCGTCGCTCGTGAGACGCATGAAATGGGGTCCCGAGCCAGGCCCGAGGTCCGCGACGCTCATCAGTTTCGGGCTGTCCGGCCGCGCGATGTCGAACATCACGACCTTCCCCGCGCCGTTGAGCGTGACAAACAGGCGCGTGCCCTGCTTGTTCATGCGGAGGAGCTGTGGCATGGCCGGAACGTCCGCGACCGATAAGACATCGAAGTCGAACACGGCCGTCGCCGTTCCTTTTTCCGGATCGACGAGATAGAGCGTGTTGTCGGCCATGCCAGCCGTGTAGGCGCGCAGGCGCTGATCGCGCGGAATCAACTGGACTTCCATCGTCCCGGCCGGACGCGCCGGGTCGCCGACGACGATGGTCTTGGTGATCTCACGACGCGCGAGATCCCAGACCCTGACGCTGCCGCGGAGGTCCGCCGCGGAACCGCCGTGCACATGGAGCGTGCGCAGCGGACAGATGAAGTCGCTGGTGACCATGAGGTTGTGCGCTTCGTCGATCGAGATGCCGTGCGGATTGAATCCGTCGTCGGGCAGCCTGTCGGGCCATGTCTGCACTCGCTCCATTCGGGCGTTGTACTCGACGACTCGTCCGGGTTGCGCGCCATTCCCTCCACCCATGAACGTCACGAGAAAGCCGCCGTTGCTGATCGGAGCGAACTCATCGGTGATGGATGCGTCCGGTGGATTGTCCGAGCGGATGAACCTTGGCCGGCGCGGATGGGTGACATCGAAGAAGAAGACCTGATCCTGGCCACGCAACACGCTCAGCAGGCCGCCGAGCGCCATGGTCCGCCCATCGCGGGAGAGGCCGACGTGGTGCGGCTCGTTCCCGACCGCGCTGGCTCCTTCCAGCGGAACGGTACGCAGGACCTTGCCGTAGGTCGGTGAGTCGCGGTCGAAGTCGATGACGGCAACGAAATCGGGCGCGATGTGCGCCTGGTCCGACGCCCACACGAGCAGCGTATCCTCTCCGCGATCTCGCGGCAGCCTGGGGCACCCCCAGCAGGAGACCTGTCGCTATCAATCCGCCTACGACACACTGAACGGCTGTGCGCTGCATTGTGATTCCTGTCATGGTGAAGTTCCTTCGTCCTCGAATGGTCAACAACCGTCGCTTTGTTCCAGCAGGCGCCGCACGTCGAGCAGGTTGTCCTTCACGACGTATCCGCAGGCGCCAGCCTCGATCGCCGCGGCTCGCCAGTGCAGATCGTCGTAATCGGTCACGATCAGCACGCGCGCGGTGCGGTCTGCGGCAAGGAGCCGTCGAGTGGCTTCGAGCCCGCCCATGCGGGCCATCTTCAGGTCCATCAGCACCCAGTCGGGGCGCTGTGCGCGGTAGGCGGCGACCGCTTCGTCGCCATCCGCGCACTCGGTCATTGCGTCGACCAGGCCCGCCAGGACGGACCTGATCAACTCGCGAAACTGTGGGCTGTCGTCAACGATCAGAACGGTCATTCCTGCTTTGCTGGTTGGCGTCTGGTGCCGGCATGGTGCAGGGAATCGCCGCCGATGAACACGGAGGCTTCTACCGTCTTCTTGCCGGTAGGTCTGCGAATTCATCTGTGTAGTTGTACGGATATGCGGCGATGGACGCCGCCAGGCCACGCAGGTCAGCTGAGGCTACAGCTCCGACTGGTGCTTGAGGGCGAACTTGGTGAGAGCGTGGCTGCCGCGCAATTCGAGCTTGACCGCGACGTTGTTGCGATGGTGCTCGACGGTGCGCACGCCGATGCCCAGTTGCGCCGCGATCGCGCGGCTCGTCAGGCCGTCGGCGATGAGTTTCAGAATACGCCGCTCTGCGGGGGTGAGTTGCTCGAGCGCGGGTTTCTGATCCGCCAGATTCGTGGCGCGCGCGCCGCGCCGAATGAGAAACGACGACAGCGTGGGGCTGATGTACTCGCCCCCCCCCCGACCGATCGGACGCAGTCGACGATCTCGGTCGTGGCGTTGTCCTTCAACACGTAGCCGCGTACGCCCAGATCCAGTGCGGCGTTGAGGTAGTGCTCGTCCTTGTGCATCGTCAAAAAGACGAGCGCGGCCGCCAGGCGGCGCTCGCGGACCTCGCGCGCGACGGCAAAGCCGTCTTTGACCGGCATGGTGACGTCGAGCACCGCCACGGTGACGTCGCCTTTCTGCAGCCGCTCGAGGGCCTGACCGCCGTCCGCCGCTTCCGCAACGACGATGAGTTCTCGCTGCGCTTCGATGATCTGGCGCAACCCCTGCCGGAAGATCGGGTGATCGTCGGCGATCAGGACGCGGATCTCATTCCCCAAGCCCGCGCTCCCGGCGACTCGCGCCCACATCATCCCGCCTGCGCCAGGGCTACGGCGGGCAAGCCGCACGGTCAGCGTCGTTCCACGGCCCGGGCTGGATTCAATCGTATGCGTCCCGCCCAGCATGTGCACGCGTTCTGCGAGCCCCTTCAGCCCAAAGCCACCTCCATTTGCGGAGCCGGCCTTCGCCGCGCCCAAGGCGAAGCCCTGGCCGTTGTCGCGAATCGTGATCTCGAGGTGATGCTCGTGGCAGTGGACGGCGACGTGGGCCTCGCTCGCACGGGAATGCTTGACCACGTTGTTCAGGCTCTCCTGGATGATACGGTAAATGGTGATCTCGTCGGCCGGCGGGACCACACTGTCGATATCGTCGAACTCACTGCTCATGGCGATCGTCGAGCTCTCGGCGATCTTGTCGAGCATGGCGCGAATCGCCGTGGTGAGTCCGAGCTGATCGAGATGGTGTGGCCGTAGATTATAGGAGATGGTGCGCACCTCCTCCAGCGTCAGCGCAACCGTCGCCCCGAGCTCATTGAACTGCCGGCGCACCTCCGCGTCCTGCTGCGACAGCGCGACCAGCAGCGCGCGGTTCTTGACCACGAGCAGGTTCTGACCGAGGCTGTCGTGCAGCTCGGCGGCGATCCGCTTACGCTCATGCTCCTGCGATTCGATCAACTGGCGCGAAAACGCCTGTTGCGCCGCCTGCGCGCGCCTCATCTGGGCGATGCGATACCGCCAGGCCAGCCACACCAATGCCACCAGGCTCGATGCGGCCGCGGCCCGCAGCCACCAGGTCTGATAGAAGCGCGGCAGGACCACGATCGCGAGAGTCTGTCCGGCAGCGTTCCACACGCCTTCACCATTGTCAGCGGTCACGTTGAAGGTGTAGGAACCTGGTGGAAGATGCGAATAGTACGCCGTCCGTCGCGGGCCGGCCTCCACCCAGTCGCGATCGAGTCCAATGAGCCGAAATCTGAACTTGATCGCCTGCGGCCGGCTCCAGCTCAGGCCGGTATATTGAATTTCGAGGTTTTCCTGGCCGGGCGTCAGCCGAAGCGGTCCACCGATCGCTGTTGGCTCGCCGTCAATGGTGATCCGTTCGATCAGGACGCGGGGAGGCTCGGTGTCACGGCGCCGAGGATCGATGGCGACGATGCCTTTGGTAGTCGGAAACCAGAGCGAACCATCGTGCATTTTCCAACCGGCGAGGAAGCCTCCCACACCTTCGCTGCTCAACATGCCGTCGGCGGTGCCATACGCGAACGACTCCACCGCCGTTCGACTGCCGTCGGCGACCTCATTCAGTTGTCTCAGGCTGGTCCGCCAGATGCCGGTGTTGCAGTTCATCCAGAGGTTCGCATCATCGTCTTCGAGAATCTGGAAGATGTCGTCGTTGTAGAGACCCTGACGCGCCGAGATGCTGGCGAACCTCCCGTCCTTGAAGCGGCTGAGGCCGCCGCCGTGTGTGCCAATCCACAGGGTCCCGGCGGAATCCTGGTAGAACGCTTTGACGTGATTCGCAGCCAGGCCATCGCGCGTGGACCACGACGTCATCTGTCCCTCCGAGATTCGCATCACTCCGTTTCTGAGGGTTCCGACCCAGAGACTTCCTTGACGATCTTCGAAGAGCGTCAGCACGGTGTCGTCGGGCAGGCCATCCTTCGCCGCCAGGTGAGTGGCTTGGCCATCGCGAACATGAATCAGTCCACCCTCGTGGATGGCGAGCCAGAGCGTGCCGAAGCGATCCTCGAGGAGGGCGTTGACGCGATCCCACGGGATCCCGGCCACATCTTCGACCGGCACGAAGCGATCGTGCGTCCAACGCGCCAGGCCTGATCTCGTGTACACCAGGGGGACGCCATCGGCGCTGCGGGCCAGGCCGCTGATCCGACTGCCCGGGAGACCGTCGTTCGTGCTGAGGACCTTGACGGTGCCGTCCACGAAGCGCGTCAACGCGTGCCCGTCTCCGCCCAGACACTGCCTTCCGCATCCTGGAAGATGCTGCCGACGTAATCGCTCGCAAGGCCGTCCTGCTGGGTATAGAGGGTAAAGCGTGGCTTCTTGAGTCGCACCAGACCGCCATCGGTCCCGATCCACAGACCGTTGTCGACGCCTGCGCCATGACCGGCACACGCGCGCCCGGCAACCCGTCCGCCGGGGCGTAGCTCTCGAAACGGCCCGCGGAGTAGCGAAACAGCCCCCAGTTCGCCGTACCGACCCACATCAGCCCGTCTTCGTCGACAAACAGCGACTCCACGACGTCGTTCGTCAGCCCGTGGTCCCGCCCGAACCGCACCACGCCGTGGGAGTCGATGCGATAGAGCCCACCGCTCAGGGCTGCCACCCACAACGACCGATCCGGGGGCCGAGCCAGCGCGCGGATGTCGGCGTGCACCACATTTGCGGGCCCCTCATAGGCGCTCACGCGACCGTCAGCGATCCTCGCAATTCCCCGGCTCGTGCCGACCAGCAGCGCGCCGTCACCATCGTCAACAATTGCCCGGACGAGATTGCTCGGCAGACCTTGGGCGACCGTGTACGCGGAAAAACGGCCCTGGGCAAACGCGTTCACCCCCCCACCATCGGTGCCGATCCAGAGCGTCCCGACGTGGTCTTCGAACAGGCAGGTGGTGAAATCGCTCGATAACCCGTCTCGGATGGCGTACTGCGTGAATTGGCCACCGGAGAGTCGCGACACGCCACCGCCGTAGGTCGCCAGCCAGAGATTTCCGTCGCGCCGCTCGAGAAGCGACGTCACCATCGAATTGCCGATACCGGTCGTGGTGCTCGGGTTGAACAGCGTGAAGCGGACCCCATCGAAGCGGGCGGCGCCTTCGTAGGTGCCGACCCACAGATAGCCATCGCGCGTCGTCGTGACCGCGAGCACCGTATTCTGCGGGAGCCCGTCCCGTTCCTGCCAGTTGGACTGCTGATATCGCCCGAACACACCGTTCCCACCCATCGACTGGGCGGCGGCGCTGGCCGGCCCGAGCATGTTCGCGATGATGAAGACGATGATATGGGTAACGATGCCGGGAGTTGTGTGGCCTCCAGCGCTGTGTTGCATCTGTGGTCAGCGATAGCCGTGCTTGCCGAACGGCCTTGGGATGTCCTTTCCGGTCGGTTCGAACGTGCGTTCTGCGCGCGGCGGCAGCTTGCCCTGCAGCGTGCGCATGATCTCAGGGCCGCCGTTGACGTCGTTCAACCACCCGAGCATCATTCGCGAGGTCGCCAGGCCGGTCGCGCCGGCCAGCGCCCGGAACGTCAGATAGGCCTCCATGAAGTCCGGCGTCTTGATCGAGACCGTCTTGTTGTCGACCGGCGACGCGTGCGGGAAGTTGATGGCGATGGCTGCCTGTTCCGGCAGGATGTAGCTGTAGTGATTTTCAAAAGGTGACGCCAGAGCGGGCTTCCACGGCTTGACCTTGCTCCGGTTGCGAAGCGCTCGTTCGGCAGCGGTGGCGATCTCCGCCGACACTTCGGCGCGCGGCCGGGGTTCAGCGGATTCGACGCTCACGGCGCGCTTCACGACGACGTAGTCAGTGGCGGGAGAAAACGCCGCGACTTCCTTCTGCAACACGTCGTCGCCGGTCACGAGAATGAGCGGGATGTCGAACCGTGCAGCGGAGGCCGCCACCAACATGCTCTCGTTCATGTCGTGCCCGCCCATCACCCACTTCGTATGACCGTTGTAGGTGTGAGCCAGAAACCCTTTACCCCCCGCCCGGCCGTGCATGGCGATCGTCACCATCGCGGCAAAATTCTTGTCCATGGTCTCGATGTAGGGATCGTACGGAACCTCCCGCAGATCGAACCTCGCGCCCTTCGGCAGCTTGTCGAGGAGGTAGTCGGGTTCGTTGCTGCCGCTCCCGTGCCCGTCGGTGATCACGACTTCGGTCGCGCCTGCTTTCAGGAGCCCGGCGATCGCCGCATTGACGTCGGCCGTCAACGATTCGCGGGTCGCCGGATAGCTTTCCGAGCCCGCGTTTACGTCTTGTGGCCTGGTCGCGCCGGTCACACCTTCCATGTCGTAGAGGAGCAGGACTCTCAAATTCGCCTGCGCTGCGGGTTGACCTGCGAACACACCAATCGCACCCAGAACTGCAAAGGCTGACGCGAAGGCCAGACGACGATGGGTCATGAGAATCATCACAGCACCTCGGAAAAAGAGGTCAATTGGCTGCTTCGAGGCAGCACGCGCCAGGGCGCGCCGGTGTTAGACACGAATGCTAGGCTACGATTTACCGTCATCGCTCATTTTTTTCCGTCTCGACAGTATGCGCCGCCCAGCGAACGCCGAACAATCCGGTGCCGAGACTCACCGGCGTCACCTGATTCACCACTTCGTGTCGGCGATGCACGAAGGTGACGCTGCCTTGTTTGTCGGGGCCGGCCTGTCCAGCCCGGCCGGGTTTGTTGACTGGAGGGGGCTGCTCCGTGATTGTGCCAGTGAACTCGACCTCGACATCGATCGTGAACAGGATCTCGTCGCTGTAGCGCAGTACTACTTGAACCGGCGGAACCGGGATCGCGCTGGACTGAATGCGATATTGAAGCGCGCGTTCGAGGGCTCAGGGACCTATACCGACAATCACGACATCATCGGCCGGCTACCGATCCAGACGGTGTGGACGACCAACTTCGATCGTCTGTTGGAACGGGCTTTCGAAGAAAAGGGTCGCAAGGTCGAGGTGAAGTCGCGGGACCGGCACTTGACTCTCCCGAGTAAAGGGCGGGAAGTGACCGTTTACAAGATGCATGGAGACATTGCCAACCCCGACGAGGTGATCGTCTGCAAAGAGGACTACGAGAAATACGCGAGACACCATGCGGTCTTCCAGAACCAGCTGGCAGCGGACCTGGTCACCAAGACCTTCCTGTTTCTCGGATTCAGCTTTACGCGACCCGCACCTGGATTACATGCTTGGGCACCTTCGCACGCTCTTGGAGGACAGCAAGCGTGAACACTTCGCGATCATGAGGAGAGCGCGCCTGGACCTTCACCGTCCACGAACCCAGGCTCGACGCGACCACAAGTACCGGGCTCAACAAGCAAAGCCTGCAGATCGAGGATCTCAGGAGATACAGCATCCATACTCACCTCGTCGACAGCTACGGCGAGGTGACCCAGCTGCTCGCGGACGTTGAGCGTGAATACTACCAACGCAGCGTATTCGTCTCTGGCAGCGCTCACCAGTTCGGCGATTATGGCGAGGAACGGATGCGTGATTTCTGCATCCGGCTCGGAGAGCGATTGATCGAGGCGGGCTACAAGGTAATCAGTGGGATGGGTCTGAATATCGGCGATTCGGTCGTCAAGGGTGCGCTTATGAAGCTGTATGAGAAGGGCATCTCGTCAACCGAGCCCTACCTGACCGTCCGCCCATTCCCACGGGCTCTTTCCTCCGGCGGAGAAGCAACGTTCAATCGACGCTACCGACAGAGCATGATCGAGAAGTGTGGATTTGCCGTATTTGTCGCGGGGACGAGCCGTAGCCACGCCGAGTCGGCAGGTGTGCTGGAGGAATTCGAGATTGCAAAACAGCTCGGCAAGATCCCAATTCCGGTAGGCGCCACCGGCTTTGCGGCGCGACGTATCTGGGAGTCGCTCCAGCCCGACTGGGCAGCCGCGTACCACAACGTTATCGACTACGAGTTGTTCCAATCGCTCAACGACACGTCGCTGGATAACGAGCGGTTGCTTCAATCGGTCCTGGCGGTCATCCAGAAGGTGGCGGCTGATGACCGGGCCTGAGTATCTGGGAAGACGGCCATCTGGTCAACGCCGAGCGCAACGGCCCTCCGTTCCGGGCCGTCCTTGCGGTTGACGCAGATGTATGATCTACCGCAAGGAGCGTTCGATCATGAACAAGTATGCGACCGAATTCATTGGGACCTTCTTCTTGGTGCTCACTATCGGTTGTGCGGTGATCGCCGGAGCCCCGGGGGTCATTCCGCCGTTCGCGATCGGCGCGGCCCTCATGGTCATGGTCTATGCCGGCGGCCACGTCTCCGGCGGCCACTACAACCCGGCCGTGACGCTGGGCGTGTTCCTGCGCGGCCGCTGTCCCGCCGGCGACGTCGCGCCTTATATGGTCGCGCAGGCGGCGGGCGCGGCGGCGGCCGCGGCGGTGGTCATCTTCCTGAAAGCCGGGGCCACCTTCCCGACGGTGTTAGTTCCCCAGGTGATGCCGACATTCGTTGCCGAATTCCTCTACACCTTCGCGCTCGTGTACGTCGTGCTCAACGTCGCGACCGCCAAGGCCAACCTCGGAAATTCGTTCTACGGCCTGGCGATTGGCATGACCGTGATGGTCGGAGCGTTTGCCGTCGGCTCGATTTCCGGCGGAGCGTTCAACCCAGCCGTGGCGATCGGCATCGCCGTCATGGGCCTGATCCCATGGACGTCTCTCTGGATCTTTCTGGCAGCCAACTTCCTGGCCGGCGCGGCCGCGGCCCTCGTCTTCAAGGCGTTGAACCCAGCCGACAGATAGCGATCGGTGGCAACCGGAGGTTCTGTGTCACGACTGCTTGGTCTCGGCGAACGATTTCCGGAGTTCTCCCTGCAGGCCTGCGTCTCGGCGGAGCCCGGATTGGAATTCCGCACCGTCCATTCGCATGATCTGGACGGAGGGTGGAGCGCGATCTTCTTCTGGCCCGCGAATTTCACCTACGTGTGCCCGACCGAACTGGTGGAGTTCAACCGTGCGCTCCGCGAGTTCCGCGCCCTCGCCGCCAGGGTGTTCGGGGTGAGCGCCGATAGCCACGATTCTCACCTCGCGTGGCGCCATGCGAACCCGGCCCTTCGCAATCTCGAGTTCCCGATGCTGGCGGACGTTCGCAGAGAGCTCGCCGAGGAGCTCGGCATTCTGGATTCGACTGAGAAGGTGCCGCTTCGAGCGACCTACCTGCTCGACCCGGAGAGGAAGATCCGGTGGCTGTGCGTGAACGACTTGAGCGTGGGCCGGAGCACCGGGGAAGTGCTCCGGGTACTGGCGGCGCTCCAGTGTGGGCAGTTGTGCCCGGCGAATTGGAGTCCGGGGCAGGCGACGCTCGAGCGGCCGACGGACAAGGCAGGCGTTGTCGCCTGGGAGGCCAGGAAGCAACTCGCCCCTGCTCAATAGATGTGCAGCTTCTCCAGCAGTGTGAAGGTATCGCCGACGCACTCGAACACGTCCTTGTTGTGCTTGATCATCTTGCTTCGCATGTAGACGCGAAGCCACTGCTTGTAGGCGAATAGCTCGTAGCGATCGAGCAGCTCTCCGACCGGCACGTCACGCTGCGAGAGCAGCCCCGCCAGGAACATCGCACACTCGAAGCCCAGTGAAATCGACTGGAAGTACGGAGAGCCCATCGCCGAATCGCCGACGAGGCACACCGGCGAGCGGGCGAACGGATGGTCGGCCGTCCCGTCCCGGCGCCACTGCCGGCTGGTCGCATTCTGAGCCCGGTACAAATCCAGCGGTATCCGGATGATCTCCAGGTCGCCGACCAGCTCGCCGTTGGTTTCCTGCTTGACCTTGTCGATGAAGCGGTCCATCGACGCGGCCACATCGGGGAAGTTGGCGCGAAGCCAGACGCCGTCGAACCGTGACGGCATCCGCGCGTAGTCCTCCTCGGAGATGTTGACGATCCCCGTCACGTGACTGAGGTTGCCGTCGTAGTAGGTGCGGTTGACCGCCGGAATGAACTTGTAGCGCGGCGACTGAATGTTCTTGTAGTACTTGCAATACTCATTGCAGTCGTACGGCTGGCTGTACAGGAAAGTGATGACCAGCGCGTATTCGAGCCGGATCTTGAAGGTATTCGCTCCTCCGTCCACCGTGCCCGAGCCGGGCACCAGCTGATCTCGAAGCAGTGAGCTGCTGCCGGTGCAGTCGATCAGGACGTCTCCCGGCTCGAGAAGCGCCTTCGCGTCTTCCACCTTGAGGGCCGCCGTGGTGCGCTGCACCGGCCGGGACTGACGCGCATCGATCAGATCGCTGAGGGAGCGCTCGATGTCGTTGAGCGGGCAGAACCCCATCGCCCAGCCACGCAGCAGTGCCATCAGGTCCGGGGCGATGGACTGTCGAAAGGCGAGGCCCTCCTGGATCTCCGATGGATCGAAGACGGCGCTGACACTCTCTTCGTCGATGTAATCAGTGCAGTAGCTCGCGACCGAATCCGCCACGAGGTACGAAGCGAGCTGGACCATCCGGGTTCGAGTGTAGGTGCCTCGTTTTTCGTACAGGTGTACGGAGAACCGGTCCGAGGGCTGGAGAAGTGCCGCCAGCACGAGACCCACCGGGCCCGCCCCGGCGATGTGGACTCGGACGTTGGAGGGCAGGGTCTCGGAGGCTGTGGCGCTCGGCTCGGGCATCTGTCCAGTCTGCCTCATCAGGCAGGGGATTACCGATCATGTCACGCACTACCTCATCAGTACCGATGTAGAATCCTGCCGTGATTGGTCACACCATCGCTCACTACACCCTCAAAGAGAAGATCGGCGCCGGCGGAATGGGCGAGGTGTATCGGGCGACCGATTCGAAGCTCCATCGAGACGTAGCGATCAAGGTGATTCCGGAGGAGTTCGCCCTCGATCGCGAGCGGATGGCCAGGTTCGAGCGGGAGGCCCAGGTCCTGGCATCCCTGACCCACGGCGGCATCGCCGCGGTCTATGGGATCGAGGAGTCGAACGGCCAGCGCGCCCTGGTGATGGAACTGGTCGAGGGTGAGGATCTGTCGGCTCGCCTGAAGCGCGGGCCGCTCCCGCAGGAGGAAGCCCTGCGGACGGCGATCCACATCGCCGAGGCACTCGAGGCCGCCCACGACCGCGGCGTGATCCACCGCGACCTGAAGCCCGCCAACATCAAAGTGCTGCCGTCCGGTGGCGTGAAGCTGCTCGATTTCGGCCTGGCCAAGGCGCTGGACGACTCGAGCTCCTCACACTTGAGGACCGGCGAGGCGGCTACGCTCAGCGTCGCGGCGACTCGGGCCGGACTGGTACTGGGCACGGCCGCCTACATGAGCCCGGAGCAGGCGACCGGCACGCCGGCGGATCGCCGTTCTGACGTGTGGTCGTTCGGTGTCGTCCTGTTCGAGATGCTGACCGGGCAGCGTCTGTTCGACGGCCAGACGACGTCGCATGTCCTGGCCGAAGTCATTCGCGCCGAAATCGACTTCAGTCGTCTGCCCGCGGCCGCGCCGCCGGAGCTACGCACCCTGCTCGAGCGCGCGCTCGAGCGCGACCCACGCCGGCGCCTGCGCGACATTCACGATGCGCGGCTGACGCTGGAGCGGCTGGTCGAGCGCGGCACCGGAACGCACACGGCCCTGCGATCGGGGACGCTGCCAGTCGTCCCGATCGGCACGCCTCGTCGTCGTGATGTCGTCAAGTGGGCGCTCGGCGCCGCCGCAGTGGCCGCGATTGCGCTGGCGGTCGTCGGCTGGCAGCGCCCGGCTCCGCCGCCAGCGCCGCAGCTCCGCGTCGCGGCGAGACTGTCTGACATCCCGTTCAACGAAAGCGGAGTCGGGCCGTCTTTCGAACTCTCGCCTGACGGCTCGCAGATCGCGATGGTCGTCGGCGTCACCGGACAGGACTCGCCGAGGCTCGTGGTCAGGCGGCTCCACGAGCTCGATAGCACGACGCTGGTGGATCCTGGATCTGGCTCCAACGCCCAGCAACGTCCCTACGCGCCGTTCTTCTCGCCCGACGGCGCCTGGATCGGGTATGCCCTGCCAGGCGAGTTGAAGAAGGTGCCTGCGGCTGGCGGCACGCCGCTCACCATCTGCAAGGTGGATCGCAGCCGTGGCGCTTCGTGGGGCGCTGACGGCACGATCGTTCTGGCCCCGTCGTCAAATTCCGGTCTGTTCAAGGTGAGCGCCGCCGGCGGCGAGCCGCAGCCTCTGACGACGCTCAATGCGGAGGCCAAGGAGTTCACCCACCGCTGGCCACAGATTTTGCCGGGGGGGCGTGAGGTCCTGTTCACGTCGCATTCCAGTAATGCCGATTTCGGTGACGCCGTCCTTGAGGTCGTGCGGATCGATACCGGCGCGCGCACGGTCATTCACCGCGGCGGCTCCTACGGCCGCTACCTGCCGTCCGGCCACATCGTCTACCTCCAGCAGGGGACGCTGTTCGCCGCTCCGTTCGATCTTGGCCGCATGCAGATCGTCGGACCGCCCGCGCCCGCCGTCCAGAACGTGATCGAGAGCACAGCCGGGGCGGCTCACTTCACTTTTGCCAACAGCGGGCTGCTCGCCTATCGCCAGCGAGCGATCGATATCCAGGAGCATCCGATCGTGTGGGTGGACCGCGCCGGGCGGTCCACGACGCTGCTGGAAGAGCACGGTACCTACGCCAGCCCGCGTCTGTCGCCGGACGGCAAGCGGCTCTCGCTGACCGTGCTCAAGAACCGAAACTGGGACATCTGGGTCTACGATCTCGAACGGAGCGTGGCGACCCGATTGACCTTCGAGGACGCCCCGGAAACCGAGCAGGTCTGGTCTCCGGACGGTCGCGAGCTCGTCTACGCCGCCGAAGAAGCGAACAACGTCCACACCCTCTATCGAAAGCGGTCGGACGGGTCGGGGGCGCCGACCGGGCTGCTGAGTAGCAAAGAGGGAATCTGGCCGCAGTCCTGGTCGGCCGATGGGCGCTCGATCGCGGTGACGGGGGCTGCCAACAACAACGACATCGGCATCGTGACCGTGACTGGAGACAAAGGCGAGATCAACTGGCTCCTCAACAGCCGCTTCAGCGAATCGGATCCCGCGTTTTCGCCGGACGGTCGCTGGCTGGCCTATACCTCCAACGAATCGGGTCAGGTCGAGGTCTACATCCGACAGTTCCCGACCGGGAGCGGCCGGTGGCAGGTCTCGCATGGCGGTGGCGGATTTCCGCACTGGTCGCGGAACGGACGCGAGGTCGTGTATCGAACCGCCGACGGTCTGGCGGCGACGAGTGTCGATACCCTGGGCGACAGCTTGCGGACGGGAACCCCGCAGCGGCTGTTCACCGGATCGTTCGTCGGCGGCGTCACGGGGGTGGCGGCCGGTGGCTATGTCTTCGCCGACTTCGAACCCGCGGCCGACGGCTCTCGCTTCGTCATGTTCCCAAAGGCGCCTGACAAGCAGGCCGTCATCGGCGGCGTCCTGACGCTGGTGACGAACTGGTTCGGCGACCTGACACCCGCGTCGAAGTAGGCCTCACCGAGGCGGAAGTCGTCCAGCCGGACGATCTGCCGCAGTTGCCAATTCAGAATTCAGAATTGAGCGGGTGAGGCCGTTGCTGCCGCAGCTGACGAGAAAAAGGCCTACTTTTTCGTCCGCGGATCGTCGGCGGGGTTGACGTACTTGACCTCGAACGGACCGATCGCCGAGACCTGGACGACCGTCTCACCCTTCGCCCGCACGTAATGGTTCGTTGCTGCCGGCATCTTGGCATAGCCGCCAGCCGTCAACGTGTGCATGTCGGCCGCATTGACTTTGTCGCCGAGCGCAGCCATCAGCGTCCCGGACACGACCGTGACGTGTTCGTCGGTCGGGTGCGAGTGGGGCGGCACCTGATAGCCGTCCGGAAACTTGACTCGAATGATGAACGGTCCGGCCTTCCCCGGATCTCCGTCCAGGACGGCCGCCTCTGCGCCGGGCGGGAGCGCAGCCGGACCAGGTCCCCACTTCACATCACCGGCGGCAACCATGACATGCGGGGCCGGGTTGGCCGCCTGGCCGGACGCACCGGTCTGAGCGGAGCCAGGCTGAATACCTGCGACGCACGTCACGCCGATAAGCATCACGAACAGATTGCTGCGCATTGACCCTCCTCAAGATGTAGTGGGGTGATTCTAAGCCATCCAGCGGGTCGGGCGGCGTCTGGTTACAACTTGCAGTTCTCCGTCTCGAACTTGACGAAAGAAACTCGATGTTGATGGGAACGAACTCCCCATCTGCACTCGGTTGCCTCACTGGCACTGATAGCCGCGCCGGTCAATCGTGGCCGTCAGCTCGATCCTCTGCCCGCGAGTCTTGAACCGGGAGTTTGAACAGGAGATATACGAGATCAGGAGACTCTGAGAGACGAAACGTCCCCGCGAGATGGCGGCAGGCTTTTGGGTTTTGAAGGATCTCCTGCCCTCATGATCTCCTGTTCCCGTCGTCCCGGCCCCCTCCGCCAGGCTGTCGGCGACGATCAGTCCGTTCGCGGACCGTTAACGCATCGCATGCGTGTACCATCTGCGACGGACCTCGCCGGCGCCGCTTCGCCAGGCGTACCGTAGTCTTGCTTTCCACAGGTCATATGAATATGAGCACTGAGGTGGAGGCACCGCGCCGACCCGCGTCGCCTGTCACATCGGGCGGCGCGATGACGATTGCCCTATGTTTCTGCGTGGCGTTGCTTGAGGGCTTCGACATCCAGGCGTTGGGGATTTCCCTCGGCAAACTGACGACGGAGTTCGGCCTGAATGGCACGCAGCGGACGTTGCTGACCACATTCAGCAGCGTCGGCATCGTCCTCGGCGCGATCGTTGGCGGGCGGCTCGGGGACTTTATTGGCCGCAGGCCTGTGCTGATGGGCGCGGTCGCCGGGTTCGGCCTGTTCACGCTGGGCATGATCGGGGCACCGAACTTCATGACACTCTTTGTGTGTCGCGTGCTCGCGGGCCTCGGCTTCGGCGCCGCCTTGCCGATCATGATGGCGATCGCCGCCGAGATCAGCACGCCGGAACGCAGGGCGCTGACTGGCGCGGTGGTGTTCAGTGGCATGCCGGCGGGCGGCGGCAGCTCGGCAGTGCTGGTGCAGTACCTTGGCGTCGATTTCGATTGGCGCTCGCTGTTCCTGATCGGCGGCCTGCTGCCAGTCCTTCTCGTGCCGGCGATCTACTTCCTGCTGCCCGAGACCGGCGATCGGAACACGGTGAAGCATGAGTCGCCGGGCGACATGGCAGACGCGTTGTTCAAGGAAGGCCGGTTCGCGCCAACGTTGTTGCTATGGGCAACCTTCCTGCCGACGCTGACCATCCTCTATTTGATCCTCAACTGGCTGCCGACGCTGATGGCTGCGAAGGGCTTCGCTGGCTCGGTGCCGGCGCAAGCAACGATGCTGTTCAACTATGCCAGTATCGGCGGCGCGTTGATCTTTGGCCGTCTTGTCGACCGGATCGGTGCGCGCTGGCCACTGGTGTTCTCGTATGCCGCGCTGATGGTCTGTCTGCTCGCGTTGGGCCGGGTCACCGAGGCGCCGCAGGCGCTGATGCTCAGTGCCTTGACCGGTTTCCTCGTCCTCGGCGCGAACTACGCGCTGTACGGGATCGCGGCTGCCTACTATCCGAAGCGGGTCCGCGGCACCGGATCAGGCGCCAGCGTCAGCGTCGGGCGCATTGGTTCCATCCTGGGACCCTTGCTGGCCGGGATCTGGCTCGGTAGTGGCACCGCGGCCGCTCAAGTGATCGTCTACATGGCCCCCTTTGCGGCCGTAGCCGCTATCGCGGTCTATACGCTCGGCCGCTATCCGCGGAGCGAGTGACGCCGCGGGCACTCGACGCGGGATCTCTGTATGAAAAAGCGGACGCAGGTAGGAATTGTTGGAGCCGGCCCGGCAGGCTTGACGCTGGCGCTTCTGCTCGCGAGAAACGGGATTGACTCGGTCGTGCTCGAATGCCGCAGTCAGTACCGACGTGGAACACACGATTCGCGCGGGGGTGCTCGAGCAGGCCGTGGTCGATCTGATGGCGGATCTGAAGGTCGGTGACCGGATCCGTCGCGAGGGGCTCGTTCACCATGGGATCCAGCTGCGATTCGCCGGAGAGACCCACCGCATCGACTTTCAAGGTCTGGTCGGACGCGCCGTTACTGTCTATCCGCAGCACAAGGTTCTGCAGGACTTGACTGCGGCCCGCCTCGCTCAAGGTGGAGACGTCTGGTTCGACGTCGAGAACGTGCAGCTCACCGACATCGAGTCGACTCCAGGCATCCACTTCAGTCGCGCGGGGGAACAGCACGATTTGCAATGTGACTTCGTCGCCGGTTGCGATGGCTCGCACAGCGTGGCGCGCTCCTGCATACCGTCCGAACTGCGCCGCGAACTGTTTCGGGCCTATCCGTTCGCCTGGCTCGGGATCCTGATGGAGGCTCCGCCGTCGACCCGCGAACTGATCTACGCCTATCACGAACGCGGCTTTGCCCTCGTGAGCACTCGCTCGCCGGAGTTGCAGCGGCTCTATATCCAGTGCCCGTCAGAAGACAACATTGCAGCGTGGTCCGATGACCGGATCCTCGACGAGTTGCAGCAGCGACTGACCACCACCGACAACTGGCAGCTGACGGTGGGGCCGATCACCCAGAAGAACATCCTCCGCATGAGGAGTTTCGTGCTCGAGCCGATGCAGTTCGGCAAGTTGTTCCTTGCCGGCGACGCGGCTCACACCGTGCCCGCCACTGGTGCAAAGGGTCTGAATCTCGCGGTCGCCGATGCCTACAACCTGTCGCGCGCCCTGACGGCCTTCTATCTGGAACAGCGCACCGATCTGCTGGAGGGGTACTCACGGAGATGTGCCCAGCGGGTGTGGCGAGCGGAACACTTTTCGTGGTGGATGACGTCGATGCTGCACCGGTTTCCAGACGATGACGCGTTTCAACAGCGCCTGCAGCGCGCGCAACTCGAGTACACCGTCCGTTCGCCAGCTGCCGCGACCAGCCTGGCGGAGAATTACGTCGGATTGCCGCTTGAATGGGAGTGACTCCATGCCACGCGATGAGGCATGACCAGATTCTTCATCGGCGATGCAGGACTGTAATCAGGGCCGTCGGCGTCCTCCGGCAAACAGGGCAGATTCGGTGGGAACCGAACTTGCGTTGGCCATGACACCCGATGATCCGCGTCGCCTCCCGCGCCTTCGTGCTTGCGGCCGCTTGCCTGGTGACTGGCGCCAAGCTGCGTCACCACGGCGCGGCGTGTCCCCTCACCGCCACGCAGGAAGTCAACCGCTGCCTCTCGCTGCTGCGGGCCGCCTCCGAGCGGCGCGCGCCGGGCGAACCTGCCAGGCGATACACAGTCCAAATGCACGATCAGTGACCTGGCCGCGAATCTTGAACCAGGAGTTTGAACAGGAGAATCTCCTGCCCTCCTGATCCTCCCGTTCGAGTCGTCCCGGCGGGACGCGTTGAAAAATCGACCGGTCTGAGTCCGGCTCGCCCGAGCTCATCCAAGATCCACCGCTGAGCACGCCGAGCACGCAGAGAATCTTGGGGTTGATCTCAGCGGTCTCCGCGCCCTCTGCGGTGAGTCTTATCCGCCGTGGTAAGTCAGCAGGAGATCAGGAGACTCCTAGGTGGGGAAGTCCACAACACTGTTTTAGCGACTGCGACCGCGAGACTCCTGATCGAAAGCCGACCGCATCAGCTGCCATCACGCTCTCCCTGCCCGGACTACTCGGTCCAGTTGAAGTTCTTCGCCGGACTGGTTCCACCGGCGATCGCGCTTCCTTGCGGGCTGTACCGGAAGCGGAAACCAACCTCGCGCGGGATTCTGACGATCCCGAAGTTCATGCACGCGTAACCGATGCCGAATCCGGGGCAGCGTCGCGCGTCAACCGCGATGGTCGTCAGACGGGCCCAGCTCGCCAATCCCTGCTCGCAGGCTTCCTTCGGTGCTTCGTCCGGACGCGTGATGTCATTCGAGCGTCCCTTGGACGAGCAGTATTCAAATGTGGCGGAACCACTCGGCGCCGGCTGGCCGGCGCCGTCGGTGACATGGGCCATCAGGATCAACTCCCGGTTCACCGGCAAACTGAATACTTCCTGAAAGCCTCCGGTCAGGAACGCGCGGAACGACAGGTCATAGACGCCGGGTGAAGCGGCCGCACCCTTTGCGCTCTGGGGTCCGCCCGCAGCGGTGGCCTCGCCGGGGGTGACGGGTGACTGACTCGAGCATGCGACAGCGGTGAGAGCGGTGAGCAGGGCGATTGCAATCGGAGCTATTTTCGACATGGTGAGTCTCCGATCGGGTGAAGTGCGCGTACGCCCTTTGAATTTCACGTGTAGCTCCTGTTCTAGGTGTCACTCGACCCACCTCGCCCGAGGCGAGAGGCAGCGCGTGTCAGAGAGTTATCTTCTGGGGGCGGTGATGACGGTGCCATTGCTGTCGCCGTCAGGATCGTGATTGGTCTGGGGTTTGTAGTTGAAGGTGGGGCGCACCACCTTAGTGACAGTCACGATCCCTTTCGCCGACACCCTGACTTTCGAGACGGTACAGCGGCCGCTCGCGTCCGTCCTGCAGGTGGCGGTTCCGTTCGAGCTCAGTGTCACGACTGCCTGCGCGAGGGGCTGGTGGCTGGCGTCATGAACTTCCACCGAGGCGGCCCACGTGTTCTGCTGCGCCGTGCTTGCCAGGTCGAGATCGCCGATGTGCATACCGGGCGTACCAAGCGTGAAAGTCTGGCTGGCCGTCGCGTGTCCACCGGAGTCGTCGGTCACTTGAATGGTGACGGTGTAGGTACCTGACGCCGGGTAGGTGAAACGCGCCTTCGTGCCCGAGTCATCCACGTTCGACCAGTTGTAGATGCCCTCAGAGCCCCAGTCGAAGCTGATGCCGAGGCCGGTGCCGTCCGGATCGTGTGAGCCGGACCAGTCGAATGTGCACGTGAGGTCCACGCACGAGACGGTAATTGACGCCACGGGCGGTCGATTGAGGGTGACGCTCTGCGTCAGAGTCCGGGTCGCGCCACTTGCGCTGGTCAGCGTCAGCTGGATTGTCTTCAATCCACCGTCGGCGTATGTGTGACTGGCGATACTGCCGGACGCCGTGGCTCCGTCACCGAAGATCCAGGCGTAACCGCTGATCGCGCCTGTAGAGCTGGACGCATCAACGCTGCAAACGAAGCCGGTGCAGTCGATCGTGAAACCGGCGATCAGTGAAGTCGATGCCGGCGGCCAGGCCGGTGATGAGCCCCCCTCCGCGACGTACGACAACCCCGAACCATCCGCGCTCACGACATAGAGATCCGCCGCGTAGAAGTAGTAACTCGGCGCCTCGAGCGCGATCTGACTTCCATCGGTCGACCACGCCGGGCTCCAGCCGGTGATTCCACCACCGAGTAGCGATACGGCGCTCCCATCGGGACGCATCAGCGCGAGCTGGACGGTCGTGCCGGGTGCATACCTGTCGGTGGCAAACGCGATCTGCTGGCCGTCGGGCGACCAGGCCGGGTTGATGTCACGCCCCGGACCAACCGTGAGCCGTCGCAACCCGGCTCCGCTGGCACCGATCACACAGATGTCCTCGTTACCGGCGTCGACTTCACAGTCGAATCCGAGGAGGGTGCTGTCAGGGGACCATGTCAACCTGCCCCCGGGGCCGGAGCCGACAGCCGTCGTGACCCGGAAAACACTGGATCCGTCGAGGTTCATCAGGTACAGCGCCGCGTGACCGTCGCGGTCACTCAGAAACGCGATCCTGCGCCCGTCCGGTGACCAGGCTGGCGCATATTCGCGGCTCTGGGTATTCGTCAGGTTCAGCAGCGCACCACCGGTGGCGTCCATGACGACGATGTCGGTGTCGCTGACGAACGCAATCCGGCTGGCGTCGGGGGACCACGAGGGTGAGTGGTCCGATGTCCCCCAGCTTCGCCCGAGTGACGAGACGATGAAGCTTCCGCTTACATAGGCGCAGAATGCGTCACAGGCGACGGAGGTGCATTCGCAGTAGGACTGTGTGTAGGCGAGGAAGGATCTTGCCGGAACGCTCTGAGCGTTCGCCGGAGCAACGATCGCGCAGGCGACGAGGCTGGCGATCAACCAGGCGGCGCGTTGGAGGCGGCGGGACAACGACGGTGATGCGGTTCTCATGTCGCCCCTTGACGCGCGCCCCAGAGGGGATGCCCAGTGATTCGCCGCTGGCTCGAAAACTGGTAGATGTTTCACTTGATCCGCTCCTTTGCGCCAAAGTTGACCGCTGACGCGGCGTGATCAGCGATCCGCGTTACTGCACAATGCGCCGTATCGAGGTAAAGGGGCTGATCGGCCACGGCTCCGGCCGTGGCTACCAATGAAGACGTTATTCCCGGCGGCCGCCGGTAGGGTCGTGACAGAATGGCCGCGGAACGGGTATACATGAGCAGCGGGCCGGAACCACCTCGGCGTGCCGTTCGTCCGGGGGACATCGGTCCGCGTTCGTCCGCGGATCTTCTGCCCGAGGTCTACAACGAGTTGCGCCGCCTGGCGCGCGTACGCCTGCGGCGCGAGTCGCACACGCTGACACTCCAGCCGACCGCGCTCGTCCACGAGGCGTACCTGCGTCTGGAATGCGGGGGCACAGCTCGCCGTTGGGACGGCCGGGGGCACTTCTTCGCCGCCGCCGCCATCGCGATGCGCCGCATTCTCGTCGAGCGGGCGCGGCATCGCGAGCGGCTGAAACACGGCGGCGGGCAGCGTCGCGTCGACCTGGTCACCGAGCCGGCGGGATCGACTGTCGATCTGGCCGACGTGCTGGCAGTTGACGGCGCGCTCGACGAACTGGAGCGTCTCGACGGCCGCAAGGCCCAGGTCGTCATGCTCCGGTACTTCGCGGGCCTGACCGTCGAAGAGACGGCCGAAGCCCTGGCACTGTCCCCCGCAACCGTGAAGACCGAGTGGGCTTTCGCGCGCGCGTGGTTGCGCCAGGCGCTCGAGGTCAAGGCTCCTCCGTTGCCAGAAGATCGCCGAACGTGAGGCCGGTCGCGTCCGATCGCGCGGCAGCCGTCTTCTTTGCCCTCGCGGGCATCCCGCCGGAAGATCGGCGGTCGCTGCTCGCGGCCCAGTGCGCAGGCGACGACAAACTGAAGGAACAGGTAGAGCGCCTGCTCGAGGGTCTGGACGATTCGAGGGAATTTCCTCGACCCCGCCGCGCTGCACTGCTCCGAACCGACCGAAGCACTCCAGTTTCCTCCCGGCACCCGGATCGGTGGGTTCACGGTCCTTCGGGTGATCGGCGCCGGTGCATCGGGCATCGTGTACATCGCCCGGCAGGAGCAGCCGTCCCGCACGGTCGCAATGAAGGTTCTGCGGCGCGGGCATCGACACGAAGTCTGTGCGCCGCCGTTTCGAGGTCGAAGCGGAGCTTCTGGGACAGCTCCAGCATCCGGGCATCGCGCACATTTATGCCGCCGACTCCGGCGATGACACCACGCCGCCCTTCATCGCGATGGAGCTGGTGGTCGGGCCGCCGATCACCGAATATGCCGATGCGCACAACCTCACGGCCAGGGAACGCGTCGAGCTTGCGGCGCTCGTTTGTGATGCGGTGCAGCACGCGCACCAGCGCGGCGTTCTCCATCGCGACCTGAAGCCTGCGAACATCCTCGTCACACCGGATGGACAGCCGAAGCTGGTAGATTTCGGCGTCGCCATCGCCATCGGCGGCCAGCCTGACCTTTCAACCGCTGCAGCGGATCCCGGACGGCTGGTCGGAACGCTCCCGTTCATGAGCCCGGAACAGGTGCTGGGGCGTCCGGGGAGTGTCGACACCCGCTCAGACGTCTACGCCCTTGGCGTACTCCTCTTCCGGCTGCTGACCCACACGCTGCCGTTCGGCAACGACGCGCCATCCCTTCCCGAGCTCGCGCGACGCATCGTCGAGGATGACCCGCCACGGCTAAGTGAGCTCGATCCGGCGCTCGCCGGAGAGCTGGAGACGATTGTCGCCTGCGCCCTGTCGAAGGAACGCGACCGGAGGTATGCATCGGCTGCGGACCTGGCCAGCGACCTGCGGCGGTTTCTCGCCGGAGATCCGATCGCCGCGTCGGCCGACTCGCGATGGTAAGTCCTGCGGAAAACGATGCTGCGATATCGCAGGGCGCTCGCGGCCAGCATGGTGGCGGTGGTGGCGCTCGCGGGCGTGGCAGGCTACGCGACCCTTCAGCGCGCGCGCGCCGACCGCGCGGGTGCCGCGCTGCAGGCGGAGCTCGCGACGAGCAACATCGAACGCGGACGCCTGCTCGGGCTGACCGGGAGTTTCATGCCGGCCGAGTCGCTGGTCTGGCGGGAGCTCTTTCGCAATCCCGATTCGCGACACGCCTGGTGGACGCTCTGGGAGATCTATTCGCGACAGCACTCCCTCTGGGCGCGCGACGCGCACGAGGGGGGCACGGCCAGCGTACGCTTCAGCCCGGACGGTCGATGGATCCTCACCTCGGGCCGGGATGGATTCATCAGGGTGCTGTCGGGCGTCGAAGGTCGAATCACCCGCGAGCTCGCCGGACATGAAGGGCCGGTCCGCCTCGCGCTCTTCACGGGTGACGCCCAGGAGATCGTCTCCGCCGGCGCTGACGGCACGATCCGCATCTGGAACGCCGCGACCGGAGGCGAGCGCCAGCGCATCGCCGTGACCGGCTTCGACATCAGATCCATTGCCCTTGACGACGCCGAGAGGCGGCTCTTCACCGCCGGCGGCGACGGTCTGGTCCGGATCTGGAACCGTCTGACGGGCGAATTGGTCGCCTCGCTTGACTGGTCCCTCCGCGCCGTCTCGCGCGATCGCGGCCACGGCAGGGCTGCTGGCGGCGACATTCGACGATGGGACCGTCATGGTCTGGGATTCGTCGACTTCCCGCGTGCGGTGGCGGCGCCAGGCGCATGCCGGGGCTGGCAGCACCGTTGCCTTCGACGCTTCTGGAGGTCTGCTGGCGAGCGGCGCCACCGACGGCCAGGTGCACGTGTGGGACGCGCGCTCGGGGCAACTGCTCCACACCTTTGCGCTCGACGACGGCTCGGTCCGGAGCGTGGCCTTCGATACCGCAGGCCGGCGAATCGTCGCATCGGGCTGGTGGCTGGCCACCGTCTGGAGCCTCGAAGGGACGCCTGACGGTGCGCGTTCGTTCGGGGTATCGAGTGGCCTGTGGGACGCGCAGTTCAGCCCGGACGGTCGCGCATTGGCAACCGCACACTCAACCTCGGGGCTCGTACGCCTCTGGGACCTCGACGTCAGCTCCTGGCGTCGCGGGTGGCGCGCACACACAGCCCGCGCGGTTGGCGTCTCCGTGCGCGACACAGACGCCTCGGTGATCAGCGCCGGCTGGGACGGCTGGCTGCGGGCCTGGACGCCTGGCGCGGCGACGCCGAAACTATCCCTGCGCCATGGCACGCGCGTGAGCGCGCTGGCACTCAGCACATCCGGATGGTTCGCAGCAACGGCAGGGATCCCGTCCGCTGTGGGCGTGTGGGACCTTCGCAGCGGCGAACGCCGGCACAGCCTGGCGCACGAGGCGCCGACGACTGCCGTGCAGTTCTCGGCCGACGACCGGCTGATCATCACCGGTGACGTGGAGGGGCAAGTGGCCGCCTGGACCTGGGAGCACGAGCCGCCAGCCGCGCGGTGGCGCCAGCCCTCTGGCGATGGCGAGGTGCTGGCGGTCGCCGTTCACGGCAACACCGTCGCCGTGGCACACCGAGGCAACGCGGTCGTGCTACGGGATGTGCGCTCGGGCACCGAGATCCGCCGCTTCACGCCGTCCGCGACACCGTTCGCCGCGACGATCAGCCCTGATGGCCGGTTCGTGGTCGTCGGATTGTGGGACGGCGGGCTGGAACTGTGGGACGTGATTAGCGGGCGCATCGCCTGGTCCAGCCGTCACCACACCCGGCTGGTCCGCGGCATCGCGTTCAGTCCGGACGGGCGGCTCATCGCATCGTCCAGCCGCGACGGTACGGTCCGCCTCTCGGATGCGGCGACGGGAACATGGCTGGCCACGATCGCCACGCGCCCTGTCGGCGCCGAACGCGTCGCATTCTTCGGCGATGGCAGCCGTGTGGCGATTGCCTACGCCGATGGCGAGGTGGAGACGCGCGACCTGACCTACTTCCACCGTCACATATCGGGGCACGCCGCGTACTTTTTCGAGAAGCTGTGCGAGGCTCCGGCCGCCGTGCTGCAGGCAGATCGACTGGACGAAGGCGGCAGCTGCTCCGGGGCTGCCGGGGCATTCTCGTCTTCCGGGGCCGGAAAGCCGTGGAGCCAGCCGGTCCGCTGAGCAGGAGGGCGGGTAGACCCGGCTCCCGAACGGCCGCGGCAGCTCGTCCCCAATCTGGATTACGCGACGTTTGCTCTGGGAACGCCGAAGCCCCAGGGGCGCGTGAGCCGTCATCGACTCGTTTCACGCATTCTCCATCAGCGCGGCCCGAAGGAGGTCGGAGTGACTGCGCATGAAAGGAGAGCCCGTGCGTTTCACACTGGGACACGTGGTGTTGGGAGTTTCAACGTTGATCGGCGCGATCAGCGCGTCACCCTGCGTCGCCCAAACGCGCGTGACCTCGCTCGAGGAGTTGCGGGGCATGTTGGCCGCCGGCGATTCCATCACCATCGTGCCAGCAGACGGACAGCCGGTTGTCGGACGGCTGACACGCCTTGGCGACGCCGATCTCGACCTCCGAGTAGTCGACAAGCGCACCCCGCATCAGCCCGGCCCGCGAAATGTCACGGTGCCACTCAATACGATTCGGTCGCTCGAGCGGCGCCGCGACTCTGTACGAAATGGCGCAGCAATTGGGGCCGGTATTGGCGCGGGATTCGGCGGAGCGATGTTCACCTACGCCTACGTGATCGATCGCAACGAGATGGACGAGTGGGCGCCCCTCTATGTTGGCGCAGCGGCCGTCTGCGCCGGGATTGGCGCGCTGATCGGATGGGCGATAGATGCGGCGAGCTCGAAACCACACATCACCTTTGAGCCGTCCTCACAGAGGAAAGCAAAGGTCAGTGTGCAGCCTGTATTTCTACGGCGTCGAGGAATCGCGCTCGCGGTGTCATTCTAATGATGCCTCTTCGTGGACGTCCCTTGCCTTGACCTCGATACGCCCGTCGCGTTCGCGCACCAGCGAGACACGGCTGGTTGTGCGTTGCCGGACCATTCAGGACGCGACCATCGTCGAGGGCGAACTCGGACCCATGCCACGGACATACGACCGAGCCGTCTTTCAGCGTGCCCTCAGAGAGCGGGCCTCCGAGGTGCGCACACGCATGAACGAGCGCGCACACGCGTCCGTGTTGTCGCACCAGCAGCACGTCTGTGTCACCGGCACGCGCGCGAACCATCGTGTTCTCGGCCAGCGCCGCACTGTCGATCACCGAGGTGAATTCCTCGGGCAGTGAACCATCCGCGTGCGTCACACCGATACGCTGACGATACACAAGGTCGCCGCCGAGATACGCGGCGCCCAGCGCAATCGTGTAGCCAGTCCAGGCACAGGTTCTGCCGCCATCGTGTGAGTCCTTCCGCCGGAGCGCGAACGCCGTCGCGAAGAGTGCCGTCGCCGTCACATTCAGCAAACCGTGTATGAGTCCGGCGCGACGGGATTGACCGTTGGTTTCGCTCCAGTCCGTGAGTCCAGTCACCGCGGCGCCGACGGCCCCCGCGAGTCCCACGCCCATCGCGAACGTAGCCGCGCGACGCATGCCCGGATCCCCCTTTGCCGCCGCGTCCAGTGCCAGCGCCGTCGTCCATGCGCCGAGCGGCAGATCCGTGAAGACCGGATGGAGCGGGTGGCCAAGCCACACGCCGTGAAGCGCGTTCTTGGCGCGCTGTCCAGCGGGGCCAGCCGCTTCGTACGCTCCTGGTACAGCTTTGCTCAGTGGTTCTGCGATCTGATCGATCCCTGGATTGTCCACAACTTGCATCAACGCCTTGGTGTTTTCCATCGTGTCCTCCTCAGGCACCGTCAGCTTTGTTTCAGGGAGTGCGTCCCGGCACGACGTCCGGCGACGACAGCCCCGATGCCGAGCCCTACGACCGCGAGGACGGCAGCCGTCGCGCGTGGATGCAATACGGCGCGTGTATACACGCTGCTCTCGCGGGTATGCCCCTCCCAGTTTCGGCCTCGCTCTCCTCCGTCCGTCGGCACCGGATCGTAGAGGTTGTCCGCGCGACCATTGACCGGCTTGTCCGTCCCCTGCGAATCGAACGTCCAGCGCTCCATATAGAGGTCAGCCAGACGTGGCGCAAACCGGGCTGCACTCAGCTTCGCTCCAGAGCCGCCGGCGATGAGTTCTCGGAGAGGGTGCTCCGCGGCGTGCAGAATCACCTCAGACACGACCTCCGGTGAATAGACGGGCGGCACCGGTTGAGGCTCCACACCGAGGTAGGTACGAGCCTTTTCAAAGAAAGGCGTGTCGATGCTGGCCGGCTTGACCAGCGTGACGGCGATCGGGAGTCCCTGCTCTTCGAGCTCCATCCGGAGGGCATCGGTGAACGCCTTGAGCGCGTGCTTCGCCGCGCAATAGCCGCCTTGCAGCGGGATGGCTCGATCAGACAACGCGCTACCGACGTTGATCAGAGCGCCTCCGCTTCGGCGGAGGTGTCGCACGGCCGTGCGCGACCCGTAGACCTGACCCCAGTAGTTGACGTCCATCTGGCGCCGCATGTCGTCGATTGGGAGATCCATGATTCGGCCGTACATCGACACCGCCGCGTTGTTGACCCATGTGTCGATGCGCCCGAACTCCCGGATCGCGGTGTCGGCGATGGCGTCAACCTGCGTCGCATCCGCGACGTCGGCGACGGCGTACACGGCGCGGCCACCAGCCCGGCGAATAGCCTGCGTCGCGTCCTGCAGCTCTTTCTCGTTGCGTGCGGCGAGCACGACGCACGCGCCACGCTGAGCCGCATGTTTCGCGGTAACCAGCCCGATGCCGCTCGAAGCGCCGGTGATCACCATGACCTGTTCGTCGAGGGGCTTGAGCGTGAACCTCATGTGCATCTCTCCAAGTTCGTATCACTGCCGCGCAGGCCTTCGCCGCAAGTTCAGTGCCGGACGCTGTCAAATAGCGCAGCCAAACGATCGACGACGCCGGCCGTCAATGACTCAGGGGGCGGCTGCTTCACAAGACGGAACGTGCCGCGCTTGTGGAGAACCTCTCCGTGCGATGAGCCTGCGCTGTCGCGCCAGAATCGCAGCGTGACCGTGGCCCCCGCCAGACGCAGGTCGTGCACGACGAGTTCCGGCAACCACGTGGGAAGCACCGGATCGACGAACAGTGTCTCGACTGGTGCGGCCGGCTGGAACCCGAGCATGCTGTGGATCAAGAGCGGAAAAGCGCTGGCGTTCCACAGCTGCGGTGTGTTGGCGCGAGGATAGGCTCCAGGACCGCCCGTCTCACCGCGCGGATACCCGCCGATGCACTCCGGAATGCGATATTCCGGATACTGCTCCGCCAGGTCGAAGAGCGCGTGTGCGATCTCCAGGGCCCGCGAGTCGAACCCAAAACGACGCAGGCCGAAGGCAATCGTCGCCTGTTCAACAGCCCAAACCGTGCCGAGGTGGTAACTCAGTGGGTTGTACGCCCGGTGGGTGGACGACAGCGTCCGGATCCCCCACCCACTGAACATATCTGGCGAAAACATGCGCCCGACCACGCGCGGAAGATGCTCGTCGCTGATGATGCCGCTGGTGATGCAGTGGCCCACGTTCGAGGTCACCGCGCGGACCTGCCGCTTGGCTGGGTCGAGCGCCAGGACAATCGAGCCCTGCTCGTCGTCCCACCAGTCGCGATTGAACCGTTGCTTGAGGTCCGAGGCGCTCCGCCAGAGTGCCTTTGCCTCCCCGTATCTCCCATTGCCCCGCTCAGGAACGCCATCAGCTGCTGCGCCGCGAACCAATATCCCTGCAGTTCGCATGTCCCGATTGGTGATGGCACCGGGGTCCCGTCGTCATAGACGATGGCATCGCCGCTGTCTTTCCATCCCTGGTTCTTGGTGCCCTTCGTCGATCGCGTGTGGTATTCGAGGTACCCGTCGCCGTCCTTGTCGCCGTACATGCGCGCCCAATCGAGAATGCGCCGCGCCACATCCCAATGTCGTTGGATGGAGCTCTTGTCTCCCGTCCAGGAGTACAGGTGCGCCAGCGAGATCACGAACATCAGCGGGCTCGCGAAGTCGGCGTAGTACGCGGAGTAGGGATTCAGGTCAAGAAGGGCCAGCGGTCCGCATCGCACCTGATACGGAATGCGTCCCGGCTCCTCGTCCCGCCAGTCGTACACACGGTCGCTCTGCATGCGGCCCAGCCGCGTCAGACTCGCGTCGAGCGATGCACCGCGATCCAGATAGGCTGCCTGCCACCCCGCCGTGAGCGTGTCGCGGCCAAACAGGGCAGGGTAGAGCGGCATCCCGGCTTGCAGCGTCAGCCACTCGTCTTGCTGCCCCTCTGCCAACGGAAAGGATGCGAAGTCCCGGACATTTGCGCTGAGAGTCCGTTCCGCGAGGCGGTTCGGTGGCACCGTGACGCGCGTCAAGCCTTCTCGCCATTCCCTAAGGTGCCGTTCGCGACTCTCGGCGTCAGTGAACGGCATCTCGCCGTTCATGTCGGAAGGCTGGGCTTGGAGGCCCAAGACGACAACCTCCTGTGGTTCGAGTCGGATCCGCGTCTTGATCGTCGACTCGCTCACCGTCCAAGGGTTCGGCCCGGTCGGCGCCACCACCGTCCGATACTTCAGTTGCGGATGCTGATAGGTGAAACGAAGACGACCGTCGTCAATCGTTCGGTGGACAGCCGCCTGCTGCTCGCGCGCCCCTCCGTGGGCTTCCTGAATGTCCGCGAAATCAGCATCGAGATTCCATGCCACCTCGGCCTCGATACGACGTGTCGCGTGGTTGCTGATTGTCGCTCTGACGATCAGTCCGCCGATGCTGACCATCTGGACGACGCGCAGCGAGAGGGCCCGATGCGGAATGCCGTCAGCGTCCTCGGACACGTCGTCCCCGGACTGTCCGCTCCCGCCCCCGCCGAATTCCGTTAATTCAGGGTAGATGCAGGTGAACGCGAGGGCGTGCGGTTCGAGAAGAGTCGCCTCGCACGGCCATGGTGAATGTCCGTTGATCTCGAGCCGCAACGTCCTGAGGAACCGTGCTTCGCGGAAGTAATACCCGGACAACTGGTCGTCGTCTCCGCATTCCCCGCGTGTGTTGACCACGAGCAAGGATGGGCCCCTCCAGGCGTAGAGTTGACCGGGGCGGATGAGGGCAAGCGGCACTCGTGTACCTGGTCCAGCGAAACGGCGACCCTCAAATCGACTTCAGGGTACTCAATGAGCTCGCGCTTTTGTTCGGCAGTCAGTTTGAGTTTGAAGTGATTGTCGTAGTGGTTGACGACCGCCTCGAGTGTCGGGAACCGACCATCGTGGTAGAAGCCGCCCTTGTGAATCTTCTGCGTGTCGAACAACGCCCGCAGCGGTGTGGTGACGTAGCGCCGGTCCGGGCCGCGGTCGGCCTGGAAACTGTCGATGCCGATTTCTTCGGCCGTATGCAGATTCTGCCCGGGTTCGGTGAAGATTGGCGGAACGTGGCAGGTCGAGCACTTGGCCGTCCCGTTGAAGACCTGCTGCCCCCGCTTGGCGGCCTCGGTATCGTAACTCCCTGCGGGAGCTTTCGGCGTCGGCATTGCGAGTTGATAGAAATGCAACGCCGGTAGCTTGGCGGTGATCAGGTCCGTGGTGTCCCGCTTACGCCCCCAGCCGGCCTTCGCCGCCACTGGGTACTGCTTGGCGTTGTCCAGCCGCGAATCGATGAACGTGCCCTTGCCATACATCTGGGTGTTGGCGACATAGGCGTTCCAATAAGTTACCGTGCCCCATCCGCCGGTCCACGTGTGCTGGTTGACGCCGGCCAGCCCGAACGCGGACGGCATCATCGTCGCCGCACTCTTGCCGTCGGGACGTTTGGCCTTTCCATCCATGTTCAGTTCCGCGTCGTATCGGCCAGGCCCCCAGCTATTCAGCACGGCCTTCACTGTCGCCACGTCCACGCCGAGCAAGTCGCTGAACGGCTGAAGATTCGGCGCCGTCGCGACGATGGCTCCGATGTTCAGATCGCGATTGCCCCACCCGTCCAGCCGCTTTCCGATGCCCGGCGCGAACGAATCGTCCACGGTCGAATGACACAACGCGCACTGGATGCCGATCGACTTGGCTGACCCATCGGGATTGAGGAACGCGGTGACACCGACGACCGCATTCGCTTTCAAGAGCGCGACCGTCGACGCGGGATCGTCCATGTCGACCTTGCCGGCTTTGATCGCTGCGACCAGATCTGCGGGTAGTGCCTCGGCATCTACCTTCAGACCCAGGCTGAGCGCCATCTTCGGGCTCACCCCTGGCCCGACCCCACCCAGTTTCTGACCAACAACGGCCTCATGCAGCCTCAGCTTGCCGCCCCAGAAATCTTCCGAGCCAAAGGTATCGAAACGAAAGATACGGCGCCCTTCCTCCAGCATGCGCTGGGCGTTCTGGTTGATGGCCATATCGAAGCCGGTCGCAGTGGCTTGCGCCTGAGCCGCAGGCGCCGCTTGACGAAGCGCTACGGTTCCGACAATGACGAAGGCGACGGCCCCACCAACCAGCAGGAACTTCACGTGACGCGGCATGGGACCTCCTTGACGCGGCGCTTTAGATCATCGATCGGTAAGTTCGCGGCCCGCGATCCTGACCGACCGGGTGACGCTCGCGGCCGTCCCCCCGCTGAGTTAAGCAAGATAGACAAGCCGCAATTTGCGTTTCAAAGCAAATCGCACGCCGCCCATGCTTCGGTCGAATCGTTGGTGGATCGCGGGAAATCTGCAAGATCGTCCGCGGTTCGGTGTGGATCGAGATGCTCTGCTTGAGCAGTACACGCGGATCGGATTACTACAGGCCCGGTTGCGGCCATCGAGTGGGCTGAGCTCGAGATGAACGAAGCCAGCCGCCGCAACCCGCGCGATCAGCTCGCCGCGTGCAGCTTCGCGAGGCTGCCGGCCACGTAGTCGCCCGGCACGGTGCGCGCAGCGATGTTGAGCCGGTTCCAGCCATTGATCGACACGACCGCCAGGCTCAGGTGCACCAGCTCGTCCTCCGAGAACTGCTCCCGCACGCGCTCGTACACGTCGTCCGGGACACCACTCTCGGAGACGAGCGTGAGCGCTTCCGTCCACTCCAGTGCGGCGCGCTCGCGCGCCGAGTAGTACGGAGTCTCGCGCCACGCGTTGAGCCCGTAGAGCCGCTGTTCGGTCTCGCCGTTCGCGCGCGCATCCTTGCTGTGCATGTCCAGGCAATAGGCGCAGCCGTTGATTTGCGACGCGCGCATCCGGACGAGGTCGAGCAGTTTGTGGTCGAAGCCCGCCTGACGGACCTGCCGTTCGAGGCCGAGCAGGGCGTGGATGACGCCCGGGTTCACGTGCATGAGATCGATTCGAGCTTTCATGATGTCTTTCCCTCCACCCATCAAGACGAATCAGGAAATAATCCTGTGACACTGGGGCCGGGGGCACGCCGCTGTCACAAACGGCCCCGCTGACTCGTCTATAGAGCAGGGGAAGCGCAAGGCGACCTGAGCCATGGCAGTGACTGACTGGGACGAGGCAACGTTCGAGACGCATAGACCGCTGTTGTTCTCGATTGCGTACCGGATGCTCGGGAGCGCCAGCGAAGCCGAGGATGTCATACAGGACACGTGGCTCCGGGCGCGTCAGGACGTTCACGCCGACGTCCGCTCCCCTCGCGCGTATCTCACGACCATCGTCACGCGGCTGTGCATCGACCATCTACGCAGCGCCGAGCGAACTCGCATGGAGTATCCAGGTCCATGGCTGCCCGAACCGTTGGCCGAACCGAATCAGGAATCCGCCGAGCTGGCGTCGTCCCTGACGACGGCCTTCCTTGTACTGCTGGAGCAGCTGGCGCCGACCGAGCGCGCGGTCTTCCTGCTGCGCGAGGTGTTCGAGCTCGACTTCGACGAGATCGCGAGGAGCGTCGGCAAGAGCGAGGCGAACACCCGGCAGATCCTGACGCGCGCGCGCGGCCGGCTGCGCGATTCGCGTCCGCGGTTCACCGCGTCGCGGCGTGAATCGGAGGAGATCGTGCGGCGCTTCCGGCACGCCTGCGCCACCGGCAACGTCGAGGAGTTCATGGCGGTGCTGCACCCCGACGCACAACTGGTCGCCGATGGCGGCGGCAAGGCGGCCGCGGCGACGCGTCCCGTGCTGGGCGCGGATCGCGTCGCGAAGTTCGTGCTCGGCTATGCCGGCAAGATGCACTGGTCGGAGTCGGACTTCGAGCTCGTCACGATCAACGGCGCGCCCGGTCTGCTCATGCGCCATCCGATCGCCGGCAACGGCACCTACTCGTTCGACATCGCCGACGGCCGCATTCGCGCGATCTACGTCGTGCGCAACCCCGACAAACTGCGTGGGTTCCTCGAGCAAACGCATTGAGCGCGGGTGCCGTCCCCCGTTGACTGCCCTCTGGCTCCTCATGAACGAAAGGGACTGTCTTTCAACAGGAGATCAGGAGGGTCAGGAGGTCAGGAGCTTCCTATCTCATGCCCTCCTGTTCAGAGGACGCGCTCTTCGCACCTGGCCACCGGGGTGTCGCGCTCCGGGCGCAAAACGAAGTTCGCACCTGTGGACTCGCCTATAATCGGCGGCACCCCATGCCAATCACTCGCCGCGAGCTACTGTGCGGGCTCGCCGCAGCGACCGCTGCTTCCGCGATACCCGGCGTCGCTCTTGCGCAATTGGCACCGCCGCCGCGCATCGATCCTGCACGTTTACGACATAGCCTCGAAGCACTGAGTGTTTTCGGCCGACCTGAGGGCGGAACGTTCGCGGATGGCGTCAGCCGGGTTGGATATTCCGATGCGGATGTCGCGGGACGGAAGTACGCGATGGAACTGATGCGGGAGGCAGGGCTCGATCCGCGAATCGACACGGCGGGAAACATCTTCGGAACGCGTGACGGCAGCGAGCGCGGACTGAAGCCGATCCTGTTCGGATCGCACATCGATTCGGTTCCCAGCGGCGGGAATTTCGATGGAGACCTGGGATCGTTGTCGGCGATCGAGGTGATCCGCACGCTGAAGGAACGTGGCGTCGTGACGCGGCATCCGTTGCAGGTGGTGATCTGGCAGAACGAGGAAGGCGGGCTCGTCGGCAGCCATGCCGCGTTCGGCGACGCGCTGGACCTGGAGCGGCAATTCAACGGGATACGGTTGGCGGACGGGCTGCGGAAGATCGGCGGTGACCCGGACAGGCTTGCCGAGGCGCGCATGGCGCCGGGAACGTTCCACTGCTACGTAGAGCTGCACATCGAGCAAGGTGGCAATCTCGACAAGGCCGGGATTCCGATTGGAGTGGTGGACGGGATCGTGAGCATCGACGAATACGACGTCGAGATCAGGGGCTTTGCCAATCACGCAGGAACCACGCCGATGCCCGCACGTCACGACGCCCTGCTGGCGGCGGCGAAGTTGATCGAAGCTGTGCAACAGATCGTGACGCGCGAGCCTGGCCGCCAGGTGGGGACGGTCGGGAAGCTGGCGGTGTTTCCGAATGCACCGAACGTGGTGCCCGGACTGGTGAAGCACTCTATCGAGCTGCGCGATCTCTCGGCGGACAAGATTGCGCGGCTGGGCAAAATCGTCGAGAAGCAGGCGCAGCAGATTGCCCGCGACACAGGGACGGAGATCACGATCAGGAAACTGGAGCACGATCCGCCGGCGCTGGCGTCGCCGGAGGTCCAGTCGGGAATCGAGGAGGCCGCTGCCAGCCTGGGATTGAGGACGATGAGGCTACCGAGCGGCGCCGGTCACGATGCGCAGATGATGGCGAAGCTGGGTCCGATGGGAATGATCTTCGTGCCGAGCGTCGGCGGCATCAGCCATTCGCCGAAGGAACTGACGCACTGGCCGGATTGCGTCAATGGCGCGAACGCCTTGTTGCAGACGGTCCTGGTGATGGACAAGGGCTAGGTGCTCCGGACCTGCGAGCTTGACCAATCTGCTCACCTCACGGCCGACGAACGCGTCAGGTGCCGCCACCTCTCTGTTGCGAAACGCTTCAGCGAGCCGCGCCATGTCGTGCCGAGAACGCGTGATGGTCGTTGAGGATCGAGGGCACCAGGGCTAATCGGGTCCGCAGATCTCTCCGAATGTGCGCGTTCGGCATGGCGCGCGAGCTCCTCGAACACGCCTCGCGGCGTGTGGCACTTGAGCAGGCACACGCGCAGATAGTGGGGATGCGGGGTTAGCGGACAATCCTGCGGAGAATCTGGTGACAGGAACTTCGCGCAAGAGACGTCCGCATGAATCAATGGACGCGGCGCGTGAGCGGGCTGAAACCAGTGCACGTTGTCGAGGTCTGTCACTCGGACCATCGTCGTGCGCCAGTCGTTCCAGGCGCGTCTCACCGCAACCATTGCGCCGTCAGCTATTCGAATCGGGGGCTCTCGATTCGTGACGCCCTCATTGGCCTTGCCGACACCAACCGCCTCAGCACCCGGCATTGTCATGGGCTGAAGTAGACTCCGGCGACGGAGCCAAGTCCATCGTGTCGAGGGGGGAACCGCGCAGATTCTCAGTTACCGGAATGGCGCCTTTTCCGCAGGGTCGTTCAGTCACGCACGTGACGTACCTTGATGCCGATAACGTCGCACGGCCACGCCAAACACGACTTCAGCTCTTGGCCGGCTGTTCCGGATCGACTACCTCTTCGATGGCGTCAGCAGCCCGATCCATGCCCCCTTGAATCTTGTCGAGCTTCTTCGTGTCGGCCGGGTCGTCGTCCTGAACCGCCTCCTTGATCTCTTCGAGCGTGACCGACAGATCGTCGAGATTGCTGGCGATCTTTTCGAGCTTTCGTGAATTACCCACGGTATCTCCTGAGGACTCATTGCCGGGTGGCGGGCGGGAGGAATATCCAACGACTGTACGGGTCCGACGGAACGTTCACAAGCTCGGCCGGAGCGAGGCCTGTGGATCTTTACAGGTTTGTTACAGCACCGCTTTGAAGCCGCAGCCGCTGGACGCTTGCAGTAGTCGCTGACGAATCATTGAGAACGACGACGCGAGCGCGACGGCGTCGAGAGCCTGAAAGCGAGATACGCCGACACGCCGAGCAGCACCGGAGCCGTCGCCACTCCTGGGAAGTAACCGCCTCGTGATAGCGCCAGAACGCTGTGGACGGTTCCGTTGGCGAGCTCGAGCACCGTCCAGAACCATGCGAATACCGGAGCGGACGGGTGCCCTGGTCGCACTCGCGCGAAATAGCACCAGAGCCCGAACGACACGAGTGCGGCGTTGGCCACCGCGAACCCCACGCCCAGATCGGTGCTGACCAAGCCGCTCACGAAACGTGCGGGCGCGAACACGTCGAAGAGACGAAAGATGTACTCCTCGAGCGAGTGGGCGGCTTGTGCGACCATCAACGCCAGAAAAGCCCAGCGGCTTTCCCGGCTCAGGGTTCGTCGCGGCTCACCGAGCGTCCCGATCACGTTCTGCCCTTGATGTCCCGGTCGGGTGCTCAGCGGAGCAGCTTCCTGATCCGGTCGGCGGCGTCCTGGGCGTCGGTGATGATCATCTCGACATCCCGCGCGCTGACCACCCGGCCGTCCCGCTTGAGGGCGACGCCAGCGACGAAGACCCACTCGACGTTGGCAGGCTGGCCATTGAACACGAGCTGGCTGACCCAGTCGCCACGCGGTGCGAAGTTCACCTGCTGCGCGTCGATCACCTGGACGTCGGCCTGCTTGCCGGGCGTCAGCGAGCCGATCTCCCCGGCCAGCCCCAGCACCTCCGCGCCGCCGAGCGTCGCCATCCGCAGCGCGTCCGCTGGCTGCGGGTACCGCGTGGGGTCGGTGGCCGTCGCGCGCTGCAGGCCGACCGCGGCACGCATGTCGTTGAACATGTCGTTGGTGTCGTTGGTACCGCCGTCCAGCCCGAGGCCCACCGCCATGTCGCGGGACCGCATCGCCGGCAGCCGGATGACACCGGACGCGAGCCGCATGTTCGACAACGGGTTGTGCGCCACCCCCACCCCCGCCGCGGCCAACTCGTCCAGCTCGGCGTCGGTCATGTGGATCACGTGGTTGGCGACCAGGCCCGGGCGCAGTGCACCGGCCCGGCGCAGCGCGTCCATCTGCCCGGTCGCCGGGTCCGACTTCGACTCGTGTAGATGGACGTTCAGCGCCACCCCGAGCTCACGCGCCAAGTTTTCCGACGCCGCGAGGCCCGGATAGTTTCGAGTCGATGGATGCGAGCCGACCTGCAGGCGGGCCAACGGGTTCGGGTCGATGACGGTGTCCTTGACACGACGGATCTCGGCCAGCGTCGCCGGATCGGCGCTGGCACCATAGACGAACACGAACCGCATACCGGAGTCGGCGAGTGCACGCAGGTTGCCGCGCGCGAAGTCCGCGTTGAACGCGTGTGACCAGTCGGACATGGTGGTCACACCGGTCGTCAATGAATCCACGGTAGACAGACGAGCACCGGCGTAGCCGTCGGCTTCGCTGACCGGCGCGCCATACAGCGGTAACACGCACTCGCGCAGCCAACCGTTCAGCTCCTTGTCGGTCGCACACCCGCGGATCAGGGACTGCCACGCGTGAGCGTGCACGTCTACGAATCCGGGCAGGACGATCTTGCCGCGGCCATCGACGACACGCGCCCCGCGGCGGTCCACGTTGGTCCCTATGGCCTCGATCCGGTCCCGCACCAGCAGCACGTCCGCATCTTCGAGCAGTCCCAGCGGGCCGTCTCCCAGCGCCGGGTCCATCGTGACGACGAGCGATGCATCCTTGATCACCACCCGTCCGCGGCCGTCGAAGTCTCGTCCGCCGGCAGGAGGGTTCTCGGGGCCGCTGCTTACCAGCAGCGAGACACCCAGAACCAGCGCGAGAGTCAGAACAAAGACGTACCGGACACCGTGTCGGCGCATCATGGCGTCACCTCACAGCCCAATGACTGCAGGTTACCTGATTCGGAAAGCTGGCCTGACGCCGCGCACCTCCAGCTAGCGCCAGTCGCCGGAGCCGACGAAGGCTGCCCAGTAAAAGGGATGCGCCGTGAGGCCCTTAGCCCGCCGCCCCCTCAGAACCGCGAGCCCTGCCTCGCGCACTGCATTCACCGTGCTCAGGTTCTCCATAAAGCGGGATTGGTACAGTGTCCTCATCCACTGGCGGGTAGCCTCGTCTTCGACCTGCCACAGGCTCATGATCACAGTCCTGGCGCCGGCTACCTGGAACGCTCGTCGCAGCCCGAAGACACCCTCGCCCGCCCTGACTTCGCCCACGCCGGTGTCGCAGCCAGACAGCACAGCCCACTCGACGCCGGAGAGATCCAACGCGGTCACTTCCTCCGCCGTGAGCACCCCGTCCTCCTGGTTGGGTGCCGCGACGTTCCGATGATTCGCACCCGTCAGGATCAGACCAGACCATAGCAGCGGATTCTCCCTTGCGATTCTGGCCGCAGTCGCCGAAGTCGACTTTGCAGAGGGATCGAACGCCGGTGCACAGCCGCCACCAAGAAAGAACCCGTGCGTCGCCACATGCAGGACGTGGCGGCCCGCCGCCTCCGCCTTGAAAGCCGACTCGCTCGCCGCAGCCCCAGTGAGCCGGATGGTGGACAGCGCACCGCTACCTCCGTTTCCAGAGCGTGGCGACTTCGTCAACCTCCGCGAGAGAGGCCGGGAGCGGATCAAAACGTAGCGCCTGAAAATCAGGGCAGGCCGGTCGTGTGCCTCGGAAGGCGGCCGCAGAAGCAACGCCGGAAGAACTGGACTCGTCGAACGCGGCGCCGCCCAGAGCCAACAGCCCCCGGCCGGCCGCCGGTTCGGCCGTCACAGACACGAGGTCCCGTTCAGTGGACAGGTAATGGATCGTTGGCCCCGCTTCGACGAGATAGCGGGAAGAACCGGTCGGCAATGCGGCGAGGCTGACGAGGTGAAGTGCGCCATCGGGGACGACGAACACGCGCGTCGTACTCCCCAGATGCGGGAGCAGCGGATCCCATATCTGCTGACGCAATTCGCCAGCGACCCGTCGGTAAGCGGCTTCACTACGGCTCGCCCCCCTCCCCGCTGCCAGTGCCTCCTGATCGAGTTGCTTACGCCATTGCCGGATCAGGCTATCGATCTTCGCCGCGCCGCCAAGCGGAACCAGGGCGGGCCGACTCTTCCCCCCGGTCGCACACGAACGCGAGATAGTTTGGCACTGGGTCGCCCTGCTCCGCACCGAGGCGATGGCCCTGATACCTCACGAAGCCCACCAGCGCGCTTGCCGGCGGCAGCGCAACCGACACTTCAGGAAGCCGGACGTGGGTTCTCGACTCGAGGTCTCGGGACCTCACGCTGCGCTCTGCCAGAGCCCGCTCCGCGCGATCCTTCTCGGGTACGAGCCTGCTCCAGCAGGCGACGGTAACGCTCCGGCGGATCGTTGCGTGGGCCGCGCACCGTCAGCGCGGCGAGGCGCTGGCGGGCCGACGCTAGGACTGTCGCAAGCCCCGCCATCTCCGGTGCTTCGCCTGCGCTCGCGGTACGGTGGCGGGCGGCCACCTCGTCGAACACCATCCCTCTTGCGTGAATGACGGCGTCCCATGCCGCTGTCACCATCTGGCTGTCATCTGCTCGCGATGATGCCAGCCACAACATCAAGTCGAGCGCGGAGGGGAGCGACGTGGCATACGCCAGCGCCTGGTGTTCGGGAAGCGTACGAACCGTGAGCCGCAGGTGCTCGCGACTGAGTGCTTCGGCCCGCGCTGCGGTCGCAAACGCCTCGGGTGCCACGCCAGTGCGGGACGCGAGTTCGGCGCGGCTGCTCAACGTGACAGCAACATCCGGATGCTCGGGACCCAGATTTTTCAATTGAATCGCCAGTGCGCGGTCGAGAACGGCCCGGCATCAGCGTAGCGGCCGGTGGCCAGGTAGAGGCGACCCAGATTCACCAGGCCGGTCGCCACCTTCGGGTGATCCGCACCCAGCGACTTCTCCCACACCCTCAAGCGCACGCTCGTACAGCTGCTGGGCCCTGTCGGTGTCGCCGATCCCCGAGAGCACCTTCGCGAGATTGGCGGCGGCGGCGCCAACCTCTGGATGCTCCGGGCCAAGAAATCGCTCCTGCGACTCGAGCGCTCGTTCAAAGAGCGCCCTCGTTCGTCTGAAGTCGTCTGCGCTGGACAGCAATTCGGCCAGGTTCCGCAGACTTTCCGCCGTGCGAGGATCGGCGAGACCGCGGTGTTTCTCGCGAGCCGCCAGGACCTGCTCGAACAGATCCATGTCATCGGGGCCGTCCCCCGAGAGGGGAAGGAGATCCGGGATGAACCACGCCGCCCGAGCACTTTCTGGATTCGACGGCTGCAGCACCTCCTCGTTGATTCGGGTGGCGCGCTCGAACAACCGCATCGCCTCGGAATAGTCACCGAGTCCCGCGAAGATCGTGGCCAGGGTGTGCAGGCTCCTGGCAACCTCCGGGTGTTTCGGCCCGAGTGCGCCCTCCGCGATAGCGACCGAGCGTTCGGCCAGCGGCTGTGCGGCGGCGTAATCGCCGAGATCACGTCGATCCATGGCCAGGTTGTCCAGCGGCGTCCTCAGGCGCCGGTCGGTCGCGGCCGAAGGCCTGTTCGGTCAACGCCAGCAGTCGTTCATTCAATCGTGCGGAGCCCACCGAATCACCGGCGAGTTCGCTCAGCACGACCGCCACACCGGTCAAGACCTGAAGGGTCAACAGGTCGGCAGGCCCGGCCATCTGCTCGGCTAGTACAAGCGCGCGCTCGTAACGTCGGCGCGCGCCGGTGACGTCGCCGGTTTCCTGATGAAGAATCGCCAGGTTGACGAGCGTTCGGATGGTCTTGGGGTGATCGGCGCCATAGACTTTTTCGCCAATCTCTCTGCGCCCGCTCGAGCAGTACCATCGCTCGGGCATCATCGTGCAGCGTCAGCAGCAACCCTGCGAGGCTCTGGAGCGCACCGGCGACCAACAGGTGATCTGGACCGAAGGTGGCTTCTCGAATTGCCAGCGCCCGCTCGAGCAACGGTCTGGCGGCTGCAGGATCGCCGCCCAGCCCCCGCTGAACGCCAAGATTGATGAAGGCTCGTCGCCAGCTCCGGGTGAGCGGGATCAAGCAGGCGCTCTCTTGATCGCGAGCGACCCGCTCAGCGATCGCTTGCTTTTCCTCTTCACTCACCTTCGATGAACGCCGGACCGCTCGACCCAGCAGGTCGAGAACGTCGGCGACTTCCAGAACGTCGCGGCCCCTGACGGCTTTCAACTCGAACCAACAGGGCACGAGAAATGTTCTCGGCTTCGATACCTCTCCCGCGGTCGAGGAGGTCTCATGATCATGTTCAGAGAGTCGGCAAACCCTGGGATCGGAGAGGGGCTCTGGGCGACGGATGTCTGCGCGGTGACGACGGAGGGTGACGAGTGACTGAGAATGGCCGCAAGACCCGAGGAGGCACGCGCGACACGATACCGACGAGAATGGCGCTGATCCGCGCTCGTTTCACCAGTCGAATCTGATGCCAAGCTGGATCTCACGCGGCGGACGCGTGCTCGTGATCTGGCCGAACTACCCTGGGATCACACGTCGTCTCGCCGGGACACACAGTATTCGACATCCAGGAACTGCGTCTGATTGAAAGCGTTGATCAGGTCGGCCCTGAACTGGAGACGCCTCGTGTCACCGAGGCTCACGTTCTTCGACAGGGCGATGTCCCACTGATGACGGCCGGGGAGACGGAACGGCGCAACTGGCGCGCTGCCATATTCTCCGTGCCGGCGGCGGTACGAACGCTGCAGGGTCGAACCAGAGCAGACCCGTCTGGTCACCAGCCGCGGGGTCGCCGACCTGATCCGGCCGCAGAGGCATCTGAGACACACCAGCCGCCGTAATTACAATTCGGGACCTGAATGCGAACGGCCGGACCTGATTCGATCCTGGTGATCCCGGCTATCTGCCACCCTTGCAATAAGCCCTTTCTCCAGCCTGCTGTCGCTGCCGCGAGCAAATGGCAGCTCGTAGACATAGGATGCGGTGAAGATGTGGGCTCGATCGGTGCCGGCTGCGGCATACTCGGCGTCCTTATCCAGCACGTTCTGGGGATTATCGATCGCGGCGTTGTCGTAGGTCGCATCCGCCTTGTTTCGACTGAAGGTGTAATTCACGGTCGCCGACCCCGCACGGCCAGCCTCGTGACGAAAGCTGGTCACGAGCCCGTGATAACCGGCTCCTGGCCGTCGTCTCTCGCATGAAGATCGCGTCGTAGCCCGGGAACGGGTCGTACCAGGTTCGCCGGGCCGCCTGCGCCACTAGCTCGTCGGCTGGCGGCTGGTTGATGTTGATGTATCGAAGCAGGTGATCGCCCCGCCCTCCCACGTAGCCCAGATCGATCATGCCGCGGGAGTAGAGGCGCCGCTGCAGGCCGAGGTTCCAGTGCTGCCATCGCGGTGCCACGAACCGGTCGCTTGTGGCGAACGGCTGACGGTGACAGGACCGCGAAGGGCAGTGACCTGTCCCTGCCTGCGCGCGGGATTCGAGAGCGAGGCGTTGCCGGACGAAGACGTCCGTGCGAAACGGGTCGATAAGCGGAAACGCGCTAGCCTGCACATTCTGAGCGAACATTCCTACCTGCGTCTGGTCGAAGTACATGCCGTACCCGGCGCGCACCACCAGGCGGCCGGCTCCGCCCGGATCCCAGGCCGCCGCCGATCCGGGGCTGCAGGTTGTTCTTGTCGGCGGCATAGATAGCGCGCCCATGCGGCGAGTCCTTCCCGGCCACGCGAATCCCGTTGAAGAGGTTGCCCGTCCCCACCACGACAGAAAATCGCCATCAGGGTCGGCGAACGTCGGCGCCTGGGCGGGGTCGTAGGCCTCGGGCGAAAAGGTGAAGAGCATGTCGTCGGCATCCGTCAGCGGCGGGTAGAACGCGTAGCGGAGCCCGAGATCGAGCGTGATCGTTGGGATGAATTCGCCACGTATCCTGGACGAACAGCCTCGTAACGGCGGGACCGGAAGCGGTTGATGACGTCGATATCTGTTTCGGAATAGCTACAGCGACTCGCCGCATGCGCCGCCCGAGTTGCCGCGGAGAAAGTTTTGAAATGCCGTGAACCCGCCTCCGGCCTGAAATACGAAGGACCCCTGCGTTGTTTCCGGCGATCGAGATTGGAGTTCACGTGTTCGAACGCGAACAGTCCGCCTGTCTTCAGCGTGTGGGTGCCGTGTTGCAAGGTGAGTGCGGAGCTGAAGGTGTGATTGAGATACTCGCGCGGACCGACGGCGGCAACCCGACCCGAGCGGGCTCAGGCCGGTCAACGCTGACGGTCGGGATGAGGTTCGCCGCGTTTTCAGGAAAGACCTCAGGAATCAGAATCCCGAGGTCACTCTCTTGTGTGCATGCGGTCGTTCGCGCGACAGCTCGATGGCGTCGACAACTGGTACGACGATTCGTGCAAGAGCCGTCCTCCGTACCTGCCGGGCCTCCACTACGGCGAGGTGGCCGACCTGAGTAGCGATGACCGGGCGTGAGGTCCGGCGTCGGTGAGTACTCGCCGCGCGAGTCGACCTGGTCGTGCAGATAGCGGCCGGTCAACGACCAGTTCGTCGCTGACGTTGTAGTCCGCTCGCACGAACTCCTGGCGGGTGTCGAGCTCGTTCGGTGATCGTCGTCTGATAGCGATTGGTCCCGGGAACGTTCGGCGCCGGCCAGAGAGTCAGCAGCTTCACCGCATTCGGGTCGCGCGCCTCTGGCGGGACATAGTTGGGACTGGCGGGATCGGTCAGCCACGCCGGGTCCGGAACCGAGACCCGGCACCGACCGTCTTGTCGCGGGTGCTCCGTCGCCACTCCTGTGAGAAGAAGAAGAACAGCTTCTTGCGGCCCGGGAGCGCCGGGCCGCCGAGCGTGTACCCGAAGTTGTTGTATCGGAGCCGCGGCGGTGAGCTGTTGATCTCGGCTCTCGGGTTCATGTTGCGGAAGAACGAGTTGGCATTGAGCGCGTCGTTGCGCAGAAAGTGATACGCGCTTCCCGAGAACCTGTTCGTGCCTGACTTGGTCACGGCATTGACGACGCCCCCGCCGTTCCGGGCCCATTCAGCCGCGTAGGTGCTCGTGATGACGTTGATCTCCTGGATCGCTTCCAGTGAAGGCGTCGTCACCAGCGTGTAGTTGTTCCAGCCGTTGACGTTGGAGGCGCCATCCAGCAGCCAGTTGACCGCGCTGCGGCGTGCCCCGTTGATGGAGATGTTGAGGTTGCCCTGGTCGCAAAAGCAGGCCTCCTCCCGGAGGTCGCTCGACACTCCCGGCACGAGCGTGACGAGCTGGACGAACGTGCGGGTGAGGATCGGCAGCTCCCGGACGGCGACCTGCTGAATCAGGTTTCGAACCGTCGGAGGTCGGCTGTACGAGCCGTTCCGCCGTCACCGTCATCGTCTCCACCGCACCGACGAGCAACCTGCCGTTGACCTGCAGTCGATCGTTGACGTGAAGAGAGATCCCGCGCGCCGTGAACGGCTGAAACTTCGGCAGCAGGAAGCTGATTTCGTAGTTCCCGATCGGAAGGCTGGCGGTGTACTGGCCCGACGTTGTTGGTCACGACCTCGCGCGTCTGGCCGGTGTCGACGCTCGTGATGACGACCTTCACGCCGGGAAGGACGCCGCCGGTCTGGTCCACGAGGGCGCCGAGAATCGTCCCGGTCGTCTCCTGCGCAGTATCCGGGAACGGCCACAGGCATCAGCAGCATCAAGCACGCGATCACCGCTCGACGAACCATGTGACCATCATGGCTCCCTCCTGAGCCAGTCGCGCGCGTGTCTCATGGGATCGCTCCTTGAGCCTCTGGAGCTGCAGCGAGGAGGCGTCTGGCCTCATCGCTTCTGTCGCCACGAAGCTTGATGAGTTCGTTCAACTGCGTTTCCGCGGCACCAAGATCCTTCCGGCCTCAGACAACGCCTTCGCCAGGTAGAAGTGCGCGTCTTCGAGATACGGCGGAGTCGCCGAGCGCGATCGTGGCCCGAAGCCGGTCGATGCCGGCGTCGTCTTGTCCCAACATGAGATGCGAGATACCGAGAAAGAAGCGGATGTGGGCCGCCTCGGGATCCAGTGTCCGCGGCGACGCGCAGATCGGTCGACCGCTCCAGCAGTAGTCAGCCTTGCGATAGCGCTCCATGCCGCGCTCGAAGCGCGCCGTCGCTTCGTCCGGCACGCCTCGCAGTCGCAGCGGCTCGTAACGGTGGTGGTTCCAACCGTGCGAGCTGTTCGAGCGAAGGCCCTGACGCAACCGCCGGATCGGGTCGTCGAAGCTGGGGGGCTCGGGTGGTGACCGGCCGTGACGGCAGCTGGACATTCGTCGTCTCGGGAGAGATCCGTTGGCACGTGGACGCATCCATAGCCACCACCCCCACGGCGAGGACGACCGCGGCCGCCAGCCCGCGCCGCGGGGGCCCATGCCGGGACCACGACGTGTCGGGGTTCGCGTCGAAGTCTGCGCTCGCCCGGGGCAACTCCGCGCCGAATGGCCTCGAGTGTCTGCAGCGCATCGAAGCAGCGCGCGCATCCGAAGTAGTGTTTTTCGAACGCGTCGCGATCCTCCGTCGCTCAGGCTGCCGACCAGGTAGCGCTCGAGAATCTCCTCGCGTGCCGCCCTGGTGCAGTCCATCGTGCTCTTCGAAGAGTTAGTGGCTTTCGCGCTCATGTTCGTGACAGTTTTTTCACACGGTCTATCGTTTTCTTCAGGGCGCGCGACTTTCGGGCTCGCACGATTTCGGACGTCAGCCCGAGCCGGGCGCCAATCTCTCCAGGCTTCAGGCCTTCCACGAGCGTCAGCAGCAGGATCCGGCGGTCGGTCGAATCCAGGGTACCGAGCGCGCGCCGGACCAGCGCGATGCGCTCGCTGTCGTCGGCCGGGTCTGGCGGGCTCGCCAGATGGTAGCGCGGCCTCGAGCGAGTCTTCTCTGGGCAACCGGCTGCGGGTGCGCAGGTAGTTGTTGATCAGATTGCGTGCGATGCCGTAGACGAATCCGGCCAGGCGTTCCGGCTCACGCAACTGTTCTTCCCGGAGGGCGCGCACCACCGCCAGCATCACTTCCTGCGTGAGGTCGCGGGCCGCTTCGGGATCGCGTGTTCGTGCGAGGACCAGGAACCTGATTCGGTCGCCGAACAGGCTGAACGAGTTCCTCCTCCGCAGACGGTTCGCGGGCGCGGATGCGCTCAGCGAGGCTGCTCTGCTGCTCGGGGGTGAGGAGCCCGCGTGCCGCTCCAGCTCCTGCTCCGCCGGAGTGAAAGGTCAACACAGGTCTCCTGAGGAATGGGAGGACGCCTGATTCTACACGCGCAGGCCCCTGGTGCGTCATCAGTCTTGAAGCCAGCCCAAAACCTCACTGCTACCCGGTTTTGCGTCACGTTCCCCGATCGCAGACCACTTACTACCAATGCTGCGCTTCGCCTTCAAGGTCGATTCCACTCCTGGACAACTCTTCTCGGCAGCCGGGCAACCGGCCGCCGATCGCTAACCGTCAGCTAACCGAGATTCCTCATGTCTAAGCCCTTCGTCGCCGCAAGACTCCTCGGTGCGCTTTTCACTGCGTTGACGGTCGTCGCCTGCTCGGGCCAGTCACCCGTGACACCCAGCCCGACATCCGCCGTCGCGGGAGACCTGGGTGCTAAACCTTCGGCGGCAGTTCCTGGCGTGTATGACCTCTCGTTCAACGTCTATCGCAACAGGACGTACGACGAAGTCTCGAGCCTGGCCGTGGGCAGCCAGGAGCTACTCCTGAAGGGATACGTCACCGACAGCCTGGGGCGTCCAGCGCAGAAGGGTAGCGTGACGTTCGAGGACCGCTCGTACAAGGGTGGGCCCCCGAACGACATCGAGCGCGCGGACGAAGCCCCAAAGGAAGCATGCGAGCAGGGATCGGCAACGTGGGCGCGCCTGACGTCGATCTCGGTCAGCGCTGGACGCTGTCCACAGCTCGGCATCGGTTACGCGTGCATGAACTTCGGGATCGTCCGGATTCCCCGGCAGATCGGCTTCCGCATCCGCTATCAGCCACAGGGCAGCGGCATCGCCGCCGGGATGACGACGCCAGAAAACTTCACCTGGGTTGCGGGCTCATGACGATGCTGTGGGCTACGCGGCCACAGGCCCGCGCCATAGCGCTCTCTGCCCTGCTGGCGCTCAGCGCCATCCAGGTGCCGCGCGGAGAGGGAGTCGGCACCCTCGTCTACGTGGTACTGCGCGGATCCGACTCCTACAATGCGTGGGCAAGTCCCGACGGGCTCGCCCTGATGCATCCGGATGGTTCCAATCAGGTGCACCTGACGTACGGTAGCGCAGATACCGAACCCACCTGGTCGCCGGACGGCTCCAGTATCGCCTTTTCCCGATCGTCCGACATCTACGTGATCCTCCCCGTGGACGGTGCGCTGTTCAACCTCACGAATCATCCGGCGAAGGACAGCGCAGCGGCGTGGTCGCCTGATGGCCAACGGATCGCCTTTGCGAGCGATCGCGGCGGCCCACTGGAGCTGTACCTGATGAACGCCGATGGGTCCGGCGTAGCCAGGCTGGTCGGCAACCTGGCATCCACTGGCCCCTTGTTCAGGGTCGGGACCTCCAGGATCGCCTGGGCGCCGGATGGGTCTGCGCTCGCCTTCAGCTGCGAGATCGAGAGCGGCAATAGCGACGTCTGCACCGTCAATGTCGATGGCTCGAATCTCACGCGCCTCACCACGGATCCGGGACGCGACTCGGATCCCGGCTGGTCGCCGGACGGGGGCACCATCGCGTTTGCCACGGAGCGTTACGGCACGACCTTTTATACGGGCGATGGCGAAGTATGGCCGGTCACGGACATTGCGCTGATGAATTCGGATGGCAGCGGCGTCAGACGCCTGAGCGCCGGAATCGCAGCCGAATATCCGTCCTGGTCACCCGACGGTGCGCGAATCGCATTCGACGTACTGGAATACTTTGACTGGTGGGGCGGAGCGTACATGAACGTCTCCGTACTCAATGTCGACGGCAGTGGCGGCATCACACTGGCGGCGTCCGGGTCTTCGGCGGCATGGCGGCCGCCTGGCGGCAATCTGCCGCCCCGCTCATCGTTCGTTGTATCGTGCGGCGCGCATACCTGCTCCTTCGATGCCGCGTCGTCAGCCGACCCTGACGGCTCGATCGCGACTTACCGCTGGGACTTCGGCGACGGAACCGCAGGCTCGGGTGCATCGATGAGTCACATCTACCCGACCGGTAATCCGTACGTGGCCACGTTGACGATTACAGACGACGGCGGAGCGAGTGCGTCGGTGTCGCGCCAAGTTGAACCGAACAACCGGCCTGTCGTGTGGGGAAGGGTGAGTTGCAACGGCGTGACGTGCGCCTTCGACGCATCGGAAGCGCACGACCGGGACGGCACGATCATCAGTCGTGTCTGGGAGTTCGGTGATGGCAGTTCTGCCGCGGGCGTGAAGGTCTCTCACACGTACGGGGCGCCCAGCATCCATTACGCGACGGTGACCGTGACCGACAATGAAGGGGCTACTGCCACGAACAACGTGTACGTCGTCGCATCGACCTATCCAGTCGCGTCGTTCACGTCGACCTGCTCGAGGCTGACGTGCGTATTCGACGCCTCGGCGTCGAACGATGCAGACGGCACGATTGCGACCTATGTGTGGGAGTTCGGGGACGGCACAAGTGCGTCTGGTCCAACCGCGAGTCATACGTACGCGTCTGGGAGGACGTATTACATGCTGCTAAGCGTACGGGACAACCTTGGACTTCGAGGGTACCTGTCACGACACCTCACGGTGGCGCCGACGGCGTCGCCGCTTGCAGCATTCACGTCGGCGTGCAACGATCTCGCCTGCACGTTCAACGGTTCCGCGTCATCGGCGGCCGAGAGCACGATCACAAGCTACCGATGGGACCTTGGTGATGGTTCCTCCCCAAGCTACAGTCCCACCGTGAGCTATACCTACCGCGCGCCTGGCACCTACACGGTCGTTCTGACGGTGCACGATAGCTTCGGTGTATCGGATGAGCAGCGCACAAATGTGATCGTGACGTCCGTTCCTGCGCACGTCGGCGACATCGATGGCGTAGCGAACAGGCAGGGCGTGCTGTGGGGGGCGACGGTGACGATCGAGGTTCACGGAGAGAACCATAGTCCGCTCGCGAGCGTGCGAGTAAGTGGTTCGTTGGCACACGGCGCTATGGGCGAGTGCATAACCGCCGCGAACGGTCGATGCGCCATTCAGTTCGGTGGGCTACCCAAGCAGGCACGCAGCACGAGCTTCTCGGTGGTCTCGGTGTCCCAACCGGGCAGCTATAAATCTGAGAAGAACCATGACCCGGACGGCGACAGCAACGGCACCACCATCGTCGTGAGGAGGTGAAGAGGTGCCACGTATTCAAGCTGCCCAGGAGACTGTGCCAAACCGACACCAACGATTCAAAGCATTCTCGTGGTTGTATTTAGGGTCAAAGACGACGGGTTGTATGCCGTCGCCTTCACCGCTGCGCTGAGAAGAGGGTGTCGCCCGGATCACTTCACTTTGAACCTGGCCGTGAGCGCCAGGCCGTCCTGCTGAGTAGCCAGGCGAACCATGTAGCAGCCCGGTGTCTTTGGGACCTTCCAGTTCTGGATGAAGTGGCCGGCGACCGCGTCGTACCGGAGGCTCGTTCCTCCCGTGACGGCCGCTGGCTCGACTGCATCCTCGGGGGCACTCCCATCGCAGCTAATCACCTGCTGGGTCATCGCCAGGCCGGCTGTCGTCTTCTGTTCGACGCCGTTGACTGATACGTCTGAAATCGATCATTTCAGGGGCCCGTTTTCTATTGGAGCCTTGTTGGCGTTGGCTGCCGAGTATCCTCTTCGGGTGGGCGAACAAAAAGCGAATATGATACGCTGGACGCGGCTTGGCGTTGCGGAGGTGCACGGTGCTCGATTAAGCGAGTGCGCTGCATCGAAGCGGCGGTGGCGTATTCAGTTCCGGTCGTGGCAAATGGTGCTAGCCAGTCCTTCCGAGCCGCTCTCGCAACTCGAGGTGATGGTGGTCGACTGCCAGGCCACAGCCGCTGCTCCGCGAGGTCATCTCCTTGAGATCGGCTGGGCCCGCGTCCGCGGCACGACAATCACGCACGCGCAGGCGTCGTTGATCGCGCTGCCGGATGGCGAGCAGATTCCGCCAGTTGTTGCGCGGATCACTGGGATCTCCGAGCACATGATGCGGTCCGCTGTCGACGGACGCTGCGCCTGGCGCGAGCTGACCGACCAGGCCGCGAGTCTCACCCAGCAGCCCGCGCCGACTGTCATCCACTTCGCTCGATTCGAGCAGCCGTTCCTTCGCACGTTGGCCGCCGGCGTGTTTCCGCTCGAGGTGGTCTGCACGCGGGATATTGCCAGGCGTCTTTTCCCCAATCTGCCTCGCTGCAGCCTGCGTGCCCTTTCTGGGTATTTCGGTCGCGCGGTTGGCGCGCTGCGTCGCAGCGCCGATCACGTCGAAGCGACGGCGTTCGTCTGGCAAGAGTTGGTCGGCTGCTCGAAATGCACGGCGTGTCGACCTGGGGCGCGCTCCACGACTGGCTCGCCGTACCTGCAAAACCGACTAGGTGCCGACACCGCATCTGGCCGATGCCGCGGGACGTCCGGCTTTCATTGCCGACTGCGCCTGGGGTGTATCGCATGCTTCGGACGGACGGCACCGTCCTCTACGTCGGCAAAGCAGCGTCGCTGCATCATCGGGTCAACAGCTACTTTCGGAGACAGGCCGGCGTGCCCGAGCGGTTGCTCGAGATGCTGACGCAGGCACGCGCGATCTCGTTCGACGTCACACCAAGTCCGCTCGAGGCCGCGCTCCTCGAGCCGGATGAAATCAAGCGGCACCGACCGCCTTACAACGTCGCGCTGACGACTGAGAGCCGCGCTTTGTGGTTCACGTCGCCGGATCTCAGCGCGCGTAGTCCACAGCCGTCGCCACACTGCCCGTTCGGACCATTTGCTTCGGTCGAAACGCTCGATCAATTCGCGGCACTCGTCCGGGATGGGCGCGCCGCTCTGACGTCCGGTTCACGAGGCCCAGATGACGGCACGTTCACCGCCGGTTACGACCGGCTGTGCGCAACGCATCCTGAACTGTCGCGCGTCGACCTCTCGGACTACGCGAAGCTGCTGCGGCTTGGCACACGCCTGTGGCGAGAAGGTCGACGAGACCGCGACCGGTGGCATCGAAGACGATGCCAACGATACGCGTCGTGGCGTGACGGTATGGACCCCGGAGTTCGTGCAAGTGTCGCTGGAGTGGCTCGCGTTGCGGGCGGCGCTCGCCCGACGCCGCGCGATCTGGTTGACGCGGTTGTTCGATTCGAGCGTGGTGTGGCGCGAGCCCGTTGACAGTTATGCGCGGCTCATTGTGATCGAGAACAGCGAGGTGGTGTTGAGCGGGGCAGTGGACGCAAACGCGACGCCACCGATCCCACCGGGTTACCGCCGTCCAGTGGCCGCACGTCGTGAGGCCTTCACCCTGGCCTCCTTCGATCGCCTAAGGGTATTGACCACGGAGCTGAAGCGCTTGATTGCAGCTGGCGCTCCAGTGGCGGTGCGCCTGGGCGTCGGACCGGCCCTCGACGAGTCGCGACTCGCGTCTGCGCTGTGGTGGGTGTGATGCGTGGTTCCACCGCCACCATTCTCCACGCGGACCTCGACGCCTTTTATGCGTCGGTTGAACAGCTGCTTGAACCTCGCCTGCGCGGCAAGCCGATTGCGGTCGGCGGCGGCGTCGTTCTCGCCGCCTCCTACGAAGCGCGGGCCTTCGGCGTTCGAAGCGGCATGCCTGGACGGCGCGCGCGGCAACTCTGTCCCGACCTCGTTTTTGTCGGCGGACACTTCGCCGAATACCAACGCCTGGGCGACGCCGCCATCGAAGTCCTGAGCGATTTCACGCCTTCCATCGAGCGCATCTCCATCGACGAGGCTTTCGCCGACGTTGCGGGTGCACGCATCTCTTCGGTTCGCCGGCAGAGATCGCAAGGACGGTTCGGGCTCGCGTGCGCGCCGAGCTTGGCTTGCCGATGTCCATCGGCGTGGCACGTACCAAGCACCTGGCGAAGATCGCATCGCAGGTCGCTAAGCCGGATGGATTGGTCGTCGTCGATCCAGATACTGAACTCGAGTTCCTTCACGAGCTGCCCGTCGCGCTCATGTGGGGCGTGGGCCCCGCCACCGAGGCGCGGCTCGCCAAGATCGGCGTCACCACCATTGGTCAATTGGCTGAGAGCTCTCCTCAATCCGTGGAGCGATTGCTTGGGCACGCGGCGGGAAGAAAGTTGACGGCCCTTGCGTGGAACCGCGATCCGCGGCAAATCCAGACGCGCCGGCGTGCGCACTCTGCCGGCGCACAATCGGCGCTCGGACGACAGCCCGCGATCGAGCGCGTCTTCAAACCGACGCTCCATCATCTCGCCGACCGCATCGGCGCGCGGCTCCGCGCCAAATCCCTGGTGGGTCGGACTATCACGGTCCGCGTGCGCTTCGCCGATTTGCGCTCGGTCACGCGCTCGCTCACGCTGTCAGCGCCGATTTCTGCAACCAGGGCTCTCGCTGAGATCGCCGAGGACTTGGTGCGCGGCGCCCTTGCCGATCACCTTGACGAGAGGACGATCTCGCTGCTGGCGATCTCCGTCTCAAATCTCGAAGCGCAGGCGATCGTGCAACTGGAGCTGCCGCTTGGGCTTGCCGATGAAGGACGCCGTCCTGGCACAAGAAAGGGCGTGGCGCGATCGCGCGCAGACCGGGCCGTCGATGCGATCCGCAAGCGTTTCGGAGAACAGGCGGTGGATTATGGGTCAGCGTTGCGGGGTGTGCGCTCCGTCCCTGACGAGTTCCGACGCCTTGCTGAAAGAGAGCTGTGAATATCGCTAGCGCCCGCTGCAACACCTTCGGTCCGCAGACGCCGGTTCACGCTCGTGCTAAAGACGTCCAACGATCTCGCTTGAGCTAGGCTCGCGGAAACGGAGATGAGGCTGCGATACAGTGACCCGATGCCACTGATCACGCCAATCCTCAAAGGGCCCCTCCTCGAATGGTGCGACACGCTTCTCGTAGAGGGGGCGGTCCCTGGCGCAACAGTCTTCGCAAAGGCAGCCGGACCAAACCCTCGCGACTTGGCGAAGAGCGTCGTGTCGGGCGGACGAAATCGCATTCAACTCCTGCCCGGCGTCAAGCTGCAGCCGAAGGACGTCGTCCTCGTCCGCCAGGCGGAAGGGGGCGAGCAGAGTGACTGGACGCCGGATAACCTCGGCGTTCCGGTTGGCCCGGCGCCGCCCGATGACGCGGCACTGGCACCAATCGCCTTCAAGTCGCGCGTCTGGGAGTGCGGCCGCCGACTCTGGCTCAAGGGGGCCGCTCCCGGGGCATATGTCGTCGTCAGCACTTCCAGTGGCGTGATCGCATCGGGACGGGCGACGGAATCCGGCGATGCACGGCTGGCGCTTTCTGCGAGCATGCCTGGCGCGGGCAACACGATCACCGCACACCAGGGGGCGGCGCCGACGTTCCCGCCGCTTCCGGGCGCGCCTAAGAAGACAAGCGCGAAGGTCGAGCAACTCCCGGTTCCGACGGGTCAGAAGCTGCCGACGCCATCTCTGGGCGGGGCACCCCCGAAAGGGTGCGATCCCTCGATCCTGATCGCCGGCATCTACGACGGCGCCGATGTCACGATCCTCCGGCGATCCGACGGCTCCATTGAAACCTCCACCTTCGACCTCGAGCGGCTCAACTTCGTGCTCAGCACACCGTTCTCGAACCTCGGGGACAAGCTGGAGATCACGCAGGCGATGCAGAATTGCCGCGAACGGCTGCCGTCCGATCCCCTTCACGTCGGCGTCTCGCCGGCCGCGAAGCCCGGCACGCCCGCGCTGATGGCACCGTGCGCCGGCTCGGTGGACGTCTACGTGACCAATCTCGAGGGCGGATGCCTCCTGAAGGTCACCTACAAGGGACAGACGTATCGAGGCATGGTCCCACCGTCGGCAGCGTCGTTCGTCTGTCGTTTGCCACCGCTGACCGCGACCGAACCAATCACGGCCGTTCAGGAACGATGCGGGCTGGTCAGCGACGCCGGATCGACGACGGTGCCTGGGATCAGCCTCGTGCTCGGGCTGCTGCCGGACCTGGTGGAACCACTGTTCGGATGCGCTCGCGTCGTCCGTGCGCGTGCGATGCCGGGCGCCTGGCTGCAGGTCTGGGTCAAAACGCCTCAGGGCCCGGCACCCATCAGCAATCAGATATTTGCGACCAGTGACTCCGTTCGTATCCACGTCTCGCCATATCTCAACGAGGGTCAAGAGATCTGGCTGTCGTATCTGCTGTGCGCCGGCGGCGCCTGGGTCGAGTCACCCCACCACACTGTCGCTGCGGCTCCCCATCTGGGTCCGGTGAATATCATCCTGCCGCTGATCGAAAACACGTCGAGCGTGACGGTCGACGCCGTTCCTGGCGCCGCCGTCAACGTGTTCGCGATCACCGGGATGCCGATCAAAGTGCAGCTGATAGGGTCGGGCTACGTGGATCCGCTCGGCCGAGAGATCGGGCTGACGCGACTGTTGACGACCAAGGACGTCGTCTACGCCGAGCAGTGGATGTGCAGCGAGCGCCCGGGTGTCGGCGGTCTGCGGACCGTGCTGCCGAGCGTTCGACACTTCAGCCTCGTCGCCCCCAAGATGCGACTGAGTACACAGAACAATCCCAAGCCGGTGGTTCTCCAGACGTCCAACGTCACCCTGCGTCACAACGGGTTCTGGCAGTTCACGGCGTTCGTCGAGAACCAGGAGACTGGATCCGACTGCTCGGTCGACGTGCAGTTCAGCTTGTCCGGCGTCTCGGTGCCATTCGGCAAGATCCTGAGCGCGGATCTCAGTGCAAAGAACGGCAAGGGAGGGCTCGCACTGAAAGGTGTGCCGTCCAGCGACGCGCTGTTCGACCAGAAAACCTTCGACGGCTTCATGAACCCCAGTTACTGGGAGGAGGTCCTCAGCGCAACCGGGACGTTCGAGCTGATCGCCGCATGGAAGGACTACGGCGGCTACGCGGAAGAGCCCGATTACGAGGAAAAGGACGACAAGGACAAGTAAGCGCCCGTTGCCAAATCAAGCAGATCGCAGTCGGCAACCAGTGGCTCGAAGGGGGGACTCGCCTCACCAGGAGGGGATCTAATTGGTTATCGGGCCAGTCGCCCTCGTGCCTCTGCGAGTTCCGGCAAGTCCGGATCCGCGTCCTTCCACGCGAGGAAGTGGTAGAAGAAGCCGCGATGACCGGTCGCGTCCGGAACCGAACCTTGCGCGGCATTCCAGAAGAAGCGCAGCGTCGTCAGCGTCCGTTCAACCGCCTTTGCGCGCGACACGAACAAGCGCTCGACCGCTACTGGATATCAGCGCGTAGGGAAACGGACTGAGATCCGTACCCATTTCTCCAAACCGACATGCGAGACGTGCTTGCCGCGTTTCCAGAGATTGATGGTGGTCATCTTCCGGCCGCGGGAGAGAACCGCATCGGCGAGGTTATCGGTGCACTACTGTGACAGCGGCTTGAGCGAAGGACGTGCGGGCGACGTGCATGGCGGCGACCGTTTGCCGTGGGTTCCGCGAGCCGGGGCGTTCTCGATAACTTCACGCTGCTGACGTCGCTCGGCTGGCAGGTGCACGTGTATGGCGACGCCACCCGCAGTACGCAGACGGCGTGTGATGAACGGGTGTTGCCGCTGCACGTCCTTCCCTGGCGTCGAGCGACGGGTCGGGCCGGTCTGCAGCGCAATGCGGTTTATCTCGTACGGCCTGACGGCTACGTCGCCCTTGCAGATGCGAGTGGGCGCGGCGCAGCGATTACCTCCTATCTCGATGCGCGCAAGCTCGTCTTGGCGCGTTTTCGTTCCGCCTACTGAACAGATCGATCGACAAACGCGCCGTGCACGGAGGAGAGGATGCTATACTCCGCCGTCAATCGCTGCTCGACGCCAAAATTGCCACGCTGACCAGCGACGGAGATCGGCAGGAATCTGCCGGGGGGGACGCCGTTCCGAATGAGCCGCCGCTGATCGAGGCGCACCGCGGCCGCGCGCGAGTCTCGGAGCGTCATCCGCTCCGATCGGATCCAGGACTCGCGGCGGCGATTGGAATTCTCGCCTTCGTTGTCTACCTCCGGACCCTGCTCCCTGACGTTGGTGGTCCTGAGGACACGCCGAAGTTCCAGTATCTGGGTGCAGCGCTCGGGACCGCCCATCCCCCGGGTTATCCGCTTCACACGGTGCTGTCGCACCTCTTTTCCCACCTGCCGATTGGCACGATTGCGTATCGCGCCAACCTGCTGTCGGCGGTCGCCGGTGCGACCGCCGTGTCACTCGCGGTGCTTCTCGCCCGCGCGCTCGGCCGCAGCCGGCCGGCGGCAGCCTTCGCCGCTCTCACCATCGCGTTCGGTGCCGCCTTCTGGGGTTACGCCGTGATCGCCGAGGTGTACACCCTCAGCGCGGCGTTGCTGCTCGCGATCATGTTCTGGCTGGTGCGCTGGAAGCAGACGAGGCGCGACGCACACCTCTACGGCGCTGCGGCATGCTTTGCGCTCGCGCTCGGCAATCACCTCGTCATCGTCGCCGCCGCGCCCGCGATCGCCATGTTCCTGCTCGCCACGGACACGAGGCGCGCGCTCAGGCCGCGCACGCTGATTACCGCCGGCGCAATCGTGAGTAGCGGCTTTCTGCAATATCTCTACGTCCTGATCCGAACGCGGCAGGGAACGCCGTATCGTGAAGCGGCGGCAACCAACTTGACCGAGCTCGCCGGCGTAATCCGAGGTCGCGGCTATGAGGATTACGTGTTTGCGTTCAGTTGGAATGAACTGACTGGCCAGCGGTTGCCGGCGTTTGCCCGCCTGGCGCAAGCCGAGCTTGGCGTCGCCGGCGTGGCGCTTGCGGCCGCGGGGCTCGTCGTGCTGGCCGTTCGCGACTGGCGCACCGCGACGCTGCTCGCACTGGCATTTGCCGGCATCACCGGTTTCGCGCTGAATATTTACGGCGACCTGCGCGGCTTCCTGGTCATTCCGTGGGTGCTGGCGGCGCCGTTCATCGCGGCGGGAGGAGACGGTGTTCGCGACATCGTGACGTTTGCATGGGGAACGCGGACAGCCGCTGCCGCGGCCGTGCTGCTCATGCTGTATCCCGCATGGCAGCTGCGCGCCAACTTCGCTGCGAATGACTGGCGCCCGCGCACGCAGGAAGCGCGCTTCTTTCGCGCCATGTTCGAGCAGCTTCCGTCGCGCGTCGCCGTGGTCCCGGAGGACTACGTTGCCGATTCGATCGTGACCTACCTGCAGGTCGAAAGCGGCGCGGCGCGGACGCTTCTTCATGTGTATCCACATGCTGCCGCGGTTCGCACGGCGTTCGACGCGGGGGAGCCGGTGTATGCGCTCAATAAACGTTACGAGGAGCTCGCGGCGCGAGGGTTCCACTTCGTCCCGGTGCGTCTCTGGATGGACGATGTCGATGTGGGCGCCTGGCCACGTCGCCACGCCTACCGGCTGGTCCAAAAGCTCGAGACGATTCCTTTCGGCGACGCGGCGTGGAGGGACGTGACGGCTGTGGCACGCAACGGGAGACTGACCGTGCTCGTCGACAACTACCGCCCGAACGACACTCCCGTCAAGTTTTACGCCGTTGCGGACGTCCCGCTTCAGCCGCAGCTGATCGAAGGGCATCGATTCGGCACTGGGCAGGCGACATTACAAGTCTCAGCACTTCGACCGCGAGGATCCGCTGTCGCGCCGGGCACTGGACGAGATCCTTGCCGCAGACGGTGCCGCGGCCTCAATGCGGGGGGGCGCTGGCCGCTACGTCGTGCGAGCCGAGCACCGGGTGAATGACGCGGGGCAGTTCGCCGCGTGGGGGCTCTCCTTCGGCAGCGCCCCGACGCGCGTGATCGGGTATGCGCAGCCGGATCGGCCCCACCCGTCGCGGGCACTCGCCGGCGCCCTCCCCTGGCAGTGATGAAAGCGAATCGTTCCGCGTAAGTGCTTCTGTACCGTATGCTGGGCGACCAAGTAGCCATGCCTTTCGATCCTGGCACCCGGCTTGGTCCTTACGAGATCCTCGAGCTTGCTGGTGCCGGCGGGATGGGCGAAGTGTATCGAGCCCGCGACACACGGTTGCGTCGAACGGTCGCGATCAAAGTGGCGTCCGGCCCCATGAGCGAGGACCCACAGCTGCGCGCCCGCTTTCATCGCGAAGCCCGAGCCATTGCCGCGCTGAACCACCCAAACATCTGTGCGATTCACGATGTTGCGACCTTCGAAGGTCACGACGTGATCGTGATGGAGCATCTCGAGGGCGAAACACTCGAGCAGCGACTGCGCAAAGGCCCCGTCCCCACGGCTGAGCTCTTTTCTATCGCCATCCCGATCGCCGAAGCTCTCGGAGCGGCCCATCGCGAAGGCATCATCCACAGGGATCTGAAGCCCTCCAACGTGATGTTGACTCGAAGCGGCGTCAAGCTGCTCGACTTCGGGATCGCCAAGCAGCAGCCTGAAGTTCCCGGAAGGGACTCACGGCATCGGGCGACTCCACCGGCACCGCCTTCCGGACGGTCGAGGGCACGCTGGTCGGAACGGTCCCGTACATGGCTCCCGAACAGCTCGAAGGAAAGCCCGTCGATGCGCGGACGGACATTTTCGCGTTTGGCGCCGTGCTATTCGAGATGGCGACAGGAAAGCCGGCCTTCAGCGGTGCGTCGACGGCCGCGCTGGTCGCCGCCATCCTTGCCGAGTCGCGACCGAGCGCGGCCAAGACGGATCCGAACCTGCCACGCGTTCTGGATCGGATTATCTCGGCCTGTCTGGCGCGAGATCCTGACGACCGCTGTCAGCACGCTGCTGACTTGCTGCGTGAGTTGCGTTGGGCTCGTGAGGATCTGATCGAGCCGGCGAGTGTCACCGCAGCACCGAGCGTTCTCCGAGGATGGCGCGTCCATGCGTTGTGGGCGGCCGCGCTACTCGCCGCGATCGTTACCGCAGTGTGGGTTTCTTCCCGCGCAGATCCAGGCGGTCTTCCGGCGCCCAACCCCGTCCCGGTGATCGTGCTGATGGACTCGCCACTGCCCGGCCGGGTCTACGATCCGCGCACGGCAGCCGAAGGAGGCACGAACGCGGACGATGTGACCGACGCCCTGCGTAGCTTGCCGGTGGCAATCCGCAAGGAGAACACGAGTGCTGCGTGGCATCGTGAGGAGCAGGTCGTGGGTGAGAACCCGGACTTGATCGTCAGCCACCTGTCGTGTTTGCTGGATGCACGTGTCGGACAGGGACAGCCGACCGTGTCCGAGCACCTTTTTGATCTGGCCGAGAACAGGCTGCTGGTATTTTTCGCGTATGTGGCGTCGCGCAATCCGCGAACGCGATTCATCGTGTATTCCCGTTCGACCTTCCAGACCCACGGCGGGGAAGAGCAGTGGGTCGCAAAACAGGTCGCTCGCCTCCCTGTCCTGAGAAATCGCCTGCACGCGTTCATCGTTCCAGGCGGTCAGGAGAAGGCCTCCTTTCGCCAACCCGAGACGGGGCAGCTCATTCGCACGCGGGTCACACAAGTTCTTGGTCTCGCGCCGCAATGAGCGGGTAGCTGCCGTGCACCGACTTCAGAATCGTCACGTTCTGGTGAACATCCTCGCCCTGTCGGACTCGAGCACCTTCGCGGAGTTCGACACCTTAGTCGTTCTCCCAGCTTGCCATGCCACAGCATCATCGAATTGACTATCGGGCCAGTCGCCCTCGTGCCTCTGCGAGTTCCGGCAAGTCCGGATCCGCGTCCTTCCAGTGTTCGAGGAATCGTCGGTATTCGACGCGGGCGGCATCGCCCTCCCCGGCCCTGTCGAGCAGGCGGGCCAGGGCCATGATGTGCCGGGGGTCCAGCATCGCGGTCCACTTCTGCCCGGGGCCCGGCGTCAGCAACGCGCGGTAGAGCGTAATCGCCTCGGCCGTGCGCCCCTGTGCCGCGGCAACACGCGCGCGGCCGTCACGGAGCACGAGGTTGTTGGCGTAGAACGACAGCCACGGATAGATTTCCCCAAGCCCGAAGAACATCTTGCGCCGCGGCTCACCCGCCGCAAAGGCACGCGCCGCCTTGTCGAATTCGCGCTCGGCCAGCGCCACCTCGCCCTCGAGCGCACGCACCCACCACACCTCGAGCGGCGACGTCGACCGGTGCACCTGCATGGCATCGCCGAGCCGCTGTTTTGCCGCAACCAACCGGCCCTCGCCCGCATCGCACGCACCGACCAGCAGATCGCGCAACACTTGCCAGCGAACGGCGAACAACGCCGGCACCCCTTTCGTCGCCTGTTCACTCGCGCGAAGGTGCACCGTCACTCGGGTGCAGTCACTCCGCTCCAGCGCGAAGAGCGCCCTGGCCACGTGCGAGGCGACGACGGCTTCGGTGAAGCCGTCGTTCTCAGCCTGCTTCTGGGACGCGTCCACGGCTTGCAGCGCCTCGCGGTAGCGGCCAACTCGCGACAGCAGAAACGCTCGCGTCGTCGACGTCGCCACACCGAGATTGGTCGAGGCCGCCTCCGCCTCCACGAGCGCCTCTCGGTAGCGGCCCAGCACGGCGAGAGTCCAGGCTTTTCCCCGATGCGAATCGAAGCCGCGATTGATCGCGGCCTCGTAGTTGGCGAGTGCCTCTGGAATGTGGCCCGCCATGAGATGCCCTTCCGCCAGGCTGTCGAGGGCGTTCGGCTCCGACGGTCGCAGCTTCACGTAGGTCTCGAACGTGCGGATCCCGTCTTCGGAACGTCCGGTGTTCAGCTGCGCGTACCCGTATAGGTTCTGCATCGCCGGGGAGTATGGCAGTGCCACCACGGCGCGACCGAGGTGGGCCGCTGTGCGACCCGGATCCAGATCCCACGATGAAACCGCGAGTTTGTACCAGGCCTGCTCGGTGTCCGGGTAGCGCGCCACGAGACCTTCGAGCAGCTGCTCGGCCTCGTCGAGTCGGCCAGCGTCACGTGCCAGGTCGGCGCGAACCAGCACGGCGTCGCGCTCAGGCATCCGGTCCAGGTGCTGGGCGGCCATCCTCAGCGACAGGCTACTCTCCCTGATGCGCCCTTCGTGCTGTTCCACTTCGGCGAGGTGCACGTACGCCAACGCGAACTCCGGGTCCAGGCGAACGGCGTCCTTGAAGAGCCCACGGGCGTCTCCGTTCCGTTCGTTCGATCGTGCCTCGACGCCGGTGGTGAACGCGCGATACGCCTCGACCGACGCGGACGCCACATCCGCCACCTTGCGCACCGTGCCTGGCGCCGTCTGCACGTTTAGTCCGCGCCGGACGCGGGCCGACAGGTCGTCCGCCAGGGCCAGGGGGTCGGGCCCACGCACGGTCTCCGCCAGTCGGACGGCCCCGGTTGAGAGATCCTCCACACGCGCATCGATCCGAAGGTCCGCGCCCGCCTGAATAATGGTGCCGTTGACAATGAAGCGGGCACCAGCGCGGCGCGAGACCTCGGCGAGCTGCGAGCGAGCGACCGCATCGAGCGTCGATGCTCCGACTTGTCGGGCCGCATCGCCTAACCGTTCGTTGCCCACCACTTCGATATCAGGTGTCTGCGCGAGTCCCGTGATAAGCATCGAGGGCAGGCCCTTGGCCAGCCACGCCACGTCGCGGCTGCCTCCGATGACCTCGAATGGCACGACGGCCACCGCCGGTCGCGCGGCCGCGTCGCTCAGCAAGCTGGTAGGCGCTTCGCCGCTACGACGCATGGACCACATGGTCGCGGCCGCAATGGCCGCTGCGAGAGCAGTGGCGCCGATCCAGACGGGCGGGCGTTGCCACCAGCCGGTGACGGATTCGCGTGTGGGCTCAACCGCCCTCGACACCGTCTCCGAGCTGGTTATGGACTCTCGAAGCTGCCGCAAGTCGACAACCAGATCACGCATGCCCTGATAGCGGCTGTCCGACTCCTTGGCCAGGCACTTGCGCAGTATTCGCTGCAGCTCCGTGCCAGCGGTCACGTCGTCGACACGCGGTGCCACCGGCATCTCACCGAGAATCGCGCTGCTTGTGTCGGCGGCACTCCGCTTCCGGAAGGGTGCCACTCCCGTGACCATCTCGTACAGCACGGCGCCGAACGAGAAGATGTCGCTGCGCGCGTCTACCGTTTCGCCGCGCACCTGCTCGGGCGACATGTAGCCCATGGTGCCCATGACGACGCCTTCGGCGGTGCGCACTCGCGCGTCGGCCACGGTCGTGGCGTCGGCGAGCCCAGTGTCCGCCACCGGATCCATCAGCTTTGCCAGGCCGAAGTCGATGATCTTTAAGTAGCCGTCCTTCGCGATGAGCACGTTTTCGGGCTTGAGGTCACGGTGAACGACGCCGCGCCCGTGCACCTTGGCGAGGGCGTCTCCCGCCTGAAGGGCGTAGTCGAGTGCTTGCCGGAGTTTCAGCGGGCCAGCCTTGAGCACCTCGCGCAACGAGCCGCCTTCGACGTACTCCATGGCGATGTAGGTGCGGCCGTCGACCTCGCCGATGTCGTAGATGGCGGCGATGTGCGGGTGGTCGATGGACGCCGCCAAGCGTGCTTCCTGGACGAACCGCTGGTGCCGCGTTTCATCCCGCGTCAGCGCGGGGCTAATCAGCTTGAGGGCCGCTCTGCGCTGCAAATGCAGGTCTTCGGCGAGGAAGACCTCTCCCATTCCGCCCTCCCCGAGACGCTCGAGGATGCGGTAGTGAGCGATAGTGGTCCCTAGCACAGCGGGATGATACCGCGGTGGCAACCGCGTACGCCGCGCATCGACGCGACCCACCAGCCGGAGTCGTCGCGTTCGTGGCACTCGACGCGCGATGGGAGCCTCGCCGCCTGCTCTCGACGCAACCAAAGGACCTAAGCCGGCGCCGGGCACCTCTCGCGGTCACATGTCGCGTTTGACCATTCGCCGGATGTCATACTTGGGCCGGCGTTTGCGCATCACCCCTCGGGCACACGGTCGCGTCGACGACCCGCCGGTGTCACGCGCCGTCGCAGAGCGTGACGAACGTGCCGTGCCGGGACTCATGCCGCGAACCACCGAGACGGGCCGAGTAGCTCTGCTACAATCCGTCGCCAAACAGTTCCGGCGCCGGAGCTGTCGATTTTCTGCTCCAGGCGCGGATGCCACTCGCCGGTATCAAAGAAACGAGATGCGGATGCCACGCTCGGCACAGACCGGTCTGGAACTCCCGCTTGCGCGCACCACCGCGCCCTCTGGCTGGCACTCGCCCTCGTTTTCGCCGGTCAAATGGAACAATGCCTAGTTTCCCGGCGAGATCGATACTGTGTTTCTGTCTTTGTTTGGGGGTTACCGCAAAGGCGCAGTATCGCTTTGACCATTGGACGGCGGACGACGGGCTGCCACAGAATTCGGTTTATGGAATTGCGCAAACCGGCGACGGCTATCTGTGGTTCACGACCTCTGACGGGCTGGTGCGTTTTGACGGCGTGAAGTTCGCCGTCTTCACCAAGAACAATACCAAAGGATTGGCGAGCAATCGCATTCAGAGCATCTTCGCCGAAGCGGACGACACGCTCTGGCTTGGTACGGAAGACAACGGATTAGCGCGCTTTCGCAACGGAGAATCGCAAACCTTTACTACGGCCGACGGGCTGCCCTCCAACCAAGTCAATGCGTTGCAAAAAGATTTAGATGGGAGTCTGTTGATTTTCACGCAAGACGGTCTTGCGCGTTGGCGCGACGGACACATCACGGTTGAGCGTCAGGAGAGCGATAGAAACTACAAGATCTATGTTTCACCTTCCAACTCGCGTTGGGAGATGGATGCCAAAGGCTTGCGCCGGATTCATGATGGGCGCGTGACGAATTTCGCTTTGCCGTTTGACCCACGACGGATTTCGGCTGACCGCACCTTCAACCATTTTGTCTATGTGGAAATGCTGGAAGACCGGAACGGCTCGTTATGGCTCTCGGCGTCCGGCAATGTGTACCGGATGAAAGACGGCACGGTGACGACTTACACCGCCCAAGACGGCGTGCCGCAAAGCTTCGTCAGAGACATCTTTCAAGACCGGCAAGGCGATATCTGGATTGCCACTAGGGCAGACGGCATCTGTCGCTTGAACACCAACCGTTTCGCTTGCTACGACACCACCGATGGCCTGTCCAGCAATCACGTCATGGCTCTCTTCGAGGACCGCGAAGGCACACTTTGGGCGGGCACGAACGAGCGCGGAATCAATCGTCTGACGCGACAAGTGGTCACGCCGCTCTCTTTGGCAGAGGGACTCGCGGACAAAAACGTCTATCCGTTGTTGGAAGACAGCCAAGGCAGTGTTTGGATTGGCTCAGGCGGCGCCTTGTCACAGTACCAGGACGGCAAAATCAAGAACTACACACGGCGCAACGGGCTGCTCTACGAAATCGTCCAAGCCCTCCACCAAGACCGCGCCGGGCGTTTGTGGATTGGCAGTCTCGGTGGCGTTGAATATTACGAAAACGGCAAGTTCACGGACTTTACCGAACGCCTGGGCCTGAGCAGCGGTGACGTTGATTTTCAGGTCGTTCAGCAAGACAGCAAAGGGGCGTTGTGGTTCGGCACGAACAAGGGCCTGATTCAGTATCAAGACGGCGCGGCGACCCGCTACACGACCGAACATGGTCTGCCGAGCAATGACGTGAAAGTCATTCATGAAGCCCGCGGCGGTTCGCTGTGGATCGGAACCTACGGCGGTCTGGCTCATTTGGAAAGAAGGGAAGAGACAAAGGGAGGTTTCTCCATTTCTCTCTTAACCGAAGATGACGGCCTGGCTAGCAACAAGGTCCGCGCGATTTTCGCAGACGCGCAAGGAACACTTTGGATTGGCACTTACGATGGCGGATTGTCGCGATACGCGGACCGCAAGTTCGTCAACTACACCACGAAAAACGGGCTCTTCAGCAACGGCGTGTTTCAAATCCTGGAAGACAGGCGCGGTTGGTTGTGGATGAGCAGCAATCAAGGCATTTATCGCGTCAGCCGGCAACAACTCGAAGACTTCGCGGCGGGCCGGGCGGCGACGATTACTTCGACGGCATTCGGCAAATCCGACGGTATGCTCAACATCGAATGCAACGGCGGCCGCGCGCCCGCCGGCATTGAAACGCGTGACGGCAAACTCTGGTTTCCGACACAAGATGGCGTCGCCATCATTGACCCCGAAACGGTGCCCTTCAATCCGCAGCCGCCGCCGGTCGTCATTGAATCGGCGTGGTTGGAGGGCGCGTCCGTGCCGACGAACGGCGGTTTGGAACTCGCTCCGCAACAAGACAACTTGGAGATTCGCTACACCGGACTCAGTTTCATCAAGCCGGAGCAGATGCGGTTTCGTTACCGGTTGGAAGGGCTCGACGAAAATTGGACGGAAGCAGGCGCGCGCCGCGCCGCCTTCTATCCCTACCTGCCGCCCGGACGCTATACGTTTCGCGTCATTGCCGCCAACAGCGACAACGTCTGGAACGAGCAGGGCGCAACCCTCGAGATTGTCGTGCTGCCGCCGTTTTACCGCACCTGGTGGTCTTTGATTCTGGCTGTTTCAGGAGTCGGCGCCACGGCCTTTTTGCTTTTCCAGCTTCGCATCAGGCAAATCAGATTCAAACACGCGGAAGAGCTCGCCTTTTCCCGCCGCTTGATCGATTCGCAGGAACGGGAGCGCAAACGATTCGCCGCCGAAATGCACGACGGACTAGGGCAATCTCTGGTGATCATCAAGAATCGCGCCAGTTTGAGCTTGAAACAATCCGACAACAAAGAGGCGATGATCGATCATCTGGAAAATATTTCCGAGACGGCTTCGCACGCGATCCACGAGGCGAAGGAAATCGCGTTCAATCTACGGCCGCATCTGCTCGACCGGCTGGGTGTGACGAAAACCATCGAATCGATGCTCGGCAAGGTGTTCAACGCCGGCGGCGTCGAGTTCGAGGCGCGGATCGATGTGATCGACGGCGTTCTCGAAAAGGACTCGGAGATTGTGCTTTACCGGATCGTGCAGGAATGTGCGAACAATATCGTCAAGCACGCGCAAGCCCAAAGAGCCGTGGTGAGAATCAAACGCGATGACCGCAATGTAACCGTCACGATTGCCGACAACGGGTGCGGATTCGACTCGTCCGCCAGCGAAAGCGATTTATCGAAGCGAAGCTTTGGTCTGGTTGGCATTGCCGAAAGAACCCGTCTGCTCGGCGGAACGTTGCACCTCGACTCGAAGCCCGGCAAGGGGACCAACATCTCAATCATTGTGGATGTTCTCGATAGAACGACATGAAGCGGGACATTCGCATCGTCATCGCCGACGACCACCCGCTGATGCGGCAGGGGTTGAGGCAAATGATCGAAATCGAGCCGCACTTGACGATTGTCGGCGAGGCCCGCAACGGCTCCGAGGCTTTGGCGATGATCGAGGAATTGACGCCGGACGTGGCGATTCTCGATGTCGATATGCCGCATCAGGACGGCTTTCAGGTCGCGCGCGCGCTGTTTGCCGAACGAAATCCAGCGGCGATCATCTTTCTGACCATCCACAGCGAGGAGCAGATGTTTCACGCCGCGCTCGATCTCGGCGCGAAAGGCTATGTGCTCAAAGACAGCGCGATCGACGACATTGTGACAGCGATCAACGAAGTGGTCGCCGGACGCACCTTTACCAGTCTGCCGATGACGACGTCTTTCAGGCAAGGGTCGAACACCGTTCCAGACAGGCTGCAGCTCGGTTTGCGGCAGCTCACGCCGACTGAGTACCGGATCCTGACATTTCTTGCCGATTACAAAACCAACAAAGAGATTGCCGACGAACTGTCCGTCAGCCCCCGTACGATTGAAACGCATCGCACCCGCATCTGCCAGAAATTGAATCTTCAGGGATCGCACGCCTTGATGAAATTCGCCGTGCAGCACAAATCGCTGCTGTAGCACCGGATCGACCGTTCGCGAATCGCTCCTCGCGTCTCTTCCTCCCAGCTCCAGTGCCGAAATGACGTAGTTCTACATACAAGAATTACGTAGTCGTCGGTCTTACAACTTCCCACCGCTCTGCCTATCATCGTCCCGCAGTCAGAAGAGTCCAGTTGGTTACCAGAGTGTTGATCGTTGACGACAGTGGGCCGATGCGCGAACTGTTCAAAGTGACGCTTGCCGGCGTCGCTGAAGTGGTCGGCGAATGCTCGGACGGCAGGGAGGTGCTGGCGCAATACGCGCGCCTGCAGCCCGATTGGGTGGTGATGGACGTCGAGATGAAGGACGTCGACGGGATTGCGGCGACGCGTCAGATCGTCGCCGCCTACCCGCGAGCGCGGGTCGTGATCGTCAGCAACCATGGCAGCGACGATCTGCGTCGAGCGGCGTGTGAAGCCGGCGCCGTGCGCTACATCGTCAAGGAAGACCTCATCGATATTCTGGCGATTCTATCCACCGAGCAAGCACCAGGCTTCTGCGATCCAGGAGAGAAGACGTGAAACCGAAAACAACGACAACATTGGTGCTCCTCACCACGAGCGTGGGCATCGCATTGAGCGGATCACTGAACCCGACGATCGCTGGGAGACGTGGCTTGTTTGAGCAGTTGTGCACGACGAATCCGGTCGTGAGCAGCGATGGCAACAGCGGCGGCGGGACGCTCAGGCAGGCGGTGGCGGACGCCTGTGCGGGCAGCACGATCACCTTCAGTGTGACGGGGACGATTCCTCTGTCGAGCGGGCAAATCACGATTGACAAGGATCTGACGATTCAAGGGCCGGGCGCGGGTGTATTGACCGTTCAGAACACCGCTGCGCGCTCCACCACCAGCCGCATCTTCTACGTGAATACGGGCGTGACCGTAACCATTGCCGGGTTGACCATCTCGGGCGGAGATATTTACGGGGAGAGTAGCCCCGCGAGAGGCGGAGGCATTTATAACACAGGCAACCTGACCGTTACGGGCTCCATTATCAGGAACAATCAAGCGCAGAGCACCGCCGGTCTTGTAGGATTCACGTTCGGCGGCGGGATTTTTAGCACGGCTACATTAACCATCTCCAACTCGACCATCTCACACAACAACGTCGTTGGCAGCGGCGGCGGTATTGTGAGCTCCGGGACCGTGAACATCGACCACTCGACCATCTCAGACAACTTCGCGAATTCCAATGGCGGCGGGTTGCTCACCGCGGGCGCCGTCAACATCACCAACTCGACCATTTCGCGCAATGGAACTGGACTATTTGGCGCTGGTGGCGGCGGTATTGCCCAAAATGGCGGCACAGGACCTGCTGACCAACTCGACTGTCTCAGGCAATGTGTCAGGATCTGCTGAAGGATCCGGCGGCGGGGGAGGGATCTACATCTTCCAGGGCACGTTGACTGTAACAAGTGCCACCATCACCAACAATCTCGTACGGACCGTTTGCACTTTTACTCCATGCAGTGAAGGTGTCGGCGGAGGCATTAACAACACATTTGGCAGCACGGTAAACAGCCGTAATTCCATCATCGCCGGAAACGTCAATTGGGACGTCTGGGGCTCCCTCACTTCGCAGGGGTACAACCTTATAGGCTTTATACCTTTCCAAGTTACTGGCGACACCACCGGCAATATCCTCAATCAAAACCCCCTGCTCGCCCCGCTTGCCGACAACGGCGGACACACCCACACTCACGCTTTGCTGCCGAACAGCCCGGCGATCGACGCTGGCGACAGTTCCGGCTCGGCGACCGACCAGCGCGGGGCGTTTCGCGGGGCTAATCAACCGCCCGCCAACGCCTCAGACGGCTCGGACATCGGCGCATTTGAACTGGGACCGGACACCACACTCACCGCCGGCCCGACGGATCCTTCGAATAGCAGTGCACCCAGTTTCAGTTTCACAGGAACCGATCCATTTGACGCTGGCATTGTCGAGTTTGAATGTAGTTTGGATGGCTCCGGATTTACCGCTTGTCTCTCTCCGCACGCCTACAGCTCATTGTCAGACGGCTCTCATACCTTTGTGGTTCGAGCCATTGACAATGCCGGTAATCGAGATGGCGCGCCGCCATCATTGGCCTGGACGATCGACACGGCTCCGCCTGACACAACGATCGAGAGCCGTCCAAGTAATCCGAGCGGAGTCAATGCCCCCTTCAGTTTTTCGGGAACCGACATCGGAACAGGTGTGGCCGGCTTCGAATGTGATCTGGACGGCGGCGGGTTCTTTGCCTGCGAAAGTCCCCAGATCTATTACGGCTTGCCCGAAGGCAACCATACTGTCCGGATCCGCGCGGTTGACCGAGCCGGGAACGTTGATCCGACCTCGCCTTCGTTTACCTGGCTTGTGGACCCTCTGATTTGCCCCACGAATCCGGTCGTGACCAACCATTCAGACCGCGGCGTGGGTTCGCTGCGGCTGGCGGTGGCGGACGTCTGCGCGGGCGGCACGGTCACCTTCGATGTGACCGGGGCGATTCCGCTGTCGAGCGGGCCAATCACGCTGGGCAAGAATCTGACGATTCAGGGGCCGGGCGCGGAAGTATTGGCGGTTCAGAACGGTGCCGCGCAGTCCGCCATCAGCCGTATCTTTGTGGTGAATACGGACGTGACGGCGACCATTGCCGGGTTGACCGTCTCAGGCGGAAATGTCCTCGGCAACGGCGGCGGGATTTTCATCGCCAACCGCGCTGCATTAACCGTCACCGACTCGACCATTTCAAACAATCGCGCGTCGAACAACGGCGGCGGCATACACAACAACTTCGGCACATTGACTGTCACCAACTCGACCATCTCGAACAACTACTCGCGATTCTCGGGTGGCGGTATTCACAACCTGAGACTGCTGCCGACTGACGGCGTGGTGACCATCACCAACTCGACGATCTCAAACAATGAAGCTGTAGGCGACCTCGACAGAGGCGGCGGCGGTCTCTACAACGAGAGTGGCGCGATGATCCTGACCAACTCGACCGTCTCAGGCAATCGTACGGTTCGAATTCCAGATGTGGGTGTTCCCGCCCACGGCGGGGGAATTTACACCAGCGGCACGCTGACGTTGACACACACGACCATCACGAACAATTCGGTAGCGGATGGCGGATTCGGCGGCGGCATCTTTGGGATCATCGGGACGATGAACAGCCGCAATTCCATCATCGCCGGAAACGGTGGTCTCAACTTCTTCGGCAGCTTGACCTCGCAGGGCTACAACCTGATCGGCAGCCCGGCCGGCCCAATCACCGGCGACACGACCGGCAACATTCTCAATCAGAATGCCCTGCTCGCCCCGCTCGCCGACAACGGCGGACCGACCTACACGCACGCGTTGCTTGCCGGATCGCCCGCGATTGACGCAGGCGACAGTTCAGGCTCGACGACTGACCAGCGCGGGTCAAGTCGTCCGGCCGATCAACCGCCCGAAAATGTGTCGGACGGAGCGGATATCGGGGCGTTCGAGCTCGGAGGGGTGGTTGACTCGAACACGCCGCCGAGCGCCGCGAATGACGCCTATGACGTGAACGAAGGCTCGACGCTCAACACGTCGTCACCCGGCGTTCTGATGAATGACACGGACGGCGAAAACGATCCGCTGACCGCCCTGCTGCAAACATCGCCGGCACACGCCGCCGCGTTCAGCCTCAACGCCGACGGGTCGTTCAGCTACACCCCGAACCCGAACTTCAACGGCGTGGACTCATTCACCTATTCGGCTTCGGACGGCGATGTCGCCTCGAGCGCCGCGACCGTGACGATCACCGTCAACGCCGTCAACGCGAGTCCCGACGCGGTCGACGACACGGCGACCGTCGCCGAAGACAGCGGCGCCACTGCGATCAACGTGCTCGGTAATGACAGCACCGCGCCCGACACCGGTGAGACGCTGACCATCAGCGCCGTCACCCAGGGCGCGCACGGCAGTGTGGCGGTTACCGGCGGTGGCACCGGCGTGGCCTACACGCCCAGCGCCAACTTCCAGGGCACGGATTCGTTCACCTACACCATCAGCGACGGCAACGGCGGTTCCGATTCGGCGACCGTCAGTGTGACCGTCACGGCGGTCAACGACGCGCCCACGATGGTCGATAACGCGATCAGCCGCCAGCAAAACGCTGGCATCGCGAACACCTTGATCGCCTCCGTCAACGATATTGACGACGCGAAAGCGACGCTCATCGTCACGGTCAATGGTTCGGCCAGCGCGACGCTGAATGGCGTGACCCTTTCAAACATCGCCGTGAATGCACTGGGTAACGTCACGGCTGACGTCGCCGCCGGCTGTGGCGCCTCGAACGCCTCCTTCACGCTCACAGTTACCGATCCGGGCAATTCGATGGCAACGGCTGCTGTCAATGTGACCGTAACCCTCGAGACCACTCCGCCGGTGATTGATCCGATTGCGAATGTCGTGGCCGACCTTCCCCAGAGCTCGAGCGTTGCTTCTGTGGCGGTCACCTTTCCCCTGCCGACAGCTGCTGATGGTTGTTCGACGGCAACCGTTACGACCAGTCCGGCATCGGGCTCGCAATTTCCGATCGGCACGACGACTGTCACTGTGACGGCGACCGATGGGGTCGGCAATCGATCGGTTTCCAGCTTTACGGTGACGGTTCTCTATCGTTTCACGGGGTTCTTCCAGCCGGTCGACAATCTTCCGACGGTCAACATCATCACCGCTGGTCAGGGCGTTTCGGTCCAATTCTCGTTGAGCGGCTACCAGGGCTTGAACGTCGTCGCCCCAGGCTATCCGATCTCGATTCCCGTCGCGTGCGACGCGAGCGAACCGGGCGACACCGTCGAGGAAACGGTCACCGCGGGGGGCAGCGGTTTGAGCTATGACTCGACGACCGATCATTACGGCTACGTCTGGAAGACCAGCAAGCCGTGGAAAGGAACTTGCCGGCTGTTCGTGATGAAGCTGAGCGACGGCAGCGAGCATCACACCAAATTCCGTTTCAGATAAATGGGCCCTTTCGGGTTTCCGCAATTCCCATGCGCCGAGGGTCCCTGTGAATTCCGGCGAAGGCGACGGTCAAAGAAACCGTCGCCTTTCCTCGTTTTCTTTCCGCTTTTCGAACGGGACGAGTAGAAACGCGCCAGATGTGCCCGGAAATGTGCCCAATCGGTTGTGCCCAAAGCGGGAACCCTCCTCCGATACAACCCACGCGTGGTTGCACTTAGCGGCAAGAGCGACGGCTTGAACGCAACTCGCCTTTCGCCCCTTCGTTATTGAGCAGTTCCGCGTAAGTGCCTTTGTCACGTATACTTACAAGTCTGCGGTGAGGTGGCCGAGTGGCCGAAGGCGGCGGTTTGCTAAGGCTGCCAGGAATCACAGAACGGGCCTGAAATCGATGATTTCAGGCCCGTTTCTCATTGGTGGCTTGGTTGGCGTTGGCTGCCGATTGATGGATCTCGGACCGAGTTTGGGCACACTGGCGGGCACACTTGAGCCGACGCCAACGTGTGCCTATTAAGCACACATTGTGCTACGCTGAATGGCGGTGAAGTACTTCGACTGGGACGACGCGAAGAACGCGACGCTCAGGACGGAGCGCGGCATCGGGTTCGAAGACATCGTCTTCCACATCGAGCGCGGCTACCTCCTCGATATCCTGGAGCACCCGAACCCCGAGCGTTACGGCGGCCAGCGCATTTTCGTCGTCCGACGAGAGGACTACGTCTATCTGGTGCCGTTCGTCGAGGACGAGCACACGGTCTTCCTGAAGACGATCATCCCAAGCCGGAAGGCAACGAAGCATTACCTCGGTGAGGAGCCCGACAATGAAGATGGACCCTGACGAGAAAGAGCTGCTCGAGTCCGTCGAGCGGGGTGAGTGGAAGTCTGCCAAAGGCGGCAAGCGCGCACGCGCCCGGTATTCCCGCTACGCGAAGGCCACCTTCCGCAAGGATCGACGGCTGAACATCCGGTTGTCGAGCAAAGACCTGGAGGCGATTCAGAAGCGAGCGCTCGCGGAGGGCCTGCCGTATCAGACGTTGATCGCCAGCCTGCTGCACAAGTACGCGTCGGGGCGACTCAAGGAGATCTAAAAGCGACTCGTCGACGAGAAGCGGTCAGCACTTGCAGAAGCGTGTCGGCGGAGTCAGCATCGCGCATGGCGACACGCCCGTCGGTATTCGTCGCGTTTTACGTGCCGGCGTGGGCGCGCCGCAACCCGGCGAGATCGATCTTGATCATCTGCATCATCGCGTCCAGGGCGCGCTTGGCCTTCGCGGGATCGGGATCGGTCAATAGCTGCGGCAGCGCCTTCGGAATGACCTGCCATGACAGGCCGAACTTGTCCTTCAGCCAGCCGCACTGATCGGGCCTGCCGCCTCCCGCCAGGAGGGCATCCCAGTAGTGGTCGACCTCCTGCTGCGTGTCGACTTCCACGAAGAACGATACGGCCTCGGTGAACTTGTGGTGCGGCCCGGCGTTCAGGCCAATGAAGCGCTGGCCCAGCAGCTCGAACTGCACGGTCATCGGGTTGGACGAAATCACCCTCGAGTCTTTGAAGATCGAGGTGTAGAAGGTCATGGCCTCTTGGGCCTGCGTGTCGAACCAGAGAAAGGGGGTAATGGTCGGCATGTCTGGCTCCTAATAATTGCTGGAAGCGTGATTGTCGGGGATGAGGCGGTCCGACGGAAGGTCCACTCTTGGCCGCGTCGATAGGGCCACTTATGGGTCGTGCCGAGTGGTCTCATGAGTCGTGCCGAAAGTGGTGATTCCCGAAGAAGGGACATGCTGGTACGGTCAGCTTCATGGCGAAACTCACTGCGGCACGCGCCATTCTCTACGGCACGCTCACCGTCGCATTCCTGGATGGTCTCTATGCCGTCATTACCCTCAGGATGAGAGGGGTCGGTGCCGATCGAGTATTCCAGGGCGTTGCGGCCGGCCTGCTTGGGCGTGACGCGTTTCGCGGAGGGCTGACAACAGTCGGGCTCGGTCTCGCACTTCACGTTTTCATCGCGCTGGTGGTGGTCGTCGTCTACTACACTGCTTCAGCACGGATGCGGATGCTGCGGAACCGGCCGCTCGTCTATGGTCCGGTCTACGGCGTCCTCGTCTACGCCGTCATGAACCTGATCGTCATTCCCCTCTCGGCCGGCGGCGGGGGGCGGTACTCGTTCTGGAAGGTGCTGGGCGGGTTGATGATTCACGTTTTGGGTGTGGGACTGCCTGCGGCCTGGTTCGCCGCCGCACGTCGTCGAGCGCTGCAGCCAGCTGCGCCATCCCCTCCGACAGTGCTTGCGGACGCAGGCAGCCGAAGCCAAGCACGAGTCCGTTGACGCGGGTGTTCGGAAAGAGGCAGAAGGCCGTCAACGGCATGACTTCGATTCCTCGTGCTGCGGCAGCGGCGGAAGCCTCGTGGTCGGCTACATCGGACAGGTCTCCCACGAGGTGCAAACCGGCGGCGATTGGCCGGAGCCGCAACGCCTCGCCGCAATAGCGGGCCGCCGAATCCAGCACCGCCTGCAGGCGCTCGGTATACACGCCTCGCATCCTGCGCAGATGCCGCTCGTAGTGGCCGTCGGCGATGAAGTCGGTCAGCACCAGCTGATCGAGGTGGTGCGGCTGCCCGTCGGCCGCGCGGCGGGCGGCGCGCATGGGTTCGATCAGCGCCGGCGGAACGATGACGAACCCGAGCCGCAGCGAGGGAAAGAGCGCCTTGGCGAATGTACCGATGTAGAGGACGCGGCCACCACCGTCGAGCCCCTGCAGGCATGGGATCGGACGTGCGCCGTAGCGGAACTCGCTGTCATAGTCGTCTTCGAGCACCCATGCGCCCGCACGTGCGGCCCAGTCGAGTAAGGCGAGTCGCCGTCGCAGGGACATCAACACGCCGAGCGGAAATTGGTGCGACGGTGTGACGTACACGAGCTTCGCACCTGGTGTCCGTCGCGCCGCGGCTTCTATGTCCAGCCCTTCACTGTCGACCGGCGCCGGCCGGATGACCGCGCCCGCATCGAGCAGCGCTCCCCGGGCGCCTGGATAGCCGGGATCCTCGACGAGGACCACGTCTCCAGGATCGAGCAGCAGGCGGGACAAGAGGTCGAGCCCACGTTGTGCGCCTGCGACGATCACCACCTGTTCGGGCGTGCACACCGTTCCGCGCGCCAACTGAACGTGCGCGGCAATCGCGTCGCGCAGGGGGCGGTAGCCAAGGATGTCGCCGTAATCCAGCTGCGCCATGCTCAACGACCGGACACGGCGCTGGGCGAGTTGTGTCCAGAGCCGGATCGGAAACAGGTCCAGCGCCGGTACTCCAAGTCGGAACGGCCGCGCGCCTGGGCCAAGCCGCTGGGCCGCGGGCGGCACACCCAGCAGCGTGCCGCCGCGTTTGGATAGCGGGCGGTGCAGAGCGGTCGACGGTGCTCGCGGCAGGCGAGCCACGCGGTCGTCGGGCAGTTCGCGTGAAACGAAGGTGCCGGAGCCGTGGCTGGTCTCGAGATACCCCTCGGCGGTCAGCTGCTCGTAGGCCAGCAGCGTCGTCGTGCGGGAGACCGACAGATCTGCGGCGAGCGCGCGTGATGACTGAAGTCGTGCGCCGGGAGGCAGCGTGCCGTCGAGGATGGCCCGTCGAACGGCGGTATAGATCTGGTTCTGGAGAGTGTCGACGCGAGTGGGATCGACCGCGATGAGAAGACTGCTCGCGGCGCGTGTTCTGGGCGCCGAGCGGCCGGACGGGGCTCTCATCGGCAGACTTCCCGCGACGAACGCGAGAAGCATGGATGATATCACCCGGGGCCTGGGCGGGAGACGGTCGCTCGTATCGTCCGACACGGGCGACCGTCTCTCTCGTCCTCTAGAACCTGACGCCGAACGAGAACTGATACGTTCGTGGCGTCTGGTACGCGAAGCGGCTGATCGGCTGTCCGAACGAGTCCGACTTCTTCCAGTGCACGCCTTCGATCGGCGCCTCGGCGAACGGGTTGAACGGCTGCAGTGTCGCGTTGTTGCTCGAGGTCTGCACGGTCGTGTTGAGGCAACCGCCGGTGCCACACGTGTTGAAGAAGTTGGTCAGCGTGCGGCGTCCCAGCATGTTCAGCACCGTGCCGCGGAAGAACACCTCGGTGTCATTCAACCCCACCCGCCGCGACCAGTTCAGCGCGAGGTCCGTCTGCCAGAGATCCCCCGTCTTGAACGCGTCACGATCGGTGAAGAAGTAGGGGACGGAAGCCGGCGGCGTCGCATAGCCCGGATTGGTGACGTACGGACGCGTGTCCACGGGCCCTGAGGCACCGTAACTCGTGCCGCTGTTGAATGTCTGCAGGGCGCCGAGGCTGACACGGCCGAGCGCGTCGGGTGCAGGCACGATCCAGGTGACCCACCCGCGCGCCTTGTGGCGGACGTCGCCAAGGAGCCCTCCGACCGGGAACGCCCAGTCGCGGGCGAAGTATTCCGGATACGTGTCAACGTTCGCAGGCACCGGACCGTTTGGTCCGTTCTCACCCTCGATGTTTCCGCGAAGTTCGCTGAGCGTGTATGCCGCGCCGAGCGTGACCTGTCGTCCCGCGTACTGGGCCTGCACATTCAAGCCCTTGTAAGTGCGTTCGACATCGTTGGTGTTGCTGGTCAGCCGCAGGTCGTAGATCCGGCCGCCGGTGTCGGTCACCTGGCCGGTGTCGGGCGTCACCCGGATGGAGTAGAAGTCCCGGTAGTCGCGATAGATCCCGTCGACGCGCACCGCCCCGCGAGACCCGAGCTTTCGGGTCAGCCCTGCGGTGTATTCGAGCGTGCTGGGCGACGCGAGCCGCGTATCGATCCGCGAATTGACGCCTGGCAGGATCGGGTTGCCGCGCAGCGGGCGGTTCGTGCCGCCCGTCGCATTGAACCAGTCCCAGAGCTGCTGCAGTGCCACGGCGGTCCACACCGGGTTGGCCGGATTGCCGGTATTCACATCGGGCCCGGCGTACGAGAACTGGAAGGTCGCGGGATTGCCCGCCGACGAGGCGCTGTCGCCAGCGGTGTTCGTGAGCCCGCCGACGTAGCGGCCGAACGAGCCGTTCACCGTCCAGGCGCCCGCACCCGTCGGATCCCAGCTGGCCGATAGCCGAGGGCTGAAGGCCGCGTCCTTCACCACGCTCGCGCCGGACTGATCGGTGCCGTCGTTCTTGTCATAGCGCACCCCGAGACCGAGCGTCAGGCGGCTGCCAACCGTCCAGGTGTCGTTGACGAAGCCGGAGATGGTCCTGAAACGGTTTCCCCCGCTGGTCATCAGGATCGGGTTCCACTGGATGATCGTCCGGCTGTCGAACACCGGGTAAACCGCCGGGCCGTTGACGATCGTGGTCGTGGCCAGGATCCGAAAGTCGCTGCCCGACTGATGATTGTTCGCCATCCGCTCGTCATCGAACACATCCATCCCGGCGACGAGGTTGTGCGAGCCGGCGCGGCCGGTGGACGCAAAGTAGTTCGCCTTGACGATGATGTTGCGGTTGTCGCGCTCCTCGTCTCCGCAAACGCCGCAGAAGGTCGGTGACCAGAAGCGCGCGTTGGCGCGCGACTGGTCGAGGATCAGCGTGCCTCGGATCGGATCCGTGTACTGCGAGCCTGAACCGGAGAACCTGAACTGCCGCCGCGAGTACTGGCCTTCGAGGAAGAACCGTGGTCCGATCACGCCGGTGTAGTTCGCCGACAGCAGGTCCTGCGGCGTTTTTCGTGTCACCAGGCTCGCCACGTCCATGATCGGCAGCGTGGCGTTGCCCTGTTCCTGGTCCTCGATGCGCGTGTACGCCCCGCGAAGCGTGTGACCGGCGTGAGCCAGCCAGGTCAGCTTGCCCTCGTAGCGCCGCTGATCGCGGACGACGGGATATCCCAGCGCGGTCACGGCCGTGGTCGCCATGGTTTCCCGCTTCGCGAGGCGGCCGGCGCCGAAGAACCAGAGACGGTCGCGCAACAGCGGTCCCCCGAGCGTCGCCTCGTGCGTGAAGTAGCGCCTTGTCGGTGCGGCTGTCGTTCGGGTAAGGCGTGAGCGCCGTCCACGAGTCGTTGTCCACGGTCGCACGATACGAACCCCGGAACGTGTTCCCGCCGGACTTCGTGATCGCTTCGACCACGCCTCCCTGGAACCGGCCGTACTCGGCCGACACGGATCCGGTCTTGATCGTCGTTTCCTGTAGCGCGTCTTCGATGAACAGCGCCTGCGGCTGTCCGCGGAGATTTTCGTTCACGACCACGCCATTGACCACGAACAGGCTCTCGAAGGACATGGCGCCGTTGATCATGACGTTGCCGGAAGGCCCGGCGCTCTGGACGCCGGGAGCGAGCATCGCCGCGCCGGTAATGGTCCGGTTGAGTGGCAAGGCCTCGACCAGTTCTGCCTTGTAGCGTGGTCGACACCTGGGCGCCGGTCGTGAATTGGCCGGCGGGTGCGGCGGTGACGGTCACGGTTTCGGAGACTGTACTTACCGAGAGCGTCTGGCTGACGGCTGGTCGTCTCGCCGATGCGGATGCGTTCCGTCCGCTGGACAGTGGCGAACCCGGCGAGCTCGAACGTCACGGCGTAGTCACCGGGTGCGAGAAACGGCAGCACGAAGTCGCCGTTCTCCGACGTGATGGCGGTTCGAACTCCCTGGAGGGCGGGTGACGCTGCCGTCACCGACACCCCAGGGACGGCCAGATTCTGTGCATCCACGACACGGCCCGACAGCGTGCCGGTCGGATTCGTCTGGGTGTTCACTGTGCTCGTCGCGAGCAGCGAGACCGCTGCGGCGATCAGGAAGGTTCTGGTAGTCATCGAATTTCGTGCCCCTTTCCGGACAATTGCTGGAAGCGTGATTGTCGGGGAGGAGGTGGTCCGACGAAAGGTCCACTCTTGACCGTATCGATAGGGCCACTTACCAGCGCGGGACACGAGGCACGCACCTCATCGACTTGTTCGCCCCGTGAGAGAATCTCGCGCATTCCCTGGAGCCGCGCGATGAACTTCGCAGAACTCGATGCCTGTGTCCGCAGACTGCGGAACGACATGATCGACTTCACGAGCGAGCTCGTGGCGATCGCGTCGGAAAACCCGCCTGGGTCCGACTACACAGAGTGCGTACGAGCCATCGAATCGCGCCTGCGTGCCCTCGACCTGCCTTGTGAGGTGGTGAAGTACCGGCCGCGAAAGGGCGTTCTCGACGAATCCGGGGCCGCCGTCGTCCTGAGCAGCGTCGGCACTGGAGAGCGGGCGCTCTATTTCTCGGGCCATTACGATGTGGTGCCGGTGACCACGCCGGGTCAGTGCACGCCTGTGCTCCGAGGCAACACGCTGTTCGGGCGCGGGGCCGCGGACATGAAGAGCGGCTTGGCCTCCATGTTGTACGCGGCCGTGGCCCTGCAACGACTGCGCGTGCCGTTGAACGGGCGTCTCGGCCTCGTGTTCGTGCCCGACGAGGAAACGGGAGGTCATCGCGGCTCGGGGTTCCTTGCGGCCGCGAAGCGCCTGGGGACGAATGGCATCGGGATGCTCACACCGGAACCCACCAGCGGCGTCGTGTGGAACGCGAACCGAGGTGCGCTCACCATGCGCGTGACCGTGCACGGACGCGAGGCGCATGTCGGACTGCTGCACCAGGGGCGGAACGCGTTCGAGGAGGCCATCCGCGTCGTCACTGGCCTCCAGCGGCTGGCGCGACGGGTCGGACGGCGTCGGACGCGCTTCCGCGTGACGCCGGACGCCGCTCGGCGCTCGCTGATGCTGATCGGAGGCCGGGTCGAGGCCGGCTCGAATTTCAATGTCGTGCCCGGTCGGTGCATGTTCACGGTCGATCGGCGCATGAACCCGGAAGAGGACTACGAAGAGGAGCGCCACGCCCTGTTCGCGGTCTTCGACGAGGCACGACGTGCCGGCGTGAAACTGGATGTGGAGCTGTTCCAGGAAGGGCGCCCCTCCGGAACGGCGGAATCGACGCCACTCGGTCGGGCGCTCAGCAGCCACGTGCGCGCGGTCACGGGCAAGGCGCCGAAGTTCGAAATGTGTCCGGGTCTACTGGAGATCAGGTTCTACGCCGAGCGGGGCATGCCTGCCTACGCGTACGGCCCAGGCCTCCTGTCAATCTCGCACGGACCGAAGGAGTTCGTGGACACCAACCGAATTGTCGAATGCGCGGCGATCTATGCACGCGTGGCAGCGACAGTGCTCGAGGCGTCGTGAGCTGCGAGTAACCCACCGTCGAGCGCCTGGAGCGGTGGTGGTGAGTCCCGCGAGCCGTTTACCCGTGGAGTCGACGGGGGAGCGTGGGGCTAGGGCCTGACTGGGCTCGAATCAGTGCCGGCCGGAGTAGTGCGCGAAGAGGCTCGAACAATCGATTGGTGCCCACTTTGACGGGCTCGATCGTGTGCCCAACAGTGTGCCCATCGGATCGCCGGAAACGCGTCGATTTCCTCAGTATTCTCTTAAGGCGGATTCCCCCAAATCGTCGCCTCCGCCAATGTAAAATCTTGATCTGCGAAGTGCTGGTTTCCGTTACACTTACCGTCTGCGGTGAGGTGGCCGAGTGGCCGAAGGCGGCGGTTTGCTAAGGCTGCCAGGAATCAGAGAACGGGCCTGAAATCGATGATTTCAGGCCCGTTTTTCATTGGCGTCGTGGTTGGCGTTGGCTGCCGGCTGACCGGTTTGGGACCGCGTTTGGGCACACTTCTGGGCACACTCTTGGCGACGCCAGTGTGCCTAGTAGGCACACGGCCGCGCTATCTTCGGAAGTGAACTAGTTCGACTGTGACGACGCGAAGACCGCGAAGCTAAGGAGGAGCGCGGCATCAGGTCGAGGACATCGTCATCCACATCGAGGCCGCTGACCTGATCGACATCCTGGTACATCCGAATTCTGATCGCTACGCCGGCCAGCGCATCTTCGTCGTCCAGCGAGGACTACGTGTACTCTGTTCGCCGAAGACGAGCAGACGGTGTTCCAGAAGACGATCATCCCGAGCCGGAAGGCGACGAAGCAATACATCGGTGACAAGTCCGACGATGAAGATGGACGCTGACGAAAAGCAGCTGTTCAAGTCCGTCGAGCGTGCCGAATGGAAGTCCGCTAAGGGTGGTAAGCGCGAGCGCGCACGGTACTCCCGTCACGCGAAGGCCACGTTCCGCAAGGACCGGCGGCTGAATATATTCGACTTTCGAGCAAGGACCTGGAGGCGATCCAGAAGCGCGCGCTCGCGGAGGGCTTACCGTATCAGACGCTGATCTCGAGCCTGCTGCACAAGTACGCAGCCGGACGCCTAAAGGAGATCTGAAGCGCGGTTCTCGACCTGACCCGACTCAACTCACTTCCGAAGCTCGATGCCCAGCCAGGCGCGCGCCAGCTTCCAGTCGCGCATGACCGTTTGGGGAGACACGCTGAGCGCTTCGGCCGTCTCTTTCACGCTCAGTCCCCCAAAAAACCTCAGCTCGATGACCTGAGCCCTGCGAGGGTCCTTCTGCGCGAGTGCGTTCAAGGCATCGTCGAGCGCGCAGAGTTCGGCGGCGCGATCCGTTTCGGCTGCGGGAAATGTGTCAAAGTTGATCGCCGTCGAATGTTCGACACGCTGCCGGCCGCCGCCACGCTTCGCCGACGCGCGAGCGCGCGCGGCGTCGACCAGAATCCGGCGCATGATTGTCGACGAGACGGCGAAGAAATGCGCGCGATCCTTCCAGTCCACGGTGCGGGCGTCGACGAGTCGAACGTACGCTTGGTGCACTAGCGAAGTCGCATCGAGCCGAGCTGCCGGTAGCTCCTTGCGCACGTACTGTCGGCCAAGCTTCCGGAGGTGCTCGTAAACCAAAGGGGTCAACCGCTCGAGCGCCCGTTCGTCGCCGCCTCGCCAGGCTTTCAGGAGCGTCGTGACTTCGGCCGAAGGAAGCGGCATGGGGTCGATAGTACCCTCGTTGGAGCTGCCGGCCGTCGTTTTCGCTAAAGTGATCGGAGGAATAGGCGAGCTGCCTGAGGTCCATGACCGACCGATGGAAACGTGTCGTCGAGGTGTTCGATTCGGCCGTCGACCGCGACCCGACCGAACGCTCATCATTCGTGCATCAGGCGTGTACGGGCGATGAAGACCTCCGGCGCCAGGTTGAAGCGCTGCTTGCGGAAGCCGACCGCCCGGAGCGGCCCGTAGTGATCGACCGGCCGGTCGGAGAGATAGTTGCCGATTTGCTGGCCGATAATGGCGCTGTCGTGGTGGGGACGCAGCTCGGCGCGTATCGGATCGAATCGTTGCTCGGCGTTGGTGGGATGGGCGAGGTGTATCGGGCAACAGACACCTTGCTCGGCCGTCAGGTGGCGATCAAAATCCTGCCGCCCGCCTTTGCCGCTGATCCCGAGCGGCTGGCGCGGTTCAAGCGCGAGGCACAGATCCTCGCGTCGCTGAACCATCCGAACATCGGTGCGATCTACGGCCTGGAGAATCTCGAAGGCGAAGACCATTCGACGCCGGGTCTCGTACTGGAACTGGTAGAGGGTCCTACGCTGGCGGAAAGGCTCGACGGGCACGCGCTGCCGGTGGACGAAGCCATCGCGCTGGCCCGCCAGATTGCCGCTGCTCTCGAAGCCGCGCATGAGCAGGGCATCGTCCATCGCGACTTGAAGCCGGGCAACATCAAGGTCCGCGAAGACGGCACAGTGAAAGTGCTGGACTTCGGATTGGCGAAGGCGCTGGAGGCGATGAGCGTGGACGGCGTCACGCGGCCCGTTCACGCCGGTCCGTCCGACTCGCCGACGATCACAACCCCGGCGATGACGGCCGCAGGGATCATCCTGGGTATCTGCGGCGTACATGTCTCCGGAGCAGGCCAGGGGAAAGCCTGCCGACAAACGCAGCGATATCTGGGCCTTCGGCGCTGTCGTCTACGAGATGCTCACGGGCATGCGGCCGTTTGCCGGCGACGGCGTGGCAGAAGTCCTGGCGTCGGTACCTCGCGAGAGAGCCTGACTGGACGCGGCTTCCTTCCTCTCTTTCTCCAGCGCTCGCCACCTACATCAGACGCTGCCTGCACAAGAACCCGAAACAGCGAATCGCCGACGTGCAGGACGTGCGGCTGGCTCTCGATGGCGCGTTCGACACGGGCGCGCCACCGCCAGTCGTGGCGGCGCCGGTTACGATCTGGCGCCGCGTGGCAACGTTCGCGGCCGCGGCCATGATCGGTGCGTCCGTCGTCGCTGCCGTGGTGTGGGCGTTCATGCGCCCATTCGACCGCGTACCAGCTCGCGTCTCACGCCTGCAGATCACGCCTCCCGATGCCGCTGCGTTGACCATCGGCAGTCAGAGAGCCGTCGAGGGTCGCGATGTGGCGATCACACCGGATGGCGCTCGTCTAATTTATGTCGGCAACCGTGGCACGCAGCTCTTCGTTCGCACGTTGGACTCCGTAGAACCAGTGTCCGTGTTCACAGGAAACCCGCGTACACCGTTCGTCTCTCCTGATGGACAGTGGATCGGATTCGTGGATGGCGGCAATACTCTGAAGAAGGTCGCAGTAACCGGTGGCACGGCCGTCACAGTAGCGACCGTCGACGCCCCCGCCGCACGTGGCGCCTGCTGGTTGCCGGACGACACGATTATCTTCGCGACGATCAATCCTGAGACTGGCCTACAGCAGGTTGCGGCGTCGGGTGGGCCGACGAAAGTGATCACCCGACCCGACCACGCGCGCGGGGAAGCCGATCACGCCTGGCCGGAAGCGCTGCCGGGCGGTCGGGGCGTCTTGTTCACGGTTCTCTCGGCGACCGGGGGCCTCGATGGCTCGCAGGTGGCGGTGCTCGACCTGCGCACCGGCGCGCGCACAGAGGTCTTACGCGGCGGCAGTCACGCGCAGTACGCACCAAGCGGCCATCTGATCTACGCCACGCCCGGCACGCTGCGTGCGGTGCCATTCGATCTGACGCAACTGCGGACGCGCGGCTCCGGGTTGCCTGTCATCCCTGACGTGGTGACAACTCCCCTCGGCGCTGTGGACGCCGTAGTCGCGGCCGACGGCACGCTCGCGTACGTGGCCGGTGGCGCGGTCGCGTCAGCGGGGGCTACGCTGGTGTGGGTGGACCGGCAGGGACGCGAGACGGCAATTCCGGCCCCCCGCCGTTTCTACGGGCATCCGCGCGTGTCGCCAGATGGCACGCGCATCGCAGCCTTCGTCGTGGACCAAGACTTGGACGTGTGGCTCTGGGACTTGACCGGGCCGCCGCTCACCCGCGTCACGTCCGGCCCTGGTGTTGACAGTTATCCGCTGTGGACGCCCGATGGTCGCCGGCTGATCTTCAGTTCTCAGCGCACCGGTGTCATGAATATCTTCTGGCAAACCGCCGATGGTGTGGGCGCGGCCGAACGACTCACCGAAAGCTCCTATGCGCAGACCGCCACGGGTATATCGCCCGACGGGAAATCGCTGATCTTTACCGAGGTGAGTCCGATGACGGGCGAGGACGTGATGCGGATGATGTTGGACGGGACGCGTGCGGTTACGCCACTGGTGCACTCAGGTTTCGCCGAGCGGAATGGAGTCGTGTCACCCGACGGTCGCTGGCTGGCCTACGAAGCCAACGACGCCGGTCGGTTCGCGATTTTTGTCCGTCCGTTTCCCAACGTCAATGGCGGCCGCTGGACGGTGTCCACCGACGGCGGTACCCGGCCGCAGTGGAGTCCCAACGGTCACGAGTTGTTCTACGTCGCTCCGACCGGCGCGATTATGCGCGTCGGCGTGACGCTTGGCTCGTCGTGGACGCCCACAACAGCGCAGGTCCTCGTCAAACCTGGGTACGTCACACAACTGGGCAATCCGGGTCGCAACTACGACATCTCTCGCGACGGTCAGCGGTTTCTGATGGTCAAGGGAGCGACGGCTGACCCGGCATCCGCCAGCACGAGCATCGTCGTTGTACTGAACTGGCTCGAAGAGCTGAAGCGCCTCGCACCCGCGAAGTAGATCGGCCGCCTGCAGATTTATCCTGCCTTCCGTTGTAGTTCCGCGCCCGCCTTTCCGCTTAACCCAGCGAGGAGGGTTCCATGCAACCCAGATTGCCGAGGATATTGGCGGTCCTGCTGTTTGCCACTCTGGCCGCCCCGATTCGCTCCGTTGCAGGGCCGGAAAGCTCGCTCACCAATGCCATCCGCCAGAACGACGTCGATGCGGTGAGGCGCGCGCTCAGCAGCGGGCGTGCCGAGCTGACTGTTGACGATACGGGAACCACACTACTGATGTACGCGGCGCTTGTCGGCAATCCGGAGATCATTCGACTCTTGGTCGATCACGGAGCGCAGGTGAACGCGTCGAACCGATCCGGCGCGACCGCGCTGATGTGGGCAGTTTCGCGCGCCGAGAATGTCAAGGCGTTGCTCGCGCGCGGCGCCGATGCCAATGCCCGCGCCCGCAATGGCTGGTCGGCGCTGATCGCCGCCACGCGCTACGGCAAAGTGGATGCCATGAAGATCCTCCTTGCGGCAGGAGCCGACACGTCGTCTGCGCAGATTCGTCGAGAGCTCTTCGCTGCATCGTTCTTCTCGAAAAACCCAAATGTCCGCGAGGTGCTCAGCGGCGCTGGCGTCGTCGCGACCTCCAGTGACGAGATCACCGGCACCGTCCTCGACTGGACGCGTCACGATGTCGCGACGCTTTCCAAACTGTTGACGTTCGGAGTTCCTCCGAACGAGGAGCTATCCATGCCCACGGTTTCCCTGCCGACGTTCTTCATGGCCGCACGCGACGGGCAGATCGATGCGATGCGCGCCTTCGTGGACAAGGGCGTCGATCCTGCGCAGAAAGGCGCCCGAGGATGGACGCCGTTGATGTTCGCGGCTTCCGCTCAAGGTGCAAACATCGGCTCGCTCAAGTTCCTTCTCAACCACGGCGCGGACATCAATGCGATAGACGACGATGGCCGGACGGCGCTCGATTGGGCACTCACGCGTGGCGAGACGGATGTTGCGGCGTTTCTTCGGAAGGCCGGAGGACGAACGAACAGTGTTCCTGCGGCCACGCCGGCATCCATCGGCACGCCACGCTCGGCTCATGCGGCCATCGAGCGCGCAGTTGCGCGGCTGCAACCAGCCGGCGCCGCGTTCTACGCACGTACCAAGTGCGTCTCGTGCCACCACGAGAGCATCGCCGGCATTGCCGTCAAGACGGCAAAGGCGCGCGGAGTGAAAGTCGATGCGACGATCCCTTGGTACTCCGTCACGGCGACTGAACAGAGCTGGCGCAGGGGTCGCGACGCCGCGCTGATGGGCGAGTTTTTCGTGGGCATTGCAACTATCCCGTACGGTTTATTCGAGCGGATCGAGAATGGACTGCCTCCCACGCCCGACACCGATGCCATGGTCGTTCTGGCGGCGAGCCGCCAGACGAACGACGGAAGCTGGCAATTCCCCAACGAGATCAGGCCGCCGATCAATGGCAGTACATTCGTAGCGACCGCCCTAGCCATACGTACCTTGCGCACGTTCGCGCCGCCGGTGCATCGACGGGACATGGAACTGCAAATCGCACGCGGACGAGCGTTCCTCGAGAAGTCGGAGCCGGACGAGACTCAGGATCGCGCGTTCAAGCTCCTCGGTCTCGTGTGGTCCGGCGCTCCTGCGCACAAGATCGAGAAAGCGAAAGCCGCGCTGATTGCATTGCAGCGCAGCAATGGCGGCTGGGGGCAAATCCCGACGCTGGATCCGGACGCGTACGCGACGGGTCAGGCGCTCTACGCGCTCCACGCCGCCGGTATGGCGCCAACGGCTACCACGTATCGAAGAGGCGCCGATTATCTGTTGCGTACGCAGCTCGAAGATGGAACGTGGTTCGTCCGGACCCGCGCGTTCCCTATTCAGCCGTACTTCGAGACTGGGTTTCCACACGGACGCAGCCAGTTCATTTCGACGGCCGCCACGGGGTGGGCTGCGATCGCGTTGGCGTACACGCTCGACTGAGTGCGCAGTTGACGAGGGGAGGTCAGGTTGGATGCGAGCGCTGCGCGCGGGCGGCGTGATCGCGATGCAGGCAACCGTCGCGAAGAATCCGTCCGCGATGACGAAAGGCGCCGTCAGTGTCGGCGGCTCGCGCCCGAAGTGGTCGATTGAGATGTTTCCTGGAGAGGCGACGGTCAAAGAAACCGTCGCCTCGGCGCGTTTTCGTTCCGATTTCTCAACAGACCGATTGAAAAACGCGCCGAGTGTGCCCAGGAGTGTGCCCAAACCAGTGTGCCCAAAACGAAAACGCGCCGACGTTACAACGCACGCTTGTGGTTGCATTTAGCGCCAAAGGCGACGGTTTGAGCGGGGGTCGCCTTCGGCACTTTCCTATCGAGCGTTTCCCTGTAAGTCTCTTGGTCGCGTATACTTGCAGGTGCGCGGTGAGGTGGCCGAGTGGCCGAAGGCGGCGGTTTGCTAAACCGTTGTAGGGCCTTTAAAGTCCTACCGAGGGTTCGAATCCCTCCCTCACCGCCACCCTTCGCTCGCGCTGACTGACGCTGCGCGAGCTTCGGGTGGCAAGCCACGCGAAGGTGCCGCCATAGCGAGTAGCGCGACGGTGGGCCGAACGTACGCTCGATCCCGAGCTACGGCCCCTCGGCATCGCTCGGGGCCGTCCTGAGCTCCGTCGAAGGACGGGTGGCAAGCCAATATCCCCTTCGCTCGCGCTCGAGCTTCGGCCCTCGGCATCGCTCGGGCCGTCCTGAGCTCCGTCGAAGGACGGGTGGCAAGCACTCACGTTCGTAAGTGCCGGAATCTCTCCTTATTGTCCCTTCACCACCTGCGAATCCGCCTGGCGATGCACCATTCGCCATTCCCCCGCCTCGCGGCGGAAGATCATCGTGACCCGATAGTCGCGCGTTGAGTCGGTCGCCTGTCCCGGCACACGAAACCGCAGGTGCTCGGCCTGGATCACGTAAGCAAGATCGCCGCTGGCGTTGGCGACGATCCGCTCGATCCGATTCGTCCCGTTCGAGAACTGGGTACCCACCCAGTCGAGGCGGCGGCTGACAGCGTCCCAGCCTTTCTCGATCGCGCCTCCGAATCCACCCGACAGCGTCACGTCGTCAGCCCGTGACCACAGCGCCTTGAACGCCGCCGGCCGGCCGTTCTGAAGTTCCAGCTGCGCGGCGTCCAGCCTGGTGAGGAACGCCGTGAGATCGGCTGGTGCGCTTGCGGGCTGCGTGGTCTGCGCGTGCAACTTCGAGTTGTGGCCGAACGTCCCCCCACAGCGCAGGGATCGCGAGGAGGGCTGCGACCAGGAACCGGAGCAGAGCGGATTGACGGCTGGTTATGGGCATCTCGGATGGATTGTCACACGCCGCGCCCAGCGGTCCGACCCCAACTCATCCCACCCACGGAGCTATCCACCCCGGTTCGCGCAAGTCATAGCCCTTTCGCGCCGGCCCACCCCGAAACGGCGATAAGGTTCCATCGACATGATCGACATCCTTCGCCACGCTCTTCGGCGGGTGCGGCAGACGCCGGTGTTGAGCGCGGCGGCGATCTTCTGCATCGGTCTCGGCGCCGCCGCCACGACGACGGTCGCGACGCTGATCAGCGCCACGCTGGTACGCCCGGTTCCCTTCCCCGAAGGCGACCGCCTGGTCCGAATCTGGTTCGAGGAGCCGGGGGTCAATCCGCGCATCTCGTTCTCGATCCCGGAGATCACCGATTTTCAATCGATGACCGCGTTCGACGCCTTTCTCGGGACGGCGCGCGTCCGGACGAATCTGAGGCTGGGTAACGGCGCGGAACGCCTGCGCGGCGAAGCGGTGTCGCGCGGCTACTTCGAAACCCTGGCGGTCGGCGCGGCGGCCGGCCGGGTCCTGGTGCCGGCCGACCATGCCGGGGGCGCGGCGCCGGTGGTCGTGCTCAGCCACGGCGCCTGGATACGCTACTTCGGCGGCGACGCCGGCGTGCTCGGGCGCGAGTTCCGCACCGACCGCGCCACCTACACCATCGTCGGCGTCACGGAACGCTGGTTCGACGGGACGGTGGAAGACGACATCGTCGAGTTCTTCATTCCGCTCGAACAATACGAGCCGCGCGCCCTGATCGCGACCCGCACCTCGCGCCCCGCCTGGGTGATCGGTCGGCTCGCGCCGGGGGTCACGCTTGCGGCGGCGACCGCCGAGGCCGCCACGCTCAGGAGCGAACTCGCGGGCGCCCATCCGGAAATCTACCGGCGCTGGCAGGTTCGGCTGGAGCCGTTCGGCGAGAACTGGCGTCAGGGCCTGCGAACCGGCGGCAGGCTGCTGTTCGGCGCCGCCGCGCTGCTGCTGATCATCGCCGCGATCAACGTCGGCTGCCTGCTGCTCGCCCGCGCGCTTCAGCGCCGCCGGGAGCTCGCCGTCCGAGCGGCGCTCGGCGCCAGCCGCGGCCGCCTCGCAACCGAGCAGATGGTCGAGGCGCTGCTGCTGGTCGCGGCCGGCGGTGCGCTCGGCATGCTCGCCGGCCCGTGGCTGATGGACGCCTTCATGGCGCTCGCGCCTCCAGGACGGTTCACGCTGCCGCGCTACATCCAGCTGGAACCGGACGCCTTCACGTTCGCGCTGACGCTGGCGATACTCGCGGTCTCGGGGATCGTTGCGGGAACGGTGCCGGTGATGCTCGGCCGTCACGTGACGCCCAACGAGGCGCTTCGCGACGGCGGCCGTTCCGCGGTGGGCAGCGGCCCAGAAAAACGATGGAGCGGTCTGCTGATTGCCAGCGAGACGGCGTTGACGCTGGTGCTGCTGGTGGCCGGCACCGGACTGGTGCGCTCGTACGGGCGCCTCGGCTCAGCGGAGGTCGGCTTCGACCGCGATCGAATCGCCCGTCTCGCGGTGACGATCAGCCCGGCGGATGTAGCGGATCCCGCGCGACTCCGCGAAACCTACGAGCGGCTCCAGCGTGAGCTGTCGGCGGTGCCCGGCGTCACCCGGGTTGGCCTCGTAAGCCCGACGCTGCCCCCGTACGACGGGTATCGGTCCCGCGTCCGCCTCGAGGGGCTGGACCTGCCGCACGCTCCGGACGGTCTCGAAGCAGGCATCCACTTGTCGAACGAAGGGCTGTTGCCGCTGCTCGGCGCGCGGATCGCGGCCGGCCGCGATCTACGTGAGGCCGATGGACGCACGGTGGAACCGGTCGCGGTCATCAGCCGATCCCTGGCGACGCTGATCGGCGGTCCCGAGGCCGCGGTCGGCCGCACGATCCTCCTGGACGCGCGAAGCGCCAGCATGCCCTCCGGGCCGTTCCGCGTCGTCGGCGTGGCCGAGAACGTCGCGTGGGACGGCCTCGCCGAGGACGATACCCGCCGCTTGATCCGCTACGGCGACGCCGGCGACCCCCGCGCCTCGCGCTTCGACATCTACCTGCCGCTCGGGCAGCGGACGGAGACGGTGATCTCGATCGGGGCCTGGACCAGTGGAGATCCGGCGGCGATCATTGCGCCGCTTCGCCAGAAGCTCGGTCAACTCCTGCCCTCCTCTCCGACCCACTGGATCGGCACGATGGACGATGAAGTCTCGTTCGAGTACGCAGCCTCCCGGTTCTATGCCGTGCTCGTCGCCGCGTTCTCCTGGAGCGCGCTCGTCCTCACCAGCATCGGCCTGTTCGGGCTGCTCTCGCAGAACGCCACCAGGCGCAGCGCCGAGATGGGGCTGCGGATCGCGCTCGGAGCGTCGCCGGCCTCGACCGCCCGGCTGCTAATTGGCAGTGGTCTCGCGCCGCTGTGGGTCGGCGTCGCGGCCGGTCTCGCCGCGGCGGGGCTGGCCAGCCGGCTGACCGGCAGCCTGATGTACAACATCGACAGCTTCGATCCCGCTACGGTGGGAATCGCGGTGCTCGTCCTGTGCACGGTGGCGCTCGGCGCCGCCTGGCTGCCGGCGCGCAGAGTCTCCCGCGTGGATCCGGTCGTGGTGCTTCGGTCGGAATGACGCGGAGGACATGGAGGCCCGATGATCGACGACTTCAGATTCGCCTTCCGATCGGTCGCCCGCCGCAAGGGGCTCTTCCTGGTTGCCGTCGCCACGCTCGCCGTCGGCGTCGGGGCGAGCACCTCGCTCTTCAGCATGGTGAACGGCGTGCTGCTGCAGCCATTGCCCTATCGCGATTCCGGCCGGCTGGCGGTGTTGTGGCACGTGTTCGGCCACGGCGCGCAGGATCTTCCGGCGATGCATCCGCTCGACTATCGCGACTACCGTGAGCGCAGCAAGACCCTCGAGGAACTGACGATTGCCACCGGCGGCCAGGGCATCCTCGGCGACGACACCGACCCCGAGATCGTCCAGATCGGATCGGTGAACGACAACTTCTTCCGGTTCCTCGGAGTGGATCCGGTGCTCGGACGCCATTTCCGCCCCGAAGAGTCCCAGCCGGGCGGGCCCCGCGTCATGCTCCTCAGTCACGGCCTCTGGCAGCGACGCTTCGGAGCGGATCCAGCGGTGGTCGGACGGATGGTGAACCTGCAAGGGCAACCGGTCGAGATCGTCGGCGTCGTTCCGGAGGGCTTCCGCCTCGAGCTGCCGGCCGAGACCTACGCCTTGCGCGACTCCGACATCTGGCGGCCGACGCAGATCAACTACGCGCAGCAGCCGCCGCGCAACTGGACCTCCTTCACCGTCTTCGCCCGGCTCGCGCCCGGCGCGACCTTCGCGCAGGCCCAGGAGGAGCTCACCGCCATCGCCGGTCAGCTGCGCGCCGAAGTCCCTGTCCACGCGGCCTCCGAGCTCCGGGTCAAGATCATTCCGTTCCATCACGACGTCGTCAAGGGCTCGCGCGCGGGGTTGTGGGCGCTGATGGCCGCCGTCGGCCTGGTGCTCGCGATCGCCTGCGCGAATATCGCGCTGCTGATGCTGGCGCGCGCCCGCGGACGCGACCGTGAGCTGCTGATCCGGGTTGCGGTGGGTGCCAGCCGGCCGCGCATCGCGCGCCTGGTGTTCGCCGAGAGCCTGGTCGTTGCCGTCTGCGGCGGCGCCCTGGGCATCCTGCTGGCGCGGGCCGCGCTGGTGGTGGTCAACGTCCGGGCGTTGTCGGCGGTGCCGCGGCTCGACGCCGCCTCGATCGATCCGGTCGTCCTCGCCTTCGCGATCGCCGCGACGATGCTGTCGGCGGTGGCGTTCGGGCTGGTGCCGGCGATGCGCGCCGCCAGGGTCGATCTGGCCGACGGGCTCCGGGCCGCCGCGGTCGGCAGCGCGTCCCGGCGCGGCGGTCACTTCCGGGAAATCATCATCGTCACGCAGATCGCGCTGGGTCTCGTGCTGGTCGTCGGCACCGGCCTGGTGATCCAGAGCTTCCGGTCCCTGGTCGATGCGCATCCCGGATTCGATCCTCGCGACACGCTGTCGATGCGCGTGGCCACTCCCTTTCGCGGGCTCAACCTGCCGGAGGCCCGCGCCGCGTTCCACATCGAGCTCGGCGACCGCCTGCGTCAGCTGCCGGGTGTAACGGCCGTCGGCGGGATCAGCCTGCTGCCGCTGACCGGACAGGGGCCGCTCCAGCCCTACGCCTACAACGCGGAGACCGCACGCAACTGGGAGCAGACCTCCGCCGACGGCTACAACATCACTCCCGGCTACTTCGCCGCGATCGGCGCCACGCTGATCGCCGGCCGCGACTTCAACCTGGACGAGCTGCGGAATCCGCGCCGGGTCATCATCATCGACGACTCGCTGGCGGTTCGTGCCTACGGCAGCAGCGACAAGGCGGTCGGCCGGCTGCTGCAGCTCGAACCGGAAGGGAGCCCGGAGAGCTTCTTCGAAGTCGTCGGCGTCGTCGCACATGTGAAAGCCCACGATCTGCGGCGCGCGATGCTGCCGCAGGTCTATCGCGCCGGTCTCGGGGCGAACTTCAGCCTGGTCCTGCGCTCCGACGCCAGCGCGAGCTCCCTCGCCGAGCCGGCGCGGCGGGTCATCGGCGAGCTGCGGCCCGGCACCGCGGTCCAGGAGGTTCGTACCCTCGGCGCACTCGTGGACGACGCGCTCGGGCCGCTGCGGCTGGCGGCGTGGCTGATGACCGGCTTCGGGATCCTCGCGCTGGCGCTCGCCTCCGTCGGGATCTACGGTGTGTTCTCGTACTTCGTCGGCGAACGGACGCGGGAGATCGCCGTGCGGCTGGCGCTCGGCGCGACGCCGGCGGCCGTCCGCAGGCTGGTGGTCGCGCGCGGCCTCAAGCTGCTGGCAGTGGGGCTCGGGTTCGGGCTGCTCGGCGCGATCATCGTCAGCCGGTTGGCTTCAGGGCTTCTCTTCGCGGTGAGCGCCGTCGACCTCGTCACCTACCTTGCGGCTACGATCTGCCTGACCGCGGTCGCCCTGGCGGCGTGCTGGCTGCCGGCCCGCCGAGCGTCACGCGTCGATCCGCAGGAGGGGTTGAGGCAGACATGATCACCGGCAGCCATCCAAATCGCCGTGAACTGCTGATGCTGGTCGCCGCCGCCGGCCTCTTGCCCGCAAGCGGGTTGCCCGCCAGCGGGTTGCCCGCGAGCGGTTTGCGCGCCGGTGCAGCGGACGGCCACCAGACTGGCCCGGCCAGGCCATCGGCGATCGGCCCGTCGGACGGCGAGCTCGTTTTCGTCGGCCGCGATCCCGTTCGCATCAAGGTCGGCCCGCCGGGCGGCCAGGGGCGCTTCGGGATGATTACCCAGGAGGTCAGCGCCGGCACCTCGATCCCGGTCCACCTGCACGAACGCGAAGACGAGATCATCTTCATCCAGTCGGGCCGCGGCGAGGCGACACTCGGCGAGGATCGCGTGATGCTGGAAGCCGGTTCGACGCTGTTCGTTCCGCAGGGAACGTGGCACGGCGGCCGGAACACCGGTTCAGCCGTGCTCCAGTGGATCGCGATCTATTCCCCGTCGGGGTTCGAAGGATATTTTCGCGAGATCGGACGGCGGTCCCTCGACGAGTCGCCGCGCACGCTGACGGCCGAGGAACGGCAGGCGCGGGACGACCGGTTCGGCATCCGTTATCGATGACCGCCGATGGCTGCCACCGATCGCGCTGACTTCGAGGCGGTGTCGTTCGGGAGCCCGCGCTTCCGCACCCTCGAGGCCGGCGGGATGCTCGTCACCGACGCGCGCTTCCCGCCCGGCGCCTTCCTCCCGCCTCATGTCCACGATCGAACCTGCGTCGCGACGACGCTGGAAGGATCGTTCGACTCGCGGATGAGGGGACGCTCGCACTGGTCGACCGCATCGATGGTCCTGACCGAGCCGGCCGGCGAGAGGCACGACAACCGGATCGGCACGGCCGGCGCGCGCGTCCTCATCGTGCAGCCCGACGCCAGCCGGTTGGAGACGCTCCGGCCGTTCTCTTCCTTCCTTTCGTCGATCCGGCACAGCGGCGAGCTGTCGGTCAGCGCGCTGGCGAGGCGGCTCAGCCTCGAGCTCTCGTGCCGGGATGCGGTCACCGCCCTGGCGGTCGAGGGCCTCGGGCTCGAGCTGCTCGCGACCGCCGCCCGGGCGTTTCCGCTCGCGGCCGCGCCCGCGATACCGGCGTGGTGCCGGCGCGTCCGCGAGCGTCTGCACGACCACTGGCAGCAGCCGCCGACGCTCGCCGAACTGTCAGCGATCGCAGGCGTGCATCCCGGCCATCTGACGCGCGAGTTCAGACGGCACTATGGGTGTTCGGCCGGGACCTACCTCCGCCGGCGGCGCTTGGACTGGGCCGCGGAACGGCTGGCCCGGTCGGACGAACCACTCGCCGCCATCGCGGCATCGGCGGGGTTCGCGGATCAAAGCCACTTCACACGACAGTTCCGGGCGCAGTTCGGCTGCACGCCGGCCGCCTTTCGGCGCAGCGGCACACTTACCTGAGATCAGGGTCGGACCTGGATGTTGCCGCTGGTCACCGGCCAGGTCCGGGCGTTGTTCTCCGCCCAGGGCTGCCCGGCGCAGTAGGCGGCCGAGGTCAAGAAGCCCGCGTCCCCCTCGAAGCCGAGAAACGTGATCCGGTCCTCGGGTGCGGCCGTCCCTTCGCCCGAATCGAGCACGCGGAACCAGATGTCCTTGCCCACCTGGTGTCTGGCGGTTTGAAACGACGGATGCGCCGAGGAGTTCTCGGTGATGATCCCGCCCACCCAGGCCCGCCGGTTCACCGAGTCCACGCTGACGCACGTCACCTCGCCGTGAAAGGCCACGCTCTGTCCTTCGAGGGTGAGCGCCTGGTGAAAGCGTCCGGCCGCCCGGTCCGGCCCCGCCACCGCGCTGAACGCAAACTGGGTGTCGAAGGCGTTCTGCAGCAGGTGATGGCCTCCCCCGGTCGTGGAAAAGGCGATCCCGGCGGCTGCTCCCGTGGCGGTCTCGGAGCCGCGGCCGCCGCCGGCGACGTCGGCCGGGGCAGCGGGTCCATTGCAGCCAGCGACCGCCACCAGGGTCACTGCGAACATCAATCTTCTCAACATCATGCGAAGCCTCCAGCCCGGACGATAGCCGCGGGCCGGAGCGGCGTCCTGCACGAGACGCGCGTCCTGGAACGGGACGCGCAATAACGGGGACCATTGAACGGGGACAGGCACCTTAAGGGGCCTGTCCCCGTTGGCCCAGGGAGAGCGGCGAACTTATTGCACAGCCAGGGGCGTGAGCTTCAAGCCGGTCCGCCGCGCCCTGATAATCCTGCTGATTTCAGCGGGGGTGATCGCCGTCCTGCTGATGCTCGCCCAGGACCAGCAGACGCTGAAGGTACGGACCGCAGTTTCCGCGCCGGACCCGCGACACCCCGCCTATCTGTCGGCGCTGGTCGGGGCCGAGCTCTCTCGCGGCAACCGCTACATCGTCCACACCAACGGCGACCAGATCTTCCCGGCGATGCTCGGCGCGATCCGGGGAGCGAAGCGGCGGATCAGCCTGGAAAGCTACATCTACAACTCCGAGAGCGGCATCGGCCAGGAGTTCACCCGCGCCCTCGAAGAGGCCGCCAGTCGCGGCGTGAAGGTGAACCTCGTGCTCGACGCCGTCGGCGCTTCCTCGGTGTCGGATGCCGACCTGCAGCGGCTGCGAAGCTGCCGGATGTACGGTCGCGCAGTTCAACTCTCCGACCTGGTACTCGCTCGAGGAGCTGAACTACCGTACCCATCGCAAGATCCTCGTCGTGGATGGAGAGATCGGGTTCACCGGCGGTGCCGGTGTCGACGACCAGTGGAAGGGGAACGCTCGCAGCAAGGAGGAATGGCGCGACACCCAGGTGGAGCTCCATGGTCCGCTCGCCCGGCTGCTCGAAGGCGGCTTCTACGAGAACTTCGTCGAGACCGCCGGCGAAGCCGCCCCGGTCCTGGACGACTTCGTTGCGCCGAAGAACGAGGAGGGAGCCTCGTTCCTGGTCCGGAGCTCACCGACCGGAGGCAGCAACGATCTCAAGCGTCTGTACCTGTTCGCCCTCGCATCCGCGAAGGTGTCGCTCGACATCACCACGCCCTACTTCGTGCCCGACGAATCGACCCTCTGGTCGCTCGAAGATGCCGTCCGGCGCGGCGTCAAGGTGCGGCTCCTCGTCGAGGGGGACATCACCGACGCCATGCCGGTGAAATACGCCTCGCGCCATTACTACGACCGGCTGCTCGAGCTCGGCATCGAGTTCTACGAGTACCAGCCGACGATGATGCACACGAAGACGCTGGTGGTCGACGGGATCTGGAGCATGTTCGGGTCGGCCAACTTCGACAACCGTTCGCTCGAGCTGAACGACGAGCTGAACGTCGCCGTCACCAGCCGTGAACTCGCGTCCCGCCTGCTGCAGGACATGGAGCAGGACCTCAAGGTGTCACACCGCCTCGAGCTGGCCACCTGGCGGAACCGCTCGCTGCTGATGAAGACCCGCGAGCGATTCTGGAGTGTGTTCGGGGAAATCTTCTAGCGGGAATCGGGGAATGGGGGATGGGGGATGGGCAACTCCCAACTTCCAACTCCGAACTCCCAAAGTCCAATTTCAATTCCCCCCGCACCCCCCGCACCCCCCGCACCCCCGCACCCCCCATCACCCCATTCCCGATTGGGGATTGGGAGTTGACTAGAATCACCGTATGACCCGCGTGCGTTTCGCTCCGTCACCGACCGGCTACCTCCACGTCGGCGGCGCCCGGACGGCGCTGTTCAACTGGCTGTACGCCCGGCGCCGTGGCGGCACGTTCGTCCTGCGGATCGAAGACACGGATGCCGAGCGCTCGTCGTGGGAGATGGTGTCGGGCATCGTGGACGGTCTGCGCTGGCTCGGCCTCGACTGGGACGAGGGGCCGGACATCGGCGGGCCGCACGCTCCCTACTTTCAGTCACAGCGGCTCGAGATGTACCGCGACGCGGCCGCACGGCTGGTGCGCGAGGGGAGCGCCTACTACTGCTACTGCACGGCGGAGTCGCTCAAGCAGAAGCGCGAAGCGGGAGAAGCCGCCGGCGGCGGCTGGATCTACGACCGGACCTGCTGCGACTTGAGCTCCGAAGAGATCGCCAGCCGCGAGGCGGCCGGCGTGCCGCGGGCCGTCCGCTTCAAGGTGCCCGCCGGCACGACCTCGTTCGCCGACCTGGTTCACGGCCCGATCGAGTTTCCCAACGCGGTGATCGAGGATTTCGTGGTCCTGCGCTCGGACGCCCAGCCGACCTACCACCTCTCGGTCGTCGTCGACGACATCGACATGCGGATCACGCAGGTGGTCCGCGGCGACGACCACATCTCGAACACGCCGAAGCAGGTGCTGCTCTACAACGCGTTCGGGAGCACCCCGCCGCAGTTCGCGCACGTGCCGTTGATCCTCGGCACCGACAAGAAGCGTCTGAGCAAACGCCATGGCGCGACCTCGGTGATGGAATACGACCGTCTCGGCTACCTGCCGGAGGCGATGGTCAACTTCCTGGCGATGCTCGGCTGGTCTCCCGGCGGCGACCAGGAGCTGTTCACGCGCGACGAGCTGGTCTCGGCGTTCGCGCTCGAAGGGATCAGCGGTGGAAACGCGGTCTTCAATCCCGAGAAGCTCGACTGGGTCAACCAGCAGTACATCCAGCGACTGTCGGCAGAGGAGCTGGCCACGCGGCTCGAGCCGCGGCTGCGCGACGAGGGGCTGTGGAGCGACGAGCTGCTCTCGTCACGCCGCGCCTGGTTTCTCGCGGTCGTTGCTCTGTTCAAGCCGAGACTCAAGCGGCTGACCCAGTTCGGCCACGAGGCGCGGCCACTGCTGGCGAACGACGTCACTTACGAGCCGGCCGCGGTCGCCAAACATCTGCAGCCGGAGATCGGGGAGGCGCTTCGTTCGCTGGCGACCGCGTTCGAGGCGCTCGACAGCTTCACCGCGGCGCCGCTCGAGGGAACGCTGCGGTCGGTCGCGGAGTCGGCCCAGATCAAGGCTGCGGCCCTTATCCATGCGACCCGGGTAGCGGTCACCGGCCGGAGCGCCAGCCCCGGCCTCTTCGAAATGCTCGAGCTGGCTGGCCGGGAGCGGGTGGTCGCCCGGCTCCACCACGCGATCGCCATGGTGGCATCCCGCTTCTGAACAGCCTGTAGTTTTTGCCCGTGTGGAGCGATCCGACTCACATACGGCTGAGAAGTGCATTGCTCATGCACGGTAGTTCCGAACGCCTGCACATGGATCATTCGAGCTCGAGCGGCAGAAAGCTGCTTAGAATGGAGCCGCAGGCGACCTAATTGTCCCGCTATGTTCCAAGTCAGTAAGTCTTGTCCGTCCAACAACTTCCAAGCTGACGTTACGATTTTGGTGGCACCTGCGTTGCACTCCCTCTCAGTGCCCGATCACTTCCGCGTCTCCGCGGGCGGGATCAGGCAACGGAAGGAGGGACACGTGGCCAAGGAAGATCGTGGATTCGCTTCGATGGATCGCGCGAAGCAGCGCGAAATAGCCAGTAAGGGCGGGAAGGCGGCGCACCAGAAGGGCACGGCCCACGAGTGGACCAGCGAGGAAGCGCGGGATGCCGGCCGGAAGGGTGGAATCGCCAGCCACCGGCGGCGTCGTGAGATAAGCGACACAGATGGCGGTCAGGCTACCGGCGGCGGCTCCAGCGCGCTCGATCGCGGCCGGGCCGAATCGTCCGAGAGCGAGATGCGCCCCGATCGTACGAGCGACTTCGCCGGCAACGACCGCGAAGGCTCGGAGCGATGATCGTGGTTCCGGGTTCCCGGTCGCTGGTTCCAGGTTTACCGCCTGGGTCCAGACCGGGGACCGTTGAACCGGCCAACTGACACCGCCACCCGACCGGCCCGTTTTTGACTAACATCACGGGCAGTGCCCCCCGACAAGTACGCCTCTGCCCGCCGCGCGCTGATGCGGCGCGACCCGATTCTCGCCTCGATCATCAAGCAGCACGGCCCCTGCGGCCTCGCCGCCGCGCGTGAACGCTTCGACCATTTCGCGATGCTGGCTCGCGCCATCGTGTTCCAGCAGCTGTCCACCAAGGCCGCTACCACCATTCACAATCGGCTGGTCGAATGCCTCCCCGGCGCCACGATGACGGCGGAGGGGCTTGCCGGCGTATCGGATGTGCAGCTGCGGGCCGCCGGCATCAGCCGGCAGAAGGCCGGCTACCTGAGAGACCTCGCCGTGAAGGTCGCCGACGGCACGGTGCCCCTCGAGGCACTGGAGGCCATGACCGACGAAGAGGTCGTCACGGCGCTGACCCAGGTGAAGGGAATCGGCCGCTGGACGGCGGAAATGTTCCTCATCTTCCGGCTCCAGCGTCCAGACGTTCTCCCCCTCGGCGACCTCGGCATCGTCACCGCGATCCAGAAGGCGTATCGCCTGCGGAAGAAGCCGACTCCGGACCGGATGCGCAAGCTCGGTGAAGCCTGGCGTCCGTACCGCTCGATTGCGAGCTGGTACCTGTGGCAGAGCCTGGAGCCGCCGCCAACATCCCCCATCCGCCGTCCCCGATCCCTGAAAGAGACCTCACCACGATGACTTGTCTGCGCGTGCTGATTGCTGCCGTCCTGGTCGTGTTGCTGCCCCCGGTCCATGCGCAGCAGAAGCCACCTGAGAAGGAGAAGGGAAGTGGGATGTCGCCGCCGACTACGGTCCGGTGACCAAGCTGGCGCTCGACACGAACGAAGGCACGTGGATGAACGTGGACGTGAGCCCCGACGGCAAGCGGATCGTTTTCGACCTGCTCGGGGACATCTACACGATGCCGATCGACGGCAGCGGGTCCGCACCCGCGACCCGGATCGCCGGCGGCAGTGTCTTCGACGTGCAGCCGCGGTTCAGCCCCGATGGCAAACGGATCGCCTTCACCTCGGACCGCGACGGCCTGTGGAACATCTGGACGATGGACGTGGATGGAAAGGACGCGAAGCAGATCTCGCGCGATCGCCAGTGGTTCATCAACAGCCCGACCTGGTCGCCCGACGGAAAGTACATCTACGCGCGCCGCCATTTCGTCGCGCAGCGCTCGCTCGGGGCCGGCGAAATCTGGATGTACCACTCGTCGGGCCCCTCCGACGGCCTGCAGGTCACCGAGCGGACCGGGTCCCAGAAAGACAACGGCGAGCCCGATATCTCTCCCGACGGACGCTACCTGTATTACAGCAAGGACGTCACGCCGGGCCTCAATTTCGAGTACGACAAGAATCCCAACGGCACCATCTACGCCGTGATGCGCCGCGATCTCGTCACCGGCCGCGAGCGCCAGGCGATCAGCGTGCAGGGTGGGTCGGTCACACCCCAGACGTCACCGGACGGCAAGTCCATCGCCTACATCCGGCGCGTCCGGACGAAGAGCTTCCTCTACCTGCGGGACATCGAATCGGGTCGCGACCGCGAGCTCTTCGCCAACGTCGACAAGGACCTGCAGGAGGCCTGGGCGGTCCACGGTCTCTACCCGCAATACGCGTGGATGCCGGACGGCAAGGCGATCGTCATCTGGGGGGAAGGCAAGATCTGGAAGGTCGACATCGCCTCGGGGAAGGGGCAGGACATCCCGTTCACCGCGCGCGTCGAGCAGACGATCCAGGATGCCGTCCGCTTCAAGCAGACGGTGCATCCCGATCAGTTCCCGGTCAAGATGATCCGCGACGTGCGGGTCTCGCCGGACGGCAAGACGGTCGTCTACAGTGCCCTCGGCCATCTCTACTCGCGCGCACTTCCGGACGGCAAGCCGCAGCGCCTCACCAAAGCCGCCGGCTTCGAGTTCTACCCGTCGTTCTCACGTGACGGCCAGTGGATCGCCTACGTGTCCTGGACCGACGCCGAACTCGGCCGCGTCCGCGTCATCAAGCCTGACGGCTCCGGCGGCCGCGACGTCGTCACGAAACCAGGGCACTACGTGGAGCCGGCCTTTTCCCCCGACTCACAGAAGATCGTCTACCGGCACGCCGGGGATGACGACTCACGCGGCCCGCTCTTCAGTGACGGGGCCGGCATCTATGTCGTGCCCACCGCCGGAGGCGAGCCGCTGCTGGCGCGGGAAGGGGGAGCGGACGCCGAGTTCGATCACACGGGAACGCGGCTGTACGTACGCGACTTTCGCAACAACGCCTACACGCTGCTGAGCATCGGCGTGCCGACCGCTGCCTCGCCGCTTCCAGGGCGCGACGAGATCGAGCACATTCGCAGCACGAATGCCACCGAGTTCGCGGTGTCGCCGAATGGCGAGTGGATCGCCTTCGAAGAGCGGTTCAGGACGCTGGTTGCGCCCTTCCCGCAAACCGGCCGCGTCGTCGATATCAGCCCTACGACCAGCGCCTACCCCGTGCAGCGCGTCTCGCGCGACGCCGGGTTCTTCCTGCACTGGTCCGGCGACAGCCGGAAGGTCTACTGGACGCTTGGCCCGCAGCTCTTCTCGCGTGACCTGGCGCGCACCTTCAGCTTCGTCGAAGGAGGGCAGCCGAAGGCCGACGAGCCCGAGGCCAAGGGGATCGACATCGGTTTCACCATCGAGGCCGACAAGCCGTCCGGCTCGATCGCGCTGGTCGGAGCGCGGGTGATCACGATGGCCGGCCTCAAGCCCGGGTCGATACCCGGCACGCCCGGGGTCATCGAGAACGCGACGATCGTGATCGAGCGAAACCGGATCACCGCGGTCGGGCCGTCCTCTTCCGTCCAGGTCCCGGCCGGGGCGCGCCGCGTCGACGTCAAGGGCAAGACGATCATGCCCGGGATCATCGACGTCCATGCGCACCTGGGTGGAGAATCGGCAGGGCTGCTGGCGGAATCGAGCTGGCGGCTGGCCGCTAACCTAGCGTTCGGCGTCACCACTTCGCACGATCCCTCCAACGATACCGTCACCGTTTTCACCAATGCCGAGATGATCCGGGCCGGCACGAAGCTGGGACCCCGCCTGTTTTCGACCGGCACGATCCTCTACGGCGCCGAGACACCGTTCAAGGCGGTCATCGAGTCATATGACGATGCGCTGTCGCACCTGCGGCGGCAGAAGGCGGCCGGCGCGATCTCGGTGAAGAGCTACAACCAGCAGCGCCGCGACTCGCGGCAGATGCTGGTCAAGGCCGCCCGCGAGCTGGAGATGCTGAACGTTCCCGAGGGGGGATCGCTCCTCTACATGAACCAGACGCACGTGCTCGACGGGCACACCGGGCTCGAGCACTCACTGCCGGTGCCGAAGGTCTACAAGGACACCGTCCAGCTTTTCGCAAAGAGCAAGTCCGGTTACACGCCGACGTTGATCGTTGCCTATGGCGGCCTCAACGGTGAGAACTACTGGTACCAGAACACGAACGTCTGGGAGAACGAACAGGTGCTGCGATTCACGCCGCGCGAGGTGATCGACGCGCGCTCGCGCCGCCGCATCATGGCCCCGATGGACGACTTCAACCACGTCCTGACCGCGCGCGGAGCCAAGCAGATCATGGACGCGGGCGGCACCGTACAGCTTGGCGCCCACGGCCAGATCCAGGGGATCGGCGCCCATTGGGAGCTGTGGATGCTGCAGCAGGGCGGGATGTCGAATCTCGAGGCGCTGCGGGCCGCCACGATCGACGGCGCGCGCTACCTGGGCATGGATGGTGACATCGGCTCGATCGAAACAGGCAAGCTCGCCGACCTCATCGTCCTCGACCGGAATCCGCTCGAGAACATCCGCAACTCCGAGTCGCTCAACCTGGTCATGATCAACGGCCGCCTGCTGGACGCGAAGACGCTGCACGAGACCGGCGACAAGGGGCGCCAGCGGCTGCCGTTCTGGTGGGAGCGCAAATGATTGCGGATTGGGGACTGCGGACTGCGGATTGACGGATTGCTGATTGACGGATTGGCGATTGGAAGTTGGGAGTTGGGAGTTGGGAGTTGACTAGTTCCCCCGGCTGACCTCGGCGGCGCTGGACGCGCGGGCACGGAACCGCCCGGCGATCCAGGCGATCGCGGCGATGACGGTGATCACGAGCAGCGCCCGCACGACCAGGGTCAGGACCGACACATCCAGTTCCGGCATCGGGAACTCCCGCAGGGCGGCCCAGCGATCCGCCATCCAGTGCCAGGCGACGTGCGCGACGAGAGCGGACAGCACGATCGTCCCGACGCGTTCGGGTAGGACATAGCGGAACGCGACGTCGAGCACGGGTATCAGCGCGAGCAGCACCAGGATCTGTCCGATCTCCACCCCCGCATTGAACGAGAACAGTGACGTCAGCAGATGGGAGCCGGCGAACTGGAGCGTTTCCTTCAGTGCGAACGAGAAGCCGAAGCCGTGCACGAGGCCGAAGGCGAACGCCAGCAGCGCCCGCCGCTGGGTGCTCGCGGGCGCGACGATATTCTCGAGCGCCATGTAGAGCACCGAGCCGGCGATCAGCGTCTCCACCAGCGGCGGAAACCAGAGCGCGTCCGGCACCAGGTTCCACGCCGCGGCGACCAGGGCGATCGAATGCGCGGCGGTGAAGGCGGTGACGATGACGATCAGCGGGCGCAGCCGCCGGAACGGGATCACCAGGCAGAGTAGAAAGAGCAGGTGATCCGCGCCGTCGAGAATGTGAAAGAACCCCAGCTTGACGAAGTGCCAGGCGGCCTCGTGCAGCCGTGGATCGAGCCGGACCAGCCCCGGATCGCCGCGGAACTCGAAAGCCCGCACGCCGTCCGGGGTCACGAAGCGCACGACGGTGGCGACTTCGATGCCAAGCCGTCCGAAGCCCGGCTGGATCGCGAAGTTCGACTGCGCCGAGCCAACCGGATACTCCAGCAGCATGTCGAGCTGGGCCTGCGTCCAGGGTACGCGAGTGTTGCCGGCAAGCCGGTTGCCGGCAAGCCGGTCGCCGGCCAGCCCGTCCCCGGTGATGTGCGCGAGCGCGTCGGCGTACGAAACGAAGGATCGATCGGCCGGCAACGAGGCACGGGCCGCGACGATGGTGGCGGCCGGCAGCGGCCTGCCGTCCTCGAAGATCACCAGGTTCGGCAGGATCCATTGGGTGATGGCCGCGCGCAGTGCCGGTTCAGCACGGCCGAGGTCGAGAAAGCCATCCTCTCGCTCGGGGAACTGGATGTCGCGCATGGCGACGAGCGGCACCCGCAGCAGCACGCGCAACCGGTCCGGTTCGGGCTTCACGAACGCGTGCACGATCACCCGTGGCGGGATCTCGTGAGCGGACGGCGAGGCGGGTGTCGACAGCGCAATCAGCGCTGCGACCAGGCCCGCGAGCTGCCGTCCTCTCATGCCGCGCAGTGTATACTGCGCGCGCGTTTCAGGCGGAACAGGAGGAGCGTGTGACGGGAAGCCGGACCATCTCGATCGGCGTCATGTTCGCCGCGATCATCGGTGTCGCGGCGGCACAGGCGCCGCAGGGCCCCACGTTCCAGGTGGATCCGTACTGGCCGAAGCCGCTGCCCAACCACTGGCTGTTCGGATCGATCACCGGCGTCGCCGTCGATGCCCGCAACCATGTCTGGGTGGTCCATCGCGGCGCCGCCTCACTGAACGCCCGGACCGAGATCGGTCTCGCCGCCAGTCCGCCGACGGCCGAGACCTGCTGCCTGCCCGCTCCCTTCGTCCTGCAATTCGATCCGGCGGGGAACGTCGTGAGCAGCTGGGGAGGCCCCGGGCCGGGCTACGACTGGCCCCAGTCACCCGGCGGCATCACCGTGGACGCGAGGGGCAACGTCTGGATCGCCGCCGCCGGACTGGTTGAGTCAGCGGCAGGTGCGCGCGGTCGCGGTGCCGCTGCGGGCTCCGGCGCTGCCGCTCCGGCTCCACCCCCCGCCGACGCGCACGTCCTCAAGTTCGCGCCCGACGGCAAGTTCCTCCTCCAGATCGGCAAGGCGGGCAAGACCGAGGGCAGCAACAGCACCACCACGCTCCATCGTCCCGCGGCGGTGGAAGTCGACGACGCCGCCAAAGAGGTCTACGTGGCTGACGGGCTCGTCAACCGACGGATCGCGGTCTTCGATTCCGAGACCGGCGCCTACAAGCGTCACTGGGGCGCCTACGGGGTCAAGCCAGACGATGCCGATACGGGTGCCTACGATCCGGCCGCTCCGGCGGCGAAGCAGTTCCGCGCGCCGGCTTGCGTGAAGCTCTCGAAGGACGGCCTGGTCTACGTCTGCGACCGGCGGAACGATCGAATCCAGGTGTTCCGGAAAGACGGCACGTTCGTCAAGGAAGCGCAGGTTGCGCCGGCCACGCGCGGCGAAGGCTCGGTGTGGAGCGTGGCGTTTTCCAGCGATCCGCAGCAGCGTTATCTGTACGTGGCGGATGGGTCCAACCAGAAGGTCTGGGTTCTCGACCGCCAGACGCTCGCGTCTGTCTCGAGCGTCGGCGCCGGCGGCCGCTGGCCCGGACACTTCTTCGGCGTCGGCAGCGTCGCGGTGGATTCCTCCGGGAACCTCTATACCGGCGAAACCTACGAGGGCAAGCGACTGCAGAAGTTCAACGTCAAGAGCCCGGGCAGGTCCGGCGCGAAGGGGGAGCGATGAAGGCTGTTGACGTGGACGGCTCGCCTGTCGTGCCGAACCGGATGAGGCGAAGCTGGCTCGTCGGCGCTTCTTTTGCGGCGGTCATCGCTGCGCTCGCGGTCGCCGAGCGCACGCTGGTGCGTGAGGCCTCCGCTCAGCCGACCGTGCAGGCCCCTCGATTCGCGGTCGATCCGTTCTGGCCGAAGCCGCTGCCGAACGGCTGGGTGCTCGGGATGACCATCGGCGTCGGGGTCGATTCGAATGATCACGTCTGGATCGTGCACCGCGCCGACACCGTCGGACCGGTGGAGGCGGCCGCCGATCAGACGCCGGCCTCGGCGTCCTGTTGCCGCAAGGCCCCGCCGGTGCTCGAGTTCGATCCCGCCGGCAACCTCGTCGGCCACTGGGGCGGGCCCGGCGACGGCTACGAGTGGCCGCTCTCGAACCACGGCATCTTCATCGACTTCAAGGACAACGTGTGGATCGGCGGCAACGACGCCAAGGACGCCCACGTCCTGAAGTTCACGAAGCAGGGAAAGTTCCTGATGCAGTTCGGCCACCAGGGGAAAACCGGCGGCAGCAACGACACGACGACGTTCGGCCGCGTCGCCAAGATCTACGTCGATCCCAAGGCCAACGAGGCCTACATCGCCGACGGCTACGGCAACAAACGGGTCGTCGTGATCGACGCCGACACCGGACAGTTCAAGCGCTACTGGGGCGCCTACGGCGCCAAGCCGGACGATACGAACCTCGGGCCGTACGATCCGTCCGCGCCCCCGGCGAAGCAGTTCCGCACGCCGGTGCACTGCGCGGATCTCTCGAACGACGGCCTGGTCTACGTCTGCGATCGCCCCAACGACCGGATCCAGGTGTTCAAGGCCGACGGGACCTTCGTCAAGGAGACGTTCATCGCGCCGAAGACCCTGGGCGATGGATCGACCTGGGACGTGGCCTTCTCAAAGGATCCGCAGCAGAAGTATCTCTACGTGGCCGACGGGAAGAACGAGAAGGTGTACGTGCTCGATCGCCAGTCGATGGAGATCCTCACCAGCTTCGGCGACGGCGGCCGCCAGCCGGGACAGTTCTTCGCCGTCCACAGCATCGCCACCGACTCGAAGGGGAACATCTACACGACCGAGACCTACGAGGGCCGGCGCCTGCAGAAGTTCGTGTTCAGGGGGATTGGTCCGGTCGCCAAGAAGGACCAGGGGACGGTGTGGGACAGGTAGGGGACTGAGGTTCCCACCGCGGACTGGGGATCGCGGACTGCAGATTGACGGATTGTGGGTTGGCGACTGACGGCTGTCAGCCGAGATCCACAATCAACGCTCCGTCGATCCGCCGTCCGCGATCCCCAATCCGCAGTGACTAGTTACGCGGCCGCGGTAGCAGTCTTGCCCAGCACCTCGCCGAAGACCTTGACCGCCTTCTGCATCTCGTCCATCGTGCCGAACGCGATCCGGCAGTGGGTCTTCTCGAACGGTGGGAAGTCGCGCGCCACCACGACCTTCTTGGCGCGGCAGGCGTCGCGGAACTCTTTCACCGGGCGGCCGATGTTGACGAACATGAAGTTCGCCTGCGAGTCGGCCGGCTTCATGCCGCGGTCGGCGAACCACTTCATCGCGAAATCGCGGACCGCCGCGTTGCGGGCCCGCTCGGCGCTGACGAACGCCTCCCCCTGCTGCGTGGCCGCGATGGCGGCGTGCATCGCCAGGACGTTGAGCGAGCTGGTGCCGCTGCCGGCGTCCCAGTCCGACAGCTTCTTGATCGTCTCGGCGTGGCCGACCGCGTAGCCGATGCGCAGGCCCGCCATCCCGTAGGCCTTTGAAAACGTGCGCGCCACGACGATGCGCGGGTTCTGGACCGCCGTCGGGATGAAGGTCTCGTGGTCGGGATTGGTGACGTACTCGAAGTACGCCTCGTCCACCAGGATCGTGGTGTCGGGAGAGTCCCGGTTCAGCCTGGTCAGGAAGTCGCGCGTCGCCTTGGCGCCGACGTAGGTGGACGACGGGTTGCTCGGGTTGCAGAAGAACACCAGCCCCGCGCCGCGGGACGCGTCCGCGAACCGATCGAGATCCGGCCGGAACTCGCTGTCGAGCGGCACGCCGATGACCTTGTTGCCCATCAGGGTCGCGTAATCGGCGCACTCTTCGTAGGTCGGGATGGTGGCGACGAGCGGCTTGTCCTTCGCCGTGAACACGTGCGTCACCGTGCGCAGGATCTGCGTCGAGCCGCAGCCGAGCACGATGTTCTCCGGCTTCACCCCGTGATGCTTGGCCAGCGTGTCGATCAGGTCACGGCCGCTGGGCGAATACCGTCCGGGCCGGCTGCCGTCCTCGCCGAACGCGGCGCGGATCGCATCGAGCACCTTTGCGCCCGGGCCCATCGGGTTCTCGTTGCTGCTGATGACGATCATGCCCGGTTCCACCGCGTGGACCGGCGCCTCCAGTGCGGACCAGACGAAGTTCTCGCGGCCGCGCGCTCCGATGAAGGAGCTGGTCAGCGCTCCCGCGGCGCCGACGCCGACGGTCCGTACGAAGTTGCGTCGCGTTAAAGCCATGAAACCTCCTGTCGTCCGGCCGAGGTGACCGGCTTCAACACGCTGCGGAACACTTCCGCCGCCTTTCGCATCTCGGGCATCGTCCCGATCGAGATACGGGCGTGGGTCTTTTCGAAGGGGGGGAAGTCACGTCCGACCATCACTCCCTGCTTGGCGCAGGCCTCGCGGAAGTCCTTTGCCGGACGCTTGACGTCGACGAACAGGAAGTTCCCCTCGGAAGCGGTGGGGAGGCAGCCGAGGTCCTGCAGGACCTGGACGGTGAAAGCCCGGACCGACGTGTTCCGCTGGCTCTCGGCCGCCAGATACCCGGGGTCGTCCAGCGCCGCGAGCGCCGCCGCCACCCCGAACACGCTGACGTTGTACGGCATCTTGAAGCGCGCGAGCTGTTTGATCGTCTCGGGACGGCCGATCGCATAGCCGATCCGCATGCCGGCCATTCCGTAAGCCTTTGAGAACGTTCGCGCGACGAAGACGTTCGGGGTCTCGAGCGCGAGCGGAATCGCGGTCGCATACGACGGATCGGTCACGTAGTCGTGATACGCCTCGTCGATCAGGATGGCGGTGTCGGGAGAGGCCTTGCGGACTCGCTCGACGAAATCGGTGACCGTCTTGGCGCCGTGAACCGTGGCGGTCGGATTGTTCGGGTTGTTGAAGAAGACCATCCCGGCGCCGCTGGCGGCCGCGATCATCTTTTCCACGTCGAGCTTGAACGCGGAGTCGACCGGGATCTCCTTCACCTGGTGTCCCATCCGCTTCGCCGTCGACGTCGGATTCTCGAACGTCGGCGAGGCCGTCACCAGGGCGCGCTCCGGGCTGGTGAAGGCGCGGACGGCGTTCTTGAGGATCTCCTGCGAGCCGGCGCCGAGCACGACGTTCTCAGGCTTGACCTTGTGACGTGCAGCGATTGCGGCAACCAGGTTGCTGTCAGCCGGCGTGCTGTTGAAAGGATAGCGGCCCGCTTCCGGGAACTTGCCGACGATCGCGTCCAGCACCTTGCGTCCGGGTCCGAGCGGGTTTTCGTTACTGCTGAGGCGGATCTCGGCCACGCCGGCAGGCAGCGGCGGGCGTGGAGTTCGCTGAGCCTGCTGCAGCTCCGCCACGTACTCTTCGTGCCCACGGGCGGCGAGCAGCGCCGCGGCCGCTCCCCGGTGACCGCCCCCGGCAAGCACATCGAACAATCCACGGCGCGATCGGAGCATTGTGACTTCTCCTCCCGGACGCGCACCGCAGGTGCGAAGAACGATCCGGATCAGGTCAAAGCGAGTTCGCGCGGATTGTATGCCCCGCACGGAGGAGCGTCAAATCACCGAATCCGCATCCATCGCGCGGTCATGCTAGATTACGCGGCACTGAGGAGGCCTGATGCCTGACGATCGCCGACGCGCCGCGCTCGCGTTGGCTGGTGTGCTTGGCGCCGCTGTACTGGCGGCCCAGCCCAACCCGTACCGCACCATCGAGGGATGGGCGAAGATGCCCGCCGGACGGACGTGGGGGGCGACCAGCGCGGTCGAGATCGACCGCGACGGCCGCTCGATCTGGGTCGCCGAACGTTGCGGTGCGAACTCGTGCCTCGCATCCGATCTGCCGGTCCTGCTGAAGTTCGATCCAGCCGGCACGCTGGTCACCAGCTTCGCGAGCGGGCTGATGGTGTTCCCGCACGGGATCCATGTCGATCGCCAGGGAAACATCTGGGTCACCGACGGGCAGGACAACAAGCCGCGCCGCGCCCGTGGCGCCGCGCCTGATTCGCCGCTTCCGCCGGCGCCGTCCAAGCTGATTGGGCACCAGGTCTTCAAGTTCAGTCCTGAGGGGAAGTTGCTGATGACGCTCGGCGTCGCCGGCGGCGGAACCGGGTCCGAAGGCTTCTTCCAGCCCAACGACGTCGCGACCGCCCCCAACGGCAACATCTACGTCGCCGAAGGCCACGGCGGCGAAAACGCCCGCATTGTTGTGCTAGACCCTAAAGGCAAGTACATCAAGGAGTTCGGCAAATTGGGGTCAGGCCCCGTCGAGTTCGATCAGCCCCACGCACTGGCGTTCGATTCGAAGGGACGGCTGTTCGTGGGGGACCGGAGCAACAACCGGATCCAGATCCTCGACCAGGACGGACGGTTCCTCGAGGAGTGGACCCAGTTCAGCCGCCCGAGCGGCATCTACATCGACACCAAGGACATGATCTACGTCGCCGATTCCGAGTCAGGATCCGTGGGCAACGGGAAAGAGCGCACCGACTGGAAGCGGGGGATCCGGGTCGGCAGCCTCGCCGACGGCAAGGTAACCGCGCTGATCCCCGATCCCAACGACAAGGCCACCAACACCAGCGCCGCAGAAGGCGTGGCCGTCGACACCGCCGGGAACATCTACGGCGCCGAGGTCGGGCCCAGGGCGCTCAAGAAGTACGTCAGGGGAGACAAGTAGACGGATGGTTCGCGCGTCGCATCTATTTCCGGTCGCGTTCCTCACCCTCGCCGGCGTCGTCGCCAGCGCTGCGGCACAGGCGCCGCCGTCACCGAAGGTCGTCACGACCTCGAGCGGCGTCTATACGGCCGGACAGGCGGCGCGTGGCGAGCAGACCTACATGAACATCTGCGTCGCCTGCCATCCGTCCGGCACCTACACTGCCCCCGCGTTCAGGGAGAAGTGGAACGGCGCCCCGTTGTCGCAGCTGTTCGGCTTCATCAGTACCGACGATGCCGAAGGAGCAGCCCGGGACACTCGAGCCGGACGAATACGCCGACGTCGTCGCCTACCTGCTGAAGATCAACGGCGCCCCGGCGGGGAAGACCGCGCTGCCGCCCGACGTCGGGCCGTTGAAGAAGATTCGAATTGCCATGCCGGCCGGCGCCAGCAAGGCCGCCGGCCACTGATCGCCGCCAACATCCAGTTTCTGACCGTAATCCGCAGGAGAGGGCCATGCCGTACCGCCGAGTGATCCAGCGCAGCGTCACCGCAGCAGTGTGTCTGGGAGGGATGGCGCTCGCGGCGCTCACGTTGCGCGGCGACCAGCAGGCGGGCCCCGAGCCGGACCTCGTGCGCGGCAACAAGCCGGGGGAGTGGCGCTACTGGGCCGGGGACGCCTGGAGCACCCGCTACTCTCCGCTCGACCAGATCAACGCCGCCAACTTCGGCTCGCTGAAGATGGCCTGGCAATGGAACGCCAGCGCCTTCGGCGCCGACGAGTACTACCGGACGACCCCGCTCTACGCCAACGGACGGCTGTTCACCGTGGCGACCACCCGCCGGATCGCCGCCGCGATCGATCCCGAAAAGGGTGAGACGCTCTGGATGTGGCGGATGGACGAAGGTATCCGCTGGCAGAAAGCGCCGAGACAGTTCGCCGGCCGCGGCCCCGCCTACTGGACCGACGGCACCGAAGAGCGCGTCATCGTCACCACCCCCGGATACCACCTGGCGTCGCTCGACGCCAAGACCGGCATTCCCGATCCGAAGTTCGGCAAGAACGGGATCGTCGACCTGATGGACGGCCTCGGGTATCCGCTCGTCCCGCTCGCGGTCGATGACGCGGGGCCGCTGGTGATCAGCGATGCCGCGCCGGCGCGGCGGGCCAAGCCGGGAGAGACCTGGGACGAGAAGACGAATACCGGCGCTGACGGCACGGTCGGCATCGATCCGGCGCTCGGACAGATCGGCGCCAGCGTGCCGCCGATCATCGTCAACGGCGTGATCATCGTCGGCAACTCGCACATCCACGGCTACTACCCGATTCGTCTGAGCAACCTTCCCAGCTTCATCCGCGGCTTCGACGTCCGCACCGGCAAGCAGCTGTGGAAGTTCAACCTCGTGCCCGAGCCCGGGGAGCCGGGGGCCGAGACCTGGCTGAATGGCACGAAGCGCGGGACCCCGGGTATCGGCAAGGTCGACGCGTGGGCGCCCTACTCCGCGGATCCGGACCTGGGCATTGTCTACATCCCGGTCGGCATGCCGCTGATGGACGAGTACGGCGGTCATCGTCCCGGGGAACAATCTGTACGGCAACAGCATCGTGGCGCTCGACGTGAAGACCGGCGCAAAGAAGTGGCACTTCCAGATGGTCCACCATGACATCTGGGACTACGACACGCCGATGGCTCCCAACCTGCTCGACGTCACCGTCGACGGCAAGCCGCGCAAGATCGTCGCGCAGAGCACCAAGCAGGGCTGGCTCTACGTCTTCGACCGCGTGACCGGTGAGCCGATCTGGCCGATGCCGGAGACACCGGTGTTGAAGAGCGACGTGCCCGGCGAGGTGTCGTCGCCGACGCAGCCGATTCCGAGCAAGCCGGCGCCGTATTCACAGCAGGGTCTGGTCGAGGCGGATCTGATCGACTACACGCCGGCCATCAAGGAAGCGGCGCTGAAGCTGGCGAAGGCCTGCCGGATGGGGCCGTATTTCATTCCTCCGTCCGCCACCGATGGCAGCAGCGAATTCAAGTGCTCGTGGTACGCGCCTGGCGCGAGCGGCGGCGTGAACATCGACGGCGGCGCCGCGGCCGATCCGGAGACGGGGAAGATCTACGTCGCGGCTCAGACCGGGCTGAGCACCGCGCAGCTCACCAAGGATCCCTGCTCGGAGTTCCGCTACAGCTCGCCGCATGACAGCTGCGGCCAGCTCGGCGCGCTGCCGGCGCCGCCTGGGTACAAGAAGCCCGAGGCGCCGGTCGGTGGCTTCGAGCGGCGGGCCGGGGGTTCGACGATCGGTGGCGTATCGATCGTGAAGCCCAAGGAGCTCGGCGGGATCACCGCGTACGACATGAGCACCGGGGACAGGGCGTGGTGGATTCCGAACGGCGGCCAGCTCGTACCGACGACGTCCACGGATCCGTTGTTCAAAGGGGTGAACCTGCCACCGGCGCCTCCCGGGCGCGGCCATGCGCAGGTGATGACGACGAAGACCCTGGCGATCTACGGTACGGGACGGAGCGGCGGTCCGCCGAAGGTCGATCCTCAGCTCTATGCCGTGGACAAGGCCACCGGCAAGCAGGTCGGGGCGGTGCCGATCCCGACCAAGACCAGCGCGCCGCCGATGACCTTCATGCACAAGGGGAAGCAGTACATCGTCTTCGCGACCGGCGGTGGCGCGAACACGTCGCTCGTGGCGATGACTCTGCCGGGCGGCAAGTCGTCCTCGACGCCCGACGGACGCTAGATTGCATCCGGGATTCGATCGGAGGTCAGAGATGTCTGTAGCGAAGGTGTCGGAGATCAGCGCGACGTCGACCAGGAATTTCGAGGACGCGATCCAGCAGGGGCTGGCGCGGGCCGGGAAGACGCTGCGGAACATCCGCGGGGCGTGGATCAAGGAGCAGCACGTCCGCGTAACCGAGGGGAAGATTACCGAGTATCAGGTGAACATGATGGTCACCTTCGTGCTCGACGACTAGCTGCGGGCGAGGGGCCGGCTGCGGTGGGCGGTGCACCGGTTCCGGGCCACTGAACGGCGCACGGATCAGGCGCCGGAGCGGCAGGGTTGCCCGATGTGGTTCCCTGCCGGTATAATCAGGGTTTCCCGCCTCAGTTGGGACGTCGTTCAACGGTAGGACACCGCGCTCTGGACGCGGTTATTGGGGTTCGAATCCCTACGTCCCAGCCACTAAATTTTTCTTTTGTTTTCAATAACTTGCAGCATAGGGTGATTTCACTCTAGACCTCGCGCGCGTGGTCGCTCGCAATTGAGCTGTGCTTCTGCGTGGCGGTTCTGAGCGCGTCAGAACAGCGACACTCCGGTGATCTCAGCGAGCCTGGCAGAGAGCTGGTCTTGAAAGACTGGCTCTGCCACTCGCTTGCTAATCTGCGCGCCGACGCGCGCCCGTGGATTCTGGAGATCCGCGATCAGGTCCTTCTCCCTCTGGCGTCCTCCGACCATGTTGTTCTAGAGCTCCTGGGCCGTCGGCCGGAGGACGATTTCGTTGACATCGACGTCGGCGGGCTCGATGACGTTGATCTCGTGATTCAAGCTGCGCTTGACCGAGCGGGCCTCGCGTGGGTGACGGAGGATCGCATTGCCTAACACCTCGAGAGTGGAGCGCTGATCCGCGTGCTCGAGGATTGGTGTCCACCGTTCCCCGGCTTCTTCTTGTACTACCCGACTCGCAAGCAACCACCCGCCGCTCTCACGGCCCTCATCACGACACTGCGGCTCGTCGGGTGATCCGACAATCAGACGGGACAGTGCGCGAGTTGAAAGAGGCGCTTTGCGCAACGTCCCAGGCGGCTCTCGTGAATCAGCGCGCGCGCTGGTCGCGCAGCGCCTCGACGCTCCAGGCGGAAGAGATTCACCCGAGCACCCCTGTTGGCCGCGTCGGAAAAGATGTGACGGACGAAATGGTCGATCACGGCTGGTACATCGTGTTCTGGCGTGCCGATTCGCGCAGTGTCTCGATGCTTCGCGTCGAGGAACATCCGATGAACATCGAGGCGAGCAACGCACCCGCGAATGTGCTTACGCGCGCCCTCATGTTACAGAGCGCCCGCGCGGTCCGGGTCATCTTGGCTGCGCGGCCTGTCGCGCCCAGATGTCCACCACCTCCCGGGACGTTCTGGGCAGCGCGCTGTTTAGATATGTAGTGGTGAACGGCACCCGAGCCGGCTTGCCCGACAGGATCGCGTCTGAAACCGCGATCCGGAAGTACCCAGATACCACGCGCGGCTCAGTGTCTGGACGGCCACGGTGTCGGCGTTTATGCCGAGAAATACGACGGTCTTAATGCCATTCCACTTCAGGATGGGATCCAGAGGGGTGCCGAAGAACGCGTCCGGTCGGTACACCGGCAGCACAATGTCGCCTGCCGCCGGCTTCAACTCGGGGATGAACTCCGCACCGCGTGTACCTTCCACCGCGAGCGCCGGCTGCGGGCCGCCCCCGTGCGTTCGTTGGCGGCGGAGAACGTCGGAAGACGTGAGGTCTCCGGGAAGGCTGGTCGTCCGCAGGAACACAACGGGCACATTCTTGTTCCGCGCGGCAGCAATGACTTCCTTGATACGCGGCAGGATTGTCGCGACCTGCTTCCGGTCGTAGCGGCACCCGCGCGCGTCGCAACCGCCACCAGGCGAGATGAAATCGTTCTGGATCCCCTGCACTACCACGGCGGTGTGCCTGGGATTCAGAATCTCTTCGGTCGTCATCGGGATTTCACGACCTTCGTACATCACAGAGGACGGCCCGTCTTGCGCGGGGCGTGAGGCGGGCGGAACGGCGAGCGGTCGCGCCTTTGCGGACTTCCAGGCATCGAGTAAGTCAATGTGCGTTGTAGCCAGCGAGGTATCCGTCACGTACGCCAGCGCGTCAGTTGTCCGCATCGAGTCCGAAGAGATCAGTGCATCCGAGACCGCCACGGGAAAGTATCCAAGATTCGACGCGGTCGCCAGAGTCGGGATACCGCCGACCGCCACGCCGAGTCCCACGAGGACGACAGTCTTAACCCCGTTCCACCGCAGCACAGAATCAAGGATGCTGCCATAGAAGGCGTCGGGTCGGTACTTGCGAAGCACCAGGTCCTCCGGATGCGGCTTTATGGCGTCGATCACCTCCCATCCGGGTGTTCCCTCGATCGTGTCCTGCTCAGCCCCCGGTTCTCCGCGAAACGCAAGGCGACGGATGGGATCCGAGAAGGTGCTGCCATCGGCGTGTTTGGTGAAACGCACGTAGATGATGCGCACGCGCTTCTCACGCGCCGACGCGAGGATCCGCTGAATTGGCGTCAGCAGCCGTTCGATCTGCGCCGGCTCGTACCTGGCGACGATGTCGCGCACCATCTCGTGCACGATTACGGCGGTGTGCGTCGGGTCCGCGATTTCTTCCAAGCTGTTCGGCACGGCGCGTCCCCGGTGTTCGATGGAAATCGGGTGCTTCTCGCCGGCGGCGCCAGCCTGCGGATCGCTGTGACCGGACCCGAACCGCACGGCATGCGCCGTGACCAACACTGCGACAGCGACACATTTCAAAGCGTTCTTACGTTTCATGAACTCCCCCGATTCGCGCATGCCCGATGTCGGATCAGTCACGTGTCGTGAGAGCCGCACCGGTTCACTGCCGTGCCGTCGACGCCAGTCTCCAGACTCTCGCCGACGGTTTGACTGCCGAAATTACGCTGGCCTGACGCGCTTCAGCTATCTTCGGGTCACCGCCGGCGGCTCCCGCGAGAAGGCGGCTCGTTGCGTGATCGACGGCGGCATCCGCCAGGCTGGCTGCCGGCTGCGCGTCACCGTGCAGCTGACCGACACGATCACGAAAACCCAGTTGTGGGTCGACACCTACGAACGCACCTTCGACCCTGACAAGATCTTTGACATCCAGGACGATCTCGTCGTTCGCATCGTGTCCACGTGCGCTGATCCTTTCGGCGTGATTCCGCGCAGCATCGGTGAAGTGGTTCGCGGCACGCATCCCACCTTGTGGTCTCCCTACGAGGTGCTCTACGGGCCGTGGGACGTGCATATGGCGTCAGCGCTGAACTGCGGTGACGTCAAGCAGGGGCCGAAGGAACGCCAGCATTCTCCGGACTACATCCGTGTACTGGGCGGGATCTGAGAAAACCGAGTTGTGAGCACCTCGCTCGTATACACGAATTCCACCCGCCTGCCTGCCTGCCGGAGTGAAGCTTCAAAATTTCGGGCCATCTGAATGTCTGAAAGTGCGGATCCGCCATCGGCGGGATCGTTTCGCGCGCCGTGGAATATCAATATCGGTGTAGTGATTTGAGCGACGCGGCTGGTGAGCTCACGTGGGTAGCCAGTGGAACTGAGTACGACCGCCCGCAGATCATTCGCAGTCAATAGGTACTGTGAAGCCGCTCCTCCACCACGGGAGTGTCCAAAGATTGCAACTCGATGCGGCCGCACGTCCGGGAGAAGGCGGACCGCGTGCAGAAGCGTAGCCACCCTTTGCTTCGCGTCAGGGCTGCTTGGCACGGTCACCGGCGGCGCATCGGCGCAGCCAATGGGTGTTATGAACCGCGAACCGCCGCCGCTTCCGCCCGAGAACCAGCAGGCTGCCACGGCGAGCACGCCACCCCGCGCCAGATCCTCCGCTAATCGCACATATTGGTGCGCGAACCCGTGAGTACCGTGCAGTAGAAGTACCGCCGGGAATGGACCGGCACCTTTAGGCCGTGCAACCGCCAGCAGCATCACGCCTCCACCAGGGGCGGATACTTCCATCCACTGAACTCTCAGTGTTGCTGTTCCCGCTGGGGGCTCAGCGGCAGACACGATTGGTGCCGAATGGACGGGAGTTTGCCACGCATGCACGCCCGACCCGAGCGCGATGGACACGATAAGCGTGGTGACGAAATGCAATGGTTGAGTATTCATGGTGTTCGACGTTGTGGGGACGAAGGGCGGCATACCCGACGACTCTCATGCCACCCCGCAACCAACCTTCCAGGTTCACTGCAAGCGTCGCCTGACCACGAAGCGAACGATGAATGCCACGACCCTGTCTATCTCATCCCGACTACGCACCATTGCGACCGTGCCGTTCGGCATGTAATACAGCATCGTTCCGTCCGCCGGCCAGAGACTGGGCGCCCCGTAGCACCCGCATGCGTGTGTTCTGACCAGAGCGACAGTGTCAGCGATTGACACGACCAATCTTGTTCCCGTTTTGCTCGACGAAATAGATCTTTCCATCAGGTCCTGCGCGGAGCGCCTGGGGACGGCTATCCGGTGTCGGTACGTCGATTTCCACAATCTGTCCCCGCTGGTCAATGCAGCCGACACGATTTGTGGTCGCCTCGGTAAACCAGATGTGTTCACCATCGACGTCCACCGTCAGGCCGATTGGGCTGCTGCCCGCCGTAGGCAGAACGTACTCAGTGAACTTTCCCGTGAGAGTCATACGTCCGATTTTGTTCCCGGTGGCCTCCGCAAACCAGAGATCACCGTTGCGATCGAAATCCAGCTGGCGGGGTCCGCTATTGGCTGTCGGGATGGAAAATTCCGTGATCACGCCTTCCATGGTGATGCGTGCGATCTTGTTGCCGTTGCCCTCGGAAAAATACAGATTGCCATCCGGGCCGTTTCTGATCGATCGCGGATCGGCCCTGTAGGTGGGAATCGGAAATTCAGTAATCGCGCCGGTTGTGGGATTCAAGCGCCCGATGATGTCGCCACCAGTCGAGGGCACGCGGGCGGTGTACCACACATTGCCATCGGATGCTCTGCGCGGGCTGGCGGGCTCCCGCGGCGGGGCTCCTGCGGCAGGCGAGAGAGACCACTCTCTGAATGTGCCATCAGGCGCCCTCATGCCCATTTGATTCACACGCCCCTCGGCGAACCATAAATTGCCGTCCTCGTCGAACGACATCCCAGCTGGACCACTGTTCGCGGTCGGCGTTGCGTACTCGGTGATGGTTCCTCCGGGAGTCATTCTGGCGACCTTGCTCGCCTTCCCCTCCGTAAACCACACATTGCCATCAGGGCCGACGGCCATTCCGCCACCTGCGCCACTGTTGGGCGTCGGAATCGGGTATTCCGTCACATCAACCGACTTCAGCGCGTCGGCGTTTGCTCGAGTCTGCTCTTGTGGCTGACCGGCCCCGCGGCCCACTCCCATGGCACACACCGCGACAGCGAGGAGCAAGAGCTTCGGGAGGTGTTGCTGCACGAGGTCTCCTTCTATCTTGGTTCACGTTAGGAGCGGGCTTGAATTAGCACTGCCGGCATGGGTCGCGATCATCTGCGCCAACGCGGAAACAGCCCCGCTGCTGTGCGGCTCTGAATAGCAGCCAGATCGGCGGAGTTGAGCACGCCTGAGGACGAGAGGCTCTTAATCGCTCCGCTGGCGCTACTGTTGCGACGGTTCCCAGCGGCGTGCGGATAGTCAGAGCCAAACATCAAGTGGCGGGAAGTCACCGTGTGCAGGAGTGCACTCATCGAAGCTGCATTCTCCATCGTCATCGTGTCGAAAAACAGTGTCTTGAGGAGCAACTCCGCTCCACCTTGCAGTCGATTCTGCCGTTCTGCCTCCATCACGGGAGCGCTACCGGTGACACGGCCCGCCAGAAACGGCATCGCGCCACCGCCATGGGAGAAGATGAACCGCAGCTTCGAATAACGACTGAGAGCGCCAGACATGAGCAGGTTGACGATGGCTCGAGTCGTCTCGAAAGCGAATTCCACAACCGCTGGAGGAACACCTGGTAGGACGTTCGAACAGCAGGCGGGTGTGGCCGGGTGGACGAATACGACCGCACCGCGCTCGTTCAAGGCACTGAGAACACCGTCGAACATCGGATGTCCCAGGTATCGGCCCTCCTGGCTGGTGAGAAGAACAATACCGTCTGCGTGGAGCTGATCGAGCGCGTGGTTCAATTCAGCGATGGCCGCCCCGGCATCGGCGATCGGTACGCTTGCAAAGAAGCCGAACCGGCCGGGATGGTCGGCGACCATTTTCGCGGCATATTCATTCGTGCTTCGGGCGAGGCGGGGGGCGATTGCCGGGTCACCAGCCCAGACATTCGGGGTGGAGAGAGAGACGATAGCGGTCTGGACTGACTGGCGATCCATTTCCTCGACCGAACGCGAAGGAGTCCAGCTGGTCATCGCGGAATTGTCGTAGGGGCCCGAGCGCCTGACGTTGTAGGCCGACACCCAGTCGGGCGGTAAGAAATGATGGTGAACGTCGATGAATCGCTTGGCTGCCTCAGAACTCTCCGCATTACCGAGTTTGGCGGCGCTCAGAGTCGCCGCCACGCCAACCATCATGGACTCAAAGAAATCGCGTCGGGTAACGTGCGCGTTGCGCATTGTCCGCCTCCAACTCAGGTGGTGCGAGCGATTCTGAAGCGACCGTGATTGGCCAGTGACGAATTCCGTCCCCGAGGCACGACCGAACCAGTGAGTTCTACGTCGTTCCGCCGTCGGTGCGCAAGTCGGTCTGCACCTTGTAATTACGCGAGGCGGATGAGCCAGGGTCGAAAATCCCTCCCGATCATGCCGGGCTGCTCGATGGAGCCGGGAGCAGTTCGACGCGATAGCCTAGACTTCGCAGTTCGCGGATCATCTTGCGCGCTCGCACCTTCTTGGCCTGTTCACTGACAGCGGGCCCTCGCTCCTCGTAACGGACGCCTTGGTGAAGAATCTTCCAGATTAATCGACAGAGTCGGTGGGTGATGGCCCCGATGGCTTGGGCGTGGCCAAGCCGCGGGACGATTCGTCGATACACGATGGCGAAGATGGTGCCCTTGGCCTTCACGGCAGCGTTGGCCGCTTGATTCAGGACGCGTCGCATCTGGCGGTTGCCCTTGGGGCAGCGGTGACTGTAGTTTTTGCCCGCGCTCTCCTCCGTGCCGGGACACGCGCCCATCCAGGACGCGAGTGCTTGGCTGAGGGGAACGTCGCGGCGGTGGCGCCGACTTCCGCGATGATCTGCTGCGCCGAGTCGACGCCCAAGCCCGGCACCTCGGCGAGTCGGTGGACTGCATCGTGATGGTGACTGAGTAGATCCGCCATCTGCTGATCGCGTTGGCCGAGGTGCTCCTCGATCAGTCGCAGTTCCTCCAGCGTGAGCTTCACGATTCGCCGATACACGGGATGGAGGGCCGTGCACGCACCGAAGGCGTTGCATAACTGGTCGGGCGTCGCCCGCAAGCGTGAGTCCGCCCGTGCGGCCAGCGTCGCGGGATCCGTCTCGCCGTCGGCGAGTGCCTGCAGCATGCGGCGGGCGCTGGTGCCGAGCAGATCGGAGACAAGACTCGAGAGCTTGATGTGCGCTTCTTCGAGCAGCGCCTCCAGGCGGCTGTGGAGTTGCACGCGATTGCGGGTGACCTGATACTTGCGGCGCATCACCGTCCGCCAGAGCCGCTGCTCGGCGTCGGGCACAAAGCTCAGGGTCAGCTCCTGCGCGACCAAACGCTTCACCAGACGCTCCGCATCCGGAAAGTCCTTCGTCCGGCCACCGGCACCGCGATTCGACTGCGCTTGGGCGAGGTGGAGCGTCCCACACACCGGGGTCGCGCCGTCGCGCGCCCGGCGCTTCGGCCGCCAGTGCAGCTCCAGCGCCTCCCACACAGGGCGCCAGTACTGCGCGGTCGATTCCATCACGACTTCTTCGACCTCGCGCTGCACGAGCCAGTCAGCCAGCGTGCGCAACTCGGCAGGGCTGGTACCGACCTTCATCCGCTCGAACCGGTACTCTTCATCGAGTTCGACGTCGGCCACCACGACGGCCAGCATCTTCTTGTGGACGTCAATTCCCGCGATCCTGTACGGCATCGGCCTCTCCTCGGGGGAGCGGAGAGCGTGCCTCGTCACATCAGTCAGGGTCGCGAGCTATCGCCGGGCCTCATGGAGAAGCCGGCGACGCTCAATTATTCGATCAATTACGCACGCTCCGGATCAAACAGTTGCTCGGCCTCGACGGCTCCACTGGCTCGATCGATCTCGCCGCTCCCGCCGGTGCCATTCTGACCGGCACTCTGATTTTCATGGCCTTTCGCGGGCTGCAAGCCCAGGGCTAACCAGTTGCGGAAATCGTCCCTAATACCCAGCCAGCCTTCGCTCGCCTTCGGGCGAGCTTCGGCTAGGCAGGCGAGTCTGAGTTCGGCGAGCTTCGGCCAGGCAGGCGAGTCTGCGACGCGCGAAGGCTGTCTCGCCGTAGCTCGCGAAGCGCGCGAAGGCGGACCTCCTCTCCTATTCTCAAACCTGAGAATCCGGGCCACGCTGCGAGTAGACGAAACTGCGTACTTCTAACCATGCGATTCAGTTAACTCTTGAAAACTCGCTGAATTCCGCGTTGGTGCGAACCGTGCCTTCATTCCGACGGCATGGGCGGAGCAGAGAAGCGATTCGTTTACATCCTGCGAAGCGATGCGGATCCCGCACGACACTACGTCGGCATCGCGGGCAACCCGAAGGAAAGACTTGACTGGCACAACGGCGGGCCGTGCGGCTACACCGTCGCACATCGCCCGTGGTCCATCGCGGTTTCCATCGAATTCCCAACAGAACGAGAAGCGCGTCGCTTCGAGCGGTACCCGAAGTCCGGCTCCGGCCGCGCGTTTGCGAAGCGCCACTTGGCGCCGCTGGATGATAGGTAGTTCGAAAACTTGCTCATACGGTCGGTGCTGCAGAGCAAGTTCCCATATCGTTGTCCCGACGACGTTCGCCACAACCTGTGGGCTCGCAGTCACTTACGGACCGCATGGCAGGGCGACAGCGAGTTCGAATCCCGATGACCCGATCGCGCCCGTGGGCTAGAATCACGGTTGGCCGACACGGGCGGCCTACGGTCTGCGTCAAGGGTCGAACCCACCCGCGCACACCAATCGAACGGTCAGAGACCCTGACTTCCAGCCCGAGAGCTGCGGACACCGGGCGCGTATGGAAGGAAGGTGTCTATGTCTCTGAATCTCCCCGAACGCGCATCCTACGAGTATCTCAAGAAGCTCGCGAAAGAACGCCTCGCGTTGCTGCGAGGGAGCAACTCCGCGGCGAAGCTGGCTGACGCGCAACTGGCGATCGCACGAGAGTACGGGTTCCCGAGCTGGCGCGCGCTGAAGGCCGAACTGGATCTCCGACGAGCGCCGAACGTCGCGGAGTTCATGCGGGCATGTGCGGCCGGACACGTCGACAGGCTGCGCGACTTGCTACAGAAAGATCGCGGTCTCGCTCGCGAGCGCCTGGCTGGTGGCACCACCGGGCTGCACATGGCGGGACGCCATCCGGAGGCAGTGCGGCTGCTCCTCGAACACGGCGCGGATCCAAATGCTCGTGACGTCGGCGACAACGCGACGCCGCTCCATTTCGCTGCGGCGAATGGAACGCTCGACACTGTCCGCCTTCTCCTCGATTCCGGCGCTGACGTTCACGGGAGCGGAGACCTGCACAACGGCGAGGTCATCGGCTGGGCCGCGCGCGAGGGCAATGAAGCCGTCATCAACCTGCTCCTCGAACGCGGGGCACGCCATCACATTTTTTCCGCCATGGCGCTGCGCGATCGTGATCTTGTCCAGAAGCTCGTCGAAGAAGACCCGGATTGCCTCTGGCGCCGCCGATCGCGGTTCGAGAACGGGCACACGCCGTTACACGCCGCGTTTGCTTCCCCGGACGGACTCGGGTTCCTTGCCGGCCGGCCCGATTACGGAATGCTGGAGCTGCTCATCGAGCTTGGCGCCGACGTCGAAGCAACAGATGACAAGGGGCGAACGCCGCTCGCCGTGGCCATGCTGCGCGGCGACCGTGAGGCGATCCCGCTGCTGAAGGCGGCCGGGGCAAAGGAGCCGCTGGTGGCGCCGCAGGCGCAGCCAGAGTCGAAGGCGGAGATGATCGCCGCGGCGAAATCAGTGAAGAAGATCTCCCCAATGTTCTCGGTACGCGATATGCGCACGACAGTGCGCTGGTACCAGTCGATTGGGTTCACGCTGCAGGACGAGTACGAGGACTGCGGGGAACTGGTTTTTGCGAGGCTGACGTTCGGGAACGGTGAATTCACGCTCGGCCCCGGAGGGAATCCCGGGCCCCGCGATGTGACGTTGTGGTTCTTCAGCGACCGCGTTCAGGATTTGTACGAAGTGCTCAAGGGGCGTCAGCTCCGCGTTGCCAGACATGCCTCGAATGACGCCGCTGCCGAATTCGAGGTCCAATTCGAAGAAGACCTCTATAGCCCGTTCTACGGAGGGCGCCAATTCAGCATCCGCGACAACAACGGCCTGACGCTGATCTTCTGGCAGCCCGAATGGCTCTCGCCGAGCACGGACTCGACCGCTCAAAGCTGACTAAATTGGCTGTGGCACGCGCCGGAGCGACAGCAGTCCGCCCCGGCGCGTCTACCCACGGCGACTGGCTCATGCCGCGTTCTGGACGAACCAGGTTCGAAAATCGTCCCTGACACCCAGCCACGCTCTAACCACCTGGTTTTCGCAGTCTTCCAGTCTCGACTGAACGGCGACACTCTTACCATCCCTCCAACTCGTTCCTGAGCGACAATCGGCGCGGTGCGAGCGCTTCGACGTCTACGCGGTCGAAAAGAGTGGATGTTCTTTGCGGTGCTGCCAAAGGCCGACGCGGGACTCGCGTGGGCGTGGTGGGCGGTCGTGCTGCTGCACGGGATTCTTCCGGCGCTGTTTGCCATCGCGATGGGGATCCTGGTCGGCGCCGTCCAGCGCGGCGAAAGCCTGTCGGGCCCGCTCGGCATCATCGGCGTCATTTTTGTCCTGCTGCAAGTACTGACACCAGTTCAGACGGCTGTCAGTCACAACCTTGGCGATCGCACCGCGGCGTATCTCTATGACCGGCTGACTGAGATGTGCGTCCGGCCACCCGGTGTGGCGCACCTCGAGGATCCGGCGCTCGCCGCCGACCTCACCGTCGCGCGCGACTTTGATCTCGGCATGACCGGACCGCCGTTGTCCTACTCGATGGACTTCATCGCCGGAGGCCTGGTCGGCATGATCGGCGGCATCGCCGCCGCCGTCGTTCTCTTCGGATTTGCCTGGTGGGCGCCGATCGTTCTCGCAGGCGCCTGGCTGGCGACCCACTGGCTGCTGCGCGAGAGTGGGGTGTGGCGCGACCGCAACACCGACGAAGTGCGCGGCGCCCAGCGCGATGCAGACTACGCGTACCGCCTTGCCGTCGACCCGCCGGCGAGCAAGGAACTGCGGCTCTTCGGGCTGGTCGGTTGGACAATCGAGCGGTTCGTCGAGCGACGCTCACGGCTCCACCAGCTTCAATACGAGGCGACGCGACTCCGAGAGCGGCCCCTCGCATGGAGTTTGGTGCTCGTCATCGCCGCGAACTTCGCCGTGTTCTGGTCACTCGCGTCTGCGGCCGCGGACGCCCGCATCAACCTTGGCGAGCTCGTCATCTTCGCTCAGTGCGCTGTCGGAACCTCGCTGATCGCATTTGGAGGACTCAACTGGGCGTTAGACGGAGCCTCGGCACCTGTTGCCGCTATGCATCATCTTGGGCCGGCGATGGCATCTGCTGGTCAGCTCGCCTCCGGACGCAACATCGCCGTTGCCGCGCCGTCAGGCGAGATTCGGTTCCGTCAGGTCACCTTTGCCTATCCTGGTGGCGCGAAGTACTCGACGGCTTCGACCTCACCATCGCTGCCGGTTCTTCTCTGGCAATCGTGGGACAGAACGGCGCCGGGAAGACAACGCTGGCCAAGTTGCTGTGTCGGCTGTACGACCCCCAGCACGGCGCGATCGAAGTCGATGGCATCGACCTGCGCGACTTGGATCTCATCTCGTGGCACTCACAGATGGCGGCGGTGTTCCAGGACTTCATCCGCCTCGAATGGCCGCTGCGCGACAACGTCGCGCCAACTGGGGCGCCGGACCATGTCGTACTGGAAGCGCTCGACGCGGCGGGAGCCGGGAACCTCGTGCGTCTGAACACGGTGTTGGCGCGCGGCTACGAGGGCGGCACTGAACTCTCCGGTGGCCAGTGGCAGCGTGTGGCACTGGCGCGGGCGCTATCTGCGGTGAAGATGGGCGCGCGTTTGGTGCTGCTCGACGAGCCGACAGCGCAACTGGATGTCCGTGGCGAAGCAGAGATTTTCGAACGCCTCCTTGCCTCGACGCGCCACTGCACCACGATCCTGATCTCTCACCGCTTCTCGACCGTACGCCACGTCGACCGGATCTGTGTGCTTGAGCGCGGCAAGGTTGTCGAGCTCGGCACGCACGATGAGCTCGTGGCACTGAACGGCCGCTACCGAACGATGTTCGATCTGCAGGCGCGGCGGTTCGGCAGCGAAGACGACGAAGGGAGGAGCTATGACGTCCTCGCCTGACCCGCGAACGACGACCGACACGCTTCCGCCGGCGCTCTCATCCATGTGGCGTTTGTGCAAACTGGGCTACCGCCACGAACCGGCCCTGATCCTGGCGGCGTTTGCGCTGTCGCTGCTGGCGGCGCTGCCGGACGCGCTGCTCGCGTTCTGGTTCAAGCTGCTAGGCGAGGGAGCGCTTCAGGGGGACTGGGGCCGCGTGCGCTTCGCCCTGCTCGCGCTTGGCGTCTCCGCGACCGCGACGTGGTTCCTGCAGACAGTCAGCACCCGCGTGCAGCGCCGCTTCCGCGACAAGGTCACCATCGCGCTCGAATCGCACGTGGCAACCCTGCTCGCGTCGATAGCCACGATCGCGCACCAGGAACGTCCTGACTATCTCGACCGCCTTGCCGTGCTGCGTAACCAGGTGTTCATGCTGGACCACATGTACATGTCGCTGTTTACGACGTGTGGCTGGGTCCTGCGTCTCGGCGTTACGATCATGCTGCTCGTTTCCATTCACCCGGCCCTGGCACTGCTCGCGCTCTTTGCGCTGCCGCCGGTGGTAACGTCGACGTGGCGCCCCGCGGTCGAACGCAATGCCTATGAGCGCGGCGCGCAAGCAAGCCGGCTGGCTCGGCACCTGTTTGAAATGGCGACAACTGCTGCGGCAGGCAAAGAGGTTCGCGTCACCGGCATCGCGGAGCAGCTGCTTGGCCAACGCCGGCGAGCGTGGGAATCGAGCAACCGACCAATCGCAGCCGCGCGACGAGCGTCAGCCGGTTGGCACACGCTTGCCTGGGCCATCTTCGGTGCCGCGTACGTCGGCGCCATCGTGTTCGTCGTCTCCGCGCTTGGTGCACCTGCAGGCGACGTGCTCTTGACGCTCGCAGCTGGTTCGCGTCTGTCGTTCTATGTGGGCGCCACCGTGGGTGAGATTGGTTTCCTGCGCGGAATCTGGATGGATGCGGCGAGGCGCCTGGCCTGGCTTGAGGATTACGCCGCGTCGCTTTCGGCAGCGGCCGATCAACCGGCTCCGGACCGCCTCATCACGGGCATTCGTTTCGACCACGTCTCGTTCGCCTATCCCGGTACCCACCGGCTGGTGCTGGACGATGTCAGTCTCGATCTGCCCCGTAGCAAGGTGGTCGCGATTGTCGGCGAAAATGGAGCGGGCAAGTCGACGTTGGTCAAGCTGCTGGCGAAAATGTACGAGCCGACAAATGGTCGAATCCTCATCGACGACACGGACCTCGCCCGAATTGCTGCCGTCGACTGGCGCGCGCGTCTCGCCGGCGCTTTCCAAGATTTCTTCCGCTTCGAGTTCCGTGCCCGTCAGACGGTCGGACTGGGCGATCTCCCTCGCGTGGATGATGCACTCGCTGTTGTGGCGGCGGTGGCCAAGGCTGGCGCCGATGACGTGATCGTGCGGCTGCCGGCGGGTCTCGAGACGCAGCTCGGCCCGACGTGGCCGGGCGGTACGGACGTGAGCTTTGGTCAGTGGCAGAAGCTCGCCCTTGCGCGGGGATTCATGCGTGACCGGCCGCTCGTGCTGGTCCTCGACGAGCCGACGGCGGCGCTCGATGCAGAGACGGAGCACGCGCTGTTCGAGCGCTACGCCGCAGCCGTGCGTGGCGACGATGGCGTGGGCCGCATCACGCTCCTCGTGTCACACCGCTTCTCAACGGTGCGGATGGCCGACCTCATCGTCGTGCTGGACGGGGCACGTGTCGTAGAGGCTGGAACGCACGAAGCGCTTATGGCGCGCCGCGGTCAGTACGCGGAGCTCTACAGCATTCAAGCGGCGTCGTATAAATAGGCTGCTGTTGAGTGCCCGACTTATACGGCCATTACCAGCCAGTTGCGGAAATCGTCCCGAACAGCCAGCCAATCTGAAATCACAACTGCAACTCGTTGCCGTGCTTCACGTTGTCCGGTTCGAAGTCGCCTGCTCTTGCCTCAACTCCCTCCCGAGTGGGCGGAGCCATTCCTTGTAACGCCTTCCTTTGCAAGGCTTTGTCGGATTCCGCCCCAGTTCGAATCCCAAACACTTGTTCATGGTCGGCCGGCCTGGGGGAACTGTTAGAGTAGGCGACCAAGTCCAGGACGAAAGACGAGCTGACGACCGTTTCGACAATGGTGAGCGTGCGTACAAAGCGGCGGCTGAATGATTAAGCGCAGCCGCCGCCAGTAGGACGTGGGTAGTACTGCATTAGCGCGCGGAGCGGCGTGGAGGTTATTCAAAATGACGCGATTCCGCGGATGGTCGGCCGGAGTGGTGGCCGTACTGTCGGTCTTGACGCCGAACATCGCCACGGCACAGCTGATGTCAACGTGCGCCCCGGACTCACCCGAGAGGCGCGGTCAGATCGGCTGCACCGTCTTTCCGAGCAAGCCGCTCCCGGAGGGCCTCACGGAACCGGTGTTCTGGCACATCGATCGCTTCGACTCGGCTGACCGAGCGCGCGCGGCCGTTGGATCGACGAGCATCGCGTTCGACGCTGCCGGCGTCTGGTGGCTCATGACGATCGAGCGAGACACCACAGATCATCACGGCGGCCAACATGTGACACACGTTGGACCTCTGCCGCTGCCCCGAGCTGCGAGATACGCCATGACGGTCCAATCCGCTGTGTTCATGCCCGGCATGTACTCGCTTCCACATCATCATTCCGGTGTCGAAGCCGTCTACGTGCTCGAGGGCGAAGCGTGCTTCGAGACACCGGCTCGCGCCGCCAAGCTGCAGAAGGGAGAAACGCTCGCACTTCCCGGTGACACGCCGATGCGGGCTGTGGTCACCGGATCAGCGCGTCGCCATGTGCTGGCCGTCATCGTTCATGATGCAGCCCAACCTGCCACCATGCGGATGGAAGAGGGTACCGGTCCCAAGCTCGCCGCGTGCAAGTAGCGGCGCAGCAGACAAGGCGTTTTCGTCGGATTGGGATTCCCGAAAGCCGATTGAGTACGCGGCAGGCGCGCGGTGACCTCTTCTCACACGGACCGTTCGTGAGCCCAGCCAGTTGCGAATTCCGCGCCGAACCCAACCAGCTCATCCCAACAGTCGACGCCCCGTCATTAGTTCGAGTGCATTGGCGTGCCCCCTCGCCGATCTCTCGATCTTCGTGAGAGCAGGAGATACGAGAGCCAGAACCTGGCGAATCACATCCAGCGTGGCGTTCTGGCACCGCCGCGAGCTGCGCGACCAGCCGAGCAAGGAATCGCACCTGGTGCGCGGCATACTCACTCGGCCGCGTTACAGTTGACTGAAACAGCGTCCTCATGGCCCCCTCTTTGTGGCGCAACGTTCTTTCCGCTTCAAAATCACGCCGGCCACGACGGAACGATCTGAACGTACTCCGCGCGTTAGGATTCGCCGCGCTGTTTTCGACATGTGCGCTTCAGGCAGGCTGCACGGAGACGCGTGGTCCTTCGACTCCTGAGGAGCGCGCGCGGTTCGTCGCGCTCGTTCGATCGCTGGAGAGCGATCCCGTAGCTGAGAACACGAATTCCATTCGGCAGCAGCTTCGGGACTGGGCGATCCAAGTGCCGGATATCAGGTTCAACGTCTGTCCCAGCTTGCTCGGCGACGCCCTCGGCAACTATCGCTATTCGCGCGAAGTCACCCTTCAGGTGATGCTGTCGGGCGCGGTGCTCACGATCGAAGATCCCGGCCAGGCCAGAGATGACGCCCGCGTCTACACAGCAGGCGTCGAAGGGGCCTTGCGCGCGTACGGAGCGCTTGTGAATTCGACGTCAGATGCGCGCTCGGCCGTGCTGGACGACTTGGTCGAGAAGCGCGAGCGAGGTGAGCTCCTCGATCACATCGCCAAACTTGCCAGAAACAAGTGCCCTACATCGAATGCGCCGTTGATCGCAGCTCCGATGGGGGCAGCGGCAGGATTGCTATTGGCGCTGCTCGTCACCTATCGGTTTGGCGGGCGCGGCGCCTCAGGCCAAGCGGAACTCACATTACCGAACACCATCAGCACGCGGAATGCGACGACCCTTCGAAAGATCGTGCTCATGTGCGCGGCGTACTACATGGTTGTGGGAATCGCACTGCACTTTCTCGAGCCCGGATACGACCCGCGATTCAAATTCATGAGCGACTACGCGTGGGGGACTTACGGTTGGCTCATGACCACGACCTTTTTTGTCCTGGGTTTGGCGGTGCTCACGGTCGCCATTGGAGTACGCGACGTACACCAGTCGTCGCGGAGCGCCCGAGTAGGCTTCGGACTCCTGGTCATCGGAGCGGTGTTCGTGTGCCTGGCCGGCATCTTCCGAGGATTCCCGCTTCACGACATTGCGAGCGCTGTCGCGATTCCCAGCCTCGTCTTGGCGGCGGTCATGCTGTCTTCGAGCTTTCGGACGGCCGCAGGATGGCAGGCAATCTATCCGGCCGCGTTCCTGATCTCGATTGGAATGTTCAGCGCGGTCGTGTCGATGTTCGCGGACATCGGCATGCCAGGGTTGCAGCAACGGGCTTTTCTCTTCCTGTTGCTGTTGTGGCTGTGTCTCGTCGTCGACACGCTGGTGCGGCAGCACAACGGAACATTCCGACAGCCTTCTCCGCCGCCGACGTGAACGCGTACCCTGACGAGGTCAAGCGGCACGGACGAGCCAGTTGCGGAAATCCTCCCTAACCCAGCCACGTCTCACTTCACACGACTGCGGGATCACGACGCTGAAATTGCGAGGGAGCAATCAGGGCGTCACCTCGCATCGATTTCCTTCGCGACACGCCGACCAGATTCAAGAGCGCTCTGCATCCAACCCCGCAAAGACGACGCGTGTTCGCCGGCGAAATGAATCCGCCCTTCTGGCCGCCCGAGATGCGCATCGAGTGTCCGCACCTGTCCTGGCTGCAGATACGCGACAGCGCCACGCGCCCAGGGATCGGCTTCCCAGACTTTCACGAAGCCCCGCTCGTAAGCGTTCCGCACTCCCGGGTACACCTCTTCGGCGGCCGCCAGACCGAACTGCAGTTGCTTGGCTTCGGCCGCCCGGGCAAGCTCGCGCGCTTTGGGACCTCGCAAATACGACATCAGAATCCCGCGCGCGCCTTGCTGTCCATAAGTGGCGTCCCACATCTCCATTGGATGATCCGTGTCGGCGAAGCCGCTCAAACCCTCGCGAAGCCAGTATCGCTCTCGGCACTGGAGGTAGATGCGCGTGACCCTCTGGTACGGAAGCGTCTCAAGGGCTGCGGTCTTCTGGGCGGACAAACGTGGCGAGAACTCCAGCCGCCGCGCAATCGAAAACGGCACGGCACAGACGATGTACTCGGACGACGCCGAGTGCAGGGATCGCCGGTTCTCGAAATACACCCTCGCCCCCGTCGGATCGTGCTCGATGCGGCGAGCAGCGCAGCGATAGCGGATCCGGTCGTGCGGCCGATCGGCGAAGGCGCGCGGCAGGCGATCATTGCCGCCGTCGATCTTGAGCAGTCGCTCTTCGTCGGTACCGGCACGTCGGCGGAGCTCCCGATTGACGGCCAATTCGCGCAACACATCGAGGAAGGATCGGAAAGACGCCATCGAAGTAGAGCTGAGGTTCATCATGTGCAGGGCGGCGTCGGAAACGCGTTGGCCCCGCAAATATTCGTCCCGAGTGAGCTTGTCGTACTGCTCGAACGATGAGGGGATCCAGTCGGACGCGAATGGGTTCGTGATCTTGTCGACGAGGGGGGTGATATAGCGCTGCCGCACCTGCGCCGGAGTCAGCTGGCGCTGGCGCACGGGAACGGCGGCAGGCCATTCGAACGCAGCTCCGGGCGGCAGCGTCATGCGCTGACGATACGCATACCCAATCGATGGAATGCCGGCGGGCTCAAACGGAACGAGCGGCAATTTGAAGAGGCGTGCGTCACCCGACCGTCAGATCATGTGATGTCGGGATACGCGATGCGCCAGCCTCCGCGTAAAGATCATCCGAGAAGGGCGCCCGTAAGGTGTGAACACGACCACCGGGGCGCTCCTGCGCTTCCAGGACCGTCACGTCGTGTCCTAATGCGGCGAGCTCGTAGGCGGCGCACAAGCCAGCCAACCCGCCGCCGACGACAATGACACGCTTCGACCCGCGGCCGCTGGCGAGGATGGGACCCAACCAGTGGCCGACGGCCGTTGCCGCCATCGCCGCCGAGACTTGGCCGATGAACTGCCGTCGGGTGTGACCATCGCATTCGCGAGATCGGTGCGCTCGATCATGCAATGGCATGTGGCCTCCAGTGCGACGCAGTCGGCGGGCGATAGCATAGCCCGCCGGCAAGTGATCGATGCAGCGTAGCAGCAGCGATGTCCATCGCGTGACCAGCTCAGGCAGCAGTCTGAACGAACCAGTTGCGGAAATCGTCCCGAACACCCAGCCAATCACGCCAAGACACGCCAAGCGTTTCCATCGCAGCGAGTTGCCCGGTTCGATTCCAATTGCTCCCTTGTGCGCCGAGCGGAGCAACCGCCAGGCGCCGCCGCCAACCTGCATGCCTTCAGTAGCTTGGCGCGAACCAGGGGAGTTCGAATCCCAGACAGGTCTCGCGGGCCAGAATCATCGCCGGTTTCAGAACGTCGGCGGGTCGCAGAGTGCGGACGTCCTCAGTAGGTACCGACGGCGGGGCGGGTCTCGCCCAGCGAGAAACGCGCCGCGCCGGCAGCACCGCCTCACCGCCACGCTGACGCGGTCGTATTCTGTCTGGTCGTTGGCCGGTTCGCGTGCGCTTCGGCCATCTGATACGCTCTGGCACGGCGCCGCCCCCGCGGTTCCTGCACCCAGACCATGACCATCCCCCGTTGCCTGCTGCTGTGCCTCGCGCCGCTGGCCTGGATCGCATTGCCCGCGGCCCAGAACACCTACTGCGACAGTTCCCAGTTCAACTCGCTGACCAACATTTGGAAGCCGCAGCCGGATCAGAACACCGGGCAGGTCACCGCCGTCGAACTCGCGGCCGAACGGAGGATCATGGTGCGCGTGCTGGACATGTTCAAGTCCGCCTTCGTGCCGACCGGCGCGATCGGTCTTTACAGCGCGAACTACGACATCCTGCCCCAGGCCGTGACGAACAAGGCCCGGTATGGCAACACTTACAGCTTTGTCCTGAGCCATCACAAGATCGAGTGCCTCAACGGCAAGCCGGTGGCCCTGGACGTTTCGCTCGGGAACGTCTCGGTTCAGGTCAACACGAGCTTCGTCGACGAGGCCACCGTGCCTGCCGACTCCGGCTTCAGCTTCCTTCCCCGCGGGTATTATCAGCGCAAGGACAAGACTGAGCTGCCGCAAGCCAACGACCAGGGCCTCCAGGAGTTCAACTTCGTCGACGGCACGACTGTCTGGTGGCTCACGCGTGCTCGGGTCCTGCCATTCCGGGTCGTCACCAGGCGCGAGTTCCTGCAGAAGCAGATCGAGATCCTGCAATCCAGAACCGGTACCAACGCGAAGCGGCTGGCCTACTATCAGGGACTGCTCAGCGAAGCACCCGATGAGGTCGCGATCGTCAAGGAGATCGAGGTGGCATCGCTGAATGGGTACGCCCACGTCTTCACGACTCTGGCCGACAGGGCGAGCCGCGTCTACGTCACCGTCAATCCCGACTACTACGACCGAAGCCAACCGAAGTCGGTGCCACAGCACATCCTCATCAGGCTCAGGCATGGGAGCGCGACGTTCCTCAACTCCACTGGAATCGGGGCTCGTCATCTGGAGAGCTTTCAGCAGCTGCGCGAGATCGTCAGAGCCAACCTGGCCGAGCTTCGCGCGACGGTGAAGTAGGGGCCGCGAAGGATCGTTCCGGCACGCAAAGCGTCACTTCGCGGCGTTTGCCGCCAACCGCACGTCGTCGTGTGTGAAAACCGCAAAAACGAACGGCTGTGATTCGAGAAAGTGCGCCAGATGGCGCAGCGTCAGATGAAGAGCCGACAGCCGCTCGTCATCGACGAACATTTGGCTGTTCTCCGGTTCGAAGGATGTAATCAGCCGCTTCGCCTCAGGATCAAACCTCTCGTGCAATAGGTCTACGATCGACTGCGCAAAGTGTCGGCGGTCCGGCGACGACGGTTCCGACGGCATGCCATGGTCCGCGGTCACCGCGAGAAGATAGTTGTCACCAACCTTCGCCTCCAGCGCTCGCAGCATTCGCGCCAGGTGACGGTCCATCGCGCCGAGAGTGACGCGGAGCTCGCTCGAATCCGGACCGTACTTGTGGCCCACGAAATCCGCGCCCTTGTAGTTCAGCAGAATGAGATCTGCGACGTTGTCTGCGCCCACTGGCTCGCGCTCAATCATCGCCGTCATCGCATCGGCTTCGAATGCCGGAAACAGCGCCGAATAGCGCACAGCGGCAGCCGAGTCGATGCTGTGACTCATCCACTCCCCGTCGGCCCGCCACAGTGCGCTCGCATTTCGATCCTTCAGGTACGCAGGCAGCCGGAAGCAATTGGGGTTCGTGGTCCAGTTGCCCGTCTGTTGATCGTAGCTTGCGAGCACGACTGGCGTTCCATTCAACTGACACGCTCCATGACCCGCGAGCGGCGTCGCCGCTCGGTCGATGCTGCCCTGGGCCAGTACGATCGCGCGACCAGCCGTCGCGAGTTGCCAGACGTCGGCCAGCGTCAACGCCATCAGATCGTCCGGCAGGCCTCCAGCGAACAGATCGTGGCGCCGTCCGTGCGTGCGATCGTACACGCTGACGCCTGTAATCCCGTGCACGCGAGGATCGGTCCCCGTCGAGATCGTCGAGTGCCCAACAGCGGTGTTGGTCGGCACGAAGTTCACCCGCGCCTGGGTGAACCATGCACTCTGGTGACGCAGAGCGGTCAGCGTTGGCATGGACGCGGCGTAGCGATCGAAGTAATCCCGGCGCATGCCATCCAGGACGAGCAGCATCACCACTCGAGGCCGAGCAAAGCCCGCCCGCAGAACCGGTAAGACACGGCCTGTCGCAGTCGGGGGCATCTGCACGCCAAGCGATGTCGCAAGCGTAGGCGCGACGTCCTGCTGCGTGGCTGCGGCCGAGAACACGCCGGTTTTCACCGCAGGGCCCGCAAACATCAGCGGTATCGAGACGTCATAGGACCAGGGCGACCCGTGCATGTACTCGACATTCGGGTCAGATCGTGTGATGAAGTCTCCTTCACGCGGAACGATCAGGAGTTGGCCCGTTCGGCCGGGAAAATACGCCCGTGCGAACATTGCCAGGAAGCGCTGTCGCGTTGCGGAATCGGGTGGCGCGCCACGGCTGATTCGACGAGCGTCGCGCTCAGACGGCTGCTTGACCTGCTCGCCCGAAACCGTCCACGTGATCGCGACCAGGCCTAGGGCGAAGAGACTGGCCGTAGCGGGGCAACTTTGAGAGGACCAAGGTCCGCCACCTCGTCATGCTGGCTCCATCGCTTCACACCATGACGTGGGCCGCGAAAACACCGAACTGCTCGTGCGATTATCGTCTGCGACTGGGTTGTTCGCTGCGCTAAGTTGTTGATGCCAGTGGGCGCGAGCTGGTGAGCCTAACGTTCGCCAGTTGGAACCAGATCGCGACATGGCTGCGTCAGCTAGACGTAACTCTTCGCTCTTCCCCATAGAGCACTGGGTGCGTCCCCGAGGGGTTTACCCGGCAGCCGAAGTCATTGCTACGGAGTAAATACCTGGATCATCACGGTGCGTATTCCGGCCTCGGCTGTGCCGCCCGGAGATCGCATATCGAACTCGACGGTCACCGAATGGGAACCAGGGCTGAGATCGGTCTTGAGGTATGCAGCCGTGGTCTGAGTCGCGACTGGCCGGTTGATGCCTCCGTCAACATCGAACCCCGTTGACGGGAACGGCACGCCGTCGGCCTTGACATGCATCCTCGTGATATTTCCCGATGTAACGTTGAAGAACTGGCTCGAGACCTCCACTCGTACAGAGCAGGTCTGCTTCCCGCACTGAATGGTCGTGGGGGCGAAGGCGGACACTGGTGTGGTAGAGAGTGTCACGCGTGTCGCCTCTTGGCGCATGTGAGTTTTCTGAAGGGTACGGTCCAGCGCGGTGACGACTTCCTGCCCGCCGGCTCTCAGCGAGGCACAAGCGGTCATCAGAAGGGCTGCGGCACCCGCGTTTCGGTACATGGTGGGCCACTGACCTCATCACACACCTCCTCGCTGCTACCGTGGGATGTTATCTGCCGCGCCCTGCCATGCGCTGTAAAAAGCGAGCCGCTCCGGCACGCAGAAAATATGCACGCGGATCGACGCCGACCAGGCGGGCGGTTTCGCAGAGCGTGTAGAAGGCGGCGGCGACTTCGGTTCCACGGAGCGCTCGCTCGGCCGCATTGTTGTCGAGCGGGATGCGCGGATCCTCGACGAATCGCGTGAGGCCCCATTGGTGGCAGCTCACCAGGGCATGCAAATGCTCCGGATTATAGTTTGGCGGAAATTGGCCTGCACTCGGACGTCGGAACCTGCGCCGCAAACTGGATCGCGATTCTATGCAACCATGACGAACCAGTTGCGGAAATCGTCCCGAACACCCAGCCAGACTTCGCTCGCGCTTCGCGCGAGCTTCGTCTAGGGCGGCTTCGCCGCCCACGTCAGAAGCGAGTCTTCTACACGCGAAGTCTGTCTCGCCGGAGCGGCGCCGAAGCCAGCGTCAGTTCCGAAGGCGCCGCGAAGGCGGACCGCAACTTCCGCTATCCGTGACCAGCTTTCGCTCACGCCTCGCGTGAGCTTCGGCTAGGCCAGCTTCGCTGGCCATGATCAAGCGACCGGAGGCGCCGCGAAGGCGGACCACCCTGCACTTTCCGCGAACTGCCATCGCCTACCTGATCGCGCAATCCGCAACCCCAACGTTCACTCGCTGCGGTTCCCCTCGTGATTAGTCAAACTGCGCCTCGGCCTCGTTCCTGCCTTGAAGAGGGCATGGAACAGCGACGCTTCGTCTACATCCTCCGCAGCGACCCCGCTCCCAACCGCCACTACGTCGGCCCCACGAGCGACGTCGAGCGGCGCCTGCATTGGCATAACTCGGCGCCGTCCGGGGTGACTATTCACAACAGGCCCTGGTCCCTTGTCGTGTCTCTCGAGTTCGCCAGTTCGGAGACTTCGTGGCGCTTCGAGCGTTACTTGAAGACTGGCTCAGGTCGCGCGTTCGCCAAGCGGCACTTCGGAGGCGAGAAGGCGTGACGAAGGTGATCCGTCGTGTGTCCGCCTGCGAATTCCTCCAGCGGCCTCACCGCCAGGTCGCCGATTTCGCGCCAATGCGAAGTTGCCTCGGCCGACGACTCGCTCGCACCTCTGCCGAAAGGTCGCTCTTGACCGCCTCACCAGGAGCTGGGTAGTCTCACCGATCGTGTGGGAGTGATACAGATGCCAGCACTCGGATCGCCCATCGTCAGACAGCTTCGCAGGATGGCAAGCGCTTACCAGGACCCCCCGGGGACACCCTCGATCGATTGGACCGAAGTCATTGGCGCATACGAGGCCGAACGTGTCGGCCGAACGATCACCCGTCGTGAGCTGCTGCGCCGCGGGGGATTGGTGGCAGCAGGGACCTTCGCCGCGACCTCGTTGGGGTTCGCGAGAGTATCCGGGGGCGCCCCGGCGAGGAGGGACGCGTCGGTCGTCGTCATCGGTGCCGGCCTCGCCGGCCTCTCATGCGTCTACCGACTGCACCGCCACGGGATCGCGGCCACGCTCTACGAGGCGCAGGAGCGGATCGGAGGTCGGTGCTTCTCGCTCCGTGGTTTCTTCGACGCCGGTCAGACCGCCGAGCACGGCGGGCAGTACATCGACAGTCGCCATCACCACATCCGGTCGCTCGCCAAGGAGCTCCGGATCCCACTCGTAGACAGATTCGAGCAGTCTTTCCCTGCAGGCAGTCTGGATCCGATCTGGCTCGACGGGGGGCTGCGCGACATGGCGGACGTGCTCGCCGATTTCGATGCCTTCATCCGCCGGTTGCGGGCCGACTACCGGCGCGTCGGTCGGTACTTCTACAACCAGGCCAAGCCCGAGGCGTTCGAGTTCGATCAGATGACGATGACGGAGTGGTTCGAGGCGAACCTGCCCGGCGGAGCGGGTTCCCTGCTCGGTCGGGCACTCGGCACGTTCATGCAGAGCTTCTTCGGCCTCGAGCCCGACGACATGTCTGCGATCAACCTGTTCGAGGCGTTCGTGATTCCCTACCCGGGCGCGGACGAGCGCTTCCGCGTCGCCGGAGGCAACGACATGATCGTGGAGGGGCTCCAGCGCGCCCTGCCGCCACAGGCGATCGTGACCGGCCAGGCACTGGAGTCGGCCTGGACGCTTGGGGACGGACGCGTGGGCCTGCGGTTCTCGGGCGTGGCGAACGATGTGGTGGCCGATCGCGTCGTCTTCGCACTGCCGTTCACTGTGCTCCGAGACCTCGACCTTTCGGGCCTCGCATTGTCTTCGCGGAAGCGTCGAGCGATCGCGGAGCTCGCGATGGGGACGAACGCGAAGCTGAACCTGCAGCTTGACCGCTCGTTCGCCGCGCTCGACTGGACGGGGAGTTTCCCGAGCGATGAGCCTCATTACCTGACCTGGGACACAACCTACGGGCAGACGAGTCCGGCGCCGGACACCCCGGTGCTGACGGTCTTCAACGGCGGGAGCGAGGGTGCGAGTTATCCGACAGACATGGCTCACGCGCCTGCGTCGCCATCCGTCGTCGCGGGCGTGCTCGCCAACCTGGAACGGGGCGTGCCGGGTGTAACGAACGCGTGGAACGGTCTCGCGTTCCTTGACTCGTGGGTGCACGACCCGTGGGTCCGTGGGTCCTACGCCGGATTCGGCCCCGGCCAGTTCACCGCCTTCTGGGGCTTCTTGGGACTCCGGGAGGGACCGGTCCACTTCGCCGGGGAGCACACATCGACATTCAGTCAGGGCTTCCTGAACGGCGGGGTCGAGAGTGGCGAGCGGGCCGCTCGCGAGGTCATGAACGCTCTCGGCGTCCGGGTCGCAGCATAGGTGTAAATCGACCGAGTGACGGCGCCCGCCGTAAGCGGGAAGCTCGAGGTACTGCCAGGGTGTGACGCGCCGATTTCTTGTCGAGCGTTGACCGTTAACGTTGGTCGCACCGCTTTCTCAACAGTGAAGCCATGGTCGTCTGCGGCCCGAATGCTAGAAGTCCCTCACCCGCACGAGCACCGCCGCCGTCACCAGCGAGCAGACGATGACCAGCAGCAGGGCACCGATCAGGTCCCAGCGCTCTGGCTGGAACTCCAGAAACCGGACGACGTGCGCCCAGCCGGTCGATCTGTCGTCGAACGTGCGGACGATCGCGAGGATCACCCCGGCAGGGATCAGCGACAGCAGCGCCGGGCTGAACCGTTCCGTCACGAGAGGCAGGACCAGGCCGACCAGGGCCTGGGTGGTGGCGGCCGCTGCAAAGCCGAGGAGCATCGATGCGGCGAGCGCGCGGAGCGGAACGGCGTGGCCAGCCGACCAGAGTGCGGCGACGACCGCGATGAAGACCCCGAAGACAAGGGCGAAGGCGATGGCCGCCGCCGTGCAGAGCCGCGTCCAACTGAGCATGAACCGGCTGACTGGCAGGGTGAGCGTGTAGTAGACGGACCGATGCGCGATCTCGAGGCCCGATCGAATGCCGGTACCGCCGAATACGAGGCCGGCGAGGACGACAGCCATGCTGAGAGCCCACGCGTGTACCTGAACCGGGGAGATCGCCGGCGGAAGCGCGACCACCAGGAACGCCGTCACGGCGCACAGGGCGAGCCAGGGCCCGAGTGTCGCAAGAACCAGGAACCGGAGTTCCAGCCAGTGGCGGTACAAGGTGGCGCCCAGCATGCGAGTCAGTACCTCCCGCGCCCTGACGTAGGACAGCGTGAACAGCATCGCGGCGACCAGCGCAATCACGTAGCCGCCGACCGCCAGCCAGGGCACGTCCCCGCGCGCCGGCGCGGAGACGACGTAGCTGTTGGGAATGGCGAGGGCCAACACCCCGAGGATCCCCAGGAACGCCCACGCCGTGGGTAGCGCCGTGATGACCGCCGACATGATCGCGAGCATGGCCGCCAGTACCACCACACCGAGGACCAGCGACTGGAGCACCTCCGCAATCGGCACGGTCTGGCCTCGCATCGTGAACCAGACGACGCCGCCCGCCGTGAGCACCGTCGCGCCAACACACGCGACGCCGAGGCCGGCGGCGAGGCGAGTCCAGATGAGCCGCGTGCGCGAGATCGGAAGCGTCAGCGTGTAGACGACGGGCGCGACCGGCATGAAGAACGTCCGGAACCCGGCGCCCGACAACGCCAGGCTGGCCGCCAGGCTGAACGGCAGAATGCGGCCCGCGAACTCGGCCCACACGAGGACTTCTTCGGCGCCGATCGCCTGCCCGAGCGGTGTCAGCGGCAGGGGCTGGCCGAATTCCAGCGAACGCCAGGGCCCGAGGATGGAGACGCCGAACCACATACAGAGACCGGCGAACACCAGCACGCCCAGCCGCATCTCCACCCAGTGGCGGTACCAGATCATGATGCCTTCACCTGATCGAAGAAGATTTCCTTGATCGTTGCGGGCTCCGAGTCCATGACCGTGATGCCAGTTCCCGCGAGCCGCGCATCCAGTTCGGTGGCGTCGTGTGGCGAGAAGCCGGTCAGGACTCGTCCCTCCCGGCGCCAGCCGGCGGCGATGGGTGGCAGGGCCGCGTCGGCGGCTTCCATGACGCAACGAACGCGTCTCCATCGCTGCCGCACGTCGTCGATGGCGCCGTCGACGACGCACTGCCCGCGCCGGATGATCACGATGTGGTCGGCGATCTGTTCGATGTCGCTGAGCTGGTGAGACGAGAAGAAGATGGTGGTTCCGTGCTCGCCGGCCTGCTCGACGAGCAGCCGGAGGGTGTCTTCGATACCGAGCGGGTCGAGGCCGTCGGTGGGCTCGTCGAGCACGAGCAGTTCGCATCGTCGACAGACCGCCAGGAGCAGGGCCAGCTTGCTGCGCATGCCCTTCGACAGCTTGTTGCACCGCTGGCGCAGTGGCAGATCGAAGCGCTCCACCAGGTGACGTTCCAGCTCGTGGTTCCAGCGCGGGAAGAAGCCGCGCGTCATCCGGATCATCGCGTCGGCCCGCGCGTACGGATACAGGTCCTTGATCTCGGGCACGAACGCGACGCGCTTGAAGATTTCGTGCGTGGACCCGGCGGGCACGCCGAACATGGCCGCCGTGCCGCTCCGCGAGCGCGCCAGCCCCATCAAAATCCGCATCGTGGTGGTCTTGCCGGCGCCGTTGGGCCCGAGAAACCCGCAGATCGCGCCGCGCGGCACCGTGAACGTGAGATCACGCGGGCCGTACGACTTGGTCAGGTGCTGCACCTCGATCGCTGCCGGTTTCGCCGAAGGTTCCGGGAATCGGTCCGTCATGTGCCGTATTTCTCCTCGTCTGACTCCGCGAGTTCCGACTCGACCAGCCTGCGAATGGCACCGGCATCCAGGCCGAGACCGCGCAGCGCGGTCACGGCTCGACGGGCGATCGCGCGCCCCTTCTGGATCCCGGGGAGGCTGTCTGCCTGCCCGCCGGCCACGAAGGCGCCGGCGCCGTGTCGCAACTCGATGAGACCCGCGTGCTCCATCTCGCGGTAGGCCTTGGCCACGGTGTTCGGGTTCATCACGAGTTCTTCGGCGAGCCTGCGCATGCCGGGCAACTGGTCACCGGTGCGAAGGGCGCCGATCTCGATTGCGTGCCGCAGCTGTTCGATGAGCTGCAGGTAGAGCGGCACACCGGACCGGGGGTCGATACGGAAGATCATCTACAGTACTAGTACTATAGTACTCTCGGTCGTCTGTCAACCAAGGCTGCGGTCGGACAAGCGCCAACGCCGAGATCTGTCCGAAGTTTGTATACAGATTTCGGACAACGGGCTACTGCGCCGTTCATTTGGAAAGGACCTTCGTGGGGGGAATATTGAAGGTTTGCAGATCGTGGTGGGGCAAGCCGTCAAGCGGCGGTCAGCAGCCAGCCAGACTTCGCTCGCGCTTCGCGCGAGCTTCGTCTAGGCAGGCAAGAAGGACCGCAGGTCCGATCAGCCTGCCTTCTGCGAGCGATACCGCTCGGCGTCTCTTTCCAGCATTTCCGCAAAAACGCCCAGACCTAGCCCAGGCGCAGACCGTGCTTCGGGCGTGGCATGTTCGCGCCGTTACTGAGCGACCTGGAGCGCTTTTAGCTCCTTTTGTCCGCGGACGAGCAGCTTGCCGTCGACGAGCGCCAGCGGCGCCCAGTTGTCGCCCGGTTGAAGGATCACGGCGCTGGCCAGCGGCTTGAACCCCGCCGGGCTCGGCTCGATCAGGTACAGCTTGGTGTTGCCGTCCGTCATCAACATCAGACCGTCGGCGAGAATCGACCCGCCGCGCACGAACGGCGGCTGTTGATCCGTCTTCCACTTCACTTGTCCGTCCATGCTCATCGCAACGAGCCCGTCGCTTCGTTCATTGATCGTGTAATGGGAGTAGAAGTGGCCGTCGTGCAGGACGGGCGGCTGTGTGTGGGCGCCGAAATCCGGATTCCTGAACAGCTCGGTTACGGCAAAACTGCCGTCGCCCTTCTTCTCTACCTTGAGCATCACCGTTCCGGCACCATACGCGCCAGCGACGAGTACGCGGCCTTCGCCAGCGTCGACAGCCTGCGCGACTGGGATGATGTTTTGATATTCCGTGAAGGTCCACAGTACCTTGCCGCTGCGCGGATCCAGACCGTTGACGCTGCCGCCCTTGGCGGTGCGGCCGCGACCGGCGGCGCCGGTGACCATGACGAGCTGGTCCTCTCCGGCTACCTTGACGATCGACGGCGTGACGTATCCCGCAATACCGGATAAGGCGGGCGACTGCCATTTGAGGCCGCCGGCGCGTTTGTCGTACGCCACCACGCCGGCCTGCGCGGTCTGCGGCGCGACGATCAGCAGCTCGCCGAAGATCAGCGGGTTCTGTACGATCGCCCACTGTGGCAATCGAGCATCGCCGCCGAAGTCCTTCCAGATGTTCTTGTGCCAGACCGGCTGGTGGGTCTTCGTGCTGATTGCATGAAGATCCCCCATCGGTCCAACGGTGTAGACCAGCTCACCGTCGACGGTGGGTGTCGTTCGTGATCCTGCGAACATGAAGCTGCCGGCCGCCTCGTAGGCAAACGTCCACAGCTCCTTGCCACTCGAGAGGTCGAGCACGCGCAACGTGTCGCCGACCTTTTCGTCGCGATCGAGCAGATAAACGTTCCCGGCACTCACCGCGGGTCCACCGAATCCGGCGCCCATCGGTACCGTCCAGAGGACCTTCGGGCCAGCCTCGGGCCACGTGCGTAGCAGCCCCTTCTGCTCGGAGGTGTGATTCCGGCGCGGACCGTAAATCCAGGGCCAATCGGCAGCGATTGGATATGCGACGAACAGAACGACAAAGATCGTCGCCAACTTCAAAGAAGAGACGTTCATTCTCGCGCCTCCAGTGCGCTGTTGCTGAACTGCGCAGCAATCGAGACCCTCACCGACCACCTTCATACTCAACGTGCTCCGTTTCCTTTGCAGCAAATGCTGCCGGTCCTGTCCTACTCACCCTTTTCCAGAATTGGACCGCACGGTCCAGCCAGCCATTAGCGCTGGTACTGATACCGGGCCCGAAGCCATGACCGACGCCTCTGTACCGGTAAAACTCGACTTCGGTGCCAGCCCTGCGTAGCGCCGCGACTCGGCGTTCCATAACTGATGGCGGGGCTATCCCATCGTCCTCGCCGACCACCACGAACGTGGGGGGCTCCTCCGACGAGTAGTCCGAGTGGCCCGTGTACGCCGCCACCACTGCCGATGGCTTCGGAACAGCGTCGCCCCCAAACCTCTCGACGCCATGAGATCCGATCGCAGCGGCCATCCGTGCGCCAGCCGAACTGCCCCACAAGGAGTAGCCGTTCGTGCCGACGCCAAGCGTCTCCGCGTTCCTGAACACGTAGGAAATGGCGGCAGCGAGGTCGCGTGTCGCAGGGGCGCCACCAGACCCGACACGGTATTTCAGGACGAACGCGTTGTATCCCCCTTTGCTGATCGCGACAGCATATGGAAAGCCTTCATGGACGGATGCGACATACGAGAAGCCTCCCCCGGGGGCAATGATGGCAAAGGGCGCCCCAGGTTTCCCTCGAAAGAAGAACAGACCGGTGTTTGATTTCGTCGGGTCTTGCTTCTTTTGCGCCGGCGTGTAGAACTCGTGGAAGACGGTCCTGCCGTTATTCACATCGGTGACCATGTGATTTAGCGCACCCACCACTGTCGGCGGATCCACGTGGCTGTGGTACGGGAGAAGTGAACCGATGTTCCGTAACCGCACGCTGTCGTCCGGAGCGCGATTGTCGCACGGTAAGAGAAGATGGCTGAAGCCGGCGAATGCCGGATGCTTGACAAGATCTCCGATCGTGTCGTCGGGGGTGAGTTGCTTATTGGCCGCTGAGACGATGCAAGCGAACACGACTGAGACCGCCACGAAGGCCAACCCAGGCGGCGCGTTCACGATCACTTCCGCGGAGGCGCCTCAACGCCGGAAAAAACCAGCACTTGCTCTGGCAGGCGTGCCCCGTGGATCTCGATTGCTGAAACGGACGCATTGAGTTCGACCAGCTCGGATGGCGTCAATCGAACCGCCTCGGCACCGATGTTCTGAAGCATGTGCGGCATCTGAGTCGTGCCCGGGATGGGAACGATCCACGGCTTCTGCGCCAGCAGCCATGCGAGCGCGATTTGCGCGGGAGCCGCCTGCTTTCGTTCGGCCCAACGCTTGACCAGGTCGACCAGCGCCAGGTTGTGCTTCAGATTCTCCGGCGAGAAGCGGGATTCGACACCGCGGATGTCTCCGGGGGCGAACCGCGTATTCGCGTCGATGCCGCCGGTCAGGAACTGCACACCCAGCGGACTCCACGGCACGAAGCCAATTCCAAGCTCCTCGCAGGTTGGGATGACCTCCTTCTCAGGGCCGCGCCACAGCATCGAGTATTCGTTCTGCACGGCAGTGACCGGCAGGGCAGCATGCGCGCGGCGCAGCGTCTTCAGCCCCATTTCCGACAGGCCCCAGTGAAGGACCTTGCCGGCTGACATCAGCTCCTTGATCGCACCGGCAACATCTTCGATCGGGACTTCATGGTCGACGCGATGTTGGTAGAGCAGATCGATGCGATCGGTCCGCAACCGTTTCAACATGCCGTCCACGACCACCTTGATGTGGCTGGGCCGACTATTTAGCCCCGGGCGTCGCTCGCCCGTCTCCTGATCGATGTTCCAGCCGAACTTCGATGTGATCACCACCCTGTCTCGGAACGGTGCAATGGCCTCGCCGAGAATCCGCTCTGCTTCATGCGGGCCGTATGCTTCGGCCGTGTCGAAGAACGTGACGCCACGGTCAAAGGCCGTCCTGATGATGTTGATCATCTCGGGACGGTGCGGGACTGTCGTTTCATACTTGCGGCTAACGTTCTGAACGCCGAGACCAACGCTGGACACCTCGAGCCGTCCGAGCTTTCGCCGCCGGGACACCTGCGGTACGTTGCTCGCGGCGGTCGTCTGCCCTTCAGCACGCGAGTTCGTACCGCTGACGAGTGTGGCCGCCGCGAGACTTCCTGCTGCCCCGAGGAATCCACGGCGCCCCATCCCCGATCCTCGTTCTTGAGCCATCGTCAATCGTCCTTTCAGTCGTGACGCGCCAGCCCTGACTCGACGGCCGTGACCGTCTGCTCCGGCGGGCTTTGAAACACGCCGAGGCCGACGGCGGGCATCGACGTGCGCGTCTTCATGACTTCCAGCGTACCCAGCCGCCCTGGGTCTGAGTAGACCGTCAAATCTGGATGGGGATGTGAGTACCATTCACCAATGCAGCTCGGCAACCTGAACGTCCTCGCGTCGTTCCTCACGGTCGCGGAAGAGCGGAGTTTCACGAAGGCGGCGAAACGGTTGGGCGTCTCGCGGTCCGCGCTGAGCCATGCCGTCCGCGGGCTGGAAGAACGTCTCGGCGTGCGCCTGCTGGCGCGCACGACACGCAGCGTGGCGCCGACAGACGCCGGCGAACAGCTCATCAGTCGTCTGCGTCCCGCCCTCGGTGACGTCGAATCCGTCCTCGATCAGATCGTCGGGCTGCGCGAGCGGCCTGCGGGACGCGTCCGGCTGCTGGTGACACCCCTCGCCGCCAAGATGGTGCTCGCACCCAAGCTGGTGCCGTTCAATCGCCGATTCCCGGACATCGTCCTCGAGATCACCACGACGCAGGAGGGACGAACGGAGCTGGTCGCCGCGGGATTCGACGCCGGTATCCACCTCGGCGAATCGATCCAACGGGACATGGTGGCCGTGCGCGTATCTCGCGATCAGCGCCTGGCGGTCGTGGGGTCGCCGGAGTACTTCGCGTCGCACCACAAGCCCAATGCGCCGCACGACCTTCCGAATCACCGATGTATCAACCTGCGCGGCGGCTCCCCGCGGCCGTACGGGTGGGAGTTCGAGAGAGGCGATGAAGCCGTCGTCGTTGAGGTGAGCGGACCCTTGATCGTTGACGATGCGGACCTCATGATTCGGGCCGCCGTCGATGGCCTGGGGCTGACGTTCTCCTTCGAAGAGTACGTCGCGCCGCAGATCGCGAGCGGTGCGCTGGTGCGAGTGCTCGAAGACTGGTGTCCGCCTTTTCCTGGGTACTTCCTCTACTACCCGAGCCGGCGGCAGCAGTCGGCCGCGCTGTCCGCTCTGATACAGGCGCTTCGCATGTAGAAGCGCTGAGAACGGTGTCCGAAATTTGCCGAGATTTTTTCGGACCGGCTCCAGGAAGCCTGCGCCTGATCTACCGGCAGATCAATCGGTTGTGAGGATTCTCGGTCACGCAGCACTCGCCTTGATGGATGCCCGTGCCGAGGGCCGCGATGATCCCGTCCGATCAGCTAGCGATGCGAGATCGAGGCATCGTCGAGACCCACGCGGCGGACGAGCGGCCAGTAGCGCGCGTCGGATCGAATCGGATCCAGTCGAGGATGCACGCGCAGGAGGATGAGTCCCGACGCCTTCTCCTGCACGGCCATCTCCAGCCAGCGATACGCCTCGTCGATGTCACCAAGGCTCGCGTGCACGGCGCCGATTCCCCAGGCCGACACGACACGCTGCACTCGCGCCGTCGTGAGGTCGTCCAACATGCGCCGCGCTTCCGCCACGTTACCGGCTGCCGCCTCGAGATGTGCAAGGCCGAACGACGGGCCGGCAATGCCGCCCGACAACCGCCGTCCCGTCTCGTATGCCGCGCGCGCCTCGTCGAAGCGGCCAAGCGCTTCGAGCGCGCGCGCAAGGTCGGTATGCGCGCTGGCGAAACGGGGGTCGAGCTCGATCGCCATGCGATACGACAGCACCGCCTTCTCGTATTGGCGCGCGAAGTAATACACATCGGCGAGGATGGTGTGCAGCATGACCGCGAGCGGATCCAGGCTGACAGACCTCTGCGCGGCGGCCAGTGCCTCCTCGTGTCGCTCGAATGCGGAAAGCACGCGCGCCAGCATGTTGTGCGCGATGGCGAGCGCCGGATTCAGTTCGATGGCATGGCGCAACGAGCGGATGGCCTCGTGCAGATCTCCCGTGTGCATCTGGACGACGCCGATGGACACGTGGGCATCGGCGAGCGAGGGATCGAGCTCGAGGGCGCGCCGTGCGGCCGCCGTGGCCTCCCGTGCCGCCTCGGCCGGAGGCGCCATCCCTCGCGTCGCGCGAATCATGTGGCAATCGGCGAGTGCCGACCACGCCGCGGCGAACTCCGGATCGATGTCGAGCGCCCGCTGCACGTGACGAAGGCCGAGTTCGACGCCTTCGGGCGATCCACCCCACGCTGAATGCCGTCCCTTGAAATATTCGAGATGCGCGTCCGGGTTCACGACGTGACGGCGCGCGAGCCGTGTGGCCTCGGTCGGCGTCAGCTGCACGGCGATCGCGTGGGCGACCTGTTCAGCGAGCTCACTCTGCAGTGTGAGTACGTCTTCGAGCTGTCGGTCGTAACGATCGGTCCAGAGCGTTTCGTCGGTGCGTGCGGCGATGAGCTGGACATTCAGCCGCACACGCCCGCCGACGAGATGTGCAGAGCCTTCGAGAATCGCCTCCACGTTCAGTTCCCGGGCGATTTCCGGGAGCGACAACGCGGTCCCCTTGTACTTCATCGCGGACGTCCTCGAGATGACACGCAAGGCCCTGATGCGTGCCAGGTCCGAAATGACCGCCTCGGTCATGCCGTCGGCGAAGTACTCCTGCGTCGGATCCTGCGAGACGTTGCGAAACGGCAGGACGGCGATTCCGCGGATCGTCTCCCTCGACGACAGGGACGATGGCCCGCGCTCGCCGTTGGCGGGCGGCCGTCGCAATGAGTCCGCGACCGCCGCTGCCGAGGCCGGCCGGCGGCTGCGATCCTTCTCGAGGCAGGAGGCAATCAGATGGTCGAAGTGAGCGGTGGCATCGGGCCGAAGGGATCGCACTGACGGGGCCGGTGTATTGACGATCGCGAACATCAGCGCCTGCGGCCGGTCCTGCGCAAAGGGCCGCCGGCCTGTGGCCAGTTCGAACAGCGTGACGCCAAGCGCGTAGACGTCCGTTCGCGGGTCTTCTTCCTCGCTCGCGAGTTGTTCGGGCGCCATGTATGCCAGCGAGCCCATCACACTGCCCGCCTGCGTCAGCCGGCCCGTCACGGCGTCGCCCGACAGGAGCCGTGCGAGGCCGAAGTCCAGGATCTTCGGTCGCCCATCCGTCGTCAGCGCAATATTCGCCGGTTTCAGATCGCGATGAAGGACGCCGTGGCAGTGCGCGTCCTCCAGCGCGTCGGCGACCGCGGCGCCGAGCGATTCGACCTGCCCAAGCGGCAGCGGACCCTCTCGCAGCCGGGACTCGAGCGTGCCGCCCGGCACAAATTCCATGACGAGAAACTCCTGATCTCCCTCGGAGTGGAAGTCGAAGACCGTCGCGATCCCGGCATGCGACAGCCGGGAGAGCGTCAGGGCCTCACGCCGGAATCGCTCGTGGCCGGTGTCGTGGCCGAGAGGCCCGAGTGCCCCGCGCAGCAGCATCTTGACGGCGACGATGCGATCGAGCCTGGCGTCGTGGGCCTTCCACACTTCGCCCATCCCGCCGGCGCCGATCCGTTCGAGCAGCCGATAGCGACTCAGCGTGTCAGTGTTCATGGAAGGCGAGACGATGAGCGCATGGAGTCTCCTTGATTCGCGTGATTATCTTCCAAGTCCCCCCGTCGCGGTGGATCCACGACCAACGTCCCCGAGGAGTCGATCGCGAAAAGGTCTTGAAACCTTCAAGTCGGGCCTCCGGTTGTCGCTGCTCGAGCCGGAGCGCTGTGTCGGCATGATGTCGCGCTCAGCGCACCCGAGTGTCGGTGATTGTGCGATACGCTTCACGCGCAGCTATTCGCTCGACGGGTCGACAACTGTCCTGGCCCTGTTCGACATTTCTCTCTGGTGCCACTATGAACACTCGCGCATTGTTCGACCTGACGGGTCGAGTCGCCCTCGTGACGGGAGGGAACGGCGGCATCGGTCGCGGCATCGCGATCGGACTGGCCGACGCAGGTGCGGCCGTTGCCGTGTTCGGGCGAAACGAGGACAAGAACGGACGGATCCTGGATGACCTGAAGGCCATCGGCCGTCCGTCGCTGGTCATGAACGTCGACGTCACGGATCGCGACGGACTCCAACCCGCCTTTCTGCGCGTCGAGCGTGAACTGGGCGGGGTGGACATCCTTGTGAACAATGCCGGCCATGCCAATCTCAGTGGCGGCGTGTTGCTGGAGCACGCGGCGGATTGGGACGGCGTCATCGAGGCACAGTTGAACGCGGTGTTCCTGCTGTCGAAATTGGCTGCTGCGGCGATGGTCACGCGGCGCCGCGGGAAGATCATCAACGTCGGCAGCATGTATTCGTTCTTTGGGTCCGGCTTGATTCCCTCCTACAGCGCCGCAAAGGGGGCGGTCATCCAGTTGACCAAATCGATGGCCATCGAATTGGCGCCGCACAACATTCAGGTCAATGCCATCGCACCAGGTTGGATTGAGACCGAGATGACCGCACCCGTGCGGACGCCCGGGATGATCGCGATGAACGATGAGATTCTGGCGCGGACGCCGGCTGGACGGTGGGGCCAACCGGACGAGATCGCCGGTACCGCGGTCTATCTGTCCTCGCACGCGTCCGATTTCGTGACGGGCGCGACCATTCGCGTCGACGGGGGCTACTCGATCAGGTGAACGCCGAGCAGGTAGTTGCGAATTCCGTCCCTAACGAAAAAACCCGGCCAATTCCTTCAAAAAGACTGAGGGGCACTAGCCCGAAATCGCCTATGATATTGGGCCTATCTATGGGCGGTGTCGCCGCGCAGGTTCTGCGCAGGAGGACCAATGGCGAGCATTAGCAATCCGGGTGCTCTGGCCCTGCTCTCGCTGGCCATCGTGGCCGCAGCGTGCAGCAACAATCCGGTCGCGCCGGATCTGTCCCAATCGTCCCTACCATCGGCCTCATCTCCTCCCCCAGAACCGGCCGCACCCGCGAGCGCCTCACTGGCGATCGAAGATTTTTCGGTCATCGTCAAGCGCAGCCCAGTAGATTCAAGGGGCGTCTCAGTGGCAGATGGATGGTTCTCCCTCGAGGTACGTTTCGCCTTAAGAGAGACCAGTAGAAACAGCGGCGCAACTATTCAAAGCTTCTTCCTGGGCGACGGAGCAGGAGGTGGCGCCATGTTTGACGGCTTCTGCATAGCAGACCTGCGCGTGCCGCCGGGAGGAGTCTACGACACGTTGTCCACCGATGAGGGTTACGAGTCGTGGGGCTACTGCGCTCCCTATTGGGGCGTCGTCAGCGCGCCGCTAAAAGAATTTCCGGTGTTTCTGACCGTGACCTTCGTGGATGACGATGGCCGCACGGGGTCGGTCCGCGCCAAGGCGAACTGGCGGACATCGAACAGCAGCTGAAGCAGACCGCCGAGGCTCAGCAACAAGAGGGCAGACCGACGTCAGGCAGCGAAGGTGGACCTCATCGCCTGCCCTCGGCACCTCGCACCCCTTCACGGTTACATCCTTCGCAGCAACGCTCAGTTCGGGCGGGAGATGCCCAGGACCGGCGCGCCCGCCGTTACCGGCCTCAGCGTGATCTCATTCACGTCCACGGTGGACTGGGTCACGTCAACCTTGATGTCGTCTGTGGTCCAGATCGCGCGCTTCTCGGAGACGATGGCGCCGCGCACGAAGTACGTCGCGCTCCCGACGAGTCTGTAGCGTTCCAAGGTGATCTCGAACGGCACTGGCGACTGCTTGCCCTCGAGATCTATCCGCTGATTGGCGACCGCCGGGGCGTCTGGGAGCGCCGGCAGATGGCGCAGCTCGATGACCGCCTGGCTGCCGGGAGGCAGCGCCGCGCCGGCCTCGTAGGCGACCGAGCCCTTGAGCGTCAATTTCTGGATCTGGAGGTTAGCGGCCGAGCGCGCCACGGGAGTGGCGACCGTCCACCCCGCGAACAGGATGATTGAGAGACTGACTCGAAGCATGGGCGTGTCCTTTTTCTGAACCGTCATTTGATCCTGCGCCACGACCGGCATGCCGAGCATTCTGCACCTCCGGCAGAACCTTCGCAAGGACATCGCCAGGTTCTGCAGCTTACCGTGGCGTTTCCGTGGCGGCGGGACCGGAGGTCACTGGTTCAGTGACGGCAGGAGCCCAGTCGACGACGGCTGATTGATTGGCTGCGCTCTTCTTGATCGGAGCACCAGCCGTAAACACCGCGATCCGATTGCCCGCCGTGTTGAACAGGATCAGGCGCATCGATCATGCGGACCGAACCGGACTGGATCGCCCTGCCGGCTGACACGCCGCCCGGCGTCCACCGGCTGCTGCGGCGCTGTCTCGAGAAGGACCGCGCGAAGCGGCTCGGCTAGGCGCGGCGGAGGCGGATGGAGTCACTGCATGGCCATCCAGTGCTCGTGCGTCCTCCACTGCCGTGCTAGCATCACGCGATTCGGGTTTGAGTGTGCGCGCTAATGTGTGGGGGCAGCATCATGTCAGCGTTAGAGACGATCAGGGCGGCGTACGCCGCATTCGGCCGAAACGATCCTTCCGTGTTGTTTGCGGCCATGGATCCGGCAATCAACTGGAACGAAGCGGAGGGCTATCCGCTTGCGGATCGCAATCCCTACATTGGCCCGCAGGCAGTGGGCGAAGGTGTGTTCGCGCGGGTGCTGGCGACGATCGACAACTTCACCGTCGCGCCCAGCACGTTCATCGACGGCGGCGACCACGTCGTGGTACTCGGTCGCTATGGCGGTACGACGAAAGCCGGCGGCGCGGAACTCGACTCGCCGTTCTGCCACGTATACCGGTTCCAGGGCGACAAGGCGGTGATGTTCCAGCAGTACACGGACACCGCGCAATGGACGCGGCTGATGAAATAGCTGCAACCCACTTCTTCCCAGCATCAGTGCCTGCGCTTCGAGGACGCGATGAACCAGACCCAGCTGACCGACGTCGCCACCCGCTATGCGGCAGCGTGGAGCAGCCAGAATCCCGCCAGTCTGGCGTCGTTCTACACCGAGAATGGATCCCTGACAGTCAATTGCCGTGCGCCGTCCGTCGGACGCCCGGCGATCACCGAGACGGTTCGCGGATTCATGACCGCATTTCCGGACATGGTTGTGAAGCTGGACCAGGTAAGACCGGCCGGCAGCCGCGCCATCTTTCGTTGGACGTGGACCGGTACGAACACTGGCCCTGGAGGCACTGGCAACTCCGTTCGGATCAGCGGATACGAGGAGTGGACGATTGGTGCCGATGGTCTCATCGCGGATTCGAAGGGCCATTTCGACGAAGCGGAATACCAACGCCAGTTGAAGTCAGGGGACCAGCCCAGCCCGCGGAGCTGATGGCCATCCGCGGCGCGCGCGGCTCGTCGAGCTGGCGAATCCCAATTTGACACGAGCGCCCTTACCGTAGGAGAGACACTTCGATCGCCTCGGCCTCTGAGGTCCTCACTGCATCCACGTCAGCCCCGCCGCGCTGCCTCGATGGTGGCGACGTCGATCTTCTTCCTCGGCATCATTGCCTCGAAGGCACGCTTTGCCTCACCGCCACCGGCCGCCATCGCCTCGGTTAGCACGCGCGGGGTGATCTGCCAGGAGAGGCCGCAGCGATCCTTGCTGCTTGAGGTCCGAGCCGCCGTTGAGACCGACGCAGGGAATGCCCAGTACCGTGAACTCCACCGTCAGCACGTCGCCTCCCTTACCGCCCGGGTGCCCCTGCAGCGGCAAGCCAAAGGCGATGCCGGCCGCGATCGGCCACCGCCACGTCGCCGCGCGTCAGTTCCGCCGGCCGAAGACGGCGCCGTGCGGCTGCGCGCGACCGCGTCCGCCGTGCGGCCACTCCGGGCGATCGAAGATGACGCCGGCTTTGGCCGCCCCAGCGTCGCGAAACCCATCCTCAATTGCGAGAGCGCCGGTCTTGGGATCCACCGTGAGAATCAACACCCACGGCGCATCGTCTGACGTGACGACGATGCGAGGGCCGGCCGGGTCGAGCGCGATCCAGTGCGGTGTCGGATACGCCTCGTCGAGGACCAGCCGTGAGGCCACGCGCGGGTTGCCAGAGTCGCTGAGATCGTAGGTGGTGATCGCACGTTCGGTCACCGACGGCTGAATCCAGAAGTTGCCGACGACCACCGGTACGGCGCAGTATCCAGATCCTTTGAAGGGGGAGGACGCAGCAGGTTCAGCCCGCGGCGCGTCACCTGCGACACCGTCGATCCGATACAGGCCGCAGCTGAAGGTGTTGACGTAGACGTCGCCGTTGGCGAGCCGCCGCGGCTCGGCGGTCCACGCCTCGTGGCCGCCATCCTGCGGCGGCAGCTTCAGCGTATGCAGCAGCGTCAGGTCGGACAATCGCCAGATCTGCACGTGCGTGGACTTTGCGTCCTGAGTCACGTGAGTGTGCGACGGATCGCGAGCAGCCTGCATTGCGGACCGCCACTCTGCCGGCAGCCCCATCCGCGTGTTGGTCGTGATCAGCCGATCCACATCGGCCAGCACGAGCAGGCTGTACGGCCACTGCTCGGCGGCCGGCACACCCGGAGCAGCCCCGCTGACAGCACGGACGAACGAGCCGTCGGCGGCGAGCTCGACGATGCCGCCCGATGCGGTGTAGCCGCTGCCGCTCGATTGAAATGTCGCGATGAGATGTCCATTGGGCAGCCGCGCATAGCTGTGCGGATACCTGTAGTTGCCGCGTTCCGTGAACGAGCCGCTCACGCGCGGTGCGAGCGCGTTCGACAGATCGAAGATGAAGGTGGAGCCGGTGCCCCAGCCGTTGGCGAAGAGCGTGCGGCTCGGGCTCAGTTCGTATTCGGTGTGGTGCGGCACGTGGCCGCGTCCTTCGACGGCGATCGTTTTCAGGATCCGGCCGTAGTCCGGGGAGCCGGGCTGCGCATCGACAACGGCCAGGAAGTCCGCGTCCTGCTCGTCGACGTCGCCGGCCCAGATGTAGAGCAGCTCGGAGCCGGGGGCGGCCGGAGCTCGCGACGGCCGATCGGGTGCGCCGGTGCACGCGACAGCGAAGCCCGTGGCCGCGGCGAGGCACAGCAGTCGGCGCCACAGGACAGTCGATTCAGTCACGGCCACTAGGATGGTCTGTGGAATCGGCCGGGGCAAGCAGAAAGGCGTGGGCCTCCGTGTTCTCTGCGCTCTCTGTGTTGAACAGGTTGGGCTGAACCCGATTGCGATCAAGAAGAGCCTCCTGATCTCATGCCCTCCTGTTCAGAGGAGTCACACCGCACCTACCTGGAGCTCACGCGGTGAAAAATGATGGTGCTCACCGGCGTGCCGTCCTGTAGCGTGGCGGTTTCGGCCATGATGCCGTCGCCGATCAATTCGAACCGGGTCCTCAACACCACCACCGCACCGTTGTCGAAGCACTGGAGCGTCAGGTTGTTCGACTCCAACACGTTGTGGCGGCTCACCACCCCGTCGTCGAAGCTCCCGAATCCCCGGTCGGTTCCGTCGCACAACGAGAAAAAGGAATCCCGGGCGGCCAGCGAGAACCGGCCATTCTCCAGCTGCACGAGGCTGCGTCGCGCATCTCCTCCGTCCACCGGATCGATGCCCATCCAGTAACCCTGAAATCCATGGGGGTGGTGTCCTTGCGAATGCGCCGAGGGCTGCGCCCGGAGATTGACGACGACAGCGATGGCGAGCAGCGCACCCGCGATGAAGAGGAACCGGCGTGGCATGGGGAAGCTCCTTGTGAAAGGGGGATTCTACATGTCTTTCCGGAACCTCAGAGGCGGGGGAGTGGCGTCACGGCGTCGTGACCTTGATGCTGCGGACGATCCTGACGTTGTTGTTCTCGAGGCATTCGGCGACGGCGCCATCCGCATCCGCGACGGCAAGCAGGTAGTAGGTGCCGGCGGCAGTGCCCGGCGGAATCGTGACGACGGTGGACCCGGTGCTGGTCGCGTTGGCCGACAGCGCGGGAACCTGCTGGTGCCCTGACAACAGGATGTCGCCGGCGTCGAAGGTGATGTCGGCCGAAAGGTAGAACCTCGTGATCGTCGCGGCGGCAGGACCGGCCCCCTGGTTCACCACGGTGCTGCTCACCGTGGCGGAGGCCCCTGCCTGGATCGTCGAGGCGAGCGTCGAGGCCATCGAGAGCGCCAGGTCGGGCCCGATGCGGATCGGCTGCGTGCGGGTGTTGTTCGCCTCCTGCGTCTCAGCGACGCTGCTTGCACCGTCACCCTTGGCGATGATCCAGTAGGCGCCTGGCAATGTCCCCGGCGGGAGCGCCAGGCTCGTCGTGCCCGTACTCGACGCGACTGGCTGCAGTGCCCCCACGGTCCGGCCTCCGCCGAGGGAGGTGTCGCCGGCATCGAGCGTCGGGTTCGCGGACAGGTAGAAGGCGGTCACCGACGCAGTCCCGTCTCCACCCCCCTGGTTCGTGGTGGTATCGGTGACGCTGATCACCGCTCCGGCCGCGGCTTCGACCGGTACCGAGAGCGCGGAGACCGCCAGGTCCGGGCCGATCAGGATGGTCCGCAGCAGGGTGTTGTTGGTCTCCTGCGTCTCTCCGACAGTGCCGTCGCCGTCGGCTTTCGCGAACAGGTAGTAGCTGCCTACACCCGTGCCGGCTGGAATCGTCAGCGTGGTCGTCCCCGTGCTGCTGCCCCCGGCAGCGAGCGTCGGGACCGACCGGCCGATGAGGAACGGCGTATCGCTTCCGTCGAGCGAGGCGTTGGACGAAAGATAGAACCTGGTGACGGAATCGGCGACGGCGGCCGTCCCCTGATTGGCGGTGGTATCCGAAACGGGGATCGTTCGTCCGGCGCCGCCCGTGGCGGGCGCCGAGAGCGCGGAAACACGCAGATCTCCGCCGATCTGGATCTGGCGGCCGAACACGTTGTTCGCCTCGAACGTCTCGGCTACGACGGCGCCGCCATCGGCTACGGCGAGGATGTAGTACGTCCCTGCCGCCACTCCGGTGGGAATCGTCACGGTGGCGGAACCCGTGTGGCTCGCCGCAACATCCAGCGCCGGCACCTGGCGGCCGCCGAGCATGGCATCCTGGCCGTCGAGCAGGCTATCGCTCGAAAAGTAGAATCTGGTAGTGGTGGCGCCGGCTGCCCCGCCGCCCAGGTTGGCCGTCGTGTCGGTCACCGCGATCGTCGCCCCGCCGCCCGCCGACGCAGGAGCGGTGACAGCCGAGACCCTGAGATCGGGCCCGATGGCAAAGGCGCGGACCGAACGGTTGTTCGACTCGAGCGTCTCGGCGACACCACCGTCGGCGTCCGCGACCGCGAACAGATAGTAGCCGCCGGTGGCCGTGGCCGCGGGGACCGTCACCGTAGCCGTGCCGGAACTGCTCGCGCCTGGCGCCAGCGAAGGCACGAAGCGTTCTCCGAGCGGCGCATCACTTCCGTCGAACGAGCTGTTGGCGGAGAGATAGAAACGGGTGATCGACGACCCGACCGGAGCCGTCCCCTGGTTCTGGGTCGTCTCGGTTATGGAGAACGCCAGCCCGGCGCCGCCACTGGCTGGAGCAGAGAACGACGACACGACGAGGTCACCGCCGATGCGAACCGGACGGCCCGATGTGTTGTTGGTTTCCGACGACTCGGGGACGGCGCCGGTTCCATCCGCCCTGGCGATCAGGTAGTAGGAGCCGACCGCCGTGCCGGCCGGAATGGTGATCGAAGATGTACCGCTGTGGCTCGCGCCGGCGTCGAGCGCCGGAACGGTTCTCGTTGTTTCGAGTAGGGTGTCGGACGCATCGAACGTCGCGTTGAGCGAGAGGTAGAAGCTGGTGGCCGACGAACCAGCGCCGGCGGCTCCCTGGTTCTTCACCGTATCTGAAACGGTTACGGCCTGCCCGGCTGCCGCCGTGGCAGGGACGATGAAAGCGCTGATCGTGAGATCGGGTCCGATCGCCACGGTGCGCGCGCGCGTGTTGTTCCATTCGGCGGTCTCGTCGGCAGCGTTAGCCGCGTCGGCCACGGCGATCAGATAATGCGCGCCGGCAGGCGTACTCGCTGGAATCGTGACCGACAGCGAAGCCGTGCTGGAGGCGCCTCCCTCGAGCGGCGGCACCGCGTGCACTGGCAACAGCGCCTGGTCGCCGCCATCCACCGACGCATTGGCTGAGAGGTAGACCCGCGTCGTCGTCGCTGCTGACGGTCCGGCTCCCTGATTGCCGGTCGTGGCAGTGACGACGATCGTGGCGCCCGCACTGACGGCACTCGGCGCGTTCAGGACGGACACGACCAGGTCGGACGGCGCATTCGGCGTCGCCGAGGCCTCGTTGGAATCCGCGCTGTCGCCGAGCGAGTTGCTGGCCGACACGACGTAGTGATACGTCGTGCCGTTGACCACCGTGGCGTCGGTGTAGCGGACGCCTCTGACACTGGAGGCGATCACCGCGTACGGTCCACCCGAGCTCTGGCTCCGTTTGACCGTGTATCCGGTCGCCCCGAGAGCCGAGGTCCATGCCAGTCGGACCTGCACATTGCCGCCGGCCGCGGCCAGGCTCGGGGCCGGAGGCGGCGCGATGCAGGAATGCACCGCGCTGTTCACGTCGAGGCCGCCGCCGGTGATCGTCGTGACGCCGAGCGCGTCGATCGGCTGCACCGTGCCGATCAGTGCCTCTTTCAACGCCGCCGTGTCGTAGCCGCACCGCGACAGGACCAGCGCTGCCGCCCCCGACACGTGCGGCGTCGCCATCGACGTGCCGCTCGAGAACGAGTAGCTGTTCCCGGGGGTCGTCGAGAGAATGTCCATGCCCGGGGCTCCGAGGTGAACCGTCGTCGCCCCGTAGTTCGAGAAGTAGGCGCGGGTATTGAGATTCGTGGTCGCCGCCACCGCCACGATGTTCGGCGCGTCGTAGCTGGCGGGATACGTCGGGAGCAAGTCGTTGCTGATGCCCGAGTTCCCGGCCGCCGCGACCAGCAGCATGTCGTCGCTCTCCGCGGCCGCGATCTCGTCGCGAAGCGCCTGAGAGAAGTCGGGTCCGCCCCAGCTCGCCGAGAGGATCCGGACGTCGGCAGCGCCCGGGAAGGTCCGCTTCACCGCGACCGCGAACCGGATGCCGAGGATTGCGTCGGCGACGGTCCCTGAGCCGCTGGCGTCCAGGAACTTGATCGCCATCAGCCTGGTCGTCCAGTTGACCCCGACGACGCCGATGCCGTTGTTGCCCGAGGCGCCGATCGTGCCGGCGACGTGGGTCCCGTGGCCCCGGTCGTCCATCGGATCGCAGGTCCGGGTGAGGACGTTGAACCCATGTGTTCCGGCCGCGCAGCTGACGACCGTGCCGTCGCCCAGATCGACCGAAAACGGCGCGGGCGCCGACCACATGTTCGCCGCCAGGTCCGGGTGGGTGTAGTCGATCCCGGTATCGATCACCGCGACCACGTGCTGGTCGGATCCCATCGTGACGTTCCAGGCCGAGACCGCACGGATGTCCGCGCCGGCGCTGCCCGGCAGCCCGCCGTTCACGCTCTGTCCGGTGTTTTCCAGTCCCCAGAGCTGGGGGAAGCTGTTGTCGTTGGGCGTCGAGAACGTGCGGACGATGTAGTTCGGCTCGGCGTAGAGCACGTCGGGGCGTCGCGAGAGCTGCTCGACGAGCGCGGCGGCGTGGATGGATCGTGAGCGCACTCGCACCAGACCGCTGTCGCCGATCGGCTCGATCGCCTCGACGTCGGTTCGAAGGTCGGTCAGCCCAGTCCGCCCCACCGGATCGCGAAACCGGACGAGCGCTTCGCGCGCGGCAACCTCACGGCCGTTGACGGTCTGCCGCTCCTGGCGTCGGCTGCCGGGGCCCTGCATCGACGCGGAAGCCGTGAGGCAGATCACCCCTGCGATCACGACAAAGAGCGAGGACGCAACGACGTGCGACGCATGGAGGGGCGGCGCTTCTGCACGCCGTATGCCCGACCGTCGCCGTTCGAGATTCGGCGGCAAATGGCGGGAACGGTTCGAATCGGCGTTCAGGAGCTCGGTGAGGAGGCGGCCGGGAATGACAAACCCGTTGGCGATCGCACGAAAACAGACACGGTCTCGGCGGCGTGCCCCGGGATCCTCGACCCGATGTCAGCCGCCGATGATCAGGTGTGAGTCCCCGAACTCGTGCCACAGGTATCTCGCCTTCCGCGCCTCGTGGTAAGCGCGCTCGAGATGAGACGATGGTTCGCGGCCTCCGGCGGCCGCGATCACCTGCTGCACGATGGCGAGATGCGTCGCGTGTGGTTCGTGCAGCCCGGTGAGCATGCCGGTCACCGCGCGCATCGGCCGTTCCCGGCGTGATCACGAGACTGGTCCACCCCTCGCCGGGGAAGGTCGTCCCGCCGACGCCGGTCACCGTCTCGAGCGCCCGCACGACCGTCGTCCCGACCGCGACGACCCGGCGGCCTGCGCGCCGCGCCGCGTTCACACGGTCGGCGGTTTCGGGCGGGACGCGGTAGTACTCCTCGTACGGGGGTTCGTGGTCCTCGAGGCTGGCGACGCCGGTGTGGAGCAGTAGCGGCGCGATCTGAATCCCGGTCGAGATGAGCCGCGTTACGAGCTCGTGGGTGAACGGACGTCCCGCCGAGGGCATCTCCGCGCTGCCGGGCTCGGTCGCGAACACGGTCTGGTACATCGAGGACGGCCACGAGCCGTTGACGTAGTCGTAGCGAATCGGTTTCCCGAACCGTTCGAGATACCGCAGCACGGGGCCGGCAAGTTGGAGCGCCGCCAGCCATAACCGGGATTCCGCTTCCACCGCACCGACGAGCGGATATGGGGCAAGCAGGGTGACGTGGCCGCCCCCTTCCAGCTCGAAGGTGCTGCCGGCGCCGGCGTGGCGATAGGGTAACGAGGCGACAGGACCGGGGCGCCGCACCTCGACCACCCAGAAGTTTCCCGGGAGCCGGGTGGAGAGATGCACCGCGAACGTCCCACCGGAGCCGGACCTGGCCGTCAGCGCGGCGTTCAGGGTCGCGCTCGTGTTGACGACCAGGAGGTCGCCCGGGGCGAGCCACCGCGACAGGTCGCTGAAGCGTGAATGCTGAATCGAATCGGTGTCGACGCGCGAGATCAGCAGGCGCACACCGTCGCGTGCCAGACCGCGCGCCTCCGGCGGTTCGCTCGCCTCGAGATACGGCGGCAACGTACCGGCGTCGATCAGACCTGCTGAAGCCAACGGGCATCCTCCTGCTGGGCGGCGAATCGTTCGCCGTTGATGTCCCCCGGCTTCTGATCCAGCAGCCACTGCCAGAAGGGCTCGGTGACTTCCGGCAGTGGACGATCGGAGATGTCCTCGCCCGGGAATGCGTCCTGGTGCATGCGCGTCCGCATGTCCCCGGGGTCCACCAGAATGGCCGACACTCCCTGGTCGCGCAGCTCGCTGGCGAGCGTCCGGGTCAGCAACTCCAGCGCTGCCTTGGTTGCCCCGTAGGGACCCCATCCGGGATACGCCGCGGTCGCCGCGTCGCTCGTGATGTTCACGATCAGCCCCTGTTGTCTGGCCAGCAGCGGCACTGCCAGCTGGGTCAGGACCATCGGTGCGCCGACGTTGACCGGGAAGAGCCGGCCGAAGGTCGGAACATCGAATGCGAGGAGCGGTTCGATTCGTCCCAGCTCGGAGGCGTTGTTGACGAGCACGCTCAGGCCGCCGAGGCGGCGGGCCTCGTCGATCAGTTTGCCGCGGACGGCGGCGTCGGTAATGTCGCCGGCGACCGGTACGACCGGCCCGTGCCTCGACAAGGCCACGGCCGCGGCCGCGAGCGTGTCCGGATCGCGTCCGCCGATCACCAGGCTGTATCCCCGGCTGGCCAGCACGCGCGCAATCACCAGGCCGAGCCCCCGGCTGGCCCCGGTCACCAGAGCAATTCGAGTCGGGTCAGTCATCTCAGTCACCTCGCTGCTGCAACGAACAGACTTCAATCCTCCAACTTCAAGTGCACTTGAAGTCAAGCGGAAAGAAGCGCAGACTGATCCGGTGAGCGATGTATTGACGATCGGTGAGGTGGCCTCCCGCAGCGGAGTGGCCACCTCCGCGCTGCGTTTCTACGAGGACCAGGGGCTGATCGGCGCGGAACGCACCGATGCCGGGCACCGCCGGTACCCGCGCAGCGTCCTTCGGCGCGTGGCCTTCATCGTGTTCGCGCAGAAGGTCGGCTTGTCGCTGGAAGAAATCCGCGCCGAGCTCGCCAGGCTGCCGCGCAACCGCGCACCGGAGCGCGCCGACTGGTCGAAGCTGTCAGGCGGCTGGGCGCGCAGGATCGACGAGCGCATCGCCGAGCTCGAGCGGCTGAAGGAGGGCCTCACCGAGTGCATCGGATGCGGCTGTCTCTCGCTCGACCGTTGCCGATTCGCCAATCCCGGCGATCGTGTCTCTCGCCGTGGCGCCGGTCCACGCTACTGGATCCAGGCGTCGGGGAAATGAACGCTCACGCCCAAGCGTCCCGGACGATGCCGGTGATCAAGACGCGCTTCATGGGACTGCGCGAATCCGGCGCGCTACTTGCGCGGGAAAACCATGCCATCAAATATTGCCATACATAGATGGTAGAATGATACGGCATGAAGAAGACGCTCCACATCGATGAGGGCCTACTACGAGAGGCCAGGTCGGCCAGCGGTGCCAAGACGGACACCGAGGCGGTCAGGCTTGGTCTGGAGGCCCTTGTTCGTCAGGCGGCTTACGAGCGCCTCCGCGCACTTCGCGGCAAGGAGCCCAGGGCGACGGATGTTCCGCGCCGGCGTGAACCAGCCGCAGCCAAGAAACACTCCGCGGCCTGATGGTCCTGGTCGATACCTCAGTGTGGATCCGGTTCTTGTCGAATCGAACGCCCTTCGCCGTCGAACTGCAGGACCTGCTGTCCGGGGGGAAGTCAGCGGCCATGACTTCGTCCTCGGGGAGCTCCTCATCGGTGACAAGGGGGGGGGCAAGCAGTTGCTGGCCGACTACATCCGGATGCACCAGTCGCCGGCGGTGCCGCATCGTGAAGTTGTCGAGTTCGTCCAGCAGCGCAGACTTCACGGCCGCGGGATTGGCTGGGTCGATGTGCATCTCCTCGCGTCCGCTATCGTCGGACGCGCCAGTCTCTGGACGGCCGACCCGCGGCTGGCTGCGGTGGCTACGGAGCTAGGGATCAACTACCCCTGAGCCCCAGTACCAGTGCCGCCGCCTCGATCGTAGCAACGTCGATCTTCTTCATCGGCATCATCGCCTCGAAGGCCCCATCAGCGAATGATGGGAGCGTCTCATCTTCACCTCTTGACAACCTAAATGACCGTCGGCATGATTGTGTCTGTCTTCTTGGCGCCCTAAAGGAGCAACGGTCGTGGCGAGAGGCGACACGGACAAACTGGACAAGCTCGACGTCCCGCAAGGGACCCTCGACCTGATGATCCTCACCATCCTCGCGCGGGCGCCCCAGCACGGCTACGGCATCTCGCAGCGGCTCACTGCGCTCAGCCACGACCACTTCCGCGTCAATCCCGGCTCGCTGTTTCCGTCGCTGTACCGGCTCGAGCAGGACGGCAAGCTGAAAGCAGAGTGGCGTCCGAGCGAGAACAACCGCAACGCGAAGTACTACGCACTGACGGCGTCCGGCCGCAAGCAGCTCGAGCAGCACAGGCGCCGCTGGGATCGCATCTCGTTTGCCATCGCCAGCGTGCTGGAGGGCGCATGACACTCCTGCATCGTTTCGCGTCAGTGCTGTCCTGGATCTTCCACCGCGATCGAGCCGAAGCGCGCCTCGACGACGAGATGCGTTCGTTCGTCGAGATGTCCACGGCGGACAAGATCAGGGACGGTGTGCCCGCCGCGGAGGCGAGGCGCCTCGCCCTCATCGAGATTGGCGGCATCGAGCAGGTGAAGGAGCGGGTTCGTAACGGGCCGTCACGGCGCGCTCCTCGATGACCTCGGCCGGGATATTCGCTATGCGTTCCGGCTCTTCGCCAGGCAGCGCACCTTCGCCATCGTGATTGTCGCGACGCTCGCGCTGGGTATCGGCGCCAACACGGCGATCTTCTCCATCATCGACGGCCTCCTGCTCCGGACGTTGCCGGTTGAAGATCCCGAGCGGCTGGCGCAGCTCGTCGCCGGGCCGCCTTCGGATCAGCGGTCGTGGACCTACCCGATCTGGCGAGGAGATCCAGCGACACGGCGCGTCGGTTCGACGGCGCGTTTGCGTGGACAGGTTTCGACGCAGCAGTTCGATCTGCAGCACGGGAGGCGAGAGCCACTTCGTCAACGGCGTATGGGCCAGCGCCGGAGCCTTCGACGTGCTCGGCGTCAAACCGGCGCTCGGCCGCCTGTTCCAGCCATCCGACGATACCCGCGGCGGCGGCAGCGGAGGGCCGGTCGTCGTGATCAGCCACGCGTTCTGGCAGACGCACTTCGGCGGCGCACCCGACACGATCGGCCGCACGCTGACGCTCGAGCGGGTGCCACTCACGATCGTGGGCGTGACGCCGCCCGGATTCTTCGGGCTCGCCCCGGGACGGTCGTTCGACGTCGTGATCCCGCTCGGCGTCGAGCCGCTCATTCGCGGCAGCGAGTCGCGCCTGGACCGGCGGACGTCGTGGTGGCTCCAGGTGTTCGTGCGCCTGAAGCACGGCCAGTCCATCGAGGCGGCGACAGCCCTGATGCAGACGCTGCAACCCGGGATTCGCGAAGCGACGCTTCCGCCATCGAGCCCGGGCCGGAGCCTGGACGAGTACCTGGCCGACCCGTTCACGTTCGTGGATGCGGCCCGCGGTCCATCAGGTCTCCGGGACAACTATTCACGGCCGCTGCTGGTCCTGATGGCCGTCGCGGGATTGGTGCTGCTGATTGCCTGCGCCAACGTGGCCAATCTGCTGCTCGCCCGGGCAACGGCGCGCCGCCACGAATGGAGCGTGCGGCTCGCGCTGGGGGCGTCGCGCGGACGTCTGGCGCGCCAGCTGCTGATCGAAAGCCTGCTACTGGCTGTCATGGGCGCCGTGGCCGCCGTGGCCGTGGCTCATTGGGGCAGCCGGCTCCTCGTCGCGCAGCTCGCCACGGACGCCGTGTCTCTGGAGCTGCCGCTGGATTTGCGCATGCTCGGCCTTCACCGCGGCCGCTGGCCTCCTCGCGGCGCTCGTGTTCGGCGTGGCGCCGGCGTGGCGGGCGACGCGCGGCGCGCCCATCGACGCGATGAAGGATCGCGGACGGAGCCCCTGGTGCATCGAGCCACACACCGATGGCGAGTGGCCTCGTCCTGGTGCAGGTCGCCCTCTCGCTCGTGCTCGCTGATCGGCGCCGGCCTGTTCCTGCGGTCGTTCAGTGGACTGACGCAGGTGCCGCTCGGCTTCGAGCGCGGTCGCGTGCTGCTCGCAGTGATCGACGCGCGCCGCGCCGACCTCGCGCCGGCCGCGCGTCTCGCGGCGTACGAGCGCATCCACCAGAGCGTTCGTCGCGGTTCCGGGCGTCGAGCGGGCTGCTGTCTCGATCACCGCGCCGCTCGGTGCGATGTGGAGCCGGCGCATCGACGTCTCCGGCTCGGCGTTGCGCGGCAGCGACGCGGCGGGGGACGGGCCCGAGGGTTTCGGGTTCACCGATCGTCCGATTCCCGGCAACGCTCCACTGGCCGTGTTCAACGGCATCACGTCTGGCTGGATCGCGACCTTCGGGACGCCGCTCCTGGCCGGCCGCGACCTCTCCGAACGCGACGGTCCTGGCTCGCCTCGGGTGGCGCTGGTCAACCAGGCCTTCGCCCGGAAGTTTCTCGAGGGTGCGAACCCGGTCGGCCACACGATTCAACCAACCAAGGAACCTGGATCGCCCCCGATCGAAATCGTCGGGCTCGTGGCCGACGCGGTCTACCGTGACGTGCGTGAACCGACCCTGCCGACGGTGTACGTGCCGCTGTCGCAGTCGATCGACAGATCGCTGGTGGAGGACCCCACCATGATGTCCGCACCCGCGATCGTGACATTGAGCATCCGCGCCGCCTCAGGGCAGCCGGGCCTGCTCACGAAGAGCGTCGCCGCGGCCATCGGCGAGATCAACCCGACGCTCGCCCTGACATTCGAGCCGCTGGACAACCGGATCCGCGACGCGCTGACGCGCGAGCGGCTGCTCGCGATTCTGTCAGCGTCATTCGGCCTTCTGGCGCTGGTGATGGCGGCTGTCGGCCTCTATGGCGTGACGTCGTATGCGGTGAGCCTCCGGCAGACCGAAATCGGCATTCGCATGGCGCTCGGCGCCACGCGTGGGTCGGTGATCCGCCTCGTGCTCGGCCCGCGTGTCGCTCCTGGTCGGCGGAGGCATTGTCGCGGGGCTGGCGATCGGGGCGTGGGCGTCGCGTTTCGTGGCCACGCTGCTCTTCGGTCTCGAGCCGGGCGATCCGGGCACACTCGTCGCGTCGGCAGCGACATTGGCGCTGATCGGTGCGGTTGCTGGCTGGCTTCCGGCGCACCGCGCCTCCCGTCTCGACCCGACTCAGATCCTGCGCGATGCGTAAGGTCCCGCGGACGGCATGTTCATCCGTTCACATCTCGAAGGGATGGCAAGCTGGTCGGGCGGCGTTGGTCGATTTGACAGGACGACGCGGCACGAAAGAAGTCGGCTGGCGTCGTGCCGGCGAAGCCCGACCACCCGGGCGTGCCTATTCCGATCGCATGGCGACCATCGGCTGGACCGACGCGGCGCGGCGGGCAGGGGCCAGCCCGGCGACAATCGCGACCAGGATGACGATCGCGGCGCCGACGACGTAGGCCAGGGGCTCCGCCTTGCTGAGCGGGATGCCCAGGCTCCCACCGTCTAGGCGGACCAGCGCGGCCGCAATGAGGAGTCCGACGGCCACGCCCGGGACCACAAGTTTGACCACGTCGAACACAACCATGCCGATCACGCGTGAACGCGACGCGCCGAGTGTGAGCCGCACGGCGATTTCGCGAGTGCGTGTCGCGACCATCATGCCGACGACGCCGTAGATCCCCAGGGCGCCCAGCATCAGGATGACGCCGCCGCTGAGGCCGGAGAAGGCCGACTGGTTCAGGAAGTCGTCCATGCTGCTCTGCCGGAGCGACAACCCGGTGACGATGGCAGCGGGCTCGAAATCAGGATCGAGTTCGCGGATGACGCTCTCGAGGGTCGCAGTCACTTTCATCGGTGGTTCCCCCGCAACGCTGCGCGCGACGAGCATCAGCTGCTGTCGCCCGTCGCGGTCATCGGAGACGGCCACGGAATCGCGGCGGACATCCGGGTGCTGCGCCAGCGGTAAGAGCAACTGCGCCCGCTCAGTGCTCATCTGGGATGTGGGGAAGTCGGCGGTGACACCGACGATGGTGAGCGTCTGCGGCGGCCTTTCCTGGCCGGGGGCCCCGAAGGTCAACCGCTTGCCGAGAGTTTCGGCGGCGTCGGCATCGGGCAAGAGCTGGTCCGCGAGCGCCTTCGAGATGACGGTCACCATCTCGGCGCCTGCGCGGTCATCACTACTGAAGCCGCGCCCGCGCAACAACGGGATGCCCATCGTGCTCAGATATTCATCACCAACACGCGTCACGTGGGCGGAGGCGACTTTCGGCGCGAGGTCCGCGTCGGTTGGCAGCGATACCCTCGTCATGCGGTAGCGGAAATCCAGCGGCAGGCCGTCGGCCAGCGTGGCGGACGCTACACCGGTCGCCCTCTCGAGAGTCTCGCGAACGCTTCGGATCTGGAACTCGGCGCCGGCCGGCAACGGCGCGGCGTACAACAGGTCGGATTCGAATCCGAGATTGGCGGTAGCGGTTGTGCGGACGCGATCGAGTGACATACCGCTCACGACCAGCAACGGCACCGCGATGGCGGCCTGCAGCGCGGTTGTCAGGCGATGCACGCGGCCGGCCCTCCTTCCGCCGCCGCCGGCGTCGTCCTTCAGGACGGTGATGATCACGGGGCGGCTGAAACGGGTGGCCGGCAGCCAGCCAAACAGGAGGCTCGTCGCCAGGCAGGTCCCGACACAGGTTGCGAGCATCGACAGGTCAAACCTCAGCGCCTCCTGCCAATGAGCGGGAATGGGCTCACCGGCCCACCAGGAGATCAGCGGCGGAGCATTGAAGATCACCAGCGAAGCGAGCGCGCCTCCGAGTGCCGCCAGGACGACTGCTTCGGCCAGAAGATACTGGATCAGCCGTCCACGGCTGGCACCGATCGCCTGGCGTATGGACAGTTCCCGCTCACGTATCGCGCTGCGAACCTGCACCATGCCGGAGATATTCAGGCACACCACGAGAAGCGGCAGAGCGGCCAGCGTCTGCCAGACGGCCTGGATGATCCGCATGTCGGCCCCCTCCAGACTCCCGGAGGCGTGATACGGCTCGACAACGCCGGCCTTGAATTCGTTGGTGGCCTGATACTGTCTGGCCAGCTGCGAGGTGACGGAAGAAACTGCCGCGGTTGCCTGCGCCATGCCGACACCGGGCGACAGGCGGCCGTGGATGTGCACCCAGTCCTTGCTCCGGTCGAAACGCGCGCTGTCGGCAGCGAGCACAGCGGGGTGCCGTTCGAGCGGAACGAAGAGTTCTGCGTCGTGAAAACCCAGATGGCCCGCGAACTGGTCCGGTGCGATGCCGACTACGACATGCCGGACTCCGTCCAGGGCGAGCGTCTTCCCGATGATCTCCGGCTCGGAGCCGAGGTGATTCCGCCAGAAGTTCTGTCCGAGGATCACAACGGGTTCGGTCGTCTCCCCGAATCCCGGCCCGCGAGCGAGCGCCACCCCGATCGTCTCGAAATAGTTGGAGGAGACGAACATGGTCCGCGACCTGGTCTTCACGTCTCCTGAGGCCTGAAGGGTGACGTCGCTCTCTCCCGTGACCCATCCGGCCATCGAGACGCCGGTATCGGCGTCACGTAGATCGATGAAGTCCGGATAGGACCATTCGTCAGTGGCCCCGCGCGGGCCAACGGCCCTCGTGACTAGCTCTACCAGACCCTCCGTGTTCACGCCGATGGGAGGCGTGACGAATATTCGCATCCCGTAGGGAACCGCGATGACCGGCGCCATCCCGATTCCCAGCGACACCACACACACGAAGGTGAACGCTCGGGCCTTCGCCAGCGATCGGCCGGCGTAAGCGAGATCACGCCAGATACCCACGAACACGTCCACCATGAAGGGAGTATCGCCTGCCGGGGCTCGACAAGTCCTCACGGCCCGGTGAGCATTGCATGAGATCCCCGTGACTAGATGGCCGACTCGCATCCAGGGAGTCTGACGAGGCCAAATTTGTGAATTGCGAGTTGTGCATTGACAGGCGACTCACCCAAATCGTCCGTCCGGACGATTTCAGCCGGTTGCGCGCGATAGAATCGGCGTCTTACGACATGCGATCCGGCGCGGATGGCGACAACCGAGGAGGTCCGATGAACTGGAATAGCTGGATTCGTCAGTTCCATCGCTGGGTGTCGATAGCCTTTACGCTGACCGTTATCGCCAACTTCGTCGTGTTGGGTATGACCGGGGGCCGGCAGCCCCCCGCGTATGTCACCTATTCGCCGCTGCTGCCGCTCGCCTTGCTCCTGTTCACGGGGCTGTACTTGTTCGCGCTGCCGTATATCACCAGATTCCGAAGCGGGCGGAGGAGTCTCTCATCGTCATGAATAGGCCAATGAAGGTGCCCGGTCGGTAGGTGGTCGGCATCACGCGGCGGCGCAGCGAGGCAGATGTATTTCGAGGTCGTGTTGCGATTGGATGGGGAGAACGAGGTAACCGCATGACGATGACTGAATGGTTTCTGGCAGAGCTCGAGAGCGAGGCGGCCAAGTCGCGGCGCGTGCTCGAACAGGTGCCAGCGGGCAAGCGCGATTGGAAGCCGCACGAGCGATCGATGGAGCTCGGCTACTTGTCGGAGCTGGTCGCGAACATTCCATCATGGGTTGGCATGGCCATCACGCTCGACGAGCTGGATGTTGCGCCGAAGGACGGCCCAAAGTACCAGCCCGCTCCACTGAACACGAGCGCGGAGCTCGTCGCGGCGCTCGACAAGGCCGTTGCTCAGGCGCGAGAGGCCCTGCAGAACACCAGCGATGCGCACCTCGAGACGCCCTGGCGCCTCCTCGCGAGTGGTCATCTTGCGTTCGAGCAGCCGCGTCATCACGTGATTCGCGATACGTTCCTGCACTCGGCGCATCACCGCGGGCAGATGACGGTATACCTGCGCCTGCTTGGGTCGAAGGTCCCGTCAGTGTATGGGCCGACCGCCGACGATCGAAGTTTCGGCTGAGAGCTACGAGAGCAATCTTGCGATCTTGTCGTGCCCCCGCCTGTTGGCCCACGCGAGCGGCGTGGCCCATGGCGGATCGTCGGGCAGGCTCTTCGGCGCGCCACGACGGAGCAGGAACTTGACCATGTCGAGCTGACCGTACCTGGCCGCCCAGGCGAGCGGCGTCGAACGGAGGTGCTCGTCACGCGCGTTCAGATCCGCGCCGGACTCGAGCAATTTCTTCGCCTCCCGCAGATCGCCCTTGCGCGCCGCCTCGTGGAGCGGTGAGATGCGCAGCCAGTTGTGCGCGCGCGTTGGCCACTCTTCATCCCGGTTTTCCTGCCGGGGCGTGGCTCCGTAAGAAAGGAGCAGCTGCTCCATGCGCTTGTCGGGGCGGAACTCCCGAGAAACCCATAGCGCGTCCCCGGAGCTTTCGACCGGCGGATTCGGAAAGGCGCCGTGCTCGAGGAGGAGCTTTGCGATCTCGTGGTGTCCGTTGAAGACCGCCGAGTAGAGTGCCTTGCCCCTCGGCGCAATCTGCTCTTCGGGCAGATTGGGGTCGGCGCCGTGATCGAGGAGCAATCGCACGATGTCGATGCGCCCGACCGCGGCGGCATTCGACAGCGGCGCCCCGGCGCCCAGGTAGTAACCCTCGTGCGGTCCGATCTTGTTTGCCAGCGACCGATCCTGCAGGAGCAATTCGCGCACGCGTTCGATGTCGCCGGTGTGACACGCGGTCGGCATATCGATGAATGCGCCCAGCGCCTTGAGGTGGGCCATCACGTGAGCGGGAGTCACCGGCCAATTGCGAGGCACATCCCGCCAGCCGCGGTAGAAGTAGTCGCCGTTGGTCAGGTGAATCGGCCGGGCGCCGTCCGTCTTCCGGGCGTTGATGTCCGCGCCGCGCCGCAGCAGCTCGTCGATGGCTTCCAGCTGCCTCGTCATCGTGGCCCAGTGGATCGGCTGGTTGGACCGACGGTCCCCCTTGCCGACGAGCTCCGGCTCGGCATCGAGCAGCTCGCGCATCCCCTTCAGGTCGTGATTCCGCAACGCCAACGCGACCGCTTCGCCCTTCGACGAGGCGTTGAACCTCGTTTCGAGCGTGTCCGTAAGCAGCCGCTCCATCTCCTTGTAGCCGCGATCGCGTGCAATCTCGATCGCGTCGTCGTCCACCCAGAGATCGATCGGATTGCGATCGTGCTCGAGCAGGAATCGCACGACATCGATGCGGTTCTCGCGGACGGCGAAGTAGAGCGGCTTGCGATAGTCGTAGTGCGCCCGCGCGAGCGATGGATCTCTTGCGATGAGCGCTCGTACGGCTTCCAGATCCCCTGACGTACAGGCCTGAATGAGCGCCCATACATCGGTGCCGCGCCCGGACGACCACATGAGTCTTTGATCGGATTTCAGCTCGGCCGGCTGCAGCATGCGGTTTTCCGGCTGCATCGATTCGACGTGGTGTACCAGCTTCGGCCAGCTGTCGAAACCGTACTCGCGCGCGAGCGCGAGCTGCGCTGCGGCCAGGCTCACCGATGAATCAGTGGCGCGCAGCGTGTCGAGATGTTCCTTGGCTTGCTTGCGGAGCTGCTCGAGCGAAGGACGGTTCGGCAGACGCCGGGGAGGTGGAATGGACACAACGATCTCCTTTCGGATATCGCCCGCGTCCGCTCGACGGGCTGAAAGAAGATCGTAAATCGTTGCCGAAACTCAACTCAGGTGGGCTCAGCCCTTCCCGCGGACGGGGTGCGTCCTGTCACGCGAGGGGATTCTACCCACTATTCGACGGGGGAGGCAAATGCAGAGCGGCACTACCTCTACAATCATCCTGGCAGATCAGACGGTATGCGCGTTGACAAGGGCGTTCGCCTGGATCACTACGAGATCCTCTCCGTTCTCGGCAAGGGGGGGATGGGCGAGGTGTATCTGGCGCAAGACACACGCCTCGACCGCCGCGTCGCGCTGAAGATTCTTCCTGCCGATTTCGCCACCGACAGCGACCGTCTGGCTCGATTCATTCGCGAGGCCAAGTCCGCGTCCGCGCTCAATCATCCGAACATCATCACGGTTTACGACATTGGCGAAACCGGAGGCATGCACTTCATCGCCTACGAGTTCATCGACGGCACAACCCTGCGTGAGTTCGCCAAGAGCACGGCATTCACCCTCGCGTCGGCGCTGGAGGTTGGGATTCAGGTAGCGTCGGCGCTCGTCGAGGCCCATCGCGCGGGCATCGTTCACCGTGATCTCAAACCCGACAACGTGATGATTCGGGCAACCGGCCTGGTCAAGCTGCTCGACTTCGGTATCGCCAGACTGTCAGCGCCCACGGAGCCTGGCGACACGTCCGCCACCGCGATTCATGGTCAGACGCAGAGCGGCATGTTCATCGGCACGCCGCAGTTCATGTCGCCGGAGCAGGCCCGTGGCACGGACGTCAATCACCAGACTGACATCTTCAGCTTCGGCGTGGTGTTGTACGAAATGCTGTCCGGTGTGTCCCCCTTTGCCGGCGACACCATCACCGATGTCGTGGTCGCCGTCCTGACACGTGAGCCGGCGCGGCTGACGGATGTGCCACCGAAGCTCGCCGACATCGTCACCAAGGCGTTGCAGAAGGACCGGTCGCGGCGCTATCAAACGGCGACGGAGCTGCTGCAGGACCTGACTGAGGTGCAACAAGAGATCGACGGTTACCACCGTCGTGGACCCGCGTCCTCGCTCCAGCACGCTCAAGCCGCCACGCGGGCGCTGCAGGCCGACACTCCCGCCATTGCCGGCCCGGGTTCGGCAGTTCGCCAGGCGAAGTCAGTCGCCGTGCTGCCGTTCGCGAACATGAGCGCGGACGAGGACGACGAGCATTTCTGCGACGGTCTGGCTGAAGAGCTGTTGAACGCTCTATCCAAGATCGACGCGTTGAAAGTCGCCGCGCGAACGTCGGCCTTTTCCTTCAAGGGAAAGAGCGCGGACGTCGGCACCATCGCGCGAACCCTGGGTGTCAGCAACGTCCTGGAAGGCAGTATCAGACGATCAGGCAATCGATTGCGGATATCGGTTCAGCTGATCAATGCCGCGGACGGCTACCAGGTGTGGTCGGAACGGTACGACCGCGAGATGCGCGACATTTTCGCGCTCCAGGACGACATCACCCTCGCGGTCGTCGAGGCGCTGAAAGTCACGTTGTTCGGCGAGGAAAAGGCAGCGGTGCTGAAGCACTCCACCGCAAGCGCGGAAGCGTACGAGTTGTTCTTGAAAGGCCGCCTCCACTCGTACAAGTTCCACCGCTCAGGGCTGGAAGCGGGCGATCGAGTTCTTCGAAAGGGCGGTCGACATAGAACCTGACTATGCGCTGGCCTACGCGGGTATCGCGACGGCACGCGGGTGTCAGTGGTTCTTTGGCCTTCTTCCCGCTGAACAGACCATTCCACAGTGCAAGACCGCCAGCGGCAAGGCGCTGGCCATCGACCAGGATCTGGCGGAGGCGCATTTCTCGCGCGCCATGGTCACGTTCTTCTACGACTGGGACTGGCAGAAGGCAGAACAAGCGTTCCAGCAGTCGATCATGCTCGATCCGAACAACGCGGAGGTGCTGTCGTACTACGCGATGTTTCTCGGGTTCGACGGCCGCGGTGACGAGGCGCTGAGAATCAACAAGAAGGCGCTCACGCTGGACCCGCTCGCGCCGCTCATCAACATGAATGGCGGTTGGACCTACTTTGCGGCGGGGATGTCGGCCGAGGCGTCACAACAAGCGGCCAAAATGGTCGAGATCGACCCGGATTTCTACGGTGCCTACTGGTTGCAGGGGGCGATTCATCTCAGCGAAGGGGATTTCGGACGAGCGGTCGAGCAACTGGCGAAGGCGGTCTCTCTCGGGGGTCATCAGATCGTCGTCGCGGACCTGGCCTCGGCCTACAGCCTCGCGGGAAAAGCCGATGAAGCGGCCGCCATCCTGCACCAGTTGCTCGAGATGCGCCGGCAGCAGTACGTCCCGGCCATCTGTCTGGCGCGCGTATACAGTCGGATGGGGGATCTGGCGCGTGCGATCGAGTGGCTGGAAACGGCCTTCGCAGAGAGAAATGGGGAGATGGTCTTTCTCCAGGGAGAGATCGCCGGAGCCGCCGAATCCGACCCGCTTCGCCGGCTCGCTGACGAACCGGCGATTACCGCGCTGTTAGGCAAAATGAACCTGCCATAAGCGGTTACCGCCATAGCCACACAGGGGAACAGGAGCGATATGGAGACGTCGTCGGACGAGCAACGAATCCGTGGGGCGATCGCGCACTACGCTGACGGCATGCGAACGGGCGTCGCCGAGACGCTGAAGCGGGCCTTTCACGAACAGGCGATCCTGTGCGGCTATCTGGGTGACGACTTGATCGCCGCGCCCATCGCCGAGCTCTATGCCTGGGTCGACGCGAACCCCGCGCCGGCCGCAACCGGCCATCCGTACGATTGCGAGATTCTCGAGATCGAGGTGACCGGGAGAGTCGCAGCCGCAAAGGTGCGGGAAACAGATCACCATGGTGCCGTGATCGACTATTTCCACTTACTCAAGGTCGGCAACAGCTGGTCGATTGTCAGCAAGGTCTGGGACGCGGAGCCGTAGTACCGCACGCGCGAATTCAGGACTGACGCGTCGATTCGCCGCTGCGATAGAAGCCCCGCGAAGGAAGCCCGTCTTGACTGGTGACGGGCACTGCGCGTAGGCTACGTGTCGAAGGTTGAGGCAACGAAGGTTGAGGCATTGATGGCGTCTTCGCGATTCCCGATTCCGCAAGGCACGCTCGACATGCTGGTCCTGCACATCCTGTCGCTCGGGCCAGCGCATGGCTACGCCATCGCGCAACGGCTGCAGCAGATCTCGCGCGAGACCGTGCAGGTGAATCAGGGCTCGTTGTATCCAGCGCTGCACCGCCTCGAGCAGAAAAGGTGGCTGACATCGGCGTGGCGTCAGTCGGAGACCGGGCGCGAGGCCAAGTTCTATGCACTCACGCGCGCGGGCCACAAGCAGTTGGCCGTCGAGAAGGCGAGTTGGGATCAGTTGACGACGGCCGTCCGGCTGATCTTCAACGAGGGCACATAGGCGTGATGAAGTTTCTCAATCTATTCCGCCGCCGGCGCGACCAGCTGGAACGGGATCTCGATCGCGAACTGCGGTACCACATGGATCGCCGTGTCGAGGACCTGATCAAGGATGGACTGAGGGAGCCCGAAGCCCGGAGACGCGCGAGCATCGAGCTCGGGGGCGTGCCCCAGGTGCAGGAAGCCGTGCGCGATACGTGGATATGGCGATGGCTCGATGCGCTCGTGCGCGACGTGCGCTACGCCGTCCGAAGCCTGACCAGAAGTTGGGGTTTCGCCCTTGGCGCCGGCGCCGTACTGGCCCTGGCGATCGGCGCAACTACCGCCATCTTTTCAGTGGTCAACACGGTGCTGCTTCAGCCGCTCGCCTACCCCAACGCCGAGCGCCTCGTCTCCATCGAGACCTTGTGGGCCGACACGGGACGAGCCAGCCAGGACGTGTCAGGTCCCGACTTTCTCGACTGGCAGGCTCAGAGCAACGTGTTCGACCAGATGGCGGTGTCGTTCAGCAACACCGACGAAGCCATCATCGTTGGCGACGGCGCCGTGTTTGGGAACGGCGGGCTACGTCTCGGCAGACTTCTTTGCGGTCTTCGGCCAGGCCCCGTCGGCAGGACGCCTGCTGACGGAGCGCGATGTTCCGTCGGACGACGCGGAGCCGACCGCCGCCGTCGTGGCGTATCACTGGGCGGTGACTCAGTTCGGTAGCAATGAGGCCGCGATCGGCAAGACGATCACGGTCTACGGCAACGCGATGGAGATCGTCGGAGTGGCGGCGCCGGGATTTCGCTATCCCGGCGCAACGGACATCTGGGTGCCCATGGTCCCGACCAACCACGCCCCGAACCGCAGCGATCACCCCTACCAGGCCGTCGGGAAGATCAAGGGAGACGTGGACCTCAAGCGCGCGCAGGCGCAGATGCGGATCATTGGCGACACGCTCGCGCAGCAATATCCCGAGAACCGGCTCAAGCGGGTGACGGTGATTCCTCTCCAGGAGCGGCTGACCGGCAACCTCCAGGCGACCCTGTGGGTGCTGATGAGCGCCGTGGGCGTCGTCTGGCTGATCGGGTGCGCCAATATCGCGAACCTCTTGCTGGCGCGGGCCGCCGGCAGAGCGCGCGAGATCGCGCTGCGCGCCGCACTCGGCGCCGGCCGGGGCCGTGTGGTGCGGCAACTGTTGACCGAAAGTTGTGTGCTCGCGGGAGTGGCCGGAGTGGCAGGTCTCCTGCTGGCGTCGACGCTCGTGCAGGCACTCGCCGCGTTGTCACCCGCCAACCTGCCCCGCATCGACGAGGTGCGGATGGACATGCCCGTCCTCCTGTTCGCGCTCGGGCTCTCGCTGGTGTCGACCGTCCTCTTCGGACTCGTGCCGGCCCTGCATGGCTCGCGGCTCGACCTGTCGGGTACATTGAAGCAGGGTGGCTCGAAGGCGACGGGAACGAGGGCCAGCGCGCGGCTCCGCTCGGCGCTGGCCGTGGCCGAAGTGGCGTTATCGGTGGTCCTGCTGGTCACCGCAGGACTGCTGCTGCGATCGTTCCAGACGCTCCAGCACGTCGATCTCGGGTTCACGAAGGACCGTGTGCTGGTGGCCGACACGGTATATGCGGTCAGGGACGACGTCACGGAGGACCTCTGGACTCGAAGCCGGTTCTATGCAGATGTGCTCGATCGTCTGCGTGCCGTCCCCGGGGTCAGTGCTGCGTCGGGCGTCGCCTTCCTTGGGATGGGACGGGAGCCCAGATCACCTCGCGACTTTTACATTCAGGGCCGACCAGAAGGACGACCGGGGGAGCGGCCACAAGCCGAGTACCACGCGGTCACGGCCGACTACTTCAAGACGCTGGAGATTCCGGTTCGTGCCGGGCGCGATTTCGACCGGACCGACACGCCGGAGCGGCCGCGGGTCGCCATTGTCACCGAGACTCTGGCACGCACCGCCTTTCCAGGGAAGTCGCCCATTGGGCAGCGTATTCGGACGGGGACGAATAGCAGGGCGCCCTGGATGGAGATCGTCGGGGTTGTTGGCGACACACGTTGGCAGGACCCGAGCCAACCACCTTCGCCGGTGATCTACGCCGCATCGGCACAGGGCGCGGGCAACTCGCTGGCCATTCTGGCTCGAACCTCATTGGACGGGCAGTCGCTCGCCAGCACGCTTCGCGCGATCATGCACGACGCAAATCCCACGGTGCCCGTGAAGTTCGAGACCATGGAGGAGCTATTCGACGACGCGCTGGCGTACCCCCGGTTTCGCACGCAGGTGATCGGGCTGTTTGCGGGCCTGTCGGCGCTCCTGGCCGCCGTTGGAATCTTCAGCGTGCTGGCGTACCTGGTCGGACAACGAACACGGGAGTTCGCGATCCGCCGGGCCGTCGGCGCCTCCGCCGCCGACGTCCTCCGCCTCATCGCTGGTCAAGGACTGGGGTTGGTCGCGATCGGCCTCGTCCTCGGGCTGGCCGGCGCACTGGCCGTGGCGCGGCTGCTCGAGGGTCTTCTCTACGAGATCGGCCCGTGGGACGTCGGTACCTATCTCGGGGCGATCGCCGTGCTCGGCACCGCAGCCATGCTCGCAATCCTGATTCCAGCGATCCGAGCCGCGACGATCCCGCCCCTCGCCGCGCTCCAGCAGGAGTAGAGCCGCCGCGTTTGACACCACAACAGCGCTCGCTGATACTGGCGCGAGCGCGCTGACAGGGCGCCACCTACCCGCGGCAAGGGAACACTCCCACCTGTTTGGTCCGGGTCGTGTGCGCGTGCACCTTCTTTCAGCCTGGTTTCAGCGGGGTACAGGCGACGAATGAAAGGAGGTCGCAATGACCGCTCCGAAGTCTCTCCCTCCCCGTCCGTCTCTCGAATCGCTTCGCAAACAGGCCAAGAAGCTCGCGCGCGACATCGCCGCCGGTGACGCCGGTGCCATCGCCCGCGCGCGGACGCAACTGCCAGATGTTGACCTGCCCTTGTCGCAGCGCAACGCCCAGCTCCTGCTCGCGCGTGAGTACGGCTACGCCGGCTGGCAAGACCTCACCGCCGAGGTGAGCAAGCGTCTTGGCAAGGGTCTGGATTGGGCCGCAGCCCAGGCTCGACACGTCATTCACGACAATGACGTCGGCCGCCTGAAGCAGCTGTTGGCTGATTACCCCGCGTTACTCTCCTGGCAGGGCAACGACAGCGACGGCGGGTTGCTGGGAATCGCCACGAGCTCCTTTGGCGACAGCTTCGACCCGTTCAGAGAACAGCATTTCACCCGCCCGGCGTGCGCCGAGCTGCTGATCGACGCCGGTGCGGTCGTGATGCCGTCGGTGTGCGAGGGAATCATCGAGTCCCGCGCCAGGGGGCTGCTGCGGCTGTTTCAAGGCAAAGGCCTGCTTCCGCGCACGCTCAGATTCCTTGCCGCGCTCGGCGACATCGACGCTGTTCGCGCCTCCCTTGGCGAGAGCGGGAACGATCTGGCGGCGGTCAACGACGCGTTCATCTGCGCCTGCAGCTTCGGGCACGAGGCCGTAGCCTCGGTCCTGCTGGAGCAGGTGATCGCGCTCGATGCCGAACTCGGCAGGCACGTCGACGGAGGCGCGGGCCGCCTCGCCTTCATCAGGCACTTCATCGAAAATCCATCGCAGTACCCGCGGCACCGCACACCGGTCGGGCCGTGGCAGCTGTTTCTCATGCAGCAGGCCATGCAGGCGGTCGATGGCGATCTGACGACGTTCGTGAGCGGGTTGCAGCGTGAGCCGTGGCTGCTCGGTGAAGCCTGCGTGGGGTTTCAGGTGGACCTCATCGAACGGGCGACGCTGCACGATCGCGGCGAATTCATCGTCGCCCTTCTCAACCTCGATCCCGCAGTGCTGCGGCGTCAGCCGCCGCCCCGATCGCAAGCCATCGTGTTCGCAATCACCTATGCGAGACCACACCTCCTTCCGGTCCTCGCTCGCATCTGGCCACTGCCGGATGATCTGCCGCATGCGGCAGGTACGGGCAACCTGTCGGGGGTGAAGCGCTGGTTCGACGAATCGGGCGCCCCGGCGCTGGGCGATCTGGCCGATCACTTTCCCGGCAACGACCCGCACGCGCGGGAAATGCTTCAGTGGGGCGCGCCCACGGCGCAGCAGGTGCTCGACACGGCGCTCGGCTGGTCCGTCGTCAACCGTCACTTCGAGGTGGCGGACTTCCTCCTCGAGCACGGCGCAGATATCAACACCACCTGGGGCTCACATGAGCCGGCGAGCATCCTGCACGAGCTGGTCGGACAGGCGGCGACCGGCGAGAATCCCGGGGGCAACTACGAGTCGATGCGATTTCTCATAGACCGCGGGATCGACATGACGATCACGGACTATCGTTGGAACGGGACGGCACGGGGTTGGGCGCTCTACGCTGCGAAGGACGAGAAGATGGCGCAGTGGCTGGAGGATGCGGAACGGTCTCGACGCTAGACAGCTCCGGTGCGACGTGGCAGGATCGGTCGGGTGACCAGCAGATCCGCCGCAGCGCAGCACCTGCGCGAGCTCGCGCAGCTGCGACGCGTTCGCGACCGGATCGACCGGGAATACGCAGAGCCGCTGGACGTCGAGGCGCTCGCCCGCCGCGTGAACATGTCGGCCGGGCACCTCAGCCGCCAGTTCCGGCTCGCCTACGGCGAATCGCCGTACAGCTACCTGATGACCCGGCGCATCGAGCGTGCGATGGCGCTGTTGCGTCGTGGCGACCTCAGCGTCACCGACGTCTGCTTCGAGGTCGGCTGCTCGTCGCTCGGCACCTTCAGCACGCGTTTCACCGAGCTGGTCGGGGTGCCGCCCAGCGTCTATCGCCGCCAGGCGGCGCGGGCGACGGCGGGTATGCCGTCCTGCGTGGCGAAACAGGTCACCAGACCGATCAGGAATCGAGAAGCGCCGCTCCAAGAGCCGCACCTAAAATGACCGGCATGGACATCACCATTCACTCGAGCTTCCTCCCGCACAACGACCCGGACGCCTCCCTGGCCTTCTACCGCGACACTCTCGGCTTCGAGGTCCGCAACGACGTCGGATACGCCGGGATGCGCTGGATCACCGTCGGCCCGTCTGGCCAGCCCGGCACGTCGATCGTCCTGCATCCACCCGCCGCCGCCCCCGGCATCACCGAGGACGAGCGGCGCACCATCGCCGAGATGATGGCCAAGGGCACCTACGTCATGATCATCCTGGCCACCGCCGACCTCGACGGCACCTTCGAGCGGCTGCAGGCGAGCGGCGCCGAGGTCATCCAGGAACCCACCGAGCAGCCGTACGGCGTGCGCGACTGTGCCTTCCGTGATCCCGCCGGCAACCACATCCGGATCAACGAGGTGCGTCGAGTGGGGAAACGATGAGCAAGGCGACGAGGAAGGACGCGCAGTCGCCCGCGCTGCACGCGGCGGACAGCCACGATCTGATCCGCGTGCAGGGCGCGCGCGTGAACAACCTCAAGGACGTCAGCGTCGAAATCCCGAAGCGCCGGCTGACGGTGTTCACCGGCGTCTCGGGCTCGGGCAAGAGCTCGCTGGTATTCGACACGATCGCCGCGGAGTCGCAGCGGATGATCAACGAGACCTACAGCGCCTTCGTGCAGGGCTTCATGCCGACGCTGGCGCGCCCCGAGGTCGACGTGCTCGACGGCCTGACGACCGCGATCATCGTCGACCAGGAGCGGATGGGCGCCAATGCCCGCTCCACCGTCGGCACCGCGACCGACGCCAACGCGATGCTGCGCATTCTCTTCAGCCGGCTCGGCAAGCCGCACATCGGCCCGCCGAATGCGTACTCCTTCAACGTGCCTTCGGTGCGGGCGAGCGGCGCGATCACCGTCGAACGAGGCAACAAGAAGACGGTGAAGGCGACCTTCAACCGCCTCGGCGGAATGTGTCCGCGCTGCGAAGGCATGGGCAACGTCACCGACTTCGACCTGACCCAGTTGTACGACGACAGCAAGTCGCTCAACGAGGGTGCGCTCACGATCCCCGGCTACAGCATGGACGGCTGGTACGGCCGCATCTTCCGCGGCTGCGGCTTCTTCGACCCGGACAAGCCGATCGGCAAGTACAACAAGAGGGAGCTGCACGACCTGCTCCACAAGGAGCCGACCAAGATCAAGGTCGACGGGATCAACCTGACGTACGCGGGCCTGATCCCGCAGATCCAGAAGTCGTTTCTCTCCAAGGACGTCGACGCACTGCAGCCGCACGTCCGCGCCTTCGTGGAGCGGGTGGTGACCTTCAGCACCTGCCCCGAGTGCGACGGCACCAGGCTCAGCAAAGAGGCTCTCTCGTCGAAGATCAGGAAGATCAACATCGCCGACGCCTGTGCGATGCAGATCAACGATCTGGCCGAGTGGGTCCGCGGCCTCGACGAGCCGTCGGTGGCGCCGCTGCTCGCGTCGCTGCACCACACCCTCGCCGCGTTCGTGGAGATCGGGCTGGGCTACCTCTCGCTCGACCGGCCATCGGGCACGTTGTCGGGCGGCGAGGCGCAGCGCGCCAAGATGATCCGCCACCTCGGCTCGTCGCTCACCGACGTGACCTATGTGTTCGACGAGCCGACGGTCGGGCTGCACCCGCACGACATCCAGCGGATGAACAACCTGCTGCAGCGCCTGAGGGATAAGGGGAACACGGTGCTGGTCGTGGAGCACAAGCCGGAGAGCATCGCGATCGCCGACCATGTCGTCGACCTTGGCCCGGGCGCCGGCACTGCCGGTGGCAAGGTCGTGTTCGAGGGCACCGTCGACGGCCTGCGGGCCAGCGGCACGCTCACCGGGCGGCACCTGGACGACCGCGCCTCTTTGAAGCCGTCGGTGCGGACACCGTCGGGAGCGCTGAAGGTGCGCGGCGCCAGCACCCACAACCTGCAGGATGTCGACGTCGACATACCGCTCGGCGTGCTGGTGGTGGTGACCGGCGTGGCGGGGTCGGGCAAGAGCTCGCTGATCCACGGCTCGGTGTCGGGACGGGACGGCGTGGTGTCGATCGACCAGGCCGCGATCCGCGGCTCGCGGCGGAGCAACCCGGCGACCTACACCGGATTGCTCGACCCGATCCGCACGGCGTTCGCCAAGGCCAACGGCGTGAAGCCGGCGCTGTTCAGCGCCAACTCCGAGGGCGCCTGCCCCACCTGCAACGGCGCCGGCGTCATCTACACCGACCTGGCGATGATGGCCGGCGTCGCCACCACCTGTGAGGATTGTGAAGGGAAGCGGTTCCAGGCCTCGGTGCTGGACTACCACCTCGGCGGCCGCGACATCAGCGAGGTGCTCGCCATGTCGGTGACCGAGGCTCAGAAGTTCTTCGGCGCGGGGAAGGCGAGCACGCCGGCGGCGCACGCGATCCTCAACCGGCTCGCCGACGTCGGGCTCGGTTACGTCAGCCTCGGCCAGCCGCTCACGACGCTGTCCGGCGGCGAGCGGCAGCGGCTCAAGCTGGCCACCCTGATGGCCGAGAAGGGCGGCGTCTACATCCTCGACGAGCCGACGAGCGGCCTCCACCTCGCCGACGTCGAGCAGCTGCTCGGCCTGCTCGACCGGCTCGTCGACTCGGGCAAGTCGGTCATCGTCATCGAGCACCATCAGGCGGTCATGGCGCACGCCGACTGGATCATCGACCTCGGCCCCGGCGCCGGCCATGACGGCGGCCGGATCGTCTTCGAGGGCACACCCGCCGACCTCGTCGCCGCCCGGTCCACTCTCACCGGCGAGCACCTGGGGGCCTACGTCGGCCCCTGGTCAACCCCGTCGAAGCCATCAGGTGTGTCGGCGCGAGCCGGGTCGATTGCCGGGCCACCATCCGCCACCGGCCTTCGCGCCCGACCCATACGTTCGTGAACCGCATTTCGGTGCGGCTCTCCTCGCCTCTGGATCCGGACGACTGCAGATGAACGCCGCGTCGAGCCGGGTCCAGAAGACCTACCTGATTCTGCTGCTCCTCCACACGCTGGCGGCTTCGTTCATCTGGGGGATCAACACACTGTTTCTTCTCGACGCCGGATTGAGCAACTCGCAGGCGTTCGGTGCCAACGCGTTCTTCACTGTCGGGCTCGTTCTGTTCGAGGTGCCGACGGGGGTGATCGCCGACATTCGCGGCCGGCGGCTCTCGTACCTTCTCGGCACCTTGACCCTGACGATCGCCACGCTGCTTTACCTGCTGCTGTGGCGCGTCTCGGCGCCGTTCTGGGCGTGGGCGGTCAGCTCGGCGTTCCTCGGTCTCGGCTTCACGTTCTTTTCCGGCGCCTTCGAGGCCTGGCTGGTCGATGCGCTTGCGGCCAGCGGGTTCGAGGGACCGATCGAATCGGTGTTCGCCAAGGGAGAGATCGTCGAGGGCTGCGCGATGCTGACTGGCTCGGTTGCCGGCGGTTACCTCGCGCAGGCGACCAACCTGGGGGTGCCGTACCTGCTTCGCGCGCTGGTCCTGGCGCTCTCGTTCGGATTCGCCTTCGTCATGATGCGGGACATCGGCTTCGCGCCCAAGCCGACGAAGACGCCCATGCGAGAGGCCAGGCGGGTCCTGGGCGATGCGATCACCTACGGGTTGAGACAGCCGGCGCTGCGATGGCTGATGGTGGCGAACATCTTCGCCGCCGGGGTGTCGATCTACGCCTTCTACGCGATGCAGCCGTACCTGTTGCAGTTGTACGGCGACCCTCGGGCGTATGGGATCGCCGGGCTGGCAGCCGCGATCGTGGGCGGCGCGCAGATCGGCGGCGGGCTGCTCGTGCCGTACCTCCCACGAGTATTCCGCCGGCGCACGTCGGTGCTGCTGGCCGCCATGTTGCTGAGCACGGTCGCACTGGCGCTGATCGGCTTGATGCCTCGATTCTGGATCGCGACCGTCCTTCTGGTGCTGTGGGGGCTCGTGTTCGCCACCGTGGCGCCGGTCCGTCAGGCCTTCGTGAACGATCTCGTGGCACCGAAGCACCGGGCGACCGTGCTGTCGTTCGACTCGCTCACCGGCTCGGCCGGCGGAGTCGTGATTCAGCCGATCCTCGGCAAGGCGGCGGACCTGTGGGGTTATCCGCTCGCGTACGTCTGCAGCGCGTCGATCCAGGCGTTGGCCGTTCCCCTCGTGTGGCTGGCCCGGCGGCAAGGGGCGGAATCGGACGCGCTGCGCCTTCCGGTTCGCAGGCGTGAAGTATTCCCGAAGCCTGACGGTTCTTCCTGAGCTCTTGCGCATTGCGTAGCGAATTCGGCGAGACGTGCACCGGCGACCTGCAACTGCGCGAGATGATCTACACCCTCGCGCTCCTCTGATCTAGCCGAGGAGCTTGACGGCCCGAGCGAGGTCGGCTTCGGGAACCGCGATGACCGCAGCCGTCTTCTTGGCCCGCGGCGAGGCGGTCACGTAGGCATAGCGAATATCGATTTTCGCCTTGGCCAGCTTCTCGACGGCTTTAGCCAGGGCGCCCGGCCGGTTCGTCAGCTCGAGGAACAGCACCTGCTCCTCGGCAAACAGATACCCGGCCTTCGACAGTGCGCGCACCGCGACGTCGCGGTTCATCACCAGCAGGCGAATCCCCCCTTTTTCGCCACCCGACTCTGGTGCCGCGATCGCGAGCAGATTCACTCCCCCCTGCGCGAGGTCGCGACAGAGCCTCGCCAGCGTGCCGATCTCGTTGTCGAGCGGAAGATTGAGCTGAGTGGCTGTGGGCATGGCCGGAGGAATATAGCAGGTTCCAGCGTCAGTATCGGTCGGCGCGAAATGGCTCCGGATCGAAGCGCGGGGTTTCACCGCTCATGAGCTGGGCCAGCAGCAGGCCTGTCCCCGGTGCGGTCTTGAGCCCCGCCATCTGGTGCCCCGTAGCTGACCAGACGTCGCCACGCCCGCGGGCGCGCCCGATGACCGGCATGCCATCGGGCGTGCAGGGCCGAAGACCTCGCCAGATCTCACGCGGGGTCGATGTCTCACCTATGTTGAGCATGCCCTTCGCGCCCCGCACGATCACGTCGACGCGTCTCGCATTGATCGAGAAATCGTTACGTACGAGCTCGAGCGTGCCCGCGATCCGCAGCGCATCGCGGTGCGGATTCACCGCGATCTTGCGCTCGATGAGGTAGATCGACCGTTTCGGATGCGGATCGCTCGGCGGCAGCACGACCGAGTACCCCTTGGCGCCGATCACCGGCAGGCGGAATCCGAGCATCTTCCCGAGTGCCTCCGACCAGGGTCCCGTCGCGATCACGATCTGCCCGGCGCTGATCTCGCCGCGCGTCGTCGCCAGCCGGCGGGATCCGCCGCCGTTCGAGATGCGATACACCTCGGCGCCTTCGAGGAACCGCACGCCGAGCGCGCGCGCTTCCGCCTCGAGTGCTTTCACCGCGCCGTACGGCTCGCAATGGGCGTCGTCCGGGTAGTAGTAGCCACCGACCTGCCGGCCGACGATGGCGGGCTCCTTCTCACGGATCTCGTCGGCCGTCCAACGCTCGGCGCGCACTCCGGATTGGCACACGAGATCCACGCCCGACCGGGCCGCCTCGAGTGATGCCGCATTCTCGTAAACGGCCAGCAGCCCGTGCCGCTCGAAGCCGAACGCCTCGGGTGCGCGTTTCGCCACGTCCTCCCATAGATCGACGCTCACGCGACACAACTCCACCAGCGCTGCCGCCCCGCGCTCGAACTTCGACTGGCGAGACGCGAGCAGGAATTCGATCAGCCAGCGGATGAACGCGGGATCGAGACGCGGTTGAATGTAGAGCGGACTGTCGGGATCGAGCATCCACTTGAACGACTTGAGCAGCATCGACGGATTGGCGAGTGGCACGGCCTGCGATGGCGTCAACCATCCGGCGTTGCCGTACGAACATCCGTGCCCGACGCGGTCCCGTTCGAGGACCGTCACCTGCGCGCCACGTCGCGCCAGTTCCACGGCGCAGGCCACGCCGATCACCCCGCCGCCGATGATTGCGACGTCCTGCTTCACCCTCCTATCCTAGTCAAACATTCCAGCTTGACTCAGCAATAGATTCACTCCTGGCAGTCAATCGGGACGGTGTGTTGTCTCCGGCAGCGGCCGTCTTCGCGTCGAATAGTGTCGTGCCGCTTACTCTCCTCGGAGGGCGATGACCGGCTCGACCCGGATCGCGCGACGAGCTGGAATCCAGCAGGCGGCGAGCGCGACGGCAAGGAGCGCCGCCGGCACGACGATGAAGGTCAACGGGTCACGCGCGCTGACGCCGAACAGCAATCCCGACAGCACCTGGGTCAGCGCGAGCGCGCCGGCAATGCCGATCCCGAGGCCGATCGCGGCGATCCGCGCGCCGCTGGCGAACACCATCCGCAGGATCGCGCCGCGGTCGGCGCCGAGCGCCATGCGGATGCCGATCTCCTGCGTCCGCTGTGCCGTCGCGTAGGCGAGCACCCCGTAGACGCCAATCGCCGCGAGCACGAGCGCCACGGCGGCAAACAGACCGAGCAGCAGCGTCGTGAATCGGCGGTTGGCCTGCGCCTGCGCGAGCAGGTCACCGACCGTGCGGATGCCGGCAATTGCCTGGTCTCGATCGAGCGCCCACACCGCTGCCTGCGCGGCGCCGGCCAGCGCAGCCGGGTCGCCGGCGGTGCGGAGAAGTACGAACATGCGCGAATCGGGCGCCTGCTGCATCGGGAAGTAGAGCTCCGCCCAGGGCTCTCGTTCGAACCCGCCGCGCCGGGTATCGGCCACGACTCCGACGATGGTCTGCCACCGGTTGTCGGGCCGGGTGGGATCGCCGAACGTCACCCGCCGGCCAAGCGGGTCTTCCTTCGGAAAGAAGCGGCGGACGAACGATTCGTTGACCAGGACGACCTCCTGGGCTTGAGGCGTGTCCGCCCGGGTGAACATCCGGCCACGACGCAGCGGGATCTGCAGGGTGGCGAAGTAGCCCGGCGTCACCGAGTCGTAGGGGACCGGAATGTTCTGCGCGTCGGCCGGCAGCGGCGGCCGTCCCTCGATGTTGATCGTTGCCGAACCCGGCAGCCGCGAGAGGAGCAGCGACGAGCCGGCCCCAGAGGCTTCGACACCCGGCAACGCCGACAGCCGTTCGATCAGCTGCTCGTAGAATGCCGCGATCCGCTCCGGCGTCGTGTACTTCGCCGCCGGCAGGTCGAGGCGAAGGGTGAGCACGCCGGTCGAGGCGAAGCCCGGATCCTGGCGGTTCAGCGCGATGACACTGCGCACCAGCAGACCGGCGCCGACCAGCAGCACGAGGGCGACCGCCAGCTCGCCGACTGCCAAGGCGGCGCGGACTTGACGGCCGCGAACCCCGTCCGATCCACTGCGTCCCCCTTCCTTCAGGTGCGCGCCGGAGTCGCGGCGCGCGGCGTGGAGCGCCGGAACGATGCCGAACAGCAGACCGGTGAGCAGGGATGCACCAAGGGCATACGCGATCACCTGCCGGTCGACGGCGACGTTCGCGAGCCGTGGAAGACCCGCCGGCGCAAGAGTTTGAAGGAGCTCCGTGCACCACGCCGCGACCAGCAGGCCGGCGGCGCCGCCGATCAGGCCGAGCAGCAGGCTCTCGGTCAGCATCTGGCGCAGCAGCCGCCGCCGTCCGGCGCCGAGCGCCGCCCGAATCGCCAGCTCGCGCTGCCTCGACGCCGCGCGGGTGAGCAGCAGGTTCGCGACGTTGGCGCAGGCGATCAGCAGGACGAAGCCCACCGCACCGAGCAGGATGATGAGCGGCCGCTTGACGTCACCCACGATCTCCTCGTGCATCGGCACGAGGCGGATACCGATCCCGGCGTTCGCCGGGTACTCTTTCTCCAGCCGGGTGGCGATGGCGTCCATCTCTGATTGAGCCGCCTCGCGCGTGGCCCCTGGCTTCATCCGCCCGATGATGGTCAGCCAGTACGACCCGCGGGAGCTGAACAGCTGTTCGAACTGCCCGACCGGGGCGAGCGGCACCCAGAACTCCGCGTCTTCGGGATAGGCAAAGCTCTCCGGCATCACGCCGAGCACTTCGTGCGAGACGCCGTTGAGCATGATCGTCCGGCCGACAATGGACGGGTCCGCGCCGAACCGGCGCGTCCACAGCCCGTGCGCGAGAATCACGACGCGCTCGCCGCCCGCCTGCCCGTTGGCCGAGGCGAAAGCCCGGCCCCTCGCCGGCGCCACGCCGAGCGTGTCGAAGAACTCGGGTGTCACCCGGCCGCCGCGGATCTGCGCCGGGTCACCGCTGCCCGTCAGCGTCACGCTCGCGCCCGAGTACGCCGACATCCGCTCGAACGACGTGCTCGCCCGCCGCCAGTCCTCGAAGTTCGGATACGTGCCGACGTCCTTGTCGAACCCCTGACGCGGGTTGTAGGTCCAGAGCATCATCAGCCGGTCGGGCTGCGGGTAGGGCAGCGGCCGCAGCAGCACGGCGTTGACCACGGTGAAGATCGCCGCGTTCGCGCCGATGCCGAGCGCCAGGGTCAGGATCGCGACGGCATAGAAGAGCGGCTTCTTGGCCATGCTCCGGAGGGCGTAGACCAGATCGTTCAGCATGATGGTCCTCCCGATGATGATAGGGCATAGCCATCCGCGATCACTCCTGCGGTGACCTCGCGTCGCGTGGGATGGCGGCGTCGCTCAGCTCGGCATTCACCTCGCGCCCCAGCCGTGCGGCGATATCGACCGTCGCCTCCACGTCGGCGAGCGTCGTGTGGAAATTGACGATGCAGGCCCTCAGCACATAACGATTGCCGACAACGGCATTCGACACGAAGGCCTCGCCGCCACGCTGCAGACGATCCAGAACCTGCCGATTGAGCGAGTCGAGGTAGCGCTCGACCGCCGGATCGCCGAGCTTCGGTCGAAGGTCACGCGGCACATAACGGAACGTGGTGATGCTCAGCTCCTGGGTGATCAGCTCCAGTTCGTCGCACCGGCCAACCGCGTCGGCCATCAACCGAGACAGCCGGATGTCCTCGGCGATCATCTTCCGGTATCCCGAGGCGCCCACGTGCCGCAACGCGAGCCAGACCTTGAGGGCGCGAAAGCCGCGGGAGTTCTGCGGACCGTAGTCGACGTAATTGGTTGCCTGCTCGTCGAAGTGGTAATACGGCGGGTGATAGGCAAACGCCGCCCGCAACAGCCCGGGCTCGCGCACCAGCGCGCATCCGGCCTCGAGCGGGGCATAGAGCCATTTATGCGGATCGACCGCGACCGAGTCGGCTGCCGACAGTGCCCGCAGATCGCCCGGCCCGTCGGGAACGGCCGCCGCGAAACCGCCATACGCGCCATCGACGTGGAACCAGACGCCGTGCTCCTGGCAGACGGCGCTGATGTCCGGTAGCGGATCGACCGCGCCGGTGCTCACCGATCCCGCGGTGCCGACCACCATGCAGGGCACATCCCCGGCCGCCTTGTCGGCCTCGATCTGCCGACGCAGCGCGGCGACATTCATGCGGAGGCTGCTGTCGGTCGGGATCCAGCGTATCGAATCGGTTCCGAGGCCGCCGATGTCGGCGGCTTTCTGGATCCACGTGTGCGTCTCGGCCGAGCCGTAGACGCGAAGCCGCTGTCCGGCGTCTCCAATGACCCCGCGCTCCCGGACGTTCCACGGTGCCTTCGCGGCGCGCGCGGCCAGGAAGCACACGATGTTGGCCATGTTGCCGCCGCTCAGCAGCACGCCGCCGCAATCAACCGGGTAACCGATGAACGAGGCGATCCACCGCACGGTCTGCGACTCGATCTCGGTCGCGGCGGGTGACAGCGTCCAGGCGCCGACGTTGGCGTTGACCGCCGCCGCGAGGAAGTCGCCGAGCACGCCGATCGGCGCCGGCGCCGCCGTGATGTAGCCGAAGAAACGCGGGTGGGCATTGAACAACGAATGCTCGAAGAGCAGCTGCGCGGTCCGTTCCAGCAGCGGCCCCGGTTCCATTCCCGATTCCGGCAGCGGCCCCGAGAGATCGAGCGCCTGGCGCACCGCGGACGGTGATTCGTCGCGAGCCACCGGCCCACGCGCCACCCCATCCAGGGACGAGGCGAGCTGATCCACCAGGCGATGTCCGAGCGCACGAAACGTAGCCGCATCCATCGCGAGCGGCGCCTGTCGCGGCGAGTCGTCGGTCATCGAGCTACTCCTTCGAACAGATCGGTTTCACGGGCACGGCCGCCGTTCACGATACTGAACGCACGATAGAAGGACTGGCGGCCCCACAGCGCCCGGTGGTCCTCAGGCGACAGATCCCTCAACCCCCCGTACGTCGCAAGCTGCGACTCATGGCACGAGACGGCCCGCCAGACGGCGGGCCACATCGCGGTCGTGTCGATCACGGTAGTGATGGCCCAGTCCGGCCATGGGGTCGCGTGCCGTTCGACGCCGTCGACGGTCGCGGACAGCGTCCGGACCGAGGCCTGGTACGCACCCCACGTCGATTCCGGCCAGGCCAGGTAATAGAGCTTCGACACGACATGCGGACGCGCCGCGGTGCCTTTGCTCCCGGCGACGAACCCAGCGTCGGCCGCCGCGACGATGGCCGCGGTGGTGAACTGAGAAATCGCGATGTGATCCGGATGGCCGTACGCACCGTCTGGTCCAAAGGTTACGACAACATCGGGACGGAACCTTCTCAGTTGTGTCGCGATGCGCCCGACCGCCTCGCGCGGGTCGGCGCGATCGAGATGCTGGTCGTGATAATCGAGCAGTGACACCTCGCGCACACCCAGCACGGTGGCCGCGGCCCGCAGCTCCGCCTCCCGGATGTTCCCGAGAGCCTGCGGACCGGGGTGCCCATCATCCCCGCCGCGATGGCCATGGAAGCGCCCCTGGTCACCACGTGTCGCGGTGACCAGGAACACATCCACGCCTTCCGCCGCGTACTTGGCCAGCGTGCCGCCCACGCCCAGCGATTCGTCGTCGGGGTGGGCGAGCACGGCCATCAGACTGAGTCGCGAACTCATCGCCGGTGTTCCAATCTACTTCGTGACGACGGTCTCCAGGTACTCGGCTTGAACGACGAGCCCGTCGCTGCCGCCAACGTCCTGCGACCGGAGCAACGCTATCAGGTCGGCCTCCAGTGCCGCCTGACCGCCGGCATCGAGCGCCAGGAAGGCAGTATGGGTCGGGCCGTAGTAGGTCCGGAAGATCTCCACCCAGTGCTCCGGCGAGCGATACCGGAACGCGAACATGCGGGTCGTCTGGTCGATCTTCGCCGCTTCAGGAAACAGGTCGCGGATATGGGCATCGGTGCCCCACAAGAGAGGTGACTGCACTCCAGGCGGCGGCGCCACGTACCTGCCGACCAGCCGAAGCAGCTGACCGAGGAAGCCAGCCGGCGTCCAGCTCGCCAGGCCGATACGGCCTCCCGGGCTGCAGACGCGCATCAGTTCGGCTGAGGCGCGCCGGTGATCGGGCGCGAACATCACGCCGAACGTCGACAGCACGACGTCGAAGCTGGCATCCGCATACGGCAGCGCCTCGACGTCCGCCACCTCGAAGGTGATGTTGGCGAATCCTTCAGCCTCCGCCCGGCGTCGTCCGCGCTCGAGGAGCGCCGGCACGTAGTCGGTGGACGTCACGCTGGCGAAGCGCCGCGCCGCCGCGAGGCTGGCGTTGCCGTTGCCAGCGGCGACATCCAGCACCTTGTGCCGCGCGCGCACGTCGGCCGCTTCGTTGAGGAGCTCGCCGACGATCTGGAGCGTTGCGCCGATCACCGCGAAATCGCCTGACGCCCACATCGCCTGCTGACGCGCCTTGATGGCACGGGCGCGGTCCGCCGGGATTGCCGTATCGCACGATGTCACATTGGTCATGTTCAGGCTCCTGTCAGGCGACCGCAGTTGCGAGCGCCGCACGTATCCGTGCGCGATGGTGGTAGCTGTGGCGGACGGCGTGGTCCTCGAGAAAGAACTGGCACGTCAGCGGGGCGTCGGCGTTCAAGGAGACCGCTGCCGCGGTATCGAGCTCCTCGTCACTGATCATGCGGATGGCCGCCGCGGCGGCGGCGCTGTTCCGGCGAAGCAGCTCGATGGCCGCCTGCTTGGTGACGCTGTTGTTTGTTCTGGCGTGCTCGGCATTGAGCTCGTGCACCTTTGCCCAGGTCACGCCGGCGACCGGCTTTCCGCCGGCAAGCGCCTGTGCGAGCTGAATCTCCAGCGGATACATGCTCGCGACGTGGTGAACGACGATGCCGACCGTGCGGCCGTCACCCGGGATGACGGTGTCCCACTCTCTCTGCGTGAGCCCGGCGGCCATGACTTCGAGCGCCCTGGCGCCTTGCTCGAGCCGCTCGGCCAGCGCGTTCGCACGCCGGGTGGTTTGTACCGCCGAGCCCTCGGCGGACGCGTGCATTTCAGTTGTTCTCATGACTATTTCCTCGAGACGGACCGCGCGAGACTGCGCGGGAGTCCAAGGTATGTGAGGTATGTTGTTGCAGCCATGCGCAAGCGTCCGATTCGCTTGGCCGACCATCCAAATGCACGAACCGCCTGCTCCTCCGTCCGAACGGGATGACCGCGCGTCCGGGGCGGACACGATTGGCGCGTCGGCTGATGTCCTGTCCGACGTCCTGCGTTCCGTCCGGCTCACCGGCGCGGTGTACTTCGACTTCGACCTGAGCTCCCCCTGGGTGGCGGAGGCTCCGCCGTCGCGCGAGATTGCGGCGATCGTGATGCCGGGCGCCCAGCGGGTCATCGAATATCACCTGATCGCCCGTGGCTCGTGCTGGGGAAATGCCGTGGGCCAGCCGCCCGTCCGGCTGAAAGAGGGGGACGTGATCGTGTTTCCGCAGGGAGATCCGCACGTGCTCTCGAGCGCGCCGGGGATGCGGGCCAGTCCAGACCTTTCGCTGTTCGTCCGGCCGACGACGCCGCTGCCGCTGGTGTACGAGCGCGGCGGCGGTGGCGCCGATCGGACCCGCATCGTCTGCTGCTTTCTCGGGTGCGACGAACGTCCGTTCAATCCGCTGCTGGCGTCGCTTCCGCCGACCATTCACCTGTCGGGCGCGGGCAACGAGGCGTCGAGCGGATGGCTCGCCACGCTGCTGAACATCGCCGTGCGCGAATCCGGGTCGGCGCGGGCGGGACGCGACAACATCCTGGCCCGCATGTCGGAGCTGATGTTCGTCGAGGCGATCCGCCGCCACATCGAGACGTTGCCGGCCCCGCAGACCGGGTGGCTCGCCGGCCTGCGCGATCCGGTGGTCGGACAGGCGCTGGCCGCGCTTCACGGCGAACCGGTGATCGCGTGGACGGTCGAGTCGCTGGCCCGGGCGGTCGGCGTCTCACGCTCGGTGCTCGCCGACCGGTTCGCGGAGATGGTCGGTCAGCCGCCGATGCAGTACCTCGCCATGTGGCGGATGCAGCTCGCATCGCGGCGGCTGCTGGAAGGCGAGACCGTGTCGGCGGTGGCCTCGGCGGTGGGCTACGAGTCGGAAGCGGCGTTCAGCCGGGCGTTCAAGAAGCTGGTGGGCGCGGCTCCGTCGACCTGGCGCCGCACCAACGGGCTGCGCGCGTCGGCCTGAGACGATCCAGCATGGCCTCAGCTAGATTCACGCATCTACCCGACTCAGGTGTTATGATTCGCAGATTGAGCCGTAAGCTCTCCAAAAGCAATGGTTTGCCATGGGTGCGGGAGATCGGTCGGAGCATCCTCGGCCTTCTGTGAGGTCTGCGGAACGCGACTAGGTGGAGGCGTTCACACGCTGACCCCTCCTCCCACCGATCCACCTGCCAACTCGTCCGGTGCCGGCTCAGCCGGACTGACATCCGCCAATCTACCTGACTCGACCGGTCCGGAGGTGGATGATCAGACCCGGTTGTCCGCCGTTCAGCCGCCCCCGTCCAGCCCGCCAGAACCCGACGAAGACCAGACGCGATTTAGTGCGGACGCCGAGGCCACCTCCAGCGGACCGCAATTCGCACCACCTCGCCCAGAAGACGGACCGCTTGCCGTCGGCCAGTCATTCGGTGTTCGCTACCACATCATCCGGCTGCTGGGCATCGGCGGTATGGGTGCGGTGTATCAGGCCTGGGACGCGGAGCTCGGAGTCGCGGTTGCCATCAAGGTCATCCGCCCGGAGGTGATGGCCGATCCGACGCTCGCCGCTGAAATCGCACGGCGGTTCAAGCGCGAGCTCCTGCTCGCCCGCAAGGTCACGCACAAGAACGTGGTGCGGATTCATGACCTCGGCGACATCGGCAACATCAAGTACATCACCATGCCGTATGTCGACGGCGCGGACCTCGCGACGGTGTTGAACGAGGAAGGCCGTCTACCGATCCCCCGAACCGTGGCCATCGCCCGCCTGATCGTGGAAGGACTCGCCGAGGCCCACAAAGCGGACGTGGTTCACCGGGATCTGAAGCCGGCCAACATCATGATCGACGCCGAGGACCAGCCGTTGATCATGGACTTCGGGATCGCGCGTTCGACCGGGCGTGCCCTGCCAGGCCCGATGCCGGGGAACACCACGATCGTCAGCGATCTGCGCCACGCGCTCGAAGGGCCCGCAGACGCAACCGTCCTCGGCTCGGTCGTGGGGACCGTGGGTTACATGGCCCCCGAACAGGCAAGGGGACACGCCGTCGATCAGCGAGCCGATATCTACGCGTTCGGGCTGATCGTCTACGACATGCTGGTCGGCGGGTCTCGCGCCGTGCGGGCCGGCGGCGCGATGGTGGAACTGCAGGCGCGGATGGAGAATCCGCCTCCCTCGCTGAAAAGCCTGTTCCCGGAAATTCCCGACGCATTCGAACAGCTAGTCTCGCGTTGCCTGGAGCCGGACCCGGCGAATCGATATCAGACGACCCAGGAGCTGCGGTCAGCCATCGCTGCCCTCGACGAAAATGGTGAGCCGATCCCGGTCAAGCGGACAGTCGACTCCTGGGTGCTCGGCGCGGTGATCACGCTCGGGGCCGTGGCACTGGCCGGAACCTGGTGGTTCTCACGCGGTCCGGACGCGCCGGTCAAACATGAACCGGTTACAGTCCTGATCGCAGACTTCACCAACCAGAGCAACGACCCGACGTTCGATGGAACGCTGGAACCGATCGTCAAGCTCGCGCTCGAAGGAGCCGAGTTCATCAGCGCGTACGACCGGGCGGGCATCCGGCGGAGCCTCGGCGTGCGGCCGCCCGAGCGGCTGGACGAGCAGGCGGCACAGGGAATCGCCGTCAAACAGGGCGTCGATGTGGTCCTCGCGGGCTCGCTAAGCCGGCAGGGATCGGCGTACTCGGTAACCATGAAAGCGACGCAGGCGGTGACCGGCACGGTGATCGCCGAAGCAACCAACACCGCGTCGACCAAGGACCAGGTCCTGGGGGTGGCGACGAACCTGGCCAACACAGTTCGCAAAGGGCTCGGCGACAACACCTCGGATGACGCACAGCGGTTCGCGATGGACACGCTGTCGGCCACGTCGGTCGAAGCGGTGCGCGACTACGCGGCCGGCATGGTCGCGATCTCCAACAGCAAGTTCGAGGATGCTCGCGCGAGCTTTTCCAAAGCCGTCGCCCGCGATCCGAATTTCGGCATGGGCTGGACCGCGCTGGCGATGGCGTCGTTCAACCTCGACAAGCTGCAGGACACCGAGAAGTACGTCACGGAAGCGATGCGCCATCTCGAGGCCATGACGGAGCGTGAACGATATCGGACGCGGGGTCTGTTCTACCTGGCCACGAGTGACTACGAACAGTGCGTCAAGGAGTACGGCGACCTGGTAGCCAAGTTCGCCGCCGACGCTTCGGCCGGCAACAACCTCGCCCTCTGTTCGAGCAGACTGCGGAAGAACGCAGAGGCCGCCAAGCAGATGCAGGAGGTTGTCAAGATCCTGCCCAACCGCGTGCTCTACAGGGAAAATCTCGCGCTGTATTCCGCGTATTCGGGGGACTTCGAGGCTGCCGAACGCGAAGCCCGGGCCATCGCCGAGCCGAGCGTGTTCGGCCTCCTGGCGATAGCATTCGCTCAGGCCGGCCAGGGTCAGCTCCCGGCGGCGGTGGCTACTTACCGGCAGATTGGAGCCGTCGACGATCAGGGGGCGTCGTACATGGCGGCGGGTCTGGGCGACATCGCCGTGTATGAAGGTCGATTTTCGGAAGCGGCGAAGATCCTCGGGTCCGCCGCGGCGGCTGACGTGAAAGCCGAGGAACCGGATCGAGCGGCGGCGAAACTCGTCGCGCTCGCTTACGCCCACCTGTTGCGTCAACAACGGGCGCCGGCGGTGGCGGCCGCGGAAAGGGCCCTGACCCACAGCAAGATCGCGAAGATCCGCTTCCTGGCGGCGCGAATTTTTGCCGAGACCGGTCAGATCGCCAGGGCCCAGGAGCTGGCCGGAACTCTGGCTGCCGAGCTCCAGCCCGAGCCGCAGGCCTATGCCAAGATCATCGAAGGCCTCACCGCGCGCAAGGGCGGACGGCCGCGTGAAGCGCTCAAGCCGCTGACCGAGGCCAACGTGTTGCTGGACACGTGGATCGGCCGCTTCGAGCTCGGTCGCGCCTTTTTTGAAGCGGGAGCTTTCACGCAGGCCGATTCCGAATTCGATCGGTGCATCCAGCGCCGCGGCGAGGCGCTTTCGCTGTTCCTCGATGAGGACCCGACCTACGGGTACCTGCCATCGGTCTACTACTACCAGGGTCGCGTGCGGGAAGCCATCAAGACCGCAGGCTTCGCCGAATCCTACCGTGCCTATCTGAACATCCGGGGCAACTCCACCGAGGATCCACTCCTCGCCGACGTTCGAAAGCGCGCCGGCCTCTAGACAAACGAAGGCCCGACTGCGATGCGATCAACCGGCCGACTGTCTTTCAACAGGAGGGCAGGAGGTCAGGAGCTTCTTTTGATGTACTTGTCGGAGTCGTAGGCGCCGAGGACCGGCCTTCAGCGTCGCGGCGTTGAAATTCAGCAGCAGTCGATTGTGGAACCCGATTGCGATCAAGAGGAGCCTCCTGATCTCATGCCCTCCTGTTCGAGTTCAGAGGACCATGATCTGGTGCCATCTGGTTCCTCAGAAAAAAAGGGGACTGTCTTTCAACAGGAGGGCAGGAGGTCAAGAGCGTCTCTTGATGTACTTGTCGGAGTCGTAGGCGCCGAGGACCGGCCTTCAGCGTCGCGGCGTTGAAATTCAGCAGCAGTCGATTGTGGAACCCGATTGCGATCAAGAGGAGCCTCCTGATCTCTTGCCCTCCTGTGCAGAGGACTACCAGTCTGGTCTTCGCTGCTCCTCCCGCTGCGGAGCCCTCGACAATGCGGGCGGCTGGTTTCCGCACCAGCCGCCCTGCCGAGGGGAACACACTCGCCCGAGGAAACCTACTTGTAGGTAATCGACACCGGATTCGAGATGCCGGATCGTCTGCCATCCGAGAAGTCGACGATCACGATATACGTCGCAAGTTTGTTCGACAGCGGCTTCGGGTCGACGATCGTCAACGCGGTACCGAATGCCGAGCCTACCTCCACACGGTTAACCCAGTTCACCGGCGTGATCGTGCCTCCCAGGACCCGGTAGGCAGTCGTCGAGACGATATGGACGTTCGGCAGCATCAAGTGCGGTGCCTGCCACCTCAGCTCGACGGTCTTGCCGACTTTCGCGGCCAGCAATCGCATACGGACCGTTGAAGATGGCATTTGCGTGCTCCAGCGTAAGGTCGCCCTGATCCGGCGGTGCGCCTGGATCGCCACGGCCTGGGTCGCCTCGGCCAGGGTCACCCCGGCCCGGATCGCCGCGCCCGGGATCGCCACGACCTGGATCACCACGGCCTGGGTCGCCTCGGCCCGGGTCGCCGCGGCCGGGGTCGCCCCGACCCAGGTCGCTGACGCTCATCTCGAGCGAGGTGAGGCCCATGTTCGGCCGGCTGGCCATCTGCTTCAGGCCCGTCTGCAGGATGAACAGCCAGTCGTTCGAACCAGCCAGCGCGCCATTCGAGGGCGGCGGGTCAGTCGGAGTGGGGTTCTGGTAGCCGTCGAAGTTGATGTCGGTCGTCGGGTTGGTGCTCTGCAAGACCCCGTCGTTCAGCCAGTCGATCGGCAGCATTGGATCGGTGCCTTCCACCCGAACCATGTCCGGTTCAGCCACCGAGGGCAATGAGCCGTCACAGTGCTTGGGTGCCGGCGTCACGTGGAGGCTGTCCTGGATGAAGCTGGTGCCGAGAGGTGCATACCACCTGGTCGCATACGACGGTGGCGTGGTCGGGGCGCCGGCTACCGACAGACGTGTATCGGCAAGAGCCGTCTCGTCGAGCGGGTTCAGCCCCTGGCCCGAGAAATCCACCACGGTGCCGCCGTTCATCCCGTGCACCTGGAACAGGTAGCTCATGACGCTCACGTAATTCGGTTTGCAGTTGCGCTCGAGGCTTTCGCCACCGTGGCGCCGCTCGAAGTTGTGCCCGAGTTCATGCATGAACGTGCCGGCCTGCGCGGCATCGGTGCCGTTGTGATTGAAGCCGAAGCCGCCGAGCGTGATCAGGTTGTCACCGCCACCGACGTCGCCGAAACCCGAGCTCCTCACCGGCACGTGGTAATCCGGGTTGGTTGCCTGGCACACTTCGTCTGGCGTGCCATCGGGATTGAGGCAGGACGCCTTTGGCAGGCCGAGGGCGTGCGCCCATAGCGAATAGTGGAAGAAGTCCATACGATTGACGTCGAACCGGCGCCGGGGCGGGCAGTTGCCGGACAACTCGCAGGATTCTTCCCAGGCCGCTTCCTGCGCTGCGGTCAGTTGCCCGCCGGTGGCGGTGACCGGCGCGTCGCGGAAGTATTGATACCCGCTCTTCCAGCCGACCGTGCCCAGGTCATTGGGAAACTGGCACACCGGATCCGCGCCGCAGGCCGCTTCGGTGACGAACTCGCCGCCTCGCGCGTGCGCGACCGGCACGATGGCGCACCCCAGCGACCAGGTGGAGGGGTTGGCGCAAGGCCCCGTGACCGGATCCAACGGCGCAGGATATCGATCATCGGCATCGTCCAGTCCAACGTCGAAATGCGCGTTGATACCGGCCTTCTTGAACGCTCTCCCGGCCATGGCCAGGGCGTTGGCGGTGGGACGGTGGTCGTGGGCGCCGACCCCGGTCCCCGACGGCCACCCGTTCGTGGTGAAGAAGCCCAGTTCGACGAAGAGATCCGGGATGTTCTTGTTGGCACCCATGGCAGGGAAGTTCGGCAGCGCCGGTTCCCCTGCCGGCACAACTGCCGTCCCCTCCTCGACCTTGTCCGGGATCCCATCACCGTCGGAATCCTGCACATCGGTCCGGAACAGTACCCCCGCCCAGGACAAACAGTCGATCGAATTGGACGGGAAGGTGACCCCGGTGGTCACGCCGGCGTCCGACACAGTACCGGCGGGCAAGGCATACGTGGGGTTATCCCAGGCCGAGCCCAGCGAACCTGGGAACGGGTTGGATTGCGGAACCGCCGATCCGTTGATGGAGAGTGTCTCCGGCCTGCCGCCGCCGTCGCCCACCAGGTGAGTCATCTTGCTGGCGCCGGCACTCGACGCGTCGTAGTAGCCCCCGACGGTCAACTGCATCGTCGGAGTGTCCTGGTCGACCGTGACGCCGCCGTCGTAGATCACCACCGCGCGCAGTGGAGCGGTGGCTACCCGGTAAACCACGACCAGGCTGGCTCCTTCGACATACTCCACCTGGTTGCCCGAGGAAGGAGACTGCGTGCCTCCGCCCCCGCTATCCTTCAACTTGATCTCGTGCTCACCGTTGATCAGGAGCTTGCCTGGAGTGCTCGGGTTCGCTGACACCGGAAAGTCTCGAAGCACGTCCGCCCGGTAGACCCGTAGTTGCGTTGTCGCACTCGTGGTACCACCGCCGCCGCCGGAGCCCCAGCATCCCGGCACCCGAACAGTGGGGCTGATCACCTTGCCGTGGGTCAATGCACCGCGAAAATACCCCTCCGCGGCCATGGGGGCGTCGCCGTTGGGCTCGATCGTTGCCCAGTACAGAAAGGCGGCGCTGATGTCGGCGTTGTCAGGCACCCCGCTCAACGAGATTGTCCCCGTGGCCAGGCCGGTGGACGGGTCCCCCATCCCTCTCAGGCCCACCCCTCCGACGACGTAATCTCCGCCTGCGAGGAAGTAGTTCTTGAAAAGCCTCAATGGCGGAAGTCCGGAGGTCTGCGCATATCCGCCCGGCTGCGCCGACAGCAGAACGGCCGCGACGACCAGCAGCAACGCCGATCGCTTCGAGAACACCGAAGAACATCCGACGCCAGCACTGATCCGGGACATGTCTCAACCTTTCGTCTTGACCTGCGGGAGGCAGGCTGACGACGCAGAACAAACAGGCTCCCGGCGGTAATGCCGGGTCCGATGATCCGAAAAACGTTCGTACTTTAGGGTTTGATAGCGACCGACATTACCACCACTCCTTGCAACCGTGCAAGCGGAGGGAAGCGCCACGATGGTACTTCTTGGCAATTTGACCAGCATGAGCGGACATGCCCGGTCGTGCGTGCCACTCGCCTCATTGTCGTCGCTGAAGCCCGTTCGCCCGTTCGGGACGCCCCCACGCCGTATACAAATCGACGAGACGTTGTCGCGCCCGGCGCGTGCCGGGCGCCTTCTCGAGCCGCGCGCGCAGCGGCATGGTGTGCCGGTCACAGTATTTCGTGAAAAGTCGAGGCTAAGGTGGCCTCGCATAAGATCGTGCAAACGGGAGGACGATGGCGGACGTAAAGAACCCGGGCCTGGCGGCCGTGCTCAGCGCGCTTATTCCTGGCATCGGCCAGTTCTACAACGGCGACTTCCTGCGCGGGCTCTTCTGGCTGATCGTCACGCCGGGTCTGTGGATCGGCTCGGGCGGCCTGCTGGGATGGATCTGCCACGTCATCTCGGCGGTGACGGCGCATCGACGCGCGCGGATGAAGAACGCGGTCATCGCATGAGCCCGGAGCGCGAGGCCGCCCCCGCCGGACGCACGTTCCGGTCATCGCTCGGCGTCTACGCCGAGCGGCCGGCGCTGGTGATGATCGCGCTCGGCTTCTCGGCGGGCCTGCCGTATTTTCTGATCTTCGATACGCTCTCGGCCTGGTTTCGCGCCGAGGGTCTGTCGCTCGAGGTGATCGGGTTTTTCAGCCTGGTCACGATGGTATCGACCTTCAAGTTTCTCTGGGCTCCGTTCGTCGACCGCACCCAGGTGCCGTGGCTCACGGCCTGGCTCGGTCATCGCCGCTCGTGGATGATCGTCTGCCAGATCCTGATCATCGCCGGGCTCTGGCTGGTCGCCGGATCGGATCCGACCCGGAGCCTCGGGCCGGTCGCGGTCTTCGCGGTGCTGGTCGGCTTCTCGGCCGCAACCCAGGACATCGCCATCGATGCGTGGCGCATCGAAGCGGCCGAAACCTCCAAGCAGGGGGCGATGGCCGCTGCCTATCAGTGGGGCTACCGCGTGGCGACCATCATCGCCGGCGCCGTCCCGCTCCTGCTCGCGCAATCGTACGGCTGGAACTTTTCTTACGCCGTGATGGCCGCACTGATGGGGGCCGGTGTGCTGGCCGTGCTGGCGGCGCCGCGCGAGTTGCGGCATGCCATCCGCCCGATCCATGCCGAGGGCATTCAGCCGGCGCCGGCACGGGAGGCGCTCGAATGGTGCGTCCGGCTCGGCATCCTGACGGCCGGCGCGCTCATTCTTGGATCCGGCCTCGCGGGGAACGCCGGCGTGCTCGGCCGTGTGCTCGGCGGGCTCGGAGCGGCCGGCGCGCGCGACGCCGTGCTGTCGGCGTGGGCTTCCAGCGCCCGCGTGTGGGTCCACCTCGCGGCCGTGATCGCGGGCTTCGCTGTCATCGTGATTGCCACGCTGGCGCTGCCGGGTGCGCGCACGCGCCCCGGCGTCTATCTGTCTTCGGCGCTGGCCGATCCGCTCCGGGACTTCTTCACGCGGTATCGCTCGGCGGCCGGGCTGATCCTGGCGCTGATCTGCCTCTACCGCATCCCCGATTTCGTTCTGAACATCATGAATCCCTTCTATCTCGATCTCGGCTACACGCTGGTCGAGATCGCCGAGATCCGGAAGATCTTCGGCGTCGGCATGACGATGCTGGGAGTGTTCGTCGGCGGGCTGGCCGTCGCGCGCTACGGAGTGTTGCGGGCGATGGTGATCGGCGCCTTTGCCGGCCCCCTCAGCAATCTCCTGTTCATCTGGCTGGCCCTGCAGGAGCACAGCCGCTGGGCGCTGTTCGTGGCCATCGGTCTCGACAACGTCGCCGGCGGGATCGCCGGCACGTGCTTGATCGCCTACATGTCGAGCCTGACGTCGATCGGGTTCACGGCCACCCAGTACGCGCTCTTCTCGTCGCTGTACGCGATCCCCGGCCGGTTGATCGCATCGCAGTCTGGCCGCATTGTCGAGGGCTCCGCGCGCATGGCTGACGCCGGCGGCATGCTCTCCGGCGTGAAGGGGCTCTTCGCCACCCAGGCGCCGGACAATTTCGCGACCGCAATGGAGCGGTCCGGTGTGACGCCGGCCGGTCTGGGCACGGGTTACGCGGTGTTCTTCACCTACTCGGCGTTGATCGGTGCCTTTGCCGTGGTGCTGTCGTTGATGGTGTTGCGGCAGCAGCGAAGACCAGACCCATCGCCCGCCGAATTCTGAACAGGAGGGCAGGAGATCAGGAGGCTCCTTTGAAGAAGCTCCTGAACTCCTGGCTTCCTGTTGAAAGGTATCCTTTCTCTCAGGCAACCCGATTCGGTCAGGAGCCAGGGCCACGGCTGGGATCGATGGCCACGGTTTCTGTCGGTCCGAGAGCTGGCTCCAACCGGAAGGTCAGAATCGCATTGCCAAGACGGACCTCATCGCCGTCCGCCAGACGAGCGGACGTGACGCGCTGACCCCGCAGGTAGGTGCCGTTCTTGCTCTCGAGATCTTCCAACGTCGCGACACCGCTGGCGACCAGGATACGTGCGTGGTGCCGCGACACGCCCGGCGCCTCGCATCGAACCGTCGAGTCGGGTGCGCGGCCGATGACGTTGCTCCCTTCCAGCAGCACGATCTGACGGTTCTCGAAGAGCAGGCACGGCCTCGGACCCGACGGGGCGGCTCGCGTGGTCGCCTTGCTCTCCTCGACCTCGCCGACAAACCGGTATCCAAACCGGTAGACCGTCCGCAGAAAAACAGGGCTGGTGGCCGAGTCCCGAAGCGCGCGGCGGATTTCGGCCACCAGACCCGCGAGATTCGTCTCTTCGACGAACGTCGACGGCCACAGGCGTTCCAGCAGCTCGGCTTTCGACAGGGCGCGCGGTCGGTTGTCGATGAGGACCGCCAGCAGCTCGAATGCCTTGGGTGAGAGGTGAATCTCTTCGCCGTCAAGAAGCAGCTGCCGCGTGTCGTAGTCGAGCACGAAATCTCCGAAGCGGCGCGACACGCCGGCATTCTAGCAGGCAGCTGCAGGCCGCTGAAAAACGGCGGCCTGCAAATGGAAAATGGTAGATGGAAGACGGTAGAGCGTGGGGTAGGGTATGGGGTGGCTAAGCACTTGGACTCTACCCTCTACCATTTGCCATTTACCATCCAGGCGGGGCATAGGTCAGCGGCCTGAGACGCCCATGGCCATTTCCGTAGGCGATCGCCTCGGCCGCTTCGAGATCCTCGGCTCGCTGGGCGTCGGCGGCATGGGCGAAGTGTACCGGGCGCGCGATCATCAGCTGAAGCGCGACGTCGCGATCAAGGTCCTGCTCGCTGCGTTTCTGGACGACCCGGACCGTCGTCGCCGGTTCGAACAGGAAGCGCGAGCGGCCGGCGGGCTGAACCATCCGAACATCATTGCGGTGTACGACATCGGCATCGAGGGGGGATCCGTCGTACATCGTGACGGAAGTCCTCGACGGCGAGACGCTCCGCGACCGGATGGACGGCCGACCGCTGGCGAGCCCGCAAAGCCGCCGACTACGCTCTTCAGATCGCGAGCGGTCTCGCTGCTGCCCACGAGCATGGGGTAGTCCATCGGGACATCAAGCCGAGCAACCTGTTCGTGACCGACGACGACCGGATCAAGATCCTCGACTTCGGTCTGGCGAAACTGATCGGCCCCGACTCGTCGCCCGACACGCGAGACCGTCGACGTCGACGGCGTGCCGCACCGATGGTCATGGGGACCGTGACCTACATGTCGCCGGAGCAGGCGCGCGGCCATCGCATCGACCATCGCACCGACATCTTCAGTTTCGGCGTCGTCCTGTACGAGATGCTGTGTGGATTCCCGCCGTTCCAGCGCGCCACTCATGGGGACACGCTCAACGCCATCCTGCACGACGAACCGGAAGAAATCCCACGCGACCGACCCGTTGATCCCTGCGCTCGAGCGAATCGTCCGCCGCTGCCTCGAGAAGAAGCCCGAGGAGCGATTTCAGAATTGCCGTGACCTGGCGTTCCATCTCGAGAGCCGGGTCGAAGACACGGCGAGCGTCGGTTCGGCGGTCGGTCAGAGACGCCGGCGACGGATCTCTCGTCGCTGCCGGCCTCGTCGCGCTCGCGGCAGCGGCGGTCATCGGTGCAGTCACCACCCGGGGCTATTCCCTTCGTCATCACAATCGATGGGGACTCATCGGGTCAGGCCGATGACCGATCTCGTCGGTCTCGAGGAATTCCCGGCGATTTCGCCGGATGGAAACATGGTGGCCTTTACGGCGGCTCAGGGCGGCCGCCGCCAGGTCTTCATCCGCTTCGTCAATGGCGGCCCGGCACGTACCGTCACCAACTGATGATGCCGATCATCAACTCCCGCGATGGCTCCCCGATGGCAGCGCGCTGGTGTATTTCTCGCCGGCGGCGCCCGGCGAAGTTCAGGGAGCGATCTACAGGATCCCTACGCTCGGCGGGTCGTTTCAACGCGTGATCGCCAGTATTGGCGGTGGCGACGTGAGCAGCGCAGGGCGGCTCGCGTGTTTCAGGCTCGAGAAGGAACAGATCCAGCTGGTCACCTCGACTCTCGAGGGGACGGATGTCCGACCGGTGACGACGCTCGAGACCCGGCACTACCGGTATCCGCGGTGGTCACCCGACAATCAGTGGATCGCGTTCCAGGCGGGTGACGGATTCCGGTGGGACTCTACGTCGTATCTGTCCGCGACGGAGCGAAGCCGATTGCGCTGACCGACGACAACCGATTCCTGTCGCGGGTCTGTCGTGGCTTCCCGACAGCAGCGGGGTCGTGTTTGCATCGAGCCGCGGCGCCACCGATGCCGTACTCGCCGCCGCTGGCGTTGTGGGAGGTGCCGTTGGACGGCCGGCGGCCGCCGCGGCAACTCACGCCCGCCCGAAGCGTCGTACGAGCAGCCCGACGTGCATGACGACCGGCCTCATATCTGTCGCCCGTCTGCGGATGGGGTTCGACATCTGGAAGTACCCGTTCGGCGGTCGGCGCCGACAACGTCTCAACCCGCGCGAGCGCGTGACGCATCAGACCGGACAGCTGTTGACCCCGACGGCCGCGCCGGATGGCGACCGCATCGCCTATCTCTCCGACAGCGGCGGCCACTCCAACATCTGGGTAATGTCCGGTCACGGGCCACCGCGGCAGATCACGTTCGAAAACGATCCCACGGTGGCGATCGGCGTCCCGATCTGGTCGCCGGACGGACGCTGGATTGCGTTCGTATCGTCGCAAGGGCCAGCTCCGATTCACCTTCGGCATCTGGCTGGTCAAACCGGATGGAAGCGAGCTGCATCAGCTCGTGCCCAAGGGCCTCGGTGTCGCCTGGGCGCCAGACGGAGACGCGCTCTACTACGTGGAGACCTCATCCAGTCCGATGAAGAAGATCGCAGTGACCGGCGGAGAGACCGTGACGGTTCGTCCGGAGCCGGTCCGAAACATGATCGGCGCGCATGGAACGACGGTGTATTTCCTGGTGGAGCGCGCGCTGATGGACGGCCGGCCGGAGTTCGAGATTCGCGCGGCACCCCTCGACGGCGGTCCGGTGCGCGTCGTCAAGACCATCGATGCGTCGCGCGTGGCCTCCTGGCAGGTCCCGTTCAATCCTTCCCTCTCGCCGGACGGCAAATGGCTGGCGATGCCGCTGCTCGACGGTCTGACCACGAATATCTGGGCGCTGTCGACAGAAGACGGTCGATGGCAGCAGGTGACGGACTTCCGCGATCGCGTGGTTTTCATCGCGCGGCGTGTCTCCTGGTCGTCCGACGGCCGCTCGATCCTCGCGGCCGTCGGCGAAGGGGACACCGACATCATTCTGCTCGAGGACTTGATCAAGGGCAGCGCCAGATAGGCGGAAGTCGTTCTTCCGCCTCTGGGCCCGCTACTTCCCGAGTGCCGGGCGCCGCCCGGCGTCACTCCTTCCAGGATCCTGTCGGCGGACGCAGAGCGTGCGTCGCGACGAAGTGGGCGACCTGGCGACCGAGCCGGGCGCCGACCTCGTCGGCCGTCCGGAAGTGAATCCCGGAATAGATCCGTGCCTCGATGACTTCGTTCATCGCTTCGTCAAACGTCTCCCACTGGCGGGTGACGCCGAAGAATGTCAACTGGAGCCGGACGCCTGGATCGTCACCGAGCAGATGCCGCAACACGGTCACCATCGCACTGCTGTTGGCAGTATGACCGGACGGGTACTCGGGATGCGGCGGCGTGGGAAGCAGGGGGCGCCACGTCGCGTCCCCCGCCGTGGCCGGGTTGTCATCAAGATCGCCATTGACGATGGCCGGGAACGGCCGCCAGGAGTTGTGGTGGTATTTCGCCTCCCAGCACGCGATGCTCGAGTCGGCCGACGCCAGGTACATGAGCGCAAACACCCGGGCGGTGGAGGCCAGGTCGAGGCTTCGTACCGCCAGCGACTGCCTCAGGACCTCGTTCCAGATGGCGGTCGGCGGAGCGCGCCAGAAATTCGCGATCCCGGTCTGCTCCGCTGAGCGCACCGCACTGGTGGCGGACCCGATCTCCCGGATCTCGTTGTAGTCCTTTGCGTACCGATCACTAGTCAAGGCCGGAGGATCATCGGGCCGGAACTGCGAACCACTCCTCAGGACAAAGGGAGTCACGGCGCCCCAGCCGGGCAACAGCGCTGCGGCCCCTCCGAGGCGCTCCCAGACCCCCGCCTTTCCGGCGTCTGGCACGGTGTACTCGAATTGCGCCTCTGCCGCATGATCGCTTGCTCGCAGCAGCAGGATTCCCGACGCGACTGATCGGCCGAAATCGATGCCGGGGTCGGTCGGAGACACGGCGTGCGCCGCCAGGGATGCCGCGTAGCTGGCGTCGAGCGAATCAGCATGCTCCTCGAACAGGGTCCGCAGCGCGTAGTGAGCGGCCGCGATCGCCGCCGCCACGGGAGACGCGCCGGCGGGCGCGGGTCCCGGCGAACTGTAGGTCTCGTACTGGCCGACGATCCCGTTGATCGCATCATGGATCGACACCTGGACGATGGCCATCGTCCGGGTCTGCTGAACGGGCGCCTGGGCCGGTGATGCGTTGAGCGTGCGTGTGACCGCGATCTGATTCCACTCCATCACCGGGTCGCCAACGACGACCGCGCGTGGGTTCAACGACCCACACACGAGAAGCGCCGCGGTTGCGACCACGAACAGCCGACTGTCTGGGACCCATCGTTGTCCCGCGCCGATCCGGATTCGATTGAACATCTGAACCTCCCTGGCGGCGAAGGATAGGGAGGTGGAGGAGTCCAGATCCTGTGGAACTCGTGGGAATTCTGTCGAAAGGGGAGCGCTCGACCTTCCCACAGAATTCCCAGAGTTTCCACAGGACTTCGGGCGCGACCGCTCGGCAAAGTGGGGGTAAGCTGGCAACCCCCGAAAGGCTGGTGGCAAATGGCTAGACTTCGTTGCCCATCCGTCGCGGTCGTAGGCGCTCTGGTGTCCCTTTTCATCCTGCCGGTCGAAGCGACTGCCCAGTCGTTGAATGGCACTCTCGTCGGTACCGTCAGAGATTCCGAAGGTGGCGTTCTGCCCTCCGTGCTGGTTCGGGTGACGTCACCGGCGCTGATGGCCGGTGAGGAGCGAACCAGCTCGGACGACAAAGGTCAGTGGCGCTTTCCTGTCTTGCCTCCCGGCCGGTACTTGCTGACCGTCCAACCGCCGCCAGGCTTCGTGCCATATCGCCGCGACGGCGTGAGCGTCGGAGCGGGCGAGACGCTCGACGTTCCAGTTGTCCTGCAACTGACCGGGGTGTCCGAATCGGTCACCGTCGACGCAAACGCGGACATTACCTCCCGGAGCAGTGGACTCGAGACCCGCTTTGGGCCTGACTACATCCGAAACGTCCCGACGCGGCGGTTCAGCATGTTCGATTTGATCAGGAGCACGCCGGGGGTCTCGCCGACGTCGCCGGGGAGCGGCACGGTGAACACCGTCTCGGTGTTCGGGTCTGCCGTCAACGAAAACGCGTTTCTCATCGACGGAACGAACTTCACCTGCCCGTGTCAGGGTGTGTCGCGTGCGGAACCGATCGTGGACGTCATTCAGGAGGTCCACGTGCAGTCGATGGGGGCATCAGTCGAGTACGGCAACATCCAGGGTGGGGTGTTCAACGTCATCACGAAGCAGGGGGGCGCTCGTGCGGCAGCCGAGACGTCGTACTACGGCCAGTCCTCCAGTCTGACGTCGCAGCCGGTCGAGCTCCCGGTGACGCGGGGAACCCAGCCCTCGAGCGGCTACGAACGCGTCAGATACCGTGACCTGAGCGCGAGCCTTGGCGGGCCCGTCAAACGCGACCGACTCTGGTTTTTCGGCGCGTATCAGTACCTCCGTGACTCTGACAGCCAGCCGGGGGCAGACCCGGCGTTCCCGCGAAAATACGAACAGAACAAGATCCTCGGAAAGCTCACGTGGCGGCTGACGCCGTCGATGCAACTGATGCAGAGCTTTCATCAGGAGATCTGGGTGAATCCGACTCCCCCGACACTTGCGACTCCTTTCGTAACGACACAACGTGTGCATGCGTCGGTGCCCAACATGACCTTTGGCAGCCTCACTCACGTTCTCTCGGACCGCACCTCCTGGGAGGCTCGGGTCGGCAGGTTCCTCCTCGATCAGGACACCGATCCCAGTTCAGGCGACCGCACGACGCCGTTTCATCGCGATCAGATCACGGGCATCTCGAGCGGCAACGCTCCGCAGATGGGAGGGCTGATGCTCGATCGGGTGACCGCCAAGGCTGTCCTTCATCGCTACGGTGGGTCCTGGGCGGCGATAACCATTTCAGAGTCGGCACACAGTTCGAGCGCGGGGAGCATCGTTTACGTCAGGCTTTCCCTGGCGGTGTGCAATTCATCGACAGCGGCAGCGCGCCGTTTCAAACCGTCTCCCGAACGCCATCGGTGGCAGGCGGCGTGTTCCTCGCGGCGTCCATATTTGCCAGCGAGTCCTTCAGCTTCAAGAACCGGATCACGGCGGATGCCGGCCTGCGCTTCGACCACAGTGAGGCGATCAGCCAGGATCTTCCCGTTGTCGACGCCGAAGGGCTCGAGACGGATGCCAGGACGCCCGGCTTGGGAACCCTCTTCACATGGAACGTCGTTTCACCGCGGCTCGGAGCCACGGTCAAGCTCGATCGCACCGGCCGCACGATGTTGCGCGCCAGCTACGGGCGGTTCAACCAGGGCGTGCTGACCGGTGAGCTCGATCCTGTGTCGCCAGGTGTCACACCGATCACGACGATGGCATATGACGCAGCGACCGGCGGGTATACGAAGCTCGTATCTGTGGTGCAACCGAAGAACCTGGCGCTCGATCCGGAGATGAGCACGCCGCACACCGACGAGTTCTCGCTGGCGCTCGATCGCGACGTCAAGCCGTGGCTGAGGGCCTCAGCCGCCTACATACGCAAGCGGGGCGGCGACTTCATCGGCTGGACCGACACAGGAGGACAGGTACCCGCACGAGTACCCGAACCCTTGCGGACGGCAGCAGCCTGCCGGTCCTCGAACTGACGAACTCGACCGCCGATCGGCGCTTTCTTCTCACGAATCCAGAGAACCTGTCTCTCAGGTACGACGGACTGGTCGTCGCACTTGATAAGCGGATGGCGAGGGGCTGGCAGGCATCCAGTTCCTACACCTACTCGCGCACCTACGGACTTCAGGTGATGAGCAACGGACCCGCGGACGCACCGCAGTTCAGCACTATTGCCCGTCCGGGGTTCCTGACGTTCGGCCAGGACCCGAACGACTTCACCAACGCAACCGGTCGCCTGCCCAACGATCGGCCCCACATCTTTCGTGCGACGGGAATCGTCCATCTACCGTGGATGGGCATCATGGTCGCCGGCAACCTGCAGCACTTCAGCGGAAAGCCGTGGGCTGCGACGACGCAGGTGACGCTGCCTCAGGGCAGTCAGCGAATACTGCTCGAACCCCGTGGCTCGCGCCGCCTGTCGTCGCAGACGCTGATCGACCTGCGGGTTTCGAAGACGCTTCGAATCGGCAGCGCTGCGAAGTTCGACCTGATCCTGGATGTCCTGAACCTCCTCGATGACACGGCTGCGGAGGCTGTGGCGTCCGACAATTTTTTCAGCACGACCTTCGGAAGCCCCACGCAGTTCATGGACCCGCGACGTGCCATGCTCGGCGTGCGGATGAACTTCGGGCGGTGAGAGGTCGCCAGACTCATCGTCCCCTGAACTCTGATCGGGAGGTGCATGAGATCAGGAGGCTTCTCTAGATTGCAATCGGGTTCAGCAAAGAAGCTCCTGACCTCCTGCCCTCCTGTTAAAGGCACTCGCTTTCTTTCGGGAGCAGTAAGAGGTCAAGTCAAGCGAGCGGTGCAGGTCTTCCTGACCAGCAACCTACTTGGTGCGGCGATCGCCGATCGCCCAGAGAAACGACGCGGTCCGCATGAACAGCTGGCCGTCGGAGACCGCCACGGTGCTCAGACAGTACGGGGAACAGTCGCCCGCCAGCTGGTTCGACGACAGGACCTCGAACTTGGGGCCCGCCCGGTAGACGGTCGTGATGCCTTCTTCCTCGGTCGTCACGTAGATCTTGCCGTCGGCGAGGATCGGCGAGGCGCTGTAGTTGCCAGGCGGCAGCCGCTCCGGTCCGTACACGGTTTCCCCGGTCTTGACGTCGAGCGCGAAGGCGACGCCGCCGTCGCGGACGATGTAGAGCAGCTTGCCGTCGCTGACCGGCGTGGGGACGTCGGGTCCCTGAGCGAACGTCCAGGCCACATGACTGGCCGCCACGTTGCCCTTGCCGCCGGCGCGGATCGCCACCAGCGGATTGTTCCTGGTCGGGGCGATGACGAGATCCCCCACCACCGTCGGCGAGGCCACGATCCGGTAATTGCCCGCCCGCTGCGGGTTGAGGACGTCCGCGCGCCAGGTACTCGACGCCGGAGGCCGGGTCGTGGCCCGAGATGACGTCCCCTCCCGTGACGATGAGCTCCGCGCGGCCGTTCACGTCCGCCCACGCCGGCGTGGTGTAGGAGTCAGGGGACTCCGACACGGCCTCGGTCGGCCGCTCGACCCGCCAGATCGTCTTGCCCGTCTGCGCATCGATCTTCAGGAGGTACGACGGGTCGTCGGTTTTCATACCGTGCAGGACCTGAACGTACAACGCGTTGTCCTTGAGCAGCGGCGACGAGGCATAGCCCCAGTTCAGGCCGAACTTGCCGTAATCCGCCTGGATTTGACGCGACCAGAGTTCCTTGCCGGCGAAGTCGAACGACTTCAGCGATCCGACCCCGGTCATGACCCAGACACGCTTGCCGTCGGTCACCGGTGACGGCGACGACATGTTCTGCTTGCGCTCCATGTGGTTGGTGTCGGCCAGCGGGCGCTTCCACGAAACCTTCTGCGTGCGCCGGTCGACCGCCCACAACTCCAGCGCGCCGGTGTTGGCGGCGGTGGCGACGTTCAGGAAGATGGTGTCTCCCGAGATGATCGGCGTCGAGCCGCTGTAGGCCGGCAGGGGAATCCTCCACGCGACGTTCTGTGTCTCGAGCTTGTCGCAGTTGAAGGGCGTAAGCGGCCGGCCTTCGCGCCCCCCACGACCGCGCTGGCCCTGCGCCGCAGGCTTGGCTGCGGATGGTTCAGCCGGTGGAGCCGCCGGCGCGGCGGGCGCATCCGCACAGGTCGCGCCCCAGGTGACCGGCAGCGCGGTTTCGGTGCTGACCCCGTTGTTCGACGGTCCCCGCCAGCTCGGCCAGTCGGAACCGAAGAGGGCGGCCCCTGCCGCGACCGTCAGGACCGAAGTCAGGCTGAACGCACGCATCGAAGATCCTCCATTCCGCACAGTAATCGGCTCTTTCATTTCGGCCGAATTATGAGGCCCCGGGCCACACCGCGCAACACCGGCGCCGGCCGCTCGTCGATGACGGTTTTGCCTGAACTCTTGCGCATTGCGTGGTGGAGGGTGCTGAAAGGAGCCGAACATGTTCAGTTCACAGGTGACATTCTCGCGGGTGACGCGCCAGCAAGTCGTGGGACAGCTGAAGTCCACCAATTCGATCGACCCGGACGTGTTGTTTGCCGCGAAGGAGGCGCTGATCGCGCCGGTGAAACCCCTCAAGATCATCGGCTTGTGGGCGTACGTCACCGGCGGGCTGATGACGCTGACGATCTTTCTTGCCGTCCTCGGCGTGCCGCTCATCGTCTTTGGCTGGTGGGTGCGCAAGCGCGGCGCCGAGAATCTCGAGACGATCGAAACGTCGTACAGCCAGAGTACGTCAACGGTCTGGTGCTGCCAGCCGGAAGGGTTGCTTCCTGAAGGACACCTCGGGTTACATCGAGCTTCCGGTCTCCAGCAGCGTCTTCATGTCGCTGAGAATCCAGGCCCAGCCACCGGTGCCCGCCTCGGAGAACTTGCTGGCCACCATGCCGGCCATCGTCGGTGCGCCCTCGAGCTCGTGGATCACGGTGAGCCTCGAGAAGCCGGCCGATACCTTCTCGATTTCCCAGGTGACGCGCGTGAAGCCCTCGGCCTTCATCTCTTCGCTGAACAGGAATCGATAGGTGTGCACCAGCTTCTTCGGTGGGTCGGCTTCCTCGACCACGCCGTCGACGACGACGTCCGGCAGCCCGAAGGTCAGCATCTCGGGCGTAGCGTGGGCCCGGTAGGCGCCGCCGGGGCGCAGCTCGTAGTCGACGGCGCCGCGGTAGGCGTACTTCACCGTCCACTCCGGCGACGTGATGGCGTCCCAGATGGCCTGTGGCGAGGCTTTGATGTAGACCTCGTAAACTTGCGTCGTCGCTACGCCGGCTTTCGATTCTGTCGCCATGCCTTTGTCTCCAACTCGTTTTTGAGCTCCAACAGCGCCGACACGCGACGCTCCGTGTACTTGTCGATCCAGCGGTCGTGAATCATCCGGATCGGCACCGGGTTCAGGAAGTGCAGCTTCTCCCTGCCTGACCTGCGCGTCACGATGACGGCCGCGCGCTCGAGTACGCGCAGGTGCTTCATGACACCGAACCGCGTCATCGCCAGTTCCGACTCGAGCTCCGTCAGCGTGCGGCCGTCGCGTTTGAAGAGCAGGTCGAGAAGGAATCGTCGAGTCGGATCCGCGAGTGCCTTGAACACCGCATCGTCGTCAGACACCGGTCGATAATATGTGACCTTATGGTCACATGTCAATCAGGCGCAGGCGGGAAATGAAGGGTGGCAGTCAACGCGACATCATTATCGCGGTGGGGCTGGCTTCGGATATTCGAGCTGCATCGCGACGAAGTCAGCGGTGGCCTGTCCGTAACGGGCAGTTATCCCATCGAGCGCTTCGTCGAGGGCTCTTGCCGGCTGCCGGTCTCCCACCGCCGGCAGCAGGTGCTCCGACGGCCAGCTCGGGGCGATCTGATCGGGCAGGATACGGATGCCGTTGCGGGTCTGCTGCGGTCCGTCAGTGCGGGAGAACGTCATCGCCCGTGACCGATAGGTCCGCGACCAGGCGTCCGCGACCAGGGCGAGCGACACTTCGTCGATACCGGGCGTCAGCTCGATCCCGAGTTGCTCCCGGTTCCAGAACGCGACCGTGTTGCCGATCGCGGTCAACGCAAACGGACGCGTGAACTTGAACGCATCGCTGTCGTGGCGCGCGTCCCAGTGCGTCAGCCCGATTTCCTGCGCGACTGCCTCTGCCCGTTCGCGGCCGGCAATGGCCTCGATCAGCGTCAGCGATATCGGCATGGACGCGGTGATCCCCGTCGTCGTTGCAACGCCCCGGTCGACCACCAGCCGGCGGTCCGACACGTAATGGATCGTGGGATGCTCGTCGCGCAGCCCCTCGACGTACCACCAGTGGGTGGTCGCCCGTCTGCCGTCGAGCAGTCCGGCTTCGGCGACGATCCTGGCTCCGGCGCACACCCCGATGACAGTCGCCCCCTTGGCCGCCTGGCTCTTGAGCCAGTCGAGTACCGCCGGGTCGTCGGCGCGGCTCATCTGCGGGACGATGACAAAGTCGGCGCCGTCCGGATGCTGTGCGTCGAAGTTCGCGATCGTCGCCTGCGGCTCGACCTTGAGCGCCGGATAGAGCTTCACCGGACCCGGTGCGGTCGACAGCAACAGCACGTCGGCGACGTTGGCGCGCCGCAGGATGCCGTAAGGCATGAGGTAGTCCGTGACCTCGGTGGCGTCATTGATGCCGATGATCGCGATCAGCGGGCGCTGACGTTTCGGCGGCTTCAGCTTCGCGAGGGTCGCGTCGGCTTCCTCCCGGCCGATCGGCGCGGCGTTGTAAGTCGGTGCCGGAGGGAGGGAGAATATCCACGCCCCGCCGATCACCGCGAAGAGCACGAGCGCGCCCAAAGCGATCCGTGCAACGAGCCGCCGACTCAACGGGTCCGGCCTCCGGTGTTCAGTGACATGGTCTCGAGGCCAGTCTACCGTCGATGCGTTCTCGCAGAAATGTGGCAAACCCAGCAACTCGCCAGCCAAAACATTAAAATAAGTATTGACTTATATAATTAGCGCCTGATAAAAGAAGGCCATGACATTCGATCCGATCCCTTACCTCGGCGCGGTCACCCGCGCCGTCGAGCATTGCGAGCGCGACGGGCGTGCGGCGCGCGCCGTCGTCGCCACGCGCGACTATCCAACGACCGTCGGCGATCTCTGGGACGCGCTGACCAATCCCGAGCGAATCCCGCGGTGGTTCCTTCCCATCTCGGGGGACCTGCGACCGGGCGGCCGCTACCAGTTCGAGGGGAACGCTGGCGGCACGATCACCGCCTGCCAACCGCCGAAGCAATTGGCGGTGACGTGGGAGTACTGCGGTCAAGTCAGCTGGGTGACCGTGAAGCTCGAGCGCGAAGCGGACGAGTCGACGCGGCTCACGCTGGAACACGTTGCCTACGCCGATGAGGCGAAATGGGATGAGTTCGGCCCCGGCGCCGTAGGCGTTGGCTGGGAGATGGCACTGGTCGGTCTCGCCATTCACCTCGCTACTCGTCAGGCCGTCGATCCGGCGGCGGCAGCCGGCTGGTTTGCCAGCGAGCCTGGCAAGGACTTCCTGCGACGCTCGAGCGACGACTGGGGGCGCGCTTCGATCGCCGCCGGCACGCCGCGCGACGCGGCGCTGGCCGCGGCCGAGCGCACGCGTGCCGCGTACTTCGGCGAACCGCCGGCCGGCGCCTGATGCACGCCTTCGACGTGCTCGGCGATCCCGTCAGGCGTCGCATTCTCGATCTGCTGGCCGGCGGAGAGCACTCCTCGGGCGAGGTCGTAGCGGTCGTCGAGGCGGAATTCGGCATCTCGCAGGCCGCGGTATCCCAGCATTTGAAAGTGCTGCGCGACAGCGGCTTCGCTTCGGTGCGCGTCGACGGCGCGCGGCGCATCTACACGATCGACGCCGCACCGATGCGCGAGGTCGATGACTGGCTGCAGAAGTTCCGCTCGTTCTGGACCCACCGGCTCGATGCGCTGGCGACCGAGGTGGCGCGCGGCAAGCGGGCCAGCGCGAAAAAGGGCGGGCAGGGGAGAGCGACGCGGCGGCCTAAGTCCCGCGCTCGATGAGCAGACGGCTCACCGAGCATGTCTCCCGCTGTCACTCGTGGCGGAGCGCGTCGACCGGCTGAACCCGCAGGGTGCGCACCATCGGCGCCAGGCAGGCGCAGATGCCGGCCGCCAGCATCACGCCGACCGCCAGGACCAGCAGCGAGGGACCGGCAGCCGACATCCCGATCGGAATGACGACCAGGAGTCGCATGAGCGCCCATCCGGCGGCCGATCCAAGCACGGTGCCGGCGACAATCTGTCGCAGGCCGCGCCGCAGCACCAGCGCCGTCACGCTGGCTGCGGTGGCACCGAGCGCCAGCCTGATGCCGATCTCGCGCGTGCGCTGCGTCACCGAGAACGACATCACCGCGTAGAGTCCGGCGACCGCGAGGAACAGCGCCGCGCCGCCGAGCGCCACGAAGATGACGCTCAGCATCTTGTACGACACGAGCATTCCGTCGGCCATCGCCGCGTGCGTCTGAAACCTGGCGATGTCGATGCGTTGGTCGGCTCCCTTGACGATGCGCTTCACCGCCACTGAGAGAGACGTGGGGGACGCATCGACGCGGGCCGCGAGACTGAAAGCGGACGCGGGCTCCTGCGCGAATGACCGGTAGTATCCCGGCTGCTCGTCCCCCGCCGGATTCATCGGCAGTTCGCCGACGACACCAACGATCGTCACCCACGGCTGCGGACGTTCGGCATCGACGCGACGGAGCCGCCGGCCGACGGGATTGTCGCGGCCGAAGAAACGAACCGCAAGCGCGCGGTTGACGACCGCCACCGGCTCCGAGGCGGGGGTATCGGTGACGTTGATCAGGCGACCGGCGAGGAGCCGCGCGCCAAAGAGGTCGAAGAGTTCCGGGGTCACCTCCGTGCCGATGACGCGGCCGCCCGCTGCGAGGTCACCTTCCGCCGCGCCGTCGATCTCGATCCGTTCGCCGGCATGCTGCTGCATCGGCAGCCGGGTGGCGAGCGCGACCGCGCGGACGCCGGGCAGCGCGGCAACGTCCCGGCGAATCTGGTCGGTCACCGCCGCCCAGCGGTCCGGTGGAATCGCACTGGCGGCCGCAACCACGCGACCGTCCGGCCGGGCGGTGAAGCGCGTCGACCAGCTGCAGATCAGCCACGAGTACCTGCTGCCCTGCCAGCCGCGACTTGGTTCCGGTGGCGTCGAGCAGGCTGCGTCCGGCGAGGCCGGCGGCGGCCAGACAGGCGACCGCGATCGTCACCTCCGCGACCGTGAGCGCGCCGCTGAGCATGCCAAAGCGGACACCGGACGCTCCGCGCTGCTGGTCCTTCAACACGGCGAGCGCCGCGCCGCTGGTCGCGCGGATCGCCGGCGCGATACCGGCCATCGCCGCGGCGATGAACGCGGCGACGGTCGCGAACACCGCCGTCGGCGCACTGATGCCGAATCGCACCCAGAACGGCAGGTTCTCGATCGCGATGTAGTCGCTGAACCAGCGGAGGCCGATCCCGGCGGCGCCGATGCCGGCAACCGCGGCGATCGAGGTGATGAGCAGCGCTTCGATGAACAGCTGCGACACCAGGCGGCTGCGCTGCGCGCCCAGCGCCGCCCGCACCGCCAGCTCACCCTGCCGCGCCATGGCGCGGCACAGCAGCAGATTGGCGACGCTCGCGCACGCGACGGCGAGCACGAGCAGCAGGAATGCGAACATCGCGTAGAAGATCCCCTCGTCCCCGTCGGACTCGGATTGCGTGTAGGGAATGACCGTGGCGCGTCGATCGCGGAGGTACAAGTCCTCGGGGTGCGCCGCCGCCCGGCCGCTGCGAATGCTTGCCAGGTCGGCCTCCGCCTGCTGCCTGGTGACCCCCGGTGCGAGGCGGCCGAACACGCGGATCCACTGGGGCTCGACGATCCCGCCGCCGGCGCCATCGATGCGGAGCGGCAGCCACAGATCCTCGGACATCGGAAAGCGAAACCCTTCGGGCATCACGCCGACGATGCGACGGGTGCCGTCGAGATCGAGCATGCGTCCGACGGCGGCGGGATCGGACCCGAACAGGTGTGTCCAGACGCGATGACCGAGGACGACAACCGGCTCGGCCCCCGGCGCTTCGTCGTCAGCAGACAGGACCCGCCCGAGCATCGCATCGACGCCCGCGACTCGAAAGCCGGAGGCAGTCATGGTCGAGACGCGATACCGGGCGAAGCCGCCGGCGCCGTCGGCGATCTCGCCGGTTCGGGAGTGCGCCGCGCCGATCACGTCGAATGTGCGCTGGTGCGATTGCCAGTCGCGGAGCTCGCCAAGCCGGGGTGACACGCCACGTCCCTGCCGCACATCCCGATCGCGCACGGCAACGATCCGGTCGGCGTTGGCAAAGGGCAGCGCCGCGAAGTAGCTGTCCCAGAACAGACTGAAGGCGCCGATGGTCACCGCCATGGCGCCGGCGAGCGAGACAACCGCGGCCGCCGACATCCACGGCGTCTTCAGAACCATACGCACGGCGAATCTGACGTCGCCGAGGACACCACTCATCCAGCCTCCCGCCGGGCAAGACTTCTCCGCCCCGGCTGGTGTTGACGTGAAAGGGACCGGGCGGGTTCCGCCCGACTGGTGGGAGGTCGTTCACCGCAGGCCGAAAACCGCCATGCGACCCTTGCTTCGGGGCGCGCATGGCGGTCTCGGGTAGTGCGGTGGTTACCGAATCTGCCCGCGGATCTCGCCGGGCTGGAACTGCGAGGTGTGCACGTTGACGTAGGCCAGGCCGCTGGCGATCTGATCCAGCAGCACGCTGAGGGGCTGCCCGGCCAGGCCGCCTACCAGCGACGACTGGGTGATCAGCCCTTCGCCGAGCACGCCCTGCGAGCGCCCGGGAATGAGCTGCGCCGGCGGGGCGCTGGGATAGAGCCACACCACGACTCCGCCGGTCCCTTCGGTAGTCGCGCAGCAGTGGATGTGCGCCTGTGTCACGTTCTCGATGTTGCCGACGAGCAGCTGGTAGTGGATCGCGCTGCCGTCCGCATTGACCTGGAAGACCGCCTGACCCTGTGCGCTTGAATCGTTGGGGGTCGGGCGCTCCGCGTCCCCGGTCAGGTGCGTTTGGTGGTTGTCCGAGGCGCCGGCATCCGCGCCGGTTGCGGTTGCGAACTGCACCGGGACGGTGATCGCCGCCGGTTGAGTCGGTGCCGGCGCTTTGGAACAGGCGCCCACGGCGCCTGCGACCGCGGCCGCCAGCAATGCTGCAAACACTCGGTTACGCATACGGTGCTCTCCTCCTCCGATGGCTTACGTGTCGCGAAAAGGCTTACGAAAATCGACGCCGACACGACGACGACCCCGCCGCTGGCGCCGGTTCTCGCAAAAGCCGGTGGCCGGCTGTGCGAACTGTGTGCCCGGCTTCTGGCAAACATCAGTCAAACCGAAAGTGCTTCCAACCGGGATGCGGTCGCATCGACCCCGGAATACCACCCCTGTCCTGCGCCCAGTCGCCCTGGCGACCGCGTGAGGTTCCAGGCCGCGTGGCTCAGCATCATGTGCTCGCCACGCCGGTTGTAAACCACGAATTCCCGTGTTCCGATCGCGCTGAGCAGCGGCAGGGGTTGCTCGAAGTACAGGTTGTAGCCGTCACCCTGGGGTGTGTAATGGAACTGCCTGATGCCGACGACCGACACCTTATAGTCCGGCCATACCCCATTCAGCGACCTCGGATACTGCCCGTTCGCCGCATGATCTTCTCGATGTCGTCGATCAGCGCCGCGCTGCTGGCGATCGCCCGGTTGCGGCTGAACTCGGTCATCGGCCCTGCAAGCACCACTTGAAGGACGAGTACGATGATCGGCACCGCTGTCAGGGAGAGGGGCGTTGGGACAACGTTCGGCGTGCCGGCACTGGTGGACGGTCTGAGCCGGCGCCTGAGTCCGGACAGCAGATACACTGAGAGAGCCAGCGTGCACACCCCGAACACCCGTCCGCCACTCGCCCACGCCACCGCGGACAGCACGGCTGCGACGATCACCGACGCCATCAAACAGGCACGCGCGTATCGACTGCTCGTCGGCCGTCCTGGAGAGAGGAAAACGCCGATCGGCACGACCAGCAGCCCAGCCAGCCCGAGAACCTGAGCCACCATCGAGAGAGGGACCGCCAGGCTGTCGTACTCCCCGGGGAGAAATGGATAGAACGTGCACAATGTGACCAGCCCGACGATGCCGGCCAAACGGATCAGAGTCATGGCAACTCCAAGGGCGTTCCTGAACATGCCGGGCAACGCGCGGCGTGGGATTATATGGGCACATGCTCGGGCCGACGTCCGGAGACAGATTGATGAGCAACTGGGAAGACAAGGTCAATCAACACGCCGCGGAGCTGGTCAAGCTCACCATGAAGGCCGCCGACCAGGGGCCGGAGCCTCTGCCGGAAGACGAAGTCGCACAACTCGGAATGGTGATTGCGATCGAGCGGCAGCTGCTGATCGATGCGATGAGCGGACTGCTCTGCGAGGATGAACCGGAGGCGGCCGCGAGCCCTGGTGTGGCGGAGTTCGACGCGGGGTTCCTCTACGGTCTCGCGTTCGCCAGCGCCCTGGACGACGCGAAGGTGGCGCTCGGCCGGCTGCGGCGCGGGCGCGTCCTGAAGCTCGCCAAGGGAAACGACAGCCGGGGTTGAGTCCCGGGTCGCCTCAGAAGCGCCACTTCGCCGTGATCGACAGGAGGCGCGGTATCGAATACTGCGCCGGCGAGAACTCACCTTCCTGCGCGATCAGGTAGACATTGTCGGTAACGTTCTCGAGGTCGACCTGCAGCGCCAGCCTCGCGCGCCGTCTGGCATCGCGCATCAGATCGATGCCAAGGGACGCTCCCGCCGTGAAGTGAGCAGGGACCCGGGGCGGCCCGCCGGACGACTGGACGTCCTCATGGTCCGCCGTCCCCGGCGCGTGCTCGTGGCCGGGGCCGCCGTGACCCATCGGCGTGCCGCTGCCAAACTCGATCGCACCGGCCGTCCACAAACCCGTGGACGAATGGCGGTAGGTGAGGCCGCCGGTCAGGGTGTGGGTCTGGTCCATCGGCGCAAGAAATCGATCGGTCTGGGTGATATGCGCGGCTTCGGTCACGAAGCCACCGGTCACCGGGTTCTGGAAGTAACCGCGGCCGAGCGCGTAGTTCACGTATCCCGTCATGCCGGCCGGCAACGACCTTGCCTCGGCTTTCGCCTCCAGCCCGTACGCCCGCGCGCGCTCGAAGCTGGCATACGAGTAGATGCGCGAGTCCGGCCAGATGGTCGTATGCACCGGGTTGGTGGTCTCACGCCAGTAGCTGGTCACCGCGAGCTGTACCGGCCCGAGCCTCGTCGTAACCCCGCCTTCGAACTGATTCTCGACGATCGGCACGAGCGGCGGAAGCGGAACGCCGATCTCCTCGATGAACCGCGTCAGCCCCGCGTCGCTCGACAGGATGCCTTCCACCGGAGGGGGCACGAAGAAATGGTTGTAGGAGGCATGGATCACGGTGGCGTCGGCGATCCGCAGGGCGAGATTGAGACGCGGGCTCGCGTGCGTCTCGGAGACCACCAGGCCGTATCGGTCCACCCGAAGCCCCAGGTCGACGGTCAACCGGGCGCCGGCCTGGATGGTGTCCTGCAGATACGCGCTTACCTGGCCACCTGATTCGGTTCCCTCGAAGCCGATGAACTGGTCGACGACGTGAATATGAGGCAGTGCGACCAGGTGCGTGAACTCGAGGTAGTCGGTGTAGTCGTAGGCCAGGCTCTCCTGCGGCCGAAGCCTGACCGCGTCGATGCCCGCCTTCAGTGCATGACGTCCGCTGATGCGGGTCGCATCGACTTTGCCGCCGAAGGTGGAGAGGGTGCGGGTCCCCTCCGCTTGTACGCTCAGCGGTCCGCCGGCGGGGAACAGCCGCGCGCGCGACCAGCGCTGATAGGCGGAGGCGGTAACGGCCACGTCATTCAGGACTGCGCTCCAGCCGACGATTGCGGTCTGCTGCCGCGTGTCCTGCCGCGCTGCCGCCAACGGCCGTAGCTGGACCTCCTGCGCGGTCTTGGGGATCTCGAAATCCGTTCCATCCCCCATGAACACGGCCCGGATCGAGCCCACGCGACCGAGGCTGCCCTCGAACTGGCCGAAGGCGTCCGCCCCGCGCGCGTCGTCGTGGATCGCTTCGCGATCCGGTGGACTGAGAAAACGGGCCGACTCGAACGCCGTTCCGAACAGGAAGTAGCCGAAGCTGCCGCGCTGGCCGCCAAGCTCCGCTGCGGCGCGCCGGCGGCCGGCGCCACCGCCGCTCACCGTGATGGCGCCGCGGTTCTTCATTCGAAATCCCGACCGCGTCACGATGTCGATGACCCCGCCGAAGCGATTGCCATACTCCGCCGGGAAGCCGCCGGTCATGACGTTCGCGGTTTCGATGACGTCCGGGCTGAGCCCTGCGGAGAATACGGCGTGCGTGTTCTCCCAGAACGACACGCCGTTGATCAGCGGATTCAATGCGACCTCGTGACCGCGAATGTGCACGAAGTCGTCGTGACCGCGGATCATCCCCGGCGCGACCGTGACGATCGCGTCCGAGAGCGTGATGCGCTGAAAGACCGGCATCGCGTCCAGCCGTTCGATCGTCAATGTCGTGGAGCTGGGCGAATGGGTGCCCGGGTTCGCCGGTCGCGCGCCCGCGACCTCCACGCTGACCGCGACGCCGGCGACCTCCAGTGACACCGTCACGGTCCTGACCGCGCGCGGTTCGACGGCCAACGTCACCTGCCGGGCGGCGAATCCATCCCGGGACACCGACAACCGGTACTCGCCGGGCCTGACGACGGGGAAGGCAAACCAGCCGGAGGCGTCGCTCTGGCGCACAGCTGCTTCGCCGGTTGAAGAGGACGTCAGCGTGACGGTGCAACCTCCCAGAACCGATCCGTCCGCGACGGCGACGACCAGGCCGCGGACCGAACTGTCGCTTTGAGCTGCTGCGGAAACGTTGCCTGAATGGAGGACGAGCGCAGCGGCGGCGATCGTGCGCAGGAGGCGACCGATGGCACCCATTCAGTCGACCCCCCTACCGTTTCGCGGCGTCCCATCTCGTGTTCGGGCAGGCCACCGTGTTGATCGTGCCGGTGGCGACGCCATCCGACACGATTCGCCCCGATAGCACGGTGGCGTCGGGCAAGGCAAAGGCGCCGGCGACGACCGCAGGTGGCGGCGGCCCCAGCGACACCGTCATGCCGCCGCAGGTAAAGGCGGTCACCACGTTGTTCTCGATGGTGAACTGCATCTCCATGTCTGAATGGCCATGGGAGCGGTCCGCCACGTCCTGCACGAACGGGTGGGCGAGCGCATAGCCGTCCCAGGTGCCGTTGAAATCGAAGGACTCCGGCGCCGCGTACCGGAAACCAGCCGGGAGCGTTGCGCTCTCGCCGGTGGCGCTCGTGAGCTTCACGTCCACCGTTCCCGCGCCGTGCGCCGGGGTGATGGCGTAGATCGTGGTGGGGTTCGGAACGTAAGTGGCGGCGGATGCGCCATCGAACGTCACGACGGTGCCGGAGCGGAAGCCGGTGCCCAGGATCTGGACGGTCGCACCGCCGCCGGTTGTTCCCGCCGCCGGGGCGATCGAGGTCACGGTCATGGGGCCGGTAATCAGGCCGGTCCGCACCAGCTCGAAGTCGAGCAACGTCGACGACTCCAGGTAACCGATCGCCACCACCGGCGATTCGTCGTAGCCCGCCATCGTGGCACGAGCCTGGTAGTGCCGCGGCGCCAGCGATCCGATCGCATAACGTCCGCTGGAATTGGTGACCGGACGTCCAAAGGCCCCCCACGTCCCTCCCGGCTCGCCGATCTCCACCGTCACCCCGGCCAGCGGACGCCGGCCGGTTGCATCGATGCCGAAGACGGTCCCGGAGAGAATCAGGGTGCCGCCGCCGGCGGGCGGTGTCGGGGGCGCGGGCGGAGTTGGGGGCGCCGGGCTCGAAGGAGAGCCGCCGCAGCCTGCCGTCCAGAGGGCGAGCACCACGAGAACGAGCCCGGCCCGCGTTTGATTCGTCATTCGGTTTCCCCTCTCCTGCCTGAAGAAGCGAGAACCAATGGCGAAAGGTTGCAGGGAGAGGTCTACGAGCTCAGCCGACTTCGATCGGCGCCAGCGGCGAATAGCACACAGTTTGCAGGCTAGTGGTTGGTCAATTGGAGGTTCGCATGGCGAAATATGGCAGATCGGCTTCGAAGAACGTCGCGTCGGCGATGCGACGCAAGAAGAAGGGAACGCTCAAGAGCGGATCCGGCCGGACGGTGAAAAGCCGCAAGCAGGCGATTGCGATCGGGCTCAGCGAAGCGCGCGAAAAGGGGGCCAAGGTGCCGTCGCGGAAGACGTCGTCGCGCAAGTCCTCGGGCCGCAAGACATCGTCCCGCAAGTCGTCCGCCCGGAAGTCCTCCGCGCGGAAGTCGTCACGGAAGGGCTCGCGAAAGACGTCCGGCGGCCGCGCCGCGAAGAAGCGATAGATCCTAGATGGCCGCTCGCAAACGCGCGCACATCCGATATGCAGTGGTCGGCCTCGGCCACATTGCCCAGGTAGCCGTGCTGCCGGCCTTCGCCCACGCTGGACGGAATTCCCGGCTGGTCGCGGTGGTGAGCGACGATGGGGCCAAGCGGAAGCTGCTCGGGCGGAAGTATCAGCTCGACCGCACCTACTCCTACGACGAGTACGACGCCTGCCTGGATCAGGTCGACGCGGTCTACATCGCGCTGCCCAACTCTCTGCACGCCGAGTACACCATCCGAGCCGCGCGGAAGGGTGTGCACGTGCTCTGCGAGAAACCGATGGCCATCACCGCCGGCGAGTGCCGGCGGATGATCGATGCCTGCGACCGGCACCGCGTCAAGCTGATGATCGCGTATCGCCTGCACTTCGAGGAGATCAACCTGAAGGCGGTCGATCTCGTTCGACGCGGCCGGATCGGCGAGCCGAAGTTCTTCAATTCGTCGTTCGGCATGACGGTCCGCCGGGGCGACATCCGGACCAGGAAGAACATGGGCGGCGGGAGCCTGTACGACATCGGCGTCTATTGCATCAATGCCGCGCGCTACCTGTTCCGCGCCGAGCCCACCGAGGTCATGGCCATCTCGGTCAACAGCGGCACTGCCAGGCTCGACGAGATCGACGAATCCACCGGCGCGCTGCTGCGGTTCGACGGGGGGCGGGTCGCGGCGTTCGTGACCAGCTTCAACGCCGCCGACGTCGCGTCCTATCGCATCGTCGGCACCAAGGGGCAGATCCACCTCGATCCTGCATACGAGTACGCGGAGGGGCTGGCCTACGAAATGACCGTCAACGGGAAGACGACCCGAAAGCGCATCGGCAAGCGCGATCAGTTCGCTCCCCAGCTCCTGTACTTCTCGGACTGCATCCTCAAGAATCGGGTGCCGGAGCCGTCGGGGGAGGAGGGGTTACAGGACGTGAGGATCGTCGAGGCGCTCTACAGATCGGCCAAAACCGGTAAGGCCGTGCGCATTCCGCCGTTCGAGCGATCGAAGCGGCCGACGGGACGCCAGCGAATCACCCGGCCCGGCATCCGGAAGCCGTCGCTGGTGAAGGTGCAGAGCGCCAGCGAGGACTGAGACAGCGCTCGCGCATGGGCGCGCAGCGCCTGATTGTGCTAGAAAGCTCGATCATGCTCAGAGCTTCGATCGGACTTCTGCTGCTATCGGGAACGATCGCCGCCTGGCTACAGTTGTCGCCGGCCCTGCAGGGCGGATCAGGCCAGGTGATCGTCGAGGGGGCTCCGGTCCACTACACCTCAACCGGCAACGGGCCCGGCACCGTCGTCTTCGTCCACGGCTGGACCTGCGACGAGACCAGCTGGGCCGGCCAGGTGCCGGAGATCGCGCGGACCCATCGCGTCGTCACCATCGACTTGCCCGGCCACGGCCAGAGCGCACCGTCGAAGGACGGCGTCTACTCGATGGCCCGGTTCGCCGCGGCGGTCGACGCGGTGCGAGCTAAAGAGAAGATCGAGCGGGCGGTGCTCGTCGGCCACAGCATGGGAGCGGTGGTAATTACGCGCTACGCCCAGGATTTTCCCGGCCGCGCGGTGGCGCTGGTGATGGTCGATGGACTGCTGATCCCGAAGGATGTCCGCGACCAGTTCCGGACCACCCTGCCGGCGCCCGGCGCCGACGAGAAGAAAGAGCGCGAAGTGTTCGTCAAGACCATGTTTTCCAAAGCCACGTCACCCGAGGATCAGCAGCGAATCCTGAAGATGATGATGGGTCCGTCGGAGGCGACGGCCCGCGGATCGATCCTGGGCCTGCTGGACGACGCTGCGGTCCATGACCGTGCCATCGACGTCCCGGCCTACGGAATTTTTGCCGACCACCCGCAGCCGCCGCAGCTCGAGGTGATGAAGAAGGTCGTGCCCTCCTTCCGGTTCGAGAAGATCGCCGGCACAGGGCACTTTCTCATGCTCGAGAAGCCTGCCGAATTCAACCGCGCGCTGCTGGCCTACCTCCAGACGCTGAAGCTCTGACCGGAGCCAGCCGCTAACTGCGACATTTCGGGCTCTGCGCCGGCATCCGGAACAAGCTGTAGACCATCTACGTCTAAGGCCGTAGACTGTCTACAGCTATGGCAAAGACCCCCGACGACCGCCGGCTCGAGCTGCTCCAGGGCACCCTCGACATGCTGATTCTCCGCACCCTGCAGTGGGGCCCTCAGCACGGCCACGGCATCGGCCAGGCGATCCGGGCGAAGTCCGACGACCTGCTCAAGGTCGAGACCGGTTCCCTCTATCCGGCGCTGCATCGGCTGGAGAAACGGGGATGGCTGAAGTCCGAGTGGGACGTCAGCGAGGCCAACCAGCGGGCCAAGTACCTACCGCCTGACTGCCGCCGGCAAGGCGCAACTGTCACGCGAGCAGGATCGCTGGTCGCAGCTGGTGAACGCGATCGGCCGCATCATGACCCCGACTCCGGCCGCGGGAGAGAACGACTGAGCCATGCGTCCCGATGATCGCGATCTCGACGACGAGATCCGGGGCCACCTCGCCCTGAGCGTCAAGGACCGGATCGAGCGCGGCGAAGATCCCGAGGCCGCGCGCCTGGCCGCCCTGCGGGAGTTCGGCTACATCCCGGCGACCCGCGACTCGATGCGGCGCGTGTGGCACAGCCGCTGGCTCGACGCCGCCGCGGCCTTCGGTCAGGACGTCCGGGTCGGCCTGCGCTCGCTGCTGCGTGCCAAGGGGCTGGCCGCCACCGTCGTGGTGACGCTGGCGCTCGGCATCGGCGCCAACGCCGCGATCTTCAGCGTCGTCCGCGGCGTGCTGCTGCGTCCGCTGGTCAACCGTGGCGAGGATCGCCTGGTCTACATCCGCCAGAGTGCACCAGGCCTCGGCGACGACAACACCACCTTCTCCGTGCCGGAGATCGCCGATCTCAGGTCGCGCGTGACCAGCATCAGCGCGTTTGGGGAGTTCTCGACCATCGACTTCACGGTCATCGGGTTCGGCGAACCGCGGATCGTTCACGCCGGCGTCGTCAACGGCTCCTACTTCGAGGTGATGGGTCTTCGCCCGGTACTCGGCAGGCTGCTCGCGCCGTCGGACGATGGCGGCGATGCGGCAGGCGCGGCGGTGCTGACCCATCGCTTCTGGACCACCGCGCTGCACAGTGATCCGACGGTGGTCGGCCGCGCCATCCGGCTCGGCGCGCGGTCCGCCACCGTCGTCGGCGTGCTCGAGCCGTCGGTGCCCTACCCGGCCGACACCGAGATCATCGCGAACGTTGTTACCAGCCCGCATCATCTCGGCGCCACCATGGTCACCCTGCGCACGCACCGGATGACCGAGCTGTTCGGCCGCCTGGCGCCCGACGCCTCGCTCGAAACGGCGAGTGCGGAGCTGACCGCGGCGCACACGGCGATGGTGGCGGAGCATCCAGAGGCATATTCGCCAAACGCCGGAGTGCGCCTCAGTGTCCGGCGGCTCCGCGAACAGATCGCACTGCCGGCGCGGACCATTTTGCTCGTGTTGCTCGCCGCCGCCGGGCTCGTCTTCGTGATCGCCTGTTCGAACGTCGCCAACCTGATCCTGGCCCGCTCGGTGCGTCGTGAAGGTGAGCTGGCCGTCCGAGCGGCGCTCGGCGCCAGTCATGGGGCGCTGCGGCGAACGCTGCTGGCCGAAAGCCTGGTGTTGTGCGGAGCGGGGGCGGCCCTGGGCGTGTTGCTGGCGCGTCCGCTCGTCGCCGTCGTCGCTCGCTTCGCCGCGCGGTTCTCGGTGCGGGCGCTCGAGGTCACCGTGGACGCCAGCCTGCTCTGGGTCGGCGCCGGTCTGGCGATCGCGGCCGCCGTGCTGCTCGCCTACGTGCCGCGGCTGCCGTCCTCGCAGGCCCTGACCGGATCGGGCCTCGCGAGCAGTAGCGTGCGGCTTACCCCGGGTACCAACCGCCGGCTGCGGGTGTTCGCGACGGCGCAGATTGCGTTCTCGTTCGTCCTGCTGGCCGGCGCGGGGACGCTTCTCGCCGCGCTGGTCGCGCTCCAGACGGCGCACACTGGTTACGAGATGCGGCAGGTGCTGGCGCTCGACTTTCCGTCACCGACGCTTGGCATCAGCTCGGCGCAGGAGCTCGACTTCTATCAGGAAGTAACGCGCCGTGTCGGCGAGCTGCCGGGCGTCGATGGCGTCGCCCTCGGCAACTTCGTGCCGTGGCGTGACGCCGGCACGTTCGGGGTCGGCTCGCAGTTCGCGATCGAGGGCTATACGCCGGCCGACGGCGAAGAGAATCCCTACGCGCGGATGCGGATGGTCACGCCCGGGTTCTTCTCCATCCTCGGCGTGCCGCTGCTCAGGGGTCGCGACTTCAACGCCGAGGACCGGCGCGGCAGCGAGCCGGTCGTGATCGTCAGCCACAGCCTGGCGCAGCGGCTGTTCGCCGGCGGCGAGGCGTTGAATCGAAAACTGTGGTGGACCGATCCGGTCTTCGGCAAGCCACTGCCGCGGCGGATCGTCGGCATCGTCGCCGACGTGGACGACGAGAACGTCGTGCCGGGGCCGGCGGTCACCATTTATCACCCGGTCCAGCAGATGCGGTTCGCCGGCCGGATGTTCGTCCACACCACCGGCGATCCCTACGCCCTCGTCCCCTCGGTGACCCGGGTCGTCCGCGGCATGTCGCCCGACCAGGCGGTCGAGCGTGCCGCAACGCTGCAAGACGTCCGGGCCGAAGTGCTGGCGCCGGAGCGGCTCAACGCCTTCGTGCTTTCCGGATTCGCGGGGGTGGCGCTGCTGATTGCGGTGGTCGGCGTCGCCGGCGTGCTGGCGTTCGGAGTGAGCGCACGCACGCGCGAGTTCGGGGTGCGGCTGGCCATCGGTTCGTCGCCGCGTCACCTGCTGCTCGGCGTCCTGTCCGAAGGCGTACGGATCGTCGCCGTCGGCACCATCGTCGGCGCGGCCGCCGCCTACGGTTTCGCGCACGTGGCGGCGAGCTACCTGGAGAACGTGCGGCTTCCAGGCGCGCTGCCGGTCGTCGGTGCCGCGGCTGTCCTGGTCGGCGCTGCTCTCGTCGCCTCGCTGATGCCCGCGGCGCGGGCGTCCCGCGTCGACGTGCTCCAGGCGCTCCGTTCGGAGTAGGGGCGAAGCCCACGCACCGCCTCGTTCGGTTGATCGTGACGGTTCACATCCTCGCAGGAAATTTGCCATGACCATGCACCAGAACAACGAACCCACGTCCCGCAGACAGCTTCGACTGTGGCCCGGCGTCGTCGCCGCGGTACTGCTCCTTTTCGTCCGCTTCGTCGTGCCATTCCTCCCGTGGGTGCCGGACCCCAGCCTGGTTTCGATCCTGGGAGCGGTCGCCCTCAGCGCGGTGATCGTCCTGTGGTGGCTGTTCTTCAGCCGGGTGCCCTGGTCGGAGCGGCTCGGCGTCGTGGTTCTGATGGTCGCGGCTGCCTACCTGACGCAGTTCGTGGTCCACGAGTCGATCAGGGGCGGGCTGATGGGAAGGATGCTGCCGCTGTTCTTCGCTCTTCCGGGGCTCAGCGTCGCGCTCGTGGCCTGGGCGGCCATCAGCCGGGACATGGCTCCGCGCCAGCGACGGAGCGCGCTGATCGTCGCCGTCCTGCTCACCTGCGGGTCGTTCACGCTGATCCGCACCAATGGACTGTTCGGCGGCGATGCGGATCTCGCGTGGCGGTGGGCGCCGACGGCAGAGGAGCGATTGCTGGCGCAGAGTGTAGGCGAGCCCCTTCCTGCGCCTGCCCCGAGCGCGCCAGCGCCAAGCGAGCCGAGGGACCTGCCCCGAGCGCGCCGGTGGTCAAGGGACCCGAGGGGCCTGTTCCGAGCGAGCCCGGGGTCAAGCGACCCGAGAGTAGTGCCCCGAGCGACCCAGGAAGTGCGCGAGTCGAGAGGCCTGCCCCGAGCGACCCAAAGAACACGCGAGTCGAGGGGCCTGCCCCGAGCGAGCCAGGAGGTGCGCGAGTCGAGGGGTGGAGTGGCTTCCGCGGGCCCGCGCGTGACGGCGTGGTCCGCGGCGTCACCATCGAGACCGACTGGTCGGCTTCACCTCCGGTGCAGGTGTGGCGCCGGCCGATCGGGCCGGGCTGGTCGTCCTTCTCGGTCAGCGGCGATCTTCTCTACACCCAGGAACAGCGCGGCGACGCGGAGATCGTCGGCTGCTACAAGGTGTCTACCGGCCAGCCGGTCTGGATGCACCGCGACGCCGCCCGGTTCTACGAGTCGAATGGCGGCGCCGGGCCGCGCGCGACGCCGACCTTGAGCAACGGCCGGGTCTACGCGATGGGCGCCACCGGAATCCTCAATGCGCTCGACGCAGCCAGCGGTGCCGTCGTCTGGTCGCGCAATACCGTGGCCGATGCCGGCATGAAGCTGCCTGGCTGGGGAATCACCGGGTCACCAGCCGTGGCCGGCGATCTCGTCATCGTCGCTGTCTCCGGTGCGGTTGCGGCCTACGACCGTAATACCGGCGCCCCCCGCTGGGCACGCAAGTCAGGCGGCGGCAGCTACAGCTCGCCGCACCTTGTCACGATCGACGGAGTGACGCAGGTCCTCTTCGTGGGAGGCAGCGGCATCGCCAGCCTCGCGCCGGCCGACGGCAAGGTGCTGTGGGAACATGCGTGGGCGGGGTCACCCATCGTGCAGCCGGCGGTTACCGGCGACGGCGACGTCCTGGTCAGCACCGCCGACGCGATGGGCGCGCTCGGCATGCGTCGCCTGGCGGCCCGGCGCGGACCTTCGGGCTGGACCGTCGAAGAGCGCTGGACGACGCGCGGGTTGAAGCCGTACTTCAACGACTTCGTCGTCCACGAGGGGCATGCCTACGGTTTCGACGGCAGCATCCTCGCGGCGATAAGCCTGGCCGACGGTGAGCGCAAGTGGAAGGGTGGCCGGTACGGCAATGGTCAGCTCGTACTGTTGCCCGATCAGGACCTGATGCTCGTGCTGTCGGAGGAAGGGGAGCTGGCCCTCGTCCCGGCGACCCCCGACAAGTTCACCGAGATTGCCCGGTTCAAGGCGATCGAAGGGAAGACGTGGAACCACCCGGTGCTGATCGGTGACCTGCTGCTGGTGCGTAACGGCGAGGAGATGGCCGCGTTCCGGCTGCCGCTCGCGCGTCGCTGACCGAGTGCGCGGACGCAGCTGAAGACCTCCACCGGGCGAAGCGTCAGACCTTTCGCCGGAAGGCGAAGATCGTCGACGCGACGGCTACGCAGATGGCAAAGGCGGTCCACTCGGCGAGCGTCACGCTCGTCAGCATCCAGCCGATGACCAGGCACGCGAGCGCGATCACCAGCCCGGGCATCGGCACCTTGAACGGCGTGCCGCCGGCCCGGACGTCGCGCCGGCGAAGCTGCCAGGTGGCGACGCAGCACATCGCGTAGAGCACGAGCGTCGCAAGGTTCGCCAGGACCGCAAGCCGCTCGAAGGTGCTGGTGACCGCCAGCACCAGCACCAGCACGCACTGCACCAGGATGGCCACCACCGGCGACCGGTGAACCGGGTGGAGCCGGGCCAGCACCTGCGGCAGGAAGCCATCGCGCGCGAACGCGAACAACGAACGCGGCGCCGCCAGGATCATCCCTCCAGCGTGCCCGAGCATCGACACCACCGCGCCGACCAGGAGCAGGTTCCTCGCCCACCCGCCCAGCGCGATCCCGGCTGCGTCGGCCAGCGGCGCGGCCTTCGACGTGGCCAGCGCCGGACCGAGCACCCCCTGCGCCACGAACTGCACGCCGGCGTACAGGAGGGTCACCGCCGCCATCGCCATGAAGATCGCCGCCGGCACCGTGCGCGCCGGGTTCTTCACCTCGCCCCCCGGCACCAGCGCCGCTTCGATGCCGGCAAACGCGAACAGCAGCAGGATGCTGCTGCGTGCCAGCGTTGCGACGCTCGGGCGGATCCTTGATTGCCAGGTTGGCGGAATCGATCGCGAACAGCCCACCGCCGATCAGCAGCAGCAGCGGCAGGATCTTCGCCACAGTGATCACGGTGTTGACGCTCGTGCCGCGGGAGACCCCGAGGATGTTGACGGTGGCGAAGACGCCGTAGATGACGACGAGCACCGCCGTCGAAGCCCCCCGAGACGCCAGCGCCGGCACGAGCGCGCCGAGGCTGGCCGTCAGGACCGTCGCCACCGCGGCCATCACGAAGGTCATCACCATCCAGAGCAGGAAGCCGGCCAGGAAGCCCACGAAGGGCCCGAACGCCACCTCGACGTAGGCATAGAGGCCGCCCGTCAGCTCCACGCGGCTGCCTGCCTCGGCCATGCACAGCACGATGAGCCCCATCGCGACCGCACAGAGGAGGTAGGCGAAGGGCGCCGTCGGCCCCAATGTCGCCGCCATGTCGGCCGGCAGCCGGAAGATGCCGCCGCCGATCGTGACATTGACGATGCTCGCGGCCAGGCCGAACGTGCCGATGGAGCGAACGAGAGAGGCTTCGGGGGACGACTCGCGGGCAGTGGCAGTCAAGCTCGGGGACACTAACACATCAGCAAGCGCCACGTCGTCCCACGGTTCGTCACCGCCGACTTCGTTACAGGAACCCGATAGCGTGGCGCCGGTCCGGTGTGTCAGACTAGCCGGCTCGTGGATGCGTCTTCAAGTCGAGGAGGTTTGCAAATGCCCACTACCGCTTCAACACTGCTGGGCCGCCCGGTCTGGTACGAACTGATGACGACCGACCCGGCCGCGGCCGAAAAGTTCTACCGGACCGTCGTCGGCTGGACTGCCATGCCGTTCGAGGGTTCCCCCGAGCCCTACACCATCTTCAAGCGCAAGGGTGACGTCAATGTCGCCGGCCTGATGAAGGTACCCGAAGGAATGCATATGCCTCCCTTCTGGGCGATGTACGTCGCCGTCCCGAAATTCGAGGAGGCGGTCGCGCACATCAAGCGCCTCGGCGGCGGTGAGCTCTCGCCGGCGATGGACATCCCGACCGTCGGTCGGATCCAGATGTTGAAGGACCCGCAGGGTGCTGCCTTCTACATCATCCAGCCTGCGTCGTCCGAAGAGCGTCCCGAGAACGCGCCGGAGCCGGGCGAAGGCTCGTGGCACGAGCTGATGACCACCGATGCAGAGGCCGCGATGAAGTTCTACACCGAAGTCTTCGGCTGGAAGCCCAGCGAGACCATGGACATGGGGGAGATGGGCAAGTACCACATGTTCAATCGCCCTCAAGGAATGATCGGCGGCATGATGAACAAGCCGCCCGAGATGGCCGACGCGCCGCCGTTCTGGGGCATCTACTTTCTGGTGACGGACATCGACGCCGCGGTCGAGCGCATCAAGGCCAACGGCGGCCAGATCCTCAACGGACCGATGGAAGTGCCCGGTGGCGACCGGGTGCTGAACGCGATGGATCCTCAGGGAGCGGCTTTCTCGCTGCACGCACGAAAGGCGTAGTGACCGCAACCGTCTAGCCGCCGGGCCCGTCGCCCGGCGGCTCATGCCGGTCAGATGAGCTATAGCGGTCTCAACTTCGACGTCTTCAGTGGAGCATCGTCGACGCTCACCCGAACGGTTGAGCCCTCAGGAGTTGGTTCCGAGTTTGCTGTTGATTCTCCAGTCACTAAGGAGGACCACACAGTAATGGCTAACGACAACGCGATTTCCACGCTCAACAACCTCATCGAGACCTGCAAGGACGGCGAGCTCGGCTTCAAGACGGCCGCCGAAGGTTTGAAGAACCCCCTGATCAAGTCCAAGTTCCTCGAGTATTCGCGTCAGCGCGGCGAGATGGCGCGCGAGCTCCAGGGTGAAGTGCGACGGCTCGGCGGCGACCCCGAGAAGGCGGGTACCGTAGCCGGAACCATGCATCGCGGCTGGCTCGACATCAAGTCGGTCATCACCGGCAAGGACGACCACGCGATCGTGGCCGAGGCCGAGCGCGGTGAAGACGTGGCGAAGTCGGCTTACGAGAACGCGCTGAAGGAGGCGCTGCCGGGGACCGCGCAGACCGTGGTCCAGCAGCAGGCCGCGAAGGTGCGTCAGGCCCACGACGACGTACGGGATCTTCGGGACCGCGAGAAGGTCGCCCACTAAGTTAGGTAACCGTCCGCCGGGCGCAAGCCCGGCGGACGTCTTTTCAGCATGACGTCCGCGCTCCAGCACGCTTCGCCGGATTCGACCCGCAACGGCAGGCGGCTGGAGCGCTGACGTGCGTACGCTGGTGCACCTGTCGGACCTGCACTTCGGCCGGATCGACCCGGCCGTGCTCGAACCGCTGCGACGAGCGGTACACGAAGCCAAACCCGACCTGCTCGCCATCTCTGGAGATTTCACGCAACGCGCCCGCCGGACCCAGTTCGCGGCGGCCCGCGCGTTCCTCGACACGCTCGAGCCGCCGAAGCTCGTCGTGCCCGGCAACCACGACGTGCCCTACTGGAATGTCGCGCGGCGCTTCCTGCAGCCGCTGACGCGCTACCGGAAATACATCTCCGAGGATCTCGAACCGGAATACGAAGACGAAGAGATCGTCGTGCTCGGCGTCAACACCGCGCGCGCGCTCGCCCACGGCGGCGGCCGCATCAACACCCGGCAGGTCGACCGCATCGTCCGGCGTCTCGCGGCGCTGCCGCAGGCCGTCGTCCGGATCATCGTGACCCACCATCCCTTCGACCTCCCCCCGGGTGTGCGCGAGCGCCGGCTGCTCGGCCGGGCGCGGATGGCGATGGCGCGGCTGTCCAAGGCGAATGCCGACCTCTTCCTGTCGGGCCACCTGCACCTCAGTCACGCCTCACGCGCCGCCGATCGCTACCGGATCGAGGGGCACTCCGGATTGATCGTGCAGGCCGGCACCGTGTCATCCCGCGGTAGGGGAGAGCAGCCGTCGTTCAACCTGCTGCGGATCGAACGTCCCGAGATCGCGCTCCTGAAGTACGTGTGGGATCCCACGGCGCGTGAGTTCGTCGCATCCGATTGGGGGCGCTATCGTCACGCCGCAGAGGGGTGGGTCGCGGCGTAATCAGGCCGCGCAAGATAGCGTCGTCCGAAAGCATCCCCACGCTCCAGTTGGTCCGCCGAAGAGGCGATCGGAAACATTAGAGCCGTCTCGCGGTTGGGCTAACGCTTGTTCTCGGTCCCTGCCCGGCTCTTCCCCTCTGGCAGATCGGCACTGGCATCGGCGAGCGCACCGTGCAGGTCCACAATCCGCGCTATGATGCTCGGCGGCGACGCGCTGGCGATCGCGGCGTCGTACTGGGTGCTAGCGAGCAAGCAACTGGCGTCCGGCTCGCGACCGCCGAGCTGACGTCCTATTGAGGAGCTTTCGATGAATCTCCCGCCGGGCCCCCGTGATCTGGTGCGAATCGTCCTCGGCGTGCTCCTGATGCTGTTGCTGATCGGCGGCGCGCTGTCGATCCTGAGGCCTTTCCTGCCCGCGCTGATATGGGCGACGATGATCGTCGTCGCGACCTGGCCGTTGCTGTTGCGGCTGCAGCGCGCGCTGGGGGGCCGGCGCGGCCTGGCCGCGGCAGCGATGACCGCGCTGTTGTTCGTGATCGTCATCGCGCCGCTCGCCGTCGCGTTATCGGCGGTTGTGCAACAGGCCGCGCGGCTGTCGGACATCAAGGTCGCCGAGATCCGGATTCCGATGCCGCCGGTCTGGATCGAGGGCGTTCCGGTCGTCGGCGCGACGATTACCGCCGAGTGGCGCGTTTACGCTGCGGCGACGCCTGAGGAGCTCGCGAGCAAGGCCGCGCCGTACATGACGACGATCCTCAGCTGGATCGCCGACCGCGCCGGCTCCTTAGGCACGTTCCTGCTCCACATGATCCTGACGCTGTTGCTTTGCGCAGTGCTCTACGTCACCGGCGAGACGGCGGCTTCCGGCGTGCGCCGGTTCGCCCGCCGCCTGCTGGGCGAGGCCGGGGATCGCTTGGTGCTGCTCGCCGGCGGCTCGATCCGCGCGGTGGCGCTCGGCATCGTCGTCACCGCGATCGTCCAGACCGCGCTCGGGGCCCTCGGCCTCGTCGTCGCCGGCGCACCCTACGTCGCGATCTTCGCAGCCGTGATGTTCGTGCTCTGCATCGCGCAGCTCGGACCCGTGCTGCCACTGCTGGCGGCGGTCGGCTGGCTCTACCTCGGCGGCGCCACGACGGCGGCGATCGGATTGTTCGTGTGGACGGTGATCGTCGGATTGCTCGACAACGTGATCCGGCCGATTCTGATCCGCCGCGGCGCCGACCTGCCGCTGCTGCTCATAATGGCCGGCGTGATCGGCGGCCTGGTCGGCTTCGGGCTGGTAGGTCTGTTCGTCGGCCCCGTGGTGCTCGCAGTCACGTACACGGAGCTATGCGCCTGGGTCGCCGAGCAGGAGCCGACGCCGGATGCCGGCGCGGCAACGCCTTAGCCGGGCGGCGCGCTAGCTGGTAGTAGGACGAACGGACGATGGTTCATCGTCGTGACGCGTCCTATAATGGCGCCTTGTGACGGAATGCGTTCGGAACCTCTTCCGGAGATCACGACCGAGACGACCGTCACGGGAAAGGTGCCGGTGAGTGAAGATGTCGAGTCAACTCAGGCGCATGTTCTCAGCAGTATCGGCAGTGGCGCTCGTGATGATGGCGTGGATGGCGAGGTCGCCGGGCACTGTGGCGGGTGCCGATGAGGCACAGGCCAGGCAACTCTTCAAGGCCATGACCGACTACGTGGCCGCGCAGAAGGCCATCGCCTTCGACTACGACGCGACTCTCGAAGTCGTCACCAAGGATCGGCAGAAGCTCGAGCTGGCCTCATCGGGGACGGTGTCGCTGGTGCGGCCCGACAAGATCCGCACCACGCGGTCGGGCGGGTTCGTGGACATCGAGACCTTGTTCGACGGCAAGACGCTGACGTTCCTCGGCAAGAACAAGAAGGTCTACACGCAAGTCGAGGTACCGGGTTCGCTCGATCACCTGGCGAACGAGCTGCAGAAGAAGTTCGACCGGCCCCTGCCCGCGGCCGATCTATTCCTCAGCAATGCCCACGGCGAGCTGATGGCCGACGTGACGGACGTCAAGGATCTGGGCAGCGGGGTCATCGGCGGCATCGAGTGCGACTACCTCGCCTTCCGCACCAAAGACGTGGATTTCCAGATCTGGATTGCGCAGGGCGCGAGTCGGCATCCGTGCCGGTACGTCATTACGTCCAAGCAAATCGCCGACGGGCCGCAGTACACCATCCAGCTCCGGAACTGGAAGACCGGCGGCGACGTCGCCACGACGGACTACGTGTTCAAGCCGCCGGCCGGCGCGCGGCAGATCAACCTCGACGAGCTCAAGGCGATGAAGAACATGGGCGAGCTCCCCAGCCACTTCGTCGTGGGAGGCAAGTGATGACGCCCAAGAAACTACGCGCGCTGGTGCTGATCGGGCTGATTATTCTGGGTCTGATCGAGGTGGGCGATCGGCTCTCGATCCCGGGTTTCCAGGGTCAAGCCACGACCGTGAAGGCGGAGGTCGGGCGTCCGATGTCGCCCGTCAGCGTCGCCGGTGTCGCGCGCCGAACGTCGCGACGCAACTGAGGAATCGATCCGATCCGAGATCAGCGATCCGGGATTGCGCGACTTCTTTCTTCGGCGCATGAAGCCGCAGCGCCAGCTTGAACGCGGCATCTTTCGGCGCCGGCAGCGCATAACCCTGTGTCCGCTCGATCCTAATCCCTTGGTTCGGACCTTCAGCCCCGCTAGAATGCGGGCCGAACGGTTCAGCTAGGAGGATTGTCGATGCGAGGTACTCATGGGCACTGTCGGGACGTTGATTTTCGCTGCGGGCTGCGCCGCGGGCGGCCACTGGCAGGCGCCGGTGGGAGCACAAGGGTTCACGGTCTCGATGGACTGTGGCGCCACCTCGACCTCGCAGCTCCGCACGACGCTCTATTTCGGGCGCACACGGCCGAAGGGCTCCGTGAGCGAGCTTGAGTGGCAGATGTTCCTGCGCGACGAGGTCACGCAGCGATTTCCCGAGGGCTTGACTGTGTGGGAGGCGGAGGGCCAGTGGCGGACAGCCGCCGGTAGCATCGATCACGAGCAGTCGAAAGTCCTGCTTCTGGTCCACCCCGATACGGCGGCGGCGCGGCAATCGGTCCAGGCCGTCATCGAGGCGTATCGCAAGAAGTTCGAGCAGCAATCCGTTCTGTGGGAAAGCGCCCGCGTCTGCGTCGCAGCGTGAGAACCGCGAATACGCTGACCCGAAGACCGACGCAGTTCGTCCGTGGGCTCGCCTCTTGATCTCATGCCCTCCTGTTCAGAGGACCATGCCTCTGGTCTGCGCTGCTCCTCGCGCTTGGAAGATCCCGGACCAAGCAAGTCTGCTATAACCGCGGGATCATGCTTCATTCGCTCTGGCTGTGGCTGCTGCTCCTGCCGTCTGCCCAGGCCGCGGCGCCCGCCGCACAGTCATCCACGGTCCCGCGGTTCGAGCCGGCGGCGTGCCCGGTGGAGGTCGCGCCAGGTGAGCGGATCGACTGCGGCGTGCTCACGGTCGCCGAGAATCGCGGCAAGCCCGGCACCCGGGCAATTCGGCTGCCGGTGATGATCTTTCGAAGTCCTTCCGCAACCCCGGCTCCTGATCCGGTGGTGTTCGTGCCGGGTGGGCCGGGCGGCAGCGGGGTGGCAGGTCGGAAATCGGCCCGGGGCAACATCCTGCTCGAGGATCGCGACTTCATCGTGCTCGAGCCGCGCGGGGCGCGTCATGCGCAGCCGGCCCTCGAATGCCCGGCGATCAACGCGCTCAAGGGAGAAATTGCGGCGGGGCGCCTGCGTGGCGACGCCGCTCGCGACAGCCTCGCGACGGCGGCTGCGGCCTGCCGCGACAGCCTCGTGGCTTCAGGTGTTGATCTCGACGGATACAGAACCGAGGCGCTCGCCGACGACATCGAGGACTTGCGGAAGGCACTCGGCCACCAGAAATGGAACCTCCTCGGCCTCTCCTACGGCACGCGAGTCGTGTTGAGCGTGCTGCGCCGGCATCCCGGGGGTGTCCGAGCCGTCGTGCTGGATTCGGTGCTGCCGCCCGAGGTGAACTTCGACGAGGTCGCGACGTCGAACCTTCAGCGCGCACTGAACCTGGTGTTCGACGGTTGCGCGATAGACCGCGACTGCAATCTGGCCCATCCCGATCTCCGGCGGCGCTTCAGTGAGCTGGTGGCCCGAGCCGATCGCCTGCCGCTGCCGCTGGACGTTGGCAACCCGGCAGGACGCCCGGCCGAGATCCGCGGCGCAGAAGTCGTGGGCGCCGTCTACGCCGCGCTGCACAGCCCGGCGATGATTCCACGGATTCCCGGGATCATCACTGCCGCGGCCGACGGACAGGGTGAACAGCTGGCCGAATTGATCCGCAACAATCAGGGTCCCTCGTCGATGGCGTGGGGCCTGCGCTACTCGGTGTGGTGCGCCGACGAGGCCCCGTTCGAGGATGCGGCGCGGATCGCCGCCCAGGTCTCGCCGGCGAATGGATTGGGGGGCATCGACGAGGGCACGGCAGCGCCACAGGAGTGCCGCGCGTGGAACGTCACCGCTGCGCCTGCCGTCGAGAACACGCCGGTGAAGAGCGATGTGCCCGCGCTCATTTTCGCCGGTGAGTTCGATCCCGACACGCCACCAGACTGGGGGCGTCAGCTGCTCGAATCGATGCCCAACGCAATCTACGTCGAGCTGCGCGGGCGCAGTCACGGTGCAGGCTTCTCACCTTGCGGCGGGGGAATCACCACCGCGTTTCTGCGCGCCCCAGGGTCCGCCCCGCCTCTCACCTGCGCGCTCACGCTGCGCGGCGCGGATTTTGGCCTGAGCAAGTAAAGCGGATCAGCGTCCTGTCACTCGCCGGTTCTCAACGCCTCGATTGCCTGGATTCGCAGGCTGCGTCTCGCCGGGCCGAAGGCCGCCAACAGTCCGACCGTGAGCATCAAGGTTGCGACGGCGAGCAGCAGAGAGACGGCTGGTTGCGTGCCCAGCCCCGCGCTCGATAACAGCGCGCCGGACAACAATGAACCGACGAGCACGCCGACCGCCAGCTGCCGCATCACCCGGCCGAAGATGCCGAGCAGCAGCCGGCGCGGATGGGCGCCGAGGGCCGCCCGGATGCCGATCTCCCGCGTGCGCTGCGCCACGGTGAACGACATCAACGCGTAGATGCCGGCGGCCGACAGCATCAGGACGCTCAGCGTGACCGATCCGATCCCCCAGGCGAGGTAGCGCCAGAACGACCGCACCTGGTCGTAGAAATCCGACAGCGGCACCACCCGCCGCAGCTGCAGCGCCGGATCGACTTCGGCGCCGATCTCGCGGAAGCGATCGATGAACCCGGCGGGAATGCCGCGATCGAAGCGTACCGAGACGACCAGCGAATCGATCTCCCCGGGCGCGGCAGGATGGTAGACGGTTGGCTCGCCCTCAACGCCAAGTGCGGGCGGGAAGCTCGGAAAATCGCGGATGACCCCGACGATCTGGAACCACTGTTGTTGCGGCAACGTGCCGAGCTCCAGCGGCCGCGCCGCCGCATACCGGAACCGGAGGCCGAGCGGGCCGCGATCTTCGAGGAACGCCTCGACGAAGCTGCGGTTCACGATCACGGACTTTGCCGCGCCCAGGTCCGCCGCGGTGAAGGCCCGGCCGGCGAGGAGGTCGATGCCGTAGATCCGGAACATCCCGGGATCGACCTTCAGCACGCTGACCTCCTGCATCGCCGCCTCGTTCACCCCGCTCGCGTCTCCGCCCGGCAGCCATCGAAGGCTCGAACTGAATGCGGTCGCCACCGGAAAATCCTGGCACACCCGACGAGAACGTCACGGCTGAGACACCGGGCTCGGCCTCCAGGCGTGAGAGGAGCTCGGCCTGCCGGTTCCTGGCCTTGCGTGCCCCGGCCGGCGTGTCGTCGCCATCGAACGCGGTGCCGACGACGAACTCGTTGGCGGCGAACCCGGGCCCGGCCACCTCCATACGCACCACCTGCCAGGCCATGTAGACCGACACCGGCAGGATCGCCACCGCTACCGCGATCTGCGCGACGACGAGCGTGGTCCACATCGGCCCGAGCCGCGTGCCGGTGCGGCCGTTCAATTCGCGCAGGTTGGCGTGCAGCCGGCTACCGGTCGCCTTCAACCCCGGGAGCACCCCCATGACGACGGCAGCGACCACCGCCAGCGCGAGGCTGTAGATCACGGTGGCCGATCGATAGATCGAAATCGATCCAGAACGGGACGCTGCCATTCAGCCGGCTGAGGGACTGCACCCGACCGAGCACGACCCGCGCCAGCATCAACCCGGTGGCCGCGCCGAGGCCCGACAGCGCCAGGGCTTCGATGAACAGCTGCGCGAGGATGCGGCGGCGGCTGGCGCCCAGGGCGGTGCGCACCGCGATCTCGCCGAGACGCGTCACGGTGCGGGCGTACACCAGGATCGCGAGGTTGACCGCGACGACGACCGAGAGCGCACCCACCAGGAGCTGGGCGATCCGCAGAATCCAGACCAGCGCCGGATGCGAGAGGTCGAGATGCTCTCGTGTATACGGGAGCACGACCGGACGAAGCCGGTCATGCGTCGCCGGATGTGCCGCCGCAGTGCGTTGTCCGATGATCGTCAGCTCCGCCTGCGCCGCCGGCATCGTGACGCCCCGGGCCAGTCGCCCGAATACGTAGAGCTCGGGCCCCCGCAGTCGTTCGTGCTCGAGCGGATTGAGGCGCAGCGGCATCCAGAACTGGTGATCGACCGGAAACTGGAAACCGTCCGGCATCACCCCGACGACGGTGGACGGAACGCCGGCGAGGTGGATCGTGCGGCCGACGATCGCCGGATCACTCGAGAACCGCGACCGCCACGCCTGGTGGCCGACGACGACAACCGGAGCAGAACCATCCTGTTCGTCAGCAGGCAGCAGGTAGCGGCCGAGCAGCGGGGAGGTGCGGGCAACGACGAAGCCCGAGGCGGTGATCTCTGCGACCTTGATCGGCTCGGGCGGAGCTCCTGCCGACACGAGGTTGTGCTGGACAGTACGAAACGCGCTCAGCTGCTCGATCGAGACGACCGTCTCCCGCCAGGCCACGAAGTCGTGCACCACCCGGCGCTCCGGATCGCCGGGATTCGCCGTCGCGTTGTGGAGTGCCACCACCCGGTCGCCCTCTTCCACGGGCAGCGACGGGTCGAGCAGCTCGGCGATCATCTCGAACGAGGTCGCGCCGATGGCGATCGCCACCGCCATCGCGAAGCCGCCGACCAGGGTCAAGCCGCGGTGCTTGACCAGCATGCGGACGCCGAGCCGCGTGTCGAGCGAGATCGCGTCGACCCATTGCAGGCCGCGGGCGCCGCGCCCTTCTTCCTTGAACTTCTCGACGCCGCCGAAGCGGACGGATGCGACGCGGTGCGCCTCGCGCGGGTCGAGCCCGTCTTCGCGCACGAGCCGCTCCGCCTCCATGTCGACATGGAAGCGCATCTCGTCGTGCATTTCGGCGTCGAGCTGGTCCGAGCGGCGCAGCACCTGCCAGCGCGATCGCAGCCGCCGCCACAGGCGGGTCATCGTCAGATCTCGCTGCGGGTCGTCCGCAGCGCCAGGGCCACCGCGTCGGCCAGCCGATTCCAGCTCGCCGTTTCATCCCCCAGCCGCCCGCGCCCCGCCGGCGTCAATCGATAGAACTTCGCGCGGCGGTTGTTCTCGGAGGTGCCCCACTCGCTCTCGATCAGTCCTTGCTCTTCGAGCCGGTAGAGGGCGGGGTAGAGCGCGCCCTGCTGGATCTGCAGCGCGCCGCCGGAGATCTGCTGGATGCGGAGCAGGACCGCGTAGCCATGGAGGCGGCCGAGCGAGACCGCTTTCAAGATCAAGAGGTCGAGCGTGCCGGGCAGCAGACCGGTGGAGTCGTTCACGGATCTCTCCTAACTAAGATAGGAGAGAAGTATGGCCAGTCTCTCCTAACCTGTCAAGGAGAGCCGCTGGTCAGGGCGGTGGCTAGGGCTTCTTCTTGCCCACGAACATGATGGAGGTGTCCTTGGCGGTGAAATCGGCGGGGCGCTGCTGCGTGCCGGGGGTGTCGAGATTGGCGCGGAGCGTGTCCCCGGTCACCTCGAAGATCCCCAGCTGGGTCTTGCCGGCGTCCGTGCCCTCGGTGATGATGAGATCGATGGTCATCGGCTTCTTCACCGCATCGACCTTGATGGTGCCGCGCTCGTTTACCTCTCCGCCCACCGCCTGGTGATACTTCTCCCCGGCGAAGGTCAGCGTCATTTCCGGCGACCCTTCCGGCGCCACCTGACCGTTGATCGAGGTGATCACCCACGTCCCCTGCAGGGCCGCGGCTCCGGTCGTCTTCTTCGATTCCTGCGTCACGACGCTGGCCGCAAGCGCGAGCCCGACGATGAGCATGCTGAAATGAGTCATGGGGGCATGGTAATGCTCAGGGATGACTGGTTCAAGCGGTGCAGGCCATGAACATTGAACACCAGAGGATGGTGGCGGGTGAGCTGTACGATCCGCTCGACCCCGAGCTGGTCGCCGCGCGCGAGCGCGCCCGCGATCTGTGCCAGGCGCTGAACGCGACGCGCGAAGGGCAACGCGAGGAGCGCCGGGAACTGCTGGCTCGGCTGTTCGCCCGCGGCGGCGACACCGTGTGGATGCAGCCGCCGTTCTTCTGCGACTACGGTTCGAACATCGAGCTCGGTGAACGCGTGTTCTTCAATTTCAATTGCGTCGTGCTCGACGTCTGTCCGGTTCGAATCGGCAGCTTCACGCTCTTCGGTCCCGCGGTGCAGATCTATACGCCGATGCATCCGATGAACGCCCGGGAGCGACGAGAGCGGGAGTTTGGGAAGCCGGTCGACATCGGCTCGGACGTGTGGGTCGGCGGCGGTGCGATCATCCTGCCCGGCGTTCGCATCGGTTCCGGGGCGGTCGTCGGCGCCGGCAGCGTGGTCACCCGCGATATTCCCGACCGCATGTTTGCCGCCGGCAATCCGTGCCGGGTAATTCGAGAGATCACCGAGTGACTTGGAGAACCGCCGGCGAATCTTCGACAGCTGGCGTCGCTCGACTCAGCGCTGTGCGGCGGCCGGTCCGGCCGTCAGATCCAGGTGCCAGCCCGGATGCAGCCATTTCCCGTTGCGCCGGACGAACATCTCGGTGAGGCGGCCCCGCAGCGTTTGCTCCTTCCCGCCTGACTGGATCACCGCTTCGTACCGGCCGTAGAGCACGACGACATCGTCGAAGCGCTGGGCCTGCGTTTCCGGAAACGCCAGCCGAACCAGCCGGCCCCCTCCCGCTTGAAACGCGCGCGCGTCGTCCAGGGTCCTGGCCCGGTCTGCGAAGGGGGCGTCGGTCATGCCGATGCCGATGAAGTCCGCGGGCAGAAGATCGCCCAGGACCTTCACGTCCCCGGCGAAGTACGCCCGCCACGCCGCTTCGCGCGCGATCAACACTTCCTGATCGATCGCCGGGCTCGCTCCGACCTTCGACCAGGAGGCCGATATGGCCGTCACCAGCAGAACGATCCCGACCACACCGGCGGTGGTTCCTACCATCCTCATGAACGCCTCCAGAAGCGGCAATCTATCGCGAGGGAATCAGTCGCGGCTTGCGGTTTCTTGCGAATTCCACCGGCCTCCGCCAGGGCGGCGGTTGTCATGCGAACATGGTGTCCATGAATCGGGTGGTTCCGCTGGTCGACACCGGCGCCGTCGCGCTCGAGCGCTTCGACCACGCGCCCGGCGCGGGCCACCGGGACCCCGACCGCGAGCAGGCGACCGGCCACGCCGTGAACTTCGTCGAGTCGGGATCATTTCGCGTGCAGACCACCGGACCCTGGCGCAAGATAGCCACCGATAGCCTGTTCGTGACGGCGCCCGGACTCGAGTTCTCGTGCGCCCACGACGACGACAGTCCGTCGGACTGTTGTCTTTCGGTGTCGTACTCGGACGCCGCGGTAGAGAGCGCGCGATCGTCCCTCACGTTGTCCGATTCCCCCGTCCGTTCGCTCGCCAACCGGCAGGCGTTCCTGCGGCGCTCGCTTCAGGGTTGCGCTCCTGGCGACGAGGCGCGCACCGAGGCGCTCGCCGGGGCGTTGCTCTGGTCGCTGTCGGCGCCCACTGCCAGACTGCCGCTGTTCCGGCCCGAGCGGCTGGCGTGGTACGCGGCCCGAATCGAGCGGGCAAAGGCGCTGATCGAGGCTCGCTACGCCGAGCCACTGTCCCTGTCCGTCATTGCCCGCGATGCCGGGATGAGCGTCTTTCACTTCGCGCGGATCTTCGCCGAGCTGGAAGGGCGCGCGCCGCACCGCTTCCTGTCCGACGTCCGCCTCGCCGAGGCGCACGCGCGTCTGCGAGATGGAGCAGCGGTTACCGACACCTGCTTCGCGGTCGGCTTCGGCTCGCTCAGCCACTTCGTGACGACGTTCCGCCGGCGCTACGGCGTCAGGCCGTCCGAGATCCGGCGAAGCCCCGGGATTATCGGAGCGGAATGAACTCCCCGTCATCGATGATCCCGTCTTTCACCCGGTAGAGGGTTACGCCGGAGGTCGCCGGCACGACGGTGTCGGTAGGCCCCACCACCGCGGCGGCCTGATGGAAGCGCGTGCCGACGACTGACCCGAAGCGGATGGATTCGCGGGTGTGGATGTGGCCTCCGAGCGCCAGGGGCCAGTTGAGTGGCTGCAGGATGGCGAGCACATCCTTGAAGTTCGACACGACGTGCCTGAACACCGTGCGTCCGCCCACCTTGATCAGCGTCGGCGCGGCGCCATCGTCCCGATAGCCGTTGAGCCCCTCGAGCGCCGTGGCAAAGGGAATGTGGTTGAACGTGATGATCGGCATGCCGGACGGCAGGCGCGCGACGTCCGCCTTCAACCACGCGAGCTGCACTTCGTCGAGATGGCCGTAGTACCAGAGATCGGCGATGTCGACCGAGTCGAGCCCCACGAAGTGCACGCCGCCATAGGTGAAGGAATAGTGGTTGGGACCCAGCCGCTGCCGATACATCCCCTTGCCGTAGAGCGGATGTTTCGGACTGACTAGTGAGAGGTGACGCTCGATGCCGAAATTCTCGTGGTTGCCTGGGACGTTCCACACCGGCACCGGAAATCGGCTCATCACCTCCGTGTAGAGATCGTACTGTTCTCGCGCCTCCTGCTCGCCGACCCGAAGGGCATCGCCGACCAGGTCTCCCGTAACCAGTACCAACTCGGGGCGGCGCTCGTCGACGATGGCGCGAAGCAGCTTGAGACGGCCGGTGCTCTGCGGGCCGACATGCGTATCGGAGGCGTGAATGAAGGTGAACGTGCCGGAAGCGGGCCGCACTCTCAACGCGAAGTCGGCGCGAGCCGGCGAAGAAGCGGCCGTCTGCCAGAAGCGGTTCACGGCTGCGTAGCCATCCGGCAGGCTGACGAAGACGATCCCGTAGCCGGGCCGCGGGAGTGTATAGCTGCCGTCGGCCGCCGTCTGCACCACCTCGTGCTGGTTGGATACGGTGACGCCCCCGAGCCCCGGCTCGCCCGGATCCCGCGCACCGTTCGCGTTCCGGTCCTCGAAGACAACGCCCGCTACCGGGGTTGGCGCCGGCGCGCTTGGCGCTTGCGCGCTGGGTGCCTGCGCGCGTGGCGTCTGCGCCCAAGGCGTCTGCGCCCAAGGCGTCTGCGCCCAAGGCGTCTTCGCCCAAGGCAGCGCGGCGGCGACCAGCAGGAGTCCGGGCACAGACAGGTGATTGATGTTCATACCGGCAGAGTCTACGTCCGCAGCGGCCGCCACGGTTCAAAGCCACGGTTCAAGGCCACGGTTCAACACTGTTCCCTGACGCTAACGCCACCGAACCGTCATCACGAGTTGCATTGAATCGAGTGCAGCACAGGCTTAGAATCCACCCATGCAGGCTTTACTTCGGCGAATCTGGCGCAGGCTGGCCGAATGGGACCCTGATACTGGCCAGGATCGGGATGACGAGGACGGCCTGGCAGGCGTCACGGCAGTGCCCAGGCGCGGCCCCGGCGGACGCTCGTCCGCGGTGGCGCTCGAAGAGCCCCGTCAGGTGTCCACGGTCTCGGCGATCGGCAGACTGAAGCGCTGAGCGTCATCGCGTCGCTCCGTGTTGAGCCGTGGCCTCAGGCGGACCGTTGCCATCCTCCTCCTCGGAGGGCAGCACATGGGCCAGCTTCGGCTGGTTGATCTGGTTCATCAGGGCCCGGATTTCTTCCGGCCGCATCGGCACGCCGCTCATCACGCCAAGCTCCAGGGCCACGCACAGGAAAATCGTCCGCAGTCTCTTCTTGAGAGACATGACACCTCCCCGCACGGACGCATCCGTGCAGACCTCTTCACAAACCGGACGGTGAATTACGTGAGAGAGGAGGGAGCGGGAGGGCCGCGGGAGTCGAGAACCACGAGCAGCGCATTCAATCGCTCGGGAGACCGAAGCGTCTCGAGGCGGACGGCGCGCGTCGTGAGCGGGGGCAGAAGGATGAATGCCGGTGTCAGGGCCAGCCACTCGAGCGAGACGCCGCCGAGCGGCAGGAATGCGGCGAAGACGATCAGCGCAATGCAGCCGACGGCGACGGCCTTCCGGGTCCTTGACATCGCAGCTGCCATTGTACGGCCGTCAGCCTCTGACTCGACCTCAAGTGATTGACCCACGTGTCGTCACGGACCTGCTCCCGGGCTACGTAGTAGATTCCGTCGCTGAACTCGGTCCGGTACCCGGAAGATTGTCGTGGGTCGAAACGCGCCGCGGACGCCCTTGAGCCAATTTTCCCGCGCTTAGCGCGTAAGGGGTCGGCGCAGACCCTCACGGGGGGCTGACGCCCTCGACTAGGTACTCGAGACCGGCTTCGATGTGATGAGTGGAGGGATCAGTCATGATCACGCACGGCCGCAGACCGCAAGTACTGACCGCAGTTGTATTGGGAATCGGCCTGATCGGTCCCGTCGTTCTGGCGAATGTTCTGAATCGATCGATCGACGGGACGATCTGGGCCGCCAACCGTGGCGCCCACACGATTCGGGGCTTCGATGCGCGGACCGGCGCCGTCGTCAACACCATCCCCATGGCAGCGAACTCGCAGCCGGGCGACCTCGCCTACGCCAAAGGCAAGCTCTATGTCGCCGAGGAGTTCGGGACGCCCCCGGCCATCGCCGTCCTTGACGAGGCGACCGGCTCCGTCCTCAACAGAATTTACCTGCCGGCCGGCGCCCGACCACATCACGTGCACGCCAGCAGCGGCGGCAACCTCGTCGCGGTGGGGCTGTTTGGGACCGACATGGTCGCAGTCGTGGACACCCATGACGATGCGCTGCTCGGCCCGTGGGACACGAACACGCTCACCACCAACGGCCGTGTGCATGCCGGCGTGTTCTCACAGGACGAGCGCACCGTTTATCTGGCGAACGAGGGGTCGGAGGAGGTCCTCGCCATGGATCCACGGACCGGCGAGGTGTTCTGGCGCATGACGGTGCCCGCGGTGCACGAGCTCGCCGTCACTCACGACGGCAAGTCGGCGTACGTCACCCGGCGGACGGCGAACAGACTGGCGGTCATCAACCTCGATGATCAGACCTACCAGGATGTGCTCGCGCTCGGTCTGCCAGACACGCTTCAACTGTCGGCCAATGAAAACCTGCTGACGGTCGGTCTGCGCACGATGCCGGCACAACTTGCGGTCGTCGACACCACCTCGTTGGGAGACGAGACGGTCCAGCACCAGATCGTCGACCTTGCGCCCGGCGAGGCCGCGACGATCGGCGGACATCAGTGGACTTCGGCCAGCGGGCGCTACACCTTCGCCGCCTTCGAGGGCGGCTCGAATCCCGGCATCGCCGTGATCGATCACCTCGCGGGCCACCAGGTTGTTCAGCGACTCAGTTACCCGGGACGACCGCACGGCGTCGACCACGCTCGTCCGTGATGGCGCCGGCATCAACGGCGACCAGACGACAACCAGCCCGGAGCCGCGGAGAGTGCCGACCCGAGCACGGCGATTGCTCCGGCCACATCGTGATCCGCAAGTAGGGGCTGAATCAGCGTTTTGAATGACCATGGAGGAAGCGAGATGAATCCACGAATCTACACATTCGCGTTGTTCCTGACCGCCTGGCTGATCACATTCCCCGCCGCAGCCGGTGACCTGGTCCCGTTCCGGGCTGTCCTTCAGACCGAACCAGTACCGGTGGGGTCTTGCGGCCCCGGCTGCCTTCAACTCGAAATCGGCGGTACTGGCCAGGCGACGCTCATGGGCAGGACGGAGATACAGGGCCCGTCGCAGGTCGATGTCATTCTGGGCGAGCAGAGCGGGACGTCAACCCTGACCGCAGCCAACGGGGATACGCTCGTGATCACATTCGTAGGGACGGTGCAACTCGAAGGGCCAGACCCGAGGATCCCGTGACCTTCGACGGCACATGGACAGTGATCGACGGTACCGGGCGGTTTGCCGACGCAACCGGGTCGGGTACCTATACTGGTTCCGCGGCTGGTCCGTCCGGTTCGCTGGTCCTGATTGGCACCGTAGGCAGGCCGGGGCAGTAGTCGCGGCCGTTCGGTTGATGTCGAAGTCTCAGACACGATGCGCAGAGTGAGCGCTCACTCTGCCTTCAGCGCCGACAGCGGGTTCACGGCGGTGGCCCGGCGCGCCGGCACGAGACAGCCGATCAGCGCGACGACGAGCAGGAACGCCGCCATCCCACCGAATGTCAACGGGTCCCGCGGGTTGACGCCGTACAGCAGTCCCGAGACGGTAGTCGCCAGCAGGTAGGCCACCGCCAGGCCGATGCCGAGGCTCATGCCGACCAGGCGCAGTCCCTGCCCGACGACCAGATTGCGGATCTGCCAGGTTTCCTGGCCGAGCGCCATCCGGATGCCGATCTCCTTGGTCCGCTGGCTCACCGAGTACCAGATGACGCCGTAGATCCCGACCGCCGCCATGATCAGCGCGACCACCCCGAACCCCGCCATCAGCACCAGCGTGAGCCGCGACTGCGCGAGCGCGTCGCCGACGTAGGCCGACATCGGCTGCACGCGGTCGACCGGCGCCTCCGGATCCATCGCCGCGATCAACTGGCGGACGGCCGGCGTGAGCGATGCCGGATCGACGGTGGTCCGAACCACGACGAACGGTTGCGTGCCGCCGAAGGCGATGAGCGGCCTGAAGATCTGCGGACGAACAGCGCGGGCCAGGTCCTGGCTGCGGATGTGCTCGACGACGCCGACCACCTCGGAGAAGACATTTGAGGATCCGGCCGGCTGGGTCTGCAGCCGCTTGCCGACGGCGGTCTCACCCGGCCACGCCCGCGCGGCGAGGGTCTCGTCGATGATGATCACGTTGGCGCCGCGATCGCGCTCATCGAAGAAGCGCCCGGCGAGGAGCCGGGTGCCGAGGGCGCGGAAGTAGTCGGGTGATGCGCCGCGGCCGTCGGCGGTGGCGCTCTCCCAGTTGCGCGCGGTCGCCTCGTCGTAGGCGAACGGCGACAGCGATCCACTGCCGGTGAGCGGCAACTGCGACGTGAACCCGACCTGGCTGACGCCCGGCAGGCGCCGGATCTCTTCCTCCATCCGCCGGATGAATTCGGCGCGCATCTCGGGGCGCGCGTACTTCGCGACCGGCAGCGAGACGCGGAACGAGAGCACGCTTGCGGGGTCGAAGCCCGGACGCACCTGCTGAAGCGCGACGAAGCTCCGCACCATCAATCCCGCCCCGATCAGCAGGACGAGCGTCAGCGCCACCTCCGCCACCATGAGCACGCCCCGCATCCTGACCTGGGCCTTCGAGGCCGAGGGATTCGCTCCGGCGCGCAAGGTCCGGTTCACGTCCACGCGTGCGGCGCGAATCGCCGGAACCAGGCCGAAGACGATGGCGGTCGCGGCGCTGGCCGACAGCGCGAACAACAGCACGCCGGGATCGATCCGGATCGCCTCCACGCGGGGGAGGTTCGCCGGGTTCATCCACACCAGCCACCGTGTGCCCAGCCACGCGAACAGAATGCCCAGCGCCCCGCCGCCGCCCGCCAGCAGCAGGCTCTCGGTCGCCAACTGGCGCAACAGCCGGCCGCGGCTGGCGCCGAGCGCACCGCGTACCGCCAGCTCCCGCTCGCGCGCGGTTGCCCGCGCCAGCAGCAGATGGGCGACGTTGGCGCATGCGATCAGCAGCAGCATGCCGACAGCCCCGAACAGCGCGATCAGCGCCGGACGCACGTGCTTGACCACATCCTGCTGCAGCGCCACGGCACGGATCCGCATGCCGGCCGACTCGTGGACCGCATGTTCGGCGCGCAGCTGGGCGGCCACGGTTTCCAGGTCCGACTGCGCCTGGGCCACGGTCACGCCCGGCTTCATCCGGCCGAAGACGGTGAAGAACGTGAAGTTGCGCGGCGGCTGGTTGGCGTAGTTGAACTGCAGCGGCTTCCAGATCTGCGCATCGGTCACGAGAAAGGCCTCGGCCGGCAGCCACAGCCGCCCGGTCGCCGGCAGCACGCCGACCACGGTCTGGTCCAGCCCGTCGAGCCTGATGCGTCGTCCGACGATGGCCGGGTCGCCGCCGTAGCGGGACGTCCAGAGGCGGTGGCTGAGGATCACGACCGCCGGTCCGCCGGCGGTCTCTTCTTCGGCGGTGAAGTGACGGCCGTGCAGAGGATCGATCCCCACGGTCGGGAAGAAGTTGGCGGTGACGGTCGAAACATCCACCCGCTCGACGTTGCCGCCATCGCTGAGGGCGCCGGTTGCGCCGACGATGTTTCCCCCGGAGGCCGCGCCGATCGATTCGAAGAGCTGCGTCCGCTGCTGGTAGTCCTTGAAGTCCCCGGGTGACATCGCCGGCAGCGACTGCGCGCCGACGCCGAAGTCGACCCACAGGTTCACCACCCGGTCCGGCTCCCGATAGCTGAGTGGACGGACCAGCACGCCGCTGATGATGCTGAAGATCGCGGTCGCGGCGCCGATCCCGAGCCCCAGCGTCAGCATGGCAACGGCGGCGAAACCGGGCGCGCGCCGGAGCATGCGCAGGGCGTAGCGCAGGTCCTGAAGGATGGTTCGCATGACGCCGTTATAGCAGCGGACCCGGCCGCCGCCGACCACCCAAGTGACGAACGGCGCGTGGCCGGGTTCGGGCGGCGAGCCCGCCATTCGGGCAGCCTGACCCGGCTGGTCAGGTCAGAACTTCGCGACGATCGCCGTGACCAGAGCGACGTCGTTCTTCTTGGTCGCTGCCGTCGGGGGCCGGTTCTTGTAGGTGTCGAGCAGGTCGATCGACAGCTGTATGCGGGGTGCGATCTGGGTCGCGAGGCCGACCGAAAACGTGTAAAGGCCATCGGCGAGGTCATCGGCCTTCCAGAGGCCGCTGGCGGCGTGCTTGAACGAGGCCGTGGACGACAGCTGATGCACCAGCGTCTCACCGGCGGTCAGGGCCAGGCTCGTGCGCGTGTCGACGTCAGGGTTCTTCTCCCAGACAACGCCGATGCCGGTGTCGACCGCGAACTTCGTGGGCTCGGTGTCGATGACCTTGTAGCCGATGCCACCGGTCGGTGCGATCAGGTAGTCGATCAGTTTGAAGGTGTCACGGAGGTACTCGATCTGACCGAATACGAAGGCACGTGGCGTGAACGCGTACTGGTCGCGAAAGGCGAGCGACGTGCGGTTCACGGTGACCGAATCATCCTGCTCGCCCCGCAGGTAAAGTCCCTTCCACTTCATGACGTTACGGGTCTTTGGATCGCGGGTGACATCGAACGCCACGTTGTAGTTGGCGGTGTCGCTGTTGCCGCTCGTGAGCGACAGCCCCGCGCCTGCACTCCCGGTCCACGTGCCGACCGGCTCAGCCGGTGCAGGCGGCTGCTGCGCGGATGCCGCTGATCCTGCCAGCAGCAGCCAGGCGGCTGCCATCGCCGCACGCCGTGAGAGACAAGCGCTTCTCGCCGCGAGACTGTTCATCAGGATTCCTCCCTTTGTCGAAACTCCTCGTTCGTGCAAAGGGCGTGATTGTGCCACAGCAGGAAGAACTCGCGGGGACCGGCTGCTATGCTGAGACCTTGCCTGAGCTGCCGGAAGTGGAAGCGGTCCGCCGTCGCCTGGAACCGTGGATGACCGGGGCGAGCTTCCTCGCCGTCGAAATCCGGCGGCCCGATCTCAGGATGCCTTTCCCGCGGCGCTTCAGGCATCGGCTGACCGGGCAGACAGTGCTCGAACTTTCGCGGCGGGCGAAGTACGTCCTGGCGACGCTCTCATCCACCGAGACCCTGCTCATTCATCTCGGCATGTCGGGCTCTTTCAGCATCGACCGGGAACGGGGCATCGGGGAATGGGGAATGGGGACGGGGGATGGGCAGGCGGGATCAGGAGTGAGGGATGGTCTGTCCACGACCACGTCATCTTCCGGATGTCGTCGGGAGCGACGATCGCGTACAACGATCCGCGCCGCTTCGGGCTGATGAATCTGCTGTCGACCACCGCACTGGCGAATCACCCCGTCCTGTCGAAGCTGGGTCCGGAGCCGCTCGCGCCATCGTTCGACGGGTTCGCGCTCGCGCGGGCCTGCCGGGGAAAGAAGACGTCGCTGAAGGCGGCGCTGCTCGACCAGCGGGTGGTCGCCGGCCTCGGCAACATCTACGTCAGCGAAGCGCTGCATCGGGCCGGTCTGTCCCCGCGGCGCCGCGCCTCGACGATCGCCACCCCCTCCGGCGCCCCGCGCCCATCGGCGCATCGACTGGCGGCCTCGATCAAGCAGGTGCTCACGGAAGCCGTCGCGCGGACGGTCAAGCCGGCGTCCTATCGCTCGTCGCGGTTCCGTGTCTACGACCGCGAGGGGCAGCCGTGCCGCCGGGCCCGCTGCGGTGGCATCATCAAGCGTCAGACGCAAGGTGGGCGGTCGACGTTCTACTGTCCGGTGTGTCAGGGGTAGACCACCGATGCGCCGGTCATCCCCGGCGGGAGCTTTTCTCGAAGGACTTTGATAGCTTCACAGGGAGGACGCTGAACATGGCTGCATTCATCCAGGACATCCGCTACGCCGTCCGCACCCTGAGCCGAAGCGCCGGGCTGACCTTCGTGGTCGTCGCCTCGCTGGCGATCGGGATCGGGGCGAACACCGCCATTTTCAGCGTGGTCAACGCGCTGCTGCTGAAACCGCTTCCGTACCCCGAGCCGGATCGCCTGGCGGTGCTCTGGCTGCGGTCGCCGGGGATCAACATTCCCCAGGACTGGCCCTCCCCAGGCCAGTACATCGACGTCCGGACCGAGAACCGCTCGTTCGAAGAGATGTCGATCTCGCAGGGGCGCAGCGGCACGCTGCTCGGGACCGACCAGCCGCAGCGGGTCGAGGCGCTGCTCACTTCCTCCAGCCTCTTCCATCTGCTCGGGGCGAAGCCACTCTACGGGCGGCTCCTGCTCCCCGAAGAGGACCACCCGGGCCGCGCCCCGGTCGTGATCCTGAGCCACGGCTTCTGGAAGCGCACGTTCGGCGGCGATCCGAACGTCGTCGGCAGGAGCCTGACGCTGAACGGCATCATCGCCGGGGCCGGGGACGGGAAGAACCAGTTCGAAGTCGCCGGAGTCCTCGGCCCCGACTTCCTGTTGAACGACGAGATCATGGCCACGGTCGCCAGCATTCGGCAGATGGACATCTTCCTCCCGCTTCCCCTGGCCGCGGACGCGGTCAACCGCCGCGGCGACGAGAACTTCAACCTCATGGCGCGCCTCAAGCCAGGCGTGACGATGGCCCAGGCAAAAGCGGATGTGAGCGCGATCGCGGCACGCATCCGCGAGAAGGACGATCGCGACCGGACGTTCACCATCGACGTCGTGCCGCTGCTCGATTCGGTCGTCGGCGACGTGCGCCGGGCGGTGCTCGTGTTGCTCGGGTCGGTGGCGCTGGTGCTGCTGATCGCCTGCGCCAACGTGGCGAATCTGCTCCTGACCCGCGCCACCGGACGACAGAAGGAAGTTGCCGTCCGCACCGCCCTCGGCGCCGGCTGGCAGCGTCTGGTGCGGCAGCTGCTGACGGAAAGCCTGCTGCTCGGGCTGCTGGGCGGCGCCGCCGGCCTGCTGATCGCCCAGGGCGCGTTGTGGGTGGTGCGGACGATCAATCCCGGCAACATCCCGCGCCTCGACGCCATCACCCTGGACGGCACCGTCCTGGCCTTCACCTTCGGCGTATCGGTTCTCACCGGGATCGTCTTCGGTCTGGCCCCGGCGGTGAGGGCCGCACGGGTGGATCTGGCGACCTCGCTGAAGAGTGGCGGCCGGAGTAGCCAGGGTGAGGGCGGCTTCGGCAGCTCACGCCGCCGGCTGCGCAGCCTGCTGGTCGTGTCCGAGGTGGCCCTGTCGCTGATGCTGCTCATCGGGGCCGGCCTCCTGGTTCGCAGCTTCGTGCGGCTCCAGAACGTCTCGCCGGGATTCAATCCCGAGGGGGTCGTCTCGCTGCGGTTGGGCGCCAGCGCCCGGCAGCTGCCGAACCGCGACGCCGCGGTCGCCTACTACCGCGAGTTCAACGAGCGACTCGCCAGCGTGCCTGGGGTGATCACGCGCGGCGCCGTCTCGTCCCTGCCCTTCACCTCGTCGGTCGGCTGGGGATCGGTCAACGTCGAAGGGTGGACGCCTGAGCCCGGGCAGGAGCTGCAGGTCGATCAGCGCGCAGCGACCACCGACTACTTCCGGACGATGGGCATCCCGCTGATCAAGGGGCGGTGGTTCAGCGACTTCGACATGCCCCAGAACGCCGAGCCGGTGGTGCTGATCGACGAGAAGTTCGCGCAGCGTTTCTGGCCCAACGGCGACGCGGTCGGCAAGCACCTCTGGAATGATCCCAAGCGGAGAATGACCATCGTCGGGGTGGTCGGTACGGTGAAACAGTACGGCCTCGACGTCGACGGCCGCATCGTCTTCTACAGGCCGTCCCCGAACGCGGGTTATCAGGTGGCGAGAACGTCCGGGGATCCCGCGGCGGTGGCGGGGGCGATCGTGCGGCGGATGCAGGAGATCGATCCGACGCTGCCGGTGTTCGACGTCCGGACGATGAACGACCGGATGAGCGACTCGATGGCCCGCCAGCGCTTCGCCACCTTGATGCTCGGTGCGTTTGCGATATTCGCGCTGATCCTCGCGGTCGTTGGCGTCTACGGCGTGATGTCGCACCTGGTTGCGCAAGGCGCGCACGACATCGGCGTACGGATGGCGCTCGGCGCCCAGCGCAGCCGCATCGTCGGGATGGTGATGCGGCAGGGGCTCGAACTGACCGGCGCCGGCATCGTCCTGGGCCTGATCGGCGCGGCGGCGCTGACCCAGGTCATGGCCACGCTGCTGTTCGGCGTCAGCGCCACCGATCTGATGACGTTTGCGACCGTCCCGCTGATCCTCCTCGCGAGTGCGCTGCTGGCCAGCTACGTGCCGGCGCGGCGGGCGACGCGGGTGGATCCGGTCGTGGCGCTGCGGGATGAATGACCGATACGAGGAGACTGCCGTGAGTGACGAGACCGAAGATTTTGCCGCCATGTTCGAGGCGTCGATCAAGACGAAGCGCATCGAACAGGGTCAGACCATCGAGGGCAGGATCGTCGCGATCGGTCCCGACGTCGCGTTCGTGGATGTCGGCGGCAAGGGAGAGGCGACCATCGACCTGGCCGAGCTGAAAGACGACGAAGGGGATGTCGAGGTCGCAGTCGGCGACCGCATCCAGGCGGTGGTGGTGTCGACCCAGGGAGGGCTGACGCTGTCACGCCGGCTGGCGCGCGGGGCCGCCACCGCACAGCAGCTCGAAGACGCGTTCCACAGCCGCCTGCCGGTCGAGGGAAAAGTCGAGAAGGCGGTGAAGGGGGGATACGAGGTCCGGATCGCGCGGCTGCGCGCCTTCTGTCCGTTCTCCCAGATCGACACGCTGCGGACCGATCCGTCGGTGCACGAAGGGCGCACCTACGAGTTCCGCATCGTCGAATACAAGGAGGGGGGCCGGAACATCGTCGTCTCGCGGCGCGCCCTGCTCGAGGAACAGCAGCGCGCCACCGCGGACGAAGTCCGCAAGTCGATCGTCGCCGGCGCGGTGATGACCGGCCGGGTCGCCTCGGTCCGTGAGTTCGGCGCGTTCGTCGATCTCGGCGGCGGCGTGCAGGGGCTGCTGCACATCTCCGAGATGGGCTGGTCGCACGTGACCGACCCGTCACAGGTGGTCAAGCCGGGCGAGGAGATCACGGTCAAGGTCCTGCAGGTCGACGACCAGAAGCAGAAGATCTCGCTTGGCCTCAGGCAGCTCACCGCCGATCCGTGGTCAGGGGTGGAGCAGAACTACGCGGTCGGCCAGGTCCGCAGCGGCCGGGTCACGCGGGTGCTCGACTTCGGCGCCTTCGTCGAGCTCGAGCCTGGCATCGAGGGGCTGGCGCATGCCTCCACGTTCCCTCCGACCGGGCGGTCGCAGGGGTGGTCCAAACTGGTTCATCCAGGCATGGAAGGGGCCTTCGAGATCCTGAGCATCGAGCCCGAGAAGAAGCGGATCGGTGTGGCGCTGCTGCCGGAGGGTTCGGCGCGAGCGGGCGCGGCGCCGTCCGCGTCGGCGATCGTGCCGGGCGCGCGGCTCAAGGGGAAGGTCGAGCGTCACGAGAGCTTCGGCGTCTTCGTCTTCCTGACCCCGGGGCGTACCGGTCTGATCCCGACCAGCGAGACCGGCATCGCCAACGAGGCAGACATTCGCAAGGCGCTCCCGGTTGGAGCGGAGGTGGAAGTCGTGGTGCTCGACGTCGAGGATCCGCCCGGCCGGCGCATTCGGCTCAGCGTCAAGGCGATCGCGGAGGCGCACGAGCGGGAAGAAGTGCGCGAGTACACCGAGCGCGAGGAGGTCGTACCGGCCGAAGGGTTCGGGTCGCTCGCCGACAAGCTGCGGGGAGCGTTCAAGAAACGCGAGTGAACGCCGAGCGTCGATCCGATCTCAGTCGCTGACGAGCTCCGGCCGGCGGGCATGTGCCCGGACGAACGGCGCCATCGGACTCCACATCAACCACTCGGGCAGATGGGTCGCCAGCGCCGGCGGTCCGTCGACCACCACCGCACCGCCTCGCAGCGCCGACCCGAACTCCACGTGCCCGACCCAGACCCGATAGAAGAAGGCAAGATCGGCGTGGACGACCAGGTCCGACTCGAAGCCCGGTGGGGTGACGCACACCGAGATCTCCCTGGGCTCGAGCAGCAGCCAGACCCGGCGTCCGCGCGGCCCGGTGAAATCGAATTCGACCACCGTGCGCCGTTCCGGCAACAGGTCGCGGTGCACCCGCTGATGGATCTTCCAGACCAGCAGACCGGCATCCAGCTCCTCGGGCCGGGGATCGCCGAAGGCCCAGCGTACGCCCCATGCGCCGAGCGCCTCGATCACCGGTTTGAGCGCGCGGCCGGCTTCCGACAGGTGATACTCCGGGACCCTGGACTCGGCACGCGGGACCCGTTCGATGATCCCCGCAGCTTCCAGCTGGCGCAGCCGTGACGCGAGCAGCGAACGCGAGATCCCTGGCAGCGCCCGCTCGATCTCGTTGAAGCGGTGACTGCCGGCGATCAGCTCGCGCACGATCAGCGGCGTCCATCGCTCCGCGATGATCTCCGAGGCCTTGGCTACGGGGCAGTATTGCTTGTATTTCTGCATGCCGGATCCTCGCATTACGGGAGCAATGCGGCCAGTTCAAAAATCGAACCGATTGGATCCGATCATTGCACTTGTGGGCGCTTTCCGGCGCTCGTACCGTCGACCTCATGAGAAGGATCATTCTGAGTGCACTCGTGGCGACGGGGATGGCTATGGGCGGCATCACCATGGCGCGAGCCCTGCGGCCGTTTTCGGCGGAGGCGGCCGTCCCGGCGACGGCGGTCCTCGACTGGAGCAACGAGGCGCGGCGCGCGATCGTTCCCCCCGGTCCGGCGGGTGTCTTTGGCCCGGAGAACTATGGCAACAAGTTCCCGGGCGAAGCGGCGGTCTACATGGGCATCGTCCACGCCGCGATCTACGACGCGGTGCTGGCGATCGAGGGCGGCTACGAAGCCTACGCCATCAAGCTCACCTCTCCGAACGGCACATCGGCGGCAGCCGCGGTCTCGACCGCGGCGCATGACGTGCTGATCGGGCTGCAGCCGGCGCTCGGGCTGACCGCAGCGCAGCAGGAGATGCTCGACAGCCGCTACGCCACCTACCTCGCCGCGATTGCCGATGGCCCGGCGAAGGCGAACGGCATCGCGGTCGGAAAGGACGTTGCCGCGGCGATGCTCGCGCTGCGCGCGAACGACGGACGGGAGCGCAATCCGGACATCACCGACCTGAAACCTCCACCTCCGGGTCCCGGCATCTGGGAGGACGGCGGTACGCCGGCGCTTGGTCTTCGTCTGCCGGCCTTTCGTCCGCTGGCGCTCGAGAGCTCTTCGCAGTTCCGGCCGGATGGCCCCAACCCGATGGGAGGCGGGGCGTATCGCGACGACTTCCGCGAGGTGGAGAGGCTGGGTGGCGCCGACAGCACGGCGAGAAAGCCGGACCAGACCGTCCAGGCGCTCTTCTGGACCGATCACGATGTGCGCCAGTGGAACGACGGGATGCTCGCGCTCGCGGCCGCTCGCCGCCTCGACGGCATGGAGACCGCGCGGATGCTGGCGATGGCGCACGCGGCGGGTGGGGACGCGATGATCGCCTGCTTCGACGCCAAGTACAAGTACCTGGTTCTGGCGGCCGTACCAGGCGATTCCACGAGCCGGCACCGACAACAACGCCGCGACCGACGCCGACCCCGCCTGGCGGCCGCTGCGCGCCACCCCGAACTTCCCCGAGTACCCGTCGGCGCACGCCTGCCACACCACGGCGGTGGCGGAGGCGCTCGAGTCGTTCTTCGGCACCAACAAGGTCTCGTTCTCGCTCGACAGCCGGATCACCGGTACGACCAGGAGCTATGCGCGGCTTCACGACGTGGTCATGGACGTTGACTGGGCGCGCGTGCTGGTCGGCTTCCACTTCCGCAACTCCGACCAGGAAGGCTCGAACCTCGGGCGCCAGGTCGCCCGTTACGTCGTTCGCCATCGCTTCCGTCCGCTGAACTAGAGGCGTCTTGGGGGATTCGTAGCGGCAGAGAACAGAAGCACCGCTGAGCGCGCCGAGGGCGCAGAGAATACCACCGGAAGAAATCCTCTGCGTTGCTCCGCGACCTCTGCGGTAAATGTCTTGTCGAGTATGATCCATGGACGAGCCACTAGCGATGGAATGGGGTCGGGGATTGGGAATGGGATAATCAGCGCCGATGCCTGGCTCGAGCGCCCGGAGTCGGATCCTCGCGCGGGCTCTGGTGCTGGCGATCGTCGCCCTGGCGGCCCTGCTTCGGCTCGAGGCGTTCGTCGGCAAATACGGTCCGCTGGATCATCCGGCCTGGGCGCGCGTCGCGACGCACCGGGTCGCTCCGCTCGCGGCTCATGTCCGTCCGGCCGAGACCGCGTGGGCCCGCGAGCGCGCCCCCTACGTCGGCGGAGACCCGATCAACTACCTCGCGTTCGCGCGCGAGATGCAGTCGTTCTACCAGCCGCACGTCCGCGAGCCTGGCTTTCTCGCGTTGACGCGCGCGGCGCTGTGGTCGCTCGACTGGCAGGACGCCGGCGTCAGCCTCGCCTCCGCTGCCGGCTCCGTGCTCGCGGTCTTTGCCACCTACCTGCTCGGTGCCGCGCTGCTGTCGCGCGCCGCCGGCCTGCTCGCGTCGCTGATGCTGGCCATCGAATTCGAAGCGATCACCTGGGCGCCGGACGGATGGCGCGACGACACCTTCATGGCGACCGTGCTGCTCGCCGCCTGGGGGCTACTGCGGCTCCATCAATCTCCTTCGTTCCAGCGGGCACTTCTGGCCGGGGCGCTCTGCGGGCTCGCGTGCCTGACCCGGATCACCGCGCTCACCTTCATCCTGCCGGCCTTCGTGTGGCTGGCCCTGGCGGCGCCGCGCGACCAGCGCGCCCAGGTGCTCAGGCATGTCGGCGTGGCGCTGTTCGCTACGACGGCGCTGGTCGCACCGTATCTGATCAGCTGCGCGATCGCGACCGGCGACCCGTTCTATGCCCTGAACTACCACACCCTCTACTATCGCCATGCCGAGGGGATGGACATCTCTCAGCCGATGAGCGCCGCCGCGTACCTGCGCTCGCGACTGGCGTCGCTGCCTGCCGCCACGATCGACACCGGGTTCGTCGGCCTCTTCGTGCAGCCATTCGTGACCAAGTGGAACGGGCTGGATCACTGGATCTCCGGCTTCGGCACGGTGGCCCGATACGCCTCTCTGGCTGGCGTCGCCATGCTGCCCTTCACGCCAAACGGACGGCTGCTGCTGATGATCCTGCTCACGTCGCTGCTGCCTTATGCCTTCAGCTGGAACCTGGCCGGCGGCGGCGAATGGCGCTTCACCATGCACGCCTACCCGATCTACCTGGCCGCGGGGGCGGCGGCGATCGTGGGCGCGATCAACGTCGTGATCCGGAGCGTGCGGCAGGGCAGGCAAGTCTCGCGGGACGAAGTCGTTCGGAACGCGCGCCGCGTCGCGGCGATCGGCGTGGTGGCGGTCACCGGAGCGCTGCTGTACTTCAGCTTGCCGTGGCTGGTGGTCAGGGAAGCCATCGCTGCCGGGACATCCACGAGCATCGAGACCGGCGACCGTGACCGGGTGTTCTATCGGACCGGCTGGTCGCCCCCCCACCTCGATGGGCTGATCGTTCGTGTGTCGACCGCCGAGCGAAGCGCGATTTACTTTCCGCTGCCCGCGCGCCGCTCATACGACCTCGTGCTGCGAGTCGACCCGGTCGCGCCCGAGGCGCGTCAGCGTGCCGACGTGCTCTTCAACGGACGGCTGGTAGGTCGGCTCGATCTCAATCTCGATCCGGAGCGGGTTGGTTCCTATCGCGTTCACCTCCCGGAGGAGGCGGTGCGGGTCGGCCGCAACGAGCTCGAGATCCTCGCCGCACCGACGATCGCAGCCGGTGCCCGCTTCGCGTGGCTCGAACCGGAGACGCGGATCGGCGTCCGACTCTGGTACGTGCGCGTGATCCCTTGATCGAGTTCGTACGGCGGCTTGGGCAGATCATCGTGCGCTTCAACTGGTGAACGCGTGACTCACCCTTCCCTCGACAAAGCGCGTCTCCGACAGTACACTCCCCCGCACAACCCGCTTCGGATCCCCGGGACCCACAACATGTACATTCGCACAATCGCGGCGATCGTCGCGGCCGGCGGCGTCGCGATCGCCGCCGCCCAGCAGCAGCCCACGTCGACCCCGTTCGGGCAGAAGAGCCGCATCAACGACACCCCCACTCCCGGACGCCTCGGCGGCGTTCGCCGGCAGCCGTTGCCTCGATTGAGCGTCGACACGACCGGCCTCAATCGGGCGGTTCCGGAAAGCTGGCGGATCGACCCCGCCACCGGCGCGGAATACCGGCCGGGAGAAGTGCTCGTTCGTTTCAAGAGCGGCGTCAACACGTCGCTCCGGACGCAGGCGATGCAGGCGGGCCGCGGGCGGCGCATCGCCCGATCGCTGCCGGGCAACTGGACTCTCGTGGAGCTCGAGCCCGGGACGACCGTGACCGACAGCATCGGCGCACTGCGCCGCCGGCCGGAAGTGGCGGATGCCACGCTGAATTTCCGGGTCGGGACCAACCAGGTGAGACCGAACGACGAGTTCTACAACCTCCAGTGGAACTTCGACGCGATCAATCTCCCGCTTGCCTGGCAGATCAACCCCGGCGCCCGCAACGACGTCGTCGTCGCGGTGGTCGACACCGGGCTCAATACCGTTACTGATACCTTCGTGTTTTCGAGCCCGCTGGTGGGCGAGATCCCGGTCCGGTTCGCCGCTGTGCCCGATCTCGTTACCGACGCCCGGATCGTGAACCCATACGACTTCGTGTACAAGGACGAGTACCCGCTGGATCTCGGCGGACACGGCACGCATGTCGCCGGCACGATCGCGCAGCAGACGAACAACTCCATCGGCGTCGCCGGCGTTGCCTACAACGTGAAGCTGATGCCGCTGAAGGTCATCTCCGGCGGGCAGTTCATTTCGTGGGACGACATCTTCGCCCCCGGCAACAGCGGCGGAACCGCCGCGGTTGTCGCCGCCGCGATCCAGCATGCCGCGGACAACGGGGCACACGTGATCAACCTGAGCCTCGGCGGCACCGGGCCGGTGCCCGCCGTGCAGGCGGCAATCGAGTATGCCGTGTCGCGCGGTGCGTTCGTGGCGATTGCCGCCGGCAACGACGGCGATGACGGGAACCCCCAGGTGTACCCGGCGGCGTATGCGCCGGAGATCAACGGCGCGATGACCGTCGGGGCGGTGAACCGCAACCTCCGACACGCGTTCTATTCGTCTTTCCACCCCTACGTCGAGATCTGCGCTCCTGGCGGGGAGACCGCGACCGACTTTGATTTCGAAGGCGGGGTCACGCAGGTCGGCTACGAAGAGGAGGCCACGCTGACGTTCCTGACCGCCCCGCAGAAGCTGCAGGCGCTGTTGCTGGGATTCCGTCCGGCGTTCGATCGCTTCGAGCTTCGTCCCTTCCAGGGAACCTCGATGGCGGCACCGCACGTCTCGGGAGTGGCGGCGCTGCTCTACTCGCAGGGGATCCGCAACCCCGGCGCGATCGAGGAGGCGATAAAACGCTTCGCGCGTCCGATCAACGCCAGCGCCGATGAATGCGGCGCCGGCCTGGTCGATTCCCGGCGGGCCCTTCGCGGGCTCGGCCTGTCGCGCTGAAGGAGCGGCCATGACACCCGACAAGAGAGCGCCGCTCGTATGCGCGACGGTATTCCTGGGAGCGATCCTCTGGACTCCTTCGTCAGCGGCGGCCCAGGAACCGGCCCCGCGCCCGGTTCCGGCCGCGACCGGCAGCCGTGTCGGTCTGGACCTGTTCGGCGGCGCCGGCGTGAGCTGGCCGGCTGCGCAGGACAGCTTCGAGGCGGTGGGGCTCGGCTCGGAGGTCTTCGAACTGGGCGGTGGCGCCCGGGTCACCGGCCTGTGGCGGGAGCTGTTCGCGCAGGTCGCCGCCAGCCACTGGTCCGAGAGCGGCGAGCGTGCGTTCGTCGCCGCCGACGGCACGGTATTCCCGCTCGGGATTCCGCTCGACGTCAGCGCGACGTTCGTGGACGCGACGATCGGCATGAAGAACACCTCGTACAAATCGTCCGGACAGATCTCGTTCGTGTCGTTTGTCGGCGCCGGCGCCGGGGTCGTCCAGTATCGCGAGAGCTCTCCGTTTGCGGAGCCTGGCGATGACCTCGAGAAGACGAAGGCGTCGTACCACGCGCTCCTCGGCTTCGAGGTGCCGGTCGTGGGGCGGCTCGGGGTGGTCGCCTCCGGACTCTATCGCTTCGTTCCGGGTGAGCTCGGGGATGACGGGGCATCCGAGGCGCTGGACGAGGATCTGCTGAGTGGCTTCCAGTTGTTTGTCGGCCTGCGCGTGGGCTTCGGCGGACCGCGAGCCGCGGCCAGGCCACCGTCGGGCGTGCCTCCGGCCGGCGAGGCCCCCGTCCAGGAGCCGGGCCCGGTGACCGGCACCCCAGTCTTCGGCACGATGAACCGGACGGCGCCGGTCTTCCTGCTGCCGGACGAAACCCGCACGCCGCTGCGCACCCTTGCGGCAGGCACGCGAGTGAGGATTCTCCAGGAAGAAGGGGACTGGGTCCGCATCCAGTTCACCGACAACCAGTACGGCCCGCGGGTTGGCTACGTCCAACGCCGGTTCGTGCTGGTCCGCCAGGCACCGTAAGGAGTTCATGCAACACGAACACAGGACGCGCTGCATCTGCGCCTTCGCGCTTCTGGTTTTGATCCTGGGCCTGCCGCCCGCCGCACGCGCACAGGATCCAGTCTCGGATGGAGCCCTGGGGCTCGACATCTTCGGCAGTGCCGGCCTCAGCTGGCCGGCCGCCAAGAACGCGCCCGTTGCCATCGACTTCCGCTCCAAGGCCGTGGACCTGGGTGGCGGCGTCCGGGTCACCGGGCTGGGGCGAGGGTTGTTCGCCCAGGTGGCGGTGAGCCGATGGTCCGACAGCGGCGAGCGAGCGGTCCTCGGTCTCGACGGCATCGCTGTCCCGCTCGGCATCCCGCTCCAGATGAAAGCCACGTTCCTGGACGCGACGCTTGGGCTGAGATCCTCGCTCCGCAGATCCGACGGACGCATATCCAGCATCATGTATGTCGGCGCTGGTGCGGGCTTCGTCCGCTACCAGGAAAGCCCGCCGGCGGTGAACGCAATCGGCGTCGACACGAGGAAGCCGTCGTACCACCTGCTCGGTGGGGTCGAGATTCCGGTCGGCGGGAGGTTCGCCGTCGCGCTCGACGGCCGTTACCGCTACGTCCAGGGAGACCTGGGCAACCCCGGCACCGCGGCGGTGTTCGAAGAGGACACGCTGGCCGGGTTCCAGACGTCGGTCGGTCTGCGCTTTGGCTTCGGCGGCACCGGCCAGGCCGCTCCGCCCTCCATTCGCCGCGACCCGGCCGCCGACCCCGTGCCGCCGGTGGAGGAGGACCCGGTCGACGGACAGCGGCCGACCGGCATGATCACCCAGTCGGCGCCGGTGTTCCTGATGCCGGACTCGACCCGCACGCCGCTGCGAACGCTCCCGGCCGGCATGATCATCAGGGTGCTCGATCAGGAAGGGGACTGGGTCCGGGTCCAGTTCAACGACCGGCAGTACGGCCCCAGGGTCGGCTACGTGCAGCGCCGGTTCGTTCGCGTCCGGCCGACGCCCTGAGCGGCCCGCAGCTCCGGGCTTGACACATTCCCATATGGGAATGTATAAGTTCCCTATGGCCCGCGCCTGCACCACGTCGGATCCCTTCAACGCCATTGCCGAGCCTCGGCGCCGCCACATTCTCGAGCTCATTGCCGGGGAAGAGCGCTCGGTGACCGAGATCGCCGACGCGCTCGAGCTCGGACAACCCTCGGTGTCGAAGCATCTGCAGGTGCTGCGCGACGTGGGGCTGGTCCGGGTCCGCCGCGAGGGGCGGCACACCATGTATCGAACCAACGCCGAAGGATTACGCACGATTCACGAGTGGAGCGGCATGTTCGCCCGCTACTGGCGCGGACAGCTGCAACGCATCAAGGCTCACGCCGAGGAGGAAAGATGACCACGACCGCAGTCGCCCACGACCAGCCGACCATGACGATCACGGAAGAGATCCTGGTCCGGGCGTCACTCGAGAAGACCTTTGCGTCCTTGCTCACCCAGCTTGGACCTCAGAACGAAACCGGCGACGGCAAGCCGCTGCCGATGGTCCTGGAAGCCTTCCCCGGCGGCCGCTGGTATCGCGATCTCGGCGGCGAGAACGGTCACCTCTGGGGCTTCGTGCAGAGCATCAAGCGTCCGGTGCTGCTCGAGGTGTGGGGGCCGCTCTTCATGTCCACCGCCGCGACCTCGAACATGCAATACCGATTGACCGAGGTAGACAGTGGCTCGCTGATCACGTTCAAACACACGCTGGTCGGTCCGTTCCCCGAGGATCATCGTCCGCTGATGGGGCAGGGCTGGGCGTCGATGCACGCGCGGGTGCGGGCGGCGGCGGAAGCGGGCCGGTAACCGTAAGAAAGGATCCCCGATGACCATAGCTGAAGGACTGCTCGACGAGCTCGAGCAGGAAGCACACACCACACGGCGCGTCCTCGAGCGCATACCCGAGGCCCACCTGTCGTGGAAGCCTCATCCCAGGTCGATGTCGCTCGGCGAGCTGGCGCTGCACGTGGCCACCGTGCCGGGCAACGTCGCGGAGCTGGTAGCGCAGCCGGTGATGCGGGAGCCGCCGAAATTCATCCAGGAACCGGCGAAGACCGCCGCGGAGCTGGTGCCGGCGCTGAACGACAGCGTGGCGCGCGCCAGGCGCGCCCTCGGCCCCATGGACGATGGGGCGATGAGCGCGACCTGGCGGATGATGGATGGCGAGCGTGAGCTGATGGCGATGCCGCGCGTCGCCCTCGCCCGGGCGGTGATGCTGAACCACTGGTATCACCACCGCGGACAGCTGCTCGTGTACCTGCGGCTGCTGGACGTTCCGGTCCCGTCGGTCTACGGGCCGAGCGCCGACGAGAATCCGTTCGTCTGAGGTCGCGCGGTCAGGCGGATTTCTTCCTGGCCGGTGAGTACAGGCCGGCCAGCGCGTCGAGCGTCTGCCGCCACAGCCTCCGTCGCTCCTCGACCATCGTGGCGCCAGACAGCTTGCTGTTCGTCGCCACGATGGACACTTTGCCGCCGGCCTTCGGCTGCAGGTAGAGCTGCACGGTGGTGCCGCCCCACTTGTAGCGATAGCGTCCCAGGCCGTCGGCCCGCACCACGACCCCCTTGGATGCCGGGCGGTCGAGCGAGGTCACGAGCGCGTCGATCAGCGACGCGTCGCCGCCTTTCGTCCAGCGCTTGCGCTCGCGCGCGCCGGTCAAGGCTCTGACCACCTCCTCGACGCTGGCGCCCATCACCTTCGACACCGACACCTGGTACTCACCGTCGCAGCGTTGATTGGCCTCGCGGACGCCGCGCGTCCGTTCGTAGGCCACGGTGATTCCCTGCGCGTACCATCCGGGAACCTGGTGGTCCTGGTAGAGGTGCCGCGCCGCGGCGGTGTGTCCCTTGTCCACGGCGCCGAACCGGTCGAGCACGTTGAACCAGTACTCGAGACCGTGGCCGGTCTTCTCGAGGGCCTTGACGTCCGAGAGGCCTCCCTTCGGTTTCGTTGACGTCGCAGACGCGGAGGCTGAAGCGAGCGGCACTCGCGCCGGCGGCGGCGTTTCGCGCGGGCGCGGTTGCAGACTGTTGAGGACGTGCCGGCGCGCGGCGGTATAGCGTTCGCCGGTTCTGGCGGCACGGGCGCGGATGACTTCTTTGAGGGCGCGGGCGCGGGTCATGGGACGGTCCTTCTCTGGCCACACGACCCCCAGCCCCCGCCTGATGGTCGCGCGACCGTGAAGAACCACGTTGATCGGCCCGAGGTGTGAACCCCTTTGCCCCGATCGCAGCCCCGCGGGGGGAGGCCATGTCGAGGTGAGGCGCCAGGCCAGCGCCAGCCCGAACTCTGCCACGGAGTGCCGGCCCCGTCAAGTGCGCGGAAACCATTCGGCGCCGGCCGACGTCCAATCAGACATTACCTAGACTGTCATGGTAATGTGATCGCCGTGCCACCGAAGACACCGAACGCGCTGCTGCACGGGACGCTCGACGTCCTGATCCTCAAGACCCTCGCCCGCGGTCCCAGCCACGGTTACGCCATCGCCCGATTCATCGAAGACACCACCGGCGATGCCGTCCTCGTCGAAGAGGGATCGCTCTATCCCGCGCTTTACCGGATGGAACGCCACGGCTGGATCGAAGCCGAATGGGGCACGTCCGAGCTCGGCCGCCGGGCGAAGCTGTACCGCCTCACCGCCGCCGGACGCAAGCAGCTGGCGGCGGAACTCGCCAGCTGGCGCCGGTTCTCGACCGGCGTGTCGAAAGTGCTGTTCGAAACATGAAGCGCTCGCTCCGCTCCTGGCTGTGGCGCGTACCGGTCGATCAGGAAGTCGACGAGGAGATCGCTTTCCACCTGGAGATGCGAACGCGCGAGCTGGTCGCGCAGGGCATGGATCCTGAGTCCGCCCGGCAGGTCGCCGCCCGCCGGCTCGGTGACCTCGGAAGCCTGAAACAAGCCTGTCTGGACCTTGGCAGAAAGAGAGACCGTCGCATGCGCCTCGCGCAGTGGTTCGAAGAGCTCCGTCACGATGTGAGGTTCGCCCTCCGTCAGCTGCGCGGCTCGCCCGCTTTCGCCCTGATCGCCGTGATCACCATCGCCCTTGGCATCGGCGCCAACAGCGCGATCTTCGCGCTGGTCGATGCGACGCTGCTCCGGCCGCTGCCGTTCCGTGACCCGGACCGTCTCGTGATGCTGTGGGAGCGCAGCGAGACGTCGGCGCACGGGCGGGTCGCCCCGATGAACATGCTCGACTGGAACGAGCGAAACCAGTCGTTCGATCAGATTGCCGGATTCATCGCGTCGGTGGGCGGCATGGTGATGAACGGGGCCGACGGCACCGCCGAAACGGTGCCGCGGCAGTGGGTGACGGCCGGCTTCTTCGATGTGCTCGGCGTGACTCCGATTGCCGGCCGGACCTTCACGCCGGCCGACGACCGCCAGCGCCTGGGCGTCGTCGTGCTCAGTGAACCTTTCTGGCGGGCTAGGTTCAACGCCGACCCGTCGGTGGTCGGTCGTGAGATCCGCCTCGATGGTGACCTGTTCACTGTCGTTGGCATCGTGCCGGGTCATTCTCAGCTGCTCGGCCGGATCAGCATGTGGGCACTCATCCCGATCGAGCCCCGCCCTGAACTGAGGACCGCGTATTTCCTGCAGGCGATCGGACGCCTGAAGCCCGGCGTGACGCTCGCTTCGGCAGCATCCGACATGACGTCGGTCAGCGAAGGGCTGACCCGCGAGTTCCCGGCGACCAACGCCGGGCGCGGCGTCACCCTGGAACCGATGCACGATGCCCTGATCGGCAGCGAGCTCCAACTGACGTCGATGCTCTTCCTCGGCGTCGTCGGGTTCGTGCTGCTCATCTGCTGCGCCAACGTCGCCAACCTGCTCCTCGCCCGGGCCACGGTCCGCACGCGGGAGCTGGCGATCCGCTCGGCGCTCGGCGCCGGCCGCCGCCGCATCGTCCGCCAGCTCCTGACCGAGAGCCTGGTGCTCTCGACGATCGGCGGGATCCTGGGCCTCGGCGTCGGCGCCGGAATCCTGAGCGTGGCGCCGGCGGTGATCCCGCAGGGGCTGCTGCCGGAAGTGGTGACAGTGGTCTTCAACACGCGGGTGGTCGTGTTCTGTGCCGCGGCCGCACTCCTCGTCGGCGTGCTGTTCGGGCTCGCGCCGGCGTGGCAGGCCACGGACCTGTCGTCGGCGCAGATCATCGGCTCCGACAGCCGGACGACGACCGGGCGCGGCGGGAGCCTTCGCGGCCTGCTGGTCGTGGGGGAGGTCGCCACCGCCGTGATGCTGCTGTTCGGGGCCGGCCTGCTGCTGCGCACGCTGATGGCGGTCGAACACGGCGACCGCGGCTACAGCGCCGACCGCGTTCTGACGATGATGGTGGACCCGCTCGGATCTCGCTATCCCACCGAGGCGTCGCTGCTGCAGTTCTTCGACTCGATCGAGCGGGAGATCGCGGTCCTTCCGGGAGTGCAGCGCGTTGCGTGGTCGAGCAACCTGCCGCTCGGCCCGGCTGAAGGCGGGCGGTTCTTCGTCGAGGTCGTGGGGGATCCGCCGCCGCAGGAGAGCCAGCGCCCGACCGTCGAGTACCAGATCGTGAGCCCGACGTACTTCGGCACGGTCGACGTGTCGCTGGTCGCCGGCCGCGGCTTCAGCGACCGGGACGTCCGCAGCAGCCCTCCCGTCTGCATCGTCAACGAGGCTTTCGTCCGCCGCCATCTCCAGGGCCGTTCGCCGATCGGCCTGCGGGTGGCGATCCGGCCGACGCGGCCGACCGACGACCCGCCCATGGTGCGGGAGATCGTCGGCGTCGCTCGTCAAGTGAAGGGCCGGCCGGACGAAATGGAGGACCTGGTCCAGCTCTACGTGCCGATGGCCCAGGACGCGATGGACGACATCTTCCTGCTGGTGCGGGCGGCGTCCGGGCGTGCCGAGGCGCTCGCCCCTTCGGTTCGCGCGGCGATCGGTCGCATCGACCGGGAGCAGCTCGTGAGCGTCAGGGAGGTGATGACCCTCGAGGATGTCGCGTGGGAAGCGACCGCGCGCCATCGGTTCCGCGCCGTCATGGTGGTGGCGTTTGCCGGCCTGGCACTGCTGCTCGCAACGGTTGGTGTGTTCGGGCTCCTGGCATACACCGTCCAGCAGCGGACGCGTGACCTCGGGATCCGGCGAGCTCTGGGCGCCTCGAGCCGCGACGTGCTGCATCTCGTCGTCGGCAGCGCCGTTCGCCTGATTGCCGCCGGCGCCGCGATCGGGCTGCTGCTGTCGGCCGTGCTCGGCCGCCTGATCGCCACGATGCTGTTCGGCGTGGCGCCGCTGGACCCGGCGACCTTCGCGGTCGTGCTGATCGTGCTGGCGCTGAGCGCGGCGATGTCGATTGCCGGTCCGGCGTGGCGCGCGACCCGGATCGACCCGGCCGAGGCACTGCGGAGCAGGTAATTCGCCACCGGCCGTGTTTGGAAACGGCGTCGCTCCACGCGCTAGGCCAGGTTCCAGGTTCCAAGTTCCAGGTTCTGAGTTCTTACTTCTTAGTTCTGAGTTTCTTGACCGCTTTCACCTTCGCCTTGGCGCCGCGCGCCTCAGGCAGCTCGTAGGCCTCGCGAAGCCAGTCGGTGAGCGGCGCCTCGACCTCGTCCCGATGCCGGACCTGGATGATGTGGACGAACTTGGCCTTCGAGGAGGGATCGACCCGCCGGATCCTCGGCGACTTGACGGCGCGGCCGAGAAACACGCACACCTCGAGGAAGCTCTTCTTCGGGCGGACGAAGAAGTAACAGGATTCGCGGGCGAACATGATCGACTTGTGCGAGGCGTAGATGCGCTGTTCGCCGAGCGCCACCGCGGCTTCCCGCAGCCGCTCCCACGCCTCCTGCAGCTCCTCCGACAGGTCACGGGTGAGGACCGCTTCCGTCGTCGTCCAGCAATCGTGATCTTCCCCTTCGTCGACCCACTGCTTGCAGTGGTAGCACTCTCGGCCGGGCATGCACACATTCTAGGGGGAGCGCGCGGGGGGGGCGGGAATGGGGGATCGGGGAATGGGAATGGGAATGGGAGGATGGGGAGTGGGGGATGGGTGGATCCGTCGATTTCGCGCGACTGGTCTTCGACTGCTCCTCCCGCTAAGAAAGGGCTGTTTTTTCAACAGGAGGGCAGGAGGTCAAGAGCTTCTCTTGACGTATCTGTCGGGGTGGCAGGCGCGCCGAAGACCGGCCTCCAAAGGTCGGGGCATCGAAATGCATCAACAGTCGATTGTGGGGCTCGATTGCGACCAAAAGAGGAGCCTCCTGATCTCATGCCCTCCTGTTCAGAGGACTGAGTCTGGTCTTCGACTGCTCCTCCCGCTAAGAAGGCCCGTCTTTCAACAGGAGATTAGGAGGTCAGGAGCTTCTTTTGACGTATTTGTCCGGGTGGTAGGCGCGCCGAAGACCGGCCTTCAGGGTCGTGGCGTTGAAATTCAGCAGCAGGCCGGCGGGGCAATTGGTCGAGCTTCAGATACGTGATGAGCTGGGCGAGATGCACCGGGTGGGTGCGCTCGACGGACTTCAGCTCGAGGATCAGGCATCCCTCGACCAGCAAGTCCACTTTCAGTGCATTAGGGACGCGCTCGCCCCGATACTCGATGCTAACGGGCCGGTCACTGACGACACGAAGGCCCGCCAACCGCAACTCGATGATCATGCATTCGCGGTAGACGGATTCGAGGAGCCCCGGCCCGAGCGCGCGATGAACCGCGATCGCGCAGCCGATCACCTTCTCAATGAGCGAGTCGAGTGCGTCAGCGAGAACTTCCACGTGGCATGACACAGCAGGATGCGAGCCGCCAGAAAACCGGCGACTCTTGTCTTCGTCAATCCAATGCGCGCGGAATCTGCAACATTCTCCAGGCGCAAAGCGTGTAATTGCTGCGATCCCACATCAGGGTGTGGTGTTTTGAACGGGAGGATCGGGAACGGCAGTCGATTGTTGAACTCGATTGCGATCAAGAGGAGCCTCCTGATCTCATGCCCTCCTGTTCTGGGTTCAGAGGACTGTGAGTCCGGGCCGCTCTTGCTCCTCAAGAAAGAGAGGGACTGTCTTTCAACAGGAGGTTAGGAGGTCAGGAGCTTCTTTTGACGTATTTGGCGGGTGGTAGGCGCGCCGAAGACCGGCCTTCAAGGCCGGGGCGTTGAAATGGATCAGCAGTCCGATTGTTGAACCCGGTTGCGATCAAAGAGGAGCCTCCTGATCTCTGCCCTCCTGTTCTGGGTTCAGAGGACTGTGAGTCCGGGGCGCTCTTGCTCCTCAAGAAAGAGAGGGCTGTCTTTCAACAGGAGGTTAGGAGGTCAGGAGCTTCTTTGACGTATTTGGCGGGTGGTAGGTGCGCCGAAGACTGGCCTTCAAGGCCGAGGCGTTGAAATGGATCAGCAGCCCGATTGTTGAACCCGGTTGCGATCAAAGAGAGCCTCCTGATCTCATGCCCTCCTGTTCAGAGGACTGAGATCCGTGCACTCCGGAACGGTGTGGTGATAACTTCGTCCACGTGAAGGAGCAGAACGACAGCTCCGGGAGTTTTCGTGAACGAAGCCCGCTACGAGTTACAGCCGATCGGTTGGGTCGAGTCGCCGCTGGTCGATCGGGCGCTCGCGCCGCGTCAAGGGGACGAAGGGTCCCCCGAGGCGTGGCTGGTGTTCGACGGCCGCTACGCCGAGGGGTTGCGGAACCTCGAGGTCGGCACCGACGTCCTCGTCCTCACCTGGCTGGATCGCGCCGTGCGGGACGTCCTGATCGTACGGCCGCGCCGAGATCCGGCTCGCCCGCTGCAGGGGGTGTTCAGCACCCGCTCTCCGGATCGTCCGAACCCGATCGGGTTGCACCGCGTGCGGATCCTGGCGATCGAGGGGACCCGCTACCGGGTCCGCGATCTGGAGGCTCTCGACGGCACGCCGATCGTGGATGTGAAGCCGGTGCTCGACCCGCACGTCGAGCGTTGAAGCAGTGAAGGGGACGAGATGACGTCACGCGCCACCGGGACGTTCGAGGTGAAGGTCGGCCAGCTGCCGGCCGATGAGCGAGTCGAGGGTCTGCCGCTCGGCCGGAATTCGATTGCGAAGCAGTTCAAGGGAGACGTGGAAGGAACGAGTGTCGGAGAGATGATGAGCGTGGGCACGGCGGTGCCGGGCTCGGCCGGCTACGTCGCCATCGAACGCGTGACCGGCACGCTGCAGGGCCGCGCCGGCACGTTCCACCTCCTCCACCGCGGCACGATGAAGAAAGGCGGGGACTTCAGCCTGTCGATCGTCGTCGTCCCGGATTCGGGAACCGAGCAACTCGCGGGGTTGTCGGGCACCATGACGATCATCATCGCCGACGGGAAACACTCCTACGAGTTCGACTACACCCTCGGGAGTTAGGGGAGCAAAGCTGGAAGCGGGAAGCTGGAAGCCGGAAGCCGTAGTCCTTGCCGGCGGCAGGAGCTCGCGCATGGGTACACCCAAGGCGCTGCTGCCGTTTGCCGGCGAGCCGCTCATCGTCCACATCGTCCGGACCCTTCGCAGGCTGTTCGTGGACGTGATCGTGGTCGCGGCTCCAGGCCAGGAGCTGCCGCGCATGCCGGTCACCGTCGTGTATGACGATGTGGCGTATCAGGGGCCGGTCGGGGGGATCTATTACGGCCTGATGGCGGCGGCGGGGGAGTCGGCGTTCGTCTCGTCGTGCGACTCGGTGTTCCTGAGCGTGCCGCTGATCTCGCACCTGCTCTCGATTCGCGGCGATTACGATGTCGTGGTGCCGCGCTGGGACGGCCGCTACCAGCCGCTGCTCGCGGTCTACCGCAAGACCGTCCTGCCGTCTCTCGAGGCCCAGCTCGCGGCCGGCGACCGGACGGCGGTCCATCTGTTCGACAAGGTGAGAACGCGGGTCGTCGAAGAAGAGGAGATCCGGCGCTACGATCCGGACGGCGATAGCTTCTTCAACATGAACCGGCCGGAGGATTACGCAGAGGCGCTGACCCGCTGGCGTCCGTAACCTGAGCGTCGCCTGCCTGGCTCTCCGGCGCGCCATGATACAACCGTGTTGACGTGACGATCCGATACCAACCCCATGGGGCCGCACGTCCGTCAAAGCGATAGATCACATGACTTTCCACACGCTTCTTCAGGACCTGCGCTACACCTTCCGCACGCTCAGGCGCGACGCCGGGTTCACCATCTTCGTCGTGCTCATCGCCGGGCTCGGCATCGGCGCCAGTTCCACCGTCTTCAGCGTCGTCAATACGCTGCTCCTCCGTCCGCTGCCGTTTGCCGAGCCGTCCAGCCTGGTGTGGATCGCCAACCGCGACACCAGCGGTCTCTCGGGGCAGACGACGCAGGTCGGGCACATGGTGGATCTGCGTGATCGTGCCCGGTCGTTCTCGGGGGTGGCCGGCTACTTCGCGTTCTACGGTGTTGGCGACAACCTGCTGAGCGGCAAGGGGGAGCCCGAGCGCCTCAGTGGCGTGCCGGTCAGCGGCAATTTCTTCGAGATCCTCGGCGTCCAGCCGGCGCTCGGCCGGGGCTTCAATGCCGAGGAGGCTGCCTGGAACGGTCCCCTGGCGGTCATCCTCGGGCACGGGTTGTGGCAACGCCGGTTCGCCTCGGATCCCGCGATCGTCGGCACGTCGCTGACGCTGAACAACCGGCCGTACACCGTCGTCGGCGTGCTCCCGGCTTCGTTCGATTTCGGCTCGGTCTTCGCCCCGGGGAGCCACTTCGATCTGTTCTTCCCGTTTCCGTTGACCCCCGAAACCAACCGGTGGGGAAACACGATGGCGATGATCGGCCGCCTTGCGCCCGGAGTCTCGGCCGACCAGGCCCAGGCCGAGGTGGGGGTACTGGCAGCACAGATCACCAAGGAAAACCCGGACCGAAACTACTTCGAAGGGCGCGTGAAACCGCTCGGCGACCAGGTCAGTGGCCGGATCCGCCTGGCGCTGTGGGTGCTCGCCGGGGCGGTCGGCATGGTGATGCTGATCGTGTGTGCGAACCTCTCGAACCTGCTGCTGGCACGGACGGCGGCGCGGCAGAAGGAGATCGCCATCCGCACCGCGCTCGGCGCCGGCCGGCGCCGGCTCGTCGCGCAGATGCTGACCGAAGGGCTGGTGCTCGCCGGCACGGGGGGTCTGCTCGGCGTGTTGCTGGCTGTCGCCGGCACCCGGGCGCTCGCGCACCTGGACGCGGTCAGCATCCCCTTGCTCGCCGGCCTCCGGATCGACGCAACCGTCCTGGGGTTTACGGTCGCCGTTGCGATCCTCACCGGTGTCGTCTTCGGGCTGGCCCCGGCGCTGCAGCCGCAGACCTCAGCGCTCCACGACGCGCTGAAGGACGCGAGCCGCGGGTCCACCGAAGGACGCCGACGAAAATCGATCCGCAGTGCGCTCGTCGTATCCGAGGTGGCGTTTGCCTGCGTCCTGCTCGTCGGCGCCGGCCTGTTGATCCGAAGCCTCGTCCGGGTACTCGACGTGAACATGGGTTTCGATCCGGCTCGCACGGTCGCGATCCGCGTCGATCCGGAACAGCGCCATGAGACTCGTGAACAGCGCAATGCGTATTTCGACGAAGTCCTCAGGCTGGTGCGGGCCATCCCCGGCGTGGAAACCGTCAGCATCACCGATGCACTGCCGCTCGGCCGCAACCGCACCTGGGGCGCTCGCGCGAAAGGCGTGACCTACGAGCGGGGCGGTGCTCCTTCCGCCTTCATTCGGGTGGTGAGCGACGGCTACCCCGGCACGATGGGCATCCCGCTCCTGGCCGGCCGGGACTTCTCCGACCGCGATACGCCCGCGACCGAGCCGGTGGTCATCATCAACGAGACGATGGCGCGGACCGTGTGGCCAGGACAGGATCCGATCGGCAAGGTCGTTCTCGGCGCCTGTGCTCCCGAACGCCGCGTCATCGGCGTCGTCGGCGACGTCAGACATCTCGCGCTGGAGCAGACCTCGGGCAACGAGATGTACCTGCCGATGCGGCAGTGCCAGGACCAGTCGTCGACCGATCTAGTGGTGCGGTCCACCCTGCCGCCGGGCCAGGTGACGAGCGCGCTGCGCGCCGCCTTGAAGCCGATCGCACCCAACCTCGCCGGCAACGATCTGCGCACGCTCCAGCAACTGGTTGACAAGTCGGTCTCGCCGCGGCGGTTCGTGGTGACGCTGCTGGGCGGGTTCGCGGTCTTCGCGCTGGTGCTCGCGTCGCTCGGCATCTACGCGCTCATCTCCTACTCGGTCAATCAGCGCACCCAGGAGATCGGGATCCGAATGGCGATCGGCGCCTCGGCCGGCGACGTCCAGAAGCAGATCATCGTCCAGACGCTGTGGCTGGCCGGGGTGGGCATGGCGATCGGCGCCGGTGCATCGTGGGTCCTGGCACAGGGGGCCAGCGGGTTGCTGTTCGGCGTGAGCGCGACTGATCCCGCGACCTTCGCCGGCATGCTCATCGTCCTCACGGTCGTGGCGATGGTGGCCGGCTATCTGCCGGCACGGCGGGCTTCGCGCATCGACCCGATGGTGGCGTTGCGTTCGGAGTGAGGTCGATTCCCGGGTGATGTCGAGAAAACGGCGGCGGCTCCGACTTACCCCATGAACCCCCCGACGTCCGGGGAATTCAATGGAGGAAGTCACGTGACCACTGCAATCCCCGTCGCCGGCACGCCCGGTTCGAGCCGTTTACGAAGCACCGCCGCGGTTCTCGTCGCCTTCATCTCTGTCGCGGTCCTCTCGCTGGCCGTCGACCAGCTGTTCCATGAGCTGGACGTCTATCCGCCCTGGGGAGAACCGATGTACGCGCCCGGCCTGAACCTGCTGGCCCTGTCCTATCGGATCCTGTTCGCGATTGGCGGCGGCTACATCGCCGCGGCGCTGGCGCCGCACTCGCCGATGCGACACGTTCGGATCCTCGCTGTCATCGGGTTGATCGCCGCCTCGCTGGGAGCGATCGGCGCGATCGCGGTAGGTAACCTCGGCCCGAACTGGTATCCGATCCTGCTGGCGCTCACCGCGTATCCGACCACCTGGCTTGGGGGTGCGCTTCACCAGCGATTCGTTTCGAACTGATCCACCGGCCGGACGTCGTGATGCTTGCCTCGGCTGAGCTTCTGCCGTACCATTCGGCTGCTCAATCACGATCCCTTTCACAATTCAGCGGGTGGTCCAGGCGTGTCGGAATCCGAACCCATTGCCCGGCGCAGTGCGCCGGGCGGCGTCCCGCGTGACGGGGCTGACGACTTTCTCCCCGATCTCGCGGCGCGGGCGGTACCCGAGCGCGAAGGGCTGCCCCGCACCTACCGGATGCGGGCCGACGCCCATTACGTCGACCAGCTCGAGTCGCCGGCGCAGCCGGTCATCCGGCTGATCGCGATCGGCCAGATCGACTGTCGCGATCTCCCGGCCGCCGACGGAGTGGCCGAGCTGACCCGCTCGGTGGCGACGCACGGCGTCCTGCAACCGTTGATGGTCCGGAAGCAGGGGACGCGCTACAGCCTGATCGCCGGCCGCAAGCGCCTCTCGGCGGCGGTCGCCGCCGGTCTGGCCGCCGTGCCCTGCATGCTTCACGACGTCGACGGCGAGACCGCGGCCGCGCTCACGGCGGCGGAAAACATCCGGGTGATGGAAGCCGGGGCGAGCGACGATGCGGTGCCGGATCCGATGCGAGCCCTGCTTGCCGCCGTCACCTCGGACCTGGTCGCCATCCGCACCTCGACCTCGCTGCTGCGGACCGTGCCGATGGCCGGCCTGTCGCAGCGGGTCGGCGCCGATCTGATCGAGTCGCAGGCGGCCCGCGCGGCGTGGTTGATCAACTGCCTGCGCGGAACGTTCGACAACAACCGGCAGATTCCCCTCGCCGCGATCCTTCAGCGAGTGTCCGACGGTTTCGATGCGCAGGCGACCTTGATGGGACTGCAGCTCGAATGGACCACGACCCCGGTCGCGGCCGGCTGGAAGCTGCCCGAGGATGCCGCCACCGCCGTCATCACCGGCGCGATCTTCGCCACGCTCGGGTGTCTCGACGGCGTGGTCAGGCCGCGCGTCGAGGTGCATGCCGACGCCGCGGCCGGGCGTTCGCTGAAGATCGAGATCGTCCAGCGCGCCGTCCGGATTCCGGCGAATCTCGGCGGCGATGACCCCGGCCCTGATGCCGGACGCACCGGCGAGTTGAGCCCGGCGGTCGCCCTCCGGATGGCGCAGACGATCGCGGCCCCTCACGGCGGCGCGGTGGAGATCACCCCGCTGGCCGGCGGCGGCAGCGTTCTTCAGGTTACGTTCCCGGGCGCACCTGCGAAGAGATAGCTTCCAGCGGATCGGCGTCGAGATTCAGCTCGCGGACCGGGCGGACCTCGATGCTCCCGTTGCGGGCCGGTGGAATCCGCGAAGCGATCTGGATCGCCTCGTTGAGGTCGCTCGCCTCGATCAGGTAGAACCCGGCCAGCTGCTCCTTGGTCTCGGCGAAGGGACCATCGGTGACCGAGACCCGGCCGTGCCGCACCCGTACGGTCGTCGCCGTTTCCACCGGATGGAGCGGCTCGGCGGCCACCAGCACCCCTCGCCGCCTGAGGTCCGCGCCGCAGTCCGCGCACTCCCGGTCCGGGCACGCCGTCCAGTGTTCACGGTCAAGGTAGACAAGACACAAGTACTTCATGGTCCTCCACGGACGATTGGCCGGATCGCGCTCCACGCTTTATGGTCGTTCGGCGGGGCAGGGGATCGACACCAGGGAGAACATTTCAACTTCCAACTCCCAATCCCCAACTCCCGGGCGGGCCCGCACTTTCCGCACCCTCCGCACTCCTCCGCACTCTTCCGCACCCTCTATTCCGCACCCTCCGCACTCTTCCGCACCCTCTTTCCGCACCCTCAAGAAGACCCGCGCTAGAGTTCGGCCAGCCGACGCTCGAGGAATCGGCGCTCGGGTTCCTGCTTCGTCAGGCGCAACGCCCGCTCGAAGGAAGCCCTGGCTTCGTCGATCCGCCCGAGGCGCCGGCAGAGTTCGGCTCGCGCCGAGTGCGCCAGGCGATAGTCACGTAGGTCGCCGCGTTCCAGGATCGCGTCGATGAGCCTGACGCCGGCGGCCGGCCCGTCTCGCATCGCCACCGCCACCGCCCGGTTCAACTCGATGACCGGGTTCGGATCCTGCCGCAGCAGCAGGTCGTAGAGCCCGACGATCTCGTTCCAGTCGGTGGCTCCCGGCTCCGCGGCCTGCGCGTGGACGGCGGCGATCGCGGCCTGCACTGTGTAGGGGCCGAAACGGCGCGAGAGAAGCGCCTGATGCACGAGGCCGGCGCCCTCCTCGATCTGTTCGCGGTTCCACAGGGATCGATCCTGGTCGTCGAGCAGGATCAGTTCTCCCGAGGGGGATGTCCGCGCCGCCCGGCGGGACTCGTGAAGCAGCATCAGGGCCAGCAGGCCGACCGCTTCCGGCTCCGGGAGCAGCTGCACGAGCAGCCGTCCGAGCCGGATCGCTTCCATTGACAGGTCCTGCCGGGTGACGGACCTGCCGGAGGACGCGGTGTAGCCCTCGTTGAAGACCAGGTAGATGACCCGGAGTACCGTTCCCAGCCGCTCGGCCAGCTCCTCCGGCTGCGGCACCTGATACGGGATGTGCGCGTCCCGGATCTTCGCCTTGGCCCGGACGATGCGCTGCGCCAGCGTGGGGGCGGGGGTGAGAAAGGCGCCGGCGATCTCTTCGGTCGTGAGGCCGCAGACTTCGCGCAGCGTCAGCGCCACCTGCGCATCGGCTGACAGCACCGGGTGGCAGCAGGTGAAGATCAGGCGGAGCCGGTCGTCCTCGAGGCTTTCCGGGTCGGCCCACGCATCCGAATCCTGGGCTGCCAGCTCGGCCGCCGCCCGGGTTTCGTCGAGCGGCTCGAACCGTGCCTGGCGGCGCAGGCCGTCGATCGCCTTGAACCGGCCGGCTGAGATGAGCCAGGCGCGCGGGTTGGCCGGCACCCCGTCTCGCGGCCACTGCTCGAGGGCGGCCCGGAAGGCATCGTGCATCGCCTCCTCAGCCACGTCGAAATCGCCGAGCAACCGGATCAGCGTGGCGAGCACGCGACGGGAATCGGAAAGGTAGACGGCCTGCACCGTCTGCTGAACGGGGTCGGTCACCTCCACGCCGGTCGATCACACCATCTTTACTGCCGCGGTGCAAGGCGTGCGGCGCAGGATTGAGTGCGTCTGGGTTAGACTTTTCGCCTTATCGCACACGCTGCATCTGTGCTATATCGAGGCCGTCATGTCAGGAATGCAACGATCAATCTCAATACTGTCGCTGGCCGGTCGTGCGCCATCACCTGATCGACTTCGGATCGACCATGGAAGCTGGTCGGATTCGAGCGGCTCCCCGACGCGGGACCCCGCTAAGCCCCGGAAGGATGGTCAGCGTGCGCGGCAGCTGCATCGCGGTCGCACTTCTCCTCTGCTCTGTGTCGGGGACGGGGGTGGCGCATGCTATTGCCCCACGCCAGGACCCTCAACCGGCGTCGACGACCGGCCGCGTGGTGGCGACGATCACCACGCTCGAGGGCACGGTGCACATGCCCGGCATCCTGGTTGAGTTGCGCGAGCCGGACCAGCGGCTCGTTCTGGCCAAGACCATCACCGACGGTTCCGGCCAGGTCACGTTTCCGGACGTCCCTCCCGGCCGTTACATCATCACCGCCTCGCGACCCGGGTTCGTGTCACGCGACTCCACGGCCTTCGTCGTCAGGCCGAACGAGACCGCTCAGGTGATCCTGGACACGCAGCTGGCCTTCGTGCTGCCCGGCGTCCAGGTGCGAGCCGAGACCCCGTCGCCGACCGACAGCGTGCAACCCGTCTCGATGAGCGACATTCTGTCGCAATCGCTGCTCGAGAGTGCCCCGCTCGAGGGTGACGATTTCCGCAGCCTGCTGCCGCTGCTTCCCGGTGTGGTTCGCGACGGCAACGGCCGCCTCCGGATCCGCGGTGGTCAGCCCACTCAGGGGGCGCTGCAGGTCAGCAGCGCCAGCCTCATCGACCCGTCATCGGGAGATTTCGACCTCGACCTGCCGGCCCAGAGCGTCGATTCGGTCGAGGTGCTGGCCAACCCGTTCGCCGCCGAGTACGGGCGCTTCACGTCGAGCATCACGCAGATCCGCACCCGCGGCGGCACCAACGACTGGGACTTTTCGACCGGCAACCTGATCCCGCGTTTCCGCGGGCTCTTCCGGGGCATCCGCGGCTTCGAGCCGCGCATGTCGGTGCGCGGACCGATCAAGAAGGACCATGTCTTTCTCGCCCAGGACCTGCAGTTCCGCTACGTCACCAACCCGGTCAAGAGCCTGCCGGACGAGCCGGAGATCGACCTGCGCAGCCTCGATTCCTTCACGCGCATCGATACGGTCTTCTCGTCCCGGCATAATGCTTGCCGGCGCGCTGATCCTGTTTCCGCGGGAAGTCCGCCAGGTGACGATGAGCACCTTCCGGCCGGGCGAGACGACCCCTGACTTCAACCAGAAGGGCTGGTCGATCGGCGCGATCGACCGCTTCGCCATCTGGTCGGACCTGGTGGTCGAAACCACCCTCTCGTTGCGGAGTTTCGAGATCGACGTGAACACGAAAAACCTCACGCCGATGGTCTACGCCCCCGAGAGCCAGCGCGGAGGATTCTTCAACGACCAGGACCGCGACGTGACCAGCTTTCAATGGGTCGAGGCGCTGAGCCTGTCGCGCGACCTGTGGCACGGCCAGCACGTCTTCAAGTTCGGAGCGGACCTCCAGCGCTCGGAGTATGCCGGTGAGAGCGTCAGCCGCCCGGTTGAGATCCGCCGGCTCGACGGGTCCCTCGCCGAACGAATTGAGTTCGGCGGGCCGACCGAACAGCAGGTGAAAGGGACCGAGTTCGCGCTGTTCGCCCAGGACCGCTGGCGCTTCAGCTCGCGGCTGACCTTCGAGTTCGGCCTGCGCCTCGACCGCGATGCCGTCGTCGAGGGGATCAACTGGTCCCCTCGCGCCGGTGCGGCCTATTCGGTCTTGCCCGAGGGCCGGGCGATCATCCGCGGCGGCTTCGGCAAATTCGTGCAGCGGACCCCGCTGAACGTCGACGCCTTTGCGTCATTCGAGCCGCGCACGGTCACGCGCTTTGCACCCGACGGTGCGCCGCTCGCCGAACCGGTCACGTTCTCCAACGTCGTCGACGGTCCACTGCGGACGCCGGAAGCGCACGTCGGCAACGTCGAGTGGGACCAGCGGTTCGGCCGCCGCGTGCTGCTCAAGGTGGCCTATCTCGGCCGCAGCGGCAGCCACGACTACGTCATCTCGCCCGACCCTGCCGCCGGCGCTTTGCGCCTGTCGAGCAGCGGTGAGTCCGGTTACCGGGAACTGGAGAGCACGGTTCGCTACCTCGGCGGCGAGCGCCGCGACCTGACCCTGTCGTACGTGTGGGCGCGAGGCACGGCGGATCTGAACGACTACGACCAGTTCTACGGCAACTTCCGAAACCCGATCGTGCGCGGCAACGAACACAACCTGGTGTCGACCGACGTCCGGCACCGGCTCCTGTTGAGAGGCGTGGTCGGTCTTCCCTGGCAGTTGGACTTCGCGCCGGTGGTCGAGCTGCGGTCCGGCTTCCCGTGGTCGGCGGTGGACGAGTTCCAGGACTTCGTCGGACCGCGCAGCCGGTCCGGGCGCCTGCCGGCCGTCCGAACGCTCGACTTTTCGCTCGCCCGGCCATGGAAGTTCCGGAAGTACCGCTTCCGCGCCGGGATCAGGATGTACAACGTCTTCGGCGACTCCGCCGCGCGCGATATCCAGACGAACACCACGTCCCCCTTCTACGGCACCGCCTACAACCCGATCGAGCGATCGATCGGTTTCGTCTTCGGGAGCTCCCGATAGGTTCATGGTCATACCGCGCGTCCTGTGCGCAGGAAGCCTTGGCGGAGGCGAGTCAGGCAGGCCTTCGCGTAGCGCAGGCCTTTCGGCCTGCCTTCGCTACAAGCAACACGACGACGGTATAAGCCTCACCGCAGAAGCCGCTGAGGTCGCCGAGACGTTCAGGATGTTTACGCCTGATGACTTCTGCGGCCTCGGCGATCTCCGTGGTGAATCCGTGACAGCGAGAATTTACGGTTTGGGCGATGTCGAATCCACGCGCACCGGAACGACTAGCTGTTTAGAGGTGGCCTGGGCCACGGCCCGTGCCGCGAGAAATGCCGGCGAACACGTAAAAGGATTCATATGAGCCTGCTCACCGATCTCCGTTTTGCCCTGCGGTCGCTCGCCCGGGTCAAGGGGCTGACCGTCACGGTCATCGTCACCCTGGCGCTCGGGATTGGCGCCAACGCGGCCATTTTCAGCGTCGTGGACGGCGTCCTGCTCCGGCCGCTGGTCAACCGGGACGAGGACAAGCTGGTCTACATCCGGCACAGCGCGAAAGGCCTCGACGTCGAGAACGCCAACTTCTCGGTGCCGGAGCTGCGCGATCTGCAGGGGCGCGTCCGCACGCTGAGCGCGTTCGGCGACTTCTCGACCATCGAGTTCACGATGATCGGCCTCGGCGAGCCCCGCGTTGTCCGTGCCGGAGTGGTCGGCGGCTCCTACTTCGACGTGATGGGCTTGCGCCCGGTGCTCGGGCGACTGTTGGGTCCGGCCGACGATGGGCCGCAGGCCGCCGGGGCGGCAGTGCTGACCCATCGCTTCTGGACGAGCACCCTGGCCAGCGACCCTGGCGTCGTCGGGCGGGTCATCAGGCTCGGGGACCGCCCCGCCACGATCATCGGTGTGCTGGAGCCGTCGGTTCCATATCCCTCGGAGACCGAGATCATCGCCAACGTGGTCACCAGCCCGCACCACCTCGATGCGACCATGGTGGACGGCCGGGTGCACCGGATGACCGAGCTGTTCGGCCGGCTCGCGCCGGGGTCGGACCTCGACGCCGTCCGGGCCGAGCTGCGCGCGGTGCACGGCGCCATCGTCAAGGAACATCCGGAGGCATATCCGGCCAACGCGGATTTCCGGATCGACGCGGTCCGCCTGCGCGACCAGATCACGTCGTCGGCCAGGACGGTGCTGCTGGTGCTGCTGGCCGCCTCGGCGCTGGTGTTCGTGATCGCGTGCTCGAATGTCGCCAACCTGATCCTGGCGCGTTCGGTCCGGCGGGAAGGGGAGCTCGCGATCCGGGCGGCGCTCGGGGCCAGTGCCGGCGCGCTGCGGCGGACGCTGCTTGCCGAGAGCCTGGTGCTGTGCGGCGCCGGCGCCATCCTCGGTGTGGCGATTGCCTACCCGACCGTTGCGGTGCTCGCCCGCTACGCTTCGCGATTCTCCGTTCGAGCGCTCGATCTCACCGTGGACGCGAGCGTGATGTGGGTCGGGGTGGCGCTGGCGGTGGCGGCGGCGGTGCTGCTCGCTTATGTGCCACGCCTGCCGTCCGCCGACGGTTCCAGCGGCTTCAGCCTCGCAAGCGGCAGCCTGCGGATCACCTCCGGCACGAACCGGCGGCTGCGGCTGTTCGCCGTCACCCAGATCGCCGCGTCGTTCGTGCTGCTGGCCGGCGCGGGGATGCTGATCACGACGCTGCTGGCGCTCCAGCGCGCGCCCACCGGGTTCAACACGCACAACGTGCTGGCGTTGAACGTGCCGATCCTGTCGTTCGAGCGGCCGCCCGACCAGGTCGCGATCTTCTACAAGGAAGCCATCCGGCGCATCGCCCAGCTGCCCGGAGTCGCGCGGGTCGCGGTCGGCACGATCGTCCCCTGGCGGGACGCCGGCGGCTTCGGTCCCGGCTTCCAGTTCTCGGCCGAGGGCTACGCCAAGGCGAACGGCGAAGAAGATCCGCGCGCCCGTTTCCGCACCGTGTCGCCCGGGTTCTTCGAGTCGCTCGGCGTGCGGATCATCGCCGGCCGTGATTTCACCGAGGCGGACCGCCGCGACGCCGAGCCGGTCGTCATCGTCAGCCAGAGCCTGGCGAAGCGGATGTTCCCGACCCAGGACGCGCTGAACCGCCGCATGATGTGGACCGACCCGGTGATGAAGTTCATCGACGTCAAGACCGAACCCCGCCGCATCGTCGGCATCGCCGCCGACGTCGACGACGAGAACATCGTGCCGGGGCCGGCGATGAGCGTGTATCACCCGTTCGAGCAGGAGATCGGCGGCGGGCGGCTGTTCGTGCATGCGAACATCGACCCCTACACCCTGGTGCCGTCGATTACCAAGATCATCCGCGAGCTGTCGGCCGATCAGCCGGTGGAGCTGGCGGCGACGCTCGACGACATTCGTGCCGAGGTCCTCGCGCCGGACCGGCTGAACGCCCTGGTCTTCGGTGGGTTCGCGGCGGTGGCGGTGATGATCGCGGTCGTCGGCGTGGCGGGGGTGCTCGCCTTTTCCGTCAGCGCCCGCACGCGTGAGTTCGGCATCCGCCTGGCCATTGGATCGGCGCCTGGGCACCTGCTCACCCGCGTGCTGCGCGAAGGAGCGGTGATCGCGGCCGCCGGCATCGTGGCCGGGACCCTTGGCGGGCTGCTGCTCGCCCGCGTCGCCGGTGGCTACATCGTCGATCTCCGGATCCCCGGGCCAGTGCCGCTGCTCGCGGCGGCGGCGATCCTGGTGGCGGCGGCCATTCTCGCCTCGCTGATGCCGGCCTCGCGCGCATCGCGCGTCGACGTCATCCAGGCCCTGCGCGCCGACTAGCCCTCGCCGCAGACGACGCCGTGCAGGAGGCGGAGGGGGGCCGCGCCCATCGCCTCTACGGCGTCGGCGGTGGACGAGAAAGGCCGGTCCGGCAGCTCGAGGGCGGTGACCTCGATCGCCACGCTCCTGCCGGCGAACGGGTCCGGCGCCACGAGCACGCGCGCGCCATCCACCCGCACGGTGTAGCCCGCCTGCTCCTGCGGTTCGTCCCAGCCGTTGCAGAAGCCGAGCGAGATCAGGTCTCCCAGACGCAGGAAGGGATAGTCGGCCTCCAGCTGATGGAGCGTCATCGCCGGGAGCATGCCGAGATGGCGCTCGCGAGCCGCCTCCAATCCGGCAAAGAACGCCAGCCACGCCGGGTCGGCACGGTAGCGGCGGTAGACGTGTAGCGCGTGCTGCGCGACGAGGGCGGCCGAGTAGGGGACGGCCGCCAGCCGCTCCACGGCTCTCGGCCAGACTCCCTGCCTGACACTGTCGGGCGCGCGCACGAAATCCAGGATCTGCCCCGATGACGAGTCGACGATCGGCGCAGCGTCGGCCTCCTTCCAGCCGTTGTCGTGTTCGTCAACCGCGAGCAGGATCTCGCGCCGCCTCGGGGAGTCGGGCAGGCCGCCGGCGGTCCAGTGCCGCATGATCCGGCCGGCCAGCGCCGCGTGATCCGGCTGGGTGATCAGGAGCTGCGAAGTTCCGGTGCGACGGACGATCATCTCGGGCCCCTCCGGGCGGCGTGGGTCCCCCCATTGTCATACGTCCCGGGTCCCGTCCCGCTCCGCCCGGCGCCGCATTGCGATTTGATCCCGGATGCAGAGGTGATAGCGTTCACCGCGCGTGCCCCGGATCACTGGAACCGTGCTGTTCCGTATCGTTCTCGTCGGCCTCGCTTATTTCGCTAGCGCCCGGATCGGGTACGCGCTGGCCATCGGCGGGGGCATGATCATGATGTGGCCGCCAAGCGGGCTGATGCTCGGCCTGCTGGCCATGGCCCCGAACCGGCACTGGCTTTCCATCATCATCGGCGGTCTGGCCGGCAGCGTTGCCTCGGACCTGTGGTCCGGCTACTCCGTTCAGCTGGCGGTGACGGCGGCGCTGGCCTACAGCCTCGAAGCGGTCGTGGCCGGCCTGGTGATGAAGCGGTTTCTCGGTCCGTCCGTCAGCTTCTCCACCCTGCGGGCCGTTGGCGTACTGGCGGTTGGCGTCGCCTGTGTCAGCAACGCGGTTACGGCGCTGATCGGCGGCGCCATGCTCCAGGGTTTCGGCGTGCCGTCGGTCCGCTCCTGGTTCGTGTGGTGGGCCGGCGACGGTCTCGGGATGCTGATCATCGCTCCCGTGGTCCTGACCTGGATCGAGGCGGCGCGAAAGCGTCCGGCCTTCGGCGCCGGGCAGAGGGTCGAAGCACTGGTCGTGCTGATTTTCATGGCGGGAGCGGCCTGGATCGCGCTCGGGCCGGTCCATGCGTGGCGGGTCCATCCCGGCCCGTATTTCCTGTTTCCCGTTCTGCTGTGGGCGGCGCTGCGCTTCGGCCCGATCGGCGCGGCGACCGGCACGCTGATCGTCGCCGGGTTCGCGGTGTGGCACGCCTCGCTCGGCGACGGACCGTTCGCGATCGCCACCACCGTCGAAGCGGCCGCGATCCTCGAGACCTCGGCGTTCCTCGCGGTGGCCAGCCTGTCGTCGTTGATCGCCGCGGCGGCGCTGAACGAGCGCCAGGCGGCGATCGCCCAGGTCCACCAGAGCCGCGAGCAGTATCGCAACGTCGTCGAGACCGCCACCGACGCGATCATCACGATCGACCGGCGCAGCCGGATCCGGTTCGCGAACTCGGCGACCGAAAGAATCTTCGGCTACGCCCCCGGGGAGCTGCTCGGCCAGAACCTGACCATGCTGATTCCCGCCGACCTGCGGGAGACGCACGGGAAGGGGCTCGGGGACTACCTCGCGGCCGGCAATCGTGCGGCCGCCTGGCAGGGAACATCCCTGACCGGCCGGCACAAGGACGGCCGGGAAATCCCGCTCGAGGCCTCCTTCGGCGAACTGGTAGCGCCCGGCCGCCACGAGTTCACCGGCATTCTTCGCGACCTTACCGAGAAGCACGCCGCCGAAACCAAGCTCAATTCGCTCGAAGAGCAGTATCGACAGTCGCAGAAGATGGAGGCCATCGGTCAGCTCGCGGGCGGCATCGCGCACGACTTCAACAACCTGCTGACCATCGTGCAGGTCAATTGCGAACTGCTGCTCCAGGAAGTCGGCGGGCAGGGTGCGCGGGCCGAGGTCGAGCAGATCTACGCCGCCTCCCAGCGCGCGGCGTCGCTCACCCGGCAGCTGCTGGCCTTCAGCCGCCGCCAGATTCTCGCGCCACGCGTGGTCAGCCTGTCGGATTCACTGGCCGACATCGAGCCGCTGCTCCGTCGCTTGCTCGGTGAGGACGTGGTGATCGACATTCGCGTACCCGAGACGATCAGCCCGGTCATGGCGGATCCCGGACAGCTCGAGCAGGTCATTCTCAATCTCTCGATCAACGCCCGCGATGCGATGCCTCAGGGAGGGGTCCTTACCATCGAGCTGAGCGAGGTCGTGCTCGATGGCGCGGCGGCGAGCGCCGCCGACGTGCCGCCCGGCCGCTACGCACGGCTGGCGGTGACCGACGATGGCACCGGGATGGAAGCGCATACCGTGGCGAGGGTGTTCGAGCCGTTCTTCACGACCAAGCCGATGGGGCGGGGCACGGGGCTCGGTCTGTCGACCGTCCACGGCATCATCAAGCAGAGCGGCGGCGGCATACAGGTCCAGAGCGAGCCCGGACGCGGCACCACGTTCCAGGTGTTCCTGCCCAGGGTCGAGGCCGCGGTCGAGAGGGCACCGCGCGTCCCTGCGGGGGCGGCGCCGTCGCGGCGCAAGACGGTGCTGGTGGTGGAGGACGAAGAGGATGTCGGCCGTCTTGCCCGCCGCATCCTGGAACGCAGCGGCTACACCGTGCTGCTGGCCGCCTCCCCGCGCGAGGCGCTGGCGATCGCCGAACGCGAGTCCGGCATCGAGGTCCTGCTGTCGGACGTCGTGCTTCCCGAGATGAGCGGCCGGGCACTGGCGGAACGGCTGCTGTCGACGCACCCCCAGCTGCGGGTGCTCTACATGTCCGGGTACACCGATGACGCACTCTCGCATCACGGGGTGCTCGACCCGGGCACTGTGCTGATCGAGAAGCCGTTCACCGCCGACGCGCTGGTGCAAAAGGTCGAATCGGTGATCGGCGCGAAGGCCGGCTCGTCCATCAGTTAGACTGAGGAGAACACTCGGTCCCGATGAATACCCGCTCGACCCGCCTGCTCGCCTCCGCCCTCATTACGCTGGCTGCGGCTCTGTCCGGTTGCACCTCGGCGCCGGCCGCCCAGACCCCGCCGATCGTTCAGCCCGGGGCGCCCGGCCAGTCGAGCCGCGTGGTTTCCCCCGACGCCGCTGCCCGGCTCCAGCGGCCCGCGCTTTCCGCTGCGGATGTGAAGTTCATGCAGGGCATGATCGGGCATCATGCGCAGGCGATCGAGATGACCGGGTTGCTCGCCACGCGTACTCGCAGCGCCGACATGAGGAAGCTGGCGCAGCGGATCGAGGCCTCGCAGGCCGACGAGATCCGGATGATGCAGGAATGGCTGACCCGCCGCGGCGCCGAGCTGCCGTCCGAGCATGCGCATCACGGGAGTGGCGCCGTGCTGATGCCGGGGATGCTCACGCCGGACGAGATGGGCCGGCTGGCCGCCGCCTCGGGGCCGGCATTCGACCAGCTGTTCCTCGAGTACATGATCCGGCACCACGAGGGGGCCCTGGTCATGGTGAAGGAGCTGTTCGCCGCCCCCGGGGCGGCGCAGGATTCGGAGATCTACGCTTTCGCGTCCGACGTCAACGCGGATCAGCGAATGGAAATCGGCCGGATGGCCGCCATGTTCAAGGAGCTGCAGAAATGAAGTCAGTCGCCACCAGGATGCTGTCTGTTTTGGCGGTCGTGGCCGCGGTAGTCGCGGCTGGCGCCCAGGAGCGATCCCCGGCGCCGGCGGCCAACGATCCCCGCGTCGGCCTGAAGGCCGGGCTCAAGGACGCCGGGGTTGCGGCGCGGAACATGGAGCTCGTCACCAACCTGCCGAAGCCGCCCGGCTTCTTCGATCCGAAAGAGCCGGCGGGCACCGAGACCGAACCGGAGAAGGTAGAAACGAAGCCGGCCGAGAAGCCGGAGACTCCTCCGGCGGAGAAACCCGCGGCGGAGAAACCCGCGGCGGAGAAGCCGGCGGCCCCTGCGGCCGACCCCAAGAAACCGGCGGTCCAGCGCGGCAGCGGCCTGGACTTCGCCAACTCCGACATGACGTTCCGCGGCAACGAACTGTTCATCGGCAACTTCAGCGGCTTCAACATCTACGACATCAGCCGTCCCGACCGGACGAAGCTGGTGACCTCGGTTGTCTGCCCTGGAGGCCAGGGGGACCTTTCGATTCGCGGCAACCTGCTGATCATGTCGGTCGAGCAGACCCGTGGCCGGATCGACTGCGGCACCTCCGGCGTCGCGGCGCCGGTGAGCGCCGAGCGCTTCCGCGGCGTCCGGATCTTCGACATCACCGACGTCAAGAAGCCCCGGCAGCTTGCCGCGGTCCAGACCTGCCGCGGCTCCCACACGCACACGCTGCTCGAGGATCCCGACGACAAGGAGAACCTCTACGTCTACGGGTCCGGTACCGGCACGCCGCGTTCGGCCGAGGAGCTCGAGGGCTGCTCCGACAAGAAGCCGGAAGAAGATCCCAATACCTCCTACTTCAGCATCGACGTCATCCAGATCCCGCTGGCCGCCCCCGAGAAGGCGCGCATCGTCAGCCGGCCGCGAATTTTCTCGGATCCGGCGACCGGCGCCATCGCCGGCCTCGCCAAGAAGGGTGACAGCGGTCCCGGCACCCAGACGACGAGCGAGACCAACCAGTGCCACGACATCACCGTGTTCCCCGCGCTCGGGCTCGCTGCCGGGGCCTGCTCGGGCAACGGGATCCTGCTGGACATCTCGGACCCGGTGAACCCCGTCCGTCTCGACGCCGCCGCCGACAAGAACTTCGCCTACTGGCACTCGGCGACCTTCAACAACGACGGCACCAAGGTGATCTTCACCGACGAGTGGGGAGGCGGCACGCGGCCGCGCTGCCGCGCGACCGACCAGCCCGAGTGGGGGGCGAACGCGATCTTCGACATTGTCGACCGCAAGCTCCAGTTCCGCAGCTATTACAAGCTGCCGGCGCCGCAGACCGACACCGAGAACTGCGTGGCTCACAACGGCTCGCTGGTGCCGGTGCCGGGACGCGACATCATGGCCCAGGCGTGGTACCAGGGAGGCGTTTCCGTGTTCGACTTCACGGATTCGGCCAAGCCGTTCGAGATCGCCTACTTCGACCGCGGCCCGGTCGACGCGAAGCGCCTGTTCACCGCCGGCCAGTGGTCGGCTTACTGGTACAACGGCTACATCTACGGCACCGAGATGGCGCGCGGGCTCGACGTCTTCCGGCTCAAGGCCAGCGAGCACCTGTCTCAGAACGAGCTCGCCGCCGCCCGCCTGGTGCACTACGACCTGTTCAACCCGCAGCAGCAGCCGCGGGTGACGTTCCCGGCCGATCCGGCAGTCGCGCGCGCCTATCTCGATCAGCTCACGCGCAGCGGCGCCGTCCAGCCGCCGCGCGCGGCGGCAATAAAGGCTGCTCTCGACAGCAAGGATCGCGGCCAGCTCGACTCGCTCGCCTCCGCGATGCAGCAGGAAGCCGCCGCCGCCACCGGCCGCGACGCGGTAAGGTTCAAGGCGCTGGCGGAGGCTCTCGCGGCCAAGTAATCACCAATTCCTGGCTTCCAACCAGGGTTGTGTCGCGGTCAGAGTCGACGGTCGCGGATTTCTCTACAGGAGAACAGAAGTTCAGGAGAACGGATCCAAAAGACTCCTGATCTTCTGACCTCCTGTTCAAGGCTCCCAAGGAGCTGAGGATTTACCGGTCAGGTTCTCTGCGGGCTCCGCGCGCTCCGCGGTGTCGGTCTTATCCGCCGTTATTTGAATCAGCTGAGACCGGCGCAGTTGCGTGCTGACACGTTGGTTTAGCCGAGTAGCTATCTGCGGCTACAAGCTGGCCCGTCCAACCTGGCCGGCGGCGACGCGGACTTCTAACCGGCGTGCATCGTCGCCACGTCCAATGCTGACCTCGTAACGTCCGGGCTTCAACTTCCCGAGCCCGAAGTAACCGTTGCCGTCGGTCCGGACGCGAGTGGTGTTCCCGAAAGGCCACGCCCGCCGGCGGGTGATCTTCACCTCGATGCCGTCGTTCCCACCAGCGGTCGTCGCCGCGACTGTTCCGGCGATCCAGCCGCGCTCAGGACGCTCGATCCATGGCATCGCCGGGACCGCGGCAGGGCGCGCAAATGGCGCCGCCGATCCGGCGACACCATCAGCCAGAAACGCCAGGCGGTCTGCGCCGGTGGTCGCTACCGGCGGCGGGTCGGTGCCCGGCTTGACTTCGGCCGCGAGCCTCGAACCGTTGTAGGAATAGAACGACATCCCCACCACCCGCCCGTCATCGTCACCGCGCACGCGTGATACCTGCGCGAGCGTGTTGGCCGGAGTGTTCCGGTACGCGCCAAGGCCGACGGCGAGCTGGCGGCCGTGCTGGTGCTGCTTCTCGAATCGGATCCACCCGTCGAACCAGCCGCGCACGCGGTCATCGGTCTCGGAGGCGTAATTCATCGGGATCCCGAGATCGAGCCAGCCCTCCTGCAGCCACCGGTGCCAGTCCTGGAAGATCCGCTGCATCGGCGCCACCCGCTCGAAGTCCTCTTCGCCGGTCGGCGGCTGTCCCCACGGGATCAGCGCCGCGCTGATCTTGATCCGCGGATTGATGACTCTGGCCTCGATCGACACCCGCCGCACCAGGTTGGTGACCTGCTCGCGCCGCCACTCCGTCCAGGCCTGGTCATCCGGGGCCGGAGTGTCGGACCGTTTGGTCGCGAGACGGAACCGCTCGAGGTTCACGCTGTTGTAGCCGACTCCCGCACCTTTCGGCAGCCGCTCGTCGGTCTCCGGGTAGCGGACGTAGTCGAAGTGGATCCCGTCGACCGCGTAGTTGCGGACGATGTTCAGGTAGACGTCGGCGAGGTATGCGGCGGCGTCGGGATGGCCGGGATCGAGAAAGTATCCGACCGGGAACCGGTGTTCCCCGGTCGGGGACGAGGTCAGCCAGTTCGCGCGCCCTGCGACGAGCGGGCCGTGCAGGTTGAATACATGCCGTGGGTCACGCGGCGGAGCCTCGTCGCGCCACACCGGCATCGCGTTGACCCAGGCATGGACTTCGAGGCCGGCCCGATGGGCGGCGGTGACGATGTATTCGAGGGCGTCGAACGCCGGGTCGTAAGCCGGATCGTCGAGCGGCGGTTCAGACCCCTTGCGATAGAGCGCATCGCCGCGGCGCCGGACCTGGACGATCAACGTGTTCAGGTTCGCGCGCCTCGCCGCGGCCACGAGATCGTCGGCCTCGCGCGGCGAGCGGATGCCCTCGTGGAACGCGTCCACCCACAGCGCTCGAAGCTCGGGGCGTTCGGCCGTCTGGGCGATGAGGGACGAAGGAAGCGCGAGCGCGATCAGGGCGCCGGCGAGCAGGCGGCGGAGAAGCATGGACGGCATCTTAGACCGGCCGTCCGGCGAGGCTGATGCGGGATCAGGCGGCTTCGACGGCCGGATCGCCGGCGTGCTCGTGCGGGCGGGCGTGCCGGCGCACGGCGCGGTCGACCCAGCCGGCCGTGGAGCCGCCGCCGCCGAACAGGCCGATGCCGTGACAAACCGAGGCCGCCACGGCGAAGGCCGTCCAGAACGTCACCACGGTGAAGAGGCTGACGGCGGTCGCGGTGAGGGCGACGAGAATCAGATCGATCACGTAGAAGACCGCGCGCCGGGTCAAAGTGTGCAGGCGCTCGGCTGGATCGGGTTCGAGGGTGAGACGGAGAGGCGCGAGACGCGGGAGCTCAGCAGCAGAGGGTATGGCCTGGGGATCACCTTCCGGGAAGGCACTGGCGGCGAAACAGCGCGCGAACCGGCCACCGATGTCGTCTGGATCGAGGCCGATGGCGGTGGCGTAGGCGCGAATCCAGGCTCGGCTGTAAATCCCACCCGGCCACTTCGAACAGTCGCCACTCTCCAGGGCGGTCAGGAAGCCGAGGCCGATCTTGGTTTCGTCGGCTACCGTCCGCAGCGCGATGTCACGCTGCTCGCGATGCCGTCGCAGGATCTCGCCGAACTGTTTCGCCGAGCTCACGGGTTTTGATCTCCCTGCCCCCGGGCGTTCGAGAGCCATTCTTCGCTCACCGGGCCCAAACTCGTCTCCCTCGAAGAGTCGGCGCTAGGGGTGCGCCGGCCGCGAAGGACGAGGGCTGCCGCAGCCGCCGCAACTGCACCTGCGGCGATAACCCAGAGGCTGATCATGGTTTGACGAGTGACTGTGCAACAACAGTTCCGAATTTACCAGAAGCGCGAACTCTGTGGAATATCATTCGTGCGCTCCGAACCGCCTCCTCATCTGTTCGGTCTCGCTGCGGTAGAAATTACCCGATTTCATGGTTGGGGCCACGAACCCGGGCGAGCACGACGACCGGGACGAGCCCGGCCACCACGATCAGCAGCGCGGCGATCGCCGCGTCCTCGTAGGTCCCCCGGGCCGCCTCGGCATAGAGGTGGGTCGAGAGCGTCTCGTACCCCACCGGACGCAGCAGCAGCGTCGCCGGCAACTCCTTCATGCAGTCGATGAACACCAGCAGGGCGGCCGATATCAGCGCCGGCCGGGTCAGCGGCAGGTGGATCCGGCCAAGACGGCGCATCGGCCCTTCCCCCATCGTCCGCGCCGCATCGTCCAGCGTCGTCGACACACGGTTGAAGCCGGCCTCGATGCCGCCGGCCGCAATCGCCAGAAAGCGGATGGTGTAGGCGTAGAGCAGCGCTCCTCCGGATCCGAGCATGAGCAGGCCGACCGACGCCCCGGTCAACGGCATCCAGACGGCGTCGACGAGCCGATCTGTGCCCGCCGCGACCGGCAGGATCCCGATCGCGAGCACGCTGCCGGGGATCGCGTAGCCGAGCGATGCCGCACGCGACAGCACCGCGGCCGCTGGACTTCGGGTCGCGCGGACGGCATAGACGACCACGACCGCGAGCGTGACCGTGATTGCCGTCGCGGCGAGAGACATCAGGACGGTGTTCGAAGTCTCGGCGATCAGGGCAGGCGACAGCCCGGCGAACCGGATGCGGCTGGCCGCCGCGGCGACCAGGTAAGCGGCCGGGACGACGAAGCCGAGGACGACCGGCGCCACGGTCACTGCGAGCGCGCCCGCTGCCCGGAGCCCCGTGAGGCGGTGCGGAACCATCGGGCGAGGGGCCTGCGCGTCATTGGCATAGCGGCGGCTTCGCCGTCCGCGCCGTTCGAGCAGCACGAGCGCGACGACGAGCACGAGCAGGGCAAGGGCGATCTGTGCGGCGCCCGGCAGGTCGGATCGGGTCACCCAGGTGGTGTAGATCGAAACCGTGAGGGTGCGGACACCGAGGAACTCGGCGGCGCCGATGTCGTTGAGCGCTTCCATCAGCGCCAGGCTCACGCCGATCGCGATCGCCGGACGCGCGAGCGGCACCGCGACGCGCAGGAAGATCGCGCCGCGTCCTGCGCCGAGGGTTCGCGCGGTGTCGAGCAGGTTGGAGGCCTGCATGAGGAACATCGCCCGGGTCGTGAGGTAGACGTACGGATACAGCACGAGCCCGAGCAGCAGCACGCATCCGCTCATCGATCGCACGTCGGGCAGCCGGAACTGCCTCGGGCTGTCGAAGCCGAGCACGGCACGGAGGGCCGTCTGTACCGGCCCGACGGGATGGAGGATGTCCAGGTAGGCGTAGGCGACGATGTAGGTCGGGACGGCCAGCGGCAGGAGGAGCGCCCAACCGAGGGTGCGGCGGCCGGGGAAATCGTAGGCGGTGACGAGCCAGGCTGACGCGGTGCCGAGGACGGCGGTCACGACGCCGACGCCGGTCAGGAGAATCAGCGTGTCACGGGCGGCGGTGGGGAGGACGTAGGCGAGGAGGTGCCGCCAGAGTCCGGCCGACCCGCCGGCCGCGGTTACCGTGAGGGCCGCGACCGGGGCGAGAACGAGGAACGCGACGGCTCCAGAGGCGGCGAACCATGGTCCCGGCCGTCGCCAGGACCATGGCGCCTCTGGGGCCGCCCCGGTCAATTGTCGAACCCGACCTTGTCGATGAGTTTGCTCGCGGCGCCACGATGGCGGGCGATGTCGGCGAGCTGCATCGGATCGACCGCCAGCTTCCCGAGCGCGGCGATGATCGGATGGGTGACCGAACCCTGCCGGACGGGGAACTCGAAGTTCGCTTCGGCGTAGATCTTCTGCGCGTCGGCGGAAACGAGGTACTCGAGGAACTTCACCGCGGCGGCGCGGTTGGGGGCATGGGCCGCAACCGCGGCACCGGAGACGTTGACGTGGGTCCCGCCTTTTTCGAACGCCGGCAGGATCACCTTGATCGCCGCTCCCCACTTCACCTGCTCGTCGCCGCCGCGTCCGCTGCGCATGAGGCCGACGTAGTACCAGTTCCCCAGGCCGATGTCGCAGATGCCGCCCAGGATGTCGCGGGCGACATCGCGATCGCCGCCGGTCGCCTTGCGCGCCAGGTTCGCCTTGACGCCGCGCAGCCAGGCCTCCGCCTTGGCCTCGCCGTGGTGGGCGATGAAAGCCGCGACCAGCGCCGTGTTGTAGGGATGCTGACCCGATCGCGAGCAGATCTTGCCTTTCCACTTCGGATCGGCGAGCTGTTCGTAGGTCGTCGGTGCGTCGGCGAGATCCTTGTCGGCGTAGAGGACGCGCGCCCGCAGCGAGAGGGCAAACCACTCACCCTTGGCGCCGCGCAGGTTCGCCGGCACCGCCTGCTCGAGCGCCGCGGACTTGACCGGCTGGGTCAGCCCTTTTTCGACCAGGTCGGTCAGGTTGCCGAAATCCACCGCCATCAGGACGTCGGCCGGCGACTTCGTCCCCTCGGACGCGAGCCGTTCGGGAAGACCATCCTTGATGAAGATGGTGTTGACCTTGATGCCCGATGCCTTCGTGAACGAATCGATCAGCGGCTGGATGAGCCCCGGCTCGCGGGTGGTGTAGAGATTCAGCTCCTGCGCGGACGCCGGCAGTGCGGCCACGGCCGCGACGAACGTGAACGCCGCGGTCCTCGCGGCACGGAACAGCACTTCTTTCATTACGCGGTCACTCCAGGGAGAAAAGGAAAGAGAGGGTTTTCAGTCGCGGTCCTGCGGCAGGATCAGCACGTCACCGGGATCCACCTCGAGAAAGACGCCGTCTGCCGGCTCGAGCATCGTGCGCCCGAAGGCTCGAAGATGCACCGGCCGGTCGCAGCCGTCCACCGCGAGGACCACGTGGTCCACTTCACCGAGGCAGGACGTTCTCACGACGTGCGCGTGGATGCCGCGTGTGCGCGGTACAACCCGAACGTGCTGCGGGCGGATGCACACGCTGGCGCAGGTGTTCTCGGCGAGGTGGGGCGCGGCAAAGGTGCCGAGCGGCGTGGTGATCCGGCCGTTCAGGCAGGCGCCGCAGAACTCGTTGACGTCGCCGAAGGTTCGCGCGACGAACGGGGTCGCCGGCCGCGCGTAGAGGTCCGCCGGGCCGCCGCACTGGACCAGCCGGCCGCGGTGGAGCAGCGCCACGCGGTCCGAGATGCGCATCGCCTCCTCGGCGTCGTGCGTAACGATCACCGTGGTCGTGCCGGTCTCGCGCAGCAGGTCGAGCGTCTCCTGCCGGACCTGGTCGCGCAGCTGGCCGTCCAGGCTCGAGAAGGGCTCGTCCATCAGCAGCACGCGCGGCCGCGGCGCGAGCGCCCGGGCCAGCGCCACCCGCTGCCGTTCGCCGCCGGACAGCATGTGCGGATAGCTCGAGGCATGGCGTGCCAGACCGACCCGATCGAGCATCGACGCGACCACCCGGGCCCGTTCACCGCGGGTCACCCGGCGCAGGCCGAAGCCGACATTGGCCGCGACGGTCAGGTGCGGAAAGAGCGCGAAATCCTGAAACACCATGCCGATGCGGCGGTCTTCGGCATCGACGAAGGTTCGCGGCCCGGCCACTTCCGCGCCGTTGAGCAGCACGCGCCCGGCCGAGGGACGCTCGACCCCGGCGATGATCCTGAGCAGCGACGACTTGCCGGAGCCCGAGGGGCCGAGCAGGCAGAGGATCTCTCCTTCCACGACTTCAAGGGAGACGTCGTCGAGCGCGGCGTGACCTCCGTAGCGAAGGGTGAGGTTGGCCAGGCTCAGCATGGCCGGCTCCGCCGGCGCGGATGACCACGGCTGACCCGGTGGCAAGGCTGGAGCGGCGTGGGTGGAACCAGATTCTGCGACTAGTCTCATTTGTCTGCCCAAGGATAACTCCGACCAAATTGGTCGGTCAAATGGAATCCTGCCGGCCGGACCGTCGTTCCCGCTGAAAGTAGAGGCTTTTTTCCCCGCCGCCGGTTTATCATGACGCTTCCGTTCCACGATGCTGGCTACGCTGCTCCTCTCGTCCTTCGTCGCCCTGGCGCTGCCAGCCGGGCAGGCCGTTCACGTGACGCCGCTTCCCCGTGATGGCCAGGTCCTGGTCTCGTTCAAGCTGGACCTCGAGCTGACCGATGACATCCGCTCGAAGATCCACAGCGGGATGCTGGTCAGCTTCATCTACAAGGTCGATCTCCGGCGCGGCTCGTCGGTCTGGTTCGACCGGACGCTGGCGACGGCGGTGGTCAAGGCCACCGTCCGCTACGACAGCCTCACTCGCCGCTACAACCTGACGCGAACCCTCGACGGCCGGATGGAACGGCCGGAAACGACCGACAGCGAGGAGGTCGCCTGGGCCTGGCTGACCAGCCAGTTCGAGAAGCTGCCGCTGTTCAGCAGCGTCACGCTCGAGAGCAACGGGGAGTTCTATCTCCGCGTCCGGGCCCATGCCGCCCCCCGCAACGCCTCGTTCGTCTGGCCCTGGCAGGGAGACGACGTGGTCGGTTTCATGAAGTTCACGCTGATCCGCTGACATGCGAAAGCTCACTTCTCTCGCATGCCTCGCACTGCTCCTGGGATCGACCCTCGCCGGTCAGCAGCCGATCTTCACCCCCTACGGCATCATCCCGGTGCTCGACTCCTATCTCGAGGCGCTGCGGGCGCAGGCCGGCATCCCCGGCATGTCGGCCGCGATCGTCCGCGACGGCGTGATCCTCTGGGAGAAGGGCTACGGCTTTCAGAACGTGGCGACCCGCGAGCGGGCCACGCCATCGACGCCGTACCTCGTCGGCGATGCGACCGGCACGCTGGCCGCCGTGCTGATGCTCCAGTGCGTCGAGCAGCGGCGCCTCGATCTCGACACCCCGCTGCGGCAGTACGGGATCGACATCCCGGAACGCGACGCCACCCTGCGCGACCTCCTCAGCCATCGTCAGACCGAGGCCCAGGGTGAGCCGTTCCTCTACAACCCGGACCGTTACTCGCAGCTGACCGCGGCAATGGAGTGGTGCGCGCCGCAGCCGTATCGCAAGAGCGTGTCGCACCGCGTCCTCAACCGGCTGGCGATGATCGACTCGGTGCCGGGGACCGACATTCGCAACCCGGCGCTGCCGCTGCCCGAGAACCTCTACGACCCGGCCGAGCTCCAACGCTACCGCCGTGTACTCGAGCGAATGGCGCCAGGCTACAAGGTGGACAGCCGCGGCCGGGCCGAACGCACCGAGGTCGCAGCCACGCCGATGTCCGCCAGCGGCGGGCTCGTATCGACGGTCCGCGACCTGGCAAAGCTCGATGGCGCGCTCGACACGCGCGTGCTCCTGCTCGACGAGACGCTGGCCCAGGCCTGGCAGCCGGCGACCGGGTATCGCGGCACCGCGCTGCCGACCGGCCTCGGCTGGTTCGTCCAGAGCTACAACGGCCAGCGGGTGGTCTGGCACTTCGGCAACGTGCCGAACGCCTACTCGTCGCTCATCATCAAGCTGCCCGAGCGGAATCTCACGTTCATCCTGCTCGCCAACAGCGACCGGCTGGTGTCCCCCTACCAGGTTCCTGCCGGAGACGTCAGCCGGTCCCTGTTCGCGACGCTCTTCCTCAAGCTGGTCACGTAAGCAACGGAGCCGATGAAGAGGGCTTTCGCGCTCAGCTGCCTCTTCGTCGGTACTCGTCGCGCGGCCCGCTGCAGCCGAGTGGCACTTTACCCCGATGGTCGGGTTCACGATGTTCGGCGACACCAGCCTGGTGGACGTCGAAAAAGCCACCGACAACGTGCACACCCAGTTCGGCGGCGCCGTCTCCTGGCTCGGCGGCGGGTTGCTGGGGGTCGAGGGGCTCATCCAGTGGACGCCAGGGCTCTTCCAGGGAGACGACGTCAGCTTCGAGGTGCCGCAGGAGCTGGTGCACAGCAGCCGCAGCATCGTCGCCATGGGCAACGTGGTGCTGACGCTGCCGCGCCGCTGGACCGAATACGGGCTCCGGCCGTTTTTTTCCGGCGGCTTCGGCGTCATGAACGTGGTCAACGAAGACGTCGGCATCTTCCCCGTCAGCCTGAACCTGGCGGCGTTCAACGTGGGGGGAGGCGCGATCGGCTTCTTTTCGCAGCGGACCGGCGTGCGCTTCGACGTCCGCTACCACAGCACCCTTCGCAGCACCGATGAGGGGCCGGTCGCGACCGGCCCGGTCCACCTCCGCTACGTCACCGCGTCGATCGGCCTGGTGATCCGCCGCTAGGCATTCCGGGCGACAATCCCCACCATGCGCTCGACATGGCGGGCCCTTCTTCTGATCGTAATCGTGCTCGGGGCCGTCCGCGCGTTGCCCTGGCGCGGGCCGGCGCTCGCTCAGTCGCCGGAGACGCCGCGATTCTTCCCCATGGCCGCGTGGTACGGCGGCGGGAAAGCGCGCGCGCCGATGCTCGAAAAGCAGGCGCGGTCGAAGAAGGAGGCCTGGCGCCAGGACGTCCGCCAGATCAAGCGGCTCGGCTTCAATACCGTCCGGGCGTGGATCGACTGGGCGTCCGGGCAGCCGGCGGAAGGCCGCTACGATTTCGAGACGCTCGACGTTCTGCTGGAGCTGGCCGAAGAAGAAGGGCTGAAGCTCGTGCTCCAGGTCTACATGGACTCGGCTCCCCAGTGGCTCGGCGACAAGCATCCCGACTCGCTGTTCGTATCGTCGAACGGCCAGGCGATCAAGCCCGAGACCTCCCCCGGATACTGCCGCGACCATCCTGGCATCCGTGCCGCAGACAACGCGTTCTACGCGGCGCTGGCCGCACGCGCCCGGCGCAGTCCGGCGTTCATCGGGTGGGATCTCTGGAGCGAGCCTCACGTCATCAACTGGGCGAACCCGACCTGGATTCCCAACCCGGAGTTCTGCTTCTGCCCCCACACCCTCAGGCGCTACCGCGCCTGGCTGGAGCGGAAGTACGGGTCACTCGAGAATCTCAATGCCGCCTGGTACCGGCACTTCGCGAACTGGGACAGCGTCGAACCCAGCCGCATGAGCACCATCCTCTCCTACACCGACTACATCGACTGGAAGGCATTCATCGTCGCCAAGCTCGGTGAAGACCTGCGTGAGCGCTACCAGGCGGTGAAGCAGGTCGCCCCCGCCACCATCGTGACCAGCCACGCCGCCGGGGTCGGGTTGTTCGCTTCGCCGCACCACTGGGAAGGTCAGGCCGACGACTGGACCATGGCGAAGCAGGTGGATTTTTACGGCACCTCGTTCTATCCCAAACACTCCGCGTTCGTGGACCGCGACGTCACCTGGCGGGCGGCACTGCTCGACTTCACGCGATCGTTCGGCTACGACGAGGGGCGCGACGGCTTCTGGGTCGGCGAGCTCCAGGGAGGCTTCGGCACGATCTCGGTGAACGTGAGCCCGGCCGTCACCCCTGACGATCTGAAGATCTGGACGTGGACGGCGTTGTCGCGCGCCGCCAAGGGGATCAACTATTACGCCTGGTATCCGATGAGCACCGGCTATGAGTCGGGCGGCTTCGGGCTGAACCATCTCGACGGCACCATTACCGATCGCGCCAGGGTGGCGGGGGGCATTGCCGCGATCGTCGACCGCCACCAGCAGTTGTTTCTCGACGCCCGTCCGCCCCAGGCGGAAGTTGCGGTCGTCTACAATCCGCTCGCGCATTTCGTCGGCGGCCGCCAGCGCGCCGCGGCTTACGGCGGGCCGCAGGGCGAGGTGGTGAGCATCGAGCGGGATTCGCTGCTCGGCGTCCATCGCGCGCTGTTCCCGAGCAACGTGCCGCTCGACTACGTTCACATCGACCATCTGTCGGCGGCAAAGCTGCGCCCCTACAAGCTGGTGATCTTCCCCTATCCGCTGATGCTGCCGGAGGCGTCGGCGCGCACCTTGACCGAATACGTGCGCGACGGCGGAACGCTCGTCGCCGAGGCGCGCCTCGCCTGGAACAACGAGAAGGGCTACGCCTCGGAGCGCATCCCCGGCCTTGGCCTCTGGGAAGTGATGGGGGCGCGGGAGACGGCGATCGAGACCGCACCTGGCGGACGCACCACCATCCGATGGAGCGGCGACGATCTGCCGGGGTTCCCATCCGGCACGGCTCTACCGGCGCGCTGGTACAAGGAGACGCTCGAAGCCGCCGCGCCAGGCGCCAGGATCGTCGCCCGCTTCGACGATGGCGCGGCCGCCGCGGTGATGTCGGCGTACGGCAAGGGGCGGACGTTGATGCTGGGGTCGTATGTCAGCGCTTCGGCGCAGTCGACTCCGACCGCTGAAGCAGAGACATTCTTTCGTGGCTTGCTGCGATGGGCCGGCGTCCAGTTTCCGGTCGCCGTCACCGGCTCCCCCGTGGAGGTTCGATACACCGAGGCCGGGGCCGACACGCTGGTGTACGTGTTCAATCATGGCCGGGCCGCCGCGCAGGCAACGATCTCGCTAAAGCGTCCGCCGGCGGAGTACACCGCAACCAGTCTCATTGACGGCACCGTCGCGGCGCCGAAGCGTCTGGACGATGGGATCACCCTCGACGTCCGGCTGCCTGCCGCCGGTGTACAGGTGTGGCGGCTGTCTCGCCGGTCGAAATAACTACCGGATCCAGGAGAGCCACTGCCGGATGCCGAGGACCGCGGCGGCGGCGAGTCCGGCGGTCGAGGCCAGCCGCCACGCCACACCACCGCGCCATCCCCGTGCGGCCGCCAGGCCGGCGAGGATCGCAATGGCCGGCAACGTCGCGTAGTAGAGACGCTCGATGAACTCGTCGGCGTAACGCTGATACCTGGCATCGACCGGCGCGATCACCCTGAACATCAGGAACACCGCAAAGCTCACACCCATCCCGCCGAGCGCGAGCGAAAGGCGATCCCGCGGTGCGCGCCACGCCACCCATGCGCCGACGATCGCCAGAGCGATGAGGGGCCAGCCGATGCCGGCAGCTCCGAGGTCCGCGGCCCGGACGGCGCGCGCGCCCATGGTCAGGGACGGGCGGGCGGCGTCCGGTGCTGCAGTGGATGGGCCTGGTTCAGTCGTCGGTGGCGCCGCCGCCGTCACCCGTCCGAGCGCAGCGTAGACCTCGGGGAAATGCGCGTAGTAGGACCCCACCGCGAAGCAGGCGGCGAGGACTGTCGCGACCACGATCCCGGTCGCCGCCGGCCGCTCGGTCCTGGCGGCGAGAATCCAGCAAAGGATGCCGGTCGCCATCAGCGCGAGGGCAAGCACCGGAAAGATCCCGACGTGCGAGAGAAAGGCCAGGGACGCGATCGCAAACAGGCTCGCGATCATTACCCCCGATCGGCGCCCGAACGGCAGCGCCGCCGCCGCCACCATCGTCGCCGCCGCGGCGGACTGGGCGAACGCGTAGGTCAGGTTGGCGTTGCCGATCACCACGTAGGGCAGTGGGGCGAGGTGGTAGAGGACCACCGCCAGGGCTCCAGCCAGCCGGTCGTTCCATGCCCTGGCGACCGCAACGTAGAGCAGCCCTCCGGCAATCGCCTCCGCTGCGCACACGACGATTCGCAGCAGGGCGACGTGGTCACGAACCAGCGCGGCCCACGGCGCTGCAGTCACGTAGAGGCCGATGGCGTAGGGGAACTGCACGCCGCCGGGCATCGGCTGGGTGAAGTAGTAGCGCCCGCCAAGGACCCATTCCAGCCGGTGGGCATGGAAGACGGCGTCGACAACGTCCTTCGACGGATGGAGCAGCGTCAATATCTTCACGAACATGACGCTCGAAGAGAACAGGAGCACGAAACCCACCGCAGGATGAAGCGGTCGCCGGCGCCGCCACCGGGTGACGGCGAACAGCAGGAGCGGCGCGGTGATCCAGAACGCGAGCGGCAGGATCCAATCCAGGTAAGCACGCGAAAACCGCGCCACGCCGGTATTGACCACGAGCCCGAGCGCCGCGCCGAGCACGGCGCTCGCGATGAGCGACAGCAGGAGCGTCGGCGTCAGCAGCGCGAAGATCAGGCCGAAGGCAGCGCCGGCCGCCGCTACCCGGACGAGGGACTCGGCCGGCGGAAGGGTCCAGCTCCCGGCAGCTGGAAGGCAGCCGATGCGATCGATTTGTGCGCCCAGCTCTCGTGCGTCCGTCGCCCCTGGCACGAACGGGGGTGAGGTGCTGATCGTCAGGCTCAGCGTCCGTGCGCCCGGCTTCGGTGGGGCATCGAAACCGATGTCCTCGTAGGCGGCTCCTGGCACCTGGGTCGCCACCGTCACCCCGTCGACGCCGAACCTGGTTTCCGCCGCCGGGGAACCTGCCGGTCGTCCGCCGCGCATTCGTGCCGTACAGCGCCAGGTGTCATCTCGATCGATTCCGCGGAGCGAGATCGTCGCGAGCGTGCTGGTCCAGGCGAAGGTTTCTGCGGGGGTGCGCTCGACCGGATAGAACCCTGCGGTGATCGGGCGGGGGAGGTCGGCGTCGAAATCGAACACGACCGCCGGATTGAGGAGGGTGAACGCCGCGAGCGCCGCCGTCGCCATCACCGTCCCGATGACGGCGCCGGCCGCAGCTCGCGTGATCATGCCGACAGGCCGGCTCGGGCCGGCGTCTACTTCTTCGTGGCCGTCCAGTTGGAGCCCTGCATGGTATTGCCGTTCACCTTCGCGGTCTGCTTCGCGCCGCCGGCGGTGAAGGTGAGCTGATCACCGTTCAAGCGTCCGTCGGCGATCGGCTTGCCGCCGAGCGTCCCGGAAACCTTCTGGAACGTCTGGGTCAGCACCAGGTCGCCCTGCGGTGACGTCCAGGTCCCGGTCACCTTCGCCGGCACGATCCAGAGCAGCGCCGTGCACCAGCTCACGCAGTTCTCGGTGATCGTCTCGGTCTGGTCCGCCTCCCAGTCTTCCATGGTGAAGGAGTTGGAGACGATCCGCGTGCCCGGCTTCAGGTCGAGGATCTTCGGCCGGAGCTTCAGGTTGATCTGCGGCAGCAGGAACATGGTGATGACCGATGCTTTGGAGAGGTCGGTTTCGAACAGGTCGGCCTTGACGAAGGTCGCCTTGCCGTTGACCCCCGCGCTGGTGGCGTTCCGGTTGGAGAGCTCGACCATGTCGGGGTTGTACTCGACCCCCATGGCCCGTGCGCCGCGCTTGGCGGCGGTGATGACCGTGCGCCCGTCACCCGAGCCCAGGTCCATGACGAAGTCCTGCGGGGTGACCTTGGCCAGGTCCAGCATCTTCTCGACGAGCACCTGCGGCGTGGGGACCCAGACGACGTCCTTGCCCTCCTGGCCGCTCTGGGGTTCGTACGGTTTGGGCTTGGTTTGCCCGAAGGCCACCGCAGCCACAAGGGAGAGGCAGACGGCCATCGCCGCCGAACGAATACTACGCGCTGTAATCATGACGCCCCTTTGTTCTGGCCCTCAGGCCGGTTCAAGAACAGACCAATCAGTATATTCAGGTTCCAGGTTCCAGGTTCCAGGTTCAGAGTTCTGGGTTCAGGTGCTCGGTTCGAGCTTCTGTTCGACGACTTCCACCGCTTCGATGTATCTTCTGCCGATGCGCCTCAACCTGCGGCTGCTTGCTGGCATCCTCGCAGTGACGTCCCGGCGGCGCGGGAGCCGACGATGACCGCTGACACTTTCCGCCGGCTCGCCCTGGCGATGAACGGGGCCGTCGAAGCGGCGCACATGGGTCACCCCGACTTCCGCGCGAATGGCCGGATCTTCGCGACCCTTCATCCAGGGGACGAGCGCGCCACCGTGAAGCTGTCGCCAGAGGAGCAGCGCGAGTTGATCCTCGAGGATCCGGAGGCGTTCGTGCCGGCCAGCGGAGCCTGGGGACGCCAGGGGTACACCGATGTCGTGCTGGGCGCGGCCGACGTAGCGGTCGTGCGCGGGGCGCTGGTGCTGGCCTGGCAGAGCACGCTGGTGAAGCCACGGCGCCGTCGCTCGGCAACGGACGGCGGCCGGGCGGCGCCGACCCGCCGCCGTCGCAGCTAACTCCACCGGCTCGATCCGATGGTGATTCAGTAGTGGCAGAAAACGGAATCACCGCTGAGCGCGCCGAGGGCGCAGAGAACACCCATAGCAGAATCCCTCTGCGTTGCTCTGTGGCCTCTGCGGTGAGGGTTTTGGTCGATGGCAGTGATTCATCGAGGACGCACCCGGAGCCGCGGTGATGGTTTGTTGTGTTCGGCTGCCGTGGTCCTATTTCTTGCCGATCGCCACGATCTGGTCCTGGGTGCGCAGCAGCAGCCGCCCCTCGGAGATGGCCGGCGTCGCGAGCACCGGCGTGGACATCTCGTTCATCGCCAGCTGTTCGTAGACCGGACCGGCCTTGAGCACGAAGACCTGACCGTCTTCGCTCGCGGCGTAGACCTTGCCGTCGTTCGCAACCGGTGAAGCGGTGAAAGCAGAGGTCGCCCCCGCGAGACGCTGCTGATACTTCTTCTCCCCGGTCTTCGCGTCGAACACGCTCAGGATCCCGTTGTACTGGATGATGTAGGCGAACCCCTGGTAGACCAGCGGCGTGCACATGTAGCCGCCGCCGCGCGGCACGCTCCACGCCACCGCCTCGTTGCTGGTCGTCTCCGGCTTGAGGCTGATGTCGCCGCTGGCGGTGTCGCGGATGGCGTAGACCGGCGACGGCCCGCCGTGGGCGTTGGTGATGTAGACGAGCCCGTCGGCGACCACCGGCGTCGGCACCGGGATGTCGCCGCCGCCTGACAGTTTCCAGATCTCCTTGCCGGTCTTGAAATCGTAGGCGCCGACCTGGCGCATCCCGTTCACCAGGATCTGCGTCACGCCGTTGACGCGATGGATCGTCGGCGTGCTCCACGTCGGCACGTCGCTGCGGCTCACCCGCCAGACCTCGCGGCCGTCCTTGGCGTCGAACATCGCCAGAAACGAGCCCTTCTGCACGTCGGCCTGGATCACCACCATGCCATCATGGATCACCGGCGAGCTGCCGGTTTCCCACTGCATCTCCGGCGAGGTGTACCACCCGGCGTCGAGCACGCCCAGGTCCTTCTTCCACAGCAGCTTCCCCTTCAGGTCGTAGGCAAAGAGCCCTTCCGACCCGAAGAACGCGATCACCCGCTCGCCATCGGTGGCCAGCGTGGAGTTCGCATGGGTGGCCTTGGTGTGACGCTTGATCTTCGGCACGCCGGTGTGCGCGGTCTGCTGCCACTTGATGGCGCCGGTCTTCTTGTCGAGCGCGTACAGCCGCCACTCGTGCGGCGTGTCGTCTTCGACCGGACGGACGTCGCCGTACAACCCGACCCTCAGCCCGGCGTCCTTCTTGCCGCTGATCGACGTGGAGATGAAGATGTCGTTGCCCCACACCACCGGGCTGGACAGCCCGAGGCCCGGCACCGGCGTCTTCCACAGCACGTTGGTGCCGTCCGCGGCGTTCCAGGTGGTCGGCAGCGAGAATCCCTCGGCGATGCCGGTCGCGGCAATCCCCCGGAACTGCGGCCAGTCCACCCCCGGCCGCGGCGCGGTGGCGGCCGCGACGTGAATCCCGGGCGTGAGCCCGATCAGAAGGCCGGCGAGCGTGATCGCGGACGCGGACAAAACAGCGATGCGGCGCATGACAGATCCTGTCTCGAGTGTGTTGGGCGGAGTCGAACCCTGGCGACTATAATCGAGCTTTGCCGCCATGACTGACACGACGACCGAGGCGGCGGGCCACGAAACGCCCGGCCTCGACTTCATCCGCACCATCATCACCGAAGATCGCGTCTCCGGTAAACATTCGGGACGAGTGGCGACGCGGTTTCCACCCGAGCCCAACGGCTACCTGCACATCGGCCACGCCAAGTCGATCTGCCTCAACTTCGGCGTCGCCCAGGAGTTCGGCGGCACCTGCAACCTCCGCTTCGACGACACCAACCCCGCGAAGGAGGAGGTCGAATACGTCGAGGCGATCAAGGACGACGTGCGCTGGCTCGGGTTCGAGTGGCACAACCTGCACTTTGCCTCGGACTACTTCGAACAGCTCTATGACTACGCCGTCCACCTGATACGGGAGGGACGCGCCTACGTCGACACCCAGACCGCCGACGAGATCCGCACCACCAGGGGCACCCTGACCGAGCCCGGCCGGGACAGCCCCTACCGCAGCCGGTCGATCGAGGAGAACCTCGATCTCTTCACCCGGATGCGGGCCGGCGAGTTCGCGGACGGCGCCCACGTCCTGCGCGCCCGGATCGATATGACCTCGGCGAACATCACCATGCGTGACCCGGTGCTCTACCGCATCCGCCGGGCCCACCACCATCGGACCGGCGACGCCTGGTGCATCTACCCGCTCTACGACTTCGCCCACCCGCCGTCCGACGCGATCGAGCACATCACCCACTCGTTGTGCACGCTCGAGTTCGAGGCCCATCGTCCGCTCTACGACTGGCTGGTGGAGAACCTGCCGGTGCCGGCGCGGCCGCGGCAGATCGAGTTCGCGCGCCTGAACCTCACCTACACGGTGATGAGCAAGCGCCGGCTGCTCGAGCTCGTGCAGGAAGGGCATGTCGGCGGATGGGACGATCCGCGGATGCCGACGATCGTCGGCATGCGCCGGCGCGGCTACACGCCCGAGTCGATCCGGAATTTCTGCGAGCGCGTCGGTGTCGCCAAGCGCGAGAACCTGGTCGACGTCGCGCTGCTCGAGCACGCCGTCCGCGAAGACCTGAACAAGCGGGCGCCGCGGCTCATGGCGGTGGTCGATCCGGTGAGGGTGGTGATCGAGAACTATCCGGAGGACCAGGCCGAAGAGTTCGCGGTGGCGAACAACCCCGAGGATGCCGCCGCCGGTTCGCGCCGCGTGCCGTTCTCCCGCGAGCTGTTCATCGAGCGCGACGACTTCATGGAAGATCCGCCGAAGAAGTTCTTCCGGCTCTCACCCGGCCGGGAGGTCAGGCTGCGCGGCGCCTATTTCATCACCTGCACCGGCGTGGTCAAGGACGCGAGCGGCGCGATCACCGAGCTGCGGTGCACCTACGATCCGTCGACCCGCGGTGGCGATGCCGCCGACGGGCGCAAGGTCAAGGCGACCCTGCACTGGGTTGCGGCCCGTACGGCGATCGACGCCGAGGTCCGGCTCTACGACCGCCTCTTCACCGCGGAGCAGCCGGGTGAGAACGGTGACTACCGGCAGGACTTGAATCCCGCCTCGCTGCAGGTGCGCACCGCCAGGGTCGAGCCGGCCGCCGCCGCCGCGAAGCCAGGCGACCGCTTCCAGTTCGAGCGGCTTGGCTATTTCGCGGTCGATCCCGATACGCGGGACGGCCAGCTGGTGTTCAACCGCACCGTGACCCTGAAGGACAGCTGGGCGAGGATCGTGGCCCGCGCCTGATCCCGGTCGTGCCATAGCGGACGCCCGCGGAGACGGCCGCGGCCGCGCTCATCGTTTCGGCAGCGTGCCGAACTCTTCGTTGACGATGCGCCGGACCAGCTCCGGCAGGGACTGCACGCGCGGGCAATCGGCATCCGGATAGAGCCCGGCGGCGTCGAGCAGTACCGGCCGGATCCCGGCCGCCCGGGCTCCCACCACATCGACCTCGTAGATGTCGCCGACGTGGATCGTGGTTGCCCGGCTGGCGCGACCACGGCGCAGCGCGATCTCGAAGAATCTGGGGTCCGGCTTCTCGACCCCTTCGGTGTGTGAATCGAGCACGCAATGGACCTCGGCGCCGATGCCGATCCGCTCGGCGAGCGCGCAGATCGTGCCGTTGGCGTTCGAGACGACCACCGACTTCAGCCCGAGGATCCCGATCGCCCGCAGCGACGGGAGCACGTCGTCCGGCATGTACTCCCACAGGTTCGATGCCTGGTGGTAGGCATGCAGTTCCGCCAGCGCGGCATCGGTCGCCGCGTTCAGCTGAACGCCGGCGCGCTCGAGAATCAGGTTGAAGTACTGCCAGCCTCGCTGCGTGTCGTTCGAAGCCTTTACGGTGCGGCTCCGATCGAGGTGGTGCTTGGCCTGAGCCTCCACGGCGGCGAGCGCGTCCGCGGCGACCTGGACGCCGTGCGCCGCCAGCACCTCGCTGATGCGCTGCCAGTTGGGGAAGACGAGAACGCCCCCGGCATCCAGGAAGACCGTCTCGAGCCGTGTCACTCGCTGAGCGCCAGCATCGGGTTGATCCGCGACGCCCGGCGGGCGGGGACGATGCAGGCGGCGGCCGCGACCACGGCCAGCAGGCCGGCGACGCTGGCGAGCACCAGCGGGTCCATCGCGCTGACGCCGAAGAGCTGCGTTTCCATCGCCCGCCTCATCGCGAACGCGCCGGCAACCCCGGCTGCCAGGCCCGCGACGAGCAGCGCCGCCCCTTCGCGGAGCACCAGCGCGAAGATGCCACCCGGGTCGCTGCCGAGCGCCATCCGGATCCCGATCTCCCTGGTCCGCTGCGCCACCTGGTAGGCGAGCACACCGTAGAGTCCCATCGCCGCGAGGAACAGCGCGACCCCGGCGAACATCAACGCCAGCATCATCGGCGTCCGGCGGTCCATCAGGGTTTCGTTCATCCGGTCGGTCATCGGCCGGACGCTGTAGAGCGGCAGCTCCGGATCGATCGCGGCGAGCGACTGGCGAAGCGCACCGGTCACCGACTGCGGATCACCGGCGGTACGGACCGCGAGCGTCATCGTCCGCGGGACCTCCTGGGTGATGGGGAAGTAGTAGGTCCCGACGCGCGTGTCGGAGGTGACCAGCCCCGCCATCTTCGTTTCACCGACCACGCCGACGACGGTGATCCACCTGGTGTCCTTCCCCGGTTTCGTGAAGTCGTCGGGATTCTGCGGCTTGAACATCCGCCGGCCGACCGGATCCTGGCCGGGCCAGAACTTCTTCGCCAGCGTTTCATCCACGATCACGACCGGCGGCGACGTGGCGGTGTCGCTCGGGGCGAAGAACCGTCCGCCCTTCAGCGACACCCGCAGCGCCTCCATGTAGCCGGCGCTGGCCTCGACGCTGTATGGCGAGATCAGCGATTCCCCCGGCGCCATCTGGTATCCCTCGGCCAGGATCACGCTGTCGCTGAAATCCCCTCCGAACGGGATGTTGGAGGTGATGCCCGCCGCGGTCACGCCCGGCAGGGTTCGGATGGACGCGAGCAGCCGGTCCGCGAGGACCTGCAGCTGGGCGTCTTCCGGATATCGAGTCGACGGCGGTGAGATCCGTGCGGTCAGCAGGTGCTCGGGGTCGAACCCCGGCTGGATGCGCAGCACTCGTTCGAAGCTGGCGAGCAGCAGGCCGGCGCCGATCAGCAGCATGAACGCGAAGGCCACCTGGCTGGCGACGAGCGTCCGGCGCATGACCCTGGCGCCGCGTCCGCTGGTGCCGCTGCGCCCTTCCTCTCTGAAGGCCTGGCTCAGATTGATCTGCCGCAGGCTTATGACCGGGACGATCCCGACCAGGATGCCGACCGCCAGCGCGAGCAGCATGGTGAAGGTGACGACCGTGCTGTCCATCCGGATCTCGGCGCTGCGCGGGAGCGACTCGATGCCGAGCTGCGACAGCAGCGCCAGCCCCCAGTAGCCGAGCGCGGCCCCCGCCACGCCGCCGGCCAGCGTCAGCAGCACCGTCTCGGTGAGCAGCTGACGGGTGAGGCGGGCCAGGCCGGCCCCCAGGGCGTGCCGGGTCGCGAGCTCGCGCATGCGCGCCGTCGAACGGATCAGCACGAGGTTGGTGATGTTCACCGCGCCGATGGCGAGCACGAACAGCACCCCGCCCCACAGCAGGAAGAGCGTGCGGCGGACCTCGCTGACCATGTCTTCCTGGAGCGGCCGGACGACGGTATGGAACCCGGCGTTCACCAGGATCTGCTTCATGTTGGCGAAGCGATCGAGGTTTCGCGCGTTCAGCGCATCGATCTGCTGCTGCGCCTGCTCGACGCTGGCCCCCGGCTTCAGCCGGCCGACCATCGTGTAGCTGTTGCTGTGCCGCGCATCGTCGCTCCGTTGCTCGGCGACGAAGGACAGCGGCACCCAGAGATCGATGTCGGCGGCCATGAAGTGGAAGCCTTCCGGCAGGACCCCGATTACGCGATAGGGGTTGGCGTTGATGCGCAGGTCCTCGCCGACGGCCGAATCGCGGCCGCCGAAGAGCCGCTGCCACAGCGCGTAGCTCAGGATGACCTTCCGGTCGGCTCCCGGCTCCGCTTCCTCCTCGGTGAAGGCGCGCCCCTTGATCGGGGTGGCGCGCAGCATGCGGAGCAGCGATGGACGCGCCGCCATTCCCGTCAACCGCTCCACCCGCCCCTCGCCGCCGACGGTGATGCCGCGCTGCTGGTAGAGCGCGAGCTCTTCGAAGGCGTCGGTCTCGCGCAGCCGGTCGTAGTAGTCGGGCACGCCGGTGCTGGCCCGCTCGACCCCGGCCTTCGGATAACTGTTGTAGAGCAGCACCAGCCGGTCGGGTTCGGGCGACCGGCAGCGGCCGCAGCAGCACCGAATTGACCACGGCGAAGATCGCGGCGTTGGCGCCGATGCACAGGGCGAGCGTCAGCAGCGTGGTGATGGTGAAGGCGCGATCCTTGAGCAGGATGCGGAGGGTGAAGCGGATGTCCTGAAACAGGCGTTCCATAGGCACTCATACGTATACCGCCGGAGTGCCGTTCGCTGCGAATTTTCCTCGAATCGGCGTCAAACCTTTCTGCCTCATGTTGACGTCCAACAGGGGCACAGGCAAGCTCCTGTGGAATATCAACAGGTAGAAAGGAACGCCGTGACCCAGCCCAGATCCGACGTCATGCAGGGGACGCTCGACCTGATGGTGCTCAAGACCCTCGACACCCTGGGGGCGATGCACGGCTACGGGATCGCCCAGCGGATCCAGCAGGTGTCCGACAACCTGCTGCAGCTCAACCAGGGCACGTTGTACCCGGCGCTGCTGCGACTGGAGCAGAGGGGCTGGATCTCGTCGAAATGGGGAGTCTCGGAAAACAACCGGCGCGCCCGCTTCTACAGCCTGACCCGGGCCGGCCGGCATCAGCTCGAGCGCGAAGCGCAGGACTGGCAGCGGATCGTCGACGTCATGGGGCGGGTTCTCAGATCGGAAGGAGCCTGATGGCTACGTTACGTGAAGGGCTGACCCGGGCGTGGGGGATGCTGACGCGAAACCGACACCGCGACCGCGCCCGCCTGGACGACGAGCTGGCGTTCCATCGGGAGATGCTCGAGGGGGAACTCCGCCGCGCCGGGCAGGGTCCCGAGGCCGCGCACCGCGAGGCCGCGCTGCGGCTCGGCGGGAGAGCGCAGATCGCCGAGTCGTACGGCGACCAGCGGACGCTGCCGGCTCTGGAGTCGTTCCTGCAGGACATCCGCTACGCCGTCCGCACCTACCGGCACGCCCCCGCGTTCACCGTGGCGGCGGTGCTGACCCTGTCGCTCGGCATCGGCGCCACCACCGCGATCGTCGGTATCGTCAACGCGGTCCTGATTCGCCCGCTGCCGTTCCCGGACGCCGGCCGGCTGGTCCTGTTCGGCGACACCGCCGAGGGCGACTCCTACGGCAACATCGGTTACGGGACCTTCACCGAGTTCCGGGACCGGAACCGCGCGTTCGAACAGCTGGCCGCGGTCCGGTCGTGGCAGGCCACGCTGGTGGCCGGGGAGGCCGAGCGGCTGACAGGGATGCGGGTCAGCTGGTCCTACTTCTCGCTGCTCGGCGTTCAGCCGGCGCTCGGCCGGACCTTCCGGCAAGAGGACGACCATCCGGACCGGTACCGCGTCCTCGTGCTCAGCGATGGGCTGTGGCGCCGCCGCTTCAACGCCGATCCGTCGGTCATCGGCCGGACGATCCGGATGAACGACCAGTCGTTCGAGATCATCGGCGTGATGCCGGCCGGCTTCGAAGACGTCATCTCGGCCAGCGCCTACCAGCCCGCGGAGTTATGGGCGGCGCTCGGTTACGACCCGGCGCTGTCGTACGCCTGCCGCAGCTGCCGGCACCTGCGGGCGGTCGGCCGGCTGCGTCCGGGCGTGACGATCGAGCAGGCGGCCGAAGACCTCGACGCGCTGCGCGCCGGTCTGATGCGGCAGTACCCGGGCGACTACGGCGAAGGCCGGGTGGGGCTCGAGCCTCTCCAGGACGCGGTGTCCGGCCCGGTGCGCGAGCCGCTGTTCGTTCTGCTCGCGGCCGTCGGATTCGTCCTGTTGATCGCCTGCGCGAACGTCGCGAACCTGCTGCTCGCCCGGACGCTGACCCGGACCCGCGAAATGGCGGTGCGGGCCGCGCTCGGCGCCGGGCGCGGCCGTCTCGTGCGCCAGCTGGTCACCGAGAGCGTGCTGTTGTGGGTGGCAGGAGGCGTCGGCGGCCTCGCCGTGGGGGCAGCGGTCCTCCAGGGTCTGATCCAACTGTTCCCGGGCGAGCTGCCGGTCGCCTCGCAGATCGCGATCGACCTGCCGGTACTCGGTTTCAGCGCGCTGCTCTCGGTCCTGACCGGTCTGGTGTTCGGCCTCCTGCCGGCACTGAGCGCGTCGTCCACCCGCATGAGCGGCGCGCTGGCGTCAGGCACACGCGGAGCGGTGGGTTCATCGTCGCGGCGCACCCGCCAGGCGCTGGTCATCGCCGACCTCGCGGTGGCGCTCGTGCTGCTGGTCGGCGCCGGGCTGATGCTGAAAAGCGTTTCCAGGTTGCTGCAGGTGAATCCCGGCTTCGTCAGCGAGGGGGTGTTGACCGCGCAGTTCTCGCTGGTCGGCGAGAAGTATCGCGAGGACCCGGCGGTCTACGCCTTCATGCAGCGGCTGATCGCGCGCGCCACGGCGCTCCCGGGCGTGCAGGGGGCGGCGATTGCCGGGCAGATCCCGATGGGGGGTAACGGCGATCGTTTCGGGCTTCACATCCAGGGAATGGAGCCCCCGAATCCCGGCGACGCACCTTCTCCGGAGCGCTACTCGGTGACCCCCGACTACTTCCGCGTCATGGGGATCCCGCTGCGGCGAGGACGGCTGATCGAGGAGCGGGACACCGCCACCTCGGAGCCGGTCATCCTGATGTCGGACACCGCGGCGAACAACCTGTTCCGGGGGCTGGACCCGATCGGCCGGCGAGTCCGGGTCGGCGGAGCGAAGGACGGACCCTGGCGCACCATCATCGGCGTGGTCGGCGACGTGCGGCATGAGGCGCTGACCGAGCCAGCCTATCCGCAGATGTACCTGCCGCAATCGCAGTTCACCGACTCCTTCCTCGTGCTCACGGTGAAGACCTCGTCCGCTGGTGCGCAGGGACTGATGCCGGCGATCCGGGCGGCGCTGCGCGAGCTCGATCCGGCGGTGCCGCTTTACTCGGTTGCGGCGCTCGACGACCTGCTGGCCAAGTCCACGGCGCAGCGGCGCTTCCTGACGCAGCTGCTGGCCGGCTTTGCCGCGGCGTCACTGCTGCTCGCCGCGATCGGTCTGTATGGCGTCATCTCCTACACGGTGGCGGCGCGGACGCGGGAGGTCGGCCTGCGGGTCGCGCTCGGCGCGAGCCGCGCCGACGTGCTTCGGCTCGTGCTCGGCTCGGGCGCCGGCACGGTGATGATCGGCATCGCGCTCGGGTTGCTCGCATCGGCGGCGGCCACCCGCTTTCTGCGCGGCCAGCTGTTCGAGGTCGACGCGCTCGATCCGCTGACGATCGCCAGCGCCATCGCCGTCCTCGGCGCCGTCGCCGTGGCAGCGCACCTGCCGCCGATCCGCCGGGCGTTGCGGGTGGACCCGACGATTGCGCTGCGTGACGACTAGCCGGTGATGCGTACGCTGCTGTCGCGGATTGCCGGTTTCATTCGCAGAGCCAGGCTCGATCGCCGCCTGCACGATGAAGTCGCCGGCATCCTGATCGGCGTCGCCATGCTGGCGAGCCTTCTGCCGGCCTTGCGTGCCATTCGCCTGAATCCGGTCGCCGCACTGCGTCAGAATTGACGGGTGGCGCTGCCCGTCGACCCGCACATACCCGCGATCCTCGCCGGCCTGCGGCAGCACCGCGCGGCGATCGTTGTCGCCGCACCCGGGGCGGGCAAGACCACGCGGATCCCCCCGGCGCTCGTCGCCGACGGGCCGGTGATCCTGCTGCAACCGCGCCGGGTCGCCGCGAGGGCGATCGCCCAGCGCATCGCCCACGACCAGGGTTGGACCCTGGGGCGCGAGGTCGGATGGCACGTCCGGTTCGAGCGTCGCTTCACCGATGCGACCGGCTTGCTGGTGGCAACCGAAGGGATCCTCACCGCGCGGCTGCAGCAGGACCCGCTGCTGTCGGCGTTCCGGACGATCGTGCTCGACGAGTTCCACGAGCGCAGCATCCACGCCGACCTGGGCATCGCCCTGGCGAAACAGGCGTGGCGTGCCCGCGACGACCTCAGGGTCGTGATCATGTCGGCGACACTCGACGCGCAGCGGGCGGCAGCCTACCTCGATGGCAGCCCGGTGTTCGAGATCCCCGGCGCCCTGCATCCGGTGGACGTCGAGTACCGCGCCGGCGCCGGCCTCGGTGACGCAGTCAAGGAAGCTCTCGGCCGGAGCGCCGGTCAGCTGCTCTGCTTCGTGCCCGGCGCGGCGGATGCCCGGCGTGCCGTCGAGACGATCCGGGCGGTGGTGCCGGCCTCGGTCGAGGTGATCGAGCTGCACGGCACGCTGCCGGCCGAAGAACAGGACCGCGCACTTGCCGCGACCGGCGCCAGGCGCATCACCGTCGCGACGAATATCGCCGAAACGTCGCTCACCGTGCCCGGCGTCAGCGTCGTCATCGACACCGGGCAGCACAAGGTGGCCCGCTACGACGCCGACCGCGGCGTCGACAGCCTCGTGCTCGAGAGGATCTCGCGCGATTCAGCCGATCAGCGGGCCGGGCGCGCCGGCCGCCTCGGCCCGGGCCTGGTGTTGAGACTGTGGGATGCGGCCGACCGCCTGAAGCCACACCGGGAGCCCGACATTTCCAGGATCGATCTGTCCGGCCCGGTGCTCGACGTGCTGGCCTGGGGCGGCGACCCCGATACCCTCGACTGGTTCGAACGCCCGGCCGCCGCAGCGCTTGGCGCGGCGAACGCGCTGCTTTCGGCCCTGGGCGCGGTCGACGACGGCCGGATCACCGAGCTTGGCCGGCGAATGGCGCGGATGCCGGTTCATCCCCGGCTGGCGCGGATCCTCATCGAAGCAGGCGGCGCGCGCCAGGCCGCGATTGCGTGCGCGATCCTGTCGGACCGTCAGGTGATGCCTCGACATCCGGCCACGACCACCTGCGATCTGCTCGCCGGCGTGGAAGGGCAGCTGCCGGCGCACATCGTACGGAATGCCCGTGAGCTCCAGCGCACCTTCGACAAGCCGGCCGCCAGTATCGACGAGCGGTTCCTGCGACGGGCGCTGCTCGCGGGCTATCCCGACCGGGTCGCGCAGCGGCGCTCGCCCGGCAGCCCCCGAGTGCTGCTCACGAGCGGGCACGGCGCGTTCGTCGGCCCCGAGAGCGGGGTTCGGGACGGCGAGTTCCTCCTGGCCCTCGACGTCCAGGCGAGCCGGCGCGGCGAGGTCGCCGAAGCGCGCATCCGTATCGCCAGCATCGTCGAGAAGGAGTGGCTGAACGCCACCGCGACCACGGTAATCCACCAGGTCGAGGCAGCAACCGGCGCGTTTCGCAGTGTCGAGCGCGAAATGTACGGCGCGCTGATGCTGAAAGAACGTCCTGCCGCCGCGGATCCACTGATCGCCGCCGAGTATCTCGCCCGGGCATTCCTGGCGCGCCCGTTGGGCGAGGAGGACGTCCGGCTCCTGCGACGCCTGCGTTTCGCCGGCGTCGAAACCGATCTCGATGCGCTGGCGCTGAAGGCGGCCCACGGCCGGCGTGACATCGGTCAGGTTCGGCTGGCGGAGGGGCTCGACTGGAACACCCACCAGCGGCTGGACGCCGCCGCCCCGGCGAGCTTCGCCGCTCCCAGCGGACGCACGCATCCGCTCGAGTACCGCGAGGACGGCTCGGCGGTGCTGTCGATCAAACTCCAGGAGCTGTTCGGGCTCGCCAGCACGCCGCGCATCGGTCCCCGCGAAGAACCGCTGCTGATCGAGCTGCTGGCCCCGAACGGACGCCCGGTGCAGACGACCCGTGACCTCAACAGCTTCTGGAACAACACCTACCCCGAGGTGCGGAAGGAGCTGCGCGGCCGATACCCGAAGCATCCGTGGCCCGAGAATCCGTGGGACGCCATACCCACGGCCCGCACGCGGAGCAGGTCGGATCCGACGGGAGCCAAGGGCTAGTCTCTGCGAACCTCCGCGTTCTCCGCGGTGAGGGAACTGCGGTGTTGAACCGTGTTGATCCGTGGCTTTAACCGTGGCCGTCCGCCGTGGTCTGATCCGACCCCGATGCGAGCCGGCCCAACTGGGTGATCCGTTCGCGCACCGCGGCCCGGAACTGCTCGCGCTCCGGTTCGGTCGCACCGCTGGCCTCGAGCGCGGCCGAGAGCTGGCGGTCGGTGATTCTCGCGAGGTATTGGTGCAACCAGCGCACGTCCGCCGCGGTGATGCCGGCGGCGATGTCCTCGGTGCGCTGCCCGACGTAACCAAATTTGACGACGCCGTCTTCCGCCCCGGCGACGAACTGGGGCGTCTGCGCGGCAAAGGCCTCGGCGTTCCAGCGCCCCCGGGTGATGATGTTCGACCCCCAGCTGCCCATCGAGCCGCCCCAGTCCGAGATCAGGTAGCGGGCTTCGCGTCCGTCCGGTCCATCGAGCTCGTAGATCGCCGTGTTGGATCCGCGGGCGACGTCCCGACGGTCCTTGGTATCCCAGTTCGAGAGCAGCATCGTCAGGATCTTCAGCCCGTGCAGCTCGCGGGAGCCCAGAAACGGGTTGTCGTTCCACGCCCAGCTGTGTTCCTCGAACAGCTTCGTGGCCGATGGATCGTCGAGCTCGAACCGCGCCGACGGTGAAGCGGCACTGGTCGTCGAGGCAGGCGCCGGCTCGCTGGAGCGCGGTGGCGCCGACGATGGTGCCGGACGGGACGAAGTAGGTGGTCTCGACGAAGTAGCCGCACGCCCAGGCGATGCGGACGGCGAAGGTCTCCGAGTTGACCTCGTTCCCCCACTTGGCGCGCCAGCGCCGGCCGCGTGCGTCGGTCACCGACAGGCACGGCTGCGAGCCGCCGAGGTGCTCTTCGACAAATCGAAATGGAGGGCTGGGAGGCCCGCCGGCGCCGCCCGGACCGGCGACCAGATCGAGACTGGCGACGTCACCGGGATCCCGCCACAGGAGATGATGCACGGAGGCGAGCGGCCGCGGCCCGGCCTGGCGGATGCGCCATGCGCCGAGCGTCTTCCACACCCCGTAGACCGCGAACGAGCCGACGACAATACCGGTGGCGGCGATGAGGGACCAGAGAAGGATGGGCTCGAGCGGCATTGTGCGGTGTTTGCTGATGTGGCTCGAGCCCACTCTCTCCCGGGGCTCAGAAGTACTTCTTCAGCCCGATCGAAAGCTTGAGACCGTCGGGGTTGGCGGGGCCGAAGTCGTCGACGTTGGAGATCAGGTGATAGCTGACCTCACCCTTGATCGAGAGGCTGTTGCTGGTGAAGAACTCGGCGCCGCCGAGCAGCACGCCACCGAGCTTCGATTCGGAATCGGCGAGGCTGTCGCCGTTGCTGCGCGGCTCGAGGATGTAGATCCCGAGACCCGCGCCGACGAACGGATGGATCGCTCCCCCTTCCCAGTTGTGAATCAGGTCGCCGCCGATCCGGATGTGGCGGACGTGCGAGTTGGGATCACGATCGTACTCGGGGTTCGTCCAGCCGAGACCGAGCCGCACGCTCACGCGTGGCGACAGGTAATACTCATAGAAGCCGTCGAGGCTCAGTGCCGGCTCCAGCTCATCGTCGCTGGGCATGAAGATGCCGATGTCACCGCCGACCGCGGCCGAGTCGGTGTGCGGCGTCCGCCTCTGAGCCTCGGCCATGGCGGGGAGCAAGGTCGCCAGGATCGCAATAAGGGATAGTTTGAAGGATGTTTTCATCAGTCTCACTCCTCACTTTTTCGCTGAGCTCCACTGATCGCAAGAGCGGTGCCGCGCGCTCGGACTCGAGCGTGGCGTGTGGTGCAGCGCGATGAAGATCGGGACCTGGAACGTGAACGGGATCCGCGCCCGGCAGGCCCAGGTGCAGGAGTGGATAGACAGCGAGCGCCCCGACGTCGTGTGTCTTCAGGAGATCAAGGCGTCACTCGACCAGTTGCCGGTCTGGCTCTGTGAGCTCGAAGGCTACTGGTGCTACTGGCACGGGTCGAAGGGGTATTCGGGGGTGGGGCTGCACGTCAGCAAGCGGCTCGCGCCGGAGCGTCCGGTGTTCGAGCATCCGGCATTCGACTACGAAAACCGGATTGCGGTCGTGCGCCTGCCGGCGGTCACGATCGCGTCAGTGTATGTCCCGAATGGCGGCAAGGATTTTCCGGCGAAGATGCGCTTCCTGGCGGCGCTCGAACAGTTTGCCGCGGACGCGGTGGACCAGGGAGCGCTGGTGATCTGCGGCGATCTCAACATCGCGCGGACCGAGATGGACGTGCATCCCAAGGAGAGGAAGCCGAACGCGATCGGACAGCTGCCCGAGGAGCGGGCGCAGCTGGAACGGATCATCGGTCACGGACTCGTGGACGTGGGCCGCGCGCTGGAGCCGGACAACGACCAGATGTTCACGTGGTGGGCGCCGTGGCGCAACATGAAGGAGCGCAACATCGGCTGGCGGCTCGACTACGTGCTCGCTTCGGAGTCGCTCTACGCGCGGGTCACGAGCTGCAGGATCCAGCGCGAGGTCGGCACCAGCGATCACGGGCCGGTGGTGGCGGAGTTCGCTCCGCAGCCGGCTACTCCCTCTGGCGATCCTTGAGTCTGAAGGTCATCTCGATCTCGACCATCACCGGCACCGAGGGGGGCACGAATTCCCACTGGCGTACCGCCTCGAGCGCCTTCTCGTCGAGCATCGGGAGGCTCCTGGTCACTCGAGCGTCGGCGACCTTGCCGTCGATGCCGATCGTCACCTCCATTTCGACGTTCCCCTGGATCCCGGCCCGCATCGCTTCTGGGGTGTAGGAAGGCTTGACCTCCTTGATCAGTTCGGGGCCTCGGACCTTCGGCTTGATTTCCTGTACGTCAACCGTCGCCGGCATTCCCGGGCGCGCCTGAACGGCCGGCGGCCGCGACAATGCGAAGTTCACCGTCACCGTCATGATCACCGGCACCGGGTTACCGTTGAGCAGCGTCGGCACGAAGCGCCACTGCATCACGGCATCGAGCGCCGCCTGGTCCAGCAGCGGGATCGAACGCAGGATCCGCGCGTTCTCGACGCCGCCGTCGGCACCAATCCGGGCTTCGACGATCACCACGCCGCTGACGTGCGCAGCCTGGGCGTCCGGCGGATACACCGGCCGGACGTCGCGGACTTTCGTCGGCGTCTTGATATTGCCGCCGACGCGAAGCGCCCCTTCCGTCCAGCCCGGATCCGCCCCGCCCGGCAGGGTCGGGCCGGGATTGGCGTAGACCCTGCCCATCGCCCCCGGCGTCCTCGCGTCGGATCCCTGGACCGCCGTCCCCTCATTCGCACCGGAGAACGCAATCGTGACCGGGAACGCGATCGGCCCGGCGGCGGGTGGGTCGTAGCGCCACTGCTGCACGGCCCGGATCGCCGCCTCGGTGAACGCCGCCACGATCCCGCGGACGACGTTCGACTGGTCGACGCTGCCGTTGATCAGAAAGCGCCCTGAAGCTGCAGAGTCCGTCCCGGTCAGGTGAAGCGAGACGCCGGGCGTGGTGGAGGTCATGGTCATTTCGAGCCGTCGCGTCTCTTCGACCCGCCCGAGCTCGTCGAGCGTGATCATCAGCGTGACCGCGCCGTGGGCGCCTGCTACCCGGGCCTCCGCCGGGTACGCCGGTGCCTCGTAGTTCACCCGACGGGGGATCGGGTTCTCCGGCGTGATCGGCCTTGCGCGCTGCTCGAGCGGCCCCGGCGTGTTCGGCCGGGCGGCCTGTGGCTGCCCGGCGGCGAGCGGAAAGGCGTCCATCGCCCGCCAGCTGCCGGCCGCGAGCACCACCGCCATCACCGCGCACGAAAAGACCAGTCGATGCGAAGACATCACCGCCTCCTTTGAGAGCAGCACGAGACGATCGAACAGCTGCCGCCGGCCGCCGAAGGCGGCGACCGGGGCCAGCGAGGTTTCGTCGGCGAAGGCGAGCAGCGCCTCGACGTAGGCGCGCCGCCGGCCGGTCGCGAGCACCGCGAGCTCGTCGACCACGATCTCGCGCGCCAGGTGTAGCCGTGACACCAGCCACCACACCGCCGGGTTGAACCAGAGCACCGCGCAGACGATCTCTTCGGCCAGCAGCCAGCCCCAGTCGCGCCGCTTCACGTGGAACAGCTCATGACTGAGCACCGCGCGCTGGATCTCGGCGTTGCGGCCGGCCAGGGTGGCGGGCAGCAGGATGACCGGCCGGCGGAGGCCGAAGGTCACCGGTTGTCGCAGCGGTTCGACGTAGCGGACCTCGCAGTCGTACGCCGATGACCTCGTGAAGGTCGGCATGAATCACGGATTCGGTCGCGAGCTGCCCGGCCCGGCGCAGCCGCGCCAGCCTGCCGAGGCTGATGGCGATCCACGCGAGCCTGGCGACGATCCCGGCGACTATCACCACCGCGATCACCATGGCCCACGGGACCACCGGGGCAGCCGACGCCGCGACGTCGACCATCGACAGTCCAATCTGGGTGTCGACCGACGCCCCCGCGCCGGCGGCGGCGGCCGATGGCGTCTGCCGGCGCTGCAGCAGCGGCAGCAACAGGCACAGCGCCAGGATCACGCGCCAGTAGCCGTATCGAATGCCGGCCGCGTCGATTCGCAGGAGCGCCCAGACCAGGGTGGCGAGCGCGACAATGCACAGCACCTGCGCGCTGTAGGCCGCGATGTTGGCGAGGGTGAGCGTCTCCATCATCACTCCTCGATGTCCTCGATCAGCTTCTGGACGATCCGCCGCTGCTTCTGGGTCAGCTTGTTGTGCCGGGCGAGGTGCAGCAGCAGGGAGTCGGGGGCGCCGTCGAACACGCGGTCGACGAAGTCGCGGACCATCGCCCCCATCACCTGCTGCCGCGGGCTCGCCGGCGTGTAGACGTGCGCCCGGTCGGACGCGGACTTCAGCAGGTATCCCTTCTCTTCCAGGATCCGCATCATCGTCATCACGGTGGTGTAGGCGATGGTGCGTTCGGCGCGAAGCGCCTCGTAGACGTCCCGCACGGTGACGCTCTCGAGCCGCCAGATCACCTTCATGATCGCCAGTTCCTGGGGTGTGAGCGTTGGATTGGGCGGTCGCATGATTATTAGTACTAATTCATTAGTTAGACGGTGTCAAGAGGCATCCCGGCAGATCTCGACGATCAGCTCCACCGCCTTGTCCATGTCCTGCGCCGACACCCATTCGAGCCGGGAGTGGAAGTTGTGCTCACCGGCGAACAGGTTCGGTGTCGGCAGCCCCATGAACGACAGGCGCGACCCGTCGGTGCCGCCGCGGATCGGCCGTTCGACCGGTTCGACGCCGATCCGCCGCATCGCCTCGCGCGCGCGGTCGATCACCGCCGGATGGTCGTCCAGCACCTCGCGCATGTTGCGGTACTGCTCGGTGACCGATGTCACCACCCGGCAGCCGGCGTGTGCCGCGGCCGCCTCACGAGCCAGGTGCTCGAGCATCGCCCGCTTGGTGCCCAGCTCCCCCGTGAGGAAGTCCCGGATCAGCACCTTCACCGTCGTCCGTTCGACGCTCGCGTCGAGAACGTAGGGGTGCACGAAGCCGTCATGGCCATCGGTTGTTTCCGGCGTCCCCTCGTCTCTCGGCAGCGAGGCGATGAAATCGGCGGCGGCGCGGATCGAGTTGACCATCCGGCCGCGGGCGTAGCCGGGATGCGTGTTGAAGCCCTGGAACGTGACGGTGAAGAGATCGGCGGAAAAGCTTTCGAACTCCAGCTCGCCGCGGCTTCCGCCATCGAGCGTGTAAGCGAAGGACGCGCCGAACCGCTGGACGTCGAAGTGGTCCGCCCCCCGGCCGATCTCCTCGTCCGGCGTGAAGCCGATCCGGATCGGGCCGTGCGGGATCTCCGGGTGCTCGAGCAGGTACTCCACCGCCGCCATGATCTCCGCCACCCCGGCCTTGTCATCGGCGCCGAGGAGCGTGGTACCGGATGCGGTCACGATGTCATCGCCGATTCGCGCCGCCAGCGCCGCGTCGTCGGCGGCCCGCAGGACGGCCGATGGATCATCGGGCAGGACGATGTCGCCGCCGTCGTAGCGATGGTGAACGCGGGGGCGTACGCCGGCGCCGCTCAGTTCCGGAGACGTGTCGACGTGCGCGATGAAGCCGATGACCGGCCCGTCATGCAGCGGCGAGGTGGCCGGGACGGTGGCCATCAGGTAGCCATGGCCGTCGACCACGACGTCGACGAGGCCGAGCGCGCGCAGCTCCGCGGCCAGCAGCTCCATCAATACCAGCTGCCCGGGTGTGCTGGGTGTGGACGAGGAGGACTCGTCGGCCCGGGTGTCGACCGTGACGTAGCGAACGAACCGTTCCAGGGCTGAGGTTTTCAATCGATCTCCTTGACAGGTCACCGTTCCAGTGCCGCGGCCGCGCGCCCGAAGGCGAGCGAGTCGGCGGTGTGAACCATGATGTAGTCGGCCATCCGCATCGACTCGAGCAATTCGGCTCGATCGATCCGGCCGCCGGCCTCGCACCGACGGACGATCTGCAGCCGGAGCACGTCGTGACAGGCCCGGAGCCAGGCGACGATCGAGCGCAGTCCCTGGCTGCGATACGCGATCCAGTTGCCAAAGGCGCTCGCCGCCAGGTAGCGCGCGACCGGTCGCTGCATCGCGGCGCCGCCGGCCCGCCGGACGCGCTCCCACTCGGCGGCGAAATCCTTCGGCACGTCCATCAGCGGGTGCGGTCCGGTCAGCTCCCTCACGATCGAAAACGCCGGAGAGAGTGGAGCGGTTCGCACCGGGGCCGGCAACTGTCCGGTGAAGGCATCGGCGACCGCCCGGGTCAGCGGTGCCGCCGCCGGCCGCCAGATGCGGACCAGTTCAGTGGCCGCTTCGATCTGCGCGAGTGCAGTCTCGGGATCATCACCGTCCGCGAGCGTCCGCACCACCGCTTCCTCCCATGCCGCGTAGCCGTGAATGTCGGTGAGGATGCCGGGGCGCAGGAGCGGCGGCAGCGCATCCCTCGCGTCGAGCCCTTCGATCGGTTCGTCCAGCGTCAGCGGAGCGCCGGCTGCCACGACGCTGACCGGGCCGTCGTCGAACAGCATCGACGCCGCGGTCGGGCAGAAGTGGCTGAGGGTCACCAGGCACCCGCGCCCATCCCGCAGAAAGATCCGTGGGAAGTGGCGGCACGCCGACGGGAGCATGGCCTCGGTGCCGGCAACCTGGAGGGAGCAGCGATCATCGATGTGAAAGCCGCAATCGCCCGAGGCCGTCCGGGCGGGACTGAGCGTCGACTCGCCCGCTTGTGGCTGAAACGCCAGCGCGGTCGAGCGCACCGGGATGATCCGGCCGGATCCAACCGCTTCGACGATGTGCGGTTCGACGGCGATGTCCCATCCCGCCCGGCAGCACTCGCCGGTGTGCCGGCAACGATATGCCGCATGAAACGACAGGCATCGGACGTGCACGCGGCCAGTATAGGTCGGTGGCGAGCCCGACATTTTCGGTCGGCTGGTTACAGAAGCGGAACCGCCCGGGGCACGCGCGCGGAATCGGGCCGGTCTTTTGCGGGTCCGCCCGCGGGCGCAGGACTTGCTGCAGGCGGAACCTGCATGGCGGGTGACGATTTCGGACCGAGACTTCGGCAGGAGCGTGAGCGGCGAGGCATCAGCCTCGAGGAGCTCTCTGCCATGACCCGGGTGGGCGTCGACCTGTGGATCGGCATGGAGCAGAACGACTACTCCCGCTGGCCATCGGGAATCTTCGCCCGGGCCTTCATCCGCGACTACGCGCGCGCGGTCGGTCTCGACAGCGACGCGGTCGTGAACGAGTTCTGCCGGCTGTTTCCCAACGGCGACCGCCGGCTGGGGCGCATCGTCCAGGCGCAGGCCGCGCTGATCGGCCACAAGCTCGATCCCGTGCAGGGCGACCTGCTGCCGACCGGACGCGAGCGCCGGAAGGCGCGCCGGCCGGAGGCCCCGGTGCCGGCGAGCCGGCTGATTTACACCCCGCGGATCATCGCCGCGGCGGTGGACGTCGGTTGCGTTACCGGTCTCGCCCTGTTCGGGACGACGCTGCTCGGCGCCGGGTTCCTGGCGGCGGTCGGGGTTTCCGCCATCCTCTACTTCAGCGCCAGCACGATTGGCAGCGGCGCGACGCCCGGTGTCCGTGCGCTCCAGACCCTGAGGCAGCGCGCCCCGTCTCTCTTCACCGACCGCCGGACCGTCAGCGTCTGACGCTGCGGCGAGCGCCCTCGATCCGGCATAATGGCGGCATGCCGACCGCCGGCGTCATCCTGCTGAACATCGAGTGATCGAGATCGCCGTCGTCCACACGCCCATCGGCGCGTTGACGCTCGCGTCCAAAGACGCGCGTCTGTGCCTGCTCCATTTCGGCGCGAGGGAAGCGCCGATCCGCGCGACGCTGCAGCGCTGGTATCCAGGGGAGACCATCGAACGCCGCCGTGACCCGGGTGGGGCGGCGACCGCGCTGGCGAAGTACTTTTCCGGCCAGCTGGACGTCCTCGATACGATCGAGGTGGAGTTCAACGGCACCCCGTTTCAGCAGAGCGTCTGGCGTGCGCTGCGCACCATCCGCCCGGGGCACACGGCCTCCTACTCCGACATCGCGGGGGTGATTGGAGCGCCCAGGGCGGTCCGTGCCGTCGGCGCCGCCAACGGCGCCAACCCGATCGCCGTGGTCGTGCCGTGCCACCGGGTGATCGGCTCGAACGGTACGCTGACCGGCTATGGCGGCGGCCTGAGGAACAAGGAGTGGCTGCTGCGCCACGAGGGCTGCCGGCTTTTCTGACGAGGTTCGGCCCGGCGCTGAACTATCTCGTGAACTGGTCGTAGACGAGCCGCGAGAGCCTGGCCCCGAGCAGGACGGCTTCGTTGTCGACCCCGCCGCGGGTATCCCCGCCGCGACGGACGAAGATCGCGATCACGTAGCGGACCCGCTCACCGGTCACGATCGCCGCATCCACGCGGATGGCGCCGCGGCGGCCGCGTTCGTCGGCAAGCTTCTCCGAATCGGTCCCGGTCTTGTTGCCCACCTGGACGCCGCCGGGCAGCAGCCGCGGGATCATCGCTCGGTCCTGCTGCCCCCGCAGCGTCGCGAGCATCGACGCCGAGGCGTCGGCATTGACTGCGCGCCCTTCACCGATCAGCCCCATCAGCCTGGCCATCTCGCGCGGCGTCGACATGCCGAGGCCGAACTCGCGTTCGAGCTCGGGAAGCACATCCGCCTGTCCGTCGCGGAACGTCGGCCTGAAGATCCTGGTCTGCTCGAGCCCGTATGCCGTCAGCCGGTCGTCGATGCGGCTGGTGCCGAGGCGGTTCACCAGCATGTTCGTGGCGGTGTTGTCGCTCAATACGATCATCAGGTGAACGAGGTCACGGATCTTCAGCGTGAGGCCGTCCGCCATGCCGTTGAGCACGCCGGAGCCTCCCACTTTCTCGCGCTCGCGAAGCGTCAGGGTGTCGTCCATCGACAGCCTGCCGTCGGACGCCTGGTGCCACGCCTCGAGCATCACCGCGGTCTTGATCGCGCTGGCGGTAGGGAACCTGCCGTCGGGATTTACGAGGATCTCGGCGCCGGTGTCCAGATTCTTCGCGGCAAGCCCGACCACTCCGTCGAAGCCCCGGATGGCCGAGTCGATGGCGTCGGTACTCATGGTCGATGGTTTCGCGGACTTCTGCAGGATCCCGCCGGCCGCCGCCAGGATGAGGCAGAGCAGCAATCGCATTTGCTGCTCACTATATCCTCGACAAGGACGGCTCAGCTGGCCGGCATGGACGCCGCTTTGCATTTCCATCAGCCGGAGGGAAGAAGATGGGCATTCTGTCCTGGATCTTGTTTGGTCTCGTGATCGGCATCATTGCCAAGCTGTTGATGCCGGGGCGTGATCCGGGTGGTTTCATCATCACCATCCTGCTCGGAGTCGCCGGCGCACTGCTGGGCGGGTTCCTCGGCCAGGCGATGGGGTTGTACGGCCCGAATGAGAGCGCCGGCTGGCTCGTATCGATCCTCGGTGCCGTCATCCTGCTCGCGCTCTACCGGATGATGGTCAGGCGGCGCGTCTAGCGTCTAGCCTTCGGCCCCGGTAATCTCGACTGAACGCGGAGCGGACGGCCGCTCCGCGTTCCCGCTTGTACAATGTCCCTGCGGCTGCGTTCGCGCAGCACCTGCCCTGCCTGAACTGGAGACTGAGAATGCGACGCTTGCTGCTGTGTGCACCATTCGTGTCGGCTCTTTTGCTCACGGCCTCCGCCGGCTGGGCCCAGACCCAGACCCCGACGACGTCGGTCGACGAGATCATCGCGAAGAACATCGCTGCGCGTGGCGGGCCCGAGACGCTCAAGGGGACCACGAGCGTGCGCGCCATCGGCGCCGGGATGATGCAGGGGGCCCAGATGACCGTGACGACGGTCAACAAGCGCCCTTACTTCTTCCGCAACGAAAGCGCGATGGGGGAGCTGAAACGCGTGATGGCTTTCGATGGGGAGCATTTGTGGATGACGATCGGCACCACTCCTCCCCAGATACTGCCGCCGGGACCACAGCTCGAAAGCATCAAGCAGGCGTCGCAGATCGATTCACCCCTGCTCGACTACAAGGCCAAGGGGACCCAGATCGCGCTCGGCGAACCGCTGGTCGAGGACGGCCGGTCGCTGCATCACCTCATCGTCACCCCCAAGGGGGCGCCGCCAATGCATTACTACATCGACCCGGTCACCAATCTCGAGTCGAGGATGGTGATCGACATGGACGAGAACGGTCAGAAGATGAAGATGGAGATGCGGTTTTCGGACTTCACGACGGTGGAAGGGCGGATGGTGCCGTTCACCGTCACGCAGTTCGCGAACGGCAAACAGGTCGTGCAGATCAAGTACACCAGTGTGGAATTCAACGTGCCGCTGGACGACTCGCTCTTCAGAATGCCGAAGTAAGGCTCCGGGTGGCGGTGGCGATCCTGGTTGCGAGCGCCTCGAGGAGGTCGTCGCGGGTGAACGGCCGCACCAGCAGCCCTTCGCAATCAAGGGTGCCGGCGTCGGCGACGAAGATGGTTGCGAGGTCCGGGATCTGGCGTCGCAGGCGGGCCGCGAGAGCCGGGCCCGACATGTCTTCCATCGACAGTTCCGCGAGCAGGAGATCGACCCGTCCGGCGGTGATGCAGGCCAGCACGGCATGGCCGGCATGGGCGGCGGTGATGACCGTGTAGCCTTCACGCGCCAGGGCGCGGGCTGAGGCTTCCCGGAGATCGGTATCCCCCGTCACGACCAGCACGACCGGCGCCTGCGACGGCTGACGGTCGGGAGTTTCGGTAACGGTAATAGAGCCCCGCCGCACAGTCTGCCGCTGCATGTTTTGACCTCAACTGAACGGTGTCCTGCTTCCGGCAGGCTCATCCGCAATGCAGGTGCCGCGGCTATCTCGGCTGTTTTGTTGAGGTTTCTAACAGAAGAGACGTGATCGGGTGCCATTTTCTGACCCCCGATCACATTTTCGCAATTGGTCGGATCAGACCGAGCGTGCGAGACGGTCCTGGAGCTTCTCGCGATACCCCCGGCTGAGGGTCAGCCGGGTGCCGGTCCGCAGGAGGACGGCATATTCGCCGTTCAGCCAGGGCTGCATTTCCTGGATCCGCTCCATGTTCACGATCCGGGACCGGTGGATCCGGAAGAACTTCTCCGGGTCGAGCCGGCCCTCGATCGCGTTCATGGTTTCCCGCAGCAGGTGCGAGGTCGGCCCCACGTGCAGCCGGACGTAGTTGCCGGACGCCTCGATCCAGTCGATCTCGTCGGTCCGGAGGAAGAACAGGCGGCCGCCCGACTTGACCACCAGTCGGTCGGTCTTGGGCTGGTCGCGGCGCAGGTCCTTGACCAGGGCGAGGAGCCGCCGGCCGAGATCGCCGGTCTCGTCGCGCTGGATCTGGCCGCGGGCGCGCTGGAGCGCCTCCTGGAAGCGCTCGCGATCGAACGGCTTGAGCACGTAGTCGAGCGCCCGAACCTGGAATGCCTTGAGCGCATGCTGGTCGAAGGCGGTGACGAAGATCACGAGCGGCATCTTGTCGGAGCCGACCGCCTCGATCACTTCGAAGCCGTTCATCGCCGGCATCTGCACGTCGAGGAATACGAGATCCGGCGTGTGGTCGTTGATCGCAGTGACCGCCTCCTCGCCGTCGCGGCATTGCCCGACGATCTCGATATCTGCTTCCGCTGACAGCAGGCTGGTCAGCCGTTCACGTGCGAGCGGTTCGTCGTCTACGATCAGTGTTCGGATCTTCTTCATTCGTCACCCCTCGGCGCCGTCATCCCGCGGCGCGGACTGCCCGGATCTCCCGGGTCCCCTGAACTGGCGGCGTCGTCACAGCCCCGCGGGCGTTCGCTTCGGGCTTCAGCGCGCCACGGCACGGCCACGATCACCGCGACCCCCTGCGACAGCCGGTGAAACTCGAAGCGGTAGTCGGCGCCGAACTGGTGCTGCAGGCGGGCCCGCGTCGTCGAGACGCCGATCCCCTTGTGCAGCGCGGTCAACGCGTCTTCGGAGAGCCCGACGCCATCGTCGCGAATCTCGATCCACAGCTTGTCGTTCTCACGGCGCGCGGTGACGTCGATGTGCCCGGCCCCCGACTTTCGCGCGACCCCGTGCTTGATCGCGTTCTCCACCAGCGGCTGGAGCAGCAGCGTCGGCACCATCGCCTGCAGCGTCTCGGCGCCGATGTCGAAGCGGACCTCGAGCCGGTCGACGAAGCGGGTGCGCTCGATGTCGAGATACTTGCGCAGGAAGTCGAGCTCCTCTTCGAGCGTCACCTCCTGCTCCCCGAGCCGCTCGAGTGTCAGCCGGAGCAGGTCGGCTGAGGCGCACCAGTGTGCGATCGGCGGCGGCGACGTCGCGGTGCATCAGGCACGAGATCGAGTTCAGCGTGTTGAAGAGGAAGTGCGGATGCAGCTGCTGCTGCAGCGTCTTCAGCTGCGATTCGACCAGCCGGGTCTCGAGCTGCGAGGCGCGCAGCTCGCGGTCGCGCGACTCGCGGTAGTAGAGCAGCGCGTGACTGAGGCCGACGATGGCCCAGTAGGTCATCATCTCCCAGTCGAGATTCAGCAGCGCGGCGCGCTGGGCGGCCGGCCACCACGAGTAGACCCCGCCTTCGGTCGTGACCAGCCACCACTGCGCCGCCTGCATCGCGCCGATGTGCGCCAGCGAGAACAGCAGGACGGCCGGGAGGTGGACGGCCAGCGCCCGCAGCAGCCCCAGGCGTTCGAAGCGGAAGCGCTGCGACAGCCAGACGATCGACGGGGTGAAGGCGGCCCAGGTGTACCAGTAAGCGCAGTTGAGGACGACCAGCCAGCGGAAGTAGCTGCCGGTCCGCTCCAGCGTCATCGTCATCTGCCACGCCAGCATCGAGGACACCAGCCCCATCAGGGTGGCGACGAGCAGGACGAGCGACCAGGGGAGGCCGTAGCGCGGACGGACCCCGATCGGTAGGTCGCTGCCGGCGCCGCTCAAATCGAGCTGCTGGTTGACTGGCGGTTTCATGGGTGTCGCGCGCTGCGTCTTCCCTCGTGTGCAACGGTTAGACGTAAGAGAGCGACATTTCGTCGCTCCCGGCGTGCAGCCGTCCCATTGCATTCGGTCCGCCAACTTCAGTCGGGCTACTCGCGACCCCTCGATTGGCCCTCCTCACACGCGTGATCTATCCGTTTGTCACGCGAGAGCATCGTTTCGTCCCCGAGGGGTCGGGCCAGTCTGGTCCGGGTGGACTCTGTTCCGAATCCGGGCAGGTGGATTTCGGAACCGGACAACCGAAGCAACCGGGAGTTTGATCTTTGCAGTTTGAAGTCGCGCGTGCAATCATTATTTTCGTGACCACCCCCACCACCCGCGGACACCGCAACTGGCAGTCAGGAGAGGTGTTTACCGTGACGGACGCCAGCGAGCTGTATGAGGTCGAGCGGTGGGGGAAGGGCTATTTCTCCATTTCGCCGTCCGGACACGTGCTCGTCCATCCCACCAAGGACCCGGACAAGGCGATCGACCTCAAGCAGCTGACCGACCATTTACAGCTGAGAGGCATCGGCCTGCCGGTGCTGATCCGGTTCAAGGACATCCTTCGCCACCGGGTCGGCGACATCCACAACGCCTTCAAATCGGCCATCGCTCAGCATGGCTACGATGGCCGCTACATCTGCGTCTACCCGATCAAGGTGAACCAGCAGAGGCAGGTGGTCGAGGAAGTGCTCGATTTCGGACGCGAGTACGGCTTTGGCCTGGAAGCGGGATCGAAGCCGGAGCTGCTGGCGGTCGCGGCGCAGGCCTACAACGACACGCCGATCATCTGCAACGGCTTCAAGGACGCCGAGTTCATCGAGATGGCGATGCTGGCCCAGAAGATCGGCCGCACGGTCATCCCGGTGGTCGAGAAATACACCGAGCTCGGGCTGATCCTGAAGTACGCCGAGCGCGTCGGCGTCCGCCCGCAGATCGGGATGCGGGTCAAGCTGGCGGCGCGCGGCGGCGGCCGCTGGCAGGGCTCAGGGGGCTACCGTTCGAAGTTCGGCCTGACGGTCGCGGAGGTGCTGCGCGGCCTCGAGGAGCTGAGGTCCCGCGGGATGGAAGATTGCTTCAAGCTGCTGCACTTCCATCTCGGCAGCCAGATCCCCAACATCCGAATCGTCAAAGGGGCGCTTGAACGAGGCGGCCCGCGTCTACACCGAGCTCGTGAAGTCGGGGGCCGGCCTCGAGTTCCTCGACGTCGGCGGCGGCCTCGGCATCGACTACGACGGTTCCCAGACCAACTTCGAATCGAGCGTGAACTACACCCTCGAGGAATACGCCAACGACGTGGTCTATCACATCCAGACGGTGTGCAACGACGAAGGGGTCAAGCACCCGACGATCGTGTCGGAGAGCGGCCGCGCGATCGTCGCCTACCACAGCGTGCTGATCTTCAACGTGCTCGGCGTGTCGGCGTTCGGCGAAGAGAAGATCCCGGACGCGATCAAGCCCGAGGAGGCGGAGCAGCCGGTCATCGATCTGCTCGAGACCTACCAGAACCTCAGCCCGCGTAACGCGCTCGAGAGTTATCACGACGCGCAGCAGGCGCTCGACATGGCGCTCAACCTGTTCAGCGGCGGCTACCTGCCGCTCGAGCAGCGCTGCCAGGCCGAGAACCTGTACTGGGCCATCCTGGTGAAGCTGAAGAAAATCGTCGCCGCCATGGACGATGTGCCGGAGGACCTGCAGGGGCTCGACGACACGATGGCCGACACCTACTTCTGCAACTTCTCGCTGTTCCAGTCGTGTCCCGACAGCTGGGCGATCAAGCAGCTGTTCCCGGTGATGCCGATCCACCGCCTGAACACGGCGCCGACCCACCACGCGGTGCTCGGCGACATCACCTGCGATTCGGACGGCAAGATCGACCAGTTCATCGACCGGCGCGACGTCAAGCGCACGCTGCCGCTGCACACGGTGAACGGCGACCCCTACTACCTCGGTGTGTTCCTGGTCGGCGCCTACCAGGAGATCCTCGGGGACCTGCACAACCTGTTCGGCGACACGCACGCCGTCCATGTCAGCCTCGACGAGCGCGGCAACGTGGTGCTCGACCACGTCATCAAGGGGGACACGGTCAAGGAGGTGCTCGACTACGTGGAGTTCGACTCCGAGATGCTGGTGCGCAAGCTGCGCCACGACGTCGAGCACGCCGTCCGCGAGGGCCGGATCACCTACGAGGAATCAGGCCGCATGCTCGAGTTCTACGAGGAAGGTTTGAACGGGTATACCTACTTGGAAGAGCCGAGGGAGCGGTAGGACACTGCGGATTGTCGAGTGCGGACTGCTGATTGACGGAGTTGGGATTGTCGATTGGAACTGATTGATTGCGGATTGGAACCCGGCGCTCAATCCACAATCCACAATCCACAATCCGTCAATCAGCAATCCGCCAATCACCAATCCGCAATTCTCACCGCTTCATCGTAGCGTCGCGCTTCGCCTTGAACTCATTCCCCGGCTTCCATTCCGGCAGGCGGTCTGCGTTCGCGACGTTGTAGCCGACCGTGAACAGCAGCTGCGCGTCTTCGACGGCGCCGCTGAGATCCCAGTCGGGCTTCACCTCGTCTGACGGCTTGTGATAGTCGTTGGCCGTGTATTCTTCGCGCTTGGTCTTGCTGTAGGTCTCGTCCTTGCCGATGAACTCCACGCCGGTGTCGGCGTAGAGCGCCGGCACGCCCACCTTGGCGAAGTTGAAGTGGTCCGAGCGATAGTAGAACCCCTTCTCCGACTCCGGATCGGGGCTGAGCGTCCGCCCCTGCGCGGTGGCGGCCTCGCGCAGCAAGTCGTCCAGATCCGAGGCCCCCATGCCGATCACGGTGACGTCGCGGGTGCGCCCCCACTGGTTGACGCCGTCCATGTTGATGTTCGCGGCCGTCTTCTCCAGCGGGTAGAGCGGGTGGGTCGCGTAGTACTCGGAGCCGAGCAGCCCCTGTTCTTCCGCAGTCACGAACAGAAAGAGGATCGAGCGCTTCGGCTTGGGCTGCACCTGGGTGAACGCCCGGGCCATTTCGAGCAGCGCGGCCACGCCTGAGGCATTGTCGAGCGCACCGTTGTAGATCCGGTCGCCGTTCACCGGCGCGCCGACGCCGAGATGGTCCCAGTGCGACGAATAGACGATGTATTCCTCGCGCAACCGCGGGTCGCTGCCCTCCACCTTCGCGACGACGTTCTGGGAATCGATCGTCCGCATCGTGTTGCGCAGTCCCATCGACGCCTTCAGCCCAAGCGGCACCGGCTTGAAGTCACGGCTCATCGCCTGCTTCTTCAGCGCGTCGAAATCCTGGCCGGCCATCTTGAAGATCGCTTTTGCGGCATCGAGCGAGAGCCAGCCCTCGACCGCCGAGCGGCCCATGTTCTTGTCGTCGGCGACCAGGCTGAATCGCTCCCCCAGGAAGCCCTGGACGACGGGTAGGGGTAGCCGGCCGGGCCGGTCTCGTGGACGATGAGCACCCCCGCGGCGCCGAGCTCGGCCCCCTTTTCGTACTTGTAGGTCCATCGGCCGTAATAGGTCATCGCCTGGCCGTTGAACATCTTCGGATCGAGCTTCTTCGGGTCGGCGGCGTCGGGCACCTGCGGGTCGTTGACCAGGACCACGATCGTCTTGCCCTTGACGTCCAGCCCCTTGAAGTCGTCCCAGTTGTATTCGGGGGCGGTGACGCCGTAGCCGGCGAAGATCAGGTCGGAGCCGGCGATCGAGGTGGTGTCGGTGACGCGGCGGGTCCAGGCGACGACCTCGTCGGACCACTTGAACGTCCGCTTCTTGCCGCCGCCGGTGACGGTGAGCGGCCGGGCCTCGGCGCCGGTGATCCCGACGAGCGGCACCTTCTGCACGTACGAGCCGTCAGGGTTGCCCGGCTGAAGCCCGAGCTTCTTCGCTTCGTCGACCAGGTACCTGACGGTCAGGTCCTCCCCTTTGGTGCCGGGGGCGCGGCCTTCGTACTCGTCGGACGAGAGCACCTTGATCCGCTCGAGGATCGCGTTCTGGTCGATCTTGACCGCCGGTTGCGCCCGGTTCGCGGCCGGCTGGGCCGGCGGCGGGGCGGCGTTTTCGGCGCCGCCGCATCCAGCCGCGGCCGCGCACAAGGTGAACGAGAGAAGCAGCCTTTTCATCTTTGTCTCAACCTCGGATCGTGAGCTGACCGCCGCGGGTGTGCAGTCGGCTGCTTACTTGGACGGCTCGCCGGCGGTCGAACGGGCGCCGAGCTCGCGATCGAGATCGAGCAGCGACGCCGGATCGTTCCCCACCATCTTGAACTTGGCGACGATCTCGCGCGCGGTCTTTTCCTCTTCCACCTGCTCGGTGAGGAACCACTGGAGCTCCGCGACCGCGGAGAACGCCTTTTCGGTGAACGCTGTTTCGTAGAGCGCGTCGATCTGCCGGCTCACTTCCTGCTCCTGCGCCAGCGCCCGCTCGAACACCTCGGCGACGCTGGTGAAGTCGGCCTTCGGCCGGTCGATTGCCAGCAGCTCGACGCTGCGGTCGCGCGCGAGCACGAAGTCGAACAGCTTCATCGCGTGCATGTGCTCCTCCTGGCTCTGCAGACGCAGCCAGCGTGCGGCGCCGGTGAACTTCTGGCACTCGCAGTACGCCGACATCGCCAGGTAAGCGTAGGAGGCGCTGAGCTCTGAGTTGATCTGGCGGTTGATGGCTTCGAGAACTCGTGGATTCATAGGATCAATTCTATCCATCCGGGGCGATGGCCGCGACTGAGGCCACGCGGACGGGGGCTCACCGGGTGCTATCCTACCCGCCATGCACAGCTGATCCGCGGGCTCCCCGTTCTCGTTGCTGCCGCCATTCTTGTTGGTCTGTCTCCCTCGGCGCGGACGGCGGCGGTCGATGAGAACTGGCCGCAGTGGCGCGGACCGGAAGGGCGCGGCGTCGCGGCCGGAACCTCGTATCCGGACGAGTGGAACGCGACGAAGAACATCGCCTGGAAGGTGCCGGTCGAAGGGCGCGGTCACTCGTCGCCGGTGATCTGGGGCGATCACCTCTTCCTGACCTCCTCGATCAAAGGTGAGCAGGTCCCGGGGCACACCGCCCCCGACCATCTCGATTTCAACTTGAAGCCGGGCTACCTCCATCCCGACAGCGAAGCGGTCGACTACAAGCACACGCTGAAGGTGCTGGCCTACGACGCGCGCACCGGCAAGCTGCTGTGGCAGCAGACCGCCTACGACGGCCTGATGTACGACGCCCGGCACAAGAGCAACACCTACGCCTCCTCCACGGTCGCGACCGACGGCAAGCTGCTCTACGCCTTCTTCGAGGCGGCGGGCATCTACGCCTACGACTTCAAGGGCAAGCTGGCGTGGAAGGCCTCGGTCGGCAACATCGCCAAGGCGGGGATGGGGCCGGGCACCTCGCCGATCATCTGGGAAGACCTCCTGATCCTGCAGTGCGATCAGGAGATGGGGACGGGCTCGGCCATCGTCGCGCTCGACCGGAAGACCGGCAAGGAAGTGTGGCGCACCGAGCGCACCACCCGCCGAAGCTGGGCGACGCCGCTGGTGGTCCAGGCGGGATCGCGCCCGGAGCTGATCGCATCGGGCGCCGAGGTGGTGGCGGGCTACGACCCGAGAACCGGCAAGGAGCTGTGGCGCGGACCGGGGGTCCAGAGCCACCCGATCCCCAGCGCCGTGGCCGGCCACGGGATGGTCTTCCTGACCGCCGGCAGCGCCGCCAAGCGCGCGATGGCGATCCGCCCCGGAGGTGAGGGAGACATCAGCGCTACCGATCGGGTCGTGTGGCGCTACCAGAAGGGGACCGCCTACACCGCGTCGCCGGTGCTGCACGGCGACTATCTCTACCTGATGAGCGACGGCGGCATCATCACCTGCCTCGACGCCAAGACCGGCGCCGTCGTGTACGAGGGCGGCCGCCCGCCGGTGGCCGGCAGCTATCGATCGTCGCTCGTCGCCTTCGGCGACAAGATCCTGCAGACCAGCGAGGACGGCGACACCTTCGTCATCCGGGCCGGGCCGAAACACGAAGTGATCCGCTCGAACTCGGTCGGCGAGCCGGTCTGGGCATCGCTGGCCTTTGCCAACGACACCGTCTACATCCGCGGCGCGCAGCACCTCTTCGCGATTCGGAACTAACGCTGCTCCGGATCAGGTTCTAGGTTCTTCGATCGTGGTTCTGGGGGCTTCGCTCGTGGGTTCCAGGGTTCCAGGGTTCCAGAACCCAGAACCCAGAACGTAGAACCCGGAACCTGGAACGTAGAACCCAGAACCTTTAGAACCGACAGGGTTCAGATTAAACAGACGAATTCCCCAAGGATCATGGCGGTAGCCCCCCAGACCTGGTGACCGAGCAGGTCGAAGTAGGGGTATTCCACCGCGATCCCTTCGCGGAGTCTGGTGCCCTCGTCGGATGCTGGAGGCGTCGCGGAGGTGCTCGAGCGAGACCTCGAGGATCTCCGCCACTTCCCCTTCGGCGGCCTGAAAGGCGGGGCGTGCGTGGGTGACGCCGACGACCGGGTGCAGGGTGAAGCCGCTGACCAGCACGTGCACCGGGGTCAACTCGCCAAGCACGCGCACGGTTGACGGATCGATCCCGATTTCCTCCTGCGCCTCGCGCAGCGCGGTCTCGGCCAGCGTCTCCCCGGGGTCGGCGGCGCCCCCCGGCAGGCTGATCTGCCCGGCGTGGCGGGCGAGGCCACTCGCCCGCACGGTCAACGGCACCGCCGGGCCGTCCTCGCCGGGATAGATCAGCAGCAGCGCTGCGGCCACGCGCGCGTCCTCCGGAAAGTGGCCGGCGGTCCATCCCGGCCGCGGCGGCGCCGGCGCGAACCGCATCTGGGCCTCGATTCCCGGCAGCGTCTCCGCCAGCCTCACCCGCAGCGTTCGTTCGAGCTCCTCGAGCGGCATCTTCAGCATCTTCGGCCACCGTGCGAGCTGCGGTCAACATGGGCCGCGGTGAACCGTGGCAACATTAGAGGTTGATGACTCAGGACTTGTCCGGCTTTCCGATTCTGACCGAGGCGGTGGCTGGTGACGTCCTCGAGCTGACCCGCGGCTGCACCTTCGACGATTTCATCCTGGCGCCGCAGCGGAGCGTCGTGTTCCGACGTGATCCCTCGGTCATCGATCTCTCCTGCCGGCTGTCGAGGCGGATCCGGCTCAACCGACCGATCGTGTCGGCCAACATGGACACCGTCACCCGCGCCCCGATGGCGATCGTCCAGGCGGAGGAAGGGGGCATCGGCATCATCGACCGCGGCTTCCGGCCCGGCGAGATCGAGCCGCAGGTGCGAGAGGTCGAAAAGGTCAAACGCGCGCAGCACGGCGTGATCCGCGATCCTTATTCGATTTCAGGGACCGCCTCGCTCGACGAAGCCGCCGCCGTCATGCGCCGCTCGCGTGTCGGCACCCTGGTCGTCACCGGACCCTCGGGCGAGCTCGATGGACTGCTGACGCAGCGCGACCTGCGATTCGTTGAAAACACAGGCGCCCGCGTCGCCGACCGCATGACCCCGTTCGCGAGCCTGGTCGTCCACGAGGGCCTGCTGTCGCTCGACGAGGCGGAGCGGCTGATGGTCGAACGCAAGATCAAGAAGCTGCCGCTGGTCGACGCCGGCCGCCGGCTGATCGGCTTCATCACCGCGAAAGACATCGCCCGCCAGAAACAGCTGCCGTTCGCCACCCGGGATCCGCACGGCCGGCTGATGGTGGGCGCGGCCATCGGCGCGACCGGCGACTACCTGGAACGGGCCGCAGAGCTGATTCGCGCCGGCGTCGACGTCCTGGTCATCGACATCGCGCACGGGCACTCGGTCGTCATGGAACGCGCGATCACCGAGTTCCGCAGGCGGTTCGGGGACTTCGAGCTCATTGCCGGGAACGTCGCGACCCGGGAAGGGGCCCGCTTCCTCATCGACTGCGGCGCCGACGGCATCAAGGTGGGGATCGGCCCCGGCGGCGGCTGCACGACGCGGATCACCACCAGCTTCGGCGTGCCGCAGGTGCAGGCGCTGGTCGAGTGCCGGATCGCCGCCGCCGACTCCGGCGTCGGCGTGATCGCCGATGGCGGCATCAAGCGCCACGGCGCGCTCGCCCAGGCGCTGCTCTTCGGCGGCGACTGCGCCATGCTCGGCAGCGCGTTCGCCGGCACCGAGGAGGCGCCCGGCGAAGTGGTCCACAAGTCGGTGCTGATCGCCGAGTCGCAGAAGAGCGTCAAGGTGCCGTTCAAGGTGCTCCGTGGGATGGCGTCGCTCGAGGCGATCCGTGACCGGCTCGACGTCGAAGACGCCGACCGCGTCGAGCTCGACGCCATCGGCGCCGAAGGGATGGAGATCAGCGTCCCCGCCCGCGGCTCCGCCCGCACGATCCTCCGCGACATGATCAAGCACCTCTGCTCGTCGATCAGCTACGGCGGGGCCGACAGTCTCTCGGCGATGCGGACCTCCTTCTGGCAGGCGCCGCGGAAGTTCCTGATCCGGCAGTCCGCGTCCGCTCGACGGGAGTCGTACGAGAGGGGCTAGGTCAGGAGACAGAAGACAGAAGACAGGAGGCAGGGTCAGGACATGGGGAATCGGGAGACGGGAATCGGGAGATCGGGAATCGGGAATGGGACGGGCCGGTGCTAGGACTCCAACAAAGGGATGATCGCGGCTGGTTCCGATACGACTTGTTCCCCTGATCTGAGCGGCACCTGCCGGAACCCGAATCCGTAGCTGACGAGTACGATGCGGCTGCCGGCGCGGCGGGCGGTCTCGAGGTCGATGGGGGAGTCGCCGACGAGGACGGTCGAGCCGACCCCAACGCCGCAGCGTTCGGCGAGCGCCTCGAGCCCGGCGGGATCCGGCTTCCGGCCGAGTGCGGTGTCGCCGCCGATGACGTGACCGAAGAAGCGCTCGAGGTCGAGCGCCGACAGGATCCGGCCGGTCGCGGCCTGCGGCTTGTTCGTCAGCACGGCCAGCGGCATCCGCGTGAACAGCCCTTCCAGCATCTCGATGATCCCGTCGTACGGGCGCGTGTGCTCGATCAGCCGCTCGTCGTACAGCTTCAGGAATCGCGGCAGCGCGCTGGCGACTTCGACCGCCAGCCGCGAGGCCGCGAGCACACGCTGGACGAGCACCGCCACCCCTTCCCCCACCATGGCGGCGACGTCTTCCTCAGAAATCGGGTGGCCGCCGAACTCCGAGACGAGCGCGTTGGCGGCGTTTGCCAGGTCGCGCTTCGAGTCGATGAGCGTCCCGTCGAGATCGAATACCGCGAGCCGGCTCACGACGCCAATACGGTCGGATCGGTCCCGGCGACCGCACTGGTTTTCGCAGCTTCGAGCATGCGACAGGATACACGGCTCGCAGACGAAGCCGGTGACGCCCGTATAGAATCCATATCTGCCGAGGAGGCTTGTTGATGATGCGGAGACCAGTGTTCGTCCGGTACGCGTTCGTTGTCGCCGCGACTCTCGCGGCCGTCGGTCTGCGGGCCCAGAGCGGCACGCGCGCCGACGCCGAGTTCCTGCGCAAGGCTTACGAGACCTACCAGGCGATGACCGCAGCGTCCCCGTATCGCCAGGTGCCGTGGCAATACCTGGGCCCGAAGAACATCAGCGGACGCGCCACCGACATCGCCGTCGCCGATCGCCAGGGGGGCCGCCGGATCTACGCCGCCTACGCCACCAGCGGCCTCTGGAAGACGGATGACGATGGCGCCACCTGGCAGTCGATCTTCGACAACCAGCCCTCGACCAGCATCGGCGACATCGCCGTCGCCCCCTCGAGCCCCGATACGCTGTGGGTCGGCACCGGCGAAGCCAACATCTTCCGCGCCTCGATGACCGGCGTCGGGGTCTTCAAGTCGACCGACGGCGGCCAGACCTTCGTGCACATGGGGCTGACCGATACGCAGACGATCGGCCGAATCCTCGTCCACCCGACCAACCCCGACATCGTCTACGTCGCCGCCTCCGGCCACGAGTGGACCGACAACGAGAACCGTGGCGTATTCAAGACGACCGACGGCGGCAAGACCTGGAACAAGGTCTTCTACAAGAGCCCGCGCACCGGCGCCTGGGACCTGGTGATGGATCCGGCGAACCCGGAGGTGGTCTACGCCTCGATGTGGCAGCGCATCCGGCGCAAGTGGAGCGATCCGCGGGTCGAGCCCGGCTACCGCGAGGGGGGCATCTTCAAGACCACCGACGGCGGCAACACCTGGACCGAGGCGAGCACCGGCCTCCCGGCTCCCGAGCACCGTGGCCGCATCGGGATCGACATCGCCCGCTCGAACCCCAAGGTTCTGTACGCGCTGGTCGACAACTACGAGGCGGGGCGGCCGCCGCAGGAAAACGAGCGCGACGCCTACAGCCGGCCGATCCACGAGGCGCGCATCAAGGCCGCCGAGGTCTACCGTACCGACGACGCCGGCGCGACGTGGCGCAAGGTGAGCGGGTCGAACGAGTTCATGACCGGCCATTCCGGCACCTACGGCTGGGTGTTCGGGCAGATCCGCGTCGACCCGAGCGACGAGAACCGGATCTTCACGATGGGGCTCGGGCTGAACGTCTCGACCGACGGCGGCAAGACCGTGGCGGAATTCGCGAACTCACGGACCGTCCACGGGGATCATCACGGCCTGTGGATCGACCCCGCCGATCCCAAGGTCATCTACAACGCGAACGACGGCGGCTTCTACTCGACGACAGATGGCGGCCAGACCTGGAAGTTCGCCGTCGCCGCCGGCGGTGCCCAGTTCTACAACGTCGTGCTCGATCAGAGCTCGCCCGCCTGGGCGTACGGCTCGATCCAGGACATCGGCAGCCGCCGCGGCATCGTCGATCTCAGCCAGGGGCGTGACCGCATTCCGGCGGTCGACTGGGAGAACGCCCCCGGCGGCGAGGGCTCGCACCAGGCGATCGATTCAAAGAATCCGAACATCGTCTATTCGCACGGGTTCTACGGCAACTTCACGCGAACCGACCTGAGCGTTCCGCCGGCCGCTCGCGGCCGGCGTGGTGGTGGCACCGCCGCGGCTGGACAACAGCCGCCGGCGGCGGCGCCGGCCGGCGGTCCACGCCGGGAGACCCGGATCCGCCCGGCTGAAGAGGGGCTGCGCGCCCAGTGGATGGCCCCCGTGCTGGTATCGCCGCACGATCCGAACACCGTCTACCTCGGCTACCAGTTCGTGTTCCGGTCGACGACCCGCGGCGACGCGTGGGAAAAGATCAGCCCCGACCTCACCTCGAACGACCCGAAGCGGATGCTGCCGCGCAGCTCGAGCGAGATCCCGTTCCAGACGATCACCGCGCTCGACGAATCTCCGCGCGTCAAAGGGCTCATCTACGCCGGCACCGACGATGGGAAGCTGCACGTGACGACCGACGCCGGGAAGAACTGGACCGAGCTGAGCTCGCGAGTGCCCACGAGCAAGTGGTACTCGAGGGTCGTGCCGTCACGGCACGCCGACAATACCGTCTACGTGACCCAGCGCGGCCGCGAAGACGACGACTTCGCGGCGTATGCCTACCGGTCGACCGACGGCGGGAAAACCTTCGCGAGCATCGTCGCCAACCTGCCCGCCGGCCCGGTCAACGTGATCCGCGAGGACCCGACCGACCCGAACGTCCTCTACCTGGGCACCGATTTCGGCGCTTTCATCAGCACCGACGGCGGCAAGGCATGGCAGGTGCTCGGCGGCAACCTGCCGTCGACGCAGGTCTCCGATCTCGTCATCCAACCCCGCGACAACGTCATCGTGATCTCCACCTACGGCCGCGGCATGTGGGCGATGGATCTGCGGGCGCTAGGCGCGACCGTAGCCACGTGCTACGTGCGGGGTGCTACGTGCTAGGTGCGGACGTGCGGGGTGCGACGTGCGGTGCTATGTGCTGCGTGCGGTGCTACGGTATGCTACGGGCGGTGCTGCGTGCGACGTTTTTGACGTGCGACGTGCGGGGTGCGACGTCCTAGGTGCGGACGTGCGGGGGTGCGACGTGCGGTGCTAGGTGCTGCGTGCGGTGCTGCGTGCGACGGCGGTGCTGCGTGCGACGGACGGTGCTGCGTGCGGCGGACGGTGCTACGTGCAACGGCCGCGCGTCGTAACGCACGTCTCACCACGCGCGTCGCCTCGCTTCTGGCGTGGCGCCTCGCACTCGGCACTTCGCTTCGAACTCGGCCCGTCATCTCGCACTCGGCACATCGCCCGCACGTCGGACACCTCGACGAGCACGCCGCACCTCGCACAGCACAACGCACGTCGCACGCACAGCACGCCGCACGTCGCACCTCACAGCACGCGCACGTCGCACCGCACTTCGCACCGCACGTGGCACATAGCACCGCACGTAGCACCCAGCACGTACGCACCCAGCACGTAGCCCGTAGCCACGTAGCACTTATTTTTGCCTGATGTTCACGCCGCCGTTTGACGTTCGCACCTTGATCAGCGGTCCGCCGCTCCCGAGCTGGGTTTCGATGTTCTTGGCAATGCGTCCCTGCACGGTGACCGGGAAGTCGATGTTCATCCGGCCGTTGACCGTTCCGGTCTCCAGCCGCGCGGAGTAATTCGCCGGGATCGCCATCGACACGCCGCCGTTCTCGGTTTCGACTTCGAGACCTTCGCCGCTCCAGGTTGAACCCTCCAGGTCCACGTTGACGCCGCCGTTGCTGGTTCGGCCGCGAACGTTGCCGGCGACGCGGGCCAGGCTGACACCACCGTTCACCGTCCGGAAGTCGATCTCGCCATCGACGTCGGTCAGCCCGATGCCGCCGTTGGTGGTCCGCAGCGACAGGGAGGTCCGGTTGGGCACCACGAGGCGATAGCTGACCGACCAGCTCTCGCGGCGGGGGAGGTTCTGCGGTCCGGTCGCCGATACCCGCTCAGCAGTCGCGACCACCTCGACGCGTTGAGCCAGCGCCTTCGCCTGCTCGGCGCTGTCGGCCGTCGCGCTGACGCAGGCGTGCACCTCGACGTCGGTGCGCCCCTGACCTTCGACCTTGATGCCGCCATTGGGGGAGGCGTCGACGTTGATCTTCGCGCCCGAAGCCGGGACGGTGAAGTCCCGGACCTCGTTGTGTCTCGCGCGGTCGTCCCCGTTGTTGCTGTCGGAGCACCAGTCGCCCTGGGAGCGCTGGATGGCCGTCGCTGGGACCAGTGCCGGGGCGAATGCCAGCACGGCAGTTAATACGAACGGAAGCTTGATCAGCATAGTGCTCCCTTGGACGGAGGGTCGGGCTGTGGAGTTGCCATGCTATCTGCGGCCGCACGCAGCAAGCGCCTATTCCCGCCTGAGCGCGACCAGCGGATCGACAGACGCCGCACGCCGCGCCGGGACCGCGCTCGCCGCGAGCCCTGCCAGGGTAAGCGTCACGAGCGCCCCGACGAGGATCCGGGGATCGCCCGGTTCGGTCTGGAACAGGAACGTCTTGACGTTCGCGCTGAGGAACCAGCTGGCGCCGCCGCCGATCGCCAGGCCGAGCGCGATCAGCGCCGCGGCTCTCTTCAGCACCATCGAGACCACGTGTCCGCGGGTCGCTCCGAGGGCCATCCGGACGCCGATCTCGTTGGTCCGCTGCGCGACGGTATACGCCATCACGCCGTAGATCCCGACTGCGGCGATCACCAGGCCGAGCACGCCGAAGCTGGCCAGGAGCGCCATGTTGAAGCGGCGCTGCGTGATCAGCCGGTCCATGTATCCCTCCATGGTGACCGTGTCGCCGGTGAGACGCTGTTCGGGATTCACCGACCAGATCGCGGCCTTCACCGCCGGCACCATCGTCATCGGGTTCGCATCGGTCCGGATCGCCAGGGTTGCGCCGAGGCTCGGCGCCTGCGCAAAGGGAATGTAGCCCTCCTGCCGCGGCGGCCGCTCCGGCCCGAGATGCCGGATGTCACCCACGATCCCGACGATCACCCGCTCTTTCTCGTTGATCTTCAGCCGCTTGCCGAGCGCTTCTTCGCCGGGCCAGTAGAGGCGCGCGGCGGCGTCGTTGATGACGATGACCGGTTCCGACGTCTCGGTGTCGGTCGGCTGCAGGTAGCGGCCCCGCAGCAACGGAATGCGAAGCAGTTGAAGATACTCGGTCGAGACGATGCGGCGGTCGAGCGACATGCCGTCTTCTTTCAACTCGCCACGACCGGGGATCTCGATGCTGTCGCGGCTCCATGAACCGGTGAGCGGCAGGCCGCCGGAGACGGTCGCGACCATCCGGACGCCGGGCACGTTCCTGACCGCCTCCTGCATACGGGGAACGTATGTCCGGTTGACCCGCATCGCCTCGTCGAACTGCCCTGCATGACCCGCGGGGCGACGTTGAACACCATGACATTCGAGTAGTCGAAGCCCGGCTCGATCCGCATCAGCCTGACGAAGCTGCCGACGAACAGCCCGGCGCCCACGAGCAGCATGACGGCGAGCGCGACTTCGGCCACGACCAGTGCGCCGCGCAGCCTCTGGCTGCCGGCACCGGCGGTCGCCGATCGTCCGCCGTCCTTGAGCGCGGTGGAGAGATCGGGTTTCGCCGACTGGAGCGCCGGGACGATGCCGAACAGCATGCCGCTGACCGCCGCGGTGGCGGTGGCGGCGAACAGCACGCGGAGGTCGAGGCCGATCGACGCGACCCGCGGCAACCCGGCCGGCAGCCACGCGATGATGCCGCGGACGCCGAGGTACGCCAGCAGCAGGCCGATCGCGGCTCCGATCAGCGACAGCAGCAGCCCCTCGATCAACATGGCGCGGATCAGCCGCCAGCGGCTGGCTCCGAGCGCCGCGCGGATCCCGATTTCGCGGCCCCGCACGGTCGCGCGAACGAGCATCAGGTTCGCGACGTTGGCGCAGGCGATCAGCAGCACCAGTGCCACGGCGCCGAGCAGCATCAACATCCAGTTGCGCACCTTCGCGACCAGATGCTCGTGCAGCGGAATGACGCGGACGCGTCGTCCCGGGCTCCACTTCGGATACTGCTGGTCGAGCGCCGCCGCCACCCGGTCCATCTGCTCGGCCGCCTGTCCCAGCGAGATCCCGTTCCTGAGCCGCCCGATCACCGTCCAGTTGTAGTTCCGGCTGCCGCCGCGGAGCTTGTCTTCCTTGCGGAACCAGGTCGGTGAATAGATCTCGGTCGGACGCTCGGAGGCCACCGGGTACTCGAATCCCTGCGGCATCACGCCGATGATCTCGTGAACCTCCTCGTTCAGGTCGATCGTCTTGCCGACGACGTCCGGCGCGCCGCCGAACCGGCGCTGCCAGAAGCCGTGACTGAGAATGACGACGCGATGCCGCCCCTCGATTTCGTCCTCGGGGGCGAACGGCCGGCCCAGGGCGGGTGCTACCCGGAGCATCGGGAAGAAGTCCCACGTGACCCGATAGGCCCGCGCATCCGTTGGTTCGCCGCTCTCGCTCTTGAGCCGGAACGACGTGCTGGCGACCGCCGCCAGCCCGTCGAACGCCTCCTGCATCTGCCGCCAGTCGCCGTACATCTGCGGGGTCGTAAGCCCGGCGCCGAACACCTCCTTGCCGGTCGGGTCGTGCTCGAGGACGACTGCCAGCCGGTCGTGCTCGTCGAAGGGAAGTCCACGCAGGACCACCGCATCGACCACCGAGAAGACCGCCGTGGCGGAGCCGATGCCGAGCGCGAGCACCGCCAGGGCGACGGCGGTGAAGGTGGGGGACTTGCGAAGCGATCGGAAGGCTGCCCGGAGGTCGTCGAACATGGCGGGTTAGACGGGCGATGATGTTCCCGAGTTGGTGGGGTTGGTTGACCCCAGCCTTGCCAGGGCAGCCCTTCCGGGTGTCAAATCACGCGCATGCGCACCTTTCTCGGCGACATCGGCTACGCCCTCCGGATGTTCACCAAGAAGCCGGGGTTCGCGCTGACCGCGATCCTGACCCTGGGGCTCGGGATCGGCGCCGCGGCGGCGATCTTCAGCGTGGTGAATGCGGTGCTGCTGCGGCCGCTGCCCTACGCGCAGCCCGACCGGCTGGTGCACGTCGCCAGTGACATGCGGAACCGCAACGTCGAGGATTTTCCCTGGCCGCCGGCGGACTTTCACGATCTGCGGACGACCACGACGGCGTTCTCCGGGGTCGCCGCCCTGGTGACCGGACGGCAGGTGTTCGTCACCCCGGGACGGACCGATGTCGAGCAGGTGAGCACCGGCGCGGCGACACCGAACCTGTTCAGGGTGCTCGGCGCCCGGCTGGCCATGGGATCCGATTTCAGCGACGCGGATGGCACGCCCCCGCCACCGCAGCAACCCGGCCCGCAAGGGCAGCCGGCGCCGGGGGCGGCACCGCCGCCACCGCCGAAAACGATCCTGAGCCACCAGTTCTGGCAACGCCGCTTCGCCGCCAACCCATCGGTCGTCGGCACCGTGGTTCGTCTGGGGGAACAGCCGTTCGAGGTGATCGGCGTGCTCGAGCCCGGCTTCGAACTGCTGTATCCCCCCGGCATCAACGTCGAACCGGCGCCGGACGTCTGGACGCCGCTGACCGTCGACTTCGCCAGCGGCTCCCGTATCAACGTCTTCCTACGCGTCGTCGCCCGCCTGAAGGATGGCGCGACGGTCCAGTCGGCGCAGGGGGAGCTGGACGCCCTCGCCGCGGATCTGCGGTCGCGTTTTCCGATCAAGAACACCGCCGGCCTGGCCTTCCGCATCGAGCCGATGCACGAGGACCTGGTGCGCGACGTGCGCCCGGTGATCCTCGCGCTGATGGGGGCGGTCACCTTCGTGCTGCTGATCGCCTGCGCCAACGTCGCCAACCTGCTGCTGGTGCGCGCGGCGTCGAGGGAACGTGAGCTGGCGGTGCGCGCCGCGCTCGGCGGCACGCGCGGGCGGCTGGTGCGGCAGCTGTTGACCGAGAACCTTCTCCTCGCCGCCGCCGCGATTGGTGTCGGCCTGGCGTTCGCGTGGGGTGGTGTCCGCATCCTGCTGGCGCTGGGGCCGGAGAACCTGCCGCGACTCGGACAGGTCAGCGTCGATCCGCTCGTCATCACCTTCGCAGCGCTTGCCGGGCTCGTGTCGGTCGTGCTGTTCGGCGTGGTCCCCGCGATTCGCGCATCGCGTCCCGACGTAATGGACCTCCTTCGCCGTGCCGGCCGCACCGGCGGGCTGGCGTCCGGACGCTGGGTGCGCACGACGGTGGTCATCGCCGAGGTGGCGCTGTCGTTCGTCCTGCTCGTCGGATCCGGACTGATGATCCGCAGCTTCATCGCCCTGCAGCGGGCCGAACCGGGCTACGACGCCGCCGCGGTGCTGACCTTCTCGACGCCGAACCTGCGGCTGCCGGACCCCGCCGCCCGCCAGGCTTTCATGCGCAGCATGCGCGAGCGGCTCAAGGCCCTCCCCGGCGTGGTCGACGCGACCGCGGCGTCGCCGCTGCCGCTCGACGGCCGTGAGGCGAACGCGCGGTGGGGGACGGAAGCGGCGCTGACCGATCCGTCGAAGTTCGGACAGGCCACGACCCACGTCGTGCTGCCCGGATATTTCGCCGCCATGCGCACGCGGATCATCGAAGGGCGCGACTATACCGATGCCGACGGCCGGCCCGATTCCCGCTACCTGATCGTCGACCGGTTGCTGGCGGCGAAGGCGTTTCCCGGCCAGAGCGCGGTCGGCAAGACCATCGTCGCGCGGATCAACACGCAGGAGCCGCAGCGCTACGAAGTCATCGCCGTCGTCGATCATCAGCGGCACGCGTCGCTGGCGAAGGACGGGCGCGAAGCGATGTTCGTCGCCGACGGCTACTTCGGCCACGGCGCGGCAAACCGGTGGGCGGTCCGGACGACCGGTGATCCGTCGGCGCTTGCCGGGGCAGTGCGGGCGCTCGTGACCGAGCTCAATCCCCGGACCGGCGCGATCGAGGTGCAGCCGATGGCCGCGTACGTGGCCGAGGCCCAGGCCCAGACGAAGTTCACGCTGGTGCTGATCGGGATCTTCGCCGGGGTCGCGCTGCTGCTGGCCGCGGTCGGCCTCTACAGCGTGCTCTCGACCACCGTCCGGCAGCGAACCGCGGAGATCGGCGTGCGGATGGCGTTCGGCGCCGAGCACGGCAGCATCTTCCGGATGATGGTCGGCCAGGGCCTGCGCCTGAGCGCCGCCGGGATCGCGCTCGGCGTGGTGGCGGCGCTGCTGCTGACACGCGTGCTGGAAACCGTGCTCATCGGTGTCGAGCCGACCGACCCGCTGACGTTCGTCGGGATGACTGCCGGCTTTCTGGTGATCGCGGCCGTCGCGTGCGGTTTGCCGGCGCTTCGGGCCTCGCGGCTGGATCCCATGGCCGCCCTTCGCGATGAGTAGTCTGCAGTTGGTCACTGGTATGACCTCTGCACTAAGTGTGGGTATGCGAGCTTTACTGTTGTCTTTGTGTCTCCTTGCGACGACGGCGTGTTACCGGGACAGTCCGACCGAGCCCGGTCCCGTCGATCAGGAAGTGACGCTGGCGGCCGGCCGCTCCACCACCATCGAGGCCGCCCGGATATCGGTCAAGTTCGACGGCGTGTCCGGCGATTCCCGCTGCCCCGGCGACGCGATCTGTATCCAGGGCGGGAGCGCGACCGTTCGATTCGAGGTGACCAACGCAGCCGGTGCGCGCCGGCAGTTGACTTTCGAGACTGGAAACCTTCAGCCGCAGACTTACGATTCGCTGACGGTCGAGCTGTTGGAGCTGATGCCGTATCCCTTCAGTTCCCTGCCTCCCATTCGACCGGAAGACTATCGCGCGAAGTTGCGAATCCGACGCTGAGGTGATCCGGCAGGCGGCCGTTCGACGCATTACGTCGTACTGATCCTGATGCCGGCCTGGGCTTTCGCGAGCGTTTGCTACTTCGTCTACATCGCTGCGATCGCGGTCGTGCGCGGTCCGGCCGGGATCCGCGTGCGCGCCACGCTTATTTCGTCTGCAGGCGTGCTGCTGAGTCTGCTTTCCGGGCGCATCTCGGCATTCTGGCTGCACGACCTGATCCTGCCGGTCACGCTGCTCCTTACCGGCTACTGGGCGAGCGGGCTGCTCTGGACCGGGCCGATGCCGCGGATCGAGGCGCGTCTCGATTCGTTCGACCGCGCCCTGCGCCTGCCCGGGCTTGCGGCGAGGCTGCCGCGGCCGCTCTGTGAGCTCCTCGAGATCGCTTACTTCAGCGTCTACGGTCTCATTCCGCTGGCCCTCGTCCTCCACCTTTCCTGGTCCCCCGAGCCCAACGCCGAACGCTTCTGGACGGTGATCCTGGTCAGCGACTACGTCTGTTTCGCGATGCTGCCATGGATCCAGACCCGGCCGCCGCGCGCAGTCGCCGGCTGCGTGGCGTGGCGCTCGGCCTTCCGCGGCTTCAACGAGCGCGTGCTCGGCCACGCCAGCATCGGCGTGAACACCGTGCCGAGCGGACACGCGGCAGAAGGGCTGGCGATGGCGCTGCTCCTCGCCGACGCACCGTGGCCGATCGCCGCCTGGATGGCATTCAACGCGCTCGCGATCTCGGCCGGCGCGGTCCTCGGCCGCTATCACTTTGCCGTGGACGCGATCGCCGGGTGGATCGTCGCGCTGGTCGTCTGGACCCTCTTCTGACCGCCGATCACCTCCGATGATCCGCTGTAAGATACGAGCGCTTTCCGGAGGACCTCCATGAACCGTTCCACCCAGACGATAAAGGCCCTGATGCTGCCGGCTCTGTTTGCCTTCGCGCTGTACGGCGCCGGCAGATACGACGTCTCGGCCGTCGGATCAACCCAGCAGCCGACGGCCAGCCCCGCGGCACAGCCCGCCCCGCAGCGGGAAGGGTTGAAGGGGGCCCCCGATCGCCGCCCCGACGAGGGCAAGGGGCCGTTCAAGACGATGGTCATCCGCGGCGTCATGCTGATCGACGGCACCGGGGCTCCGCCGGCCGGTCCGATGGACGTCGTCGTCTCGGGCAACCGGATCACCGCCGTCCGAAGCGCCGGCACGCCCGGACTTGCGATCCGGCAGAACCGCGGTCCACAGGCGGACCACGAGATCGACGGGACCGGGATGTACCTGATGCCCGGCTTCGTCGACATGCACGTGCACGCCGGCGGCGCGCCGAAGAACGAGGATGCCGAATACGCCTACAAGCTCTGGCTCGCGCACGGCGTCACCACGGTGCGCGGCGTGTCGCTCGGGCCGAACGCGATGGTCGGTGAAAGACAAGGACCGCAGCGCGAAGAACGAGATCGTCGCGCCACGGATCTACAACTACCAGCGTCCGGGCAGCGGCTGGGACCAGGGCTCCGTCGATACCCCCGAGAAGGCCGCCGCGTATGTCGAGTGGGCGTCGAAGAACGGGATCGACGGTCTCAAGCTCGGGGCCGAACGGCCCGATTTGATGAAAGCGCTGCTGGCGGCGGCGAAAGTTCACGGCCTCGGGTCGACCGCGCATCTCCAGCAGAGCGGCGTGGCGCACATGAACGCGATCAAGGCGGCGCGTCTCGGCCTCGGCACCGTCACCCACTTCTACGGTCACTTCGAGTCGCTGCTGAAGGACTATGTCGTGCAGCCGTGGCCGGTAGAAATGAATGCCAGCGACGAGCAGTGGCGGTTCGGGCAGGTGGCTCGCCTGTGGGACAAGATCCATCCTCCCGGCAGCCCCGAGTGGAAGGCCTACCTCGAGGAGCATCTCGAGCTCGGCACGGTCTTCGATCCGACGCTGACGATCTATTCGGCCGGCCGTCACGTCAGCGCCTTCCGCAACGCCGACTGGCACGACAAGTACACGCTCCCCTCGCTGATGGATTTCTACACCCCGAGCCGCAGCGCACACGGCTCGTACTGGTTCGACTGGACGACGGAAGACGAAGTCGCCTGGCGCAACTTCTACCAGGTCTGGTTCCGGCTGATGAACGACTACAAGAAGATGGGCGGCCGGGTCACCACCGGATCGGACTCAGGCTTCATCTACCAGACCTACGGCTTCGGCTACATCAACGAGCTCGAGATGCTGCAGGAGGCCGGGTTCCACCCGCTCGAAGTGATCCAGGCGGCGACCATGAACGGCGCCGTGACCCTGGAGGAGCCGAAAGGCAAGACGCCGGAGTTCGGCGTCGTCCGCGCCGGGATGCTTGCCGACATGGTGATCGTGGACCAGAATCCGCTGCACAACTTCAAGGTGCTCTACGGCAACGGGCACGTGAAGCTGAACGACACCACCGGCAAAGTGGAACGGGTTGGCGGCATCAAGTACACGATCAAGGACGGCATCGTCTACGACGCCAAGGCGCTGCTGGCCGACGTTGCGACCATGGTCGAGAAGCAGAAGCGGGCGCGCGGCGCGAAGACGACGACGTCGAACCAACGGTAACGGTTGGTTCTTTCTTGATGAATCAGTGCCACCGTCACGACGCGCACCGCAGAGAACTCGGAGCACGCAGAGGGATTTTGTGTGTGATTTCTCTGCGAGCTCAGCGCGCCGGCGGTAACTATCTGGGTTTAGGCTGCGTTTAGGGTCAAGTAGGGTTGTGCGAATCGACCCATGACAGCCGGAAGGCGCTATCCTCGCCGGATCTTGCGTGCGCTGATCGCCCTAGTCATCGCAGCGGCCGTACTGAAGCTGTTCGTTTGGTGGCTCGAGCCGAGAATGGCGTTCTTTCCGTGGCCTGGCGTGCAGGAAACGCCGGCATCGGCCGATCTGGAATTCTCAGACCTGCGGATCCCGACTGCGGACGGCGAGACACTGCACGGCTGGTGGCTGCCGCATCCAGCGCCGCGCGCGCAGGTGATCTACTGGCACGGCAACGGTGGCAACCTCTCGCTGTGGTTGCCGGTGCTCGCCGGTCTCCGCGGCCATGGCTTCAGCGTGATGGCCGTCGACTATCGCGGCTACGGCGACAGCACCGGCCGGCCGAGCGAAAGCGCCATTTACCGTGATGCCGATACCGTCACCGCCTACTTCGCGCAGCACTTGAAGCGCGCCGGTGTGCCGGTCGTCTCCTGGGGTCGATCGCTCGGATGCGCCGTGGCCTCGCATGCCGCCCGCGAGGGTGCATTCAACGCCCTGATCCTCGAGAGCCCGTTTCCGGACGTTCGCACCCTGCTGCGCGGCAATCCGGTGATGTTTGCCCTGAGCCTGTTCTCGAACTACCGGTTCTCCTCAGCGGATCACCTGCAGACGTATACCGGGCCGCTGCTCGTCATCCACGGAGACGCCGACTCGATCATCCCGTTCCGCAATGGCCAGCAGGTCTTCGAACGCGCGGCGAGCCGCGACAAGGTCTTCGTGGCGCTCAGCGGCGCGGACCACAACGATCCGCATGGCAGTCATCCGGACTACTGGCGCGAGGTGGAGCGCTTCCTCGGTTCCCGGCTCCACACCCCTCGTTAGACTAGGTGCGCAGCGCCTGGATCGGATCGATCCGCATCGCGCGCCGCGCCGGGACGACGCAGGCGAGAGTAGCGGTCAGGAGCAGCAGCACGGCGACGACCACTACCGTGATCGGATCGGCCGGCTGAATGCCGTAAAGCAGCGCCCGGAATCCCCGCATCACGAGAATACCGCCGGTCACCCCGATGACCAGCCCCGCGACCGCCTGGGTCAGGCCTTCGCGCAGAACGAGCGACATCACCGAGGAAGGCTGGGCGCCGAGCGTCATGCGGATGCCGATCTCGGGTGTCCGCAGCGCCACCATGTGTGACATGACCCCGTAGATGCCGGCCGCCGCCAGCACCAGCGCCACGACGCCGAACACGCGTCAGGAGCAGCATGCCCGAGCGCTGAGCGGCGACCGACGCCGCCGCGACCTCGTCGATGGTCCGCACGCTCGAGACCGGCAGGTTCGGATCGACCTGGCGGACCTGGTCGCGGACGGCCGCGGCCAGTTGCGAGGGATCCCCGGTCGCGGTGCGCACCACGAACGTCCGGAAGGGGAAGGAGTACTGCGTCTCGGGGAAGAACATCTCCGGGTTGACCAGGCTGTTCAGCCCCCAGAACTTCACGTCGGCCACGACCCCGACGACTTCCCGCCACGGTTGGCTGGGGTCGTTCATCATGAGCCGCTTGCCGATCGCCGACGCACCAGGCCAGTACCGCCGGGCCATGGTTTCGTTGACGATGACCACGAAGGGAGTGGTGGCGGTTTCGGCGCCGGTGAAGGTCCGGCCCTCGCGCAACGTCATCCCCATCGCCTTGACGTAGTTCGGCGAGATCGCCCGGACGTGGGCTCGCGTCGGCGTATCCGGCGTCGGCGTGCGTCCTTCGATCGTGATGCCGCGCCTGGCGTCGCCGCCGCCGAGGGGCAGGTGGCTCGGTGGCGCCGGCGGCGGTCACGCCCGGCAGGGCCGCGAGCCGGGCGCCGACCTGCTCGAAGGCGCGGAGCCGAGACGCGTCGTCCTTGTACCGGGCGGAGGGCAGCGCCAGGTTGAACGTCAGGGCTCCGCCGGTCGCGAACCCCCATTCCGACCGGAGCAGCGCCTGGAAGCTGCGGACCGTCAGGCCGGCGGCAAACAACAGCAACGAGGCGAGCGCGATCTCCGAAACCACGAGCGCCATGCGCATGCGGCGCCTGACGCCGGCCGGCGCACGTCCGCCATCCTTCAGGGCGACGTTCACATCCTGCCCGGCGAGGTTCCAGGCCGGGAGCAGACCGAACACGACGCCGGTGACGACCGAGAGCGCCAGCGTGAACATCAGCACGCGGGGTTCGAGCCGCATGTGGCTCAGACCGACGAACGCGACGCCGTCCGGCGTGAGCTGGCGGAGCGCCGCCATCGCCCACCACGCGACGAACAGCCCGGCAGCTCCGCCGGCGAGGCCGAGCACGACCGACTCGGTGAGCATCTGCCCGGCGATCCGGGTGCGGCCGGCGCCGACGGCGCTGCGCACCGCGACCTCCCGCCGCCGGTTCGCGGCCTTCGCCAGCAGCAGGTTGGCGACGTTCACGCACGCGATCAGCAGCACGAACGCCACCGCGGCGAGCAGCAGCCAGAGAGAGGTGGCGATCGGCCCCCTGAGAAAATCACTGAACGGGAGTGACGTAGGCGCCGTGGCCGCGGTTCGCGTCAGGGTGGGCGGCTTCGAGCGCCGCCCCGATCCGGTCCATGTCGGCGCGTGCCTGCGCCAGCGTCACCCCTGGCTTCAGCCGGCCGAACACCGCGAGATAGTGGCTCGAGCGTGGCGGGTCCGCACCGAAGGGCAGCGGCAGCCACAGCTGCGTGTCGTCGGGGAACTCGAAATCGGCGCCGAGCACTCCGACGACTTCGTGAGGAATTCCGCTCAGTTGCACCGACTGGCCGACGATGGCCGGGTTGCTGCCGAAGTGATCGACCCAGAGCCGATGCCCGAGGATGGCGACGCGATGCTTGCCGATGGTGACTTCGTCGTCGCGGAACCGGCGGCCGTAGGCAGGCTGGACGCCGAGGACGGCGAAGAATGAAGGGGACACGGCGGAGGTGAACAGCCGCACCGGCTCGCCGGCGCCGGTGAGATCGACCGTCAGAAACGATTGCGCGGCGATCGACTCGAACGACGCGTTCAGCCGCGCCCAGTCGAGGAAGTCGGCCGGCGACACTACGTTGTCGTTGACCCCTTCGGCGGCGCGGCGCTCCCACACGGTCATCACCCGCTCGGGCTCCGGGTAGGGGAGCGGACGGAGCAGCACCGCGTTGACCGCGGAAAAGATCGCCGTGTTGGCGCCGATGCCGAGCGCGAGGGTGGCGATGGCGATCACCGTGACTCCCGGCTGCCGGCGCATCAACCGGAATGCGTATCGAATGTCTTCGCGGACCGCGTGCATCCACCACCTCCAGCGTCTGGTTTCGTGCTTCAGCGCGCCGCCGTGGCCGCGCAGCGGCCGGAGCCGTTCGGCGGCGCCGTTGATGACCGCGTCGGCGACCGCGGCCGTCCAGATCCGCGCCGTGCCGGCGCCGGCGCGCCGGGCGTCGGCCAGTTGCTCCCCGAACATCGCCGTCATGTCGGCGCCGAACTGTCGGCGCACGTGCGACGGGAAGGCGCGCAGCAGCAGCCGGTAGAGCATCGCGTCGCGCGGCGACATCATCCCCGCCGGGTCAGCAGCTTCTTGGCTCGCGCTTCGAGCACCACGGCTTCCAGCCGCCGCGCCTCGGCGGCCGCGACCCGCGCGCCGCCCGTGGTCAGCCGGAAGTAGCGCCGCCGCTCGTCGTCTTCGTCCGCTGCCGGGCGGGCGTCCGACTCCTCGATCAGCCCTTCTTCGAGCATGGCGCGGAGCGACCGGTAAAAGTTCCCCGGCATGATGCGTCCGAAACCGCCGCGCTGTTGTACGTCGCGCACCAGGCTCCAGCCGTGACGTTCGCCTTCGGTCAGCGCCAGCAGGATCTGGAAGACGAGCGGCTTGAGTGGGAGGTGGGTGTCCGCGCGAGAGTCGTCGACGGGGGAGGGTCGCTTCGCCACGAAGCCGACCATAGCGTCAAAATGATACTATTGTCAATCCGTCGACCGATTCCCCTTCGAACCGCAGGTTCACGAGCTGCCGCGCCTCGCGCCGGCGCAGCCACCAGAGAAGGGCGGCGGTGAGGGCGAGCAGGCCGACGACGATGGCGAAGGCCGGCGGGTTCTGCAGCAGATGGACTTCGCGATCGGCCATGCCGTAGGTGATCAGCGAGAAGGCCGTGAGATAGAACGGCCAGAACTTGCCGATGCGGGCCGCGCCGGGAAAGTAGGTGCAGGTGAACGGCACCTTGTCGGCGGCGCGCATCAGCACCTGCACCAGGACGATCCCGACGGCGCCGCAGAAGATCGCGTGCTTCACCCCCGCGACCGGCCCCCACAGCCAGGCTGCCGAGGCGAACGCGAGCAGCATCGAGGGGAGGACTCCGGCGACCGTCAGCGCCGCGGCGCCGCCGGCGAGCGCTTCGCTCAAGCGCACCGGCTCCGCCATCCTGAACGCCCAGTTCGCCTTGACCTCGACGGGAATGGCGAAGAGCGATCGCAGCCCGGTCTGCACCAGCACGCTGAAGATCAGCGGCCCCACCAGCAACGCGCCGCGCGGAACCTCGAACGCCTTCCAGCCGAGCCGCACGACGACCGGTACCGCCGCCGAGATCGTCAGGGCGAGCGCCACCCCGATCCAGACGGCCAGCAGCATGCGGTGCTGCCGGCTGCGGACTGCCGTCCGCAATGTAAAGGCGCACACCGCCGCCCCCGCGGGTGTCGAGGTGAGCAGGCGCGAGGCCCTGTCGACCAGGCCGCTGCCCGCCTGGCGCACGGACCGGCGCGGCACCGGCCGCCCCTCGACCGCCAGCCGGGTGAGCCTGGCATAGCTGGCGCCGTAGAACGTGAGCGCGGCGATGGGGGTCAGGATGCCGAGCAGCGCCGCGGCCCTCGACAGGTGCCCGGCCCCCTCGTAACCCGCACCGACGCAGGACTGATACAGCGACAGGAACCACAGCGGCGGCAGCAGCGCTGCCGAGGGGGTCGCGGCCCACCCCGGCATCCCGCCGGTCAGCGCAAAGCTCTGGCCCGGCGGCAGCACCATCGGCATCTGCAGGACGGTCACGATCAGCGCGATCTGAAGGACGACCGCGAGCCGATGCGCCGCCGACGGTCCGAAGGCGATCATCAGGAAGCACTGCGCCGCCAGCATGCCGAAGAAGATGCAGCCTTCCGCCGCCGACACCGCCAGGAAGTGCGCGATCGTGACCCGCGCGAACCCTTCCGGGAGCTGGGTCATCGCCCCGAGCACCCCGAAAGCGATCGAGGACAGCGCGGTCGTGAGCAGGAAGAGCAGCGAGAACAGCCCGACGATTGCCGTCAGCCGGGCGACAACGAACGAGCGGTTGCGGATCGGCAGCACGCCGAGCGTTCGGCTGTCGCGCCGGTCGGGAAAGATGTTCTCCCAGATCACCAGCGTGATGAAGGCGGTGGCGGTCATGGCCAGCAGCAGCGCCATCGTCCGGTCGGCGGCCATCGTCGCTCGCAGTTCGGCGGCGCTGTGGAGCCAGACGTACTTCTTCATCAGCAGCAGCGGCAGGATCAGCGAGGGGGCGCCGAGGAACGCGATGATCGAGACGACCAGCTGCACCTGGGGCAGCCCGGCGGGCATCAGCTCGCTTTCGAACATCCGCGAGAAGAACGTGCGCGCCAGCAGTTGCGTCTGGCGCTGTTCGCTGATCACAGCCGCATGATCCCCACGACGTCGCGGGCGACCTGGTCGACGTCGGCCGCCACCACCACCTTGCGGAAGACCTGCTCGAGCGACGGCAGCGTCATCAACTCGCGCAGTCGCGACACCGAATCGTGCGCCACCACCTTCGAGTCGTGCAGGATCAGCACGTCGGTGCAGACCTTCTCGACGACTTCCAGCACGTGCGAGCTGTAGATGATGATCTTGCCGGACGAGGCGAGCTCCTGGACGAGGCTGCGGAGCACCAGGCTCGAGGTGACGTCGAGGCCGGAGTTCGGTTCGTCGAACACGATGATCTCCGGATCGTGGAGCAGCGCGGCCGAGATGAGGATCTTTTGCCGCATCCCCTTGGAGTAGGCCGACATCTGCGAGTAGCGGTCGTCTTCGAGTCCGAAGATCTGCATGAAGGCGGCGATCTTCGCGTTCAGAACGGGCGCTGCGATCCCGCGCAGCTGTCCGATCAGCTCGAGGTATTCCGGCCCGGTCAGGTAGGTGTAGAGGTGCGCTTCCTCCGGCACGTAGCCGATCTTCGCCTTGTATTCGAGCGGCGCGCGGTTGATCCCCTCGCCGTTGAACAGCACCTGCCCGATGGTCGGCTCCAGCAGGCAGGTCACCATCGATACCGTCGTCGACTTGCCTGATCCGTTCGGCCCGAGCAGCCCCAGCACCTGCCCCGGCGACACCGTGAAGTTGACCCCCTTCACCGCCGGGATCCCGTTGTAGAACTTGCCGAGGTTCCTGGCTTCGAGCATGGGGTAGTGGACACCACAGGGAGGGGGAAGTTCCAAAGAAATTCAGAACTCAGAATTAAGAACTCAGAATGGCCGAACCTCGAACGCAGAACCTGGAACCTCGAACGCAGAACCTGGAACCACGATCGAAGAACCCAGAACCTCGAACGTAGAGCCTGGAACCTCGAACGTAGAAGCTGGAACCGAGAAACGACCGAAGAAATATACTGTCCAGATGCGACGAGCCCTTCTCCCGGCGCTGGCGGCGCTGCTGATGATCGTACCGGTGCAGGCCCGGCAGATCGACTATGCCGCCCTGTGGGACGGCGCGACACCCTTTCACACCTTTCTCGAGAACGTCAAAGCGCAGCAGGAAAGCTGGCGGGGCAGATTCGCCAATGCCGCGATCGACGCCGCGGCTCTCACCGAAGCCAGAGGGCTGCCGGGGCAGCGCCGCATCCTGGCGATCGCCGAGGACCGCTGCAGTGATTCGGCCTGGGCGGTCCCGTACCTGGCCAAGCTGGCGGCAGCCGTGCCCGAGAAACTGGAACTGCGTGTGATCGGCCGGACGGCTGGACGGCGCGTGCAGTCCGCCCACCTGACACCAGACGGACGACTGGCCACGCCGACTATCGTGATCCTCGACGAGAACAACCGGTTCATCGGCGCCTGGGTCGAGCGCCCGTCCGAGCTCCAGAAATGGTTCGTCGAGAACAAGGGCTCGGTCGGCTCCGACGAGCTGCACGATCACATCGACAAGTGGCAGGCGAAGGACGCCGGGCGATCGACGGTAACGGAAGTGCTCGCCATCCTTGGCCGCAGCGCATCGGAAGGGAAGTAGATGTACGCGATCATTCTGCTCGTCCACTCGTGGTTGCGCTGGGCCGTGCTGGGCGCGGGGCTGGTCGCGGCCGTGCGAGGCGGCTCGCGCGGCGACAGCGCCGGACGCTGGTTCACCCGGCTGCTCGACCTCCAGGTCACGATCGGACTGTTGCTCTACTTCTTCCTGAGCCCGGTGACGGGCGCAGCGCTGGAGGATTTCGGCGGCGCGATGAAGATTACCCAGCTGCGGTTCTTCGCGGTCGAACACGTGCTCGGGATGCTGATCGGCACCGCCCTGGCGCACATCGGCCAGGGCCGCGTACGCAAGGCGCCTGAAGGCCGCAAGGCCCGGACGGCGGCGATCTTCTACGGGCTGGCGTTGATCGCCATCCTCGCGTCGATTCCCTGGCCGGGGCTGCCCTCCGGGCGTCCGCTGTTCCGGTTCTAGCCGGCGGCCACTCGTCCCAGCCGGAACTCCCCGTGGTCGCGGTTCGACCGGAAGGTGCAGACCAGCGCCTCGAGCGTGGCGTGCCCTTCGTAGGCGTAGGTGCCGCCGGCCAGGATGCCGAGATCCGAGCCGCCGCTGAAGGTCCAGCGATCGGCGTCGCGCGCCACCGTGAAATCGGTGGAGTAGCAGGCGCGGAAGTAGCCGGCGTATTCGCCGCGGAAGTACATCCGCCACAGGGCCGGCGCGACCGGGTTGATCACGCAGCGCAGCCTGCCGCGGTGGCCGGAAACGGCGCTGATCCACTCCCCTTCCCATCGGCCGCTGATGCCTTCAGGTCCGAGCGCGTCGGACGCGCCCCAGCGGGCCTTGAAGTCAGTGCAGTTCGCCGCCAGCGGCGCGAGCAGATGCACGGCGTTGTCGAAAATCCCCATTGGGCTATTGCACCACGAACCGATCCAGACCAGGCTGCCTGAACCCCGCATACCCCGGAGCCGTATACAAGGCCATGCTCAGGCAGGACGTCCGCTACGCCATTCGCTCGCTCGTCAAGAGTCCCGGGTTCACCGCGGTCGCGGTCGCCTGCCTGGCGCTGGGTATCGGCGTGAACGCGACGATCTTCAGCGTAATCGATGGAGTGATCCTGCGGCCGGTCTCCTACCCCGAGCCGGATCGGATTGTCGATCCTGCACTCGACCAACCACAAGCAGGGCATCGGCCGAAGCAGCCTCTCGTACGCGGACTTCAAGGACTTTCGCGACTCCTCGGCCACGGTCGAATCGATGGCGGCGTTCGCCAAGCGCAGCCTGACGATCTCGGACGGCCGGAGCGACCCCGAGCGATACTCGGGCGCGACGGCCAGCTGGACCCTCTTCCGCCTGCTCGGGATGCGTCCGATACACGGCCGCGACTTCACCTCCGAGGACGACAAGCCTGGCGCCGAGCCGGTCGTCCTCCTCAGTCACGAGCTCTGGACCATTCGTTACCACGCGGATCCCGCGATCGTCGGGCAGCCGGTCACGATCAACGGCCGGGCCCACACCGTGATCGGTGTGATGCCCGAACGCTTCCTGTTCCCCGAGACCGAGCGGCTGTGGGTGCCGATCGCCCCCTATCAGGACGCAGCCCCCCGTGATGACCGCGGCACGCTGCATTCCGTGTTCGCCCGGCTGAAGCCCGGTTCGACCCGGCAGCAGGCGGAGAGCGAGCTCTCCGGCCGCGCCACGCGGCTGGCCGCGATCTATCCCGCCGAGAACGAAGGCTGGACGGTCGCCACCCGCACGCTCCGTGAATGGATGCTGCCGCAGCAGGTCGAGCTCGTGATGCTGACGATGATGGGGGCGGTGACGCTGGTGCTGCTGATCGCCTGCGCCAACGTCGCGAACCTGCTGCTGGCCCGCGCCTCGGTGCGGCAGCGGGAGATCTCGATCCGGACCGCGCTGGGGGCCGGCCGCTGGCGGATCGTGCGGCAGCTGCTGACCGAGGCGTTGCTGATCGGCATCCTCAGCGCGCCGCTCGGGATCGGCATCGCCTGGGCGGGGATCCGGTTGATCGACGGCGCGATGCCCGCCGACCAGGTTCCGTATTTCATCACCTGGAGCCTCGACGCCCGCTCGCTCGCCTACACCGTCGTCATCTCGCTGCTGACAGCCGTTGTCTTCGGCCTCGCGCCGGCGCTGCAGGCGGTGCGCACCGATCTGCAGAGCACGCTCAAAGAGGGAGGGCGCGGCAGCGCGGGGGGCTCGCGCGGACGTCTTCGCAACGCCCTGGTGATCGCGGAGGTTGCGCTGTCGCTGGTGCTGCTCGTCGGCGCGTCGCTCTTCGTCCGCAGCTTCCTGAACCTGCAGGGTGCGCCGGTCGGCTTCGACACGGCGCCCTTGATGTCGATGCGCTTCTATCTGCCGGGCGCGCCGTACGAGTCGGACGAAGCCAAGTCACGCCGGGTCGAAGACATCGTGCAGCGGGTGGAGTCGCTGCCCGGCGTGCAGGCGGCCTTCGCATCGAACTTCGTGCCGATGGGGGCCGGCGGCGGCGGGGGCCGGGTGGTCGCGGAAGGCACAACGGTCGAAGCCGGCCGGGAACCGGGGATCGCGCTGATCGGCGTCACGCCGCACATGCGGCGGACGCTCGACGTCGCGCTCGTCGCCGGGCGCGACATGACCGACGCCGAGGGGAGCACCCTCTCGCCGGTTGCCATCGTCAATCAGCAGATGGCGCGGCGGCTGTGGCCCGACGCCGATCCGGTTGGCCGCCGGTTCCGCATGACCGATGGTTCCTCTCGAGAGTGGTTCACCGTGATCGGTGTGGTCGCCGACTTCCGTCATCGCCAGGGGAACAGCAGCGAGCCCCAAGGGCCGGCCGCCTACGTGCCCTACCCGTTCGAGCCGACGCTCAACACCGGGATCACCATCCGGGTGGCCGGGGACCCGGTCCGGATCACGCCGGCGGTGCGGGAGCAGATCCGTCTCGCCGATTCGACGCTGCCGCTGTTCGGCGTGGCCACGGTGGAGGAACTTCGGCAGCTCAGCTACTGGCAGTACGCGTTGTTCGGTTCGATGTTCGGCACGTTCGGGTTCATCGCTCTCGTGCTGGCGTCGATCGGGGTCTACGGCGTGCTGTCGTACTCGGTGTCACAGCGGGTGCAGGAGATCGGCGTGCGGATGGCGCTCGGCGCCGAACGCCGCGACGTGCTGACGCTGATCGTCGGCCAGGGGCTGCGGCTCGCGGCGTGGGGCATCGCCGGCGGTATCGTCGGCGCCGCCGCGGTGACCTGGATCCTGCGATCCATTCTCTACAACGTGACCCCGACCGATCCGGTGAGCTTTGGCGGGGTCGCGCTCTTCCTGACGATCATCGCGTCGATCGCCAGTTATCTGCCGGCCCGCCGCGCGCTGGCGGTCGATCCGATCGTCGCGCTGCGCAACGACTAGCCTTCCCGGGCACGCACGCGCCGGCGTGCTGTTATCATTTTCATGGCGCGTGCAGCTCGATCTTCCGTTTCTCACCAGCTCCGGCGTCGAGGCCGACGAGGCCTCCGCGGTGGAGTTCGTCCGCGTTCGCCGGGCGCGCCGCTACATCCTCCGCGTCAGGCCTGACGGCACCCTGAGGGTCACCATCCCGCGCGGTGGATCCCGCAGCCAGGCGCTCGCGTTTCTCGGCCGGCATCTCGACTGGGTCACGCGCGAGCGCAGCCGTGTCGCTCGAGAACGCGCGCCGGTCACCTGGACTCACGGCAGCAGCATCCTCGTCGGCGGGGAGCCCAATCTCCTCCGGATCGAACGGGTGAACGGACGCCTGCTCGCCAACTACGCGGACCGCACGACGGTCGTGCAATCGACGGGCGACGTGCGAGTCGAGATCGAGCGGGACCTGCGCGCCCTGGCGGCGGAACGGCTGGTGCCACGGCTCCGCGAGCTCGCCGCGCAGCACGGCCTCGACGTTGGGCGCGTGACGATCCGGAGCCAGCGGTCGCGCTGGGGTTCGTGCTCGCGTTCGGGGGCGATCGCGCTCAACTTCCGGCTGGTCCAGATGCCGCAGATGATCTCGGACTACGTGCTGATCCACGAACTGATGCACCTGAAGCAGCAGAATCACGGGCCGCGATTCTGGGCGCTGGTCGAGCGCGCCTGCCCGGACTACCGTGACGCGGAAGCCTGGCTGCGGGTGAGCGGCCGCGCGCTCTTCTAGCTGGATCGATGGTGAGACTCGAAGGCGCCAGGTGCTGCATCCGGCCCTGGCGGGAATCGGACGCCCCGTCGCTGATCGAGCACGCCGACAACATCAACGTCGCCAGGCATCTTCGCGACCGGTTCCCGCATCCGTACACCGAAAGCGGCGGCCCGCGAATTCCTCAAGCACGCCGCCGCGCGCCCGGATCCGGGCAACCTGGCGATCGAAGTCGATGGCGTCGCTGCCGGCGCGATCGGATACGTGCCGGGCCACGATGTCGAGCGATTCTCCGCGGAGATCGGTTACTGGCTCGGTGAACGCCTGTGGGGACGCGGCATCGTCACCGAAGCGGTCATCCTGCTCACCGGCTACGCCTTTCGCGAGCTGACGTTCCTTCGCCTGTTCGCGCTGCCGTTCGCCGACAATCCCGGCTCGATCCGGGTGCTGGAGAAAGCGGGCTTCGTCCGCGAGGGGCTGCTGCGGTCGAGCAGCGTCAAGTACGGGCAGACCAAGGACCAGCTGATGTACGCGCGGATCAACCCGGACTGGCGGCTGCCGCCAGGCGGCTGAGGCCTACTCGCCGCGCAGGGCGAGCAGCGGATCCACGCGGGTGGCGCGCCGGGCTGGCACGTAGCCGGCGATCAGCGTGATGATGGCGATGCCGGCGAGGGCGCCGGCGAACGTCCAGGGATCGCGCGCGCTCACTCCGAAGACCATCGACTCGACCCAGCGCGACACCACCAGCGCACCGAGGAGGCCTGCTACCAGTCCCGCGGCGGCCAGCCGGGCGGCCCGCCCGAGGAACAACCGCATCACCGACGAACGGCCGGCGCCGAGCGCGACCCGGATCCCGATCTCCTGCCGACGCTGCTGCACCTGGTAGGCGAGCACGCCGTAGATGCCGAGCGCCGCCAGCACCGCGGCGACGACGGCGAACAGGGCGGTGAGCGAGGCGCTGAGCCGGGGCTGGGAGGCGCTGTCGCTGATCTGCGCCTCCATCGAACGGACGTTGTGGACGGCCAGCTGGGAGTCGAGGTCGCGCACCACCGTGCGCAGCAGGCCGGCGGCCTGAGCGTTGTCACTCCCTCGCACGATCACCGTCATCGTCGGCCAGGTGAATTGCGAGGCCGGGAGGTACATGGTCGGCGCCGGGTCGATCGACAGATCGAGATTGCGTACGTCCGCGGCGACGCCGATTACGGTGAAAACGCCGTTCGGTCCCGCCTTGATCTGGCGGCCGACCGGATCGTCGTCTCCCCAGATGCGGCGGGCCATCGCCGCCGAGGCGATGAGCCGCCTCGCGTCGCTGGCATCGCCGCGGAAGTTGGCGCCGCGAAGCAGCGGGATGCGCATCGCGCGAAAGTAGTCCGGGCTGACCATGCGCCAATCCGTCTGGAGCGCGGTGTCGTCGAGCCGCGATCCGCCGACGGCGTTGATCGGCATGCCGGTGTTGCCGCCACCGAAGGGCGCGCCGCTCGAGAGCGCCGCGGCCGTCACCCCCGGAGCCGCGGCCACCCGTTCGAGCAGCCGCTGGTAGAACAGCCACGAGGCGTCCGAGTCGGCGTAGCGATCCGGCGGCAGGCCGATCATCCCGGTCGTGATCCCCGACGGATCGAAACCGAGCTCGACCCGCTGCAGCCGCTGCAGGCTTTGCACCAGCAGGGCGGCGCCAACGAGGAGCACGGTGGCGAGCGCCACCTGGCCGGCTGCGAGCAACTGCCGCGACCGCTGCCCGGCCGACGACGTGCCGCGGCCACCTGACTTGAGGGTCTCGATCACGTCGCCGCGAGTGGCGGCGAGCGCCGGCAGGGCGGCGAAGGCGAGGCCGGTGATCATGCAGATGGCCGCCGAGAACCACAGGACCGGTCCGTTGACCGCCGCTTCGCTGCCCCGCGGCAACGTCGCCGGCAGCCACTCCCTCAGTGCCGGCACCGCCCAGTAGGCGAGCAGTACGCCGGCGCCGCCGCCTGCCAGGGTGAGCAGCATCCCTTCGGTCAGGACCTGGCGTACCAGCCGCCGCCGGCCGGCGCCGATGGCAACCCGCAGCGCGATCTCGCGCCGCCGCGCGACCGCCCGGGTCAGCATCAGGTTGGCGACGTTCGAGCATGCGATCAACAGCACGCAGCCGACCGCGGCGAGCAGGACGTAGAGCGTCTGGCGGGTCTCGGGGGACACCATCCAGTCGAACACCGTCGACATCGTGACCCCCCAGCCGCGGTTGGATCCGGGGAACTCGGTTTCGAGCTGCCGGGCGATGCCCTCCATCTCGGCCTGGGCCTGGGCGAGCGTGACGCCGTCCCTGAGCCGTCCGATCACCTGCGCGATGTGGTTGTCGCGCGTCTCCCGCGCCTCGTCGATCAGGAGCGGCATGAAGAACTCGGCGGTCGAGGGGACGCTTGCTTCCGGGATCACGCCGAGGATCGTGTGCGCGTTACCGGCAATCATCACCGTGCTGCCAACGACCTCAGGCTGCCCGGCGAAGTGGCGGCGCCAGAGCGCATCCGAGATCACCGCGACGCGCGAAGAGGAGCGGCCGATGTCGGCGGGGCCGAACACCCGGCCGAGGAGAGGTCGGACCTGCAGGATCTCGAAGAACTCGACCGCCACCGCCGCCGACGGAACCCGAACCGGGTCTGCGGCCGCTCCCTTGGCCGAAGACGGCGCCTGACCCTGACGGAGAACAGCCCGCAGCGTGACGTTGCCGCCGCGCCAGGCGGCGAGGTCGAGCGTGCGCGCCCGCTCCTTCCACGACACATAGTTGGGCAATGAGACCGAGAATCCCGAGACGGCCAGCGGGTCGTTCTTCTCCCAGATGCGCACCAGCCGGTCGGCCGCTTCGTAGGGCAGCGGCCGCAGCGCCACGGCGTGCACGACGCTGAAGAGGGCGGTGTTGGCGCCGACGCCGAGCGCCAGGGTCGCGGTGGCGGTGAGCGCGAAGACCGGTGCGCGCCGCAGCGAGCGCAGGGCGTAGCGGACATCCTGCCGCAGAACGTCGAGGTGCTCTCCCGGCGCCCGGACGATCGCGTCGCCGGCCAGTTGCCAGCACAGCCGGGCGACCGCTCGCGGGCCGATCCGCCGGTCGTCCGCCAGCCGCTCACGGAACGCGTGCAGCATCTCCCGCTCGTACTCGTCGCGGAACTCTCCCGGATAGCACCGCAGCAGGAGCCGATAGATCCGTTCGGACCAGGATTGGCGCGCCACGTTCAGGCCCTCCGCGGCGCCAGCCCCGCGCTGCGGGCCTGGGAGAGCAGCGAGGCCAGGCGTTCGGTCTCCGCCAGGGCGACGCGCCGCCCGAATTTCGTCAGCCGGTAGAACCGGCGCCGTTCATCGGCGCCGGCGGCACCGGTGGTCAGCTCTTCGATCAGCCCGTCGGCGAGCATCCGCTTGATCGAGCCGTAGAGAGTGCCGGGGCTCATCCGGACCCGTCCGCCGGTCCGCGCCGTGACCTCCTGCATGATGCCGTAGCCGTGACGTTCCCCCTCGCCAAGAGCGATGAGGATGTGCAGGAAGGCCGAAGCCAGGGGCAGCAGCGCCTGGACTTCCGAGTCGGGATCGCTGGGCATATCCATCTCCGTTATAACGAAATTGGATATAACACGAATCGTCAGTGTGGCACAAGCCGCGCGCTCACTGCCGCGGCGCCGAGCGCAGTTCGTGCTCGACCTGCGCGGCCTGCCACAGATGACGCCGGTCGTGCGCCGCCACCACGTGCAAACCGGTCGACACCCGGACGCGGATCAGCGGCACGAATGGATTCGCGAACGTCGCCCGGTTGACGTCGATCCCGGCCGCATCCTGGAGGACGCCGCGCAGGTCATCGTGCGCCTGGTGGTAGGCCTTCAGGATCTCGTCGCGACTGGTGACCGGGCGCGGTCTGATCTTCGCCGGCGCCGAGGTCCGGCGCTTGACGGGGGGCTCGAGCGACGCGGCGAACATGCGTCCGAAGAAGCCGGGCCTCGCCGGCTTGCGCCGCGTCCAGCCCTGCGCACGCGCCTGGTCGACGGCTCCACGGATCGATCCACCGTAGACCGCGTTCGCCACGGCGAGGTGGTCCAGGCAGAGGGCGATGCTCCACCGCCGGCCCTCGTCGGGTTGCCAGAAGAACTCGGGGTCGGTGACGCGGGACGCCAGCGCATCGGCGGCAGCGTCGGCTGAATCCAGCGCATCGGCGAAGATCTGCAGGTCAGCAGGCAGGGTGGCCATGATGTTCGCTTTCGGGATTGCGCCTGCCAGCGGTGGACAGCGCCGCGGGCCGGCGGAACTCGGCTCGGGTCCGGAACCCTCAGAAATTAACTGTTTTTCCGCCGCGTGTCACCCGGCACGCTAATGGCTCACCGGGGATCCCGAGATGGACACTTTTCGCCAGGACGTTCGCTACGCATTCCGCCGGCTGATCAAGAGTCCGGCCTTCACCGTGGTCGCGCTGCTGACGCTGGCTCTCGGCATCGGCGCCAACACGGCCATATTCAGCGTCGTCAACGGCGTGATCCTGCGGCCGCTGCCCTACAAGGATCCGCAGCAGATCGTCGGCATTTATCACATGGCCGAGGGACGGCGCGCGCCGATGTCGGGCCCCAACTTCACCGATGTGAAAAAGCTCAGCGGGACGCTGCAGGACGTTGCCGCCTACACCCGGATCCGGACGATTCTCACCGGCCATGGGGAGCCGCTCCGTCTCGATGGCGCCGCGGTCAGCGCCTCGCTATTCGACCTCCTGGGCGTGCCGGCGATGATCGGTCGAACCTTCCGCGCCGACGAGAACGAGCCGGGCAAGACCCGGGTCGCGCTTCTGAGCTATGGCCTCTGGCAGCAGCGCTTCGGCGGCGACCGGGCGATCGTCGGCAAGCCGGTGACCCTCGACGGCGTGGGCTACCAGGTGGTCGGGGTCATGCCGGAGAAATTCTCGTTCCCGGCGACACGCGCGATCTGGACGCCGCTCGAGTACAACGACGACGTGACCACGAAGCAGCGCGCGGCGTGGTATCTCCTCGCGGTCGGTCGCACCCGCCCCGGCGTGTCGGTCGAGCAGGCGCAGGCGGAAGTCGAGACGATCGGAAAGCAGCTGGCGAGGCAGTATCCCGACGCCAACGAAGGGGTCGACATCTCGGCGGTGTCGCTCCACGAAGCCATGGTCGGGGACCTGCGAAGCGCCTTCTGGCTGCTGCTCGGCGCGGTCGGCTTCGTGCTGCTGATCGCCTGCGTGAACGTGGCGAACCTGCTGCTCGCGCGGGCGGCGTCGCGCGCGGGTGAGATCGCCGTGCGGACCGCCCTCGGGGCCGGTCGCGGACGCCTGGTCCGTCAGCTCCTCACCGAGAGCGTGATTCTCGGCCTGGTCGGCGGCGGCCTCGGCCTGCTGCTGGCGGTCTGGGGCATCGAGGCGTTGATCGCGCTCGAGCCCCAGGGCATCCCCCGGCTCTCTGAGGTGCAGGTCGATCCCGTCGTGATCGGGTTCACCACCGGCCTTGCACTGCTGACCGGTCTTCTGTTCGGCGCCGTGCCCGCGTTCCAGTCGACGCGCGCCGGTGTGTCGGCGACGCTCAAAGAGGGTGGGCGCGGCGCCCTGACGACGCGCGGCGGCGCCAGGATGCGGACGACGCTGGTGGTGGCGGAAGTCGCGCTCGCGGTGACGCTGCTCGCCGGGGCCGGCCTCCTGATCCGCAGTTTCGCCCGGCTGGCGTCGGTCGATCCGGGCTTCGAGGTCAAGCCGGCCCTGACTTTCGAGCTGTCGCTGCCGGACAGCGGCTATGCCGAGGCTGCCCGCCAGGTCGCCTTCTTCGACTCCCTGTTGCCGCGCCTGGAGGCCATCCCCGGCGTTCGACGCGCCGGCGGCGTCCTCTCGCTTCCGCTCACCGGCAGCAGTCTCGTTCTCACCTTCGAGGTCGCCGGCCGGCCCCCGATCCCGCCGTCGCAGCAGCCGGCGATGCAGGTGCGGATCGCGACCTCCGGCTACTTCGAGACGATCGGGATCCCGCTGAAGAAAGGGCGGCTGTTTTCGGAACAGGATCACGCCGGCACGCCGCCGGTGGTGCTGATCACCGAGGCGGCGGCCAGGCAGTATTTTCCGGACGAGGACCCGATCGGCAAGCGGATCACCCTCGGCTGGGGCCGCGCCGGCACCACCGCCAAGGCCGGTGGAGAAGTGGTCGGCATCATCGGCAACGTGAAGGACGCAGGGCTCGACGAACCTGATCCGCCGCAGATCTATCTCGCCTACCGGCAGTGGCCGGTGCAGAGCATGAGCGTCGTGCTCGGGACCAACGTTCCGCCCTACACCGTCGCCGATCCGGTCCGCCGCGCTGTGTATTCGGTCGACGGAAATCTCCCGGTTGGCAATCTTCGCAGCCTCGAGGAGCTGGTCGCCCGTTCGATCTCCCAGCCCCGCTTCTACATGACGCTGCTCACGCTGTTCGCCGGGGTGGCGCTGGCGCTGGCGGCGGTCGGCATCTTCGGCGTGCTCTCGTATGCGGTGGCGCAGCGCACGAGAGAGATCGGCATCCGCATGGCGCTTGGCGCCCACCGGCGGACGGTGCTCGGTCTCGTCGTTCGCGAGGCGATGGTGATGGCCTCGGTCGGCGTCGTCCTCGGCACCATCACGGCCTTCCTGTTGACCGAGTGGCTCGTCTCTCAGCTGCTGTTCGATACCAGCCCGCACGACCCCGCGACCTTCGTCGTCGTCGCCGTGGTGCTGACCCTGGTGTCGCTGGTCGCGGCCTACCTGCCGGCGCGCCGGGCAACCCGCGTGGATCCGATGGTCGCGCTCCGAGCGGAATGAATCAGAACTGCGGAGTGATGATTGGGGATTGCGGATTGACGGATCGCTGATTGCTGATTGGCGTGATTGGGGATCGGTTCGCCAATCCACAATCGGCAACCCCCGATCCGTCAATCCGCAATCCGCAGTACTCAATCCGCAATGCAGCTAGACTTTGCGAGATGTTCCGACCGTTCCTGCTCGCCGCGACCCTGGTCGCGATGTCGGTGGCGTGCGGCCGCCGGACGCCTGAGCTCCCGTCACCCGACCTGCTCGCGCAGCAGTCCTTGATTCGGCGCGACACCTATGGGATACCGCACATCCTGGCGGCAACCGAAGAAGCGGCGGCGTTTGCCTTTGGCTACGCCCAGGCCGAGGATCACGCCGCCGAGATCGGCCGCCGCTACATCGCCGCCCGCGGCCAGGAGGCGGCTCACTTTGGCGAGGCCGGGCTGTCGAACGACCTGGCGATGGCGCAGTTCGACAACGCCGCGGCATCCCTCGCCGCGCTCGAGACCATCACACCTCTCTATCGGCGCATCATTACCGCATACGCCGCCGGCGTGAACCGCTTCGTGCAGACGCACCGGCAGGAACTGCCCGCCTGGATGCCCGAGATCACCGCGGCCGACGTGCTCGCGAGCACCCGCGCGGGAGCAGCCAGCTCGCTGGGTGGAGCGGCGCTGGTTCGCCGCCTGCGCGAGAAATACGAGGGCACCCCGTCATCGCCGCCCGAAGAACTCTGGCTCGATGAAGGACCAGGTTCCAACGCGTTCGCGCTCGCCGGCTCGCGGACGACCACCGGCAAGCCGATCCTGCTCGGCAACCCGCACCTGCAGTGGTCCTCGCTCTACTGGGAAGCGCACGTCCGCGTGCCCGGCACCATCGACTTCTACGGCTCGACGCTCGTGGGCATTCCGGTCCTGCGCGCCGGTTTCAACGACCGCCTCGGGTTCGTCACCACCAACAACGCCCCGGACCTCGACGATGTCTTCGCGCTGACGCTGGACCCCCAGCAGGCAGACCATTACCTCTTCGATGGCCGTTCGATGCCGCTCCAGCGGCGCGAGGCCGTCGTCCAGGTCCGCACCGCCGACGGCTCGATGCGGGCGGAGACGCGGACGTTCTGGTCGTCGCACGCCGGTCCGGTCATCTACCGCAACGGCGCCCGCGCCTTCGCGGTGAAATCGACGCGGCTCGACGCCTTCCAGTACTTCGAAGGGTTCTACGTGCTCAGCAAGGCCCGGACGCTGAGCGAGTGGATGGCCGGGCTGCGCCGCAACTACGTCCCGACCTCGAACTTCACCTACGCCGACGCCGACGGCAACATCCAGTACCACTGGAACGCCCGCATCCCGGTCCGGCCCGACGGACGGGATTACCGTCTCGACGTCGAGGCGAGCCGCGCCGGCGATCTCTGGTCGCGCTTTCACGCCGTCGACGACTTCCCCCGGGTGCTGAACCCGCCCGGCGGCTACGTCCAGAACGCCAACAACCCGCCGCGGTTCGTGTCGCTCCGCGACCCGATCGACATGTCGAAGTTTCCGGCCCAGTTCGAGCGCGGCCCGCTGGCGCTGCGGCCGCAGCTGGCGTTGAACCTGCTCGAAGCGCGCGAGAAGTACTCGGTCGACGACGTGATTGCCCTCAAGTACTCGACCCGCATGCTGCTGGCCGAGCGGGTGAAGCAGGACGTGATCGACGCCGTCCGGACGACGCCCGACGCGCCGGAGGAGGCCCGCGCCGGCGCCGACGCACTCGAGGCCTGGGACGATCATGCATCCGCCGGCAGCCGCGGCGCCGTGCTGTTCCAGCGGTTCTGGGACCTGTACTCCGGTGCCGTGCGCACCCCGTTCGCGACCCCGTGGCAGGAGTCCAACCCGGCGACGACCCCGCAGGGTATCGCCGACCGCGCCGCTGCCGTCACCTACCTGGCGGCCGCGACCCGCGCCGTCCGTGAGCAGTACGGGTCCGAGCGCGTGCCGTGGGGTGAGGTCAATCGCTTCCGCTCCGGTTCACTCGATTTGCCGGGCGACGGAGCCACCGGAACTTACGGCACCTTCCGGGTCATGACATTTGCGGCACCGCCGGTTGCCGCCGGCCAGCCCGCCGGGGCGGTGTCGAGGCTGCGTGTCGCGGGGCACGTGCCCGACAGCGACACGCCGGTCGGATTCGGGGACGGCTGGGTGCTGGTCGTCGATTTCTCCAGGCCCGGTCAGGCCTGGTCCGTTCTCGCCTACGGCCAGACGACCAGACCTGACTCCCGGCACAGCAGCGATCAGCTTGAGCTGTTTGCCGGTCACCGGCTGCGGCGTGCCTGGTATTCGGAAGCCGACATCAAGGCGAACCTGTCGAGGGAGTACCGCCCATAACCGCCGCCTTCGGCACCTGGACCGGTCAGGTTGATATAATCCACAGCTTCTGTGAACGAATACCTGATCAAACGGTCCTCACTCCAGCAGGGCGCCCTCGAGATCCAGTACATCGAGGAGTATTTCCTCGATTTCCCGCGGAAGAAGACCGCTGCTGAAGTGGTGCAGCGTCTCGACAGCCGCGACCACCAGATCCTGATGGCCGAAGCGCCGCTGCCGTCCGACCCCGGATCGATCGTGCCGGTGTCGTTCAAGGTGGCGCATGAGCTGCGGGCTTCCGAAAGCGATCCCAAGCTGGCGGATCTCGTCATGCAGCTCGAGGACGTCGTGCGGTTCGACGGCCGGCGCGTGCTGTACCAGTGGATTGGCGGCACCCGCAAGGACTGGCGCGGCCAGGGGCACTTCCGGGCGCTGACCGAGGAGCAGGAAGTCTGGGCGATCGAGAATGGCTTCGACGAGATCGTGGTGAAGACGAAGAACCGGTTCTACGAGATGCGCGGCGCGCTGGACCAGCTGCAGTTCGACGTCATCCGGTTCGTGCCCCACCCGGTCGACAACGGCGAGTCGAAGGTCTTCCTCAGCAAGCGGCTCGGCCAGCACGTGATCGACGCCCATCGCAGCCGTCGCTCCGTCGTCCGCGAGTCGTAGCCGGCGCCGGCCGTGATCGAGCCGATCGAGCGCGCCGACGATCCACGGATCGGCGAATACGCTCACGTCGGGGACCACGACTGGCTCCGCGCCCACGGGCTGTTCGTGGCCGAAGGACGGCTCGTGCTCAGGCGGCTGCTCGAGTCGGGCCGCTTCCCGGTCCACTCGATTCTTCTCACTCCCGCCGCGCTCCAGGACCTCGGTGCCGCGATCGAGGTCGAGGCGCCGGTTTTCGTCGCCGCTGCGCCGGTGCTGAACGAGATCACCGGCATCGATTTCCACCGGGGATGCCTGGCGCTGGCGCGCCGTCCTGACCGCGACAGGACCGCCGCGAGGCTCACCGGCGCCAGGCTGCTGCTTGCGCTCGAGGGCGTAGGCAATCCCGACAACGTCGGTGGATTGTTCCGGGTCGCGGCGGCCTTCGGCGTGGAAGGCGTGCTGCTCGATCCGACGACCGGCGATCCGTTCTATCGGAAGGCCGTGCGCACGTCGATGGGGGCGGTGTTCAAGATTCCGTTCGAGCGTGCCGACCCGTGGCCGTCCGGTCTCGACGAATACAAGCGAGCCGGCCTGACGGTTGTGGCCCTGACGCCGCGAGCCATGGCCCGTCCAGTCGCCGGGCTTGCTGACGGACCCGACACGCCGAAGATCTTGATGGTCGGTGCCGAAGGGGCGGGTTTGACCGATCGGGCGCTCGATGCCGCCGACCTGCTGGTCCGCATCCCGATCTCTCCCGCCGTCGATTCGCTGAACGTGGTGGTGGCGGCCGGGATCGCGCTCTCTTACTTGCGCGTCCGTTCTGACGGGGATTGGTTGTAGGGATGGGGAATGGGGGAGCGGGAATGAGGAATGTGGAATGAGGAATGGGAATGAGGAATGGGGAATGGGGAATGGGGAATGGTCAGGGGTGGGGATCGGCAAAGCCAACCCCGACCGCGCCCGAACCTCGAACCTCGACCGTAGGCTCCGGAACCGCGAACGCAGAACCCAGAACCTCGATCGAAGAACCCAGAACCTCGAACGTAGAACCCGGAACCTCGAACGTAGAACCCGGAACCTCGAACGTAGAACCTGGAACCTCGATCGAAGAACCCAGAACCTCGAACGTAGAATCCAGAACCTCGTAGAACCTTTAGAACCTCTTGATTATGCGAACGCCGCCCCGACCATGATCCGGCGGATTCGCATCCACGGCGACCCGTGCGAGATGCTGTTGGTCTGGGTCGGCTGCCCCTTGGCGTCGCCGCCGGTCCCGAACATCTGCCAGTGCTCCTTGCCGGAGATGGCATCGAGGTTGGCGAAGAAGTCGGTGGTGATTGCGTTGTAGGTCACGTTGGTGACCATGCGGGTCTTCTTGCCGTTCTTGATCTCCCAGAAGGCGTTGCCGCCGAACTGGCCGTTGTAGCGCTGCTGGTCGATCGAGTAGCTGCCGCGGCCGTCGATCAGCACGCCGTCCTTGGTGTCGGCGATCATCTGGTCGGGGGTCGGCGAACCGGCCGGGCCCGCGTCGACGTGAACGTTCGGCATCCGCAGGAAGGGATAGTCGCGCCAGGAGTTGGCGGAGGTGCAGCCGCGGCTGGTCTTTTCGCCGATGAAGTGGGCGGATTCGCGATTGGTCTGCAGCCCGACCAGGATGCCGTCGCGGACGATCGGCCACTCCTGCGTCTTCACACCGTCGTCGTCGTAGCCGATCGTGGCCACCCCGTTGCGGATGGTGCGGTCGGCGGTGACGTTGAAGAGCTTCGATCCGTACTTCAGTTTACCGAGGTCCGATACCTTCACGAAGCTGGTGCCGGCGTAGTTGGCCTCGTAGCCCATGATGCGATCGAGCTCGGTCGCGTGGGCGACGATCTCGTGGATGGTGAGCATCGCGTGCGAGGGGGTGAGGATCAGGTCCTTCATCCCCATCTCGACCGGCTTGGCGGTGCAGTATTCGACCGCTTCGGCGGCGATGCGCTCGGCGGCTTCGACCATCCCGGCCGCTTCGGCGATCTCCCAGCCGCCGGTGCCCGGCACACCGGTGAACGTGCGCGAGCGGGTCTCGCCGTTCTTGCGCGCGGTGACGGTGAAGTTCGGCGTGGTGGTGTAGATCTCCTGCTCGATGTACGAGCCTTCGGAGGAGGCGAAGTACTTCCATTCGTGCGACAGGGAGATGCTCGCGTTGACGGTGAGCACTTCCTTGTTGGCCGCCGCGATGTCGACCACCTTCTGGACCAGCGCCTGCTTGTCGGCCTGTGGCACCTTCGCCGGGTCTTTCTCCATCGGGGAGATCCAGTAGTCGGTGTACGCCTGCACCGGGGCGAGGCGGACGTCGACTTTCTTCGCGATCGCGCTCGCCTTGGCCACTTCGCTCGCCATGCGGGTGATCCGGCGGATTTCGTCCTCGGTGACGATCGGGCTGCTGGCGAAGCCCCAGACGCCGCTGTGGATCACGCGGACGCCGAATCCGGCCGCATCCTGGCTGCCGGCTCCCTCGCCGGCGTTGCCGCCGAAGGCTCCACCGCGACCGCCGCCTCGCCCGCCACCCCGGCCACCGCCGCCGCGGCCACCACCGCCCCCGCCGCCGAAGCCGCCGAGCGCCTCGTCCGCGTCACGATTGCCGCCGGACGCGTTGACGCCGCTGTTGATGTTGCGGGTGAACCGGATGTCGGAATAGGTGCAGCCGAGCCGCTTCGCTTCCGTCAGCGCGACGTCAGAGAGCCCCTTGAACTTGGAGTCGAGGACGCGCCCCGTCGGCGACTGGGCCAGCAGATCGGCGATCGTGTCGCTCGCGGCAATCGCCATGCCCGACAGCGCCACCGTCTTCACAAAGTCTCTACGCTTCATCGCAACTCCTCAAGACGTCGAACCTCGATCGAAAGCCGGAACCTTGATCTAAGACCCCAGAACCAGGATCGAAGAAACCAGAACCTTTAGACAGCGGGCGACACCGACGTCATCAGGAAGTCTTCGATCCGAACTGGTGGTACGAGTGCCGTGCCGCCGCCGTCGTAGGATTCGCCGGTGTGCATCGGCACCGACCGGCCGACCGCGGTGAGGTTGTTGTAGCCGACGATCGGCGACATGTTCCAGCGGAAGTTCTGCACCGGCCCGGCGATCTCGCCGTTCTCGATCAGGAACAGGCCGTCGCGGGTCATCCCGGTGTTGAGCAGCGTCTCGTTGTCGACGCCGCGGATGTACCAGAAGAACGTCACCAGCAGGCCGCGCCTGGTCGACTTGATCATCTCCTCGACCGACTGGTTCGTGCCTTCCATCACCAGGCTGTTGTTGACCGAGGCTGGAGTCACCGGCTTCTTCTGCCGGCGCGCGTAGGCCCCGGCGTAGGCCAGGGTCTTGAGCACACCTTTCTCGACCCACGTGACGTCGGCGAGCGGGGTGCCGTCGCCGGCGATCGGGCTCTGGCGCAGGACCGGATTGGCGATGTCGCTCTTGAGCGTGAACGAATCGCTGAACACCTTTTCGCCGAGCTTCGTCGTGCCTGGCTCCTTGCCGCTGAAGTAGGTCCGGCCGAAGGGGCTCTCGGCCGACTGGGCGTTGAACAGGCCGGTCATCAGCGAGAGAAAACGGGCGTTGGCCCGAGGTTCGAGGATCACGGTGTAGCGGCCGGGCTCGAGCGCCTTGGCAGTGCGGCTGCGGACCGCCTTCTCGGAGGCGACCCGCGTCAGCTGCTCGGCGTCGATCATCGACGGATCCTTGATCCCGGTCGTGCCCGCCCATCCCGACCCGGTGCCGTCCGCGGTCCGGCAGGTCAGGATGAAGCTCATTTCCGCGACCTGGTAGTAGGCGAAGAGCCCCTTCGAGTTGGCGCTGCAGGTCGTCTGGTGATTCTTCGGAATGTAGCCGGACCCGACAGTCTTCATCTGGTCGGAGATGTCGATGCTCTGCTTGGCCAGCCGCGCCCGCTCGGCCGGGCCGAAGTTGACCGCTGCCGGCAGCGCTGCGTCCACCGGCAGGTAGTCCTGGGGCCCAAGCAGCGGCTGCAGGTCGGCATTCTCGCGTCCCTTCTCGGCGGCCGCCATCGCCTCCTTCACCATCGTCGCCAGCGAGGCATCGTCGAACTGGCGGGTGCTCGCGTTGCCCGAACGGGTTCCCTGGTAGACAGTCACGGCGACCTGCCGGTCGAACTGGACCATATTGGCGGTGATCGTCGAATTGGCAAACCGTGTCGCGGATCGTTCGCCGCCGCTGAACTCGACCTCCGCCGCGGTCGCGGCCGACGCCATGTTCAAAACCTTGTCGGTGATCGCTTTGACTTCTTCGCGTGAATACATAAGTGGGGCAGGCTACTACGGGCTCAGCCGGTTGCACAATACCGGGTGGGGGTTATTCGGCGATTGGTACCTGCCTTGCGATCGCCATCATCATGACCAAGAAAACAGGTGAGCTGCCGGGTAAGGCTGGGGTGAAGTCGCTCTCGAAGAAGCTGGAGAACAGCCGCCACGGCTTCGAGCAGCATCCGGGCGCCAGCAAGACCCCGGGAGCGTTCGGAAAAGAAGACGTCCGTGGCGTCGAAGAAGTGGAAGGGGCGGGGTCGGATCGCGAGGTCGACGAAGGCTAATTGCAACCGCAGCGCCCGCCCTGGGCGCCGCAGAACGGCGCCGGCGCTTCACAGGACGCCGCACTGGTTCGTGAAGCGCCGGCGCCGACCATCCCCAGCCGCGACAGCAGCTTCGACAGATTCACACTCCCGCACGACGGACACGACGGCGTTCTCTCGGTCGTGACGAAGCTCTCGAACGGCTTCTCGCAGTCTCGGCACTGAAACTCGAACAGGGGCATGGATCCATGGTAGCGCGGACCGTGACCGGTAGATAATGCCTCCTCACCAGGAGGCATGAATGAGATTTCGTCCAGCCGCTGCCGCGATGACCGGCGCACTCGTAGCCGCCGCGTTGCTGCCCGGCAGTGCGCAGCAGGGCTCCGTGCCGGCCCCGCAGGTGGGTTCGCAGCCGGCCCGGGCGCCCCGTCCCGTGCTCGACACCCTTGAATGGCGGAGTATCGGCCCGGACCGCGGCGGCCGTTCCATCGCGGTCACCGGTGTGAAAGGACGCCCGCTCGAGGCGTACTTCGGCGCGGTGGGCGGCGGCCTCTGGAAGACGACCGACGGCGGCGAGAACTGGCTGCCGGTGACCGACGGCCAGATCAAGAGCGCCTCGGTCGGCGCGGTGGCGGTCGCCGAGTCCAACCCCGACCTGGTGTTCATCGGCATGGGGGAGTCCTGCATCCGCGGCAACATCATGCCGGGGGACGGCGTCTACCGGTCGGCGGATGCCGGCAAGACCTGGACCCACGTCGGCTTCGCCGACTCGCAGGCGATCTCGAAGATCCGCATCCATCCATCGAACCCTGACGTCGTCTTCGTCGCATCGTTCGGCAAGTACGGCGCACCCAGCGCCGAACGCGGCGTCTTCAAGAGTGTCGACGGCGGCAAGACCTGGAAGAAGACCCTCTTCCGCGACGACAAGACCGGCGCGGTCGATCTCTCGATCGATCCGAAGAATCCCAACGTGATCTACGCGGCGCTGTGGGAGGCCTATCGCGTCGAGTACCAGATGTCGAGCGGCGGCCCCGGCAGCGGCCTGTTCAAATCGACCGACGGCGGTGATACCTGGACCGAGATCACGCGGAGCCCCGGTCTCCCCTCCGGCGTGGTCGGCAAGATTGGTGTCTCGGTGTCGGGCGCCGACTCGAATCGTGTCTACGCGCTGATCGAAAACGAAAAAGGCGGCCTCTTCACCTCGGACGATGGCGGCAAGTCGTGGACGATGGCGAACGACAACCGGAACATCCGCCAGCGGGCCTTCTACTACACGCACGTCGTCGCCGATCCGGTGGCCAAAGACACCGTCTACCTGCTCAACGTCAGCGGCTATCGCTCGACCGACGGCGGCAAGACCCTGACCAACATCGGTCAGGGGACCCACGGCGATCATCACGACCTCTGGATCGATCCCGACAACCCGAAGCACCTGGTGATCGGCAACGACGGCGGCGGAGCGGTGTCGACCGAAGCAGGGCAGGGCTGGACCGCCCAGGACTTATCCGACCGCGCAGTACTACCACGTCGCCCACACCCGCCACATTCCCTATCACCTCTGCGGTGCGCAGCAGGACGGCAGCACCGTGTGCATCGCCAGCGACGCCGCATCACCAGTGGGTGCGCAGATCGCCGCGGCGCGCCGCGCTGCGGCGCAGCCGGCGACCGGAGATCCGGCAGCCGCGGCCGGTGGGCGCGGTGGTCGTGGTGGCGGGGGCGGTGGCGGCCGCGGACGAGGAGGAGCGCCCGAAATGTACGGCGCCGGCGGGTCCGAGAACGGGACGATCGCGCCGGACCCGAAGGACGTCGACGTGATCTTCGCCGGCGGCAACAACGGCAGCTTCCTGACCCGCCTGAATCGCAAGACCGGCGAGCAACGCGAAGTGAATCCCTACCCCCGGATCTTCTCGGGCGAGCCGTCGAGTGCCGTGAAAGAGCGCTGGCAATGGAGCACGCCGCTGATCTTTTCGCCGGTCGATCCCAACGTTCTCTACACCTCGTCGCAGCACGTCTGGAAGACGACGACGCAGGGGCAGACGTGGATGAAGATCAGCGGCGATCTCACCCGTCACGATCCCAAGACGATGGGGCCATCGGGTGGACCGATCACCGGCGACATGAACGGCCCCGAGATCTACGCGATGGTGTTCGCGCTCGGGCCGGGCAAGACCGACGTCAACGTCCTGTGGGCCGGCTCGGACGACGGCCTGGTGCACGTCACCCGCGACGGCGGCAAGACCTGGGCGAATGTGACCCCGAAAGAGATGCCCGAGTTCGGGCGGGTGAGTCAGATCGATGCGTCTGCGTTCGACGCCGGCACCGCTTACGTCTCGGTACGGAAGCCGCTGCTGGACGACCTGGCTCCCTACATCTTCCGGACCCACGACTTCGGAAAGAGCTGGACGAAGATCGTCAACGGACTTGGTCCGACCGACTACGTGCATGTCGTGCGTGAAGACCGGAAGCGAAAGGGGCTGCTCTACGCCGGCACCCAGCACGGATTCCATGTCTCGTTCAACGACGGCGACTCGTGGCAGTCGCTCTCGCTGAACCTGCCGGACGTGCCGGTCGCCGACGCGTGGCTGGAAGACGATTCGATCGCGATCGCGACCCACGGGCGGAGCTTCTACGTGCTCGACGATCTCGCCGCCGTCCGACAGGCCGCCGACGCGGATCGCGCCACCGATGCGTTCCTGTTTCAGCCGGCCGACGCCGTCCGCGGCGCGGGAGGAGCGACGCTCGTCTATCTGTTGAAGAAGCCGGCGCAGAAGCTCACCCTGGAGGTACTCGACAGTGCCGGCGGAGTCGTGTTCACCGCCGTCGGTGCTCCGCCGCCGCAGCGGGGCGGCCGCGGCGACGCTGACGAGGCCGAACAGGGGGGTGGCCGGGGCCGGGGCGGTCCTCCTCCCGCGTCCCTCGCGCCCGGGTTGAATCGGGTCAGCTGGAACCTCGCCTATCCCGGCGCGACGACGTTCCCCGGGATGGTCCTGTGGGGCGCGAGCACCAACGGTCCGTCAGCGCTTCCGGGTAACTACCAGGTGCGTCTCACCACCGACGGCCAGGCGCAGACGCAGCCGCTGGTGGTGCGCCGGCATCCGTTGCGCTCGACGACCGATGCCGACCTGAAGGAGCAGTTCGACCTGGCGCTCCGGATCCGCGACAAGGTGAGCGAAGCCAACAACGCGGTCATCCAGATCCGCGAGATCAAGAAACAGGTAGGCGAACGCACCGCCAAGGCCTCCGATGCGGCACTGAAGGCGGCGGGGGACCGGCTGACCACGCACCTGACAAGCGTCGAAGAGGAGATCTACCAGACGCGCAATCAGAGTGGGCAGGATCCGTTGAACTTTCCGATCAAGATCAACAACCGGATCGCCGGGATCAATCGCGTGGTCAATGCCGGTGACGGCAAACCAATCGGCAGCGTCTACGAGATCTTCAAGGAGGTCACCGCGGAACTGAAGATCCAGACCGATCGGCTGCGGCAGGTCCTGGAGAAGGATCTCGGGGCGTTCAACGTCGAGGCGAGGCGGGCCGGCATCGCGCCGATCAATCCATAGCTCCGTCTCGAGGGGACCGAGGACAGTCGCGTCACGCGGTCTCCCATCCCCCATCGCCCATACCCCATTCCGGCGCTCCGTACCCTGCAGCTTGACCGCAGCCGCCCATATATGTATCAATGCCACATATGGCGGACAAACTGGGCCCGGACGTCAAGGGGAGCGCCGAGATCCTGGTCCTGGCGCTGGTGGAAGACCGCGCCCGGCACGGCTACGAGATCGGCAAGCTGATCGAAGAGCGTTCCGGCGGCGTGCTGAAGTTCCACATCGCCTCGCTCTATCCGATGCTCTACCGGCTCGAGAAACGCGCGCTGATCACCGGACGATGGGTGGAGAAGGCGGGTCAGCGGCGCAAGCGCTACTACCGCATCACCGCCGCCGGCCGCCGCGTGCTGGCCAGCCACCGCACCCGCTGGGAAGAGTTCATCCACGCGCTGACGCGCGTCGCCGGGATCGGCCATGCCTGAAGGCACCCCGCACTGGCCGTCCTTCATCCGTGACCGGCTGGCCGGCGCCGCGCTGGACGATGACGTGATCGACGAGATTGCCGAGCATCTCGACGAGGTCCATCGGAGCAGTCTCGCCTCGGGCCGCGGTGCCGCCGCAGCTCGGGCGGCGGTCGACGACGAGCTCGCCAACCTTCCGGCGCTCACCCGTGCGGCAGCCGCCGCGAGGAGACGCCGGGTCGCCAGCGTGCCCGCCGCCGCCGATGTCGGGGCAGGGCCGGCTGCTGTCCGGCTTCGGTCGCGACCTGATCTACGGCATGCGGCGCCTCGCCGCCCGTCCGGCATTCAGCGCGGTCGCGATCCTGACGCTGGCGCTCGGCATCGGCGCCAACACCGCACTCTTCAGCATCATCAACACCTTGTATCTCCGGCCGCTGCCGTTCCCGCAGCCGGACCGCCTGGTGATGACCTGGGAGTACGAGGTCTCCGATCCGGCAGACGTCTTCATCGTGTCGCAGCCGAACTGGGAAGACTGGAGCCGGCAGAGCACCTCGTTCGACCACATGGCGATCTGGGAGCCGCTGCGCTTCAACCTGTCGGGAGATGGCGAGCCCGAGCAGGTATTCGGCATGCGCGCGTCGCACGGGCTCTTCCCCATGCTGGGCCTGGCCCCCAGGCTCGGACGCACGTTTACCGCGGTCGAAGACGCTCCCGGCCATGATGTCGTCGTGATCAGCGACGCACTCTGGCGCAGCCGCCACGCCGCCCGGCCCGACATCATCGGGCGCACCATGCGCGTGAACGGCCGGCCGCACGAGATCATCGGCGTGATGCCGCCGGAATTCATGTTCGAACAGCGGCGGGACCATGTCTGGGTGCCGATCGCGTTCAATGCCAACGATGCGGCGCGCGACTCGCACTCGTTCCAATCGGCCGCGCGACTGAAGCCGGACGTGACCTTCGAAGCCGCCAGGGCCGAGCTCGATGCCATCGGCCGTCGGCTTGCCGCCGAGCACGAAGCCAATCGCGACGAGTCGGCGACGATCACGCCGATGGCGGAGCTCGGCGTCGTCCACCTCAAGCCAACCCTCTACGCGCTGCTCGGCGCCGTCGGTCTCGTTCTGCTGATCGCCTGCGTCAACGTTGCCAACCTGCTGCTGGCGCAGTCTGCCGTCAGAGCGCGGGAGTTTGCCATCCGTGCCGCGCTCGGCGCCGGTCGCGCGCGGCTGGTGTCGCAGCTGCTCGCGGAAGGGCTGCTGCTCTCGCTCTCGGGCGGCGTCCTGGGGATTGCGATCGCCTGGACCGGGACCGCAGCGCTCGACAGCGTGCTCCCGCCGGCGATCCGGTTCGCGCCGTTTCGCGACGCCACCGCATCGCCACTCGATCCGACGGTGCTCGCATTCACCTTTGCGGCTGCGGTCCTGACCGGACTGCTCTTCAGCCTGGCACCGGCGCTGGGCCTGGCGCGATCGCGGCCGGGCGTATCCCTCAAGGCGGCCGGTGACCGGGCCGGCACGCCCAGCTACACGGGCCTGCGCGGGGTCCTCGTCGGCCTCGAGGTCGCGCTCGCGGTGATCGTTCTGGCCGGCGCCGGATTGATGATCAAGAGCGTTGGACGGCTGCTTGGCGTCGATCCTGGCGTCGACGCCGCCAACGTTCTGCTGATGGACATCGCGCTGCCGCAGGAGGACTTCTACGGCCCTCCGGTACGGACGTCGTTCTGCCAGGACCTCGACCGCGAACTGTCGGGCGTCGCCGGGATCGTGAAACACGGCGCCGTCAGTCATCTCCCGCTGAGTGGTTCGAATGCCGGTCGCGGGGTCGCCATCGAAGGGCGCCCGGTCGCGTCCCTGGCCGACGGTGCGAGCGGCTCCTACCGCCTGGCCTGTCCGGGATACTTCGACGCCCTCGGGATCCCGTTTCTGCGCGGCCGTGACTTCACCCACACTGACGCCACCACGAGCGCCGGCGTGGTGATCGTGAACGAATCGATGGCCGCCAGATACTGGCCCGGGGAGGACCCGGTCGGCCGCCGCCTGAAGCTCGGGCGCGCGGAATCGGAGAACCCGTGGCTGACGGTTATCGGCGTGGTCCGCGACGTCCGCCATTTCGGCCTCGACAGCGCCGCGCGGCGCGAGATCTTCCGCCCCTATGCGCAGGCGGCCTGGCCGCAGATGACAATCGTGGTCAAATCCGGCCCACCCCCCTCGGCAGTCGCTGCTCCTGTCCGCGAGGCGCTGCGCCAGATCGATCGCGACCAGCCGGTGACGCGCGTCCGGACGATGAACGACGTGGTCGAGGCATCGATCGGCGGCCGCCGCTTTCCGATGCTGCTGCTGACCGTCTTTTCCGGCGTCGCGCTGCTGCTGGCGGTGGTCGGCGTCTACGGCGTGGTGAGCTATATCGTGTCGCAGCGAACCCGTGAGATCGGCATCCGGATGGCGCTCGGCGCCGGCAGCGCGCAGGTGGTGCGGATGGTCGTGGTGCGGTCGCTGACGCCGATCCTCGCCGGCCTGGCGGCGGGATTCGGCGGGGCGCTGCTCGCCTCGCGGCTGCTCCAGGGCCTGCTCTACGAGGTCACCGCCGCACGACCCGGCGGTCCTGGTGACGATCGCGATGCTGCTCGGCGGCAGCGCGATCCTCGCGTCGGTCGTGCCGGCGCGGCGGGCCGCGACCGTCGATCCGCTGGTGATCCTGAAGGAGGAGTAAGGCTACAGTTTCGCGACCGCGACCGCCGCCGGCCGCAGCACGTCGTCGCCGACGCGGTAGCCGGACGCGGACGATGCCGACGACGAGACCGTCCTGCTCGGGAGACTGCGCCGGAACGCTGCTGATCGCTTCGTGCAGCGCCGGGTCGAACGGCTGCTGGTTGGCGTCGATCCGCTTCACCCCGAAGCTCTCCAGCTTGGCCAGGAACAGCCGGCGGACCATCTCGACCCCCTGCAGCAGTGAGTCGTGGGATCCTCCCTGCGCCGCCGCGTCCACCGCCCGATCGAGGTTGTCGACGACGTCCAGCAGGTCGGCGAGGATCTCGCGGCGGGCGCGCTCGACGTCTTTCGAGATCTCCCGCCGCAGCCGCAGCCGGGCGTCCTCGAACTCGCTCGCCGCGTTGCGGTACTTGGTGAGGTACTCCTGGATCTGCTTGTCCTTGTCGGCGATCTGGCGTTCCAGCTCCTCGACGTAGGTCGGTTTGCCGCTGCCGCGGGTATCCTCGCGCGGCGCCTCACCATCCTGGTTCACCCACCACCGCCGGTCGACCACTTTCACCGGGATCTCGTGCTCATCAGACATGAAAAGAAATTAAGAAGTCAGAACTAAGAATTAAGAATCAGAACCCGGAACCTGGAACCCAGAACCTAGAATCTGGAATTGCTAGGTTCGGGGAAGGAAGTCGAACGTGAGCGCGTTGTCGGTGAAGCCGATCGTGACTGTGCCTCCCTGTTCGAGCTGGCCGAACAGGATCTCGTCGGTGAGCCGGTCCCGGACTTCGGCCTGGATGACCCGCGCCAGCGGGCGCGCGCCGTAGACGGGGTCGTAGCCCTTGGTGGCGAGCCACTGCCGGGCCTCGGGCTGCAGCGTGATCGCGACCCGCCGCTCGGCCAGCTGCGCCTCGAGCTGCAGGATGAACTTCTCGACGATCGTCTCCATCACGCCGGGGGCGAGCGGCCCGAACGAGACGATCGCGTCCAGCCGGTTGCGGAACTCCGGGCTGAACACCTTGTCGATCGCATGCTTCGAGCGCTGCTGCGATACCTTCAGCTGCGACTCGACCGCCCGGGCGGACTGCCCCGATTCCCAGAACCCGATCGTGCCGGCGCTCAGCTCGCGTGACCCGGCGTTGGAGGTCATGATCAGCACCACCTGGCGGAAGTCGGCCTTGCGCCCGTTGTTGTCGGTCAGCGTGGCGTGGTCCATGACCTGGAGCAGGATGTTGAAGATGTCGGGGTGTGCCTTCTCGATCTCGTCGAGCAGCAGCACCGCATAGGGGTGCTGGCGGATCGCGTCGACGAGCAGCCCGCCCTGCTCGAAGCCGACGTAGCCCGGGGGGGCGCCGATCAGCCGTGCCACCGCGTGCTTCTCCATGTACTCGCTCATGTCGTAGCGCAGGAACTCGTTCCCCAGGTGCATCGCCAATTGCTTGGCGAGCTCGGTCTTGCCGACGCCCGTCGGACCGGTGAACAGGAAGCAGCCGGCCGGCCGGTCGGGCTGCCCCAGCCCGGCTCGCGACCGCTTGATCGCCCGCGCGACGGTGCTCACCGCCTCTTCCTGGCCGAAGACGACGCGGCCGAGCGATTCCTCGAGGTTCTTGAGCCGGTCCTTGTCGGTCGATGACGCCTGCTTGGCCGGGATCCGCGCCATCCGGGCGATGACCGCTTCGATGTGCTCGGGGGTGATGTCGATCACCGGGACGTCGGCGGCCTGGACGGCGCCGGTCTCTGCCTCGGCCGGTTTCGTCCGGACGGCGGTCAGGCGCATGCGCGCGCCCGATTCGTCGAGCACGTCGATGGCGCTGTCGGGCAGCCGGTAGTCGCGCAGGTGACGCGACGCCAGCTTCGCCGCCGTCTCGAGCGCTTCGTCCGAGTAGCGGACGCGATGGTGTGCTTCGTAGCGCGAGCGGAGCCCCTGGAGGATCCGGACCGTCTCCTGGATCGACGGCTCGTCGATCGCGATCTTCTGCAGCCGCCGCGCGAGCGCACGGTCCTTCTCGATGTGCTTGTATTCGTCGTGGGTCGTCGAGCCCACTACCCGGAGCTGACCGGTCGTGAGAATCGGCTTGATCAGGGTGGCGAGGTCCATCGTGCCACCGGTGGTGGCGCCGGCCCCGACGGTCGAGTGGATCTCGTCGATGAACAGGATCGGCATCGGCCGTTTCGCCAGCGCGGCGATGACCGCCTTGAACCGCTCCTCGAAGTCACCGCGGAATCGCGTGCCGGCCAGCAGCGCGGCGGTGTCGAGCGAGAACACCTCGGCCCCCTGGAGCAGCTCGGGCACGTCGTCGCCGAGCAGCCTCGTGGCCAGCCCTTCGGCGATCGCGGTCTTGCCGACGCCGGCGTCGCCGACGAAGACCGGGTTGTTCTTCCGCCGCCGGCACAGGATCTCCATCGTGCGCTGCAGCTCGTCGACGCGGCCGATCAGCGGATCGAGCTCGCCGGCGCGGGCCCGGGCGGTCAGGTTGGTCGCATACGCGCTGAGCGGATCGCGCGAGGTGGCGGTGCCGCGGTCGCCGCCGCCGGCCTCGGCTTCATCGGTCTCATCGGGTGAGCCTGCCGACGGCGAATGCGCCGGCGGAATCTTGCTGACCCCGTGGGTGATGTACTCGAGCACGTCGAGGCGGCTGATGCCCTGGGCGGCCAGGAGCTGGGCGGCGTACGACTTGTTCTGCTGCAGCGTCGCCGCCAGCACGTCGCCGGACTGCACTTCCTGGCGGCCGGCGCTCTGCACGTGCATCACCGCCGCCTGGAGCACCCGCCGGAAGGCGAGCGTCTGCTCCGGTTCTTTCTGCTGCCCGCGCGAGAACTGTTCGACCGAGTCGTTGAGGTACTTGTCGAGATCGCGGCGCAGCTGGGGGAGGTCGGCGCCGCACGCCGCCAGGATCCGCTCGCCGTCCACGTCGTGAGCCAGCGCGTAGAGCAGGTGCTCGAGCGTCAGGTGGGCGTGCCGCCGGGCGGTGGCCTCGCGGTAGGCGACCGTCAGGACGATTTCAAGTGCGGTGCTGAACATGGTGCGCCAATCCTTCTGAACCCTGAGACATCGCCGACCCGGCTATTCCGGCTCCATCGCGGCCTTCAGCGGAAAGCCGTGATCGCGCGCGGTCGCGATCACCGCTTCCACCTTCGTTTCCGCGATCTCGTGCGGATAGACCCCGCAGAGCCCCTTGCCCTGCGTGTGGACCATCATCATGATGCGGAACGCCTCGGCCGGCTGCTTGTTGAAGATCGTTTCGAGCACCTCGACCACGAAGTCCATGGTCGTGTAGTCGTCGTTGAGCAGCAGGACCTTGAACAGCTCCGGCCGCTTGGTTGCCTGTTTGGTGCGCTCGAGGACTTCTCCCCCGGTCTGCCGGTTCGTGTCGCCCATGGGTCTGCACGTCAATTCTACCAAGCGGGGAGCGGCGACGGGCTGGGGTAAGATGCCGCCGTCATGACTCGAGCGATTGTCCGGTTGGTGGCCACCGCGGCCTTTGGTGCGGTTCTGACCGTTACGACGCCGGCTCGGCAGCCGCAGGTTCAGGCGCCGGACAAGGTGATTCATGCCGGCCGGCTGATCGACGGCACCTCCACCACGGTCCGGGAGCGGGTTTCGATCCTGATCGCGGCCGACCGGATCCTGCGGGTCGAGGCCGGCTTCGCGACCCCGGCGGGGGCCCAGGTGATCGATCTCTCCGCCGCCACGGTGATGCCGGGGCTGATCGACTCGCACACCCACATCACCAGCGAACTGGGGCCGAATGCGATCGTCGAGGCGGTGACGCGCGGCGCGGTCGACGCCGCCGTCCGGTCGACCGCCTATGCCAGCCGGACCCTCGATGCCGGCTTCACCACCATCCGGAACCTCGGATCCGGCGGCGGCGCCGACGTCGCGCTGAAGAACGCGATCAACGACGGGATGGTGCCGGGGCCGCGCATGTGGACCGCGCGCAACACGCTGAGCATCACCGGCGGCCATGGCGACCAGGGAGGGCTGCGCCACGACCTGTCCGCCGACCCCGACCTACGAGGACGGCATCGTCGACTCCCCGGAAGAGGCGGCCAAGGCGGTGCGCTACCAGCACAAGTACGGCGCCGACGTCATCAAGTTCACCGCCACCGGCGGTGTGCTCTCGATCAACGACTCGGGGGACCTCCAGCAGTTCTCCGACGCGGAGATGCACTCCATCGTCGAGACCGCGCACCTGCTCGGGATGAAGGTGGCCGCGCACGCCCACGGCAAGCGCGGGATGGAAGCCGCGATCCGCGCCGGGGTCGACTCGATCGAGCACGGCACCTACCTGGACGACGAGACGATGGCCCTGTTCAAGAAGCACGGGACCTACCTGGTGCCGACCATTCTGGCCGGCAAGACCGTGGAGGAACTGGCGAAGAAGCCGGGGGCGCTGCACCCGAGCGTGCGCGAGAAAGCGGCGCGCATCGGCCCGCTGATCCAGGGAGCCTTCGGCCGTGCCTACAAGGCGGGAGTGAAGATCGCCTTCGGCACCGACTCGGGAGTCTCGGCTCACGGCGAGAACGCCCGCGAGTTCGGCTACATGGTCGAAGCCGGCATGCCGGCGATCGAGGCGATCCTGTCGGCGACCCGGAACGCCGCCGACCTGCTGGGCGCGTCGGATCGCATTGGCTCGATCCAGGCCGGGCGCTACGCCGACGTGGTGGCGGTGGACGGCGATCCGCTCCGCAACATCGAGGAGATGCGCCGCGTCCGCTTCGTCATGAAAGGCGGCGTCGTCTACAAGGGGGGAGCGCCACGGCCCACCAGCGGCAGCCGCCAGTGATCCGTACGCTCGCCGCCGGTCTCGATTACGCCGACCTGCAGTTCCTCGGCCGGCCGGGCATCATCGCGACCGCCATCCTGCGCGGTCCGACCGGTGTGGCGCTCGTGGATCCCGGGCCTTCGACGACCATCGATACTCTGAAGGCGGCGCTGGCGGAGCGGGGAACCTCCGTCGGCGAGATCCGGCAGCTGCTCCTGACCCATATCCATCTCGATCACGCCGGGGCCACCGGCACGCTCGTGCGGGAGAACCCGGACATCGAAGTGCTGGTGCACGAGCGCGGCGCGCCGCACATGGCCAAGCCGGTCAGGCTGATTGCGAGCGCCACCCAGCTCTATGGCGAAGCGGAGATGGCGCGGCTGTGGGGCGAGTTCCTGCCGGTGCCCGAGTCGAACCTGCGTGCGCTGAAGGGAGGGGAGACGATCACCGCCGCGGGGCGCGAGCTGGCGGTCGCCTACACCCCGGGGCACGCCTCGCATCACGTCAGCTACTTCGACCACGCCACGCGGGTCGCGTTCGTCGGCGACACCGCCGGGATCCGCCGGGGGACCTCGGCCTACGTCATGCCGCCGACGCCGCCGCCGGACATCGACCTGGACGCCTGGATCGAGAGCGAGGCGCGGATCCTCGCCTGGGATCCTGACGTGCTGTTCCTGACGCACTTCGGGCCGTTTCACGGTCCCCGGCTCCAGTTCCAGGAGCTGCGCCAGAACATCGAGGCGTGGAGCCGGATCGTCCGGCGTCTGCTCGCCGACCCTGCTCTCACCGAGCAGCAGCAGCAGGACGCGTTCGTCGATGAAGCGCTCCGCGACCTGCGCCGGTCGGTCGGAGAGCAGGAGGCGGAGCAGTACGGCCGCGCCGGGCGGCTCGACTACTCCTGGCAGGGGCTGGCGAGATATTGGAGGAAGCGCTCGACCTGACGACGAGCGCCTTCGCCAACTCCCAACTCCCAAACTCCCAGTGCAGATCGTTCGCATACCCGCGGAGGCCGCCCAGGATCGCTCCGTTTGGGAGTTGGAAGTTGGGAGTTGGACTAGCGGCGCCGCGCGCTAGTCCAGATCTTCCTTGATCAGATCGGTGTTGATCGCGAAGGCGGCCTCCGCCCCTTCAGATGCCGCGACTACGACCCATTGGACCGCGCGCGAGGCGTCGCCGGCGACGTAAAGTCCCGGGAGGTGGGTGCTCTCGTACCGTCCCGTGCGCACCGTTCCCTTGTCGTTGAACTCGCAGCCGAGGCGGACGGCGAGCGGCGACTGCTGGTGCTGACCGGTGGTGAAGAACAGGGCCCGCCGCTCCGACTCGCGTCCCCCTTCGAACACGATGCGCTCCAGCATCCCGTCGGTGCCTTCGAGCCGCTGCACTGGTTCCTCGGCGACCGCGACACCGTTGCGGTTCAGCCGCGCCAGCTGGTTCTCGTCGAGACCGCACGGGCCGTCGGTGCAGAGCAGGATGTCGCGCGACCACGCGGTGAGCTCGAGCGACAGTCCGTAGCCCCTCTCGCCCGTGCCGTACACCGCCAGCGGTGAATCGCGGACTTCCCAGCCGTCGCAGTAGGGGCAGTGGAACACACTGCGCCCGTACATCGGCGCGAGCCCTTCGATCGCCGGCACGTTGTCTCTCACCCCGGTGGCGATCAGCAGTTTGCGCGATTCGATGACCTCGCCGGATTCGAGCGACGTCTCGAACCGGCTCTCAGGCCCGCACCGTGCGTCGATGACGGTGACGTGACGCAGCTCCACCGTGTCGTACTGCCGCAGGTCTTCTCTCGCGATCCGGAGGAACTCGAGCGGCGGCATGCCGTCCCTGGTCAGGAAGCCGTGCATCGCCTGCGACGCTTCGTTGCGCGGATGGCCGTTGTCGCAGACCAGCACCGTGCGCCGGCAGCGGCCCAGCACGAGGGCGGCGCTCAGACCTGCGGGTCCGGCGCCGACAATGACGACGTCATACATTGCCGCCGACGATCTCCTGGAATCGTGGCTGCTCGTGGAGGGGAGCGAGATCGGGGTCGATTGCGGCGCGCGCCCGGGTCAGGGCCGGCTGGATCCTGGCGACCCGCTCCAGCGAGTCGAGCGCCAGCTCGATCTCGCCGCGCAGCGCCAGCATCGTCACGATGTAGTACCGGGTCGCCGGGTCGTCGGCGCCGCGCGAGACGCGGGCTTCGAACGCCTTGAGTGCGCGGCCGAAGTGACGGGCGGCTTCTTCGGGTCGACCCTGGCGATGGTAGGCGGCCCCCACCTTGACGTTGAGCTCGATGTTGGTGCGTTCGCGCAGGGCGTGGTCGCTGGAGTTGATGAAGGCGAGCTCGCGCTCGTACTCCTTGAGCGCTTCGTCGTATGCGCCGCGGAGGTAGTGAACGTAACCGAGGCGGGAGTGGGCGCCGACGATCTGGAGCCCGGCGTTGCCCGAGATGTACTGCTCCTGGAGATCGATCGCCCGGCGGCTGAACTCCTCGGCCCGCGCGAAATTCCCCTGCCAGGCAAGCAGCAGGGCGATCTGCAGGTAGGAGTAGCCGGCCTCCGGGTTGAGCTCGATCGCGCGTTCGAACTCCGGGATCGCGGCGGCGAAGTCTCCCTTGCCGATCCAGTAGGCGCGGGCGAGTGCCTGGTGGGCCTGGCCGTTGTCGGGCTCCAGCCGGATCCCCTCGCGGATCGCGACGATCGCGTCATCGATTTCACCGAGCCCGAGCAGGCTGGTCCCGAGCCAGACGTGGGCGTCGGCCAGCTCCGGATCGATCGCGAGCGCACGCCGCTCGATGTCGATCGCCTTGTGGATCATGTCGGGCATGCTCATGAAAGCGCCCTTCAGACCGTAGGCCCCGCCGAGCGCCGCCCAGGCCTTCGCGTACTCCGGGTCGTGCCGGGTCGCGTCTTCGAAGGCGGCGATCGCCCGGTCCATCGAGTCGCGCGTCGCCTGCCGCAGGTTCATCATGCCGCGCGCGAAGTTCTCGTAGGCCTCCACCGACCGGGTCTCCTGCCGCTCGATCTCGGCCACCTCCGTGCCCTGCAAGGCGACGTTGAGCCCCTGGCTCAGCTCGTAGACGATCTTGTCCTGGAGCGCGAAGATGTCGTCGATCTTGCCGTCCACCTTGACCGTCTTTTTCACTTCGCCGGTGGGCACGTCGACGAAATTGGCGGTGATCCGGATCATCGACCCGAGCCGCTGATATCCGCCGGTCACCACCCAGCTGGCGCCGAGCCGGCGGCCGATGTCGATGGCGAGCGCGTCGTTGACGTGGGCGTCGTTGCTCAGGTTGCGGAGGGCATCGTAGACCCGGGCACGGCCGATCACCGACAGGTTGTGGATGTTCTTCAGGTCGGTGCTGACGGTCTCGGCGATGCCGGTGCCGATCCAGTCGTCGGCCGGCTCCCGGGTGATGTTGCTGAAGGTCATCACCGCAACGCAGCAGCCCATGATCGGGGCGCTCGTCGGCAGCGGTGATCCGCGACGTCCGGCGCGGCATCGTCTCGAGCTCGGCGCTCACGTTCTTCAGGTCGTTGTAGATCTCGCGCGCCGACTGGTAGCGGAAATCCGGCGCCTTCTCGAGCGCGTGCTTGACGACAGCGTCGAGCGAGGCCGGGACGCCGGAGATGTAACGCGATACCGGCGGCGGATCCTGGTGCAGGATGTGATCGATGATCTCGGTCGGCGTCGTTCCCTCGAACGGCATGCGGCCGGTGATCAGCTCGAACAGGACGACGCCGAGCGAGAACAGGTCGGCGCGGTGATCGATCTCGCGGCCGAGCGCCTGCTCCGGTGCCATGTACGAGACGGTCCCCAGCACCATGCCGGCCATGGTGACCTGCGGCCGGGTGATCTCGGCACCGTTGGTCCCCGGCAGGATCTTGGCGAGGCCGAAATCGAGCACCTTGACCAGGCCCCGGTCCGTCCGTATCAGGTTGGCGCTCTTGATGTCGCGATGGATGATGCCGCGCGCGTGCGCTTCGTCGAGGGCGTCGGCGATCTGGATGCCCGCCTGGACCGCTTCCCGTACCGGCAACGGTCCCTGCGCGATCCGCTTCGACAGCAGCTCGCCGTCGACGAATTCCATGACGATGAAGTCGGCGCCATCGCTTTCGCCGATGTCGTAGGTGACGGCGATGTTCGGCGAGCGCAGCATCGAGGCGGCGCGGGCCTCGGTGAGGAGGCGGGCGCGGCTTTCGGGGTCCGACTTGAGCGTCGCCGGCAGGAACTTGAGGGCGACCGGCCGTCCCAGGCGCAGATCGTCGGCGCGATACACCTCGCCCATCCCGCCTGCCCCGAGACGTTCCTGGATCCGGTAGTGCTGGACGGTTGTTCCGATCACGTGATTGACGACCGCGGTCAGGGCGCCCGCATGAAGGTCCCTTGTTCGCACATCGTTAAGACGCCGTTCCCCGGATCGGCGTCTCACCGGCGGTGAAGGAGCGAGCCCGGCCAGCCGGGGGCAGATGTTCAGTATAGTGGGGAGGGTCATGTTCTGCCGGGGCACCACGCTTTTCGTCGCACTCATCCTTGCGCTTAGCCCGACGGTGCCCATTGGCCCGCGCCTGTTGACGGCGCTCGGATGAAGTACGCGAGCTGCGTCCTTCTAGCGGGCGCGATTCTGGCCGCACCTGTTGCGGCGGCCGCTCAGACGGAACCCCACCAGCATCCGGCGCCGGCGGCCTCCGGCTGGCACTTCATGCAGGACGGTGTCGTGTGGCTCACCTACAACAATCAGGGTGGACCCCGCGGCGGTGACGAGATCGGGTCGCAGAACTGGTGGATGGGGATGTGGAGCCGGCCGGCATCGGGAGGGACGCTCCAGTTCAACCTGATGCTCAGCGCGGATCCGCTCACGCTCGGCAGCGACGGCTACCGCGAGATCTTCCAGGTCGGTGAGACGCTCGACGGCCTGCCGCTGATCGACCGGCAGCACCCGCACGACTTCCTGATGCAGGCGTCGGTCGGCTGGCGCAAGCCGATCGGCCGCGGCTACGCGCTGACGCTGGCCGGCGCGCCGGTCGGGGAACCGTCGCTCGGCCCGGTGGCCTTCATGCACCGGGCGTCGGCGTTCGAGAATCCAACCGCCCCGCTCAGCCATCACACGCTCGACTCGACCCACATCGCGATGGGGGTGCTGACCGCGGCAGTCGATCGTGGTCCTTTTCAGGTCGAAGCCTCGGTGTTCCAGGGGCGGGAGCCGGACGAGCAGCGATGGGACCTGGTCGACTTCGGGCCGCTCGACTCGTGGTCGGTCCGCGGCTGGTACCGGCCGAGCGACGCCTGGGCGTTCCAGCTGTCACATGGCTTCCTCACCAAGCCCGAGGAATTCGAAGAGGGGAACGTCCGCCGGACGACCGCATCCGCCGCATGGACCCGCGCTCATGCCAGCGGCACGACCGCGACCACGATCGCGTACGGCCGGAACGACAAGCAGCAGGCTGCCTACAACGCGCTGCTGGCCGAGGCCACCCACAGCTTCGGCCTGAACTCGGTGTACGGGCGGTACGAGGCGGTACAGGTGGAGACCGACGTGCTGCGCTTCGGCACCCACGGCGGCGCCGGCCACCACGGGCACGAGGACGGCGCGCAGTCAGGGGGCAACGTCGTCCAGGCGTTGACCGTCGGCGGCGTCCGGACGCTGGGGCGCTGGTCGGGATGGGACGTCGGCGCCGGCGGCGACGTCACCTTCTACAACGTGCCGTCGATTCTGAAACCGACGCACGGCGACAGCCCGACGTCATTTCATGTCTTCGTCCGCGTTCGTCCACCCGCGCCGATGGGCCGGATGGTCGATATGGTGATGACGAAGATTGGGCATTGATGCAGTGCGGAATGTTGATTGGGGAGTGCTGATTGACGGAGTGACGATTTGGGATTGTTGATTGGTGATCCCCAATCCCCAGTCCGCAGTCACAATTCCGTCAATCAGCACTCCCCAGTCGACAGTCCGCAGTCGAATTACTTGACCTTCGACCCCACCCAGGCCTCGCGAAAGGCTTTCTGTTCGGGGGTCAGCGTGCCGCCGGCGGATTCGATGGTCGCCGCCTGGAGCGTGGGATCTTCGCCGAGCTTGAGCGTCGACTTGACCACTTCTCCTGACGGGCGGCGGAACTCGATCGCGATCTCCTCACCCGGCTTGCGATCCTTCAATGCTGCCGGCAGCGTAGTGAAGGCGACGCCGCCGACCGAGGTGATCACGTCCCCTTCCTCCAGGCCGGCGGCAAACGCCGGGGTGCCGAACGCGACCAGGCCGCCGACTTTGGCGCCATCCTGCCGATCCACCTGGATTCCCGTCCACGCCGCGTCAGGGTTGCGCTTGCGGACGACGATCCCGGCCTGAGCGAGGAGCCTGGCGTAGTCCGGCGCCTCGCGTCCTTCGACGTAGCGGCTGAAGAACTCGTCGGCGAACTTCCGGTCGCCCGAGACTTCCGCCAGCCGGTCGCAGGCGTCCTGGAGCGTGTAGGGCTTCGCGATGATGGCGGGCTGTGGTCCGGCGGGCTTGCCGTGCACCTTCCACATCGCCCGCATGTAATCGTCCAGCGACAGCTTGCCGTTCGATCGGCCGCGAAGCTCGAGGTCGATGGCGAGGGCGAGCGCCGATCCGTAGGTGTAATAGCTGATGAACGAGTAGCTGAGGTTGGTCTGGTCCACCGACCGGGCCGCGTCGCTGTATGGCGCGTGCTGGCTCATCTCCACCGCCGAGCGGAACTGCCGTGCCGGATGGGTCGCGACGCTGAGCGCGGCGTTCGCCAGGTCGAGCAGTGTCTGGTCGGCCGGCCTCAGGCCGGCCCGGCCCATGATCAGGCCGCCGTAGTACTGGGTGAATCCTTCGGCGATCCACAGCTCGCCCGAGATGTTCGCTTCCTCGAAGTTGAACGGCTCGAGCGTCCGCGGCCGGATCCGTTCCACGTTCCATGCGTGGAAGAACTCGTGCGATACCGTGCCGAGCGCCCGCCGCGCGGCCTGCGGGTTCTTGAACGAGGTCGGGGCGGCGACCACCGTGCTGTTCCGGTGCTCCATTCCATCACCGCCGCCCCACGGGACGTAGTCGCCGAGGAAGGTATAGGTGCCGGCATCGAACTCGGGAAACTCGCCGAAGACGGCCGCCTGCTCGCGGACGATCTTCTCGGTACCGGCGACGTATTCGTCGAGCACCGAGTCCGGGCCGTCGTGATGGACGGCGGTGAAGATGGTGAACTCCTTGCCGTCCGGGTTCTTCACCTTGAAGGACCGCAGGCCGAAGCTGCTCATCTCGGTCGGGCTGTCCATGAAGTACTGGAAGTTCGGCGCGGTGAAGGTGAACGGATCGTCGGTCGGGAACAGCTGCGTCGCGACCTTCCAGCCGGTTCCCTCTGGCGCCACGAAGGTCACGCGAACCGGACGCATGTCGAACCCGCGCGCCCACATGAACGTCGCCGGGATGTTCATGTGCGCGTGCGAGGCATCAATCCCGAGGTAGGTCCCGTCGACGTGGTTCCCGAAGATCTTGTAGGCGATCCGGACCGTCCCGTCGTGCCCGGTGACGTTCCACTGATAGGGGTTCGGCCGGACGACTTTCAGGGCCTTTCCCTTGCCGTCGAACGCGTGGACCTCGAATACGTTCTTCGAGAACTCGTGGATGGCGTAGCGACCGGGTGACGATCGGCTCATGCGCGCTTCGAGGGTCGCGGGGGCCGAGGGGAACGTCACCTCGACCTGAGCGTAATGGTGCTCGGGCGCCGGAAAAGAAATGTTGTAATACACCGGCTGCTGTGCCGACGCGGTCGCCGCCGCCGCGAGAATCATGAAAATGATGACGCCGAGACGAGACGAATAGCGCATGCGCCGGATCGTAGCATGGCCGAACTGACCCGTTCGCTCGGCCGCGTGAACGCAACCGCGATGGTGGCCGGCACCATCATCGGCGCGTCGATCTTCGTCCAGCCGTCGGAGATCGCCCGTCACCTCGACACACCCCTCCACATCATGCTGGCCTGGGCGGCCTGCGGCCTCCTGACCTTGTTCGGCGCGTTCGTGTGCGCCGAGCTGGCCTCGGCGTTCCCGCAGACCGGCGGGGTCTACGTCTTCATGCGCGAGATCTTCTCGCCGCTCGCCGGCTTTCTCTGGGGCTGGGCGATGTTCTGGAGCGTGCACTCCGGGATCATCGCCGCGATCGCCGTGGTCTTCGCGCGCTACGCGTCGGTGTTTCTTCCCGCGCCGCTCCAGGGGGACGCGGCGACGCGGACGCTGGCGGTCGGCGTGATCCTGGCCTTGTCGGCGGTGAACTACGCCGGCGTCCGGGGCGGCGGGCGGCTGCAGACCACCTTGACGATCGCCAAGGTCACCGCGATCGTGCTTCTGGTCGGCGCCGGCCTGACCGTCGCGGCCCCGGCGTTGCCGCCGGCAGTGGCGGTAACCGACGACGGGCTGACGCCGTTCGTGCTGGCGATGGTGGCCGGGCTGTTCGCGTTCGGCGGCTGGCACATGGTGACCTACACCGCGGGCGAGACCCTGTTGCCGGCCAAGACGATCCCGGTCGCGCTCGTCGTCGGGGTCGGGATCGTGACCGCGTGCTATATCGCGCTGAACCTCGTCTACCTGCGTCTGTTGCCGCTCGACGCTATCCGAGCCTCGACGCGAATTGCGGCCGACGCGGCCGACGTCATGTTCGGCCGCGGCGGGGCGCAGCTCCTGTCCGTCCTGGTGATCGTTTCAACCGTTGGGTCGTTGACCGGCATCATCCTGACCGGCCCGAGAATGTATTTCTCGATGGCGCAGGACGGCCTCGCGCCGCGGGCGCTCAACTACATCCACCCGGTGTTCCAGACGCCGTCGCGGGCCATCGCCGCACAGGCCGTCTGGGCGAGCGTGCTCGCGGCGACCGGCGCCTACCGCGAGCTGTTCACCCGCGTCGTCTATACCGAGTGGCTCTTTTTCGCGATGCTCGCGATCGGTCTTTTCGTGCTCCGGCGACGGCCCGGCTACGATCCGCCGACGAGGGCGTGGGGCTACCCGCTGGTGCCGGCCGTCTTCGCCCTGGCCTCCCTCGCCATCGTCGTGCACCAGTTCGTCGTGGACCCGGGTGAAGCCGTGCTGGGGCTCGGCCTCGTGGCGCTTGGTGCCCCGGTCTACTACTATCTCGTGCATGCGTATCGTCGACTTCCATAATCACTACTACCCGCCCGCCTACGTGGACGCTCTGAAGACGTCGACCTCCGCCGTCAAGGTTACTTACGATGACGATGGCAATCCGTGCGTGCATTACCCGGGGGATTACAACATTCTCGTGCCGGGGCATCGGGACATCGACTACCGCGAGCAGGTGCTGATCGAGCACGGCGTCCATACCCAGGTGTTGTCGTTCACGACGCCCGGCGTCCATGTCGAGTCACCCGCGCTGGCGGTGACGCTGGCGCGCCAGATCAACGACGCCTTCGCCAAGGTCGTCCGGAAGAAGAAGGGTCGGTTCACGGCGCTGGCGACCCTGCCGCTGAACGATCCGGCGGAATCGGTGAAGGAACTGGAGCGCGCGATGAAGAGCCTCGGACTGCCCGGGGCGATGGTGTTCAGCAACGTCAATCATGTTTCGCTGGCGGACAAAGCCTTTGCGCCGCTGTGGAGAAAGGCCGATGAGCTCGGCGCGGTGATCTACATCCATCCCACCGATCCGGCCGGGGTGGACGCGATGCTGGACTTCTGGCTGATGCCGCTCGTCGGGTTCCTGATGGACACGACGCTGGCGGCCGCCAGGCTCGTGTTCAGCGGCGTCGTCGACCGCCACCCGAGGATCCGCTGGGTGCTGACCCACATGGGCGGGGCGACGCCGTACCTGGCCGAACGATTCGACCGCGGCTACCGCGCCTTTGCCGAGTGCCGCCAGAACATCTCGAAGCCGCCGACCGAGTACCTCCGGGATTTCTACTACGACACCGTCAACTTCAATCCCGAGGCGGTCAAGTTCGCGATCAGCTTCGCCGGCGTCGATCGCATCCTGGCCGGGAGCGATTACCCGCACCAGATCGGCAGCATTCCCCTGATGCTGGAGACGATCGGGAAGCTCGGGCTGGACGAGGTGTCGAAGGAAAAGATCCTGGGGAAGAACGCGATCGAGCTGCTCCGGCTGTCGTAGCGGACGTTCGGGAAGGGTCGCCTTCGCTGGTTACCCGGCTCGCACCCAGCGGATCATCTCGGCGACCGACGCCGACTTCCCCTGCATCAGAATGCCGGTGCGGAAGATGCGGCCGGCGGCCCACACCGCCGCAACAGTGGTGATCAGCATCAACCCGACCGACAGCATGATCTGCCAGAACGGCGGCCCGGGCCGGAGGGCGATTCGCAGCAGCATCAGGAACGGCGTCGCCGTCGGCAGCAGCGACAGCGCCAGCGACAGCGTGCTGTCCGGCGCCTTCAGCACCGCTCCCCAGGTGAACACCGGGACCATCATGAACAGCATGACCGGGGTCACCATGTTCTGGGAGTCCTTGAGATCGTTGCACGCCGCCCCGATCGCGATGAAGATCGAGCCGAAGATCAGCACCGCCATCGGCAGAAAGAGCAGAAACCAGCCGGCCATCGCCGGGGTGACCGCCGCGGCGTAGCCGTAGTTCTGGGCCACCACCAGCCCGCCGGCGATGTAGATGGCCGCCAGCAGCAGCGACATCCCCGCGCATGCGATCAGCTTGCCCATCATCAGCTGGAAGGGGGAGACCGAACCGATCAGCACCTCGCTGATGCGGCTCATCTTCTCCTCGATCACGCTGTTCAGCAGCTGCGGCGCGCTCGCCATCACGACGATGAACATGAGGACCATCATGACGGCGGGAACGCCGACGGCGCGGAACTCGTTGACCTCCTCGGCCGCCTGCAGCCCGCCGGCGGCATCCCGTTCGAACAGTCCCAGGGTGTTGAGCGGAGCCGGCCGCGTGAGGCGGGCGACCAGCGACGGATCGACCGACGCGGCCCGGAACCGTTCGCCGAGGACCGCCTGGTTGATCGTCAGGCGCAGCCAGTCGGGCAGGCCGCGGTAGGACGGGTGATCGGAGTAGTACCTGATCCCGCCGCCGGCCGCCGGGTCGATGATCTCCGCAGGGATCTCGACGAAGGCAAAGATCTCCTGCTTTCGGACCCGGTCGGAGAGCTCGATCCGCAGCTGATCGGGAGATTTCCCTTGCGGTGACACGTCCACCGGCTCGAAGCGCGGGAGCGCGCTCGCCGCCGCGGTCGCGTTGCGCGCCTCGGCAGCCGCCTGGATCACCGGGCCGGCGACGCCGCTGTAGTCGACGAACGCGAACCGGCGGTCGTTGGTGTCGGTGGCGTTCCTCGTCGCCCGCAGCAGGAACACGGAGGCCCCCATGATCACCGGCATGAGGATGAGCGTCACCAGGAACGCCTTGCTGCGGAGGAGAGTTCCCAGCTCGGCCGATGCGACGGTCAGCATTTTCTGCATGCAGGGCCTCAGCTGGCGGTGAGCGGCTTGGCGATCCGGACGAAGATGTCCTGGAGCGACGGCCGGGTGATCTCGAAATGGTGTACCGGGGTCCGGGCGATCAACCGTTCCAGGAACGCCTGGGGATCCCCCTTCAGCCGCACTTCCTGGACCTGGCCGTGATCGTTCAGCGCCTCGACCTCCGGCATCCCGGCGAGCACCTGGACCCCACCGGCGGTCCGCACCCGCACGGTGTCGGCGCCGTACTCCTCCTGGATCTCGTGCAGCGTTCCGTCGAGAACCTTTTGGCCCCGGAAGATCATGAAGATCCGGTCGCACATGCGTTCGGCGACGTCCATGTCGTGGGTGCTGAAAACGACCGTGGTGCCGCGGCGGCGCATTTCGAGCACCGAGTCTTTCAGAACCTGGGCGTTGACCGGGTCGAGGCCGGAGAACGGCTCGTCGAGGATCAGCAGCGCGGGCTTCGAGATGACCGCGGCGATGAACTGGACCTTCTGCGCCATCCCTTTAGACAGCGTCTCGATCGGTCGATCGAGGACGCCGGGCAGCTCCATTCGCCCGGTCCATTCGTCGATGGCGGCATCGATCCCCGGCTGCGTGCACCCCTTCAACCTGGCGTAATAGCGCAGCAGCCGGCGCACGGTCATCTTCTTATAGAGGCCGCGTTCTTCGGGGAGGTAGCTGACCTGGTCGCGCGCGGCAGCGGTGTCGCGGGAGCCAAGCACTTCGATCTCCCCCTCGTCGGGCAGGAGGATGTGCATGATCATCCGCAGGGTGGTGGTCTTACCCGAGCCGTTGGGGCCGATGAAGCCGTAGATCGAGCCGGATGGCACGGTCAGCGACAGGTCGTCGACCGCGGCCAGCTGGCCGAAGCGCTTGGTGACGTGGCGGAGCACGATCGCGTCGGTCATGCGAGCGCCCATTCTGACCGGTTCGGGGGGAAATGCAACGGCGGTCGCGGCGGCGCCGGCGTTGCCGACGGTCCCGCGGTTGACACCTTGTGAATAGTTTCACATCATTAAGGACGGTCTTCCTTCGTCACGTAGCTGGGTTTGCAGTAGGCTGTGGGAGGCGCGTGCGCTTCGGTCCGTTTCAGGGTGCGCTGAGCGGATGTCGGGGCTGGGCTCGGACTTCGAAACGATGAGTCAGATCTTCCATCGCCACTCCAATATCTACTCTCGGCTCAGCGTTCTCGCCGTCGTCCTCTTCGCGTTGACCCTCGGCGGCGTCATCGCACTGCTGCACCTGTCGGGATACAACACGCGGCAGAACGAGCACGTCGAGCAGCCGATCCAGTTCAGCCACGCGCACCATGTCGGCGGCATGGGCATCGATTGCCGCTATTGCCACACGACCGTCGAAGAGTCGTCGTTTGCCAACATCCCGCCGACCAAGACCTGCATGAACTGCCATTCGCAGATCTGGACCGGGGCGCCGATCCTGGAACCGGTGCGCGCGAGCTTCCGCGACAACACGCCGCTCAACTGGACCCGGGTGCACGACCTCCCCGATTTCGTCTATTTCAACCACAGCATCCACGTGAAGCAGGGGGTTGGCTGTGCGACCTGCCACGGACCGGTCGACAAGATGCCGCTGGTCTACCAGCAGGCGCCGCTGACGATGGCCTGGTGCCTCGATTGCCACCGGAACCCGGCCAAATACGTCCGCCCGCGCGACCAGGTCTTCAACATGGCGTGGGAACGGCCGGCCGATGACCCCGAGCTCGGCGCCCGGCTGGTGCGCGACTACAACATCGGGACGGTCGAACAGCTCACCAGCTGCTCGACGTGTCACCGGTGACGACAACTTCAAAAGCTGAAACATGGATCTGAGTGCAATCCGCTCCCGTCTCGCCAGCACTGAAGGCCGGCTGTATTGGCGGAGCCTCGGCGAGCTGTCGGACACCCCCCAGTTCCGCGAGTACCTCCATCGCGAGTTCCCGGAGCAGGCCTCCGAGTGGAACGATCCGAAGGGGCGCCGCGAGTTCCTGAAACTGATGAGCGCCTCGCTGGCGCTCGCGGGTGTCGGCGCCTGTACCCGGCAGCCGCAGGAGCAGATCGTTCCCTACGTCCGCCAGCCTGAAGACGTCGTTCCTGGCCGTCCGTTGTTCTATGCGAGCGCAGTGGTCCACGGTGGATACGCCCGCCCGGTCCTGGTCGAAAGTCATATGGGGCGTCCGACCAAGATTGAAGGAAACCCCGAACACCCGGCAAGCATGGGGGCCGCAGACTCGGTCACCCAGGGCGAGATCCTCGGTCTCTACGATCCCGACCGCGCCCGGGTCGTCACGCAGCGCGGGGAGGTCCGGTCGTGGGGGCACTTCCTGACCGCCGTCCAGTTGGCGCTGTCGGCGCAGAAGGGGCGCGGCGGTGCGGGTCTCCGTCTGCTGACCGGGCCGATCACCTCGCCGTCGCTCGCCGGCTTGATGGCCGACATCCTGACCGCCTACCCGCAGGCCCGGTGGCACCAGTTCGATCCGACCGGTCCGCAGGGGCGTGTCGCCGGGGCGAACGGACGTCCGATCTACCACTTCGACAAGGCCGACGTGGTGGTCGCGCTCGACGCCGACTTCATCGCCAGCGGTCCCGGGAGCGTCCGCTATCAGCGTGATTTCTCCTCCCGGCGCCGGCTGACCGACGATCGCAAGCAGATGAACCGGCTCTACGCGATCGAGAGCACGCCCACGCTGACCGGGGCCAAGGCCGATCACCGGTTGCCGGTCAAGGCGTCAGAGATCGAATCGATCGCGCGCGAGCTGAGTGCGGCGATCACCGGCGGCACACCAGCCGAAGGACAGCCGGCTTCGGTGCCACGGCCCGGAACCCCGGAGATCGCCAGAACGGTCGCGGCGATCGCCAAGGACCTCGGCGCGCATCGCGGCCGGTCGCTGGTCGTCGCCGGCGAGTATCAGCCGGCAGCGGTCCACCAGATCGCGCGGCGGCTGAACGAGGCGCTCGGCAACGCCGGTGTCACCGTGACCTACGGCGCCGACCTCGAAGCGATGCCCACGGACGGCCATGCGTCGATCGCCGAGCTCGGCGCGGCGATGGAAGCCGGCCAGGTCGAGGTGCTGGTGATCCTCGGCGGCAACCCCGTGTTCAGCGCCCCCGCGGACGTGAGGTTCGGCGAGCGGATGGCGAAGGTCGGCCTGATCGCCTATCACGGCGCTTACGTCGACGAGACCGCGTACCTCGCGCACTGGAACCTGCCGGCGTCGCATGCCCTCGAGAGCTGGGGGGACGCCCGTGCCTTCGACGGCACGGTGACGCTCACCCAGCCGCTGATCGCGCCGATGTACGAAGGGCGCTCCGAGCACGAGATGCTGGCGCTGCTGTCGCCGAAGGGGGACCGGCGCGGCATGCAGATCGTCAAGGACTACTGGACCGGCGCCTACAGCAGCGCCGCCGCCTGGACGGTCGTCAGCCCCGACGGCGAACCGTTCGCGAACGCGGAAGCGTTCTGGAAGCGGGCGCTGCACGACGGCTTCGTGTCCGGCACCTCGGTCGTCAGCGGCGGGCCCGCGACTCCGTTCGGCGCCCGGGTCACGCCGGCCGCGCCGCCGGCGGCCACCGCCGCGGCCGGATCCGAGGGGGGTCTCGAGATCATCTTCCGTCCGGATCCGACGATCGGCGACGGCAGCTACGCCAACAACGGCTGGCTGCAGGAGCTGCCCAAGCCGCTCTCGAAGCTCACCTGGGACACGTCGGCGTGGATCAGCCCGAAGCTGGCGGCGGAGCGCGGCCTGCACAACGGCGACCTGATCGAGCTCAAGTACCGGGGGCGCACCGCCAAGATGCCGGTCTGGCAGATGCCGGGCCATCCGAACGAGTCGGTGACGGTGTTCTTCGGTTACGGCCGCACCCGGGCCGGGCGGGTCGGCAACTCCGTCGATGGCGCGGAGCGGTTCAATCCGTACCTGCTGCGCACGTCGGACGCACCCTGGTTCGGCCAGGGGCTCGAGATCGCGCGGACCGGCGAACGTTATCTGCTGGCGACCACCCAGGAACACCACGCGATGGAAGGGCGCGAGCCGATCCGGATCGCCACGCTCGCGGAATACAGCAAGGATCCGGCGGTCATCGCCCACAAGGTCCACGCCTTTCCGAAGACGCTCACGCTCTACCCCGACCACGTCTACGACGGCTACAAGTGGGGGATGGCGATCGATCTGAGCTCCTGCACCGGGTGCGGCGCCTGCACGATCGCCTGCGTCGCCGAGAACAACATTCCGGTCGTCGGCAAGCTCCAGGTCTCGAAGGGGCGCGAGATGCACTGGATCCGCGTCGACCACTACTTCGCAGGGGATCCGCAGGCGCCGGAGTCGATCAAGTCGTACCACCAGCCGATCCCGTGCATGCAGTGCGAGAACGCGCCGTGCGAGGTGGTCTGCCCGGTCGCCGCCACCACCCACAGCAGCGAAGGCCTGAACGACATGGTCTACAACCGCTGCGTGGGCACGCGCTACTGCTCGAACAACTGTCCCTACAAGGTGCGCCGCTTCAACTTCCTCGAGTTCGCCGACTGGTACACGACGACGCTCGAGCCGATGCGCAACCCCGACGTCACCGTGCGCAGCCGCGGGATCATGGAGAAGTGCACCTACTGCGTGCAGCGGATCAACCAGGCGCGGATCGACGCCAAGCGCGACGAGCGCAAGATCCGCGACGGCGAGATCGTCACCGCCTGCCAGGCGACCTGCCCGGCCGAGGCGATCGTGTTCGGCGACCTCAACGATCCGGCCAGCAAGGTGAACCAGGTCAAGGCGCAGCTGCGCAATTACGGCGTGCTCGAGGATCTCAACACCCGTCCTCGCACGACCTACCTCGCGACCATCCGCAACCCGAATCCTGAACTGGAGCCGGCGGGTGCCGCGGGCCACACGGAACAGCACTGATGGACTCCAAAACCGTCGCTCAATATCCGGCGCCCCCCCCGGTCCTCGCGCCGGGGCATACCTTCGAGTCGGTCACGGAGAAGATCAGCCGCATCGTTCTCGGCGGGCGTCATCCCATCGGCTGGTTCATCTGGCTCGGCATCGGGTTCCTCGGCGCCAACATGCTGGCGGTCTCGGTCGGCTACCTCCTGTTCACCGGCATCGGGATCTGGGGCAACAACGTCCCGGTCGGCTGGGCGTTCGACATCATCAATTTCGTCTGGTGGATCGGCATCGGCCACGCCGGGACGCTGATCTCGGCGATCCTGCTGCTGCTCAAGCAGGACTGGCGCACGTCGATCAACCGGTTCGCCGAGGCGATGACGCTGTTCGCGGTCGCCTGCGCGGCGATGTTCCCGCTGATCCACACCGGCCGTCCATGGCTGGCGGCCTACTGGCTGTTTCCCTACCCGAACACGATGGGGATCTGGCCGCAGTTCCGCAGTCCGCTGGTCTGGGACGTGTTCGCGGTCGGCACCTACGCCACGGTCTCGGCGCTGTTCTGGTACACCGGCCTGATCCCCGACCTGGCGACGCTCCGCGACCGGACCAGGAACAAGCACCTCGCGTTCATCTACGGCGCGCTGGCGCTCGGCTGGCGCGGGTCGGCGCGGCACTGGCAGCGCTACGAGAAGGCCTACCTGCTGCTCGCCGGGATGTCGACGCCGCTCGTCCTCTCGGTCCACACCGTCGTCAGCTTCGACTTCTCGGTGGGCATCGTCCCCGGCTGGCACGCCACGATCTTTCCGCCGTACTTCGTCGCCGGGGCGATCTACGCCGGCTTCGCGATGGTGCTGCTGCTCGCCATTCCGCTGCGCAAGTGGTACGCGGTCGAAGACTTCATCACCATGCGCCATCTCGAGAACATGGCGAAGATCACGCTGGTCACCGGGCTGATCGTGGTCTACGGCTACGCGATGGAGCTGTTCTACGGCTGGTACAGCGCCAACCAGTACGAGCAGTTCATGATTGCGAACCGGACCATGCGGGGCCCGTATGCCTGGACCTACTGGGCGCTGATCTTCTGCAACGGCATCATCCCGCAGACGCTGTGGATCAAGCGGCTGCGCACCAACACCACCTGGCTGTTCATCATGGCCCTCATCGTCAGCGTCGGGATGTGGCTGGAGCGGTTCGTCATCATCGTCACCTCGCTGCACCGCGACTTCCTGCCGTCGTCGTGGGACATGTATTACCCGACCGCGTGGGACTTCTCGACGTTCTTCGGGACGGTGGGGCTGTTCATCACGCTGTTCTTCCTCTTCGTCCGGGTGCTGCCGATGATCTCGATCTTCGAGATGCGGACGCTGGTGCCGGAGGGCAGGGTGAAGAGGCCGAAGGATCCTACCGAAGACATCGACGTGACGTTCGGTTAGGAACGACGAACATGGACGCAAAGAAACCGATCTACGGCCTGATGGCCGAATTCGACGAAATCACGAAGCTGGTCGAGGCAGCCGAGAAGACGCACGCCGAGGGGTACAGGCGCGTTGACGCCTTCACCCCGTTCCCAGTCCACCAGCTGTTCGAGGCCCTGGAGCTCGACGACAAGCGGCTGCCGCTCGCGGTCCTGCTCGCCGGGATCGTCGGATGCTGCGCCGGTTTCGGCCTCTGTTACTGGGTGTCGGTGATCGCGTATCCGCTGAACGTCGGCGGCCGTCCGTTCAACAGCTGGCCCTCGTTCATCCCGGTGACCTTCGAGGTCACCATCCTGCTCGCGTCGCTGACTGCCGTCGTCGGCATGATCGTGCTCAACGGACTGCCGATGCCGTACCACCCGGTGTTCAACGTCAAGCGGTTCGCCGAGCACGCGAGCCAGGACGGCCTGTTCCTGGCGATCGAGGCCGAGGACCCGAAGTTCGACGCGGTGAAGACGCGCGCGTTTCTCCAGCAGCTGGGAGCCACGGAAGTCAATGACATCCAACCGTAAGGCTCTCTGTCTCCTGCCTTCCGTCGTCTGCCTCCTGTTCGTGGGCGGCTGCCGGCAGGACATGCACAACCAGCCGAAGTACCGGCCGCTGCGGGCCAGCACGCTGTTCGCGAACGGCTCGAGCGCCCGGCAGCCGGTCGACGGGTACGGTGGCGCGCGGCACGCTGCAGGAAGACGAAGCACTGTTCACCGGCAAGACGATGGGCGTCGCGGTCAGGCAAATGCCGTTTCCGATCGCCGCCGCGGACCTCGACCGGGGCCAGGAACGGTTCAACATCTACTGCGCGCCGTGTCATGACCAGACCGGCAACGGCCGCGGCATGGTGGTCCAGCGCGGCTACCGCCAGCCGCCCTCGTTGCACATCGAGCGTCTGAAGCAGGCCGACGCCGGCTACCTCTTCGACGTCATCACCAATGGGTTCGGCGCGATGCCGGACTACAAGGTGCAGATCAACGCGCGCGACCGCTGGCGCATCGTCGCGTATCTGAAGGCATTGCAGCTGTCCCAGCCGACGGCGGCGGAGGTGCCGGCCGGTGCTCCGGGGGCGTCGACCCCGGCAGTGCCCGGCACGCCACCCGCGGGGCAGCCGGCACCGCAGCCTCCAGCCGGCCGGGGTGGGCACTAGAGGCTGACGATGACAACTCCCAGGTTGCCAACTCCAGGGTTCCAGCATCAGGAATCCAGGGGGTTGGTAGTTGGTAGTTGGTAGCTGGGAGTTGAGTTTTTGAACCTATGGCGACACACGCAGTAACTCCGACCGACGTGCCCGCTCTCGACCGGCTTCAGCGCGGTGCGCTGATCATTGGCGTGATCGGGATCGCCGCCGGCGCGCTCGGGGCGATGAGCAACCGGGACCAGTTCTTCCAGTCCTGGCTGATCGGGTTCCTGTTCTGCCTGGGGCTGTCGCTCGGCTCGCTCGGCCTGCTGATGCTGCAGCACCTGTCGGGCGGGCAGTGGGGGATGGTCGGGCGTCGCGTCTTCGAGGCGGCGAGCCGGACGCTGCCGCTGCTGGTGCTGTTCTTCCTGCCGATCCTGTTCGCCCTGCCGACGCTGTTCCTGTGGGCGCGGCCCGAGGCGGTGGCCGGCGATCAGATCCTGCAGGCCAAGGCGCCGTACCTCAATCCGACCTTCTTCATGGCGCGGGCGGCGTTCTACTTCGCGTTCTGGATCGGGTGCACGTGGCTGCTGACCAGCTGGTCGGCGGCGCAGGACCGCGGCGAGGAATCGACCGATGCCGCCGGCATGGTCCGCTTCCGGACGCTGAGCGCACCGGCGCTGCTCGTCCTGGTGCTGACGATCACCTTCGCCACCACCGACTGGGTCATGTCGCTCGATCCGCACTGGTACTCGACCATCTTCGGCCTGATGTTCGTGTCCGGCTTCGGGCTGTCGGCCTTCGCCCTCACGATTGCGGTCCTGGCCACCATCGGTCCGGTGGGGGCGCTGGCCGGACGGCTCACGCCCCGGCATTTCCACGACCTCGGCAAGCTCCTGCTCGCCTTCACCATGTTGTGGGCCTATCTCAATTTCTCGCAGTTCCTGATCATCTGGTCGGGCAACCTGCCGGAAGAGATTCCCTGGTACATCGAGCGCCTGCGCGGCGGCTGGGGAGTGATCGCGATCGCACTGGTGATCGGGCATTTCGCGCTGCCGTTCATGCTGCTCCTGTCGCAGGACCTGAAGAAGGGCAAGTGGCTGCCCCGCGTCGCGATCTTCATCCTGGTGATGCGTCTCGTCGATACGATCTGGCTGGTCGCGCCGACCTTCGAGCACCACGGCTTCCCGATCCACTGGATGGATGTCGTCATCCCCGCCGGGCTGGTCGGCGTGTGGCTGTTCCTGTTCACGCGGCATCTCCGCAGCCGCGCGCTGATGCCGCTCAACGATCCCTATCTCAAGGAGGCGTTCGCGCATGACGCCCACTGATCATCCGGTGCCGCCCCGGTCGCCTCATCCGGCTGACCATCACAGCCACGACGATCATCTCTACGACGATCCGCTGCACAACGAGGATGTCGCGCACGAGCACAGCGATATCAACGTTCGCGCGGTGATCGTCTTCGCGGTCGGCCTCGCCGCCGTCGTCGGGGTGTGCGCGCTGACGGTGTTCGGCCTGTTCAAGGTCTTCGAACAGCAGGCCAGGGCAAACGATCCGGTGCTGTCGCCGCTGGTGCAGCCGGCCGGGCAGCTGCCGCCTGAGCCGCGGCTGCTGATCGACGAGCCACAGAACCTGCAGAACTTCCGCACCGCGCTGAGCGGGCGGCTCACCATGATCGACGAGGCGAAGAAGCGGCTGCTGGAGCAGGGACTCCCGGTGCGGCCCGACGCGCCGATCGACGCCTGGATCGGAACGAATTCGTCGTCGCGCGGAGAATCCACCGGCGGACGCGGGATTCCGCTGAAGCCGGGTGCCCCCGGCGAGGCTGCGCCGGCACCGGCATCAGCGCCGCCGGCCGCTCCGGCGACGCCGCCGAAGTCGGGCGGGCACTGACGAAAATGCTCAAGGTTGAATGCTGAAGGTCGAATGCTGACGGTTGAAGTAAGGCTGAAGTAAGACCAAATGAAAGTTTGCAAGCGCATCGTCGCGTGTCTGTTCGCCGCGTTCCTCGCGGTGTCGGGAAACGTGTCGGCGCAGGGGCCGCTGCCACAGCAGGAGCCGGGGGATCCGGCGACCGCGAGACCTGGACTGCTCGCGAAGATCGGGATCGACCAGCGGCTCAACGAACAGGTGCCGCTCGACCTGGCGTTCGTGGACGAGACCGGGCGCGACGTCAAGCTGGGTGACTACTTCGGCAAGCGGCCGGTGCTGCTCGCGCTGGTGTATTACGAGTGCCCGATGCTCTGCACCCAGGTGCTCAACGGCGTCACCGGGGCCCTGAAGGTGTTGAGCTTCGACGTCGGCAAGGAGTTCGACGTGGTGGCGGTCAGCATCAATCCCCGGGAAGGGCCGGGGCTGGCGGCAGCCAAGAAGCAGGCGTATCTCGAGCGCTACGGCCGTCCCGGCACGGCGGCGGGATGGCACTTCCTGACCGGCCGCGAAGAGAACATCCGCGCGCTCGCCAACGCCGTGGGCTTCCGCTATGCCTACGACGAGGAGATCAAGCAGTACGCCCACGGCGCCGGGATCGAGCTCCTGACGCCGAAAGGGGTGATTGCCCGCTACTTCTACGGGATCGAATACGCGCCGCGCGACATCCGGCTGGGGATCGTCGAGGCCGCGGAAGAGAGAATCGGCTCGGCGATCGACAGCGTGTTGCTGCTCTGCTACCACTACGATCCGGCGACCGGCAAGTACGGCGCGGGGGTGATCACGATGGTGCGGATCGGCGCGGTGATGACGATGATCGGATTTGCCGTGTTCCTGTTCGTGGCGCTGCGCCGCGAGCGGGCATCCGGGCACCAGGGGGCCGAGGCCGCCAGTCGAACCTAAACGATGTTCACGAACTTTCCGTTTTTTCCGCAGCAGGCGTCGGCACAGGCGGGCCAGGTAGACGCGATCTACTTCTTCATGGTCGCGGTGACGGCGTTCTTCTCGATCCTGATCGCCGCGCTGGTGGTGCTGTTCGCGATCAAGTATCGCCGGCGTCATCGCAACGAGGTGGGCTACGCAATTCACGGCTCGCTGGCGCTCGAGCTGCTCTGGACCGTCATCCCGTTCTTCATCGTCATGGTGATGTTCGTCTGGGGCGCCAAGGTCTTCTTCGACCTCTATCGTCCGCCGGTCGGGGCGATGGAGATCTACGTCGTCGGCAAGCAGTGGATGTGGAAGGTCCAGCACATGGACGGGCAGCGGGAGATCAACGAGCTGCACGTGCCGGTGGGGCGGCCGGTGAAATTGATCATGGGCTCCGAAGACGTCCTGCACAGCTACTTCATTCCGGCGTTCCGGGTGAAGGCGGACGTCATCCCCGGGCGCTACAACGTGATGTGGTTCACGGCGACGCAGCCGGGCACCTATCACCTGTTCTGCGCGGAGTACTGCGGCACCAAGCACTCCGGCATGGTCGGCTCGGTGATCGCGATGGAGCCGGAAGCGTTCCAGTCGTGGTTGAGCGGCGGCAACGCCTCCGAGTCGCCGGTGGCGGCGGGCCAGAAGCTGTTCCAGGCCCTGGCGTGCAACACCTGTCACCTGACCGGTTCGCAGGGCCGGGGGCCGATGCTCGCCAACCTCTACGGCAAGCCGGTCGAGCTGCAGGGAGGGGGTCGGTCGTGGCCGACGAGGCCTACTTGCGGGAATCGATCGTGAATCCGCAGGCGAAGGTGGTGGCCGGCTTCCAGCCGCTGATGCCGACGTTCCAGGGGCTGGTGACCGAGGAGCAGCTGCTCCAGCTGATTTCGTACGTGCGTTCGTTGAGCCAGCCCGGTGCGGCTCCGGCGCCGGCCGGCACCACGGCGCCGCAGAAGCCGCAGGCCAGCGACCGGCCGGTGGTTGAGAAAAAGTAGTCATATGGCAACCCTGAATTACCTCAACAACGGCCACGGCCTGGCGTCGTGGCTGTTGACGAAGGATCACAAGCGGATCGCGCTGCTCTACCTGGTGTCGATCACCGCGTTCTTCTTCATCGGCGGGATGTTCGCCTTCCTGGTCCGCCTCGAGTTGCTGACGCCGGCCGGCGACCTGATGACCGCCGAGAACTACAACAAGATGTTCACCATGCACGGCGTGGTGATGGTGTTCTTCTTCCTGATCCCGTCGATCCCCGCGGTGCTCGGCAACTTCTTCATCCCGATCATGCTCGGCGCGAAGGACCTCGCCTTCCCGCGCATCAACCTGCTCAGCTGGTACATCTACGTGCTCGGCGGCATCTTCACGATGGTTGCGGCGCTGAGCGGCGGCGTCGACACCGGCTGGACCTTCTATACGCCCTACAGCACCGCCGCGGCCAACAGCCACGTGATCACCGCGGCGCTCGGCGTGTTCATCACCGGCTTCTCCTCGATCCTGACCGGTCTCAACTTCATCGTCACGACCCACCGGATGCGCGCGCCGGGGATGACCTGGTTCCGGATGCCGCTGTTCGTCTGGGCGCACTACGCGACCAGCCTGATCATGATCCTGGGCACGCCGGTGATCGCGATCACGGTGCTGCTGGTGGCGGCCGAGCGGGTGCTGCACTTCGGCATCTTCGACCCGGCGCTCGGCGGCGACCCGGTCCTGTTCCAGCACCTCTTCTGGTTCTACTCGCACCCGGCGGTCTACATCATGATCCTGCCGGCGATGGGCGTGATCAGCGAGATCGTGCAGGCGTTCTCGCGGAAGAACGTCTTCGGCTACTCGTTCATCGCGTTCTCGTCGCTGGCGATCGCGATCATCGGCTTCCTGGTGTGGGGCCACCACATCTTCGTCGCCGGCCAGTCGGTCTATGCCGGGATGATCTTCTCGATCATCTCGTTCATCGTCGCGGTGCCGTCGGCGATCAAGGTGTTCAACTGGACGGCGACGATCTACCGCGGCTCGGTGAGCCTCGATTCGCCGATGCTCTACGCGTTCGGCTTCATCGGCCTGTTCACGATCGGCGGGCTGACCGGCCTGTTCCTCGCGGCGATGGGCCTCGACATCCACGTGCACGACACCTACTTCGTCGTCGCGCACTTCCACTACATCATGGTCGGCGGCGCGATCATGGGCTACCTGGGCGGGATGCACTACTGGTGGCCGAAGATCACCGGCAAGATGTATCCAGAAGCATGGGCGAAGTTCGCCGCGCTGCTCGTGTTCGTCGGCTTCAACCTGACCTTCTTCCCGCAGTTCCTGGTCGGCTACCTCGGCATGCCGCGGCGCTACCACATGTATCCGCCGGAGTTCCAGGTGTTCAACGTGATGTCGACCCTCGGCGCCACGGTGCTCGCGGTCGGCTACCTGCTGCCGATGGTCTACTTCACCTACTCAATCTTCAAGGGGGCTGACGCCCCGGCGGATCCGTGGGGCGCCAAGGGACTGGAGTGGGAGATCCCGTCGCCGCCGCCGACCGAGAACTTCCCGGTGACACCGATCGTGACGCACGGCACGCACCAGTACGCGCCGAGCAAGGAGGTGGGCGTTGTCTGAGGGCTACTCGCAGGCACCTACCGCCGGCCTGCCGGGGCGCGTCGCCATTCACGGGAGCGGCAACCCGCACGACGGCCACTCGCACCCGCATCATCCGAAGCTGCAGCACCACTTCGATGACATGGCGCAGCAGGCGGAAGCCTCCACGCTCGGCATGTGGGTCTTCCTGGTCACCGAGATCATGTTCTTCGGCGGCCTGTTCATGGCCTACCTGCTGTACCGCTGGAAGTCACCGGAGGGGTTCGCCGAAGCGAGCAACCACCTGAACGTCATCTGGGGTGCGGTCAACACCATCGTGCTGATCGTCAGCTCGCTGACCATGGCGCTCGCGGTCCGTGCCGCCCAGACCGGCGCGCGGGCCAAGGTCCAGGTCGGCTGGCTGGTGGCCACGATGATCCTCGGCGCCGCCTTCCTCGGCGTCAAGGCGATCGAGTACGCCGACAAGTTCGAGCATCACCTCGTTCCGGGGCCGCATTTCCAGTGGACCGGCACTCACCCCGCCCCGGCCGAGCAGTTCTACGCGATCTACTTCTGCATGACCGGGCTGCACGCGCTCCACATGATCATCGGGATCGGCATCATGCTGGTGATCACCTGGATGGCCTGGCGCAAGCAGTTCGACGCGTCCTACTACACGCCGGTCGAAGTCGCCGGCCTCTACTGGCACTTCGTCGATATCGTCTGGATCTTCCTCTTCCCGCTGCTGTACCTGATCGGCTATCACTACGGGGCACACTGACGCGCCATGTCTTCATCCAACGGTCACCACGTCGCTCCGATCTCGCTCTACCTGACGATCTTCGGCGCCCTGATGGTCGGCACGATCCTCACCGTCGTGGTGGCGAAGTTCGATCTCGGGGCGCTGAACAACATCGTCATGCTGACGATCGCGGTCACGAAGGCGCTGCTGGTCGTGCTGTTCTTCATGCACGTCCGCTGGGGCACCCGCCTCACCTGGGTCGTCGCCGGGGCCGGCTTCTTCTGGCTGCTCATCCTGTTCACGCTGACGATGGCGGACTACATGAGCCGGGGATGGATCGCGGGCACGCTTCGATAAGGGGTGCCTCTAGGGGTGCGGGGGGTGCGTAGGAGTGCGGAGGGGTGCGGGAGGTGCGCGGAGGGGTGCGGGGGTGCGAGGGGTGCGACGAGTGCGGCTGGACCGGTCAGCACGAGCTCGTAGTACGTCTGACCCGCATCCGTCACACCTCGCACTTCCGTTCCGCACCCCCCGCACTCCTACGCACCCCCCGCACCCCTGCACCCGCACCCCCCGCACTCCTCCGCACCCCCCGCCGCGCACCCTTCGGTACGGTACGCTCTCTTCGCCGGATCCCCGCCTCCGCTCGCCGGGCGGGGGTGGCTGGAGGGAGGCCCGCCTCCGTAAGATCCTGACAGAACGCTCGAGCGGAATTGTATATACTGCGTTTCGCCTTTCTGGCGAAACAGATCGAATAACCGAAGAAAGAGTGCTGTGGCGACCCTGAACGAAGACCTGGCGGCGCTGAAGATCGATCACTCCGAGCGTGGCGCCAGCGGCCGAAAGGCCCCGTGGATCGGCCTCCTCGTAGTGCTGGCGGCCGTCGCGGCGGGCGGGTGGTACTGGACGACGAGGCTGCAGGCGGCGACGGTGAAAGTGGCGAACGCGGCGGTGAAGACCGGCGGCAGCGCGGGGCCTGGCGCGGTGCTCGACGCCTCCGGCTACGTCACGGCTCGCCGGCGGGCGACGGTCTCGTCGAAGGTGACCGGCAAGGTGATGGAGATCTTCGTCGAGGAAGGGCAGAGCGTCCGCCGCGGACAGGTGCTCGCCCGGCTCGACGATTCACAGATGCGGGCCGCTCTGGCGTATGCCGAGGCGCAGCTCGGCGCGTCGAAGAAGAGCTTCGCCGAGGACCAGGCGCGCCTGCGTGAGGCCGAGCTCAACCTCCAGCGACGTCAGCGGCTGCTGGCCGACGGTGTGGTCGGGCGCGCCGAGGTCGACACTGCGCAGTCGGAAGTCGATTCGCTCAAGGCCCGGATCGCCTATACGCAGCAGCAGGTGGCGGTGGCGGAAGCGCAGGTGAACCTGCGGCAGACCGATCTCGATGACATGGTCGTGCGCGCGCCGTTCAGCGGCGTGGCGATCTCGAAGGACGCCCAGCCGGGTGAGATGATCTCGCCGGTCTCGGCCGGCGGCGGTTTCACCCGCACCGGCATCGGCACGATCGTCGACATGTCGTCGCTCGAGATCGAAGTGGACGTCAACGAGAGCTTCATCAACCGCGTCCGCAGCGGCCAGAAGGTCTCGGCCGTGCTCGACGCCTATCCCGACTGGTCGATCCCGGCGCACGTGATCACGACCGTGCCGTCGGCCGACCGCCAGAAGGCGACCGTCAGGGTGCGGATCGCCTTCGAAAAGCTGGATGAGAAGATCCTGCCCGACATGGGCGTGAAGGTGTCGTTCCTGCGCGAGGAGGCGCCGGCGCCGGCGGCCGCGCCGGCGGCTCGCCTCTCGGTCCCCAAGGCGGCGGTGAGATCGGTCGATGGCCGCACCGTGGTCTTCGTCGTGCGCGACGACCGCGTCGAGCGCCGCGCAATCAGCGCCGGCGCCGAAGACGGCGATCTGATCGAAGTGCTGTCGGGGATCACCGCCGGCGAGCGCGTCGTCATCGAGGGGCCGCCGACGCTCAAGGACGGCGATCGCGTCAAGATTCAAGGCTGAGTTCCGGTTCTTAATCGTCAGCGTGTTCGGAGCAGATATGAGCAATTCACTTGTGAGCATCCACGGCCTTCACAAGGTCTACCATCGCGGCGGCGAGCGCATCGACGTCCTGCAGGGGGTCAACCTCGAGATTCCCGCCGGTGACTTCCTCGCGCTCATGGGCCCGTCGGGGTCCGGAAAGACGACGCTGCTCAACCTGATCGGCGGTCTCGACACGCCGAGTGAAGGCTCGATCACCGTCGGCGGCGACCGGATCGACAACATGTCGGGCGGCAAGCTCTCCGCCTGGCGGGCGCGCCACATCGGCTTCGTGTTCCAGCTGTACAACCTGCTGCCGGTGCTGACCGCATCCCGGAACGTGGAGCTGCCGCTGCTGCTGACCAAGCTGGGGAAGGCCGACCGGCGCAAGCGCGTCCAGGTCGCGCTCTCGGTTGTCGGGCTGGCGGAGCGCGAGAACCACTATCCACGCCAGCTCTCCGGCGGCCAGGAGCAGCGCGTCGGCATCGCCCGCGCCATCGTGACCGATCCGACCCTGCTGCTCTGCGACGAGCCGACCGGCGACCTCGATCGCAAGTCAGGGGACGAGATCCTCGATCTGCTTCAGGCCCTGAACCGCGATCACGGCAAGACGATCGTGATGGTCACACACGACCCGCACGCGGCGGCCCGCGCCAAGCGCACGCTGCACCTCGAAAAGGGTCAGCTGGTGACGGAGGCGGTGGCATGAAGTACCTCCCGCTGATCTGGCGCAATCTGCTTCGTCGAAAGATCAGGACGATCTTCACGACCCTCTCGATCTTCATCGCCTTCCTGCTGTTCGGCGTGTTGATGGCGATCAAGGCGGCCTTCGGCATGGGGATCGAAGTCGCCGGGGCCGACCGGCTGATGATGATCCACAAGGTCTCGTTCATCCAGCCGCTGCCGAAAAGCTACCAGGCCCGCATCCTCGGCGTGCCGGGGGTTACCAAGATCACGCACGCGAACTGGTTTGGCGGCATCTACCAGGAACCCAGCAACTTCATTGCGAACTTCGCCGTGGATCCCGAGAGCTGGCTGTCGATGTACCCGGAGTACGAGGTCACGGAGGATCAGAAGAAGACCTGGTTCGCCGACCGCACCGGCGCGATCGTCGGCATCGATACGGCGAAGCGCTTCGGATGGAAGGTCGGCGACCGCGTGCCGCTCCAGGGCACGATCTATCGCAAGCCTGATGAGTCTCCCTGGGAGTTCACGATCGATGGGATCTACGATTCGTCAGTGAAGGGCACCGACAAGACGCAGTTCTTCTTCCATTACAACTACCTGAACGAGACCATCGGCCCGGGCTTCGGGCGTGACCAGGTCGGCTGGTACATCGTCAAGGTCGAGAACCCCGCGGAGGCAGACGGCGTCGCCAAGCGGATGGACGGCTTGTTCGCCAACTCGCCGGCTGAAACCAAGACCGCAACCGAAAAAGCGTTCGTCTCGGATTTCGCCAAGCAGGTGGGAGACATCGGCTCGATCATGACGGCGATTGCCGCGGTCGTGATCCTGTTCATCCTGTTCGTGGCCGCCAACGCCATGGCGCAATCGATCCGCGAGCGCACCAACGAGCTCGCGATCCTCAAGACGCTCGGCTTCAATGACGGCAAGGTCCTGGCGATGGTGCTGCTCGAATCGTCTCTGGTGGCCGTGATCGGCGGCGGGCTCGGCCTGCTGGCCGCCTGGCTGATCATCGCGCAGGGGGATCCGACCGGCGGCTTCCTGCCGATCTTCTACTTCCCGCCGAAGGACCTGATGTTCGGGTCGGTGCTGGTTCTGATTCTCGGCGTCCTGTCCGGGATGGTGCCGGCCCTCCAGGCTGGCCGTCTGAAGATCGTCGACGCATTGCGGAGGAGCTGAAGATGCTGTCCCAGGTCATTGCGGTGACGGGTGTGAACCTGCGGTCCATCCGCGAGCGGGCGGGCTCGTCGGCGGTCGCGATCATCGGCATCGCCGGCGTCGTGATCGTCTTCGTGTCGGTCCTGTCGATCGCGGAAGGTTTTCGTGCGGCGATGGTCAAGGCCGGCGATCCGATGCGGATTCTGGTGATGCGGACCGGGAGCGACACCGAGATGACCAGCGGGTTCTCGGGTGAGGATGCCCGGCTGATCATGGACACGCCCGGCATTCAGAAGGGGCCGAACGGTCCGCTGGCGTCGGCGGAGCTCTTCGTGGTGGTCAACCATCCGCTCGCGGCGACCGGCACCGACGCGAACGTGCCGCTCCGCGGCGTGTCGCCGTTGGTGCTGCAGGTCCGCCCGGAAGTGAAGATCGTGGAAGGGCGGATGTTCGAGTCGGGCCGGAACGAGATCGTCGTCGGACGGGCGGCGTCGCGGCAGTTCGCCAACCTGTCGGTCGGTTCGAGCGTGCGGTGGGGTGAGAACACCTGGCAGGTCGTGGGGATTTTCGCCGCGAACGGATCGGTCGCCGAATCCGAGCTGTGGTGCGACGCGCGAGTGCTCCAGCCCGCGTACCGGCGCGGCAACAGCTACCAGTCGGTCTACGCCCGCCTGGAGTCGGAGGATGGCTTCCAGGCGGTGAAGGATGCGATGACCGCCGATCCGCGGCTGCACGTCACGGTGATTCGCGAGCCGGAGTACTACGCCGCGCAGTCCCGTGTGCTGCAGACCGTGATCCGCACCGTGGGCTTCATCATCGCCGGGCTCATGGGCGTCGGTGCGATTTTCGGTGCGGTCAATACGATGTATAGCGCGGTCGCCAGCCGGACCCGTGAGATTGCGACGTTGCGCGCGCTCGGGTTCCAGAGCCTGCCGGTGGTGGTGTCGGTACTGGCCGAAGCCGTTCTCTTGAGTCTCATCGGCGGCGCTATTGGCGGGCTGCTCGCTTACCTTGCGTTCGACGGCTACCAGACCGCGACGATGAACTGGCAGTCGTTCAGCCAGGTGGCGTTTGCATTTGCGGTGACGCCGTCGCTGCTGATCCAGGCGATGTTCTACGCCACGATCATGGGGCTCTTCGGCGGCCTGCTGCCGGCGTGGAAAGCCGCCCGCATGCCGGTGGTCACGGCGCTGCGGCAGCTTTAGCACCCATCGATCGCGCGCTCGCGTAGTGAATCCCAACGGCAGCGATTGCACTGCCGTACAAGGTCGCGTCACCCTCCCTCTGCTCGTGGCTTGGCCATCTTTCCGGCCGAGCCAATCCAACCCGTTGAGTCCAAATCACTTGTACCGGACACGTCTCTTGGAGCCGAAGCGGCGCCGGGTGGTACATGGGTTGCTCTACGGACAGTACGCGGACAATTTAAAGTGTCGAACCCGCCCAGGAGGGGGAGAGAGATGCGTATCGACGACGTGCTGCAGCGAATCCAGGGCGAATATGTGGAAATGCCCGGGCTTCGTCTGACGGCCGCTCAGGCCCAGCGCCTGTGGGGCCTCGAGCGCGACGTCTGCGATGCCCTGCTCGGGGCGCTGGTCGACGCGAAGTTCCTTTCGCAGACCCGAGACGGCGCTTATGTGAGGACCGATGGTGCGAGGCCGACGCGGATGACGCCGAAACGCGCAGAATCGCGAGCGGTCGCCTAAACAGCGCACACGAATCAACCAGGGGATGGCCAGGCGAACATCCCCGTTTGTAAAAGTTACACCCGCCGGTGCCGGCCGGCTGACCACCTGCCTACGTCAGCCACAAAAGTCGGCTCGCTATCCTCTCTCCCGGGCTAATGACGCCCGCGGCCAAGGCTCGTCGGAGGTTGGGTCCAAAACTCGACCTCCGACACCACTCTTCACTTTATCGGCGGGGACCCCTGCACCCCGCCTAGCGGCCTCCACTCGCTCTCGCTCCGTTCCGGCCGCCTCTTAATCGGCTAGTCCGCGGCAACCCCGGCTGGCGGCCTTCACTCGCTTCTCGCTCCGTTCCGGCCGCAATATTCAACGGCGGGACCGCTGCTTGGGCCGCCGAAGCCTTGGCGAAGGCGCCCACCCTGCCCGCACCCTTCCGCACCCCCCCGCACCCCCCGCACCCCTATTTAGGAGATTTCCCTTAGTGCCTCGAACACGTCCTGATTGCCGGGATGTTCCGGGATGTCGTAGACCTTCGACCACGCGATCTTGCCGTTCTTGTCGATCACGAAGATCGACCGGTCGGCGAACCCTTCCTTTTCGCGGAAGACGCCGTACTTCCGGGCCACTTCGCCGTACGGGTGGTTGTCGCTGAGCAGGTCGAACGACTCGATCCCGAGCTCTCGCGCCCAGGCGGCCTTCGAGGGCTGCGGATCGATGCTGACACCGAGGACGACGGTGTCGGCCTTGTCGAACCGGGCGAAGTCGTTCTCGTAAGAGGTCATCTGGCTCGCGCATACCGGGGTGAACGCGAGCGGGTGGAACGCGAGCACCACGTTTTTGCGGCCGCGAAAGGCCGAAAGCTTGACGGAGGCGCCGCGATGGCTGCGTAGATCGAAATCAGGGGCGTCGTCGCCCGCTTTCAATGGCATCCGGCTATCGTATCCCGCTATCTCTTCGGTGTTCGTGTGTACGGGACGGCGAGTGTTCCACCGCGCGTGACCGGGACGTAAATGACGGCGCGAGAGTCATCCGCGGCCCAGACCGCGAACCCGAAATAGTCTCCGACCCTGATCAGGCGCGCCGCGTCGATCACTTCGGCCGGCCCCGCGGGATACCAGCGGACGCCGTCGAACTCGATGAAGATCGTGTTGGTCCCCTGCGGCCGTCCGCCGATCTGGCTGTGAGTCGGGCGCACAGTCGTCGACGTGCGTCCGCCGGTACTGACCGCCGCCGGAGCCTCGGACGGCGTGCCCGACGTTCCCTCTACCTCTGGACGCGAAGGCACAAACACCGGCACGACCCTGACGGTCTCCGACGGTGGTCCTGCCGCCTGCGAGGCGGCGCCGGCCGGTGGCACCGTCATCGCTGGGGTAGGCAATGTGGTCGGCGTGCTGCCGGCCGTGCCGGCGATCTCACCGGAGCGCGGTCGTTCGTACGGCTGCATCCGGCCCCCCGCCAGCGGCACATACACGATGCTGTATGGCTCGATCGTCGTACGCGCGTAGAGCGGGATCCCCTGGTAGAACCCGCTCCGCACCATCTCGTTGGGGCTGAAGAAGATCTGGGCGCCGGATGGGTAGGTACAGGTTCCCGGCGTAGGCAATCGGCTCGCCCTTCAGGTACCACTGCTCGTTTTCGGCCGTCACCGTTGGCGACGGAGTCGGCTGCATGACGACCTGCGCCGAGGGAATATTCGAGGCGGCAAATGCAGTTAGGACCAGCAGGAAAACTGAAAGCAACGGGGTCCGAGCTCGGCGGTTCATGGTGCCTCCTCTCCCGACACAGCCAGCATCGTACCAAGTCCGCCGGTCCTGCGTTTGGACCGGTCTCGTGACGATTGGACCTCATTTATGCCACGTTGCACCCACATGGACCCTCAAAATTCGACGTTTGGCGCCAGCCAAGGCAATATTGGACGTTCTTCCGCGACGGATCTCGGGGCAAAGTGTCGCCTTCGGCGTCGAAGCGCGAAGGAGGAGTCGGTGATTCAACAGATCGAGCACCAGTTCGACCGGAGGGCGCGCCCTCTGTATGCCCACTTGGTGAGCCTGCTGGAGGCCGCGATCGCCGGGGGAGAGCTGCCCTCCGGGTCGCGTCTTCCCCCGAACGCGAGCTCTCCAGCCGCCTGAAAATCAGCCGGACGACCGTGGTGAGCGCCTACCGGGAGCTCGAATCGAAGGGGCTGCTGCGCGGCTACGTCGGGCGCGGCACGTTCGTCTGCGCCGCTCCGGAGCCGTCGGGTACGCCCTTCGCCTGGCGCGGAAAGATCGCGTCCGCCGCTCTCCGCTCCAGCGATCCGACGATGAGAGATGCGATCAGGCACTCGGCGGATGCGCGGATGCTCTCGCTGGCTGCCGGCGAGCCGGCGATCGATCGCTTCCCGACGGAAGCGTTTCAGCGCGCGATCGAACAGGTCGTGAAAAAGGAAGGGGAGGCCACCTGGCGTCACGGTCCGACCGAGGGGCAGCCGGCGCTGCGCGAGGCGATCGCGGAGCGCTTCCGCGTGCCGGCTGAGAGCGTGCTGATCATCTCGGGGGCGCAGCAGGGGCTCGACCTGCTCGCGCGCTGCCTGATCGACCCGGGCGATGCGGTCATCGTCGATCGTCCCGGCTACCTGGGGGCGATCCAGTCGTTCCGGGCCGCCGGCGCAAAGTTGATCGGCTGGGACGTGCTGCGCGCCGAGCCCGACGAGCTCGAAGACCTGCTCGTCCGCTACCGGCCGAAGTTGATCTACACCAACCCGACCTTCCAGAACCCTACCGGTATCACGATGCCGATTCGCACCCGCCGCGAGCTGCTGAAGCTCGCCGAGCGCTACCGGGTGCCGATCGTGGAGGACGGCACCTACCGCGACCTTCATTTCAACGAGGCGGCACCGCCGTCGCTGCACGATCTCGACGGACAGAACCTCGTGATTCATCTGAACAGCTTCTCGAAGGTGCTCGCGCCGGGATTGCGTCTCGGCTGGCTGTGTGCCACACCCTCGATCGTCGATCAGATTGCGATCATCAAGCAGCGGCTCGACCCCCACACCCAGAACCTGGTGCAGTTCGCAATGGCCCGCCTGATCCGCGACGGCAGCTTCGACGCGCACCTCAAGCAGCTCCGCGCCGAGCACGCGCGCCGCTGCGGGCTCATGGTCGCCGCGATCCAGAAGCACGTCAGCCCCGGGGCGTTGCGGTTTGCGCGTCCGCAGGGAGGGCTGTATCTCTGGTGCCGGCTCGCCCGCGGACTCAACGCGCGGGCCGTGCTCCAGCAGGCGCTCGCGCAGGGCGTCGCGTTCGTCCCCGGCGATGCGTTCTATGCCGATCCCGCCGGGGACTCCGAGCTGAGACTATGTTTCTCGAGCGTATCGCCGGCCGCGATTGACGAGGCGGTGAGAAAGCTGGCGTCCAGCATCGAGGCGAGCGGCGCGGTGGACGCACGGGAGTTCGTCGCCATCGCCTGATCCCCGCGTGCCGTCGGGATTGATCTATGATCAATTCCCATGTTTCGCTTCACGCTGGGCGTCGAGGAGGAGTTCCAGATCGTCGATCCGTCCAGCGGAGAGCTGCGCTCGCACGTGACCGAGCTGCTCGCTTCCAGCGTGCCGGTGCTCGGCGACCAGATCAAACGAGAACTGCACCAGTCGATCGTCGAGGTCGGCACGAAGATCTGCGGTGACGTCAGTGAGCTGCGCGCCGAGATCTTCAGAACGCGCCGCGAGCTCACGTCATCGGCCGAGCGGGTGGGGCTGGCGGTTGCCGCCGCCGGAACCCACCCGTTCGCCGACTGGAAGGAGCAGGTGCTCTCTCCCGGCGTCCGCTACGACAGCATCGTCGAAGAGCTGCAGCAGCTCGCGCGATCACTCCTGATCTTCGGCCTGCACGTCCATGTCGCCGTGCCTGAGAAGCAGACGGCGATCGACCTGATGAACCAGGCCCGCTACTTCCTGCCCCACCTGCTCGCGCTCTCTACCAGCTCCCCCTTCTGGATGGGGCGGGATACCGGCTTGAAGTTGTACCGCACCACGGTCTTCCGCCGCTTTCCGCGGACCGGCGTGCCGGACCATTTCAATTCGTGGAGCGAGTACGAGAACTACATCAAGCTGCTGGTCGATCTCAAGTGCATCGACGACGCGCGGAAGATCTGGTGGGATGTACGGCCGCATCCCACTTTCGGTACGCTCGAGTTCCGCGTCTGCGATGTTCCGACCCGCCCTGAAGATGCCGTGATGTTCGGGGCGCTGTGCCAGGCCATCATCGTGAAGCTGTACAAGCTCTACACCAGCAACATGGGCTTCCGGCTGTACCGGCGCGCGCTGATCGAAGAGAACAAGTGGCGCGCCGCCCGCTGGGGCCTCGACGGCAAGCTGATCGACTTCGGCCGCGGCGTCGAAGTACCGATGCGTGAGCTGGCGCTCGAACTGCTCGAGTTCATCGACGATGTGGTGGATCCGCTCGGGAGCCGGGAAGCGGTCAACAACGTTCACAACATTCTTCGGGACGGCACGAGCGCCGACCGGCAGCTCGCCGTGTACCGCGAGACGGGGGACCTGCGCATGGTGATGCAACACCTGATCGACGAGACGCGACGCGGCGTCGAAAGGCCCGGGGAGACACGATGAAGATCGGATTGATGTGCGGCCGTGAGTACAGCTTTCCGCCGGCGTTCATCGAGCGGGTGAACCAGCTCGGGGCGAAGGACGGGATCACCGCGGAGATGGTCGCGCTCGGCGGCACGCGCATGGACGTGCCGTCCGGCTATCGCGTCATCGTCGACCGGATCTCACACGAGGTGGAGTTCTACCGTGCCTCGTTGAAGAACGCCGTGCTCCACGGCACCTACGTGATCAACAACCCGTTCTGGTGGACGGCCGACGACAAGTTCTTCAACTACGCGGTGATGGCCCGGCTGGGCTGCGCCATCCCCAAGACCGTGTTGATCCCGCAGAAGGGTTACCCCGCCGACATCGATCTGACGTCCGAGTCGCTGCGGAACCTGCAGCATCCGATCGACTGGGACGGGCTGCTCGACTACGTCGGGCGTCCGGCGATTCTCAAGCCGTACTCCGGCGGCGGGTGGAAGCACGTTTACAAGGTGAACGATACGCGCGAGCTGCTGCAGGCCTACGACCAGACCGCCCCCTATTGCATGACGCTGCAGGAGTTCATCGACTTCGACCAGTACGTCCGCTGCTTCACGTTCGGGAAGACCGACATCACTCCGGTGGCTTACGACGTGAAGGAGCGCCGCTACCTGGTCAACCACGATTACCTCTCGGCCGACACCGGCGCCAGGGTCGTGCGCGACGCGCAGACGATCAACCTGGCCCTCGGCTACGAGATGAATACGATCGAGTTCGCGATCAAGGACGGCGTCCCCTACGCGATCGACTACCTCAACCCGGCGCCCGACTTCGAACGCGACCGGATCACCCCGTTCTATTTCGAGCTGGTGGTCGAGAAGATGGCCAACCTGGTGATCGACCGTGCGCTGAACGGCGATCCGTCCCAGTGCTGGCCGCGCTGGGAAGAGATGCTCGGGATCGGACCATCGTCTGGATTCACGGGCGCCCCCGGACGCGGCTGATGGAGCCCATCGAGACGTGGCACGACCTGCTTCGGTCGGGGCCGGAGCTGACGCCGCAGTACTGCGCCTCGTTCACCGCGGCGATGCGGGCGCGGCGGCTGACCTTCGGCGATCGCGTCCACTGCCCGTTCCTCCGTCCCTTCTTCCTGACCGCAGCCGACGAGGCCCGCTTGCGCCGGGCCAGCGAAACCCTGGCGGCGCTCGGTGAACGGGTGGCGCGCGAGGCGCTGACCTCGCGTCCGCTCTTCGACCAGCTGGGAGTGACGGAGGCCGAAGAACGGCTGATCCGGATGGATCCGGGCTATGACCGGGCCAGCACGGCGTCCCGGGTTGACGCGTTCCTGCTGCCCGGCGGCGTGCATTTCGCCGAGTACAACGCCGAGTCACCGGCCGGTCCCGGCTACACGCAGCGGCTCGCCGAGCTGTTCGACGCGGGGCCGACGATGGCCCGGTTCCGCCAAACTCGCGCCGCGCAGTACCGTCCGACGATCGAACCGCTGCTGGCCGCGTTGCTCGACAGCTACCGCGAGTGGGGGGGGCGGGCCCAGCCGCCGACCATCGCTATCGTCGACCGGGCCGGGGTGCCCACCTGGAGCGAGTTCGAGATCCTGCGGGACACCTTCATCGCCGGCGGCGTGCCGACGCTCGTCTGCGAGCCGCGAGAACTGGAGCTCGACGCCTCCGGACTGTCGGCGCAGGGCCGGCGGATCGACCTGGTGTACCGGCGCGTGCTGCTCAACGACATCCTCGCGCATCCCGAGGAATGCGCCACGCTGGTCAAGGCCTACGAGGCCCGGTCGGTCTGTGTCGCCAACACGTTCCGCTGCAAACTGCCACACAAAAAAGCGTTCTTCGCGGTGCTGACCGATCCGGTGAACGCGAAGCTGTTCTCCCCGCTCGAGCATGCGGTCATCGCGGCGCATGTGCCGTGGACTCGTCTTCTCGCCGACGTCATCACCGAGAAGGACGGCGTCGAGGCGCCGCTGCTCGACGTCAGCCGCCGGGAGCGAGACACGCTGGTGCTCAAGCCGAACGACGAGTACGGCGGGAAGGGCGTCATCCTCGGCTGGGAAGCGGACCCGCTCGCGTGGGACACGGCGCTCGACGACGCGCTCCGCGACGGGCCCGGCACGTGGATCGTCCAGGAACGGATCCCGGTGCGTCGCGAAGAGTTCCCGCAGTTCGACGACGACGGGATGATCAGCTACCGGACCATGCTGGTGGACCTGGCCCCGTACTTGTTCCGCGGCCGGATGTCCGGCTTTCTCACGCGCCTGAGCGCGACCGGCCTGGCGAACGTCACCTCGGGTGGCGGCCAGGTTCCTTCGTTCATCGTTGACTAGTCATTCCAATTCCCAACTTCCAACTCCCGACGCCCAAACTGGCGATTTCCAGGGAGCCGGCTGGTACAATCGGCTGATGTTCTTTGGGGCTTTTTCAGACGAGCTCCGCGCCGGGGCGCGGAATGCGATAGAGGTCTGTCTCGGCATCCAGCCGGGCGAGCACGTGGCGCTGGTGGCGGACGACGCGAGCCGGGAAGTGGCCGCCGCGCTGGAGGCGGCGCTCGGCGAACGCGGCGCTGACACGAGACCGCTGCTGATCGAATCCTTGACGCCGCGGCCCATGCGGGTCGCGCCCCCCGCGATCCTCGAGGCACTCGAGCACGCCGATGCCGGCATCCTCTGCGTGCAGCCGCAGGAAGGTGAGCTCGGCGCGCGCATGGCCATCGTCGCGGTAGTCGAGCGGCGACGGGTGAGGTACGCGCACATGGTCGGTGTCACCAGCCGGATCATGACCGAAGGGATGCGTGCAGACTATCGCCAGGTGGATCGCCTCAGTCAGCAGCTCTGCGAACGGATGGAGCTGGCGACGTCACTGACGGTGAAGACCGCCGCGGGCACCGACTTCCGCGCTACGTTCGACCACGCGCTCGCCTGGGTGAAGACGAGCGGCATCATCAACCCGCGCTACTGGTCGAACCTGCCGGCCGGCGAGGTGTTCACGACCCCCGGAACGGTCGACGGGCGGTTCGTGTGCGACGGGACCGCGGGGGACTACTTCAACGCCAAGTACGGCGAGCTCCAGAACCACCCGCTGGTCCTCGAGATCCGCGATGGCCGGCTGGTGTCAGCCGAGTGCAGTCATCAGGAGCTGCAGCGCGACTTCTGGAACTATTGCCACACCGACGCCAACAGCGACCGGGTCGGCGAGCTCGCGTTCGGCACCAATCTCGGGCTCCGCGAGATGATCGGCATCCTGCTGCAGGACGAAAAGGTCCCCGGCGTGCACATCGCCTTCGGCGACCCCTACGGCAGCCAGACCCACGCCGACTGGAAGTCCTGCACCCACGTCGACGTCCTCACCCGCCACTGCGACGTCTGGATCGACGACGAACAGGTCATCGCCGACGGCCAGTACCTGCTCGATCGCTTCGCGCTCGAGACGGCTTGACTGCGGAGTGGGGATTGCGGACTGCGGATTGACGGAATTCGGATTGTTGATTGGGGATTGAGCGCAATCCTCAATCGGCAACCAATCGACAATCGACTTGATCCGTCGATCAGCAATCCGCAATCCCCACTCCGCAATATCACCATCTACTCAAGTACTCCCGCATCTGGTCCGTCCAGTAAGGCCAGTCGTGGCCGCCGCGCGGCCCCCAGTCGTCCAGGTAGTGGCGGATGCCTTTGCGCGCGAGGATGCCGGAGAGGTCGTAGCTGTGCCGGCTCTCTTCGTAGGGGCCGGAGCCGGTAGCCAGGCGGATCTCGCAGGTCGCGAACTGCTCGAAGTACCACGGGTCGGTCAGGTTGGCGAGGTAGTCGACCGGGTTGTGGAAGTAGAAGTTCTCGTCGTAGCCGCCGTCCATCATCGAGCGCAGGTCGTAGACGCCCGACAGCGCGTAGCACCGCTTGACCAGGTGCGGGTAGCGGAAGAGCGTGTTGGCCGCGTGGTAGGCGCCGAGCGAGGCCCCCATGGTGCTGATCGCGATCCCCGGGTTCTGGCAGTGCAGATGGATGAACGGCACGACCTCGTCGCGCACGTATTCGTCGAACAGCCGGTGGCGCCAGCTGCGGTGCGAGGGGTGCGCTCGCCTGTTCATGAACGAATCGCTGTTGTTCGACCCGACGCAGAAGATCTTCACCCGGCCGGCGTCCACGAACTCCGAGAGCGCTCCGACCAGGCCGTGACGTTCGAGCTCCCACTCGTCGCCGTGGCTGGTCGGAAAGGCGAGGAGCGGCGGCCCCCAGTGACCGAACACCGCCACGCCGAGCTCGTAGCCGAGGCGGGGTGAGTGCCAGCGGTGATGTTCGATGTGCATACTCAGTTCTTCTTCCCCGGGCCGTAGACGGCCCGTCCCGGTTTAGCCCCGGTGTGCTCACCGTCTTTCAGCACGTGCGCGCCATTGACGAAGACGTGCTTCATGCCGACGGCGAACTGGTGGGGCTTCTCGAAGGTGGCCCGGTCCGCGATCGTCAGCGGATCGAAGACGGCGACGTCGGCGAACATGCCTTCGCGGAGGAACCCGCGGCGGTCCAGCTCCAGGTTCGTGGCCGGAAGGCCAGTCAGCCGCCGGACCGCCTCGGCGAGCGGGATCACTCGCTCTTCGCGCACGTACTTCCCCAGCAGCCGGGCGAAGTTGCCGTAGGCGCGGGGGTGGGCCGACGATTTCGTGAACGGAGGCTCCGGCGACATCGACGCCGCGTCCGAGCCGAACGATACCCACGGCAGCATGATCTGCTTCTTCAGATTGTCTTCCGACATCATGAAGTAGACCGTGCCGACGCGGGAGCGGTCCTCGAGCACGAGATTCATGATCGTGTCGGTCGGGTCCTCGTTGCGCAGCTTCGCCACCTCCGCCAGGGTCTTCCCGGTCAATGGCTTCAGCTTCTCGTTCTTGAACTCCACCAGGATCACCCGCTCCGGTGACCCCGCGGCCAGGTACAGGTTCTCCCAGTCGGAGCCTCCGGTGCGGATCGCGGCGGCGATCTTGGCGCGGGTCGCCGGATCGCTCAGCCGCTTGTAGGCCTCGTCGTATCCGCCGTCCAGCACCCACGGCGGCATCGCGGCGTCCAGCCCGGTCGCGCCGGCGGGGTAGGTGTACATGTCGGCGGTTATCCGCAGACCCTCTTTCTGCACCGCCTGTATCTTCGCGATCGCCTGGTCCATCTTCGGCCAGTTCGCCTGGCCGGCGGCCTTGAGGTGGTAGATCTCGGCCGGGATGCCGGCCTCCCGGCTGATGCGGATCAGCTCGTCGATCGCTTCGAGCAGGCGGTTCCCCTCGCTGCGCATGTGCGAGATGTACTTGCCGCGGTACTGCGCCGCCACCTTGCACAGCTCGATCAGCTCCTCGGTGGTGGCGTAGAACGCCGGCGCGTAGATCAGCGAGGACCCGATGCCCGAGCGCACCGGCTTCCATCTCCTGCCTGACCAGCCGGCGCATCTCCTCGAGCTGCGGCGCGGTGGGCTTGCGGTCCTCGAGCCCGATCACGTGTTCGCGGATGGTGGTCGCGCCGATGAACGAGGCGACGTTCTGCGATACGCCGCGCCGCTCCAGGTCCTTCAGGTACTCGGCCAGCGACGTCCAGGTGATCTCGTACTTGATGTCACCCATCTGCTCGACGGCGCGCTTCTTCATCGCGTCGTTGAGCGGCCCCATCGAGCTGCCCTCGCCGAAGACCTGGAGCGTGACCCCCTGGCGGATGTCCCCCTGTGACCGCCCGTCCACGAGCAGCGACTCGGTGGCCCACGACAGCATGTTGATGAACCCCGGCGCCACCGCCAGGCCGGACGCATCGACCACCGTCGCCGCGCGTGCGCCGGTCAGATCCCCGACGACGGCGATGCGGTCCCCCTGGATGGCGACGTCCGCGCGCCGGCCGGGAGCGCCGGTGCCGTCATAGACGGTTCCGCCCCTCAGGATCACATCGAACGTCTGGGGCGGTTGGGTCACGGCCCGTGAGCCGGTGATCGTAACCAGGAGTGCGGCGAGGAACACGACGCAGGCCGTTTTCATGCCTCAGAGTACACCCGGCTTGTGGTCGGGCGGGAACAGCCTCACCGCTTGTCCGGGTAACCCGGCTTCGACAGAAGCCTGGGGAGCGTCGGCGACCCCGGCTTGACATTGTAGCGATAGGCCTCGATCAGCCAGCTGTCGGCGGCGCGCTGAAGCACCAGCGTCGACATTCCTTCGGCGTTGGGCAGCGTGTTGCCCGCGGCGTCGAGCACGCCGCGCAGCTCCCATTTGGAATCCACGACCGCCACCGTCCGGTTGATGCAGCGGATGTTGCCGAACGAGAGGATGTGCCTCGACTCGCGGAATTCCCGCCGCCGGAACTGTTCGGCGCGATTCTGCTGAATCGCGAGGCGCCCGTGCTCGGTGTAGCCGTCGGCATGGAGAATGTCGCCGTCCCGGCTCCACAGACCCCCGACGGCGATCGGATCCTTCTGGGTCCAGCCGACGTTGAACGCCGCCGCGATCGCGCGGATGGTCCGCTCCTCGCCCGACAGGCAACCGCTCTGGCCCGGCATCTCACGCTCGGAGCGCGTCGCTGCCGGACCCGCCGGAGCAGGCGCTGCCGGGGCCGAGGCCGCCGGCAGAGGGGCGCCACGAAGCGACTCGATATCGCCGAGCACGGCCGAAACGAGAGCCTCGGCCATCACCCGCCCTTTCTCGCGGGTGGCGAGGGTCGGATCCCCCCAGATGCCGGTCGGCGAATACAGACCCGTTCCGCCCGGTTGCCGGTTGAGGCGCACGGGTCCCGGCGGAGCGGGGGCCGCGTCCTTCACCGCCAGCTTCATGTCCACGGCGGCCGGGTCGATGTAGAGCATCATCGACGTTTCGATCTCGTCGGCATGCGAGCCTCGCTCCTGCTGGCGGATGCGCGCCGCGACCGTGTCGGTGGCGACGCTCAGGTCGGTGTAGCGCAGCAGGATGCCCTCTTGCGCCAGGACGGCAGCCGCCGGTTCGAGCGCGCGGAGGGTGGAGATCCCGGTGTTCAGCACGTAGAAGCGGCGTGGACCGTAGCGCGCGAGGCTGCGCGCGACCTGGACGGTCTGGTCGCGCGCCGTTTCGAGGGTGAGCGAAGTCGAACCGGGGTATTCGACGAACGCCGGATAGAAATGGTAGGTCAGCGGCGGCGTGACGACGACCGATGCGGCCGCCGCTACGCGATCGGCGAAATAGTCCGCCAGCGTCAGGTCGTTGCGCAGTTTCAGGTGGGGGCCGTGCTCCTTCAACGCGGCCCCGAGCGGTATGACGACGACCGTGTCTGCGCCCAGGAGCTTTTCCGCCTCGACCCACGAGTGCTGTTCAAGGCGAATTCCCCTGGTCGGACCGCTCGCCTGTTCTTCGCCGCCGGACGCCGCGGCCATCGTCAACGTGAGAAGCAGCAGTCCATATCGCATCTTGGCCTCACCGGTATGAGACGACGGCCGACGCCGGCCGGATGGAATGTACACTGAGTCGATGTCGGACTGGGATGCTGCGCGGTATCACCGCGTCTCGGATCCGCAGCGCTCCTGGGGGCTGCGAGTACTGGAACGTCTGGCGCCGATGCCGGAAGAACGGATCCTCGATATCGGGTGCGGCACAGGCCGGCTGACCGCGGAGGTCATGTCCCGCGTGCCGGCCGCCCGGCTGACCGCGATCGACCGTTCGGCCAGCATGCTGGCCGAAGCGAAACGCCATTCCGGCGGCGGTGTCCAGCTGGTGCTCGCCGACGCTGTCCGGCTGCCGTTCGCCGGAGTGTTCGATGCGGTCTTCAGCACGGCGACGTTCCACTGGATACCGGACCACTCGGCCCTCTTCGCCGAGATCCACCGCGTGCTCCGCCCCTGGGGGCGGCTGGTCTCGCAGTCCGGCGGCGGGCCGAATCTCGCCCGCCTCTACGGCCGGACCGCCGCCGCGGCGCGTGAGCCAGACCTCGCCGTTCACTTCGAAGGCTGGCAGGATCCCTGGACTTTCGCCGGTGTGGACGAAACACGGGATCGTCTGGACCGGGCTGGTTTCGCCGGCGCGCATGTCTGGCTCGAATCGGCCCCCACTACTTTTCCCAATGCCGCTACCTTCCGGGAGTTCGTGTCCACGGTCTGCCTCCGCCATCAGCTCGATCGGCTCCCTGCCGAAAAGCGGGACGCATTCGTTCACCGGCTCACCGAGCTCGCAGCCGGCGATGAGCCTCCCTTGACGCTCGACTACTGGCGGTTGAACATCGATGCCCGCAAGCAGTGATCAGCTGTACGTGGCGCGCGAAAAGGCGCACGCCGTCAGGCGTGACGCGGAACGCGGCAGGTCCGCCGTCCTCGCCAGGCTGCGCCTCGGCACCTTTCTGGCGGGCGTCGCCTGTCTGACCTGGTGGGTGGGCTTCGGAGGCGGCAGCCTGGCCTGCGCGATCGCGCTGGGATTCCTCCTGATCTTCGGCATCCTTGTAGTGGTCCACGCCAGGGTCGAAGCCCGGGCTGCCTGGTTCGAGTCGCTGCGCGTCGTCAACGCGCGCGGCACCGCGCGTCTGGATCGCAAGTGGGAGGCGCTGCCCGACGCACCTCCGCCGGCCGGAGTGGATGTCGATGCCCACCCGTATGCCATAGACCTCGATGTGTTCGGCCGCGCTTCGTTGTTCCAGTGGATCGGCCCGGCGGCGACGAAGCAGGGCAGCCGCACGCTGGCGGGCTGGCTGCTGCAACCAGCGCCTCGCGAGGAGGTCGATCTGCGTCACGGAGCGGTCGCCGAGCTGTCGCCGCTCGACGAATGGCGCGAACAGCTGGCCGCCTTCGGGGTGTCGGCCGCGACGTCCCGGGCTGAGTCGCTGGCGCCGTTCCTCGAATGGGCCGAAAGCGCCAGCCCCTCACTGCGCGGCATGACCGCAGTAAGGGTGGCGGTCTATGCCATCCTCGCCGCGCTGTGGATATTGCTGCCACTCCACTTGACCGGGGTCATGCCGAACAGCCTGTGGCCGCTGCCGCTGCTGGCCGGGATCGTGTTGTCGTTTGCCACCGCCGTCCCGCTGACGCGGGCCTTCGACCGCGCCGGCGCCGGTGAACGAGCCATCCGGCAGTACGCCGGCGTGCTCGAGCACATTGAATCCCAGGAGTTCGCCGCCCCCTGCCTGCGGGCGGTGAAGAGTCGTCTTACCGTCCCGCCGGTCGCCGGCACCGCACGGGCGCCGCTGTCGGCCGCCGCCGCCATGCGCGGGTTGAACCGCATTCTGGGCTTCGCCGACTTCCGCCACGGTGCGGCGCTGTTGCACTTTCCCGTCCAGGCCTTCACGCTGTGGGACTTCCACTGCCTGTTTGCCCTCGAGCGCTGGCGTCGCGCCGCTGGTCCAAGGGTGCGCGACTGGTTCGACGCCGCCGGCGAGCTCGACGCGCTCTCGTGCCTGGCCGGGATCCATCGCGACAATCCGGACTGGTGTTTTCCCGAGATCACCGCCGAACGCCGATACATCGCCCGCGGGCTGGGGCATCCGCTGCTGCCGGCCGCGCGGCGGGTCACCAATGACGTCGAGGTCGGCCCTCCCGGCACGGTGCTGCTCGTCACCGGCTCGAACATGTCGGGCAAGAGCACGCTGCTGCGGGCCATCGGCGTGAACGCCGTGCTGGCGGAGGCCGGTGCGCCGGTGTGCGCGGATTCTCTGCGGATGCCGACCTGTGATGTGCAGACCAGCATCAGGATCCAGGACTCGCTCGAGCGCGGGGTCTCGTACTTCATGGCGGCGCTCGCGCGGCTGAAACGGGTCGTCGACGCGGCTCAGCGCGAGCCGGCCGGGCGGGTGCTGTTCTATCTGCTCGACGAGATTCTTCAGGGGACGAACAGCGCGGAGCGCGGCATCGCCGTCCAGGCCGTGGCCCGCCACCTGCTCGATGCCGGGGCGATCGGGGTGATGACGACCCACGACTTGAACCTCGCCGGAGAGGAGCCCTTGCGGAGCGCGGCGCGGCTGGTGCACTTCACCGAGACCGTCGACGAGCGTGGCACGATGAAGTTCGACTACCGGTTGCGCGACGGGCTGGCCACTTCACGCAATGCGTTGCGCCTGATGGAGATGATCGGGATCGACGTGAAGGCGTCGCCGGTTACGAAAGGCTGAGCCGCGCCGTCAGTACCCCAACCCGACTCGCCGAGGTGGCACTACCATTGCGTTCTTCCGACCTGAAGTCACTTTTGGGAGGACCAATGAGCACACGGACATACGGAATCCTGGCAAGCGTGATCGGTTCGGCACTGGGCGCGTGGTGGCTGGCACGTCGTCGCGCCGCTGCCCCGGTGCGTAATCAGGTCGACCGCGGCACGGTCATTTTCGACAACACTCCGACCGCCTCTTCGTTGTCAGCGGCCGGCGGATGAAGCGGATGATGAGGAGGCGCGTCCTCGCGCTACCGAGATTTCCGCTGCCGACAACACTCGCCCGAGGTTGCGCACCCCCATGTCGGGCTGCAGCACCTCGAGCGGGGAGTTGCGGCTGGCCTGCCACAGCCCGCGCGGGTGATATCGCCCCAGCACAGCGGTCTTGATCAACGCGTCGATCCAGCGGCGCTCCTGCACGGCCACGCGGATTTCCCCCGCGAGGTCCTTTCCGTACAACTCCTGCCATCGCCGCCACCCCTCTTCGTAGGCCGCCAGCGAGGCCTCGTCCCCTTCGAGGAAGGGACGTTGATTGCTCATGACCGTCAGGGTCTCGCGCAGCATCCGGGCGGCGTTGGCAGTCGCCGGGGCGTCGTGCTCACGGTAGTGGGCGACCACCTGGGCGTGGTCGTGCACCGGGTGATGACGAGCGATGTGCAGGTAGACCTCGTAATCGGCGGCGGCGTTCATCTGGCCGTTGAACCCGCCCATGCGGTCGAGGGCATCGCGGCGGAACATGACCATCGCCGGCATCGAGATGTAGTTCCGGCGCAGCAGCTCGCGGTAGTGGTCCCGGATGATGCGAGGCTGCTCAGGGGTATCGAGCAGGACGCCGTCCTGGCTCATCATCAGGCAGCGGCCGAAGACGAGCGCACACTCCGGGTGCTCGTCAAGCTTGGCGGCGCCGATATCGACCGCGGCCGGCGACAGCCGGTCGTCCGCGTCGAGAAAGATGACGTAACGCCCCCGGCTCTCTCGAAGTCCACGATTTCGCGCAGCCGCAAGTCCGCCGTTCGCCTGCCGGACGCAGCGAAATTCGTTCGCGGTCTCGAACGTCGCCACCACCTCCGGGGTCGAATCGGTGCTCCCGTCATCGATCACCACGATCTCGGTGCGGACGAGCGGGGCGCCGACGCTGTCGAGCGCTTCGCGGAGATAACGGCCGTGGTTGAAACACGGCACGACGATGGATACTACCGGCGCGTCAGGCAAGGGCCCCTCTTCTTCCCCGGCACAAAATAGCAAGAGGAGTTCCACGCGGGTGAATGACGCTTACCTCTGTGCGATCAAGGGTTTCTGCGCATTCGGATACCCATCCCCTGTCGGTGCGGATGAGCGAAAAGACCAGCGAGGTGTAAATATGACTTCCCTTTCCAGGACCTCTTCTGCAGTCTGCGGGGGCCTGACCCCGAACGCCGTGGCCCTCGCTTTGCAGAATTTGGGGACGTGGAACCGCTCGCCACACCGACGCCCGCTCGTCGCACCCTGAAAGGGATCGCCGCGCTGTCGGTCGTCCTGGCGTGCGTGCTGGTGGGATGCCGGGCGGGCGTCCCGGTGATCGACACGACCCCGCCGCCGGCGCAGACCGACGGGACGATCAGCGGCACCGTCCGCGGACCCGAAGGGACCAGCCCCGTGACCGGACGCGCGGTCGAGGTAGTCAATATCCAAACCGGCGATCGCCAGAAGACCACCACCAACCCCGCCGGCGGATTCACCTTCAAGGTGAAGCCCGGGAAGTATCGGGTCGAGCTGGCCCTGCTCGAGGGAGAAGTTCTCGTCAAGCGGCCGGGGGTCATGACGATCGATCCCAGCGACGTCGACGCGCACGCCGACTTCGTGCTCGGATCCTCACGAGTGATGAGACCTCGATGGCCGCGCCTGCGAGGTGACGACGGGCTCGGCGCCCCCAGCGCCTGACCTCCAACCCGTCTCCGACCGCCGGCAGTACAATCCCCGCTAGAGATGACCCGCATATATGTCGGCGTAGTCGTGTGTGAAGTCGTTGTCATCACGGCGCTGTGGGCGTTCGGCCGCCTCTTCGCCTGATCCATGCACCTCATCGACTGGCTGGTCGTCGCCGCCTACCTTGTCTGGATCGTGTGGGACGGCCTGCGCCGGACGCACTCCACCGGCGAGCTCGAAGGTTACTTTCTCGCCAACCGGAGCCTGCCGTGGTGGGCCGTCGGCCTCTCGGTGATGGCGACCCAGCTGAGCGCCATCACGCTGGTGGGCGCGACCGGCCAGGGATACGCCGACGGCATGCGCTTCGTGCAGTTCTACTTCGGGCTGCCGATCGCGATGATCATCCTGTCGCTGACGCTGGTGCCGTTCTTTCACCGGGCACGCGTCTACACCGCCTACGAGTTCCTCGAGCAGCGGTTCGACCCGAAAACGCGAACGCTGGCCAGCCTGCTGTTCCTGCTTTCGCGCGGCCTGTCGTGCGGCGTGATCATCGCCGCGCCGGCAGTGATCCTGTCGATCGTGCTCGGGTGGAACCTGACGCTGACCATCCTGGCAATCGGCCTTCCGACCGCGCTCTACACGATCGTCGGCGGCGTGCAGGCGGTGACCTGGACCGACGTCAAGCAGATGGCGGTGATCATCGCCGGGGTGCTGGCAGCCGTCGGCGCACTGGTGATCGGACTGCCCGAGGACGTCGGCCTCACCGGCGCGCTGCACGTGGCCGGCGCGGCCGGACGTCTGCAGGCGGTGGATTTCAGCTTCGACTGGGATCAGACCTACACCTTCTGGTCGGGTCTGCTCGGCGGCCTCTTCCTGATGCTGTCGTATTTCGGCTGCGACCAGAGCCAGGTCCAGCGTTACCTGACGGCGAAATCCGAAGACGAGGGACGCCACTCGCTGCTCATGAGCGCCTACTTCAAGATTCCGCTGCAGGCGCTCGTGCTGCTGACCGGCGTGCTGATGTTCGTGTTCTACCTGTTCAACCAGCCGCCGATGCTGTTCAACCCGCGGCACGCCGAGCAGATCCGCCAGAGCGCACGGGCCGGCGAATACCAGCAGCTCGAAGCGGAGTTCGCCGCAACGTTCGCGGGACGGAAGGCCGCCTCCACGGCCCTGGCGGCGACGCCGGGGGACGCCGGCGGCGCGCGCGTCGTTCCGGTCGACCGACGCGGCGCTGTCCGACATTCGCCGTCGCGCCGCCGCCCTCGTGCACGAGGTCTCCGGCGACGATACCTACAAGGGGAGGACCGGCGATACGCCAACTCCGGACGTGAACTACGTCTTTCCGACCTTCATCACCACCAGGCTTCCCATTGGCCTGGTCGGGCTCATGATCGCGGCGATCTTCGCGGCGGCGATGTCGAGCATCGCCGCTGAGCTGAACTCGCTGGCGACCTCGACGGTGATCGACATCTACCGGCGTCACCTGAAGCCCGCCCAAACCGACACCCACTACCTGCGAGTCTCGCGGCTGGCGACCGGGTTCTGGGGGTTGTTCGCCTGCGGCGTCGCGGTATTCGCCGCCGGCCTGGGCTCGCTGATCGAGGTCGTCAACCGCTTCGGATCGTTCTTCTACGGCTCGCTGCTCGGTGTCTTCGTCCTGGCGCTGGCCTTCCGCCGCACCAACGGGCACGGTGCGTTCGCCGGCCTGGTCGCCGGCATTACCGTCGTCGCGGTGTTCGCCTCGCACCCGGCGACCCGCGGCGTTTCGTTCCTCTGGCACAATCCGATCGGGATGATCGCCGTCGTCGTCACCGGCCTGGTGGTCAGCGCCCTGACCGGCGGCCGGCAAATGGAGAACGCGAAATGAGATACGCCGCGCTGCTCGCCTGTCTCTCGCTGTGCAGTCTGGCGGCCGCCCAGCGTGCGGCCTACGACCTGGTGGTCGTCGGCGGCAGCGTACTCGACGGCACCGGCGCGCCGGCGCGTCGCGCCGACGTCGCGATCAAAGAGGGCCGGATCGTCGCCGTCGGCAAGATCGATCCGGCGCTGGCGAGCGAGACCCTTGATGCAACCGGGCTCATGGTCGCCCCCGGCTTCATCGATGTGCACACGCACGCCGACCAGGTCTGGGAGCATCCCTTGGCCGAGAACTTCGTCCGCATGGGGGTCACCTCGGTCGTCGCCGGCAACTGTGGCGGATCGGCGGATGACATCGGGGCGGCCCTGGCCCGCGTGTCGCAAACCCCCGTATCCGTGAACTTCGCCACGCTCATCGGGCACAACACCGTGCGCCGGTCGGTGATGGGCACCGAGAACCGCGCGCCGACGGTCGGCGAGCTGACGAAGATGAAGGCGCTCGTGTGGAAGGGGATGGCCGACGGCGCCGTCGGATTCTCCACCGGCCTCCAGTACGTTCCCGGAACCTATTCGAAGACGCCGGAAATCATCGAACTGGCGCGGGTGGCGGCCAACGCCGGCGGCCTGTACGCCTCGCACATGCGGAACGAAGGGACCGAGCTCGAGGAATCGGTGCTCGAGGCGCTGCGCATCGGCCAGGAGTCGGGCGCGCGGGTGCAGATCTCTCACTTGAAGGTCGACAGCCCCAATCGATGGGGGGCGAGCAGCAAGGCGCTGGCTCTGATCGACCAGGCCCGCGGGCGCGGCGTCGACGTCCAGGCCGATCAGTACGCCTACACCGCCGCCAGCTCCTCGCTCGGGATTCGCTTCCCGTCCTGGGCGCTGGAAGGAGGGCAGCCGCAGATCCAGGAGCGCCTCAACACGCCGGAGACCTGGCTCAAGATCAAGGCGGAGATGCGTGAGCTGCTCGCCGAGCGTGGGTTGAAGGATCTCTCGTTCGCGCGCATCGCGTCGTACCGGGCGGATCCGTCGCTCAACGGTCTGTCGATCCTCCAGGCGGCCGAAAAGCTCAAGGGATCCGCGGCTCCCGACGCCCAGCTCGAGCTCGCCCGCGAGATGATGCTCGCCGGCGGTGCCTCGATGGTCTATCACTTCATGTCGGACGACGACGTCGAACGGATCATGAAGCACCCGCAGGTCGGCATCGCCTCCGACAGCGGCGTGCTGTCACCCGGCGCGGGCGTCCCCCATCCCGCGCGGCTACGGCAACAACGCGCGCGTCCTGGGTGAGTATGTGCGGACGCGCAAGGTGATCGCGCTCCCCGAAGCGGTGCGCAAGATGACGTCGCTCCCCGCCGGGCACTTCCACCTCGCGGACCGCGGCCAGATCAAGGCCGGCTACGCCGCGGACCTGGTGCTCTTCGACCGGGCGACGGTTGCCGACGGCGCCACGTTTGAGAAGCCCCACGCCTACCCGGCCGGCATGCCCTATGTCGTCGTGAATGGGGTCGTCGTGGTCAGGAAGGGGGAGCACACCGGTGCCAGGCCTGGCGTTCCCCTCAGGAGCGCGCCGGCGGCCCGGTGATCAGTCTTCGCGGAAGGTGAAGTAGAGCGCGACCGGCAGGAGGATCGCGCAGAGCCCCAGCGCGGCGATCCCAGCCAGCACGATCGGGTTGGTGAGCGGATCGCCCGCGGCCGGGAGCCCCGGCGCCGACCATGCCGCCCCGGCCTGCATCATCCACGTCAGCGACCGTCTGAACACCGGGACGAAAATGCCCAGCGCCGTGGCCAGCAGCCCGGCGGCGCATGCCAGCATGATCCCCTGGACGAAGCTGATCGGCTGGGCCGCCCGTGCCGCCGCCTCGCGACGCGAGCGCATCTGCGCCCGCCACCATACGATCGCGGATGACGGGACGGCCGCTTCGTGCTGCAGGACCCGTTGTTCGTCGAGCAACGGCGCGACCACCGCGAGCAGATCCCCGCACGCCGCACAGCCGTCGACGTGCTCCTGAAGCGACGGGTCCGTCGTCTCGGGCCACCGTGACGCCTGCAGCGCGTCGAGCAGCTCCGCCTCGCGCGGGCACTCCGACCTACGCACGATTCCCTCCCTCGGTGCGGCCGCGAAGGAGCCCGGCCAGCTTGTGACGGGCGCGGAAGAGCAGCGGTTTGATGCTGCCCGTCCTGAGCCCGAGGGCCTGGCCGATCTCCTCGTGCGACGAACCCTGCGCGTAGGCCAGCCACAGCAGCTCGCGTTCGCGCCGCTTCAGCCGTCCGAACGCGCGGGTCAGGTCGACGCGCGCCTCGGTGCGGCCGGCTGACAGGCTGTCGGCCGCGTCGGTCTCGATCGACCCGCCCACCAGCTCCGGTGCGGCGGAACGCCGGCGGAAACCATCGCGCGCCAGGTTCGTCGCGATCTTGAAGAGATAGTGGCGCCGGTGCGCCTCGTTCTCGTGAGCGGCCTTGACGCGCAGCAGCCGGTAGTAGGCCTCCTGGAGCAGGTCGTCGGCCGCCTGGCGGTCGCCGGTGATCCGGGCCAGGTAGGCCCACAACGGGCGGGCGGTCCGCTCGTAGAAGGCGCGGAAGCTGTCTTCGTCCATCTCGAACGGCACGTCGAGCTCACCCGCGGCGGCGTCGAGGCGTTCCACGTTCGTGACAGTGAATGGCGTCATCTGTTTCAGCCGATCTGCTCGGGCCGTGGCCCGGTGTTGTCCGGCAGCAGCCCCAGTTTACGCGACAGCAGGAACGAGGCGCCGGCCGAAACGATCGAGCCGACCCCCAGGCAGAAGCCGAGCGCCGCCAGGCTGACCAGCACCGGCTGGACCTCCTCGATCGCCCGTCCGCTGATCACCAGGAACCCGACCGCCAGCGCCAGCAGGATGATGCCGATCTGGACCGAGAGCAGGATCCGGCCGAACGGCGCGCCGACGCTGCGAGCCGGCGCCGCGTTCGGCGCGATCGGCGTCGCCTCGAGAAAGCGCCGTCCTGCAGGACTATCGACGTAAGCGAGCAGCTCGTCGTTCGATGCAAATCGGTCGAGGATCTTGTTGTGGACCTCGGCGTTCACCTTGGACACGCGGCCCCAGCGGCGATATTCGACGATGTACTTGATCAGGCTGAAGAACGCGAACATCGCGACGCAGAAAACCGTGAACGCGCCCATGAACTCCAGCGCACTCCGCCACATCCGCAGCGACTCTTCGCGCGCGTCGGTCGGCCCGCTCATGATGTAGTTGGCCTCGTATCGTTCCAGGTAGTAGCCGGGGTTCCGCGGCACGTCCGGGTAGCGGGTGAAGAAGGCGGCCACGTTCGGGTACGACGCCAGGTACGTCTGATTGGTCATCAAGGTGGGATCGAGCCGCATCACGCGGCCGAGCGCCGGTGGATACTGCTCCATGACCCGGTAGAACTCCTCGCGCGTTTCCGAGGCGTTCTGGCCGAGTGTGCCCTGGATCGGGGCCGGCGCCGGTACCTCCTGCTGCCTCGACCTCGGCGCTTCGACCCCCTGGGCCGAGACCGACGTGCCGGGGCCAGGCACCGCCAGCCCGGCGGCGAACAGAACAGCGGCGAAACCCGAACGAATTCGTCGATCGATCATCTGGGACGGCTCCTGGCCGGTAATACGCAGGCCGGCGGGTACGGTTAACAACAAAAAATATCGTGGAGGAAACGAGGCAGTCTGAGCTCGACGGTGACCGAGCTCTGCGAGGAGGTACTCCGGATCCGGAGCCGGACGATCCCGTCGCCCAGGCGGAGGTTGAGGCTTTCGCCGCCGCTCGCGGGCGGCTCGAACCGTGCCGGCGCGACCGGTGGTCCCTCGCCGTTGACCGGGGCGGTCACCAGGCTCGCCGACAGCAGCACGGCGGCCGCAATCGAAAAAAGAGTGAGAAGACGTCGCGTCATGGCAGCTACTGCCTATAACGCGCCGACCTCCGGCGGGTTAACTTCCGGCCAGGGACCCGGCCGGCGCCAGGCGGGACAGTTCGGCGCCGATCCGCCGCAGCCCTTCCTGCAGGAACTCCTCGCGCCCGCCGAGCCAGATGCGCAGATGCCCTTCGTAGCCGACGTGCGAGCCGGGCACGATCAGGGTGCTCTGGTTGGTTCGCATGCGCTCGGCGATCTCGAGGCTCGGCACTTCGCTCCGGTATTTCAGCAGCGCGATGGCGCCGGCCTGCGGCTCACGCCAGCTGAGAAGGTCGCCGAACTCGGCGATCCAGCGCCTGACGATCGGCAGGTTGTGGGCCAGGATCGTGCCGGTGCGCGCGTAACAGCGCTCCCGGTTCCGCGATTCGACCGCGACGCAGGCGATGCGGTCCGACATCTTGTTCGGACCGATGGTGATGTAGTCGTGCTGCGTCCAGCAGGCAGCGGCCAGCGCCGGAGGGCCGACCAGCCATCCCACCCGCACACCAGGGATCCCGTACGCCTTCGATAGTCCGCTGGTGACGACGACCCGTTCCCCCATGCCCCAGAAGCTCTTTGTGCGCGGCCGATCGATTTCAGCTCCCAGGTACACTTCGTCCGACAGCAGCCAGGTGCCGGTCTGATCGCAGCGCGCGGCGATCCGCCGCATGGCCTCTTCCGACAGCACCGCGCCGGTCGGGTTGTTCGGGTTCGAGAGGTAGAGCAGCTTCGTGCGCGGGGTGACGGCCCGTTCGAACTCGTCCCAGTCCGGTTCCCAGCCCGTCTCCTGACGCAGGCGGAAGGTCTTGACGGTGGCGCCGAGGCTGCGGGCGATGCCGGGCATCTGCATGTAGTTGGGCACCTCCATCGCGACATCGTCACCGGGGCGCAGCTGGCTGAGCGCGATCAGGTAATTCGCTTCGGACGTGCCGTTGGTCACCTCGATGTGATCCACGCTCGCGCCCGGGTAGTGCGCCGAGATCCGCTGCCGCAGTTCGATCGTGCCGTTCGACTGGCTGTAGCCGAGCGGGACGTCGAGAAAACTCTCGAGGTCGAAGCCCATTTCGACCAGCTCCCGCAGCGTGAGCGGCCGCACGCCGCTCTCGCTCATGTCGAAGTCGACGACGTTCTCCCACGTCGACTGCATGCGTTCCATCTCGAAGAGCTCAATGGGCATTTTGTGTCTCCGCCAGCCGCCGCTGCCGCAATTCGTCCAGCTTTTCCAGGTCGATGTTGCCGCCGCTCACGATCGCGACGACCGGCCCGGTGGTGTCGGCCGCCCGCGCCAGCGCCGCCGCCACGGTGGCGGCGCCCGACGGCTCGGCGACGATCTTCGCTTTCGTGAACAGCCAGATGACCGCGTCGATGATCTGCGCATCCTCGACCGTGATGACTTCGTCCACGTATTGCTGCGCGTGGGCGAAGGTGATGTCCCCGGGCCGGACGGGCATGAGACCGTCGGCGATGCTCTCGGTGCGGGGCAGCGTCACCACGTGGCCGGCGTCGAGCGAGGCTTTCATCGCCGCCGCCCCGGCTGGTTCGACGCCGATGACCCGGACCGACGGCTTCGACTGCTTGACTGCGGCCGAGACCCCGGCCAGCAGGCCGCCGCCGCCGACCGGGACCAGGATCGTCGCCACATCCGGACGCTGTTCGAGGATCTCGAGCCCAAGCGATCCCTGGCCGGCGATGATCCAATCGTGATCGAACGGCGGCACCATCGTCAGGCCGCGCGCGGCGGCTTCCTCCTCGGCGCGGACCCGGCGCTCGACCGAGGTGGTGCCGGCGAAGATGACCTCGGCGCCGAAGCCGCGCGTGCCGTCCACCTTGATTTGCGGCGCCGTGGTCGGCATCACCACCACCGCGGGAGCTCCGAGCTCACGCGCGGCGAGCGCCATCGCCTGGCCGTGGTTGCCGGATGAGAAGGTGATGACCCCACGCCGGCGTTGTTCGGGCGTGAGCTGCGCGACCATGTTGTAGGCGCCGCGGATCTTGAAGGCCCCGCCCGGCTGCATGCTCTCGCACTTGATGAGCAGCGGACGGCCGGCGAGGCTGGAGACGTCGAGGAGCGGCGTGACCCGGGCGATCGGCTGCACCCGCGCGGCCGCGTCACGAATTTCGGCGAGGGTAACCATGCGTGGCCGGATTATAGACACGAAAGCCACGAAAACCCTTGCGGGTCTTCGTGGCCCCCGTGATGGCAGGCATGAGCGGCCTGCGCGTTCGATTTTTATCGGCGCGTCTTCTATCGGGTCGTCGTCTGTCTGGCGCCGGCGTTCTTCACGTACTTGTCGAGCCAGTTGATCGTCTCGGCTACGACGTGCATGTTCGATTCCCGGGCGGCGTATCCATGGGCCTCGGACGGCAGCGTGACGTAACGAACCGTCGCGCCTTGACCTTTGAGCGCCATGTAGAGCCGCTCCGACTGTACCGGGAAGGTACCCGAGTTGTCGTCAGCCTCGCCGTGGATCAACAGGATCGGCTCGTTGATCTTGTGGGCGAAGTTGAACGGCGACATCGCATGATACACCTGCGGGACCTCCCAGTACGTCCGAGTTTCTGCCTGGAAGCCGAAGGGGGTGAGCGTGCGGTTGTAGGCGCCGCTTCGCGCCACGCCGGCGGCGAAGATATCGGAGTGGGCGAGCAGATTGGCGGTCATGAACGCGCCGTAGCTGTGGCCGCCGACTCCGATCCGGTTGCGGTCGGCGATGCCGAGCTCGACCGCCTTGTCGGCCGCAGCCTGCGCGCTCGAGACCAGCTGCTCGACGTAGCTGTCGTTGGCGGTTTCACCCGGACCGACGATCGGCATGGTTGGACCATCGAAGATGGCGTAGCCGTGAGCCAGGAGCAGCAGGTGGGAAGAGCCGCTGACCGTCGTGAAGCGGTTGGGTGATCCGGTCACCTGGCTGGCCGCATCCGCGTCGACGAACTCGCGCGGGTAGGCCCACATCAGCATCGGCACGCGCTGCCCTTTCTGATAACCGGCCGGGAGGTAGATCGTGCCGCTCAGGCCGACGCCGTCCTTGCGCTGATAGGTGACGAACATGCGATCCGCCATGGCTTTGGTGACCTGCGGATGCGGATCCTTGAACTGGGTGATCGCCGTCCGGGCGCCGCCGGGCAGCTCGCGCACGTAGTAGTTCGGCGGCTCGGTACGAGTTTCATAGCGAGTCACCACTTTCTTCGCATCGTCGCTGAGGAGGCCGGCGACCGTCTCGTAGCTCGTCTCATCGGAGCGGAAGAGGCGCTCGACCGCGAACGTCTTGAGATCGAGCCGGTCGAGGAACGGCCGGTCTCCCTCTTTCGACGCCCCGGTGCCCGAGAGGTAGATGGAATCGCCGAACTGCTCGATCGTGTCACCGGTCGGGCCGGAGACCGGCGTGCCCGGGTTCGAGGTACCTGGTCCTGCTGCTTGCGGTCCCACAGCTTGCGCGGGTTGCCCCAGGCGTTGTCGAGCACCCAGGTGCGGGTCGTTCGTGTCTTGCGGTCCGCTTCGTTGAGCAGCACGATGCCCTTTTCGGTCCAGCTCGCACCGGCGTAGCGGTATTCCGTCTTCGCGACCTCGGTGGGCTGCCCGGTGAAGGGGGCTTTGATCGTCATGATCCGGTCGCGGTGGGGAACCTCGTTCTTCAGATCTCCCTTGTCGAGCGCTTCGACCCACAGCAGCGTCGCCGGTTCGACCGGAACCCAGCGATAGGACCGCGGCCCGGTGATCACGCCATTCATCGGCACCGTATCGGCCATCGGCACGTCAGCCACGGGGCGGACCATCGCGCCGGCACGACTCCAGACCTCGACGTCCTGCGGGAACTGGCTGGCCGGCAGCAGCCGCGAGAAGGGCTGCTTGAGGCGCGACACCAGGATGAAGCTGCCGTCGGGCGACGGGGTCGCGCTGGTGATCATGCCCGGCTTGCCGATGCTCGTGACCTTGCCGCTCGCCGCATCGACGGTCGCCAGCTGTGACTGCATGTAATACGCGAACAGCGCTTCGTCGTGTGCGCTCGTCAACAGGTCCTGGTAGGTCCGCACCGGTCCCGGTTTGCCGTAGCTCTCCTGTATGTTCGGGCCGGCCGGCACGTTGGGTGCCGCCGGCGGCGCCCCGCGGCCGGACGGGACGAAGCCGCAGAGCAGGGCGGAGCTGTCGTCGAGCCAGTCGCACGAGTTGTTCAGCCCGTTCACCGCGACGCCGGCGACGAGGCGTGGCTGCGCCGTGGCCACCTCTGCGATGTACAGGTCGATGGCGGTGTCGCGTGAATTGGTGAAGGCGATGCGCTTTCCGTCCGGGGAGAACTTCGGCGTACCGATGCGTGCGTTCGCCGGCACGGGCACCTTGCGCTCGGCGCCGGTGGCGATCGTCTTGAGGACGATGCCAGTACCCGTCGCGCCGCGATGCGGGCCATTGTTGCGCGGGTTGATCCGCATGCCGCCAACCCGCAGCATCGGCTGCGCCACTTCGGTGATCGGCGGCATCCCGGATCGCGTGGCCAACGCGATCAGGTCGCGGTTCGGGCTCATCGCCACTGCCGGCAGCGGCTCGGCCGTCATGATGTCGACAATGGCTTTCGGCGGAGTCATGTAGCCGGCCGCCGGTTGGGCGGTCTGCCCGTGCATCCCGGCGGTCGCGGCGGCCATCGAAAGAACGAGCAGCGCAGCGGTTCGGTTCCTCATCGTGCCTCCTGAAAACTGCACGAGTGTAGTCCCGTGGCAGAAGCGTTGCACCCACTTCTTTGCACAGGAGGCGTAATGCTGAGAAGGGGACCCAAGCTCAAGAGACTCAAGGATCAGACCATCGTCATCACCGGCGCGTCGAGCGGTATTGGCCTGGCGACCGCGCGGCTGGCGGCTCGACGGGGGGCGCGCGTGGTGCTGAGCTCGCACAACGAAACCGACCTCCGCCGCGTGACCGCCGAGATCAACGCCGCGGATGGCCGTGCCATTTTCGCCGTGGCGGACGTCGCCGATCCCGGCCAGCTCGACGCGGTGGCCGACGCCGCGATCGCGACTTTCGGCGGCATCGACACCTGGGTGAACAACGCCGGGGTGTCGATCTACGGCAAGCTCACCGAGGTGCCGCTCGAGGACAAGAAGCGGCTCTTCGACGTCAACTTCTGGGGCGTGGTGCACGGCTGCCGCACCGCGGTGCGGCATCTCCGCGAGCGTGGCGGCACCATCATCAACATCGGCAGCATCGTCTCGGACACGGCGGTGCCGCTCCAGGGGATGTATTCCGCCTCCAAGCACGCCGTCCAGGGATATACCAACGCGCTGCGCATGGAGCTGGAACACGACGGCCTGCCCGTCGCCGTCTCGCTGGTCAAGCCGTCGGCGATCGACACGCCGTATCTCGATCACGCGCGCAACTACATGGAGAGCGCCCCGTCGTTCCCGCCGCCGGTCTATGCGGCGGAGGTGGTGGCCCACGCCATCCTGCGGTGCGCCGAGAAGCCCACTCGCGACCTCACCGTCGGCGGCGGCGGCCGGCTCATGACCCTGGCGGGCTCGCTCGCCCCGCGCACCATGGACCGGTACATGGTAGCGACGATGTTCCAGCAGCAGAAGGATCCTGACCGTCCGCGCCAGACGATGGACAGCCTGTACCGGCCGTCGCCGGAAGGGCAGACGAGCGGCCCGTACGACGGCCACGTGATGCAGTCGAGCGCCTACACCCGTGCGGCGATGTCGGATGTGACGCGGATGCTGCCGTGGGTCGCGGCCGTGGCCGTCTTTGCGGCCGGCGTCCGGCGGTGGACCTGACCGAGGCGGCGCCGCCGGTTCTCGACGAATGATCGGGCCGGCCAGCGCGGCGCGTCGTGGGATGGAGCAGAATTAGACCCATGCGCGCCGCGCTGCTGCCGTTCATGCTCGTCCTTGCGCTCACGCCGCAGCCCTTCGTCGACCAGGATCCGAACATTTCGATCGGCCTCTGGTATGCCGGACCTGGCGTTCGGCCGCCCTCTACCGCCACCGCCGACCTCACGGCGCTCCGCCGCGACCTGTCGGCCATCCGCCGCGCCGGCTTCAACGCGATCACGACCTGGATCACGTGGCGCGATTCGGAACCCGGGCGCGGCTCCTACGCGCTCGCCGGCACAGAACGGCTGATTGCCGCCGCCGCCGAGGCCGGCCTCAGGGTGTCGGTCGTCGTCTTTGCCGACGCTTCGCCGCCGTGGGCGGCGCAGCAGCCCGGCCGGGCCGACGATTTTGTTTCCTACGTCAGGCAGCGGCTGTCGCTGCAGCCCGGGCTCTCCCGGGTGACGCGCCACACCGCGGCGATGAACGCCTCACCGCGGCGAATCAGCGTCCGGCCCGGCGGCGCTCCGGAGGCGCGGCTGGCGATGTGGGCCGCGATCGCGCGCGGCGAGCGTGCCGTCGCCTTCGAGGGGGCCGACGATCCGCTTGATGCCGCGGTCCTTTCGCTCGGTGAGACCGCCGGCGTCGTCACCCGGAATCAGTCGCTCTTCACCCCTCTTCGCCCCCGGGACGGCGGCGTCGTCAACGTGGAGGCGGCCGCCGGCGGCGCGCCGATCGAGGTGCGGATGCTCGAGTCCGGCGCGGCCCTGATGATCGTCGGGTTGAACTATTCCCCCGTGCCGCGCAAGGCGACCGTTACCTTCTCGCCCGACATCCCCGAGGCCATCTGGCAGAACCTCGAAGCTGGCACCGCGGTGAACTTCGTGATGGGCAAGACCGGGCCGGTTCTCGAGTACACGTTCGCGCCGAGGGACGCGCTCGTATTGATGATCCGGAAGACGCTTCGTTAGGTGACCGGACGGATGCGGCGGCACATGGCGTGGACCCCCTGGTCCACCGCATAGGCGAGCAGCCCGGCGGCGACCAGCGCGAGCAGCCATCGGCCCTCGGCGATGCCCGCGAGCTCGACCATCGACTCGCGGCTGCCGGCAGCTTCACTGGGGTCGTGCTGGATCGCGGCGCGGGCCAGGAAGATGCCGAGCGTCGTGATGATCGCTCCTCGGGCGCCGACGCCGAAGCGGCTGATCCGCCGCAGTATCGTCCGGGCGCCAGGCGCAACCATCGACAGGTCGACCTTCGCGTCGTCCTTGCCCTTCAGGCTGTCGATGATTTCCGTGACGCCGTAGATCGCCACGATCGCGCCGGCGATGCCGACGGCCACGGTTCCAAGCGGGACGTCCATGATCCGCGCGGTCCAGAGCTGCGCTTCGTTACCGCTGGAACCACCCAGGCCGCGGAAGAGCCTGAACGCTTCGATGCCGAGGGCGCCGTAGATGAAGCCGCGCAACGCGTGCCCGATCCGCACGACCAGTCCCTTGAATTCGGTCCCGTCGCGATCGGGATCGCGGACCGAGTCGAGCAGCCGCCACACCGCGTAGCCGCACAGCCCGACCGCGAGCACCAGGAGCAGAATCCGTCCGAATGGCTGGGCGAGCACGACCCTCAACGCGCCGCTGGTATCGGTGACCCGTCCGCCGCGGTTGGTGGCGGCGAGGATCGCCAGTATGCCGACGATCCCGTAGATCACGGCTTTCGAGGCATAGCCCAGGCGGGCGAGCCTTTCGAGCATTACCGGAGCGCCCGGCTGTAGAACAGATCGTGGTCGCCGGGGGGTTCGAGCCCCGCCGACCGGACCGCGAGGGCGATCTGGGCCCAGTGTCGCGTCTCGTGCACGACGATGTGGAACAGCAACTTGCGCGCCGACATCGGCCATTGCTGATCGCGGACTTCGAAGGTGCGCACCTGGTTGGCCACGTCCTCGTCCAGATCGGCCGAGGTACTGCTCCAGCTCCCGCCGCACCGAGGCCCCGTAGTCGAACAGTGGCGGGGCGTTGTTGCCGGTCAGTCCGGTCCGGTCGCTGAGCGGCTCCCCTCGCAGCCGCTGAACGTGACGCCGTTCGACCAGGAAAATGTGGTCGACCAGTTTGCCGATCGTCCCGAAGCTGGAAGAGGGAAGCGGGTACTCCATCGCCTCCGGATGCTCGGTGAAGAACCGGCGCCACTTGTCCCGCTCTTCCGTCGTGTAGCGCAGAAACTCGTCAAAGGTCAGCGAGAGCGACATAACTTCAGTAGTCTATCAACGCGATGTTCTCATCACGGGTGCCGGGCGAGCTCACACCGAATCGCCTGTCCGCGGCCATAGCGGCGCATCGTGCGGCCGGACGGCCGCTGCTCGATCTGACCAGCAGCAATCCCACCACCATCGGCATTCACTATCCCGAGGGGCTGCTCGCGCCGCTCGCCGGCAGCGCCGGCCGGACGTATCGGCCTGCGCCTTTTGGCCTGGCGGACGCCCGCCAGGCGGTGGCGGCGGACTACGCCAGACGTGGAATCAGTGTTGCTGACACCCGGGTCGTGCTCACGGCCAGCACCAGCGAAGCCTATTCGCTTCTTTTCAAACTGCTTTGCGCTCCCTCAGGCGACGATGTGCTGGTGCCGGCGCCAAGCTATCCGTTGTTCGATCACCTGACGAAGCTCGATGGCGTCGAAAGCCGGCCCTATGCCCTCGAATATCACGGACGGTGGGAGCTCGACGAACGCAGCGTGGACGATGCCTGGACGCCGGGCACCCGCGCAGTGCTGGCGGTGAGCCCGAACAATCCGACCGGCTCGGTGCTGTCGGCGGCCGAGCTCGAGGCGCTGGGAAGCCGCTGCGCCGCCCGCGACGCGTCATTGATCATCGACGAAGTGTTCGCCGACTACGAGCTGGACAGTCAGGCCCCTTCACGTCAGACGAGCGGGCATCCGGCGGCCCTGACCTTCCGTCTCGGCGGGCTCTCGAAATCCGCTGGCTTGCCGCAGGTGAAGCTGGGGTGGATTGCGGTCGATGGTCCCGACGACCTGGTGTCTGCGGCGCTCGACCGGCTCGAGCTGATCTGCGACACGTATCTCTCGGTATCCACGCCGGTGCAAGGGGCGGCTCGCAGCTTGATCGAGCAGGGAGCCGCGGTGCGCGATCAGATCCGGAGCCGGATCCGTGAGAACTTCGGCGCGCTGCGGGCCGCCGCGGCAGACGACCCCTCCGTCCAGCTGCTGAACGCCGAAGCGGGATGGTCGGCGGTGCTCAGGATCCCCTCGCACCGCAGCGAAGAAGACACCGTCGTGACGCTGGTCGAGCGACTGGGCATCCTGGTGCATCCGGGTTTCTTCTTCGACTTTCCGCGCGAAGCCTTTCTCGTTCTCAGCCTGCTTCCTGATCCAGCGGATTTCCGCGCCGGCGTGGCCGGCGTGCTGGAGCACGTACGTGGCTGACGCGCGCCGCGCCGGCACCCTGGTTCCGCTGTTCTCCATCCCCTCCTCGCGCAGCTGGGGGATCGGCGAGATCCCCGACCTGCCGGTCTTCGCCCGGTGGGCCGCCAGCGCCGGTCTGTCGACCGTGCAGCTGCTGCCGGTCAACGAAATGGCCGACGGCCAGAGCTCGCCGTACTCCGCGCTCAGCGCAATGGCGATCGACCCGATCTTCATCGCGGTGTCGGACCTGCCGGAGTTCGAGGCCGCCGGCGGCGAGGCCGGCCTGTCGGCGGCGCAGCACGAGCAGCTGGAGTCGCTGCGGCAGACCTCCTCGGTGGATCACACCATGGTCCGCGGGCTGAAGGACGACGTCCTGCGGACGCTGTTCGACCGGTTCATGGACCGCGAATGGAAGCCCGGCACCCCACGCGCCGCCGCGATGCGCGACTATGCCGAGCGCCAGAAGTGGTGGCTCGAGGACTACGCGCTGTTCCGGGCGCTGCACGCCGCCCACGACGGGCAGTACCTGGACCGGGTGGGACGCCCCCCTGCGCGCGCGTGACGCCGGCGCGCTCGGCGACGCGCGCGTCCGTCTCGACCGCGACATCACCTACTACACCTGGCTCCAGTGGATCGCCGGCGAGCAATGGGCCGCGGCGCGGCGTGGCGCCCCAGGCGTCGCGATCCTGGGAGACTTCCCCTTCATGGTGAGCGGCGACAGCGCCGACGTCTGGGCCCGGCAGGACGAATTCCGCGTCGATGCGTCGGTCGGTGTTCCGCCGGACGCCTTCTCTGATACCGGGCAGGACTGGGGGCTGCCGGTGTACCGATGGGATGTACACCGGGCCAACGGCTACGAATGGCTGCGGCAGCGCGTCCGCCGTTGTGCCGAGCTGTTCGACGGGTTCCGGGTCGATCACCTGGTCGGCTTCTATCGGACCTACGTGAGGGAACGGGACGGCGCGACCTGCTTCGTCCCTGAAGAAGAAGAGGCGCAGCGCGAGCAGGGGGAGCGGCTGCTGACCGCGTTCAAGGAGGGTGGCGGCTTCATCATCGCCGAGGACCTCGGAGTCGTCCCCGATTTCGTCCGCGAGTCGCTGGATCGCCTCGAGGTCCCCGGCCTCAAGGTGCTCCGCTGGGAACGTGAATGGGAGGCGGCGTCCGAGCCGTTTATCGATCCCGCCGGGTTTCCCGCGGTCTCGGTTGCGATCAGCGGCACGCACGACACCGAGACCATGGCCGAGTGGTGGGACAACGCGGATGCCGACGAGCGCGAAGCGGCCATGGCTCTGCCGCAGCTGCGGGCGGCGGGCATCAGCGCGGAGGAGCCGTTCTCCGGCCGGGTGCGCGACGCCCTGCTCGAGACGCTCTTCGCCGCCGGCTCCGAGCTGGTGCTCGTCCCCGTCCAGGACATCTTCGGCTGGCGCGACCGCATCAACGTCCCCGCCATCGTCAACGACCGGAACTGGTCCTGGCAGCTGCCCTGGCGCGTCGATCGCCTCGCCACCGAATCCGAGGCCGCCAGGCGCGCCAGCTACCTGCGCCGCCTCACCCGGCACACCGGCCGAACCCGGTGAAATTGTCGGACGGGAAGCGCAGAATCCAAAGAACCCTGTAAGATTTCTCCCTATGCCAACCGCTGTTCCTTCGCTGTCGGACCATGCCCTGCAGTCTGCCCGTGACCGGCTCGATGCGCACGTCCGTGAGATCGTCCAATGGCATTTCGATCCGCGGACCGGGAGCCCCTTCTGGCTGGAACGAGCCAAGTCGTTCGACTTCGATCCGGCGAAGGACGTCAACCGTTACAGCGATCTCGACAAGTTCGGCTTCTTCCAGGACGAGTGGCTGCGCGGCGGTCCGGTCCGGCGCTGGGTGCCGAAGGCGTATGCCGAGAGTCCGATCTACACCTTCGAAACCGGCGGCAGCACCGGCGTGCCGAAGTCACGGATCAACGTCAACGACTTCCGGGTCGACTACGAGAATTTCAGCGACACGCTGCCGGACGAGTTCTTCCCGAAGGGGGCGGACTGGCTGCACGTCGGCCCGAGCGGCCCGCGCCGGCTGCGGCTGGCGATCGAGCATCTCGCGCAGCACCGCGGCGGCATGTGCTTCATGGTCGATCTCGATCCGCGCTGGGTCATCAAGTTGATCAAGGGGCGGCAGATGGACCAGATGGAGGCCTACAAGCGCCACGTGATCGACCAGGCGCTGACGCTCCTGCGGGCGCATCCCGGCATCCGCTGCCTGTTCACCACGCCCAAGCTGCTCGAAGCGCTCTGCGAGAAGGTGTCGCTGAAGAAGATGGGGATCACCGGGGTGTTCTGCGGCGGCACCGAGATGACGCCGCAGTTCCATCGCTTCGCGGTCGAGGAACTCCTCGACGGCATCTACTTCGCCCCCACCTACGGCAACACGCTGATGGGCCTGGCGACGCACAAGATCCCGGTGGACCCGGCTGACAACTACGCGATCATCTATTACCCGCCGGCGCCGCGAGCCATGATCGAAGTCGTCCATCCCGATCAGCCCGACCGGCTGGTCGAATACGGCCAGACGGGGCGGGTGCGGCTGACGACGCTGACGAAGGAATTCTTCATGCCGCTGTTCCTGGAGCGGGACGAGGCCGAGCGCGAGCGTCCGTGCGGCGCGTATCCGTGGGACGGGGTGCGGAACGTCAGGCCCTTCTCGAAGTTCGCCACCACGGTAGTCGAGGGCGTCTACTAGCCGGCACGCACGGTTCAACACGGTTTTTTGCCACGGTTCAACACGGGCTGCTGACACGGATCAACACGGGTCGACTATGCGCATCCTGACTCTGGCGATCATCGTGGTGATGGCGGGCGCTGGCGTGGTCGCGCAGTATCCGCAGTGGCGGGGGGCGGGTCGCGATGGCGTGGTGGCCGCGGCAAACGTGCCCGCTGCCTGGCCGGCGAAGCCGGCGCGGACCTGGACGCAGAAAGTCGGCGACGGCTACTCGACGCCGGTGGTGACCGGCGGACGGATCTTCGTCCATTCCCGGGTCGAGCCCGAGGAGATCGTCACCGCGCTGGACCTCGCCACCGGCAAACCGATCTGGACGGCGCGCTACCAGGCAGCCTTCAACAAGAACAAGTACGCCAACGACATGTCGAAGGGGCCGTTCTCGACGCCTCTCGTCGCCGGCGGCATGCTCTACACGCTCGGCGCCAGCGCGGTGCTCTCAGCCTTCGACGAGAAGACCGGCGCGCTCAAGTGGCGCAAGGACTGGTCCAAGGAGATCGACACCTCGCGGATGTTCACCGGAACGGCGATGTCGCCGATCATCGCCGGCGGGCTGCTGATCGTCCACGTCGGCGACGATGCGAAGGGCGCGTTCCGGGCGTTCGATCCGATGACCGGCGGCGAGAGATGGGCGCTGCCCGGTCACGGCCCGGGCTACGCGTCCCCGGTGGTGCACGGCTCCGGCGCCGCCGGTCCGCAGCTCATCACGATGACCGACAAGGCGGTCGTCGGCGTCGAGGTCAAGACCGGCAAGCTGCTCTGGCAGATCCCGTTTCCGGATGAATGGAACGAGAACATCGTGACGCCGGTGTTCGCCGCGGATCTGCTGATCATCTCCGGCACCCGCAAGGGGACGTTCGGCTATCGTCTCGATGCCAAGGGGACCGCCGCGCCGACCCAGGTCTGGCACGCCGCCGACCTGCCGATGTATATGAGCTCGCCGGTCGCCGATGGCGGTTACCTCTACGGATTCTCGAACCGGCGGAAGGGACAGATCTTCTGTCTCGATGCCAGGACCGGCGCCGTGAAGTGGACGACCGAAGGCCGGTCCGGGACCAACGCGGCGCTGCAGATCGCCGGGCCGAACCTGGTAATCCTCACGACCGAAGGGGAGTTGATCGTCGCCCGCAAGGACCCCGGCAAGTTCGAGGAGCTGCATCGCTATAAGGTGGCCGACAGCGGTACCTGGGCGCAGCCGGTGCTGACCGGGCGCGACCTCGTCATCCGCGACGCCACCGCCGTGAGCCTCTGGTCGCTCCGCTAGACAACCGGTGCCGCGGCACCGGGCACAACTGAGTATCATTCTGTCAGTCCCCACCTTCAAGTGACGGGGAAGGAGCCTTTTCGTGCTCGCGGAGCTCATCGGTCACTATCGCGTCGTGGCCACCCTGGGCAGCGGCGGGATGGGTGTGGTCTGGAAGGCGATCGACACGCGCCTCAACCGGCCCGTCGCCCTCAAGGCGATCAAGGAATCGGACCCCGAGAACACCGAGGCCGTGCTCCGTCTTCGCGCCGAGGCGCTGGCCGCCGCCTCCCTCGACCATCCCTACATCTGCAAGATCTACGAGCTGCTCGAGACCGGCACCGCCACCATCGTGGTGATGGAGTTCGTCGAAGGGGAAACGCTCGGCGACATCCTCAACCGGGCCGTGCCGCCGCTGGTCGACGTCCTGCGTTACGGCTCCGAGATCGCCGAAGGGCTGGCCAACGCCCATGCCCGCGGCATCGTCCACCGCGACGTCAAGCCGTCGAACGTGATGGTGACCCCGCACGGGCACATCAAGCTGCTCGACTTCGGCATCGCCCGGATCAACAGCGACCTCGCGCTGACCGAGAGCGCGTTGACGCTGCCGGGCAACATTCCCGGTACCCCGCAATACATGTCGCCGGAGCAGGCGCTCGGCCGGCCGCTCGACGGACGCGCCGACCTGTTCTCGCTCGGCATCCTGCTCTTCCGCTGCCTGACCGGGCAGCTGCCGTTCGAAGGGGTGACCCGCGACGAGTACGTGCAGGAGATGCTCGCCGGCCGGACCCGGTCGCTCGACCAGCTGGCGCCGCTGGCGCCCGACTCGGTTCGCGAGATCGTCAAGGCCTGCCTCCAGCGCGATCCCGCGTTCCGTCCCGAGTCGGCCGCCGTCGTCTCCGAGACTCTGCGCCGTTCGGCCGAGGCGCTCAGCACCGGCACCGTGCCGATTGTCTTCAACCGGTCGCGCGGGCTGCCCCGCTGGGCCTGGCAGGCCGCCGCGCTGACCCTGGCGGTCGGCGGGCTGCTGGTGGCGGCGCTGCTGTGGGGGCCCGGATCGAGCGACGACACCGGCCCCCGCACCCTCGTTCCGGCGGTCACCTGGCCGAGCAGCGAGTCCGGCGCGCGCGTTTCCCCCGACGGACGGTGGCTGTCGTTCATCTCCGACCGCGACAACCAGTCGCGGATCTTCGTGCAGGCGATCGACGCCGGCGACCCTGTTCCGGTCACGATCCAGGGGGCCGCGGTGAGCCACGCCTGGTCGCCCGACTCCCGCGAGCTGGGAGTCCTCGTCCGGCAGGGAGGGAGCCAGTTCCTGATGGTGGTGCCCGCCTTTTTCGGCGGATCGCCGCGGGTGAGCATCCCGCTCGAGGCGGGCCTGAGCGACATCGCCGTGCTCCGCTGGGTCGACGACGGCCTCTACCTCGACGTGAATCGGGTCAACGGCGTTCGCTCGCTGTTCCATGCCGCGTTGTCGACTCGCACCATCGAGGACGTCAGCGCCCGCTGGAGCGCGGAGTTCAAGTTCCGCAACATCGACGTCTCGCCCGACGGCCGTCAGGTCGTCCTTGCCGGCACCGCCGGCGACCGGAGCGATCTATGGATCGGCGGCATCGACGGTTCCGCCTTTCAGAGACTGACCGACGATACCTACACCGACCGCTATCCGCTCTGGGTGAATGCCGACACCATCGCGTTCGAGTCGAACCGCGGCGGTCAGCTGGATCTGTGGCGGCTATCGACCGCGACTCGCAAGGCGACGCAGGTGACCACCGGCCAGACCAGCGAGGTCCCGACCGGCGCATCGGCTGACGGCTCGGTCGTCAGCTTCGAGGAGGTGGCGAACTCGGTCAATCTCTGGCGTCTCGAGCTGCCCAGCGGGGCCACCCGCCAGCTCACCGGCGACGCCCTGAGCGATTTCTGGCCGTCGGTGAGCCACGACGACGGGGCGGTGGCGTTCCAGCGGGCGCGTCCGACGCCGGTGGAAGGGTTCCGCTTCTTCGACTCGCGCATCCAGATCGCGCGCATGACCACCGACGGCCTGCTCGAGCCCCAGACCGTGGCCGACGGGTTCTCGGCCCGGCTCTCGGCTGACGGCCGGTGGGTCGCCTACTACCAGCGGATCCCGGACCGCGCTCACATGCGCCTGCTCGCCAAGAACCTGACCACCGGTGAGGCGCGCACCCTGTCGGATCAGTGCGTGCTACCGCGGCTCACGGCCGCGTCGCTGCCGGTCGACTTCACCGAGCAGAACGCGACCTGGAGCGCCTCCGGCGCCACGTTGTTCTACATCGTCGCCGGGAAGGAGGGGCACGAGATCCACGCGGCCAACGTGGATACGACGAGTGTCGCGCGCCGGCCGGTCGTAACCGCGAAAGGGGCGGAACTGCGGGACCTTCGACTCTCGCCGGACGGCGAGGTCCTGGCGTTCCTGGTGCGCACCGCCGGCCAGGGGACCGACAAGCCGGTGTTCGAGCTCCGCGCCCATCACCTGCGCGACAACCGCACGGTCGTGGTCACCCGGGATCAGCAGGCGCAGCCGTTTCTCAACCTGCCCGGGTGGGCGCGGGCCGACGCGGTCATCCTGCAGCGCGCGGCGCGGACCGCCACCCAGTTGTTCGAGCTGCAGCTGGTGGAGGTCGGCCTCGACGGCACGCGGCGGGTGCTGGCGACCGTCCCCGACAGCGTCATCCCGGCGGTGCGGGTCGACACCGCGCGGGAGCGGCTGTTCGTCACCCGGGCGGTCAACGGCATCCACAATATCCACGCGATGTCGCTGCGGGACGGTACGATGCGGCAGCTTACGTCGAACCAGTCACCCGGGGTATCGTTTTCAGGCATTCAGCCGACTGTCCGCCGACGCCGTCGTCTTTGCCCGCGACGAGCGCAAGCGCGACATCTGGCTGGTAACCACAGGATCCCGGGGCGCTCGGTAGAGCGCCCCCTTCTGAAACGGAAAAGAGGCGTGATGCTCAGAGAATGGAAGCCGTCGAGCGAAGATGCGACGTCACTGGCAGCGGTGCGATGGTTTGCCAACACCATCGAGAATTTCGCAATCGAGCTGTACGCCACCGACCGGGAGTCGTTCCCCGACATCGAGCGCGTGCTGCGCGACACGCTGGCGAAGCTGAAGGGGGTGAAGGCCCAGTTCTCTGTCCCGGACGAGGAGAACGGCTGCCCCGACGGCTACGTGCTGTGCCACGGCGTCTGCGCGCCGTCGTGCGACGACCTCGAGTCCGAGTCCCGGGAGGCCCAGCCGGCAACCGCACGGGCAGCCTCGGCCAGCCCGGAAAAATCAAAGAAGAAGAAGTCGAAGAAGCGATAGTTGGAACTTTGCAGCGGCCGCGCCTCAACCGGGGTCCTGATGGGCTCCCGGTTGTGGCTCGCCCCCCCGTTCATCCCCCGCCGTCGGGAAACGCCCTGGACTAAACTGACGTCATAGGAAGCGGCGCCACAGCCGCTCGAGCCGAAGCCAATCCCCATGATTCACATCCCGATCCTGCGCCACGGCGTCCCGTATACCAGCCTCGACGTCATCCGGGTTCCGCACCACCAGACCCGCGAGACATTCGTCGAGATGAGCCAGGCGAACGGCGGGATCATCCGGCGCGATCTGCGCGACGAAACGCAGGCCGAGGCGCGCGCCGCCCTGGCCAGGCTTCCGTTCGAGCAGCTGCTCGACATCTCCGCCCGCGCCGCCGGGCACTTCCTGAACGACACGCTGCCGCTCGGGGACACGGAGCAGTCGCCCGACGACTACGTCCGGCAGCTGTCGGCGACCACCGGCATGCCGCACGCGATGGTGCGGCGCAACATGGGGCGGATCGCCGGCGTCATGACCGAGATGCGCACGGTGCTGCGCGGGCTCACCCGCGGGCTGGACCTTTCGCTGCTCGACGCCGGATACGGCGAGCATGCCGGTCACGCGCTCAGCTTCTACCCGCGGACCCAGTCGCTGGGGGTCGTGCTGCCGAGCAATTCCCCGGGCGTTCACTCGCTGTGGATTCCGGCGGTCGCCCTGAAGATTCCGCTGGTGCTGAAACCGGGCAGCGCCGAGCCGTGGTCCCCGTTCAGGCTGGCGCAGGCCTTCATGAAGGCCGGCTGCCCGCCGGAAGCGTTCTCCTACTACCCGGCGGACCACGCCGGCGCCGGTGAGATCCTGCGACGCAGCGGCCGGAGCATGTTCTTCGGCGACGTGAGCGCGGTGGGATCATGGGAAGGGGATCCGCGGGTCGAGCTGCACGGCCCGGGTTATAGCAAGGTCCTGGTCGGCGACGACCAGCTGCCGCAGTGGGAGCAGCACCTCGACCTCATGGCCGGATCGATCGCGGACAATGGCGGCCGCTCGTGCGTCAACGCCTCGGGCGTCTGGGTCGCAGACGCGCATGCGGAAAAAGTCGCCGTCGCGCTGGCGAGCCGGCTCGTGCAGATCGTGCCGCGCAGCGCCGAGGATCCACAAGCCTCACTCGCCCCTTTCGCCGACCCCAAAGTCGCCGAGCGGATCTCGCAGCAGATCGACATCGGCCTCGACACCCCCGGGGCGCGCGAGGTCACTGCCGAACTGCGGCAGGGACCACGCCTCGTCCGCCACGACGGCAGCACCTATCTGCTGCCGACGATCGTCCTCTGCGACAGCGTGGACCACCCGCTCGCCAACCGCGAGTTCCTGTTCCCGTTCGCGGCGGTGGTCAAGGTCCAGCCCGACGAGATGGCGCGCATGCCGGATCCGCTCGGCAAGACGCTCGTGGTCACCGCGCTGACCACGGATCGCCCGCTCGTCGACCGGCTGCTCGCCTCGCCGATCGTCGACCGTCTGAACGTCGGCCCGATAGCGACCAACGTCATCAGCTGGGATCAGCCGCACGAAGGCAACCTGTTCGAGCACCTGTACGCGCGGCGTTCTTTCCAGGCGGCGGTCGCCTTCTAGACCGATGCGCATCCTGTCCTTCACGGGCGGAGCCGGCAGCATGTACTGCGGCAGCTGCCTCCGGGACAATGCACTCGCGACCGAGCTCCTTCGCCGCGGCCACGACGTCGTCCTGACGCCGCTCTACACGCCGACGCGAACCGACGAGACGAACGTCAGCGGCGAGCAGGTGTTCTTCGGCGGGATCAGCGTGTTTCTCGAACAGCACTCGGCGCTCTTCCGCCATACCCCGCGCTTCCTGGACCGGGTCTGGGACTCCTCCTGGGCGCTGAAGCTGGCGACGCGTCGGCAGATCAAGGTCGACGCAAAAAGCCTCGGCCAGATGACCGTATCGATGCTCCGCGGGGAAAGCGGGTTCCAGGCCAAGGAGATCGAGAAGCTGCTCGAGTGGCTGCGCACCGAGCAGCGCTTCGACGTCATCAACCTGCCGTATTCGCTGCTGCTCAGCCTGGCGGAACCGCTGAAGCGCGAGCTGAAGACACCCGTCTGCTGCACGCTGCAGGGCGACGATCTGTTTCTCGACCAGCTCGGCGAGCCCTATCGGCAGCAGTCGCTGGAGATGATCCGCACGCTCAGCCAGCACGTCGACGCCTTCATGCCGGTCAGCGAGTACCTACCTGCGCTACATGCCGGGCTACCTCGGCATCCCGGTGTCGAAAATGCGGCTGGCGCGGCTGGGGATCCGGACCGAGGACTTCCATCCGCGGCAGAAGCGCAAGCCCGGCCCCTTCACCATCGGCTACTTCGCGCGCATCGCACCGGAAAAAGGTTTTCACGCGCTGGTGCAGGCCTATCTGCGCCTGCGCCGCCAGCCTGGCACCGACGGCACCAGGTTTCTGGCCGCCGGCTACCTGCCGCCCGAGCACCGGAGCTACCTGGAAGAAGGCCGGGCCAGCCTCAAGGCGGCGGGACTCGGCGGCGAGTTCGAGTATCGAGGGGAGCTGGATCGCGCGGAGAAGATCGCCTTCCTCCACGAGCTCGACGTTCTCTCCGTGCCGGCGACCTACCACGAGCCGAAGGGACTCTTCCTGATGGAGGCGATGGCCGCCGGGATCCCGGTGGTTCAGCCGCGGGTCGGCGCCTTTCCCGAAATCATCGAGAAGACGGGAGGCGGGCTGGTCGTCGACGCGGCGGACCCGGACGCACTGGCGGCCGGCATCCTGTCGCTCGCGAACGATCCGCTGCTGGCCGAATCGCTCGGTCGCGCCGGTGCCGCCGGCGTGCGCGAGCACTACACCCTCGCGTCCATGGCCGACCAGGTCGAGGCGGTCTACCGGGAAGTTGCGGGGGTAAAAGCCTGATGCTGAAAGTGTCCGGCGTCTCGAAGTCGTACGCTACTCCACGAGGAGACCTGCCGATCCTGGACGCGGTGTCGCTGACGCTCCAGCGTGGCGAGTCGGCCGCGATCATGGGCCCGTCGGGAAGCGGCAAGAGCACGCTGCTCTACATTCTCGGGGCGCTCGATCCGCCATCGTCTGGCACCGTCACCCTCGAAGGGGCGGACCCGTATGCGCTCAACGAGCGCGACCAGGCGGCGTTCCGCAACCGGCACATCGGGTTCGTGTTTCAGGACCATTCGCTCCTGCCGCAGTGTTCCGTTCTCGAGAACGTGCTCGCCCCGACGCTGGTCGCCACCGACGGCGCGCGGGACGCCGGGTCGGACGAGAAGCGCGCCCGCGAGGTGCTCGGCCAGGTCGGTCTCTCTGCCCGTCTCGACCACCGGCCGGGAGAGCTGTCGGGAGGAGAGAAGCAACGCGCCGCCATCGCCCGCGCGCTGATCAGGAATCCGACGCTGCTGCTCTGCGATGAGCCGACCGGCAACCTCGACGCTTCGATCGCCGACTCGGTTGCCGACCTGCTGATCGATCTGCACACCACCCACAACACGATCCTGGTCGTGGTGACCCACAGTCAAGCCCTGGCGGCGCGCTTCCCGGCGCGCTACCGGATGGTGGATCGCGCCCTGGTGACGGCCTGACCCATATGTCCCTGCTCCGCCTGGCGTTTCGCAGCGCCGCCTACTACTGGCGCACGAACCTGGCGGTGCTTCTCGGTATCAGCGCCGCGGTAGCGGTGCTGGGCGGCGCGCTGCTCGTCGGTGACTCGGTGCGCGGCAGCCTTCGCGACATCGCGCTCGGCCGCCTGGGCGCGACCGACCAGGTGCTCTCGTCCATCCAGTTCTTCCGCACCGGCATCGTCGACGAAATTGCCTCGGCGGCGACTCCGGCCGCGCCGCTGATCGTCTCCAGCGGATTCGTCACGCACGAGGCGTCCGGCCGCCGGGCCGGCAACGTGGTCGTCTACGGCGTTGACGAGCGTTTCTGGAGGTTCAACGGGGTCGAGCCTCCCGGTGGAGTGGCGATCTCTCCGGCGCTGGCCGTCGAGCTCGGCGCCAGCCGGCCCGACGACGTGCTGCTGGTGCGGCTGCAGCGGCCGTCCGAGATCCCGATCGAATCGCTGTTCGGCCGGAAGGAAGAGATCGGGCGCACCGTGCGGCTGACGCTGTCGGAGGTTCTCGGCCGCGAGCGGATGGGGGAGTTCGGTCTTCGTCCGCAGCAGACCGCGCTGAGGGCGATCTTCGCGCCGCTGCGCAGGATCCAGCGGGACCTCGGCGTGGACGATCGCATCAACACCGTGCTCATGGCCGGCCGCGGCGATGCCGAAGCCGCCACCGCTGCGCGGGCGGCGCTGACGCTCGACGACCTGGGTATCAACGCCAGGCCGTCGGTAGATCAGACACAGATCATCGTGGACGCGACCAGCGGCATTCTCAGCCCGTCTCTCGAGGAGAGCATTCGCGCCACCGGCCGCAATCTCGGCCTCACGCCCCTGCCGGTGTTCACGTATCTAGCCAACACCATGCGGGTCGGCGATCGCGCCGTGCCCTACTCACTCATCGCCGCCACGTCGCTCGAGCACGTAGCACAGCACGTAGCCCCGCACGTAGCACCGCACGCAGCACGAACCTAGCACCGCACGCAGCACCGCCCGGAGCACCGCACCCAGCACCCAGCACTCCGCACGTAGCACCTAGCACGTCGAACGCAGCACGTGACGAGATTCTCCTAAACTCCTGGACCGCGCGGGAATTGGCGGCAAGGCCCGGCGACCAGGTCGAAGTCGACTACTACCTCTGGGACGCAAACGCCGGGCTGTCGACGAGGACGACCTCGTTCACGGTGTCCGGTATCGTCCCGATCGAGGGGTTTGCCGCCGACCGGCAGCTGGCGCCGGAGTATCCGGGCATCACCGGAGCGGAGAGTCTCGCCGACTGGGATCCGCCGTTCCCTCTGGACCTGTCGCGGGTGCGGCCGGTCGACGAAAAGTACTGGGACGACCACCGGGCCACGCCCAAGGCGTTCATCGCCTACGAGAAGGGGCGCGAGCTCTGGCAGACCCGTTACGGCGGCGCGACCTCATTGCGGTTCGTCGTCCCCCCGGCTCGGACGTGACGGCGGTCACCGCCAGGCTCAGGGAATCGCTGCGCGGTTCGGTTCGACCCGAAGCGCTCGGCGTCGTGGTCCAGCCCGTCAGGCGCCTCGCCGCGGCCGCGGCGGTCGGCGCCACCGACTTCGGTCAGTACTTCATCTACTTCAGCTTCTTCATTGTCGTCTCCGCCTTGCTGCTGGCGATCCTGTTCTTCCGCCTCGGCGTCGAGCAGCGGCTCCGGCAGATCGGCATCCTGCGTGCCGCGGGGTTCCCGATCGCGACGGTACGGCGCCTGCTGATGATCGAGGCGGTAGCCCTCGCCGCGGTTGGCGGCGTGGTCGGCCTGGCGGGAGCGGTCGGCTACGGGCTGCTGATCATGTACGGCCTGCGGACCTGGTGGGTCGGTGCCGTCGGGACGACCGACCTGACGCTGCATGTCACGCCGGTGTCGCTGGCGGCCGGGGCCCTCGGCGGGATCCTGGCCGCGGTCGTCTGCGTCTATTTTTCGCTGCGCGCCGTAGCCAGGCTGTCGCCCCGGGCGCTGCTCACGGCACAGGCGATCGGTCATGAGCCGGTCGCCGACGCCCGCATCGGGCGGCGCAACCGCGTGATCGGAATGGTCTGCGCGGTGCTGGCGCTCGCGGCGCTCGGCGCCGGCCTTGCCGGGCAGGCCGAGGCCGGCGCATTCTTCGGTGCCGGGGCGGCCTCGCTGACCGCTGCCATGTTCCTGTTCTCTTCGTGGCTCCGATCGCGCCCCTCGCATCTGATCGCCGGTCACGGCACGGCGCCGGTGCTGCGACTCGGCTTCCGCAGCGCGGCCTTCCGCCCCGGTCGCAGTGTGTTGTCGGCGGCCCTGATTGCGTCAGCCGCGTTCATCATCGTTTCGGTGGACGCCTTCAGAAAATCCGGCGGGGAGGTCGCAGGTGATCGCGCGTCCGGCACGGGCGGCTTCGTGCTTGCGGCAACGTCCGAGTTGCCGCTGGTCCATAACCCGAACGAGGCGTCGGGGCGCGAGGCGCTGATCGTCTCAGCGCCGGAATTCGAGAGAACGAAGTTCACCCGCTTCCGTGTCCGCCCCGGCGACGACGCCAGTTGCCTCAATTTGTACCGGCCCACCGCGCCGACGATCGTCGCTCCCGAGACGAGCTTCATCGAAGAAGGACGGTTCACCTTTGGCGCGTCGCTGGCGGCGACGGACGCGGAGCGGGCCAACCCCTGGCTGCTGCTGCAACGGCCGGTCAACGACGGTCCGGTGCCGGTCGTCGCCGACGCCACCTCATTGCAGTACGTGCTGCACGCCAGGGTCGGGGACATCTTCTCGATGGACGTCGGGGCCGACCGCCCGCTGGAGCTGCAGTTCGTCGGCGCGATCACCGACAGTGTGCTCCAGGGGGAGCTGATCATGTCGGAAGAGAACTTCGTCCGGCTGTTCCCGGCGCAGCAGGGATATCGGTTCTTCATGATCGACGCGCCCGGGGTCCAGACCGTCGCGGCCGCAGAGGCGCTCGCCGGTGTGCTGGAGAAGGACCTGACGACGTTCGGTTTCGACGCGGTGACGGCGGTGGAACGGCTCGAGGCATTTCATCGGGTCGAGAACACCTACCTTTCGACCTTCCAGTCGCTCGGCGGGCTCGGCCTGCTGCTCGGCACGGTGGGGCTGGCGGCGGTGATGTTCCGCAACGTTCTCGAGCGCCGGCGCGAGCTCGCCCTGCTGCGCGCCGTCGGCTTCGACCGGCGCCGGGTGTCCCAGATGATCCTCGCGGAGGCGGTGCTGCTGCTCGGCGCCGGGCTCGCAGCGGGCGTCCTCAGCGCGCTGGTGGCGGTGATCCCGGCATGGCGAGGGCACAGCGGCGGCGGTCCGGGGCTGGTGCTCGCCATGCTGCTGGCCGGCGTGATCGCCGCCGGGGTCGTCAGCTCCGTCCTGGCGATCCGCGCGGCCTTGCGGGGCCGGATGCTGGACGCCCTTCGGGCCGAATAGCTCTAGAAGGTAATCCATGGTCAAGATCGCGCTTCATCTATTGACTCTCGGGTGCGTGGTCGCTCTTTCCGCGCAGCAGCAATCGCAGGACTGGAATCAGTGGCGCGGCGGCGGCCGTGACGCGGTCGCCTCTCGCTTCACCGTGCCGGACACCTGGCCCGATCGGCCGCGGCAGCGCTGGCGGATCCAGGCGGGTATCGGTCATTCCTCCCCGGTGATCGCTGGCAATCGGGTGTTCCTGTTCTCACGCGTCGGTGAGCGCGAGAGTATGACCGCGTACGACCTGGCCACGGGAAAAGTGATCTGGACGCAAGGCTACGAGGCGCCGTACAAGATCAATCCGGCGGCGACCGGACACGGCAAGGGGCCGAAGGGGACGCCGGTCGTGCAGGGCGGGCAGGTGTTTGCGCTCGGGATCAGCGGGGTGCTGAGCGCGTTCGATGCCGGGAGCGGAAAGGTCCTGTGGCGCAAGGATTTCGGCAAGGAGTTCGCCGCCACCTCGCCTGATTTCGGCGCCTCGATGTCGCCGCTGGTCGATGGGGGCCAGGTCATTGCCCACGTCGGTGGGGCCGGCGCCGGCGCGATCATCGCCTTCGATCGGGCGGACGGGGCGCAGCGGTGGGCCTGGAAGGGTGACGGGCCGGGATATGCCTCGCCGGTGCTCGCGACCTTTGGCGGCACGGTTCATCTCATCACGCAGACGCAGTCGCACCTGGTGGGGCTCTCGCCCGCGGACGGCCGGGAGTTGTGGCGCACCTCCTTCACCACCGACTACGACCAGAACGTCATCACGCCGGTCGTCGCCGATGGCCTGCTGATCTATGGCGGCCTGTCGAAGCCGACGGTTGCCGCGCGGGTGGTGCAGGAGAAGGGGACCTGGAAGCTGACCGAGGTGTGGCGCAATGCCGACGTGCCGATGTACATGAGCTCACCGGTTGCCGCCGCCGGCGTGCTCTACGGCCTGACCCACCGCAATCGCGGACAGTTCTTCGCGCTCGACCTGGCCACCGGCAAGACGCTCTGGACCGGGCCGCCCCGGCAGTCTGAGAATGCGGCAATCGTGGCGGCCAGCGGACTCATCATTGCCGCGACCACGGACGGCGAGCTCATCGTGATGCGCCAGGGGAGAACCGCCTTCGTGCTGGTGCGGAAGTACACCCTGGCGGACAGCCCGGTATGGGCGCACCCCGCCTTCACGCGCGACGGCATCCTGATCAAGGATGCCGAAACCCTCACATACTGGGGGTTCTGACCCGGCGCTGTGACCGGTTCGCGTCCGGCATAAGCTATCTGCAGCTCATGACGCGCAAGGAGATGGACGTGAAAAAGCTTTCCGTGTTGATGACGATGCTGGCGGCAGCCGTCGTGACGCTTTCGGCCGACAACTGGCCCCAGTGGCGCGGTCCGCTCGCGACCGGCCACAGCACCGAGACCGGGCTGCCGGAAAAGTGGTCCACCGCGACCGGGGAGAACATCGCCTGGAAGGTGCCGATGCCGAGCCGCAGCGGCGCGACCCCGATCATCTGGAACGACACCGTGTTTCTGAACGTCGCGACGCAGCCCGAGGGGGGTGACGTCGAGCTGTGGTCGCTGAATCGGGCGAGCGGCGAGGTGACGTGGAAGAAGCCGATCGCCGCCGGGAACTACAAGATCAACAAGCAGAACATGTCGTCACCCTCGCCGGTGACTGACGGCGGCACGGTCTGGGTGCTGACCGGCGTGGGCATCCTGAAGGCGTTCGATTTCAAGGGGAACGAGGTCTGGACGCGCGACATCCAGAAGGACTACGGCGCGTTCGGCCTCAACTGGGGCTACGCTTCGTCGCCGCTGTTGCACGAAAACATGCTCTACGTTCCCGTACTGCACGGGATGAAGACGGACGATCCCTCCTACGTGCTGAAGATCGACGGCAAGACCGGCAAGACTCTCTGGAAGGTCGAGCGCCCGACCGACGCGGTCGTCGAGTCGCCCGATGCCTACACGACCCCGGCACTGCTCGAGTACCGACGGCAAGAAAGAGGTCGTCGTCACCGGCGGCGACGTCGTCACCGGTCACGATCTCGCGGACGGCAAGGAGCTGTGGCGCGCCCAGGGGCTCAACCCCGGCAAGGCGCGGAACTACCGGATCGTCGCCTCGCCGCTCGTGGCCGGCGGCCTGGTGATCGCGCCGACCCGGATCCGACCAATGGTCGCGATCAAGCCGGGCGGCCGCGGCGACGTGACCGCGACCCACACCGCCTGGACGTTCGATCGCGGCCCCGACGTGCCGACGCCGGCGAGCGATGGCAAGCTGCTCTACTGCGTCAGCGACCGAGGCGTCGTCGAGGTGCTCAACGTTCAGACCGGCGAGGTGGTCTATGGTCCGGAGCGGCTGAAGCCGGCGATCTACAGCGCCTCGCCGGTGCTGGCCGACGGCAAGGTCTACGTGACCAGCGAGGAGGGGCTGACCAGCGTCTTCCGCGCCGGGCCGAAGTTCGAGCTGCTGGCCGAGAACCCGAGCGAGGAGTTCACCCTCAGCACCATCGCGGTGTCGAAGAAGCAGCTGTTCCTGCGGACGGAAAAGTTCCTCTACGCCATCGGCAAGTAGCGCGGCCCGAGGGTGAGGCCGGCCGGTGTCGGCGATGCGGCGGCCGGATCAGCGCGGAGGGAACAGCTCCGTCCCCGCCAGCGTCGGGAACGCCGGGGCGAACGTCATGACTCCGTTCAGCGTTTGTCGCGCTGCTTCCAGGACTCGCTGGACGAGCTCCTCACCGGTACTGGGTGCGATGGCACGACATCGACCGGCGCGCGGCTTCGAGGTCCGCCGGGGTGAACGGCACGCGCACGGTCAAGTGCTTCGCCAGCGGCGCCAGCAGTGGCGGCGCCCCCCGTGCCGGATTGATCGCCCGGGCTCCATCCGGCGCGATATACGAGTAGAACAGGCGCTCCGTTGCCCCGCGCGCTCCCGCGCGCACCAGCTGCGTGACGATGTTGCCGATCAGCCGGTGATCGGCATGGCCGGTGCCGCCGTCGGGCCCCCAGGTGATGAGCGCGTCCGGGTTCAGCCGCTCGAGCTCTTCGGCCAGCCGCTGCGTGAGTCGATAGAGGCGTGTGCCGTCGGCAGGGTAGTTGCCCAGCTCACCATCGGGATAGCCGAGCAGAATAGCCGGATTGATGCCGAGCGCGTTCGTGGAACAGCTCATCTCCTGGACGCGCGCGCGCGCCAGCTCAGGACCCTTCGGGATCGTCGTGTTGGCGGCGCCGTTCGCGCCATCGGTGGCGACGATCACGAAGACGCGGTCTCCTTCGCGAGCATGGCGAGCGAGAACCGCGCCGATCGGTACTTCGTCGTCCGGGTGGGCAAAGACGGCGACCAGGGTCCTGGGCGCCTGCTGGCGGAACGTGCTCCTCTTCGGCGCCGAGCGTCAATGCCGCCATCATGACCGCCGTGACTGCACGCATCTCACACCTCCGCTGAACTGCTCGCTTCTCCGTGTCGAAGAATCTTTGCGTACAGCAGCCGGACGCGCCAGCCCGAGCGGTCCGGCACCGGCCGGGAACCCGGGGCTTGACATCGTTAGATGATTAGCTAATGATGTAATCGTGAATCGCGTGTTCAAGGCGCTCTCGGATCCGACCCGGCGGCGGGTGCTCCAGCTCCTGCGTGACAAACCGATGCTGGCGGGTGAGCTGTCGGACCACTTCGCGGTGTCGAAGCCGACGATGTCGGCGCATTTCGCGGTGCTGCAGGAAGCGGGGCTGATCGAGGCGGAGAAGACCGGCCGGACGATCCTGTATCGCCTGAAGATGTCGGTGCTCGAAGAGGCCCTGCTGGGCTTCGCGCACACGCTGGGTTGGGAGATGAAGCCCCGGAGCGGCAGCCGCCGTGCCCGAGCCGGCGGCCACCGGCAACAAGCTGTGAAAGGGACCTGACGTGACCGCCAGACCAAGCTCGAATCCGCTCGTGCCAGTCGTGATCGCCCTTACCGCAGCGCTCGCCGGCTGGACCTGGTATCTCCAACCCGATCGTACCCGCTCGTCGGTGGCGGTCCTGCTCATGCTCGGAGTCATGGTGATCGCCGGCCGCGCCGCCAGTTGGCTGTCGCAGCGAGAGCCGTCGCGCCGCGACATCCGGGAACCGATCGCGAGCGCGACGCTCTTCGCCGCGTCGATGATCGGGGTTGTGCTGGCGATCGATATCGCCATCCTCTTCGGCCTGCTTGGCGATGCCGATCTGTCACGACGGGCCAGCCAGATCATCCTCGGTGCATTCTTCGTCTTCACCGGCAACGCGATGCCGAAGACCCTCACGCCGCTCGCAACCCTCAAGTGCAATGGCGCCCGCGTTCAGTCGTTTCAGCGGTTTGCCGGATGGACCTGGGTGCTGACCGGCCTCTGGTACTCGATCGCCTGGATCGTCTTCCCGATCGAGCTGGCCGACCCGGTCTCGCTCACGCTGCTGATCGGTGGGATGGTGGCGATCGTCACCCGCATGATCCTGCTGCGACGACGGCGGCATACCGCGGCATAACCAGATCGAGACCTCGCCGAGAAAGCCGACGCGCTGGTCCGCGGCAACGCGTACGCGGCGTGGTTTAGCTCTTCGATCCCCTTCCAGCGCTCAGGCGTCATCGGCGTGACCGGCGCGCATTTCTCCCTGCCGCCAGGTCAGGAATCCCCATCTATGATCCACAGGGAGGAACAGCATGGCCACTACTGAGGTTCGAGACGTCGTCGTCCAGGGGGACGCGTCCGGGTATGCGCAGACCATCACCGTCGGCCGCCACGAACTGCGGGCTGACGAACCGGTCGCCGCCGGCGGCACCGATACCGGGCCCACACCCTACGATCTGCTGGGCGCGGCGCTCGGCTCGTGCACGTCGATGACGATCGCCTACTTTGCCCGGCGTGAGCGATGGCCGCTGGAGTCCGTCGTCGTCCGGGTCAACCACTCCAGGGTGCACGCTGCCGACTGCGCGTCGTGCGACACGAAAGAGGGACGCATCGACCGCCTGGAGCGCTCGATCGCGCTGACCGGTCCGCTGACCGGAGAGCAGCGACAGGTGCTGCTGAAGATCGCCGATCGCTGTCCGGTGCATCGGACGCTGACCTCGGAGATCGAGATCCGGACCTCGCTGGTGGATGCCGCGGGACTGCCGGCCTGAACCCGCCCCCCGCCGAGCAGCTCGAGGGGGTGGACACGATTTGCGGCTGGAGGTTAGGCTGGCGCAATGACGGCGCTCGAGCACGTTCTCGCGGACCTCAGGGTCGGGTTTCGCGCCTGGAAGCGGTCGCCAGGCTTTGCGGTGGTGGCGGTGCTGACGCTGGCGCTGGGGGCCGGCGCGACCACCCTGATCTTCAGCATCGTGCACGCCGTTCTGCTCGAGCCGCTGCCGTACCGGGACGGCGACCGGCTCGCCGTCGTCGTGGCCGAGCAGAATTTCGATGGCGCGCGACAACCGGTCCGGGTCCATCTGCCCACGGCGGCGGTCGCAATGTGGCCGGCGCAGGGGGCGACGGTCGAACGGTTCGGTTTCCACGCGCGGGAAGTGGCGGCCCTGGCCGGTCCGGCCGGCTCCGAAATCGTGGACGTCGCGGTCGTATCCGGTCCCTACTTCGAGACCGTCGGCGGAGAAGTGGTCCTCGGCCGCGGGCTTTCGGAGGCCGACGACCAGCAGCCGTCCGTGGTCATCAGCGGCCGGCTGTGGCGCCGGCTCTACGCCGGCTCGGCCAGTGCGATCGGCCGGCCGATCACACTGACCGGCCAGGTCTTCACCATCGTCGGCGTTGCGGCCGACACCTTTCAGCTGCCGGCGCCCGGGACGGAGGCGTGGATCCCGGCCGGCGTCGTACGGGTGCGAAACGCGAACTGCTGCGGCTTCCAGTCGATCGCTCGATTGAAGCCTGGGGCATCGATCGCGGCGGCAACCGATGAGATCGGCGCGGTCATGCGCACCCTCGAGGCCGGGATGCCGAGGGTGTTCGGCGGTGTCAGGGTGCAGGTGATCCCGCTCCACGAGTCGATCGTGCGCGAGAGCCGTCCAGCGCTGCTGGTGCTCAGCGCCGCGGTCGCGCTGTTGCTCCTGCTGGCTTGCGCCAACGTCATGAACCTGTTGCTGGCGAGGAACACCGCCCGGGCCGCCGAGATCGCGGTCCGGCGCGCGCTCGGCGCCTCGCGAGGCCGACTCGTGCTCCAGGCGCTGGCCGAAAGCTCGCTCCTCGCCGGGGCGGGGGCCGCAGCCGGAGTGGCGCTGGCGACGGCTGGCATTCGCGCGCTCGGCGCCTGGGCTCCCGAAGGCCTGCCGCGGCTGGAGGCGGTGCAGATCAATGCCGTGGTGCTGCTGTTCTCGCTCGCGGTTGCGGTCCTGTCGACGCTCGCCGTAGGGCTCCTGCCGGCACTTCAATCCGGCGATGCCGCCGCGATGCTCCGCGCCACGCTCCACGGACGCGGAACCTCGGGTCGTGCCCGGACCATCTTGCGGGCGGTGACGGTGGGGCAGCTGGCGACCTCGGTGGTGCTGCTGGTCGGGGCACTACTGCTCGGCCGGAGCCTCGCGGCGCTGCTGCACACCGATCTCGGCATCGTCCCCGAGAACGTCGCGACCGCATCGCTCAATCTCGCGATGCAGCGTACCCTGACCGACGCCCAGCAGGTCGAGCTCGTCGATCGTGTCCTGGAACGCATTGCGTCACTGCCTGAGGTCACGGCGGCGGGAGTCGGAACTGCGCGCCCGCCCGACGCCAGCCGCGTGCGCCTGACGCTGAACCGCAGCGGGGAACCCAACGCCCGCGCCTCCTTCCAGGCGGCGGGGGTGCCGGTCACGCCCGGCTACTTCGCCGCGCTCGGAATCCGACTCGAGCGCGGCCGCTTCTTCACCGCTGCCGACGACCGGGGTCACCCACCGGTCGCGATCCTGAGCGCGGACACCGCCCGTCTGCTTTTCAGCGGAGAGGATCCGCTCGGCCGGACGATCGGGCTGCCGGTGCTCAGGGACGGCACCAGCGGGCGCGAAGAGGTCACCATCGTCGGCATCACCGCCAATGTGAAGTACGCCGGCATCGAGCAGGCTGCGGACGCGGTGGTCTATCGTCCCTTCGCCCAGCAGGCATGGCGGTCGGTCTTCCTCGTGGCCCGGACGAGCGGCGATCCCCGGACGCTGGCTTCGAGTCTCCGGCGCGAGGTCGCCGCTGTCGACCGCGGCATCACGATCGCCGAAGTCGCGACCCTTGACGATGTGCTGTCGAGCGCGACGTCCCAGCCGCGGTTCCGGTCGCTGCTGCTGGCCGCCTTTGCCGCGGTCGCGATCGCGATCGCCGCGATCGGGCTCTACGGCGTGATCGTCTCCTCGGTGTCGCAACGTACGCGCGAGATCGGCGTGCGAATGGCCCTGGGGGCGGACCGGCGGCGGATCGAGGCAATGGTTCTGCGGGAGGGATTGATGCTCGCCGGCCTGGGGGCCGCCCTCGGCGTCGCATCGGCGCTCGGCGTCAGCCGGCTGCTGACCCACTTTCTCTACGGTATCGCGCCGACCGATCCACTATCGTTCGTGCTGGCCACTGCCGGGATCATTACCGCCGGCCTGGTGTCCAGCTATGTGCCGGCCAGACGCGCAGCGCGAGAGGATCCGCTCGCGGCGTTGCGAGCCGAGTGACCGATTCGGACAACACCACCATGCCGGAAACCGAAGGCGCACGCCGCCTCCATCCCCGTCTCCGCGTCGTCCGCAACGGCGACCGGTTCGTCAACGCCGCCCGATCCGACGGCAGCACGACCGTGGCCTGCGGGCTGTCAGCCTCTCGTGAGGCCGGAGGGGTGCCGCCGTCTCCGGCGCTGGCCGCGGCCTCGCCATCGGATCTCGAGGCGCTGCGAAAGGACGCCGAGGCGCCGCGGAAGAAGCTGCCGAAACGCGGCAAGATCGAGGCGCAGCCGCAGGCCGACGAGGCCTACGTCAACGTGCTGATCGAGCTGCACGCCGAGCGGCCGGGCATGCCGGCCGCGGACCGCGCCGACTCGGTGGAGAAGCTCGCCGGCACGCTCGAGCGCGCCGTCCCCCGCGGCGATCGCGGGCGGGTAGGGAGCGCCGTCGTCCAGCGGCGGAACTTCGTCGCGGCGACGATCCCGGTGTCGCTGCTCGACACGCTGGCCGCCGACCCTGCCGTGGCCTTCATCCATCCCGCCGATCCGCTCAAGCTCGACGCCCCTCCGCCGCGGCCGGCGCATGGCCGGGTCATCAAGGCGATCGGCGGGGCGGCCACCTACGGACGCGGCAAAGGGGTCCTGGTCGGCATCGTCGATGTCGGGGGGTTCGATTTCGCGCACCCAGACTTTCTGGACAAGGCCGGTGGCACACGCTTCGTGGCGATCTGGGATCAGGGGCGGGCCCGCCGCGCTCCGCCGAGCGCCCGGGGTTTCGACTACGGCGCCGAGTTCACCAAGGTGCACATGGACGCCGCGATCGAGGCGGCCAGGAAGCCCGGCGTGCCACCGGCCACGCTGCTCGAGCGACAGTCGCAGACCGTTCCCGGGTCGCACGGCACCCACGTCGCGAGCATCGCCGCCGGCAACAGCGGCGTGTGTCCCGAAGCGTTCATCGCCGGCGTCCTGGTGGATGTGCCGCTGCCGGACGATCCGATCGAACGGCGGCGCACGACCTTCAGCGATACGAGCCGCATCATCCACGCGGTGGAGTACCTCCTGCATCTCTCGATCGAAATGAAGGTTCCGCTGGTCGTCAACATCAGCCTGGGCACCAACGGCGGCGCGCACGACGGCTCCAACGGCGTCTCGCGATGGATGGATGCGTACCTCGCCGCCCCGGGGCGGGCGATCTGCATCGCCGCGGGCAATGCCGGGCAGGAGAAAGCGGAAGCAGAGGGGGACCTCGGTTGGATCCTCGGGCGGATCCACTCGCAGGGCCGGGTGCCGGCGCGCGGGCTCGAGGCGGAGCTGCAGTGGACGGTCGTCGGCGACGGCATCGAAGACCGGTCCGAGAACGAGCTCGAGATCTGGTACGGATCACAGGACCGGTTCTCGGTCTCGGTGAAGCCTCCCTCGGGTGGCGACTGGATCACCGTCGGCCCGCGCCAGTTCGTCGAGAACTATCGGCTGCCAAGCGGCACCACGCTATCGATCTACAACGAGCTCTATCACCCGACCAATGGCGCCAACTACCTGGCCGTCTACCTGTCGCCGAACCTTGACTCCGGCAACTTCCGGGGCATCGAAGCCGGCGTCTGGAAGGTCCGGCTGATCGGCGACGAAGTCCGCGACGGCCGATTCAACGCGTGGATCGAGCGCGACGATCCGGCGGAGCTCGAGCCGGCCGGCGGCCGGCGGCTGTTCCGCTTTCCGTCGTTCTTCACCGAGCAGTCCAACACCGACTCCCACTCGATCAGCTCGCTGGCCTGCGGTCACCGGGTCATTGCCGTGTCGAACCTCGATGACGCCCGCCAGCGGATCAACGCGAGCAGCAGCCAGGGCCCGACCCGGGACGGCCGGTTCAAGCCGGAGATCGCGGCCGCCGGCACCGATATCGTCGCGGCCAACGGCTTCGGCCCGCCGGACGAGCCCTGGATTTCGATGACCGGCACGAGCATGGCCAGCCCCTACGTCGCCGGCGTGGTCGGGCTGATGCTCGCGGCCAATCCGGGATTGTCGGCGGCGCAATGCGCCGGGATCCTGCTGCGCACCGCCCGGCCGCTGCCGGGGGCCTCCTACGAGTGGGGGAACGACGTCGGATTCGGCCGGATCAACCCGATGGCGGCGATCGAAGAAGCGAAGAGCGCCAACGAGCGCAGCGAAGTCCGACCGCGAGGGCGCCGATGATTCTGAGATCTTCGAATCCGCGCACGGCGACTGTCTGCTGCTCGAAGCGAAGGACAAGACGCTCGTGCTGTGCGATGGCGGCACCCGTTCGAGCATCAGGTCGCACGTCCGTGAAGAGCTGGCCAGCCTTCGCTCCGCCGGCCGCGCGCTCGAGTACGTCTACGTCTCGCACATCGACAGCGATCACATCTCGGGGGTTCTGCAGCTGCTCGAGGATGAAGTCGAGTGGCGGGTCTTCGAATTCCAGCAGAGGACCGGCAATCCTGACGCGGTGGCGCCGGAGGTGCCACGGCCGCCGCCGATCGGCGGCATCCTGCACAACGCCTTTCGCGACCTGATCGGCGTGAACGCAGAAGGACGTCGAGGATCTGCTCGCCGCCGCCGTCCCGTCGCTGTTCGCCACCGCGGATCCTCGTCTCGTCGACGTCGCGCTGGAGCTGCAGGAGATCGCGGTCTCGATCCCCGAGGCGATTGCAAGTCTCGCGCCTGTCGGCGCCGGACGCGCTCGACATCCCGGTCAACCGGCTGCCCGGCACGACCGGACCGGCGAAGCTGCTGTTCTTTCGCGACCAGGTTCAGTCCTTCCCCATCGGATCGATGAAGTTCACCATCGTTGGACCCGGCGCGCAGGAGCTCACCGACCTGAAGACCGGCTGGGTCAACTGGCTGCGCGCCAGCCAGGACGAGGTGCGGGCGCTCCGCAAGGAGCTCAAGCATCGGATCGAGGAGTTCAGCAACGGCGCGCCCGGCTCCCCCTTCGACCTGCGCAACTGGAACGGCATCCCCGACTTCGAAGGGGTGACGGCGCCGAACGTCGCCTCGCTGATGTTCATGGTCGAGGAAGAGGGGAAGCGGCTGCTGCTGACCGGTGACTCGCAGCAGGACAAGATTCTCGAAGGCCTGACCCGCACCGGATTCCTCGACGGCGCCGGACTGCATCTCGACGTGCTGAAGGTGCAGCATCACGGGTCCGAGCACAACCTTGACGCGGAGTTCGCGCGCCAGGTGTCGGCGACCCACTACGTCTTCTGCGGCAACGGCCTCAATGGCAACCCGAGCCTCGAGGTGATCGACCTCGTGTTCGCCTCCCGGCTGGGGCCACCGGCGAGCCGGACGCTCGCCCCCGCCGCTGCCGGCGAGACGTTCCATTTCTGGTTCAGTACAGACCTCGGCGGCCCAGACCGAGGGCAGTGTCCGGCGGCGCGCGTTTGCCGCGGTCGAGAGCCGGGTCGAGGAGCTGCGGGCCGCCTCGAACGGACAGCTGGTCGTCCACTACAACCAGGGAGCGTCGATCGAGCTCGAGATCTGACCTACCGTTTCACCAGGCGCTCGAGCATCTTCACCACGCCGTCGTCCATCGTCTGCCACGAGTCGGCCGTCTGCACCGTCGCCAGGAGCACGCGGAGATCGGGAAGGTCCGCCTCAGTCAAACGGGACACACGCCCTGTTTCGGGTGCGAAGTGCAGCGCGATCACCGGCGGACGTGCCGGCGCGGAAAGCCACTCCGCCAGTTGCCGCCGCGTGTAGACCGCCCACAACTCGGGACCGCAGCAATGGAGACGAAATGGCGTCACCAGGTGGACCCGTTTCGAGAGGTCGGTGCCGGTGAACGGCGGTTGCAGCACGAACGGTGCGCTCCATTCCCAGCTTTTCTGCGGCACGCCGACCAGCAGGAGCGTCCCCTCCGGAGCGGCCGCAGCCTCATCGGCAACGCGGCGGACGGCTTCCTGCGAAATACGCGACAACGTGCCCCACGTCTTGACGGTCGCCTGCAGGCGGACCAGGTAGGTACCGGCGATCGCTGCCAGGAGCAGCAGCGGCGCCACGCGAAGCAACCTGCCGGCGCGGCCGGCCGGAGCGCGCCGGCTGACCTCGAAGACCAAGGCGAGCACGAAAGCCCACGCCGCCGAGGCCAGGTAGACGTGGCGCGGTGACTCGTATCCGGCGACGATCACCGGTGCCGCGCCGATGATCCACCAGGCAGCGGCGAACCCCAGCGCCCGCAGCCACGTCAGGTGACGCACCACGAGGGCCAGCACCGCGGCTGCGATCAGGACACCGGCCGCGAGCTCCCAGCCGGCGAGCGGGACCAGGTGGCCCGTCGCCGTTCGGAAAGAGTGACGCCCGATCATCTCGGCCGCAACCATCAGCTGCCGCGGAGACTCCAGCCCTCCCCTGACGGTGGCGCCGAACAGCATCCGGCGGAGCAGCAGGTAGCCGGCCGTCATGATCACGAACGGCAGCCAGGCCTTGGCGCACGACAGCAGCGTCCCTCGCCGCTGCCGGTCGAGCATCAGGAGGTCGTAGCTCGCCAGCGTCGCGACCATGGTGATGGTGTTCTGCTTGCTGAAGAGCGCAATGAAGAACAGCGCCAGCGCGAGCGCGTACCAGACCGCGGGGAAGAGCGTCAGATGGCGGCGTCCGATGGAGAACGCGGCCGGACGCGCCTGCCTCCAGCACACGTAGGCCAGGAAGGTCGCGAGATAGAAGAAGGCGGGCATCGAATCCACCCGCCCGGTGATCCACGCGACGCTCTCGGCCTGCACGGGAAGGATTGCGAACATCAGGCCCGCCGCCGCCGCACCGAACGGCGACAACCCGAGGCAAAGCCTCGCGATCGCCATGACCATCACGGCGTTGGCGCCGTGGATGGCGATGTTCACGATGTGGTGCAGCTCCGGCCGCGCCGCGCCGGGAATGGCGGTGATCTGATATGAGAGCGCCACGAACGGACGGATCTCGTCCGGCTTGTAGCCCCACACGTCTTCCGTCCATGGCACGACGAACCACCGGGGAAACATCGTCCACGGCCGGTCCGACATGAGCTGGATCACCCCGAAGTCGTCCTGGGCGAAGTAGTCGTCGATCGTCGGGAGATACGGCAGGCATGCCGCGAGAACCACCAGGAGGATGAGCCGGCGGGTGATTCCGGTAGTCATCGCCTCATGACAGCCTGTACCTGAGGATCAGGCCGATCATCCGGAGACCGGTGTCGATCGCCCCCTTGAGGCTGCCGGTGATCTTCGACTCGCCGATCCGTCCCCGATAGTTGACCGGGACCTCGATGATCTTCAGGCCCTTCTTCAAGCCGAGGATCACCATCTCGGGAAGAAAGTGCGAGCCGCCGACCGTGAGCTCGTCCTGGATCCGGTCCACGGCACTGCGGTGGGTCAGGCGCAGCGTGCAGCCACAGTCGCTCAGGGAGGGCCCGCCGAAGAGAAACTGCAGAATCTTGGCGACGGCCCAGTTGCCGATGCGCAGGAACCAACCCATGTTGGCCTGGGCCCAGACCAGCTCCCGGGTCGTCCGGGTGCCGCAGACCATGTCGAAATCATCGGAGTAGGCGAGCAGCTTGAGGACATCGCGGCCGATGAAGGTTCCGTCGGGCTCGGCCAGGATCACCAGGTCGCCGGTGGCTTCCCGCAATCCGCGCCGCAGCGCATGCCCGTAGCCCTGTTGCGTTTCGTGAACAACCCGCGCCGCGGTGCCGGCCGCCTCCTCGGCGGTGCGGTCGCGCGAGTTGTTGTTCACCACGATGACCTCGTCCACCACGCCGGGGATGAAGAAATCCTCCACCGCCCGGCGGATGTTCGGCTCCTCGTTGTAGGCCGGCAGCACGACGGTGACGCGTTTCGACCCGTACATGGCTCAGGCGCGGCGTGCGACGATCAGCATCTGTCCGGCGCGCGGCTTGACCGGCGAGTGCAGGTAGGCCCGCACCAGCCAGCCGGGCACGCCGGTACGCATGTCCCGCATCGAGTAGGGCAGGAACTTCGGCTGCACCCGTTCGATCGCGAAGCCGTGCGCCCGCAGCAGGTTCGGCAGCGAGACGTCGGTGAAGACCGAGCGGTGAGTATAGTCGTCGAAGTAGCTGCGGAACGCATAGCGGAAGTTCGGCTGGATGATGATGAACCGTCCGCCCGGCTTCAGCACTTCGCGCACGTCCGCGACGATTCCGGCCGAGATGTCCGGCTCGAAGTGCTCGAGCAGGTTCGATGCGAGCGCGACGTCGAAGCTCGAGTCTCCCAGCGTCCGCAGCTCGGTCGCGGCGTCGATCATCCGCGTCTGGACCCCGGCGGCGGCGTAGCGGGGCAGCTCCTCCCACAGGTCGACCGCCAGCCGGTCCGCCGCGCGAACGGCGTTGATCCAGCCGCAGTGCCCGGCGCCGATCTCGATCACGCGCGAGGCCGGGGGGATCCAGTGCGCCAGATGGCCGGCGATCGCCTGCCAGATCTTCTGCGCGTGCCGGGTGTTCGGGGAGGTGGACGTCGTGGTAAGCGCCGCCGCGGAAGGCTCCGCCGGTCATGTGTTCTGCCAGACGTCCGGCAGATTTCGCGAAATCTCGATGTGCTCGAAGCGCGGCGTGGCCCGGGCGCCGTGGGCGCGGACCCACTCGGCCATCCGGCGCAGGCCGGCATCGAGATCCGTCGGGTGGCGGGCGCCGAAGACCTCGAGCACCCTGGCGTGCGAGGAGTGGGCGTGCAGCACCTCGGCCCGGGCCGGCAGGTAGTCGATCGCCGGCTTCGCACCCATCGCCGCCGCGACCGCCGCCGCCAGCTGGTTGAGCGAGTAGGGCTGGTCGGCCCCGACGTTGAACACCTGGTTCCACGCCGCCGGCCGGTCGATCGACTCGGCGATCAGCGGCGCCACGTCGTCGATGTAGCTGAAGGCGCGGGTCTGGGTGCCGTCGCCGAAGATCGTCAGCGGACGCCCCTGGAGGATCTGGTTCATGAAGATCCCCACCACGTTGCGGTAGCGGTCGGCGACGTTCTGGCGCGGACCGTAGACGTTGTGCGGCCTGAAGATGATGTAGTCGAGACCGAACATCGCGCGGGCCGCCGCCAGGTCCTGCTCGACCGCCAGCTTGGCGATCCCGTACGGGTCCTCGGGGTGCGCCGGCGTGGCCTCGGTCATCGGCAGCTCCGGGCTGGCGCCATAGACCGCGATCGACGATGTGAACACGAAACCCTTGACACCGGTGTTCACCGATGCGTTGACCAGGTTCATGCTGCCGATCAGGTTGTTGGTGTAGTTGAACCGCCGGACGAAGTGGCTGAGCCCCTCGGCCGCGTAGGCGGCCAGGTGGTAGACGTAATCGAAGCGGCGCGCTTCGAAGAGCGCCGACACCGTCTCGACGTCGGTGATGCTGGCGTTGACGAAGGAGGTGCCGGCCGGGATGTTCGCCAGGGAGCCGCCGCTGAGATCGTCGAGAACCGTGACCGTATGGCCGCGGGCGACCAGCGCCTCGGCGACATGAGATCCGATGAACCCGGCGGCGCCGGTGACGAGCACTTCAGCCAAGATGGTGGTGCGTTCGGGCGCTCAGTGCGCCGGCGGCTTGAAGTAGAGCACCATCCCGGCGCCGACGGCCGTGATCAGGAACCCGAGATAGAGCATCGGGTTCGGTGCGTGCCGCGGCGGGTGCATGTACATCGTGTAGAGCACGTTGACGAGCGGGGCACCGCCGAAGACCAGCGGCATCACGTAGGTTGGGGTGCCGCCGGTGCGGAACGACATGATGATGCACACGGCGCCGATTGCCCCCAGGGCGCCGGCCGCGGTGGCGGTCGTCGTTCCCGCGCTGTTGAACCCGCGCAGCCCTTCCCCCTGGGCGAAAAGCAGGGCGACCGGCACGAGCACGCCGATCAGGAAGTAGGCGATGCCGACGCACAAGCAGCGCCCGCATCGGGCTGCCGAGCTTGGTCTGGCCCTCGTGGAGCATCGAGCCGTAGACCCCCCACGAGAGAACGGCACCCGCAACGAAACCGAGCCAGGTCATGGTTTATCTCGCACTCTGAACGGTTGAAGGCTGAATGTTGAAGGCTGAAGTAAGGGGGAATTCTACCTTGCTTACCCTTCAACCTTCAGCATTCAACCTTCAACCTTTCAGACTTTCAGAAAATCGCCCTGATCCCCAGCTGGATCTGCCGGGCCGAGGTGATCGTCGTCGTGATGCGGCCGAACGTCGACAGCGGCGCCTCGCCGTCAGCCGTGCCGGCGAACGCGACCAGGGCCGGCGGCCCGAAGTTCGCGCGGTTCAGCAGGTTGAAGACCTCGAACCGGAACTCGAGACGGCCGTCGCTGCCCAGCTGCTTGAAGGCGGCCCGCTTCGTCAGGGCGAGATCGAGCGTGCGCAGGTTCGGGCCGATGAAATCCCCACGGCCCGTGTCGCCGAAAGTGCCGGCCGGCTGGAGGACGAAAGCGCTCGGGTCGAACCACTGGTCGACCTCTCCCAGCACCGCGTTGTCGGGACCGTAGCCCGGGGCGTAGCTCGGGCGGTCCTGGCCGATGCCGGGACCGAGCGACGGGTTCCAGAGCGAGCGCGATCGGTTGCTCTGCACGAACGCGGTCAGCGGCTGACCGCTGTGCATGTTCCAGATGCCCGATGCCTGCCAGCCGCTGAACAGGCCTCCGAGCGCGGCCGAACCCGGCAGGTCGACGGTGAAGTTCACCACCCAGGCGTGCCGGGTATCGAAGTCCGAGAGCCCCTTGTTGTATTCCGGGATGTACTCCGGGAACGCGGTCGTGGTGCCGTTGGTCGCGTCGGAGAAGAAGGTCGAGGCCTGGGTCGTATCGACGCTCTTCGACAGCGTGTAAGAGGACTGCACCGCGAACCCGGCGCTGAACCGCTTGCGGACGTCGAGGATGAAGGCGTTGTACCAGGACTCGCCGTCGCTGCTCTTCAGCTCGATGGTCGAGAAAGCGGTGTTCGGCCGCGGCGTACCCGCCGGGATCAGCACATCGCCGGACGGCAGCGTCGTCGGCTGCGCCGTGTTGATGTCGTTGCTGCGCAGCAAATGCCGGCCGCGCGAGCCGGCGTACGCGGCCATCACCGAGGTGCGCGACCAGATCTCCCGCTGCACGTTGGCATTGAACACGTGCACCCGCGGTGTCTCGAGATCCCACTGGATCGGCCGGATCGAGATCGCGCCGGCCCGGTTGAACGGGGGATTGGGAAAGGTCGGATTGACGATGACCGGCCGCGGAGTCGCGGGGGGATTGGTGACCGTGACGATCAGGTTCTGGTGGCTGTTGGTGTTGAAGTAGAGACCGTAGCCGCCGCGGACCGAGGTCCGGCCGTCGCCGAAAACGTCCCAGGCCCCGCCCGCTCGCGGCGAGATGTTCTTGTAGGAGGAGTTGTCGTACAGCTGTCCGGTGGTCGGCGCCGACGCCGTCAGGTCCGGCAGGGCTGAGTCCCGGCCGTAGATGTCCTTCGGCATGGTGTTGAACTCGTAGCGCAGGCCGCCGTTCAGGGTGACGCGCGGTGAGACCTGGAAGTCGTCCTGCAGGTAGAGCCCGAAGAGGGTGAAGCGCCAGTAGCGGTCGAACTGCGCTTCCGGGGTGAGGCCGATGAAGTTCGTCGGCGTGCCGACGAGGAAGGTGTCGAGGCTCGCAAACCGGTAGATCCCGAGGCTGAACGTCGGGTTGACCATGTTGTCCTGGTAGCGCTCGACCAGTCCCCCGACTTTGAGCGTGTGCCGGCCGACGGTGTGCGTCAGGTCGTTCGAGAGGCTGAACACGTTCTGCACCAGCCGGAGGTTGGCCGAGCTCTGGGGGCCGAAGCGCTTCATGCCGCCGATGTCGATCGCCCCCGGCAGACCGCGTCCGGGGATGAACTCGGGCAGCGTCTGCGACGTGTTCGATTCGACGTTCTGGCCGATCCGGGTGCGGCTGAAGCCGAGCCGGGTCGTGTTCAGCGTGCGGCCGGAGAGCACCCGGCGGTACTCGCCGGTGAAGAACTGGTTACGCGAAAAGAACTCTCGCGGGAACTGCGGAAAGTCGGTGGGGAGGAACTGCGCCGTGTCGTCGAGGGTGTAACGCCCGAAGAACTGCTGCGACGGCGAAGCGTTGTAGTCGACCCGCCCCTGCACGAAGTGCTGATCCAGCTTCTGGTCGAACCCAAAGAGGTGCTCGGCGAGGCCCTGGCCAAGCGATTGCCCGTTGGCGCGGGGGAACTCCTGCAGCCAGGGCTGCACCGACGGGTTGACCGTCACGGTGCCGGACGGCAGGATCCCGAGCCTGGCGTTGTCGTCGGGCACCACCGTCGAGATCGTGCGGCCGAGCCGCTCGATCAACCCTTCGTAGCCGAGAAAAAAGAAGGCGCGATCCCTGGCGATCGGGCCGCCGACGGTGCCACCGAACTGGTTGCGGTGGAAGTCAGGCTTGCCCAGGGTGTCGAAGTAGTTCTTCGCGTCCATCGCATCGTTTCGATGGAATTCGAAGGCGCTGCCGGTCAGCCGGTTGGTGCCCGACTTGGTCAGGACGTTGATCTGGCCGCCCGAGTTGCGGCCGAACTCCGCGCTGTAGGCGTTCGCCTGGACCCGGAACTCGCGGATCGTGTCCAGGCCGAGCGCCGTCCCGGCGGCGCTCCCCGCCGGGCCGTTGGTGAAGTCGTTCATCAGCGTGCCGTCGAGCAGGTAGACGTTGGATCTCGGATCCTGCCCGTTGATGCTCATCCCCAGGCCGTGGGCCACCACCGATCCGCCATCGCGGTGCGGGAAGGCGTGCACGCCAGGCTGGAGCAGCGCGAGGTCGGTGTAGTTCCGTCCGTTGAGCGGGATCTGCTCGATCTGGTCCGACGTGACCAGGTAACTGAGCTCCCCGCTGGTGGTATCGACCGACGGAATCTCGGCGGTGACGACGTCGATGATGGCGAGATCGCCGACCTGGAGGGTGATGTTGAGCGCGAGCGATTGCGCCACCGCGAGCTGCACCTGCGGCCGGACGTGCGGCTTGAACCCGGCGAGCTCGGCGCGGATCTCGTAGGCGCCGGGGGGCAGCTGCGCGATGACGAAGCGGCCCTCCGGACCGGTTACCGTCGAGCGGGCCAGCCCGGTATCCCCGCTGCGCGCCGTGACCGTCACGCCGGGGAGTACCGCGTTGCTTGGATCGTGCACCGTGCCGGAAACCATTGCCGCCGTCTGGGCCGACGCCGCCGGGACGAACGCCGTGACGAAAAGGAGTATGAGAATGTAGACCCGCTTAACCATCTATAAAATGCTCCAGTCAGCCTTCGATTGTATCCAATGAACCGATCCCTGCTCGTTTGTGCGGTGGTGGTGCTCTACCTGCTCCACCAGGACTACTGGTTCTGGCGCGAAGCCCGGCCGCTGGTGTTCGGGTTTCTGCCGGTGGGTCTCGCCTATCACGCGGCCTACTGCGTGGCGGTGGCGCTCCTGATGTGGACGCTGACCCGTCTGGCGTGGCCGGCGCACCTCGAGGATGCCGCACCAGATCCAACCCGGGACGGTCTCGCCTCCGCCCAGGCTTCGGCGAGGTCTCGCCGCAGCGCGAAGCGCGAAGGCGGACATCGTTGATTCCTGCGGCCATCGTTTTCAGCTACCTCGTCCTGGTGCTCTACATCGGCATCTTCGCCTTCCGGCGGGGCCGGGCGCCGGGGGCCGAGGAGTACTTCCTCGCCGGCCGCTCGCTCGGGCCGGCGGTGTTCCTGCTGTCGCTGTTCGGCACGAACATGACCGCCTTCACCATCCTCGGCTCGGCCGGCCACGCGTTCGCCAACGGCATCGTGACCTTCAGCCTGATGGCCTCGGCGTCGGCGTTCGTGATCCCGCTGACCCTTTTCTTCATCGGCACGCGGATGTGGGCACTCGGCAAGCGGCACGGGTTCATGACGCCGGTGCAGATGTTCCGCGACCGATGGGAGTGCGGCCACATCGGCACCGCCATCTTCGTGGTCCAGGCGGCGCTGCTCGTGCCCTACATCATCATCGGCGTCATGGGGGGCGGCACCGCGCTGCGCGGCATCAGCGGCGGCCTGATCCCGTTCTGGCTGGGCGGGGCGATCGTCGCGCTCGTGGTCATGAGCTACGTCTTCTTCGGCGGGATGCGCGGCACCGCGTTCGTCAACACCTTCCAGACGGTGTTGTTCCTGTCGTTCGGCGCCATCGCGCTGGTGGTGATCGGGCGCGGAATGGGCGGCTTTCCGGCGGCGATGGAATCGCTCCTGGCTTCGCCGGCGACCGCACCGCTGCTGACCCGCGAAGCGAATCTCCCCCTGGTACTACTTCAGCTACACCTTCATTCCGCTTTCAACCATCGCCTTTCCGCACATCGCGATCTTCTGCCTGACCGCCCGGCGGATGGTCCAGTTCAAGCGGACCGTCATCTTCTATCCGATCTGCCTGCTCGCGATCTGGCTGCCCTGCGTCTTCCTCGGCGTCGCCGCCAATTCGCTTCGTGACGTGCCGGCGATCGAGCAGAAGCTCGAGGCGCGGGCGGCGCTGGCGGCGCTGCCGCCGTCCGCCCCGGCCGAGGAGCGCACCGCGCTCCGCCGCCAGGCGGCGGGGGACGACGTGGTGCTGGTGATGCTCGGCCAGTTCGCTCCGCTCTGGCTGGCCGGGATCCTCGGCGCCGGGATCATGGCGGCGGTCATGGCGAGCGACTCGCAGATCCTGGCGCTGTCGACGATGTTCACCGAGGACGTGTTCAGGTTCTACGGCGGCACCGCCAGGTTCGGCGGGAACGTGCAGGTCCAGATGGGCCGGCTGTTCGTCGTCCTGCTGACCATCGTCGCCTACCTGGTGGCGTTGCGGGCGCCGCAGGGGATCTTCGACCTGGCCGTCCAGTACCGGGTTCTCGGGCTACTCGGCGCTGTCGCCGCTGCTGGTCGCCGCGCTGTTCTGGAAGCGCAGCACCAAGTGGGGAGCGCTCGCGGTGACGCTGTGGGTTGCGTTCGCGGTGATCTACACATCGCAGGTGCCGGGCGCGCTCGCGTGGTACGGCCTGTTGCCGGTCGTGCCGATGACCCTGATCTCCGGCGCGCTGATGGTGGTGGTATCGCTGGTGACGCCGCCTCCTTCGGCGGCGGCGGTGGGGCGATATTTTTGACGTGCGATGTGCGGGGTGCTACGTGCTAGGTGCTGATGTGCGACGTGCTACGTGCGGTGCGAGTGTGCTAGCGTGCGGTGCGATGTGCGGTGTGCCGTGCGGTGTGCGGCGTGCCGACGTGTGCCGTGCGATGTGCAGCGTGCGACGTGCGGTGCGATGTGACGTGCCGTGCGATGTGAGGTCTGCGTGCGATGTGAGGTGTGCGGTGCGATGTGAGGTGTGCGACGGGCCGTGCAAAGTGCGACCTGCACTGCGACTTGCGGTTGCGCTGGGCGACGTGCGGTGCGATGTGCCGAATCCGCCGCGAACTGCGCGCACCCAACACGGGACGTAGCCCATGGGCACGGCAGACGGTATGTGGCCTCAGCGCCGCACCCGGCACTCAGCGCCGCGCCTGACACGCAGCGCCGCACGTGGCACTCAGCAGGGCACGTGTGCACATCGCACCGCACGTGGCACATCGCACGTGCACATCGCACATGCACGTCGCACATCGCACGGCACGTCGCACGCACGTCGCACCGCACGCACGTGCACATCGCACTCAGCACCGCACCCAGCACCCCGCATATCAGCACGTAGCACGTGAAACTGGCACGCCGTGTGCCTCAGGTGGACGCCGTATGGCGCACAAAGCCGAGGATCTCCTGTGTTGGCGGCTGGCGGATGAATTACGGAGCGAGGTGCACGCGATTTGTGCGCTGCCGGTGGTGGCCGAGCGACGCAGATTCTGCGATGGGTTCACCGAAGCCGCCGGCAGCGTCTGCCGCAACCTGAGCGAGGGGTTCGCCCGGTTCGAGTCGGCCCCCATCGTCCAGTTCTTCACCTATGCGCTCGGTTCCCTGGCCGAGGTCGTGGACTATCTCCACGAATGTCATACCCGCGGCCATCTCGACGCCGCCCGCCTCGCCCGCGCGATCGGCCTCGCCGACCACACCAGAGCCACCACCCTGAACTTCATGCGCTTCCACCAGCGACGCTTGAAGAGGAGGAGCCCCCATACCCGCATCGAGCCTTAGCACCGCCCCCAGCCCGCCGCGCCGCACGAAGCACCGCTCGTAGCACGAAGCACTGCACGTAGCACAAAGCACTGCACGTAGCACGTAGCACCGCACATCGCACCGCACGCAGCACGTAGCACCGCACGTGGCACATCGCACATGTGCACGTCGCACGTAGCCCGTAGCACCCCGCACGTGCTACATGGCCGCCCGATAAATCTCTTCGGCCCCCCTGGCATCGAATGGACGCGGGTTGAAGGTGCCGGTCCACTGCCGGGCGGCGAGCTCGGCCAGCTCGGGGATGGCGGCGGCATCGACGCCGGCGTCCGACAGCGTGATCTTCATGTGGCCGGCGACGGCAAAGTCCTGGAGCCGGACGGCAAGCGTCTCGGCGGCGTCCTCGTCGCGGACGCGCCGCCGCGGCGGCCCCAGCAGCGCGGCGTAGCGGTCCTCGGCGGCGGGGGCGTTCCACCGGACGACGTGGGGGAGGACGATCGCCAGCGCCAGGCCATGGGCGATGTCGTAGCGCGCGGTCAGCGGGTTGGCGCAGGCGTGGGCCGCCCCGAGCATCGACTGCTCGATCGCCATCCCGGCGAAGTGCGCGCCGAGCAGCATCGCCGACCGGGCCTTCGCGTCGCTTGGGTGCAGCAACATGCGCTCGAACGCGTCGCTCAGCAGCGTCCATGCCTGGCGCGAAAACGTGTCGGACAGGGCCGTCCGCCGCGTCGTCACCGCGGTCTCGACCGCGTGGGCGATGGCGTCGAACCCGGCCATCGCGCTGACGTGCCGGGGGGCGGTAATGGTGAGATCGGGGTCGAGGATCGCGATGCGGAACGCCGCCGAAGGGTCGCCGCACGCCATCTTCATGTGCGTCGCCGCGTCGGCGACGACGGCGTAGCTCTGCGCTTCGCTGCCGGTGCCGGCGGTGGTCGGGATCCCGATCATCGGCAGCAGCGGCGTCGCCGCCTTGCCGTAGCCGCGATAGTCGGCGATGGTGCCGCCGTTGCGGAGCACGAAGTTGATCCCCTTGGCGCAGTCGAGCGAGCTGCCGCCGCCGATGGCGATGATCGAGTCGATGTCGAGCGGACGGGCGAACGCGACCCCGTCGTCAACCATCGCACTGTCGGGATTGACGCCGAAGCTTTCGAAGGGAAATGCGTGGAGGCCGGCCGCCGCCAGCGCCTCGAGCAGTCGACCGGTGTGACCGGCGCTGCGGATGCCCGGGTCGGCGACGACGAGCACGCGGCGGAACCCGAGTTCGACCGCCAGCTGGCCCGTGCGCGCGACCGACCCGGGACCGAAGACCACGCGTGTCCGAGGCTGAAAATCGAACGCGAACATCTGAAGTAGACTTTAGCATCCTCTCAAAAAGCGCCTCGACCGTGCGTGGCGGCGAACGAGAACGGGACGACGAATGAAGCAGCGTCTGACGCCGATCCAGTGGACGATCTGTGCGATCGCCGCGATCGGGTTTGCCTTCGACATCTACGAGATCCTGATGCTGCCGCTGATCGTGCGGCCGGCGCTGCTCGAGCTGACTGGCGCGGTGCCGGGCTCTCCCGAATACCAGATGTGGGTCGGCCGGCTGTTCTACATCCCGGCCTTCGCCGGCGGCATCTTCGGCCTGATCGGCGGCTATCTCACCGATCGTTTCGGCCGCCGGCGCGTGCTCACCTACAGCATCCTCATCTACGCCTTTGCCGCGTTCCTGTCGGGGTTCTCGACCTCGATCGAGATGCTGCTGATCCTGCGGTGTTTCGTGTTCGTCGGCGTCTGCGTGGAGTTCGTCGCCGCCGTCGCGTGGCTCGCCGAGCTGTTCCCCGAGCCGAAGTTGCGTGAGAAAGTCCTCGGCTACACCCAGGCGTTCTCCTCGCTGGGCGGCCTGCTGGTCGCCACCGCCAACGGCCTCGCCGTCGACTACGCCTCGGTGCTGCCGTCGATCAGCGGGTTCGGGTTGGACGTTCAGAACCAGCACGCGGTCTGGCGCTACACGATCATGTCGGGCGTCCTCCCGGCGATCCCGTTGATCCTGATCCGGCCGTTCCTGCCGGAATCGCCGATCTGGCAGCAGAAGAAGGAGGCCGGCACGCTGAAGCGGCCGAGCATCGCGGCGCTCTTCGCCCCCGCGCTTCGCCGCACGACGATCGTGACCACCATCATGTTCGCGATGTCGTACGGTGCGGCGTTCGGCGCCATCCAGCAGCTGCCGCAGATGATCCCCGGCCTCCAGGAGGTGCGGGAGATGACGCAGGGGCAGCCGGTGCCGGCGGCCCGGGCGATCGAGCAGCGCACCGCCTCCGACGTGGTGAAGGTGCAGGAGATCGGCGGCCTGGTCGGTCGCGTGATCCTCGCCGTCCTGGCGGTCTACATCGTCAGCCGGCGGACGCTGATCCGGGTGTTCCAGGTGCCCGGGCTGATCCTGATGCCGATCGTCTTCGGCTACTGCGCGACCCAGAACCTCCAATGGCTGTACATCGGCGTGTTCTTCGCTGGCCTGTGTACAGTCGCGCAGTTCAGCTTCTGGGGGAACTATCTGCCGCGCGTGTACCCGGTTCACCTGCGGGGGACCGGCGAGAGCTTTGCCGCCAACATCGGCGGGCGGCTGTTCGGCACGCTGTTCGCGTGGGTGACCGCCACGCTCGCCATCACCCCCGACCGCGCCTACGCTCCTACCAAGGTCGCGCTGGTCGCCGCCGGCGTCGGGTTCTCGGTCTACCTCGTCGGGTTCATCTGCAGCTTCTGGCTGCCGGAGCCAGGCGCCGAAGACGCGGTCTGACGGGATCAGACCACGGTCTGACCCCAGGTCCCCAGGTCGGTGTCGAATACCGCTTTCTCCAATCGACCACTGGATGTCAGGGGCACCACCCCATCAGCCAGCAGGAGAACCGACATGAAAAGCGCCAATTCCTATCTCAACTTCAACGGCAACACCGAAGAGGTCTTCAACTTCTACAAATCGGTGTTCGGCGGGGAGTTCGCCCTCGTGATGCGCTTCAAGGATTTCCCCGACAACCCCATGGGGGTACCGGCAGCCGAGCTCCACAAGATCGCGCACATCGCCCTGCCGATCGGGCGGGACGGCATGCTCATGGCCACGGATGTCCTCGAGTCCCAGGGCCAGGCCCTCTCGATCGGAAACAACTTCTACATTTCGCTCGAGGCCGAGTCGCCCGAGGAGGCCGACCGCGTCTTCAACGCGCTCGCGGCCGGCGGCCGGACCGAGATGCCGCTGCAGCGGACGGAGTGGGCCGAGAAATACGGCATCTGCGCCGACCGCTTCGGGATCCAGTGGATGGTGAGCTACACCGGCAGCGTGCGGTTCCCCGGCAGCCAGAAAGGCTGAACCGATCGAGCCCTTCGATAGCTGATAGCTGATAGCTGATGGCTGATAGCTGATGGCTGACCTGACTCGCCTCGTTCCGCCGCTCGTGCTGTTCGCCTCTCTGCTCGCCATGCCCGGCCAGGGGGAAGAGGTGACCGTCCTGCGCTTCGGGCGTCTCTGGGACGGCGAGCGGGTCATCCAGAACGCGGCGGTCGTCGTGACCGGCGACCGCATCACCGCCGTCGGACCGACCGGGGCGATTCCAAAGGGCGCCAGGGAGGTCGATCTTCGCCGCTACACCGCGCTCCCCGGCCTGATCGATCTCCACACCCACGTCACCTACTACTGGGACCGGGCCCCGGGCACGACTCCACTCAAGCAGGGGCAGCGCCGCACTCCCGAAGAGACCGCCAGGGTCGCGGCCGAGAACGCGCGCCGGACGCTCGAAACCGGCGTCACCACCATCCGGGATCTCGGCGGCCAGGGGGCCGACATCCTGATGCGCGACCAGGTCAAGGCTGGAACCCTTGTCGGGCCGCGCATGTTCGTGGCCGGCCGCGGGATCTCAGCTGGTCGCGGCGGCGGGCCGGCGCCCGACGCGATGCGCGCCGAGGTCGACACCCGCATCGCCGCCGGGTCCGACTGGATCAAGGTCTATGCCTCCCGCGGCAGCTTCCAGAGCGTCGAAACCACCCAGACCCTCACCTTCGACCAGCTGCACGCCATCGTCTCTGCCGCCCACGCGTCCGGACGCAAAGTGGCGATTCACTCCTACGGGGCGTCGGGTGTGAAGGACGCCGTCCGCGCCGGCGCCGACTCGATCGAGCACGGCATCGAGCTGGACGATGAGACGCTGGCCGAGATGGTGAAGCGCAGGACGGTGTGGGTCCCGACCATCGATCACAATCGCTACTACGTTGACGCGAGGGAGGAATACGGCTTCCCGCCCGAAGCCATCCCGCCGCTGCGCGAGTACATCGCGAAGAACCTGGAATCGACGCGCCGGGCGTTCAAGGCGGGCGTCCGCATCGGCATGGGCTCGGATGCGGTCTTCAGCGGTTTCGGCCAGAACACCCGCGAGCTCGAATGGTTCGTGAAGGCCGGGATGACGCCCGCCGAGGCGCTGCGAACGGCCACGACAACCGCGGCCGACCTGCTGGGACAGGCTGATTCGATCGGCCGTATCAGACCCGGGTTCCTGGCGGATGTCGTTGCGGTGGAGGGGAATCCGCTGCAGGACATTGGCGCGCTCATCACCGGAGTCCGCTGGGTGATGAAGGACGGTCGCGTCGTCGTCGACCGGCGGCCATGAAGGCTGCGCTACAGCCTCCTGCGTGCGGGGCTGCGTTCTACCCGCCCGGCCGCTGGCGTCCAATGTATGCGGCGTAGATGCAGGCCAGCGCCACCATGATCGTGCCCGTGTATCCACGAGACCGGCAGCAGATAGGAGGCGTTCGTGCCGTCGGTCACGATCAGGTAGACCCACTGGTCGAGCGCCAGGCTCAGCCCGACGCCGAACCCCGCCGTCAGGATCACCTGCGCTGCTTTCCCAGACACCCCCAGAATCGCCGGGATGCCGCAGACCGCGACGATCAGCACGCCCGTGTAGAGGTGGTGGATGTTGTACTGGCCGATGTTCAGGTCCGTGTCGGGCCGCCAGTGCAGGTAGGCCCGGGTGACGATGAAGGTTCCGGCCATCGCGGCGACGAGATACGCAGCCGGCGGTCGCATACGCACGTATTCCTCCCTGGTCCGTGTTCATCCGGTGGCGGCGGCGCGGTCGGATATCATTCACGCCATGCTTCGCACGCCACCCGCGACCGCCATCACGATCCTTTGTCTCGGCGCCCTGTTGTCGGCTCAGACGCCGGCCCAGAAGCCGCCGGCCCAGAATCCGCCGGCCCAGACCGCGCCGCCCCCGCTCCGGGCGCCGACCCGCGCCGACATCCTGCGCGGCGAATACGGCCGCTACCGTGCCAACAACGACCTGCTCTCGTACCATCTCGACGTCCGCGTCGATCCCGAGAAGCGGTTCATCAGCGGCCGGACCACCATCCGGTTCAAGATGCTGCAGGATGACACACGCATTCAGATCGATCTCTACGCCAATCTTCAGGTTGAGCAGATTCTCCTCGGGCAGACGCCGCTGAAGTACGAGCGCGAGGTGAACGCCGTCTTCATTGACTTTCCCGAGACCCTCCGCAAGGGCCGGGAGTATGCCATCGACTTCCACTATTCCGGTTCACCGAGCGAGACCGGCCGCTTCGGCAGCTTTGCCTTCCGGAAGGACCCCGCGGGGAAACATTGGATCACCACCTCCTGCGAAGGCCCGGGATCCAGCGTCTGGTGGCCGAGCAAGGACCAGTGGCGCGACGAACCGGAGAACATGCGGATCGGCGTCGCGATCCCGAACGACCTGGTCGACGTCTCGAACGGCAAGTTCATCGGCAAGACCGACCTTGGCGACGGCTACACGCGATGGGACTGGCAGGTGCACTACCCGATCAACTCCTACAACGTGTCGCTGAACATCGGCAATTACGTTCACTTCTCTGACAAGCTCGGAGACCTGCCGCTCGATTTTTACGTGCTTCCTGAAAACCTCGAGAAGGCAAAGAAACAGTTCGCTCAGGCGAAGCCGATGATCGAGGCGTACCACAAGTTCTTTGGTGAATACCCGTTCATCAAGGACGGCTACAAGCTGATCGAGGTTCCGTACTCGGGAATGGAGCACCAGAGCGCCGTCACCTACGGGAATCGCTTCGCCAACGGCTACCTCGAGCGGGATTGGACCGGGGTCGGGGTCAGCCTGAAGTTCGATTTCATCATCATCCACGAGAGCGCCCACGAGTGGTTCGGCAACGCCGTATCGGCCGCCGACGTCTCGGACATGTGGATCCAGGAGGGCTGGACGACGTACCTCGAGAACCTCTACGTCGAGCACATGTTCGGCTACGAAGATGCGTTGAAGTACGTGAACGGCTACAAGTCGAAGGTCGGCAACCGGCAGCCGATCATCACTCAGCGCGGCATCCACCGGGGCCCCAGCCAGGACCAGTACTTCAAGGGCGCGCTCTTCCTGAACACGCTGCGCAGCGTCGTCAACGACGACCAGCGCTGGTGGAAGCTGATGCGAGACGTCTACCAGACGTTCAAGTACCGGAACATCATGACCGAAGACATGGTCCGGTTCTTCAACGCGGAGCTGCGACAGGACCTCACGCCAATTTTCGATCAGTACCTGCGGCGGGCCGACCTGCCGGTGCTGGAACTGGTGTTCGACGACAAGGCCGGCACGGTCGCCTACCGCTGGCGCGCGGACGAACGGGCATTCGCGATGCCGATCCGGGTCGGGGATCCAGGCAAGTGGCAGACGATCCGCCCGACCGTGGACTGGCAGATCATGAAGTCGGATCTCGGCAAGGCCGCCTTCGAGGTTGCGACCGATCTCTATTACGTCAATGTGGTAAAGCAGTAGGCATTTCTTTCCGTGGCCGGCCTGATCACGCTCGGTGTCGTGCTCGCGATCGCGCTGTACCTCTGCTGGCTGATGGTCCAGCCGTTCGTGAACGTGATCCTCTGGGCGTCGGTGCTGGCGGTGGTGTTCTATCCGCTTCATCGCCGCATTCGCGACCGTGTCGGCAGCCCGTCCGGCGCGGCCGCGCTGTCGACGCTGCTGGTGGTCTTCCTGATCCTGCTCCCGGTGACGTTCATCACCATCGCGGTCGTCCGCGAGCTGGCGGGGGCAGCCGAGAACCTGCAGGCCGGGGTGCAGCGGCTGTCGTCGCTGGAGACGATCCCCGGCGTCGGGTGGGTGCTCGAGCGGATCCGCGGCTACATCGACATCGACGCGGTGGCGGCGCAGAAGTTCCTGTCCGAGCGGCTGCAATCGTGGGGGGGCGCGATCGCCGCGAGCACCCTCCTCGTGGTCGGCGGCGCGGTCGGCGCCGTCGTCCAGATCGTGCTGGTGGTGTTCACGCTGTTCTACCTGTTCCGCGACGGTGACCGGATCCGCCACGCGGTCTACGACATCCTGCCGCTGCAGCGGATCCAGCTGCACGACATCTCGATCCGCACCCGCGATGTGATCGGCGCCACCATCTACGGCGTGCTGGTGATCTCGGCGATCCAGGGGACGCTCGGCACGATGATCTTCTCGGTGCTGGGGTTGCCATCACCGCTGCTGTGGGGCGTGGTGATGTTCTTCCTGTCGATGATCCCGATGGCCGGGGCGTTTCTGGTGTGGGTCCCGGCGGCGATCTACCTGGCGCTGACCGGCGCCTACGTGAAGGCCGCGATCCTGGTGGCCTGGGGTGTGCTGGTGATCGGGTCGATCGACAACTTCCTGTCGCCCCGGCTGGTTGGCCGCCGCGCCCGGCTCCACGAGCTGCTGATTTTCTTCGCCGTGCTCGGCGGGCTGGAGGTCTTCGGCATCCTTGGCATCGTCCTCGGCCCGGTGGTCGTGGCGGTGACCCTGGCGCTGATCGAGATGGTCCGCCAGGCCCACCGTCCGCCGTCGGAGACGCTCCCCGAGGAAACCGTGATGGAGCAGCAGGCGGATCTCCGCGCGACCGAGTGAGGATTGTTGCCTGTGGACCATTTGCGTTCGTCCCAATGAGCTTTCGCTCGCCTGCACCGTTGCCTATGATTCCCCCATGCTGAAACCTGCCGCGTCCGCCGTTGCGATCTCATTGCTATGGGTGCTGGCGCCCCCAAAGATCCAGCAGACGGCGCCGCAGACGTCGGCAGGCTCGCTCCAGGAACGACTTCAGGGGAAGTTCGCCGAGCTCCACAAGGCCGGAAGTTTTCCCGGCGGCACCGCCGGCTTCGTGCTCGCCGACGGGACGAGCTTCGGGATCGCCGTCGGAGTCGCTGACCGCACGGCCGGCACGCCGATGAAGCCGTCCGACCGGCTGCTCGTCGGCAGCGTCGGCAAGACCTACGCGTCCGCAGTCGCGCTCCAGATGATCCACGAGAAGCAGTTCAACCTGGACGACACGCTGGCGAAGTTCTTCAGCAAAGAGCCGTGGTTCGGGAGGATTGCCAACGCCTCGGCGATCACCGTCCGCCACTTGATGACTCACACCAGCGGCCTGGTGCGGTACGAGTTCAATCCGAAGTTCACGGCCGACCTGAGCGCAAACCCCGACAAGGTCTGGACCGGCGTCGGACCGCCTGTCTTACCTGTTCGATGCCACGCCGCCGTTCGCTCCCGGCGCCGGATGGGAATACTCCGATACCAACTACATCGTGCTCGGCATGATCATCGAGCAGGTGGCGAAGAACAGCTACTACGACGAGCTGCGCAAGCGGGTGCTGGTCCCGTTCGGGCTGAAGGACACCGTGCCGGCGGACCGCCGCGAGGTGCCGGGTCTCGTCCAGGGCTATGCCGGGGCGAACAACCCGTTCGGCGGCGCCGACGAGATGATCAAAGACGGCCGCTTCGCGGTCAATCCGCAGTTCGAGTGGACCGGCGGCGGGCTGGCGACGACGGCGCTGGACCTGGCCCGCTGGGGAGAGATCCTCTACGAAGGGCGGGCCTTCGATGCCTCGATGATGGGGCCGTTCCTCGACGGCGTGCCGGCGAAGCTCGGGCCGGAATCGAAGTATGGCCTGGGTGTCATCATCCGCCCGTCGCCGTTCGGCGTGACCTACGGGCACAGCGGCTTCATGCCCGGATATCAGACCGAGCTCGCCTACTTCCCTGAGTTGAAGGCGTCGATTGCGGTGCAGGTGAATTCGAGTGCGCCGCGTTCGACCGGCAAGGCCTTGCGGGCGTTCGTGATGGATTTCGCCCGGGTCGTCAAAGAGCAGCGGCCCTAGAACTGCGCCTGACGGCCGCCTGCTAGCCGAGGCAGAACAGCTTGCCGTCGGCCGAGCCGATCACGAGCTTGCCGTCGGCAACCGCGGGAGAAGCGCTGAGCGGTCCGCCGGCTTCGAACTCGAAGGCGGTCTTGCCCGTCGCGGCGTCCACCACGTACAGCTTGCCGTCGCTCGAGCCGACGTACACCCGGCCCCCGGATACGACCGGCGACGAGTCGATCCGCGCGCGGGTCATCACCGTCCACAGTGACTTGCCGGTCTTGAGATCGAGCGCGTGGAGCATCTTGTCGCGGCCGCCGACGAACAGGCGGTCGCCCGAGATGGCCGGGGAGGAGTAGAACGGGAAGTTCCGCTGCGGATGCTTGTAGCGCCAGGCGATCTTCTTCGCGCCGAGATCCACCGCCAGCACCTCGTTCTCATAGGTGCCGTAGTAGGCGCGCCCGGCCAGGATCGCCGGCGACGCCCCGGTATAGGCTCCCGACGAGAGGGTGAACACCTCTTTGCCATCGGCGACGCGGATGGCGCGCAGCACCTCGTCACACCCGGCGATGTAGGCGATGCCGTCGACGACCGCCGGTGTCGAGTGGACGTAGCCCTCGGTCTGCACCTTCCACGCGAGCTTGCCGTCCCGTGCTCCGAGTGCGTACAGATGGGCGTCGTAGGAGCCGATCAGGACCTTGTCGCCCGACACGACCGGCGAGGACTTCACCTCGCTGCCGGTCTTGAACGTCCAGGCCATCTTGCCGGTGGCGATATCGACCGCGTGGACCACCCCGGCCAGGTCGCCGATGTAGACGAGATTGCCGGCGACCGCCGGCGACGATTCGCCGATGCCATCGGCCGACGCGCTGTACTTCCATTTCAGCTTGCCGGTGGCGAGATCCACGGCGTGCAGCTGCCCGTTGGCCGAGCCGACGTAGACGACCCCGCCGACGATCGCCGCCGAAGAGTCGATCGCGTCTCCGGCTTCGTAGGTCCACTGGACCTTCAGCTGCGCCGGCAGCGTCACGGCGGTCGTGCCGAGCATCGAAGCGGAGCCGCGGAACTGCGGCCACGCGTTGGCCGGCGCCTGCACTGGGGCTTGCGCCACCGACGCGCTGACCACCAGCAGCGATCCCGCGATTGCCAGACCCCACCGATTCATGTTCTACCTCTGGATGCGGCGGCAGACCCGCCCTAGCGAACGGCTACCAGCGCGGAAACGGTCCTGACGAAAATCGTGTTGCCGCTGATCGCCGGCGTCGCCATGAGCGGCTCTCCCATCCGGTTCGTGCCGAGAAGCTCGTAGGTGCGCCCAGCCTTGACGACGTAGACGTCGCCGTCCTCGCTCGACAGATACAGCCGGCCGTTGGCCGCCACCGGCGACGCACTGAAGCCCGAGCCGCCGGCGACCCGCTGCTGATACACGCGCTCGCCGGTCTTCGGCTCGTAGGCGCTCAGGATGCCGTTGTCGGTGAGTGCGTAGAGCAGGCCGTCGTACAGGATCGGCGTGCCGGTGTACGGCGCACCGCGTTCCGTCTTCCACGCCAGGGCTTTTTCGGTCAGCTCGCCTGATCCCCCCGGCCGGATCGCGTAGATCGGCCGCCCCCCTGGCGGGTAGCCGCCGGTCACGATCACCAGGTCTCCGGCGGCGATCGGTGTCGGCACCTTCACCTGCGTCCGGTTGTCGGACAGCCGCCACAGTTCGCGTCCGGTCGCGGGATCGAAGCCGCGGATGAACTGGCCGGAGTTGGTGACGATCTCGGTGCGTCCTCCGGAGCGGATCACCGCCGGCGTCGCCCAGGACGGATAGTCCTCGTGCGCCGCCTGCCAGATTTCCTTCCCGGTCGCCAGGTCGTAGGCGGCGAGAAAGGATCCTTTGTGCCGGTCGTTCTGAACGATGACCCGGTCGCCGAGGATGATCGGCGAGCTCGCCGGCCCCCACTGCATGCCCGGATCGTCCACGAGGCCGACGTCCATCACCCCCAGGTCGGTGCGCCACTTCTGGTTGCCGTTCATGTCGAAGGCGAACAGCCCTTCGGAGCCCATCAGCGCGACGATGTATCGACCGTCGGTGGCCGGGGTCGCCGAGGCGTGGCTCGCCTTGACGTGGCGCTTCATCCGCGGCACACCCTCGTGGGCGACCTTGTCCCAGGCGATCTTGCCGGAGCGCTTGTCGATGGCGATCAGCCGCCACGCGTGCCGCCCCACATCGGTCGCGGAGTCAACGCCCGACTTGCTGACATCCCCCAGCACCAGCCCCGGTTTGCCGCCGGCCGCGACCGCGGTCGTCACGTAGACATAACCGCCGAAGACGATCGGGCTCGAGTGTGCGAGCCCTGGTATCGGCGTCTTCCAGCCGATCCCCTTGGCCGGATCCAGCGTCCAGGTCACCGGCGGCGCCGAGGCGCCGATGGCGACGCCGCTCGCGTCCTTCCCCCGGAACTGCGGCCAGTCGGTGGCCGACAGCACCGTTCCGGCGAGCAGGACAGCGGCACAGCGGACCGCCAGGTTCACTTGCCCTCGGCGACCGCGATCAGCTGGTTGCGGTTGACGATGAACAGCGTGCCGTTGGCCGGGACGGCGGTCGAGTAGACCGAGCTGCCCATGTTGTTCTCGGCGACCACCTTCAGCGTCCGGTCGGCGTTCAGGATCGTGACGTCGCCGTCCTCGTCGCCCAGGTACACCTTGCCGTCGATCACGATCGGCGAGCCCCAGATGGCCGCGAACATGTCGTGCTTCCAGACCTGCTTGCCGGTCTTGGCGTCGACCGCGTGGAGGAAGCCGCTGAAATCCGAGTAGAAGAGGACGCCGTTGAACAGCGCGCCGGTCGAGATCGACCGCCGGATGTCGTTGTAGTGCCACAGCTCGCCGCTGTTCGGGTTCTTCTCGGGCTTGTCACCCTTCTTGATCGTCGGGCTGATGTCGCCGCGCTTGGTCGGATCGATGGCGTAGAGATGGCCGACGCCTTCGCCGTGTTCGGGGTCCTGACCGTTGGCGATATAGACAACGTTGTCGACGATGATCGGGGTGCTGATGACCTCGTTGCGGGTCTTCGGCCAGACCGACTCCTTCGGGTTGAGGTCGAACTCCCACAGCGGCTTCCCGGTCTTCGCTTCGAAGCCGCGGACGTAGCCGTCACCCTGGCCGACCACCACCTGGACGACGTCGCCGACCTTGGCCACCGCGGGGGAGGACCACTGCCCGTGCAGGATGTTCTCGCCGACTCCCTTGTCTTCCCACGCCAGCTTGCCGGTCGTCTTGTCGATGGCGATCAGCGACGGGCTCTTCGGCGACGGCACGTTGACGTGGCTTTCGTCCTGGCCGTTCGAGGTGCTGACGTAGATCAGGTTCTCGAACGAGACCGGCGACGAGTTCGCCATGTTGTGCTGCATGACGCCGAGCTCTTCCATCATGTCGTAGCGCCACAGGACGTCGGCGTCCACTTCGCGTGAGAGCTTCTCGTCCTTGACCGCGCCGTCGTTCGAGCCGTCGCGGAAGCCGTCGAGGTCGACCGCCATCACCTCACCGCGATTGGTGACGTAGTAGGCGGTGCCGTTCTCGATCAGCGGCGACGAGCAGATCCCCTGGAACGGCCAGTCGTTGGCCCGGCCGGCGGCGAGCTTGTCGTGGACCGCCTGCCACATGAACTGGCCGTCCGACTCGCGGAACGCCATCAGGATGCCCTTGTCCCCCTTGATCGCGGGGTCCCGCATCGCCTCGTTGTTGGTGCCGACGAGCACGTAGCCGCCGGAGACCACCGGGTTGCCGTAGGCCTGCGAGCCGAGCTCGGAGATCCACTTGACGTTCTTCTTGGATTTCAAATCCCACGCGGTCGGCAGCCCCTTCATCGAGGACACCAGGTTCCGGTCGGGGGTCCCACCCCACATCGGCCATTCCGGGCCGGGGTCCGAGAATGCGCCGGCGACCACTGACCCAGCCGCCGCAACCGCGAGAACCGAAAGAATTGTTTTCTTCATCGTTGTATGTCTGCTCTCAATTACGGAGGGTGCCTGTCCCCGAAACTACTTCTTGTTCTTATAGACCTTGATGTTGTCGTAGTAGACCTCGGACCCGCCGGCCGGGTTGGAGGGGACGTCAGCATAGATGCCGGCCGTGCCGTGGGTGCTGCCGATCGGATCGATCCGCTCGATCGTCCAGGCCGCCGGTTCAGCCTCCCCCTTCGGCCACACCTTGCCGCGGGCGCGGACACGACCCTTGTCGAGGTTGGTGACCTCGAGCTTCATCGTGTACCACTTGTCCTTCTCCCACTTGAACTCGACCCGCTGGGTCCGCGACACTTCCGGCTGCCACGGCTGGAGCTCGAGGCGCTGGTGTGAGCCGAACAGCACCAGCTCGTAGCGCTGCGCCACCAGCCCCATGTCTCCCATCTGGCGGCGCCGCTCCATGGCGCGCAGGTCCGCCTCGATGGTGATGTCGGAGAGATCGGTCTGGCCGAAGAACGGCCGCGTCCGCTTGGCGAACGCGAACGGGTTCTCGGCGAGCTTCACCAGGACCTTGCTCCCTTCGAGATCGCGGACCGCGAACTTGCCGGTGGCGTTGATCCAGTAGGCCGGCACCTCGGCGCTGCTCTCGAAGTCGAACGCCCACGGCAGGTCGGGGATGACCCGGATTTGCGAGGCGCCGCTGACGCTCCCGACCGTGGCTTTCACCGTGCCGGCCTGGGCGCCTGCCGCCGGATCGGGGGTGAACTTGCCGGCCGCGACCGTCCCTTTGAGCTTCTCGAGCGTCCAGGTGGCGTCGGCCCCCGGTCCGCCGGCCCCCGGTCCGCCGGCCACCGGATTGCCGGCGGCATCGAACAGCTTCACCGTGAGGGCGACCGGGGTGCCGGGCTTGACCATCAGTTCGGTCGGGGTCACCAGGGCGGTCGTCGCCGGGCCGGCCGCCGGAGGAGCGGCAGGACGGGCCGGCGCCGCCGCGGCCGGCTTCGGCGTCCCCTTGGGGCCGATCGCGTAGAGCGCGTCCATCGACGTCACGTAGACCCGGCCGCGCGCGATGATCGGTGCGGCGACGATCAGCTCGGACTTCTGAGGCGTGCCGAGCCAGTCCTGGTCGAGGATCTCCGCCTTCGTGGCGGTCGGCCGGATGATGAAGAATTTGCCGCCGGCATCGCCGGTGTTTTCCGTGCCGATGTACAGCTTGCCGTCGGCGTAGACCGGCGAGGCCTTGGCGATCGTGCCGAGCCCCTCGCTCCACACGGTTTTGCCGGTCTTGAGATCCACCGCGATCAGGACGGCGCCGTTGTCGAGCAGGTACAACCGCTCGCCATCGGTAACCGGCGAGGCGTAGCCAGCCTGCACGCTTCGCGAGAGCCAGCGCGCGTCCTTGTCAGCCAGCTCCCCCTTCGACGCCATCGGCACCGCCGCCACCATGCCCATCTCACTCGAGCCGATGTTCTCTTCGCTGTGGGTCACGATCATGTCGGCGCCGATCCCCAGGGCGGCGGTATTGAGACCGCGCTGGCTGACCTTCCAGCTCCAGATCTTCTCCCCGGTGTTGACCTTCAGCGCGTGCATCGCGCCGTCGCTGCCGCCGGAGAAGAACGTGCGGACGCCGTTGACGTCGGCGATGAACGGGTTCGCGTAGATGGTGTCGGTCGGCCGGCCTTCAGGCGCGCTGACGTAGTTCGTGCGCCCGCTCGTCTTGTCGAACGACAGGAAGCGATGTGCGCCGTTGGCCGACGTCCCCCACATGAACGTGAGCCCGCTCACGATCACCTGGTCGCCGTCAATGACCGGCGACGACATGCGCCCGCCGTGCGTCGTCCACATGCCGAACTCCTCGGCGAGCGAGCGTTCCCACAGCAGCTTGCCGTCGCGCGACAGCGACATCAGCAGGCCGCCGCCGCTGATCGCGAAGATGTTGCCGGTGGCGGTGTCGACGACCGGCGAAGACCAGGCGATGCGATGCGGCGGGGCGTCGCTGGTGAAGAGGTTGTAGCGATGCTCCCAGAGCTGCTTGCCGGTGTCGGCGTTGAAACAGATGAGGCGCTCCTGCAGCGTGGCGCCTTCCCCGGCAGAGGTCTGGAGGTAGAGCCGGTCGCCAAACACAACCGGGGCGGAACGGCCGCCGACCGGCACCCGCCAGGCGAGGTTCTCGCCGGCCGGGGACCATTTCTCGGGCAGCCCGGTTTCGGTCGAGACGCCGGTTCGCGCGGGGCCGCGCCAGTCGGGCCAGTCCGCGCCTCTGAGAACCGCCGCGGCCGGCAGGAGAAGGGCGGCCGCCACCCACACACGTACACCACGGGAGAGTTTGTTCAACATAAGCTTTCTCAAGGATAACACCCGATTTTGACGCGAAATTTCAATCGCCGGCCGCCGGTCGAGGCGGCCCTCCGAGCCCTGCGCGTGTAGTCACCGGCACGGCCCGCTTCATCAACGCCCGCACTGGTTTCGTCACCAGGCAGGGGCATTGAGGAATCACGCGTCTATAATTCGATGGCGCGCGGTTCCCGCCGGGCCCATCACCGCAGATACCACCTCAGCGAGGAGTCTGTTTCATGCGTCGTATTGCGCCGATCACGCTGTCCCTGTCGCTTGCCCTCACCGCGGTGCTGGCCGCCGAGAACTGGCCGCAGTGGCGCGGCCCCCAGGGGCAGGGGATCTCGAGCGAAACGGGCCTGCCCACCGAATGGGCCGCCGACCGGAACATCGTGTGGAAGACCCCGCTCCCGCACGGCTATTCGTCGCCGATCGTCTGGGGGGATCGTATCTTCCTCACCAGCGCCATCGAAGGGGAAGTCGTGCCCGGGGTCGTGCCTGAATCGGTCCGCATTCAACAGCCGCATCCCGAGTCGGTCTCAGGCGACAAGAAGCACACGCTCAAGCTGCTGGCGCTCGACGCCAGGACCGGCAAAATCGCGTGGGAGCAAACGGCGTACGAAGGCCCGGTGTTCGACGCCCGTCACCGCCGCAGCACCTTCGCCGGGCCGACCGCAATCACTGACGGCAAGATGGTTTACGCCTACTTCGGCCCCGAAGGGCTCTACGCCTACGATTTCTCCGGCAAGCTCGCCTGGAAGATCGTCGAGAAGTTCCACACCCTCGGGCTGGGCACCGGCACCTCGCCCGTGCTCTTCGAGAACGCGGTCATCATCCAGCGCGACCAGGACGAAAAGACGTCCGTGGTCGTTGCCTACGACCGGATGACCGGCAAGGAGCTGTGGAAGACCCAGCGCCCGATCCAGATCACCTGGTCCACGCCGGTGCTGGTCAACGCGGGCGGCCGCACCGAGCTCGTCACCAACGGCTCCGAGAACGTGATCGGCTACGACCCGAAGACCGGCAAGGAGCTCTGGCGGACCAAGGGGGTCGACAGCAACGCCATTCATACGCCGCTCGTCGGCAACGGGCTGGTGATCGTTACCGCCGGTTTCCCGGCCAAGCGGATCATCGCCATCCGCCCGGGTGACCAGCCGGAAGACAAGCGGGTCGCGTGGGAGTACACCAAGGGCACGGGCTACGTCCTCTCCAACATCCTTTACCAGGATCACGTCTACCTCTCGACCGACAACGGCATCGTCACCAGCCTCGAGGCGGCGACCGGAAAGGTCGTCTACGAGGGGGGCCGGCCGCCGAAGCCGACGCACTTCATGGGTTCCGCGGTCGCCTACAACGGCATGATCGCGATGACCAGCGAGGACGGCGACACCTTCCTGCTCAAGGCCGGGCCGAAGCACGAGATCGTGCGCACCAACACGGTCGACGAACCGGTTTATTCCTCGCTCGCGCTCGCCAACGGCCGGATCTACATCCGCGGAGAAAAGCACCTGTTCGCGATCGGCAAGTAACCGGCGCGGTAACATTGCCGGCGTGAAACAGACCGTTCTCGCCCTTCTGCTCCTCGTGTCGGTCGCCTGCGCGCCGCGCACCGCCGGTCCCGCCGGCACCCACGGTGTGCGCCCCGCCGACGGGGTGATCGCCGAAGCCTCGGTCCGCGGCCACATGGAGTTCCTCGCCAGCGACGCCATGAACGGACGTGCCAGCGGCAGCCGCGACGAGTGGGTGGCGGTCACCTACGTCGCCGCCCAGCTGCGGCGGTGGGGGCTCGAGCCGCTCGGTGATGATGGAGGCTACATTCAAACGATCCAGATCGAGCGCCCCGAGCTGGGAGCGCCGCCGGTGCTGTCGATCGGCGCGAATCGGTACATTCACGGTAAGGGAGCTACCGTCACTTCCATGAGCGCCCCGGTGATGTCGGGGTCGATCGCCGCGCTTCCCCCGGGGGGTGCGGCGCCGCCGGGAAGCGTGATCGTACTCCCGGCATTGACGCTCGAGCTGGCCCCCCGGCTCTCAGCCGCTTCGATGTTGCTTGCGAAGACGAACGGCTGCCTCGGGTTCCGCGTGCCGGCAGGCGCTTTGCCCCGGGTTGCCCCTCGCACCGTGGGCATCCCGCCGGGCGTTGCCCGCCCATCCTGCATCGTCCTCGATGATGCGACGTTCGCCGCCGTCGAGAAGCTCCCGGCCGGCACGAAGGTGTCGCTCGAGGGAGAGGTCAAGACCATCCTGAAGACGAACACCTGGAACGCCGTCGGACGGCTTCCGGGCACGGACCCGGCACGGGCAGCGCAGAACATTCTGCTCAGCGCCCACATCGATCACGTCGGGGCCAGCCGCGAGCCCGCCGCCCCTGGCGCCGACACCATCTACAACGGTGCGGACGATGATGCATCGGGCAGCGTGGCGGTGCTGGAGCTTGCCTCGGCGATTGCGTCCGGGCCGCGCCCGGCGCGGCCCATCATCTTCGCGTGGTTCGGCAGCGAGGAGGCGGGCGGCGCCGGTTCGCGCTACTTCGCAGACAAGCCGGTCGTGCCGCTCGACCGGATCGTCGCCAACCTGCAGTTCGAGATGATCGGGCGCCCGGACCAGAAGGTCCCGCCGCACACGCTGTGGCTCACCGGCTACGAACGATCGAATCTCGGGCCGGAGCTCGCCAGGCGCGGCGCGAAGCTGGTGCAGGACCCGCACCCGGAACAGAGCTTCTTCACCCGCTCCGACAACATCGCGTTCGCACGGCGCGGGGTGATCGCCCACACGGTTTCGAGCTACGGCTTGCACAAGGATTATCACCAGCCGTCCGACGAGCTCCGGACGATCGATTTCCCGCACATGACCGACGCGATCCGCTCGATGCTGGGGCCGATCCGCTGGCTCGCGAGCTCGGACTTCAAGCCGGCATGGCTGCCCGGCCAGGACCCGCGCTGATCGCCGTCCAGCGACATCTTGCATCTCCGGGACGGCAGGCAGCGTCTCACCGCGGACCGTGGGCGCGCAGCCCCCGCTCGACCCCGGGCACCGCCGGCGAGATCCGGAGATAACGGGCACGGACATCCGGCAGGTAGATCTTCATCGCCAGCTGTCGGTGATCCTCGAGCGCCGCGGCGAGCGCGGGCTCACCCGTCCAGTCCTCCCAGACGCTGGTCCAGGCGGCGCCGTCGCTCGAGGTTTCGACCGTGAGCCGCTCGCCGATCGAGGTGTAAGGCGATTCCAGCGCGACGGTGATAGCGCGCACCACCTGCCCGGATCCGAGATCGATGGCCGCATAGCCGGCCTCGCTCTCGACCGGGACCGAGGCCAGTGGCGGCCCGAACCCCGGCGCCGGTTGCCGCGGCTGTGTCGGGACGACGAACACCGGACCGACGCCCGACTCCTCCTGCAGCCTGCCCCCCGCCTGCTCGACCAGCCTGCGCCAGAACCCGTCGGCATCGAGCCGCCGGTGAACGATGACCACGAGCGTGCGGCCGCGGGCGAAGTGGGTGAGGATGCTCGGGTCCCCGCGGTGCAGTGCATGCGTCAGCAGGTCGAAGTGCGGCGGCGTGTACCCGCTGTAGCCGTTCACGAGCGGACGGCGGTGCAGGATCGCCCGGTACATGGCGACGATGTTGACCGATTCCTCGGCCGGGAGCTCGAGGACGACCGCGTTCGGCGGCGCCGTGACGATTGCCCTGGGCGGCGGCGCCGAGAGCGGCATCGGTTCGATCCAGCCGTCCGCGAACAACCCCACGGCGATCAGCGCGCCGGCCCCCAGCCGCCGCCAGCCGGCGACCGGCGCCAGCCGCGCTGCCGCGATTGCCGCGCTGAGCGAAATGCAGAGAGTCGCGACCATCGTGAACCGGGCCGGCACCCGCAGCCCCTCGAACCCGGGCAGCCACGTGAGCAGGCCGTAGGGATGCAGCCATGGCGACTGCGTGGCGTTCGCAGGACCCAGGCACAGCCACCAGAGGAGGATCGCGCTTCCGGCGTAGAACAGACCGGCGGATCGGTGGGCCACCGCTTCGCGCAGCCGGCCGCGCCAGACGCATGCCGCCGCCCCGAGCAGCGTGAGCACCACGACCGTGACCCCGGGGAAGAGGTTGTCTTCCTGCGTTGCCACCGGCAGCGACGGCCAGAATCGCAGGAGGTCCGCCGGCTGGATGAACGAACGCAGGTTCGCGCTGAACATCACCATCTCGCCCAGGGAGCGCCGCAGCCCCAGCCCGGACTGGATCTCGTGGTACCGAAGCAGCACCGGCGCCAGCAGCAGGGAGGTGGCGGCGAACGTCCCGGCGATGGCGAGGCCGCGCCGCGCGCTCGTTCGCCACTTCACGAACCAGAGCAGCCACAAACCCACCAGGAGCGGAAAGAAGAGCAGGTAGTAGCCGTTCGACAGCGCCTGCAGCAGCCACGCCGCGGCGAAGAGCACCAGCCACCGCCGCCGGCCGTCGTCGAGGTGCTGGTGCATTGCGAAGAGCGCGAGCGGCATCCACTGCGACGTCAGCACCTGCAGGTGTGAAAGCTGACTGGCGCGGTACGGGGCGATGGCGAAGGCCACGCCGGCGACCAGTCCGGCGGCGGCCGAGCCGGTGAGCGAGCGCCCGAGGAGGAAGGCGAAGTATCCACTCAGGAAGCCGCAGAGGATCAGCGCGACGTTGTAGGCGGCGATCGGCGTGAGGCCGACGAAATGAAACGGCGCGGTGAATGCGGCGATGCCGGCGAGGTGCTCGGACAGCCCGAACGCGCCGTGCATCGGGTAGAAGATCGGCGGGCTCCACCAGGCGTCGGAAAACGGCACCGCCTGCGTGTTCCACCACAGGATCCAGATGTTGAGAACCGGATCGCCGGGGGCGTGCGGAATCCGCGACCAGAGGCGGGTGGCCAGCGGCCACGTCCAGGCGATGGAGAGAAGAAGGAAAAAGACGGGATAGAACAAGAACAAGGTTGAAGGTTGAAGGGTGGATGCTGAAGGAAGTCGGGACTTCATCCTTCCTTCAGCATTCACCCTTCGACCTTCAACCTTGCAGTATTGCTACCGAGTGCCTCGTCCGGCTCCGGCGGGCCTGGGCAGCGGCTTGCGCGGCAGGAGCTGGTCGCGGTTGGCGGCGTGGTAGACGAACGAGGCGACGATGACCGCGTTCTTGCGCATGTCCTCTTCCTGGATGCGCTCGTAGGAGTCCATGTTCGAGTGGTGGGTGCGGGTGTCGTACTCGACCGCATCCTGGATGAACTGGAAGCCCGGCAAACCGAGCGCGTCGAAGGACTGATGGTCGGTGCCGCCGGTGTCGCGGATCGTGACCGTGTCCATGCCGATGTTGTTGAACGGCTTCATCCACGCCTCGAAGACCGGTCCGGCGGCTTCGTTGCCCTGGAGATAGATGCCGCGAATCGCGCCGGTGCCGTTGTCGACGTTGAAGTAGCCGGCGAATTTCGCGTGCGCCGGCTTCAACGCCATCGTCGTGCGATCGCCGAAGTGCTCGGTGACGTAGGCCCGCGACCCGAGCAGCCCCTGTTCCTCACCGCCCCACAGACCGATCCGGACCGTCCGCCGCAGCTTCACGCCGCTCTGCTTGAGGATGCGAATCGCCTCCATCATCACCGCGGATCCGGCGGCGTTGTCGGTGGCCCCGGTCGCGCCGTGCCACGAGTCGAAGTGCCCGCCGAGCATCACGATCTCGTCGGCCTTGTCGCTGCCGGGGATCTCGCCGACGACGTTGAAGGAGGAGGTGTCGTCGTGGAAGGTGTTCTTGATGTCGGCTTCGATCTTCACCGGCATGTTCTTCTCGAGGGTGCGGGCGATCCGGCCGTAATGCTCGATCGCGATCACGATCTGCGGCAGGCCGAGGTCGGTGACGTTCGGCTGGCGGTTGGGAGTGTTGCCGCCGAGGAAGATGGTGCCGCCGTCGCCGCGGCCGGCGCTGATGAGGCCGAGCACTCCTTCATCCTTGAAGAACTGCGTCCGCTGGGCGGCGAAGTTCTGGGCGCCGCCGCGGCCTCCGGCAGCCGGTGGCCCACCGGCACGCCCCGGTCCGCCGGCAGCCGGTCCGCCGGCACGTCCGCGGCCGGCGCCGCGCGGCGTCGAGTCGGTCTCACTCTGGAGGGCGGCGAGCTGGTCGTCGGTGTAGCGCTGGGCCGGCGGCGTCCACAGCGGCGCAACTTCGCGCATCGCCGAGGTCAGGACGAACTTTCCCTTCAACTGTCCCTTGAACTTCGCCAGATCCTCGGGGGTCTCGATGATCGCGATGATGGCGTCACCCGAGACCGCTCCGTTGGTGCCGGGGGTCCAGGCGGTGGACATGCCGATGATCGGGAAGCTGCCCCCCGGAGTCGTCGCCTGCAGATAGAACTTGTCGTTGGACCAGCCGCGGCCGAACGGGCCGGTGGGGGTGACCCAGGGCTCCAGCTTCACATTGGCGAGCCCCCAGGAGCTCATCTCCTTGACCGCCCATTCACCCGACTTGCGGAAGCCCGGAGAATTGGTGAGGCGGGGACCGTAGACGTCGGTCATCCAGCTCATGATCGTCATGACCTGTGAGCGGGCGAAGCCTTCGTCCTTGATCTTGTAGATCGCGTCGTAGTCGACTTTTTCCTGGGGCTGCTGGGCCGCGAGTGGCGCGAACGCCAGGGTGGCGGCCAGGGCCGCGGTCGCGACGAGCGGCCGGGGCCGGAGTGCAAACATCATCGAATCCTCCCGCAGAGACGTGCAAATAGGAAAACAGAGCAAAACGAAATGATACCCCAGCGTCGTCTTACAAAATTGTGAGCGGCGGACGCGGTTCGGGATAGTCCGAGGCTGCGATCTGCGAATTTTCGAGGAATTTTACGCCGTTCGGATGGTCCCGCCGTTGCACGACGGACCTTCAATGGCAGCACTTGTTTCTCCCGGACGCCCGGAGGCGCCGCTCTTCTCCGATGGCATCGGGGACCGCGTCGTGTCCACAGACCCCACCACCGGCGACCTGGTCCAGGTCCTGCGCATCAATCCGGCGCTCACCGCGGTTCCGTCGTTCGAGTTCGCCCTGCGCGAGCGGGTCGCCCGGCTGGCGAACTTCCGCCATGCCTCGTACGCGCGGGTGCGTCGCGTCGACCGCGCCCCGACCCACGCCACCGCGCTGTCGCTGGTGTCGGACCATGTCGAGGGGACCCGGCTGTCGGACATCCTGCGCGTGGCCGAGGAGCGCGGCCTGCAGCTCGATATCAACGCCGCCCTGTGCCTGATCCGCCAGCTGGTGCCGGCGGTAGCGCTGCTGCACGAGAACGCGCGCGACGCGGCCCACGGTCTGATCGCGCCGGAGCGGCTGATCGTTACGCCGAACGGGCGGCTGGTGATCGTCGAACACGTCTGCGGTGCGGCAGTGGAGCAGATGCAGTACGGGCGCGAGCGGCTGTGGCACGAGTTCCGGGTCGTGATGCCCCCCAGTGCCGGCATCCCCCGCTTCGACCAGCGCGGCGACGTCGCCGGTATCGGAGTGGTCGCGCTGTCGCTGATCCTCGGCCGTCCGCTTCGCAACGAGGAGTTCCCGCGCGGAGCGGCCGACCTGCTGAGCGGCGCGCTCGAGCGCACCGCGCTCGGCGAGGAGCTGCCGCTGTCGCCGCCGCTGCGATCCTGGCTGGCGCGCGCGCTGCAGGTGGATGTCCGGCGGGCGTTCGGCTCCGCCCCCGAAGCGATGGCCGCGCTCGACGAGATCACCGCCGACGGCTCGATGTACGTGGCCGCGCCGGTCGCCCTCGAAAGCTTTCTGAGCAGCTACAGCTCGGCGATCCTGGTGCCGCCGGCGCCGGTGCTGGTTCCGTTGCCGCCGCGCCGGCTGGAGCCGGTGGAGGTCGTCGCGTCATTCGAACCGATCCCGGACGACACCTTCGATCGTCAGCCGGATTCGCTGCTGCCGCCGGCGCCGGTGGTTCACGAGGTGCCGGAGATCACCGCGCTGCTCACCGAGCCGCTGCCGGAGTCCATGCTGGAGCCGCTGCGTCAGGCCGCCGATGACCACGGCGCGGCCAGCCACGGCCAGCCGGCGCCAATGTTCGACCCGGATCAGCCATTCTCGGTCCCAGCCGTCGCGGTGCCGCCGCCGGCGAAAACGCGCGGCAGCTCGCGCCGCTGGTTCGCCGCTGTGGCGGCGCTGGCGATCGTCGCGTCGGGAGGCTTCGCCGGCATCAAGATCCTGGGTGGCGGAGCCGCTCCGGCGCTGGCGACCCTGTCGGTCCATTCCAATCCCCCCGGCGTGCCGGTCTTCATCGATGGTATCGAGCGCGGACAGACCCCGGCCCGCATCACCCTGGCGGCCGGCGCGCATATTCTCGAGCTGCGCCGCGGCGTGCCGCGGGTGATCCCGATCACGCTGACCGCCGGCGCCGATGTCTCGCAGTACCTCGAGTTCATCGAGGCGCCGATCAAGGATCCGCTGGTCGCTGCCGCGGAGGCCCAGGCGGCCGCGGCGCCGGCGCCGGCGCTGGCCGCTGCCGGCAGCGCCCCGCTGGCCGGGTGGATCACCACCAAGATGCCGTTCGCGGTGGAGATCCGTGAGCACGGCCGGGTGGTCGGCACCACGGAGGCGGACCGCCTGATGCTCGCGGCCGGGTCGCACGAGCTCGAGTTCATCAACGAGAGCCTGAGCTATCGCGCCACGCGGACCGTGCAGGTGACGGCCGGCAAGGTGCTGGCGCTCGCACTCGAGGTCCCGCGCGGCGTCGTCAACATCAACGCCTCTCCCTGGGCCGAAGTGTTCGTCGACGGCAAGGCGGTCGGCGAAACGCCGATCGGCAACCTCGCGGTCCCGATCGGCCCGCACGAGATCCTCTTCCGGCATCCTCAGTTCGGTGAGAAGCGGCACGCCGTGTCGGTGACCGCCGGTCCCCCTGTTCGCCTCAGCGTGGAGATGAAGTAATGAAGGTCCTGGTGATCGCGGCAATGATCCTGCTCGGTGGGGTGGCTCTCGACGCGCAGAGCCCGGCCTTTGCGCCCGGCGCCGGGACGGCGAGTCGCACCGCCGGATCGATCACCACGGCGCGCGAGCTCTACGCGGCCGCCCGCTACGACGAAGCGCTGGCGGTGCTGAACGGGCTCAGGCCGACCGACGGCATGCTGCCGGCCGACCGCAAGGCGATCGAGCAGTACCGCTCGCTGTGCCTGCTGGCGCTCGGCCGCGCCGGTGAAGCGGAATCAGCTATCGCCGCGGTCGTCCGCGTCGATCCGTTCTATCAGCCGAGCGAAGCCGAAGCCTCACCGCGGGTGCGTACCACCTTTGCCGACGTGCGGCAGCGTCTGCTGCCGGACCTGGCGACGGCCCGCTACGCCGACGCGAAAGGCGCCTACGACCGAAAACAATACGCGGACGCGGCCGGCCGGTTTCGCGAGCTGCTGGCGCTCCTGCAGGACCCGCAGATGAACGGACGGCTGCCGGACATGCGCACCCTCGCCGCGGGTTTCGTCGAGCTCGCCGAAGCAGCCGCCGCTCCGCCGCCGGCCAAGGCTGAACCGGCTGTCGCCGCGGCGCCGCCAGCCACCCCTGCGGCAGCCCAGCCGGAGGAGGGGCGTATCTACACCAGCGAGGATCCGGGGGTCACGCCGCCGGTGATCATCCGGCAGGTCGTGCCGGCCGTGCCTAGCGCGATCAGCGGGATGACCAGGAGCACGGGAGTTGTCGACTTGGTGATCGACGAACAGGGGCGGGTGATCTCGATTGCGCTGCGAGCCCGGCTGCACCCGATGTACGACACGGCCGTGATCAATGCCGCCCGTGACTGGAAATATCAGCCGGCACTGTTGAACGGTTCGCCGGTGAAGTTCAGGAAGCTGCTGCAGATCTCGGTAAAACGCTGAGCCAAGGTCCGGACCGCCGAGCGTGTCATTTCGCGGATGGGGTGACACCTTCCATGCCCAGGTTGGCTTCTGCTCTGGCCAGATTGGCCGGGGCTTTCGCCGAAAACGGGGTGGCAGGGAAGTAGCAAGCAGCCCCGCCAGATGAACACGCCTGACTGTACGATCTCGCTAGCTGATCTTTCGGCGGCCGGCTTGCGGCTGCATGCCGCCGACGCAACGACGGTGGCGAGAGCGATCACCCTTCGCGCGCACCGCGGCGACCTCCCGGGTATCCCTTCTTCCAGCGTTCTTCGCTTCTCCCGCGACGGCGGCATCTCCATCGAGGGGCCGGTCGCAGCCGGCCGCAGCGTCGAACGCGCCGCGCGTCTGCTCGACGAGATGCTCCCGGGCTTCGATGTGCCGGCGGAGCTGCGCGTGCCGGGCGGACTTCGCCTGGTCATCGCGCGCGGACTCGGCACGCTGGAACTGCCGCCGTACGGGTCCCTCGACGAGTTCGCCGAATCGCTCGCGCGGTTCTCGGCCCCCGACGCCCGATCCGTCGTCATCGCCTTGTACCAGAGCTGGTCTGCAGCCGCGATTACCTGGGCGGCGCGAAGTGAGCAGGCGGAACCGGCGCAGCCGCAGGCTGAAGCCCAGGCCGTTGGAGGACACCTGGCGGCCGTGCCGCAGCCGGCGTCCGAAACCGCCACGCGCCCGCACCGCGGGCTGACAATTTCAGACGTCCGCCGCGCGCGTCGATCCACCGGGCTCACGCTCGCGGAGATCTCCGAGCGCAGCCGTATTCCAGTCTCGCTGCTGCGCGAGCTCGAGTGGGGCTACTTCGTCAACTGGCCGGGGGGCAGCTACGGGCACGCACAGCTGATGCGCTACGCCAGGGCCGCGGGCCTCGACGACGAAGTGGTGATGAGCGCGGTGTGGCCGGTACTCGAGGACGCGGTGCGGATCCGTGCCTTTGCCGTCCGAATCCCCGACCGTCGCGCCGAAGACCGTCCAGAACGAGAGCGCGCCCATGAGACAGGCGAGAGGGGCGCACCGGACACGAGCCTGGTTCGCATCGGACCGCGGCAGCTCGAGGCGATTGGTGAACGCCGCGCCGTCCGGCGCCACCCGGCGGTGATTGCCGCGGCTATTGGCGGCCTGGTCACCATCGGGCTGGTTCCCGCGATGTGGCCTTCGTCCGGCTCCCGCGAGCCTGAACCGGTTCCGTCCGTAGAAACCGCCTCGCCTGCCCGCGAACGCGCCGGCAGCCAATCGGGCCCTGCCAGCATCGATACCCCGATCAACCGGAGGCGCGGTGCGGCCGCCTACCTCCCGGCGTCCAGGGTCGCGCCGATTCCGGTTTCTCAGCCTGAAGTGATCCCGTCAGTGCAGCCGGCGAGTCTTGAAGCCGAGGCTGCGTTTTCACCGGCCTTTGCAACCGCCGGCTCGGCGGCGTTCTACGATACCGGTGAAGGCGCCGGTGGCGGCATCATCCGGGCCGACAGCACGGCGACCGGCGCGGTCCTCAGGGTCACGAGTGTCGTCGACGACAACGGATCCAACTTCCACGCGCGTCCGTCACCCGACGGCCGCACGATCGCGTTCGACTCGAATCGGGACGGTGAGCGCGCGGTTTACGTGGCTGACGAAAACGGACAGGGGGTCCGGCGGGTGACCGGGCCCGGTTTCGCCGCCGTGCCCAGCTGGGCGCCGGACGGCCGGCGACTGGCCTACGTTCAAGCCGAACCCGATCAGCCGAACGTCTGGAATCTGTGGACCGTCGATCTCGGAAGCGGCGAGACTGCCCGGATCACGTCCCATGCCGGGGGCCGGATGTGGGGGGCCGCCTGGTTCCCCGACGGCGACCGGATCGCTTACAGCCACGAAGGACGCTTGATCGTCCGATCGACCGGCGACACCACCCAGCGCCTGTTTCCTTCCCCCCGCCGGGGGCACCTCCTCGGGACCCCGGCGATATCGCCTGACGGCCGGCGGCTCGTCTTCCAGGTTCAGGGGGATGGCGCCTGGCTGCTCGACCTGATCGATGGGTCCATGACCCGGATCCTCACCGACGCCACGGCCGAGGAATTCACCTGGTCCCGTGATGGCCGGCAGGTCGCCTATCACAGCCGGAAAACGGGGGATTGGGGCATCTGGGTGATGGCCGCGCGTTAGGGTCTTTACAGGGTTGCCACAGCGGTATCGATGGCGTAAACTGCCCGGATCTGATGAGCCGGCAATTTATTGCTCCGATTGGGCTTGCGGTCGTTTTGACTGCTGGCTGCGCGGCCGAGGTCCCGGTCCGGAACGCGGGGCCCGATCAATTGCTCCCGGTCGAGGTCGAGACCATCAATGCCCTGGTGCCTCGCCACGCTACGCTCGACAGCCTGCTGCGCCAGCATGAGCTCGCGGTCGGCCTGGTGGATGCCGCGGTAAAGTCAGCCGCCGGCGTGTTCAACCCCCGCAGTCTGCGCGCCGAGCGTCCGTACCGGCTGGTGCGATCGTTCGACGGCGTGCTGCGCGAGTTCGAATACCAGATCGACGCCGACAACTTCCTCCGCATCTTCAACCCGGACCACAAGCGCCCTGGCGAGCTGCAGGCCGCGGTGATGCCGATCGAGAAGCACACCGAGGTCGTGGCCGTTCGCGCCAGCATCGACGACCGGACAAACTCCCTGATCGCCGCGCTCGACGCCGCCGGCGAGAAGATCCAGCTGGCGCTCTCGCTGGCGGAGATCTTCAGCGGCAGCATCGATTTCAACAGCGACCTTCAGCCCGGCGACGGCTTCGAAGTGGTGTTCGAGAAATCGACCCACGCCGGGGAGTTCGCCGGCTACGGCGACATTCTCGGCGCGCGGTTCGTCGCCGATGGCCGCGAACACCAGGCGTTCCGCTGGACCGATCCGGTGACCGGGAAGTCCGACTACTACGACGAGAGCGGTCGCTCGCTCCGGCGGTTTTTCCTGAAGAGCCCGCTGCGGTTCGAGCCCCGCATCACCTCGGCCTTCTCTCTCCGCCGCAAGCACCCGGTCCATGGTTCGTATCGCGCGCATCTCGGCGTCGATTACGGCGCGCCGCACGGCTCGGCGGTCGTCTCGGTCGCGGCCGGCGTGGTAGTGTCGGCCGGCTGGGCGGGTGGCGGTGGCAACCAGGTCCGGCTGCGGCACGCCGGCGGCTACGAGAGCTATTACCTGCACCTGTCGCGCTTCGGCAAAGGCATCCGTGCCGGCACGCGGGTCGGCCAGGGAGAGGTCATCGGCTTCGTCGGGTCGACCGGCACCGCGACCGGCCCCCACCTCGATTACCGCCTGCGCCGGAACGGCGTCTTCGTGAACCCGCGGGTCGAGCACTCGCGGCTCCCGCCGGGAGAGCCGATCGCCGGCGTGCACCTGGCGACCTTCCGCCAGCAGCTGGACGGCATTCGCGGGCGGATGGCCACGGCGCTGGCCGAATCGCGCACGAAGCCGGACGCTGTTCGCGCGGTCCAGTAACGGCGCGCGCTGCCGCTCCCTGCCCTGGCGATCACCATCCACACCGTCCTTGGACTGACCGCGGCCATCCCTTGCACTAAAATGTCCGGATGGCCTCGATCCATCCGTTCCGCGCCTTGCGGCCCGCTCCCGCGAGCGCGGCGGCGGTGTCGTCGGTCCCGTACGACGTGGTGAGCACCGAAGAGGCACGTCAGCTCGCAGCCGCTAACCCGCTGAGTTTTCTCCACGTCACCCGTTCCGAGATCGATCTACCGGAGGGCACCGACCCTTATTCGGCGCGGGTTTATGCTCGCGCCCGGGAAAACTTCACGGCCCTGCGCGAGGCTGCCCCGCTCGTCTACGAGGATGCGGCGTCGCTCTATTTCTACCGCCTGCGGATGGGTGGCCACGAGCAGACCGGAATCGCCGGCTGCTTCCCGGTGGACGCCTACGAATCCGACGCGATCAAGAAGCACGAGCGCACGCGCCGCGACAAGGAAGACGATCGGACCCGCCACATCGTCGTGCTGCGGGCCCAGACCGGCGTCGTGTTCCTGACGTATCGCGCCTCGTCCGGCGTCGATGCCATCCAGCGCGAGGTCACCGCCGGGGACCCTTTGTACGACTTCACCGCCGAGGACGGCGTGCATCACACGATCTGGCGCGCCGGCCTGGACCAGGCGGACCGGCTGGTCGAGGCGTTCAACGGGATCCCCGCTCTCTACATTGCCGACGGCCATCATCGCGCTGCCAGCGCCGCGCGGGCGCGTGGCGAGCTCCGCGGCCGGGCCGGCAGTCCGGCCGGCGGAATCGATGCCGATACGTTCATCGCGGTCGCGTTTCCCGACGACCAGATGCAGGTGCTGCCCTACAACCGGACCGTGAAGGATCTCGCCGGGCGGTCGCCGCAGCAGTTCCTCGACGAGCTCCGCCGGGTCGTTCCGGTATCGGCCGGCGGCGCGGATCCTTCGCGAAAAGGGGACGTGCGGATGTATCTCGCCGGGCAATGGCATGCGCTCGATTTCAGCGGCCTCGCACCGGAAGATGATTCGCACGCCAGCTCGCTCGACGTCGCGTTGCTGCAGCGGGCGGTGCTCGAGCGGCTGCTGAACATCGGTGACGTGCGCAGCGACAAGCGGATCGACTTCGTCGGCGGGGCGCGGGGCACGCGCGCGCTCGAGAAAGCGGTCGATTCCGGTCGCGCGGCGGTCGCCTTTTCTCTCTTCCCGGTAACCGTCGACGACCTGATGACGATCTCCGACGCCGGCGGGATCATGCCGCCCAAGTCGACCTGGTTCGAGCCGAAGCTTCGCGACGGCCTGTTGATCCACACCATCTGATGAAAGTCCTGGTCGCCGACAAGTTCGAGCAGAGCGGAATGGCGGGGCTCGAGGCCGCCGGCTGCGAAGTCATCTATCAACCGGACCTGAAAGACGCGGCCCTCACCGAGGCGATCCGCACCTCGGGGGCGGCGGTCCTCGTCGTCCGCAGCACGAAGGTCACGACCGAGATGCTGGATGCCGGACGGCTGTCGCTGATCGTCCGGGCCGGGGCCGGCTACAACACGATCGACGTCGCCGGGGCATCGAAGCGCGGGATCTACGTCTCGAACTGCCCGGGCAAGAACGCCATCGCCGTCGCCGAGCTCGCCTTCGCGCTGATCCTGTCGCTCGACCGCCGGGTCCCCGACAACGTCGCCGACCTGCGTGCCGGCCGGTGGAACAAGAAAGAGTACTCGCGAGCCCAGGGCCTGCACGGCCGGACGCTCGGCCTGCTCGGCGTCGGCAGCATCGGCCGCGAGATGATTCGCCGCGCCGCCGCGTTCGGGATGAACGTGGTGGTCTGGAGCCGGCGCTATGCCGGGCAGGAGGGGCCGCTGTCCGAGCGCGAGGCCCGCGATCTCGACATCGAATCGGCGGCGCGTGCCGTTCGCATCGAACTGGTCCAGACGCCCGGCGACGCCGCCGAAGTGGCCGACGTCCTGAGCGTCCACGTGGCGCTCAGCCCCGACACCAGGGGCCTCATCGGCCCGGCTGTCCTCGAGCGCATGAAGCCCGGCGCGATGTTCATCAACACCGCCAGGGCAGAGGTCGTCGATCACGTCGCGCTGGCGGCCGCGGTGAAGGAGAAGGGCCTTCGCCTCGGGCTCGACGTGTTCGCCGCCGAGCCCCCGACTCCGACGGGGGTCTTCAGCGACGAGCTGGTGTCGCTGCCCGGGGTCTACGGCACGCACCACATCGGCGCCTCCACCGACCAGGCGCAGGAAGCGATCGCCGCCGAAACCGTGCGGATCGTCCGCACTTTCAAGGAAACCGGGCGCGTCCCCAACGTGGTCAATCTCGCCAGGCGGACGCCGGCGACGCACATGCTGGTGGTGCGTCACCGGGACCGCCCGGGCGTGCTCGCCCATCTCTTCGACCAGCTCCGACAGGCCGACCTCAACGTGCAGGAAACCGAGAACATCGTGTTCGAAGGGGCGGAGGCGGCGGTGGCAAGGGTCAATCTCGACGGGATCCCGGCAGACGACGTGTGCGAGCGTATCGCCACGAACCCTGACGTGCTGGATCTACAGGTGGTGAAACTGTGACGACCAATCGAATCTTCAATTTCTCGGCCGGGCCGGCCGTGCTGCCGCTCGAAGTGCTCGAGGAGGCCCGCGAGAACCTGATCTCGATGCCTGGCGTGGGCATGTCGATCCTGGAGGTCAGCCACCGCTCGAAACCCTTCGACGAAGTACTCGAGGGCGCCGAGGCGGACATCCGCAGTCTCGCCGGCATACCCGAGGGCTACCACGTCCTGTTCCTGCAGGGCGGCGCCAGCCTGCAGTTCTCGATGGTGCCGATGAACCTCCTCCCGCCGGGAGGATCGGCCGACTACATCGTCACCGGCATGTGGTCGCAGAAAGCGGTCAAGGAGGCGAAGCGGGTCGGCAGTGTGAAGGTCGCGGCGACCACCGAGGCCGGGAACTTCACCCGGGTGCCGGCGCAGCAGGAGCTGACGTTGGATCCCGCCGCCGCCTACGTCCATTACACGACCAACAACACCATCTTCGGCACCGAGTTCGGTTACGTTCCCGAGACCGGTGATGTGCCGCTGGTGGCCGACACCTCGTCCGACATGTTCAGCGGGCCGCTCGATGTGTCGAAGTTCGCGCTGATCTATGCCGGGGCTCAGAAAAACCTGGCGCCTGCCGGCCTCACCCTGGTGATCATCCGCGAGGACATGCTCAAGCGCACGCCGGCATCGCTGCCGACGATGCTGCAGTACTCCGTGCATGCCGAGAACGGGTCGCGCTACAACACCCCGCCGGTCTTCACGATCTACGTCATGCGTCTCGTGCTGAAGTGGCTGGTGAAGATGGGTGGTCTGGACGCGATCGAGAAGTTGAATGCGCGCAAGGCGGACAAGCTGTATGCCGAGATCGACCGGACCGGTTTCTACCGCGCGCACGCGCAGCCGGGCAGCCGGTCGCGCATGAACGTGACCTTCCGGCTTTCGAGTGAGGATCTGGAGAAGCGCTTCGCCAAAGAGGCGGCCGCCGCCGGTCTCGACGGCCTGAAAGGCCACCGCTCGGTCGGCGGCATGCGTGCTTCGATCTACAATGCCTTTCCCGAAGCCGGAGTGGACGCTCTCGTCCAGTTCATGCAGGCGTTCGAAAAGAGGAACGGCTGACCATCGTCGGACCCTCGATGTTTGCGCTCGGCGGCCGACCATGGCCTAATCGAGCGCCCGATCCTTTCCCGTCCTAAACCACGCGTTTCATCTCGGCGGCGGGCTCGCCAAAAGCGTCACGGCGGTGGCGAAATTGTCATGCCGGCGGGCTGGACCTTCGTTTTCCTCAATGTTCCGACCGGCCCGCCAATCGCGGCTTTCGCTTGTACAGAAGTCTTACAAACCGGCGGACCGCATCCTGCTACCTTGGATGCTCGTCACTTTATCGAGGAGCCGTCTTGTCTACTGCCGCCCACACTTCGAAGCGTCTGCCCTACAACCTGACCACGATGAACTACATCACCGCGGTCGTCATGGTGCTGTTCCACATCGGGGCGATTGCCGCGTTCTTCACGTTCTCCTGGACGAATCTCATGGTCGCACTCGTCCTGCACTGGATGGCCGTGGGCTTCGGGATCAGCCTGGGCTACCACCGGCTGCACACGCATCGTGGCTACAAGACCTCCAGGGCCTTCGAATACTTCCTGGCCGTGTGTGGAACCCTGACTCTCGAGGGCGGGCCGATCTTCTGGGTGGCGACCCACCGCGTCCACCATCAGCACTCCGACCACGAAGGTGATCCGCACACGCCGCGCGACGGCGGCTTCTGGGCGCATGCCGGGTGGATCCTCTTCGGTGACTCGAACCACAACAACACCGCGGTCATGGCCAAGTACGCGCCGGACCTCGGGGCCGACCCGTTCTATCGCTGGCTGAACACCTGGCACTTCGTGCCGGTCATTGCCGTCGGCCTGCTCCTGCTCGCGATCGGCGGCTGGCCGATGGTGTTCTGGGGCGTCTTCCTCCGGATCGTGTTCGGCCTGCACGCTACCTGGCTGGTCAACTCGGCCACGCACATGTGGGGCTCCCGCCGCTTTCAGACGCGTGACGACTCGCGCAACAGCTGGTGGGTGGCGCTCCTGACCTTCGGCGAAGGCTGGCACAACAACCACCACGCGCACCCCGTCTCGGCGCGCCACGGCCTCGCCTGGTACGAGTTCGACGTCTCCTGGATCACGCTGAAGTTCCTCAACGCCGTCGGCATCGTCCGAGACCTGAAGGTCGCCAAAGTCCGCCAGCCCCTCCCGGTCGAGGAAGCGGCCTGAGCAAGGCTGAAGGTTGAAGGTTGAAGGTTGAAGGAAAGGCCGGCTGGCTCCCGTGAGCTCCAGCCGGCCTTTTCAATTACCGCCAGCACCCAACCGGCTTTTCTCGCACCCTTCCGCACTCTTCCGCACCCTTCGCACCCTTCCGCACCCCCCGCACCCTGGTGATGTCCCCATCCCCCATTCCCGCTAGAGGTATCCTTCACTGATGATCAGCGGCCGCCGCCGATCCGTGATCTTCTTCAGCATCTTCGGCACCTGCCTGGTGGCGATTGCCATCGCGCTGAATGTCGGATGGCTGGTGGTGAGCTGGCAGCGCGGTGTGCTCGCGGTGCTCGGGCTCATCTTCTTCCTGGTGATGATCGCCGGGATGGTGTTCAACGCCATCTTCCTGGTGCGGGAGATCAGGCGGAACGAGCAGCACGACTCCTTCATCAACGCCGTGACCCACGAGCTCAAGACCCCGGTCGCATCGATCCGGCTCTACCTGGAGACACTGCAGACCCGCGAGCTCGACGAGGCCCGGCGACAGGAGTTCTACCGGATCATGCTGGAGGACAGCGACCGGCTGCTGCACACCATCGAGCAGGTGCTGCGCGCCGGCGGCACCCAGTCGCAGTTCCGGCGGATCTCCCAGGCGCGCGTCGACCTCGGCGAGATCGCCGCCGACTGCGTCACGCTCGCCCGCACCCGCTTCCACCTCCCCGATCAGGCGATGACGTTCGAGCCGCGAACCCCTGCCCCCGCGATCGTGGTCGGCGACGCCGACGAGTTGAAGGCGGCGGTCTGGAACCTGATCGACAACGCCGTCAAGTACTCGGCCGCGAGCCCGCAGGTCCGGGTGACGCTCGAAGAAACCGCCGACAAGTCGCGGTACGCCTTGAAGGTCGCTGACCACGGCGCCGGGATCTCTCCCAACGAGCTGAAACGCGTGTTCCGGCGGTTCTACCGGATCCACGGCATGTCGGTGCGGGCAAAGGGCAGCGGCCTCGGGCTCTTCATCGTCCGCTCGGTGGCGCGGCGCCATGGCGGCAAGGCGTTCGCGGAAAGCGAAGGCGCGGGACGAGGCAGCACCTTCACGCTCCTCCTGCCGCGCCCGCCGGAACTCGCATGAACGGCGCCGCCCGGATCCTGATCGTCGAGGACGAGCAGCACCTCGCCGACGGTCTCAAATTCAACCTCGAGGCGGAGGGCTATGCCGCCGATGTGGTCGACACCGGCGAGGCGGCGCTCGCGCGCCTTCTCGGCGAGACGCGTGAGCCCTACGATCTCGTCGTCCTCGACGTCATGCTCCCCGGCAAGGACGGCTTCGCTGTGGTGTCCGAGCTGCGGGCGGCGCGCCAGTTCGTCCCGGTGCTGATCCTGACCGCTCGTGGCCGGCCCGAGGATGTGCTGAACGGATTTGCCGCCGGCGCCGACGATTACCTGCCCAAGCCGACGGAGCTGGCCATCCTGATCGCGCGGTCGAACAGCCTGCTTCGCCGCAGCGGCTGGACCAAGCGCAGCACCGACCGGTTCACCTTCGCCGGACGGACGATCGACTTCGACAACCTCGAGCTACGGGTCGGCGATCGCTCCTTCCCCCTGACGCTGATGGAAGGGAACCTGCTGCGGTACCTGGTGGAGCACGAAGGCAAGACGGTGTCGCGGAAGGCCATGCTCGAGGACGTCTGGTCACTGCGCGAAGACACCGACACCCGCGCGATCGACAACTTCATCGTCCGGCTCCGCAAGTACATCGAAACCGATCCCTCGGCGCCGCGTCACCTGACGACGGTGCGGGGTGTCGGCTACCGCTTCATCGCCGAGCCGGCCGCCAAGTGATCGGCCTCGCGGCGCGCGGCTGATGTCCTAGAGCGAACCGGGGTTCCGTCGCGGCCCGCGGCGTCTTCGCCGCCGCCGCCTGAGTGGCAGACCGGGGGCGCGGTCGACGATGTCGCCGACCGGCTCATGGCTTTGCCGGTCCGCCTGCAGCTCCCGCCAGTGCGCAACGACGTCGGGCCGATTGCCGTGGATCTCCAGCCAGGTCAGCGCCTCCGCCAGGGACGGCCGGTGCAGCAGCGCGCGCTGGGTGCGGAACGGCGACTGGGTGTCGAGCACCCGCGGGATCATCGAGAAGATCTGCTGGAGCCGCTCCACGTCGCGGCGCGGAATGGGCAGCAGTCCGAGGTCGATCTTCCGTTCCAGGCCATCGGAGTGAAAGCGGGTCCGCGGGCCGATCAGGCCGACCGGATGCAGCAGCGTCCCGGCCAGGATCGTGTTGGTGAGCGAGTCGGGGGAAGAGTCGAAACCCTCGCGGTAGCGATCGATCGCTTCCAGCGCGTGCCAGAACGCGTCGGGCGCATCCTCGAGCTCGGGGGTGATCTCGCGCAGCAGCCCGGTACCCGACAGCTGGCGGAAGGCTTCGGCGGCATGTCCGGAGCGGAGGATCTTGTAGTACTCCTCGAGCAGCCGCGGCGGGGCGCTGCGCGCGATCTCGTGCTTGTGCTGCTCGATCGCGTCGAGCGACGCGTCGTCGATCGTGAACTCGAGGCGGGCCGCCAGGACCACCGCGCGGAGCATGCGGACCGGATCTTCGAGAAAGCGGACGTCCGGCTCGCCGATGCAGCGGATCAGCCGCGCGTCGAGATCCCTGAGCCCGCCGGTGTAGTCGATGATCGAGAACGTGCCGATGTCGTAGAAGAGCGCGTTGACGGTGAAGTCGCGCCTGAAGGCATCTTCCTCGGGGGTTCCGTAGGTGTTGTCGCGCTGGATCAGGTGATCCTCGGCGCGGCGGCGCGAGCGCGGGACCGCTTCCGGTTCCAGGGTGTTGCCGTTGTCGTCGTCCACGGTGAGCATTCCGGGCTCGGCCGGGGCCTCGCCGGGAAGGTCGAGCGCGGCTTCCGCTTCGGGAGTGATGCCCGACGGGTCGACCAGGCGGCGGAAAGTCGCCACCTCGATCGTCTTCGACCCGAACTTGACGTGGGCGAGCCGGAATCGGCGGCCGATGATCCAGCAGTTCCGAAAGAGCTTCTTGACCTGGTGGGGATGCGCCGAGGTGCCGATGTCGAAGTCCTTCGGCCGGCGGTCGAGCAGCAGATCCCGAACGCTGCCCCCGACGAGGTATGCGACGTAATTGTGCTCGTGAAGCCTGTAGAGAACCTTGAGTGCGTCAGGATCGATGTCGCGTCGCGAGAGCGCATGCTCCGATCGCGGAACGACGGTCGGCTCAACCATCGCGCGTGATTATAGCATCACGGATCTGCGACGACGCATGTAAGTGCCTCACATTCATGGAGTTAGTGTCGCCTGACGGCTGTGGTACCATCCGGATTGTGCGCCGGTGTGCGGTTGTTCTCATCCTGTTGTGCGTGCTCCCGGCGACGCTTCCTGCCCAGGATGCCCTCGGAGAATCACGTCGGCTGTACAACGCGGCCGAGTTCGATGCCGCCGAGCGTACGGCGCGCACCGCCCTCGAACAGCCGGCGACCGCCAACTCCGCCCGGCTGATCCTCGGCCGGATTCAGCTCGAGCGCTTCCGGCAATCGCCGTCGGATGTGCCGCTCTCGGAAGCCCGTCAGCTGCTGGGCGCGGTCGATGCCAACCTGCTCGACCCGCGTGAGCGGCTCGAGCTGACGCTCGGCCTGGGGGAAACGCTGTTCCTGGAGGATCGATTCGGCGCCGCGGCCGAGGTGTTCGAGCCGGTGCTCGAAACCTCCATGTTGCTCGGTCCAGCGGCCCACGAGCGGGTGCTCGACTGGTGGGCGACGTCCCTCGATCACCACGCGCAGGGGCGTCCGATGGAAGAACGTCCGGCGATCTACGCGCGCATTGTCCAGCGCATGAATGTCGAGCTGAGGCGCGATGAGGGTTCCACCGCGGCAGGCTACTGGCTGGTCGCGGCGCCGCGCGGCAGCGGAGATCTGGACCGCGCCTGGGCCGCGGCCGTGGCCGGCTGGGTGCGGGCCGTGCTTGCCCGTGACCGGGGGGTCGCGCTGAGAGGAGATCTCGACCGGCTGGTGGTGCAGGCGATCATCCCGGAGCGGGCGGCCCGACTCTCGCCCAAAGACCCGAGCCTGGCCATGACCGGCCTCCTCAGCGACTGGGAAGCGTTCAAAGCGAGCTGGACTCGATAACTCCTCAGCTTTTCGCTTCCTTCCAGTTCTCTCCCACACCCACGTCCACCGTCAGCGGCACCTTGAGCTTCACGGTGCTCTCCATCTTTTCGCGGACGACCGCGATCGTCTCGTCGGCCGCCTCCCGGGGCGCCTCGAAGAGCAGTTCGTCGTGCACGGTCAGGATCATGCGGGCGCGACCGTTGGCCACCTGCGGGAGGGCGGCGTGAACATCGATCATGGCGTTCTTGAGGATGTCGGCGGCGCTTCCCTGGATCGGAAAGTTCACCGCCATCCGCTCGGCGCCGCCGCGGATCTGGAAGTTGCGGCTGTTCAGGTCCGGCATCAGCCGCCGGCGTCCGAACATGGTCTTCACGACTCCGGTTTCGCGGGCGGTGATCAGCAGCTGGTCGATGAACACGCGGACGGCGGGGAAGCCGGCGAAATAGGCGTCGATGAAATCCTGCGCCTCCTGCCGGGAGACGCCGATGTCTTTCGCGAGCGTGAACGCCTGCTTTCCGTAGAGCAGCGCGTAGTTGATGATCTTCGCCCGCCGCCGCAGCTCGTGCGGGCTCAGGCCGCTGTTCGCGCCGAACACTTTCAATGCCGTCCGGTCGTGGATGTCTTCGTCGCGGCTGAACGCGTCGATCAGCGTCTGCTCGTCCGAAAGATGGGCGAGGACTCGCAGCTCGATCTGGGAGTAATCCGCCGAGATGAGCACGTTTCCGCGCTCGGCCACGAACGCGCGCCGGATCTCGCGGCCGACATCGGTGCGGATCGGAATGTTCTGCAGGTTGGGATCGCTGCTGCTGAGACGTCCGGTGGCGGCGACCGCCTGGTTGAAGCAGGTATGCACCCGGCCTGTCTCCGGGTGGACAAGCTGCGGCAACGCGTCGATATACGTGCCCTTCAGCTTCATCAACGCACGCCACTCGAGCACCAGCCGGGGCAGTTCGTGCGCGAGCGCCAGCTCCTCGAGCACTTCGAACGACGTTGACTGCGCCTTCGTCTTGGTCGTCCGCCGGATCGTCTCGGTCTTCATGCCGAGCTTCTCGAAGAGGATCTCCGACAGTTTCTTCGGCGAGTTGATGTTGAAGTCTTCCCCGGACTGCTCGTAGATGATGCCGGCGAGGCGGGCGAGCTCCTGGTCGATCCGGCCCGACTGGCTGGCGAGCGCCGCCCCATCGACACAGATGCCGGCGCGTTCGACGTCGGCGAGCACGGGCACGAGCGGGAGCTCCAGCGAGTCGTAGAGCGCTTCGAGGTTCTCCCGGCGCAGCAGGTCCCGGAGTTGATCGGCCATCTGCAGCGCTAGGTCGGCGCGTTCACCGGCAAACTCACGCGCCCGCTCGACCGGGATCTTCCGAAAGGGGATGGCCTTCGCGCCGCGACCGCAGACATCCTCTTCGCGAAGGGCCTTGTAGCCGGCGTGCTCGAGCGCCAGCTCCTCGAGCGGATGTGCCGAGCGGGTCGCGTCGAGGAGATAGCTCGCCAGCATCGTGTCGGTGGCGACCCCGCGCAGCGAGATGCCGTGCCGCGCCAGCACGATCGCATCGAACTTGACGTCGTGCCCGATCTTGGCAATCCCGGAATCCTCGAGAACCCCCTTCAGCACGGTCAGCGCCGCCGTTCCGTCGACGCCGGCCCGTGGTGGCGCATTGTCGCCGTCGAACAGCCCTCCCGACGGCCCGCCGGGTGATTCGGCGAACGGCACGTAGCGCGCGTGCCGCGACGCGGTTGAGAACGCGATTCCGACGATGCCGGCGCGCATGGCGGCGGGGGCGTCGGGGAGCACGCGCAGGGCGAAGCGGCCGGATTGGCGGAGGTGGTCGGCGAGTGCCCGGACTTCATCGAGCGTACCGACCACCTGGTAATCGCTGCCGACGGTCTCGGCCGTCGGCGCGAACTCCATCACCAGCGAGCGGAAGCCGAGGCGGGAAAACAGTTCGAAGCAGACGGCCTGGTCGGCGCCGCGATAGCGGACCGCGTCCGGATCGAAGCTGACCGGCACGTCGGTCCGGATCCTCGCAAGCTCTCGGCTCTGCCGCGCGTCCTCGGCATGGTTGAGCAGCCCCTCGCGGTAGCGCTTGTTCGTGATCTCGGCGGCATGCGCGAGGAGGGCTTCGAGGTCGCCGTAGGTCGCGATCAGGTCACGGGCGCCCTTTTCGCCGATGCCCGGCACCCCCTTGATGTTGTCGATCGAATCTCCCATCAGCGAAAGCACGTCGACGACCTGTTCCGGCGCGACGCCGAACTTCTCCTTCACCGCGCCGGCATCGAACCAGGTCCCTTCTTCCTTCGGGTTGTAGACCTTGAGGCCGTCGTGTACCAGCTGGAAGAAGTCCTTGTCGCCGGTAACGATCGCCACCTCGAAGCCGCGTCCGATCGCCTGCGTCGCCAGGGTACCGATCACGTCGTCGGCTTCGAAGCGGTCGTAGGTGAGGATGGGCACGCCGAGCGCCCGGCAGGCTTCATGGACCCACGGGATCTGTTCGGCCAGGTCCGGCGGCATCGGTGCGCGGTTCGCCTTGTAGTCGGTGGCCATCTCCGAGCGGAACGTCGGCCCGGCCAGGTCGAACGATGCGGCGATGTACTCCGGCTTGTGATCCTGAATCAGCTTCCGCAGCATGGTCACGAAGATGTAGACCGCGTGGGTCGTGCGGCCGCCGGGGCCGCTGAGGCCGGCGCCGCGCATCGCGTGATAGGCGCGGTACATCTGCGAACTGCCGTCGATCAGAAAAAGTATCGGGGATTCAGGCATGAGAACGTGGTGCGACGGGAAAGCGCGCGAGGAGACTCAGTATATCATTCGGGTCGTGTTCATTCGCGTGGTCGCGGCCGTGCTCGCGGCAGTGTCGACCTTCGCAGCGGCCGGGTGCAGCGGCGGCGGGCTGCTCGGCAGGCAATACGAATACGAAGAGGACCTCACGCTCGCCATCGACGGTTCGGCCACTCTGGTGGTGAACGCGTCGCTCCCCGCGCTGGCGGCGCTGCGCGGGCTCGCGGTGCCGACCGATGCTTCCACCCGGCTCAGCCCCGAGGTGATCCGCCCGCTGTTCGAATCGCCGGTGACCGACGTCACCCGGGTGAGCCGGCCCTGGTCGCGGCGCGGACGCCGATTCGTGCAGATCCGGATGACGGTCAGCGATGTGCGGCGGCTCGGCGAGCTCGCGCCCTTCGCCTGGTCGAAGTACGAGTTTGGCGAGAGGGGCGGCCGGCACGTCTATCGCCAGACCGTCGGTCCCTCGGCGCTCAAGCCGGGGGGGCTGCAGAATTACGGGTGGGACGGCAGCGAAATCGTCGCGTTCCGGGTGCACCTGCCGTCCAAGATCCTGCACCACACCGCGCGCGATATCGAGACCGATGAGCCGTCCCAGGCGAGCCGCGGCAACATTCTCGCCTGGGAACAGCATCTCGCCGATCGCCTCGAAGGGCGACCGGTCGAGATCCTGGTGGAGATGGAGAGCCAGTCGATCCTGCACCGGACGCTCTGGATCTTCGCTGGCGCGTTCGGCGCCGCGGTGCTCGTGCTCGTCCTGCTGGTCTGGTGGACGATGTCACGCGGCAAGGACGAAGACGCCGCGGCCGTCTGAGCCGGCTACTGGGTGCGCGCTTCGGCGTCGGTGCGCAGCGCATTCATCACGGAGAACTCGCCGTGGCCGGTGGCCAGCGACCGGGCGAGGGCCCGATCCACTTCGCTCGGCACCACCCCGGTCAGCGTGACCCGTCCGTTCTCCACGATGATGTGGATCGGCGGGTTCGGCATCGCCGAGAACCGCCAGAACGACGAGTTGCCGTAGATCGCCCGTGCAATCCGGCGGCGCAGGCTGTCGTCCTGCAGCGACACCGGCAGGACGGCGATCTGGTTACGCACCTCGCGGACGCCGTCGACCGCCTCGACCCGCCGGCCGATGTCCTCCCGCTTGAATGGCATCGTCACCTTGCCGTGCAGGGTGACGATCCCGTCCGCGACATCGACGCTGACATCGTCGAAGATCGTGAAGCGGGTGTAATCGTTGATCGAGCGAGCGACCGCGTCGGTCAGCGCCGCCCGCTCGATCGTCTGGGCGGCGGCTGCGCTCGCGGTGAACAGCACCGCCGCCAACGTCGTGAAAAGAATCCTGGCACTCATCGTGACCTCCGGCTTCAAACCGAAACTGCCGCAGGCTTGCATCACCCCATGAGAGGGCAAAGCCAGTGCCATGAACCGGAGGCTATTTCATTGAGATTTTCGGCGGGGGTCTGGCAGAGCCGTCCTCAGAGCGCGACGATCGTCAGGATGCCGGCGCCGATCAGAGCCATCTGGCGGACGGCCCCCCCTTCGACGTTCCCGCGGTGGAGGTCGGGAATGAGATCGGCCATCGCGATGTAGAGGAAGTTGCCGGCGGCGAACGCCAGCACGTAGGGCAGGGCCGTCGGCACCGATTTCGACGCCATCAGCATCGCGATCGCGCCGAGCACGCCGCCGATGCCCGACATCAGGTTCAGCGTCAGCGCCCTGGCGGGCTTGTAGCCGGCGCGGAGCAGGATGGCGACGTCGCCGACCTCCTGGGGAATCTCGTGCGCCGCCACCGCCAGCGCGGTGGTGATCCCGAGCGGCACCGAGGTCAGCACCGCTGCCGCGATGATCGCGCCATCGACGAAGGTGTGGAACGTGTCGCCGATGATCACCAGCGACGCGGCGCTCGACGTGTGGGCTTCGCACTCGTGATCGACGTCGTCGTGGCAATGGCGCCACAGCACGAGTTTTTCGAGCAGGAAGAAGGTGAGGACGCCGGCCAGCAGCGTGCCGAGCGCGGCCTGTGGCCGCAGGGTGGCGAGCGCTTCCGGCAGCAGCGCCAGCAGTGCCACGCCGAGGAGCGTGCCGACCGCGTAGCTGATCGCCCACGGTACCAGCCGGGCGCGAAGGCCGTCGCCGAGTAACAGGAACCCCGCGGCAGCCATCAGGCCACCCAGGCTGCCAAGCACGCTCAGCCCGATGGCCGCGGTGAAGGACTGCACCGACGGATCATAGCAGGACGTGCTGGGTGCTACGTGCTGGGTGCTACGTGCGGACGTGCTGAGTGCTACGTGCGGTGCGATGTGCTACGTGCGGTGCGATGTGCTACGTGCGGTGCGATGTGCGACGTGCAGTGCGATGTGCGACGTGCAGTGCGATGTGCGACGTGCAGTGCGATGTGCGACGTGCAGTGCTACGTGCGACGTACAGTGCCGTGAGACGCGTGCGATGCGACGTGACGCGTGCGGTGCGGTGCGACGTGCTCCGTGCGTTTCGACGTGCTGAGTGCGGTGCGGTGCGTGTGCCGTGTGCGGTGAGATGTGCTGCGTGTGGGTGGGGCTACGTGTCGCGCCAGCCTGACGTGCGCGTGGTGGGCGTCGGCGGCACATCCCAGCACAGAGCACCGCACGTCGAAACGTCGCACTCAACACCGCGCCTCACTCAGCACTGCACGTCGCACTCCGCACCGCACCTAGCACTCCGCATCCGCACCTAGCACTCAGCACCGCACCTAGCACCGCACGTAGGACTAAGCACCGCACGTAGCACTCAGCACGTCCGCACGTAGCACCCAGCACGTAGCACCTCGGACTTAAGGAGTTGCCACGAACCCACGGCGCGCACGCACGTGAAACCGGCCGTCGCGGACTTCGACCCGGATCGAGTGCCACTTGCCGTCCTTCTCGCCGGTCGATGCGTAGCCGATGTAGGACCTGCTTCGAGAGCTCGTCGGCGATGCTCGCGGTCGCCGGATCCAGGTCGCGCGCGGTGCGGATCACTTCGGTTCGGCCGCCGCTGTCGTCGGTGATGTCGCGCAGCGCCGCCACGTTGACCCGGTCATCCGGTGTCGAGCGCGAGTTCGGGTTGCGCGGTGTCGTCACCGGCGGCCGGGCCGGTGGCAGACTCGGCGGAAAGCGTCCCCCCGGGTTGCCCGGGGGCGCCGGACGCGGCCGTGAACCGCCCGGCCGGGGGAACGGCAATGGAATCGGTCCCTGCATCAGCGACTGCAGCGCTCCGCCCCACGACAGCTGCGGCGGGAACTGCTCGTCCGACGGCTGGGCGTCGATGCCGATCGCGTAGATCAGCACTTCGGTCTCGCGGATCTGTTCTTTCAGGTTGATGATCGCGATGCGGCTGCTGGTGTCGTTGCCGTCGGAGATCACCAGCAGTGCCTTCTTGCGGTGCTTGCCCGCCTGCGCGAGTGGAATGGCTTCCGACAGCGCGTCGTACATCGCCGTCCCGCCCCGCGGCTGCAGCCGGTTGAGCGCGGCGCTGACCTGCCGGCGGTCGGTGGTCCATTCGTGTACCAGCTGCGGCGAGCTGTCGAACCGGTACAGGAACACCTCGTCATCCGGCCCGAGCAGGTCGAGCAGAAAGCGGTTGAGCGCCGTCCGTGCGGCAGCCATCTTCTCGCCGTGCATGCTGCCGCTGGTGTCGAGGATGATCCCCACGCTCACCGGCACGCGCTCGCTGTTGAAATGGGTGATCGGCTGCAGCTGTTCGTCCTGGTAGACGCGGAAGTCTTCCTGCCTCAGTCCCGAGACGAACCGCCCGTTGAGATCGGTGACCGTCGCGGTCACGTTGATCAGCTCGATGCCGCTGCGAAAGCGGAACGCCTGGTTGTCCTGCGGTTCCTGCCCGGCAATGCCGGCGACCCCGGCCAGGACCACCGCGATGACGAGGACGGAGCGGAGCCTCTTCATGGTGCCTCCTTCCGCGCGATCGAGTCGGCGCTTCTACGGTCGACGTGACCCATCGGCCGGTCGTCCGCGCCGCGGAACCCGACCCGGTAACGGGCCACGGCTTCGGCGACCGGCACGCGAATGGTGAACGGAGATTCCTCGCCCGCCTGGAGCGCCGGAGCGTCGAGCGCAGCCCGGGCGCTCGTCAGCACCTCTCCGTCAGAGGCGAAGACGAGGACGGTGGCCTGAACGTTCGACAGCGGGGAGCCGCCAGTTGGATTCTGCACCCGCCCGCGGATCGTGATCCACCCTGGCTCCTGCTCGTGCGACAGCGCTAGCAGCTCGAGGGGGGAGACGGCGGCGTCCGGATGCGATGTCTGCACCGCAGCCGTGCCGGTCTCACGCGGTGTCATCGATCGCCAGCCTGCGCCGACGATGAACGCCACTACCGTCAGGCCGGCGACGACCGCCAGGCGACGGGGCCATGCCGAGGGCTCCGCATGATCGCGAAAAAGGTCCGGTGCGCTGACATCGTCGCCAGTTGTGCCGGGACGGAGGTCCAGGTCTTCGAAGGCCGGTCGCTGGGGCTGCGGTGCGATCGTGATCGCGTGCGGCGCGACTGCTTGTGCCGTTACGCTGCTCGCGGCCGGCTCGCCCGCCAGGTCGGTCAGCAACGCGACGCGTGCCTCCGACCGCCGGCGCTCTTCCCTCAGCACTCGGGCGAGCAGCGCCGCCATCCCGATGGCAAGCAGCAGCGACAGGCCGGTCACGACGATGAGGACGATATCCATGATGTCTTACCGCAGCTTGAACTCAACCGCCACTTCGACGATCACGTCCACCGGCGTTCCGAACCGCCGCGCCGGAGAGAAGCGCCACTGTCTGACCGCGTCGATCGCCCGGCGTTCGAGTCCCGCGGCCAGGCTGCGCAGCACCTTCACGTCGCCAACGGTACCATCGTGACGAACAACGATCTCGAGCACGACGTCCCCTTCGATTCCCAGCCGCCGTGCTTCCTCGGTGTAGTCCGGCCGTACTTCGCGCAGCAGCCCCGGAGCGGTGATCCCACTGCCCGGGCGATAGGGCCCGCCGCCGGTGCCTCCTCCTGATCCCGCTCCGATACCCGGGCCGGAGCCCTCGCCCAGGCCCGTCCCCTGGCCGGTTCCGGCGCCGCCGCCAGATCCGCTGCCCTGGCTTTCAGTCTCGGGCGCCGCCGGCGCCGGAACTCCAGCGCGATCCCGCGCATCAGACGATGCGGTGGCGACCGGGGCGATGACCTGTGGTGTCACAACCGGCCGCTGGGACGCCGGCGGTTCGACCGGCGGTGTCGGTCGCGGCGTGAACCTGGGAGGCTCGGGCGGGCGGACCGGCTTCTCAGGCGGGCGCACGACCCTCGGCTTCGGCGGTGGAATCGGGCTCTTAAGGGAAGCCTTTCCGACCATCTCGGCGCGAGCCGGTGGCCGAGGCATCTTCAACCCGCCTCCGCCGCCCCCGCCACCGGGGCCCGGTATGGCGAGGAAAACCAGCCGCGTTTCGAGCGCGGGCTGACTGGTTGTCGCCGCCGGCCGCAGTCCCAGCATCGTCATCAGACCGATGACTGCAACCATTCCGGCGTGCAGCGCCCCCGACGCGGCGATGCCGGTCCCTGGCGCCCGGGGAGCGGGCGGCGGCGGGGCGAAGAGATCGTCCGGGCGCCGCGAGGCCAGGCCCTCGCGCAAATGGCGGACCTCCAGCACAGCCGAGGTCGCCGGGAGATAGTGCGCCCCCGGATGCCGCAGGGCGACCAGCCGCCGCGCCTCGAGTGTCGAAACACCCGCGGCGCGCGCGATCTCCGGCACGCTGAATACTTCGGACGCCGCACGCGGGGACAGAATCATGGGATGCGCGAGCGAACCTGGGGCAAAAGCCTTGCCGGGCCTTCACCACCGGCGAGCCCCGTCTACCCTTCATTTTTCGGCCGAAGTTCGCTAAAGCTGTTCGATCCGCCGAGGCCGGGCTGTAGTCACTCAGAGACAGTCGAGGGGCAGATAAGGACAGTCCGGAGGGGTGCGAAGGGGTGCGAAGGGGTGCGAGGGTGCGAAGGGGTGCGGAGGGGTGCGAAGGGTGCGAAGGGGTGCGGCCCGTGCCGTCCTAGCGTCTTGCGCCTTCCACGAAAACCAGACCCTGGCGTTCGGCCAGGGTGCGGACGGCGCGGAAGCCCGCCGCCTGCAGGACAGCCTCGACTTCACTGGCCGGCATGTGTGCGGAGGCGAACAGTCCGGCGAGGCCGGCGCGACGGGCCGCCTGGACGACCACGCACCGGCCGCCGGCGCGCAGCACGCGTGCGGCTTCCCGCAGCGCGGCCAGCCTTCGCTCCTCGGCGAGCTCAGGCAGCAGATGGCTGACGACGACCACGTCGAAGGATTCGGTGTCGTAGGGGAGCATCGTCACCGGCGCAGTCTCCACTTCGAGGAGCGCTCCCTCTTTCACCGCCGCCGCGGCGGCGCGGGCGGTGCGGTCAGCCGTTTCATCGACGGCGCACGCCCGTCCGCTGAGCCCGGGCTTGGTGGCAAGCTGCGCCACCAGCCTGGCCTCGGCACAGCCGATGACCAGCAGGCGATCGGCCATGCGGACGGCGGTCATGGCCAGGAGCAGCGGCTCGCCGGCGGCCGTTTTTCTCAGTTTCAGCATGCGGAAATCGAGGAGTAGATCGGGCGATTGCCCGGCCCGGTGAGCGGCCGGGAGCCCGGTAGGTCGATGATATAGTTCACGGTTGTGAAAAATCCTCAGAAAATCGCAGAACCTAAGGGCAAACTGGGCATTCTCCTGGTCGGCATGGGAGCGGTCAGCACGACCACCATTGCCGGTGTGATTGCGATCCGCAAAGGGCTCGCCAAGCCGATCGGGTCGCTCACGCAGATGGGCACGATCCGGCTCGGCAAGCGCACCGAAGGACGATCCCCGCTGATCAAGGAATTTCTTCCGCTGGCGTCGCTGAACGACATCGTGTTCGGCGGCTGGGACATCTTCGAGGACAACGCCTACGAGGCGGCAAAGACCGCCGGCGTCCTCGACAAGGACCTGCTCGAGCAGATCCGCCCCGAGCTCGAAGCGATCAAGCCGATGTCGGCGGTCTTCGATCGCCGTTACGTCAAGCGGCTCGACGGCCCCAACGTCAAGAAGGGCAAGAACAAGAAGGATCTCGCCAACCAGGTCATCGCCGACATGCGGCGGTTCAAGCAGGAGAACAACTGCGACCGGCTGGTGATGGTGTGGTGCGGCAGCACCGAGGTCTACCTCACCGAAGGGCCGGCGCACGCGAACATGGAGGCCTTCGAGCAGGCGCTCGAGTCGAGCGACGACACCATCCCGTCGAGCATGATCTACACCTACGCCGCCCTGAGCGAGGGGATCCCGTATGCCAATGCCGCTCCCAATCTCAGCGGCGACGTGTCCGCGATGCTGGACCTGGCAGCGAAGAACGGTTCCCCGATCGCCGGCAAGGACCTCAAGACCGGGCAGACGTGGATGAAGACGGTGATCGCTCCCGGGGTCAAGGCGCGCCTGCTCGGGATCGAGGGCTGGTACTCGACCAACATCCTCGGCAACCGGGACGGCGAGGTGCTCGACGACCCCGAGTCGTTCAAGACCAAGGAAGAAAGCAAGAAGTCGGTCCTCGACTACATCCTCCAGCCGAATCTCTACCCGGACCTGTACGCCAAGCTCGATCACGTCGTCAGGATCAACTACTATCCGCCGCGCGGCGACAACAAGGAAGGCTGGGACAACATCGACATCTTCGGCTGGCTCGGCTACCCGATGCAGCTGAAGATCAACTTCCTCTGCCGTGACAGCATCCTGGCCGCGCCGATCGTGCTCGACGTCGCGCTGTTCCTGGACCTGGCCAAGCGCGCCGGCATGGACGGCATCCAGGAGTGGCTGTCGTTCTACTTCAAGAGCCCGCAGCATGCGAAGGACCTCTATCCCGAGCACGACCTGTTCATTCAGCTGATGAAGCTGAAGAACACCCTGCGCTACCTCAAGGGTGAAGAGCTGATCACGCATCTCGGCCTGGAGTATTACGACTGATGGACTCAGCACGGCTCCAACCCGCGCTCCTCGGCGGGCTGGTCATCGGCGTCCTTTCGGGGTTGCCGGTGGTCAGCGCCGGAAACTGCTGCTGCTGCCTGTGGATCCTCGGCGGCGGTGCGCTCGCGGTGTACCTGCGGCAGCAGAAGCAGCCGGAGAGCATCACCGCGGCGGAAGGAGCGCTGGTCGGCCTGATGGCCGGGGCCATTGGCGGCGTGCTCGCGACGGTGATCGCAATCCCGATGCAGATGCTGTTCGGCGATCTCCAGCGGCAGATGATGGAGAGCTGGCTGGCCGGCATGTCGGAGATGCCTCCCGAGGCGCGTGAGGCCCTCGAACGGATGTCGAGCGGCGGGGCCGCGCTGGCCCTGACCGGCGCCTACAACCTGGTCACCGGCGTGGTGTTCGGTATGCTCGGCGGCCTGCTCGGCGTCGCGATCTTCAAGAAGAACGCTCCGCCCCAGCCCCCGACTGTCATCCCGCACGACCCGGGCATCGCGCTCTAGGCCACGGCATGACAGAGATCGACGCCCTCCAGCAGGAGCACCGGACGTTTCCGCCGTCGGAACCGTTCCGCGGTCAGGCCAACGTCAACGATCCCCACGTCTACTGGCGGGCCGCCCGGGACCCCGAGGCGTTCTGGGCCGACTGCGCGCGGGACCTCGAATGGATCAAGCCGTGGGACAAGGTGCTCGTGTGGCACCCTCCCTACGCGCAATGGTTCGTCGGCGGCAAGCTGAACGTCAGCGCCAACTGCATCGACCGGCACGTGCGCAGCGCCCGCCGCAACAAGGCGGCGCTGGTCTGGGAAGGGGAGCCCGGCGACCGCCGCACGCTCACCTACTGGGACCTCTATCGCGAGGTGTCCCGGTTTGCCAACGTGCTGAAGGGCCTGGGCATCCATCGCGGAGACCGGGTCGCGATCTACCTGCCGCTGATCCCGGAGCTGGCAATCGCGATGCTCGCGTGCGCCCGCATCGGGGCGATCCACTCCGTGGTGTTCGGCGGCTTCAGCGCTGAGTCGCTGCGCGACCGCATCAACGACGCCGAAGCGGTCGCGCTCGTCACCGCCGATGGCGGCTACCGCCGCGGCCAAATCGTCCCGCTCAAGGAGATGGCCGACGCGGCGCTGCGTGAGACCCCGTCCATCAAGAACGTCGTCGTCGTGCAGCGACAGGCCGGTGCCCCCTTCCCCGTCCACATCCAGGAAGGGCGCGATCACTGGTATCACCGGCTGATGCAGGACGCCGCCGCCGACTGCGCGCCCGAGGCGATGAACTCGGAGGACACGCTCTACATCCTCTACACCTCGGGCACCACCGGCAAGCCGAAGGGGATCGTGCACACCAGCGCCGGATATCTCACCGGTGTTCACACCACGACCAAGTGGGTGTTCGATCTCAAGGAGGACGACGTCTACTGGTGCACTGCCGATATCGGATGGGTAACCGGTCACAGCTACGTCGTTTACGGTCCGTTGAGCAACGGCGCGACGGTGTTGATGTACGAGGGGGCGCCCGACTGGCCGCGCAAGGACCGTTTCTGGGAGCTGATCGACCGGCACGGCGTGACGATCTTCTATACCGCCCCCACTGCGATTCGCGCGTTCATGCGCTGGGGCGTGGAGTGGCCGTCGAAGCATCCGATGACGACGCTGCGCCTGCTCGGTTCGGTGGGGGAGCCGATCAATCCCGAAGCCTGGATCTGGTACCACGTCAACATCGGCCGCGAGCGCTGTCCCATCGTCGATACCTGGTGGCAGACCGAGACGGGGATGATCATGATCGCCCCGCTGCCCGGTCTGACCAGCACGAAGCCCGGCTCGGCGACCAAGGCATTCCCGGGGGTCTCAGCCGAGATCCGCGATGCGAAGGGCAACCACGTCGAGACCGGCGGCGGCCTGCTGGCGTTGACCAAGCCGTGGCCCGCCATGCTTCGCGCCATCTACGGCGACCCGGAGCGATTTCAGAAGACCTACTGGACCCGCTGGGCCGATGGCGCGTACTTCACCGGCGACGGCGCCCAAGTCGACGACGATGGGTTCTACTGGCTGCTTGGCCGGGTGGACGACGTGTTGAACGTGGCCGGTCACCGGCTCGGCACCGCCGAAGTGGAGAGCGCGCTCGTCGATCACCCGAAGGTCGCAGAGGCCGCGGTCGTCGGCCGTCCGCACGAGATCAAGGGACAGGCCATTGCGGCGTTCGTTACGGTCAAGGAGGGCGTCAAGCTGTCCGAGGCACTGATGGACGAGCTCAAGGAACATGTCGTCAAGAAGATCGGCGCCATCGCCCGCCCCGACCAGATCCTCTTTGCCGCGGACCTGCCGAAGACCCGGTCCGGCAAGATCATGCGCCGCCTGCTGCGTGACATCGCCGCCGGCAAGGCGCTCGGCGACACGACCACCCTGGCTGATCCGACGGTCGTGGCGAAGTTGAAAGAGGAGTACCGAAGAAAAGGAAGGCTGAGCTGCCCCGGCTCAGCCACCGGTGGCGGGTTCCTGCTACAGTGGTTCCACTCCGGGCGTTGATATTCGCAGGGGAAATCGAAGGAACCGCGCTCCAGCCCGCGCCGTAAGCAGGATATTCACCTATGGCTCTCATCGAGACACGCGACCTCTGGAAAACCTACGTCATGGGGGAGGAGGAGATCCACGCGCTTCGCGGCGTGTCGATCGAGATCCAGCGCGGGGAGTACGTGGCCATCATGGGACCGTCGGGCTCGGGCAAGTCCACCCTGATGAACCTGATCGGCTGCCTCGACACGCCGAGCAAGGGCAGCTACCTCCTGAACGAAAAGGAGGTTGCGGCGATGAACGACGACGAGCTCGCCGAGATCCGCAACCAGGAGATCGGCTTCGTCTTCCAGACGTTCAACCTGCTGCCGCGCGCAACCGCCATGCACAACGTGGAGCTGCCGCTGATCTACGCCGGCGTGTCCGGCAAGGTCCGGCAGGAACGCGCCAAGGCGGCGCTCGAAAAGGTCGACCTCATGTCGCGCGCCTCGCATCGGCCGAACGAGCTGTCCGGCGGCCAGCGCCAGCGCGTGGCGATCGCCCGCGCCCTGGTGAACGACCCGTCGATCCTGCTCGCCGACGAACCGACCGGGAACCTGGACTCGAAGACCGGCAACGAGATCATGGGCGTGTTCGAACGCCTCCACGCCGCCGGCAACACCATCGTCCTGGTCACCCACGAAGCCGACATCGCCGCCTACGCGCACCGCACCATCCACATCCGCGACGGACAGGTGGAGAAGGACGTGGTGAGGGCGGCGTAGAAACTCTGAACTAAGAACTCAGAACTCAGAACGTAACGAAGAACGCGAAACTGGGAACTGAGGCTACGATGCCCGTTCGCGCAACTTTGAGCGAGCGTTGCGACCTTGACCTTTGCGTGCGGCGCGCTCCTTTTCCAGGCGGGCGGTGACGGTCTTCTTCGAGGCCGTGAAGATCGCGACCAGTTCGTTTGCCTCCGCGTCTAGAGAGAGCACATCCTCCGGCCGCGCTATTCCGATCTTCACCAGGAGTTCCAGCCAGAAGCCCGCCTCGTCGGCTTCTTCGATCACCACCGCCGCCTTCGCGATGAAGTCCCGATCCGATTGTGACCGCCGCATTGCGCGGCAGTTGGCGGCGACCGATGATGCGGCGCGCCTGAGCTGCCTGGCGATATCGCGAGTTTCATCCGTGCGCGGAAGTGATCGGCAGAAGGTGAACGTTCCCGATGCGAATTCGAACGTCCTCTCGCGAAGATCCCAGGCCTTTGGCATGACCACAGGGACTGCAGACCGCATGCCCCGAATTTCAACCCGAGTGTCTGGGTTTGTCGGGCGTTAGCCGAGGTTCAACGCAGTTCCCGCCACGTCCGTCATCTCTACATCGCGCAGGAATGGCCACCACTCAGATTCCGACCTTCGGGGTTCCCTCCTCTTGATTCCCGTCTTAGTTCTTAGTTCTTAGTTCTGAGTTCTGAGTTCTGAGTTTCTAGACTGCCGCCCAATGTCCCGTCCCCATCTCGCGAAGCGGGGCGGCGCGGTCGAATGAGGCGGGGTCGAGAATGACCCGCGTGCGTGGCGCGCCGGGATCGGGCACGGGAATCGCCGAGAGCAGCGCCCGGGTGTAGGGATGCGCGGGGGCGGCAAAGATCGCCTCGGTCTGTCCCATTTCCACGATCCGCCCCAGGTACATGACCGCGACGCGGCTGCAGATGTGGCGCACCAGCCGAAGATCGTGGGCGATGAACAGGTAGGTCAGGTTGAGGCGCGCCTGGAGGTCCATCAGCAGGTTGACGACCTGGGCCTGCACCGAGACGTCCAGCGCCGAGACCGGTTCGTCCGCGATCACCAGCGACGGGTTGAGCGCGAGCGCGCGCGCGAGGCCGATGCGCTGGCGCTGGCCGCCGCTGAACTGGTGCGGGTAGCGAGACAGCTGTGACGGCTCGAGCCCGACCAGCTCGAACAGTTCGACGACACGGGCACGGCGCTCGGCGCGCGTGCCGGTGCGGTGGATCACCAGCGGCTCTTCGACGATCTCCTGCACCCGCATCCGTGGATTGAGGGACGAGTACGGGTCCTGGAAGACGATCTGCATTTCACGCCGGGCCTCGCGCAGGCGCTGCTTCGAGAAGGCGAGGACGTCTTCGTTCTTGAAACGCACTTCGCCGGACGTGGGCTCGATCAGCCGCAGGATGCAGCGGCCGGTCGTGGTCTTGCCGCTGCCGGATTCTCCGACCAGGCCGAAGGTTTCTCCCTCGTTGATATGAAACGTCACATCGTCGACGGCCCGGACGGCGGTCGCCTTCCCGAACATCCCCTTCTGCCGGGTGAACTCCTTGGTCAGGTGGCGGACGTCGAGCAGCGGCTGGCTCATCGCGGTCCCCCGGCGGCTTCGATCGCGGGGCCGTGCAGATAGCACTTCACGGTGCGCTGCCCGGACGGGAGAGGATGCTCGCCGCCGGGTGCGGGTGAAGGGACGGGGCTTCCGGGTTTCCCCTCCGATGGAAGGACGAAGACGGTGTCGCCGGGATGCGCGATCGCACAGGGATCGAACCGGTTCGGGCACCGGGTCACGAACGAACAGCCAGCGGGCAGCTCGCCGAGCGGCGGAACCGTCCCCTGGATCGCCCGCAACCGCGTCCCCGGCGCGCCGCCGGGAATCGAGTCCAGCAGCCCTCGCGTGTACGGATGCTTCGGGTCGGCGAACAGCGCCCGCGCGGGGGAGTGTTCGACGATCCGTCCGGCATACATCACCGCGACCCGGTCGGCCATCTCGGCGACCACGCCGAGGTCGTGGGTGATCAGCAGCAATCCGAGACCGAGGCGTTCCTGCAGCTCCCGCAGGAGCTCGAGGATCTGCGCCTGGATCGTCACGTCGAGCGCGGTGGTCGGTTCGTCGGCGATCAGGACCTTCGGTTCGCAGGCGAGTGCCATCGCGATGAGTGCACGCTGCCGCAGGCCGCCGGAGAGCTGGTGCGAGTACTCGTCCACCCGGCGCTGTGGTTCCGGTACGCTGACGGACGCGAGCAGCTCGATGGCCCGTGCCCGTGCGGTATGCCGGGTGGCCCGACCGTGGATCCGGAGTGTTTCCTCGATCTGGTTGCCGATCGTGAACACCGGGTTGAGCGCGGTCATCGGCTCCTGGAACACGAAGCCGATCTCCGCCCCCCGGACGTGCTGCATCTCACGCTCGCGCAGCGCCATCAGGTTGCGCCCGTTGAGACGAACGACGCCGGTGGTGATCCTGCCCGGCGGCGGCACGAGGCGGATGAGCGAGAGCGCGGTGAGGGATTTGCCGCTGCCCGACTCGCCGACCAGGCAGAGCGTCTCGCCGGCATCGACGTGAAAGCTGACGTCGATCACCGCCGGCACGAACCGCCCCTTGATCTCGAAGCCGGCGGTCAGGTGGTCGACGCTGAGCAGCGCGGGGACGCCGGGTGGACCGGGGTGGGCGGCATCGGCGTCCTGCGCTTCGCCTCCCGCCGGCCGCGCCGGGTCAGACATCGATTTCTTCGTGCTCCCCGAAGACCGACCGCATCGCGTCGGAGATCTCGCCGACGGTTGCCTTCGCTTCCACCGCGCGAATGATCGGGGGCACGAGGTTGGTCCCGTTCAGGGCGGCCCCTTTCACTTCGTCGAGGGCGGCCTGACAGGCCGGGCCGTCCCGTCCGGCACGGACGGCCTGCAGCCGTTCGACCTGCCGCCGCTCGACCTGCGGGTCCATCTGCAGAACCTCGATCGATGCCGCCTCGGTGGTGGTGTACTGGTTGACCCCGACGACAGCCGATTCGCCGGCATCGATCCGCTGTTGCGCGCGATAGGCAGACTCCTGGATGTCGCGCTGGATCATGCCCGCCTCGATCGCGCTCAGCGTGCCGCCGGCCTGGTCGATCCGGTCGATCAGCGCGCGCGCGCCGCTCTCGATGCGATTGGTGAGGTCCTCGATCGCGTAGGCCCCGCCCAGCGGGTCGACCGTGTTGGGCACTCCGCTCTCGTGGGCGACGATCTGCTGCGTGCGAAGCGCGATCCGCGCCGATTCCTCGGTCGGCAGCGCCAGCGCCTCGTCGCGTCCGTTGCAGTGCAACGACTGGGTGCCGCCGAGCACCGCCGCCAGCGCCTGCAGCGCCACCCGGACGATGTTGTTGTCGGGCTGTTGCGCGGTCAGCGTGCTGCCGGCGGTCTGGGTATGGAACCGCAGCTGTTGCGCCCGCGGGTTGGTCACGCCGAAGCGATCGCGCATGATCCGCGCCCAGAGACGCCGCGCCGCGCGGAACTTGGCGACCTCCTCGAGAAAGTCGTTGTGTGCGTTGAAGAAGAACGACAGGCGCTCGCCGAACGTGTTCACGTCGAGGCCGGCGGTCCGTGCCGCTTCGACGTAGGCGATCGCGTTGGCGAAGGTGAACGCCACCTCCTGCACCGCCGTCGAACCGGCCTCGCGGATGTGGTAGCCGCTGATCGAGATCGTGTTCCAGTTCGGCAGCTCCCCCTGGCAGTAGGCGAAGATGTCGGTCACGATCCGGAGTGAGGCGCGCGGCGGATAGATGTACGTGCCCCTCGCCACGTATTCCTTGAGAATGTCGTTCTGGATCGTTCCCGAAAGGGCCGCGGGTTCAACCCCCTGGCGGCGGGCAACCGCGACGTAGAGCGACAGCAGGATGATCGCGGTCGCGTTGATCGTCATCGATGTCGAGACCCGGCCGAGCGGGATGCTGTCGAACAGCTCCGCCATGTCCTCGATCGAATCGATCGCCACCCCGACGCGGCCGACTTCACCCTCGGCGAGGGGGTGGTCCGAGTCGTACCCCATCTGTGTCGGCAGGTCGAAGGCGACGCTCAGGCCCGAGACCCCCTGATCGAGCAGGTATCGATACCGCCGGTTCGATTCGGCCGCGGTCCCAAACCCCGCGTACTGCCGCATCGTCCACAGCCGCCCCCGGTACATGGTCGGCTGGATGCCGCGGGTGAACGGATACCGTGCCGGGTACCCAAGCTCGACCGAAGGGTCCCACCCCGTCAGGGTCTCGGGATCGGCGAACAACCGGTCTGGGGGCATGGTCGGCGTCATTGTAACAACTTGGTGTTGCGCCGCCGCCCACCCCAATATGTTGCGGCCAAGCCATTGACACTCAGCCGTAGGGGTCTTACAATGATCATGCGTTCCCCACGCTGCAAATCCTTCATATGAACAGATTTGGCACTCGAGCCTTACCGCCCTCAGCGGTCCAGGTTCGGGTCACGCCCCCGGTTTGTCAGTTCCGGCGGCGGTAAGGAGGTCCCGTATGGATGACGTCGTGAACCGGTTAGCCCGCGAGCTTTCCGACGCCATTAGTGCCGCCATTGCCGACGATGCCCGGGTCGAGGCCGCGCGCGAGCGTGCCCGAGCTGCCGGGTTTGAAATGAAAGTCACCCTGGAAGCCGTCATCGGTTTCATGAACCGCACGACCTCGACCGCCCTCACCAAGGTGAGCGCCACCCCGGTCAAGGCCAGCCGGACCGCCGACCGGGCCTCGTTCGATATCAGTGCAAACGACAAGCGTTTTCTGCGGTCGCTGCGGATCGCCGCCGACGAAGCGCAGGAAAAAGAGGTCGAATAGCGCTGCGCGCTGTTGGATGTTGGGAGTTAGCTCCCCTTTTCCAATAGACTCGCCCCGGTCATTTCTGGAGCGTTGGCGATCTCCAGCAGCTGGAGCATTGTCGGCGCCACATCCCTAAGGCTTCCGTCCCGCAGCCTGCGCCCCCGAAACCGCTCGTCGCACAGGATCACCGGCACCGGATTCGCGGTGTGAGCCGTATGCGGGGCGTCTCGCTCTTTGTCCCACATCTGCTCCGCGTTCCCGTGATCGGCGGTGACGATGGCGGCGCCACCGGCATCCTTCAGCGCCTTCAGGATCCGGCCCAGGCATTCGTCCAGGGTCTCGACCGCCGAAATGGTTGCGTCGAGGCGGCCGGTATGTCCCACCATGTCGGCGTTGGCGAAGTTGCAGATGACCACGTCGTGCCGGCGCGCCTCGAGATCGCCGACCAGGGCGTCGGCGATACCCGACGCGCTCATCTGCGGCATCAGGTCGTAGGTCGCGACCTTCTGTGACGGCACGAGAATCCGGTCCTCCCCAACGTAGGGCTCTTCCCGTCCGCAGTTGAAGAAGTAGGTCACATGCGCATACTTCTCGGTTTCGGCCAGCCGGAGGTTCGTTCGGCCGGTGGCCTCGAGCACGTCGGCGAAATTGCCGGACAGCGATTGCGGGTTGAAGACGACTGGAAAGGGAAACGTCCGGTCGTACACCGTCATCGTCGTGTAGTGCAGGCCGGACCGCGACGGACGTTCGAAGGCGGTGAAGTCGTCGAGTGCGAGTGCGCGGGAGATCTGGCGGGCGCGATCGGCGCGGAAGTTGAAGAACAGCACCGAATCGCCGTCCCGGATCGGACCGACCGGCGCGCCGTCGGCGCCGACGATGACGACCGGTTTGATGAACTCGTCCTTGATGCCGGCCGCATGTGAGAGCCGGACGGCGTCGAGGGCAGAGACACTGGTCGACTCGGCGTATCCGCCGACGAACGCGTCGTAAGCCAGTTTCGTCCGTTCCCAGCGCTGATCGCGATCCATCGCGTAGTAGCGCCCGACCACCGTCGCGATCCGCCCGCCAGTCCGCTGCAGAACTTCCTCTAGCTGCGGCACGTACCAGGAGCTGCCCGCCGGCGAGGCGTCACGGCCATCGGTGATGACGTGGACGAAAACCCGCGGGATCCTCCTCGCCGCGGCCAGTTCGAGCAGCGCGTGGAGGTGCCGCTGATGGCTGTGCACGCCGCCGTCGGACAAGAGGCCGACGAAGTGCAGGGCGTGGGCGCCGTCGGCGCAGCGGGAGAACGCGGTGTCGAGGGCGGCGTTGCCGGCGAGATCGCCGTCGCCGATCGCCTTGTCGATGCGGGTCAGGTCCTGGTAGACGATGCGGCCGGCGCCCATGTTGGTGTGGCCGACCTCGGAGTTTCCCATCTGGCCGGCGGGGAGGCCGACCGCCTCGCCGGAGGCGACCAGCTGTGCGTGCGGGTACCGGGCGAGCAGCCCGTCATAATGCGGCGTCCGCGCCAGCGCGATCGCGTTGTAGTCGCGCTCGGCCCGGATGCCGAAGCCGTCCAGCACGATCAGGACGAGCGGGTTCACAGCCGCGCTCGTAGCGCCGCCTTCCCGGCGTAGCGCGCGCCGGCGCCCAGCTCCTCCTCGATCCGCAGCAGCTGGTTGTATTTCGCCACGCGATCGCTCCGGCTGGCGGAGCCGGTCTTGATCTGCCCGGCGGCGGTCCCGACCGCCAGGTCGGCGATGGTCGTATCCTCGGTCTCACCGGAACGATGCGAGATCACGACGGCGTAGCTGGCATCGCGGGCGATGCGCACGGCCTCGAGCGTTTCGGTGAGCGTACCGATCTGGTTGACCTTGACCAGGATGGCGTTGCCGATCCCCTCGGCGATTCCCCGCTTCAGGATCTCCGGGTTGGTCACGAACACGTCGTCGCCGACGAGTTGTACGCGCGCACCGATCGCCTGGGTCAGCGCCGCCCAGCCTTCCCAGTCCGACTCCGCGACGCCGTCCTCGATCGAGATGATCGGATACTGGCGGACCCAGTCTTCGTAGAGCGCGACCATTTCATCGGACGTCCGTGTCTTGTCGCCGGACTTCTTGAATTCGTAGCGATGTTGTTCGTTGTTCCACAGCTCGCTGGAGGCAACGTCGAGTGCCAGGTAGACGTCCTTGCCTGCGGTGTAGCCGGCCAGCGCGACCGCCTCGAGTACGACGTCGAGGGCTTCGCGATTCGACGACAGGCTCGGCGCGAACCCACCCTCGTCGCCGACACCAGTGGAGTAGCCCTTCTTCCTGAGGATCGACCGCAGCGCGTGAAAGATCTCGACTCCAATCCTCAGCCCCTCGGCAAAGGTTGGCGCGCCGAGCGGCATCACCATGAACTCCTGGAAGTCCACGCTGCTGTCGGCGTGCGCGCCGCCGTTGAGGATGTTCATCATCGGCACCGGCAGGCTCAACCCGCCGCCACCGGCGTACAGCCTGGCGACCTCGGTGTAGAGCGGAACTCCGGCCGCGCTCGCGTTCGCGCGCGCCAGCGCCATCGAGATGCCGAGCGTCGCGTTCGCCCCGAGGCGCGCCTTGTTCGGGGTGCCATCGAGCTCGATCATCATCCGGTCAACCGCGACCTGGTCGGCCTCCAGGCCCTGGATCGCCCCCGCCAGCTCGCCGTTGACGTGGGAGACCGCTTTCAGGACCCCTTTGCCGGCGTAGCGCTTCTTGTCGCCGTCGCGCAGCTCCAGCGCCTCGCGCTGACCGGTGGAAGCGCCCGACGGCACCGCCGCGCGCCCGAACGCGCCCCCCTCGAGAGTGATCTCGACTTCGATCGTCGGGTTGCCGCGAGAGTCCAGCACTTCGCGTCCGTGTACTCGCTGGATCCTCAACGCACCACCCCTGGTCCGCAATCAGCAGTCAGATACACGATCGCCCCCCATCCCCCACAACTCATTCCTGTCCCGGTCTCGAGCGCTCCGCTCCCCGGCGATCGAACTCCGCTTCGTTCCGGAGTGCTTCCTCGTCGATCTCGCCGACGTACGGTTCGTCGTCGGTCGTGACCACGACGATGCCGCTCTCGGTCACGGTGTGGCGCTTGCGGTCTTCCTCGTGGTTGAAGCCGATCTGCGCCCCGCGCGGGATGAAGACATCGCGGTCGATGATCGCGCGCTGGATCCGGGCATGCCGTCCGACCCGGACGCCGGGCATCAGGATGCTCCGGTCGATCTCGCAGAAGCTGTGCACCCGGACGTTCGGGCACAGCACGCTGCCGGCGACCCTCGAGCCCGAGACGATGCAGCCGGCCGAGATGATCGAGTCGAGCGCCTGGCCGCACCGCCGCCCTTCGTCGGCAAACACGAACTTGGCCGGCGGCGCCTGCACCTGGTGGGTGCGCAGCGGCCACTCCGGATCGTAGAGATTGAACTCCGGGTTCACCTGGCAGAGGTCCATGTTGGCTTCGAAATAGGCGTCCAGCGTGCCGATGTCGCGCCAGTACTTGGATGACTTCTTGTTCTCGTCGTAGAACCGGTAGGCGTAGACCGAGGTCTTGGCTATCAGCGCCGGAAGGATGTCCTTGCCGAAGTCGTGGGACGAAGGGCGACGCGCGTCGTTCTCCAGCGCGGGCACGAGCGTCTCGACGTCGAAGATGTAGATGCCCATCGACGCCAGCACCTGGCCGCCTGGCGCCAGGTTCTTGGGCTTCTCGAGGAAGCCGGTGATCTGGTCCTGCTCGTCGGTCTGCAGCACCCCGAAGCGGTGCGCCTCTTCGGTCGCGACCTCGATGACCGCGATCGTCGCCCCGGCGCCGCGCTCCTGGTGGAAGCGGAGCATCTTGGCGTAGTCCATCTTGTAGACGTGATCCCCCGACAGCACGATCAGATAGCGGGGGCTCTCTCGCAGGATCGAGTAGAGGTTCTGGTAAACGGCGTCGGCCGTGCCGAGGTACCAGTGCTCGCCGACGCGTTTCTGCGGGCTCAGGATCTCGACGAACTCGCCGAGCTCGTCGGCGACCACGCTCCAGCCCATGCGGATGTGACGGGAGAGCGACAGCGACTTGTACTGGAGCGCGATGAAGATCCGGCGCAGCCCCGCGTTGATGCAGTTGCTCAACGTGAAGTCGATGATGCGGTAGGGACCGCCGAAATAGACCGCCGGCTTGGCCCGCTCCTTGGTGAGCGGGTACAGCCGTTCGCCGACGCCTCCGGCCAGGACCATCACGACTACGTCGTCGAGCACAGTTCCCTCAGCGCTTGAGAACGACGCGCGCCGGCGCGCCGTCGCCGCCGGTGACGAGCAAGGGCAGGCAGTACATCTCGTACATGCCAGGCTCGGCGTCGGCGAGGTTCAGGCCTTCGATGATGATGACGTCGTTTGCGAGCAGCGCCCGGTGCGCCGGGGCGCCGGGCTTGTTGAACTGCTCGATGGACAGATAGTCGATGCCGACCACCTTGACCCCCTGTTCCACGAGATAGCGGGCGCCGCCCTCGGTGAGGTGCGCGTAGTCCTCGTGGAAGACGTCGCTGTTCCAGAGCGCGGAGTTCGGCGTCCTGAACAGGACGCGCAGGTCCTCACGCAGCCCTGCGGCTTCGAGGTCGGCGGCGCTGATCGGTCCCCGCTTGTTGATGTCGACCACCCGCGCCCGGCCGATCAGCAGATCCAACGGCAGGCGGTCGACGCCGGCGCCATCGTCGATGAAGTGTTTGGGCGCGTCGACGTGGGTGCCGGTGTGCGTGCCGAGCACGAGCCGCGAGACGTTCGCCGACGCGCCGTCGGCGATCCGCTTGATCGGCTGGAGCTCGAACTCGGGACTCTGCGGATAGGTTGGGAGGCCCTGCTTCAGCGGAACGCTCACATCCAGCAGTTTCGGCACGCGGGCCATTAGACCGGGATGATACCACCCTGGCCGGACGCGGCCGGCGGCGGCGCGTTTTGACCGCGACCGGCAGGCTGACTATGATTTCTCCCTCAGTCCATCGAATGCAGGGGATCCGGATCGCGCTTCTCGCCGCGGTTTGCGCGCACGGCGCCCTGTCGGCAGGGTCGCCGGCGCAGAACAGCCGCCGCGCGCAGGATCGACTGGACGACGCGCTGCGCCGCGAGGGTGACGCGCTGGTGGAGCTGGCGGATGCGGCCGTCGCGGGCCGCGGCGTGCCAGCCGACTTCATCCTCGAATGGCGCAACGATTTCCTCAAGGCGCGTCCGGGGACCTTCGTCCCGTTCACGATCTCGTTCAGCGCCCCGGCGCTGTCGTCCAGGTTGGCGCTCCTTTACGTCCGGGTGGAGGAGAGGAGGGGAGCCCGGACCGGGCCGGCCAGACCCTTTGCCTACGAAACGATCTTTCCGGTCCGGGTCGAGGCGGCTCCGGGGGAGCCGGTCAGCCTTACCCGGGGGTTCGCCGTTCCGGCCGGGCGGTACCGGGTGGTGGTGGCGCTGCGCGAATCCCCGGAAGACCCGGCGGCCCGTCCCACCGACCAGCCCCGCCGGGCCGGCGTTCTGCTCCAGGACCTCGAAGTGCCGGATTTCTGGGCGGGGGACCTTGCGACCAGCACCGTTATGCTCGCCAGCCGCGTCGAACAGCTGGCGGCCCCCGTCCCGACGGACGAGCTCGACGAGGACCCCTATGCGGTGGGGTCGAACCGGATTCACGTCACCCGGGAGCGGGCCTTCGGCCGGGAGCGGGAGCTGATCGTTGTTTTCCTGATCTATAACGTTTCAGTGGGTCCGGATAAACATTTTGATATCCAAGTGGATTACCATCTATATAGAAAAGACCCGAACGGGCGTCCCGCCCCGGAGGGCACGTCGGGGCAGCCCCCGGCACGTGCCGGCGAACGGTACGTGACCCGGACGAACCCGCAGCGGTTCAACCCCTCGCTGATGGGGGCTCAATTCGACCCGACAGCCGGCACCCCGGTGCTGGCCGGGCAGGGCATCCTGCTCGGAGGGTTCGATCCGGGGGACTATCGCCTGGGTATCACGGTGACGGATCTGCTCTCGCGGAAGACGCTTTCACGGGACGTCGCATTCACGGTGGCCGGTTCCTAGACCTGAGTGGAGGAGTCCATGGCACGCCTCGGTCGGGTGCTCTCGGCAGCGATGATCGTCGGCGCAGGAAGCGCGCTGGTGCCGGCGGCTGCCCAGGCGCAGCCGGCGCCGCGCCAGACCTCGTCGCGGCCCGCGGCTTCCCCGGTCCAGCCGGTCACGCACATCGCCCGTCTTTCCACCGGCGCCATCACCGGCACGGTCAAGGATGAGCGCGGCGGCCCGGTCGCCGGAGCCCGGGTCACGGCTATCGGCGCGACCATGGCGCTGGCGTTCACCGACAAGTCCGGCCACTTCTCCACCGAATCGCTGCCGGCGGGCGACTACGTCGTACGAGCACACCGTACCGGATTCGCCGCATCGAAGCGCGAGGTCGTTCGTGTCGGCGGCACTACCGCGACCGTCCCGCAGCTGGAGATCCGGCGGCTCGACGCGATCGCCGGAACTTCGGGCACCGACGAGCCGACGCTGCCCAGCCGTCCGATCATTGCCGCCGGTTTCAGCCTGCCGAGCGGCGGAAACGTCGAGCGATGCCAAGACGGACGAGAGCAAGGACGCGCATCCGCACTCGGAGACCGCGTGGCGGCTCCGTCACATCAAGCGCAGCATCCTCAAGGACCAGTCGAACGCGGTCGTCCTCGCCGGCAACGACCCTGACATCTCCGACGAGTCGATCTTCGGCCGCGCCATCGGCGGCGCCGCGAACTTCGCCGGCTACGCGTCCTCGCTGGTCGCTGATCTCCCGCTCAACGGTGAAGTCAATCTCCTGACCACCAACGCGTTCGGTCCCGGCGAGATGTTCTCGGGTGAGGGACGGCCGCGCGGTGTCGCCTATTTCTCCCTCGGCGCCCCGACTCCCGCCGGCGAGTGGACCGCGCGGGCGGCGATGAGCGAAGGGGACCTCGCCTCATGGATCGTCGCCGGTTCGTTCGCCTCCAAGCCCGGCCCGTCGCACGCCTACAACGTCGGGTTGTCCTACAGCACCCAGGAGTACCAGGGGGGCAACCCCATCGCGCTGGCTGCGGTTCGTGATGGCAGCCGCAACGCGGCAGAAGTCTTTGGCTTCGACCGGTGGCGCGTGACGCCGTGGTTCGAGCTCGACTACGGTGCGCGCTACGCCCGCTACGGCTACATCCTCGAAGACCGCGGCATGATGAGCCCCCGCCTCGGCATCACCATCGAACCGGTGAAGGGCACCCGGATGTCGGCGCTCGTGACCCAGCGGATGGTGGTGCCGGGAGCCGAGGAGTTCCTGCCGCGCGCCATCACCGGCCCGGCGCTGCCGCCGGAGCGGACCTTTGCACCATTCGACGGCGAGGAGATGCAGGCCGAGCGGGTCCGCGGTCTGGATCTCTCGTTCGAACACCAGTTCGGCGAGGCCTACGTGTTCGGGATCAGGCGCTTCGAGCAGCGGGTCGACGACCAGCTGGTGACGATGTTCCGGGTCGCCCCGCTCGGAAGCCCTGAATCGATCGGCCATTACTACGTCGGCAACGCCGGCTCCTTCGATGCCTCGGGCTGGGCGGTGAAGATCAGCACCCCGCCCTCGCTGCGCGTGCGTGGGTCGCTCGAATACACCGTCGCCGGAACGAACTGGTCGACCAGGAACGCCGCGCTCGTGGCAATGGCGCCGGCCGTCATCCGCGAAGAAACGGAAGACATCCACGACATCACCACCTCGGTCCAGACATACATCCCCGAGACCGCCACGCGCTTCTACCTGCTGTACCGCGTGAACACTGCGTTCACCCGAGCGAGCGAACTGGACCGTCCGGGCATCGACGCGCGCTTCGACGTCCAGGTCAATCAAGCGCTGCCCTTCGGCGTGGCCGGCACGAAGTGGGAAGTACTGGTGGGAGTAAGAAACCTCTTCCGCGATCCCAACGATCCCGGATCGGTCTACGACGAGCTGCTCGTGGTTCGTCCGCCGAAGCGGGTCATCGGCGGCTTCCTGGTGCGGTTCTAAGTCCTTACGCTTCACCGATTCCCGGGTACCGCCTCGAGTCGAGAGGACCCGTCTTACCCGCCTGCCCTGGTCCCGTCGCTCCAGCGGTGATTTCTAACATCCAGATTGTTGGAGCACTCGTCCGGCAGCTTGGAGAAAGCGCTGTCGTGAAGCCGACGAACGACGTAAAATTGTTGTAAGACAAGGGTTTATGTCGCCTCATGGAACTGCGCTCGGGGAACGCCGTTTGCTGACTCTGCGCCGGAAAGCCTTGCAGACACCGGCTGAAATTCGCACCGGCACCGATCCGCGACGCCGCGAGTGGTTTCGCGTCACGACCCACATGGCTGTGGTGCTGGCGTTGCTGTGCCTGGCGGCCGCCAACATCCAGCTCCGATCGACCTTTTCCGAGATGGAAGACGGCGTCCTCTGGGTCGAGAACGGCGGCGTGGTCGTGGCCCGTGAGATTGCCGAGGGCTCCCCGGCCGCGCGGGTGGGGGTGCGGCGGGGTGACGTGCTCGAGGCGATCGACGGCCGTCAGATTGATTCGCCGCGCGCCGTCCTCGACGCTCTGCACGCGGCGGAAGCCGACAGCCGCCTGACCTACACCCTCTACCGCGAAGGCTCGAGCTCGTTGACCGAGGTCGTCCTGGCACCGATCCCCTCGGGACCCTTCGCCACCTACCTGGTGCTGGCGGCGGTCGGGATCTTCTCGCTGCTGGTCGGGGCGAGCGTGCGGCTGCGCCGGCCGGACAACCAGGCGACGCTGCATTTCTTCTGGCTCACCGTCGCATTCTTCGGGGTGATGTCGCTTTCGTTCAGCGGGCAGCTCGGCCGACTCGACCAGGTTTTCTACTGGGGCGACGTCATCTCGATGTTGCTGCTGCCGCCGTTGTTCCTGCATTTCGCGCTGATGTTCCCGGAGCGCCCCGACAGCTGGGTGCGGACCGACACCGGGCGCAACCTGCTGCCGCTGCTCTATCTGCCGGCGGTGCTGCTGGGCGCCGCCCGGGTGGCAGTGATGCTGCGAGGCCGGGCGGAGGGAGCCCTGTTCTCATCCGTGATCAGCCGCGTCGAGCAGGGGGAGATCCTCTATCTTGCGGTCAGCCTGGTCTGCGGGCTGGCGATCATGATCCGCGCGCTCGGCCGGGTGCGCTCGGTCACCGCGCGCCGGCAGCTGCGCTGGATCGTCGGCGGCACCGCGTTCGGCGCCGCGCCGTTCGTCTTCGGCTACGGGCTGCCCTACGCGCTGGGCTTCCGGCCGGTGCCCGGGTTCGAGCTGACGGCGATTCTGCTCGGCCTCGTCCCGCTGGCGTTCGCCTCGGCGATCATCCGTTATCGCCTCATGGACGTCGAGGTGATCATCAAGCGCGGCCTGGTCTACACCGCGGCCACGATGGCGATCATTGCGATCTATGCGGTGTTGTACCGGGGGGCCGGCGCGATGAGCCTGATCCTCGGCGAGGATGCGCGCAACCCGCTGATGGCCTTTCTCGCGACGGCGGTGGTCGTCCTGCTGTCGCGCCCGGTGAAGAACGCCATTCAGACCGGCCTGGACCGCGTCTACTACCGCGATCGCTACGACTACCGCCGCGCGCTGGTCGGGTTCGCCCGCGATCTGAACAGCGACCTCGATCTCTTCCGGCTGAGCGAACGGCTGGTGCACCGCATCTCGGAAACGCTGGTGGTCGATCGCATGGCGCTGCTGCTCGCGCCGACCACCAACCGGCCGGACGGCGAGTTCGTCACCATCGCGCATTCCGGTTTCGCGGCCGAGCCGCCGCCGCTGCTGCGCTCCTCGGAGGCCGGCACGCGACTGGCCTCGGGCCACACGCTGACGCTCGACGACCCGCTGGCGCCGCGGCGGATCGACGCGCGCGAGCTGGAGTTCTGGCGTGAGGTCGGCATCCACTACTTCGTGCCGTGCGTCTCGAAGGAAGGCACGATCGCGGTGATGGCGCTCGGCCGCAAGGCGAGCAGCGAGCCGCTGAGCAGCGAAGACATGGCCCTGCTCGCGGCCGTCGCGGCCCAGGCGGCGACCGCGCTCGAGAACGGGCGGCTCTACCGGCAGCTCGGCATGAAGGCCGAGGAGCTCGCCCGGATGCGCGAGTTCAGCGAGAACATCCTGGAGTCGCTCAACGACGGCCTGGCCGTCCTCAACCGCGAGGACCACGTGCTCCGCTGGAATCGCCGGCTCGAAGAGCTGTACGGCATCCGCCACGAAGACGCGGTCGGGCGCGGCATCGCCGAGATCTTCGATCAGGCGTTCTTCAACACGCTCCGCGCCGCGCGTCGCGACTCGCCGGAGGGGGCGACGATCTACCGGGCTCCGCTCCTGACCCGCCACACGCCGCCGCGCCGGGTGCTGGTCAACCTCGCGACCACGCCGCTCCGCGATTCCGACGGCGCGATTGCCGGCACGATCCTGGTCATGGAGGACATCTCGTCACGGGTCCAGCTCGAAGAGCAGCTGCAGATCTCCGAGAAGATGGCGTCGCTCGGCCTGCTCGCCGCCGGCGTGGCCCACGAGGTGAACACCCCGCTCACCGGGATCTCGAGCTACACGCAGATGCTGCTGCAGGGGGCCGAGCCCGACGATCCGAAGACCAAGGTGCTCGAGAAGATCGAGCGGCAGACGTTCCGCGCCGCGAAGATCGTCAACGGCCTGCTCAACCTCGCGCGCCCGGCCCAGGTCGACAGCGGGCCGGTCGAAGTCAACGCGGTCATCAACGACGTGCTCTCGCTGCTCGAGCACCAGTTGCGCACCGGCAGCATCCAGGTCCGCAAGGAGCTGTCAGCGGTGCCGCCGGTCGCGCTCGGCATCGAATACAAGCTGCAGCAGGTCTTCCTCAACCTGTTCCTGAACGCGCGCGACGCGATGCCGAAGGGAGGCTGGCTGACGGTCGTCACCCGGGCCAGCGCGACCGAAGCGGCGATCGAGATCGCCGATACCGGCTTCGGCATCCCGGCCGACTGCCTGTCGCGCATCTACGATCCGTTCTTCACCACCAAGGACATTGGCAAGGGCACTGGACTCGGGCTGTCGATCACCTACGGCATCGTCCAGGAGCACGGCGGCACGATTACCTGCGACAGCAGCCTCGGGCAGGGGACCCGGTTCACCCTGACGCTGCCGCTCGCATCCGCCCGCGCGGCGGACGGTCACCGCGCGGCGAACAGGCAGGCTTGAACATGCGCAGGGTTGCAGCGTCCGAAACTCAGGTCCCGCAGGCCGTGCGCAAGGGCACGATCCTGGTCATCGACGACGAAGAGATCATGCGCGAGATCCTGGAAGCGCTGCTGACGCGGGAAGGTTACGAAGTACGCGTGGCGCCGACTGCGGCGACCGGGCTCGACCTGGCGCGCTCGCTGCCGTTCGATGCCGCGATCGTCGACATGATGATGCCGGGGATGGACGGCATTACCGCCCTCGACGAGCTCAAGAAGGTCGACGACGACCTGCCGGTGCTGATGATCACCGCCTTCGCCTCGGTCGAGAACGCGATCGCGGCGATGAAGCGCGGGGCGTTCGACTACATCACCAAGCCGTTCAAGAACGACGAGGTCATCGCCGTGCTGCGCAACGCGCTGGCCCAGCGCACGCTGGTGGCCGAGAACCGCGCGCTGCGCCAGAACCTGCAGGCGCGGTCGAACCGCTTCGGCGAGATCATCGGCCGCAGCTCGCCGATGCGCCAGGTGTTCGACCTGATCATCCAGGCGGCCCCGAGCCGGACCACCATCCTGATCAGCGGCGAGAGCGGGACCGGCAAGGAGCTGGTCGCCCGGGCGCTGCACCAGAACTCGACCCGCGCCGACCGGGCGTTCGTCACCGTCAACTCCGGCAACCTGCCGCCGGACCTGCTCGAATCGAACCTCTTCGGCCACGTCAAGGGAGCCTTCACCGGCGCGGTCTATCCGAAGAAAGGGCTGTTCGAGCTCGCCGACAAGGGCACGATCTTCTTCGACGAGATCGGCAACATCCCGCTCGAGACCCAGGCCAAGCTGCTGCGGGTGATCCAGGAGCGCGAGTTCATGCGGCTCGGCGGGATCGACACCATCAAGGTCGACGTCCGGATCATCGCCGCGACCAACGTCGACCTGCGCAAGATGATGGACGACGGGCGCTTCCGCGAGGACCTCTACTACCGGCTGCACGTCATCACCGTGCAGCTGCCGGCGCTGCGGGAACGCCGCGATGACGTGCCGCTGCTGGTCCAGCACTTCCTCGAGAAGTACGGCGAGGAGAACAACAAGAAGTCGCTGGAGATCACGCCGGAGGCGCTCGACCTGCTGCTCGACTACGACTGGCCCGGCAACGTGCGCGAGCTCGAGAACGTCATCGAGCGCGCCGTCGTGCTGTCGAACGGTCCGCGGCTCGACGCCGACCTGGTGCCGGAACACGTCCGCACCAGCCGGCGCTTCCAGATGCCGCAGTTCGTCGTGCCGCCGGAGGGGATCTCGTTCCGCGAGGTCATCACCGACTTCGAGAAGCGGCTGATCGAATCGACGCTCGAGGCGGCCGGCGGCGTCCAGAAGCGGGCCGCCGAGCTGCTGCACATCAAGCCGACGACGCTCAACGAGATGATCAAGCGCCACGACATCCGGCCGCGACGCAAGCGGAGCTCGGTCGGCGGCACCGATCGCCCGTCCGACCCGGACGCCTCGGAGCCGGACTTCGACGTGCCGCGAGTGACCGCCGCCGGCGAGCGCTGAGGCGGCGACGCCGCTTACTTCTTCCTGAGATTCGTGAATATCCGCTCGTACTTGGCCAGGATCACGTCCCACCGGTAGTTCTGGCGGATGTACTCGCGTCCGTTGGCCCCCATCGCGGCGCGCAGCCGCTGGTCGCCGACCAGCAGCCGCAGCGACTCGTCGAACTCGTCACGGTCGGCGTAGTAGAGCCCGGCGTTGCTCTTCTGACAGTGATCGACGAGCACCTCGCTGCGCGCGTTGGCGAGCACCGGCGTGCCGACGGCGAACGCCTCGAGCGCCAGCAGCGACAGGCTTTCATATGGTGACGGGACGACCACGACGGTCGCGGCTTCGAGAGCCTGGGTCCGCTCCTGGTCCGACAGCCGGCCGGCGAAGCGGATGAACGGCTCCTCCGGCAGCGGCATCAGCTTGACTCCCATCAGCACCAGCGACGCGTCGCCGCCCCCCTTCACGTAGGCGCTGAAGTACTCGATCAGTTCCTCGCAGCCCTTGCCTGGATCGATGCGCCCGCCGTACAGGGCGACCGGCCCGTGCAGGCGATGCCGGCGGCGGAAGGTGGCGCCGCGCTGGGCCAGGTGCGGGCGGAACGTCGGCGAGTCGTCATCGACTTCTTCCGGCACCGGTACGCCGTCCTGGCCTTCGCGCGGGTACTGCTGCGCCTGCGGCAGGTCGACGCCGCAGCCGACCGTCTCTTCTTCGACCGCGCGCATCGAGAAGTGGGTGGTGAGAAAGCGCCGCTCGGCCTCGGTGTTGTAGGCGATGCCGGCCGGGCTGCTGAACAGCTCGCGGTAGATCTCGAGATGGATCGCCGGCTCGTCGTGGGCGGTCGGCACCAGGATGCTCTTCTGCGGCGCGATCTTCGAGCCGAGCACTGTCGGCGCATACAGGTAGGTGAAGAAGATCAGGATGTCGTACTGCTGATGGTGCCGGGTGAGGTAGTCGATCAGCGCCGGGCACCACGGGCCCTGCTGCCGCAGCCACTCCATTTCGTCGGCCCGGGTGTGATCGTGGTTGAAGATCCACTCGGAGTAGCGGTTGAACGCCTGGATGTCGCGGGTCTGGGCGTTCGGAAACCGGCGGACGGTGACGCCGCGTACCCGGTCGGCTCCTTCCGGGTACTCGTTGGCCCAGGTGACGTAGTCCTGGGCGCAGGTGGTGAGCACCTCGACCTGGTGCCGGGGCGCCAGCCGTTCGGCGATGAGCCGGCAGTGATACTCGGAGCCGCCCAGGATCTCGGTGCCGTAGCGTTGGACGATAAAAGCGATCTTCATTTACGCAAACTGTCTGATCACGTCGTTGAGCCGGGTCTCGATCCGTTCCGGCGAGAAGTCGGCGAGCCGCTGCCGCTGGCCGGCAATTATCGCCTCGCGGAACGGCCGGTCGTAGACCAGCATGCCCATCGCCTCGGCGGCCAGCTCCAGGTCCTTGGGAGAAAACAGCACGCCGGCGCCGCCGAGCGTTTCCGGCACCGCTCCCGCAGCATATGCCAGCACCGGGACGTCGGCCGCCATCGCTTCGACCAGCGGCACGCAGAATCCTTCGTGCTCGCTGAGCGAGACATAGACGTCGGCCCACCGGTAGAAGGCGGCCAGGTCGGCGTCCGGCACCGGGCCGGTGAACCAGAACCGGTCGGGGAGCATCTGGTACTCGGCGACCAGGGCCCGCAGCTGCGCGTAGTAGCGCGGCAGCGCGTCATACCGCCCGACGAAGATGAACCGGTAGTAGCTGTCGACGTAGCGCTTGTAGACCTCCGCCAGGCGGATGTGGTCCTCGATCCGCTTGTTCGGGACGATCCGGCCGACGAACAGAATGTTGATGAGGCCGTCCGACAGGATCTTCTCGAGGGCGGGGCGACGCGGCGCGCCGGTGATCCGCTCGGTGTTGACCGCGATCGGCAGCACCGCGGTCGGCGCGAAGCCCATCGCCTCGAGCTCGCGGCGGTTGAATTCCGAATCTCCCAGGGCCAGGTCAATCCGGCCTGCCAGGGTCTGCAGCTCACGCCGGCCGAGCGCGGCGAGCCTGAAGTAGCCGGCGTCGTACGGGGCGAAGAACTCCGCCGGGGTGATGTTGTGGTACTGCAGGATCCGTCGACCGGGCAGCGCCGCAAATGCCTCGGTCATCGGCGAGGGGAGGGCGAAATGCAGGATCGTGATATCCCCTTCGCGCGCCGCCGGGTCCGAGAACGGCCGGACGTCTCCGCGCAGGTCGTCGTCGATGGTGATTGCGAAGAGATCGGACGAGTGACCGGACGCGCGCAGCAGGTCGCGGACCTTGCGGGCGCTGTCGCCGATGGCGTCGCCGCGGTGCGCCGCCGGCACCCACTGGTTGACGATCACCGGGTGTCACCAGAACCGGTAGCGGGCTGTGGGGGAGGGGGGAGTGCCTGATAGAGGGCCGGCCGGAACTGGCGCAGCTCCTCGAGGCGTTCGAAGAGGTCGAACTGCTGCCAGAAGTCCCAGGCCACCGGCGGCGCCGGCCGCGGCGGTCCGCCAGCGACCCGTTCCACGAAACGAAGCAGCGTGCCGCCGAAGTCGCGGGCACGGAGACGCGCCAGGGCGGCGTCCTGGGACTCGAGGACTGCAGCTTCGACCTCGGGGGCGTCCAGCACCGCCTCCATGATCCTGGCGATCTGCAGCGGATCCTTGGTGTCGTAGAGCACGCCGGCGCCGTCCATGGTGGCGGGTACCGCGGTCGAGGCATACGCCATGACCGGCACGCGCTTGTAGAAGGCCTCGATCAGCGGCACGCAAAAGCCCTCGTGCTCGCTCGCGCACAGGAACAGATCGGCCACGTCGTAGAGTGCCGTCAGCTCGCCGTTGCTGACATGTCCGAGGAAGTGCACGTCGGGCGTGCCGAGCCTGGCGATCATCCCCTGGAGCATGGCCAGGTACTTCTCGAACCCGCTATAGGATCCGACCAGCAGCAGGCGGGCGCGCGGATTGTGCCGCGTCCGGTAGACGTGGAACGCCCGGATCACGTCTTCGAATTTCTTGTTGGGGATGACCCGCCCGACGAACATCACGTTGGTGAAGCCGTCGTCGAACTCGCCGGCGATCGCGCGATCGGCCGGCTGGTCGAGGTGCACGAAGTCGGGCACGACCGGCAGCACGCCGGTCTGGTGGAACCCGAGCGCCTCGAGCTCCTGGCGGTTGTACTCGGAGTCCCCGAGCGCCAGTTCCGAGCGGCCGATGTAGGCGGTGAGCTCGCGGCGGCCGCGAAAGCAGAGCTTCACCAGGTCCTTGTGGACGCCGATGAAGTACTCGGGCGGGGTGATGTTGTGATAGACGAGCACCATCCGGCCGGGCAGCGCATACGCGGTGCGCGACGCCCGCGAGCCGATCGAGAAATGGTGAATCAGGATGTCGTGCGGGGTGACGACCCCCACCAGGTCCCGGTAATCGATGGTCAGGTCCTCGAGCCGCGGATCGGCGGTCTCGACGAAGATGTCGGAGACGAACCCGGCCGCCCGCAGCACCCGCTGAATACCGAGTACTTCATGGCCGATGGCGTCGCCATACCCGAGCGTGGCGAGCACCTGGTGCACACGCGGCTTCTGCGATGGTTCGGTCATGAGATGCGGGCGACCGCGGCACCTGTCGGAATGCCGCGAAGGACGTCCGCGGCGGCCGGGACCTCGGCCTTGCGCCGTGCCAACCAGCCAGGCAACGGTTCCATGGTGCGGGAAGGCGGTTCCTTTGCCAGCCGGTCGAGCATGTCGAGATACTTCCGTTCGATTACCGGCCAGGCGTAATGCGTCCGGAAGTACTCGCGGCCGCTGGCGCCCAGCCGGGCGTGCAGCGGACCGTTCGATTCGAGCGCGAACAGCGCCTCCGCGAATTCCTCGTAGCCCTCGTAGTAGAGCCCGGCGCTGCTGCGGATGCACTGCCCCTTGAGCACGTCACATCGTCCGTTGGCGAGCACCGGCTTGCCGATCGCCCAGGCCTCGAGTGCGACCATCGACAGGCTCTCGAAGTAGGACGGCATGATCAGGAGGTCTGCCGCCGCCATGGCGTCGAACTTGTCCTGGTCGGCGAGAAAGCCGAGGTGGTGAATCCGCGGATGCTGCGGCACCGGCATGATCGCGCTGCCGACCAGCACCAGATCCAATCCGCGCGGAAAGATGGCGGCGTAGCGGCGGTAGTAGTCGAACAGCTCGCCACAGCCCTTGTTCTCGTCGATGCGCCCGACGTAGATCGCAAACGGACGATCGATGCCGAACTTCCGGCGGAAGCGCCCGGCGTCGGATTGCTCCGGCACATCCGACCCGACCCCGACCACCACGCCGGGCACGTCGGCGTTTCCGCTCGCCGCCTGGATCATCGCCCGCTCTTCATGGGAGTTGTACATGATCGCGCGAACCGACCGGAACACCGGGCCGAAGATGCCGAGCGCCACCGCCGGGTCGCGTTCCGCGGTAGGCACGAGCACTGCCTTGGCCGGAAGCCGGCGGGCCGCATGATAGGCGTGGTAATACCGGTAGCTGAAAAGAATGACGAAGTCGAAGGCCTGGTTCGCCAGGTAGTCGACCAGCGCGCGGCTGGTTGGCCCCTCGCTCTTCAGCCAGGCGAGCTCGTCTTCGATCGAGTGCCGCTGTTCGAAGACCCGCGCCGACCGGCGTCCGAAGTCCGCCGGGTCCCTCTCGCGATCGACCGGGAAGCGCCGGACCGGTACTCCGTTCACCGTCTCGACCCCCGGTGGACGCTCGTTGCGCCAGGTCACGTAGTCGCGGGCGCAGGTGGTGACGACTTCGACCTCGGCGTGCCGCGCGAGCCGTTCAGCGATGTACCGGGCGTGCAGCTCCGCGCCGCCATTGATGTCCGCGCCATAGCGCTGGACCGCAACCGCCAGCTTCATCCGCCGTCGCCGCCGGTCCTTACGTCATGCGGCTTTGGCGGGACGACGGTCTCGGCAACGTCCGGCTTCTGCGAAGGTTCGTAGTCGCGACTGATCGGCTCTGATGGCGCGCGATCGTTCACCAGGTCGCGAGCAGCACCGTTCGTCCGGTTGTCGTCACGAACGGCGTCCCGGCCGAAGCCCGACTCGCCGTTTTCACGAGCGGACGGCCTCGCTCGGCCGAACCCCGGTCCGTTCTCTTCACGTCCCGAAGCGAAGCCAGGTTCGGCAGCGCCGGGTTCGCGGTCACCACGACCGGACGCCGCGGCCAGGCTGGCGTCATTCTCATCGCGACCGGAGCCGGGACGCCGGCCCCGGCGCCGCCGCCGGCGGCTGCGCCGTTCCTGCGCCTGGGCGTCCTCTGGCGCGGCATCCTTCGGTCCGCCGACGGGGGGCTGCAATGGCGCCACGGCGCCGGGCCGGTACTGCACGACACCCTCGAGCGCGCGCGCCCGCCGCTCGTCGAAATCGAGCCGGCTCGACATCGACTCCACCTGCATCTTCAGGTTCTTGACCTGGATGCCGAGCCGCGTGGTTTCGAGCACCAGGTTGTGAATCAGCTCGTACTGGAGCTCATCGCGGCGCGCGTTGCGCGTGTTGAGCTCGGCCTGAACGTGCAGCGCGTGAATGAGCGGATTCGGGCTGAAGAACAGCTTCAGCACCGGCCGCAAAAACTTCCGTGTGAACCGCAGGATCGCATACTGCGACTCGAACAGCGTGGTGTCCTCGAAGCTGTAGCCGGGCACCGGCGCTTCCGCCTGGGTCCGCCGGAACTCCACCAGCAGGTCGGATCGGTACGCCGGTCGGGTCGAGGAACTTCTCCAGCTTGACGCGGGCCAGTTCCTTGATCTCCTCTTCCGAGTAGTCGACGCCGCGCTTCTCGCGGATCCGCGAGCGGATCTGCCGCATGATCTGCTCGACGTCCACGTTGTCGGCGCGAATCTGAAAATCAGTCATGTGCTGCCCTTTTCTTAGGTTTCAGCGTTCGGAGGCCGGGCGCTCGGGTGGCGTCACCTGGTGGCGACGCCGGCCCGCGAACTCCGGGGCCTCCTTGATACAGGTACCGAGAATGCCGATCGACTCCATGAATGCCTTGCTGCCGGTCTTCTCGATCTGCGCGACATCGGTGCCGACGTCGGGAAAGCCCTTGTCGTCGGCGGTAACGGTTTCCCAGTTGCGGAAGAGACGGCCCCAGGGGCTGGCCAGCACACCCTCCATGCTCTTCCTGGCGTTGACCGGGTACCAGTAGCTGTCGTGGTAGACCACGCTCGCGATATAGGCCCAGGGCGCGAGCACCGTCTTGAGCGACCATTCGACCGGCTTCTTCATCGGTCCCCAGTAGATCTTGTGCTGCATGCGCGAGGCGAACGTCATCTTCTTGAACGGGCCCGCGAAATGCCAGTTCTCGGCAGCGGCCGATGCATCGCCGACGATCTCGATGTCGCGGGGGTCGCCGCAGCCGAGACCGAGGTCGTGCGCCATCCGGATGAACTTGATCTTCATGGGATCGAATCCCATCAGCTTGGCGGCAACCGCGTCGATCGCCACCTGGTCGGCGCTGGCGAGGATGACGTTCTTCACGTGCGGAACCATGCAGCGTGGTCCCGGCCCGTCGCCGGCGAAGGTGCCGTCCATCACCGCGAAGACGCCGCGGTGAATCTTCTTCTGGATCATCAGCAGGTCGACCAGCGTCTCGCTGATGACCGGGTGCGTCCAGTGGCGATGCTCGTTGAGCAGGCCGCCGAACGCATTCTTCATCGCTCCAGTGGTGGTGGTGAAGACATGAGTCTTCACCGTGGGCAGATGGATGATGTTCTCCCCGATGAACCGCCTGGGGATCATGAAGCCCTTGGGATAGACCTCGTTCAGGCAGGTGAACTTCTTCGTCAGGTCGCCGACCGCGTCCCGGATGTTGATCCACTCTTCCGACTCGTAGATGTGGACGTTCCGCAGCTTGTGCGCGTCGACCACGTGGACCTGCTTGTTCTCGCGCTCACCGAGCCGGGCGTCGATGACCACCGTCCGGTTGTGACAGGCGTGGATCAGTGACGGGTCGTAGCCGTCCCGCTTCATCGCGCGGATCACCCCGTCGAGCTGCCACGGGGTCGTCGAGCAGGCCGGGAAGAAAAAGTGCCACGAGATGTTCACTTTCAGGGCGGTGTCGGCGTCGCGGGCGATGACGTCCTGGTATCCAGCCAGGTTGAGCAGCGTGTGGTAATCACTCAGCACCGAACCGGGTGCCGTACGCAGGATGGCGACTTTCGATTTGGACATTTCGTATCAGTTGCCTATCTGTCGGCCGGCTCTCCGCACCGGCCCGGCGGCCCTCACCCGAACAGCCGTGAAGGTCCATAAATCAGCAGCGCTACCGTCGCCGCCCACAAGCCGACGCACAACAGGAGCGGGCGGTCGTTCAGCAGCATGTCCGACGGGTTGCCCCCTCCCTCCTTCTGGTGCACCAGGTAGAGGTAGCGGAAGATTCCGTAGAGGAGGAACGGCAGCGTCAACCCCAGTTTATCGGTATTGAACTTCTGAACGGTGTCGGGGTTGATGGTGTAGAAGGCGTAGGCCACGAGGGTCGACGCCGTGACGACCGAGATCATCTGGTCGAGCAGGTACGGGCTGTACTCCTGGAGGATCGGGCGGTGGCTGATGGCCCCGTCGGCCAGCAGGACGAGCTCGTGCCGGCGCTTGCTGAGCGCGAGAAACAGCGCCCCCAGCACGGTTACGATCAACAGCCAGTGGCTGATCTCGACGCCGATGACGACCGCGCCGGCCACTGCGCGCAGCACGAACCCGATCGCGATCGTGAGCACGTCGATGATCACGATGTGCTTGAGCGGGCCGGAGTACAGCGCCTGCAGCCCGATATAGGCGACCGCAACGATGCCGAACTCGAATCGCAGCCAGAAGGCGGCCACGAGGGTCAGCGACCCGAGCACCGCCGCCAGCCCGGCCGCGGCGCCAACCGGCACCGCTCCGGAGGCGATCGGCCGGTTCTGTTTCAACGGATGCCGGCGGTCGGCCTCACGATCCGCGATGTCGTTGAGCAGGTAGACGACGCCCGAGAGCGCGCAGAAGAGGCAGAAGGCGGCGGCCGATTTGATGACCGAGTCAGGATCCAGCAGCCGCTGACCGAAGATCAGCGCGCCGAAGATGATGAGGTTCTTCGTCCACTGGGAGGGTCGCAGAGAGAGGACGAGGCTGACAGCAAGGGGCCGGGCCGGACGCACCGTGCGTACCGGCTCACCCTTTATCTGCTCGATGAACTTCGGGGCTGAATCTCGCGCCATCCTGAGCGCGGCGGGTAAGAACTAGTTGCCGAAGCTCTTGACAGCTTCCGACTCGTTCTCGTACGTCTCGAACACCGTCAAGAGCTTGGTGATCGCCAGGAGATCCTGGATGCGCTTGGTCAGGTTCAGCAGCTTCAGCTTGCCACCCTGACGGCTGACCGTCGTGTATGTCCGGACGATCTCGCCAAGGCCGGCGCTGTCGATGTATGGAACGCCCTCGAGGTTGAGCAGCAGCTTTTTCTGATCCTGCTGAATGAGCGAATTGATCTTGTCCTTCAGGAGCTCGTCTCCTTCGCCCAACGTCATCTTGCCCTTCAGGTCGAGGATCATTACTCCGTCGACGACCCGTTCGTCGATGTGCATCGCCGCTCTCCTCCAGCCAAACCGCGTCCCCGTGAGTTCGCCCGCCCCCGCCGGTGGCCTGGCAGAACCCTCGGAGCACTGCTACGGGCAGCTGTGCTGCCAGAACTATAAGACCGGGCAGCGTACTACGTAAATTTGAATACTGTCAAGAAATTCGCCGGGTTTCGCCCCGTCCTCACGCCGTCTCGCGCGCCTTGCCGCCCCCGATCGACCGCACCACCACGTAAAGGATGGGAATGAAGACGATGTTCAGAAAAGTGGACACGAACATCCCGCCCGCCACTGCCGTGCCGACGGAGTGCCGCGCCTCCTGGCCGGCTCCGGTCGCGAACACCAGCGGCAAAACGCCGAGGATGAAGGCCAGCGAGGTCATGAGGATCGGGCGCAGCCGCAGGCGCGACGCTTCGATCGCCGCGTCGAGCACTGACATCCCGCGGGTCCTGAGCTGCTCGGCGAATTCCACGATCAGGATCGCGTTCTTGGCCGCAAGACCGATGAGCATGACCAGCCCGACCTGGCAGTAGACGTCGTTCGACAGCCCGCGCGACCACTGTGCCGCCAGTGCGCCGAGCACGGCGAGCGGTACGCCGAGCAGGACGATGAACGGAAGGACGAGGCTCTCATACTGGGCCGCCAGCGTCAGGTAGACGAGCAGCAGGGCCAGGCCGAAGATCAGGAAGGACTGGCGCCCGGCCTTCGTCTCCTCCAGCGAGATCCCGGACCAGGCGTAGGTCATGCCCTCAGGCAGCGTGCTGGCGGCGATCCGCTCCATTTCGCCGAGTGCTTCCCCCGAGCTCACGCCCGGCGCCGCGGATCCGTTGATCGTCGCCGAACGGAACAGATTGAAGTGGCTGATCACCTGCGGCGACGTTACTTCCTTGACCTCGACCACCTGATCGAGCGGCACCATCTGCCCCTCGAGCGTCCGGGCGTAGAGCTGGGTCAGCGCCTGCGGGGTCGAGCGGAAATCCTGGTCCGCCTGCACGTAGACGCGATAGGCGCGGTTGTTGAACTCGAAGTCGTTCACGTACTGCGAGCCGAGGAAGATCTGCATCGCGCTGGTGATCTCGTTGAGCGGGAGCCCCAGCGCGAGCGCGCGCTGCCGGTCGATCGTCACCTGGAGCTGCGGATCGTTCGCGGTGAACGGGCTGAACAGGCCGCGCAGCTTGGCCGACTGGTTGCCCGCTGCGGCGACTGCCTGGGTCGCCGCCGCGAGGTTGTTGATGTCGGTGCCGCTCTGATCGAGCACCTGGAACTCGAAGCCGCCGAAACGGCCGAGACCGGGGATCGACGGCGGCGGGAACCCGACGATGATCGCGCCGGGGATCCCGAACAGCGGACCGCTGACCCGTCCAAGCACCGTCTGCAGTGAATGCTCGGCGCCGGGCCGGTCGGCGAACTCCTTGAGCCGCACGAACATGATGCCGCTGTTCGGCGCCGCGCCGCCGAAGCTGAATCCCATGACCGAGAAGAGCGCCATGACGTCGGGGTCGCCCATCAGGATCTTTTCCGCCTGGCGGGCCACGCCCGCGGTGTATTCCAGCGACGCGCCGGCCGGCGCCTGGACCTGCACCATGAAGTAGCCCGGGTCGCCTTCGGGGACGAAGGCCTGTGGCACCGTCCGGTAGACCCACCACGTCAGCGCCAGTGAGAACACGAACGTGACGACTACCCCCCAGCGCCACCGCATGCCGACTCGCAGCCCCCGCACGTAGGCGTTGGTCCCGCCGGTGATGATCTTCTCGAACCAGGTGAAGAATCGCCCCTTCTCGTGGCTTTCCCGTTCGAGCAGCAGCGCCGACAGCGCCGGCGTCAGCGTCACGGCGTTGAAGACCGACAGCGCCACCGCGAAGGCGATGGTCATCGAGAACTGGGCGTAGAGGCGGCCGGTGGTGCCGGGGAAGAACGCCACCGGCACGAACACCGCGATCAGCACCAGGCCGGTCGCAATGACCGCGCCGAACACCTCCCGCATGGCGTCGGAGGCCGCCTGCCGCGCGGTCTTCTTGTACTCCTGGATGTGGCGCTCGATGTTCTCGATCACCACGATCGCATCGTCGACGACGATGCCGGTCGCGAGGATGATGCCGAACAGCGTGAGCGTGTTGATGGAGAAGTCCATCAGCTTGACGAAGGCGAACGCCCCGATCAGCGAGACCGGGATGGTGATCGCCGGGATGATCGTGCTGCGCCAGGTCTGCAGGAAGACGAAGATCACCAGCACCACGAGGACGATGGCTTCGAGCAGGGTCTTGATGACCTCGGCGATCGACTCCTCGACGACGTCGGTGGTGTTGAAGGAGACGAGGAAGCGCATCCCCGGCGGGAACTGCGCCGCCAGCCGCTCCATTTCCGCCGAGACCGCGTGCTCGACGTCCAGGGCATTGGCCGTAGGCAGCTGGGTGACGCCGAAGCCGACCGCCTCGAGCCCCTGGAACCGCAGCTGCGACGAATAGGTCTCGGCCCCGAGCTCGGCGCGGCCGACGTCCTTCAGGCGCACGAGCGAGCCGCCCTGGCCGGCCTTGACGATGATGTCGTCGAACTCGGAGGCTTCGCGCAGCCGTCCCACCGCGCGGACGCTGAGCTGGTACATCTGCCCCGACGGCGCCGGCGCCTGACCGACGCTGCCGGCAGCGACCTGGACGTTCTGCTCGCGCAGCGCCGTGACCACGTCGCCGGCGGTGATCGAGCGCGCGGCGAGGCGATCGGGGTCGAGCCACAGCCGCATCGAATACTTCCGCTCGCCGAAGATCACCACGTCGCTGACGCCGGGGACTCGCTTCAGCGCGTCCTTGACGTAGACGTCGAGATAGTTGCTGAGGAAGAGCGAGTCGTATTCACCCTTCTCGGCGAACACCCCGACCGCCATGACGAAGCCGGTGGACTGCTTCTGGACCGTGATGCCGGTGGTTCGCACCTCGGCCGGCATCCGGCCGAGCGCCTGGTTGACGCGGTTCTGGACTTCGACCGCGGCGACGTCCTGATCGCGCGTGATGTCGAAGGTCACGGTGATGCTGGAGGCGCCGCTGTTGGTGCTGGACGAGGTCATGTAGAGCATGCCCTCGACGCCGTTGATCGCCTGCTCCAGCGGCGTGGTGACCGCGGTCTCGACCTCCTGGGCGTTCGCCCCGGTGTAGAACGCCGAGACCGTGATCTGCGGCGGGGCGAGGCTCGGGTACTGCGCAACCGGCATCGTCGGGATCGCGACCGCGCCGGCCAGAATGAGAACGAGCGAGCAGACCGACGCCAGGATCGGTCTGCGGATGAAGGTGTCAACCATAGGAACTGCAGAACTGAGAACTCAGAACTCAGAACTGCGAGCAACGAACTGCGAACGACGAATCCAGAATGGTGGAGCGTTCCTCCTTGCGATTCTGAGTTCTGAGTTCTTAGTTCTGAGTTTTGCTTTCTTCTTTCACTGGCGCGCCGTTGCCCAGTTTCTGGATGCCCGACGTGATGACGCGATCCCCCGCCTTGAGACCGCCGCGCACCAGGTAGTCGTTGCCGATCAGCTCACCGACCTCGATGGCTCGCTGGCGTGCCACCAGGCCACCTTCGGCCGGCTCGGCCACGAAGCAGAAGTAGAGGCCGCTGATCCGGGTGACAGCGGTGAGCGGTACCGTCAGGCCAGGACGACTGTTCCACACGATTCGGGTCCGCGCGAACTGCTGTGCTCTGAGGAACGGCGGCGCATCCCGGAGTAGCGCTTTCACCAGCACGGTCTGCGTCCGGTCGTCGACGCGGGGCGCGACGAAGGAGATCGGGTTGGTTGCCGCGACCTTGCCGTCCGGGTCGAGGATCTGCACCGGCAGACCGGTCCGCAGCATCGGCGCGCGGTCGAGGGGAACCTGGATGTCGGCTTCGAGTGAGGAGTTGTCGTCGATCGTCGTGATGACGGTCGAGGAGGTCACGCGATCGCCGACGCGCAGGGTGATGTCGCCGATGACCCCCGCCTGGGGGGCGTTGACACGGTAGTACTCGAGCTCGACCCGCCCCTCGCGCACCTGTGCGTCGAGCGCCGCCAGCCGGGCTTCCGCGGTGCGCAGCGAGTTCTGCGCCTGGTCGAATTCCTGGCGGCTGATCGCGCCAGCCTGCACCAGCGACTCGAGGCGCTTGACCTGCTCGCGCCAGTAGGCGACGTCCGCCTCGGTGCCGCCGCGGTTGGCCTCGGTGCTGCGAACCGCAGCCTGCTGCTTGTCGGCGTTGATCTGGACGAGCGACGCGCCGGGGCGGACCCGGTCTCCCGGTTTCACGAAGATGCGGGTGATGACCCCCTCGACCTCCGGCTGAATCGTGGCCGAGTGCTCGGACCGCAGCTGGGCGATGAACTCGGACGCCTGCTCGACCGGCTTTTCCTGGAGCGTCAACATCGCGACTGCCGCCGGCGGAGGAGCGCCCGCGGCGTTAGCCGGCCCGCCACCGTTGCCGCATGCCGAGAGCAGGCCGGAGGCGAGAAGGACCAGGGATGAGGACAGGATCTTTACGTGGGACATGAAGGTACAACTTGTGAGACGCGGACCCCGCCGCTGACGTCTCTGGGATGAAAAAGGGGCCACGCGGGACGCGCGGCCCGGGGTCGAAGAGAGCAGCCCGGCCATGCCGGGGGATGGAACGGAGTTCGCGCGCCGGTGGTCAGACGCCGGCGAATTTCTTCTGCTGGAAGCACTCGCGGCAGAAGACCGGGCGCCCCTGGGTCGGACGGAAGGGAACCGTTGTTTCCTTGCCGCACGACGAACAGTTGGTGGTGGTCTCGACGCGCTCGCGCGCTACCCCGCCGGCTCCGCTCGGCCGCGACGCCCGCTTTGCCTTGCAGCCCTTGCAGCGTTTCGGTTCGTTCTTGAAATTCTTGTCAGCGAAGAAGTGCTGTTCGCCCGCCGTCCATACGAACTCCGCGCCGCAATCTACGCAGTTCAGGTTCTTGTCGTCGAACTCCATCGGCCCCTACCTCTCACGGACTCACCGTCGTGCCCGCCCTTGGTGCGGGCGAAGAACCGCCCGGCGCGACCGACGCGCCGGGCGGTTACATTGCGAAGGCCGATGGTCGACCGGCCCGGCAGCGCGCTACTCGACTTCGCGACGCTGCTTCTTGCGGGTACGCTTGCGTGCCAGCGCCTGCTTTGCGCGGCGCCGGTCGCCCGGCTTCAGGTAGAACGAATGCTTCTTGATATCCTTGATGATATCTTCCTGCTGCACTTTGCGTTTGAACCGGCGAAGCGCACTTTCGATCGATTCGCCTTCCTGGATTTTCACTTCAGCCAAGCTTGAATACACCCCCTTCGGCGGCCGTTTTGCGCGAACATCTGACCCTCTGATCCGCGGCTGCAGATCGAGGTGCAGTGCCACTTCAGGGCCCATGGAGTCCGACGGAATATGTTAGGCTATCACAGGTAATCGCGCATTCTAGGCGCAAAGGTCCTCTGCCGTCAACGAACCTCGCAAGCCCGAGATTCCATCCCGCGTGATCCCCGCAACCTCCTGCATCCACTGGATTTAACGGCATGAAAGTGCTCGTCGTCGGCGGCGGCGGTCGCGAGCATGCGCTCGCGTGGAAGCTCTCGCACGAGCGTGGCGTGTCGGAAGTGCTGTGCGCGCCCGGTAACGCCGGCATCGCCGATGTCGCCCGGCTCGTCCCGCTCGCGGCCGGCGATGTCGACGGCCTGGCCGCCCTCGCCGAACGCGAGCACGTCGATCTGACCGTCGCCGGCCCGGAGCTGCCCCTCCAGCGCGGGATTGCCGACCTGTTCCAGAGCCGCGGCCTCCGGTTGTTCGGTCCCTCACGAGCCGCCGCCCAACTCGAGTGCAGCAAGGTCTTCGCGAAGGAATTCATGGCGCGCCACGGCGTGCCGACGGCCCGATACCGGGCGTGCGTGTCGGCCGACGAGGCTCGCCGGATCGTCGCGTCGGGTGAGCTCGGCTTTCCGGTTGTCGTCAAGGCGGACGGTCTGGCGGCCGGCAAGGGTGTGGTGGTCGCGGCCGACGCCGGGCAAGCGAACGAGGCGATCCGCGCCTGTATGGAGGACCGGCAGTTCGGCGAGGCCGGTCAGCGGCTGGTGCTCGAGGAGTGCCTGGTCGGGCCGGAAGTTTCATTCTTCGTTATCTGCGACGGTACCGGCGCGGTTCCGCTGACGACGGCGCAGGACCACAAGCGGATCTTCGACAACGACGAAGGGCCGAATACCGGCGGCATGGGCGCCTTCGCCCCGAGCCGCCTGATCGACGCCAGCGAGCAGGAACGGGTGATGCGCGAGATCGTCCGGCCCGTCCTCGACGGTATGCGGGCCGAGGGGCACCCGTATCGCGGCTTCCTCTACGTCGGGTTGATGATGACCTGCGATGGCCCGAAGGTGATCGAGTTCAACGTCCGGTTCGGCGATCCCGAAGCCCAGGTGGTCATCCCGATGCTGGACGATGAGCTCGCGCCGCACCTGGCGGCGGCCGCGGACGGCGCGTCGATCGGATCGCCCCGCTTCGGAAACCAGAAACATGTCGGGGTCGTTCTTGCGTCGCAGGGCTACCCGGGCGCCGGGCCGGCCGGCCTACCGATCAATGGCCTCGAGCAGGCCGCGAGGCTGGAGAATGTGCTGGTGTTCCACGCCGGCACGACCGCTGCGCCGGTTACGACCGGATGTGGCCGGGCCGACGCCGCGGCGTCCGCGGCCGGCCGCGCCCGCCGCATCCTGACCGCCGGCGGACGGGTGCTCACCGTCGTCGGGCGAGGAGCGACCTACGAAGCCGCGATCGAACGAGCCTACGCGGCCGCGGCCCTTATTTCTTTCGACGGCATGCACTACCGCCGCGACATCGGACGAAAGGCGATTACGGCTTGACCAACATCTCAGTCCTGATCCTGATGGGATCCGATTCCGACGCTCCTGTGATGCAGGGCGCGGTCGACACTCTGCGCGAGCTCGGCGTTCCCTGTGACATGACGGTCGCATCGGCCCATCGCTCGCCGGAACGGGTGACGCGGCTCATCGCCGAAGCCCCCGGCCGCGGCGTGAAAGTGTTCATCGTCGGCGCCGGCGCCGCCGCGCACCTTGCCGGAGTGGTGGCGGCCCACACCGTCATGCCGGTCATCGGCGTGCCGATCGATTCGTCGGCGCTGAAGGGGCTGGATGCGCTGCTCTCGACGGTGCAGATGCCTCCCGGCGTCCCGGTCGCGACCGTCTCGATCGGCAAGCCCGGCGCCATCAACGCCGGCGTTCTCGCCGCCCAGATGCTGGCCGTCGGCGACCCCGCGGTCGCGGAACGGCTGGTCGCCTACAAGAAGAAGCTCGCGGAGAAGGTGGAAGCCGCGGCGAAGAAGGTTGAAACTCAGAACTAAGAACTCAGAACTTGGAACCAAAAACGCGGTGTTCTGAAGTGCAAGGTTCTGTTTGTGTCCGCTCTTATGTTCTGAGTTCTTTGTTCTGAGTTCTGAATTTCTGTGAAGTTCTCCATCATCACCTTCGGCTGCCGGGTGAACCAGGCTGATTCTCTTCAGCTGGAACAGGCCCTCCAGAGCCGCGGCGGGGAATCGGTCAGCAGTGACGCGGCGGACGTGGTGATCGTCAACACCTGTTCGGTCACGGCGAGCGCCGACCAGGGGGCCCGCCAGACGATCCGCCGGATCGCACGCGAGAACCCGGACGTCCGAATTTTCGCGACCGGCTGTTACGCCACGCGTCGGCCGGACGAAGTAGCGGCGCTGCCGAACCTCGTGCGGGTGGTGAGGAACGATCTCAAGCTCGAGCTCGCCGAGTACACCGGCCTGTCGACCGCGGAACGTTTCTCGGGCGGAGACGGACCGTGCGGCGCGTCGATCGGTCCCGGCACCCGTGGCCGGACCGCCTTCACGCTCCGCGTTCAGACCGGGTGCGATCAGCACTGTTCGTACTGCATCATCCCGACAACCCGCGGAAAGGGACGGAGCGTGCCGATCGCGGATGTCGTCCGCGAATCCAGTCGCGTCGCAGAAGCTGGGTTCAAGGAGATCGCTCTGACCGGCGTCCATCTTGGATCCTACGGCCGGGACCTCGATACACCGACCTCTCTGATCGAGCTGCTCATCCGTCTCCAGGCGGCGGTACGCGGGGTGACCTTCCGCATCAGTTCGCTGGAGCCGATGGATTGCACGCCGGACCTGGTGGATCTGGTGGCGCAGAGCGGCGGCGTCTTCGCTCCCCACTTTCATCTCCCGCTTCAGCATTGCAGCGACCGCATGCTGGAAGCGATGCGCCGTCCCTATACCGTGCGCTTCTATCGCGACCTGGTGGAGAGGATCGTTGACCGGCTGCCCCACGCCGCGATCGGCAGCGACATGATCGTCGGATTCCCCGGGGAAACAGAAGACGACTTCCTGGCGAACGTCGAATATCTGCCGCGCTCGCCGCTCTCACACCTGCATGTTTTCCCCTACTCGGATCGGCCCGGCACGGCAGCTTCAACGATCGGGGAGAAGGTTGGCGGAGAAGTGATCCGGCGGCGGGCCGCCACCTTGCGCGAGATCGGCACGGCGCTGGCGAAGCGGTTTCGCGACCGGCAGATCGGCACCATCCGTCCCGGGCTGACGCTCGAGGACGGCACCGCGGTCGTGACCGACAACTATCTGAAGGTGAAGATTCCCGCCGGACAGGGGCGGAACGAGCGGGTCAGCATCAGGCTGCTGGACGCGGGGGCGGGTGTCCTGGCCTGACGTTGGCGGCGCTCAGGCGCCCATCAGAGTCGCCAGCCGTCGACCCGGGGCCGCCACCGTGGACGACTCGGTGATCAGCTGGCCGCACGCCGCGCGGATGTCGCGGCCGCGCGACTTCCGCACCGAGACGGTGACGCCATGATTCGACAGGATCCTGGCGAAGTCGTTGACCCGTTCGTCTGACGGACGCTCGAAGGGGATCCCGGCCGCCTCGTTGAGCGGCAGCAGGTTCACCTTGCCTCGGATCCCGTGCAGCAGGCCGACCAGTCGGCGCGCGTCGTCGGGGGTGTCGTTGACGCCGTCGAGCATCACGTACTCGAACGTGATCCGCTCGCGGCGCTTCACCGGGAAGCGGCGGCACGCGTCCAGCAGTTCCTTCAGGCCGTATTTCCGGTTGATCGGGACCAGCCGGTCGCGCTGCTCCTCGGTCGTCGAGTGCAGCGAGATCGCCAGGTTCGGCATGACCGGTTCGGTCGCCAGCCGCTCGAGCGCGGGCAGCACGCCGACGGTCGACAGCGTGATCCGGCGCGGCGAGACTCCCAGGCCGTGCTCGTCGGCCAGGATCCTCAACGCCTTCATCGTCGCGTCGTAGTTGTGGAGCGGCTCACCCATCCCCATAAGGACGATGTTGAAACGGGTTTCGAGCATGCCCAGCTCGCGCGCGAGCACCCGCACCTGCCCGGCGATCTCGCCGGCGGTCAGGTTCCGGTCGATCCCCATCTTCCCGGTCAGGCAGAATGCGCACCGCATCGCGCAGCCGACCTGGGTCGAGATGCAGAAGGTCTGCGAGGGGGTGTCGGGGATGAACACCGACTCGATCTGCCGGCCGTCCGCCAGCTGAAGCAGCAGCTTGGTGGTGCCGTCCGACGACCGTTCCGTGCGCACGACCTCCGGGGTGAGGATGTCGGAACTGCGCCGCCAGCTGGCGCCGGAGCTCGCGTCCGAGGTCGGTCATCAGCGCGAAATCGGTCACGCCGCGCTTGTGGATCCACTGGAAGATCTGCCGGGCATGGAAGCCCGGGTGCCCCAGGCGGACCAGCGCCTGCTGCAGTTCGTGCTCTTCGAGCCCGGCGAGATCAGGTCTGTGGTCCGGCATGGTGGCTTACCAGGCGCTGTCGCCCGCGTGGAGAGAATTCCAATTGTACTATGCCGCCCGAGCCCTGCGGTTGGGCTCCGGGGAGGTCCAATTACCTGTCGGCTGCTTTTGCCCGGCGCGGTAGTGTGATATCATCCAAGCTTCGCAGTCATCTCGTAACTCCTTCTGAATCAAGCAGTTGCACCCACCGAATTGAACATGGTCGTTCGCGAGGTCCTCGGTAACGGGCTCAGGCTGATCACCGAAACGATGCCGCACGTGCGGTCGGTGACGATCGGCGTCTGGCTGACACGCGGTTCGCGCCACGAATCGGACGAACGCAGCGGGATCGCGCACTTCGTCGAGCACATGCTCTTCAAGGGGACCGACACCCGCAGCGCCGAGGACATCGCCCAGTCGATCGATTCGATCGGCGGCCAGCTCGACGCATTCACGGCCAAGGAATACGCGAGCTATTACATCAAGGTGCTCGACGAGCACCTGCCGCTGGCGGTCGACCTGCTGTCCGACATCGTCCTGCGCCCCGCCTTCGCCGCCGACGAGATCGAGCGTGAGAAGAAGGTGATCCTGGAAGAGATCAAGATGGTCGAGGACACGCCCGACGACCTGGTCCATGAGCTGTTCACGCAGCATTTCTGGGAAGGGCATCCGCTCGGGCGCCCGATCCTCGGCTCGCCTGAGACGGTTGATGCCCTGAGCGCCGACGTGCTGCGGCAATATTTCAAGGGGGCCTACGTCGGGTCGAACATCATCATTTCCGCCGCCGGCAACATCGAGCACGCGACGCTGCGCGAGCTGATCGAGCAGGCGTTCGGCGGCGTGGCGGCGCAGGGCGAACCGCTCAACGGCACGCCGCCCGCGGTCGTACCGCAGGTGATCATGAAGACCAAGGAGATCGAGCAGAGCCATGTCTGCCTCGGCACCACCTGCTATCCGCAGAAACACGACGACCGCTACGTCACCTACATCCTGAACACGGTGCTCGGCGGTTCGATGAGCTCGCGCCTCTTTCAGAACATCCGCGAGAAGCGCGGCCTGGCCTACTCGGTGTTCAGCGGCATCAGTGCCTATCGCGACGCCGGCAACCTCACCATTTATGCCGGGTGCGCGAACGACGCCATCGAGCAGGTCGTCGACCTGTGCGCCGTGGAGCTTCGCGGCATGACCGCGGCACCGGTGCCGGAGTCCGAGCTGCGTCGGGCCAAGGATCACCTCAAGGGCAGCCTGATGCTCAGCCTCGAGAACACCGCCAGCCGGATGTCTCATCTCGCCCGGCAGGAGATCTACTTCGAGAAGCATTTCGGCCTGGACGAAACGCTCGGGGGAATCGAAGCGGTCAGCAGCGACGACGTGCTGCGGGTGGCCGACGACCTGTTCTCGGGGGCGCAGCTCGCCGCTACCGTGGTGGGGGCCGCGACGCCGAGTCTCGAAGGCGGACGCCTTTCATTGGAACGCAAGCCCGGATGATCCGTCGGTACACCAACCCCGAGATGGGGGCGATCTGGAGCGAGCAGCGTCGCTACGAGACCTGGCTCGAAGTGGAGCTGGCGGCGGCCGACGCGATGGCGGAAGCGGGGATCGTGCCGGTCGAAGCGGCCAGGGAGCTTCGCGCCCGGGGCGCGTTCGACGTCGAGCGCATCGAGGAGATCGAACAGACGACCCAGCACGACGTGATCGCGTTCACCACCGCCGTCGCCGAGAAGGTGGGGCCGGCGGCGCGCTGGCTGCACTTCGGCCTGACCTCGTCCGACGTCGTCGATACCGCGCAGGCGCTGCAGATGCGCCAGGCGTGCGACCTGATCATCAAGGACGTCGCGGCGGCAATGGACGCGGTCCGCGCGCGCGCCGAGGAGCACCGCCGCACGCCGATGATCGGACGGACGCACGGCGTCCATGCCGAGCCGATGACCTTCGGCGTGAAGCTGGCGTTGTGGTACGCCGAGCTGCAGCGGAGCCTGGACCGGCTGCTGCGCGCCCGCGACACCGTGTCGGTCGGCAAGATCTCGGGCGCGGTCGGCACGTTTGCCCACCTCGATCCGGCGATCGAGGCGCGGGTCTGCGAAAAGCTGGGGCTGGAGCCGGCGCCGGTCTCGTCGCAGGTGATTCAGCGCGACCGGCACGCGGAACTCTTCGCCGTCCTCGCGATCACCGCCGCTTCGCTCGAGAAGTTCGCGGTCGAGATCCGCGGTCTCCAGAAGACCGAGATCGGTGAGGTCGAGGAGCCGTTCGCCAAGGGGCAGAAGGGCTCCTCGGCGATGCCGCACAAGCGGAACCCGATCGGCTGCGAGCAGATCACCGGGCTCGCCCGCCTGGTCCGGGCGAACGCGATGGCCGCGCTCGAGAACGTTGCCCTCTGGCACGAGCGCGACATTTCGCACTCGTCGGTCGAGCGCGTGATCCTGCCCGACAGCTTCATCGCCCTCGACCACATGCTGCGGCGGTTCACGCGCATCGTCCGCGGCATGGTCGTCTACGCCGATCGGATGAAAGAGAACCTCGAGCGGTCCCGCGGCGTCGTGTTTTCCGGGACCGTTCTCCTGGAGCTCGCCCGTCGCGGCATTTCGCGCGAGCAGGCCTACGAATGGGTGCAGCGGAACGCGATGCGCTCGTTCCACGACCGGCTGGATTTCAAGGGTCTGCTGCTCGCCGACAGCGACCTGACGAAGGTTCTGACGCCGGCGGAGATCGACCGGGCATTCGACCTCGACGATCAGCTGCGCAATGTCGACGCGATCTTCGCGCGGGTGTTCGGGGCGGTCGCGGCGTCGGCATAAGGTTGGTGGCGCGCGAAGCAAAGCCGCTTCGGGCCGGAGTAAGCGTTTGAGGACTGAATGAAGGCCAGAGTGTTCGTCACGTTGAAGCCCTCGGTGTTCGATCCACAGGGCCGCACGATCGCCGAGTCGCTCCACTCGATGGGATACGCCGGCGTCGGCGACGTTCGCCAGGGCAAGTATTTCGAGCTGGAGCTCGATGCCGGATCACCGGACCAGGCGCGCGCGCTCGCGGCCGAGGTCGCCGACAAGGTCCTGGCCAATCCGGTCATCGAGAGCTACAGGATCGAGGTTGAGTAGCTTTCAGCTTCCAGCCACCAGCTGCCAGCTGGGGGCCGGGAGCCGGAAGCTGGAAGCTGGAAGCTGGAAGCCATGAAATTCGCCGTCATCGTCTTTCCCGGGTCCAACTGCGATCACGACGCCTACCACGCAGCCAAGCACGTGCTCGGGCACGAGGCCGCGTTCGTCTGGCACAAAGAGACGAGTCTGCAGGGAGCCGACGTGGTGATCCTGCCCGGCGGCTTCTCCTATGGCGACTACCTCCGGACCGGCGCCATCGCGCAGTTCTCGCCGGTCATGGGCGCGGTCACCGAGTTCGCCGCCGGCGGCGGTCCGCTGCTCGGGATCTGCAATGGCTTCCAGGTCTTGTGCGAGGCGAGGCTGCTGCCCGGGGCGCTGTTGCGCAACCGCGACCTGAAGTTCCACTGCGAGCACATCCACGTGCGGGTCGAGCAGACCGACACGCCGTTCACGAATCGCGCGGTGAAGGGACAGGTGCTCAAGCTTCCGATTGCGCACGGCGAGGGCAACTACTTCGCCGACCCGGCGACACTCGACCAGCTGGAGTCGTCCGGCCGGGTGATCTTCCGTTACTGCGACGCGGCCGGCCGTTCGGTCGAAGAGGCCAACCCGAACGGCGCCCTCAACGGCATCGCCGGCATCTGCAACGAGCAGCGGAACATCGTCGGCCTGATGCCGCATCCCGAGCGCGCCTGCGAGTCGGCGCTCGGCAGCGAGGACGGCCTGGTGCTGTTCGAATCGGTCGTCGCCGCCCTCACCCGCACGGGGGCACTGACCGCGTGAGCCTCCGTTCCAACGCCCGGCAACCTACTGATGAACACTGTCGATAGCACCCTGCTCGAGCGACATGGTCTGAAGCCGGACGAGTACGACCGCATCGTGGCGGCGCTCGGCCGTGAGCCTTCTCTGACCGAGCTCGGCATCTTTTCCGTGATGTGGTCCGAGCACTGCAGCTATAAGAGCTCCCGCGTCCACCTCCGCACCCTGCCGACCCAGGGTCCCCGCGTGCTGCAAGGCCCCGGAGAGAATGCCGGGGCGGTGGATATCGGTGACGGACTGGCCGCGGTTTTCAAGATCGAGTCGCACAACCATCCGTCGTTCATCGAGCCCTACCAGGGAGCCGCGACCGGGGTCGGCGGGATCATCCGGGACATCTTCACGATGGGGGCGCGCCCGGTCGCGCTGATGAACTCGCTGCGTTTCGGCCCGATGGACGGCCCGCACGGCGCCCGCACCCGCCGCATCGTCGAAGGCGTCGTCGCCGGGATCGCCGGCTACGGCAACAGCATCGGGATCGCGACCGTCGGCGGAGAGATCGCGTTCGAAGAGTCGTACACCGGCAATCCGCTCGTGAACGTCTTCTGCCTCGGGCTGGCGCACGCGGACGCACTCGTGAAGGGACGCGCCGACGGTGTCGGCAATCCGGTCTACTACGTCGGCGCCGGGACCGGCCGCGACGGCATTCACGGCGCCACCATGGCGTCGGCCGAGTTCGACGACAAGTCGGCCGAGAAGCGTCCGGCGGTGCAGGTCGGCGACCCGTTCATGGAAAAGTTGCTGCTCGAGGCCTGTCTCGAGCTGATGAAGGGGGACGCGCTCATCGGCGTGCAGGACATGGGAGCCGCCGGGCTCACCTGCGCGACCTCCGAGATGGGAGCCCGGAGCGGCAGCGGCATCGAGATCGACGTGATGCACGTGCCGCAGCGCGAAACCGGCATGTCGCCCTACGAGATCATGCTGTCGGAGTCGCAGGAGCGGATGCTGCTGGTCGTCAAGAAGGGGCGCGAGCACGAGGTCGAGGAGATCTTCGAAAAGTGGGACCTGCACGCCGCGCATGTCGGGTTCGTCACCGACGACGGCCTGCTGCGGGTCAAGAGCCACGGAACGGTCGTCGCCGAGATCCCCAACACCGCCCTCGTGGACGACGCGCCCGTGTATCACCGGCCGATGGCACGTCCGGCGTATCTCGACGAAGTCCAGCGCTTCGATCCGGCGTCGCTGCCGAAGGTCGACCCGAAGGACGCACTGTTCCGGCTCCTGTCCGCGCCGACCGTTGCCAGCAAGCGCTGGGTCTATCGGCAGTACGACCACATGGTCCGCACGAACACCATCGTTCTCAACGGGATGGGGGCGGGCGTGATCCGGGTGAAGGGTACGGCCCGCGCGCTGGCGATGTCGGTCGACGGCAACGGCCGCTACTGCTACCTGGACCCGCGGCAGGGAGCGATGCTCGCCGTGGCCGAGGCGGCGCGCAATGTGGCCTGCGCCGGAGGGCAGCCGATCGGCGCGACCAACTGCCTCAATTTCGGCAATCCGGAGCGGCCCGAGATCATGTGGCAGCTCGCCGAGGCGGTCCAGGGTATCGGCGAGGCCTGCCGGGCGCTCGACCTGCCGATCACCGGCGGCAACGTCAGCCTCTACAACGAGACCGACGGCAACGCGATTTATCCCACTCCCGTCCTCGGCGTCGTCGGGCTGATCGAGGATGCGACGCGGACGGTCGCGCGCGCTTTCAGGGGACGCGGGGAGGCGATCCTGTTACTCGGCGAGACGCTCGACGAGCTCGGCGGCAGCGAGTTCCTGAAAACCGTCCATGGGCAGGTCAAGGGGCGGCCGCCGCGGCTCGATCTCGGCCGTGAACAGGCGCTGATCGGGCTGCTGGTGCGCGCCGCCGCGAGCGGTCTTCTGCGCTCGGCCCATGACTGCTCCGACGGCGGCCTGGCCGTCACCCTGGCGGAATGCACCTTCGACACCGACGGCGTCGGCTGCGACGTGGACCTCCCTGAGGTTGCCGGGCGAGTGGATGCCGCGCTGTTCTCGGAATCGGCGTCGCGCGTCGGTGCTGACGACGCTGCCGGCGGATGTCGCGACGGTGCTGGAACTGGCGGCGAGCGTCGGCGTGCCGGCGCGGCAGATCGGCACGACCGGCGGCGAGCGGCTGCGAATCAGCGTCAACGGCGCGCTTCAGATCGATTGTGACCGTCGCGACGCCGAGCAGAAATGGTCGGATGCGTTGCCGGGCCATTTCCAGCGGCAGGCATCGTAAAATCGGGGTATCCCCGGGGGACCATGGACAAGTTCAAAGACGAATGCGGCGTCTTCGGCATTTTCGGCCACCCGGAGGCCGCCAACCTCACCTATCTGGGGCTTTACGCCCTCCAGCACCGGGGCCAGGAGAGCGCCGGGATCGCCACCGGCGACGGCGAGAAGATGCGGGTCTCCCGGGCGATGGGGCACGTCGCCGATGCTTTCACCGGGAACGTCCTCGAAGGGCTGCCCGGCCACCTGGCGATTGGCCATACCCGCTACTCGACCACCGGCGAGAGCCGGCTCCAGAATGCCCAGCCGATGCTGATCGACTGCGCCCACGGTCAGATCGCCATCGCGCACAACGGGAACATCGTCAACGCACGCGAGCTTCGCGACGAGCTCGTGCGAAACGGCTCGATCTTCCAGACGAGCAGTGACACCGAAGTGGCGCTGCATCTCTACGCCCGGTCACGGGCCGCCTCGGTCGAAGAGGCGCTGGTCGAGACGGTGACCCAGCTGACCGGCGCGTTCTCGTTTGCGTTCCTGACGAAGAACCGGCTGATCGCGGCCCGCGATCCGCATGGGTTCCGTCCGCTGGCACTGGGGAAGCTGGGCGACGCCTGGATCGTCTGCTCGGAAACCTGCGCCCTTGACCTGCTCGGCGCCACCTACGTCCGCGAAATCGAACCCGGCGAAGTCGTGGTCATCAGCGACGGCGGCCTGCGCTCATTGCATCCATTCCCGACCGCGCCGCTGTCTCACTGCGTGTTCGAGCATGTCTACTTCGCCAGGCCCGACAGCTACGTGTTCGGGCGGAGCGTGAACGAGGTCCGGACGGGTCTCGGCCAGCACCTGGCGAAGGAGTCGCACGTCGCCGCCGACGTCGTGGTGCCGATCCCCGACTCCGGGGTCTGTGCCGCGATCGGCTACGCCGAACAAGCGAAGCTGCCGCTCCAGATGGGTCTGATCCGGAACCACTACATCGGCCGGACGTTCATCCAGCCGCAGCAGTCGATCCGCCACTTCAACGTCCGGGTGAAGCTGAACCCGGTGCGCAGCATCCTCGAGGGCAAGCGGGTCATCCTGCGTCGACGACTCGATCGTCCGCGGCACGACGAGCCGCAAGATCGTGAAGATGGTGCGCGCCGCCGGGGCGCGTGAAGTCCACCTGAGAATCAGCTGCCCGCCCACGATCTCTCCCTGTTTCTACGGTGTCGACACGCCGAGCCGGACCGAACTGATCGCCGCCACCCATACCGCGGAGGAGATCCGGAAGTACGTCGAAGCCGATTCGCTCGCTTACCTGAGCCTCGACGGGCTGAAGGCGGCGGTGGGAGGTGGGCAGTCCTCGTACTGCACGTCGTGCTACACCGGCGTCTACCCGGTGGCGTTCCCGCGGGACGAGCACGCGTATCTGCAGCTCGCTCTCAAGGCGCTGGACTAGACCGCATGCTCATCGTCCTTCTGCTCGCCCCTCTGCTCCTCGGCTTCGAGGCGACGCAGGCTCAGGGCGGCGGTCAGCAGCCCGCGATCACCTCGGCTCAGGCGGCCGCCGCGATCGACCGGCTGTCGAATCTCGAATTTCCGATCCGCATGGAGGCGGCGCGCACGCTCCGGCGCGCGGCGCCGGCCGTCGCCGTCCCGGCGTTGCAGGCTGCCGTCACCGATCACAAGGACGGTTACGTCCGGTTCCGCGCGCTCATCCTCCTGTCCGGCTTCAACGATCCGCGAACTAACGAAGTGATGGCGCGGATGCTGGCCGAAAAGAACGACCGGCTCAGGGCCGTGGCCTACGCCTTCTACGAGTACCACCCCGACGCCGCCGCGGTGCCGCGCCTGATCGCGGCGTTGCCCGGCGAGGATTCCGAGTTCGTCCGTCCGGCGTTGACGCGCGCCCTGGCGGCGCATGGCAACGACAAGAACGCCCAGCAGGCGATGACCCGCCTCGTCATGCAGGGCCAGGACTTCTTTCGCGGCGCCGCCATCGAGGCGATCGGCGACTACAAGGGTGCCTACGCCTTCGCGGCGCTCACGCAGGTCGCCAAGCTCGATGGGCCGCTCCAGGATGATGCGGTGCTGGCGCTGGGAAAGATCGGCGACAAGCGGGCGCTCGAGACCTTTGCCCCGCTGCAGCGGACCGCTCCGAAGGGCGTCCAGCCGGCGATTGCCGCGGCGATCTGCCTGCTCGGCGTCAACTGCAGCTCGCACCAGGGATTCCTCACCGAATCCCTGAAGTTCGCGATCGCGCAGCCCGGGTTCCAGGAGCTTCTGCGCGGCGCGACCTCCGGCCTCGCGTCGCTGGCCATCGCCGGCGAACGAAGAGGCGATGCAGACGCTGATCGAGCTCGGCGCCCCGACCCGCGACCCGGCCCGCGCCGCCGTCGCCCTCGCGCTGGGGACCATCGTGCTGAGGAACACTCCGGTCGCGCTGAAAGTCCTCGAGCGGCAGCCCAAGCGTGAGGAGGCCTTCGAGTTGCTCAGGGAAGCCTTCGACATGCTGGAAGAGGATTTCGTCGAGGAGCGGTTCTTCGTCGCCGTCCGTCGGAGCTTCTGGCAGGCGGCCCCCGGTTCACCGGCGCGCACGCTCGCCGAAGCGCTCATTCAGAAGCTCGAGTTCTAGACCGACCATGGATTACCGACAGGCGGGCGTCGACATCGACGCCGGGAACGAGGTGGTTCGCCGGATCCGCCTGCTCGCGCGAGGCACCCACACGCCTGGCGTGCTTTCCGAGATCGGGTCGTTCGGCGGTCTGTTCAGGCTGAACGCCGCCGGCGTGGATGACCCGGTGCTGGTCGCCAGCGCGGACGGCGTCGGCACCAAGCTGCGCGTCGCGTTCATGACCGGCGAGCACCGGACGATCGGTCGCGACCTGGTCAATCACTGCGTGAACGACATCCTGGTCCAGGGGGCCGAACCCCTGTTCTTTCTCGACTACCTCGCCACCGGGCGGCTCGATCCAGACGTCGCCGTCCAGATCGTCGAGGGGCTGGCGGCCGCCTGCCGGGAGAATGGCTGTGCGCTCCTCGGCGGTGAGACCGCCGAGATGCCCGGCTTTTACGCCGATGGCGAATACGACGTCGCCGGGTTCATCGTCGGGGCGGTTCCCAGGGCGCGCCTGATCGACGGCACGCAGATCCGACCCGGCGACGTGCTGATCGGCGTTCCGTCATCCGGGCTGCACACCAACGGATACTCGCTGGCGCGGCGGATTGCGTTCGACATCGCCGGGCTGGGGCCCGACAGCCTGGTGCCGGATCTGGGCACGACGATCGGCGAGGCGCTGCTCGTGCCGCACCGGAGTTATCTGCCGGTGATCCGGCCGCTGCTCGGCCGCGGCGTGATCAAGGGCATGGCACACATCACCGGCGGTGGGATTACCGACAACCTGCCGCGAATCCTCCCAGCCGGTGTCCATGCAGAGATCGATCGAGGTGCGTGGGATGTTCCTCCGCTCTTTCGATGGCTGCAGCAAGCCGGTAGCGTGCCCGAAGCCGACATGTTCCGGACGTTCAACATGGGGATCGGGCTCATCATCGCGTGCATCGAGACCGACGCTGAGGTGATTCTGGGTCTGATAGAGGAGAGCCGGATCATCGGGCGGATTCGAGCCGAAGGCGAGGGGGTCCGCTACGTCGGGCGATGATTCGCCCGCGCGGCCGCTGCTCGGCGTCCTGATCTCGGGCCGTGGCAGCAACCTCCAGGCACTGATCGACGCGATCGCTGAAGGCAGGCTCGACGCCCGGATCGCGGTCGTCATCTCGAACCGTCCCGACGCCGCCGGTCTCGATCGCGCGCGCACCGCCGGCATCGAGACGCTGACGATCAGCCAGCGTGCCTACGCCTCCCGCGACGACTTCGATCGGGCGATCGCGGCTGCGCTCACCGATCGGCAGGTGCGCTTCGTCTGCCTTGCCGGCTTCATGCGGCTGATCGGTCCGCCGCTGCTCGAGGCCTTTCCCGACGCGATCCTGAACATCCACCCTTCGTTGCTGCCCGCGTTTCCCGGCGTCGATGCCCAGGCGCAGGCGATCGCGCACGGTGTCAGGATCACCGGCGCCACCGTCCACCTGGTGACCGGGGAGCTCGATGGCGGGCCGATCGTCCTGCAGGCCGCCGTCCCGGTGCACGACGACGACACGCCGGAGTCGCTGTCGCTGCGGATCCTCGAACAGGAGCACCAGCTCTATCCCGCGGCCGTGGCGATCGTCCTGGCGGGCGGGTGGCGGATCTCGGGGCGTAGATTCGTTAGGCTATCCCCGTAGGCCCATAAGCGCATTCCCCATCCCCATTCCCGATTCCCGATCCCCCATCCCCGATTCAGCGAAGCTCCCTACCAAACCCCAGGCAAGAGTCGCGAGCGGACCCTCGCGGCATAGAGGCTGTACCCCGGCAAGTGGGTTTGAAGGAAGGCGTCCTCGAAGATGACGCGCCTGAGGATCAACGCCGAGTAGACGAGCGCGAACGGCAGGCTGAGCCACGAGCCAAGCGCCAGCGCGCTCATTGGCACCGCCGGGATCATGCCGGCGTAGCCGGGATGCCGGATGACGCGGTATGGACCGGCGTCGACCACTCGATGCCCCCGGTCGTTCTGGATCCGCACCACCGTGGAGAAGAACCGGTTCGCCCGCATCGCGCGGATCACCAGCAGGAAGGAAAGCGCAAAGCCGGCCAGGCCGACGGCGCGCAGTGCTGGCGGCACGCTCGTCCAGCCGAAGCGGCTGTCGAGGACCCCGACGACGATGTGAGCCAGCGCGACGAGCCGCACCGTGCGCAGGGCCAGTCGATCGGCGCCGGGTTCGGGGGGATTGAACCGCTCCTGGGCCAGGTTCTCATCGATCGAGTACATCGCGTAGGCGGTGGTTGCCGCGAACACCAGGAGGTAGGCCCACAGCCACGGATCCGTTCGATCACCCCCGACGAGCAGAAGAACCGCCGCCACCACCACCGCGATCGTCCAGCGCCTTGCTTGTTTCATAAACCAAACTATTTATTTTGATTAATCAAAATCCACATCAAATCATAGACATCAGACGTATTTCTGTCAAGTTGCGGCGGCTTAGGGGTCGATTACCAGCTTCGGTTGCAGGGTCAGCAGCGCAACCTCCGGAGGGCAGTTCAGCCGGACAGGGACGTAGACCGTACCCACGCCCCGGCTGACGAAGATCGCGGTCGAGTCGCGCCGGGCGCTGCCCGCAACTACCGGGAACTCGCGTGCGGCGATCGCCCCGATCCCGGGCAGAACGATCTGCCCACCGTGCGTATGACCGCTCAACACGAGCGGCACCGCGAGGGCCGCGGCTTCCGGCAGTCTCGACGGGGTGTGCGCCAGCAGGACCAGGTTGGTGACTGCGCCCCGCAGGACCCGCTCGATGTCGACCACCTTGCGGGTCCAGAAGCGGATCCCGGCGATGTCGAGCGCCTCGCCGTTGATGCTCACGCGCGTTCGGGCGTCCTTCAGCACGGTCATGCCCTTCGCGGCCAGCGCTGCCGGCATGTCACGGTCGTCGTCGTGGTTTCCAAGCACCGCGAAAATGCCGTGCGGCGCCGACAGCGGCGCGAGCGCTTCGGCCGCGGCTCCGACGAACCGGCGGTTCCGTCCACCTCCCCAGGTGACGTAGTCCCCTCCGAGCATGATGATGTCCGGCCGCTCGGCCATGAGCAGCTGCACCGCGGCGGCGGCCATCTCGTCGGTCACCGTGTCGCTGCGATGGAGGTCGGTGAGAAAGCCGACGCGCAGGCCGGCGAGCCCGCTCGAGAGCCCGTTCACCATCAGCGTTTCACGGGTCACCGACAGGCGCCGGCGCTCGTAGACGTAGCCGTGGTTGGCCGCGCCGACCGCGGCACCGACGGCGGTCGCAGCGAGTCCCTTGAGCAGGTCGCGCCTGCTCGGGC
>CAVUDT010000008.1:0-577500 GCA_963740275.1 uncultured Acidobacteriota bacterium | reverse complement strand
GAACGATCTGGAACGATCGGCCATAGAGGGTGACAGCCCCGTAGGCGACAACTTGCTGACTCGCGACAGGTTCCTGAGTACCGCGGGACACGTGAAATCCCGTGGGAATCTACGAGGACCATCTCGTAAGGCTAAATACTCCCTGGCGACCGATAGTGAACCAGTACCGTGAGGGAAAGGTGAAAAGAACCCCTGCGAGGGGAGTGAAATAGTACCCTGAAACCGTATGCCTACAAGCAGTGGGAGGGCTATGCCTTGGCTTCGGCCGAGGAATGCCTGACCGCGTGCCTTTTGCATAATGAGCCGGCTAGTTACTCTATGTGGCAAGGTTAAGCGCAAGCGAGCCGCAGCGAAAGCGAGTCCGAAATGGGCGACAAGTCGCATGGAGTAGACGCGAAGCGAGGTGATCTACCCATGGCCAGGGTGAAGTACGGGTAACACCGTATGGAGGCCCGAACCGGTGTTGGTTGAAAACAGCTCGGATGAGCTGTGGGTAGGGGTGAAAGGCTAATCAAACCTCGTGATTGCCCGTTCTCCTCGAAATATCTTTAGGGATAGCCTCGAGAGGTCGGCGTTGGTGGTAGAGAACTGAATGGACTAGGGGGCTTACCAGCTTACTGAATCCAATCAAACTGCGAATGCCAACGACACGTATCTCGGGAGTCAGACAGTGGGGGCTAAGCTTCATTGTCGAGAGGGAAACAGCCCAGACTACCGGCTAAGGTCCCTAACTCTGTGCTAAGTGGTAAAGGATCTGGAGACGCTTAGACAACCAGGAGGTTGGCTTAGAAGCAGCCATCCTTTAAAGAAAGCGTAATAGCTCACTGGTCAAGCGGCTCTGGGCCGACAATATAACGGGGCTCAAGCACAGGACCGAAGCCGTAGAATAGACGGAATCCTGCGGGATTCCATATTGGTAGAGGAGCGTTCTCATCGCAGCGAAGTCAGACCGTGAGGACTGGTGGAGCGGTGAGAAGTGACCCTGCCGGCATAAGTAGCGATAAGGGAAGTGAGAATCTTCCCCGCCGTAAGCGTAAGGTTTCCTGAGGAAGGTTCGTCCGCTCAGGGTCAGTCGGGAGCTAACGCGAGGCCGAAAGGCGTAGCGGATGCACATCCGGTCAACATTCCGGAACTACCTACTTCTCGTTATCACGATGGGGGGACGCAGGAGGCTAGACGAGCCCACGATTGGACGTGTGGGTTTAGGCATGTAGGGGGATTCGCCAGGTAAATCCGGTGAGTCATATTCCCTGAGGTGCCATATCGAGGGGCTTGCCCCGTAAAGTCGTCGACGCCACGCTGCCGAGAAAAGCCTCTAAGGAGAGAAGTGGGTACCCGTACCGCAAACCGACACAGGTACGCGAGGAGAAAATCCTCAGGCGCGAGTGAGAACCCTCGTTTAGGAACTCGGCAAACTGGCCCCGTAACTTCGGAAGAAGGGGTGCTCGATTAACGTGCGCAGTCCTCGCGATTGCGTGCGCGAACGAGTTGCAATAAAGAGGCCCAAGCAACTGTTTACTAAAAACACAGGGCTATGCTAAGTCGAACACGACGTATATGGCCTGACGCCTGCCCGGTGCCGGAAGGTTAAAGGGAGAGGTTAGCCGCAAGGCGAAGCTTCGAGCTGAAGCCCCGGTAAACGGCGGCCGTAACTATAACGGTCCTAAGGTAGCGAAATTCCTTGTCGGGTAAGTTCCGACCTGCACGAATGGCGTAATGATTTGGGCGCTGTCTCAACGAGGGGCACTGCGAATTTGTGGTACCGGTGAAGACGCCGGTTGCCCGTGACTAGACGGAAAGACCCCGTGCACCTTTACTACATCTTAGTAGTGAATGCTGGCGTGTTATGCGCAGGATAGGTGGGAGACTTTGAACCCAGGCTCTCGGGCTTGGGGGAGTCAACGGTGAGATACCACCCTTAACACTCCGGCGTTCTAACCTCGACCTGTCATCCAGGTCAGGGACACTGCTAGGTGGGTAGTTTGACTGGGGCGGTCGCCTCCTAAACTGTAACGGAGGCGCGCGAAGGTTCGCTCAGGCTGTTTGGAAATCAGCCGTAGAGTGCAAAAGCATAAGCGAGCTTGACTGCGAGTCCTACAAGACGAGCAGGTGGGAAACCAGGCTTTAGTGATCCGGTGGTTCCGCATGGAAGGGCCATCGCTCAACGGATAAAAGGTACGCCGGGGATAACAGGCTGATCTGAGCCAAGAGTTCACATCGACGCTCAGGTTTGGCACCTCGATGTCGGCTCATCACATCCTGGAGCTGTAGCAGGTTCCAAGGGTCCGGCTGTTCGCCGGTTAAAGTGGTACGTGAGCTGGGTTTAGAACGTCGCGAGACAGTTCGGTCCCTATCTGTCATGGGCGGAGGAGATTTGAGTGGGGCTGTCCTTAGTACGAGAGGACCGGGATGGACGCACCTCTGGTGTACGAGTTGTCGTGCCAACGGCAGCGCTCGGTAGCTACGTGCGGAAGGGAGAAACGCTGAATGCATCTAAGCGTGAAACCCTCCACAAGATGAGATCTCCCAGGTCGCAAGACCTCTAAAGGCTCCTGGAAGATTACCAGGTGATAGGTCGGGTGTGGAAACGCAGCGATGTGTGGAGCTAACCGATACTAATCAGCCGTGAGGCTTGACCATTTCTCTTTTCTCTCTTCGGAGAGAGCAGTGCACATCAACAACTGTTGTGTGTCATTCGTGGAACGAGAAAACTACCGTTTGCAGGATATTTAGTTGTAGCTCTCAGCTATTAGCCTTCAGCTCTCAGCAGCTAAGGGCTGAAAGCTGAGAGCTGACAGCTCTTTGACATAGTCTGGGACGATCCGACTTCGCTCGCCTGGCGAGCTACGTCGCGACAGGCTCACAAGCTTGTCTCGCCGAAGCGCCGTGAGGCGCGAAGGCGGAACCCCAGGCACTCAGTTTCCCGGTGGTCATAGGAGAGGGGTCACACCCGTTCCCATTCCGAACACGGAAGTTAAGCCCTCTACCGCCGATGGTACTGCGCGGGTAACCGCGTGGGAGAGTAGGTCACTGCCGGGATTATTTCTCACGAAGCCCGTTGCTCGAAAGAGCAGCGGGCTTTCGTTTGTACGGGCTGGGAGCTGGGAGCTCTTCCCCCTCACCCCCTCAGCGGGCGCAGCCCGGCTCCGCATCGAGCCCCGGCCGGACCAGCGACCGGGCCTCGGGGAAGCGGGTCTCGAGCTCACGGGCCAGCCGCCTCAGCTGCCCGACCATGTGCGGCAGCCTCGCGTCATCATCCGATCGCCGCAGGACCTCGACTGCGTCACGGGAGCGGTCGATGCCGAGCAGCGCCGTCTTGGCCGAAAACAGCGCGTCGCGCCGCAGATCCCGCTCCCCCCGCTCCGCGGCCGTCGCGCTGGACATCGCCCGGCAGACCTTTACCGCGATCAGGACGTGGTACCAGGCGAACACCTCCAGCGGGGTCGGTCCGACCGGGCGATACCTCATCACGAACGAGAACTCCGGGTGGGAGCTGAGGTAGCTGCTCGCGACCCGCGCATACCGCCGCGCGCCTCGCTCCAGCGGATCGTCGGTCGGCGTCCAGCTCGCGGGCGTCCGCAGGTGCCCGGCCAGTAACTCGTCGAGCTCGGGGACGGTGCGTCCTTCGGCCGCATTCAATTCCTTCAGCAGCCGCATACCCTCGTCCATCCGCGCGGCGATGTTCGAATAGATCTCCTGCGGATCCTGGTCCGCCGCCCCGTCCGGACGGCAGCGGTAGGCAAGGCACCGGCTGGTCGCCGGGCAGTAGATGCACCACTGATCGCAGGTGTTGTAGATCCCGCGGATCACCGTGGGATCGAGGATCGCCTGCACGAAGGGCTGCCGGAGCAGATCGTCATACCGCGGTGATTTCTTCATGCCCGCGGATCGTGCAAGCGCCGGACTGGGCGAGAAGTCCCGAAAATCGGCGGGCGCCGTCGAATTCATCGCAGAATGCACGTTGCCGCGGGACCCCGCAGTACGTGAGAACTGCCAGGCCAGAGGCCGGCTGAATTTCCACGCCGGAACCGCTCGTGTATGCTGGCGCCGGCAGGCAGGAGGATCCGATGAAATCCGGGCAGCCCGTCGATCGCAGCCGTCGAGACTTCGCGCGCATCTTCGCCGTCGGCGGCTCCGCCGCACTCTTTGCCGCTCGGCCGGCAGCCTGGACGCTGGATGGCTGGGTACCCGCGCAGGGACCGCCGGACGAGGGATCCTGGCAGCGGGTGCGCGAGCAGTTCGTCATGCCGCCGGGCTATGTCTGCCTGAACGCCGCGAACCTCTGCCCCTCGCCGGTGCCGGTGTTGACGGCCGCGTCGGATGCGACGCGATCCGTTGACAGCGATCCATCCTCGCAGAATCGCGCCAGGACCCACGCCGGCCGGGAGGCCGTCCGCCGGCAGCTGGCCGAAATGCTGCGCGTGACTCCTGAAGAGATCGTCATCACCCGCAATACGAGCGAGTCGAACAACATGGTGTCGAGCGGCCTCGATTTCAAGGCCGGCGACGAAGTCCTCGTCTTCTCTGACAACCATCCCAGCAATCTCGCGGCATGGCGGCAGAAGGCAGAGCGCTTCGGTTTCACCGTGAAGGTCGTCGAGCAGGTCAATCCACACCCGGGGGCCGATTACTACGTCGACGCCTTCCGCCGGCAGCTCACCCGGGCGACCCGCCTGCTCGCCGTGACCCACGTCACCTCATCGGTGGGAGACGTCATGCCGGTCCGCGAGCTGTGCCGGCTGGCGCGCGACCACGGCGCACTGTCGCTGGTGGACGGCGCCCAGTCGTTCGGCGTGCTCGACGTCGACCTGGCCGACATGCAGCCGGATTTCTACTCCGGCAGCGCGCACAAGTGGCCGTGCGGCTCGAAGGAAACCGGCCTCCTGTACGTGAGCTCGCGCGTCCACGACCGCATCAAGCCCAGCATCGTCAGCCTCTATCCAGGGGACGTCGGCATCTCGCGGACGCTCGAAGCATTCGGCCAGCGCGACGAAGCCGCGATCATGGGATTCGGCGCCGCCCTCGACTTCCACAAGCGCGTCGGCGTCCCGGCCATCGAGCGCCGCGCCCGGGGGCTGGCCATCGCCCTGATCAAGGGCCTCAAGCAGATCGACGGCGTTCGCGTCTGGACGCACGACGATCCGGCGCGATCGGCCGCGGTCGTTTCATTCCAGCCAGGTACGCTGGACGTCCGCAAGCTGCACCAGGCGCTGTACGAGAAGGACCGGATCGTCTGCGCAACCCGCGGCGGCGCGGATCGTGGCGGCCTGCGCTTCGCTCCGCATTTCTACAACCTCGAGTCCGATGTCGACCGGGCGCTTGCCGCGGTGAAGCGATACATGTCGACGGGGCTCTAAAGGCATCGGGATCGGGGATCGGGGATCGGTGGTCGGGGATCGGGAATGGGAGTTGGGGATTGGAAGTTGGGAGTTTGTTGAGATGACCCGCGTCACGCTCGCTGTCCTTGCCGCACTCCTTGCGACGACCGGCCTCGCTCCAACGGCTCAAACCTCACCGATCAAGGCACTCGTCGGCGGCACCCTGATCGACGGCTTCGGCGGACCTCCCATCCGCAACAGCGTGATCATCGTCGAGGGAGAGCGGATCCGTTCGGTGGGCCAGGTCGGCACGCTGGCGGTGCCGCAGGGAGCCGAGATCATCTCCACAGAAGGGATGAGCGTCCTCCCCGGCCTCTGGGACATGCACGTCCACCTGATGATCAACGGGCACGCCGACTACGACCACTGGGACAAGACCTACCCGGCGCAGTTCGAGTCGGTGATCATGCCGGCCTCCGCCCGCCAGTTGCTGATGGCCGGCGTCACCAGCGCGCGCGACCTCGGGGCGCCGCTCGAGGCCAGCATCAACGTCCGCGACCGGATCAACGCCGGCAAGATTCCCGGGCCGACCCTGTACGTCTCCGGGCCATTCATCCAGAAGGCGCCATATCCCGGGACCGAGCTGTTTCGCTGGGGCGTCAACGGGGCGGGCGACGCGCGCGCCAAGGTCGCCAAACTGGCGGACGCAGGCGTCAACTGCATCAAGCTGATCGACCAGGACCAGATGTCCCTGGACGAAGTCGCGGCAATCGTAGACGAAGCACACAAGCGCGGCCTGATGGTCGTCGCGCACTCCCACCGTCCTGAAGAGATCCGCCGGGGGATCGCCGCCGGCGTGGACAATTTCGAGCACACCGGCCTTTCCAGCGCACCCGAGTATCCGGCCGACATCATCAGCATGCTGGCCGAACGGACGGCGAACATGAGCCGCGGGCCGCTCTACTGGACGCCGACGATCGAGGGGCTCTTCAACTACGAGTACCTGCGCGACAACCCGGAACAGCTGGACGATCCGGCCTGGCAGGTCGGCCTCCCGCCCGCCATCGTCGACGACATCCGCAAGTCGATCGCCAACCCCGACCGGCTGCCCTACTTCCAGCTCACCCCGATCCGGCGGCCGACGCTGGCGCGCAAGTTCAAACAGCTGGCCGACGCCGGGGTGGTCATGCTCGTCGGCACCGACAGCGGGATCCCGATGAAGTTCCACAGCAGCTCAACCTGGCGGGAGCTGGACGCCTGGGTCAACATCCTCGGCGTCGCGCCGATGCAGGCCATTCGTGGCGCTACCTACTGGCCCTCGGTGGCGATGAAGGTCGACAAGGACACTGGAACCGTCACCCCGGGGAAGTACGCGGACATCATCGCGGTCAAGGGTGACGTCTTGCGCCACATCGCCCTGCTCCAGCGCGTGGATGTCGTGGTGAAACGAGGCGTCAGACACAAGTAGCGGACTTGCAATCCCGCGCGTCCGTCGATATGGTTCTTTCACTCAGGGATGGGTATTGGGGGATGGGGCAATCCTTCCCCATTCCCGATCCCCCATCCCCGATCCCTTTTCAACCGCAGGAGATCCCTCGATGGCCCAGGCCGCGTGGCCCCTGGTAGAGCGGCGATTCGGAAGCACCAGCCGGCGAGATACATGGTGGGTGCAGCCCCTGCTTACCTTCCTCGGTTTGTCGGCGTTCGTGGTCTATTCCACCTGGGCGGCGTTCCAGGGGAATCACTACGAGTTCGGGCCGTATCTCTCTCCCTTCTACTCGCCGCTGCTGTTCGGTGAGGGGCCCCACGCCTGGCTCGGCCCGGTCCCGGAGTGGTGGCCGGGCGCGCTGCCATTTTCGGCGGCGCTGCTGATCCTCTGGGCGCCCGGCGGCTTCCGCTTCACCTGTTATTACTATCGCGGCGCCTACTACAAGGCGTTCTGGGCCGATCCGCCGTCGTGCAGCGTCGGCGAGCCGCGCAAGAAGTATCTCGGTGAGGCATCGTTTCCGCTGATCCTTCAGAACGTGCACCGGTATTTCCTCTACCTCGCGCTCGGCTTCCTCATCGTCCTTGCCTACGATGTTTGGAAGGCGCTCTGGTTCGACGATGGCGCGGGCGGGGAGACGTTCGGCGTAGGGGTCGGCACGATCCTGCTGGCCGTGAACGTCCTGTTTCTGGGCAGCTACACATTCGGATGCCACTCGCTCCGGCATCTGGTCGGCGGCCGGCGTGACGAGATCTCGAAGTCATCGGTATGCGCCGCCAGCTACGCCTGCACCAGCGCGCTCAATCGCCGGCATATGCTCTTTGCCTGGCTCAGCCTGTTCTCGGTGGGGTTTTCCGACCTCTACGTCCGGCTGTGCTCGATGGGCATCTGGCACGACTTCCGGATCCTCTGACCTCCTTTTCTCCCGCAGAGACTGCCGTCGCACCGAATGGATTACGAGACACACGATTACGACGTCCTGGTTGTCGGCGCCGGTGGCGCAGGGCTCCGCGCTGCCATCGAGGCTTCGGCCGGGGGCGTGAAAGTCGGCCTGCTGTGCAAGTCGCTCCTCGGTAAAGCCCACACGGTCATGGCCGAGGGGGGGATCGCTGCCGCCCTCGCGAACGTGGACGACCGCGACAGCTGGAAGGTGCATTTCGCCGATACCATGCGCGGCGGCCAGTACGTCAACAACTGGCGCATGGCGGAGCTGCATGCCAGGGAAGCGCCGGATCGGGTGCGCGAGCTGGAGGCCTGGGGAGCGGTCTTCGACCGCACCGACGACGGCCGCATCCTGCAGCGAAACTTCGGCGGTCACCGGTATCCACGGCTGGCGCACGTCGGCGATCGAACCGGCCTCGAGATGATCCGCACGCTGCAGGACCACGGGATCCACCGCGGCATCGACGTCCACATGGAGTTCACGGTCGTCTCGGTGCTGACGACCGACGGACGCGCCGCCGGCGTGTTCGGGTACGGCCGCGAACGCGGCCGCTTCAAGCTGTTCCGGGCCAGCGCCGTCATCCTGGCGACCGGCGGGCTGGGTCGCGCCTTCCGCATCACGAGCAACAGCTGGGAAGGCACCGGCGACGGCCATTCACTCGCCTACCATGCCGGCGCCGAGCTGATCGACATGGAGTTCGTCCAGTTCCATCCGACCGGCATGATCTGGCCGCCGAGCGTCCAGGGGCTGCTGGTCACCGAAGGGGTTCGCGGCGAGGGGGGTATCCTCCTGAACAAGGACGGCCGCCGCTTCATGTTCGATGACATCCCCGAGGCTTATCGCACGCAGACGGCGGACAACGAGGAAGAAGGCTGGCGCTATACCCAGGGGGACAAGGCGGCTCGACGACCGCCCGAACTGCTCACCCGGGACCACGTTGCGCGCTGCATCAACCGCGAGGTCAAAGCGGGACGCGGCAGCCCTCACGGCGGCGTTTTCCTCGACATCTCGTGGATCAAGAAGCGGCTGCCGAACGCCGAAGACCACATCAAGCGCAAGCTGCCGAGCATGTATCACCAGTTCAAGGAGCTGGCGAACATCGACATCACCAGGGAACCGATGGAGATCGGCCCGACCACCCACTACGTCATGGGCGGCGTTCGCGTCGATGCCGACACGCAGATGTCGACGATTCCGGGACTGTACGCCGCCGGCGAATGCGCCGCCGGCATCAACGGCGCAAATCGGCTGGGAGGCAACTCGCTGTCGGACCTGCTGGTGTTCGGCCAACGGGCGGGACAGTACGCCGCGGAGTTTGCCCGCGCCAACCCGCGAGCCGGGCTCGACACCGCCGCCGTGGACGACGCGGCGAAGAAAGCGCTGGCGCCTTACGAACCGGGCCGCACCGAGAACCCGTATGCGATCCAGCAGGATCTCCAGGAAGCGATGCAGCGGCTGGTCGGGATCGTCCGCCTGGAAGATGAGATGCGCGAGGCGCTCACGGTGATCGAGTCGTTGAAGCGGCGCGCCGCGTCAGCCGCCGTCCACGGGCATCGGGAGTACAACCCCGGCTGGCATACCGCGCTCGATCTCGGCCACCTGTTGACGGTCTCCGAAGCGATCGCGCGCTGTGCGATCGAGCGAAAAGAGAGCCGCGGCGGCCACTTCCGCGAGGACTACCCCGAGAAGGCCGCGGAGTTTGCGAAGATCAACATCGCGGTGCGGCGCGCGCCTGACGGTGTCATGGAGCTGGGCCGCATGCCGATTCCCGAGATGCCGGCGGAATTGAAGCAGGTCATCGAAGAGCAGAAATGATGCAGCAAGCCACCTTCAGAGTCTGGCGCAGCGAAGGCGCCAACGGCGCCTTTCGCGACTACACCACCGACATCGTCCCCGGGATGGTCGTGCTGGACGCGATTCACCGCATCCAGGCGACTCAGGCGGGGGACCTTGCTTGTCGATGGAACTGCAAGGCGGGCAAGTGCGGCTCCTGCTCGGCGGAGATCAACGGCAAACCCCGGCTGATGTGCATGACGCGGCTGGACGAGCTGCCGCTTGAGGAGCCGGTCACCGTCGAGCCGATGCGCGCTTTTCCGCCGATCCGGGACCTGGTCACAGACGTCTCGTGGAACTACGAGGTCAAGAAGAAGATCAAGCCCTTCAAACCGAGGAAGCCGGACGCGCCGGACGGCACCTGGCGGATGGCCCAGCCCGACGTCGACCGGGTGCAGGAGTTCCGCAAGTGCATCGAGTGCTTCCTCTGTCAGGACGTCTGCCACGTCCTGAGGGAGCATGCGCTGCACCCGAAGTTCATCGGCCCGCGATTTCTCGTGTATGCCGCGGCGCTCGAGATGCACCCGCTCGACTCGGAGGACCGGCTGGCAGACCTCGAGGACCCGCACGGCATCGGCTACTGCAACATCACCCGGTGCTGCACCAAGGTCTGCCCGGAAAACATCACGATCACCGAGAATGCGATCATTCCGTTGAAGGAGAGGGTGGTGGACCGCTTCTACGATCCGGTCCGGCGCCTGCTCCGGGTATTCAACGGCTGACGACCCCAGGAGGTTGTTCATGTTCGAGCTCAAAGCGCTCTCGACATCCGCGATCCCGGCGGCGCTGGCGCAGGCGGAACGCTACCGGCTGCTCAACGAGCCGGCGGAGGCAGAAAGCATCTGCCTCGACATCCTGCGCCTCGACCCCGAACACCAGGAGGCGCTGGTCACGATCGTGCTGGCGCTCACCGATCAGTTCCCGGAAGGGGCGCACGCCCGCGCGGCGGCCGAGGCCGAGAGGAACGTCTCGCGGATCCGCGACGACTACAAACGGCATTACATCTCCGGCATCATCCGGGAACGGCGCGGCAAGGCGGTGTTGCGCAGCGACCGTCCGGGCTCCGGCCGTCCGGCCCAGGAGTGGCTGCGCGAAGCGATGGCCTGCTACGAGCAGGCGGAGGCGATCCGTCCCGGCGACAACGACGAAGCGGTCCTGAGGTGGAATACCTGTGCGCGCATCCTGATGAGCATCCCGGCCGCAGGTCCGGACGTGCAGGAGTTCAGCGCGATCCAGTCCGAATAACGTCGAGGAGATCTTCGTGATCATGACGCGCAAACAGGGGTGGTGTGCGCTCGCGCTGACGGCCGCGGTGTCGGCGCTGGGAGCGCAGCAGGTTCAGCCGAAACCTCCGGCGGCGCCGCCGGCAGAACAGCCGGCCAAGCAACAGCCGGCGCAACAACCGGCCGGGCAGAAGCCGGCCGAGTCCGGACAGCGCGGTCGCGGCGGCTGGCAGGGGCCGATGGACGAGGCGCGCGCCCGGCAACTCTACGTGAGCAACGACCACGCCGACCACGGCCGCAACGTCGACTTCGAGCGCCAGGTCCAGGCCAAGGCGGAGACCGACAAGCGCTACGCCGAAGTTGCTCGAGGGGTGGTCGACTTCCAGAAGGTCAGCTATCGCAGCAGCGTGGGCGACCTCGACATCCCGGCCTATCTCTTCCAGCCACTCAAGAAGCGCGGCGCCAGAGGGCACGCGGCGATGGTCTGGGTCCACGGCGGGGTCCATGGGGACTGGGGCATCACGATGTGGCCGTTCGTCCGCGAGGCGGTCGAGCGCGGCTACGTGGTGATCTGTCCGGAATACCGCGGCAGCACCGGCTACGGAGAGAAGCACTACAACGAGATCGACTACGGCGGCTACGAGATCGACGACGTAATGACCGCGGTCGACTATCTGAAGACGCTGCCGCACGTGGACGGGGACCGTCTCGGCATCATGGGCTGGAGTCACGGCGGCTACATCACGCTGTTCTCGGTGTTTCGTGACGCGACGCCGTTCAAGGCCGCGACCGCGATGGTGCCGGTGACCAACCTGATTCACCGGCTGTCGTTCTCCGGCCCGGGGTATCAGCGCAGCTTCGCGACACAGAAGCGGATCGGCGGACTTCCCTTCGAAAAGCAGGAGGAGTACATCAAGCGCTCGCCGTTGTTCCACGTCGACAAGCTGCGGACCCCCCTGCTGGTTCACGTGGCGACCAACGACCGGGACGTCTGGTACTACGAGGACCAGCAGATCGTCGACGCGCTGCGGTCCCGCAAGCCGGACCTGGCCGAGACCAAGGTCTACGTCGACCCGCCCGGCGGCCGCGCCAGCGTCGGTCATACCTTCAATCGCCGCGTGAATCCGGACACGCTCGAACGCGAGGACAGCCCCGAGCAGATCGACTCGTGGAATCGCGTCTGGACGTTCTTCGAGGGGCACCTGCGGCCGTATGCGGACGGGCCGAAAGCGGTTACGCCGGCCGGCCGTTGATCCGATCGCGCGTCGTTCTCGGCTCGGCTCTCTGCCTCGGTCTGCTCGCCGCGGGTCCGGGCTACGCGCAGCAGACGTTCTCGCTTCAGCCGCTACCCAGGACCGACAAGGAGCTTCGCAGCAGCTTCACGGCCGCCCAGCTCGACATCCTCGAGAAGCTGAACCGCCGCGATCGCGAGCACCTGCTTCGCGTGGATCCTCCCGTGCCCGGCCTGGTCGTCCCCGCCACCTGGCCCGGCGACGAGCTGGCTTACAGTCCGCTGCCCGAGGCCTGGCCGGCGGCCTCCGCCCATCCGAAGTACCTGGTCGTGGATCAGCCTTCACAGGCATTCGGCGCCTACGAATTCGGCCGGCTGGTTCGCTGGGGACCGGTGAGCAGCGGTCGCAAGGAAACGCCGACCCCGTCCGGATCGTTCAACCTGACGTGGCGGTCCCGGAAACGCACGAGCACCGACAACGACGCGTGGATCCTCGAGTGGTACTTCAACTTCGTCAACGCACGCGGCGTGTCGTTCCACCAGTTCGACCTGCCCGGTTATGCCGCGAGCCACGCGTGCGTAAGGCTGCTCCAGCGCGACGCGCAGTGGCTTTACGGGTGGGGCGATCAGTGGAAGCTGTCGGAGGACCGTCGCGCGGTGGTCGTCCCAGGTACGCCCGTGTTGATCCTCGGCGTCTTCGGCCACGGGACGTCGTCGCCGCCGTGGACGTCTCTCGAATGGCTGGCGAAACCGATCGAGCTCCCGGTGACGGTACCGGCCCCGTTCGTCGAGCGCTGAGGCGGGACGTTCGTAGCGAACGGACGGACACCGTCCGGATTCGAGCTACTTGATCCGGACGATCCCCTCGGCGACGCGGGTGTATCGATCGAAGACCGCCGGATCATGGCCGGGAACGATCAGTGAGACGTCGGACGCGAGGCCACGGATCCGGTCCTGGGCCGCCAGGTTGCTCTTCGCGTCCAGCGTCTGTGCGATCGGCGCGCGCTTCTCCATGTTCTCGTAGAGATACATGTTGTCGGACGTGATCACCGCCGTGCCGCCGGCCGTCCGCACGCCGACGTACTGAGACGCATGGGTGTGGCGGCCGCCGGTGTAGCAGCGGATCCCGGGCAGGACCTCCTGATCGTCGCCGTTGACGAACCGCAGGCGCCCTTCGGTGTTGATCCTGAGCAGCGCCGCCATGTCCTGGGGGTCGATCCCGCCATGGGTGTTGCGTCCGTGCCAGGCCTCACCGGTGTAGTAGGTGTACTCGTCCCGTTGAATCCAGACCGTCGCCTTTGGAAACAGGTCGGCGCCGCCGACGTGGTCCCAGTGAGCGTGGCTGATGATGATGTCGGTGATCTCGTCGGGCTTGACCCCGGCCGCCGCGACCGCGTCCGCCGGTGAGCGGAAGTTCAGCACCTTCCACTGGTCCACGAACTTCTTCTGATGGAAGCCGGAGTCCACCAGGATCCGCTTACCGTCGCTGCCCTTGAGCAGCCACACCATGACGGGAATGTCGAGGCGGCGTTCGGCGTCGGCACCGGTGACCAGGCCCGACACGCGAAACTGGGGCAGCGTCCCGAAGCGGATGGCGTAGACCTCGTAGGTCACCTCGCTCTGCGGTGGAACCAGCCCGCTCAGGAACAGGGCGATGATCAGCGGCAGCGATATCAACATCAGGTGAGTCCGGCGTCAGCGGGCAGGTGTCAGCCGCAGGCGATGCGCCGCCGCTTTTTCCACCGCCTCCTTCGAGAAGGCGAGGTTGAAGTACTTGTTGTCGGCCCACTCCTGCAGCAGGTTGCCGTAGAACCTGCCGCCTGGCTGGCCCGACTGTCCGGGGGTGTTGGCGACCAGCGACCGGTCCCAGTTCGCGACGTCGAAGATCTCGCGATAGCTGGCGCCGTCCGCTTCGACGGTGCCGGCGCCGCCGCTGCGCTCGACAGTCGGCAGGTTGAAGGCCGGTACGAACGCATGCATGAACGAACGGGTGTGCATCCTGCCCCAGCGCCACGAGGAGCGGTCGGCTCCCTGGCTCCCGGTCAGCGCCTCGATCGCGGCCTTCAGCCGGGCTTCGATCTGCTCGCGGGTCGGCTCGCCCGCGCCCGCTTGCCCACCGCCGGCGTCGGGCGCGGCAGCACCGCCACGACCGCGGCCTCGTCCGCCGCCGGTGGCCGCCCGCCACGATTCATACAGGGCCGCCGCGCGGCTGTCGCGCGAGTAGACCGCGTCCCAGGCGGCGATCTCCCCCCGCGCTTGTTCGACCGCTGCATCCGTGGAGGTCCAGCCGCGGAACTTCGGCAGGTCGGCCTCCGCCCGAAGCGAGTGCGCGTCATGCTGCCACCGTGCGTGGTCGTCGAGCGTGTATTTCTGCCCCGGGCGAATCAGTTGCAGCAGCCGCGTGATCCGCTCGAACTCCACTCCTGCGGTCTTGAACATCAAGGGTGGCGCGTACCCCTTTGGCTGGACGTTGTGGTTGGCGGTGGCGATGAAGCCTCGGGTCGGGTTCAGCTCGCGAGGCAGGTCCTTGCGGTAGCCCTGCCACTCGTAGCCGCCGGTGCCCGGTACCGGTAGACGGCCAGTCCAGCCTTTTCGCGACGGGGTGAGCGCGGAGGCCTGCCAGGAGATGTTCCCGTCGACGTCGCCGCAGATCAGGTTCTCGGAGGGGGAGCTCCAGTAGTTGGCGGCATCCAGGAACGACTTGCAGTCCATGATCTGCGACAGCCGCAGCCCGGCCAGGTACGGCGCTGTTCCGGGCTCGTGCAGCGCCGACCGCAGGGCATAGGCGCGATGCTTCGCGCGGTCGACGTGAAAGACCGGTCCGTGGCGGCTGAACTTCAGCTCCAGCGGAACAGCGGCTGCGCCCTTCACCGGAATCTCTTCGCGGACGATGCGCAGCGGCTCCCACCCGCCGTTGAACTTCACTTCGTTCTCGTTCGCCGGATTCAGCTCCTCGACGTACACGTCGTGCTGGTCGGTGCCGACGATGGTGAGGCCCCAGCCGATGCGTTCGTTATGACCGATCGCGACGCCGAGGAACGGCGGCTCGCTCGACCCGGTCACATTCCAGCCTGGTGCATTCAGGTGGACGATGTAGCGCAACGACGGCAGCGCCACCTCGCGATGGGGATCGTTCGCCACCACCGGCTTGCCGGTTGCCGACATCGCGCCGCTTACGACCCAGTTGTTGCTGCCGGGCTCGGCCACGCTCGTATCCGGTTGATCCCCAGGGGAGGCGCCGGTGATCGAGGCGAACTCCGGCAGGACCGTCGGCCGTGGTGCGGCACCGCTGGCGCGGGTCGCGGCCAGCACCTCGTCGCCGATGATCGCCACGTCCAGTCCGTCCGGCACCGCGAGCTCTTCCCAGGGGTCCGGGTTGCGCCGGCGATTGGCTTCCGCGGGGCCGAGCTGTGCGACGCTGCGCGCGAGCTGGAGCTCGGCGGTCGCGTCGCCGAAGGAGTTCTGGCGGAGCAGCAGCGTCTCGATCGTCCACGGCTCGGGCCGGATGCCGGTCAGCACGAATTCGACCGGCAGCCGCTTCGCCACGGTCGCCTCTTCGATCAGTGCGTTCACGCCGGCGACGTAGGCGGTCATGATCTTGCGCGCGTCCGGATGGTAGCTGGCGAGCTCCTTGTCATCCACCGGTCCGCGATACTTCAGCAGGCGTGCCTGTCGATCCCTCGATACCGCGCCGGCGCCGAGCACCTCGGCGAGCCGCCCCTCGGCGCCGCGGCGCCACATCTCCATCTGCCACAGGCGGTCCTGGGCCATCACGTAGCCCTGGGCGAAGAACAGGTCCTCGGTGGACTGCGCATAGATGTGCGGCACTCCCCACCGGTCGCGCAGCACGTCCACCGGCCCCCGCAGGCCACGAACCGTCTGCGACCCCTCGAGCGGTGACAGAGCCGCGCGGGCGATGGTATCGAGGCCGCTTGGCCCCTGCTGCGGCGGGGCCAGGGGGGCGGCGATCATCGCGGCGAACGAGGCAATGAGCAGGGCAGGCCGGATCATCGGCAGAGCCTAACTCAGGCGCCCGCTTTGGCCAACTGCTCGACTGCGCGATGATGGAACGCATGGCGAAGCGCATCCACGACCGGGTCGACATCGGTCACGTCCATCTCAAGGTATCGGACCTCGAACGGTCGATCGCATTCTATTCAGGGGTCCTTGGCTTCGAAGTCACGCAGCGGTTGGGGGATTCCGCGGCGTTCCTCAGCGCCGGCGACTATCACCATCACATCGGCCTCAACACCTGGGAGAGTCTGGGCGGCCCGAGGCCGGCCCCCGGCACCACCGGGCTGTATCACTTCGCCATCCGCTATCCCGATCGTGCCGCTCTGGGCGATGCGCTGCGCCGTCTCCAGGAGGCCGGGATCCGGCTGGACGGTGCGACCGACCACGGGGTCAGCGAGGCACTCTATCTTCGTGATCCGGACGGCAACGGTGTCGAGCTCTATCGCGACCGTCCGAAGGAGCAGTGGCCGCACGCCGAGGACGGCTCGTTGGCGATGACGTCAGCGCGGCTCGATCTCGCGGCGCTGCTGCATGACGCGTCGGATCAGTCGGCTGCGGTGGAGCCGGCCGCAGCCCTCCAGGCCGGAGCACCGGAACTGAGTGACGCCACCCGTGAGCGCCTGAAGCAGCTGCGAACGCACCTGCTCACCCTTCACAAGGTGCTGCTCGACGATGCCAAGGTCGCCTACGAGCTGGATCGCGGGCGGGTCGCCAACAACACCAGCCTGCTGCAGCTCGTGATCAGCGACCCCTGGTTTGCGTGGCTGCACTCCATCTCCGGTCTGATCGTCCGGATCGACGAATCGGTGAGCCGGGACGCGCCCACGACCGAGTCGGATGCCGCGGTGATCCTCGAGCAGGTCGAACGGCTGCTCACCGCTTCCGAGACAGGTGAGGAGTTTCAGAAGCGATACTTCGAGGCGCTGCAGCGACAGCCGGCGGTGGTCCTCGCGCACGCGGCTGTGCGGCGGATCCTGAAGCCGAAACGCGACTCGTCCCAGCACTGAGCACGGCAGGGCGAGTGCTATGATTCGAGCTTCGTGCCCGTCCAATCGCAGTCAACGCAGGCGGTGTCGGCGGCGCCGGTGGTGACCGGATCCGATTCCGACATGACGCCCGGCACCCCTCCGCCCGATCCCCCGAAGCCCCGCCGCAAGCTCGATCGATCGATCGTCGAAGGTCCGATCGGCGCCGCGGTGTGGAAGATCGCGTGGCCGACCGTGCTGCAGAACGCCATCGGCGGGCTGCAGGGGATCATCGATCACGCGATGGTCGGCCACTACGTCGGCTTCACCGGCAACGCCGCGATCGGCGTGAGCTGGCAGATCTTCCTCGTGGTGATCGTGTTCATCAGCTCTCTCTTCACCGGCATGGGGGTGCTGGTGGCGCGGTTTGCCGGCGCCAACGACCACGACAAGGTGAACCGGACCGTCTACCAGGCGTTCCTGACCGCGTTCGCGCTGTCGGTCCTGATCCTCGCGCCGATCGGGTACTTCGCCTCTCCCTGGCTGCTCGAGATGGTCAACGCGACCCCCGAGGTGCGGGCCGAGGCGCTCCCCTATTTGCGGACGATGTTCCTGTTCAGCATCGGGATGCTGATGTTCTTCATGTTGAGCGGGGCGCTGCGGGCGGCCGGTGACGCCCGGACCGGCCTGTACATCGGCGCCGGCATGACGGTGCTGAACATCGCCTTGAACGTGATCCTGATCAGCGGGGCGGGGCCTGTCCCGGCGTTCGGTACCCAGGGGTCGGCGATGGGCACGGTGATCGCCAGCATGACCGTCTCGTCGGTCGCGCTGTGGCTGATCCTGAAGGACCGGCTCGTCATCCACTTCCCGCGAAACATGTCGTGGAAGCCGGACTGGGTGATCATCCGGCAGCTGTTCAAGTTCGGCCTTCCCACCGGTCTGCAGGGGGTGGCGATGAACATCGCCGGCGTGCTGCTGCTGCGATTCATCGGCTCGCTCGAGCACAGCGCCGAGGCGCAGGCGGCCTATGCGGTCGGCTACGCCGAGCTGTTTTCGCTCATTACCTGGACGTCCGTCGGGCTGATGGGGGCCGCGGCGGCGGTGGCCGGGCAGAACCTCGGCGCCGGCCATCCGGAACGCAGCCAGCAGGCGGTGTATCTCGCCGCGCGCGTGGGAGTCGGCGTCGCGGCGATCATCGGCGCGCTGTTCCTGCTGATCCCCAGGCAGCTGCTCGCGATCTTCGGCCTGACCGACCCGAACGTGGTGCGTCTGGGGACGGAGCTGCTGCGGTTCCTCAGTGTGTCGGGGCTGTTCATTACCGTCGCCCTGACCTATACGGGCGGGCTCCAGGGCACGGGGGACACCAGGAGTCCGTTGTTCATCACCCTGATCTCGCAGGTCCTCCTGCCGCTGGGCATCTGCTTCACCGTCCAGCAGTTCGGGACGCTGACCTCGACGACCGTCTGGACCGCCATCCTCGTCGGCCATTTCACCCGTTGCGTCTTGACCGTCACCAGGTTCCAGCAGGGGCATTGGCGTAGAATCGCCGTCGAGCTTCGCTGACCAGCTCGATGGCTGCAGGCTTGCACTCCTTCGGCCCGTCGTGGTTCCGATAGACGGGAGAGGTATGAGCAATGCGATGGACACCTGGTGATCGCGGAAACATCGAAGACCGGCGCGGAAGTTCAGCCAGGATGGGGGCGGTGCCGATGGGCATCGGCGGCGTCCTGATCCTCCTGGTGCTGAGCTGGTTCACAGGTATCGATTTCCTCTCGCTGGTCGGGGACGGCGGCGTGCCCCAGACCCAGACGGATGGCATCGGCACGAGCGGTCCGGTCACCGCCACGCCAGAGGAAGAGCACATGGTCGACCTGGTCGACGTGGTAATGGCCGATACCCAGGCCACCTGGAGCCGGTTGATGCCGGGGCAGTATCAGCCGACCACCGCGGTGCTGTTCCGCAACGCGACCGACTCCACCTGTGGCTTCGCCGAGTCGGCGGTCGGGCCGTTCTACTGTCCCGGGGATCGCAAGGTCTACCTGGATCTGAGCTTCTTCAACGAGCTGCAAAAGCGGTTCGGCGCTCCGGGTGATTTCGCCCAGGCCTACGTCCTCGCCCACGAAGTCGGGCATCACGTCCAGACCCTGACCGGCATGGAGTCGCGCGTCCGCCAGCTCCAGCAGTCGAACCCCTCGCAGCGAAACGAGCTGTCGGTGCGCATGGAACTGCAGGCCGATTGCTACGCCGGGGTCTGGGGGCACTCGGCATCGCGTTCCGGCGGGAAGGTCGAGCTCGATCCCGGCGATCTCGAGGAAGGCCTCCGCGCCGCCTCGGCGATCGGCGACGACACGATCCAGAAGCGCTCCACCGGCCGGGTGATGCCCGACAAGTTCACGCACGGATCCTCCGAACAGCGGGTGACCTGGTTCCGCCGCGGTTACGACTCCGGCGATCCCAACGCGTGCAATACGTTTCAGTGATCGGGAGGGGCGCTCTTTGAGGGTGCGCAAGGGTGCGGAAGGGTGCGGAAGAGCGCACCTAGGGGTGCGCAAGGGGTGCGGAAGGGTGCGGGAGGGTGGTACGATTCCCCGAGGATGACCCCAGTTCCGGCCATCGGACGCTCGGTGCCACGCCGGGACGGGCGCGCCAAGGTCACCGGGCGGGCCCGCTACATCGATGACCTGACCCTGCCCGGGATGCTGCATGGCGTCACGGTTCGCAGCCCGGTGCCGCGCGGCATCATTCGAGACACGGTTTTTGGCGACGGCGTGCCCTGGGACGAGATCACGGTCGTCACCGCCGCCGACATCCCGGGCCGGAACGTCGTCGCGCTGATCCTGGACGATCAGCCCTACCTGGCCGGCGACCGGGTCAATCACGCCGAGGAGCCGATCCTGCTCCTTGCCCATCCTGACAAGCAGCTGCTCGAGGAGGCCCGACGCCTCGTGTCGTTCGACATCGAGCCGCTCCCCGCGGTGTTGAACCTGGAGGACGCGCTGGCGGCGGACCCGGTGATCTGGGGGGACGACAACCTGTTCAAGTCGTATCTGGTGGGGCGAGGCGACGTCGAGGGCGCATTCGCCGGCGCCCCGGTCGTCGTTGAGGGGGACTACGAAACCGGCGCGCAGGAACAGCTCTACATCGAACCGAACGGGATGCTCGCCGTCGCGGATCACGAATCGGGCGTGACCGTGTGGGGCTCGATGCAGTGCCCCTATTACATTCACAAGGCGCTGGCCGGACTGTTCGCCCTGCCGGTCGAGAAGATCCGTGTCGTCCAGATGGAAACCGGCGGCGGGTTTGGCGGCAAGGAAGAGTACCCGTCGATCATTGCCGGGCATGCGGCGCTGCTCGCCTGGAAGTCCGAACGGCCGGTGAAGCTGATCTACGACCGCGCCGAGGACATGGTGGCCACGACCAAGCGCCATCCCTCGCGCACGCGCCACCGGACGGCGGTCAGCCGCGACGGACGGCTGCTGGCCATGGACATTGATTTCGTCGTCGACGGCGGCGCCTATTGCACGCTCTCCCCCGTCGTGCTGTCGCGCGGGACGATCCATGCGTCCGGCCCGTATTACTGTCCCAACATCCGGGTGCGCGGCCGGGCGGTTGCGACCAACGTGCCCCCGCACGGCGCGTTCCGCGGATTCGGCGCGCCGCAAAGCATCTTCGCGCTCGAACGCCACATGGACCGCGTTGCCGAGGCGGTCGGCCTGGCCCCCGACGAACTGCGGCGCCGCAATTTCATCCGCCCCGGACAGATCAGTGCGGTGGGGCAGGTGATGCAGGACCAGGTCGACATGGACGCGATCCTCGCGCGGGCGCTCGAGCTCGCCGACTACCACGGCAAGCGGGAGCGGTTTGCCGCCGCGAATGCGTCCGGACGAACGCGCCGGGGCATCGGCTTTGCGACCTTCATGCACGGCGCCGGGTTCACCGGCTCGGGCGAAGATCATCTCGCGTCGATCGTGACCGTGGAAGGTACACCCGAGGGAGGCGTGCGCGTGCTCTCTGCCAGCACCGAGATCGGCCAGGGCACGAACACGATCTTCTCGCAGATCGCCGCCGACGCGCTGGGCATCGAGCTCGAAGAGGTGACGATCGCGCAGCCCGACACGTCGATCGTACCGAACAGCGGTCCGACGGTGGCGTCGCGCACCTGCATGGTGGTCGGGAAGCTGGTGGAAACCGCCTGCCGCAACCTGCGGGCGGTGCTGGTGGAGTCGGGTCACCTGACGGATGACGGTGATTTCAAGGCAGCCTGCCGCGCCTACGTCGAGCAGCGCGGTCCGCTTCGCGGCACCGCGCAATATCAACCGAACGAGAACGCCCGCTGGGACGACGACCGCTACGAGGGGGACGCCTACGGCTCCTATGCCTGGGCCGCCTACGTCGCCGAGGTCACCGTGGACCTCGATACCTACCAGGTACGGATCGATGATTTCGTCGCGGTGCAGGAGGTCGGCCGCGTGATCCACCCGGTGCTGGCGACCGGCCAGATCGAAGGGGGGGTGGCGCAGGCGATCGGGTGGGCGCTTTATGAGGATGTCGTCTGGCGCGAAGGACGCATGGCGAACGCGCAGATGACCAACTACATCATGCCGACCTCGGTGGACCTCCCGAACATCCGGGTCCATTTCGAGGAGGTGCCGTACGCGTACGGCCCCGGCGGGGCCAAGGGTATCGGCGAACTGCCGATGGACGGTCCGGCCCCGGCGATCGCCAACGCCGTCGCTCACGCGACCGGGGTCGATGTCCGCCGGGTCCCGATGACACCCGAGATGCTCGCGCAGTTGATGGCGGTGGCCCGTGTCTGAGCAGACGGTGCGCGTGTCCTTCGAGGTCAACGGCCGCGCCACCGAGGTCGAGGACCATCCCATGGCCCGGCTCCTCGACGTGCTGCGCACCAAGGTGCACCTCACCGGGACCAAGGAAGGATGCGGGGAGGGTGAGTGCGGCGCCTGCTCGGTTCTCCTTGACGGCCGTCTCGTCAATAGCTGTCTCGTGCCGCTCACGCAGGTCGACGGAGCCCGCATCCGGACGATCGAGGGAGTGGCTGACGGCGACACCCTCAGCGCCGTGCAGCAGGCCTTCATCGATTGCGGCGGCGCCCAGTGCGGTATCTGCACCCCGGGCATGATCCTCGCCGCCGCCGACCTGCTCGAGCGGAACCCGGCGCCGTCACCCGACGACATTCGCGTCGGCCTGGCCGGCAACCTCTGTCGCTGTACCGGCTACATGCGCATCTTCGAATCGGTGGTGGCCGCGATGAAGGCCGGGGTTACCCGATGAGAAGCAATCTCGCCCGGTACGAAATGCAGTCGGCCGCCACTCTGGACGAAGCACTGGCCCTCCTCTCCACCGCCGCGGGTGAGCTGACACCGTTCGCCGGCGGCACGGACCTGATGGTCCTGCTCGAAGCCGGGAGGCTTCCGGGCCGGCGCTTCCTGGATCTCTGGAAGGTCAACGAGCTGCGCGGGATCACCAAGTCAAGCGACGAGGTCACCATCGGCGCGCTCGCGACCTACACCGATCTGCTGAACGATCCGGTCATTGGCGCGGAGTTCCCGCTGGTCGCCGCGGCGGCGCGCGAGACCGGCGCAGTGGCGATCCAGAACCGCGGGACCGTCGGCGGCAACATTGCGAACGCGTCCCCGGCGGCTGATCTGCCGCCGGCGCTGCTTGTCTACGACGCCGGCATCCAGGTCGCCTCGTCGCGCGGGCAGCGGCGGGTCGCATATGACGGGTTCCACACGGCCTACAAGCGCATGGACCTGGCGCCCGACGAGCTGATCGTGAGCGTGACGCTGCCGAGGCGAGGCCCGGCCGCTCCAGGAGTTCGGCGGAAGGAGGTCTACCGCAAGGTGGGCACCCGGCGCGCCCAGGCGATCTCCAAGATCTGTTTCGCAGCTGTGGCGGACCTCGACGGCGGCGTGGTTCGTGACGTCAGGCTGGCCTTCGGCAGCGTCGCCCCGATCGTGGTCCGGGCTCGCGCGACCGAACAGGCACTCCGCGGCGGCACGATCGGAGCGCCGCTGCTGGAGGCCGCGCGCGGTGCCCTGAACCTCGACATCTCTCCGATCGACGACATCAGGTCGTCGGCGTCCTACCGGCTGACGGTCGCCGGCAACCTGCTTGAGGAGCTTCTTTCATGATCGGACGTGAACTCGCGGCGGCGGTAGTGGTGATGACGCTCGCCGGAGGGCCCGCGGCGTCGCGTGCCGCGGCGCAGGACTCTTCGCCCGGGACGGCGCCGGGGCAGTCGGCTGCCATCGGCGCGGCGCTCGCCAGGGTGGCGCCAAGCCTGGTGCGCATCCATGTCGTGACGGTCAGTCATACCGATGGCCGCGAGATCAAGCGCGAAGCTTCGGGCAGCGGCACGATCATCACCGCCGAGGGCCACGTCGTCACCAACCACCACGTCGCCGGCAAGACCCGCGCGATCATCTGCACGCTGCCGACGCGCGAGGAGGTCCCGGCCGACCTGGTCGGCACCGATCCGCTGTCCGACATCGCCGTGCTGAAGCTGCGCCCGGCGACGCCGCGGAAGTTCCCGGCCGCGAAGTTCGGTAATGCCTCGATCCTGAAGGTCGGCGATCGGGTCCTGGCGCTGGGAAGCCCGCTCGCACTCTCGCAATCGGTGACCCTGGGGATCGTCAGCAATACCGAGATGATCATGCCGGGCATGTTCTGGCCGTTCAACCGGATGACGCTCGAAGGGGAAGACGTCGGATCGATCGTCCGCTGGATCGGCCACGACGCCGCGATCTTCGGCGGCAACTCCGGCGGCCCGCTGGTGAACATGCAGGGGGAGATCGTCGGCGTGAACGAGATCAGCATGGGGCTCTCGGGCGCCATCCCGGCGGATCTCGCCCAGGAGGTGGCCAACGCCATCATCAAGGAAGGGCGCGTCCGTCGGGGCTGGATCGGCCTGGAGGTTCAGCCGCTGCTCCAGAGCTCGAGCTCGAAGACCGGCGCGCTGGTGGGCGGGACGATCGAGGGTTCACCCGCCGCAAAGGCAGGCTTCGTTTCGGGTGACATTCTGCTGTCGCTCGCCGGGCGCGACGTCACCGTTCGCTTTGGCGAAGAGATCCCGCCGTTCAACCAGCTGGTCATGCGGCTGCCACCGGGAAAGCCGGTGAACGCGGTCGTGCTTCGCGACGGCGCGCGCAAGACGCTGGCGGTCACGCCGGACGACCGCGAGAACGTCGAGGCGCCGGTCCGCGAGATCACCCCGTTCGGCGTGACTGGCTCCAACCTCACTTCCTGGACCGCAAAGGAGCTGCGGCGCCGCGGCACGACCGGCGTGCACGTGCGCGGCATCCGGCCGGGCGGCGCGGCCGACGATGCCAAGCCGCCGCTCGAAACCGATGACGTGATCGTGACCATCGACGGTGAGGCGGTCAAGGACATCGACACCCTGATCGCCCGGACCGACGGGCTCATCAAGGGGCGAACCGAACCGCTCCCGGTGCTGCTGGCCTTCGACCGCAAAGGGGAGCGAATGCTGACCGTGCTCGAGCTCGCGCGTCCCGGCTTGCAGGACCCCGGCATGGAGGCGAGAAAAGCCTGGATCCCCGTGGCCGTGCAGGCGCTCACCAGCGAGCTTGCCGACAAGCTTGGCGTCGCCGGGCGGCCGGGCGTGCGGGTAACGCGGGTGTTCGGCGGCGGCGCCGCCAAGGCCGGCCTCGAGGTCGGCGACCTGATCCTGTCGGTCGATGGCAACCCGGTCGAGGCCTCCCAGCCCTCCGAGGCGGATGTGTTCGACACGATGATCCGCCAGTACAAGATCGGGTCGACCGTGACCCTCACCACCATGCGCGGGAAGGAAGAGCGCCCGGTCAAGGTACAGCTCGAGAGCTCGCCGCGCCTGCCGCGCGAGATGAAGAAGTACCGAGGACCCGAACTTCGAGTTCCGTGTCCGCGATGTCGCCGAGATGGACCGGGCCCAGATGGCGGTCGCGCCCGGAGAGAAGGGGGTGCTGGTGGAAGCGGTCCGCGAAGGTGGATGGGCCGCGCTCGCGCACCTCGGTGACGGTGACGTGATCCTGTCGATCGACGGCACCGTCGTCGGCGACGTTGCGGCGCTGAAGGCGAAGATGGAGAGCATCGCGGCGGCCAAACCGTCGTCGGTGGTCATGCACGTGCGCCGCGACTTCCGGACGTTCTTCGTCGAGATGCAGACGGGGTGGGAATAGGGGTGCGGAGGGGTGCGGAAGGGTGCGGAGGGGTGCGGAGGGGTGCGGAAGGGTGCGGTCGGGTGCAAGGCGGTCAGGTGGATTGGAGTTGACGTGAGAGATCGAATCACAGCCCTTCTGTTGGTGGCGCTCTTGTGCGGCGCGGTGCCGGTGCAGGGGCAGGATCAGCGCGCGGCGATGCGGGAGGTGGCGAAGAAGTGGCAGGGGGCGATCGTCAACGTCCGGGTGTCGCTCAAAGTGCGGATGTCGATGGGCGGACGCGAAGTGCAGTCCATGGACGACATCGTCGAAGCGGTGGCGACGGTGATCGACCCGTCGGGGCTCACGGTGATGTCGCTCAGCTCACTGGATCCGGGCGCCATGATGAGCCGGATCATCGGGGCATCGGCGCAGGGGGATCAGAAGATGTCGATCGTCTCCGAGCCCAGTGACGTGCGGATCCGGCTGGCCGACGGCAAGGAGCTGCCCGCCACCATCGTGCTCCGCGACAAGGATCTCGATCTCGCGTTCATCCGCCCGACGGTGAAACCGGCAGGACCGCTGACGGCGGTCAACCTCGCCGATGCCGCCAGCCCCACGGTTCTCGAGGACCTGGTGGTGCTCGGGCGTCTCGGGCGAGTCGGCGGCTGGGTCCCCTCGGCCAGTCTCTACAGTGTCGCCGCCACGATCGAACGGCCGCGGAGGTTCTTCGTGCTGAACGGCCAGGCGGTCACCGGGACGCCGGCGTTCCTGCCGAACGGCAAGATCGTCGGCTTGCTGACGATCCGCCAGATCGATCCCGGGCGCATGAGCATGTTCGGGATGATGGGAGGCACCGAAGGGGCGGGCGTGATTGCCGTGGTCCTGCCGGCGGCCGACGTGCTCGAGATCGCCAACCAGGCGAACGAAGGGAAGTAGACGCTGATGGCAGAAACGTTTCCGGTGACCAAGAGCGACGAAGAATGGCGCGCCAGCCTGACGCCCGAGCAGTACCAGGTGCTGCGCAAGCACGCCACCGAGCGTCCGGGCTCGTGTGCGCTGCTGCAGGAGAAGCGCGCCGGCACGTTCAAGTGCGCCGGCTGCGGCCAGGCGCTGTTCGTCGGCGAGCGGAAGTTCGAGAGCGGCACCGGCTGGCCCAGCTTCTTCGCGCCGCTCGAAGGATCGATCGGCACGACCGAGGACCGGAGCATGTTCATGGCCCGCACCGAGGTGCATTGCAGCCGGTGCGGTGGCCACCTCGGACACGTGTTCCCCGATGGTCCACCCCCGACCGGCCTGCGGTATTGCATCAACGGCGTGGCGCTGGAGTTCGAGCCGTCTACATGACCCGGCGACGACTTGCGCCAGCCGTGTCATTGCTCTGTCTGTTTTTCACCATCAGCCTGTCGGTCGGCGCGAGCCCCGACGTGACGCCGCCCGCGCCTTCGGCGGAGTGGCCGGGGTTTCGGGGCCCCGACATGAGCGGCCTGGCACTCGATGCCAGGCTGCCCGATCGCTGGTCGGCGAAGGATCGCGTGCGTTGGTCCGTAGAGGTGCCGGGCCAGGGTTGGTCATCACCGGTCGTGGTCGACGGAACCGTCTTTCTCACGTCGGCGATCAGCGGCCGGCCGTTCAAGAAGCCGTCGCCAGGAATTTACGGCAACGACTACATCGCCGAGCTGCGTGCTCAGGGGCTGTCGAACGCCGAGGTGAACAAACGGCTCCGGGCGCGCGACAGCGAGCTGCCAGAGGAATCGGACGCGATCCGATACATGGTCTACGCGTTCGACGCTCGAACCGGCGTCCTCAAATGGGAGCGGCAGGCCCACTCCGGGCTTCCGGTCGGCGGCCGGCATCGGAAGAACACCTACGCCTCCGAGACGCCTTTCAGCGACGGCGAGCGGCTGTACGTCTCCTTCGGTCTGAACGTCGGGGTTTTCTGTTACTCGTTGGACGGGACGCTCTTGTGGAAGCGAACCTGGCCGCCGCAGCCGATCTACCTCGACTTCGGTACGGGCTCATCGCCGGTTGCGCATCAGGGGCGCGTGTACGTCCTGCAGGACAGCGAGCGCGAGTCGTTCCTGGTGGCGCTCGACGCGAAGACCGGCGCCGACGTCTGGCGCGTGCCGCGCACCGAGCGGAGCACCTTCAATCGCACCTCGTCATGGTCGACGCCGCTGGTCTGGAAGAACTCGGTCCGGACCGAGATCGTGACGACCGGGCACGGATTCATCCAGAGCTACGACCTCGACGGCAAGGAGCTCTGGCGGGTCGCCCGCGTCTCGATGCCGCTTGCGTCGCCGGTGGCTGCCGGCGACCTGCTGCTCGTGGGTACCGGCGCGCAAGAGGGGGATGCGGTACGCCCGTTCTTCGCAATCAAGGCCGGTGCAGGCGGCGACATCACCCTGGCCGGCGAGGCGACTCGCAACGATTACGTGTTGTGGACGCACGCCCGGGCATCCGGCTACACGCCGTCGGCCCTCGTCCACCAGGGACGTGTCTATCTCGTCCACGACGGCGGCACCATGCTGGTGCTGTCGGCGGAGACCGGCAAGGAGATCTACCGTGCCCGCGTCGGCGGCGCCGGCCACACGTTCTCGGCCTCGCCGATCGCTACCGCAAACCGCATCTACTTCCCCGATGAAGAAGGGGTGACGATCGTGCTCGAAGCTGGCGACACCTACAAGGAGGTTGCGCAGAACGACCTGGGCGAGATGATGCTCGCCTCGCCTGCAGTCGCCGGCAACGCACTCTTTCTGCGCACCGAGAAGAAGCTCTATCGGATTGGCGACTAGCACTGCGTCGGGTGCTGGTGATCGAGCGCCGGCTGTACGGCGACCGGCACCCGCAGGTCGCCGACACCCTCGTGAACCTCGGCGCGATCCAGTGACGAGCGCGGACGGTATGCGGACGCGGAGCGCTACCAGCGCGAAGCTCTCGAGATCATCCGGGCCTGGCATGGACCGCAGCATCCCCGGACAGCGTCGGCGCTGACGATGGTCGCGCGGGCGATCGTGCAGCAGGCGGAACGCTACGACGAGGCGGCCGCGATGCTGAACGAATCACTGGCGATCCAGGAGGGTGCCTACGGCCCCGTTCACCCTCGGGTGGCGTCGGCACTCAACGAGCTCGGCATCGTCGCGCTGCGGCGCCGGCAGATGGACGAGGCGGAGAAGCTGTTTCAGCGGATGGTGGGCATCTACCGTGAGGTCTACGCCGACAAGCACTACTACATCGGCGTGGGGCTCTCGAACCTCGGCGGCGTCGAACAGGAGCGCGGGGCATACGCCAAGGCCGAATCGCTGTTCCGCGAGGCGCTTCGACGCTACGGCGATACGCTCACGCCGGGTCACCAGTTGATCGGCATCGCCCGCGTCCGCCTCGGCCGGGCCATTCTCGGGCAACGGCGGTATCGCGAGGCGGAAGCCGAATCCCTCGCCGGCTACCAGATCCTGACGAAGCAGACACATCCGCCGGAGCGGTGGGTGGCCTACGCACGCGAGGACCTGGCGGCCGCGTATGATGCCTTGAAGCAGCCTGACAGGGCCGCCATCTATCGCAAGGTCATCCAGTAGCGGCACCTTGCGGCCATCGCGATCGCCTCCGGGCGATCGCGTCCTGACGTCGATGACCTGCGCCCTGCAACCTGGAGACGAACGACAACCATGAGCACCGTCCACGCCACGACGTTTCGCGCGCTGCACGCCGCCGGTCAGTTCCTGATCCTGCCCAATGCCTGGGACGCCGGGAGCGCCCGTCTCATCGAGACTTGCGGTGCCCCCGCGATTGCCACGTCCAGCGCGGCGGTGGCCTGGGCCTGCGGCTACCCCGACGGCGACACGCTGCCGATCCCCCGGCTCACCGCCATCGTCGAATCGATCGTGCGGGTGATCTCGGTGCCGCTGACGGTCGACAGCGAAGGCGGCTACGCCAGCGATCCGGCGCAGGTGGCGGAGAACATCTCGGCCATCGCCGGCGCCGGCGCGGTCGGCATCAACCTGGAGGATGGCGCCGGCTCTCCCGATCTCCTGTGCGCGAAGATCGAGGCAGTGAAGCGGGGCGCGAGCAAGGCGGGGGTCGACCTGTTCGTGAATGCGCGCATCGACGTGCTGCTCGAGCAGCTCACCGCACCGGGGGACGCGGTCAAGGAGATCGTGTCGCGGGCCGCACGCTATCGGAGCGCCGGATGCGATGGTGTGTTCGTACCGCTGCTCGCGGACCCGAACGACATCCGGACGGTGGCGAGCGCGATCGAGCCGTTGCCGCTCAACGTCATGGCGATTCCGGGTCTTGCGCCGGCCTCGGAGCTCCGGCAGCTCGGGGTGCGCCGGCTCAGCGCCGGCGCTGCCGTCGCGCGGGCGTCGATCAGCCTGTCGAAGCGCCTGGCCCAGGCGTTTCTGAAGGACGGACGGTCCGACGACATCTACGCGGAAGTCACGGACCAGACCAACATGAACGCGCTGTTCCCGGTGCGCTGATTCCCGGCCGGACGCGGAGCGCGCTCTTGCGGATACGATCCACAGAAATGGGGGTGCCGTGCGGGAGCTTCGATACTCGGTTGCGTCCAGCCTGGATGGCTACATCGCCGGGCCGAACGGAGAGTACAGACTGGATCGTGATCGATCCGGAGATCGACTTTGCCGCGATGTACGCCGGCTTCAGCGGCCTGGTCATGGGCCGGCGATCCTATGACGTTTTTGCCGCTACCGGCGGCGGTGAAGGGCCGCCGATGCCGACCTACGTGTATTCGCGGACGCTGCCCGAGGGTGAGCGCGGCGGGATCACCTTCGTTCGCGACGCCGTTCCGCACGTGCGGAAGCTGAAGGCGGTTGACGGCAAGCCTCTCTGGCTCTGGGGCGGCGGTGGGCTGTTCCGGGAGCTGGCCCAGGCGGGGCTGGTGGATGGGGTCGAGGTCGCGGTGATCCCGGTGATTCTCGGGGGTGGGTTGCCGCTCATGGCGACTCCAGGCGTGAAATTGTCTTTGGTCCTGCGCGAGCACAGGGTCTACCGCGGCACCGGCACAGTGTTCCTGCAATACGGGGTCAGATCTTGATTCTTGCGCGATTGTCGTCCCCGGTGGATGCGATGTCGAGAACCATCGGCCTGCTCCGACTTACCCATGAAGCGCCGGAACCGGCGCCACAAAATGGACGATTGGAGCTGACAAGATGAAGTACATGCTGATGATGCACGCCCCCCGGGCCGGATGGAAAGAGGCCGGGATCGGCACCTGGCCGCCCGAGGACCTCAAAGCCCACATCGGCTTCATGCACCGGTTCAACAAGGAGCTCACCGACGCCGGCGAGCTGGTGGACGCGCAGGGGCTCAGCCTGCCCGAGGAGGCCCGGGTCGTCCGGGCCGGCAAGGGGGGCGCGCCGGAGGTCACCGACGGGCCCTTCCCCGAGGCGAAGGAGTTTCTCGCCGGCTTCTGGATCATCGACTGCGACACCACCGAACGGGCCTACGCGCTCGCGGCCCGTGTCTCGGCCGCCCCCGGAAAGGGAGGCGTTCCGCTGAACATGCCGATCGAGGTGCGCCAGGTGATGAGCGCCCCCTCTACCGACATGTGACGCCACCAGCCCCGGAGTTCACCGGCGAGAACCTGCTGCGCGAGCTCGCGCCGCAGGTTCTCGGCGCCGTGATGCGGCGGTTCCGCGACTTTTCCGCGGCAGAAGACGCCGTTCAGGAGGCGTTGCTGGCGGCCGCACTGCAGTGGCCGGTTGAGGGGGTCCCCGACAACCCGCGCGGCTGGCTGATCCACGTCGCGGCCCGCCGCATGACGGATCACCTGCGGACCGAGCTCGCCCGCCGGCGTCGTGAAGCGATCGTCCTCGTGCAGGCGCCGGCGGACCACCAGGTCGCGCCGGCCGCCGACGCGCTCGAGCACGCCGAGCAGGACGACACGCTGATCCTGCTGTTCATGTGCTGCCACCCCGCGCTGACGCGTCCATCGGCGATCGCACTAACACTGCGCGCGGTTGGCGGCCTGACAACCGCGGAGATCGCCAACGCCTTTCTCGTGCCCGAGGCGACGATGGCGCAGCGCATCAGCCGGGCGAAACAGCGAATCAGGACGTCGGGGGTCGCTTTCCGGATGCCGACGGACCAGGAGCGGGCCGAGCGGCTCGACGCCGTGCTGCACGTGCTCTACCTGATCTTCAACGAGGGATATGCCAGCAGTATCGGCCCGACGCTGCAGAGAAGCGATCTGGCCAACGAAGCGATCCGGCTGACGCGAGCCGTCCACCACCTGCTGCCAGCGGATGGTGAGGTCGCCGGGCTGCTCGCCCTGATGCTGCTGACCGATGCCCGGCGCGCCGCCCGCAGCACCCCCGAAGGAGAGCTGATCCCGCTGATGGAGCAGGATCGGAGCCTCTGGGACGCCGCCGCGATTGCCGAAGGGGTCGCGCTGATCAGCGCCACGCTCTCGAAGGGATCGATCGGCGCTTACCAGCTCCAGGCCGCGATCGCCGCGGTTCACGACGAAGCGGCGCGCCCCGAAGACACCGACTGGCCGCAGATCCTCGCCCTCTACGGCCTGCTCAAGCGGATGTCGGACAACCCGATGGTCGCGCTCAATCACGCCATCGCGGTCGGGATGGTGGAGGGACCGGCCGCCGGGCTGAAGCTGCTCGACGCCCTCGACCGGGACGACCGGGTGCGCGGTCACTATCGCCTCGACGCCGTCCGCGCCCACCTGCTGGAACGATCCGGGAATCACGCGGCCGCTATCGGCCACTATCGCGCCGCCGCCGCCCGCACCAGCAGCATCCCGGAACGCAACTACCTCAATACTCAGGCCGCCCGCCTCTTGGCTGCGACGAAGTAGACCGGCTGGGTCATTCCCCCAGGTCACCCGCCCTCGATTACAATCCCCACTCAGATCTTCATCTGCAGCGTGCCCCAATTTCCGGTTCCCGCACAGCTTCGCCCCGACGAGCGCAACGGCGTGATTTTCGGGCATGTCTCTCTTGGCGATGCGGGGACGCCGTGGTCGTACCACGAGTTGTTCCGCGTCAACCATACGGCAACCGTTGCGGTGCTCAACGCCGCCCGTACCGCGACGCTTGCCGTACCGGTCCACACGAACGCTGAAGGCCGGTATGCGGTGGCGGGCCTTCCGCGATCGCAGCCCACGACCATCCTCGTGCAAAGCCAGGCGGCGACCATCACTCGCTCGCTCTGACCGGCGCAATTTCGGTGTGAATGCGGTCTCTTCGACCGACGTGCAGCTGGCGAACAGGCGGCCGGAGATCATCACGATGATTTCGCAGGCTGGAGGAGCTCTCGTCACAACCGCGGCGCCGGTCGCCACGATTGCCATCGTGTCTGCACTCGCGATCTGGACAGCGATCCACTGCAGTACCAGTCGTCCACCGCGACCGGCCACAGCTCGATCGCCGGCGCCGCTCCTGGGACGGCCAACTGGACGCTTCCGTCGTACCCGGACGATATAGCGCGTACCTGCAGGTCGGCGACGGCCGGGGCGGCTGGCGCGTCAGCGCATTGATTTCACAAGCGCACTAACGACGGAGAGATTTTCGGGCACGCTGTCAGCAAGCGGACCGGGCGCCGGTGGCCGGTGCGACCGTCGTCGTGAATGCACAGACAGCCAAGACCGACGGCAACGGCTTCTTCAGCGTCCACGCCCCGCTCACGACCGCTACGTGCTGACCATCGACGCCGAAGTCTTCGCTACATTCTCCCGCGTCGTCGACTCTGGCCTGACCGGCCAGACGTGGCCGCTCGTCAGCACGCAGTCGCAGTTAGTCGATCCGACGCGTGAGATCGATCTGATCGATCGCCGTCCCGAGCTGGAGCGGAAGCAGCGGAAGGGCGTGCACATTCGCGTGCCGCCCAACGCGCTCGCGGGGCCTGGCTTGCTCCGTCCAACGGGGCCGCTGACAGCGCACATCGCGACCCTGCTGATCGACGAGGGTGAAGCGCCGGCGATTCTGCGCAATGCTCTGCGGCAAGGAGATGAACCTCATCTCGTATGGTGCGGTCTTCGTGGAATTTCGCGATGCGGCGGGGACAAAATACAATCTCGCCCCTGGCACGCTAAGCCGATGTCGAGATGTTTGCGCCTCCATCGATGGTGAAAGGCGCTCCGGCTCTAAGTCCGGCTCTTGTCGTTACGATGTAGCCGACGCTACTGGAAGGAATCTGGCGCGTCGTATTTCAACGGCGCAGCCGCGAGCTTCGTCTGCCTCGTTCTCCACTTCTCCACGATCAACACCGACCTCTAAAAGGACAACGCCGCGTGCCTGAAAGCGCTGATCTATCCACCCATTCCTACCGTCGTCAAGCTGCGCGTCACTGAACCCACTGGTACCGTGTTCACTCAGTCATTCGAGTTCGTGCTTGACGCGACAATAGCACTGCAACGCGGACCTCGCGGCCAATCGCACTAATCCCGGGGCGACGGTGAGCATGGAGTACGCGCCTGTGGTAGGCCAGGGAGCTACGCGAGTCGTGTGTTCTTCGTTTACGCGGTCGCTCTCTGTGTCCCAACGCGCCACTCGTCTAGTTTGCCGATCTCGTCCGCTTCTTACCCTAGTTCTTGCCGTATCTATGCTACAACTGCCACCGCTTTTACTACAACCCTGCCAACTCTTCTTCTCCTACTTTCTCCTAGATCTACTTTTTCTCTTCCTTCCTCTAACTCTACATATCCACCTTCTATTTCCCCTTCTTCATTCTTTTCTCATACAACTCCTATAAGGACGCATTCCTCACTCAGAACCTGATCGTCAAAGTCGCAGCGCCAGTCTACACTATCACCCTTCATTTCATCAATTATCTTATTACCTTCTTTTACTCTTTTTTAACTAACAACCAGTACAACAATTTCACTCCTCCTTTATTTTTTTACACCCATATGGGAATCATGGATTTCATCAAGGGCGAGCTGATCGACGTCATCGAGTGGACCGACGACTCGCGCGACACGCTCTCCTACCGCTTCCCCGACGACGACAAGGCGATCAAGAACGGCGCCCAGCTCATCGTCCGCGAGTCGCAGCGGGTGCAGTTCGTCTATCTCGGGGAGTTCGGCGACACGTTCGCTCCCGGCAAGCACACGCTGACGACCGACAACATTCCGGTCCTCACGAAATTGAAGTCATGGAAGTACGGCTTCAATTCGCCGTTCAAGGCCGACGTCTACTACCTGAACACGCGTCTCTTCACCGGCAACAAGTGGGGCACCGCCAACCCGATCATGATGCGCGACGAAGAGCTCGGCGTGGTCCGCGCCCGCGCCTTCGGCACCTACGATTTCAGGATCGTCGACCCGAAGCTGTTCCTGAAGGAGGTCGCCGGCTCGGACCACAACTTCCGGGTGGACGAGTTCGCCGACACCATGCGCTCGAGGATCGTGAGCGTCTTCGCCGACGCGCTGGCCTCCGCGAAGATCCCGGTGTTCGACGTCGCCAGCCGCTACACCGAGCTCGGCGAGGCGCTGCTGCCGCTCATCAACCCGGTCATCGTCGCCAAGTATGGCCTCGAGCTCCCCAGCTTCATCGTCGAGAACGTGTCGGTGCCGCCGGAAGTGGAACAGGCGATCGACAAGCGGTCGAGCATGAACGTCGTCGGGAACCTGAACGACTACATCAAGTTCCAGATGGCGCAGGGGATGGAGAAGGGCGGCGGCTCTGGGGGCGCGGCGACCGAGCTGGCGGTCGGCCTCTCGATCGCGCAGCAGATCATGCAGCAGCAGGGGATGCCGTCCGCGGCGGCGCAGTCGGCGGCCGGCGCCGCGGTCGCGCTTCCGGACCTGCTCGCTCCCGCGGACGTCGCCAAGGCGCTCGGCGTCCCTGAAGCGGACGTCATGGCGATCATCGAGTCGGGAGAGCTCGCGGCGAAAAAGATCGGCACCTCGTACCGCATCAAGAAGTCAGCGCTCGACGACTACCTGGCGAAGTAGGTGGATCCCGAACGGACGGAGGCACCGGCCGACACGCCGGGCGGGAAACCGGCCGATCCCCGAACCCTGACGGCGCTCGGCAAGTACGCGTGCCCGGCCTGCGGCGCGCAGGCGGAGTGGAACCCGGCTCGGGGCATGCTGGTGTGCGCCTTCTGCGGCACCGAGGCGCCGTTCACCGTCGACTCGACGACCGGCGCGCTGGTCGAGCACGACCTGGTCACCGCGCTTCGCGAGATCCCGGCCGAGGACCGCGGCTGGCTGGTCGAGAAGCGGACGGTCCAGTGTCAGAGCTGCAAGGCGGTCTCGGTCTTCGATCCGACCCGCACCGGCCAGAACTGCGACTTCTGCGGCTCTCCCGCGCTCCTGGACTACCAGGAGATCAACGCTCCGATCCGCCCGCAAGGCGTCCTGCCGTTCAAGGTCGACCAGGGACGGGTGCGGGAGCAGATGCGGGCGTGGTTTCGCGGGCGGTGGTTCGCCCCCGGCAACCTCGGCTCACGGGCGCTCGTGGACCGCGTGCACGGCGTCTACATTCCGTACTGGACCTTCGACGCCCACGCCGTCTGTCCGTGGGACGCCGAGGCGGGCCACTACTACTACACGACCGAGCGCTACCGCGACAACAAGGGCAACATGCAGACGCGGCAGGTGCGCCACGTGCGCTGGGAGCCCGCGTCGGGCGAGGTCACGCACTTTTTCGATGACGACCCGGTGCCCGGGACGCAGGGCTTGCGGCACGACCTGCTGAAGAAGATCGAGCCGTTCCCGATCGCCGAAGTCCAGGGTTACGACACGGCCTTTCTCTCGGGCTTCGTCGTCGAGCATTACCAGGTCGTGCTGGTAGACGCGGCGGCGCGGTCCCAGGAGCAGATGACGGCGCATCTGCGGCAGATGGCGTCGGCGCAGGTACCGGGCGACACTCAGCGGAACCTGCAGATCCATCCGAGCTTCTCCAGCCGGACCTTCAAGCACGTTCTGGTGCCGGTGTGGGTGCTGTCGTTCAACTACCGGGCGAAGCTCTACCAGGTCCTGGTGAACGGCTATACCGGGCTGATCGCGGGGGACTACCCGCTGAGCCCGTGGAAGATTTTCTTCCTGGTCGTTGTTATCCTGATCGTGGGGGTCGTAATACTCACCCTAAGCCAGGAATGATCGAGGTCCCGCATGTTTGGTAAACCGAAAACGATACCGTCAAAGGCCGAAGCGCTGCCGGGGCGCGCAGAGCGGATGCCGGTCCCCGCCACTCACCACGTCAATGGCGCACGGCTCGAGGCGCCATTTCCCGACGGCCTGGAGCGTGCCCTGTTCGGCCTGGGCTGCTTCTGGGGAGCGGAGAAGAAGTTCTGGCAGCAGAAGGGGGTCTACACCACCGCCGCCGGCTATGCCGCCGGGCACACGCCGAACCCCACCTACCGCGAGGTCTGCACCGGCATGACCGGCCACAACGAGGTCGTGCTGGTGGTGTTCGATCCGAGGAAGATCTCCTACGCGGACTTGCTCAAGGTGTTCTGGGAGAGCCACGATCCGACCCAGGGGATGCGGCAGGGGGGAGACACCGGCACGCAGTACCGCTCCGGCATCTACTACTACGACGATGCGCAGAAGCAGGCCGCCGAGCGGACGCGCGACGCCTACCAGGAGCAGCTGACCAGCGCCGGCTACGGCCCGATCACCACCGAGATCCTGCCGGCGCCCGAGTTCTACTACGCGGAGGACTACCACCAGCAGTACCTCGCAAAGAACCCGGACGGCTACTGCGGTCTCGGCGGCACCGGCGTCGCCTGCCAGGTTGGGCTCGAGGTCCGATAACTCCCATCATCCAACCCCCGACTTCCAAGAACAGCTGACGATCCTGGTAGCTGGTTGTCGGGAATTCGAGGTCGACCTGGCCGCTTCAGCTAGAATGTCCCCGTTCCTGAATGACTATCGAATGGTGGCACTGGATCGTCGTCGGCCTGATTCTCGTTGCCCTTGAACTGGCCGCGTCCGGTGGGTTCTACGTAATTTTCTTCGGCATTGCGGCTCTCGCCATCGGCGGGCTGCGGGTGTTCGACGTCGCGGGGCCGGCCTGGATGCAGATTCTTCTCTTTTCTCTCATCTCGGTCGGCGCTCTGATGTTCTTCCGGCGGCCGATGCTGCGGTGGCTGCAGCTGGATGCCGCCGCGGGTGACGTCGACTCCCTCGTCGGGGAGATCGCGACCGCGCTCGACGACATCGAGCCCGGAGCGATCGGCCGCGCCGAGCTCCGCGGCACCGCCTGGACGGCCCGCAACCGCGCCGCCAGGCCGCTTCGCAAGGGGGAGCGCTGCACCGTCGTTTCCGTCGACGGGCTGACCATTTTCCTGGAACCAGAAGGAGTGCGCCTGTGACCGGTGGCCTGATTGCTTTGATGATCCTCGCCTTCCTCGTGCTGGTGATCATCGCCAAGACCGCGATCGTCGTGCCGCAGCAGAGCGCCTACGTGGTGGAGCGGCTCGGCCGGTACCACGGCACCATCAGCGCCGGCTTCCACGTGCTGCTGCCGTTCGTCGACTCGATCCGCTACCGGCATTCGCTGAAAGAGACCGCGATCGACATCCCGGCACAGGTTTGTATCACGCGCGACAACGTCCAGGTCGGCGTCGACGGCGTGCTGTATCTCAAAGTGCTCAACCCGGAACGCGCCTCGTACGGCATCTCCGACTACCTGTTCGCCATCAGCCAGCTCGCCCAGACGACGCTGAGAAGCGAGGTGGGTAAGATCGACCTGGATCGGACGTTCGAGGAGCGGACCAACATCAACACCCAGGTGGTCAGCGAGCTCGACAAGGCCTCTGAATCCTGGGGCGTCAAGGTCCTGCGCTACGAGATCAAGAACATCACGCCGCCGCACGACATCCTCGCCGCCATGGAAAAGCAGATGCGCGCCGAGCGCGAGAAGCGGGCCGTGATCCTGACGTCCGAGGGCACCCGGGACGCCGCCATCAATACCGCGGAAGGGGTCAAGCAGGAGGTCATCAAGGCCTCCGAGGGGCGGAAGCAGCAGCAGATCAACGAGGCCGAAGGGCAGGCGGCCGCGATCACCGCCGTCGCCACCGCGACCGCCGCCGGCATCCGCAGCGTCGCCGAGGCGATCAAGATGCCGGGTGGCTTCGAAGCGGTTCAGTTACGCGTCGCAGAACAGTACGTCGGGCAGTTCGGCGAGCTGGCGAAGAAGAGCAACACGATCGTCCTCCCCGCCAACGTCGCCGATGTCGCCTCGATGATCGCCCTGGCGATGAAGTCCGTGCAGGCTTCGACGGTCGAGCCCTCCTCGCCTCCGGCTCGGAGAGCATAAACAACTCACCGCACCAACGGCACCACGTTGAACAGCTGGGAAGATCCGATCGGTTTGACGGTTTCTCCGGTCAACGTCCCGATCGTCGCACGATAGCGCCCGGGCGGCACCGGCGGCGGCTGCTGGCCGCCGCGTCCGCCGCCAGCTCCTCGGCCGCCTCCCTGCGCTCCGGCGTTCTGCGCCGCTTCAGCCCGCAGATTCCACGCGATCCGATGGACGCCGGGGCCATTCGACAGATCGAGCCGGCGGACCTGTTTGCCGGTGGCGTCGCTGACGACCAGCACCAGACTGGTGCCAGACGCAGCCGGCTTGCCGACGTAGTAGGTGAACACTGCGCCGAACGGCGGATTCGGAGTTGCGGGATCCCCCCACGCGGCGCGCACCTGGCCGAGCTCGTCGTACTGGTAGGCGTCTCGGAGGGCAAACAACACGGCCTCCTGGCCGAGGGCTTCCGCGGTCACATCGCGCAGCGGCGTGTAGTCGTCCAGCACGTACGCCCCGCGTCCGAACGAGCCGACCACCAGGTCGTTCTCGCGTTTGTGGATTGCGATGTCACGCGCCTGCGTGGTTGGGAGGCCCCCCTTCAGCTGGGTCCAGCTGGTGCCGCCGTCGGTGGTGAAGTAGACACCGAACTCGAGCCCGACGAACAGCAGCTCACCCTTGACGTGGTCCTGGACGATCGACCACGCTCCTGAACGGGCCGGCAGGTTGCCGGCGATCGACGTCCACGTCTTGCCTCGGTCCACGCTCTTCATCACGTACGGTTTGAAGTCGCCGCGCTGATAGTTGTTGATCGTCACGAACAGCGTGTCCGCATTGCGCGGCGATGCGTAGACGTCGGTGACGTAGCTGTATTGCGGGACACCTGGGAACTGCTCGATCTTGCGCCAGTTCGCGCCGCCGTCTTCGGAGATCTGGACCAGCCCGTCGTCGGTGCCGGCGATCAGCAGTCCCTCGAGCAACGGCGATTCGTCGATGGTGGTGATCGTGCTCAGCGTGGTCGTGGCCTGCATGTAGGCGACTGAGTCCTCCGGCCAGACCTTGCCCATGATCGGGATCTTCGTCCGGTCGAGGTTCCGTGTCAGATCCGGACTGATGGCGATCCAGGAATCCCCGCGGTTGTCGCTGCGATACAGCTTCTCGCCGCCGAAGTACAGACGGCGTGACGAATGCGCGCTGATGATCAGCGGCGCGTCCCAGTGCCAGCGGCCGAATCCCTGCTGACCGCCACCCTGGCCCCCGGCCGGCGCCGTCGCACCAGCCACCTGGGTGTTGGACGCGTTCGGCCTGACGCTCACACTCTGGCCGGTTCGCAGATCGAGGCGCGACAGAGACCCGTTCTGCGATTGCGCGTAGACCGTGGCCGGATCCTCGCGGTCGACGCGCGCCTGGAAGCCGTCGCCGCCGCCGACGGTGTACCAATCGCTGGTCCGGATCCCGGCGCGATTCAGCGTTCGGGACGGACCGCAGATCGTGCCGTTGTCCTGCGCCCCGCCGCAGATCCGGTAGAACGGACGCGAATTGTCCACGTCGATCCGGTAGAACTGCGACAGCGGCAGATTCGTGAAGTGACGGAACGTCTGGAAGTTGTCGTAGGTCTCGTACAGACCGCCGTCGTTGGCGATCATGTAGTGGTTGCGGTCGCGGGGATCCGCCAGGATGTCGTGGTGGTCGACGTGGACCCCGGGCATGTCGACCTCTTTCCACGTCCGCCCGCCGTCCTGGCTGCGGTACATGTTGGTCTGCGGCGACCAGATCGTTTCGGGATCGTTGGCATCGACGATGATCTCGTTGTAGTAGCCGGGATCCCCGCCGCGGTAACAATCGTCGGCCGCGCCGCGGCCCCTGCCACGTCCCTGGCCTCCCTCCGCGGATTCCTCCTCAGCTGGTGGGGCTGCCACCGTCGGCGATGTTGCACCAACCGGCCCGCAGGGCGGCGGAGGCTGGGCGGTGCGGCGCCGGGTGCGGCGCCGGGTGCGCCGCCTCTACCTCCGCGACCTCCCGGATCCTGGATCGTGCGGCCGACCCGGGTCCAGCTCGCGCCGGCGTCCTCGGAGCGGAAGAACCCGCCCTGGCCGCGCTGTGCCGTCACCAGCGCGTAGACGATGTTCGGGTTCCGCCAGTTGATGCCGAGGCCCACTCGTCCCACTTCGACGGCGGGCAGGCCCTTCGTCAGCTTGGTCCATTTCGTGCCGCCGTCGGTCGTCTTGTAGATCGCGCTCTCCGGCCCGCCGCCGATCAACTGTCCGACCGCACGCCGGCGCTGATACGCCGCGGCATACAGCGTGTCGGGCTTTTTCGGGTCCATCACGACGTCGGTGACGCCGGTATCGGGGCTGATCGATAGCACCGCCTTCCACGTCTGCCCGCCGTCCGTCGTCTTGTAGAGACCGCGTTCGCCGCCGGCTGACCAGAGCGGACCGATCGCGCTCACGTAGACCGTATTCGAATTGCGGGGGTCGATCAGGATGTTCTGGATGTGCTCGGAGTTCTCGAGCCCCGTCCGCTTCCACGTCCTGCCGGCGTCGGTGGATTTGTACAGCCCGTCACCGAAGCCGACGCTGCGCTGGTTGTTGTTCTCGCCGGTGGCCAGCCAGACGATGTTGGAGTCCTTCGGATCGACGACGACGGCGCCGAGCGAGTAGGAGCCGTAATTCTCGAAGACCGCCGTCCAGGTATTGCCGCGGTTTTCCGTTTTCCACAGGTTGCCCGAACTGGCGGCGGCGTACCAGATGCTCGGGTTCTTCGGGTCGACCTCGATGTCGGACAACCGTCCCGAGGTCAGCCCCGGTCCCACGGACCGGAATGCCAGCCCGTCGAAGGGGGCAGCCGTGGACGGTTCGGCGTTCTGCCCGTTGATTCCAGCGGTGGCCAGCGCCGCCGCGCCGGCGAGGACAAAAAGGTGCAATCGATTCATGCCGCGCATTCTCCCACTCAGCCGCCGGCTCAGGCAATATCGCCGTATGATGGACTGGCCATGACGGGGCGGTGTCAGCACCCGATCGTCGGCGTTCTCGCCTTCGTGGCGGCCTGGTCAGCGGCCGCCCTGGCCGAGCCAACCCGCCCGCTCGTCTCGGTCCCGCTCTTCGTCACCGACGCCCGCGGCCAGTCGATCCCGAACCTGAAACTGGCCGACATCGAGGTCGCCGAGGCCGGCACTCCGCAGAAGATCTCGTCGGTGGTGTTCCGCGGCGCCGCCCCCCGCCGGGTGGCCCTCTTCCTCGACGAATACCACGTGTCCCCGGGGGCCGCCGCCGCCCGGGTCCGCGCCTCGGTTGGCGCCTTCGTCGACCGCCACCTGGGACCCGACGATGCCGTCCTGGTGATGAAGCCGCTCGATTCCCAGCAGAACATCGTCCCGGTCTCGAGCCTCGAGACGCTGCGCGCGACGGTCGCGCAGTTCGACGGCCGCCGGGGCCTCTATGAACCTCGCGGGCCGTTCGAGGCGCAGTACATGACCTCGGCGCCTTCGTCCGCGGAGCGGCAGCGCGCTCAGGTCGTCCGCGCCGGCCTCGAGGCGCTGGCGATCGCGCTCCGGGACGGCAGCGAGGCGGCGAAAGCCCTGATCGTGGTCACCGAGGGGTTCAGATCCTCGGAGTCGTCGCGCATGCGCACCACCACCCTGCGGACGATCTCCCGCGCCGCCCGCCTCGCCAACGTCCCGATCTACATCGTCGATCCATCGCCGGATCCGGCGGTGGAGTCTCCGCTCAACGACGCCTGGCGCTCGGTATCCGCTCAGACCGGCGGGATCCTCTTCGATCCCGGGAGCGACCTCGACGCCGCGCTCGCGCGCATCGCCGCCGACCTGTCCGCCCACTACGTGCTCGAGTTCCAGGGAGCCGCGGCCGACGATGGCGCGTTTCACGACATCGACGTCAAGGTGAAGCGGCGGGGCGCGCAGGTGCGGGCGCCGTCCGGCTACTGGGCGCCCTTCGCGCCATCGCGCTTCCCGCCGGTGACGGCGCGGTCGTACGCGCACCTGTTGACGCCCCATACCAGCGGGTTGATCCAGCCCTGGTTCCGGATGACCCCGGGAGCCGGCGGCAAAACGCGGGTGACCTTCTCGTGGGTACCGCGGCCGGGGCGCAAGGTGTCTCCCGATCGCGTCGATTTCTCGGTCACCACCTTCGAGGGGGACAGCGTGCACGGGGCGGTGGTCGCGCCGCTGGGGACGGCGGGGGCCACCAATGCCAGCTTCGAGGTGCTCCCGGGACCGTTTCAGATCTCGATGGCAATCGGCCTGGCCCACCGAAGCGGCGACGCCGCGAAGGCGGGCGGCAGGCTGCTCGATACCGACATCCGCTACATCGACGTGCCGCGCCTCGACGCCGCGCGCCCGTTCGTGTCGGCGGTCGACTTCATCCGGCCGCGCTCGCTGCCGGAGTTCAACGCGCTCCAGTCAGATCCTGGCATCATGCCGACCGAGGCCCGCGCCTTCCAGCGCCAGGACCGCCTGCTGATACGCGTTCGGGCTTTTTCCGCCGCCGGCCAGGCCGACGTGGAGGTGCGGCTGTTGAATCGCCTGCGCCAGACGCTGCTCGTGCTGCCGCAGGTGCGACCGGTGGACGGCGCCGCCCAGTTCGACCTGCCCTTCGCGCGCTACCCGCGCGGCGACTACCTGCTGGAAATCCGCGCCATCGCCGGAAATGAAAACGTCACTCAGCTCATCGGCATACGGGTGATCGGATAGAGAAAAGATTGGTCGTTAGACGCGCGTCAGCCTGTGAGCCGCGTTCTCGAGCGTCTCATCCTTCTTGGCGAAGCAGAAGCGCAGGACCTTCGGCGCGGCGGAGGCATAGAGGAACGGGGAAGTGGGGATCGACGCCACGCCGTGCTCTTTGGTCAGTCTGACCGCGAAGTCCCCGTCGCTCTCGTCGGTGATGGCCGCGTAGTCCATCAACTGGAAATAGCTGCCGCGGCACGGCAGCGGCCGGAAGCGCGAGCCCGCCATCAAGCGCAGGAACAGGTCGCGCTTCGCCTGGTAGAACGGGCCGAGCTCCCGCAGCCGCCCGGGCGCGGCCATCATTTCGGCGAGCGCGTGCTGAACCGGTGTGTTGGTCGAGAACGTGACGAACTGGTGGACCTTGCGGAACTCGGCCGACAGCGCCGCCGGCGCCACCGCGTAGCCCACCTTCCAGCCGGTCACGTGATACGTCTTGCCGAACGATCCGACGATGAAGCTGCGGTCGGCCAGTTCCGGGTAGCGCGCTACACTCTCGTGCTGGGCGTCGTCGAAGATGATGTGCTCGTAGACTTCGTCGCTCACGATGAGGATGTCGGTGCCGCGCACGAGGGCGCTCAGTCGCGTCATGTCGGCGGCGGTCAGCGTGGCGCCGGTCGGGTTGTGCGGCGTGTTGATGACGATCACCCGGGTGCGCGGGGTCACGGCCGACGCCAGCGCCGGCCAGGGCACGGAATAGTCGGGCAGCTGGAGCGCGACCACCACCGGTGTGGCACCGCTCAGCTCGATGGCGGGGACGTAGCAGTCGTAGCACGGCTCGAGCACGATCACTTCGTCGCCGGGGCCGGCGACGCAGGCGATGGCGTCGAAGATCGCCTCGGTGCCTCCGGAGGTGACGGTGATTTCGGTCTCCGGATCGTAGCGGCGGTTGTGAAACAACTCGTACTTGGCGGCGATCGCCTGCCTCAGCGCCGGGACTCCCTGCATCGGCGCGTACTGGTTCCGCCCCTCGCGCATGTGCCGGGCGACGCTGTCGACCAGGGCAGGGTCGCAGTCGAAGTCAGGGAATCCCTGCGAGAGGTTGATCGCACCCAGGTCGGTCGCCAGCTTCGACATGACCGTGAAGATGGTGGTGCCGACGCGGGGCAGCCGGGACTCGAGCCTGAAGGCAGTCGTCATATGACCTCGAAGCAGCCGTCCGCGGTGTTCTTGCGGACGCGGTCCCAGGGAAAGTGCTGACCGTTCATCGCGATGTAGACGCCGGGCGGCAGCACCTGGACGAACGACAGCGCGCTGCCGAGGTTGAACAGCCCGTCAGAGCTCCCGAACGCATACGGCACCATCGCTCCGGTGAGCACGACGGTCTTGCGGTCGAGCCCGGCACCGGCCAGCGCCCGCGCGGTCTGGACCATCGTGTCGGTGCCGTGGGTGATCACCACTGCGGTCTCGTCACAGTCGCGCGCCCGGGAGACGATTCGCTGGCGTCCCTGGTCGTCGAGCTCGAGGCTGTCGATCATCATCACGGTTTCGGCCGCGACGTCCAGCAGGCAACGGCCCCGCCGGAGCATCTCGGGTAGATGTGTGTCCCTGAAGAAGAGGCGTCCGGTCAGCTCGTCGTAATCCTTGTCGAACGTCCCGCCGGTGATGAGGATCCGGATGCGCATGCTGCCTCAGGTTACCGCTTCGCAGCGGTGGACCGGAAGAGATCGTCGGCGGACGAGAGGATGATGCGCCGCAGGCGATCCGGGTAATTGGCCGGGAGCGCGTCCACGAACGCGCGAACCGTTTGCGCGACCACCGGCGACGAGTGGCCCGACAATGTAGCGTCGAGCCAGCGCTTCGGGAAGAAGATATCGCCGGTGCGCTGGATCTCGCGCAGCAGCTCCAGGCTGGCCGGGACGTACTTGACCGAGGCCGCGGCGCGCAGCGGATGGTGAAGGCTGGCCACGCCCTCCAGCGCCCACGCCTCTCGCCGGCGATTGACGGGGTCGACGAGGCTGGCAAAGAACGCGTCGCGGACCGCCTGGTCTCCCGACAGCGCCGGCTTGACGAACGTCATGCGAGCCTTGCGGTCCGGGTTCAGCGTTCGCGCGATCTGCTCGTCGAGGATCGCCTCAGCCCGGGGCACGCCGCGGAGGGCCAGCTCCTGCGCCAGGTTGATGAAGTCCGGCTCGGCCAGCACGAGACCGGGCACGGTTTCCCCCTTCTGCCAGATTCGCTCGAGCCACGCCAGCGTGGCCGGGGTGAGCGCGACGTCCCGCAGCGCGTTGAACCACGCCGACTTGAGGCTCGACGTCTTCGCCGCGTCCAGGCCGGCGCGCAGGAGCGTTTCGAGCTGTGGCGCGATCCGGGTTCGATCCGCCGCCGGGATCCAGCGCCAGTAGGCCTGCTGGGTGTAGCCGAGCATCCGCTGCAGCGTGAGCTCGTCGCGTTCACGCGGCACCGATCGCATGAGTGTATCGAGCATCGCCGACGGTGGCACCCGGCCGTCCAGCATTTCTTCCCACAGCGTCACGGTCGCGACGCCGCGGCGGAGATCGTCGCCGACATCGCCGAGATGCTCCAGCAGGTAGGCGCGGCTGGCGCTGTCGAGCACGATGTTGCCGTAGCCGACGCCGTCCGCATTGGGCAGCACGTAGAGCGGCGCCGCCGAACCCGGCGCCGCCACCGGCGCCGCCGCGCGCGCGGTCTTGAGCGGGAGCTTCGCCGCGACGGTGTCGCGAGGGTAGGTGACCGCTACCAGCAGCGGTTGCGACCACAAGAGGCCGCGCGCCTCAGCGGCGTCCTTCTGCGAGATCGCGAGCGAGGTCAGCACCGCTCCATCGGTGACCAGCTCGGTGGTGATCGTCGGCCGTCCGGCCTCTTCGACCCACGCGTGGCTCCATTGAGCGAGGTCCTCCGGCGTCCGGCGATCGAGCATCGCGATCAGGTCGGCCCAGGTGGCGTTGCCGAAGGCATGCGCTTTGAGGTATTCACGCAGGCCATCCCTGAAGACGGCGGCGCCGAGCATGATCTCCAGCTGGCGCATGACGATCGGCGCCTTCTGGTAGATGATCGCGCCGTAGAGGCTGCCGGCCTCGTTCAGGTTGTCGAGGCGCTGGCGGATGGCGTTGGTGCCGGCGGTGCGGTCGACCTCGTAGGCCCCGGGATAGTGCGCGTAGAGAAACCGCAGGTCGTGGTTGATCTCCGGGAAGGCAGGGTTCACGATCTTCGCCGCCATGAAATTGGCGAACACCTCCTTCATCCACACATCGTTGAACCAGCGCATCGTCACCAGATCGCCGAACCACATGTGGGCGGTCTCGTGGGCGATCAGGCTGGCCCGGCCCAGCTTCTGGTTCTGGGTGGCGGATTCGTCGAGCAGGAGGCCCGAGGCGTTGTAGTAGACCGACCCGGGATGCTCCATGCCGCCGAACTGGAACGAGGGGACCAGCAGGAACTCGAACTTGCCGAACGGGTACTCGATCTCGGTGTAGTCTTCGAGCCAGTCGAGCGCACCGGCGTGCAGATCGAAGATTGCGTCGCGGTTTCGCTTCACCTTGGCCGCGTCGGTCTCCCGGTGCAGCATCCGGAACTCGCGCGTTCCGCGCCGGGCCTGTTCGACCTGGAACCGGCCGGCGGCGAAGGTAAAGAGATAGGTAGAGATCGGACGGGTCTCGCCGAAGCGGAGCGTTGCCCCTCCGGGTTTTTCCTCTCGCGTCAGCTGGGCGCCGTTGGAAATGGCCTCCCACCCGGATGGAATCTCCAGGGTGAGGCTGTAGCGCCCCTTCAAGTCGGGCTGATCGAACACCGGGAAGGCCTGACGCGCCCGCGCCGGCACGAACAGCGCGTACATGAATTCAGGATTGCGGTTGAGCGGGGCGTCCGAGCTGCGGAACGCGAGCGCGACCTCGTTCGGACCCTCGCGCAGATCCTCGGCGGGGATGATGACGTGCTCGTTGGTCCAGCGCGCCGCGACCGTCCGCCCGCCGGCGGTCACCGCGCCGAGCGAGCCTTCCGGTGCCGCGAAGTCGAGTGCCAGCGGACGCGCCGCATCCTTCAAGTGAAATCTGACGGTTACCTGCCCGGTGACCGCGTCGGCGCGGTCTGCCGGGATGCGGACGTTCAGCTCGTAGCTGAGATCCGAGATCCTGGCGGCGCGCTCCTCGGCCAGGATCAGCGGAACGCCGGCCTCGGGATCGGCCACGGAGGATACCCCTTTCAGCGTCACGGACGGCACACCGGTGACAGCCAGCAGCGCCGTGACGAGGGAACACGACAAGAGGCGGGCATTGACCTTCATATCTTTCGGATTCTCAGGCCGACGAGGGCCGATACGAGTATGACGAAGCAGACGGTGATGACCGACCAGGCCATGAAGGTGGCGTATCGTTCGCGGCCCATCAGGTCGAACAGCGACAGCCCGATGGTGGCGACCGCGGCCCAGGTCACCCAGCGCCACGCCGGCGGCAACCGGTCATCGTAGTTCGCGAACATCGCCACGGCCGGCGTGGCAACGAGAAACACATAGTCCCATCCCTGCGGCGAGAGCATCGGGATCAGCGCCAGCAGCAAGGCCCCTTCGAGCCCTTCCGGATAGTCGATGCCCCGGCGGCTGGCGATGACGAAGACCGCCGCGGCGACGAGCGCTGCCGCCACCGCCAGCGAACTGGCAGAGGCGGCCGGCCCGACCCCCATCCACTTGGCAAACATTCCAGCTACCGAGACGTTGTCGGCGTTGGTCAAATTCGGCGCGGTCGATGCGGTCACCGTTGTCCACCACGCCCGGTGAAGCTCGAGGCTGCCGTCCACACCGTACAGAAGTACCGGGACCGCGAGCAATGCCGCCAGCCCCGCGACCGCGCCGGCGATCGCCCGAAAGCCCCGCACGACCGCGAGCCAGGGCAGAAACACGATTGCGTACGGCTTCACCGCGACCGCCGCGACGAACAGCATCGCCGCCGCGATCTCTCGGTTGGCCCGCAGGGTCAGGATCGCGGCGGTGACGATGACCGCGAACAGCAGATTCACCTGCCCGAGCACCAGCTCGTGTCCGTAGAACTTGCCCATCGCGGCGATGACGATCAGCGTCAGGATCCAGGCCGGACGGCGCCGTTGCGGCAGGATCGCCAGGCTCAGGGCCACCAGCGCCACAGTGAGCACCACCGACACCGTGAACCACGCGGCCTTGGCCGCGTGGAGCGGCAGCAGCGCGAGCGGCGCCGTTACGACCGCGAATGCCGGCAGGTACTTGAACTGATAATGGCCGTCGCTGACACGATACAGCGGCTCACCGGCGGTGGCGCGCGCCGCCGTCGTCCAGTAGACCTCGAAGTCGCGCATCTCGCCGGGCAGCCGGCCGAACCCCAGACTGGCGATGGCGGCGGCCCCGCCGAGTGCGAGCGCCAGCAACATCGGGGCGCGAATGGCCGCCGTCCACCCTCGTTGCGGCACGAGGCGTCAGGGGTTCCGCTCGAGGCCCGCGAGCGTCCACGCGCCGTCGGGACTCCGCCGGAAGTAGACGATGACCGGCTGCTGCCAGCCCGGTTGATCGGCGTGGAACCCCTTGATGGTGGCGGCCACGAACGGCGCGCTGAGCAGCTCGGCTGGCGCCTGCGCCGAGGTCGTGGTCACCGTCTGCTCGTCGCCGACCGGCGTGTGGGCGCTCGACTCGTTGTCGAATCGCGACCACACGATGGTGTAGTGGTCGGCCGGCTTCGCCACGCCGGCCTGTTCCGCCGCGTTCTGAAACCGGAGCAGTCCGGTCTCGCTCAGACTCAGGTTGATCACCGGGTTGGTGCCGTTCAGCCACTCGGCCAGCACCTTGGTCTTGCGCGCAAGGATGGTCTCGGTGAGGTACTCGGTGGCCTTCGGATCGTCGAACTGCGCGGAGCCGACTATCGCACGCACGTCCTCGTCGGAGAAACGAGAGACGATGCGCGCGGCCCAGAAGCGGTCCTCGGGCCGGGCGTTTCTGAACGCCGGGTTGGGATATTCGGGCTTCCAGTGCTCCGGCCGGAAATACGTCGACTCGAGGCGTCCGACCGCGGGGATGTCGGCGTACTGGACCTTCACCCACGGCCGCACGTAGAAGCCGAGGGTCAGCATCGTGACCAGCGTCGGCCGCGCCTCCCAGAGGAATTCGTTGCCGGCCCGGGTCGTCTGCGCCTGCGTGCTGCCGCTGCCGAGAGTGGAGCCAAAATCGATCAGGAAGTGGCGGACGATCGACCGTCCGGCCTCCGGCGCGAGCACGTCCAGCGTGTTCACGCTCCGCGAGTCGTCATGGTTCAGCCAGGTGGCGAAGACCGACAGCCCGCGCAACTCGCGGCGATGTTCATGGGGAAAGATGTCGTTCGGATCGTCGGGGCGGGTACCGTAGTAACGGAAGGGCCCGAGCGGACGGCCGCTGACCGCCTTGCTGGCAATGACCCGGTACGAGCCGTCGGCATTCCGCGCCGCCTTCTCGAGCAGGTCGTCGAGGTCTCGTGACTTGATCGGCCGGGGGCGGCCGTCCTGGTCCTTGATCCGTGCCTGGGGATCGACCGTCAGAGCCTCACGTCGAAACGTGGCGAGATAGTTCTCGGGCGTGTGATAACCGAAGGCGTAGAAGAACTTGGTCGAGATGATCTCGGCGCCACTGGCCATTCCGGGATTCGACGGCGGATCGAACTTGACGAAGTAGATGTCCCCGGCGGTGTCGCGGATCGTCAGCCCGGGCGTGATCCCCTCGCTCTTGCCGCTGACGATCGTCCATGGTCCCGGCGCCGGACCGCTGCCGGTGTCGGGGCCGCGCACCAGGCGCTCGGTGGACCACTGGTCCCGGCCGATCCGGTTGGTGAACCAGCTCGAATCCGGCACTTCGTCGACGGTATTGATGTTGACCGCCCGCTTCGGCGTCTTGTCGCCGGCGTCGAGAAACGTGTTCTCGATGAAATCGTACTGCTCGCTGATCGGTGCGGGTTTCACCGCCGCCGCGTCCTGCGTCTCGGGGTCGCGCCAGAGCGGATCGTCGCGGTAGAACTTCTGTCCCGCGCTCGTGAGCGCCGCAACGGTCGAGAGGAGGATGAACGCGCCGGTCAGGTAGTTGCGCATGGCGGGCTAGAACGGCCTCGAATACTTGACGTAAATGCGCACGCCCTCGCTGCCGCCGGCGCCCACGTCCACCCTGAAGAACACTGCCTTGTAGGTGTTGAACCGCAACCCGATGCCATAGGCGCCGCGGACGTCGGCGAACTCCAGGTCGCTCACTGTCGGCGCCACCGTGGCGAAGTCCGAGAACAGCGCCATGTCGAGGCCCGAGAACGCCTCCCAGCGGTACTCGAAGTTCAACACTGCCACGTTGCGGTCGCGGAACCGGTAATCGGAGGTGCTGCGAAACGACTCTCCGCCGCCGACGGTCGGCTGGAAGTAGAAGGGGACCTCCTGCCCGTCCCCCGCCGTCGTCGTCATCAGGTGGAAGCGCGCCGCCAGCACCCGTTTCTTGTCGAAGATCGGCAGGAAGTGCCGGGCCTCGAAATCGACGCGGTGAAAGCTGTAGCGATCCAGGTCGAGATCGCTGTAGTGACGCCAGAGCGCCGCAAGGTAGAGCCCGTCGCGCGCGTTGCCCGGCTGGTCGCGGGTGTCGAGCGTGGCGAAGAGGTCCTGGTAGTTGTAGTCGGGCTGGGCGGTCAATCCCGGAGCGTCGGCGTCCGTGAACTCTTCCTCGGCCGACGGGTAGCGGCTGTCGGTGCCAGGCCCCAACGAGACGTTCAAGCGTCCGAACCGCGCCCCGGCATTCAGCCACTCGGCCGGCTTGACGACAACCCGCCCCTGGAACTCCGGCGCGGAATATTTGTAGTTCACCCGGTCGTCCCGAGACGAGTCGAAACCCAGACCGTAAAAATCTTCCTGCGGGTGAGATCGGTAGTTGGCTTCGACGCCGGTCTCGAGCAGGCCATCGAGCAGCCACGGCAGCGAGAAATCTCCCCGCACCATCTGGTAGTTACGCAGCGACTGGCCGACCTCGAGCACCACCCGGGCATTGCGATCGAACAGATCGTGGCGAAAGCCGCCGCCGAACGCGAGGCCGGAGCCCGCCGGCTTGCCGGTGTAGCTGTACCTGGATGAAGAAGCCGTTGTAGGGACCGATCTTGGTCATCGGGTCGTTTGCTTCGACCCACAGCAGCGCTTTCTCCAGCTTGCCCGGCACGTAGGGGCGCAGCTGTGACGCCTTCTCCGTGCGCTGGCGTTCGAGGATCTCCACGCGGGTCTCCTGGCCGGACGCGGGTGAGGCGGCGAGGACCGCCAGAAACGCGCATGCGACCCCTCGGAGGAGCATCCCGGTGACAATAGCTCAAACGCGTCGCCGCTCGCTACCCCCCTCGGCGGCGACTCGCGTGGGAATTGGAAGCTGGGAATTGGAAGGTGGGCGTTATTTCTCGGCGAACCTCCTGACCCCTCTCACCAACTCGGCCAGCCGCTCGCGCGAATAGACGCGACCGCCGGCGATCGTCGCAGCTACCTTGCTGGCATTGGCGATGTCGGTTGACGGATCGGCGTCGAGCAGCACGAGGTCGGCGCGCTTGCCCACCGTGATCGTCCCCTCGTTCTTCAGCGTGCCCCGGTACTCGGCCGCATTCCTGGTCGCGGTCTGGAGCGCCTCGAGCGGCGAGAACCCGGCCCCGACCAGCAGCTTCAGCTCCTGGTGCAGGCTGTCGCCGGGAATGACGAACGCGTCGAAGGTATCGGTGCCGGCCATCACCTTCGCCCCTCCCTGCTGCAGGTCTCGAACCGCGCGCGCCGAAGTCGAGGCCAGCGCGGCGGCCGCGGCGAACGACTCCGCGGTCTGGCGGCCGATGAACTGCTTGCGCCGGTCGAGCCAGCGGGCCCTTATCGCCGCCGGGACGACGTCCATTGGCAAATCGGAACCGTCGCTGGCCGGGGTCAGCGGACGAAGCGCGGCGGAGAACACCAGCGTCGGCACGATCCACACCGGCCGTCCGTTCATCGACCGGCCGAGGGTGCGGGCACGCCCTGCGTCGTAGGTCTCGACCACCCGTTTCCTGAGGGTGGCCTCGCGCTCCGCGATCGCCGCCGCCGGGGCCTGTTCCCGGTCCTTTTCGATCGCCCGGAGCTCGGCGATCAGCTCGGCGCTGCGGCTCGAGCAGGCGAACAGCAGGAGGCCGTCGCCGAGCAGCGCCGGGGAGATGTGCTCGATGCTGCGTTGTCCGCTCGCGATCACTTCCTCGGCGGTCATCGACACCGGGATGTGACCGGCGAGCGCAAGGCCGGCGGCGCGGGCCGCTCCGGCCAGCGCGGCGTGGACGTCCGGCGCCAGGCCCGATTGTGCCTTGATGAAGTCGACCCGTGCCGACTGCAGCTCCCGCACCTGCGTCGCTGCCGCGGCCGCATCCCCGGCCCGGCGGAACATCGGGCTGGCCTCGCCGGGACCATCGACGAACGGCCCGGGGGTCAGGATCCTGGGGCCCGGCAGCTGTCCGCCGCTCGACCTGAGATCGCAGGTCGACCAGGCGCTCGAGCGGCCCTCCCATGTCGCGCACGCCCACGATCCCATGCGCCAGGAAGAGCGGCAGCATCATCTGCTCGGCGATCATCGGCTCCGGCCGGGTCGCCAGGTGCACGTGCATGTCCCACAAACCGGGGATGAGGAAGCGGCCGGTTCCGTCGATCACCGTCGCACCTGCCGGCGGCGGTCCCGCGGGTGAGATCCCGGTGATCAGCCCGTCAGAGACGACCACGTTCCCGACCCGTGACGCGGTGCCGTCACCGGGGATGATGGTCGCGCCGGTGATCACGAGAAGCGGTGCCGGCTGTCCGGCGGCGAGCACCGCGACGGCGGCCGACAGGATGACGGGGACGGCGAAGCTGCGCATGGCGCCGGATCGTAGCAGGGGACCGTCAGCCCGCCATACGCTCTGGGACGAACGGTGCCGCCGGTGGGACCGGCCGCCGGGTGCGGTAGCATCGTGGTGAATGTCCAGCGAGACCACGACTCCGGGATCCGCGGTCGCTGAGCGGTTCGTGGCGTTCCTTGCAGAGCGGTTTCCCTTCGCGCTCGAGATCGCCCGCGCCGCGTTCGATGCCGCCGGCGGGGCCGGGGCAACGACGTCTGAGGGGATCGAGTCCGTCCGCTCACGCCTCGGCGCCGAGCTGCGAATGCGGCTGCGGCATCAGCTGCCGGACGACGTCGACGAGACGACCCCGGGGACGAGCGGTCCGACGCGATTCGCCCAGGCGGTCGAGGAGCTCGTCCTCGCCTGCGATGGCGCTCTCCGCCGCGCTTCGATCCGCGCCTCCCTTACGCCTGCCGAGCGCCGCGAGATCATGCGCGGCATGCTGTTGACCCGCGCGACCGACAACCGGCTGAAGACGTTCTTCACCGGCGGTGAAGTCCGCTACGGCGACGGCTCGTTCCAGGGGAAGGGGTTCCGCTCGCTGGGGCAGGAGGGGATCTATGCCGCCGGCATCCGCCTCCGCCGCGGCCCGGAGTTCCAGACCGCCGGCCAGCCGGAGTCCCAGACTCCCGGCCAATGGACCGGCGACATCGTCGCGCCGCTGATCCGCGATCTCGGCGTTGCGTTGGCGATGAAGCCGGACGGCGAGACGGTCCGGATGGTCCTGTCGGGACAGATGGCCAAGGCCGGCCCGCCGATGAACGGCCGCGACCTGCACATCGGTGACTTCGCCAGCGGGATCCTGCCCGCCGCAGCGCCGCTGTCGATCAGCACGCTGACCGCCGCCGGGATGGCGATGGCCTTCGCGCGCGACCGCAGCGGCCGGGTGGCGCTGTCGTTCATCGGCGAAGGGGGTTCGTCGCTCGGCGAGTGGCACGAGGCGATCAACCTGTGTGCGGCGCGCCGGCTGCCGGCCGTGTTCTGCGTCCAGAACAACCAGACCGCGCTGTCGACCCCGGTCGCCGAGCAATCGGCCGTCCGGGTCTTCGCCGACAAGGCGCAGGGCTATGGCATTCCGGGGGTGACGATCGACGGCACCGATCCGGATGAAATCGCCGCCGCCTTCGCCTGGGCGGTCGAGCGGGCGCGCGCCGGGGACGGCCCGGCGCTGATCGAGCTGGTGTGCATGCGGATGTGCGGTCATGCGCACCACGACGACATGCTCTATCTCGGCAAGGACCCGCAGGCCTCGTGGGAGTACGCCGAACTGAGCGAGCAGGGATACGCCAACCCCGGGCTCTACGCGTTCTGGTCGGCGCGCGACCCGTTGAAGCGCTACGCCGCCCGCCTCGAGGCCGAGGGGATTCTCGGCGCCGGTGAAGCGGGCGAGATCAAGCGCGAGGTGGAAGCGCTGGTCGAGCGCGAGGCCCGCGCCGTCATCGAGGCGCCGTGGCCCGAGCCGTCGGAGGTGGGCCAGGGCGTCTGTGCCGGGGAGCCGCCGCGGGTGCGGGTCGAGCTGCTCGACCCGGCGGTGAGAGAGGTGATCGACTACGATCCGGGCCTGCCGCCGGTCGAGGAGGCGCCGGCGTTCGACCGCAAGGGACGAACCTTCCTGGACGCCGTGATGCTCGGCGTCGGGGACGCCCTCCGCGCCGACCCCCGCGTTTTCCTCTACGGCGAGGACGTCGGCGGCCAGTACGGCAACGCGTTCCTGCTGCTCCGTCCGCTGCTTGCCGAGTTCGGCGACCGGATCCTGAACGCGCCGCTCGCCGAGGGGGCGGTGCTCGGCGTCTGTGTCGGCGCCGCCCTCGCCGGCCATCGCCCGATCGGCGAGATGCAGTTCAACGACTTCGTCGCCACCGGCTTCAACCAGCTGGTGAACAACGCCGCCAAGATCCGGTACCGGTGGGGAGGATCGGTGCCGATGGTGGTGCGGATGCCGTGGGGCGGCCTGCGCCATGCCGGTCCGTACCACAGCCAGAACACCGAGCCCTGGTTCTACCGGACGCCGGGGCTGAAGATCGTGGTGCCGTCGACGCCGGCCGACGCGCGTGCGCTGATGGCCAGCGCGGTCGCGGATCCCGACCCGGTCCTGTACTACGAGCACATCGCGCTCTATCGGGATCCGCGGATCAAGCAGGCGCTGGATGACGCGGCGCCGGCGCCGCTGCCGCTCGGGCGCGCGGCGCTGCGACGGGCCGGCGGGGACCTCGCCCTGATCTCCTACGGCGCCTACGTCCACGTGGCGATGCGCGTCGCCGACCGCCTGGCCGCCGATGGCATCGAGTCGGCGGTGCTCGACCTGCGCACGCTCGCGCCGCTCGACCGCGACACGATCCTCCGCGTGGCCCGCCACTGCAGCCGCGTCCTGGTGGTCCACGAAGATTCGCGCACCGGCGGCATCGGCGAAAGCGTCGCGGCGATCATCCAGGAGGAGGCGTTCGACTCGCTGGACGCCCCGGTGCGGATCATCGGCGCTCTCGACACCCCCGTCCCCTACTCTCCGCCGCTCGAGCACGCCTTTCTCCCGCAGGAAGGCGAGATCGAACGGGCGGCGAGGAATCTGGTGGATTACTGAGCTGTCAGCGATCAGCTGTCAGCTCTCAGCCATAGCCAGCTGCGGGGCTGCGTGCTGAGGATTGGATGCGAGTTTTTTGTCTGGAAGCTGATAGCCAACAGCTGATAGCTGACAGCAGATGACCGAGAGCTCCTGCCAGTAGAATCGTCCCCATGACCCGAGACGTCGACGGCCTCACGTCCGCCACGCTGAAGCACCTGCGCGAGCGCTGGTGGGATGACGCGTTCACCGAGTTCGTGCGCGACACGCTGCAGCCGCGCCCCGGACGCCGGATCCTGGACGTCGGCTGCGGGACCGGCACCGCGGAGGTGAAGCTCTCACGGCTCCGTCTGACCCAGGTCGATCTCGTCGCCGTCGACCTGCTCGTCGATCGCGTCGCCGCCGCGCGGTCGGCCGCGCAGGCCCACAACATCAACGCGCATTTCGCTGCCGCCGACGCCTGCCGGCTGCCCTTCGCCGACGCGACCTTCGATTCGGTGTTCTGCGTCGCCGTCCTTCAACACATCCACGACGTCAAGGGGGCGGTGGTCGAGATGGCGCGGGTGACCCGTCCGGGCGGGCGGATCGTCGCCGTCGAACCGGACAACTCGGCGCGATATTTCTACAGCTCCGTGGACGATGGCGGCCGCGCGCACGAGTCGGCCCGGCGCTTTTTCTCCGCCCTCGCCGAGGCGCGCGGCGACTCGACCGAGCCGGCGGTCGGGCCGCAGCTGCCGACGCTGTTTTCGAATCATGGCGTCGAGCCGCTCAGCGTCCACGTGTTCCCCGTCTCGGGGGCCCGGCTCGGCGCCCCGACGGAGGAGATCTGGCAGAACCGGCGCGAAAACGTCGCGGCGGAGATCGAGAAGGCGCCCAACGAGTCCATCCGGCGCCTGGGTCAGGACTATCTGAAAGTCCTGGACCGCTACGCCGCCGCCGCGACTGCCGCCGGCCCGGGCTTCGTCGAGATCCAGAACGCCATGCTCTTCGCCACCGTCGGTCAGCGCGAGGGATGACCCGGCGCGCCGCGGCCGAAGGGTGGAAGGGGTGGGACGACTACGCCCCGTTTTACGACTGGGAGAACGCGCAGACGGTGGCCCGCCGTGACGTGCCGTTCTGGGAGCGGCTGGCGGCGGCGCAGGACGGCCGCGTCCTCGAGCTCGGATGCGGCACCGGCCGGATCTCGGTTCCGGTCGCGCGCGCCGGGGCCCGGTTGGTCGGTATCGACCGCTCGGCCGCGATGCTCGCCCGTGGACGCCAGCGCCTGCGGCGCAGCCGGCTGACCGGCACCGCGTCGCTGGTTCGCGGGGATATCCGCCACCTTCCGTTCCGCCGCCGCTCCGGTTTCTCGCTGGTGATGGCCCCCTACGGGATCCTCCAGTCGCTGACTCGCGAGAAGGATCTGCGCGCCACGATCGAGTCGGTCCACCGCGTCCTGCCGCGCGGCGGCCTGTTCGTCGTCGACCTGGTGCCCGACCTGCCGCGCTGGGACGAATACGAGCGCCGCGCCAGCCTGGCCGGCACCCGCGGCCGCGGAGGCACACGGCTGACCCTGATCGAGACCGTGCGGCAGGATCCGGCCCGGCGGCTGACGATCTTCGATCACGAGTACGTGGAACAGAAGGGGCGGAAGCGGCGGGTTCACCGCTTCTCCCTCACCTTTCGCACGCTGTCGGTGCCGCAGATGTCCCGTCGGCTCGAACGCGCCGGCTTCCATATCCGCGCCGTGCTCGGGGACTACCTTGGCGGCCCGTGGGACACGCGGTCCGACGTCTGGGTGATCATCGCCGGGAAGGCCTGAACCGGGCCGTTTGTGGTAACATCAACGGTCATTTTCTTTCGATAATTCGGGGGTTTTCCGCATGTCTGGCCATTCCAAATGGCACACGATCAAGCATAAAAAGGGCGCGGCCGACGCCAAGCGCGGGAAGATCTTCACGCGCATCATCAAGGAGTTGACGGTCGCGGCGCGCGGCGGTGGCGGGGATCCCGACACCAATCCGCGGCTGCGCACGATCATCGCCGAGGCCAAGTCGGTGAACATGCCGGCCGACAACATCAAGCGGGCGATCCAGCGAGGCACCGGCGAGCTGCCCGGCGTGTCGTACGACGAGATCACCTACGAGGCCTACGGCCCCGGCGGCGCGGCGGTCATCATCGAGACCCTGACCGACAACAAGAACCGCACGGTCGGCGAGATGCGGCACATGCTGGGCAAATACGGCGGCAACCTCGCCGCCGAGAACAGCGTCGCCTGGATGTTCGACCGCAAGGGCTACATCGTCGTCGAGAAGGCGAAGGCCGACGAAGACACGCTGATGGCCGCGGCCCTCGAAGCGGGCGCCGACGATCTGCGCGACGATGGCGACAGCTGGGAAGTGCTGTCGACGCCTGACGCCTTCCAGAAGGTGCTGGAAGCGGTCAAGGCGCTCGGCATCGAGCCCGGGGCCGCCGAGCTCGCCTTCCTGCCGCAGAACTACGTCAAGCTCGAAGGCAAGCCGGCGCAGCAGATGGTCAAGCTGATGGAAGCGATCGAGGAGCACGAAGACACGAAAAAGGTGTGGTCGAACGCCGACATCGAAGAGAAGGAGATCGAGGCGTCATTGGCGTGAAAATTTTCGGGATCGATCCCGGCTCCGAACGTACGGGATACGGCTGCGTGGAGCAATCCGGCAGCCGCCATCACCTTGTCCTCTGCGGTTCGCTCGCCGCTCCCGCCACTGCTACTTTTCCCGAACGACTGAAGCACATTCACGCCGGCCTGGTCGCGTTGCTCGCCGAGTGCCAGCCGGACTGCGTGGCGGTCGAGTCGATCTTCCACGGGCGCAACGTCCGCAGCGCGCTCAAGCTGGGGCACGCGCGCGGAGTGGCGCTGCTGGCGGCGTCGGAGGCGGGGCTGGCGGTCGTCGAGTACGCCCCGGCGGAAGTCAAGCGCGCGGTGGTCGGTTACGGCCGCGCCGAGAAGGGGCAGATCCAGCAGATGGTGAAGCTGCTGCTGGGCCTCGATCACACCCCGTCGCCGCACGACGTCGCCGATGCGCTGGCGGTGGCGATCTGTCACCTCCACAACTCGACCGGAGCGGTCGCCGACACGGTGCGGCATCACCGGGCGCCGCGGGGCACCGCCCGCAGCTGGCGCGAATACAGGCCGTCGTGAGCGCCGACCCGCGATGATCGCGCGGCTCGCCGGCATCCTGGCCGAAAAGACTCCCGGACGCATCATCGTCGACGTGCAGGGCGTCGGCTACGACGTGCAGGTGCCGCTGTCCACGTTCTACGTGGTCGGCGAACCGGGCGCCGGAGTGACGCTGCGCGTTCACACCCACGTCCGTGAAGATCTGATCGCGCTCTACGGGTTCGCGACCACGCTCGAGCAGGAGCTGTTCGAGCGGCTGATCTCGATCAGCGGCATTGGCCCGAAGCTGGCGCTGGCGGTGCTCTCGGGGATCGAGCCGCCGGAACTGATCCGCGCGATCCGGTCGCAGGACGTCGCCAGGCTGACCGCGATCCCGGGCGTGGGCAGAAAGACCGCCGAGCGCATCGGGCTCGAGTTGAAGGACCGGCTGCCGCCATCGCTGCAGGCGGCGGCCGACAGCGTGAAGCCGGCCGATCCGGAAGACCAGTTGCGGGCGGACCTGTTGTCGGCGCTGCTGAACCTGGGATACCAGCGTGCGCTGGCCGAAAAAGCGATCGAGAAGGAGCTGCGGCTGGCGCCGGACCAGCGCTTCGAAGAGGCGTTGCGCAGCGTGCTGCGGGCGTTGATGAAGTAGGCTGGGACCAACTTCTGACATGTCCGACGATCGCCTCCTCACCGCGTCGCGCGCCGACGATGACGTTCAGTACCGAAGCCGGGCTTCGTCCGCGCACGCTCGACGAGTACATCGGCCAGGAGCGGATCCGCGAGAACCTCCAGGTGTCGATCACCGCCGCCCGGCAGCGGGGCGAAGCGCTCGACCATGTGCTGCTCTACGGGCCGCCCGGACTCGGCAAGACGACGCTGGCGACGGTGATCGCCAACGAGCTCGGGGTCGCGATCCGGCCCACCGCCGGACCGGTGATCGAGCGGCCGGGGGACCTGGCCGCGATGCTGACCAACCTCCAGGAGCGCGAGGTCCTGTTCATCGACGAGATTCACCGGATGGCGCCGGCGATCGAAGAGATCCTCTACCCGGCGATGGAGGACTACGAGCTCGACATCATGATCGGGCAGGGACCGGGCGCGCGGTCGGTCAAGGTGCCGGTGCAGCGCTTCACGCTGATCGGCGCGACCACCCGCACCGGGCTGCTCACGTCGCCATTGCGGGCGCGGTTCGGGATCGTCCACCGGCTCGACTACTACGCGGAACACGACATCCACGAGATCGTCCGCCGTTCGGCGCGGATCCTCGGCGTCGAGATCGAGAACGAGGCGGCGACCGACATCGCCCGGCGGTCCCGCGGCACACCGCGCGTCGCCAACCGGCTGCTCCGGCGGGTGCGCGACTACGCCCAGGTCAGGGCCGATGGCCGGATCTCGGTCGACGTGGCGCGGAAGGCGCTGCTGCTGCTCGAAGTCGACGAGCATGGCTTCGATGAAGTGGATCGCCGCCTGCTGCGCACGATCATCGACAAGTTCGGTGGCGGCCCGGTCGGGGTCGCCAGCCTGGCGGCGGCGATGAGTGAAGAACGTGACGCGCTCGAGGACATCTACGAGCCGTTCCTGATTCAGATCGGGTTTCTGGATCGAACGCCGCGGGGCCGCGTCGCGACCCCGCGGGCGTACGAATATTTCGGGCTTCCGGCCCCAGGAAAGGAACGTTTGTGGTGAGTGACCCTGTAGCGCGGCCCGGCACGCCCCGCGCGTTGCGGCGGGTGAGGATCGCGGGTCTGTCGACCTTCGTGCCGCCGAAACTGCTGACGAATCACGATCTCGAGCTGCTGGTCGAGACGACCGACGAGTGGATCCTCCAGCGTACCGGCATCCGGCAACGCCACATCGTCGAGCCAGGCGTTGCGACCTCCGACCTGTCGAAGGAAGCGGCGATCGGGGCGATGGAACAGGCCGGGGTCGGACCGGACCAGATCGGGTTCATCGTGGTCGGGACCACGACCCCGGACACGATCTTTCCCAGCACCGCGTGCATGGTGCAGATGAAGATCGGCGCGACCAACGCCTGGGGCTTCGACCTGGGCGCCGCCTGTTCCGGCTTCACCTATGCGCTGACGACCGGCATGCAGATGGTCGCCACCGGCGCCCACGATCACGCGCTGGTGATCGGCGCCGACGTGATGTCGAGCATCATCGACTACCGGGATCGCACCACGTGCGTGCTCTTCGGGGACGGCGCCGGCGCGGTGGTGTTGTCGCCGGCGGTCGACGATGAACCGGGGATCATCGATTTTGCCCACGAGATCGACGGCACCGGCGGTCCATCGCTGTGCATGCCGGCGGGCGGCAGCCGGCTGCCGGCCTCGCACGAGACCGTGGACCAGCGGATGCACTACGTGAAGCAGGATGGCGCGGCGGTGTTCAAGTTCGCGGTCCGCAAGACCGAGGAGATCGCGCTGCGGCTGCTCGCCAGGAACGGCATCGACGCGTCCGAGCTCGACCTGTTCGTGTCGCACCAGGCCAACCGCCGAATCATCGCCGCGGCGGCCGAGCGGCTCGGGCTGCCGGAGTCCAAGGTCGTCATCAACCTGGAGATGTACGGCAACACCACCGCCGCGACGATCCCGCTCGCGCTCGCCGACGCGGTCAAGGACAAGCGGCTGAAGCGAGGGGACCTCGTGCTCCTCTGTTCGGTCGGCGCCGGCTTCACCGTCGGGGCTGTTCTTCTCAGGTGGGGATTTTAAAGAAACTCAGAATTAAGAACTCAGAACTCAGAATCCCGGAAACCAGAACCAGAACCTGGAACGTAGAACCCTGGAACCTGGAACGTAGAACCCAGAACCTGGAGCGAAGAGACCAGAACCTGGGGCGCAGCGACCAGAACCTCTGGAACCTTTCTTATGCCGGCGGTATTCCTACTTTCCCCAGCCAACTGCGGCGGGAACCGGGCGCGGATCGTGATGTCGGAGCGCGCCACGTTCGACCTGGCGGCGCGGCTGCGCGGTCCGGGGGGCGCGCCGCTGGGGGAAGTGTTCGCCTTCATGAGCGGTCTCTACTTCCGCGGCAAGCTCGCCTACGGCCGGGCGTTCGCTTGTGCGCCGGACGGGGTCGAGCTCGATGGCGGTGGCGTGTTCGTGATCACTCCCAACGCCGGGCTGCGCTCGCCCGACACCTTCGTCACGCTCGATGCGATTCGCGCATTTGCCGGGGTGGACGTCTCCGCCGACAACCCGAAATACCGCCGTCCGCTCGAACGAAGCGCGCGGGCGCTGGCCGCCGAGATCGGCGACTGCCCGGTCGTGCTGCTCGGCAGCGTCGCGTCCCCGAAATACGTGGACGTGCTGCTCGGGATTTTCGGCGAACGTCTGATGTTCCCGCAGGAGTTCGTCGGCCGCGGCGACATGAGCCGGGGAGGCCTGCTGCTGCGCTGCGTGGCGGCGCGCGAAGAGCTCACCTACGTGCCGATCGCCGGCGCGGTGCGCACCGGATCCCGGCCACCGAAGCTCGATCCGGCCACACGGCCGAAGCCCTAGGCCACCGTTCAAGAGCACGCCACGGCTCAACACGAGCCACAGGTTCAGCCACGGGTCAACACGGTCAGAATCGACCAGGACGCATGCCTGAACTTACGATCCCCTCTACCGGCACGCACGTGCTCCGGGTCAGTGGGCGCGAGGTGCGGCTGACGAACCTCGACAAGGTGTTCTGGAAGGATGAACAGATCACCAAGGGGCAGTTGATCCAGTACCTACGCCGACGTCTCGCCGGTCCTGCTGCCGCACATCCGTAACCGCGCCATGGTCATGAAGCGCTACCCGCACGGCGCGTCGGGGGAGTTCTTCTTCATGAAGCGCGCTCCCTCGCCGCGGCCCGACTGGATCCGGACCTGCCGGATCGATCACGACTCCGGCAACGTCATCGACTTTCCGGTGATCGACGACGTGCCGTCGCTGCTCTGGGTGATCAACCTCGGGTGCATCGATCTGAACCAGTGGTACGCGACCTGCGATGACGTCGACCGGCCCGACTACCTGCATTTCGACCTGGACCCTGGTCCCGGCGCCTCGTGGGAGAACGTGACCGACGCCGGCCTGATCCTGCGCGAGGCGCTGGACTCGCTGGGCATGCCATCGGTGGTGAAGACCACCGGCTCACGCGGGCTCCACGTCTACGTGCCGATTCGCCGCGGCCCGGTCCAGAAGGATGTCTGGACCTTCGCCAAGGCGCTCGCCGTCGAGCTCTCGGCCCGCAACCCCACGTTGATGACCTCCGAGTACCGGGTGGCGAAGCGTCCACGCGGGCGTGTGCTGGTGGACTACAACCAGAACGCGTGGGGCCGGACGCTGGCCTCGATCTACTCGGTCCGGCCGCGGCCGCTGGCGCCGGTCTCCACTCCGGTGACCTGGAAGGAGGTCGAGAAAGGAATTCGGATCGAGGACTTCCGTCTCGACAACGTGCGCCGCCGGATCAAGCGGACCGGCGACCTCTGGAAGCCCCTCCTCCAGGCGCGTGGCCGCGTCGACCTGGCGGCGGTGCTCGAGGGAACGGCGAAACTCAGAAGTAGGAGCTAGAAGCTAGAAGCTAGAACCGTCCGATCCCTCACTGAACCTGGATGACGGCCGACGCGTCCCCTGAGCAGGGTGACTGGGTCCACGCAAACACCTCGTAACGCCCAGGCCGCGCATATCGATGAAAGACCTGCGCCGGCAGGGCGGCTTCGATCGATTCTTCGTTGCCATCGCCGAAGTCCACGGTGATGGGACAGGTGCCGCGCCCCTCGATGCTGATGGTGACGCGCGACCTTATCTGCGCCGGGCTGGGTGACACGACCAGCCGGTCGATGGTCCGTCCCCGCCGCCCCACCGCATGGGTCTCCTGCATCTTGCCCTCGCACGGGGGTTCCGCGGTGGCACTGACGATGAATTTTCCCGCGGCCGGGTAGACGTGCTGAACCCGGTCGGGGAGGGTAACGGTCCGCCGTTCGTTGTTACCGTCACCGTAGTCCAGCAGGTATGAGCAGGGGCCGGTTCCGGCGACCTGGATGGTCGTTGTTCCGGGGGCCGCTCCCGGATTCGGGGTCACGGCAATGCCGCTGATGCGCGGCGCGACCGCTCGGCCTCCCACATCCAGGCGAACGGTGTGGCGCCCTCCCTCGCACGGCGGCGTCGCCGATGCGGTGACGTTGTAGGGGCGCGGCACGGCGTAAACGTGCCTGAAAGTATGCGGCAGTTCGACCGACAGCTCCTGCGTGTTGCCGTCTCCAAACGCCACCGCCACGCTGCATACTCCCTCCCCCTGCACGGTCATTTCGACCGGCGTGCCAACCGCACCAGGCGAGGAAACGGTAAACCCCCTGAGCTGGGGTCGCCCGGTGGCCGGAGGTGCGTCGATCCGCACCGCTGCCTGGGCCTCTCCGTCGCAGTTTCCCTGCCCCCGCGCGGTCACGCGATACCGTCCGGCGGTTGCGTAGACGTGCGTCCGCGTGATCGGCACCGTGACTATCGGATGGGTGACCGCGGTGCCATCCCCCCAGTCCACGAGCACGGCCCCGCACGGGTTGACGCCGGTGACGGTGGCGGTGATCTCGGTGCCGGTTCGGGCGGTCGAGGGAGTCACCGAGAGACCGTTGACGACGCCGCGCTGGCCGGCAGCGGCCGCGGCGGGGTCGAACAGGGCAGCGAGCATCAACGGGCCAACGACGATGAACGGACTCATCCGCATGGCGCCTCCAAACGGGATACCTCGCTCCTCTGACTGCGAGGATCGTACCGCCGCCAGCTTCCTCGTGGCTGCGTTAAACTGCCCACGTCCAATTGCTCACAATCAGGCAGCCGCACCTACGAGGCTGCACTTGTGGGCAATCGGCTTCATCCGAGGAGTACGTTGATGTCTTACGCAGCCCATCGTGCGGTGCGCGCCGCCATCGGTGTGTCGGCGATCGCGGTGACGATCGCATCCGGTCCGTCCATCCTGGCCCAGAGAGCGGCGGGAGGTCCCGCGTCTGTCTCGACCGAGGCCGCCCGGCCGGGGCCGAACTACGAGCTGGCGTCCGCCTGGACGTCCCAGAAGGTCGCCAAGCTGGTGTTCGACACCAGCGTGACGCCGCGGTGGCTGGAGACCAGCGATCGCTTCTGGTACAGCTACAACACCCGCGAGGGGCGCCGGTTCATGCTGGTCGATCCGGTCAAGAAGATCAAAGGCCAGCTCTTCGACCACGCGAAGATGGCCGCAGCGCTGACCACGATCACCCGGATTCCCTACGACGCTCAGCACCTGCCCTTCACCCAGGTGCGGTTCATCAGGAACGACGCGGCCTTCGAGTTCGAAGTCCAGGTGCCGCGCGATGCCGTGATCCCCACGACCAAACCGAAGCCGATCACCACGGACCAGGAAGGGCGCGGCGAGGAGAGCGGCTCGGGGGCCTCGCTCTCGTCCGAATCACGCATGCCTCCCTCCGTCGACGACCAGCAGGTGCAGCAGGGTCAGCGCGGGCAGGGCGGCCAGCGCGGCGCCGGCCCCGCCGGCCGCGGCGGCGCGCCGCCGCGGACCAAGACGCTGCACTTCGAATACGAGATGGCGTCCGGCAAGGTGTCGCTCAACGAGGACTATCCCGAGGAGCCGCGCACCCCGACCTGGGCCTCCTTCTCGCCCGACCGCAAGACGATCCTGTTCGCGCGCAACAACAACCTCTTCATGATGGACGCCGCCAACTTCGAGAAGGCGCAGAAGAACCAGAACGACAAGTCGATCGTCGAGCACCAGCTCACCACCGACGGCGAAGAGCACTACGGCTATGGCGGCGGCGGCCGCGGCCAGGGCGGACAGCAGCAACAGCAACAGCAGCAACAACAGCAACAACAGCAGGACGACCAGGAGCAGGAGCAGCAGGAGCAGCAGGAGGGGGATGCCAAGAACATCCGCGTGCGCGCCGCCAACGTCGTCTGGTCGCCGGATTCGACCAAGTTCGGGCTGATCCGCCGCGATGCCCGCCAGGTCAAGGATCTCTGGGTCATCAACGCGCTCGCCACGCCGCGTCCGACGCTGGAGACCTACCGCTACGCGATGCCCGGAGAGGAGAACATTCCCCAGGCCGAGATGTGGGTGTTCGACGTCGCCACCCGCGGCCGTGTGAAGGTCAAGGGGGAGCGGTTCAAGGACCAGACGATGTCGATCGCCACGGCGCCGGCGGCATCGGTCCGCCGCGACCCGCGGCAGCCGCCCGTTCCACAGTGGTTGAGCGAATCGTCCGGCAAGCTGTATTTCACCCGCCTCAGCCGCGACATGCACAAGCTCGACGTCTGCCTCGCCGACACCGCGACCGGCGAGGTCAAGACCCTCATCGAGGAACGGCTCAACACCTACATCGAGAGCAAGCCGCTGCGTCTGGTCAACGGCGGGCAGGAGCTGGTGTTCTGGTCAGAACGGGACGGCTGGGCACATTTCTATCTGTACGACGCGAACAGCGGCCAGTTGAAGAACCGGATCACCGAAGGGGAGTTCGTCGCCACCGCAGTCGACAACGTCGACGACAAGCTCCGCGTCATGTACGTCAACGCGGCCGGACGAGAGAAAGGGGAAGACCCCTACTACACGCACCTGTATCGCGTGAATCTCGACGGCACCGGCATGAAGCTGCTCACCCCGGGCGATGCCTCCCACACGGTCTCGAGCGTGGACTCGATGAAGTACTTCGTCGACAACACGACGCGGATCGACGGCACACCGGAATCGGTGCTCTACGACACCCAGGGCACGATGCTGATGAAGCTCGAGACGCCCGATCTCAAGCCGCTCATGGATGCCGGCTTCAAGTTTCCGGAGCCCTTCATCGTCAAGGCAGACGACGGCGTCACCGACCTCTACGGTGTGATGTACAAGCCGTTCGACTTCGATCCGGCGCGCAAGTACCCGATCATCGCCTACGTCTATCCGGGACCGCAGACGGAAGGGGTGACCAAGAACTTCAACCCGCGGAGCAACAACATTGCTCTCGCGCAGTTCGGCTTCATCGTGGTGGAGGTGGGGAACCGCGGCGGCCATCCGACGCGCTCGAAGTGGTACCACAACTACGGCTACGGCAACCTGCGCGACTACGGTCTCGCCGACAAGAAAACCGCCATCGAGCAGCTTGCCGCCAGGCATCCGTTCATCGACATCAACCGGGTCGGGATCTGGGGCCATTCGGGCGGCGGGTTCATGTCGGCGGCGGCCATGCTCGTGTACCCGGATTTCTTCAAGGTCGGCTGGTCGGAATCCGGCAACCACGAGAACAACATCTACAACAACAGCTGGAGCGAGAAGCACCACGGCATCAAGGAAGTCGAGAAGGACGGCAAGGTGACCTTCGAGTACAGCATCGACAAGAACTCGGACCTTGCGAAGAACCTGAAGGGAAACCTGATGCTGATCACCGGGGACATCGACAACAACGTCCATCCCGCGAACACGTATCGCATGGCGGACGCCCTGATCAAGGCCAACAAGCGGTTCGACATGTTCGTGCTGCCCGGCGTCCGCCACTCGTTCGCCGCGGTCTCTGGTTACGTGAACTGGCTGCGGGGAGATTACTTCGCGCGTCACCTGCTCGGGCAGGCCTCGAACAACGTCGACATGCTGGAGCTGAACCGGGACACGCAGCAGAATGGAGCTAGACGCTAGCAATGCTGAGGGTTGAAGGTTGAATGCTGAATCAACCTTCAACCCTCAACCTTCAACCTTTAGCCTTCCCCTTCACCCTTCAACCTTCACCCTTCACATTCACCCTTCAGCCTTCAGGAGTGCGACCGGCAGCAGGCCCAGCGCCTGGCCGAGGAAGATCCAGCCGGCCTCGGCCGTCACCGTCGGGCGGATCAGGGCGCCGGTAAAGGCGTCGCGGAACGTGCGATGCCGCAATTCTTCCGGCAGCATGACCCGTGAGGTCTTCCAGCACTCGCCTCCGGTCGGGGCCGGGCGCGCCGGGTCGAACAGGCTCGAACACAACCGCGGCGCGATCGCTATCACTGCGTGCCCGCCGGAACGCCTGGCGAAGGCGACGGCGTCACCGGCCACGCTCGACTCGACGCTGAGCGGCAGGTATTCCCCACCGACGAACACGTCGGGCAGCTCGCGCCGGAGCTGAAGGCCGGCCCTGGTGACGAACAGTTTGATCCGGCCGTCGCTCCAGTTCGTCAGCAGCTCGTCGGGGTCCGGCGCCGCGGTCTCGCTGCGTTCGAGCAGGCGCTGCCTCAGGTCGAAGTCGACCGGACGACGGTTATCGGGATCCACCAGGCTCAGGTCCCACAGCTCGGTCCCCTGGTAGAAGTCCGGGACCCCCGGCGAACCCAGCTTCAGCACCACCTGCGACAACGAATTGACCACGGCGAGCGAGGCGATCCGTTGTTGAAACGGCAGGAACGCGGGGAGGAACCTGGGGCCGCCGGCAGGGCCGAGGATCCGCTCGACGAAACCGGTCAGGGCGTCCTCGTAGGCCTGGTTGGTCGTGAGCCAGCTGGTGTGGATCTTGGCCTCGCGCGCCGCCTTGAGCATGTAGGCGGCGACGCGCTCGATCAGTTCCGCGGGCGCCTGTGACAGGCTCGCCGGGAGTCCGACCGGCCAGGCGCCGAGCAGCACCTGATAGAGGCGGTATTCGTCGTTGCGGTCGGGCGCCGGGTCCCCATCGACCACTCGCCGCTGGGTCCGGTTCACCCGCATCCACTTCGATGCCTCACGGCCCCATTCGTCCGGCAACTCCGAGATCAGGTTGATGCGCGCGCGCACGTCCTCCCCCAGCTTGGTGTCGTGGGTCGAGGTCGTCAGCATGTCGAACGGCCAGTTGAGCGCGCGATGGGCGTTGCTCTGATGGAACTCCTCGACCCGGCGGCCGAGGCGTGACGGATCGCCGCCGACCTCGGTTACCGACAGCAGGACGTTGTAGCGATAGAAGGCGGTGTCCTCGAGCCCCTTCGCCTGGACCGGGCCGGTGTACTGCTGGAGCTTCATCGCGAAGCGGAGCCGCTCCCGCACCTCGTTCGCGTCCGCCGGCGGGTACCCGACCCGCCGGTCCCCACCGGGGCGGGCGGTGGCCGCATCGTCAGGATCCCGCGGCAGCACGACTTCGCGGAAGAAGTCGAACAGTGAGGACTCCATCGCCGGGTTCCGGCGGCGCGCCATGGTGATGGCCTGCTCGACGACCGCGCGGTCCGAGGGAGTCCAGCCGTCCTCGTTTACGTAGGTGCGGTAGACCGGGAAGCAGGCGACGACTTCGCGAATGACGTCGCGCAGGCTTTCGAGCGTGAAGTCGCGCGACTTGCGGTTGCTCTCGCCGATCCGGTCGAGCATGAGCGCGAGCACGTTGAGCTCGCTCGACATCGCCGTCCTCATGATCAGCTGCTTCGCGTCGTACAGGACGGTGTCGAACGGCTCGCTGCTGCCGGTGAGCTTGGTGTAGACACGACGCACGCGACGCGCCTGGGCGGCATCGATGAAGATGCCGTTCAGATCGTTGAGGAAGTCGTAGCCGGTCGTGCCATGCACCGGCCAGGACGGCGACAGCCGTTCCCGCGTCGACAGGATCTTCTCGGCGACCACATAGAGCGGCTGCTGCCGGGCAGCGACGGGTGCGGTGCGGCCCGCCAGATCCTGGAGCATCTGGAAATACCGCTTCGGGTCGAAGAGGCCGTCGGGATGATCGACGCGAACGCCCTGGACGCTGCCGTCGCCCAGCAGGCGTGCGAGCAGCACGTGGGTCGCTTCGAATACTTCCGGCTCCTCGACCCGCAGGCCGGCCAGCGTATTGACGTCGAAGAAACGCCGGTAGTTGATCTCGTGCGAGGCCGTGCGCCAGTAGGAGAGCCGATAGACCTGCGCTTCGAGAAGCAGGTGCAGCTGATCGAAGCTGTCCGGCGTGCCGACCGTGCCGTTCACGGTCTGGACGGCGCCGACGATGTGCCGGCCGACCGCCGGAGACTCCTGCACCAGCCGGGCCAGCCGTGCTCTGGCGACCTCTTTCTCACGCTGCCGTTCGGCGATGCGCATCGGATCCTGCTCCGTGTAAGGCGGCAGGTTCTCGAGTGAAGTGAGGATGCTCAGAAACTCGTGGAGAAAGTGGTTGTCGGCACCGAGCTCCACGGTCAGGGGGTCGACGGCCAGGCGGAAGACTCGCGGCGCCTGTCGCGGATTGACCGGCAGCTCGTGCTCGAAATAGTGGAGGACCAGCACCCCGTCGCGAAACTCGAGCTGCAGCTCGCCGCGTTCGAGCACGTGGCCGTACTGGTCGCCGAGGATCGGCAGGAGCAGCTTGGCATGAAGCTCCGCTTTCATCGGCGCCCAGTCGATGTCGAAGAACTTCGACGTCGGAGAGCTGGGGCCGTTCTCGAGGACGTCCTTCCACCACGCGTTCCCGCCGGCGCCGATCCCCATGTGGTTGGGCACGAAATCGACGACGTGTTCGAGACCGTGCCGGTGAAGCGCCTCGACGAACCGGCGGTGGGCCGTGGCGCCGCCGAGCTCGGGGTTGATCTCGTTATGGTTGCAGACGTCGTAGCCGTGCGTGCTGCCCGAGACCGCGGTGAAATAGGGAGCGGTGTAGCAGGTGCCGATGCCGAGCCGCGCCAGGTACGGCACGACCGCCGCCGCCGCGGGCAGGGGAAAGCCGTAGTGGACCTGCAGCCGATAGGTCGAGATCGGCACGTGTCGCGGTCTCAATCTCGGTTCAGGGCTCATCGCTGCTTCAGTATGACGGCGCCCGGCCGCTGGAAGCGGACGGTGGCGCCAGAGACATCGATCGCCGCCGGCGCACCGGCGAATTCCGCATGCTCGGTGTCGAGCACCAGGTCAAGGTCCGCGCCGGGGGAGTCGGCGCCGATGGCTGCCGCGACCGCGTCGAGATCCACGACACCGGCCCCCTTGAACCGGACGACGATCCAGAATGTTTCCTGGTCCCCGTGCCGCCTGACCACGATGGTCTCGTCGTCGGGCGACGCGGCCGAACCCGCCGTCGCCTCCGATCCGGACAGGGCTTCATGCTCGAGCCGGAGTGCGATCAACGCGCGGTGCAGCGCGAGGCTCCTCTCGTGCACGCCGCCGGAGCGCTCTTCCCAGCGCAGCCGGCTGGCGAGGAATGTCGCCTCTGCCTGCGGATCAGGGATGCGCTCGCGTGCGCCCGGGTCGGTAAAGGCGGGAAACTCGGCGAATTCGTGCCGTCGCCCCTCGGTCACCCGGTGTCCGAGTTCGGGCTCGAGGTCGGTGAAGTACTGGAACGGGCTGGAGGCCGCCCACTCCTGCCCCATGAAGAGCAGCGGCGTCATCGGGACGGAGACCAGGAGCACGGTGACGGCGCGCCACGCGTCCTCGCCGATCGTGTGGTGCAGGCGGTCGCCCATCGCACGGTTCCCCACCTGGTCGTGGTTCTGCACGCACACGACGAACCGGTGCATCGGCACGCGTCCGGGGTGGGTGCCTCGATGCCGCTTCATGTGCAGCGAATGGTCGCCGGAGTAGAGCCAGCCGTCCTCGATGATCGTCGCCAGCTCCCGTGTGTGCCCGGCGAAGTCGGCGTAGTAGCCGTGGTTGTCACCGGCCACCATGGTGCGGACGACGTGGTGGAAGTCGTCGGCCCACACGCCGTCGAGCCCCCAGCCGCCGAGCGCAGCGTCTTCGATCATGGCGGCGAGGTTCCGGTCGTCTTCGGCGTGCACGACGATCGGACGGCCAGCCTCCGCGCGCACCGTTTCGGCAATCTCCTGGACGATGTGCTTCGCGCTCTCGTCGATCAACGCGTGGGTGGCGTCGAGCCGAAGGCCGTCCACGTGGTATTCGCGAACCCAGTGGGCGGCGTTGTCGAGGATGAACCGCCGCACGAGCAGGGATCCGGGTCCGTCGAGATTGATCCCATCGCCCCACGGCGTTCGGTGGCGGTTGTTGAAATAGTGATGGTTGAAGCGGGTAAGGTACGCGCCTTCCGGCCCGAGATGGTTGTAGACGACGTCGAGGATCACCGAGAGCCCGTGCCCGTGGGCCACGTCGACGAGGCGCCGGAGGTCCTCCGGGGTGCCGTAGGCGCGCGAAGGGGCGTAGAGCGCGGCGCCGTCGTAGCCCCAGTTCCGCCGGCCGGGGAAATCCGCCACCGGCATCAGCTCGATCGCCGTTACCCCGAGGTCGCGAAGGTACGGCAGACGTTGCTGGACGCCGGCGAACGTTCCAGTGGGAGAGAAAGTGCCGACGTGCAGCTCGTAGACGATCAGGTCATCGATCGGGCGCGCGCGCCAGCCGTGATCGTGCCATTTGAACGCGCCGGGGTCGACGACCTGCGAGACGCCGTGAACGCCGTCGGGCTGAAAGCGCGAGGCCGGATCTGGCAGCGCCGAGCCGTCGAGCGAATAGGTGTAGCGATCGCCGGCCGCCGCTCCCCGCACCCAGGTTGCCAGCATCCCATCGCCGTCTGGCGCGAGCGGATGCACGCCAACGGCGGCGCCGTCATGGAGCTGAAGGCGCAGCTCGCCGGCTGGTGGCTGCCAGACTGCGAATCGCACACCTTCGTGTGACGGCACGGCGCCGAAGACTGGCGGCATGATCAGCCGAGCAGGCGGCGGATGCCCGATACCGGAATCCGCACCCAGTCCGGGCGGTTGTTCAGCTCGTAGTTCAATTCGTACAGCGCCTTTTCGAGCACGAACAGGCACAGCAGGTCGTCGCGCTGGGTGGGGTTGGCCGGCACGAACAGCGACCCTTCAACGGCTCCGAAGTATCCCCGCAGGAACGCGCCGGTCGCCCAGGTGTCCCAGGCCTGGCCCCAGCGGGTGAGCTGATCGACGGTGTCGGGCCGTCCGGCGGTGTAGGCGAACAGCCCGGCATGCGCCGCGTAGCTGAAGGAGCGCATCATGCCGGCGACGTCCTTGAGCGGCGACTGCTTCATCCGGCGCTGCAACAGTGGCTTCACCGGCTCCCCTTCGAAGTCGAGGATGTAGAAGTCTCCCTCGGCCAACAGCACCTGTCCGAGATGATAGTCGCCGTGTACCCGGATCTTCGACGCGGCAAACTCGAGCGCGGGATAGCGGTGAAGCCGGTCGAGCACCTCCTGGCGCCGCGCCAGGAGCTCAGGGGCCAGTGACGGTTGCGCCGCGAGCGAGTCGAAGGCGCGTTGCGCCTCCCCGGTCGCTTCGGTGATGATCCCGGCCAGATCGTCGGGGGTGAAGGGCTCGGGTGCGAAGGCCGGGTTGCTGGCGTCCGAGGCGAGCGCCAGGTGCATTTCCCCGGTGCGGCGGCCGAGCCGCTCGGCCGTCCCCAGGAATCCCCCGACCAGGTCCCGGATCATCGGCGGCGGCTGAAGCGTCCATCAACGCCGTGTAGCCGCAGGACGGAAACACCGCATCCGGCGCGGGACGCGAGTGGACCGCCTCGTAGAAGCGACGCACTTCGTCGGTGGCATGGGCCCAGCCGTCCGCCTGGCTGTCCACCAGTTCCTGCAGCATCGCCAGCGTCGACGGGACGACTTCGCCGACCGTCGCGTACTCCAGGGCGCCGAGCACCGCCGGGACGCGGGTGAAGCCGGCCTGCTCGGTCAGGTATCGCCCGATCTCGAAATCCGGATTGATGCCGGAGTCGAGCCGCCGGAACAGCTTGAGGAACAGGCGATCGCCGAAGATCAGCGACGTGTTGCTCTGCTCCGCGGTCACGCGGCGCGGAGGGAGATCATCGGTGCCCCGGATCGCCGCGAACCGCCCGGTCTGCAGGGCGCGGGTGTTGCCCCGGCGGGTCCGGTTCTGCTCCTGTTTTTCGATCACCTCGAGCAGCGCGCGCGCGAACCCGTCGTCGAGCCATCCGTCGAACAGCACCGCCTTCCGTGCACCGGCGATGTTGGCGAGGATCGCATGCCCGGCACGCTCCCGCAGCCCCTGGGTCTCCCCGTGCGAGCAGATCGCCAGCGGCAGGAAGTACCGGTCACGCCCGCCGTCGGCGAACTCCACCTCGACGATGGTGAGGAACAGCGGCTGCGGCGCGCGGCGCAGCACCCCCCAGTCGACGAACCGCGCGGAGCGCATCGGCCGGGCCTTGGCGCCGAACCAGCGCTGGCGCTGCAGGAACCCCATCAGCAGGTCGCGCTCGATCAGCGTGCGGACGTTCCCCTCGAGCAGGGTGTCCCAGGCGACGCCCATGAAGAGCGCCGGCGCCTCGGTCACTTCGACCGGTTCCCCGGGCGTGACCCGGGCGCTGATCGGAGCCGCCGCCTGCTGCAGCCGGAACCAGTAGAACGCGTATCCGCCGAGGGTGAGGAAGTACGGGAGGTCGCCGATGCGCGGGAACTCCGTCAGCCCCAGGAGCTCGACCGGCGTCAGCCCCTTGAACCGCGACAGGTCGAGCTCGATCGGCTGAACGCTGCGCGAGAGATTCGCGACGCAGAGGATGGTCTCTTCTTCGTGCCGCCGTACGTAGGCCAGCACCTTCCGGTTCTGCGCCGGCAGGAACTCGATCGAGCCGCGGCCGAACACGCGGAACTGCTTGCGGAGACCGATCAGCCGCTTCATCCAGTTCAGGAGCGAAAACGGCGAGCGCTCCTGGGCCTCCACGTTGATCCCCTGGTAGCCGTACACCGGGTCCATGATCGGCGGGGCGAACAGCCTCGCGGGATCGGCGCGCGAGAAGCCGGCATTGCGATCGCCGGTCCACTGCATCGGCGTCCGCACGCCGTTGCGGTCGCCGAGGTAGATGTTGTCGCCCATGCCGATCTCGTCACCGTAGTAGAGGACCGGCGTGCCCGGCATCGACATCAGCAGGCTGTTCAGCAGTTCGATGCGGCGGCGGCTGTTCTCCATCAGCGGCGCCAGCCGCCGGCGGATCCCGACGTTGATCCGCATCTGCGGGTCGGCGGCGTAGGCCTGATACATGTAGTCGCGTTCCTCGTCGGTCACCATCTCGAGCGTCAGCTCGTCGTGGTTGCGAAGGAACATAGCCCACTGGCAGTTCTCGGGGATATCCGGCGTTTGCCGGAGAATCTCGACGATCGGATGGCGGTCCTCCAGCCGCACCGCCATGAACATGCGCGGCATCAGCGGGAAGTGGAAGGCCATGTGGCATTCGTCGCCGTCCCCGAAATACGGACGAACGTCGGCCGGCCACTGGTTGGCTTCCGCCAGCAGCATCCGGTCGCCGTACTGGAGGTCCAGTTCGGCGCGGATCTTCTTGAGGATGTCGTGGGTCTCGGGCAGGTTCTCGCAGATCGTGCCCTCGCGTTCGATCAGGTAGGGCACGGCGTCGAGCCGCAGGCCGTCGACGCCGCGGTCGAACCAGAACCGCATGACCCGGACGACCGCGTCGAGCACCGCCGGGTTGTCGAAGTTCAGATCCGGCTGGTGATGGAAGAAGCGATGCCAGTAGTAGGCCTTGGCGGTGTCGTCCCAGCTCCAGTTCGAGGTCTCGGTGTCGGTGAAGATGATCCGGACCCCTTCGTACTTGCGGTTGGTCTCGCTCCACACGTAGAAATCGCGCTCGGGCGAACCGGCTGGCGCCCGGCGCGCCGCCTGGAACCAGGGGTGCTGGTCGGAAGTGTGGTTGATGACCAGCTCGGTCACGATGCGGATGTTGCGGCGGTGCGCCTCCTCGACGAAGCGGTCGAAATCCGCGAGCGTGCCGTAGCTCGGGTGGATATTCTCGTAGTCGGCGATGTCGTAGCCGTCGTCACGCAGCGGCGACGGGTAGAACGGCAGCAGCCACAGGCAGTTGATCCCGAGACCTTCGAGGTACTCGAGCTTCTGGGTCAGGCCGGTGAAGTCGCCGACGCCGTCGTTGGTGCTGTCGAAAAAGGCGCGCACGTGCGCCTGGTAGATGACGGCGTCCTTGTACCAGAACGGATCGATCGGAGCCGAAGCGGTCATGTGGTGAGCGGTTCCGGCGGTTCGGACGCCAGCGGACCGGGGAGCTGGACGGCCAGGATGTGCGCGACCTGTGCCTGGGGATCGAGCCGGACGTAGTTCCACTCGCCGCGCCAGAAGTACCGTTCTCCGGAGAGCAGGTCGGTGAGCGCCACGGTGGTCTCGGGGCCGAGCCCCCAATCGGCGAGCGGCAGCTGGACGAAGCCGTGCTGCATGTTCGCCGGATCGAGATTGACGACCATCAGCATCACGTCGGTACCGTCCTCGGATCGCTTGCTGTAGCAGATCAGGTGCGGATTGTCGGTGGCGTGGAACCGCAGACCCCAGTCGCGCTGCAGGGCCGGGTGTTCCCGGCGGATCGTGTTCACGCGGCCGATCAGCTCGGAGATGCTGCCCGGGTCGTCGAAGTTGCGCACGCGGATCTGGTATTTCTCCGAGTCGAGGTACTCCTCGCTGCCCGGCCGCACCGGGACGTTCTCAGCCAGCTCGTAGCCGCTGTAGATGCCGTAGCTGGCCCCCAGCGTCGCGGCCAGGAACAACCGCACCTGGAACGCCGGCCGGCCGCCGTGCTGCAGGTACTCGTGCAGGATGTCGGGCGTGTTGGCGAACAGGTTCGGGCGCATGTACTCGCGGACCTCGGTCTGCGTCAGCTCGGCGAAGTATTCAGCCAGCTCCGTCTTGCTGTTCCGCCAGGTGAAGTAGGTGTACGACTGCGAGAATCCTGACTTCGCCAGGTGCCGCATGATCTTCGGCCGGGTGAACGCCTCGGACAGGAAGATCGCGTCCGGATGCGCGCGCTTGATTTCGCGCAGCGCCCACTCCCAGAAGCGGAACGGTTTCGTGTGCGGGTTGTCGACGCGAAAGATCTTCACGCCGCGGGCGATCCAGAACTCGATGATCCGCTTCAACTCGTGCCAGAGCTCCGGCCACGCCTCCGATTCGAAGTTGATCGGATAGATGTCCTGGTATTTCTTGGGCGGGTTCTCCGCGTACTTGATCGTGCCGTCGGGGCGGCGGCGGAACCACTCCGGGTGTTCGCGCACGTAGGGATGGTCCGGCGAGGCCTGGTAGGCCAGGTCGAGCGCGATCTCGAGGCCATGCCCGCGCGCGGCGGCGACGAACTGATCGAAGTCCTCGAGTGTGCCGAGCCCTGGTTCGACCGACATGTGGCCGCCGGCCTGGCTGCCGATCGCCCACGGACTGCCGGGATCGCCGGGCCCGGCGTCGAGCGTGTTGTTGGGGCCCTTGCGAAAGCTCGTGCCGATCGGGTGGATCGGCGGCAGGTACAGGACGTCGAACCCCATGCCGGCCACGTATGACAGGCGGGCGGTGGCCTCACGGAAGGTCGCGCTGCGGGAGGCATCGGTGCCGGCCGATCGCGGGAACATCTCGTACCACGCGCCATACCGTGCCCGAACCGGATCGACGATCACTTCGAGAACGCGATCGTACCGCGAGGCGAGCCGGCGATCGGCACGGACGGTCATCGCGTCGTCCAGGTCGGCTTCGAGCGCGATTACGACCCGGCGCTCCGGCGAGAGCTCGGTATCGGCGAGGGTCGCGGCCCACTGCGCCAGTTGTTCCTGCGCGTGCACCCAGCCGCCACCGTCCTGGCCGGGCGCGCTCTCCTCACGGGTTGCCCCGGCGCGCTCGTCGGCGAGTGCGCGCTGGACGAGCTCAGCGCCTTCGAGCAGTTCGCTCGAGATCTCCTGGCCGGCGCCGAACTTCTTCGAGATCTCCTGACGCCAGGTCGCGAACCGGTCGATCCATCCCTCGACCGTGTACTCGTAACCCCCCAGCGTGCCGACGGTGAACTCCGCGGTGTAGCGGTCGTTGCCGGCCGCCGTCATCCGAACCTCGTTCCATCGAGGCTCACCGGCGCGGCGGAACAGCAGCGCCGCGCCGATCAGATCGTGGCCGTCCGCGTAGACGTCGGCGCTGACGATCACTTTCTCTCCGACCGCCCGCTTGACCGGGAAGTGCCCGCCATCGACTTCGGGGTAGAGATTTTCCACGACCACCCGCCGTAGCAGGCCGGGATCGAGAGCCGGTACCGGGGGCGCCGCTTTTCTACGGGGCCTGGTCGATTTTCTGATCGCGGTCTTCGCCATGCAGCTTCAACACATTCGGTTCCGCCGTCGGCCCTTCAACCGTCAGCGTGCAGCGCGCAGCCGTCAGTCCTCGTTGTGGCCACGGCTGAGCCTCAGCACGGCCATCGCGCTGGGCTGCAACTGGTACTGGTCACCTGCTCGCAGCCTTCGTGCCGGGGTCCACGGGTCGGTGGTATCCACCAGGATCTCCCAGCGATCCGTCGGCTCGGCGGGGGGCAAGGTGAACGCCTCGGCGTCGTCGCCGGCGTTGAACAGCGCCAGCAGCGTGTCGCCGAAGACGCGCTCGCCGCGTTCGTCGGCCTCGTCAATGGCGTCTCCGTTCAACCGCATCGCCAGGCATCGCACGTCGGGTGAGTGCCAGACTTCGTCGGTCATCTCGACCCCCGACGACCCAAGCCACGAAATATCCGCCACGCCGACGCCGCGGACCCGTTGACCCTGCAGGAACTTGCGCCGCCGCAGCACCGGGTTCTGCTTCCAGATGCGGATCAGGCGGCGCGTGAACTCCAGGAAGTCGCGCTGCTCGGCAGACAGGTCCCAGCGGGTCCAGCTCGTCTCGTTGTCCTGGCAGTAGGCGTTGTTGTTGCCGTGCTGGGTCCGCGCCACCTCGTCGCCGCCACTGATCATCGGCACGCCGATCGACATCATCAGCGTCGCCATCAAGTTGCGGCGGTGACGGGCGCGCAGCTCGAGGATGTGCCGGTCGGTCGTCGGTCCTTCGTGCCCGCAGTTCCAACTGAGGTTGTGGTTCTCGCCGTCCTGGTTGTTCTCGCCGTTTGCCTCGTTGTGCTTGTCGTTGTGGCTGACCAGGTCTGCCATCGTGAACCCGTCGTGCGCGGTCACGAAGTTGATGCTCGCGTAGGGGCGCCGGCCGCTCTGTTCGTAGAGGTCGCTGCTGCCGGAGAGGCGCGTCGCCAGCTCCGAGACGACGCCGCCGTCACCGCGCCAGAACCGGCGGACGGTATCGCGGTACTTGCCGTTCCACTCCGTCCATTTGGTGGGGAAGTTGCCGACCTGGTAGCCGCCCTCACCGAGGTCCCATGGTTCCGCGATCAGCTTGACCTGCGAGAGCACGGGGTCCTGGTGAATGATGTCGAAGAAGGCGCCCAGCTTGTCGACCGCATGCAACTCACGCGCCAGCGCACTGGCAAGATCGAACCGGAAACCATCGACGTGCATCTCCTTCACCCAGTACCGCAGGCTGTCCATGATCAGCTGGAGCACGCGGGGGCTGCGCATGTTCAGCGTGTTGCCGCAGCCGGTGAAGTCCTGGTAGAAGCGCGGCTGGTCGGGGAGCAGCCGGTAGTACGAGGCGTTGTCGATGCCGCGCAGCGAGACTGTCGGGCCGGTGTGGTTGCCTTCCGCCGTATGGTTGTAGACCACGTCGAGGATGACCTCGAGGCCGGCGGCGTGCAGCGCCCGGACCATCATCTTGAACTCGCGGACCGCGTCGAGCGGCGCGGCCGCCGCCGCGTAGGCGATATCCGGGGCGAAGTAGGCCAGGGTGTTGTAGCCCCAGTAGTTGCCGAGGCCACGCTGCATCAGGTGCCAGTCGTCCGCGTGGTGGTGGACCGGCATCAATTCGACCGCCGTCACCCCCAGTGCCGTGAGATGCCGGATCGCCGGCTCCGAGGCCAGGCCCCGGTAGGTCCCTCGCAGGGGCTCGGGGATCTGGGCATTGAGCCTGGTGAATCCCTTCACGTGCAGCTCGTAGATCAGCGTCTCGTGCCACGGGATGCGCGGCGCGCGGTCCTCCCCCCACGTGAACGCATCGTCGACGACAGCCGCCAGCGGCGCGAACGGCGCGTTGTCGCGCAGGTCGTAGGTAGTGTCGTCTTCACCGAAGGTGAAGCCGAAGAGCGCTTCGTTCCAGCGCACCGGCCGGCCGACGACGCGGGCGTAGGGATCGAGCACCAGCTTGTTGGGATTGAAGCGATGACCGGCGTGCGGCGCGAAGGGACCGTGGACGCGGTAGCCATAGAGCTGGCCCGGCTGAACGTCCGGCAGATAGCCGTGCCAGACCATGTCGGTCTGTTCGGGGAGCGGGATGGTCAGCGACTCGACTTCCGCTTCGGGTGAATCGAACAGACAGAGCTCGACCCGGGTGGCATGTTCGGAGAAGAGCGCGAAGTTGACCCCGACGCCGTCCCACGTGGCCCCGAGCGGATACGGAGAGCCGGGCCAGACGCGGAGAGAAGCGATTGCCACGCTCTATTATTACGTGCGAGGTGCGGCGTGCGACGTGCGGCGTGCAACGTGCAATGTGCTGCGTGCGAGTGCTGAGTGCTGCGTGCGGTGCTGGGTGCTGCGTGCCAGTGCTGAGTGCTGAGTGCCAGTGCTGAGTGCCAGTGCTGAGTCCGGGGTGTGGGCGTGATTGATGAAGAGGTGAGACCGGGTCGTGAGGATCGCGCGCTGCCGGCGCTGCGCAAGTGGGCGGTGCTGCTCGACAGCGCCTTCCAGGTCCCGGGGACGCAGATGCGGTTCGGGATCGACCCGATCATCGGCCTGCTGCCTGGCGCCGGGGATCTGATCACCGGATTCTTCTCGGTGATGATCCTGCTGCACTCCATCCGCCTGCGGGTACCGAAGGTGGTGATCGCGCGGATGGTGTTCAACTCGGGGCTGGACCTGCTGGTCGGCGTGGTGCCGCTGCTCGGCGACCTGTTCGACGCCGGCTTCAAGGCCAACCTCCGGAACCTGAGGCTGCTCGAGCGCCATGCCTACCGCGAGGTGAAGCCGGACACCTCGGACTACGCGTTCGTCGCCGTGTGCATCGTGGTGCTCGTCTCCCTGGCGGTCACGCCGCTCGTGATCCTGTGGTGGCTGCTGGCGAACGTGCCGCTGGTCTGACGACGGCCGACGCTTACTCCCCGAGCATCTCTCCGAACGGCTGAAAGTCTTCGACCCGGTCGCAGACCGCTTTGATCGCCATCAGCATCGGTACGGCCAGGATGGTTCCCCAGACTCCCCACACCCAGCTCCAGAACAACAGCCCGACAAAGATCGCGACCGGGTTCATCTGTGCCGCCCGGCTCATCAACAGCGGGGTCAGCAGCCACCCTTCGAGACTGGTGATCGCCAGCGCCGTCCCCGAGACGTACGCGGTCACGACGAGATCGTTGAACTGCATGAACGTCACGACCGCCAGACCGCCGGTGACCACGATCGGGCCGAGATACGGAATAGAGTTGAAGATCCCGGCCAGCAGCCCCCAGATGATGTAGTTGTTCACCCCGAACCACCACAGCGCCACCGACGTCGCCACCGCCACCAGCAGGCTGGTGATCACCTGGACGCGCAGGAAGCCGCTGATCTGCTGATTGATCTCGTCCATGATCTGGACGCTGATCTTCTTCTTGGTCAGCGTCGGCCCGGCGATCTTGACGATCTTCCGCTTGAACAGGTCGTCGGTGACGAGGAGAAAGAAGACGAGGAAAAGGACCACCGCGGCCTGCGCGAGGAAGCTGAGCACGCCGCGTCCGCCGCTCCAGACGTAGTCGGACGCGCTGAAGGTCGGCTGCACGACCTGGACGCGCTGAACGCCGCGGGCCGTGGGGATCGGCTCGGTGGCGCCGGCCGCGGTCTTGTCGATCTCGTTGGCGGCCGACTGGACCTTCGACAGCAGTCCGGGATCCTCTCCCTGGCGCCGGGGGGCATTCATTCGGTCGCGGAGCTTCTGTGCCGCCACCGGCATGTCGTCGATGATGTCGACCGCTTCGTCGGTCAGGGTGTAGACGCCGAAGCCGAGCGAGCCGCAGAGGGCGAGGATGACCAGGAACGCCCCGAGCGGCCTGGGCACGTGATGACGGGCCATCGACGTCACCGCGGGGCCGAGCGTGTAGCTGATCAGGACCCCCAGCACCACCGGAATGAGGAACGGCCGCGCATACTGCAGCACAAGAATGACGGTCAGCACCGTCAGCGTCGTCAACGCGACGCTGCGGATGTCGACCGGCATCTTGATGGTGAGCGGTTCACCCTCCTGGACCTCGGTCTCGTAGACCGTTGTCTTTTCGTCGTCGCCAGTGCTCCCGGCCATTGCGGCCATTCTGTCACGAGCCGCTGACCACGCCCTGCTCAACCGTCGATCGCCCGTCCGGTCGCGATCGCCTGCGGCGCGGGCTAGAGTTCTCCCGTGCAGGTTTCCGATTTCGACTTCGAGCTGCCGGACGATCTGATCGCGCAGGAGGCAGCGCCGCGCGGAGCGTCGCGCCTGCTCGTCCTCCGCCGTGACGGTGAATCGACCGAGGATGCGGTGATTTCCGACCTCGCGCGCTACCTCCAGGCGGGAGACCTGATCGTGCTCAACAACACCAGGGTGATTGCCGCGCGCCTCCTCGGGCGGCGGGATCCGAGTGGCGGGGCAGTGGAGTGCCTGCTGTTGCGCCGGGTCGAAGGGAACGTGTGGGAAGCGCTGATGCACCCGGGCCAGAAGCTGAAACCCGGCTCACGAGTACGGTTCGAAGGGGCGGCGGGCGCGCTGCGGGCGGAAGTGCTCGAACGTCACTTCTTCGGCCGCCGGACGGTGCGGCTCGAGGCCGACGGCAACGCCGATGTCGATTCCCTGGTAGATGGGCTGGGGCACGTGCCGCTGCCGCCGTACATCCGGCGTCAAGACACGGTGGCGGACCGCGAGCGCTACCAGACGGTGTTCGCCACCAGCAGGGGCTCGGTGGCGGCGCCGACCGCAGGGCTCCACTTCACCCCGGAGATCCTGGCGTCGCTGGCGGCGCGCGGGGTCGAACGGGCCGAAGTGACGCTGCACGTCGGCTACGGCACGTTCAAGCCGGTGCGCACCGAGACGGTGGAATCCCACGTCGTGGATCCCGAGCCGTACGTGATCACAGCCGCCGCGGCCGCAGCGATCAACCGGGCGGTCGCCGAGCGGCGGCGGGTGATCGCGGTCGGCACCACGACCACGAGGGCCCTCGAGGACGCCGCGATCCGCGGCGGCGGCCAGGTCCGCGCCGGCGCCGCCGACGCGACGACCTTCATCCATCCCGGCTTCGATTTCCAGGTCGTCGGTGGCCTGCTCACCAACTTCCACCTGCCGAAGTCATCGTTGCTGATGCTCGTGGCCGCCCTCGCCGGGCGCGAGCGGGTGCTCGCCGCTTATCGCGAAGCGGTCGCCCGGCGCTACCGCTTCTACTCGTACGGCGACGCGATGCTGATCTGTTGAGACCGGACTGGGTGGAAGTGGTAGGGGGGCGGAAGTGCGGATTGGGGATTGGGGACTGTGGATTGGGGTGGATTGGCACTGGAGTTGGGAGTTGGGAGTTGGCAGTTGGGAGTTGTATCCTCCCCTCGTGATTTTCCCCTACAAAGAGTTCGATCTCTCCGGTGTGCGCACCTATCCGCTGGCCACGCGGAAGAGCAAGGCGAACGCGGCCGATTTCGCGAAGCCATCGAGACCAGGGCAGACCGTCAAGGCGTTTGTCGAGTCGCTGCCCGACATTCTCGCCGGCGCGGATTTCAAGGCGGCGGTCGCGGCGCTGCGCGGCGCGCATGCTTCGGGAGCCGGCATCGTCTGGGGCATCGGCGCGCACGTCATCAAGACCGGACTGACGCCGGTGCTGATCGACCTCATGGAGCGCGGTTTCGTGTCGGCGCTGGCGATGAACGGCGCCGGGATCATTCACGATTTCGAGCTGGCGCTGTCGGGCTCCACCTCGGAAGACGTGGACGAGGCCCTCGGTCCAGGGCGATTCGGCATGGCGGAAGAAACCGCCACGCAGCTCAATGCGGCGATCAGCGAGGGGGTCGCGCGCGGCCTCGGCATCGGCCAGGCGGTCACCGCCAGACTGAACGCCGTCCCACCAGCGCATCCTTCGTTGAGTCTGCTGAGCGCGGCGGCACGGCTCGAAATCCCGGTGACCGTCCACGTCGCGATCGGCACCGACATCATCCACATGCACCCGCACGCCGACGGCGCCGCCCTCGGCGAGGGCAGCCTGCGCGACTTCCGCTACTTCGTGTCGAATGTCGCGGGGCTCGCCGGCGGGGTGTATCTGAACTGCGGATCCGCGGTGGTGCTGCCTGAAGTGTTTCTGAAGGCGGTGGCGCTGGCGCGAAACGCCGGCGTCCCGCTCGACGGGCTCACCACCGTGAACATCGACTTCATGCGAATGTACCGTCCGCAGACGAACGTCGTGACCCGCCCGGTCGCCGGGATCGGGAAGGGTTATTCCCTGGTCGGCCACCACGAGATTCTCATCCCGCTGATCGCGGCTTCTCTCTGAGATGGCAGATGCGAAATGGTTTTCCCATCGGCCGTTTGCCTTCTACCATCTCCTAATTTCGGCGCGTAAGCGCTATAATTACCAGTTCCTGCCGGTGTAGCTCAGTTGGTTAGAGCACGCGGCTCATATCCGCGTTGTCCGGGGTTCAAGTCCCTGCACCGGCACCATTTTTCCTGCCGGCCATTGTCTTTGTCTCATCGGCTGATCCGCCCGGCGGCGGATCGCCGCTGAGCGGGTCGGCCACTTTATGTCCCTTGGTGCCCGCGTTCTGCGGACGATCCAGCGGCACCGGATGCTGCCGCCCGGCGGACGCGTGCTCGTCGCGCTGTCCGGCGGCGGGGACTCGGTCGCGCTCGTCCACCTGCTGCGATCGCTCGAAGCTGAGACCCACCTCGCTGTCGCCGGCCTGGCGCACTTCAATCATCAGTTGCGCGGCGCCGCCGCCGACGACGATGAGCGGTTCTGCCGGGAGATCGCAGCGGCGCTGTCGCTGCCGATCGAAGTCGGGCGGGCCGACGTGCGGGAGATCGCGCGTCGTGAGCGCCGCTCGATCGAGGATGCCGCCCGCCGCGTCCGCTACGCGTTCCTGCACGAAGCAGCGGAGCGGTTGAACGCCGCGGCGATCGCGGTCGGGCACAGCCGGGACGACCAGGCGGAAACTTTTCTGCTGCGGCTGCTCCGCGGCTCGGGGTCCGCCGGCCTGGCCGGGATCCGTCCGACCGCGGGGAAGGTGATCCGGCCGCTGATCGAGCTGTCCCGTGCCGAGCTCCGCCAGTACGCCGCCGACCATCGTCTGACCTATCAGGAAGACGCGACGAACCTGGACCTCTCGGTGCCGCGGAACCGGGTCCGCCACGAGTTGCTGCCGTATCTGCAGCGTGAGTTTTCCCCGGGCATCGCCGGGGTGCTCGCCAGCGCCGCGGCCCTGGCGCGCCAGGACGATGACCGGCTCGAAGCGGAAGCAATCGATTTGGCCGCTTCCATCGTCTTAACAATTACACCGTCCACGGGTCCTCGACAGATTCAGCTCGACCGGAGCCGGTTGGTTGCTCTGCACCCGTCCCTGGCCTCGCGTGTCGCACGCCATGCGTTGCGGCACCTCGGCGGGGAGCGGTTCATCGGTTTCGAGGAAATCCAGCGATTTCTCGAGTTCGCCGAGTCGGGCAAGCCGGGGGATGCGCTCAGCCTGCCCGGGCAGCAGGCGCGTCTTCGCGTTTATCCGGCCCAGTCGGGCGAGCCAGGGAGCCTGCGGATCGAACTGGGACCTGAACCGCCCCGCGGCGTCGTAAGACAAGCGAACACTTTTGAGGTTCCGTTGTCTATACCGGGTGAGGTGGTGCTCGAGCCGCAGCAGATGCGGATCTCAGCGAGCTGGACCCCGACCGGGGCGGCCGACCCGGCAGTGGTTCGGGAATGGGGGGCGCTGGTTCAGGGCCTGGAAGGGCCCCTGGCGGTCAGATCCCGCAGGCCAGGTGATCGGTTCCAGCCGCCTGGGCTGGGCGGCCGGGCCAGGAAACTGCAGGACTATCTGGTCGATCGCAAGGTTCCGCGTGTCGACCGCGACCTGCTGCCGCTCGTGGTCGACCGCGATGACAGGATTGTATGTGTGGTGGGGCACGGCGTGGCTGACCGGTTTCGGGCAGTCGAGTCCTCACCGGGCGTGATATTCTTGAAAGCAAAGTATTTAGGAGGCGACGTTTGAATTCGACCCTCAAGAGTTTGTTGTTCTGGATGCTCCTCGTGGTCCTCGGGGTGCTCATCTGGAACTTCTCTTCGGACTGGGCCGGCCGGAACGAGACGAAGATCACGTTCACCGAGTTCCTGCAGAAGGTCCAGGACAAACAGGTCGTCTCCGTCAAGATCACGGGCAACGACATTGTCGGCGATATGGCCGGCGCCACCGGCACCGGCAGCGCGAAGTTTCGTACCTACGTGCCGGTGGGGCACTACACCGGCCTGGCCAACGAACTGAACAGCGCCGGCGTGAAGATCGAAGCCGACCGTGAGGCCGTCAGCCCCTGGGCCACGCTGCTGTACTCGTGGGCTCCCATCCTGCTGATGATCGGCTTCTGGATCTTCATCATGCGGCAGATGCAGAGCGGCGGGAACAAGGCCCTGTCGTTCGGCAAGAGCCGGGCGAAGCTGTCTTCGAGCTCGCAGAAGAAGGTCACGTTCAAGGACGTCTCCGGCGTCGACGAGGCCAAGGAGGAGCTCCAGGAGATCATCGAGTTCCTCAAGGAGCCGCAGAAGTTCCAGAAGCTCGGTGGCCGGATCCCGAAGGGCGTGCTGCTCATGGGCTCGCCGGGCACCGGCAAGACGCTGCTCGCCCGCGCGGTCGCCGGTGAAGCCAATGTCCCGTTCTTCTCGATCAGCGGCTCGGACTTCGTCGAGATGTTCGTCGGCGTCGGCGCGTCGCGCGTGCGTGACCTGTTCGAACAGGGCAAGAAGAACGCCCCCTGCATCGTCTTCATCGACGAGATCGACGCCGTCGGCCGCCATCGCGGCGCCGGCCTCGGCGGCGGTCACGACGAGCGCGAGCAGACGCTCAACCAGCTGCTCGTCGAGATGGACGGCTTCGAGTCCAACGAAGGGGTCATCCTGGTCGCGGCCACCAACCGTCCCGACGTTCTCGACCCGGCGCTGCTGCGGCCCGGCCGCTTCGACCGCCGGATCGTCGTCAACCGTCCCGACGTGAAGGGGCGCGAGGGCATCTTCGCGGTCCACACCAAGAAGATTCCGCTCGCCGACGACGTGAACATCCACGTGATGGCGCGCGGCACGTCTGGTTTCTCCGGCGCCGATATCGCCAACCTGGTGAACGAAGCGGCCCTCAACGCGGCGCGCTACAACCAGAAGGTCGTCCGCATGCAGGACTTCGAGTTCGCCAAGGACAAGGTCCTCATGGGCTCGGAGCGCCGGTCGATGATCATCAACGACGAGGAGAAGAAGGTCACCGCCGTCCACGAGGCCGGCCACGCGCTGCTCGCCGTGCTGCTGCCGCACGCCGACCCGGTCCACAAGGTGACGATCATCCCGCGCGGCATGGCGCTCGGTCTCACGACCATGCTGCCGCTGGAAGACAAGCACAACTACTCGCGCGATTACCTCAACGACCAGATCGCCATTCTGCTCGGCGGCCGGCTCGCCGAGGAGATCACCATGAACGGCGCCATGACCACCGGCGCCGGGAACGACCTCGAGCGCTCGACCGAGATGGCCCGCAAGATGGTCTGCGAGTGGGGCATGAGCGAGGCGATGGGCCCGCTGACCTTCGGCAAGAAGGAAGAGCAGATCTTCCTCGGCCGCGAGATCGCGCAGCACCAGGACTACAGCGAAGACACCGCGGTCCACATCGACCAGGAGATCCGCCGCATCATCTCGAACAACTACGAGAAGGCCAAGGCGCTGCTCACCGAGCGCAAGACCACGCTGCTCCAGATCGCCGACGCGCTGCTCGCACGCGAGGTGCTCGACGCGGAGGAGGTTCGCCGCATCGCCGCCGGTGAGCCACTCGAGGAGTACGTGCCGCCGATGTCCCGAGTACCGGATGACGGCCAGAAGCGCCCGGTGAAGGAACGCCCCTCGATGGTTTCGCCGATGCAGCCGATGAACAAGCCGCTGACGCAGGAATAGGCTGCCAGCCGACAGCCATCAGCTTCCAGTTTTCGAAGGGCCGACGGAGAACAAGATCTCCGCGGCCCTTTTTCATTACATGTTCAATCGCAAGCGGTATGACGTTCCTCTGCCAGCAGGACGCGTGATGCGTCTTGGTGAGCGGACGCTCGTCATGGGCGTGCTCAACATCACTCCGGACTCGTTCTCGGACGGCGGGCTGCATGCCGACGTCGGCCGGGCGGTCGAGGCCGGCTTGCGGATGGCGCAGGACGGCGCCGACATCCTCGACATCGGCGGCGAATCCACCCGTCCCGGGGCCGAAGCTGTTGGTGCGGCCGAAGAGATGCGCCGCGTCCTGCCGGTCATCGAACGGCTGGTGGCGCGAACCGAGGCGCTGATCTCGATCGACACATACAAGGCCGAGGTCGCGCGGGAGGCGATAGCGCGCGGAGCAGCGATCATCAACGACATCAGCGGGCTGCAGTACGACCCGGCGCTCGCGTCGGTGGCGGCCGAAACAGGGGCCGCGCTCATCCTGATGCACACCCGCGGCAGGTCGCGCGAGATGTACGACCTGGCCAACTACGACGATGTCGTCACCGATGTCGGCCGGGAGCTGCAGCTGGCGATCGACCGCGGCACGGGGGCGGGGGTCCGGCGCGAGTCGATCGTCCTGGATCCCGGGTTCGGGTTCGCCAAGCGGCCGGCCCACAGTTTTTCTCTCCTCGCGCGCCTCGGGGAGCTGGCGGTCCTGGACCGGCCGATCCTCTCGGGACCATCCCGGAAATCCTTCTTGAAGGAGGCCCTTGGCGACCGTCTGCCAGCCGATCGCGAATGGGGCACCGCGGCGGCGGTGACTGCCTCCGTCCTCTTCGGCGCGCACATCGTTCGCGTCCACAACGTCGGCGCCATGACCGACGTTGTCCGGGTAGCGGATCGTCTGTCGAGCTTCCGGTGAGCGCGCCGGGCTCCCGGCCGTGGACGGATTGACAACCGAACGAGTAGTAAATATACTCCTGATCAGGAGTTCGCCGCCAATGCAACCGCTGCGCTATCCGGCTACCAGGTACCGCTCGCAGGCGCCCCCCGATCTGGGGGCGCGGGCCGAGCGAGAGCGCTTGTCGGCCCCGGCCCTCAAGGGCTTCTTCAACATCATGGGGCGGTGGAAGGTCCGCGACGAGGACGCCAGGGCTCTGCTCGGTGGCGTCAGCAACGGGCCTTTCTACGAGATGAAGCGGCAGCCCGAGCGCGTTCTCGAGACCGACCGGCTGATGCGCATCTCCTACCTGGTCGGCATCTTCAAAGCGCTGCGGATCCTGCACAGCGAGGCGCTGGCCGATGAATGGGTCCATCTGCCGAACCAGAACCCGATCTTTGCCGGCCAGGCGCCGCTCGCTTACATGATCCGTGGTGGCCTGCCGGCGATGCAGACGGTGCGTCGGCTGCTCGACGCGCGCCGCGCAGGATGACCGCGGCGCCTCCGCTGGCGCTGGTCCGCCAGCTCGATACACACCGCCTGGTGGCCTCCCGGCACCTGCCCCGCGGCGACAGCGTGCTGGTGGCGATCGCCGATGATGACGCGCACCTCCAGGCGCTGTTCGACCTGGATCTCGCCACCAACGACCGGCTGGCCGCCGAGCACCAGCTGCTCCCCGGCATCGGCGTCGAGGAGCTCGTATTCGCGGTTCCGCACGGGGCGGTGATCAACGCCGCCTTCTGCCACGCGCACCCGCTTGGCGGACGCTTCAACGGCCCGGATCGCGGCGCCTGGTACGCCGGGTTCGACCTCGCCACCTCGCAGGCCGAAGTGGCCTTCCACAAGTCGGTTCAACTCTCCGAAATCGGCCGCTTCATCGATTCCGTCACCTTCGACGACTACCTGGCCGACTTCAGCGCCAATCTTCACGACCTGCGGCGGACGAGGCGGTTTCGTTCCTGCCTGGATCCTGACAGCTACGTTGACTCGCAGGCGCTGGCCGAGACAGCTGCTGGAAGAGGGGTCGCTGGGGGTCGTGTTTCCGAGCGTCCGTCAGCCCGGGGGCACCTGCATCGCCTGTTTCCGGCCGGCGCTCGTGGCCAACGTCCGCCGCGCGCGCACCTACCGCTTCACCTGGACCGGCGCGCCCGTGCCGGCAATCACCGTCGAAGGCCGGCCCGACCGCCTGATAAGCTAGCCCCGAATGGAGGAATACGTTTCGCGGCTGCTCCGCTACCGGCCCCCGGTCGGCTGGTGGGACATCCTCGACATCGTCGTCGTCTCGATCCTGATCTACGAGTTCCTCAAGCTCATCAGGGGAACCCGGGCGGTCCAGATGGCCGTCGGCTCGATGCTGATCGTCATCCTGTTCTACGTCTCCAGGCTGGCACCGCTGCAGACGGTCAACTGGATGATTCGCAACATGCTGGTCTACGTGGCGTTTGCGGCGATCGTCATCTTTCAGTCGGACATCCGGCGCGCGCTCGCCCACTTCGGCCAGGCCCCCTTCTTCCGCTACTTCAACCGGCAGGAAGCGGCCAACGAAACGATCGAGGAGATCGTGGTTGCGGCGACAACCCTCTCGTCACAGCGGGTGGGGGCGATCGTGGCCGTGGAACGTGAGATCGGCCTGCGAAACTACATCGAGAGCGGGATCCCGATCGACGCTACGCTCACCTACGACTTGCTGGTGACGATCTTCCAGACTTCGTCGCCGCTGCACGATGGCGCGGTGATCCTGCAGGAGAGCCGGGTCGCCGCTGCCGCCTGCTTCCTCCCGCTCACCATCAACCCCCGTGTCAGCCGCGAGCTCGGTACCAGGCATCGTGCGGCGATCGGGCTGACCGAGGAATGCGACGCGGTGGCGGTCGTGGTGTCGGAGGAGACCGGGTCGATCTCGCTCGCCCTCGATGGCCGGATCGAGCGCGGGCTCACTGCCGACGAGTTGCGGGTGAGGCTCAGGTCCCTGGTGCTGCTCCGCCGCTCGGGTGAGCGCCATGCTGGTGCGCAGTCTTACGACACCTGATGGCCTACCATCCTTTCCGCAACCCCGGGCTCAAGATCATGGCGTTGCTGCTGGCGGCCGCCCTGTGGTTCACCGTCGCCGGCGAGCAGAACGTGGAGCGGACGATTCGCGTACCGCTGGAGTTCCGGAACAAGCCGGCCAACCTCGAAGTCCTCGGCGATGCCCCGACGACGATCGATGTCCGCGTGCTGGGGTCGTCGGCCCTGCTCAGCCGGATCGATCCCGGCGAAGTGGTCGCCATCCTGGACCTGGTCGGCGCCCGGACGGGCTCGCGGCTGTTTCATCTCCGCACCGACGAGGTCCGGGTGCCCTACGGGGTCGACGTGCTCCAGGTCACACCGGCGACGGTGGCGCTGGAGCTGGAGGAGTCGGCGCGGCGGACGCTGCGCATCCACCCGGCCATCGAGGGGGAGCCGGCGCCGGGATTCGTCGCCGGCGAGGCGACCTCCGATCCCGCGTCGGTGGACGTCATCGGCCCCGAGAGCCGCGTCAAGTCGATCACCGAGGCAACCACCGAACCGGTTTCGATCGCCGGACGGCGCGAGCTGGTCATCGACACCGTGACGGTCGGGGTGGCGGACGGCTCCGTCCGCCTGGTCGAGCCGCGCAGCGCGACGGTGTCGGTCCGGATCGTCCCGGCGCCGGTCGAACGGGTGGTCCGGGGCGTGCCGATCCGCTGGCGCAACCTGAACGACGGCCTGACCGCGCGGATCAAGCCCCAGGCGACGAGCGTCACCGTCCGCGGGGTGCGTGATGCGCTCGACGCGATGCGTGCGGAAACGATCGACGCCTTCGTGGACCTTGCCGGTCTGGGACCCGGCCAGTACAATCTCCGGGTCCAGTTCGATCCCACAGAGACCTTCGGCGTGATCACCTCGGAGCCCGCCGTCGTCCAGGTCACGATCAAGTAGGCAATGCCCAGACTTTTTGGAACCGACGGTGTTCGCGGCAGGGCGGGCGAGCACCCGCTCGATCACGAGACGGTGGCCCGGCTCGGGGCCGCGCTCGTGCGCGCCCGCCGTGGCCACGAGTCCGCCCCGGCGTCCGGCGCCGGCCTGCGGTTGGTCATCGGCCGCGACACGCGCGAATCGGGAGAATGGATCGAGCAGGAGCTGGCGCGCGGCATCCGGTCCGAAGGAGGCACCCTGGTGAGCGGCGGCGTGCTGCCGACGCCGGCGATCGCCTACATCGCACGCGAGATGGACTTCGACGCCGGCCTCGTGATCTCGGCGTCGCACAACCCGTTCGAGGACAACGGGATCAAGGTGTTCTCCGGGCGCGGTGAGAAATTCACCGAGGCGCTCGAGCGCGAGATCGAGGCCATCGTCGCAGACCGATCCTGGACCGTCAACGGCGACGTCTCGCGGCCGGTCGATCGGGCCGACGTCGTGGACGCTTATGTCGCGCACGTGCGGCTGGCGCTCCCCGATCCCCATCGCCTCGGCTCGCTCAAGATCGCGATCGACAGCGGCAACGGCGCTACCACGGCGGTCGCGGCGAAGCTGTTTCGCGAGCTGGGCTTCGATCTGACGCTGATCGGCGCGAATCCGAACGGCCGCAACATCAACCTCGATTGCGGCTCCACCCACCCGGAGCTGCTCGCGGCGACCGTCCGCGAACGCCGGTGCCGGCTGGGCGTGGCGTTCGACGGCGACGGCGATCGCGCCATCTTCGTCGACGCGAACGGCCGCATCGTCGATGGTGATGCCGTGCTGCTGATGTGCGCGCGGCAGATGAAGGCGCAGGGCCGGCTGAAGGGGAATGCCATCGTCGCGACCGTGATGAGCAATATCGGTCTCGAGCTCGCGCTCCAGGAGAGCGGCATCGAGCTGGTGCGCACCTCGGTCGGCGACAAGTACGTGATGGAGGAGATGCTCAGGCGCGACCTGGCGATCGGCGGCGAGCAGTCCGGCCACGTCATCTTCTCCGACCATCTCTTCACCGGGGACGGCATCGCCACCGCCCTCAACGTGCTCCGGGTGATGGCCGATTCGGGCCGGGAGCTTGCCGACCTGGCCGGTGAGCTGGTCGCCTATCCGCAGACGCTGGTGAACGTCAGGGTCCAGACGAAAAAGGACCTTTCCACCGTACCGGCCGTCGCGCATGCTATGGCGCGGGTCGAAGAGAAGCTGGCGGGGCATGGCCGGCTGCTGGTGCGCTACTCGGGCACGGAGCCGCTGCTGCGCATCATGATCGAGGGGAAGGATCAGCACGAGATCCACGAGTGGGCCGCCGAGATCGCGGGGGCCGTGAAGCAGGAGCTCGGGTGATGCGTTTAGCCGTCAACATCGATCACATCGCCACCTTGCGCGAGGCGCGCAAGGGCCACGACCCAGAGCCGGTCGCGGCGGCGCTCATCGCCGAGATGGCCGGGGCGCAGGGGATCACCGTCCACCTGCGGTCCGACCGGCGTCACATCCAGGACCGGGACGTCGAGCTGCTGCGCAAGACGATCTCGACCCGGCTCAATATCGAGATGGCGGTCACCGACGAGATGGCCCGGATCACCTCCGCCGTAGCGCCCTACCAGGTCACGCTGGTGCCGGAGCGTCCGCGGGAGCTGACGACCGAGGGGGGGCTCGACGTCGTGGCGAATGCCGACGCGGTCCAGGGTTTCATCTCGCGCGTCGGCACCGCCGGCGTGCTGGTCAGCATCTTCCTCGACCCCGACGCCGCGCAGATCCGGAAGGCCAGGGCCGTCGGTGCCGCGGCGGTCGAGATCAATACCGGGAAGTACGCCGACGCGCCGGCGGCCGCCGCTGCCGCGGAACTGGCGCGGGTTGCCGAGGCGGCGCGCGTCGCCGCCGCGGAAGGCCTCGAAGTCCTGGCCGGCCACGGCCTGAACTACGTGAACGTCATCCCGGTCGCGGCGATCGGCGAGATCGTCGAGCTGAATATCGGGCACAGCATCGTGTCACGCGCGTCCCTGGTGGGCATGGACCGCGCCGTGCGCGACATGGTGGCGCTCCTCGGCCGGTAAGATCGTGTTTCGCGCACGTCCCACCGGAGTGCGGCTGGCCTTCACGGCCGCGCTACTGGCGCTCATCCCCCTGATGCTCCAGGCGCGCTCGCAGCGCGTCTCGTTCCGGACCGATGATGGAGTCACGATCGGGGCGACGTGGTACGAGCCGTCCTTTCGCCCCGCCCCCGCCGTCATTCTCGTCCACATGCTGCAGCGCTCCAGGCGCGACTGGGACGACCTGGCGTCGCGTCTGGCGGCGGAGGGTATCGGTGCGCTGGCGATCGACCTTCGCGGTCACGGTGAGTCCTCCTCACCGGCGGCCGCCGCCGAGAACCCCAACTATTCGGTCATGCTGCAGGATCTGAGAGCGGCCCGGCGCTTCCTGGCGGGGCGCTCCGACGTGACGTCGCGGGTCGGCATCGCCGGCGCGTCGATCGGCGCCAACCTGGCGGCGCTGGCGGCCGCTGCCGACCCCGGTATCGCCAGCGTCGCGCTGTTGTCCCCGTCGCTCGACTATCGCGGGCTGCGGATCGAAGCGGCGGTCCGCAAGTACGGCAACCGGCCGATGCTGCTGGTGGTCAGCGATGACGACGCCTATGCGACGCGAACGGCCCTGGACATTCAGAAGGCCGCCGGCGGTCCGCGCGAGCTGCTGTCGCTGGTCGGCGCCGGTCATGGCACCACCATGCTCGGCCGGGCGTACGAGCTGCCGCAGGCATTGGTCGACTGGTTCCGGAGGACGCTACAATAAGGGACCTCTGTGACCAAAGAATCCTTCGTAATGGGCGTGGCGGGGCTGCTGCTTGGGCTCCTGACCGGCTGGATCATGGGCAGCCAGCACGGCACGCCGCAGCGCGCGGCGGCGCCGGCGCAGCAGGCAGCCGCGCCGTCGGGCCAGCAGGCGACCCCACCGGCCCTCGACCAGAACCGGGTCGCGCAGCTCACGGCGGAGGCGGACAAGGCTCCGCGTAACGCCGCGCCGCGGGCGCAGCTCGGCAACCTGTACTTCGACAGCGAGCGCTTCGACGAAGCCATCCGTTGGTATCAGGCGGCGCTCGAGATCGATCCGCGGCAGGTCGACGTGAGCACCGACCTCGGGATCGCCTACTACTACTCCAATCAGCCCGACCGGGCGCTGGCGCAGTTCGAGCAGTCGCTGGCGATCGATCCCCGGCACTCGAAGACGCTGCTCAACATCGGAGTCGTCCGCGCCTGGGGCAAGCAGGATCTCGAAGGGGCGGCGAAGGCGTGGGAGCGGGTGATCGAGGTGGCGCCGGCCAGCGAGGAAGCGGCGCGCGCGAAACAAGGGCTCGAGGGCATCCGGGCGGCGCATCCGGACGCCGGCCGGGGAGCGGCGCCGGTGAAACCGCAGGGGCCTTCGGACTGACCGATGCTGGTTCGCATCCTCCTCTTCGGCATCCTCGCCTACCTTGTGGTCCGGCTGCTGTGGCGGCTGATCGCCGCCGTGTTCGAGGGCCTCGGCTACCAGCGTCCGGCCGGCTCACCGTCAAGCGTCGGGCTCGTCCGCGACCCGGTCTGCGGCACGTTCATCCTGCCCTCCAAGGCGATCACCTCGGGCAGCGGTTCCAGCACCCGGTACTTCTGCTCCGAGAAGTGCCGGCAGGACTACGCCGGCAGGGCCTGATGGCATCCGAAACGCAGCTGCGCGCCGACATCGTCGAAGTGGGCCGGCGCATGTATGCGAGGGGCTATACCGCCTCGAACGACGGCAATATCAGCGTGCGGCTCGACGATCGCCGGCTCTTGATGACCCCGAAGAGCGTCTGCAAGGGCTTCATGGAGCCGTCGATGATGTGCATCACCGACCTCGACGGGCAGAAGCTCGCCGGGGACCGCGATCCCTCCTCCGAGATGCAGATGCACCTGGAGGTCTACCGGCAGCGTCCGGACGTCAACGCCGTCGTCCATGCCCACCCGCCGGTGGCGACCGCCTTTGCGGTGGCCGGGATCCCGCTCGACCGCGCGGTGCTCGCCGAGGTGGTGACCACGCTCGGGAGCGTGCCGATCGCGGAGTACGCGACCCCGTCGACCAGCGAGCTGCCGGAAGCCGTCCGCAAGTACGTGAAGGTGCACGACGGCATGCTGCTGGCGAACCACGGCGCGCTCACGCTCGGGGCGGACCTGTTCTCTGCGTACTACAAGATGGAAACGATCGAGCATTTCGCGAATATCAGCTTCGTCGCGCGCATGCTCGGCGGCGAGCGGCTGCTCTCGCGTGACGAGGTGCTCCGGCTCCAGGGGCTGCGCGGCAGGTACGGCATTTCGTCCCCGGGCCCGATCTGCGCCGATCCCCCGTCCGGGGAGCCACTCGAACAGGCGGACTGCCAGGTGGTGTTTGCCCCGGCTTCGAAGAGCCGGCTGGTGCCGAGCGGCGCGCCCGGTGCAGATGAGGAAATTCGGCTAACATACGGCGAACTAACGGCTCTGATCGAAGATGCCGTGCGGAATCTGAAGTGAAACAGCTTCCGGCTTCCAGCCTCGAGCTTCCAGCAGGGATGCTCCGTGCTGGTAGCCGGGAGCTGGCAGCTGGCAGCTTATGGAGGCAGTAAATGGGTGAGGCACTCGGCATGGTCGAAACCAAGGGCCTGGTCGCGATGATCGAAGCGGCTGACGCCATGGTGAAGGCCGCCAAGGTCACGCTGGTCGGCTGGGAGAAGATCGGCGCCGGCTACGTGACCGCGATCGTGCGCGGCGACGTCGCCGCCGTAAAGGCGGCTACTGACGCTGGGGCCGCGGCCGCTCGACGCGTTGGCGAGCTCGTGTCGGTCCACGTCATCCCGCGCCCGCACTCGAATCTCGAGGACGCGCTGCCGATCGGCAAGGCCAGCACTGCCACGAAATGATCCTGGCGAAGATCGTGGGGACTGTCGTCGCCACGCGGAAAGACGACCGGCTGCTGAGCAGCAAGCTGATGATCGCCCGCCCGGTCGATCCCCACGGCAAGGCTGAGGGCAGTTACGTGGTGGCGGTCGACACCGTCGACGCCGGATTCGGCGAGACGGTCCTGATCGTCAGCGGCAGCTCGGCGCGCATGGCGTCGGGGCTGAAAGACTGCCCGGTCGATGCCGCGATCGTCGGCATCGTGGATACCGTCCAGATCCTCGACCAGGGGAAGTAGCATGCAGCTTGCCCGGGTGATCGGCGACGTGGTGGCGACGATCAAGGACGGCAATCTCACCGGCATCCGGATGCTGGTGCTCCAGCCGATCACGGCCTCGGGCGACGATGCCGGCCGGACGCTGGTGGCGCTCGATTCAGTTGGTGCCGGCGCCGGGGAACGCGTGTTCTTCGTCCGCGGACGGGAGGCTGCTTTCCCCTTCTATCCGGGGGAGCCGCCTGCCGACGCGACGGTCATCGGGATCGTGGACCAAACGGAAATTCAGAACTTAAGAACTTAAGAACTAAGAATCAAGAATTCAGATGCAGATCGGCAGGGTGGTCGGCACCGTCGTGAGTACGCAGAAGAACCGGAAGCTCGAGGGGGCCAAGCTGCTGCTGGTTCAGCCGATGACGCTCGACAACCAGCCGCGCGGCGTCGCCGTCCTGGCGATCGATTCCGTCGGCGCGGGCGTAGGGGAGCGGGTCCTGCTGGTCATCGAGGGGAAGGCCGCCGGTGACGCGCTGGGGAAGAAAGCCGCCGCCGTGGACGCCGCGATCATCGGCATCATCGATGAAGTGGATTTCAGGGACACGCCATGAACGAAGAGGCCCTTAGAGCGCTGGTCCGCGAGTCGATTGCCCGGCACCAGAGCCTGGCGCCGGCGCCGCCGTTCAACGGCGCTGTCGCGCCGCTCGCGTTTGCCGGTCATCCGAGCCAGTACCGCTACTCCCTGCCCGAGTCCGACGGCCCGTGCATCATCGAGCCGACCGTCGCCTGCAATCACTGCGGCTACTGCCAGTCGCATGGACACTGAGAAATTCAGAATTCAGAATTAAGAATCTAGAATTCTTGAAATCAAGAATCTGGAATCGAGCCTCTTCAATTCTGAATTCGTAATTCGTAATTCTAAGTTTGGCTATGTTTCTTCCTCGCGGCCGCGTTGGCGCGGTCATGCGACGGCTGGCCAGGGCGATCGATGGGCTCGAGGAGCCGGCGGTCGAGAAGATCGCGCAGGACCAGCAGGAAGACCCGTTCCAGGTGCTGATCGCGACGATGCTGTCGGCGCAGACGAAGGACGCGGTGACGGCGTCGGCCTCCGAACGGCTGTTCCGGGTGGCGCGCACGCCGCGAACGATGCTGACGCTTCCGGTGAAGCGCATCGAGGAGCTGATCTACCCGGTGAGCTTCTACCGCACCAAGGCGATCCACGTGCGGCAGACGTGCGAACAGATCATGACCCGCTTCGGCGGCAAGGTGCCGGCGACGATGGCCGAGCTGCTCACGCTCCCGGGCGTGGGCCGCAAGACCGCCAACCTCGTGCTCATCCTGGCGCACCGCAGCGCCAGCAACATCTGCGTCGACACCCACGTGCATCGGATCTCGAACCGCCTCGGGTGGACGCAGACCCGAACGCCCGAGGAAACCGAGCGCGCGCTGTACGCCGTCACCCGGAAGAAATGGTGGCCGCTCATCAACCTCTACCTGGTCACGTGGGGGCAGAACGTGTGCAAGCCGGTTTATCCTCTGTGCAACCAGTGCGTCCTGGCCGACCTCTGTCCAAAGCTTGGAGTCGAAAAAGTGGGGAAGGGAACGATGAAAGGGCTCGGTGCCATGATCCTCGCCGCGATGCTGCTCGCCGCGGCGCCGGCGGCGGAGCAGACCTCTCCCGGCGCCGGCCCGGTGATCGTGCTGGAGACGGCGAAGGGAACGATCGAGTTCGAAACGTATCCAGAGGAAGCGCCTAAAACGGTGGCCCGGATCGTCGAGCTCGTGAAGAAGAATTTCTACAACGGCCAGCGGTTCCACCGGGCCGAACCGAAGTTCGTCGTCCAGATCGGCGATCCGCAGACCCGCAACATGCAGATGATCGACTGGTGGGGGCGCTCCGGCTTCGGCAAGCCGATCGGCGTCTCCGAGATCACCAAGAAGCGTCGTCACCTCCGTGGCGCCGTCGCGATGGGCTACGCCGGGACCGATCCGAAGCAGGCCGACAGCCACTTCTACATCGTGCTGGCCAACCGGCCCGACCTCGACGGACGTTACACCGTGTTCGGCCGGGTCATCAGCGGCCTCGAGGTCACCGACAAGATCCGCAAGGGGGACGTGCTCAAGAAGGCTTCAGTGAAGGAGTAGCCGGCAGCAGCTTCACGAGCCCTTTCAGATCAGGGTAGCGTTCCACCATCTCGTCGAGGTATTTGCCCGGCAGCTCCTGTCCGAGCTGGTGCTTCAGGATCGCCGCGTTCGCCACCGATTTGGCCGAGAAATGGTTGTTGGCGTAGAGATACGCCTTCTTGACCTCGCGCCGGCCGGCTTCCTTGATCGCGTTCGCGAACGGCTCCAGTTCGCTCGCCGAATACAGGTAGTTGTATCGGTCTTCCGATTTCTCGTGCTTCCACCACTGCGCGGCGTTGCGGCCGTGAAGCCGGAGGTAGTAGAACGTCTTCACGTTCGGCAGCAGGTTCTGCCGGATCGACAGCCGGAACTTCGGCTCGTCGATCTGCGTCCACGCCGCCCCGAACTCCCCGAGCAGCTTCATCGTCTCGCCGGCCTGATCGCTCCAGCTGCGGTGCCGCAGCTCCACCGCGACGTCGTGCTCGCGGAACTGTTCGAGCAGCCATTCCAGGTAGCCGCGATTGTTCGGCTCGTCCTTGAAGCTGGCGGGGAACTGGGCGAGCAGCGCCCCCAGCTTGCCGGCCGACGCGATCGGATCGATCGCGGCCTTGAATTCGTCCACGTCCTGGCGGCCGAGGTCCAGCGGATCCGCTCCCGTCGCCTTGTGAAACATCTCGGGATGCGTGAACTTCTGAAACAGCTTCAGCGAAAACTCGAACCGCGCCGGCGTCCGCTTCGCCCAGCTGGCTGCAGTCGCCGGGGTGGGGATGCGATAGAACGTCGAGTTGACTTCGACCGTGTCGAAGTGTTCCGCGTAGAACCGCAGCTCGTCGAACCGGCCGCTCCCGCGCGGCCGCCGGCCCGCTGGCGGATAGAAGATCCCGTTCCAGGTCCCCGCGCCGGTGGGGTAGCTCCAGCCGGACGTTCCGATGCGGACTGGTTTCATGGGCGGTATCTAGCCGTACTCCTTCTTGTCGAACCCGAAGACGACCTTCGAGCCGCGGATCAGGATGGGGCGCCGGATGAGATTGGGCTGCTGCACCATCAGGTCGATCGCTTCCTTCTTGGATTTCGGCAGCGGACGGGTCTTGAAGACCGGGCTGCGTTTGCTCACGAAATCCAGGAAGTGCTCCTCGTCCACATGTCGCTCGAGAAACGCCCGGTCGGGCGGATTCCGGTTGATGTCTCGTTCTTCGACCGCTACCCCCTGCTGCTCCAGATAACTTCTGGCGTTGCGGCAGGTGGTTCAAGTCGGTTTCCAGTAGAAGGTCGTGGGCATGAAAGAGATCTTACCGTCATCCCGGCGGTGCCACGGACGCTGCCGTACAATTGCAGGAGGTGCTCACGATCAACGAGATCTTCCACTCGATCCAGGGAGAATCGACCCATGCCGGGCGCCCCTGCGTTTTCGTGCGCCTGACGGGCTGCGACCTCCGCTGTTCGTGGTGCGACACCCCGTACGCCTTCCACGAGGGACACCGCATGTCGATCGACGAGGTCGCCGCGCAGGTCCGGACCTACGACTGCCCGGTCGTGGAGATCACCGGCGGTGAACCGCTGCTCCAGAAAGAGGTTTATCCGCTGATGCGCCGCCTCCTGGACGACGGGCTGACCGTGCTGCTCGAGACCGGCGGCCACCGCAGCGTTGCCGAGGTCCCCCCCGGCGTGATGCGGATCATGGACGTAAAGTGCCCGGGGAGCGGCGAGTCGGACCGCAACGACTGGACGAACATGGAGCAGCTCACCCCCGCCGACGAAGTGAAGTTCGTGATCAAGGATCGGGCCGACTATGACTTCGCCAGGGTCGTGGTCGAGAGGTACGACCTTGCCAATCGCGTGCGTGCGGTGCATTTCTCTCCGGTGCACGGCGTGATGGACGGCCGGCAGCTGGCCGAATGGATCCTGGCCGACCACCTGGCGGTTCGACTGCAGCTCCAGGTCCACAAGTACATCTGGGACCCGCAGACCCGCGGAGTATGAAGGCGGTCGTCCTGCTCAGTGGCGGGCTCGATTCCTACACCGCCGCCGCGGCTGCCCGCCGTGACGGTTACGAGCTGTTCGCTCTCACCATTCGCTACGGCCAGCTCCACGCCCGCGAGATCGAGTCGGCCGGCACGATCGCCCGGTCGCTGGGTGTGACTCGCCACATCGAGCTCGACGTCGATCTGGCGGCGTTCGGCGGCTCGTCGCTCGTCGGCGACGGACCGGTTCCTGCCGGCCGGGAGCTCGACTCGACCGAGATTCCGTCGACTTACGTCCCCGCGCGGAACACGATCTTCTTATCGCTGGCCCTGGCATGGGCCGAAGTGACCGGCTCGGATGCGGTCGTCATCGGCGTCAATGCCCTCGACTACTCGGGATACCCGGACTGCCGCCCGGAGTACCTGGCGGCCTTCGAGCGGCTCGCCTCGCTCGCGACCCGCGCCGGGATCGAAGGGCGTCCGTTCCGCGTGCTCGCTCCGCTTCTGCACCTCTCGAAGGCGGACATCATCCGCCTCGGCGGCGAGCTGGGCCTCGACTACGGGCTGACACACAGCTGCTATTCGCCGTCCGCCGGCGGTGATGCCTGCGGCGTCTGCGACAGTTGCCGGCTCCGCGCCCGCGGATTCGCCGAAGCCGGCCTCATCGATCCCGTGACCGCACGACAGAATCGATCCGAACATGACTGAGCGTCTCTACTATCGCGATCCCTATCTCGCCGAGTTCGAGGCGACGGTTACCAGCGTCAAGGCCAGCGACGGCCGGACGGTCGTCGAACTCGACAGAACCGCCTTCTATCCGACCTCCGGCGGCCAGCCGTTCGACACCGGCACGCTCAACGGTGCTGCCGTCGTCGAAGTGCTGGACGCTGCTGACGGCGGGATCCTCCACGTAGTTGACGGAGACATCGCCGCTGGAGCGCCGGCAGCCGGACGGATCGACTGGTCACGCCGCTTCGACCACATGCAGCAGCACACCGGCCAGCACGTGCTCTCGGCCGCGTTCGAACGCCTGCTGCAAGCGCGCACCGAGAGCTTTCACCTCGGCGTCGACGGCGCGACCATCGACCTTGGCCGTGAGGTTTCGCCGCAGGAGATCACCCGCGCAGAAGACGATGCGAACCGGGTCGTGTGGGAGGACCGTCCGGTGGCGATCAGGTTCGTCACCGCAGCCGAGGCGGCCGCCCTGCCCCTGCGCAAGGATCCGACCCGCGAAGGCACCCTCCGCCTGATCGACATCGACGACTACGACCTGTCGGCGTGCGGCGGCACGCACGTCTCACGTACCGGAGCGATCGGCACGATCGCGGTGACCGGATGGGAGCGATTCAAGGGAGGTACGCGGGTGGGCTTCGTCTGCGGCGGCCGCGCGCTGCGAACCCACCGGCGGCATCGCGAGGTCATGGGCGCGAGTCTGCGGCTGCTCTCGGTGAGCTCGGAGGAGCTGCCGGCCGCGATCGAACGGCTTCAGGCTGACGCGAAAGAGACGAAGCGAACCATGCGTGACCTGGAAGGAAGGCTCGCGCAGCACGAGGCGGCCGGGCTCGCCGCCGCCGCAGTGGAGGGTCGCGTCGTCGCCGCCCTGGAGGGATGGGATCAGAACGGCCTGAAGACCATCGCCGTCGCCATCGCCGGACGGCCCGGGTGCGTCGCCGCGCTCGTCGGCGTCCCTGCCCCTTCGGCCATCGTCATCGCCCGCCACGCCTCGCTGCCCACCGACTGTGCCGCGGTGCTGAAGCAGGTCGTGGCCCGGTTCGGCGGCAAGGGAGGCGGCAGGCCGGACCTGGCCCAGGGGGGCGGGCTGCAGGGAGATCCGGAGGCGATCGCCGCCTACTTGCGCGAGCTGCTCTGAAGCTTCACGATCGACAGGCCGGCCTCGCGCGCCACGTCTTCGTTCCGGTCGGACGTCGCTTTCTTGAGCGCCGGGATGGCGGCTGCAGCCTGCCCCTCGAATGACCCGAGCGCGGTCGCGGCGGCGGCCCGCACTTCCGGGCTCTCGTCGGCGAGCGCATCGATCAGCGCCGGGACCGCCGACGCGCCTTCCTCGTGAACGATCCCGAGATACGTGGCGGCCACGACGCGGACGCCTGGCTCGGGGTCGGCGAGGCCGTCCAGCAGCAGCGGTACCACCGCTTTTGAATCCAGCGGCGCGCGCTCCCGCAGCTTGCCGAGCGATCTCAGCGATTCCTGCCGCACCACCGGATCGTCGCTGCGGGCACCTTCCCGAAGGGGAGCGTATGCCTCGCGCCCCATGAAGCTGAGCGCCACGGCCGCTTCCGCTGTCAGCTCCGGGTCGGGCAGGTGCTCGGCGACGTCAGTCATGGCGGGGGCGGCGAGCGGGCCGAGGACGCCGCAGGCCTTGAGCGCCGCCTTCTTCAGCGCGGCGTCTGAGGCGGGGTCCTGCAGCGCCCTGCGGATCTGCGGCAAGGCGTTGGCCCCCAGCTCCTGCAGTTGTCGCGTCGCCTCTTCCGCAACCTTCGGGTTCTGGCTGTAGAGGTGCTCGAGCCAGTCGCCGTCCACCAGCTCCGCAGGGGCGGGCTGCACCTGAACGGCCTCGCGCTGCTGGTAATACCAGAACGATCCTGCGGCGAGCGCAAGAGCCACGGCCACCGCGGACCCGACTGCTTTCACAGGGACATTGTACGGGGCCGCCGGTCAGCGGCTGAAATTGGCGAGGATTTCGACGGCGAGATCGGCGATCCAGTTCACCGTGGCGGACGGGATCACGAAGTCGTTGGCGAGCACGGAGAAGGCGAGCGTCTCCCCGTTGCGGGTCTTCACGAACCCTGAGAGCGATCGGACATTGGCGATCGAGCCGGTCTTCGCCACCGCGTTCCCTTCGGCACGGCTGCGGCGCATCCGCGTCGAGATCGTCCCGTCCTTGCCGGCCACCGGCAGCGTGGCGATGAAGTTGTCGCGATGACGCGGATCGCCGTGCAGTTTCGCCAGGATCGTGGTGATCGTCGCGGGTGAGACGTAGTTGTAGCGCGACAGCCCGGATCCATCCGACATCACGTAGCCTTCGAACGGGATCCCCCAGGCGGCGAAGGTCTCGGCCGCCGCCCGCCGGCCCGCGGCGGTCGTACCAAGCCCACCGGCTTGCGCCCCGACCGCCTTGAGCAGGGTCTCGGCGTATTGGTTCTGGCTGACCTTCATCAGCACCGTCGCCACTTCGCGCAACGGCGCCGACTCGGTCAGCACCAGCACCCGGCGGGGTGACGGCGTTCCTGCCGCCAGCTCGGCCGCGACGTCATCGATGTCGGCGGCCTCGCCAGTAACCGTGATCCCGCGGGCGATCAGCGCGTCCTTGAGGCTCTGGGCGAAGAACAGCGTCGGGTTGACGACGGCGACGGTCCTGGTCAGTGCCGGCGCCCCGACCGGGATCGTTCCCGAGACCTCGAGCACCGGCCGGTCGATGCGTCGAACGACGTCGATCGAGCCGCGGGCGCCGTTCTCGCTGCGCTCGACCGTCCGAACACGGTTCAGGATGGCCAGGCCGCTCCCAGGGGCGAGCTGGACGATCGCCGGCTCCCCGGTGGTTCCACCTGCCGCAGCGACCAGGTCGGCGGTGTTCTCGTTGTACTGCAGGGCCCCGGTCGGTGCGGCGTAACCGGCCTCCAGGTAGTCCCACGACCAGCCCGGCCCGACCCCTTCGTCATCGAATGCCTGGTCGTCGCCGATGACCCGCCCCTCGATCGAGGTGATCCCGGCCGCCCGAAGGGCCGCGGCCCACTGGTCGAAGACGATCTCGTTGCGCTTTTCCCGCGTGCTGATCGTCGGGTCGCCGCCGCCGCGGACGATGAGGTCCCCGCGCAGCACGCCGTTGTCGACCGCAGCGGAGGTTTCGAGCGTGGTTGGAAAACGATGATCCCAGCCGAGCCGCTCGGCCGCTACCGCGAGCGTCAGGATCTTCATGTTGGAGGCGGGCATCATCAGCTTGCCGGCGTTGACCGCGAAGAGGACATCGCCGCGATCGAGCGAGCGGACGTGAACGCCCCAGACGCCGTGGGCCATCACCGGCGCATTGAAGACCGTGGTCAGCTGGCTTTGCAGCTCGAGGAGGGCCGCGGCGGAAGCCTTGGCGGATTTCGCGGACGGCGTGGCCGCGGACGGCGGGGCGACGGCGTGACGGCGGGCCGCAGACGGCGGGGCCGAAGACGGCGCTGCATGCGCGCCACAACCGAACACGAGAGCGAGCGCCACCGAGGCGGCGAGAGCCGTGATGGTGCGGCGAGGGTTCAGAACCATTCAGGGCGCTGGGTGATGCTCCTGGTTTTACTTCACGCCGTCGAGCGCCTTGAGGATCTCGTCGAGCACCGCCGCGTCGATTTTCGCCGCCCCGGCGCTGCCCTGGCGAACAGCGTAGGCATCGCTGCCGCTCCTGAGCAGCGTGACCCGTTCGTCCTTGCGGCCTTCGTCGAACTTCAGCGCGAAGACCGCTTCCTGCTTGGCCCCGGAGGGCGGCTGATCGACGAACGACGTGGCACGGGCGCTGGTGACCGACGACAGCAGCGCGCCGAACTTGACCGCATCCGCGTCCTTGGCAGAGGGGGCCGTCTGGCGCCACTTCTCTTCGTCCTTGCCGGCCTTGTCCTTACCGGTTGTCTTCTCGAACACCTGGGTCTCGCCGGCACGAACGATCTCCACCCGCGTCGTGTTGAACCCCCGCGCGTCGAAGATGTCCTTCTGGCGGTATTCGCCGGCGTCCTTCTTCAGGTCCTCGAGCAGCGATGCCTCGACGGTGAAGACGGAGGGGCGCGACGCGTCCTTGGCATAGACGTTCCCCTCATCCGCGGCGGATCCGACCAGGAGCGTCGCCAGCGACGAGCCGGTGCCGATCCGCACCGTGGCGGACGGCTCGGCGAGGCCGAATTTCTTCAGGTCGGTTGCGTCGCCGGCCGCCAGCGTCTTCATCTGGAGGCTGCGCAGCCGTCCGACCAGCCCGTCGATTGCGGCCGTATCAACCCGTGTCAGCGGCGGCTGGGTGATCTGCCATTCGCCATTGGCGCGGGCGAATTTCAGCGTCCGCTCCGCGGCCTGGATCTCCAGCGAGCCGACCGCGTCCTGTTCGAACTTCAGCGCCGTCTTGTCGCGCAGGTCGAACGTCGTCCGGTTGAAGGTGGAGTCGAGGAACGAGGCGATCAGGAACACCTTCGGCTGGGCGGCGGTCCGGGCGTAGAGGTCGGAACCGGTCGGGGTCTTGCTGCCGATCAGCAGCTTGTGCTCCTGTCCGCCGCTCTTGAACGTAATCTCGACGCGCGGTTCGGCGAGGCCGAACGCCTTGAAGTCCGCCGGCTTTTCGTCGATGACCCGCTGCTGCTCGAGCGTCTCGAGGTTGGTGGTGATACCCGAGATCTCGGTGGCGTCGGCGGCCGCCGCGGCCGGGGCGACGATCTGCCACCCGGTACCCGATTTCTTCAGGGTCGTGGTGTCGCCGGCTTCGGCCTTGATCGTGACCTCTTCGATCTTGTCGGCTTCGACGGTAAAGACCTTGTCCTTCTTCTGCGCGTCATCGCCGGGGGTGCGCTTGGACTCGACGAAATACAGGTACGCGCCCAGGGCGATGAGCACGACGACCAGCCCGCCGAACGACCGCAATCCACGCATGACGGCCTAACGCCTCCGCCACCAGGCCTGGACGCCGGCCGCCAGGATCAAGCCCGGGATGATGAAGATCGTGAGCCAGAAGATGCGCTGGTCCTGGTCGGCCGACATGGTGATCCGGCGGTCCTCGGGGTCCTTGGCGCGGATCGAGATCAGGTTCTCCTGCTGGGCGAGCCAGTTCACCGCGTTGAGAAACAGGTCGCGGTTCCCGGCGATCCCGAGCCAGCGGTTGGATGCGAAATCGGAATCTCCCATCACCACCACGCGCGTCTCTGCCTTGGGGGCATCGGGTTTCGCCGAACCCGGCGCCCCGTCGACGGCGGCCGACGCCGCGGCGGCGAGCGAGACCGGGCCGGCGAGATCTCCCTTTTCCGTTTCCCGCTGCACGCGGCCCGACGCCGTCAGCTCCTTGATGTCGGTCTCGGCCCAGCTGCTGGCGCTGGTCTCGACCAGGTTCTGTGCGAACCGGTTGTTGGCACCGGCCGGGTTCGCGGTGACCGACCGCGCGAGCGAATAGGCGGTCAACAGGCTGAACCGGTCGGTGATCGGGTGCGGGTTGTACTTCGCGGCGATCGGCACCTCCGGGCCGGTGCCGAGCACCTGGCCGACGCCGCTGGCGTCCACGACGACGTTGGTGCCGGGCTCGATGCCCCACTCCTTGACCAGCGCGATCAGGTTGTTCAGATCGGGCACGCCAGGCTTCGCCGGCGGATCGAGCAGGACGAACAGCTTGCCCCCCCTCGCGAGATACGCCTTGAGGATGTCGATCTCCGGCGCCAGCAGGTCGCTCGTCGGCCCGGCGATGATCAGGACGGTCGCGTCGGCCGGGACCTCTTTCTGCTGGGCGAGGACGAGGTTGTCGTGCGCGAAGTTGTCGGAGGCGAGAGCCGCGGCGATCGTGCTGTAGCCATCGCGTTCGGCGCCAGTAGTGCTCTTCTCGCCGTGCCCCTGGACGAAGTAGACCTTGTTCTGCCGCCCCTGCACGACCTTGATCAGGCCGTTCGTCAGCTCCTGTTCGCCGTCCGAGGTGACCCGCTCCGTCCGCCCGTCGTACTCGAACACCACCGTGCCGATCATCTGGACCTGGTAGCGATTCGCGACCAGCGGATCGCGCTCGACGTCGATGTACTCGACCGACACCTTGTTGGACACGTAGCGGTATTCATCGAGGCGGCCGCGGAACCGGTCGAATCCTTCCGGCCGGTCGAAGACCCGGATGACCACCGGCCGCTCGAGCCCTTCGAGCACCTTCTTGGTCTGGTCCGACAGGGTGAACTGCTTGGCCGCGGTGAGGTCCCACCGCTTGTTGCGGCGCGACGCAAGGTAGTTGATCCCGATCAGGATCGCCAGCACCACCGCGATGCTCGCCATCGCCAGGGTTCCGAACCGCGCTTCCCGTCCGGAGAACGACCGCACCACCTCGCGCCACTGGCTCAGGATGTAGAGGAGGGTGCAGACCAGGCCGGCGATCGCCAGCGCGTTGTACCACGGCTGCAGCTCGGGCTTCAGAAAACGGATCGCCACCGCCGCGAAGACGAGCGCGACACCCAGCCAGCCGAGAAGTCCCAGGATTCGTTTCAACATACGTGTTTCAGCCGCCCTATCCCCGCCACCGTTCGCTGTCCACCGACTTTGCCGTCAGGAAGAGACCGAACGTGATGAAGCTCAGGTAGTAAACCAGGTGCTTGGTGTCGATGACGCCGCGCGCAAAATCGCCGAAGTGTTCGACGATCGACAGGTAGGACACGATCTCCCGCCCGGTCGGCCCCGCGTTCTCGCCGATCCAGCTGATGACCCAGAGGAACAGGAAAACCGCAAAGGTCGCAATGCCGGCGACGATCTGGTTCTTCGTCAGGCTCGAGACGAGCAGCCCCACCGATATGAAGCAGCCCCCCATGAGCAGCAGCCCGAGGTAGCCGGCCACGATCGGCTTCCACTCCGGGTTGCCGAGGAAGAAGAGGATGCCGATGTAGAGCAGCGTCACGCCGAGCATCGCGGCGTAGAGGCCCATCGCCCCGAAGAACTTTCCGAGGATGATCTCGAGGTCGGTGACCGGCGAGGTGAGCAGCAGCTCGATCGTGCCCGAGCGCTTCTCTTCCGAGTAAGTGCGCATCGTGATCATCGGCATCACGAACAGGATGATCACCGCGGCGTTCTGCAGCAGCCCCGAGATCATGTGCTGGTTGACGTTGGGCGTGCCGCCCCCCTGCATCATCTGTTCGCTGCTGCTGACGAAGTAGCGGAGGTAGTTGTAGAAGAACCAGCCGAAGAGGAGCGCGAACAGCCCGGTGATCACGTAGCCGATCGGCGAGGAGAAATAGGAGCGGAGCTCCTTCTGCGCAATCGCCAGCGCGTTAGACATTGGCCATCCCTCCTGGCTCGGTCGATCCGCCGGCGTCCGCCGGCGCGCCCGTCTCGAGGCCTTCGCCGCCCGCCGTCTCCGGCCGCTCTTCCGTCGTCACCTGCAGGAACACTTCCTCCAGGCTCATCCGCATCGGACGAAGCTCCAGCAGCCCCCATCCGTGATTCACGATGGTGCGGGCCAGATCGCGGCGGATGTCGTTGCCGCGCTCGCTCTCGACTTCGAACGCGCCCACGGTTCCCCGCTGCTCCGACGCCGCCACCCCGACGACGCCCGGAATGCCTCCCAGCACCGGCAGCACGTCGGCGCCGCCGGCGTCCAGCTGCACGAACATCGTCTCGGCCCCCTTGAGCCGGGCGATGAGATTCTCCGGCGTGTCCACCGCGACCACCCGGCCGTGATTGATGATCACGACCCGCTGGCAGGTCTGCGAGACCTCGGGCAGGATGTGGGTGCTCAGCACGATGGTGTGATCGCCTGCGAGGCTCCGGATCAGGTCCCGGGTCTCGATGATCTGCTTGGGGTCGAGGCCGGCAGTCGGCTCGTCCAGTACCAACACGTCAGGATTGTGGATGAGCGCCTGGGCCAGCCCAACGCGCTGGCGATACCCCTTCGAAAGCTTCGCGCAGTGCCGATCCGCCATGTCGGCCACGTGCGTGCGTTTCAGGACGGTGTCGACGCGCTCCTTCCGCTCCTTCGACGGCACGCCCTTGATGCGCGCGACGAAGTCGACGTATTCGCGCACCGTCATGTCCGGGTAGAGCGGTGGCGTCTCCGGCAGGTAGCCGATGCGCCGCTTGGCCTCGATCGGCTTGTCGAAGATGTCCAGGCCGCCGATCATGGCGCGCCCCTCGCTGGCCGGCATGTAGCCGGTCAGGATGCGCATCGTCGTTGTCTTGCCGGCGCCGTTGGGGCCGAGAAAGCCGAGGATCTCGCCTCGCTCGACCCTGAAGCTGACGTCGTCCACGGCGGTGACCCGGCCGTATCGCTTGGTGAGATGCTGAACCTCGATCACGGATGACTCCCGGCCGCCCGCGGCATGTCGGCTAATGTATAGACACGATTCCGATTAGCGGCCAATCACTGAGTGTACCGACTGCGGCCGGTTACCGTCAAGGTTCAGTCCCCTCGGTGGGTCATTGTTCCGTGGCAATTTGCCTTGCTCACATCCTTCCGGTAACATATGAACACTTGCTCATACATTCAGTAATGCTGCCCGCCCACGTCGAATCGGTCGCCGACACCTTCCGGGTTCTCGGAGACCCGACGAGGATCCGGATTCTCGATGCGCTCGGCAGCGGCGAGCTCTGCGTAAACGACCTCGCCGCGAAGGTCGGGATCAGCGAGTCCGCCATGTCGCATCAGCTCCGCTTGCTGCGGACGATGCGCCTGGTCAGGGTGCGCCGAGCCGGCCGTTCGGCGTTCTATGCGGTCGACGATCACCACATCCTGGAGCTTCTCAGCCAGGCGCGCCGCCACGTCCAGGAGGGAACGTGACGTCCACCTGCGCCGTCTGCGAGCTCCACGCGGAGTCCACCTTCCGGATCGAGGGGATGGACTGTCACGAGGAAGTCGCCATCCTCGAGCGGCGGCTGTCGGGGCTGACTGGGCTCGAAGCGCTCGATGCCGACGTCGTCGGGCAGCGGCTGCGCATCAAGTACGACGCGGCCAAACTCTCCGCCTCGGGGATCGCCGAGGCGGTCGCGCAGACCGGCATGCGCGCCTGGCTGGAGCACGAAGAACCGCTCGAGCCGGCCGGGGCGGACCGGCGTTATCAGCTGGTGATCGCGTCCGGGATCTTCCTGCTGCTGGGGCTTGCCCTGGAGTTTCTCGCCCCTGCGGCGCCTTCATGGCTGCCGCTCGTGCTCGCGGTGGTTCTCGGCGGCATCCCGGTCGGCCGCCGCGCGCTGATCAGCGCCCGCGCCGGGTTGCTCGACATCAACGTGCTGATGGTGGTGGCGGTCCTGGGCGCGGCGGTGCTGGGCGAGTGGACCGAAGCGGCGTCCGTCGTCTTCCTGTTTGCCCTGGCGCAGCAGCTCGAGAGCAGGGCGATGGAGCGCGCCCGGCGTGCGATCCGGGTGCTGATGGAGCTGGCGCCGTCCGAGGCGATCGTCCGGCGCGATGGCACGGAGCGGCGCCTTGGGGTGGACGACGTGCGGATCGGCGATGTCGTGCTCGTTCGTCCTGGGGACAAGATCCCGCTGGACGGCCGCGTCGTCGGCGGCGAGAGCTACGTCAACCAGGCGCCGGTCACTGGCGAATCGCTGCCGATCCACAAGCTGGAAGGGGCGGAGGTCTTTGCCGGAACGATCAACGGCCGCGGCGCGCTGGATATCGCGGTTACCCGGCTGAGGGCTGACTCGACCATCGCCCGCATCATCCACCTGGTCGAGCGTGCACAGGCGCAGCGCGCCCCCAGCCAGACGTTCGTCGATCGCTTCGCGCGGATCTATACCCCGATCGTTCTCGTGCTGGCAGCCCTGGTCGCGGTCGTTCCGCCGCTGGCGCTGGACGCTCAATGGTCCACGTGGGTGTACCGGTCCCTCGTGCTCCTCGTCATCTCGTGTCCGTGCGCCCTGGTGATCTCGACGCCGGTGTCGATCGTCTCGGCGCTGGCCGCCGCTGCGCGCAAGGGGGTCCTGATCAAGGGCGGGGCGAGGCTGGAGCAGCTCGCCGCCGTCCAGTGCATCGCCTTCGACAAGACCGGCACCCTCACGCGCGGTCAGTTGCGGGTGGTGGAGGTCGTCGCGCTGAACGGGAATGGTGAGGAATCGGTGCTCGCGATGGCGGCGGCGCTCGAGTCCCGTTCCGAGCATCCCATCGGCCAGGCGATCGTGCGCCACGCGCGCTCGCTAGGGCTGGCCGTAGGGGCGGCGCATGGCTTCCAGGCGCACCCGGGCCTGGGTGCCGAGGCCGCCGTGGCCGGGGCCATCGTCCTGGCGGGTAACCGGCGTCTTCTCGAAGCCAACGGGGTCCGCACGGCCGGAATGGACGCCGCCGCCGAGACCCTGTCGCGCAAGGGTTGCAGCGTCGTGTTCGTCGCCCGTGACGGCTCCGCCGTTGGCGCCATCGGCGTGGCCGACGAACCCAGAGAGGCTGCGCGTGAATCGCTCGACCTGCTCCGCGCCCAGGGCATCCGCCGCCTCGCGATCCTGACCGGCGACAATGCCGCGGCGGCGCACGCGCTGGCCGATTCTCTCGGCATCGACGACGTGCGGGCCGAGCTGCTGCCCGGCGACAAGGCAGCGGCCGTCGAGGCGCTCCGGCGGGAACACGGCATGCTCGCCATGGTCGGCGACGGGGTCAACGACGCGCCGGCGCTGGCGACCGCGGACGTCGGGATCGCCATGGGAGCGGCCGGGAGCGCGGCGGCGCTCGAGACCGCCGACGTCGCGCTGATGGCCGACGAGCTGCCCAAGATTTCCTACGCCGTGCGCCTGAGCCGCGCGACGGTCCGCAACATCCGGGTCAACATCCTGTTCTCGCTCGCGCTCAAGGCGGCGTTCCTGGTCATGGCGGTCGCCGGGGCGGCGACGCTGTGGATGGCCGTCGCCGCCGACATGGGAGCCTCACTGCTCGTGATCGCCAACGCGCTCAGGCTGCTAAAAGAATAGACACGTGCGAGGTGCTACGTGCTACGTGCGAGGTGTGTACGTGCTACGTGCGGAGTGCGGTGCGGGGTGCTACGTGCGGTCCGATGTGCGACGTGCCGTGCGAGGTGCGGTGTGCGACGTGCCGTGCGGTGCCGTGCGACGTGCGACGGGCCGTGCGATGTGCGACGGGCCGTGCGACGTGCGACGGGCCGTGCGACGTGCGACGTCTCGTGCAGTGTGCGATGCGTCGTGCTAGTGCCACGTGCTGATCGCGTCGCGCTGTCGCACGTCGTGCACACGGCACCGCACCCGACACCTGGCACCGCACCCACACGCACCGGCATTCCGCACGTCGCACGGCACTCCGCACGTCGCACGGCACTCCGCACGTCGCACGGCACTCCGCACGTCGCACGGCACTCCGCACGTCGCACGGCACTCCGCACGTCGCACGGCACTCCGCACGTCGCACGGCACTCCGCACGCAGCACCGCACTCCGCACGCAGCACCGCACCCCGCACGTAGCACCGCACTCCGCACGTAGCACGTACGCACCTCGCACGTAGCACGTAGCACCCCGCACGTGGCGTTCTAGGCTTTCCGATTGCTGAAGAAATGCTGATCGATGAACTGGTCGATGGCGGCCTGGTCGGCGGGCTGGACCTGTTCGAACTGCAGGCCCATGCCGATCCGGCGGTCGGTCCAGCCGACGCGGGACTCGGTCTCGATCTCCGACTTGGCCCCGGGCAGCTTGAAGCGGGTCTTGACCTTGGATCCCTGCTGCAGCGGGCTCATGGTTCGCACCGCCAGCCCGCCCTTGCTGATGTTCAGGGTCAGCGCCGCGGCGATGGTATTGCCGAACCGGTACGAGACCGGGATGCCGAGCGTCACCCGCGGGCTGCTCCGGCGGTTGAAGTTGTCGGGGAAGAGATGCGGCGCCAGCGCCGGCAAGATGTGCTGCTCCGAGCTGTATTCGTTCACGTAGCCGGCGACGCCGAGCGCGGCGAGGTCGCGGACTTCTTCGGCCGAGGCAATCGTGCCGCTGAACACCAGCACCGGGACGTGGCGGGCCTGCTCGATCTTGCGCAGCTCCCGGACCAGCTCGACCCCCCCCGAATGGGGCATCCGCAGGTCCATCACCACCAGGTCGATCTGCCCGCCGTCACGCCGCAGCCGCGCCAGCAGCTCGCTGACTGTTCCGACCGTGACCGCGGTGTGGCCGGCCCCCTTGAGGGCGGCGGCGAACCGGTCCCGGACGAAGGCCGTATCATCGGCCACGACCACGGTCTTGGTGGCAGGCACAGACAAGGGTACCCCGGTCACGTAACGGATATCGGCAGCACAGCTCCGCGCCGTTAGCTTGATTGCAGGAGTTTACAGGTTCTCGTTATAATCCGGTTTCGATTCCGACGCCTCGAACGTGGTTGTTCGGGCGTCGTTTGGGCCGCCGCGGGGAGCGTGTTCTTCGCCGCAGGAGCGTGTATGGCAACCTGTCCTGAGTGCGATGCTGATATGGAAGTCGACGAGTTCGATGTCGACAAGGGTGATCTGATCAGTTGCCCCGAGTGCGGCTCGAACCTCGAAGTCACCAGTCTGACCCCGCTGGAGCTCGAAGCGGCGGACGACGAAGACGATGACGACGACGATGACGACGATGAGGTCGAAGAAGAGGAAGCCGAGCTCGGCGAAGCCGAGGTCGACGAGGACGAGGACAAAGAGGACTGGGACGAGTGAAGAGTGCTGCGCCGGCGGACGCGCCTGAGCGTGCCGGCACAGCCGACCTCGAACTGAAGGAGGCGGCGCTCTACCGGTCGCTCGCGGACCTGCCGGCGATTATCGTGGCCTACAGCGGTGGCGTCGACAGCGCCTACCTCGCCTACGCGAGCACCCGGGTGCTTGGCGGCAACGCCCTCTGCGTGACCGCTGACAGCGCCAGCTATCCCGAGCGCCACCGCCAGATGGCGATTCGCCTGGCCCGGGAGTTCGGGTTCCAGCACGAGATCGTCCGGACCGACGAGATGTCGCGACCGGAGTACCGCGCCAACCCGGCCAACCGTTGTTATTTCTGCAAGCACGAGCTCTACACCCGGCTCTCGGCGATGGCCATGGAGCGCGGCATGCCGGCGATCGCCGACGGCAGCAACGCCGATGACCGCGGCGATTACCGCCCCGGCCGGCAGGCGGCCAGGGAGTTCGGCGTCTTGAGCCCGCTCGACGCCGCCGGCCTGACGAAGAACGAGATCCGCGAGCTGTCCCGCCGCGCCGGCTTGCCGACCTGGGACGAGCCCGCCTCCGCCTGCCTGTCGTCGCGCATTCCGTATTTCAGCGAAGTCACCGACGAGAAGCTGCGGATGATCGAGCGCGCGGAAAACGTGCTGCGCGACCTCGGCTTCCGGATCTGCCGCGTCCGGCATCATGACTCGCTCGCCCGCCTGGAGCTCGGCGAAGAGGATCTCGCCCGGGCGCTCGCGCCCGACATGGCCAGGACCATCGACGAGGCGCTGCGCTCGCTCGGCTACGCGCATGTCACGATCGACCTGCGCGGCTATCGGCTCGGCAGCCTGAACGAAGCGCTGCGGCTTCGTCCCGTCTGAGCGTGCGCAGGGCGCTGCTCGCGCTGACGCTGTTGTTCCTGGCGGCCCACGCCGCCTGCCTGCCGGCCACGCTCGGCGATATCGACGCCATCAACTTCGCGCTCGGCGTCCGTGACTTCGACGTCGCCCGTCACCAGCCCCATCCTCCCGGCTACCCGGTCTTCATTGCGATCGCGAAGGTCACGACCGCCACATTCGCCGCGATCGGCGTCCCGGCTTTCGAGGTGCGTGGACTGGCGATCTGGAGCGCGCTGGCCGGCGCGGCGCTGCTCCCCCTGCTGTTCTGTCTCTTTCGCGAGTTGACGCGCGATGACCGGCTCGCCGCCTGGGCCGCGGTCGTTACCGTGGTCTCGCCCTTGTTCTGGTTCAATGCCCTGAGGCCGCTCAGCGACCTGACCGGCCTGGCGATGGTGGTTGCGGCACAACTGCTGTTCGTGACCGTGATCCTGCGCCGCCCGCCCCCTTCGCGCCCAGCGGTCTGGTTGATCGCCGGCGCGTTCGTGGCCGGCCTGGCGATCGGCGTCCGCTCGCAGAGCTTCGTCCTCACCCTGCCGCTGCTCGGTCTCGCGCTCGTCGTCCCCCGAACCGGGCTGCGGGCCACGGACCGGCTGTGGGTACTCGTGGCCGCCACGGCCGGAGGGTTGCTGTGGATCATTCCGCTGTTCCTGGCGAGCGGCGGCATGGAGAACTACCTGGTTGCGCTGGGAAGCCAGGCCGGCGAGGACTTCGGCGGTGTCGTGATGCTGTGGACCGCGCGCTCCGCGCGAGTGGCCATCGACGCGATCCGATACTCGTTCCTGTGGCCGTGGGGCAGCCTGGTTGCGGGCTGGCTGGTGATGGCGGCAGCGGCGGCGGGCCTGGTCCGAATGGCTCGTGCGGCACCAGCGTCGCTGGCGGTTCTGTTCGTGGCCTTTGCGCCGTACGCCGCGTTTCATCTGCTGTTCCAGGAGACGCCGACCACCCGCTACGCGTTGCCGCTGCTGATTCCGGTGGCACTGCTCGCCGTGTACGCGCTCGCCGGCCTGGGGCGGTACGCCGTGCACGGCGGATGCGCGGCGCTGGCCACCTGGTGCCTGATGACAGTTCTGCCCGCGGCGCGCACCTACCATGCCCGGCCTGCGCCGCACGCGCTGGCACTGGGTGATGCGATCGAGTCGGCCGACGGCGGGGTCATCGCCATGCACGCCGTGATGCTGCGTCCGGAGGAGTGGTACCACCGTGACGCCCCGCGTCGGGTCATGCGCGAGCGGCATGGCCGCGAGGTCTCGGCGCTCGTCGACCGCTGGCGTCAGGAGCCCGACCTGACGGTGAGGTTCCTCGCCAGCCCACGGCGGTCGGACCTGGCGCGGCTCGATCCGCGATCCCGGGAGCTGACGCGGACCTACGACTGGGGGATCCCCGAGCTGCCGTTCCTCGGTGGCGTCCGGCCGGCCGCGATCCAGCTGTTCACCATGCGCCCCCCCGGATGGATGCTCGGGGACGGCTGGGCGGTGACCGCCGAAGTCGGCGGCGAGTCCGAGCGGCGCGGCGGCGGGCCGCACCGCAAACCCTCGACCGCGTGGGTGCGGTCACGCCCGGGCGCGACGATGCTGATGATCGGCGGGCGGAACCTGGCCGCCGGCGAAGGGGCCACCGCGCAGGTCGCCGTGTCCATCGCCGGCCGCGTCATTCACACCTTCGCCGCCCGGCCGGGATTCTTCATCGAGCGCCTCGTGCTGCCAGCCGGATCGCTGGCCGCGCAGCGACGCGTACCTGCCGATGGAGGTGACCGCCGTCCCCCTGGGGCCGGCGCCGGTCGGCGTCAGCCTGGAACAGTTCGACCTCCAGCCGGACGGTGTGCCGATGATCGGCGCGCTCGAAGGATGGCAGGAGCCGGAGTACAACCCCGCGACCGGACGGTCGTGGCGCTGGATGAGTGACCGGGCCTCCTTCTGGGTCCGACAGGTCGGTCGCGATGTCACGTTGCGGCTGTCGGCGGAGTCGCCGCTGCGCTACTTCGATGGTCCCCCCGCACTTCGGGTCACCGTTGCCGGTCAGACGATCGCGGAGCTCTCACCGTCAGCGGATTTCACCTGGGAGGTTCGCATTCCCGCGAGCCTCCTCACCGCCGGCAACGAGGTCGTGAGCATCGAGAGCGACCGGTCGTTCGTGGCCGGCGGCGGCGACCAGCGAAAACTGGCGCTGCGCGTCTACGCGTTCGAGATCAACTGACCGGTTTTTGCGCGAGGCAGAGGAGGGAGCTGCCGGCCGGCATGTCGGCGACCTTCAGGGCCGCGGCCTCCACCGCCAGCAGGCCGCTGAGCACCGCGTTGACCGGGGCCGCCGGCACCGTGATCTCCGCCGCCGATTCCTGAAAGCCTCTGAGCCGCTGCCCGAACCGGACGGCGGCGGTGATCGGCAGGATGCTGGCGTTCGTGTAAGTGATCCGCTCGATCCTGAAGCCCCCTCGCTCCAGCACCTGCCGAAGGCCAGCCTTCGTGTAGCGCCGGACCTCGCCCCCCAGCAGGGAGTGACTGCCGCGGAGCATCGGCATCGCCGCCACATTGAGCAGCAGGTAACCGCCTGGCTTCAGCACCCGGTACATCTCCGCCACGGCGTCCCGCTCGACATCATCCGGCAGCGCGTAGATGACGTCGAACGACGTCACCAGGTCGAACAGTTGCGACGGGAAGGGGAGGCAGCTGGCCGAGGCCTGCGCGACCTGGCCGTCGCCGCGCGAGAGGGCGTACTTCAAGCCGGAGAACGTCAGGTCGATGCCGACCGCCCGCCCGAACCGGCGCAGCATCAGCAGGTTGTGGCCGGTACCGCATCCGCAGTCCAGGGTCCGGAGGTCGCGGCGGCCGCCGGAAGCCTGTTCGAGCAGCGGACCGATGAAGCGCCGGAACCCGCGGAACCAGAAGTGGTCGCGCTCCGCCTTTGCGGTCGCTTCGAGGAGTCGATCCATTTTTATTTGGTGAGGTCCTGTATCGAGTGAACTGCGACGAGCCGATAAGACACTTGATTGACACCGTTCGGAAGCGGACGGTAAGCTCGAATTCTACCGTGTGACAGCCGACAGCTCGGAGGAGTGTAGATGCCACGTTTTGTTTCCGGTGCCGCCCTGGTGCTTGCGGTCGCACTGACCGTCACCGCCTGCGCGAAGAAGAAGCCAGTCGCGCCGCCGCCCGCCCCTACGGCACCACCTGCGGAGACAAGCAAGCCGGCTACGCCACCGCCTCCCCCGCCGCCTCCCGCCGCCCCGCGGCCGCCGGCGCCGACCGAGGACGAAATCTTCGCCAAGACGACCCTCGAGGAGCTGAACGCCCAGAAGCCGCTCGCCGACGTGTTCTTCGCCTACGACGCCGTCGACCTGTCCGAAGAGGCGCGCGCCGCCATGCAGAAGAACCTCGCGTGGTTGAATCGCTGGAAGTCGACCAAGATCATGGTCGAGGGGCACGCCGATGCCCGCGGCACCAACGAGTACAACCTGGCGCTCGCCGAGCGTCGCGCCGACGCCGTCCGTGATTATCTCGTCAGCCTGGGAGTGCCGACCGACCGGATGACGATCGTCAGCAAGGGCGAGGAGCAGCCGTTCTGCGCGGAAGAGACCGAAGGGTGCTGGCAACAGAACCGCCGCGGCCACTTCATCATTACCGCCAAGTAACTCAGTAACTCAGAACTCAGAACTCGGACGTTCTGAGTTCTGAGTTCGTAGTTCTGAGTTTCTCCGCCGCCGCTCGCGGGTCATCGGCGGCCGTAATCGGACGGCCGACGACGATGTAGCTGGCTCCGGCGGCGATCGCCTCCGGCGCGGTCATCGTCCTCTCCTGATCGTCTTTCCCCTTCACGGTGGCGGCGCCACCCCGGATCCCCGGGGTCACGATGGCGAACTCGGGACCGCAGGCCTCGCGGATGACCCGCGTCTCGAGCGGCGACGCGACCACGCCGTCGAGACCGGACGCTTGTGCGAGCCGCGCCAGTCGTTCGACCTGGTCGATCACCGGACCGGTCACGCCGACGTCGGCCAGATCCCCGGCGTTCAGGCTGGTGAGCACGGTGACCGCGATCACCAGCGGCGCCGGCCGGCCGTGCCGTGCCGCGGTGTCGGTCGCCGCCTTGCGCGCCGCCTGCATCATCGTGCGTCCACCCGAGGCGTGCACGTTGACCATCCAGACCCCGAGGCTGGTCGCCGCGGCGACGGCGGCCGCGACGGTGTTCGGGATGTCATGAAACTTCAAGTCGAGGAAGACGCGGTCTCCCCGCTCGACGAGCGCCCGCACGATGGCCGGGCCTTCGAGGGTGAAGAGCTGCTTGCCGATCTTGTAGCCGCCGACCGCGCCGCGCAGCTGGTCGGCGAGCGCCAGGGCGCGTGCGCCGCTGTCGACGTCGAGCGCGACTAGGAGCTGATCCACGCGGTCTGCCTGGCGGTCGTGTCGAGCGTGCCGGTCAGCTCGGCCAGCTTCGTGATCCGATGGCGCTCCATGTAGGCGCGGAGGCCATCCAGCAGCTTCGTCCAGATGAACGGGTCGACGAAGTTGGCGGTGCCCACCTGCACCGCGCTCGCCCCGGCGATCATGAACTCGAGGACGTCCTCCGCGGTCGCGATCCCGCCCATGCCGATGATCGGCACCTTGACCGCCTGCCGGCACTCGTACACCATCCGCACCGCGATCGGCCGGATGGCCGGGCCGCTCAGCCCGCCGACGATGTTGGTCAGCTTCGGACGCCTGGTCTCGACGTCGATCGCCATCGCCAGAAAAGTATTGACCAGCGAGATCGCGTCGGCCCCGGCTTCCTCCGCCGCGCGGGCGAACGAAGCGACGTCGGTGACGTTCGGGGTCAGCTTGGGGATCACCGGCAGCCGCGTGACCTTGCGCACGGCGCTGACGACGTTGTGGGTGCCGGAGAGCGAGCAGCCGAAGGTGATTCCGCCCGCCTTGATGTTGGGGCAGGAGATGTTCAGCTCGATCGCGTGGACCCCTTCGGCATCCGAGAGGATCCGCGCGAGCTCGACGTATTCATCGACCGTGGTGCCGCAGATGTTCACGAACACGAGCGCCCCGCGGCGGCGCAGCTCCGGCAGCTTCTCGTCGACGAACCGGTGAACGCCGATCCCCTGGAGGCCGATCGCGTTGAGCATGCCGGACGGGGTCTCGACGATGCGCGGCGGCACGTGCCCTTCGCGCGGCGCGAGAAAGAGCCCCTTGACCGCGACTCCGCCGAGGCCGGCGAGATCGACGGCGTCGGCGTACTCGACGCCGTAACCGAAGCATCCGCTGGCCGCGATGAGGGGGTTGGGGATCGTCAGGGAACCGAGGGAGACGGACAGGTCCATGATCAGTGCGCCAGCGCCTCCCAGACGATCCGGGTGGCGTCGAACACCGGGCCGTCGATGCAGGACCGGGTGTGATGGGGGATGCCACCGGCGTCGCGCGCCGGGACGACGCAGCTGTAACAGCCGCCAAGGCCGCACCCCATGACCTGTTCGAGCGAGACCTCGCACGGGCGCCGGTGCGAGGCCGCGACCTCGGCGACGGCGCGCATCATCGGCGTCGGACCGCAGACGTAGAGCCGCACCTGACGGGATGCAGGAACCGCGGCGAGCGCCGCGTCGAGCGGAGCGGTGATCAGCCCGCGCGTGCCGCGGCTGCCGTCCTCGGTCGAGAGCACCAGCCGGACGCCGAGACGCTCGAAGGTGTCCGCGCCGTGAAGGTCGGCGGCCCGGCGGGCGCCGTAGAACAGGGTGGTCGCCGTCTGCCGCGCGAGCAGCGCTTCGGCCAGAGATACGAATGGCGCCAGGCCGACGCCCCCCGCCACCATCCACGCCTCGGCCGGGGGATCGGCCGGCTCGAACGGTCGTCCGAGCGGGCCAAGGCATTCGAGCCGCGCCCCCGCTTCGACGTCGAACAGGAGACCGGTCCCTTTGCCGATGCGCTTGTTCAGGATCGTGATCCCACGCGGCGATCCATCGTCGTGGCGCAGCGTTTCGTAGATCGAGAACGGGCGGCGGAGCAGCGGATCCATGCCGCGCGAGGTCTTCAGCATCACGAACTGGCCGGGGCGCGCGATGGCGGCGATTGCGGGAGCGGCGAGCGCGAGCACGCTGTAGTCATCCGACAGCCGCGTGTTGCTGATCACTGCGGCGTCGACGTCGACGGGCATGAGCGGAAGTATACACTTCACGATATGCGGTTCCTCCGCATGCTGACGAACTCGCTGCTCGCGGGCGCGTTCGGCGCGGCATACCTGACGATCATCGTGCTGCAGCTCAACCCCGAGGTGCCGCTGCTGTCCGCGACCCCGTGGTGGTGGTTCGTGACGCTCGGGACTCTGTACGGCGTCCACTTCGCCGTGCTCTTCTACGTCGTCATCGTCGGGCGCGAGTTTTTCGCGATGGACATGCTGTCGCCCGGCTGGGTGAGCGTGCGGCTGCTGGCCTGGCTGGGCGCATGCCTGTCGGCCGGGGCCGCGGCGCTGATGTGGCTCAACGTGCGCGGCTTCTCCGCCTCGTTGGGGGAGGCGGCGGCCTGGCGGATGACCGCGGGCGCGCTGGCGACGACGTTGTCGGCAGTCGTGCTGTTCGCGATCGCGGCGGCGCACTACTCGTTCGGACGGCGCGGCAGCCGGGTCGGCGCCTGGTTGTTCTTCATCGCCGTGGTGGCGTCGATGGCCCTGCCGCTCGCCGCCCGCGGCAGCGGCGCGCCGGCTGGTGAACGGCTTCCCTGGTCCGGCCAGGGGGAACTGCTGCTGGCAGAAGAGGGTCCGCGGGTCACGCTGCTGATGCTCGACGGCGCGTCGCTGGAGCATATCTGGCCGCGGGCGGCAGAAGGACGGCTGCCGAACTTCTCGCGGCTGCTCGATGCCGGCGCGATCATCGATTTGGCGACGATCCGTCCGACCCAGCCGGATCCGGTATGGGCCGCCGCCGCGACCGGCATGTATCCGGCGACCAACGGCGTACGATCGGCGGCTCGCTACTACGCCCTGCGCGACCGCCGGGGGATCGACCTGCTGCCCGACCACTGCCTGGCGCACGCCCTGGTGCGCCTGGGCTTCGTCCGGGACCACCCGCTGACCTCAGAGGAGTGGGGCGCGCGGCCGCTCTGGGGAATCCTGTCGGACGAGGGGCTCAGCTCCGGGATCGTCCGCTGGCCACTGACCCATCCGGCACAGCCCTCGGCCGGTTTCGTGGTGAGCGATCGCCTGCACCAGGTCACCTCGTCAATCGGCGCGTTCGAGCTGGCCGGGTATCCGCCGCGCGTGCTTCGTACCGTCGCCTCGCTGACCGGTGAAACCGCCCCGGCGTCGGGTTCGCCCAACGATCCAATGGCGACGCACGGTCCGGAAGCCACGGCCCTCGAGCACGATCAGCTCTACGCCCGGGTCGCAACCACACTTCGCGGCGAGTACGCTCCGCGGCTCTTCGCGCTGCGCTATGCCGGCCTCGACACTATCGGCCACAACTATTTGCGCTACGCGCAACCGGATGGCCCGCGTGACGTGAGTGAGGAGGAGCGTCGCCGTCTGGGCCAGGTGGTCGACCGTTACTACGCCTTCATCGATGCGGAGGTCGGGGCGGCGCTCGCCGGCATCTCCCCCGGAGACCTGCTGCTGGTCGTTTCCGGCTTCGGGATGGAGCCGCAGACCGCGGTCAAGCGACTGCTCGCCCGCGTGCTCCGCGACCCCGATCTCGGCGGCACTCACGAGCGGGCGCCCGACGGTTTCATGCTGGCGTATGGCACGGCTGTGCAGCCCGGCCGGCCGCAGCGCGGCTCGATCGTCGACATCACACCGACTATCCTGTATTTCTTCGGCCTCCCGGTTGCGCGCGACATGGACGGGTTCGCGCGTTCGGATCTGTTCACGCGGGATTTCACCGCCGAACGTCCCGTCACCTTCATTCCCAGCTACCGCTGAACACGTGCGACGTGCGATGTGCGACGTGCGACGTGCGGGTGTCCGACGTGCTACGTGCCGTGCGACGTGCTGGGAGCCGCAGCTGAGAAGCTGGTGTGATACGCTGATTGTGAACTCTTTAACGCGGCCCGGAGAGGCCGAGAAGAGAAACTGATGACCGCTCCCACTGGGAGGTGTCCATGCCGCAGGTGATGGACGCCGACCGCATGTCCCGCGCGCTCACGCGCATCGCTCACGAAATCCTCGAACGCAACCGTGGCCTCGACGAGATCGCTCTCGTCGGCATCCGCACGCGCGGCGTGCCCCTGGCCCGGCGGCTCGCGCGATCGCTGAAAGAGATCAACGGTGACGACGTGCCGACCGGCGCGCTCGACATCACGCTCTATCGCGACGACCTCATGCGCCATGCGGTCGGCCCCCAGCCGGTCGTCCGCCGCACCGAAATCCCGTTCTCGATCGACGATCGGAAGATCCTGCTCGTCGACGATGTGCTGTACACCGGCCGGACGATCCGATCGGCGCTCGATGCCCTGATCGACTTCGGCCGCCCGCGCGGCATCCAGCTCGTGGTCATGATCGACCGCGGGCACCGCGAACTGCCGATCAAGGCGGATTACGTCGGCAAGAACCTGCCGACCTCGGCACGGCAGAGCGTCCAGGTGCGGCTCCAGGAGATCGACGGCGCCGACGAAGTCGTGATCGAGGGTGAGCCATGACCACCGCCGCCACCGACGACGGGGCGGTTCGCGGAGTTCCCGGGATGGGGCCGGCGACGCTGCGGTCGCGGCACCTGCTCGGCATCGCCGGGCTCGACGCCTCGGAGATCACGCTGATCCTCGACACCGCCGAAGCGATGAAGGAGATCGGCACGCGATCGGTCAAGAAGGTGCCGACGTTGCGGGGCCGAACCGTCGTCAACCTGTTCTTCGAGCCGAGCACCCGGACCCGCACCTCGTTCGAGATCGCCGAGAAACGCTTGAGCGCCGACACGCTGAGCATTGCGACCGCGAGCTCCAGCGTGACGAAAGGGGAGTCGCTGATCGACACCGTCCGCAACATCGAGGCGATGGCCCCCGACATGATCGTGATGCGCCATGCCTCGTCCGGCGCGCCGCACCTGCTCGCGCGGATGTGCCGCTCGGCGATCGTCAACGCCGGCGACGGCATGCACGAACATCCCACGCAGGCGCTGCTCGACGCGTTCACGATCCGCGAGCACAAGAAGCGGCTGAGCGGGCTCAAGGTCGCGATCATCGGCGACCTGATGCACAGCCGCGTGCTGCGCTCGAACCTGCTCCTGCTCGGCACCATGGGGGCGGAGGTGTGGACCTGCGGGCCGGCGACGCTGATCCCGGCCGGGCTCGACCGGCTCGGCGCGCGCACCACGACCTCGATCGACGAAGCGGTCGACGGGGCCGACGTGGTGATGATGCTCCGGATCCAGCAGGAGCGGATGCACGGCCATTTCTTCCCCTCGGTGCGGGAATACTTCTCCCTGTTCGGCCTGACGCGCCCCCGGCTCGACCGCGCCGCCGCTGACGTGATCGTCATGCATCCCGGCCCGATGAACCGGGGCGTCGAGATCGACTCGGAAGTCGCTGATGGTCCCGGTTCGGTGATCCTCGAGCAGGTGTCCAACGGCGTGGCGGTCAGGATGGCGGTGCTCTACCTGCTGGCAGGGCGCGACGCCTCGGGAGGCGAAGGATAAGCGTGGCGAAACTGATGATCAAGGGTGGCCGGGTCGTCGACCCCGCCACCGGCACGGACGGGCGGTTCGACGTCCTGATCGAGGATGGCCTGATCCGCAAGGTCGGAGTTGACCTGCCGGTGGACGGGGCGGATGTGTACCAGGTGCCGCCGGGAGGGATCGTCGCTCCGGGGCTGATCGACATCCACGTGCACCTGCGCGAACCGGGCCAGGAGCACAAGGAAACGATCGCGACCGGCGTGGCGTCGGCGGTCGCCGGCGGCTTCACCGCGGTCGCGTGCATGCCCAACACCGAGCCGATCAACGACCACGCCGGCATTACCCAGTTCATCCTCACCCGCGCGGCCGAAGCGCGGCTGGCGCGTGTCTACCCGATCGGCGCCGTGTCGCTCGGGTCACGCGGCGAGCAGCTCGCCGAGCTCGGCGAGCAGAAGGCGGCCGGCTGCATCGCCTTCACCGACGACGGACGGCCGGTGGCGACGGCGCTGCTGATGCGCCGGGCGCTCGAGTACGCCGGCATGCTCGGCATGCCGATCATCAACCACTGCGAAGACCCGTCGCTCAAGGGGGACGGCGTCGCCCACGAAGGGGTCTATGCCTCGGCGCTCGGGCTCCGCGGCATCCCCGGGATCGCCGAATCGCTGATGGTCGAGCGCGACGTGTCGATCGCCGAGTTGACCGGAGCACACGTGCACATCGCCCACATGAGCGCCCGGCAGTCGATCCGCGCTGTGCGCGCCGGCAAGGCCCGCGGCGTGCGGGTGACCTGCGAGGTCGCGCCGCACCACTTCACCCTGACCGACCAGGCACTGGACGGTCCGGTGAAATACGACACGAACCTGAAGATGAACCCGCCGCTTCGTGAAGACGCCGACCGCGACGCGATGCTCGCCGGCATCGAGGACGGCACCGTCGACGTCATCGCCACCGACCACGCGCCGCACCATGCCGACGAGAAGCTGGTCGAGTTCGACCGCGCCCCGTTCGGCATCGTCGGTCTCGAGACCGCCGTGCCGATCGTGTTCGACCGCCTCGTTCACACCGGCAGGATCAGCGTGGCCCGGATGATCGAGCTGCTCTCGACCAATCCCGCGAAGATCATGCGGCTGCCGGGAGGCACGCTGGCGGAAGGATCGATCGGCGACGTAACCATCCTTGCGCCCGATCTCCCCGTCACCGTGCGCGCTTCGGAGCTGAAGTCGAAGTCCAAGAACACCCCGTTCGACGGCTGGCAGTTCAGGGGAGGCGTGTTCGCGACCATCGTCGCCGGGAAAGTCGTGTTCGCATCGAGAAACTAAGAACTCAGAACTAAGAACTCAGAACGAAGACCCCGGAACCGGAACCAGGAACCTGGAACCTCGGACCGAAGAATCCAGAACCCTTAGAACCTTTTGAACCTTTTGACCCAGCCCCATGAAGAGCCTCGAAGAATTGCGCCGCCAGGCGCTGAAGACGCTGCAGGAAGCCGGGGTGCTGATGCACCAGGGGCACTTCGATTACGGGAACGGGTTTCACGGACGCGTCTACCTGAACCCGCATCAGCTGTTCCGGTATCCGTCGACGATCTGGCGGCTCGCCCAGGACCTGCTCGACGTTCTGCCGGCCGATCTGCTCGCGCGCACCGATGTCGTCGCCGGGCCGGCGACCGGCGGGGCGCTGCTCGCGCACACGCTGGCCGGGCTCCTCGACGGCCGGCGCACGCTGACCCATCCCCCCTGCAGCTTCGCCCCGTTCACGATCGTCGGCGGCGCCGCGGTCCTCAGGAGCTTCTACGCGGAGCAGATGCGCGGCCGCCACGTCCTGCTGGCCGACGATGTGCGAAACACCGGGAAGACGTTCGAGGACTGCGCCGCCGTCGTCCGTGAAGCCGGCGGCATCGTGCTGGCGACCGTCGAGATCTGCGACCGCCTCGAAGCTGTGGTCGATGCCGGGGTGCCGAACTTCGCGCTGGCCGAGTACCCCGCGCCCGAGAACCATCCCGCCGCCGAGTGCCCGATGTGCCGGGCGGGGGAGCCGGTCACCGCGTTCTGAGAAGAAGGAGACAGGAGCACGGAGACAGGAGACAGAATGGATTCGGACTCCTGTATTCTGAAACCCTGTCACTATTCTGAGGATTCTGTCTCCTGTCTCCTGTCTCCTGAATTGACTTCCCCCCTTGGCCCCCGCCTCGAATCGCTCTACGCCGACTACAACCGTGAGGAGTCGGCGACCGATCCGGTGCACCTGGTGCGCCCGTTCGCCGATCCGGCGGATCGGGAGATCGCCGGTTTCTGCGCGGCGGCCCTGGCGTTCGGCCGGGTCGGCAGCGTCATCAATTCGATCCGCACGCTGTTCGAGATCATGGGACCGCGGCCGGCGCGGTTCGTCAATGGCTTCGATCCGGCGGCGCCGCACCCCGAGCTGCGGGCGATGGTGCATCGATGGACGCGTGGCGTCGATCTGGTCGCGCTCCTCTGGGTCCTGCGCCAGATGCTCGAGCAGGACGGCAGCGTCGAGGCCTTCTTCGCCAGGGGATACTCCGAGCAGGATGCCGACATCGGTCGGGCGCTCGACAGCTTCTCGACCCGCGCGCTCGCGCTCGATCTGCGCCGCGCCTACGGGCGCCTGCCGAAGCGGCCGGGGGTGTGCTACTTCTTTCCCCGTCCGTCGGCCGGCAGCGCCTGCAAGCGGCTGAACCTGTTTCTCCGGTGGATGATCAGGGACGACGAGATCGACCTCGGCGTCTGGACGCGCATCCCGCCGGCGAAGCTGGTGGTGCCGCTCGACACGCACATCCTTCGGCTCGGCAAGTGCCTGCGGCTCACGCGCTATCAGACCGCCGGCTGGAAGATGGCCGCCGACATCACTTCGTCTCTGCGTGCGCTGGATCCGGTGGATCCGATCCGATTCGATTTTTCGCTCTGCCACGTCGGCATGATGAATGCCTGCGGATACGGCCGGGCGCAGGGAGATAGTCAATGCCCGCTCAGGGGACTGTGCCGACCGCGCGTACGCTCATCGGCGTCGCGCTCGCGAGCGCCGCGCTAGCCGCCACCGCCGGCGTGGCCTGCGGCTACACCGTAGGGCTCCGGCGGGCGGATCCTCCCCGCAACGTCCTGACCGCCATTCCGCCACCCGGCGGACGCATCGCATTCGTGCGTGAGGCGGCCTGCGGCGAGGGGCACTGCCAGACGCTCTGGCTCGGCACGACCCTGGAGGATGCCACCGAAGTCGCGGCGCTCGCCGGCTCCGACCGGTGCGAAGGCATCGCCTGGTCGAACGACGGCTATCGCATGGGATTCCTGGTGAACGGCTACGAGCTGCGAGTATTCGATGCCGACCCCCGGCGCCAGGTGACGCAGGTGAACCTGATCGAACCCGACGGCGTCCCCTCGACCCGCGTAGCCCGCGGCATCACCTTCTCGGCCAACGGCGCCGCCGTCACCTTCGACGACTGCCCGCGGTGGACCTCAGGATGCCGATCCGGGCTCGCGGCGGTACGGTAAAAGGGGTGCGGGGGGTGCGAGGGGGTGCGGAAGGGTGCGAGGGGGCGGAAGGGTGCGAGGGGTGCGAAGAGTGCGGAAGGGTGCGAATCACCAGGTTGCGCACCCCGGACTCGTTGCTCCGACACGCTCCCCGCACTTCTCCGGAGCCCCCGCACCCTCCGCACCCTCCGCACTCCCGCACCCTCCGCACCCTCGCACCCTCCGCACCCCCCGCACCCTTACTTCCGGCTCACGTCTTCATACGCCTGAAGCGTCTCGGTGACCATCCGTTCCGCGCTGAACTTCGCGTGTGCCAGCGACAGCGCGGCAGTGCCCATGCGCTCGCGCATCCCCTCGTCCTTCAGCAGCCGGACGATGGCGTCGGCCATGGCGTGATGGTCACGCGGAGGGACCAGGAGTCCGGTTTCTCCGTCCAGCACGACCTCGGGGATGCCTCCGGCGGTGGTCGCCACGATCGGTTTGCCGCAGGCCATCGCATCCAGCAGCGAGGTGCCGAGCCCCTCGGTCACCGAGCTCATCACGAACAGATCGAACGCCTTGTGCAGCGCCAGGATGTCGGGCCGGAACCCCGCGAGCATGACGTGCTTCTGCAGCCCGAGGTGCTTGATCTGCTGCTCGAGCGCCGGGCGCAGCTCCCCTTCGCCGGCGATCACGAACCGCGCGTCCGGGACTTCGCGCACCACCAGCGCCGCGGCGTCGACCAGGTGCCGCTGCCCCTTGTGCGGCACCAGCGCCGCGACGTTGCCGACGATCGGGGCTCCGTGCGGCAACCAGAGCTCTTCGTGGAGCGGGGCGGCCTCGGCCGAGGCGACGCGCCCGAGATCGATGCCTTCGAGCACGGTGACGGCACGGCCCTCGGGCACGCCGTCCGACACAATCATCCGGCGGATCGCCTCGGACGCGCAGATGAAGAGATCCACCTGGTCGTACTTCCAGCGCGACAGCGCGTTCCCCTTGAGGCGGAAGTCCACCCGACGGGCGGCCACCAGCGGCGCCCGCTTCGGCTGCGTGCTCATCGACAGGGCCAGCGCCGCCATGGCGACGCCGTGCGGATCGTGCGCATGCACGATGTCGGGCCGCAGCTGCTTGATGGCGCGTGACAGGCGCCAGGCGGCCGACAGGTCCATCTCCGTGCGTGGCGCCAGGGCCAGCAGCTCGAGCCCTTCGGCGGCCCGCCGGCGCAGCTCGCCGTCGGCATGCGCGACCAGCATCGCGCGGTGGCCGGCCGACCGCAGGCCGAGCACGGTCAGGAGCACCTGGTTCTGCCCCCCCCGCCACGTGCGCGCGGTGTCGATATGGAGCGAGAACATTACGCCCGGCGCTCGGCCCGGTGTTGACGCTCCCAGAGCTTCGCCAGTTTCAGGAACACGTAGTACGAGTTCAGGATCGAGACGATCAGGCCGGGAGCGCCGTCCTTGAACCCGGCCCGCAGCACGTAGTTTCGCAGGAAGGCGAACGCCGGATGGAGCGCGAGCGCCGGCAAACTGGTGCGCCGTCCCTCCTCGACCCATTGTTCGGCGATCAGCGTGGTGTAGGCGTCGATCTTCTTCAGATGGTGCTCGATGTCGCGGTAAGCGTAGTGCTCGAGCTCCGCCTGCAGCATGACCGGCCGCCCGTCATTGAGCCGGAACGATTCGTGGATCTTGAGGCCGTTCCACTTGCCGCAGCGGCGATCGTAGAGCCGCAGCTGGTAGTCATGGAACCAGTCGGTGGAGCGGATCCACCGGCCGAGATAGTGGCTGACCCGGCGGATCCGGTATCCGCGTGCGGTGGGCCCGCGCTCCATGAGCGCGCGGATCTCGGCCGCCAGCGCCGGCGTGACCCGCTCGTCGGCATCCATCGACAGCACCCAGTCGTGCGACGCTTCGGCGGCGGCGAAGTTCTTCTGCGCGCTGTAGCCCGGCCAGCCGCGGGTGATCACCCGGGTCGCCTTGAGGCGCGCGATGTCAGCCGTGCCGTCGGTGCTGCCCGCGTCCACGACGATGATCTCGTCGGCCCAGGCGACCGAATCGAGCGCGGCGGCGATATGTGCGGATTCGTTGTAGGTGATGACCGTGACGGTCAGTTTCACGCTGGGGAGTTTAGCTTACTGACGCTGTCGATTGCGGATTCCCGACTGTGGATTGCTGATTGACGGATTGCTGATCGGGAACTGCTGATTGAGCCCGAATCCGCAATCCCCAATCAGCAATCCGTTAGTCAGCAATCCGCAATCTGCCATCCGCAATGTCTAGCGCCCTTGCAGCGGCGCCTGCTGGACGGCGGTGAAGTTTACCAGGGAGCGGTTGTAGTCGATCAGCGCGCGCAGCTCGTTCTGCCGGGCGCTGTCGAGATCGCGCTGTGCCTGGAACATCTGGAAGGTCGTCGACAGGCCGACGGTCACCCGCTTGTTCTCGGCTTCGAGGCGCCGTTCGGCGAAGTCCCGCGCCTTGCGCGTGGCCTCGACCCGCTGCAGGCTGGTGCTCACCTGGCGGCCGGCGTCGCGCACGCCGGCGGTGACCAGGGTCTGGAGATCCCGCATCTGGTTCAGCTCCTGTTCGCGCTCCAGCCGGGCCGAGGCGAGGCTGGCGTCCGCCTGGCTCGTCCCGATCGGGTAGTTGAGCTGCAGCTGCACGCTCCAGGTCTTGAAGTCGTTGCCGAACACGTCGCGCAACGCGTCGCTGAAGCTGCGCTGCGACTGGTTGAGCACCGGCGGCGGGAAGCCCTGGCCGAACTCGAACGCCGTGCCGGCGATGCCGACGGTGTTGTAGTTGGCGATCAGGTTGAGGTCCGGGAGCTTCTGGTTGCGAGAGTAGTCGATGGTGATCTGCGATGATTCGAGCCGCTTGCGCGCCTGGAGTATGTCGGTCCGGTTGGCGAGCGCATTCTGGATCGCCGCATCGACGTCGACCGGCTGCGGGGTCAGTGTCGGACGTTCCGTCGGGACCAGCCGGGCGCTCCAGAAATCCGGCTGCTGCGGGTTGAGGATCAGTGTGCGCAGGATGTCTTCGAAGCTCTTGATGTTTGCCTCCGCGATGATCACCGCTTCCTCGTTGCGCGCGACTTCGGCCTGGGCCTCGAGGATGTCGATCTGCGCCATCGTGCCGACTTCGACCCGCCGCTCGTTGTCACGCAGCGACCGCTGCGACAGTTCGAGCGACTGACGGGTGACGTCCAGCTGCCCCAGCGCTCCGATGAGGTCGTAGTACGCGTTGCGCACCGCGCGTTCCGTGGTGGTCAGCTGCTGGCGCAACTGGAGATCGGCGATCTCCTCGTTCTTCCTGGCCAGCATCACCTGCTGCCGGCTGGCGTCGATCATGAAGTTGCGGAGCAGCGGCTGGGTGTATTGCGCGAGCAGGTTCGATCCGAGCTGCGGGTTGAAGCTCGAGGTGTAGTTGACCGTCTGCCTCGAGGCGTCGAGCGAGACCGCGTAGCGGCCGCCGCCCCAGGGCACCTGCTGCTGCACACCAAAATTGGTCTGGAAGCGTTCCGACGTCGTCGCATCCGCCGAACCGCCGCTGGCGAAGAAATCTGGCGGCGAGGTCGCACTACGTGTCTGGGTCGTCGAAAAGAGGTTCGGCACGAACGCGCCGCGCGCCTCGGCGACCTGGTAGGTGCCGATCTGCGGCTCGAGCCGCGCCGACTGCACACCCAGGTTGTTCTCGAGCGCCAGGCGAACCGCCTCGTCGGCCGTCAGCCGAAGCTCCGGCCCCGACCCCAGCGGCGCGGGGGTGGCGGGGGGCTGGACGACCGGCGCCTGACCTGAGACCGGCAGCTGTCCGGCGGGAGGCTGCGCTCCCTGCTGTTCGGATGCGAACACCTGGCGGTCGGATGCGGACAGGCACACGGCCAGGGCGGCGGCCGCGCCGAAGGCAAGTCGGGTCGATATTTGTTGCTTGAAACGCATTGCACGTATCTCCACTTCAGGGTCTTTAAAATGCTGGCGGATCTGAAATAGCAAGAAGTCCGCCCCTTGGTCCGGCGGTGTTTTTTGGGTGGTCCGTAGCTCTAGACGGACAGGACTGACGCGGTGTTTCACGAGGGTATACTGATCACCGCCAGACCACCGCCGTCCGCCGATTTTGTCCACGACCGAAGGATTAGACGTCGATGAACCGATTTCGTGTTGGTATCGCGGCCGCATTTCTCGCCGCCCTTTCGATCTCCCTCACCTCCGCGCAGACGAAGCCCCCCGAACCCGCTTCGAAGCCGGCCGCGAGGGCTGCAGTCGAGATGACGATCGACAGCATCATGCGCGGCCCCGACCTCGTCGGCTATCCGCCGACCGGCCTCCGCTGGTCGGGGGATTCCGCCAGGCTGTATTTCGACTGGCGCAAGCCGGGCGAAGAGGAATCGTCCACGTATGTCGTCGACAAGGACGGCGGTGAGCCGAAGCGCCTTTCCAAGGCCGAGGCGAAGGAAGCGCCGCCGGCCAGCGGCCGCTGGGACAAGGCCCGCAAGCGCCTGCTGTTCAGTGACCGCGGCGATGTCGTCATCTACGACGCCGCATCCGGCGCCCGCCGGCAGATCACCAAAACCAGCGGCGGCGAAGGCAGTCCGCGCTGGGCGCGCAACGACACCCATGTCACCTACGTCAGCGGCGGCAACCTGTTCATCGCCCCGGTCGACGGATCCGGAACCCTGGTAACTCAGCTCACCGACGTCATCCAGCGCCGCCAGGAACCGCGCCTCACCGACAGCCAGAAGTTCATCAAGGACGAAGAGCAGAAGCTGCTCGAAGCGGTCCGCCAGCGCGCCGAGGAGCGAAAGAAGCGCGAGGACGAGGCCAAAGCCGAACGCCTGCCGCAGTTCGAGCTGGCCGGTCCGCAGCAGTCCGCGTCGGACCTCATGCTGTCCCCCGGTGAGACCCACGCCTTCATCCTCGTCAGCGAGCGCCCCTCGGGGGCGAAGAACACGATCGTGCCGAGTTACGTCACCGAGAGCGGCTATGTCGAGGATATCCCCGCCCGAACCAACGTCGGCGACACCCAGGACCGCCGGCTGCTGGCGATCCTCGATTTGAAGACCGGCAAGTCCGTGTGGGCCGACGGCAGTTTTGCACCGCCGGTATCGGAGGCCGAGAAGCCCGCCGCCACCGGCGCGACCGCCCCCGACGGCAAGCCGGGACGTGCCGCCGAGCGCGACATCCGCTGGTCGATGCCGAGCGTTTCAGGGGACGGCAAGCTCGTCGTCGCCAGCGCCCGTTCCGCCGACAACAAGGACCGCTGGTTCGTCACCCTCGATCCCGCCTCGGGCAAGACCAAGGTCATCGACACCCTGCATGACGACGCCTGGATTCGCGAGATCGGGTTCGGCGGCTCGGGTGTGGAGTTCCTGCCCGACAATCGCCGCGCCTGGTTCCTCTCCGAGCGCGACGGCTGGATGCACCTCTATACGCTGGATGTCGGCGCCGACGGCGCGCGAGCCAAACAGCTGACCGAAGGCAAGTGGGAGATTACCTCCGCCGAGGTCGCGGCCGACGGCAAGAAGTTCTACCTCACCTCGACCGAGAACCATCCGGGCGAGCGTCACCTCTACACCGTCTCGGTCGATGGCGGCGCGCGCACCCGGGTCACGACGATGACCGGGTCGAATGATGCGACCGTGTCGCCCGACGGGTCGGCGCTTGGCCTGATCTACTCCTACAGCACCAAGCCACCCGAGGTCTACGTGATGCCGAACCGCCCCGGGGCGCAGGCCCGGCAGATCACCACGACGCCGACCGCCGAGTGGCAGGCGTTCAAGTGGATCGATCCGAAGGTCATCACGTTCAAGGCCCGCGACGGCGTCGACGTCTACTCGCGACTCTTCACTCCGGAAATGATCGGCGCCCGGCGTGACCCCTCGCGTCCCGCGGTCGTGTTCGTGCACGGCGCCGGCTACCTGCAGAACGCGCACAAGTACTGGTCCACCTACTTCCGCGAGTACATGTTCCACAACCTGCTCGCCTCGCGCGGCTACGTCGTGCTGGACGTGGACTATCGCGCCAGTTCGGGATACGGCCGCGACTGGCGGACCGCGATCTACCGCCACATGGGAGGCAAGGACCTCGAAGACATCGTCGACGGCGCGAAGTACCTGGTCGAGCGTGAAGGGGTCAGCGCGAAGCGGATCGGGGTCTACGGCGGCAGCTACGGCGGCTTCATCACGCTGATGGCCATGTTCACGACCCCCGATGTCTTCGCCGCCGGCGCGGCGCTTCGTCCGGTGACCGACTGGGCCCGCTACAACCACGGCTACACCTCCAACATCCTGAACATCCCGCAGAAAGATGCCGAGGCCTATCGCAAGAGCTCGCCGATCTACTTCGCCGAGGGGCTGAAGGGGGCGCTGCTGATCTGCCACGGGATGGTCGACGTGAACGTTCACTTCCAGGATTCGGTCCGGCTCGCGCAGCGGCTGATCGAGCTCCGGAAAGACAACTGGGAGCTGGCGCCGTACCCGGTCGAGGACCACGGCTTCACCGAGGAGGCGAGCTGGGCCGACGAGTACAAGCGGATCCTCAAGCTGTTCGAACAGAACCTGCGGACCGGCGCAACCCGGTCGACCGACACGACAACCCGGCCGCGCGCCGGCGGCGCCGGGGACAAACGATGAGCGCCAGTCCCGCGGCGGCCGACGAAGCGGTGCTGGACCTGTTCCGCAAGTCGGGGGCCCTGCTCGAAGGGCACTTCCGGTTGTCGTCAGGGCTGCACAGCGGACGCTATCTGCAGAGCGCGCTCGTCCTGCAGCATCCTGAGTTCGCGTCCGCCCTTGGCGAACGGATCGCCACCGCCACCCGGCATCTCGACCCGACCGTCGTGCTGTCACCGGCGCTCGGCGGCATCGTCATCGGCCAGGAAGCCGGGCGGGCGCTCGGCGTGCGGGCGATCTTTGCCGAGCGGCAAGAGGGGAAGCTGGTGCTGCGCCGCGGCTTCACCCTGTCACGCGACGACCGCGTGCTGGTGGTCGAGGACGTCATCACCACCGGCGGTTCGACGCGCGAGACCGTGGAGGTCGCAGCCGCCGCCGGAGCAACGGTCAGCGGCGCCGCCGCCATCATCGATCGCGGCGGCAACAGCGCGACCCTCGGGCTCCCGTTCTTCGCGCTCGTGCAGCTCGAGGTCCCCACCTACCAGCCTGAAGCGTGCCCGCTTTGCGCGAAAGGGGATCCGGTGGTGAAGCCGGGGTCGAGGATTTGACAACTCCCAACTTCGACTGAGTGCGAACCCTCAAACTCACTCTTCAGTACGACGGCACCGAGTATGTCGGCTGGCAGCGGCAGGCTGCCGGCACGTCGATCCAGGGGCTGATCGAAGACGCGCTGCGGCCGATCGAAGGGGGCGACGTGACCGTCCACGGTGCCGGGCGGACCGACGCGGGCGTCCATGCGCTCGGCCAGGTCGCGAGCGCCCGGCTGACAGCCTCGCTCGATTCGCTGACCCTGGCGCGCGCGCTGAACGCGGTGCTGCCGCTCGACGTCCGGGTGGCGCGGGCTGACGTCATGCCCGACGACTTCCATGCCCGCTTCAGCTCCACCGGCAAGATCTACGACTACCGCATCGTCTCTGGTCCGTTCGCGTCGCCGTTCGAGCGGCGTTACGTATGGCACGTGCCGCCGGCGCTCGACCTCGAGGCCATGCGCGAGGGGGCGAACGCGCTGGTCGGGGAGCATGACTTCGCAGCCTTTCGAGGGGCGGGGTCGGAGGTCCATACGACGGTTCGCACCGTTCGGGCGATCGACTGGCAGGGGACTGCCAGGCCGGGGGATCCGCTGATCGTGCGCATCGAAGGAGACGGCTTTCTGCGCCACATGGTCAGGAACATTGCCGGTACTCTGGTCGAGATCGGGCTCGGTCGGTGGCCGGCCGTCGCGATCCACGAGATCCTCGAATCGCGCGACCGCGGCGCGGGCCGGGGCGACGGCGCCGCCCTCGGGCCTGTTCCTCCGGGAAGTCCTTTATTCGCATAAAATAGCGACGTAGATGGCGCTGGACGAACTCCTCGCGGTGCTGCCGCCGGGGTCCCCCGAAGAGGACCTGGCGCGCCAGGTGAACTTCGACCGGCTGCCTCAGCACATCGCGGTGATCATGGACGGCAACGGCCGGTGGGCGGCACAACGTCACCTGCCGCGGGTGGAGGGGCATCGGGCCGGCATCGAGTCGGTTCGCGACATCGTCGAGAGCTCCGCGCGGCTCGGGATCAAGGTGCTGACGCTGTACGCGTTTTCGGTCGAGAACTGGAAGCGGCCGGTCAGCGAGGTGTCGATGCTGATGTCGCTGCTCAAGCGCTACCTGCGGCTCGAACTGAACACGCTGCTGCGCAACAACATCCGCTTCAAGGTGATCGGCCGGTTCGAAGAGTTGTCTCCCGACGTCCAGGCGGAGCTCAAGGCCGCCGAGGATCGGACCGCGCCGAACGCCGGCATGCAGTTCAACATCGCGCTCAACTACGGGGGCAGGGCCGAGATCGTCGAGGCCGCCCGGCGCATGATGACGAGCGGCGTCGACCCCGAGGGGATCGACGAAGCGCTTTTTTCCGGCTTTCTCTACACCGCCGGCCAGCCGGATCCCGATCTGCTGATCCGCACCAGCGGCGAGATGCGGGTCAGCAATTTCCTGCTCTGGCAGATCGCTTACGCCGAGATCTGGGTGACCGACACGCTCTGGCCCGAGTTCCGCAAGCGGCACCTGCTCGAAGCGATCATCGACTATCAGAAGCGCGATCGCCGTTACGGCGGCATCACGCAGCCGGTGGTCGCCGGCCGTTGATGGCGCGCGTCCTCAGCGCGCTGGTTCTGCTCCCCGTCGTAATCGGTACTGTCTGGTACCTGCCGCCGGTGGCCACGCTCGGTCTCGCGACCATCGCGGCTCTCGTTGCCTTTGCCGAGTATGCCGGGATCGTCGCGGCGCTCGGGGTCCAGGTGCCCCGGCTGGTGATCGGCGCCGCGGTGGCCGCCGCGTGCGTCTGCTTCGGTGGCGGTTACGGTTCGGTCGAGCTGATCCTGATGAGCGCGGTGATTGCGGTTGGCGCGCTGGCGGTCGCCGGCGGCGAACCCGGGGCCCGGCGTGCTGCGGGACGTCGCGGCGTCGATCCTGCCGGTCGCCTACATCGGCCTGCCGCTCGGCGCGATCGCCGCGGTGCGGGGATCGGCCGGCCGCGAAGCGATCCTGCTGCTGATGCTGACCATCGTCATCAGCGACTCGGCGCAGTACTACTGCGGCCGGGCGTTCGGCCGCCGTCCGCTGTCGCCTGCGATCAGCCCGAAGAAAACGGTCGAAGGAGCGATCGGCGGACTGGTGTTCGGCACGCTGGCCATGGCGCTTGGCGGCTGGCGGGTGTTCCCCGACGCGTCCCCGCTGCTCCTCGTCCTGGTCGGCGCGTGCGTCTCGGCACTGGGGATCGTCGGCGACCTGTTCGAGTCGATGCTCAAGCGCAGCGCGGGCGTGAAGGATTCGTCGCACATCATTCCAGGGCATGGAGGCGTGCTCGACCGCATCGACAGCTGGCTGTTCGCCGCGCCGCTCTACTACGTCTTCACCGTGTACCTGCGGCACCCATGAAGCGCGTCGCCATTCTCGGTTCCACCGGCTCGATCGGGCAGAGCGCTTTGGCGGTCGTCGCGGCCCACCCTGACCGGTTGTCGGTGGTAGCGATGGCGGCGGGCGAGAACATCGGCCGCTTCGTCGAGCAGGTCTGCGCGGTGCGGCCGCATACGATCGCGATGACGCTGCCGGCCGCCGCCGCCGAGGCTGGAGCCGAATCGAGGCGGCTCGGCGCAGCCCCGGCCAGCGTGATGAGCGGCGCCGAAGGTCTGATCGCCGTCGCCACTCATCCGGACGCCGACGTCGTCCTGTTCGCCTCATCGGGCACCGCCGCGCTGGACGCCGTGCTGGCGGCCATCGAGGCCGGCAAGACGATCGCGATCGCCAACAAGGAGATCCTGGTGATGGCCGGGGCCATCGTGATGCGGGCGGCGCGCGATCGGGGAGTGCTGGTGCTGCCGGTCGACAGCGAGCACAACGCCATCCACCAGTGCCTGCACGGGCGGTCAGCCGCGGAGGTGCGCCGGTTGATCCTGACCGCCTCGGGCGGCCCGTTCCGCGGCCGCTCGGCCGCCGAGCTCCGGACCGTCACCCGCGAGGACGCCCTGCGCCATCCGACCTGGACGATGGGACCAAAGATCACCATCGATTCGGCGACGCTGATGAACAAGGGGCTCGAGGTCATCGAGGCGCGGTGGCTGTTCGATATCGGCCGCGACCGGATCGACGTCCTCGTGCATCCGCAGTCGGTCGTCCACTCGATGGTGGAGCTGACCGACGGCTCGATCATCGCGCAGCTCGGCGTGACCGACATGCGGCTGCCGATCCAATACGCCTTCTCGTATCCGGAGCGCTGGACTGCCCCCCTGCCACCCCTCGACCTGGCCCGGGCCGCGCGGCTGGAGTTCGAGGTGCCGGACCTGGATGCGTTTCCGTGCCTCGGCCTGGCCTTCCGCGCGCTCGACGCGGATCCCGGTCTGCCGATCGTGCTGAACGCCGCCAACGAGGTCGCGGTTTCCCGTTTTCTCGATGGGGTGCTGGCGTTTCCGTCGATTCCGGACCTCATCTGTCGGACGATGGACGCGTACGAGCGGGACGGGGTCCGGCCGGTGTCCACACTGGCGGACGTCCGCGGGGTCGACGCATGGGCCCGCGCCTTCGCGATGCGGGAGACGGGTGCGGTAGAATCGAAGTCTTAAAGCCACTGCCGCAATGGCTGCCCTCTTGCAGCTCATGGGGACACATCAGCCGCGCCTCTGGCGCCGGTGTGCGCCAGCCCGGAAGTTAGACTGATCGGGAACGCCGACGGAACCGTCGGAAATTACAGAAAGATCCGCGTGACAACGATTCTGTCCTTCGTATTCGTGCTCGGCGTGCTGATCTTCGTCCATGAGCTCGGACATTTCCTCATGGCGCGGCGGATCGGGGTGCGGGTCCTGACGTTCTCGCTCGGTTTTGGTCCCAAGATCCTGACCGTCAAGCGGGGGGATACCGAGTACTGCATCAGCGCCATCCCGCTCGGCGGCTACGTCAAGATGGCCGGGGAGAACCCCGAAGACAACCGCACCGGGGCGGACGACGAGTTCCTGTCGAAGACGAAATGGCAGCGGTTCCAGGTGCTGGTGATGGGCCCGGTCATGAACATCGGCCTGGCGCTGCTGGTGATGGCCCTGGTCCTCTACCAGGGAGCGCCGGTCCCGGCGTTCGAATCCGAGCCGGTGGTCATCGGCACTTTCACCGAGAAGTCCGTGGCCCGCGCGGCCGGGCTCGAGATCGGCGACCGGATCGTCGAGATCGATGGCAAGCCGGTCGATAACTGGAAGAACTTCACGCTGATGATCGGCCCCAAGGCCGACCGCCCCGTCACGCTGCGGATCGAGCGCAAAGGGGCGATGATCGAGAAGCAGCTGACGCCGATCGGCATCAGCAAGTACGACATCGGCGATATCGGCGTGCTGCCGACGCTGCACCCCGAGATCCGGCACCTGAGCCCGAACGAGGCGGCAGAATCCGCCGGCCTGAAGCCCGGGGACGTCATCGTCGGCGCCGCCGGCGAGCGGAACGTCAACTACGAGCGGCTGGTCGAGATCATCCGGGCGCACCCGGAGCAGGCGGTCGTATTCGACGTCCTGCGCCAGAGCGGGCAGACCGAGCAGATCACCGTGACGCCGCGGACCATCGGCGAGAACGTGCGTGTGGGAGCGGTGTTCTGGGGCTACCAGGTCCGCCAGGCCGACCCGACGATCCTCGAAGCGTTCAAGCTGAGCGCCAAGCAGAACTGGGAATGGACGCGCCTCATCATGACGACCCTCAAGGGGCTGTTCACCCGTGAGACGCCGATGAACCAGTTGATGGGCCCGATCGGCATCGCCGAGCTGTCGGGCACCGCCGCGAGCCGCGGCTGGCTCGATCTCTTCACGATGCTCTCGATGATCAGCCTGAACCTCGGGCTCCTCAACCTGATGCCGATCCCGGTGCTCGACGGCGGCCACATCCTGATCCTCGGTCTCGAGGGTGTTTCGCGCCGCGACTTCTCTCTCAAGCTGAAGGAGAAGATGCTGATGGTCGGCTTCGTCCTCCTCCTGACGCTGATGGTGACGGTGATCTACAACGACCTCACGCGGGTCGAGTGGCTGCAGAGGATCATCCCGTTCGGAAACTAGATCCGTGCGCCTGATCGCCGCCGTCCTCGCCTGCGCTCTGGCCCTGGTCGCGCCGGTCTTTCCGCAGACCACTCCGCCCGATCCGGTCGCGACTTTCTCGATCCTCGGCTACGACCCGCAAAGCGGTGAGGTCGGCGGCGCCGTGCAGTCGCGGGTCTTCGCCGTCGGCAACGGCGTGCTCTGGGCCGAAGCCGACGCCGGCATCGTCACGACCCAGGCGATCGTGGACGTCAGCTACGGTCCTAAGGGGCTGGCGCTGCTGCGCGCGGGGATGAAGCCCGAGGCGATCGTCAAGGCCATCCTCGACAGCGATCCGGACCCCGGCTATCGCGGCCAGCCCTGGCCCAAGGCCGGACGGCAGTTCGCGGTGATGGACGCGCAGGGGAACTACGCCGTCCACACCGGTCCCGGGGCGACCGCGTGGGCCGGCCACAAGACCGGCAAGTTCTGCACCGCCCAGGGGAACATCCTTGCCGGCGAGGCGGTCGTCACCGACATGGTGTCGGCGTTCGAGAAGACCGAAGGGCACCTGTCGCTGCGGCTGATGGCTGCCCTCGACGCCGGCCAGGCCGCCGGCGGCGACAAGCGCGGCATGCAGTCAGCCGCGATGCTCATCGTCAAGAAGAACGGCGGTGTGTGGCTGAACAACGATGTCGTCCTGCGCCTGCAGGTCGACGAAGCGTCCGCCGGCAATCCGCTCACCGAGCTGCGGCGGACCGTCGAATACTGGAACGCGAACCAGCGGCGTCGCCGATAGCGGCCTGTCCTCTCGAGAGACCAGCTCGGTCCTCTCTCTCACCCTTTCGAACCAGTAAACACGCGGTGTTCTGTCTGGCATAGCCGTTGCGCTGGCGCGCGGTTCAGGAGGACGTCCATGCGTCGTATCGGTCCGATCTCATTCGCCCTGCTTCTAGCCGGTTTCGCTGTCCGCCGCCACGGGGGCGAGCCAGCAGCCGCCGGTTCCGCCGACCGCCGGCAGCGCAACCTGCGACGAGGCCCAGATCGATCAGGAGAGCTACACGCTGACCACCGAGGCGCAGGCGTTGAACGTGCTGCGGCCGCGGTCGCCATGGTGGGAACCGTACGGCATCTGGCAGGAGCCCAGGGAGATCGGTACTCTCAACCAGGGGGCGGTGCGGCTCGCCGAACGGGCGAAGGAGCTGGACGAGCGCAACCTGCTGGCGGAGGGCTATCTGGCGCGTCAGTACGTGGTGATGGCGGTCGACGCCGACAAGGCCGAGGCGTCGTGGCAGCGCGTGCTCGACAACGGCGGCGCCATTGTCTGGACCGCCAGCCTCTACGAAATCGATGCGCGGAGCTTCTTTGCGGTTGCGTTCGACCGCCGCGGCGTCCGGATCTTCACATTCAGTCAGCTCGCCGGCGAGTTGCGCACCCATTTCGGCGTGCCCGACTTCCCGGGGAGCGACCGCATCGAGTTCTGGCGGGCACTCGGCGGCTGCCTGCCGGCGAACGCCGTGCCGGAGGCGGAATTCACCTGGGCCGACGTCCGCGATCTACGGGTGACGAAATGGATGCTGCGATTCGAGCTGCAGAACAAGGTCGAGATCACATCGGATCGCGGACAGCGGCGAGCCGATAGCAGCCTCGAAATGGCCCTGCACGGGCAGACCGGCGCGGCCGATTTCCGCTTCGCGATGACGCCGTTTCCGCGTCCCGTTGGCGCCGATCCGGCCGCCTACCAGGTGAGGGTCCGTCAGATGCTGCTCAAGTTCTTCGATCCTGACGGACGGCTGGGTCACGCGAAGCGGGTCTCGTAGTCCTCCATCGCGGCGCGGACCACCTTGAAGGCGTGCGCCTGCCCGTAGACCGAGGTGATCCGCGCCTGCGCGCGTTGGCCCGGTACCAGCTTGTAAGTCAGGAAGTAGTGCTGCAGCCGCTCGATCAGCACCGCGGGGACGTCGCTGATGTCGCGCGCGTTGCCCCACATGTAGTCGCCGTCGAGCACGCTGATGATCTTGTCGTCGGCTTCGCCGCGGTCGATCATCTGCAGGCCGCCGATCACCCGGCACCGGATGATGATCTCGTTGCGCGAGATCGCCCGCTCGCTGAGCACCGAGATGTCGAGCGGATCGCCGTCACCGCGGCGCGCCGACGGCGCCAGCCGGCACACCCGCTCGCCGCAATAGGTGCGCGGCACGAACCCATAAAGGGCGGGGTGCTGCGCCGAGGACCGCAGCGGCCGGTCGACGCGAAGATATCCCGAGACCTTGTCGATCTCGTACTTCATCATGTCGAACGGCGTGATCTCGATGAACGCGTTGAGGACCTCCGGCGGTTCGGGGCCCACTTCGAGGCCGTGCCAGGGGTGCGGCCGGAAATGGCTCACCGGACCGTGTGGGCGCTGGTGGTCGGGCGCTGCGCGGCGCGTTGGTTTGGCCAAGCCCTCGTTCACCTTTTGAGAATCCGCGCGAGGTCGGCCTCGGCGGCGATGTAACCGAAGCCGGCCCATTGGGTCGTCCGGTTCTTTTCCACGATCTCGCTCAGGATCTGCCGCGCGGCGTCGGGGCGCCCGCTGTAGAAATGCCAGTTGGCCACGCCGTAGCCGATGGTGACGGCGTCGAGGGCCTCAGCCTTCGACGAGGCGAGCAGGGCCTCGGCCGCGGTCGCGCCCTTGTACATCATCAGCAGCTTGTGGTACGAGGCGTTCTCGATGACCGGCATGTCCGCGGTAATCGGCGCGAGCACCTCCGCCGCCGCCGTCGCGTCGCCGAGACGGCGCAGCGTCATGTACTGCCAGTGTGCGGTCGCCACCTGCATGTCCGGGTTCTTCGAGTGCGTCATGCAGAGCCGGTAGGCCTCGGCGGCCCCCTTGAAGTCGGCCTGCAGATAGCGGGCGAGCCCGAGGTGATAGTAGATGTTCGTCTTCAGCGTGCTGGTCGGGATGTTCCTGGCGTTGGGCTGACCGTCCGGCTCGACTTCGTCCGGGCGATTCGCCACCAGCGCGGCCGCCTTCGACAGGTCGGCGGCGGCCTTCTCGAACTCGCGGATGCTGATGTAGCGATGGCCGCGGTGCCGCAGCAGCCGGGGCTCGTCAGGATGCTTGGCGAGGGCGGCGGTGAACACCGCGATCGCGTCGCGATAGCGACCAAGATACGCCGTGCGCCGTCCCAGCCAGATCGCCGCCTCGGCGCTCTCCGGGTTCTTGTCGAACTCCGCCTGCGCCGCAGCGAGGTTCCGTTCCAGCGTGGCCCTCGTTTCCGGGGACTGTACTGGCGCGAAGAGCGGCGAGCCAAGTAACGACGTCGCCTCTGGTTGCCGCGCTTCCTGCACGCTGCCGGAAGCCATCGACAGGATCATCAGGAGTGTTGCGAGCATGAGATGAGCATATCGCGTCGGCGCCCGGCCTGGCGCCCCGGCGCAACCGCAACCCAGCCGGTACAATCGTCCCTGAATGCTGCCGGTCTTCAGCGATCTTCGCGCCGAGTTCCGCCCGATGTTCCGGCTCGCGGTGCCGGTCGTGCTCGCGGAGATGGGCTGGATGACGATGGGGATGGTCGACACGCTGATGGTCGGCCGGATCAGCCCGGAGGCGATCGGCGCCGTGGGCCTCGGGTCGTCGATCCTCATGGCGACGTGCATCTTCGCGATGGGCCTGCTGCTCGGTCTCGACACGCTGGTTTCGCACGCGTTTGGCGCCGGTGACATCGACACCTGCCACCGCTGGCTGGTGCACGGCGTCGTGCTCGCGCTCGTGCTCAGCATCCCGATGACCGGCCTGCTGTTCTGGATCGCGTCCGGCCTGGACAGCTGGGGCCTGGCCCCGCCGGTTCTCGTGCTCACGGTCCCCTTTCTCGAAACGCTGGCGTGGAGCGTGCCGCCGCTGCTGCTGTATTCCGCGTTCCGCCGCTATCTCCAGGGCATGGGGGTCGTCCGCCCGGTGATGGTGGCGCTGTTCGCCGCGAACTTCGTGAACCTGGTCGTGAACTGGATCCTGATCCACGGCCATCTCGGTGCCCCGGCACTGGGGGTGGTCGGTTCGGCCTGGGCTACCGTGCTGTCGCGGGTGATGATGGCCGGCTTCCTCCTCGCGACGATCCTCTATCGGGAACGGGCGGCGACGTCGAGTGTGTTCGGATCCTTGCAGCTCGAGGTCTTGTGGTTCCGCCGGCTCCTGGCGCTGGGCGCCCCGGCGGCATCGCAACTCACGCTGGAGGTCGGCGCCTTCGCGGCGGCCACGGCATTGGCGGGACGGCTGGCGCCGGCGGCGCTGGCCGCCCATCAGATCGCGATCAACTACGCCGCGCTCTCGTTCATGGTGCCGCTCGGCCTTTCGTCGGCGGGCGCCGTCCGCGTCGGCCATGCCGTCGGGCGGCGGGATCCGCAGGGAGCGGCGCGCGCCGGGTGGACGGCGCTGCTCTTCGGCGTCCTGTTCATGTCGGCAGCCGCGTCGTTGTTCCTGCTCGCGCCGCGCCTGCTGCTGCGCGCGTTTACGTCCGACGCCGGCGTGGTCGAAATCGGGGTCACCCTGATGTTCGTCGCGGCGGTATTCCAGCTGTTCGACGGCGTCCAGGGGGTCGCGACCGGCGCGCTGCGCGGCCTTGGCGACACGCGCACGCCGATGCTCTGGAACCTGGCGGGGCACTGGTTCATCGGCCTGCCGCTCGGCTACACGCTCTGCTTCGTCTCGGGAATCGGTGTGATCGGCCTGTGGTGGGGATTGTCGCTGGGCCTGGTGATCTGCGGCGTGGCGGTGCTGCTCGTCTGGGTTCACCGCATCCATCAGCTCGAGCGGGCGCTCCCGAAACTCAGAACTCAGAACTCAGAACTCTGAACTATGGAATCTAGCCCGTAACCTTGGCGTAGCGGGTCGCGACGTAGTCGTCTACGAGTGCGCGGAACGCGACGGCGAGCTCGTCGTACGTCCCCCTCAAGGTGGTGTGATGCTGGCCGTCGATGAAGACCGGGCAGTTGGGAGATTCTCCCGTCCCCGGCAGGCTGATCCCGATGTTGGCCGCTTTCGACTCGCCGGGGCCGTTGACCACACAGCCCATGACCGCGAGGGTCATCGTTTCGACCCCCTGGTAGCGCTTCTTCCATTCGGGCATCTGCTCGCGAATGTAATCCTGCGTCCGTTCGGCCAGCTCCTGGAAGGTACTGCTCGTCGTCCGGCCGCAGCCCGGACAGGCAGTCACGCTCGGTGAAAAAGAGCGCAGCCCCAGCGACTGCAACAGCTCGCAGGCGGCGTAGACCTCCTCCCGCCGGTCGCCGCCCGGCCGCGGCGTGAGCGACACGCGGATCGTGTCGCCGATCCCCTCGTCGAGCAGGACGCCCATGGCGGCCGCCGACCACACCAGCCCTTTGGTGCCCATGCCGGCTTCCGTCAAGCCGAGGTGAAGCGGCTGGTCGGTGCGGCGCGACAGCTCCCGGTAGACGGCAATCAGGTCGCGCGGGCGCGACGTCTTGCACGAAATGATGATCTGGTCCCGCCGCAGGCCTGACTCGAGCGCCAGCTCGGTCGACTGGACGGCCGAAAGGACCATGCACTCGTTGATGATCTCCTCGGACGTCCGGCCCAGCGAGGCGTCGGTGTTCTCCTGCATCTTCGCGACGACCAGCTCCTGGTTGAGCGATCCGCCGTTGACGCCGATGCGGACGGGCTTTCCGTGCTCGACCGCCACCTTGCAGATGGTCGAGAACTGCTCGTCGCGGCGCCGTCCCGTGCCGACGTTGCCGGGGTTGATGCGGTACTTGTCGAGCGCCTGCGCGCAGGCAGGGTCCCGCGTCAGCAGGAGGTGGCCGTTGTAATGGAAGTCGCCGATCAGCGGCGCGGTGACGCCGGCGTCGAGCATGCGCCGCTTGATCTCGGGAACCGCGGCCGCAGCCTCGGGCAGGTTGACCGTGACCCGGACCATCTCGGATCCCGCCTGGGCCAGCTCGATGCACTGCTGGGCCGTGCCGGCGGCATCCGCGGTGTCGGTCATGGTCATCGACTGGACCACGACCGGCGCACCGCCGCCGACCTGGACGCCGCCGACGCGAACGCCGACCGTCCGGTGAACCTTCAATACCGCCATGGATCCTTCGATTCTACCAGCAGGCCGGAGGGCGAAGCCGGGAGTCTCAATGATGAGCGGGGACAGGCACCCTAACCGAACGGTGCCTGTCCCCGGACCTTGGAATGAGCGGGGACAGGCACCCTAACCAAACGGTGCCTGTCCCCGGACGTCTTGACAGGCGCAGGTTTTGCAGAGTTCTGTGGGTAGTCCCGTGGAGGGATCGTAGGGGCCGATTTTCGCGGCCTGAGAGGAATCGACAAATGAATCAGAGAATTGCATCGGTGGCCCAGTGGTTGCGCTTGTTGGTGATCGCGACCGCGGTGCTGGTGCCGGGGTCCGCCGTCGCCCAGAGCCAGACACCGGTCACCGCGAGTGACATCCAGCGGCTACAGGATGATGTCTACCAGGCTGGGTCGGACCTGTCGCGTCTCCGCAGCTCGAACCCCGAATCGGCCTCGCGGCTGCAGAGTCAGCTCGACGAACTGCGCGACGAAGTGATCTACCTGAAGGTCCGGCTGCGCCGCGAAGGCAGCGTGCCGCGGACCGACTACCTCGAGGTCCGCGATCGCGTGCAGGCGCTGAGGGCCGACGCGCGCGGCGACACGACGACCGAGCGCCGTGGCGCCTGGACCGGCGGCACACCGCCGGGAGTCTCCGGCGGCACCGCCGGAGGAGTCTCCGGGGGGACGAGCGGCGGCGTCAGCGGCGGCGTGAGCGGCGACGACCGCACCTCTCGTCCGCAGACGACGGGTGATGGATCGATTCCGGCCGGCCAGGAGATCGACACCCGGCTGCAGACGCAGCTCAGTTCGTCGACCGCGCAGGTCGAGGACCGCTTCGAGGCGACAACCGTCGCGGATCTCTATCGTGGTAGCGAGGTCCTGATTCCCGCCGGATCGGTGCTGAGGGGCGTGGTTCGGACCGTCGACCCGGCGACCCGGACCGACCGCAAGGGCCAGTTGACGGTGTCGTTCGACCAGATCACCGTGCGCGGACGGACTTATCCGATGCGCGGAACCGTCTCCCAGGCGCTCGAGAGCGAGGGCATGAAGGGAGAAATAGGGCGGATCGGCGCCGGCGCCGGTGTCGGCGCAATCATCGGCGGCATCCTCGGCGGGACCAAGGGCGCATTGATCGGGGTGCTGATCGGCGGCGGCGGCACGATCGCCGCGACCGAGGGCAAGGACGTGACGCTGGAGCCCGGCACGATCCTCCGCGTCCGGCTCGATACCCCTCCCAACATTCGTTAGCTCTTTCGGTTCTGGGTTCTGGGTCAGACGGAAACTCAGAACTCAGAACTCAGAACTTAGAACTTAGAACCTGGAACCCAGAACCGCAGCTTCCAGCGGCCGGCTGGAACCCGGCCGCTGGAAGCTGCTATCGTCGCTTGATGCCCCTTCGCGCGCGCTCACGCTATCCCCGATCCGAACGTCTCTTCACCGCCGCCTCCCGTATCCTCAGCGGCGGGGTCAACAGCCCGGTCCGGGCGTTCAAGTCGGTCGGCGCCACGCCGATCTTCATCGAACGCGGCCGCGGCGCGCAGATCGAGGACGCCGACGGCCACAAGTACATCGACTACGTCATGTCGTGGGGGCCGCTGATCCACGGTCATGCCCCGAAGGGCCTGGTCAAGGCCCTGGCGCAGGCCGCGGCGCGAGGCACGAGCTTTGGTGCGCCGACCGAGCTCGAGACCCGGCTCGCGCAGCGGGTCGCGATGCTGATGCCGTCGATGGAGCGCGTGCGGTTCGTCAGCTCCGGCACCGAGGCGGCGATGAGCGCGGTCCGGGTCGCGCGGGCCGCGACCAGGCGCGACCGGATCATCAAGTTCGAGGGGGGCTATCACGGCCATGCCGATCCGTTTCTCGCGCAGGCTGGCTCCGGCGCGCTGACGCTCGGCGTTCCGACCAGCCCGGGGGTGCCGGCCGCGGCCGCCGCCGACACGCTGCTGGCGACCTACAACGACATCGACTCCGTGAAGCGGCTGGCCGCCGGCCACCGCGGCGCGATCGCGGCGCTGGTGGTCGAGCCGATCGCCGGCAACATGGGGCTGGTGCTGCCGGCCGACGGCTTCCTGAAGGACCTGCGGACGCTGTGCGACACCGAAGGCATCGTGCTGATCTTCGACGAAGTGATCTCCGGGTTCAGGGCCTCGACCGGAGGAGCGCAGAAGGTGTTCGGTGTCCGGCCGGACCTCACGGTGCTAGGAAAGATCATCGGCGGCGGGCTGCCGGTGGGCGCCTACGGCGGGCGCACCGCGCTGATGGAGCTGGTCGCGCCGGCCGGGCCGGTCTACCAGGCGGGAACGCTGTCGGGGAATCCGCTGGCGATGACTGCCGGGTTGTGGTCGCTCGAGAACCTGTCAGCCCGGTTGTACAGCGGCATGGCGAAGCTCACTGCCGATCTGGCGGCCGGCCTCGCCGACGCCGCCCGCGCCGCCGGCGTGGCGCTCCAGGTGAACGCTTTCGGATCGCTGCTCACCCCATTTTTCACCGACCGCCCGGTCCGGGACTTCCAGTCCGCGCTGACGGCCGACACCGCTCGCTACGGCGCCTTCCATCGCGCGATGCTCGCGCGTGGCATCTACCTGCCGCCGTCGCAGTTCGAGGCGTGGTTCCTGTCAGGGGCGCACACGCCGCGGCACGTCGAAAAAACCATCGCTGCGGCGAAGGAATCCATGGCTGGCCTCGAGATTGACCCCCCGAACCACGCCTGAACGGCCGGAACCTTCAGAACCCCTGGAACCGGTCCATAGAAGGTTCACTGGAGTGGAAGTCTGAGCGTGGCGCGACAGCCCTGGCGGTCGGTGCGATTCTCGAGGCTCAGCGTGCCGCCGTGCGCTTCGGCGATCTGGCGGCTGAGGGCGAGGCCGATGCCGGAGCCGGCCGGCTTGGTGGTGAAGAACGGTACGAACAGGTTCGACGTATCCGGCAGCCCCGGGCCTTCGTCGTCGATCGTCACCTGCAGCGCGCCGTCGGCCTGCTTCCAGTCGATCGCCACTCCGCCGCCGGCGCCGGCCTCGATCGTCGCGTCGACCGCGTTGCGGATGATGTTGATCAGCAGCTGTTCGAGCTGGTCGGGGTCGGCGGTGATCTCGAGCTCCTCGGTCCCCTTCAACTTCACCGGCAGGCGGTTCTCGAGCTCGGCGACGCGGTGCACCAGCGGCGTGACCTGCACCTCCCTGGTCTGCGGCTTCGGCAGGCGCGCGAGCTGGGCGTAGGCACGGAGAAAACGTCCAAGCGAGCCGGACCTGGTCTCGATCAGGTTCAGCCCGTCCTGGATCTCGCCGGCGCGCGGCAGGTCGGGCACCCGCGAGAGCATTCGCTTGATGCTGTGGGCGATCGACTTGATCGGGGTCAGCGAGTTGTTGATCTCGTGCGAGAGCACACGGACGATTCGCTGCCAGGCCTGTTGTTCCTCTTCCCGCAGCGCCCGGCTCAGGTCGGCGAACACCAGCAGATGGTGCGGCCGCCCGTCGCGGCGGAAGGTGCTGCGCCGGAGCTCGAGTCGGCCGCTCTCGGGCCCGAACGGCCGATCGAGCAGGCGGGGTGTGTCGCCCTGCAGGCAGCGCGCGAGCTTCAACTCATCGGCCCCCCGTCCCAGCAGCTTCGAGGCGTGCTGTCCCAGCAGCCGCTCGCCGGCGGGATTGACCAGCACCAGACGTTCGTCCGGATCGAGCGCGAACACCGCGACGTCGATCGCCCCCATCACGCTGGTGAGGAGCGCCGTCGACTCGACTGCTTCCGTGCGCTGCCGCTGAAGGGTGTCGCCGAGGGCGTTGATCTCGGCCATGACGAGACCGACGCCGCTGCCCGGCTTCGCGCCGGTGCCGCGGATCGAATAGTCCCCTTCGCGCAGCGCGCCCAGCAGGTTTGCCTGCAGGAAGAGCACGCGCTGGACCATCTGGTAGGCGAACGCCGCGCACCCGCCCCAGACCAGCAGCACCACGGTGGTGATCGTCCAGCGGGCTTCGAACGAATACGGCTGACCCCACGACAGCGCCAGCAGGCCGAGGCCGGCCGGCAGCCCGGCGAGGATCACCAGGTAGAGGACCGACTCCTCGACGCTGCGGTGGGCGCCGCGCGTCTTGCCCGGCGGCCGCGCCGGTCTACTGGCTGACGCCATACTGCTGCAGTCGTCTGTACAGGGCGCTGCGGCTCATGCCGAGCTGCCGGGCCGCGAACCGGACGTCGCCGTCGTGGCGCGCCAGCACCTTGAGGATGAAGAGGCGCTCGGCGTCTTCGAGCGATAACGCTTCGGCCGGGGTTTCGCCGGCGCGGGGCTCCTGCAGCCCCAGGTAGCGGGCCGACACCGACGTGGCCGCGGGCTCGGCCATGAGGATCCCGCGCTCGACCGCGTGGGCGAGCTCGCGGACGTTGCCGGGCCAGCGGTGCGATTGCATCGCCTTCCGTGCCGCCTCGTCGAACCCGGTGATCGGTTTGCGATACCGGCCGGCGTAGTAGGCCAGAAAGTGCATCGCCAGCGCGTCGATGTCCTCCGGTCGCTCCCGCAGCGGCGGCAGATGGATCACCACGGTGTTCAGCCGGTAGAGCAGGTCCTCGCGGAAGCGGCCGCCCGAGATCTCGGCCGGCAGATCGGCGTTGGTCGCCGACAGCACCCGTACGTTCACGAAGCGCAGGCGCGAGGAGCCGACCCGCTGCACCTCGCCGGTCTGCAGCACGCGCAGCAGCTTGGCCTGCAGCCGCACCGGCATGTTGGCGATCTCGTCGAGAAAGAGGGTGCCTTCGTCGGCCAGCTCGAAGCACCCGGTGCGATCGAACCGGGCGTCGGTGAACGCCCCCTTCACGTGGCCGAACAGCTCGCTTTCGGCGATCCCCTCGGCCAGCCCGCCGGCGTTCATCGTCACCAGCGGCTTCGCTCGCCGGTCCGACAGCGCGTGCAGCCAGGTGGCGACCACTTCTTTGCCGGTGCCGTGCTCACCGGTGATCAGCACTGCCGCATCAGACGGCGCGATGCGATCGATGGTTTGCCGCACCTCGCGCATGGCGGGGGAGTCGCCGATGAAATCGGGGGTGACCCCTCGCTGCAGGCGGGTGTTGGCTTCCTGCAGCCGCTGGCTCCGGCGGAGTGCCCGCCGCAGGTCAACCTGCGTCCGGAGCGTCACCAGCAGCCGCTCGTCGTCCCACGGCTTTTCGATGTAGTCGCGTGCCCCGCGGCGCATCGCTTCGACCGCGCCGCTGACGCTGCTCCACGCGGTGACCACCAGCACCGGCAGGGTGGGGTCGAGCATGCGGATCCGCTCCATCAGATCGAGCCCCTCCTGGCCCGAGGTGGTGTCGCGGGTGTAGTTCAGATCGAGGATCGCCAGGTCGAACTCGGCCCCTTCGAGCCGTTCGAGCGCTTCGCCCGGCGACCGCGCGGCCGTCACCTCGTATCCCTCGTCGCTCAACAGCATCCTGAGCGCGTCCAGGATATCGACCTGGTCGTCGGCCACGAGGATCCTGACCGGCGTCGTTTGTCCCATCAAATCTCCGCTGCTGCCCTGGACATCTATAATCGGTGCGACTCTCTGAGCAAGTCGAAGGGTCGCGCCGGTGCGACTGGCGGGTCGCACGAACGCGACGTTCGGCCCGGCACTGGTCACGAACATCACCGTTTGCTCGCGTCGCGCGTGGTACGCCTCTTGTTCCTGGAGACGTAGCCATGCACGAACTGTTCACGGAATTCCGGATGCCATCTTCGCCCGACACCGCGCCGGCCCGTCTTCTGGTGGCCGATGACCAGGCAGACGTGCTCGAGGCGCTTCGCTGGCTGCTCACCGGCGAAGGGTACGAGCCGGAGTTCGTGAGCTCGACCGACGCGGTCATGGAGCGCTTGCGGGCCGGGTCGTTCGACCTGCTGCTGATGGACTTGAACTATACCCGCGATACGACCTCCGGGCGAGAGGGGCTCGAGCTCATAACCAAGGTCCGTGTGCACGATGCCTCCCTCCCGATCGTGGTCATGACCGGCTGGGGCAGTATCGACACCGCAGTGGAAGCGATGCGCCGCGGGGCGAAGAGCTTCGTGCAGAAGCCGTGGGAAGACGTCACGCTGCTCGAGATCCTCGAACGCGAGATCTCCGACGGCCGGGCGACCCGCCGCCGCGATCACAAGCAGCAGCGCGAGACCGAGGAGGCGCGCCTCATCCAGCGTGGCCTGCTGCCCACGATTACACCGCAGGTGACCGGCATCGACCTCTCGGTCACCTGGCTGCCGGCCGACGGCGTCGGCGGCGACTGCTTCGACACTCTAGGATTCGGCAACGTGCTCGGGGTCTCGATCGCCGACATCGCCGGCAAAGGGCTCCCCGCCGCCCTGCTGATGTCGAACCTGCAGGCGGCGGTGCGGGCCTTCGCCCAGGAAGCGGTCTCACCCGCATCGATCAACAACAGCGTCAACCGGCTGCTCTGCCGCAACATGGCGAGCGGGCGCTTCGCGACCTTCTGTTACGCCCGGATCGAACCGGCGGCGCGCCGGATCGTGTATTCCAACGCCGGCCACAACCCGCCGCTGCTGATCCGGCCCGACGGCTCGGTGGAGAAGCTCGGCGACGGCGGCATGGTCCTCGGCATCTTTCCCGACAACCAGTACGAGCAGGCCGAGGTGCCGCTCACCGCCGGCGACCGGCTGCTGTTCTACACCGACGGAATCACCGAAGCGCGCAACCCCGAAGGGGACGAGTACGGCGAGGACCGTCTCGCCGACGCCGCATCCGCCGTCCGCACCGAGTCGGCCGATGTGATCAAGGATGCCGTCCTCGCCGACGTGAACGCCTTCACCACCGGCAAGTTCGAAGACGACGCGACCCTCATCGTTGTCGGTATCGCCTAGTTACCTGTCGGCCTGAGGTTCAAGAGGTTCTGAAGGTTCCAAGGGTTCTCGGCGCCATGCTCTGGGTGCGGGCCTGAAGAACCTCAAGGAGGGTCCCGATGCTCCCCGACCTGATCTACGCGTGGCGATCGCTTCGGAGGGCTCCAGGCTACGCGTTGATGATGGTGCTGACCCTGGCGCTCGGGATCGGCGCCAACACCGCCATCTTCAACGTCGCCTGGCAGGTGCTGCTCAAGCCACTGCCGTTTCCCGACGAAGGCCGGCTGGTCATGCTGTGGGAGGGCTTCGGTCCGGAGCGGCAGATCAACAGCGTGGCGCCGGCCAGCTTCCTCGACTGGCAGCGTGAAGGTCGCGGGTTCGAGGCGGTGGCCGCGTTCAACCAGTACCAATCGGCGCTCAACCTGACCGGCGTCGGCGAGCCGCAGGAGCTCGACGTCACCCACGTCACCGAAGATTTCTTTCGTGTGCTCGGTGTCGCGGCGCTCGCCGGCCGTCCGATCCTGCCCGCCGACAGCGCCGGGGATGCTCGCGTGATCGTGCTGTCGGAACATCTCTGGCGCCAAAGCTTCGGCGCCGACCCCGGCGTGATCGGCCGGATCGTCCGGCTGCACGGCGAGCCGTTCGAGCTCATCGGCATCATGCCGGATGCCGCGGCGCTCGGCTCCACTCCAACCGACGCCTGGGTGCGGCTGCCGCTGACCGGCGAGCAGGCGCGCATGCGCCAGGCGCACTACCTGCGGGTAATCGCCCGGCTTCGCCCCGGCGTCTCGGTCGCCCAGGCCGACGATGACGTGAGAGCGATTTCCGAGCGCGCCTACGCGCAGTTCCGCGCGCCGGGCGTTGCCGAGAGCGCCCGCGCCAACTCGTTCCGCGAGGAGCTCACCGGAAGCGTCCGTCCGGCGGTCCTGGTGCTTCTCGCCGGCGCCGGCCTGGTGCTGCTGATCGCCTGCGCCAACATCAGCGGGCTGCAGCTCGCCCGTCACATCGGCCGGCGTCGCGACCTGGCGATCCACGCGGCGCTCGGCGCGTCGCGCGTCCGGCAGGTGCGGCAGCAGCTGGCCGAAGGGCTGATCCTGGCGGTGCCCGCCGGCTACGGCGGACTGATCCTCGGCATCTGGGTGCTTGCCGTCATCGGCGCCGCGGCGCCCGCGCTTGCCGGTCTCGGCCTGACCACCTCTCCGGGCGTGGTGGTCATCGCCTACACGTTCCTGCTGTCGATCGGCACCGGGCTCGCCTGCGCGCTCGCGTCAACCTGGCGGACGGTCGGGCGTGACCTGCAGCCGCTGCTGTCCGAACGAGGCACCGGCGGTGAAAGCCGGGGAGGACGGCTGCGGACGGTGCTGGTGTCGGTCGAAGTCGCTCTGTCGGTGCTCGTCCTGATCGGCGCCGCGCTGCTGGTCTCGAGCCTGGTGCGCGTCCTGCGCATCAACCCCGGGTTCACCTTCGACCGCGGCCTGGTCATCAACCTCGATCTGCCGCAGGAGCAGTATCCCGACCCCGCGTCACGTGCGCGTTTGTTCGGCCAGGTCATCACCCGGGTCAGCGCCCTGCCTGGTGTCGATGGCGCGTGCGCCATGACGGTCGCGCCGCTGATCGACCGGCGCGGCACCATGACCTGGGTACCCGAAGGGCAGTCGCGCATGGTCGGATCGCAGCCGACGACCGTGAGCCCCGAGTGTTTCGACGTTCTCGACATGCCGCTGCTGCGTGGTCGCGGTTTCACCGACACCGAACCGGAATCCGTCGCCATTGTCAGCGCCAGCCTCGCCCGTCAGCTGTTCAAAGACCAGGATCCGATCGGCCGCCGGGTTCATCGCGGCCTTCCCGACGGTCCGCTCTTCACCATCGTCGGCGTCGTCGGCGACATCCGCAAGACGTCGATCGAGTCGGCCTACGGCAACCAGGTCTGGCTGCCGAGCTCCGGCCCCATGTATCCACCGCGGCAGCTCGTGGTCCGCACGAGCGGGGATCCGGCGGCTCTCACCGGAGCGGTGCGCTCGGCGATCCGCGAGCTCGACCCGAAGCTCCCGGTGAGCCGCGTCGAAACCATGGCCGGGGTGCGGTCGCGCACGTTGGCCGGACGGCGATTCAACATGCTGCTGCTCGCGACCTACGGGCTGGTCGGCCTCTTGCTGTGCGCGGTTGGAGTGTATGGACTGCTGGCGCAGGCGGTCGGTCAGCGGACGCGCGAGATCGGCGTGCGGATGGCGCTGGGCGCGCGCCCCGCCGACGTCGTCAGGCATGTCGTGCTCGGGGTTTCGACCGGCGTCGTCACCGGGTGCATCGCCGGCGCAGTTGCGGCAGGAGCGGTATCCGGCTTCGTCCGCCACATGCTGTTCCAGGTCTCGCCGACCGAGCCGGCGGTTTATGCCGCGGTCATCGTCCTCGTGCTCGGAGTCGCGCTGCTGGCGGCCTACATCCCCGCGCGGCGCGCCACCCGGATCGACCCGCTCGAGGCGTTGCGCGCGGACTGACCGGCGCCGCACGCGGAGCTCTGATCAGCGGCGCATCCGGGCGGCGGTGATCGCGTCGCCGAGCTCCAGCCGTTCCACCGCCTCCATCCCCGACACGACGCGGCCGAGGGCAGTGAAGTTCCCCTCGTTGTGCGGCTGGGGGGTGACCCCGAGCGTGTAGCCCGGGCGCCCGGTATCGAGTCCGGCGGAGGCCCAGCTCAGATTCCCCCGTGGCAGGCCGATCCGGCTGACTTCGTCGCGAAGCGTCACGTCGTCGCGGATCGCACGCTGCTGCGCGACGAAGTTCGGCACGACGCGGCCGAACTCGGTGCCGACTATCTCACCCGACTCCACGACCCGGACGAAGTGGTCCACCCCCAGCGGCGCGACGCCGGGATAGAGCTCGAGCTCGATCGTGCCGCGGGCCGTCTCCCAGATGGCGCGGGGCCGCGGCCGTCCGTTGTAGTCGGGCAGAATCCATCGCTCGACGATGCGACGATATTCCGCCTCGGGCCGGGGCACGAGAGGCTTCCGCGAGATGGTCCGTGGCGTCGGCGCGGCCGGACGCGGTATCACGCCCGCCTCGATGAGGGCGTCGAGGCGCGCCTTGCCGGGCTCTCCGAGGCGCGTCAGTGCCTGGCGGGCCGACGTTCGCGGCACCATGCCGGGTTCCCTGGCGAGCGCCGCGGCCAGATCGACCGCCGCTTCAGGCGCCAGGGTCGCGAGCGGCGTCAGGATCGTGAGGCGCAGCGACAGTGGACGGGTCGCGGCGGAGGCAGCCACCAATCGCGGCACGACCGCGGCCGCGCGTGAAGGGACCCGCGCGATCGCCTCGGCGGCCGAGACCGACAGCCAGGTGTCGGGGGATTCCAGCGACTTGAGCACGATCGCGAACGATTCGTCATCGTTATGCTGGGTGAGTGCCCGCAGGGCCTCGGTTCGCACCTGGCGATCCGGATCTTTCACCAGCTCGCGGAGCCGCGCCGCCGAGGGGGCCGCGTCGGTTCCGGGGTGCGGCACCAGGCCGCGCACCGCCCAGAACCTGACTTCGGGGGAGGGATCGGCGCTGAGTTTGAGCAGATGCGGCACGGCTGCCGGATCACGCTGCCTGACGAGGGCCCACGCCGCGCGCCAGCGAATCGCGGCGTCCGGCGCGGTCGCCCAGCGCGTGACCGGCGTCAGGTCGTCCTGTTTGGGAAAGCGTCCGATCGAGAGCAGGGCCGCGCCGATGGTCGGTCCGGACGAGCGGCTCAAGGTCGCCTTTGAGAGGAATCCCGCGAGCGCGGCCCGGGCTTCCGGAACCTGGTACTTCCCCAGCGCGGTGGCGGCCTCGAACGAGACCGGCGCCGGTGTCGTCGCGCCGGCGAGTAGTTCGGCGAGCCAGGGAATCGCGGCCGGGTCCTTCAGCTGGCCGGTCGAGAAGACGACCGTTGCGGCGACCTCGGGATCGGCCTGGCTGCGGTTCCCGGCCAGCAGCGCGTTGCCGCGGGCATCGGCGATGCGGCCGACGGCGAGCACGGCACGGCGACGCACCTCGGGATGCGCTGAAGCGATCAGCCGTCCGAGTTCCTCGGGATCGAACGCCCGCGTGTCCTCGAGCATGACCAGGCGGGTGATCGCATCGACGTCACCGGCGGCGAGTGGGCGCCGGCCCCGTCCCTGGGCCGACAGCAGCGTCGTGGCGATCGCGACGCACGAGAGGATCGTCACCGAGCCGCGAATCCGGTTCTGCATCCGGTGATTCTACGCGCGAGCGGACAGCGATCGGGCTGACTACTTCCTGCTCGCCTTCAGAATCCGTATCACCGGGTCCAGCGTCTCGGTCCGATAGGGGCCGCTCTGGCCGGTTGGTGACGCCTGAATAGCCTTGACGACATCCATGCCGCGCACGACCCGGCCGAAGACGGCGAACCCCTGGCCGTCGGCGTTCCGCTTGCCGCCGAAATCCATCTCGGGCTGATCGCCGATCACGATCGAGAACGAGCTGGTCGCCGTGTCGGGACCGTTCCGCGCCATCGACACCGCGCCGTCCAGATGTTTCAAGCCGGTGACGCTGGTGCGTTCGAGCGGAATCGCGGGAAACTGCTCGCGCCGCCGGGCGGGATCGCTCTGGAACTGGATCACTTCGATCTTCACGTCGTGACGCACGGTGTTGTCGCCGCGCACCGCTCGATTGATCTCGCCGCCGTTATAGAAGCCGGCGTCGACGTACTTCAGGAAGTTCGCGGCGGTGATCGGCGCCCGGGCGGCGTCGACCTCGATCTCGATCGCCCCCTTCCCGGTTTCGAAGACGACGATCGTCGTCGCCGAGTCAGCACGTTTCAGTTCGGGCTGCTGAGCGGCCGGCCACAAGACCATCGCGACCGCGAGCAGGATCATCTCTATTTGCATCTGTCGGAACCCCCTGGAACCTCGAAGACCACCAGAACCTCTAGGAACTCATCAGAACCTTTAGACGCGAAGGCATTCTATCGATTGACTGTCTTATAGTGCCGAATGGTCGCACGCGAACACGTCGTGAGCGTGAGAGAGCCGGAAGCAGGGGAGATCGATCAGCTGACGAGCATCTGGCACGAGGGCTGGCACGAGGCTCACGCGCCGATCCTCCCCGCCGAGCTCACCCGGCTCCGGACGCTGGAGAGCTTCAAAGCCCGGCTGCTGGAGGCATTTCCGCAGGTGCGGGTGGTCGGCCCGACCGGTGACCCGATCGGGTTCTGCATCGTGAAAGGAGCGGAGCTCTACCAGCTGTACGTCTCGGCGCGCGGTCGGGGGTCGGGTGTCGCGGCGGCGCTGACCGCCGACGCCGAGCAGCGCATCGCCGGAAGCGGGGCCGACATCGCCTGGCTGTCGTGCGCGATCGGCAATGACCGGGCCGCCCGGTTCTACGAGAAGCAGGGCTGGCGTCGCGCCGGGACCATGGTCTACCACAGCGATACGTCGGCCGGCCCGTACGTGCTGGAGGTCTGGCGCTACGAAAAAGTCGTAACTGAGCGCCCTTGACTCACAAGGCTTTCCCTTCACGCCCGGATCGCTTACCATTCGCAGCGGCATGAGCAGGGTAACGATCCGTCTGGTCGCGACAGCTCTCCTCGTCACCGCGGCCAGCGTTCCTGGCCGCGCCGGCTGGGATGGGCAGGGCTCGCAGCCGCAACAAACAGCCGAACCGCAGGCTCGCCCTGATCTCGTTCGCCAGCCCTACAGCCAGGCGGACGTGGATTTCATGTCGGGAATGATTCCGCACCACGCCCAGGCGGTGCTGATTGCCGGCTGGGCCGCGTCGCATGGCGCCCGGCCCGACGTGCGCGTGTTGTGCGAGCGCCAGGTGGTCGCGCAGCGCGACGAGATCGAACTGATGCGGAACTGGCTGCGCGACCGGGGCAGCCGGTGCCGCCCGCCGACGCCACCCATCACCGGATGAAGATGAACGGCGTCGAGCACGACATGCTGATGCCGGGGATGCTCAGCCCGGCCGAGCTGGCGCAGCTCGACAAAGCCCGTGGCCCCGAGTGGGATCGGCTTTTCCTCACCTTCATGATCCGCCACCACGAGGGGGCGCTGAAGATGGTCGACGACCTCTTCGAGTCCCACGGCGCGCTGCAGGACGACGACATGTTCAAGTTCGCGTCCGACATCCACGCCGACCAGACCACCGAAATCGAGCGCATGCACAAGATGCTTGGAGCTTCTTCCCGTTGAACGGAGTACCGACATATGAGATCGGTTCTAGTCGCGACGATCGCCGCCGGCCTGCTCACTGCTGCGGCCTGTGCCTCGAAGACCACGTCAGGACCGGCCGGCGCCGCCGGCAGTCCGGCGTCGGCACCGCCGGCCACGGCCCAGGCCCCCGCCGCGGCGGCTCCGGCCCCGGCAGCAACCGCACCACCGGCGGCGGCGCCCGCTGCGGGGGCCCCGACTTCGGCAGCACCGACCGCACCGGCGGACGACGCTGCTGGAGGCCGCGGCCGCGGCGGCCGCGGCGCGCCGCCACCGCCGCCGACCCCACCGCCGAGCGTGATGCCGGCGCCGGTCAAGCCGATCGTCTCCGCCACCACCCCCTCGCCGGATCCCCGGGTCGGCCTCGCGCCGGGCCGCTGGGACGCTGCGCAGGCGGCCTGGAATGTGCGGCTCGTCTCGACGACGCCGCCGGCGTCCAAGTTCCTCGGCGTTACCAATTCCGACCTGGCTTTCACCGGCAAGTACGTCGTCCAGGGGAACTACAACGGCTTCCAGGTTTTCGACATCTCGAACCCGGTCAAGCCGACCGAAGTACTGACGTATGTGTGTCCCGCTTCGCAGAGCGACGTGTCGGTGTACGGCAAGCTGCTCTTCGTCTCGGGCGAGGGTCAGACGGGCCGGGTTGACTGCGGCATCCAGGGCGTTCCCGAGCCGGTCAGCAAGGATCGCCTGCGCGGCATTCGTGTCTTCGACATCTCCGATGTCAAAAAGCCGAAGTACGTCACCAACGTCCAGACCTGCCGCGGATCGCACACCCACACGGTCGTGACCGATCCGAAGGACAAGGCGAACGTCTACATTTATGTGTCCGGCTCGTCCCGGGTCCGCTCCGCCGACGAACTGCCCGGCTGCACCGACGGGCCGATCGAAGACCCGAACACCGCGCGCTTCCGCCTGGAAGTGATCAAGGTGCCGCTGGCCGCGCCGGAAAAGGCCGCCATCGTCAGCTCGCCGCGGATCTTCGAGGGTCTCGCTCCGCCGCCGCGGCGGGTAGAGCCGGGTCGCGGCGGCAACGCCGCTGCGGGTGCGGCGGGTGCGCCAGGCGCGGCGGGCGCTGGCGCAGCGGGTGCGCCGGTGCGGCGGGTGCGACTGGCGCGGCGGGGGCGACGGCGGCAGCGGGTGGCGGCCGTGGTGGCGACCCGAACGCGCGCAACACCGGGCCCAATCAGTGCCATGACATCACCGTCTACCCTGACATCGGTCTCGCCGGCGGCGCCTGCGGTGGATACGGGCTCCTGCTCGATATCTCCGACGTGGCGAACCCGAAGCGCATCGACCAGGCGGCCGACATCAACATGTCGTTCTGGCATTCGGCGACGTTCAGCAACGACGGCAGCAAGGTCCTGTTCACCGACGAGTGGGGCGGCGGGTCGCAGCCGCGATGCCGCGACACCGACAAGCCGGAGTGGGGGGCGAACGCGCTCTTCACGATCGAGGACCGGAAGATGCACTTCAAGAGCTACTACAAGATCCCGGCGCCGCAGACGTCGCTCGAGAACTGCGTCGCCCACAACGGATCGCTCATCCCGATTCCGGGCCGCGAGGTGATGGTGCAGGGCTGGTATCAGGGCGGCATCTCGGTATTCGACTGGACCGACGTGTCGAAGCCGAAGGAGATCGCGTTCTTCGACCGTGGTCCGCTCGATGCCACGAGAATGGTCAGCGCCGGCTCCTGGTCGGTCTACTGGTACAACGGCCTGATCGTCAGCTCCGAGATCGCGCGCGGCCTGGACGTATTCGAGCTGCTGGCGAGCGGGCTCATTTCGCAGAACGAGCTGGACGCGGCCAAGACCGTCAAGTTCGACTACCTGAACGCCCAGGAGCAGCGCAAGCTGGTGTGGCCGCCGAGTTTCGCCAAGGCACGCGCGTATCTCGATCAGCTGGAGCGCGGCAACGGTCTCGCGGCCGCGAGAATCGAGGCGACGCGCGCGGGTCTGAAGGCAGCCGAGAAGCTCTCGGGCCAGCCGAAGCAGCGGGCGCTGACGCAGCTTTCCTCTGAACTGGACAAGGACGTATCAGGCTCGGCGGACCAGCCGCGCGTTCGCATGCTGGTGGCCGCCGTGAACGAGCTCTCGACCGCGCGCTGAGACCGGCTCTCCCTCGGTTGCCCGGCGGCGCCGACGCGCAGGTCTCCTCTCGTCCGTTAATGTAGGGCCCGGTCTTCGGCCGGGCCCTACCACCAGGCGGTTTCGGGCGGAACCTTGAGCCCATGAACGCACCACCGGCCAACGAGGGGGACCGCCTCCGGGCACTGTTCGACTCGGCGCTCGACGCCATCGTCACGATGGACGCCGCCGGCCGGGTCACCGAGTTCAACAGCGCGGCCGAACGGCTGTTCGGATACGAACGCGCTGAAGCCGTCGGTCACCTGATGAGTGACCTGATCATCCCGGTTGCTTATCGCGAGCAACACGCGCTCGGCCTGAGCCGGCACCTTCGAACCGGCGAGGCGGTCATCCTCGGCCGCCGCATCGAAACCACCGCCCTCCGCCGCGACGGCACCGAGTTTCCGGTGGAGCTGTCGATCCACCGGCTCGACGACAGCGGCGCGCCGGTGTTCACCGGCTTCATCCGTGACATCACCGAGCGGCGTCGCGTCACCCGCGAGCTGCAGATCTCCGAGGAGCGCTACCGGCGCCAGCGCACGGCGATGACCAGCCTCATCCAGGATGAACGGCTGTATCACGGCAACCTCTCGGTCGCGCTGCGCCAGATCACCAGGACGGTCGCCACCACCCTGAGCGTGGCCCGGGTCAGCGTCTGGCACTACCTGGACGATCAATCGGTCATGCGCTGCCTCGATCTCTACGCCCTCGCCGACAACCTGCACTCCAGCGGCGAAGCACTGTCGGCGGCCGAGGTGCCGGCCTACTTCGACGCGTTGACCCGGATGGAGGTCATCGCCGCGGACGATGCGAGGAACGATCCGCGCACGTGCGAGTTCACCGACGGTTACCTGGTGCCGCTCGGCATCACCTCGATGCTCAATGCGCGGGTGCATTTCGATGGCGCCCTCCACGGGGTCCTGTGTCTGGAACACATCGGGCCGCCGAGAGAGTGGACCCCGGAAGACCAGACATTCGCCGTCGCCGCCGCCAACCTGGTGTCGCTGGCGCTCGAAGGGCATCAGCGGCGGCGCGCGCAGGACGCGCTGATCACCCAGGCCGAGATCCTGACCGCCGTCTCCGAGTCACTGGGTGCCTACGTGCAGCGCGAGGACTGGAAAGATGCGCTCAGCATCCTGCTGCGCTGCGCCCTGACCCTGACGTCGAGCGAGTACGGCTTCGTCGGAGTGGTCGTCGAAGGGCCGGTGCTCCGGGTGCTGGCCCACGAGGGGATCGTCTGGGACCAGGTCTTGAACGGCGAGTTCTACGACCAGGCGATGCGTGACTACGAGGAGCACGGGCACCTGTCGTTCACGAATTTCGACAACCTGTTCGGCCAGGCGATCGCCACCGGCCAGGTGGTCGTGTCCAACGACCTGGGCCAGGATCCCCGATCCGGTGGCATGCCCGGCGGTCATTCGCCGATGACCAGTTTTCTCGGCGTCCCGATCCCGGGCCGTGACGGCGTGTCGGGGCTGATCGCGCTGGCCAACCGGCCGGGAGGGTACGGCGACGAGGAGCGGCGTCGCATCGAAACCCTGGTCCGACAGGCCGGCGGCATCTGCGAGAGTTATCGCCAGCGCCAGAGCGCGCGGGTGCAGGAAGAGGAGCGGCGGAAGGTCGAGGCGGCGCTGCGCGTGAGCGACGAACGGCTTCGGATCCTGGCCCGGGCGACCAACGATGTGGTGTGGGACTGGGATCTGGTGACCGACATGCTGTTCGTGCCGGACGGATTTCAGAAGTTGTCCGGCGGGCAGGACGCGCAACAGCAGATGCCGATCTCCGACTGGTTCGCCCGCGTCCACCCCGACGACCAGGGCCGGATCCAGGCCGGACTCCAGGCAGCAATGGCCGCGGGCGAGCTGTGGTCAGACGAGTACCGCTTCCGGCGCAGCGAGGGCACCTTCGCGACCGTCTACGATCGCGGCTACGTGATGCGCCGCGAAGACGGACGCGCCGTGCGCATGATCGGCGCGATGATGGACGTGTCGGAGCGCAAGCAGCTCGAGGCGCAGTTCCGCCAGTCGCAGAAGCTCGAGGCGGTCGGCCAGCTGGCCGGAGGAGTCGCGCATGACTTCAACAACATCCTCACCATCATCCAGGGTCACGCCTCACTGCTGATGACCGACGGGCAGCAGGACGAGGCCGAGCGCGACTCGATCCGCCAGATCTCGGACGCCGCCCAGCGCGCCGCCGGGCTCACCCGTCAGCTGCTCGCCTTCAGCCGGAAGCAGGTCCTGCAGACGACCATCCTGGAATTGAACGACGTCGTCGCCGGCATGATGCGGCTGCTCCGCCGCATCCTCGGCGAAGACATCGCCCTCGAGGTCGTGCCGTCGGCCGCCCCGGCGTTCGTGCGTGCCGACGCCAGCATGATGGAACAGGTGATCCTGAACCTGGCCGTCAACGCCCGCGATGCCATGGCCGGCGGCGGGCGGTTGACGCTGCGGACCAGCGTGGAGCCGATCGACGCCGACGGGATGCCCGCCGCCGCCGAGGCGAGCCCCGGCGTCTTCGTCCGCCTGACCATGACCGACTCGGGCTGCGGCATCGAGCCCGACGCCCTCCCGCACATCTTCGAACCGTTCTTCACGACGAAAGGGATCGACGTGGGGACCGGCCTCGGCCTGGCGACGGTGTACGGCGTGGTCAAGCAGCACCGCGGCTGGGTCACGGTTACCAGTGCGCCGGGAGACGGGGCCTCGTTCGACGTCTACCTGCCGGCCGTCGAGGCGCCCGTCACGGCCCCCGCCCCCCCCGAACCGCGCGCCGCGGAACCGGTCGAGGCCGGCGGCAACGAGACCGTTCTCATCGTCGAGGACGAGGCACCGGTAAGGCGACTGGCCCGACTGCTTCTGCAACGCCGCGGCTACACGGTGGTCGAGGCCGAGAGCGGTCCGGCGGCGCTCGCGGTCTGGCGGGAACACAGCGGACGGATCGACCTGGTGCTCACCGACATGGTCATGCCGGACGGACTGTCCGGGTTCGAGCTGGCACGGGCGCTGCTCGGCGAGGATCCGGAGGTGAGGGTAATCGTCACCAGCGGCTACAGCGTGGATCTTGCGGGCAAGGAGCTGGTACGGACCGACCGCGTGAGCTTTCTGGCAAAACCCTATTCGCTCCACCAGCTGCTGGATGCGGTGCGAGCCAGCCTCGACTCACGCTGAACCGGCGCGGCGGCCGGCTGACCATCGGCTCCGCGCCCGCCGGATCGCCTTGCTGATCTCGCGCACCCACAGCACCGAGCTGGCCACGACGGTGCAGTTGAGCCAGTCGCCGGCGGTCAACGGGGTGGTCGAGAACGCCTGCTGCAGAAACGGGATGTAGACAACCGCCAGGTGCAGCACCAGCGAGGCCCCGATCGCCCCCCACAACCAGCGATTGGTGAAGAGTCCGGTGAAGGCGCTGACCTCGTCCGAACGCGCGTTGAAGACGTTGAACAGCTGAAACAGCATCAGGGTCGTGAACGCCATCGTCTGTGCATGGCGGAGGTCGCCGGACCCCGCGACCAATCCTCCCGGCAATGCGGCGTCGAGCACGAACAGCGTGCCGACCGCCATGATGGCGCCCACGAAGACGATCCCGATCCACATCTGCCGGGTGATGACTCCCTCCTCCCGGGCCCGCGGCGGCACCGTCATCAGGCCGGGCTCGGGCGGGTCGACGCCGAGCGCGAGCGCCGGGGCGCCGTCGGTCACGAGGTTGATCCACAGGAGCTGGGTGGCGAGGAGCGGCAGGACGACGGCCTGGCCCTCACGCGGCAGGTCGATGACCCCGGCCAGGACCACGCCGAAGAACATCGTCATCACCTCGCCGATGTTCGAGGAGAGCAGGTAGCGCAGGAACTTGCGGATGTTCGAGAAGATCGCGCGCCCTTCCTCCACCGCGGCGACGATCGAAGCGAAGTTGTCGTCGGCGAGCACGATGTCGGCCGCCTGCTTGGACACGTCGGTGCCGGTGATACCCATGGCGATGCCGATGTCGGCGGTCTTCAGCGCCGGCGCGTCGTTGACCCCGTCGCCGGTCATCGCCACGACCGCCCCCTGGGCCTGGAGCGCCCTGACGATGCGCAGTTTGTGCTCGGGATTCACTCGCGCGTAGACCGACGTGTTGCGGGTTGCCGCCGCGAGCGCCTCGCCGGAGAAGGCCTCGAGCTCCGCGCCGGTGATCGTGCCGCTGCCTTGCGCGATCCCCAGGGCCTCGGCGATTACCGCGGCCGTCCGCGGGTGATCGCCGGTGATCATCATCGGCCGGATGCCGGCCTGCCTGGCCCGGGCGACCGCCTCGCGGGCTTCATCGCGGGGCGGGTCGATCATGCCGACCAGACCGGCAAACACCAGGTCGTGCTCGAAGTGATCGTCGACCTGCGCTCCGTCGAGGGCATCGGCCGGCAGCACGCGGTAGGCGACGCCGAGCGTCCGCAGCGCCTGGGTGGCCAGCGCATCGTTCGCCGCCAGGATCTCGCGGCGCCGTCCGTCGTCGATCGGACGCGTCGCTTCGCCGACGAGCTCTTGCGAGCACCGGGCGATGAGCACGTCGGGCGCTCCCTTGGCGAAGATCAGCAGCCGCTCCTGTTCGGCGTCCGTGTGGACGGTGCTCATCATCTTGCGCTCGGACGAGAAGGGGACTTCGCCGATCCGCTGAAAGCGGGTCTCCAGGGCGTGTTGCTCCCACCCGATCTTCCGCGCCGCCACGATCAGCGCCCCCTCGGTCGGGTCTCCCTGCACCGTCCAGCGGCCGGAATGCTCCTGCAACACGGCGTTGTTGGCGCGGTCGGCGACCGCGAGGACCCGGCGCAGCTCGACGCGCAGCGCCACCTCGCCGGCAGCTCCCGCCACGAGTGTCACCTCACCGGTTGGCGCGTAGCCGATGCCGTCGAAAGAAGCGTGGCCGGTCGCAGTCATCACCTGCCGCACGGTCATTTCGTTCTTCGTGAGCGTGCCGGTCTTGTCGGACGCGATGACGTCGGCTGAGCCCAGGGTCTCGACCGCGCGCAGGTGCCGGACGATCGCGTTCCGCCGCGCCATGCGCTGGACGCCGATCGACAGAACGGCGGTGACGACCGCCGGCAGCCCTTCCGGGACCGCCGCCACCGCCAGCGCCACTCCGAGGATGAGCACGTCGAAGAGTGCCGCCGCGCCGCGGACATCCTCGGCGACGATGATCGTCACGATCATCACGACGGCAATCGCAATCACGATTGTGCCCAGCAGCTTGCCCACCCGGTCGAGCTCCTTCTGCAGCGGCGTCGTCTCGTCGGGCACCTCGCCGAGCATGCCGGCGATGCGGCCCATCTCGGTCTGCATGCCGGTGGCGACGACGACCGCCCGGCCGCGGCCGTAGGTCGCGATCGTGCCGCTGTAGAGCATGTTGTGGCGGTCGCCCAACGCCGCGTCCGCCGCGATCGTCGCCGCGTCCTTCGAGACCGGCAGGCTCTCGCCAGTGAGCGAAGCCTCGGCGGTCTGCAGCGCCGTGGAGTGGATGACCCGGGCGTCGGCCGGGATCGTGTCTCCTTCTTCGACCTGGATGATGTCCCCCGGCACGATCTCGCTCGCCGGCACGATTGCCGGTGCGCCGTCGCGCACGACGCGGGCACGGGCCGCCGACATCTGGCGGAGTGCCGCCACGGCCGATTCCGCCCGCGTCTCCTGGACGTACCCCATGACCGCGTTGAGCAGGACGACCGCGCCGATGGCGAGCGCCTCGTAGGGGAGCGGCGAGTCCCGTTCGTAGAACCAGAGCCCGGCGGAAACGGCGGTTGCCGCGAGCAGGAGCAGCACCAGGGCATCTTCGAACTGCGCCACGAACTTGCGCCAGGCGGGCACGGTTGGCTCCGCGGCCAGTTCGTTTCGGCCGCTGCGCTCGAGCCGGGCGCGCACCGTGGCGGCGCTCAGCCCTGCGCCGGGGTCGGTCTCGAACGCCGCGACCACCTGCTCGACCGGCAGGCGATAGGGAGGGACGGGGTCCGACGGAGTGGTCATCTTTCCGCTACCGCGGCTACGCCGGCCTGAGCTCGGACCGAACCCGTTCGCGCTCGTGATCGACCTGGTCCGGCGTGGCGCCGACCCGCTGCAGGATGATCTCGGTCAACGCCAGGCCAACCTCGCCTTCGGCCGAGACCACGGTGTCGGCCCCAGCCGCGCGCAGGTCAGGAAGGTCCCGCAGGTAGGGTGCCCGCGCGAGCACGTGGATGCGCGGATTGAGGGCTTTGGCGTAGCGGATCGCCTCCCGGCTCTCGCCCATCCCGGCCGACGTCAGGACCAGATTGTCGGAGTGCCTGACTCCCGCCTGTTCGAGCGTGTCGGGGTGCGTGGCATCGCCGTAGACAGCGCGTACTCCCTGCTCGCGCAGCTCGCGAATCGTGGTGACGTTCATCTCCACGACGACTGGCTCGAAGCCGTTCTCACGCAGCAGCCGGACGACGGTGCGTCCGGTCGGTCCGTAGCCGACCACGATCGCGCGATGAGCCGGATCGACCAGCACCGCCGGCATCGTCCCGGGCTCGGCCGGCAGCGAGAGATCCAGCAGCCGGCGCAGGCCCGGCCGGCTCAGGGTCCACCGGTCGATCGGCTTGACCGCGCGGAACAGGACCGGGTTCAGCACGATCGACACGATCGCTGCCGCCACCAGCACGTTGCCCCCGGCCGCCGACAGCAGGCCGAGCTCGCGGCCGACCTTCGCCAACATGAACGAGAACTCGCCGATCTGGGCCAGCGCGACCGCGACCGACAGGCTCGTCGCGAAGGGATATCGCATCACCCAGGTGATGAAGAACGCCACCAGCGGCTTGCCGATCAACACCACGCCGAGTGTTCCGGCGACGAGCAGTGGATGGTCGAGCAGCGCAGCCGGGCTGAGGAGCATGCCGACCGACACGAAGAAAAGGACGGCGAAGGCGTCGCGGAGGGGAAGCGCATCCGACGCGGCCCGCAGCGCGTAGTCAGACCGGCCGACCACGAGCCCCGCGAGGAAGGCGCCAAGCGCCATCGACACGTCGAACAGCACCGCCGAGCCGACCGCGATGCCAAGCGCGATGACCAGCACCGCGAGGGTGAACAGCTCGCGCGAATTCGTCCGGGCCACGTGGTCCAGCACCCGCGGGATCACGCGCGTGCCGGCGATTGCCGTGAACGCGACCAGCGCCATCACCTTCAAGGCGGTTAGCAGGAGCGCGATTCCCAGCCGCTGCCCGGCGGCGCTCGAACCGAACACGAGCGGCAGCATCACCAGCGCCACCACGGTGAAGAGGTCCTCGACCACCAGCCACCCGACCGCGATGTGACCGGTGCGCGTGTGCAGCTGGTTGTTGTCGGCCAGCACCCGGATCAGCACCACCGTGCTGGCAACCGACAACGCGATCCCGAAGACGATGCCGCTGGACCAGGACCACCCGAATGCGTGGGCGAGGACGGCGCCCAGGGCGGTGGCGACCGCGCTCTGGGCGACGGCCCCTGGAATCGCCACCCGGCGGACGGCGAGCAGCTCCTCGACATGGAACTGCAGGCCGACGCCGAACATGAGCAGGATCACTCCCACCTCGGCAAGCTGCTCCGCCAGCAGCCTGTCCGCAACGAAGCCCGGCGTGTTCGGCCCGACGGCCACGCCGGCCAGCAGATACCCGACGATCGGCGACAACCCGGCGCGCTGCGTCAGGTAGCCGAAGACGAGGGCACTCGTGAGGCCTCCGGTGAGCGTGAGGATCAGGTCGAGCGAGTGCATTGGCAATCATCCGTCACGCGGGCCCGCGCGCCAAGCGAGGCGTGCTTCGGCCCGGTTGCGCCGGATGGCTTCTTGCACTTGCCCCGCACGTGAAGCCTCGCGTTCACCTGATCTTCGCCGGTTTGATGCTGGCGATGCTGCTCGCCGCTCTCGACGCCACCATTCTGGCGACGGCGCTGCCGACAATCGTCGGCGAGCTCGGCAATGTCGAACGGCTCGGCTGGGTGGTGACCGCGTACCTGCTGGCGCAGACCGTCAGCACTCCGCTGTACGGCCGACTGGGTGATCTCTACGGCCGGAAGCGCGTCCTCCAGGCCGCGATCGTCATCTTTCTCGCGGGGTCCGCGCTGTGCGGCATGAGCCGGACGATGGTCGAGTTGATCATCTTCCGCGCGCTCCAGGGGCTGGGCGGCGGAGGCCTGATGGTGACGACGCAGGCCGTCGTCGGGGACATCGTGGCGCCGCGGGAGCGTGGCCGTTACCAGGGACTCCTGGGCGCCGGCTTCGGACTGGCGAGCGTCGCCGGGCCGCTGCTCGGCGGCTTCTTCACTTCGCAGCTCTCCTGGCGATGGATCTTCTACATCAATCTGCCGTTCGGGATCGCGGCGCTGGCGGTGATCGCGGCGACCCTGCCGCCCCGCCGGCCGGACGCGCCGCCCCAGCGCATCGACTACGCCGGCGCGGCGCTGCTCGCCGCCCTGCTCACGGCGATCGTCCTGGTGACGGAAGTCGGGGGAGCGGTCCTATGACTGGCGATCGCCGCAGACGCTCGCTGCCATCGCCGGCATCGCAGTGGTGCTGGCGGGGTTCATCGTCGTCGAGCGGCGGGCCGTCACGCCGGTGCTCCCGCTGCGGCTGTTCGCGGATCGCGCCTTCGTACTGAGCTCGGTCGTCGGCCTCAGCGTCGGGTTCGCGCTGTTCGGATCGGTCGCTTACATGCCGATGTTTCTCCAGGTCGCGCGCGGGTCATCGCCGACCGCGTCCGGCCTCGAGATGATGCCGATGATGATCGGCATGCTCGGGGCATCGATCGCCTCGGGACAATGGATCAGCCGGACCGGGCGCTACAAGCTCTTCCCGGTTGTCGGGATGGGACTGGTGGTGGCCGCGCTCACCCTGCTGGCGCGTCTGACCGCCGACATCACGTTGCCGGCGCTGATCGTGCGCCTGCTGCTGCTCGGCGTCGGCCTCGGGCTGGTCATGCAGGTGCTCGTGCTGGCGGTGCAGAACGCGGTCCCGTACGCGGACCTCGGCGCCGCGACCTCGTCGGCGATGCTGTTCCGGCTGGTCGGCGGTGCCATGGGGACCGCCGTGCTCGGCGTCATCTTCGCGTCGTCTCTGCACCCGGGCGCCGGGTCTGCGACCCAGGCGGAGGCAATTACCGGAGCGATGCGGAACGTCTTCACCGCCGCGGCAGTTGTCGCGGCCGTCGGGGCGATCCTGACCTGGTTTCTCCCGGAACGTCCGCTTCGCGACACCGTCGCGGCAACGGCTGGGGTTGTTGGCTACGAGTCCGGCGAGGCGTTCGCGATGACCGCACGCGATGACTCACAGGACGCGCTGGTCCGCGGCCTGTCGATCCTGGCGGCGCGCGACGTGCGGCGCGCATTTATCCAGGGGATCGTCGATCGCGCCGGCGTGCAGCTGATGCCGATCTCCGCCTGGCTGCTGATCCGGCTCGGCGAGGATGCCGGCGCTGACCTGGTAACGCTCGCGGCCGAGCGGGGGGTCACCCGGCCAGCGCGTGGACGAAGGCATCACCGAGCTCCGTGCGCGCGGTTTCGTTGCCGGGGCGGCCAATACCGTGACGCCGGAAGGCTGCGACGCGTTCGGACGGCTGAGCGCCGCCCGGCAGTCGCGTCTCGCCGAACTGTCCGCCCAGTGGCCGCGGGAGCAGCGCGAAGAGATCGCCGCCGTCCTGCGGAGCCTGGCGCGCGCCCTGGTGCCAGACGCCCCGGCGAAACGCGGCTAGTGCGCCGGGCGGCCTGGTCGGTTAGGATGTGCGGATGAAATTCCTCCCCCCCGTCCCGCCACTCCGCGCGCGGCGCTTCACCCTCGCGCTGGCCTTCGCCTTTGCTCTGGTTGCCGGCGCGGTGAGCCTGCCGGCCCAGCGCCCCGCCGGGCTCAGCCCGGAACAGACCGCCCAACGCTGGGACCGCGAGAAAGAGCTGCAGTCGCTCGCCGTGGTGGAGCGCAAGGTGATGATGCCGATGCGTGACGGCACGCGGCTCGCCACCGACATCTATCGCCCGAAGGACGCTGCCGGGCCGGTGCCGACGATCCTCGTGAAGACCCCCTACAACTTCAACTTCTGGGACGTCCGGAACGGCCTCCCCTCCGACATGAACGCGGCGCTGACCGCGGTCAAGCGCGGCTACGCCTACGTCGTCCAGAACGAGCGGGGGCACTTCTTCTCCGAAGGGAACTACGACATCCTCGGCCCGCCGGCGACCGACGGCTACGACGCGATCGACTGGATCACCAAGCAGTCGTGGTCGAACGGCAAACTCGGCACGACCGGGTGCTCGTCGACCGCCGAGTATCAGCCGGCGGTCGCGGCGCTCGGGCACAAGGGCTTCGCGGCGATGAACGTGCAGGGTTTCGGCGCCGGCGTTGGACGAGTCGGGCCGTACTACGAACAGGGCAACTGGTACCGGGGCGGCGCCGTGCAGATGCTCTTCATCACATGGATCTACGGCCAGCAGAACCAGGTGCGGCCGACGTTCGCCAAAGACACGACGCAGGCCGACCTGATCGCGGCGTCGCGCCTGTTCGATCTCGCGCCGCAGATGCCGAGGGTGGACTGGGCGAAAGGGCTGTGGCATCTCCCGGTGCAGGACATTCTCAAAGCGGTGGACGGCCCACGGGGGATCTTTGCCGATGCCATGCCGGTGGCTACTGGCGGCCGCATGATCCAGCGCACCCCCAACGATCCGGCCTGGTACAAGGGAGGCCTCTGGCACGACAACATGAAGCTCGATCTGCCCGGGCTGTGGCAGATGTCGTGGTACGACGTGTCGGTCGGCCCCAACCTCGAGATGTACAACCACGTCCGGAAGACCGCGTCGAAAGAGGTGGCCGACCAGCAGTGGGCGATCATCGCACCGGTGGCCCACTGCAGCTTCACCCGCGCGACCGAGGATACGATCGTCGGCGAGCGAAGCATGGGTGATGCCCGGCTCGACTATCAGGAGATCATGTACGGGTTCTTCGATCGGTTCCTGAAAGGGTCGAAGGATACCCGGATCGACAAACTGCCGAAGGTCACCTACTTCACCATGGGCTCGAACAAGTGGCAGACGTCCGAGACCTGGCCTCCTGCAGGCGCCGCTCCGGTGACCTACTACCTGTCGAGCGGCGGCAAGGCGAATACGCTCGACGGCGATGGCGCGCTCGCCGCCGCGCCGCCGGACCAGGACAAGCCTGACCTGTTCACCTACGATCCGGTCAACCCGGTGCCCTCGGTCGGCGGCAATGTCTGCTGCACCGGCACCGCGATTACCGCCGGGTCGTTCGACCAGCGCAAGAACGAGTCGCGGGCGGATGTCCTCGTCTACACCTCGGAGCCGTTCAAGGACGGCATGGAGCTCAGCGGCCCGATCGTGCCGACGCTCTACGTCTCGTCGGATGCGAAAGACACCGACTTCACGGTGAAGGTTCTCGACGTGTATCCGGACGGCCGTGCCTACAACCTCGATGAGTCCATTCAGCGTATGCGCTACCGCGACGGTTACGATCGGCCGCCGGTGTGGATGGAGGGGGGCAAGGTCTACAAGGTCACGCTGCAGCCGCTGAACACCAGCAACTTCTTCGCGCCGGGCCACCGGCTGAGGATCGAAGTCTCCAGCAGCAACTTCCCCCGGTTCGACCGGAACCTGAATACCGGCGGGAACAACTTCGACGAGACTCGCGGGGTGACGGCCCGCAACACCGTCCACCACTCGAAGCAGTACCCGTCCAGCGTGACCATCAGCGTGGTCAAGCGCGCCGGCGGAACGGCCAGCCGTGGCGACGGCGCGGCCGGTACCCACCCGCCACGATGACGGATTTCAGTTCTTCGCTCGTGCAACGGCGAGGGTAGTGCCGCACCGGACGGGTCCGTGGTCGGATAGAATCCCGATCTTCCCGATCATCGATGGAGTGGACCGTGCGCACCTCGAATCCTCCTGCCCCGTCCGCCGGTCACGACGAAGTCCGGCGGAAGTTTGCCGCCGCGCTCGACGTTCTGGTCGAGCAGGTGAAGGCTGACCGGTCTGTCCTCGCGGCGCTGCTGTGCGGCAGCCTTTCGCACGACACGGTCTGGAAGAAGTCGGACATCGACCTCGTCCTGGTCACGATCGACGACCGGAAAGTGGAGCTCGGCGACCTCTGTCTGAACGCGGACGACGTGAACGTGCACGCCCTGTTGATCCCGCGGGCCGAATTCCGCAGGATGGTCGACGGGTCGGTGCGCAACTCCTTCCTCCATTCGTTTCTCACCAAGGGCCGGCTGATCTACACGCACGATCCGACGATCGAGACGCTATGCGCGACGCTGGCGGAGGTTGGCAGGCGCGACCAGCAGGTCCAGCTGCTGCGCGCCGCAACCGGCGCGCTGCCGGCGATCGACAAGGCGCACAAGTGGTTCGTGACGCGTGGGGATCTCGACTACACGGCGCTGTGGATCCTTTATGCCGCCACCTCGCTGGCCCAGGTCGAGGTGATCGCGGCCGGGCTCCTCGCCGACCGTGAAGTCATTCCTCAGGCCCTGCGGCTCAACCCCGCGTTCTTCACGACCATCTATGTCGACCTGCTGAACGTCCGGAAGACGAAGGCCGCCGTTCGCGATGCACTCGAGGCCGTGGACGCCTACGTGGCGTCGCGGGCAGCGACTGTGTTCGAACCGGTGCTGGAGTACCTGCGCGAGGCCGGGGACGTGCGGTCGTGCCGCGAGATCGAAGATCACTTCAAGCGGCACTTCGACGTCGGCGGCGTGACCACCACCTGCGAATATCTCGCCGACCAGGGGCTCATCGGCAAGGCGGCGATTGGCGCGCGCCTGACGAAGAAGAGCAACGTCGAGGTTCAGGAGCTGGCCTTCTTCTCGCTGGAGGGGCGATGAAGGCGGACGCGAAGAAGCCGCCGGTGCGGACGACCGTCGCCGTCCAGGGCGCCCGGGTGCACAACCTGAAGAACATCTCGGTCGAGCTACCGCGCGACCGGCTGATCGTCGTCACCGGCCTCTCGGGCTCGGGCAAGTCGAGCCTGGCGTTCGACACGATCTACGCCGAGGGGCAGCGCCGCTACATGGAGTCGCTCTCCACCTTCGCCAAGCGCTTCATCTCGCAGGTGGCGAAGCCGGACGTCGATTTCGTCTTCGGTCTGTCGCCGGTGATTTCGATCGAGCAGAAGACCCTGACGACCAACCCGCGTTCGACCGTCGGTACCATGACCGACATCGCCAGCTATCTGAACCTTCTCTACGCCACCATCGCCCAGCCCCACTGCCCGCGAACCGGCGAGCCCACTCCCAGCCGCTCGGCCAGCCAGATTCTCGAAGCGATCCTCGCCCTGCCGGAAGGGGCTGAGATCGAGCTCCGCGCGCCGGTCTTCAAGATGTACGGAGAAGACCTCGACTTCGTGTTCACCGAGATCCGGAAGAAAGGGGTCCGGCGATTGATCGTCGACGGACGGCCGGTGGACATCTCGGCCGAGACCGCGCTGGACGAAGGCAGCGTCCGCGACATCGACGCGATCGTCGACCGCTTCGTCGTCAGCCGCAAGCACGAAAAGGCGATCAAGGCCGGGATCGCCAGCACGCTGCTGGTCGGCGACGGCCTGATGCGCCTGCAGGTCGGCAAGGGGGTCGGCAAGGCTGAGACCGCGCGGTTCTACGCCAGCCTGACGAGCGCCACGCACCATTTCGTCTACGGTGACATCGCCCCCGAGTTCTTCATGTTCAACAACCCGGAGAGTGCCTGCCGGACGTGCGGCGGCCTCGGGGTCGACAAGCTGACCCACCCCGATCTCCTGGTGCCCGATCCGAAGCGCAGCATCCTCGGCGGCTGTTTCGTGAGGGAGGCATTCAAGTACAACCCCGATACCTGGGACGGCCGGATGATGTTCAGCCTGGCAGCGGCGCTGAAGTTTCCGCTCGACTCCCCGTGGAAAGACCTGCCCGAGGCAGCGCGGAACGCGATCCTGTACGGCACCGACCCCAGGCGGATCCCGATGCTCACGCCGCCCGATTCGAAGGTGAAACGGGACGAGCACGAAGGCAGGGAAATCGGCTTTCACGGGATCGCCCGGCGGATCGAGCGGCACTACCGGCGTTACCGCCAGCGCGGCGAGGCGAATTCACGCATGGAAGAGTGGCTCGACAAGGTGATGGTCGAGCGGACGTGCCCCGACTGCAACGGTGCCAGGCTCCGCGCAACCCGGCTCCTGTTCACCGTCGCGGGACGCACTATTTATGACCTGGGCCAGCTGCACTTCGACGAGCTGCATGCGTTCCTCGGCACGGTCAAGCCAACGGGAAGAGGCGCCGATGCCGGCCGGCAGGTGTTGAAGGAGATTCGCGGCCGGCTGGAGCTGCTGCTCGGCATCGGGCTCGACTATCTGAGCTTCAATCGCCGGGCGGGCACGCTCTCGGGGGAGAGTCGCAGCGGATCCGGCTGTCGACCCAGATCGGGTCCGGCCTGATGGGCATGCTCTACGTGCTCGACGAGCCGAGCATCGGGCTCCATCCGAAAGACAACGTGAAGATGATCGCCACGCTCGAAAGCCTGCGCGACATCGGCAACACGGTCATCGTGGTCGAGCACGACGAAGACACCATCCGCGCCGCCGACCACATCGTCGAGATGGGGCCGGGCCCCGGCGTGCATGGCGGGACAGTGGTCGTGCAGGGAACCTTCCGGGACGTGCTCAAGTGCCGGGCGTCACTCACGGGGCAGTTCTTCTCGGGCCGGCGCTCGATTCCGACGCCGGCCCGGCGGCGGCGGGGCAACGGGCATGCGGTGATGATCCACGGGGCCCGTGAGAACAACCTCAAGTCGATCGACGTCAAGTTCCCGCTCGGCCTGCTGGTCGCGATCACCGGCGCATCGGGGTCGGGTAAGAGCACGCTGATCAACGAGATCCTCTACAAGGTGCTGTGGAAGCATCTGGTCGACACCCGCACGCTGCCCGGCGAGCACGGGACGGTCGACGGGCTCGAGCACGTGCACAAGGTGGTCAACATCGATCAGTCGCCGATCGGCCGCAACAGCCGCTCGAACCCGGCGACCTACGTCGGCTTCTACGACACGATCCGGGACCTTTTCACGCGTGCACCGCTGGCGATCGAGCGGGAGTACCGGCCCGGACGCTTCAGCTTCAACGTCAAGGGTGGGCGGTGCGAGGAATGCCAGGGTGAGGGGGTCATCACCACCCAGCTCTACTTCATGCCCGACGTCGAGGTGACCTGCGGCGCGTGCAAGGGTGCCCGCTTCAACACCGAGACCCTGGAGGTGACCCTTCGCGGCAAGACCATCGACGACGTGCTGAAGATGTCGGTGGAGGAAGGGGTCGCATTCTTCGCCAGCGAATCGGCGGTGCACCGCAAGATCCAGGTGCTGTCGGACCTCGGGCTCGGCTACCTGACGCTCGGGCAGTCCGCGACAACACTATCCGGCGGCGAAGCCCAGCGCATCAAGATCGCGACCGAGTTGAGCACTCTGCAGCGGTCCCGCCACACCGTCTACATCCTCGACGAGCCGACAACCGGCCTCCACCTCGCCGACATCGAGCGGCTCCTGGTGTCGCTGAACCGGCTGGTCGATGCCGGGCACACCGTCATCCTGATCGAGCATCACCTCGACGTCATCAAGGTGGCCGATCACGTGATCGACCTGGGCCCCGAGGGCGGGCATGCCGGAGGAGAGGTCGTCGTGACCGGCACCCCCGAGGCGGTCGCGAAGTGCAAGGCGTCTCATACCGGCCGGTTCCTGAAGGCGCATTTGTCGGTTTAGGTGATGCCCCGAGGGTGAGTCTTGGAGATTCAGAAATTGCGATGCTACAAATGACTAATGACCCCTGATCGCTTCGCCCACGACCATCTCTCCGACGACGAGCTCCTCCGCGAGGTCGCCCGCCTCGCCCGCGCCGAACTGGGTGCGACGGCCCGACTGGTCGCCGCCCTGGCCGAGGTCGATTCTCGGCGGCTTTACCTGGCCCAGAGTTGTTCGTCGCTGTTCGTCTATTGCACTCGGGTGCTTCGGCTCTCGGAGCATGCGGCATACGGCCGGATCGAAGCGGCCAGGGCTTCGCGTCGGTTCCCGGTGCTCCTCGAGATGCTGGAGCGGGGCGACCTCACGCTGACTTCACTTTGCCTCCTTGCGCCTCACCTTACCGTCGCGAATCACGCCGATGTGCTGGCGCGCGCGAGACATCTCAGCAAGCGGGAGGTGGAGGAGGTCGTGGCATCGTTGCATCCAAGGGCGGATGTTCCAACACTGTTGCGGAGGATCCCCGAGAGGCCCGTCCGTGGGGTTAACGACAGCCCGGCAACCTCGCCCGTGGACATCCCTTGCTCCCCCACCGTCACGGCAAGCAGGGCCAAAACGCCGGAGCCGACAGCACGACCGACCATCCAGCCACTTTCTCCGCAGCGCTACAGGCTGCAGGTCACCCTCGAGGCTGCAACCAGAGAAAAGTTGCAGCGCGTCCAGGATCTGCTGCGACACCAGATCCCTTCTGGCGACCTCGCGATGATTCTGGACCGTGCGCTGGACCTGCTGCTGGCGGACCTCGAGCGAACCAAGATGGCCTCCGCGGCACGCCCACGCGTGGGTCGCCGAGCCAACGCCAAGTCCCGTCACATTCCCGCCGCGGTCCGCCGAATGGTCTGGCGGCGAGACGGCGGCCGGTGTGCGTTTACCGGGCACTGGGCCGATGTGGGGAGACAGGCTTTCTGGAATTCCATCACATCACGCCGTTCTCCGCCGGCGGCCAGGCTACGAGGAGAACATTGAGCTTCGCTGCCACGCGCACAATCAGTACGAAGCGGACTTGTTCTTCGGCGATCCGCTGATCGTTCGCGAGCGGGCCGCCTCCTTTGGCGAGGACTCGGTCCGGACCGAGTTGGAACCTGCACACGTTCCGCGCTGTACCATGCCGCGATGAAGAGTGCGCCGTTCATCTGCGCATGGGTCGCGGCAATCGCCGTCCTCCACTCGAGCGCGTCGCAGGATTTCTCGTCGGCCAGGGTGGTCGCCGCGGCGCTGCCGCAGTTGCACGGCTTCGTGATCAGCCACCGTGGACGGCTCGCGTTCGAGTACCTACGCCCCGGGCCATCGCGCCGGCGGTTTCGCCAACATCAAGTCCGCCTCCAAGAGCATCATCTCGACGCTGGTCGGCATTGCGATCGAGCGGCGGCTGATCCCGACGCTCGAGACACCGATCGTCCGATGGTTCCCGGAACTGCGCCGGGACCCGGACAAACGCAAGCAGCTCATCACCATCGAGAATCTGCTGACCATGCGGTCGGGGCTGCAGTCGACCAGCGGAGAGAATTACGGAAGGTGGGTGAGCAGCCGGAACTGGGTGCGGCACGCGCTGGAGCGTCCGATGATCAGCGATCCCGGGACGACCATGGAGTACAGCACCGGGACCTCGCACATCCTGTCGGCGATCCTCACAAAGGCGTCGGGCCGGAGCACCCACCAGTTCGCGACCGACGTCCTGGCCCGGCCGCTCGGCATCCAGCTCGCCCGATGGACGCGTGATCCCCAGGGCGTTTTCCTCGGCGGCAACGAGATGATGATGACGCCTCGCCAGATGCTCACGTTCGGCGAGCTGTACTTGAACCGCGGCCGAGCCGGCAAACGTCAGGTGGTGCCGGCCGAGTGGGTGGACACGTCGTGCGTCCCTCGTACTCGTTCGCGGTGGGATCCGGATCGCGAATACGGTTACGGCTGGTGGATCCAGGACTTTGGCGGCCATCGCGCCTGCTTTGCCTGGGGTTTCGGCGGTCAGTACATCTTCGTCTTCCGAAGCCTCGATCTCGTCGTCGCCATCACCTCGTCCACGACGATGAGCGAAGAGCGCCGCGGATATCGCCGGCAGCTGTTCGATCTGCTCGAGACACATATCCTGCCGCAGGTCGGCGGCAGGATCATTCCCGACGCAGCGCGCTGACCGGATCGATCCGGGCCGCACGCCACGCGGGGACGAGCGCTGCCCCGGCCGCCGTCGCCAGCAACACGGCGGCGACCAGGCCGAGCATCCAGGGATTGCCCGGCGTCACGCCGACGAGCAGGCTGTGAAGGAGCCGCCCGGTCGCGAGCGCGATGGCGGTGCCGAGCAGGATCCCGATCGCCGCGCTTTGCATCGCGTAGCGGACGATCTGCCTGCCGACCGACGCCGGGGAGGCGCCAACCGCCAGCCGGATCCCGATCTCGCGCGTCCGGCTGCCGACCAGGATCGCCAGCAGGCCGTACATCCCCAGGGCCGCGAGGCCGAGGGCGGCCGCGGCAAATCCCCCGATCACCTCCGTGGTGACGCGGCGGGAAACCAGCTGCGCGTCCATGATCCTGTCGAGGCTGGTGGCGCGATCGAAGGTCATCGCCGGGTCAACGGATCTCAGCGAGGAGCGGATGGCGGTCGCCTGGGCCAGCGGCTCACCGGCAGTTCGCACCAGCAGGGTCAGGCCGGGCTGCGGAAACTGACGCGTGCTCAGGTAGAACGCCGGCTGGACCGGATGCTCGAGGCCGCGGAATCGCTCGTTGGCGACGATGCCGACGATCGCGAACTCGCGCGGCGCCCCTGGAAACATGGCGCCGGGGGTGCCGGTGCGGAGCCGTCGCCCGAGTGCCCGTCCTCCCAGTTGCCGTGCAAAGGCCTCGTTCACGATCGTGGCGCCGGGGGCGTCGAAGCGGTCGCGCGGCGACAAAGTGCGGCCGTCGAGCAGTTCGACTCCGAGCGCTTCGAAGTACCCGGGAGCGACGATGCGGAGGTCGACCTGCCGCTGCTGGACGTCCGCTTCGGTGTCGCCGAGCACTGTCGGGCTCTCGCTCCAGTTCGCTTCGAGCGGGTGGTCGTAGGCTGCGGTCACCGCCTCGATCCCGGGGTAGGAAGCAACCGCGGCAAGAAGCTGCTCTTCCACGGCGCCGGCGCGCAGCGGATCCGGCGCTGCGGTTCGTGGCATCCCGATGTCGGCCACCAGCACGCGTTCGATCGAGAAGCCAGGATCCTGGCGCGCGACCGAGAGAAGCGAGCGGCCGAGCAGGCCCGCGGCCGACGTCAGCGCCACCGCGATCGCAATCTGCGCGACGACCAGCGCCCGATACATCGCGCCGCGCCCGGCCGGCCGCTCGCCGCGCGGCGAAGGGGCCGAGCGCAGCAGCCGCGCAACCGGCCAGCCGGCGACGATCGCGATGGTGAGCAGGCCGAGCAGCGCGGCGAAGGCGATCGCCTGGGCGTCCACCGCCGGCGTGGTCAGAAACGGCACCGTGGCTGGCAGCATCCGCGGCACGTTGGCGAGCACGACCTCCGCCAGCGCGCTACCCGCCAGCGTGCCGCATGCCACCAGCGCCAGCACTTCCATCCCGATCTGCCGGACCAGGCGTCCGGCACTGGCGCCGATGGCGATTCGCGTGGCCATCTCGCCACGACGTGATTCGAACGCCGCTCCGTACAGCGCCGCCAGGTTGGCGCAGGCGATCAGCAGCACCGCGAGCGCCGCCGCCGCAAGCACGATGAGCGGCGTGCGCGCATCCGAGACGAACTGCTGCCGCAGCGGCCGGGTCACGGCCCGATGAGGATCGGCAGCCGCAGGACCAGAGGTTTGGTTGAGACGCCGGACCAGGTCGTCGGGGTTGCTGCCGGGTGCGAGCCTGGCCAGCACACCGAAAACATGGGCGCCGGCGGTCTGATCGAGCGCCGCCGTGCGGGGAATCGGCACCCAGAACTGGCGCGATTCTGGCTCGAGCGTCACGACCGCCGGGTTCACCGGCCAGGCCGGGAAGGTGACCGGCGGCATCACGCCCACGATGCGGTACGGCCGGCCACTCAAGCGCAGCGTGTCGCCGACCGCGTCGCGGCGTCCGCCGAACCGTTCCTTCCAGAAGCCGGTCGACAGGATGACCACCTGGTCGCTGCCCGGCACGCCTTCCTCAGGGATGAATGTTCGCCCCAGTGTGGGAGCGATGCCGAGCACGTCGAAGTAATTGGTTGAGACCCGCACCCCCCGCACCGACTCGGCGCCGGTGGCGGTTTCGATCGTAAAGCCCGCCGCCCCGAAGAGTGCGAGCGAGGCGGCATCACCAGCCGCCTCGCGCCAGGCCGCATGCCGGACGCCGGTCACGCGGGCGCCGTGCAGCTGACCATCGCGATCGACTTCCTCCCAGACGAACACCAGCCTCGCCGCATCGTCGAAGGGAAGGGTCCGCCACAGGACCGCGGCGGCCAGGCCGAACGCGGTGGTGGCGGTGGCGATCGAGAGGCCGATCGTGAGGACGACCGCAAGCGCGAGCACCGGCCGGCGCCGGGCGTAGCGCAGCGTCCACCTGAGGTCCTGTCCCAGTTGTGCGGTCATGTTCGCTCCGGTTGGCCGGCCGATCGTGCCGGACGCGCCGGCCGGCCGGGATCGCTCGGCGAGTGATAACCGCAGGAATGCGAGCAGCTCGCGGCCGACGTATCGCGCCTGTTGCGCCCGGCCGCCCCGAGCCCGTGCATCGGCCGCGAGCGCCTGGACGGCCTCGCCGAGCTCGCTGCCGAACCGCTCGCGGAATGCGCGCGGGAGCAATCGAAGCGCGGCGCGACCCCAGCTGGCCGGAGTACGCATGACGCTACCGCGGCGGCCTCGAGAGCAGCCGTTTGTCGCGCGCCCACGCGGCGGCGCGTGCCAGCCGCTCCGCTTCGGCCCGCGCGAGCGAACGCCCGGACCGGGTGATTCGGTAGCTGCGCCGGCGTGTCTCTCCAGCCGCCGGGCTGCACTCGTCTACGAGTCCCGCGTCGAGCATGCGGGCCAGCGCGCCGTACAGCGTGCTCGCCGTCAAATGCACTTCGCCGCCGGTCCGTGACTCGATGTCCTTGATCAGCGCGTACCCGTGCAGCTCGCCGTCCACGAGCGACAGCAGGATCTGAAATACGGGAACGGTGAGCGGCAGCTGGTCGACGGGGGTCGGCGGCACGCCGCATATATACCGTATAACGGCATAGCAATCAACGTGCGACGTGCGACGTGCGGCTCGTCCCGCCTTCGGTCCCTCGTGATACCGTAATCGCCATCCGGACCAGAGCTCAGGAGGACGTGTTGAACATACGGGGATTCGTGCGCGCGGCGTGCGTGACCGCCGCAGGCTTGGGGACCGTCGCGGCCGCGACCATCAAGCCGATCTCGGCCGCGGACTACGCCAGGTACCACACCTATGACGAGATGAGCGCGGCGCTGCGCGATCTCGCAAAAACGCACGCGAACCTGGCGAAGCTGGTCGAGGTCGCCAAGACCCACGAGGGGCGGACGATCTGGGCCATCGAGATCGCCAACCCCGGCGGCACGCCAGTGGCCGAGCGGCCGGCGCTGATGATCGCGGCGAACTTCGAAGGGGATCAGCTGATCGGCAGCGAGCTCGCGCTCTACGTCGCCGAGCAGCTCCTGGCCGGCTACGCGGCGGATCCGGCGATCAAGCAGCGGCTCGATTCGCACGTCTTCTACATCGTGCCGCGGGTGAACGCGGACGGCGCCGAAGCGATGTTCGGCCCGATCAAGGCGGCGCGCAAGATGAACAGCGCGAAGAACGACGCCGATAACGATGGACGGCTCGACGAAGACGGTCCCGACGATCTGAACAAGGACGGCTTCATCTCGGTGATGCGGGTCAAGGATCCGAAGGGCGCTTACATGCTGCATCCCGACGATCCGCGGCTGCTGCGCCGGGCCGACGCTGCAAAAGGAGAGGCGGGAGCCTACTCGGTCTACTGGGAAGGGCTCGACAACGACGGCGACGGCTTCATCAACGAGGACGGCCCCGGCGGCGTCGATCTCAACCGCAACTTCCTCCACCAGTATCCCTATTACACCCCTGATGCCGGGCCGCACATGGCGAGCGAACCGGAAGTGCGCGGGCTGCTCGACTACATGATCGCGCGGCGCAACATCGCCGCCATCCTCACGTTCGGCGAGAGCGACAACCTCATTGCGCCGCCGACGCGCACCGGCGGGCATGCGCCGGCGTCGGTCGTCGACCTGGTCGGCTTTGCGAACGCGAGCCTCGACGGCGCCCGGCAGAACGGACGGTTCCAGCCGCCGCAGCAATTCGGCCGCGGCTTCGGCGGCGGTTTCGGTGGCGGTGGTGATCAGGGTGCACCGCCGGCAGGGGGCGGCCGCGCCGGCCAGCGCCCGACACCGCCGGCAACGACGGTCGCGGCCGCGGACGTCGATTACTTCCGCACGATCAGCGATCGCTACCGCCAGGTCACCGGCATCCGCGCGGCGCCGGCGACACGGATCCCGGGTGGGGCGTTCTTCGAGTACGGCTACTACCAGTTAGGTGTGCCTTCCTTCTCGACGCCGGGATGGGGCATCGCGTCGGCCGCACCGACTGCGCCTGGACCGCAAGGTGGAGCGCCGGCCGGAGAGGGCCGGGGCACCACGCCGCCGGCGACACCGGCAGGGGCGGCACCGGGCGGACGCCAGGGTGGCCCGGGAGGTGGACGAGCCGGCGGTCCGCCGGCTGCCGCGCCCGCCGAAGGCTCGGAAACCGGCACGGCCGCCTTCGACGTACGGCTGGTCCGCTGGATGGAGACCGAGAAGGTCGATGGCTTCATCAACTGGACGGCGGCGAAGCACCCGACCCTCGGTGACGTCGAGATCGGCGGCTTCCGTCCGTACGCGCTGAGCAATCCGGCCGCGTCGAAGATCGCCGACCTGGGCAAGTCGCACACCGAGTTCGTGACCTACCTCTCGGGGCTTTTCCCGAAAGTCGCAATCGCCGACACGTCGGTCACCAGCCTTGGCGGCGGCCTCTATCGGGTGAAGGCCGAAGTCGAGAACGGCGGGTTCCTGCCGACGTCGACGGCACAGGGGGTCCGCTCCCGGGCGGTCAAACCGACGATGGTGCAGCTCGGCGTCGATCCGAACGACATCGTGTCCGGCAGCCCGAAGACGAATTTCTTCCCGGCGCTGGCCGGCAGCGGACGCCGTCAGACCTACGAATGGATCATCAAGGGGAAGCCGGGCTCGGCGGTGACCTTGAAGGCGGTCGCGCAAAAGGGCGGCTCGGCGACCGCGACGATCAACTTGAAATAGGCAGGGATCCATCCATGCGTCATACACATTCGTTCACCGCGCGACTCGCGCTCGCCGCCGCGCTGGTAGTTGTTCCCGCGTCGATGGGGGCGCAGCAGGCGGCGCGCCCGGCCGCGATGCCGCCGGCCTCGGGATCGGATCCGCAGTTCAAGGTCCGGCTCGACTTCAATCGCTGGCACGATGTCGCCGAGCTGAAGTCGGACTTCGAGAAGCTGCAGAAGGCCTTCCCGAAGTTCCTCAAGCTCTCGTCGCTCGGCAAGAGCCACGGCGGCCGCGACATCATCCTGATGACCATCAACAACCCCGATACCGGGGCGGAGATGGGCAAGCCGGCGATGTACATCGAGGCGAACGTCCACGGCAACGAGATCCAGGGGGCCGAGGTTTCGCTCTACACGATCTGGTACCTGATGGAGAACTACGGCCGGATCGACCAGATCACCCGGCTCGTGAACGAGCGGGTCTTCTACGTAGTGCCGACGGTGAACCCGGACGGCCGCGATCATTTTCTCAAGGGCAGCGGCGGCGGTGCGCGCACCGGCCACGTGCCGGTGGACGACGACAACGATGGCGCCGCCGATGAAGATGGCGACGACGACCTGAACGGCAACGGGGTGATCGAGCAGATCCGGAAGTACGTGCCCGGCGAAGGCAACCTGCGGAAGAACGCGCAGGACCCGCGCATCCTGGAGCCGGTGCCTGCCGGGCAGGCCGGCGACTACGTCGTGCTCGGCAGCGAAGGGCTCGACAACGACGGCGACGGGCGCGTCAACGAGGATCCGGTCGGCGGCTACGACGGCAACCGCAACTGGGCGTCCAACTGGCAGCCTGAATACATCCAGGGCGGGGCGATGGACTATCCGTTCCAGCTGCCCGAAGCCAAGGCGATCAACGACTTCCTGATGGCCCACCCGAATATCGCCGGCGTGCAGTCCTATCACAACAACGGCGGCATGATCCTGCGCGGCCCGGGCGCCGAGTGGCAGGGAGAATATCCCCGCGGCGACGTCAGCGTCTACGACGAGCTCGGACGCCAGGGAGAGCGGATGCTGCCGTACTACCGCTACCTGGTGATCTGGAGCGGCCTCTACACCGTTCACGGCGGCTTCATCGACTGGACCAACGACGGTCTCGGCATGCTGTCGTTCTCGAACGAGCTGTGGAACGGTGGCCAGTACTTCAACAGCCCCGAGCTGCAGACCCAGCAGCGCGACCCGAACAGTCCGATCGCCGGCCAGCGCTCCCAGGTACTACTTCGACGACTACCTGGAGTTCGGCGATCAGTACGTCGAGTGGAAGGCGTACGACCATCCGCAGTTCGGCAAGGTGGAGATGGGCGGATGGAAGAAGACCCAGGGACGGGTGCCGCCGCGCTTCATGAACGAGGAGCTCTGTCACCGCAACATGGCGTTCTCGCTGTACCAGACCGACGAGATGCCGCAGATGAAGAGCGGCGAGGCCAAGGTGGAAGCGATCGGCGGCGGCGTTTACCGGGTGCGGGTCGACTTCACCAACGCCAAGCTGACGCCGACGATCCTGGCCAAGGCGGCCGAGAACAACGTCGTCCGTCCCGATCTACTGATCGTGGAGGGCAAAGGGATCGAGCTGCTGTCGGCCGGCTGGGTACAGAACAAGTTCCGCCCGGGCGCGACCGAGCTGATCGACCAGAAACAGCTCGACCGGATCCTGCTGCGGACCGGCCACCCGGGCCGGACCACGCGAACGATCGAGTACCTCGTCCGGGGCACCGGCGACATGACGGTGACCTACGACAGCCTCAAGGGAGGGAAGGCGGTCGCAAAGCTGACGGTGAAGTAGTTCAGGAGCTGCTCAGCTGCCAGCTGTCAGCTATTCAACCTTCAACCTTCAGCCCATTTGGCCGATCGCTGCCCGCCCATCCCGCCCCCGCTGTCGTCTTAAGGGACGATGGGGTGGTCGCCGGTGCTGGGATCGGGCTCGGTGGTCGGGGCGGCGGTGGTTCGCTCCACCTTGATGGTGCAGTCCTTCAGCACGGCAACGAGAACGCCGATTGCCGCGGCGACCGGTGCGATCACCGCGCCGATGATGCCGGCGGTGAGCGGGAATTCCGCTACCGTCCGGCCCTGGTGCTCGACCACCACACGGCGGACGTTGCCTTCCTTGATCAGTTTTTCCAGGCGGTCCGCCAGGTTGGCGCCTTCGGTCCGGATCGTTTCCCAGATGGTTGGTTCGGTCATGGTCCCTCTGATTACTATTACGAGTGTAAGACCGTTGCGGGATGAAGGAATCTGCCGATGTTGAAGCGAGCCGCAATTCCCGGGTTGCTCGGCGCCACTCTGCTGATGGCGGGATGCCTGCAGAAAGACACCGTCCATACGCTCTACCTCTCGCCGGACGGCGCCGTGAAATGGACGGTCGACGAATCTTCCGTCTATTCGGACGAAGCTGACGAAGGCAAGCGCGTGGCCGAGGACCAGGCGTTCATCGGCCCGGCGCTGATCGGCACTCATTCGACCGCGCAGGCGCTCCAGGCGCTGGGGGCCGACGGCCTGGTTCGCACGACGGTCGTTCGCGACGAGCGTCCGTTCCACGTCATCACCGACGCCCGCTTCTTCCGCATCGAACGGGCCTTCGAGCAGCTGTTCAAGGAGGCCGGGGTGAAGGCCTCGGTCACGCTGAAGGCGGAGGGGGAGCGGTCGGCGCTCAACGTGCGGTTCGACTTCTCGAAGGAACCGGAACCGCGCGACGGGCCGGTGCCGGCGATGCTCCAGGACCTCGACGACCTGCGGTTCGTGCTGACCGAAGGACGATTTGTCGCCGGCGGCGGCTTCGACGTACCGGACCGCATGAAGGCCTCGCTCTCGCGCGAGTGGCTTGCCGCGGCGGAGAAGGTCATGGAAGCCAGAGGGGAGATAGAGCTGACGCTCAGTTGGATTCGCTGACTCCGCGATTCCCCATCCCCATTCCCGATTCCCGATTCCCCATCCCATCCTGCCGACTGAACAAGCGGTTCGATGGATACTGGCTCGATGGAACTGGGACTCTACACCTTCGTCGAACGCAGCCTGCAGACCCCCGCCGCGGAGCGGATGCGCGAGCTGATGGCCGAAATCGAGCTCGCCGACCAGGTCGGGCTCGACGTGTTCGGCGTCGGTGAGCATCACCGCCCTGACTACCTGGTGTCCGCGCCCGCGGTGGTGCTGGCGGCGGCGTCGCAGCGCACGAAGAACATCCGCCTGACGAGCGCCGTCAGCGTCCTCAGCTCCGACGATCCGGTCCGGGTCTTCCAGGAGTTCGCGACGCTCGACCTGTTGTCTGGCGGGCGCGCCGAGATCATGGCGGGGCGCGGGTCGTTCATCGAGTCCTACCCGCTGTTCGGCTACGACCTGAGCGACTACGACGCGCTGTTCTCCGAGAAGCTCGATCTGCTCCTGCGCCTGCGGCAGGCGGAGCACATCTCCTGGACCGGAGACCATCGTCCGCCGTTGAGCGGCCAGGGCGTGTATCCCCGCCCGTTGCAGGACCCCCTGCCGGTGTGGATCGCGGTCGGCGGCACCCCGCAGTCGGCCTCGCGCGCCGGCCAGTTGGGCCTGCCGATGGCCCTCGCCATCATCGGTGGCATGCCCGAGCGCTTCGCCGGCTTCGTTGCCATTTACCGGCAGGCCGGGCTGGCGGCGGGCCACGCCGACGGAGTATTGAGGCTGGGGATCAATTCGCACGGCTTCATCGCCGACACCGCGCGGGAAGCGGCCGACGAGTTCTTCGGCCCGATGTCCGAGGTCATGAACCGCATCGGCGCGGAACGTGGCTGGCCGCCGCACAGCCGGAGCGACTACGACCGCGCCAGGGAGCTGCGCGGCCATCTGTTCGTCGGCGGCCCCCGCGAGATCGTCGACAAGATCCTGTTTCAGCACGAGATTTTCAGCCACGACCGGTTCCTGCTCCAGAGCACCGGCGTGGTCCCGCACGCGCGAATGATGCGATCGATCGAGCTCTTCGGTACCGTGGTCGCGCCAGAAGTGCGGAAGGCGTTGCGCCCCGCCGTGACACAATGACCGGATGCCTTCCGCCTCAGATACCGCGACTTCCGCCGATTTTGCCTCCCTCGGCCTGAACGACGCGCTCGTCAAATCGGTGACCGCGCTCGGCTACGAGGAGCCGACGCCGGTGCAGCGGGCGGCGATCCCCCTCATCCTGGCGGGGCGCGACCTGCTGGCCCAGGCCGCCACCGGCACCGGGAAGACGGCCGCGTTCGCCGTGCCGATGATCCAGCTGCTCGCGAAGGACAAGAAGACGGCCCGGGTCCGCACCCGCGGAGTGGTGCTCGTGCCGACGCGCGAGCTGGCGATGCAGGTCGCCGAGGCGGCGCACAAATACGCCCGCGGCACCGGCCTGACGGTCGTGCCGCTCTACGGCGGCGCCTCGATGATGCAGCAGATTCGCGCCCTCGAGCGCGGCGCCGACATCGTCGTCGCCACGCCGGGCCGGGCGCTCGACCACATCCGCCGCCGGTCCTTCACCCTCGACGCGGTGAAGATCCTGGTGCTGGACGAGGCCGACGAGATGCTCGACATGGGCTTTGCCGAGGACATCGACACCATCCTCGAGTCCACCCCGAAGGAGCGGCAGACCGCGCTCTTCGCCGCGACGATGCCGGCGAGGTTGAAGTCGATAACCGAGCGGCACCTGCGCGAGCCTGAACACGTGAGGATCGCCGGCGAGAAGACCGCCGCCGGCAAGATGCCGCGCGTCAGGCAGGTCGCCTACGTCGTCGCCCGTGCGCACAAGGGGGCGGCGCTCCAGCGCGTGCTCGACATCGAAAGCCCGACGTCGGCGATCGTGTTCTGCCGCACCCGGGTCGAGGTCGACACGCTGGTCGAAACCCTGAACGCGCACGGTTACCGGGCGGAGGCGATTCACGGCGGCATGCAGCAGCGGCAGCGCGAAACGGTCATGGGACGGTTCCGCGCCGCCAAGGCCGACCTGCTGATCGCGACCGACGTCGCCGCCCGCGGCCTCGACATCCAGCAGCTCTCGCACGTCTTCAACTACGACGTGCCGTCCGCCCCCGAGGTCTACATCCACCGCATCGGCCGGACCGGCCGGGCGGGGCGCGAAGGGACCGCGATCACGCTGGCCGAGCCGCGCGAACACCGCCTGCTCAAGAGCATCGAGCGGCTCACCAAGCAGAAGATCGACATGGCGATGCTGCCGACGATCGCCGACTTGCGCGCCAAGCGGCTCGAGCTGACTCGGGCGTCGATCCACGAACGTCTGGCCGCCGGTGACTACGAGGACGTGCGGGTCGTCGTCGAGTCCCTCGCCCAGGAGTTCGACATCGTCGATATCGCGGCCGCCGCGGTGAAGATCGCCCACGCCGCCGTGGCCGGGGACGGCGAAGAGGAGCGTGATCTGCCGGCGCCGGCGGTCCCGCGTGAAGAGAACTGGCGAGGTCCGGCGGCCGGACCGCGGGCGCCGCGCCAGCGGCCGAGAGACGATGGCCGGCCGATGACCCGGTTGTTCATCGGCGCCGGACGCCAGGCGGGGATGCGGCCGGCCGACCTGGTCGGGGCGATCACCAACGAAGCAGGGATCGAGTCGCGGGACCTCGGGCAGATCGAGATCGCCGACCGCTTCTCGCTGGTGGAAGTGCCCGAAGGGCTGGCCGACGACATCGTCGCCGCGATGCGCAAGGCAACGCTGCGGGGGCAGAAGGTGCCGGTCAGACGGGATCGGGATGGATAAGGTTCCAGGTTCCGGCTTCCAGCTTCGCTAGCTTCTAGCTTCTAGCTTCTAGCTTCCTGGTGTCACGGGGCCGGGTCTGGAGCGTTGCCGTCGGGCGGCGCCGGTGACGCGGCCTCGACCATGTGCGGGTTGCCGTAGGCGCTGGTGAACCCCTTCTCGAACCCCTCCTCCGTGGTTCGCTCCTCGATCGTCGGCACGCCGAACCAGTCCGCGTGGACCGCGTCGCCGGTGACGTCCAGCACGACGTAACCGTGAGCGAGCCCGTCCGCCCAGTGCAGGTGCGGCCGCTCCGACCGCAGTGTCCTGAGCCGTTCCGGAGCGGTCTTCGCATCCCACCCGCTCCGTGACGTCACCGACGGGGTCACGCATTCGATCGCCACCGCGCCGCGTCCGGTAGCGGGGTCGTAGGCTCCCCACGGATCCCTGGCGATGTCGTAGGCCCAGGAGCTGTGGACGTCGCCGGTCAGGATCACCGTGTTCTTCAGCTGGTTGGCCGCGAGGAAGTCGATGACCCGGTCCCGGGCCGGGCGGTAGCCGTCCCACGAGTCGACGTTGCCGGCCGGCCGTCCCCTCGGCGTGTTGGAGGCGAACATCACCTGCTGGCCGAGCAGCTGCCACCGCGCCCCGCGCCGCTTCGATCGCCGCAACTCGCCGAACAGCCAATCCTCCTGCGCCCGCCCGAGCAGTGACCGTGCCGGCGCGTCGATGACCGCGATGTCGTCGCGCGCGGCCGCCTGACGGTCACGGCCGACGACCCGGGTATCGAGCATGACCAGGTCGGCGAGCGATCCGAATCGGAACGTCCGGTAGACGCGCGGGACCCCCGAGTCTGCGTCGCCGCGAATCGGCATCCACTCGTAGTACGCCCGCACCGCCGCTCGTCGACGGGTTCCCCACTCGCCTTCACCCTGATCGGGGTTGTGGTTTTCCGCGCCGTCGCGCCAGGTGTTGTTGGCGACCTCGTGGTCGTCCCAGACGGTGATCCAGGGGTGCTGGCGATGCGCCTCCTGAAGGTCCGGATCCGCCTTGTACTGTGCGTGGCGGGTCCGATAGTCGGCGAGTGAAAAGGTCTCGTGTGGCGGTGCCGGCAGCCGGCCGAATCGTGCGCCGTCTCCATAGCGCGCGTTCGGATACTCGTAGTAGTAGTCGCCGAGGTGGAGCACCGCGTCGAGATCCGCCCGGCCGGCGATGCCGCGATAGGCGTTGAAGTAGCCGGCCGGCAGGTTGGCGCACGAGGCCACCGCCAGGCGCAGCCGTCGCGCGGCTGCGTCCGGAAGCGTCCGCGTACGCCCGGTTGGAGAGATCTCGCCGCCGCCGTGAAAGCGATAGTAGTAGGTGGTGCCGGGCTGCAGGCCGGCGGCGTCGACCTTGATCGTGAAGTCACGCGCCGCATCGGTGTTGGTTTCGCCGCGCCGCACCACCTGGCGGAATTCGAGATCGCGGGCGACTTCCCACCGGGCGATGGGACGCCCGGTCGCAGTCGCGCTGAGACGCGTCCACAGGATGACCCGGTCGGTGAGCGGATCGCCAGACGCGACGCCGTGCAGGAAGACCTTGCGGCCGTCTGCTGCCGGCTGCAGGCGGAAGAACGAGTCGAGCCGTGCGGCCAGCGGGGAGATCCCGGCCAGCCCCGCGAGTACCAGGAAGTCACGTCTGGTCTGCGCCATCGGGCGGAGCATATCGCGGCTCCGGGCAACGGTTAAACTGGACAGAGTGCCCGCGACCAACCCTCGCCTCGCCCGGTTTGCCTGGGCCGTTCTGGCCTACAACGTCGCGGTGATCCTCTGGGGTGCGTACGTCCGCGCGAGCGGGTCGGGCGCCGGTTGTGGGGAGCACTGGCCACTCTGCAACGGCGTGATGATCCCGCGCGACCCCGGGGTCGCGACGCTGATCGAGTTTTCCCACCGGATCACCAGCGGGCTCGCGCTCGTCGGGGTCGTCGTTCTACTCGCCTGGGTCTGGCGTGCCTGCCGTCCCGGCCACCCGGCGCGGCGCGGCGCCGCCTGGACGGTCTTCTTCATGCTGACCGAGGCCGCGGTGGGCGCGGGCCTCGTCCTGTTTCAGCTGGTCGCCGACAACGCGACGATGGCCCGGGCGATGTTCATGGCGGTGCACCTGCTGAACACCTTCATCCTGCTCGGCGCGCTCACGCTGACGGCATGGTGGCTGGCCGGCGGAGCCGCGATTTCCCCGCGACGTCATCCTGCCCGGATGCTCGGATTCGGCGGCGCCACTCTCGCTCTGCTGCTGGTAGGCGTGAGCGGCGCGGTAGCGGCGCTGGGTAACACGTTGTATCCCCACGGATCGCTCGCCGAGGGACTGGCGGCGGATCTGTCCCCCGCGTCGCACTTCCTGATCCGGCTCCGCATCCTGCACCCGGCGTTCGCGGTGCTCACCGCCGCCGGCCTGATGTTCGGCGATTCCGCGCTTTGCTCGCCAGGGCGGCGCCGACACTCGTCTCAGCCGGACGGTCGCCACCCTGGCCGGCCTGCAGCTGGCGATCGGGGCCTTGAACGTCGCGCTGCTGGCGCCGGTTTGGATCCAGCTCGTCCATCTGCTGGTCGCAGATCTAATCTGGATCGGCTTCGTGCTGCTCGCGGCGGACGCCATGGCGGTGGTGCACGCCGATTCCCCTGCGCGAGACTCACTCCCCGCCGCTCCCCTGATCGACGACGTGCGCCAGCACAGCTGAGCGATCGGCGGCGTCGTGACCGCCACGATCCTGACGCTGCTGGTGATCCCGACGGGTCGGGCCGATACGCGGGCTTGGCTGGGGCGAAGCTAGGTCGCCGGCGCGATCCCGGAAGCCCCACGGAACCCGTTCGCGTCGGACATTGACCGGTTCGTCCCTGCATTGTTCGAGATGCCTGCTGCAGGAGATAATTGTTAGAGATATGACTCAATCAGTGACTGCATTCGTCTTTTCGATGATCCTCGGCCTCGCCACTGCCAGCGCCGCCGCCCAGACCGTCGGCAGCCCCGGCCAGACGCTGGACCCGATCGTTCTGCCACCGGTGACCGTGACCGCGCAGAAAGAGCCGGTCGACATCCAGCGGGTGCCGGTCAGTGTGACGGTGGTGCCGACCGACTGGCTCCAACTCGGCAGCACGGTGAGCGACGCCGGGATCTTTTCGCCCAACACCTATTTCTCGGAGTTCACCGCCCGCAAGCTCACCAACCCGCGATTCCGCGGCATCGGCGCCAGCCCGGCCAACCCGTCGATCACCACCTTCATCGACGGCGTGCCGATGCTGAACGCGAACGCCTCGAACATCGAGCTGATGGACGTCGAGCGCGTGGAGTTCGTGCGCGGGCCACAGAGTTCGCTGTTCGGCCGGAACACGCTCGGAGGGCTGATCAACGTGGCGAGCGCGCGTCCGTCGCTGACCCGATGGACCGGCCAGGTGGCGGTACCCTTCGGCAACTACTCGGCCCGCGAGATCCGCGCCGCCGCCTCGGGTCCGCTCGGAGCCACGGTCGCGTTCGGCGCCTCGATCAGCCACGCGCAGCGCGACGGCTTCACCGAGAACCAGGTGACGTCGACCGACATCGACTACCGGGACGCGACCTCCGGCAAGGCCCAGCTGCTGTGGACGCCGGCGAAGTGGGAAGCGCGCGCCATCTTCAGCGCCGAGCGCGCCCGCGACGGCGACTACGCGCTCAGCGATCTCGCCGGCCTGCGGGAGGACCGCTACGTCACCGCCCGGGACTTCGAGGGGCATACCGACCGCGACATCCTGTCGACGTCGATCCTCGCCCGGCGCGAAGGCGACCGGTTCATCTTCTCGTCGACGACCGGGATCGTGCGCTGGAAGACGCGCGACGTGACCGACCTCGACTACACTCCGCTGCCGCTCGTCGACCGCGACAACCTTGAGGAGGATCTGCAGTTCACGCAGGAGGTCCGCATGGCCTCGGCCGCCGCGGCGCCGCTGAAGCTCTCCGACACGATCGGTCTCGCGTGGCAGGCGGGTGCTTTCCTGTTCAGCAGCAGTACGACCAGCTGGCGATCAACAGTTACTCGCCGTTCGTGATCGCAGCCGGGGTCCCGTTCCGGGTGACCCAGCTAACACCGGAAGCGGACCTCGACGACCTCGGGTTCAGCCTCTACGGCCAGGGGACGTTCAAAGTCGGCGAAAAGCTCGACCTCACCGCCGGGGCACGGTTCGACCGTGAGCGGAAGGAGGCGCTGATTACGACCGCCTTCACGCCGGCAGTCTTTCCGACGGTGACCGTCGATGAGGAAGAAACATTTTCGACCGTGTCGCCCCAGTTCGCCGCGATGTTCCGCATCCAGCCCGAGCACACACTCTATGGTTCGGTCGCTCGCGGGTTCAAGGCCGGCGGATTCAACCCCGCGTCGCCGCAGGGGCAGGAAGCCTACGGCGAGGAGTTCGCCTGGCACGCCGAAGGGGGCGTGAAGAGCCTGGTCATGGGCGGACGGGTGCGTCTCGGCGCGGCTGCCTTCTGGATCGACTGGCAGGACCTTCAGCTGAACCTGCCCAACCTGGAGTCTCCCGGGCAGTTCTTCATCGCCAACGTGGGGAGCGCCTCGAGCCGCGGGGTGGAGTTCGAAGTGAACGCCCGCGCCCACCGCAGCGTGGACCTGTTTGGTTCCTTCGGTTACACCCACGCCAGGTTCGGCGATGGCACCACGTCGAACAACGTTGACGTATCCGAAAACGACATCCCCAACACCCCGGACTACACCGCCGCCCTCGGCGCGAACCTCTCCCACGAACTCACCCCGGCGGCGACGCTGTACGGCCACGGCGAAATGGTGTTCTACGGCGCCTTCAAGTACGACGACACGAACCTGGCCGGCCAGGACGCCTACTCGCTGGCGAACTTCCGCGCCGGCATCCGAGGCAAGTACCTGTTCGCCGAAGGCTGGATCCGCAACGCCTTTGACAGCGCCTACGTGCCGGTCGCGTTCGCGTTCCCGCTCGCACAGTCGGACTTCCTCGGCGAATCGGGGCGTCCGCGGACCTACGGGTTCACCGCGGGGCTGAGATTCTAAGATCGGGGATCGGGGATCGGGGATGGGGAATCGGGGATGGGGGACCAGGGATGACGAACGGGTAGGTTCATGAATCCTATTCCCGCGGCCGGACTGCTGATCGGTGTGCTCTGCGGCATCTGGACTTTCGTGATGGGTTACACCGGCTGGTACAAGGACCCGTCGAAGGCCGCTGCGTTCTTCGTCGTCATCGTGATCGAAGTCGCTGGCCTCATGTGGGGCTTGCGCAAGACGGCAGCGCAGGGGCGGACCTACAGCGGTCAGGTCGTCGCCGGCACCATGATGTCGATCGTCGCCGGCATCGTGATCATCGGCTTCTCGCTGCTGTTCACGACGGTGGCGTTTCCCGAGTACTTCGGCGAGCTCGAGGCGAGCTACCGGGACGTGCTGCGGCAGCAGGGGAAGTCCGATGCCGAGATCGCGTCCGAGATAGCCGCATGGGCTTCCGGTCAGACCTCCATGACCCAGGCCTTGAACGGCTTCCTGGGTACCTTCGTGACCGGCGTGGTGGTGAGCGCGGTGGTGGCGCTGTGGGTGAGAGCGCGTCCCTCGCAGCCGGAGGTTCAAGGGTTCTAGCTGTTTCAAGAGGTTCCTCCTCGAAGCTCCCGGAACCTCGTCGAACCCCCAGAACCTCATCGAAGTCCCCGGAACCTTAAACCTACAAGGTTGCGGTGGGTAAGGATCTGAGATAAGAAAGCCCGGATGAATGCCCTGATGCAGGATGTCCGGTACGCTTTCCGCTCGCTGCTGGCGACTCGCGGCCTGACCGCCGCCGCCATCCTGTCGCTGGCCCTCGGGATCGGTGCCAACACGTCGATCTTCAGCGTCGCCAGCGCGCTGCTGCTCAAGCCGCTGCCTTATACCGATCCCGACCGGCTCGCGATTCTGTGGAACCGTTCGCCCGGCCTCGGCATCGCGGAAGACTGGTTCTCGACCGCCCAGTATTTCGACATCAAGAACTCCTCGACCAGCTTCGACGCGATCGCCATCGCCCTCGGCTCGCACATGACGCTCACCGGGGGAGGGGAGCCGGAGCGCGTCGGGATGATCCGCATCTCCTCGAGCATGCTGCCGCTGCTCGGGGCGCGGCCCGAACACGGCCGGCTGTTCACGGAGAGTGACGACCAGGGGGCGCCCGGCACCGCGCGCAGCGTGATCCTGCACCACGGCACCTGGATGCGCCGGTTCGGCGGTGACCCCGGCGTGATCGGACGATCGATCGTGCTCAACGACCTCCCCCACCAGGTCGTCGGGGTGATGCCGCGCAGCTTCACGCTGCCTCGCGAGGTGATGAACACGCTCGGCGGCGCCGAACAGGCCGAGGTGATGCTGCCGCTGCAGCTCGGCCCGGCCGCGGCCGAACGCCGCAACGCGGAGGACTACAACATCATGGCCCGGCTCAAGCCGGGGGTGACGGCCGCGCAGGCGCAGGCCGAGATGGACGCGCTGACCGTCCGGCTGCGGCGTGATTTTCCGGCGTTCTACCCGGCGAACGGCGGGCTGACGTTCAGCATCGTGCCGCTCCAGGAACAGGTCGTCGGCGAATCGCGTCGGCCACTGATCGTCCTGCTCGGCGCGGTCGCGGTGGTGTTGCTGATCGCCTGTGCGAACGTCGCCAACCTGATCATGTCGCGGGCAATCGGCCGGCAGAAGGAGATCGCCATCCGCACCGCCCTCGGGGCCAGCCGCGGCCGGGTGATGCGCCAGCTGCTGACCGAGACGCTGCTGCTGTCGCTGGCCGGCGGTCTTCTCGGGCTGCTGTTCGCGGTGTGGAGCATGGACGGCATTCACGCGCTCGGCGCCGGCAGCATTCCGCGCCTGTCGGAGGTGCGGATCGACTCCGGCGTCCTCACCTTCGCGTTGCTGGTGTCGATCGTGTCGGGGGTCTTCGTCGGCATCTACCCGTCGTTCCGGTTGGGGGATCCCGGCGTTCACCAGGCGGCGCTGAAGGACGGCGGCCGCGGCGCCAGTGCCGGGCAGGCGATCTGGGGCCGCAGCGGCGGGCTGCGCCGGCTGCTCGTCGCCGGCCAGCTCGCGCTCTGCGTCGTCGTGCTCGCCGCCGCCGGTCTGCTGATTCGCAGCTTCGAACAGGTGCAGCGCGTCGCCCCGGGCTTCGATCCCTCGGGAGTCCTGACCTTTCAAGTGAGCCTGGTCGGGAAGAAGTACACCGACGTCGCCCGCGTCCATGAAGCCTACCGGGCGGCGTGGGACCGGCTCGCGACCATTCCCGGGGTGACCGCGGCCGGCGGCGTGACCGCGCTTCCGCTCAGCCAGATGTTCGCGTGGGGACCGATCACCGTCGAAGGCCGTCCGGTCGTGCCGGGCGAAGAGTTCATCAACGTCGATCAGCGCACCGTCGCCGGGGACTACTTCAAGGCGATGGAGATCCCGCTCGTCCGCGGGCGGTTCTTCGCCGACACCGATACCCGCGACACTCCGCACGTGGTCGTGATCGACGAGCGGATGGCCGAGCAGCTGTGGCCGGGTCAGGACGCGGTCGGCAAGCGCATCCGGACCGGCGGCTTCGACGTCACCCCCGACACCCCATGGATGACGGTGATTGGCGTCACCGGACGGGTCCGGCAGTACAACCTCGACGGCGAAGAGCCGCGGATCGCGATGTATCACTGGCACCGGCAGCGTCCGTCGCGAGCCCTCACCGTGGTGCTGCGGACGGCGACCTCCGATCCGGCGCGGCTCGCACCCGCGGCCCGCCAGGTGATCAAGGATCTCGACCCCGACCTGCCGATCTACAGCGTCAAGACGATGGACGGACGGGTGGACGAGTCGCTGGCCCGCCGGCGCTTCGCGATGACGCTGCTGTCGCTGTTTGCCGCCCTGGCGCTGTGTCTTGCGGTGATCGGCACCTACGGCGTCATCGCCTACCTCGTGAGCCAGGGGACACGCGAGATCGGTATCCGGATGGCGCTGGGCGCGACGCCGGGGAGGGTGTCGGCGATGGTCGTGCGCGGCGGCATGACGATCGCCGCGATCGGCATCGGCGCCGGCCTCGCCGGCGCACTGGTGCTGACGCGGTTCATGAAGAGCCTGTTGTTCGAGATCGCGCCGACCGACCCGGCGACGTTCGCCGCCATCGTCGGGCTCCTCGCCGTGCTCGCTCTCGCCGCGACCTACGTGCCGGCACGGCGCGCATCGCGCATCGATCCGCTCGTCGCCCTGAGGACGGACTAGCCGTACAATCGATCATGCGCGCTGCCTGGGTCGTTGTCGCGGTCCTGTTCGTCGCGACGCTGCCCGTGGCCACGCAGTCGCCGCCTCCGGTCGCGGTGGTCGCGGTCCCGCCGCCGTTCGATCAATGGCTCGCCGGGCTTCGCGCCGAAGCCATCGAGCGGGGCATCGCCGCGGAGCTCCTGGACCGGGCGTTCGCCGGCATCGAGCCGGTCGAACAGATCCTCGAGCGCGATCGCACCCAGGCGGAATTCGCGCTCGATCTCGACGTCTATCTCAAGCGACGGTTGACCACGCCGACCGTGCGGCTGGCGCAGCAGATGCTCACCCGGCACCGCAGCCTGCTCGGCCGGGTCGAAAAGCACTACGGCGTCTCCTCGCGCATCGTGGTGTCGGTCTGGGGGCTGGAGTCGAACTTCGGCCGGTTCGCAGGGGTCCGGCCGACCATTCCGGCGCTGGTCACGCTTGCCTACGATCCGCGCCGCGGCGCGATGTTCCGCAACGAGCTGTTCAACGCGCTCGAGATCGTCAACCGCGGCGACATCGAGCTCGATCGCCTCAAGGGCTCCTGGGCGGGGGCCCTCGGCCAGCCGCAGTTCATGCCGTCCAGCTACCTGCAATATGCGCAGGACTTCGACGGCGATGGCCGCAAGGACATCTGGTCGTCGCAGGCCGACGTGTTCGCCTCGATCGCGCTGTTTCTCCAGAAGCACGGCTGGACACCGGGCGAAGCCTGGGGGCGCGAGATCCGCGTGCCTCCGGTGATTCAGAAGGCGGCGCTGGCGATTCCGCGGCGCGAAACCGGATGCCGGGCTCGCCGCGTGATGACCGATCCGCGCCCGCTCGCCGAATGGCGCAAGATGGGGCTTCTCACCCGCACCAATACACCGCTGCCGGCTTCGAAGATGCCCGCGTCACTGGTCGAAGCCGGCACCCGTACGTTTCTGCTCTACGACAATTACGAAGCCCTGCTGGGTTACAACTGCGCCCACAGCTATGCGTTGAGCGTCGGACTGCTCGCCGACCGGCTTCGCTGAGATCGCCCGACCCGGTTAGCCGCCGATGCCGGCGCCGCGGGTCGTCGCCGGTTCGATCAGGACGATCGATGTCACGATCACGGTGCCGAGGATGATCACCAGTCCGGCGAGCGCGTCGCGGTCGTTCAGCGCCAGCGCCGCCGCGATCATCAGGGCCGCCAGCGCCGCGTCGATCAGCGGTATCCAGGGGAACACCAGCGACCGCTGATGCGCCAGGCTCTCGGGATGCACGCGCGACACGAACAGCAGGTTCATGCGTCCGGTAATCGTGATGGTCGCGAGCACGAGCGCGGCGAAGAAGATCCGGGAGCCATGGGGGGCCGCGATCTCCGATCGAATTCCCCACGCGGCGGCCGGCATCGCGGTCAGCACCACCGCGATGGCGGCCTGATGAAACTGCCACCACCATAGCGCCGGCGGCGCCGTATACGAGGGCGCGGCCGCCCCTTGACCGGCCGCGAGGCGCAGCGCCGCCGCCAGCTCCGATCCCGAGGCGTAGCGTTCCGCCGGTTCCGCACGCATGCAGCGCCGCGCGACCGGTTCGAGGTGCGGCGCGCTCCACGCCCCCGCCGATGAGAGCGCCTGCCCTTCCATGAGCCGGGTCATGCGCCGGAGCATGGCGGCCGAATCCGGACCGAACGGATGTTCTCCCGTGGCCAGCTCGGTCGCGAGCACGCCGAACGCGAAGATGTCGGTTCGCGCATCGATGGTCCCTCCCGACAGCTGCTCGGGGGCCATGTAGCCGGGTGTACCGACGGTCGAGCCTGCCTGCGTCAGCTGCGTCCGGGTGGCCTGCCCGTCGGCCGCGGCCGACCGCGCCAGGCCGAAATCCAGGACCTTCACCCGGCCGTCTGCCGCGCGCATGATGTTCTCGGGCTTGAGGTCGCGATGGACGATCTCCTGGGCATGCGCCGCCGCCAGCGCATCCGCGATCTCGAGCAGGGTGACCTCGAGCCGGTCCGCGGGCAGCGGACCGTTCTTCAACTCGTCGCGCAACGTCGATCCGCGTACCAGCTCCGAGACGATGTACAGCTCGCCGTCGATGTCCTCGAGGGCGTAGATGGTGGCGATCGAGGGATGCGCCAGTGAGGCGGAGGCGCGCGCTTCCCGGCGCAGCCGCTCGCGGCGCGCCGGGTCCTTCATGAAGTCGGGGGGCAGCGCCTTGATCGCGACCGGCCGGCCGAGCCGGGTGTCTTCGGCGGCGTAGACCACCCCCATCCCGCCGCGTCCGATCTCTTCGAGCACCCGGTAGGGACCGATGGTGCGGCCCGCAAGAGTGGCCTCCTGCTCGTCGAACATCAGCTCGGGGGCGACGCCCCAGGCCGGAGTTTCGAGAAAGCCCGGGGAGGCGCGGTGGGCGCCGAGCAGGGTCGTCACTTCCCGCAGCAGGTCCTCGTCACCCGCGGCCGCCTGTTGAAGGAAGGCCTCACGGGCCATGGCCGGCTGATCGAGAGCGGCGTGGAAGAGGTCGTTCACCTGCTTCCAGCGCTCGGGCGTCACGGCGAGCCGAGCCCTTCCAGCTCGCGGGCGAGCCACGCCCGGGCGACCGTCCAGTGACGCTTGACCGTGGCGGGGGAGATGTCCATCGCTTCAGCCGTCTCCTCGATCGTGAGACCACCGAAGAACCGAAGCTCGATCAGGCGCGCCTGTTCCGGGTCGAGCGTCGCCAGGCGCTCGAGCGCTTCGTCGAGCGCCACCAGGTCGATCGCCCGCTCCCCGCCGGCGGCGAGCGCTTCGTCGAGCGTGACCTGCACCCGCGCGCCGCCGCGCTTGCTGGCGCCGCGGGCGCGGGCGCGCTCGATCAGGATCTGCCGCATCGAATGCGCGGCAATGGCGCAGAAGTGCGCCCGGTTCTGCCAGCGGTCGGGGCGATCCTTCAGCAGCCGCAGGTAGGCCTCGTTGACCAGCGCCGTCGGCTGCAGCGTCTGCCCCGGACGTTCGCGCCGGAGATAGGCCGCCGCGAGGCGCCGCAGCTCCTGGTAGACGAGCGGCAGCAGCGAATCGACTGACTGCCGGTCCTCGCTCATCAGGGGATGCGCTGAATCGTGACCTGGTTGATCACGACCGGGGTGACCGGACGGTCGCCGCGGCCGGTCGGCACCGCGCCGATCTTCTTCACCACCTCCATGCCCTCGGTGACTTCTCCGAACACCGAGTGGCGGTTGTCGAGGTGCGGGGTCGGGCCAAGGGTGATGAAGAACTGGCTGCCGTTGGTGTTCGGTCCGGCATTGGCCATCGACAGGATGCCGGCGCGGCTGTGGCGCAGCGACGGGTGGAACTCGTCGGCGAAGTTGTAGCCCGGGCCGCCGGTGCCGGTGCCCAGGCGGTCGCCCCCCTGGATCATGAAGCCGGAAATGACACGGTGAAAGATGATGCCGTTGTAATACGGCCCGGTCTGCTTCTGTCCGGTCGACGGGTCCTTCCATTCCTTCGTCCCCTCGGCAAGGCCGACGAAGTTCGCCACGGTCTTCGGCGCTTCCTTCTCGAACAGGCGGATCGTGAACGACCCTTCAGACGTATCAACCACTGCGTACGTGCCGGATTCCACGTGAGCTCCTTTGAGAACGGGCCAAAGGGGAAATTATAGCCGCCCGAGCCAGCCACGGAACAGCAGCCACGGAACAACGCGATTACACCGGCAGAATCACGTTCCGCGACCAGCGAGTGACCCGTTTTCCGCCCGTCCGAGGTATACGAAGGTCTTCGTTGACAATACGAACGTCTTCGTAGATAGTAGGTCCCGCAGATGACAAAGCCATCCACGCCCCGCCCCACCGACGCCGAACTGGCGATCCTTCGTGTGCTCTGGGAGCGCGGGCCCAGCACGGTGCGGCAGGTCCACGACAGCCTGGTGCGCGAGCGCCCGACCGCCTACACCACCGCCCTGAAAATGCTCCAGATCATGACCGAGAAGGGGCTGGTGCACCGTGACGAGCGGGACCGCACTCATATCTACCATTCGCGCCTGACCGAGGACCAGACCCAGCGGCAGCTCGTCCGCGACCTGGTCGACCGGGCGTTTGGCGGATCGGCTTCGAAGCTGGTGATGCAGGCCCTGGCCACCAGGCGCACCTCGGCGGAAGAGCTGACGGAGATCCGGAATCTGATCGACGGCCGCGACGGCCGGGAGGAACGCAATGACCGCGATTGACACCTTGCTGCACGAACCGGCCATCCGGGCGGTCGGCTGGGCTCTGCTGCACTTTCTCTGGCAGGGATCGCTCGTCTGTGTCGTCGCGGCGCTGGCGCTGCGCGCGTTGCGCGGCAGCGCCGCCGACGTCCGCTACGTCGTGGCGGCGATTGCGCTGTCGATCATGGCGACCATCCCGGCGGTGACCGGCGTCCAGGTCTGGCGGGCCGCCCGGGCGTCGTCTTCGGCTGCCATCGTTGACGTCGCTGGTTTGCCGGCTGAAGCCGCCGGGCCGGCCGCCCTGCCGGCGGTCACCATCGTCGCGGCTGCCGCGCCTGAACCGATCGCGGAACGCGCGGCTCAATGGATCAGTCTGGGACGGCTGGAGCAGTGGCTCCCCACGCTCGTGCTTCTGTGGATGGCGGGTGTCGCGATCCTGGCGCTTCGCCTCGGTGGCGGCTGGCTCCGCGTCCAGCGCATGCGCGCGCACGGCGCGACCCCGGCGGCCGCCCCGCTGCAGGCGATCGTCGCGCGACTGACCCGCAGGCTCCACATCTCGCGGACGGTTTCACTGCTGCAGTCGGCCGCGGTCGACGTGCCGACGGTCATCGGATGGCTGAAGCCCACGGTACTGCTCCCGGTGAGCGTCCTCGCCGGGCTCTCGCCGCAGCAGGTCGAAGCGATCCTCGCGCACGAACTGGCCCACGTGCGGCGTCACGACTATCTCGTGAACCTGCTGCAGACCTTCGTCGAGACGCTGCTCTTCTATCACCCCGGCGTGTGGTGGCTGTCGCGCCGGATCCGGATCGAACGCGAGCACTGCTGCGACGATCTCGCGGTCAGCCTCTGCGGCGACCCGGTTGTCTACGCACGCGCGCTCGCCGACCTGGAAGAGCTCCGCGGGCCCGGCCGCCTGGCCATGGCGGCGAACGGCGGCGCGCTTCTCGATCGCGTCCGCCGGCTGCTCGCGGCCCCCGCGGCCCACGAGGGTCGGGGACCAGCCTGGCTCGCCGCCGCCGGCGCCCTTCTGCTGGTGCTGGCGATCATCGGTGGAGCGATCGGTCGACAGCCCCTCGCCGCCAGCACGCTTCCTGTCCCGGGGGCCAGCCCCGAGGCACCGTCGGCCGGGCTTGGCCCGGTCGGGCCGATCGCCGACGTTGCCATTCGCACCGAGTCCAGCGAGCAGCGACCGCCGAAGCCACCGGCTCCGCCGGCACCGGCACCGGCACCGCCGGCCCCCCCTTCGCCCCCGTCCTCAGCTACCGCCGCAGCCTCGAGCGAGCTCAGCGCGACGCAGAACGAGTCATCCGGCAACTACACCTGGTCGAACAACGGCGAAAAACTCTCCGTCAACTATCGAGGCGCGTTCACCCTCAACGACACCGACGACGACATCGTCCGGATGTCGCCGGGATCGTCCCTGAAGATCAGCGACGGCAAGTGGCTCAGTAGCCACTCGGTGCAGTTCACCGCCGACGCGTCGGGGAACATCACGCGCCGGTTCTATGTTGGCAGCAGCGAACGTTCCTTCGATCCGGAAGGGCGACAGTGGCTCTCGAAGGTGCTCCCCAGGTTCGTCCGCCAGAGTGCCTTCGGGGCGAAGGAGCGGGTGGCGAGGTTCCTGGCCAGCGGCGGGGTGCCGGCGCTTCTCGCCGAGATCACGAAGATCGAGGGCAGCTACGCCAAGAAGGTGTACTTCACGCAACTGATCGCCCAGGCGCCGCTCGACCCCGCGACCGCCCGCCGCGTGCTCGAGCAGATCGGCCGCGAGATCGACTCCAACTACGAACTGGCAACGACGCTGATCGGCGCCGCACCGAAGATCCTGATCGACGATGCGACCCGCAAGGCCTACCTGGACGCGGCGCGCCAGATCGAATCCGACTATGAGATGCGCCGGGTGTTCGACGCGCTGGTGCGCCGTGGCACCCAGTCCCCCGAATTAATCGCCGGGGTCCTCGACGCGTCGCGATCGCTCGAATCCGACTATGAGGCGGCGACGCTGCTGCTGGAGATCGTGAACCGGTACCCGGTCGACGGGGTGACACGCGACCCGTTCTTCCGTGCCCTCCAGACGGTCGACTCGTCATACGAGAAGGGCCGGGTCCTCCAGGCGCTGCTGCGCCGCGGCGAGCTCCCGGACGCCACGCTGCTTGCGGCGTTGCGTGAGGCGGGGTCGATCGACAGCGATCATGAGACCGCCCAGGTACTGCTCGCCGCCGCGCGATCGCAAGCCCTCGCTGGTGCCGCCCGCGAGGCGTACGTGAGCGCGGCCGAGCGGCTGGGCAACTACGAGCGGGACCGCACCCTGGCGGCCCTGGCCCGGACCGGCCGCTAGCCGTTCGGACCGGCCGTTCTACAGCGTCGGATTCATGGTGTGCCACCTGGTGGCGCGCTCATAGGCCAGCGCCACCCGCAACATCGTGGCCTCCTCGTAGAGGCGCCCCGTCACCATGATCTCGACTGGCGTGTTGCTGACGAACCCGGCTTTCAGCGCCACCGCCGGATGCCCGGTCAGGTTCGTCAGGCCCAGGCTGGAGCTGTTGGTCGGGGTCAGGAAGACGTCGAACTTCGACATCACCGCATCCATCTGGCGCATCAACAGCGTGCGGGCGCGCTGCGCGCGGATGTACTCCACCGCCGGCACGAACCGATGGGTGCGGAATGTGTTCGGCCAGGAGCCGAGCGACTCGTCGCCGATATCCTTGCTGCGGGTCAGGTCGTCGAACGCCGCCGCCGCTTCGGTGCTCAGGACGAAACCGAGCATGTTGGTCAGCCGGTTGTCCGGCATCTCGATCGGCTCGAGCGTCGCGCCCGCTTTTCGATAGATATCGAGCGCGTCGTTGAGCAACGTCAGGCGCTCCGCCGCCCGCTTGCGCTGCTCTTCCGGTGAGAGCCCGCCACGACCGCGGCCGGTCCCTTCGCCACGTCCGCCACCTTCGCCGCGTCCGGTTCCCGGCGCGCCACGCCCGGCCTCGTCGCCCCGACCCGCTCCCGGCGGCGCCGCCTCGAACTCCGACTTGATGTAGCCAATCCGCAGTTTCCCCAGCGCGCAGGTCAGGATTCCAGGCGAACGGAGCATCGACGACGGTGTCGTCGTGGCCATCGGGCCCGTAGATCGCGTTGAACACCAGCACGCAGTCCTCGACCGACCGGCACATCGGGCCGATCTTGTCCATCGTCCAGCTCAGGGCCATCGCGCCGTGCCGGCTCACCCGGCCGTAGGTCGGCCGCAGGCCGACGACGCCGTTCACGGCCGAGGGGGAGATGATCGAGCCGCGCGTCTCGGTGCCGATGGCAAAGCCGACGAGGCCCGCAGCGGTCGAGGAACCAGGACCGGCTGACGAACCGCTCGATCCCTGTTCCGGATTCCACGGGTTCCGCGTCTGCCCTCCGAACCAGCGGTCCCCCTGCGCCAGCGCTCCCATCGAGAGCTTGGCGACGAGGACGGCGCCTGCCTCGCGCAGCCGTTCGACGATGGTTGCGTCATAGTCGATGACCTGCGCCTTGAACGGACCGGCGCCGAATGTCGTCGGAATCCCCTTCGTGGCGAAGAGGTCCTTGGCGCCCCACGGGATGCCGTGCAGCGGTCCGCGGTACTTGCCCGCCCGGATCTCGCGGTCGGCGGCAGCGGCCTGTGCGAGCGCGAGCTCCTCGGTCAGCGTGACGACGCAGTTGAGCCGCGGCCCATGCTTCTTGAGCCGTTCGAGGTACATCCTGGTGAGGTCGGTCGAACTCACTTCGCGGCGCTGGAGGAGCGGCGCGATCGCGGTCACCGGCAGGAACGCGAGATCCTCGATCGAGCCGAGGCGGCCGGCCGGCGGCTGCAGTGTCACCTTGATCTTCGCGCCAGGGGTCGCGCCCGGCTTCGGCTTGTGCCCCGGCAGATACGGCCGGAAGGTCACTGCCGGTTCGGTGTCGAGCGGGATGTCGAGCGCGCGCAGCTGATCGTAGGTGCTCAGGTTGCGATTGACTCCGCCGAGCGCGGCCTCATCTTCGGCCGGTCCGAAATCCACGCCGAAGATCTTCTCGGCGCAGTCCAGCGTTTCGAGGTTGATGCGCTGCGGCGCGGCCGCCTGCTGCGCCAGCGCCGGTGCGGCGATCCCGGCGGCCACGGCCGCTGGGATGGTCTTCAGGAATCGTCGTCGCGCGACACCGGCAGACCGAGGCCGGCTGTTCTTCGAGACCATGTGTCCTCCAAGTGGGCGTAGCATACATCGCCGTACTGGTGCGGATAGAATGCAGGCTCCAACATGGCCGCTGCGCCGATGCGAATCCTGCTCGTCGAAGATGACGCCGCGTATGCGGCCCTGATCACGGCGGAGCTGCAGGGGGCGTCGATCGACCTGCAGCATGCGCGGTCCCTCTCCGCGGCGCGCGCCCAGATCGGGGATCGCACCTTCGACGCGATCCTTCTCGACCTCGGGCTCCCCGACAGCAGCGGCATCGGCACCGTCCAGCGCATGCTCGATGCGGCCGGCGATGTGCCGATCGTCGTGCTGACGTCGAACGACGACGAAAGCCTCTCGGTGCTGTCGATGCAGCGCGGCGCACAGGATCACCTGCTCAAGAGCGACATCGACGCCAACGCGCTGATCCGGTCGCTGCGCTACGCGCGCGAGCGCGTCGCCTTCAGGCAGTCGCTGCGCGAGAGCGAGGCGCGGTTCCGTGCGCTGATCGAGCACAGTTACGACGCCGTTACACTGATCGACCAGGACTTTACCGTCCTCTACGACAGTCAGTCGATCGAGACCGTCTGCGGTTACACCCCCGAGGAACGCATCGGCGCGCCGATCGCCGGCCTGCTGCATCCCGATGATGCCGGCGCGGTGCTGGAGCGCTTTGCGGCGCTGCTGACGACCGCCGACGAGCCGATGACCGTCAACTACCGGTTCCTGCACAAGGACGGCTCCTGTCGCTGGGGGGAGGCGGTGGTCGTCAACCGGCTCGCCGATCCGGTCATCCGCGCCATGGTCATCAACCATCGGGACGTCACCAGCCAGAAGACCGTCGAAACGGCGTTGCGCCACAGCGAAGAGCAGCTGCGCCAGGCGCAGAAGATGGAAGCGGTCGGGCGTCTCGCCGGCGGCGTCGCCCACGACTTCAACAACGTCCTGACCGCGATCTACGGCTACACCGATCTGTTGCTGGACCAGTTCCGCCCCGACGATCCGCGCCGTTCCGACGTCGAGGAGATCAGGCGCGCCGCCGAACGTGCCGCCGCCCTGACCCGGCAGCTGCTCGCTTTCAGCCGCAAGCAGGTGATGCAGCCGCGGCTGCTCGACCTCAACGAGGTGATCGGCTCCGTCCGCAAGCTGCTCGACCGCCTGGTCGGGGAGGACGTCCGGGTCGTGACCGACAACGATCCGAACCTGGTCAGGGTGCGCGCCGATCCGGGACAGCTCGAACAGGTGCTCATGAACCTCGCCGCCAATGCCCGCGACGCCATGCCGCGCGGCGGCGACGTCAGGATCTCGACCCGGAACGAACGGATCGACGCGGATGCCACCGAACGGGTCGAGCTGCCGCCGGGCGCCTACGCGGTGATCGAAGTCTCCGACACCGGCACCGGCATGCCGGCCGACGTGCGCGAGCACATCTTCGAGCCGTTCTACACCACCAAGGAACTGGGGAAGGGGACGGGCCTGGGGCTGGCGACGGTCTACGGGATCGTGAAACAGACCGGCGGCGGGATCTACGTGGAGAGTGAAGTGGGGCAGGGGACGACCTTCGCCCTGTACCTGCCCCGGGCTACCGAATAGCCGCTAGTTCTTTTGCTTGAAGCCGGCGGGGATCTCGAGCTCGGTCGCCGCCACCGTGGCCGAGAGCTCCTGGAACTCGTGCGCGGTGGTGAACACCGTCATGCGCGGCTTGGGCTCTTCCTGCTTCATCATCTTGCGCGCGAGCATCCCGCTGAGGCCGCCGCCGCCGCCCCCCTTGCCCTGCTTGGCAGTTTCGGCCGCCTGTTCCTTCGACTGGACCGCCTCGAACACCACCGTGCTCGCGAGCGGCGTCCCCTGCAGCTTGGTGCCTTCCTGCTTCAAGCGCTCGGAGGCGTTCTTCAGCATCGGGTACATCGCCATGACGGCGGCCATCTGGTCGGCGGCCAGGCCGAGGGCGTCGCCGCCGTAGAGCTGTTTGTAGAACCGCATGTTGAAGTCGGCCAGCTCCTTCAGCGAGGCGATGTCGGGCCCGAGCCACGAGTCGGAGGTCATGACGAAGCCGCCGCCGTCCTCGAGCGTCCTGCCCTTCTCGCGGACCGTCACCGTCATGATGACCTGCCGCGCATCGTGACCGACCAGCTGCTTGCGCTGCCCGGTCTCCTTCACGTCGAAGTCGACTTCGTATTCCTTGCGCGGCTGATCGGGCTTGGTTTCTTCCTGGCGCCCCTGCTCGCGCTCGATGTCCTTCTTCGCCTTCTCCTGCGCCTCGCGCATGCGCTGGCGAAGCTCTTCGAAGGTGGTCACCCGGTATTCTTTTTTCTTGTAGTCGATGTCGTAGACCTTTTCCTCGCCGAGGTCGACGATCTGCCCGGTGTCCTCGTTCATCGTCGACTTGCGGTTGCCTTTGACCGCGGTCGTCGAGACGATTCCCTCGCGGGCGGCCTTGCCCCCGAACAGGCCGACCATGCGGCCGAGCATGCCTTCCAGCTTGACCTGCGTTTTTTCACGGGTCTTGACTTCAGCCGCGAGCGGGCTGCCGAGCAGGGCGACCAGCGGCAGCGCGATGGCGCAGGCGATCAACGGACGTCTCATGTGTTCCTCCAGGGGGGAGCGACGGTGCACCAGCACCGGCCGTCATTCTACCAATCCCCCCTGTCTCCCCCCAGTGCCGGCACGGTTCCGGGCGCGCCGGCCGGTCCCGGCAATGGTGTAATACCGGGCGGCACCAGCTAGAATCGCGCATGCTCCGGATCACGTTGATCGCCGTCCTTTCCACCGCCTTGTTTGCCCTTCCCATGCAGAAAAAAGAGATCGTCAGCGCCGGCGGCCCCGCCCCGGTCGGCCCATTCAGCCCCGCGGTCAAGGCCGGGGGCCTCATCTACGTTTCCGGCATGCTTGCCCAGGACGACGGGGGAGCGCTCGTCGCCCCCGGAAACGCGGCGGCGCAGACCAAACGGATCCTCGAGCGGATGCGTACGTTGCTCGTCGCCGCCGGCTCCTCGCTCGAGCAGGCGGTGGCGGTCACCGTCTACCTGAAATCGGCGGCGGACTTCCCGGTGATGAATGACGCCTACCGCCCGTTCTGGCCGAAGGATCCGCCGACGCGGACGACCGTGGTGACCGACCTGCTGCTCGGGGCGCAGGTCGAGATCGCGATGGTCGCGGTCGCGAACGGCGCCGAGCGGGTCGTCGTCCACCCCGAGGGCTGGGCGAAGTCGCCGAACCCGTACAGCTACGCGATCAAGACCGGCGACACGTTGTTCCTGTCGGGGATCGTGCCGCGGAACGGCCGCGACAACACTGCGGTCGGCGGTGACATCAAGGTCCAGACGAAGGCGGTGATGGACAACGCCGGCGAGTTGCTGAAGGCCGCGGGCATGAACCATTCGAACATCGTGAGCGGCCGGGTCTATCTGCCCGACACCGCCGGCTTCCAGCAGATGAACGAGGTCTACCGCAGCTACTTCACCGCTGCGCCGCCGCCGGCCCGGGCGACGGTCAGGGCGGCGCTGGCCAGCACCCAGTACGCGGTCGAAATGACGTTCGTCGCGACCTCCTCGCCGCGGGAAGCGATCGCCCCCGGCCCGAATCTCAGCGGCGCCATCAAGGCGGGCAGCCGGCTTTACGTCTCGGGAGTGCTCGGCCAGACGCCGGAAAACGCGGGCGACGCCGCGGCACAGACCCGCGAGGTGATGGCGAAGATCGGCAAGACGCTCGGTTCGGCCGGGTTCTCTCCCGCCGATGTCGTCGAGGGGCTCGTCTATCTCACCGATCTCTCGCTGTTTCAGCAGATGAACGATCCCTATCGCGCCTTCTTCGGCAGCGCATTCCCTGCCAGAGCCACGGTGGGGGCCGGCCTGGTCGCCCCCGGCGCCGTGGTGGAGATCATGGTGACGGCGGTGAAACCGTGAATTTTCTCGGTCGCGAGGATTTCGAGACCGCGTACGCGAAGGTCTCACCTCACATCCATCACACCCCCCTGCTCACGTCGCGGATGCTCAGCGAGGCCACCGGCTTCGACGTCCGCCTGAAGGCGGAGATCTTTCAGCGGACCGGCTCGTACAAGATCCGCGGACCCCTGAACAAGTTCACCTGGTTGACGGAGGAAGAGCGCCGCCGCGGCGTGGTCTGCTCCTCGGCGGGAAATCATGCCCAGGGGGTCGCACTCGCGGCGCAGATCCACGGTATCAAGGCGGTCGTCTGCATGGCGGAGAACGCCACGCCGTCCAAGATCGCCGCCACCCGCGGCTACGGCGCCGAGGTCGTGCTCCATGGCTCGATCTGGGACGAGGCCAACGAGAAGGCGAAGGAACTGGTCCGCGACCGCGGCCTGACCTACATCCATCCGTTCGACGACATGCAGCTGATCGCCGGCCAGGGTACGGTCGGCCTCGAGATCGTCCGCGACTGGCCGGAGGTCGACGTGGTCGTCGTGCCGATCGGCGGCGGCGGGCTGATCTCCGGCATATCCCAGGCGGTCAAGGCGTTCAATCCGTCGATCAAGGTATTCGGCGTGGAGTCGTCCGGCGCGCCGGGGATGCACGACAGCGTCGCGGCCGGGGGCGTGGTGACGCTCGACCGGGTCGATTGCATCATCGACGGCCTGCGAGTGAAACGGGTCGGCGAGACGACGTTCGAAGTCGTCCGCAAGTTCGTCGACGGCATTGTCACCTTGCCGGACGAGCAGATCTTCGAGGCGATGATCTGGATCATGGGGCACGCCAAGCTCGTCGTGGAAGGGGCGGCGGCCTCGCCGGTCGCAGCACTGCTCCACGGCTTGATCGATGCACCGAAAGGCTCGAAGGTCGTGTGCGTGCTCAGCGGCGGCAACGTCAATCTCGATCAACTCAAGGGGAGGCGTTGGAACTAGCCCGGATTCGCATCGGGATCTCGGCGTGCCTCCTTGGACAGGAGGTCAGGTTTGACGGGGGTCACAAGAAAGACGACTTCCTGACCAGGATCCTGGGGCCGCACGTGGAGTTCGTGCCGGTGTGCCCGGAGGTCGAGATGGGGCTGGGGACGCCTCGCGAAACATTGCGGCTGGTGCGGCAGGACACGGCGCTGCGGATGATCACCACTCGCAGCGGGACCGACCATACCGACGGCATGAACCGGTGGGCGGCCGGGCGGCTCGAGGAACTCAACCGCGAGGATCTGGTCGGCTACGTCCTCAAGAAGGATTCCCCCAGCTGCGGGATGGAGCGGGTCAAGACCTACGGCGCGGCGGGGATGCCGGCACGGGACGGCCGCGGACTGTTCGCGGCGGCGCTGCTCGAGCGGCTGCCGCTCCTGCCGGTCGAAGAAGAAGGCCGGCTGTCGGATCCGGTCCTGCGCGAGAACTTCATCGAACGGGTCTTCGCCTATCGCCGGCTCCGCGACCTGTTCCTCGGGCGCTGGACGATCGGCGGGCTGGTGCGCTTCCACACCGCCCACAAGATGTCGCTGCTCGCCCATTCGACGACGGCCTACAATGAGCTGGGACGGCTGGTGGCCGGCACCAGCGAACTGGGCCGCAGCGATCTTCGCCGCGCCTACGAAACGCTGTTCATGCGGACCCTCGCCATCCCGGCGACCCGGGCGCGTCACACCAACGTGCTGCAGCACATGGCCGGCCATCTCAAGAACCTGGTCGACGCCGAGTCGCGGGCAGAGCTCGTGGCCTCGATCGCCGAGTACCGCGGCGGGCTGGTGCCGTTGATCGTTCCGCTGACGCTGATCCGGCATCACGTTCGCCGGCACCGTGTGACCTATCTCGAGGGCCAGATTTTCCTCGAGCCGCATCCTCGTGAGCTGATGCTCCGCAACCATGTCTGAGGACCGCGTTCGTTCGCTCGATCCCGTCCGCCAGGTCGGCGTGGTGCGCGTCACCCCCGAAGACGCGACTCCTGACATGGATGCGGCCGCGGTCGAGGAACCGCTCGAGATCCGGCTGCACGATCGCCCCTTCGTGGTGACGATGAGGACGCCAGGCCTGGACCGCGAGCTGGCCGCCGGCTTCCTCTTCGCCGAAGGGATCATTCTCGACGGCGCCGAGCTCGGAGCGGTCGAGCACTGCCGGCATCCGGAACACCCCGACGTCCACAACGTGGTCAACGTCTTCCTGCTCGGCGAGGCACGCGCGCGCCTCGAGACGACGCTGGCCGGACGCCGGAACGTCCTGGCGAACTCCTCCTGCGGCATCTGCGGCCGCGTGACGATCGACTCGCTGAAGATCCGGGCCCAGCCGCTGGCCGCTACCTGCGTGGTGGACCGGGCGGTGCTCCTCGACCTGCCCCAGGCGCTCCGCCGCCATCAGGCGCTGTTCGATCAGACCGGCGGCCTGCACGGCGCGGCGCTCTTCACCGCGGCGGGAGAGCTGATCGCCACGGCCGAGGATGTCGGCCGCCACAACGCGGTCGACAAGGTGATCGGCTCGCTGCTGATCGAGGAACGCCTGCCGCTGACAGGTCACGGGCTGGTCGTGAGCGGCCGGACGTCGTTCGAGATCGTGCAGAAGGCGTGGCTCGCAGGGCTCGAGGTGATCTGCGCCGTTTCCGCCCCGACCAGTCTCGCGGTGCAGCTGGCCCAGGAGGCCGGCATCACGCTGCTCGGCTTCGCGCGCGGACGCGGTTTCAACGTCTACTCTCACCCCGACCGGGTTCTGGGAATAGGAACCGCTCTACATACTCCACCGCCCCGGCGCTGATCTCCACGCTCGCAACACTCACTGCATCAAGGCCTTGCCGCCACGCCCCACGTGGCACTCCGGTTGCTCGACTGGACTGGAGCATGAACCTGCGCCGCGGAACGATCGTCGGGCTGAGTCTGCTCGCAAGCGTCCTGCTGTTCGCCGCGGCGTGGCAGACCGCGGCTCTGGCGTGGACGGTCGCGGCGGAGCTCGAACGCGCGACCGGCCTGGCGGAGCTCGGTCCCCGCTCGCAATCCACCATCGTGTTCGACCGCTACGGGCGCCCGGCGTTCACCTATTTCGTCGAACAGCGGATCGACGTCCCGCTCGACCGGGTGTCGCCACGGATGATCGAGGCGCTGCTCGCGATCGAGGACCGCCGGTTCTTCAGCCATCGCGGGCTGGACCCGGTTCGCGTCGCGGCGGCCGCGTGGCGGAACGTGCGTGCCGGACGGATCATCCAGGGGGGCAGCACCCTGACGCAGCAGCTGGCGCGCACCGCCCAGCTCTCACCGGAACGGACATTCGAGCGCAAGCTGCGGGAGGCGATGATCGCGGCGCAGCTCGAACAGCGCTACTCCAAGACCGAGATCCTCGAGGCCTATCTCAATACCGTGTACTTCGGCGGTGGCTACTACGGAGTAGAGGCGGCGTCGCGCGGCTACTTCGGCAAGCCGGCAGCGGAGCTCGAGCTGCACGAAGCGGCGCTGCTCGCCGCGATCGTCCGGAGCCCGTCACGCGACGCGCCGGGGGTTTCCCCAGGGCGGGCGCGCGCCCGGCGCGACCTGGTGCTGCAACTGATGAATCAGCAGCAGAAGATCAGCGCATCCGAGCTGCAGCTGGCGCGCAGCGCGTCGATCCCGCCGGCGTCCGCGGTGCGGCTCGCGGCCACGGCGACGCCTGCGGGAGGAAACCGCACCGGGCTCTACTTCCAGGAGGAGCTGCGCCGTCAGCTGGTGGTGAAGTTCGGCAACGACCGCGTGCTGCGCGGCGGCCTGCGCGTCTACTCCACCTATGACCCGGATCTGCAGGCCGCGGCCGAGGAAGCGATCTCGGGACGGATCGCGCAGATAGCAGCGTCGCGGCGGACGGCCAGTGAGCTCCAGGGCAGCCTGGTGTCGCTCGACGCGCAGACCGGCGACGTGCTCGCGCTCGTCGGCGGCCGCGACTTCCTGGCGAGCCCGTTCAACCGTGCGACGCAGTCGAGGCGGCAGGCCGGCTCGGCATTCAAGCCGATCCTCTATGCCGCGGCGCTGGAGCGGGGCTACACGCCTGCCACGATGCTGACCGACCTCGACGTGCCGATCGGGACCGCGGGTGCGGCGTGGCTCCCCGGCGGCGAACACGAGGGGACGGAGTACACGCTGCGCCAGGCCCTGCAGGTGTCGAGCAACCGCGCGGCGGTGCAGCTGATGCAGCAGATCGGCGCCAGCACGACGATCTATTACGCGCAGCGGCTCGGGATCGAGTCGCCGCTGCCGCCGGTGCCTTCGCTCGCGCTCGGGACCGGCGACGTAACGCTGCTCGAGCTCACCGCGGCCTACACCGCGTTCGCGAACCGTGGCAGCGACCTCGATGCCGCGGCTGTTCACCCGCGTCGAAGACGGCGCCGGAACGATCGTCTTCGACAACATGCAGCGGCATACGCAGGCGATCAGCGAAGCGACCGCCTTCATGATGTCCAGCATGCTCGCCGATGTCGTCGCGCGCGGTACCGCCAGCGGCGTCCGCGGCGCGGGATTCCGGCTGCCGGCCGGGGGCAAGACCGGCACGACCGACGATTACGCGGACGCCTGGTTCATCGGCTACACCCCGCACGTCGTGACCGGCGTCTGGTTCGGGATGGACACGCCGACCCCGATCATGACCCGCGGGTTCGCCGGCGCTAGTCGCGGTGCCGGCCTGGGCCCGGTTCATGAAGCGGGCGACGCGCGGCGCCGGGGCGGACTGGTTCGAGATGCCGGCTGACGTCGAGAGAGTGGCGATCTGCCGCGCGAGCGGCGCGCGGGCGGCGCCGGCCTGCCGCCATCAGTACGTGCTCGCCGCGACCGGGTCCGGGGTGACCGGTGCCTACGACGCGCCACAGGTCGGCCTGCCGGAGGCTGAACCGCCGGTCTACAACGAGCTCTTCCCGCGCGGGGTGATCCCCTCCGAGCTGTGCCCGATCCACGGCCAGTCGCCGGCCGAGGGTGGATACACCGGCCCGCCATCGGCCGACTCCTCGACGCCGCTGGTCGACGCCGAATTGCGGCGGCCGATCCTTCAGCGGGTGGTCGGCCGGGATGGCGTGACGCGCGTGGTGATCAAGCAGCCGCAGTGAAGGTGCGGACCGCGAGCAGCACCGCGAGGCTTGCGTTGGCGGCATGGCCGGTCCAGCAGACGCGGCACTGCAGGTTGCGGCTCCACAGGCTCCAGCCCAGAAAAGCGCTCATCGCGATCGCCGGCAGGGTCATCGTGAAGAGCAGCGGCGTCCGGCCAGCCGAGCACGAGCCCGGCGGCGAGCGCGGCGTAGAGAAGGATGCCCAGCGACGCGTTCGGTACGCCCAGCAGGGCGGCGCGCGGCGTTCGGAACAGCACGGCGCAGCCCCCGGCTTCGAGCTGACAGATCTCCGGGCCGGTCAGCCATCCCGGCAGCTCGCGGTAGTACCCCCAGAGGGCCGCGGCCGACGCCGAAGCGCCGAGCAGCAGGGCGATCCAGATCAGCGCTGACACGATGGGCACCAGTAGGTGAGGCGGGCGTCGCGTCCCTGTGGGGCGAGCTTCAGCGGCGTCGCGCACTTGCGGCACGGCTCACCCGCCCGGCCGTAGACCCATAGTCGCTCGCCCGGGGCATCCCGCCGCGTCGTCCGGCGGAACCCGGTGTAGGTGGTCATCGCGGCCAGCCCCTCCGTGACGTTGGCGCGCAGGAAGCGGCGCGCGGTTGCGATGAGACAGCCGACTTGCTCATCGGTGAGCCCTCGAACCGGAGTGAACGGGTTGACTCCGCATGCGAACAGGACCTCCGACTTGTAGACGTTGCCGATCCCCGCCATGACGCGCTGGTTCAGCAGCACGTCGGCGGCTTCGACATCCGGCCTGGCCTTCAGCCGGGCCGTCGCTTCGACTGGATCGAAGTCTTCCGAAAGGAGATCCGGGCCGAGCCGCTTGAGCTCCTCGTGCCGCCCGAGCGTTCGCTGCTCGAGCCACTCGGCGACCGTGATGTTGAACGCGACCGCCACGAAGTCTGCCGTCGCGATCACGATGCGCATGTCGCGGCGCCCGCGTTGCCACGATTCCCCGGGCCGATAGATGTGCCAGCTGCCGTTCATCCGCATGTGCGTGCGAAGCACGAGGCCGCCGGAGAAGGTCATGAGCACGTGTTTGCCGGCCGCGGCGACGGAGTCGACCAGGCGTCCGGTGACCGGCGTGTCCTCGTGGACGCGCGTCAGCTTCGGAAACACCGACTCGAAGGCGGTCACCGGCTTGCCGGCGAGCGCGCGCTGCAGCGTGCGCGCCGCGCGGAAGATGGTATCTCCCTCAGGCACCCGCCTTCGCCTCCGCCTGCGGCCTCGGCTTCGGCGAGGCAGGCCCTGTCGCTCTCCGTTCCGGCGCCATAAGTGGACCTCTTCGCATCATGAAGCCCATGGCCGAAGGGTGAAAGCCCGCTTCGACGAGGTACGGCGCGAGCGGATGGTCGGCGGTGGGATAGCCGTTGATCTCCGCGATCATCAGCCCGCCCAGGCGAGCCATCGCCGCGAGCTGCGCGGCAAGCGGCCGGCCGGTCGCCGAGCGCTGTGGTTCGTCTTCCGGCAGATAGACGAGCAGCTGCCTGGCGCCGCGGGAGAGATACGCAGCGAGGCTGCCGTTGACGAGGATGACCTGGGCGCCGACCGTTCGTGTGGCCCCGCGTCCGACCGTTCCCGCGCGCTCGGCTCCCGGCACAATTGGATCCGGTCGCCACCTCCGGCCACTTGAGCATCGTGCCGAACGGATTGGCCGGATCGGTCGCCGCGAGGATGACGACCTCGGGCTCGTCGGGCATCTCGCGCAGCGAGCGCATCAACTCGAGCGCGGCCGGCAGTGCGAACTGGGTCGCGCCGACGCCGGCGACGAAGTAGCCGCGGCGGATCCGCCCCGCGTCCTCGAGCGCCTTGAGGACGTCGTAGACGGCGCTGAATCCACCGTAGATCCCCTCGGACCCGGCGACCTCGCGGGTCAGCACGCCGTATCGCGAGAGGAGCTGCTGGGCGACCGACGTGGACCACTCGGTCGGCGAGACGGTGGTGCCGATTCGCTGGGCGACGAGCGACCATCGCCCTTCGGCCGACGGGGGAGACACCCGCCTCGTCCGGAACGTGCGGGCGGCCGGCTTTCGCTGCCGCCGCTCGGGAGGACTCGTGAACGCGCGGACCGCATGGAAGGTGTCGTTGGTGATGAGCCCCTTCCAGACCAGGTCCCACAGGGCTTCGACCGTCTCCCCGGGATAGCCGCCGCCCGCCGCCTGGTGCAGCGGCGCGAAGAACGATGCCCCTTCGCGTTCGAGGTGATCGAGAATCGCCTGGTCGCGCCCCGTGGCGTCGACCGCCTTCGGGGTCATGCGCAGACGCGGAAGGTGGTCGGTCAGGTACAGCGCCAGCCGTCCGTCGCGTTCGCCGACCGGTTCGATCCCGCACCAGACGACTTCGCCGGCGGCGCAGAGCGCGTCGAGGTCGTTGGAGCTGTAGCCTTCCACCCGCGCGGCCAGGATCTCCGATTCGAAGATCGAGGCGGCCAGCGGTGCTCCCTGCAGATGCTCGATCGCATCCAGCAGGGCGTCGAGGCCCGATCGCCTGCGGATCAGCCCCTGCCACGACGTCAGCAGGCGCACGAAGACCGGAGCCTCCACCGGCTCGACCTGGCGGCGGAGCTTGGCGAGCGACCGCCTGCGGACCGACTGGAGGATGTCGGGGTCGCACCACTCGCGCCCCGATCCGCCCGGACGGAATTCCCCTTCGAGCAGCCGCCCGGCAGCAGACAGCTGCTTGAGCAGCGACTGCGCCGTGGCGTGAGCGAGGAGATAGCGGCCGGCGAATTCGTCGGTCGTGAACGGCCCGTGCGTCCTGGCGTATCGACGCGCCAGGTCGAGCGCGCCGTTGGCGACCGGCTGCAGCAGCGACTCGGGCAGGCCGTGAGGCAGGGGGACACCGAGCGCGTCGCGATAGCGGCCCGCGTATTCCACCGGCAGCGCCCGGGTCGCACCGCCGATGTTTACCAGGATCGCGCGGCGGGCGGCGAGCAGTTCGTCGAGAGCGGCCCTCCCGTCCACCCGCGAGCGCGCCGAGATCTCCTCGGGGTCGAGGTCCCCCAGGCGGAGGAGCAGGTCGTGCACGCCGTCCACCGACCTGGCCTGGTAGCCGGGATCGAGCTGCTGGGCCTGGGCTTCGACCTCCGCCAGCGCGTCGGCATCGAGCAGTTCCCGCAGCTCGGCGTCGCCGAGCAGCTCGCGCAGCTGCGCCTGGTCGATCGCCAGTGCCTGGGCGCGGCGTTCCGCGAGCGGAGCGTCGCCGTCGTAGAGGTAGTTGGCGACGTAGGTGAAGAGCAGCGCCGAGGCGAAGGGGGACGGAATCGCGGAATCGACCGTCGCGATCTTCAGTTGCCGTGTCTCGATGCGGCGCAGCGTGTCGACCAGCGAGGGGATGTCGAACACGTCGCGCAGGCATTCCCGATAGGCCTCGAGCAGCATCGGGAACGACCCGTAGCGCGCGGCGACGGCGAGCAGGTCGGCGGCGCGCTTCCGCTGCTGCCACAGCGGGCTCCGGCCGCCGGGACGCCGCTTCGGCAGCAGCAGCGCCCGGGCGGCCGCTTCGCGGAACTTCGCCGCGAACAGCGCCGTTCCACCGAGCTGCCGCACCACCAGCGCTTCGACTTCGTCGGAGGCCGGAATCATCAGCGCCGGGTCCGGGGGCTCGTCGGTCTCCGGGAACCGCACCACGAACCCGTCGTCGGTCCACATCGTCTCGACGTCGAGCCCGGTCTGTGCGCGCGCGCGCTCGACCGCCGCCATCGCCCATGGCGCGTGGATGCGTCCGCCGAACGGGGTGAGAACGCAGATGCGCCAGTCGCCGAGCTCGTCGCGGCAGCGTTCGATCAGGATCGTGCGGTCGTCGGGCACGACCCCGGCCGCCGTGTTCTGGTCGTCGAGATAGCGGAGGAGGTTCTCGGCCGCCCGCTGGTCGAGATCGTGATGCCGGACAAGTCGCTCGACCGCCGCCGCCGGCGGAAGGCCGCGCAGCGTGCGAACGAGCTCGCCGATGTGGCGCCCCAGCTCCAGCGGGCGTCCGGCGGCGTCGGCCTTCCAGAACGGCATCTTCCCGGGTTCACCCGGCGCAGGAGAGACGATGACCCGGTCGTGGGTGATCTGCTCGATCCGCCAGCTCGACGCGCCGAGCAGGAAGGTCTCGCCGACCCGGCTCTCGAAGACCATCTCCTCATCCAGCTCGCCGACCCGCGCCCCCGGGCCTCGCTCGCCGATCAGGAAGACGCCGTACAGGCCGCGATCGGGAATCGTGCCGCCGTTGATCACCGCAATCCGCCTGGCCCCTTCGCGCGCCGCCAGCGTGCCCTTCAGGCGGTCCCAGGTCAGACGCGGCCGCAGGTCGGCGAAGTCGTCCGACGGGTAACGCCCCGACAGCATGTCGAGGACGCCTTCGAAGACCGGACGGCTGAGATCGGCGAACGGCGCCGCCGCGCGGACGGTCGAATAGAGATTGTCGACCGTCCAGTCGTCCATTCCAACCATCGCGACGATCTGCTGCGCCAGCACGTCGAGCGGATTGCGCGGATACCGGCTCGATTCGATCCGCCCGTCGTGCATCGCGCGCGTGACCGCCGCGCACGCCACCAGGTCGCCGCGGAACTTGGGCACGATGATCCCGCGGCTCGCCGCCCCGATCGTGTGACCGGCTCGCCCGATCCGCTGCATCCCGCTCGCGACCGAGGGCGGGGCCTCGATCTGCACCACCAGGTCGATCGCGCCCATGTCGATCCCGAGCTCGAGCGACGAGGTGGCCACCAGGCCGCGGATCTGACCGGCCTTGAGGCGGTCCTCCACTTCGATCCGCTGCGGCCGCGCCAGCGAGCCGTGATGCGAGCGGACCAGCACTTCGCCGGCCAGCTCGTTCAAGGCCGCCGCCAGCCGCTCGGCGATGCGGCGGCTGTTGACGAAGATCAGCGTCGAGCGGTGAGCCAGGATCAGCTCGAGCAGCCGCGGGTGGATCGCCGTCCAGATCGACTGGCGCGCCGGCCCCTGCGACGCCGGTCCGCTCGGGATCTCCTCGACCTGGCCGATCCGCGCCATGTCATCGACCGGCACCTCGATCGTCAGCTCCAGGTTCTTCTTCGCGCTGGTGTCGACGATGGTGACCGGACGGTACTCGTGCTCGTCGGCCCCGGTGCTGAACTCGTCGTGGATCGATCCCTCTGCGCCGTCGCCGGAGGCGGCGATCTCGAGATCTCCCTCGCTCGCGGCCGCACGCATCCCTCCACCCAGAAACCGCGCCACCTCGTCGAGCGGCCGCTGCGTCGCCGACAGCCCGATCCGCTGCAGCATCCGGTCCTCCGCGCCGAGTGCTTCGAGCCGCTCGAGCGAGAGCGCCAGGTGAGCGCCGCGTTTGGTCGGCACGAGCGCATGGATCTCGTCGACGATGACGGTGTCGACCGAGCGCAGCGCATCGCGTGCGTTCGACGTGAGCAGGAGGTACAGGGACTCGGGCGTGGTGATGAGGATGTCGGCCGGCTCGCGCATGAAGCGGGCGCGTTCGGCCGCCGGCGTGTCGCCGGTCCGGACCGAGATCGCCGGCATGTGGAACGCATCGCCGCGCGCCACCGCGCGGTTCGCGATCCCGGCGAGCGGCGCCCGCAGATTGCGTTCGATGTCGACCGCCAGCGCTTTCAACGGCGAGATGTAGATGACCCGGCAGCGCCGCTTCGGCTCCGGCGGGGGCTCGAACATCAGCCGGTTGATGCACCAGAGAAACGCCGTCAGGGTCTTGCCGCTGCCGGTGGGCGCCAGGATGACCGTCGATTCTCCACGGGCGATCGCCGGCCATCCCTTGCTCTGCGGTGGAGTCGGGGCCTCGAAAGAGGCGCGAAACCAGTCGACCACGGCCGGATGGAAGAGCTCGAGGACGGGCGTGCGGATGGCCACGCCTCAATTTTATCGTTTGGTCGTTGCCGTATCGGAGGAAGTCGGTGCAGAATGGAGGTTCGCCTTAAACCCCGGGCTCGCAGCCCGTTGTACTTACTTCAGTAGAAGCGGATCGAATTCATTATGGGTGACGCAGGAGAAGGACTCGTCGACGCGGATGCGCGGATTCAGGAGCGCATGGAGGAGCTGGAAGCGGAACGCCGCCGCCGCAGCAACGGACTGGCGAAGATCGATCCGGAAAAGGCCCGCCAGACCGAATCGCTGAAGCTCGCCCGTCTCAACCTCGAGGCTCAGGGTGAGGCCGCATCCCACCCGGTCCGGAAGCAGCAGATCAAGCTGGCGATCGCCGAGATCGACAAGCGGCTCGCCGCGATCTAACCGTCCCCGCTGACCCCGCGCTCAGTCGCGCAGGATCGTCAGCGGATCGACGCTGGCCGCGCCACGCGCCGGCAGGTAGCAGGCGAACGCCGCGGTGGCCAGTAGAACCGCCGCTCCGGCGGCGAAGCTGAGCGGATCGGTCGGCGCGACCTCGAACAACAGCGAGGTCAGGATTTTCGTCGAGGCCAGCGCCGACGCAGTGCCCACCACGATCCCCAGCACGGCAACCGTCAGGCCGCTGCGGAGTATCAACCCCACGATGCTGGCCGGGCTCGCGCCGAGCGCCAGCCGCACCGCGATTTCGCGGCGGCGTTCAGCCACGGTAAACGCCATCGTCGCAAACACACCGGTGAGTGCGAGGGCGAGAGCGATCGCCGCGATCGCCCCGAGCAGCCACAGGTTGAATCGCGCCCCGGCGGCCGACCCGGAGCGGCTGGCCTGCAGGTCGTTGACCGCCGCGGCCGGCAGCCCGGCATCCATCTCGCGCACTGCCGATCGAAGCGAGGACGCGATCCCCCCGCCGAGTGCCGACCTGACCACCAGCGTCATCGCCGGCAGATCCACCTGCGCGTGCGGCAGGAACAACATCGGCGACGCGGCAGCCTCGAGCCGCAGGTCGCGAACGTCTCCGGTGACGCCGATGACGGTGCGGGTGCGGCCGGTCGTCCCGCCCCAGTAGATTCGCCGGCCGACCGCATCCTGCCCCGGCCACAGGGTGTCGGCGAGCGAGCGGCTGATCACGACCACTCGCGGCGCTTCCTGGCGGTCGGCGGTGCTGAACGTCCGGCCGGCGAGGACCGGGATCCGCATCGTCTCGAAGAAGCCGGGGCTGACACTGCGCCAGCCGGCCTGCATCAACCCGCTCGCGGGAGCCTGGTGCGCCCGCTCTTCAGGCGTGACGCTGTTGCTGAAGCCGAACTGCCGGAACGGGTCCGTTGAGGTGGCGCCCACGGCGGTCACCCCGGGGATCGCCCTGACGCGATCCAGCAGATCGGCGTAGAACGGTGCCACGCGATCCTCGGGATAGCGCGAACCCGGCAGCTCGATCGACATCGTCACGACGCCGGCCGGATCGAAGCCCGACTCGACGTGCATCAGGCGCGCGAAGCTGCTCGCCAGCAGGCTCGCGCCGACGACCAGTAGCAGCGCGAGCGCGACCTCGATGACGACCAGTCCGTAGCGCAGGCGCCGGCTTCCGGTGGTGTAGCGGGTCCCTTCGTCCATCGCATGGCGCAGCGGCGTGCGCGCGCCTCTCAATGCCGGTGCGGACCCGAAGACCAGGCAGCTCAGAGCGCCGGCGAGGCACGCGAACCGAAGCACGGTAGCGCTGACGCGGACGTCCTCGAGCCGCGGCACCCGGCCGCCGCCGATCGCCTGCACGGCGTCGACCGACCAGAACGCCATGAGTACCCCGGCGAAGGTGCCGAGCGCCGCCAGCAGCGCGGACTCGGTGAAAGCCTGCCGCGCCAGGCGCAGCCGGCTCGCACCGAGCGCCGACCGGATGCGCATCTCACCCTCACGGGTCGTCGCGTGCGCGACGAGCAGGTTCGCGACGTTGGCGCAGGCGAGCAGCAGGAGCAGGGCGACCGCGCCGAACAGCACCCACACGGCGTCCCTGAATCGTGGCGCCACCAGCCACTCGTCGAACGGGAGGAGGTCGGCGCTCCAGCCGGAGTTCGCCTCGGGATGCTCCCGGGCCAGCCGCTGCGCGAACGTCCGGAGGTCGGCTCGTGCAGCCGCCACTGTCGTACCGGTCGAGAGCCGCGCGAACACCTCGAGTTCCTTGTCGTCGCGCGAGCGGCCCGGATCGGCCGCGAGTGGCACCCAGGCATCGGCGTGGTCGGGGAAGTCGAAGCCGCGCGGCATCACGCCGGTCACGGTGAACGGACGATCGTCGAGCACGACGGCTTGTCCGATGATCGTGGCATCGCCGGCAAACCTGCGCTGCCACAGACCGTGGCTCAGGACGATCCGCCCCTCGCCCCCTGGCCGGTCTTCCTGTGCCGAGAAGAACCGGCCAAGTGCCGGCTGCACGCCGAGCACGTTCGCGGCGGATGCCGAGATCGGCATCGCGACTATACGCTCTGCATCGCCGCTCCCCGCGATTACCCGTGACGCGCCGAGCGGGCGAAACGCCGCGACGCCTTGAAAGCGGCGGGGGTCGCTCGCCAGCTCCAGGTAATCACCGTCCGCGAGGGAGAAGGCGGCTCCGTCGGGCGTCACGCCGTGGATCCGGACGAGCCGGCCGGGATCAGAAAACGGCAACGGCCGGAGGAGGACGGCGTCGACCACGCTGAAGACCGCGGTCGCCGCACCGATGCCGAGCCCCAGCGTAAGGATCGCGACCGCGCCGATCAGGCGATGGTTCCGCAGGTTCCGAATCGCATACTGCAGGTCCTGGAGCATGAGGCCAACCTTTCAACGGGGTCCAGAGCTTCAACGACGGTGCCACGCGTGGGGCCAACTGCAAACCGTTGGGACGACTGACGTTGGCCCTTGCCGCACTCGGGGGTGTCTCGGCGAGTGACCGCCTGCGGACACGGAGCGTCCCGCAGACGGACGGTGCTCCGGGGATCCTACTCGACCGCTGCGAGCAGCTGCGCGAAGCCGTGGACCGTCGCCGGTCGCCGGTCGGGATCCGGTTCGAGAGCCGTGAGCACGGCGTTCTCCAATGCTCTCGACAACCGGTGATCGCGTGGCCAGGCCGGCAGGCCTCGCGCGTGCGCCAGCACGATGTCGGCAAGTGACCCGCGTCCGAACGGCAGTTCCCCGGTCAGCATCTCGAACGCCACCACCCCAAGGCTGAAGATGTCGCACCGCGCATCCGGGGTGAGGCCGCGCAACTGCTCGGGAGCCATATAGGCGGGGGTCCCGATGATCATGCCCGCGGCGGTCACCAGCGCCGCCGGGTCTCCCGCCACCGTATCCTGCTCGCCGGCATCGTCGCGAATAACCTTGGCGACGCCGAAGTCCAGCACCTTCGCCTCGATGCCGCCGCCGGGCAGCAGGATGTTCTCCGGTTTCAGGTCCCGGTGCAGTACCCCTTCGCGATGGGCCGCCTCGATGCCGGCGCAGACGGCGGACAGAATTCTCAATGCGCGCTCGGGCTCGAGCCGTCCTTCTCGCTGGAGCGCCCGGCGCAGATCTTCTCCGCGGACCAGCTCCATCACGAGAAAGGCGCCGCCGTCGGCGAACGTGCCGTAGTCGAAGACCGAGACGATGGACGGATGCTGCAGCCCGGCGACGATCTGCGCCTCGCGGCGGAAGCGCTGGCGGGCCTCGGTATCCCCCAGCAGCTCCGCCCGCACGACTTTCAGCGCGACCAGCCGGTCGAGCCGGACGTCGCGCGCACGGTAGACCGCCCCCATGCCGCCGCGACCGAGCAGTTGCTCGAGGCGATACTTGTTCTCGATGACCCGGGGCACGGTCGGCACCAGCTGCATGACGGCGCCGTCGACCGGGCAGTGAGAGATCCCCGGTTCGTCGCACCGACCGCACTTCGGGCACTCGGCCATCGGCTGCGCGGCCGCGGCGATCGCCCGGGTGGCGCCACTCCCGGCGCCGGCCGAGTCCACCCGGCGGCGGAGCCGCGCGACGTCGAACCCGAGGCCGATCTGCCCGGCGATGCTGGCCAGCAGCTGACGGTCCTCGTCCGTGTAGGCCTCCTCTGAACGTTTCTCTCCCAGCACGATTACTCCGACCAGCGACTTCTGGTCGCCGAGCACCGGAACGAGCAGCGAGGCGCCGGTGCGCTCGATCCAGGCCTGTTCCTCGGCCGGTAGCCGCCTCACCGGTGATCGCGGATCCTGCAAGAAGAGCTCGAGCGGCTCCTCGGACCAGCGCAGCATCGCCACCAGCCCCCCCTCGGCCTCGAGCGGATCGACCGTGCCGCCGCGCAGCGTCGCGACCGGAGCGAACCGGCCAGGCTCGACCCCTTCGACGATGAACGCGGCCATCTCGGGGTGGAGCGCCTGATCGAGCTGCTGGATCACCAGGATGGCCAGGTCGGTCGGGTCGGTCTCGAACCGCACGCGGCTGACCAGCGAGATCAGGATCTTCCGCGCGTCGTATTCCTCCCGGAAGAACCGCTGATCCAGCAAGACCCGCGCGCGCTCGCGATACAGCAGCCCCGCCAGCATGATGCCGAGCAGCGACAGATACAGGACGCCCTTGCTCGCGGCGATGTCGCCGAGCGTCATCTGACGGTCCCTGACGAGCATCGCGACCAGGGGAACCGCCGGCAGAACGGCGAGCACCGTCATCGAGCGGGTCGCCAGCGCGTATTGCAGGCTGCGGCGCAGCACGACCCGCGGGCCGAGCACCCGCTGCACGCCGACGGCGTAGACCAGGCCGAAGGCCGGCAACAGGATCAGCGCGTGCAGCACCGTGTTCGCTACGGCCGACAGCTGCGGCACCGGCCAGTCGAGCAGCTTCGCGGCGATCGGCGCGCCCTCCTTGACCGCGTAGGCGAGCACCCCCGGCACCGCGGTATAGACCGCCATGCGGATCCGGCGGCGCTCGTTGGCGTCGTGATTGAATCGGTAGCGATACACCCCTTCGACGATCGCCAGGATGTTGAGGGTGAGGGCGGCCGAGAAGGATCCGTAGAAAAGGCCTGGATGCTGATCGTCCCACGCGGTCAGCGGGGCGAGGGCGTCGACGCCCCAGAGGTGGAGCGTCCGGCCGATCCCGAGCACGAGCATCGGCGCCGCCGCGATCCACGGCACCGCGTAGGCGGCCGGATAGCGATCGAGCAACGCCGACCTGGAGGGGAAATAGAGAATCGCCAGGGCGATGATCGGAAAGGCGATCGGGTTGGCGATCCAGGAGATGCCGGTGACGACCGCGCCCAACGGGACGTCCCACTCGACGCCGCGAGGCGGACCGCTGTTGGCGATGCCGCTCAGGGCGAGTGCCAGCACCGACAGCGCTGCCGTCGCGTCGCTGCTGCGCAGCAGGAACAGGGCGATTGCCGCGCCGGTGAAGACCAGCAGCTGCACCATCATCCCGCGCGCGGGCCGGATCTCCGGCGGCAGCGCCGGGAGCACCACCCCGATCTGCAGCGCGCAGTAGCCCACGGTCAAAAGCAGCACCGCGGCCACCGCGTAGGCATACCGCGGCGCGTTGTCGAGATCGAGGGCCTTCGAACCCCGCATGGGGTTTATCTTAGGTTCTAAAGGTTCTTTAGGTTCCTAAGGTTCTCAAAGGTTCCTACGGTTCTGAGTTCTAGGTTCCAGGTTCTCGTTCTGAGTTCTGAGTTCTTAATTCTGAGTTTCTTCAGGGCGCTGTTGCGCCCTGGAAAGAATGTCCTTGATCTCGTGCGCTTCGAGCGACTCCTGTTCGAGCAGCTGTTCCGCCATCAGCCGGACGGCTTCCCGGTTCTTGTCGAGGATGGCGGTGGCGCGATCGTAGGCGCTCATCACGACGCACTGGATCGCTTCGTCGACGCGCTGCGCGGTCGCCTCGCTGACGGTGTGGTGGGTGTCGGCCTCGAAGGCGTTCCCCGGCTTGCGGAAGGCGAGCGGCCCGAGCGGCGACATCCCGAACTCGCAGACCATGTGCTGGGCGATGTCGGTCGCGCGCTCGATGTCGTTCGAGGCGCCGCTGGTCATGTGGTTCATGAACATCTCTTCGGCGACGCGGCCGCCCATCAGCACCGCCACCTGCGTTTCGAGATAGGCCTTCGTGTAGGTGTGGCGATCGGCTTCCGGCAGCTGCATCGTCACGCCCATGGCGCGGCCGCGCGGGATGATCGTCACCTTGTGGAGCGGATCCGCCTGCGGCAGCAGCGCCGCGACGATCGCGTGGCCGGCTTCGTGATAGGCGCAGTTGAGGCGGTCCATCTCGCTCAGCACCACCGAGCGCCGCTCGACCCCCATCATCACCTTGTCGCGCGCTTCCTGCAGGTCGCTGTCGGTCACCATCGGACGGCCGGCACGGCCGGCGAGCAGCGCCGCTTCGTTGACGAGGTTGGCGAGATCCGCGCCCGAGAACCCGGGGGTGCCGCGGGCGATGGAGCGCAGGTCCACCGCCGGCTCGATCGTCACCTTGCGCGCGTGGACACCGAGGATCGCCTCGCGCCCCTTGATGTCGGGGTTGCCGACGGTCACCTGCCGGTCGAACCGGCCGGGCCGCAGCAGCGCCGGATCGAGAATGTCCTGACGGTTGGTCGCGGCGATGACGACGATGCCGCGCTGGGTTTCGAAGCCATCCATCTCGACCAGCAGCTGGTTGAGGGTCTGCTCGCGCTCTTCGTGGCTGAGCGAGCTGCCACCGCGGCTGCGTCCGACGGCGTCGAGCTCGTCGATGAACACGATGCAGGACGGATGACGGCGGGCTTCCTTGAACAACCGGCGAACGCGCGACGCGCCGACCCCGGCGTACATCTCGACGAAATCGGATCCGCTGGCGAAGAGAAACGGCACGCCGGCTTCGCCGGCGATCGATCGCGCCAGCAGCGTCTTGCCGGTTCCGGGTGGGCCGACGAGCAGTACACCCTTGGGGATCCGGCCGCCGAGCGAGGAGAATCGCTCGGGCTCACGCAGGAAGTCGACGATCTCCTTGACCTCGTCCTTGGCTTCGTCGACGCCAGCGACGTCCTGGAAGGTGACGACATGGTCGCCGCGGACGGCGACGCGGGCCCGGCCCGAGATCGACGGAATGCGGCCGGCGGTGGTGCGGTAGACGGTGAAGCAGATGAGGCCAAAGAAGGCGACGCCGGTCACGATCGCCGCGTAGTTGAGCTCGTTCGGGTCCGGCTGGGCCGTCGCGTCGACGCGCACGCCGCGCCGCACCATGTCGGTCACGAACGATGCGTTCGCGGCGAGGAACTCAGGCGGCGGGACGGTTCGCAGCGTGCCGCCGCTCTTCAGCGAAACCTGGAGATCACGCTCCTGGAAGGTGACCTGCGCGACCCGACCGGCCTCGACGTGCTGCAGGAACTCGGAGAAGGCCACCGGGGGCGCGGCCGGGGCACGGCTCGCGAAATACAGCCCGGCCGGGAGTCCCGTGACCAGGAGGAGGGCGACGATGAGGAGGACGAGACGGCGGCGCAGGCGTGGTAATTCCACTGAGATTCCGTTCGCGAAGCGGCCCGCCAACCCCCCGACTGCAGTGAACGGCACTCCGTCCTTATGCGCAGGGCGCGCTGCCAGGCAGCAGACTATAGGTTGAAAGAAAAGGGCACTCCGCTGGGGATTGGAATGTGCTCCAGTGTACAACGGTTATCGGCAGGTCCGAAGAGAAATGTCAGCAAAAAGCTCAGCTCAGCCGGTCGCCTGGCTGGTCCATTTCTATACGGCGTCCGGGGCGGTGCTGGCATTTGCCGCCACACTCGCGGCAATCGATGGGCGGTTTCGCGATGCCTTCCTGCTGTTGATCGCGACGACGGCCGTCGATGCCACCGACGGGATCATGGCCCGCCGGGTCGGCATTCCGCAGGCGACGCCGGGGTTCGATGGCGCGCGGCTCGACGACATCGTCGACTACCTGACCTTCGTGTTCGTGCCGATGCTGATCCTCTTTCTCGCCGGGGATTTGCCGGAGGGATGGGGTTTCTGGGTCGTCGCCGCCGTCCTGCTCGCGAGCGGCTACGGCTTCGCGTCGCTGGATGCGAAGTCGTCCGACTACTTCTTCACCGGCTTTCCGTCCTACTGGAATATCGTCGCGCTCTACCTGCACGCCGCCGGAACGCCGGCCGTTTTCAACGCTGTCCTGCTTCTTGCTTTGGTGGTGATGGTGTTCGTGCGAATCGGCTACGTCTATCCCACGCGGACCCCGGTCCTGCGCGGGCTGACCAACGCCCTCGGGGGCATCTGGGGGGTGTTGATGGTGCTGATCGTCTGGCGGCTGCCGGCCGTCCCCGGGGTCCTGCTCATCGGATCGCTGTTCTTTCCCGTCTACTACACCGTGCTGTCCTTCTGGCTCCACGCCAGGCGTCCCTCCGCTCCGGCGCGATAAATGCCTGCCAGACATGGGTTTACGTCAAACGGGGCCAGGCCCCGTTGGCAACATCGCATCGCGCGGATCGTGTTTGCGGTGCTGGTGGTGGGGAGTGTGGTCGGGCTCGCGTGGCTGATGCGGCAGACGTATGTCGTCCACAAGTTGACCCGCGGGGTAGGGGACACCTGGTTTCTCGCCGCGGACGGCCGCCGCTGGTTTCGTCTGGACGAACACCGCCATGACGTCGCCCTCACGGAAATTCCCAAGCACCTCCGCGATGCCTTCGTCGCGGTCGAAGACCATCGCTTCTACAGCCATCTCGGCGTGGACCCTATCGCACTCGGCCGCGCCGTCGTCCGCAATCTCTCGACCGGATCGGCGCAGGGCGGCAGCACGCTGACCCAGCAGCTGGCGCGGACGCTCTACCTCTCCAACCAGAAGACCTACGGCCGGAAGCTCCGGGAAGCGGTGCTCGCGCTCAATATCGATGCGCAGCTCACCAAGGACCAGATCCTCGAGCTCTATTTGAACCGGATCTATCTCAGCGCCGGCGTCTACGGCGTCGAGACGATGTCGCGGCATCTGTTCGGCCGGCCGGCCAAGACGCTGTCGCTGGCCGAATCGGCGCTGATCGCCGGACTGGCTCGCGCGCCGTCGGCACTCTCACCCTGGTCCAATCTCGACGGCGCGATCGGCCGCAGCCACGTTGTGCTCACGAGGATGCGCGAGGAAGGCTTCATCACCGCGGACCAGGAGCGGGCGGCGAAGCGGGCGCCCATCCGCATCCGGCCGTATCCGGGTGCATCCGACCCGCGGGGCGGCTACGCCAAGGAACATCTGCGCCAGCAGTTTCGCGATCGCTTCGGCGGCGACCATCCGCCCGACTGGGAGGTGAAGACGACGTTCGTACCGGAGCTGCAGGAGGCGGCCGAACGCGCGGTCAGCGATGGGATGCGACGGTTCCGCGACCCGGATCTGCAGGCGGCGCTCGTCGCGATCGATCCGGAAACCGGCAACATCCTGGCGATGGTCGGCGGGCGCGATTTCCGCCAGTCGCAGTTCAACCGTTCGACCCGCAGCCGGCGTCAGCCCGGCTCCGCATTCAAGCCGTTCCTCTTTGCCGCGGCGCTCGAGAACGGCTACTCGCCGGTATCGACGTTGTCGGGGCTGCGGAACATCCGGCCGCAGGGGCCGGACGAATGGGCGCCCAGGAACGCCAAGGCCGATACCCCGGATGCGGTGACCATCCGCGAGGCGATCATCGAATCCAACAACCGGGCCGCCACGCTGCTCCAGCAGCGGATGGGATCCCGTCCCCTGCTGCGTCTCGCCTCGGACGTCGGCATGCGGGACCTGCCCGATGTGCCGTCGCTGTCGCTCGGCTCGGGCGTGGTCACGCCGCTGGAGCTGACCGTCGCTTTCGCCGCTTTCCCCAACGGCGGCTATGGCGTCGCGCCACGCGCGATCACCGAGGTGGTCAACGGCGACGGCGTTGCCGCCTTCCGCCAGGCCGTCGGCCGGCATCGCGTGATCTCGGAGCAATCCGCCTTTCAGATGGTCTCGATGCTCGGCGATGTGCTCGACCGCGGCACGGCCTCGGCGGCAAAGAGCTGGGGTGTCCGGTTCCCCGCCGGGGGCAAGACCGGCACCACGAACGATTTCAAGGACGCCTGGTTCGTCGGCTTCTCTTCTTCAGTCGTCGTCGGCGTGTGGGTCGGCTTCGACCAGCCGAAGACCATCGCCAAGGACGCCTACGGATCCCGGTACGCGCTCCCCATCTGGTCCGATTTCATGCGCCGCGCCGCGGCCCGCCGTCCGCCGCAGCCGTTCGAGCCGCCGTCCGGCCTGCGTGAGGTCGATCTCTGCGCCGTCTCGTATCAACGTCCGGTCGAAGGCTGCCCCGCCTATGTCGAGTATCTGAAGGAGGGGGACGACGCCCCCGGCCGGCTGTGCACGCTTCACACCGGTTCGATCAAGCAGCGTGTCCGCCGCACGATCGAAGGTCTCTTCTCGGGGCTGGGCCGCAAGCTCAAAGGGATTCTCAAGTGAGGCCGGTGGCTCGATGTGTCCCGCGGAGCCCGCAAGCCCGCAGCGGATTCTGGTCCGTGTTTTGGGCGGGCTCGGCGCCGCATCGGGTCGCCCGTCATGGTTAAATCGTCCCGTGCTCGCCCCCGGCGACCTGATCGACAACCGCTATGAAGTGATCGCTCCGCTGGCGGAGGGTGGGATGGGGGCGGTGTATCGGGCGCGGCGGACGCTGCTCGGCGACGAGGTTGCGATCAAGGTGGTGCTCCAGGATTCGCCGCACCCCGAGGCGCGCGAGCGGTTCCTGCGCGAGAGCCGGGTGGCGGCGAGCCTGCGCCATCCCTCGATCGTGTCGATCCTCGATTTCGACATGCCGCCGGACGCCGATCCGTACCTGGTGATGGAGCTGCTGAGCGGCCCCAGCCTGCGCGAAGAGATCGCGTCGCACGGCCGGCTCGAGCTCGCCGACGTGCGGCGCATCGTGCCGGGGATCTGCAGCGCGCTGCAACTCGCCCACGCCCGCGGCGTCGTCCACCGCGACATCAAGCCGGCCAACATCGTCGCGCACGAGTACGAGGCCGGCGCCGCGCGTCTACAAGCTGGTGGACTTCGGGATCGCGAACCTCCGGCAGTCGACCGGCGGTGATCGACTGACCGGGCCGCACCAGTTCGTCGGCACGGTGTCGTATGCCTCACCCGAGCAGCTGACCGGAGTCGAGGTGGACGCGCGGGCCGACGTCTACGCCCTCGCCGCCGTCGTCTTCGAGATGCTCACCGGTCAGCTGCCGTTCACCGGCGCCGACGTCATGGCGGTGGTGAGCGCGCAGATGAGCGGGGAGGTGCCCCGCGTCCGCCGGTTCCGGCCGGACCTGCCGCCCTGGATCGACGATGCGCTGGCCAGGGGACTGGCGCGGCATCCGGGCGATCGATGGCCGTCCGCGGCTGACTTCGGCGCCGCGCTGTGCGCCGGGGAGGATGCCGCATCCGCCACGACCACCGCACCGTCGGACCGGGTGTTGCCGCCGACGCTGGGCGGCACCTACGAGGTCGGGGAGCGCATCGGCCCGGGACGGCTGGGCAGCGACGTCCACCGCGGCGTGCACCGGGCGCTCGGCCATCCGGTTGCGATTCGCATCCTGCGGTCGGCGCTGAACCCGAACTGGGCGGCCGCGCGCGAGCGGTTTCTTCGCGAGGCCAGGGCGCTGCAGATCGCGCACGAATCCATCATCCAGGTGCGCGACTACGGCGAGGAGGAGGGCTTCCTCTACCTGGTGACCGACCTGATCGAGGGGCCAAGCGTCCGCGAGCTTCTGCGGGTCGAGGGGGCCATACCCTGGGCCCGCCTGCGGCCGCTGCTGTTGCAGCTGTTCGAGGCGGCCCGCGTGCTGCACCGTCGGAAGGCGTTGCTGTGCGGATTGAGCCCGGAGATCACGCGGATCCGGCTGGCCGGGTCGGCAAAGCGGCAGGATGGCGGCGCGCCGTCAATCGCGGATGACGAAGATACCGAACGCCTGATGATCTCGACCGCCGGCATCTGGACCGCCCAGGACCTGCTGGCGACGCTGAACGAGCGGACGCTGCGTGGCGTGTCGATGGAGGAGGTGGAGCTTCGCTACATTGCCCCCGAGCTACTGACCGGCGGCACGGTCGACTCCCGGTCCGACATCTTCACCATGGGCGTGCTCGCCTACGAGATGGCGACCGCGACGAGGCCGTTCGACGGCAAGTCGATGCCGGAGCTGCTCGGGCGCATGCTGAGCGGCGAGGTGGCCGATCCACGTCCGCTGGCGCCGGATCTCCCGGAGGCCGCGGTGGCGGCCATCAGGCGCGCCCTGCGTCCCGTGCCTGAGCACCGGTTCGCCAAGGTCCGGGAGTTCAGCGCCGCGCTCGGCTGATCCTGCCGCGTCGGCCCGAGGTGGCGGACCGCGGAATGTTGAAATCCGCTCAGTTCCTCGACCGCACGATCGGAAACACCTTGACCCCTTCGCCCAGCCCGTCGTCGAGGATGTTCCAGTTGACCAGCCCATCGTCGGAACGCGGCTCGATCAGGTAGAAGGCGAGCCGGCCCAGCGGCTGCTTGAGATCGACCTGGATCGTGCCGGCCGGCAGTTCGCGCTCGGCGGCGACCCATCGCCCTTCGAGGGTCCGTTCCTTGTGCCCCTGGAACTCGCGCTCCGCGGCGCTGCTGCCGGTGATCTGAAACTCCTCGACGGTCACCTTGGTCGCCTTCGCCAGGGTGGTGGTCCGGACGCCATGCGCCTGGAGCTTCTCGATCGCCGCGGTGAGACTTGCGGGCACGTAGTACGTCGCCGGAACCCGTTCCGTCTCGGTGGCGGCGAAGGTACCGTATTCCGGCATCCGTTCCGGCGTCCTGACATCCTTGCGCAGCTCCATCACGTGGCCGTCCACCGGGTGCTTCTCCTGGGTCACTTCACCCATCAGGATCTCGACGACGTCCCCCTTGGCGAGCTGGGAGCGAAGGCCGAGCCTGGTGCCGACGATCGGCCGGGCCTCGGCATCCGCCACCGTTTTCCGGATGCGCGGCGCGTTGGCCTTGATGAAGTTCAGGTTCTCCTCGACGAAGCGGGAGGTCGCGAGGATGCGGTCACGGAACGAGGCGTATGAGTACGCCTCGCTCAGCACGGCGATGCGATTGCGAAGGCCGACGTAGTTGTTGTTGAAGCGGGGCCGGCTGTCGAACGATTTCCAGGCGCGCTCCGGCGCCGGTCCCCCGGCCGCAGCACCGCGGCCGCCCCCTTCGATGTTGCCGTAGTAGTAGAAGTCCCAGTTGTACTTGTCGCGCACCGTCTTGGTGACCCAGGGCAGCCAGTCCTTGCGGAGGAGATCGATGATGCCGACGTCGGTGGCTTGATTCAGCGGCGGGGCGTAGGTCAGGTAATAGGCGTGGCGCGTGCCGTTGGTGGTGTGGAGGTCCATCGAGACGTGCGGGTCGTAGTCGGTCATGAGCTTCGCGACCGATCGACCTTCGGGGGAGTCGAGCTTCATGTGATCGCGGTTGAGGTCCAGCCCCTGCGCGTTCGGGCGCTGCCCCTGGCCGCCCATCGGACCGTGCTGCCGGCCACGGTTGTTGATGGCGAACCGTTCGTTGCCGTCCGCGTTGTAGATCGGGGCGATCAGGAACACCATGGTTTCGAGCCAGTCGTCGTGCTTTCCCTGCGCCAGCTCGCGCAGCAGCATCTGCGCCGATTCCTTGCCTTCGACTTCGCCGCCGTGAATGTTCCCCTGGATGTAGACCCGCAGCTTGTTGGTCGCGCGCACGGCCTGCGGCGTCGCGCCGGCCGCGCCCACCACCGCCAGCGGCAGCGCGCGCTTCTCGTTGGTCTCGCCAAAGGTCGTGACGAACACCTTCTTCGGCGCCGCCTTGGCGACCGCGTTCATGAAGTCGACGACCTCCTGGTAGTGGCTCGTCTCCTGGAAATCGGTCTGTTCCGGTTTGGTCTTCAATGCGTCGAGGGTGGATCCCTGCGGCGGCTGCGCCAGCGCGGTCGTGGCGGAAAGGAATGCGGTGAGGAGAACGAAAGACGATCGAGCGCATGTCTGCATGCGCACCAATTTAGAGCAAAAAGGGGACGGCAGCTACTGTGCCGTCCCCTGGGGATCGCGGCCCGTTCACACGCAGGGGCCATTCGCGAACGCCCTTATACGTTTTAGAAGATGTACTTCGCCCCCAGCATGATCTTTCGCGAACTGCTGTTGACCGTGTTTCGGATGCGGCCGAACGTGGCCGAGGTGGTCGTCAACGTCGGGAACCCGAAGACCGGGTGGTTGGTGACGTTAGTACCATCGATCCGGATCTCGAGGATCTGGCTGCCGACGATCCGTGTCCGCTTCGAGAGCGACAGATTGATGAAGTACCCTCCCGGACCACGGAAGTAGTTGCGCCCGACGTTGCTGAACTCCCCGGGATCCGGTGTGCTGAATTTGGCGCGCTCTTCGGGCGTGAAGTACCAGATGAGGCCATCCTCCTCGTGGACCGAGCCAAAGCTTTGGGAGCAGCCGTTGCAGTTGGCGGGGGTCTGGACGACGTTGCTCAGGGTGTTGGAGCCGCCGTACACCGTCATCGGTCGTCCGCTCTGACCGACGAATTGCCCCGACAGCTGCCACCCGCCGATGAGGACATCGGTGACCCGGGACACCGAGCCGCCGAAACGCTGTCCCTGTCCGAACGGCAGCTCCCAGACGGCCTGTGCCTGGAAGACGTGCGGGCGATCGAAATCCGACAACGCGTAGTTGAGATCGCGGTCGTTGATGTCGAACGGCGTGCTCGATGCCGATTGAGCGTTGGCGGTCCCAACAACCGTGAACGCAGGATCGAACGATCTCGTGTCCTTCGAGCGCGAGAACGTGTATCCGAAGAGATAGCTATAGCCGTTTGAAAACCGTCGCTCCACTTTCAGCTCCAGCGCGTGGTACCGGGAATAGTCCTCGGAGTCGATCACGTTCACGCCCCCTGTGAACTGCGGATAGGGGAAGAAGAAGTGCGGACCGAGGCCCGCCAGCTCGGGAATGGAGATGCCCCCCTGGCCGCGCTGGCCGATCAACGCGGCAACCGCGGCGGCGGAGTTCAGCGCAATTTCGGTTGAGTAGACGCGCCTCGCCATCGCCGATCCGCTCTCGCCGGCGTTCCGCCGCGTATCCGGGGCAAGCAGCTGGTTCATCAGCGCGCTCTCGCCGCCGGCCTTTACGGTGTTGAATGCGTCGAGGAACCCGTTGTCGAAAATCTCCGCCTGGTTGACGTTGTAGGCGCCGAACAGGTGCTCCGCGCGACGTCCGACGTAGGCGATTTCGAATAGTGTCTGCGAGAACAGCTGGCGCTGATAGCTAATGGCCCAGCCATGTGTGAGCGGCGACTGGAACTCCGGATCGACGACCCGCATGGTGCCCGTGCCGAACGGCGCCGGCTGCAGGAAGCTGTCGGGGGATGCGACCGGCTGGAGGCTTGGCAACCCCTGGCGGAGCCGACCTCCCGCCTGGCCGAAGGTGGTGTTGGATACCGTCGTGGTGATCCCGGGGATGCTCTGGAAAATAGCCGACGAAAGGAGGAACGTGTTGATCCGATCGTACGCCATCCGGTAGTTGCCGCGGAGCGCCTGGCGGCCGTCGCCGGTCGGATCCCAGGCCACGCCGATGGACGGCGCGAAGTTGTTCCAGTCGTCCTTGTAGAGTTTCCCCTCTTCCCATCGCAGGGTGGTGCTGGGGGGCTGGCCGATTGCGAGGCTCTGGTTCGGTCGCTTGATCAGATCATCCGGATTGCGCGGGGAGAGTCGTGCTTCATAGCGAAGGCCGAGATCGACGGTCACGTTCGAACGCGGTTTCCAGGTGTCCTGCGCATAGAAGTCCAGCTCCGGATAATCGGACTCGAAGTCGAACAGGGTGCCGCCGGGACCGTACGCGTCCCCCTGCTGCACGAACCCCTGAGTGAGAGTGCCCATGCGTCCGAGCAGGAAATTGATGCTGGACTGGAGCGCGGGGCGGTCGTTCGCGACCTGAATGTTCCCTGGGATCCCGAAGGTCGCGATATCCACGGTGTTCACGGCCGTGCTGAAGTTCGCTGTCGGCGATACGTTGGCGCCACCGACCGAGCCACGAGTATCGGTGTGGCGCTGGAAGCGCATGTTGGTGCCGAAGCGGACGCTGTGCGGCCCTTTCTGCCAGCTCAGGTTGTCGACGAACTGTAGGGTGTCAACCGACCGCAGGTTTCCCCACTGCAGGTCCTCGTTGATCGTCACCGGTGCGCCCACCAGCGAATACCTGGATGGGTCTGCCAAAGGGCTGAGGAAGTCGAACGTGAAGTGGTTCTGGCCGACGACGAGTTCGTTGACCAGGTTGCCCCCTCCACTCCAGCGCCAGTTGCCCGCCCAGTTATAGGGATTGCGGTTGGTGTTGACTAGACAGGAGGTGTCGGGGAACGCCGGCTGCCCCCCATTTACCGCGTCGCACAGCGTATTCTGATAACCCTTCGAGAAACGGACGAAGGCGCCGTGACTATTGTTGAAGTTGTGGTCGATCTTGGTGACGAAGTCCAGCTGCTTTTCTTCTTCGGGGGCTGCGAACGTGTACCCCGCCGTGTTCAGCCCATCCCCGGTGTTGAAGTTGTTGGGAAGCGGCGTGGTCGCGAGGATTGCGCGAATCGTTGGATCCAGCCCGAAGGCCTGCGGATCGTTAGCCCCGATGTCATAGGTCGAGACAGGCACGATCGGGTTGCCGCTGGCATCCACCGATGCGCCCGCCACGCCGGCCGGCTGATTGCGGCCAGCGGGGTTGTAACGCCAGATGCCCTGCCTGGCGGAGGCTGTGTACACCGTGCGCGTGAGTTCCGCCGTCTGCTCGGCTTTCAGCCACTGGGTGTTCACGAAGAAAAACGTCCGGTTACGGCGGATCGGACCGCCCAGGCTGAACCCGGGCATGTACTGCGTGAACTGCCGCTTGCCGATGCTGTCGATGTTGTTTTCCCACTCGTTGGCGTTGTACTCGGGGCGGCGGTCGAAGTAGAACACGTTGCCGCTGAAGCGGTTCGAGCCGGTGCGGGTCACCATCGCGACCTGGCCCCCGCTGTTGCGACCGAATTCAGCGGTCTGGTTGCCGGTGAGGATCTTGAACTCCGACAGGGCATCGGGATTGGTGCGCAGGGGAGAAAAATTGGAGCCACCGGCGCTCGATTCGTTCGTATCGATGCCGTCGAGCGTGAAGTTCCACGACCGGTCGCGCGCGCCGTTGACGTGGACACCGCCCCCGGTGTTCGCCCCTGACACCACGCCGGGCTGCGTCAGCACGAGATCGAGCGGGTTGCGTCCCCGTCCGCCGAGGATCGGCAGGCTCTCGATGGTGCGCTGGTCGAATGTCGAGCCGAGATTTCCCGAGGTGTTGGTCTGCACGACCTGGGCGGAAGCGCGGACTTCGACGGTTTCCGCCAGTCCGCCGGCGTCCAGGACGGCATTGATCGTCGCCGGTTCGCCGATGCGCACTGCGTTCCCCGTCGACGAGAAGCGCTTGAACCCCTGCAGCTCGACGGCGAGCGTGTAGGTGCCGATCTGGACCGCCTCGAAGGCGTAGGCTCCCACCTCGCTGGAGACGGTGGTGAAGGCGACGCCGGTCGATTCGTTGGTCAGGGTCACGGTCGCGCCGGGCACGACCGATCCGGTCCGGTCCGCGACACTCCCGATGACGCGGGACGTGGTGCCCTGCGCAAACGCGGCGCTCGACACCATCAGCATGAGCGCGATGGCTATGACTGATTTCCGCATTTGAATGACCTCCAGAGGACGCTAGTGGCGGCCGCCTGGGACGAACGGTGGGACCGGCGGCCAGAATGGAAAGTAGGGTATGACCGCCGATTCGGCCCGTCAAGTCGAAGCGGGCGCGGCGGTTAACCGCGGCTCTGTAAGCGCGCCTGGAGCGGCGTCGGCGATATAATCGCGTCCTGCCAAACAGTTCAACGGGGGGGTATCGGGATGAGGCTGGGTCGCATTGTTTCTGCGCTTGTGCTGCTGATGTTCGGGTTCGACGGGGCCTCGGCCCACGCCCAGCAGACAGGGGCGATCGTCGGAAGGGTCGTCGACACGGGCGGCGCAGTGCTGCCGGGGGTGATGGTCGAAGCAAGTTCGAACGTGCTGCCCACGCCACGAACGACCGTCACGCTTGAGAATGGTGACTACACCTTCCAGGCGCTTCCCCCGGGCGACTACACCGTGAAGTTCGAGCTGTCCGGGATGCAGACGGTGACCCGCCAGGCACAGGTGCAGCTGCAGGCGCAGACCACGCTCAACGTGACGCTTGGTGTCGGCGGCGTGACCGAAACCATCGAGGTGCGCGCCACCACGAGCCTGGTCGACACGAGCTCGGCATCGTTGAAGAGCGGCCTCTCGAACGAGCAGATCCGATCCATTCCGGCCGGCCAGGACTATCGCGACCTGCTCAAGTTGATTCCGGGCGTGCAGGTCACGCAGGACACGATCCGCGGACCGAGCGCCGGCGGCAGCGGCCAGGACAACGTCTACCAGTTCGACGGCGTCAATGTGACGATGCCGCTGTTCGGCACGCTCGCGTCAGAGCCGGCGTCGCACGACATCGATCAGGTGACGACCGTCCGCGGCGGCGCCCGGGCCGTCGACTTCGATCGCTCGGGTGGCTTCACCACCGACTCGGTCAGCAAGTCGGGCACCAACCGGCTGAGCGGCATGATCCAGTCCCAGTTCCAGACGCCTGGGATGTCAGCCGAACAGACCGGCGGCGTGTCACGTCACGATATGAATAGGTCGTGGACTTCGGCGAACCTTGGAGGGCCGATCGTTCCGAACAAGCTGTTCTTCTACGGGTCGTACTTCCGCCCGACCCGGTCGCGGGAGGGCTCGACGAACGCTTATGGCGAGCTGCCGGACTTCGAATACAACCGCAACGAGGGTTTTGGCAAGGCGACGCTGACGCCGAGCAGCAACATTCTCATCAACGGGAGCTACCGCGACTCGAAGCGCGACGAAACCAGCTCCGAGTTCGCGCAGTTTTCGGCCGGCACGTCCGGCAGCGGCAGCGAGGCCCGCCAGAAGATCGGCACCGGCGAGCTGTCTTGGGTGCTCGGCCCGCGGAGCCACTTTACGGCCCGGTACACCAACTTTTCGCTCGAGACCCTGGGCGGGCCCGACATCGTGTCGTCCGCGGAACCCAACACCGCGCTCGGAACCCGGATCGACCTCAACGCCCTCGACCAGCTCGGTCGCCTGACGGTTCCGACCCCGATTGCGAACAATCCGACCGCGTCGGCCTACATCCAGCCCTTCATCGAGCGGTATGGGTACGTGAGCGACGGCGTTCGGAAGGGGGATGGGATCGTCGGTTTCGGCAGCCAGTTCGACGACAACGACTTCTATCGAAATGAAGTGAAGTTTGGCTACAACCTGCGGTTGGGCGACGCACTTCAGCACGATCTTCATGCCGGGTATCAGTGGTACCGCGACGAGGAGGATCTGTTCCGCACGTCGAACGGCTGGGGCCTGATCACGGTCCCCGCCAACACGCTGACGACGGCGCCGGGCGCCTTCATCCGCGCGCAGGTCCAGCAGCAGGGGCTGCCCCCCGAAATGATCGGCAGGACCACGGCGGTGCCGCCGATCCACTCGGAATACCAGTCGCAGAGCCTCGAGATCAACGACACGGTGCGGTGGCGCAACCTGACGGTCAACCTCGGGCTGCTGGCCAGCAACGACACCCTGTACGGTCAGGGCTTGCGCGAGGACGGCTCGGCGACGCTCACCGGCTTCCGCGCCGAGGCGGGCTCGAAGTACGAGATGTACGATCTGCCGTTCAGCAAGATGCTGCAGCCCCGCGCCAGCGCCACCTGGGCCTTCAACGGCCGCGACACGATCTACGGCAGCTATGCCCGCTACAACCCGGCGGTCAGCTCATTGCCGCGCGCGGCGGCGTGGGACCGCAACCTCGCGGTCACGCTGAATTTCGACTTCGACGCGGAAGGCCGGCTCTTCGCCGTTCAGCCCGTCGCTCGTCGTCGGGCAAACTGTTCGTGGAGGATCTCGATCCGCGCCAGACGGACGAGTTCCTGCTGGGCGCGGCGTTCGAAGTGAGGCCCGGTCTGTCGGTCCGCGCGTATGGACGCCACCGTGAGAGCAGCAACTTCTGGGAAGACGTGCCCAACAATGCCCGGCTGTTCGCCGATGCACCCGCAGACATCCGCGCGCTCGGTTTGTTCATTCCCGACCTGGATGATCGCCGTCGGGAAATCGGCAGCGGCGTCCTCAGCGGGTCGAGTTACGTGATCGCCGAGCTCGACGGCGCGTACACGAAGTATCAGGAGGCGACGGTCGAAGCCGAATGGCGCGGTCAGCGCGCGTTCGTCCGCGGCTCCTACACCTACAGCAAGTACCTGGGGCAACTTCGACCAGGACAACACCGGCCTGACCAACGACGCGAACATCTTCATCGGGTCGTCGCGGACCGCTGACGGCCCGGGCCGGCAGCTCTGGAATTTCCGTGACGGCCGGCTGCGCGGCGATCGCCCGCACATGCTGAAGCTGTACGGCTTCTATCAGCTGCAGTGGAATGCGTCGGTGGGCGCGTTCGTGTACGCACAGTCGGGGCAACCGTGGGAGGCGTGGAGCCGCGTGCCCTATATCCCGATCGGACCGTTCGACACCCTGGACGACGGCATGTACATCGAGTCAGCCGGGTCGCAGCGCTCCGACGCGCACGCGCAGATGGATCTGAGTTACACCCAGACCATCCCGCTCAAGGGCCGCTATTCGGTGCAGCTGCTGGCCAATGTCTTCAACGTGTTCAACACGCAGACCGGCTACAGCATCCAGCCGGTGACGACCAACCCGCAGTTCGGCAACGCCCGGCTGTTCTACGATCCGCGGCGGCTGCAGCTGGCCGCGAGGTTCCTCTTCTAGACCACGGTTCAAGACCGGGGTTCAACACGGCTAAATACCGTTAGCCACGGTTCAACACGGTTCAACACTGTAAGAAGGGGCCGGCCTCGTGCCGGCCCTTTCTACGTACGTTTCGCTGGCTGCGGCCATCCTCGCCTGCCGCCACTATGCGCTATTGCCACCTACCTTGTATTGAGTTATAGTGCGCCGCCATGAGCTGGACGACGCAGCTTCGGAAAGGGGCGCTGGAGCTCGCCGTGCTCAATGCCCTCGACGGCGATCGCCTCTACGGCTACGACATCGTCCGCATCCTCCGCGGCTACGACGGCCTGATGATCGGCGATGGGACGGTCTATCCGATCCTCAGCCGCCTCAAGGCGGACGGTCTCGTGCGCGCGACGATCGAGGACTCCCCCGACGGCCCGCCACGGAAGTACTACGAGCTGACCCGGACCGGGAAGACGACGCTGGGAGAAATGAACAGCGCGTGGCAATCGCTCGTCTCCAGTGTCGAAGCGCTGCGTAACGCGGCCCACAAGGCAGGAACTCGATGAAAACCTGGACGCCAGACGCCTCCGAGTATTTCGAATCGTGGCTGGGACGCATGCGGCTGTCGGTCGCCGGCGACCCGCGGGTCGACGCCAACGACGTTGCCGAAGACCTCAGGGCGCACGTCCATGCCGAGCTCGCGGCCAGCGAAGAACCGGTGACCGTGTGCGCGCTCGAGCGCGTTCTCGACAGCCTCGGCAATCCCGCGCAGTGGGACAACGGCATCTGCGGCGGGCGCCGCGCAGCCGAAGCGCTCCCGCGGAGACTGGGTCCAGCGCAACGTCCTGGATGGTCTCTCGGAGTTCCAGGCGCGGTTGGGAGGAGATCTGGGCATGCCGGTTGTGCTGCTGGTGTTGACCGTCCTCGGGCTGCCGCTGTTCGACGACGGCTTCGGCCTGGTGCTGCTGGCGCTGGCCTTCTTCGTCGCGCGTGCCTATGTCGTCCATGCACCGGAGCGCATCGCCGGCCGAACGAAGTGGGCGTACTACCTGCCGCTCGCGATCGGCACCGGGGTCCTGACCGGGCTCGTGCTCGCGTTCCCGCTCGTTCTGCAGGGCCGATCCGCCGGCCTGGAATCGGTCTGGATGCTCGGCGCCTGGTGGGTGATCGTCGGCTTTGTCGCCGGGCGGGAGCCGCGCCGCGTGCGGGCCGTGCTGCTGCCGTTTGCCGATGGATTCGCGGCGTCACACGGGCGAATGCTGATGCTCCTTGGCATGGCGTTTCTGATCGCTTCCAGTCTCATCGGCTTCGGCGGCGGCTGGGCGATCGGCTAACGAAAGAGGCGCTCGTTCGCGATCAGCGGTCGCGTAGTGGCGTCGGCGTGGCGTCTGGCGGTTTCGATCCTGGCGGCCCGGTCCGGCTCGTTCAGCAGGACGCTGACCTGCGCGCGCTTGAACAGTGCCATCGGATAGTCGGGATGACTCGAGGGGACGCGGTCGAGGGCCGTCGCGGCCTCCGGCAGCCGGCGGGCGGCGAGCAGCAGGACGCCCAGTTCCAGGTCGTGCCTGAAGGCCGCTCCCTGAAGCCGCCCGGCTTTCTCGAACGCGTCGATCGCCGCATTGGTTTCTCCAGCTGCCATCGCCAGGTTCCCCAGTGCGGCCAGCTCCGGTCCGGTCGCCGGCCGCAGGCTGAATGCCTTCTGACGCAGCCGCACCGCATCCAGCAGCCACCCTTGTTTTTCGCGGACGGCGGCAAGCCCCTCGATCGCGGCGAGCCGCTCCGGCTGCTCCTCGACGATTCGTTCGAGGATCGGAATCGACTGCTTCCAGCTCTTGCCGCGAGCGTAGTGCAGCGCCAGATAGAGTCGCGCATCCGGCGACTTCGGCGCGATCGCGGCGGCTCTCTTGAAGGCCTCGAGTGCCTGCGCCTCCTGCCCCAGCGACGAATGCGATGTCGCTAGCCGCAGCGCCGCATCGAGGTTGTTCGGGTCGGCGGCGAGGATCTTCCGCAGCAGGGGGATCGCCTCCGCATAACGCTCCTGCACGAACAGACCGGACGCGGCGTCGACCGTGGGAAGAAGGTGGACCATATCGGCCGGCCGTGGCGCGTCCTTCCGGACAATCGGCGCGGCGGTCCCGCTGACGTATCCCAGGCTGGCCAGGCTTCGACGCGCCTCGTCGCTGAGATTCTCCGGTGCGGGGCTGGTCTCGATCGAAGGCACCGGGTACTCGTCGAGCGCCTTGCGCATCGCGGCCGGCAGGCTCGTGCCGGCGCCCAGGTTCTTCTGTTCGGTGGCATCGGCAATGAGATCGTAGGTCTCCGACCTTGCCAGCGAAAATCGCCTTCTGCGCTCCCTGTACCGCCATGATCTGCGGCTGCCAGCCGTAACTGAGATACGGCTTCATCGCTTCGCCGAGCACGACTTCCGCCGCCGCCGCTCGAAGGCTGTCGGTTGGACCCGAGACCCGCCCAATCCAGAATCGTGTGAAAGATCCGCCGGGTGCTCACCGGCGTGTCGTTGGTGCCGGCGGTCACGCCGGGTCCCACCACGACGAGCGGCACGTGCATGGTGGATTGGTAGAGGAGGTTCCCGTGCTGCAGCTCGCCGTGATCGCCAAGCCCTTCACCGTGGTCGGCGGCGACAATGATGGCGGCGCCGCCACCGCTCCGTGCCGCCGCCTCCTCGAACCCTCGGATCAGCCGCCCCAGCTCGGCGTCCATGGCCTCGACCTCGCCGAGGTACGGTCGTGCCGCGTGACGGCTGCGGAACGGCTCCGCCGGTGCGTAGGGTGTGTGGGGATCGAAATAGTGGACCCAGACCAGGTGCGGCTGCGAGGAGGCGGCTGCGAGGTGCTCGAGGGCCCTGCTGGTGGTCTCGTGGGAGGTCCGTTCCGCCGCACCCTCGGCCAGGCCGTCGTCGTACACCTCGAACCCGCGCGCGAGGCCGAAGCGTCGCGCGAGCACGAAGGACGAGACGAAGGCGGCGGTGCGGTAGCCGCGCTGCTGGAGCTTCTCGGCCAGCACCGGATGGCTCGAGGACAGAAATCGTGCGTTCTCGTGGACGCCGTGACCGGCCGGGTAGAGCCCCGTCATCATCGAGCTGTGCGACGGCAGCGTTTCAGGCACGGTGGCGTATGCCTGCCGGAACCGTTGCCCGCGGGCCGCCAGCCCGTTGAACGCCGGAGTCTGCAGGCCCTGGGCCTCCGGGCCGATCGCGTCGGCGCGCGTCGTGTCGAGCGTGACCAGCAGGATCGATGGGAGTCCGCCCGATGGCCGGCTGCCGGGCGTTGCCTGACGGTCGCCTGAGCATCCAGCGCTGAGCAGCAGAAGGACCACGAGCGCCCCGGGGGTCGAACGCAATCTAGCCCTCCAGGGAAAGTTGCTGGGCGCGGACCGCGGCCCCGAGCAACCCGGCGTCGGGATTCAGGATCACCGACACCGGAATCGTGGCTACCAGGTGCGCCATCGGCTCCTTATCGCGGAACGCCTCCATGAACAGGCCCGACTCGAGCGCCGGCAGGATCTTCGGGGCGATTCCGCCGCCGATGTACACCCCGGCGGTGGCGACGCAGCGCAGCGCGATGTTGCCGGCTTCGGCGCCGTAGGCGCCGAGAAAGATGTCGAACGCCTCCATGCAACGGTCGCAGCGCCCTTCCATGGCGGCGTTGCTGATGCGGGCCGGCAGGTCGGCCCAGTCCTTCGACGGCCCGACCCCTTCGCACAAGCGGGACGGCGCGAGGCTGTTGGGGGTGATCGTCGGCCCCGAGCCGAAGGCGTTGTGGGTGAACTGGTAGATGTTGACGAGACCGGGACCCGAGAGCACGACCTCGACCCCGACCCGCCCGAACACCCGGGTGAGCTCCTGGACCATCTGCATTTCGCGCGGCGTGCGCGGGGCGAAATCGGCGTGGCCTCCTTCGGAGGCCGCCGGGATGAAGCGGCCGTCGACGTTGTGCAGCATCGCTTCGCCGAGACCCGTGCCGGCAGCGATGACCGCCGCGTTGCCGTCGGCAACCGGCAGCCCCACCTGAAGGGTCTTGAGCTCGGACGGCTCGAGCACCGTGACCCCGTGGGCGAGCGCCTCGAGGTCGTTCGCGATCCGCACGCGCTTGAACGGGAACGCGTCTTCGACCGATTCGCCGTCCACCAGCCAGGGGACGTTGGTGAGGCGCGCCACCTTGCCGGTGACCGCCCCGGCAACGCCGAAGCACGCCGCTTCGATCCGCCTCGCCTCGATGTTCTGAGCCGTGAGAAATTCGCGGATCATCGGCTCGAGCGCCTCGTACTCGAGCGTCACGAACTCGCCGACTTCGATCGGCCTGGGACGCTCAGGGGCGGCGGCGAACAGCCCGAGCAGCGTCTTGGTTCCCCCGATGTCGCCGGCAAGGAGCATCGGGTACTATTTAACTCCATTCGAGCGGAGGGGATCAGGAAATGGGGAATGCGGAGTGGGGGAATGCGGAGTGGGAATGCTGAGTGGGGAATGCGGCGAATGGGGAATGCGGAATGGGAACGGCGACGGGCGCTTTGGTGTTGACAACGTGTCCTCTCTCGGCCCATCTTGCCGATGGATGACGTCGTTCTCGTCTTCAGCCGGCGGCCCGCTGGGTCACCGGCAGGTTCGCAGCCTCTACCCTGGCGTGACGGAGAACCATCTCCGCTATCTCGAGAAGTGGGGTCTGCTGCGGCACCAGTCGAACGTGCCGCGCGAGCTTCGCGAGTACACCTTCCCGGACCTTCAGACCATCAAGCAGGTTGCCGCGGAGCTGGAGCGCGGCACGCCGCTCAAGACCGTCCTTCGCTCGCTGGCGGCCGAGCGACAGGGACAGCTGCAGCTCGATTTTCACGAAACCGCCGCGGCCGGCGACGCACCGCTGGTCAAGGTCGTGGCGCTCGACCAGCATCGCGCGCGGCGTGAATCGCTCAGCCCGCAGCCGCAGGTGAAAGACCCGTCGCTGCAGTTCCCGTTTTCGGATCCACAGTCCGCGCTCGCCGCCAAGTACTTCGTCGAAGGGTCGCGGCTGGACGATGGGGAGGAGCAGAACATGGAGTCGGCGGCCGCCGCCTATCGCAAGGCGCTGATCGTCGATCCCGACCTGGTCCCCGCCATCGTCAACCTGGCGAACATCCACTACGCCCGCGACGAGCTGATCGAGGCCCAGGCTCTCTACGAGCGGGCGATCGGCCTGGAACCGGATTGCTTCGAGGCGCACTTCAATCTCGGCAACATCCTTCACGACCTCGGACGCTTTGAGCGCGCGCTCACCTGCTACCGCGACGCGGTGACGCTCAACCCGTCATACCCGGATGCGCACTTCTATCTCGCGGTGACGCTGGAGAAGACCGGCCACTCGCCCGAGGCCAAGCCCCACTGGAAGGCCTACCAGGAGCTCGCGCCGGACGGCGAATGGATCGAGCTGGCGAGGGAATTTTCGGAGTAGGGACAGAAACTCAGAACTAAGAACTAAGAACTCAGAACTAAGAACCAAGCCGCAGTTCGTAGTTCTGTAGTTCTGAGTTCTGAATTTCTAGTAATTGTTCGAGTAGTCCCGCTTCTTCGGCGTGCGGCGGAGCTTGTAGAAGGCGCAGTCCGGGCACCACGACTCGGGGACGAAGCCTTCCTTGCCGGCGAACGGCAGGACGTCGCGGTGGGTGCAGAACTCCCCGGCGTCGGGGTCGCAGCGCCACCGGCACGATTTGAACTTCAGGATCGCGGTGGACGGCAGGTTCTCGGCGGGGGTGGCGATCGACGGGTCGGCGGCCGACTGCTCCGGGACCGCGGCCCCCTGCGGCTCGACCGGTGCGTCGGGAAACGCCGGGCCGAAGGGATTCCGATGATCGCTCATCCCTGCATCTCGATCCCGACCGAGCGCTTGAGCGCTTCGAGCGCGCGCAGCTCCTCCGGGGCGACGAGCGTCAAGGCCGTGCCGGTCGCTTCGGCGCGTCCGGTGCGCCCGACCCGGTGCACGTAGGTATCGCGGCTCGTCGGCACCTCGTAATTGACGACGTGCGTGATGCCGTCGATGTCGAGGCCGCGGGCGGCGACGTCGGTCGCCACGAGCACCCGGTACTTGCCGGCGCGGAAGCCTTCGATCGCCTGGGTGCGCTGCTGCTGGGTCCGGTCGGCGTGCAGCGCCGCCGCCTTCAAGCCGAAGGCCGCCAGCTTGCGCGCGAGCCGGTCCGCGCCTGACTTCGTGCGCACGAAGACCAGCACCGGCCCGTCGGTGCGCCGCAGGAACTTCGCCAGCCACTCGGTCTTCTGCCCCGAGGCGACCGCTTCGGCGGTGTGCGTGATCGTCTTGGCCGCCCCCATCTGGGAGCCGATCTGCACGTACTTCGCATCCACGACCAGTTCGTCCGCGAGCTTCATCACTTCTTCGGCGATCGTCGCCGAGAAGAGCAGCGTCTGCCGGGCGGCGCTGTCGGGCAGCGCCTGCACGATGCGGCGGACGTCGGGCCAGAAGCCCATGTCCATCATCCGGTCCGCCTCGTCGAGCACCAGCGTGTCGAGCTTGTCGAAGCCCACCGTCTTGCTGCGCATGTGGTCCATCAGCCGGCCGGGGGTCGCGATCACGATGTCGACGCCGGACTTGAGCGCGCGTTCCTGCGGGCCCATGTCGACGCCGCCGTACACCGCCACGCTGGTGACGTCGGTATGGTAGGTGAACCCTTCGACATCGTCGGCGATCTGCACGCACAGCTCACGCGTCGGGGCAAGGATCAGCACGCGCGTGTAGCCGCGCTCGTCGGGCGCCAGCGCCCGCGACCGCAGCATGCGGTTGAGGATCGGCAGCAGGAACGCCGCGGTCTTGCCGGTGCCGGTGGCGGCGCAGCCGATCAGGTCGTCCCCCTCCATGACGAAGGGAATGACCGCGCTCTGGATCGGGGTCGTCGCGTTGAAGCCGCGCACCCGGATGCCCTCGATGAGGGAATGCTCCAGGCCGAGGGTTTCGAAGGGGACCGGCCGCGGATCGTAATTGGCTTGAGGGCGCGTGACCGGGGTCGGCTGGACGGGAGGGGCTTCGTGACGCGCCGGCTTACGGGAGCCACCCGGGCGCGGGCTGCGGCGTCCTCGATTTCGACCCGGACTGTTCGACTGTGTGGTGTGAGAATTCAAACTGGTTATTTAGCGAGCTCGGAAGGTGATGATGCCGCGGACCGGATCATATGGGGAAACCCCTACGGTGACGCGGTCGCCGGGCACTACCTTGATGCGGAAGCGGCGCATCCGGCCGCTCAACTGTGCAAGCACTTCGTGGCCTTGATCACACTGCACTCGATACAGGCCGCCGCTGTGCACCGCGACGACGGTGCCTTGCACGTCAATCAGATCATCCTTGCTCAAGCGCTGTCCTTTCCAAACAAAGATTGTGCCATATTTACGCCCTCAGCTCAACCTCAGCCGTGGCTTCCCAGCCTCCTGACTGCCTCTTCCACCCGGCTGGCGAGTTCGGCGTAGTCGTTACCAGTCAAGGACATAGCCGGCCCGAAGGTCACTTTGGCCCGGCCAGGTCGCGGAAACGACCAGGAATGGTGGAGGATCCGCTCCAGCCCGTCGAGCCGGACCGGGACGACCGGGATCGACAGCCGGGAGGCGATCATCCCGACGCCGGGCTGAAATCTCAGGATCTCGCCGGCGTCGGTCCGCTTGCCTTCCGGGAAGATCAGGATCGAATAGCCGCTCTGGACCACTTCGCCGATGTAGCGCAACGCGTCGCGGGCCCCCACTTCCCGCTGCGGGAGCGGGAAGGCGGTGAAGAACAGCGACGCGAGGTAGTAGTTGGCGCTGTTGGTTAGACGCTGCCGGAGTGTGAACTGGTCCGGGTGAAAGTGGGCGGCGAAGAATTCCTTGAGCATCGCCGGCGCGACACGATATCTCCAGCGCGGCGGCAACGCCCGCAGGATCGCCGGTGCGTCGAAGTGGCTCTGGTGGTTGGCGGCGAAGATCACCGGCCCCTGCGCGTTCTCGAGGTGTTCCAGGCCGTCGACCTCGAGCGACATGAACAGGCGCGACGGCGGCAGGATCCAGGTCGGCAGGCTGATCCTGCGCGCGGCGCGTGCCAGCGCGGACCGATTCCATGACGGGAAGTCGAAGGGTTCGGCGGTCTGGATCGCCGCCGTGCCCGCGCCGTCGAGGGGCTGCACCAGCGCTTCGAGATCGGCGACGGTCTTCGCCGCGGCGAACCGCACCTCGTCCACCGTGATCTCGAACGCATTCTCCATCCGCATCATCAGCTCGACCCGTTCGAGCGAGCTGAGGCCGAGCTCTTCCAGGGTCGTGGCGGGTCCGATCGTGGCGCCCGGGGCCAGCTGCTCGAGCAGGGCGGTGAGCCCGCCCTTTCCCGATGAGACCCGGGGCGTGGACGGCTGGCCGGACAGCCACCCTTTCAACTCGCGGCGCTTGAGCTTCCGCGTGCCCTCGGTCCGCGGCAGCTCCTCCGACGTCCAGCGCGCCGCCGCCCGGATCCGCTGATGGTCCTGCAACCGGCTGTTCGCCTGGCGCACGACGTCGTCGATGTCGACCCCCGGGTCGGTGACGAGCACTGCCTGCACCCGTTCGGTCGTGCCCGCGGTGCCAGCAACCGGTGCGCCGACGACCGCGGATTCGCGCACACCCGGGATCGCATTCAGTACGCGCTCGACGTCATCGGGATAGACGTTGAGCCCGTCCGGCGTGACGATGAGCTCCTTCTTGCGTCCGCGGATCCGAAGGTGGCCGGCCTCGTCGAGCTCGCCGATGTCGCCGGTGTGGAACCATCCGTCACGGAAGGCGCTGCGGGTCTCTTCCGGCGCGTTGTAGTAGCCGGTCGTGACGTTGTCGCCGCGCACGAGGATCTCGCCGTCCTCGGCGATCTTCACCTCGACGCCGGAGATCGGCTTCCCCACCGCGCCGCGCGATCCGTGGAGCGGATGGTTGAGGGTCACCACCGGTGCGGTTTCGGTCAGGCCGTAACCCTGGACCACGACGAATCCGAGGTTCCGCCAGAACGACTCGAGCTCCGGATCGAGCGGCGCCGCCCCGACGATGAACGCCCAGAACTTGAACCCGAACATCCGGTGGACGCTCCGGTAGCGCCACCAGCGGGCGAGCGGGTGGCGCGGCCCGGCGTCCACCTCGAGCCGCAGACCCCCCGCCAGCACGTAGTCGCGCAGTACCTCGAGCATCTTCGGCACGCAGACGAGCACCGAGATTCGCCGATCGTGGATCTGCCGGACGATGTCCTGCGGCGACAGGCTGCGCGTGAAGACGACGATGCCGGGCAGCAGGGGCGGAATGAAGGTGGCCATCGCCTGCCCGAACATGTGGCTGAGAGGCAGCAGGTTCAGGAAGCGGATCGGCGCAAACAACCGGATGTACTTGAGGTACTTGGCGATCTCGCGTTCGATCGGAACGATGTTGGCGAGGATGTTCCGGTGCGTCAGCACCACCCCTTTCGGATCGGCGGTGGCGCCGGAAGTGAAGATGATCTCGGCGATCGACGAGGGCGATGGGGGATCGGGGTGCGGGATGGGGAATGGGCACTGGGGGATGGGGAATGGGGAATCGGGTTAGGGGATTGCGGAGCGGTCGATTGGCGGATCGGCCAGACGGGACGCGGGGTCTGGGGTGCTTCGACCGTTTCCCCCACCACGATCGCCTTGGCGTCCACGATCTCGGCGATCCGCAGGACCAGTTCGGCGGGCGACCGGTAGTCGACCGGGACGAGAACGACGCCCTCGAGCAGGCAGCCCCAGAGCACGGCGAGCCATTCGGCGCGGTTTTCACTCCACAGGACGACCTTGCTGTCGGTGCCGATCGCGGCCGCGCGCAGCCGTCCGGCAAACGCCGCTGCGGCGGCGGCGATCTCGCCGTAGGTGAACGTCCAGGCGCGGTAGCCATCGTCGTAGACGACGAAATCGCCAGCCGTCTGCGACAGGTCGGCGTAGAAATCCAGCAGCGTGTGCCGCGCCATGCTGAATTATGATGGAAAACCCCATGTCGCTCCCCCCGGTCTTCGCCGCCAGCGCGCTCTACGACAACCTGCTTCAGGCGGCCTTGCGGCAGTTCTTCAGCCGCGCGACGTTCGAGACCGAGCCGATTCCGTCGCTCTCGTCGGACGGCCGGCTGGCGATCGAGCCGACCCACGACCCCTCGGTGCTGTCGATCCGGTGGTTCGGCTCACGGCACGTTCTTTACGTGCCGGCGCGGCGTCCGTTCACCCAGCACGAGGTCAGACTGGCGCGGGCGATCGGGACCGTACTGGCGGCCCGGTACCGGGCGATCTTCGATCCGAAGCAGATGCTCGAGCGGGGCGACCTGTTTCGCGGCGCGATCGAGGATCGCTATGTCGGCGTCCTGCTGGATTCGACTTCGTACGGGAACCCGGCGCAGACCCGGGCGGACCTGGTGGCGACCGGTATCGAGGTGCTCCGGGTGGCGGCGCTTTCGAGCTATGAGAACCGCGCCATCTCGTCGGGTGTGCTGCTGCTGGAAGGGGAGGAGGACCCGGTCCGTCAGCACGACAACCTGGCGGGGCGCCAGTATCGGTACTCGCCGGGCCTGACCGGCATCAAGAGCTTCTACCGCCTGTGCGACGGCCTGCGGACGCTCTTCCTGGTCAACCGGACCGGGGCAGTGCTCGACATCATCGAGGTGGGCCGGTACTCGCGGCCGGCGTCGCTCGAGGTCCTCTGTCCGGTCGCCTACCGCTCCCACGCGCTGGCGACGGTCGGCAACCGGAACATCGTGATCGTGCTGAGCCCGAGCCACGAGATCAAGATCTTTGCCGAGGGTACCCAGGTCTTCAGCTTCCGGAACGCGAAGTGGCACCTGCTCGACATCCAGGCGAAGTACGAGATGTGGGCCACCGCGGTCGGCAACCGGCCGCTGGCGGAGCGGCTGTTCCAGACGGCGCTCGACCTGGCCGACGCCCGCGAAGGGGCCCTGTTCGTGGTCCTGCGCAATGCGGAGGAGTCGCTGCCGCTGCTGGTCGCCCCGGCAGATCAGCTCGACGCGATGCGGGTGTCGGGGGAAGAGGTGCCGACCCGGGCCCAGCTGATGCACATGCTGCGCGGGCGAACGGCGACCGACCTCGATCCTGCCGTGCTCGAAGGCCTCGCGCGGACCGACGGGGCGACGGTGATGGACAACTCCGGCCGGCTGCTTGCGGTCGGCGCCATCCTGCTGCATCGTGAGCCGCCGGAGCCGCACTCGAACCTCGCGGTGGAAGGAGCCAGGACCACCGCGGCGATGGCCGCCGGCCGGCACGGCGCCGTGCTGAAAGTCAGCGAAGACGGCCTGATCACCTTCTACGATCAGCAGGAGCGGATCTGGGACATCTGAGACGGGAAGGTGCGGAGCGGAGGCGGTTTTCCGGGTTGCGGCAAAAGGACTGAATGAGGATTTTCCTGACCGGCGGGACGGGTTACATCGGCGCAGCGGTGCTCGATGCGTTCGTCCGGGCCGGGCACCATGTCGACGCGCTGGTACGCAACAGCGAAAAGGCGGAGCAGGTGCAGGCCCGCGGCGCCACCCCGCTCCTCGGTGACGCTGCCAAGCCGAAGTCCTATGCCGGCGCGGCGGCGGCGGCCGACGGCGTCGTGCTGGCCGCGCTCGAACATGGTCCCCGGGCGGTGGACGTCGACGCCACGATCCTGGACACCGTCCTCGCCACTCCCGGAGACCCTGGCCGGTTGTTGATCTACACGTCGGGCATCTGGCTGCTCGGCCCGGCCCCCACGCCGATCGACGAAACCGCCGCGCCCAACCCGATCGAGATCGCGGCCTGGCGTCCGGCGCACGAGAAACGCGTGCTCGATGCCGCGACCGCCGGCTGGCGGCCGGTCGTCATCCGCCCCGGCATTGTCTACGGCGGCGACCGTGGGATCGTGGGGGACCTGCTGAAGGACGCCTCCAACAGCCTGATCCGGGTGATCGGGCCTGGTGACAATCACTGGCCGCTCGTCTACCAGCGGGATCTCGCCGAGCTCTACGTCCGGACCGCCACCAATCCCGCGGCCTCGGGGATCTATCACGCCAACGACGAGGGGGACGAGACCGTCAACGAGATCGTCGCCGCGCTCAGCGAGCACGCGAAAACCGAGCCGAGCGTCCGCCACGTCCCGCTCGCCGAAGCCCGGCAGAAGATGGGGCCGTACGCCGAGGCGCTGGCCCTCGACCAACGCCTCCGCAGCCCCCGCGCCCGCGCCCTGGGCTGGAACCCGTCACTACATTCCGTCGCCGGCAACGCGGCCCGGTTGTTCGAAGAATATCGACGCAAGAAACGCTGACCGCGGCCCGTTCATCGCGCGTCGCACCCGTCACGCTACGTATCCGGTAGCACGCCACGTAGCCGGTAGCACGGCACGTAGCCCGTAGCACGCCACGTAGCACGTAACCCGTAGCCCGTAGTCGCACGTAGCACCGCACGTCGCACGTAGCACCGCACGTCGCACGTAGCACCGCACGTCGCACATCGCCCGTACGCACCCAGCACGTAGCACGTCGCACGGAGCACGTGCTTACCGTCCCGCAATCCCCGCGCTGAACACCATGATGGTCATGCTCGGGAACGCCGGCCGGCCGAGTGTCGCCTCCTGGGCCTGGATCGCGTAGAAGCGCAGATCGATGGTGAACGCGACGTGCCTGCTGGTGAACCAGCGTGCGCCGCCGCCGTAGTTGAACGCCCGGGGGCGCGACTCGGGATCCTCGAAGGGGAGGTCCTCGATCTCAGACGTGTACGATGCCCGGCCGATGCCGCCGGTGAGGTAGCTAAAGCCGTCCCGCTTCCCGAAGTTCAGCGACAGCTGCGGAGAGATCCCCGTCAGGCTGGTCACGATCGTGGGGCCATCGGGGCCGTCCTCGACGGCCGGCGGCACGGTGCTCGAAGCCCGGGCGCGGAGGAGGAGTTCGCCGCCGATGCCCAGCGCGAAATGCCCCTTTCGTACCGGGTATACGTGTGCGCCGACCACGAGTCCCAGTCCCCAGGTTGGCAGGTCGGCGGTCTCGACGGCGAGCGCTTCGGCGATGGCCGCGTTCGCCTTGAACTTCGGCAGCAGGCCGCGGGCATCCACCACGTAGCGCCCGATCGGCTCGTCCATGATCGGCTGTGGCACTGGATCCTGGGCCTGCGCCGGTGTCGCGAGCATGAGCACCGAAGCGAGGCAGAGCCAGCAGCAGAGCGATCGCAGCATCAGCCTCGATTGTACTCGCGGGCGAAGGCGAGCCCGTCTTCGACGCTGGTGATCGAGCCATCGAGCTGGCGCTCGTAGATGGCGCGGAGGATCTCACCCATGCGAGGGCCGGGCGGTACGCCGAGGCCGAGCAGATGTCGACCGAGTACCGATCGGCGCCGGCGGCGCGTGCTCGACCCCGAGCTGCCGCGCGCGCTCGAGGAACCGGTCCATCGACGAACAGTCGAACCCGCCGGTGCGTCCGAGGCAGTCCGATTTCGCCAGCCTGGCGAGGAGCTCGAGATCCACCTTCTGCGCGAGCCGCCGGTAGGCGCCGTCCGACACCGGGGTCTTCGACATCCCGAACATCCCCGGCTTCAAGTGGTGCGCGGTGATGCCGAGGACGTGCCGGCGGACGTCGAACCCGGCGATGGTGTGGACGTTCAGCCGGTCGAGCAGCGCCGTCGCCGGAGCCACCCCGGCCTGTTCGTGATCGATCGACCGGATGCGCCCATCGAGGAACGCGGTCGTCGCCGGCTTGCCGAGATCGTGACAGACGGCGCCGAGCATCAGCGTGACCTGCCGCGGATGATCGAGATCCTCGATCCGGGTCCTGGCCTGGTCGATGACCATGAGCGTGTGGACCCAGACGTCTCCTTCCGGGTGCCACTCGGGCTCCTGCGGGCAGCCGACCAGGCGACCGAGCTCGGGAAACAGCCTCCCGATGACCTCGAGCCGCAGCGCCAGCTCCAGGCCGATCGAGGGCCGGTGCGCCCGCAGCAGCAGCTTCTCGACCTCTCCCCAGATCCGCTCCGCTGGCAGGTCGTCGAGCGGCAGACGCCGGCACAGCTCCGCAGTGCCCGGTTCGACCTCGAACTCGAATCGTGCCGCGAACTGGACGGCGCGCAGCACCCGCAGGCTGTCTTCAGGAAACGTCGTCGCATCCACCGCCTTGAGCAGGCGACGGTGGATGTCGCCGCGGCCGTCGAACGGATCCACGTACTCCTCGGTCAACGGATCCCAGGCGATCGCGTTCACCGTGAAGTCGCGGCGCCGCGCGGCCTCGGTCGTGGACAGGTGCGGATCCCCGACCACTTCGAAGCCTTTGTGACCTCGGCCGACCTTGGATTCCCGGCGCGGCAAGGCGACGTCGATGTCGCCGACCTTGTAGACCGTGAAGCTCTCACCGACCGCATTCACTGGCCCGAAGCCCGTCAGGATCTCGCGGAGCCGGCCGGCCGCCAGCCCGTAGACCTCGAGGTCGATGTCCTTCGAGCCGATCCCCATCAGCCGGTCACGGACCCAGCCGCCGACGATGAGCGCGCGTCCACCCGCGTCGCGCACCGCGCGAACGATCGCCAGCGCCGGCTCAGGCAACGCCGTTCGTCCTGCGCCGTCCGTACTTGCGCACCAGCCGGTCGGTAAAGCCGGGGGCGACGGCGTTCACGACCGCCAGCGCCTTCGACATCCGATGCGGGTAGACCTCGGGGCGTGGACGGCGCACACAGTCCACGATCGCGCGGGCGACCTGTTCGACCGGTTGTTTCGGTCCCAGGCCGGCGACGGTGTGTCCGTAATCGCGCGTCATGGCGTGCCGGAACTCGGTGTCGGTCGACACTGGATAGACGATCGAGACGTGAATGTCGGAGCCGGTGAACTCGGCGCGGAGCGATTCGGCGAAGCCGACCTGGGCCGCCTTGGTCGCGCTGTAGCCGCTCATGCGGGCGATCCCGCGGCGGCCGACGATCGACGAGACGAACAGCAGATGGCCGCGGGCCTGCGCCCGGAAGACCGGCAAGGCCGCCTTCGCGCCGTGATAGCTGCCGAGAAAATTGACGTCCATCATTCGCCGCATGATGTCGGCGGGGGTCTCTTCCACCGATCCGTAGTAGCCGAAGCCGGCGTTGCAGATCATGATGTCGAGGCCGCCGAATTCCCCGGTCGCCCGATCCACCAGCCGTTTCAGATCGTCTTCGCGCGTGACGTCCATCGTGACCGCCTCCGCCCGTCCTCCTTTGGAGCGGATGCGGCTCACCGCGGCGTCGAGCAGCTCGCTGCGGCGCGCACCGAGGACGACATTGACGCCGGCGCCGGCGAGAAGCTCGGCGCAGGCGAGCCCGATGCCCGATGACGCCCCGGTGATCGCCGCGGTGCGGCCGCCCAGATTCATTGCGGTCATAATACAGGCCCGATCGCATGCCTGACCCCGCCATCGACCTGCTCGAACGACTCGTCGCAATAGATTCGGTGAATCCGTCGCTGGTCAGCGGCGCTGCCGGTGAGGGAGCCGTCGCTGATGCGCTCGCCGCGCACATGCGGACGCTGTCGCTGGACGTGCACGTTCAGGAGGTCGCGCCGGGTCGTCCTAACGTGATCGGCGTGCTCGACACCGGTGTGCCGGGACCGTCACTGATGTTCTGCGGCCACACCGATACGGTCGGCGTCGACGGCATGGCGGCGCCGTTCGCCCCGGTGGTGCGTGGCGGCCGCCTCTACGGACGCGGCTCGCAGGACATGAAGGCCGGTGTCGCGGCGATGATCGACGCCATCCGGGTCGTGCGGGACCGGCGCCCGGCGCGGGGGCGGCTGATCGTCGCCGCCGTAATCGACGAGGAATTTGCCAGTCTCGGTGCGGATGCGCTGGTGCGCGACTGGAGGGCCGATGCAGCCGTCGTCACCGAACCGACCGACCTGCAGATCGGTATCGGCCACAAGGGCTTCACCTGGCTGGAGATCGAGACCGCGGGACGCGCCGCCCACGGCAGCCGTCCCGCTGACGGGCGTGATGCGATCTTCCGGATGGGGCGTGTCCTCGCCGGCCTCGAGCAGCTCGATCGCGAGCTGCAGGCGCGCGCGCCGCATCCGGTGATGGGCACCGCCTCGCTGCACGCGTCCATCATCGACGGCGGGCGCGAGTGGAGCAGCTATCCGGACCGCTGCCGCCTGCAGGTCGAACGCCGGACGGTGACCGGAGAGTCGGCCGACGCGGTCGAGTCCGAGGTGCGGGCGATCCTCTCCCGGCTGTCGGCACAGGATCCGGAGTTCGAGGCGGTGTCGCGGATGATCTTTTCGCGTCCGGCATACGAAGCCCCGACCGGCCACCACCTGACGACGCTGCTGCAGGAGTGCGCGGGCCGGCTGAAGGTGGACGCGAAAGCGGTGGGAATGAGTTTCTGGACCGATGCGGCGGTGCTGGGTGAGGCGGGGATTCCCTCGGTGCTGTTCGGCCCGGGCGGGGCCGGCCTGCACAGCACCGAGGAATACGTTCGTATCGACGAGGTGCTCGCCTGTCGCGACGTGCTCGCCGAGCTTGCGACCGCCTGGCTAGGCTGACTTGCGGAGCGTCAGCTGCGGCTTCAACGCGTGACGCCGCGCGTCGCCGTCGAAGCGCTTGCGCGGCGCCCGGCCGCTGATCTCCCAGCCCGGCGTATCGTGCCCACACGAGGTGCAGCGCATCATCACTCGCTTGCCGTCGACGTGCCGGATGGCGTCGTGACCCCGGACGCCGCACAGCAGCTGACCGAACCGGCCGACCGCGCGCCCCACGGCGCTGCTCGTTTTCTCGTAGGTAAATTCCGCTGCCGCCGCGAGCTGCTGGGGATAGTTGGTAACCATGACCGAATTCCTCACTCCTGGTTCTTAAGACGCTGGTCCGGGCTCGTCCGTTCCAAGTCCTGCTGCCTCAAGAATATCAAGAGATATGCCACGTTTTTGGCGGTTTTCTGGAGGTTTTGGGGGCGGGAGATGGCACGCCGCGCCACAAGTACGGCCGCTGGCACCACACCTCAGCGGTATGGGAGTCCCTAGCGCTCGCTTAGAACGCCGCGGATTACAAAACCGATGTTCGCCGGGCGCTCCCCAAGGCGGCGCATGAAGTAGGGAAACCAGTCACGGCCGAAGGGCACGTAGACCCGCATCCGGAAGCCATCGCCCGAGAGCTGGGCCTGCAGGTCACGCCGGATCCCGTACAGCATCTGGAACTCGAACTTGTCGGGGGCCAGGTTGTGCTCCCCCGCATGTGTCAGGGCGGCGGCGATCATCAGCGGGTCGTGGGTGGCGATGGCCGGGTAGGTACCGCCGGCCAGCAGGATCTTGGTGATCTGGACGAACGCGGCGTCTACCTGCGTCTTGTCCTGGTAGGCGACGCTTCGGGGTTCCTTGTAGGCCCCCTTCACGATCCGGACGCGCGCCCCGAGCTCGTTCATCCGGCGCGCATCGCCCACGCTCCGCGGCAGGCACGATTGCAGCACGACGCCGACATTGCGGTATCCCTGCTGCCACATCACTTCGAACACGTCGAGCGTCACCTGGGTGAACGGCGAGTTCTCCATGTCGATCCGGACGAAGAACCCGTGCGTCGTCGCGGCGTCGAGAATCCGCCGGAGGTTGTCGACACAGGTCGCGCGGTCGACCGTCAGCCCGAGCTGCGTCAGCTTGAGCGACAGGTTGCGGCCGATCCCGGCGGCGACGATCCGGTCGATCATCCCCAGGTAGCTACGGGTCGCGGCATCGGCGTCGGCCATGGTCGCGACGCTCTCGCCGAGGTAGTCGAGCGTCTGCAGCAGCCCGGTGGCTTCGACGATGCGGGCGGCAGCGATGGCCTCGTCGATCGTTTCGCCGGCGATGAAGCGGCGGGCGAAACCGCGCGGCCCGCGCATGCCGTATCGCGAAGCCAGCTCCGTGAGGGTCGAGCTCGCCGCCAGCGTCGTAAAGAACGTCCTGGAGACCGTCTGGAGCATCAGTGGGTGCGAGGCGGTCGTCGACTGTCGGAGACCAGGTGCTGGATCGTGCGGGCGTAGTAACGGAGCACGTGGCGCTCGCGGATGCGGAAGCGTCCGCCGGGTTCGATGTGAATCACGTTGCGCGCCATCAGCGCCTCACCGGCGGCGTCGACCGCCTCGCGGCCCGATCGCACACCCATGTTCGCGCCGGCGGCCGCGACCGTCTGGATGATCGCATCGCAGCGGTCCTCGAGATCGCGCCGGGTGATCGACGGCCGCAGCGCCGCGGCGACGACGGCGGTCGGCAGGACCTTGTAGAGCATGCCGATGGCGTCGCGAGTCAGGTGCGCGAGCGCCATGATGTCGCGCCGCGACTCCGGATCGTAGCCGCTCATCGTGATCGGCGCGCCGAACGTGACAAAGGCGCGCGACTGGTAGCCGACGGCGTAGCGCACCATCTCGGCCACCTCCCGCCCGAAGGCGCGCGCCCGGCGCTTCGACGCCTGGTGCGCGAGGATGTGATCCTCGAGCACGATATCGTAGGCGACCGCCATCGGCACCACCACGGCATCGCTGCGCTGCGCCTGCAGCGTGGCGTGGAGCAGCCCGGTCTTCGGCGTCTTGATCTCGCCCGAGTAGCTGCGCCCTCCCTCGATGTAGAACAGCAGATCGTGACGGCTGAGCAGCTCGGCGACGTAGGCCTTGAGCGTGACCAGGTAGGCCGGGTCCTTGGTGTTGCGGCGGATCGGGATCGCCCCGGTGACGTGGCGGTGGAGCAGGCCGAGCGGCCCGCCGAACAGGTTGATGCCGGCGGCGATGACCGGCGGGCGGACGCCGGCGTCGTCCAGCACCAGCGGTTCGACCAGGTAGTCGAGGTGACTCTTGTGATTCGAGATGTAGATCGCGCGTCCGGTGGCGGTCGCCTGGCGGGCGTTCTCCACGCTCTCCTCGATCCGGTCGATCTTGCGCAGGATCGGGTAGAGCGGATGCTTGAGCGCGCGGTAGATCGGATAGCGCTGGGTGGTACGGAGCTCGTCGAGATAGGCGTGAATGCGCTCGCGGGCCTGGAGCTCGGTCTGCCCGTGCCCCCCCCGCAGGTACCGCGCAACCTCTTCGCGCGCGAGGTACTGCCTGGGTGATGTCGTCGAGCATTGATGCCGGACTATATCAGACCTGCACCTGGCGGCACACCGCTTCGGTGAACTCGGTGGTCGTCGCCGTGCCGCCCAGATCCCGCGTTCGCACGGCGCCGTCGACGAGCACCCGGTCGAGCGCCGCCCGGATCGCCGCCGCTTTATCACGCTCACCGATGTGGTCGAGCATCATCAGCGCCGAAAGCAGCAGCGCGGTCGGGTTGGCGAGGTTTTTCAGCGCGATGTCGGGGGCGCTGCCGTGCACCGCTTCGAACACCGCGATGTCCTTGCCCAGGTTCGCCCCGGGCACGACGCCCAGCCCGCCGACCAGCCCGGCGCAGAGATCCGAGACGATGTCGCCGTAGAGATTGGGCAGCAGCAGGACGTCGAGCTTCTCCGGGTGCATCACCAGGTGCATGCAGGCGGCGTCGACGATCCGCTCGTCGTAGGTGATCTCGATGTAGTCGCGCGCCACCTTGCGCGTGCTCTCGAGAAACAGCCCGTCGCTGAGCTTCATGATGTTGGCCTTGTGGATCGCGGTCACCCGCTTGCGGCCGTAGCCGCGCGCGTACTCGAACGCGAACCGCGCGATGTTGGTCGAGGCGCGCTCGGTGATGATCTTGATCGACTCGACCACGCCGGGGATCACCTGGTGCTCGAGACCGGCGTAGAGGTCCTCGGTGTTCTCGCGCACGATGATCAGGTCGATGTCGGTGTAGCGGCTCTGCACGCCCGGCAGGTTGCGCACCGGCCGCAGGTTCGCGTACAGCTCGAGCGCCTGGCGCAGGCCGACGTTGACGCTGGTGAAGCCCTGGCCGATCGGCGTGGTGACCGGGCCTTTGAGCGCAACCTTGTTGCGCCTGATCGAATCGATCAGCGCGACCGGGATCGTCTCCTTGGTCTTTTCGAAGGCGATCACGCCGGCGTCGTGCCGCTCCCAGTCGATGTCGAGCCCGGCCGCGGTGAAGATCCGCACGACCGCTTCCGACACCTCGGGACCGATGCCGTCGCCGGGGATCAGGGTGATGACGTGGTTCATGTAATGGCCTGTGACCTACTGAGTGGCGGCGGCGAGCCGCGGGGCGAGCAGCGCCGCGACGCGCTCGAGCAGATCGCGGTCGCTCGCGTCGAACGCGGCGATCTTGTCGCTGTCGATGTCCAGCTCGCCGAGGACGTCGCCGTCGAGCATGATCGGCACGACGATCTCCGACTTCGTCTCGATGCTGCACGCCAGGTAGCGCGGATCCGCATTCACGTCGTCCACGATGATCGACGTTTTCTCGGTTGCCGCGGCGCCGCAGATGCCGCGGCCGAGCGGGATGCGAGTGTGCGGCGACGGCTTGCCGACGAAGGGGCCGAGCGTCAGCTCGTTCGAGTCGAGCAGGTAGATGCCGGTCCAGGTGTAGGACGGCAGGTGCGCGGGCAACAGCCGGACGACCGATTCCATCGCGCCGGTCGCGTCCGGCGCGGCGGAGATCGCGGCGGCCACCGCCTCGAGCGCCTTGTGGTGTCGATCGGTCATCAGTCTGTGAGCTCCCGGAACAGTAGCACCAGCCCGCCGGCGACGGGCACGAGCTGGAGAAGGGTGGACAACATGTGCAGGCGGCCGAACGCGGTACGCCGCGGGTCTCCTTCGGCGAGCGCCGATGGGGCGCCCCCGGCTTCGACCCGCGCGCGTTCGATCCGCGGCGTGAGCGCCAGCCCGGAATAGAGCGAGGCGACCAGCATCGCGCCCGCCAGCCCGAGCCGGAACGCGAGGGCGGTCGGCCGCGGCCCCAGCGCGGCGCGAAGCGCCAGCGAACCGATCACCACGGCGCCGCACGCATAGCTGACCAGGTGAAATCGGCGGAAGGCTTCACCGAACACGGCGCCCGACAGGATCCGTCCGTCGCTGACGCCGCGCGCCGCGATCGTCTCGAAGATCGCCGGTGCGGCTACTCCGCCGAGCACCACCAGCCCGCCGACCCAGAGCGCCACCGCCACGAGCGCGGCGTAACGCAGCGCGAGCATCCTCTCATTATAATCACCAGCGCCCATGGCTTCGACCGCACGCGGTGGGGATGTCGACTGGCTGCCATGGGGCAGCGAGGCATTTGCGCGCGCCCGTGCCGAGCGGAAACCGATCCTGCTCTCGATTGCCGCGCCGTGGTCGAGCGCCTGCCGCGAGATGGACCGGTCGAGTTACGCCGAGCCCGCCATTGTCGCGGCGATCCGTGCCGGCTTCGTTGCGGTCAGCGTCGACGCCGATCACCGCCCCGACATTGCCGACCGCTACGACCTGGGCGGGTTGCCGAGCACCTGCTTTCTGAGCGCCGCCGGCGACCTCCTCGGCGGCGGCACGTTCGTGCCGCCAGACCGGTTGATCCTGGCGCTGGCTCGCGTCGCCGATGCATCCCGGGAGCAAACACCAAACGAGCCGGCGACGCTTGCGCATTCAGGGGGCGTCAACCAGCTGGATGCCGATCCCGCCTCGGAGCCGCTGACCGACGCCGGAACTGGCGACGCTCGTCTTCAGCAGTTTCGACGAGCGGCACGCGGGGTTCGGCGGCGCTCCGAAGTTTCCGCTGACCGCCCCCGTCCGGCTTGCCCTCGATCTCTACACCTCGCACCAGGATGCGAGGATGCTCGACCGCGCGGTGCGCACGCTCGACGCGATCGGCTGGGGACCGTTGTACGACGAAGAGGACGGCGGGTTCTTCCGCTGCGCCGCCCGCGCCGACTGGACCGAACCGGAGCCGGAGAAGCTGCTCGCGCCCAATGCCGCGCTGCTCGATCTCTACGTGCACGCCGGGACGGTGCTCGGCCACGAGCGGTGGTTCGCGCGGGCGGTGGACGTCGCCCATTACATCAATCGCGCGATGGCCGCCGCCAACGGCGCCTGGCTGCTGTCGGCGTGTGCCGATCCGGCGAGACAGTTCTCCGATGCGAATGCCGCGACCGCGTCGGCGATGCTGCACGCCGCCGCGGTCTTCCAGGATGAAGCGCTCGGCCGCCGCGCGCTCAACGCGCTGGAACGCGTGCTCCTCTCGTCGTACAAGCCGGGAGATGGGGTCGCCCACAGCGCCGCCGGAATCCGCGGCCTGCTCACCGATCAGGTGGCGATGGCGGCCGCCAACCTCGATGCCTGGGAATCGACCGGCAACATCGTCTACCGGATGATGGCCGAAGAGCTCGCGCATTACGCGCTGCGGACGATGTGGGACGAAACCGGCGGCGGATTCTTCGACCGCGCCGCGGACGCCGCGGCCCGCGATCCGCTGCCCGGCGTGCCGCTGAAACCGTTCGTCCTCAACTGCGATGCCGCGATGGTGCTGCGACGGCTGGCGGACGCCGTTGACGATCCCGGCTTCGCGGCCCGCGCGAGGGAAACGCTCGAGGCGATCGCCGGCAGGGCGCCGCGAGTTCTCGGCGCTGGCGGCCCACTACCTGCTCGCGCGGCGCGTCGTTCTCCGGTGATAAACTGCCGGTTCCGACATGACCTCCACATCCATCCCTGCGCTCCGCAACGCCGCCACCCAGCTTCGCATCGACTCGATCCTGTCGACCACCGCGTCGGCCAGCGGTCATCCGACCACGTGCATGTCGGCTGCAGAGATCGTCGCGACGCTGTTCTTCTCGGAAATGCGCTTCGACCCGAACGAGCCGCAGAATCCGTATAACGATCGATTCGTGCTCTCGAAGGGGCACGCGGCGCCGATCCTCTACGCCGCCTGGGCCGAGGCCGGGCTCTTCCCGCGCAGCGAGCTGCTCAAGCTGCGAGCAGATCGGCTCCGATCTCGAAGGCCATCCGACGCCGCGGCTGTCATTCGTCGACGTGGCCACCGGATCGCTCGGCCAGGGGATCTGCGCCGCGATCGGCATCGGCCCTCAACGCGCGCCGCATCGGTTCCGACTACCGCACCTACGTGCTGCTCGGCGACGGCGAGATGGCCGAGGGCTCGGTCTGGGAAGCGGCCAGCGCCGCGCTCCACCATCGGCTCGACAACCTCTGCGCGATCATCGACGTCAACGCGCTCGGCCAGAGCCAGGCCACCCAGTTCGGCCACGACACGCAGGCGATCGCCGACCGCTGGACGGCCTTCGGCTGGCACGCCATCCAGGTTGACGGTCACGACGTCGAGCAGCTGCTCGCCGCCTACGAGGAGGCGCGTAAGCACGTCGGGCCGGCCGACGATGATCGTGGCGCGCACGCTGAAGGGCAAGGGCGTGTCGTTCACCGAGGGGAAAGAGGCTGGCACGGCAAGGCGCTTGAAGAAAGAGGAAGCCGACAGCGCGGTCGCCGAGCTCGCAGCAGCAGATGACCGGCGACGCGTCGCAGCCCGAGATCCGGCGTCCCGCCGGTCGCAGGGACATCCTCCCGCGTCTCCGGCTGATTACTCGAAGATGCCGGCGCCCGCGTACAAACTGGGAGACCTCGTCGCCACCCGCGAAGCGTGGGGCACCGGCCTCGCCGCCCTCGGCGGCTGTCGACCCCCGGGTCGTCGCGCTCGACGCCGACGTGAAGAACTCGACCTTCAGCGACCGCTTCGAGAAGGCCCATCCGGATCGGTTCTACGAGTTCTATATCGCCGAGCAGGCCATGGTCGGCGCCGCCATGGGGCTCGCGGCCCGCGGCGCGATTCCGTTCCCTTCGACCTTCGCCTGCTTCCTCACGCGGGCGGCCGACTTCATCCGCATGGCCGGCATCTCCGCGGTCAACGTCAAGCTGGCCGGCTCGCACGCCGGCATCTCGATCGGTGAAGACGGCCCTTCGCAGATGGCGCTCGAGGACCTCGCCATGGCCCGCGGCGTGCCGGACTGCGCCGTGCTCTACCCGTGCGACGGCACCAGCGCTGAACGCCTGGTGGTCGAGATGGCGCAGCGCCCCGGCATGGCCTACATGCGCACCTCGCGTCCCGAAGACGCCGGTGATCTACGGACCGGACGAGAAGTTCCCGATCGGCGGATCCAAGGTTCTCCGCCAGAGCGACAACGACGTCGCGACGGTGATTGGCGCCGGCGTCACCGTCTTCGAGGCGCTCCACGCCTACGACACGCTCAAGGCCGAAGGGATCGCGATCCGCGTGATCGACGCCTACTCGCTGCAGCCGATCGACGGCCGGACGATGATCGATGCCGGCAAGGCGACCGGCGGTCTGATCATCACCGTCGAGGACCACTATCCGGCCGGCGGCATCGGCGACGCGGTCAGCGAGGCGGTTGCGCCTGCGGGCTATGCAGTGAAACGCCTCGCCGTGCGCGAAGTGCCGCGCAGCGGCCAGCCGGAGGAACTGCTGGACCGCTACGGCATTTCGGCCAGCCACATCGTCGACGCGGTCCGCGCCGCGCGCCGGCCCTGACGTGATGCCGTGATGCGGAGCGCATTCGCCGCCGCGGCCGCCGTTGCCGCGGCGCTGACGCTCGCCGCCCAGACCGCTGTTCCGCAGGGCGTCCAGGACCCGGTGTGGGCGCCTGACGGCCGGCATCTCGCCGTCTCCTTCTTCGACCGCATCTGGATCACCGGTCCTGACGGCCGCGGCGGACGTCCACTCCGTGCCGCTGCCACAGCTACCGAGCGCGACCCCGCCTGGTCTCCGGACGGCCGGCTCGTAGTTTTTGCCGCTGACGACGGTGATGGGTTCGACCTCTTCGTGGCCGGCGCCGAAGGCCGGGACCTCCGGCAGATCACGCAGAGCAACGGCGACGAGCGGTGGCCGTCGTTCACGAGGGACGGGCGGATCGTCTTCGCCCGCCGCGACGGGACGTTCGAACCGTGGCGCCTCCACATCGTCGCCGCCGCTGGCGGAGAGCCTGCCGCCCTCTTCGCCGACGCGCCCGCCGACACCGAGCGCGAGCCACGTGTTTCACCGGACGGCAAGCGCGTCGCCTACGTTTCCGACCGGGAGAGCGACGACGGGGATGTCGATCTGTGGATCGCCGATCTGCCGGCGGCCACCGGCGGCCGTGCGGCGCGGACGCGCGTCACGACCGGCCGCGGACGTGAAGGGTTCCCGTCCTGGGCGCCCGACGGTTCCCGCATTGCCTACTTCGCACAGCGCGAGGGCTACCGGCTCCATCTGGGTCAGCGCGGCTGAAGCGGTTGCCGCGCCAGGTCCGGGCGCAACACGGCCGCGGCCGGTCGAGCCGGCGGTACTCGTGTCGCGTCACGGCGGCGCCCCGGCGTGGTCCCCGGACGGCCGCCGGATAGCGATCGCCGAACTGCCGCCCGCGGAACCGTCCTACAACGGCAATCCGCTGCGGAACGACGACGGACGCGCCGCCGGTGTTCGCGCCGCAGGCCTTCAGCCTGTGGGTCGTCGATGCGCCGCAGCCGGTCGATGCCGGCGCGCGCCAACTGACGCCTCCCGCTCCGGCCGCGCCGCACCTCTCCGCCGCGTTCGATCGCGTCTGGGAGACGCTCAGGCGTCTGTACTACCGCAACGGTCCGGCGGCGGAGGAATGGGCGCAGCTCAAAGAGAAACATCGGCCGCAGGCGGCGCAGGCCCGCGATGAAGCGGCGCTCGAAACCGTGGTCGACCGGATGATCGCGGAACAGCCGTTGATGAAGCCGGCGATCTCGTCGGGCAGAGCGGTCGTGGTCTCAGGACATCCGCTCGCCTCGCAGGCGGGGCTGATGGCGCTCGAAAAGGGAGGCAACGTCGTCGACGCGGCGATCGCGGTGGCGTTCACTCTCGGAGTGGTCGAGCCGGACGCATCGGGCATCGGCGGCGACGGCATGGCGCTGGTGTACCTGAAGGGGATGAAGGAGCCGGTCGCCGTCGACTACAAGGACCAGGTGCCGGTGCACGCGACGAGCGACAACCCCGTCCTTCGCGCCGGCACCGGCGACGGGCCCGCGGCGGCCAATATCCCCGGCGTCGTCGCCGGTCTCGAGCAGCTCTATCGCAGTTACGGCAGCGGGAAGGTCACGTGGGCCGACCTGATCGCTCCGGCGATCGAGCATGCGGAAAAGGGCTTCGTGCTCGACGAGGCGCTGCCGACCTCGATTGCCGAAGGCCGCCGCTACTTCGAGAAGTATGCGGAATCGAAGAAGGTCTACCTGCCGGGGGGCCGGGCGCCCCGGCCCGGAGATCGCTTCATCAACAAGGACTACGGTGCGACCCTGCGCGCGATCGCCCAGGGTGGGGCGCAGGCTTTCTACCGAGGCGAGATCGCGCGGCGGATCGCCGCCGACATGGCCCGTCACGGCGGCCTGATCACGCTCGACGACCTGGCGCAGTACCGCGCGATCGAACGGAAGCCGCTGGCCGGACGCTATCGCGACCATGCGGTCTACTCGTCACCGCCGCCGGTGTCTACCGGCCTGGCGCTGATCGAGACGCTCCAGATCCTGCAGAACTACCAGCCCAGGGCCGGGGCGGCCTACGCCGCGGACGCCGATTTCCTCCATCACGTGATCGAGGCCTGGAAGGTCCGCGATCAGTCGGGCCGGATCGCGGACCCGGCGCTGTGGAACGTCGATCTCGGTCCGCACCTGGATCCGGCGCACGCGGCGACGCTGTTCAAGCGGATCGATCCGGCGAAAGCGTCGAGGTACGGCGGCGCCCCCGCGGACCCGACCGAGCGGCCGGAGCGGATCGGCCGCGGCACCACCGCCTTCACCGTGGCGGACAGCGACGGCAACATGATCGCGGTGACCCAGACGCTGAGCACCTGGGGAGGCACGTTCTACGTATCAGAGGGCCTCGGCTTCCTCTACAACAATCACCTGCGGTTCGGCGGCGGCGGCGCGCCCGGACGCTTTCTGCCGCTGGCGCGCTCCTCGTCCACGAGTGTGCCGACGCTGTTGTTCCGGCAGGTGCCGGGAGTGGACGGCCCGGGTTCGCCGCGGCTGGCGGTGGCGGCGGCCGGCAACGCCTGGATCCCGGCGTCGGTCTACGACATCATCCTGAACGTGGTGGACGCCGGCATGCCGGCGCAGCGAGCGATCGAAGCTCCCCGCTTCCTCGTCGGCCGGGATCCGGCCGAGAACGCGGTCGGGCGGATGCAGATCGAGGATCGGTTTCCCCGGCAGGTCCTCCAGGACCTGATCGCGCGTGGCCACCGGTTCACGAAGATCGGGCGCAAAGGCGAGGTGCGCTACGGGTACGCCGCCGCCGTTCTGGTCGATACCGCCGCGCGGCAGGTGCAGGGGGCCGCGGAACCGCGCCGCTCGCACGCCGCTGTCCCCCTGCGCTGATCGCTCAGCGCATCGTCGCCATCACCGCGGTCGTCGTCGAGCTCTCGTAGAGGCCGGCCTGGCCTGGCGCCTCCATCATCCCGGTGAACAGCTGCTTCAGCATCTCGGGGCGGTCGCCGAGCATCTCGAACAGATCGTCGCGATCGATGTTGAGGGCCAGCCCGGCGCGCGTCACGCGGGCGTTCTGACCGATCGTCGGGCCGGCCAGTGCGCCGAAGGAGCCGATGGCGTCTCCGGCGCGCGCGACCGCGGCGGGATGTTGCTCATCCGCCTCGAGGTCCACTTCGCCTGACAGGATCAGCCAGGTCGACGGACGATCCGTCGCCAGGAATAGCCGCGTTCCTTCCTTCATCTCGACCGTCCGGGTGATCGTCGCCAGGTTGCGAACTTCCTCCGGCGACAGGTATTTGAAGATCGGGACGCGCTCGATCGCCAGGACCTTCTCGACCGCCAGCAGGCCCGAAGCGCTCAGCTGTTCCAGCTCGCGGGCCGCGCCGGTCGGGAAGACCTGCTGCATGCCGGCCTTGTAGGCACGCGTGGCCATCGTCGCGAACAGCCCTCGGACCAGCTCGGGGTTATAGGCCAGCTGCGTTCGCAGCTCCTCGGCGGTCAGCGCCAGCGTGACCGCGATGCCGGCGGCCCGGACCGTCCGGCGCATCGGCTTCGACTGCAGCGCCTCCATGAACCCGAACGACGCCGGGGCGCTGACGTTCTCCGGCTGCCGGTTGTCGCCGGTCACGGTGACCTGGCCATCGAGCAGCACGTGGATCATCTCCGGGACCGACCGCTCGACCAGCAGGGTGGTACCCGGCTCGTGGCGGACCTGCCGGGCGGCGGCGGCGATCCGGAACAGCTCGTCGACCGACACCGAGGCGAACAGTGGAAGCGATCGCAGCTCCGAGGCGAGCACCGCCGCCGGCAGTGGCTCGAGCCAGAGCTCCCGCCGCCGATCCGCCGGCATCCGCTGTTCGGCGAGCGTCCAGGAGGCTGCCTCGAAGACGAACCAGTCACGGACGTCGCGGTGAGCGAGGACGTGCTCGACGTCAGGAGCCAGCGTCCACAGCCGGCGCTGCCGGACGAGATCGATCGCGCAGGCGGAGATCACCTGGTCGTCGTCGTTGATCAGCTGCAGCAGGGTTTCCTCGACGTCCCGCGGCCGGGTGCGGATCAACACGTTGCCGCGCCGGACCTTCTCCTCGACCGGCAGGTCCTCGACGATCGGCATCACCATCTTGCGGATGGCGCCGGTCAGCAGGTTGTCGAGGTACTCCGAGGCGCTGGCGCGATTGCGCGCATCGCCGTGGGCGAGGGTCCACTGCGCGGCGGCAATGTCTCCCGGCGGATAGAGCAGCGCCAGCAGATGGTAGATACGGTCGCGTATCCGCCGGATCTTCTGCCGGAGCGCGCTGGCCATCACCGACGTGTCGGGCAGCTCCCCCCGCGTCGCGAGGTTGTGATGCAGCGACAGGTAAGTGAAGAACTGCCGGGCCTCCCGGAGGATCGACATCTCGACCCGGTCGGCCGGGAACTTCAAGCTGTCGTCTGCCCGTCGCAGCCGGCCGAGCGCCGCCATGACCTTGTAGCGGAGGAAGCCGTCGGGATCCTCGAGGCGGGCGACGAGCGCGTCCACCGCTTTCTGCGAGGGGATCATCGCGATCGTGCTCGGGAGGTGCCGCCGGATCCAGGCGTCCTCCCCCTCGTCGTCCATGAAGTAGGCGAGCGGCGCGATCACCTCTTCGCCGTAGCTGACGAGCACCTGGCGGGCGCGTCCCTTCAGGTGGCGGTTGCGCAGCAGGCTGACGAGTGCCGGGCACGAACATGAAGTCGGCGCTGCCGGCCTTGCGCACGCTCTCCATGGCTTCGTCCGCGACCTCGAACGAGGGTCGTAGAGCAGCGGGATGAGGAGGCGCTGGAGGCCGCGGGTCCTTGACCTGGCCGAGCGCCGCGGCGACCTCCCGGCGGGCGGCGCGGGTGCTCGTCGTCGGTGCCGGCGACGATCTCGCCGAGCGTCGCTTCAGCGGCGTTCAGGTCGCGCTGCTGGTGCTGCCCGCCAGCGCCACCGCCGCGGTCGCGCGGATCCGCGAATCCGGATCGGCGAGCATCGGCCGCGCCAGGTTGGCGGCATCTTCCTGTGCGATCGCGCCGAGCGCGCGTAGCGCCGCGGCGCGGACGCCGGCATGCGGATCGCCAAGCGCGCGGCGCACCTGCGGCACCCACTGGGTGGCGATCTCGCTGCGGGCTTCGCCGATCGCCTTGAGCGCCCGCTCGCGGACCTCCGGCGACTCGTGGAACAGCAGCAGCGGCGTCACCAGGTTGGCCTTCTCGAGCGATTCCAGCATGTCGATGGCGTAGATGACGCGGGCGGGCTGCGGGTGCGACAGCTCCTGGACCAGCGTTTCGACGGTCGACAGGTCGGCGCCGCTCAGCCGCAGCTCGGCCGGCCGCAGATCGCGCGCGCTCGATGCTGCGGCGGAACGCCGCAAGGTAGCCGCGCCGCGCCCGCAGCGCCATGAAGATCCACAGCGCCATCAGCACCAGGCTGGCGAGCTCAGTTGCTGCCAGGCGAGATTCGAGGCCCCACGGCTGAACCAGCACCAGCATCAGCAGCGCCCCGCAGGCCTTGGACACCCGGTCGACGGTCACGTCGACGAATGACTTGCCTCCTGGCGCTTAGCGTCGCTCGGCAGCGGCAGGAACAGGATCTCGCGCGTCGTCTTGTCGACCGTGTAGCGCAACGACTGGTCGAGCACGCGCGCCAGCGCGGGAGCCCACAGCGCGGCATTGAGCAGCATCACCAGCGGCTGTCGCGCCGAGGCTGATCGGCAGAACCATCAGCGCGAAGCCGATGCCGAGATAGCGATGGATCTTGCGGGGTGAGCCAGACCTGGATGATGAAGCCGATGGTCGAGGTCCAGAGCTGGACCTTGGCGAGGAACGCACGTGATCGAGTCGGTTGCGCCGGCGCCCCTTGACAGCTTCCGCCGCCATGTTCAGCTGCTGTTCGATCAGAGCGGCGCCGACCGCGGCGAACCTGATCACGAGCGCGATGATCTGCAGATGCCTCGACTCGCGGAGCAGGCCGAGCGCCTCGGCGAAGCCGACCCCTTCTCCTCGTCGGCCGTCGCCGCCGCGGCCGCGGCCTGCTGGTTGCGGCGAACGATGATCACAGGACGATCGCGGCGCAGGCGAGCAGCGTCGCGGCGCTGCAACAGCAGCAACGTGTTGGTGCCGACGTTTCGACGAGCGTTGCAGGATGAGCGCCGCCCCGGCCATCCCCCCCAGCGCGCCCCGCCGCCGATGAAACCGAACAGTCGTTTGGCCTGCCGTGGTCGTATACGAGGTTGGCAAGCGTCCAGAACTGGCTGATGAGCAGGACGCCCGAGGATCAGACCCCAGCAGTAGAAGCCGACCGACACCCAGTCCCCGCCCTGTCTGAACAGGAACCAGAAGACCGAGCATGATGCCCGCCATGGCGATCTGCGTGATCGGCAGCGCCCAGCGCCGCGGCAGCGCGCTGACCAGCCGCGTGTAGCCGATCATCAGCACGCCGATGAGCAGTCCGGCGACCAGCAGAGACCCAGGGCAGGTTCTCCGCGCCAAGGCTCGCGATGAACTTCGACCGCGTGATCGGCTTGATGATGTTGTAGGCGGTCATCGCCAGGAAGGAATAGGCGAACATCAGCAGCGACGCCCGTGCGACTCTCCTCCTTGCGCACTTCCACTACCGGCGAAAGCAGCCGTTGAATCAGGGACATGGGCACAGCCTAAGCGATCGTCCAACCTGAAGTAAACTCACGTCCACCCATGCTCCTGCGGCTGCGGCGGTTCCTCGACGTCCGGGCGGGCGAAGGGCTGCCGGTACTGCTGTCGTTCTTCTATGTCGCCTGCGTCGTCGCCGCCTTCCTGCTTGCCAAACCGATCCGGAACGGCCTGTATCTCCGCGAATACGGTCCCTACGCCCTGGTCTATGCCTACGCCGCGGTGCCGCTGGTGCTCTGGCTGTTCGTGCCGCTCTATACCGCGGTCGTCGCCCGCGTCGGCGCGCCGAATGGCCACCATCGGCACGCTGATCTTCTTCAGCCTGAACGTTTTGGCGTTCTGGGGAGCGTTCCGGTGGGCGCCCTTCGAGCTGCTGCCCGCGATCTTCTTCGTGTGGGTCAACTGTTTCGGGGTGATTGCCCCGGTGCAGGCCTGGAACTTCGCGAACTCCCTGTTCGACGCACGCCAGGCGCGTCGGCTGTTCGGCCTGATCGGCGCGGGGGCGTCGTTTGGCGCCGTCGCCGGCGGCCTGATGGCGCGATACCTGGTGGAGCCGGTCGGCGGCACCGTCAACCTGCTGCTCGTGCTGGCGGCGCTGCTTTCCGTCGGAGCAATGATCGTCGCGGTCGCGGCCCGGCGCCTCCGCCGGACGGGCCCGTCGATCCGGCGACGTCAGCCGCCGCTGCCGTTCACCGAGACGCTCGAAGCCATCGGCGCGAGCCAGTACCTGCGGCTGCTGGCCGCCCTCGTGCTGCTCGTCGCGATCGCCACCCAGTGGACGACATTCCAGTTGAGCGTCGTGGCGGACCAGCGGTTCGGCGGCGACGCCGACGCCATCACCCGGTTCTTCGGCACCTTCAACTTCCTCGTGGGAGGCACCGGGTTCGTCCTCCAGGTGCTGCTGACCGGGGCGCTGTTGAAGCGGATGGGAGTCGCGGCGGTGGTGCTGATCCTGCCGCTGACGCTCACCTTTGGCAGCGCGCTCACGTTCATGTTCCCGCTGTTCCTGACGGTGCTGTTGACCAACGCCGCCGACCAGGGACTGAGGTTCTCGATCGACAAGGCGGCCTACGAGCTGCTCTATCTGCCGATTGCTCCCGCCCAGCGGCAGTCGATCAAGAACGCGCTCGACATCATCGGCAACCGGATCGCCGATGCCCTCGGCGGGGTGCTGCTCGGGCTTGCGACCGGCGGCTTCATCATGCTCCGCGGGGCCGGCCTCGGCGTGCGCGGCACCGCGGCGATGATCTTCGTGGTCACCATCATCTGGGCCGCGGTGGCATGGCGCCTGCGCGGCGCCTACGTCGCGGCGATCGAGGACAGCATTCATCAGCACCGGCTGGACACCGAGCGGCTGTCGGCTGCCAAGCTCGGTGGGGCACTGCGCGAAACGCTGTCGGCCAGGCTCCAGACCAATGATCCCGAGGTGGTGCGGGAAACGCTGGACACGATCGTCCGGTTGAAGGTGTCGGCACCGAGCGGCGTGCTTCACTCCCTGCTGGCCCACGCCGATGCCGGCGTCCGCGCGCGGGCGCTCGGCGTCCTGGCGGCCACCGGTGACCGGACGGCCGCCGCCAAGGCGGAACGGCTCCTCCGGGATCCCGATCTGCACGTGCGCACCCAGGCCCTGCTCTACCTCGCCCGCGGCGGCGGCTTCGATCCGCTCGAGCGGATCGAACAGCTTGGCGACTTCGCCGATTTCTCGATCCGCGCTGCCATGGTCGCGTTCCTCGCCGCGCCCGGGCCCGCTCGCAACGAGGACGCCGCCCGGATGCTGCTGGAACAGATGGCGGCGTCCGACGAGCCGCGCGACCGGTCAGAGGCCGCCAGGGTCCTGGCGATCGTGCCGGATCCGCCCACCGACCTGCTCACCTCGCTGATCCTGGACGACCACCCGGAGGTTGCCGAGCAGGCCATGTCCACCGCCTATTCGTTGGGGACGGCTGACGGAGTCGACGCCCTGGGTGCGTCGCTGATGTCGGGGCTGTTCGAGGCAGGAGCTCCGCTGCGGCATCGCCTGGTCATGGCGCTCAACAAGCTGAAGCAGCGGCATCCGCTCATCGAGCTGGACGTCACGCTGATCGAGCTGCTGCTCGCCGCCGAGATCGCCGGGCACTATCGTTCCTACCAGGTGCTCGGCCCGCTCGACCCGGCGCGGCAGGCGCACCAGAAGATCATCGCTGCGCTGCGCCACTCGATGGAACAGGAGCTGGAGCGGATCTTCCGGCTGATCGCGCTGCTGTCACCCGAGGCCTCGCTGCACGATGCCTACATCGGGATCCGTTCCACCAATCCGCTGGTCCGGGCCAACTCGCTCGAGTACCTCGAGAACGTTCTGAAGCCCGACCTGCGAACCGTGCTGCTGCCGTTGATCGACAGTCATGTGACCGAGCAGGAACGCGCATCGCTGGCCGAGAAGCTGGTCGGGCCGCCGCTCGAGAGCTCGGAGAAGGCGGTCGCGGTGCTGCTGGCGAGCGACGATCCGTGGCTGCGGTCGCGCGCGGAGATTGCGGCGAACCGGGCGGCGGAGACCGCCGCTGGAGAGGAAGACTACACGCCGGAGCCGACCGGGATGAACACCAACCTCGGGGCCGGATGCCGGATGACCGGATGCCGGCTGACCGGGTGCCGGCTAATCGGACGCTGGCCAGCGACTTTGCGATCCCTACTCGGGCATCGGCGGCAGCTCGCGTTTGTGGTCGCTCGCGCGAGCCAGCCGCTCGATCTTCAAGCCGAGAGCGGGCGAGACCGCGCCCGGACCCTCGACCAGGTAGCGCTCGAGGTCGGCATATGTGAACCCCATCTCGGCTTCGTCGGTCTGGCCGTGCCACAGGCCGGCGCTTGGCGGCTTGTCGATGATCCCCGCCGGCACCCCGAGCTCGCGGGCCATGGCCCGCACGTCGCTCTTCAGCAGCCGCCCGATCGGCAGCATGTCCACGCCGCCGTCGCCGTACTTGGTGAAATAACCGATCGCCAGCTCGCTCCCGTTGCCGGTGCCGGCGACGAGGTAGTTGAGAGTGTTCGCGACGAAGTAGAGGCTGGTCATCCGCAGCCGGGGCTTGACGTTGGCCAGCGGCAGCTTCGCCTTGAGATCGACTTCGTCGGCAGGCGCCACCGGATGCCGTTCGCGCGGCAGCTGCGCGATCCCGTCACGAAGATCGGCGACCATGCGGTCGTAGGCCGGCGCCAGATCCAGGCGGATCGTCTGGACTCCGAAATGCGCGGCCGCCAGCTTCGCGTCCGCCTCGTCGGCCGGGTCGCTGTGACACGGCATCATCACGCCGACGACGTGCCCGGGCGTCGCCATCGCCGCCAGACCCAGCACCAGGGCCGAATCGATTCCGCCGCTGAGCCCGACCACGATGCCGCGTGAACCGGCGCCCGCGACCTGCTGCTTCATCCACTCCGCGATGTCTCTCGACCGTGTGTGCATGATCACTTCGTCGGTGGCTGCCGCTCGATGATTCTGAGGAATGCGTCCACCAGGTCGGGATCGAACTGGCGTCCGCGCTGCCGGTCGATCTCGGCGATCGCATCGGGCACCGGCCACGCTTCCTTGTACGGCCGCTGCTGCATGAGCGCGTCGAAGACGTCCGCCACCGCCACGATCCGGCCGGCCAGCGGGATCGCGTTCCCCAGCATGCCGGTGTAGCCGCTGCCGTCCCAGCGCTCATGGTGACTGAAAGCAATCTCCTCGGCAAGCCGCAGAATCGGGAAGCGGCTGCCCGACAGGATCCGCGCGCCGATGGTGGTGTGGGTCTTTACCAGCTCGAACTCGTCCGCCGTCAGCTTGCCCAGCTTCAGGAGGATCGAGTCGGGGATGCCGATCTTCCCGACATCATGCAGCGGCGCGGCGCGCCGGATCAGCGACACCTGCATGTCGGGCAGTTCCATCTGCCGGGCGATGAGCGCGGCCATCTGGCCGACCCGTTCGGTGTGCTGTCCGGTGTGGTCGTCGCGGAACTCCGCCGCCTTGGCCAGCCGTTCGATGATCTCGATCTGCGCCGCTTCCAGCTCGCGGGTCCGCTCTCTTACCTTGGCGTCGAGCAGCCGGTTCTGGTTCTGGATCTGGAGGTAGAGAAACCGGGTCTCGAGCAGCGTGCCGATGCGCAGCAGCACTTCGTCGGTGTCGAACGGCTTGTGCAGGAAGTCCTTGGCCCCGCGCGACAGCGCATCCCGGCGCGCCTCTGGAGATACATCTCCGGTGAGCATCAGGATCGGGAGGTAGGTCGCCTCGGCGATGTGGCTGAGGGCCTCCATTACCGCAAAGCCGTCGAGGTGCGGCATGTGCAGGTCGAGCAGGATCAGGTCGGGACGGAACTCGACGTAGAGTGCGGCGGCTTCGCGGGGATCGGTGGTGGTCTGGATCCGGGTGAACCCCGCGCGTTCGAGCACCCGCCGCAGCAGCTCCACGTTCGTCCGCTCGTCGTCGATGATGAGGAGACGGGCCCGGTTGAAAAATGGCTGCGGATTGGACATGCGTGCGGTGACTGTTCTCAGCGAACCCCGACCGGGTCCGCGTTCGTGATGCTCTCGGCGGCCGGCGACTCGGGCCATTCGACCATCGGGGCCGCCGTATAAGAAGCATGCGCGAGCTCGGACTGGAACAGCGCGGTCTGCGACGCGTAGAACACGAGCTTCAGGTAGTGACGGCCGACGATGAACGCCTGTCCGAGAAGAAGAACCAGCCAGAGGCCCATGCCCGTCCCCGGGGCACCGGGTGAGAGGCACCGCATAGAGCGCCACCAGGATCACGAAGCCGGCGCTGTTCAGCAGATACAGCGCGGCGACCGCCGGCAGGTGCCGTCGGACGAACCGCGCGCCCGCCTGGATCGCGCCGATCGCGCTGCGCCGATCTTCCACCACGATCCGGATCCGGGCGTAGTCGAAGATGACGTTGAAGAAAATCAGCACCGCGCCGAACAGCAGGTAGCCGGCGATCCGTATGAGCACCGCCGTCCGCTCGACCGTCAGGTCGAGGATCAGGTCGGCGTAGACGTCGGTGAAGATCCAGCGGTGGAGCCAGCGGAAGAGCGCATAGTAGACCAGCCAGGCGAAGATCCCCAGCCGCAGGAACCGCCAGAAGTGGGTGCCGGCCGCGGCGAAGAAACCATGCGTCCGCGTCGGCCGGTCTCGCGCCAGACGATCGATCACGCCGCCGCTGAGGAACGACCAGAGCATCAACCAGGCGGCGGTGGCGCCGGCAATCGTCGCGGCCATCGGCTTGTGATCGAGAAAGGCATCGAGGTTGTCGAGCACCGCCCCGAACCCGATGATCGAGGGGTTGAAGGTCGCCCCCAGGCCGCTCGCCTGCGCCAGGAATTCCTGCCACCACTGGTAATCCGCACCGGCCCCGGCGGCTTCCCCTGTCAGGCTCGTGCCGAGATGTGCCGCCAGCATTCCCTGGAGCGCGAGCGACAGCGGCAGCGCCACCAGCAACGTCACCAGGCACAGGCCGGCCAGCAGCGCCGGTGCGCCGTTGACGCGACGAATCCCCTGGCGGAACGCGGCCGGTGCGCTCATCTCAGATGTAGAAGCCCTGGGTGAGGAGGTGGTCCTGCAGCCAGATCAGCCAGACCAGCGACCAGTTCCTGGCGGCTTTCGCTCCTCGGGGCCGGAGGGTCGAGGAGTTGTTGGTGGCATTGACGTCCAGCAGCAGCACGCGCTCCGGATCGACCTCCGCTGACACCGCGCGTGATGGCTTCTCCACCTCGAAAGCCTTCCACCGTGCCGTCCCGTCCCAGCGCCACCGCTGTTCCTCGCCGTTCTCGAATCTCACGCGGACGTCGACCGGGAAAACCCCTTCCCCCAGCCGGCGGACGACGACCGTCGTGCGGAAGGGGCCACCCTCCGGGGCGGCCGCCTGGAAGGCCGCCGCGCCCGCTTCACCGAAGAACCCGCGGCCGCCGGCCGGCTCGCTGCGAAAGACGTCGACCGCGTAGTCGAACACGTTCGAGCTGCGATGCACCTGGTCGAAGAACCACGTCAGGTCCTGGCCGGAGACCTCGTTGGCCACCGCGAAAAACTCCGCGGGCCCGGGATGCTTGAAGGCGTAGCGCGAAAAGTAGGTCGAGAGGATGCGCTGGTTCGTCTCCCAGCCGAGCATCCGTTCCAGGGTGTGCAGCCAGAGCGCGGTCTTGTTGTAGGTAATCGCGCTCGCCGATCCCGGCCAGTAACGCCAGGTCGGCGTCGACTGGTCGTCGTTGCTGGCGACCGGCCGGAAGGCCGGCATGCGATTGCCGTCCGCCGCGCGCGTGTACGGCAGGTCGTCGAATACCCACGGAAAGAATTCGCCGAAGTACCGCTTCGTGTAGTAATGCGGATAGAAGGTCTGCTCCAGCACTCGCGCCGTGGAGTAGGTGTTGAACCCTTCGTCCAGCCAGGCATCTTCGAATTCGTTGGTCGCGACGATGCCGTACCAGAACTGGTGGCCGGCTTCGTGAACGGTGACGCTTTCGGGCTGCGACGCTCCAGGCGGCGCCATCCAGCGGGTGCCCGCCGTGAACAGCGTCGGGTACTCCATGCCGCCGGCGCCACTCTGCCACGCCGGATCGACGATCGTGATGTGCCCGTACGGGTAGGCGCCGTACCACTCGCCGTAGTACTTCAGCGCCGCGCGGGTAGCTTCGAAATGCCGCTCGGCCTGCCCCTCATGTTCCGGTTGCAGCAAGAGGCGCATCTCCACCGGCGGCAGCGACGGGTGCGAGAACGCCGCCCGGCGCTCCAGGTAGTCCGGGCTCGTCGTCCAGGCGAAATCGTGGACGTCTTCCTGGTAATAGTGGTGCGTCGTCCGGCCGGGTGCTTTGTCGGAGCGGCCGCGCTCGCGGCCGGTCGCGCCGACCATCCAGCCGCTCGGCACCTCGAGCTGCACGTCGTAGGTGCCGAAATCCGAGAAGAACTCGGTCGCCGCATGGAACTGGTGGCAGTTCCAGCCGCCATCTTCCAGGACGCCGATCTTTGGAAACCACTGGGCGACGAAGTAGAAGTTCCCGACCGCGCCGGTCCGGGCGAAGGTGCGGGGGACGCGGGCCCGCCACGACACCTGGATCTCCACCGTTTCCCCCGGCGCCACCGGCTGGTCGAGCGGCGCTTCGACCACCGTCCGGTCGTCCGTGTTGCCATCGTCCGGGGCAATGAAGCGCAGGCGCGGAAAGAGGTCGGCGCCCGCTCCCTGCCGGTTTACGCGCATCGCGGTGATGTCGATCCATCCCCAGTCGTCGGCCGGACTGCTGGCGAGCGGGCTGCTGCCGCCAAGAGTGCGCTCGCGCATCCAGCTCGAGCGCGTGTTGCGCCAGGCGTTGAAATAGAGGTGGAACTGGAGGCTGGCGGCAGGGCCGGACGTGATGTTGCGCCAGGTGATGGTTTCGTCGCCGGTGATCGTGCGGGTGGCCGGGTCGAGGCTGGCCGAGATCCGGTAGCTGGCGTTGCGTGGGGACGCCGGCACAGCGGCCGCGGCCGCCGGCTGCGTCGGGCCGGACGGCTGGGCGGGGGCGGGGGCCTGCCCCGGGGCAAGGCTGAGCGCCAGCAGGGCAAATGCGACGACAACCCGCGGAAACACGCGCCAATCCTACCAGAACGCCGCACGGCCGCGCCGCGTCGGCCGGTGCCGAAAGGCTATAATCAGCGGTCGTTCTCATACTGCAGGAGTGTTCATATGCCGTCACAGCCAGGACCTATCCGGGTGATCCACTTCGGGCTCGGCCCGATCGGCGCCGCCGTGGTGCGCCAGGTCGCCAACCGCAAGGGATTCAAGATCGTCGGCGCCGTCGATATCGATCCGGCCAAGGTCGGCCGCGACCTCGGGGACGTCACCGGGGTCGGCCGCAAGCTCAAGGTCAAGGTCGCCGACGATGCCAGGAAGGCGATCAAGGCGGCGAAGCCGGACGTCGCGGTCCTGTGCACCAACTCGTCGCTCAAGCGGGTGCTCCCGCAGATCGAATCCATCGTCAAGCTGAGGGTGCCGATCGTCTCGACCACCGAGGAGCTGGCCTACCCGACCCGCGCCAACATGAAATACGCGCGCGCCATCAACCAGCTGGCCAAGAAGTACAAGGTGGCGATCCTCGGCACCGGCGTGAACCCGGGCTTCGTCATGGACGCGCTGCCGATCATGCTGACCGGGGTCTGCGAGCGGGTCGAAGCGGTCCGGATCGACCGGATCCAGGACGCGCGGATCCGGCGGCTGCCGTTCCAGCAGAAGATCGGCGCCGGGCTCACCCGCGAGCAGTTCCAGCAGAAGGTGGATGACGCGAGCGTGCGTCACGTCGGGCTGGCGGAGTCGGTCTCGATGATCGCGGATGCGCTCGGCTGGAAGCTGGACCGCATCACCGACGAGATCCAGCCCAAGATCGCCTCCGAAGCCGTGGCCAGCGAGTTCCTCGCGGTGGATCCCGGGTTCGTGTGCGGCATCGTCCAGGACGGCATCGGCTACCGCGACGGCACGGCGGTCATCACGCTGCACATGGAGGCCTACCTGGGGGCGCCGGAATCGTTCGACGCGGTGGAGATCACCGGCTCGCCCGCGCTCAAGATGAAGCTGGCCGGCGGGGTCCACGGCGACATCGCGACCGCGTCGATCACGGTCAATTCGATTCCCAGGATCCTGGATGTGCCGCCGGGTCTGCACACCATGCGGGACATGCCGCTGCCGTCGTTCTTCGGCGGCGTCCGCTGACGGGGTCAGTCATGGACGCGAAGCAGTCGGAACATCTCTCGCGGGTGCGGCACTTGCGGGAGGCGTTCGCGGCGGCGAACGAGCACCTGGTGACGCGGCTTCGCGCCGCCGACGATCACGCCGCCGAGCGTTCCGGTGAAGCCGGGTGGTCGGCGGCGCAGGTCGGCTGGCACGTGGCGGCGGTCAACAGCCGGTTCGCGGCCTTGATCGCCGGCGACGTGCCGGCGGCCAAACCGCTCGAGCCGGGGTTTGTCGAGCGGCCGTGGACGGCGATTGCCGCCGAGCTGCCGGAAAAGCTGCAGGCGTCCGCCGCCGCGATGCCGCCGCCGGCGGTCACGCGTCATGATGCGATCGCGCGGCTCGAAGCGAGCGCGGTGAAGATGGCGCAGGCGCTCGATACCCTCACGCCGGAGCGCGGCGCGGGGATCGGCGTCAGCAATGCCCTGGTGGGAACGATCAATCTCTATCAGGTGGGGGAGTGGGCGGCCAGCCACGTCCTCCGTCACGACCGGCAGGCGGAACGCGCGCTCGGACTCTTGCGGTTCTAGGTTCCAGGTTCCGCTCGCTGCGCTGGCCTAAGCCTGTTGCAGTCCCCACCGACGACGTTTCAGGAACAGGCCCTTCCGAGAAATCCCCAGAATCTTCGCCGCTTCCTCGAGCCGTCCGTTCGAGCGGTCCAGCGCCGCCTGCACCATCGTCCGTTCGAGCTGTTCCACCGCGCGAGGCGAGCGGCTGATCGAGGTTGATGCGGAGCTCGCTGTCGGCGGCGGTGGAGGCGGGGATCGTCCGGCGGGTGGCCTGGATCTCGGCCGACAGGTGAGCGGCGGTGAGCGCGCTGTCGGGTTCGGCCATCGCCACCATCCGGTTGACCTCGTTGGCGAGCTGCCGGACGTTCCCGGGCCAGTTGTAGAGGAGCAGGTATTCGAGCGCCTCGTCGGTCAGGGTGAGGTGCCTCTTCTTCTGCTGGTCGCCATAGCGGCGGATGTAGTGTTCGACCAGGGCGGGGATCTCCTCGCGGCGCTCGCGGAGCGGCGGCAGGCGGAGACGGACCACGTTGAGGCGATAGAAGAGGTCCTGGCGGAAGCGGCCGTCGCCGACGAGCTGCTCGAGAGAGGCGTTGGTCGCGGTGATCACGCGGACGTCGACCTTGATCGGGTGCGGCTCGCCGAGCGGATGGACCTCGTGGGTCTCGAGGAAGCGCAGCATCTTGGGCTGCAGGTCGACCGGCATGTCGGCGATCTCGTCGAGGAACAGCGTGCCTCCTTCGGCGGCGCGGATGACCCCGGTGAACGAGGTGTCGGCGCCGGTGAAGGCCCCCTTGCGGTAGCCGAACAGCTGGCTCTCGAGCATGTCCCGGGGCACCGCGGTGCAGTTGAAGGCGAGGAGGGTCTTGTCGGCGCGGTCGGAGGCCAGGTGGATGGTCTTGGCGAGCATCTCCTTGCCGGTCCCGGTTTCGCCGGTGAGCAGCACCGTGAGCGGGGTCGGGCCGATCCGCCGGGCGACGCGGACGACTTCGTTGACCGGTTCCGACACCCAGATGATGTCGGGGTCGCCGTCGAGCGATTCGGCCGGCCAGAGCGCGGCGCGCTGCTTCTCGTCGCGGCGGTAGCGGTCGAGGGTGAGGGCGGTGACGACGAGCTTCTTGATCGCGATCCAGGTGCACCGGCGCTCGAGATCCTCTTCGGGCCGGGCGACGATCTGGAGGGTCTCGTCGCGATGGGTGCCGCAGTCGATGGTGTCGTCGCCGGGCGCCTTGCGAGCCTCGCGCAGGGCCTCGCGCTCGTCCCAGCCCCGGGTTTCGAGCACGCGGATCGTCTTGGGGCCGCGGGCGACCAGTGCCGCCTGGTCGACGCAGCCGGATCCTTCGAGGAGCGCGAAAGCTTCGCGGGCGAGGATCTGGGGATGTCCAGCGACCTCAATCAGGGCAACGGCGCTGTCGAGGGTTGGAAGCGGGTGACGAGCGACGCTATCTTCGGAGCGAGCACTCAAGCCAGCTTCGATATCATGCGCCAACCCGGTGTTGCCGAGACCGTGTGCAATCCGCAATGCGCGAGCCAGCTGCATCTGCGATTGTTCCAAATTGCCCCGGTAGAGGGCTGCCAGAGCTCCATGCCAACGTGCAACCATTTCTGCCGAAACAGGCGAGTCTACGTCGACGGTAACTTCGATTCCCGAACGGGCCCCGTCGCGTTGCATCGCAAGGCACTTCAGCCGCAGAAGTTCAATTCGTCGCGCCCAGATCATGTCGTGGCTGTCGACAGCCAATTGTCTGGCCTGATAAAGCTCCGTCTCAGCTTCATGCCATAGCTTGCGGCTGAAGGCCATCCGAGCACGCGAGTAGCTCTCGGCCAGCTTATCCCAATGTAGACGCGCGTTCCCAAGCGCCGCTGACAGCACCGCTATCCGTTCGAATGCTGCAAGAGCCTCCGAATGGTTGCCTTGGATTAGCAGAAGATTTGCGCGGCCATCTAAGGCGGCCAAGAGCAATTGTGGATGCTGCTGTGACTGCCTAATCGCATTCTCGAATTGTGCCCGAGCCTTCACATATTCGCCTTGGTCAGCGTTGAACTGCGCCGTATTGATCAGCGCCGCTAGTCTTGTCCGGAAATGCCCCGACCTTTCTGAGTAGCTCGTCGCGTGATCCAAGTGAGCGAGACTGGCAGGCGTGTCGCCATTCAATGACGCGACGATCGACTCGTCGAGTTCGATCGACGCTGCCAGCCACAAATTCGGGTATCCGTCGAGGAGCGTTCTAGCGGTGCTGAGATGCTTTGAGGCTTCACGCAACGAGTTCGAGCGTGCCTCTGCTCGGGCCACACAGAGACGCAGCTCAATCATCAGGTGTGGATCACCTGTGTGTGCAACCAATTTCTTGAGGTCCGTCAACGCCGAACTGGTCGCTTCTAAGGGACGCACCCCCGAGGACAGCGTTAGGTCCGTGACCTCGACCTGCGCCAGCAACAGGGACGAACTTGTTTGTAAAGCTGCTTGTCTGGCGGATTGCAACTCCTGCATGGCTCTGTCGAAGTCGCCAAGATAGAAGTATGCGCGAGCACGTGTTCGGGCGCGCCTCGACACGACTTCTGCCTCCGCATCCTTGGGAATGCAATCACATGCCTCAAGGGTGCCCCTTAGGTCTCCGAGCTCTAGTGCAAGCTCTGCTCGCAGTAGTTCGTACACTGTCTTCTCGCCAATGCGGCGCGGAGTCCCAAGTGGCCGCAGAGCGCTGGATGCCTCTTTGAAGCGGCCTTCATCAAAGAGCGAGACTACGCTCGCGAATCCATCGATCGCTGTCGCGATGCTCATAAGACCTTCAGTGTATCGAGCGTCGTTCAGGCTCAGTACGATCGGACTGTTGTCTCAAGAGATGATCAGCGGTGGCAAGTAGTTGATCCAGTGATTGCCCGTCCTTAGGCGTTGTTGCGATCGCAATCTTAGCGTCAGGAGTTGATGATATGGCTCGCGCGACCATACGGGTCACCGCCACTTCCTCCAGGCCACTGCACAATAGCGCGACCTGACGCACCCCGCGTCGAAAGACCACATCATTCGGACGGGCATCCTTGTTCAATGCCGCGACTATTTGTTGGAGGGGCGCGGTTGCCAAGGACGGAGCGTTATCAGACGTTTCGATCAGGGCTAGAGAAGTTCGGTCAGGCAATTGATCGAGCACATCACCGACGTCAGAAGAACTCGCGGCGCGCCGCTCGAGCGTTGCTGCGTCACTCTGTTCCATGGCCCTGCTAACGGCAGGCGCAATCTGTCTCGCGACGGCCTCAACGAGTCTTTCGTGTTCCTCAGAGAAGGAATTGGGTTGAGTTGAATAGATCGTCAGGACGCCGACCAAATTGCCGCGCAGCGTCAGAACCGTGCTGAGGCAACTGCGAGGGCGCGGCGATATGGTCTTTGCAGCTTCCCCCAAATCCAATACGGGGTCGGAGTTTCGAATCGTCTGTCGACTCGCGGCCACCCACCCGCTTAGGCGCTGTCCCACCGTCACTCTCATCCCTGTTACCAAGGACGACGATTCGCCCGACGCATATGCTGCCGTCAGCTCGTCGGATGCCTCAAGGTAGATAAACAGGATACCGAAAGCATGGGGCACAAGCCGTCGCAGGTGGCCGAAAGTAATATCACCAACCTCGCTAACCTTGAGTTCCGCGCCGAGGGCCTGCGCCAACGCAAAAAGCGCAACGACCTCGCTTGAGCTCGCAGTGATGTCCTCCAAACGGGTCGACCGACCGCGCTCTTCTGCGGCTGGCGTCGCTGCCCCCGTGATTGCGAACAGAGGATGCTGTTGGTCCGCGGGAGTCTGCGCAACGATCGTCGGGTGGAGACGGATAAAAGTATCAACAACGAGGGGGTCATACATCGTCCCTCGCCTCTCCAGCAGAATTCGGATCGCCTCCTTGTCGGGAAGTCTGGGTCGGTACGGCCGATCCGAGGTGAGGGCATCGAAGCAATCCACCACAGAAAGGATCCGCGCCCCGATGGGAATAGCAGTTCCGGATATGCCATCCGGATAGCCCCCGCCGTTCCAGTTCTCGTGGTGATGCCTGACGATCGGAACAACAGGATAGGGAAATTCAATTGCCGATAGAATGTCCGCCCCCACACTGGCGTGCAGTTTCATCTTTTCAAATTCCGCAGGGGTGAGCGGGCCTGGCTTGTTCAAGATGTATTCGGGCACAGCCAACTTGCCCATGTCGTGGAGCAGGGCCGCCGCTTCCACGGCGCGAATGAGCTTTTGATCTGTCATCCCCATTTCTTTGGCAAGGGCGACGGCGTATGTCTGGACACGACGGATGTGTCCGTGCGTGATCTGATCCTTTGCGTCGATCGCCATCGCCAAAGTTTCGATGGTCGACATGTAAAGAGCGTTGAGCTGTGTCAGGTGACGATTTGCATCCTCCACGCGTCCCATCGACATGGAGAACGTAAAGTACAAAACGACCAGAAGCGGGACGATCACCGCTAGGTAAGTAAAATCCAGGTCCTTCGTATAGCTGACTAAGAGGGCCGCTACCGAAGCGCCTCCGAAGTAGTTCAAGGACAGCCATACAAAATTCTCGCGCCAGATCTTTACGGGCGCGAGCCGCTTCTCGAGTGCAATCGCAAACGTGATGATCCAGCTGTTGAGTAAGAAATAGGCCAGCGTAAATAGAACGAGTGGCAGGAGAAGATTGCGAATGACTACGGTTTCATCAGTTTCGGCGAGGGGGCGAATGCCGGCAGCTATGAAGAACAGATGGGCGGCCAGCCAAATGGTGAGTGGCAGCGCGCAGACATTAAAAACGACCTTATAAGCGGGGTCGCCCTTTTTGTAGGCCCAGAAAGAAATGATGGACGCATCGAGGGCGACGGTGAGCGTCCCCGCGGCCGGCCCGAACAGTAGGACTGAGGTGAAGACGAAGGTTTCAGAGACTGAAATCGTCGCGGGAAGGGATGGCAAGCGGACCGTCGCCGATCCGCTCACCAGGGTCAAGATAGCGAGTAGGGTCCAGTCCCAGTCTTTGGGGTCCCTGAGGATGTCGATCACCGACTGAGCGATGGTCGCCAAACCCACCACGACAATGACGCTGACATACGTCCTCATCGCGGGCGACAGCGAATGAAAGTGTCGGGCTACCATCTCAGAGGCCGCTGCGCCTTCGTGACCCCTTTCCTGTCCTGTGAAGTTCTGCCTAGTTGGTCCAGACGATTATACGCATGCTGTGGCTCCTGAAATGACTTGATCGGGTTTCGGGATCTGGCTCTCAGCTCGGGCTAGGCTAGTCGGCCTCGACCATGCCGTTTGTCCAGACAATGCTGTTGGTCCAGACGATGCTGTTCGTCCAGACAATGCTGTTGGTCCAGACGATGCTGTTGGTCCAGACGATGCTGTTGGTCCAGACAATGCTGTTCGTCCAGACAATGCTGTTCGTCCAGACAATGCTGTTCGTCCAGACAATGCTGTTCGTCCAGACGATGCTGTTCGTCCAGACGATGCTGTTCGGCAAGGCGCCGCTGGGATCGAACGAGACCCGGGAGAGCGGATCCAATGAAGTCCATGGAAGGTCGAGAGATCCAGCAAGGCTGCCGACGCTCGTGCCACCTGCAGAGTGCACATAGAACGTGCCACCAGGAGTAGCCGTTTCACCACCGATGAACAGATCCTGCGTCTGACCCTTGACCAGCATCACTGCGCCAGCGATGTTCAGCGCCCCGGCTCCGGCTTCCACCAGGCCGGCCCCCGCCACGCGGGTGGCCGTCAGCTGCAGCGCCAGCTTCACGTCCGCCGGCGTCAACTGCGGCGCCGCCTCGAGCAGGATCGCCACCGCACCCGACGTCACCGCGGCCGCCATGCTCGTGCCGCTCATCTCGATGTAGGCGTGGTTGCCGACGCCGCCGACCACCCGCTCCGGGTAGGACTCCACCAGCGCCGAATCCTTCGCCGCGGCGGACACGATCCGGTTGCCCGGCGCGACCAGCTCCGGCTTCAGCACGTTGTCGAGGTAGGTCAGACCACGCGAGCTGTAGCTGGCCACTGTGTCATCCGAGCCGAAGGCGGTGCCGTTGGTGTTCAGCGCGCCGACGGTGATCACATCCGGAAGGTTGCCGGGAGCGACGATGGCGCCGACGACCGGCTGACCGTCCGCGGTCTTGCCGAAGTTGCCGGCCGAGGCGATGACCACGAGACCGGCGTCGACCGCGCGCTGCGCGGCCTGGCACAGCGGATCAACTCTTGTACGACTCGAACACCGGCCGGCCCAGCGACAGGTTGATGATCCGGATGCCGAAGCGGACGCGGTTCTCGATCGCGAAGTCGATCGCGCTGATGACGTCGCTCGTGTCGCCGGAGCCGTCGGCCCCCAGCACGCGAAGTGAAACGATGTGCGAATCCGGAGCGAGCCCGGCGTAGCTGGCGTCGTTGCCGGCGATCGTCCCGGCGATGTGGGTGCCGTGACCGTAGTCGTCCCCCGCCTGCTTGCCGCCGGTGAAGTCGTAGGACGCGACCACCTGCTGCTGCAGCGACTTGTGCTTGAAGACGCCTGAATCGATCACCGCGACCCCGATGCCGCGGCCGGTATACCCGGGCAGACCGGCCACGCCGCTCCACACCTGGTCGGCGCCGGTCGCCTGCGACGAGACCGCCATCATCCGCTGCACGCGCGCGTCACCCGAGAGGTGCGGCACCGCCGGATCGGCCGAGAGCGCCGCCAGCTGCCGGGCAGTGACCTCGATGACCCCGCCGAACTTCAGCTCCTTCTTCACCTTGGCGCCGTGGCGCGCCGCAACCGTCCGCACTTCGTCGGCCGTGCCGCTGAGAATGACCTGGACGGTCTCGGGCGAGCCGCTCGCAAGGAGATCTTCCAGGTCGAGCGAGAGCTTGGCCCGATGCCCGGCAGCCTCGACGGCCAGGGAAGAGAGGAGGATGAAGGCGGTAGCGACGGCGGTCGTGCCGAGACGTCGCGAGAGGCCGAGGGAGCGCAGCGAGTGAGCCATAGGGTTCTGTTCCCGTAAAACTGAAGAAAGAGGGTTCGTCGCCCTTTAAGGCACAGCCGGTGCCACCTCTTCGAAACCAGCCGGATTGAACCGGGCCGCAACTGCCGATAACTGACTTAGTGCGTGTTTATGGCGCAATTCGTGAGGAAAACCAGACACTTGCACTACCATGTCGCGGCGACGGGCCGGGAGGAGGGCGTGAAACAGAAGTCAACCTATTAGCCTCCGGCGGCGCGCCGGACCCGAGGGTAGCTACTACCCGAGGCTAAGTCGCTTAAAAACAACAACTTGAAGCACAGGCCAAGAAATTGGCCGCCAGGATCAAATGTGGCCAGACCGCTGAAACTCACGGCCGTTGCGGTGGTTTTCGCAACCATCGCCCTCGGCGCCGCCCGCTGCGGCACCGAACCGACCCCGCCGACCAGCGCCCGGCGCAGTCTGACCGCGTCGTTGCGGAGCGAACCCACCTCGTACAACCGGTACGTCGAAGGGACGGCGGCGAGTGATGTCGTGTCGCTGCTGACCGACGCCCGGCTGGTCCGGTTGAACCGCGAGACCGACGTCATCGAACCGGCGCTCGCCGAGCGCTGGACGCAGTCGGCCGACGGCCTGAGTTACACCTTCACCCTGCGCCGCGACGTCCGCTTCTCCGATGGCGCGCCGTTCACGTCGGCTGACGTCCTGTTCACCGCCAAGGTCCTCTACGACCCGGTGGTCAACAGCCCGATCGCCTCGGCCATGCTGGTCGGCGGGAAGCCGCTGGCATTCGCGGCCGCGGACGATTTCACCGTCACGATGACGCTGCCGGGACCGTATGCCCCGGGCCTGCGGCTGCTCGACGCCATGCCGATCCTGCCGCGGCACAAGCTGGAAGCGGCGCTCGCCGCCGGCAAACTCGGCGAGTCGTGGCGCGCCGGCACGCCGGTCAGCGAGCTGGCCGGCCTCGGGCCGTTCATCCTGACCGAGCATGTCGCCGGGCAGCGGCTCGTCTTCGCCCGCAACCCGCACTACTGGCGCCGCGACGAGCACGGCGCCCAGCTGCCCCACCTGGATGGATTGGCCGTGGTGATCGCACCCGACCAGAACACCGAGGCGTTGCGCATGGGCGCCGGCGAGATCGACCTGATGTCGAACGGGGACATCCGGCCGGAGGACTACGTCACCTTCAAACAGGCGAGCGACCAGGGCCGCCTTCGACTCGTAGATGTCGGCGTCGGCCTCGATCCCAACCTGCTGTGGTTCAACCTCTCGCCGGCCGGACGGGAGCGCATCCGCTGGCTGTGGGACCGCCGCGTGCGCCAGGCGATCTCCTTCGCCGTGGACCGCCAGGCGATCGCCGACACGGTCTTTCTCGGCGCCGCGGTGCCGGTTCACGGTCCGGTGACCCCGGGGAACCGGACCTGGTTCTCCGCGGCTGCGCCGCAGTATCCGCACGATCCCGCGCGGGCCCGGCAACTGCTCGCCGCCGCCGGCCTCGCCGACCGAAACAAGGACGGCCTGCTCGACGGCCCGGCGGGGAAGCCGCTGCGCTTCTCGATCATCACGCAGAAGGGCCATACCCTGCGCGAACGGACGGTCGCGCTGATCCAGGAGCACCTGCGCCGAGTGGGCATCACGGTTGACGTCGTCGCGCTCGAGCCGGGATCACTGGTGGAGCACTGGGGGAAGGGTGACTACGACAGCATCTATTTCGGCGTCCAGGCGAGTGCGACCGACCCGGCCCTCAGCTCCGAGTTCTGGTTGAGCGGCGGTTCGTTCCACTTCTGGAACCCCGCGCAGAAGGCTCCCGCAACCGAATGGGAGGCGCGCATCGACGACCTGACCCACAAGCACGTCGCCGCCGCGTCGCTCCCGGAGCGACAGCAGCTGTTCGCCGAGGTCCAGCGGATCCTCGGCGAGGAGCTGCCGGCCATCTATTTCGTCGCCCCCAGGATGACGATCGCGGTCAGCCCCCGTGTCGGTGACCCGCGGCCGGTTCTCCAGGCGCCGCAGCTGCTCTGGAGTGCGGAGACCCTCACGCTGGCGCGGTAGCGACGCGTAACGGCCGACCTCCGATCGGCCGAAACATCCTGTGTGCGGTCCGCGATGTTTCGGTTCCTCGTTCGTCGCCTGATCCGGACCGTCCTGCTGATCGTTGTCGTCTCGTCTGCCGCGTTGCTGCTGGTCCACCTCGCTCCGGGCGACGGCATCGCGATCGGCGAGGACCGGAGGTCGGCGGATGCCGAGCGCGCCCGGCTCGGCCTCGATCGTCCCTTCATCGAGCAGTACGCCTCCTGGCTCGGACGCCTGGTGCGGCTGGACTTCGGCGAGTCGTCGAAGTTCCGCCGGCCGGTGGCGACGCTGCTCGGCGAGCGCGTGATCAACACCGTCGTCCTCGGCTCGACTGCGCTGGTGCTGGCCATTGGACTTGGCATTCCGGCAGGGGTCATGACCGGCAGCGGCGCCCGGCGCTGGTGGGCGAAGGCCATCAGCAGCGTGTCCCTGCTGCTGGTCGCGACACCGCCGCTGGTCACGGCGCTCCTGCTCCTGCTGATCGCCGCGCGAACCGGCTGGCTCTCGCTCGGAGTATCCGCCGCCGGCGCTGGAGGCGTTTTCGAGACGACGAGCACTGCACTGCGCCAGCTGTCCCTCCCGGCGCTGGCCCTGGCGCTGCCGATCGCGGCGGTGCTCGAGCGCCTTCAGTCGAAGGCGATGGAGGAGGCGCTGCAGGAACCGTGTGTCGCGGCGGCGCGGGCCCGCGGGGTCTCGATCGGCCGGGCGATCTGGACGCACGCGTTCCGGCTGTCGCTCCGGCCCGTCGTGGCCATGCTCGGCATCGTCATCGGCACCGTGCTGAGCGGCTCCTTCATCGTCGAGATCATGATGGCCTGGCCCGGTCTCGGCGACCTGATGCAGCAGGCGCTCTTTTCACGCGACACCAAACTGGCAGCGGGTTGCGCGGCCTCGGGAACCTTCTTCCTGGCGATCGGGTTGCTCGCTGCCGACATCGTTCTCATGCTGCTCGATCCGCGGACGATCGAGACCGCATGACGACGCGCCTGGCCGGGGCCTTGTTGCTTGGCGCGCTGGCGCTCGTCTTCGCCGCCGCCCCGCTTGTCGCCGTCAACGACCCGGCGAGGCAGTTTCCGGATCACGCCTTCGCGCCGCCGATGCCTCCCAGGATTCTGCACGACGGGCAGCTGCGGCGTCCGTTCGTCTACCCGCTGGTCCTGACCAATCGGCTCGAACGGACGTTCGAGGAGGACCGCCAGCGTCCGCTCACGATCCATCTGCTTGCGGGCGGGCGCCTCTTCTCGACCGGAGCCTCGCAGCCGTGGCTGCTGCTTGGCGGCGATCCGGTCGGACGCGACGTGTTCTCGCGGGTTGTGTCGGGAGGACGGCTTTCGCTGGGGGTCGCGGCGGTGGCGGTCGTCCTGACGCTGGTGATCGGGTCGCTGGCGGGTGCGGCGGCCGGTTTCGCCGGCGGCCGTCTCGACAAGGCCGTGACCGCGGTGGCCGACTTCGTCGTCGTTCTGCCGATGCTCTACGCGGTGGTCACGTTGCGCGCCGCGATGCCGCTCGCTCTCGACTCGACGACGGTTTTCTGGACCATGGCGGTGGTGATGGCGCTGGCGACCTGGCCGTTGCCGGCCCGCGGCGTCCGGGCGATCATCGCCGCCGAGCGCCACCAGGCGTACGCAGAAGCTGCGTACGCCGCCGGGGCTGGACCGCTGCGAATTCTGCTACGTCACCTGCTGCCAGCGGCCGGCGGACATATCGTCACGCAAGGATTACTGCTGTTTCCGGCCTTTATTTTCGCCGAGAGCACTTTGTCGTATCTCGGCCTGGGCTTTGCGGAACCGTTTGCCAGCTGGGGAGTGATGCTGCAGGACGCGGGGCGGGTATCGGCGATGACCGAAGCCCCGTGGCTGCTGGCGCCAGCGGCGGCGATCGTCCTGACCGTGCTGTCCACGCGCTTGCTGACGGCCGGGCCAGGCGCGTTCGAACCGCCGCACTGATTGCTGGAGCGGCACAACAAATCAGAAAACGGTGTTCCACGACGGCACACCGCCACATGGCCCAACCAGCCGTCCGATCCCGGACGGCTACCGATAAACTGTTGATACCGCTTGTATTTAACTGCTGCAGACACTCACCTGTTTGGCTGGCTGATGAATTGCTGAGTCTTGGATTCCGCACTACATCAGTTTCGATTTCGGAAGCGCTTGAAAGGTGAAAGACGTGTCTGCATTACGTTGTCTTTTTCGTGTCATTGCTGTCGCAACTCTGGCCGTCATGTGCCCGTCGCTGGCGGCTGCAGGCCAAGGCAAGCTCGATAAGCAGCTCAATGACCGCGCCTCCCGCGCGGGCTCGTCTCGAGTCATCATCACGCTTCAGGCCGGCCCTGACGCCGCCGCCGAAGTTCGCCGGATCGGGGGGCGGCTGGGTCGCCGTCTGGCCCTGATCGACGGGCTGGTCGCGGAGGTGCCCAACGGGCAGCTCAAGAAGCTGGCCGAGCACGCCGGCGTGCTGCGCGTGGATCATGACCGTCCGACCTCGGCGCAGATGGCCACGGTCGCCGCCACCGTCGGCGCCCGCACCGTGCAACACAGCCTCGGCCTGGACGGCGCCGGCATCGGCGTCGCGGTGATCGACTCCGGCATCACCTCCTGGCACGACGACCTGACCTACGACGGCAGCAACCGCGCCGTCAGGGTCAGCGGCAACCAGCGCGTCTCCGCGTTCGTCGACTTCGTGAACGGTGCCACGGGGCCCTACGACGACAACGGGCACGGCACGCACGTCTCGGGCATCGTCGGCGGCAACGGCCACGACAGCGGCGGGGCTCGCACCGGGATTGCTCCCGCGTCCCATCTCGTCAGCCTGAAGGTGCTCGACGCCGATGGCCGCGGCGTAATCAGCGATGTGATCGCAGCGCTCGACTACGCGGTGGCGAATCGCTCGGCGCACAACATTCGAGTCATCAACCTTTCGGTGGGTGCTGCGGTCACCAGCTCGTACAACCTCGATCCGCTCACGCTGGCCGCGAAGCGCGCCGTCGACGCCGGTATCGTCGTTGTCACCGCGGCCGGCAACCTTGGCCGGAACCGGCAGGGGGACGCGCAGTACGGCGGTATCACCGCGCCGGGCAACGCCCCCTGGGTCCTGACCGTCGGCGCCTCCAGCCACCAGGGCACGCTCAACCGCCGCGACGATGTCGTGGCCCCTTACAGCTCGCGGGGGCCCTCGGCGATCGACTACGCCGCCAAGCCCGACATCACCGCGCCCGGCACCGGCATCGTCTCGCTCAGCGATCCGTCGAGCACCTTCTATCGCACCAAGGCGGAGTACCTGGTCGACGGTTCGATCCAGACCCCGTACAAGCCGTATCTGGCCCTGAGCGGCACCAGCATGGCGGCGCCGGTTGTCAGCGGCACCGTGGCCCTGATGCTCCAGGCCAACCCGAATCTGACGCCAAACCTCGTCAAGGCGATGTTGCAGTACACCGCCCAGTTGAGCGCCGACTTCGACCCGCTGACGCAGGGCGGTGGATTCCTCAACGCCAAGGGGGCGGTCGATCTGGCGCAGCTACTTCGCCACCGCGCAGCCTGGCGCGCGCTACCCGCACAACCCGTCGTGGAGCCGCCAGATCAACTGGGGCAATCACCTGCTCGGCGGCGGCGCGATCAGCCCGTTCGGCAACGCCTGGGAGCCCGGTGTGGTGTGGGGTGTGGCCAGGGACTCCGAGGGGGACAACATCGTCTGGGGCACGGCGTGCGAGAACAACTGCACGAACATCGTGTGGGGCACCGCTTCGAGCGAGGGTGACAACATCGTTTGGGGCACCGCCAGCGAGGGGGACAACATCGTCTGGGGGACCAACATCGTCTGGGGCACCAACATTGTGCTGGGGGCACCAACATCGTCTGGGGCACCAACATCGTGTGGGGCACGAACATCGTCTGGGGAACCGCTTGCGGCGGCGACGACTGCTTCAACATCGTGTGGGGCACCAACATCGTCTGGGGCACCAACATCGTGTGGGGCACGAACATCGTGTGGGGTACCAACATCGTTTGGGGCACCAACATCGTGTGGGGCACGGGCGGCGACGTGGCGCCGGGTGTCTGGAGTTCCTCGAGCGAAGGGGACAACATCGTCTGGGGCACGTCGGCAATGGGGGGCGGCGGCTGGGTTGACACGAGCATGCCGGATCCCGCCGACTTCGACAGTCTGTTCGGGTCGACGGTCGCCGGGGACGACCGCCAGACCGTGGAGGCGCCGTAATGGAAAAGTTGATGCTTCGCGTCGAACCTGTCCGACTGACCATGGCCCTGACCAGCACGCTGGAGCCCGACTGGCACCAGGCGCTGCCTGTACTGGCCGGCCGAACACTTACTCTCCGGGAACTGCGTCTCAGTGACGCCCCCGCGCTGCTCGCGTTGCTGTCGACCGAGGAGGTTGCGCGCTTCATCTCGCCGGCGCCGACCACCGTGGCGGGGTTCGAGCGGTTCATCGCGTGCAGCCAGCGAGAGAGGCAGGCGGGGAACTTCCTGTGCTTCGGAGTGGTGCCGCACGGTTCGGACACGCCGGTTGGCCTGTTCCAGCTGCGTCAGACCGAGCCGGGTTTCGCCACCGCCGAATGGGGCTTTGCCATCGGTTCGGCGTACTGGGGAAGCGGCATGTTCATGGAGGCCGCGCAGCTGGTCCTCGACTTCGCCTTCCAGGTGGTCGGCGCGCATCGCGTCGAAGCGAGGGCCGTCGTGCAGAACGGTCGGGGCAACGGCGCGCTCCGCAAGCTCGGCGCGCTGCAGGAGGGGATCCTGCGCCGCTCGTTCCGCAGGAACGGCGAGCACTTCGATCAGGTCCTGTGGACCATCATCGGATCGGATCGGGAGCAGAGCCGCGCATACAGCGGCCCGATGGTGCATTAGACTTTCTGCGTGAATCTTTCCGGCGTCTTTCCCCCGATCGCCACGACGTTCGACGATCGGGGCGCAGTCCATACCGAGGCGATCCGCGCGAACGTGACCCGGTGGATCGACACCGGCGTTCGCGGCATCGTCGCGCTCGGCTCCAACGGCGAGGCGCCGCTGCTCGACGAGCGCGAGTCGGATGCCGTGATCGCCGGCGCGCGCGAGATGGTGCCGCGCGATCGTCTCCTGCTCGCCGGTACCGGCCGGGAGAGCACGCGCGCCACCGTCGACGCGTCGCGGCGAGCCGCGGAGCTCGGCGCCGACGCGGTACTGGTGCGCACGCCGTCGTACTTCAAGTCCCGCATGACGCCGGATGCCTTCGTGGCCCACTACACGGCCGTCGCGGACGACTCACCGATCCCGGTACTTCTCTATAACTATCCGGCAGTGACCGGGCTCACGCTGACCGCCGACACCGTCGCCCGCCTGGCGCGTCATCCCAACATCATCGGGATCAAGGAAACGAGTACCGACGCCGCGCAGATTGCCGCGTACATCGACGGCGCGCGCGGCGAGACGTTCGCGGTTCTCGCCGGCTCCGGTCCCGGCTTCTACGCCGCGCTGTGCCTCGGCGCGACCGGCGCCATCCTCGCCACCGCCTGTGTCGTGCCCCGGGCGTGCGTGGCGCTGTTCGATGCCTTCCAGCGCGGCGCGCTGGACGAGGCCCGCGATCTGCAGCGCCGGATCATCCCGATCACGCTCGCGATTACCAGCGGCTTCGGGGTGCCGGCGCTGAAGGCCGCGCTCGATCGTGCCGGTTACCGTGGCGGCGATCCCCGGCCGCCGCTGCGGCCCGCGCCACCCGACGCGATCGCCGCGGTCACCGCGGCGCTGGCCCCGTTGCAGGAGTTTCTCTGAACCGTCTCAACTGACGGATCCCACCTCTGGTACACCCGTTGCAGCCGCTGCGCCTCAGGCTGCCAGCTTGCCTTGCTGGTGCCGAGGAGTGGTTGCTATGCCTGCACGACTGCGACATCCGCGGATGGTGATGAGCGCTTTCTCCCTGATCGTTGCCACATCACTGGCGTGCGCGACCAACCCGGCGACCGGCACCAAGGAGTTCTCGCTGATGAGCGAGGCTCAGGAGATCCAACTCGGCCAGGAGATGGACGGGCAGGTCAAGCGCGAGATGGGTGTCTACGACGACGCCGACCTTCAGCGCTATGTCTCAGAGGTGGGGTTGCGGCTGGCGCGCGCGTCCGAGCGGCCGAACCTCCCGTGGCACTTCACCGTGGTGGACGAACCCGCGGTCAACGCCTTCGCCCTGCCCGGGGGCTACATCTACATCACGCGCGGCATCCTCGCGTACCTGAACGACGAAGAGCAGATGGCTGGCGTGCTCGGCCACGAGATCGGCCACGTGACCGCCCGTCATTCGGCGCAACAGTACACGAAGGCCACCAGCGCCGGGATCGGTCTGACGCTGCTCAGCATCTTCGTGCCCGAGGCCCAGCCGCTTCAGGGCGTGGCCGAAACCGCACTGGGCGTGCTGTTCCTCAAACACGGCCGTGACGACGAGCTGCAGGCCGACCGGCTCGGGAGCCAGTACACAGCCAAGAGCGGGTGGGATCCGCACGGGGTCGCCGGCATGCTTAGAACGCTGCAGCGGCTCGATGCTGCCAACGGCAGCAGCAAGGGTGTCCCCAACTGGCTCTCGACCCACCCGGCTCCGGCGGATCGCGTCGACAAGGTCCTCGCCTTCATCCAGCAGAATCCGGTCGCGGTCGGCACGTCCGGACGAAAGACCGACGAAAGTGCTTACCAGCGTCAGGTCGAGGGGATCATCTTTGGCGACAGCCCGAGCGACGGCATCGTCCGCGGCAACCAGTTCCTCCACCCCGATCTGCGGCTCGCGCTGATTTTTCCGCAAGGATGGCAGATCCAGAACAGCGCGGAGCAGGTTGTTGCCAAGGCGCCGGACCGTGACAACTTCATGTTCCTGCAGCTGGTGCCGAACGCGACGGGGTCGGTTCAGCAGATCGCGCAGGCGTCCATGGCCAACGCCGGCTTCCGCCAGCTGCAAGGGGAGCGGGCCAACCTCAATGGGCTCGACGCCTACGTCGGGACCTACCAGGGCGCGATGGAAGGTCTCGGGAACATCGTCACCGTGGCGGCGTACGTCGTCCACGAACGGAGCGTCTACATGTTCGCGGGGCTGGCGCCGGCCAACCAGTTCCAGGGGAGCCAGTCGCAGTTCGCGAACAGCATCCGGAGCTTCCGCGCGTTGAGCCGGAGCGAAGCGGCCGAGATCAAGCCCAACCGCATCGACGGTTACACCGTGCGGAATGGCGACACCTGGCAGGCCATCGGGCAGCGCAGCGGCGGGCTGGTGAGCCCGAGCACCCTGGCGATCATGAACGACTACGAGCCCAATCAACCGCCGCGCGCCGGGGACCGGATCAAGATCGTCGTCCAGGGCTAGGTTCACGTTACGCCGCCGCGTCATAATGCGGGCATGCGCACCGTGGGGCGGATCCTCCTCGCGACCATCGCGGTCGTGTTCGGTTGCGCCGCCTACATCTACCTGTCGACGCCCGACGTCCGGCCGCTCCGGGCGAAGAATCCGGAGACGACCGCCTTCATCGAGCTTCGATCGAGCGAAAGCCGCGCGCGTGGCGACAAGCCGCGGCGCGCGCAGCGGTGGGTGCCGTACTCGAGGATCTCGCCGCAACTGGTTCGGGCCGTGCTGGTGACCGAGGACAGTGCGTTCTGGCAGCACGACGGCCTGGACTATCAGCAGATCCGGGAATCGATGGAGGTCAATCTCGAGCGCGGCGAGTTCGCGCGCGGGGCCAGCACCATCACCCAGCAGCTGGCCAAGAACCTCTATCTATCTCCATCCAAGAATCCGCTCCGGAAGCTGCGTGAGCTGCTCATCGCCCGCCGCCTCGAGAACGAGCTGACCAAACAGCGGATTCTCGAGCTCTACCTGAACGTCATCGAATGGGGGAACGGGATCTACGGCGCCGACGCCGCCGCCCGCACCTACTTCGGGAAGCCAGCCTCCCAGCTGGATGCGCCCGAGAGCGCCCTGCTGGCTGCGGCGATCGCAAACCCCCGGATCATGAACCCGGGCAGCCCGACGGCGCGCCTGCGGCGACGTCAGCAGATGGTCCTGAGGCGAATGGGGGCGGTTGAACCGCCACCGGTGCTCGCCGCCACCCCCGAGGGGCCGCCTGGGGCTCCTGGAGCCCCCCAGGAGCTCGAAATTGCCCCGGTCCCGGCCCTTCCCGCGCCGGCCGGGTTCCCGGGCGGCCTGCCGGGGCAGCCGGTCCCCCCGCCGAAGACTCCGGTCAAACCGGGAGGGGGCGGCCGGGCCGGGCAGGGCGGCGAGAATTTTTCCTGTTCACCTTGACAGTTTCAGGCGCAAGTCTCTACACTTCTCCATAACGTTTCAGCATAAACAGCTCCCTTCTGAAGCGACAAGGACGTGGTCGGCAGACCTCCTGTGTCTCCGGCTGGCGTGTGTCGGATGATCAATTACACAGAGCGCATTGCGCTGCTGATGCAGGACGTAGTCGCGCGTACACCGCGTTTGTCCTTCATCGATCTGAAGGAAGTCATCGTCTTTGCGAGGTTCGGTCGATCCGACGCCGAAGGCGCATTCGCTACCTGCCATTGCCTGACAATGCCGGAGAGCGAACCGGGATACTTCTTCTGGAAGGATCGCCAGACCGGAGAGCTGACGCGCCGCTCCCCCTGGTTCGTGACCAAGTCTCCGCAGGTTCGCGTCAGCGGCACTCCGATCAAGTACCTGATCTCGTTCGTGCTGCCGCGCTTCAGCGACCAGAGCCTCGTCGGCTCTCGCAAGGCCGACCTCTACACTGCAGCTCCCCCGTGGATCGCGAAGCTCGACACTATCGTCCACGAGCTCTACCACATCGATCCAGGCACGACCGGCCTGCGCGCGCTCGACAACGCCGACGGCAGCCGATCGTACCGCACGCACGGGCCGATGTTCTACGAGGATGTCGCCAGCATGGTCCAGGACTACCTGGCGAGCGGCCCCGACCCGTCTCTCTATGATTTCCTGCACCATGACTTTGCCGGGCTGACGGACCGGTTCGGCGGCGTGGTGGGCACGACCTTCAGCAACTTCCCGTCGTTTCCGCAGCGCTACATGGAGATGGTGGATCTGCCGGAGGCGGATCCGAGCGTCCGGGTCGAGCCGTTGAAGGCGCCGACCCAGCCGGTCATCTACACGGAAGACGACCTGCACGTCCGCGAGTTCACCGGCGCCAGTTCGCGCCGGCTGACCCGTAAGGGGCAGCACTGCGCGGCTTAGGCCGGCCTTCTTTCGCCGCCAATCCTCATATTCAGAGCGGATCTCACAGGATTCGCCGCGCGCCGACGAAGCGGGACGACCAGTAGGCGGCCCCCAGCCGCTCCACCCGCACGACACCGCTCGAAGCCGGGGCGTGAACGAAGGAATCCCCGCCGATCACGATGCCGACATGCGAGGCTCCCGACGCGGTCGTCGTGAAGAACACAAGGTCGCCCGGCACCAGATCCTCCGGGCGAACCCCCGAACCGGACCGGAACTGGTCCGCCACCGTGCGCGGCAGCGACAGCCCGTGCCGCGAAAAGACATACCAGACGAACCCGCTGCAATCGAATCCCCGCGGATCCGCGCCGCCGTTCCGGTAGGGAGCGCCCCGAAGCGCGAGAGCCGTGCCCGTGACCTCGTAGCCGGTGGATCCAACCGCGGGATTGGGAGCCGTCCCCGCTGGGTCGGTGGCGGGAGGCCGTGACCCCTCCGCGGCGCCGCCCGGACGAGGGAAGGGGAGCGGGCGGGCCCCGGTTGCGGCACACGAAGTGGTGAGGGCAGCCGCGACCACTATTAGAAGGGCACGCATGGGTTTCGAGCGGATTATCGGCTAGAATAACTCAGGTTTTATGGAGCAGACACTGCTGCTCAACGCAACGTACGAACCGCTGAAGGTCGTCCACTGGCAGAAGGCGATTACGCTGTGGTGCCAGGGGAAGGTCGAAGTCATTTCTGTGTACAACGACCGGGAGGTCCGGTCGGTCTCCTTCAGCTTCAAGCTTCCCTCCGTCATCCGGCTCCTCCGCTACATCAAGATCAAGCGGAACATCGACTACGTGCCGTTTTCGCGGGCCAATATCTACGCCCGGGACGATCACTCCTGCCAGGTACCTGCGGCAGGGTCTTCCCGACGGCGGAGCTGACCTTCGATCACGTCGTCCCGGTCGCCCAGGGGGGCCGGAAGGACTGGGAGAACATCGTTACGTGCTGCGTCGCCTGCAACCGGAAGAAGGGGGGGCGCACGCCGGTCGAAGCGGGCATGCACCTCATCCGCGTTCCGAGGCGGCCTGCCCGGGCGCCGGCCATCCGGATCACCGTCGGCCTCAAGAACGCCCCGGAAGGCTGGCGAGACTACTTCTACTGGAACATGGAGCTCGACGAGACCTGACGTTGAACTCTCGTCTCAGCCACAGCCCGCGCCTGCTCCGATCCATCAGCTCATGACTTCCGCCAATCCACCCCGCATAACGGGAGTCCGCCCTCTGTGGGGCGTGGAAGGGGGCCGGCTGACGGTGTCGGGGACCGGTTTCCCGGTCGACCCGTTGCCAGTGGTGCGGGTCGGGCCGGTCGGGGCCCGGATCAACACCGGCTCGAGCCGGGAGCTGAGGCTCTCCATCCCGGCCGCTCTCGAGGGGGGACGCACCCCGATCCGGCTGGAAGGCTCTCCCGGGGAGACCGTGTTCGTCGAGATCGGCGCCTCGGTGGCGACCGGGCTGCACCAGGTCGACAGTCCGGCGTTCGATCGTGACGGCAATCTGTTCGTGACCTTCAGCGGCGCACGGGGTCAACAGGTTCCGGTGTCGATCTACGTGGTGCGTCCCGACGGCGCGCGTGAACCCTACGTCAGCGGCCTCCCCAACCCGACGTCCATGGCGTTCGATCAGGCGGGACGGCTCCATGTGTCCAGCCGCTTCGACGGGACGGTGCACCGCGTCGACGCCGACGGCTCGACGACCGAGATCGCCGGGGACCTGGGCGTGGCCTGCGGGATCGCCTTCAGCCCGGCCGGCGTCCTGTTCGTCGGCGACCGTTCCGGGACGGTCCTGAAGGTTGAACATGGCCAGGTCGTGCCGGTGGCGACCCTGCCGCCGAGCGTCGCGGCGTTCCATCTCGCCTTCGACGCCAAGGGATTCCTGTTCGTGACCGGACCGACCCTCGATACGCGCGACCGGATCTACCGGATCTCGCCGGAAGGGGAGGTATCGGTCTTCCACGAGGGGCTGGGGCGGCCGCAGGGGCTCGCCTTCGACGACCAGGGGCGGCTTTACGTCGCCGATGCCCTTGCGGGCAGCGGCGGGTTGTTCCGCTTTGCGCCGGACGGCGGCCCCCCCGAGTGCCTGATCGCGGCGGGAGGGCTGGTAGGCGTGGCCTTCGGCCCTGACGGATCGATGGCGGTCTGCTCGGCCGACACGGTCTATCGGCTGGACGTCGGTCTCAGGGGGCTGTTACCCTTCACGCGTTCATGAGCCAACTGTTTCAGCGCAAGGCGATCTCGGAACTGCTGGCCGAGGGACCCCACGGTCTCAAGCGCGTGCTCGGCCCGGGCGACCTCATCATGCTGGCGATCGGCGCGGTCATCGGCGCCGGCATCTTCTCGTCGATCGGCACCGCGGCGGCGGGCGAGGTCCTGCCGAGCGGAGAAATCATCCGCTACGGCGCTGGCCCGGCGCTCGTCTTCTCGTTCGTCCTGCTCGGTATTGTCTGCGGCCTGGCCGGGCTCTGCTACGCCGAGCTTGCGTCGATGATCCCGCAGGCGGGGAGCGCCTACGCATACTCCTACGCGACGCTCGGCGAGCTGATCGCCTGGATCATCGGCTGGGACCTGATTCTCGAGTACGCCGTCGGCAACATCGCGGTGGCGATCGCGTGGAGCGGTTACTTCAACTCGCTCATATCCGGCTTCGGCGTCGACCTGCCGGCGTACCTGACGCACGGCTACCGCACCGCGCTCCTCAGCTCCGACCCGGCAATCCACGGACTGCTCCAGACGGCGCCGCGCCTGGCCGGCATCCCGGTGCTGCTGAACCTGCCGGCGGCGCTGATCGTGGTGGCGATCACCGCGCTTCTGTATATCGGCGTCCGCGAAAGCGTGCGCGCCAACAACGTGATGGTCGTGGTGAAGCTGATCGTGCTCGCGGTGTTCGTCGGGCTCGGGGCGATGCACATCGACACCGCGAACTACAAGCCGTTCGCGCCTAATGGCTGGGCCGGCATCCACCAGGGGGCGGCGATCGTGTTCTTCGCCTACATCGGCTTCGACGCGATCTCGACGGCGGCGGAGGAGACGAAGAACCCGCAGCGCAACATGCCGATCGGCATCCTCGGCGGGCTGGCGATCTGCACCCTGATCTACGTCATCGTCGGGATCGTGGCGACCGGGCTCGTCCCTTATCAGCAGTTGAAGGCGGCCGATCCGCTGGCGCGGGCGCTCGAAGTCGCCGGGCTCCAGACCGCCAGCTGGTTCGTCGCCTTCGGCGCGGTCGTTTCGCTGACCGCGGTGCTGCTCGTGTTCCAGTACGGTCAACCGCGCATCTTCCTGGCGATGGCGCGTGACGGCCTCCTGCCGAAGTGGGCGACGAAGATCCATCCCAAGTATCGGACGCCGCACATCACCACCGTGCTGACCGGCGCCGTCGTGGCCGCCGGCGCCCTCGTCGCCGACGAGAACGAGATCTACGACCTGACGAATATCGGGACGCTCTTCGCGTTTGCGATCGTCTGCATTGGTGTGCTGGTACTGCGGTACAAGGATCCGGACCGTCCGCGTCCGTTCCGGGTCCCGTTCGTGTGGGGCGTCTCGCTGCTCGGCGCGGCCGCGTGCATCTACACGATGAAGGGGCTGCCGACCCATGCCTGGGAGCGATTCGGCATCTGGCTGGTCATCGGGATCCTGCTGTATTTCGTCTACGGCTACCGGCACAGCAAGCTCCACAAGAGTTAGCGGCTCGACGCGGCCCTCAGGGTCCGGAGGCAGCCCATCCAACCCATCCAACCCTTCCAGGAGGGGACCGCTCAGCCGTTCCTTCGCCCTCCCCCGACGACTTCTGCCGGTCAGGTGCTAAGATCGAGGTTTTGGGAATCTCCAGAAATCCTGCAGAGGGGAACCGCCCGAACCTTATGGCCCACGACTGGATTGCGGTACGCGGAGCCCGCGTCCACAACCTCAAGAACATCGACGTCGACATCCCCCGCGACAAGCTGGTCGTCCTGACCGGGCTGTCGGGATCGGGGAAGTCGTCGCTGGCTTTCGACACGATCTACGCCGAAGGTCAGCGCCGCTATGTCGAATCGCTGTCCTCGTATGCGCGCCAGTTCCTCGAGCAGATGGAGAAGCCCGACGTCGATCTCATCGACGGGCTCTCGCCGGCGATCGCGATCGAGCAGAAAACGACCGGCTCCAATCCCCGTTCGACCGTCGGCACGGTGACCGAGATCTACGACTACCTCCGGCTGCTGTTCGCCAACATCGGCGTGCCCCACTGCCACCTGTGCGGCCGGGCGATCGCCTCGCAGTCGCTCGAGCGGATCATCGACATGGTGATGCTGTCGCCGAACGAGGAGCGCATCAACGTCCTGGCCCCGATCGTTCGCGGGCGCAAGGGAGAGTTCAAGAAGGAGCTCGCCGGCCTTCGCGCCAAGGGGTTCACCAAGGTCCGCGTCGACGGCCAGCTGCGCTCGCTCGACGAAGACCTCAAGCTCGATCGCCGGCGCAACCACACCATCGACATCGTCATCGACCGCTTGATCCTGAAGGCGGGGGTCGAGCGCCGGCTGACCGAGTCGGTCGAGATCGCCCTGAATCTGGCCGAGGACGTCGTCATCATCAACACGCTGGATGGCGGCGATCGCCTGTTCTCGCGCCGGCTCGCCTGCACGTTCTGCGGCGTGAGCATGCCGGAGATGACGCCGCGGGCGTTCTCGTTCAACTCGCCGCACGGCGCGTGCGCCGAATGCCAGGGGCTCGGCGCCGTCTATGACTTCGATCCGGCGCGGCTGGTCCCGGACGAATCGCTGTCGCTGCAACAGGGAGCGATCGCCCCCTGGGCAAAGGGTGATCGCAAGCTGGTGCGCGAGGCGCTCGCCGCCCTGAGCCGTACCTTCAGCATCGACCTGACGCTGCCGTTCCGCCGGCTCGCGCGTAAGACGCGGGATGTGCTGCTGTTCGGTGCGCCCGGAGCGAGGCGGGTGGACGAAGCGGTCCGGCGCAAGAAGGGGAAGCCGGCGGACAGGGATCCGTTCGGCGCCGGTTTCGAAGGATTGATTCCCAACCTGCGTCGCCGGTACGAGGAGGGCACCTGGCTCGAACAGGAGAACCTCGAGCCGTACCGGTCGCTGCGGCCGTGCCCGACCTGTGCCGGCGAGCGGCTGAAGGCTCAGAGTCTCGCGGTGCGAGTCAAGGGCCGGACGATGTCCGAATACGTCAACCTGCCGATCAGCGAAGCGGTTCCGGTGTTCGACGCGATCGAGCTCACCGATCGCGAGGCGCTGATCGCCAGCCGGATCATGCGGGAGATCCGCGACCGGCTGCACTTCCTGGACGATGTCGGGGTCGGCTATCTGACGCTCGGGCGCAGCGCCGCCACGCTGTCGGGGGGCGAGGGCCAGCGGATCCGGCTGGCCACCCAGATCGGCTCGAACCTCACCGGCGTGCTCTACGTTCTCGACGAGCCGTCGATCGGGCTGCACCAGCGAGACAATCGGGCGCTGCTCTCCACCCTGCGGCGGCTGCGCGATCTCGGCAACACCGTCGTGGTCGTCGAGCACGATGAAGAGACCATCCGGATGGCCGACTACGTCGTCGATCTCGGCCCTGGCGCCGGTGAGCACGGCGGCGAGTTGATCTTCCAGGGGACGCCCGACGCCCTGCTGGCGGCGGACAGCGGATCGATCACCGCCGCCTACCTCCGGGGGGACGAGTCGATCAAGACGCCCGCCAGCCGGAGGCAGCCACGGCGCGGTCAGATCGTCATTCGCGGGGCGCGCGAGAACAACCTCAAGGACTTCGACGTGGCGATCCCGCTCGGGTTGCTGACCACCGTGACCGGTGTCAGCGGATCCGGCAAGTCGACGCTGGTCAACGAGATCCTGTATCGCGCCCTGGCGCGCGCGCTCTACCGCGCGGCCGACGAGCCCGGGGCGCATTCGGCGATCGAGGGGATCGATCAGCTCGACAAGGTGATCCAGATCGATCAATCGCCGATCGGCCGCACCCCGCGATCCAACCCGGCAACTTACACCGGGCTCTTCACGTTCATCCGCGAGCTGTTCGCGATGCTTCCCGAAGCCAAGGCCCGCGGTTTCCGCCCGGGGCGGTTCTCGTTCAACGTGAAGGGAGGGCGGTGCGAGGCGTGCCAGGGGGACGGCGTGATCGCGATCGAGATGCACTTCCTGCCCAACGTCTACGTCACGTGCGAGCAGTGCAAGGGGCGTCGCTACAACCGCGAGACCCTGGAGATCAAGTATCGGGGCAAGTCGATCGCCGATGTCCTCGACCTGACGGTCGATCAGGCCGCGCCGCTGCTCGAGAATTTTCCGACCATCGCTACCAAGCTGCGGACGCTGCAGGAGGTCGGTCTCGGCTACATCGAGCTGGGCCAGTCAGCGACGACGTTGAGCGGCGGGGAAGCGCAGCGGGTGAAACTCTCCAAGGAACTGTCGCGCCGCGGCACCGGCCGCACGCTCTACATCCTGGACGAGCCGACCACCGGCCTTCACTTCGCCGACACGCACAAGCTGCTCGACGTGCTGAACAAGCTCGTCGACCAGGGCAACACGGTCGTGATCATCGAGCACAACCTCGACGTGATCAAGTCGGCCGACTACGTCATCGACCTGGGACCGGAGGGTGGAGTGGCCGGCGGAAGAATAGTGGCGAAGGGGACTCCTGAGGAAGTCGCCACGAACCGAGAATCATTTACGGGACGCTTTCTGAGCGAGATTCTGGCGCCGAAGGGTCCCGCGGCCGCGCCGATCGACGCCCGGCCGTTGCGGCGGGCCTAGCCCAACCGGTCCTGCAAAAGGCTGACGGAAAAAGGCTTATGAGCAGTTTCGACAGTCGGTTTGCTGTTGCAGAATCGCCACAACGCTGTCAGATATCGTTGTGGCTAACGAACCACAGCGACGATCAGTTCGAAGTTTTCCTGAGCCGGATCTAGAGTGACAAAGTCTTTACCCGCAGCCATTTACAACAATATTTCGGGGGCGACCCGAAGTGGCAGGACCTTTGCTGAGCTGGGAGCGACGTCCCACTTTGCCTTAGAGAGGCCATGAACGCTCAGCGCACCCTCAAACGCCACGTTTCCTGCACCGGGATCGGCCTCCATTCCGGTAACAAGGTGTCGCTCTCGCTCAAGCCCGCGCCGGCTGACTACGGCATCCGGTTTCAGCGGACGGACCTGGGCGGTCTCGAAATTCCCGCGACCATCACCCACCTCGGCGGTATGCAGCAATACCAGACCGGCCTCATGCGTGAGGCGGTCTCGGTCGAAACGGTCGAGCATCTGCTCGCCGCCCTCAGTGCCCTGGGGATCGACAACGCCATCGTCGAGGTCAGCCACCCCGAAGTCCCGATCATGGACGGCAGCGCGGCGCCCTGGGTGCACCTGATTCTCAACGAAGCGGGGATCAAGCGGCTGGCCACGCCGCGCCGGTATCTCAAGGTGCTGCGGCCGATCTCGCTGGCGCAGGGGGACAAGCGGATCTCGCTCTATCCGGCCGAGCATCTCAAGGTCACCTACAGCATCAGCTTCGACCATCCGCTGCTGCGCCACCAGTCGCGCACGATGAAGATCACCGAAGAGACCTTCGTCGAAGAGATCGCCCCGGCGCGGACGTTCGGGTTCCTCAAGGAAGTGGAGATGCTGCGCCAGCGCGGGCTCGCGCTCGGCGGCTCACTCGACAATGCGATCGTCCTCGGTGAGACCGGCGTGCTGAACAACGCCCTCCGCTTCGAAGACGAGTTCGTGCGACACAAGATCCTGGACGTGATCGGCGACCTGTCGCTGGTGGGCTATCCGGTGATCGGTCATCTCGTCGCCCACCGCGGCGGCCACGCGCTGCACACGGCCTTTGCCGCGAAGATCCTGGAAGAGCGCGACGCATGGCGGCTGGTGGAAGCGCCGGTCGACGCGGAACTGGCGGTGCCGGTCGGCGCGGCCGCGCGGCTCGCCAACTAACTCTCAGCTCTCAGCTAGATCTAGATGACGACCAGGGCCTTGGTCGTGGTCGGTGAACCACACGCCTCGAACCAGTCGATTCCCTCCGAAACCAGATCGAACTTCAACGCGTAGCGCCCGGCGGTGTCGGGGGGCGTGATGGTCAGCGGCACCTCCATCGCCTCCCCTGGACCGAGGTTCGCCGGCAGCCACGCGCGTTCGTAGTCCCGGTTGATGACCGCTCCGGACCGGTCGCACAGCTGGGCGCCGAGCCGCACCAGTCGGCGGCCGTAGCTTGCCTGTGCCGGGAACGCGCGGGTAGAGCGGTTCCGGACCATCGCCTTGATCGTCGCCTTGCGTCCACGCCGCGCGATGATCGGCAACCCCGGCAGGCTGCCACCGACAGTGATCTCGGCTCGGGGCGTGGCGCCGGGGATGGCGTTGCCGAGGTTGTTGGCGTCCCAGATATGGTGGCGGACCGCCGCCAGCTCCGCCGTACCGGGCGCGAACCGCCGCGAGAACATGTCCTCGGGGTGGTCCGTGATCTCCCAGCACAGGCGATCGACACCGAGCTCCTCGGCCAGCTGGCGCGCCAGGTTCATCTCCTCGTCCGAGTCGTTGTGCGAGAAGAGGATGTAGCGCCAGTTGATGAACGGCACGTCGCGGGCGGCATCGCGTTTTTCCTTCGTCGCGATCCCGAGGTTGCGGATGGCCTTCGCGAAGTCGCCACGCTGGCGGTATTTGACGTAGCTCTCGGATCGGGCACCATCGATCGAGAACGTCACCTCGTCGATGCCCGAGTGCACCAGCCGCTTGACCGACGCCTCGGTGAAGGCGAGCCCGTTGGTGCTGGTGTACAGGTAGATGTGCGGGAACTTCGTCTTGATGTACTCGCACATCTCCACCGCCCGCTTGTGGAGAAAAGCCTCGCCGTAGTTGAAGAAGTCGATCCTCGCGAGCGAGGGTCCGGCTTCGTCGATCACCCGGGTGAAGAGGTCGAAGTCGAGCATCCCGGCCTGTCGCGTCCGGGTGATGCCGGTTTCCGGCGCGCAGCAGGCCTGGGCGCACGAGATGTTGCAGGCGGCGGTGCACTCGACATACAGGCGGGACGGCAGCGTGCCGACGTCCAGCCCGCGCTGCGGCGGCAGGGCGTCCTTCTTCAGCGGCAGCTTGAGCGGGCAGTCGCCGCAGAACCGCGAGCCGCCGCCGTTGATGTCCTGGCGCAACCGCGACGCGGTCTCGCCGGTCCAGACCGCCGACACGGAGGTGGTCCGGGTGTCCCCGAGTACCCGCTTTCCGTACGGATCGGCGCAGCCACAGACCAGCCGGCCATCGCACAGCAGCGTGGCTGTCGTCCACGGCCAGGAACAGGTGAAGCGGGTTGCCAGGTAATTGAGGGACACGGTCTCTTGGTTGCGAGCCGGCGACCGCCGGTTGCCGATCGCCGGGCTATTGAGACTGGTCGGCGGAGGATTCGCTCTTCTTCAGCCGGTCGATGTACGCCGCCAGGCGCTCATTCTCGTACGACACGAAGTTCAGGAACAGGCTCTCAGACAGGTAGTGCCGGCGTTCTTCCTCGGTCATCTGCTCGATGACGTTCTGGATCTCTCGAACAGTGTCCTCGAACGAGCGCTCCAGCTCCCCGGCGACGCTCAGCTCCATGTACAGGTGTTCGAGCACCGTCAGCAGGTCCCCGTCCAGGGGAACATCCGATCCGGTGGTCATTTTGATGGTGCGCATCGGCTTAGGCTCCGAAGCTTTTGACGGCGCTCGGCTCATCCGGGTGTACCTCGATGAAATTCTGCGCGCCGGTCATCGTCAGCATCGTCTCGACCCGTTTCTGCACCCCGGCCAGCTTGAGCGCCCCGCCGGCGGCGCTGGCCTGCCGGTACAGGTCCATCAGGCAGCCGATCGTCGCGCTGTCGACGTATCCCACCGTCGACAGGTCGACGATGATCTTCTTCTCCCCGGTGGCGATCAGCTGGGTGACCACGGTGGAGAACTCGGAGAGGAGGGGGTACATCAACCGCGCCTCGCCGACGCGAACGATGGAGACGCCGTTGGCCTGTTCGGTGTTCAGATTCATTCCTGCACTCCGGGCCGGCGTCCACGCGCGCGGGAGGAGACCCCGCGGCTGCGCATCGCCGACTGTTTATCCTGCAGACGTTTCAGCTGCCGCGCCAGCTCGAGACGGCCTCGATTGATGCGCGACTTCACGGTGCCCTCGGGCAGCTCCAGCTTCGCCGCGATCTCCTGGTAGGACAGCTCCTGCAGGTCGCGGAGGATGACGGCGGTCCGCAGCGTGGCCGGCAGCGTCTGCAGCGCCTCGCGCAGCGTTGCCTTGAGGTCCTGGTGCTCGGCCGCCGCGTACGGCGTGCGGTCGGACGAGGCCGGCTGCAGGTCGCCGGTGTCGATCTCGCGCGCGATGGTCTGCCGTTCCTTGCGCACGCTGCGGTAGTGGTCGATGCACAGGTTCCGGCTGATGCTGACGATCCAGGTCTGGAAGTTCGCGCGGCGGTCGAAGGTGCCGAGCGCCTTGAAGATCTTGATGAAGATGTCCTGCGTGAGGTCCTCAGCCTCTTCGTGCTTGCCGACGAACTTGTAGGCGACGTTGAACACCTTGCGCCAGTTCTGCTTGACGATCGCCTCCCACGCAGCCTGGTCGCCGCTGAGGCACTGCTCGATCAGGCGGTCGGAAGTCGCCGGCTGCGCGGCGGGTGAATCAACGGACATGCGTCATTCAGCTGCGTTCACAGGCGGGACAGCGCAAATATATCACGTGCCACCGTGGGATAAGATTATCGAACTCATCGTGACACAAACTGGATTCTTTCGACAGGCAGGCGCGCTCACCTGCGACGGCGTACCCCTGGCCGACCTCGCGGCGGCCGAGAACACGCCGTTGTACGTCTACAGCGCCCCCACGATCACTGAGCGGTATCGCGCCATCGACGACGCGTTCGCGTCCTATCCCCACTCGCTGCATTACGCGCTCAAGGCCAACTCGACGCTGGCGGTGGCGCGGCTGCTGCGCAGCCTCGGCGCCGGCGCCGACGCCAACTCGGGCGGCGAGATCGACGTCGCCCTCCGCGCCGGCTTCATTCCCGCCCAGATCGTGTTCACCGGCGTCGGCAAGACGTCGGCCGACCTGGCACAGGCGATCGAGCTCGGCGTCATGACCATCAACGCCGAGTCGACCGGCGAGATCGAGCGCATCGACGGCCTGGCGACGGCCCGCCAGACCCGCGCCCGGGTGGCGCTGCGCGTCAATCCCGACATCGACGCGATGAGCCATCCCCACATTTCCACCGGCCTCCGGACCAACAAGTTCGGCGTGCCGATGGAGGCGGTGACCGGGATCTGCAGCCGGTTCGCCCGCGCGACCGGGGTGGAGATCGTCGGCCTGCACATCCACGTCGGCTCGCAGATCACCGATCTCAACCCGCTGCGCAAGGCGTCGGAGGCGATCGTCGGGATGGCGCGGGGGCTGCGAGATGTCGGGGTGGCGATCGACCACGTCGACCTGGGCGGCGGCCTCGGCGTGTCGTACGACGGCACGCCGGTGCCCGGCGCGGCTGCCTACGCGGAGGCCTTGCTGCCCGCCGTTCGCGGTTCCGGGCTGAAGCTCGTGCTCGAGCCCGGGCGCAACGTGATCGCGCCGGCCGGTGTTCTGCTGTCGCGGGTCATCGACGTCAAAGAACAGCCGGGCGGCCCGCTGTTCGTGATCCTCGACGCCGGGATGACCGAGCTGATACGCCCGATGCTCTACAACTCGTTCCACCGGATCGAGCACGTCGCCGCGGTCGACCGGCCGCAGGTCTTCTGCGACATCGTCGGTCCCCTGTGCGAGAGCAGCGACACGCTCGGCAAGGACCGCCAGATCGCCCGGCCGGAGGTCGGCGACCTGATGGCCATCCGCGACACCGGCGCCTACGGCGCGGTGATGGCCTCGAACTACAACCGCCGCGTCATGCCCGCGGAGGTCATGGTCGACGCCGGCAAGTGGAGCGTCATCCGCCGCCGGCAGACGATCGACGACCTGCTGGCGCTCGAGTCCTGATGCGCGGCGCGTTGATTGTTTTCGAAGGGCTGGACCAGAGCGGCAAGCAGACGCAGGCCGAGGGGCTCCGCGATCTCGCCCTGGGCCGCGGTCGGACCTGCCAGCTGCTGTCGTTCCCCGACTACGGGACGGCGATCGGCACCGAGATCTCCAAGGCGCTGCACGGTGAGCGGGAGTACGCCGCCGATACGCTGCAGCTGCTCTACGTTGCCAACCGCTACGAGAAGCGCGCCACGATCGAGGGGCTGATCGAAGCCGGCACGGTGGTGGTGTGCGACCGGTATCTCGCTTCGAGCGTCGCCTACGGCGAGGCGCAGGGGCTGGACCCCGAGTGGCTCTCCGAGATCCAGCGGTTCCTGCCCCGGCCCGATCTGACGATCGTGCTCGATATCGCGCCGGAGACCGCCGTCCAGCGGAAGGCTCTCGGGCGCGATCGCTACGAGCGCGACCTCGAGCTGCTGTCACGCGTCCGCGAGAGCTATCAGCGCCAGTCGGCCCAGCCGCGCTGGCTCGTGCTGGACGGCGCACGCGCCAGGGACGCGGTGTCGGCCGACGTGATCAAGGCAGTCGCGCCGCTGCTCGAGCGGCAGTAAGCCCGCGGACTTCCCGCACCCCGGCCTCGATCAGCACCGCGGCGCACGCGTCGAGCGTAGCCCCGGTCGTGCTGACGTCATCCACCACCACGACCACCCCGTTCGCCGGCACCGCCCGTCGCAGGGCGAATGCTCCCCGGACGTTGGCATGGCGTTCACCCTCGGGAAGGTCCGTCTGAGTGACGGTGCGGCGGGTCCGTCGCAGCGCATTCACGACCGGCAGCCCGAGATGCCGCGCCAGTGCGTCGGCCTGGTTGAAGCCGCGGGCGTACAGCCGGAACAGATGGAGCGGCACCGGAACCACGAGGTCGGCTCCCTGCAGCGCCTCCGCGCCCGCGCAGCGCATGAGACCGGCGAGCGGCCTGGCCAGCGACTGCCGGCGCTCGTACTTCAGCGCGTGAAGCATGTCGCGCAGGACCCCTTCGTACGGGCCGATCGATCGACCGAGCGAGATGACTCGCCCGGTTCGACGGCAGCGATTGCATCGCCTGGTGAGATCCAGCTGCCGCCAGGAGGGCAGCGCGTCTCCGCAGAGGTCGCAGAGCGGCGGGACAGTGGTCGGGACGGCGGACCAGCAGGCGTCGCAGACCGCACCGCCGGCGGGAGTCGCAAGCGCCGCCCCGCAGCACGCACAGTACGGCGCGAGCAGGACGGAGATCGCCGCGTTGGCGAGCGCGCGGATCATCTCCGCGCCGCCATGACGCCCCGGCTCAGGCCTGTTTTTCGACCCGCGGCGGCTCGTCGCTCACGTCGATGCGTTCGGCGTCTCCCCACAGCCGCTCCAGCGCGTAGAACGCGCGCGTCTGCGGCGTGAACACGTGAACGATGAACGTGAAGAAGTCCATCAGCACCCACTCGGCGCGGTCGTAGCCCTCGGTGTGCGCCGGCCGCAGTCTGGTGACGCGCAGCGTCTCCTCGACCGCATCGGCGATGGCTTTGACCTGGCGTTGATTCGCACCCGAGCACAGGACGAAAAAGTCGGTGAAGGCCGGTGTGTTGCGCAGGTCGAGCACGACGATGTCCTGCGCCTTCTTGTCGAGCGCGGCGCGCACCGACTGGGCGATCTCCTCCGGGAGGCGCTTTTCGATGTCGCGCAGGCTGGCCGTGGCCCGCCGGCCGGGCCTCGACGGCGCGCGCTCGGCTTCCGCGATGACCGGACCCTCGGCGCTGGTGTCGGCGCCGCGCGTGATCTTCGCCCGACTCCGGGGCGAGGCCGGTCGCGACTCGCGCGCGCGCTCCGCCGTCACCTTCGCCGCCGCTCTCGCGGCATCCACACTGGTTCGTTTACGTTCAGTCTTGGCCATGCAAGTGATCTGCCGTGGAAATGACGGGAGGCTGCTGCCCGTACAGCGCGTGTTGTTGGATATGTTGTTCGACCGCTGGTGCGACCAGTCCCGATACCGACTGCCCGACGGTGATGCGGCGACGGATCTCCGTCGACGATACGTCGGGCGTCGGCGCATCGACGAGAAAGATCAATGTCCGGCCGCCTGACTCTGCGCCGGCGGCGCGGCCGATCGGCAGGCGCATACGGTCCCGCAACTGCGGCAGCCGCTGCCGGAGCGCCGACACCGACAGCCCCGGCCGCGAGACCACCACGAAGTTCGCGAGGTCCAGAACCTCGGGGTAGCGGCTCCAGGTCTCGATTTCTGCAAACGCGTCCGCCCCGATGATGAAGAAAAACTGCGACGCCTGGGTGCCGTCCTCCGCCTGGAGCCGCAGCAGCGTGTCGGCCGTATACGACGGCGCCGGCGAGCGCAGCTCGAGATCGCTCACGCACAGGCCGTCCACGCCGTTCACCGCGAGCGCCGCCATCGCAAACCGGTGGAACGGCGACGTCTCGGGGCGCGACCGGTGCGGCGGTACGTGCGCCGGGACGATGATGACGCGGTCGAGTCGCAGGGCTTCGCGCGCCGCGAGCGCCGCCTCGATGTGCCCGAGATGGATGGGATCCAGCGTTCCACCGAGGATGCCGATGCGCACGGCCTCCTTCATTCAGCGACGGGATTGGCCACGGATGTCATGGTGGCGTCGGCCGGCTCTCGCCCCGCCGCGACGTGGCGCCAGATCGCTTCGAGCAGCGCCGGCAGCCCTTCGCCGGCGGCGGCGGAGATCGGGTAGAGCGGAACTCCCCGCTCCTGCAGGTACGCGCGGAGCTGCTCGAGCCGTTCGGGATCGTCCAGCGCGTCGATCTTGTTGGCCGCGACCACCACCGGCTTGTCGGCCAGCCGCTCACCTGAGGCGTCTCGTCCCGGAAACAACTCGAGCTCGCGCGTGATCACCTGGTAGTCGTCCACCGGATCCCGTCCGCTGACCGACGAGATATCGACGATGTGCACCAGCACCTTGGTGCGTTCGAGGTGGCTCAGGAACCGCGTGCCGAGGCCGTGCCCGGTGTGCGCCCCCTCGATCAGACCGGGGACGTCCGCCACCACGAACGACCGGTCCCCCGACAGCCCGACGACCCCGAGATTCGGTGTCAGCGTCGTGAACGGGTAGGCGGCGATCTTCGGCCGCGCAGCGGAGATCCGCGAGATCAGCGTCGACTTCCCGGCGTTGGGGTAGCCCACCAGCCCGACGTCGGCCAGCAGCTTGAGGTGAAGCCGCAGGTCCTTCTCCTCGCCGGGCAGGCCGGTCTGGAACTTTCGCGGTGCGCGATTGGTGGAGGTCGTGTAAGTGGCGTTGCCGTGCCCCCCCAGGCCTCCCTGGGCGATCAGCACGCGCTCGCCATCCGTGGTCAGGTCGGCTACCTGCACCAGCCCTTCTTCCTGTTTCTCGTAGACGACCGTCCCGATCGGGACGTGGAGATCGAGGCTCGTGCCGTTCTTGCCGCGCCGGTTGGAGCCTTCGCCGTGGCCGCCGCGGCCCGCTTCGAATGACTTCTGGAACCGGAAGTTGAGGAGGGTGTTCAGGTTGGCGCTGGCCACGAGGTGGATCGAACCGCCGGGGCCGCCGTCACCGCCGTCCGGACCGCCGCGGGGTACGAATTTCTCGCGCCGGAAGCTCAGTGCTCCGCGCCCGCCGTGACCGGCAGTAACGTGGATCTCTACTTCGTCAACAAACATGGATGGCCATCTTCAGGCGCCGGCCGCCGCCGCCGGATCGAACGGGCGACCCGCCAGCGTCTCGGCCTGAGGCAGCCTCTGACGGCCGCTACTCGGCTTCGGCCGGGACGATGCTGATCGTGCGCCCGTGAGCCCCATGGTCGGCAAACTTCACAACGCCGGTGACCTTGGCAAACAGCGTGTCGTCCTTGCCGAGGCCGACGTTCAGCCCCGGACGAAACCGGCGGCCGCGCTGGCGCACGAGGATGGATCCGCCGGTGACGAGATTGCCGTCGTGGCGCTTGACGCCGAGCCGCTGCGAATTGGAGTCGCGCCCGTTACGTGAACTGCCCTGACCTTTTTTTGTTGCCATGATGGAGCCTTCGCCGAAACGCTGAAGTTCTAACGGAAGTCTGAAACTAGACTTCGATGCCGGTGATGCGGACGCGCGTGTAGGTCGCGCGGTGCCCCTGGGTCTTGCGGAAGCCCTTGCGCCGGCGCTTCTTGAAGATGCGGATCTTCGGGCCGCGCTCTTCGCCATCGACCACGCCGAGCACCTTGGCGTTGGCCACGAACGGCGCGCCGGCGAGCATCTCGCCGCCGTCCTTCTCGAGGAACAGCACCCGGTCGATGGTGACTTCCTGACCGGCTTCGGCCTCGAAGCGATCTACGGTGACCACGCTGCCCGGGCTGACCTTGAGCTGACGTCCGCCGCTCTGAATGATTGCGAACACGTTCTAACCCTTCCCACCTCCGTCAAGGCTTCGGCGGCATGCCGCCAGCCCTCCTGGGAGGCCCTAATCGCTCTGTGCAAAGGTATTAGGGTAACACGCCCGGCGCGGACACGGCAACCCGGAGCGGTTGCCGGCTCGGCTGGCGCCTGGAAGGCGGTCTAGCGCAGAAGGACGCGGGTGCCCCGGATCTTCTGGGTGCTCAGGGCGCCGAGGAAATCAGGGATCAACTCGTCCATCAGCTCGAAATAGGAGGCGAGCGCCGGCACCGACTGCTGGGTGGGGTAGAGCCGCTCGCGGCGCTGCGTTTCCGAGTACAGCGTGGCGCCGGTCCGTCCGTCGATGAAGACGAACTTCGGCTCGAGGATGAACCCCTTGCGCTCCATGTAGGTGCGGACGGGGACGACGACGCGTCGGCCCAGCTGGTCGTACTGCTCACGATTCTGGTTGAACCATCCTGCGCTCTGCTGAGGAGTGAACATGATGGTGCCGGTGATGATCAGCGGGTTCTCGTATTCCTCGCCCAGCTTCTTCCAGAACGCCGCGTCGGCGAAGATCCGCTCGTAGCGTTCGAGGTCCTTCTTGGAACGGATCGCGCCCGGGGCTTCGGGCTTCGCCGTTTCCGGCGCACCGGCGACGGGCGCCGCGGCACCGGGTTGCGCCGTCGGCGTACCGCCAACCTCCGCGACGACGGGGAGCGGCGCGCTGTCGGGAGCGCCGCCGCGTCCTGGCTCGTTGGCCATTTCGGCGAGCGGCAGAACTTCCGCTTCGATCACGCGAAGATTGGTCTTGGTGCGCAGCTGGCTGCGCAGCAGGCGAACCGTCTCCATGTTCGCGTCGACATCGTCGGTGCCGCCCGAGATGAAGCCGGCCACGAGTACGCGGCGGAACGCAGAGACATCCAGCTTGGCCTGGATAGGCGTTTCGATCGGCACTTCGTAGAAGTTCGTGCAGGCAGCCGACGCGCTCAGCAGCGCGAGGCTAGCGATCGCGGCGGCGTTTCGTGCGGTCATTGATTTCTTTGAAGCGATCGTAGTTGTCTCGGATCAGCGCGTTCTTCGGATCGAGCTTCAGCGCGCGCTGATAAGCGGCGTCTGCATCGTCGAATCTGCCGTCGGTACTCGTAGCCGATCGCCAGGTTGTTCCACGCCTCGGGGTAGGTCGGATCGATTTGCGTGGCTTTCTCCCAGCGGTAGGTCGCCTCTTTCCACAGACCGTTCTGCGCCACCTTGATGCCGAACTCGACCTGCGCCTTCGCTTCGGAGCGTTGATCGGCGTGCGCCGCCGGGACAAAGGCGAGCAGTGCCGCGAACGTAATCGATGCCCGGAGCAGCATGGTGATTGGGCTCACTATAGCGATGCGTCCTGCGGCCCGCAACAAGTTTCCTCAGGGACGAAACAAGCAGGGATGAGCAATGCACGTACCAAGCGTTTGGGCTGATTTCGGCCCTATTCCTGAGGGGTTGCCGGCGTTTTCCGTAAAAGCGTAACCATGGGCCGTAAGCCGCGTTGTCCAGGTGACATCGACGCGCCTATAATCAAGGACAGAGGTCGGGCCGCCATGCTGCGCCAGCAGCTGCCGCGGTCAGGCCTCTTTTGCCTTTCCGGGCGGCGGCGCGGGAGAAGACGCCATGGATCCCCTGACCGCCATTGCCGTTTCGATGCTCCCTGTCTCCCGTTTGAGGGCCGCGGCCGCCTTCAAAGGTCTCAGCCACGAGGACGGCTCCTCACCCCTCGAGCGGGTGCTCGATCTGGCCGGATTTCCGAGCGCCAGCCGGGAGGGTCGTGAAGCCGTGGCAGCAGCCCGCCAGGCCGCCGGCGAGGCGATCGCGGCCGGGCAGGCGCTCGGGTTCGCCGCGATTCCGCTGATTGACCCGCGATATCCCGCGTTGCTGGCCTGCATTCCGGATCCGCCACCGGTCCTGTGGGTCAGGGGGGACCTGGACTGCCTCGACTCCCCTTGCGTGGCGATCGTCGGCTCGCGCGCCGCCACGCCGTATGCCCTGCAGGTGGGGCGCCGGCTTGCCGGTGAGCTGGCCGACCGTGGCGTGATCGTGGCGAGCGGACTGGCGCGAGGGGTCGATTCGGCGGCCCACGAGGGCTGCCTCGACGCCGGCGGCCGGACGGTCGCGGTGATCGGATCGGGCCTGGATAACATCTACCCGAAAGAGCATGAGGCCCTCGCCGACAGGATTGCGGCTAAGGGGCTTGTCATCAGCGAGTTAGCGCCTGGCGCCAAACCGCTGGCGGAGCACTTTCCGCTGCGCAACCGCATCATCAGCGGGATCTCGCTGGCGGTTGTCGTAGTCGAAGCCTCTGAGAAGAGCGGCTCGCTGATCACCGCCGCCTGCGCCTTGAAACAGGGACGCGACGTCATGGCAGTCCCCGGCAGCGTGCTCAGCGGACGGAACCGCGGTTCTCATGGTCTGCTCAAGGACGGCGCGAAGGTCGTGGAGACAGCCGACGATATCCTGGAGGACATGGGATGGCAGGGCACGGCCGCCGGCCGGCCGCGCCACGACGGTCTTTCCAAGTCGTTGAGCAACGACCCTTTATTGTCCCGGATGGATGTCGGCGAGGTCTACCGCCTCGACGACCTCGTCGAGGCGACAGGCGCGCAGGCCTCGAAACTTCTGCCCCGACTGATGGAGCTCGAGCTGCTCGGGTACATCGATGCACCGGGCGGCGGACGTTTCGTCCGGCTACCCTGACTTTCGCATCCCGCGAAGCGGCTTCTGGTAACGTAGGCTCGATATGGCAAAGGCACTGGTCGTGGTCGAATCGCCCGCAAAGGCGAAAACGATCAACAAATACCTCGGCAACAAACTACAAGGTCATTGCCTCGATGGGGCACGTCCGCGACCTGCCCAAGTCGAAGCTTGGAGTGGATGTCGACGATGACTTCGAACCGTCCTACGAGGTCATCGCCAGCCGCAAGAAGGTGCTGAAGGAACTCAAGGACGGCGCCAAGGGAGCCGACGAGATCTTCATCGCGACCGACCCTGACCGGGAAGGGGAGGCGATCGGCTGGCACCTTGCGGAAGAGCTCGGGAGCGGCAACAAGAAGAAGATCCGCCGGCTGATGTTCAACGAGATCACCAAGAAAGGGGTTCTCGCGGCGCTCGAAAACCCGACCACGATCAACAAGCAGATGGTCGACGCCCAGCAGGCGCGCCGCGTGCTGGACCGGCTCGTGGGCTACAAGATCAGCCCGCTGCTCTGGGACAAGGTCCGCCGCGGCCTGAGCGCCGGGCGCGTGCAGTCGGTCGCGCTGAAACTGGTCTGCGACCGCGAACGCGAGATCGAAGCGTTCACCGCCGAGGAGTACCTGGAACATCATGGCGCGGCTCGCCGGCCCGCTGCCGCCCGAGTTCGACGCGAGGCTGCTCAAGCGGGACGGCATCCAACATCAAGGTCGGGAACAAGGAAGAGGCGGACAAGGTCCTCGCGGATGTCCGGGCGGCGGACTGGGTCGTCAGCTCGGTCAGCACCAAGGAACGCAAGAAGAGCCCGGTTCCTCCCTACATCACCTCCAAGCTGCAGCAGGCGTCGCGCTTCCCGGTCAAGAAGACGATGATGATCGCGCAGCAGCTGTACGAAGGGATCGAGCTGCCGAACGAAGGGGCCGTCGGCCTCATCACCTACATGCGTACCGATTCGACGCGCGTGTCGGAACAGGCGATCACCGATGTGCGCGAGCACATCGGGCAGAAGTTCGGGCCCGATTACGTGCCCGACAAGCCGAACGCCTACAAGACCAAGAAGGATGCGCAGGACGCGCACGAAGCGATCCGGCCGACGTCGATGCAGTGGGATCCGGAATCGGTTCGCCCGCATCTCACGCCGGACCAGGTACTACCTCTATCGCCTGATCTGGAACCGCTTCGTCGCGTCCCAGATGCCGCCGGCGATCTTCGACGACACCACGGTCGACATCACCGCGGCCAACTATCTGTTCCGGGTGAAGGGCTCGGTGCCGAAGTTTGCCGGGTGGCTGGCGGTGTACGAGCGCGACGTAGCCGAGGTCCGCACCGAAGGTGCCGGCCCCGACTCGGTCAGCGCCGACGATGACGATGCGTCCGGCGTGCTGCCGCCGCTGGCGGAAGGCGACAAGCTGGAGCTGAAGGAGCTGAAGCCGGAACAGAAGTTCACCCAGCCGCCGCCGCGCTACAGCGAAGCGACGCTGGTGAAAGCGATGGAAGAGAACGGCATCGGCCGTCCCAGCACCTACGCCTCGATCATCACCGTGATCCAGGCCCGCGAGTACGTGCACAAGACCGAGGGGCGCTTCAAGCCGACCGTCCTCGGCCGGATGCTGGTGGACCGGCTGCTGAGTCCGGCGTTCGACGACATCCTCGACGTCAACTACACGCGCGAGCTCGAGGAGGACCTCGACAAGATCGAGGAGGGGACCGAGAACTACAAGTCCACCCTCACCAGTTTCTACAAGAAGTTCGCCAAGGACCTCGACCGCGCGAAGCTGGAGATGCCCAACTTCAAGGAAGGGGTGCCGCCGGATCCCACCGTCGAATGCGACAAGTGCGGCAAGCAGATGGTGATGAAGGCCGGCAAGTTCGGCCTGTTCCTGGCGTGCAGCGGGTATCCCGACTGCGAGAACACGCGCGAGCTCGAAACGCCGGAAACCGGCGCCGACGGCGAGGCGATCGAAGAGGCCTGCGAGAACTGCGGCAAGCCGATGGCGATGAAGCGCGGCCGCTTCGGCCAGTTCCTCGCCTGCACCGGCTATCCGGAGTGCAAGACGACCCGGAAGATCATCGCGACCAAGCAGGGGATGACGGCGGCGAAGCCGGACCAGATCCTCGACGAGAAGTGCCCGAAGTGCGAATCGAACCTGGTGATCAAGCAGGGGCGGTTCGGCGAGTTCACCGCGTGCACCAACTATCCTGCCTGCAAGTACGTGAAACAGAAGTCCACCGGCGTGCTGTGCCCGAAGGACGGCGGCGACATCGTCGAGCGCAAGTCACGGCGCGGCAAGGTGTTCTACGGGTGCGCGAACTATCCCGACTGTGACTTCACGCTCTGGAACCGGCCGATCGCCGAGACCTGTCCCGAGTGCAAGGCGCCGTTCCTCGTCGAGAAGATCACCAAGCGTCACGGACGGCAGTTGATCTGCAACAACGAGGAATGCTCGTATGTGAGGTCCGAGGAACTGGTGCCCAGCGTAGGGGCCGTTCGCGAACGGCCTCGTATTGTCATGATCCACATCATCGGCGGCGGTCTAGCGGGGAGCGAAGCGGCCTGGCAGGCGGCATCGCTCGGCGTGCCGGTGACGCTCTACGAGATGCGTCCGGTCCGCCCCACCGCTGTCCACAAGACCGATCGTCTCGCAGAGCTCGTCTGCAGCAACTCGTTCCGTGGCGACAAGCTGGATAACGCCGTCGGCCTGCTCAAGGAGGAGATGCGGCGGCTGAACTCACTGGTGATGCGCGCCGCGGATGCGGCGCGTGTGCCCGCCGGCGCGGCGCTCGCGGTCGACCGCGAGCGATTCTCGGACGAAGTGACGCGGGCGATCGCCTCGCATCCGCTGATCACGATCCGCCGCGAGGAGGTGCCGCGGCTGCCGTCCGTCGACGGGCCGCTGATCGTGGCGACCGGTCCGCTGACGTCCGCCTCGCTGTCCGCCGATATCGCCACGCTCGTCGGCGCGACCCACCTGTATTTCTACGACGCCATCAGCCCGATCGTCCTGGCCGAGTCCGTCGACCGCACCAAAGTCTTCCGCGCGTCCCGGTGGTCCCGGAGCCTGAGGGGGCCTGGCCCCGTTTCCAGCCGTCCTTACAGAAGAGCTTGCCGCAAGTCCTTTGGATGGAAGAGTTGATCCCGACGGGGCCTGGCCCCCTCCGGCCGCCTCCGCGCAAGGCTTCGGCGGGCCAAGTTGCGGCGTCGATGACGGGGACGGGGATTATCTGAATTGTCCGTTCACGGCGGCGGAGTATGCGCGGTTCTACGAGGCGCTGATCGGGGCCGAGAAGGCGCCGCTGCACGAGTTCGACGATCCGAAGTTCTTCGAAGGATGTCTGCCGATCGAGGTGATGGCGTCGCGCGGCGTCGACACCCTGCGGTTCGGACCGATGAAGCCGGTCGGCCTCACGGACCCCCGCACCGGACGCGAGGCGTACGCGATCGTGCAGCTCCGTCAGGACAATCTCGCCGCCTCCCACTACAGCCTGGTCGGCTTCCAGACGCAGATGAAGTGGGGGGAGCAGGCCCGCGTCCTGAAGCTGATCCCCGGCCTCGAGAACGCCGAGTTCGTCCGCTTCGGCATGATCCACCGGAACACCTACATCAACGGCCCGACAGTCCTGCGCGACACGTGGCAGGTGCGCGGACGCGAGACCATCTTCTTCGCCGGACAGATCTCAGGTGTGGAAGGCTACGTCGAGTCCGCGGCATCAGGGCTGATCGCCGGCCGCAACGCCGCCGCGCTCGTCCAGGGCCGGGACCCCTCGGCGCCGCCGCGGACGACCGCCATCGGTGCGCTGGGCTATTACGTCTCCCACGCCGAGCCGAAACACTATCAGCCGAGCAACATCACGTTCGGGATCATCCCGCCCCTGGTCGCAGCGCCGGGCGGACCACGGGTGCCGAAGAAGAAAGCCGAGCGCAACGAGCGGCTGTCGCAGCGCGCGCTGGCGGACCTGGCCGCGTGGACGCAGACCGCACAGATGGAGCGGGTGCCCTGAGTCGCCTCCGCCGAGGCTACGGCGCCCACGCGGCGCCGCCAATACATGAACGAACAGCTCAGCGAGTTTCTTGAACACCTGCTGCTGAACGAGAACGCCTCGGCGCACACCGTCCGTGCCTACGAGAGCGACCTCTCGCAGTTCGTCTCCTTCATCGCCAGGGACGCCGGACGCCGGCGCATCGACCTCACCCCCGTCGACTTCACCCAGGTCAACATCCGCGCGTTTCTCGGCGACCTCCAGAAGCGCGGGATCTCGCGTGCCTCCGCCGCCCGCAAGCTGGCGGCGATCCGGACCTTCGCCCGCTACCTGCGCCGGGAAGGGGTACTCGAAGACGACCCGTCCGCGCTGGTCGGCACGCCGAAGCGGGAGCAGCGTCTCCCGGCCCACCTCGGCGAGGCGGAGATGACCACCCTGCTCGAGATGCCGGACGCCTCGCATCCCGCTCGGCCGTCGCGACCGCGCCATCCTCGAGCTGTTCTATGCCTCCGGGCTTCGCCTGAGCGAGCTCGTCGGCCTCGACGTCGGCTGACGTCAACCTCTCCAGCCGGATCGTGCGGGTGCTCGGCAAGGGACGGAAGGAGCGGCTGGTACCCTTCAACCGCTCCACCGAGAGCGCGATCCGGGCATGGCTCAAGGACTGGGAAGCGCTGGCCGGCGCCGCGGGCGAGCCCGCCGCCGGACGTCGAACCACGTCACGCCGGACGGCGCAGAAGAAGGGGACGACCCCGATGTTCCTGAATTACGCGGGGGGACGGCTCTCGACGCGGAGCGTCGACCGTCTGGTGCGGAAGTACGTGGCCGCGTGCAGCACGCGGTTCGGCATCAGCCCGCACGCGCTGCGGCACTCCTTCGCCACCCACCTGCTGCAGCGCGGCGCCGACCTGCGGGCCATCCAGGAGCTGCTCGGCCATGCCCGTCTCAGCACCACGCAGCGTTACACGCACGTGAACGCCACGCAGCTGATGGACGCCTACCGCAAGGCCCATCCGAAAGCCTGAGTCCGGCGCAGACGTTCAGGCGTCCGCCAGCGTCCGGGCCGCCGCAGCGGCCCTCATCCCACAACAGTCCTTACAGATTCGCGTATTCGTCCTGGATCATCGGCCGGCGGCCGCCGCGCGCGTAGTCGATGCCGAGCGTCTTGATCTTGTAGTTCATCACGCGCGGGCTGATCGAGAGCAGCTCCGCCGCGTCCTTCTGGACCCAGTTCGACATCTTGAGCGCCTCGACGATCGCCTGGCGCTCGATCTCCTCGAGCGCGATCCCGGTCGGCGGGATCTTGACCACCGGGTTCGCGTCGCCGGATCCGTGCGTCGTCGACAGCTCGCCGAGCCGGAGGTCGCCGCTCGTCAGCTGCGGTCCTTCGGTCAGCAGCACGCCGCGCTCGATCGCGTTCTCCAGCTCGCGGATGTTGCCCGGCCAGTTGTAGCGCATCAGCAGCTTCACCGCGTCGTTGCCGAGACCGTCGACGCGCTTCTTCAGCTCGCCGGCGAAACGGCGGAGGAAGAACGTGGCCAGCGCCTGGATGTCTTCCTTGCGCTCGCGGAGCGGCGGCGTCTCGATCGAGACGACGTTCAGCCGGTAGTAGAGGTCCTCGCGGAACTGCCCGTTGGCGACCATCTGCGGCAGGTTCCGGTTGGTCGCGGCGATCAGCCGGACGTCGACGCGCAGGGTGCGGGTGCCGCCCAGGCGCTCGAACTCGTGCTCCTGGAGCACGCGCAGGATCTTGGCCTGCGTGTTCGCGCTCATGTCGCCGATTTCGTCGAGGAACAGGGTGCCGCCGTCGGCCTGTTCGAACCGGCCGACGCGCTGCTTGTCGGCGCCGGTGAACGCCCCCTTTTCGTGGCCGAACAGCTCCGATTCCAGCAGGTTCTCCTGGAGGGCGGCGCAGTTGACCTTGACGAAGTTGCGGGAGGCCCGCAGCGAGTTGTGGTGGATCGCGCCGGCGATCAGCTCCTTGCCGGTGCCCGTTTCGCCGCGGATCAGCACCGTCGTGTTGCTCTTGGCGACCTTCTTGACGATCGCCAGCACCGACTGCAGCGCGCCGCTCGCGCCGACGATCCGGTCGAAGTCGTAGATGTCTCCCTGGGTGTGGCGCAGATACTCGATCTCGTGCTTCAGCCGGCGGTGCTCGATGGCCTTCTCGACCTTGAGCTCCATCTCCTCGATCTCGAACGGCTTCTGGACGAAATCGAACGCGCCGTACTTCATCGCCTCGACCGCGGTGTGGATCGAGCCGAACGCGGTCATCAGGATCACCGCGGTGGTCGGGTGCATCGCCTTGGCGGTCTTGAGCACCTCGAGGCCGTCGCTGCCCCCCATCTTGAGGTCGCTCAGGATGACGTCGTACTGCCCCTCGTGCAGCTTCTCGATCGCCACGTTGCCGTTGGGCGCTTCGTCGACTTCGTGCTTCGCCTCCGACAGCGCGCGGACGATGCCGCGGCGGAGTGAATCGTGATCGTCTGCGACAAGGATGCGGCCCATAATGATTGCCTCTTTCAACTCTGAACGCTGAACTCCGAACGAAGAACGCTGGACGCGGAAGCAGGCCCGACCTGCGCGCTGCGGCTACCGGAACAACTCGTGGTCACTGGTGACCGGAAGCGTGACCCGGAACCGGGCCCCTCCTTCCGGTCGGGCGCTGACGTCGATCCGGCCGTCATGCGCGTCGACGATCTTGCGGACGATCGCGAGCCCGAGACCCGAGCCCTGGGCCTTGGTGGTGAAGAACGGGCTGAACATCTTGTCCATGACGTCGGGCGGGACGCCCGGCCCGTTGTCGGCGACCTCGACCTGGATCATCGGCACCGGGCGGACATCGCTGCCGACCGCGACTTCGTCTTCGGTGGCGAGCTGGGTGGCCGAGATCCGCACCTGGCCGCGCCCCTCCATCGCCTCGAAGGCGTTGGTCAGCAGGTTGGTGAAGATCTGGCGCAGCTGGTGCGGGTCTCCCTGGATGTAGGGGAGATCGTCGGGCACCGCCAGCGAAACCTCGACGGCACCGCGGCGGGCATGGCTCGCCGCGACCGATACCGCGTCGCGGACCACTTCGGCCAGGGCGATGTGCTCGACCTGCAGCCGGATCGGCCGGACGAAATTCGAGCACCTCGACGACGATCCCGTTCGCCATCTTGGCTTCCTTGATGATGTCGGTGAGGATCGAGAGCGCATCCTCGTTGTCGGCCAGCTGCCGTTTCAGCAGCCCGGCCATCACCTCGATGCCGGCGAGCGGATTCTTGACTTCGTGGGCGATCGCGGCCGCCATCTCGCCGAGCGCAACCAGCCGGTCCTTGAGCCGCTCCCGCTCTTCGAGCTGCTCGACCCGGGTCAGATCCTTGAAGAAAAGCGTCGCGCCGGTGATCCGGCCGCCGGCATCGCGCACCTGCGACAGCGTGAAGCCGATCACCTTGTTGGTCCGGCGCAGCCGAGCTCGGCCCGGTTCGGCAGGTGCGACAGCTCGAAGGCGCCGGCAATGATGCGCATGACGTCCGGCAGGTCCTTCAAGACCTCGGCGTAGGGACGGCCGATATCCGAGTGCTGCGGTTCGAGGCCGAAAATGCGGTAGGCGACCTCGTTCATGACCGCGATCCGGCCGTCCTGCGTCACCGCCAGAACGCCGTTCCGGAGGTTCCAGACGAGGTCGCGGTAAAAGCCTTCGCCGAGCGACACACCGGCCATTTCCTCCGCAGAGGGACGTCTGCCAGCGCGGACGGTCGCGGTCGCTCCGTCCGACTTTCGCGGACGCTTCGATGTTGTTGAGATGGGTTCCATTCTTGTAATTCGGGCGGCGCAAACAACCAGCGCAAAGGATATGCCCCAGGTTTTCAGCGGACTACCCACCGTTTCAGGCCGGAATGGATACCGTTTTGGCGATGGCGCGACGGGGCTCTGTTACATTTTCGGCCGGAGATTACAGAAACGTTACAGGCGGGCCAGGGGTCGGGAATGGCGGGAACGGTGGAGTCGGGGAATGGGGATCGAGGATTTCGAGGAGTTGGCGGTTGGGGGTCACTTTCCTTCCTGAAGCGCCTCCCACTGCGACATGAGATCGCCGACCTCCCACATCAGCGCCTGGTGACGGTCGATGACCGGTTTGGCGGCGTCGCGATCGTCGTAGAAGCCGGGGGCGGACATCTTCGCTCGATCTCCTTGACCTCCGCCTCGCGCTCCGCGATCCGCGCCTCCAGCTCCTCCACCCGGCGCCGGCGGGCATCCTCCGCCTTGCGCGCCTTGCGCGCCTCGGCTTCGTGGCGCTTGCGGTCTTCGAAACTCGGTGCTTCCGGCTTCACAGCTTCCAGCTTCCGGCTTCCAGCTTCCAGCTGCCGGCTTCCGGCTTCCAGCTTTGAGCCGGAGGCCTTCGTTCGAGCTGGAAGCTGGCCGCTGGGAGCTGGCAGCTGGCAGCTGGGAGCTGGAAGCTGTCCGCTGCGATCTGGCAGCTGGCAGCTGGAAGCTGGAAGCTGGAAGCTGCTTCCGACTCCACAGAAACTCCTCGTAGTTGCCCGGATAGAGGAGCGCCTGGCCGCCGCCGATGTCGATCACCTTGGTCGCGAGCTTGTCGACGAAATAGCGGTCGTGCGAGACGAAGATCAGCGTCCCGCCGAAGTCCTCGAGCGCTTCGAGCAGCACGTCCTTCGAGTCGAGATCGAGGTGGTTGGTCGGCTCGTCGAGGAGCAGGGTGTTGGACGGCCGCAGCAGCATCCGCGCGACCGCCAGGCGGGTCCGCTCTCCCCCCGACAGCACCCGCACCGGCTTGTCGACGTCGTCGCCCGAGAAGAGGAAGCCGCCAAGGATGTTCCGGACCTGCGGGACCATGTTCATCGGCGCGTCGCCGGCCAGCGTCTGGTAGACGTTGAGCCCGGGATCGAGGCGGGTGGCTTCGTCCTGGGCGAAGTACTGGGTGATCACCTGGTGCCCTTCGGTGCGCGTGCCGGAATCCGGCGGCTCGACCCCCGAGAGCATCCGCATCATCGTCGACTTGCCGGCGCCGTTCGGGCCGATCAGCGCGATCCGGTCGCCGCGTTCGATGTGGACGCTGACCCCGTCGAGGATGGCGCGCCCGTCGTACGCCTTCCGGATGTTCTTCAGCTCGAGGACCATCCGCCCGCTCTTCGCGGACGGCGGAAAGGTGAAGTGGACGCGTTTCCGCTCGGGCGGGATCTCGATCGGCACGACCTTGTCGAGCATCTTGATCCGGCTCTGCACCTGGGCCGCCTTGGTCGCCTGGTAGCGGAAGCGGTTGATGAACGCCTGCATCCGCTCGACTTCCTCGTCCTGGTCGCGCTTCGCCTGGCGCAGCCGCTCCATGCGGGCCTCGCGCTCGCGCAGGTATTCGCTGTAGTTGCCGGTGTAATCGGTCAGCTTGCGCAGTCCGATCTCGGTGATCCGGGTGACGACCGCGTCGAGGAAGAACCGGTCGTGCGAGACCAGGATGACCGCGTGGGGATAGTCCGACAGGTAGTCCTCGAGCCAGTTGCGCGCGTCGAGATCGAGGTGGTTGGTCGGCTCGTCGAGCAGGAGCAGCCCGGGGCGGCCAAGCAGCAGCTTGGCCAGGGCGATGCGCATCTGCCATCCGCCGGAGAAGGTCTCGGACCGCTTGGGCAGATCGTCGGCGGTGAAGCCGAGACCGCGCAGGACGGTGGTGATCTTCAGGTCGATGCTGTAGCCCTCGAGCCGGCGGAAGGTCTCCTGGAGATCGCTGTAGCGCTCCAGCATGGCGGCATGGTCCGCCTCGGAGTGGTCCTCGCCGAGCCGCTCTTCGAGCGCGGTGATCTCGGCGCGCATGTCGAGCAGCGGCTTGAAGGCCAGGCCGGCTTCCTCGATCAGCGTTCGCCCGCTGTGGTTGAGGCCATCCTGCGGCAGGTAGCCGATGGTCAACCCGGCCGGCTTGACCATCGAGCCGGCGTCGGGCTCCTCGAGCCCGGCGAGCATCTTGAGCAGCGTGGTCTTGCCGGCGCCGTTCGGGCCGCTCAGGCCGACGCGCTCGCGGTCGTCGATCTGCCAGCTCACCGAGTCGAGCAGCACGCGTCCGCCGAAGGACTTGCTGAGGGAAACGAGCTGGATCAACTTGCGATTTCGCCGAGCGCCTTTGCAGCCGCTGCGAGCACGCGCGGGACCCGGAAGGGTTTCGTGAGGTAGCCCTGCACGCCGAGATTGATGGCCTCGATCGCGCTCGCCTCGCTGGAGTACCCGGTCACGATGATGATCGGGATGTCGGCCTTGAGCCGGCGCGCCTCGCGGATGACGCTGAGACCGTCGACGCCGGGCATGCGCAGATCGGTGATCAGCAGGTCGTACTGGATGATGCGCATCCGGTCGACCGCCGTCCGGCCGTCCGGTGCGACGTCGACCTCGTAGTCGGCGAGCGCCAGCGTCTTCGCCAGCAGGTCGCGGATGGTCTCCTCGTCGTCGACGACGAGCACGCGCGCGCGCCCGGCGACCGGGGAGGCCGGTTTGACCGCCCCCGCGTGACCCTGGCGGCTGCCTCGCGGCCGCTGGGTCTCGAGCCAGGCGTCGATGTCGCGCTTACGGAACCGCCACTGGCGGCCCACGCGGACAGCGGGGATCTTCCCGGCCTTGATCAGCCGGTAGACCGTGCGAAGGTTGACCTGGAGGTACTCAAGCACCTCTTCGGTCGTCAAGAAAGCGTCTTCCATCATCCGGGGGAACTCGACGGCTCAACTTTACCATCCGCGGGCAGCTGGATGACGAAACGTGCGCCACCCAGTCGCGACGGAGCTGCACTGATCACACCACCATGGTCCTGGACGATCCCGTAGGCGATCGCGAGACCGAGGCCCGTGCCCTGTCCGACTTCCTTGGTCGTGAAGAACGGGTCGAAGATCCGCGGCAGCACGTCGGGCGGGATGCCGGGCCCCGAGTCCTCGAGCTCGATCGTGACGTGGTCCTCGGTCGCTTCGATCCGGACGAGGATCTGCCCGCGATCGGCCGTCGAGGCAATGGCCTGTTCGGCATTGACCATGATGTTGATCAATGCCTGCTGGAGCCGCCGGGCGTCGCCGAGCACCATCGCTCCCTTGAGCTCACCCTGCTGCTCGATCTCGACGTGGACGCGGCGCGGGTCGGCCTGCCGGATCGCGATCGTCTGCGTCGCCAGCTGGGCGAGGTCCACGGGCTGCCGCGGCGAGCGCTGCGCTCCGGTGAAGACCAGCAGGTTGCGAACGATCTCGGCGGCTCGCTCGGCCTCACGGTAGATACGGCTGAGGTCGCGCCGATACGGGCTGTCGGGCGGCACGCCTTCGAGCATCAGCTCGGCGTAGCCGAGCACCCCCTGGAGGGGGTTGTTGATTTCGTGGGCGATCCCGGCGACGAACTGGCCCAGGGCCGCCAGCTTCTCGGCCTGGGCCAGCCGGGTCCGCAGCTGGATCTGTTCGGTCATGTCGCCGATGAATTCTTCCAGTACCAGGATTCTTTCGACCGCGATCGACAGTTGCCGTCCGAGGTCGAACCCCAATTCGACGAACAGCAAAGCGTCGACGTTTCGCGCCTCTCCCTCGATCACCAGCGTGCCGAGCGCCCGCCGCCAGCCCCGCAGCGGGATCACCAGGCACTGGGCGTCCCCTTTGCCGGTCAGCTCCGGGGCGCTCAATCGCAGCCCTTTAGCGACAATCGACGGGTCGTCGATCGACACGCTCGACAAAGATCCGGGTTCCCGGGGATCCGAGGATGCCGTGAGCGTCAGGACCCGGGCGCGCCGGTCGTGCATCCACACCGAGCAGCGACGCGTGCCGAAGGTCGAGCTGACGTCCCGGGCCAGCGATTCGAGGGCCCCGGCCATGCCGAGCCGCGCCGAGACGCCACGCGAAAACACCAGCAGCGCCTCCTGGAGCCGCTTGCGGAGGGTCAGCTCCCTGGTCAGGCGTTCTACGTTCTGGGGATCCATCGAGGTCGGCGCATTCTAAGATGTTGAGCGGAAAAGGGAAAGCCGGTTTCGCATCCGCACCCCCGGAACCACGGATCCGCGCCGCCGCCCGACCGACTGCCGGCCGCGCGGCGGCGTCTAAAGTTACGACAACGACATGCCGTCGTCAGACGAAGAGCTGGTCACCCTCTCACAGGGAGGTGACCTCGACAGCTTCAACCAGCTGGTAGTCCGCTGGGAGCGGCCGATCTATGCCCTGGCTTACCGGGTTATCGGCCGGGAGGAAGACGCACGTGATGTCGCCCAGGAAACCTTCCTTCGCGCCTTCCGGGCGCTCAAGGGGTTCAAGGGCCAGGCCAAGTTCTCGTCATGGCTTTACCGGATCACCCTCAACCTCTGTCGCGACTGGATCCGTCGCGAGAAGCGAACGCCGGTGTCACAGCCTCCAGAAGGTATCGACATCATCGAGCTCGCCGGGGAAGGGACCCCGTCCGAGTCGATCGAGGAGCTGGTTGGCCGCCGGCAGCTCGGGCGCGCGGTGAGCAAGGCGATGGCGCTCCTGCCGGAAGAGCAGCGGACCGCCATCATATTGAAGGAGTATCACGGGCTCACGTTCCAGGAGATCGCCGAACTGCTGGATTGCCCGTTGAGCACGGTCAAAACGCGCCTCTACCAGGGGCTGAGCGTCGTGAGAAAACAGCTGCATCAGGCAGGGGTCAGCGGTGAGTCGTTGAGGCATTGAAGTCACGTTTCTGAAGGTCGATATTGAAGGTTGCATGATGTGTGAGAGCAAGGAACTGATCGTCGGGTACGTCTACGGCGAGCTGTCGAGCGAGGAAAAGAAAACGTTCGAATCGCACCTGGCCGTCTGTGCGGACTGCCAGGTCGAAATCGAGGAGCTGCGGTCGACGCGGACCCACCTGGCGCTGTGGGCGCCGCCGGAGCCCGATCTTGGGTTTCGCGTGATCCGCGGCGGTTCGGCGCCGGCGCCGGCGCTGCCGCGGCGCTTCCGGCTGATGCCGGCGTTTGCGTTTGCCGCCGCCGCCACGATCGTGCTGGCCGCGGCTGCGGCCGTCGCCAACCTCGAGGTCCACTACGGCGGGATGACGCTGCGCGCCGGGTGGGGGAGTGGATCGCCGTCCGCTGCACCCGAAGCCGCGACCGGCGCCGGCACAGGGACGGCGCAGCCGGTCCGGACCGCCACGTCGCCCGATTTCGCGGTCCTGGATCGCCGCTTGCGTGAGCTCGAGTCCGCGCTGACGGCCGCTCCTGGCGGGCAGTGCGGCGCAGCCGGTTTCGACCGCGCGGCTGTCAGACGCCGAGATCCTTCGACGCATGCGCGACATGGTCAGCGATGCCGAGGCCCGGCAAGAAACGGCCGTGGCCCAGCGCCTGCTGCAGGTCATCAGAGACTTCGACAACCAGCGGCGCGCCGACATCGCGCTGATCCAGCAGGGGCTCGGGCAGTACCAGGGGCTGGCCAACGCTGAAATTGCGGTGAACCGCGACATGTTGAACCAACTGGTTCGTGCCGCGACGACAAGGCAGGAGAAGTAATGCAGCTCATATACGTGTTGACGATGGCGGGGGCGCTGACGCTCGGGGGGGATGCGCGGGCGCAGCAACCGCCGCAAGGTTCGATACCGCAGACCCCGGCCCCGCCGGCGCCGGTCGCTGAGGCGGTGTCGCCGGCGCCTGCTCCCATGTCTCCCGCGGAAGTCAGGCGCCGTCGCGACGCGATCACCATGATGGAGGGGGTGCTGGCAGCCGCGGTGCGGCTCGGCGCCACGGCCACCGCCCGCGAACTGCAGGCGGTGCAGCCGGGGCTGACGATGTTCGCCACCAGCACTGCCCGGGCGCGAGGGGTCTACCTCGAAGGCTACGGGGTCTTCTTCCAGGTCGAGATCCCGGGCGTGCGGCCCAGCGTCGCCTCGATGATCGAGACGATCGCGCGCGATCGCACCAACCGCGAGAACCTCGCGGCGCTCCCGGCGTCGGCCGGCGGCAGCGGCGGCGGCGCGATGCCCAAGGTGATGATGGATCCCGACGGCGCCTACGTCGAAGCGGTCAAGGGAGCGCTCATCGACGCCATGCTCGATTACAGCAAGGCGCTGACCCTCCGGACCGACGAATGGCTGGCGGTGGCGGCGCGCGGCGACGACGTGCCGCTGATGCCGGGTGAGATCTTCGAATCGCGGCCGATGATCCTGCGGGTGCGCGGCAGCGACCTGGCCGAGTTCCTCGCCGGCCGCCTCACCCGGGACGACGTCCGGAAGCGGGTGCAGGTGCGCGAATTCTGAAGCCCTGGGCTACAATCGCGGGCATGTCGCACGGACGTTGGACGTCCTGGGGGGATTCGCCCGCTGCCTGCTCCTCGGGCTGCTGCTGATCATCCCGGCGTGCGGCCAGAGCGTGAACCTCAAACAGGCGCTGCAGGTGTCCGACGTCACCACCGGCTGGTTCGACGCCGGCATCGTCGACGGCAAGAACAAGCTGGTTCCCCACATCAGTTCAGGCTCCGCAACGCTTCCGACAACGACGTGCCGGCGGTGTCGTTGAACGTCATCTTCAAGTACGCCGACAACGGCGAGATCCATGAAGAGATCTACAAGCAGCGCCTCCCCCTCAACAGCAAGCAGACCGACCTGATCACGATCCGCTCGCAGAACGGGCACACCGGCGATCCGCCGCAGACCCGGCTCGACATGCTTCAGCACAGCCAGTTCCGCGACGTCGAGGCCGTCATCCTCGTCCGCCAGTCGTCCGCCGAGTGGATCGAGCTGCACCGCGTCCGCGTGGAACGCAAGCTCCTCACCCATTAGCAGCAGCGTTCTTGGCCCACCCAGCAACTTCGCCCCAGCGTCCGCAGCAGCATTCGGCGCTCGAGCGCCGTCTCGGGCCTCTCGATGCCGCTGCGATCATCGTCTCGAACGTGATCGGCGGCGGCATCCTGTTCACCGCCGCCGCAAGTGGCGGCCGCGGTGCCGCATCCCTGGCTGTTTCTCGGCGTCTGGCTGGCCGGCGGGGTCCTCGCCTTCGCCGGAGCGATGGCCTACGCCGAGCTCGCGGCGCTGCGGCCCCGGGCCGGCGGGGAGTACGTCTATCTGCGCGCCGCGTATGGACGGATGATGGCCTTCCTCACCGGCTGGACGTCGTTCGTCGCCGGTTTCTCGGGCGCCATCGCCGCGAGCTCGGTCTTCCTGACGTTCTACCTGGGCCGGTTCGTGCCGGCCGCCGCCGACACCACAGCCCTCTTCACCGTGCCGCTGCCCTACGTGCCGCTTGTCTTCTCCCGGCAGGCCCTGGTCGCGCTCGCGGTGATCGCGCTGATGTCGTGGATCCACCTTCGCGGCGTCGGCCCCGGACGCGTCGTCGGCAACGTGCTGGCCAGCCTGAAGGTATCGGCGCTGCTGATCTTCATTGCGCTTGGCTTTTCGATCGGCGCCGGTTCCTCCGCGAACCTGCAGCAGGCCGCCGGCGGTGTGCCCCCGGGGGCGTGGCTGCTGGCACTGATTCCGGTGATGTTCACCTATTCCGGCTGGAACGCCGCCTCGTACGTCGCCGAGGAGATCAAGGACCCCGGCCGCAACGTGCCGCTCGCGCTGGGGCTGGGCACGGCCGCGGTCATCGTGGTCTACCTTCTGCTGAACCTGCTGTATCTCTACGTGCTGCCGGTGGGCGAGCTGGCGAAGGTGCAGGGCAGTGTGCTCGACGTCATCGCCGACCGCCTGCTCGGCACCCGGGCCGGCGACGTGATGGCGATCGTCTCGATCATCAGCCTCGCGGCGAGCATCTCGGCGATGGTGTTTGCCGGCCCGCGCGTCTACTACGCCATGGCACGGGACGGCCTCTTCGTGCAGCCGGCCGCCCATGTCCACCCCAGATACCGCACGCCGGCGGTGGCGATCGTGGCCCAGGGAATCTGGAGCGGGCTGCTGGTGCTCTCCGGGAGCGGATCGGCCCTGCTCACCTACACCGGATTCGCGGTCGTGCTCTTCGCCGGCATCGCGGTGTCGAGCCTCTTCGTCCTGCGCCGGCGTGAGCCCGATGCGCCGCGTCCGTTCAGGGCCTGGGGTTATCCGCTGGCACCGGCGATCTTCACCGTGGCGAGCGCGCTCATCGTGGCGAATGCGCTCTGGACCGACCTGCTGCGGCCGATCATGTCCGGCACGGCCTGGGGCCCCGCGGCGGCGGGGTTGATCGTCATTGCGTTGGGGCTGCCGGTCTATTTCGTCCTGCGGTCGCGGGCGAGCAGCGCGTAGAGCGTCACCAGCGCCAGCGTTCCGTCGCTGGCGGCGAACAACAGGAACGACGCTGGTGATCCGCGGTAGAAGTAGTCCAGCAGGAAGACGATCGCCCCGCCCCCCTTCAGCAGCGGCCCCATGACCCAGAGATATCCCCGGTAGCGCTCCGGCTCGCGATATGGGAGGTAGTAGCCCACCCCGACCGCAAGCAGGAACAACCCGTTGAGATCGGAGAAGACGCGCGGGCTTGCCGGGGGCACACCGAAGGTTGCCGCCAGCGTTCCGGGCAGCGAAAAGTAAAAGGGCCCCCACGATGAAATCGTAGAGGCCCGAGATGGCGGCGACGGCCGAAAGCATTAGATGTGCGGGGACAGGCACCTTAACGGAGGGTGCCTGTCCCCGGACCTTATTTTCTCTTCAGCTCGCCCTTGTAGGTCACCGTTTCGCCGCGGATGACCATCACCTCGAACTGGGCGGGCTCGTAGCCGTCGGCGCGGATCTCGATGCGGTGCGTACCGGCCTCGATCGGCAGCCGCTGGAACATGCCGTCGAAGCTGTCGACCTCGCCGACGTAGTAGCCGTCGATGTAGACCTGGCCCAGCTCCGGCTTCACCTTCAGGCGAAGCGAACCGGTGTCGCGATACTGCCCGCTGCTGTAACCGCCACCGTAGCCGCCGCCATAGCCACCGTACGGATCGCCATAGTAGCCACCGTAGCCGCCGCCGTAGCCATAGTAGCCGCCGTAGCCGTAGGGCGACATGTAGCCCCACATCCACGGGTCGTAGAAGTAACCGACGCCGAAGCCGAATGCCGGGTAGTAGTAACCCCAGGGATACCGGTTGTAGTAGTAGTTGTACCGGTAGTACGGATCGTAGTAATACCCGCCGCCGTTGCCGCCGTGAATCGGCGGACGGCCGGTGCGCGCCACGGCGGTTCCGATCGGCGTGCGCCCGTCGCGCGGACGGCTGTAGGCCGGGACGGCACGGCGCTGGTCGCCGGCGTTGTCCGATGCGCTCAACGCGCTCGATCCACCGGGCGACACGCGGAGCGCCTGGTCACCGCTGGTCGGGGTGCGGTACCTGTGAACGTCCTTCGTTGCGCCGCTCCGGCCGGGCCGCGCGATAGCCGCCACCATCGCTGCTGCCGCCGCCGCTCGGACGCGCCGCCGCGGAGCTGCCCGAAGACGGAGTCGAAGCCGAGCTCCCGCTGCTGGAGCTGCCTCCGCCGGAACCGCCGGAACTGCCTCCCGAGCCGCCGGACGGCCGGGCCGATCCGCTGCTGCCACCACTCGGGTTGGGCCGCGCCCCCTGACTGCCCTTACTGTCCTGGGCGAACAACGGCAGCGCAAAGGCCATGACCGAGGCGGTAAAGACGGATGTCAAAGCTCGACGCGTCATAACGACTCCTATGGTGACCGAAACCCTCATTCGGGTCAAAAGCAACTCGGCTGCCAGCGGAAGAGCTCCGAAACCTTGATGAATTGGCCGATTTTGACTCCTGCTTGTCCTGCGCCGAGGGCAGCGGCGTCCCGGCTTGCGGACAGCTCCGCGACCCGGCCGGCCGGGATTCTCTGCACCCGCGGCTCTGGTAGACTCGCGGATGGACCCCTCGAACCCCCGATTTCACGACTGCTGATGATCCACGCAACCACAGTGCTCGCCGTCCGGCATGGCGATCACTCCGTCATGGCGAGCGACGGCCAGGTCACTTTCGGCAACACCGTCGTCAAGCAGGCGGCGCGCAAGATCCGCCGCCTCTACAACGACCGCGTGCTCGCCGGGTTCGCCGGCTCCGCCGCCGATTCGTTCGCCTTGTTCGCCCGGTTCGAAGCCAAGCTCGAACAGTATCGCGGTAATCTGGAACGGTCGGCGGTCGAGCTCGCCAAGGACTGGCGGACCGATCGTGCGCTGCGCCGGCTCGAAGCCATGCTCATCGTGATGGACCCGAAGGTCACCTACCTGCTCTCGGGCACGGGAGACCTCATCGAGCCCGACGATGGGATCATTGCGATTGGATCCGGGGGACCGTTCGCGATGGCGGCAGCCAAGGCGCTGGCGAAGCACACCACGATGGACGCCCGCGGCATCGCCGAGCAATCGATGCGGATCGCCGCCGAGATCTGCATCTACACCAACGAGAACCTGACGATCGAAGCGTTGTAACCCGGATGGCCATTCCTCTTCCCGCTGCGACCTCGACCTCCATTGCCGCGCTCACGCCGCGTGAGATCGTCATCGAGCTCGACAAGCACGTCGTCGGTCAGGCGCAAGCCAAGCGCGCCGTGGCGATCGCCCTGAGAAACCGGTCGCGCCGGCAGAAGCTGGCGCCGGAGCTGGCCGAGGAGATCGCGCCGAAAAACATCCTGATGATCGGGCCGACCGGGGTCGGCAAGACCGAGATCGCGCGCCGGCTGGCGAAGCTGGCGCAATCGCCGTTCATCAAGGTCGAAGCCTCGAAGTTCACCGAGGTCGGCTACGTCGGCCGTGACGTGGAATCGATGGTGCGCGACCTCGTCGAGCTGGCGGTCGACATGGTTCGCGACGAGCGCCGCGGCGAGGTCCAGGAAAAGGCGCGTCAGGCGGCCGAAGAACGGGTGCTCGACCTGCTGCTGCCGCCGCTCCCGGCGGCCGCCGAGTACGACGACAACGCCACCTCCATCCGCGAGCAGGGGCAGCGCACGCGCGAGAAGCTGCGTGAGCAGCTGCGGGACGGCCGGCTCGATCACAAGCACGTCGAGATCGACGTCCGCGAAAAGTCCTTCCCGTCGTTCGAGATCATCGCCGGCTCGAACGTCGAGGAAGTGGATATCAACGTCAAGGACATGCTGCCCGGGCTGTTCGGGGGGCGCACGAAGAAGCGGCGGCTGCGGATCCCGGAGGCGCTCGAGGCGCTCGCGGTCGAGGAAGAGCAGAAGCTGATCGACATGGAAACCGTCGCCCGGGCGGCGGTCGAACGCGTGCAGGAGACCGGGATCATCTTCGTCGACGAGATCGACAAGGTCGCGGGGCGCGAAGGCGGTCAGGGGCCGGACATCAGCCGCGAAGGGGTCCAGCGCGACATCCTGCCGATCGTCGAAGGGACCACGGTTCACACCAAGTACGGGATGGTGAAAACCGATCACATCCTGTTCATTGCCGCCGGCGCGTTTCACGTATCGAAGCCGTCCGACCTGATTCCGGAGCTGCAGGGGCGCTTCCCGATCCGGGTCGAGCTCGAAGCGCTGGGGCGCGAGGACTTCGTCCGCATCCTGACCGAGCCGAAGAACGCGCTGATTAAGCAATACGTCGCGCTGCTCTCCACCGAAGGGGTGACGCTGCAGTTCACCGCCGGCGCGATCGGGCGGATCGCCGACTTCGCGATGCTGGTCAACGACCGGACCGAGAACATCGGCGCGCGCCGGCTGCACACGGTGATGGAGAAGCTGCTCGACGAGATCTCGTTCGACGCTCCGGAGCTCGAACGCAAGGACATCACCATCGATCACGACTACGTGGATGCCAGGCTCTCCGAGATCGCGAAGAACGAAGACCTCTCCCGGTACATCCTGTGACCGCCGCCGCGCGTTGCCTTCAACGCCGCGTGGGTGCCGTTGCGCTCGCGCTCTGTACGCTGGCCGCGTGCGGCAAGAAGGGGCCGCCGCTGGCGCCGCTGCGCTACGTGCCGGGACCGGCGACCGATGTCAGCCTCCGCTACAGCGGCAACGAGGCCCGGGTCCGGTTCCTGTTGCCGAAGGGGAACGTGCAGGGGCAGGGGACCATCGAGCTCGATCGCGTCGAAGTCTTCGCGGTGACGGTCGCGGCCGGCTCGAGCAACCCGGCGAATCGCGAGCTGCTGGTGCCGAAATACCTGGTCGGCACCATTCCGGTCAAGCCGGTGCCGAAGGAGGGGGACCCCGAACCACCACCCGGTACCCCTCCGGACACGCGTCCGGCGCCCGGTGAGGTGGTCAGCTTCGTCGAGGAGCTCACCGCCGCGAAGCTGACGCCGCAGATCACCGCCATCGCGGCGCCGCTGACGCTGCCGAAGGAGCCGACTGCGGCGGCTGCCGCGGCCGCGGTCGCCGCCACCAGCGCGGCGGAAGCACCGTCGGTGATCCGGCGCATCTATGCGGTCCGCGGGCTGACCCGCGGCGGACGGCCGGGCCAGCCCTCGACCCGGGCGATTCTTCCGCTCGGCGAGCTGCCGCCGCCCCCCGGTTCGGTCACCCTCGCCTTCACCGAAACCGCGGTGACGGTCACCTGGCTGCCGCCCGTGCTGGCCGCGGGGATGGCTGCTCCGGTGTTCAACGTCTATCGCCCCGACACCGCGGCCCCGCTCAACCCGGCGCCGCTGACCTCGCCAACCTTCGAGAAGGCGGGGGTCGCGTTCGGCACCGAGGAGTGCGTCGTCGTCCGGACCGCGGTGGTGGTCGGCACCGCCACGCTGGAGAGCCCTCCCTCTCCGCCGCAGTGTGTGACCCCGGTCGACACCTTCCCGCCCGCCGCTCCGAAGGGGCTGTCGGCAGTCGGCGCGGCCGGCGCCGTCAACCTGATCTGGGAAGCGAACACCGAATCGGACCTGGGCGGCTACGTCGTCTTGCGCGGTGAAGCGCCGGGTGACACACTTCAGGCCGTCACCCCCAGGCCGATCACCGAAACCACCTATCAAGACACCACGGTGAAGCCCGGGATCCGGTATGTGTACGTCGTCGTGGCGGTTGACCGGGGGACGCCGCCGAACACCAGCCCGCAATCGAATCGAGTGGAAGAGACGGCCAGATGACTCAGCGTATTTTCAGAATCGATTACAACGGACAGCTGCAGCACGTCGTGGAAGAACAGGGTGAGTGGCGGCTGATCGACGGAGACATCTTCGGCGACTGGACGCCGGGAAGGAGCATCGACTCGACCGGCCATCAGCTGCTCGCGCCAGTCCTCCCTTCGAAGATCGTGTGTGTCGGCCTCAATTACAAGGACCACGCCGCGGAGACGAACAAGCCGCTGCCGGCCGAGCCGCTGCTGTTCATCAAGCCCTCGACCTGCGTGATCGGTCCCGGCGAATCGATCCTGCTGCCCGAGGAGGTCGGCCGGGTCGATCACGAGGCGGAGATGGGCGTGGTGATCGGCCGGCGCGCCACCCGCGTGCATCCGGACGAGGCGCACGAATACGTGCTCGGCGTCATCTGCGTGAACGACGTCACCGCCCGGGAGCTGCAGAACAAGGGGGCGAGCTACACCCGCGCGAAAGGGTTCGACACCTTCGCGCCGATCGGACCGTGCGTCGCGCGCGGCCTCGACTACACCGGGCCCCAAGGGCTCGAGGTCGAAGGGTGGGTCAACGGCGTCAAGCGGCAGTCGTCCTCGACCCGCGAGCTGATCTTCCAGATCCCCATGCTCATCGCCTACATCTCGACCAACATGACGTTGCTACCGGGGGACATCATCTCGACCGGCACCCCGTCGGGAGTCGGTCCCCTGAATGCCGGTGACCGCGTAACGGTCAAGGTCGAAGGGGTCGGCGAGCTGACCAACCCGGTCGTCTAGCATTCAGCCATTCAGCCATTCAGCCTTCAGCATTACAGAGAACTCCAATGAAGATCTTCATCGACTCCGGCAATCTCAAGGAAATCGAAAACCTGGTTCCGCTCGGCATCATCGACGGGATCACCACCAACCCGTCGCTGCTCGCCAAGGAGACCGGGGACTACAAGCAGATCCTCAAGAAGATCTGTCAGATCGTCCAGGGCCCGACCAGCGCCGAGGTCGTCGCCACCGACGCCGAGGGCATGATCCGCGAAGGCCGCGAGCTCGCTGCCATCGACGATCACATTGTCGTCAAGGTGCCGTTCACCCGCGAAGGGGTCAAGGCGTGCAAGGCGCTGTCGGGCGAAGGCAAGCGCGTCAACGTCACGCTGATCTTCTCCCCGGCGCAGGCGCTGCTCGCCGCCAAGGTCGGCGCGACCTACGTCAGCCCGTTCGTCGGCCGGCTCGACGACATCGCCACCTCCGGCATGGGGCTGATCTCGGACATCGTCGATATCTTCGAGAACTTCCAGTTCCCCACCGAGATCCTGGTCGCTTCCACCCGCGGCCCGATGCACATCGTCGAGGCGGCGCGCCTCGGCGCCGACATCTGCACCTGCCCCGCGGCGGTGATCGAGGCGCTCTTCAAGCACCCGCTGACCGATATCGGGCTGGAGAAGTTCCTGAAGGACTGGGAAAAGGCGCAGACCGTGAAAGCGTAAAGAAACTCAGAACTAAGAACTAAGAACTAAGAACTAAGAATCCAGAATCTGGAACCTGGAACGCAGAACTGGAACCACGATCGAAGAACTTGGAACCTGGAACGCAGAACCTGGAACCACGATCGAAGAACCTGGAACCTGGAACGCAGAACCCGGAACCACGAATCGAACAACGTGGAACCACAATCGAAGAACCCAGAACCACGATCGAACAGCCTGGAACCACGATCGAAGAACTTGGAACCTGGAACGCAGAACCTGGAACCACGATCGAAGAACCTGGAACCTGGAACGCAGAACCCGGAACCACGAATCGAACAACGTGGAACCACAATCGAAGAACCCAGAACCACGATCGAACAGCCTGGAACCACGATCGAAGGACCAGAACCACGATCGAAGAAACCACGAGAGCCAAACGTCAGACCTGTAGATGAATCCACTGACATACCTGGAGGAGCTGGAGCGCCGCGCCGAGCTGGGGGGCGGTGAAGACCGCCTGCGCAAGCAGCACGACGCCGGCAAGCTGACGGCGCGTGAGCGGATCGACCTGCTGTTCGATCCGGGCACGTTCCAGGAAGTCGACAAGCTGGTCACCCACCGGTGCCGCGACTTCGGGATGGAGGAGCAGATCGTCCCCGGCGACGGCGTGGTGGCGGGGCAGGGGCGCGTCGACGGCCGGCCGGTGTATGCCTTCGCCCAGGACTTCACGGTGTTCGGCGGCTCGCTCTCCGAGACCAACGCCGCGAAGATCGTCAAGCTGATGGACCTGGCGATGAAGATGGGGGCGCCGATCGTCGGGCTGAACGATTCGGGCGGGGCGCGGATCCAGGAGGGCGTGCTGTCGCTCGGCGGCTATGCCGACATCTTCCTGCGCAACACGCTGGCCTCGGGGGTGATCCCGCAGATCTCCGCGATCATGGGGCCGTGCGCCGGCGGCGCGGTCTACTCGCCGGCGATCACCGACTTCAACATCATGGTCGAGAACACGAGCTACATGTTCGTGACCGGCCCGGATGTGCTGCGGACGGTGACGCACGAAGAAGTCACCAAGGAGGAGCTCGGCGGCGCGAAGACCCACAACGAGGTCAGCGGCGTCGCCCACTTCTCGACGCCGGACGACCGCGAGTGCCTGCGGACGATCCGCGAGCTCCTCAGCTACCTGCCGGGGAACAACCTCGACGATCCGCCCCGGCGCGAGACGGCCGACCCGCCGGATCGTGAGGACGATGCGCTCGACCGGCTGGTGCCGGAGTCGCCGAACCAGCCCTACGACATGCACGACCTGGTGCATGCCATCGCCGACGACCAGGGCTTCCTCGAGGTCCACCGGCACTACGCCCGCAACATCATCGTCGGGTTCGCGAGGCTGGGAGGGCGCAGCGTCGGCATCGTGGCGAACCAGCCGGCCCACCTCGCCGGCACGCTCGACATCGACGCCTCCGTGAAGGCGGCCCGCTTCGTCCGGTTCTGCGATGCCTTCAACATCCCGCTGGTGACCTTCGAGGACGTGCCCGGATTCCTCCCCGGCACCCGCCAGGAGTACGGCGGGATCATCCGGCACGGCGCCAAGCTGTTGTTCGCCTACGCCGAGGCGACGGTGCCGAAGCTCACGGTGATCACCCGCAAGGCCTACGGCGGCGCCTACTGCGTGATGTCCAGCAAGCACATTCGCACCGATGTGAACTATGCCTGGCCGAGTGCGGAGATCGCGGTGATGGGGCCCGAAGGGGCGGTCAACATCCTCTACAAGCGCGAGATCGACGCCGCCCCCGACAAGGACGCCGCCCGCGCCCGGCGGGTCGCCGAGTTCAAGGAGAAGTTCGCCAACCCCTACGTCGCCGCCGCCCGGGGATTCGTGGACGAAGTGATCCGGCCGCGGCAGACACGGGCGAAACTGATCGCCGCGCTGGCCACGCTCGATACCAAGCGGGACACCAACCCCCGGAAGAAGCACGGGAATATCCCGTTATAGGGGAGGCCTCCTCGCGCCGCTGCTACAATTTAGAGTCACACGGCCGGACCTGGGAGCGCGCCGTGGACCTCCCACCGTCGGAGCTCGCCCGATCGCTGCGCTTATGAAAATCCTCGTCGCCAACAGGGGAGAGATCGCCGTGCGGATCATCCGCGCCTGCCGCGAGATGGGGATCCCGGTGGTGGCGGTCTACTCCGACTGCGACCGGGACGCCCGCCACGTGCGCGAGGCCGACCAGGCGATCCACATCGGTCCGAGCCCGGCGGGCGAGAGCTACCTGCGGATCGACCGGATCATCGAGGCGGCACGCCAGGCCGGGGCCGACGCGGTCCATCCCGGCTACGGGTTCCTCGCCGAGAACGCCGCCTTTGCCGGGGCCTGCCGGGATGCCGGCCTGACCTTCATCGGTCCGTCCCCCGAGTCGATCGCGCTGATGGGCAGCAAGACCGCGGCGCGCGACGTCGCGATCAGGGCCGGGGTGCCGGTCGTCCCGGGCACCGAGCGTCCGTTTGCCGCCGACGCGACCGACGAGGCGATCACCGCCGCCGCGGCGACGGTCGGCTATCCGCTCGTCGTCAAGGCGGTCGCCGGCGGGGGCGGCAAAGGGATGCGGACGGTCGACGCGCCGGCCGACCTGCTGCCGGCGATCCGGACCGCGCGTTCGGAGGCCGGGTCGGCCTTCGGCGACAGCGCCGTCTATCTCGAACGGCGGATCCTCCAGCCGCGCCACATCGAGATCCAGTTGCTGGGGGATCAGCACGGTACGGTTGTCCCGTTCGTCGAGCGCGAGTGTTCGATCCAGCGACGGCATCAGAAGGTGGTCGAGGAGTCGCCGTCGATCGCCGTCACCCCGGCGCTGCGGCGCGAGATCGCCGCCGCCGCCGCCGCCGTCGCCAGGACGGCCGGCTACTACAACGCCGGCACCATCGAGTTCCTGCTCGATGCGGATGGCTCCTTCTACTTTCTCGAGATGAACACGCGGCTCCAGGTCGAGCACCCGGTGACCGAGATGGTGACCAGCATCGACCTGGTGCAGTGGCAGATCCGCATCGCCCGCGGCGAGCGGCTGGACATCGATCCGGAGCGCGCGCTGACGCCGCACGGCCACGCGATCGAGTGCCGCATCTACGCCGAGGACCCGGACCTGGGGTTCATGCCCTCCCCCGGGCTGATCCGCGGGCTGCGCCCGGCCGCCGGCCCGGGGATCCGTGATGACAGCGGGGTCGGCGTCGGCTACACCGTCCCGGTCTTCTACGACTCGATGATCGCCAAGCTGGTGGCCTGGGGAGGGACGAGATCGGAAGCGGTCGGTCGCATGCACCGCGCGCTCGGCGAATACCAGGTGCTCGGGATCAGAACGACCATTCCGTTCTTTCTCTGGCTGATGCGGCAACCCGACTATCACGCCGGGGCGTACGATACGACCTATCTCGACCGGCTGCTTGCCTCCCGTCGCGAGAGCTTCAACGAGCTCGACGGCCGCGACGAGGATCTTGCCGCGATGGCGGCGGGTCTCGACGCCTTCCTGCGGGCCACCAGCGCCGTTCCGGAGCCCGGTGGGGCGCCGCACGCCGGCTGGAAGCAGGCGGCGCGGCGAGAGGCGCTCCGCGGATGACGTTCGAGGTCGACATCAACGGCCGCACACGGACCGTGGCGATCGAGAGGGTCGCTTCCGGCCGGTTCCGGGTCTCGCTCGACGGTGAGCTGCACGAGCTCGACGCCGCCCGGGTCGGGGCCTACGGGCTGTCGCTGCTCGACGGCCAGGCGGGCACCAGCCGCGAGGTGCAGGTGACGCCGGGTGCCGCCCGCGGCGAGCTGCTGATCTCGCTGACCGGACGCACGGTAGCCGCCACCCTCAACGGCCGCCGGACCGGGCGGGCGGGGGTCGACGGCGGGCCTGGCGCTCACGGCGAACAGGCGGTCACCGCCCCGATGCCCGGCCGCGTTCTCCGCGTCCTGGTGGCACCGGGTGACGAAGTCGCCGTCCGCCAGGGGGTGATCGTCGTCGAAGCCATGAAGATGGAGAACGAGCTGCGATCGCCGAAGGCCGGGCGCGTCAGGGAAGTCAACGTCACGCCGGGCACCTCCGTGGAAGCCGGGCGCGTTCTCCTCGTCATCGAATGACCGATGGACCAGAACGAGCCCGTCCCGGAGCCGGCTGCCGAGGAGCAGAACCCGCCGAGGTCAGCGAAGCGCCCATTCCGGCGCCGCCGGGCGGTGCATTGGTTCCTCCACGCGCTGGCCCTGATCACCGCCATTTTCGCCGGGCTGGTCGTCACCTTTTTCACGGTGGATCTCGGGCCTTACGTCAAGGCTGAAGCCGAGAAGCGAGCCACCGCGTGGCTGGACCGCCGGATGACCATCGGCCGGATATCGGCGAAGGTGACCCCCGGGGTGTTCGTTTTCGACGACATCGTGATCGCCGGCCTCACCCCCGGGGATCGTCCCTTCCTGAAAGCCAAGACGCTCACGATCTCGATTCCCTGGTGGACCATCCTCCGGCCAAATCGCGAGCTCATCGTCGAGTCGGTCGAGATGATGGACTGGGAGATGGTGATCGAGAGCTTTCCCGGCGGCCGGCACAACTTTCCCCGCGTGAAGGGACCGCCGAAAGAGCCGAAGCCGGGACCGCGCCGGTTCAACATGACCACCACCCTGAGACAGGTGGTCGCCGGCCGGGGGCACGTCACCTACGTGGACCACGGCACGCCGTGGACCGTCGTCGCGCCCAACATGCACGTGACGTTGTTCCGCCGCCCGGTGCGGAACGACTACGGCGGGACGGCGTCGTTCGACGGCGGCACGATCAAGATCCAGACCTACGAGACGTTCAGCGCCCGCATGCAGTCGCGGTTCAGCATGAAGGCGCCGGACCTGCATTTCGACCGGATCGACCTGCTGACCGACGGTGCCGCGTCGGTGCTCGATGGCGATCTGCAGTTGAACAACTGGCCCGAGCAGACCTACCGCATCAAGTCCAGGATGGACATCGCGACCCAGAAGGAAATCTTTTTCAAGAAAGAGCGATTCACCGCCTCGGGGGACGCGGACTTCGAGGGCACCTTCCACTATTTCAAGGGGGGGCGTGAGGTGAAGGGGCAGTGGCGCACGCCGTTGGCGCAGGTGAAGATCGGCGCCAATACCTGGCGCTTTCCGAATCTGCACGGCGACGTGCTGTGGCTGCCGGAGCGGCTCGACGTCACCAACGCCCGGAGCGGGTTGTATGGCGGCACCGCGAAGTTCGACTACCGCATCCTGTCGCTCGATCAGAAGTCCGGCCCCAAGCGCGCGATCTGGGACGTCGAGTACCAAAACGTCGACCTCGTGCAGCTCACCGACCTGCTCCAGACCGCCGGGATCCGGCTGGCCGGTTCGGCCACCGGGCGCAACCGTCTGGAATGGCCGCTCGGCGGATGGGACCGGCTCCGCGGCGCCGGTGAAGTCGCGGTCGATCCGCCGCCTGGCGTGACGGTGATGGGCCGCGAGCTCGGTCCCGAACTGATCGCGCGTCAGGCCGCGTTGCCGGTCGAAGTCGGTCCGTTCAACGCCAGGCTGCCGCTCGGCTATGTGCCGATCGGTGGCCGCATTGCCTACCGGCTCGATCCCGAGTGGATCACCCTCGACAAGAGCTGGGTCGCGACCGGCAAGACCTATGTCGAGTTCGATGGACGGACGGCGTACTACCGGCGATCGCAGATCCCCTTCCACGTCACCAGCCTCGACTGGCAGGAGTCGGACCGCGTGTTTGCCGGGATCCTGACCGCCTTCGGCTCCCAGACCTCGGCGGTGCCGGTCGGCGGATTCGGGGAGTTCGAGGGGGTGATGCTCGGCGCCTTCAACGACCCCAGGATCGAAGGCACGTTCACCGGCGACCACATGCGGGCGTGGGATGTGCTCTGGGGGCGCGGCAGCGCCGACGTCGTGATCGAAGACAGCTACGTGAACGTCAGCCGCAGCGCGTTGACCGCCGGAGACTCCGAGATCAACGCGACCGGACGGTTCTCGCTCGGCTACCCGCGACGCGACGGCGGCGAGGAGCTCAACGCGCGGGTCGTACTGCGCCGCCGTCCGATGGCCGACCTGCGCCACGCCTTCGAGCTGGACGACTGGCCGGTGGACGGGTTCGTGTCCGGCGAGTACCGGCTCACCGGGAACTACGAGACCCCGTTCGGCGCCGGCACCCTGCTGGTCGAAGAGGGTGTCGCCTATGGCGAGCCGTTCGAGCGGGCGAACGCCAGCCTCCGCTTCGAAGGTACCGGCGTCCGGCTCGAGAAGTTCGATGTCCGGAAGAGCACCGGCACCATCACCGGCGCCGCCTGGCTCGGCTGGGACGGCAACTACTCGTTCACCGCCGACGGCGACCGCATCCCGGTCGAGTCCCTGAAGGTCGCCGCGTTCCCGACGGCGCCGCTCTCGGGAGTGCTGCGGTTCAAGGCGTCCGGAACCGGGACCTTCGAGTCGCCGCACTACGACGTGTCGTTCGTCGCGGTCGACCTGTTCGCCGCCGATGAGGGCATCGGCCAGATGACCGGCCACCTCGGGCTTCGCGGCGAGCTGCTGGCGCTCGACTTCGAGGCCGCCTCCGCACGCCTGGCCGTCTCTGGAGCGGGGCGCGTCGCGATGACCACCGAGATGGACGCCGAGCTCACCTTGCGGTTCAACCAGACGTCGCTCGACCCGTACATCCGCTTCTTCGAGCCGCGGCTCTCGCCCTTCACCAATGCGGTCGCCGGTGGCACGATCCGCGTCGCCGGCGAGCTGACCAACCTCGCCCAGCTGGTCGTCGAGACCCGGGTCGAGGATCTCGCGCTGACGCTGTTCGACTACGAGCTTCGCAACGACGGGAACGTCGAGATCGACTTCGTCCGGAACGTGGCCCAGATCGGCCGGCTCAAGCTTCGCGGGGACGGGACGCAGCTCGATGTCAGCGGCAGCATCAACGTCGCCGACAGCACGATCGACGTGAGCGCCACCGGCGATGCCAACCTCGGCATCCTCCAGGGGTTCTTCCGCGACCTGCGCAGCTCGGGCGCCGCCTCGCTCGAGGCCGGGGTGACCGGTTCGTTCCAGAAACCCGAGTTCTCCGGCACCGCGACGCTGACCGGCGGGCGCATCCGCTACTACCCGATGCCGCGATCGCTCGATGCGATCAACGGCACCGTCTCGTTCGATGCCGCCGGCGTGCGCGTCGACAGCGTCAGGGCGACGATCGGCGGCGGCGCGGTCACCTTTGGCGGCCGCATCGCGCTCGAAGGGTTCATGCCTGGCGAGCTCAGTCTGACCGCGAACGGCGAACGGATGCGGCTGAACTATCCCGAGGGCTTCCGCTCCGAGATCGACGCCGACCTCGGGCTCCGCGGCAGCATCAGCGCGCCGCTCCTGACCGGCACGGTCACGGTTCGCGACGCCGTCTACGAACGGCGGTTCGAGACCACCCCCAACCTGTTCGACTTCGGCGGCGGCACCCTGCCGGTCGGTGCGCCGGCCTCGGCGCCGGCGGTGCCGCTGCGGTTCGACATCCAGATCGACGCCCCCGCCGGCTCCGTCCGCATCAACAACAATGTCGCCCGTCTCGAGGCGCGCGCCGACCTCAGGCTGCAGGGCACCTACGATCGCCCGCTTCTCTCCGGCTACGCCGAGATCGACCGGGGCCGGCTCGACCTCGAGGGTAACAGCTACCTGGTCACTCGCGGCCGCGTCGATTTCGTCAATCCGATGAAGATCGAGCCGTACTTCGACCTGGAAGCCGAGACCAGGGCCCGCGTCGGCGACCAGACCTACCGGGTCACCATCGGGATCGTCGGAACCACCAGCCGCCTGGTGCCGACCCTCACGTCCGATCCTCCGCTCGCGACCGCCGACATCCTCGCCGTCCTCTTCGGCCAGGATCCCGACCTGCAGAACTCCGAGCTCCGGACCTTCAGCGCGACCGCTGCGAACCAGAGCGAGCAGGAGCTGCTGCTCGGCCTGACGTCGCGGTTGATCGCGAGCCCGTTCTCGGCGCCGGTCGGCAAGGTGGCCGAAGGCGTTCTCGGCCGCGGCGCCACCGTTCTGATCAGCCCGCGGATCGGCAACGAGGATGAGGCCTTCGCCCCCTCCGCCAGGCTGGTGATCGGCAAACGCCTGTCGAGCCGGGTCTACGTCACGTTCGCCCGCGCGCTCGGCTCCGGCCAGGCGGGGCGCGACCAGATCATCACCCTCGAGTTCGAGCAGAACGAGCGCATCGGCTGGATCGTCACGCAGAACGGCGACAGCACATTCGCCATCGACTTCCGCGTGCGGCACGTCTTCTGATGGACTGCCTCCTCGCGCTCGTCCTCATCGTCGCCGCCCAGGCCCCGGCCCAACCGGCGCCGCAGGCGCCCGCCGCTCTCTCGGCGCAGACACCATCGGCGGCGGCCGCCCATGCTGGCCGCATGATTGTGCGAACCGAGATCTTCGTCGAAGGGAAGGTCACCACCGACGCGATGCTGATCGGCCTCATCGAGACGCCGGTCGGATCACCGCTGTCGATGGCGGCGCTGCGCGAGACCATCGCCCACCTGTACAGCCTCGGCCGGTTCCAGGAGATCGCGGTCGATGCGACCGCCGCAGACGACGGGGTTGCGCTCGGGTACGAGCTGGTGCCGGTGCACAGCGTGCAGCGCATCGACTTCCGCGGCACGCTGGGGCTCGACGCATCGGCGCTGCGCCGCGAAGTGACGAACCGGTTCGGCACCGCGCCGCCGGCATCCCGCGCTTCCAGCGTCGCCGAAATGCTCCAGGGCTACTATTTCGATCGCGGCTACCTCGCCGCGGCGATCCGCCCGGTCGTAGAAGTGGTCCACGATCCCGACGGCACCATCCTCACGTTCGAGATCGACGCCGGTACTCGCGCCAGCATCCGTGAGGTCACGATCGCGGGCGACCCGGGTGAGCCGCGGGAGCGGTTCCTCGAGGCGATCCAGGCCAACCCGACTCGCGCGTATCAACGAGTCGAAGTGCAGACCAGGCTCGCCAAGTACGTGGACGAACTGCGGCACGACGGCCGCTACGAGGCGCACGGCAGCCACCGCATCACGTCGCAGTCCGACGATGGTCGAAGTGTTGACCTGGCGATCACGATCGAGCGCGGCCCCGAAGTGATCGTCCGGTTCGACGGGGACCCGCTCCCCAAGGACCGGCAGGAAGAGCTGGTGCCGGTCCGCAACGAAGGCTCGGTCGATGCCGACATCCTCGAGGACTCCGAGCGGCGCATCGTCGCCTACCTGAACCAGCAGGGCTACTGGAAAGCGTCCGCGACTGCGGCGCGCCGCGAGATCGACGGACGGGTGGAGATCGCGTTCACCGTGCGCAAGGGCCTTCAGTATCGGGTCGAGGGGGCGCCGCAGGTGACCGGCAACACCGCGGTCCCGGTTGCGGAGATCCGGCCGGCGTTCGAGAGCCTGGAGCCGGGCGAGCTGTTCGTCGCCGGCAATCTCGACGCGGCGGCGTCGATGATCCGCGGGATCTACCTGCGGCGCGGCTTCGCGCAGGTGAAGGTCCAGTCGGCGGCCAACGAGCTCAATCCATCCCCCTCCGGCGAGGGACGCATCCAGCCGGCCATCGTCATCGTCGAGGGCCCGCTCATCCGGATCGGCCAGATAACCTTCTCGGGCAACAAGGCGGTGCCGACGACGGATCTGTCGCGGCGGATCGCGACCGCCCAGGGCCAGCCTTACTACGAGCCGCAGGTGATCCAGGACCGCGAGAGCCTGGTATCGGAGTACCTGAACCGCGGCTTTGCGGCCGCCTCGGTGAGCGTGGTGCCGAAGATCGCCGAGGGCTCGACCGTCGACATTCAGTTCGATGTCGTCGAAGGGGTCCAGAGCATCGTCGATCACGTCCTGATCGTCGGCAACGTGCGGACCAAGGTCGCGGTGATCGAACGCGAGGTCCAGTTCCGTCCGGGGGAACCGCTCCGCCTGGAGGCGGTGTTCGAGACCAGGCGCCGGCTGGGTGCGCTGGGCCTGTTCCGGCGGATCCGGATCACCGAGATCCAGCACGGCGACACCGAGCGGCGCGACATCCTGATCACGGTCGAGGAAGCGCCGGCGACCACCATCGGTTACGGCGGCGGTCTCGAGTCCGGCGACCGGCTCGCCAGCGGCACCGGCGGCACCGCCGAGGAACGGCTGGACCTCGCCCCGCGCGGGTTTTTCGAGATCGGCCGCCGCAACATCGCCGGCAAGAACCGTTCGGCCAATCTCTACACGCGACTTGGCCTCCACACGAACGACAATCGCGAGAGCCCGGACGACGATCTGTTCGGCTTCGCCGAGTACCGGGTCCTCGGCACGTATCGGGAGCCCCGCCTGTTCGGGTGGCGGTCGGACTTGATGATCACCGGGGGGATCGAACAGGGCGAGCGCTCGGCGTTCAAGTTCTCGCGCAAGGGGGTCAACGCCGAGATCCTCCGCCAGGTGTCGCCGGTCATCCGGGCCAGCGGACGCTACACGTTTTCCACCACCCGGACCTTCGACGAGGCGCTCACCGAAGAGGAGCAGGTAACCATCGACCGCGCCTTCCCCCAGGTTCGGGTGTCGTCGTTCTCGGGCACGATCGCGCGCGACACCCGCGACGACGTGCTGGATCCGGGCGCCGGCCACTTCCTGACGGCGGAGGGCACCCTGGCCGCACGCGCGCTCGGCGGGCAGGTCGGCTTCATGAAGTCGTTCCTGCAGGCGCACACCTATCGACGGCTGCCCGGCAGCCGCCGGATCGTCTTCGCCGGGCGCATTGGAATCGGCCTTGCCGACGGCTTCCCGCGAGCGGTCGTGGTGGAGGATGAGAACGGACTCCCTGTGCCGCAAATCATCGAGGACCTTCCCGCCAGCGAACGGTTTTTCGCCGGCGGCGACACGACGATACGAGGGTTCGCGCTGGACAGCCTCGGCACCGCGGAGACCATCAGCGAGAGCGGCTTCCCGATCGGCGGCAACGGCCTGGTGCTGCTGAACGCGGAGCTCCGGGTGCCGGTATGGAAGGACTTCGGCGCCGCTGTCTTCGTCGATGCCGGCAACGTGTTCGAGCGGGTGACGCAGATCGACGCCAGCGAGTTGCGGGTAACGGTCGGCTTCGGCCTGAGGTATCGCACGCCGGTCGGGCCGGTGCGCTTCGACGTCGGCTTCAAGACCGACAAGCGGGATTACGACACCAAGGCGCGCAGGGCGTTTCATTTCAGCTTTGGACAGGCGTTCTGAGAGTGCGAAAAGGGGTGCGGAAGGGTGCGGAAGGGTGCGGAGGGGTGCGGAGGGGTGCGTCACCGTGCTGGGAGTGCGAAGGTGCATGAGAAGGTGAGCTTGCGCAGGGGGGCGGCGGCGGTCACGGCTCTGGTGCTGTGTGTGATGGGCGGGGTCCGCCTCCAGGCGGATGTCATCGATCGCGTGCTGGCGACCGTGGGTGGGGCGCTGATTCTGCAGACCGACGTCGTCGCCTCGGTGAAGTTCGGGTTCGTGCAGCTGCCGGAGCGGGGCGACGCGCTGCAATTCGCGCTGGACCGGTTGATCGAGCGGCGGCTGATGCTGCTCGAGGTGGACCGCTACGCGCCGCCGGAACCGGATCGGGCGGAAGTCGACCGGCGGATGCAGGAGATCGATGCGCGGATCGGCTCAGGCGAGCGGCTCACCGCGATCCTCAACGAGACCGGCCTCACGGTCGAACAGCTCCGGCTCTACGTGCGCGACGATCTGCGGATCGCCGGCTACATTCAGCAGCGGTTCGGCGCGGCGCTTCAGCCGACCGACGAGGACCTGGTGCGCTACTACCGCGACCACCCGGCGGAGTTCACGCGCGACGGCCGGCTGCTGCCGTTCGGCGAGGCAAGGGACCAGGTGCGGGCGGCAGTACTGGCGCAGTCACGCGCCGCGGCGGTGCGCGACTGGATGTCGGGCCTGCGCCGGCGGACCGAGGTCAACGTTCTGTATCTGCCGGGACGATAGCCGGCTCGGTCGCGACCGCCGCGACATCGGGGACCGGTTCGATCCAGCCGGCTCGGATCAAGTATCTTGCTACCACCAGGTACGCGGCGGCACCGAGCAGCAGCGCGCCGGCGGTCGAACCGAACAGGAACGACCACAAGAAGGGCGCCGCAATCTCCATTCCCTGCGTCCAGAACGCCGAACCCATCACAGACAGATCGAACAGGCGGGTGAGCCGCGCTCCGACCTCCGGTGAGACCGGGACGCCGAGCATGACCGCACCGCCGGCGGTCGCCAGGGTGTACCAGGGGAGCATCAGCCAGGGCAGGTTGAGGCACAGGCCCGCGAACATCACGGCGCGGCTCAAGCGCAAGGCGAAGGCGAGCCCGAAGCCGAGCGCGATCTGGACACCCAGGAAGGGCGAGAAGCTGAGGAAGACGCCGAGGGCAAATGCCGCCGCCGTCCGCCGCGGCGAGCCGGCGGCCCTCAGCGTGTCGATGAGGCGTTTTCGCACGGCAGTTCCATGTTTCCCCCGGGCATCCGGCCCCTACCTCGGCCCTGCCACTTCGATCCGGATGTAGTCGATCGCTGCAGCGAGCGGCCTGGGGTCTCCGCCGAGGCCGACGTCCGCGGGGCGGGCGGCGCGGCCGAAGTCCAGCCTCACCCGGTTCACGCCGGCTCGCCAGAGATCCTTCTTCACCTCGAACGCCACGGTCGTAAAGTCGGATGGCACGGGCATCGGAGGCTGCGCGGCGCCGTTGACGCTCACGCTGAGCGTCTGGGCAGGGGCCCCGGGGTAATCGAACGGGCGCGCCCGTATCTGGAGGCGAAGATCCGCGGCGTGATCGAGTGGAATGATGATCGCGGCCGACTGTGCCGCCCAGCGGAACGACAGTGTGCCGTCCCGCTCCGCCTGGTGCCAGCCATCCTCGATCCAGAGATCGTCCCCGGCTTCGCCGATGTCGACCCGGCCGTACGGCTGCAGCGGATCGCCGAGGAAGCGATTGGCCGCGAGCAGGTCGTAGGCGCCGATCGGCACGTCGTTGCGCATCGCGAACAGCAGGCTGGCCGGGTAGGTGAATGGGTGGCCGAGCAGGCGATGGAACGCCCGCGCCTGGTGGGCGCCAGCTTCGCCGAACGACACCGATTCGCCGATGCGCACGTGGCCGTCCTGGGCCGCGCTCATCAGCGTCAGGTTCCAGGCGATGAGCAGGCTGCCGGCGGCGGCGACCAGCTTGAAGGGATGAAGCCGCGCGATTGCCGCGGCGCGTTCGGCAAACGCCGCGACGCCGAGGGCGAACAGCGGGATGGTGCCGTCGAAGCGCCGGCCGCCGTACCCCGCGCTGCCCCACCAGTCCTGGATCGAGGCGTTGAAGTAGGTCATGACGCCGATCGCGAGCACCGCCGGCACGCCGATCCACGGCCGCGTGAACGCGAACAACCCCAGGCCGATGGCGCCGATGTAGAGCACCGGCGACCAGCTGAGCAGACCGTTTCGCGACGACCACAGGATGTCGACGAGATGCGGGTCCCACCAGCGGATCTGCGGGCCGACAGGGGATACCGCAAGGTAGCTGCCGTAGATCGCGTCCCACGCGAGCATCTGTGGAACGAACCCGATTACCGCGCAGCCGGTGAAGATCGCCCCCTCGGTGATCGTGGAGAGCTGTCGCGTACGGTCCCTTGTGCGCCAGGCCGAAACGAGCTGCGACAGCGCCTCGTATGCCGGGAGGATCGCGAACAGGGCGTTCTGCCAGCGGATCAAAGTGATGAAGCCGGCGAGGAGTCCGAGGAGCGCCCACTGCAGGCGGGTCCTGCGCCCGTGAGTCGAGGCCCACATCCAGACCAGCCCGGCGACCCCCGCCATCGACGGGGCGTGCGTCATGCTCGGCTCCTTGACGATGTACCACAGCATGAAGGAGCCGGTGATGGTGAAGGCTACGGCTCCGGCCGCAACCGCGGAGTCGAAGAACAGGCGCGTCAGCCGCCACATGAACCAGCAGCCGAGCAGCGCGTAGACCAGCCCGGCGATACACACCGCCTGCCGGTAGGGATAGGAGATGCCGTTCGTGCTGACGTCGGCGCCCCCCGCGGCGAGCCGCCCGGCGATCGGGTGAGCGGCGGCGAAGAAAGGGGCCCAGAGGAACGCCGGGCCGATCGTCCAGGCTGACTGCGCGTAGCCGGTGGGCGTGCGCGCGAAGAGATGAGGCTTGTCGCCGAGACCGAGCAGCTTGTAGTCGTTCGAAAATTCGACGTCGCCGTCGAACGCGATCGACCTGAGGTAGGCGAAGTAGTAGAACCCGTCGCTCTGGAGCCGCGCGCCGAGCTGGATCTGGGCCGCGACCCCGGCGGCAAACAGCGCCGCGAACACGAACGGCGCGGTCGTCGGTCGCTTCGCCGCCAACGCCGTTGCCCCTGTGACCGCGGCGCGGCGGACGGCGAAGACCCCCGCGGCTGCGCCGAGTGCGGCGGTCAGCACCAGTGCGAAAAGTCCTGGCCTGATTCCGATGAGCAGCTCGAGCAGCGACCGTCGAGCCACCTCGCGTGCGCACAGCTCGAGAGCGACAACCCCCAGCGTCGCCCACGCGGCGGCGCGCAGCAGTTTCACCGCTTGACCTTGAGGATGCGCAGTTCCGGCCCCGGCTGTCCGTCGGTCGGCGTGAAGCGCGCGACCTCCTCCGCCCTGCTGAACAGCGTCATGTACTCCGTGTACTCCTGCCGGAACTTGTTCGGAGACTCGAGGTAGGGACCGTAGCTCTGCGATGAAGCGACCAGGTAGTTGGCCGACCCTGCCAGGTACTGCTCGTACAGACCACGCTCGCAGCTGCGGGACCATTTCGTCTCGGTACTTGTCCGGCAGCTTGAAGTGCCCGCCTTCGAGGATCAGAGTGGAGCCGGCCGGCACGTTGGCTTCGATCCAGGCGTAGGCGACGTCCACGGTGGAGGTGCGCGACAGGTTGCGCGCGAAGCTTACCGCCGTCAGCGCCGGCGGGGCGAGCAGCGTCAGCGCCAGACCGGCGATCAACGCCGTCCGCACGCCGCGCGGGAACTGATATCGCCGCAGCAGGCTGACGCCCGAGACGACCACCGAGGCCGCCACGACACACAGCATGGGCACGATCGGCAACAGGTAGCGGGCGAAGACGATCCTCTGGTCCGCGATCATGGAGAAGTACACCAACGGAAACGTTACCGCGACCGCCCACGGTACGCGTCCCGGACCGCGAACCGCCCGCAGGATGCCCATCGCCAACCCTCCGGCGACGAGCAGCATGCCGGGCCAGCCGAACTGCAGCCGCAGGTGTTTCAGGTAGAGCATCGCCACCGGTTCCCCCGGCGCGCTCGCATTCCGGTACTCGGCGGTGAGGCTGGCGAACCGATTGAGAAACCCCGGCAGGTCGAGAACGGTATAGGGCGCCGCCACCAGGAAGGCCGCTGCGGCCGCGCCGATGGCTGCCACCGTGCACAGCAGGCGGGAAGGACGTGCCGCCGGAGTCATCCAGCACACGAGCAGCGGCATCAGCAGCGCCAGGCCGCCGTTGTACTTCACCGCCGCCGCCAGCCCCGCTGCCGCCCCGGCCAGGGCGAAGCTGCGCAGCGCCGGCCGCTCATGCGCGCCGAGCGCCAGCAGCATGGTCAGTGCCACGAAGAACGTGAGCGGCACGTCGGTCAGCACGAAGTGCGAGTAGCGCACGTGCAGCGGCATGACCGCCATCAGCGCCGCCGCCAGCAGCGCGTGCCGGGACCCCCAGCGCATGCCGATGCGGAACACCAGCAGCACGGTGGCGATGCCGAACATCGCCGTCACCGCGCGTCCCCACAGGTAGAAGCTGCCGTTGCCCGCCTGGTCGAGAGAGCTCCACGCCCCGGTCACCGCCCCGGTGATGAACCGCGCGATCGAGACGAGGAGCTGGATGTAGATGGTGAGCTGGCCGTAGTCGAAGAAGTGCGGGTTCAGCGTCCCGGTCTTCATCATGCGGAGCGCCCGCTCGACGATCTCGGGCTCGTCCACGCTCACCGCGTAGGGGATCCCGTGGCCGAGGGCCCAGAATCGCAGCGCTGCCGCTGCGGCCAGAACGACCGCCAGCGCCATGCTGGACGAACGCATGTCGCTGGCTTCACGCCATTCGCGTTCAGCCAAGGAGGATCCAGATCTCTGATAAGGGGAAAGAATCTAGCTTACTACGGTCGGGCTGGAGCCCGGCGCCCGCCAAGCAGCCGCTGGTAGAGGGCCAGCGTCTCGCGGACGGCGGTTTGCCAGGAAAAGCCGCGCTCCACGATCTCGCGGCCGGCCGCGCCCATCCGAGACAGCCGCTCGCGATCTTCGAGTGCGCCGCTGATGGCCGCCGCCAGCGCCCCGGGGTCGCCGGCCGCAACGATCCAGCCATTCACCCCGGTCTGCACCTTGTCGGGCAATCCGCCGGCGTCGGTGACGACGCAGGCCCGCCGGTGGGCCATCGCTTCGAGCGTCACCAGCGAGCTCCCCTCGTAGAGGGTGGGATGGACGAAGAGATCGGCTGCTTCGTACCACGCGTGCAGGTCGCGATCCGGCAGCCGGCCGGCGAAGTGGATGTGGTCTGCAAGACGCAATTCGGTGGCGAGCGCTTCGAGGCGCCCCTGAAACGGTCCGCCTCCCACCAGCACCCAGCGCCAGTTGCCGTGCGCCAGCCGTCCGGAGTGCTCTCGCAGCGCCGCCAGCGACTGGGCGAGCACGTGGAAGCCCTTGTTCTGCTCCAACCGGCCGACGCTGAGCAGCACGAGTTCGTCGCGCCGGATGCCGGCGCGCGCCCGCATAGCAGTGCCTTCGGCCGGGCCCGCCAGCCCGTCGACCTCTTCGAGATCGAGTGCGTTTGGGATCGTGACGATCTTCGATGCCGGGATCTCGAGGTGCCCCTGGACCGCCGGCTCGAGCGATCGGTCGGTTGCGATCACAGCGTCGGCCGCTGCCGCACAGGCGAGCACGGCCCGCCGCAGCGGCAGGTACGCGATCCGTTTCAGCCGCGCGCGCGACGGAGCGGTGCCGCCGAACTCCTCGAGCCCCTGCGGGTTCAGCACCAGCGGTGCGCCGAGCTCGTCTCGCCGCCGTGCGTAACCGAGAACGCTGGCGCCGAACCCGTGGACGAGGTCGATGGCCCCCTGCTCGACGAGTGAAGCCGCGAACGCACCCGCCAACTTCCCGAACAGCGGATATGCCGTGCTCCGGTCGATCACCGTCGTCCCTCGCCGGCCGGCAAAGGGGAAGGTCCGGTACGGGACAAGAGACAAGGTAACGTCTGGATGAATCGCGTCGCTGCTGACTGGACCCCGCGGGGTGCGGGTGATCAGGGTCACCTGGACGCCGTTGCGGGCAAGGTGCCGGACGAGATCGTAGACGCTGCGCTCGAGCCCGCCGTGACCGTGGATGGGAAAGACGGACCGTGCCGTGATCGCCACCCGCAGCGCCGGCGTCATGCGGTCCGCCCCCCGAGCAGCTCGGTGTAGCGCGCCTCGATTCGCGCCACCACGAGCGGCGCATCGAACTTCTCGGCCGCGCGGCTGGCCGCCGCGAGGCCGAGGCGTCGTCGAAGGACCTCGTCACGGCGGATCCGCCGGAGGTCGCGCGCCAGGCCGGTCGGATCCTCGGAGAGGAGTCCGGTGACCTCGTTCTCGATGATGTCGGTCGTGCCTCCGGTGCGCATCGCGGCGATCGGGACGCCGAGCGCGCTGGCCTCGATCAGCACCCGGCTCAACGACTCGGGGCCGCGCGAAGGAAACAGGAGCACTCCCGCGTGAGCGAGCCAGGCGGCGGTCTGCTCCTGGTCGATCCAGCCGAGGAAGCGCACGTCGCGCCCCGCTTGCCGCGCCGCCGCTTCGATCCGCGGCCGGTCGGTGCCGTCGCCGGCGATCACCAGCGGCCAGTCGAGGTCCGCCTGCTGGACGACCTCCACCAGGTGATCGGTGCCCTTGTTCACCTCCAGCTTGCCGACGTAGAGCGCATACGGCTCCCGCAACGGGCGTGGCGCCGAGGCATGATGGCGAAGCGCGGCGATAGCAACCGGGTTCGGGATCACGTCGATGCGGGTATCGGCGAGCTCCGGCGCGCGCGCGCGCAGGTCCCTGGCGATCACCGAGCTGACGGCGATCAATCCCCCGGCCGACGCCAGCGCCTGCCGCTTCGTTCTCATGTTGAGTTCGAGATAGGCGCGTGCGAGTAGCCGGCCGGGATGGGTCAGGCTGATCCGGCGGTCGATGCCGGCCGCCCTCGAACAACCCGGGCAGAGCGCGAGCCCTTCAGGTGAGTGCAGCAGGTCCGATCGATAGCACACCGGCCAGTAGTCGCGGACCGTCACCAGCGACGGGATCCGCGCCCGCCTGCCGGCCCATACCGACGGAGGACCGGAGAGAACGTGCTGCCCGTGGATCATCGCCGATCTTGTGGACAGAGATGAGCTGTCGCAGCCGGCGCGCGAGGCGGGCGTAGAGCCGTTCGTTCTTGAAGTAGTTGCGCAGCCCGGGGACGTCCGGCGCGTAGGCGCGGAACTCGATGACCCGCAGGCCGTCGTAAGTCGTTTCCTCCTCGTCGCCACCGGGCCCGGCAGCGACCTTCACCACCAGCACGCGGTGGCCGCGGTCGCGAAGCCCGCGTGCGAGCTCGTAGGTGCTCCACCCGCTGCCACCGCAGACAGGTGGGAACGAATCGGTCGCCAGCAGGACGTTCATGGCGTTGGCGGCATCCGGACCCGGAAAGCGCGGTCGAGCGCTTCGCAGTGGGCGCGCCAGCTGTAGTCACGCTCGGCACGGCTGCGCGCCGCCGCCCCGAGCTGCCGCGCCAGCTGGACGTCGGACAGCTGCTCGAGCGCCGTGGCCAGCGCATCGGGGTCCGCCGGATCGTAGAGCAGTCCCTCGCGGCCGTGCTCGACGAGCCGCGGGATGCGGGAAACCGCCGGCGCGACGACCGGGAGGCCCGACGCCATGTACTCGAAGATCTTGAGCGGCGACCAGTAGAAGCCCAGCGACAGCGGCTTGTGCGCCTCGACATCGAATGGGGCGACGCCGATATGGGCGGCCGCCAGCGCCGCGGGCATCAGCTCGTGCGGCACGGCCCCGGTGAAGACGATGCCGTCGAGCCCGGCGGCCTCCTGGCGCACCGCGGGCAGCTCCGGACCATCGCCGATGAAGAGCGCGGAAACATCCGTGCGCCCGCGCTCGCGAAGCCGGCGGATCGCCCGGGCCAGGTGGATCGCGCCGTGCCAGCTGCGGAAGGCCCCGGCGAAGACCGCGACGGTGCCGCCCGGCACGATGAAGGGCAGCGGACCCGTGGCCCCCGGCCTGAACCGCACCGTATCGGCTCCCCATTCGAGCTCGAGCACTTTGGCGGCCGGCGTGCGCGGCGGGAGGATCGCGGCGCTCGGCGTGACGATCAGGTCCGCCGCCTCGCACAGGCGGTCCCGCCATCGCTGCATCGGCCGCACCAGCAAGGCGCCATCGACGATCGCCTTCGCCGAGCCGGGATGGTCGATGACCGGCGCGTTCACCTCGAGCACCGCCCGGGCCCGCAGCCCGCGCGCATGGAGGATCGCCTCACCGCCGAAGTTGTAGTAGCGCTCCATGATGATGTCGGGCCGAACGCGCTCGGCGATCCGCTTGACGGCGCCGGCCCGCGCCCAGCGGAGCTGGTTGAGGCCAAGCGGTGGCGACATCGCGATCCAGCGAACGTCTCCGGCGGGAAACGGACCGTGTCCTGCCCCGACGAGGACGTGGACTTCGTGCCCGAGCGCGGCGAGCCCTTCGGCGACGGCGGCAACGTGAACCGATCCTCCTTTTGTCCCCGGGACAGTCTGGTCGATGGCCGAGTAGAGGACCCTCATTTCTTCACGAGCAGCGCGAAGAACGGCCCCGACCTGACGCGGCCGAACAGCAGCAGGTCCAGCTTCATTGCGAACGACAGGCCGCGAAGCGCGGCATAGGTCGGGCCGCCGCGCGAGATCCGCTCCTTCGCGGCGGTGCGTGCGTCGCGTACGGCGGCCGCATCCGCGTCGGCCGGGGTCGGCGCGGCGCCGGGGCTCGAGCGGTCCCGGGCTGCCGCCCGCGCCGCCGCGCGTCGCGACATCGCCCGCTCCGCCACCCGCATCATGATGTTCTCGACGAAACCGCCGACGATCGGCGTGTAGTAGCGGATCCGGCCGATGCGGAATCCGGCGGCGTCGGCAACCTGTTCGAGGTGCGGGATGTCGCGGAGCGGATTGAGGTGATCCGACTTGCGCAGCCGTTCCTGGCGGAGGTCGATCAGGTCCCATCGCTCGAGCTGCCCGGCCAGCCGGTTGATCCATTTCAGCCCGGCGGCGATCGGCGCGTTCTTGCGGACGTGGGTGTAGACGAACAGCGAGCCTCCCGGCTTCAACACCCGCGAGGCCTCGGCCAGCATCCCGGCGAGCGCCTCGGGCGACAGGTGTTCCAGGACGTCGAGCGACCATGCCTTGTCGAATGTGCCGTCCGCGAACGGCAGCCGTCGCAGATCCCCGAGCATCAGGTCGACCTGCTGGCGCGCCTCGCGCGAGAAGAACGCGGCGATGTCGATGCCGACGAGCGACGCACCGGTGTCCCGGTTCCACAGCAGCGCCCGCCCGCTGCCGCATCCCAGGTCCACGACCAGCTCGCCGGCCGCCGGCGCGAGGAAATCGCGGAGCATGTCGTTCCTGATCCGTGAGCCGAGCAGCGGCGGCGACACCCGCTCGTGCCGGGCGTCGACGTGCAGCGCCTCGTCCAGGTACTTGGTCTGCTCGACGAAGCTTTCCACTGGACGGATGTCGAGGTAATCCACCGGGCTTTCGTAGACCCGCCGGCAGCCCGCGCAGACCAGTTGGACGGGTGGGTGCCCGGGAGCGCCGGCCTCGCGGTCCGGCGGCGCCGACAGGACGGCGCGGCAATCCGCGCACCGCACGAGCGCGAGCAGGCGGGGGGAGATCATGCCGCGAGCACGTCCTTGAACAGCGCCTCGAGCCGTTCGGCGCGGCGGCCCCAGGTGTAGCGCGACGATTCCGCGAACGCCGCCTGCGCCAGCCGTTCGCCGAGCTCGCGGTCGCCGGCCAGTTTCCTCAGCGCCGCCGCCAGCGCGCTCGGGTCCCCCGGCGCGACCAGCAGGGCATGCTCGCCGTCCTTCAGCACCTCCTGGATCGAGGGCAGGTCGGAAGCGACGATCGCGCGGCGTGCGGCCATGTATTCGAACAGCTTCAGCGGCGAGGTGAACCTTGTCGAGATCGCCGAGGCCGGATTCGGCAGCACGAGCACGGTCGCTCTCGCCAGGTGGTCCGGCACGCTGCCCGGCGGCACCAGCCCGGTGAAGGTGACGCGGTCGGCGATCCCGAGGTCCGCCGCGAGCTGCTTCACGCGTGCCAGGTCCGGCTCCTCCGCGTGTCCGCCGATGATCAGCCCTCGATGTCCGGGAATCTCCGCCAGCGCGCGCAACAGCACGTCGACACCCTTCCACGCGTAGAGGTGCCCGGCGTAGGCCGCGATCGCTTCAGCCGGGGGCGGGCCAGGTGTCCCCTGCGGCGGCCGCATGCCGTCGGGCACGACCGCCAGGTGCGGACGCGCGCCATGGCGGCCGGCGAGGTCGTCTCCGAGTGCACGCGTGATCGTGACGTAGCCCTCCGCGTTCGCCCACACCGCCGCCTCACGCCGGGCGAGGCGGCGAAGCTTGGCGGCGCTGGCAGGTCGCGCGGTGGCAATCAGCTCCGGCAGCGCGGCCGCCACTTCGGGGGCGTAGCCGTGCGATTCGTAGACCAGCGGCGGGCGCATGCCCTTCGGAATCCGCAGCAGGGCTGCGGCTGTACCGAGATCGCGCGTCAGCACGATGTCGGCGCGCGATTTTCCGAACACGCGTCCGGCGGCGAATGAGAGGTAGCCGAGGCGGGCGGCGATGCCGGCGCCGGCCGGCGCGTTCGCCCGCTCGATCACCAGCGCCGAGGTGCGGCGGAGGCCATAGAACTCGAACGGGTCGCGCGCCGGCGACTGGGTGTCCGGCTTCACCACCAGCCGCACGTCGTGCCCCCGCTCCCCCAGCGCATAACACGTCTCCATCGTCTGGATGCCGTTGGCGCGCTCGAGCGGGAAGCGGATGTCGGCGAAGTAGAGGATCCGCATCAGCGGTCCGTCCCGGTCGGGCGTGACTCGTAGAACGAGTCCCGGTCGGTGAGGTAGCGGTAGGCCAGCGATGGCCCCGACAGCGGCAAGGTCACGAACGCGTGGTAGGCATTGCGCGCCGGTTCGAGGCGCTGACGGTCCATCAGCCGGGTCGCGAACTGCGCCATCAGCGCGACGTTCCACCAGACGGCGAGGACGACGGCGGCGTTCATCGCGAGAACAGCGGCGCCTCGATGACTGGTCGCGGCGCGCCGGGCGACCGTCTGCCACAGCGCCGCCAGGCCGATGACCAGCACGACCGTCAGGCAGACGAAGCGGCGCTGGCCGAACGCCCCGGCGACCGTCCACGATTCGACGCTGCCCGCCACGTATACCTGCGAGGCCACCATGATCAGCAGGCTGAAGGCGACCGGCCTGTCCTTCAGCGTGAAGAGCCCGGCCAGCGCGAGCACCGCGAGCGGGGTCCAGAAGAAGAAGCCGTGATGCGGCGACGCCAGAACCTGGAGGCCGTGCGGTGCGTACCAGTACATCTTGCGCGAGACGTGCTCTGCCGGTCCGGCATAGCCGTTCAGCGCGGTGTAGGCGCTCAGCTGTGGCAGGTAGCCCAGGACCGTCCCGAGGACGCCCGTGACACCGGTCACGACGATTGGGCCCGGCGACCGTCCGTCACGTAGCGCGCCGCGAGACCACCAGAGAAAATCGATGGCCGGACCGAGCAGCAGAAAGGCGTCCTGCTCGCGGACCATCGCGACGAGCGCGGCCGATAGCCCCAGCGCGAAGGCACCTCGCGTCGTCCACGCCTGGCGGACGCGCAGCCACACGTTGACGAACAGCGCCACCGCGAAGGCCGAGCAGGCGTGCGAGAACGGCGGTGCCACGTACATGTAGAAGAGCAGCGGCGTCCCGATCCAGATCGCGAGAGCCGCCGCGAACGCACCGGATTCCGGCGCCGTCTGCTGCCTCGCCCCGAGGAGCAGCCGTGCCGCGCGGATGGAAAGCAGGATCGCGAGGAAGCCGTAGACCGCGGAGCCATACGCGACGGCGCGGACGTATGGGGCGGTGAAGCCGTTCGCTTCGGCCGAACCCGACAGCCGCGTCCAGGCGTCCGCGATGGCATAGAACGGGCTCCAGAGAAGAGCCGCTCCGATGGTTCCGTAGTTGACGCGGCGTCCGGCCGCCGTCGCCCGCTCGAGAAAGGTCTCGTGGTAACCAGCCGACTGCGCGATGTGGTGGTCGTAGAAGAACCGGTACTCGTTCTCGAACGAGACGTCACCGTCGAAGTAGAGCGATCGCAGGTAGGAGAAGTACTGGACCTCGTCAGACGAATACAGCCGCGCCGTGACTGCGGGAAGTGACACCACGAAAAGGAGCGCGAGCACCGTGAGCTCGCGTCGGGTTAGCAGGAAAAAGCGGCTGAGGCGATCCAGAAGGGCGATGAGGCATGTTACCTCAGCGACACGTGCTTCAGGATCTGCACGAGGTTGAAGCCGGCGTGGCTCACCATCGGCGCCACGATGCTTCCGCGGCGCAGATAAACGAGCCCCCAGAACGCGCCCAGCGCGGCCGTGGCGATGCGACGCGTCGTAGCCCTGTTCGTAGTGCCCGAGGCCGAAGATCAAGCTGTAGATCAGGACGCCGAACATGCCGCCGCCGAGGTACTGGCCGAACCGGTGGAGGATGAAGCCGCGTTGAATCTCTTCGCGCACCCCTCCGGCAACCATGACGACGACCGCGAAGATCATCGTGTCGGTCCGGTTGCGCAGCATGTCTTCGAGCGGATTGCGCGCCACGTTGTGCAGCTGTGGGGCGTAGGTGAGCACCAGCGCGAGGATCACGATGACCAGGACAAAGGCGAGCGGGATCATGCTGATCCCGACGACCGCCTCCCGGAGCAACCGCACGCGTCCGAGCAGGACGTCGCGCGGCGACTCGCCGTGCACCCGGAGCATCACGATCACCAGACCGATGACCGCTGCCGCGTCGAGCAGCGCCACGGTGAAGAGGAAGGTGGGATTGACGCCACCTCCCGCCTGCTCCATCTGCATGCCGAAACCGCGCAGCGCGGTGATCAGCAGCACCTGCGTCGGCAGCCCGGAGCAGATCAGGATCTCGATGATGGCGCTGACACGCTCGGCCGGACGAATTGCCGGGGGATCGGGGGCGTAGTAATCCGCCGGGAGAGGGAGCACGGGATCAGTATGGAGGAATGGATCGTCAACTCCCAACGGCCAACTTCCAACTCCCGATCTGAATCCTCAATCCCCAATCCCCATATCCCCATTTCCCATATCCCCGAGACCCCATCCCCCACTACCAGCTAGCGCTTCACCCTTATCGTGAGCGGCGCGGTGAGCTTGACGCTGATCGGCGTGCCGGCGGCAACCTCGACTTCCTTGCCGCGCGTTGCCAGCACGACGCCGGTGCCGCCGGCGCCACCGATGGCGGCTCCCTTGGCAGCGCCGTCGCCGCCGCCGATGATGCCGCCGATGATCGCCCCGCCGACCGCGGCGCCGCCGATCTTTGCGGCATCTTCCTTCTTGGTCGCCGGAGCCAGGTGCGACACCGTGGAGGTGCGAACGTTCACCTGTTCATCGTCGCCGGGCAGGTCGACGCGGGTGAACCGGAAGGCGACCCGGGCGCGTCCCTTGACCTTGGCGGACCGCGCGACGTCGGTCACGTGACCGAGCACGACCGTCCCCTCGGGGAGCGCCACGACGCCGTCGACTGACAGCGGACGGCGGGTCGTCGCGCGCACCGCGTCCTCGACGTTGCTGGTTGCCGATCCGACCGAGGTCCGCAGCGTCAGCGGCAGCTCCGTGCCTGCCGGAAGGGTGACCTCGGCGTAGGCGGGTTCGCGGACAGGATCTGCAGCCGCGGACGGCACGGCCGCGGACGGCGCCGCAGACGGAGTGGCCGAAGACGGCACGGCCGCCGATGCCGGTGTTCCCGACGCGGGAGCGGCGTCGGTCGAGGCGGGCGCCTGGCTGCTCGGCGTAGTGGTCGCCGGAGCCGACGCATCGGCCGGCTTGCTGGCCGCCGCGGTTCCCGCATCCTCACGGGAGCACCCGGTCAACGCCGCCGCCAAGCCGATTACGAGCAATAGATTTTTCATGAATCTCCTCAGCAGCTCATGGGTGCAACGACAGTGCCGGAGAGTCCGGCGGAACCTGGATGAGGGAAATGGCAAATGTCATAGGGAATTCTCTCCGGCACCCCGGCCACCCCGCACCTTTCTCGCACCCCGCCGCACCCTTCTCGCACCCCGCCGCACCCTTTCTCGCACCCGCCCGCACCCCTTCGCACCCTCGACTTCGGTATTGCGCACGCTGAGCTGGCACGGTGATGGCTACGGTTCCTTCAAATCGCCATTTTCTACTCGATTCGCGAGCTCATCGGTGTAATTTGTGCTCGGATTGGGTTCTTCGTATGTAAGAATGACATTCATGGATATGCCTGAAGATAACGACTTTCCTGATCCGTCGAGCGGCGAACGCGTCCTCATTGTTGAGGACGACCCCTCTACACGGTCCGGACTGGCCGAGCTGGTTCAGGCCTGGGGCTTTATTACCGAAGAGGCATCTGACGGTGAAGAGGCGATGCGGAAGATCACCACCTTCCGCCCCGCCATCATCGTCAGCGACCTGGTCATGCCGCGGATGGGCGGGCGTGAACTGCTGCGCGCGCTCCAGGATCAGCTGTCGGCCATCACCTTCATCCTGCTGACCGCGCAGGGCACGGTCGAGAGCGCGGTCGAGGCGATCAAGGACGGCGCCTACGACTTTCTCAGCAAGCCGGTCGACCCGCAGCGCCTGCGGATCCTGTTGCAGAAAGCGGTCGAGCGCCAGGCCACGTTGCGCGAAGTCCGGACGCTGCGCCGCCAGCTTCGCGACAGCGGCAGCTTCGGCCGGATCATCGGCAACAGCGCCGGCGTCCGCGCCGTCTACCGGATCATCGAGCAGGCGGCTCCCACCAACGCCTCGGTGCTGATCTCCGGCGAGTCGGGTACCGGCAAGGAGCTCATCGCCCAGACGATTCACGAGCTGAGCCCCCGGCAGTCCTTCCCCTTTGTCGCCATCAACTGCGCCGCCATCCCCGAGACGCTGCTGGAGAGCGAGATCTTCGGTCACGAGAAAGGGGCCTTCACCGGTGCGCACGACCGCCGGACCGGCGTTTTCGAGCTCGCGCATCGCGGCACGCTGTTCCTCGACGAGATCGCCGAGATGCAGCCCGCCATCCAGGTGAAGCTGCTGCGCGTGCTGCAGGAGCGGACGTTCCGCCGGCTGGGCGGCCGCCAGGAGCAGTCGGTCGACGTGCGGGTCATCGCCGCGACCAACGTCAACCCGCTCGAGGCCTCGCGTAACGGCAAGCTGCGCGAGGACCTTTATTACCGCCTGAATGTGTTCAATATCGACCTGCCGCCGCTCCGCGACCGCCGCGACGACATCCCGCTGCTGGTGCAGACCTTCCTGAACGAGTTCAATCGCAGTAACAACAAGTCGGTCCGCGGCGTAGATCAGGAGGCCATGTACGTGCTCGAGCGCTACCCCTGGCCCGGCAACATCCGCGAGCTCCGCAACGTCATCGAGCGCGCCACCATCCTGGCGGAAGGAGAATTCATCGAGGCCAAGCACCTGCCGGCGACCCTGGTGTCGAAGGGGGAGGAGTCGCTGCCCACCCTGACGATCGCCCCGGGAACGACGGTGGACGAGGCCGAGCGCCGGCTGATCATGCTGACGCTGGAGCATTGCCGCAACAACAAGACGCGCGCCGCCGAAGTGCTCGGGATCAGCCTCAAGACGCTCCACAACAAGCTCAATCGGATGAAAGAAGAGACAGGGGTTAGAAGCTAGGAGCTAGGAGCTAGAAGCTAGGAGCTAGAGCGGGCCGGCCGTTTACAGACCCAGGTCCCGGCTGCCATATCCTCTGCTAGCTTCTAGCTCCTAGCTCCTAGCTTCTTCTGCTAGCTCCTAGCTTCTAGCTCCTTTGTAGATGTCCATCAAAGCCAAGCAGGTTGCGGGCGTCACGACGCTGGTCCTGGTGATCGTGGCGATCCTCAGCGCCTATCACCTCGCCACGCTCGCGCGCCTCAGCCTCGAGGAGACGGCGCTGCGCGGGGAGATGCTGGCTCGCGCCGTGTTCCAGCGGGCGCGCGAGGTGCAGCCGCCGCCCGGCGGCGATCTGCGCATCGCCCTGCGCGATGACGGCGGGGTGCGATCGATCCTGGAATCGACCATCGCTTACAGCAGCAACGTCACCTATGCCGCGATCGCCGACGTCAACGGGATCGCGATCGCCCACGGCTTCCACGACCTGGAAGGGCAGCGGATCTCGGAACAGGAACCCGAGAACCTTGCCGACCTGCTCACGGCCGGGGCGGTGCAGCAACTGCGCGCGGTGTTCTCGGACCGCACCTTCGAGGTGAGGCAGCAGATGCTGGCCGGCGAGGAGCCGTTCGGATCCATCCGCATCGGCGTGTCGATGATCCTGATCCAGAACGAGCTGCGTGACGCGACCCGGACGGCGGGCGGCACGATCCTCGGCGCCCTGATCATCTCGTCCCTGGTCGCCGTCGTCCTTGCCCAGTGGATGCTGCGTCCGATCCACGTAATCCAGAGCGGGCTGACACGTCTCGGGCGGGGCGAGCTCGACGTGTCGCTCGACCTGCCGGGAGAGGAGTTCCGCGACCTGGGCAGCTCGTTCGAAGCCGTCAGCGCCCAGCTCTCGGCGGTACGTGAGAAGCCGCTGCCGTCGGCCTCCACCGACCTCGAGTCGGTCATGGAGAACCTCGAGGATGCCGTCGCGTTGTTCTCGACCACCGGCGAAGTCATCTTCACCAACCCGGCGATGAAGGCGCTGCTCGAGGAGCACGGCGACCATCCGGCGATGCGGACGCTGATCGACCAGGCGCTCGCCGGCCGCAAGAGCCTCGGGCCGGTGCCGATCCGCCGGGAGAGCGTGGGGAACGGCGCCAACGAATCGGCCGAACACCTGCTGCAGTCGCATGCGATCGAAGACGGCGCCGGACGCTTTCTCGGCGTCATGCTCGTCGCCCGCAACCTCGGCTACCTGAGTCACGTGCAGTCGACGTTGAACTACTCGCGCAAGCTCGCCGCGCTCGGCCGGCTGATGGCCGGGGTCGCGCACGAGGTCAAGAACCCGCTCAACGCCATGACCATCCACCTCGAGCTGCTCAAGCAGAAGCTCGAGGCGCAGCAGGCGGTCCACGAAGGGCGCCTGCCGAAGCCGGTGCCGGCCCAGGGGGTCGACATGCACAAGCACCTGAACGTCATCTCGCAGGAGATCCGGCGCCTGGACGAGGTGATGATGGGCTTTCTGAAGTTTGCGCGCCCCGACGAGCTGAAGCTGCAGCCGGTCCAGCTCACCGACCTGGTCTCGGACGTCGTGACCACCGTCGCTCCCGAAGCCGACCGCTACAACATCGCCATCAAGGTCGAGTGCCCGCCGAGCCTGCCGGAGATCAACGCCGATCCGGGGATGCTCCGCCAGGCCGTCCTCAACCTCGCGCTGAACGCCTGCCAGGCGATGCAGAACGGCGGCACGCTGAAGCTCGCCTGCCGGGCGACCTCGCGCAAGCTGGTCGAAGTCGACGTCGAAGACACCGGCGTCGGCATCCCTCCGGAACATCTCAGCAAGATCTTCGATCTCTACTTCACGACCAAGGAAAAGGGATCCGGCATCGGTTTGTCGATGGTCTACCGGATCGTCCAGTTGCACGATGGGGAGGTGGAGGTCCAGTCCACTCCCGGCAGCGGTACGCGTTTCCGGCTGATCTTTCCGCAAGCCTAGTTCTAGCTCCCAGCTCCTAGCTCCTGCTATTCTGGCTAGACGTGATTAGACGCCTCCTCCAGTTGGTTCTGCTCGCGGGGATTGCCGCCTTCGGGGGAGCTGCCTGCGCCACCACCCGGGCGGAGACGCCCGTGGAGCGTCCCGCCCTCGACGTGCCGCTGCCGCCGCCGCGCGTGATCACGCCGGTGCCGGTCGCCCCTGGGACTCCGGCGGTCGAACCGGTCGGGGACCTGCCGGGTAACGCCACTCCGCCGCCCCCTCGTCCGCGGGCGCCGCGCGACAACAGCAAGCCGGAGCAGAAGCCGGAGGATCCGAAACCGGTCGAGCCGCCACCCGTTCCGCCGACCACGCCTCCGGTGCCGCAGCTGCGGATCCCCGAGGCAGGGGACAGTGCCCAGGTTGCGGCCCAGATCCGGGAAATCATCGATCGCACCCGCAGGCTGCTCAAGGGAGTCACCTTCGCCTCGCTCAGCGACCCGCTGAAGAAGGCCTACCAGGACGCCAACCTGTTCGCGACCCAGGCGGAAGAAGCCCTGAAGGCGAGCAACGTCGTTTTTGCCAAGGAATTGGCCGACAAGGCCGAGCGCCTCGCCAAAGAGCTCCAGGGACGCCAGTCGGCAGGCCTCCGGCCTCAGCCGGTCCCGGCGGAAGCAGCGGCCCATCAATAAAATAGGTCGACTGGAAAAACCCCGCGCCAATCCGTGCAATTTGTCAATATCTAGCGCCGGGTGCTGTTTTCAGACACAATATGTGGTGGAATCCCGCTTGACAACCATGTAACGCGGGCGCATATTTGTCCCCGCCTTAACGCGCTTTTGATGTGCGATTTGGCGGGACGGGGCCTCCCAGCCCCCGGCTTCGCAATATTTCAAGACAAATTTTTATGGATCCCAGCTCGGGGCGGGCGGCGGATTCACGTTCGGAGGGAAAGATGCAGAAGGCTGCTGTTGGCTCGGACACGGGCCAGACGGAAACGACCAGCCCCCAGAGCTCAGTCCGTCCGGCCGCGCCGACCGGCGTGCCGGGACTCGAGTACGACCGCTTCTTTACCAAGGAGGGGATCGACCCGTTCGATGAAATCGAATGGGACACCAGATCCGCGGTCATCGGCAACGAGAAGGGCTCGGTGGTCTTCGAGCAGCGCGACGTCGAGATCCCGCGGTTCTGGTCGCAACAGGCGACCAACATCGTGGTCTCCAAGTACTTCCGCGGCACCATCGGCACCCCTGAGCGCGAGCGCTCGGTCAAGCAGCTGATCGGCCGGGTCGTCGACACCATCACCGAGTGGGCGGTGAAACAGAAGTACTTCGCCAGCGAAGACGACCTTCAGGCATTCTCGGACGACCTCAAGCACCTGCTCGTCTATCAGAAGGCGGCGTTCAACAGCCCGGTCTGGTTCAACGTCGGCTTCGAGAAGCATCCCCAGTGCTCGGCCTGCTTCATCAACGCCGTGCAGGACACCATGGACTCGATCCTCGGTCTCGCCAAGACCGAGGGGATGCTCTTCAAGTACGGATCCGGCACCGGTTCCAACCTGTCGAACATCCGCTCGTCGTTCGAGCTGCTCGCCGGCGGCGGCACCGCCTCCGGTCCGGTGTCGTTCATGAAGGGCTTCGACGCGTTTGCCGGGGTGATCAAGTCGGGCGGCAAGACGCGGCGCGCCGCCAAGATGGTCATCCTCAACGCCGACCATCCCGACATCGTCGAGTTCATCAACTGCAAGGTCGAAGAAGAGCGGAAGGCCTGGGCGCTGATCGACGCCGGCTACGACGGTTCGTTCACCGGTCCGGCGTATTCGTCGGTGTTCTTCCAGAACTCGAACAACAGCGTCCGCGTGACCGACGAGTTCATGCGCGCGGTGCTCGACGACGGCGACTGGACGACGCGGGCGGTGCGTGACGGCCAGCCGATGCAGACCTACCGGGCGCGCGACCTGATGCGGCAGATCGCCGAGGCGACGCACGTCTGCGGCGATCCGGGCATGCAGTTCGACACCACCGTCAACGACTGGCACACCTGCCCGAACACGGCGCGGATCAACGCGAGCAACCCGTGCTCGGAATACATGTTCCTCGACGACTCGGCCTGCAATCTTTCGTCGATCAACCTGATGAAGTTCGTTAAGGATGGTCAGGACGGCGGCGGCCGGCCTTCAGGCGATACCGCGGAGTTCGACGTCGTCTCGTTCGAGGCGGCGTGCCGGACGATGATCACCGCGATGGAGATCCTGGTCGACAACTCGAGCTATCCGACGCCGATGATCGCGAAGAACAGCCACGAGTATCGTCCGCTCGGGCTCGGCTACGCCAACCTCGGCGCGCTGCTGATGTCGCGCGGGCTGCCCTACGACGGCGACTCCGGGCGCGACTATGCCGCGGCCATCACCGCGCTGATGCACGGTGCCGCCAACGCGCAGTCGTCCAAGATTGCGCGCGATCACGGCGGGCCGTTCTTCGGCTACGAGAAGAACCGCGAGCCGATGCTGCGGGTGATGAAGAAGCACCGCGCCGCGATCAAGGACATCGAGAAGACCCACGTGCCCGCCGACCTGCTCGAGGCGGCGAAGAACGTGTGGAACGAAGTGCTCGAGATGGGGGAGCAGCACGGCTTCCGCAACGCACAGGCCACCGTGCTGGCGCCGACCGGGACCATCGGCTTCATGATGGACTGCGACACCACCGGGGTCGAGCCCGACATCGCGCTGGTCAAGTACAAGAAGCTGGTCGGCGGCGGGCTGATGAAGATCGTCAACCAGACCGTGCCGATGGCGCTCGACAAGCTCGGTTACAACGCGCAGCAGGTCAAGGAGATCATCGAGTACATCGATGAGAACGAGACCATCGAGGGGGCTCCGCATATCAAGGAGGCGCACCTCCCGGTGTTCGACTGCGCGTTCAAGCCGGCGCGCGGCGTCCGCAGCATCCACTACATGGGTCACGTGCGGATGATGGGCGCCACCCAGCCGTTCCTGTCGGGGGCGATCTCCAAGACCGTCAACGTGCCGAAGGATGCGACCGTCGAGGACATCGAGCAGGCGTACATCGATTCGTGGCGGATCGGCGCCAAGGCCGTATCGATCTATCGGGATGGCAGCAAGCGGACGCAGCCGCTCAACACCGCGAAGGACAAGGTGGCCGCCGCCGTCGCCGCGACTGTCGCGGCCGGCCCGGTCCGCAAGAAGCTGCCGGACGAGCGCCACGCGCTCACCCACAAGTTCGACATCTCGGGGCACGAGGGCTACATCACCGTCGGTCTGTTCGAGGACGGCACCCCCGGCGAGCTGTTCCTGGTGATGGCGAAGGAAGGGTCCACTATCAGTGGTTTCGCCGACGCCTTTGCCCAGGCGATCAGCTACGCGCTCCAGTACGGCGTGCCGCTGCAGGACCTGGTCGACAAGTTCAGCCACGTCCGCTTCGAGCCGTCGGGGATGACCAAGAACCCCGACGTCCGCTTCGCGAAGTCGATCGTCGACTACATCTTCCGGTGGATGGCGACCAAGTTCCTGTCGCCGGACGCGCAGTTCCGCGCCGGGGTCAACGTCCGCGAGGAGCTGATCACGACGCCGGAGCAGCTGCCGCTGGACGTGGCGTCGGCCGCTGGTGCGTCCGCCACGGCCGCGATCACCTCGTCGCGCACGTCGTCCTTCGCGGCGATGCAGAACCAGGAGGACGCGCCGCCGTGCTCGACCTGCGGGTCGATCATGGTGCGCTCGGGGTCCTGCTACAAGTGCGCGAACTGCGGGAACACGAGCGGCTGCGCGTAAGTCACGACGCTTGCCCTGAGCGAGCGTAGTGAGTCGAAGGGTGTGGCTTCCTGCTTCAGGCGGAAGGGAAGGGCCGGCGCAAGCCGGCCCTTTTCACTGCGCGGAGATTTGAATCCAACCTCTCGCCACCTACTGGCGCGTCGAGCCACTCGATGCGATCGCGCTCGAACTGCGGCTACTGCCGGGCGTGAGCACGCTCCGTCCGCCGCGCAGCATGGTCCACACCGGACTTGTTCCGTAGCACGTATCCGGCGTTGCAGCACGTCGTCGCAGCATAACCCTCCTCTGTGATGCGCCGACACTGCGGCATCTGATGTGCCCGCGACATTGCCGATGCGTGCCATTCATCGATGTCCATCACGCCGCCTTCGGCCAACCGGCACCAGTACACCACCGACGGCTACCGCGATACCGTCTCGACCCCCGACACCATTCGAGAGCGCTCACCACGGCTCTAGACACTACCGCCACGGGTTCACCGCAGAGCTCGCTGAGGCCGCCGAGCCATACAGGATGCTTCCGTCTTGAAGCGCTCTGCGAGCTCCGCGATCTCGGCGGTGAATCCCTGCAGCCGACGACGGCTCTTGAAATACAGAGAGTCGTTAGCTAGCGAACGGCCACTACTTTCACCGCAGGCCGCGGAGCAAGCAGAGGATTTCTTCCAGTGGTTCTTCTCTTCGCCCTCGGCGCGCTCAGCGGTGCTTCTGTTTTCTGCCGCTACTGAATCAGCCAAGACAGGCACTAGTGTCCGCTGGTGCGCTGATCTGGCGTGGCCTCACCCTTCCATCTATTGACCACCTGACTTCGCACCTGTTCCAGGGCTCGTCCCCGGCGCGCCGGCCTTCAAATACTTGTCGTACCACGCCACGTATCGTTCGAGGCGGTCGCGCAGGAACGCGACCTTTGTCAGGCCATGATTCTGGCCCGGATAGACGACGAGCTGCGTCGGAACGTCCAGCGTCTTGAGCGCCTGGTACATCTGCTCGCTGCCGAGGATCGGCACGTTGAAGTCGTTCTGTCCACCCATGAACAGCGTCGGCGTCGTGATCCTGTTGGCCTTGAAGAACGGATACGAGTACTTGATCCAGAGATCCGGGTTCTCCCACGGTGGACCGAATTCGTTGTCGTACAGGAACGTGTACTGATCGTGTCCGTACAGCGAGATGTGGTTCGCGCTGCCGGCGCCGCTGATTGCGGCTTTGAACCGCGTGTCGCTGGCGATCACGTAGTCGGTCAGCACGCCGCCGTAGCTCCACCCGCCGATGCCAAGACGATCGGGATCGGCGATGCCCTGCGCCACGAGATAGTCTGCCGCCGCCAGCACGTCATCGACTTCGAGCCGTCCCCAGTCGGCAAAGATCGCCTCGCTGAATTTCGCGCCGCGGCCCGAGCTGCCGCGATAGTTGACGTTGACGACGACGTAGCCGTGCGCGGCGAAGAACTGGCGTTCGAACGCGAACGCATGCTGATCCTGGCTCGTCGGACCGCCGTGAAGACGAAACAGCGTTGGATAGCGGCGCCCGGCGGTGTAGCCACCCGGCTTGGTCAGCAACGCATGGATCTCGGTCCCATCCTTGCTCTTGAACGCGATGTCCTCCGCGGGCTGAATCTGCAGGCCGGCGACGACGGCTTCGTTGTGGGCGCTCAGCTTCCGCAGCGCATTGCCTTCGACCGCGAACACCTCTCCCGGTTCGGTCGAGGTGGCCGATGTCGCAACGATCCGGCCTTTGGCGAGTGATGGTCTCGTGACGACACGCTGGCCGAGCGTGAGGCGTTCGAGCTGGCCACCGGCGACAGGAATGCGCGCGAGGTACTGGGTCCGATCGTCGGTCACGGTAAAAATGATCGCGCGTCCGTCATCGGTGAACGCCGGTGACGCGACGCCGCGATCGAGAGCGGCCGTGAGCACTCGCGGCGTGCCTCCGGCCGCCGGCACGACGGCGAGGCGATTGAGACTGTGGAAGTTGAACTTCGGCTCGCTGCCCTGACCGTAGGCGACGAGCGTGCCGTCGGGGCTCCAGGCGAGATCCCCGCCATCCGTGCCCAGAAACGTAGTCAGCTTGCGTGACTTCGATCCAGGCCTGGCGTCGACGACGAAGACGTCGGTGTTGCGGGTGCGATCGTTGTTGGCATCGTGGTTGCTCGAAAACGCGAGGCGCGAGCCATCGGGGGACCACTCGGGACCGCTTTCGTCGTAGTCGCCGTCAGCGGTCAGCGGCTCGATCTTCTGCGAGGCGATGTCGAAGATGAAGATGCGCGTACGCGCGGTGCCGGTGAGATAGGTTGGGCCGTCGCGTTTGAACTGATACGCGTCGATGACGATTGGCTTCGACGCGGCCACGTTCGCCTCGCTGCCTCCGCCGCGCGAGGCCGGTGCCTCGCCGGCCTCGTCACCGTCGCGCCGGACGACAGCGAGGCGCGTCGAATCAGGTGACCATCGATACCCCGTCACGCCCCCCTTCAATTGCGTGAGCTGTCGCGCCTCGCCCCCGGAACGCTCGAGCACCCAGACCTGGTTGCCCTTGGTTGGACCGGGGCGTGACGACAAGAAAGAGATGTATCGACCGTCAGGGCTCCACTGCGGCGCGGTTTCGTTCTCGGGCGCGAACGTCAGCTGCGTTCGCCCGGTGCCATCCCACTTCACTCTCCAGATGTCCGTATTCCGCCGATCGGCGGCGACGTCGGTGCTGGTCACCGTGTACAGCACCCACTCGCCGTCAGGCGAGAGCTCTGGATCGCCGACGTCCACGAATCGAAACTGATCGTCCACGTTCACCGGCCGCCGCTCGGCGGCGGCGACGCTGAGGGTGAGGACCAGGGCGATGGCAATGGCGATGGATCTATGCATATGACTCTCTCTTTGCGTAATGGCGGTGAATAGGGCGTGGATCAGCACTCAGAAGTTGAACCGGAAGCCCACCTCCACCTGGCGCGACGATGCACCTGATGCGAGACCGGTCGAGCGGCCGAAGGACGACGAGGTCAGCGTGCCGTTCGGCTGGCCGAGGTTGACGTGATTCAGCAGATTGAACGATTCCACAAACCCTTCGATCGACGTCCGCCTCACGCGCACGAACTTCGACAGGCGCAGGTCGACCTGCACGAACGCCGGGCCGGTGTTCGTGTTGCGCCCGAGATTGCCGACGCGGCCCGTGAACGCGCTGCTGTAGGTGGCCTTGTCGGTGGGATCGCCGCCCACGACGACGAGGTCCGGACGATCGTTGACGCTCTGATCGCCGTTGTTGTCGCTGCCGGTCGTGACGGTCCACGGCAGGCCGCTGCGCGCCTGGATCAGTCCGGCAGCCTGGAAGCCAAGCGGCAGCCGCCATACGACAGACGACACCAGCTGATGGCGCCGATCGTTGCTCGCGAGCGCCTTCTCCGCATCCGGGTTGTAGGAGTCCTGCGGCACGAACCCGAAGTCCTCGACGTTGCGCTCCGCTTTCGAGAACGTGTACGACACGCTGAACGTCGGCCCCTTGCCGGTGCGACGCTCAAGCGACACCAGCAGCGCGTTCGTCCAGCTCCGTCCCGTCGTCTGATACTGGACGATGCGCAGGTAGTTGAGGTCCGGTCGCACCGCCGTGCCGGGCAGTGGCGCGTTGACGTCGAGCGCATTGAACAGGTCATAACCCAGCGTGCGCACGCCGTCGACGCTGAGCGCGAGACCCGGCAGGAGCTCGCGGCGCGCGCCGACGCTGAGCGTCCGGGTCGACGGCGTCTCGTACTCGGGTGCGGCCACGGTCAGGCTCGGCTTGGTCGCCGCGATGGTGCCGCCGGCGTAGGGATCCGGGAAGCCCGGGATTGAGCACCGTAACATTGCTCGATCGGGCGGAGTTGCTGATGTTGCCCGAGATGTTGTTGAAGCCCTGGTCGTAGTAGATGCCGAAGCCGCCGCGGACCACCGTGCGCGCGTCAGAGGTCGGGGTCCAGACCGCGCCGAGGCGCGGTGAGACGTTGTTGAGATCCTGATCGACGTTGACCGCCTTGGCCCGCGCGAAGATCGTCTCGGTGTCGTACCGTACGCCGAGGTTGAGCGTGACGCGATCGTGTGCACGCCAGGTATCCTGCACGAACCCGGAATAGATCTGATTCTTGCGCGGGTCGTACCAGTCGCCGATGGTCTGCGTGTACTGGAAGGGGTAGGTCGAGCGGTCGTTCGGATCGAACGGCGCGTCCGTCCGGAACGTGAACGTGCCGTCCTTGTTGCCGAGGAAGTAGGTGTTCTGGTCGTCCAGCTGGATGTCCACGCCGGCCTTGAGGTCATGCCGTCCGATGGTATGCGACAGCGTATCGACGAACTGATACCGCACCGAGTCCCATCCTTGCGGCATGTTGTTCGCCTTGCCCTGGTTGATCGAGGGCCGGCTGATGCTGACGCCGGCAGGATCGGCATAGCGGTCGACGGTCCAGTAGGTCGAGAGGGTGCCGACGAGCAGCCGCACCTCGTTCACGGTGTTCGACGAGAGCACCGACGTCAGCGTCCCCACCCCGTCGGCATATTTGTTCTTCTGATCGGTGCCGCGCTCGTACGGGTTCAGTCCGCCGATGCCGCCCCCCTCGACTGTGCTCTGATCGTAGCGGTAGCGTCCGCCGAGACGATTGTTGCCAGGCAGTTGATACTCGCTCTTGAAGAAGTACTGGTCGCGCGAGCCGCGCTCGGGAAACTCGCGCTGGTCCACCGGCACCAGCGCCGACGTCACGACATTGGTGGTCTCGTTGCGCTGGAGCTCGTAGGAGCCGAAGTAGTGCCACGTATTTCTGATGAACGGCCCGCCGAGGAATCCGCCGCCGCGCTGTTCGCTGAACGGCGCCGAGCCGGATCCTTGCGCTTTCGAGAAGGGATTCTGGGCGTCGAGTCCGTCATCGCGATGGAATCCGAACAGCCGGCCTTCGACTTTGTTCGTGCCCGATCGGGTCACCACGTTGACGAGCGCCCCGGCGGCGAGCCCATGTTCGGCCGCGAACTGATTCGTGTAGATGACGTACTCGCGCACCGATTCGAGCGAGAAGCTGCCACGCGTGCCAGCGATACCTTGTTCGTCGTTACTCGTGCCGTCGACGACGACGCTGTTGTTGCGGACCAACTGCCCACCCGAGGTGATGCCAGCGCTGCCGACGCCGGTGACCCCCGGCGCCAGCCGCGCCAGCGACGCGAAGTCGCGTCCGGCAAGCGGTAGATCGTCGAGCTGCGCCTTGGTGACCGTGGTGGCAAGCGCATTGGACGAGGTGTCGACGAGGGGTGCGCCGGCTACCACTTTGACCGCTTCGGTGAATGTCCCCAGGCCGAGGGTAACCTCGATCGCCGCGGTCTGTCCGACGGTCAGAACGAGGCCGCTGCGTGAGTACTCGGTGAACCCGTCCAGCGTCGCACGGACGGCGTACGGGCCCGGCGGAAGCGCCGTGGCGCGGAAGAAGCCGGCGGCATCCGACACCACCTCACGCACGAGGCCGGTTTCGGTATTGGTGACGCTGACGGCGACCCCTGGCAGCACACCTTTTTGACTGTCGGTCACGACACCCTGCAGCACGGCATTCGTGACCTGCGCAAGCGCCAGACCTGACGAGGCGAGAAGAGAGACGACGACAAGACCCACACGAACGAACGCCTTCATGGATTCCTCCTCCAGGCTTCACCTGGCGCGAGGGCCTCGTCCGCTGACGAATGGTGGTGACTGTGTAAACACGAAAGGCCACCATCCGCAGCGGATGATGGCCTTCGAGCCCGGCAGAAGCGCAATCGAACTACGCGTCTTTCAGAACGGATACCTCATCCACACACTCCCCGACATCGGGTAATGCGACAACAACACGGCGCCACGGGGAGCACCCGGACGAAGGCAGTGCAAATCATACGAACCTCACGTGCGTGAAAAAAACAAAAGGCCCGGAAGGGCTGGTGAGCCTTCCGGGCCTGCTGCCTGTGAATTCTGCTCGTGCGCGACTAGCGGGTCACGACCTGCATGAACACAGCGCCCCCGGTGAAGGCACCTTCACTGAGAAGCAACAACAGATGCAGATAATGACCAGACGCACGATGGAGGATGCTGACACGCCACGCCGATTGTGTCAAGCAGCCGCATCGAGGGGTGAACTGGTGGTTACGATCACACGTGATAATTCAGGAGCCATGAGCCGTCACGACCTGACCCGCGCCATCCTGACATTCGTCATCGCCGCCCTTGCGCTCACGAGCACCGGACGAGCCCAGCCGGCATCCCGTCACGTCGTCGTCGTCACGATCGACGGCCTGCGCTGGCAGGAGTTCTTCGGCGGCGCGGATCGAGACTACTTCAAACGCGACAAGAGCGGCAGCGCCGGCGAGCCGGAGCGCCGGTTCTGGCGCGCGGACGCCGCCGCCCGCCGCCCAACGCTGATGCCTTTCATGTGGAAGACGATAGCGGCGCGCGGGCAGATCTTCGGCGACCCCGCCAGCGGCAGCGAGTCGCGCCTGACCAACGGTCTCTGGTTTTCCTATCCCGGTTACAACGAGATGTTCGCGGGTCGCGCGGATCCGAGGATCAACAGCAACGACAAGGTGCCGAACCCGAACACCACCGTCCTCGAGTGGCTGAATCGCCGTCCAGGATTCGAGGGCCAGGTCGCGGCCTTCGGGTCATGGGACGTGCTGCCGTCGATCCTCAACGTGGAACGCAGCGGCCTTACCGTGGGAAGCGGATGGAAGCCGGTGCCGGCGCCGGCAACGGAACGCGATCGCGCCATCAACGAGCTCGCAACCGACCTGCCGCGCCTCTGGGGTTATGGTCCTCCGGACGCCCCGATCGTCTACGCCGCCATGGAACAGCTGCGCACCCGCCAGCCACGCGTGCTCTACGTGATGCTCGGCGAGGGGGACGAATGGGCGCACGAGGGCCGCTACGATCTCTACCTCGACGCCGCGCAACGAGCCGATCGGTTCATCGAACGCATCTGGGATCTGGTGCAGTCGATGCCCGAGTACCGGGACCGGACCACGCTTGTGGTGACCACCGATCACGGCCGCGGCGCCACGACCAAGGACTGGACGGATCATGGCCGCGACGTCCCGGCGGCTGAGCGCACGTGGATCGCCCTGCTCGGCGCCGGCGTGCCGGCGGCGGGCGTCAGGCGTGATGTCAAGGTGACGACGTCACAGATCGCCGCGACGATCGCGGCCCTCGTAGGCGAGGACTTCCGCGGCGCCGTCCCCGCGGCGGCGCCGCCGCTGCCGCTTCAGCGCTGACGCGCGGATGGCCTAATGGCTCAGCCGCTCCATCATCGTGCGTCGCGCCCCGCCAGGAACTCCGCGCAGCACGCTCGCAGCTCGGGCAGGAACTCGTCGAAGTCGGTAGAGAAGCGATCGAAATGGTCTGACAGCAGCCGGCCTGCTGTGCCGATCCCCGCGGCCACGGGACGCCGCATCGCCATGCCCTGCAATGCGCGCTCGATCCCGCGCTGGGTCGCATACTCCCGCAGCCAGTCGCCTCGACTCATGGCGGTGATGAGCGGATGCACCGCGCCCGGCAGCCGGTGCAGGTTGTCACGCAACGTGCGGTAGACCTCCTGCGTGTACGCCGGGAGCGGCCGCGGGTGATGCTCGGCCCATCGACGGGCCAGCACGTGATCGTAGAAGATGTCGACGATCACGCCCGACAGCCGTCCGTACTCCGGGGTGAGGATCGCCTTGCTGCGACGGACGGCGGGATGGCGATCCGAAAATGCATCGATCGCGCGATGCATCTGGATGCCGGTTCGCAGCCGGTCGGTCAAGCCGTGGTACTCGAACCGCTCGACCCGGCCCTTGACGAAGTCGCCGAGGATGTTGCCCAGCCGAAGCTCGTCATCGTCACCAGCCAGGAGGAAGTGAACGAGGTAGTTCATGAGGATCTGGCGTCATTCTCCGGACGGGGACGCCAGAGAATGATGACCTTGCCGACCCGATGCACGGCCGCGGCGCCGGTGCGGTTGCAGATCTCGTCGCCGATCGCGACACGGTCCGCGCGGTCGGCGGCACCGACCTTCACCTTGATCAGCTCGTGCGCGGTGAGCGCGCGGTCGACTTCGGCCACCAGCGCGTCGGTCACGCCAGAGCTCCCGGCATGAACCACCGGTTCAAGCGCGTGCGCGCGGGCCTTCAGATGAGCGCGTTCTCGAGTGGTCAGGACCGTCGGCATGCCTCATTGTAACTTTCATGCCGGTGGCTCGCTCTCCCGCCAGCGAACGATCCATCACTGGCTGATTCGGTGAAGCACCAGCCGGTGAACCGGCGCATCGTCCGGCGTCGTCAGGTGTTCGATGATCAGGCCGTCGTTGACCAGCTCATAGCGGGCCTTGAGAATGACGATGGCCCCGGTGTTGAGACACGCCAGCCTCAGGTTGTCGGTCGTCACCGTGTCATGGCGGATCAAAAGGCCGTCGTCGATGGTGACCAGACCCCGGTCCGTCTCGTCGCACAGCCGCAGGAACGAATCACGTCCGACCACCGAGTAAATGCCGTTCTCACCCAGCTCGAAGCTTCGGCGCTGATCGCCACCGTCGACCGGATCGACGCCAATCCAGTACCCCTGAAACGCCTTGGCCGGCGGGGCGGCCCAGGTCCGCACCGCGAACACCGCGGCCACCAGGGCCACAGTCGCAAGAACGAGCACACGTCGCATATATCAGCCTCCTTCGGCTACCGGTCGTCCACTGACAGAGTAAGCGATGCGAAGGCAGCCGAGTGCTCGAGGCCGCCTTCGCATCGACTGAGATCGCTCCCAGCGGTGGATCCTACTCGTTCATCGACCGCTCACTAGAAGCCCGAGCACTGGCCGCTCTTCCTCCTCTGGGCGAGATTGCTCGCGCCCGTGATCGATGCATTACTCGAACACGACAAGCTCCTGTCGATGAAGTTGTCGTAGACCTGAACCGGCCCGGTATTGAAGGTAATGTCAACGGTGGCGCCAAACGTATTTCCCAGGCATGACGTGGTGCCTGAACCGATACTGATCGGAACCGCGTTCGTGGACACCGTCACATTCCCTGCCACGCTGGAACCACAGATCTAGTTCGTGGTCGATGCGGAGGCGACGTTCTGGATCAGGAGGTTTCCCGCGATCCTGGAGCCGGCGCCATCGAGAACCCGGCGCGCCCTGGATGGAGACGTTCCCGGTGATAGTGGCTTCGGTCGCCGCAAAATTCCCCCGAGCACCTTGACGCTTCCCGTGACACCGCCGCCGTAGAACGAGCAATTCTGGCCGGCCGAGACCGTAATGTTGCCCTTGAACGTGCCGGTGTAATTGCCGTTGCACCTGGTGCCGGAAGCTGGCGCCGGCCCCGTGATACCGACGATGTTGAGCATCAACGTCTGTTGTACCGGTGTCCCGACACCGTTCTGAGCAGTGATCGCCACCGGGTACAGCCCGGCCGCCGCGGGAGTGCCCTGGATGGTCAGCGTGCCCGTAGCAAAGCCCTGCGGGTTGAAGTTGCTGGCCGTCAAACCCGCAGGCAGGCCGGTCACCGTGAAGTGCGTGCCATTCCCCGTCGTCGGGGCTGATCGGCGGCGCCGTGCTCTCGCAGGCATCACATGGTTGGAGACGCTGGGGTAGCCCGTGGTGGTGACGGCAAATGAACCTGGCATGCCGACGAACATGGTCGCCGTCGTTCGCGCTGGTGAGACGCGGCGCCTCGTAGACGTTCAGCGTCAGAGACTGCGTCGCCGATTCCCCTCCTCCGGCGTCGTCGGTCAGCGCTACGGTGTATTGACCGCCGCTGCCCGCCGCTGCCACTCCGGTGATGCCGGCGGGGTTGCCGGAGGCGAAGGCCAGTCCCTTGGGCAGCACCTCATCCTCGTCCAGGGTGATCGTCCCCATGTTGGCGGAGACCGCGAACGAACCAGCACTGCCGACGGTGAAGGCGGCGCTGTTCGGGTTATTGAACCGCACCCTGCTGACCACCGTTATCGGGAACACCGGAGCGATGCCGCGCGAACCGAGCGCGGTCGGCACCGCGGCGGGCGAGAAGGTACCCGTCGTTCCCAGCGGGGGCGTGCCGATGAGCGTCGGCGCTGCCGGTCCCGTTGTCCTGCAACGTGAGCCACGGTGCGTTCGGGTCCGGGAAGAAGCTCCAGGATACCGGTGTCGTCGCACCGCTCGCGGTCAGCAGCACCCGATTCTCGACGCCCGCGGTGAAGGTCGCACCGATCGGCGGCACGATGCTCGCCGTGGCGGAGACGACGCCAGGTTGATGGTGAAAGGCTGCTCGATCGTTCCGCTGGCGTTGCTGGCGATGATCCGCACGGACGAGTGGTGCCGGTGCTGAGGTCCGCCTTGAGACACTGGTATTCGCCCGGCAGCGTGGGCACGCCGGCAATCGTGGCGGTTCCATTGCCGTGGTCGGTGAAGGTCAGTCCATCAACGAGCGCCAACGGATCGATGGAGAGCTGTGGCGCCGGGGAACCGGTGGCGGTGACGAGGAAGTTCACCGGCGTGCCGGCGGTCGCGTTGAGGATGCCGGGAGACGTGATCTTGAGCCCGTTTTGAACGTTGATGGTGTAGGTCTGTTTCGACAGCGCGAAGATCGCAGCCTCGACGTTCAGCGTGTAGGTCTGGTTCGGAGCCGTCGGGTTGCCATTGAACGCGATTCGAAGCGTGTTGAATTCAGGGGTCCCGATTGTCGGGATGATCGTGAAATCCGGATTCGAAGTCAGCGTTCCGCCGTCGGCGTCATCCACGAACAGGTTGGACTTGGGATTACTTATCACGGTGATGGTCTGGGTGGAAGGCACACCGGCCGTGAACGAGAGATAGGTCGGGGTGGAGAAGACTGGCGCCGTGAACTCGACCAGGCTGGGTCGACACGTCGTGTCCGTTGGCGTTGTAGTAGCTGATCGAAGGGTACGACGTAGCTCGAACACTTCGAGATGTCCTGTTGAGTGCTCTCGCCCGTGGAGGCGTCGGCCTCGCATGGCTGTTGGTCGTAGCCGCGCCAGAGCACTCCTCTGGTGTGGAGGAAGGTGTTGCCGAGCCGTGACGCAGTCCAGTCGAATGATTCAACCGTACCGGGGCTGGTGTGTGTGGGTTGCCGATAGCGTATATCCGCGGTGATGCTGTCCGTCTGCGAGCACGCCTTCGTGCTGGTGGGGCCTTTCTGGCAGGTTTGCACGATCCATCCGCCCCAGATATGCGCCGTCCAGATGTTTTCATCCCAATCTCGATAAGTGAATGGAGTCTGGAAGAACGCTTCTTCGAAAAAGACCGGATCGACTCCGGCCCGATTGGCCGGCAGCGTCTTCGTGCTCGGGACGTCGCCCGTCGTTTGCGAAGCAATGACGGCTTGAATCTTGAACAATCCAAGGCCAGTCGAGTCGGAGATGAAACTTTTCAAATCCGGCGGCGTATTGGTGACCGCGGTCAACGACGTCTTCAAGCTTTTCAGCTGGTTGACAGACGCCTCATGATCGAACACCTGCATGGCCGCGATGACGCCGATCGCGAGGCCGACAAGAACCGCCGAGACCGGTCCTGCGGCCGCGCCGATGACACCCGCATTGGAGACAGTTGCCCCACTGAGTGCGAAACTGGTGTTGCAACGCCAGGGATGCGGATGCGACACCGCTCTGGGTAAATAGCGCCAATGCACCTGTCAGACTCCCCACCAGGAGGCCGCTGGTCGTCCCGGCGATCACGACACTTGCGGTCGTCGCAATCGCGGCCACCACGGCCATGTCGATCGTCATGTCGGCGAGGATCGTGCCGTACTTGGGGTAGTCGGCGGCCGCCGCCGTGTAGGAGTTCTTCAAACCATATGCCTTGAAGTAGCTGAGCGACGGCACCGTGGGGACCGGCAAGCCGAAGAACGTGGAGAGCGAATTGCCGCAGAAGGGCGCGCCGTTGTACGAGATCCCGTAGGTCGTAGCCAGGGTCGAGTCCAGCGCGAAGTTGCAGGGGTCGGCGACCCAGGCGTTGTAGTGCGCGACGGCCTTCGTGTAGAGGGCGATTTCGTTCTTCTGGACGTAGCCCTGCAGCCAGGTGTACAGCCGCTGCTCGTGGGCCGTGCGGATGGACGGGTCCTTGCTCACGATGCCAAACAAGGTCGTCGACATCATCGTTCGAATCTTGGTGCGCAGATCCGTCCGGCCGTATTCATAGATGACCGAGGCCTCACTGGCGGGCATCTTGTGTGTCGCCAGGTAGGCGTTGACGGCATCGGCTTCCAGCTTCTTCAATTCGACGCCATAGTAGGTGCCATCCGCGGTGCAGTAGTCCCGAACGATGGCGTTGTCGAACGGCCGGCAGCCGTCGATCTGCGCGTCGGCCTGGAATGGAACGCCGTGCGCCGCCGCGCTCTACCCATGGAATGGCCGGTAGCAGCAGGACCGACATCAGCACGACGAGCGGTTTGTAGATCAACGTGCGCCGTAACCGGCTGACCGTCAGCCTGGTGTATCTGTTGTTCTTCATCGATCTGTCCCTTTCTGTTCACGAGGGTCGTGCTGGCTGGTGTTCCGTGTTTCGTCTGCGTTCGTCGCCTGGAACCACTGGCGGAGCTCGGGCAGGTTGTCTTTCAGCACATAGCCGCGTGCGCCTGCCGCGGCCGCCGCGCGCCGCAAGTCGGCATCGCGGTAACCGGTCACGATCAGGACCCGGGCCGACGGATTGGCCGCGATCAGTTCGCGCGTCGCCGTGATCCCGTCCTGCCCCGGCAGGTCGATGTCCATCAGCACCCAGTCCGGGTGGTGGGCGGCATAGCACGAACAGACGTCCAGGCCGTTGTCACACTCGGTAATGGGTGCGGCCAGATCCGCGAGCCACATTCGCAGCGTGGCGCGCATCGACGCGTGATCTTCAACTAACAACGCGCTCGGCATAGCCCCATGTCTCCCGGTTCTGCATTACGAACGGGAGACAGGCTACGGCGTGCGGCGGGGCCAGGGAATAGCAGAACCCTCACACAATGGGTGAGGGTTGCCACTCATTTTGCTAGGTGTTTACACTCAGACGCCGCGGTCGGGCGTCGCGGGGAATGTGTCACAGCGCCGACTTGTGGTCGAAGGCAAATTTCAGCAATGAATGGCTGCCTTTGAGATTGAGCTTCTGGCAGATATTGGCGCGGTGATTCTCGACGGTGCGGTAGCTGATGAAGAGCTCGGCGGCGATCTCTTTGCTGGTCTTGTTGTCGGCAATCAGTTTCAGCACGCGCCGTTCGGCAGGGGTCAGGTCGTTGAGGCCGGGAAGCTGTTGCACCAGGGTGGTCGTCCGCGTGGCTCGATTGAGCAGATAGGCCGAGATCGCCGGGCTGATATACGGCTGTCCGGCGGCCGCCGCGCGGATGGCTCCGATGATGTCGGTGGTCGCACTGTCTTTGAGCACGTAGCCGAGCGCACCCAGATCGAGTGCCTCATTGAACATCTCTTCGTCGCGGTACATCGTCAGGAACACGACTGCCGTCGAGATGCGCCGGGCCCGCAATTGACGCAACAGCGCGAAGCCGGTCAACTCCGGCATCTCGATATCCAGCACCGCAACATCCGGTTGGTGGGCGGTCAGCAATGCGAGCGCGGCCGCACCATCAGCGGCTTCGCCAATGACTTCCAGACGCGGGTCGGTCGCGATCACCTGACGCAACCCGGCGGCCAGCAAAGGATGGTCATCCGCAATCAGCAGACGAATCGGGGCCGCCATCGTTCAGGCATTCTCCTGGCGCGGTACAGGCATCGTGAAAGTGACCCGGGTGCCTGCGCCCGGGGTGGAATCAATAGTAAGCGTGCCATGTAACAACAGCGCGCGTTCGGATATCCCGATCAGCCCGAAGCCGCCTTTGCGCTCGCCCCGGGCCTGGGTACCACCGGCCACGAAGCCGCAGCCATTGTCGCGGATGGTCAACTGCAAGCGGTGAGGGTCGCGGCGCAGCTGCACGCTGGCCTCCGTGGCGCCAGCATGTTTGACGATGTTGTTCAGACATTCCTGGACGATGCGATACAGATTGGTTTCAGCCGGCGGCGGGAGCAGCCCATCGACGTCGTCCACCGAGCAGGCGATGTCGAGCTGTGCCGCCGCGCCAACCTTGTGCACCACCGCCGTCAGGGCCTTCGTCAAGCCAAGCCGGTCGAGTTGATAGGGATGCAGATTGGACGCGATCTGCCGGACTTCGTCGATCGCCTGTGAAACGGTCGTTGAAATGTCGGTCAACTGCTCAGCGGCGCGAGGCGCATCTTCTGGTTGCAACAGTCCGAACAGAGCCCGGTTCTTGATCACCAGCAGATTCTGCCCCAGCCCGTCGTGCAACTCGGCGGCGATGCGCTTCCGCTCGGCTTCCTGCGATTGAATCAACTGTTGCGAGAAGGCCTGATGGGTGGCTTGCCGCTGCTTCCAGTTGTTTGATGCGGTACCTGAAAGCCGCTGAAACCAGGCCCGTCACCGTCATGAGCGCCAGCGTCAGAAACCATCCGGTGCGATAGAACGGCGGTAACACGACAACCCGCATCGACGTGTCGGTCGTGTTCCAGACCCCCTCGCCGTTGTCTGCGGTTACTTTGAAGGTGTAGTCGCCAGGCGGCAGGTTCGAAAAATACGCCGTGCGCCGCGTTCCGGCGTTCACCCAGTCGTGATTGAAACCGGCCAGCTGGTACCTGAAGCTGGACCTGTTGCGGGCGACGCCAGTTGATGCCGGTGTATTCGATCTCCAGGTTTTCCTGGCCCGGACGAAGTTCGATCGCGGCCAGGCGGATTCCGGTCGCCGGATTGCCAGGCGTCGCCGGCCGACGGGATGGTCGTCGATCGTGATCGCTTCGATGGTGACGAGCGAAGGCTGCGTGTTGCGCTGCCGGGGATCGATCGCGACCACGCCCTTGACCGTTGGAAACCAGAGCCGGCCATCACGCGCTTTCCAGCCCGCCGGGCTGGCGCCGTTGCATTCACGGCTGAGCATCCCGTCGGCCACGCCATACGCGACCGAGGTCACCGAGGTGAGCCGTCCCTCGGCGAAATCATTCAGCTCGCGCAGACTGACGCGGAAGATGCCGCGATTGCTGCTCATCCACAGGTTGCCGCTGTCGTCCTCGGTATCGGAGAGAATCTGGAAGGTGCGGTTGTCGAACAGGCCGTCCCGGACCGTGATCGGGACGAAACGCCCATTCTTGAAGCGCCGCAAGCCGCCGCCGTTCGTGCCGATCCACAGGCTCCCCGCGCGGTCAGCATGGAACGACAGCACTTGATCGCCGGGCAGCCCGTCTTTGGCTGTCCAGCTGGTGAACTGTTGTGTCTCAGCGTCGAAGCGGCTGACGCTGCCGTTCACTGTCCCGATCCAGACGTCCCCTTCCCGGCTTTCGTACAACGCCGTGACTTCGTTGTCGGCCAGGCCGTCACGCCTGTCAAAGGTGCGGAAGCGGCCCTCGCGAAAACGGGTCAGCCCGTGGCCGGGTGTGCTGATCCAGAGATTGCCTCCGCGGTCGCCGAGCAGCTCGCGGACCGGCTCGTGCGGCAAGCCCTGCGCGGTCGTCCAGCGCGTGAACTGGCCGTTGCGAAACTGGGTCAACTGACCTCTGGCGCTGAACCAGAGATTGCCGGCGCGATCCTCGGTGATGGAATCGTTCTCAGGCCGGCCCTGCCTGGCCGTCCACGACGTGATCTTCCCGTCTTTGAGGCGTCCCAGTCCGCCGTTTGTGCCCATCCAGAGACTTCCCTGTGAGTCCTCGAACACGGCGGTCGCGAAGTCACCCGGCAGGCCGTCTTCCCTCGTGTAGACGCTGAAGCGTCCCTCTCGCAATTGAGCGAGGCCGCCATCTACCGTGCCGACCCAGATGTCTCCTTCCGGGTCCTGGTGCAGCGCCAGTACGGTGTCGCTCGGCAATCCGTCGCGCACGGCGTACTGGGTGACGTCTCCGTTGCTGAGGAGGAGCAACCCATTGCCGCCGGTTCCGATCCAGAGATTGTGCTGCCGGTCTTCATTCAGGGTCGTCACAGCGCCGTGCTCAGTGCCTGGACGGTCCGTCTAGCCATGCAGCGGTCCCGTTGAACCGGCACTGACCGCCTCCGGTTCCGACCCACAGTTCGTCCGCACTGACCTTCTCGTGTGTCTGGCAGCAGGGCGTTCACCCGGTCGTGCGGCAGACCATCCTGCGTGGTGAAGGCCGTAAAGCGGCCCTGCTCGAACCGGGCCAGCCCCTTGCTCGTGCCAATCCAGAGGCTGCCGTTGCGATCTTCCGCCAGGGTCAGAATCTGATCGCTCGGCAAGCCGTCCTCTGTGGTGTAGGCCGTGAAGCGTCCGTCGCGGAACAGGTTCAGCCCTCCGCCGCGCGTGCCGATCCAGACGTTGCCTGCGCGGTCGGCCAACAGCGAGCGCACGAAATCGCTGGAGAGGCCATCCCGTTTTGTGTAGAGGCGAAAACGTCCGTCCGTGTACCGGGTCAGCCCGCCGCTCACTGCGCCGAGCCAGAGACTGCCCGCGCGGTCCTCGGCCAGCGACAGAATCTGATTGCTCTTGAACTCAGGGGTGTTGTTGTTGTCGAACACCACGAACCGCACGCCGTCAAACCGCGCGGCCCCTTCAATCGTTCCCAGCCACAAATAGCCGTCGCGGGTGCGCAAGATGGATGAGACGCCGTTTTGCGGGAGGCCGTGCTGATCCTGCCAGACGAGCTGCTGGTAGCGGCCGAGCGCCTTATGCGTGCTGAGGGTTTGCGCCCAAACGTGCGACGGTGCGAGGCCGGCCAGCCACAGCAGAATCAGGATTGTTCGTCGCACCATGAGCCACTTACTCTAGACGCCGTCGAAGCGAGCCAGGCCATCGACCAGCCATATAGCCGTCCGGTCTAAGATCACTACACTCTCCAGCCGTCGTCGTCGTCCAGGACTGTATCGGGTACTGGGCAGCGGCCACGCGCGCGCAGAGCTGCACCGCAACGAAGAAGAAGCCGGGACGCCTGGTTTTGATTGCAGGAATGGGCACGGTGATTTCGGGCGCCGTTCAGCGGCGCGCCGGCGGCGCACTGCCGATCGCGAAGATCCGGACCAGCACGGCGCCGGCGATGAACCCGCCGATGTGCGCCATGAAGGCCACGCCGCCGCCCGACTGCGGCCCCTGCCCGAGCACGCCGTAGGCGCTGATCAACTGGAGGATGAACCACATGCCCACGGCGACGTAGCCGGGGACGGTGGTCAGCATCCGCAGGATGATCACGCGCACCTGCCGGTGCGGGTGCATCACGAGATAGGCGCCCATCACCCCTGAGATGGCTCCGGACGCCCCGAGACTGGGGATGAACGGGTTGTCGCCGAACGTGAAGGTCGACACGACGTGCGCGATCGACGCGAGGACCCCGGTCGCGAGGTAGAAAGCGGTATATCGGACGTGCCCCAGGTCGTCTTCGATGTTGTCGCCGAAGATCCAGAGAAACAGCATGTTGCCGAGCAGGTGCATCCAGCCGCCGTGCATGAACATCGACACCAGCAGCGTCAGATACACCGAGCCGGGCGTCTCCTGGAGCGCGATGGTGGCGGTCTGGTCGCCGACCTCGATGCGCACCGGCCGCGCGATGTCCTCGCCGGTGCGGATCTCCTGCGGGACGGTCGAGAACGCATACGTGAACCGCTCGTTCGTGCCCATCCCCTGGAAAAGCACGAACACGAGCACGTTCAGGGCAATCAGCAGGTAAGTGATGTACGGCGTCCGCAGCCGTCCGGTGTTGTCGTCGCCGATCGGAAATACCATCTCACCCCGCCATCAGCAAGCCATGCCGGCCCGTCCCGGAGACCACGAGCATACCGTCGTTCCGTTCCCGGGACACGGCCGGGTCATCGAGCCCCGAGCTCATGAATAATGGCATGATGCCCCTGGCGCGAGTTCAAGAGTTCAGGAGGTCTTTGGCAAGAGAATCTCTTGATCTCCTGACGCCTTGTAGAGTCGTCACGTTCGTGTGGATACGCACGCCGCGCGTGTGTTTCCGCCGGGCGTGCCGTGCGTTTGCGGGGGCCGCGTCGACGGGCCCCGCGAGCCACACTTGCCGATCAACGTGCCCAAGATCCGCATTGTCATCGCCGACGACCATCCGCCGTTTCGTCACCTCCTGCAGCACATCATCGAAAGCGAACCCGACATGACCGTCGTCGCGGCGGTCGGAGATGGAGTCGCCGCGCTGGACGTCGTTTGTCGATTAGCGCCAGACGTCGCGGTGCTCGACGTGCGGATGCCCGGTCTGGACGGCATCGAAGTCGCCAGACGCCTCGTCGACGACCACCTGCCCACGCGTGCCGTGATCGTGACGATGCAGGCCGAGCGCGCCGTGTTCGAACGCGCGATCGCGGCCGGCGTGAGCGGCTACGTGCTGAAAGATACGGTGTTGTCGGAAGTGGTTGAAGCCGTCCGGACCGTCGCCCGCGGGGAGCGATACGTCACGGCCGCCATGTCCGCCGGCTTCGGCCACGAAACGTAGCTCCGGGCGGCATCGAGCACGACCTCCACCGTCGTCCCCTGGCCAGGCGAGGAGCGAACCGTCAACGTCCCGCGCATCAGGCGGACGCGCTCGGCGATGCTGCGTGAGCCCGAAGCCCGGTCCGCCGCCCTGTCGTGTGTGTGCGCGGCCGCATCGGGAGCGAAACCGACACCGTTATCGGCGATGGTCAGACGGACCTTCGCTCCCTCCTGTTTCAGCGCCACATGCAGCGTCGTTGCCTGCGCATGCTTCATGACGTTGTTGAGCGCTTCCTGGGTGATGCGGTAGAGGTTGATCTCCGTGTCGCCCGATAGCGTGCCGTCATACTGTTCCAGATCGGTCGTCACGCTGATCGACGAGGCCTCGGCGACGCGGCGGATCATGTCGGTGAGCGGGCCGGCGAGACCGAGCCGCTCGAGATGATACGGCCCGAGGTTGTGGGCAATCTGGCGCACTTCGGCGATCGCCTGCGAGGCGGTCGTTGTGATCAAGTCGAGCTTCGCTTGCGCTGGCGCCCCTGGATCCAGCTGCTGGGCGCCGAGCACCGACCAGTTGCGGATGATCACCAGATGCTGGCCGAGGCTGTCGTGCAGCTCGCCGGCGATGCGCGCCCGCTCGGCCTCCTGGGAGGTGATCAACTGGCGCGCGAACGCCTCCTGCAGCTTTCCGGTGCGCCGCAGCTGCGCGACCCGATACGTCCACACACCCCAGACGGTTCCGCCGGCACTGATCGCGACGCTCAGCCCGACCAGCGCCGAGAACCACCAGGTCCGCCAGAACGGCGGGACGACGGTGATCGCCATGCTGGCGCCGGTCGGATTCCAGATGCCGTCGCTGCTCGCGCCCATCACCGTGAAGGTGTAATGCCCCGGCGGCAGATGCGAGTAGTACGCCGTGCGCCGGTCGCCGGCCTCGACCCAGTCACGATCGAGGCCCTGAATCTTGTAGCGGAATCGCATCTGCGCGGGACTGATAAAGCTCAGCCCGGTGTAGGCGATCTCGACAACCTCCTGATGCGGCTCGATCCGTAACCCGTCCCGGCACTCGACCGACTCGCGATCGACCAGGCACGACTCGATGACCATCGGCGGCGGCGTTTCGTTGACCGGGACCAGTGTCGGATTGACCACCGCGACGCCATCCGAGGTCGGGAACCACAGCATGCCGTCGTGAGCACGGAAGCCGGCGGGCTGGAAGCCGCCGGTGGCCTCGAATGGCCGCCGAGGGTCGGTCGGTCCAAACGGCGTGGAGGTGATCGACGCGGTCCGGCCCTCGGCAAATGCATCGAGCTCGGCCCGGCTCACCCGGAAGATGCCGCGCCCCCCGCCGATCCAGAAGAAGCCGTGCGAATCGGGCAGAATCTGGGTGACGATGTCGTCGTAGAGGCCGTCCTTGCGCGAATAGCGCGTGAACCGGCCGCCCTCCAGGCGGTTGAGACCGCCGTCGTAGGTGCCAATCCAGAGCACGCCACGCTCATCCCCTTGCATCGTGATGACACGTTCGGACGACAGGCCGTCGGCGCGGGTGAGCGAGTGGAACGCGCCGTTCTGCCACCGCGAGATGCCGCCGTAGCCGCCGATCCAGAGTGTGCCGGCCGCATCCTCGTAGATCGCCTTGGCGTGATCGAAGGCGAGCCCCTGCTTCGAAGTGAAGCGGGTCAGCCGGCCATCGCGCCACTGATGCAGGCCGGTGGTGCCGCCAAACCACAGCGTGCCGGCGCGATCCCGATGGATCACGTCCACCCGGCCATCGATCTGTGCGGAGAGCCCGGGCTCCGTCCGTAAGCGTCCCTCGACGACCCGCGCCACGCCTTTGCGAAAGAGACCGACCCATAACGTGCCGTCAGTGTCTTCGAACAGCGACGAGATCTCGGAGGTCTGCGGCCGGCCGTCGATCGTGAGCGTCTCGAAGCGGCCGTTGCGCAGCCGGGTCAGGCCGCGGAAGCCGCTGCTGACCCAGACGTCACCGGCGCGATCCTGCAGGACGGGATAGATGAAATTCGCTTCGACGCCCTCCGGATGCCGATGCATCTCGATCACCTGCAACCGGCCGCGCACCAGGCCATTGCTGTTCGTCCCGATCCACAGCGTGCCCTCACGATCCTCGATGACGGTCGGAGAGAACGTGAGACGCAGGTCGGGGAGGATCGTCGAGACGCCGTCCTTCCACAGAGAAGCCTGTCCGGCGCTGTTGTTGGTCCAGAGCGTCCCGCGCTGGTCCTGGTAGAAGACGCGCTGATCAGGGGCCAGACCGCGGACCACCGTCAGCCGGCCGTTGATGATGCAGTACGACTCGCCGGGACGATCGAGCAGGTTGAACCAGATCCGGCGCTGCGAGTCTTCCCGTATCCAGCCGACCTTGAGGGCGCGGGGATTGGTGATCCCCGGTGGCAACGGCAATACCGACCAGCGTCCGTAGGCGAATCGCGCCCAGCCCGTCTCGTTCCAGCACCAGTACCCCATGACATCCCCGATGACCGACGGGAACGACGGCGCCGTTGTGCAGCCCGGGACTGGCGGCGCCGGCAGCGCATCGGCATGCCATCGTCCATCGCGCCACGTCGACACACCGGTATCGTGATAGGCCCAGATCGCGCCGGCCGCATCCTCGTCGATGCGCCTGACGACAGTGCGCATCAGTCCATCTTTGGTGGAGAAGGCCGTGAAGCGTCCGTCGCGATACCGCGAGACACCGCCCTCGATCGTCCCCGCCCATAGATCGCCCGCGCTCGACTCCCACAGCGCAAGAAACCGGCTGCCGGCAATGCCCGCGGTTTCGCTCTTGCTGAAGACCGTGAAGCGAATGCCGTCGAAACGGGCGAGGCCGTTGTCGGTCGCGAGCCACAGGTAGCCATCGCGCGTCTGACGTAACGCGCTGATCGTGTTCGACGGCAGGCCATCCGCGGTGGTCCAGGCGTCGAGCCGAAACGAGGGCAACTGGTCAGCCGCCTGGAGACGCACGGAAAGCGCCAGCAGCACGCCGAGAGCAGGGATCCAACCGCGCACGGCGACATTCTACTCGCCGTGCGGCGTGATCCCGTTCGCCGTCGGCTGACACAGATCGCAACATAACCTGTGAATCGCGCGGCGTGAGGATACTCACGAGCGCTCGCGTGCACCTGTGGCAGCATTGGCCATGCTAGGAGGACCGCGCGTGGCAGCAATCGCCGTGGAAGCTCGTTCAGGGCTCGATCCGTGGACGCCGGCGGAGCTGCCGGGACCACCGACGCCAACCGGTCTCGGCTGGCTCGGGGTGGTCGGCCCCGGCGTGATCGTGCTCGGAGCGTCGATCGGTGGCGGCGAGTTTCTTCTCGGCCCGGCCGCATTCGTGCGGCACGGACTCTCTCTTCTCTGGGTCACCGGGATTGCGGTCTGGCTCCAGACCGTCTTCAACACCGAGCTGATGCGCTACACGCTGGCGACCGGCGAACCGGTCTTCACCGGGTTCATGCGCACCCGCCCCTCGGCCACGCTCTGGGCCTGGGTTTACGCCATCCTCTATTTCCTGCAACTCGGCTGGCCGGCCTTGGCGGCCAATGCCGCCGGCGCCGTCTTCTTCCTGTTCGCGCGCCGGCTTGCCGGCCCGGAGGACGCGACCGTCACCTACTTCATCGGCGCGGGGACGTTCCTCGCCTGCGCCGCCGTGCTCCTGGTGGGACGACGGATCGAGCGCACCCTCGAGATCCTGAACTGGGTGCTGGTCACCTGCATTCTTCTCAGCTTTCTGGTGCTGGCCCTGATCTACGTGCCTGGCGGAACGTGGGCCGCCGCAGCCATCGGGTTTGCCGGCATTGACGCCACCACCGGCGCCTTCGATCTGCTCCCGGCCGGCGCCGACTTCGTGCTGATCGCCGCGCTGGTCGGTTACTCGGGAGCCGGCGGCGTCGCCAACATCGTTCTCTCCAACTGGGCCCGCGACAAGGGGTATGGCATGGGGGCGCGGGCCGGCTACATCCCGGCGGCCGTCGGCGGCCACAAGGTGCACCTGGCGCACAGCGGCTTCGTGTTCACGCCGGACGCCGAGGCGATGCGCCGCTGGCGCGGCTGGTGGCGGATCGTGCGCGCCGATCAGTGGGGCGTGTTCTTCGTCGGCGCGATTCTGGGGATGGCGCTGCCGGCGCTGCTCTACGTGACGTTCATCCCGCGGGGCACCGATATTCGCGGCCTCGGCATCAGCGCCGCGCTCGCCTCGAGCATCGGCGCCGAGGCCGGGCCCCTGCTTGCGGTCATGATCGCCTTCCTGGGTGCGTGGGTCCTGTTCAAGACCCAGCTCGACCTCCTCGAGGGGATGGTGCGCGCGGTGACCGACATTCTGTGGACGGGCAGCCCGAGGGTTCGCGGCTGGCGCGGCGGTGACGTGCGCGCCGTCTACTACGGGGTCCTCGCGGTGGTCGTCGTCTGGGGCACGATCGCCCTGCGGCTGGCGCAGCCGATCGCGCTGCTGCAGCTGGCCGCCAACGTCGGTGGATTCGTGTTCGTGATCGCGTCGCTCCATCTCCTCTACATCAACACGCGCCTGCTGCCGCGCGAGCTGCGGCCGCCATTCTGGCGTCGCGCGGCCCTGGTAGGAATGACGCTCTTCTATGGGTTCTTCGTGTCGCTGTCGTTGTGGAGCGTGTGGCGCTGAGGGATGACCGAGGATGTTCAACCCGCATCAGGCGAACCAAACCGCGCGATTCACGCTCCAAACTGCCGCAGGTGGTGGTCGGTATGTTTGTACGCGAGCTGACCGACCTGCTCTGGCGTCATCCTGCCGAAGAAGTCGTGGATGAAGTCAGGGTTTGAATAGTGTTCGTACTCTTCGACCAGGGCGACCCACTTCCGCTTTTCGGCGGGTATATCGCCGTGTGTCTCCTCGATCTGGAACTCCCTGGTGGTGGGGACATTTCGCCTCAACGGCTTGTCGTCCTTCGTCATCCCTCTCAAGGCAATCCGGCCGAACAGCCGGCCAATGAGTGCCTGTCGATAGCGACGTGGCGGCTTTCCCAGTATCCATGCGTCCCACAGGGTGCAGTGCCGCAACATCTGGTAGACGTTCATCTTGCCCCACCGGGCCGAAGCGGTCTCGTCAACCGCATTGATTCTGCGGATCAGTTCGGCGCGTGTGGCCCTATCGAAAACGGTTGTCATGTCGTCCGACCCTTCCCAGAGACGCAGGCCTTTCGTGCGGCAAACGGAACCATACCGTCTAGTTCTTGCCGTCGTGCGATACTAGACCGTCCAGTTCTGTCGTGTCAAACCGCGTCCGCCGGACCGATGAGAGGAACTCCCGAGTGGCTTCACCGAGACGAGTCGAACAGGTCGAAGAGCGCGGTCGGTCCGCGCGCAAACGCGCCGCAATTCTGAGCGCAGCCACCGACATCTTCTTGAAGGGGGGCTACCTCGGCACCAACGTGGACGCCATCGCGGTGCGTTCAGCCGTCTCCAAGCAAACGGTGTACAAGCACTTCGGCAGCAAAGAGGCCCTGTTCATCGAGATCGTCTCCAGCATGACCGGTGAGGCGGGAGACCTGGTGCAGGGGGAGACACCTGAGCCGGACGACCCCGCAGATCTCGAGCGATACCTGCGCGCCTACGCCGACAAGCAGCTGACCGCGGTGTTGACCCCCCGATTGATGCAGCTTCGCCGGCTGGTGATCGCGGAGGTCGCCCGCTTTCCAGACCTCGGCAGGGTGCTGTACGAGCGTGGTCCGCAGCGCGCCCTGACGAACCTGACCGCGATGTTCGAGCGCCTGGCGGCGCGCGGGCTGCTGACACTCGACGATCCATCGGTGGCAGCCTCGCACTTCAACTGGGTGATCATGGCGGACCCGTTGAATCGCGCAATGCTCCTAGGCGACGAGGCCATCCCGTCGGCGGGTGCGCTTCGACGCCACGCTGCCGAGGGGGTGCGCGTGTTCCTCGCCGCCTACGCCAGGCGCCCGGGCGCTAAACGTCGCGCGAAAGCGACCCGCCGGCGAACGTTGTAGCATCGGGGATGCTCGCTCCCGACGATCCCGCGGACCTGGAGTTCTCGCCCGCCGACATGCGGCGCATGACCCGTGCGGTGACGGATCGTGCCATCGACCATATCGCGACGCTCGCGGCGCAGCCGGCCTGCGGTGACGTCCGCGTCGAAGACCTGGCGCGAAGTCTCCGCGAACCGGCTCCTGAAGAACCGTCACCGCTCGATCCGTTGCTCGATCACCTGTTCGACGAGTGGATTCCCCGGTCCTTCACCACCCCCGGACCCGGCTACCTCGCCTACATCCCCGGCGGCGGGCTCTTTCCCGCGGCGCTCGCCGACTTCATCGCCGATACCACCAACCGGTACACCGGGGTCTGGCAGGCGGCGCCCGTGCTCGTCCAGCTCGAAGCGAACGCGCTCGACTGGCTCCGCGACTGGATGGACTTTCCACAGTCGACCCGCGGCCTGTTCACGACCGGCGGATCGATGGCGAACTTCAACGCGATCCTCTGCGCGCGCGAACGGCACCTGGGGACCGACATCCGCCGCGGCGTCCTCTACACCTCCACCCATGTCCATCACTCCGTCGTGAAGTCGGCGCGTCTCGCGGGCGTGTTCCCGGACCGGGTGCGCAGCGTCGCCGTGGACGAGTCATTTCGGATGCGGGTAGATGCGCTGGCCGAGAGCATTCGGCGCGATCGGGCCGAAGGGCTCACGCCCTTCCTCGTCGTCTCGTCGGCGGGCACGACGAACACCGGGGCGGTGGATCCACTCGAGGCGATCGCCGATCTCTGCGCTGCCGAAGGGCTCTGGCATCACGTCGATGGCGCCTACGGAGCGTTTTTTTACATGGATCCAACCCTGCGGCCGCTGCTCGCCGGCCTGCCCCGTGCCGACTCGCTGACACTCGACCCGCACAAGGGCATGTTCCTGCCCTACGGCACCGGCGCGCTGCTCGTCCGGGACGGCGCGGCGCTGCGGGCCGCGCATCACGTGCCCCACGCCGGCTATCTCCCGACGCTCCCTGATGCCGATGAGTTCTACGATCCGAGCGTTCACGGCCCGGAGTTGTCACGGGGCTTCCCGGGCCTTCGGGTGTGGCTCTCCGTCAAACTGCTCGGCGCCGCGAGGTTCCGCGCCGCCATCGCAGAGAAGCGTCAGCTTGCGCTCGAGGCCGCCGCCCGCATCTCGCGCATCCCGGGCATCGTCATGGATGCGCAGCCGCAGCTCTCGCTGTTCGCATTCCATTTGTCCTGGCCGGGCGCCGGGCTGGACGACGAGAACGCCGCCACCCGCGCGTTGATGGATGGCGTCACCGCACGCGGCCGGGTCATGCTGACCGGGTGCAGCGTTGACGAACGATATCTGGGCCGCGTCTGCGTGCTCAGTTTTCGCACTCGGCGGGATCGGATCGATGTGTGCGTTGACGACGTCGCCGCGGAAGCTGCCGCGATCCAGGCAGCTCAATCGACCCAGATGAGGATCCGCATTGCACCCGGCGAGCGATAGTCGGCCACGACTCCGGGGCCGTAGCGCTCGATGTCCGCCACGGTCAGCCGAAACCTCTCGGGAGCGACGCCGAGCTGCGACAGGATGTTGATCGAGCTGAATCGGGCCAGCCACAGGGGCACCTCGGTTCGTGTCAGCTCGCTGTCCTCTGCTTTCCAGTTGATGATGTGTGCGGTGCCGACGCGCGGCGCTGCGGGACCCGGCTCGCGATTGATCCGGATGTCACCGCTGCGCGGATCGCTGATCTCCACCAGCGGCACCCGTGGAGCATAGCGGCTGCGCACCGCATCCATCACCTTGTTGGCCTCGGCCTCGCTGGTAACGGTCTTCTCGAGGTGCCGGAGCACGAAGTAGGCGCCCGTCCCCGCCAGCGCCGCGACGATCACGATGATCGTGATGACGACGCCGAGCGTGGCCTTCTGCCAGGTCCGCATTTGGCTGGACTATACGACATCAGGCCGGCGGAATCATCAAGGCGCTATCGCGGCAAAGATGAGCCCAGCTCGATCGACACCGCTGATCGTCGAGGCGGGGATCGCTATCTGAAATTGTCCACGAGCATCAGCTCGTTGACTGACGAATCGACCCGTGAAAAAAAGATGGTGCGGCCGTCGGGAGACGCACTCAGGCCAAAGCCGACGTTCCCGAGGTTGCGCGCCACGGTCGTTGATCGGCCCGTCCCGAAGTCCAGGAATTTCAGCTGAGTCTCAAAGGACGCGTCGCCGGCGAGGCTCGCGGCTGCCTCCCCGGCGACGCGTTGCAGGTAATAGATGCCCCCTTCGACGACGTCGAAGTTGCCATGAACGACACCATCGAGGACTTTGACCGGTGGTCCACCGGCGAGGGGCAGGCGCCACACCGGGCTTGGCCGTTCGACTCGCTCGACGTAATAGAGGTCTCGGCCATCACGGGACTCGATGGCAAGCGTTCCGGTATTGCTGGTGACCTGAACGGCAGTTCCGCCCTCAACGGGCATCTTCCAGATGTGCGGCTCCCTGCCGTGGATGATGCAGAAATAGACCCACCGACCGTCCCCGGAAAAGCTGGGAAAGCCGCCACCAGTGGGCCTGTTGGCGGTCAGGGTTCGCGGCTTGCCGCCCTCTGCGGGGACAACCAGAATGTCGGGGCGTCCGTCGGGATCGCCGTGGAACGCGATCAGCCTGCCGTCGGGGGACCATCGAGCGAAGCCGGGAAGGATGCCGAGCGAGGTGAGCTGAACTGCCCTCGAACCATCTGGACCTGCCAGCCAGACCTCTGCTCCCCCAGACCGATCCGACAGGAACACCACGCGATGTCCGTCTGGCGAGAGGTTGGGAATGTGATCTTCCCGGGTCGACGCAATCGCGACCACCGGGGGCGAGCCCGCCGGCGCGCCAGCCGAGCGTGTGTCGACGCGCCATATGTTTCGATCGGAGAAGCTGCGTACATACACGAGCCGTTGACGGCCGTCGGGGTCTCGGGAGACAACCGGGCTCAGACCGTCGTGACCCACGAAAGGCACACGCGCTGGCGCCCCACCGTCGAGTGCATCCAGTCGCCAGAGTCCGCCTCCGGCAGCGAACAGAATCTCGCGGCTGTCGGGCATCCAGGCCGGCTTGCCGGCGCTGAGCGTGGAGGTCAGTCGCACCGGTTCGCCTTCCGGCATCGCGTGCGCCTTCATCGGCTGGCGGTAGAACTGGCCGCTGAACGGTGTGCCATCCCGACGGAATATCAGCGAGCGACCGTCGCGCGAGATCGTCGGGTCGCCGTCGCGCACCAGACCCTCAGGCCACGTCAATTGCCGCTTCTCACCGGTCTCGAGAACAATCGCGAAGACAGCATCAGGCCTTTGAGCGGCGGAGGAATCCGTCGTTTCATCAGCCGCGGGGTCGGTGGAGTCGCTGACGAGCAGACAGCTGGAGTCGGGACACCAGGCGAGCGAAATTGGCCGAAACGCTGCCAGCCTGGGCCGGATCTCTGTCAGCTTCCGTTCGGAGCCGCCCAAGGGTGCAATCAGCCACACTTCGCTGGTGCCTTCGGGAGCGCGACGAAGAAACGCAATCGTCCGCCCGTCAGGGGACCAGCTGGGGCTGTAGTCGCTGGCCGCATCGGTGGTCAGCCGTAGAGGGGATCCTGCGCCGACCTGCTGAACGTAGAGATCCTGGTTGCTCTGGCTTGCACCGGACCAGACGAAGACCACGTGGCTGCCGTCGGGCGAAAGTGACGGCGAACTCACGACTCCCGGCAGGGACGTGAGCGGCAGCAGATGTGATGGTTCGGCGTTCGGCGGTGAGGGCCACGGCGTCAGGGGGACATACAACGCCGCAAGCAGAACCGGCGCTGCCCCGAGGAGCCACCAGGTTCGGGCGAACGAGGAAGCAGATGGGGCCACCCGGCCTTCCGGGTGGGTGCAACCCGGGAACCGGATCCGGTGCCGCCAGCGCGGGAGCCGCGATCGCCTGAGGCGCCGTTGACGATGGGGGACCGCCGTTGTCCCTGACGCGGCTGACTGCCGCTGTGAACCGGTACCCGCGCTTTGGGACCGTTTCGATGTACTGACCATTCTCTGCCGCGTCGCCGAGCGCCTTGCGGAGCGCGAAGACGTTGTAGGCCAGGTTCGATTCCTCGACGAACGTATCCGGCCACACCTTCTGGAGGAGCTCCTCCTTTGAGAGCAGTCGTCCCGGCTTCTCGACCAGCGCGGCGAGCAATTCGAACGCCTTGGGCGTCAACGGGACGGGCTTTCCGTCTCGCCTCAGCACCCGCTCCTCGACGTCGATCAAGAACGGCCCGAATTGACTCCTGGCGGGGTTTTCCAACCTTTGCTCCAGACGATCCACCCAGCGCGAGGCCCGAGGTTACCACGGCGCCCAGGCGGCACAGTTTGCCCGGCCCGGAACGCGCCGGTTCGTCGTTCGCGGGCTCTGGGCCGCGCAGTTCGCAGCCAAATGGGCCGGAAACCAGCTCCAAGCGTCTTCAAATGATTTTCAAATGTGCGTCTAAAGACGCCGCGAGTCCCTGCGACGTAGGTTGGGGCCCGCTCGACGCGCGCCTTCAAGGCCCGGCACCAGCCGCGGCCATCATTCGCGTTGTGCCTTGAACAGAGGAGTCTCCATGCGACCGATCATTCTCAGCTTGTGCGTGTTTACCGCCGCCGCCTGCACCGGCCAGTCCGTCGATTCGCCAACCGGGCCAGCGACGGTCAATTCGTCCGCATCATCGTCCGCGGGTTCGAACGTCTCATCGGCACAACCAGATGGCTCCCGCGAACTGCCATTCCTCGGCTCATTCATCGGCGAGACGCGGGGTGCCGTCAATTGCCCTCCGGAATGTGAGCCGCCGACGATTCTCACAATTGCCGGAACGCGCACGGGGACGGCGAGCCACCTCGGTGCGTTCACCGCGACAAGCGTCGAGGTGGTCGACATAGCGGCCGCAACCGGTACGGGCGCCTTCAACCTGACAGCCGCGAACGGCGACCAGCTGTTCACCACGACAACTGGTGGAGAGGACGGGTTCGAGCCGCCAAATATCTCCTACGTCACCGGTGTCGGCACCATCGTTGGAGGGACCGGCCGGTTCGCCGGAGCGAGCGGAACGTTCACCGTTCATACGAGATCGGTGATCGATTTTGGGGCTCAGACCAGCACTGAGACTGGATCGTTCGAAGGTCACATCATCCTGAACAAGTGATCGTGAGCTCTGATGGCGATGGTTCCGACGCAGCGTCCGAGCCATCGCCTCTCGAATGATCCGGCCGATTGTCGCGAAGGTCTTCTCGGATGGAATCGTCGTACCCGCCCTACCCGGCCCCGGACAGCGTCGTATCGGCCGCTGTCCGTCGCATCAACGGATAGCCTGAACGCCAAACCGAAAAACCGTCTGGGTGCGGTAAGTCTGCCCCGGGCGGAGCAGCGTCGATGGGAAGTGCGGTTGATTCGGTGAATCCGGGAAGTGCTGCGTCTCCAGACAGAACCCGTAGTGCTTGTGATAGGCCCGTCCGCCCTTGCCGATCGCAGTGCCGTCCAGTGAATTACCGGTGAAGAACTGAATCCCCGGCTCGGTGGTGAGGACGTCGAGCGTGCGCCCGGTGGTTGGCTCCACAGCCCGGGCGGCGAGCGCAAGGCCGTCGGCGCCGTTTCGATCGAGGACCCAGTTGTGGTTGTAGCCATTGCCCAGGCGAATCTGCGGGTGATCGGCGGCAATGCGCGCACCTATCCGGGTGGCGGTTTTGAAGTCGAAGGGCGTCCCCGCGACTGGCGCGAGCTCGCCGGTGGGGATGGACGTGCCGTCGACCGGGGTGTAGCGGCTGGCGTTCAGCATCAGGTCGTGATCGAGCACATCCCGTGTGCCCGCCCCAGCCAGATTGAAGAAGCTGTGCTGCGTCAGATTCACGTGGGTTGGCGCATCGGTCGTCGCGACGTAATCGACGATCAGCTCGTTGTCGGGCGTGACGGTATAGGTGACGGATGCCTCGAGACGACCGGGATACGCTTCTTCGCCTGCGGCACTGGTGTAACGGAACACGACGCCTGAGGTCCCGTCGCGTTCGAACGGCTCCCCCCGCCAGATGACCTTGTCGAAGCCACGGGTGCCGCCGTGCAGATGGTTGGGCCCGTTGTTGCGCGCCAGCTGGAAGGTCTGCCCATCGACCGTGAGCCGGCCCTGCGCGATGCGATTGCCATAGCGGCCGACGACCGCGCCAAAGTAGCGCGGGCTGGTGAGGTAGTCGGCCGGATTGTCGAAGCCAAGGACGACATCGTCGAGTTTGCCGTCGCGATCCGGCACGTGGATCGACAGAATGGTCGCACCGTACTCCATGATCCGAACCCGCATCCCTTTGGGATTGGACAGGGTGATGATGGCGACCTCCTCTTCGCCCAGGCGGGCGGTAACGACCTCCCGACCGTCGGCGCAATTGCCCGCGGTCAGGCAGCCGGCGACGAGCAACACGATCCGCGCGACGGAACTGTTCATGAAGGGCGCCCATCGTACTGTATCTTTCAATATCTTTGGGTCGTCACCCCTCTTTCACAGGGACTACAACGCAGTGGCCAATACAGTTGAGCGCACCAGCGCTGGCAGGGAAACGGGCACCCTACGCTGGGGCATCGCCGGGATGCTCACGGTCGCGATCGCGATCAGCTACCTGGATCGCCAGACGCTGTCGGTCGCCATCAAGGCGATCCAGGCGGAGATCCCGATCACCAACACGCAGTTCGCGCAGCTGAACTCGGCCTTTCTGCTCGCCTACGGATTGATGTATGCCGGCGGCGGCAAACTGATCGACATCCTGGGGACGCGCCGCGGCTTTTTCATCATCATGGTGTTCTGGTCGCTCGCCTGCGCGAGTCACGGTTTCGCCACCGGCTTTGCGATGCTCGCGATCAGCCGGCTGCTGCTCGGCATCGGCGAGGGGGGCGGCTTCCCGGCCGTGACCAAGGCCGTCGCCGAGTGGTTCCCCGCCAAGGAGCGATCCACGGCGATGGGGATGATCAATGCCGGCACCGCGGTGGGCGCAGTGGTCGCACCTCCCGCCATCGCTGCGATCATCTCGGTAGGCGGCTGGCGCTGGGTGTTCTTCGCGGCGGGCGCAACCGGCTTGATCTGGTCGGTCTGGTGGCTGCGTGCCTACCTGCCGCCCTCGCAGCATCCCCGCATCTCGGCCGCGGAGCGCGCCGAGCTGACGTCGGTTCTCGCCGCCGGTGACTCGGGGGCGCCGATCCCGTGGATCCGGCTGCTCGGGTTTGCTGAGACCTGGGGCCTGGTCATCGGCAAGTTCCTGAGCGATGCCGCCTGGTTCTTTTACTTGTCCTGGCTGCCCAAGTATCTATACGACGTCCGCGGCTTCGATACCAAGGAGGTCGGCTACTTCGCCTGGATTCCCTACGCCGCGGCCGGAATCGGAGCGTTGAGTGGCGGCTGGCTCTCGAGTTATCTGCTCAAGCGCGGCGCATCCCTGAACTTTTCACGCAAGTTCGTGCTGGGTGCGAGCGCTGCGGTCATGCCGCTCATCATCTTCGTGACGCGGGCGCCGATCGAGCTGACCATCGTGCTGTTCAGCATCGCGTTCTTCGGGCAGCAGTCCTGGTCGACGCTGGTCATGATCCTGCCGACCGATCTGTTCCCGCGGCGCGTCGTGGCGTCGGTCGCGGGCCTGGTGGGCTTCGGCGGGGCTATGGGCGGAGTCGTGTTCAACCTGATCGCCGGACGGATGCTGGATGCCGGCAGCGGCTATGGGCCGGTATTCGCCGCGGTCAGCACCTTCCACGTGCTCGCCTTCATCCTGATCATGGTGACGATCCGGCGGGTGCAGCCGCTGTCGTTCGAGCGAGGGTAGCTCAAGCAGAGGACCGTCGTCGCGACCCGACGACGCCGCTCAGCGCTTGCCGTACTCGTCGTGGCGGCGAAACCAGAGGTCCGTCTCGTTGCGTCCCCTGGGGGCGCGGTCGAGCCACTGGTACATGCCCCAGAGGGCGTCCAGTCCGCGCGCGTAGGCTGAATAGGTGTGGTAGACGATGCCGTCTTCGAGCGCGAAGGCGCTCATGCCCGGCCGCTCGCGGGTGTATGTGGCTTTGTCGGTTCCCGACATGGACGCGAAGACAGCGGCGCCGTCCGGTTGCGAGCGCGACGGGATGTCACCGGCGGGGCTTTCGGCACTGCTCGGCTCTGACGGCTCTTCGCGGCGGTAGTTGTATTCGACGTTCCCCTCGCGCTGTTGCTCCTCGGTGATCCCGACGCTGAAATCGAAGTTGAAGTCGCTGCCGAACGACGACGCCCAGGGGAACGACCATCCCATCCGCCGCTTGTACGCCTGCAATTTGCCGAGCGGAGCACGCGAAATCGCGGTCATCGCCACGTCATGGTTCTCGAGATGGACGACGGAGCCATTGAACCCGTCGGCGATCGCCGAGCAGGCCGGGCACCCTGCCGTATAGTCGGGTCCGAACATGAAGTGGTAGACGAGCAGTTGCGAACGCCCTCGGAACAGGTCCGCCAGCGAGACGTTCCCCTCATCGGTCTGGAATCGATACTCCTTGTCGATCCGGACCCACGGCAGCTCCTGTCGCCGCCGCGCCAGCTCGTCGCTGCGCCGGGTCAACTCCTTCTCGGCCTCGAGCAACTCGAGCCGGTTTGCGAGCCATTCTTCACGGGTACCGGTCCTGTGTTTCGTCATCGTCCTTCCCTCATGCTTGTCAGCCGCTACTGCAGCCCGCCGCGGATCGAGGTAATGCGCCCGGTGTTGAATCCGAGCCAGTGCATCCGTCCCGCGTAGCGCGCGTGCTCGACCTTGATGCAGCGGTCCATGATGACCGACACGCCGCCGGCATCCGCGATGCGCGCCCCCTCCTCGTTGATCACGCCGAACTGGCACCAGATACTTCCTGCGCCGATCTTCACCGCTTCTTCTGCGATCCCGGGCACCGCATCGGGGGCGCGGAAGACGTTGACGACGTCGATCGGGCCCGGCACGTCGACCAGGCTCTTGAAGCTCTTCGCGCCGAGGATCTCCGGCTCACGCGGATTGACCGGGATCACCTCGTAGCCGTGCCGCTTCAGGTAGTAGCCGACGAAGAAGCTCGCTCGCAGCTCGTTCTTCGACAGCCCGACGATCGCGATCCGCCTGGCGTTGAGCAGGACGCGCTGGATGGTCAACGGATCCTGGTAGCGCGTGAGATCGAACGATGGTGAATTTGCCAGCGCGCTCATACCGCCGCTGCCCCGCTGGTCGCCGCGGCCGCGGCACGCTCGAATCCCTGCTCGAGGTCCCAGATCAGATCGTCGATCGACTCCGTTCCGACCGAGAGCCGGATAGTACCCGGGGCCGACACCCGCCGCCCTCAACTCGTCATCGCTCAACTGACGATGGGTGGTGCTGGCCGGATGGATGATGAGGCTCTTCGAATCCCCTACGTTGGCCAGGTGAGACCAGAGGCTGACACCGCGGATGAAGTCCTGGCCGGCGGCCCGTCCGCCGCGGCAGTCGAACGAGAAGACCGCGCCTGCGCCGCGCGGCAGGTACTTGTCGACCAGGGGCCGATACCCGCTTGACGCGAGACCTGGGTAGGTGACCATGGACGCGAGTTGGTGCGACTTCAGGTAGTTCGCCACCGCGACGCTGTTCTCGACGTGCCGCGCCATCCGCAGCGATAACGTCTCGAGCCCCTGCAGGAAGAGGAATGCATTGAACGGACTCATTGCCGCGCCGAGATCGCGCAGCGTCTCGGCCCGCAGCTTCATCAGGTAGCCGTAGGTGCCGAACGTCTCGTGGAACTGGAGGCCATGGTACGCCGGTGAGGGCTCGGCAATCACCGGGTAGCGTCCGTTGGACCAGTCGAAGCTGCCGGAATCCACCACCACGCCGCCGATGCTCGTGCCGTGACCACCGATGAACTTGGTCGCGGAGTGCACGACGATGTCTGCGCCCCACTCCATCGGGCGGCAGAGATAGGGCGTCGCGAACGTGTTGTCGACCATCAACGGCAGCCGGTGCTCGTGTGCGATCGAGGCAACCGCCTCGATGTCGAGCACGTTACCCGCCGGGTTGCCGATCGTTTCCGCGTAGAACACCTTGGTGTTCTCGCGAACCGCTCCCCTCCATGCGTCGGGATCGTCTGGATTCACCCAGGTGAGTCCGACGTTCAGTTTGCCGAGCAGGTGCTTGAACTGGTTGACGGTACCGCCATACAGGGCGGAGGACGAGACCACGTGGTCGCCGGGCCGCAGCAACGTGAACAGCGCCGCCGCCTGCGCGGCGATCCCGCTGGCGAACGCCACCGCGCCGCAGCCCCCTTCCAGGTTGGCCATGCGCTCCTCGAACACCGCGACGGTCGGGTTCATGATCCGCGAGTAGGTGTTCCCGTATTCCTGCAGGTTGAAATACGCCGCGGCCGATTCCGGATCCTCGAACACGTAGCTGGTGGTCTGGTAGATCGGTACGGCGCGTGCGCCGGTATTCGGATCGGGGCGCTGGCCGGCGTGGACCTGGCGCGTTTCGAATCCGAAGTTGCGGGCCTCTTCAGTTCGGCCGGTTCGTTCCATGAAGCAGCTCTCCTAAACAACCTGGCGCGCAAGGAAGTCCCGGATCATCGGGGTCTGGCGCGTCTCTTCGAGCAAGAAGCAATCGTGGCCGTACGGGGCATCGATCACCTGGAGCTCGACCTCTTTCCCGAGTGTCCGCAGGGCGTCGGCCACGGCTTCTGAACCGGCGGGCGGATACAGCCAATCCGAGCTGAACGCGATCAGCAGCGTCCGCGCGGCGACGGGTCGAAGCGCATCGGTGAGACTCCCCTTGCCATACTGACGGGCCAGGTCGAAGTAGGTGAGCGCCCGCGAGGTATAGAGGTATGTATTCGCGTCGAAGCGGCGGACGAAACTGTCCGCCTGCCGGCGCAGGTAGTTTTCGATCTCGAACTCCGGCTCCGTCAACGTGTAGCGAATGTCATCCGCGAACTGCAGTCGCCGCGCGAACTTGTCGCCGAGTGACTTCGCCGAGAGATACGTGACGTGACCGACCATGCGGGCCACGCCCATGCCGGCGTCCGGCCGTCGTCCGGTGCCGTAGTAGTCGCCACCCTGCCAGGCCGGATCCGCCATGATCGCGTTGCGTGCGATCGCGTTCCAGGCGAGCCCCTGCGGCTGCAATGCGGGAGTGCTGGCGATCGCCACGATCGCGTCGACCTGGTCAGGATAGCGGATCGCCCACTCGAACGCCTGCATCCCGCCAAGGGATCCGCCGGCTACTGCCGCGAGCCGCTCGATGCCGAGCGCGTCGAGGAACGCGCGCTGGGTGCGCACCATGTCGGCCACGGTGATCACCGGGAAAGCGGATCCGTACGGCTTTCCAGTGGAGGGATCGATCGAGGACGGCCCGGTCGTCCCGCCGCAGCCCCCGAGCAGATTGGTCGACACGACGAAGTAACGGTCGGTGTCGAATGCCTTACCCGGACCGATCATGCCGTCCCACCAGCCCAGGCCCCGGCCACTCGCGCGGTCGCGGTCCTCCGCCGCGAATCCGTCCCTGGTACTCGCCGCCGGCGCCCGGCGTGAGACCCCGGCGGCATGCGCGTCGCCGCTCAACGCGTGACAGACGAGGACGACGTTGTCGCGGGCGGAAGAAAGCGTGCCGTAGGTTTCGTAGGCGATACGGATCGGCTGCAGCTCGCGTCCGCAGTCGAGCGGCACGGGTCCCGGCAGGTCGAGGAACATCGTGTCGACGGTCCCCACCGAGCCCGCCGCGCTGGTTGTCTCTGGCGTCGGCATCGAGTCGATCATATCGCCTGAGTCAGCCCCACGGTCACCGCGTTATATGATGCGATACTCGACACTCGAATTTCTTCGAGAAGGAAAGGGGCTTTCACGATGGGCACGGCCACAGTCGACAACGGCGTCAACGTCCAGGCGTTGCTGGACGCACGCGAGGCACTGAAGGGTGCGCCGGAGGCGGCGAAGTTCACCTGGCGGGCGTCCTGCAAGTGGCAGAACGGCACACACAGCCAGACCAACGTTCGGGGGTTTTTTGGGCTCGGCCAGGAGCAGAGCCACAAAACCGAGACCTCGTTCGAAGCGGATCACCCCGAGATCTTCGCCTCGCAGGACAAGGGCATCACCCCGATCGAGTACGTGCTCGTCGGTCTGGCCAGCTGTCTGACTGCCGGGGTTGCGGCGGTGGCGCAGAACCGCGGTATCCAGCTGCGCTCGGTCGAGTCCAGGGTCGAAGGGCAGATGGACATCCGCGGCATCCTCGGCGTCGACAGCGAGGTGCGCAACGGCTACGACGACATCAAGGTGACCTTCAAGATCGACGCCGACGCGTCGAAGAAGGAAATCGAGGCGATCGTGGCGCAGTCGCAGAAGCGCTCTGCCGTCTACGACGCGATCACCAATCCGGTGAACGTCACCGTCGAAGTCGTCTGACGTAATCCGGTCCAACGCAGCGAGAGTCGGCCTATCGAGCGCATCACCACGGTCGTCATCGGCGCCGGTCATGCCGGCCTCGCGGCGAGCCGGTTTCTCACCGACCGGTCGATCGACCACGTCCTGCTCGAACGCGGCGAGGTGGCGAACTCCTGGCGGCACGAGCGCTGGGATTCCCTCCGCCTGCTGACGCCGAACTGGCAGAGCCGTCTCCCGGGCCATCACTACGATGGTCCGGATCCCGACGGCTACATGACGATGGCCGAAGTGATCGAGTTCATCTCGCGCTTCGCGATCGTGGCGGCTGCGCCGGTTCGCGCGCGTACCAACGTCACCTCGGTGAAGCGTGTCGACCAGGGGTATCAGGTCGAGACGAGTGAGGGGCAGATCCGCTGCCGCTGCGTGGTCATCGCCAGCGGCGCCTGCAATCTGCCAAGCGTTCCCGCGCTGCGCTCGTCGGTGCCCGCGTCGATCGATCAGTTGACGCCATTCGACTACCGGAACCCTGCCTCGCTCCCCGACGGCGGTGTCCTGATTGTCGGCGCCTCCGCCACCGGCGTGCAGCTGGCGGCCGAGATTCATCGCTCCGGCCGGCCGGTGACGCTGTCGGTGGGGGAGCATGTCCGTCTGCCGCGCACCTATCGGGGCCGCGACGTGCTCTGGTGGATGGACCACGCCGGCCTCTGGGATCAGCGATACGACCAGCTGGAAGACATCACCCGCGCGCGACGGCTGCCGTCGCCGCAACTGGTCGGCACGCCGGATCGCGCAACGCTCGATCTCAATGCCCTCAGCGCGCTGGGCGTCGAGCTGGTCGGCCGGCTCTCCGCCGTCCGTGACGGCCGCGCGCTCTTCTCCGGCGGCCTGCGCCATCTGTTCTCACTGGCGGACCTGAAGCTGGAGCGCCTGCTCGATACCTTCGATGAGTGGGCGGCTCGACCGCCGGGAGCGATCACCGGGTCGCCGCGCCAGAGCGTTTCGAGCCGACGCGAGTGCCAGCATCGCCGCCGACTCAGATGGACCTTCGCAGCGGCCGGATCCGCTCGATCGTCTGGGCCACCGGTTTCCGTCCCGATTACCACTGGCTCGACGTACCGGTCCTCGACGAGAAAGGCCAGCTGCGCCACGACGGTGGTGTGGTGGCGGCTCCCGGGATTTACGCGCTCGGCCTGCCGGTGCTGCGGCGTCGGAAGTCCACGTTCATCCACGGCGTCGAGGACGACGCACGGGAGCTGGTGGGTCATCTCGGATCGTATCTCGCGCAGCGCGGTCATCGGCTGTGACGGTGACCTGGCCGGACCAGACGCGTCTTACCGAGCTTCACCCTCCTTTACGTCCCGCGTTTCGTCCCATACACTTGCCCGGTCCATGTCCATCTCAGCAGGCACTCGTCTCGGCACCTACGAAATTCTTGGCAAATTAGGCGCCGGGGGCATGGGCGAGGTCTACCGCGCCCGCGACACCAAGCTGCATCGCGATGTCGCCATCAAAGTCCTGCCCGAGGCGCTGGCCCAGGATCCGGCGGCACTGGCCCGGTTCGAACGCGAGGCGCAGGCGGTCGCCGCGCTGTCGCATCCGAACGTCCTCGCCATCCACGACTTCGCGACCGAGGGACACACCGTCTACGCGGTCACCGAGCTGCTCGAGGGGGACACGCTGCGCGCGCGCATGAGCGAGCACGGCCTGCCCGTCCGCACCGCCATCGACCTCGGCGTCCACATCGTCCGCGGCATCGCCGCGGCGCACGAACGCGGGATCATCCATCGTGACCTGAAGCCGGAGAACATCTTCATTACCAAGGACGGGGTGGTGAAGATCCTCGATTTCGGCCTCGCCAAGGCGCCCGGCCCGCTGGGCGCGACGGCGGAGGCGGGGGAGACGAGGATCGCGGACACCGCGGTTGGCACGGTGATGGGCACGGTCGGCTACATGTCGCCCGAGCAGGTCCGCGCGCAGCCGCTCGACCATCGCACCGACATTTTCTCTTTCGGCGCGGTGTTCTACGAGATGGTGACCGGCCGCCGGCCGTTCCGCGGCGATTCCCACGTCGAGACGATGAACGCGATCCTGAAAGAAGACCCGCCGGACTTTGCCGAGATCAATCCCAACCTGCCGGGCGCGCTCGATCGCATCGTCCGCCGTTGTCTCGAAAAGCTGCCGGCGGACCGGTTCCATTCTGCGCACGACCTGGCGATCTCGCTGGAAGCTTTGTCGGGCACATCGAACGCGAGCACGGCGGCCAGGGCGGCGGCAACCGTCGCGCCGCCGCGCAGGAAGATCCCGCTCGCAGCGGTCGCGGCCGCACTGCTCGCCGTCGGCGCCGCCGCGTTCCTCGCCGGCAGGATGCTCTCGACGCCGGAACCGTGGACGGCCCCGGAGTTCCACCGCCTGACCTATCGCCGCGGCGTTATCTGGTGGGCGCGAATGATGCCCGACGCCGCGACATTCGTCTACTCGGCGGTCTGGGATGGCGGCCAGAAGCGGATCTACAGCACGCGTCTCGACAGCCCCGACTCCGCCCCGCTGCCGTACGTCGACGCCGATATCGTCGCGATCTCGTCGAAAGGGGAGCTGGCGCTGGTCGCCAGGCGCGTCAACATCGTCGGTTACGCGCAGCCCGGCACGCTGCAGCGCGCGACGCTCGGCGGCGCCTCGCGCGACATCCTCGAGAACGTCCAGGACGCCGACTGGATGCCGGACGGATCCAACCTCGCGGTCACCCACTGGATCGACGGCAAGTTCAAGCTCGAGTTTCCGATCGGCAAGGTCGTCTACGAGACCACCGGCTGGATCACCCACCCGCGCGTCTCGCGCGATGGCAAGTCGATCGCGTTTCTCGACCATCCGGTCATGGGCGACGATCGCGGCACGGCGGCAATTATCGACGCGTCAGGCGCCAGACGCACGATCTCGGGCCACTGTGAGAGCACGCAGGGGCTGGCGTGGTCGCCGAAGGGGGACGAAATCTGGTTCACGTGCTCGCAGAAAGGGCTCTCGCGCAGCATCGAGGCGTCCACGCTCGACGGCCGCCAGCGGACCCTCCTTCGCGTCCCGGGCTCGCTCCTCCTCGGGCACGTCGGTGCCGACGGGACGGTGCTGTTGTCGCACGACATCGCCCGGCGCGGAGCCTCCGGACTCGCACGCGGCGAGAGCCGTGAACGGGATCTCTCGTGGTTCGATTGGACACAACCGGTCGCGCTCAGTGAGGACGGGACGATTCTCCTGACGACCGAGGAGGGGGAAGGCGGCGGCCCCGGTTACAGCGTGTATCTCCGCAGGCTGGACGGATCACCGGCCGTGCGGCTGGGGATGGGGAACGCGCTGGCGCTCTCCGCCGACGGCAAGTGGGTGATCGCACAGAAGCTCAACCCGTCGCCCGCGCAGCTGATCCTGCTGCCGACCGGTGCCGGCGAAGGCCGTGAGCTCACCAGCGACGCGCTCACGCACAACAACGCGCGGTTCCTGCCCGACGGCAAGCGATTCATCTTCCAAGGCTCCGAGCCAGGCAAAGCGGCGCGGACCTGGGTGCAGGCCCTCTCGGGCGGCGCGCCGCTGCCGGTGACCCCGGAAGGCATCGTCGGCTTGCTGGCGACCCCCGATGGCAGCCGCCTCGTCGCTCGCGACAAAGGCGTTCGCAAGCTGTATCCGCTCGATGGCAAAGGGGAGCCGGAGGTGTTGAAGTTCGTCGACGGAACCGACCGGCTGCTTCGATTCACCGCGGACGGACGTGCGGCGCTGATCGCGCGCCAGCCGGGCCCGGACGACCCGGTCGACGTCCTGCGCGTCGATCTCACGACCGGGGTGCAGACGCCAGTGCGGAGGGTGCTGCCGGTGCCCGAAGCGATCGGCAACGGCGGCGTCGGCCAGCTGCTGATAACGGCAGATGGTGCGGTGCATGTCCAGGGTTATGGCGTCACCCACTCGGACCTGTTCCTGGTGAAGGGGCTTCGCTAGGCCGCGCGAGCCGTCACGTGCGCAGCCGTACCTAGAAATAGATGGTGGCGCCCACCGTCCACATCGATCCCTTATGGCCGGGAAGAAGGCCACCGATGAATCCCTCGTCCTCCTCCTCCTCGTCATCGCCGAAGTCGAGGAAGGTGTAGCGGTAGTCGCCGTGGATGCCGAAGTGCTTGCTCGCGAGGATCTCCAGGCCGATCCCGGCGTGCCAGCCGAACTCGGTCGTGGTGACGTCCAATTCGGGATCGTCGAGTGACTCGACCGTGCGGCGATACCAGCCTGGCCCCCCCAGGAAAAAGGGAGACACGCGGCCACCGCCCATTCGCAGGAGGAGTGAAGCCTGGATCGGCGTTTCTGTGATCTTCGCGTTCAGGAGTTCAGACGACTCCGAACGCCGGTCCATCGCGAGCTCGAGGCCAAAGCGCGACGAGAGAAGCCGCACCTGGCCGCCGAACATTCGCACCGGATCCACATCTATTTCTGCGTCGACATCGCTCGTGATCCAGGCGATCCGTCCGCCAAGGCCGAACCCCTGCGCGCTGGCCGGCGCCGCCCAGCCGACCAGCCCGGCGAAGCCGAGCAGCATGGTGATCGCGTGGCGGAGCGGAACTAAGCAAACTGATCGCATATCTTGGAAACTCCGTTCGAGACATCGTGGGCGCCGCCTGCCGGGGTGTTGCGGCTCCTCGCCCTCCTATCGGGACGGCGCGCCCGAAACTTCAGGTTCCTATTACCCTGAACAATTCAGGTCATCCAGCCATCATCCGGCCAGGAGAGCGGTCACCAGCGGGTCGAAGAGCGGACGCGCGCCGCCACCGAACACGTTCCAGGAATGGACGACGGCGACGATGTCGCGTGACGGGATGACGATCAAGAACTGGCCGCCGAAGCCGCGGCCCGCCCACACCTCTGCGCCATCACGCGTCGTCAGCCACCATTGATAACCGTAGTCCCATCGGCCGGGCAGGCCGGTGACGTGGTGCCTTGTCGCCGAGCGGACCCATCCCTCGGGCAGAACGCGCCGGCCGTCCCACATGCCATCGCGGAGGTAGAGCAGGCCGACCTTCGCGAGGTCCTCAGCCGAGAGGTAGAGGCCGCCTTCGGTGTCCGGATGACCGGTCGGGGTCTTCTTCCAGTGAAAGTTGCGGATCCCCAGCGGACGGAACAGCGTCTCGTTGGCGTAGTCATCGATGAACCGTCCGGTCGCGGTCTTGACGATGCCGGAAAGGAGCTGGCTGCCGCCGCTGTTGTACACCCACTTCGTGCCCGGCGCGGCGTCCATCGGCTGGTCGAGGGTGAACTGGATCCAGTCCTTGCTTTTCTCGAGCTGATACGTCGTGTTGGTGACGTCGAGCGGCCGATCGCTCTCGTGCCACTCGATGCCTGACCGCATGGTCAACAGATCGTCCAGCGTGGCCCGGTGGAGCCGCGGATCCACGCGGGAGAGATTTCGGTCCTTGAAGAACGACAGAAACGGAACGTCGACGCCGGCAATGTCCTTGCGCCCGATCGCGATGCCGATCACCGTCGCGGCGATCGACTTGGTGACCGACTGCAGCGTGTGGACATCGCGCCCCTGGTAGTACGGATGCCAGTTCGGGTGAAGGTAGTTGAACTCGTTCATCGCCGCCGGATCGCTGCAGCCCTCGCCGCAGCCGAGCGGCCCCTTCTGTCCGCGGCTGATGGCGCGATAGTCGCGAGCGTAGCGCTCGTCGACCACGAGATGGCCGCCGCGGACGACGAGCAGATGGTCGATGTGTCCGTAGGCGCCACCCTCGATCTCGCGATCGAGCTCGGACAGTCGTCGCGCATCGAGCCCCTGCGATTCGGGTGTCGCTCTCGTCCAGCCTGCCGTCGGCCATGGCGTGCGAGGCTGCGCCAGAGAAGCGACGGAGGCTGTCAGGGCCAGAAGCAGGCAGGATGACGGCAGTCGGTAGTCCATCCGGCAATTCTAGGCTGCGCGCCCTTCGCTGCCGCGGCGTAGAGCATTCGGGTCTAGCCGAGTTCGGCTCGGATCGCTCTCAGCGCCTTGTCCACATCCGAGGCGGTGTTGAACACATGCGGGGACAAGCGCATTCCGTTGAACGGTTTGTCGAAGGTCTTCACCACCCGGCCGACCACCCTGGTTGCAGTCACGGGCCAGCCCGAACCTAGAGGCCTGTCTCTGCTGATTCAGTAGTGGCAGAAACAGAGTCACCGCTGAGCGCGCCGAGGGCGCAGAGAAAAACCGCCAGAAGAATCCTCTGCGCCGCTCTGCGGCCTCTGCGGTGAGGGCTTTGTCGAGGGTACTGATTTATCGAGGACGAGCCACTGGAACCGAAGAACCCGGAACCCAGAACCGAGGACGTCGCGGGTGGTGGACTTTCTACAAGAGGCCAGGAGTTCAAGAGGCTGTGTTGAAAGAGTTCTCCTGACCTGCTGATCTCCTGTTGAACGCTAGCGAAGTCCCTGAACTGTTTGGGTCTGATCCAAACGCGCGCCCGCTATGATGGTCGGATGGCAGGCTGGCGCCTCGAACACACATACGCGGAGCTGCCGCAGCTCTTTCACTCGCCGGCGGCCCCGACAGCGGTCGCCGCGCCGCGCCTCGTCGCCTTCAACCGGCCGCTCGCCGTGATGCTTGGCCTCGACCCGGTATCGCTCGACGGCGCAGAAGGTGCCAGGATCTTCACCGGCAACGCCCTGCCTGACGGGGCGCGGCCGCTCGCTCAGGCGTACGCCGGCCACCAGTTCGGCCACTTCGTCGGTCTGGGTGATGGCCGGGCGATTCTGCTCGGCGAGCAGATCACGCCGTCCGGCGATCGCCTGGACATCCAGCTGAAAGGGGCGGGGCAGACGCGGTTCTCGAGGAGAGGTGACGGCCGCGCCGCGCTCGGGCCGATGCTGCGGGAATACATCATCAGCGAGGCGATGCACGCGCTCGGGATCCCGACCACCCGCAGCCTGGCGGTGGCGATGACGGGGGAGCCGGTGTATCGCGAGACCGTGCTCGACGGCGCGGTGCTGACACGCGTCGCCGCGAGTCACATCCGCGTCGGCACCATGCAGTGGGCCGCGGCGCACGACGACCACGCGGCCATTCGGGCGCTGGCCGATTACACGAGGGCGCGGCACTATCCGCCGCTCGCCGATGCGCCGGAATCCCACCTGGCGCTGCTCGAGGCGATCATCGAACGGCAGGCGCAACTGATTGCCCGATGGCAGCTGGTCGGCTTCATCCACGGGGTGATGAACACCGACAACATGGCCCTGTCAGGCGAAACGATCGACTACGGCCCGTGCGCGTTCATGGACGCCTATGATCCGGCCACGGTGTTCAGCTCGATCGATCATGCCGGCCGCTACGCGTACGGCAACCAGCCGGCGATCGCGCACTGGAACCTGACGCGCCTCGCCGAAGCGATGCTGCCCATGTTCGACCCGGACATGAATCGAGCCGTGGAACGGGCGACCGCGGCGCTCGATCGCTTCCCCGGACTGTTCGAGCAGCACTGGTTGAACGGCATGCGATCGAAGCTGGGACTGTTCACCCGGGAGACCGAAGACAAGGCGCTCGCCGACGATCTGCTAGCCTCGATGCAGCGGCGGTCCGCCGACTTCACCAATACCTTCAGGTCGCTGACCACCCCGGCAGTCGACGACGCGGCCAGCGGCGATCCCGAGTTCGACGGGTGGTATCGCAGGTGGGAAGCGCGGCGCCAGCGGCAGCCCCAACCCCGCAGCGAGGCCGACGACCTGATGCGCCGGCACAACCCCGCGGTCATCCCTCGCAACCACAAAGTGGAGGAAGCCCTCGAGGCTGCCATCGGGGCCGATTTCTCGGTGATGGAGCGCCTGCTCGACGTCCTGGCGACACCCTACGATCACAGACGCGACGAGCCTGCGTTCAGCGCGCCGGGTCCCAGCGACCGACCCTACCGCACCTTCTGCGGCACCTAGTAGCTTCGCAACTCCCAATCCCCAATCCCCAATCCCCAATCCTCATTTCTGATTGCCTCCCATTGCCAGCCAGTCCCAGTCAGCCGTATACTCCGCTCCTCAACGGAGTACACCAAGATGTGGAAGTCCCTCGTTGCCGGTGCCGTCACCGCTGCGTTTGTCGGAGTTGTGTGGGCTCCCTCGTTCCGCGCGGAGCAGGCCACGAAAGTGGATTTCGTCCGCGACGTCCAGCCGATCCTCCGGCAGCAGTGCTACAGCTGCCACGGCCCGACCGAGCAGAAGAACGGGCTTCGCCTGGACCGGCGGAAGGATGCGTTTCTGGGCGGAACCATCGCGGTGATCGGTCCGGGGAACGCCGATGGTAGCCGTCTCTATCAGCGGCTGATCGGTGACCAGTTCGGCATCCAGATGCCGCCGACCGGTCCGCTCCCGCCGGCGCAGGTCGCCACGCTCAAGCAATGGATCGACGAAGGGGCGGAGTGGCCCGACGCGGTGTCGGGCGATCTGCCGGCCGTCCCGCCGGATCCTGACGCCGCCGCACTGATGGACGCGATTCGCGCCGGGGATCGGCGCCGTGTCGACGCCGCGCTGGCAGCTGGAACGGGCGTGCTGAAGCGGCGCGGGCCCGGTGGCGCGACGCCGCTGATGTACGCCGTCCTCTATGGTGATGCCGCACTCGTCGGGACGCTGCTCGAACGCGGCGCCGACCCGAATACCGCGGACGATGCGGCGGCGACCGCGTTGATGTGGGCGGTGCCGGACCTCGAAAAGGTCCGCGTGCTGGTCGAACGCGGCGCCGATGTCTCGGCCCGCTCGTCCGATGGACGCACGCCGCTGATGATCGCCGCCGGGCTCCCGGGGGCCGCGCCGGTGGCGCAGCTGCTGATCGAACGCGGCGCCAAGGTCCGCGAGCGCGCGCCAAGCCTGTTCGGCGACATTTCGCCGCTGGTCCTCGCCGCCTACAACGGCGACGAGGCGATGTTCCGGCTGCTGGTCGAAAAGGGAGCCGATCTCGACGCCGACGGTGTGCCGGCGCTCGCGTTCTCGCTGCGCGCCCAGTGCAAGGGCTGCATCGACATGGTGCTGCCGAAGCTGCCCCCGCCGGCCACCACCATCGCCATGCAAGTGAGCTCGCCGCCGAGCGGCCCGGCCCTGGCGACTCCCTTGCTGCTGACCCATGGAGCGGACGTCAATGCCCGCGATCCGCACGGACGGACGCCCCTGATGGCCGCGGCGGCATCTGATGCGATGTCCGCCGATGTCGTCCGGATGCTGCTGGAAAAAGGCGCCGATCCGAACGCCAAGTCAACGGCGGGGGAGACCGCGCTGGGGTTCGCGCAGTTGCGGGGTAACACGCCGGTCACCGCGCTCCTGCTCAAGGCGGGCGCCAAGCCTGCCGATCGACCGGCGACGGCACCGCTGGTGTTTGCGCCGGCGTCATCCGCCGAAGCGGCCGTCACCCGTGTGCTGCCGCTGCTCCAGCAGGCGGACCGGAGCTTCCTGAAGAAGTCCGGCTGCGTCTCCTGCCATCACAACTCCATCACCTCGATGACGGTCGCGGCGGCGAGGATGAAGGGCATGAAGGTCGACGAGCTGATCGCGAAGGAGCAGCTCGGCGCGGTCGGGCGGTATGTCGACACGTGGCGTGACCGCGCGCTGCAGGGGATCGGCATCCCGGGTGATGCCCTCACGGTCAGCTACATCCTGCTCGGGCTGGCGGCGGAAAAGTATCCCGCGGATGCCTCGACTGACGCGCTGGCGCGCTTCCTCAAGGGGCAGCAGACGGCGGCCGGCAGCTGGCGGGTGCTCGCCCATCGTCCGCCGATCGAGGCCAGCGAGGTCGCGGCGACGGTGCTCTCGATGCGCGCGCTGCAGAATTACGCGCCGGCCGCGAGCCGCGAGCCCTATGAGGCGGCGATCAAGCGGGCGGCCGCGTGGATCGCGAAGGCGGAAACGCCGGTAACCGAAGACCGCGTCTTCAAAGTCCTCGGGCTGCACTGGAGCGGGGCGGGACAAGGCGCCGTCCGGACGGCAGGTCGCGCGTTGATTGCGCAGCAGCGTACCGACGGCGGATGGTCGCAGCTGCCGTCCCTCGAGAGTGACGCCTACGCGACGGGGCAGGCGTTGTATGCGCTGGCGGAGAGCCGTGCGCTGCCGACGCAGGACCAGGCCTACCGGCGCGGGATCCAGTTTCTGTTGAAGACGCAGCTGGCTGACGGCTCCTGGTTCGTGCGCTCGCGGGCGCTGCCGATCCAGCCGCACTTCGAGTCCGGCTTTCCGCACGGGAAGCACCAGTTCGTCTCGGCCGCGGCGACCAACTGGGCTGCCCTGGCTCTGACGGTTGGCGGTCAGCGCGGGGCGGGACGAGGCTCGGAGTAGCGGTCTCGCTGATCTGATTTGGGTCAGGTCTGACCCCAAAACGCTCAACCTCATCGGACGTCGCAACCGGCGGTGGAAGTGCGCCGTCGAGGTTTGCATGTCGAGCGCCGGGCCGGAATCTTGCTTCGGACCTCGCCAGGAGGGTTCCATGCCGGAGAAAAAGACCCTGGAGAAGGCGCGCAAGGCCAAGCGAGAAGGGAAGGCGCCCTCGACCCAGGCCGGAGCTTTCGTCGAGGAGGAGATCGAACACGTCCGTGAGGGCAAGCACGGCGCCCGCTCGACGAAGCAGGCGATCGCGATCGGGCTGTCAAAGGCAAGAAGAGCGGGGGTGAAGCTGCCGGCCCCGCCGCGGACGGCGAGCGAGCGAACCAAACAGAGCGCGAAGAGCGCGGCACGGCGCAAGGGCAAGCGACCCTCGCCGGCTCGATCCCGCGCCGCCAAGGCGGCACTGAAGGGGGAATCCAAGTCCACCGCGTCGCCGAAGGCGCTGTCACGACAGGCGAAGCAGGTCGCGCGGCGGCGGCCGGCGCGCGCCCGGAAGGCCTCGGCGAAACGCGCCGCGAAGACGCGAGCGCGCCTGGCCAACAAGCGCTGAGCGAAGTACAGAAAGTGTTCGGGCCGGTGGCCCCGGCATGTCGCGTCGGCCCGGCCCCGCGAATTCTGTTGCGGACCGCGGTTCCCGGACACTAGCATCCCGCGTTGATGCGCCCCCGACTCACGTTACCCGCGACCGTCGCCGCCTGCCTCGTCAGTCTCGCCACGCTCTCGTCGCAGGTCCCCGCCCCGAAGACGATCTACGTCGTCTCGACGGCCCACCTCGACTCGCAGTGGAACTGGACGGTGCAGGACACCATTCGCGACTTCGTGCCGAGGACGTTCTACACGAACTTCGACCTGTTCGAGAAGTACCCGAACTACGTCTTCAACTGGGAAGGCGCGATCCACTACATGTGGTTCAAGGAGTACTACCCGGACGACTGGGCGCGGGTGCAGAAGTACGTCGCGGATGGGCGGTGGCGGGTCTCGGGCGCGTGGATCAATGCGGTGGACGTGAACATGCCGTCCCCCGAGTCGCTGTTCCGGCACGCGCTTTACGGCCAGCGCTTCTTCCGCGAGGAGTTCAACAAGGTCAGCCGCGACATCTTCCTGCCCGACTGCTTCGGCTTCCCGTGGTCGCTGCCGTCGATCGCCGCGGCCTCGGGCCTGCGGTCGTTCTCGACCCAGAAGCTCACCTGGGGACGGCCGATCCCGTTCCCCGTCGGCCGGTGGAAGGGGGTCGACGGCAACGAGATCCTGGCCAACCTGGACCCGAAGTCGTACACCTCGACCATCGCGGGCGACACCGACATCACGACCGATCCGTCGTGGACGAACCAGTTCACGGCGCTCGGCGACGGCAAGGCGGTCGAGTTCCGCTACGTCGGGACCGGCGATACCGGCGGTGCCCCGACCGAAGAGACGGTGCGAAACCTCGAGAAGGCAATGACCAGGCCGGACGCGGCGGTGAAGGTGATCAACACCTCGGCCGATCAGCTTGCGAAGGACCTCACGCCGCAGCAGTTCGCGGCGCTCCCCGAACACAACGGCGAGCTGATCCTCAAGACCCACGGCACCGGCTGCTATACCTCGCAGGCGGCGATGAAGAAGTTCAACCGGCAGAACGAACTGCTCGCCGACGCGGCCGAGCGGTCGGCGGTCGCGGCGCAGTGGCTGACCGGCGTCCCGTATCCAGGCGAGCGGCTGCGCGAGTCGTGGATGCGGGTGCTGTGGCACCAGTTTCACGACGACCTGACCGGCACCTGCATCCCCCAGGCGTACCAGTTCTCATGGAACGACGAGCTGGCCTCTCTGAACCAGTTCGCCGGGGTGCTCACCTCGTCCACGGGGGCGGTCGCCCACGTGCTCGACACCCAGGGGACGGGCATCCCGCTCGTTGTTTTCAACCCGATCTCAGCGTCGCGGCGCGACGCCGTCGAGGCGACGGTGACCTTCTCCGGCCTCGCTCCTGCCGCGGTGGCGGTAACCGACGCGTCGACCGGACGCGAGGTGCTGGCGCAGGTATTGGGGCGATCCGGCAGCGACGCCCAGGTACTGTTCCTGCCGGAGCTGCCCTCGGTCGGGTTCAAAGTGTTTCACGTCCGCGCGAAGGTTGGCGCGAGCGGTCCCACCTCGCTGAATGTCACCCCGACGTCGCTCGAGAACAACCGTCTCTCGGTCACGGTCGACCGCAACGGCGACATCGCGTCGATTTACGACAAGGACGCGAAGCACGAGCTGCTCAGCGCGCCGGTGATGCTGGAGCTTCGCGACAACCTGTCGCCGCCGTGGCCGGCGTGGGAAGTGCTGTTCGACACGGTGCAGGGGCCGGCGCGCGAGTACCTCTCGAAGCCGACGATCCGGATCGTCGAACGCGGTCCGGTCCGGGTGGCGCTGGAGATCACCAGACGTGCCGCCGGGTCGACCTTCGTCCAGCGCGTCCGGGTCACCGAAGGGGGGGACCGCGTTGACGTCGACAACGTGGTCGACTGGAAATCGCCGAACGCGCTGCTGAAAGCCTCATTTCCGCTCGCCGCGGCGAACGGCCGGGCGACCTACGACCTTGGGCGTCGGCACGATCGAGCGTACCAACAACGAGCCGGACAAGTACGAGGTGCCGGCGCAGAAGTGGGCGGACATCACCGACGCGAGCGGACGCTTCGGCGTCGGCATCATCAACGACAGCAAGCACGGGTGGGACAAGCCGAACGACAACACGCTGCGGCTGACGCTCATTCACACGCCGCGTCCCGTCGGCAGCTACACCTACCAGAGCAGCAACGACCTCGGGCGGCATCAGTTCCTCTTTTCGATCGCCGGCCACCAGGGGGACTGGCGCCAGGGACGGCTGCCGCATCGGGCGACGCAGGTGAACCAGCCACCGGTCGCCTTCCAGGCGGATGCGCATCCGGGGCCGCTCGGCCGATCGTTCTCGATGATCGGCGTCGACGATCAGACCGGCCAGGTGGCGATCGTCGCGCTGAAGAAGGCGGAGGACAGCGACGAGCTCGTCGTGCGCCTGCAGGAGCGTTACGGGCTGCCGGCACGGACGAACGTGCGGCTGCCAGCGGGGGTGACCGCGGTGCGCGAGATCAACGCCGCGGAAGAGGAAGTCGGCCCGTTCGCGCAGCCGCAGCAGGGCCGGGGTAATCAGCCGCCGCAGAGCCGTCCATTGCTGGCGAACGTCGAGTTGAAGCCGTATCAGCCGCGCACGCTGGCGTTCCGGCTTGCCCCCGCTGTCGCGGGCGCGAACGCCACGATGTTCAACACGGGCCGCGGCGGCGCGCCGGCGCCAGGGCAGCCGCCGGCCGCGCCGCCGCCGATCGCTGCGCTCGAACGCACGTCGGCGCCACTGGAATTGCCATTCAATCTCGATGGCGTGTCGACCGACAAGGACCGCGCGGACGGCGATTTCGATGGCCGCAAGCGAACCATCGCGGCCGAGCTGTTGCCCGCGCAACTGACGATCAACGGCGTCCGGTTCCAGTTCGGGCCGAGTACCCCTGGCGCGAAGAACGTGCTGGTGCCGAAAGGGGACCGCCTTGCGCTGCCCGCCGGTTCGTTCAACCGGGTCTACATCCTGGCCGCCGCGGTCGGCGGCGACGTCCCGCTGACCATCGGGGTGTCAAAGCCCCTTATTCGCGAATGGCAGGGCCCCGTCGGTCAGTGGTGGAGCCGTCTGAAGGAGCCGAGCGCGCTGCGCGAACCGTTCGTGCCGCAGCGGGCCGGACAAGGGGGCACGCCGACGCAGCAGGAGATCCAGGCGGACCTGGTCGTCTCGTGGAATCCCCAGACCGGTGAGGTCAGCGGCATCGAGAACATCCGGCCCGGATTCGTGAAGCGCGACGAGATCGGCTGGATCGGCACCCACCGGCACGCGCCGAACGGCAACCAGATTTACGTCGCCAGCTACCTGTTCATGTATCCGATCGACCTGCCTCCCGGCGCCCGCTCGCTGGTGCTGCCGGTCAACGATCGGGTCCGGATCATGGCCATTACCGCCGTCCGCGAACCGGCGCCGGTCCGTCCAGCGACGCTTCTCTACGCCGCGGATTTACCGACGAAGTAAAGTTGACGGCGGCCGACTGGTCGGACCAAGGCTGAGCGACAGCAGCGGCCCGGTCATCGCGGTGGTGACCAGCGCCATCAGCACCATCATCGCGAAGATCTCCGGCGTGAGGATGCCCAGGTCGTAGCCGACATTGAGCGCGACCAGCTCCATCAGACCGCGGGTGTTCATGAGCGCGCCGAGCGCCATCGAATCGCGCCAGGCAAGGCCGGTCCAGCGTGCCGCCACAATCGTGCTGCCCATCTTGCCGGCCGTGGCCACGACGATGATGGCGACGCAGACCATCCAGCTCGCCACATCGTCCAGCAGGCCGATCTGCGTGCGCAGGCCGGTATAGGCGAAAAACAGCGGCAGCAGGAACACCGAGCTGATGCTCTCGAGCCGATCGCGCAGCTGGGCGCGGAACGTGCCTTCGAGCGGCATGATGGCGCCGGCCACGAAGGCGCCGAAGAGCGCGTGAATGCCGATGACCTCGGTAGTGAGTGCGGACGACAGCAACACCACCAGAACGATGGCGATGCGTCCTTGAGTCAGCGCATCGCCGTCCCGATCCCGGCTGAAGACACGCTGCATCACCGGCCGGGCGACGAAGATCATCAGCAGCAGGAAGGCGGCGGAGAGCGCCACGATGGCCAGCAGCGTCTCCAGGGCACCTCCCGCGGTTGAGATCGCAACCACGAAGGCGAGGATGGCCCAGGCCGTGACGTCGTCGACCGCCGCACAGGTGATGGCGGTGATGCCGAGCGGCGTATGGGTCAGGCGGTGCTCGTCCAGGATGCGCGCGAGTACCGGGAAGGCGGTGATGCTCATCGCGATCCCACAGAAAAGCGCAAACGCATGGAATCGCACGCCCGACGGCGCGTACTGAGTGTAGAGCGCGAGCGACAGCGTCACACCGAGCACGAACGGGATGACGATGCTGAAGTGGCTGACGGCGACAGCCGTCCTCGCCCGGCCGCGGAGATGGGCCGGATCGAGCTCGAGGCCGACGACGAACATGAACAGCAGCACCCCGATCTGGCTGAGCAGCTGCAGGATCGGCAACGAGGCGTCCGGGAACAGCAGGCGGCTGGTGTCTGGCGCGATCGCTCCCAGCAGTGACGGACCGAGGAGCACCCCGGCCGCGATTTCGCCGATCACTCGCGGCTGCCCCAACCGTCCGGCCAGGCTGCCCAGCACGCGGGCCGCGACGATGATGACGATCAGCTGGATGATGAGGCGGGCCAGCGGGTGGCCGGCGTTGTCGAGCATCTGGGCGAGGGCGCCAGACGAGGCCGAGGCGGTGGCGATCTGCGCGACACCCGGCGGCGGAAGGTAGGCTTCGCCGGCATGGATCAATCCCGCGACGGCGAGCACCGCGGTCGCGAGGAAGAGCACGTAGAGGAGAAAGCGGCTCTTCATGCCGCTCGGCCTGCCGCCACGCGGTCTGCCGCCACGCGGTTTGCCGCCGGTTTGCGCGGTCTGCAATGCCGGAGTCTGCCGCCGTGAGATCAGATGTTGTGTCTTGCGCGCCGTCCACCGTAGAGGACGATAGCGCAAAAAACGAGATCCGACCCTATCTGGCGGCGCAGGGATCGGCCCCTTCGCGGGTCGGGTCGTCCATGAACCGCTTCTGTTCCGCCATGTAGTTCTTCACCGCATCGCTCTGCACGACTTTCGAGATCGCCTCTTTCAACCCGGCCCCCATCTGCTGCTGCGCCTGCTCCTGATCGTCGCCGTTGACCGGGATCATCATGAAGTTCACCGACCCCATCTCGTCGAACGACTGCATGCCCCACCGCACGCGGCGGGGTGGGTTGCACGGATTGCGCGGATTGTCCGCCGAGTTGTCATAGGTGATGGCCATATCGATCCGCGTGCCCTTCGGCAGCAGGACCGGCTCCTTGTAGTCGTAGCGGTCCTGCCAGTTGAAGTCCCAGTCCTGGATCCACAGTAGCGGCCTTACGGTTCCATCGGGCAGGGTGGCGTCCGCCCTGATTTCCTTGCCGAGATAGTGCGCATGCGCGGCGATCGACAGGGCCTGCATGTCACGCGGCACGGTATAGCTCCCTCTTATAGTGAACGCCTTCTCGCCTGGCGGAATGTCGATCCCGGCCAGCGCTCCGAAAAATCCCGGGATCCCCGGCGTAAACACGCGGCGTTCGGGTGGACCGTCCGCGAAATAGATTGCTCATCGTCGAGCGCTCAACCTCGGGCTTGCCAGTCGGATGGAAATGCAATCTGCACGACGAGGTCCGAGCCTTTGGCCAGCCGACGGGCGACGCCACCCGGGAATACCCGCGGGGTCGTGCCGACCGCCCACGTCCCGAGGTCCCCGGCCGGCTGAAACCCGGGCACCAGCGCGACCAGCATCGCCCCCCCGAACCCGGGCTGCCCGCCACGCCCTTCCAGGGTCTTCACCGCGCCGCCGCGGATGAACGAGAACAGTGCATGATGGACGGCTCGCCGCGCGCTCGGTCGGAACTCCACCGCGCGAACCCACTTGTCCTCGGTAAGGCCGGTAGGAATGGCGAAGTTCCGATAGATGTCGGCGCCGGTTGCCGGGACGGCGTACACGGCCGGCATCTCGAGAACCAGGTCCGGCTTGCCCTAGCTGCCAGCCCTCCGTAAAGGCCGGGAGCGGCGGCATCTTCGCCGCGTCGCCGCGCGGCATGCCTGCCTTCATCCCAGTCCCGAATCGACGCGATCTGTCTCGTCGGTGAGACGCCGTTCGTCCTTGAATTCGCCGTGCCCCTTGACGGCCTTCCAGGGAGGCATGTAGCGCGACTCCGTCACCTTGACGATGAGCTCCGCCCGTTTGACCACGTCCTCATACGAGGCGAGCGTGAAGGGGGCTGCTTCGCCCGGCCGATGGCAGGCCACGCAGTTCTCGAACACGATCGGCGCGATGGTCTCGCTGAAGGTCGGCGACGACGGACGTGACGCACGCTGCCAGGCCGAAGGCGCGGCGACAGCCGCGGCCAGCATCCAATCCAATGATGAGCATCTCATGGACGTCTTCCTCTGATGATCCGGCGAGACGATGTGGCAGCCGAGGGCAGGTGTCTCGGGGTTCTTGACGGGCCTGCCGTCGAGAACGGCGTCGATGGCATCGCGAAGGTTGCGTTCGGTCACGACCCGCCGCGGCTTTCCGAACGATTCGTAGCGGTTGTCTATGCGGCCCCGGTACCCGGACCCGGCCGTGCTTGCCGGACAGCACGGCCTGCGGAGTCACCGTGGCCCCGGCGCGCCGGGCGAGGGCACGATCCCGGTCGATCGTCGCTGGAACGTTCCGATATCCGTACTCCGCCAGATGCGCGCGCATCCGACCCTCGTCGAGGCCGAGGTCCTCGTAGACCAGAGTGCAGGTGAGACCCCTCGCCCGGTATCCGGTGCAGACTTCCTGGATCTCGGGCGCGTAGTAGTTCGAGATCGGACAGTCGCTGGTGACGAAGATCATCAGGTGCGCGGACTCACTCGCGGTTTCACGATCAATCCGACCGAGGAGGAGCAGCAGGGCAGTCATTGTCGACTATCGAGGCATCATTGTCGATAGTCGAGGTATCATTGTCAAGCACATGCCGAAACCGTCCGACCTCCTCCAGGGCACGCTCGATCTGCTGATCCTCAAGACGCTCGTGCGCGAGCCGCTGCACGGCTGGCGCATCGCCAAGCGAATCCAGGAGTTGTCGGATGATGTGCTTGCGGTCGGCCAGGGTTCGTTGTATCCCGCCCTGCACCGTCTGGAGCACCAGGGATGGATCGAGTCGGAATGGAAGGAATCAGACCTGGGACGGCAGGCCAGGTTCTACGGCCTCACACGCGAGGGCCGGCAGCAGCTCGAGCGAGAGCTGGAGAGCTGGCGGCGACTCTCGTCAGCAGTAGGGCTCGTCCTCAAGCGGGCCTGACGAGAACGCGGTGACGTTGAGACGGCTGGCCCGGATCGTTCGTTACGGCGCATCGCGTCGGTCGTGCTCTCGTCACGCCTCGACGATGAGCTCGACCGCGAGCTTCAACTCCATCTGGATGCGCTGATCGAAGAAAAGATCGCCGAGGGGCTGAGCCCGGAGACCGCGCGTGTGGAGGCGCGACGCGCGTCTCGGGAACCTGGCGGTGGTCCGCGACGCGTGCCGGGATCAACGCGGCGTGCATCTGGTGGTCTCGACCTCGTCATCGACGTCCGCTACGGCTGTCGAATGCTCGCGGCGGCCCCGGTGTTCACCATCGTGGCGCTGATGTCGCTCGCGCTCGGGATCGGCGCGAACGCCGCGGTGCTGGGCCTCATGGGCTCGATTCGTGCCGACACCCTTCCCATCCACGCATGGCGACCGCCTCGTCGTCCTGCGCGGCGTGTCTCAAGACAACGCCGCGGGAACGCGGGGCGTATCGGCCGCGGACTACCTGGCCTGGAAGGAGCGCGGTAGCACGCTTCGACGCGCTCGAGCTGTCGCTCGCCGGTCCCTCGTGACCTCGGGCACGAGGACGGCACGCCGGCGGAACGGACGACCGGGCCAGGCGGTCATCCTCCGGCTATTTCGCCATGCTCGGCGTCGTAGCCGCTCATCGGCCGGGTCTTCACGGCCAGCGAGGCCGGCGCCGCCGCTCGCGTCGTCATCCTGAGCCACGGCCTCTGGCAGCGCCGCTATGGTGCCGCCGCCGACATCCTGAACAGATCGATCCCGGTCGACGCCGGACGCAGCACGGTCATCGGCGTCATGCCCGAAGACTACAGCTACCGAAACCCACGCGTCGAATTCTGGACGCCGATGCATGTCGCGCCGACGGTCAAGCCTGGCGCAGGCCGGCTGTTTGGAGCGGTTGGGCGCCTGAAGCCGGGCATGACGGCTGTTACAGGCGGAAAGCGACCTTGCCGCCATTTCGGCGCAGCTGGCGCTCGAACGTCCCGCCGTCAACGCCGGCTGGCGCGTCCGCGTGGTGTCGCTCCGCGACGATCTCTTATGGCTGGACGCGCGAGCCGCTGGCCACTATCCAGGGAGCCGTCTCCCCTCGTGCTGCTGATGGCCTGCGCGAATGTCGCGGCGCTTCTGCTGGCCCGGGGAACCGTGCGCCGCCGTGAAATGATCCTGCGGGTCGTCCTGGGCGCCGGCCGCACCCGCCTCTTCCGGCAGCTGCTGACCGAGAGCCTGCTCCTGTCGCTTGGCGGTGGGGCGCTTGGACTGTTCGTCGCCTGGGCAACTCTCCACGGATTAGCCGCGATGGCCCCGCCGATCGGCGTGCCGCCGATCGGGCCGGTGCGACTGGACCTTCGCATTCTCGGGCTGACAGCCGCTTTCGCCATCGGCACCGGGATCTTGTCGGGCCTTGCCCCCGCCTTTGCGGTATCGAGAGTCGCGCCTGGTGCTCCGCTCGATGGTCCAGGTCCGCTCACGGTCGCGCGACGCGGCAGCGCGATGCGCACCGGCCTGGTGACGAGTCAGATCGCGCTTGCTCTCATGCTGCTGACCGGGTTCGGGCTGCTGACGAACAGCTTCCTGCGGCTCACGCACCGTGATCTCAACTTCGATCCGTCAGGCCTGCTGATGTTCGAGGTCCGGACAGCCGCGCCCCAGAAAATACTCGGACAGCATGCCGGGTTCACCTATTTCGAGATGCTCAACGTGCCCTGGCAAAGCCTGAAGCGTGTTCACGAGCGCCTGCAAGCCGTCCCCGGGGCCGAGGCAGTGGCCGGTATCTCGTTCCCGCCTGTGGACAGTCTCATTCTCCCGGTCATGGACGTTCGAGTAGAACGCCGTTTCCCGGAGGATGGCAACCCGCCCTCGCTCAAGGCAGCGTACTTTCTGGTGACCCCGGGGCTCTTCCACGCATTGAGAACGCCGTTCGTGAGCGGACGCGACGTCACGGAAGCCGATACCGTCTCCCGGCCATGGGTGGCGATCGTCAACGAGGCGGCGGCACGGCAGCTCTGGCCCGGCGAAGACCCCATCGGCCGTCGTCTGACACTCGATGCCGGACCCGACGAACAACCGCGCGAAGTCATCGGCATCGTCCGGGACATTCCGACCCGCCACGCGCAGGTCGAATCGCAGCCGGTGATCTACGCCTCGTACGTGCAACAACCATCGCGCTACGGCGGCCCGTTCGGCGTCATGTTCGGTCAGATGACATTCGTGGTTCGGCGGCCGGGTGACCCTTTGGCCCTCGTGCCAGCCGTACGGGAGGCGGTCGCGGAGGTCGAAGCGAGACCGATCTCGTCGATCATGACGGCGGAATCGCGACGGACGATCGGGACCGAGCGCACGCGCTACAACCTGCTTCTGCTCGGCGTGCTCGCAAGCGTCGGCTCGCTGCTCGCCGGCGTTGGTGTCTACGGGCTGCTGGCCTACTCCGTCAGTCTCCGCACCCGTGAGATTGGCATCCGCAAGGCGCTCGGCGCCGGCCCTGACGCGGTGATCATGTTCCTGGCGCGTCACGTCCTGCTGGTAGTGCTCGCGGGGATCGGGCTTGGCTGGGCCGGTGCGCTGGCGTCCACGCGCCTGCTGGCGTCGCAGTTGTGGGGGATCACGCCGACCGACCCGGGGACGTTCCTCGCCGGGTCGCTGCTGCTGCTCGCACTGGCGCTGCTCGCGTGCATCGGGCCGGCACACCGGGCGATCGCGGTGGACCCGACCATCGCGCTGCGTAGCGAGTGAGAGTCCGCTCGAGCGGGTCCCGCCGGCTCACCGTTTCCCGTCGGCTGGAGCCGGCTGCTTCTCAGACCGGCCGGCGAGCGCGCGAAGCACGTTGATTTCCCCTCGGAGGATGTAGCGGGTGCTGTCCGGGATCTTCAGTCCGCTGCCGTGAGCAAACTCGCGCTCGACCGAGAACCCGAAGTCGAAGGTGTTGGCTCTCGTCGGCGTTGTCTCACCGCGGTCGGATCTCACCAGGTTTCTGAGGTTGACAGAGATGCCGTAGACCCAGCGCTCTTCCGGGCTGGAAAAACTTGCCAGGTCTCCCTCTCCCTTCAGGCGCTTGTCCCGCCGGTGCATGAGGAAGGCACTGAAGGCCGGGTTCATCAGACCCTTCTCGAGGTGGGCGATCTCCATCGCCTTGCCGTAATAGTTCCACCCCAGCCCGATCTCATATCGAGGCGCACTCAGCGGCTGGCCGTTCTCCACCGGAACAGCGATGAACCCCTGGCCGTTCTCCGCTTCGAGCACGGATCGCGCATCGCCGATCCGGGTGCCGCCGACAGAGACGCGGACGAACGCTTCGGATGCCCCTCGCGACAACGTGTAGGCGGTTGCGCCTACCGACCAGAGGAGCCCGTCTCTGTATTCCGCAACCGGCGTCGGATCGACTGCCGCGGCATCATCCCCCGAGACGGGCTTGACCATCGACATGATCTGCTGATACCCGACGCGTCCACCGAACGCGAAATGCAGCCACGACCCCTCATCGTCCCCGAAATGAGGAGACTCGAACACCACATGGGCGGCGGGCCCGAGCGGCGATCCTTCTGGCTCCGTGGCGGAAGTGGCCTCCGGCGCGCCCTCTCCTTCGGCTTGAACGCCGTTCGCATCGCTGAACGAGGCGCCGGTGAAGATCATTGCCGTCAGAGGGTCATTCAGTCCATACGCGTCCAACGCATCGTGCACGGCCGCTCTCAACGCTTCGAGATCCTCCTCGAGCTTGAACACCCTGGGGCTGGCAGCATCCCACCTGGCCGCTTCGGCGGGCTGCTGCGGCCGCTTGCCCAGGTCCGACACTGCCCGGTTCACCCACGCCTTGAACTTCTTGTAGTTGACGTGCCGCTTGACCAGGACCAGCGTGTCGGTGTTCGGCGACTCCGCCGCCTCCCTGGCGGCATTGGTATTCGTCAGGATACAGGCGCTGAGGGCGTTGGCAGGATCAGCGGCGGTGCCTGCCTTCATCGTTCCCTGCCAGTTGCGCACCGGCTGACCCCAGAGAAAGACGTGGCAGTCGCCGCTGCTGTTGCGGACGGTTCTTGGCGACAGCCCGAGGCTGACAGGCTCAGGCGGGCGCTCGGTCATCGGTTTGATGCCTTGCGCATAACCTGGCACGGCCGTCGCGAGCGCGCCGATACACACCCAGCGCATCAGCCGCATCGACGCCTCCATCCGGGAACTCGTTTCCGCCGGAGCCCGCTATTCATTTCGCAGCGCGACCATCGGATCCACCCGGGACGCCCTGCGTGCCGGCAGGTACGCGGCGATCGCCGCGACGACGCCGAGGACCGCGGTCGCGACCGAGATGGAGATCGCATCGTTGTTCGGGACGCCGAACAGCAGGCTGGCGACGAACCGGCTGGCCGCCAGGACGATCGCGATGCCGATTGCCGCGCCGATACCGACCAGGATCAGTGATTCGCGCATCGTGGCGCCGAGTACCTGCTCCCGGCGCGCGCCCAGCGCCAGGCGGATGCCGATCTCGTTGGTCCGTCGCGCGACGGTGTAGGACATCACGCCGTAGAGACCGACGGCAGCGAGGACCAGTGCCAGCGCACCGAAGAGCGTGTAGGCCTGGGCGAACACCTTCTCCTGCTCGAACCGCAGCTCGACCTGCTCCATCTGCGTGGAGACATCGACCATCGGCAGGTTCGGGTCGATGGCGCGAATGGTCTCCCGAATCGTTCCGACGAAGGCCAGCGGATCACCGGCGGTTCGCACCGCCATCGTCGGCGTGCCCATCCGTGACTGCCGGAACGGCACGTACAGCGTCGCCGGCACTTCGTCGCGAACGTTGTCGTATTTCGCGTCGCGGACGACGCCGACGACCTCGAGCTGACTCGAGGTTTCTGGGCTGGATCCGAACCGGCGGCCGATCGGGTTCCCGTCCGTGAAGTACTTCTTTGCCGCCGCCTCGTTGATGACTGCGACCTTGGGTGCTTTCGCGTTGTTCTCTCCCTCGGTGAAGCCGCGGCCCAGCTTCAGTGGCATACCCATCACGTCGAAGAAGTTCGGCGCGATCACCAGTCGATTGATGCTGTCCTGCTGCTGCACGCCGGGGTCGTAGGTGCGCCCCTGTACGAAAATGCTGGTCTGGTTGACGCTGCCGCTCAGGAGGGCAGGATTGGAGAGCGTCGCCGCCCGCACCCCCGGCAGGCTGCCGAGCCGGTCAACCAGCTGCTGATAGAGGGCAGCGCTGCGCTGCTCGTCGTATCCGTTCAGCTGCGGATTGACCCGGAACAGCACCAGGTTGGTCGGATCGAAGCCGACGTCGACCGCGCGCAGGTTCTCGAGGGTCCGAAGGAAGAGGCCGGCACCGGTCACCAGGACGAGCGAGATCGCGACCTGGACGACCAGCAGCGACTTGCCCAGCACGCTGCGCGACCCCGTGACGCTGCGGCTCGTCTCCTTCAGAATGCTGCTGATCTCCGCGCGTGTGGTCCGCAGCGCCGGGGCGATGCCGAACACCAGGCCGGTCAACACGACAACGATGGCGGTGAAGACAAACACGCGCCAGTCGAGCGGCGCCAGCTGACCGAGGGTGCCGGGCAGCAGCTCCCTTCCCCAGTAGCCCACGGCAATCCCGAGCACTCCGCCGAAGAATGCGAGGAGAAGACTCTCGACGAGCATTTGTCGGACGAGGCGGGCGCGCGTGGCGCCCACGGAGAGACGGATCGAGATTTCCTTCTGCCGCGCGGTCGCTCGCGACAGCAGCAGATTGGCGACGTTGGCGCAGACGATCAGCAGCACCAGCGCGACGACGCCGGTGAGGATGCGGACCGCGCGCAGGTTGGTTTCGCTGACGTCGTAGATGCCACGCGCGCCCGACTCGACCACCAGGCGCGGGACGGCGGTCCGGTTCCGATTGCCGGACGTGCCTCGAGCCTCGGCGCTCAGGCCGGCGAGGTAGGAATCGAGCCCGGCCTTGGCGGTCGCCTGAAAGACACCGCCCAGGTTTCCCTGCAACCTGCTCGGCCGACACGCCCGGCTTCAGGCGTCCCATCACCTGCAGCCACCAGTAGGTGGGCTGGCCGAGCCGCGAGAGGGCGATCCCGTTGACGACCGGCGGAGGATTGATCTGCGGCTCGAGGTTCACCGGGAACGTAATGTCGGCAGGCTCGGCGACCGGTTGTTGAATGCCGGTGAATTGGGACGGCAAGACGCCGACGATGGTGACCTGGACCAGGTTCGCGGAGATGACCTTGCCGACGACCGATCGATCGCTCCCGAACCGCGAGCGCCAGAAGCGATCGCTGATCACCGCCACTGGCGGCGCGGTTGGGTTGTCGTCGTCGGGTCCGAAGACTCGACCGATGCGGGCGCCGATGCCGAGCACCCGGAAGTAGTTGCCGGTTGCGACGAAGGCGGTTGCCAGTTCGGCCTGACCATTGACGGCGACGTTCACGCGGCCGGCCGGCGCGCACGCGAACAGGTCCACCATCGTCTGGTTGTCTTTGACGAACTGCTGATACATCGCATACGAGAAGGTCGTCCGCATGCTCTCGCCCGCCATGCGCCGGGTGAAACCGTAATCGCTCGAACTGGTCGCCATCTGGTTGCGGCCGGCGAACCGGAGCCGCACGAGCGTGTCGGGATCCTGAACCGGGATCCGGGTCAGCAGCATCGCGTTCATTGCGCTGAAGATGGCGGTGTTGGCGCCGATGCCGAGTGCGAGCGAGACGACGACGACCGCTGTCCAACCCTTGGCATGCAGGAGCATGCGCAGGCCGTAGCGAAGATCCTTCAGCATGAGAGCCTCCGGCCGAAGCCCGAAATTCTCCGGAGACTATACCGGCAATGCGTGGATTGAGGGGTCAGACCGAGGTCTGACCCCCTGGTCGATGAACCGACCGGCAGACGAGTGGCCCTCTTCTGGCGATCTACCGCTCTTTCCTGGGCCCGAAACTCACCAGGGGGCCGCCCGAACCGAAGCTCGCCGAAGGTGCCGGCGCTGCGGCAGCCGTCGTTGCCACGGCCGTCGTCGTGACACTGTTCGTCCCCACGGTCGAAGCCGTCGCGGCTACGACGGGGCAGCGGCCGGGAAGGATGGGTGTGTTGCCCCAGTAGCCGACGAAACTGGTGCCGTACTCGTCCCGCGGCGGGTTCGCGGTGCCGGGGACGAGATCGAGCTGCGTGCCATCCTTGCCCACCAGCGGCGCTTCCTTGACCGAGCCGATCTCCAGACAACTCCCGTCGGGCAGAAAGATGTGCCCGACGTTGTGGGCCGCGGCCACGGCGGGCAGTGCCAACACACTCACCAGAGTGGCTATCCAGACTTTGCTTCGCATTTGTGCCTCCAGATGAAGAAGCGGGAAGCCGTCCGAGGAACTGGCACTGGCCGGATGCACCCGCCAGAAGAAATGCGTGATCATGGGAGCAGATGGCCGAAGGTCAGCCAGCTCGGCGGCTTTTCTCCTCACGCGTCCGCAATGCGGTGTTGACCTTCCACATCGCCGTGTCGGTGGGGCTGCTGGGGGACTCGGCTGGGTTCCTCGCGGTGGCGATCCGCGCCGCCGGCACAGAGGATCCCGCAGCGGTCAGGGAGATGATGGGCGTGCTGAACATGTTCGCGATGATGTTCGGCATCCCCTTGAGTTTCGCCAGCCTCCTCAGCGGAATCCTGCTCGGATTCGGCACCAAGTGGGGTGTCCTTCGCTATCCGTGGGTAATCGCGAAACTGCTATTGATCGTCTCGGTGATGGCAGTCGGCGGGCTTGCGATCGGTCCGGCGCTGACCGTGATGCTCGCCGGCGGCAGCGGCAAGACGACGCCGCTGATCCTGGCCGCCGCCTACGATGTGGTCGCGCTGGCGGTGGCGACCGGCCTGGCGGTTTACAAGCCTGGCAGGCGCCTGAGCCGCGTGACGGGCCAGGCTTTTAGTAGTCGTTCCTGATAGGTCGGCACCTCTCCGCAAGAAGACCGCACTATTGCTGTTGCTGCTCCTGCTGGAACTTGCGGCGGCCGCCGCCGTCATCAGCGCGCGCGGGCATCGGCGTGATCGACGCGGCCGGCCTGGGCCCGGCGCGCTCGACCGGATCGACAGTATCGGCCGGCCTGATATCGATCGTGACCGCGAGCGTGCTCGACGCCGCTCCTTTGCACACCCCGCGTGCGGGAGGGACATCCGCGTAGTCGCGGCCAATGGCGACGCGGATGTGCCGAACGCCAGCCTCGCGGTCGTTTGTCGGATCGAACCCGCTCCAGCCAAGCGTTGGCAGCAGCACTTCCACCCAGGCATGTGTCGCCAGAGGGGCGGTGGGCGGATCCTCGGCCGCATCCGGCGCAATGTAGCCGCTCACATAGCGGGATGGCAGCCCGAGACGCCGGAGCATCGCTACCGTGATGTGGACGAAATCCTGGCAGACGCCCCGGCGTGCGGCCAATGCCTCGTCGATCGGCGAGTCGACACGGGTGCTGTTCGGCGCGTACTCGAAGTCGCGATGCACCGCGGTCATGATGCTGCGGACCGTCGACAGCGGATCCGCCGAACGTTCCCTCGCTGCCGCGATGGATGCCTGATAGCCGCACAGCGCCTCGGTCCACTCGGCGAACCGGCTCGGGTTTCGCAGATCCCAGTGAGCGTCCTGACCGGACCATTCGTCGACCTCCTGCCAGGTGTCGGCATCCAGGGCAAGCGGCAGTGCCGGCAGCGCCTCGACCGCAACCAGCGAGCGCGCGGTAATCGTCAACGCTTCATGTCGCCGTGGCACGCTGAAGTGCTCGACCCAGTTCGTGAGGCAGTCGCGGTAGGAATGCAGCCGCGCGTGCGGGTCGACGTGGAGCTCGTAGGCAAGACAGGTCTGTTCCCGCTCGGTGCGCGGCTGCATCCGCACTTCCATATGGCTCTCGGTCACGGGGGAACCATAGGTGAAGCGGGTCATGTGCGTGATTGCGTAGCGCATGTGACTCTCGACGGTCGGAGCAGCGGTCACGCTGTCAGGCCGGCATCAACCGGGTAGTCGATGTATTGCCGGTGTACTGCATGGTCGATGGCGTTCGTCAAAGCGACGATTCCCGCGAGGAATCCTGACGGGCTGGCGAGGATCTCGTCGACGTGGCAGAAGTCGAGTGAGGCACGCAGGCGCCCGGCCAGCCGGTCGGCGTCGCCGCGCGAACGCCCGGTGTCGTCGAGCACCGCGGCCAGCGCCTGCTCGATCCGGGCGGCCGCGAAATGAAGCGACCGTGGAAAATCGTCGTCGAGAATCAGGAACTCGGCGACCCGGCCGGAGTCCAGGTCGGCGGTGAAGTGCTGGCAATACGCCTCGAAGGCGTGGCACGCCTTCAATAGACCGGCCCATTCGACCAGCTCGCCGACGTCGGTCGGATGCCGTGACGAGCCCGCGAAGTCACGATAGTGGACGTCGAGCAGCGCCGCCGTGGCCCCGGCTCGCTCGACATATCGCCCCAGCTCGATGAACCGGTACCCTTCGCCGTGAGTCATCGTCGCGTCGGTCACCCCCTGGAACAGGTGCACGCCCTGGATCACCGAGCAGAAGAAGTCGTCCATCCGCTCGGCTCGCGACGTGTCCATGACATCGGTGCGCTGGACGTCGAGATACAACCGGTTCAGCTCCTCCCACATCTCTGAGCTGATCTGCTCGCGTACCTGCCGGGCGTTCTCGCGTGCGGCCGCGATGCATGCGGCGATCGAATCGCGATGGGCCAGATCGAGCGTCGTACCCTCGGCGCCGTCGGTCGCGCGCACCGGGGCGGCGGTGGGCGGCGGCAGCCTCAGGCTCCCGACCAGCCGGCCCCAGTGCAGCGCCAGCTCCGCCGGTGCGCGATCGAACGTCAGATTCAGATTGACGCTGACGACGCGAGCGGTGTGCTCCGCTCGTTCGAGGTAACGGCTCATCCAATAGAGGCTGTCGGCGACCCGCGAAAGCATGATCAGTGACTCAAGACCCAGGTGTCCTTGCTGCCGCCACCCTGGGAAGAATTGACGACGAGCGAGCCCTTCCGGAGGGCGACGCGGGTGAGGCCACCGGGGGCGATGATTACTTTTTCTCCGCAGAGAATGTAGGGACGCAGGTCCACGTGCCGCGGCTCGATTCGTCCGTCGACGAAGCACGGTGCGGCCGAGAGCGCGAGCGTCGGCTGCGCAATGTAGTTACGCGGGTCGTCCAGGATCAGCTGCCGGAACTCTTCCCGTTCCGCCGCCGTGCTGTGCGGCCCGATCAGCATCCCGTATCCGCCTGATTCCCCGACCGCCTTGACGACGAGATCCTCGAGGTGTTCCAGCACATACGCCCGGCTGCTGTCGTCGGACAGGACCCACGTGTGCACGTTGGGGAGGATCGGTTCTTCGCTCAGGTAGAAGCGGATCAGCGCCGGAACATAAGCGTAGAGCGCCTTGTCGTCCGCCACACCGGTGCCGATGCTGTTGGTGAGCGTGACGTTGCCGGCCCGATACGCGTTGAACAACCCGGGCACGCCGAGGGTGCTGTCGGGCCTGAACGCCAGTGGATCCAGAAAGTCGTCGTCGACGCGGCGGTAGATCACGTCGACGCGCTTCGGGCCAGCCGTTGTCCGCATGTAGACGACGTTGTCGTGAACGAACAGGTCGCGACCCTCGACGAGCTCGATCCCCATCTGCCGCGCGAGGAAGGTGTGCTCGAAGTAGGCGGAGTTGAAGACCCCCGGCGTGAGCAGCACGATCTGCGGGTCGACCGAATGCGGCGGCGCCAGGCCGCGGAGGGTGCTGAGCAGCGACTGGCCGTACTGATCCACCGGACGGACGTCGTAGCGGTTGAACAGCGTCGGGAAGACGCGTTTGATCACCTGCCGGTTCGTCAGCATGTAGCTGACCCCGCTCGGCACGCGCAGGTTGTCTTCGAGGACGGCGAAACCGCCGTCGGGCAGCCGCACCAGATCGGTCCCCGCGACCGAGACGTAGATGTCGCGCGGCACCCGGACGCCCTGCATTTCGCGACGGTAGTGCTTGCAGCTGTAGATCAGCCGGCGTGGAACGATCCCTTCGGCCAGCACCCGCGCCTCACCGTAGAGATCTTTCAGGAACAGATTCAGCGCCGTCAGCCGCTGGGTGAGCCCGCGTTCGATGACCGTCCACTCGGCGGCGGTGATGATCCGCGGAATCAGGTCGTAGGGGAAGATCCGCTCGGTCCCTTCGCTCTTGCCGTAGACCGTGAAGGTGATGCCCTGATGCAGGAAGGCGAGGTCTGCCGCAGCCTGGCGGTCGCGGAGCTTTGCGGAATCGAGCTCCTGGAGCCGCGCCCAGATTTCGGCGTAGTGAGGCCGCGCCGTCCCTTCGGCCGCGAACATCTCGTCGTAGGCTGCGCCGAGCGCGTAGGAGTCGAATCCCGACCCGATCCCCCGCGCATCGTCATCAGAGGTTGTGGATGTCGTCATTCACGGACAAGTAGAACGGCCTCGGTTGAGAGTGTCAAGCGATCCGCGCCGGGCTGCTGATCGACCGCGATGCGTGACCGCCGCCGGCGGCCATTACCGCCCCGACGGGAGCGGTTTGCCGTCGGCATCGAACACCTCGAGCGTCCCCTTCTTTGCCAGTACCTCCGCGATTGCCGGCGCGTCCCCGACCGCGACGATGTGGAGGCGGGCGGGATCCCAGTACTTCCGTGCCGCTGCCTGCGCCTGCGCAGCCGTGACCGCGGCGATCCGCGCGGGATAGCTGTCCCAGTAGTCGGCCGGCAGCCCGTAGGTCCAGCTCTGGACGTAATAGTTCAGGATGGCGGCGGGGTTCTCGAGCGAGAGCGCGAACGACGCCTGGATCGCGCGCTTGGAGTCTTCGAACTCGCTCGCCGGTACCGGTTTGTCGCGCATCTCGGCGATCTCCGCGAGCAGGTCGGTCAGGGCCGCGTCGGTGACCGCCGTCCTGACCGACGTCGACGCCGACCAGTCGCCGCGATACTGGAGCGCTGAGAACGTGCTGCCGATCCCGTAGGTGTAGCCCTTCTCTTCCCGGAGATGCCGGAACAACCGGCCCATGGTGCCGCCGAGCACCCGGTTGGCGACGGTCAACTCCTCATAGTCGGGATCCAGGCGCGTCATCGACGGACCGCCGACCCTGAGCAGCGTCTGGACCGACCCGGGACGTGCAATCAACGTGACCTTTGGTGAGCCTGGGGCAGTGGGCTCCGCGACGGACGGGTTCGGTCCCCCCGTCTTTTTCCAGGCGGCGAGCCCCGCTTCCACCTTCTTGCGCGCTTCGGCCAGCGAGATATCGCCGGCAAAGGCGATCAGGGCATGGTCCGGCACGTAGTGCGTGCGGTGAAACTCCACCATCGCGTCCCTGGTGATCGCGTCGAGGCCGGCCGCAGTCACCGAAGCGCGTCCGGCGGGATGCTCACCGTACAGGATCCGGTTGTAGCGCTCGGTCGAGAGAAACCCGGGGTTGGTCCGCTGCTGCACCAGCCCGCTCTTCGCGCGCGTCCGGGCGCGGTCCCATTCTTCCGCCGGGAAGACCGGGTTCAGCAGGATGTCGGCGGCGATGTCGAACAGCTTGTCGAAGTTCTCGGTCAGACTGCCGCCAGACACAATCGCCGTCTGGCTCGACAGTCCGGATCCCACCGACAGGTTCGCCGCCATCGTCTCGAGCTCCTGCGCGATCTGCAGGGTGGTCCGGGTCCTGGTGCCTTCGCGCATCGTCTGCGCCGTGTATTGCGCGAGGCCGATCTTGTCGGCCGGGTCGAAGTAGCCGCCGGCGCCAGGGACGATCAGCTGAAAACTGATCTGCGGCAGGCTGCGGTTCTCGAGCACCATGATCTGCAGTCCGTTCGGCAGCGTCGCGGTCTGCGGCTTTGGCAGCTTGACCTTGAGGATCTCGTTGGAGATCGGCGCCTTCCCCTTGAGGACCATGCTGGAGGCCGCCGGGCCCTGGGAGCCCGCCTGCCCCTGGCCCAGGGCAGGCTCGCCCAGGGTCGCGATCATTCCCGTCATGATCAGGACGCCGATCCGTCGCGGACCCATTACTGCACCCCCTTCGGAGCCGACGCCTTTGGCGTCGTCACCACGACCGTGCGATTGGTGTTGACCAGGTACTGTTTGGCGACCCGCTGGACGTCGGCGGCAGTGACCTTGGCGATGGCGTCCGCCCGTGTGTTGATCCGTCCCGGGTCGTCGAACGCGATTGCGTTCTCGGTAAGCTCGATCGCCCGGTTCAACGCGCTGCCGAGCCCGCCGATGAAGCTGGCGCGTGCCGAGTTGCGGGCTTTCTGCATTTCCCAGTCGGCAATCGGCGCCGACTGGATCTTGCCGATCTCCTCTTCGATGGCCGCTTCGAGCTCCGCCGGCGTCTTGCCGGGCAGCGGTGTGCCGGTGAAGCGGAACAGGCCGGGGCCACGTCCCTCGACGGCGCCAGCGCTGACGCCGCTCGACAGCTGCTTCTGGCGCACGATCGCCTCGTACAGCCGGCTGCTACGCCCTCCCGACAGGACGGTGGAGAGCACCGACAGCGCATCGCTGTCGGGCGAACCGGCGGGCGGGATCTTGTAGGCCAGATCGAGGCGCGGCAGCCGCGCCAGCGCATCTTCAATCGTCGTGCGCCGTTCGGCGGTCTGCGGCGGCTCGGTCATGTCGACCGGCGGCGGTGCCGGCTGCAAAGGGATCTTTTCGAAATACGTCCGCACCTTGTCGAGCGTGGCCTTGGCGTTCACATCTCCCACGATCGCGATGACGGCGTTGTTCGGTGCGTAGTAGGTCTTGAAGAAGGAAGCGACATCATCGACGGTCGCGGCGCTGAGGTCGGTCATCGAGCCGATGACGCTGTGCTCGTAGGCGAAGTTGTCATATGCGAGCTCGTCGATCACCTCGAACGTCTTGCCATAGGGCTGGTTGTCGACGCCAAGCCGGCGTTCTTCCTGCACCGCGTTCCGCTGGTTGTCGAGGTTCTCCTTGGTGATCTCCAGCGACCGCATCCGGTCGGCTTCGAGAAACAGCGCCAGGTCCAGTTGATTGGCCGGCATGACCTCGTAATAGAGCGTCCGGTCCTTGTCGGTCGTGCCGTTCATGTTGCCGCCGTACATGAACATCAGGTAGGGATGCTCGCCGGGCCCGACGTTCTCGGATCCCTTGAACATCATGTGCTCGAACAGGTGGGCGAACCCGGTGCGTCCCTTGCGCTCGTCGCGCGAGCCGACGTTGTAGTTCACGGCGATGGCGAAGACCGGCGCGGTGTGGTCTTCCGAGATGATCACGCGCAGGCCGTTCTTCAGCTTGGTATCGGTGAATTCGATCTTCGGCACGGACTGCGCTGCCAGACCGAGCGCGGTTACGACGATGACGAGACCGGCCGCGGCCAGCTGGCGGGCGGGGGCTTTCATATGTCCTCCTTGGGGGAGAGCCCCCACGCCCGCAGAGTATAGCGGGCTGGGGCGCATCCGTGATAGCGTCCGCGCTACGCCCGTCATTACCAGCATGGATGTCGCGGAGCAGCATTTGCCTCGCGAAGAGCCCTGTGTTTGTACGGGCAGAGGAGATGTCATGAGACTTGCCGCACCCGTCGTCGTCGCCGCGCTGTTCGTCGCCTCGGCAACCGGAGCCGCGGCCCAGACGCCGTCAACCGCAAAAGCCGCCACCGACATCTATCACGTTCATCTCGTCAAGGCCGCCCCTGGTCAGGCCGACGCGCTCGGGAAGCAACTCGTTCAACCGGATCCGACCACTCCGATGCCCGAACACTTCGTGGTGCTGCGGCATCAGGAAGGGGACGACTGGGACTATGCCGTGATCCAGCATCTCGGACAAAAACCCACCGTGAGCGTGACACCGCCGCCCGCCGCGGGTGCGCCGGAGCTGCGCGCGTCACACACCGATACGTTCGTCAGCGGTCCGTCATGGGCGGACTTCACCCGTGAAATGGGCATCGGCGGCACTGGAAAGCCAGGGGCGGTCTACGTGCTCGGGTTCCATCGCGCGGCCCCGGGCCATCGCACTCAGCTCGAACAGCTGCTGAATCAGCCGGTGGCGGCAGACGCCAAGGTCCAGACCGGCACCGTGTTCATGCAGCACGTCGAGGGGAGCGATTGGCAGTTCCTCACGATCACCCGCTATAACTCATGGCAGGATCTCGGTACGGATCGCGCCGCTGCCGCCGCCAATCCCGGGGCTGCCGGCGGGTGGGCCGACGTTCGTCAGCACTCCGCGTCGCACCACGACACGATCGCGGACCGGATCCACCCGGTCAAGTAGTCTGCCCGCGCGCCGCCATGCTGCAAGCTCTGACCGGCGGAGACGCAAGTCTCCGCCGGTGTCTTGATGGCCGCTAATCGAGGCATTACAAAGGGCCACATGAAGGATCGACCTGAAGTCTGGCTGCGCGGGCCTGTCGCCGGCATCCCTCCGTTGCTTCAACCGGTGGCCCACTCGCTCCTCCAGTCACTGGAAGAAGTCGAGCGGCACGTGACCGGTCTGACCAGCGCGCAGATCTGGACGAAGCCGGGAGGGGCCGCGTCGGTCGGGTTCCACGTGCGGCACGCGGCCGGCAGCCTGGATCGGCTGTTCACCTACGCCCGCGGCGAACAGCTGACGCCAGGTCAGATGGCCGTCCTGCGCGGCGAAACGCTCGAGGACGACGCCCTCGACTCCGGTGGGCTGGCGGCCGGTTTCAAGACCGCCGTCGATCGAGCATTGGACCAGCTCCGCACCGCCGACCAATCCCGCCTCCTCGAGGCCCGGGGCGTCGGCCGGGCGCAGCTTCCGTCGACCGTGCTCGGCCTGCTGTTCCACGCCGCCGAGCACACCCAGCGCCACATCGGTCAGATGGTCACGACGCGGGCAGTCGTGCTCAGCGCCGGCCGCGCCGGGTCCTGACCGCAGCTATCCAGAGCATCGGGTCCTCCGCCGTAATCTCCGGCATCAGGTGAGCCGTTCGGCCTGCGATTGACGCATTCCAGGGTAGCCGTGCCGGGCACCATCTCGTCCGACGCACGGGTGGAGGCTGGATGCACGCAGTTCGCCCGGCGTTCTCTGATCACTCTGGCGGCCGTGACCCTCGGTTTCACCGCCCTGCTCGCCGAACCGGCGGCAGCCCAGGAGCGCCCGGCCCCTGTTGTCGAACTGGCCGTCGGCGCCTTGCTGTTCCCGGACGATGGGATCACCGTCGAGGAAGGGTTCATAGGTGGCGCCGGGCGGTTCTATCTCTCGCCTCGACTCAGCGTCGGACCGGAGATCGCGTACATCGGTGCCGCCCTTCACAGTCACCTGATGCTCACGGGGAACCTGACCTTTGATTTCATCGGTGCCGATGGCCAGCCGCCGCGGCTGACACCGTTCGTCGTAGTGGGCGCCGGGCTCTTTCGGACGCGCGAGGAATTCGGCACGATCGACTCCACCCACAGCGAAGGGGCGTTCACCGCGGGCGGAGGCGTCCGGGTACGGGTCGGGAAGCGCGTGGTCGTCGGCGCCGAAGCGCGCGTCGGCTGGGAGCTGCACCTCCGCGTGAACGGGATGATCGGGATCAGTCTGGGCGGGCGGTGAGTCGCGCCGTGCAGTAGAATCCCGTCGGTTGACCCCGCTGATGCACCTGCGGCGCGTTCTCATCGTGGCGTCGGTCGCGCTCTGCGCGGTAGCCGTCCTTCCTCTCGGCGCCGCTCCGCAACAAAAGACAGAGATCCCCCTGGTCCCGGGGCTCAGGATCACCTTTGCCGTTCACGTGCCGGACGGCGGTCCGGCCGCGGCCCGCATTGCGCAAGGCGACTACGAGATGGTCGTCGAGGTGAGCAGTGTCGGCGACGATGCGATCGGGCTGTCGACGCGGATCGAGGCGCAGGACGCAGCCGGCCAGCCGGTGCAGGTGAACATCGCCCGCCGCCTGCCCAGGCAGGACATCGCCGCCGCACGACTCCAGATCCTCGGCTTCCACACGTCCGACCCCGGTGAGATGCCGGGGAGCACCGCGCTGGGCCCTTCGCTCGCGGTCCTGAGCGAGCTCAGGACGACCGGCCAGGCGGCGTTCTCGGTCCAGAATTTCCGGCACCTGTCGACCAGCTCCGGCGTCCTGGCTCGCGCTGCGGATTCCCCGGTCGCGTTCCCGGTGCTCGTCAACGGCGTGCGGGTGGAGCTGCCGGCGATCCGGGTCACGGGACAGTTGAAGTACGGCCAGAACGTGAGGCCGTGGGAGTACTACCTGCTGGACCATCCGCAGCTTCCGCTCACCCTGCACTTTGCCAACGGCGCCGTCGGCGCTGGCATCCCCTTCACGCCGGAAACGACGCGGGACATCGTGCGAATCGATTTTCCGGGACCGGCGCGACTCGAGAGCGGGTTGCGCCAGGCCTGCCGGGTCGAGGTCCCCGGCATCTATTTCGACTTCAACAAGGCGACGCTGAATCCGCTGTCGCGATCGGCGTTGAGCGAAATCGCCGCGGTCCTCAAGCGCCAGGCCGAGTGGCGGATCACGATCGAGGGACACACCGACAACGTCGGGTCCGATGGTTACAACCAGGACCTCTCATCCCGGCGGGCGGCGGCGGTGAAGGACGCGCTCGTCGGCGACTTCGGAATGGCCGCCGGCCGCCTGACCACCGCCGGATTCGGCGAGAGCCGGCCCCGCGAGACGAACGCGACCATTGCCGGCCGGGCGCGAAACCGCCGGGTGGAGCTGGTGCGGGACTGCCCCCGCCCGTCCCCGTAGCGATCAGATCACGGCCGACGCCCTGCGGCTCGATCCGCCACCGGTTGCCTCTCTCGTATCTCTGTGTTCTGCTGACAAGAGCAAGCCGGCCAAGCCCCCGGAAGCGGAGTAACCTCAGTAGTCCGCCAGGGATCTCTCGCGAATCACTGCGACTCCTGCCCGGTGTCGCGCGACACTTCGCGGAGCATCTCTGCGACCTCGTGCGCGTCACCGGTCGAGGCCACGTCGGCTTGCGCGATGATGCCGGCACAGCAGCCGCGCTCGTCCACGACCGGTACCCGCCGGACCTGATGATCTTCCATCGTCGACACGACCTGGTCGAGCGACGCATCCGCACGGACCGTCACGACCGGCTTCGACATGTACTGCTCCGCCGTGTGATCACCCGGATTCCTGCCGTCGGCGACGACGCGCACGACGATGTCCCGATCGGTGATCACGCCGACCGGTTTTCTTGCCTCGTCGAGAACGGGGATCTGTCCACAATCGTTCTCCGCCATCAGTTTCGCCACCTGTGCGAGCGTTGTCTCCGGTGTGCAGCAGGCCGGGTCGGCCGTCATTACGTCGCGTGCCAGTTTGGTCATCAGTTGCTCCTGAATGCCTCGCAGGCCTCAGACCGTGGCTCGGTCCGAAGGTCGATCGGGGCGTTGTCTATCCGGCCATCTCTTCCGGTGTCGGGTAGCCGTGTTGTTTGCGGCCGACCTCGCCCTCGTGCTGGGCACTGGTCTTGTACAACTCGAATCGGCCGTCCTGCGCCTGATCGCTGAGGCTGCGTTCGTAGGCCCGGCGCTCCTTCGCGGTCATCGGCGAAAAGCCCCTGGCGATCTTCAGGTTCTGACGCAGGACTTTCAGCGAGTCGATGCCGGAAACGGTGGTGCACACCGGCAGGCTCATGGCGTAGCGCAGCGCATCGGCGACCCGGGCGGCCCGCTTCTCGACGATGCGCCCGTCTCCACCGAGACTCTTCATGCCGATTGGCGCGATGCCGCGCCGCACCAGCTCCGGAAGCACGTAGGTCTGGAAACTGCGGAAATGGGCGTCGAGCCCGTTGAGCGGCAGCTGGCAGGCATCGAACTCGAAACCTGAGGCGAGCATGCGGAGATGGATGTTCGGATCCTTGTGGCCGGTGAATCCGACGAAGCGCGTCTTGCCCTGTGCCTTTGCCCGCTCCAGCGCTTCAACGACCCCGCCGGGGGCGAAATGCCGTTCCGGATCGTTATGGTAGACGCACTCGTGGATCTGCCAGAGATCGAGGTGGTCGGTGCGCAGGCGCCGCAGGGACTCGTCGAGCTGGCGCATCGCAACCCTGGCATCGCGGCCGTGCGTGCAGACCTTGGTCATCAGGAAGACCGAGTCGCGCCGGTCGGCGATCGCGCGTCCCATGCGGCGCTCGCTTTCCCCTTCGTGGTATTCCCACGCGTTGTCGAGGAAGTTCACGCCCGCATCGATCGCTTCGTGCACGATCCGGGTCGACTCGGTGACGGTGGTCACCTCGCCGAGGTGATAGCCGCCGAGCCCGATAATCGACACCGGATCGGGATGGCGCCCGAACTGCCGGTATGGGACAGGGTCGTGCCGGGTCGATCGTGACGCCATGAGTCGCACCGCCTTCGCAACGGGGCGAGCATATGCAAGCGCGGGACCGCGAGTGCAAGCGTGAGACCGCGAGCCTCAGCAGACCACGGCCGTGCCGCTGACCGACACCATGAGCATGCCGTTGTTCTGCCCCAGCACCTCGTAGTCGATGTCGATGGCAATGACGGCGTTGGCGCCAAGCTCGCTGGCTCTCTGCTCCATCTCCTGCATCGCCACTTTTCGCGCCTCGGCCAGCCCCTTCTCGTATGTGGCTGAGCGGCCGCCGACGATGTCGCGGACGCTCGCGAACAGGTCGCGGAACACGTTGGCGCCGATGATCGCTTCGCCGGTGACAACGCCGAGGTAGCGGCTGACGGGCTTGCCTTCCAGAATGCTCGTGGTGGTCATCAACATCGCGGTCTCCCTCCGTTACTGGATTTGATCGAGCGCAGGGCCAGAATCAGATTCTAGCCTTCGATCACGTGATCACCCGCATCGGCGCGCCGCCGGATATGCTCGCTATGTGTCTCTACCCGGATACGTCGCCCTCTTCGGCGTCGGCTTCATCGCCGCGGTCATCAACGTGGTCGCGGCCGGCGGTTCCTTCCTCACGCTGCCGCTGCTGATCTTTCTCGGTCTGCCGGCCTCCGTAGCCAACGGCACCAACCGCGTCGGGGTGCTGGCGCAGAACATCAGCGCGGTGCTGGGGTTTCACAGCCACCAGGTGCTGCCACTGCGGTGGGCCATCAGTGTCAGCATCCCGGCCATGGCCGGCGCCGCGCTCGGCGTCTGGGGGGCGTTGAATGTGCCGGATCTCGCCTTCCGGCGCATCCTGTCCATTGTCATGCTCGCGGTAACGCTGTTCACCCTGTTGCATCGGGGCGTCAGGGCCGAGGTTCGCGGTGAACCGCAAAGCGCCTGGCACTGGACCATGCTGGCGGGGTTCTTCCTCACCGGCCTGTATGGCGGGTTCATCCAGGCGGGCGTGGGCTTCCTCGCGATCGCGGTCACGACGCTCGCCGGCCTCGACCTGGTGCGCGGTAACGCCGTGAAGGTGTTCGCGGTGATGCTGTTGACGCTGCTTTCGCTCGCGGTATTTGCCGGTACGGGTCATGTCGACTGGCCGGCGGGCATCGCGCTGGCACTCGGCAACCTGCTCGGAGGCGTCGTCGGCGTCCGGCTCGCGGTGCTCAAGGGACAGAAGTGGCTCGAACACGTCGTCACGGTGACGATCGTCGTGTTTGCCGTCCTGCTGTGGGTAACTGGTTGACCTCCGTACGGTCACGGGCCTGAATCATCCGTCGAGCCGCGCCTGGATGTCGTCCGCGCGCTGACTGGCCCGGAACTGGATGATCCGGAACTCGGCCAGTCCTCGGGCGCAAAACGGATCTTCCCGAACGATCGCCTCGATCTGATCCCGGCTGTCGCCGACGGCGAGGATCACGCCGCCGTCGCGCGGGATCTTCCGCCCCGACACCAGGAACACACCCGCCGCGTAGTGCTTCTTGAGAAATCGCATGTGCGCGGGCATCGCCGCGTCGATCGCGGCGAGCGGGGCCTTGTAGATCAGTTCGATGACGAACAGCGGCTTCATTTGGCGATTATGCCCCGCGGTCTGCCGCCCGCGGTCCGCCGCGCGGTCCCGCCCGCGGTCCGCCGCCCGCGGTTCCGGAGTTGCATGGACGCAGGACATGGAGAAGACCGCTCGTTCGTCCGCCGTCATCCAGCTCGCCCTGCTGATCCTGCTGGCCGTCTCGGCCTCAGGCTGCGAAGCGATCGGCACGATCTTCAAAGCCGGTCTGTGGACCGGCGTGATCGTCGTCGTGCTGGCCGTCGTGGTGATTGGCTTCCTGGTGTCGAAGCTCCGCCGGTAGGATGCTCAGGCCCGGCCCCTTGCGTACCGGGCCGCCCCCGCCATGACCACCAGGTCTTCGAGCACACCTCCGAGGGCGCTGGGCACCGGCAGCCGGGTCCGGACCTGGTAGGCGAGATGCGCGGCCGCCACCGCCGTCGCCGCACCGATCGCGCCGCCGACGAACATGTTGGTGTGCGCATCGTGGGCGATCACCGCGCCGACGACGGCACCCATCGCGGCGCGCCCGGCGAGAGGGATCGCATCGGTGCGGTTGCCGATGAATGAGGTCTTGTCGGCCGCCATCTCGCCGGCCGCGAGCGCCGTGACCACGCGCGCGAGCAAGCCTCCGCGGTGGAGCGCAATCGCCGCCGGACCTGCCATGCTGCGTATCCCGGTCAGCGCGCCAAGCATCAGAGTGTCGTTCAGGGTCGCCGATCTCATTGGAACCACTTCCGTTTCGTGTGATAGGTGAACGCCAACGTCCTGCTGGAAATCAAGGTTCTTGGCCTGCGCGCCGGCGGCCGCGGGGAGCAGTTCGTGTTCCACCCTGACCAGTATGGCGCTGGAGCTGACCGATCGTCGACGTGCCAGCCGGTTCGTCGGGCAGTGGCCGACGCCGCTGCTCGCGAGGGGGATCTACAACCAGCTGGTGAATACCCTCGGAACCCGCTGAACGAGCCGGGGCGGCGTGATACCGGCTCATAATGAGCCGCGTCACTCATGTCATCCTCGCGGCTTGTCAGCCTGATCATCCCGGCGTCGGTCTTTGCCGTGCTCCTCGCCAACGGCCTGACCGATGGGTATTTCCGCGACGAGTTCTACTACCTCGCCTGTGCCCGCCGCCTGGCCTGGGGTTACGTGGACCACCCACCGCTCAGCGTCGCGCTCCTCGCCCTCGCGACGACGGTTTTCGGTGAATCCCTGGTCGTCCTTCGCGTGATCGCTGCCGCAGCGGGCGCGGCATCGGTCTGGCTCACCGGACGGCTGGCCCGGCGGCTCGGCGGCGGGCCGGTCGCCGAAACCACCGGCATGCTGGCGGCCGCGGTCGCCCCGATGCTCCTCGGCACAGCGACGTTCTACTCGATGAACGTGCTCGAGATCCTGATCTGGACGGCGGCGGCGTACTTGTTCCTCGCCGCGCTCGAGCGGCAATCAACCGCGGCGTGGGTCAGGCTCGGGATCGTGCTCGGCCTCGGCCTGCTCAACAAGGTCAGCGTGTTGTGGCTCGGCGCCGGGATTGCGGTGGGCCTGCTGATCTGGCGCCGCTCGCTGCTGGCGACGCGATTGCCGTGGCTCGCCGGAGCGGTAGCGGCGATCTTCTTTCTTCCCCACGTCGCCTGGCAGGTGGTCCACGGCTGGCCGACGATCGAGTTCGTTCGCAACGCCAGCGCCGAGAAGATGCAGGAGAACAGCCCGATCCAGTTCCTGCTGGACCAGGTGATGAACGTTCACCCGATCACCGCCCCGGTGTGGATCGGTGGTCTCTGCTTTCTGCTGTTCGCACGACAGGCGCGGGCCTATCGGGCGCTGGCGTGTCTCTACCTCGTGCCGCTGGTGATCCTGCTGGCGAACCGCACGAGCCGGAGCGGATACCTGGCGCCCGCGTATCCGCTGCTCTTTGCCGCCGGCGGTGTCGCGCTCCAGCCGCTGCTGTCCACGCGGACGCGCCGCATCGTCGCAGGGCTGGCGCTGGTCGCAGCCGGCCTGCTGACGTTGCCGCTGGCGGTGCCGCTTCTGCCCACCGATCGATACGTCACCTACGCCGCAGCCCTCGGGGTCGGTCCTTCAACCGAAGAGAAGCACGACGTCGGCCGGCTCCCGCAGTTCTTCGCCGATCGCGAAGGCTGGCCGCAGCTCGTCTCGGCGGTGGTCGCCGCCTGGAACCAGCTGCCGGCCGAGGAGCGTGCGCGGTCGGCCGTTCTCACCGGCAACTACGGTGAGGCGGGAGCGATCGAACACCTGGCCCGCGACCATCACATCCCGGTGATCAGCGGGCACAACAACTACTGGATCTGGGGCTTCGGCGACCGGCCGATCGACACGCTCATCATCCTCAGCCGCTCCCGCGAGCGGCAGCAGGAGCGCTTCGCCTCCGTCGAGGAGTTGGGCCGGATCGACTGCGGCGACTGCATGCCCTACGAGAGCGGCCTCACCATCTTCGTCGGCCGCGGATTGAAGAAGCCCTTCAACCGGCTCTGGACAGACCTCCGCCACTACAACTGATGGAGAGCTTCCGGCTAGAATCTGGCTGAGAACACGATCTCGGAACGGAGCTGCCCAATGGACCCCGCCAACCGGATGCAGATCGTCGAGAAGCTCTACCAGGCCTTTGGCGAAGCCAACGTCTCGCTGCTTGCCGGCAACGTGACGGACAATTTCCAGATCCGGATCCCGCAGATGGATCATCTACCGCTCGAGTCGTCTTATGAGGGAGTGGCCGGCTTCCAGCAGCTGCTCGACGACCGCAAGGGCCGGGTCGAGTACGACACGTTCCAGACGACCGACACCATCGTGCACGGGGACGTGGTCGTCGTTGTGGGTTACACCGAGGGGCGCGCGGTCGTCGAAGGGGCGTCCTTCAAGCATGGCTGGGTGCACGTGTTCCGGTTCACTGGCGATCGGATCTCTTCGTTCAAGGAGTACATCGACTCTTCGAGCGTATGCTCGGCGTTCTGTCCATGACCTTAGCCCGCAGTGTTGAACCGTGTTGAACCGTGGCTAGACTGGACTGTGTTGGACCGTGGCCAGCGTAAGCGCGCGCGTCCCGTCCGTCGATCTGCTGCGCGGCATCGTGATGGTCATCATGGCGCTCGACCATACGCGCGACTACGTGCACGCGGCGGCGATGAACAACCCGCCGGAGGACCTCGCTCGGACGACCGCGGCGATCTTCTTCACGCGGTGGATCACGCATTTCTGCGCGCCGGTGTTCATGTTCTGCGCCGGGCTCGGCGCGTTCTTCTGGCTGGAGCGGCGCGCCGGCGATCCCGGCGCGACCACCGCGCTGTCACGGTTTCTCTGGACCCGCGGTCTCTGGCTGGTGTTTCTGGAGTTCACGGTGGTGCGGCTCGGCTTCTACTTCAACCTGGATTACAGCGTGGTGATCCTCCTGGTGTTCTGGGCCCTCGGGCTGAGCATGATCGCGCTCGCCGCCCTGGTCCACCTGCCGTACCGCGTGCTCGTGGCCGGGAGCGTCGGCCTCATCGCGCTGCACAACCTTGCCGACGGTGTGCGGGCCGCCTCGTTCGGATCCGCTGCCTGGGTGTGGAACATCCTGCACCAGCCGGGGCTCATTCAGACCGGCGGCCCCACCCTGTTCGTGGCGTATCCGCTGGTGCCCTGGATCGGGGTGATGGCGGCGGGGTTCTGCTTCGGCCGCGTTTACCGGCTGCCGGCGGAGCAGCGCTCACGGCTGCTCGTCCGGCTCGGCCTCGCCCTCACCGCGGCGTTCGTCGTGATCCGCTTCGCCAACTTCTATGGCGATCCACGTCCGTGGAGCGGCCAGTCTTCACCGCTGTTCACGTTCCTGTCGTTCCTGAACACGACGAAGTACCCGCCGTCACTGCTGTTCCTGTTGATGACCCTCGGGCCGGCGATCGCACTCCTCGGCTGGATCGACGGGGCGCGTCCGGGGGAGCGCAATCCGTTCCTCGTGTTCGGCCGGGTGCCGCTGTTCTACTTCGTGGTGCACATCCCGCTGATCCACGGCCTTGCCATCCTGATGACGTGGCTTCGCTACGGCGCGCAGCCGTTTCTGTTCCTGCTGCCGCCGACATTGGGCACGCCGCGTGACCGCTTTCCTGCCGACTACGGCTGGAGTCTCGGCGCCACCTACCTCCTCTGGATCGGCATCGTCATCGCGCTCTACCCGGTTTGCCTCTGGTTCTCGCGGGTCAAGGCGCACCGGTCTGGCTCGTGGGCGAGTTATTTGTGAGCCCACACGAGGTTCCGGTTTAAAGGGTTCCAAAGGTTCTCTAGCTTCCAGCTTCTAAGGCTTCCAGGTTCTGAGTTCTATGTTCTGCGTTCTGAGTTTCTTCACGGGGTAACGATGACAAACGAAATCGATCGGCGGGACTTTCTGAAAACGGCGCCGGCGGCGGCTTACGCGATTGCCGCGGCGGCGCAGGGGATCACCCTGTCGGGTCAGGCGACCGCGGCGAGCCGCGGGAAGCTCGAAACGTTCGACTACAAGGGTGTTCGGCTGCGGCCGTCGCGGTGGCAGGCCCAGTACCGAGGCCGGGCGAAACGTCTACCTCGGCATTCCCGACGATGACATCCTGCACGGGTTTCGGGCGGCCGCCGGCCTCAAGGCGCCGGGGAAGCCGCTGGGCGGGTGGTGCGGCAAGGACAGCAGCACGGTCTTCGGCCAGTGGCTCAGCGGGATGGCGCGGATGCACCGCGCGACCGGGGACACCGAGATCCGCGACAAGGCGATCCGGCTGTTCTCGGAGTGGCACAAGACGATCGGCCCGGACGGGGATGCCCGGATGGGGCACTACCCGTTCGACAAGCTGGTCTGCGGCCTGGTCGATCTTCAGCTGTACGCCGGGCATGCCGAAGCGGGCCCGGTGCTCGAGCGGGTCACCGCGCACGCCGCCAGGACGTTCGAGCGCGCCAAGCTGCAGCTCGCGGACCCGTCGCACAACCAGCATTACTACGGCCTGCCGCAGGAGTGGTACACGCTCTCCGAGAACCTCTATCGCGCTCATCGCCTGACCGGCAACGACTTCTATCGGAAATTCGGAGACGAGTGGCTCTATCGGGCTTACTGGGGGAAGTTCGAGAAGAACGCCAACCCGATCGACGCGCACGGCGTCCACGCTTACAGCCACGTCAATAGCTTCAGCAGCGCGGCCATGGCCTACGACGTCACCGGCGATCCAAAGTATCTCTCAGTGATCCGCAACGCCTACGATTACCTCCACCGGCATCAGCTCTACGCGACCGGTGGCTACGGGCCCAACGAGCGCTTCATGGCTCCCGGCGGCGGGCTCGGACGGGCGGTGGAAACCCGCTCCGACACCTGCGAAACCTCGTGCGGATCGTGGGCCGGCTTCAAGTTGTCGCGTTACCTGATGCAGTTCACGGGTGAAGCGCGTTACGGCGACTGGATCGAACGTCTGCTGTACAACGGCATCGGCGCGGCGTTGCCGATGACCCCGGACGGCCGCAACTTCTACTACAGCGATTACCGTCTCGGCGGCGGCATGAAGGTTTACGCGTGGGACACGTTCACCTGCTGCTCCGGCACCTACATCCAGAACATCGCCGACTATCACAACCTGGTCTATCTGAAGGACGCCGAGGCGCTCTACGTGAACCTGTTCCTGCCGTCGGAGGTCACCTGGACGCGGACCGGCGGCGACGTCCGGATCGTTCAGGAGACCGACTACCCGGACGCCGACACCACCAAGCTCACCCTCTCGCTCGCCGCGCCGGCAAGCTTTCCGCTGCGAGTGCGCGTGCCATCCTGGACGCGGGAGATGACGGTGGCGGTCAACGGCACGCCGGTCCGGGTCGAAGCGACCCCGGGCACGTGGGCGACGATCCAGCGCACCTGGTCGTCGGGGGACCGCGTCGACATCCGGATTCCGCTGACCATGCGCATGCAGGCGGTGGACGCGGCGCATCAAGACCGCGTCGCGGTCGTTCGTGGTCCGGTGGTGCTGGTCCTGGAGGGGGCGTACCACGATCCGAACTTCAGGCTGCCGCAACGCGATGAGGAGCTCGCGAGCTGGCTGGTCCCGGAACCCGGATCGCTGCCTCGGGGTGTCTGGGCGGTGAACATGGCTGGAGCCCAAGTACCCGACGGTCTTCCGCGTCCAGCCGCCCGACAAGTCGCCGGTGCGCCTCCGCTTCCGCCCGTTCTACGAGGCTGGCGAGGACTATCCCTACTTCATGTACTTCGATCGCAAGTCGCTGCCGTGGAAGTTGTGGTAGACCGCCGGGCAAAAAAACAGGAGGTCGAAAGATCAGGAGCTCTCGCGAGAGAGCTCACATGATCTTTGACCTCCTGCCGAAGTATTCGGATCCGCCCGGTCCCTTCTAGAAATTGATCCCCAGCCGGAACTGAATCTCGCGGGAGCCAGTCGACGTGCCGGTGGTCTGGCCGAAGGTGGTGGAGTCGATGCTGATCGTAGCGCCGTTGGTTCCTCCCACGACCGTATTGCGATGGTTGAAGGCGTTGATGAACAACGCTTCGAAGTTGAACACGCGAACGCCGCCGATACGGAAGCTCTTGTTCAACCCGATATCGAGGGTCACCATTTTCGGACCGTAGAGGTAGACGTACTGCCCCTGCTGCCCGGGTTCGGTGGGGTAGGTGATGAATTCAGGGTTCGCGCGTCCGTCTGGTCCGATCAACCGCTGATCGAGGTAATAGACGAACCCGTTCGTCGCCGGACTCACCTTGACCATCTTCTGAAGGTCTGCGACGGTGATCCCATTCAGGATTACGCCGGCATCCTCCTGGTTGAGCGTGTTGCGTTCGCTCGTCAGAAGGAAGGGTCGGCCGCTCTGAATGCGGAGAATGCCGGAGGTCGACCACCCGCCCAGGATCTGATCGAGCACCGCGTTGTCGATGGGGTACCGGCGGTCACGGCCGAACGGAAGCTCGTACGTCCCGTAGCCCTGGAAGATGTGTCGCAGGTCGTAGGCGGTCGGACCCCAGTTGAGGCTCTTGTCGCGCATCGTCCGGTAATCCATCACCGTAGTGGTGTTGATTTCGTAGCGATCCGTGTCGGCCTTGCCAAAGGTGTAGTTCACGGTCAGGCTCGCGCCGGCGAAGGGCCGCTGGCGGAACTGCAGCTGCAGGGCGTCATACTCCGTCGAGGCTTCGTCGGTGAGGAGCCGCACTGAATTGCCGGCCGCGAACGGATTCGCCTGGAAGATGTTGATCGGGTAGGAGCCTGGTGCGTTGTATCCCCTCGACGCGCAGCCGGGCAGATTGTTGCCGACCAGCCGGCAGGTGTACTGGAAGTTCTGCCCGCCGGATCCGGCCAAGGTGTTGGCCAGGGCTCCGGCCTGACCCTGCTGCAGCTGGGTGATGAAGGCGGTGCTGTTGAAGCTCGCCCCGGCTCCCAGGGCCGGCTGCGAACCTCTCGGGCCGAACGCGGTTTCGAAGATCGGCAGCGGGGACTGGCCCGGCAGGCCGGTGTTGGCGAAGCCGGTGCGGCCGTTGGCCACATTGATCGCCAGATTGCGCTGCGCGTTGCGGAACTCGTCGAGGAACCCGTTCTCGATGATGTTGACCTCGTTGAGATCGTAGGAGCGCCAGATATTCCGTCCGCGGTTCCCCACGTAGCGAACCTCGAGCGCCGCATTACGCCAGAGCTCCCGCTGGTAGCCGAACGTCCAGTTGTAAATCGTTGGCGTCTGGATGTCCGGGTCGTAGGTCGCGTAACCGCGGTTGAACGTCAAGCCGGACATCGGGACCGGAAACGCAAAGGTCGCCGGGTTCTCCGTGAATGCCGGCAGCGGTGTTTGCAGATTCAACGAACCGGCGGTGAAGGGCGGCAGCGCAAGCGTCTGGCTGCCTCCCGGACCGTTGCCGGCCGCGGTCTCGAACGCGATCAACCCCTCGTCGTAATAGCTGATGCCGACGTTGCCGCGATACACGGCTTTGCCGAGCAGGCGGCCCAGGAATCCTTCGGGCTGGTCGGGGTTCCATGCGATCCCGACGTTCGGCGCCGGGTTGACCCAGTCACTGTTGTAGGGGTTCGAGCGCTGATAGACCTGCGGGTCCGCCACACCATTCAGGACGCCCGGCTGGAAGACGGCCGTTGATGGACCGTACAGGTCTGCGACCGTCGGGCCGCTGTACAAGTCGTTCGTGTTGTACGCCGCTCCGGTGAGCTCCCAGCGCAGACCGTAGTTCATGGTCAGCTGCGGATTGATGCGCCACTGGTCCTGCGCGTAGAGGCCGCCGACGTTCTGCGCTTCCCCGCGGTTGACCCGGATCTGCTCGTACTCGCCGGTGTCGGGGTTGACGTTGTAGGTCGCGCCGGCACTGGTCACCCGACCGACGAGCAGGGCGTAGAGACTCTGAGCGGTGGCCAGATCGGCCTGGCGCAGGCCCGGAATGTTGGCGACGGAAATGACATTCGCAGCCGGGTCGGTGCCGGCGAGGCCGAGGTTGATAGCCGGCGGTGCGCCCAGCCCTCTGTCGTAGTCCGAGGTCCGGCGCCAGGTTCCACCGAACGTCCAGGTGTGACGCCCCTTGAGCCAGGTCAGCGTGTCGGAGATGTTGTAGACCGGATTGTTGCGGGGGTTCGACAGGATGTTGCCGGTGGCTACGGGTGACGACAGTCCCAGCGGCAGGTTCACCTGGTTCCCGAAGGGACCGGCATACAACTGGTCGAAGTTGTCCCGGTTCCCAGGATTGAACTCTTCGAAATTGCTCTGAATACCAAGGGTGACCGAGTTGAACAGGTTGGTGCGTGCCGTCCAGTCGACGCCACCCGAGACGATGTAGTAGGTCGACTTGAATCCGCCGTTGATCTGCTCCATTCCGGGGAAGGGCGGGTTGCGCGGCAGGTCGCGGTAGTGCAGATTCACGATTCCACGCACTGCCAACGACGGGGTTGCCTGGTAATCCACTCGCCCCGCGGGATACACATTGATGTCCGGCGTGTCCGGGTTGATGAACCGCAACGTGTTCTGGTGGAGCGCGGTCTGCGCCGGCGCGAGATCCCCCGCACCAACCGTGGCGTTCGCCTGCTCCAACAGGCTCGAAATGTATGGATCCACGGTGCCCGGCAGGCCGTTCGCGCGGGCGAGCGCAAGCAGGTCGAACGTGCGGGGCGCTCCCGTGGTGGCGTCGGCGTAGCGAAGGATGCCCTGCTGCGCCTCCGGCGTCAGGAGTGTCCGGGACAGGACCGCCTCGCTCGGCGAGTAGGCCTGCTCGTAGTTGGCGAAGAAAAACAGTTTGTTCTGGATGATCGGCCCGCCGATGTTGGCGCCGTAATCGTGCTGTCGCAGTTTCGTTTTCGGCAGTGCGCGCGCCTTGTTGACGAACCCCTGCGCGTTGAGCCCTTCGTTCTGGATGGTGTCGAAGACCTGGCCGCGGAACCGGTTGGTGCCGCGCTTGGTCGCAAACTGCACCTGGACGGCCCCTTCGGCCCCGGCCTCGGCAGTCAGACCCGCGGTTGAGACCGTGACCTCTTCGACCGCGCCCAGCCGGATGGGCGCGAAAACGAAGAAGCTCGTGCCGCCGCTGCGAAACCGCTGCGAGTTGTTGTTGACGCCGTCGAGGGTGATGTTGATCGCGCCGCCCGGCAGCCCGTTGTATTCGCTGTCTCGCGCCCCGGTGCTCTGCGCGGCGCCCGGAACCAGCAGTGCGAAACCAAGGATGTTGCGTCCTGCCAGCGGCAGCTTGGCGATCTCTTCGTTTCGCACCGTGGTCGCAATCGTGGTCGACGTCGTTTCTACGACGGCGGCTCGCCCCTCGACCTGGACCGCCTCCGTCAGACCTTTGACCTGGAACTGGACGGTGAGGTCAGTCGACCGGGAGGTCGAGACGATGACCTCCTGCAGGGTGATGGGCTCGAATCCCTGTGCGGTCGCGGTGAGCGTATAGGTGCCGGGCTGCAGGTTGGGGAAGACGAAGCCCCCGTCAGGACCGCTCTTGCTTTCAACCGAGTTGCCGGTGCCGGCATCCAGCAGAACGAGCACCGCGTTCGGGATGACCGCGCCGGTCGCGTCCTTGACGGTGCCGACTACCACGCCGGTAGTACGTGTCTGCGCGACGCACAGCGCCGGCAGGAGCCACAGCGCGAACGCCAGAAGCGAAATCTTGCGGATGGACATGAGGCATTCTCCAGGTTTACGCGATCGTGACATGGGCCCAGCCCATCCGGCTATGAAATGTGCTTATGCACACATAAGTCAGACCCCGTCCCACCGCCCGTCCCGGACTGGGCCGGCCCGGGCGGGACGGAGTCTGGACGACAGCTGGACCGGAAAAGCGGGGGCCTGGCCGCTCATTCCTGCAGCACGCGGTGCACGAACGAGACCGCGATCGATCCTTCGCCGACCGCGGACGCCACCCGCTTGATGCTGCCGCCGCGAACGTCCCCTGCGGCGAAGACCCCGGGCAGGCTGGTCTCGAGCAGGTGCGGTGCCCGCGCCAGCGGCCAGCCGGCCGCGGCCAGGTCGCCGGCCGCCAGGTCGGGGCCGGTCTTGATGAAACCCTTGTCGTCGAGCGCGACACACCGCTCGAGCCAGTCCGTGTTGGGAACGGCGCCCATCATGACAAACGCATGACGGACGTCCATCGTCTCGCCGGCTCCAGTCTGCCGGTTGCGCAGGTGTACGCGTTCCACATGCCCGTTCCCGTCGATACCGGCCACCTCGGTGTGGGTGTGCATGACGATCGCGGGATTGTCTTCGATGCGCCGGATCAGGTATCGGGACATGGTCATTGCCAGCCCGCCCGAACGAATCACCATGTGGACGCGGCGGCAGGTCCCGGCCAGGAACACCGCCGCCTGGCCGGCCGAATTGCCACCCCCGACGACGATGACCTCCTCCCGGCCGCACAGCTGCCGTTCCATTTCGGTGGCGGCGTAGTAGACGCCGGCGCCGTCGAATCGCGAGAGGTTGTCGATCGCCAGCTTGCGGTATTCGGCGCCGGTTGCGATCACGACGGCCCGCGCCGGCACCGGGGTGTCGCCGTCAACGCTCACCGCGTAAGGTGCGCGGGTACAGCACCAGGCGGGTGGCTGACTTGGCGATCAGCACGCTGGCGCCGAACTTCTGCGCCTGTATATAGGCGCGGCCGGCGAGCTCCTGCCCTGAGATTCCAGTCGGGAACCCGAGGTAATTCTCGATCCGCGAGCTGGTGCCCGCCTGTCCGCCGGGGGCGGTGGATTCGACGACCAGCACGTCGAGCCCCTCCGATGCGGCATACACCGCCGCCGCCAGGCCCGAGGGACCGGCGCCGATGACGACGAGGTCGCGGGTGTGCTTCCGGTCGATGTCGTCGTTGAAGCCCAGGGCCCTGGCGACCTCCTCGTTGCTGGGATTTCCCATCGCCGGCTTCCCCGGCGGGATCAGCACCGGGACGTCGGCGGCGGTCACGTGCAGCTGGTCCAGCATCTCCTGGAGGTCGGCCTCGCGGTCGAGATCGACGTAGCGGTGCGGGTGGCTGTTTCTCGTGAGGAACTCGCGGAGCCGCAGCGTCCCCGAGCAGTGGGCGGACCCGATCACCACGACATCCCCGAGCCCGCTCGCCATCAGCTCCACCCGTCGCAGGATGAAGGCACGCATGACGATCTCGCTCAGGTCGGTCTCGGTCTGGACCAGCGAGAGAAGCTCCGCTCGATCGAGCTCGATCACTGCCCCCGGCTTCGAGACGGTCGCGGTCGCCAGGCTGGCCCGGCCCGAGAGCTGATTCGCCTCGCCGGTGAACTCGCCGGGGCCGTGGACGGCGATGATGCGGTCGGCCGATCCCGACCGCATCACGATCTCGACCTCGGCGGTCTCGACCACGAAGAAAGGCGGCATTGTGGGTTCCGGCCGCGACCAGGGTTTCGCCGTGGGACACCTCGCGCCGGCGTCCGTGCGCGGCGGCCCGGCGCATCTGTTCAGGAGTGAGCTTCGGAAAAACGCTGGCCACGCGGTCGGGCCGCGTCAACGGAAACGGGGTGTGGGTGGGTGGTCTGTCCATGCTTCTACCCCCGCATTGAATCACGTTCGATGCGAACACGGCGCGATGGTTGAGGCTGTATGATTCCCGACCATGAACAAGCTACTCAGATGGCTGCTGCCTCTCGGGCTGGTGCTGATCGTCCATCCGATGGTGACCGCCCAGCAGGACCGTCTCGTTCCCGCTCCTGACCGCCGGCCCGGCGAAGGGCGAGGACCGTTTCCGACGCTGACCATCCGCAATGTCATGGTCATCGACGGCACCGGCGCTCCGCCGGCCGGTCCGATGAACGTGGTCGTCGAAGGGAACCGGATCGCCAGGATCAGCAGCGCCGGTACACCCGGCGTCGCGCCGCGCCCGGAGTCCCAGCCGCCCGCCGGGGAAGTCATCGACGGCACCGGAATGTACCTGATGCCCGGTTTCGTCAACCTGCATGCCCATCTCGGCGACAACCGCAAGGCGCCGGAGGCTGAGTACGTCTACAAGCTCTACATGGCCCACGGCGTCACCACCATTCGGGGCGTGGAGCTGGCGCCGCAGCCGTTCGCGCTGAAAGAGAAGGAACGGAGCGCCGCCAACGCCATCGTCGCGCCACGCATCTACAACTACCAGCGTCCGGGGGCGGGCTGGACCGAGGGGGCGGTGACCACGCCGGAGAAGGCGCGGGCCTGGGTGCGCTGGTGCGCGGCCAACGGTGTGGACGGCCTGAAGCTGGTCGCCTACCCGCCGCGGATCATGGCGGCGCTGCTGGACGAGGCGAAGAAGGTCGGCCTGGGCTCGACCGCCCATCTCGAGCAGCGCGGCGTCGCCCAGATGAACGCCCTCACCGCCGCGAAGCTCGGGCTCGGCACGGTCACGCACTTCTACGGGCACTTCGAGCCGCTGCTGCGCGAGTTCGAGGTGCAGCCGTGGCCCGACAACATGAACTACAACAACGAGCAGCTCCGCTTCGGCCAGGTGGCGCGGCTGTGGGACCAGATCCATCCTCCGGGGAGCCCCGAGTGGAAGGCCTACCTGCAGGCGCACGTCGAGCTCGGCACGATCTTCGACCCGACGATGACCGCCTACGCCGCCGGCCGAGACGTGATGCGCATGCGCAATGCCGACTGGCACGCCCGCTACACGCTGCCGTCACTGATGGACTTCTACGAGCCGAACCGCGACAACCACGGCTCCTACTTCTTCGACTGGACACTCGCAGACGAAGTCGCGTGGCGCAACTTCTACCAGGTCTGGTTCCGGCTGCTCAACGACTACAAGAAGATGGGGGGCCGCGTGACGGTGAGCGACGATGCCGCCTACATCTACAACACGTGGGGCTTCGGCTACATCCACGAGATGACGCTGCTGCAGGAAGCCGGGTTCCATCCGCTCGAAGTGATCCGGGCGGCGACGATGCACGGCGCCGAGGCGCTGCACGAGCCGAAAGGGCTCGAGCCCGAATTCGGGATCGTCAGGGCCGGGATGCTCGCCGACCTGGTGCTGGTCGATCAGAACCCGTTGCAGAACCTGCTCGTGCTCTACGGCACCGGCCACCTGCGGCTCAACGACCAGACCGGCCGCAACGAGCGGGTGGGCGGCATCCGCTACACCATCAAGGACGGCATCGTCTACGACGCGAAGAAGCTGCTGGCGGACGTGGCCGCGATGGTCGAGGCGCAGAAGAAGCAGGGGAAGACGGCGGTCCGGTGACGCTCAGGCGTTGGCGGATCGCGCGAGCAAGGCGCGCACGCTGTCCGCCATCTGGATCGGATCGATCGGCTTCTGCAGGACCTGATCGGCGAGCCCCTCGATCTCGCCCGGTTCGGCGCCGGTGATGACCATCACCGGCACCGCCTTGAGGGACGCTTCTCCCCGCAGATGCTTCAGAAAGTCCCAGCCGCTGGTCTGCGGCATCATCAGGTCGGTGATGATCAGCGCCGGCAGCGGCGAGCCGTCGTGCAGGAGTTCCAGGGCGCGGAAGACGCCGGTCGCGGTTCGGACTCGAATCCCTTCGCTCTCGAGGGCAGCAGCCAGCAAATGCAAGGTTTCCGGGTTGTCATCCACAACGAGAACGAACGTATCGATCATGGGCCACCTTCCGGGAAACCGAGTCGGCAGTGTACCTGCTGCAGGTGACATCCGCAACGACTCGAAGTTCCGGTGCATGACCGGGCGTGAGCGGGCGAGGCAGGCGCCGGTTACTCGAGTGTGAAGTTCACGGTCACCGTCATGATCACCGGAACGAAGCCCCCCTCCATCGCGGTCGGAGCGAATTTCCACTGCCGGACGGCGTCGAGCGCCGCCTGATCAAGGGCCGGGACCGAGCGAAGGACCCGCGCCGAGCGCACCGCCCCCTGGGTGTCGATCACCGCTTCGATGATGACCATGCCCATGATGCGCGCGTCCAGGGCTTCCTGTGGATACGCCGGACGGGCGTCACGAATCTTGGTGGGTACGGGGATCTGTCCGCCGACGCGCAGCGCCTGCTGGCCGTCCACCTGGTAGTACTCCGATGGCGGTGGCGGTGGCGGCGGTGGTGGCGGCGGGGGAGCCCCGGCGCCGGCACGAGCCCCGTCCGGAGCCGCTGGAGGCGACGGCGGGCGCTGTCGTGCCAGCTCCATCGCCCGCGTGCGCAACGCGTCGGCTTCCGCGACCAGCCCCTGCCGGCGGGTCGCGTCGGTCTCCATGTTGGCTTTCATCCGCAGCATGATGTTCTTGTAGGTCAGGGCTTCGACGTAGTCGGGCCGCAGCGCAAGCGCCCGATCGCTGGCGCGGATACCGGCCTCGAGGTACATCAGTTTGTCGGCCGGGGTCAGGCGCTGGTCCTTCTGGGCCTTTTCCCAGTAGTAGGTCGCCACCAGCTGGTAGCCGGAGGGATCGGTCGGATTCTGAGCCGCGATGTCCTCCAGCGTGGCCACGGCCTTGTCGAACTGACCCGTCCGGTTGAAGTACGCGGCCAGCGAGGCCAGGAGGTCGCTGCGGCCCGGCGCGGCGGTCAGCGCGGACTTGTAGCTCGCTTCGGCATCGGTGAAGGCGCCTCGCTCCTCCTGGAGCTTCGCCAGCTCGAGCCACCCTTTCAGGTTCGACGGATCGGCAGTGAGGTCCGCCTGCACCTTCTGCTCGCGCGACGTGCTCGGGCCCGGGGTGCCGGGCCGCGGGTCGCGAGGCTGCGCCTGCGCCCCGGCTCCGCCGGCCGGGGCGACGGCCGGAGTGGCGGTCAGGGGGAACGCCAGCACGCCGTACCACCCGGTCAGGAGAAGCACGCCGGCCATGCCGGCGCTCGATGCAACGATCCTTCTCGACGACATCACGGCCTCCTTGGAGATCAGCATCATGCGGTTGAACAGCTGCCGGCGGCGGGCAAACGGGGCGGCGGGGTAGACCGCCGGCTCGTCGGCGAATGCAAGCAGGGCCTCGAGGTAACTTCGCCTGGAGTTGGTGGAGAGGATCGCCAGCTCGTCGACGACCTCCTCCCGCGCGGACTGCACCTGCGACACGAGAAACCAGATCGCTGGATGAAACCAGAGCGCGGAGCGCAGCAGCTCTTCAACAAGGTTCCACAGCCAGTCACGGCGCTTGACGTGCCACAGCTCGTGCGCGAGGACGGCGCGCTGCACGCCAGGGTCCATCGCCCGCAGCATTTCCGGCAGCAGCACGAACGGCCGCCTCAGGCCAAAAGTGACCGGCTGGCGGAGCGAGGGCACGTAGCGCACCTCGGCGCCGGCGTCGGTGAGCGACTGTACCAAGTCCGGCGTGTCGGCGGCATCTGCCGTGGCCTGGACCCCGGCGTAGCGCAGGCGCCGGAGCCGCACCAGCCCGCCGGCCAGCCAGGCCAGCCGCAGGAGCGCCCCGGCCACCAGCACGATCGCGATGACCGCGGTCCAGCGCGGTTCTGCTGCCTGGACGCCTTCCGCCGGCGCCGCCGCCGAGCCGGTCTCGATCGAGGTGCTGACTCGTGGCGCGGCCGGGCCCTGGGCCGGTGCGGACAACCCGCTGTCCGGTGACGCGGGCATCCGCCACGGCTGGATCACCGGCAGCGCGAGACAGACGACCAGCACCGCGCGCCACCAGGCGTAACGCACTACCGGCGCATCGACGTGGATCACCCGGGTCACGACCGCGGCCGCAAGCGCCAGTATCCCGACCTGCGCGATCCACGCGAGCAGATTCCAGAGTGGTGTCGCGGTCATTCTTCCATCTCCTCGATGATGCGGCGGATGCTCCGCCGTTCGTCTCTGGACAGCCGGCTGTCCTTGGCGAGGTGCACCAGCAGGCTGCTCGCTGCGCCGTCGAAGACTCGATCGACGAAGTCGGTCACCATCTGTCCGACGACCTGCTGCTGCGGTCGCGTCGGCCGATAGACGAAGGCACGGTCGTGCCGGTTCTTCTCGAGGTATTTCTTCTCCTCGAGAATATTCATCATCGTCATCACGGTCGTGTAGGCGATCGGCCGCTGGTCACGCAGGGTTTCGTACACGTCCCGGACGGTGGCCTTGCCGAGCTGCCAGATCACTTTCATGATCGCCAGCTCGTTCGGGGTGAGGGTTGGATGGTGGGTGCGCATCGGCGCTACTAACTATTTAGTACTAGAGCGCCGTTGTCAAGTGGAGGTGGCGCGACGGTCAGCGCGAGCGGCGCTGCGTGCGCAGGAACGCTTGCAGCGACACCTGCACGTCAGGCGGCAGCGTGCCCTCGGTTGCGTCTCTGAGGAGCCGGGGGGTTTCGCGGTAGGAGGCGATGAAGGCGACGCACCGCGCGCACCTGGTGACGTGCCGGTCGAGCGACGCGCGGACATCCTCGGGGAGCACTCCCTCCAGGTAGTCCATCAGCAGCTCGACGCCGGACACACAGGCGATCTCCGTCATGACTTCACCCCCACGAGGTCGCTCAAGTAGCCGCGCAGCATCAACCGCGCGCGGTGCACGCGCTGCCGGACGGTGGCCGGTTCGACACCGAGCAGCTCGGCGACCTCGGATGTTGGCAGCTCCTCCAGGTCGCGCAGAACGAACGCATCGCGATAGAGATCCGGCAGGCGGGCGATGACCGCGCGCGCCTTCTCGGCCAGCGCCTGGCGGTCCAGCAGTTCGTCGGCCCGCGAGGCCAGCTGAAGTTCCGCCGGGGTGCCGAGGTGCTGACCGGCGGCGTCGAACCGCGGGAGAAACTCCTCGAGCGACTCGGTCGGCCGGCGGGCACGAGCCCGCCGATGCATCAGGGCCGCGTTGGTCGCGATCCGATACAACCACGTGCCGAACCGTGACTCCCCGCGGAATGTTGGAAGGTGACGGTAGACCTGGAGGAACGTTTCCTGGAGTACGTCGGGCGCGTCGGTGTCGCTCGTGAGACGGCACGCCAGCCGGAACACCCGCTGTTGATAGCGGTCGACGATGGCCTCGAAGGCATGGTCGTCCCCGGCCGCGGCCTGCGCCGCGAGCAACTCGTCGCTCGGTTCTGCCATTGGGACGACCATGCCGACCCGATCTGCCGGATCCAGTCTACTGACTCTTGATCGCCGCCCTGACCTTTGCCGCCAGCTCCGGCGTGACCTCAGTCACCCCGTGGTCACGCGCCGCGTGCGCCACCACTTTTTCGATGAGCTCTTCCTCGCTCGCCGCACTGGCCGTAAAGTCGCACCCGGGCACGACGTCACCGCACGCGATGCGGCGCGGAATCCTGTTCCCGTGCTCCGCCATTTTCCACGCTCCTTTTGAGTGGGCCCCGGAATCGCCGGTCCTTCCCTTGAGATGCCGGCGTGCCGACGGTGTGACAGCTTCCGGCTTCGCCGTCGCACTTCGGTCGTCACAGTCGCCGTGTTCCCGGCATCGTAAGACCGTCAAATGGAGCTCAATGTCGCAGGATTGTGGCGTTACCCGGTGAAATCGCTCGCCGGTGAACCGCTGACCGCCGCGGTGGTCCGGCACGACGGTATCCCCGGTGACCGGGTCGTCCAGGTGTATGGACCCGAGGGCCTGCGCACCTCACGCCGGCATTACCGGTTGCTGGGGCTCCGGGGCACCTTGCCGCCGGATGGACGTCCGCTCATCGATGGCGTTCGCTGGGACAGCGCCGACGCGCTCGCGCGGGTGAAGGCAGCCGCCGGCGACGACGCCTGGCTCGACGCCTCCGACGACATCAACCGTTTCGACGTGTTGCCGCTGCTGGTCGCAACCGATGGAGCGGTTGCGGCCTTCGGACGCGATGTCCGGCGATTGCGTCCGAACATCCTGATAGGCGGCGTCAGCGGCCTGGACGAAGTGAACTGGCCCGGCGCCGAACTGCATATCGGCCCCGGGGTGAAGACTGGTCACGACGGCGGCGTGATCGTCCGGCTCGACTCGCTGCGCGGACGTTGCCCGATGACGACCGTCGACCCCGACACGCTCGAGCGCGACCCCGAGGTGCTGCGCGATATAGGCCGCAGGTTTCACGGCCGCCTGGCGCTCAACGCCAGCGTTGTCCGCGAAGGAACGGTCCGCGTCGGCGATGCCGTGAGGCTGGTCCGCACCGCTGAGTGATCAGCGCCGCTGCTATAGTGGCGCATGCTTCGGGTACTCCTTGTCATTCCGGTCCTGAGCCTCCTGGTTGCACCGGCAGCCGCCGACGATCTCATCGCGCTGAAACAGAAGGTGCTCGCCAACGGCGTCACCGTGCTGGTGTGGGAGCGACCTTCGGCCGGCCGCGTCGGTACGCGCATGTTCTACCGCGTCGACGTCGCCGCCGAGCGGCCGGGGACGATCGGCCTCACCCACATGCTCGAGCACTTCCTCTTCAAGGGCAGCGACCTGGCCGGCACCACCGACTGGGAAGCGGAAAAGGCGGTCGCGGAGCGGATCGAGCGGCTCGAGCGACAGGTCACCGACGAGAAGAACCGCAGCCGCGACTGCTTTCGCCAGCGCGACGTCTTCGCCGACGTCGAGCGCGACTGCCAGACTCCGCTCCTCAAGACCCTGCAGGCAGAGCTGGACAAGCTGGTCGCCGCGCAGGACCGGCTCTCGGACCCGACGTGGTACGACTGGGCCGTGCAGGGAGCCGGCGGGACGAACTCCACCGCCTCCACCGGCACCGACTGGATGAAGTTCGACATCGACCTGCCCGCGAGCAAGCTCGAGCTCTTCATGTGGACCGAGCGGGCGCGCGTCGAACGCCCCGTCTTCCGGCAGTTCGAAGCGGAACGCGAGGTGGTCGTCAACCAGATCCGTGGCGGCGACAACCGTCCCGAGAGCAAGTTCGACCGCGCCCTCCAGTCGATGACCTACGAGGCGAGCCCCTACGGCTGGTCGCACTGGTTCAGCGACATCACCCGGGCCACCCGCGAAGATCACTGGGAGATCTTCCACAAGTACTTCATTCCGCAGAACGCCATCATCGTCGTGGTCGGCGAAGTGAAGGCCGACGACGTGTTCCGGATGGCGGAGGCGGTACTGGGGCAGCTGGCAACCGGGGCGGCCCTCGCCCAGGCTCCGCACGGTGGAGCCGCCGCCAGCAGGGCAGAAGCGCCTGACCGTCACCGCGGCTGCCGGGCCGCGCCTGGCGGTGAACGTGCCCATGCCCGCCGCCGGTCACCCCGATGCGCCGGTGTTCCAGGTGCTCGGCGAGATCCTCGGTGGCGAGGACGGCCTGCTGGCGAAAGAGCTCGTCACCAAGCGTCAGATCGCCACCTCCGCTCGGGCGTCGGGCTCACCTGCGAAGTACCCGTCGCACTTCGCCGTGCGGGTGGACGTTCGCGGCAACGACGACCTCGAAGCAGTCGAACAGGGTGTCGGCGTGGTGCTGCAGCAGGTGCTGGATCGTTCCGTCAGCGCAGAAGCAATCGCGGCTGCCGCCGGACGCCTGACGCTCGGGCTCGCTCAACGGCTCGAAGAGATCGGGGACGCGGCGGTCACCATCGGCGCGATGGAGTCGATCCATCATGCCGGATACCTCAACGAGCTGCCCGCCCTGTGGACGAAGGTCACGCCGGCGGAGCTGGCGCGGGTCGCGCGAACCTACTTCGGCCGCGACATGCAGACCGTCGGAGGACTGCGGCGCGAAGCTCCTGGCGCTGCGGCCGTGACTGCGGGAATCGGCGCATCGGCGGCCGCACCGGCCGCCGCCGACAAGCCGCCGGGCACGCCGGCGGCACCGGGCAACGCGTCGAGCTCGATCCCGGCGTTGAATGGCGATCGCGCGCCAGACGCGGCATTGGTTCGGGACGTCAGCCAGCCCTCGGAGTTCCCCGATCCGCTGGCCATCGCGGAGAATCCGTGGAACGCGCCTCCCTGGCTGGCGACGCGTCGGCCCTCGCGATTCGTGCAGCCGGCACCGACGGTCCGCCACACGCAGCTGAAGTTCACCGACAGCGGCTTCACGCCGCCGTCACCGGCGAAGCACCTGCACACACTGCCGAACGGCATCCGATCCTTCATCGTCCCCGAGCCGCTTCTGCCGATGGCCCAAATGACGGTGCTGGTGGATGCACCCGCGCTCGCGGATCCCGCCGGCAAGGAGGGGCTCGCCAGCCTGCTCGCCAGCATCCTGCGACGGACCGGCACGACCACGAGGTCGCGGCGGGAGATCGAAGAGGCTCTTGCCAGGCTCAATGCCGTGACTGACGGTCAGCGCCGATCAGAACGGCACCCGCGTTCACGTCGTCTCGCCACCGCAGTCCGCGGCCGAGGCGCTGTCGCTGATCGGCAGTCTCGTGCTGACGCCAGACCTGGCGTCGGCGTTCGAAGCCGAGCGCGAGCGGCTCGCGATTGCGGCCGGCCGGGCCGGGGACTCGCCGCTGGTGCAGGCGCGCCAGCTGTTCGACACCACGCTGTACGGCGCGGATCACCCGGTCGGCCGGCGCGCCACACCGGCATCCGTCCGGGCCATCACACTGGACGATGTGAAGCAGCTGCACCGATCGCGATACAGCGCGGATCGCGTGGTGCTGGCGGTGTCCGGCAACGTCGACCGTGCGGTGATCGGACGCGCGCTCGCCGAGGCGTTCGGCCAGGCCGCGGCGGCCACCGGCCCGCGCGCCGCGATGACCTCCGGCCCCCCGCCGAAAGTCTCCGGCCGGGTGACCGTGACCAAAGACATCGCGATCCGGCAGGGGCACGTGCTCATCGGCCACGCCGGCATCCAGGGGATCCCCGAGGACCATGCCGCCCTCGAGGTAATGAACTACATCCTGTCGGGCGGTGGTTTCGTGTCACGGATGATGAAGCTGTTGCGGACCGATACCGGGATCACCTCGGCGCTCTCCGGATCGGTCGAGCCGGGCCGCGGCGTGGTGAATCCGTATCTCTGGCGCTTCAGCGGCCGTCCTGAGACGATTGCCCAGGGCGTGCGACTATCGCTCGAGCAGCTGGCGAAGATGCGCGAGGGTGGGGTGACCGAGGCGGAGTTCCAGGCTGGCCGCACTGCCTACATCGATGGCCTGGTGCCGGCATCCTACGAGACCGCGCACGAAACGGCGGTGCGGCTCGCCACCAGGGCGCTGTTCGGGTTGTACGACTACCAGGCGCCGCAGTACTTGAACTACTACGCCGGCGACGAGGCCCAGCTCGCCGCGCTTCGGAAGCTGACCCGTGAGGACGTGAACCGCGCCGCCCGCAAGTACCTCGATCCGGCCAATATCGTCGTGGCCGTTGCCGGCCCGATGACGGTGATCCGCGAGCACGCAACCCCGGCGGAATTGGCGCTGCTGGCCGACAAACGGTAATCCTGGGATCCGAGGCGAGGCCATGCGTTTCTCACAGATGATCACCGCCGTCGACGCGCACGCCGCCGGCATGTTCGGGCGCGTCGTCATTGGCGGCGTCGGCGCGCTGCAGGTTCCGGGCGCGTCGATGTTCGAGAAGAAGCAGCATCTCGAGCAGCACCAGGACGGCTTCCGCCGGCTGATGCTGCGCGAGCCGCGCGGGAACCCCGCCGCCATGGTGAACCTGGTGCTCCCGCCGGCGAACCCGGCCGCCGACGCGGGCGTCATCATCATGGAGCAGTCCGAGTACTACCCGTCGATGTCGGGCAGCAACGTGATGTGCGTCGTCACCGTGCTGCTGGAGTGCGGCGTCATCCCGATGCAGGAGCCGATCACCCGGCTCGTTCTCGACACCCCGGCCGGGCTGGTGCCGGTGCTCGCACACTGCGACCAGGGACGCGTGACCGGGGTGACGATCACCAACGTCCCCTGTTTCGCTCCCGCCCTCGATGTGCCGCTCGAGATTGCCGGGATCGGAACCGTCGCGTGCGACGTGAGCTGGGGCGGGATGTTCTATGCGATCACCGACGGCGGCAAGCTCGGGTTTCGCCTGACACCTGACGAGGGGGCAGATATCGTCGCCACCGGCGAACGGGTCCGGGCCGCGGCGCGCGAGCAGATCCCGGTCTCACATCCCGAGAATCCGGCGATCGACGTCATCGAGGCCACGCTGTTCTTCGCCCCGCCAAGGGATGCGGTCAACTCCGGCCGCAGCGCGGTGGTCGTACCCTCGCCTGCCAGCAGTTCCGGCCGGGCGCACGGCATCCTCGATCGATCCCCGTGCGGCACCGGCACGTCGGCGCAGCTGGCGACGCTGCATGCCCGCGGCCGGATGCCGGTCGGCACCGAGTTCCGCCAGGAGGGGATCCTCGATACCATCTTCGTCGGCCGCGCGGTCGAGCATACCCAGGTAGGCCCCCACCCCGCGGTAATCCCGTCGATCCAGGGCCGCGCCTGGATCACCGGCTTCGCTCAATACGTGCTGGCGCCCGACGACCCGTTCCCCGAGGGCTTCATGGTCGGCGACATCTGGCCGCTATGACGACTTGCTCTCCAGGAGCCGCGCTGGCCTCGTGGCGCTGACGCCGCCGGCTTGCACCGTCACGGTGTAGGTCCCCGGCGCCACCGCTTTCTCCTTGGCGTCCAGACCGTTCCACGCGGCGCGGTTGAGGCCGGCCTCGGCAGGTCCGTCGAACGACGCCACCGTCGTGCCGGCGGCATCGGTGACGGTGATTCTCGCCTTGCCGGCTTGCTTCTCCGCGAGGCGGTACTCGAAGACGAGCCCGTTGGGCTCGTTCGGCGTGTAGACGTAGCGGTCGCCGGACAGTTCGTAGTTTCCCCACGCTTCGTCGTAGCGGATCGCCCGCGGCCGTACCTTGAAGAGGTGCAACCGCGAGGCGATCGTCTTGTCGTCGATTTCCCGCAGCGGTGCGATGTGGGTGAGAAACAGGCCGCGGCCGAACGTCGCCACCACCAGGTCCGCTTCGCGCGGGTGGATCACCAGGTCGGTCACCGGAACTGTTGGCATGTTGGCCTTCATCCGCACCCACCGCGTGCCGCCGTCGATCGAAACGAAGACACCCCCGAGGGTTCCAACGAACAGGATGTCCGGGTCCTCAGGGTCTTCTGCGATGACGGTGACCGACGTCTGCGGCAGATCGCCGTGGATGGCTTCCCAGGTGGCGCCGTTGTCCCTGGTCCTGAACACCAGCGGTTCGAACCGGTCGGCACGGTGACCCGACTTGGTTACGTACGCGGTCCCTGCCGCATGGGTCGAGGTGACGACGCGGGTGACCCAGAGATCGGCAGGAGCGCCCGCGGCCGCGAGCGCAGGCGTGACGTCCTTCCATGAGGCCCCGTGCGTCTCGCTCACCTGGACCCGCCCATCGTCGGTGCCGACCCAGAGAACGCCCGCCTTGCGCGGGGACTCCGCGATGGTCGTGATCGTGCAGAACTGGATCGTCATCCCGGGCGGAGAAACCTTCGACGCATCGTTCGTCGTCAGGTCCGGGCTGATCTCCTCCCAGTGATCACCGCGGTCGAAGGACCGGAACAAGACCTGGGCCCCCGTGTACAGGATCTGGCTGTTGTGAGGGGAAAGAAGCAGCGGCGGTGTCCAGTTGAACCTGAGTGGCGGCTGGCCCGGCGACCGGGCCGGCTCGATCCGCGTCCGCCTGTTCGTCCGGGTGTCGGCCCGGTAGTGCCCGCCCCACTGAATGGTGTTGTAGACCCAGCGGTTGTCGGTTCGGTCGACGACGTTGTACATGCCGTCGTCGGCGCCGACGGTCACCCAGTCCTCGAGACCGATTCGACCCGACCATCCGTTGCTCGGGCCCTTCCAGGAGTCGTGGTCCTGCATGCCGCCATAGATGTTGTACGGCGTCTCCAGGTCGACATCGATGTCGTAGAACTCGCCGCCGGGCAGGTTGGTGAAGTGATCGGCGGTCTTGCCGCCGTCGTACGACACATGGAGCCCGCCGTCGCTGCCCATCAGCATCCGGTTCGAGTCCAGCGGATCGATCCACATCGACCTGAAGTCGCCGAACGCATTGCGAAACAGGCGTCGGGTGTCGTAGGTGAGCCCGGTCCAGGTGCGGCCGCTGTCTTCCGATCCCATGAGCGCGTCACTGTTCAGGAAGACGCGGCGATGATCGTTGGGATCGATGCGGATCTGGTTGAAGGAGTAACCGGCCTTCGAGCTGACGTCGTCGGTCGCACGGTTGGTCTTCTTCCACGACATTCCCGCATCGTCACTGCGGTAGACCTCGCCGCCGACGTTCCGTTCGGCCGGGGTCCGGCCGCGCTCGCGATCCTGGCGCGCTTCGGACTCGGTGGCCGGCCGTTTGGCCAGGTTCTCCAGGATCACGTACAGGATTCGGGAGTCCTTCTGGTAGAGATCGATCCCGATGCGACCGACCGGCCCTGTCGGCAGGCCAGACGTGAGCCGCGTCCACTTGCGGCCCGCGTCGGTCGTCTTGAAGATGCCGGTGCCGGGGCCGCCCTCGACCAGACGCCATGGATGACGTCGCATGTCATAGGTGGCTGCATACAGCGTGTCGGGCTGACGGCGGTCGATCACCAGGTCGATGACCCCCGTCCGTTGATCGATGTGCAGCACTTTCGTCCAGGTTGCGCCACCGTCGCCGGTGCGGAACACGCCGCGCTCCTGGTTGTCGGACCACAGATGCCCCATCACCGCGACGTACACGACGTCCGGGTTCGACGGATGAATGACGATACGGGCGATGTGATGGGAGTCGGGCAGTCCCATCTGCTTCCAGGTGGCACCCGCGTCGGTCGACTTGTAGATGCCGTTTCCAGGCATTGACAGGCGGACGTTCGAGGCTTCCCCGGTCCCGACCCACAGCACGCGCTCGTCGGAGGGCGCCACCGCGATGGCGCCGATCGACAGGGTGGACTGCTGGTCGAAGATAGGCGTGAAGGTCGTGCCGTTGTTGGTCGTCTTCCAGACCCCGCCGTAGCGCATCGCGATGTAGAACGTGTAGAGATGCGACCGGGCCGGCGCCTCCGGGACGGCGATGTCGGAGACCCACGCGCTCGTCCTGAACGGGCCGAGGTTGCGCCAGGTGAACCCGTCGAGGAAGGTGCTGTCCAACGGGGCAGACGGGGGCGCACCGCCGATGAGAAAGGGTGACAGGGACACGCAGAGGACGAGCAGGTGCCGAATCATCGGGCGACAGTATCACCGCGCGCCGGCCGGCCCGCTCGCCGGCCTTCCGCAGCGGCGTCGATTGGTTGGTTCAGACGCGGGTATACTGCGCCGCATGCTCTTCCGAACGACCGCGATAACTCTCGCCGTCCTGCTGGCCTCCGCCGCCAGCTATGCCGATACCTACCCCCGGCAACCGGGGGTGGATGCCATCCACTATGTGTTCCGGCTGGCCATCGACGACAGCTCGGACCGGATCGCCGGCGAGACGACCGTCACCTTCAAGCTGGCAGAGCGGGTCGCCGAGATCTGGCTCGACCTCGCATCACTGGCGAGCGGCAAGGGGATGGAGGTGTCGGCGGTCACGGCCGGAGGGCGCGCCATCACCTTCAACCACGCGGCCGATCGGCTGCGGATCCCGCTGCCGGCTCCGGCTCGCGCCGGCGAAGAGGTCCAGGTCACCGTCACCTATGCCGGCATCCCCGCCAATGGCCTGAGGCTGATCCCGAACATCCACGGCGAACGGACGATGTTCAGCGAGAACTGGCCGAATCGCGCCAGGCAGTGGCTGCCGATGATCGATCATCCCTACGACAAGGCGACCGGTGAGTTCATCGTGACCGCGCCGGGGCACTACCAGGTCGTGGCCAACGGTCTGTTGATGGAGGAGCTGGACCTCGCCGGCGGAATGCGGCGCACCCACTGGAAGCAGTCGGTGCCGATCGCATCGTGGTTGTATGCCCTCGGGGTGGCACGGTTCGCCGTCCATCACTACGACGTGGTCCGCGGCATCCCGCAGCAGGTCTGGGTCTTTCCGCAGGACCGCGATCGCGGCTATCAGATCTTCGAGCTGACCGGCCGGAAGGCGTTCGAGTTCTTCAGCGACTGGGTCGGCCCCTACTCGTACGAGAAGCTCGCCCACGTCCAGGCGGCGGGCCTCGGCGGCGGCACCGAGCACGCCTCCGCCATCTTCTACGGAGAAAAGGGAGTCGCGGGGGGCCGCGCTCCGGTCGTCCACGAAGTCGCGCATCAGTGGTGGGGGAACGCGGTCACCGAGAAGGACTGGGATGATGTGTGGCTGAGCGAGGGCTTTGCCACCTACTTCACGCACCTCTACAGCGAGCAGTTCAACGGCCGCGACGCCTTCGTGCGCGGTCTGCGCGGCGACGTTCAGACGATCCTCACGGCTCAGAAGGCCGCCCCCGACCAGCCGATCATCCATCGCAACATTTCAGACATGAAGGGGGTGCTCAACCGCCTCGTCTACCAGAAGGGGGGCTGGGTGCTGCACATGTTGCGAGGCACGATCGGCACCGAGAAGTTCTGGACCGGGATCCGCGACTACTACAGCCGCTATCGCAATCAGAACGCCTCGACCGACGACTTCCGGCAGGTGATGGAACGAGCCGCCGGCACCGAGTTGACCTGGTTCTTCGACCAGTGGCTGAAGCGTCCCGGGATGCCGGCGCTGAGCGGCGGGTGGCGCTACGATGCCGCCGCGAAGCAGGTGCAGGTCGAGCTCGCGCAGGTCCAGGGAGGCGCGCCGTACCGGCTCCCGCTCGAGCTCGCGCTCGTCGACGCCAAAGGGCAGTCACGGATCGAGCGGCTGGAGTTGACCGCGGCCACCGGCCGGTTCACGTTCGCCGCCGACGCAGAGCCGGCGTCGGTCACGCTGGATCCCAACACCTGGGTGCTCATGACCGCGCCGGAATTCGTCAAGCGCTGAAGGACGGCCCAGCCTTTGCCGATTCAATAACGGCGGTTGGACTTTCTTTCGGCCGTGCTGTTCCGTCGCAAATTCGCGGATCAGAACAGATACCGGACCTGCAGCTGGACCATCCGCGGCGGGTCGATGTTGGCGAGGCTCGGGATCGCATTCGCTGCGGACCCGACGCTGACGACCTGGCCGAACGTGCCGTTCGGCGTGGCGGTGTCGCCGTAGATCGTCTGCGCCCGGCCGAGCAGGTTGCCGTGGTTGAAGACGTTGAAACCTTCCACCCGGAGCAGGACCGTCCGCTGGTGCAGCTTCAGCGCGCCCTTCCACGAACAGCGAGACATCCTGGGTTCCGGTGCCGCGGAATGATGACTTGCTGATCACCGCGCCGTCGACCACCGGACGATCGTTGTTCGCGCCATCGCCGTTGCTGTCGATGCCGGTCGTGGCGTTGAACGGTCGCGCCGACGCCAGCTGGGTCACGGTCCCGGCGGTGATGTGGTACGGCAGGTCGTAGCTGAACGCGATCACCGCCCGGTGCCGCTGGTCGACGACGCTCGGTCCCCGTTCTTCTTCGCCGAGGCGCGCGAGGTTGGCGTCGTTCGGGCCGACCCCGTTGCCGTCAGGCTCGGCTGTGTTGGTGGCCTTCGACAGCGTGTAGCTGACCGAGCCGTTCAACCTGCCGCCGCCGCGATACGCGAGCAGCGTCTGCAGCCCGTCGTAGTCGGCGGTACCGAGATTCATCAGGACGTTCACCGAGCGGACCCCGCCGTTCACCGGTAGGATCGGCCGGGTCGCGCTGGCCGCCGCTACGCTCCGTGTCTCGCCGGGGGCCGTTCGATCGAACGGGGCGGGCGCGTTGAGATCGACGCTGCGATCGAGGTCGGTCCAGTGCTGGTGCACGTAGTCCGCGCCGGCGAACCAGCCCTTGAAGATCTCCCGCTCCGCGCCGATCGACATGACCTGGCTGCGCGGGTTGACGAACTCGTCCGGATAGTTCGGCAGCAGATCGAAATCGAGACCGTAGGCGGCGAACTGTGACTGGTAGAAGTCGCGCTGCCCGGCGCGGATGGTGATGTTGCGGGCCGGCCGCTGCGCGAGCGGCAGCGTCTCCGGGTCGAAGTTCACCGGCAGGCATGGGCCGGTCAGGCACGATGGGAACCCGGGCTGGCCGGGGGTCGCGGTATAGGTCGTGATCCCTTCCAGGCCGCCGGTCAGAGCGCTGGCCAGCGCGTTGGCGCGGATCTGCGTGTAGTACATCGCGTAGCCGCCGCGGATCGCCAGCCGCGAGTCGCCGCCCGGGATGCCAGCCGAACCCCAGTCGCGGCGCGAAGTTCTTCGTCGCATCGGTCAAGGTCTGGCGGTCGTATCGCAGGCCGGCGTCGACGGTGAGCTGGTCGTTGACGCGGATGTTGTCCTGGACGAACGCCACCGACATCCACTGCTTCAACTCGTAGCTGGTGATGCCGTAGCTGATCGGCTGCGTGTACTGCTGGACGTCGGCGAGGGTCAGCTGGTCGAAGGGGAGGGTGGTTGTGTTCAGGAACGTTGAACGTCCCGAGAATCGCCTGACCCGGCTCGCTGCCTGTGCCTCCGGTGGTGTGATCGCGTGAGGCTGCCGCCGAGCCGAAGCGTGTGCCGGCCCCGCGACCACGACACCGTATCGGCGATCTGTACCTGCCGGCCGAAGAGATCAGCCGACCGCGACTCGCCGATGGTGAATGGCACCGAGCCGGCCCGGGTGTAGGTCGTCGACAGCGTTTGTGGTTCCCACAGCGTGACCGGATCTCCGTTCAGGTAGGCAAGTCGTGCCTCGTTGAGCAGGTTCGCCCCCAGAACGGTCGTGTGATTGGCCTGCGTCGTCCAGGAGCGGCGGGTGTAGCGCCGCGCGACCGTGGGGGCGTTCGTGCCGACGACCGCGTCGTTGGGATTGGTGTCGTACATCCGGTCCATGTTGAATCGCAGCATCAGCGTCTGCGCGGGCTTCAGCTTGTGATCGACCCGGGCGTTCAGCAGCCCCTGGCGGTACTCGTCCTTCGTAGGTCGAGACTGCCATCGGCCGGCAGCACGAACGCCGGCAGCGAACTGGACAGATAGGTCGTGCGCTCCTGCCACGTGTAGTCGCCGGACGCAAAGAAGAAGGTCTTGTCCCGGACGAGCGGTCCGCCGATCGATACGGAGACCTGGTTCAGTTCGTCCGGCACGTCCGCCGGGTTGATCGCGTTCAGCGTCGGCGGGGTCGTGCAGCGTCGGCACCGATGGCGGGCAGAAGCCGTCGGTCGAGAACCTCCGTTGACTGCCAGCTGCCCGGACGCGCCAGGTAGAGGCCCTCGCCGTGAAAGGCATTCGTGCCCGACTTGGTGACGATGTTCAGCGCCGGGCCGGCGGTCCAGCCGAACTCGGCCGAAAAGGCGTTCGAGAGAATCGAGATCTCCTGGACGGCGCCGACCGGCACCGTCGCCAGCATCGTCTGGCGCCCCCAGCTCTCGTCGTTGCTGGCGCCATCGAGCATGAACGTGGTGGTGCGGCGGCTGCCGGACGCCGGTGATGAAGTAGGTGGCGTTGACGAACAGGTCGCCGGTTCCCTTCCCCTGCCGGAACGCGGAGTTGAAGAGCGGCAGCGTCGTGATTTTTCTTCCGAGGATCGGCGTTCGTCGATGGCCTCGCTGTCGAGGCGTACGCCGATCTGGGCGATCGGCGCGGACGCCCTGCGTCGGTGCCGTAGACCGTTACTTCCGCCTGTTCGGCGCCCGACCAGCAGCCTGACGCGCAGCGTTGCGGTTTCGCCGGCCCGCAGCGTGAGGTCGCTTGCGCTCCTCGGTCGCCGAAGCCCGGCTTCGTCACCGTGACGGTGTAGGTGCCGGTCAGCGGCAGCGCGGGGAAGCGTGGCGCGGCCGTCGCCGCCAGACAGCGCCTCGCGGACGGCGCCGGTCTGGCGTGTTCGCTGACGGCGACGCACGGCGTCCTTGACGAGTCTCCCGACTGGTCGGTCACGATCACGACGACAGCGGACGTATTCGGCGATCTGCGCCGACGGCGGGCGCCGCGATCATCGGCGATAGCGATGAGAGCGAGCAGCAATCGAATGGAGCAGTCTTCACGGTTTATCCTCTCCGTGAGTGACGACGATGTCCTTGAAATAGCTGGTGCTGTCGGTCTTCGACCAGAGGCCGACGCGTGCCCGCGACCGGCGGGCGCAGCACGGGGTTGTTGGCGGGGTACAGGTCTTCGTGGGGAGGGCCACGCCGGCCGGCGCGCGGGCTCGCTGCCGAGGGTGTAGTCGAGCGCCGGCTGGCCGTCGACAAAGGCCGTGAAATCGGCGCCGCTGACGGTCATCTTCAGCTCGTGCCAGGCGGCGCGGTCGAGCGGCCACTTGCCGTTCCTCGCCCCGCGCGACCGCCGGCGGACGCCGTTGTGGAACTCCCAGAGCGCGACGTTCTGTTCGGTGTCGTTGTAGCGAATGGCCAGCCAGTCGCCGTTCGGCTTGACGTTGAAGACGATCCCCGAGCAGCGGTCGGAGTCGCCGCGCGACCGTCTTGAACTTGACGCGTGATGGAGCCGCCGCTGAAGCGTGTCGATCCCCCTTCAGCAGGGCGACCGGGTAGTAGGCGAACTGCTTCGCGTTGTCCATGAGCTCCTCGTTCGAGGTCCCATAGAGCTTCCGCGCGCCTTCGATCAACAGTCTTGGTGGGATTGTCCTTGCTGCCGACCCACGGCCGTCCATCGACCATGACGACCTTGTCGGGCCGTCCTGGGCGATGACCCAGGTGCCGACCATCGGCTCCAGCGCGGTCGGGCGGGCGCCCGACGCGTTCCTTGCTGAGATCCACTTTGATGTCTGCGGCCGGCGGCGGCCGACACGATCGCCGTCAACAGCAGCGCCGGAAGCGCTGCTGTTCGTAGCCTGGTCATGATCCTCTCCTCCTGCTCCTGAATGCGGCCAGCAATGCCACTGCCCGGCCATGCGCCGTAGAACAACGACGGCGGCGCCGGCCGGACGCGCCGGCCAGCGGGTGCCCCCTGAATACCGGTGTCACGATCGTCGTCGTTCTTCGAGGTCGGCAGCGGCGTGTTAGCTCAGGAAATACGACTCGAGCACGCCTTCGACGGTCGTCGCGCGGCTGATCGCTCGACCGATTCCCGAGCCGGTAATGGATCTCGCCGTAGTGCTCGGCTGGCCTGCTCGAAGAGCCCCGTCGACGTCGCCGAGGTGTAGGTGATGTCGAAGTCGTCGCACGACGCGGCGAAGCTTCGAGATCGACGTGCCGCTCGAGGTCGCTGCGCCGCGGGTCTTCAGGGCCAGGTAGGCCGTGATCCGCAGCGGCTGATCGATGCGGCCGAAGGGCCCGTTCATCGGCGCGCGAGAACGAATTCATCCGGTTCTCGGAGGTATCCCAGCTGCCGGCCGGCAGCCGCCGCCAGCGCCGAGCGCGGCACACAGGGTGACAGCGACGATCGCCGACTGGCCGCAGGCGGCGGCGGAGCCCGACGCCGAGCTGCGATCCAGATCGCGGCGAGCCCGAGACCCGGCGACCACCAGCGCCGCCGCCGCCAGGACGATGCTCAAGTCGGATGAGGCCGTGCTGGAACTCGGCGACCATCGCGGTCGGCGTGTACTCGGCGGCGCGCTCCCAGATGCCGCCATGGACGGCGGCGACGAAATTCAGGATCCAGGTGCCGACGGTGACCGCCAGCGTCGGCGATCGCGGCAGTCGAGGGGTGATCGGTCGATCGATGCCGCCGCTCGCCGCGAGCGCCACGGTCAACCCGGCATTGAGCACGTGACCGGCGACGACCGTGAACAGCTCTGGCGGATGGACATGACCGCCGTAGCGATCGTCCAGAGCCCGACGGCGATCAGTGGCGCCGATCGTCGCGATGCAGCCAGCCCACCAGCAGCACCGAGCGCCTTGACGCCGATGCGCGACAGGCCGGCATCGGATGCTGCAGCTCCATCTTCAAGCGCTCCGCTCAGTCGGTCGTCGCGCCATGAGCCGGATGGCGACGAACGGCAGCAGGAAGGCGGCGGCCAGCTCGCAGGCGCTGAACGTCGGCGCCCAGATGCCGACGAGCGGCGAGAACGCCTCGCCGACCCCCGCGCGCCGTGCCGGTCCGCCGCTCAGCTCCGCCGTATGTCCGGACGTCGCGCTGATGAACGACACGCCGACGAGCGGGCCCGATCAGCGACGAGCATCACCCACCAGGAGCTCGCGGCGCGAGCAGCTCCCGCCACTCCTTGCGCAGCAGCCAGCATGACGGCATGCGCTACGTGAGCGCAAGGAACACCTCTTCGAGACCGGTGCCGTTTCGATCCGGCAGCGGCGCGAGTCGCAGAGCTCGGCGCAGCGTGCCGTTGCCGCGGACCTGTGCCGCTGCTCAGCAGCAGGAAGCGGTCGCACACGAGCTGCCGCTTCAGCGATCTGGTGAATCGACAGGAACAGCGTGCGGTCGGTGCCGGCCGTCTCGCGGAGCAGCGACGGCCGCCTCTCGGGTCTGGCGGAGATCCAGGCCGTCGAATGGCTCGTCGGCCAGGAGGATCGCGATGGGGGGTCAGCAGGCCGACCGCCAGCACCGCACGCTTCCGCTGCCCCTTCGAGAGCGTCCCGCAGCGGCCGGTTCAGCAGTTCGCGTGCAGGCCGAGTCGGCGGTTGATGAGCTCGCGCGCGTAGCCGCCGGCCCGCCGAAGAATCCCAGCGACGAAGCGCTGGATCCACCCGACCGTCCGATCCGCCCAGGGCGTGATCGCATCGGGGAGGTAGAAAGCAGACCGGCCAACCGCCTCGTGTGCGCGGTTCGATGGTGCCGTGATCGAAAGGCATCACGCCGCCCAGGCACTCGAAAAGCGTGGTCTTGCCGGATCCGTTCGGGCCGATCAGCCCGAGCACTTCGCCCGGGTGGATGGAGAACGAGGCATCCAACAGCGCCGTCAGCGGGCCGTATCGTTTGGTGAGGTTCTCGACGCGGAGCCCGCAGAGAAAGTCACCGGTAACGTTGGCCATCGTTCGGCGAAACTCGGACTGTACCCGTGGCCTCCCGGCTACTACTAATGCTCGTATACTGCGCCGGGTGGTTTCGCGCGACGAGGAGAAAAAGGATGAAGGCCAGACTGATCCTGTTGACCACGGCATGGCTGCTCGCGATCACGGCATTGCGAGCCCAGTACTACCAGACCGACTTCCCGGCCGAGGAGTTCCGGAGCCGGCACGCGAAAGTGTTCGAGCAGATCGGTCCGACCGGTATTGCGGTCGTCCAGGGCATGCCGCAGACCGAGGGCTACACGCTGCCGCGTCAGCACAACACTTTCTACTATCTCTCGGGCATCGAGACACCGGGTGCCTACCTGCTGCTCGACGGCCGCACGAAGAAGGTCACGATCTATCTGCCGGCGAGGAACCCGCGGCTCGAAGCCGCCGAGGGGCGAGTTCTCTCGGCTGAAGACACCACCCTCGTCACCCGGATCTCGGGTGCCGACCAGGTCTCGCCGCTCCAGGACATGGCCGCTCCTGGCTGGCCGGTCACCTTGCCGTCGCCGGCCGCCGCGGCAGCGCCGCCGCCAGGCGGCGGAGGGCGCGGGCAGCCGCCGGTCGTGATCTTTGCCGAGTTCAGCCCGGCCGAGAACCAGGGGCAGAGCCGCGGCGAACTGGTTTCGGCCGAGACCGCCCGCGTCAACGACCCGTGGGACGGCACCGGCTCGCGCCAGCGGCGGTTCGTCGAGCTGCTCCGGGCGCGCAGCCCGCGGGCCGAGGTCCGCAACCTCAACCCGATCCTCGACGAGATGCGCAGCGTCAAGAGCCCGCGTGAGATCGCGATGGTCCGGCGCGCGTCGCAGCTCGCCGGGCTGGGCCTGATGGAAGCGATGCGCAGCACGGAGCCGGGCGTCACCGAGTATCAGCTCGACGCCGCCGCCCGCTACGTGTTCCTGGTCAACGACGCACGGCTCGAGGGTTACCGGTCGATCACCGCGAGCGGGACCGAGAACATCAACAACATGCACTACTTCCGCAACACCTCGACGCTGAAGGACGGCGACCTGGTGCTGATGGACTTCGCCCCCGACTACCGCTACTACGTCAGCGACATCGGCCGCGTGTGGCCGGTCAACGGCAAGTACACCGCGCAGCAGCGCGAGCTCCTGCAGTTCGTGCTCGAGTTTCACAAGGCGGTCCTGTCGCGCATCCGTCCCGGGGTGACCTCGGAACAGATCCACGAGGAAGCGCGGAAGGCGATGGAGCCGGTGTTCGCCAGGACCCGCTTCTCGAAGCCCGCCTACGAACAGGCGGCGCGCACCCTCGTCGCGCAGGGTGGCGGCGTGTTCTCCCATACCGTCGGCCTGGCGGTCCACGACGTCGGCAGCTACCGCGGCGGGCCGCTCAAGCCCGGCCAGGTTTTTTCGGTCGATCCCCAGCTGAGGGTCCGGGAGGAGAACCTCTACCTCCGTTACGAAGACACGGTGGTGGTGACCGAGACCGGCGTCGAGAACTTCACCGACTTCATGCCGATGGAGCTCGACGAGATGGAAAAACTGGTGCTCGAGAAAGGGATCGTCCAGAAAGTGCCGCCTATCCCGGCGTCGGCGATCGCACCGCGGAAACGCTGACCTGGCACGGTCCAGCGCGGAACCTGGATGATCCTCGTCGTCGAGATGCGAAGCATCGTTCTGTGCCTTCTCCTGCTGGCGCAGGCGCAAGGGCCCCCGGCTGTCCTGCCGCCGGCGGCGACAGCCCAGCTCGCCAGCAGCCTGGCGGCATCGCGGCCTCACAGCCGAAGCGTGTGGCGTGACACCGCGCCGTTCGATCCATCGGGGCGGCTGACGGCCTTCGTCGAGATCCCGCGCGGCGACCGCCGAAAGTTCGAGTTCGACATCGGCGCCAACCGGCTGCGTCTCGATCGGACGATGCCCCCGGATCTCGCCTACCCGGTCAACTACGGCATCGTGCCGCAGACCGTCTCGTACGACGGCGATCCCTTCGACGTCCTGGTGCTCGGGCCGCCGCTCGAGCCCGGGACCCTGCTGCACGGCGAGATCCTGGGGATCATGCACATGACCGACGAGAAGGGGCTCGACTCCAAGGTGGTCATCTCGCCGCTCGACCCAGCTGGGAAGCCGCGCTTCAATCTGACTGACGTCGAGCGTGACCGCATCGGGCGGTTCTTCGACCGCTACAAGCGTCACGAGCCGGGCAAATTCTCCAAGGTTACCGGCTGGGGCACGCGCGATGAAGGGATGGCATTCGTCCACCGGACGCACGCGTTCTTCAAAGGATCCTGATCGACCCGCCGGCCGGGCAGGGCCGTGGTACCATCCGCGACACTATGCGCCCGATCACACGTACTGCGTGGTTGCTCGGCACGACGCTGTCGCTGGCGGTCGCGGCGCTGATCGCCCAGCAGCCGGCGCCGCCGCTGCCTACCTCCACCCTGCAATTTGCCGCGTTCAGGATCCGCTTCGCGCCGGATGGCGCCTTCACACTTCAAGGCCAGGGCTGGCCGACGTTCGCCGGCACCTGGAAGAGCGAAGGCGACGAGTTGACGGTGACGACGACCGGTGGACCACCCGCGTGCGCCACTCCGGCACGTTACGGTTTCAAGATCGAGGGCGCACGCGTGGTACTCGCCGTGCGCGCCGACGAGTGCGTGCCCCGGCGCATGATCCTCAACGGCAGCACCTGGCGGCCCGAGGGGGAGACGACCCCGCTGCCAGAACGGCGCATCGTCCGCACCGGAGCGGCGGGCGCGCCGCCTTTGCCGAAACCGGCGCCGGCGACCGGCAGCTGGCCGTCCTTCCGGGGACCCGGCGCGACCGGCGTGGCGGATGGCCAGAACCTGCCCGAGAAGTGGAACGGCAAGACCGGGGAGAACATTCTCTGGCGCACGCCGATCCCGGGTCTTGCCCATTCCAGCCCGGTCGTGTGGGGAGATCGCCTCTTCGTAACCAGTGCGATCAGCAGCAAGGCGGGGGCGACGTTCAAGCCCGGCCTCTACGGTGACGGCGATGCCTCGGACGATGCCACCCCGCAGAAGTGGATGCTGTATGCGATCGACAAGCGGACCGGGAAGATCGTCTGGGAGAAGGTCGCGGCCCAGGGCCCGCCGCGCAACAAGCGGCACATCAAGTCCACTTACGCCAGCGCCTCGCCCGCCACCGACGGCCGCGTCGTCGTCGCCTGGTTCGGCTCGGAGGGGGTTCATGCCTATGACATGAACGGCGCGCCGCTCTGGCAGGTCGATCTCGGTCGCGTCGACATGGGCGCGTACGACATCCCGACGTTCGAGTGGGGCCCCGCCAGCTCGCCGATCATCTGGAACGGTATGGTCCTGCTGCAGGTCGATACCCAGGCGGACTCGTTCATTCTCGCGCTCGATGCCGCGACCGGAAAGACGATGTGGAAGTCGGACCGCGAGGAGATCCCCTCCTGGGGGACGCCGACGGTGATCACCACGCCCGCCGGCGACGAGCTCGTGACCAACGCCTCGAACTTCATCCGCGGCAACGACCCGCGAACCGGCAAAGAGCTGTGGCGGCTCGGTGGCAGCTCGAAGATCACCGCGCCGACGCCATTTCTCGCCCGCCAGGAACAGTCCGGCGATGGCCTGATCGTCGTCGCCAGCGGGCGGGGCCCCGAGCGGCCGATCTTCGTCGTGCGTCCCGGCGCGCGCGGCGATCTGACGCTGCCCAAGGACCAGGCGAGCAGCGCGACGGTGCTGTGGAGCAAGACCGGACGAGGTTCGTACATGCCGACCCCCCTGGCGTACAACGGGCTTCTTTACGTGATCGCCAACAACGGAGTGCTGGACGCCTACGAGCTCATGACTGGGAAGGACGTCTACCGCCAGCGGCTCGAACCGGTCGGGAGCGGCTTCAGCGCGTCGCCGGTCGCGGCGGACGGCCGGCTCTATCTTTCCAGCGAGGACGGCGAGATCACGGTGATCGCCGCCGGACCGGAGTTCAAGCAGGTCGCGGTGAATTCGATGGGCGAGCTGGTGATGGCGACACCGGCGCTGTCGGAAGGGGTGATGTACGTTCGCGGGGCATCCAGCCTCTTCGCGATCGGCAGCGCCCGCAAGTAGCCGCATCAGGCAACGGTCGCGGCCGCGAGCGCTGATTTTCTACAGGAGGCAAGAGTTCAAGAGACTCCTTAAAGGGCGTTCTCCTGATGCTCTGCGTCCACCCAGCGCTGCAGCAGGGTGCCTCCGCTGACGACGCCGATCAGCACCCCGGTCCAGCCGAAGAACACGTCGGCCGGATCGGCGACATGCGCGCGAATGAAGATGTGCGCAACCTCCATGGCGAGCACGAGCGCCGCCGCCACGCCGAAAGCCGGCGCCAGCCCGTGCCGGCCCTTGCGCGGTCGCCATGCGATCAGGCCGAACCATCCAAGCGGCACGGCGCAGATCATCGTGATCAGCGCGTCGCGGGCGACCGCCAGCCCGACGTGGTCATAGGCCCCGAACGGCAGGAGCGAGATGCGGCCGTTCCGCACCCGGCGCCCGATCTCCTCGACGTCATAGGTGACGTTGAAAGGAGCCAGGTTCACGAACACCCAGAGCAGCACGTACCACGTGAGCACCCGCGACAGTGGATCGGATCCGACCGTTGCCGCCGCGGCTCGCAGCCATCGGGTGGTCGACGGCCCGGCGGCGAGCCAGGCGCCGATCCCGATCGCGCAGCCGATCGTCTGCGCGATCAGGTCATATCGCGATGGGAACCGGCCCGGGGCGAATACCTGGAGGAATTCGGCGCCGACACTGACCGCCGCCCCGGTGGTGAGCACGGCGACGGCGGCCGGAACAACGAACGCGCGCCGTCGACCGAGCAGCAGGGCGCCGGTGAGGCCAAAGCCGATCGGCACGAACAGCGACAGGTTGGCCACGAAGTCCGGGAAGGCGAGCCGCCGCGGCGGATGGGACAAGCGTTCCTGGAAGATGGTCCAGGCGAAGCCGAGCGGCCGTTCGCGCAACCGGAACGGCATCAGGCTGCCGTAGACCGTGAAGGCGATCACGCCGAGCGCCAGGATCAGGCAGGCGGTGCGAGCGGCACCTGATCCTTCATGGCCGGTTGCTGTTTCGGTGATGGGCTGCCGCACGAGAGATCGGAGGTCTACGAGTGAACGCGCCGGGCGTATGTCGGTCGAACCACAATCAGTGTGTCACACTCACCCTTCGGGCATGGCGCGAACCATTGTTGTCGGCGGCGGCATCGGCGGACTCACCGCGGCGATTGCCTTGCGGCAGAGGGGAGTTCCGGTCGAGATCTACGAGCGCGCCCCGGTGCTCGCCGAGGTCGGCGCCGGCGTGTCGCTCTGGCCCAATGCGCTCAAAGCGCTGCACCATCTCGGGATGCGCGAGCGGCTCGAGGCGATGAGTTTCGTCAGCGAAGAGGGAGCCGTCCGCAGCTCCGGCGGCGAGATTTATACCCGCACGTCCGCGAGCGAGTTCGTCGCCCGCTTTGGCCTGCCCACGACCGTTTTTCACCGCGCCGAGTTGCTTGACGCGCTGGTCGACGCGGCACAGGGCATCCTGGTGCATCTGGGTCACGAATGCCGGTCGTTCGTCCAGGACGCGGATGGTGTGACGGTGCACTTCGGCAACGGCGCTCAGGCTCGTGGCGACCTCCTCGTCGGCGCCGATGGTCTTCGGTCGGTGGTCCGTGCCCAGCTTGGCGTGCCGGGCGAGCTTCGCTACGCCGGCTACACCGCGTGGCGCGGCATTGTTCCATTCGAGACCGCCGGGCTGATTGCCGGGGAGACGTTCGGATGCGGGCAGCGGTTCGGCCTGGTGCCGATCAACCGCAACCGCGTGTATTGGTATGCCACCGACAACTGTCCAGAGGGGCAGCGGGAAACAGCTGCGGCGACGAAAGCGAAGCTGGCGGCCATGTTCGGCCGATGGCACGAGCCGATCCCGGCGATCCTCCAGGCGACCGACCCGGCCGCGATCCTGCACAACGACATCTACGATCGGGATCCCGTCGATCGTTGGGGCACCGATCGGGTCACCCTGCTCGGAGACGCGGCACATCCGATGACCCCGAACCTCGGTCAGGGAGCGTGCCAGGCGATCGAAGACGCGCTGGTGCTCGCCCGCTGCGTCGCGCAGCATCCAGCCGCAGCATCGCTGCGACGCTACGAGTCGGAACGGATGCCTCGAACGAGATCCGTGGTCAGCGCCTCGCGCCGGATCGGCCAGTTTGGCCAGATCGCATCACCGACCCTGTGCGCGCTGCGCAACCAACTCCTCCGGCTCGTTCCGCTGTCGATGACCTACCGGAGCCTGGATTCGGTCGCCGGATACGAAGGGCACCTCGGCGGGGGCGACGACTGAGGGTTCATCCCGGCTCATCGCTCCGCCGTGCGGCTCTGGCCCAGCTGACTCAGCGCTCGATCACGAGACACATCGGCCGATCCCCCAGTACGTGACCCGGACCCGGTAATTCAGCACCGAGGTGCCGTCCACCGCCACCGGCACCACGAACTGCGAGGCCCACGCCTCGGTCTTGGTCCACTTGTGTGACGAACGGATCATGTCCCATGAGCCGCCGATCGGCTCGTTGACTTCGACCGAGACCGGCATCCCCTTGTGGTTCCTCAGGGTAATGGCGTACTCGAACTCGTAGACGTTGGTCGCGATCTTGCGGAAGTCGGTCTGCTTCCGCTCGCAAATGACGTCGAAGGCGTTGCCGATCTTGATGTTGATCGTCTCGTCCTTCGGGGTGTGGGCGATGTTGTCTTCGCCGACGAAGTGGATGCCGTCCTTCGAATCAGCCTGGTAGACCCGCACCGTGCCGGCCGGCATCGGCATGCCGAGGCCCCCCTTCTGCTCGTTCTTGAACTGGTAGAACACCTGCACGACGTCTTTCAGCGGGGCGCCGGGGAAGTGCGCGTTGCGGTAGTAGTAGGCCTGGCCGTTGACGACGTAGCGCTTGAGCGTGGGGACGCCGGTGCCGGACAGCATCGAGACCTGCTTGGTCTCGCTGTTGTTGATGGTGGTGCGGCGGCCGAGCGAATAGAGGTGATAGTCGGAGAACGCCTCCTGGGCCATCTGGGCCGCGGCCGGCCGGTCGGCCATGGCGTCGCGCGACTCCATGCGCTTCTGCAGCTGCTCACGCACCCGGTTCAGGTCACCGGCGACCAGCTGCAGCCTGGCATTGTTGAACGCCGTGCCGCTGTTGTTGGTGAGGGTGACCCAGCCGTCGAGATCCGCGGTGCGGTCGTCGCGGCCGACGGTCAGCACGTAGTCGGCGTTCCAGGCCAGCTTGCCGGCGAGGTACGACGCTTCGACCCGGTGGGGCACGGCGCCGCTGTTCTGCAGCGTCCAGATCAGGGTCGGTCGGCTGTGCAGGTTCCCGGGCAGCTCCGGGAAGCGGATGTGATCGGCATGCAGCCCGGTCACGATCTCCTTGCCGATCTGCCACACCGGCCCGTTGTTGTAGCTGAGAAGCAGCGCCCGGACTTCTTCCTGCCTGGTGGTGCCGCCGTCCTGGCGGGTCCGCACCAGGGTGACCTCGCGGCCGACGTACTTGCGCAGCAGCTTTTCCGGTTCGAGCAGGTCGTACTCGTAGTTCTGTTCGAGGACACCGAGGGCGGACGGCTCGGTGAGCGAACGGAAGTGGACCGTCGCCGGGTTGACGGTCGCGGCGATGTCCATGAACTGCAGGTCGAAGCTGCCGGCCGGCAACCGGAGGTTACGGACGTCGCGCACCAGCGCGATGTCGGAGTTGTAGACGGTGACGGAAAGGTCGGCCTGGTCCGCCAGGGTGGTGACGTGCTGACCTGCCGGCGACGGAGCGGGGTGATCCGCCGGCGAGGTGGCGATGGTGGAACGGGAGAGCAGCCCGCCGGCAGCCGCGACGGCCATGGCGACGGTGGCGATTCGTGTGCGCATCGATCGACTCCTTGGAACCGGCGGACTGGCCCGCCTTTTCCTTAGAACGGAGTCGCGCGATTTTCTTGCAGCGCCCAGGTGCGGCCGCCGTCGGCGGTGCGGTAACTGCGTCCGTCCACGGTGGTTACGGTTGCCGCGCTGGCATCACTGGCGGTCACGCCAACCAGATCGATCGCGGTTTCGGGGAATGCCAGGCGCCGCCACGTGTCGCCGTCCGTCGACAGCAGCACGGTCCCGCGCCGTCCCACGATCCAGCACACCGATGTCGCCGGGCAGGCGCCGGCCAGCAACTCCACCGTCGTGCCGGTCGGTTGCGCGCGCCAGGTGCGTCCGGCGTCCGTCGAACGCTCGACCGAAGCACCGGCGATGCGCCACTGCGTCCTGGCATCGGGCGAAGCAATGACTTTCGCCACCTGCGTCGCCGCCAGTGCGGCGGCATCAGACGTCGCGTCGCGCGCCTCGAATCGGGCTGGCGGAGCAGGGGCGTTGGCCGCCGGCGGGGCGGCGGCGGCTCGAGGGGTCGGTGAAGGAGCGGCGCGATCGGCGGACGTCCGCTCGTCCGCCTTCGCGGCCCGTTCCCTGGTTTCAGCGGGCACGTCCTTGCGAAGGAGCTGCTGTGATTCTGCCTTCCGCCGCTTCTGGAGCTGTTCTGCCGAAGGCGAGAGGGGTCGAGGGGAGACGGCCTTGTCCTCGAAGGCGTCCGCGGGAGCCTGGCGGGCCGTATCCTTTTCCTGCTGCGCCGCCGGCGCCGCTGGTTTCGGCGTGTCGCTGCCGACGGAGGCGGAAGGCGCCGTCGCCTGAGTCGCCGGGTCCTGGGGCGCCGGGATCACCACCCACGCGGTGATCGCGACCGCCGCCGTGGCAACTGGCACGAGCCAGCGGGCGGGAAACCATCTCGGCCCAACCGGCACGGATGGCGGTGGCGTCGTCGTGCCGAGCGCTGCGAGCACCGCGAGACACCGATCACAGTCCGCGGCATGAACCTCCGCGACCTCCCGCTCTGCGGCGGTCAACGAACCATCAGCCCATGCGGCCAGCACCTCGGCGTCGAGGCAGGGCCCTTCCGGATCGGCGCCGGCCCGTGCGCCCGCCGAGCGCCTCAACAGCCGATCCATTGATTCATCCTTGTTCATGGGCAATCGCTTGCTCATTACTTTGAACGATCTCGCGGACTTTCCTTGCGGTCGATCACCTGCTCGAGGTCGAGTCCGCCGGGATCCTCGAGGGCGAGCTCGACGGCGCGGGCGATCTCGTCCGCGGTCAGCCGTGCCCGCTCCTTCAGGTCCCGTTCGATCGTCTCCCGGAGAGCACGGCGGGTGCGGGAGAGGTGGCGGGAGATCGTCGCTTCGTGCTCCCCGGTGAGCCGGCCGATCTGCGCCAGCGTGAGCCGGGCCACATAGTAGCTCCGCAGCCGCAGCCGATCCCTGGCCGGCAGGCCATCGACCGCCAGGCTCAGTGCGCTGGTGACCAGCCGGCCGAGACGTGAGCGGTCTGGATCCTCCAGTGCCGCTGCGACCGGTGCGGTCGCGCTGTCTTCCTCCGGCAGCGGTGCGATCCGCCGGCGTGACCGGAGCGCGTCGACGTGGCGCTGCGCCAGCACCGCCCGCAGCCAGGTCGCCAGCGCGCTGCGGCCGTGGAAATATCGGAACAGCGACCGCCGGTCCGTGTCGCGATCGGCGAGGCCGTAAAGGTCGGCGTACAGCGAATCGGCCAGCTCCCGGGCGCCGCCGGTCGGATCCAGGGCGTCGGCGGCCCGGTAGAGAACCGGCCGGTGTTCGAGCACGAAATGATCCCACGCGGCGCCGCGCCCGAGGGCACAGGCGCAGGCGAGCGCGAGATCCCTGGCATGCAGGCTGGCGAGATAGCGGTCCAGGTCCCGCCGGGAGGGGCTAGCCGCGGCAAAGGCGCGCTCGACGCTCGTCTCCAGCGCCGCGGCGAACTCCTCACGCGACAGCGCCCACCGCTCAGCGTCCGCCTTCCGGAACAGTTCGTCGACGATGGCGGGCGCGAGCGTGGACGCCAGTGACGTCACCTCCTGAGGTGACGATCGTACTCGACAATCAGGCCCTGACCGTCTCGCCGGCCGCGGCGCGCTCGAGCTCCCGGATGTCGATCTTCTTCATCTTCAGGAGCGCCTCCATGACTCGCTGCGCTTTCGGCGATTTGTGGTCCGCGATCATCTCGGGCAGCACCGTCGGCACCACCTGCCACGACAGGCCGAACTTGTCCTTCAGCCAGCCGCAGACCTGCGCCTTCGGGTCGCCGCCGATCCCGAGCTTCTGCCAGTAGTAGTCGATCTCTTCCTGGTTGCTGCAGTTCACCTGGAACGACACCGCCTCGTTGAACCGGAATTCCGGCCCGCCGTTCAGCGCGGTGAACGGCTGACCATCCACCTCGAAGACGACGGTCATGATTGAGCCGGGCGTCCGCTTGTGAATCTCCTGCCCGGCGCTGCTGTATCGCGTGGTCTTGACGATCTTCGAGTTCTTGAAAACCGAGGTGTAGAACGTCGCCGCATCTTCGGCCTGGTTGTCGAACCAGAGACAGGGCGCGATCCGCTGACTGATGTGCATCGATGTTCCTCCTGTTCAGATGCCTTCAACATGAAGGTGACCAGCCTTCGATCACGCCGTACATCGCCGGATCTGTCAAGCACGTCAATGCCGCCACCACGGCGCGGACGGCGCGTGTCTTGCGACGACCGACTCGTGACCCTGGGAAGAATCATCGTCGGCACGGCGGGCTGGAGCATCCCGCGGGCGGTCTCCGGGAGCTTCCGGGGCGATGGCTCGCATCTCGAGCGCTACAGCCGGGTCCTGGACGGCGCCGAAATCAACTCCTCGTTCCATCGCAGTCACGCGCCGAAGACGTACGAGCGCTGGGCCGCCAGCACGCCCGCCTCCTTCCGGTTCTCCGTAAAGGTGCCGCGGACCATCACCCACGACGGTGAGCTGCGGCGGGCCCGGCCGCTCATCGAGCAGTTCCTGCAGGAGACGGCGGCGCTCGGACCGAAGCTCGGGGCGCTGCTCGTGCAGCTGCCGCCGTCGCTCGCATACAACGCCCGCGTCGCCGGTTCGTTCTTCGACATCCTTCGCGCGCGCCACGGCGGCCCGGTCGTCTGTGAGCCGCGGCATCCGACGTGGTTCGAGCCGGCCGCGGAACGATTGCTGATGACGTATCGGGTGAGCCGCGTCGCCACCGATCCGTCGCGGATCGTCGCCGCGTTGCAGCCGGCAGGCTGGTTCGGCGCAGAGGACGCCCCCGGCGTCGTCTACTACCGTCTGCACGGATCGCCGCGCAAGTACTGGTCGCGTTACTCCATCGAACGCGTTCGCAACTGGGCCAGCGAGTTGTCGTCCCACGCTCTGACGACAGATGTCTGGTGCATCTTCGACAACACCGCCAGCGGCGCCGCGATCGAGAACGCGATCGAGATGACCGGGGCGCTGACGGTGAACCGAACCGGCCGCGACCTGCCGCCATGATCGAGCATAGTTTGTCCCGGAGGCATTGATGTGCGCTGGGCCGGACCCGACTCGGCGATTCCTGCGACTGAAGGTCTGGCACGAACGTCGGGCAACTCGCGGGCCTGCCGGGGATCCGGATCGTTCGGCTCGATGCCTTCGGCCTGCTGAACGAGATCGTGGCTGACAAGGCCGCCTTCGGCCTGACCAACGTGACGACGGCGTGCATCACGCCGGAGATCGCGCCGTTCTTCTGCGAGACGCCGGACGAGTTCCTGTTCTGGGACGGGATCCATCCGAGCAAGGCCGTCCACACCATCGTCGCGCAGCGGGCCGCCCTGGCGCTGGCCTGGTAGGGTCAGACGGACGACGGTGGCGATGTTCCGCCACCGTCGTCATCAGCGGGCCCGACGGACCATCGCCGCCACCGCTCCCCCATCACCAGCCTCGCGTGGCCACTCACGCTGATGGCGCGCTGACCAGCTGCACGTCGAGCGAGATCTTCACCTCGTCGCTCACCGTGACGCCGCCCGCCTCCAGCACCTGGTTCCAGGTCAGGCCGAAGTCGCTCCGCTTGATCTTCGTCGTCGCGGTGAAACCGGACCGGAGCCCGCCCCAGGGGTCCTTGGCCTGCCCTTCGGGCTGCACTTCGAGCACGACCGGACGGGTCACGCCGTGGATGGTCAGGTCGCCGGCGAGCTTGAACCCGGTGGCGATGGCGCCGTCGAGCCGGGTGCTGCGAAACGTCAGGGTCGGGAACCGTTCGACGTCGAAGAAGTCGGCCGAACGCAGATGGGCGTCCCGCTGGGCCTCGCGGGTGTCGACCGACGCGGCGTCGATCACGACCTCGACCGCGCTCTTCGCCGGATCCGATTCATCGATCGCGACCGTTCCCTTGACTCCCGTGAACCGTCCGCGGACCGTCGTGATCATCAGGTGCCTGACCGAGAACTCGACGCTCGAGTGGGTCGGGTCGATGCTCCAGGTCGTGGCCGGCGTCCGTTCTGCTGTGGTGACGATGCTCATTGCGCTTACCTCATGGAATTGAATTACTAAAGATAAGCGACTATACATAAAGAATTAACTAGTGTCAAGGCCGCCGCCCGGGTAAAATGAGGCCATGGCCCGGGAAGCGGCGCTCTGCGCGAAGTTCCACAAGGCGGTGGAGCTGATCGGTCGCCGGTGGTCCGGCGCCGTGATCCAGCTGCTGCTGCGGGGGCCGGCCCGCTTCGCCGAGCTGCGCGACGCCATTCCCGACATCAGCGACCGCATGCTGTCGGAGCGCCTGCGCGAGCTCGAAGACGAAGCGATCGTCGTCCGCAAGGTCATCCCCGAGATCCCGGTGCGGGTCGAATACTCGCTCACCCCCAAGGGACGTGGGCTCGAGCCGGCGCTCGGCGCGATCGGGAAGTGGGCCGAGCGCTGGGCCGACGCCGACGCGAGCCGGCCGCGCCAGCGCTGAGCAGCCTCAGCGGCTCACGGTGTGCGGGATTGACGTCGGCGAACGCTCTTCGTAAGCGCATACGTTCTTCGACTCGCAGCGTCATCCTCACGGCGATCCGTCGCGCTCTTCACATCCAACCCACGTCCGCTCTTATCCACGCTGCCGGATTTCAGCGTCGGCTCTCGCGCCGCCCTCTCTCTCATCGCCAGCGTGCGGACCGCGGCATAGCGGTTGCACCAACAGCGCACTGTTATCAGGTGGATGCGCGCGCCGCGCAAGGCGCGTCTTTCGAAGGGAAACAAATGTATCGTCGAATCACTTCGTTCGGGCTCTGCGTCTGGTTGTTGCTGGCCGCCGTCGCGTCGGCGCAGCAGGGGACCACCGAGGTTCGAGGGCAGGTCACGGATCCCCAGGGTGCCGTGCTCCCCGGGGTCAACGTCATCGTCCGCAACCAGGACACCGGGATGTTCAGAGAGACAGTCAGCAACGCGGACGGGACCTTCTTTGTCAGCGGCATCGTGCCGGGCATGTATCAGATAGAGGCGGAACTCGAGGGGTTCAAGAAATACAGCCGCCGCGACCTCAGGCTGGAGATCGGCAAGACCGGCAGCGCCGACGTGCGGCTCGAAGTCGGGTCCATCTCCGAAACGGTCAACGTCCGGGCGGAATCGCCGATCGTCGACGTCACCTCCAAGGAAGTCGGCGGCAGCGTGACCGCGCGTGAGCTGGTCGAGCTGCCCTCGGTCAACCGGAACTTCGTCGGCTTCGTCGGCCTGCTGCCCGGGATCATCCCGTCGATCAGCACCGAGTCGTTCGGCAGCGACTCGGTCACCGTCAACGGCCAGGACCCGCGCAACAACAACTACATGCTCGACGGCGCCAACAACAATGACGACGTGATCGGCCAGCGCGCCGGGACCCAGGCGCGGACCGCGATCGAGTCGGTCCAGGAGTTCCAGGTGATCACCAACCAGTTCGATGCGGAGTTCGGCCGCACCACCGGGGCGATCATCAACGCCGTGACCAAGCAGGGCACCAACACGATCCGCGGCAGCGCTTTCGGCTTCTTCCAGGACGCCAGGTGGACGGGGCGCGACTTCTTCGCGCAGCTGAACGAACTCAACAAGCCCGACACGGCCCAGCAGCAGTTCGGCGGCACCATCGGTGGTCCGATCGTCCAGGACCGTGCGCACTTCTTCTTCAGCCTCGAGCGCGTGCGGATCGACGAAGGAATCACGATCAACATCCCGGCCCGTTCCGAGTTCAACACCACCACCACCGAGGAGACGCGCGTGTGGAACACGGTGGTCCGGGGCGATCACCAGATCACGCCCAATCACACCTGGGGGGTGCGCTGGCTGCGGGAGGCCTCGCCGCAGTTCAACCAGATCATCGGTGACGTGACGCTCGATGCGGCCCGCGAGGAAGCCGACGTCGATCAGACGGTCGTCGGCTCGTTCAACTCGGTGCTCGGCAATACCCGCGTCAACACGATGCGCGTGGCGTGGACGCAGGAGGACGTCTCCTTCGGCAACCCCTGCTTCAACACCAACGGGCGGGTCCAGGCCCAGTGCGATCCGACGCTGAACTTCCAGACCTACACCACCCAGCAGAGCACGACCGCCCAGGCGCGGGTCAATGACGCCTACCAGTTCGAGGACACGCTGTCGTGGTTCATTCCCGGCCGCGGCGGCGATCACGACATCAAGGCCGGCGTGCAGCTGCAGTACTCGCAGTCGCGCAACGATACGCAGGACAACCTGAACGGGACCTTCGCGTTCACCCAGAACAACGGCCCGTTCAACCCGGCGGACCCACGGACCTATCCCGACCGGTTCAGCATCCGTGTGCCGGGCGCCAGCCGCAGCCTCAACAAGGCGCAGTCGCTCGGTGTGTTCCTGCAGGACAAGTGGAAGATCGGCAACAACCTGACGTTGACCGCCGGTCTGCGCTACGACCTCGAGAAGGTACCGTTCTCCGAGATCGACAATCCGATGTTCGAAAGCCCCGACGACTATCCGGTCGACACGAACAACTTTCAGCCCAGGCTTGGCCTCGCCTACAACCTGGGTGGGGCGACGGTCCTTCGTGGCGGCTACGGCCGGTTCTTCGACAAGACCCACTTCGAGATCGTCAACGGCGTGATCACCAACACCCCGTTCACGACCTCGTTCAATCGCAACTTCCCGCTGAACAACGCGGACCCTGGTCCCCAGCAGGGACAGTTGCCGACCGATCCGTTCCTCGTCAACGGTCCGGTGATCACCGACGACATGCGCGCGATGCTCGAGGCTCAATTCGGCGGCGCCACCGTCCGCAACACTGGCGCGACCTTCGACAACCCGGACCGCGTCATGCCCTACACCGACCAGCTGTCGGTCGGCTTCGAGCGGCAGCTCTCGCCGGTGTTGTCGGTGAGCGCCGACTACGTGCACGCCTTCGGCCGCGACATGCTGATGGCCGTGGCGCTCAACCCGACGCTCCGGGCCACGCCGTCGACGACCTCGCCGAACGTCCGGCAGGGGAGCCCCCGGCTATCGACCATCACTACCGAGCTGCAGTCGACCTACCCTGGATTCGCGCCGTTCACCGGGGCGGTGACGACCTTCGAGAACGTCGGCGAAACCGACTACGACGCGCTGATGCTGCAGGTCGAGAAGCGGTTCAGCCAGAACTACAGCGCGCGGGTTTCTTACACGCTCGCCTACTCGCAGGGCAATACCAGCGGCGCCGGCGCGCCGGCCAGCCCCTTCCAGGTGCTCGACGATCTGAACCTGGACCTCAACGAAGGGCCGACGAACTTCGATCAGCGGCACAACTTCGTGGTGAGCGGCACCGCCATGGTGCCTCACACCGGCGGGCTGACGGTGTCGTGGGTCGCACGCGCGCTCAGCGGTACACCGCTGACGATCTTCGACGCCACCGTCGACACCGATCGCAACGGTACGCTGGCGGATCCGTTGCCGGCGGGAACGTACTCCGGAACCGGCGCGAATGCGATCACGGTCGACTCCGACGGCAGCCGTAACGGAGCCTACGGTCCGGACTACTTCAAACTGGACCTCAGACTCGGGTACCGCCTCAAGGTTGGCGGCCCTCGGACCCTCGACCTGTTCGGCGAGATCTTCAACCTCACCGACCGTGCGAACTTCGCCAACCCCACCGGGGACCGTTCTTCGGCGAACTTCCTGCGGCTCACCGGGCTGTCGACCAGCACCACGCCGCGCACCGGTCAATTCGGGGTGCGGCTTGGTTTCTGAGTCGATTGACCGCGGATTGGGGAATGCGGATTGCTGACTGACGGATTGAGGATTGTGGATTGGTGATCGACAGTCCCAATCCCCAGTCCTCAGTCCGTCGATCAGCAATCACCCATCCACAATCCGCAATCTTTTCAGTGCTGGTGCGACTCCGGCAGGCCGAAGCGGCTCACCGTCTCACCCTCGAAGTCGAATTCGATCAGCACCGCCGGTTCGTTGCCGATGACCGAGCCGTCGTGTCCGGGTTCGATCTCCACCGGCTGCGGCGCGACGAAGTCCACCTTGCAGCCGTCGGCATAACGGATCTCGATGTGTCCGCTCACCAGGAAGCCGACGTGGGCGTGCATGCACAGGTCGGTGCCGACGATCGCTTTCATGTCCGTCGACCAGCGGAACCCCGGCTTGTAGACCACCCGCTTGACCCGGCCGGAGCCGACCCGCGCGATGTCCATCACCACCCCGGCAACCTCGCGCCGTTCGGCGCCTTTCACCGGCGCACTCAGCGGATCACTCACAGCCATGGCTTACTCCTCCCGGGACGTCCATCGTCCCCCCCCGGGCGTCATTGTAGGCGCAGTCAGCCGCCCCGGTTCAGCGCCGGGTAACCATCGGAGGCTTGCGGCGTCCGTCCACCAGGTAGAAGAACGCGTCGTGCGGCAGCTCGCGGCCGCCGCCGACGGCGTGCGGGTTCGCGAACGTGACGGCGGGAACACCATCCTTCCCCTTCCAGAAATGAATGTCCCAGGCCTGTGGATGCCACATCTGGATCGCGAGGTCGGCGGGCCGGGCGGGTTCGGTCGCCGCGCCTGGTGTGAGTTGCATGCCCCCGTCCTTCAGATGCCAGCCGGCCTCGTGCACGAGCCATTCGACCGGAGCGATACACCGGCGGTGCGGTGGCTGCGACCCGGGTTTGTAGGGGGCGATATAGGCCCAGCCGACCAGACGGTAGGGGTTGTCGGGACCATCGAAGTCGAGCCAGTCCTCGGGGTTGCTCGCCGGGGAAGGAGCGTAAAGCAGAAGAGGCGGCATCGGATCATTGGCCTCGAGATTGTCCACCCCCACCGCACCGGCTGTGGCCAGCGCGACGTAGCCGTGTGAGAGATTCCAACCGGCAAGGGGGCCACCCGGCGCGACCGCTTTCTCGAGAGACGGCAACTCCTGCGGCGCAGCTTTCAGCACCTGCGTCTGCGTCGTCCGCAACGCGTCCTGTCGTTGCTCCGGGGTGCAGCCGGTCTGCTCTGGCGTGACGCGCGGCTGGAAGGAAGACTCAGCCGTGCTCGATGAGTGGCTTGCGAGTGCGGCGATGCCGATGAGCAAGAGGCCGCACATCGCAAGAATGCGGGAGTACAAGGTCATGCACGGACTCCTTTCTTGCGATCAATCCAGAATGAATCGCCAGGCTGTGATTGGCAAGCACAGCGGAAAACCTAAACAGAGCCGTTAGTTGAGGCAGTTGGGCGTTGGGAGTTGGGGATTGGGATGGGAAATGGGGAATGGGGAGTTAGCCCAACACCACCCGCACCGTGTGCTCGACGCCATCCTTTAGGAGAGGCACGTCGGGTCCGGTGATCTGCGTGCCGTCCACTTCGATGCGGACCACGCCGCGGCTGACGTGATTCGGGTTCTCCACGACGATTCGATAGCGCGCGCCGCCGGCGGTATAGACGACCTCGAACCCGGGCCATACCTGCGGGATACACGGGTCGATATGGAGGGCCCCGCCCCGCAGCGTCACGCCGAGGATGGCTTCGAGGCCCACCCGGTACATCCAGCCGGCGGAGCCGGTGTACCAGGTCCAGCCGCCGCGTCCGGTGTGCGGCGGCACCGAGTAGACGTCGGCGGCGACCACGTACGGTTCGGCGCGATAGCGCTGCACCTCCTGCGGTGTGCGTCCGTGGTTGACGGGGTTCAGCAGCGAGAACAGCTCGCCGGCGCGGTTGCCGTCGCCGAGCTGTGCGAACGCGAGCACGTTCCAGAGGGCGGCATGCGTGTACTGGCCGCCGTTCTCACGGACGCCGGGCAGATAACCCCGGATGTAGCCGGGGCTCGGCTCCATCTGGTCGAACGGCGGCGTCAGCAGCAGCACGAGGCCATCCTCGCGACGAACGAGGCGCTCGTCGACCGCCGCCATCGCGCGCCGGGCCCGTTCGGGGTCGCCGGCGCCGGAGATCACCGCCCAGGACTGGGCGATGGCATCGATCTGCCCTTCGGCGTTCTCCTTCGACCCGAGCGGCATTCCATTGTCGAAGTAGGCGCGGCGATACCAGTCACCGTCCCAGGCCTGCTCGATCGCCTTGGCGAGCGTCGTTGCCTTGCGGCGGTAGCGGGTGGCTCGCGCGGCGTCGCCGCGCGACTGGGCGAGGTCGGCGAACGGCCGCAGGATCGAAATCAGGAACCAGCCGAGCCAGACGCTCTCGCCTTTTCCGCCGGCTCCGACCAGGCTCATGCCGTCGTTCCAGTCTCCGGTGCCCATCAGCGGCAGCCCGTGGGCGCCGGTCGCCAGGCTGATCTCGATCGCCCGGACGCAGTGCTCGTAGAGGGATGCCTGCTCGGGTGAAACCGTCGGCTGTTCGTAGGCCTCGTGCTCGGCCGGCTCGAGCACGCGGCCGGCCAGGAACGGCGCCGTCTCGTCGAGCACGGACGCATCGGCGGTGGCGCGGACGTATTGCAGCGCCGCGTACGGCAGCCAGAGCCGATCGTCGGAGAAGCGGGTGCGCACGCCCTGGCCGCCCGGCTCGTGCCACCAGTGCTGCACGTCCCCTTCGACGAACTGCCGGGAGGCGGCATGAAGCAGGTGCGCGCGCACGATCGACGGCGCCGACGCCAGCAGCGCCAGCGTGTCCTGCAGCTGGTCGCGGAAGCCGAACGCGCCGCTGGACTGGTAGAACGCCGAGCGCCCCCAGATACGGCACGCCAGCGTCTGGTAGAGCAGCCAGCGATTGAGGACGAGATCCATCGCCCGGTCGGGCGTGCGCACCGTCATGGTGCCGAGAATGCCGTCCCAGAATGTGCGGACGTCTCGCAGCGCGGTGTCGACCGCACCGGGATCCCGATAGCGCGTGACGATCGCGCGGATCTGCCCGGCATCGGCCGCATCACCGAGCAACCCGGTGACGATCCGCTCCTGCCCGGGGCGCAGGTCGACAGCGATGCGAATCGCCCCGCAGGGGTCGTGCGCAGCTCCGACCCGGTCCGACAGCGCATCCCGGCCCAGCGCGGCGGGACGCCGCAGCGATCCGTTGCGGCCGATGAACTCGGTGCGATCGCCGGTAACCGTCCGCGTCGTCGGCGTCGCAGGGTCCCGGTGCGGATCCCCGCCGGCCGACAGATCCAGGAACGCGATGCGATCCGGGAACTCCTGCCGGAACCGGTTGGTGGCGGTCATCGCGCCGCTCTCCGGCTCGATCCCGGTCAGCACGTGGATGGCGGTGCGCGACCGGTTCTCGCCGAGCACCCATTCGACGTAGAGCGTCACCGTCAGGCGGTGGGCCGTGCGTCCGGTGTTGCGGAGCGCCAGGCGGAAGATCTTCACCGAGTCCTCACGAGGCACGAACAGCGTCAGCTCGGAGGCGACCTCGTCGCGGGCGTGTTCGTAGGTCGAATATCCGTGCCCGTGACGCACGGTGTAGCGCTCCCCTCCGCCGGCCGGCAGGGGAGTGGCGGACCAGAAGGCTCCGGTCTGTTCGTCACGGATGAAGATCACTTCGCCGGGGACGTCCGAGACCGGGTCGTTGCGCCATGGGGTCAGCCGGTTGTCGTGGCTGTTCTCGGACCACGTGTAGCCGGGCCCCGATTCGGTGCAGGCAAATCCGAACCTCTCGTGGGCGACGACGTTGGTCCACGGCGCCGGGGGGAAGGTGTGCGAGGGACCGCCGACACGCACGAGATACTCGCGCCCCTCGCCGGTGAAACCTCCCTGGCCGTTGAAGATCTCGAGCTCGGGCTCGGCACCCGGTAGTGCGGAGGCTGCGGCGACGCTGACCGGCGCGTCAGGATCGGAGATCCCGGACCGGCTCGGTCCCGGCACGAACGGCACCTGCGGACGGGTCAGCTGATTGTGCAGCCCGCCGTGCGCGGCGTCCATCACGACCCGGGCCGACGCGCGGAGGAGCAGCTGATCGTCAGGTGACATCAGGTCGGCCCGCCGCGCGAACACGCCCCCCGACTTGTCGACCCACCCCTGCTCGGGCCCGGACTCGATGAGCCGGAGGAGCTCCTCCTGCAGATTCTGAAGATAGCTGGCGGCGTGCTCGTTCAGGATGACCAGATCGAACGACAGCCCCTTGATCCTCAGGTACTCATGGGCCTTCAACAGTTCTGCGACCAGCGCCACGCCGCTCTCGTCGGTGACCCGCACCAGCAGGATCGGCAGGTCCCCGGAGATGCCGTACTTCCAGAGATCGCGCTGGCCGTGACTGTTGCGTTCGATTGCCTCGCCGTCGCGCAGGCGCGTGTCGCCGGACAGGAGCCGCCCGCCGAGCCGCTGGAAGACCAGAGTGTCGTCGACTGTCAGGCCGAGGTGTCTCAGCTCGATCTGGCTGTGCGTGCTGGCGAGCGCGACCGCACGAGCGACGGCGCGGCGGTCGTGATACTTCTCGACCAGTCCCAGTGCCGCGTCCTCGCTTTCGGCGTACGCGGTCGTAAAGGTGATCCGGGCGGTGGCCCCAGGCGCGAGACGGATCGCATGCCGCAGGCTGACGATCGGATCGAGCACCGGCCCGACGGTGTTCGAGAGCGGAGCCTTGCCGCTCATCGCCAGCGGCCGCTCGATCGTCCCGCCGCGGCCGATGAAGCGGGCGCGATCGGTTTCGAACTGGGTCGGCGTGCCGCCGCGCACCCGTCCGCTCATGACGTGCACGAGGTAGCGGCGATCGCTGCCGGATCTCGGCCGGCGAACGGCGATCAGCGCATCCCGCTCGGGCACGCTCCGGGTCTCGACGAACAGGTTGCTGAACGCCGGATGGGCGAGATCGGCGTCGGCCGGGGCGAGCACCACTTCCGCGTAGCTGGTCAGGTCCAGGCGACGCGGCTCGGTTCCGAGATTGGTGACCGACACCCGGCGCAGCTCGGCATCGTCTTCGGGTGAGACGACGATCTCGGTGCGTGTCTCGATGTCCTGATCGACGCGCCGGATCACCGCGCGATCGGGGGCGAACGTGCATTCGTATTCGTCGGGCTCGTGCGCGGTCGGCAGGTATCCGGCCGACCAGACCGCCCGGGAGTCGAGGTCCCGCACGTACAGAAAGCTGCCGCCGGCATCGGTCGTGACGTCTTCGCGCCAGCGCGTGAGAGTGGTCTGCTGGCGCCGGCTGTAGCCGCCGCCGGCATTCGTCACCATGACCACGTACGAGCCGTTCGATAGCAGATGCGGCCGCGGGCTCAGCGTGTGCGGCGTCGCATACGCGCGGACGGCACCCCCCGTGGCGGTGCGGACCGAAGGCACGTGCTCGGCCAGCTCGATCGGCGGGTTCTTCAGCGGCACCTGGTGGGGAATGCGTTCCTGCAGGAGGAGGTCGGCCGCCTGCACACGCGGATCGGCGTGGAATCGCCGCTGCATCGGGAAGTCGTGCAGCGCGTTGTCGATGGCGACCAGCCCCATGCCCTGGTGGTGGGCCATGAACGTGGGGAGCACGACCCCCCGCGATGGACCGTCGGGAGCACGGCCGGGGGTGAAGTCGATCGCCTCATAGAACCCGTACCGGCCCATCAAGCCGATCCGCGCGAGCCGCTCGAGGTTGCGAAGCACGTCGACCGCCGCGAGCGGGGCCGCCAGCATGCTCGCGTAGGGAGCGATCACCAGGTCGTTGCTCAGCCCGCGCTTCAGACCGAGGCCGGGCACGCCGAAGGCCCGGGTACTGGTAGTTCCGGTCGAGATCCTGGGCGTAGGTACGCCGATTCGGAGATCCCCCACGGGACCTTCCGGCCGGCCGCGTACTGCATCTGCCGGTTGATGACGGCGCGGTAGGTTTCGTCGAGCAAAGTTCCCGGATAAGCCCGCATCACCAGCAGCGGCATGAAGTACTCGAACATCGACGCGCTCCACGACAGGAGGGCGCGCGCGGTGCCGGTCGGAGTCAACGACCGGCCGAGTTTGAACCAGTGCTCGGGCGGAATCTGGCCGATCGCGATCCCCACGAAACTGGCGAGCCGGGCTTCCGACGCCAGGGCGTCGTAGAAGGAGGCGTCGAGCCGGCCGTCGGTGACGTTGAACCCGATCGAGAACAGCTGCCGCTGCCCGTCGAACAGGAACCGGAAATCCATCTCCTCGGCCAGGTCGTTGGCCAGACCGGCGAGCCGCTCCGCGCGTTCCTTCAGCGCCGCACGATCCGCCTCGGTCTGGCCGAGGTCGATCCGTTGCTGCGCCAGCGCTGCGCCGGCCCGGTCCAGCCAGAGCTCGGCGTCGGCGAGGGCGTTCGCTTCAGCCGACGCGGGCGCCGCATCCTCGAGCTCGTGCACGATGACGGCGATCGTCGCCAGATGTTCCTCGATCGTTGCCAGCAGCGCCGGCCATTCGTCGGCCGCCGCCGGGCGTTCCGCCAGGGTGAGGTGCAGCGCCGCGACCTCGCGCCTGATCGCGCGGCCGGCCGCCGAGGCCATGATCTTCGGCGCACTGCCGAAGCAGTCGTCACACAGCCGGACGGCATCGTGCATCCCGTCCAGGATCTGATGCTCGCTCAGCGGGTGTTCGATCAGCTCGATCAGGCCAGCCTTGACCGCGAGCAGGTAGCCCGCCAGGTTGCCGCTGTCGACCGTCGAAACGTAGCTCGGGATCAGTGGCGCGAGCGTGCGCGTGTCGTACCAGTTGTAGAAGTGCCCGCGGTATCGCGGCAGCTTCAGCAGCGTGGCGAAGGCCGGCTCGAGCCGGGCCACCACCCCGGAGGCACTGAGGTAGCCGAAGTCATACGCCGCCAGCGTCGAGATCAGCTGAAGACCGATGTTGGTAGGTGACGTGCGGTGGGCGACCACGTCGTCGCGGTCTTCCTGGTAATTGTCCGGCACCAGCCAGTGGTCGGCGGGGCTGAGCAGGGCTTCGAAGAACAACCAGGTCCGGCGGGCGATCTTGCGCAGGTCGGCGCGATCGGCATCGCTCATCACCTGGCGCGCGTCCGGCACCGGCCGGCCGGTCAGATACACGATCACCGGTGACGCCATCCACCACAAGATCAGCGGCACCGCCAGCGGCAGGTGCGCCGGCGCCAGCCTCCACACCAGCACCCCGGCGATCGCGGCCAGCACCGGGGCCACCCACATCGCCCGGAACACGATGCCGGGCGTCCGCTTCAACCCGGCGAGCCGGTCGGCCGAGACCCACTCGAGCAGGTGCCGCCGCGTGATCAGCAGCCGCCAGACCGTCCGCGCGATGGCGTCGGTCATCAGCCAGGCCTGATGCGGCACCAGACACGCCCAGAGCAGCGACTGCCGCATGCTGGTGATCACGCTGTCACGCTCGGCGGCGATGTGCAGAGCGATCGGGACGCCGCGCACGCGGCTCGAGAGCGAGCGCGCCAGCTGCGAATAAGCCGGGAACGCCAGCACCAGCAGCCCGAGCAGCGTCCACACCACTGCCGAACCGGGCAGCAGCGTCCAACCCGCCACGAACAGGATGAGCAGTGACGGCGATAGCAGGCTGCGCCGCAGGTTGTCGAGGATCTTCCAGCGCGCGATGACCGGCAGCGCATTCTTGACCGGCCGGCCGGCCGCATCCGGCACCGTCCGCCACAGCCAGCGGGCGATCTGCCAGTCACCCCGCGCCCAGCGGTGCTGCCGGGCGGCGAACGACAGGTAATGAGACGGGTAGTCGTCGAGCAGCTGGATGTCGGTGGACAGGCCGGCCCGGGCATACGACCCTTCGAAGAGGTCGTGACTCAGCAGCCGATTTTCCGGGACGCGGTTGGCAAGCGCTGCTTCGAATGCGTCGACGTCGTAGATCCCCTTGCCGACGTAGCTGCCTTCGTGAAACAGATCCTGGTAGACGTCCGACACGGCGGTCGTGTATGGATCGACGCCGACATGCCCCGACAGGACCTTCGCGAAGACCGAGGCGTTGGCGCTCACCAGGTCGACGCCGACCGCCGGCTGCAGCACCCCGTAGCCCTCGGTCACCCGGCCGACCGCAGGATCGAAACGGGGGAGGTTCAGCGGATGCGCGAGCGTGCCGATCAGGCGCGCGGCTGCCTCCATCGGCAGCTGGGTGTCGGAATCGAGCGTGATCACGAAACGGATCGACGGCAGGATCGCCAGATCGCCCTGCACGGCGATGAAGCTCGTGTCGGTGGCGCCGCGCAGCAGCCGGTTGAACTCGACCAGCTTGCCGCGCTTGCGCTCCCAGCCGATCCAGCGGCCTTCGCCTGGGTTCCAGCGGCGCTCGCGATGAAAGAGGAAGAACCGCTCGCCACCGTAGCGCTGGTTCAGCGCATCTACGCCCGCGCGCGCGCGGGCCAGGATCTCGTCGTCTTCGGGCCGGGAGGCACTGTCGGCGTCGGCGAAGTCGCTCAACAGGCCGAAGTGCAGGTTCTCATCGCGGTTGCCGAGGAACCGTACTTCGAGCGCGTCGATCAGCGCGCTCACCTTGGCGGCGGAGTCGACGATCGCCGGCACCACGATCATCGTGCGATAGCCGGGGGGGATGCCGTCGCGCAGCGACAGCTTGGGCAGCGGGCGTGGCGGCACCTGCGCGTTGACCACGAGGTGCACGATGTGAATGGCCAGCTCGCTGACCGGAAGCAGGGCCACGAGGGCCACCAGCCAGAGCTCCGTCGCGGTGCCGCCATGACGCGCGGCATAGGCCGTGAAGCTGCCGACCGCGATCGCCGCCAGGGCCGCGATCGTCCCCAGGTAACCGAGTACCGGATGCTTGAACATGAACCGCGCGACCCGTTCGCGCACGGACGGTGAGTAGTCCAGATCAGGCTCGAGCTGGAGCCGGCCGCGGGAGATCAGGTAGTAGCCGACGTGGTGCCGGCGGTCGTGCCCGGGGTCCTGCCCCTTGGCCGCCGCCGCGACCTCGACGACCGCCCGGGCAATCGCGGCTTCCGGCTTGTGAGCCCGCCGGGCGAGCCCTTCGACCGCGTGCCGGTAGCGGTCGCGCGTCGGGAAGTCCATCAACCCGTAGGCGCCGGACGGGTCCTGGCGGAGAATCTGTTCGACGACGCTGACCCGTTCGAAGAAGAGGGTCCAGTCGATCGACGACACCAGCCGCATGCTGCTGATCACGTTGCCGATGGCCAGCTGGTCCGCCGCCTCGCGCTGGTGCTCGAGCCGCAGCATCTCGTCGGCCGAGTCGTCCTGTGCCTCGAGCGCGCGGTGCAGTGCCTGCCACGTCGCGGCGGCGGTCAACGGCTGGTCTCTCAGCCACTGCAGCAGCTCGACGACGAAGGCGGGCGAGAGTCGCCCCCCCTCGTGCCGGCCGTCCTCGAGCAGCCGGCCGATCGTGTCATCGCTCCACTCGGTGGTGTCGGAGAGACGGCGGTGCCAGGCGCGCGCCTTCTCCCGATGCCGGCGCGCGTCGACCACCCCTTCCGCCAGCCGCTGCAGCTCCTCGATCAGCCCGAGCCGGAGCATGATCGGCACCGCCCAGACCTCGCCGATCGACAGCTCCGAGGAGCGCTGGTAGGCCGCGGTGAAGTCGACCACGGCATCGAGGTCGATGCGGCCGGCGGTGTGAGCGATCAGCTCGCGGGCGAGCAGGTAAACGCGCGGATAACCCTGGAACTCGCCGTCGGCGATCTTCGGCAGCTCGAGGTAGTACTTGCGCGGCAGATGCTGACGGATGTCGCGGATCTGGTCCTGGACGACGTGATGGTTGTCGCGGAGCCAGTCTTCCGAACCGACCGGCTGTGCGTCCTCGCGCAAGGCGGCCGACAGAAACAGGTAGGACTCATCAAGCCGTTCCGCGCTGCGGTCGAGCTGCGGCAGCAGCGGACGTCCCCGCCGCGGGTTCGCTGAGACCACGTGCGTCGCCGCGATGCGCGCCGCATGTGCTTCGAGTTGGCTGGGGGTGAAGATGTCGGCAGTGGAGGCGCCCGATCGCTGGCCAGAGGGGTTCACGTGAATCCATTATGACCGCCGCACCCATTCGTCCCAAACACCGCGCACCCGATCCGGACCATCGCTATACTCGCCCGACGATGATCCGGCTCATGCTCGCGTCCGTATTCGTCAGTGTGACGGCGGGTCTCGCATGTGGAGGAGGACCGTCGGCGCCCGAACCAGCAGGGTCGTTCATCACCAGCGGTGACGTGCGGCTCGCCTACACGCTGGATCTGCCATCCGGCCCCGGACCCTTCGCCGCCATCGTCGCCGGGCAGGGGTCCGGCCGGGTCACCCGGGATCAGCTGGCGGGCTTTGCCCAGCGATGGACGGCGATGGGGTTCGCGGTGCTCCGCTACGACAAGCGCGGGGTTGGCGAGTCGTCGGGCACCTACAGCGAGGTCGGCACCGCGGCGAGCGTGACGATGATCCCGACGCTGGCCGGCGACGTGGTGGCGGCCGTCCGGTTCCTGCGGACTCGTCCCGAGATCGATCGTGCCCGCATCGGCCTCGCCGGCGGCAGCCAGGCCGGGTGGATCCTGCCGCATGCGGCGCGCGAGCTCGGGGGCGTGCCCTTCATGGTCCTGCTGTCAGGTCCGGTGTGCAGCGTCGGCCTGGAGAACTACTACAGCGATCTCGCCGACGGCACGACGCGTCCCCTCGACGACGTGTATGGGCTGTTGCCGTCGTTCACCGGACCGCCCGGGTACGACCCGCTGCCCGCACTCCAGGCGATCGACACGCCGACTCTGTGGCTGCTCGGCGAGGATGACCGCAGCATCCCGGTGCGCACCACCGTGACCAACCTGACCGCGCTGGCCGCCGCCGGAAAACCCTTCGAGTGGCGAACCTACCCCGGTCTCGGGCACGGGCTGTCGAACAGCATCTGGCCGGATATCGAAGGGTGGGTCAGGAAGCTCTCAGCTTCCAGCTCTCAGCTTTCAGCTTTCGAATTTCCAACTCCCAATTCCCAACTCCCAACTCCAATACAATCCCCATTCCCCACGCCCCACCCCTAGCTCCTAGCTTCTAGCTCCTAGCTCCTGTCTTCTGTGTCCATGCCGGGGATCATCAGGTCTTTCAGCACCACTTCAGGTCGTCCTGCCCCTGCGCGCGCCGCCAGGCCGGATGGGCCGTCGGCCGCGACGTCGACGGCGTAGCCTTCTATCTCGAGATTGTTGCGCAGACCGAACGCGAGGTCGTGATTGTCCTCGACGATGAGGACGCGGGTCATGCGACGGCGGTGACGGAGCTGGCTCGCTCGTCCAGGCACCGGGGAGCTCGACCACGAAGCGGGCGCCGCCGGCTGGCGCGCGCTCGACCCCGGCGCGGCCGCCATGGAGGCCGGTCAGCTGGCGCACGATCGACAGGCCGATGCCGGTGCCGCCGGTCGCGTCGGCCGACCGCGCCAGGCGGTTGAACGACTGCCAGATGCGCTCGGCGTCACGCGTCGTCGACGCCGTCCCCCTGGTCGTCGACGATCAGGCGCGCTCTTGTCTCGGTCGAGACGAAGAGCGACCGTCACCTCCTGACCCGCCGGGCCGTACTTCACCGCGTTGTCGAGCAGGTTCAGCAGAATCCGCCGCAGCGCGCCGGCATCGACGCTGGCCCAGGCCTTGTCGTCGAGCGAGGTCGTGAGCTCGCCTGCGCGGGCGGCGGCGATCGGCGCAAAGTTCTCGACCACGTCGGTGATGATCGGCGCCAGTCGGGTCGCTCTCGGCGGAGAGGCGTGGCGCGCGGCGCTCGCCGCGGGAGAACAGCAGCACGTTCTCGACCAGCTGCGATGAGGCGCTGCGTTTCACGGGCGATGATCTCGAGCGACCGGCGCTCTCTCCGGGTGAGCGTACCCGCCCGAGCAGCAGCGTTTCCGTGAACATGCGGATCTGGGCGAGCAGCGTCCGCAGCTCGTGCGACACGCCCGAGACGAAATCGGAGCGCATGCGCGCCAGCTCGGTTTCGCGCCGCAGTTGCACGAGCGCCACTACCTACCAGGCCGGCGGTGAGCGTCAGCAGGCCGATGACCAGCGGCAGGCGCTCCTTGGGCAGTCCTCCGATCACCAGGCCTTCCGTCGGCGTCGGGCCGGATCGCGACCGCGAGCTTGAGCCGCCGAGCTCCCGGGCCAGCTGCTCGCCCGCCTCGTAGGCCGACCAGTCGGCAGCCGAGGCGAACAGTTGTCGTCCATCGGGCGTCGCGACCCGCACCGCCAGCGCGGCGTTCGGGCTGGCCGGCGGCGGCGACCAGCGACGGCGGCAGCAATGCGGTGTGCCGGGCAAGATTTTCGAACACCCGGGTGACGAAGTCGGACGTCGGTCTACGAACCCGATCATCCCGGTCGGCGCGTCGAGCCGGTCGTGAACCGGGCGCCACACCACGATCGCCGGCACGCCGTTCACGGTCGTGACTCGCTCAGCGCCGGGCAGGTGAAGTCCGCCGGCTTGCGCATCCCCCGGGCGGCCGCTTCGGCCAGCACGGCGCGGACCCCGTCGCTCGCTCGGCGCGCCGGCAAACGTGAACCGGGCATCCGGGAGCGCCGCGCTGTAAGGTCGTCAGAACTTCTTGGGAGGCGCCGCAGGACGAACAGCCGCTTCGACCCGCCACCGTGCTGAGCGTGGCCGGCGCGTCCTGAACTCCGCTTGCAGCTGGCTCGAGCGCGGCGTTCATCGCGGTGAGCAGCTGCTGGCGCCCCAGCCGGGTGAGCTCCCAGGCAGCGAACTTCGAATAATCACGCAGCACGTTTTCCGCGCCGCGCGATGCGACCGGGCGGCCTGCTGCGCTTCATACGCGAGCATCGCGGTCATGGCCAGCGAAGCCTCCGAGCATGACCACGATGGCGGTGGTCGCGCGATCGGCGATGGCCGGGCATGACCGGGCCATTGTTCTACCTCGGCCGCGTTCCCCCGGTCAGAAACAGGTCCGTGAAATGTCAGGAACTGATGAACTTTGCCGGATTCCTGACAAACACCTGACGACCTCTCCACCTCACGCGCCGTCCAAGCAGTCAGAGTTCGCACAGGCACGGTTTCAAGGGTGACTCACATGGCCTTACCAAGAGTGTAGATGGTCCGTGGCGGCGCTGATCGTGATTGCGGCGGTGGCTGCCTCCCGCAGGCTCAGAACGTCTCCGTCCTCCCGTTCGCATGGCGAAGAGCGGCGCGACGAATGGCAGAAGGTCGGCGAGATCTTCAAGCACATGGGTGTCGGGCCGGGATCCGTGGTTGCCGACATCGGTGCCGGCGACGGCTTCTTCACCTCTCAGGTTGCGACCCGATCGTAAAAGGAGGGAGACTCGAATGAAACGTATCTCGATCCTGGTGACCGCCATCGGTCTCACTGCGTCCACGCTCGGTGCCCGGCCCGACACCGCCGAGTCCGCGGTCACGCTCACCGGCTGGTTCTCTGACAAGGGGTGCGCCGCGGCGAAACTGAAGGCCGAGGAGGTTACCCCGAACGGCACCGCCTGTGTGAAGAAGTGTCTCGAGGAGGGGGCTACTCCGGTGTTCGTCGACCCGAAGGCCCGCGCCATGTACAGACGTGACCAATTACGCGGCCGTCCAGGCGGACGTCGGCTACTACCTGGAGCTGACCGGTGTGCTCGACGACGACGCGAAGACCGTCTCGGTGACCTCGGTGAAGCGGCTGGGGGATGTCGTCCAGATGTGCGGCCGGAAGCCGAAGAAGAACTAGCGGATCACCAGCTATTTTTTCGGGATGTCGATCAGCACGACGTCCGAGTTCTGGTTCCACCGGTCGAAGACCAGCTGCTTGCCGTCCGGGGTGATGTCGAAGCTGCGCAGCCGGCCCAGGTCGCGCAGCCGGGTGAGCTGTCGCGAGGTATTCGTAGCGAAGTCGAACTGCCAGAAGTCGATCGATCGGCCGTGCCCGAGATAGACCACCCCACTCGAGTCGGGCAGGAGTCGAAAGCTGCCGGGTCGGATCAACAGGTCCGGCAACGGAATCGGCGTACCGTCGGGCCGGACCGCCGCGAGGCTCACCCGGCCGGCGGTGATCGGGCCGCTGTACACGATCATGCGACCGTCGCGCGCCCACACCGGATCCCGGGCCTCGGTGTTCACGAGCCGGGCTGGTGCACCGCCAGCCACGGGGATCGTGAACAGCGCCGGGCCGTCCGCATCACGACCACCGGTGACGATCGTCGCGCCGTCCGGCGACCAGTCCGGCGTCCCCTGCGTATCGATCGACGGCGCCAGCACCCGGCGGCCCGTGCCATCGGCCGCCATGACCGCCAGCTGCTGCTTGCCGGCGCGTCGGAGCACGAGGGCAACCTGCTGGCCGTCCGGCGAGACCGCCGGCACCTCCGAGAGCATCCCGTCCGACCCCTGCCAGATCTCCGCCGCCTCGTCGCCTTGCAATCGCCAGAGCCCGTTTCCCGCGCCGATCGACGACATGTAGAACAGCGATTGCCCGCCGAAGCGCGGGGCGAGCGCGAACGCTGACGGAACAATGTAAGGCTGCACGTCGCGCTCCTCGGCCTGCCGATCGAGCGGCACCCGCCACAGGTGCACCTCCGGATCCGCCACGGTCGCGACGACGCGCCGGCCGTCGCGGCTGGCGGCGACGGAGATGTACTGTTCGAGGCCGGAGGTGGTGGCCCGGCGGCTCACCCGGGTGTTGACGTCGAGCGTCCAGAGCCACGGGCCCTCCCGATTCTCTCCGCGGCCGACGTACAGCAGCGTGTCACGGTCGAGCGGCGCCAGCGCGGTGATGTCGGTCTGCTGATTGGTGAGACGTTCCGGGGCCCCGCCGGATGGACGGATGCGCCAGATGTCCATCTCGTCGGTCTCGTTCAATCCGTAGACCGTGCCGCTCAGAAAGTAGATCCATTGGTCGTCGGTCGACCAGACGGTGCCGTGGTTGTGGGGTCCGCCCGAACCCGGCGGCAGGATCGTGACCGGGTCGGCCGCCATCCGATCGGCGACGAAGATCGGGTCGCCGCGCTCACCCTGGAAGTACACCAGCCGGCTGCCGTCGGACGACCACGCCAGATCGTTGGCCATCGGGCCCAGGATCGGGCGTCGTGTTCCGCCAGTGACCGGCACCAGCAGCTTCGGGGCGCCTTTTTCGGTCGCCGGATTGAACCAGACTTCGCCGTCGCCGGAAAACCCCAGCAGCCGGAGGATGCCGTGCGGCGACAGTGCCGGCATCTCCCGCGTCAGGTTGCTGAAATGACGGTTGCCGATCTGGTTGACCCAGATGTCGAACTCGCCGTCGCGGTCGGAGAGGAAGGCCACGAACTTCCCGTCGTGAGAGATCGCCGCCGCCGACTCCATGCCTGCCCAGTCGGTCAGCTTGGTGAAATTCGCGTGGGCGAGCGGGCTCTCGTAGACGACCGGCCGCTTCAGCTCGAAGACGACGACGCCGAGCGCGAGCACCGCCAGGGCGGCCCAGGGCAGCCACCGCGTGCCGGGGTCGGGATGGCGCGACAACCGGCTCACCCGGTACTACCTCGGCGACGGCGTCGATCTCGAGCCTGACATCCGCGATGTCCTTCAGCCGCTGGCGGGGATCCTTGGCCAGGCAACGAAACAGGAGCCGCCGGATCGAGCTCGGCGTTCCGGCGGGCAGCGCCGACCAGTCGGGCTCACGCTCGAGGATCTTGGCGATGGTGTCCGACATCGTGTCGCCCGGAAAGGCGAGCCGTCCGGTCAGCATCTCGTAGAGCACGCAGCCGAACGCCCAGATGTCGGTGCGTCGGTCGACGGCGAGTCCGCGTGCCTGCTCGGGGCTCATGTAGGCGGCCGTGCCCATGATCGGGCCATGGACATCGCTGGCCTGCGCATGCGTGAGCTCGGGTGAGCCGCCGGCGGTGATCGATTTCGCCAGGCCGAAGTCGAGCACCTTCACCGTGCCGTCCGGGGTGATCTTGATGTTCGCCGGCTTGAGGTCGCGGTGAATGATCCCTTTCTCGTGCGCGGCTTCGAGGGCATCGGCCATCTGCCGCGCGATCGTCAACGCGTCGTCGACGGGGAGCCCCGGGTGGCGTGAGCCGGGGCGGGCGACGTCGGTGAGCCGTTCGGCGAGCGTCGTGCCGTCCACGTACTCGAGCACCAGCAGGCGAATGCCTTCCGCTTCCTCGACGCCGTAGATCGCGCAGATGTTCGGGTGATGCAGCGCCGCGAGCATCCGCGCCTCGCGCTCGAGCCGCGCCAGGCGGTCGGGATCCCGCGTGAATGCCTGGGGCAGGATCTTGATCGCGACGTCCCGTCCGAGCGTCGCGTCGTGGCTGTGGTAGACCTCCCCCATCCCGCCGGCGCCGATCAGCCGCCGCAACTCGTAGCGGCCGATCGTCCGGCCGGTCATGGTCGCCGCGGGGAGCGCGGAGATCATCGCCGCCGCCCTGACCGAGGCCGGCTCGGCGAGAAAGCCGTCGCTCGATTCCCCCTCGGCCAGCAGCGATTCGACGTCGCGGCGCAGCGGTTCGTCGTCCGGGCACGCGGCGGCGAGAAACGCGGCGCGGAGATCCGGCGGCTGTTCGGCCGCCGCCTGATAGAGGTCCTCGAGCTGCTTCCAGCGTTCAGGCGTCATGGGAGCCGGCGCGCATCTCGCGCTGCAGCCAGGCTTTGGCCAGCCGCCAGTCGCGCATGACGGTATCGGGGGAGACTTCCAGGACCGACGCGGTCTCTTCCACGGTCAAGCCGCCGAAGAACCTCAGTTCGACCACGCGGCTTTTTCGGTCGGAGAAGGTCGCCAGCGCCGCCAGCGCGTCGTCCAGCGCGACGAAGTCCTGGCCGGGCTCGTTGGTCACCGCCAGCGCCTCGTCGAAAGTGACCTTGGCCGCCTGGCCGCCGCGCTTCCGCGACTGGCGGGCGCGTGCGTGATCGACGAGGATGCGGCGCATCACCCGGGCGGCGACCGCGAGAAAGTGCGCCCGGTCCTGCCACGCCACCTCTTTGCCGCCGATCAGGCGCACGTACGCCTCGTTGATCAGCGCAGTGGCCTGGAGGCTGTGGCCGGCGCGCTCGCTCGCCATGCAGCGGCGGGCGATCTGGTGCATCTCCCGCTGGACGAGCGGCACCAGGCGCTCGAGAGCCGACTCGTCCCCGGCTCCCCAGCGCAGCAGCAGCGCCGTGACGTTGGTGGGTTGGTCAGGAATAAGCGCCATTCTACGCCCCTTGGGGGTCAGACCGTGGTCCGACCCCACGGTTGCGGCTGTGACACTATCTGCGCCATGGTGGAGAAGCCGCCGCGCCTCTCGATGTTCCGGTCCTATACGCCGGCGGACCTGCTGACCCTGGGCAACGCCAGCTGCGGCACGCTGTCGATCTTCGCCTGCCTCAGCTACATCGCGGGTGACCGGTCGCCACAGATCTGGGCGGCGTTCGCGCTCCCGGTCCTGGCGCTGGTGCTCGACGTGCTCGACGGCTACGTCGCGCGGCTCCCTACGCGACGCCAGTCGGCGCTCGGGGCGGACCTGGACTCACTCGCCGACATCGTGTCGTTCGGCGTGGCGCCGGCAGTGCTCGGTTACACCCTCGGCCTGCGCGGACTCTGGGACGTCGTCTTGCTCACCTACTTCGTGTGTTGCGGCATCAGCCGTCTGGCACGCTTCAACGCCACGTCGGAAGCGCTGACGAACGCCGCCACCGGCAAGGTCCGCTACTTCGAAGGGACGCCGATCCCGACCAGCATCCTGCTGGTGATGATCATGGCCGCCCTCTTTCAGCTGGGGCTGACCGGAAATCACTTCGCCGGCGGCCACGTCGACCTGGTGAGCCGAGGCTTTCACCCCTTCTCGGTGCTGTTCGCGGTCAGCGGCAGCCTGATGATCAGCACGATCCGCTTCCCGAAATTCTGATCGCCGCCCGCCTCAGCGGCGGGCGAGCCCCCGGTCGGAAGCGGTCGCGCGAACCAGCGATCCCGGCACGGGGGCTGCCGGCAGCGCGGCAATCCCGATCAGGTAAATGAACACGAGCGCGAACGCGATGTAGCCGGACGCCGGATCAATCGGCGCCTGCGACACGGTCCCCAGCGTCGCGGCATCGAACAGCGCGACCAGCACGCGACGAAGGCGTCCACCTTCGGGGTCCGCCAACGCCGCCAGCACCACGAACTTCAACACGAACGCGGACCCCAGCACCACCGCCAGGCTGCGCAGCAGGCGCTGCCGATCGGGCAGCGCGACGATCGTGTTGAGCAGCAGCAGAAAAAGCACGAGGCCCACGATCAGCGAGGGCAGCCCGGACTGTGGCGTCAGCATGTGCAGCACCTGCGCGGAAGCGGCGAACAGCGCGAGGATGACCACCGCACCATTCGCGTTCGCGAGCATGCTGCGCGATCCGTGCAGGAGCCGCTCCGGCGCCAGCGCCTGGCTGCGGACCAGCACGGCGACGATCATCACCGCCAGGACGAGGGAGAACAAGGACGGCGCGGACCAGCGGACGTCGGCTCCGGGCGCGAGCCCCCCGAACAGCGCCACGCTGAGAAACAGCAGCGGCAGGACGACGGCCTCACGGGTCGCGTTCACTTGCGCTCCCTGAAGATGCGGAGCGGGTTGAGGTCGGAGGCATCGCGGCGGATGCCCGACTCGAGCTCGGCGCGGAGCTCGTCGGCGGTATGGATTTTCAGATCGGGATCATCCACGACCAGCCGTCCGCCGGGGGCGAGCCCGATCGCGAGATCGACCCGCTTCAGTCCCTCGGCAAACAGGGCGTCGTCGCTGTACACCCGCCCCCATCCCTGCCGGTAGAAGCTGTAGGCGATGTAGAACTGGGTGCGGGCGTCACGGTCGGCCGGATCGGCGCGTGCAAACGCCGCGCGCGCCTCGACGAACTGACCGTGGCCGAAGAATGCGAGACCGTCGGCAAACGCCGTCCCGTCGACGCGATAGGCACCGACGCTGGCGGTGAGCCCGCCGGTGACCTGCGCCATCGTCCGCGGCTGCTGAACATACGTCCAGACGATGAAGGCTGCGTAGAGGGCCGAGACGACCAAGCCGCCGCCGCGGACCGCTTCTTCGCGCACGAGGGGATTGTACTGGGGGGAGGGGGCGCGGGGGGTGCGGAGGGGTGCGGGGGGTGCGGAGGGGTGCGGGGCGCCGATGGCAAGGCTCGTGAATAGGAGGACAGGGAGGGGAATGAATGCCGACCGAACTTGCAAAGCTCTACGAGCTCATCGACGACATCGAAATCGCGATGATGACCACGCGACGACCGGACGGACACCTGGAATCACGGGCGATGGCGACCCAGAAACGCGCCAGCGGGGCCGATGTCTGGTTCGTTACCAGCGAAGGCGCAGGGAAGCTCCGGGCGATCGAGGGAGATCCGCACGTCAACCTGTCGTTCTACAAGGATCGAACCCGGGAGTGGATTTCGGTGTCGGGGATTGCCACTATTTCGCGCGACCGGCAGAAGATCCGCGAGCTCTACGCCCCGGACTGGAAGGTTTGGTTTCCTGATCAGGGTGATCCGCGCGATGGCACGCCGGACGATCCGCGTTTCGTCCTGATCGGCGTCGACGTGCACGCCGCGGTTTTTCTCGAAGTCAACAAACCTCAGCCGGTGGTGTTGTTCGAATTGGTCAAGGGATTCCTCACCGGCAGCACGCCCGAGCTCGGCGAGATCCATCGTGTCGGCACCCGGTCCGCCGGCACCGGATCAGCCGGCAGCGACCGCTGATCTCGAGGCGATCATAAAGAGAACAACTGCATGCGTTCGCGACCGCTTCCGCGATAATCTGAAGGCACCTCATGGCACTCCACACCGGAAGCCGTCTGGGACCCTATGAGGTCGTCTCACCGCTCGGGGCGGGAGGCATGGGTGAGGTCTACCGCGCGCGAGACTCGCGGCTGGGTCGGGAGGTGGCGGTCAAGATCCTGTCCGACGGCGACGGATCCGACCCCGAGCACCTCGCGCGGTTCGCCCGCGAGGCGCGTGCGGTCGCAGCCCTGTCACACCCGAACGTGATGGCGATCTTCGACATCGGGCTCGGGGATGTGCCGTTCCTGGTGACGGAGCTGCTGACCGGGGAAACTCTGCGGCAACTGCTCGACAAGGGTGCGCTCGGACCTATGCGAACGCTCGAGCTCGGCGTGCAGCTCGCCGCCGGCCTCGCCGCCGCGCACGACCGCGGCATCATCCATCGCGACCTGAAGCCGGGCAACCTGTTCGTCACCACCGAAGGGCAGGTCAAGATCCTGGACTTCGGCCTCGCCAAGCATGTCGACGCGCTCAGCGGGAACGGAGACGACGCGCTCCCCGAACGACGACGCGCCGCCCGCAGCCCGATGCTCGGCGCCCTCGGTTACATGGCACCTGAGCAGATCCGCGGTCTGGAGGTCGGGCACCGCGCCGACATCTTCGCGTGCGGCGCCATCCTCTTCGAGATGGTGACCGGGGTGCGGGCATTTCACGGTGCGACGCCCGCCGAAACCATCGGCGCCATCCTGAACGACCCGCCGGCTTCACTGGACTTCCCGGCCGACACGCCCCCCGCGCTGGCCGCGACGATCCGTCAATGTCTCGAGAAGGATCCGAACCTCCGCTTCCCCTCGGCCCGCGACCTGGGCACCGCCCTCGATGCGATCGGAGACTGGGGATCAGGAACCGGGGATCGGCTGGGATGGGTTCCGGCGCCCAACCCTTGATGTGACCACCGCCCTACAATTTCCCCCCCATTCCCCATTCCAGAGCCGAACCGATTGCTGGCCGGCGGGGCATAGCTCCTCCGTCCAGGCCGCAGAGAGTGGACTATGCTGACATCTTGCCCGTGACCGTTGCGGGCGGATCAACCGTCCAAACAAGGAGCTTCCGATGCGTGTGACGAACTGCCTGGCCCCGCTCGCCGTAGCGGTCGCGTTGACCCTGCCGGTCGGCGCCCAGACGCGGGAAGGGGTGATCGGCGACCTGATGCGCGACATCAGCGACGTCGAAACGAAAGTGGTCGGCCTGGCCAAAGCGATGCCCCAGGCCGCCTATGACTGGCGCCCCGGCAAGGGCGTCCGCTCGACGGCCGAGACCTTCATGCACATCGCCGCCGACAACTATTTCCTTCCGGTGCTGGCCGACATGCCGGCTCCCGCCGACACCGCCATCACCAAGGACTACAAGACAGCAGCCGCGTTCGAGAAGCGGCCGATGACGCGCGAGGCGACGATCGCCGAGCTCGAGAAGTCGTTTGCGTTCCTCAAGGCCTCGATGGCCGCCACCCCTGACGCCAAGCTGGACGCCACGATCGACATGTTCGGGCAGAAGAGCACGAATCGCCGGCTCTGGATCACGACCACCACCCACCTGCACGAGCACCTCGGTCAGTTGATCGCCTACGCCCGCAGCAACAATGTTACTCCACCCTGGAGCAAGTAGCCGGAGGGGTTGACGCATGCTGCAACACTCGCCTGTCGTTCCATATATCCCGGCGACCGACGTTGCCCGCGCCCGCCGGTTCTACGAAGAGAAGGTCGGCCTCGTACCTAAAGAGGAGATCGCCGGCGGCGTGGTCTACGAGTGCGCGAACGGCTCGTGGATCTTCCTGTATCACTCGGCCGGGGCCGGGACGTCGAAGGCGAGCCAGGCGTTCTGGCAGGTCGTCGATCTCGAGTCCGAGGTCGCCGAGCTGAAGCGGCGGGGCGTCCGGTTCGAGGACTACGATTCGCCCGGGCTTCGCACCGTCGACGGCATCGCCACGTTCGACGGGAGCAAGGCGGCCTGGTTCAAGGACAGCGAGGGGAACATCATGGCCCTCATCCAGTCGGCCTGATCCACCCGATGCGCCTGCCGGCCTCTGCCTGGACCCGTGACCCTCGGTGATCTCCGCCGCCATGCGGTGGCGCGCAGCCTCTTCAAGCCGGTCACGCTCCGGCGGGCGATCGAGAAGCTGGGATTCGTCCAGGCGGACCCGATCCGCGCCCCGGCGCGAGCGCAGGACCTGACGCTCCGTCACCGCGTGATCGGTTACCGGGCCGGCGACCTGGAACGCCGGTACGCCTCCCTGCCGATCGAGGAGGACGTCCTCGTCAACTACGGATTCGTGTCGAACACGGTGCACGCGCTGATGCACCCGCGCGAGAAGCCGCCGGCCCGATCCGGCCAGCCTCGCACACGAGTGGAGCAGGTGCTGGCGTTCGTCCGACGCAGCGGTGAGGTGCACCCGCGCGAGGTGGACGCGCACTTCGCGCACGGCACCGTCACCAACTACTGGGGCGGCTCCTCGAGCGCCACTACCCACTTGCTCGACGACATGCATTCCCGAGGGTGGCTCCGCGTCACCCGCCGCGACCGCGGCATCCGTGTCTACGGGTTGCGGGACAGCGCCTGGGCCGCCCTCCACGATCCACCGCCTCGCGAACGCCTCGACGCCCTCGTCGACGTCGTCGTGAACAAGTACGCCCCTCTGCCTGCGCTCAGCCTGTCGAGCCTGGTCAGGCGTCTCCGCTACGCCGTCCCCCAGTGGTGCGACGAGATCGAGCCGGCACTCGGTCGCGCGAAAGCGCGGCTGGCGCATGCGCGAGTGGACGGCATCGACTGGTACTGGCCCGAAGGGGAACACCCGGGTGAGCGGGCGCCGGAGGATGTGGTGCGGCTGCTCGCACCGTTCGATCCGGTTGTCTGGGACCGCCGGCGGTTCGAGCTGTTCTGGGAATGGCCCTATCGCTTCGAGGCCTACACTCCGATCGTCAAGCGCAAGCTCGGTTACTACGCTCTGCCGCTGCTGTGGCGCGATCGCGTCATCGGCTGGTCGACGCTCTCCGTTCGCGACGGCACACTCCATCCGGTCTTCGGCTACATCAGCGGACGACCGCCGCGCGACCGCGGCTTCCAGCGCGGCCTGGACGAGGAACTGGAGCGGATGCGCACGTTCCTCCGGCTGAAAGAGGGTACCGATTGAGCGTCCCGAAAAGACCAGGCGATTCATCCGGGCCCGTCATCGGGATCGACATCGGTGCCTCCAGTGTGAAAGGGGCGCTGGTCACCCGCGACCGGGGCTGGGCGATCGCGCACCGGCTCGCGGCCGTCGATATCCACACCCGCACGTTCGCGGAGCTGCGGGCGGCGGTCGAAGGGCTGATCGCCGCCGGCCTGGCGGCGGCGCCTTCGGTCCGGGAAGTGGGCATCAGCACGACCGGGTCGGCGGGTCCAGACGATGTGGTCATCAGCTCGGGGTTCTACTCGGGTTACCAGAACGTCCGCTGGTCCGACATCCTGCACGCGAGCAGCGGCGGACGCATCGACGTCGTACGCGTGCTCAATGATGGCCGCGCCGCCGCCTACGGCACCTTCCTCGCCGACACCCGCGCCGCCGGCCAGCACCTCGTCCACTTCGTGGTCGGAACCGGCATCGGCGGCGGGATGGTGGTTGACGGCGCGCCGTTCAACGGCTCGCACCACTTCGCCGGCGCCTATGGCCACATCAGGGTGGACCCGCGCAGCACCGATCGATGTGTATGCGGCGGCTTTGGTTGCGTCGAGGGGTTCGCCGCTGCGCCGGCGGTGGCCCGCTTTGCCGCCGAGGCCGGCGTCACCCTCGCCGTCCCGGGCGGTCCCGGCGTGCGTGAGCTCGCCGAACTGGCGCGCGGTGGATCCGAACCGGCGCGGGATGCGTTTCGCGCCGCGGGACGCTGGCTTGGAGTAGCCGTGGCCTGCGTCGCCAACGTCTGCGATCCTGCGATCGTCACGATCGGCGGCGGCGTCGTCGCCGCCGCGCAGGACGGCGCCGGCGGCAACTGGTACGTCGAGGCGGCCGCGACGGCGGCGCAGGACAAAGTGATCCCGCGCATCGCCGAGCACCTGACGGTCGTCGAGGCGTCGCTGCTCAATGACGCGGCGCTGATCGGCGCCGCGGCGCGCGCGGTCAGCTAGCGGCCTGACGCCGACATTCTTGTCGAGTCAGCAACGGCAAGAACAACGATCACCGCAGAGAGCGCCGAGGCCGCAGAGACACTACCGGTAATTCCTCTGCGGGTTCTGCGCTCTCTGCGGTGAACATCGTGACGGTGTTGCGGATTCATTGAGCACAGCCCCTACCGATCACTCAGACCGAACTCTCGCAGGCCGCAGGACCGCGCGCCTGTGCCCGGCCGGACGGCCGGCGTCCTGCCGCCTGGACGCGAGAGCGGCCCTTTGCCGGCGCACTTCCTCCACGCCTCCGTTCCTCCGTGTGAGATTTTCAGCAAGGGTCACACAGCGGCAGCGCGCGGATCCGTCGCATGAGCGAGCCCCGTGTTCACGTCAGCGCGGCGCGCCGGGCGGGACGCTGAAGCTGCGCGTTACCACCTCGCCATCGCGGCCGAGCGGTCCCTGGTCGGTTCCGTTGATCGACAATCGCACCGCACCCGCGTCCCCGGTCCGGATCACGATCGTTTTCGCCGCCTTCAGCGCCACCCGCGAATTCGCCGGCAGCTCGCGCTCGATGATCCGTTCGCCATCCGCGAGCACGCGCATCCAGACCGCCCTCGTCGTAGTGATCGCCGATTCCGCAGTCTCCGCGACCGGCGGCGTTGGCTTATCCGGCGGCGATGGGCTTTGGACGACCGCCGGCGGGCTCGGCTGCGGCGCGGCCGGTCCGGTCGAATCGCGACGGCTCCATAAGGTCGCGGCGATCAGCACGAGCACCACAACCGCGACGCCGACTCTCAGACCGTTTCGCGGGCGTGAAGGAGCCGGGAAGGGTGCGGAAAGGGGTGCGGGGGGTCCTAATGAGGGTGCCGATAGGGCAGCGGTGGGTGCGGGGGGTGCGGACGGTGCGGCAGAGGGTGCGGGGGGCGCTGCGAGAGGGTGCGGGGGGTGCGGATAGAGCAGCGGAGGGGGTGCGGGCGGTGCGGCAGAGGGTGCGGGGGGCGCGTGCAAAGGGTGCGGGGGGTGCGGATAGGGCAGCGGAGGGTGCGGGGAGTGCGGGCGATGCGGGCGGCGCCGCAGAGGGTGCGGCGGGTGCGGGTCGCGCAGTCTCGGTCCTTGTTGCGGCAGGCGCCGGGACGGCTGTCTCAGCTGGAGTCTTGAACGACTGGATGAACTGTTCGAACTCGGCGGTGAGGGCTTTGCGTTGGGCGCGGGCCTCTTCGATGCTCTGCCTCAGGCGCTCCAGTTCTTCCAGCGCCGCTCGCTCGTCGAATGGCGGGCGGTCCTCCGCTCGATTCTCCATTGCTGTAGTTGACCCGCTCGCCGCCATCACGTCAACCCCGAGTTACGCCCGCCCAGGTGGTGCGCGACATGCAATGATCGATGAACTGATGAACCGGCGAACATGACTGACCCGGACGACGATCCGCACAAACCCTTGCGCGAAGACGTGCGGCGTCTTGGCGAGCTGCTGGGGCAGACCCTTCGCGCGCTCGAAGGGGATGAACTCTTCCAGACGGTGGAGCGGGTGCGCGCGCTGTCGAAGGGGGCACACTCGGGCTCGGACCAGGACTTCGACCGGCTGGCCGACGAACTGTCGCGCATGCCGGTGGCCTCGGCGCTGCCGGTCGCCCGCGCCTTCTCCCACTTCCTTCATCTCGCCAACGTCGCCGAGCAGCACCACCGCATCCGCCGCCGCCGGGCGTACCAACGCGATCCCGCCGCCGCTCCCCAGCGAGGCTCGTGCGACGAGACGTTTGCCCGGCTGCGGGCCGGTGGCCTGTCGCCGGACGCCCTCCATGACGCCGTCTGCGCGCTCCGGGTCGAGCTGGTGCTCACGGCGCATCCCACCGAGATCGCCCGCCGCACGCTGGTCCAGAAATACAACCGCATGGCCGGCGCGCTCGGCGTCCTGGACCGCGACGACCTGACGGTGCCGGAGCGCGAGGAGGTCGAGGCGACGCTGCTGCGCGAGATCATGAGCGCGTGGGGAACCGACGACCTCCGCGGTGAGCGTCCGACGGTCCTCGACGAGGTCCGCAGCGGCCTGATCGTGTTCGAGGAGAGCCTCTGGCATGCGCTGCCGCGTTACCTGCGCGGCGTGGATCGCGCGCTGCGCTCGACGACCGGCGAGGGCCTGCCGTTGACCGCGACACCGATCCGATTCGGATCCTGGATCGGCGGTGACCGCGACGGCAACCCGAACGTGACCCCGGACGTCACGCGGCGCGCCTGCCTGCTCCCGCGCTGGGTCGCCGCCAGTCTCTATTTGCGGGAGGTCAATGCGCTGCGCGACGAGCTCTCGATCGTCACCGCATCACCCGGCCTGCGGGCGGCGGTTGGATCGGCGCCGGAACCGTACCGCGAACTGCTTCGCGGTGTCCGCGAACGGCTGCGCGCCACCCGGCTCTGGGTCGAGCGGTCGCTCAATGCTGACGCCGACCTCCCGCCGCCGGACGACGTCTATGTCGAAGCGGACGATTTTGCCGGGGCGTTGCGGCTGTGCGCCGACTCGCTCCAGCAGACCGGTTACCGCGAGCTGGCCGAGGGCCGGCTCGCCGACATCCGTCGCCGCCTGGCGGCGTTCGGCATGACGCTCGCCCGCCTGGACATCCGCCAGGAAGCCGCCCGGCACACCGCCGCGCTGGCGGCGATCGTTGCCGGCGCCGGACTCGGCGATTACGCCGGCCTGGACGAGAACGCACGCGTGCAGTTTCTCGAGCAGGAGCTCCGTACGCCGCGCATCCACACCTTTCCCGGCGAAGAAATTTCGCCGGAGGTCACCGATGTCGTCGACACCTTCCGAATGATGGCGGCGGTGCCGCGCAGCTCGCTCGGCGCCTACGTCATCACGATGGCGAGCCAGGCGTCGGACGTCCTGGCGGTCGCGGTACTCCAACAGATTGCCGGCCTCGCCGAACCGCTCCGCGTCGTCCCGCTGTTCGAGACGTCGCGCGATCTCGGGAATGCCGGACCGGTGCTGGACTCGCTGTTCGGCTCCCATCCGTACCGCGAGCGCATCGGCGGACGCCAGGAGGTGATGATCGGATACTCCGATTCCGCCAAGGACGTCGGTCGTCTGGCGGCGGCGTGGGACCTGCACACCGCGCAAGAGGCGGTCCTCGACGTCAGCCGCCGGCATCGGGTCGACGTGACCTTGTTCCACGGGCGCGGCGGCAGCGTCGGCCGGGGTGGCGGCCCCACCTACCTGGCGATCATGTCCCAGCCGCCCGGATCGATCGATGGCACGCTGCGCGTCACCGAGCAGGGAGAGATGCTGCAGGCGCTCTTCGGTCTCCCGGAGATCGCCGCGCGCACGATGGACGTCTACACGACCGCAACCCTCGAGGCCTGGCTGGTGCCCGCGTCACCCCCGCCGCCTGAGTGGCGCGCCGCCATGGACCGGCTGCGCGATGACGCCCGCGACGCCTATCGAGCGGTGGTCTACGACGATCCACGGTTCCTCGAATACTTCGGTCACGCGACACCCCAGGCGGAGCTTTCGGAGATGAACATCGGCAGCCGGCCGGCACGGCGGGGGGGCGGGACCAGCGTGACGGGCCTGCGCGCGATCCCGTGGCAGTTCGCCTGGACCCAGACCCGACTGTTGCTCGGCGCCTGGCTGGGGGTCGAAGAGGCGCTCGAGCGCGCCGTGGCGCGCGGCGATGGTGAGCTGGTCCGGCAGATGTACGAAGACTGGCCGTTCTTCCGCTCGGTGATCGACCTGATCGAGATGGTCCTGGCCAAGGCGGAAGGGCGCATCGCCGGGGAGTACGACCGGCGGCTGGTGCCACCGGACCTTCAGCCGGTCGGCGCCGGTTTGAGGTCACGTCTCCAGCGCGCGGTCCAGGCTGTTCTCGGCGTGACCGGCCATCAGGGGCTGATCCAGGCGAACCCGGTGCTCCGTCGCTCGATCGACGTCCGCAACCCGTATGTCGATCCGATCAACCTGTTGCAGGTCGAGCTGCTGCGCCGGCTTCGTCATCAGCCCGACGACCGGCTGCGGGCGGCGCTCCAGGTGACGATCAACGGCATCGCGGCCGGGATGCGGAACACCGGCTGAATATGCCGCGGCGTCGAATCCTGTATAGTGGACGTAGACCGTTCCGAGCGCGAGGACCCTTGATCGACCCCCGTCCCCGCGTCACTCCCCAGAGCTAATCGGCCGATTCGGCGCCCGCGACCGCCGCGCCCCTCTGCACCTCAGGATGTGAGAAATGCGATACCCATACAAGACCGACGCCGGCGACACTACCGACGGCACAGTGGCGCCCACGAACTGCCCGGCATGCCGTTCGTCCGCGGTGACCACCACCAGCAAGGTCGTGAATACCGCGAGCTACTGGCGTTGCACGGCCTGCGGAGAGGTGTGGAATGCGGAGCGGCTGGGAGCCGCCCGGCGGTCGAACGCGGCGCGCCCGTACGGGTCGAACTCGTTCAGGCGCTAGGCCGCGGCGACCTCATTCCGAACAGCGCGCCTCACGCATCGTGACGATCTGGGCGCTGTTGATCCACAACGGCTGGCGTTCCGCCTTGGCGGAGCCGGCGTCCACTTCACCTTTGATCCACCCGCCATCCAGCAGCTCGAGCACCTTGTAGTTCGGCAACCCTTCGATCGAAAACGCGATGCGGTAGCAATGCCCGGGCTGGAGAACCTCGGGCGCCCACGCGGGCCGCTGCGCCGTCGACGCGGACGGCATCCCCGATATCGTCACCAGCATCCCGACCGCCAGGATGGCGATTGCAACGGCGCCGGCGCGATCAGCCGCTGAAACGGCGCGGCGTGCTTGCTCCATGCTGAACCTCCGTCGAACGACGGGCCGCCTGGTAGAAGACCACTTCCCCGAAGATGGTGCTCGCCTGTCCGGTTCGGCGGGCGGCGAGCCCGGCTTCGTCCATCATCGCGAGGACCCGTCCTTCGGCATTGTCGCGCAGCTGCCGGTGCGAGTGGATCAGCCGGGTCAGCAGACCGTGACCGGCGGACCGCGGCCCGGCGAAATCGAGCAGCTCCAGCCGGCCCTCCCGCTTCAGCACGCGGTGGATCTCGCGCAGCGTCTTGTGCTTCTCGTTGGTACCGAGGTGATGGAACATCATCGACGAGAAGACCCGGTCGAACCTGGCTTCCCCATAGCCGAGCGCGTCCGCGAACCCGAGATCGAACCGCACCGACACGCCGGCCCGATCGGCCTTGCGCTGGCCGCGGACCAGCGCCGCCGGATCCGGGTCGAGCGCCACGACGTCCGCCTCCGGGTACAGCTGCTTGATCAGCACCGCCAGCGTGCCGGTGCCGCAGCCGACGTCGAGCACTCTGTCGTACGGCTGCAGCTCGGCCTGGTCGAGCAGCGCCCGCCGCGCGGCGTCGAACCCGAACAGACGAGTGAACGGATCGTAGAGGGGCAGGAACAGGTCGCGCCCCGCCGCCGGAAGAAACGGTCGTTCGGATTTGACGATGTTCATAGTCGTTCCTCGTAACCTCAGAGCGCCTCGGCCAGCTCGCCGACCTTGGCCGGCGCGCGCTCCTCGGCGACCGCCGTCCGGGTCCGGGCGACGAGCACGTAGATCGACGGCACCACGAAGAGCGTGAACAGGGTGCCGATGATCATGCCGCTGACCAGCATGATGCCGATGCTGTTGCGGGCGCCGGCGCCCGGACCGGTGGCGAGGATCAGCGGCGTGTGCCCGACCACCGTGGCGGCGGTGGTCATCAGGATCGGCCGCAGCCGCGTGCTCGACGCCTCGATGACCGCCCGCAGCTTGTCCGCGCCGGTCTCCTGCAGGTGGTTGGCGAACTGGACGATGAGGATCCCGTTCTTCGCCACCAGCCCGACCAGCGTGATCAGGCCGACCTGGCTGTAGATGTTCAGCGTCGTGAACCCGAGGAACGAGAACAGCAGCGCCCCCGAGATCGCCAGCGGCACCGATCCCGCGAGAATGATGAACGGATCGCGGAAGCTCTCGAACTGCGCCGCCAGCACCAGGTAGATCAGCACCGCCGACAGCAGGAATACCCCGAGGAACCGGCTCCCCTCGGTACGCAGCTGGCGTGATTCCCCGGCGTAATCCAGGTTGAAGCCCTGGGGCATGATCTTCCGCGCCTCTTCTTCGAGGAAGCTGAGCGCCTGGTCGAGTGGCACCGGCGGCGGAATCACCCCCTGGATCCGCACCGAGTTGAGCTGCTGGAACTTCTTCAGTTCGCGCGGCTCGGTGGTGGTGCGCAGCGACGCGAAGGTCGACAGCGGGACCAGGTTGCTGGCCGGGCCTTCGGCGCCGTATCCCGTCGTGCCCGCCGGGCGCGGCGTGCCGGAACCGGTGACATAGATCTGGGAGAGCTGGTCGGTCGTCAGCCGGTCGGCCCGCGTCAGCTGCGGGATCACCTTGTAGCTCCGCCCCTGGATGCTGAACCGGTTGACGTAGTCGCCGCCGAGAAGCGTCGACAGATCCCGCCCCGCCTGGCTCAGGTCCACTCCCTGCGACCGCAGCTTGTCGCGGTCGAACACGACCTCGGTCTGCGGCTGGTCGAACTTCAGATCGGCGTCGGCGAAGATGAACATGCCGCTCGCGAACGCTTTCTGCACGAGCTGATCGGCGAGATCGCGCAGCTGCTCGGGCTCGGCGGCGGAGGCGATGACGAGGTCGACCGGGAAGTCGCCACCACCGGGCAGCGGCGGCGGGGTCAGCGGGATGACCCGCACGCCGGGAACCTGCGACAGCGGCCCCATGGTTTCCATCAGCAGCTGCTGTGCCGTCTTCGTCCGCTCGCTCCACGGCTTGGTCACCATCCCGCCGAATCCGCCGGTCGGGAAGGTGATCTGGAAGATGCTGCCGGTCTCGGGCATCCGGCGATAGACGTCGTGGATCTGCTGGGTGAACAGCGTCGTCTGCTCCACGGTGGAGTTCGCGGCGGCCTGGACGATCCCGAACACCACCCCCTGGTCCTCGGCCGGGGCCAGCTCCTGCTGCGAGAACATGTAGAACGGCACGCTCAGCGCTGCGACCAGGACCCAGAGCACCAGCACCACCGGGCGATAGCGCAGCGTGCCCGAGAGCACCCGCTCATACCGGTTGCGGACGCTGTCGAACCGCCGGTTGACGAAGCCGGCGAAGCCGCGCTCGGTCGAGCCGGCGCGGAGCAGCCGCGCCCCCATCATCGGCGACAGGGTCAGCGCCACCACGCCCGAGACGATCACCGCCGCCGCCAGCGTGAAGGCGAATTCCCGGAACAGCGTGCCGGTCAGCCCTCCCTGGATCCCCACCGGCGCGTAGACGGCGGCGAGCGTGATGGTCATCGCGATGATCGGGCCGACCAGTTCCCGGGCCGCCTCGATCGCGGCCGCGAACGCCCGTTTGCCGGCGTGCATGTGACGCTCGACGTTCTCCACCATCACGATCGCATCGTCGACAACCAGGCCGACCGACAGCACGATGGCGAGCAGGGTGAGCAGGTTGATGGTGAAGCCGGCGACCAGCATCAGGAACACCGCGCCGACCAGCGAGATCGGGATCGCGACCACCGGGATGATCAGGGCGCGGACCGAGCCGAGGAACAGGAAGATCACGACGATGACGATCAGCAGCGTTTCGCCGAGAGTGGTGAGCACCTCGTTGATCGCGTCCTGGATGTATTCGGTCGAGTCGTAGGGGACGCCGACCGTCATCCCCGCCGGCAGCTGCGCCTGGATGGCCGGCAGCGCCTCGCGCACCTGCCGGATGACGTCCAGCGTGTTGGCGGTGGGCAGCACCCAGATGCCCATGAAGGTCGCGGTCTCGCCGTTGAAGCGGACGTCTTCCTCGTAGTTCTCCGAGCCGAGCACCACGTCGGCGATGTCGCCGAGGCGCACGACCACGCCGTTCGACTCCTTGACGACCAGCTGCTTGAACTCCTCCGGCGTGCGCAGGTCGGTGTTGGCGACGAGGTTGACCGACACCATCGATCCCTTGGTCTTGCCGAGCGCCGAGAGATAGTTGTTGTCGGCCAGCGCTTCGCGCAGGTCAGACGGCGAGATGCCATGGGCGGCCATCTTTTCCGGCTTCAGCCAGATCCGCATCGCGAAGGTGCGGTCGCCGAGGATGTCGGCGCGCTGAACGCCGCTGACCGCGCTCAGCTTCGGTTGCACGACGCGGGTCAGGTAGTCGGTGATCTGGTTCTGGTCCAGGTCCTTCGACGAGAACCCGATGTACATCGCGGCGAACTGGTTGTCGGCGGTCTCGAGCTCGATGATCGGCGCCTCCGCCTCCGGCGGCAGCTCGTTGCGCACCTGCGCGACCTTCGCCTGGATCTGGGTCAGCGCCGCGTTGGTGTCGTAGTTCAGCCGGAGGTGCACGGTGATCGTGCTCAACCCCTGCGCGCTGGACGACTCCACGTAGTCGATCCCGTCGGCGCTGGCGATGACCCGCTCCAGCGGGGTGGTGATGAACCCCCGCACGAGGTTGGCGTTGGCGCCGACGTAGACCGTCGACACCCGGACCACCGCGATGTCGCTGCGCGGGTACTGCCGCACGCTCAGGGCACGGATCGACTGCAGCCCCGCGATCAGGATCACGAGGTTGACGACGATGGCGAGAACGGGGCGTTTGATGAACAGATCCGTGAATTTCATGACTGCGTAACCTTTTCTCTGCTCCTGGGGGTGCCGGGCTCCGGCGTCAGCCTTGCTGCGGCTTCGGCGCCGGGTTGTTGCCGGGCTGAACCTTGTTGTTCACGTGCACGGCCGCGCCGTTGCGCAGCTTGAACACGCCAGAGGTCACGACCTCTTCACCGGCGTTGACCCCCGACACGACGGCGATCTGGTCGCCGCGGGCACCCCCGAGCTTCACTACCTGCTGCCGCACGCCGCGATAGGTTCGGCCGCTGGCGTCCTTCAGGTCGGTCACGATGAAGACCGAATCGCCGTAGGGGGCGTAGTTGATCGCCGATGCCGGCAGCGCCACGACCCGCCGGCCCTTGCCGACCAGCACCTGCGCCTGGACGAACATGCCGGGCCGCAGCTTCCCGCCCGGGTTGGGGAGCGTCGCCTGGACGCGCATGTTCCGGGTCGACGGATCCACCACCGAGTCGATGGCGCTGACCGTGCCGGCGAACGTGGCGTCACCGAGTTCGCCGACGGTGATCCGGACCTTGCGGCCGGCCGGCACCTGCGCGGCATCCTGCTGCGGCACGCCGAAGTTGACGTAGATCGGGTTCAGCGACTGCAGCGGGACCACCGCGTCTCCGGCGGTGAGGTACTGCCCGAGGTTCACCTGGCGGATGCCGAGCACGCCGGTGAACGGCGCGCGGATCGTCTTGCGCTCGATGGTCGCGCGGATCTCGCGCACCCGCGCTTCCGTCTGCTTGTGGGCGGCCGCCGCGTTGTCGTACTCGGCACGCGAGACCGCGTCCTGCTCGACCAGCCCCCGCATGCGGTCGTCGTTCACCCGGGCCAGGTCGCGCTGCGCTTCGGCGGCGGCCAGCTGCGCATGCTCCTGACGGGCGTCGAGCTGCACCAGCACGTCCCCCTGCCGGACCGTGGCGCCCGACGCGAACGCGATCCGCTCGACGATCCCGGGCAGATCGGCGCTGACGGTCACCCCCTGGACGGCCGCCACCGTGCCGATCGCCTCGAGTGTGGCCGGCCACTCCTCCTGCGCCGTGACGATCGTGGTCACCGCCTCGGGCGGCGGCTGCATCGCGGCGAACTCACCCGCCATCGCCTGGAACTGCTTCACTTTCACGAACCCGAGACCCGCAATGAAGATGGTCATGAAGACCAGCATCAGGATCATCCGTTTAGCCATGAGACCGTCCTTTACAGAATGACGCTCGACAACTCCCAACTCCCAACGCCCACCTACCGACTACCGACTCCCAACAACGGCTCATTTAGTAATCGGAGGTTGGGAGTTGGAAGTTGCTGTGGTGCTCTCCCAGCCGCCGCCGAGCGCGCGATAGAGTTGAACGATGGCGCCAAGCTCCCGCTGTCGAAGGCGCGCGAGATCCAGCTCCCCCTGGAACAGATTGCGCTGGGCGTCGAGCACCGGCAGGTAGCTGTCGAGCCCCCCCTGATAGCGCTCGGTCGACAACCGCGACGACTCGCGCAGCGCCTGGACCAGCCGTTCCTGCTCGCCACGCTGCTCGGTGGTCTTGCGCGTAGGCGACGAGCGAGTCGGCGACATCGCGAAACGCGATGTAGATCACCCGCTCGTAGTTGACCGCCGCTTCCCGCTGGACGGCTTCGGCCAGGCGAATGTTGTTGCCCGTCCGGCCGGCGTTGAATACCGGCACCGCCGCCCCGGCGGTGGCGCTGGCCATCCGCGCCGGCGAGGACAGCAGGTCGGTCAGGGCGCGGCTCTGCGCGCCGAGAAAACCGGTCAGGCTGATGCGCGGCAGCCGCTCGGCCATGGCGGCGCCGATCCGCGCGTTCGCCGCGACCAGCTCCTGTTCCGCCTGGCGGATGTCGGGCCGGCGTTCGAGCAGCGCCGAGGGCAGGCCGGCCGGCACGGTCGGCGGCGCCTGGAACGCTTCGAGCGGCCGCCCGCGCGGCACGTCGGCCGGCGCCCGGCCGAGCAGCAGGCTGAGAGCGTTCTCGGTCTGCGCGATCTCCCGCTCGATGCTGGCGATCTCCCCGGTGGTCGTGAACAGCAACTGTTCCGACTGCCGGACGTCGAGGCCGCTCGCCGCGCCGCTGGTCCGCCGCGCCTGGACGAGGCGCAGGCTCTCGGTCGCCGCATCCCGCGTGCGCACCGCGATCTCGCGCTCGAGATCCAGCGCCCGCAGCGTCAGGTAGGTCTCGCTGACATCGGCCACCAGCGTCGTGATGACCCCGCGCCGCGCTTCTTCGGTGGCGAGGTATTCGGCCCGCGCCGCTTCGGTCAGCCGGCGCAGCCGTCCCCAGACGTCGAGCTCCCAGCCGAGGCTGAACCCGGCCTGGGTGTAGCTCACGTCGGTGCTGGCGCCGGCCGGCAGCCCGCGGTTGGCGCCGGTCTGTGACAAGCGGCTGGCATTGAGGTCGACCGACGCATCGACGGTCGGGAACTGGTCCGCACGGCTGATGCCCAGCACCGCCCGCGCCTGCAGCACCCGCTCTGCCGCGATCCGCAGCTCGAAGTTCCGCTCGAGCGCCGCCGACACCAGCCGGGTCAGCGCTTCGTCTTGAAACAGCTCGAACCATTTCAGGTCCGCGAGGGAGGCCGCGCTGGCCTCGGCGCCACGGTGCGCGGCCGGCGCCTCGACCACCGGCCGTTTGTAGTTCGGACCGAACGTGCACGACGCGGCGAGCGCGGCGACGATCGATACCAGGGCAAACCGCCTGAACACCAACACGATGGAACTCCTCGTTGACGCCGCCGACGCGGCGTCGTTCACTTGTCGAATCTCGCGCGGCCCGCAGCCGACGACGAGATCTCGCGGACGATCTCCGGCATCAGGCAGCCGGCGGCGGTGAACTGCGTGCCGGCGCGATACATCTCCGTCATCAGCTCCTGCCCGGGACGATCGGCGTGGCAGACATCCTTCAGGTCCACTCGCAGCCGCCGGCCGTGCAGCGCCTTTACCGTTTCGCGCCAGCTGACCGCCAGCTCGCGCACCCATGCGCCGGCCAGGCAGCCCTCCAGCCTCATCACGACCTCGTCGTCCGCGTTCTGTGTGGTGATCCGGAGCATGGGCCTATCGTTTTTTTCGCCGGCGCCAGTTCCGCCGCGCGCCGACGCAGGACTGGAGAGCGACGATCGTGCCGGCCCGCCGGGAACATGCCCGGCGGCCTCAACGTCCAGACAATGCAGGGCTTGCCTCAAAAAGCGGCTTCGACGGAGGATGGAAGTGCCAACGATCGACGCGCCAGCCGGCCGGCACTCTGCCAACGGGCCGGCACCCTCCAGCCGTGAATGCGCGTCCTACGGCGTGATCGATCGACAGACGGTTCGCGGCGGCGAGCGTAGCGGGAGTGTGAGATGAAGACTGTCAGTGATGAGTTCGAGGGAGTGGCTATCCCTTCCTTCATGCCGGCCGGCGTCAGCTCAGTGTCTCAGACCAACCTCACGGATCTGCTGGCGGTGCTGTCGCGCGAGCGGGATCAGCTCGACCTCCTGCTCGAAGTGACCAATGCGGTTGTGACCCAGCTCGACACTCGGGAGCTGTTCCGTGCGGTGGCCCCGGCGCTGCGGCGCTGCTGCAGCGCCGACGTCGCCGCGCTCAGCCTCTACGATGAGGAGGCGGGCGTGCTGCGCCATCACGTGTGCGATGCTCCCGAGGACTTCTGCCTGCGATCGTCCGTGCCGATGGCCGACGAGAGCACGCTCGACGGGTCGGCATCCGGCTACGTCTTCCGCACCGGCCAGCCGAAGATCTTCTCGCTGTCGGATCTCGAGGCGTTTCCGGAGAGCGCCTTCATCCGGGCGCGCGGCATCCGGTCCGCGTGCGCGGTGCCGCTCGCGACCGCGCAGGGCACGCTCGGCACCTTGAACCTCGGCGCGTTCCGCGACGACGCGTTTTCCCGGACCAGTTCCCGCTGCTGACGCGCGTCGCCGGCCAGATCGCGATCGCGCTCCGGAACGCGTTCTCCTACCAGCGGATCGAGGAACTGAACGCGCAGCTGGCGCGCGAGAAGCTCTATCTCGAAGACGAGATCCGCAACGACCATCTCTTCGAGGACATCATCGGCCGCAGCGGCGCGCTCAGCCGCGTGCTCAAGGCGATCGAGACCGTGGCGCCCACCGATTCGACGGTGCTGATCTCCGGGGAGACCGGCTCGGGCAAGGAGCTCGTCGCGCGCGCCATCCACCAGCTGAACCCGCGCCGCGACAACGCCTTCGTCAAGCTCAATTGCGCCGCGATCCCGACCGGGCTGCTCGAGAGCGAGCTGTTCGGCCACGAGAAGGGGGCGTTCACCGGCGCGATCAGCCAGCGCATCGGCCGGTTCGAGCTCGCCAACCGCGGCACCGTGTTTCTCGACGAAGTGGGGGAGATCCCGCTGGAGCTGCAGCCCAAGCTCCTGCGCGTGCTGCAGGAACGCGAGTTCGAACGGCTTGGCAGCTCACGCACGCTGCGCACCGATGCCCGCCTGATCGCGGCGACGAACCGCGACCTGGCGGCGCTCGCCGACGAGCAGAAGTTCCGCCAGGACCTCTACTACCGGCTGAACGTCTTCCCGATACACGTGCCGCCGTTGCGTGAGCGGCGGGAGGACATCCCGATGCTGGTGCGGCACTTTGCGCAGGAGTTCGCCCGCCGGATGAAGAAGAAGATCGAAACGATCCCGGCGCAGACGATGGATACGCTGGCCCGGTACGACTGGCCGGGCAACATCCGCGAGCTCCAGAATCTGGTCGAGCGTGCGGTGATCCTGTCCACCGGCCCAGTGCTCGACGTGCCGGTCAACGCGTTGAAGCCCCGGCGTCAGGCGCCGCCGCGGGACGAGCACGCCGCGACGCTCGAGGAAGCCGAGCGCCGGCACATCGTCAACGCCCTCGAGCGGAGCAACTGGGTCATCGCCGGCCCGAATGGGGCCGCCATCCAGCTGGGCATGAAGCGATCGACGCTGCAGTTCCGGATTCGCAAGCTAGGGATCGTCCGGCCGCAGCCGCAGCACTAACGGGGCCGGTCCCTCTCGACTTCATCGGGGCGGGCCAACTGGATGTCGACGCGCGCCGGGCCGGTGATCAGGCGGGCATCGCGAGCGTTCAGGAGCCAGTTCCACAGCCAGCTGAGTAGCACCTGGATGCGGTTGCGAAAACCGATGAGGAACGCGATGTGGATCCCACCCCATATGGCCCACGCCAGGAAGCCGCCGAGCTTGAACCGGCCGATCTCGGCCACCGCCTTGGCTTTGCCGATCACCGCCATCGAGCCTTTGTCCTTGTAGACGAACGGCGGACGCTGACCGCGAGACGATCGGTCGCGCACTTCCCGGGCGATCATCTTGCCGGCGTAGTGCCCCATCTGCAGGCCGCCCTGCGCCACTCCCGGTACCGGCTTGCCGGTATCGGCCGATCGCGCCGCCGCCATGTCGCCGGCGACGAAGATCTCGGGGTGGCCCGGGACGGTCAGGTCCGGGCCGACGATCACCCGTCCGGCCCGGTCGATCGGCACACCGAGCGACTGGCCAAGCGGGCTGGCCTTCACCCCCGCGGCCCAGAAGACGTTGCGCACCGGGATGAACTCCTCGCCGATGTAGATGCCCTGCGGCGTGATGTTGGTCACGATGGACTGGAGCCGCACCTCGACCCCCATCCGCTCGAGATCGCGTTGCGCGCGCGCGCTCAGCTCCGGCGGGAACGTCGGCAGCACCCGCTCACCCCCTTCGAACAGGATCACGCGTGTCGTCCGGGTGTCGATGTGCTTGTAGTCCCTGGGGATCGTCTGGCCGGCGATCTCCTTGATCGCGCCGGCGAGCTCGACCCCGGTCGGTCCCGCGCCGACGATGCCGAACGTGAGCACGGCACGGCGGGCGCCGTCGCTGCCTTCGAACTCCGCTGACTCGAAGGCCAGAAGGATCCGGCGCCGCAATTCGGTCGCGTCCTCGAGGCTCTTGAGCCCCGGTGCGATCGGCGCCCAGGCGTCGTGGCCGAAGTAGGCGTGGGTCGCCCCGGCGCCGAGCACCAGGTAGTCGTAGGCGAAGTAGCCGTTGTCCACCAGCACCCGGCGCTGGCTAACATCGACCCCGGTGATCTCGATCAGCCGGACCTCGCAGTTTGCCTGTCCGCGCAACACCGAGCGGATCGGTGCGCTGATGTCAGCCGGCGACAACGACGCCGTCGCGACCTGGTAGAGCAGCGGCTGGAACACGTGGTGATTCCGCCGATCGACCACTGTTATCTCGACGGGGGCTGACGCCAGCGCCTTGGCCGCCGCCAGGCCGGCGAAGCCGCCGCCGACGATGATGACCCGGGGACGCCCCTCGATTCGATCGGGTTCTGCACGGTGCTCTGCCATTGCTGCTCCAGGCTCGCGGTGCTTGCTTCCGGCCGTTGTGGACGAGGAAAGCCCTGACGCTCTCGGGTCAGCGGCGCGCTGCCAGGCGCCAGAACCGGGTCTCGTTCAGCACGGTGATGCGGTGCCCCTTCTCGGCCAGCCGCTTGATCTCCATCAGCTTGATCCCACCGTCCTTGCCCGCCGCCTGCAGCGCATTCGGCCGTCCGCGGACGACGACGGTGGTCTGCGCGGAGGGGCCGCCGTGGACGACGGCGCCGGCCCGGCGGGCGGCGCGAATGGCTTCGGCGCGCGGCCGGCTCAGGAAGCCGGTGAACGCGAGGTGGACGTTCTTCAAGCTCCGCAGCACGCCCGGCTTGAGCGCGGCCGGCGGGTTGCGCAGCGCTTCGACCAGGTCGTCGGCGCTCTCGTAGCGCTTGCGGCGCTCGCCGATACAGCGATGAACGATCTCCTTGAGATGGTCGCTGCAGGTCAGGCGGCGGACGTCGGCGGTGCGGATCCGGGCCTTGGCGTCCCCTTTCACCAGCATCGCCAGCAGCTGCCCCACCTGGTAGACGTCGTCGCGGGCCTGCCACTTGGGGGCGCTGCCGTCGAGGATGTCGCTCGGCGCCGTCATCGCGTTGCGGGTGCGGGCGGTGACGCCGCGCGCGTCGCTCTGCTGGCGGACGATCCCGAAGTCGCCGAGCTTCAGCCGGTTCCCCTCGCAGACGAAGACGTTCATCGGGGTCAGATCGCGGTGCAGCAGCTGGCCGCGGTGCAGCTTGCGGAGCACTTCGAGCACCCCGGCAATCTCGCGGCGCGCCGCCCGTTCGGTCCAGGACTGGCCGTTGCGAGTGAGGAAGGCGCTGAGGTCCCCATGGCACGCGTACTCGAGCACCAGGCAGTAGAGCAGCGTGTCGGGCCGGTGGAGCGGAAAGCGGTCGAACACCCGGATCGCGCGCGGATGGCCGTCGAGCAGCAGGCCGAAGTACGCTTCGCGCAGCCAGCCGTCGATGTGCTCGCTGACCTTGACGCAGATCTCCTCGGGGATCCCGGTGCCGGCGTCCGGTCCCCGGCGGGTCGCAAGATAGACCTGACCGAAACCACCCTGGCCGAGAAGGCGCCCGACGCGGTACTCGACGGTCGTGTGCGGACTGCGTATCAGCTGGCCGTCCTTCAGCAGCCGGCTGGACGAACGGTCGTGCGCGGTCGCGGAGCGTGCGGTGCGGGTGGTCGCCGAGGGCCGGACGAGACGGTGCCCGCTTCGACCACCCTGAGACAGGTGCGTCATCGGTTCCGGGAATTTTACTCCGTTGCCGCCATGCCGATCAGGCCCCCGGCGAAGGTCAGCGTGGCATCGGCGCCGCGGACGAAGACGCCCTCGCCGGGCGATAGATCCGCTCGCCGGCGTCGATCTCCACCGCCAGCCGGTTCTGCGGCGGCGGCAGCGGGCACGTGGTGAACGGGTTGTACGCGCACGGCGGATTGTAGGCGCGGTTGAAATCCAGTACAGACCCGGCCGTGCTCGTCGGGGGCGTCCGAGTAGAGGAAGCGGATGTGATACGTGTCGCGTCCGCCGAGCCGATCGCTGAAGATGAACCACAGGCGTCGCCCCGCCTGGGCGGCCTGCAGACGCAGTTCGCGGCCGTCCACCTTGAAGACGACTTCTCCCGGCAGCGTCAGCCGCTCGAAATCGCCGAGAACGTTCGGCACCGTCACTTCCCGCGGGGATTCGTAGGGCACGAACCGTCCTTCGACGTTCCACTGCCGGCTGATGGAGAACCACCGGAGCCCGGCGAAACGCCGGCGCAGCGCGCTGTCGGTGTCGCGGATGCGTACCCCCACGCGGTCGCCGCTGGTGTGCAGATGAAAACTGATCGACCCGACGCTCACGTGATCGCGCGGACCGATGGCGATCCGGCCGGTGATCGGCGCGCCGTCCAGCCGGAGGAGGCCGGGGTCGGCCGGCTCGAACCAGGTCGTTCCCGGCTCATGGCCGATCGTACCCACGTGCCGGGGAGCGGAAGAGGGAAGCACGACATCGGCGCCAGGGTCCGAGCCGACGCGGTTCAGCCCCGGGCGGAGAAAGGCCAGGCCGGCAACCGTCAGCCACCCGGTGTCGGTCTGGAGCTCTTTCTCGCGCTGCACGCGCCACGCGCGCGTGCCGGCATCATCGTACGGGCCGGTCGGCCCCACGATGGCGGATGCGGTTGGGGATACCGAGGCAGCTGAGAACCAGGCCGCAATCGCAACGAACAGAACGAGTATGGACGAACGCATGAACGTGCTCCCGCCCGCCGGAACGGGCAGGGGCAGGCACTGCGTCCGCGAACACGTCCGGCGGACTGAAAGAGAAAATGGATTGAAGGGAGAGGAAGCGCGCGGCCAGCGCCGGCCGCGCTAGCTACAGGTGCAGCCGCAGGTGGTGCGGAAGAAGAGGCTCGAGGTGCGTTCGACGACGAACGTCGGAATCATCGTGCCTCGAGCCTATCGCAGGACGGCGTCGACGCGCAACTGGCCATATCATGTGGACCGATGCCAGATCCGCTGCGCGTGGCCTTCCTCGGCTGCGGTTTCATCACCAGGGTCCACAGCCGCCAGCTGGATCGCCTGCGCGGTGACGTGCGCTGCGCCTACGCCAGCCGTGACGCCGCCCGGGCCGAGGCCTACTGTCGCGCCCATCGTGGGCTGCGCGCTTTCGCCGACTACGCCCAGGCGATCGCGGATCCGGAGATCGACGCGGTGGTGGTCGCCGTCCCGCCGCGCTGGCATCTCGAGTTGACGCTGCAGGCGCTGGCCGCCGGCAAGCACGTCCTGGTCGAGAAGCCGGCCTTTCTCACGCTGAACGACTACCGCACGGTCGTCGAGGCGCGGGACCGGGCCGGGCGGGTCGTGCTGGTGGGGGAGAACGACCACTACAAGCCGCTGGCGGTGACGCTGCGCCGGCTGCTCGCCGCCGGCACCATCGGCGAGATGGTGTTCGCCCACTTCACCACCATCGCGCATCGCCTCAAGACGGCCACCGACTGGCGCAACGATGAGGCGATGGCCGGCGGCGACGCCTTCTTCGAAGAAGGCATCCACTGGCTCCATGTCGCCGGCAGCCTCGGTCCCCGGATCGTTCCGTCGTCGGTGCGGGGCTATCGGCCACCGCCGTCGCGCGTCGGCCCCGACACGCGGGCCAAGAGCATGATGATCTCGTTTGCCTATGACAACGGCGCCGCCGGCTCGCTCTACTACTCGCGGGAGATTCCATCGCTCCTGCGCGGGCTGCGTCTGTCAAAGCTGTTCGGTCGCAAGGGGATCATCACCTTCGAGTCGAACGGCACTTTTCTGCTGGCGCGCGGCAGCGGGCTGCCGCGGGTGATGTTTCCGGGCTTTCGCGACATTCGCGGCTACCAGGCGATGTACCGTGATTTCGCCGGCGCGGTGCACGAGCATCGCCAGCCCGAGATGAGTCTCGAGCGGGCGATTGAAGACCAGGTGCTGATGGACCGGGTCTATGCGACCGCGTCCGAAAGCTCGGCCGTTGCCATTCCACTCGACTCGAATCAGGGGCCGACGTAGCATCGAACGAGGCGCTTTCTCAGGGATCGCCGCGTCAAGGAGCCATGTCGACATCGCCCGCAGATCACCTGCCTTACGTCTCCACCGGGATCTCCGGCCTCGATCACCTGCTCCAGGGAGGCCTTCCCGCTCACCGGCTGCACCTCGTCGAAGGGGATCCTGGCACCGGCAAGACCACCCTCGCGCTCCAGTTCCTGATGGAGGGACGCGCGCGTGGAGAGGCCACCCTCTACATCAGCCTGTCGGAGACGAACACCGAGCTGCGCGGTGTCGCGGCCTCGCATGGCTGGACCCTCGACGGCATTGAAGTCTTCGAACTGGCGCCGTCCGGCGGGCGCGCCGACGAACAGTACACGCTGTTTCACCCGGCCGAGATCGAGCTGGCCGAGATGGTCCACCGCGTCCTGGAGGTCACCGACCGCGTGCGCCCGGCGCGCGTCGTGCTCGACTCGCTGTCCGAGATGCGGCTGCTCGCGAGAGACCCGCTCCGCTACCGGCGGCAGGTGCTGGCGCTGAAGGAATATTTCGTCGGCCGCGAATGCACGGTGCTGCTGCTCGACGACCGGACCTCCGAAGAGCACGACCTGCAGCTCCAGAGCATCGCCCACGCAGTCATCCGCCTCGAGCAGATGGCGTTCGAGTTCGGCCGGTCCCGGCGCCGGCTGCGTATCATCAAGGTGCGTGGAGTGGCCGGGCACCGAGGGCTACCACGACTTCCGGATCCGTAGCGGCGGGCTCGCGGTCTTTCCGCAGCTCGTGCCCTCCACCGGCCGGGTGCTGGCCGGTGAGCTCGTCACCAGCGGCATCCCCGAGATCGACGCGCTCATGGGGGGCGGGCTGGTGCCGGGCACCTGCACCCTGTTCATCGGGCCGGCCGGTGTGGGTAAGTCGAGCTACGCCGCGCAGTACGTCTCGGCGAGCGCAGAGCGCACGCCGTGCGCGATCTACCTGTTCGACGAGCGCCAGGCCACGCTGATGCGGCGCACGTCGGCCCTCGGCATGGATCTCGACGGCCAGGTCGCGAAGGGACGCGTCAGCGTCGATCAGATCGAGCCGGGCGAGCTGTCGCCCGGCGAGTTCGCCCATCGCGTGTGCGCCCGGGTCGACCGCGACGGCAGCCGGGTCGTGCTGATCGACAGCCTCAACGGCTATCTCCATGCGATCCCGACCGGGCAGTCGCCGCTGGTTCGCATGCACGAACTGATCGCCTATCTCAACGAGCGGGGGGTGACCACGCTGCTGGTGGCGGCGCAGCACGGGATCATGGGGATGGCGATGCAGTCGCCGGTGGATGTGAGCTATCTGGCCGATGCCGTGGTGCTGTTCCGCTTCTTCGAGGCGGGCGGACACGTGCGCAAGGCGGTGTCGGTCGTCAAGAACCGCGCCGGCGCCCACGAGACCGCGATCCGCGAGCTGGTCATCGGGCCAGACCGGCTGCGCGTCGGTGCGCCGTTGACCGAGTTCCACGGTGTCATGACCGGCGTGCCGGTCTATCGCGGCGGATCGGATCCGCTGCTGGACCCGCGTGGCCGCTGACTCCGCCCCGGTCCTGATCTTTGCCCCGGTCGGACGGGATGCCGTGCTGACCGGGGACCTGCTGGCGCGCGGCGGCATCGCCGGCCAGGTGTGCGTGTCGATCGCCTCGGTCTGCGCCGGGATCGAGGCCGGCGCCGCCGCCCTGCTGCTGACCGAGGAATCGATCGAACACCCGGAGTTCGAGCGCATCGCGGTGACCCTCAGATCCCAGCCGACCTGGTCCGACATTCCGGTGCTGCTGTTCGCCGGCAGCGACGGGCGCACGCCATCCCAGCTCACCGTGATGGCCCTCGAACGGCTGCCGAACGTGACCCTGCTCGACCGCCCGATCGGTGTGGCGGTGGCGCTGAGCCTCGTCCGGTCGGCGCTGCGCGCTCGCGCCCGCCAGTTCGAGGTCCGCGACCTGCTCGCGGCCCTCGAGGATGCCCGGCAGCAGGCCGAGGCGGCGAGCCGGTTGAAGGACGAGTTCCTCGCCACCCTGTCGCACGAGCTCCGCACCCCGCTCAACGCCATCCTCGGCTGGACCGCGATGCTGCGGCACGGGCAGATCGACGCGCCGCGGGCGAAGCGTGGCCTCGAAGTGATCGACCGGAACGCCCGGGCGCAGGCGCAGCTGGTCGAAGACGTGCTCGACATGGCCCGGGTGATCACCGGCAATCTCCGCGTCGACCTGAAGCCGCTGCCGCTCCACGGCCTGGTCGAAGCGGCGGTCGAGGCCTTGAAACCGGCGGCCGACGCCAAGCGCGTCGAGCTCGCGCTCCAGGCTGGCCACGGGCCGGCGATCATCAACGCCGACGGCGGCCGGCTGCAGCAGGTGATGTGGAACCTGCTGTCGAACGCGGTGAAGTTCACTCCCGCCGGGGGGCGCGTGCTGGTGCGGATCACCGCGGCCGACGCACAGGTCCGGGTTGAGGTCAGCGACAGCGGTATCGGCATCGGCCCGGAGTTCCTGCCGTTCGTCTTCGACCGGTTCCGGCAGGCGGACCAGAGCGCCACCCGCGGGCATGGCGGGCTCGGGCTCGGCCTGGCGATCGTCAAGCACCTGGTGGAGCTGCACGGCGGCAGCGTCGAGGTCTTCAGCGCCGGCATCGGCCTGGGGACGACCTTCACCGTCGTGCTCCCGGTCGCGGCGACGATCAGCGACCGCGGTGGCCCGAGTGGCGCCGCCGAGACCCGCGGGTTCGAGGTGCGTCTGCCCGGCCGCCGGGTGCTGGTCGTGGACGACGACGCGGCCACCCGCGAGTTGCTCGGCGAGCTCTTCGACCGCGCCGAGGCCGACGTCGCCACCGCGCCTTCTGCCGCCGCGGCGTTCGCGCTGGTCCGGGATGAACCGCCGGACGTGATCATCGCCGACATCGGGCTGCCGGGGGAAGACGGGTGCTCGCTGATGCGACGGATCCGCGCGCTGCCGCTGCCGGCCGGCGCGGTCCCGGCGATCGCGCTGTCGGCCTACACCCGAGTCGAAGACCGCGAGGCGGCGCGGGTCGCCGGCTTCACCCGGTTCATCGGCAAGCCGGCCGAACCGCAGCACGTGCTCAACGCCGTGGACGAAGTGCTTCGCCGTTCGTCCGGTGTCGACGTCGTGGCCGGAGCGTAAGGCCAGCCGTCCGGCGATAGGTTCTCGTCGCTGCTGGGATCCTTTGTTGAAAAATCTCACACGGAGGATCGGAGCCACGGAGGAAGTGCGACCGCAAAAGGGCCACCCTCGCGTCAGGCCGCAGGACGCCGGCCTTCCGGCCGGCGCCGACCGCAGAACACGCAGAGGATTTACCGGTCGTTTCTCTGCGGCCTCGGCGCACTCTGCGGTGATCCGTCGTCACCTGACTCTCGACGGTATGAGGGGCGCGATCTGATGTCGGGGCTTGCGAGTTACGCACCGTGACAGCCGCAGCCAACCGCCTGCCCCGAGGCGATCAAGACAGCAGCAGCTCGAGGTCCTCGGTCTTCAGGTTGCGGATCAGCGCCGGGTCGGCGCTCAGGATCGCATCGGCGAGCTGACGCTTCGAGGCCTGCAGCTCCGCCACCTTCTCTTCCACCGTGTCCTTGGCGATCAGCCGGTAGGCAAACACGTGACGTGATTGCCCGATGCGATGCGCGCGATCGATGGCCTGCGCTTCCGCCGCCGGGTTCCACCACGGGTCGAGGAGGAATACATAATCCGCAGCGGTCAGGTTCAGCCCGAGCCCGCCGGCCTTGAGGCTGATCAGGAACACGCGGCAATCCGGATCGGTCGAGAACCGTTCGACGCGCGCCGCGCGGTCGCGCGTCTGGCCGTCGAGGTACTCGTAGGTCACCTGCGCCTCGTCGAGCCGTTCGCGCAGCAATCCGAGCAACTCCGTGAACTGCGAGAAGACCAGCGCCTTGTGGCCCTCGTCGATGACCTCCAGCAGCTGCGGGATCAGCACGTCGAACTTCGCCGACGGCGCGTCCTTCCGCCCTTTTTCCACCAGCGCGATGTGGCTCGCCGCCTGCCGCAGCCGCAGCAGCGCCTCGAGCACGTGCATTTTGGACTTCGCCAGTCCGTCCCGCTCCACCCGGCCGAGCAGCGACGTGCGATAGAAGGCCCGCAGCTCATCGTAGGTCTGGCGTTGTGACTCCTCGAGCTCACAGTAGATCGTCTGCTCGGTCCGGGACGGCAGCTCCGGAGCGACCTGGTCCTTGGTCCGCCGGAGAATGAGCGGCCTCAGCGCGCGCGAGACGAGCGCGAGGTCTTCGCCACCGTCGCGGGTCTGGACCAGCGAGGCCCGCCGGAATGCGGAAGAGGAGCCGAGCAGGCCGGGATTGAGGAACTCGAACAGGCTCCACAGCTCGCCGATGTGGTTCTCGACCGGCGTGCCGCTGAGCGCCAGCCGGTGCCGGCCGCGGAGCAACCGGACCGCCTTCGACGAGGCGGTGGCGGCGTTCTTGATCGCCTGCGCTTCGTCCAGGATCACGTAGTCGAATTCGTGATCGGAAAGATGCGCGGCATCGCGGCGGAGCGTGCCGTAGGTAGTCAGCACCAGATCGTGGTTGGTGATTGCGGTTCCGGACCGATCCGGCCCGGTGTAGTCGAGCACGCGCAGCTGCGGCGCGAACCGCCGTGCCTCCGCCATCCAGTTGAACACCAGCGAGCGGGGCACCACCGCAACCGACGGCCGGTGCGGGCCGTCCTGGTTGGTGCGCCGGGCGTCGAGCAGCGCCAGCACCATCACGGTCTTGCCCAGCCCCATGTCGTCGGCCAGACAGCCGCCGAAGCCGAACCGCCGCAGGAAGTCGAACCATCCCAGCGCTTCGAGCTGGTACTCGCGGAGCTTGCCCTCGAACGAGTCCGGCACGACCGCCTGCTCGATGCCGTGAAAAGAGGTCATCGCCGCCCGCGCCCGGGCGAAGGTCTCGTCGACGTCGACGGCCGGCTGGGTCTCGAGCAGGGCGTCGAGCAGCGCCGTCTGCGACGGCTTGTAGCGGACGTGATCCCCCTCGACTTGACCGAACCCGGCGATCCGGACGTAGCGGCGCAGCCACTCCTCCGGCACCATCCCGCGCGTGCCATCGTCCAGCAGCACGGTGCCTTCGCCGCGCCTGAGCGCCGCCAGCAGGCTGGTCAGCGGGACGATGCCGCCGTCGCCGAAGTCGAGATCGCCGTGGAGCTCGAACCAGTCGATGCCGGACCGGACCTGGATGCGCATGTCGCGGGCCGTCCGGAACGCCGCCCCTTCGGCCTCGACGTGCCAGCCATCGGCGACCAGCGTGCGGACGGCGCGGCCGAACTGCGCGACCGCTACCGTCAGATCGCTCGGGAGCGCGCCGCCGAATTCGTGTGGACGCCGGAAGCCGAGCTGCTGCAGGCGCTGCACCGCATCGCGCTCGGCGGCGGCGCTGCGGCGGACCATCCGGCGGCGCTCGGGATCGTAGGCCGTCGACCGTCCGTCGTGGGAAACGATCGTTCCGTCGTAGTCGAACTCGACCCGCGCGGTCAGCTCGTGCTCCCCGGGGTAGCGGGGCGGCGTCCGCGCGCGCTCGACCCTCACGCGGGGACGGGGCAGCGAATCGATCGCGTCGTAGCGCAGATCCGGCGGCAGGATGGCGGGATCCACCCGGCTGCGCGCGAGCGTTTCGATGAGCCTCGGCGCGGCGTCGGGGGGAAAGGCGGGCGGCTGGTGGACGCGCCGCAGCTCGGCGAGCCACGGGAACGCCCCGCCGTGTTCGAGCCGCGCCAGCAAGCCGCGTGCGATCAGGTGGCCGCTTGCGAGCACCAGCGCCGGCTCGCGGACGTCCATCCGGTCTTCGCCACGGACCAGTGATCCGGACAGGTGCCGGCGGGTGTCGGCCGCGTCGGTGAGCTCCAGCCGGAACACCCACGGCGGGCCATCGTCGGCGCTGACCGGACGCATCTCTTCGTACTTCTGATCCGTTTCCAGCAGGTACAGACGATGGCTGGAGGCGAGAAGCCAGAGCGTGCGGTCGGTGATCGGCCCGACCAGCCGGAACGAGGCGCGGGCGTAGAGCGTGGTGTAGTTGCCGGCGTAAGGGTCGGAGGCCCCGATCAGCGAGGCGAGGATCTCGCGATCGATCGGGTCGGGCAGCTGGTCGATCTCGGAGGGGGCGAACGCCGCCGGCTGCGGTTTGCCCCACTCGCCGCTCTTCTTGCGCTGCCGCCACAGCACCGTGATCGCGATCCCGTGCCCCTGGAGGGTCAGCGCCTTGTCGATGACGTAGAGCAGCTCTCCCTGGGCGTACCGCGTTACCGGCGTGGTCAGGTCCACCGCCGCGACCTGGTGCAGGACGCCGTCGAGGAAGCGCTCCCACGGATCCGCCGCCGGCCGCGGCACCACGGCGCGCGGCCCGCGAACGGGCGCACGGTCGGCGGCCGCGCCAAAGCCGGATCGAGAGAGGTTCGCCCCGGTGATGCCGCCGGGAGTCATGCCGCCCTCGCGCGTTTTCGGCCCCGTCTTCGGCCAGGAGATCCTCGGGCATGACGTCAAGCCAGGCGTCGGGGCTCTCGGGAGGCAGGAGCCCCTGCGCGTCCGCGGCAAGCACCACTGCCCAGATGTGCTTGCAGATGTCCTGGCGGTCGGCGAAGTAGGGGCATTCGCACCTGGCAACGAACCCGGCGTCCTCGCGGGTCAGCGAAACGTCGTAGGGACGCGTGCCGCGCACGCTCGCGGTGACGAGCTCGGTGGTCGCGCTGACGATCGTCACCGTGTTGGTGACGTAGTAGCTGTGCCCCTTGGCACGGGTGTGTTCCGTGACGTAGGGGGCGAGGACCCGCGCCAGCGTCAGGCGGCGGCGGGGGTCGATGGGGCGGGGGCTCACCCCTCTATCGTATCCGGTGGGCGTGGTACGCTGTTTACCTCTGCAGAAGCAACATGGGCCCGAATTCGCGGTGAACGAGTACTTCGACGTCATCATCATCGGCAGCGGTGCCGGCGGCGGCACGCTCGCGCATGCCCTGTCGGACACGGCGGCACGCATCCTCATCGTCGAGCGCGGCGACTTCGTGCCACAGGAAGCGGAGAACTGGGATCCGGAAGCGGTGTGGAAGCACCGGCGCTACCAGACGCGGGAGCGCTGGTCGCAGGCCAGACGCTTCGAGTTCCTGCCGCCGAGCCAGCTGGTGCCCTATACCCACTACTGCGTCGGTGGGAACACGAAGTTCTGGGGCAGCGCGCTCTTCCGGCTCCGGCGCGAGGACTTCGACGAGCTCGACCACGTGGATGGGGGGCGGTCGCCGAAGTGGCCGATCGACTACGACACGCTGGAGCCGTATTACGAGCGCGCCGAACACCTGTACGCGGTGCGGGGCTCGACCGGCCTCGATCCGACCGACCCGCGGCGCGGCCCCTATCCCTATGAAGCCGTGCCGCATGCCGCCGGAATGGGAGAGCTCGCCGAGCAGCTGCGCGACCTCGGGCTGCATCCCTCGCACCTGCCGTTAGGCGTGCTCGAGCCCGGCGCCGAGAAAGGGTGCGAGCTGTGCCGGACCTGTAACTCGTTCCCCTGCCGGATCCACGCCAAGAGCGAGGCGGACATCATCTGCGTCCGGCCGGCGATCCGCCGCCCCAACGTGACGCTCTGGACCAACAGCTGCGCGCGCCGCCTGATTGCCGACCCGACCGGAAAGATGCTCGAGGCGGTGGAGATCGAACGGAACGGAGAGATCCACCAGGTCCGCGGATCGCTGTTCGTGGTCGCATGCGGCGCGGTCAACTCCGCGGCGCTGCTGCTGCGGTCGACCGATCCACGCCACGGGCGCGGCCTGGCGAACGCGTCCGGGCTGGTCGGCCGCCGCTACATGGCCCACCAGGCCACGTTGATCAGCGGGCGGCACCCGAGCCGGAAGAACCTGACCGAGTTTCAGAAGACGCTCGCGATCAACGATTTCTACCTGAGAGGCCGCACCACCGAGTACCCGCTGGGCCAGATCCAGTCGCAGGGGCGGACGCACCCGGCCACTTTGAAGAGCGGTTCCCCGTGGTACGCGCAATGGGTGCCGGAGGGGGCCTGGAAATGGTGGGCCGACAACGCGGTCGACTGGCTGGCGATGTCTGAGGATCTGCCGGACGCCGAGAACCGGGTGACGGTCGACGCCGCCGGGCGGATCCACCTGCGCTACCGGCAGAACAACGTTCGAGCGCACAAGATGCTGGTGGCCGAGACCAAGCGGATCCTGGCGAAGCTGGGCTTCTCGCTTCGAGTTCAGCACTCGCTCGGCGTCAAGAACACCACGCACCAGTGCGGCACGGTGTTGTTCGGCACCGACCCGGCCCGGTCGGTGCTGGATCCGTTCTGCCGGACCCACGACGTGAAGAACCTCTTCGTCGTCGATGCCTCGTTCTTCCCGTCCTCCGGGGCGGTGAACCCCGGCCTGACGATCATCGCGCAGGCGCTGCGCACGGCGGACCACATCAAGGATGTCGAGCTGAGCGTCTCCACCGGAGCCACGGCGTGACCGGACGAGACCAAGCGGAATGAGGGAGATCAGCCGGTGAGAGCACGATCGTTCAGCCATGCGGGAATCACGGTGTCGGACTTCAACCGCTGCGTGAAGTTCTACTGGGAGATCTTCGGGTGTCCGCTGGTCGGCGTGGCCGATACGCCGCCGGACCGGGTCCGGTCATTCTTCGGCGTCGAAGGGGAGGCGCCGTCCTGCAAGATCGGGTGGATCCGGGTGCCCGGCGGCGCGGTGCTCGAGATCTTTCACTTCGAGCCCAAGCAGCCTCCGGTGGCGGTGACCTGGAACCGGGTCGGGCTGACGCACATCTCGTTCAACGTGCGCAATCTGAACCGGTGGTACGACTACCTCCAGTCGAAAGGGGTCGAATGCGTCAGCCGGCCGGAACGATCGCCGCGCGGCCACTCGTTCTTCTTCTGCCGGGATTTCGACGGCAACCTGATCGAGCTGATGGACCTCGGGCACATGTACCTACGTGCTCGGCTGGCTGGGTCCGCTCGGCGGCTGGATCTTCCGACGCGGCATGTACAGCAAGTACTACAGGTAGGCGTATTTCGGATTGATGACTGTGAATTGCAGATCGACGGATTGCTGATTGCTGTTGGCTGATTGAGGTCTCAGTGCTCAATCGACAATCAAGAATCCGTCGATCCGCAATTCTCAATCAGCGATCCGCAGTCCCTGTGGCTAGCGGACCAGAAACAGTTTGTCCTGCCGGCGTAGCGCCCACCGCACCTTGCCGTCCGCGCCGATGATCACATCCTCCTCTTGCGCCATCCGTATCGGCTGGTTGTCCCACTCCGGCACCGGGGTGGTGGCCTGCAGCTCGATCGAATACCACATGCTCGGGATCACCGGTGCGTCGCCGCGTCCGGGCACTCCCTGCTGGTAGTCCCACAGGCCGATGAGCGGCCCGGCGCCATGGCCGTGCAGACCGATCGGATGAGAGTAGAGGGTTCCGTTGACCTGCTTCTCCTTCATCCGGGCGAGCGATGCCCCGAGGATCTCGTTGCCGGTGCGCCCGGGCCGCAGTTCCGCGACGACGATGTCCTGGAGGGTGTTGGCGTTGGCCAGGGCGCGCTGCAGGCCGGCCGGGGCCTCCGTTTCCCCTTCGCGCAGCACGTAGGCGTTGTGCTGCGTGTCGGTGTTGAGCCGCGCCACCGTGATGCCGACATCGCAGTGGAGCACGTCGCCCCGCTCGATCACCGGGTCGTCTCCGATTTGCTGCGCCGTCTGCCCTTTGCGCTGCACGTCTACACTCGGCTGAAACCAGGTGTCCAGCCCGAGGTCGTTGACCCGCTGCCGCCACCACCAGACGAGATCGCTCGTCCGCGTCCGGCCCGGGGTGATGGTCTTCGCCGAGAACATCTCCTGCGTCATTGACCAGACGAGCGTCGTCATTTTCTCGAAGAAGGCTTCTTCTTCCGGGAGCCTCGAAGCGATCAGTTCGAGCGGCAACCGCTCGGCGTCCTTGAATTTCGAGGTCCACTTCTCGCCAAGCGCGGCGCTCATGCCTTTCAGCTCGCCGCTCGAGAGGCCGTCCGAGAACGCGAACACGGTCGAGCGGTTGATGCCGATCACCCGGGGATTGCGCTCGGCGATCACCGAGACCAGCGCCTGCCACTGTTCGTCACCCCAGAGCTCGGCCTGCTGGCCGCGGCCGATGTTGCCGGCCGCCTGCTGGGTCGAACGCCGCGCTTCGAACACCCCTCCCTGGGAGCTGCCGCCGAGGGCGATGCGCTCGACACACGAGGCGGACGGCGTCGTCCCCGCCGCCGCGCATTTGTCGAAGAACACGTAGATGGTCCGGCGCCGCGCGGCAAACGTTTCCGGCGCAGTGAGGGCGCCGAAGACCGGGTCCTCGGCGTACTCGCGCATCGGGATCACCCACATGTCGATGCCGTGGCGGCGCATCAGCGCGGGGAGAAAGCTGTCGAGCCGCTTCTGCAGCCAGGCCTGTTGCAGCGCCGCCTGCTCGCGAAGCGTGCCGAAGGGACGTTCGCGCGGCTGGCTGATGGCCGCTGAAGGGAGCACGAGGGCAGCGCTGAGGACAAGCAGGGCAGTACGCAGGGAGCTGAGCATGACCAGAGACGATAGCACCAGCCGGCATTGCTCAGGTAGAGCGCTGCCTCAAGTGCAATTTTCGTAACAGCCTCATCCATCTCACGGTTCGGCATTGAGTGTGCACCATGACCGGGCAGGAGGCAGAAAACATGGGTGCTGGAAGATTTGTAACTTTTCTAGGCGCTGCGGCTCTCGCGTTTAGCACCGTCGCGTGCTCACAGTCGGATCCGGGTATCACCACCGCGGTGAAGGGCAAGCTGGCGGCGGACGACACGGTCAAGGCCTACCGGATCGACGTCGACACCAAGGACCGCGTGGTGACGCTGAACGGTGCGGTCGACACGCCGGCGGCGCGGGCCCGTGCGGTCCAACTGGCCAAGGCCACGGACGGTGTCCGTGAGGTCGTCGATCAGCTCACGGTCACGCCCGGGGTGACGCCGACGACCGGCGTCGACGACAAGATCCAGGGAGAAGCGCGCGAAGCGGCACGTGATGCGGATGCCAAGACCGACGCGGCGCAGAAGAAGGCCGGTGACACGGCCGACCGCGCCGGCAACGTCGTGTCGAACGCCGCCCTGACGTCCGCGGTGAAGACCAAGTTCCTCGCCGACACGGACATCTCGGGTCTGAAGATCGACGTCGATTCGAATAACGGCGTGGTCACGCTGACCGGGATGGTGCCCTCGGCGGCGGAAAAGAACCGCGCGCTCAAGGTGGCGCGAGAGACCGACGGCGTCAAGTCGGTGGTCGACCGCTTGAAGGTTGGCCGCTGACCCAACACGCCGGAGCGTGAGGCCTGAGGGCCGAGACGCGTTCGGGCCGCGGCCGATGCCGCGGTGACGAGTAGCGGGACGAATCACAGGAGCCGGCGCGGGCCGGCTCCTGTGCTGTACACGCTTCGATAGAATGGAGGCTCAATCGTTCTTACTGGGGTGATCATGAAATCGAAGGTGCTTTGTCTGTCGGCTTGTCTCCTCGCCGCCAGCCTGCCGGCCGCTACGGCGCACGCGCAGATCGACGCCCGCATGCTGCGCTTTCCAACCGTTTCCAAAAACCAGATCGCCTTCGTGTATGCCGGCGACATCTGGCTCGTGGGCCGCGACGGCGGATCCGCCTTCCGGCTCACCTCCTCTCCTGGCGAGGAATCGTTTCCGCGCTTCTCGCCCGACGGCACCAGGGTCGCCTACAGCGCTTCGTATGACGGGAATGTGGATGTCTACGTGCTGCCGACCGCCGGCGGTGAGCCGGTGCGCCTGACGTATCACCCGATGCCCGACCGCGTCCTCGGCTGGACGCCGGATGGTCAGCGTGTGCTCTTTGCCTCCTCGCGCGAAAGCGGACGGCAGCGCTACAGCCAGTTCTTCACCGTCGGCCTCGCCGGCGGACTGCCGGAAAAGCTGGCGGTCCCGTACGGCGAGTTCGGCACCTACTCGCCTGACGGCAAACAGTTCGTCTACATGCCGATGGCGCAGGACTTCCGGAACTGGAAGCGATACCGCGGCGGCTGGTCACCCGACCTCTGGCAGTTCGACCTGACGACCAAAACGGCGAAGAACATCACCGGCAATCCGGCCAACGACGCGCAGCCGATGTGGCACGGCAACACCGTCTACTTCGTGTCCGACCGCGGCGCCAACGAGCGCAACAACATCTGGGCCTACGACGTGAAGGCGGGGACGTCCCGTCAGGTGACCCAGTTCGACGACTTCGACATCACCTTCCCCTCGCTCGGCCCGGACGGCATCGTGTTCCAGGCCGGCGGCCGGCTCTACTTCCTCGACGTGCCGTCGGGGAAACAGCGCGAGGTCCCGGTGCGGGTGTTGACCGACGAGATGACGCTCCGGCCGCGCACCACCAAGGTCGACACCTTGATCCAGTGGACGACGGTGTCGCCGACCGGCAAGCGCGCGCTGTTCGAGGCGCGCGGTGACCTGTTCACCGCGCCGGCGGAGTTCGGGCCGGTGGTCAACGCCAGCCGGACGTCCGGTGTCGCCGAACGCTACCCGCGCTGGTCGCCCGACGGCAAGACGCTCGCCTACTGGAGCGACAAGAGCGGCGAGTACGAGCTGACCACCCGGCCGGCCGAGACCGCCGGTGCGGAAAGGAAGATCACCTCGCTCGGAGCGGGATTCCGCTATGCCCCTTACTGGTCCCCGGACAGCAAGAAGGTCGCGTTCATCGACCAGGCGATGCGGATTCACATCACCGACATCGACTCGGGCAAGACGGTGAAGATCGACGAGAGCCCGGAGTGGATGAACCACGGCGGTCTGGCCGGGTTCGAGTTCGACTGGTCGCCGGACTCGCGCTGGGTGTCCTACTCCCGCCCGACCGGCGACGCCAACAACGCGATCTTCCTCTACGACACCCGGGGATCGAAGCTGACGCGCGCGACGACCGGTTACCTGAACGACAACCAGCCGGCCTTCGATCCGGACGGCAAGTACCTCTACTACGCCTCCGACCGCGAGTTCGCGCCGGTCTACGGCAGCTTCGACAACAGCTGGACCTACCCCAACCCGACCCGCCTGGTCGCGGTGCCGCTGCGAAAGGACGTTCAGTCGCCGCTCTACTCCCGTAACGATTTCGAAGGAGGCGGCGATACCAAGAAGCCTGAAGAGAAGAAGCCCGAAGAGAAGAAGGACGAAGCCAAGAAGGACGAAACCGCCAAGCCGGCCCCCGAAGTGAAGAACGTCGACATCGACCTCGACGGCTTCGAGGCCCGCGCCGTCGTCCTGCCACCGGCGGCCGGCAACTACAGCGAAGTCCAGGCGATCAAGGGCAAGCTGCTCTTCCGCCGCCTGCCGCGAACCGGATCCTCCGATACCAAGAGCCCGATCGTCTACTTCGACTTCACCGAGCGCGAGGAGAAGCCGGTGCTGGACGACGCAGAGGGGTTCGAGGTGACGGCTGACGGCAAGAAGATGCTGGTGACCTCGCAGAACCGCTATGCGATCCTCGAGATCAAGACGCCGCAGAAGTTCGAGAAGCCGATCGCCACCGCCGACATGGAGGCGCCGGTCGATCCCCGCGCCGAGTGGACGCAGATGTTCGAGGACGTCTACCGCTTCCAGCGCGACTACTTCTACGATGCCGGCATGCATGGCGTCGACTGGGCGGCGATGAAGACGCGCTACGGCAAGCTGCTGCAGGATGCGGTCACCCGGTGGGACGTCGACTTCATCATCGGCGAGTTCATCGGCGAGCTCAACGCATCGCACACCTACTACGGCGGCGGCGAGAAGGAGAACCCGCCGGCCCGCAACGTCGGCATGCTCGGCATCGATTGGGAGCTTCCCTCGACCGGCTCGGGACAGGCCCCGACCGGCTCGGGACAGGGCCCTGCCGGCTATCGCGTGAAGAAGATCATCCGCGGCGGCCCGTGGGACACCGGCGTGCGCGCCCCGCTCGACGAGCCCGGGGTGAACGTCAAGGAAGGGGAGTACATCCTGGCGGTGAACGGCGTTGCGATCGACGCACGTCAGGATCCGTGGGCGGCGTTCCAGGGCCTCGGCAACAAGACGGTCCTGCTGACGGTGAACGGCAAACCCTCGACCGAGGGCTCGCGGCAGGTGCTGGTCCGCACGCTCACCAGCGAGGTGGAGCTGCGCTACCGGGCGTGGATCGAGGAGCGCCGGCAGATCGTCGACCAGGCAACCGGTGGCAAGGTCGGCTACATCTACGTCCAGAGCACCGGCGTCGACGCGCAGAACGAGCTCGTCAAGCAGTTCATGGGGCAGTGGAAGAAGGACGGGCTGATCATCGACGAGCGCTGGAACGGCGGCGGCCAGATCCCCGATCGGTTCATCGAGCTGCTCAACCGCCCGACGCTCGCCTACTGGGCCGTCCGCGACGGCGCCAGCTGGCAATGGCCGCCGGTGGGGCACCGCGGCGCGCAGGTGATGCTGATCAACGGCTGGAGCGGCTCGGGCGGCGACGCCTTCCCGACCTACTTCAAGCAGGCCGGCATCGGTCCGCTCATCGGCACGCGCACCTGGGGCGGATTGATCGGCATCAGCGGCGCCCCGTCGCTGGTCGATGGCGGCAACGTCACCGTGCCGACCTTCCGGATGTACGACCCGAAAGGCACCTGGTTCGCCGAAGGGCACGGCGTCGAGCCCGACATCGAGGTGATCGACGATCCTTCGCAGCTCGCCAAGGGGACCGACCCGCAGCTCGCCCGCGCGATCAAGGAGGTGCAGGACCGGATCGCAAAGATGCCGACGACGCCCGCGCGTCCCGCACCCGAGAAGAGGATCCCGAAAAAGGGCGGATCCTGAAGAAATTAAGAATTAAGAACTAAGAACTAAGAACTAAGAACTGAGAACTGAGAATCGGCCGAACCTGAACCACGCCTGTAGACGCGCCTGCCGCGATCGTGCCGGCGCGTCCAGCAGACCCCGGAACCTCTGGAACCTTTGGAACCAGGTCTATGCGCTACGCTTCGAGCGGGGAGCGCGTAACTCCTCGCCCTGCATCCAGACCCTCGCCTCGGTGACGCGGCCGGCGGCGTCGCGGACGAATTGGACGCGCAGGTCGCTGTTGGTGGCGAAAAACGTGTCGGCGCTCTCGGGCAGGAGCTCGGCTCGCTGGGCGGGGCCCGGGCCGGTGCTGCGGAACAGCCGGCCGCCTTCCGCGATCACCTGCAGGGACGGGGGCGTGCTCCCGGGCAGGTCGTAGAAACCGGCGAAGTCGCCGTAGGTCGACGGATCGGCGGTGCCGAGCGTCCGCTGGACCGGCATCAGCCCGGGCCAGCGATACTCGTTGGCGATCGTGCGGACCAGGTCGCTGGCGATCGACCCGCCGGCGTCCGAGTTGGTCATCACCGCCACACCCGAGGCGGAGTCGAGGTAGCCGACCCAGGAGGCGCGGAACCCCTCGTTGGCGCCACCGTGGCTGAAACGGGCGGCGGCGCCCTCGCCCAGCACGCCGACGCCGAGCCCCCAGTCCTCGACCTGCCGCCGGAGCATGTCCTGGGCGAGCGCCTGCGACATCACCTTGTCGGACCGGCCGGAGGCGACCTTCTGCAGCTCGATGGCGAACTTCGCCAGGTCCTCAGGCGTCGTCCACAGGCCGGCCGCCGCCTGCTCCGGGTAGGTGTGCCACTTGCCGGCGACCGGTTCGCCGTTCGACCGGTACCCGGTCGCGGCTCGATCGCGGAGATCCGCGGGGATCGGCTGAACGAACGTGCTGTTCGTCATCCCGAAGGGCTGCAGCACGAGCTCGCGCGCCGCCTGGGCGAACGGCTTCTTCGTCTCGTCTTCGACCACCAGCTGAAGGATGGAGATGCCGCCGCCGGAATACCGCCAGCGCGAGCCGACCGGGATGTCGACCCGGACCGCGGCGGAGTTGGCCGGCTTCAACCCGTCGAGCAGCTGCACCAGCGTCGGCACATCTTCTCCCCGGGCGTAGCCGCGAAACCCGTGGACGGTCGTGCCGGCCGAGTGGGTGAGGAGGTGCCGCAGCGTCACCGCTTTCTGCGCGGTGTGGTCGTTATCCGGCAGCTTCCAGGACGTGAGGTAACGATTGACCGGCTCGTCCAGCACGAGCCGCCCGCGAGAGACCAGCGCCAGCAGCACTGCGGCGGCGACCGGCTTGCTGATCGATGCCGCCTGGAAGCGCGTCTCCCGCTCGACCTGCCGTCCCGACTCGCGGTCCGCAGCGCCCCAGCCCTTCGTCCACTCGATCCGGCCGTTGCGGAACACCGCGGCGCTGACGCCCGGGACCTTCAGCTCCCGCATCCGGTCCGCCAGCGTGCGCACCACCGGCGCGCGTCCGGTGATGATGACCGGCGGCTGCAGCGCCCGCTCGATCCTGCCGATCGCCTCGGCGGCCGCCTGGCGGTCCTGCCCCACCGTCGAGACCGACAACGCGACCGCGGAGAGCAACGCCGCGAGCCCGAGGCTCGACCGAAGGGGAGTCATAGCTTTCTGAGCCGAAGGGAAATGATCTTCGCCTGTTCGCCGGCAGCGAGGAGCAGCTCCTCGGCGGGTTCGTTGACGATGCGCTCGCGCAGCATCGCGAGCATCTGTTCGGCGCTGAGGCCGCTCGCGCACACGATGAAGATGTAGCCGAACTTCCTCTCGTAGGCCTCGTTCTCCTCGGCGAGCGCGGCCAGGACGAACTCGGGTGCGTTGACGACTCCCGACTGTTCCTGCGCCGGCATGTAGGGGGCGTCGCCGAATCGCCGGCGAAGCGCGACCGGGTCGCCGATCCGAGGATGCGCGGCGAACGCCTCGAGCCAGTCGGCCGGCGGCAGCTCGAACCACACTTCCTTCGCGGCGACCATCATCATGTCGCGGGTGCCGAAGGGGCGCCGCGCCATCATGCCGGCGACCCACCGCGCCGAGGCGCAACAGGTATTGAGGAGGGCGCGCGCCCGGTCGGGCGCGGCGGTATCAACGAGCAGGCGTTCCATGCACTCGGAACCGGCTGACGCCGCCGTCGGGAAAGATGTTCAGCCGCAGATGCGACACCGGGCCGCGGTGCCGCAGCTCACTGGCGAAGCGGTGCCGATGATGCGCCTCGAGCTTCCGTGGCGGCAGCACCTCGAGCCATTCCGCGGCCATGACCCGCTCGAGCGTCGCGCCGGGCGCAAAGCATCCTTCGACCGAGGCGCGATCGGGGTAATTTCCCTTGAAGTGATTGGTGTCGATCTCGAGTTTCATCAGCCTCCCCGGGGCGCCGAGACGAACGATGGCCCAGTCGTGACCGGGGCCGCGCCGGCGGCGGGTCTCCCATCCGTCGGCCATGTTGATGGCCCGGCCAGGCATCAGCATATTCTCCTTCGCGCCGTAGTGAACGTCGCTCGCGTCCAGCACCAGCCCGCCGTGCTGGATGGCGGCGAGATCGACGGGACGGTTGCCCGGCGCCACCCGCTCCCAGTCCACCGTCACGTCGCCGTGCACGCGGAGCCGCGCCACCCCGCCGTCCGGATAGATGTTGAGCCGGAGATGCGTCCACGGGCGCTCGTCCCCGATGGCGAGGTAATTGTGCCGGTCCCCGCCGAGGGACGTCTTCGCGAGGATGGTGGTCCAGGCCAGGGCATCGACAGTCTTCGGGCGGAAGGCACTGGCGCCTTTCGTGCCGGGAAGGTCCAGCGCGTCGATCGAGCAGTCGGACGGAAAATTGCCGGTGAAGAAGCTGGTGTCGACGTTCAGTCCACGGATGCGCCCGCGCATGCCCAGCTCGACAATGCACCAGTCGTGGCCGGGCGTGCGACGGCGGCGCGACTCCCAGCCGTCCATCCACTTGCCGCGATCGGTGTACTTGCCCGGGATGAAGACCGGGGCCGCTGGCTTCAGCAGGTTCACCTTGGGCGCGAAGAAATCATCGTTCGCCACCAGCACCCGGCCGCCGAGGCGCGCCGACGCCAGGTCCGCCAGGCTGGCGAAAGCGGGGGTGCTATCATCCGCGCCAGTTTCCCGGCCTGATTTTTTCCTGGAGTTCTGCATGCTGGCCCAGTCTGCGTACGGCAAATCGCGCGTGCGGCTCGTGCAGGTGCGCCGCCACGGCGACCGCCACGACCTGCGCGACCTGACCGTCGCGATTCAGTTCAAGGGACATTATGACGAGTCGTACGAAGAAGGGGACAACAGCGCCGTGTTGCCCACCGATACGATGAAGAACACCGTCTACGCACTGGCCGCACAGGATCCGGTCGACGATCCCGAACGTTTCGGGGTCGCGCTGGCGACGCGCTTCCTCGACCGCAACCCCCGTCTCACGCGCGTGCGGATCGAGCTCACCGAGCATCTCTGGGGGCGACTGCCGAGGGGAGAGCGCCAGCACGATCATGCGTTCGTCCGAACCGGCCCGGAAACCCGGACAGCGACCGTGCAGGCCAATCGCCGCCGGACGTTCATCGGCGCCGGCATCGCGGACCTGCTGATCCTGAAGTCGGCGAATTCGGCATTCGACAGGTTCCTCCGGGACGAATACACCACGCTGCCCGACACTCGCGATCGGATCCTGGCCACGTCGCTGACCGCGACCTGGCGCTATCGCCATGCCGACATCGACTTCACGCCGGCCTGGAACGCCGTGCGGCGCACCCTGCTCGAGGTGTTCGCCGAACACCGGAGCGAATCGGTGCAGCACACGCTTCACGCCATGGGACAGGCCGTGCTCGACAACGTCGAAGACGTCAACGCCATCCGCCTGGTGATGCCGAACAAGCACCACCTGCCGGTCGATCTCTCGCCCCTTGGCCTGCCGAATCGTAACGAGATCTTCGTCCCGACCGACGAGCCGCACGGGCTGATCGAGGCGACCCTCGTCCGCTGACGAGGGATTATAGTCACCGCCGCGATGATGACCCTGGCCGTACGAAGCGAACGGGTGGTGCTGCCGGACGGTGAACGGCCGGCGAGCATCTACGTCCGGGAAGGCCGGATCGCCGGGATCGGCCCCTACACCGGCCTGCCCTCCGGCGTCACCGTCCTGGACGCCGGCAGCCTCGTCGTGTCTCCCGGCCTGGTCGACACCCACGTCCACGTCAACGACCCCGGCCGATCCGAGTGGGAGGGGTTCGAGACCGCCACCCGCGCCGCCGCCGCCGGCGGCGTGACCACGATCGTGGACATGCCGCTCAACAGCATCCCGGCCACGACCAGCGTCGAAGGGCTGGACGCCAAGCTGCGCGCCGCGAGCGGCCGGTGCCGGGTCGACGTCGGCTTCTGGGGCGGCGTGGTGCCGGGCAATGCCGCCGCCCTCGAGCCGCTCGCGCGCCGGGGTGTGCTCGGCTTCAAGGCGTTCCTGTCACCGTCCGGGGTCGAGGAGTTCGACCACGTCGCCGAGGCCGATCTCCGCGTCGCGATGCCGGTGCTCGCCGCGCTCGGCCTCCCTCTGCTCGTGCACGCCGAGCTGCCGTCGGCGCTCCTGCCGATTGAAGCCGGCGCCGACCGTCGCGGATATCGCACCTGGCTGGACAGCCGTCCGCCGGCCAGCGAGCTGGCGGCCATCGAGCTGCTGATCGATCTGGCCCGTGACTACGGCACGGCGGTGCACGTGGTCCACCTCTCCTCGGCCGCGGCGCTGCCGGCGATTCGCGCGGCTCGTGCCGCCGGGGTCAGGATCACGGTCGAGACATGCCCGCACTACCTGACCTTCTGCGCCGAGCAGGTGCCGGCCGGTCGCACCGAGTTCAAGTGCGCCCCGCCGATCCGTTCAGCCGGGGAGCGCGAGGGGCTGTGGCGCGGGCTGCTGTCAGGAGAGATTCAACTCGTCGCCACCGATCACTCGCCGGCGCCGCCGGCGCTGAAGCACGTGGAGGATGGTGATTTCGTCGCCGCGTGGGGAGGCATCGCGTCGCTTCAACTCGGGCTTGCGGCGGTCTGGACCGGCGCGGCGGCGCGCGGCGCCACGACGCAGCAGCTCGCCGAATGGCTGTCATCGGCCCCCGCGGTGCTCGCCGGGCTCGACGCGAGCAAGGGGGCCATCGCCGCCGGCCGCGATGCCGACCTGGTCATCTGGGATCCGGATGCCGAGGCGGTCGTCGATGCAGCCACGCTCCATCATCGGCATCCGCTCACACCCTATGCCGGCATGCGCCTCCGCGGCCGCGTCCACCAGACCCTTCTCCGCGGCGACGTGGTCTACGACCAGGGAACCTTCGCGGAGGGGAAGCCAAGTGGCAAGGTTCTGGGCTCCAAAGAAATTAAGAATTAAGAATTAAGAATTCAGAATCAGAATTCTGAATTCTGAATTCTGAATTTCTCGGTCTGAGATTCCCCCATGCCACACGTCCTCGACGCGTTCGGCGGCCGAAACCGCCCCCGGATCACCAGCCTGGCTGTCGTGGCGCTGGGACTCGGCCTGCTCGCGCTCGTGGCTCCGGTGAGCCGAGCTGAGTTCCCCGCCGCCCGTGTGGGATGGTTGCTCACAATTGCGGCGGGTCTCGAGCTGCTGCACGCCATGCGCCAATCGAACGCCGACGCGCGCCGGCGGGCGACGATCGGCGGCGTGATCAGCATCACGATCGCGATCTTCCTGATCAACGCGCCTTTTGTCGGGGCGCGGACCCTGCGGCTGCTCGTGGCCGGGTGGTTCGCGGTTGACGCCGTCCGCTACGCGATCGAGACGTTCCGCCGGACCGACGGCACCGAGCGCGCGCTCGCTGGGCTGGCCGCGCTCGGGAACACGGTTCTGGCGCTGCTGCTGCTGTTCGCGCGCGGTTCGGCCGAGACGTGGGTCGTCGCGATCGCCGGGGCGGGCAGAATCGTCGGCATCGCCTGGAACATCGCCACGGCGCCGGTCTATACCACCGCCGATGCCGAGGACACGGTCGTGCGTGAGCTCGGACTCACCGGCCAGCCGGCAGCCGTCGCGCTCGCCAACGAAGTCGAAGCGGCCGAGCGAGGACGTGCGCCGGCGGATCGCGGCTGGACGATCGCGTTCATCCTCACGCTGTTTGCGATCCACGTGGGCCGCATGCGGGCCGATCTCACGATGCTGGGGCTGCTGGCGCCGTTGATCGCTGTCCTGGGCGACATGGCTTTGGCCGTGATGATCGCGCTGCTCGTGATCAATCCGCTGCATCTCATGTGGCGGAGACCGACCCGCTGGATCGAACGGCGGGTGTGGCAACGATATTTGCGTCAGATCGAGACCGCGGGCACCGGCTGGACGATGCGCGTCGCGGACGCGTGGCTGCGCTGGCGGATGCGGTTGGCCATTCGGATGCGCGCCGGCCGGTATTCGCTGCCGGCGTCGCTGAGCCACGCGCTCCAGACCGGCCTGCCAGTTGCCGCGATTGTCGCGGCAACGGTTCCGGTGTGGGGCATGAACTGGTACTTCGACACCGAGAACTGGGCCGCCGGAGTCTGGAATTCGTGGGCGGAGTCGCGGACCGACACCTGGCGGGAACGAATGGTGCGCGCGGTGCTGTCGGGTGAGGGCGCGCGCGCGGCCAGCCTGCCGTTCGCCGTCGAACCCGAGGGCCTCGCTGGCGGGGACTTCTCTTTTGTCGTGATCGGCGATCCGGGCGAAGGAGACGCGTCTCAACACGTGCTCCGCGATCAACTGTTGACGGTCGCAGCGAGCGCCGACGTCCGTTTCGTCGTCGTGTCGTCGGACGTCGTCTACCCGTCGGGAGCGATGGCCGACTACGAGGCGAAGTTCTGGCTGCCGTTCAAGGGGATAACCCGGCCGGTGTACGCGATTCCAGGCAACCACGATTGGTACGACGCGCTCGAAGCCTTCGCGGCCACATTCCTTCAGCCAGAGGCGGCGCGCGCGAGCATCCGGGCGAGGATGGAGGCGGATCTGCGGGTCACCAGCACGACCGAGGCGCGGATCGAGCGTCTCATCGATGAGGCGGGACGCCTGCGCGTCGCGTACGGGGTCCCGACAGGATTCCAGCGCGCGCCGTTCTTCGAGATCCAGACCGATCGGTTCGCGCTCGATCGCGATCGACACCGGCATCCTGCAGTCGATCGATCCGGCGCAGGCCGAATGGCTCGAGGGGGCGCTCCAGCGATCGGCCGGCAAGCTGACGATGGCGATCGTCGGCCATCCCTTCTTCGCGGCTGGCCACGACGCAACCTGGGCCGGCGGAGCATTCGCCCGCCTGAAACAGCTCCTGCTCCGTCACGGTGTGACGATCCTGATGGCGGGCGACAAGCACGATCTCGAGTACCTACGCCCAGCCGGCCAGCATCCCCGCCGACACGGTGCACTACTTCGTCAATGGCGGCGGTGGCGCATTTCTCAGCCTGGGCACGGCGCTCGCCTGGCCGGCGCAGACGCCGACTGTCGACTGGGCCTACTACCCGACCCGCGACGCGGTGGCGCACAAGATCGACGCAAGAACCCCCTGGTGGAAGCGGCCGGCCTGGTGGTGGACCCAGAATTTCGATGCGTGGCCGTTCGGCGCCGGGTGGCTCTCCGCCGCGTTCGACTACAACGTGGCCCCGTTTTTTCAGAGCTTCGTCGAGGTCAAGGTGGAACCATCCGCGAATCGCGTTCGAGTCATCCCGTACGGGGTGCATGGGCGCCTGACCTGGGGAGATCTGGCGGCCTCACCGAGCCTCAGGACCGCGAGCCGAAACGATCGCGCGCTCGTCGAGTGGGTCGTTCCCATGCGCTCCGTCACGATTCCGCGCTGAGTCGACCCGCGGTGATTTCGACCCTGATCGACGAGGCCTGAGTTCGTCGCGCGCGTCCGCTGTCGGCAGAAGACTGGCCGTCGCGGTACTCGGGCGGCGGCGCAGTTCTCGGAAGCGAAGTGCAACTACGCTTGCTCGATCCACGAACCAGCGGTGGCGCGGGTAACGGCGCTGTGAAGATCGCGGCACAGGCACCGGTTAACCAACGTGCCGGCCGTTCGTATTATTCGTCGTGGAGCGATGGCGCGACCGACGCCGGGGAGGCCTGATGCGCATGGGACTGTCTTGGCTGGACTTCAAGTTGGGATTCCGGATGTTGTCCAGGTATCCGATGCTCACGGTCGTCGGAGGCCTTGCGATGGCCGTCGCCATCGCCGTCGGTGCCGGCACATTCGAGGTCATCAGGCGGCTAACCGATCCTGCGCTGCCGCTCCCGGACGGAGATCGCATCGTCGGGCTGAACTACTGGGACCGGGCAGAGTCTGACACTCGACCGCCGAGTGCATACGACGTCCTCAACTGGCGGGAAGGCCTTCGAACCCTCGAGGACATCGGCGCGTTCCGGCCGGTCCAGCGGAACCTGATCGTGGACGAGCAAGTGGGCGAACCGGTCGACGCCGCCGAGATCAGTGCCGCGGCTTTTCGGGTGACCGGCGTTCCCCCTCTGATGGGGCGCGTTCTCGTGGATGAGGACGAGTCTCCGCAATCGCCCGCAGTCGTCGTTCTGGGGAACCGCCTCTGGCAGATGCGATTCGGCGCGGATCCGGCGGTGCTAGGTCGTGTGGTGCGGCTCGGAGCCACGCAAGCGACTGTGGTCGGAGTCATGCCGGAAGGATTCGCGTTCCCTGTCCGGCAAGACCTCTGGACGCCGCTCCGCGTGCGCGAGCTGCCGCAGGAACCGGGTCGAGGGCCGTTGTTGCGCGTATTCGGCCGTCTGGCGACCGGCATCGAGCTCCCGGAGGCTCAGGCGGAGTTGACGACATTTGGGTCCCGCGTCGCGGAGCAGTTCCCGAAGCAGTACGAAAACCTGCAGCCGCAGGTGCTGCCGTACGCCGAATCCTTCTTGCCAATCCCGCAAGACTTTCTTGTCAGGGCGGGCATTCATTCGATCAACGCCTTCGGCGCGTTGTTTCTCGTGGTGGTCTGCGGCAACGTCGCGCTGTTGATGTTTGCCCGAGCCGCGACGCGTGAGCGGGAGATTCTCGTGCGGCGGGCCCTCGGTGCCTCCCGGAGCCGGATCGTGATGCAGCTGTTCGCCGAAGCGCTCGTGCTCGCGGCCATTGCGGCGGTGCTCGGCTTGACCGCAACGGATTTCGCGTTGCAGTGGGCACTGGCCGCGATGAGTACCGATTCCGAAGGCTGGCCGTTCTGGTTGGAAGGCGGGCTCTCCGCGACGACCCTGACATATTCGGCCTGGCTCACTGTCCTCGCGGCGATCGTCGCCGGCGTCGTTCCGGCGCTGAAAGTCACGAGAACAAACATCGAGGTCGGTCTCCGTCAGGCGAGCGCCGGAGCCGGCGGCATCCGAATGGGTGGGATCTGGACTGGCGTGATCGTTGCCCAAATCGCCGGCACGGTTCTCTTTACCGCGGTGGCGTATGTCGTTCAGCGCCAGGCCGCAGGCATCGCGTCCGCAAAGGCGGCCTTCCCGGCCGAAGAGTACCTTGCGGTGCGACTCGAGATGGATCGTGACGGGCTGACGGAGGAGACGGCAACGACGGTCGACGAGTCCTTTCTGCGGCGCTACCAGGCGACCGCTCGCGAGCTGGAGGAAAGAGTCGCGGCGGAAGCCACCGTCGCAGGCGTCACCCTGGCCGAGCGGCTCCCGTTGATGGCGTCCGCCGCAGGCGGGATCGAACTCGACGACGCGGGACCGAGCGAGTCGGTCACGGGTAGAGAGCTTGTCGTCACCACGACCGCTGTAGATCTGGACTTCTTCGAAGTGTTCCAGGCGCCCGTCCTCGCAGGTCGAGGCTTTGCTCCGCACGACACGGTAGTCGCTGCCAACACAGTCGTCGTCAACCAACGGTTCGTGGCCAAGATCCTGGCCGGCCGGAATGCGGTCGGACGCCGCATACGTTACCAAGTGGGAGATTCGCAAGGCATCAAGGAGTCGGGACCGTGGTTTGAAATCATCGGCGTGGTGCGTGATCTCGTGCCAGACCCCGAGGCTCCCATGAGCCTCGACAATCCGGCCAGGCCGGTCGTGTACCACACCCTCGGCTCCAACCGGACGCAGAGCTATCCGCTGTATCTCGCCACACACGTGAGGAGCGGTGATCCCACGCTAGTGTTGCCGACGTTGCGCCGAATAGCTGCCGAGATCAGCCCGGAGCTTCGGCTCAGCGACATACAGCGGCTGGACCAGGGGACCAGCTACGACGCGCGCGCCTGGAACGGCTTTGCCAACTTCATCCTGCTGGTGAGTGCCATCGCACTCGTTCTGTCGCTGGCAGGCATCTATGCCGTGACGTCGTTCACGGTCTCGCGGCGCACGCGCGAGATCGCTGTTCGCGTGGCGCTGGGGGCTCAGATCTCAAACGTCGTCGCGACCGTTTTCCGCCGGCCCTTCTTTCAGGTCGCGGCGGGCGTCGCTATGGGCTGCGTGATGATGGGGTCCCTGGTCGCAGTGTCCATGCGCGATTCCGACGTGGGGGTCGGCACCGTAACGAGACATGCCGCGCTGCTCCTCGTGTACGGAGCGACCATGATGGGGGTGTGTGCCCTCGCCTGTATCGGGCCGCTTCTGCGGGTATTCCGGGTGGAGCCGACCGATGTACTGAGGGACGATGGATAGCGGCGAGCCGCATCTTCGCCAGTGACGCGCTTCGGCGCTTCGACGGGGAAGTTGAAGCGAGAAGGAGGAACGAAGTAGGGTGTGCCATGCTGCTGCACGATCTGTCGTTCGCCGTCCGCACGTTGCGGCGAAGTCCGGCGTTCACGCTCGCCGCTGTGCTGACCATCGCGCTCGGGATCGGCGCGAGCACGGCCATCTTCAGCGTCGCCTACGCGGTCCTGTTGCGCCCGCTGCCATATACGGATCCGGCTCGACTCGTGGTCATGTACATGGACCTGCGGGCGCGCCACACCTTTGGGATGCCGTTCTCGAACGAGAACTACGCCGACATCCGCAACGGCTCGACGGATGTGTTCGAGGACATGGCTGCCGTGCGCACCGTCCGTCAGGTCCTGCCCGGAGCGGACGGCACCCCGGAACAGATCCGGCTGGCGCTGGTGACGACGAACTTTTTCAGGCTGACGGGCGCGCAAGTCGCAGTCGGCCGCGACTTCCTGGACTCCGACGGCCTGCCGCAGCCGCTGGCCGCGGCTGCCGCGGCGCCCGGCGCACAGGCGCCGCCGCTGGCTGTGGCGATTCTCAGCCACGCGTACTGGCTGCGACGCTACGGCGGCGATCCGAAGGTGCTGGGCCAGCGCCTTCCCGGCGGTCCGCGTGCCGAGATCGTCGGCGTGCTCGCGCCGGGACTGGAGCTGATGTTCCCGCCCGGCGCCAACGTCGAGCAGCGTCCGGACTGCTGGGTGGCGAATCGCCTGAGCTACGACAACGCCAACCGCAACACGTTCGGTCTGCGGGTGATCGGCCGGCTCAAGCCAGGGATGACGCTGGCCAGGGCGCAGGAACAGGTCGAATCGGTCGCGGCGACGATTCGCCAGGACTTTCCGCTGCAGAACACCGCCGGTTTCTACGCGCGGCTGGCGCCGATGCACGACACCCTGGTCGAAGAGGTCCGGCCAGCGATTCTCGCGCTGACCGGCGCCGTCACGTTTCTCCTCCTGATAGCCTGCGCGAACGTCGCGAACCTGCTGCTGGTCCGCGCCTGGGCGCGTGAGGGGGAGCTGGCGGTGCGCGCCGCGCTCGGAGCCGGACGTTGGCGCACCGTCCGTCAGATGCTGGCCGAGGCGTTCGTGCTTACTGGCCTCGGCGCGTGCGCCGGCGTCGCGTTGGCCTGGATTGGCATTCGCGAGCTGCGCACGATCGCCCCGGCGAATCTTCCGCGGCTCGACACCGTCGGCATCGACCCGATCGTGCTCGGACTCACCGCGGCGATCGCGCTGGCGGTCGCCGTGCTCTTCGGGATGGTGGCCGCGTGGAGCGCGTTCCGCATGGACCCCATGACTGTCCTTCGCGGCAGCGGCCGTACGGCCGGTCTCAACGCCGGCCGCACGTTCAGGAATGGGGTGGTCGTCGCCGAGGTGGCGCTGTGCTTCGTGCTGCTCATCGGATCGGGGCTGATGTTCCGAACCTTTCTCGAACTACAGCGCATCGATCCGGGATTCGATCCGCGCGGCCTGCTGACGTTCCAGCTCCTGGGCGGCCGCCCGGGGCCGCCGGCGGAGCGTGCCGAGCTGACCAGACAGGTCGAGGAGCGGCTGCGCGCCATTCCCGGCGTGGAGCGCGTCACCGCGTCGTTCCCGTTTCCGCTCGCCGGCGGCTTCAGCGCCATCCGCTGGGGTACCGAGGAGGCGCTCGCCGACAACTCGAAGTACCAGGCGGTCGACTGGCAGATCGTTCGACCGGGGTATTTCGACACGCTGCGCACCCGCCTGTTGGCCGGCCGGACCTTCACCGAGGCCGATAGCGATCCCAGACGAAATCTGGTGGTCGTGGATCAGATGCTGGCGGCAAAGGCGTTCCCGAACGAATCCGCGGTCGGCAAACGCATCCTGATACGCATCCGCACACCCGAGCCCGAATGGGTCGAGATCATCGGCGTCGTCGCACACCAGCGCGTCGCCTCGCTCGCCGATCCCGGCCGCGAGCAGATCTACTTTGCCGATGGCTTCACCGGTGGCGGCGCGAACAAGTGGGCGATGCGCGTCACGGGCGATCCCGCCAGCTATGGAAGTGCAGTGCGGGCCGCCATTGCGCAGGTCGATCCGCAGTTTCTCATCACCGAGCTGCAGCCGATGGACGACCTGGTGCGCCGGGCGCAGGCCGGTACCCGTTTCACCCTGATCCTCATCGCGATCTTCGCGACAATGGCGGCGCTGCTGGTCGGCGTGGGCTTGTACGGCGTGCTGGCAACGGTCGTGCGCCAGCGCACTGCCGAACTGGGTGTTCGCATGGCGCTTGGTGCGTCACCGTCGACCATCCTGCGGCTCGTGGTCGGTCACGGGCTGGGACTCAGCGCCGCCGGTCTCGCGATCGGCCTCGCCGCCGCGTTCGTCCTCACCCAAGGGATGACCACCATGCTGGTGGGGGTGAAACCGACCGATCCGCTGACGTTCGCGGTCATGGTTGCGGTGTTCTTGGTGATCGCCGTGGTGTCGTCGTGGCTGCCCGCGCGCCGCGCGGCGGCACTGGACCCGACGTCGGCACTACGCGACTCGTGAAGTGTGGGTGGCCTCGAGTCCCTCAACCCAGCTGGACCGGTTCAGCTCGTGACGCGCGTGTGGACTAGCTCATCCGCATTTCCCGGCGTGGCTCTTTGACGGCGACGCGGATATGCTCCGTGACACGACAGAAAGGAGAACAAACACGATGTCACGAGTACCGAAACTCAACGATTGGACAATCCGCGTCGATGCTGCACATCGTCGCCCTCGTTACGCTTCTTGTCGCGGTATCTCATGATGCCATTCATTCAGCCCCACCGTCTCCCAGAACGATCTCCATTGCCGAAGCGCGCAGCCTGCCACTGGGAACCGTCGTCACGATTGACGGGTCGGTGACTATGCCTTCGGGCGCATGCGCCTCGAGCGCCGCCTCGCTCAATCAGGGGTTTGCGATTCAAGATCGCACCGGTGGCATCTTCGTGAGCGTTGAGGAGGATCTGGGATTTGCGCCAAGGCAACAAGTCCGCGTGACCGGCCAGCTTGCCGATAGCGGCTTCGGGATGCTCGTGCTCACGGACGTGACGGACATCAAGCCTCACGGACGCGGACCGAGCGTGCGGCCGCTGCCGCTCGCCACCGGCGAGGTAAGCGAGGCGACTGAAGGGACGCTCGTGACGATCAGGGGAACGATCACGGAGCCCATAGTCAATTTGCCGTCGTTCGGATTCACCATCACCCTCGATGACGGATCCGGCGGCGTTCATGCATTCGTCTGCGCCTCGACTGGCATCGATGTCAGCGGCTTGAGCGCGGGTCAGACCATCGAAGTGACAGGATTGAGCGGTCAGTTTGAGGACTACGAGGTCAATCCGCGTTTTCAGAGCGACATCGAGGTGCTGCCCGAGTAACTACGTCACCAACCGAACACTTGCTGGGCCGGTGATGGAGGTACACGCGGCCACCCGACGCAACCCTTTGCGGCTGCGTCACGTCGAAGTGGGAGCAGATCCAATGTGAGAAGCGGGTCAGGAGGCCGGCGTCAGCTGGCCCTTGAGGCTGGCATGAAGAAGGGTCGAGCCGATGGAGACGTGGCGCGCACACAAGAGGATGCGCGAGCCGTGTGGACCCGGCGTTGGCTCGACGAGATCGTCCAGGACGTTCGCTACGCCTTCCGCACACTCCGCAAGAGCCCCGGATTCACAATCGTCGCAGTACTGACGCTCGCCTTCGGCATCGGCCCGAGCACGGCCATCTTCTCCGTCGTTGGTACCTGACTCACCGTAGATCGGCGGCCGCGAGGTTGCGCGCGGGTTATGTGATTCGCAGGGCACACAGTACCCACGGTTGCCAACGTGGGAAGTGTTCATTCGCGCCGGCCATCGTTCTCGACCCTTGCCACGTCGCTCGCTGCCGGGGGTCAGTCGACAGTAAACTCGGCCCATGACAAAGACCGAGGTCCTCGACCTGCTCAAGGAGAACCGCGACGCGCGGGGGGAGGCGAACTGGAAGGAGATGGGCGACCGCACAGGCGGGCTGACCAGTTTCGGCATCGGCCTCACCAAGCTCCGTGCGATTGCGAAACAAGTTGGGCGCGACCACGACCTCGCGCTCAAACTTTGGAACGAACGCAACCACGACGCAAAGATCATCGGTTTGCTCATCGACGACCCAAAACAACTCACACGCGACCAAGTCGAAAAGCAGGTCGACGGCGCGGGGCCAGGAATGCTCAGCCATGTGCTCAGCTCATGCGATGCGACCCTCCCCAAGTCCCCCATCGCGTTCGAGATCGCGAAGGGCTGGATGGCGAGCAAAGACCCCGTCCGCCGCAGTTGCGGCTACGGACTCGTATACGAGCTGGCCAAAGACAAGAAGGACAAGCGCCTCACCGACGAGTTCTTTCTCGGCTGCGTCGAGAAGATCGGCAATACGATCGCGAAAGAGGAGAACTGGGTGCGCGTCGGCATGGGTGGCGCGCTCATGAGCATCGGCAAGCGCAACAAGAAGCTAAACGCCGCTGCGATCGAGCTCGCAAAAGCAATCGGCCCGATCCACTTCAGCGACGGGGCCAAGAAGTGCGAGCCGATGAACGTGCTCAAGCACCTGACCAGCGACTACTTGCGTAACAAGCTCGGTATATGACGCACGCGGCCAGCGAAGCCAATTACACCAGACGTGGGCTACCTTGAGAGAGAGATCCCTCAGACGTTCGAGTACGGCCACTTCTTCGCCAGAGAGGACGTCGGAGGGCAGGACCACGGACCCCGCGTCGGCAACCGCGAGACCGCAACCGCGAAGCGATCAGGCGGTTCACGCCTGCTAGACTCGACCTGTGAGCCTGCCCGCGTCGAACCGCGCGCGCGTTGCCGTCGCGCTCGCGTTCCTGATCCGGATCTGTCTCCTCGCGGCTCCCAGCGCGGCCCAGGACGTGCCGCTCGCCATCGATGCCCCGCCGCGGCTCGCGCCGGCGGCGGATCGCCTTCGTACCACCGACTACGGGCCGTTGACCCGGTCGCTCGAGGCGGCCGGCCTAGCGCTGCCGCCACGGCTGTCGGTCACGCTGGTTGCTGGCGATGACGCCAGGGTCGCGCGGATTCCGCGATGGGTTGTCGGCCTCGCCTCCGGCACCGAGCACATCCTGATCTTTCCCGATCGCATCGGACCTTATCCCTACGGCTCGCTCGAAGCGGTCATGCGCCATGAGGTCGTGCACCTCGCACTCAACACACGAGCCGGCGGGCAGCCGCTGCCGCGCTGGTTTCACGAGGGCGTCGCCGTGACGCTCGAATCGGGATGGGGCACGGGCGATGAGCTGCGGCTGCTGCTCGCCGCGCTCGATCCGCCGTCGATGGCCGACATCGCGCGGCTCTTCGCCTCCGACGCTTATCCGGATACGACCCAGGCCTACCTCCTCTCCGCCGCCCTCGTCGACGAGATCCGCCGCCGCCACGGCGTCGACGCCATCGGACGGATCACCGGGCGCGTCTCTTCAGGGCTCGCCTTCGACGCGGCCTTCGCGGCCGCAACCGGCGAAAGCGTCGAGACCGCGGCCGACCGCGCCTGGCGTGGCCACCGGCGGCTGTCGCGGTGGGTGCCGATCCTCACCAGCCCCTCCGCCGCGTGGACGGTGATCCTCGCGCTCGCGGGCCTCGCCTTCGTGGCCCGTCTCCGCCGGCGCAAGGAACTGCATCGCCGCTGGGAGGAGGAGGAGCAGGAGTGCTCCGAACCGAGTAGTTCGAGCACCGAGTTCAACGAGTAGGAGCTGGTGAGCGAGACAGGAATTGAACCGGCCAGCTTCGGGTGACCCGCCGGCAGTAGCCTTGTATCGAACTTCGATCCCTCAGCCCAGTTTGGCCCGGGCGTCCTTCACTATCGCGATCGGCGATTCGCGCGGCTCGTGCCGCCGGGGTCAGGATCACGGTCGAAACATGTCCGCACTACCTGACCTTCTGCGCCGAGCAGTCTGCGCGCGCCCTACTGCCTCGGTGCAACGCCTAATGAAGAGGTGTTGGGAGGGCCCGCGCGGAACTACTTCCTCCCCTCGGGCTTCCAGTTCATCAGCAGCGTGATCGGCGCGGCGGCGCTGTCCAGTTCGACGTTGATCAGGAACCGTCCGTCGGGGCCGATGTCGTACTGCCGTCCCTGTTGCATGTCCACGCCGCCGCCGAAAACGCGCGTGGGAAAGAGCACCACCGGCGCGCCCGGTGCGAGCGTGGTCCCGGTGACGGTGATCGACGCCGCCATCATCACGCCAGCGGGATTGAGGTAGTACAGCTCCTTGCCGTCGGGCCGCCAGGCGGGAAAGCCGCCGCCGGCAGTGGAGACCTGCCACTGCCCTCCAGCCGCGGCGGCCGTGCCCACGGCGCCGGGCGGAACAACGGGCCGCACGTAGACTTCCGGCCGCCCCGTTTCGTTCGATTGGTAGGCCACCCAGCGGCCGTCCGGCGAGAACACACCATAGCTCTCACGGAAGGGAGTCTTCGCGAACGCCCACGGTGTGCGTTCCCCCACCATCGGTACGATCCAGAGATCGACGTTCCCTTGCGATGCGACGCTGCTGTACAGCAGGCGGCGGCCGTCCACGGACCAACTGTAGGGGACCCTGGCCTGGTCGGAGGCCGCGATGAGCCGCTCCTCCACTCCGCCGAGCGTGAGCATCTGGTAGAGGTCGAGTTGACCCGTCCGGTTCGAACTGAACGCGATCCGGGAGCCGTCGGGCGACCAGACGGGATACGAATCGACAGCCGCATCAAACGTGAGTCGGCTCGCGCGAACGCCGTCGAGCAGCCAGACGTCGGTATTTCCCTGCACCGTGCGGGACACCGCGACGCGACGGCCGTCGCGGGACACGCGCGGTCTGGCGAGTGTGGCATCGGGGTCGCCGACCGTGCCGCGCGCCGTGCCCGAGCGGTCGAACCACGTCAGTTGCCGCTGGCTGCCCGCGCCCGTCCGATATGTCACCAGACCCGCGGTCGCCACCGAGACGGCGCTCCGAGACGAACCATCGGTGGCCACCCCGTCCGCCAGGGTCAAGGGCTCTCCTATGAGCGCGGCCTTCTCCACATCGAGCTGCTGGGCCACGAGCATCCCCGTCCGCACCCACAACAGCCACCCGCCTCCGCGCAACGATCCCCCGGGCCCGTGGCGGTCGGGCAGAAACACCGCGCTGCCGTCTCCGGGTGTCAATCGTGTCGGGGCGCGCCCGTCCAGCGCGCCCAGGTAGATCCCGGCAGCGTCCGGCGCGCCCATCGCGAAGAACAGGAACCTGCCCCCGTCGGGCAGAAAGTACGGCGCGCGGTGGGCCGACTGCTGCGGGCCGAGCGTCGTCGCCGCTTTCGCCGCGCCCCCGGTGACCGGCACGCGCATCAGGGGGCTTATCGTGGTCGGTGCGAACAGAATGACGCCGTCCGCGTTCCACGTCGCACCTTGACCAGAAGTGACCGGCGCGACGGTCTGCGGCGCGCCGCCGCCGAGATCGAGTCGCTTCAGTGCGCTTCCCGCGAAGAAGGCGATCGAGCGGCTGTCGGGCGACCAGAAGGGATGGGTCGCGCCCTCGGTACCTGCCAACGACTGCGCGGTCGTCTTCGCCAGCCACCGTAGCCACAAGCGCGGCGCCCCGTCGCCCGCCGCGACGAACACAATCTGCCGGCCGTCGGGCGACAGGGCAAAGTCCAAGGGTTGGTTCGTGGCGGGCGTGACGATGTCGAGGCGCGTCTCGCCCAGTGCGGGTGCCGGCATTTCGCGTAGATACCGCAGCGTCAGGCACCGCCATCGCGATGCTCACGAGGGCGGCAACCGCGAACGCGGCCATCCAAAGCCGCCCTCGGTCCGCCGCCGATGATGTGGTCGTCGTCTGCGGACCGACCGTCTCGAACGCACCCTCCAGCGCCAGGCGCACGTCCCGGATGTCGGCGACGCGCTGCTTCGGGTCCTTCCGCAGGCACACGCGAAGCACCTGGCTGACGCGGGCCGGGACCGTGGACGGAAGCGCGTCGAAGTCCGGCTCTCGCTGCAGGATCTTCGAGAGCGTCATCGACACGTCTTCGTCGCCGAACGCACGCGTTCCCGTCAACATCTCGTAGAGCACGGCGCCGAACGCCCAGATGTCCGTGCGCTTGTCGACGATCTTCCCGCGCGCCTGCTCGGGACTCATGTACGCCGCCGTGCCGAGAATCATCCCGGCCTGCGTGGCGTGCAGCGAGTTCGTCGGCGACGTCGACAGGCTTGGCGACGAGCCCGCGGCGGGCTCCGTCGCCTTCGCCAATCCGAAGTCGAGGACTTTCACCGTGCCGTCCGGCCGGACTTTGATGTTCGCGGGTTTCAGATCGCGGTGAATGATCCCCTGCTCATGCGCGGCTTCGAGCGCGTCCGCGATCTGTTTCGCAATGGGCAGCGCCTCATCAAGCGGAATCGAGCCGCGCGCGATGCGCTGCGAGAGATCGTCGCCCTCGACGAGTTCCATGACGAGCGCGGTGGCGCCCGCACTTTCTTCAAGCCCGTAGATGGCGGCGATGTGCGGATGATTGAGCGAGGCGAGCACTTCCGCTTCGCGCTGAAAGCGCGCGAGCCGATCGGCATCAGCCGCGAGCGAGGGCGGCAGGATCTTGATCGCGACCTGACGTTTCAGCTTGGTGTCCGTCGCCCGATACACCTGACCCATCCCGCCTTCGCCGATCTGCGCGATGATGTCGTAAACGCCGAGGCGTGTGCCGGGTGCAAGGAGCAATGTCTGCGCGATTATACGAGCGCAGCGGTGGCGCGGACGGGATTAGTCCTCGAACGGTGGTGACCCTAACGTTCGCCAGTTGGAACCAGATCGCGGCCTGGCTGCGTCAGCTAGACCGCCTCGACCGGTTCGTCGGGGGGACGCTTTCAGCGAATGGCTTTGATGTTCGGGGAAAAGTCGAGTGCCGGCGCAGCGGCGTCACTTCGCGGCGTTAGCCGCAAGCCGCACGTCGTCGTCTGTGAAAACCGCAAAAACGAACGGTTGTGATTCGAGAAAGTGCGCCAGATCGCGCAACGTCAGGTGAAGAGCCGACAGCCGGTCCTCATCGACGAACATTTGGCTGTTCTCCGGTTCGAAGGATGTGATCAGCTGCTTCGCCTCAGGATCAAATCTCTCGTGCAACAGGTCTACGATCGACTGCGCAAAGTGTCGACGGTCCGGCGACGACGGTTCCGACGGCATGCCATGGTCCGCGGTCACCGCGAGAAGATAGTTGTTACCAACCTTCGCCTCCAGCGCTCGCAGCATTCGCGCCAGGTGACGGTCCATCGCGCCGAGAGTGACGCGGAGTTCGCTCGAATCCGGACCGTATTTGTGCCCGACGAAATCGGCGCCCTTGTAGTTGAGCAGAATGAGATCCGCGACGTTGTCGGCGCCCACTGGCTCGCGCTCAATCATCGCCGTCATCGCATCGGCTTCGAATGCCGGAAACAGAGCCGAATAGCGCACAGCGGCAGCCGAGTCGATTCTGTGACTCATCCACTCCCCGTCAGCCTGCCACAGTGCGCTCGCATTTCGATCCTTCAGGTACGCAGGCAGCCGGAAGCAATTGGGGTTCGTGGTCCAGTTGCCCGTCTGTTGATCGTAGCTTGCGAGCACGACTGGCGTTCCATTCAACTGACACGCTCCATGACCCGCGAGCGGCGTCGCCGCTCGGTCGATGCTGCCCTGGGCCACTACGGTCGCGCGCCCAGCCGTCGCGAGCTGCCACACGTCTGCCAGCGTCAATGCCATCAGATCGTGCGGCAGTCCTCCAGAGAAGAGGTCGTAGCGTCGTCCATGAGTGCGATCGTACACGCTGACGCCGGTGATTCCGTGCACGCGAGGATCGGCGCCCGTCGAGATCGTCGAGTGTCCCACTGCGGTGTTGCTGGGCGGAACGTTCACCTGCGCCTGAGTGAACCAGGCACTTTGCTTACGCAGAGCGGTCAGCGTTGGCATGGACGCGGCATAGCGATCGAAGTAATCCCGGCGCATGCCATCCAGGACGAGCAGCATCACCACTCGCGGTCGATCAAAGCCCCTCCGCAAAACCGGTAATATGCGGCCTGTCGTTGTCGGGGGCATCTGCACGCCAAGCGCCGCCGCAAGCGTAGGCGCGACGTCCTGCTGCGCGGCTGGGACCGAGAACACACCGGCTTTCACCGCAGGGCCCGCAAACATCAGCGGAATCGAGACGTCATAGGACCAGGGCGACCCGTGCATGTACTCGACATTCGGGTCAGCCCGTGTGATGAAGTCGCCTTCACGCGGCACGATCAGGAGTTGGCCCGTTCGGCCGGGAAAATACGCCCGTGCGAACATTGCCAGGAAGCGCTGTCGCGTTGCGGAGTCGGGTGGCGCGGCACGGCGGATTCGACGATCGTCGCGCTCAGACGGCTGCTTGACCTGCTCGCCCGAAACCGTCCACGTGATCGCGACCAGGCCCAGGGCGAGGAGACTGGCACCGTAGCGGGGCAACTTGTAGAGGACAAAGGTCCGCCACCTCGTCATGCTGGCTCCATCGCTTCACACCGGATGACCGTACTGGGCCGCGAAGACACCGAACTGCTAGTCGATTATCGTCTGCGATTGGGTTGTTCGCTACTCAAAGTTGTTGATGCCAGTGGACGCGAGCTGGTGAGCCAGACAGGAATCGAACCGGCCAGCATC
>CAVUDT010000007.1:0-579840 GCA_963740275.1 uncultured Acidobacteriota bacterium | reverse complement strand
CATCCCGGTCGCACTCGCCCGGCTCACATCGGCGTCGCCGATTCTGGTGTACCGGCTTCTGGTTCTGGCCGTCGTCCTGACCTCGATTGCGATCTCGGCCGGGCTCATCCGGCGCGGCATGCCGGGAGAGCGGGTGGAGCTGCGGCGATTCTTTGTTCTGCTCCTCCTCTTCGGTACCCTCACCCTTGCGCGAGGGGACTTTGGCGAACGAGAGCATCTGCTCCTGGCCCTGGTGACTCCGATTCGCCCTTCTCACTTGGTTGCGAGCGGAATCGGTGCCGGTCTCGCGAGCGGAAGCGATCGCGCTAGGCGCCGCTGCCGGTATCGGAATTGCGCTCAAGCCCTATTTCGTGCTGGTGTGGCTGGCGCTTCAGGTCTATCTGTGGGCCGTCCGGCGTCCGCGGCGATCCGCCCTCACCGCGGAGAGCATCGCGGTACTCGGTGTCGGAGTCGTGTACCTGGTCGCGTGTGATACTCTGGGCCCCGGAATACCGGCGGATCGTCGGCCTGATGGCGGGCCCGTACTATTCGTTTCTCAGCAACTCGCTGGTCGCCACCGCGATACTGGGCGATGGTGCCGCGATCGCCGTCGTCGCCGGGCTGGGGTTCGCGGCACTTCGGCATCTCGGCCGGCATCCCCGCCTGTGGACCGTCCTCATGGTGGCCGCCGCGGCGCTCTACGGATCGGCAGTGCTCCAGCACAAGGGTTGGCGATACCACTTCTATCCTTCGATGGCGTTCGGCGTCGCCCTGCTCGGCATGATGGCGGTGGACCTGCGTCGTCCGGCGACCACCCTGGCGGAGCGCGTCTTTTCCGCGCTGGCCGCCCCCATCGCGCTGGCAATTGCGATCTGGACGGCGGCTGCCTGCCTGATTCAGGCTGTCTCGCCGCTCGCCTCGCGATATGACGCCGACCCCGACGTGGGGTCGTCTGATCCCGCTGGTCCGTAACCACGGCGCGGGGGAAGCGTGATGGTGCTGTCGTGGAGCATCGCCTCCACCTACCCCTTGGTGAACTACAGCGGAGTGCGTTCGGCGTCCCGATTCAACAGCATGTGGATCCTTGGTGCCGTATACCGGGACCAGACGAGGGGCGCGGCTCCGATCCAGATACCGCGAGCGTGTCCGGATGGGTCCTCTCGAGGCCTATTTGGGTGATGCAGTGGTGGAGGATCTGACTCGGCACCGGCCCCGGCTAATCGTCGCCCTGCGCCCGGCTCCGGACCGGCCCGAGTGGCACCTCAGACGACTGAATTTCGTCGCCTATTTCCTGCGCGACCCTCGCTTCGAGCAAGTCTTCTCGCGCTACCGATTCCTCGGCGAAACAGGAGAGTACTGGCTGTTCCAGCGGCTTCCGGAAGATGCGGCCCCGGTGCGACATGAGCGGCGAGCCTACCAACCTCCAGCGTGAGGGCCTAGCAGTGGAGACATTTCGTCTGTCGGTCATCATCGCGGCGTACAACGAGGAACGGACCATTGCGGAAATCGTGGACCGCGTCCGCGCCGTACCGCTGGGAATCGAGCTGATTGCGGTGAATGACGCGTCGCGCGATGGAACCGCGCAGCTACTCGACCGGCTGAAGGAGGCGGGAAAGATCGATTTGGTGGTGCATCACGAGGTCAACTCGGGGAAGGGGAGCGCGGTACGCACCGGCATCGGCCGCGCGACCGGCGACGTCATCGTCGTGCAGGACGCCGATCTCGAGTACGATCCGCGCGAGCTGCCGCGTCTGATGGAGCCGATCCTCGACGGCCGCGCGGACGCCGTTTTCGGCAGTCGCTTCCTCGGCGGCGGCGCGCATCGCGTGCTCTACTTCTGGCACAGCGTCGGGAACAGCCTGCTCACGCTGCTGTCGAACATGCTGACCGATCTGAACCTCACCGACATGGAAACGTGCTACAAGATGGTGCGGGCGGATCTCATGAAGACGCTGCCGCTCCACTCGAAGCGCTTCGGCTTCGAGCCGGAGGTGACCGCGCGCCTCGCCCAGGCCGGCGCCCGCATCTACGAGGTGCCGATCAGCTACAACGGCCGCACCTACGCCGAAGGGAAGAAGATCGGCTGGCGCGACGGCATGGCGGCGTTCTGGCACATTGTTCGTTTCAACTTCTTCGCGCCGCGCCCCGCAAGGAAAGCCGAGAGATCGGCAGGCTAGGCTGCGCGGCTCAGCGCCACCCGCCGATCCGACCGGCGAACCACCAGCATGCCCATGCCCCCCCGATCGCAGCATAGGCGTCGATCGCGTAATGCCATCCGAGGATAACGGTGGCGAGGCTGGTCAGGGCGGTGAACACCAGAGCGCCCACCCCAGCCTTCGCGAGACACGGCCGAGGTCGAGGGCGAAGAGCGCGGGCATCGCAATGTGCATCGAGGGAAACGCGCTGATACTGCTCGGGAGTCCCTGGGAGTAGGCCCGCCAAAGGATGGCCCGGGTCTCATTGGTCTGGAGGTCGGGAGCCGCATCGAGGAAAGCGATGAGCGGCAGAAACCGGTCGTCGCCCGTCACTTCGTGGTAGAAGACTGGGCCGGCGGAGTGGACCGCCAATGCGAGCCCTGTCCCGAGCAGGATCCAGCAAAGGGCAAACGCGAGGAAGAAGCGGTAGTCCTGCGCCCATGCCCGCCAGCCGACCACGAGGCAGAGCATCGGGAGAAAACAACTGTAGATGAAATCGGCCTGGTCAGGAGTGCGGGTCGGGAGCTCAGAATCGGGGTGGACAGGGTCCAGAGGTCGCGGCCTCCGTGAAGGGCGGCGTCGAGGTGCGCGAGAGCTGGGTCGGCCGCGAAATGCCCCCAGGACAGGCAGGTGGCCCTTCCAGGCCATGAACGCCGCGAAGAACACCTGCGTGAGCACCGCGAAGACCGCGAGTGATGCGAACCCGGCCCAGGTCACCGTCTTTGCGCCAGGCCACTGGGTAACTCTCGCCCGTTCTGAGGCGACGAGCGATGACGGTGCCTAGGACGGGGAAGAGGCAGGTCACGAGGACCAATGGGCCTTGCTTCGGGTCCCCGGGGACTCCGTCTGGGAGGACCGTCAGACCGATCCCCATATACACGGCGAAGACGGCCAGGGCTCCCACCAACGCCGCGCTGAATCGATGCGGTGCAGGGGAGACATCCTCGATCTCCACGGCAGCGGGTATCTGGCCGACTGTGTCACGTGATTCCGTCCTCTGGGCCGGTCTGGCTCAATCGTGCGGGATGACGACTAGGTGCCCGGCTCGTGCGGACTGGTGGTGGCGAGCGCAAAGAAGCGCAACATGCCGGCGAAGCGGAGGTGGAGCGGACGGACACTCGCCATTGGCGGCGATCCCGATCTCCTATCGAAGCTGCCTAGGACCGCGCCGAGAATATACAGCAGGATGCTTGCCATCACGCGGGATCCTGGGCCGACATTCGCCGGCCGTGGTGACACAGCCGGCCGCGATTTTGGCGTCGCCTCCCACACTTGTCGCAGGCCGGCCATCCACATCGAGCCATAAGTTGTTCGGGTGCGCCATCGGAAATGTGCGCCTCCAAATTCCGATTGATCACCGATGTTCACCGTCGGGCCGGCTGCCGTCGGGCGGCGATCGCGTCGGTCACGCGCCCAGCGGTGAGTGGACCCACGAGGACGCCGACGCCGAGCGCCATATGCCCGGTATCGGGCCCGAGCGGCACGCCGAGCATCGCCAGGATGAGCGGAATGGCTCCGGAGACGGCGAGGCCGATGCTGACAAGCGCACGGACGCGCTTGTAGTCCACGATTCCGTATTGGTCGCAGACGAAACTTGACCATTGAATTTGGGGCATCGGATCAGCTCAAGAGGCTCACGAGGAGGGTCACGGCGATCACCGCCATCACCACCGACTCGGTCCACTAGAACCGCCGGTTGACCAGGCGGTCATTGGCCAGGCGGGCCGCACTCCGTCGCTCATGGATCGTCATGGCGTCACCGGTCAGTCCGGGGTGTGAAGGCGCTGGAAGTGGGGAGACGCTCGTACGATGGGCGGGGTCGTGGCTGGGACGGGGGGTCGCTCGTCCGGGTGGAATATTCCAGCGGGGAGAGCTACGATCATGGGAGCTTCCCCTCGACAGCTCGGAGTCATCCTCGTGGGTCGTTGGTCGCGGGGTCTCACCCGCTCCTCGCGGGCATTTGGTCGCCCTTGCACCTCGCGGCATCGAACGCCGGCGAGTGGGTTCAGCTGTCCGACCTTACGATACCGCTGGCGATCGCGGTGGCAGCCGCCGCCGCTTTCTGGAGCATTGCGGCCCTGCTGACTGGGATCCCATAAGCGATTGTTTCTCACGTTCCTCGGCGTCCTAGCCTTCGTCGGACGGGTGACGGATGAACTCGTGACAAAGCTAGTGGCCCCGGTCGGCCTGGATCCGGCCCACTCCACCCTTATCCTGTTCGCAGTGGTCGGGATCTCCGCGGCATGGGCCACTAGGCAGAGCCGCCGCTCTTTCGAGCCCACCTTCCGCTTCCTGGGGTGGACGACGACAGCGCTTGTAGCCTTCGCCCTGGGTGTCGCTCACCGCTGCCCGGGTTGGACATGGAGAGGCTTCCTTGGCCCTCGCCGCTGAGGCGCCGGCGTCCTCCCCTTTGAGTTGGCCAGCGACCGACCATTTTTCTCCATCGTCCTCGACAAGTATCAGGGTCCTCCACCCCCTCCGTTCTTACTACGGCTTCGACATCCTGCTGTTCGAGGTGGCGCTCCGTGAGCGGGGGTTCGTCCTGCCCCGACACCTTTGAGCGAACTACACGTTCACCCGCCAGGCCCTCACCTCGCTGCTGAACTGGGAGTACTTGGACAGCTTGGCCGCCGTGATGGGCGCGGGCTCTCAGGACTGGGCCCCGCTCTATGCTCGAGCCGAGGACAACCGCACCGTCGCCTTTCTCAAGGCCCGCGGGTATGAGTTCGTCTTCTTCCCCAACTACTCCGAGCCGTTCAGGCGGAACCGGAATGCGGACATCCAGCTGCCGTATCTGGGAGGCGCTTCGGCCCGAACTCCGAACCGTGTGGAGCAACGCACTATTCTAGTCCCGATCTACACGGTGGCATGCAAGGTCATGGCGTGCAGCCACAGAACCTCGGCATCCCGGAATCCACGTCGCTCATTGACTGGAAGTTCAAGCACCTCGGCCGCCTCGCTGCGTCCGCTCGACCTCGGTTTGTGTTCGCGCATTTCCCCGTCGTCCCCCACCTTCCATCGTGGGCTCCAGCAACACCCGCAGCATCGCCGGGGATGCCACGTGCGCAAATTGCTGGCTGCGATACAACACGCCCAGCGCCCGTCCCTGCTCGGCCGCGAGCTGCAGCCGGCGGATGGCGCGCGGACTGGCACGCGGCAGCCACGCCAGTGCCATCCCGCACGCGCCCGAACGCAGCGCCTGCTCCAGCGCCCATATGTTCATATTCACGCCGTCCCCTTCTTTCATGAAGGGACGGCGTTTTCCGTCGTGGGGCGTGAGCCCCTGGGAATAGCGCACGATGAGCATCCGGTTCAGCTCCACGCCATGCGCCTGCAGGGCGGGCGCAAAAGGCTCGTGCGGCGGTGACACCCAGGTACACCAGCGCGCCGGCGTGGCACGCGACAATGCCGCGAGCGCGGGCAGCAGTAGATAGAGCTCGCCGACGCCGGGACGCGACGTGAGGATTTCTACGAGACCGTGGCGCGGCCAGCCGCCCCCGGGCAATCCGGCATCGAGCGCGGCGAAACCCGTGGAAAGGGTTTCCATGGTGGCGCGACTGCGGCCGCGCCACACCGACGGGTGGGCGAGCAACTGCTCCAGTTGTTGATGAGTCGACATGAAAAACGCGCCGGGTTCACCAGGGTCCTGGTGGCGGGTCAGGCCGTTGCCTTCAGCCGCCCCTGCTCGGGGATTGAATAGATGAAGTCATAGAAATGTTTGCCGTCGATGATGTTGATGCTCAGCGTGCCGCTGAGACCCGTGAGCTCGTCTGTGCCGGAATCCGGCACCACCATGATGGACAACGACTGCGCGCCACGATTCATGGCGCCCGAGTGCTGCAGCACGAAACTGCCCTTGCGTCCGTCGAGCTCACCCGTGACGTGATCGATGGCGACGTAGCCGGCCGAACCCTTGATACTGGTCATGGCCGACAACATCTGCCCGCGCGCCGAGCCGGAAAGATCCCCGCTGAATTTCTTGATGAGCAGCCTGCGGCCCAACATGGCGTCCGTCGACACATCCGCATTCGACAGCGGCTGCAGGCTGATCTCGAAGCTGCCGGTGGCTCTTTTCATCGTGCTTCCACGCCTCCTCTTTCAGACAAGTTGAAGTTCGGGTTTTCAATGATGCCGAGCACATTGCCGAATGGATCGAGCACGTCCGCGACGCGAATGCCCTCACCCACGTCTTGAATATCGTTGCGTGGGATGGCTCCGAGCTCGAGCAGGCGCGCGTGGGCGCTGGCGATGTCCTTCACGCCCCAATAGCTCCCCGCCGTGGCCTCGCGCGCATCGGGAATGAGGCCGAGCTCATAACCTCCGACGTTGAAACCCACGTAGAACGGCTGGTCGAAATAGGGCCCCAGGCCCAGGAACTTCGTATACCAGAGCTTGCCCGCGGCGAGATCCGGCGTGCGATAAATGACGGTGCGCAGTCCTAACAACATGTGTTTTCTTTTCAGGGGCTCGCGCCCCACGACGCAGAACACCGCCCCTTCTTTGAAGGAAGGGGGCGGCGTACATAACTTTTAAGCGGTCAGTGCTTTGCCCCGCCGCAGAACCCCCACCACCACACCTTCGATGATGAGCGGGTCTTCCTTGATGTTGACGCGGATGGGTTCGAAGTCGGCGTTCTCGGGTAACAGCCACACGACCGAGCCGTCCTGCTTGTAACGCTTCACGGTGACTTCGTTTTCCAGGCGCGCCACGATGATCTGGCGATTGCGCACTTCGGGCGTACGATGCACGGCCACGAGATCGCCATCGAGGATGCCGGCGTCTTTCATCGACATGCCGACGACTTTCAACAGGTAGTGCGGCCTGGGTTGAAAGATGCTGGGATCGATGTCGAGCCTGGATTCGATATTCTCTTCCGCGAGAATGGGGCGACCGGCGGCCACCCGTCCGATGAGCGGCAAGCCGAGTTGCTCGCGCATGGTGTCCATGAGCTTGATGCCACGCGAAGCACCCGGTACCAGCGCAATGACGCCTTTACGCGCAAGCGCCCGCAGGTGTTCCTCGGCGGCATTGGGGGATTTGAACCCCAGCTCGTTGGCGATTTCCGCCCGGGTAGGCGGCATGCCTGTTTCGGCGATGGCTCGCTGGATGAGGCGCAGGATTTCGGTCTGGCGCGGTGTGAGGTCGGACATGGCAGATCCTTTAAAGAAGAATCAGGGCTGAGGATTTGTACACTGTGAATTTATCCAGGTCAAGCAGCAAGAACCGCTTCGATGTCGTCGTCGTCGGAGGTGGCCACAACGGCCTCACCTGTGCGTGTTACCTCGCCAAATCAGGCCTCAGCGTGGGGGTTTTCGAGCGCCGCAGCGTGCTCGGAGGCGCCGCCGTCACCGAGGAGTTCCACCCCGGGTTTCGCAATTCCACCGCGAGCTACACCGTCAGCCTGCTCAACCCCAAGGTGATCCGGGATCTGCGCCTCGAACAGCATGGCCTGAAGGTGCTCGAGCGCCCGATGCAGAACTTCCTGCCGCTGCCCGATGGGCGGGCCCTTACGGCCGGTCCAGACCGCGCCCGCACGACTGAGGCCGTGCGCTCCTTTTCGGCCCGCGACGCCGAACGGCTGCCCGCCTTCTACCAGATGCTCGACGCGGCCGTGACGGTGCTGCGCCGCCAGCTGCTGGAGACTCCGCCCGCGAATCCGCGCCGGCTGCGCGACCTGTGGGGTGCGCTCCAGCTGGGACGCCAATTTCGCAAGCTGGCGCCGCCCGTGCAGCGCGACATCCACGAGCTGTTCACGCGCAGCGCCGGTGATTTGTTAGACCACTGGTTTGAAACCGAGGCGGTCAAGGCACTGTTCGGCTTCGACGCGGTGGTCGGTCACTACGCCAGCCCGTACACGCCGGGCAGCGGCTACGTGCTCCTGCACCACGTCTTCGGCGAGGTGAACGGCAAGACCGGCGTTTGGGGACATGCCGTCGGTGGCATGGGCGCCATCACCCAGGCGATGGCAACCGAAGCACGGCGACTCGGCGTCACGCTTGAAATCGATGCACCCGTAAGGCGCATCATCACCGAGCAAGGTAGCGCGACCGGCATCGAACTCGAGGGCGGGCGCGTGATCCAGGCGGGTGCGGTCGCCGCCAACCTCGGCCCCAAGCCGCTGTACCTGCAGCTGCTCGCGGACGCGGATCTGCCCGTGGAATTTCGCCACCGCATCGAACGCTTTCGAGTCGGATCGGCGACCTTTCGCATGAATGTGGCGCTGTCGGAACTGCCGAAATTCACCGCTGCACCGCGCAATGACAATGGTGCGCATCTCGGCTCCGGCATCATCATCGCGCCGTCGCTCGAATACATGGATCGTGCCTTCGCCGATGCACGCCTTACGGGTATGTCACGCGAACCCATCGTCGAGATGCTGATTCCGTCCACGCTTGACACAACTCTGGCGCCGAAGGGAGCTCACGTTGCCTCCCTTTTCTGTCAGCATTTTTCCTACAAACTGCCGGGCGACCGCGACTGGCATCAGGAACGCCAGCGTGCCGTGGACCTCATCCTGGCGACGGTGGATTCGTACGCGCCCAACTTTCGCGCGAGTGTTGTCGCCCATTCGGCCCTCAGCCCCCTCGATCTGGAAGAAAAGCTCGGCCTAGCAGGCGGCGACATCTTTCACGGCGCGTTAGGCCTGGACCAACTGTGGGCGGCGCGGCCGATGTTAGGCTACGGCGACTACCGCACGCCGCTAAAAGGACTTTATTTATGCGGTGCAGGTGCACATCCCGGTGGCGGAGTCACGGGCATCCCGGGCCACAATGCCGCGCGCGAAATGCTTCGTGACGGCCTCAGTCCTGTTAGAGGTCCTAATATATGATGGACCCGGATGTCGCTACAGGCCGACAAAGACCAAATACCAGTTGCAAACAACGCGCGGATTTGTTGCAGTTGCGGCCGCCTAATAGAGTCTACCTTCTGCTCACATCGCGTTTGCTTGCGGTTGATCAGCGAAGCGGACTTGCTCAACCACCAATAAGGGGATTGATCGTTATGAAGAGTGCGATTATCAAGGTTGCTGCCGTTGCAGCGTTCACCATGTTGGCCGGCTGCCAGGACTTGAAGCCTCTGCAAGCCGATATCGACAACCTCAAGCAGCAAGTGAGCCGTCTGAACGCGGATCTCGCTGCCGCCAAGAGCTCGGCCGATGCCGCCAATGCCGCCGCGCAGTCGGCTTCTTCGACGGCCAGCGGTGCGCAGAGCGCTGCTAACCAGGCGCTGGCTGCCGCCCAGGCTTCGCAGTCCTGCTGCGATGCCACCAACGAGAAAATTGACCGGATGTTCCGTCGCTCGATCTCGAAGTAAGAATTCACTTTCTTGCTTTGCTAAAACGCCGCGCTATGCGCGGCGTTTTTTTATGCTCGCCAGGCGCTCGCGCGCCACTCCGGAAAACGGCGCCGCAGCGGCGCCGTGCTCATTGCTTGAATGCAGCCTTTAGAAGCGCACCAGGGCTGAGCCCCAGGTAAAGCCACCACCAAACGCCTCTAACAACAGCAGGTCGCCGCGCTTGACGCGGCCGTCCCGTACGCCCACGTCGAGGGCGAGGGGCACCGAGGCCGTGGAAGTGTTGCCGTGGTCCTGCACCGTGACGATCACTCGCTCCATCGGCAACTCGAGGCGCTTGGCCATGGCGCCGATGATGCGGATGTTGGCCTGGTGCGGGATCAGCCAGTTCACGGCTGATTTCTCGAGGCCATTGTGGGCCAGCGCCTCGTCGACCGCGCTGCCGAGCTTGGTGACCGCCAACTTGAAGACTTCACTGCCGGCCATCTTGATGCCGATGTCCACGCGACCACGCGCGGCGTCGTATTTGAATCCCTTCGAGACGCCGCCTTCGACGTACAGCAGGTCCTTGTACGCGCCGTCGGAATGCAGGTGCGTGCTCAGGATACCGGGCTCGGTCGACGGCTTGATGATCACCGCACCGGCGCCGTCACCGAACAACACCGCGGTGTTTCGATCACTCCAGTCCGTGATCCGTGACAGTGTCTCCGCACCGATCACCAGCGCGCACTTGGCTTCGCCTGCCTTCACGAACTTGTCGGCGATGGAGAGCGCGTAGATGAAGCCGCTGCACGCGGTTTCGACAGAAAGTGCGGGACAGCCACGCGCGCCGAGGCGATCCTGCAGCAACGTGCCGCAATTGGGGAACACGAGATCCGGGGTGGTGGTGCCAAATATAATGAAATCGACTTCGGCGGGCGTGACGCCGGCGGCCTCGATGGCGCGCCGCGCCGCCACCTCGGCCATGTCGACCGTGGTTTGACCGTCAGCGGCGATATGGCGCCGTTCGATTCCCGTGCGAGTCCGGATCCACTCATCGGTGGTATCCATGGTCTTCTCGAGATCGAAGTTCGTGACGATCTTTTCCGGCAGGTACGCACCCGTGCCGGCAATGCGTGAGTACATGTTGGCCCTTTACTTGTTCACTACCGCGGCATTGTCGGTCGTCACTGCATTCGCCAGGGCGTTTGCAATGGCAGCCGGCAATCCACGGCGCATCGCGGTAGCGGCCGTCGTAATTGCCTGGGCAAATGCGACGCGGTCCGCGCTGCCGTGGCTTTTTACCACGACTCCAGTCAGGCCGACCATGCACGCGCCGTTATAACGGCGCGGATCGAGTCCCTCGCCCACGCGACGCAGCACCGGGCGGGCTAGCAATCCGGAGAGTTTGCTCATGCTGTCACGCGAGAATTCCGTGCGCAGCTGCTCGACGATGAGTTTGGCCAGCCCTTCCATGGCCTTGAGCGCGACGTTGCCGGTGAAGCCGTCGGTGACCACCACGTCGATGCTGCCGTCGAAGATGTTGTTGCCCTCGACGAATCCCAGGTAGTTCACACCGCTCGCGCGGATCAATTCATGCGCTTCCTGCACGAGCTCGTGGCCCTTGGTCTCCTCCTCACCGATGTTGAGCAGACCGATGCGCGGATTCGCGATGCCGAACACGTCGCGCGCGACGATGGAGCCCATGGTCGCGAACTGCGCGAGTTGCAGCGCCGTGGCCTTGGAGTTCGCGCCGAGGTCGAGCATGTGCGTGTGCGCCCCGTTGCGCGCCGGCACCACCGACATGATGGGAGCACGTTCGACCGGACCCACGGTCTTCAGCACGAAATGCGCCATGGCGGTGAGCGCGCCGGTATTGCCGGCGCTGACCATGGCATGGGCGCGCCCTTCTCTGACCAGGTCGATGGCGAGCCGCATCGACGAATCCTTGCGGCGCCGGATGGCTTCACGCGGATGTTCGGACATGCCCACCACGCTCGCGGCCGGATGAATGGTCAGGCGCGCGCGCGCATCGTCGCCCGAATCGGCGAGCGCCGGCACTATGACTTCGGGTTTGCCGACGAGGATGAGCTCGAGCGTGGGATCGGCGGCGAGGGCACGCAACGCGCCGGGTACGCATTCCGGCGCACCGCAGTCACCACTCATTACGTCGACGGCGACGGACGCCATGTGAAGACCGGGCGGGGTTCGATGACCCCCGCCGCGAGTTATTCTTCGGCTTCGACTTCGGCCGGTTTTTCGATGACGCGTTTGCCGCGATAGAAACCGTCCGGGGTGATGCGATGACGCAGGTGGGTTTCACCCGACTGCGGATCGACCGACAGCGCGGGCTTCTTCAGCCCGTCGTGCGAACGATGCATGCCGCGCTTGGACGGCGTTTTGCGACTTTTCTGAACGGCCATGGGACCAAACCTCTTCGGGCGAGCTTTACTTGCGTTTCAACAGTTCGCCCAACTGTGCAAACGGTTTCTGAACCTGCGTGTCGGCGGCCGCTTCCGGTTCGTCGGGTTGCCCCGGCAATCGAATCTCGCGGCGCGCGCATTCGCTACCTTCTGCATGTCGCGGCACATTCGGCAGCGCGAGCATGATCTCCTCATCGACGAGGTCGCGAACGCTTACGCTGTCGGCCTCGACCAGAAAAACTTCCAGGCCCTCTGGCACCCGGTCCGCCGCGTGGTAGTCGCTCACCAGCGCGACCCGCGACTTCAACTCGACCGGCCATCGCATCGGCTGCATGCAGCGCTGGCAAACAACTTCCGGTTGCGCGCTCAACTCGAGATCGGCGACCGAATGACCCAGTTGCCGCGAGAAGCGCACATGGCCCCTGGCCTCACCATCGTGGCTCGCCAACTCATGCGAAACCCTTGGCAACTCGGCAACCGGGATCGCGAAGTCGATCGCCGTTTCGGTGCCTACCAGAGTGTCGACGGGTGCGCGACGGGACCAGCCCAGTGACATGGGGCGCGTATGATAGGTGCCACTTCCCCTCAAGTCAAAACAACATTAACTCTAAGCCTTTGTTTTTATGAGCCCGACGGCCGTACTACGCCCCCTGATCCTGGCGTCGACCTCGCGTCATCGCGCCGCCCTGCTGGAACGGTTTGGCGTGCCCTTCAGCGCCTGCGGCCCGCAGGTCAACGAGTCCGAAGTAGCCGGAGAACCCCCGCGGGAACGGGCGGTGCGGCTCGCCGCGGCGAAGGCCGAAGAGGTCGCCGCGCGCTTTCCCGACAGCGTGGTCATCGGCGGTGACCAGGTCCCGGCGACCCACGGCACCATCCTCCATAAACCGGGCAACGCGGAGAACTGCCGCCAGCAACTGAAACTGTTGTCAGGAACGTCCGCCGAGTTCTACACCGCCTGTTCGGTGCGCTGCCTGGCTGCCGACCTCAAGGTCGCGCACATAGACACCACGACAGTGAAATTGCGCGCGCTCACCGATCCGGAAATCGAGCGCTACGTCGAACGCGAGAAGCCATTCGACTGCGCTGGAGGCTTCAAGGCAGAAGCCCTCGGCATCACGCTGTTCGAACGCATGGACTCCGAAGATCCCACCGCCATCGTTGGTCTGCCGTTGATCTGGTTGGCCGGCGTGCGCAGAGCGGGCTACGAATACGTACCGGAACCAGTTAGCCCCCCCCCCCCCCCCTGGCCGTATCGCCGCCACGGCCCCGGCCGCCCCCTTCGGGCGCCTGGCAGGCGGGCAGATCGCAGGGCACCTTCGTAGCCTTCACCGGATCCACCAGGACTGCTTCGTTCCCCTTCTCGGTGGTGGTGCGATACCAGAAGCGCCCGTCCGCCAGCCATGTCGGACGAACACCGGACCGGAGCACCAGCGGCGTCGTGTGCGCGGCGAGGAACCGTTCAGCGCGCGCGTAGTCATCGGCGGTGAGCGCCCGCTGCTGCGCGAAGATCGGGACGAGGCTGGCAACCGCCGAGACCGTAACCGCGAGAATCAGTCGTTGCATGCCGCGGACTTTAACACGGCGTAGTACGCTGTCCGACCTCACCATGTCCCGCGTCGCCGTCGTCTGGATCATCACCTGCCTGATCTGGAGCACCGTCTGGCTTTTCATCAAGATCGGCGTGAACGACGTGCCGCCGATTTCGTTCGCGGTGATGCGGCTGCTCATCGCGATCCTGGTGATGGTGCCGGTGACCCTCGCCGGCAAAACACCACTGCCGCGGAAGCCGAAGGAGTGGGCGCTGATCGCCGGTACCGGGGTGATCCTGCTGGGCGTGAACTACGCGCTGCTCAACTGGGGGTTGCAGTACGTCTCGTCCGGGCTCACCGCCGTTCTCCAGGCGATGACGCCGGCCTTCGCGCTCATCTTCGCGCACTGCCTGCTGCCAGACGAGCGGATGACCCGGCGCAAGGTCTCGGGGCTGGCACTGGGCGTGTTCGGGATCGGCGTGATCTTCTGGGACCAGCTCCACTTCGGCGGCGGGCGCGCCTTCGCCGGCGCGACGACGGTCACGCTCGGCGCCGTCTGCGTCGCCCTGGCCTATGTGCTGATCAAGAAGTGGGGGCGTCACTTCGCGCCCGGCATCATCACCACCGGACAGATGATCGCCGCGGTGGTGCCGCTGGCGATCGTCGCCGGGCTGATGGAAGGCAATCCGTTCCGCATCACCTGGACGTCGAAGGCGCTCGGCGCCGCGGTCTACCTCGCGCTTGCCGGCTCGGTGCTCGCCGCCTGGTTGAACTACTGGCTGCTCGCCCGGGTCGGCGCGGTCAACCTGCTGATCATGGGCCTGATCGAGCCGATCATCGCCATCCTGCTCGGCGCCTGGCTGCTCGACGAAACGATGAACTCCCGGGCGCTGGTCGGTGGCGCACTGATCCTGGCCAGCGTCTGGCTGGCCATGGCCTCCCCACGGAAGCCAAAGGCGACGACCGGACCTGCGACCCCTCTGGCCTGAAAGACGACGAGGCTCCCGTCGCGGTCGGGAGCGGTGACTCTATGCTGGAGGGCAAGAGTTCAAGAGAACCCCCTTTGAAGGAGCGTTCTCCTGATCTTCTAATCTTCTGTTCTAGAAGACAGCGAAGCTCCCCTTGTCGCCACCCCGAGCGCTGACTTCAGTCCTGCCGCGAGGTCGAGCCGATGAACCCGACCGGCTCTCCCTTGTTCATCGCCGGCGTGCCGACGACATACAGGACCTCTCCGGCGAAGGTCGCCTTGATCTCCTCGAGCAGTTTGCCGTGGAAGTCGGTGACCCGGCCGATGATCGCTCCCGCCGCGACCGTCTGCCCCTTCTCCACGATCGCGTAGAAGATTCCCGTGAAGTTGCTGCGGAGAACCTCGCTGCGCTCCAGCAGTACCGGGTTGGCCACCGGCGCAGGACCTTCCGAACGCATCTTCAGATGCGTCAGCAGCCCGGCCACACCTCGTTCGATGCGCAGGATCGAATCGGTGTCGATCTCCGCCATCCCGCCCGACTCCACCGTCAGCGCCGGCTTGCCGCGCGTGATCGCGGTGTTCGAGAGATAGACCGAGGCCTTCGGATCCTCCGGACGGTCACGATCGACGACGATGTGGTCCATGCCGAAGGCGAGGGCCATCTGGCGGCCGGCCTCGGCGACCTGGGGTGCGCCGGTCGTGATCCAGTAGAGATAGGGCCGCAGCGATTCGTTGCCGTCGCCGCAGTGGAGGTCGACGACGTGCGTCGCCCGCTCGATCACCTCGCGGGTGATGACCTCCGCGATCCGCTCCGACAGGGTGCCGTCTGCCTTGCCGGGGAACACGCGATTGAGGTTCTTGCCGTCGGCCGGCGAGTAGTAGATGGTGCGCGCGAGGTACGACGGCATGTTCGCGACGTGGACCATGATCACCGTGCCGGCCAGCGTCCTGGGGTCGATGGCGGCGCGCAGCTTCTGGAGCGCCAGCACCGGGGTGTACTCCTGGCCGTGAACGCCGGCAACCAGCGCCAGCACGGGGCCGGGACGCGCGCCGTGAATCACCGAGATCGGTAACGAAGTCCCTTCGTCACCCGTGCGCGCGGGGATCTGGATCGTGCCGGACGCCGCCGACCCCGGCGCCGCGCTCACCGGACCGACGGTGAATGGCTGCTGGGCAGCTACGGCTCCGGACACGGCGAAGGCGACCACGAGAGCAAGGCAGGCAACGCGCATGACGGATCCTCCGCGGCGGATTCTATGCCAGGGACCGTGGAGGTCGAAACGCTGGGATAGAATCGCCGGCCTGGAGCAGATCGAATGCAGATACGCGCACTGACGGCCGGCATCCTGGCCGTCGGACTTGCCGGGCACGTTGCGGCGCAGCCACCCCAGTTCAGCCAGGCCGTCCGCGGCTTCATCAAGCACGCCAGCCCGGTCATCGTCCTCACCAATACCCGGGTCATCGATGGCACGGGCGCGCCGGCGCGCGAAGGGCAGACGATCGTCATTCGTGACGGGATCATTGCCGAGATCCTCGGCCCCGGCGCGAAGGTCACCGTCCCGGAGGGCGCGACCACGATCGACCTGACCGGCAAGACGGTCATCCCGGGCCTGGTGATGTTTCACGAGCACCTCTATTACCCCGGGGGCGGCGGCGTCTACGCCCAGCTCGGCGCCAGCTTCTCCCGGCTGTACCTCGCCGGCGGCGTCACGACGATGAGGACCGGCGGCAACGTGAACGGGGTCATGGACATCAAGCTGAAGCAGGAGATCGAAGCGGGCCGCCAGGCAGGTCCGGCGATCGATGCGACCGCTCCGTACCTGAACGGGCCGAACGCCTTCCTCCAGATGCATGGCCTGAAGGACGCGGCGGACGCGCGGAAGCAAGTGACCTACTGGGCCGACATGGGGGCGACCTCGTTCAAGGCCTACATGAACATCACCCGCGCCGAGCTTGGCGCCGCGGTCGAAGAGGCGCACAAGCGCGGCATGAAGGTGACCGGTCACCTGTGCTCGGTGACCTACAGCGAAGCGGCGGACCTCGGGATCGACAACCTGGAACATTCATTCTTCGCCTCGACCGACTTCGTCACCGACAAGAAGCCCGACGAGTGCCCCGGCCAGGGACGCGGGCAGCAGACGGTTGCGGCTCTGGAGCCCGACAATCCCGCCTTTGTGGCGCTGGTGAAGAAACTGGTCGATCGCAAGGTTGCCCTCACGTCAACGCTGACTGTGTTCGAGACGTTCACGCCCGGCCGGCCGATGCCACCGGGGCTGGACGTGCTGGTCGCGCCGCTGCGCGAGCAGTACGAGCGGTCGTTCGAACGGGTGTCGAAGAACATGGAGTCGAACTACGCGAAGCTGTTCCCCAAAGGAATGGCGCTGGAACGCGCGTTCGTGAAAGCCGGCGGCACGCTGATCGCCGGTACCGACCCGACCGGCTCCGGGGGGGTGATACCGGGCTACTCCAACCAGCGCCAGGTCGAGCTGCTGGTCGAGGCCGGTTTCACGCCGCTCGAGGCAATCCAGATCGCCACGCTCAACGGCGCGAAATACCTGGGATCCGAGCGGCGTATAGGCTCCATTGCGGTGAACAAGCAGGCCGACCTGGTCGTGCTGAACGGAAACCCGGCCGTGAACATTGCCGACATCAGGCTTGTGGAGACCGTGTTCAAGCAGGGTGTAGGATTCGATCCGGCCAAGCTGATCGAATCGGTCAAAGGCAGAGTCGGCCTGTATTGAGGGTGCGGACACGGGTGCGCAGGCGTGCGGCCCAAGGGTGCGGAAGTCCTGAACAGCGAAGGAGGAACGATGCGGATGTTTGCGAGATTGTCGGCGGTTGCGCTCGCGCTCGTGGCGGCGGGGTTTACGCCGGCGGCGCCGGGCGCTGTGGCGGTTCAGCCGGTGGTGGCGGGTCTGCAGTCGATCGGGCCGCTGGCGTTCGGGCCGGATGACGTCCTGTTTGCCGCCGACACGCAGGGTGCGGCGATCTACGCGCTGGAACTGGGCGCGGCCGCCAGGGGCGGGGCGCCGGGCGCGAAGGATGTCGCCGGGATCGACCAGAAGATCGCGGCGCTGCTCGGCACCGACGTCGCGGCGATCTCGGTGACGGATCTTGCGGTGCACCCCAGGACGAAGAACGCGTTCATCGCGGTGATGCGCGGCCAGGGGACCGACGCCCGGCCGGCGCTGATTCGCGTGGACGGCGACGGCAAGCTCGAGCCGGTGGCGCTCGATACCTTGAAGCGGACCAGCGCGGCGCTGCCGAACGCGCCGGTCGCGAACACCACGGCGCGGCGGAATCCGCGCGCCGACTCGATCACCGACATGCACTTCGTGAACGGCAAGCTGGTCGTCGCCGGCCTGTCGAACGAGGAGTTCGCCTCCAAGCTGCGGACGATCGCGTATCCGTTCACGGCAGTGGAGCCGGGCACCAGCGTCGAGATCTACCACGGCAATCACGGGCAGCTCGAGACCCGCAGCCCGGTGTACGCGTTCGTTCCCTACACGGTCGATAACACGCCGCACTTGATTGCCGGCTACCTCTGCACGCCGCTGGTGAAGTTCCCGGTCGCCAGCCTCAACGGCACGCAGAAGGTCGTGGGGACGACGATCGGCGAGCTCGGCTCGGGCAATCGTCCGATCGACATGGTCGTCTACAGCAAGGACGGCAAGGAGTTCCTGCTGATGTCGAACACCAGCCGTGGCGTGATGAAGATCCCGACCGCCGGCTTCGCCTCGGCGGCGCCGATCAACTCGCGCATCGGCGGCACGGCGGGCGTTCCGTTCGAGACGATCGCCACCATGACCGGCGTCGTCCAGATGGACCTGCTCGACGCGCAGCGTTCGATCGTGATCGCCCGGACCGACGGGACCCTGAACCTGCAGGCGGTCGCGCTCCCCTAGTCGGGGCGAAACGAAACTCAGAACTACGAACAAAGAACTACGAACTAAGAACTACGAACAAAGAACTACGAACTGATTCTGAGTTCTGAGTTCTGAGTTCTTAGTTTCTTCGCCCAGTCGCGATCGTGTCGAAAGTTCGGGTCGAATATGTCTCGGTACTTTGTTGCGGCCGCCGTCCTGGTCTGTGCCACGGCGTGCGGCCGCCCCCCTCTGCTGGAGATCTCCATCGTCGGTGCTCCGGCCCCCACCGCCATCGAAGTCAGCGGCCTGCCCCGCGCCGATCTCGCAGCGCTCGCAGGCGCCACCCTCACTCGTGATGGCTGGCAGCAGATCTTCACCGTCAGCGTTGCCGGAGCCGCCGGGCCGGTGGTCGGCGACTATACGATCGTCGACGGCACCGTGCGCTTTACGCCGATGTACGGCCTCGATGCCGGCCGATCCTTTGACGTTACGTTCGACGCCTCCCGGATTCCAGGGGCCGATCCCGGCGACAACTGGCGCCGGCCGCCGCTGAAGAAAGTCGTGTCGGTGGCCGGCCGGGCGCTGGCGCGGGCCACGGTCGTCGAACAGGTGTATCCGAGCGGCGGCGAGGTCACGGCGAACATGCTGCGCTTCTACATCGAGTTCTCGGCGCCGATGGGGCGGGGGAGCGCACTGGACCACATCCGCCTGGTCGATGACGCGGGGCAGGAGGTGGTGGAGCCGTTTCTGCCGGTCGACGCCGAGCTATGGACGCCGGATCACACCCGCTTCACCCTGTTGTTCGACCCGGGGCGGGTCAAGCGGGGCATCAAGCCGAACCGCGACCTCGGCCGCGCGCTGATCCCCGGCAAGCGATACGCGCTGACGATCAGCGAGGATTGGCTCGATGGCCGCGGAGAGAAGCTGCGCTCGGGCCATCGCCACGAGTTCAGCGTCCGTCCGCCGATCGAGCAGCCGCTGGATGCCTCACGATGGCAGCTGGAGGATTCCGCGAGCCGGCACCCTCGATCCTCTGACGGTGACGTTCCCCTGGGCGCTCGATTACGGGCTGCTGAAGCACGCGCTCAACGTCCGTCGCGGAGCCGTGGAACTCGACGGTGAGATCAGCCTCGGGCCCTTCGAGACGCGGTGGCGCTTCACCCCCAGGGTCGCCTGGGTCGCCGGAGACCACGCCCTGGTCGCGCTGACCCTGCTCGAGGATCCCGCCGGCAATCGCCTGGGACGCGCGTTCGAAGTCATGGAGTCGGTTGGCGAGGAGAAGGAGTCGGTGGAGATCGGGTTCAGGGTTCGATGAGTTATTCAGGGAGCGTAGCGACAATCCGTTTAGGATCCAGCCGCCAGACGTTCGCCGCACGCAGGTTCGAGAGCCACACCGAGCCGAGGCCGAAACGGATCGCGTCGCCGCCATCGCCGTAGAACTGCTGGACGACCTTGTTGGTGGCGATGTCGATCCGGGTGATCGGGAACTCGAACGACGTCACCCACACCGATCCGTCTCCGACCGCGATCTCGCCGCCGCCTCCGGGAATTCCCGCCTCGATGGTGGCGACCACCTTGTTGGTCTTCACGTCCACGCGCGAGATCGAGCCGTCCCCCTGATTGATCGTCCAGACCGCCCCTTCGCCGACTGCCAGGAAGCGCGGCTTCGGTCCCACGGCAATCGTCTGCTCGACCACGTTGGTGCGGGCATTGACGCGGGTGAGCACACTCGTTTCGGTGCCGGTGACCCAGACGGCGTCTTCGCCAAACGCGACCGTGTAGGAGCCCGGCGCCACGGAAATCTCGGCGACTACCTTGTTCGTCGCCGGGTCGATCCGCGCCAGCGTGCCGTTCTTGTCGGTCATCAGCCAGAGGCTCCCGGCGCCGGTTGCCAGCCCGCCTTCCGATGCCGGGACACCAAAGGGAAGCGTGGCCTCGACCTTGCCGTCCTTGAGGCTGACGCGCGACACGGTCTTGTCGCCGCAGTTCGGCACCCACAGGCTGCCGAATCCGACTGCCAGCCCGGAGCACGGCTCCTTGCCGACCTCGACGGCGGCGAGGACGGTATTGGTCTTGGGATCGAGCCGATGAACGGTGTGCTTGGGGCCGTTCGAGACCCAGACGTGCTCGTCGATCGCCAGCCAGTCGGGGACGCCGGGGACGCTGAACACGGCGTCCGGCTTCAGTTTCGTAATCGGGATTTTCACCCCGGGGGTGCTCACGCCTGGCCGCTTGGGCCGGGGAGTGCCCTGGGCCGGCGTGCCGGCCGGCGTCTGGCTGTACAGACACGAGCGACAACACCGCGACCCAGCCGAACATCAGTTTCTGCATCCGTTTGCCTCGTTCGGAGAGATAATAAGCGGCCCCCTCAGGATCTCGATGCGAAAACCCGTGCCCCCCGCCAGTGCTGCTCTGGTCTGCGCCGCGGGACTGTTCGTGGCGACCGCGGCCGTGCGCCTGACCGGCGCTCCCCAGGTCGCGCAGCCCAATTCGCAACAGATCGACTTCTTCGAAGCCCGGATCCGGCCGCTGCTGGTCGAGTCGTGCTTCGACTGTCATACGGCGGACGAGAAGGGGGGGCTGCGGCTCGATTCACGCGCCGCCATCCTGAAGGGCGGGGAGTCGGGCCCCGCGATCGTCGCCGGCGATCCCGACGCGAGCCTGCTGATGAAGGCGGTCCGGCACGTCGCCGGGATCTCCAAGATGCCGCGGACCGGGCCGAAGCTGGCGGATGGGCAGCTCGACGCACTGGCGGAATGGATCCGGATGGGGGCGCCGTGGCCGGCCGCCGCCGCGGGGATGCCGGCCGCCGCAACCAGCTCCGGCGGGGCGCCAGCGGCCGACCGTCCGCTCGATCCACAGCTCAAGGCGTTCTGGTCTTTTCAGCCGCTCCGCAAGCCGCCGGTACCGACGCCGGCCGGCGCCGGCTGGGCCAGCACCGACATCGACCGGTTCGTGCTCGCCCGGCTCGAGCGCGCCGGGCTGACACCAGTCGGCACCGCCGACAAGCGCACGCTGATCCGGCGGGCGACGCTGGACCTCACCGGAGTTCCGGCGACCGCCGACGAGATCGAGGCCTTCCAGAAGGACGAGTCCGCCGACGCGTTCGCGAAGGTGGTCGACCGCCTGCTCGCGTCGCCGCGCTACGGCGAGACGTGGGGACGTCTCTGGCTCGACGTCGCCCGCTACGCTGAAGACGATCCGCGTTCGCTCGACCCGATGGGCCGTGGCTACGCTCCATACCCGAACGCGTACCTCTACCGGGACTGGGTGATCAAGGCCTTCAACGACGACCTGCCCTACGACCAGTTCGTGAGAGCGCAGATCGCCGCCGACCGCCTGGAGGAGCCGGCCCGCGTCCGGCACCTGCCGGCGCTCGGGTTTCTCGGCCTGGGCCCGTGGTACTACGACAACGGCGCGGTCGAGATCACCCGGGCCGACGAACGCCACGATCGCGTGGACGTCGTGTCTCGCGGCTTTCTCGGCCTCACGGTCGCCTGCGCGCGCTGCCACGACCACAAGTACGATCCGATCGCGGCGAAGGACTACTACGCCCTCGCCGGCGTCTTCCTGAACACCTCCTACGCCGAGTACCCGATGGCGCCGAAATCGGTCGTCGACGAATACAAGGCGGCGGAGAAGAAGATCAAGGACAAGGAGAAGCTGCTCGCGGAATTCTCGGAGGTCGAGAGCCGCCAGCTGTCGGAGACGCTGGCGCTGCAGGCGTCGAAGTACATGCGTGCCGCCTGGAAAGTGCAGGGGGAGCCGAAAGAGGACGTCGGGCGCGTCGCCACGCGCGAGAAGCTCGATTACGAGCTGTTCGATCGCTGGGTGAAGTTCCTCGCCAAGCCTCCCAAGTACTACCCTTACCTGGCGAAGTGGCAGGAGATGGTCAAGGAGGGCGGCTCCGACGACGAGGCCAAGAAGCTCGCCGAAGAGTTCCAGGGGGTGCTGCTCGACGTGATGTTCGAGGCGCGCGAGCTCAAGGAAGAGAACGACATCATTCGCGCCAAGGCGCTGCCCGGGACCAAGAAGAAGGAACCGGCCAACCTGCCGCACGAGTTCGTGACCAACGACGATTTCTGTCCCGGCTGCGCGCTGGAGCTCAAGAGCCAGACGCCCGAGCGCGGCTACCTGTGGCAGGACGTCTTCCGCACCGACATCTTCGACGAGTTCGGCGCCGCTCCCGGTCAACAGGTCAAGCCCGGCCTGCTCGCCTTCAGAGGCTGGGCGCTCGAGCGCTGGCTCGGCGGCGACCGGCGCAAATACGTCGAGGACCTCCGCACCGACATCGAAGGGATGCGCAAGGCGCTCCCCGAGAAGTACGCCTACGTCCACGGCGTGAAGGACCTCGACAAGCCGGTCGAGCCGAAGCTGCACGTTCGCGGCAACCCGATGCGCGAAGGGGACGTCGTTCCGCGGCGCTTCCTGCCGGTGCTGAGCGCCGACACGCCGCCGCCGCTCACCAACGGCAGCGGCCGGCTGGAGCTGGCCGAGGCGATCGTCCGGCAGCCGATCTCGATGCGGGTGATCGTGAACCGCGTCTGGAAATGGCACTTCGGCACCGGCATCGTCGATACGCCGAGCAACTTCGGCAAGCTCGGCGAAGCGCCGAGCAACCCCGAGCTGCTGGAGTACCTGGCGCAGTCGTTCGTAGACGGCGGCTATTCGATCAAGGCGCTGCACCGGCAGATCATGTCGAGCCGCGTCTACCAGCTCGGTTCAGCCGATTCGGCGGCGAATGTGGCGAAGGACGCAGGCAACCGTTTCTACTGGCGGGCAAACCGCCGCCGGTTGAGCGCCGAGCAGATCCGCGATGCGGTGCTCGCGGTCTCGGGCACTCTTGAAGAGAAGATCGGCGGACCGTCCGTGGCCCTGACGACCACAGGCACCCGCCGGACGGTCTATGGCAAGGTCAGCCGCTACAAGCTCGATCAGTTCCTGCAGCTGTTCGACTTCCCGGCGGCGACGATCTCGGCCGAGCAGCGCTTCTCCACCAACGTGCCGCTGCAGCGGCTGTTCTTCATGAACAGCGACTTCATGCAGCAGCAGGCGGAGCGGCTTGCCCAGAAGCTGCAGGAGGAGCCGGACAACCGGACCCGGATCACCAAGGCCTACCGGATGGTGCTCGGAAGGAATCCGGCGGAAGCGGAGGTGACCGCCGGCCTGGAGTACCTCGCCGCCGAACCGCTGCGCGCCTACGAAGAGCGCCGGGCGGCCGACGAAGCGAAGAAGAAGGAGATCGCGGCCGATCCCAAGAAGGCACCGAAGCCTCCCGCGCCGCCGGGGCCCGACGACATGCCGATGGACGGCATGATGGCCGGCGTGCTCCCGCCGAGCCCCGGCGCCGAGCCGGCGAAGAAGCCGCTGCCGGTGACGCCGCTCGGCCGTTACGTCAAGATCCTTCTCAGCTCGTCGGAGTTCATCTTCATCGACTAACTGGAAACTCGAAACTCGAAACTCGAAACTGGAGCTGAAGCTGGAAGCTGGAAGCTGGAAGCTGATGTCCCACAAGTCGGCGCAACCACTGAACCGTCGTGAAGCCCTCTGCCGGATCGGCAACGGCTTCGGCATGCTGGCGTTTGCCGGGATGGTGGGTGAGTCGTTGAACGTGGCGACGGCGCTCGCCGCCCAGAATTCGGCACTTGCCGGCCCTGGCGCAGGCGGGCTGAACGGCGGGCTGCACCATGTCGCGAAAGCCAAACACGTCATCTTCCTCTTCATGAACGGCGGGCTCTCGCAGGTCGACAGCTTCGATCCCAAGCCGATGCTGGAGAAGTACCACGGGCAGCCGCTGCCGGGCGGGCCGGTCGCCACCGAGCGGCGCACCGGCGCGCTGATGCAGTCCCCCTTCACCTTCAAGAAGTACGGGCAGTCGGGGATGGACGTCAGCGAGCTGTTCCCGCACGTCGGCAGCTGCGTCGACGACATCTGCTTCGTGCGGTCGGTTCACACCGACATCCCCAATCACGAGCCGTCGCTGCTGATGATGAACACCGGCCACACCCAGGTCGGCCGGCCCTCGATGGGGGCCTGGCTGACCTACGGCCTCGGGAGCGAGAACCGCAACCTGCCGGCCTACGTGGTGCTGTGCCCGGCGACCCCGACCACCGTCGGGCCGCCCCTCTGGAACAACGCTTTCCTGCCGGCGGTGAACCAGGGGACCTTCATCTCCAGCAAGGTCGAGAACAAGAACGAGATCATCGGCAAGGACTTCGACCCCAAGAAGCTCGTCTCGTTCATGCACAACGAGAAGTTCTCGCTGCCCGAACAGCGGCGCGAGATCGACCTGCTCGCCAGGCTCGACGCGATGCGCGAGATCCGGGATCCGCAGCTCGAGGCGGCGATCGAATCGATGGAAGTGGCCTACCGGATGCAGACCGAGGCGCCGGAGGTGTTCGACATCCGCAAGGAGACACCGGCGACGCTGGAGCTGTACGGCGCGGGGAGCACGGCGCGGAGCTGCCTGATGGCCGTCCGGCTGGTGCAGCGCGGCGTTCGCATGGTGCAGGTCTACTACGCGGCCGGCGATCCGTGGGACCACCACGGCAACATCCAGCTGCACCGCAAGACGTCGATGGACTCCGACCGTCCGTTTGCCGCGGTGATCAAGGACCTGAAGTCCCGCGGCCTGCTCAAAGACACGATCGTCGTCTGCGGCTCCGAGTTCGGCCGCACGCCGGTCGCGGAGATCGGCTCAGGCGGCAACGGCGCCGGCCGCGACCACAACCCGTTCGCCTTCACGATGTGGCTCGCCGGCGGCGGCATCAAGGGGGGCACGGTCTACGGCAAGACCGACGACTTCGGTTTCAAGGTGGTCGAGAATCCCGTCCACGTGCACGACCTGCACGCGACCATCCTTCACCTGCTCGGGATCGATCACACCAAGCTGACCTATCGCTACAGCGGCCGGGACTTCAGGCTCACGGACGTCGCCGGTCGGGTGGTGACCGAGATTCTGGCCTGACCCGACCTACTGGTGCGGCCTCATCTCTTGGATCGAGATCGCGGTCGCGATGTTCAGCCAGCGGGTTGGCAAGTCTCCTGGTACGAAATAGACCGGATTGGTGTTCTCGTCGGCGACCTCGACGAGGATCCAGCCGTCCTCACGCTTGGACTTCACGGCGTAGGTCTGTGCCGGGCCGCCGCCCGCCCAGGTGAACGCGTAGCGCCGGCCGACCTGCACGAACTCCGGCGTCCGCAACGAGACGACGGATCCGCTGGCCAGACGGACGAGGTCCTGTGCCGAGGCTGCCGGTTGGGTGCTGAACCCGACCGCGGCGAGGCAGAGCGCGGCGACGACGACGAGAAGAATCGAACGTGAGGACGCCATGGACCCTCCACGGCGCTGGCTTCCCAGTATAGACAGACGTCGGCGTCGGGCGCCAGCGGGGCCAAGGCCAAACAGTGGCGGGCCGATATAATTACCGAGTGAGTCACAAGCAGCTGCACGCGAACATCCTCGAGGCGATCGGCGGGACGCCCATGGTCCGGATCAACCGGATCACCCGGGACATCAAGGCCGACGTCTACGCCAAGATCGAGACCTTCAATCCCGGCAACTCGATCAAGGACCGCATGGCGGTGAAGATGATCGAGGATGCCGAGAAGAGCGGCGCGCTGAAGCCGGGCGGTACGATCATCGAGGGGACGTCCGGCAACACCGGCATGGGGCTGGCGATCGCCGCGGTGGTGAAGGGCTACAAGTGCATCTTCACCACCACCGACAAGCAGTCCAAGGAGAAGGTCGACGCCCTGAAGGCCTTCGGCGCCGAGGTGATCGTCTGCCCGACGAACGTCGATCCCGAGGATCCGCGCTCGTACTACTCCGTGTCGTCGCGGCTGCAGTCCGAAGTGCCGAACTCCTGGAAGGCCAACCAGTACGACAACCTGTCGAACGCCCAGGCGCACTACGAACAGACCGGGCCCGAGATCTGGGAACAGACCGGCGGCAAGGTCGATCATCTGGTCGTCGGCGTCGGCACCGGGGGCACGATCACCGGCGTCGGCCGCTACCTCCGGGAGCGCAACCCCGCCGTGAAGGTCTGGGGGATCGACACCTACGGGTCCGTTTTCAAGAAGTACAAGGAGACCGGGATCTTCGACAAGAACGAGATCTATCCCTACATCACCGAGGGCATCGGCGAGGACTTCCTGCCGCAGAACGTGGACTTCACCGTCATCGATCATTTCGAGAAGGTGACCGACAAGGACGCCGCGCTGATGACCCGGCGGATCGCCCGCGAGGAGGGGATCTTCGCCGGCAATTCCGCCGGCTCGGCGATGGCCGGCGTGCTCCAGCTGAAGGACGAGTTCAAGCAGGGCGAAGTCGTCGTCGTCATCTTCCACGACCACGGCTCGCGCTATCTCGGCAAGATGTTCAACGACGAGTGGATGCGCGAGAAGGGCTTCCTCGAGAAGTCCGGGATGACCGCGCGTGACCTCGTTGCCTCAGGGGTCTCGGGCGAACTGTTCGCGGTGGAAGCGAGCCGTCCGGTGGAGGAAGCGGTCCGCGTAATGAGCGAGCACGACTTCTCACAGATCTCCATCACCCGCGACGGCCGGGTGGTCGGCTCGCTCAACGAAACCCATCTCTACGAGGAGTTCCTGGCCAACCCCGGGATCAAGACGCAGCCGGTGGACACGATCATGCAGCCGGCGTTTCCGTTCGTCGATATCTCTACCCCGGTCGAGCTGCTGTCGACGATGATCACGCCGCAGAACCCGGCAGTGCTTGTTCGCGACTTCAAGACCGACAAGAATTTCATCATTACGCGGTCCGACGTGATCCGCGTGCTCTGCTAGCCACTCGTCACGGCCACGGCTTCACGGCCACGAGCTCAAGGCCACGGTTCAACACGGTTCAACACGGGATCACTCAATGAAGACACTTATCGCCTCGATGGTCGCCGCGCTGGCCCTTTCGAACGCCGCCGCCGCGCAAAATCCGCCTCCGCAGACGCAGGAGAAGCCCGCCCCGACGATGACCGGCACCTGGGCGATCGAGGCCCATCATTCGGCCGGGGTGAGCACGCCGACCGTCACCATTACCCAGACCGGCGAAAGGCTGACCGGCAAGTACACCGGGTCCTACGGCGAGTCCGAACTCACCGGCAGTATCAAGGGGCAGGAGTTCACGTTTACGGTCGAGATCGGCACCGAACAGAAGGTTCGGGTCGTTTACACCGGCACCCTCGACGGCAACACGATCAAGGGCTCCCTGACCATGGGCGAGATGGGGGAGGGGACGTTCACCGGGAAGCGCAAATAGCCCGGTTCTCGGACCAGGCGCCCCAACCGGGGGCGGGGCGCCGGCCAGCCCGCCCCGGGCAGCGGTTAAAGCGCTTGCGTGCTATCCTTTAGGGGCGCCGGCGTGGTTGCGCCGTTACTTGATGCCGATCAGTCCTGTCGAATTCACGCTCGAGGTCAGGCCCCGGGCGCGGGTCGACGTCATCGACGTCCGTCGCCTCATCGCCTCCAAGTTCGGCGACGCGCTCGACGACTATCCGCGGGCGCTCTGCTGCTCCTTCCACACCACCGCCGGTTATCTCGATCGTGGCGTCGCCGCACGGCTCGGACGGACCGATTCCGACGTGATGCCGTACATCGACGTGTTCCGGACGATGTTTCCGGCGGGGGCGGGGTACGAGCATGACAAGCTCGATCGGCGGACGGAGCTGACCGAGGAACAGAAGCCCCGCGAGCCGCTGAACGCCGACTCGCACCTCGCGTTCATGGCCGGCGCGCTGCGCACCTGCGTGTCATATCCGAACCACCCCGGTGAGCCGATCGCATTCGTCGACCTGGACGGCGTCCATGCCGGCCACGTCCGGCAGCGCCGCACGACCGTGCTCGGCTACACCGCCGAAGAGACCGTCGGTCAGACCCGCATCGTCGTTCCGGTCTCGACCCATTCGGTCGATTCAGTGAATCTGAAGGATCCGGCGTTCGGGGTCTACGAAACGTGCGCCGAGCTGGTGGCGCAGCATGGCGTCACCAAGGGGCGGGTTCGACTGACGCTGGCCCCCGGCGAGCACCATGCCGGGCTGACGGTCAACGAGTACGAAACGCTCCTGATGCGGCACGACCTGCGTGAGGTGCTGCGCGACCCGGTTCGATTCATGGCCGAGAAGGCGGGGCACATCCTCGGTAACCCGCGCGCGATCCCGGCCAAGACGCTGGACTACGCGAAGTACGACCTGGTGCGGGTGTTCAACAAGCTGGTTGATTCGCTCGGTCTGCGCGAGTCGATGGTGGAGAGCGTCCTGTCGCGCGCGATCGCGATGCCGGCGGCGCGCTTCCTGCGGATGAAGCGCTCGGTGAGCCTGCTGGTCTCTGACCGCGACGTCACCGGGCAGGGCGCCATCGTCGAAGGCACCTACCAGAGCCCGATCCTGGTGCAATGGCACCGGGGCGCCCGCCCATTCCGGGTGCTCGACGTTACGCTCACCCGGTTCATCTAAAGAATCAGTCAACGCCCAACTTGGGAGTTGTCAGTTCCCCCCACCCGTTGACGGCGGCGCGAACATCGCATCTTCGATCGGGACGTTGACCTCGATCTTCTCGGTGTACATCGCAAACGACTGGGTGATCCCGCCGCCGGTGCGCTCTTCGTCGACCGCGAACGGGAACTTCACCCCGTTGACCTCGCGGTAGTCGCTGAAGGTGAGCGTCATGTCGTGGAAGCGATGCTCCTTGGTCTTGGGATCCATCGCCGGCAGCCGCACCCGGCCGGCGACCTGCGCTTCGAGGTAGGTGGTCGCATCGAGGTAGACGTCCCGCGCGGTTCCACCCTTGGTCGTCACCTTCAGCTTGTAGGCTTCGCCGGTGCCGAGCTTCTCCTTGCCTTCGAGCGTGACCGTGTGCCCCTTTTCCTTCCAGTCGACCAGCAGGCCGTCGAAGTCGCCGTCGATCTCACGTCCTTCGATCGCCAGCGTTTCCGGGCGCGTGACGACTTTGCCCTGGGCAAGGTCCCATGCGGCGGTGGCGCCGATGGCGCGGGGGATCGCGGCGGTCTGGCCTTTCGGCGTCTGCTCCCAGCGGATCAGCGCCGGCCGCTTCTTGTAGACCACCATGACGACGGAGGTGAAGGGGGTGGCGACCGTCCGCGTGATCTTCAGCGTCTGGATCGCCTTGAGCTTGTCCAACCCTCCTCGAGCCTGGATGTGTTTGGCCACCAGCTCGTCGACCGTCTGCGCCGACGCCGGCACAGCCGCAAGCGCGGTGAAACACGATGCGAGCGCGACGAGCGCACCCGTACGAAACGCGGACAGACGCATGCCGAACCTCCCCTGAGTTTCAGAGATTATGTCTTGAAAGCCATCAGGCCGGGCCCGTCTGGGACGAATGCGGGATCGCGGCTGGCGAAGCGGCGCCGCCGGAGTACAGGCCGCGGATCGCTGCCCACCGGCTATCATGCTTGGACATGCCTGCGCCAGCCCATATGGTCCTGCTCCACGCCTTTCCGCTCGACGCCACCATGTGGCGTCCGCAGGTCGAGCGCGCCCCGCCAGGCTGGCAGTTCGTCGTGCCGGACCTCCCCGGTTTCGGCAGATCGACCCGGCCCCCGGCCAGGAGTCTCGACGAGATGGCGCAGGCCGTGCTGGATTTGTTGGACGAGCAGGGGATCACCCGCGCTGTCATCGGCGGCCTTTCGATGGGAGGCTACCTCACCCTGGCGCTGTACCGGCGCGCGCCGGAACGGTTCTCGGCGATGGTGCTGGCCGACACGCGTGCGACCGCCGACAACGACCAGCAGCGCGAAGGGCGCCGCAAGATGATCGAGACGGTACGGACCAAGGGGGCGTCGGCGGTGGCGGACGAGATGCTGCCGAAGCTGCTCGGGGCCTCCTCGCAGCGAGACCGTCCGGCGCTGGCGGCGGAGGTCAGGGAAATGATCGAACGAAACCGGCCCGAGACTATCGCAGGTGCGGTGGAGGCGATGCTGGGGCGGCCGGATTCCAGGCCGCTGCTCGCGCAGGTCGCCGTGCCGACGCTGGTGATCTGCGGCGAGGAGGATGTGCTGACCCCGCCCGCCGACTCGAAGGCCCTCCACGACGGCATCCGCGGCTCCCGCCTGGTGACACTGCCGTCGGCCGGGCATCTCTCGAACCTCGAGGTGCCCGAAGCGTTCTCGTCCGCGTTGCAGACTTTCCTCGGTGAGCTGGTGACCCCACGTTGAGGCTCCACATGCGCAGATTCGTCCTGTTCCCGTGTCTTGTCCTGGCTGTCTGGGTGACCGGCGCGTCCCGGCACATCTCGGGTCAGCCGGCCGGTCCCACCGTCGAAGCCATCCATCGGCCGTTCGACCAGATCGTGGACCTCCACGTGCGTGACGGCCTGGTGTATTACCGGGCGCTGAAGTCGGAGCGCGCCCGTCTCGACCGCTACGTCTCGACGCTCAACGTGACCGCCGACGTCTATGCCGGCTGGACACGCGAGCAGCAGATGGCCTTCTGGTTGAACGCCTACAACGCCTTCGTGCTGGAGACGGTCATCGACCACTATCCCCTCAAGGGCCGGAGCCCCGAGTATCCGGCCTCCAGCATTCGTCAGATTCCGGGGGCGTTCGACAAGCTCAAGCACCGCGCCGCCGGGCGGTCGCTGACCCTGGACGAGATCGAGAAGGAGGTATTGCCCGCCTTCAAGGAGCCTCGGCTGTTCCTGGCGCTCGGCCGCGGCGCGGTCGGCAGCGGACGGCTGCGCAGCGAGGCGTTCAGCGGCGCGCTGATCGCCCGCCAGCTCGATGCCGTCGCCGCCGACTTCATGACCCAGAACCAGATGATGAAGATCGATCGCGAGGCCGGAACGATCTCGGTCACGCCGATCCTGAGCTGGCGCGAGCCCGACTTCGTCGCGGCCTACGACCCCGGGGCGACCGGGCCGTCGGCGCAGCGGTCCGCCGTCGAGCGCGCGATCATCGCTTTCATCACGCCGCGCCTGCTCCCGCTCGAGCGGGACTTCGTGCAGAAGAACGAGTTCCGGGTGACGTTCCATCCCTTCAACTGGCGGTTGAACGACTTGACCGGCGGACGGGCGGACTAGGTGAAGCGTGAAATTAAGAACTAAGAATTAAGAACTAAGAATTCAGAATTCAGAACTGAACCTGGAACCTCAGAACCCGGAACCCGGAACCTGGAACCTGGAACCTGGAAAACTGCGAGAGAACGATTTGGACCTTGGACTGACGGGAAAGATCGCGGTGGTGACGGGCTCGAGTCGTGGGCTCGGGCTGGCGAGCGCCCGGGCGCTGGTGGCGGAAGGGTGCCGGGTGTGCATTTGCGCGCGTGGGGAGGAGCGGCTCGCCGAGGCGGCGGTCGAGGTCGAGGCGGCGGCGAAGAAGCCGGGGATGGTGGCGGCGGTGCAGGCGGATGTCTCCACGCTTGCCGGGGCGGAGCTGGTGATCGAGCGGACGGTCGAGACCTTTGGCGGCCTCGACATCCTGGTGAACAACGTGGGACGCGCGGCCGGGAGCGACCTGCTCGGTACCACTGACGGCGAATGGCAGGCGGCGCTCGACGAGACACTCTTTCCCGCCATCCGCGCCTCGCGCGCGGCGGTGCCGCACATGAAGGCGCGGGGCGGCGGGGTGATCCTGATGATCGCGTCGATCTGGGGCCGGGAATCCGGCGGCCGCATGACCTACAACGCCGTCAAGGCCGCCGAGATCAGTCTCGCCAAGGCGCTCGCCCAGCAACTGGCGCCGATGAACATCCGGGTCAACAGCATTGCCCCCGGATCGATCCTGTTCCCCGGCGGTTCGTGGCACGCCCGCCAGCAGTCGGACCCCCAGGGGATCGCCGAGTTCATCAAGCGTGAGCTGCCGTTCGGCCGGTTCGGCCGTCCTGACGAAGTCGGCAACCTGGTCGCGTTTCTCGCCTCCAGCCGCGCCAGCTGGGTAAGCGGCGCCTCGATCCCGGTCGACGGTTGTCAAAGTCGGTCAAATATCTAGCAGAGCCACGTGCTACGTGCGGACGTGCTACGTGCTGGGTGCGTACGTGCGATGTGCTGTGTGCGGTGCGATGTGCTACGTGCGGTGCGGGGTGCTGTGTGCCGTGCGACGTGCGACGTGCGACGTGCGCGTCCTACGTGCCGTGCAACGGTCCTACGTGCGGTGAAACGACCTACGTGCGGTGCGACGTGCTTCGTGCTGGGCGGCGTGCTAGGTGCCGTGCCGAGTGCTACCTGCCCGGCGAAGTGCTGCGTGTCGGGCGACCTGCTGCGCGCGGACGTACTGAGTGCTTGGAGGCTACCTTCGCACGGGAGAATTTGCACGACCCACGTCCTGAACGCCGCGCGCGCCACACCCAGGCAGCGAGGCGCCGCAGGTCTAGCGCCACATCGGGGCGCCCCCGCTGATTCCTCCGCCGCCCCCCGCGCCGCACCGTCGCCCCCCGCACCGCACGTCGCACGAGGTCCTCAGTCGCACGGCGCGCAGCAGCCCGCACCGCACGTAGCACTGCGCACGTAGCCCGTCGCACCGCACGCAGCACGTCGCACCGCACGCGGGACGTCGCACGGCACGCAGGACGTCGCACGGCACGCAGCACGTCGCACGGCACGTAGCACGTCGCACCGCACGTAGCACGTCGCACGGCACGTAGCACTCGCACGTAGCACGTCGCACGCACGTAGGACGTCGCACGGCACGTAGCACCTCGCACCGCACGAAGCACGTCGCACCGCACGAAGCACCCCGCACCCCGCACCGCACGTAGCCCGTCGCACGTCAGCACCTAGCACGTCGCACACCGCACGTAGCACGTGTACTATGCTCCCCATGTCCCAGTTCGCTGATCTGATCCAGTCCGCCGCCGACTGGCTGTTCGTGCCGGTGCTCGTTGTCGTGCTCTTCGGCACCGGATTGCTCCTGACCATCCGGCTGGGATTCGTTCAGGTCCGACGCTTTCCCGAGGCGCTGCGCGAGTTCTTCGGCGGCCGGGTGCGGGGGACCGAGGGCGCGCTGTCCCCCTTCCAGGCCTTCATGACGGCGCTCGGCGCCACCATCGGCACCGGCAACATCGCCGGGGTCACGGTGGGGATCGTCTCGGGCGGTCCCGGCGTCATCTTCTGGATCTGGTGTTATGGCTTCTTTGCCACCGCGATCAAGTTTGCCGAGGCGGTGCTCGGCCTGACCTTTCGCCAGGCTCGCGGCGAGGACGTGCAGTCGGGGCCGATGTTCTACCTGCGTGACGGCCTGAAATCGCCGGCGCTGGCGATGACCTACGCGGTCGTCGCCGGTATCGCCGCCTTGACGACGACCCCGTTCACCCAGACGAATTCCATCGCCCTGGTGATGAACTCGGAGCTCGGCGTGCCGTTCTGGACGTCGGGCGTCGTGATCGCGGTCCTCACCTGGCTCGTGATCATCGGCGGGATCAAGTCGATCGGCCGCGCGGCCGAGAAGCTGACGCCGTTGAAGGTCGGATTGTTTTTCGTTGGTGCGCTGGTCGTGATCGTCTCGTATGCGGCGCGAATTCCCGAGGTGCTCGCGCTGGTGTTCCGCGAGGCGTTCACCACCAATTCTGCGTTGGGCTTCGGGATGTTCACCGCGATCCGCTATGGTCTCGCCCGCGGTTTGTACGCGAACGAGGCCGGCTACGGGACCGCTGCGGTGGCATACGGCACGGCGCAGAGCAGCCGTCCCTCGCAGCAGGGTCTCAACGCGGTCATCGAAACGTTCATCGTCTCGTTCGGCACCTGCACGCTGACCGCGATGACCGTCCTGCTCACCGGCGCCTGGCAGTCTGGTCTCACCAGCACTGCCGCCGTCGCCCTGGCGTTCAACGGTGCGATGCCTGGCTTCGGCGGCTACATCGTGGCGTTCTGCGTATTTCTCTTCGGCTACATGACCTTGATCGGCTGGGCCTACTACGGCGAGCAGTTCCTGGTCTACTGGCTCGGCAAGCGCGTCATCGTGCCGTATCGCTGGATCTACTGCCTGCTGATCCCCTTCGGCGCGATCTCGAAGGTCAACCTCGTCTGGGCCTGGGGGGACCTGATGAACGCGCTGCAGATCTTCCCCAATCTGATTGGGGTGATCGCGCTGAGCGGAATCGCCGCGAAAGCGGCCTACGATCGAAGCACCTCACACCGCCCGTAGCACGTCGCACCGCACGCAGCACATCGCACCACCCGTAGCACCTCGCACCACCCGCAGCACATCGCACCACCCGTAGCACGCTCGCACCGCACGCAGCACGCAGCACGTCGCACCGCACGCAGCACATAGCACCGCACGTAGCACATCGGACGTACGCACGTAGCCCGTCGCACACAGCACCCAGCACGTGTTTTCCGCTTTGCCTTATCTTCGCCTTCTGGTAGCATCGGTCCCGCAATCCCTGACGGGTCAACGATTTCCATGGCGTCCCATACCCTTCCCGTCGTCGCCGGCGACAAGGACCGCTCCCTCCAGGAGGTCCTGAACCGACTGACTGCCTCGCGGGCGCCGCTTGGCGCCGAGGCGGATCCGATCGTCACCGCGATCCATCGAATGCCGCCGGTAACGGCGCAGTACAGCCCCTATCCAGACGGCACCGACGAACGGCTGATCGCGGCGCTGGCGGGCCGCGGCATCGAGCAGCTCTACACCCACCAGAGCGAGGCGTTCGCCCACGTCCTCGGCGGCCGCAACGTCGTCACCATCACCCCGACGGCTTCGGGCAAGACGCTCTGCTACAACGCGCCGGTGCTCAATGCGATCCTGCAGGATCCGTCCACCCGGGCGCTCTACCTGTTTCCGACCAAGGCCCTCGCCCAGGACCAGCTCGCCGAGCTCCACGCGCTGTCGCAGCTGGTGACCGCGAGTACCGACCGGGAGATCGGGGTCTTCACCTACGACGGTGATACGCCGTCGGATGCACGCCGGGCGATCCGCGGCAAGGCCCACATCGTTCTGAGCAACCCCGACATGGTTCACTCGGGGATCCTGCCGCACCACCCGCGTTGGGCGAAACTTTTCGAGAACCTCCGTTACGTGATCGTCGACGAGCTGCATGCGTATCGCGGCGTGTTCGGCAGTCACCTGTCCAACATCCTGCGGCGCCTGCACCGGGTTTGCCGGCATTACGGCTCCGATCCGGTGTTCATCTGCTCGTCGGCCACGATCGCGAATCCGAAGGAGCTGGCCGAAGGGCTCACCGGGCGTCCATTCGAGCTCGTCGACCGCAGCGGCGCTCCCCGCGGCGAGAAGTTCTTTCTCTTCGTCAACCCTCCGGTCGTGAACGCCGAGCTCGGGATCCGCCGCTCGTATCTGCACGAGAGCCGTCGCGTGGCGATGGAGTTCCTGAAGCAGAACCTGCAGTTGATCCTGTTCGCCCAGAGCCGGCTCGCGGTCGAGATCCTGACGACCTACCTGAAGGACACGTTTCACGGACCGCCCGGCGCGAGCGAGATGATCCGGGGCTATCGTGGCGGCTACCTGCCGAACCGGAGGCGCGAGATCGAGAAAGGTCTGCGCGACGGCGTGGTGCGGGCGGTGGTATCGACCAACGCCCTCGAGCTGGGGATCGATATCGGCGCCCTGGACGTGTCGGTGATGGCCGGTTACCCCGGCACGATCGCGGCGACCTGGCAGCGCGCCGGCCGCGCCGGCCGCCGCAGCACGCGATCGGCCGCGGTGCTGGTCGCCAGCAGCGCCCCGATCGACCAGTTCGTGGTGCGGAACCCGTCGTACTTCTTCGATGCGTCCCCCGAGCACGCTCTGATCAACCCCGACAACCTGCACATCCTTGTCGATCATGTGAAGTGCGCGGCCTTCGAGCTTCCCTTCGCCGACGACGAGCAGTTCGGCGCGGAAGACGTCCAGCAGGTGCTGTCGGTGCTGTCGGAACAGGGGTTCGTCCACAACGCCGACGGTCAGTGGAACTGGACCAACGAGTCGTACCCGGCCGACGCCGTCAGCCTCCGCTCCGTCTCCTCCGACAACTTCATCGTCGTCGACACCACGCACGGCGAGCGGGTGATCGGTGAGACCGACTTCACCAGCGGTCCGTCGACGCTGCACGAGAAGGCGATCTACATCCTGGAAGGCCAGTTGTTCCAGGTGGAGAAGCTGGACTTCGACGGCCGCAAGGCCTACCTCCGCTCCGTGGACTGCGACTACTACACGGATGCGATCACCTACACGAAGGTCACCATTCTCGATACCTTCCAAACGGATTGGGGGATCGGGGAAACCGATACCCCATCGCTCGTCCCTCATCCCCGTGAAGGAGCGCAGCGAGCGCACGGCGAAGTCCACGTGGTGTCGCGGGTGGTTGGCTTCAAGAAGATCAAGTTCTACACCAACGAAAACATCGGCTCCGGCGAGCTCGACCTGCCCGAGCAGCAGATGCACACGACGTCGGTACTGGCTGACGATCCCGACGCCGACGATGCAGGCGATGCCCTTCGGCGGCGACGATCGGCGCGACGGCGTCATCGGCCTGGCCTTCGCCATGAAGAACGTCGCCCAGCTGCTGCTGATGTGCGACGGCCACGACATCGGGCTTTCGGTGGACGGCGGGTCACTGGATCGCTCCAAGCGTTTTGGCGGCGCCGCCGGCACTCCTGAGGCGCTCGCCGCCGAGCCGAACATCTTCATCTACGACAACTATCCGGGGGGGATCGGCTTCAGCCGTCCGCTGTTCGAGATGCACGAGCTGCTGCTCGCGCGCACGCAGGAGCTGATCAACGGCTGCCCCTGTGCGTCGGGCTGCCCATCGTGTGTCGGGCCGGAAGGGAACACCGGGCCCAATGCGAAGCGGGTCGCCTCGCTGATCCTGCTGCACCTGCGTTCCGGGGCGGTCCTCCAGCCGGCCGATAACGGGGCCGCCTGATGGACCTCACCTCCCGCCTCCGCTCGATCGTGCAGGGTGGGCCGCCGCGGCCCGAGCCGATGCAGGACCAGGGGCGGCGTGAGCTGACCTACGAGCCGGACGATGGCTATCGCGCCGGCGCGCCGCTCGACCTGGATCGCGTGGCCGATTCCCTCGGCGGCCAACTGGTTCCGACGCGCTTCGGCGACTGCCTGGTGATCGACCGACGGTACGAGGCGGAACGCTGGCACGGCGACATCCGCATCGGCGACTGCCACGTCGATGACCTGGATTCATTGGCGCTGCTCGACCCGGCGATGGCCGGCAGCCGTGAGAGGACCTCGATCCCGGAGGAATCGTTCCTGCCTGTGACGGGCGGAGCCGTCCCGCGGACTGTGTTCATCGACCTCGAGACGACCGGGCTGAGCGGCGGCGCCGGCACGCTGGCGTTTCTCGTCGGTTGCGGGTATTTCGATCTCGGTGCCTTCCAGGTCAAGCAGTTCCTGCTCACCAGTCACGCGGGGGAGCGGGCGCTGCTCGCGGCGGTGGCGGAGTTCTTCGACGCCGCGGACCTGATCGTCACCTACAACGGCAAGACGTTCGACGTGCCGGTGATGGAGACGCGGTGGTCGTTCCACCGGATGGAGATGCCGCTCACCGACGTGCCGCACTTCGACATGCTGCATCCGGCGAGACGGTTGTGGAAGAACCGCGCGGCCGATGGCTTCGACGACGCCGGCTGCCGGCTGTCGACGCTCGAGCGGACGCTGTTTGACGTCCGGCGGATCGGGGATGTGCCCGGCCTCGAGATCCCGGGCCGGTTCTATGGTTTCGTGCGAAGCGGCGATCCTCGACCGCTCGAGCCGGTCCTCGAGCACAACCGGATCGATCTTGTTTCGCTGGCAGCGGTGATGGCCCGGGCCGTGCGGTTGACGCGGGACGGGCACGAGGGCTGCCGTGACTGCGCCGAAGCGCTGGCGCTCGGCAGGGTCTACGAACGCGCGGATCAGAACGTCCGCGCCGAGGCCTGTTTTCGCCGGGCGGCGGAGTCGCCCGAATCGATGATCCGGGCCGAAGCGCTCTACCGACTCGGCGTCCGGTTGCGGCGCGACCGGCGGTTCGTCGATGCCGCCGCGATCTGGCGGGAGCTGATGGAGCTCACTGCGCCGCGGTCGATGCGCCGCGGCCTCCTCGGCGACCTGCGCCAGGTGGCGGTAGAGGCGCTGGCGATTCACCACGAGCACCGCGTGAAGGACCTCGCCGGCGCCCGTGAGCTCGCGCTGGCCTCGCTCGACGAGTGCGCTGCCCGTCCCGAGAAGGTCCGTCACCGGATCGCCCGCCTCGACCGGAAGCTCGCGAAGAAAACCGAGACCCAGCTCTTTTTTTGACGGCCCTCTTGCCGGGCGCTTTTGACGGGGCCCTTTGACGGGGCCCTTTGACGGGCCCCTTTGACGGTGCCAGGCCCCGATCGCGGTAAGCCCCTCCACGACCGGAACTTACGCGTAGCTCATCGGTACGGGCCGTGGCGATCGGGGCCAGGCCCCCTACCGCTCCCGCAGATAGACCCCATCCTCGAAGTCGGACATTTGCATGTCCAGGTTGTAGTGGACGGTCAGCGACTCGTCGCTGATCTCCCCGGACGCCTGCCAATGACTGGTGCCCGAGCCAGTCCAGTCGGAACGTGATCGATCCGTTCGTCACCGAGTAATCGCCGCGGTACTGGAAGAACGGATATCTCACGCTGGCGTATTGCAGCGCGAACGTGCCGTCGTCATACAGCACGTAGCGGGACGCGAGAAGCGACCCGTGCATCGAGTAGTACTTCGACTCGGCGGCGAGGTAGATGCGCGCCGGCTCCGAGATTGCCGGAAAGGGTGGCGCCGGCAGCGGGTCGGGAACGGGACCGATGGGCGCGGCCGGACGTTCGATCGGCGTCGGGACCGTCGGTGTCGGCAGGTCGGAACAGGCGGCCGAGAGCATGAGAAGAGCGGCCAGTGCTTCGCGGCGAAGGGTGGTGGGCATGATGGATCTCCTTACCGACGCAGGGCTGCGCCTCCCGGCCGATGGCCGACGTATCCCAGCGCTGCCAGCTGTTCACGCAGTTCGTCCGGCAGCTCGCCGACCCGGCGACTGAACGGTTGGAGTTCACGCGGCCCAGCGATGGCGCTGAGGCGGGCGCGCATCGCCTCGCCGACGGTCCTGCGCTCGCTGAAGATGTTGCGCTGCTCGAATGGATCGCGCTCCAGGTCGTACAGTTCCGGCTGCCGTCCGTCGATCAGCTTGTAGCGCCCATCGCGGAGGGCATGAACCGGACTCACACCGAGCCGAAGGGGATACAGGGACTCGGCGTAGGCCTCGAAGTCGCCCCGGCTTCGTCCTTTCATGGTGCCGACGAGGCTTTCGCCGTCCGCTTGTGGACCAGGGAGCCCGAGCAGATCCAGGACCGTCGGAACGATGTCGATCAGCCGCGCGGTGTCACTCGTGCGTCGCGGTGTAACGGACGGCGCCCGGATGATCAGCGGCACACGCAGGACGCTGTCGTACAGGAAGAGGCCGTGGGCCGGCTCGCCGTGCTCCCCGAGACCTTCCCCGTGATCGCTGGTGACGACCACGACCGTACGGTCCGTGAGCTGAAGGCGATCGAGCGCGGCGAGCAGTCGGCCGATCTGGGCGTCGGCGAACATGATCTCGCCGATGTACGGGTCCGGGTGCGCGGAGCGGAACGGCTCGGGCGGCGCGTACGGCGCGTGAGGATCGTATAAATGGGTCCAGAGCAGAAACGGCGACTCGGCGACCCCCTCGAGCCACCGGATCGCGTCGCTGGTGACTTCGTCGCCGCGACGCTGCAGGGTTGCCGAAACCGGCCCGCCGTTCGCCGTGACGCCGCGGTACTCATCGAACCCCTGGGCGAGGCCACGACCGGGATCGAGCACCACCGATCCGACGAATGCCGCAGTGCGGAAGCCCTGGCCGCGCAGGATCTCGGCGAGAGTCGTGTGTGAGTCGCCGAGCGCGATATCCGCATTGTCGCGCACGCCATGCGACGGCGGCAGGAGTCCGGTGAGAAGGCTCACGTGCGCCGGCAGCGTCAACGGCGCGACGGTGGTCGCCTGGTCGAACACCACACCTTCACGTGCGAGCCGCTCGAGATGCGGCATCGTGGCGTCCATGAAGCCGTACGGCGACAGGCGATCCGCGCGAGTGGTGTCAAGCGTGATCAGCAGAACGCCGGGAGGATGCGGCCGGTGCGTTCCGCCGGCCGAAAAACGAACGAGCAGCGCTGCCGCCAGGGTGATGCCGACGCCGGTGAGAACGATGACGACGCGTCTCATTCGCTCACCTGGTTAGCGACAGCCGGTGACCCGTCGAGCGACAACGTGCGATTGATCGAGATGGAGGATTCGAGAGAGTCCCGATCATTCCCCGAAACGCTCCTGTGATGCTGCTTCCGGAAACGGCGGCGTCGCTCCTTCCCTCGATCCCAAAAAGCACGGCACCGGGCAGCTCTTCGAAGACATCCGGGAAGGTGTAGAAGTAGTGGTAATAGTTGAAGCCGGTGACCTGGAGCTCGAACCGGGCCACTTGCGCTTCGAGGATGCCGCCGAAACGGTTGTGCGTTCGTCCGCCGCTCGAGAAGAACCGCCCGCCCTCGAGCGTCACTTCCAGCTTCGGCCCGTCCTGGCTGACGTTGACCGGGTACAGACCTGGCCCGGAGATCCTGCTGGCAGCGCCGTGCATTCCGGCGCCGCCGTGAACGTCAGCGTGTAACGGCCCGACACGTCGTCCCGCGGACGTAACAGAACCAGGTCGAAGTCGACCGTCTGGTGGCTGTTTATCGTCTGCTGCTTGGTGACCGTCTCATACCCGTCCTTGGTGACGGTGATTCTCGTCGCGCCAGCCACGCCATAGACCTTGTAGACGCCATTGATCACCGAGGGGCTACTGTGCCCGAGCGCGTCATCCTCGACTAGCACGGAATCCGCGGCCACCGCGATGCCCGCGTCCCTGATCGTGCCGGTCAACCGGTAGGTGCCGCGCGGCACGACCACGATCGAGCTCATGACCGCGGAATGTCCGCCCAGGCGCGCGGTGAGAGCGGTTTCTCCCTTCTCTCCGCCGGTGAACAGGCCGGGCGCTGACATCGGCAGGATCCCGGAATGCGTCAGCCAGCTCACCTCGCTGGTCAGGTCGCGAGCCGAGCCGTCCGAGTAGTGAGCCGTCACGGTGAACTGCGCTGGCTCGCCCACGTGCACGGTCGTGGGTCCGGTGAGTTCGAGGCGACTGATCGTCACCGGCGGAGGGCCCGACGGGGGCGCCGGCGTCGGCGTCGGCGTGACCGGCGATCGAGGATTCTCATCCCCGCACCCCGAGAGCGTTGCCAGAGTGAGCAGCGCTGTAGACAAGAGCGTCAGGAGTCGCGTGGTTCGCATGGCGTCCTCAATGGGAATAACGCCGCGCCACGTCGAATCGGACCAGGCCCGCACCGCGGCAGAGCTTCAGTCGTCCCAGCCGCTCACCGGTTTCTCGTCTTGTCCGGTTCCAACCGCCCGCGCGTTTCCATGGGGCCGTGAGTCGCCGCGCGTGGGAGCGGGCCTCGCCGCGCGTGGGAGGGGGCCTGGCCCCGATCGCGACGGTCCGTACCGATGAGCTACACGGAAGTTCCGGTCATGGAGTGGCTTACCGCGATCGGGGCCAGGCCCCGTTAGCAAGTGGCGGCGGAAGTTCTGAAGCAGTTCTTCGGCACCGATCGCATCGCCTTTGCCGCATGCAGCACGACCGTCCCAGCAGGTGGGACATGCGAGGATCCTGCGCCGGTGATCCGGTCGTATTCGAGCTTCTCGGAGGCCGCGGTCGAAAACGCCTTGTCGCGGATCTACATCGGCATTCATTTCCGGCGGGCCGTCCAGGAAGGCGTCCAGCACGGCCGGCAGATCGGCAAGTACGCCGTCAAGAAATTCCTGAAGCCCGACCGGTAGGCTTCGGCCGCCAGACATCGCGCAACACGTGGGCGCGGGTCCGCCTTGGTCGCCGCCCGCGTGACGTCCCCCTCCGACAAGACCGGTCAGGCTTCGCCGCGCATCCGCGCAACCCGTGCCGGCCCGGACCTCGCCACCCATCCTGCCGTCCCGCCGAAAACTCCCTGTGGCATCAACCGCGGAGTTAGAATCCCGAGACTCGCGGGACGTGTCATCGGAACCCGTATGGCCAACGATCCTGATCCTCCTGATGACCGTCCGGGAGGCAGTTCCTTCCCGCTCGACTCCACGTTTGCGCTGATCGAGCGGGTGCGTCAGGGTGATCGTGAGGCTCTCGATCGGCTCCTCGCGCGGCACGTCGGGCCGCTTCGGCGGTGGATCAGCGGGCGCCTGCCGCGCTGGGCCCGCGACCTCGCCGATACCGATGATCTTGTCCAGGACACCCTCCTTCGGACGTTCAAGAAGATGGAAGGCTTCGAACCTCGTCACGTCGGCGCCCTTCAGGCCTACCTCCGACAGGCGGTGCTCAACCGGCTGCGGGACGAACTGCGCCGGAAGGGGCGCGCGCCGTCCATGGTCGACCTGGAGGAGGTGCGGCTCGAGGCGGCAGGCTCACCGCTCGAGGAGGCGATCGGACGCGAAGCCGTCGAACGTTACGAAGTGGCGCTCACCCGGTTGAAGCCGGAGGAGCGCGAACTGATCATCGCCCGCGTCGAGATGGACTACAGCTACGAGGAGCTCGCCGAGGCGTTCGCCAAACCAACCGCTGACGCGGCGCGAAAGGCCGCCCAGCGGGCGCTCGTTCGCCTGGCGGAGGAGATGAAACCTGACCCCACCTGACGGCGAACTGGAAGACGTCGCCGGGGCGATTCTCGACGGCACGGACGTCGACTGGGCCGAGGTCGAGTCGCGCTCGGACGGCACCGACCGGTCTCTGCTCGAACAGCTCAGGCTGGTGGCGACGCTCCGCAGCGTCGCCCAGACGGCGCAGCCGCCGGAGAGATCGACCCCTGAGTTCTGGGGCCATTTGCGCGTGTTCGAGTGCATCGGTCGCGGCGCCTTCGGCGAGGTGTATCGCGCCTGGGACCCGCGACTGGACCGCGAGGTCGCGCTGAAGCTGCTGCCCGCCGATGCGGCTCCGTCCGATTCGCACAGGTCGGCGATCATCGAGGAAGGCCGGCTGCTCGCCCGCGTCCGCCATCCCAACGTCGTCACCATTTATGGCGCCGAGCGCACCGGCGACCGCATCGGCCTCTGGATGGAGTTCATCCAGGGGCAGACGCTCGAACAGCTGATGTCGCGGCGGCAAGCGATTCTCAGACGACGAGGTGATCGCGCTTGGAGTGGAGCTGTGCAAGGCGGCTTCAGCCGTGCACGGCGCCGGCCTCCTGCATCGCGACATCAAGGCGCAGAACGTGATGGTCGCTGACGACGGCCGGGTGGTGTTGATGGACTTCGGCACAGGCCGCGACCTGGCCGCAGGACCGGAGACAGGGCTCGCTGGAACGCCCCTCTATCTCGCCCCCGAAGTGCTGGCGGGCGAGAGCGCCAGTCCGCGAAGCGAGATCTACAGCATCGGTGTCCTGCTCTTTCGACTGTTGACCGGATCGTTTCCGGTCCGCGCAAGCGGTCTTGCGGATCTGCGGCGGGCTCACGCGGAGGGTGACCGGACAGCCATCCGAGCCGCTCGTCCTGACCTGCCGTCCCGGCTGGCGCGCAGCGTCGAGCGCGCAATTGATCCTGAACCGCAGCGCCGCTACGAGAGTGCCGCTGCACTGGCCGCAGATCTCGCCGCAATGGTCACGCGCCGTCGGCCGCTCCGGCTGGTCTATGCCGCTGCTGTGGCGTTGGCGCTGATTTCCATCGTCTGGGGTGGGTGGGCACGATACGGCCGTTCCGACACGACCGCAGGTTCGGCAGGTGCGTCAGACGCGGTTGCAGCAGCTCCGGTGCCGACTGCGGTGCCCGAATTCACCCTCCCGGGCATGAAGCATTACCTGGCGCTTTCGCCGGACGGCAGTCAGCTCGCCTTTGTCTGGCAGCCCTTGTCAAGTTCGGGTGCGAATCTGTATGTGAAACGCCTCGGAGCCGAGGGCGTGACGCAACTGACGCGCATATCAGGCGGCCCATCGTTTCCAGCCTGGTCTCCGGACGGTCGCTCGATCGCCTATGTGCATGGCTACCGGGATGAGGGAGGCCGAGGAATCACCGCGATCCGCATCGTCCCGGCTGCCGGCGGAGCTGAGCAAACCCTGTGGAGCGGTGAAGGAAATCTTATGGCCACTCGCGGGCTGGACTGGTCGCCCGATGGCGCGCAGCTGGTATCGAGTGCCCACAGCTCGCCCGCCCGCCCGACGCAGCTTCTGCTCCTGTCGGTGGCGACCGGCGAGATCGAATGGCTGACGCCACCGCTCGCCGACGGGGCCGGCGACGCCTACCCGGTCTTTTCCCCCGACGGGCACGCCGTCGCCTTCGTTCGAGAATCGGGAACTCAGACCGAGATCTGCGTCTTGTCTCTCGACAAGCGTGAGTCGAGGCCGTTGATGGTCGCTCAATCACTCATCAGGCGGCTGACTTGGGCATCAAGCGGGCGGAGCCTGTTCTTCGCCTCTTCTGAAGGCGTCGGCAGAGAAAGGCTGTGGCGGGTGAGCGTGCCGGGCGGACAGGTCGAACCGGTCCCAGGCATGAGTGCAGGCGCGACCCAGCCATCGATTGCCAGGCGTGGCGGGCGATTGGTGTTTCTGCAGAATGCGATGGATCAGAATCTCTACCGTGCCGACTTGAGGGGAATCCCTCCGTCTGTGACGCAGCTGGTCGGAACCACGCGCGCAGAGGTCCATCCGGACATCTCGCCTGACGGCTCTCGAGTCGCCTTCGTATCGGATCGGAGTGGCCGCAACGAAATCTGGACGACGGATCGGCAGGGTACGGATCCGACCCAGGTCACCACGATCGGATCGGCCGGGCACCCGCGGTGGTCGCCCGATGGTCAGCGGTTGGCATTCCGAGCGCGCGCGCCTGGCGCGAACCACAACGACATCTACGTGGTCGATCTGGCGGGCGGGGGTCCGCGTCGATTGACCGATCAAACGTCCAACGAGCAATGGCCCCACTGGTCGCGGGACGGCAGGTGGGTGGACTTCACATCCAACCGCACCGACACCTGGAAGATCTGGAAGGCGCCCGCCGCCGGTGGAGCGGCCGTCCAGGTGACCACCAGGCGAGCGCTGAAGGGCCAGGAATCGTCCGATGGCCGCTTCCTCTATTTCGCCGACAGCAATCGCGGAATCTGGAAGATGCCCGTCGCCGGCGGTGAGCCAGTGAGGATCTTCGAGTTCCCTGATCACGTGGACTGGGGCGGGCAATGGATGGTGGCGGATCGCGTGCTGGTTTACCTGAAAGCCGGCGCATCGCCGCGACCGACGCTCGAGATGTTCGACTTCGGCACTCGGCGCACGACGCAGTTATTTGCACTGCCCGGACCCTACGATGTCGGCAGCGGGTTCGCCGTTTCGCCGGACGGCACGTGGCTCTTGTACCCGCAGAGAGACTTCGTCAAGTCAGAGATCATGCTGATGGACGTCGATCGCTGACCGTCCGGTTCGACCCGTTGTCCGATCGCTCCCTCCTCGACGTTCTAAGAGGCAGCAGGCTTGACTGCCGCCGGTGGGCAGGCGGGGGGAGTCATGAAGTTACCGCTACTGGTCATGTACTCAGGGATCGCCGCGGGATCGCTCTGCATCCTGGCGGCGTGCCGGCGGGATTTGCCGAGTTCGCCGTCGCGGCCAGAGAACGTCCTGTCGCTCAGCGACGTCCTGATCGATGGACCGGAGACGGTGCCACCGGGCGGAAACGCCCGGTTCAGCGCGACAGCGCGAATGTCGGATGGGACGACCAGGGACGTCACGAGCGAAGCCGTCTGGCATAGCTCGTTCCCATCGGTGTTGTCGATCGACGCCTCGGGCCTGGCGCGTGGCCAGGAGCCCGGCGAGACTCATCTGACGGCAACCTTCAAGACCCGGCTGACCACGACCGAGGTGATGGTTCTTCCTGCCGGCACCTACAGGTTGAATGGCATCGTCACCGAGTCCAACGCTGCTGACGCGGCACTCGGCGGGGCCGTCGTGGAGGTCATCGGCGGGTCTGGTAGTGGCCTCTCGACGACGACTAGGAACGATGGCCGGTACCGTCTCTACGGTGTGAGCGGCGAGATTCAGGTGCGGGTGACGAAAGGCGGCTACCAGCCGCGGACCCTGAGCGTCGCGGTTTCTGGTCACCAGAACGGGGCCTGACCCCAAATTTGCCAAGTCCCTCCTCTTCAGCGATTTCCCGGAAGCACAGCCGTTAGCAGAGCACCGCCAGGGACCAGCGGTGGGACGTCAGGTGACCGGTTCCGGACGGCTTTGGCCCAGACGGGGCCTGGCCCCGTTTAACGCAAGTCCTTCCCCCACAGCAGGTTGTAGGAAGCACAGCAGTGTGGCAGGGGGATGGCTTCTCGGATCGGGGACAGGCCCCCTATGCGATACGCCTTTCGATCCGTCTTCAAGAATCCGGGCTTCTCCGCCATTGCCATCGGAACGCTGGCGGTAGGCATCGGCCTCAACGTCGCGCTGTTCGGCATCTTCAACGCGATGCTGTTCCGGCCGCTCCCGGTCCACGACCCGGGACGGCTGGTCGCCATCCTCTCCGCGTCCACGACACCGGACGGCCCGCGCGGCCATCTCACCTACCCGGACTTCGAGGATCTGCGCGCCCGCCGCGAGGTGATCGCCGACGCGTTTGCCTTCACCCAACTCCCCGTCGGCCTGAGTGTCGGCGGCCAGGCGACCCGTGCGCGAGGGCAGATCGTCACCACCAACATGTTCGACGTCCTCGGCGTCAGCGCCGCGCACGGACGCACGTTCGCCGACGCGGACGACCGCGAACAGTCGGCGGTGATCTCCTACGACACGTGGCAGCGCTTGTTTGGCGCGGACGAGGCGGCGGTTGGACGATCGGTCACGATCAACGGCCGTCCCTTCACGATCATCGGCGTGACCCCACGCGGCTTCTCAGGACCGGACCGCTTCGAGCCGGCCGACCTGTGGATACCGCTCGGCGCCCACCAGGCGGTACTCCCCGATGGCAAGGACACCCTCTCGCGCACGAACTGGTGGCTCACCGGGATCGGACGTCTCGCTCCAGGTGCCAGCGCACGCCAGGCGCAGTCGGTGCTGGAAGGAGTGGCCAGCGCGATCGCCGCCGCGCTGCCGGAGTCGCACAAAGGGTTCACCGTCAGGGTCGCCGACTATCACGGCACGGCGGACGACACGCGCGGACAGGTTGCGCCGATCGCCGCGCTGGTCATGGGGGTCACCCTGTGCGTCCTGCTCATCGCGTGCGCCAACGTCGCCGGACTGCTGGTCTCGCGCGCGGCGACGCGACAGCGGGAAATCGGCATCCGGCTGGCGATCGGCGCCAGTCGTGGCGCGCTGACGCGGCAGTTCCTCGGCGAGAGTCTGGTCCTGGCGGCTGCTGCCGGCACCGCCGGCCTGATCGTGGCGATGTGGGGGACCGAAGCGATCGCGCGATTGGCGGAGATCCCGACCGCGGTCGAATCCACGCCGGACTGGCGGGTGCTCCTCTTCACCGGCGGCGTGTCGCTCGTCGCCGGGATCACTTTCGGCCTCGCCCCTGCGCTTCGCGCGTCGAGCCTGCCACTGCTGCCGGCGCTGCGGTCCGAACCCGGATCGGACGCCCGCCCGCGCAGCTCGCGGCTTCAGCGCGGTCTGGTCATCGGCCAGCTGGCGATGTCGCTGGTCATGCTGGCGTCGGCCGGGATCCTGATCCGTGGTCTGTCGGCGGCGTGGCGGACCGACGTTGGATTCGCCTACGACAACCGGGTCGCCGTCGCCACCGACCTGAGGCTGCAGAACTACGACGATCGCCGCGCGTCCGCGTTCTACGAGCGGGTTGTATCCGGCGTCCGCTCCCTGCCCGGGGTCGAGCATGCCAGCCTCGCCCATCTCGTGCCCTTCGGCGGCCGGGTGTTCGTCTACGGCCTGTCGTTCCCCGGCCGGCCCGCAGACCCGAACGCTCGTCCTGACCGCGTGTCCGTGAACCGGGTGTGGACCGGGTTCTTCGCCACGATGGCGATTCCGATCGTCCAGGGACGTGATTTCACCGCCGCCGATCTGCGGCCCGGCGCCGACGCCGCAATTGTCAGCGAAACGATGGCGCGACGGTTCTGGCCGGATGGCAGCGCGCTCGGCCAGCGCTTCTCGATCGACGCCGCGGGCGGACCGTTCCGAACGGTCGTGGGGGTCGCGCGCGACGTTCAGATCGACGAGTTCACCGAGCGTCCGTGGCCGGCGGCCTGGCTGCCGTACGACAGCAAGGCCGGCGAGCTGGTGATCCTGGCCGCTTCGCCGCGTCCCCCCTCGCAGGTGCTGCGTGAAGTCGAGGGGGTGATCCGTGGCCTCGATCGCGATCTCCCCGTGATCTCTTCGCGTCCGGTGCGGGAGTACGTGGCCGAGCGGCTCGACGGCGAGCGCGCGCTGTCGAAGCTGCTGACGATCTGCGGCGCCGTGGCGCTCGCCCTCGCGGGTCTGGGCCTCTACGGCGTGACCGCCTACGGTGTGGCCCGGCGCACGCGGGAGATCGGGGTACGGATGGCGCTCGGCGCCGACCGATCCGACGTGCTGCGGCTGTTTGTCGGCGAAGGTCTCCAGCTGGCGACCCGCGGTCTCCTGTGGGGGATTCTGCCGGCCATCGCTGCCACCTACGCGTTGTCGGGACTGCTGGTCGGTGTATTCCCCGTGGATCCGGTCACCCTCCTCGCCTCGTCGCTGATCCTGGTGGCGGTGACGCTGCTGGCGGCCTACGTCCCGGCACGGCGCGCGACCCGGGTCGATCCGCTGGTCGCGTTGAGGACGGAATAGTCACGCGGTGTCCGGTCGGGGGCTGCGCCGATTCCGGTTGACATTCTGTTTCTGTTTTGTAGAAATAGAACGATGGGTCGTGGCGCATACCTCGGAGAGCTGGAACAGATCGTGATGCTTGCGGTGGCCCGGCTCGAGGGGGAAGCCTACGGCATGAGCATCCGCCGCGAGATCGAGCAGCGGACCGGGCGTGACGTCGCGATCGGTGCGGTGTACTCGACGCTCGAACGGCTTCAAGGCAAGGGATACGTCGACGCAGCGCTTCCGCGCAGCGCGGATGACCGCGACGGACGGGCGCGGCGGTTCTTCCAGCTCACGCGCGCCGGCATGGAGGCACTGGCCGCCGCCTCCGAGATGCAGACGCGCATGTGGTCCGGCTTGCGGCTGAAGAAGGCGGCGCGCCCGTGACGCCGGGCCGTCCGCGGCTCGCCCGTGCGCTCCTTGCCGCGCTCGTGCCAGCCGACGAACGGCAGGCGATGCTGCGCGACATCGACGAGGAGTTTGCCCGGCACGTCCTGCCGGCCCGGGGCGCGGCGGCGGCACGCGTGCTGGGACCGGCGGCAGGTAATCGGCTCGATCCGGCCGGCGCTGGCGATGCGGCGGCGCCGCAGCGGATTGTTCGATCGTGGCGCGCGCGACCTGCAGTTCGCGCTTCGCGCGCTGCGCCGGCGTCCCGGTGTCTCGGCGGTGGCGATCGCGACGTTCGCGCTCGGGATCGGCGCCAACACCGCCATCTTCAGCGTCGTGGACGCGGTCGTGCTTCGGCCGCTTCCATTTGTCGAGCCCGATCAACTGGTCCGCATCTGGTCGTCCAATCCCAGGGGCATCCCGCGCAACGCGGTCTCACCGGCCGACTACTTCGACTTCGAAGCCCAGGCCGTCGGGCCGCAGGGCTTGACCGGCCTGGCGGCGTTCACCTCGGGTGACACCATGACGCTGCGTGCCGGTGAAGCGTCACGTGTGGTCACGTCGATGGTTTCGACGAGCTTCTTCGATGTCCTCGGCTCCTTCCCCTCACAAGGGCGGAGCCTCATCGTCGCGGATGGCGCCGATGGTGCGGCGCCGGTCGCCATCGTGAGCGACGAGTTCTGGCGAACACGGATGGGCGCCGGCCCGCTCGGTGTGCCGATCTCGCTCGACGGCCGCGCGGTGGTCGTCGTTGGCGTGATGCCCGCCAGCTTCGCGTTTCCGTCGCCGGCTGTGCACGTCTGGCTGCCGATGGCGCGCGCCGAGGCTGGGCGCTCGAGGTCGGCGCACTATCTCGACGTCATTGGACGAAGTCCCCCGTCGGTGACCTTCGAGGGGGCGGCCGATATCCTTCGGACCGTGGCGGCGCGACTCGAGACCGCACATCCCGACACGAACCGCGGCTGGAGCGTGACCGTGGATCCGCTGCACGAGAGCATCGTCGGCAACGTCCGGCAGCCGTTGCTGGTCCTGCTCGGGGCGGTTGGATGCGTGTTGCTGATCGCGTGTGCCAACGTGGCCGGGCTCCTGCTTGCCACCGGCCATGAGCGGACCCGCGAGTTCGCGCTGCGGGCCGCCATCGGTGCTGCCCCCGCACGCATGCTGACGCAGCAGCTGCTCGAGAGCTCCATCCTGGCGGCGTCGGGAGCGGTTGCGGGAGTAGTGATCGCCAGTGTGGCGCTCGGCCTGCTTGGACAGGTTGAAGGTCTGGCGCTGCCGCGAGCCGAGACGATCGGTCTCGACCTGCGGGTATTGGCGGTCACGGCGGCGATTGCCCTGCTCACCGGGTTGCTCGCTGGAGCCGTCCCGGCACTCAGGGCCGCGCGCACCGATCCGGAACAGGCGCTGAAAGGAGCCCGCCAGGCGGGCTTCAGCGTACCCGGCAGGCGAGTCCGCAGCGCGCTGGTTGTCGGGCAGATTGCCGTGACGCTGACGCTTGCGGTCGGTGCCGGTCTCCTCGTCCGCAGCTTCGTCAAGCTGACAGGCGTGGATGCGGGGTTCAACAGCGACAACGTGTTGCTGGCGCAGGTGAGCCTGGGGGTAACCCGGTATGAACCGGAGCGCTGGGCCTCGTACGTCGAACGTGCCGAGCAGGCACTCGCGACGCTGCCGGGCGTCGTGGTGGTTGGAGCGGGCGCGCCGCTGCCGCTGGCGGGGCAGGAGGGGCTGATGCGGTTCGGAGTCCGGATCGATGGACGTCCCGCGCCGGCCGACGGACGCTCGGATCGTGCCTACCTGCGTCGTGCGACGAGCGGCTATTTTCGCGCGATGGGGATTCCCATGCTGCAGGGCCGCTCGTTCGACGATCGGGACGACAGCAGGGGAGTCCCGGTCGCAATCGTGGATCGGACTTTCGCAGAGCGCCACCTTTCCGATGAGGAGCCGATCGGCCGGAAGATCCAGATGTCGAACGAGCGGTCACCTCGCACCATCGTCGGCGTCGTTGGACCCGTCCGGCAGACCCGGCTCGACGCTGTCGCGGATCCTCATGTCTATGTTCCGCAGGCGCAGAACCCGTCACCAGTCGCGAGCTTCGTGATCCGTTCCGCGTCGGAACCGATGGCGCTCGCGGCGGCGGTCCGCGAGCGTCTACGCGGTGTCGATCCGGCCGTGCCGGTCTACAACGTGAGGAGCGGCGAAGATCTGGTTGCCGGCAGTATCGTGTCGCGCAGGTTCAACACCACCGTTCTGGCGGTCTTTGCCACGCTCGGCGGGCTGCTGACGTTGATCGGCGTCTACGGCCTGATGGCGAACTGGGTCGCGGAATCGAAGAAGGAGCTCGGCGTGAGGTTGGCGCTCGGGGCGGAGCGCCGCGAGGTCCTCGCCATGGTCGTCCGGCGCGGCATGCGACTGACGCTGACCGGTGTCTTGCTCGGGTTGCCGCTGGCGCTCGCGGCCAGCGGAGCCGTCCGTGCGCTGCTGTTCGAGGTCCAGGCACGCGACGCCGCCACGTTCATCGTCGCCTCGGCGTCCGTCGTCGCGGTGGGCCTCGCCGCCTGCTATCTCCCCGCCCGCCGCGCCGTCGCCATCAACCCGGTGGATGCGCTGAGGGAATGACGGGGCCAGGCCCCGATCGCGTTAAACCCCTGGATCAACACGATTTCCGCGAAGCTCATCGGTTCGGGGGACGAAGAGCGGGGCCAGGCCCCCTCAGAGCCAGGCGGCTTCGATGAGGCTTCGGCGGGCAGGTCTTCCGGCACGGCGGCATCGGCGGCTTCTTCGAGATAGTGGGGCAGGATCGCGCGGCCGCGCGCGGCCAGCTTGCGGACCTCCTGCCAGAAGGCACGGCGCGACTCGACGTCCAGGCCGACCGTCGGTTCGTCGAGGAAGAGGAGGTCGGGATTGCCGCAGATCGCCAGCGCGAAGTGCACCCGCTGACGCTGACCGCCCGACAGCTCGCCGTACTTCCGGTTCGCCAGCGCGGCGATCCCGGCGATCGCGAGCGCCGCGTCGACGGTCATCGGCTGCGGATAGTAGCTGCAGAACAGGTGCACGTGTTCGCGCACGCGCAATGTTTCCGGCACGTTGGCGACCTGCAGCATGACGCCGGTGCGCCGGCGCGCCGGCAGCGACGCCGGATCTTCGCCAAACAGCCGCGCAGTCCCGCTCGTCGGCCTGGTCAGGCCGAGCAGCAGCCTGACGGTCGTAGTCTTGCCCGCGCCGTTCGGCCCGAGGATCGCGGTCACCCGGCCGGCCTCGAGCCGCAGGTTCAGCCGGTCGACCGCCGTGACTTCCTGGTAACGCTTGGTGACGTCGCTCAGTTCGCCAACCATCTGGTTGTCTCCCATCTCGGGAGCAACTATGGCGTGCGGTCAGTGGCGGCGGTAGTGTCAGAGATCAGCCGGTGAGGGGTGACAATGCTCAAGGTAGGAGCTAGGAGCTAGGAGACAGGAGAAAGAAAGGGCCGGCTGGCGCCGGCCCATCGAAATTTAGAACTCAGAACGAAGAACTCAGAACCTGGAACCGCGATCGTCAGAACCTGGAACCACGATCGAAGAACCCGAGAACCACGATCGAAGCCCCCAGAACCACGACCGCTAGAACCCAGAACCTCGACTCGAAGAACCCGGAACCTCGATCGAAGCCCCCAGAACCACGACCGCTAGAACCCAGAACCTCGCTCGAAGAACCCGGAACCTAGAACGCAGAACCTGGAACCACGATCGAAGCCCCCAGAACCACGACCGTCAGAACCCAGAACCTCGATCGAAGGACCCGGAACCGCGAGTGTTACTTGGCCCCGACCGGCTGCTTCTTGGCCTTGGCGGCACTGGCGGCAGCCTTCCGGCTCTCGGACGTCTGGGCACCGAAGCGCTTGGTGAAGCGCTCGACGCGGCCCTCGGTGTCGATCAGCTTCTGACGGCCCGTGAAGAACGGGTGGCAGTTATTACAGATTTCGAGGTGCAGTTCCGGCTTGGTGGACCGCGTCGGCCAGGTGGCGCCGCAAGCGCACCGGGCCTCGATCTCGTGATACTTGGGGTGAATCCCTTCCTTCACAGCACGCTCCTTGGCTCGTCGGGGAAAAGGTTATTATATCAGAAGGCGTAACGCGACCCTAACCCCTTACGTCTCAGTATCTTCGTGTCGTTGCTTTCGCTCAGGCACGTTACTGGACACGCCAGCTGATCCTTAGCGATTTCAGATCGCGCGTGCTAGGGTAGCGGCCGATGCCCCAGCCCCCCTCTGTTGCCCTGGCCAAGGTGCGCCGCCGCCTCATCCCGTTCCTGTTCCTGCTCTACGTTGTCGCCTATCTCGACCGGATCAACGTCAGCTTTGCGGCGCTGCAGATGAACGAAGCGCTGGGGTTCACCTCGGCGGTCTACGGCCTCGGAGCCGGCATCTTCTTCGTCTGGTACGTGGCGTTCGAAGTGCCGAGCAACCTGCTGCTGCACCGCATCGGCGTCCGGATCTGGATCGCGCGGATCATGATCACCTGGGGGATCGCCTCGTCCGCGATGATCTTCGTCGAGGGGCGCTGGAGCTTCTACGGCCTGCGCTTCCTGCTCGGTGCGGCCGAGGCCGGGTTCTTCCCCGGGATCATCCTCTATCTCACTCGATGGTTCCCGGCGGAGGACCGCGCCCGCGCGATTGCCCTGTTCATGACCGCGACCGCGCTCGCGGGCGTCGTTGGCGGCCCCCTCTCGGGGGCGCTGCTGTCGCTCGAAGGCCTCGGCGGCCTTCACGGCTGGCAGTGGCTGTTCCTGCTCGAAGGACTCCCCGCGGTGGTCCTTGGCTTTGCTGTGCTCGCGTGGCTGCCGGACGGCCCGGCGCAGGCGCGGTGGCTCGAGCCGGCGGAGCGCGATTGGCTGACGGCGAAGCTGCTGGAGGAAGATGTCGCGGCCAGCGGGTCGTCGCACGCAGCGTTCCTCCCGGCGTTGCGGAGCGGACGCCTGTGGCTGCTCGCCTGTCTCTATTTCTCGATCATCATCACCTTCTACGGCGTCACCTTCTGGCTGCCGCAGATCCTGCAGGCCCTCTCGGGATCGAGCGATCTGCAGGTCGCCTTCCTCTCCGCGCTGCCGTACATCGTCGCTGCCGTCGGCATGGTGATCGTGGCCAGGCACTCGGACCGGACGGGGATGCGTGCCGGCCTGGTCGCGATGTCGAGCCTGGTCGGCGCCGCCGGGTTTGCCGCCGCCGCACTGGTCGACAGCCCGGTCGCATCGCTCGTGGCGCTGTCGGTTGCCGCCCTCGGCGTGTGGGGCACGCTCGGCCCGTTCTGGGCGATGCCGCCGACGTTTCTACGCGGCGCCGCGGCGGCCGGTGGCATCGCGACGATCAACTCGGTCGGCAACATCGGCGGCTTCGTCGGGCCCTATTTCGTCGGCTACGTCCGCGACGTGACCGGCGATTTCTCGGCCGGTCTGTGGTTGATGTCCGGCTCGCTCCTGATCGCGGTGATCATCGCCGTTGTCCTCGCCCGCCTGGACCGCGTCCGGATCGTCGCGCCGGCATTCAGCGGTGAATAAGCCCGGGCCCAGGATTGGGATGAGATCCGGCTGATAAGATTGGCGGATGCGTATTCTCCCGGCCGCCGTCCTGGTCCTCGCGCTCGTCGCGTTCCCCACCGCGCAATCCCCCGAAAAGATCGACTACGCAGCGATCGCGCAGATCCGCGACGAAGGACTGGCACGTTCGCAGGTCATGGACCATATCGGCTGGCTCGCCGACGTCTACGGTCCACGCCTCACCGGCGGCCAGGGGATCCTGCAGGCAAGCGACTGGGCGCTGAAGCAGTTCCAGGCGTGGGGGCTCGCCAATCCCCACCGCGAGCACTTTGCGTTCGGCCGCGGATGGTCGCTGGTCCGGTTCCACGCGCACATGATCGAGCCGCAGGTGCAGCCGCTGATCGGATTCCCCGGCGCCTGGACCCCGAGCACCAACGGCACCGTCACCGCCGACGTCGTCCGGGTGCAGATCGACGCCGAAGCGGACTTCGAACGCTACCGCGGCAAGCTCGCCGGGCGGATCGCGCTGACCCAGCCCGCGCGCGAGGTCCGCATGCTGGACGGCCTGATCGTCTCGCGGATGGGGGAGAAGGAGCTCGAGGAAGCCGCCACCACCCCGGTGCCGCGTGGGCGGGGTGCAGGCCGCGGCGGCCGTGGCGGTGCGGGGCAGGGAGGGCAGAGCCTGGCCAACCGCATCCAGCAGTTTCTCAAGACCGAAGGGGTGGTCGCGGTGTTCAACCGCGGCAGCGACGCCCTCACGGCGTCGGCCGGCAGCGACCTGACGATCCAGCAGCAGCGGACCGACGGCGGCACCATCTTTCCATCAGGCGGCGGCTCGCGGACGACGGATCCTGCCGCCGGGCTGCCGACGGTCACGCTCGCGGTCGAACACTACAATCGGATGACGCGCATCCTCGACAAGGGCCTCCCGGTGAAGGTGGAGCTGAACCTCGAAACGAAGTTTCATGAGGAGGCTCCCGTTGCTGGTGCCGGCGCGTCGACCTCCGCCGGACTCGGCTTCAACACGATCGCCGAGATCCCCGGCACCGACCCCGTCCTCAAGGACGAAGTCGTGCTGCTCGGCGCGCACTTCGACTCCGTCGCTGCCTCGACCGGCGCCACCGACAACGCGACCGGATCGGCTGCGATGATGGAGGCGATGCGGATCCTGCAGGCGGTCGGGGTCAAGCCGCGCCGCACCATCCGGATCGCCCTGTGGGGCGCGGAAGAGCAGGGGCTGCTCGGGTCCCGCGCTTACGTCCGCGAGCACTTCGCCGATCCGGCGACCATGCAGCTCAAGCCGGCGCACGGGAAGATCTCGGCCTACTTCAATTCCGACAACGGCACCGGCAGGATCCGCGGCGTGTGGCTCCAGAGCAACCTGGCGGTGCGGCCGGTGTTCGAACGCTGGATCGAGCCGCTGAAGGACCTCGGGGTCGTCGCCCTCGCGCCCCGCTCGGTCGCGTCGACCGATCACGTCGTCGTTCGACGCCGTCGGCATCCCGGCGTTCCAGTTCATGGTCGACCGCCTCGAGTACAACTCGCGCACCCACCACTCGAACATGGACACCGTGGACCGCGTTCAGCGCGACGACATGGTGCAGCACGCAACGGTGATCGCGGTATTCGCCTACAACGCCGCGATGCGCGACGAGAAGCTGCCGCGCAAGGCGCTGCCGAAGCCGCAGGGGCGGGGAACGCCGCCGACCGACGCCACCGAACAACCCGGATCAAGCCCGGTTGTCACCGGCCGCAAGCGTTGACCCGCCCGTTGAGACGCCACGTGCCGCTGCCCCCGTCCTACGAGCAACAGGAGGGTCATGCCCGCCGGATCGAGCTCGCGTCGGACCGCACGATCCGGACCCGCAACAAGGTCAGCTACCGCCTGGCGCACTGGCCGATCTGGATCTTCGTCTTCTTCATCGCCCCAGGACCGCTGACCGCCGACCTGTTCGACCACGGCTTCGACCGGCGGATGGTCCTGTGGCTGGGAGCGGTGCTGCTGGGGACGGGAATCGCCGGCCTGCGCGGCCGTCTCCCCGGCGTCGAGCCCGCCCCCTACATCATCAGGTTCACCGAGGACCGCCCCAACCCGTTCTACCGGCGGCTGTGCTACACGCTCGCGTGGAGCGAGATCATCGCCTTCGCGGTGCTGAATGTCGCCGGTCTCGTCTACGCGGTCGCGACCGGGGAGTGGCGGCTGCGCTGGATGTACAACGTCGCCTACCTGCCCGATCGTCGCCTCGGTATGGCTGCTCGGCGCGCTCGGCTGGCTGCCGAGGGTCAAGGCCTCGACGCGCGGAGAAGGGCACGAGCGGCGGTTCTTCTACGGGTCGGCCTGGGCGGTGTGCCTGGCGCAGCCGGTCCTGTGGTTCCTCTGGCGGGCGCTGCCGCGGACCTTCACCGCCGACGCCGCCAAGCTGGCGATCTTCCTCGCCATCCTGGCCTACGTCGGCAACCTCGCCCGCCTCGGCCTGCTCCCCCGCACCCGTCCGATTCTTCCGGGTGAAGTGGTGGTCTCAGACTGAACTCGACTCCCAAGGAATGGGGGATCGGGAATGGGGATGGGGACTGCGGATTGGGGACTGGGGATTGCGGATCGCGAATTGGAGATTGGGAGATTGGAGATTGGGAGTTGATAACTCCCAACCCCCATCCCCCATTCCTACAGGCTCGGCCTACCTGCTAGGCGGATCGTCGGTCGTGTTCAGGCGATTCTGAATCTCCTTCGCGTGTTCGAGGTGCTGGCGCAGCTTGGGCAGCGTCTTCGCCGCCCACGCCTTGACCTCGGCGTTCGAGGCGTTCTCCGCCTTCTTCTCGACGTCGTCGATGCCTTTTTGGTGGTCGTCGATCATCTGATCGATGTACTGCTTGTCGAACTCGCGGCCCGACAGCTTCGACAGCTCTTCGACCTTGTCGCGGCTGTCGTCTCTCGCGTCGTTCCTGGCGGTAGTCGAATCGGCGGTCGCGGCCTTCGCGGCAATCGGCTTCAGTTCGCTGGCGGTCTCCTGATGCTCGCGAACCATCATCGCGCCGAACTCCTTCACGTCGGGATGCGTGGCGCGCTCCTGCGCCAGGCGCCCGAGCTCAATTTCCGCGGTCCCCATCGCAAGCTGTTCTTCGATGAATTCGCGGTCGGCGTCCAAGCTGCCGGTCGTGCCTACCGTTCCGCCGGTGCCGGCTGGTCGTGGCGTCGGGGGGCCGGTCGCAGGCACTGACCGCCACTGCGAGCGTGGCGGCGGCCGTAAACACCATCAATTTCTTCATGAGCTCCAACCTCCTCTCTGATCCTTTGGTTCAGGGATGTTGTTGCAACATTCGTACGCAATCGGCCCGAGCTCGAGGGCCCTACCTGCGCACAAAAAGGAAAAGGCCGCGAGCACATCCGTGCCGCGGCCTTCAGGCTGGACGATGAGGCTGAGCGCTACTTGCCGGCGGCCATCGACGAGAGGAACTCGGCGTTGTTCTTCGTCTTGCCCATCTTGGAGAGGAGCAGTTCCATCGCCTCGACCGGTGAGAGTGGGGTCAGCACCTTACGCAGCACCCACACCCGGTTCAGGTCATCCTTCGGCAGCAGGAGCTCTTCCTTGCGGGTTCCGCTCTTCTGGATGTCGATCGCCGGGAACACGCGGCGGTCGGCCAGCTTGCGGTCGAGGTGAATCTCGGAGTTACCGGTGCCCTTGAACTCCTCGAAGATGACTTCGTCCATGCGCGAGCCGGTGTCGATCAGCGCGGTGGCGATGATCGTGAGCGATCCCCCCTCTTCGATGTTCCGCGCCGCGCCGAAGAAGCGCTTCGGCCGCTGCAGCGCGTTGCTGTCGACGCCGCCCGACAGGACCTTGCCCGACGGCGGCACGATCGTGTTGTAGGCGCGCGCGAGACGGGTCACCGAGTCGAGCAGAATGACGACGTCCTTCTTGTGCTCGACCAGGCGCTTGGCCTTCTCGATCACCATCTCGGCGACCTGCACGTGGCGGGTTGCCGGCTCGTCGAAGGTCGAGGAGATCACCTCGCCCTTGACCGAGCGCTGCATGTCGGTCACTTCTTCCGGCCGCTCGTCGATGAGCAGCACGATCAGGTAGACCTCGGGGTGATTGGCGGTGATGCTGTTGGCGATGCTCTGGAGCAGCATCGTCTTGCCGGTGCGCGGCGGCGCGACGATCAGGCCGCGCTGCCCCTTGCCGAGCGGCGTCATCAGGTCCATCACCCGGCCGGACAGGTTGTCGGTCAGCCCGGTTTCGAGGTTGACGCGCTCCTGCGGATAGAGCGGCGTCAGGTTCTCGAAGAAGATCTTCTCGCGGACCTTTTCCGGCGGCTCGAAGTTGACCGCTTCGACCTTGATCAGGGCGAAGTAGCGCTCGCCGTCCTTGGGCGGGCGGATCTGCCCCGACACCGTGTCGCCGGTGTGCAGGTCGAACTTCCGCACCTGCGACGGCGAGACGTAGATGTCGTCGGGGCCGGGCAGGTAGTTGTAATCGGGGGCGCGGAGGAAGCCGAAGCCGTCCGGCAGGGTCTCGAGCACCCCTTCGGAGAAGAGCAGCCCGCTCTTCTCGGCTCGGGACCGGAGGATCTCGAAGATCAGCTCCTGCTTGCGCAGGCCCGAGGCGCCGGGCACGTCGAGCTGTTTGGCGACCTTGGTCAGCTCGGTGACGCTCATTTCCTTGAGCGTCGAGAGCTCGACGACCGGCATGTCGCTCTTCTCGGTCTTGACGGCGGTGCCGCCCCCCTTGTCGGCGGCCTCGGGAGTCACGCGCCCTCCCTGGTTGCCGCGCCCCTGGCCAGTTTTGCTATCGTTGTCCACAATTCGTCCAATCCTTCGCCGCGCTCGGCCGAGACCGGCAGCGCGGGTTTTCCAAACACCCGTTCGAGTTCACGGAGATTGCGCGTGCGTTCGGCACGCGACAGCTTGTCGATCTTCGTCGCGACGATCAGCGGCTCGACCCCGAGGGTCGAGAGCCACCGCGCCGCCTGGATATCCGCTTCGAGCCCCGGATGCCGGGAGTCGATCAGCAGGATCGCCAGGCCGACCGGGACGGGGAGTGAGGGATCTGGGATCGTGAGGCCGTCTGATCTGCCCCATCCCCCATCCCCGATTCCCCATACCCACCGAAATACGCCTCAGCGACCCCCGCCAGTTCCTTCGCGGCGTCCGCCCCGCCACGCGCGTAGCCGTATCCGGGGAGATCGACCAGATACAGGCCCCATCGCCCGGCGACCCCCTGCTCCGACCCTGGTCGAGGCCCACCTTCCACCGTGATCCGGAAGATGTTCGCCAGCCGCGTCTTGCCGGGGGCGGCGCTGGTGCGGGCCAGCTTGCGCCGCAACAGCGCGTTGATCAGCGTCGACTTGCCGACGTTCGACCGCCCGGCCATCGCCACCTGCGGCAGGCCGTCGTGGGGGATCCCGGTGGTCGTCCCGCCGGCGGCGGCGCTGGTCACGAAGTCCGCGGATAAAACTTTCAATTTACGGGATCCGGGATCGGGGATGGGGCCTCGGGATGGCAGCCATCCCGTCCCCCCATTTCCCATCCCGGCGAACGTCAGTGAGTAATGGTGTCGTCCGAAATGGCGGGCTGCACAGCAGTCTCGGCGGGCGCGATGCGGGTCAGCGGCTCGGCGAGCGCGACCTTCAGCACTTCGTCCATCGTGTCGACGAGGTAGATGTCGAGAGTGTCCAGCACGTTCTTCGGGATGTCCGCCAGGTCCTTTTCGTTGTCCTTCGGCAGGATGATCGTCTTCAGCCCCGCGCGATGCGCGGCCAGCACTTTCTCCTTCACGCCGCCGATCGGCAATACCTTGCCGCGGAGCGTGATCTCGCCGGTCATCGCGACGTCCTTGCGGACCGGCAGTTTCGCCAGCGCCGACACCAGGGTCGTTGCCAGAGTGATGCCCGCCGACGGTCCATCCTTGGGGATGGCCCCTTCGGGGATGTGGATGTGGACGTCAGTTGTCCGGTTGAAGTTCTTCGGAATGCTGAATTCGTCGGCCTTCGACCGCACGTAGCTCATCGCCGCCTGGGCCGACTCCTGCATGACGTCGCCGAGCTTGCCGGTCAGCGTCAGCTTGCCCTTGCCCTGCATCAGCGTCGCTTCGATCACCAGGATCTCGCCGCCGACTTCCGTCCAGGCCAGGCCGGTCGCCACACCGATCTCGTTCTTCTCTTCGGCCAGCGTCGGGCGGAAGCGCGGCACCCCGAGGTACTCGGTGACCTTGGCGGCGCCGATCTCTTCCTTGAACGCCGCCCCCTGGCTGACCACCTGGCGTGCCACCTTGCGGCAGATCGCGTTGATCTCCCGCTCCAGGTTGCGGACCCCGGCCTCACGCGTGTAGCGCTGGATGATGACCTGGTAGGCCTCGTCCAGGATGGTGATGTTCTCGGTGGTCAGGCCGTTCCCCTCGATCGCCTTCGGGCCGAGGAACCGCTTGGCGATCTCGACCTTCTCCATCTCGGTGTAGCCGGCGAGCTGCAGCACCTCCATGCGGTCGCGCAGCGCCTGCGGCACGGTGTGGAGCACGTTGGCGGTGCAGATGAACATCACGTTCGACAGGTCGTACTCGACGTCGAGGTAATGGTCGAGGAAGGCGCTGTTCTGTTCCGGGTCGAGCACTTCGAGCAGCGCCGCCGACGGATCGCCGCGGAAGTCCATCGACATCTTGTCGACTTCGTCGAGCAGGAAGATCGGGTTCTGGGCGCCGGCCTTCTTCATCATCTGGATGATCTGGCCGGGGAAGGCGCCGATGTAGGTGCGGCGATGGCCGCGGATCTCCGCCTCGTCGCGCACGCCGCCGAGCGACAGCCGGACGAACTTGCGGTTCATCGCCCGCGCGATCGACTTGGCGAGCGACGTCTTGCCGACTCCCGGGGGGCCGGCGAAGGTGAGGATCGTCGCCTTCGGCTTCTTCACCAGCGCCCGGACGGCGAGGAACTCGAGGATGCGGTCCTTGATCTTCTCCAGGCCGTAGTGATCCTCGTTGAGCACCTGCTCGGCCTTCTTCAGGTCGCGGCTCTCCTTGGTCTTCTTGTACCAGGGGACGGCGATCAGCCAGTCGAGATAGTTGCGCGAGACGGTCGCTTCGGCCGACATCGGCGGCATCGACTCGAGCCGCTTCAGCTCCTGGACGGCCTTCTCCTTGGCCTCTTCCGGCATCCGCGCCTGGTCGATCTTCTTCTTCAGTTCCTCGATTTCGTTGCCCTTTTCGTCTTTCCGGCCCAGTTCCTTCTGGATCGCCTTCATCTTCTCGTTGAGGTAGTACTCCTTCTGCGCCTTCTCCATCTGCTTCTTCACGCGCGACTGGATGCGGCGGTCCACCTGGAGCTTGTCGACCTCGGCTTCGAGGATGCCGGCGATGCGGTTCAGACGTTCGAGCGGCGAGATGATCTCGAGCAGGTTCTGCTTCTCGTCGACGCCGACCAGCAGGTGCGCGGCGATCGTGTCCGCCAGCTTGTTCGGGTCGTCGACCCGGACGGCGGCGATCATCGCGTCGTAGTGCAGGTTGTTCGACAGCTTCACGTACTGCTCGAACAGCGAGACCACCCGGGTCATCGTCGCTTCGGTATCGCCCGAGGCTTCGCGCGGCTTGGCCACGACCTTGACCACGACCCGGTAGAAGCCCTTGTCTTCCTTCCACTCGATGGCGCGGGCCCGGTCGATCCCTTCGACCAGCAGCTTGATGTTGCCGTCGGGCAGCTTCAGGCTCTGGACGACGTTGGCGACGCAGCCCATGGTGAAGATGTCAGCCGGCTGGGGATCGTCGATCTGGGCGTCGTGCTGCGCCGCCAGGAAGATCCGCTTGTCCTTGAGCAGCGCGTGCTCGAGGGCGCGCACCGAGGACGGCCGTCCGATGACGAACGGCAGCATCATGTGCGGAAAGACGACGACGTCTCTCAGGGGAACGATGGGAAGGGTTTCGTAAAGTTCCATGGTCGGTATCGATTGCGGACTACTAACTGCGGACTGCAGATCGACGGATTGGTGAATGTGGATCGTGGACTGTCGCTCGCCGATCAGCGGTCGTCCATCGGCAATCCGTCGATCACCAATTCGCGCTCACCAATCCGCACTCGTTCTTACCCCGCCTTTTCGATGAGCGTCGTAATCGGCTTCTCTTTGGTCATGACGACCTCGCGGGTGATGACGCACTCACGGATCTTCTTCTGGCCCGGGAGGTTATACATCAGGTCGAGCATCAGGTCTTCGATGATCATCCGCAGGCCGCGGGCGCCGATCTTGCGGGCCAGCGCCTGCTCGGCGATCGCGTCGAGCGCATCGTCGGTGAAGCGAAGCTTCACGTTCTCGTACTCGAACAGCTTCTGGTACTGACGCGTGATCGCGTTGCGCGGTTGCGTCAGGATCTGCACCAGCGCCGCCCGATCGAGCTCGTGGAGCGTGCCGAGCACCGGCAGGCGGCCGACGAACTCCGGGATCAGGCCGTACTTGATCAGGTCTTCCGGTTCGACCATCTCCAGGGTGGTGCCGACCTCGCGCTGGGCGAGCGACTTGATGTCGGCCCGGAACCCGAGCGTCTTCTTGCCGGTGCGCCGTTCGATCTGCTTGTCGAGGCCGACGAACGCCCCGCCGCAGATGAACAGGATGTTGGTCGTGTCGACCTGGAAGAACTCCTGGTGCGGGTGCTTGCGCCCGCCCTGGGCGGCACGTTCGCCACCGTCCCCTCGAGGATCTTGAGCAGCGCCTGCTGGACCCCTTCGCCCGAGACGTCGCGGGTGATCGAGGGGTTTTCGTCCTTGCGGCAGATCTTGTCGACTTCGTCGATGTAGATGATCCCCTGCTGCGCCTTCTCGATGTCGCCGCCGGCCGCCTGCAGCAGCTTGAGGATGATGTTCTCGACATCCTCGCCGACGTAGCCGGCCTCGGTCAGGGTGGTGGCGTCGACGATCGTGAACGGCACCGACAGCAGCTTGGCCAGCGTCTGCGCGAGCAGCGTCTTGCCCGTGCCGGTCGGGCCGATCAGCATGATGTTCGACTTGGTCAGCTCGATCTCGTTGCGGCCGCGCGCCTGCTTCTGGATCTCGATCCGCTTGTAGTGGTTGTAGACCGCGACCGCCAGCTTGCGCTTGGTCTGTTCCTGGCCGATGATGTACTCGTCGAGGAACTTCTTGATGTCCTGCGGCACCGGCAGCGACGACGAACGGGCGCCGCCGCGCGCCTCGAACTTGTTGTCGTCCGCGATGATGTCGTTGCAGACCTCGACACACTCATCGCAGATGAATACGGTCGGGCCCGCAATGAGCTTGCGGACGTCGTTCTGATCCTTATTGCAGAACGAGCAGCGGAGGATCTCGCCGTCTCCGGACTTCTTGACCATGGGAAAAAGGACCTTGTCGCTGCCAGCTACCAGCCGCCGGCTGCCAGCTCGGATGGCATGAGAACCCAGCTGGAAGCTGGAAGCTGAAAACTGGAAGCTGCCTCAGGCTCGTTTGCGGATGACATCATCAATAATACCGTATTCCTTGCCCTGGTCGGGCCCCATGATGTAGTCGCGCTCCGTATCGTCCTGGATACGCTTGAGCGGCTGGCCGGTATGGTCCGCCAGGATCTGATTCAGCCGTTCCCTGGTCCGCAGCAGCTCGCGCGCGTGAATATCGATGTCGGTCGTTTGCCCGCCCAGCCCCTGGACCCACGGCTGGTGGATGAGAATACGCGAATTCGGCAGCGAAAACCGCTTTCCCTTGGCGCCGGCGGCCAGCAGCACCGCGGCCACCGAGGCCGCCTGCCCGATGCAGTAGGTCTGAACGTCGGGCTTGATGAACTGCATCGTGTCGTAGATCGCCATCCCGGCCGTCACCACCCCTCCCGGGCTGTTGATATAGAGGAGGATGTCGCGATCGGGGTCTTCGGCCTCCAGGAAGAGCATCTGGGCTATTACCAGATTGGCCACGTTGTCGTCGATCGGGGTGCCGACGAAAATGATGCCGTCCTTGAGAAGACGCGAAAAGATGTCGTAAGCGCGCTCCCCGCGGTTGGTCTGTTCGACCACCATGGGAATCAGCTGCATGCGTTCGGTCGCCATAAACGGTTCAGTCCTCTTATCGGTCAGATGCGGCTCGCCCGTGAGAGCAGGAACTCCATCGTCCGCTCGCGGCGGATTCCGGCGTAAACCCGCCCCAGCCCGCCCTCTTTTTCGAGGCGGGCCCGGACGGCCGCGGGGGTCCGGTTGGTGCGCTCCGCGTAACGCGCGACTTCCTCGTCCACTTCGGCGTCGGTCGCCGCGATATTCTCGCGCCGTGACACTTCGTCGAGGAGCAGGGCGCTCTTGACCGCCTCGGCGGCCGCGGCGCGCTGCTTTTCGCGGAATTCTTCCCAGTTGATGTTGGTCTTCATCGGGTCGACCTGCTGTTCGATCAGGCGACGGACGAAGTCCTCGACGCGGCGGTCGATCTCCCGCTCGAGGAGGGTGCCGGGCACGTCGACGGTCACCCGCTCGGCCAGCTGGCGGATCAGGTCTCCCCGCACGTCCCGTTCGTTCTCGTGGTGCATCTGGTGCTCGAGATCGGCCCGCACCCGCGCCCGCAGCGCCTCCAGGTTGGCGAATTCCCCCAGGTCCTTGGCGAACTCGTCATCGAGATCCGGTAGCACCCGCTTGCGCACTGCCTTGATGGACGCGTCGTACTTGACGATGGTCCCGGCGAGCTCGCCGATCGCGTAGTCCTCCGGGTAGTTCACGTCGAAGGATTTCTGTTCGCCGACGTTCATGCCGAGGAGCGCTTCGTCGAAGCCCGGGGGGTTGGCGGCGGCGCCGAGCTCCACCGTGACCGAATCATGCCGGTCGGTCTGCGGTTCGCCGTCCGGGCCGGTGGCGGTGCGCTCGAGATCGAGCTGCACCGAGTCCCCCATCTCGATCGGCCGGTCTTCGACCGGCTCGAACCGGGCGCCGCGCTCGCGCAGGCTGTTCAGCGCTTCGTCCACCGCCGTATCCGCGACCGCGTCATCGGTCTTCTTCACCCGCAGGGTCGAGTAGTCGCCGGGATCGATCGGCGGCACCGTCTCGAAGGTGGCGGTGAACTTCAGCGGCTGCCCTTCTTCGACCACCACATCCTTGATGTCGGGGGTGTCGACCGGCTCGATCCCCTTGTCGCGCAGCGCCTCGTCCACCGCGCGGGGGATCAGGCCGTGAACCACGTCGTGCAGGATCTGGTCGCGGAACCGCTGGCGGACCACTTTGGACGGGACCTTGCCCGGCCGGAAGCCGGGGATCCGCGCCGCCTTGCTGTAGTCGCGGGCGATCTTGTCGATCTCGGCGTCGACCACCGCGCTGTCGATCTCGACGACCAGGTTCTTGTGGGTGTCGGAAACGTCGATGAACTCAGTCTTCATTTAGTGAGAATTGAGACAGGTATGACTGTCAAGAAGGGTAACCTGGCCGGTCCACCTTTGACGCTCGCCGCAGCCCGCCTTCAGTGCATTCGCGGTGCGATCGCTTCGGTGGACTCGCCGTCAGCCCGCAGGCGCTCTGCCTCCGAGCGGCGCGCTCAGGCGCGAAGGAGTGCGAAAGGGGGGAGTCGAACCCCCATAGCCTTACGGCTACCGGATCCTAAGTCCGGCGCGTCTGCCAGTTCCGCCACTTTCGCGCTTGCGCACCAAAGCGGGCTTCCGGTACTGCCACGCCAGCGACGGTGCGTCGGACCGGATGCTCTAGCGTAACACGCCGGGCTAGCCCGGCCGGCCGGGAATGACAGGAAGGGCATCTGGGTTACGTTAGGGGTATGTCGTCCCTTACCAGCGCCGGCCCGGCCGGCCCGCTCAACGTCGACCGTGCCTTGGCCGCCTCATGGTACGCGCAAAACCGGGCGCGGTCACGGGCCCTGTTCGACCTGATCGATCCGGCCTCGTACTACGCTCGCCCGATCGCGCTTCGCAATCCGATCGTGTTCTACGAAGGGCACCTGCCGGCCTTCAGCATCATCGCGCTGATCAATCGGGGGCTGGGGCGTCCGGGCGTGGATGCGCGGCTGGAAGCGTTGTTCGCCCGCGGGATCGACCCCGACAGCGTGGATGCCGCGGTGCCGCGGAGCGGCGCCGGCACCACCTGGCCGTCGCGCGACGAGGTCCTGGCCTTTGGCCGGCAGGCGGACGCGCTCATCACCGACGCCATCCGGGAGGCGCCGCTCGATCCCGCCCGCCCCGCCATGCGCCACGCCGAGGCGCTTTACACCGCCCTCGAACACGAGGCGATGCACCAGGAAACGCTCCTTTATATGTGGCACCGGCTGCCGCACGATCAAAAGATCTGCCCCACCTATCTGCCCTATGAGCTGAAAGGGGAGGTGCCTTCGCGCGCAACCGTCAGGATCCCCGCCGGGGCCGCGACCCTGGGTGCCCGCCTGGATCCGGGCGGAACCGCGGCAAACGCCGTCGCTTTCGGATGGGACAACGAGTTCGACGCCCACCGGGTCGAAGTGCCGGCGTTCGACATGGACGTGCACAGCATTACCAACGCCGACTATCTTCCGTTCGTCGAGGCGGGGCAGGTCGCGCCGCCGGTCTTCTGGGAGCGCCAGTCGGGCGCCTGGTACTGGCGCGGCATGTTCGAGAGCCTTCCGCTCCCGCCGGCCTGGCCGGTTTACGTGAGCCAGGAGGATGCCGCCGCCTTTGCCGCCTCGAAGGGACGCAGGTTGATGACCGAGGCGGAGTTTCATCGCGCCGCCTATGGCACCCCGTCGGGTGAGGAGCGGCGGTATCCATGGGGCTCGCCCCAGTCGTCCGGCGGGTCGTCTGAGGATGTCCGCCCGGTCCGCAAGCGCGGTCACTTCGATTTCGCGTCGTGGGAACCGGTGCCCGCCGGCTCGCGTCCGGATGGCGCCAGCGCGTGGGGGGTTCACGACCTCGTCGGCAACGGCTGGGAGTGGACCTCCACCATCTTTGCCCCGTTCCCCGGCTTCGAACCGATGGTCTCGTATCCCGAGTACTCGGCCGAGTTCTTCGACGGTCAGCACTACGTCATGAAGGGGGCGTCGTCAGCGACCGCGAAGGAGCTGATCCGCCCGAGCTTCCGCAACTGGTTCCGGCCGAACTATCCATACGTGTACGCGAAGTTCCGGACAGTGGCGTCCCTCTGATGTCGCAACAGGTTCGCGATACCCTGGCGGCGCAGTTCGCCGCCGACGTCCGGCGCGATCTGGCGCTGTCGCCGAAGCAGCTCCAGTCGAAGTACCTCTACGACCCGCTCGGGTCGAGCCTGTTCGATGCGATCTGCCGGCTGCCCTGGTATCACATCACGCGATCGGAGCGCCGGCTGCTCAGCGAGCACGCCGGGGCGATCGTCAACGCGCTCGGCCACCGGACGGGCGGCGGCGCCGATCGCGACGGCACCATCGTGGAGCTGGGATGCGGCAGCGGCGAGAAGCTGGTGATCCTTGCCGAAGCGCTGCTGGCGCGCGGCGCGCTCGGCGCGCGTGCACCTGATCGACATCTCGTCGCAGGCCCTCGAACAGACCGAGCAGCGGCTGACGCGCCTGCACTTTTCGGTGGTGGGGCACCAGTCGACCTACGAGGACGGCTTGCGCTCGGCGGTGACCTCGCGTTCCGGCGACGGACGCCTGCTGGTGCTGCTGCTGGGCAGCAACATCGGCAACTTCGATCCGCCGGCGGCGGCGGCGTTCCTCGCCCGGATCCGCGCGCTCCTGGCGCCGGGCGATCAGCTGCTGCTCGGCGCCGACCTGGCGAAACCGGAGCCCGATCTGCTCCTGGCCTACGACGATCCGCTCGGCGTGACCGCGGCGTTCAACAAGAACCTGCTGGTGCGGATCAACCACGAGCTCGGCGCCGACTTCGATCTCACGACCTTCGAGCACCGTGCGATCTGGAACCGGGAGGATCAGCGGATCGAGATGCATCTCGTGAGCACCGTCCGGCAGCAGGTGCGCGTCCCGGCCGCGGAGCTGTTCGTGAACTTCGAGGCGGGGGAGCTGATCTGGACGGAAAGCTCCTACAAGTACGAACCGGAGCAGGTGGTTGCGAGCGGCGCGAACGCCGGCTTCCAGGTAGTGCCGCCAGTGGATCGACCCGATCGCCCGCTTCGCGCTGACCCTGTTCGAGGCAGCGTAGCGGTCTCATTTGAACAGGAGGGCAAGAGTTCAAGAGAACCTCTTTAAAAGAGCGTTCTCCTGATCTTCTAACCTCCTGTTTAAGGCCAGCGAAGCTCCCGTCGCGGCCCGAGCGCTCACTGTGTACAGGAGGGCAAGAGTTCAAGAGAACCTCTTTAAGGAGCGTTCTCCTGATCTTCTAATCTCCTGTCTAAGGCCAGCGAAGCTCCCGTCGCGGCCCGAGCGGTCACTTTGTACAGGAGGGCAAGAGTTCAAGAGAAACCTCTTTAAGGAGGCGTTCTCCTGATCTTCTAACCTTGTATGTTGACTCCGCTGCTTGACTGGGCTCCAGCCGGGCGGTCTACTCAGGGACGCTTGGGTAGTGAGCGTCGGGATGCCGATTCTGCCCTGAGGCCACGATGAGCCTGCACAGGAGATCAGCACCCGGCGCTCAGTGTCGGACGTCCGGTCGAACGGTATCGAAGGCCGCTCCCGCGCGGAGTCGAGCCTGCATCCACAAGGTTGACCGCGGACGACGTCTGGAAAAGGAGCCGCTGATGGACGCCGTGCTGGGGATCGATATCGCCAAGGCGAAATTCAATGTGACGTTGCTGTTTCCGGATGGCAGACGCCGCCGAAAGGCCTGCGCGAACTCACCCGCCGGGTTCGCGGAATTACTCGCCTGGCTCGCACGCCAGGCCGCCCATCGGGTGCACGCGTGTCTCGAGGCGACGGGCACGTACGGTGAGGCGTTGGCGACCACGTTAGTCGAGGCCGGTCATCGGGTCAGTGTGCTCAATCCTGCGATCATTCACCACTACGCGAAAAGTCAGCTGGCGCGTGCGAAAACCGATCGGGTGGACGCGGATGTGATCGCCGACTATACGGCGAAAGAACACCCCCCGCAGTGGACGCCCCTGCCGCGCGAGGTGCGCGACCTGCAGGCGTTGGTCCGCCGCCTCGACGCGCTGCTCGGCATGCAGACGGATGAACGCAATCGCGCGCAGGCGGGGGCGCTCACCCCGGCGGTGCAAGCATCGATCGACGCGGTGCTCCAGCACCTGGCGGCGCAAATCACGGCCGTGCGCCAGCAGATCGGTCAGCATCTGGATCAGCACCCAGGTCTTCGCGGGCAATGCGATCTGCTGACCAGCATTCCGGGGATCGGCGAGGCCACCGCCGCCCTCCTCTTAGCCGAGCTCTTTAACAAACCCTTCACGTCGGCCCGTCAGGCCGCAGCCTTTGCCGGCGTGGTCCCACGGCCCAACGACTCCGGGTCGCACCACGGACGCCGGGTGATGTGTAAGCTCGGGCCGGGTCGGTTGCGCAAAGCCCTGTACTTTCCGGCCATCGCCGCGATCCGCTTCAATCCCAGCCTCCAGCCGCTCGCCGCTCGGCTGCGCAGCGCCGGGAAGCCGCCCATGCTCATCATCGGTGCCGCCATGCGCAAACTCATTCACCTCGCGTTCGGCGTGCTCAAATCGGGGCGCGCCTACGACGCGAAGCGCGCGACCGCTTGACTTTCAACACGGTATCTCCTGTTTAAGGCCAGCGAAGCTCCCGTCGCGGCCCGAGCGCTCACTGTGTACAGGAGGGCAAGAGTTCAAGAGAACCTCTTTAATGAGCGTTCTCCTGATCTTCTAACCTCCTGTTTAAGGCCAGCGAAGCTCCCGCCGCGGCCCGAGCGGTCACTTTGTTTACAGGAGGGCAAGAGTTCAAGAGAACCTCTTTAAGGAGCGTTCTCCTGATCTTCTATCTCCTGTCCAAAAGACGGCGAAGCTCCCGTCGTGGCTCGAGCGAAACAAGAGAACAAATCTGACGCCGAACTCTCACCGGTAGTTCGCCGCGGCGGCGGCGAGCTCCTGGCTGATCTCCGCCGCCAGCGCCGCCGGCGAAAGCACCCGCGCCAGCTGACCGAACCCCAGGATCCAGCTTTTCAGCGCCCAGTCGTTCACCACGTGCAGCGTCAGGTGAAGGCTCCCATCCGGACCGTCGGCGACCTCCTGTGACGGATGCCAGACCCGCTCGCGCACGTAACGCGCGATCTTCGGGCCGAACGCCACCTCGATCCGTTCCGGCGTGCCCTGGTTCACCCCCAGCGAGTGCGCAAACGCATCGTCTGGCAGCTCGAGCGGCTCGAAGCGCTCCTCGGTCAGCGAGATCTGCTCGATGCGGTCGACCGCGAAGGTTCGGAGGTTGCCGTACTCCGGCACCATCCCGATGACGTAGAGCCCGCCCTGGCCGAACAGCAGCCGGTACGGCTCGAGCACGTAGGTCTTCTCGCGGTTGCTCGAGAACGAGTGGTAGCGCATCGTCACGCGGCGGTGCTGCATCGTTGCTTCGAGGAGCTGCGACACTTCCTTCGAACGCGGCGCCGCCGCCTGGGCACCGGGCTCCGGCTTGGCCTGCATCACCAGCGGCATGCGGTCGAGAAACTGCCGCATCCCCGGGGTGAGCGCCGCCGACAGCTTGTCGAACGCGCTGCGGACGTCGCGTTCGAACGGCGTGCCGGAGAGGCACTCCACCAGCGTCCGGGAAAAGTAGAGCGCGCTCAGCTCGGCGAGCGTGAAGCCGGTGTCGTCGAGGCGGCGGAACGCCTTCTGCTCGAGGGTCCAGTACTTCTTGCCGTCGTGGGTCTCGTCGTACAGCGGGAAGCCAGCAGTCTGGAGCGCTTCGAGATCCCGGCGGATGGTGCGCGTGGTGACCCCGGTGCGTTCCGCCAGGTCGTCGATCGTCGCGCGGCGCGAGGCCTCGAGCTCCTTGAGGATCGACCACTGCCGGATGACTTCGGCGTTGCGCGGCACTACGTCGCCTGTGGAACGCTGACGGCGCCGAGTTGCGCTTCGAGGCGGGTGCGCCGCTTCGCCGTCCAGTGCCCATAACCCCAGTGGCCCGGCCCCATGAGCGCGAACGACGAGGGAGAGAGGAACGCCAGTTCGCGCGGGCCGAGCAGCGCGAAGAACATCGCGAACAGTCCAACGCCGGCGGACACGAGATGGTGCCCGGCCAGTGCGCGCGCGTCGAAGGCCCCCAGCACGTCCAGCTCGAGCTGCTCACGCCGGCGGTAGGCGTTGAGGTACATCAGCGCGAACAGTCCCATCAACAGAAAGAAGCCGAAGCCGTAGAGCGTTGACGCCCGGGCGAGCTCGCCGAGCGACATCCGCACGAGGGTGCTGTTCGAGCCGAGACCGAAGACCTCGCGCATGAACGAGTCGAACATGAACTTCAACGGATAGATGTAGAGCAACACAGTAAAGAGAAGCGCACTGTTCAAAACGAACGTCGTGCCGTCCTGGAGCGGATAGCGCTCGAAAAACGAGTCGTGCTCGTACCAGATCCAGACCAGCAGAGCGAAGCAGCAGGCGAACGCCGGGATCCCCTGGATCAGGCTGACGAGCTCGGCGTAGCTCCGCGGAACGCTGGAGGTGATCACCAGCAGCGTCAGGGCGAAGCCGAACACCGCGTCGCTGAACTCCTCCAGGCGCGAGATCTTGTGCTTCCGCGCAGGCAGCATGCCGCGAACTATACACAGGGACGGCGTCGGGCGTGCACGGATGCCGGCCCGCCTGGACCGCCGAAACCGGCGCAAATCCCGCCAGATCGGTCAAATCCCGGGGCTGACCTACCTTGTCACGGGTGCCTTCTACACTGCGTGCGAGGCGGAATGCGGGGGCGCGGCGGGAAGCCAAGCCCTACGGGCGGACAGAAGGAGAGTCACATGACGCGGTTCGACGGCTCAGCGGCACGGAAACTGGACTTCGGCAGCACGACCACGACCGGCGTGGTGATCGGCCGCCAGGGGCTGCGGCTGGCGACGGTTCCCGGCGGTCTGCGCGGCCCCGATAAGTACAAGGTGCTCGAGCACCGCCGCCGTCGTGCCCAGATCATGGCACGCCGTCTGCTTGACATGATGGAGGAGGCGCAATAGCCATGGCTCGTTGCACCCACGGGAACGGCCGCGCGTTGTGTTTCGAGTGCTTCAAGGCGGGGATGGAGCGTACCCGGGCCCGCCGTGCCGCGTGGACACAGCGCGAGCTGCCCTTCGACCGCGCCGATACGAAGAAACGGCTGTCGGACCAGGAGGTCGCTCACCGCCGCCGGATGCTGGATCACCTCGTCCAGGCTGCGCGTCGCGGCGCATAGGAATCGCCCTAGTGCGCTCCCGAGGAGCCGCCGCCGGCCACGCCGCCGCCGCCGGCGCTGTGTGCTCCGCCGCTGTGTGCTCCAGCGCCGCCGGTCGCCACCAGGGTCGCGAAAGCGTGGCCGCCGTCCACGTTCGAGATCGCGTGGAACCATCCCGGTGTCTGGACGTTCCGCTTCTTCATGAACTTCGACCACGCCGCCGCCAGGCCGAGCGCTACGGCCAACGGCAGGATTCTCGCCTCACCGGTGCCGCTTGCGCCCCAGCGAGGCTCGATCGCCTGGGGATCCGAAAGATGGCGCTTGAAGGCCCGCCACTGTTCGGCGCGGCGCACGCCCTCGTTCGACAGCGGAGTGCGTGAGGCTGCAATGATCAGGCTGGTGACGCCCGCGATCGCCAGCGCGAGCGGGATGAAGAACGGGCCACCCCCTTCTCTGTCGGCGAGGATTGCGCAGGGGATCACGCCGATACCGGCGAGCACGAGCAGCGCCGCTCCGAGTTTCAGGTATCGTCGCCGGTTGGCCTGACGCCCGCCGTCGATCAAATGCGCCTCGGCCAGCTCATGCCTCACCGCTGCTTTGAACCGTGAGAACCGGCGGGTCAGATAGGTCCGTGCCCTGGCCAGTGATACCGACGCGTTCGTACTCGGCGTCCCCTGGAACACGATGTCGAGGGCGACCTCTTCGTGTGGGGCCAGCTGCGACGCGAGGCGCTGGAAGGTGATGCTGAAGTCGCGCTGCCCGAACCTGCCTTTCGGATCTTCACGGATCGCGATCACCCCTCGTTCGGCGAGAGAGAACAGCGTGGCCATCGCGTGCTCGAGCTGTGGCTGGCCGTTGGCCGCCAGCGCCCCGGCCACCGCCGGCAGCGTCGGATCCGGCGGGATCATCGAGTCCCACCGAACGCCGGCGTCACGCGGCGGCGGATCGTAATTCTGCCGCAGCGCGAACAGCAGCACGAAACTGACCATGAGCGCCACACCGGCCGCCATCAGCCATTCCGGCAACCGCTCCTGGCGCGCGAACTGTTTCGCCTGCCACGCCGGCGGACCGTCGAGCACGCTGCCGCGCGGGAAGGGGATCGAGACCACCAGCGAGCCGTTGCGGCGGATCCCCGACGCGCGTGCCGTCACCACCCGGTCCTGCGTGGTCACACCTGACGCGCCGTCCACCCGTCGCGTCTCGAGACGCGGCGCGGCGGCCGGCGGCTCGGGGCCGGTGATCTCGACCGTCGCGTTCGCGATCGTGTAACGGTGCTCCCGTGGCAGCGCCCGCCATTCGAGCAGGTCGCTGCCCTCCGCCTGCTTGACGATGCCGCGGGCGAGGTAGGTCACTTCGAAGGTGTGGGTGCTGTCGGACACCGGGGCAAAATTCCAGTCGATCCGCAACCCCTCCTTGCGCCGAACCTCAACCTGGCCGGGCCCTTTTCCCTGCGCCATCGGCTGGCCGTCCATTGAGGCGCTCACGAACTCGATGCCGTCGGTGTACCGGGTCGGGATCGTCCGGAACACCTGCGTGAAGGTGCCGCCGCTGAAGACGAAGACGATCGTTTCAGTGACCTGGAGAGCCCCGCCGGGCTGAACTTCGACTTTCGAGTCGAACCGCGTCGCCTGATATTCCTTGGCGGCGGCCGCCGGGGAGGCGACGATCAGGGCGAGCAACGCCGCAAGACAAAAGCGGACCTTCATGGGCCCATCATAGTGCCGGTCTGCGTTATGCTCCCGCCATGATTTTCAGCGCGATTGCAGCGGCCCTTTTCCTCGGCGCGGTCATGACCGCCGGCGATTTCGTCTGGGCGTTTTTCGGCGTGCGGCACAGCATGTGGACGGGCGTCGCCCATGGCGCGGTCATGTGCCTGTGCATCGGCGCAGTAATCGGCGCGCGCGCCGGGCGCCCGCTACCCGGGCTGGTGGCGGGGCCGCTCGTCGGCGTCCTCGCGGCCGCCGCCTTCTACGCGATGGCCTCGACGTTCGGCTATGGGGCGATGCTCCCGGCGTGGATGCTTTTCTGGATCTGTTTCGCGCTGCTGCAGCGCTTCCTCCAGCCCGAATTGATGACCCGCGCGATGAGCCGCGGGGCGGTCGCCGCCGTTCTGTCGGGGCTGGCGTTCTACGCGATCTCCGGGATCTGGACGAATCCGCGTCGCGGCGGGCCGAACTACCTGATCCACTTTCTCTACTGGAGCTTCGCGTTCCTCCCCGGCTTTCTCACGCTCTTCTTTGGCCGGCCGAGCGGTAGCCGTCCCACCGGCCGTCCCACCGCCTGACAGCAGCTTACCCACGCAAATCGGCGTGGTAGATTCGAGCAGGAGTCATTGATGTCCCGAAGCCTGCTGGTTGCTATCCTGGCCGCCACCCTGACGATGGCCGAGCCCGGCGGCGCAGACGCCGAAGACCCAGTCACCGCCCGCGCCGGACGCGGTGACCGTTCCGATCGAGTATCACAAGCTCGATAACGGTCTCAAGGTCGTGCTGTCGCGCGATACCTCTTCACCGACCGCCGTCGTGGCGGTGTACTACAACATCGGCTTCCGCATCGAACCCAAGGAACGCACCGGGTTCGCCCACCTGTTCGAGCACATGATGTTCCAGGGTTCGAAGAACCTGGGCAAGAACGAGTTCACCGGACTGGTGCAATCGAACGGCGGCATCCTCAACGGCTCCACCCGCTTCGACTTCACCAACTACTACCAGATCGTCCCCGCCCACACCCTGGAAACGATCCTGTGGGGAGAGGCGGATCGGATGCGCGGCCTCGACATCACGCAGGAGAACCTGACCAACCAGCAGGAGGTCGTCAAGAACGAGGTGAAGGTCAACGTGCTGAACCAGCCGTACGGCGGGTTCCCGTGGCTCGACCTGCCGCAGATCGCCAACACCAACTGGTACAACGCCCACAATTTCTACGGCGATCTCGAGCATCTCGACGCCGCCACGCTCACCGACGTCCAGCAGTTCTTCAAGACCTACTACGCGCCGAACAACGCCGTGCTGGTGGTTACCGGCGACATCGATCCGGCCCAGACGCTCGGCTGGGTCCGCCAGTACTTCGCCGGCATTCCGGCGTCGACGCTGCCGCCGCAGCCCGATATCTCGGAGCCGCGCCAGGAGAAGGAGAAGCGTTCCAACCGCGAGGACGCGCTGGCGAATCGTCCGGCGCTGGCCCTCGGCTACCATCACCCGCCCCGCGACACGCCCGAGTACTTTGCGATGGGGCTGATCGACGAGTTGCTGGTCCAGGGGCAGGACAGCCGGCTGTACCAGTCGCTGGTCCAGAAGCGCGGGCTGACCGGCTCGGTCTCGGGTGGAGCGAATCCCGGGCTCGGCAGCATGTTCGACGTCAAAGGGCCGGTGCTCTGGACGCTCTATCTGATCCACGACAGCGACAAGCCGTCCGACGAGATCGTCAAGGCAATCGACGAAGAGATCCTGCGGCTGCAGAACACACCCGTCACCAGGGCGGAGCTCGACCTCGCGCTCGTCAAGCGTCGCTCGTCGCTGTATGCCGAACAAGAGCAGTTCGTGCGCTTCGGCCGGGCCAACCTGCTCGCGTCTTACGCCCTCTTCGACGATGACCCGGGGAAGATCAACCGACTCGAAGACGAGTTCCGCAAGGTGACGCCGGAGCTGATTCAGAAAACCGCGCGCGAGTATCTTCGTGCCAGTAACCGGACGATCCTCACCATCACGCCGAAGGCGAAGGGGAACTGACCATGAAGCTGGGCGATGGATTGGGGATTGGGGACTGGGGATTGGGGATTGGGAAGCGACTGGCGGTTTCGCTGGCAGTCGTGACCGCGTTCTGGGCGCTGCCGGTTGTCGCGCAGACACCGTTTCCCTCCGAGCCGCCGAAGCCGGGAGCGCCGCGCGACTTTCGGGTGCCAGAGGCCAAACGCTTCACGCTCGCGAACGGCCTCCAGGTCGCGCTCGTTCCGTGGGGCAACATGCCCAAGGTCCGGGTGACGCTCAGCATCCGGACCGGCAACGCCTTCGAAAAGGCCAGCGAAGTCTGGCTGGCGGACCTGACCGGCGAGCTGATGCGCGAGGGGACCGCCACCCGCAGCGCCACCGAGATCTCGACCGAAGCCGCGCGCATGGGCGGCTCGCTCGACATCGGCGTCGGCGGAGATTCGACCACGATCGGCGGGGACGTGTTGAGCGAGTTCGGCGCCGACTTCGCGGCGCTCGTCGCTGACGTCGTCCGCAACCCGAAGTTCCCGGCGTCGGAGCTCGATCGGCTCAAGGCGAACCTGTCGCGCAACCTGGCGGTGGCGCTGAGCCAGCCCCAGCAGCTCGCGCTCCAGAAGTTCCGAGCGGTGCTCTACGGCGACCATCCCTACGGACGGGTGTTCCCGACCGGCGAGATGATCAAGGGATACACGATCGAGCAGGCCCGGCAGTTCTACGCGTCCACCTATGGCGCCGGCCGCGCCCGTCTCTACGTCGTCGGCCGCTTCGACGCCGCCGCCATGGAAGCGTCGATCCGGAAGGCGTTCGACGGCTGGGGGAAGGGAACGCCGCCGCAGACACAGCCGCCGAAGCCGGCGTCGACCCGCGCCGTTCATCTCGTGGATCGCCCGGGGGCGCCGCAGTCGACGATCATCCTCGGGATGCCGACGATCGATCCGTCGAGCGCCGATTTCGTGGCACTGACGGTGATGGATGCGCTGCTCGGCGGCGCCTTCGCCTCGCGGATCACCAAGAACATCCGCGAGGACAAGGGCTACACCTACTCGCCGTATAGCGAAGTGTCGAGCCGCTACCGTGACGCGTATTGGGCGGAGAACGCCGACGTGACCACCGCGCAGACCGGGCTGTCACTCAAGGAGATCTTCGCCGAGATCGACCGGCTGCAGGCGCAGCCGCCGGATGCGAAGGAGTTGCAGGGGGTCCAGCAGTATCTGGCCGGCACCTACGTGCTTCAGAACTCGAGCCGGGGCGGGATCGCCGCGCAGCTGCAGTACGTGGACCTGCACGGCCTGGCGGCCGACTACCCGAACACCTACGTGAAGAAGGTCTTCGCGGTCACGCCGCAGAAGGTCACCGAGGTGGCGAAGAAGTATCTGCGAGACGACCAGGCCACGATCGTCATCGTCGGGGACCGGAAGGTCGTCGAGGAACAGATCAAGGCCTACGGGAAGGTCGTTGATAAATGACGACGTCGGTCTGGGTTCTGGGTTCTTGTGCCGGTTCTGGGTTCTGACGGTCGTGGTTCCGGGTTCTTCGAATGAGGTTCCGGGCTCTCGACGTTCGTGGTTCCGGGTTCTTCGTAATGAGGTTCCGGGCTCTCACGTTCGTGGTTCCGGGTTCTTCGTGCGAGGTTCTGGATTCTGACGGTCGTGGTTCCGGGCGCCAACGTCGTTCCAGGTTCTGTCGAATGAGGTTCCGGGCTCTCGCGTTCGTGGTTCCGGGTTCTTCGTGCGAGGTTCTGGATTCTGACGGTCGTGGTTCCGGGCTCTCACGTTCGTGGTTCCGGGTTCTTCGTGCGCGGTTCTGGATTCTGACGGTCGTGGTTCTGGGCGTAGGATCCAGGTTCTGGTTCGCTCGGTCACGCTTGCTACTTCTGAATTTTGCCGTTCCGCGCAATCACTGCGGTCCGTCGACGACTCGTCCGAGAGCGCAGCGAGCGTCGAGATCGTTCAGGATCTAAGACCGATTCCGTGGCCCTCTGCGTGCTCCGCGGCCTCTGCGGTGAATCTTTGAGGCGTGCAGCGAAATCTGACTTCCGAGATTCCGATTCTGAATTCTTAGTTCTTAATTCTGAATTGTGCCGGCCCTCTGCTGCGTCCTCAGCGGTGAATCCTTGAGGGCCTGCAGGAAATCTGCCTCGGGGCCGCAGATTTCGATTCTGAATTCTTAGTTCGTAATTCTGAATTGTGCCGTTCCGCGCCGTGGTGGCAGCGCGGAACGCGCTATGCGGCCCGGTTCTTCGCGGCGCGCATCTTTTGCAGCGCCTTGGCCTCGATCTGGCGGGCCCGTTCGCGGGTGATCCCGAGGCGGCGCCCGACTTCTTCGAGCGTGTACTCGCGCTCGATGCCGAGGCCGTAGCGCAGGCGCATCACTTCGCGCTCGCGGTCGTTGAGCGGGGCCATCGCGCGCTCGACCTCGCCGGCCATCTGGCCGCGCATCGCGGTCTCCTCGGGCGACGGAGCGGAGACGTCGCGCACCAGGTCGGCGAGCCGTGTCTCGTCGTCTTCGCCGACGGTCGCTTCGAGCGACGAGGGTGTGCGCGCGGCCTCGAGCAGCAGCAGCACCTTGCCGACCGGCATCTCCAGCCGCTTGGCGAGTTCGTCCGGCCGGGGATCGCGGCCGAGATCCGCCGCCATCGTCCGGCGCTCCTTCTGAAGCTTGGTCAGCGACTCCATGATGTGCACCGGCAGCCTGATCGTGCGGCCGTAGTCCGCCACCGCGCGGCCGACGGCCTGCCGCACCCACCAGGTCGCATAGGTTGAGAACTTGAAGCCGCGGCGGAACTGGAAGCGGTCGACCGCCTTCATCAAGCCGATGTTTCCCTCCTGGATCAGGTCGAGGAGCGACAGGCCGCGGTTGGTGTAGCGCTTGGCGATCGACACCACCAGCCGCAGATTCGCTTCGAGCAGGTCCCGCTTGGCTTCGTTGACCACTTCTTCCTGCTGGCGCACGAGCGAAAAGGCGCGGCAGAACCGTCGCCGCGGCATCCCGGCCCGCTTCTCGAGCGCGTGGCGCAATTCGGCCCGGTTGGCGGCGGGGTGTTGTTCGAGCGCATCGAAACCGGCGTTGATCTCACGCAACTCGCGGATCACCTGTTCGACCAGGGCCGGCCGCAGCGGCAGGTTGCGCATCTCCTTCTCGATGATCGCGTTCGCCTCACGCATCGTCCGGATGAAGCTGGTCCGGGTGGCGGCGGTGGAGCGGCGGTCTTCGCACTTCTGGCGGCAGTCGGCGACCCGCTTTTCGGCGGCCCGCATCCGCTGGAAGGAGGCCAGTACGCTGGTGACGTTCTCCGGCTTCAGTTCGCCGCCGTCGGGCAGCAGGATCAGTTCGGCGGCCGGGGCCGACCCTTTCTTCACCTCGGCGGCAAGGCTGAGGAGGGTGTCGAGCGCGCACGGGATCGTGCCGAGCATTGACTGCAGCTCGCCGCGGGCGTCTTCGATCCGGCGGCCAATTTCCTGTTCCTGCTTGGCGGTGAGCAGCTTTCTCTGCCCGACGCTCCTCAGATATAGGCGCACGAGGTCGAGGTCGTCGCGGGAGACGCCGGCCTCGAACTTCTCCTCGTCATCTTCCTGCCCCGGCCTGGCGTTCTCGTCCTCTTCGGCTTCCTGGTCGTAACCGGGCCGGCGGCCTTCGAAGGCCTCGGATTCTTCCTCCTCGATCAGGCGGTCGGCCGGGAGCACCACCGACGCTGGCTCGTCCGTATCGCCGGCCGGCATGAGGCCGAACTCATGCGCCCGTTCGCGCCAGTCGAGGACGTGCGAGTTGTTCTCGGGCTCCAGCCAGTCGATGAGCGAAGGCGAAGACCCTTTCCGGGGACGCCCGGGCTTTCGTGCCATGCAGGGAACGATTGCAAACCTGTTGCCGGTGGATGAGGTGAACGGAACTGGCCTGAGCCATTTCTTCGTCGCCTTACGCCTTCCCGGACGGGTGCCGAATGAGAGTTACAGTTTGCACGCTCGCCGTCGGCCTCGCAGCCGGTTTCGCCGTTCCGGTGGCGGCACAGTCGACCCGGATCTATGTCGGTGCTTCCGCCGGAGTCGAGGCCGGTAGCCACGGACCCGTGGATCTCAGTTCCGTACGGACCCTCGGCGGAGCCGTCGGGATCCACGTCGCTGGCGGCTGGAGCATCGAGTTCGAAGCCGACCAGGGCTTCGGCTCCACGCAGCGTGAGGATGGTGAGGTCTTCTGGCTGAGCTACGCGCCGCCAGGATCCTCGCGGGAGGAGATCGAGCGTCTCGCCATTCGAGCCCGATTCACGCGCATCGACAGCGCCGGCACCGGCTACACCGCGCGGGCCGTCTGGAGAACCCGTGAACCCGGACGGGTCAACGTGGCACTCTTCGCCGGCGTCGCACAACGAAGCTTCAAGAAGCGGGTGATTCGCACGATCACGCACATCCCTGAGGATTCAGGGGCTCCGCCGGACAGTCCCAACCTGCGTGACGCCGACGAGACGCGGACGATCGTCGGCGGCGGCCTGACCGGCGGCCTCATGATCCCGGTGAAGCTGACCGGCGCCGTCAGCATCGCGCCCGACGTCCGCTTCACCTTCGGCTTGATCGGCGACGAGAGCACCTACAGGATTTTTCGCGGCGGCGTTCGGGTCTTGTGGCGGTTCTAGCCGTTCCCCCCGCACCCCCCGCCCCCTTTCGCACCCCCCGCACCCTTTGGGCTACTTCGCCCCCCTCTGCCCGGCCAACAGCGCATTGAACAACAGCTTGAACGTCCCGTGAGGCTGTGCGCGCTGGAGGATCTCGGGGCCGAACAGGTACACGCGCCCCTTTCCGACGGTGACCTCCGCGGCGATGATGCCGTCCTTCAGGTAACGCTGGCCCCACGCCCATCCGCTCTTGAGCGGCACGTCCGAATCGAACACGGCAATCGGGCGGACGCTGCCTTTCGACGCGTCGGTCGAGCGGAACACCGGGCTGTTGTCGAAGAAGAAGTCGGTACGTTCCGCCATGCCGGCGGCGACCGGGTGGCGCGTGTCGACCTTCGCGGTGAGCACGGATCCGGGCACGAAATACTTCGCGCGCGGCAGCGGCTTGCCCTCTTCCACCAGGTGATTCTCGAGCGGCAGCCCGAAGTGCCGCACGATGTTTTCGGCCGAGCTGCCGATCGCGATGAACGTGCCGCCGGCTTCGACGAACTCGCGGAGACGCGGGATGGTCTGTTCGGCGGTCATCCGGCCGACGTGCGTACGGTATTCCGCGGGCACGTCGTTGGGACCGAGCTGCGGGCCGGCGCCGCGTCCGCCACCGCCACGCCCGCCGCCGCGGCCGCCGCCCGGCTCGGCCGCCGCCGGGATCGCGCCGTCCACGAAGATCAGCGAATCGAACTTCGCATTCAGGTTGCCCGCGTCGAGCTCCGGCGCGAACACCCGTGCGAATGGGAACTCGAACTGCTCGAGGATCCACCGCGTCCAGCCGGACGGCATGGAGCCGCCGTACTGGTCCCACAGCCCGATGCGCCACGGACCCACCGCCCTGGGGCCGAGATCAGCGGCGAGCCCCTGAAAGCTGACGCCGAGATCCTGCGCGATCGATTCGAGGCGCCTGGTTGTCGCCGGCCGCGCGTCGAAGTAGAACGCCTCGGCAACCCGCACGCGCTCTCCGGCGGCGAGCATCCGGTTCACCGCTCTGAAGGCGTCGTTCGAGTCGCGCGACAGGCTATACGAACCGGGCGTTGGCCAGCGTGCCGACCCGCCCCGGCGCCGGCTTCACGTTCCACTCGGTCACCTTTTCGAACGGCCCGGTGAACGGCTCGAGGAGCCGGTCGAACTGGACCCCCATCTGGAACGCGAGCGTCCAGCCGGCGTTGTCGTACGGCGGCGTCGGCGGCGCGCCGGGGTAGGCGATGACGTTGGGATGATCCTGCGGCTCGAACATGTCGATGACGTGCGGCCGGAACGCCTGCGCCGTCATCACCACGAACGATCCCGCGGGATAGCTCTTGCCGGCGGCTTCGAAGTCGCGCGTTGCCCGATGAACGGTGACGTTCACCTCGCGCAGCGCGTTGATGAACTTGATCGCGGTGGCGAAGTCGGGCTGATTCGCCGGGATGATGTAGCCGCGTGGATCGCGCAGCTCCGGCTTGCGCAGCGACGCCCAGGCGTTGGGATCGTTCGCGGTCGTCGCGTTGATCCGCGTCGGTGACGGCGTCCAGGTGTCCTCGGATCCCCGCTGAATCGACCGCTGGCCCATCCGGTAGATGTTGAACAGCAGGTGCTCGCGGTTGCGCGACGCGTAGTCGATCACCGCGCGGTTGAACGACATCGAGTAGTCGATCGACTGGCTGAACTTCCACTCCTGCGGAGCGATCGGGAAAGGCAGGTCGCGCGTCGGAATCTGCCGGGCCGCTACGAACGGGATCCGCATCGGCGTCGGGCTGCCGATCGTCTCCGTGAGGATGGCGATGATGTTGTGGAAGTTGCCGGTGTTGCGGATGCCGCCGTTCCACCATCCGTCGTACGCCCCGCCCGACGCCATTGTCGCGCCCGGCTTCCCTTCGGTGGCGAGCCGCTGGTGCATGTGCGTGCCCAGCGCCTGCAGCCCGAGTATCAGCAGCGGATCCAGGTTGTAGTTGTAGGGATCCCGCTGCGGCGACGACCAGACGACCGTGCCCGGCGGGCCGCTCTGGTGATGGTTGTAGAGGATCTGCGGCAGCCAGTCGTGATACAGGACGCGGTTGATGTTCTCGGTCTCCGCCTGCGTCGAGGCGAAGAAGTCGCGGTTGTTGTCGTGGCCGATGTACTTCTGGTACAGCCGCGGCAGCCCGGCCAGCGACCGCGACGCCGGATCCGGGTTGCGCATGTACCAGTCGGCGACGAGGTCGTTGCCGTCCGGGTTGGCGTGCACGAACAGGATGATGCAGTCGTCCAGGAACCGCATCGTCTCGTCGTCGGTGCGGCTGACCATCTCGTAGACCGTCTGCGCGAGCTGCTGCGCACCGAGCGTTTCGGTGGCGTGCAGACCGCCGTCGATCCAGACGACCGCCTTGCCTTCTTTCGCGAGCGCGCGCGCCTGTTCGTCGGTCAGTCCTTCCGCGAACGCGAGGCGCCGTGAGATGTCGCGATACTTGTCGAGGTTGCGATGGTTGGCCGGCGAGGTCACGATCCCCATCAGGTGCGGGCGTCCCTCGGCGGTCTTGCCGATCTCCTGGACCGTGAGGCGATCCGACTCGGCGTCCAGCTTCCGCCAGTAATCGGAGATCTGTCGATAGTTGGCGAGCTGGTAGTCGTCGCCGAGGCTGAACCCGAACTGGTCCTTTGGCGTCGTGATTCTCGACTGGCCAGCTCCGGGGACTCCGAGCAGAAACAGAACAGCCATCAGGGCAGCGCAGCCCATCGGGCGGATCGATGCGAGTGTCATCCGGCGGAGAGTATATCCGCGGATCGGGTGGCAAGCGTGTTGCTAGGTGTGGTGCGCAGGAGCCTGACATGAAGCCCGCACTCGAGCACGAAGCCCTTCGATACCTCGACGCCGACCTCGTGGTCTATGGCACGAGCACGCTGGACGGAGTTGAAATCTGCACGGAAAACGACGAGTGTCTGGGCTCGATCGGAGGCGTGCTCCTGGATCCAGCCCAACGGCGGCTCCGGTACTACGTCGTGGAACGCGCTTCCATGTTGAGAAAGCGTCGTTACCTTGTGCCGGCCAACCGTCACGCAACGCTGAGCGCAGAAACCGGCAGAATCTATGTCGAGGCCGACGATGACGTCATCGAACGCTTCGATTCAAGGTCGGTCACTCGCTTCTCGGATAGCGACCTGATCGATACGATCTTCGCGCCAACCGCCGCCTGAGAGCCAGCGCTCCGTAGCCGATCGCCGTCTCGGTGATCGCGTCCCATCCGCATGCCCCGGCCGCCCCCTGACCTGGGCTGTCAGACCCCTGTGCTATCCTCCTCCCACTTCACAGCCGCGATGCGCGGCTGATCACGGTGACCCGGCACGGCGTCCGGGACGGAGATGCAGATGCCCCGTACGAAAACCTCCACCTTCCCCCACATTCGCGTCGTCGAGTCGTCCGCCACCGAACTGCGGCTGGCGGAAGCACGCGCCTTCACCGCAGCGCACACCACCAACGCCGCGGACGTCCACGTCGTCGGCGCGTCGCGCGGCGCGGTGGACGACCTGGCGCGGTCGCTCGCGGCGCATACCGCCGCGACGATCGGGATTCATCGCTTCAGCCTCACCCAGCTCGCCGTCCGGCTCGCCGCGCCGGCTCTCGCCGCGGACGGCTATTCGCTCTCGACCTATCTCGGATCCGAGGCGGTCGCCGCGCGCGCCGCCTTCGACGCGCAGCAGGACGATGCGCTGGCCTACTTCGCCCCGGTGGCGAGGACGCCTGGCTTCGCCCGCGCGCTCGCGCGCACGCTGCAGGAGCTTCGGCTGGCCCAGGTCCAGGCCGACGCGCTGTCGACCTTGCCGCTCGGCGGACCAGACCTCGCCGCGCTGCTCGAGCGCTTCGAGCAGCACTTCCAGACCGCCGCCGCCCGGGATCGGGCCACGCTGTTCAAGGTCGCGGCTGCGGTGGCCGCATCCGGCAGTGCGTCGGGGTTCGACCTGTCCGCGCCGCTGCTGCTGCTCGACGTCCCCTTCGATTCACGGACCGAGTTTGAATTCGCGCGCGCGCTGATGGAGGCCTCGCGCGACGTGCTGGTCACCGTTCCCTTCGGCGACCTCGCCGCGCTGCATCGACTCGAGGCGCTTGGCTGCGTGCCCGAGGTCCTGGTCCAGACCGGGACCACCGACCTGGTGGCCTTGCGCCGTTACCTGTTCGCCGGATCCAGGCTCAAGCCGCGGACGCCGGCCGGCGACGTCCGGTTTTTCTCCGCGCCGGGTGAGGGGCGCGAATGCGTCGAGATCGCGCGCCGGATCCTCGACGAAGTCCGCGACGGCGTGAAGTTCGACGAGATTGCAGTCTTCGTCCGGTCGCCGGAGCGCTACGCCGGGCTGATGGAACATGCCTTCCGGCGCATCTGTCCCCGATCGTCGGCCACACCCGCCACCGACGGCGGGAGAGATCGGCCTGCCCGCCTACTTCGATCGCGGCACCCGTCGTCCTCACCCCGCCGGCCGCGCCTTCCTCGCCATCCTGGCCTGTGCCTGCGAGAAGCTCTCGGCGCGCCGCTTCGCCGAATACCTGTCCCTCGCCCAGGTGCCGCAGCTCGATGGCGCCCCGCGCGAGTTCGATTTCATCGTCCCGGACGATGAGGTGCTCGTGGGGATGCGGGAAGCGGCGGAAGGACTGGCCCCGGAGGATCAGCCGGAGGAGTTCGCGGATCCCGAAAGCACGGACAGCCCGGACGGGGCGGACGACAGGGTGGCCGTTGCGACACAGGAGGTCGAAGATGACCCGGCGGTCGTGGACGGCTCCCTGCGTGCGCCGTGGAAGTGGGAAACGCTGATCGTCGAGTCCGCCGTGATCGGCGGGGATCCGCAACGCTGGCATCGCCGGCTCGACGGTCTCGACCAGCAGTACCGGCTGCAGATCGACGCCGAGACCCGCGAGGATCCGGAAAGCCCGCGCGTCGAAAGGATCGAGCGCGACCGCCGGAACCTGCTGCACTTGAGAAAATTCGCGTTGCCGATCATCGACGAGCTCGCGTCGTGGCCGGCGCACGGCACCTGGGGGGAATGGCTGGACCTGTTCGCGGCCCTGGCGCCGCGCGTGCTCCGGGGTCCCGAGCGAGTGCTGAAGGTCCTCGCCGAGCTGCGGCCGATGAGCGAGATCGGTCCGGTGTCGCTCGAAGAGGCGCGGGACGTCGTCGCCGACCGGCTGCTGCTGCTCGAGAGCGAGCCGCCGAAGTCACGCTACGGGCGGGTGTTCGTCGGCAGCCCTCACCAGGCGCGTGGGCGGACGTTCGCCGTGGTGTTCGTACCGGGTCTCGCGGAGCGGATGTTCCCGCAGAAGCCGCACGAAGACCCGATGATGCTGGACGCCGAGCTGCGCGTGCCGCTCGGCGCGGATCTGCCGAAGCAGAAGGAACGCGGACAAGCGGAACGTCTGCTGCTGCGACTGGCGGTCGGCGCCGCGACCCGACGGCTGTGGCTTTCGTATCCGCGGATCGACATCGCCGAGTCGCGTCCGCGCGTGCCGTCGTTCTACGCCCTCGACGTCATGCGTGCGATCACCGGCCGCATCCCGAATCACGAAGACCTGCAGGAGAGTGCGGCGGCGTCCGGCGGGGCGGGGCTCGCCTGGCCGGCGCCGGCCGATCCGGCTGCCGCGATCGACGATCTCGAGCACGACCTCGCCGTCCTGCGCGAGCTGTTCCAGGCGGACGGCGCGAAGGTCCGCGGCCACGCGCACTACCTGCTGCGCCTGAACGAGAACCTGCGGCGCTCGGTCACGGCGCGGTGGGGCCGGGCGCGTTCGTTGTGGACGGCTTACGACGGGATCACCCGCGTGAACAGCCTGACGAAGCCGATGCTGGACTCGCAGCGGCTGTCGGCCCGCGCCTATTCGCTGTCGGCGCTGCAGAAGTTCTCGGCGTGCCCATATCAGTTCCTGTTGTCGGCGATCTACCGGCTCCAGCCGTCCGAGGAGCCGGAACCGCTGCAGAAGCTCGACCCGCTCACCCGCGGCGCGCTGTTCCACGAGGTCCAGGCGGATTTCCTGCGCGCGCTCAAGGCTGATGGCCAGCTGCCGGTAACTGTCGCCGGGCTGCCGCGAGCGCTCGCCGTTCTCGAGCGGATCGTCGTCCGGCGTTGCGGACAAGTACTACGAGCGCCTCGCCCCGGCCATCGACCGCGTGTGGCGCGACGAGGTCGCCGACATCACCAAGGACCTGCGCGTCTGGGCGCGCCGCCTCCCCGAGGCGGGCGACTGGTTGCCGGCCTATTTCGAATACGGCTTCGGGCTGCCGAAGGAGCTGGCCGAGGAAGGGCGCGACCCGGCGAGCCGGCCGGAGCCGGTGCTGGTGGACGGCCGCTTCAAGCTGCGCGGATCCGTCGATTTGATCGAACAGCAGCACGGCACCGGCACGCTGCGCGTGACCGATCACAAGACCGGGAAGAACCGCACGACCTGGAAGACCGTCATCGGCGGCGGCGCAATTCTCCAGCCCGTCCTCTACAGCCTGGCCGTCGAGGAGGCGCTGGGGCTGCCGGTCGTCGCCGGACGGCTGTTCTACTGCACCGCCGCCGGCGGGTTCACCGACCATCCGGTCCCGATGAACGAGGTCAACCGCCGCGCCGGCCTCGAAGCGCTGGAAATCGTCGACCGCGCCGTCGAGCTCGGCTTCCTCCCGGCCGCTCCCCAGAAGGGCGCCTGTGCCTGGTGCGACTTCCGCGTCGTCTGCGGTCCGCACGAGGAGCTGCGCGTGGCGAACAAGATGCCCGAGAAGCTAGGGGACCTCCGCGCGCTCCGCGACAAGCCTTAGCCGCCCCTCACGGGATGGTAGATGGCAGATGGCACATAGCACCGCACGTAGCACGCACGCAGCACATAGCACCGCACGCAGCACGTAGCACCGCACGTAGCACGTAGAACATTCGCACCCAGCACATGACACATAGCACCCAGCACGTGATCCTCCCCGACCAACCAGCCCGGGATGCCATCGCCCAGGACCTCGACGACACGCTCGTCGTGGAAGCTGCGGCGGGGACCGGAAAGACGACCGAGCTCGTGAAGCGGATCCTCCGGATCCTTGCCACCGGCCGGGCTCGCGTCGGCAACGTCGTTGCGGTCACGTTCACCGAAAAGGCGGCCGGCGAGCTGAAGCTGCGGCTGCGGGCGGCGCTCGAGCAGGAGAGGACGATCGCCGCGGGTGCGGCTGGCGTGACACCCGATGAAGAGGTGCGGGACCGGCTCGACGCTGCGCTGGCCGGCCTCGAAGAGGCGCACGTCAGCACGATTCACGGCTTCTGCGCCGAGCTGCTGCGTGAGCGCCCGGTCGAAGCTCGCGTCGATCCGTTGTTCACCGTCCTGACCGAAGGGCAGGCCGAGCGGCTGTTCGACGAGGCCTTTGGCACATGGATCCAGGCGCAGCTGGCGGATCCGCCGGAGGGGATTCGGCGGGGCCTCAGGCGCTCGGTGTGGACCGGCTTCGGCAGGACCGCCACGAAGCAGGACGGCCCGATCGACCGGCTTCGCCGCGCCGCGTGGGAGCTCGCGCAGTGGCGCGACTTCACCGCCCCCTGGACGCGGGATCCGTTCGAGCGCGACGCCGCGGTCAAGCGTTTGATCGCCGAGCTGCACGAATTCGCCGGGCTCACCGAGAAGCCGTCCTACGCGCGCGACAACCTCTATCTCGATACCGCCGCGGCGCGTCATCTCAGCCAGGAGATCGCGCTGCACCAGTCTTTCGATCACGTCGATTACGACGGATGGGAAGCGCGGCTCGTCGATCTGTCGCGCGATCGCAATTTCGCCAAGGCGCGACACGGCCGCGGCCCCGGCTACCGGCAGGGGGTGACGCGAGCCGCCCTGGTCGACGCGATGGACCAGTTCCGCGCGCACCTCGACCAGTTCCGCATGGAGGCCGACGCCGACCTGGCGGCGGCGCTGCAGCAGGAGCTGATGGCGGCGGTGGCCGGCTACGAGGAGCTCAAGACCAGGGCCGGCGCCCTCGACTTTCTCGACCTGCTGCTCAAGGCGCGCGATCTCGTGCGAGGGGACGCCGGCGTCCGGCGCGGGTTCCAGTCGCGGTTCACGCACATCTTCGTGGACGAGTTCCAGGACACCGATCCGCTGCAGGCCGAGATCCTCCTCCTGCTTGCCGCATCGGATCCGGCGGCAACCGACTGGCGCGAGGTCACCCCGGTCCCCGGACGGTTGTTCGTGGTTGGCGATCCCAAACAGTCGATCTATCGCTTCCGCCGCGCCGACGTCGGGATCTATCGCGATGTTTGCGCGCGCCTGGAGCGATGCGGCGCACGACTGCTGAAACTGACCACGAGCTTCCGGAGCGTGCCGGGGATCCAGGCGGCGGTCAATGCCGCCTTCGCGCCGATCATGACCGGTGACGCCTTCACCCTCCAGGCGGAGTACGTGCCGCTCTCACCGTTTCGTGGGGGTACGAAGAACCAGCCCGCCGTGGTCGCGCTGCCGGTGCCGAAGCCGTATGGCACCAGGAACATCTCTGCCATCGCGATCGAGAGCTCTCTCCCCGACGCCACCGCCGCGTTCGTCGACTGGCTGGTCAGCGAGAGCAAGTGGAAGGTCACCGAGCGAACCGGCGAAGAGCCGGTACCGATCACCGCGGCGCACGTCTGCATCCTGTTCCGGCGCTTCATCAGCTTTGGCGACGACATCACGATGCCCTACGTGCGCGCGCTCGAAGCGCGCGGCCTCAAGCACGTGCTGGTGGGCGGCAAGACCTTTCACGATCGCGAGGAGGTGGAGACCGTCCGGGCGGCGCTGGCAGCGGTCGAGTGGCCGGACGATGAGCTGTCGGTGTTTGCGACGTTACGGGGGACGCTGTTCGCGATCGGCGACGAGGAGTTGCTCGACTGGAAGCGGCGTTACCGCGTATTCCACCCGTTCAGGATCCCCGGTGCTGGCCGCAGCGCAGCCAGCGAGCCGGTGCCGGACCATCTGCAACCGATCGCCGGCTCCCTGAAGTTGCTGCAGCGGCTCCATCGCCGCCGCAACTACATTCCCGTAGCCGATACCATCCAGCAGCTGCTGCATGCGACCCGTGCCCACGTCGCGCTGGTCCTGCGGCCCGCGGGGGAGCAGGCGCTCGCCAACGTGCTGCATGTTGCCGAGCTCGCGCGCCAGTACGAAGCGGGGGGCGGGATTTCGTTTCGCGGCTTCGTGGACGAGCTGCGGATCGCCGCCGAGACCGCGCAGGCCGCCGAAGCGCCGATTCTCGAGGAAGGCAGCGACGGCGTGCGCATCATGACCGTGCACAAGGCGAAGGGGCTCGAGTTCCCGGTGGTGATCCTCGCCGACCCGACCTGCAAGCTGTCGCGGGTCGAGGCCGGCCGCTGGATCGATCCCGAGACGAACATGTGCGCCCTCAAGATCGGCGGCTGGGCGCCGCGTGATCTGCTGCTGCACGACGCGGAAGAGGCGTCGCGTGACCGGGCGGAGTCGATGCGCCTGACCTACGTTGCCGCCACCCGCGCGCGCGACCTGCTGGTCGTGCCGACGATCGGAGATGGTCCTTATGACGGCGGCTGGCTGGATCCGCTGACGTCCGCGATCTACCCGCCCGAGCCGATGCGCCGCTCGCCCGGAAAGGCCCCCGGCTGCCCGGCGTTCCGCTCGAAGGACTCGGTCCTGAACCGCCCTGACGGCGATCCCGCTCGCCCGTACACCGTTGCCCCAGGCGGCTACGAGATCCCTGGTCCCCTCGACGCCGCACCCCTGGGCACCCCCTCGCACCCTTCCGCACTCCCAGCTACCCCTCTCGCACGCCTTCCGCACCCATCCGCACTCTTTCTCCCGCTTCTGCGCACCCCGTTGTCTGGTGGGACCCATCTCTGCTGCACCTCGACGCGACCTCCTCGTTCGGCCTGCGCCGCGACGATCTGATCGTGAAGGACGGCGACATGTTTGCCGTCGAAGATCGCCTGACCGACTACGCACAGTGGCGGGCCGGACGCGAAGCGCTCGTCGAGAACGGAAGCGTGGTGACGATGCGCGTGCAGACCGCGACCGCGTGGGCAGCCGAAGCGGCGCGTGACGGTGTCGACGAAGTGATCGCGGCAGCATCCCGCATCGAGGTGATTCAGATTCCCGGCGCGGAGGGACGCCCGCGCGGGGTGAGGTTCGGCACGCTGGTGCACGCGATCCTGGCCATGGTGCCGCTCGATGCCGGCGAGGAAGGGATCCGCCGGATCGCGGAAGTCCAGGGCCGGATCATCGCGTCACCGCCGGAGGAGGTGGTGGCCGCGGCCTCGGTGGTCAGCGCCGTCCTGCGGCACGAGCTGATGACCCGGGCGCGGGTGTCGGCCCGACTTCGGCGCGAGACGCCGATCACCTGGACCGCGAAAGACGGCATGGTGATCGAGGGGGTCCTCGACCTGGCGTTCGACGAAGGGGATGCGACCGTGGTGGTGGATTTCAAGACCGACCACGAGCTGTCGGCGGGGGAGGCGCGCTACCGCGCCCAGCTGCAGAAGTACGTGGACGCCGTCGCCGCGGCAACCGGCCGGACGGCGAGCGGCGTCCTGTTCAAGGTGTGAGCGGCCGGGGCACTAATAGCCGCCGACGAATTCCCGCGCGACCTCAGCCCGTTTGCCGGCCAGGTATTGAGCGGTGGCGGCGGCCACCAGCCCTCCGACCAGGTACCACGCAACCGTCATGACCTGGTTCGACAGCAGTTCGCTCTTGGGTGGCACGCCCAGGCCCAGTCGCTGCGGCAGCACCAGCGCACCGACGCCGGCCAGCAACCCCATCGCGGCGCCACGTGTGTAGCTGGTGGCCAGGGAGTAGAAGGCGCTGTTGCAGATGAGATCGCCGGCGAGGGTAGCGCGGTACAGCCCTTTGTGAGTGCGCGGGCCCTGGGCGCCGGCAGCTTCGGCGCCGCGGGCGAGCGCTCGCATCCCGACCACATCCATTCGCGGTGCGCTATCGGTTATGGTGCGGGCCGCCTGGTGCACGGCCGTAAGGGCTACGGCCCCGGCGACGCCGGACACCAGCGAGTCGTTCAGACGGGTTCCTTGATTCAACATGCAGGCATTTGAAAGCAACGAGGGTGCCGGCGCCAGCTCGACGTGAAGCTCGTCCCTCGCCACTGGCGCCACGACGGTCTGCAGGGACACAATGGCTGCGCCTGGAGGCTTCGCAAATGACCTTTCGCATCCTGACAACGTTCCTGACCGCGGCCGCCATCGTCTTTCTGCCGGAGATCCCGGCGGCCCAGCAACCATCCGTCAAGGGAGATCGCCCGGCGAATCCCTATGCGTCGACCTATGCGCCGTTTCCATCCCAGACGACGGTGATCAGGAATGCGACGATCCTGACCGCCGCCGGGCCGGTGATCGAGCGCGGCTCGGTGCTGCTGCAGGACGGAAAGGTCGCGGCGGTCGGGCAGAACGTGACGGTGCCGGCCGGGGCGGTCGTGATCGACGCCAGCGGCAAGTGGGTCACGCCCGGCATCATCGACACGCACTCGCACCTGGGCGTCTATCCGGCGCCGGGTATCGAGTCGACTCAGGACGGCAACGAGATGACCAGCCCCAACACCGCGGAGGTGTGGGCGGAGCATTCGCTGTGGCCGCACGACCCGCAGTTCGAGCTGGCGCTTGCCGGTGGCGTCACGGCGATGCAGCTGCTGCCTGGCTCGGCGAACCTGTTCGGCGGCCGCGGCATCACGATCAAGAACGTGCCGTCGCGCACCGCCGAGGGGATGAAGTTTCCGGGGGCGCCGCACGGGCTGAAGATGGCGTGCGGCGAGAATCCGAAGCGCGTCTATGGCGGCCGCAACAGCGCGCCGGCCACCGAGATGGGCAACATGGCGGGGTATCGCAAGGCGTGGATCTCGGCGTCCGACTACCGCGACAAGTGGAAGAAGTGGCGCGACGGCGGTTCGGATCCGGAGAAGCGTCCCGAGCGCAACCTGCAGCTCGAGACGCTGGCCGGCGTGCTCGATGGCGAGATCCTCGTCCACAACCACTGCTATCGCGGCGACGAGATGGCCGCGATGATCAACCTGTCGAAGGAGTTCGGCTACAAGATCAGCTCCTTCCACCACGCGGTCGAGGCCTACAAGGTCCGCGACCTGCTGGCGAAGAACGAGGTCTGCGCGAGCATGTGGTCGGACTGGTGGGGTTTCAAGCTCGAGGCCTACGACGGGATCAAGGAGAACATCGCGCTCGTCTTCGACGCAAAGGGTTGCGCCATCGTCCATTCGGATGATCCGAACGGGATCCAGCGGCTCAACCAGGAGGCCGCCAAGGCGATGCGTGCCGGGTTGCGGGCGGGGATCAAGATCGACCGGACCGACGCGGTGAAGTGGCTGACGCTGAACCCGGCGCGTGCGCTCGGGATCGACAAGGTGACCGGCTCGCTCGAGCCGGGGAAGAACGCCGACGTGGTGATCTGGTCCGGCGATCCGTTCAGCGTCTACGCCAGGGCCGAACAGGTGTTCATCGACGGCGCCAAACTCTACGACCGCAGCGCCGTCCTGCCCCCGCGCGACTTCATGACCGGCCTGACGGGGCCTGTCCCCGATACCCCGACGGGGCCTGTCCCCGGCGCCGGGGTCCCCGCCAAAATCGCTGCATCCGGCTCGACGAATATACCGTCCGCGGACGGCAAAAAGCCCAACATCTTGGGGGTCCAGCGGAAGCCGAGCGGAATGGGGTCAGGCCCCGTCTCGGGCCCGATCGTCGCCATTACCAACGCGCGGATCCTGACGGCGGCGGGGCAGGCGATCGAGCGGGGGACGGTGGTGATGCGGGGCGGGACGATCATCGCCGTTGGTGCGGACGTCACCGTGCCGGCGGACGCCAGGGTGATCGACGGCGCCAACAAGGTCGTCACCCCCGGCTTCATCGAGTCGTACACCAACCTCGGGATCGTCGAGATCTCGCTGTCGGCCGAAGGGACGGCGGACCAGGCCACAACCGATCCCGAGCTCGGCGCCGCGTTCAACGTGGTGGACGCCTTCAACCCCCGCGCCACCGCGATCCCGGTGACCCGCATGGAGGGCGTCACCCGCGCGCTGGTGGCGCCGGGCAGCACGCGGCACATCTTCCAGGGGCAGGCGGCGGTCTTCGACCTGGCGGGTGACCACGTGCCGGGCAGCATCACCCGGGCGCCGGCCGCGATGATGGGGTCGCTCGGCGAGGCCGGAGCCGGGCTCGCGGGAGGATCCCGCGCATCCGCCATGCTCCGGCTGCGCGAGGTGCTGCAGGACGCCCTCGACTTCAACCGCAACCGGACCGCCTGGAACACCGGACAGCGGCGCGAATACGCCCGCGGCCGGCTGGACCTCGAGGCGCTGCGTCCGGTCGTCACCGGCGAGCTGCCGATCGCGATCCAGGCGAACCGCGCCAGCGACCTGCTGGCCGCGCTCAGGCTCGCGGAAGAGTTCAAGCTGCGCCTGATCCTGATCGGCGCGGCCGAAGGATGGATGGTGGCGGACCAGCTCGCGGCGGCGCGCGTGCCGGTGGTGGTGAAGCCGCTCACCGACATCCCCTCTTTCGAGGCGCTCGGCGCCTCGCTCGAAAACGCCGCGCGCCTGCAGAAGGCGGGGGTGCAGGTCGCCATCTCCTCGTTCGAAACGCACCGCGCCGGCACGCTGCGCCAGGAAGCCGGCAACGCGATCTCGAACGGGATGGCGCCGGACGCGGCACTGCTGGCGGTGACGCTCTCCCCGGCGCGTATCTGGGGCGTGTCGGACCGTACCGGCTCACTCGAGGTCGGCAAGGACGCCGATCTCGTCGTCTGGTCCGGCGATCCGTTCGAGTTGACCAGTTCGGCAGAACAGGTATTCATCCGCGGCCGTGAGATGCCGAAGGAAACGCGTCAGTCGGAGCTGCTGAAGAAGTACCGGACGATCGACCGTTAGAGCCCTGCAGAATCTAATAACTGAATACTCACCGCTGAGGGCGCAGAGGGCGCAGAGAAACAAGAATACGAAGTAATCTGCGTGCTTCGCGATCTCGGCGGTGCAGGCTCACGCCGCGGCCCCGCACGCTGACTTTGGACAGGAGGGCAAGAGGTCAAGAGGCCCCCTTTGAAGAGAATTCTCCTGATCTTCTAACCTCCTGTTCAAGGCCAGCGAAGTCGTATCAGTGGTACAGATTCATTCTGGACCAACCGGCAGGAGAGGCTTTGGAATGGGCGCCGGATCGCGAACTCACACGCGGATCTTGACGATCGCCTTCTTCACCCGGCCGGTGCCGGCGAGCGGCGCGTGGGCGTCAGTGGGAAAGAACACGGCGAACCGTCCGGGCGGCAGTGCGAGCCAGGTCGCCGGCCGATCCGAGAAGAACCCGATGTCGCGCGACTCGTCGAACATACCCTCGGGGCTGCGGCACGAGGCGAGCGGCGCCCATCCGATCCGTTCGTCGCCCTGAATCGCCAACTGGATGTCGATGTGCCGTCGATGGCATTCGAGCTTCGCGCCCGACTCGCCGCGTCCGTCCTCGTGATCGATGGAAAGGTAGATACGCTCGCCCTGGATCTCGTGACGCCCCGGCGCCAGCGGCGGGAGGTCGGCCGTCCGCAGAAACTCGAACGCGCGGGGGAACGCCGGGTGGATCCACGCGTAGCGAACCGCCTGGTCCAGATCGTCGAGGATCACTGTTTCTCCATCGGGATGATCGAGCAGCGTGGCGATCACCCTGCTCTGCGATGCTAGCGCAGGTTGACAGCCGCCACCCGACGCGTTTACTCTTCCGGTGTGACCTTCGTTTCCGCGCGCAACTTCCGCTCGTTTAATCGGGGCTTTAATAGCCCCGGCGGGCGAGATCTTGCTCCGGCGCACTGATCACCAGAAACAGTAAGCCAAGAGACAGACTAAAGCCCGCCAGGTAAAACTGGCGGGCTTTTTCGTTTTCTAGAGGTTCTTATGGTTCTTGGTGGTTCCGGGTTGGTTCCAGTGGTTCCGGATGCCTGACGCACTGGTTCCAAGGTTCCGAAGTTCTGAGTTCAAGTTCTTTGTTCTGAATTCTTTGTTCTGAATTCTTAGTTCTGAATTCTTAGTTTCTTTGGGGGGTCGCCAAGCTGGTAAGGCACCTGACTGTTAATCAGGTCATCGCAGGTTCGAGTCCTGCCCCCCCAGCCAGACTTCGCTCGGCTGCGCCGAGCTTCGTCTAGGCAGGCCGGTGAAACCAGCCTGCCGGAGGCGAGTCGCTCGCCACGCCGTCGTTGAGTCACGCAGTCGAACAGATCGGAAGGTAGCCATGCGTATCGCGTTTCAAGGAGAGCCCGGAGCCTACAGTGAAGCGGCGGCGCTGCGGTTCGTTCCCGGGGCGACCACCATGCCGTGCCGCAGCTTCGAGGAGGTCTTCACCGCGGTGGACGAAGGGCGCGCGACGCTCGGCATCCTGCCGATGGAGAACTCGATCGGCGGCAGCATCCATCGCAACTACGACCTGCTGGTCGAGCACGAGCTGCCGATCGTGGGTGAGGTGGAGCTGTCGGTCGAACACTGCCTCCTCGGTCGTCCTGGCACGAAGACCAGCGACCTGCGGGTGGTGTACTCGCATCCCCAGGCGCTGGCGCAGTGCGAACGGTATCTGGAGGCGCTCGAGGGGGTCGAGATCATCGCGGTCTACGACACCGCCGGGGGAGCCAAGATGGTGTCGGAAGGGACCCGCGCCGACGCCGGCGCGGTCGCCTCGCGACGCGCCGCCGAGCTGTTCAACCTCGAGATCCTGGAGGAAACGATCCAGGACTACGCCGCCAACATCACCCGCTTCGTGCTGGTGGGCCGCAGCCCGGCTCCCGCCGACGAAGCGACCAAGACCTCCATCGTGTTCTCGCTCGAGAGCACGCCCGGGGCGCTGTTCAAGGCGCTCAGCGGATTCGCGCTGCGCGATCTCGATCTCTCCAAGCTCGAGTCGCGCCCGATCCGCGGCCGGCCGTGGGAGTACCTGTTCTACGCGGATGTCAACGCCGCCCGGAACTCGGTGGCGTGCGGCCGGGCGATCACCCAGCTGGGGGAGTTCACCCGGTGGGTGCGCGTCCTTGGCAGCTATCGCGGGTGGACCGCTCCGGCATCAGAGTCGGTGGAGGGGGCCGGGGGAGCCGGCGGTCAGACCGTGGTCTGACCCCTCGGTGGGCTCGGTCACGGGGTCAGGTCTTCGGACGCTCGCGCGCCGGACCACCGGCATTTGCCAGGTTCCGCGCGGTGTTGATCAGCGACACGTGCGAGAACGCCTGCGGGAAGTTGCCGACCTGCCGGCCCGACGGCGCGTCGTACTGTTCGGCCAGCAGCCCGACGTCGTTGGTCAGGCCAATCAACCGCTCGAACAGCGCGTGCGCTTCGTCGTGCCGCCCCTGGAGCATGTAGGCGTCGGCCAGCCAGAACGTGCACGCCAGAAACGACCCTTCTCCTTCCGGGAGCCCATCCACCTCCGCGTCGGTCCGATAGCGGTTGACGAACCCGTCCTGCATCAGCCCGCGCTCGATCGCCGCGATCGTCCCCGCCACCCGCGGCTCCTCGACCGGCAGGAAGCCGACGAGCGGGATCTGCAGCAGGCTCGCGTCGAGCTCGGCGGACCCATAGAACTGGGTGAAGGTTCCCTGCGCCGCGTCGTACCCCTGGCGGCAAACGTCGTCATGGATCTCCTGCCGGATGCCCTTCCATCGGTCGACCGGACCGTCGAGCCCGTAGGTTTCGGCGCTCTTGATCGACCGGTCGAACGCCACCCAGGCGAGAACCTTCGAATGGGTGAAGTGCCGTCGCGGCCCCCGGACCTCCCAGATCCCTTCGTCCGGCTCCCGCCACGTCCCCTCCAAGAACTCGAGGATCACCTTCTGGAGCGCCCACGCGTACGGGTCGGGGTCGAGCCCGGCGCCGCGAGCGACGTGCAGCGTGTCGATCACCTCGCCGTAGACGTCCAGCTGGAACTGTTTGACCGCGGCGTTGCCGATCCGTACGGGACGCGATCCTTCGTAGCCGGGCAGCCAGTCCAGCAGCAGCTCGGGCAGTCGCCGTTCCCCGCCCGCGCCGTACATCGTCTGCAGGTTTGCCGGATCGCCGCCCGCGGCGCGAAGCAGCCAGTCGCGCCACGCCGCCGCTTCGCTGAGAAAGCCGCAGTTGATCAGCGAGAACAGCGTGAACGTCGCGTCGCGCAGCCAGCAGAAGCGGTAGTCCCAGTTCCTCACCCCGCCGATCTTTTCGGGCAGCGACGTCGTCAGCGCCGCGACGATGCCGCCGGTCGGAGCAAACGTCAGACCCTTGAGGGTGATCGCCGACCGGAGGACCTGCTCCTTCCACGGACCGTCATAGGAAAAGCTACTGGCCCAGGCGCGCCACCATTCCTCGGTGTCGGCGAGCGCGGCAAGGGGATCCAGGGTCTCCGGCCCGGGCTGGTGCGACGGGTGCCAGGTCAGAACGAACGGCACGCGGTCCCCCGCGCGAACCGTAAACGCCGCCTGGGTCGCCAGGTCAACTCCTTCGAGCTCCACGTCAGTTCGGAGCGAGAGGCTGTCGGGACCGGCCACCGCGGTCCAGTCGCCATCGATCCGGCGGACCCACGGAACAACCGACCCGTAGTCGAACCGCACCACCAGGTCGAGCGCGATCGGCACCTCGCCGCTGATGCCTTCCACGATCCGGACGACGTCCGCCTGGGTTTCCCGCGGCGGCATGAAGTCGATCAGGCGGACGATGCCGGTGTCGGTGGTGAAGTCGGTCTCGAGGATCAGGGACGCGTCACGGTATCGCCGCTTCACCGAGCGGACGGCGCCGGACGGGGTGATCTGCCAGCGGCCATGGTCTCGGGTGCCGAGCAGCGCCGCGAAGCACGCCCCCGAATCGAACCGCGGAAAGCAGAGCCAGTCGATGGAGCCGTCCTTCGAAACCAAAGCGCCGGTCTGCGTGTCGCCGATGAGCGCGTAGTCTTCGATGCGGGTCATGCGGCCATGGGCAGTCCTGCGATCAGTCGGGATTGATGTAGCGGTAGAGCAGGCGGATCAGCGTATAGGCCTTCGGCATCGACTCGGCGGTAAAGGCTATCGTGTCGGGCGACGGACGGCTCATCGTCGGCAGGTTCTGGGCAACCTCGGGAATGGCGAGCTCCTGAAACTGTACTTCGACCTGATATTTGGCGGCGCGCTGCGGCGCAAACTTCTTCGCGTCGCGCACCCCTTCGTAGGCCGCCGTTTCGATCTCCTGATGGACGATCGTGAACGGACGGAGCTCGACGGCGCGCGGATTGATTGCGCGCTTCACCGCCACGGTCTTCGCCGACGTCGCGGTTTCCGCTACCTGCTTCACCGCGACATCGTCTCCGGTCACCAGGGCGACGGGCACGCCGTACGATGCCGCCACCATGGTGTTGAGGCCACCCTCGCCGAGCGAGCGTCCGTTGACGCGCACGTCGCGGACAACCCCGCTGCCGGTGTGGGCGAAGAGTCCACCGGGGTGCCCGGCCTTGGCGTGATATCCGACGAAGATGACCGCGTCGAAGGTCTCGTCGAGCCCTTCCATCATGCCGGCTGGCTTGAAGCTGTGGCTGATGAGCCGGACCTGGGGATCCAGGTCCTCGAGACGCAGGTTGCGCATGCTCCCGTGCGAGTCGTTGACCACGATCTCGGTGGCGCCGCCGCGGCGCGCGCCGCGAACCGCCGCGTTCACATCGTCGGCCATCATCTTGCGGGAGCGTCCGTATTCGGCCCCGGTCGCGGACAGCTGATCGGACGCGGAGATGCCGCTGATCCCTTCCATGTCGGCCGAGATGAACACCTTCTTGTTCCCCGCCTGCCCGGACGGCAGGGCGGCGAAGCTGACGACTGCGGCGACGATGGCGATGATCCGGCGCATGTCTTTTACCCCTTCAACGCTGCGGTTCGGCGATGCCGGCAAGCTCGAATAGCACCGTCGCCAGGGCCGAGTAATCCATGTCGCCGCGGCCACTCGCGACCAGCGCGGCGACCAGTTCCTGCACGACCGCCGATACCGGCGCCGGCGTGCGGCTCTCGGCCAGCGTCTGCGCGGCGATCCGCATGTCCTTGCCATAGAGCGCCGAACGGAAGCCCGGCGTGAAATTGCCCGTGAGGATCCGCTCGCCGTGGACCTCGAGCACCCGGCTGGCGGCAAATCCGCCGAGCAGCGCGTCACGGACCTTCGCCGGATCGACGCCCGCCTTGATCGCCAGCGCGAACGCTTCGCTGACCACCGCGAGGGTGCCGCCGATCACCATCTGGTTGCAGACTTTGGTGATCTGACCGGCGCCGGAGCCGCCGACGTGGATCACCTTTTCAGGATTGCCCATCGCGTCGAGGATCGGCTTCGCGTCCGCGAATGCGGCGGCGTCGCCACCGACCATGATCGAGAGCGTACCGCTGATGGCGCCGATCTCGCCGCCGCTGACCGGCGCATCCAGCATGCGGCCGCCGTGGGTGGTTGCCTGGTGGGCGAGCTCGCGGGCGGTCGATGGCGCAATGCTGCTGCAGTCGATGACGATCGTGCCGGGCTGCATCGCGCTGAAGACGCCATCCGGCCCCTGCAGGACCTTCTCCACGTCCGGCGAGTCGGGCACCATCGTGACGATGCGAGTGGCGAGGCGGGCAATGGCGGCAGGGGACTCTGCGCGCGTCGCGCCCTGAGCCACGAGATCGTCGACCGGCCCCGGGCTACGGCTGTGCACCGACACGGCGAAGCCGGCCTTGAGCAGATTCTTCGCCATGGGCCGTCCCATGAGGCCTAGACCGATGAAGCCCACATTCATTGATTCGGATTATATGGGGGACACAGGGTGCGACTAGGGGTGCGGGGGGTGCGGAGGGGTGCGGAGGGGTGCGGAGGGGTGCGGAGGGGTGCGGCGAGGTGCGCGACGGGTGCGGAAGCGTGCGGCCGACGCACTCCTTCCGCACCTCCTCCGCACCCCCCGCACCCCTCCGCACCCTTTTAGCGTTAGCGGCCCGCGGTTGTGATGACGGGTCGCTTCACGTCGGCATTCTTCCAGGCCTTGTTGTAGCGTGCCTCGACCATCGCGGCTTCGGCCTTCTTGTCCTGGGCCTTGAGCGCGTTCATCAGGCCGAACAGGGACCAGCCGGTTTCCGGGAAGCGCTTCAGGTCTTCCCAGAAGGCGATCTCCGCTTCGCCGGGACGGCCGGCGGCCAGCAGCACGTTGCCGAGGTCCTGGCGGACGGGGGAGTGCCAGTCGTGCGGCTCCTGGTAGACGAGCGCGTCCTCGTAGCGGATGGCGCGATCGAGGTGAAGGAGGGCCTGGTCCCAGTCCTTCCGGTGCGCGGCGATACGGCCGGCGATCACTTCGGGCGCGATGCGCAGGATCGCAGTCCCGCTGTTCGCCGAGAAGGTGACCTGGCCGGTCAGCGACGGATCCGCGACGATCGCCTTGAGCTTCTCGAGCTCGGCTTCCGCTTCCGTCAGCTGGCCCTTGCCCACGAACGCCATCGCTCTCGCGTAATGGAACACGCCGCGCGTGAACGGGGTGTCGTGACGCGGCCCCTTGTCGGCGAGGATGTCATCCCACTTTTCGAAGCGGACCATCGCCCAGTACGGCACCACCAGGAACCCCTGGAGGATCGGCGCCGTTCCCAGCGCCTCGTGCGGGATCGCGGCCGCCAGCCGCTGCGCCGAGTCGAGCGCGAGCTTGCTCTGCCCGGAGGCGGTCGCCCCCATCCAGATGAAGTGCAGGTTGTGCGGGTAATAGCTGAGCGGATAGATCCCCTGCGCCCGGCACTGCGTGATGTAGTCTTCGTCCGCCTTCGCCGCCTGGATGTTGACCCTGATCACGTCCTCGAACCGGCCGACCCGCTGATAGATGTGCGCGGGCATGTGGACGATGTGTCCGGCACCCGGCATGAGCGGCAGCAGGCGATCGGCTTCGGCTTCGGCGCGCTCCGGCGTGTCGGTGGCCTCCCAGAGATGTACCCACAGGTGCAGGGCGCCGGGATGGCTCGGGTGCTTTTTCAGCACGTGTGCGAGTGACGACTCGATCTCACGGGTCTCGTCATAAGGGAGCCCGTCGCGCGTCCAGTAATTCCACGGCCGGGTGTCCATCAGCGCTTCGGCGAACAACGTACGCGCGTCGAGGTCGTTCGGGAACTGGCCGACGACCTTGCGCATGGCCTCCGCGTAAGCGCGGTCTGCGGCCTGGCGGTCGTCCGCCTTGCCGGTGTAGCGGGTCACCAGCGCGTCGATGTAGGCCCGCTCCCGCGGTGTCGCCCTGGCCTTCAGCGCTACTGCCTTGCGTACCAGCTCGAGCGCCTTGGGCTCCTCCTCCGGGGCCATCGGCGCGTTGATGTTCGGGCCGAGGACGAGGGCCTGGCCCCAGAACGCCATCGCCGCCTGAGGATCCAGCCGGGCCGCTTCCGCGAACGCCCGTGCGGCCTCGGCGTGATTGAAGGCGTAGATGAGGTTGAGCCCCTGGTTGAAGAAGAGCTGGGCGCGGCTGTTCTTCGTGCTCACCGGGAACGTGTGGACTCCGAGATTCTGCAGCCGGGGGGCCAGCGGCTTACCCGGCTCGGTCTGGTCGTACGCTGCGGGTTTCTCGTAGTGCTTGTGGTTCGGCGCAGGTACCTGGGCGTGCAGGCCGCGGCCGCCCGCGATCCAGATGGCACACCCGACGACGAACAGAAAAGTTGCGCGTTTCACGTCGTTGACCTCCATACAGAGACCATACGTTCAGAAGGCCAGCAAGTCGGTCTGTGGTGGGTAAGTATGCGGTAAGAGATGGGTAATTTGAGGGTGCGAGGGGGTGCGAGGGGGTGCGGGAGGAGTGCGAGGGGGTGCGGGAGGGTGCGGGAGGGTGCGAGGGGGGCGGAGCGTTACAATTCGAGACGCACGGTATCGACCGATCTTCACATGACCTTCGGACCGTTCAAGCTGGATCCGGTCAGCGGCCGCCTCTATCGGGACGGCGTCGTGGTGCCTCTCACGCCCAAGGCGTTTGCCGTGCTCATGCACCTGGCGGCGCAGCCGGGCCGACTGTTTACCAAGCAGGAGCTGCTCGAGGCCGTCTGGCCCGGCGTGTTCGTCGGGGACGCGGTGTTGAAGGTCACCATCCGGGAGATTCGCAAGGCTCTCGGCGACGATGCGCAGGCGCCGCGGTTCATCGAGACGGCACACCGTCGCGGCTACCGGCTGATCGGGGAAAACCCGGTCGACCTCCCGCCGCCCGCCGCCCCCATGCCGGTCGCCGGTCCGTCCGTCCACTATGCCCGGAGCGGCACCGTCAACATCGCTTACCAGGTGCTGGGCACCGGGCCGATCGACCTGGTCTTCGTCATGGGCTGGGTATCGCACCTCGAATATTTCTGGAACGAGCCGACCTTCGCCCGGTTTCTCACCCGGCTGGCCTCGATGGCGCGCCTGATCCTGTTCGACAAGCGCGGCACCGGCCTGTCGGACGCGGTCGCGGTCCACGAGCTGCCGACCCTCGAACAGCGCATGGACGACGTCCGCGCGGTGATGGACGCGGCCGGCTCGGAGCGCGCCGTGCTGCTCGGCATCTCGGAGGGTGGACCGATGTGCAGCCTGTTCGCCGCGACCTACCCGGAGAAGACCGAGGCGCTCATCATGATCGGCAGCTACGCCCGCCGGCTGCGAGACCTGGACTACCCCTGGGGACCGACTCGCAACGAACGCGACGCATTCTGCCGCCGCCTGCTCGATGAATGGGGAGGCCCCGTCGGGGTCGAGGAACGCGCCCCGTCGCTGGCGAACGATCCTTCGTTCCGGAACTGGTGGGCGGCATACCTGCGGATGGGGGCGAGCCCCGGCGCCGCCGTCGCCCTCACCGAGATGAACGCCGAGATCGACGTGCGCAACGTGCTGCCGTCGGTGCGGGTGCCCACGCTGGTGCTCCACCGCACCGGTGATCGCTGTCTCAATGTGGAAGAAGGACGCTACCTCGCTTCGCGGATCACCGGCGCCGAGTTCGTCGAGCTGCCGGGGGACGATCACCTGCCATTCGCCGGCGATCAGGACAGCATCCTTGCCGAGATCTCACGTTTCCTCACCCGCAGTCGCGTCCGCGGTCCACACGAACGGGTGCTGGCCACGGTGTTGACGGTGGCGACAGGCTCGGGGGTGAGCCCGGCCCTGCGGCAGATCTACGCGAGGGAAGTGCAGTGGTACCGGGGCCTGCCGCTGCCCGGCAGCGAGGGGTTGAGCGCGTTCTTCGATGGCCCCGCGCGCGCCGTGCAGTGCGCCTGCGCGGTGGCGATAGCCTCAGGGTTGCGCGGGATCCGGGCCGGCGTTCACATCGGCGAGCTCGATCCGGCCGCCGACGATGGCCAGGTCGTGCAGATCAGCCGCCGCCTCGCGGCGTCCGCTTCGCCCGGCGAGGTGCTCGTCTCGCGGACCGTGGTGGATCTGGTGCCAGGCTCGGGGCTGCAGTTCGACGACCGCGGGATCATCCGGGCCGGCGATTCGCAGGCGGAGCTGCCGGTCATGGCCTTGCGCCAGGGTTGAAACCGGTTCGCCGCAGCCAGATCTCGACGTCAGCGCGAAAGTCATCGTGGCGCTCTGCGATCAGCGTGCGGATCTCTTCCTCCATCCCCAGGACCTCGAACAGATTCACGAAGAACTCGACGACCAGCCCGCGATCCTCCAGCGGAGACCGGACCATTGCCGGCGCGCCACCCGCCATCTCGATCCCGAAGTGGTCGCCTGCCGATTCCGACAGCAGCTCGAGCAGGAGGCGATCGGTCTCGATTTCCGAATCGCGGCGGCCGGTCGCGAGCATCCGCGTTTCGCCGCCGCCGCTGTCGCAATAGAGTTTCAGCCCCGAGGCGAGCGACATCACCCAGAGCTCCCAGGTATCTCCCCCCTCCCACTGCAGCCAGAGCAGGGTGCGCGCGCGCAGGGTCAGCGGGTCGAACGGCGTGCCTTCGGTGGTCCGACGGATCAGATCGTCGAGCGAGAGCGGCGCAGCCGGGAGGCGCAGCGGCCAGATCTCCGGCCGCGTGCGGAACTGCCGGACCGCCTGGTCGATCGCCGCGAGCACGCGGACGCGGTTCTGCCGGCCGGCGTACATGGCGGAGGGCACGGTTACCTGGAGATCAACGCCTTGATCAGCCCGGACCGGCCGTCCAGGTCTGCCGACGGCGTGATCCCCAGCAGCTCGGTCATCAGCGGGTAGACGTCCACGTTCTCGACCTCCGGCACGATCGCCCCCTCGCGGATCCCCGGGCCGACAGCGAGAAATATGGCGCGCATCGACGGGAACGAGTTGTCCCAGCCATGCTCCCCGCGTACCCCCTGCGGCGGACGCGCGTCGCTGGTCGACGTGGATTCGAGCGCCGGCGGACGCGGCACGCTCAGCGTCCACGCTTCGTCCATCACCACCACGACGTCGCCGGCGCGCGGGTCCCGCTGGTAGTGAAAGCGCTCCGGCAGCTCTTCGCGCAGGTAGGCGTTCCCCCGCGCCAGCTTCGTGTTGATCCGGTCGCGGAGCTCGCGCGCGCGGTTGGCTCCGCCTTTCACGTGGATGCTGGCTACCGGTCCGCTGAACGCAGTGTGGATGTCGGCGAGCTCGGTGGCGTCGAGCAGGGTGTCGAGCCTGATCGTCTGTGTCGGCCACGTGTTCACCATCCCGTGGTCGGAGGTGATCAGCAGGAACACCTTGTCGCGCACCGGCAGCTTGTCGATCCCGTCAGCGAGTTGACCGACCGCCTGGTCCAGCGACTTTGCCGCCTGCTCGACCTCCGGTGCGTCGACCGATTCCTCATGCGTCACCGAATCGAGCTCGCTGAAATACAGGGTGATGATGTGCGGACGACGCTCGGCCGGCAGCTGCAGCCAGTCCAGCACCGTTTTCACCCGCGCCGCATTCGGGACGTTGTCGTCGTAGCGGTTCCAGATCGTGGGACGGATGCCGCGCACCGCCGCCTCGGATCCGGGCCAGAAGAAGCACGCGCTCACCATCCCCTGCTTCTCCGCCGTCACCCAGATCGGCTCGCCGCGATACCACGTCCCATCGGTGACCGCCTTCAGGTCGGTGTAGGCGTACGCCTCGCGCCGCTCGGGATCGTAGAAGCGGTTGGCCACGATCCCGTGGCGGCTCGGCTGCAGCCCGGTGACCAGCGAGTAGTGGTTGGGAAAGGTCAGCGAGGGGAACACCGGGACCATCGCCCGTGCCCGGGTGCCGCGCTTCATCAGCTGGCGCAGGTTGGGCAGGTCGAAGCGATCCAGGTACTCGGCCTTGAATCCGTCGAGGGAGACGAGAACGACGTAGGGCTTGTCGACCTGCTCCGGCCGGTTCTTGCCGCCGCTGCCCGATTGCTGGGCGTGGAGCGATGCAAATCCGGCCAGGACCAGAACGCAGACGAGTCTGCGGATCATTCTCATTTCGCGGGCTTCGGCTCGTCTTCGAGAGTGGCCAGCACGTCCTTCCATGAGAACTTCTTCCCCTTGCCGCGAACGTAGTAGTCCATCCACGCCATCTCACTGACCGCCTTGGCCAGCTGGTTCCGGGGATCGGGAATGCCGTGCGTGTTTCCGGGATACATGAACAGCTCGGTCGGCACGCCGAGCTGCTTCAGCGCCATGTGCAGCTCCACCGACTGCGGACTCGGCACGCGCGGATCTCCCTCGACCACGTGGATCATCGTCGGGGTCTTGGCGTTCTTGATGTACTTGAGCGGCGACTGGTTCCAGTAGGCGTCGAAGTTGTCGTAGGGCAGCTTGTCGCCCAGATAGAACTGACGGTTGCGCTGGACGTCGCTCTGCGCGTACATCGAGATCCAGTTCGAGGTGCCGGCGCCGGAGCTGATCGCCTTGAAGCGATCGGTCTGGACCAGGATCCAGTTGGACCAGTGCCCGCCGGCGCTCCACCCGAGCGCCCCCATCCGCGCCGGGTCCACGATCCCTTCCGCGATCAGGTGATCGACGCCGGTGATGATGTCGTCGTAGCCCGGCGCGAAGTAGTTCCCGACGATGTCGTTCTTGTGCTTGTAGCCGTAGTTGGTGGAGCCGCGGTAGTTGGGGCGCAGCACGACGTAGCCGGCGCCGGCGTAGACCTGCGAATTGTATCCGCCGTTGAAGCCGAGCACGTCGGCCGAGGCGGGCCCGCCGTGGATCGCCACGATCAGCGGATAGCGCGTGCCCTTCTGAAAGCCGACCGGCTTGACCAGGACGCCGCCGACCATGGTGCCGTCCTTCGATTTCCAGGTGATCTCTTCCTGCTCGCCGAGCGCCCAGCCGCGGACCTGCGGGTTGGCATCGGTCAGTTGCTTCCACGACGAGCGGGTGGCTACCTGGTCGATCGACGACACGACGTAGGTTGTCGATGGAGTCGCACCGTCGGAGTAGGTAATCGTGACCAGCCTGGTGTCGTCGTCCTGTTCGACCGACAGCGATCCCTTCTCGTGGGTGACCTGGCGGACGGTGTTCTTGGCGACGTCGAGGGCGAACAGCTGGTTGGTGGCCTTCCAGCCGTCGTTGAAGTAGATCGTCTGCCCGTCAGCGGACCAGAAACCGACCGAGGCGTCGCCGTCGAAAGTCCCTCCCAGTTTGCGGAACGGCTTGCCACGATCGGCGACGGCGCGCAAGTACACGCGGCCGTTGGTCATCGTGTACTTCTCGAGATCCTCGGGTGCGGAAAAGGCGATCCACTTGCTGTCGGGGGAGAAGCTCAGGCCGCCTTCGCCGACTTCGCGGTTCTTCGTGAGCCGCTCGATGCTGCTGCTCGAGAGGTCGAGCAGGTAGACGTCGGCGTAGAGGTTGGCGGCCGTGATGTTCCGCTCGTAGCGGTTGGTCGAGCCTCCCTGAAAAGCAATCCACTTCCCGTCGTCCGCAATCGTGAAGGTGCCGACCGAATAGTCGTCCGCCTCGGTGAGCCGTTTTGTCTTTGGCGACTCTCGAGATGAGCCAGCAGGCCCGCCATGCCCCGAGCCTGCTGCGAGGGGGCCTGCCCCGAGCTTGTCGAGGGGTGTCCCGAGCTTGTCGGGGGAACATCCAGTGCCCAGAGGCTCGCGATCGGCGTCTCGGCGTTCCGGATGTTGACGGTGAACTTCTTCTCGCGACGCGCCTTGTCGTCGGCGTCGGCTGTGTTCGGGGACGCGAAGAAGATGCGGCTGCCGTCCGGGGCCCACTGCCAGGATCCGATGCCGGTGGGGTGTTTGGTCAGCTGCTCTGCCGGGGAGTCGATGGCCTTCACGTTCAGGCGATACAGCTGTTCTTCACCGGACTTGCCGCTCTTGTAGGCGATCCACCGGCCGTCCTTGCTGAACGCGAAGTCGGCGACCCCTTCGCGGGCGTCGGTGATGCGCCGGGCCTCGCCGCCATCCGGCCGCATGAGATAGAGCTGATTGCGAGTCGCGGCACTCTCGGGGGCATCGCGGTTGGAGAGGAAGACGAAGAAGCTGCCGTCCTTCGCCCAGCGCGGGGAGGTCTCGTTCTTCTCCCTGGTGAACGTCAGCGGCCGGGTCGAGCCGACGCCTTCGGTCATCGACACGAGGTGGATATCGGTCTGGCGCTTCGCTTCCTTCCAGTCCATGGTGGACACGGTGTAGAGCATCCACTTGCCGTCGGGGCTGGGCGCCTGAGCCCCGGTCGTCCGCATCTGCTGGACGTCCAGGAACGTCATCGGTCGTTTGTCGGCGGCAGTCTGCGCGGCCGGCCGCGGGGCCGCGATGGCGCAGACGATGAGGATGGAGACTGCCGCAGGTCGAAAAAAGATGTTCCGCATGCGCGGAAGTTTACACCGGCCGTCAGTCGGGCCAGATCGCCTTCAGCGTCGCCGCCAGGCGGAACCCGGCGACGGCCAGCTGCTGCTGAAGCAGGACGCGGGCGCGGTCGTCGTATCCGGCCGGCAGCTCGATCCGCCACCGGTGAGGCGTCAGCTTGCGGTCGTCGGGACCGAGCTGTGCCCGGATCGGCACGCCACGGGCCATCTCCCTGGCACGAGCCAGCCCTTCGGTGGCCCACTGTGCCGGCCAGGTGTCCGCGTCGCCGGTGTTCTTCCACGACGGCGCCGGTGCGACCTGGGCGAACACTCGGGCGGAGAATGCCGTCACGTCCTCCTGCCGCATCGTGATGTTCACGCCGTGCGTGTCCCAGTAGGAATGAAGGTTGAAGCGGTCTTCGGGGCCATAGACCAGGGCGTTGCCCCCGAGCGTCGATCGCCAGCCGCCCGGCCCCTGCGGCACCACGAACTGCAGTGGCTCGGCTTCCGAGACGAACGGGTTGCCGACGTGCATCGGCTGGTGGATGTCGCCGGCGAAGTGCGCCAGCAGCCGCAGCGCTTCACGCGGCGTGAACAGTCCCTTGCCGGTCCGCAGCACCCGGATCGACTCGCGGGCCATCTGGACGACGTCGGTGGGGCGCGCGCCGGTGACGTCCAATGAGTAGGCGTCCGCCTGGAAGGGGAGGTTCGCGTAGTGGTAGGTATCGTGTCCGGGATGCCTCAGCCGGAAGATCGACGTGTCGCCGTCTTCGTACAGGGGATCCTTGATCGTGTCGGGCCACACCGCCGCTTCGGCGAGCGTCTCGTTCGGCCGCAGGATCCGTCGGACTTCCTTCAGCGCCCTCGTATTCTTCAGGTGGAGCTCGGCGAGCGTGCCGACGATCCGGTGACCGGACCCGCCAAAGGCGCCGAGGGTGACGGTGACCACCGAGACCGCCGCAACCGTCGCGGCGAGGAAGATCGGGAGACGAGCCGCAGGGATACGCATGAGATAGCCAAGTTAACACGAGCGCATCCGTCGGGCAGTGTCTGCTGCCGCGCTCGAGTCCCCCGGCTTTGCCACATACTTAGTCCAGGAGTCTTTGTCATGACATTAGTGCTGTTAGTCGTCGCCATCTCCGTCGCTGCTGCCCGCGTCGAGGCGCAGACGCCTCAGACGCCGCCGCCCCAGACTCCGCCGCCGCAAACGGCGCCGGCGAAGCCACCGACGGCGCAGCCGCCGACGACGAAGCCGCAGCGCCGCGTGGCGAAGACCGCCACCCTGGCGATCCTGGTGACCGGCCCGGACGGCACCCAGATCCCGAACGTGTCGGTCACCGTCGAGGGGCCGGCGTCGCGCACCGTCAGAACCGAAGGGGGACGGATTGCGCTAGAGGAGATGCCGATCGGCAACTACCGGCTGCGATTCGATCGCGAAGGCTACGTCCCGCTCGAACGTGAGCTGACCGCGCGGGCCGGCGCGCCCATGGACGTCAAGGTCACGCTGACGCCGATGCCCGAGCCACCCGCCCCGCCGCCGCCACCGCCGCCTCCGCCGTCCAAGCCGCCGTCGAATGCGAAGCCGGCCTCGTTCGATGTCACCGCGGTGATCGAAAAGGAGTTCGTCGGACGTGGCGCCGGCAAGACCACGCCGCTCGCCTGCGGCGGAGACGGGAGCGCGACGCTCATCCAGGTCAACGATCCGGTGAGCCAGCATGCGCACAACGATGCCGACGAGTTTCTGTATGTCGTTGCCGGAGAGGGCTCGGCCAGCCTGAACGGCGCGCAGCAGAAGCTGCACGCCGGCGTGCTGCTGTTCATCCCGCGCGGGGCGCCGCATGCGTTCACCCGGGCCGGGCGCAATCCGCTGTTCGTCGTCTCGACCCGCGCCGGGGAGGGCTGCGGGGCCTGAGACCGTTATGATGGATCCATGAGGATCATCGTCTTTGCCGCGGTGCTGGCGCTGTTCACCGCGGGCGTCCCGGCGCAGCAACCGGCGCAGCAGCCCGCGCAGCAACCCACCTTCAAGAGCGGCGCGAAGACCGTCGCCGTCTATGCCACGGCCACCGATAAGGACGGCCGCCTGGTACCGGACCTCACCCGGGAGGATTTCGAGATCCGCGAAGGGGGCAAGGTCCAGCCGATCACCGTCTTCTCCAACGAGATCCAGCCGATCACCGTCGTGATGATGCTCGACCGCAGCGGCAGCATGCGCGGCAACTTCCGGCTGGTGGAAGCCGCCGGCGAGGCGTTCGTGCGGGCGATGCTGCCGGCCGACAAGGCGCGGATCGGCAGCTTCGCGGAAAAGATCCAGATCGATCCGGAGAACTTCACCAGCGACAAGAACGAGCTGGTCCAGGTGATCAGGACGAAGCTGCAGGAGCAGGGGCCGACGCCGCTCTGGAACTCGGTCGATGCGTCGATCGCGACCTTGAAGTCGCAGGAGGGCCGCAAGGTGGTGCTGGTGTTCACCGACGGCGGCGACAATCCCGGCAACTTCAAGTTGAACAATCTGAGCTTCATGGACATCTCGCGCCGCGCGCAGGTCGCCGACGTGATGGTCTATGCGATCGGGCTCGAGAGCACCAGCCGTCCGACGATGGGGGGCGGAGGGATCAGCGGCGGGTTCGGCGGCAGCCGTCCCGACCCGGGGCTCCCGGCGATTGCCGGCGACACCGGCGGCGGCTACTTCGAGCTACAGCGCGCCGGGGACCTCTCGTCCACGTTCGCGCGGGTGGCCGACGAACTCCATCGCCAGTACCTGATCGGCTTCGAGCCGCCCAAGCTCGACGACAAGATGCACAAACTCGAGGTCCAAGTCCGTAAGCCGGGGATGAAGGTCAGGGCGCGGAAGGAATACCATGCCGCCAAGTGAAACTCAGAACTAAGAACACAGAACTCAGAACGCCGCACCGAGAACCTGGAACCAATTACGCCGCTGAGTTACAGCTAAGTCTTGAGAGTGGAGCAAGTTGTCCGAATTGGGGTCAGGCCCCGTCAGAAGGAGATACCGAAAGCCCAGCCGGACGGACCTGGGGAGCGCGGGGTGGGTGTGGACGTCCTCGATACCTTCGGCGGGCTCGCCGGCCAGCCGGGACGTGTAGAAGTAGTCGATGTCGGACGCCTTCGCGTCGAACAGGTTGAACATCTCGAGCACGACGCGGGACCTCGCGGTCAGCCGGTAACCAGCCTCGGCATTCCACACCGTCGTGGCCCGCGAGCGCCGGCTCGCATCCTCGATCAGCGGACGGGGACCGAAATGGCGAACCCGCACGCTGCCGAAGAGCGCGCCTCGAGGCTCGACGGTGATTCCTCCGGCGACCACCCGGTCGAGCGAACCTGGAATGTGAGCCCCGGCTGGATCGCGGTCGGTGAATCGGGCCCGCGAGAACGAGACGTCCGCGTCAACGGTCAGCCACGGACTCAACCGCGCGTAATTCGCCCATTCGATGCCGACGCGGCGGCTCGGCCGTCCGGCCTCGGTAGTGCCGGCATCTCCGACGAACAACAGCTCCGAGTCGATCCCCAGGTACCACAGCGACACGGTGGACTGCAGCCGCCGCAGGCGGACGGTGCGGAGGCCCACCTCGGCTCCTCGCGCGCGGACGAGCGGCGTCACGCGGTCGGCCGGTCCGCCGGTCTTCGGATCCACCCGGATCACGGCGCCGCGCGCGTCGTTGCTGTGAAACCCCGTCCCGGCATTGGTATAGAGCTCGGTGCCGGCCCAGGGGCCGAGCACCGCGGTGAACTTCGGACTGAGAAGAGCGTCCGCCCCATCCCCGGAATTGAGCGGATTGTCGGCGATGACCGAGAACCGGTAGGCATCGGCGCGAAGCCCCACGGTCGTTCGCAGCGAGCGCGTCCACTCGATCTCGGTCTGGGCGTACCCGCCAGCCATTGTTTGACTCACCCGGTCCTCTCTCGTCGTCGAGAGCCGGCGCCGCGCCGCCGTGTGATACAGACCGACGGGATCGAGGCGGTCGGTTCGCAGCTGCAGGCCGGCGCCACTCTCGGCATGGCGGCCGAAGATGCGACCGAGACGGCGATAGGTCACGCGTCCGCCGGTCGTGATCCGCCGTTCGGCCTGTTCGAACTGGTCACCGTTGACCGGATCGTCGAGGAAGTAGGTGAAGTTCGAGAACAGGTTGAGGCTGCTGCGCAGCACGAAGCCGGTGGCTCGGAGGGACGAAGACCCGATCGAACGCTGGATCTCCGCGGTGACACTCTGGCGGCTGGTCGTTCCCTGGTCGGTCGCGTCGATCGACCCGAACCGCGGGACGACCCCGGCGTCGACCGCCCGCGACGGGACCTGGTCGGTGGCGTCCCAGTCGGCCCAGTAGCCCATCCCGGTGATCGAGAACCCGTTCCGGTTGTCGCCGCGGCTGTATCGCAGCACCGCGTTGGTCTTGCGATAGCCGTCGGGCCGCACCCATGGGCCGTCGTTGCGGTGCAGCTCGATCGCGGCCAGCAGATGGCCGCCGGCGATCCGTGGGGACGCCGCGCCGAACAGCCGTCCCCACCCGTCGTTCCCTGCGCTCACCTGAAGCAGCGGACGTTCGAGCCGGCTGACGTAGTTGATGTTGGCGGCGCCGGCCGCAGAAAAATCTCCTTCGTCGGCGAAGTAGGGACCCTTCTTGAACTGCACGCCGCTCACCAGCTCGGGGATCAGGAAGCCGACGTCGGCGTATCCATGCGCGTGCGCACCGGTGGGTGTGTTGACCGGCACGCCGGCCACGGTGGTCGAGAAGTCGGTGCCATGATCGAGGTTGAAGCCGCGCAGGTAGGTACTGGTTGGCCTTCCCCTCGCCGCTGTGCTGGCTGACGATCATCCCGGGGACGGTCTCCAGAATCTCGCCGGCCCGCATGATCGGCCGCGCCTCGAGCTGCGCCGCGGTGATCGCCCCCTGGCTGGCCGAGGAGGCGATGCCGACCAGATTCTCGGAGGGATTCTGGCTGTCGGCGAGGTTGCGAAACGTCCGGGCGGCGGTCACGATGACGTCCGCGTTCAGCGATAGCGGCAGGGCGATGTCGGCCCGCACCCGGTGCCCCGCCATGACGGTGATCTGCCGCCGGACCGTTGCGAAATTCAGCAGCCGGAAGGTGAGCTCGGCATCCCCGGGCCGGACTGCCTCGAACTGATAGTCGCCGGCGCTGTCGGTGACCGTCGTCACTTCCACGCCGCCAGACACCAGACCGACCGTTACGCCCGGAAGGACCGCCGTCGTCTGATCGATGACACGCCCGGCGACGGTTCCGCCGCGCCGGAGTCTGGTCAGCGCGGGCGGGCCCGGCACCGGCGACGACAAGCGCGCCGAGCAGGATAGTTCTGACGAGACGCGTCATTCATCGCCTTCTACGCGCGCTGCAGCCCGGCGGATTGGCGCGGGCAGGCGATGAACGCTCAGCCCGGCCGGACGCAGACGAACAGCTCGTAGGTCCCGGGCTCCAGCTCGGAATGCTCGACCGGGACGGCACGCGGACGAAACCCGGCATCCGCCAGCCAGTCGAGCCACTGCTGGCGCGAGAAGAGCCCTTCGACGTGCCGATCGTGGACGGCCTGCACCGTGCCATCCTGCTCGCGCAGGAGGTAGGCGTAATCCACCGTGTAGGTCGAGTCAGCAGGATCCGGATCCCAGGTCCATTCGAGGTACCGCAGGCTGCGGCCGTCGCCGTTGTGGCCGCCGTGGTCGGTGCCATCAGCGAACGTTTCCTTCAAGTGGTCCGGAGCAAAGAGCGCCACGCCACCAGGACGGCAGTGAACGAACGCCGTCGCGATCGCGCGCCGCAGGTCCTCCTCCGTCGTCATGTAGCAGACCGCGTCGTGCACGAAGACGGCATCGAACTCGCGTCCGAGCCGGACCGTCCGCATGTCTCCCTGCACGTGCTCGCATTCCGGGTTCAGCCGCCGGCTGTGCGCCAGCATCCCCTCGGAAGGCTCGACCAGCGTCAGGGTGAAACGGCTCTTGAGGTGGGAGGCGTTGTTGCCGCCGCCGCTCCCAAGCTCGATGAGCGTAACCGGCGGCCGTTGCGACGCCTCAGCGAGAAGCCGTCCATAGATCTCGGCTTCTTCTTCATAGTCCGCCGGTGCCGACAGCAACGGCCACCATTCGGCAAGGTCGGTGTACAGCCGTGGGTAGGCATTACATTGAGAACTAAGAACTCAGAACTCAGAACTCAGGAGCTAGAACCTAACGTGAACCTGGAACGCAGAACCCGGAACCTGGAACGCAGAACCCGGAACCTCGAACGCAGAACCCGGAACCTCTCCGAGCGCTTACCGAAGCCTCGCGAGCTCTTCCCGCGCCTGCAGCAGGACGGGCAGGTCGGGGTCGGCGCCGGACCAGATTTCGAGCAGCGATTCATAGGCGGCGCGGCTCTCGGCCATCGCGCCGGTGAGCGCGTGGGCGCGCGCCAGGCCGAGGTGGGCCAGCGCCACGACTGGCGAGAACGGATCCGCGCCGCGGTGGGTCAGGATCGACTGGAACTCGCGCACCGCCTCGGCCGCGGCCCCGGCGCGCAGCCGCGCTTCGCCGCGGACGTACACCGGCAGCAGCGCCGCGACGATGCCGTTTTCGTAGGGGGCGGCGCGGCGGAGCTGTTCGATCGCCGGCTCGGGTTGCCCGCGCGCCAGCAGCGCGGCCGCTTCGACGACCGGCAGGTAAGCGTTCTGCAGCAGCGTATCGTCGGGCCGCACGCCGCGGAGCCGGCGGACGAGCGCGTCGGCCTCGCTCGGCTCTCCGCCCAGCGCCAGCGCGGTCGCGGCGCGGAGCTGCGGCTCGTAAGCGGTCGCCGATCGCACGACGCTGCGCGCCTGTTCGAGCGGCGGACGGCCGTAGCCGTAGAGGACCTCCGCGAAGGCCGCCTGGGCGGCGTAGCCCGACGCCACCTGCGGGAGCCCGCGGTCGTTCGCCACCTTCATCGTTTCCTCGAACAGCCGGCGCGCCTCCCGGACCCTGCCCTGGTAGATCGCGACCTGCCCCTGCGCCCCGCTGATGTCGAAGCTTCGCGCGTGGTTGGCGGCCCAGTCGATCTGCTGGCGGGCGAGGGCCTGGTCCCCCTGCAGCTCTCCGACCTGGTAGAGCAGCCGCCGCATCGGGACCGTCTCGAGCTTCTCGGCCATCGCCTTCTCGGCGACTTTCCGCGCTTCGTCGTAACGGCCGGCGCCGCGGAGCGCGTGCGCGAGGTTCGAGCGCGGAAAGGCATGCAGCGGGTTGCGCCGTGCCGCTTCCTCTGCTTCGGTAATGGCGGCGGGATAGTCGCCGAGCCGGATCAGCAGCAGCGCGAGCGCGTTGGAGGGGCGATAGTCCTTCGGATAGGTGCGCTTCCAGACCTCGAGCGCCTCGCGCGCCTTGAGCTGATCACCGGTCACCCGATCGTGGTACTGGTAGGTGATGAACAGCCGCTCGCGCTCGCTGACCCGGTCGCGGTGCTCGTAGGCGAGCCGGCCGTACTGCTCGCTGCGCCCGGTTTCGCCGAAGCCGCCGTAGATGCTCGAGAGCGTGGTGTGCGCGAGCGCGAACTGCGGGTCGATCGCGATCGCACGCTCGAGCAGCTCCACTGCTGCCACTTCCGCGCCGGCGGCGCGTCGCGCCACCGCCTCGGTATAGGCCTTCAACGCTTCGAGCGACGGGGTGGTGGCTTCTTCGATCGGCGTGTTGTTGCGGGCGAGTGAGGCCCCTGACTCACCGAGCGACCGCCGGATCGAGGAGGTCAGCTCGCCGAGGGCGCGCAGGACGTCTTCCTTGCGCTCGACCTCGAGCTGCTGCCGCGCGATCGTGGCGCCGGTGTGGCAATCGGTCGCGGCGAGCGCCACGACCGTCATCTTGCCGACTGCCGAGACGCTCCCTTCGAGCATCGCCTGCAGGTCCAGCCGCTGACAGAGCTCGGTGGCGACGTCGTGGGTCATCCGCGCATCCGGCTTGCGCCCCATCAACGGCAGCGTGCTGCGGATCCGTTCGTCCGACACCAGGTCCAGATACGGGGACTGGCCGAGGTAAACCGAGACCGCCTGCCGGAGGGTGCCGTCGAAGTCGGGATCTCCGGTGCCGTTCGCGATGTCGCTCACCAGGATGGCGCTGCGCTCGGCCACCGCGGCGCTCGACGAGCGCCACCAGCTGGCTGACGCCACCGCGGCCACCAGAACCAGTGCGCCGGCGCCGGCGACCAGCGCTCGCTTCCCGCGCGAGGCGGGCAGCCAGACGGGTGCGGTGGTGCCGGACGCGCTGCGTCCGTCGGCCGTGCGGCGGGCACGACGGAGATCCTCGAGCAGCTCCCCGGCACGCTGGTATCGATTTTCAGGAGACTTCTCGAGCGCCCGCACGATGATCGCATCGAGCGACGGCGGGATCCCCGGTCGCACGCTCGATGGCCGCGGCGGGGTGCGGCTGGTGATCGCGGTGGTGATCTCCGCGAGCGTGGATCCACCGAATGCCGCGGTGCCGGTCGCCATCTCGTAGAGCAGCGCCCCGGTGGAGAAGATGTCGCTCCGCTGGTCGGCGGGGGAGCCGGCGACCTGTTCCGGCGAGAGGCAGGTATGAAAGAACTCTCCCTCGACGCCGGGGGGGATGGCGGGCACTGGGGTGACCGAGGTGGTGTGCGAATCCGCCTGCGTCTCGTCTGACGGACCCGTCGAGGCGGCGGCGCCGGCGGCTCCCAGTTCGAGGATCTTCACGTGACCGTCGTTGGTGATGAAGACGTTCGACGGCTTGAGGTTGGCGTGCACCAGCCCGCGGCGGTGCGCCGCGAGCAGCGCATCGGCGATCTGGATCCCGATCTCGATCACCCGTTCCGGCGCCAGCGCACCATCGGCCGCCACCACGTCGTCCAGCGCGCGCCCTTCGAGCAGCTCGCAGACGAGGAACGGCTGGCCGTCCGCCTCACCGGAATCGTGGACGGTGCAGATGTGGGGATGGGTGACGAGCGACGCGATGCGTGCCTCGCGGCGGAAGCGGTCGAGCGCGGCCGGGCGGGCCAGCGCTTCCGGGCGAAGGAGCTTGAGCGCGACCTCACGCTCGAGCCTGAGATCGCGGGCACGATAGATCTCGGTCGGGCCGTCGCGGCCGATGCGCGAGATGACCTCGTAGTGCGAGATCCGCAGCGGCTTGGTCACTGGGTGGTCGTGCCGGCGAGCCGCGCGAGCTCGGCGCGGGCCGCGACCAGCGGCGGGAAGTCGGCGTCCGCCCCTTTCCACATGGCGAACAGCTCGGTGTAGGCGGCGCGGCTGGCCCCGGCATCGCCGCGGCGGGCGTGGGCCCGCGCGATCCCGAGCTGCGCCAGCGGGACCATCGGCGCGAACGGATCGACGCCCCGATGCTGCAGCACCTTTTGGTATTCGCGCAGCGCGTCGTCGAAGGATCCCTTCTGCATCAGCGCCTCGGCGCGCAGGAACGGCGGCGCCAGCCCGGCGACCGTACCGAGCTCGGTGAGCGCGGCGGTCTCGAGCGCTGCGAGCGCTTCGTCCAGCTTGTGCTGGTGCAGCGCCGCCGCGGCACGGGTCACCGGCCCGAGCACGGTGCGGACGAAGGTCGCCTCCGGGTACGCGGTCTCGGCCCGGGTCACCAGCGGCATGGCTTCCGCGTTGGCGCCGATCATCGCCAGCGCCGCGGCGGCGCGGAACCGGGGGATGGTGCCGGGCTCGTCGGCGACGTCTTCGACCAGCGCCAGGGCGCGGTGGACGGCGGCCGCCGCCTGCGCCGGCTCGCGATAGAGCGCCTCCGTCCAGGCCAGCTGCGCGACGTAGCCCGAGCCGGTGCCGCGAAGGCCGCGGGCCACCGCCATGTCGATCGCGCGGCGGTAGAGCTCCCCGGCTTCGCCCTGTCGTCCCTCGTAGGCCGCGACCTGCGCCTGTGCCGACACGAGGTCGAACTCGCGCGGCCGGTCCTTCGCCCATTCCAGGTGTTCGGTCGCCGAGCCATCGCCGGTCAGCATGCCGAGCTGGTAGAGCAGCCGGCGTGTCGGCGTGGTCGCGACGCCGAGGCCCACCGCCTGTGTACCGATCTTCTTCGCGTCCGCGTACCGGCCCAGCGCGCGATAGGTGATAGCCAGATTCGAGAGCGGGAACGGGTGGCCCGGGCTGCGGCGCAGCGCTTCGTTGGCCTCTTCCTCGGCGCGGTCATAGCGCCCCATGCGGTTGTGGATCACCGCCAGGGCGTTGACCGGCCGCGACTCGCGCGGGTACGCCGCCTTCCACAGCTCCAGCGTGCTGGCCGCCTTCTCCTGGTTGCCGGTGACGCGATCGTGGAACTGGTAGGTGATGAACAGCCGCTCGCGCTCGCTCACGCGGTTCTGGCGCTCGTAGGCGAGCCGGGCGTACTGTTCGCTCCGGCGCCACTCGCCGAGGCTGCCATAGACCGTCGACAGCGTCGCGTAGGCGGAGGCGAACTCGCGGTCGAGCTCGATCGCCTGGTTGAAGAACGCGACCGATTCGAGCTCACGGCCGCGCCGCCGCTCTTCCAGACCGAGCGCGTACGCCTTCAGCGCCGTCAGCGACGGGGTCGTGGCCTGCTCGATCGGCACGTCGAAGCGCTGCATCGAGGGCAGCGACTCACCCAGCCTGGTGCGCATCCTCGACGACAGCGAGCCCAGCTCGCGCAGCACGCTTTCCTTGCTCGTCGCTTCCGCCTGTTCGCGCGCCAGCGGTTCGCCGGTCTGGCAGTCGGTGGCGTCGAGACGCAGGACGTAGCTGCTGCCGATCGCGGCGATCGACCCCTCGAGCATCGCCTTGAGACCGAGCCGCTGGCAGACCTCTCCCGACACCGCGGTGGTCAGCGCTTCATCCTCGTCGCGGCTCATCGACTGCAGGGTCTCGCGAATCCGCCCCTCCGGGACGATGTCGAGGAAGGGGGACTGGCTGAGCTGCGCCTTCAATGCGGTCACCAGGGCTTCGTCGAACAGCGGTTCGCCGGTGGTGTTGGTAAAGGCGCCGATCAGGATCGTGTCGCGGTCGGTCAGGACCCCTTTCTTCGGCCCCAGCCAGCTGTAGGCGGCAATGCCGGCCAGCAGCACCGACGCGACCGTGGCGGCGACAGTCCAACGGACGGCCGCTCGCCGCGACGGCGGCGTCACAGCGGCACCGCCGGAGCCATCCGCGGCGTCCGGATCCAACCGCCGGAGCGCCGCCCGGATGTCGACCAGCAGCTCGGCCGCCGTCTGATAGCGATCCGCCGGCGCCGTCGCCATCAGCCTCAGGATGATTGTTTCGACGTCTTCCGGGATCGTCGCGTCCACCGTCCGAGGCGGCAGCAGGATGCCGTTGACGATCCGCATGCCGATCGCCGCGAGATCGTCGCCGGCGAACGCGCGCCGGCCGGTCGCCATCTCGTAGAGCACGCTGCCGAGCGAGAAGAGGTCCGACCGCGCGTCGAGCGGCTGGCCGTGCGCCTGCTCGGGGGACATGTAGGCGGCGGTGCCGACCGCGACTCCGGCCGCGGTCAGGTCCGGGCCGCCCGGGGAGGCGATCGTCGGCGACGAACCGCTGAGCGGCGCGGGCCGCACCGGCACCGCGGCCGTGGCCGTCGGCGGATCAGCGGTGGTGGCCTTTGCCAGGCCGAAATCGAGGACCTTCAGGTGATCGCCGTAGGTGACGAACAGGTTGGCCGGCTTGATGTCGCGGTGGATGATGCCGCGGCGATGCGCGGCGTCGAGAGCGTCGGCGATCTGCCGGGCGAATTCGAGCACGCGCGGGATCGGCAGGCGCTCGGCCTCGAGCAGCTGCCGGATCGTCTGCCCTTCGAGCCGTTCCATGGCGATGAACGGCTGCCCTTCGTGCTCGCCGAGCTCGTGGATCGTGCAGATGTGCGGATGCTGAAGCGACGAGGCCAGGCGCGCCTCGCGCACGAACCGGGCGAGCCAGTCGGACGGGGTGCTGGGGTCGGTACGCAGCAGCTTGACCGCCACCTCGCGTCCGAGCCGGAGGTCCTGGGCCCGATACACCACACCCATGCCGCCTTCGCCGAGGCGGTCGAGCAGGCGGTAGTGTGAGACGTCCGTAGGTACCATGGTCGCGGGGCAGGCCTGCCCCGGGGATTATCAAGCGGCTTGAGGCCGAAATTATACCAAGTCCTGCTTCGGTTCCAGGTTCGAGGTTCCAGGTTCCACGTTCTGGGTTCCGACTCGGAACCCGAACCTGGAACCCAGAACCTAGCCTAGAGCCCAGAACCTGAGAACCTAGAACCTGGAACCTGGACCGAGCTAGGTCCCGTTTTCAATCTTGGGATCGTGGCTGCTGACCTTCCCGCTGGTGTGCGTCGCGGTGACGGTGTAGCTGTACTCCTGCGCGGTGTCGTTGCGATCGGTGGTGGTGAAGGAGTTCCCTTGTCCGTTCGAATCGGCCGGCGTGAACTCGTTCGAGTCGAGGCCGCTGATCGCAAACGACGAGACGTTGGTGCCGCAGCTCCAGATGATTACCGTGCTGCCGTTGGCCGCCGGCACTTGAATGTCGGCCACCGTCCCTTTTCCGAGTGTGTCGTCCCAGTTCACCGTGGCATTGATTGGCGGCATCGCTGTCTCCTTCTGCTACCTTCCCTGTTACCGTGCGCGGGCGGGAAGGACGGGCCCGTCGACGTTCGTGTTCGCGAGAAAGATCGGATCCCGGTATCCCATGGCGGCAAGCTTCTCGACGACCGGCCTGGCCTCGGCGGTGCGCCCGAGGTTGACGAGCGATACCGCCAGCGGATCCAGCAGGCGGTAGTCGCCCGAGCCGCCGGCGATCGCGGCGATCGCCTTGTATGCCTCCGTCCAGTGACCGGTTGCGCCCGTCGCGTCGCCGCGGCGGGCCGCCAGGCGCGCCAGCAACGCGTGAGTCGCGCTGGCGATTCGCGCCACCTGAAGGTCCGTGCCCTGGCTGGTCCCCGGCGCGTTGGCGATTTTCAGCGCTGCCACTGCCTCCCGTTCGGCTTCGTGGGCGTCTCCATTTGCCAGCAGGGCGCGGCCGAGCGCCTGACGGTCGTCGGCCAGGTTCAGCCGCCATCCGGTATTACTCGGATCTCCCTCGGTCAGCGTCGTCATGATCGCGACCGCGCGGCGGAGCGGCGGCAGCGCCGCGGCCGGCCGCTGATTGGCGAGGAGGGCGTTGCCGAGGGCGAACGCGGCACCCGCCAGGTCGCGCTGCCACGCGCGATTGGCCGGATCGCGCCGGGTCAGATCGCCGAGGACCCCGGCTGACTGCTCGAAGGCGGCAACCGCATTGCCGGTCTGTCCCTGCGCCGCCAGGACGTGCCCGACGTGCGCATGCGCGATGCCGAGCCGCAGGCGGAAGGTGGCGTTGTCGGGATCGCCGGCCGACAGGGCGTTGCGGATCGCGAGCTCCGCATGAAACTGCTGGAGCGCCTCGCCGAGCTTGCCGGTCGACCGCAGCGCCACCCCGATCAGGTTGTGCGAGGCGGCAACACTGTGGCGCAGGTCCTTGTCGCCGGGCGTCTTCTCGAGCAACTGCCGCTCGGTCTTGAGGCAGGCGCGATAGCGATGCAGCGCCCCTTCGAGATCGCCGCGTGCCTCGAGGACGGAGCCGATGTTGCTGTTGGCGTACGCCACCTCGCGCTGCCAGTCGGTCCGAGCCGGATCGATCATGATCAACCGGTTCGCCATCTCGAGGTACGAACCGAACTCGCGCTCCGCCTCGGCCAGCTTCTGCCGCCGGAAGTGGACGAACCCGACCCAGAAATGGCTCTGCGCCAGCCCGAAGATGCGTTCGCCGTCGCCGGGTTGCCGCTGCAGCAGCGCCTTCGCCAGCGTCAGCGATTCCTCGAGCGGCGGCGTCGCCGCCTCGAGGTTCCCCTGCGCGATGCGGACGTCGCCGATCTGGTACAGCGCGGCTGACCGGCGAAGCAGCTCCTCATCCGATAGCGACGACGCCGGCACCGCGGCGAAGTAGCTCATCGCCTTGGCGCCGACCTCGTCCAGGATCGCGAGCCTGCCGACCGGCTCGAGCCGCTTGCGCAGGTCGCCGAGCATGAAGCCGATCAGGTCTTCGGCCTGCGACCGTCGCCGATCCGCCTCCTCGCGTGCCTGGATCGCGACCGTCCGCTCGCGGGCGAGATCGATCGTGTACTTGCCTGCGCCAAGCGCCGCCGCCAGCACCACGCCGGCCATCACCAGCCGCCGCGCGAGCCGCTGCGGCCGGTGGCGGACCCACGCCAGTCGTGCTGCCGTCTCGCGCGCGGTGGGGCGCTCTGCCGGCGCCAGCTGTTTCAGGCGCTGGATCAACGCCGCGACATCTTTGGGAACACCCGTTGGAGGCAGGGTGTCGGCCCGTCGCGCGCGATCGATCAGATCGGTGATGCTGATGCCCGGCGGATACGGGGAGCGGCCGGTATAGACCTCCTGGAGGACCAGGCCGAAGGAGTACATGTCGCTCGCCGCTGTCGCCGGCTCGCCGCGCGCCTGCTCGGGGCTCATGCACGCGGGGGTGCCGAGCACGATCCCGTCTTCCGTGTGGGCGTGCCACGATCCGGTCTGTGAGGCCGCGTCCGACAGGGGAGAGGCCGCCGTGAGATCGGGATCGACGTGCCGATCGTCATCAGGACCAGGGGAGGGTTCGGGCGTTCTGCTTTCCGGTCGATTCTCGCCACCGGGCTCGATCGATCGTGCCAGTCCGAAATCCAGGACCTTCACATCGTCGACGCCCGTCAGCATGACGTTGCCCGGCTTCAGGTCGCGATGAACGACGCCGGCGGTGTGGGTCGCGACGAGGACGTCGGCGATCTGTTCGGCGATTCGCAGCCGGCTGGCCGGATCGAGCCCGACGCGCAGCGCCGTCTGCAGGCTCTTGCCCTCGATCAGCTCGAGCACCAGCCAGTCGCTGTCGTCACCTTCGATGAAGTCGTAGACGCGGCAGATGTTCGGATGGTCCAGGCCCGAGAGCAGCTGGGCCTCTCGGAGGAATCGGGCTTTGCTGACCGGACTGAGCCGATGCTCCGCCCGGATCGCCTTCAGCGCCACGCGGCGCTTCAGCGTCTCGTCGATCCCGGCGTAGACCTCCCCCATTCCTCCCGCCCCGAGAGGGTGGAGTATCCGGTAGTGGGAGATCGTCTGTTCCAACGGTGTGCGGCAGAGCTTAGCAGAATCGGGGACGGGGCATGGGGCATTGGGGAATGTGGAATGTGGAATGGGGAATGGGGCATTGGGGAATGGGAATGTGGAATGGGGAATGGGGAATGGGGATTGGGGAATGGGTCGCGCTGGAACCAAGATCGAAGCCCCGGAACCTCGATCGAAGCCAGAACCACGATCGAACCCAACGATCGAAGCCCCCGGAACCTCGATCGAAGCCTCCAGAACCACGATCGAAGCCCCCGGAACCACGATCGAAGGACCCAGAACCACGATCGAAGCCCCGGAACCTCGATCGAAGGAGCCCAGAACCACGATCGAAGCCCCCAGAACCACGATCGAAGCCCCGGAACCTCGATCGAAGGAGCCCAGAACCACGATCGAAGGACCCAGAACCACGATCGAAGCCCCCAGAACCGACAATCGAAGGGGTATTATTCGCCCCGAGGTGACTGAGATGACTTGCTTACGCTTCACCAGAATCGTCGCCGGTCTGTTCGTCTTGTGCGCTGCGCCCGTGCTGTCGACTCAGGCGGCCGGGCAGCCGCCGCCGATGCCCAAACCGGGGCCCGAGCATGGCGTCCTCAAGATGGACGTCGGTACCTGGGACGCCGTGGTCGAGATCAACCAGGGGCCAGGGGCGCCCGCGATGAAATCGAAGGGGGTCGAGGTGAACACCATGGGCTGCAGCGGCCTGTGCCTCATCACCGACTTCAAGGGAGACATGTCCGGCTCCCCGTTCCTCGGTCACGGCGTGACCACCTGGGATCCGGCCAAGAAGAAGTACGTCGGGAGCTGGACCGACTCGATGTCGACCGGGCTGGCGATCGGCGAGAGCACCTACGACGCCGCCGCGAAGAAGGCGACCGGCTCGATGGAAGGCCCCGACCACACCGGCAAGCTGGTCAAAGCCCGGTCGGTGGTCGAGTGGAAGAACGCGACGACGCGAGTGATGACCATGTTCGCCCCCGGACCCGATGGCAAGGAGATGGAGACGATGAAGATCACCTACACGCGCCGGAAATAAACGGTTCCAGGGTTCCAGGTTCTCGGTTCTGGGTTCCAGGTTCGGTTGGTGAACCTGGAACCCGATCTTCATCTCCCCGCGATAATCAGCACGCCAGCCATCACCGCCAGCACCGACGTCACCATGCCCGGCACACCCAGGGCGACCAACTGTGACAGCCCCGTGATCAGCAGCCATGCGCCGAGTATCAGCATGCCCAGATCGCGACTGAACACTCTTGACATCAACCAACCTCCGCCGCGCATCGTATCCGAGTTGCGCCGCGGTCAACGTTCCGCTGTGACTCAAAGGAGGATCCCGAATGCCTGAATCTGTTCGCCGGGAGATCCACTTTCTCCGCGCCTACGCCATCGTCAGTTCGCTCGTGCTCGTCGTGCTGTGCACCGCCGCCTTCCGCCAGGCGAACCAGACCGCGAAGTTCGACGAGCTCACCGTCGGCCGTCTCAACGTCGTCGATGCGGACGGCACCCTTCGCCTCGTGCTCTCGAACAAGGAGCGGATGCACCCCGGGGTGATGGACGGCAAGACGATCGACCGCCCGCGTCCGGTGGCCGGCCTGCTGTTCTTCAACGAAGACGGAGACGAAGTGGGAGGTCTGACTTACACCGGCCGCGAAGTCGACGGCGCGGCGCGCGCCAACGCCGGGATCATGTTCGACCAGTTCAAGCAGGATCAGACCATCGGGATCAGCTATTCCGAGACCGCCGGCCGCCGGACCGCGGGCCTGCAGGTCTGGGACCGTGCCGACTCGCGCTTGAGCGAGCTGATCGACAAGCTGAATGCCGCGAACAAGATCGAGAATCCGGCCGAACGCGAGAAGGCGCTCGCCGCGATTCGCGCCAGTGCGCCGCCCGGGCCGCGCCGGCTGTTTGCCGGCAAGCTGCCGGACCGCTCCGCCACCGTGTCGCTGTCGGACGCCGCGGGGAAGCCGCGGCTCAATCTGACGGTGGACGCCGGCGGCAATCCGCGCATCGAGTTTCTCGACGAGAGCGGGAAGATCGTGTCCCGGCTTCCGAAATGAGTTGCGCTCCGGTCGACGTCGATCCGTTCCAGGTTCTTAGAACGTAGAAACCTGGAACCACGATCGAAGAACCCAGAACCTCGATCGAAGACCGCAGAACCTCGATCGAGGAACCAAGAACCTCGATCGAAGAACCAGAACCCCGATCGAAGAACCCAGAACCTCGATCGAAGACCCCAGAACCTCGATCGAAGACCCCAGAACCTCGATCGAAGACCCAGAACCCAGAACCTAGTATGGACAGCCTGCGGTTGAGGCGCGATCGAAGAGCCGAGGTCCCCCGGCGTTTTCGAAGAAGGCGACGATGGCGTCGCGGCGCTGGAGGAGGAAGCGGATGTCCCGGTCGGTCACGTAAGCGCCGACCTCCCGTTTGAGCATCGCGAAGTCGAGCTCTCTCAATCGTTGCAGCACGCCGCGGTCGATGCGTGTCAGGTGATCCGGCTTCCGCGGGGCCCTCGAATACCGGAAGGCGCGCGTGTGATCGATGCCCCAGACGCGCCAGCCGCTCGAGATCACGATGTTCCCGGCGTTCCGGTCGCTGTTGTCGATGAGTTGATCGAACATGCGGAGCATCGCATTCTGGCTTGCCCAGCAAGCGACATCGGGCGGGATGACCTTCTTCTTCCCCCGCTCTTCTTCATCCATCAACACGTCGTCCACCCACCAGGTGTAGGCGGCCTCCGAGCGGCGCCAGTCCCGCGCGACGCTGACCGGCACCATGTTGAGCGACAGGAGCTGGTCGATCCGGTAGGCGGCGACGTTGAACCGCCAGCTGTCGCGGAAGTCGATCTCGACCGTGCGCCCCCCCTCGAATTTCGCCTTTGTCTGATCGATGGTCTGGACGTGGGCGTCGTGGGTGAGCGTGCCGTCGCTCAGCGTGGCGCGGACCGAGTTGGTGACTCCCTTGTCGAGGACCCGGCTGCGGACGACTTTTGCCTTGAGCAGAAACTCCGCCTTCGCCGCATCGTCCGGCGGAACCGGAGCGGACTGCCCGCCCGGTGCGGCGGGCACCGAGAGAATGAGGAGCGCCAGCGTGACCGCCAGGCCTTGCCTGCGCATTGGGGGAGTATAGGTCGCTTCGCAGCCCCTAGAACCGTAGGAACCCATAAACTTTGTCCGTGAAGCCGATCCCCTCCGCCAGGCGCATCCGGGCGCTCATGCTGGCCGCGATCCTCTGCGCGGCCGCCGGGGCGGCGGCCTCCTGGTGGTGGACCATCCGCCACCGTGAGCGGCCGATCGAGCCAGGCTGGACGGCTCGCGTCGCGGTCATCGGCGGGGACGGCGTGGTGGGCACCCGGGGCGGCACCGCGTTGCAGGCGCGCTTCGAGGACCCGTTCGGCGTCGCGGTGCGCGCCGACGGAACGATCTTCGTCGGCGACGGGACCGCGATGCCCCGCGTTCGCGCGATCACGCCCGATGGCCGCGTCGTCGACGTGGCCGGCGGCACGCCCGGGTTCCGCGACGGTCCGGGCTCGACCGCCCGGTTCGCGACGATCTCCGGGATCGCCATCGACGGCACCGGCACGCTGTACGTCGCGGACACGGGCAACAACGCGATCAGGCGCATCACGCCGGACGGCCAGGTCTCTACCATCGCCGGGGACGGTGTGGCCGGCTATCGCGACGGCCCCGCGGCCCAGGCCCGCTTCAACGGACCGGTCGGCGTCGCGCTCGATCCAGCCGGCCGCATCATCGTCGCCGACACCTACAACGATCGGATCCGACGCATCGGCCCGGACGGGACGGTGACGACGCTGGCGGCAACGTCCGCCGCGGAGACAAACGGCGATCCGGCCACGGCAGTCCTCGATACGCCGAGCGGTGTCGCGGTGGACGCGTCCGGCCGCATCTACGTGGCGAACACTGGCGCGGGCGCGGTCCACGTCCTCGAGCCAGCGGGCGGGATCACTCAGCTGCAGTTGCCGTACGCCGGCGGTCCCGTCCGGCCGGTGGCGGTGGCGGTGAATCCGGACGGTGACGTGTATGTCGCCGACGAACGCGGCCGGATCCTGGAGGTCACAGCGTCCGGCCAGAGCCGCGTCGTCGCCGGCGGCCCTCCCGGCTTCGCCGATGGATCCGGGGCCGATGCCCGGTTTCGCCGTCCGTCCGGCATCGCCGCGCCGGCGCGCGGGCGCGTCGTCGTCACGGACGCCGGCAATGCGCTGATCCGCCTCGTCGCTGCGGCCTCGCATTTCGAGCTCCGTCCGCCACCCGTTCCCGCCATCCGTCCGCTGTTCGACGTCCAGGCCTTTGCCGCCCAGCCGCTGCTGTGGCCGGTGGCGCCGATGGAGGGTCCGCACGAGATCGCCGGCACGATGGGGGAGGCGCGCGGCAGTGACGCCGAACGCCTTCACAGCGGCGTTGACGTCCGCATCGAAGACGGGACGCCGGTCCTGGCGACCCGGCCGGGGATCGTGTCGAGCCCGATGTCGACGGGCGAGTTCGGTACGCTCAACGAGTGGCTGCGCATCGGCGACGTCACCTACGTGCACATCCGTGCCGGACGGGATCGCGCGGATCAGCCGCTCGATCCGGCGCGGTTCGTGGCGATCTACGGCGCGGACGGCAAACTGGCAGGGACGCGAGTCAAGCGCGGCGCGCGGTTCGTGACCGGAGAAATGATCGGCTCGGTCAATCGCTTCAACCACGTCCACATGAACGTCGGCTGGGCGGGCGAAGAGCACAACCCGCTGGATTTCCGCCTGCTGCACTTTGCCGATGCGATCGCTCCGACGATCGGGAAGGCGGGAATAACGCTGATCGACCAGGCCGGCGTGCGGCTGGATCGCCGGGTTCGCGGGCGCCTGGTGGTATCGGGATCGGTGCAGATCATCGTCGATGCATGGGACCGCGCCGATGGCAATCGTCCGAGCCGCCGGCTGGCGCCGTATGCGCTCGGCTACCAGGTACTGCAGGCGAACGGCTCGCCGGTGGCCGGGTTCGAGCGGCCGCTCGAGATGATCCGCTTCAACCAGCTGTCACGCGACGTCGATGCCGGGCTGATCTATGCGCCCGGCAGCGGCATCCCGTTCTACGGGCGCCGGACCACGCGGTTCCTGTTCAACGTCACCAACTCCTTCCACGACGGTATTGCGTCCGCCGGCTGGTGGGACACGGGTCAGCTTCCGCCCGGCGACTATACGGTGCGGGTGTATGCCGCCGACAGCCAGGGGAACTCGACGACGAGGGATCTGCCGGTCACGGTCGAGAGCAGTAGTTCCGCGCCGGAGCGGTAGCCGCTGGCGGTCCAGGCCCGCTCAAGGCAGAATAGCGGCCTGATGACACACACCAGCAGATTCCTGATCATGCTCTCCGCCGCGGTTGCCTTGGTGTTGCCGGTTGGCGCGCGCCAGGCCGCAACCCTCGAAGCGTTGATCAACGCGACGACCTTCCGCAACATCGGTCCCTTCCGGACCTCCGCCTGGGTCACCGAAATCGCGGTCCCGGAAACCCCGGCACGGGATCACCTGTATACGATCTACGCCGCGGTGCGGACCGGCGGGCTCTGGAAGACCTCGAACAACGGCGTCACCTGGACCCCGATCTCCGACAGCGTCGCCGCGGCCGCGGTCGGCGCGGTGGCGGTCGCGCCGTCGAATGCGAACATCGTCTGGATGGGCACGGGCGACAATGCCAATGCGCGATCGTCGTACTCGGGCACCGGAGTCTACAAGTCCACCGACGCCGGCAAGACGTGGCAGCTCATGGGACTGGCGGACTCGCACCACATCGCGCGGATCATCGTGCATCCGACCAATCCCGAGATCGTCTACGTCGCCGCCATGGGCCACCTGTTCTCGCGCAACGAAGAGCGCGGCGTGTTCAGGACGCGTGACGGCGGCAAGAGCTGGGACAAGGTCCTCTATATCGACGACGCCACCGGAGCGACCGACCTGGTGATGAACCGCCAGTCGCCGAACACGCTCTACGCGGCGATGTACGAGAAGCACCGGACGCCGTGGCAGCTCGTGCTCGGCGGCCCGGGCAGCGGCATCCACCGCTCCGACGACGGTGGGACGACGTGGAAGAAGGTGGCGGGATTGCCGTCGGGCACCGTCGGGCGCATCGGGCTCGACATCAGCCGCAAGAACCCGAACCAGCTGACAGTCGTCGTCGAGAACCTCAATCCCCGGAAGGAAGGGATGGCGCCCCGCGTGGATGCGTGCGTGGCCAGCTCGGGCCGCGGCGGCGGCGGTGGCGGACGGGGCGCGCGCCCCGGTGGACCGATCGGCAACGAGGTCTATCGCAGCCTCGACGGCGGCAAGACCTGGACCAAGACCCATGCCGACGGCATCGACGTGGCCGGCGGCAAGGCGCCGTACCTCGTTCAACCAGATCAAGACCAATCCCGCCGACCCGAACCAGATCCTGGTGACCAGCGATTCGATGTACGAATCGAAGGACGGCGGCAAGACCTGGACCTGCGGCTTCATGGGTGGCGTCTTCGGCGACTACCGGTCGATCTGGTGGGACGAGCAGGATCCGCAACGCATCATGCTCGGGAGCGACGGCGGCGTGAACGTCTCGTATGACGGCGGCCGCACCGCGACCTATTTTCTCAACAAGCGGATCGGCGAAATCTACGCGGTCGGCGTCGACATGGACGATCCCTACAACGTCTACGCCGGCCTGCAGGACCACGACTCGTGGAAGGGACCGGTCAACGGCCGCAACGGCCGGATCACGCTCGAGGACTGGACCACCGTCGGTACCGGCGACGGCATGTACAACCAGATCGATCCGACCGACTCGCGCTGGGTGTTCAACAGCTTCCAGACGGGGGGACAGCGCCGTTTCGATCAGCAGACGCGGCAGGCCACGACGATCGAGCCGCAGCGCCCGCAGGGAGCGCCGCCGCTGCGCTACAACTGGGTCACGCCGATCGTCCTGTCGCCGCACAACCCGCGGATCGTCTACACCGGCGCGCAGCTGCTGTTCCGCTCGCTCAATCGCGGCGATGCGTGGGAGGAGATCAGCCCCGACCTCACGACCGCGGATCCCTCGAAGTGCGGCCTCAACTCCGGCTACGTGCCGTACTGCACGATCACCTCGGTTTCGGAATCGCCGATCACCCCGGGGGTGATCTGGGTGGGTACCGATGACGGCAAGGTGCAGCTCACGCAGAATCACGGGTCGGCGTGGACCGACCTCACGCCGGCGGTGGCGGCTGCCGGCGGGCCGGCGGACCGTTACGTCAGCCGCGTGTTCGCGTCACCGCACGATGCCGGCACCGCGTTCGTGGCGAAGAGCGGCTTCCGCAACGACGACTTCCGTCCGTTCCTGTTGCGGACGACGGATTTCGGGAAGACGTGGACGTCGGTTGCCGCCAACCTCCCGGCGTCGCCGATCAACGTTGTCGTCCAGGACCGCAGGAACAAGGACCTGCTGATCGTCGGCAACGACCTCGGCGTGTGGGTGTCGGTCGATGCCGGCGCGGCGTGGACGCGGCTCGCGGCCGACCTGCCGACCGTGCCGGTGCACGACCTTACCGTTCATCCGCGGGAGAACGACCTGGTGCTCGGGACCTACGGCCGCGGTTTGTTCGTCGGCGACATCACCCATCTGCAGGAGCTGACCGCGGCGACGCTCACCAAGCCGCTGCACTTCTTCGACATCGAGCCGCGGACGCCGTATCAGTTCAGGGCGTTGGGCAATTTCCATCTCTTCGGTGACGCCTTCCTCGAGGTGCCGAACGAGCCGGACGCGCTGGTGATCAGCTATTTCGTCCGCGAAAAGGCCGACGGCGCGACGGTCACGGTCGCCGACGTGAAGGGGGATCCGGTGGCGACGCTGAAAGGTCCGGCGGAGCCGGGGATGAACCGGGTCCAGTGGAACATGCGGCGGGGAGGCCCGGCCGCTGCCCCAGGTGGGCGTGGCGGCGGTGGCGGCGGCCGCGGCGGCGGTGGTCCGCTGATGCCGTCGGGTGATTACCGGGTCACGGTGTCGGTCGGCAGCGAGCAGCAGGTGAAGATCGGCCGCATCAGGTAAGTCAAGGGGTCAGATCTGACCCCGAGGGGGAAGACGTGGACGAAGCGCCGACCCGGACGTCGTACGACGGAGCGGATCCCACCGGCTCGTTCTCCGAACCGCCCATCGGACAGATCGGCCCCTACACGCTGCTGCGCGCCCTCGGCGAAGGGGGCATGGGCGTCGTCTACCTCGCGCACCAGAAGACGCCGGTCGATCGCCGGGTCGCGCTGAAGCTGATCAAGCAGGGGATGGACACGCGCGAGGTGATCGCGCGGTTCGAGGCGGAACGCCAGGCGCTCGCGGTGATGAACCATCCGGGCATCGCGCGGGTGTTCGACGGCGGCGTGACCGGGGACGGACGGCCGTTCTTCGTCATGGAGCTGGTCGAAGGGGAACCGATCACCCAGTTCTGCGACCGGCACCGGCTCTCGATCGAAGGCCGCATCGCGCTGGTCACCGCGGTCTGCCGCGCGGTGCAGCACGCGCACCAGAAGGGGGTCATTCACCGCGACCTCAAGCCGTCCAACGTGCTGGTCACGATGCAGGACGGCAAGCCGTCGCCGAAAGTCATCGACTTCGGCATCGCCAAGGCGGTCAGCGAACCGCTGACCGACAACACGTTCGCGACCCAGGCGGGCGTGTGGATTGGCACGCCGGCCTACATGAGCCCGGAGCAGCTGGGGCTCGGCGGGCTGGACGTCGATACCCGCAGCGACATCTACAGCCTCGGCGTCGTGCTCTACGAGCTGCTGGTGGGTGTCCGGCCCTACGAGGAGCGGAAGACGCCGCACGGTCTGGGGATGATCGACGCGTTGCGCGAAGGGGACGCGCCCGCGCCGGGAACGCGGCTGAAGACGCTGCAGCCCGATTTGCAGCGGGCGATCGCGGCCGCGCGCCAGACGCAGGTGTCGGCGCTGCACCGCGAGCTCGCGACCGATCTCGGCTGGATCGTCGGCAAGGCGATCGAGAAGGATCGATCGCGCCGCTACGACACCGTGAACGGTCTCGCCGCCGATCTGGAGCGCTACCTGACCGACCAGCCGGTGATCGCGCGCGCTCCCAGCACGTCCTATCGGATGCGGAAGTTCGTCGCCCGGCACCGGGCGGGGGTGGCGGCCGCGGCGGTGATCCTCGCGCTCATCCTCTCGTCCACCGTCATCATCGCGGCGCAGGCGGCGCGGGTCGCGTCGGAACGGGACCGCGCGACGCTCGAGGCGGCACGCGCGACATCGATCAACCAGTTCCTGCGCGAGATGCTGTCCTCGGCGAACCCATGGGGGGAAGGCAGCCGGCAGATGACCGTAATCGATGCCCTGGCCGCAGCCGAGCGCCGCATCGATGTGTCGCTCGCCGATCAACCGGAGGTCGCCGTCGCGGTCAAGCGGACCATCGGCGACGCCTACTCGGGGCTCGGAGAGTTCGCCCGGGCCGAGCGGTTGCTGAACGCCGCCGTCGAGGCGACCCGGCCGCATCCGGCGCGGCGCGCAGAGCTGGCCGAGACGCTGCTCGCGCTCGGCGCCGTCTTCCAGCAGTCCGGACGTCTGGACGACTCGACCCGCGTTCACCGGGAAGGCCTCGACCTCGCGCGGAGCGCCGGCGATCGCCCCTTGATCGCGCGGGCGCAGCAGGGGCTGGCCGAGGCCCTGCGCGAACAGGGGCAGTTCAAGGAGGCCGAGACCCAGGCCACCGACGCTCTCAGGCTGGCGACCGAGGTTCACGGCGAGGCGAGCGCCGAGACCGCGCGAGCCTACGACACCCTGTCGAACGTCGTGAACCAGTCGGGAGATTCGGTGCGGGCGGAATCGCTGGCGCGAAAGGCGGTCGATCTCAGGCGCCAGGTTCGCGGGCCGGGGCATCCCGAAGTCGGCCTGGCGCTCTCGAACCTTGGCGCCGTCCTGCTGCAGCGCGGGAACTTCGAGGGTGCGGCGTCCACGTTCGCCGAAGCAGTGGATGTGCTGCAGGCCTCGCTGGGTGATACGCATCCCGCGGTCGCGGTCGCCAACGAGAACATGAGCAACGCGCTGATGCGGCTCAACCGTCTGGACGAATCGGCGGTGCGGCTCGAGGAGGTCCTGCGCGTTCGCCGGGCGATGCTCGGGGACGACAGCATGGCGGTCGGTCGCACGCTGCACAACATGGGGGTGGTCTATGTGCGTGCCGGCCAGCTGGAAAAGGCCGAGAGTCGCCTGAACGAGGCACGCGTCCGGCTCGAGCGGGCGCTGGGCCCCGATCACCCCGAGATTGCCGCCGTCGTGCGCAACCAGGGAGGGCTCTACGAGCGCCGCGGAGATCTCGTTCGCGCCGAGGCTCTTTACCGCGAGGCGCTGTCGCGCAACTTGCGGCAGCTCGGCGAGAAGAACGCTTCCACCGCGGTCTCCGCGGCTGCTCTCGCGAAGGTTCTCGTCGCGCAGCGCCGCTATCCAGAGGCCGAAGCCGAACTGATTCGGACGCGGACGATCCGCGAAGCCACCATCGGGCCGTCCGCTCCCCTGACGCTGAGAGCGATCGAGGATCTCGCGAAGCTGTACGAGGCCTGGGGCAAGCCCGAACGTGCGGTGGCCGTGCGCGCCGCGCTCCCCAAGTGAAGAGCTGAAGGCCGCGCTACACAAGGCGGCTGTTCGTTGCCTTGTAGCGCAGACCTTTAGGTCTGCCCGGTCACAGAAACCGGAATCACCGCCGAGGCGCGCAGAGAAACTATCGAAAGAATTCTCTGCGGATTCCGCGAGCTCTGGCGGTGAATGTCTTATCCGCCGTCAGGCGATGAATGAGCGCCGCGAAGGCAGGCCTGAAGGCCTGCGCTACACAAGGCGCCTGTTTGTTTGCCTTGTAGCGCACGACCTTAGGTCTGCCCGGTCACAGAAACCGAATCACAGCCGAGCGCGCCGAGGGCGCAAAGAGACTATCGAAATGAATTCTCTGCGGCCTCCGCGCGCTCTGCGGTGAACGTGTTATCCGCCGTCAGGCGATGAATGAGCGCCGCGAAGGCAGGCCTGAAGGCCTGCGCTACACAAGGCGCCTATCTGTTGCCTTGTAGCGCAGACCTTTGGGTTTGCCCCGTCGTTTGTAGCGCAGACCTTCAGGTCTGCCCGGTCACAGAAACCGAATCACACGCCGAGCGCGCCGAGTGGCGCAGACGAAAGGCTATCGTAACACGAATTCTCTGCGGACTCCGCGAGCTAGCGATGAATGAGCGCCGCGAAGGCAGGCCTGAAGGCCTGCGCTACACAAGGCGCCCGTTTGTTGCCTTGTAGCGTAGACCTTTAGGTGCTGCCCGCCTGCGCTACACAAGGCGCCTATTTGTTGCCTTGTAGCGCAGACCTTTAGGTCTGCCCGGTCACAGAAACCGGAATCACCGCCGAGCGCGCCGAGGGTGCAAAGAATCTATCGAAAGAATTCTCTGCGGACTCCGCGAGCTCTGCGGTGAACGTCTTATCCGCCATCAGGCGATCAATGAGACCTCGACGCTAGAACCTGAACGTCACCCGCGAGTAGATGAACCGGCCGTTCATCCCGAAGGGCGCGTGGCTCGGATAGGGGAAGATCCCCAGGTTGGCGTTCGCTTCGACATTCAGGTCCGGGAAAACGTCGAACAGGTTCTGGACGCCGACGCCCAGCAGCGCCTTCCCGAACTGATAGGTTGCTTCGACATCCGTCACCCACTCGGGTGAGTAGTTCTGGTCCACCACCGCCCGGTCGACGATGCAGTATTGGCCGTAGCGGGCCACGCGGGCGACCGCGCCCCAGCCATCCCGGTTCCAGTCGCCGGAGAACCGGTAGTTGTTCCGCGGCTGCCCGCACTCGACGCGCCGCTGCTCGACCCGGTCGAAGAGCACCGACTCGAAGCCTGCGAGTTGCGGCGGCGTGTCGGCGATCCGCAGAATGTCGTTGTCGGTCTGGTTGTAGGCGGCTGAGAGCCTGAGCCGGCTGCCGTCGCTCATCTCGATCCTGTAAACGGCGGTCATGTCTGCTCCTTTCGTGCGCGTGTCGATCGCGTTCGTAAAGAAGCGCGCACCGTTGGCACCGAGCGGCGCCAGAAGCTCTGAGACCCGGCCGCCGGTGAAGTTCCCGGAGATCACGATGCGATCGTCGATGTCGATGCGATACACGTCCAGGATGATCTCGAGCGGGTCGATCGGGTTCCAGACCAGCCCCCCGCTCAGATGGACGGACTCCTCCGGCTTCAGGTCGGTGGCCCCGAGCACCTGCGCCTGCGGGCTGCTGACCGGGAACGTCCCGACCTCGAACGGGACGAGCTCTCCGCCAACGGGGAGGAAGTTGGTGCTGATCGCCGAGAAGTACGACTGCGCCAGGGCCGGCGCCCGGAAGCCGGTGCTCGCCGAGCCGCGGAGGATGAAGCGCGGATGCGCCTCGAGGCGGACCGTGAACTTCCCGTCAGCCGTGTCGCCGAAGTCGGTGTAGTACTCATAGCGCCCGGCCAGCCCGAGGCGAACACGTCGGTGGACGTTGGCTTCGAGGTCGCCATATAACGCGACGCTGTTGCGGCTGATGTCGACTTCGTTGGACGGCCGGAAGCCGGGGAATACCTGCGCGCCGGGAACCGCGATCCCGCCGAACTGGTGGGGCTGCCGAGGTGGAGGTACGAGTTCGGTTCGCCGGCGATGATCTGGTAGGTCTCGCGGCGGAACTCGGCGCCGAGCGCCAGGTTGAGCGGACCCGCCAGGCCGGCGTCCAGCTGCCGCGCGACGTCGAAGTTGGTCAGGAACTGATCGAACAGCAGTGAGCCGGAGTAGAACTCGCTCTGGTTGTTCGTCGGCCCCATCGACACGTTCAAGCTGTCGCTGACGTTGAAGTCGAAGCTGTTGTAGCCATACTGCGCGCTCGCGTCCCAGAACCATCCGGCGCGGGTCCCGCGAACGCCGGCAGTGGCCGACAGATCGACGATGTCGGGCTCGATCAGCGGCAGGTAGCCCTGCGGATAGATCTGCGGCCAGTTGGTGTCCTGCAGGGCACGGCGGAAGAAGCCGCCGTGCGACCCGGTGCGCCGGCTGATCCCGCCGAATGCATACACCGAGGTGGTGCCGGCGGTGACCGGGAACTCGGCGTTGACGAAGGTCATCAGGTCGGTGGTTTCGGCGTCGCCCCAGTGGGTGTTCGGCTGGCCGACGATGTTGTTGCCGCCGTCCCCCGGCACGATCTGGTCGCGCGGATCCGGCCCGGCGCGGTTCGTCTCGCCGCGATCCCGGAACTCGATCGTGCCGAAGACACCGCCGCGGCCGATCTGCCACCCGCTGCTCGCACTCACGTCGAACATCCCGCCATCCTCGTGCGTCGTCATGCCCGCCTTGCCGGTCACCGTCGTCGGATTGACCCCGCTCTTGAGCACGATGTTGATCACGCCGGCGATCGCATCCGATCCGTACTGCGCGGCCGCGCCGTCGCGCAGGATCTCGATGCGCTGGATCGCCGACGCCGGGATCGCGTTGAGGTCGACGCCGGTGGAGCCACGTCCGATGCTGCCGTTGACGTGCACCAGCGCGCCGATGTGCCGGCGCTTGCCGTTGATCAGCACCAGCACCTGGTCCGGCCCGAGCCCGCGGAGGGTCGCCGGCCTGACCGAGTCGGTGCCGTCGGTGATCGTCGGCCGCGGGAAGTTGAAGGACGGCGTCAGCGCCTGGATGATCTGGTTCGTTTCGCTCGCCCCCGAGGTCGTGATCTGCTGCGGCGTGAAGATGTCGATCGGTACAGCCTTCTCCGCCGCGGCCCCGGCCAGGCGCGAACCGACCGTGATCTCCTCGTGGAAGCCGAACACCAGCGCGAAATCGCGCGTGAGCGTGGCGCCCGAGAGCACGACGTTCGCCGACTGCGTCTGCAGGCCGGGGAAGGTCACGCGCATTTCGACCGTCTGACCCTTCGCCTGCGCAGCCGGGACGGTGATCGTGTAGCCCCCGTCGACCGTGGTTACGGCGCTGAGCTTCAGCGCCGGGATCGAAACGGTTGCGGCGGGCAGCGACAGCCCGTCGGATGCGGTGGTGACCTTGCCGGTTATGGTGACGACGCCCTGGGCCGACGCGGTGGTGGCGGCGAGGGCCGCGAGCACGAGGGCAAGGTACGTCGAACGCAAGAAGGGAATCATCTGATCTCCTGAACTGTGATGAATCGGTGCGATGGGCGGCTCCAGAGCATACTCTGCCGGCCCGACGGCAGCTCTTCCGTGTTGTCGTCAACTGGCCGGACCAACCTCAGCCGTACGGGTCAGGACGAAGGGCCGGCGCCTGGACAGAACTTCGCCGGTTCGCTGGATATTCCTTCGAACGGGCGATGGGACGCGCTCATTTCCGGTTTACTATCCGCCGAGCGTTGTCGATCCTCACTCCAACGCACTTTGTTGAGTTGCCGTCAGGAGGTCGTCATGAAGATCGCTGGACTCATAGTCCTGTTGACCGTGTTCACGGGGGGAGACGTCATCGCGCAGTCCGCCAGTGCGACCTTGACCGGGCTGGTCAAGGACACGAGCGGTGCCGTCCTGCCAGGCGCCACCATCACCGCCCGCAACGTCGCCACCAACGAAATCCGCACCACCGTCTCCAACACCGAAGGCATTTACCGTCTGACCGGCGTGCCGCGCGGCACCTACGAGGTCAAGGCGGAGGTGCAGGGGTTCAAGACCGTGGCGCAGTCCGACGTGCTGCTGACCGTCGGCGACACGGTGCGCGCCGATTTCGAGCTGAGTGTCGGCGAGTTGGCGGAGACGGTGACCGTCTCGTCGAGGGCCAGCCTGGTCAACACGGAAGAGGGGCGCATCTCCAGTCTCGTCGACGAGAAGCGCGTCAGCGAGCTGCCGCTCAACGGCCGCAACGTCATGCAGCTGATCGAGCTGCAGCCGGGCGCCACCAGCAATCCCGGCAACGCCGTCCTCGGCGGCTCCGCGGGCGGCAACAGCGCTTTCGTCAACGGCCAGCGCAACCGCGCCAACAACTTCCTGCTCGACGGCACCGACAACAACGACCAGTTCACCGCCGGGCGCGTGGCGGTCAACCCGAACGTCGACACGATCCAGGAGTTCCGGGTATCGACCAACAATTTCTCCGCCGAGTTCGGCCGCAACAGCTCCTCGGTCGTCAACGTCGTCACCAAATCCGGCAGCAACGCCTTCCATGGGACCGCGTTCGAGTTCCGCCGCGACGACTCGTGGGACGCGCGGACGGTGTTCGCCCGTGAAGTCGACCCGTTGAAGTTCGACCAGTTCGGCGGCACGCTCGGCGGGCCGGTCAAGCGTGACCGGATGTTCTTCTTCTCTTCGTACGAAGGCCTGCGGGTAGAGCGTGGGACGACGCTGCTGAGGACGGTGGAGACGCCGGAGTTCAGGCAGCTCGTCGCGCAGCAGTTTCCGAACTCGATCGCCAACTATCTCCTGACGAACTTCCCCTCGCCCGCTCCTACCACCAACATCCGTGACACGGGCCGACCGGTGAGCGGCCTCGGGACCGACAGTGTTCTGAACACGCCGGGCGTGGCGACGAACCCGGCCTATTCCCCGACCTCGGGCACGCTCTACAGCAATACGCTCCAGACGACCCCCGATGGCCTGCCCGACATCGGCACGGCGGCGATCCCGATTACCGAAACCATCGACGGCGATCAGTTCCTCGGCCGTCTGGACTTCGACATCTCGAGCACCATGCGGGTGCTCGGGCGTTACATCTACGACCAGCGCGAGTCATCCGACAACACGTCCATCATTCGTCCGGGTTTCAACCAGCCGGTGTCGGAGAAGGGACATAACCTCACGTTCGGCCATACCTGGATCGTCTCGGACCGCACGGTGAACGAGGCGAAGTTCGGCTTCTCCCGCCGCGAGCGCGGCCTGGGGGCGAACAACGCCGGCGTGCCGAACATTGCTTTCGACGACGGCACGATCGGGTTCGGCAATTTCCCGACCAACCCGGCGGTGTTCGCGCAGAACACCTTCCACTGGGTCGACACGCTCTCGATGAGCATCGGGAACCACGGCGTGAAGGTCGGCGGCGAGGTCCGTCACATCCGCGACAACTCCGACTTCGCCGTCCGTCGTCCTGGCGTGCAGTTCTTCAGCATCCACGACTTCGCGCAGGACGAGGTGGAGGCGATCAGCGTGCTCGGCATCGATCCCTCGACCGGGATGATCGCGCCGAACCTCCGGCACTTCCGCTTCTGGGAGAGCGGCTTCTTCCTGCAGGACGACTGGAAGATTCACCCCAAGCTGACGCTGAACCTGGGCTTGCGGCACGAGTGGTACGGACGGCCGACCGAAACCGACGACCTGCTCACCAACATCATCCTCGGCCCCGGGAACGACATCTTCGCGCAGATCGCGACTGCCACCGTCGGCCAGGTGGACCAGGTCGTGCCCGACGATTACAACAACTTCGCGCCCCGGCTCGGGGTGTCGTGGGATCCGTTCGGCAACCGGAAGCTGGCGGTCCGCGGCGGGTTCGGTCTGGCCTACGACCGGCTGTTCAACAACTCGATCACCAACATCCGGTTCAATCCGCCTTTTTACAGCTTCACCGTTGCGTCGCCGGTCTTCGTGGCGGCGCACGCCGGCGTTCCGATCGCATACGGCCCGATCAATCCCGACGGGTCGCACCGCAACGAGCCGGTGACCATCGAAGGCGAGAACCACAACATCGGCGTGTCGCCGGGGCTCGGGATCGTCGGCAACATCATCGGCTGGAACCCGGGCTTCGGGAATTCGCAGCAGTCGTTGCGCGTACCCGACCCGAACACCAAGCGACGCCTTCACCTACAACTGGTTCGCCGGGGCCCAGCTCGAACTGCCGTGGAGCCTGGTGGCGGAGGCCAACTACCTCGGTAACAAGGGGCAGAACTTCGGCCGGCTGGTGGACTACAACACCGTCCGCGGCGACCTCTTCGACGGCCGCCTGGATCGTCTCAACCCGACCTTCGGCGGCATCAACTTCCGGGCGATGCTCGCGGAAACCGAGTATCACGCCCTGCAGCTTCAGCTGAACCGGCGCTACGCCCAGGGCTTCACCGCGCAGGTGTCGTACACGCTGGGCCGCGCGGAAGACAACGGATCCGACGTGCAGGTCGGCGCGCTCCCCGTGGACGCCCGGGCGCTCGACCTGGAGTTCTCCGCCTCCGACTTCGACGTGCGCCATCGGTTCGTGATGAACTTCCTGTGGGAGCTGCCGTTCCTGCGGAACTCGACCGGCCTGACCGGTGCCTTGCTCGGTGGCTGGCAGATCAACGCGATCACGGCGCTGCAGAGCGGCTTCCCGTTCTCGGTGACGACGACGCGTGCTTACGGTGCCGGCGGCGACTTCAACGGCGACGGCGTCCGAAACGACCGGCCGAATACACCGAGCTTCGGGACCACGCTGCCGAACAACAGCACCGACGATTACATCGACGGCGTGTTCCAGGCCTCCGATTTCCCGATCACCGGCTTCGTGCTCGGCGATCTGCCGCGCAACGCCTACCGTGGGCCCGGCTACGCCAGCACGGATCTCTCGCTCTTCAAGAACTTCAAACTGACGTCCCGCGGCGACTGGAGGCTGCAGTTCCGCGCCGAGGCGTTCAACGTCTTCAACCGCACGAATCTGCGGATTCCGGTGGGCAACCTGGCGCAGCCGACCTTCGGCCGATCGGTCGAGGCCTTCCCGGCGCGCGAGCTCCAGTTCGCCTTGAAGCTGATCTTCTAGGAGTAACGGCCGACGACCACGATCACCGCAGAGTCCGCTGAGGGCGCAGAGAGAATCACCAGTAAGATTCTCTGCGTGCCTTTGCGGTCTCGGCGGTGACCATCGTGGCGGCAGGTACTGATTCAACAACCACCAGCGACCAGAGGGCCGGCCGGCATCATCATGCATACCGTGCTGCTCGTCGCCGCCTGTGTGGCCGGATGGCTCGTGACCGGCTGTGCGCGCGTCCCGGCCGACCCTCCGCGCCGCTCGATGATTCTCGTGACCATCGATACTCTCCGCGCCGATCGCGTCGATCCGGCTCGCATGCCGCATCTCACGCGCATGGGGCAGCAGGCGGTCACCTTCACCCAGGCGATCACCGCCACTCCCTTGACGATGCCGTCGCATGCGTCACTGCTGACCAGCCTCGACCCGCCGCGCCACGGCGTCCGCGACAATCAGGTCTTCTCGCTCTCGCCGTCGATTGCGACCTATCCTGCCGCGTTCAAGTCGCAGGGCTACGCGACCGGCGCCTTCGTCAGCGCGGTGGTGCTGAACCGCCGTTTCGGGCTGAACTCCGGTTTCGACGTCTACGACGATGAGATGAGTGGCCCGGAACGGCCCGGAGCGGACACCCTCGGCCGCGCCCGCGCCTGGCTGGCCTCGGCGCCGGAGCCGTTCTTCCTGTGGATCCACCTCTTCGAGCCGCACGCACCCTACGCAGCCGGGTCCTACGACGCGGAGGTCTCGGCCACGGATGCCGTCCTCGGGGAGTTCTTCGATTTTCTCCGGGCCAAGGGGATCTGGGACAAAGCCGTCGTCAGCGTCACTTCCGATCACGGCGAGTCGCTCGGGGAGCACGGCGAGCAGACCCACGGGTTCTTCGTCTACGACGCGACGCTGCGGATCCCGTGGCTGCTCAAGGCGCCGGAATTGCGGTCCGGTCGCTACCCGCACCAGGTGCGGATCGTGGACGTACTGCCGACGATGACCGCGCTCGCCGGGGCGAATCCGCCGCCACAACCGGCCGACGGCAAGGTCGACGGGATCTCGCTGGAGCGCGCGCTGTGGTCGGGGGAGACCGCCGACCTCGAGGCCTACAGCGAGACCTGGCTGCCGCGCGATCAGTTCGGGTGGAGCTCGCTGTCGTCGATTCGACTGGGAGGCTGGAAGTACATCCAGGCGCCGCGTGCGGAGCTCTACGATCTTCGGAGCGATCCGGGAGAGCGCAGCAACCAGCTCGCGGCGAGACCAGCCGAGTCTGCCAGGCTCGCCACACTGGTGAACGTCGTCGGGCAGCGGACCGGGCCGTCGGTCTCGTCGTCGGTCGATCCGCTCGAAGCCGAGAAGTTTCTCGCCCTCGGCTACATCGGGGCTTCGGGTCCTCGGCTGCCCGCATCCACGACGCTGCCGGATCCAAAAGACAAGATCGACGTCTACCGGCTGACGATGGAAGCGGTGGAGCTCTCGGAAGGCGGAGATGCGGTCGCCGCCCTCGCGCGGCTGGATCAGGCGAACCGGCTGGATCCGAAGGTCGCGCAGATCCACTACACGCGCGGCGCGATCCTCGGTGGCCTCGGGAGGTTCGCGGAAGCCTCTCGTGCTCTCGAAGAAACATTGGCGTTGAGTCCGCGTCACGTCGCCGCTCGATTCAAGCTCGCGCTCGCGCTGGTTCGGCTCCAGGACTACGACCGGGCGAGAACCGAGCTCCAGCAGGTCCTGCGCGACGAGCCGCGAAACTTCCGCGCCTACCACAACCTCGCCGCGATCGCGTTCACCCAGGGTGACCTCGCGACGGCTGAAACACTCGAACAGAAGGCGCTCGCCATCGATCCCGACTATTTCGAGGCCTGGAACACGATCGGCGCGATTCATCTGCATCGCCGCGAGACGGAGCCGGCGGTGCGGGCGCTCGAAAAGGCGACCGGCCTGAACCCGTCGAGCGCCCAGGCGCAGCACAATCTCGGGCTGGCCTACCGCGCCGCCAGCCGCGCCGATAGCGCAAGCCAGGCCATGAGCCGCGCGTGCGCGCTCGACCGCCGCTACTGTCAAACGGTCCAATGACCCCTGCACAACTTGCATAAGGAGAGCGATCCGTGACGAACAGGCTCCATCGTCGAACGAGTGTCCTGGTGGCCTTCATCGCGATCTCGGTGGCCGCCGGAGCGGGGCAGGAGCAGGCGCCGCTACCGACGCAGGCGCTGAACGCCCTGCCGTGGCGTCACATCGGCCCGGCGGCGTTCGGCGGGAGGATCGACGACGTCGAAGCCGTCGCCGGACGGCCGCAGGTGATCTTCGTCGGCGCGGCGTCGGGCGGCATCTTCAAGAGCGTCAACAGCGGCACGACCTGGAAGCCGGTGTTCGACGAAGCCGGGACCATGCTCTCGATCGGGGATCTCGCGATCGCGCCGTCCGACCCGAATATCGTCTGGGCCGGGACCGGCGAGCCCAACGGACGGCAGAGCTCCTCGTGGGGGGACGGCGTCTTCAAGTCGCTCGACGGCGGCGAGACCTGGACCCACGTCGGCCTCCGCGAGACGCACCACGTCGGCCGCATCGTCATTCACCCGACCAACCCGGATGTCGTGTTCGTGGCCGCGCTCGGCCGGCTCTGGGGACCGAACCCGGAGCGCGGCTTGTACCGGACGCGTGACGCGGGCAAGACCTGGCAGCGCGTGCTGACGATCGACGCCGACACCGGCGTGGTGGACGTGGCCATGGACCGCGACGGACGGACGCTGTTCGCCGCGGCCTACCAGCGGCGCCGGCGGGCATGGGGTTTCGTCGGCGGCGGGCCCGGCAGCGCGCTGTATCGCTCGCTCGATGGCGGAGACACGTGGCAGAAGCTTGGCGGCGGGCTGCCGGATGGCAACGTCGGCCGCATCGGCGTGGAGATCTCACGCAGCGAGCCGAACGTCGTCTATGCCATCGTCGAGCACAAGGACGGCGGGGTGTTCCGGTCCCAGGACCGCGGCGCCACCTGGACCCGTCAGAACCCGCTGAACCCGCGCCCCAGCTATTACAGCCAGATCCGCATCGATCCAACGAACCCCAACAAGGTGTGGGTGCTCGGCTCTCCGCTGTTTCTGTCGGTCGACGGTGGCAAGACGTTCCGCAGCAACGACACCGGTGACCGCATCCACGTGGACCACCACGCCCTGTGGATAAATCCTGCCGACCCGGATCACCTGATGCTCGGCAACGACGGCGGGCTGTACGTCAGCCACGATGGCAGCAGGTCGTGGTCGTTCGTCGACAACCTGCCGATCGGGCAGTACTACGACATCTCGATCGACAAGCGCGAGCCCTACTGGGTCTACGGCGGCACGCAGGACAACGGCACCTGGGCGCTTCCGAGCCGCACCTACAGCGAGCTCGGCATCACCAACAACGACGTCATCAACATCGCCTACGGTGACGGCTTCTACACCATTCCGGATCCCGCCGATCCGCGGGCGATCTACGCGAATTCCCAGAGCGGCCGCACCTATCGCGTCGACCTCGAGACTCGGGAGGAGCGAGGGATCCGGCCGGTGCCGACGGATCCGAAAGAGGAGTACCGCTTCAACTGGAGCACACCGATGGCTGCGTCGCCCCACGACCCCAAGGTCGTGTACTACGGCGGCAACCGGTTGTTCCGCACTGCGGACGGCGGGCAGCAGTGGGACGTGATCAGCCCCGAGCTATCCCGCAACCAGGACTGGAAGAAGCTGCCGATCATGGGGCCGGTCCGCAGCGACGCGACGCTGTCGCGCGACGACGGGGTGAGCGACTTCGGCACCATCACCACGATCAGCGAGTCGCCGGCGCAGGCGGGGCTGCTCTACGTCGGCACCGACGATGGCCAGGTGCAGATGACCACCGATGGCGGAAAGAGCTGGAAGAACATCACCAGCCGCTTCAAGCTGCCGGGCGAGCGATGGGTGAGCCGCGTGCTCGCATCACGCCACGCCGCCGGGACGGCGTACGTGACGTTCGACGGGCACCAGGACGACGACTTCAAGCCGTACATCTTCCGGACCACCGACACCGGCGCGAACTGGACGCCGGTCGCAGGCGACCTGCCCGACGGCACTGTCGTGAACGTCATCGAGGAGCACCATCGGAACCGCGACCTGCTGTTTGCCGGCACCGAGAGCGGGCTGTTCGTGTCCAATGACGGCGGCCGGCGCTGGATCCTGATGCGCGGCAACCTGCCGCGCGTGCCGGTGGACGACATCGTGATCAGCGAGCGCGAGAACGACGTGGTGCTCGGCACCCACGGCCGGAGCATCATCGTTCTCGACGACGCGTCGCTGCTGGAGCACCTGGCGGCCCCGGTCCTGAGCGCCGCGGCCCACCTGTTCCCGCTGCGGCCCGCGGTGCAGCACTACGAGCTCCGGATGCTGCCGTTCCCCGGCGCATCCGAGTTCTCCGCACCCAACCCACCGGCCGGCGCGCTGATCACCTACTTCCTTCGCGAAGATCCTCCGCCCCCGCCAAAGCCGGCCGAGAGTGTCGCACCCGCGGCTCCCGGCACGACCGGCACAACCGGCGCGACCGCTGACCCGAAACCGGCCGAGCCACGGGTGAAGGTCACCATCACAGCGCCCGATGGCAGCGTCGTCCGCGAGCTCGAAGGCCCCGACAAGAAGGGGATCAACCGCATTGCGTGGGACCTGCGCTATCCGCTTCCGTTCACGCCGCTCGAGACCGACGAAGGGTGGTTCGGCAAGCCCAAAGGGACCTTCGTGCTGCCCGGGGAGTACACCGTGCGGCTCCGCGCCCGCGGCCAGGACCTGTCGCAGAAGGTCACCGTGCGCGTTGATCCGCGTGCGCGGACCACGCCCGCCGCGCTCGAGGCCCGGTTCAAGGCCAGCCGCTCGGTGACCGAGCTCCAGCGCGCCTTCGTCGACGCCGATGCGCTCGGCCAGAGCATGCACGACGAGCTCGAGCGGATGCGGAAGCTGTTGAAGGACGGGCCCGAGCACGCGGCGTTGAAGAGTGCGCACGAGGCGTTGTCGAAGAAGGTCACCGAGGCGCGCGACCGGATCAAGGGAGGCTGGGGCGGTCCGCGCTTCCGCATCTTCGACCTGGCCGGCCAGCTCCAGGCATCCACGGCGGCGCCGACCGACGCCCAGGCGCGGTCGCTGGAACAGCTGACCGCCGACGTGACCGCGGCGGTCGGGACCTTGAATACGATCGCGACCGTGGACTTTCCGGCGTTCGAGAAGACGGCGGCTGGGGTGCTGTCAGCCGGTACCTGAAGCCGGTGAAGGCGCCGGGGAAATAAACGCACAGGCAGAAAACAGAATCACCGCTGAGTGCGCCGAGGGCGCAGAGAAAAACCAACTAGAAGAATCCTCCGCGTTGCTCCGCGGCCTCTGCGGTGAAGGTTCTGTCGCTGGAGGCGAAGCGCCCTCAGATCGCCGGCTTCCCCGAAGCACACCGAGCTTGATCAGCAGTCCGGTGAAGTCGTAGATCCGCCGTTCCCGGTGGATCAGGCCGTCCTGCAGGTCGAGGATCAGCACGGATTCGAACTCGATGTGCCGGCCGCTGCCGGGGATGCCCATGAAGTCCCCCTTCTGGGTCGCGTGCACCTTGCAGGCCTGCATCAAGCGGCTGCCGTTGATGCACGGCGCTTCGAAGGTCATCGCCCAGTCGGGAAACACGCGGAAGAGCGCCTCGAACGAGCGCTCGATGGCGGCACGTCCCTCGGCATGGGGAAACATCGGGCTGGAGACGACGGCGTCCTCGGCGTAGCTCCTGGCGAGGGCGGCCGGGTCACGGCGGTTCCACGCCTCGGTCCGTTGGTCCAACAGCGTCTGGGTGTCTGCCATTGTCACCGTCCTTGGGGGCATGATACGACTACCGCGCCCGCGCCCAGCGCAGGATCTCGCGCAGCGTCGGTTCCTTTCCGTACATCAGCATCCCGATCTCGAAGATCCGGCCGGCGGCGCGGCGAGTGAACCAGATGGTGGCGACCAGCAGCGCGACCGAACCGATGATCTCGAGCGGTCCGGGGTCAGACAGGATGGCCCGGACCGGCATCGCGGCAGCGCTGGTGAGCGGAAACATCGCGAGCCCGCGCGCAACCATCGAGTCGGGATCACGCAGGACCGCCCAGCAGGCCGCGGTGATGAAGACCAGCGGCGCGAACATGATCGAGGTGCGGGCCGACGTGTTCGGGTCGTCGATCGTGGCCGCGAATGCGGCGAACACCGAGTTCCACAACGCCAGGGCGAGCCCGCAGAACACGACGAGGATCACCAGAATCGCCGGCCGTGCTGCGGCGTCGGGAAGCGTGAACCCCCACGCGAACCCGGCCGCCAGCGTGACCATCACCGTGCCGACGACCATGTTGGCGATGTTGACGAGCGAGTAGGCGCCGATGCCGACGATCTTGCCGTCGATCCATGCCTGTGGCGAGACGAAGGAGACGAGTGTCTCGGTGACGCGGAGCTGCTTCTCGCCGGTGATGCCGGTCAGGAGGTAGGCCATGCTGGTGAAGATGGCCAGGATCACCATGGCGGTCGACACTGCGGCCAGCACCTGCTCGGCGCGGCCGATGCGCCCGCGCCCGGGGTTGGTGAACTGGACGTCGACCTGGGCGGGCACCAGGATCTGTTCCAGGTCCGCCGCGCTCAGACCCCGGCGCGACAGCCGCTCGCGCCGGACCAGGTCGTTGACCAGGGCCCGTAGCTCGGCGAGGTAGCGAGGATCCTTCTCGACCAGCAGCACGAACGATCCGTCCGCCCGGCGCGAGAGGATGCCGCGCAGCGATCCATCGCGCAGTTCCCCGGTTCGCTGCGGCTCCGCGGGTGCGGGCACGAGCACCAGCCGCCCGCCGGAGTTCAGGGCCGCGATGGTCGCCGTGTCGATCCCGTCGACCCCAACCGTCATCACGCGTCCGCCCGACGTCGCCAGCCGCCCCGCACCATAGGTGATGGCGCCGAGCACCAGGAAGAACAGCAGGCCAAGTGCCTGGTCGCGCCACTTGAAGTAGCGGCCGAACTCCCATCCCGCCACGAGCCACGTTTGCCGCAGATGGCTCATGCGTCCGCCTTGGCTGCGCGCGCTTCGTCTTCGCGCACCGCGCGGACGAACACGTCGTGCAGCCGCGCCGCTTCGCTGCTGATGTGACGCACCGGCGCCGAGGCGAGTGCCCGCGAGAAGAAGCGCGGCACATCAGCGCCCGCCCGCAGCGTCACCTCGATCCCGTCAGGCTGTTCCAAGACTTCCTCCACCTCGGGGTCGAGGCGGAAGGTGTCCGGGTCTCCTCCGGGGAGCAGCTCCATCCGGATGCGCGGCCGCGGATCGAGCCGCCCGTGCAGCTCGGCGACCGACCCGGACAGGATTTCCCGTCCGCGGTTCATCAGCAGGACGCGGTCGGCGGTGCGTTCAACCAGGTCCATCTGGTGAGCCGAGAGCAGGATCGTGGTGCCGTCGGCCTTCAGTTCGCGCACCAGATCGAGGAAGAATTCCTGGCTGACCGGGTCGAGGCCGGTGAAGGGTTCGTCGAGGATGGCGAGCGACGGACGGTGCAGGATCGCGGCGATCAGCTGGACTCGCTGCTGGTTGCCTTTCGAGAGCGCGTCCACGCGCTCGTGGCCGCGGTCGCCAAGCCCCATTCGATCGAGCCAGGCCGCCGCGCGCCGCTCGGCTTCCCGGCGGTCCAGGCCACGCAGCCGGCCGAAGTAGACGAGCGTGCGGAGCACGGGGATCTCGCGATACAGCCCGCGGTCTTCCGGGAGGTAGGCGCTGTGCGCGGGGGGCAGGGCGTCGGTAACCCGGCCGTCGATCGACACGGCGATTCGCCCCGCGTCAGGCCTGATGATCCCCGCCAGCATCCGCACGCAGGTCGTCTTGCCGGCGCCGTTCGGGCCCAGCAGCGCGAACACTTCGCCGCGCCGGACCGTGAACGACAGCCGGTCGACGACCACCCGGGAGCCGAAGCGCTTGGTAATGCCGCCGGCGACGATGATCTCGGGCCCCATTGGCGGTTGGGAGTGTATCGCGACCCCCATCCCCCATTCCCGATTCCCGACCACCTTAGAGAGTTACCACCACCGCTCCGCCCACACCAGGGACATCACCGCCGCACCGTGCCAGTCCGTATCGCGATACCCGCGCTCATGCTGATATCCACCGCGCACGGTGAACTCGGTCGTCAGACGATAGCCGAGGGTCGCCTCGAACGCCGTGGACGAGCGCCGGACCTCCACCGGAACCGTCACGGTCGGTGAAGTGACGTGGGTGGCGCGAGTGGCGGCGAAGATCCGGGGCGCCAGCGTGCGCGCCGCCTGCAGGTTGAAGCCGCGCGCGACGGCCGCTCCGGATGGCGTGTCGAACCGGTCCCGCACCCACTCACCGCTCAACCGCGTGTGGCCGATCGCGTATTCCCCCTCGAGGTTGAACACGGTGGCGATCCGCGGATCGTCGATCGACGCCGGAGCCGTCGTCCGCGGCCGGTAGCGCCCGCGGGTGAAGCTGGCGCCGACGCGCATGCCCGGGATCGGCGTGACTCCACCGCCGAGCACGAGCTGCGCCTCCGCCGGTGGACGCGAGCCGCTGAACACGTTGCGCGGTTGCGCCGGCGAGCTGTCGATGATCCCGCCGCGTGCGTCCCAGCGGCTGCCCGAGACGCTGAACATCGCGCCGATCGGGTAGCCGCCCGAAATGAGCCGGACGCCGGTGAACCGTCCGTCGACGGCCGGCAGCGGCGCGAAGTAATACGAAGGCGCGCCGATCAGCGGGTTGACGTTCGGCTGCAGTTCGAGCGTGAAGAGCCCGACCGGCGACGGCATGATGCCGGCATCGAAGCGGAACGGCACCCGGGTCGACGAGACGTAGCGAGCCTGCAGCTGGTACATCTCGAACATCCAGTCGCCACCCGGCCGCCGCATGCTCCACGGCCGCAGCACGACGTCCCAGCCGGCGCCGAGCCGGACGGTACCGACGAGATCGAGGATGACGTTGGGGTCGTCGAGCGCGCGAGCCTGGCTGCTGATCGAGGCGATGCCTTCGAGCGCCACGCGCCCGTCGAGCCCCTGGGCGTGCACCGGTCGGGCGAACGCGAGCATCAGGACTGCCGCCGTCGAGAGCAGGCACAGGCGTTGACGAGTCATGCGGCCCCTTCGGGCGCGAACGCGTCGAGCGAATCAGCCGGCTTCAACCCACCGTCGGACCGGACCGCCGGCGTGGCTGCTTCCACCCCGAACACCTCGAGCGTCGCGTCAGCAGGTGCCAGCCGACCACCGTCCCGCGTGAGTACCGCCGTGATCGCCCGAACGGCCGCCGGGTCGAAATCAGTCCCTGCGCATCGCTGCAGCTCGAGCAGCCCGGTAGCCGCCGGGAGCGCCGGACGGTAGGCGCGCGCGCTGGTCATCGCGTCGTAGGCGTCGGCGACGTGCACGATCCGCGCGAGCATCGGGATCGCGTCACCCTTCAGCCCAAACGGATAGCCGCCGCCGTCGGGACGCTCGTGGTGGAGCTCGACGATCGGCAGGTGCGGCTCGAGGAACCGCACGTTGCGCAGGATGCGCGAGCCGACGGTCGGGTGGGTCTTGACCACCTCGTATTCTTCCGGCGTCAGAGGCGCGGGCTTGCGCAGCAGGTGGTCGCTGATGCCGATCTTGCCGATGTCGTGCAGCAATGCGCCAAGACGAAGCACTTCCAGCTTTCGTGCGTCCATGTGCATCTGCCGGCCGACCGCGACGGCGAGAGCACTGACACGCTCCGAGTGGCCGGACGTATAGGGATCCCGAGCGTCGAGCGCCATGGCGAGCGCGCGGATGGCTTCCAGGTAGGCGCTCAGCGTCTCGGCCTCGGCCGCCTTGACCGACTCCATCATCGAGTTGAACGCGTCCGTCAGGCTGTCGACCTCGAGGCTCGCCCCCGATGGCGCCAGCGGCCGGTCGAAGGTGCGGGTCCGCGTCATCTCGGTGAGCGCGCCCGAGAGCGTGTGGATGGGGCGGGAGATCGTCCGCGCGAGCCACAGGCTGGCGACGGCGGAGAGCAGGAACGCCCCCAGTGCAATGACTGCCATCGTCTGGAGCGACGAGCGAACGAGGGGGCGCCCCGAGGCGTCGATCGAGTCGAGCACGTAGACGGCGGTAGCGCCCTCCTGGAACAGCGGGCGGACGGCGTACTCTTCACCGTTCAGAGTGGTGAGGCCGCCTGCGGCCAGCGTTCGCAGCGCCTGCGGGGTGACCCCGGCAGCCGTCGCAGCCGAAAGAGTGGTGGCAACGATGCGATCGTCCGAGACGACCAGCGTCTGCGCGCCCGACAGCGTCGAGAGCTCGGTCGCGTAGCGGTCGTCGAGTGCCTGTGCGAGCTGGACGCTGCCGAGCTCGTCCCCCTGCAGGGTCACCGGGATGGTCACGGCGCGAAAGACTCCGGATGGCAGCGTCAGAAACGTGCCGCCGGTTGCCGCCCCATGTTCGTTGTGCCGGTATTCGGCGGTCCACTCCGCGGCCCGGCGGCCGGAGACAGAGAGTACGTCGCCGTTGACGTCGCGCGCCGCCAGCACGTCCGGCTCGAGGCGCTTGGCGAGCTTGTCGAGCTCTCTGGTGACCGTCGCGACCAGCTGCGAGCGAACCTCGGGCGGCGCCGTCCGCCATTCCGCCTGGTAGGTGTCGAGTGCGGCCTTGAGCGTGGGGCTCTCGGCGAGCGTGGCCACCTGCGTCCGCAGTTCGTCGATGCGGCGTTCTTCGAGCGTCGCCAGCAGCCGCTGACCCGTCTCGAGCTTCTCGACCACCGACTGGCGGACGTAGTCACGAACGCTGAGCGTGACCACCAGGAGCACCGCGCTCATGACGAACGCGACCATCGCCAGCGTCGCGACCAGCGTGCGCGTGACGAAGCGCGGCGGGGTGGAGCGCTTCACCTTACTGAACATCGAGCGGCAGGATGAACTTGACTTTCGCGGTCCCGCCAGCCGTTACGTCGATGGCCCTGACGTTCTCGCCGATCCGCTCGTGCCATGCAGCGAGGCGGTACTGCCCGGCCGGGACGTCGGCGAGGACGAACGATCCGTCAAGCGACGGCACTGCATAGAAAGGATGGTCGAACACCACGATCGTGGCGGACATGTCGGAATGGAGGTGACAGTAGACCTTGACGAGACCGGGACGCGTGAACGTGCGCGAGCGCGAGTCCCCTTTTGGATAGCGTCCGAGATCGAAGCTGGCTCCGCGGGAGAGCGAGAACACGTTGTGGAAGTAGGAATCGAGGTTCGGAAACTCCACCGTCGACCCAAGCGTGATGGCGGCGACGCGCGGCACGAACGACTCGTCCTGTTGTGAGACCGTCGTCAGCTTCGGCGTCCGGCCGGCAGCGGCAGGAGCATCCTTGATCGAGATGACGACGTTCGCCAGCTCGCTGGGTGGTGGCGCCGGACGCGTTACCCGGCGCGACGGGTAGGCCCCCGACTGGACCGGAGCCCCGCCCGGGCTCACCAGCGTAACCTTCCCCTCGATCCGCCCGGTCGTCGCGGTACGCGCGGCAGGATGGGCCGACCAGAGGATGGCGGCCGCCACGGCGCAGAGCGTCGACAACGAGATCTTGAAGTACATGACTGCGCAGCGCGTGAGCGGGTTGCGTGCCACCCATTCAAGGGTCGTTCCGAGCTGCGTTCCCGGCTTCGGACAGCGGTTTGGCGTTCGTCTGGCCCTGATCCTCGCATTCGGCTGGTCGACGGTTTCGTGGTCCGGTGGAGCCTCAGTGTCGAAATTGAGTGCCGACTGACGGTTTCGTCGGACGAGGCAGGGCCGCGTCGGGTTTCACGCTCGCGGAATGGCGAGATGCCCCGTTCTTGTCGCGCGTCCCGCAATTCTGTTCGGATGGGTGTGACCACAACCGTCAGGGGTCAGCGCGGTGAGGATGGGCAGCGGGCTCGATGTCTCAATCGATGGGAGAATGCGCGCTGTGCCCCCTGCTAACATGTCAGGGGTCACCAAAGGCGGCCGTTTTTTCGGGTATCCTGAGCCCACTCGACGGACGGTCATGACGAGCCCTGCCGACCCACCCCTGGACATCACCCGGCTGTTGCAGGACTGGCGCAACGGAGATCCGGGTGCGCTCGACCGGCTGACCCCGCTCGTCTACGACGAGCTCCACGTGATCGTCCTCGCGCCACATGTCACGCGAGTGGCGCGTCAGCATGTATCAGAGACCGCGCTCGTGAGTGAGGCCTACCTGAAGTTGATGGGCCAGCGAAATGTGGAGTGGCAGAACCGCGCGCACTTCTTCGCGATCGCCGCACAACTGATGCGCCGGATCCTGGTCGACAACGCGCGGCGTGAGCGTCGACCCAAGCATGGCGCCGGCCAGCGCGGAATCGCCATGGACGACGTGGCCGCGGCGGCCTCGGTCGAGGAGGTGGATGCCGTGGACGCGCTGGCGCTCGACGTCGCCCTCAACAAACTGGCCACGATCGATCCTGACCAGGCGCGCATCGTCGAGCTGCGGTTCTTCGGCGGGCATGACCATCGAAGAAACCGCCGAAGTGATGAACGTTTCCCCTGCCACTATCAAGCGCGAGTGGGCGCTCGCGAAGGGGTGGCTGTATCGCGAGCTGACCGGAGACAGCTCCCACCCCTGACCGGACGCTGAGCCGACCTTCGCCCGGACCACGCGTATAAGAGGGCGTCATGGATAGCCCGCTCGACCCGCCACCCCGTCCGACTCCAGCCGAGAGGTGGCAGCGCGTGAAGGCGGTCACCGGAGCGGCCCTGGACCTTCCCCGGTCCGACCGCGACCGCTATATCGCCGATGCCTGTGCGGGTGATGACGCCCTGCAATCAGAGGTGCGGTCGCTCCTCGGCGCCACGCTGAAGGCCGAGAAGCACTTCGAGACGCCTGCCGGCCCGCTCGCCATGGATGCGGTGATCGGGCTGGCGATTGGCTCGTGCGCCGGTCCTTACCGCCTGGTTCGCGCGCTCGGCAGCGGTGGAATGGGCGCCGTGTATCTCGCCGAACGATTCGACGCCGAGTTCGATCAGCGAGTGGCGGTGAAGGTCGTGCGCGGCGGCCTCGGAACGCCATTTCTCGTCGAGCGGTTCCGCGAGGAGCGACGGATCCTCGCGTCACTCGACCATCCGAATATCGCGCGGCTGATCGACGGCGGCACGACCGACGGTGGCCTCCCGTACGTGGCCATGGAGTACATCGAAGGGGAACCGATCGACAGCTTCTGCCGGACGCATCGGCTGAACGTCCGGCGCCGGCTCGAGATCTTCCGTCAAGTCTGCGCGGCGGCGCACTACGCACATCAGCGCCTCGTCGTTCACCGCGACATCAAGGCGGGCAACATCCTGGTGACGGCCGACGGGACCCCCAAGCTCCTCGATTTCGGCATCGCGAAGCTGACCCAGCCTGGCCTGGCGGAAACGCATACCGTGACCGCCTACCGGGTGGTCACGCCTGAGAGCGCCAGCCCCGAGCAGCTCCAGGGCAAGCCGATCACGATCGCGACCGACGTCTACGCGCTCGGGGTTCTCCTGTTTCGTCTGCTGACCGGCCAGAGCCCGGTACGGTTCGCAGGTGCCGAATGAGGCGGATCTGATCCGGGCGGTGTGTGAGCAGGACGCCTGAGGCACCGAGTGCCGTTGCGCGCCGTGGCCATGGTGGGAGCGGTCTGCGCGCCGAACGCATCCCGCCGGATCTCGACCGCATCGTCCTGAAGGCGATGAGGAAGGAGCCGGAGTGGCGATACGGTTCGGTGGACGAGTTCTCGGCAGATGTTGGCCGGTTTCTCGATGGCCAGCCGGTGCTGGCTGCCTCGGACAGCATGGCCTATCGCGCGCGGAAGTTCGTGCGGCGCCACCGCGTTGCCGTGTTCGGGGCGGTGGCGGTGGTGGCTGCCGTAGCTGCGGGCACCGGGGCCACCGTGTGGCAGGCGCGCGTGGCTCGCGAGGAGCGTGGACGCGCCGAACGCCAGTTCAACGCCGTCCGCACGCTCGCTCAATCGGTGCTCGGCGAGCTCTATGACTCGGTGAGTGGTCTGAGGGGCTCACTGCCCGCCCGCGAGATCCTGCTGAGACGGGTGACCCAGTACCTCGATACGCTGGCCCGAGAGGCAGGTGACAGCGTCGGGCTGCGGCGGGAAGTGGTCGATGGGTACATGCGGCTCGGGCAGCTCCAGGGCCTTTATGGCATGGAGAACCTCGGGGACCGCTCGGCGGCGACGCGAAGCTATCAGAGTGCCGCAGCCATCCTCGAGCCGCTGGTCGGACAACGAGAACCGGATCCGCGTGACGCGCTCACCCTGGCGGACGTCCTGGTTCGGCTCGAGATGTTGTCGGCCGGCGGCGCGGAGGGTCCGAACGTTCGACGCGCCCGGGGACTGATCGAAAGTCTGCCTGCTGATGTGCGGGCCAGCAGGCGTGCCGGGGACATCGAAGGTGCGCTCTGGTCTCACATTGCCGATCAACAGGTTGCCGCCAAGGACTACGCCGCCGCACGAATCTCGTATGGCAATCAGATGCGGGCAGCTGAAGCCGTGTGGCGCCTGAATCCGAAAGATAACGACGCAAGCCGCAATCTGTCCCTTGCCTGCAAGCAGCTCGGGGCGGTGCTGCAAGTGCAACAGTCGCGCACCGAAGCGCGCGCGCTTTTCGAGAAAGCCCTGGCCCTCGATCGCGAACGCGTTGAACGCGATCCGGCCAGGGGTCTCTGGCGGCTCGATCTGTCGTTCTCGCTGGGATCGATCGGCGCGCTGCTGCAGGGGCAGGGAGACCTGGACGGCGCGATCGCGCACTACGAGCAGGCGGTCGAGTTGCGGCGAGCGGTTGTCGCCGCTGAGCCCGCCGACGAATTCGCCCGCGTGAGCCTGGCGCGCGGTTATCAGCGGCTCGCCCTGATCGAAACGGAACGAGGCCGGACCGCGGAGGCGCTCGGCTGGCATCGTCGCCGCGCCGAGCTGTACCTCGCGGAGCTGAATGCCCGTCCCGAACGTGACAGCGCATGGTGGGAATACGTTCAAACGGCGTTCGAATCGGTCTCGTCGTCGCTCGACCTGATCGAGGCCGCGCCCCCCGGATCGCGTCAAGCGCACCTCGCGGGGCTTCAGGGAATGATCGACGCGCTCACGGCCACGAGGACGCGCTGGAAGGCTGAGCGGCGACCAGGTGAGCTGCCGCCGTCCGACGCGGACCTGCAGGGTGTGACCGCCCGAATGAAGCGGCTTCGTCAGCGCGGAGGGGCAAGCCCCGTGCGATCGACTCAATCCGAGCCGAGGACCTGATCACCGCCAACGGAGGCGAAGGCCGCCACCGCGAGCTCGTGCTCCTGCCCGGCGCGCCGGAGCACCGCGGCGAAGTCCGGCCGGTGGCGGATCGGGTCCAGCCATTCGTCTGACGCGAGCAACGGATAGCACCAGAAGCCCGCACCGGCGGAGCGCTCCAGCAGCGGCATCGCCTCTTCGGCGGCATCGGCATGCGCCAGTTGGCGCGCGAGATAGTAGAGGCCTTCGGGATCGCGGAAGTCGGATGCGGCGATAGCCTGAATCCCGGCGATCGCGTCATCCCGCCGCCCCTCCAGCAGCGCCCTCAACGCGCCGATGATCTGCCGGATCCTGGGCGGCATCGTCTTGTCCTTCTCGGCCAGGAACGCGATGGCATCCGGCGTACAGGCCCAGCGCGACCAGCGAGAAGGCGACGACGACCGGCGCTTCCACGGTGCTCGCCAGCACCTGGTCGTGCTTGCCCAACATCCAGAGCGTGTGGATCGCCGAGGTCTTGATCGAAGGATCGAGGCGGTGCGCACGAATGTCCGCCCGCAGCGACGCGCCGAGCAGACCGCAATACCGGCAGGCGTACACGAGCCCGGCAAACAGCTCCGGATCCGTGCTCCGGCGGTTGGCCAGCGCGGTCAGTCTCACCATGGCGTCGCGCGCCCGGCCGCCATCGATGTCGATCTGGGCCGTCAGGTTGTGGGCCAGGGCGAGATCCGGATTCAACTCGAGGGCGCGCCGCAAGGCGGCCTCGGCACGAATCAGGTCCTCCTTGCTGCCGGCGCCGACCTTGCCGATGCGCCGGAGCAGACCGCCCAGCCGCGCCCAGGCCGGCGCATAGCGGGGATCTTCATCGAGCGCCTGCTGGTAGAGATCGCGGGCGATCCCCCAGCTCTTCGGATCAGCCGCCAGCTCGTTGGCGCGGAGGTAGTACCTCGTAGGCCCGGGCAGTCGCCGGCGCGTCGTGCGAGAGCATTCGCTGCTCGCGCGCGGAGAGCGGCAGCGAGAGCGATTCGACGATGTGACGGGTGAGATCGTCCTGCAGCTGAAAGATGTCGTTGAGCGTCACCTGCGTCGTCTTCGACCAGAGCAGCCGGCCGCTCTGGACCTCGATGAGTTGCGTGGCCACGCGCACTTCCGTCCCGGCGCGGAGCAGAGTGCCGGTCACCGCCACATTCACGTCCAGTTCGGCTGCGAGCGCTGCCAAGTCCGGGGCGTCGGCCTTGAACCGGGCCGCCGCCAGGCTCGAGCAGACCACCACCGACTCGAGGGCGCCGAGCGAAGCGGTGATCGCGTCGGCGAGGCTGAACGACAGGAAGTCGATCTCAGGGTCCGGACGAAGCATCCGGAACGGCAGCACGATCAGCCGGGTGACCGTGCGGGCGGCCGGAGTCTCTCCCGAGTCGGCCAACCGCACGGCGGCACGAATCTCCTCCGCCATCATGGCCGCGTCGGGATAGCGGTCGCTCAACCGCTTGACCGTTGCCCGGTGGATGACCCGGTCGACGGCCGCCAGCGCGGGCGAGCCGCCCAACGCCGGCAGCGGCTCGTACATGATGGCGTGGAAGACTTGCGGCGCTGTTTTTCCCGGAAACGCCGCCTTGCCCACCAGCAGCTCGAAAAGGATCGCCCCCGTCGCGAACAGATCGGATCGCGCGTCGAGCGGATCGCCGTTGATCTGCTCGGGGGACATGTAGTGGGGGCGTGCCCATGACCGTTCCGGCCATGGTGATGCCGGCGTGGGTCTGGTCGCCGGCCGCGTCGAAGCTGCGGGCCAGGCCGAAGTCGAGCAGCTTGACGCCATGCGCCGTGAGGAAGATGTTGGACGGCTTCAGGTCGCGATGCACCAGCCCTCGCGCGTGAATCGCCCCGAGCGCCGAGAGTATCGCCAGCGTGATGTCGACGCTCTCGGCCAGCGGAATCGGCCCGAGCGCGAGCCGGGCCGAGAGTGGCTCCCCCTCGAGCAGCTCCATCGCGATGAACAGCTCGCCGTTTGCCTCGCCGACGTCATACAACTGGCAGACGTTGGGGTGAGATACGCTCGCGGCGGCGCGCGCCTCGCGCCAGAGGCGCTCGCGTGACTGCGGATCGCCAACCGTCCCGCGGACCATCTTGATGGCGACCTGGCGATTGAGGCGCTCGTCGGAGGCGGCATATACGACGCCCATCCCTCCTTCGCCGAGCTTCGACTTTACACGGTAGTGACCAATCGTTTCGAGCATGAATGCTCAGGCGATTCTATACGCCAGCCTGCCGCAGGCGTACGTGAGCTGCGCATGAGTCAGGGATTCGCTGCAATCTCAGTCGGCGAACACGGAGGCTGACCCGATCAGAGAGATCCTGAACGGCTGCTCCTCAGCCGAGACGCGCCGCAGCGTGAGTCACGGCGCACGCGAGGATCTGCTGTTGGATTCCTCCGCGTGCTCGGCCGCACTCGGCGGTGCGGATGGCCGACAGTGCCATTGGTGCATCAAGAGCCCGCCAATCACCGACCTTCGCTCCCACGAGCTGGGCCTGATTAGACTTGAGCTCTCGCAACGCATCCTAGATATCAAACGTGTAGCGGCGCCGCTGGACGGTCTCTGCGGCGAGCGCCCGGCGCGCGCGGACGAGATCCGCCGGGACGGATTTCACCCACCGCCGCAGCGCGGCCAGCAGGGTTCTCAGCATGTCTCCCTCCGTCATGGCGGCGAGCGCCTCCTTGGCGGACGCTTCGACGCGGCTGGCCGCGGTATGGACAACAACTCGGGCCGCGGCTTCGTGCAACACCACCCGCCGCGGATCGTCGCTCGCTGCCTGCACCGCGCGCAGCAGCGAGCTCTCGGCGACAAATGCATCGGTGATGATGTCGGAGGCAAAGCTCAGGACTTCCTGCTCGTCCGGCATCTTCTCGCCATAGGTCTGCATCGCCGTTCCGAGAACCGCAAGCGCCACCTTCTTCAGCCCGGCGACAACTGCGCGCTCCGCACCCATCGTCGCGGACGATGACGAGGAAAGAGCGGGTGGCGCGAGCAGCTCGTCCTGGAGCGCTTTCGCGGCGGCGATGATTGGCAGCGTCCCCTTGATCGCGCGCCGCGCCAGCATGCCGGGCACGAGCAGCCGGTTGATCTCGTTCGTCCCCTCGAAGATCCGGTTGACACGCGCGTCGCGGTAATGCCGCTCGGCGGCGTAATCCTTCACGAAGCCGTTGCCGCCGTGAATCTGCACGTTCTCGTCGAGCACGTAATCCAGCATCTCGGATGACGCCACTTTCAGCATCGACGCTTCGATGGCGAACTCCTCGAGCGACCCCCTCAGATTCTGCGACTCGGCGAGTGACCCATCGATGAGCCCGCAGGTGCGATAGAGCGCGCTTTCGACACCGTAGATGCGGGCGGTCATCTCGCCCAGCTTGTGCTGGATGGCACCGAAGCTGGCGATGGGCTGGTTGAACTGCTTGCGCGACGTGGCGTACGTCGCCGCCTCGCCGAGCGCCTCCTTCGCGCCACCCGCGCACATCGCCGCCAGCTTGAAACGTCCGTAGTTCAACGTGCTGAGCGCGACGCGGTGACCTTTGCCAATCTCGCCGAGCAGACCGCCGGCGGGGATCTGGGCGTCCTGAAGGATCAAGGGTGTCGTGGACGAGCCGTGCAGGCCCATCTTGTGCTCTTCCTTGCCGCTCGACACGCCTGGGAAGCTCCGTTCGACGATGAAGGCGGAGAAGTGCTCGCCGTCCACCTTCGCAAAGACGATGAAGAGGTCGGCGAAGCCGCCGTTGGTGATCCACATCTTCTCGCCGTTGAGCACGAAAGAGCCGTCCGCCTGCCGCACCGCCCGCGTCCGCGCGGCCAGCGCGTCGGACCCGGAGTTCGTTTCGCTGAGGGCATAGGCGCCGACGATCTCGCCGGACGCCAGTCGCGGCAGGTACTGCCGCTTCTGTGCGTCTGTCCCGAAGGTGAGAATCGGGATGATGGCCAGGCCCGTCTGGGCGCCGAAAGTTGCCGCACACGATGCGCTTCGGCCGACCGCTTCGCCGACCAGGATCGATGCGGCCTTGTCGAGGCCGACCCCTCCCAGTTCATCGGGCACGTCGGTGCCGACGAGGCCGAGCGAGCCGGCCTTCGCCAGCAGTTCACGCGCCAGCGTCCAGTCTTTCTGCTCGAGCCGATCGATGACCGGGATCACCTCGTTGGTCACGAACTCATGCGACGTTGCCGAGATCATGCGATGGTCGTCCGACAGCCGCTCGGGCGAGAAAACGTCCGCGGTCTCGGTGATCAGCCACTCGCCACCGGTGGCCTGCACCAGCGCGTCGGTTGCCATGTCGTCCCTTCCTTCTGGTCTATTCCCGGATTGTCTCGAACAGGGCCGCGGCCCCCATGCCGCCGCCGACGCATAGCGTGACGAGCCCGTACCGCGCTCCACGTCGCCGCATCTCGTGCAGCAGCGTCGTCGTCAACCTCGCGCCGCTGCAGCCGAGCGGATGCCCGAGCGCGATGGCGCCGCCGTTGACGTTGAGCCGCGCGCGGTCGATCGGCAGGTCCCGCAGACAGGCAAGCACCTGGACGGCGAAGGCTTCGTTGAGCTCCACCAGATCGATCTGCTCGAGCGGAATCGCGAGGCGGGCGAGCAGCTTGCGGACGGCGGGCACTGGCCCGATGCCGAAGCGCTCCGGCTCGACGCCTGCGGTCGCGTAGCCGAGAAAGCGCGCGAGCGGACGCAAGCCGGCGTCCTTCGCTCGCGTTTCGTCCATGACGATCACCGCCGCGGCGCCGTCACTGGTCTGCGAAGAGTTCCCGGCCGTCACCGTGCCTTTCGCATGAAACGCCGGCCGAAGCGCCGCGAGCGCCTGACGCGACGTATCGCGCCGCGGACCTTCGTCGACCGAGAACGTCCCGCCTCCCGGAGTGGTCAGCGTGATGGTCTCGTCCGCGAAGCGTCCCGCATCGATGGCGGCGACGGCTTTCTGATGGCTTTCGAACGCGAATTCGTCCTGCTCCTCGCGCGAGATCCTGGCTTCGCGCGCATGATTCTCGGCGACCAGCCCGGTGCTCAGATAGACATCGGGATAATCGGCGACGAGCGTGGGGTTCGGGGCGATCTTGTGTCCACCCATCGGGACCAGGCTCATCGACTCGGTGCCACCGGCGAGCACGGCGCCGGCACCGCCCGCAGCAATGCGGTCGGCGGCAATGGCGATCGCTTCGAGTCCGGACGCACAAAACCGGTTCACGGTCACGGCCGATGCGCTCACTGGCACACCTGCACGCAGAGCGGCGATTCGCGCCACATTCAGCCCTTGCTCGGCTTCCGGCATCGCGCAGCCGAAGATCACGTCGTCGATCGCCGCCGCGTCAAATCCCGGGATGCGCTCCAGGGCCGCGCGCATGACGGCCGCGGCCATTTCATCTGGACGGGTATGACGCAACGCGCCGCGCGGCGCCTTGCCGACGGCGGTGCGAACGGCGGAGACGATGACGGGAGCCATCAGTTCCTCAACATCTTTCCGGTCTTGAGCGTGTAGCCGATCCGCTCGAGTGTTTTCGGTTCGCCGGTGAGCTTCAGGAACGCCTCGCGCTCGAGATCCAGCAGGTCCTGTTCCCGGAGGGTCGTTCGATGCGCGACGTCTCCGCCGGTAAGAATGCGCGCGAGATGCCGGCCGATCGTGGCGTCGTGTTCGCTGATGCGCTCGGCCCGGCGGGCGAGGTGAACGCCGAGCGCGAGGGCGGCATACACGTCGGGTCCGCCTACCGGGATCGCGGAGCGCGGCCCCGGCGGCTGATAACCGGCCGCGGATCGCGCAAGCGCCGTGCGCTTGGCGTCGGCGACGACGCGTTCCCGGTTCATGGTGATGTCGTCGAGGGCTCGGAGGTAGCCGAGTCGCTGCGCGTGGGGAGCGCTCGTCGAGACCTTGGCGAATCCGATCAGCTCGAACACGCGCTGCACCTGCGGCAGCAGGTCGCCACTCGGATCGGGCATCGCGTCCATCGCGCGGCCGAGCATTTCCTTGGTTCCGCCGCCGGCGGGGATCAGGCCGACGCCCGCCTCGACCAGGCCGATGTACGACTCCGCGGCAGCCTGGACGCGGTCCGAGTGCAGCAGGATCTCGCATCCTCCACCGAGCGCCAGTCCGGCTACCGCCGTCACGACCGGCACCGGCGACGTCCGCAGGGTCATCGTCGCGCGCTGGAAGCGGCGGACCATCAGGTCCACTTCGTCCCAGTCACCCTCCTGTGCGGCCAGCAGCAGCAGCATGAGGTTCGCGCCGGCGGACAGATGCGGACCTTCCGTCGCGATGACCAGACCGGAGTAGCCGGATGACGCGGTGGCGACGCCGGCTTCGAGCATGTCGAGCGTGTCGCCGCCGATGGCGTTCATCTTGGAGTGGAGGTTGATCGCCAGCACCCCGTCACCGAGATCGACGAGACTCGCGGCGGCATTCGACCGCAACGGCGCCGTTCCCGAGGCGGCATTGGATTTCATCCGCCCCGTGCCGAGGACGCCGTAATCGGGCACCGCGGGAGGGAGCGGTCCATCGCGGAAGGTATTTCGTCCGGCAGCGAGTGCATCCCTGACGATCGGCGGTGCGTCGGCCTCCTGGACGTCTGCGCCCGCCAGTACTTCACGGATCCCGATCGCGTCCCATGTCTCGAAGGGGCCGAGGTCCCACCCGAAGCCCCATCGCATCGCCCGATCCACGTCGTCGATCGAACCGGCTACGTCGCCGGCCACCCGCGCGGCATAGAGCAGCGCGGGGCCGAGCGTTTCGCGCAGGAACTCGCCGGCGCGGTCCTTCGCGAGAAAGAGCGCCTTGACGCGCTTACCGACATCGTCGACCGACCGCACCGCGTCGACCGACGCAAACCGCGGCTTTACGCGCGGAACGTATGTGCCGGCGGCGAGGTCGCGCACGTGAATGTCAGAGCCGTCCGTTCCCTTGATCTTCTGAAAGAATCCACGGCCCGTCTTCTCGCCGAGTGCTCCTTCGCCGACCATCGCTTCGACGAACGGTGGAAGCCTGAAGGCCTCCTCCTTCAGGTGCGTCTCCAGATCGCTCGCCACCTTCGCGATGATGTCGAGCCCGGCGATGTCGGCGGTGCGGAAGGTCGCGCTTTTCTGGCGGCCGATCGCGATGCCGGTCAGGGCGTCGACTTCGTCGATCGAGAAACGTCCGGCGGCGACCGGTTCCAGCATGCGCGCGAGGCCGAACAGGCCGATGCGATTGGCAATGAATCCCGGCCGGTCGTGTGCGATCACGACTCCCTTGCCGAGGCGACGATCGAGAAAGTCGCGAATTTCCGCGACGACTGCCGGATCGGTGTCGGGGGTGGGGATCACTTCGACCAGCCGGAGGTAGCGCGGTGGATTGAAGAAGTGCGTGCCGAGGAAGCGTGCCCGCCGTGAGGCTCCTTCTGATCCTGAGGCGAAGGCCTCGGCGATCTGATTGACGGGAATGCCGGATGTGTTCGTGCTGACGATCGACCGCACGCCGAGGTGTGGCGCGAGGCGCACCAGCAGGGCCTGCTTGACGTCGAGCTTCTCGACGACTGCCTCGACGATCCAGTCGGTCTGGCCTGCCTCGGCGATGCGCTCGTCGAAGGAGCCGGTGCGAATCAGCGCGGCCGTCTCAGGGAGAAAGAAGGGGTCCGGCTTGATCTTCAGGGCGCGATCGAGCCCGGTCTTTGCCGCGTCGGCGGTGACGTCGAGCAGCAGGACTGGGACGCCGGCGTTCGCCAGGTGCGCGGCGATCTGCGCCCCCATGGTTCCCGCTCCAAGCACCGCGGCCGATTGAATCATCGCGGGCCTTTGGCTGGAGCGGAGAGTCCGCCGACCAGGATGTCGACGATGTCGTCCGCCTGGTCGGCGAGCGCGTAGCGGCGTCGGCTCAGGATCCAGTTCGTCGCCATCTCGTCCACCGCGCCGAAGAACACTTTCGCGGCCGTGCGCGCCTTCAGCGATTTCCGGAATACGCCGCGCGCCTGTCCGTCCTCGATCGTCTGTTGGATCACGCCGAGATAGTCGCGAAAGCCGGTGGCGGAGAACTGCTCCATGAACTTGGTCGTCTGGCGAAGCTCGACCTGGAACACGATCGCGAGGTTGCGGTCACGTCCCAGCCGCGCGAGGTGGGTGCGCGCGATGCGCCGCAGGCGTTCCACCGGGTCGGTGAGCCCGGTGATGGCGGTACGCCCCTCGTCGATCGCCTCCTTCATCGTGCGATCGAAGATCGAGGTGAGGATCTCGTCCTTGCTGCGGAAGTAGAGATAGACCGTACCCGCCGCGACTCCGGCGTTGCGGGCGACATCCGCCACTTGGGCGCCGAAGTACCCGCGTTTGGCGAAGACGATGGTGGCGGCGTCGAGAATGGCGGCGCGCTTGTCGGCGATCTGGGTGGCAGCCACTGAATGAATAGTCATTCATTCGGACTGCAGAGTCAAATCGCGAGTTGACACATGCATATAGATCCACCAGAATCATGCATATGCGCACGACCTTGATCCTCGACGATGAACTGCTCGAAAGGGCCCGGAGTCTCACCGGCCTGGCGGAGAAGACCGCCGTCGTGCATGCGGGGTTGCGGGCGCTGATCATGCAGCGGAGTGCGCAGCGCCTGGCGGAGCTCGGGGGCAGTGACCGAGGCGCGAGGGCGCCGCGCAGACGAAGAACGGTGAAACGCTCGCGGTGATCCTCGTCGATACCTCCGTCTGGATCGACCATTTTCGGTCGACGGTGCCCGAACTGGTACGCGACCTTCACGAGGGCCGTGTCGCCACCCACCCGTTTATCATCGGTGAGCTTGCCCTCGGCCATCTGCGTTCGCGGGCCGAAACTGTCGGGTTGCTCGCTGCGTTGCCGGGCCTCGAGGTGAGCGCTCACGGCGACGTCCTGCGATTCGTCGACGAGCATGGGCTGCACGCCACAGGCATCGGGTGGGTCGATGCGCACCTGTTATGCGCAACAGCCGCTGCCCGCACGTCGATCTGGACGCGTGACGTCAAGCTCCGCAAGCAGGCCGCAAGGCTCGGACTAATCTAGTTCCGGGTTCTTGGTGGCTGAGTAATGCCAGTTGACAGGAATCACCCGCCTTCGCTGCATGAGCGATCAAGCGAGAGCCAAAATCTTCCGAGATCAGCCTCACCGCCGAGGGCGCTGAGGTCGCAGAGAGATCAAACACAAAACATCTGCGAGCTCCGCGGTCTCTGGGTGTGCATCATGACAGTGCCGCTGATTCATCAAGGACGAGCACTGGAGCCCGTTACCGAGTGGTGAGGACGGCAGCGTCTTACCGTTGCACTCGTCTCAGTGCAGCGTCCATCCTCCGTCGACCATCAGGACATGGCCGACCACCATGTCCGACAGATGGCTCGACAGGAACAGCACCGCGCCCACGAGATCATCGGGCTGGTTCCACCGTCCCACCGGCAACATCGTCGTCGTCGCCCATTCCTTGTAGCCCGGACGCTCCAGGATCACTTTGCGCGACTCGGTTTCGGTGATGCAGGGTGCGACGACGTTGACGTTGATCCCCTGCTTGGCCCACTCGAGCGAGAGCGCGCGCGAGAGATGGTGGACGCCAGCCTTCGCGGCGGCGTAAACCGAGCGCATCGGAAACGCGACCTGGCCGAAGTTCGAACCGATGTTGATGATCTTGCCGCCGCCCTGCGGGATCATCACCCTCGCCGCCGCCTGACAGGCGAAGAAGACGCTCTTCAGCGAGGCCGCCATCGTGCGGTCGTATTCTTCCTCGGTGACGTCGAGCGCCAGGGTGGTGCCGGTCCAGCCGGCGTTGTTCACGAGGATGTCGACGCGGCCGAAGGTGGCCATGGCCTGATCGATCAATGCCCGAGTCTGAGCGACCTCGGCGACGTCGGTGGTCACGACGAGGACTTTTCGTCCAAGCTCCTCGATCTCGGCGGCGACCTGCTTGATCTCGTCCTGGCGCACGCCGGGATACTTGGCGAGCACGAGATGGGCGCCCGCCTGGGCCAGGCCCAGCGCGATGGCGCGGCCGATTCCCTGCGACGCGCCGGTCACGATCGCAATCTTGTCCGTCAGTCCGAAGCTCGAGTAGTCCACCTTCTGCGCCATTAATACAAACCTCGTAGGGTGCCGCCGATGTCGATGCCGGCTCCGGTGATGTGCCGGGCGAGGGGAGACGAGAGAAAGACGACCGCATGCGCGACGTCTTCCGGCTGGCCGATGCCCATCGGCAGCTGCCGATCCTCCAGGAAGCGCTTCAGCGCGGCCTCCCGATCGAGCCCGTAGTGTGCCTGGATCTGGTCGGCGATGCCGCCGGGTCGCGACCACATGCGCGTCCAGATCGGCCCCGGAGAAACCGTGTTGATCCGCACCGCCGGGGTGTACTGCTTCGCGAGCGCCTTGGAGAGATAGAGCAGGCCGGCCTTGCAGGTGCCGTAGTCCATGAAGCTCGGCTCGGGTTGTTTCGCCAGATCGGAGCCGGTGTTGACGACCGAGGCCGACCCGAGCGCGGCCATGGCGGGCAGGAGCGCCCGGCACGTGCGGACGCATCCCATCAGGTTGATCTCGAACGTGTGGGCCCAGCGCTCGTCCGAAAGGTCCGCGAATGACGCGGCGTCCCCCAGGCCCAGGTTGTTGACGAGGATGTCAGGCGCCCGCCCGAACCGCTCGAGCACATAGGCGATCGCAGACTCGACCCCCTCGGCGGTCGCCAGGTCCGCGGCGATGGTGCCGTGCCATCGGGCCGTCTTTTCCTGGAGCGTCGCCGCATCCTGGTCCGCGACAATGACCAGGGCTCCTTCCTCCGTCAGAAGATCGGCGGTCGCCTCGCCGATGCCGTGGGCCCCGGCCGAGACGTACGCAAGCTTGCCTTTGAGCTGGTAATCCATGTAGTCGCAGTCGGCTGTAAGCGTTTCCAGGATTGACAACGCCGCGGGCCGGCAATAAGGTTCATCGAAAGTTCATTGAGCATAATCGATTCCGGTCGCTCAACCCACCCCACTATGTCGAACCGATACTGGAAGATCCTGGTTGTGACGGCGGCATGTCTGACCGCGCTCGTTCCCCTTTCGGGAGCCGGCCCGTCGTTCCGCCCGGACACCGTCTTCAAGGGGTCGAGCCTGACCGGTTGGCGCACGCTCGGCGAGGCGACCTGGCGCGCGCAGGACGGCGAGATCGTCGGCACGGCGAAACAGCCGGCCGGCGGCTGGCTCCTGCTGGACCGGTCGTATCAGGACGTCGGCTTCTACGCCTCGTTTCAGTGCGCGGCGGGATGCCAGACCGGCGTCCTGCTGCGGGCCGAGAAGACCGCTGACGGCCTGAAGGGCATCCTGGTGTCGCTCAACGCCGGCGACATCGCGTCGTACCGCGTCACCCTCGACGCGCAAGGCCGCGAGCTCACCCGTGAGCGGCTGCGGCCCGGCGGCGGGAGCGTCCGGATCGCGCCGCCCCCGCCTCCCGACGCCGCGCCACCACGTGGCGGTGGCCCTGGTGCCGGCGGACCGGGCCGCGCTGGCGGTGGCGGAGGCGGAGGGCGAGGCAACCAGGCGGCCGGCCCGGCTCTGCCGACTCGTCCGCCGGACACGAGCCTTCGTCCGGGGGAGTGGAACACGATCGAGATCCTGCTCGACGCCAATCTCGTACGCGCGTTCGTCAATGACGGCGGTGCGACCGCGGGCGGCGTGGCCGACGACGAGGCGGGACGTTTCGGCCCCCTCGCGCTGTTCGTCGGCGGCACCGGCGAGGTGCGGTTCAAGGAGGTCGGCTACAAGGATCTCGCGATCCAGGAGCGTCCGGTCGAGAAGGTCTCGAACCGGTTCCGCAAGCAGCAACTGAGCGATTTCTACTACGCGTGGGGCGCGGTGTCGGCCGACTTCAACCGCGACGGCGCCATGGACGTCGCCTCCGGGCCGCATGTCTTCCTCGGCCCGAACTTCACGACCCGCCGGGAGATCTACCTCGCGCTGACCTCCAACCCGTCGGATACCTACACCACGCACGCCTGGATGCAGTTCTCCGGCGACTTCACCGGCGACGGCTGGCCCGACGTCATCAATCCGAGCTTCGACGGCAACCCGGGCGTGTGGATGTACGTGAACCCCGGGGCCGAGTCGCGCCGGTGGGACAAGCACCTCGTCGTGGAGCGATTCAACACCGAGATCGCCCTGATGGCGGACGTCGACGGCGATGGCGCCGAGGAGCTCGTCTACGGCGCCGAAGGCCGCGTCCGCTATGCGAAGCCGGATCCGGCCAAGCCCACCGGACCGTGGATCGTGCGCACCGTGTCGGAGGCCGGCGTGGCGCCCGCTCACGGGATCGGCACCGGCGACATCAACGGCGACGGCCGCGTCGACATCGTCAATCCGTACGGATGGTGGGAGCAGCCGGCCGCCGGCGACGCGCGGGAGCTGTGGACGTATCACCCGCAGTCGTTCTCCCGCTACCGCCGCAACAACCACGGCGGCAGCGTCATGGCGGTCTACGACGTGAACGGCGACAAGCTGAACGACGTGGTCACGGTCCTCAACCCGCACGGCTGGGGGATGGCCTGGTACGAGCAGAAGCGCGACGCCAAGGGCGCGAGCACGTTCGTCCAGCACATGATCATGGACGACTACCACACCACCAACGCCGGCGGCGTGGCCTTCTCGCAGCCGCACGGGACGGCGTTCGCCGATGTCGACGGTGACAAGATCCCCGACTTCATCGTCGGCAAGCGTCTCTGGGCGCACCAGGACAACTACATGGATCCCGATCCGCACGGGCCGGCGGTTCTCTATCGGTACCGGACGGTGCGCAATCCAAAGGCGCCGGGCGGCGCCGAGTTCGTGCCCGACTTGATCCACAACCGGTCCGGCGCCGGATCACATGTGCTCGCCTCGGACCTGAACAAGGACGGCCGGGTCGACATCGTGACCGCGACCCGGTACGGCACATTCATCTTCTGGGGACAGGCACCGGGCGCGCCCGCGCCTCGCTAGCCCCGCGTTCCAGGCAGTCGGAGGTTTCGTGAGACTCGAGAACAAGGTGGCATTGGTCACGGGCGCAGGCCGTGGTATCGGCCAGGGGATCGCCCAGGTCTTTGCCGAGGAAGGAGCGCACGTCGCGGTGCTCGACGTCGCAGACGACGGGACCGCCGAGCAAGTCGCCGCCGAGGTGCGGTCGAAGGGGCGCCGCGCCATCGCGATCCGGGGCGACGTGGCCAATCGCGCCGATGTCGAGGCGGCCGTCGATCGCACCTGGAAGGAGCTGGGCCCGATCGACATTCTCGTCAACAACGCCGGCATCGAGACGATCGTGCCGTTTCTCGAGCTCACCGACGAACAGTGGACGCGCCTGACCGACGTCAACCTTCGGGGGGCCTGGCTCTGCTCGCAGGTCTTCTGCCGCAAGGTGGTCGCAGAGACTCGAAAGGCCGCGATCGTGAACATCGGCTCGATTCAGGCGGCGAAGGTTCTTCCCGGACGAACCCACTACGCGCCGACGAAGCTCGGTCTGGAAGCGCTCACCCGCAACATGTCGGCGGAGATGACGCCGTTGGGGATCCGCGTGAACTGCGTCCACCCCGGGCTCATCGACACGCCGATGACGCAGTGGGTGATGAAGGATGAAGCCGTGCTGCCGATCGTCCTCGGGCAGATCTCGCTCGGGCCGCGCCGGCCAGCCGCGAGAGATCGGCACCGTCGCCGCGTTCTTCGCGTCCGACGATGCGAGCTACCTGACCGGCCAGTCGATCTTCGTGGACGGCGGATGGGCAGGGAAATAGCAATGCGGCACCGACCTCTCGAAGTAATGGCCCATCACGGGCGCTGCTCGTCCGCCGGCCGAAACGCCGGCCTACCTGCTGCGCCGCGGCATCCTGCTGCTGCTGGCGATCAAGGACTCCGACGTTCGCCTCCTGACGCTCGAGCAGTGTCGCGACGCGGTCGACAAGAGCCTGCACGCGGGCGGCGCCTTCTCCGCCACGATTCCGCTCGTCAGCCTCTACTACGGTGGTTTCATCGACGTCGACGTCGTCGATCCGACCCGGCGTGGACAGGATCTCTTCGTGCTGAGCAAGGGGCACGCGGTCGCGGCGCTTGCGTCGATCTATGCCGAGATGGGGTACTTCGACCGATCCGTCCTCAAGAACTCGCGCTCGTACGCGAGCATCCTGAACGGGCATCCCGGTCCGGTGCTGCCGGGCATTCACCTGGCCACCGGTCCGATGGGCCAGGGGTTTTCCGTCGCCCAAGGGTTTGCCATCGCCGGCCGGACGGCGCCGCGCTTCGATTCGTACGCGCTGTGCGGTGACGGTGAACTGCAGGAAGGCACCATCTGGGAAGCCGTCATGTTCGCCGGCCAGAAGCAGCTCGACAACCTGTGCCTGCTCGTCGACCGGAACAACGGCCAGCTCGACATCGCGACGCGGATGGTCTTCCCGATGCCGGAGCTCGAGGCCGTCTTCGCGTCATTCAACTGGGAAGTCCACAGCGTCGACGCGACGCAGTACGACGGCGTCTACGCCGCGCTGGAGAAGTTCCGCTACGGTCCGCGCAACGGCAAGCCGACGGTGATCGTCTGCCACGCCACGAAAGGCCATGGCGGGCTGTCCGACTTTCTGAATAAACACAAGGTCACCGTCCCGGACCCGCTCCTCGATCAGGAAATGGAGCTGCAGGCGGCGCAGCGCGCGCACCGGGTGGAGGATTTCAATCGCTTCCACCGCGGGCTCGCCGATCATGCGGACGGGCGGGCCATTCAGGACGGGCTCCTCGAGATCGCTCGCCGGATGCATCTCGACGTCGACTCGGGCTCGCGCGGGGAACGGCTGATGCCCGCGTCCTGGCAGCCGGTCCGGACGGTACGCGCCCCGAAGCGCGCCAAGCAGGTGCAGTACAACCCGGCGCTCCTGCCGCGCCTCGATCCGGCCAAAGAGTACGCCGCCAGTGATGTCGTCACCGGCGCGATGAAAGTGTTCGCGCGCGATCCCGCGGTGGTATCGATCGACGCCGACCTGGCCACCACCAGCGGGCTCGAGGCGGGAGTCGCAGTGGTCGACCAGCGCCGCGCGCTGAACGTCGGGGTCGCCGAGGCCAACATGATGGGCATCGGTGAGGCGTTCGCCGCACTGGGCCATCAGACGTGGATCAGCACGTTCTGTCCGTTCTTCGACTGGAAGGTCATGCGGCGGATCGCGGTCGGCTACCAGGAGCGTCTGGAGGCGATCGCGGCGCCCGACGGCTGGCTCAGCGAAGGGCACGGACTCGATCTCACCATGCTCGCCACCGCGGCCAACTTCGAGACGCGGACCAACGGCGCCACGCACATGGGCAACGACGACGCCACGATATTCGATGGCATGGCGCACCTGAAGATCGTCGACGTCTCCTGCCCGCAGCAGATGCTGTCGCTGATGCAGTGGACGATGGCGGGCAACCGCGGCCTCCTCTACGTCCGCGTCATGCGCACCCCGTCGGCGGTCATCTACGGCAGCGACTACGTCTTCGAGTTCGGTAAAGGCCACGTCCTGCGCGGAAAGCCGGACGACGCGGCGGTGATCGTCAGCAGCGGCCGTGGGGTGCACGAAGCCCTGGCGGCGGCGGATGACTGCGCGAAGAGCGGCATCGGCGTCGGGGTGGTCGACATGCCCTCGATCGACGAAGACCTGCTGATCGAGCTGTACGAATCGGGCAAGGTGCTGTGCATCGCCGAGCAGAACAACGGCTACATTCTGCAGAACCTGCTGAAGATCCTCTACCGGCGCCGCAAATCCGGTTGGACCGGCGTCGACCGTATCCTCGCCATCAATACGCTCGACGCTACCGGCCGGCCGCAGTTCATTCACTCCGGCACTTACGAAGAGCTCGTCGCCGCGTTCGGCCTCGCGCCGGCGCAGCTGGCGCGAACGATTCGCCGTCGTCTCGAGGAGGCATCGCGATGAGTGTGCCCGCCCTGCACGAAAGCGACGTGGAGGAGCTGGCGCTGCCCGGCCGCCAGATGCGGTGGCTGGTGGCGCCGACCGGACTCAAGGCGGATCAGTGTTCCATGTGCGTGATCCGGCTCGCTCCCGGAGAAAAGGTGAGGCCCGCGCATTCTCATCCCCAGGGCGAGGAGGTCATTTACATCATGCGCGGCTCCGGGCGGGTGCTGGTGTCGGGCGAAGTGCAGGCCGTCCGGGAAGGGACCGCCGTCCTGTTCCCCCGTGGCGCCGTGCACATGCTGCAGAACACCGGGACCGACGAAATGAAAGTCGCCTGCTTCTTTGCGCCGCCAACCGGGCTCGACAACTACCAGATGCACGAGGGAGTGGATTTTCCCGATTAAGGAGATTCCTCGTAGCGCAACCCTTCAGGGTTCGCCGCGGCGGCCATTGGCAGGCCTGAAGTGCCTGCGCTACGAGCGGCAGCGGGTGACCGTCTTGACCGGCTTTAAGGAGTGGTGAATGAAACCGCAATTCTTGGTACTCGCGATGTTGCTCGGCGTCGTTCTCACCGTCCACCTCGCGATGAACGGCAAGGTGGGGGCCGCGATCGGCAACCCTCGCGTCGGTAATGCCCTCTTCTGGTGCATCGGCGCCGTCGGCGCCGTGGCGATCGGGTTGAGCGGGTGGCAGGCGGGCGCGCTGGGCGGGCTGAGGACGGTTCATCCGTTTCTGCTGACCGCGGGCCTGATGGGCGCATCGCTGGTGTTTGCGATCGCCTGGCTCATTCCGCAGGTCGGTGCCGGCCCGACGATGCTGCTGCTGATTGCAGGACAGATCGTCGGTGGCGTCGTGCTCTCACACTACGGCTGGCTCGGCTCGCCGGTGCAGCCCGTGACGATGCAAACGCTGCTCGGCGTCGTCGTGATGCTGGGCGGCGTCATACTGGCGACCCGCCGCTGACCCGACGGAGCTGAGCTCGCGTGTCCAACCCTATTCTCGACTTCGGCATCGACAAGGATGCCCTGCAGTACATCGGTCAGGACCTGCAGCGGCCGGAGTGCATCCTGGCCGAGCCGGACGGAACACTCTGGTCCGCTGACGCCCGCGGCGGGGTAGTCCGTCTCGATCCTGACGGACGCCAGGAGCTCATCACGCAGCAGCGATCGGCGCACTTCCAGCAGGCCGGCAGCGAGGCCACGCGCTATCTCGAAGGCACGCTGCCGAACGGCCTCGCGTTCGCGCGAAACGGCGACTTCCTGATCTCGAATTTCGGCACCGATTGTCTCGAGCTGATGACCCGGGACGGCCGGTCCCGGGTGCTGGCGGATACGATCGATGGCCAGCCGATCGGCAAGGTGAACTTCGTCCTCCGGGATTCGCGCGACCGCATCTGGATCACGGTGTCGACCCGGATCAAGAACTGGATGAACGCCCTTCGGGTGGATCTCAAAGACGGGTATCTCGCCCTCTACGAGAACGGCGCCGTCCGCATCGTTGCCGACGGCTTCGGCTTCACCAACGAGATCCGGTTCGACGCCAACGAGGAGTTCCTCTACGTCGTCGAGACGACGGGCGGCTGCATCACGCGGTTGCGGATCGATCATGCTGGCCGCGCGACCGATCGGGAGGTGTTCGGTCCACCGAGCCTGGGCATCGGCGCCTGGCCCGACGGCATCGCCTTCGACAGCTTCGGGAATCTGTGGGGAACGACCGTGTACTCCGACCGGTTGTTCGTCCTCACGCCTGAGGGCGATCTGCGGGTGCTGCTCGACGAGGGGGATCCGGAAAAGGTGAACGCGCTCGAACAGGCCTTTCGCCGGAATCACGTGACCGAAGACGTGCTGTTCGCGACCGGACGGGGCATTGCCCCGTGGATGGCGAGCGTGACCTTCGGCGGTCCCGATCTGCAGACGGTGTACATCGGATCGCTGAAGGGCAAGCGCATCCCGTATTTCAGGGCGCCGGTGCCCGGGCTGCCGATGGTGCACTGGAGAGACTGATGAAGTTGGCCGCGGCGCCGCAAGCGCCGGTTTTCTGGAAGAGGAGAAATGGAATGCGGATGTACAACAGGTCGATGCTCGTTGCCGGTGGACTCGCGCTGCTGGCGGCGACCGCGCTGGTCCAGGCTCAGGGCGACACCAGCCACTATCGGGTCCTCGGCGCCGACAACGGCAAGATTGCGATCGTGGACAGCAAGGGCCAGGTGGAATGGGAGATCCCGAACGGGACCGGCGCGAATCATGACATTCAGCTGCTGCCGAACGGCAACATCCTGTTTCACACCGGCTGGACGACGATCAAGGAGATCACGCCCGACAAGAAAGTCGTGTGGACGTATGAGCTGACCGCCAAGCCCGGCTACACCGGCCGGTTCACGCTCCACGCATTCGAGCGGCTGCCGAACGGCAACACGATGGTCGCCGAGAGCGGCAACCAGCGCATCATCGAGGTGGACAAGGACGGGAAGATCGTTCACGAGATTCCGCTGGTCGTCGACAAGCCAAGCCCAACCAGCGACACGCGGATGGTGCGCAGCGTGCCGGGCGGCGGCTACCTCGTCGCACACGAGGCCGATCGCAAGATCAAGGAGTACGACCGCGCCGGCAAGGTGGTGTGGGAATACGCGCTGGTGTTGAACGGGATGCCGGAATCGAAGGGCGCGACCGGCCACGGCACGATGCCGTTCGGCGTCAAGCGGCTTGCGAACGGCAACACCCTGATCGGCGGCGGCAACAACAACCGGGTGATCGAGGTCAACAAGGCCGGAGAGATCGTCTGGAGCGTCGAGGCCAAGGACCTGCCCGGCATCTCGCTCGCGTGGGTGACGACCGTCGATGCGCTGCCGAACGGCAACGTGATCTTCGGCAACTCGCACGCCGGTCCCGAGAATCCGCAGCTGATCGAAGTCACCCGCGACAAGAAGGTGGTCTGGACCTTCAAGAACTTCGAGACGTTCGGCAACAACCTGGTAGCGGCGAAGGTCCTGCAGAGATAAGAAGTAGCGCAGCCCTTTAGGGCTGCCGGAATGCCGTGTAGCGCAGGCCTTCAGGCCTGCCTAGATAACCCCGCGGAACCAGATTCACCGCCGAGGACGCCGAGGGCGCAGAGAAAACCATCAGAGGATTTCTCTGCGTCGCTCCGCGTCTCTGCGGTGAACGCCTTGTCGATAGTAGCGATTCACCGAGGACGAGGCATTCTGCAACGACCTGGTCGCGGCCAAGGCCCTCAGCGCGATCGGAAGTAGCGTGCCTGGCCGGGTAGCGCAGGACCGCTGACTCTCTGCACAGGAGGTCAAGAGTTCAAGAGACTGTTTTGGAACGGGTCTGGGCCAATGCCTCACTCGCATAGTGATCGTGCCTCAGGCCTGCCCCGCGGTTGTAGCGCAAGCGATTGCCCGTGCCGTAAAGGCAGGCCTAAAGGTCTGCGCTACAGAAGGCGCCGTGGCGTTGTCTTGTAGCGCAGACCTTTAGGTCTGCCTAGATGAATACGACAGAGAACCTGAATCACCGCCGAGCCGCGCCGAGGGCGCAGAGAAAATCACCTTGAAGAAATTCTCTGCGTCGCTCGGCCGTCCTCTGCGGTAAGTGTCTTGTCGACGGTAGCGATTCACCGAGGACGAGGCATTCTGCAACGACCTGGTCGCGGCCAAGGCCCTCACGGATCGGCAGGTGAGCGGGTGGCCTGGTAGCGCAGGCCTGTCAGGCCTGCCCCGCGCCGGAGGTAAAGAGTTCAAGCGACAGTTTTGGAACCGGTCGCCGTGAAGGCTGACTCCTGCTAGAGGCCTGCGCGTACCGCAGGCACGTTGGCGTCTGTCTTGTAGCGCAGACCTTTAGGCAGTCTGCCTAGATCAGTAGCGACCAGAGAACCGAAATCACCGCCGAGCGCGCCGAGGGCGCAGAGAAACCATTAAGAAACCATTAAACGAATTCTCTGCGTCGCTCTGCGCGCCTCTGCGGTGAGCGTCTTCTGTCGGTGAGTAGCGATTCAACCGAGGGACGAGTCTCTAAGGGTCTGATGCGGAAGAACAGCGGCGCTACTTCGATCAGGTGCTTGCGCCAGACCACCCAGCTGTGCCGGCCCTCCCCGGTGCGGTAGGTGTGCTTGACGCCGTGTGTCGTCAGCGACTCGTGGAGCGTCTGCGTGCCGCGAAAGAGCTGATCCTCGGTGCCGCAGCCGACCCAGAGCAGCGACAGTCCCTTGTTGAGATCGGCGGGCTTCGCGAGCTCCGCCACGTAGCGCTGTTCGAAGTCGCGCTCCATGATCGGGCTGAACACGCCCACCCACTTGAAGCGGTCCGGGTTGCGGATACCGATCGCGAGCGCCTGCATCCCGCCCATCGACAGACCGGCGATCCCGCGGTTGGCCGCTCCCTTCGCGACGCGGTAGCGGGCCTCGACCGCCGGCATGATGTCGGTGAGGAGCACATCCTCGAAGAGCCGGTTGTTCGAGGCGTCGTTCGCTGAACCCTGCGGGACGGCGTGCCCGAACGGCATCACCACCAGCATCGGCCTGATCTTCTTCTCGGCCAGGAGGTTGTCGAGGATGAAGTTCGCGCGCCCCATCGTCACCCAGTTCGATTCGGCGTTGCCCGCGCCGTGCAGAAGGACGAGCACCGGATAGCCGGCCGCCGAGCGCGCATCGTAGCCGGGCGGCGTGTAGACATAGAAATGCCGCGGCTCCGTGGACGTCGTCGAGTGGTGCCAGTTCTCCTGGACCGTTCCGTGCGGCACATTGCGCACGTCGTGGAGCCCGGGCGGATCGGCGGGGATCACGACGATGCTCTGGGTTGCGCCGCGGGCGGAGAGCTTCAGGCTGGTGTTGAGGGGATCGGGGATCGTCAGTCCGTCGACCGCGAACGAGTAGGCATAGACCTCGCGCGGCAGCGACTCCACCGTGACCGACCACACGCCGGCCGCATCCTTCTCCATCGGGATGTCTTCCGGCTTCCACTCGCCGCGCAGAATCACCTGGGTGGCGCGCGGCGCGCGAAGGCGGAAGGTGACGACGCCGTCCGGCTTGACCTCCGGAGACACCACCGGCGGCTGCGCCTGTCGTGGCTGCTGGGTGGAAGGCGCCGGTGTCTGCGGCGTTTGCGGCGCAGCGACGCCAAGGAGGAGGGCGAGCGTACAGGCGAGGATGCTGATCATGATTGTGATGATTCTGTTCCATCGCTGGTCGGCCACGGCCATCTAAAATGACAGACGTCATGCCGGAAGAAGCTGACCTGAGACCTCCAGCACCGATCCCCGGTTCCTACTGGCTCATCGACGGCATGCTCCTCGCCGGCGAGTACCCCGCACCGTCGCACGAGAAGGCAAACCTCGAGAGGCTGGCGAAGTTCCTCGATGCCGGCATCCGGACGTTCATCGACCTCACCGAAGAGGATGAGCCGCTGCCGAAGTACGACACCCTGCTGCGGACCCTCGCCGCCGAACGCGGGATCGAGGTCAGGCACGTTCGGCACGCCGTCGAGGACAGGGGCCTGCCGCGCGAGCGGAAGCAGATGAAGCGCATCCTGGCGACGATCCGCGAGGAGATCGATGCCGGACGACCGGTCTATGTCCATTGCTGGGCGGGTATCGGACGCACCGGCACGGTGATCGGCTGCTGGCTGGTGGAATCGGGTCTCGCCGGCAAGGCCGCTCTCGAGAAGATCGCAGAGCTCCGGGCGACTTGCGTGGGCCAAACGCGGTCCCCCGAAACCGACGCGCAATGCCGCTACGTCCGCGAATGGCCCGGGCCGGAACTCACGCGCCCTAAGGCGCCACGATCCTGAGGCGCGGGAACTAGGTTCGGTAGCGGCGCTTGTCGCGGGTCAGGAGCGTGTAGCCGGCGAGCGCCGCGTGGGCGCCGATGTAGAAATCCGGCAGCGGGGCAGGCCGGCTCCCGCCGCGCTTGCGGTATTTGAGGAACGCTTTTGCCGCCAGGAAAGCCGCCGGCCAGGGCAGCGGCTCACGCACGAAGTACTCCGGTGGCAGCGCCTCGTCCAGCGTTTCGATGCGGTCGTATCCGCACGAGACTTCGGCGTAGATGAGCGGGTTGATGATCAGCCGCCCCTCCTGGGCGGCACGAGCCAGCATCGACGCCGACCAGTCCCCCCAGTCCGCATCGTCGGTCACGACGTCCAGGATCACGTTGCTGTCGACGAGCGTGGGCACGATCAGCTCCGCGTGAGCTTCATGATCTCGTCGGTGGAGAGCCGGGTCGTGCCGGTCCCCCGCAGGCGGGCGATGACCGCGTCACCGCGGCGGCTGGACGCACGCGCCTTCCGGATCCGCACCGCGTCACCGTCGATCTCGAACTCCACTTCGGAGTGCGGCAGGAGCCCCAGCGCCTCGCGGATGTCCTGCGGGATCGTCACCTGCCCCTTGGATGTCAGTCGCATCGGTATTACTCCTACCAGTAAGAGTAACACTTTTGGCGGGCCTGGTCACGGCGCAACGAAACAAGATCTGGCTCCGAACGCGCTACTGAGTTGTGAGGACGGCGAGCGCTTGTGGCGTTGCGCCCCGCACCGCCTTCAACGGGATGGTGGCGTCGAACGTGGCGAGCTGGCCGCCCATCCGGGTGGCGAGGCCGAGCAGGTAGACGTCGGTCAGCTGGCGATGGGAGACCAGCACCGAGGGATCGAAGAGCGTCTCGTCGCGGAGCGAGACCGAATCCGGCCAGAAGGCGTGATCGCTGCTGGCGCAGAACATTCGAAGGCTCGCGAAGACCGTGGCGCGGTCCTCGTCAACCGCGGCCCGGGGGTGGGTCAGGACGCGGAGGAATCCGTTCTCGGTGATCGGGCAGGTCGCCCAGCCCGCCGCCTGGTTGTCGGCGAACCAGTCGTGGGCCGTTTCATGGTGAACGTGTCCCCGGTCGAAGAGCGCGATCAGGACGTTGACGTCGAGCAGCGAGCGGCGGGTCACACCTCGTCCCGCAGCTCGTTGACCAGCGACATCGTCATCACCGGCGCTCCCGCCCGGCGCCGAATCAGCGGGACGCCGTTCCGGACCTGCTTGCGGGATGGCGGAGCCTGCAGCGCCTTCCTGAGGAGCTCCGAAACCACCTGTCCTGCCGTTTTCCCCTGGTTTTCGGCGATTTCCTTGGCCGCTTGCAGGAGATCTTCATCGATGTCCAAGGTGGTGCGCATGCGGCGATCATCACGCATCAAACATCAGATGTCAACATTGTGGCTCAGCCGGGCCGAGAGGATCGAAGCCGCGGTCATCGACCGGAACACCTGATGACGCACGCGCTGCCTGGTACTGCGCTACTGCGCGGCCGGGAAACGTCCGACGAAGACGAAGTCCTTCACGGCCCCGGCCTTCAAGTGGCACTGCGCGCAGGCGAGCGATGCCGCGGCATCGGTGATCAACGTGCCGTCCGGCGAATACGACGCGTATTCCCAATCGCCGTTCCTGTCCGCGCCGTAGGCGGCCCCGTAACCCCGCTCCTTGCGCATCACGTCCAGCCGAACGATCGCGCCGTCCTTGCCGCCCTTGCGCCATTCCATGACGAGGACGGAACCGTACGGATACGCCTGGCCGGCGGTGGTCACCGTTGCCGCGGGCGGGTTCAGGAACACCGTTCCATGAGTGGGGTCCTGCTTCCGGTCGAACGATCGCACCTGCTGGAATGATTGATAGCCGGCCGGGTGACCGACCGGATCTTCGGCGCGCTGCGCGGCGAGCGCCAGACCGGCGGACCAGATCAGCGACGCGATAACAAGGCTTTTCATGGGCCGCAGAATAGCCCGCGGCGCGGCTCCTGGCGAGTTGGTTTGCATTTGGTTCACACCGCCATTGTGTTGGGCCGGCACTCTCGCCGCTATCACGTGTTTTCGGTCTCCGATTCCAGTTCCGCCCAGCATGATGAGCCGGATTTGCAGCCGTCTGCGCCTATCGAAGAGAAGCGGAGGCGACATGACACGGATGATCGGACACGTGGGCGCGCTGATGATCCTGGTGCTTGGCGTCTCAGCGTCCGACTACTTCGGTGTTCGGATGCCCGTGCGCGCAGGCGTCGCCTGGCGCTTCTGAGCAGGGATCCGCTGGCTGGCATTGCGCGGCGGGATGTCGCGTGCGACGAATGTGGGCAAGCTCATCCCCAATCTTCTCCAAGCGATCGGGGATCTTCTGCAGCTCGAATGAGGCGTCCCCGAATCTCAAGTCTCTTTTCCGGGCATGTTGACTCCGGCCCAGTCAAGTTGGTGGGATGCGTCCACTCGGGCCTCAGGTGGTCGGCAACCGAAATGGGGTATGATCCGCCGCGCTCATCGACCTTGCTCCCGATCGGGCACCTATGTGAGGGTCGAGCCGCTCGGCGGCCTTCGGCGGCGCGCACGGCGGGCGGGCCCTAAGCGCGCGTGAGAGATCACTGATGCTGTCGCCGGGGACACGTGTCGGCACGTTCGAGATTGTCGCCCCGCTCGGCTCCGGGGGCATGGGGGAGGTGTACCGGGCGCGCGACGCGAGGCTGAACCGCGACGTCGCGATCAAGGTCCTCCCGGAGATCTTCACGGTCGATCCAGAGCGCCTCGCACGTTTTCGGCGAGAAGCGCAGGTGCTCGCCTCGCTGAACCACACGAACATCGGTCACATATACGGACTGGAGGATACCGCACCTGCAGGCTCCGGACTGTCGCCCGTGTGCGCGCTCGTGCTCGAGCTCGTCGAAGGACCGACGCTCGCCGAACGAATAGCCGAAGGGCCGCTACCGCTGGACGACGTGCTGCCGATCGCGAGACAGATCGCCGACGCGCTCGAGTGCGCGCATGAACAGGGCGTGATTCACCGCGATCTCAAGCCGGCCAACATCAAGGTCAGGCCCGACGGCACCGTGAAAGTGCTCGATTTCGGCCTGGCGAAGGCGCTCGATCCCGCGTCGGCGTCGAGCGAGGACGCGATGAACTCGCCGACGCTGACCGCTCGCGCGACGCGCATGGGCGTGATCGTCGGCACCGCGGCGTACATGGCGCCGGAGCAGGCGCGGGGCCGCGCCGTCGATCGCCGTGTGGACATCTGGGCGTTCGGTGTCGTCCTGTTCGAGATGCTGACCGGCAAGCGGGCGTTCCAGGGAGACGACATCTCGATCACGCTCGCGGCAGTGCTCAAGGACGACGTCGATTGGGCGGCGCTGCCCGCCGACCTGCCGCCGTCAGTACGACGCGTGCTGCGGCGCTGCCTCGACAAGGACCCAAAGCGGCGTCTGAGTGCTATCGGCGATGCGCGGCTCGATCTCGAGGACCAGGCGATTGCCGGCGATGCGCCCGTTTCGCACCGGGGCATCTCTCCACCGGCGGCGCCTCGTTGGAAGCAACTTCTGCCGTGGACAGCGGCATCCGCGGGACTGCTGATGGCCCTGATCGCTCTGGTCGCCTGGGGTCCCTGGCGCGCCGTGCCGTCCCCGCGCCCGGTTCGTCTGAGCAGCGAGATCGGGTTGCCGGGAACCCTCCCTCCGGGGCCGGGCTCGGCCGCGGTGATCTCCCCCGACGGCGAGACGGTGGTGTTTGTCGCGTCGGTTGGCGGGAAGCCGCCGCAGCTCCATGTCCGTCCGCTCTCGCAGCTCCAGTCGGTCACCCTTGCGGGCACCGAGGACGCCTCCGCCCCCTTCTTTTCACCCGACGGGCAATCGATCGGCTTCTTCTCCGGAGGCTCGTTGAAGAAGATCGCCGTGACCGGCGGCGGGACGATGACGCTGTGTCCGGCGCCGGGCGGGCGTGGAGGGACATGGGCCAATGACGGCACGATTGTCTTCCAGCCGACGGCCGCGCCTGCCGCCGTCCTGCACCGCGTCTCGGACGGAGGCGGCACCGCGACTCCGCTCGGCGTGCAGGCCGAGAACGAATCGACGCAGCGCTGGCCGCAGATCCTCCCGGACGGTCGGGGCGTCCTGTACACGGGCAATTCAAACACGACGGGATGGGACGACGCCACGATCATGGTGCAGCCACTGGATGGGAGCGCCCCGAAGCTCGTGCTGCGCGGCGGCCACTACGGACGGTACGTTGCCACGGGCCACGTGCTCTATGTGCAGCAGGCCACGCTGTTCGCCGTCCCGTTCGATCTCGAGACGCTGACCGTCACCGGGAACGCCGTGCCGGTGATCGAGGGTGTGCTCTCGTCCGCCAACACGGGAGGCGCGCACTTCTCGGTCTCGGACTCCGGAACGCTCGTGTACGTCTCCGGACGCAGTGTTGGCCGCGAGTCGCCGATCCACCTGCTCGACGCGGCCGGGAAGACGACCTTGCATCGGACCGCGGTGGCCGACTGGTACTACCCGCGGTTCTCGCCCGACGGTCGCAAGCTCGCGGTGACGATGGGGGCCGGCGCGGCGTCTGACATCTGGATTTACGAGCCGGAGCGGGACCTGACGAAGTTCACGTTCGAAAACGGTCCGGACTTCGCTCCGGTGTGGACACCGGATGGAACGCGCATCGCGTTTGCCTCCGTCCGCACGCCGTCCGGGGTGCCGAATCTGTACTGGCAACGCTCCAATGGAACCGGCGGCGTCGAGCGGCTGACCGAGAGCAGCCACCGGCAGACCCCATACTCGTTCCATCGCTCGGGCGAATACCTGGCCTTCAGCGAAGCTGTAGACCCCGCTGGCCGCAACAACGACATCATCATCCTGCCGTTCGAGCGAGACGAAGAGTCTGGTTGGAAGCCGGGGACGCCGACCGCGTTCCTCTCGACGCCGTTCAACGAAACTGCGCCGATGTTCTCTCCTGACGGCCGGTGGCTCGCCTACGCGTCGAATGAGAGCGGCCCCATGGAGATCTACGTTCGCCCGTTTCCCACGGGTGACAGCAAATGGAAGATCTCGAATTCCGGCGGGATCTTTCCCGCGTGGTCGAGGCGCAACGAACTGCTGTACCTGGTCCCGGGGCCGCAGTCGCAGAGGGTCATGGTCGTCTCGTACGACGGGGATGGGGATGTTTTCGAGACCCGGGGCGTGCCGCGAGAATGGAGCCCACAGCCGATTCTGCCGCGCCTCTTCGATCGCTCCTACGATCTGCATCCGGACGGCTTGCGCATCGCGATGGTCAAGCCGCCCGACCAGCCCGGAGAGGCACGCGACAAGGCGGTGTTCGTGTTCAATTTCTTCGACGAGCTGCGGCGGATCGCCGCCGGCAAGTAAGCTGGAGCCGGTTGATCCCAGGATCGGCGGCTTCTTGTAGCGCTGTCCATCACGCAGCCGACGATCAGCAGAACCTGTGGTTGGCGCAGCAGGGTGGAGGTCTGGAGTAAAAGCAGCGCCGCCGCAGATGGGTCTCACCGCCGGTGCACGTCTCGGAGCGTACCGACCAACCGGATCTTCGGCGCGCTGTGCGGCGAGAGCCAGACCGTGCGGATGCCCGTGCGCGCAGGCGTCGCCTGGCGCTTCTGAGTCGGGGTGAAGACGTCGCGATGGACGCCATCCCTCACGCACGCGGCTATCATGTTGGCCCATGCGCCTTGTCTTCGCTTTCGGCTCGATCGTCGTCGCGAGCGTGGTCTTTCAAACGGCAGCGTCCACGCCGCTCGGTTTCACGGCGGCCAACGCGGCGTCCTACTCGCGTACCGAGCAGGCCTTCCTCGCACTGCCCTCCGCGGAACGCATTCGAACCGCGCATCTGTATCTCGCTGACCAGCCGCACATGGCCGGGACGCCGCGCGACAAGGAACTGGCCGAGTGGACCCGCGACCAGTTCACGAACTACGGCCTCGAAGACGTGCTGATCACCACACACGAGGTGCTCCTGCCCTGGCCGGAAGAGATCAGTGTCGAGCTCACGGCGCCGCGCGTGTGGCGCGCAACCCTGCGGGAGCAGCCGATCGAAGGTGATAAGTACACCCAGATCCCGCCCGCGCTCGCGGGCTTGCCGTACCACGCCTATTCGGCATCGGGCGAGGTCGTCGCGCCTGTCGTCTATGCCGCGAGTGGAAATCCCGCCGACTACGATCGGCTCGCGGCCGCCGGCATCGACGTCCGCGGCAAGATCGCACTCGTGCGCTACTCGGTTCCCTACAGCTACCGCGGATTCAAGGCGCTGACGGCGCAGCAGCGTGGCGTGGCGGGCCTGCTCATCTACTCGGATCCCGCAGACGACGGGTTCGCGAAAGGGAAGGTGTACCCCGAGGGGCCATGGGGCCCGCCGAGTCACATCCAGCGCGGCGGCATCGTCTTCGACTTCATCGTGCCGGGTGATCCGCTGACGCCGGGATGGGCATCGCTGCCCGGTGCAAAGCGGATCGATCGCCGCGAGGCCGTGTCGCTGCCCAAGATCATCAGCGCCCCGCTCTCGTACGCGGATGCGCGGGTCATTCTCGAGGCGATGGGAGGCCCGGAGGCGCCTCCAGAGTGGAAGGGGGCACTGCCGATTACCTACCGGATGGGTGGTGCGGCGACGGTGCGGATGCGCGTTCGCATCGACGACAGCGTCCGCCCGATCTGGACGGTGACCGGCCGGATCCGCGGACGCGAGGAACCCGACCGCGAGGTCATTGTCGGCAACCACCGCGATGCCTGGATCTATGGCGGAGTGGATCCGTCGAGCGGCTCGGCCGCCTTGATGGAGATGGCCCGAACCATGGGCGCGATGAAGGCCGGCGGCTGGCGGCCCCGTCGGTCAATTGTCTTCGCAAGCTGGGACGCCGAAGAGTTCACGCTCACCTCATCGACGGAATGGGGAGAACAGCATGCTGACCGGCTCCGCGAGCGCGCGGTCGCCTACTTGAACGTGGACAGCGCTGCCTCGGGTCCACGGTTCGCCGCGACGGCGGTGCCGGCCCTGAATCCGCTGCTGGCGGAAGCGGCGCAGCTCGTTCGCGACCCGGAACTGCAGATCCCGGTGTTCGAGGCACGGCGTGCGCGCCGGGCGACGGAGGCAGGATCGTTACCGACGGGGTCGAGTGACGATCTCGTCGACAACCGCGTCGGCAGCGGCTCTGACTATACGGTCTTTCTCAATCACCTCGGCGTCCCGGCGGCCGACCTGTCGTTCGACGGACCTTACGGCGTCTATCACTCCATCTACGACAACCACAACTGGGTGGCGACCATCGGTGATCCAGGGTTCCGGTATCACGTCACCCTGGTGCAGCTCTGGGGCGTCGTCGCGATGCGGCTGGCCGAAGCCGACGTCATTCCGCTCGACTACGCGCCGTACGCGTCAGCCATCGCGCGATTCGTCGACGAGATCCAGGGTCGCCAGCAGTTGTTGAAACCGGAGGAGTTCGCGGATCTGAGAGCTGCGGTGGCGGACATGGACTCGGCCGCGAAGTCGCTGAACGCGGCGCGCGCGACGCTGCTGTCGTCGTCAGGCCAGGCCTCGGGGTCGAGCGGCGCAACGACCGCGGAATCGATCAACCGGACGCTCATGCAGGTCGAGCGCGCGCTGCTCGATCCGGCCGGAATCCCGAACCGTCCGTGGTTTCGGCATCAGGTCTACGCGCCGAAGCACACCTATGCGCCGGAGCTGCTGCCGGGAGTGGCCGAAGCACTGGACGCTGGGGATGCACCACGCGCGCGGCAGCAGCTGCAGGTGCTTGCCGCGGCGATCCGGCGCGCGGCGGCTGCGATGCAGGGAGGAGGTTGACGTCCCCACGCGTAGCCGCGGAACCAGATGTTCCTCGACGCATGTGGTAAACCTTGATGAGGAGATTGTTCTGAGCCCAGGAGCGACATGATGCCATTTCCGTGGACTCGATTGAACGCCGGACCCCATGTGCTCCTGCTCTCGGTGGCTGGGCTCGTCGCAGGTACTCGCCCTGAGGCCGGATGGGATGTCTCTTTGGGCGCTGGGCCAGCCTTCGCTTCCCGCCCGATTCGACTCCTACATCAAGGCTCACGTCCAGCTGACGGCCGACCAACACAAGCAACTCCTCGCCGGACAGCCCGTGACGCAGCTCCTCCCAACCGATCCGGCCAAAGAGGTGGCCATCTTCGGTGCCGTGTGGGTCAACGCACCGATGGCGCGGTACCTTGCCGCCGTGAAGGACATCGAGTCGTTTGAAAAGGGGGACAACTTTCTGGTGACGAAGCGTATCAGCGACCCGCCTCGACTCGAGGATTTCGAGCGGCTCTCTCTTCCGGCCGGCGACGTTGCGGACCTGAAGACCTGTAAGGTCGGCGATTGCGAGGTCAAGGTAAGCGAAGCCGCGTTGACGCGTATCCAAAGGGAAACCGATTGGTCGAAACCCACCGCAGCCGCCGATGTGGAGCGATCGATACGAAGGCTGGCGCTCGAGTACGCCACCGGATATCTGGAGGGGGGAAACAGCCGGCTCGCCGCGTATCGTGACGCGACACGCCCGACGTTTGTGGCTGAGGAGTTCGCAGCCATGGTCGATCGCATGCCGGAAATGACCGACTATCTGCCGAATCTCAAGAAGTATCTCCTCGACTATCCGAAAGTGGTGCTGCCGAAGGCCGAGTCCTTTCTGTATTGGCAGAATGTCAAGTTCGGGCTCAAGCCGACGATTCGCATGAATCATGTGACGATTGCAGAACACCAGTCCCACGTCGTGGTGGTTTCGAAGATGTTGTACGCCAGCCACTACTTCTGGACGGCCATCGAACTGCGAGTCCTCATACCGGATTCCGCGCGTGGAGAAGGATTCTGGTTCGCCAACGTCAATCGCAGCCGATCGGACGGGCTTGGCGGTTTCGGGGGCTCGCTCATCCGCGGCAAAGTGCAGGGCGAGGCAGAACAGGGGATGCGGGCTGCGCTCGCGGTCACCAAAGAGCGCATGGAACGCTGAGGGACGGGTCGTTGCCGCAGTGAAGGGCATCGAGTATCGACTGCGACTCCTGCGGCGCCCAGACGATCGAGTCAGAGAAGCCGCCGTCCCGGTAGCGCGTCGAGGGCGCACGGGAGGCCCCTGCCTCGGCACAGACACGTCTACTCGGGCCCGGGAGATCCAGAGCGCTGCTATTTTTTCGAGGGCTCTCCCGGGCCGTCGCGTTCACCGGCAGGAGCGACGATGACCGGATACCTGTTGTTCTGTTCGTGTTTCGCGCACCCGATTGCGCCAAAATCCTCCCTCCAGGCGTTGACCGTCTTGAAGCCGAAGCGATTGGCCTCGGTCGCTCCGTTCGAATCGACGACGTACAGCCCGTTGAGCAGGTACTTGCCGACTTGTTGCGGCCGGGAACTCGGTGGAGGCGGCATCATCGCGCATGTAGCCGCTCACCACCACCCAATGATGCTGGGACGTTTCCGTCGCAAGCGCGGGGATTCCGTCGGCCTGGTCGATGGTGTCAACCAGCAGCTCCATGCCCTCGTCGGCAGTCCGGGGATATTTGACCTTCATGCCGACATGCGGCGCTCGATCGCGCAGGGTCTTCTGGAGCGCCTCGGGGGTGGTGTTCCAGCACCTCCACTCTGGCGGGTTTGCGCCGTCGCAGTTGATGCAGAGCTGGGTGTCGAATTCAGGATCCGTGTTCTCGACCGGCGCACCTTTGGGACGGTGTCCACCGGTGTTGTTCTTGATGTCGTTCCACAAGTCCGGTTGCGACGCATCGATCGAGAACCGCTTCAGGAACATGTGAGCGACGGCAGGGCCACAATAGTAAGGGGTGTCCTGCGGCACCCACTGAACCGGCAGGACCTTCTCAACGCCAGGCATGACAGGCCTAGATGTTGAAGTCGCACCAGCGCCCGCTGCCCACGCCGCCGGGACACTCGACATGTTCTTTGACCGCTCTGAACGATGCGTGCACTTGAGCCTTGTCGACCTTCGGTCTTCGAACTGGAAATCAAGGCCGCAATTCGCGCCATGTCCTTGGCGACCCGCAGGACCTTGGCCCTCGCTTGTGCCCAATTCGCTTTGTTCGCAAGGCTCGCCTTGACCGACGTGTGTAATTTCGGTCTCCATTCGTCAAGTGCGCCCTTCGAGAACGCCTTGTTCCTCCTTTTAAGAACAGCAGTCATGTCTTTCACGATCCTGTCAACGATCTCGTCGGCCGTCGTCTCCGTAGGCATTCGTGTCTCCTATCCTTTGATCGTGAACGTGAGCTGGTCGAAGATGACGCCGTCGGCCCGGACGTATACCGGCCGGCCGTTGACGGAGAACGTCCAGAACGGAAGAAAGCGGCTGGTCGACTGAACACACGGATACCAGACGACCTCCACGGTTGGCCGATCGCGGTCCGCCAGTCGCGATCCAAGCCCTTCGATGTGATCGGCGTACGCCGGCAGCAGCGCCGCAGGCGTGCGTACGGCTTCGGCTTCGAGAAACTCGCCAGTATTCGCGATATGGGCGAATCGTGCGGTCACGCCACCGCGGCGTCTGATCGTGACAATGTAGTAGTCGGAAAGCTGCGGTGCCGGGCTTACTCCGACTGTGAGTATGCGCACGAAGAGCGGCGCCCGGTCCGGTTCGGCCGCCTCGAGACTGACCTGCCAGGTTGGATAGACACGCAGTTCCTTCATCGCCGTGGCGGCGCGGGAGAGAATGCGCTCGGGAGGAAGTTGCCGCAGTTGGGCCATCGCGTTGGCGGCCGAGCTTAGCTCAAAGACAGACTATCTGCAACCCGGAAAGACGCGCTTTCAACTCGCCAGCCGTCTGCGGCCGCTGGCGGATGTCGACCGCGAGCGCCTGATCGAAGAAAGCGGCGAACGCCGGGGGACAGTCGGGCCGCAAGCGGAGCAGCTCACGCCGCTCGCCAGCCGCAATATTGAGCATCACCTCGTCGAGACGCCGGCCCGGGAACGGACGTTCTCCGGTGAGCGCTTCGAAGAGCGCCACCGAGAGCGACCACAGATCAAAGTGCGGCGTGGGGGCCGCGCCGAGCGCCGCTTCCGGGGACATGTAGGGCGGCGTTCCGAGAGCACCCCGCTCGGTGAGGCGCGTCATCAGCGGGTGGCTGTCGTCATCGAGCGTTGTCACGGTGGGCGCGAGAGCGTCACCGACATCGCGGAACAGGTAAGCGATGCCGAAGTCGAGCAGCTTCGGGACATCACCCTGCGTGAAACCGATGTTGCTCGGTTTGATGTCGCAGTGCACGATGCCGGAGTGGTGCAAGTGCGCCAGGACGTCGGTGAGCGAGCAGCCGAGGCGAAGCACGTCAGTCACGGCGAGGGGACCACCGCGAAGCCGGTCGAGCAGCGTGCCCGCCGTCATGAACTCTTCGACAAGAAACGGCGTGTTGCGCCACGACTCGACACCATAGATGGTGGCCAGGTGCGGATGGCTGATCGAGGCCATGGCCAGCGCCTCACGCATGAGTTGCGCCGCGTGCTCGGGGTTCAGCCGCGGCAGTGTCTTGATCGCCACCGATCGTTTCAGCGTCAGGTCGGTCGCCCGATAGACAACGCCCATGCCGCCGGAGCCGATTCTCCGATCGAAGCGATAGACGCCGCGCAGGACATGTGGAACCTCTGCGGGATCGGCTGGCCCACCGCACGGGCACCGGTCTGCGCCAGCGGCGAGCACCTGATGACACACGCGGCACTCGCGCCCCGCCACAGTCGACGGACCTGATGACCGCCGCAGCCGTTCGTTCTCGATCGTCAATCCAAGCGGCGGCGCGATCGCGCTGAGCGACCGGCGGTCCATCGCCGAGAAAGGAAGTTCGGACCGCTTGCCGGTCAAGGCCAGCAGCCCAACGAGGTCACCCTGCTGCGAGCGGATCGGAAGAAGAAGTTCGTATCCGCCAGCTTGGAGCCATGCGCGCTCCCCGTCCGGAAGGCGCGCGAGCGGACTGTCGCCCTCGAGCCGCACATCCATCGGTTGTGCGCTTCCGCACGCGAGTGACAACAGCACGGCCCGCGCCGGAATGGACGGACGGTGCCCCTCCGGGTCCGTCAGCACGCCGCGCTCACCGTCCAACACGAACAGATCGGCGCGCGCGTGCAGGGTATCTTCAACCTCGCTGCGGACCAGGGCGGCGACGCTGGAGATTCCTGACGCCATCGCGTGATCGCTCACGATCGTGGTGACCAGCCGGTTCGCGTCGTACACCTCTCGAAAGAACCGGCGGTCGATCGCGTGCAGAATCCGCCGCCGTGCGCGCAGCGACACCACACCAGCCGCCGTGGCTGCCGCGAGCACGAATGGACGCGGTCCACTCAGGAAGGCGGTCAACGGCTCGGCCCGGTACTGAAAGAGGTAGACCCCGAGCGCGGCGAACGGCACGAGTGTACCGGCGAGGATCGTGTACTTCGCCAGCGCGTGCTGAATCGCCGCCCTGATGATCAGGCGCATCGACACGACCTGGTCGTATACGACCGAGTACGCGGTGATGAAGGGAATCAGTGCCAGCGGACCGAACAGCCCGAGCGCAACCCACGGTTCCACGGCGGGACGGGAGACGAAGGCTCGATACGCCGGCCACATCTCCTCGACGGTGATCTCGATCGAGAGAGGCAGGAGGCCGAGCAGCAGCCCTCCCACGAATATGCGCACGCGGTGCCGGTCGTCGGCGCTGCTCCGCAGCATCCGCACCAGGAGCGCTGCCGCGGCAGCCATGCTGAGCAGAAACAGCGCGGGCCAATAGCGGCTTTGCGAGCCCTGGCCGGTGGCCAGCCACCGACCGCCATTCCCCAGTGGTTTCCAGCGGCCAGAAGGCGATGGAGAGGTTGATGGCGAAGGCCGCCACGGCGAAGAGGGCGGCTGCGCCAGCGGCGGCTCGCGCGATGAGGCCGCCGCGCCCCTCGAGTCGCGACGGAAACTCGCTCGCAAACATCCAGAGGAATGCCGGGAGAAAGGCGCCGATCTCCACTCTCGTCAGCAGGGTGCCCAATGCGAGGGGCGTCTGCGACAGGAACCGGCTGGTCAGCGGCACGGCCAGCAGAAGGAGGACACCGCCCAGCCACGCGGCGCGCACGTCGTTGCGGTTTGCGACGACGAGCAACACTCCGAGCGCGCCGAAGCTGAGCGACAGGACGGCGTACGCGACCGGAGGCAGAGGCGCATCGATCCCGGCGTTGTAGATGCCCGCCAGGTAAAACGCCATCGCCGCGGCGACTCGAAGCGCCGCCACTCCGACCACCAGCCGCGCCCAGATTGGCACGCGGCGATTATAGGCGCGAGCCGCACCGGCCGGTGAAACTCACCGTGAATATCGGCGACCGTCTGAAACTCAGCGTAGCCGCTGGCGCAACTCTTCAAGGAAATTGAGGACGACGTGGATCTGGGTGGCCGAACCCTCCATGTCGATCAGCGGCATCATCAACAGGCGCTGGCCGTCGGGCGCAACTTCGAACGAATTCTCGTAGCCCCTGGCATCGAACAGAGCGCGCGGCTTGCTCACGCGCAGCTCGGGTGACAGTGTTACCGCCGCCGCCATCATCGACCCGCTGACACCGCGGTAGTAGATGTCGCTGCCGGAGGGGGACCACGCTGGCCAGATCCCGCCATCAACCGAAATCGCCTGCGTGCGCGCGCCATCCGGGAACGACCGGACGTAGACCTCGAACCGGCCGGACTCGTTCGACTGGTACGTGATCCAGCGCCCGTCCGGCGACACTTTCGCGTTTCCCTCACTGAAGTTGGTCTTGAGGAACGGCCGCGCCGACGGTGTCGCGGATCCGGCAGCATCTCCGGATTTCGGCAGCGTCAGGATCCAGATGTCAGAGCTGGTCGCCGGATCGACGTCCTGGTAAATCAGCTGGGTTCCATCCGGTGAGACATCGCTCGGGTGCTGGTTGTGTGAACTGGTGGTCAGCCGCTCCTCCACGCCGGGCTGATCGATGCGCATCCGATAGAGATTGGCCAGGGGCGCACCCCTCCCGTACGCCGTCCACATACCGTCGCGCGACCACACGCCGGTGAAATGATCCGGGGCGTTGGTCAGGCGTGTCGTCGTGCCGCGCTCGAGATCCTCCACCCAGAGGTCACGCTGGCCGACGATGTTGATCCAGAGCACCCGCTTGCCGTCAGGGCCGAGCGCAAAGGACCGCCCAGTGCCCTGAATCCTGCGCGCGAGCGTGGCCTTGCCATCGAGCGTGAGCCATTTGAGATCGCGCTCGCTCTCTGCGGTTGTGCCCGGAAGATACGCGAGTGTGCCATTCGCGGCGAGATCGAAGTGTGCGCCACCGGAGAGATTCGTGGCGACGCCGTCCAGGATCGGCACCGGCTGCCCCGTGAGCTTCAGCGCAGTGGGATCGAACCCGGCAGCGAGCAGACCTTCCGACCGTGCGTAGACGAGATAGCTGCCGCCGGTCGACGGATCGCGCAGGTAGCGCGGATGGCCGCCGCCCGCCTCGACGACGACGAGGTGTTCGGTGGAGCCTGGGCGCTGCGCCACGATGCGCGCCGGTTCCCAGCCGGTGTCGTTCCAGATCGTGAACAGCACCGCCGAACCGTCGGGGAGCTGCTGCGGCCAGCGATGGCTCATCTCACCGGCGCCGAGGGAGGTGAATGGCTGCAGCGCGCCGCCGCCCGACGACACCCGCGACAGGCCGACGTTGTTCGCCGGCGTGAGCAGGATCCCCTCGTCCATCGTCCAGGCCTGGCCGCGAGGTGTTCGCAGCGTCCGCCAGGCCAACCGGCGCGCCGCCGTCAAGCGAGACTTTCTTGAGACGGCCGCCGGCAAAAAAGGCGACCCACCGGCCGTCAGGCGAGAAGAACGGATTCGCGGCTCCTTCCGTGCCCGGGATCACCTCGGATTCGTAGCGATCCAGCGCGCGGAGGTACAGCCGCGGCTCGCCATCGCGCGGCCGTGCGGCGTAGACCAGGCGCTGACCGTCGGGCGAGAGGACTACCGAGGATCCGCGTCCGAACGCCAGGGTGACGTCTGGCGGCAGCGTGACGACGAGGCGTGTCGGGGTGGCCGGTGCCGGATCGGAGGCTTTTCCGGCCATCCACAGCAGGAGGATGGCTGCCGTCGTTGCCGCACCCGCGGCGAACCCAAGTAGTCCGATGACAGTGGAGCGCGTCTGCCGGGGCGGCGGCAGCGGCTTCCCACGGAGCGCACCCGGGTCTTCATGTGCGCCGGACCCGATGCGCAGGTCGACGCGTGCGTCCCCGATATCGCGGAGCCGTTCTCTCGGGTTCTTCTGAAGGCAGCGCCGCAGCAGCGAGACGAGCGGCCGCGGCAGCGAGGCCGGCAGACCCGACCAGTCCGGCTCCTGCTGCACCACCGAGGCGAGGATGTCGGTGGTGGTATCGCCGGCGAAGGCGGGGCGTCCGGCGAGCATTTCGTAGAGGACGCAGCCGAACGCCCAGATGTCGGCTCGCTTGTCGACCGGCCGTCCGCGTGCCTGCTCCGGACTCATATAGGCGGCGGTGCCGAGGATGATCCCGAACGCGGTCGGCGTTGGAGCGGTGATCGTTGGCGAGTTGGCAACGTTTGCCTGCTGGCCCTCGCCGAGCGGCGCGAACACCTTGGCGAGGCCGAAGTCGAGAACTTTGACCGTGCCGTCGGGGCGGGCTTTGATGTTGGCCGGCTTGAGGTCGCGGTGGATGATTCCCTGCTCGTGGGCCGCTTCGAGTGCCTCGACGATCTGCAGGGCGATGGAAAGCGCTTCGCTGGTCTCGAGCGGGCCTTCGCTGATGCGGTCGGCGAGGGTGGGGCCCTCGACCAGCTCCATTACCAGGGCACGTACGCCGTCCGCCTCTTCGAATCCGTGGATGGTGGCGATGTTGGGATGGTTCAGCGCGGCCAGCGTCTGCGCTTCGCGTTCGAATCGCGCCGCCCGATCGCCCACGTCCACGAGTCCATGGGGCAGCACCTTGAGGGCGACATCGCGCTGGAGCCTGGGGTCCCTGGCGCGGTAGACCTCTCCCATGCCGCCTTCGCCCACTTTGGAGAGGACGCGATAGCCCGAGCATCTCCCCATACCATCGCGTCCTCAGGTGGGCTTCGGCGGACCTCGCCGGCTCGCGCCCGACGTCCACGCGCGAGCGCAGGCGGGCCCCGGCGCCGAGCAGGCTGGTGACTCGTAGGCGCCGAGACGTGGCCCGATGTCAAACGCATGTGCCGCGAGCGCATTATAGCGATCGTGACTGTATCGGCGGACCGGCAGGGAGTAATGGGAGCGGAACCTTCAGGGAGGTCGCGTCCCTCCATCGCCCCGACACATAATATGACAGTTGACAATGCGACAGTAACTGTCATATATATTCCGTATGGGGAGCGAGCTCCGTTACGCGATCGGCGACCTCGCTCGGCTCGCGGACGTTTCGCGGCGGACGGTGCGCTACTACGTACAGGAAGGGCTGATTCCGCCGCCGCTCGGACTCGGCCGCGGTAATCACTACACCGCGGCCCACCTTGACCAGCTCCTCCGGGTCAAGGCACTGCAGGAAGCGGGACGCAGCCTTGACGACATCCGCGAGGACAAGCGCCCTCGCCGCGCATCGCGGAGCGCGCCGGCCGCTGTTCAGGACGATCTGAGCCTCGACCGTTCCCTCTGGCGTCGGGTGACACTCTTTCCGGGTGTGGAACTGCACGTCGCCGGCAACGTTCGCCTGCCCTCACCCGGCCGGCTGCATGAGCTCGCATCCTGGTGCCGTCAGCATATGGCGCCGCAAACTTCGAAAGACGAGGCGGACGATGAGTAATCCCGTGACGATCGGCGTTGGACTCTTCACCAGGGACGCAACCCGCCAGCCGGTGCCGCTCGCCGGCGTCTCGATCGAGGCTGACCTTCGCAGCTTTTACGCCCGCGTGGTCGTGTCGCATCGATACGTGAACCGCGAGTTGTCACCGATCGAGGCCGTCTACGTATTCCCGCTGGACGAAGGCGCAGCGGTCTGTGGCTTCGAGGCGATCATCGATGGATCGCTGGTCGTGGGCGAAGTCCTGGAACGCGACAAGGCGTTCGACAAATATGACGATGCGATGGAGCAGGGACATGGGGCGTTCCTGCTGGACGAGGAGCGTCCCGACGTCTTCCAGGCGAGCATCGGTAATCTGCCGCCTGGGAAGGAAGTCATCGTCAAGCTGACCTACGTCACCGAGTTGCCGATCGCTGATGGACGTCTCCGCTTCGTCATCCCGACGACGATGTCGCCAAGATATGCGCCGGCCGAGGATCAGCGGGGCACGGGGCGTCCGGACTCTGAGGCCCTGAATCCTCCCGTCGCCTGGACGGTTCCTTACGGTCTGAATCTCTCCGTTCGAGTCGGCATGCCGGGAGAGATCGCCGCCATTGAATCACCGTCGCATCCCATCGCGGTCAGGATGTCGGGGCACGATGCGACGATATCCCTGGGCCAGTCGGAGGCGGCGCTGGATCGCGACTTCGTCCTGTCGATCGAGGCTGCCGGTCTCGATGTGCCACACGCTGCGGTCGAGCGGGGTGAAGATGGCTCGGACGCCATCGCGGTTGGCTTCGCCCCGAACTTCGCCGTAAATGCGATCCCAGCCGAAGTGATCTTTCTGGTGGATCGATCCGGATCGATGGCAGGGCCATCCATCGAGGAGGTCCGGAAGGCGCTGCAGCTCTGCCTCCGGTCGTTTACCGCCGGCTGCCGTTTCAACATCGTCGGCTTCGGCAGTCGCCACGAGTCGCTCTTCCCGGAGAGCCGCGCCTACGACGACTCCGCCCTGAACGAGGCCAGTCGCTTCGTCGAAAGAATGGCCGCCGATCTTGGCGGCACCGAGCTCCTGCCGGCGCTCCGTTCCGTTCTCGGGAGTCCATCGCGAAGCGAACTTCCGCGCCAGGTCGTCGTCCTGACCGACGGCCAAGTGACGAACACCGACGCCGTGATTGCGCTCGCCGCCAGCCACTCGGCACAGGCGAGGATCTTCACGTTCGGCATCGGTGCCGGGGCCAGCCATCACCTGGTGAAGGGTCTGGCCCGCGCCGGACGCGGGGGCGCTGAGTTCATCTACCCGGGTGAACGGATCGAACCCAAAGTGCTTCGACAGTTCGCGCGCCTGCTCTCGCCCGTGCTGACCGACGTTCGGGTCGAGTGGATCGGCGGCACCGTAACGCAGTCGCCGATCGATGTTCCGCCGGTGTTCGCGGGCGATCGGCTCCTGGTCTACGGTTTCGCCAAGGGTAGCGTCCCGGCCGCCGCGCGCCTGGCGGCGCAAGGTCCGTCGGGCACGATCAGCTTCGAAGTGCCGCTGGGTGATCCCGTTGCCGATCCCGGCCGCACCGTGTCGACGCTGGCGGCACGCGCCCGGATCCGCGAGCTCGAGGCTACGCCTGCGTGGATCTCGACCCGTGGATCGCGCCAGCATGATCGCAAGGTGAACAGCGCGCGCGATGAGATCATCGCGCTGAGCGTCCGCTACGGGCTCATCTCGCGGGAGACGTCGTTCGTCGCCGTCGAACGTCGCGACACGCCGGTGCTCGGGGATGTGCAGTTGCGCAGGGTTCCGGTGGCGTTGACGACGGGTTGGGGCGGGCTGCAGCATCGTGGAGGGGTGCGGTCTTCAACGTTCGCCGTGCAGGATGGCGCGACGGCGCCATTGGCGCTCAATCTTGATCTAGCGTCGCCAATGGAGCGCTCTGCCGGCGGTCCCCCTCGCGCCTATATGCGCAGGTCCGGCAACGCTCCTTCCGGCGCCGAGGAAGGGCTACTGGCGGGTTGGCTCAAGCCATTGGTCAAGCGTCCACGCCAACACGATCATCGAGCGGCCGACCGCATGCAGAGGTTGATCCTGTTGCAGGGGGCGGATGGCTGGTGGTCTCTGACCCCGGAACTTGCCGACATCCTGGGGCGGGAACTGGCGCAACTCGAAACCGCCATCCAGAATGCGAGCGGCGCGCGCGAGGAGGTGCGCCGCGCGTGGGCGACGGCGCTCGCGCTGGAATGGCTGCAGGCGAATGCCGCCGACCGTGAGGACGAGTGGCGCTTGCTCGCCAACAAGGCGCGCAAATGGCTGGACGCCGTCCAAGCGCTGCCGCCGGATAGCGGCACCTGGCATGAGGCGGCGCGGCAGTTCCTGGGGCTGGCGCCGATAGGGTAGGCGACATCGCGCTGGAGCCTGGGGTCCCTGGCGCTGGCGCGTATGGCGGGCGCCCGAGCAAGTGCTGATCGCGGGCAGGATCTGGAGGCCGTCGGGCGGGGAGGGGTGCCGGCAGGCCGCGGTGAATCACGACGCCATCATCGAAGTGGCGTCGTGATCGGCCCCGGCGTTACGGAGTCAGGCTAGCCATTGCCGTCGGAAGCGCCACACCCTCCTTGTTGACGACTTCGGCGTATTCGTTCTTCGCGCCCGGTCCGAGCATGGGATCGAGGTACGCCTTCAGTGTGGCGACCGAGTCGGCTTCCCAGATGCAGGTCGCATTCTTGCCTTCAGGCGTCGGGAACGAGTGGTGCAACTTCAAGTGCGCCGGCATGGACGCGAGGCTCTGCTGGGCGCGACCCCAGGTTGTGGCGGGGTCGGTGATCGTGTGCTGGACGAGGATGTACATCGGGAGCTCCAGTTGGTGGCAGTGTGTTTCGAGAGAGCATCACGATGCGCTCGACGCCGAAGGGAGTCAAGCCAATTCGGGGCCTTCGCCGAGTGAGAGTTCACCATTTCTCACCCTTTCCTCACGGCTGTCTCACGACTTTACGTCGTCGCCGCCCGTAAACTTCGGATTGTTCACGCTCGGCACGAGCCCAAACACGTTGTGACGGAAAAGCAGGAGATGGCGATGACTCTCAGCCCGATGGCGTCTGTAAGACCGAGAATCGGCACGTGTTCACTGGCGTTCGCCATGCTTCTTACGTCTGCCACGGCATGGGCACAGACCGAGGGGGCGGACATTCGCACGCGCGTCAAGGAAGGCCAGAAGGTGTCGATCACCAACGACCAGGGGCAGGAGTTCAACGGGAAGATCGGCAGCATGACGGCCGAGGGCCTCAGCATCCTTGGCGGCGGCCGGGGCCGCGCCGACATCCCGTACTCACAGATCGTCAGGATCGATCGTCCTCATGACGGCCTGGCGAACGGTGCGCTGATCGGTTTAGGTGTCGGCGCCGGCTTCGGGTTTCTGGCACTGCTCGCCGAGGACAACCGATCCTGCAATCCAGAGGTGTGGTTCGACTGCAGCGATCCGAATGCCGGCGGCTACGCGGGCCTGACGCTGATCACGGGCGGATTGGGAGCCGCGATTGGCGTCGGCATCGATGCGCTGATCCGGCGCGATCGAGGCATCTACCAGCGCGGCGGCGGGCCTCGCATGACCCTCGCGCCCACACTGACGCGCGGCGTCCGAGGCGCCGTTGTCGGGGTGTCGTGGTAGCTGTTTCTTATCCTGTGTCACGCATCCTGACCATCTCGAAGCGCGACCCCACGCGCTGGCGGAGATAGCGCCGCCGGGTCTGGTCCGCAGCGTCGAAGATCGTCTCCGCCAGGGCGCAGGGCGAGAGAACGCGCGCGGCCGGACCGAAGCCGAGGATCCAGGCGAGCAACGGCTGGTCGTTGCAGACCTGGAGCGTGAGGACGAGGCCGCCGTCCTCGCGGTCTTCGATCACCTGCGACTTGTGCCACTCACGCGCGCGGACGTGCGGCGCCGCCTCCGGCTCGAACTCGAGGACGATCGTTTCGGGTGTGCCGGTGTTCACACCGAGTGAGTCGCCGAACGGCTCGACTGGGAGTGGCCGGGGCGCGAAAACGTCGTCCATCAGGGCGAAGGTCTCGATCCGTTCTGTATCCTGAGCGAGGACTGCTGGGTCGGCCGCTGTTGTAGCCTGCCTTGGGCGTCAGGGGGTCGCTGGTTCGAATCCAGTCGTCCCGACCACTCACTCGCGGTCTATTCCGGAGACATGGGTAACACCTTATTCCGGAGACATGGGTAACAGACTCGGACCGAACGGATTGTCGATCGGTTCGAGCCTGCAGGTCTCATCGTCAAAATAGCCCAAATCGTAGTGCATGAAGGTGACGAGCCACACGTGTTCCTCCACCTGTTTCACCCCCACCTTCTGGCCCGCAAAGACCTGGCTGACGTTCACCTTGCGAGCCTGGTAGCAGAGCCGGCCACAGCCGGTGATCACCGCCGTCCAGTCGTGAAAGGGATAGTCGAGCTCGTCGAGGCCCTGATACAGGCGCGTTGAGGGCGTGTAGCGCGACGCGGGCGTCTGCATGTCGAGCGCCTGGTGTGGCCGCTCGTCGTTGTAGCGGTTGACGAAGGCGTCGAAGCGCCCTTGCTGCTGCAGCACGTTGGCGGAGGCCGGCTTGGTCGCTTCGGTTTTCAGCGTCAGGTGCATGCGCTCGTGCCGGCCGTTCTGCTCCGGATGCCCCGGCGTGATGCGCTCGAGGGCAATCCCCAGCCGCAGCCACCACACCGACAGCTTGCTGAGACCGTAGAGCGCATGCGCGGAGGCGAACGGGACTCCATTGTCGGTGCGAATCGCGCGTGGGACACCGTAGTCCTGGAAGGCGCGCTCGAACACGCCAAAGGCGTAGCGCTCCTTCGTGGTCGAGAGGGCCTCGCAGGCGATCAGGTAGCGAGTGGCAAAATCCGTGATGGTGAGGGGATAGCAGTACCGGTGATTGGCTAAGAGGAACTCGCCCTTGTAGTCCGCACACCAGAGCGCGTTCGGCGCCAGCGGCTCCGAGAGCGCCGTGCCCGTCAAGCGCGGCCGGACTCGACGCCGTCGCCGTTTCACCAGGCCGTGGCGGTCGAGCGTCGCATGGACCGTGCTGATCGCCGGGCAGCCCACGTCGGGCAGCTTCTGCTTCAGCCGCTCCCGGATCTTCGGCGCGCCCCAGCTCGGGTAATCCTTCTTCAGCCGCACGATCGCTTTCTCGACCACCATCGGCAGCTGATTCGCATGGCGATGCGGGCGCCGGCTGCGATCCGTCAGCCCTTTAGCGCCAATCTCCTTTACCGCTGGTAGATCTTGTAGCCGGTTTTCCGGGAGATCCCGAACTCCTCACACAGGACCGCCATCTTCTCGCCGTCGAGCAGGCGGGCCACAAAGCGAACGCGTTCGTCCATGACGTGACACTCCTTCCAAGGCATGCCCCCTCCTGCGTTGGGGCAAAGTGTCACCCATGTCTCCGGAATATTCTGTTACCTGTCTCTCAGGAAGGACCGAGTCCGGGGTAACACGGGGTAACGGCCCAGAAAGCCCGTTTCATCACCTTGGTGGACTCAGAGTGCTTGGAGACCCCGGTCAGCTGGCTTCCCGCTCAGGGCGGCGGCGTGACAGCCGACGCATCCTGCGCCATTCCTGTCCCGAGCTTCTCGATCAGAGTCACGCAATCGACGCCAGTCGCGCTCATGTGGGGCGTGGGCCCCGCCACCGAGGCGCAGCTCGCCAGGATCGGCGTCACCACGATCGGTCAATTCGCTAAGAGCTCTCCTGAATCCATGGAGCGATTGGGCACGCGGCGGGAAGAAAGTTGACGGCACTCGCCTGGAACCGCGATCCGCGGCACATCCAGACGCGCCAGCCGCGCGATCCGTCGGCGCACAATCGGCGCTCGGACGACAGCCCGCGATCGAACGCGTCTTCAAACCGACGCTCATCATCTCGCCGACCGCATCGGCGCCCGGCTCCGCGCCAGATCCCTGGCGGGCCGGACTATCACGGTCCGCGTGCGCTTCGCCGATTTGCGCTCGATCACGCGTTCGCTCACGCTGCCAGCACCGATTTCTGCAACCAGAGCTCTCGCTGGTCGCCGAAGACTTGGTGCGCGGCGTCCTTGGGGATCACCCTGACGAGAGGATGATCTCGCGGCTGGCGATCGCCGTCTCACATCTCGAAGCGCATGCGATCGTGCAACTGGAGCTGCCGCTTGGGCTTGTTGACGAAGGACGCCGTCCTGGCACAAGAAACGGCGTGGCGCGATCGCGCGCAGACCGGGCCGTCGATGCGATCCGCAAGCGTTTCGGAGGACAAGCGGTCGACTATGGGTCAGCGATGCGGGGTGTGCGCTCCGTCCCTGACGAGTTCCGCCGCCTGGCTGAAAGGGAGCTGTGGAGGATATCGCCAGCGCCCGCCTGCAGATGTCCGGATCCTCGGCACGTATCGCGCTGGGAGTGGTCAGTTGCTGTCGGCGCGATCAATCGGATCGCCTATGCCTCGGGCGCGGTCGTCGAGATCTGCGCAACTTGATGAGCGGTCGCGGAACCTGCCGTCGCTCCCACGTGGAGAGGTCTCGTCGATAGGCCGTCCGCACTTCGCTCTCGCGCACTGAGGGTACCTAAACCCCCGACCGGCCGCCGCCTCGTTCCTGCCTGTCCGCCATGCGTCTTTTGCCGCGGTGTTCGTCGTGGACTCCGCTCGCTGAAGTGCAGAGCCACCCGTGTCCGCACGCGCAGCTCGGCTCCGATCGTCGGCCTCGGCGCAATCGCTGCTGCAGTAGACGAACTTGCGATCGGCGCCCCGAGGAGATTGATTGTCGATCTTGGTCCCACATCCCTCGCGAGCGCACTGTGGGTAGGAGAACCCCCAACGCTTGACTGCCTTGTTCCGCCCTGTTCTCCAGGCGTCCTTCGATGGACCCTCTGCTCCAGGGGCGGCTTGACCGTCGGCTGCGTCGGGGGAGTCCACCGAGCCAAATGCTGCCGCGAGGGCGTCAAGCGTTGCGAGGCTGACGCGAAAGACCTCTGACCCCGACCCCGCTCCAGCTTCGCGGCGGTCAAACGCATCCAGAACTGCGTGCATCAGGGATTGGACTCAGCTGCCTTGCCGAGCGGCTGCGCCCAGACGCGAAGGATTACAGGTTTCTCGAGGCTGCCTGTCAGTCGCTCTGTGAGGCAACTCGCTGAACCGAGCCGCGCTCGCTCCTGCCGATCTTGATAACTCGGTCGACGGCTTTCGCCTCGGCTAATGCGAGGTATGCAGGGTAGGAGTACGCGTATACCGCTGGATTGCTCTCGTCTTTCATCGCGGTCCACCCCCCGTGCTCACGATTCGCGGTCGATCGCGTTAGCTGAGCTTGCCTACATCCTAGCGAAGACGACGCGCGAGTGGTTGAATTGTAGCGACAGTCGTTGGCCCCGGGGTGAGCGGATGATCTGTTTGCGTGACTCCGCAAAACACTGTTCACGGGCTCAGTACCGCACAGCCCGCAGCTCGGCGCGCCGTTCCAAGAATCGCGCGCGGTCTCGATACTCGGCGCCAGCGACGCGATGAACTGATTCAGCGACACGCCATCTGCTGTGGCGCTGACTGAATACCGAAGGGTCGCACTACGTCAGCGTCCCGCCGATCGAGGTTGGATTGGTCTGCACCCGGCATGCTGGGTGCTTCCCCCCCCAGCCAGACGCACTCCTTCATCATTCCACCCGCGGCGTGACAACGCCGGAGACTCCTGCGCAGCTCGAGGCCGTTTTGCGCACTCTAGCCATAGAAAACGATCCGGGCCGGTTCGTGAGCTAAGCTCTGTTGTTGCAATCGGGCGGTAATTCGGCGAGGCAGCCAGGGACTGTAGGCGTCGTTGGATGCTCAAGACTCCGGAGAGCGTATGAGGAGCCTGATCCTTGAAATCCCCGGGATGGCGTAAAGATCGAGTTTCATCTGTCAGCCGGAACCAAATCTGGGCAGGTTGTGGTCGTTGTCCCGGATGGTGTGCGGATTGGGCCACCGTCATCCCGCCAGACCCCTACTCAGCGACCGACAGTTACATCAACCGCCACCCTGCGCGAATGGCACAGCCTCAACGAGTTCCCACCTCGGGAGCTCACCGAACAAGACCATCGTGCAGATTCTCCGTGAGAATGGGGGGCGCATTCGAGTCAGTGACAACGACGCCGGCTGGAATGTCTACGATGAGATTGCCGCACGACTCGGAGTTTCATTTCTGGAAGCGCGCCGACGCCTGGACCGCCCGGACCCAAGAACCGGCGTGGCGTCCTGAAGTGGGCTTCGCTCGAAAAAACCTTGAACAGAACGGAATTATCAGCCCGACCGCTGCAAGCGGTCGAGGCGTCTGGCGGCTCGCCACAAACACCTCGGTCTCTCGAGCTGACGGCGAGTGGGGCTTGAATCGATGAACCTGAGCAATCGCTACTCAAAGCAGGGCCGAAGCGATCCGTTCGTCTTAGTCGGGATGACGCTCGTATTCGGTCGGCACTCCAGGGGCAGCCGGACTTGGACGTGCTGCTCGTGACAATGTCTATGTTGTGTGCAACGGAACCTAGACCGCAGCATCTTTCGGCAATCTACAAGGCTTTCGAGCAAATCAAACCTGTCTCGAAGTTCGGAAATACGGCGGATTCTCTCCGCGATCTTCCCGCAGGTGTCCGAGGTTATCTGAATGCTGACACGAAATTTAGGAGTTTCCCGCACCATCGGCTATTTGCTAATACCAAAAAGGGTTTCTGGGGACTCTCGAGGATCGGGGAGCGCCGTGCGGGGGACATTCTGAGCCATCTCCGCATGATCCGCGGTTGACTGCTCGCCTTTTTCAAAATTCTCGCAATAGAGCCGCGAGTGGCGGCCGGCCCGCAAATGACCCGGCTGCCCATGGACATTACGCTTCTCGGCTCGCTTCCGTCCGGCGTTCGAGTGGGAGGGGCATCGTCCGCCGCAGTCAAAGCGGCCCGCACTCGGAAACTCAGGGCGATCGCGTGGACGTCGTCGGGTCGTCCTTCAGCCCGCCCGATCACGGGAAGCCGATCTCTTCCTCGGCTTCCTTGGCGGCGTGCCATACCGAGTTTCGTATAAGCGGTCGAGCTCGGCGATTACCTCACGGTGGTAGATGAGCATCTGCGCCCGGAGCTTCCAGAAGTCGGCGCGGATCAGCGCCGTGACGCCGGCGACATCGGTTGGTCTGTCAACGCGAAGAACGTTCTTTGGCTTGGGCGCTGCATTTGGAAGGGGCTTCTCCTGCACGTCATCTCCAGTCAGAAGGAAGGCGAAGATCATCGAGGCTCTCCATCCGGATCCAGGGTGTGCCGCTGCCGACGACGACGCTACCATCGTCGGTGGTGAGGCGCAACGGCCAAGGGCCAATCCGGTGATGCCCAACCTTCACCGTCGCAATTCCTGCGATCCCGCGTGCGGTTTCAGTCTTGAACAGATGGCGAAGCGTATCGGCCGCGGAATCGGCTGACCGAATCTGCCGGGTGAGGCCGGCGAGACTCGGCTGGCGCGGATCGCTGAAGACTGTCGCCAGCGACTCGTGCCACTATCAGTCATCTCGTTGATAGGAGATCAGCCATGTCTCGAGCGCAAGCCGCCTTCATCCTTGCCGGAATCGTCTGCCTGTTCGTTGCCTCAGGACCCGGGCGCGCACAGGAAGCGCGGCGTTACATCGCCCCTCGGACGGCGGCCGATGCGAAGCTGCCACCGTTCAGCGGCGCAGTGGAGGTCGGCAAGACGCTCTACCTGTCCGGGGATATCGGCGTGGACGCAACAACCGGGTCCCCGACACGGCGGAGGCCGAAGCCACGCTGCTGCTCCAGAACGTCCAGCGAACGCTCAAGCAGGCGGGATACACGATGGACGACCTCGTGACCGTGACGGTGTACTGCTCCGACGTCAAGCATTACGACGCGTTCAACGCGGTCTACCGCACCTACTTCAAGAAGGAGTTCCCCGCCCGCGCGTTCATCGGCGCCGGCACCCTGCTGTTCAACGCGCGCTTCGAGATGCAGGGCATCGCGGTCAAACGTTAGCCGAGGGGCTTCGCCCCTCGGACTCCCCTACACGCTCTCTCGCGCGCCGCGGCGCCGGCGCGCTCCGGTCGCGTGGCTCGCTCGCTATCCTCGCTCGCATCGTAGTCCGAACGGCAGATGATGGGACGGCCCGATGCGGCATGCTCGATTCCCCGCTATCCTGACAGGATGAAAGTCCTTGCAGACATCTCCATCATCCCGCTCGGCGTCGGCGTGTCCCTCTCGAAGTACGTCGCCGCCTGCGAGCGCGTCCTCCGCGACGCCGGGCTCAATCCGCACCTCCATGCGTTCGGCACCGGTGTCGAAGGCGACTGGGACGCGGTGACGACGGCGATCAAGCGATGCCACGAGGCCCTCCACGAGATGGGCGCGCCCAGGGTAAGCACCACCGTGAAGCTGTCGACCCGCGTGGATCGCGACCAGACGCTGGAGGACAAAGTCCGCAGCGTGAAAGCGCAGATCTGACGATCTGGTGGTTGTCCTTGGTGAATCGGTGCAGCCGCCACCAGTTCACCGCAGAGAAGTCGATTGATTGACTCTGCGAGCTCAGCTACTTCGTGACCCGGTGCATCTCGCCGATCTCCGGCGTCGAGCCGGTCAGCCATCCCTTCGCCACCTCGAACAGCACGACTGGCTGCGGCTTGTTCACTTCCAGGAACACCGCCGCGTGAATGTCGACGCCGATGAGGACCATGCGCGGATCGTCCTTGGTGCCGTGCCGCGGGTCGTCTCCCTTGGGAAACCACGCGGCCCAGTCCGTCGCATACAGCTCGTGGATCTTCTCCCGATCCCGAGTGATGGTGGCGATGCCTGAGACGGAGATCCACTCCCGCGTCCGGTCCTTGTAGTACGACAGATTCACGTGTGGATCGGCCGCGAGGTCGCGCAGCTTCGGCGTGTCCTCGAGCGTGACGAACCACACGTCGGCGCCGTCCGCGCGCTTCTGGGTCGCCATGGCCCGCGACTGAAGGTGCCCGTCGGCACGCCGCGTGGTCATCATCGCGATCTCGATGTCGTCGATGTGTTCGTAAAGTTTCTCCAGCTCCTGCTTCATCCTTGAACCCCCGATTCCATTTATGAGTCGCGACGGACCGAATCGATCGGACCGCCGCGCTTGCCGCTACGCCCGGACGCGATTGTCGCGGGAATCCGAGCCGAGCTGTTTCACCAGCTTGTTGTACACGCCGAGAATGAGGAACGTAGGCGCCCATTGCCCCACGAACATGCTCGCCTGCTTGCTCCCCATCAGCTGCAGCGTGGCGGATGTCGCCATCGATGCCATTGCCGCCCAGAGGAAGGTGTCGGAGGGAAGCTTCGCGGTCTGGCCCTCGATGGCCCGGGCGACGGTCCCCTCGGTTTGTTCGAAACGTGCCGACGTCGATATGGTCATTTCAGTTCTCCTGCCGGACGTGTATTCAGGTTCGAAGCCACTCGGCGCTCCAGAATGAAAGTCGTTTTCCCGTGGCTCACAATTCGCACGCGATACGCGTACGTCAGGAAAACGAGTTTGAGCTGAAGCGGCGTCACGGCGTCGTGACGACGATCGCCGAGCAGGTCCTCGCGCCGCTGCGGCGATAACCATGCGGCGTGGCGGAATCGAAGTACATCGAGTCACGCGGCTCGAGCTTGTGCTCCTCGTCGCCGACCTGCACGCAGAGCGTGCCGCCAAGCACGTAGATGAACTCTCCGCCCGCGTGCTGATGGAGCCGCACCTTGTCGGGAGCGACAGCGAGGAACTCGACGTAATAACCGTTCAAGCGGCGCTCGACGGCCGGAAAATCCAGCGACTCGAACTCGTAGGTGACGTCGCGCGCGCCAGGCTTCTCGGGGAACCGCAGCCGGTCCTTGTGCCGGACGACGGCGACGACCGGTTTGTCGCGGCTGCCGGAGAAGAAGTAGTCGAGCCCGACGCTGAACACCAGCGCAATGCGCAACAGGGTTGGCAGGGTCGGAAAGACCTTCCCCCGCTCGATCTTGGACAGCATCGCCGGCGACAGGCCGGTGTGCCGGCCCAGCTCGACGAGGCCGATCTTCTTTTTGAGCCGGATGGCTCGAATCTTCGGCCCGATTGCATAGGTCTTCAAGCCTTCACGCAGCGTCGGCGACAGCATCGTTTCCACTCCATTTGAACGTCGCTCAAAAAAGCGCCGGCGATTGTCGCGTCGAGAACATGACTTGCGCCCTGGAGGAATTTTACTTTAACGAAAGTAGTTTTGCCTGTTAGTAAACGAATGGATCGCGCCCAAACGCGAACGAAGGGAGTGGAGATGAAACAGCTGGATGTGGTGGCAACGGTGCTCGTCGTCGTCGGCGCACTGAATTGGGGGCTGGTCGGCCTCGCCCGGTTCGACCTGGTCGCCGCGCTCTTCGGCATGCGGTTCGGCGAGACGTCGGCGCTGACCAGCATCGTCTACGGGTTGGTCGGACTGGCCGGCGTCTACCAGGCGGTGGCGTTCAAGGGCCTGCCGCAGCGCTGGCAGGACTCGCTGGCAACGCGATAGTCGGTAAACGAAGTCAACGAATCAATAGGAGATAAGAACAATGTTGAAAACGCTCACGCTCGGGATGATCGCTGGTGTATTGGCCCTGTCGTCAGGCGCGCAGGCACGGCAGGCGGACAAGGACATCGTGGAGACGGCGGTATCGGCCGGGTCGTTCACAACGCTGGCAAAGGCGCTGCAGGCGGCCGATCTGGTCGACACGCTCAAGGGCGACGGCCCGTTTACCGTCTTCGCGCCGACCGACGAGGCGTTCGCCAAGCTGCCGGCGGCAACCCTGAACGACCTGCTGAAGCCGGAGAACAAGGCGAAGCTGCAGCGGATCCTCACGTATCACGTCGTGTCCGGACGGGTATCGTCGTCCGACGTCGTCAAGCTGCGCTCGGCCAAGGCGGTGAGCGGCGACACGATCACCGTCAAGGCGAACGGCGGACGGTGATGGTCGACAAGCCTCACCTCAAGCCTGGAACGGTGATGGTCGACAACGCCCGCGTCGTGAAGACCGACATCCAGGCGTCGAACGGCATCATCCATGTCATCGACACGGTGATTCTGCCGGGCGGCGCGAAGTAACCCGGAGAGGCGCGCAGGGAGGCGCCACGAGTACACCGCCCGCCTTCGCCGAGGCTACGGTGGGCCCACCATAGCTCGTCTGCCTTCACCGAGCGGAGGTGGGCAGAGCACGCTGAGGGCGCAGAGGTTTTATGTTCGATTGTTCTGCGACCTCGGCGTTCTCGGCGGTGTTCGCCTTTATCAACCCTGGCTAATCCACGATGGACAGCCGTGGGTCGACCGCCTCGGCGTCGTTGAGGAAGATCGAGTACTTGTAATAGCCTTTGCGCGCTGAACGTTTCACCTGGGTCCTGATATTGCGGGAGTCGCCGGCGGGTACCTTCCGGCACTTGTCCTGACCATCGACGTCGTCGAGCGGATCTTCGAGCGTACCGTGGTTCTCGTTCTTGAACTTCGTGACACAGACCTTCACCCGGTCGCGCGACAGGTTCTTTACGCGCCAGATCACGAAGTCGCGGTTTCCGATCGATGCGTCGTCGATCGTCTCTGGGTGGTACGAAACGGTGCCGTTTGCCTGCACGGTAATGTCAGCGAACACCTCGTTTGGCGGTCCGCCCCTCTTCTTACAGAAGACAAACAACAACGCGAGCCCGGCGACCACACCGGCACCCGTCAGCCACTTCACCTGATCTTCGCGATCCATACGTCCTCCTGCCCTTAAGTCGGTCCCACCAGCTGTCGAAAGGCCGCGTTGTTCCTCAACTTCGCGAAGTCTTCATCCTTCGCCACCAGTTCACGGCGGTAGCCGCGCGCGAGGGCCTTGCGGAGCGCGTCGATCGCTGCCGCCTGATCATCCAGCAGCGCGTGCACCGCCGCCTGGGTATAGAGGACCTCCAGGTTGTCGGGGTTCCTCCGCACCGCTTCGGCGGCGTGACCGACGGCCACCCGGCGACCGAGCTTCGCCTCATACAAGGCCAGTTTCATCAACGTTTCCGCGTCCCGAGGATCCACCTCGAGCGCTTTCCGTGAGAGCGCGACCGCCCGTTCGTACGCCTGGCGCGCAGCCTGGCGTCTGCCGACGCGCGCATGCACGTCACCCAGATTACCGTGCAGCAATGGATTCCGCGGTGACAGCTTGATGGCCTGTTCGAATGAGGTTGCGGCTTCCGTGTACCGCTTCTCGTCGGTACTCGATGTTGCCGATGTTCGAGTACGCTTCCGCGATCGGAGAAATTCCAATGGCGGTCTTGTAGTTCTCGAGCGCCTTTTGCGTATCGCCCATGGCGTGGTACACGGTGCCCAGGTTCAGGAAGCCGCGGGCGTTATCGGGCTGCAGCTCGGTCACCTTCCGGTATGCCTCCAGCGCTTCCGCGTGTCTGCCGGTGCGGTAATAGAATCCGGCGAGAAAGTTGTGATTCCTCCAGTATCCCGGCCTGAGCTCGATCGCCTTCTTCAACTCCGTTTCAGCCTCGGCCGAATTGCCGGTGTCACGAAAGACGATGCCGAGCAGCCGGTGCGCGTAATCGTTGTTGGGGGCGAGCGTCAGTGCGCGGCGGAGCTCCTGGATCGCGTCTTCACTCCGGCCGGTGCCGTGATACACCTGCGCCAGCGAGAGTCTGACCTCCGGCTGGCCGGGATCTATCCGCAGCGCCTCGGTGATGGAGCGCAGGGCCGGTTCGGTCCATCGATTGTCGTCGGTCTCCTGGTACTGCGCCCAGTAGGCATCGCCGAGACCGGCGTGCGCCAGCGCAAAGTTTCGATCCTTTTCGATGGCACGCGTGAAGGCCTCGATTGCCGCTGGTATGTTGCCGGGCACGTCCACCCGGTCGAGGAGCGCACGGCCGCGCGAATACTCCGCGAACGCTTCAGGGTTCCGGGTGATCGTTCTGCCGGAGGTGCCGACGGCTGATGCATCGGTGATGTTCAGCGCCGTAATCACCTGCTGCACGATGGTGTTCTGGATCTGAAAGAGCTCGGAGGCCGTCCCTTCGAAAACTTCGCCCCATGCAACGGAACTATCGGGCTTGACCAGCTTGACGGTCACGCGGAGGCGATCCCCTGACTGCTGCACGGCCCCGTCGACCAGGTAGGTTGCGCCGAGACTGCGGGCCAGCTTGCCAAGGTCAGCGGCCCGGGCCTGCACTTCCGCGCTGCCGGATCTGGAAATCACGGTCAGAGCCTGGACGCGGGAAAGGTCGGTCGACAGCGCCTCGGCGAAGCCGACTCCCAGGTGTGTTTTCGCCGGATCGCCACTGATGTTCGAGAAGGGGAGCACCGCAACCACCGCACGCCCCGTAGCCGGGGGGAGCTCGGGCGCCGACATGAATCCAACGAGAGCACGGCCGGCAAACACCAACGCCATGATCGCGGCGGTGACCAGCATCCCGCGCCAGACCACAGTCCATCGGCCTCGCCCGCGCCGGCCATTGTTCGAGTCGTGGCCCGACTCTGCGGCGGCCTGCAGTTCAACCCGCAGGTCTTCAATCGATTGATATCGCTCCGCCGGGTCTTTGGCCAGAGCTCGGGCAACGACGGCTTCCACCGCAGCCGGACTGTCAGGCGCGAAGTCTCGCAGGCGAGGAGGCGGCTGCGACACGACCTGCAGCGAGAGCCCGAAAAAGTCCTTGCTCTCGAACGGCAGCCGCCCGGTCAGCAACTGAAACAGAATGACCCCGACGCTATAGATGTCGGCTCGATGGTCGACCGGCTGCCGCAGCAGCTGCTCGGGGGCCATGTACGCCGGCGTTCCCAGGGCCTTGTGGGTGTCCCACGTCGATTCGGCAGTTGTGGTCTGGTCAGTGGCCGCCGCGGCGGTCGACGCACGGAGGCTGGCAATGCCGAAATCGAGCACCTTCAGCGTGCCTGACCCCGTGATGCTGAGATTCGCCGGCTTCAGATCAAGGTGAACGACGCCCCGGCCATGTGCCTCCGTCAGCGCCGAGGCCAGCTGGTCGACGATCGGCAGAACCTCTTCAAGGCTGAGAGGACCGTCTTGAAGACGCCGATGGAGCGTCGTCCCCTCGACGAACTCCATGACGATGTGCGGTTCTCCACCAGCGTCGGTGACGTCGTAGACGGCGGCAATATTGGGGTGGGTCATCTGCGCGACGGCCCGCGCTTCCCGGAGAAGCCGCTGTCGCGCTTCGGGTGAACTGATCGTGGGGTCGGACAGGCGCTTGAGCGCGACGTTCCGCTTCAGGCGGGTGTCTTCGGCCAGATAACACTTCGCCCATTCCGCGCCGAGCCGAGCCGGCGAATCACGCGGTAGGGGCCGATGGACTCTCGGTCCACGGAAGTCACGTAGTAGTCGACGCGAGAATACCGGGACTGTGGAGATGCGGTCAACAAGGACTCTAAAAGACTCTTCAGGACGTCAGTGTGCCGGGACCACGCCCTGTACGACAGAGTCCGCAGCGTTCAAGGGCAGATCTGAAGATCCTGGTCGCCTGTTCCTGGGGAAATCGCCGCCGCCGCCACCAGCTCACCACAGAGCACGCCGGGAACGCAGAGAAGTTTCCGTTAATGTTTCTCTGCGACGCTCAGCGTCCTCGGCGGTGAAGTATTCTACGCTGGTCGATCACGGCCGCCGAAGCGGTGTGGCGATCGACGACGGCGGGCCGCCGAGCTCACGGGTCATGTTGTCGAGCCGCGCGAACACGCGGGCAGCACCGCCGCCGTTGGACCAGAACTGCTCGAATTCCCCCTCCATCACCCCAGGCGCCGGCGACTCCAGCCGGATGTTCTCGAGGTTGACCTTGAGCGGCGTGCCGTCGATGGCCTCGCCGAAGCCGGCAAGACGGATCTGCCCGTCCTCTCCCACAGTGGTGTCGGTCAGGCGGCCAGGCAGCGAGAACGTAAATCCAGCCATCGGGCGGAGCAGGAACGTTGCGCCGTGCACGCGGCTTGTGAGCGAACCGGGAGGGTCTTCAGTCTGGTTGAAGATGAAGGCGATCTCGAGGCGCTCGCCGATACGAACGCTGTTGCCGCAGAAGCCGGCATCCGCCAGGACGCCTTCATCCTGGCAGTTCTGGACGACATACCCACCACGCCAGGTGCCCGCGAACGATGGCAACCCTCGCAGCAGCCTCGTCGTCCGTCCGCCCTCGTTCTCGGCCCAGATGGTGACGCGCCGAGGCCAACACCGGTCACGCGCCCCGTGGTCGGATCGATGGTCGCAACGCTCGGGCTGTCACCGCCCCACCGGATCGTGCCGCTACCTGTAGCCGTGAACAGCACGGACTGACCGACGTAGATCATCGTGTTGGATGTCGTGATCGTCGGGGCGACGACCGGGGCGGGACCTGTGCCCCCTCCGTCGCTCCCGCCGCACCCAGCCGCGCACACCAACAACGCGGCGATCATCAGCGTCTCTAACGTCTTCATCGAGGAGATCTCCAACCAGGACTCGCCGACCTCATACCGTAATGCGAAATCTGTCGGCCACGAGGATCTTACCGATCGGAGCCTCCCTGTACAATCGGCCGGTGACGTCGTGGGACGATCAAAACCATCCCTCCGTCCGTCCCAGTGGCTGACGGGAGCGCTGCTGCTCCTCACCACGCTCTGCGTCCCCGCCAGCAGCTCAGGATCCGCCACGATTCACCGACAAAGTCGAGGTCGCGCGCATCCTGCTCGACGTGCGGGCCATCGATCTGCGCGGGCGCCCGCTGCTCGGGCTCGAGCCGGCGAACTTCGAGGTCAAGATCGACGGCAAGGTTGCGCGCGTCGAATCGGTCCAGCACATCAGCGGCGAAAGTCCCGCTAGTCCTCCAACGACCCAGACCACGCAGCTTCAACCGGCGATCAACGGCCGGCTCGTCGTGTTTCTCTTTCAGAAAAGCCTGCACCGGAGCCGGATCCCCGGTCTGATGCTGATGCTGCGGGAGCTCAGACGCAGCCTGGGGACATTCCCTCCCAACGATCGGGTGGCGGTGCTCAGGTTCGACTCGCGACTCGAGCTGCTGCTCGACTTCACGCACAACAGGGACCTCCTGCGCACGGCGTTCGAGCGTGACGTCCTGTTCGGCGATGGCGCTGATGGCGGCGAGCCCCAGGTCCCTTCGATGCGTTCAGCCCTGGATCGCGAGCGTGGAGCGCCGCCCTATTCGATGGAGGAATCTCTTCTCCGGATTGCCGAAGCCCTCGCGCCGTTGCCCGGTCCCAAGTCGGTGGTCGTCGTCGGGCACGGCTTCGGCACGTTGAGCAGGATGGGCGTGAGCATGGAACCTGCCTATGACGAAGCGCGGGAGGCGCTGCAGCACGCACGCGCCTCGGTGTTCTGCCTGGACGTCACCTATGCGGACTACCACTCGCTCGAAGCCGGCCTGCAGGCGGTGGCGGAAGACACCGGCGGGATCTACCAGCGCACGCACGAGTTCTCCACGGCGGCGCTCAATCGAGTAATCGCGGCGCTCGAAGGGCAGTACGTGCTGTTCGTGGAAAAGCCCCCGCTGAAGTCCGGCCCTCACCGTCTAGACGTCCGGCTGAAAGGCCGCGACGGTGAGGTTCTTACGGCCAGCACCTACGTCAACGACGACGGGAGCGGGAAGCGACGACCTTGATGGCTCGATTCACTCGCGTGATGGCACATGCGTCATCGCCAGCCGGATGACGTCGTCGAACGACAGCTGGAAGCCCTCGGCATAGACCCGGCCGGCGTCGGCAGCGAGCGCCGCCCGGGCGGCGCCGATGTAGCGATCCTGCAGCACCGTCCAGAAGCGGACGCTGGGGGATGCGCCGACCCTCACCCAGTCGGCATCGATGCCGGCTACCAGGCGAAGGGCAGCCTCGGCGTCTCCCAATCCGGCCAGCGACATGGCTATCCCCTGGACTTCGAAACCGATCTCGACGTGATCGCCAAGGATCAGAGCCAGCCGCAGGCTTTCGCGGTAGAGGCGAAGGCTCTCGGCGAAGTTCTGTTCGATCAGGGCGCAGTCGGCCAGATAGTGGAACGCGAGGTGCTCGCTTCTGGTGTTTGGATACACCTTGCAGTAGGCGAGGATCGCCGACGAACATTCGCGTGCCTGGTCGACGCGGTCGAGCGCGACGGCGAGCTGGCCGACGCCGACCATCGCCCGGTTGATGCGGTGGGGATCCCCGCTCGCGCGCTGGACCCGCATGTGCTCCTCGAAGGTGGCGAGGGCCCGCTCGTCCTGTCCGGCGACGAAGTCGGCCCACCCGGCGCCTTCGAGGGCCAGGGCGAGCTCCTGCTCGTCGCCGACCTCCCGCCAGATCTGGAGCGCCTCGCGCCACGCCGCGGCGGCGTCCTCCGCTTCACCCTGCCAGGCCAGCAGCCCGGCGATGCCGGTGCGCGCCCGGGCCCGAGCCGCGCGCGCCGGTTCCGGCGGCGTCGCGGCAAGCGCCGCGGTGAGCTGCTCGCGACCTTCGATCAGATACGACCGTGCCTGCCAGAACCAGCCGAGCGCGCCGGCCATCCGCAGGTGCTGCTCGGGATCCGCCTCGCGCAGCACGTCGAGGGCCACGCGCAGGTTGTCGTGATCCGCCTCGAGCGTCGCGGACCAGCGGTCCTCCTCGCTGATCCTTCCGGCATAGGCGCGTTCGGCCAGCCCGAGGAACTCGGAGGCGTGACGACGTCGGGCCTCTTCGATCTCGCCCGACTCGCGTAGCCGGTCGCGGGCGAACTGACGCACGGTCTCGAGCAGCGAGTAGCGCGGTTCCGCGTTGTCAGGACGGTCCACCAGCACGAGCGACTTGTCGAGGAGCCGCGAGAGCTGGTCGAGCAGCTCGAACTCGTCGGCATGGCGGGCGATGCGCGACAAGGCATCGAACGTCCATCCGCCCGCGAATACCGCCAACAGGCGAAACAGCTGCTGTTCCGCCGGCGTGAGCTGATCGTGGCTCCACTCGATGGCGGCCTGCAGCGTCTGGTGGCGCGGCAGCGCCGTCCGCGATCCGCCGGTCAGCAGCCGGAACCGGTCGTCGAGGCGTTCGCGGATCTGATCGATCGACAGCACCTTGACCCGCGCCGCCGCCAGCTCGATGGCGAGCGGAATCCCGTCGAGCCGGCGGCAGATCTCGCCGATGCCGGCAGCGTTCGTCGCGGTCAGGTCGAAACCCGGGACGACCCGCTGCGCCCGGTCGACGAACAGCCGGACCGATTCGAAGTCGCGCACGGCCGCCACGTCCCGCGCTGACTGGGCCGCCGGGGTCGAGAGCGACCGAAGCGGCAGAAGCCGCTCACCGGCGATACCGAGCCCTTCGCGGCTCGTGACCAGCAGCCGCAGATCGTTCCCCGCGCTCAGAAGGCTCTCGGCCACCCGGCACGTCTCTTCGAGCACGTGCTCGCAATTGTCGAGAATGATCAGGGCCCGTCTGGGCGAGAGCTGCTCGGAGATCGCGTCCAGCAGATCCTTCCCGGCCACTTCACGAATGCGCAGCGCGGCGGCGACCGCTTCGACGACCCGGCTCGCGTCGGCCACGGGAGCGAGGTCGACGAACCAGGCCCCGTCGGGGAACGCCGGCAGCAGGTGCTCCGCCAGCTTCACCGCGAGACGCGTCTTGCCGCAGCCGCCGATGCCGGTCAACGTGAGCACGCGCGTGTCGCCCATCAGCCGCGCACACTCGGCCAGCTCACGCTCCCGGCCGATGAAGTGCGTCCGCTGCCCGGGCAGGTTGTTCGCTGGCAGGACGTCGGCGGCCGGCGTCGGCGTCGGGGTTGCCCCTCCGACGGCAGCCGCGGCCAGCGCCTCGGCGAACTGGACCGCCGCCGCGTAGCGGTCATCCGGCTTCTTCGCCAGCGCGCGTGCAATCACGCGTGCGACCGCTGACGGAACCGACCGCTCCAGCGTGTCGACCGGGCTTGGTTCGCCGGTGAGGTGCATCCGCACGAGCGACGCGGCGCTGGTCGCCTCGAACGGCGGCCGTCCGGCGAGCATCTCGAACACCACACAGGCCAGCGAGTAGATGTCGGACGCTGGTCCAACCGGCTCGCCGCAGGCCTGCTCGGGGCTCATGTAGAGCGGCGTGCCGAGGATCCCTCCAGGGAGCGTCACCGCCTGGGTCGCGTCTCCGGCCGCCGGGCCGGCGGAGTGCGCGATGCCGAAATCGGCGACGAGGGCAATGCCCTCGGCCATCAGGATGTTCTCGGGCTTGATATCGCGGTGCACCAGCCCGTGGTGATGGGCGTGGCTGAGCGCGCTCGCGATCTCGCGCGCGTGCCGCAGCGCCGCGTCCAGCGGCAGACGTCCGTCCCGCACCAGCCTGGCGCGCAGCGACTCCCCTTCGATGTAGGGCATCACGTAGAACAGGTGCTCGCCGGCAGCGCCCGAATCGAAGAGGGGGACGACGTGTGGATGGTTCAGGCGGGCGACGATCTCGATCTCACGCAGGAAGCGATCGTGGCCGATGGCTTCCACCAGCGCCGGCCGCATGACCTTGATCGCCACCAGCCGGTTGTGTTTGACGTCCTCGGCAAGATAGACCGTGGCCATCCCGCCGCTGCCGATCTCCCGGTTGATGCGGTAGCGCTGACGGAATGCGGGGTCGTCGAACGGGGAGGTCAACCGGGTATCGATGTCAGCCAAATGGACCGTGCGGGAGTATCGCACACGTGACGCGTGCGATCGGCGCATTCCCCATCCCCATTCCCCATCCCCGACGTGCTACCTTCCGACGAGCAACCATGGACAAATCACGCCGTCAGTTCCTCGAGATGAGTGGCGCCGCCGCAGCGGCGATTGGCCTGCCGTTGACGGCTGACGCCGGGCCGCCGCCCCAACCCGCCGCGGGCTCGACTCCGTCGCTCGTGTATCTGTCGGGTGACGGCATCGGGCTCGAGCCGTCCCAATACGCGGCGGAGCTGACCCGGCTCTGTGCGGCCTCGAAGCGTCCGCCCGACGAGTACGGCCTCGGCGGCATCGTCGCCGACGCCGAAGTCTTTTTCGCCAAGCTGCTCGGCAAGGAGCGGGCGCTGTTCATGCCGACCGGCACGCTCGCCAACCACCTGGCGATCCGTGCGCTCGCCGGCGAGCGCCGCAGGGTCGTGGTGCAGGACGTGAGTCACGTCTACAACGACACCGGCGATGGCTGCCAGATGCTGAGCAGCCTGACGCTGCTCCCGCTGGCGCCGGAGCGCGCGACGTTCACCTGGGCGGATGTCGATCGGGTGCTGAGCCGGACGGCGTCAGGACGGGTTGCGACCGGGGTCGGCGCGATCTCCATCGAATCGCCGGTGCGCCGCCGGGCGGGGGAGCTGTTCGATCGTGCCGAGATGACCGCGATCTGCACGGAGGCGCGGAAGCGCGGCATCCGGACCCACCTCGATGGCGCGCGCCTGTTCATTGCATCGGCGTACACCGGCATCTCTCCGGCTGACTACGCGGCACCGTTCGACACGGTCTACGTGTCGTTGTGGAAGTGCTTCAATTCGCAGAACGGAGCCATCCTGGCCGGACCCGCGTCGGTGCTCGACGGCATGTTTCACGCGCGGCGGATGTTCGGCGGCGCGCTGTGGAACGCCTGGCCGTTTGCACTGATGGCACAGCGCTATGCCGAGGGATTCGTCGAGCGCCTGACGTCGGCGGTGGCGGTCTCGGAAGCGTTCATGCGCGAGGTGGCAGGGCCGCGCACCAGGATCGAACGGGTGCCGAACGGATCCAACATCTTCCGCTTGATCGTCACCGGCCGTCCGCCCGAGGCACTGCGCGATCGTCTACGTGTCGCCTCCATCGTCCTGCCCGCGCCCGCGATGGGGCCGGAGAGCGCGGTGTTCACCCTGCAGGTCAACGAAAGCTGGAACCGGACTACCGGCGCGCGACTGGCCGCGGAATTCAGTCGGGCCCTGGCCGGATGATTCGCCGCCGGCCTTGCAGGAAGATTGACGACGGGATCACCACGCTCACCGCCGAGGGCGCTGAGCTCGCACAACGAGGACCCTACTCTGGCGCGGGCTCGTCCGACGAGAGCTTCCGCACATGCAGGTCAACGATCTGGTCGATCTTGCGCTCGAGGCGCGCGAACCCCACGTCCATCTTGGCCTCGAGTCGCCCAAACCTCACGTCAATCTTCGCCCCGAGGCGCTCGAAAGCAAATTCGGTGTACAGCCGTTGATCGGCGAAGGCTTCGTCGACGCGGTCGAACCGTACGTCAACAGAAACCGCCAGGTGTTCGAGCTTTTGCTCGACGACCTGCACGCGTTTCGGGAGGCTCTCCAATCCGTCTGTCATCGTCTTGCCTTTCGCGGAGTTTACCATCGTCATAAAAACTCGGCTGTTCGCGGACAGGATCGCCTACGGCGTGTTACATCTCACCTGTTCGCTCGATCAAATGCAGCGGGCGTACCCGACCGCCCGGCGTCAGATCTTGTGTGACCCCTCCTGTCACGGCCGCCTCCTACACTCGCTCCAGAAGTGAGGTGCCATGGCCGACCAGTCGATCTCCTGTCCGTCCTGTGGAAAAAAGATCCCCCTGACCCGCGCGCTGCGGGCTGAAATAGAAACCTCCGTCAAGGAGCAGTACGCCGAAACCCTCGAGCAGCGCGAGCGCGAGCTGCGCGCGCAGTTCGACGAGCAGCTCCAACAGGACCTCGAGCGCGCCCAGCGCGAAGCAGTTCGGAGCGCCGAGAAGAAGTCGGCGCTGGAACTCGCCGCGTTGAAGGACCAGCTCAACGATCAAAGGAAAGAACTGGATCAGGCGCGCGCGCTCGAGCTCGCGATCCGGAAGCGCGAACGGGAGTTGGAACGCCGCCAGCAGGATCTCGAACTGACGGTCGAGCGGAAGCTGGACGAGGAGCGTTCTCGCGTCGTCACCGAAGCGCAGAAGCGTGTGAGCGACGAACACCGTCTCAAGGACGCCGAAAAGGAACGGCAGCTGTTCGAGATGCGCCGCCAGATCGAAGACCTGAAGCGCAAGGCGGACCAGGGCTCCCAGCAACTGCAGGGGGAAGCAGGGGAGGGGGAGATCGAAGCGATGCTGCGCGCCTCGTTCCCCGGAGACCTGATCAACCCGGTGGCGCAAGGGGTTCGTGGTGCTGACATCAGCCAGGTCGTTCTCGACTCGCGCGGCGCGCGGGCCGGCGCCATCCTCTGGGAGTGTAAGAACGCGAAGAACTGGAGCGACGGCTGGATCGACAAGCTGAAGTCAGACCAGCGCGGGCTGCGCGCGGAGCTCGCCGTCCTGGTCACCACCAGCCTGCCGAAGGGCTGCCGCCGGTTCGCGCTGATCGATGGTGTGCTGGTCACCGACTTCACCTGCGCGGCGCCGGTCGCGTCCGTGCTCCGATCCAACCTGCTGCAGATCTCCCAGGCGCGCACTGCCGCCATCAACAAAGGGGAGAAGCTCGAGCTGCTGCACCGCTATCTCTCAGGCGTCGAATTCCGCCAGCGCGTCGAGGCCATCGTAGAGGCGTTCGAGCGCATGCGCGAAGACCTCGATCAGGAACGCCGCGCCGCGGAACGTCAGTGGGCGAAACGAACGAAGCAGATCGAGGCGGTCACGTTCAACATCTCCGGCATGTATGGAGACCTGCAGGGGCTGGTGCCGTCGCTGCCGTCGATCAGCCGGCTCGAGCTGCCGGCCGCGGAGACGCCTGACCAGCCTCTCCTCGTCGGCTGCGAAGGGTGAGCAGGCGGCGTCCGGGATCAACCGGCACGACGGTCACGACATGCACCGCAGATGTCGGCGCACTCGGCGGTGAGTCTTCTGACGAGCCCTACGGTTGCACCAAGGAGATCGTCCTTAAGGAATCTCGACGTGGCTACGGGTTACTGCTGCTTCTCGACGGTCGAAATGAGCACGACGTCGGAGCTGACACGACCGCGCACAACCGCGAGCTGCTTCTGGTCGGGCGACAAGTCGTAAGTGAAGATCTGCTCCGACGTGAACCTGGTGATCGGTGTGCGCCGCTCCGCCAGACAGTGGCTGACGCATCAGGTTCGACACGCCGGCCGCGGTATTGAAGAAGACCAGCGAACGGCCATCCGGCGACCAGGTGGCGGTCGGCGGCATCGTATCGAAGCGCTTCATCGCACCGCCATCCATCGGAATGACGATGATGCGCTCGCCGCGGTCGGTGATGTAGTGACCGGCAATCGCGCTCCCGTCGGGCGACGGCATGCCTTCATGGAAGCCGCCGGGCATGGGCTCGCCGAGTCGCGCGAGAACTTCGGGCGTCAACGATGGTTGCGCGTCGCCGCCCTCGATCTGCACCTTCCGTGGTCCACCGTCAGCGGCATCGTAGTAGATCCACTTGCTGTCGTTCGACACCGCCGACACGCGGGCGCGCGAGCGGCTCACTGGTGATGCGTGCGGCACCGCTGCCGTCCAGCGACATCCGCCATATCGCGCATGGCCTCGTCACGGTCGGAGGTGAAGACGATATAGCGCCCGTCTGCGTCACACGAGGGCCGACGTCGAGCCCGCGGTTCGACGTCAGCTGGATGCGGCGTGAGCCGTCGGCATTCATGATCCAGATATCCGGGTTGCCGCTCGCCTCGGTGGTGTAGACGATCCGCCCGTCCGGCGTCCACGCGACGCCGTCGGCCCCTTCATCGGACGCGGCTTCGGCGGTAATCGCGGTCGCTTTGGCCGGATCGTTCGCCGGCATCGTCCAGATGGCGGCGCGGCGCTCGTTGCGGATCGCTACGAAGGAGCGGCCGTCGGGCGCCACGCCAAGACCCGAGTAGCTCGATGAGGTCGTTGGTCAGCCGCCGCGCGGTTCCCGACGGATAGCCGACGAGAAAGATCTGGTTCGATGATTCGCCCGCTGCCTCACGCGCGTTGACCAGCAGGCCGGTGCCATCCTGCAACCAGGCGACGCGCGAGACGAAGCGCCACGACGGCGTCGGCAGCACCGTCTCGGTGGCGCTGGCCACGTCGACGATGACGACCTGTCCTTTCAGTTCACCGAGGACGTCGCCGGAGGCGGCGATCGATTTGCCGTCCGGCGACCACGCGATCCCCTCGAGCGGAAAGTTCAGTGGCCGCTGGCGGACGATCAGCTGGCGTGCGCCGCTGCCGTCGGCGTTGGCGACGACGATCGAGCTCTTTCCGTCGTCGGGATCTCCGCGGATGAACGCGAACTGGCTGCCATCGGGCGAGAAGCTGACCGACGTATCGACGTCCTCGAGAATCAGGCGGGCGCCGCCGCCGAGCACGCCGACTTGATAGAGGTTCGCCAGGTTGCTTCCGCGCAGCGTAGGTCGCGTAGTAGATGTGGTTGCCGTCGGGCGTGAAGGTCGAGTCCCGCATAGCGCACGATCGTCGGCCGGCACGACTTCGACGTTGCTCGTCGTGGCCACCTGCCGAAGCCAGAGGCTCTGTTTGCCGTCACGGGTCGACACGTGCGCGACGTATCGGCCGTCGCGGGACATCGCGGCGAGGCCCGCCGTGCCGGTCGTCGTGAGCCGCGTGAGCTTGATGGAATCGAAGGGACGTGATGCCGGCTCTGCAAGAGTCGGCCGGGCCGCGCGTCCACCAGTAGGCGACCCCGCCGATAACCGCCGACGACCAGCAGGGCGCCGGCCGCAATCATTGCCGTTTTGCCCCGCGGTGCGGATCGCTCCGCCGTGGCGTGCACACCCGATCCAGTGATCGGCACGACCTCACCGGAGGTCAGTTCGTTCTTGAGCGCGCGGAGATCGTTGCGGAGGTCCTTTGCCGTCTGGTAGCGGTCCTCGACGTCCTTGGCGAGGCAGCGGTTGATGATCTTCCACAATTCGCGCGGCAACCCCGGACGCACTTCGTTGAGGGACTTCGGCGTGTCCTTGATGATGGCCGACAGCGTCGACATATGCGTGTCGCCGCCGAACGGCCGGGCGCCGGTCGCCATCTCGTAGAGCATGATGCCGAGCGAAAACACGTCGGACCTCTGGTCGACGGGTTTGCCTTCCGCCTGCTCGGGGGACATGTAGGCCACGGTGCCGACGATCCGGCCGTCACCGGTGAGCGCGGCCGTCGCCATGCCCTCTTCCGCGGCAAGGCGTGCCTCTTCCTTGACCTTGGCCAGACCGAAGTCGAGCACCTTGAGGCGTCCATCGGTCGTGACCATCACGTTCGCGGGCTTCAGGTCGCGATGGGTGATGCCGCGCTGGTGGGCGGCACCAACCGCGTCGGTCAGCGGGATCCCGAGCTCCAGCACGCGGTCGAGTGACAGCCCGCCTTCGGGGATCAGCTCGGCGAGCGTCTTCCCATCGATCAGCTCGAGGGTGAGGAACGGCACGCCACCCTCTTCCTCGACCGAATGGATCGTCACGATGTTCGGATGATTGAGGGCGGCGGCGGCCCGCGCCTCGCGCTCGAACCGCTCGCGGCGGTCGGGGTCGCCGGCGAGCGTCGCCGACAGCACCTTCAGGGCGACCCGTCGTCCGAGCCTGATGTCGTCGGCGAGGTATACCTCGCCCATGCCACCGGTGCCGAGCAGGCGCTCGATGCGATAGTGACCGAGCTGCGTTCCGATCATGGATCTCCGGGGACGTTATGAGTTCTGGTTGAGGTTGGGATTATACGAGATGCTGACCCCACCCACCCATCCGGGTCGTGCGCAGGCGGCGCGCATCTGCGACGATCGGCGCATCATGTTGAAAGAATTCTCGAACGAACTGGCAGACATCGTCGCCGCGGCGGCGCCGTCGGTAGTACAGGTAAACGGCGGACGGCGTCCCGCGAGCGGCCTCGCCTACGCCGAAGGGATCATCATCACCGGGACTCGCGCCCTGGCCGGCGAGAAGGGTATCCAGGTCCGCCAGCACGATGGCCGGACGGCCGATGCCGAGCTCGTCGGCTGGGATCCGGCCAGTGGCATCGCGGTGCTGCGCGCGCCGGTCGACGCCCCGCCAGCCGTACCGTCGCCAGGCCCGGTCCGCGTCGGCCAGATCGGTATCGCGATCGCCAGGTCGTGGAGCAACGCAGTCACCGCCAGCGCCGGCATCGTCGCGGTGATCGGCGGCCCGCTTCGCACCGGCCGACGCCGGGCGATCGAGCAGGTGTTCCGGACGACGGCGCCGATGCACGAGGGGTTCGCGGGCGGCGCATTCCTGGACGCCGCCGGGGGACTCATCGGGGTCGCGACGGCATCCTCGATCCGCGGATTCGGCGTGGTGATTCCTGCCGCAATCGCCTGGAAAGCAGCGGAAACGGTCCTCGAACATGGCCGGATCAAGCGCGGCTACATTGGCATCGCCGGCCAGCCGGTCTCGTTGCAGGGAGAGCAGCGCGAGGCGGCGGGACGTGAGCGCGGACTGCTGGTGGTCAACGTCTCGCCGGACGGCCCGGCGGCACGGGCGGGGCTCCTGGTAGGCGAGGTCATCGTTACACTGGATGGCAGCCAGATCGACTCACCCGAGCAACTGATGGACCTCCTGATGACAATCGGAGCGGACCGGGACGTCAAGGCGCAGATCCTCCGCGGCACCGCCCTCCGCGACGTCACGATGACGACGGTGGAACGTCCCGAGCGGTAGATGCGTGTCTCGCTGGTCGGCAGCCCCGCCGAGCGGGCACGCCTGCGCTCCGCGCTGGCGAAGGCGGGCATCGACATTGGCGAGGAATTCGACACGCTTGCCGAGGCCGAGGCGGCGGGCGGACCTCATCCCCTCGTCACAGCCGATGCTCCGCTGCAGACGGATTCCCGTTCAAGCGAAGAGGACAACGGCTACGACGAGAAGCTGACGCCACGGGAGCTCGACGTCCTCGAGCTGTTGACCGAAGGGCTGCCGAACAAGTTCATCGCCGAGCGGCTGGGGATCAGCGACCAGACGGTGAAGTTCCACATCGCGTCGATCCTCGGCAAGCTGGGCGCGGCCAATCGTACCGACGCGGTTCGTCGTGCCCTCCGTCGAGGACTCATCCACCTCTAAAAGCCGCTCAACTTCCAATTTTCCAACTCCCAATTCCCAGCGTTGGGCAACTCCTCGCCATCGGGTCTACCTCTACAAGAGGTCAAGAGCTCAAGAGAAAACATTCTTGAAAGAGCGTTCTCCTGATCTCTTAATTCCTGTTCCAAAGCCAGCAACGCTGCGCAAGTCGCTTGCCTTGGCAGTTGGGAGTTGGAAGTTGGAAGTTGATCTGGATCGTTTCGTCAGCGTCTAGATCTGCTCTGCCGGCACGACGTGCAACACGCGACGGGCGCCGCCGCGCAGGACGACCAGGCGCGAGGGCTGGGCGATGAAATCGGCGGTGAGCAGGCGATGCAGGTCGTCGACGCCGGAGACGGCGTGATCCGCGAACGAAAGGATCACGTCCCCTTCGCGAAGCCCCGCCGCCGCGGCCGGGCTGTTCGGTTCCACCGACTGCACGCGGACGCCCGACGACACCGCCAGGCTGTTGGCGCGGGCGAGGGCGCGCGGGATCGGGATGTTCTGGCCGGCGAGACCGACGTAGCTCCGGCGGATGCGTCCATCGCGGATCAGCAGCGACGCCACGAATCGCGCGGTGTTGCTGGCGATGGCAAAGGACAGCCCCTGCGCGGGGAGGATCATCGCGGTGTTGATGCCGATGACCTCGCCGGCGGTCGTCACCAGCGGTCCGCCCGAGTTCCCCGGGTTCAGCGCCGCATCCGTCTGGATCACATCGTCCATCAGCCGGTTGGACTGCGTCCGCAGCGAGCGTCCGAGCGCGCTGATCACGCCGGCGGTGACGGTGTGCTGGAATCCGTACGGATTGCCGATCGCGATCGCGACCTGACCGACGCGCAGCTGCCTCGAATCGCCGAACCGCGCCCACGGCAGCGCGGTGCCGTCCATCCGAACGACCGCGAGATCGGTGTGCGGATCGCTGCCGACGCGGACCGCCTGCGCCGTGCGTCCGTCCGGCAGGGTGACGACGGCAGTCGCCGCATCGCCGAGAACATGGCTGTTGGTGAGGATGAACCCGTCCGGGGTGAAGATGACGCCCGACCCGACGCCGTTACGCCGCCCGGGCTCGATCTTGACGATGGCGGGACCGGTCGTGTCGACGGCGGAGATGACCGCACGGGAATAAGCGTCGAGCAGGGAGGCGTCGGGGAGGATGTCAGGTTGCGCGCCCATGTTATCCAGCCTACGCTGGGACACGGGCGCGCGCCCCACCCGATCAGGTAGGATCAGTCCTCTGCTGGGAGCTGGGAGCTGGAGCTGGAGCTGGCAGCTGAACGGGCTTCCCCTTTGCATCAAACTTGGCGTGGGCTGTCCAGCCACGAAAGGTCAACCGCATGCCGTTCCAGCACTGGTGTCTTGCTCTGGCGATTGCCTCGACAACGTTGCCGGCACAGCAGGGGTCGGCGCCGCCCCCTCAATCCACGCCGCAGAAACCCGCACCGCCACAACAACCGCCCGCCGTCCCCCCGGCCAAGATCAACCCGGATGATCTGCCGGTGTCCCTCGACCGGATCCAGCGGGCGCTGGCCAAGACGCCGATGCTGCGGTTCGACGACGGTGGGAAGCCGGTCTTTCGAGTCGAGGTGTTCGGCGACAAGCCGACGATCGACGACATCCTCGGGCCGGATTGGGCCAAAGGGCCGGTGAAACACGGCGCGATGACCCACCAGGAGTTCCTGGACCTGGTGACGCCGAAGGACGTGCAGGGCTACGCCGCGTTTTCGAACAAGGAAGGGGCGGTGGTCGCGGCGACTTCGTTCCTGCTGCAGTGGACGCTGCAGAAGGCGATCCAGAAATTTAACGAGTCCAAGGACGAGCGTGCGCGAGCGGCGGCGCGACAGGAAGTGGTGGACGCGCTGAACGCACTCGAGGAGGCGCGGGCGAAGGCCGGCTTGCCGCGCAAGTAATTACAGCGCGCGCGCCGTGCCCGGCGGTGATTCCGGTTCCAGGTACAATCACACTCCACGCGAGATACTCCCGCGGGATCACCGGATCGAGGACTCAGAATGTCGGAAGCCGAAGACCTGAAAGCAGAGCTCGAGAGACTGAAGGCGGAGAACGAACAGCTCAAGAGCCAGCGCGGGCGCGCCGTGAGCCTGAAGGTCAGCGAGAAGGGTGGCGTCTCCGTCTACGGGCTCGGCCGCTTTCCGGTCACGCTCTACAAGGAGCAGTGGGCGAAGCTGCTGTCGATGGCCGACGAGATCCGCGCCTTCATCAAGGAGAACGACGCGAGGCTCAAGGCGAAACCGGAATAGGGGTGCGGGCGCGCGCTGACGATGAGGGTGCGGGCGCGCACTGACGATGAGGGTGCGAGGGGTGCGGGCGCACTGACGATCAGGGTGCGGGGGGTGCGACGGGTGCACCTAGCAGGCGCAACCGCACCCCCGCACTCCCCCGCACCCCTCCGCACTCCCCCGCACCCCTCCGCACCCCTACGCACCCCTACTGCTCAGCACGTGCACCTCGGTAACTCACTGAACTAGAACGGCCACCAGCTCGAGCCGCTGCGGCTGCGGCCGTCGTGGATGCTCTCGTAGCCGGCCAGGAAGCCGCGGCGGTATTCCGCTCGATACTCGTCGCGCGAGCCGTAGCGGCTGTTGTAGCCACGGTCGCCGGACTTGTACCAGCTGTGGCGCGCGGGATCGAAGCTGTCGCCGTCCTTTACGTCCTCACGCCCCTTCACCACGCCATCGTCATAGCCGCGACGGGCGCCCTCGGTGGCGTAGCCGTAGTTGCCGTTGCGCTGCGGGTAGCGCGCATCCGGATACGGATAGCTGTTCGGATACTGCTCGCTCCGCGGCACGGCGCGGCCGGTGCGGTTGTCGCCGTTCGGGTTGGGACGACGGCCATCGTCGTTGCGCCAGACCTCTCCCGGATACCGTTCGGCGCGGTAGATCCGCGCGTCGTTCCGGCCGTAGCCGTCGCCATAGATGACGCGTGCGTCCCGGTCCCGTGATGCGACGCGTTCTGCCTCGTTGCAGTCGGTCGGACGCGGCTGCCGTCCGGGTGGCACGCCGTCGTACCAGACGCGGCACAGGCCGTCAGGCGGCAGATGTCCGGGCGGGATGCCCTGCGCGTTCCGGCCCCGTCCCTGCGCCAGCGCGGGCCCGGCGGTGAGGCCGGCCAGTATCAATGCAAGTGCGGCTCGTTTCATCATCATTGGCTCCTGCCAACGATGTGAGCAAACCAGGGACCGCGTGAAATGCCAGCAAATTGGCGAGTTCTGCTGTCCGGCTGTCCCCAATCGGGGACGCCGAAGTGCCCGCCTGACGCGCTGAAGCCGGCCGGGGTGAGAATGTGTGAATATCCACACACTTATATGTGTGGTAGGTTGTGTGGGATGGCAACGAACCTCGACCTCGATCCGTCACTCGTGGATGAAGCGGTTGCGGTGGGCGGACGGCGGACCAAGAAGGAAGCCGTTACCGAAGCGCTGCAGGAATACATCGCGCGCCGGCGGCAGGCGCAGGTCGCCCGGCTGTTTGGCACCGTGGACTACGACCCCAAGTACGACTACAAGAAGCAGCGCCGGCGCAGATGAGGGTCCTGGTCGATACCTCGGTCTGGTCCCTGGCCCTTCGGCGGCGCACGCGGCTCGATGAACCACCGGTCCAGGAACTGCGCTCCCTGATCGAGGAAGGGCGGGTTGCGATCATCGGACCTATCCGCCAGGAACTTCTCAGCGGAATCGCCACGACTGAAGCCTTCGATCGCCTCAGGGACCACCTCCGGCCGTTCGCCGACGAACCCCTGGCGATGGCGGACTTCGAACGCGCCGCCGAACACCATAACGCCTGTCGCGCGAAGGGCATCCAGGGGTCGAACACCGACTTCCTGATCTGCGCGGTGGCCGAACGCCGCGGCCTGCCCATCCTTACGACCGACACCGACTTCGTGCGCTTTTCCGCCGTCCTTCCGATCGCCCTGCACGGCCGACCTCTTCGCTGAGCGGGAGCGGCTGGCGACCTCGCGGGTTGCTGCGCAGGACGGGGTCAGACCATGGTCTGACCCCACTGCCGCCAATACAAGAGTCTGATCCCTACTTGAACATCACTTTCGCGCTGTGTGTGGAACCGTCGTCGAGCGCCACCGTCAGCAGCCGGCAGGTGCCCTTCCATCCCTTGACCGTCTTCCAGTTGTAATGGTACTGACCGGTGACGGGGTCGTACGACAGACCGCTGCTGCTGTCCGCGACGGTCTCCTCGACGTCATCGACGAGAGCAGAGGATTCGCAGCTGACGGCGATCGACGAGGGGGATCCGGCCTTCAGGATGGCGAGCCCGAAGTTGCCGGCCAGGGTGAACCTGAGCGGAATGGTGGCCCCGGCGGCGCTCCTGTTCATGATCGGCAGGTTATCCACCGGCTGCAGGAAGCCGCTGAAGGCATAGTGCACGTAGTAAGTGATGGTCGCGCTGCCGGCGTTCCCCGCGTTGTCGACGGCGCCGCCGCAGACCACCGTGTACTCGCCGACGTTGTTGGCGTTGCCGCCGGTGACCGTCGCCGTCGCCGCCGCCGCGACACCCGAGAGACCGTCGGTGGTGTCACAGGCCGGTGACGGAACGGAACCACGCGTGAAGATCGCTCCGTGGGCGATGCCGGTGACCGCCACCGTGGGTGGCGTAACGTCGATCGAGATGCCGCCGACCGACGTGGTCTCGCTGTTGCCGGCCTTGTCGGTTGCCGTGCCCGGCTGTGACTGGTTGGCACCCTGTGTCGCGACCACCTGGTTTGGACCGCACGCCGCGATCCCTGACAGCTGATCATTGCAGGCGAACGTGACCGTCACCGCGGTGTTGTTCCAGCCGGCGGCGTTCGCGGCCGGTAACCGCGAGCCGCTGATCGTCGGCCTGGTCTTGTCGATGCTGATGCCCGACACCGTCGCGGTTTCGGTATTGCCGGCATTGTCGGTGGCGGTGCCGGCGTGCGACTGGCCGGCCGCCTCGGTGCTGAGGACATGGTCCGGCGCACAGGTCGCCACCTGCGAGAGCGTGTCGCCGCAGACGAACTTCACCGTGACGTCGACGTTGCTCCAGCCCGCCGCGTTGGCGGCCGGCAACCGCGAACCGTTGATCGTCGGCTTCGTCTTGTCGATGTTGATGCCCGACACCGTCGCGGTCGCCGAGTTCCCCGCGTTGTCCACGGCCGTCCCGATCGCCTGCTGCGCCGCACCCTCGGTTGACGTGACGATCGGCTGGGGGCAGGTAGCGATCTGCGACCGGTCATCGCTGCAGACGAAGTTGGCCACCACGTTGTCGTTGTTCCAGCCAGCCGCGTTGGCGGGGGTCTGCGGCCCACGTTCGCCGGAGATCGACGGCGCCACCGTATCGATCTGCAACGAATGGGTCTTCACGACCTCCTGGTTACCGGCCAGGTCCCGCGCCGCGTAGCTGATCGAGGTGGGCCCTTCGGCGGTCGCCGGGACCGAAGCCAGGGCGCCGGCCGTCACGGTCGACAGTCCGCTGTTCACGACCGTGTGCAGGATCTCGGCGACGCCGGAGCCGGCCGGATCCAGTTCAGTAGCCTGCAGCAACACGGTTACCGCCGTGTTGTTCCAGTTGTTGGCATTCTTCGGCGGCGCCTGGGTGACGGTCGTGACCGGCGCGACGCTGTCCGCGGTCAGGTTGACCGGCGGCAGACCGGTGGCCTCGGACTTCTCCCACATCCGGATGTAGGCCTCAGCCGATCCGAACAGCGGGTCGAGGTCGTCGGCGAGCCCGACCTTCTTCAGGTCTTCGACCATGTCGGGCAGCAGGCCGATGTGTGCGAGTCCCTGGGTGTTGAAGTCGAACTCGCGCGCGCTGGTCTTCTGCACCGAGAAGGTGCCGAAATTGGTGAGGCTGAACGGGATAGGCGACCTTCGTCCCGTTGTCCGAGCCGGCGCACCCGTCGTCGCCAAAGCGCGGCCGGTTGTGGTTGGAGATGCCGTTGAAATCGGTGCCGAAGGCAATCGCTGGCTTCACCCCGTCGATCGTCATCGTCTCCACCGCGTATTCGTACATCTGTCCCCAGGTCGTCGACGAGCCCTTGCAGTCCCCGACGACCTTGCTGTTGAGTGGGGCGATGACCGCTCCGTCGGGAGGCTGGGTCATGGCGGCGATCATTCCGCCGACGCGCGCAATGCGCTGGAGCTGATCCTTCGTGCGCATGCGCTCGTGCCTCGTCGACTTCTCGGCGAGCTCGAACATGAGCACGTGGCTGGCGACGATCCCGGGGTAGGCATTGGCCTCGGCGATGTCGAGCGTCCGGTTGAGCGCGCGGATGGACATGTGGTCGACGTCGATGATCATCCCCTTGTGCATCATCTCGCGGACCAGGAAGTCGCCGAGCCCGCTGAGGCCCTTGGTATTACACGTGGTGGTGAGACTCGGATAGGTCGGTCTGACGAAGAAGGTCAGACCGAGGAACGCGCGCGAGAGCCCCTGAGCAATGTCGGCCAGAAAGTCGGTTTCCGGGGCCGCGAACAGCTTGAAGCCGTAGCCGTCCCCGCCGCTGAAGGCCGGTGTTGCCGGGCAGTCGATCGCGTTGTAATACGACGTCGTCGAGTAGGCGTTGCCGAGGGCGATGGTGTCCATCCAGGTCGCGGCGCCACCGAAGCCGTTGTCGAAGTTGTGGATGGGGAAGATGTGCCGGACTCCGAGGTCGTAGTAGTCACTGACCGTCGCCCGCACGGTGTCGGGTGTGCAGACACCCGCTTTGCACCCGAACAGGGTGGCCTCTTCGATGCCGAGCACCACTGCCAGCTGTCCCTTGGCGATGGCGCTGCGTGCCATCGCCGGCGTGGTCACCACCTTGAACCAGCCTTCCTTCTTGTCGGCCGGTTGATGCAGGGCGCACGCCGTCGTCACCCCGCCGGCACACTGCTCGCCGAGCCAGGTCTCCAGCTCGCGTGCCTTGGCCAATTGCAGCTTGACCGCCGGCATGGTGTCGTTGCAGTCCTTGAAGCCGTCCTCGTTGAGGCGTCTCCCGCTGGCGCACATCGACTCGTTGTTGACGCCGAGGAGCACGACCAGCTGGAGCCCGCCGACGTGCGCACGCTCCAGCCATTTGTAATAGGCCTGCTGGTGGGTCGTACTTTTCCACTTTGGCCAGCCCAAGAAGTCAACGTCGGCGGAGTTTGGGAATCCGGCATTCCATTCGACGCCACCATTGGGGAGGGCCGGGATCAGCGGCAGGACGCCGTGCTGTCCGGTTCCGTGGCCGATCAGATCGTTCGCGTGAAAGTCGCCGTGCACGATCGTCTGTTTGTTGAAGAAGTCGATCCCCACCGCCGTTCCGTTGATACCCTCGATTACGTTGCCGTTGATGACCCGGTCGGCCGTTCTCTGGGCGAAGGCGTCGGCGCGGAGCGCGCGGCTGATGCCGCCCGCCTTGTCGAACGCGTCACCCCACAACGTCATCCCGCCGAAGGCGAGGTTCCCGAACATGTGCAGGTGCAGATCTGCGTACCCCTTGACCGGTTCGGTCGCCGCCGTCGCAGCGCTCGTCGAGCTGCAGTTACAGTCGGGTTCGGCGATGACCCGCTCGGCGGTGCACGATACGCGGCCAAGTGCGCGTCCGGCGACAAATCCCGGGGCGCAGAGAAAATTCGGCTGACAGAGCATTTGGCCCTCGCGGCCGCAGTTGGTGCAGTATCCGAACAGGTCAGGGCTCATCCCGGCGCCGCAGGCTTCGGCCTCGGGCACGTTTATGCACTTGAACGCGCCATTGGTGCCGCACGCCTGACAGGTGCCGTTCGATCGCAGGCCGAACGGATTGCTGCCGCCGCACAGCTGCCCGGCGCCGTCTCCGCCGGCGACCTCGGTGAGTCCGGTGGCATCCTTATAAGTGTCGTCGTATTGGCAACCGCCGCTGGCCGGGAGCGGGTTGTCGTTCCAGCGCGTCTCGGTGATGCAGCAGGCCCGCTGACCGGGGCCGCCGCAGGCGTTGACCGCCACGCACATGCTGCTCGACGACAGGCCGAGGAATACCGAGATGCCGGAGCCGCCGCAGGCGCAGTTGCCCGCCGTGCAGCCGGACTTCTCAACCAGCCCCGCGGAGCAGGCGCCGGTCGACAGCCGCTCGGTGCTGCCGACGCAGCAGCCGCGCTGGCCGGGGCCGCCGCAGGCTTCCTGTGCCTCCGCGGGGGAGGCGAACAGCATCAGCAGTACGACGGTGCCAAGCCCGAGCAGCATCCGGGTCCGTGTGGTTCTCATATAGCCTTCCTGAAAAAAGTGTGGCGACGTGACCGCGGCCAGTATGCGCGGTTACTCAGCCGTTATTCGGCCCGCAAACACAGGCCGCGGCTTCCTCGAACACACGAGGCCGTGCGTATCCACACGATCGAGCGACGGAATTTGTCTGAGCTACCCGGGTTGAACCGAGTGACGCGGCGGGGGATGCCAGCAACGCGCAACAGGCTGGGCCGGCGTGTTTGTCAGAGGTCGGCCTTGTGCGAGAACGCGAACTTCGTGAGCGCGTGGCTACCCTGGAGACCGAGCTTGTGGCTGAGCGCAGTGCGGTGGTTTTCTACCGTCCGGTAGTGGATCCCCAGCACCTCCGCGATCTCCTTGCTGGTGCGCGACTCGGAGATCAGCTTGAGGATCAGGCGTTCGCGCTCGGTCAAGCCGTCGAGCAGGGAACCCGACGCCGCTAACGGCACGCGCGCCGGGAAGGCACGCCGGACGAGATGGTCGGAAAGCGCCGGGCTGACGAACGTTCGTCCGGCGACGACGCTGCGGACCGCCTGCACGACCTCCGACAACGCGGCGTCCTTGAGCACATATCCGGCCGCACCGACCGCCATCCCCCGGTCGAACATCGACGGCTCGGCATGCATCGTCAGGAACACGAGCCTGGTGGCGAGCCGTGCCTTCGCCACCTCCTCCGCCACCTGGAACCCGGTCAGGCCGGGCATCTGGACGTCGAGCAGCGCGACGTCCGGCTCCTGCTGCCGGATCGACTCCAGCGCGGAAACGCCGTCATCGGCTTCCGCAACCACCCGGATCCCTGGTTCGGCGGCGACGACCTCGCGCAGCCCGCGCCGGAAGATGGGATGGTCGTCGGCGATCAGGACGCGGATCTCTTCAGTCATGCCAGCCCCATCGGTGAAGAGGTCACCGGCACATCGACGACAGCTCGGGCCAGCACAACCATTGCGCAGGACCATACCACGGTCGCTTGAATCAGCTTGACAACCTGTGGCGGTTGCAGAATATAGGAGGCCGCCCAAGCCAAGGAGTCACATACATGACGCTCCGACATCGCTTGCCTGCATGCCTGGTCGCCCTGGTTGCCCTCCTCTCGAGTTCCTTTCCTTCTGCTCAGGCCGGTGCGCGGGTCACCGGCGTCGTCCGTGACGCGACCGGCGCGGTGGTGCCGGGGGTGACGATGGTCGCCACCAACTCGGCCACGAAGGCCACCCACAACGCCATTACCGCAGCGGATGGCACCTACACGCTGACGCTTCCGCCGGGAAGCTACAGCCTGGCCGCGACGGTCCAGGGCTTCCGCCGGGCTACGCAGACGGTCGACGTCAAGGCGGACGCGTCGATGGGTGTTGACTTCACGCTCGAGGCTTCACTGAACCAGGAAGTGACGGTGACGGCTTTGAAGCGCGAGTCATCGATGCTCGAGGTGCCGTTCTCGGTCGCGGCGCCGACCGAGCAGGTGCTGCGCGACCGCGGCGTCGAAGACATCGAGGGGGTCGCGGCGAATGTGGCCGGCTTCACGGTCCAGAACCTCGGTCCGGGCCAGAGCCAGGTCGCGATTCGCGGAGTGTCAGCGGGACAGATCGTGCGCGACCAGCCGGGCGTGAAGGAGCAGGTCTCGACCTACCTGGACGAGTCGGTGGTGTCGATGTCGCTGTTCACCCCTGACCTCGACCTCTTCGACATCAATCGCATCGAAGTGCTGCGCGGTCCGCAGGGGACGCTCTTCGGGTCCGGCTCGCTCTCCGGCACGGTTCGCTACATCACCAACCAGCCTGAGATCGGGGTGCAGAAAGGCTTCGCGGAGCTTGGCGGCTCGATGATCGGCGGCGGCAGCCCCGGCGCCAACGCCAAGCTCGGCTTCAACCTGCCGATGGGCAATCGCGCGGCGGTCCGGGTAGCGGGCTACTTCACGAAGATGGGGGGCTACATCGACGCCGTCCAGCCGGACCTCAACGTGAATGAAAACGTCAACGACGGCTTCCGCAGCGGCGTGCGCGCCGCGGTCCGGATCGAGCCGACCGACCGGCTGTCGCTGACGCCGCGACTGGTCTACCAGACGGTCCGCACGGACGGCTGGAACCGCATCGACACCTTCAATATCCTCGCGAACCCGTACACGACGACGCGCCCGGCGGTGTCGCTCGGCGAGCGGGAGCAGTTCACCCAGTTCGAGGAGGATTTCTCGGACGACTTCGTCCTGGCGGACCTGAACATCGGCTACCGGCTCGGCGACATGGCGCTCACGTCGATTACCTCGTTCGGCTACCGCGACATCCTCGTCGTCCGGGATGCGACCGCGCTGACCGGCAGCATCACCGGCGGAACGATCGGGTTGCCGGAGGAGGCCTACACGCTCAATGCGCCGCTGAACGACACGACGACGGCGAACACGTGGTCGCAGGAGGTGCGGATCTCGGGCGCCACCACACGCTTCCCCTGGGTGGCGGGCGTCTTTTACAGCCGGCAGGACCGCGACTACGACCAGGATCTCCGGGTGACCGGCTTCGAGGATCTTACCGGCGAGCCGACCACCGGGCTGCTTGCGCCGAAAGACAGCCTGTACTGGTCGGACCTCGGGTACAAGCTCAATCAGTTCGCGCTCTTCGGCGAGGGCACGTTCTCCCTCACCGAGGCGCTGAGCCTGACCGCCGGCCTGCGCTACTACCGGTTCGACGAAGAGAAGGAACAGGTCTTCGACGGCATCTTCGGCAACAACGACAACGGCACCGCGCTGGTGTCGCAGCCTGGCACCACCGATGCCGACGGTTTCGCGCCGCGGATCATTGCCAGCTACAAGCTCGCCGAACATACCCACCTCAACGGGCAGGTGTCGCGCGGCTTCCGCCTCGGTGGCATCAACGATCCGCTCAACGTTCCGCTGTGCACGCCGCAGGACCTCACCACGTTCGGCGGACGCGAAGCGTGGACGGACGAGCGGGTCTGGAACTACGAAGCGGGTCTCAAGTCGCGCGTCCTGAACGGCAACGGCGCGGTCAACGTGGCGGCGTTCTACGCCGACATCAGCGATCTGCAGGCGACCGTCACCGCCGGCTCCTGCTCGTCACGCGTCGTCTTCAACGTCCCCAAGGCGCGCAGCCAGGGGATCGAGGTGGAGTTCGACGTCGCGCCCTCACGCAATTTCGACCTCGCGGTGTCGGCGAGCTTCACCGACTCCGAGCTGCGTTCCACGGTGACGTCCACCGGGCCGACGGGGGAGGTGACCATCGTCTCCGGGCTGGAAGAAGGCCGGAGGCTGCCGACGGTGCCCCAGGTGCAGCTGGCCGCCGCCGCGACCTACCAGGGCCAGGTCAGGATGGATGCGGTCGCCTATGTGACCGGGACGTATCAGCACATCGGCTCCCGGTACACGCAGGTCGGTGACGACGACCTCGGCACGCTGAACATGTTGTCGTTCGGCGTGAACACGATCGGCGCTCCGCTGACGGCCGCCACGTTCACCTATGACCCCAAGCTGCCGGCTTACGACATCATCAACCTGCGCGCCGGGGTCCGCCGGGCGCAGTGGGACGTCTCGGTGTTCCTCAACAACCTGACCGACGAGCGTGCCTTCGCCTCGCTCGATCGCGAGCGCGGCACACTGGCGCGGATCGGTTATCTCACCAACCAGCCGCGTACATTCGGAGTGGCGACCCGGTTCAATTTCTGAGGGGAGAGACAATCTGGCAGGCCTGAGTGACTGCGCGACGAGTGACTTTCTACAGGAGGGCAGGAGTTCAAGAGAACCCCTACAGGAAAGCGTTCTCCTGATCTTCTAACCTCCTGTTCAATGCCAGCGAAGCTCCTGTTCAATTTCTGCGGGGAGAGACCAATCTGGCAGGCCTGAGTGACTGCGCGACGAGTGACTTTCTACAGGAGGGCAGGAGTTCAAGAGAACCCCTACAGGAGAGCGTTCTCCTGATCTTCTAACCTCCTGTTCAATGCCAGCGAAGCTCCCGTTCAATTTCTGAGGGGAGAGACCAATCTGGCAGGCCTGAGTGACTGCGCGACGAGTGACTTTTCTACAGGAGGGCAGGAGTTCAAGAGAACCCCTACAGGAGAGCGTTCTCCTGATCTTCTAACCTCCTGTTCAATGCCAGCGAAGCTCCCGTTCAATTTCTGAGGGGAGAGACCAATCTGGCAGGCCTGAGTGACTGCGCGACGAGTGACTTTTCTACAGGAGGGCAGGAGATCAGAGAACCCCTACAGGAGAGCGTTCTCCTGATCTTCTAACCTCCTGTTCAATGCCAGCGAAGCTCCCGTCGTGGCCCGGGCGCTGACCGCTGGTGATTCGCAACACTCTAAGAAAGAATCTCTGCCGCACCGCCGCGAGCGCGGAGCGCGCAGAGAAATCTTGTCGGTAGTGTCTCGGCGATCTCAGCGAACTCCGCGGTGAAAACTTGATCAGCTGTTTCGCTGACAAGGGGGTGGCGAAGCCGCCCTGCGGCGTGCCGCACAAGCGGTACGTTGCCCGACCGGGCTCGAGCCGAGTGGTTGGCGACGGTACGACCACGCCGGGCTCGGACCTCAGGACGAGCGCTTGCGCCCGCGCCCGGGCGATGGCGCCAGCGCCCGCATCCGTGCGCCCAGCTCCTGAAGATCTTCACGCGAGAGGATGCCGCGCGCGATGCGGAACATCTCGCGTTCCTCTTCCTTGATGTGATGCTCGATGTTTTCCTTCAGCACCTTGAACTTGGCGCCCCACGCCTCGTCGTCCGTTGCCACTTCGTGGAGCTCCCGGACGATGGCGTCGGCGACGTGGTGCTCTTCGTAGCCTTCGAGCACGATCCCGCGAGCTTCGGGATGTGATTGCAGCGCGGGATAAAGCGCCTTCTCCTCTTTGAGCTCGTGGGCGTTCAGCTCGGAGGTCAGGGTCTTCAGCAGTTCGCGGCGGGTCTTTCGCGCGCGCTCGGTGGTCGCCTCGCCCTCTTTCAGCAGGTCCTCGAAGCGGCGATGCTCCTGTTCGAGCAGCGTCAACGCATCGACGTCAGAGGTGGTCCAGGGGAGCTTGTTGGCCACCGCCGACACCGCTCCCGCCATCGTGCCGCGCACCAGGGCGACGGCGCTGGCCACCACCGACGGCTGCTTTACCTTGGGGGCAGTGCGCCGCCGGCGCGTTGCGGCCGATCGTGCGGCGGTCTTCTTCCGCGCGGTCGAGGTCCGGGGCGACGTGGCTTTCCTGGCCGGTTTTCTGGCCGTCCGCTTCTTTGCGGCGGTCCTGGCGGCAGTCTTGCGCTTCGCCGGGGTCGCTTTTTTCTTCGCCGCGCGGGATGTTGCTGCCGCTTTCCGAGTCGCTTTTCTGGCCACGGTCCCTCCGCCTCGTGGCTATGCACGGACAGTACCCGCAGGGGTCGCAAATCCCGCGGCATTCGACTTTGTGCGATCTTTAGTTGTCTCTTTACGAGGACGATCGCGCAAGAAACAAGATCTGACCCCCACCTGGGAGGAGCCGCCATATGAGAATGCTCGTGACCGCCGTCCTTGTTGCCGCCTCGGCCGCCGCCGCGCTCGCGGACGGACAGGCAGTCGATCTGTCCCGGCAGACCATCGTCGACCTCTCGCATGCCCTAGGGCCCTCGACCGTGTTCTGGCCGACGTCGCCGACCAAGTTCCGGCTGGAGAAGCTTGCGGACGGACAGACGGACGGCGGCTACTACTACGCCGCCAACACGCTCTCCACACCCGAACATGGCGGCACCCACCTGGACGCGCCGAAGCATTTCAACGAAACGGGACGGACGACGGAGAAGATCCCGCTGGAGCAGCTGATCGCCCCCGCGGTGGTCATCGACGTGGTGGCGCGCGCGACGGCGGATCGGGATTACCGCGCCACCCGGGACGACGTGCTGCAGTTCGAGAAGGCGCACGGGACGATCGCGCGCGGCACGATCGTGCTGCTGCGCACCGGCTGGAGCCGGCACTGGCCCAACGCCAAGGCCTACCTGGGAGACGACACGCCAGGGGACGCGTCGAAGCTGTCGTTCCCCTCCTTCGGGGTGGAGGCGGCGCGACTCCTCATCGACGAGCGGGGCGCCGCGGCGATCGGCATCGACACCGCCTCGATCGACTACGGACGCTCGACCGACTTCCAGGTCCATCGGATCGCCGCCGCGAAGAACGTCCCCGGGCTCGAGAACCTGACCAATCTCGACCGCCTGCCACCGCGCGGCGCGCTGGTGATTGCCCTGCCGATGAAGATCGAAGGAGGCTCCGGTGGTCCGCTTCGAGCCGTTGCGCTCGTGCCTCGATGACCCAACGCCCGGTGCGGCCACTCACGTCGACTGACGCCCGTCGCGCAATCTATGTCGACTTCGAGTGCCTGACGGGCAAACCTCCACACCCGGCGCTCCTCGGCGTCCTTATCGGTGCCGACGGCGCCCGACGGCAAAGAGCTCGAACAGATCATCACGGATCCCAGGCTGGCTCCGGCCCGGGTCGCGAAAAAGGAACGGCTTCGCGTCGTCGCCGCCGCCGATGCCGGGGCCGAGCTGGTTGCGATGGCGCTCGCCGACGGCCGGAAGATCGTCGGCTGGAGCTACTTCGATCGCGATCGCCTGATCGAAGCCTGCCCCGGCCTCGAAGGTGAGATCCGCACCACCTACGTCAACGCGCTGGAGCTCGCGCGCCCATGGCGAAGGACGATACATCCCGAGGTCCGCATCGAACGCGCGGACCCGCACTCCCCGAAACACACACTCGACAAGTACGCCCGGCTGGTAGGCTACCCCGGCGCCCACCATCTGCTCGACGCGACACCGGCGAAATGGATCCGCCACACGCTGGCACAGCTCGAGGCAAAGGGGGGCAACTACCGCCGGACGACATCACAGACCAAGCGTGACTGGCACAAGCTCCTCGAATACAACCGGCACGACCTGCTCTCGCTCAGGCAGATCACCCTCACCGCCGTCCGCGAGCTCGAGGCCTGGGGCGCGTACCGGCGAACGCGCTTCTGCGTCGACGACTCAGGCCGGCGGATCTGCTTCATGGTGGGCAGCATCAACCGGCCTCTGCAGGCTCTGCTGAAGCGGCACGACACGCGGCAGTGGGCTTTCCTTACCGCCTGGAATCCCGGCTCGATCGAACTGAGTCAGATCGAGAACGACCTTCGACAGCGGGACCTGATCGCGCTGGTGGAGTCGGCCGGATACTCATGGCTTCCGGCCGAAGGGGTTGGCCAGGATCCGGGCTGGCCGCCGGAGCAGAGCCTCTTCGTGCTCGGGATATCGCGCGCCGAAGCGCGGCGGCTCGGTGCTCGCTTCGATCAACTCGCAGTCGTGGTCGGGCGTCGCGGCGCCCCGAGCCGGCTCGTGCGCCCCGAGCGCTGACTCTGTACAGGAGGGCAAGAGTTCAAGAGAACCTACTCAATAAGCGTTCTCCTGATCTTCTATCTCCTGCCAAAGACGGCCAAGCTCCCGTCGCGGCTCGAGCGCTGACTTTGTACAGGAGGGCAAGAGGTCAAGAGAACGTCTTTAAAGAGCGTTCTCCTGATCTTCTAACCTCCTGTTCAAGACCCAGCGAAGCTCCCGTCGCGGCTCGAGCGCTGACTTGTCAGGAGGGCAAGAGTCAAGAGAACGTCTTAGGAGCGTTCTCCTGATCTTCTAATCTCCTGTCAAGGAGCGAAGCTCCCGTCGCGGCTCGAGCGCTAGACTTCTACAGGAGGGCAAGAGGTCAAGAGAACGTCTTTAAGAGCGTTCTCCTGATCTTCTAAGACCTAGCGAAGCTCCCGCCGCGGCCCCGAGCGCTGACTTTGTCCAGGAGGGCAAGAGGTCAAGAGAACGTCTTTAGGGAGCGTTCTCCTGATCTTCTAATCTCCTGTTCAAGGCCAGCGAAGCTCCCGTCGCGGCTCGAGCGCTAACTTTGTACAGGAGGGCAAGAGGTCAAGAGAACGTCTTTAAAGAGCGTTCTCCTGATCTTCTAACCTCCTGTTCAAGGTCAGCGAAGCTCCGTCGCGGCCCCGAGCGCTGACTTTGTCCAGGAGGGCAAGAGGGTCAAGAGAACGTCTTTAAAGAGCGTTCTCCTGATCTCTAACCTCCTGTTCAAGGCCTAGCGAAGCTCCCGTCGCGGCCCCGAGCGCTAACTTTGTACAGGAGGGCAAGAGGTCAAGAGAACGTCTTTAGGGAGCGTTCTCCTGATCTTCTAATCTCCTGTTCAAGGCCAGCGAAGCTCCCGTCGCGGCTCGAGCGCTGACTCTTGTACAGGAGGGCAAGAGGTCAAGAGAACGTCTTTAAGGAGGTTCTCCTGATCTTCTGATCTCCTGTTCAAGGCCAGCGAAGCTCCCGCCGCGGATGATCTGCTTCCCGAGAAATGCCCCCCTTGCTTTCCTCCGTAGACGATGGCATCGTCGTCGTGAGGGGTCGGAAAGGATGCGCGCATGGATATGGATACTGTGCCGGCCCCGCTGCGGATGCGACTCGGAGCAGATGCGACTGCCGGTTTGCTGCACCTGCTCGACCTCGACGCCGCTGAAAGCAGGGCCGACGTGATCGACACTTGCACTGAGCGTTTCGAACGCCGCCTGGCAGAGACGATGGCGACCGTCCGGGTGCAGATCGCACAATCGGAAGCGGGCGTGCGCACCGAGGTGACCCAGATGGGTGCCGCGCTCCGCCAGGAGATGGCGGACGGCCGGTTCGAGCTCCTCAGGTGGTCGTTCCTGTTCTGGATCGGCCAGGTGCTCGCGCTGACCGGGGTCTTCAGCGTGATGATTCGCTTCCTTCGCTAGGTCAGGGTCTCGCGTCTTCCCACCAGTTCGACAGGTTCGGGCGTGGCTCGCGCGGCTCTTGATCGTAGTGCGAGGTGTCGTTGAACAGCATCAGCCGCGCCCTGACCGGATCCTTGAAGTCGAGGACGTTGAGGCAGGCGGGGGACTGGTCCAGGCGATCGCGGTAACCGCGCGCGTCGATCCCGAGCAGACTGCAGAGGACGAGGCGGATGGTCGCCTTGTGTGAGACCACGAGCACGCTCTGGCCGGCGTGACTGGTGACGATCTCGCGGACGACCGGCAGCGCGCGCGCCAGCACCGCCACGCCTGACTCTGCTCCCGGCGGCGCGAACGTGAAGGGATCCTCTTCCCAGGCGGCGTAGTCGTCGGGGAACCGTTGCTCCGCCTCCTTGCGCGTCAGCCCCTCCCAGGAGCCGTGACTGATTTCGCGCAGTCCCTCGTTGAGGATCGGCGTCAGACCGCAGGCCCCGGCCACGATGCGCGCGGTATCGACCGCCCGCGAGAGCGGGCTGGCGAAGACCGCGGCGATGACCTCGTGGCGCAGCCGCTCGCCCAGGCGAGCCGCCTGCTGCCGTCCTTCGTCCGAGAGCTCGACGCCGATTGCGCCCGAGAAGCGATCCTCCGCGCTCAGCTGCGTCGCGCCGTGGCGAACAAGGTAAAGGCGAGTGGATCTCATAGGTTCTCGGTTCCAGGTTCCGGGTTCTTCTCAAGACTACCAACGTCAACTTCCAATTCCCAATTCCCAACATCCAACCGCTGCGACAGCCGGCGTGCGTCGTCGAGGGATTGCGGCGGTAGGCGGCGCAGTGCAATCGCCGCGCGAAGGCGCGTTTTGGGAGCTGGAAGCTGACAGCGTCAGAAGCTAAACCTGACCGCGACCTGCACCTGACGCGCGGGACCGGCCTGGGTGAACTGGCCGAAGGACGGCAACGGCTGCGAGGGATACGCTCCGCCGCCGAAGACGTTGTTGACGTCGGTGAAGTTGGTCCGGTTGAGGACGTTGAACATCTCGAGGATCGCGTCGATCTTCGCTCCCCTGGGGAGCTCGAAGCGGCGCGAGACTCGCAAGTCGAGCGCCGCGGACGCGGGGAGGCGGCCGGTGTTACGCGCGATGGCGGTGGAGGAGTCGGCAGGGTCCAGGCGAGGGCGGTCGGCAGCGCCGGCGTCGCCGTCGCCATTGAAATCGAAGCCGGCGAGCACGTTGTAGGGACGTCCGGAACCGGCCGACAGGATCGCGGACAGCTCGAACTGCCCGGGCAGCATCGCGAGACCGCTGACGACCAGGCGGTGTCGCTGATCCTGCACCGATGCGCCGTAGTCGAGGTCCGGGTCGAACCCGAGCGGCAAGCCTTGCAGATCGTTCGGATTGCGTCCGGCGCCGTTGTCGGACGGCCGTTCGACGTAGTCGCTGCCGTTGTCCTCGGTCTTGCCCAGCGTGTAGCTGGCAAGAAGCTGCCAGCGGTTGTCGAAGCGCTTCTCGACCGAGGCGAGCAGGCCGCGGTAGCGCGTGCGGGCGAACGAGGTGTACTGCAGCACCGAGGCGGAGGAGCCGGGTACGCCGTCGATATCGGACGGCCGGCGACCCGGCCCGAGCGCCGGCACCAGCGGGTTGTAGTCGATCAACCCGATCTGGCCGTAGCCGTTGACGTAGACGAAGTCGGCCGAGAGGGTCAGGCCGGGGCGCAGCTGGTGCAGGAAACCGGTGGAGACGTGGTGGGCGTACGGCGTCACCACCCCGGGATCCACCGCCAGCTGCAGCGGCGGCATGCCGGTCAGCGCCTCGTCCGGCAACTGGCGATTCGGCATCTGCCAGCCGGTGATCGCGGGCAGCCCCTGCATCACGTAGACGCGGACCCCGTCGACGCCATCGATCATCTTCGGTACGCCGGGGATCGCCGAGAACGTGTTGTCGTAGAACACGCCGTAGGAACCGTGAACGCCGGTCCGGCCGCGGCCACCCGGATCCCACGCGACCGACAGGCGCGGCGCCAGGTTGTTCCGGTCGGGCGGATACTCGTAGGGCCCGGGGTAGCCCTGGATCCGGTAGGTGTAGCCGGGGGGAGCCTGGACCTGGTAACGGACGCCGAGGTTCACCGAGACATGGCTGCCGACGGACCACTCGTCCTGCGCGAACAGCGAGAGGTCCTGGACGCTGCCGACGGCCTCCGACTCTCCATAACCCTGGATGTAGGCCCCCGGCAGACCGAGCGCGAGGGCCTGGATGCCGGAGATCGCCGCCGGCAGGCCGAACAGCGCCGCGACCTCCTCGGGAAAGTCCACGAAGATGTACCTGACCGCCGAAGTAGTAGGGGAAGGACGTTCGCGAGAAATCGACGGTGCTGAAGTCGACGCCGGCCTTGATGTGATGCGGCCCGGACTGCCAGCTCACCGTGTCGAGCACCTGGTAGCGAAGCGACCGGCGGACCTGCGGCGTGTACTCCTGCCGGCCAAGATTGGCGACCCCGGCCACGTTTACCTGCGGTCCGCCCATCGTTTCGCTGGTGCACGGCCCGCCGCACGCCGGGTCCAGCGAGCGCACGACCTGGTTGCGGCTGGCGACCTGGACGCGCAGGTCGTTGTAGATCCGGGACCCCACCGCCATCCCGTGCATCCCGGCGACCATCCAGTCGCGGCTGTCGAGCGCCCCGGCGCGGCTTTTCGCGGTGATCCCGCCGAACGGCTCGATGTTCTCGTTGATCTCGTCACCGGTGTTGGCGCGGAGCGTGAGCCGCTGGCCCGGCGTGAGGTTCAGGTCGGCGCGTCCGAACAGCTGGGTCGTGGAGGCTCGAAACGGCACCATGCCGGTGTCGATGACGAATCCGGCGCCACGCAGGATGGAGGCCGGGGTGCCGAGCGTCCCCGGCCCGAGCGGGTTGGGCACCGGCGTGGTGTCGTCGATCGTCACCGCGCGGCTGTCGTCGGCCGCCTGCCGCTCGACCGAGACGAAGTAGAACGCCCGGTTCTGCGCGATCGGTCCGCCGAGCGTTCCGCCAAACTGCTGCTGGTTGAACGGCGCCTTCGGCAGGTCCACCGGCTGACCGGCGGCGTCGAACTTCTCGAAGTAGCCGCGGGCATTCAGCGCCCGGTCGCGCAGGAACAGGAAGGCGCCGCCCGACACCTCGTTCGTGCCGCTCTTGGTCACGATGTTGACGACGCCCCCGGAGGCCTTGCCGAACTCCGCCGAATAGGAGTTGGTCAGGACCTGGAACTCGCGTACCGCGTCCTGGCTGATGGTCGCGCGCACGCTGTTCACGGCGACCTCGTTATTGTCGAGGCCGTCGAGGGTGATGTTGTTCGACCGTCCGCGCTGCCCGGCGAAGGTCAGACCTGAAGAGGCGTTGGAGCCCTGGTCGGGGGTGACGTCGGTCGTGACCCCGGGGGCGAGGGTCGAGAACCCGATGAACGTGCGGCCGTTGATCGGCAGGCTGGCGATCTGCTGCGCCGAGATGGTGGTGGCGATCTCCTTGCGCCGGACGTCGACGGCCGGCGAGCCGCCGACCACGGTGATCGTTTCGCTGGTGGCGGAGACGCTGAGCGTAATCGTCAGGGTTGTGGAATTGCCGACCTGCAGAGCGACCCCTTCGAGGACCTGGGTCGTGAACCCGGAGAGGCTGGCCTCAACCCGGTAGGTGCCCACGGGGAGCGGCGGAAACGCGAATCGCCCATCGCCTCCGGTGGTCTCGACCTGCCGCTCGCCGGTCTCGCGATTGAGGATCGTGACCAGGCTCCCCGGCAGGACCCCCTCGGTCTGATCCACCACGCGACCTGACAGCTCGCTGGTCGCCGCCCGCAGCTGCGCGGCGGCCGGCGCCGGGACGATCCACACAATGAGTGCGATCAGGATCGCGAAACGGCCCAGGCGTTCCTCCCGTGCAAGCGGCCAAAGGTTCCTGACGCGTAGACGTCGGTGGAACTTTTGAACTTCAGACTGTGATGAGTGGTGGATAGGGTAGCATGGCCTCCTGCCTTCCACGCAAGGTTCCGGCTCGATGCACCCGTCGACGCGTGTGCTTGGACAATATCGCGTGCTCCAACGCATCGGGGCGGGCGGCATGGGCGCCGTCTATCTCGGGGTGCACGTCGACACCGGCCAGGAAGTCGCGCTCAAGACCGTGCTGGTCGCGCACGCCAACGAGCTGGCCGCGATCCGGACCGAGATCCAGGCGCTCCGCCGCATCGATCACCCGGCGATCGTCCGGATCATCGACGCCGGCGTCGACGGCGGCTCACCCTGGTACGCGATGGAGCTGCTGCACGGCGGAACGCTTCAGCAATACAAGCGGCAGCTCTGGAGCGAATGGAAAATCGACGGACCGGCGCCGGATGATACGACGCCGGTCGAGATCGCGACCGTGACCCAGCACACCGGCGGGTCCGGTCCGGTCTTCGTGGGCGGGCGGGTGGTGTCGGGCGCACCGGTGGCGGCAGGAAAGCTCCGCGAGGCGTTGACGCTCGTCTATCGGCTGTGCGCGCCGCTCGGCTACCTGCACCAGCTGGGGATCGTCCACCGGGACTTCAAGCCGGGAAACGTCTTCGTCCGACCTGACGGACGCCCGGTGCTGATGGACTTCGGCCTGGTCAGCCGCTTCGGCGCCGCCGGCCGCGACGTGCTCGAGATCGCCGGCACGCTCGCCGGCACCGCCGCCTACATGGCCCCCGAGCAGATCCTCAGGCAGCGGGTCGACGCCCGGAGCGACCTGTACGCGCTCGGCTGCATCCTGTTCGAGCTCCTCACTGGACGTCCACCGTTTCTGGCCGACACGATGGGCGATCTGTTGCAGCAGCACCTCAGCGAGCCGCCGATTCCGCCGTCGCGGATCGTCACCGGTGTGCCGGAGGGCGTCGACGAACTGCTGCGGTCGCTGCTGGCCAAGCGCGCGCGCGAGCGGATCGGCCACGCCGACGACGTCGCGGCGTGGCTGGCGGACCTCGGAGCGGAGGTGGACCCGCCGCCGGCGGTGGCACCCGAGGCGCAGCCGGCCTATCTCTATCGTCCGGAGCTGGCCGGTCGCGGTGACGTGCTCGCCTCGCTCGACCTCCACATCCGGCGGCTGCTCACGGGTGTCGGGGGCTGCGTGTTCCTCGGCGGTGAGAGCGGCGTCGGCAAGACCTCGGTCGTCGCGGAGCTCGCCCGGGCGGCGACGCTCCAGCAGCTGGTGGTCGTCGCCGGCGAATGCCAGCCGATCGGCGGCGGCGTCCTGCATCCGCTGGTGCCGCTCCTCGGCCGGATGATCGACCGCGCGGTCGAAGGGGGGCCGCGCGAGACAGCCAGGCTCTTCGGCAACCGTGCCCGGGTGCTCGCCGCGATCGAGCCGGGAGTGTCGCGGGTGCCGGGTTTCGCTGACGCTCCGGAACCCGAGGAGCTCCCGGCCGACGCCGGCCGGGCCCGCCTCCTCGCCGACCTCCGCGAGACCATCGCCGCCTTTACCGAGGAGCGGCCGGTCCTGCTCGTGCTCGACGACCTGCAGTGGGCCGACGCGCTGACGCTGCAGTTCCTTCACACCACCCGCGCCGAGTTCTTCCAGCGCAACGCGCTGCTCGTGCTCGGGACGTTTCGTTCCGACGAACAACCGGACGCCCTGCGCGAAGTGCTCGCGCTCCCCGAGATCGCGCGCTTCGATCTCGGCAGGCTGGACGCCCCTGCCGTCGGCGCGATGGTTGGAGACATGCTGGCGCTGGCCGATCCGCCCCGCCAGTTCGTCGAGTTCGTGACCACCCAGTCGGAAGGGAATCCGTTCTTCGTCGCCGAGTACCTGCGGACGGCGGTCGCCGAGCGGCTGCTCAATCGCACCGGCGGCCGCTGGACCTTCGGCGACGGCAGGATCGAGGAAGGGGCTTACGCGCACCTGGCGCTGCCGGCCTCACTGCGCGAGCTGGTGGCGCGACGCCTCGCCGGCCTGCCTGATGACGCGCATGGTCTGGCGCAGATCGCCGCCGTCCTCGGCCGTGAAGTGGACGCGGTGCTGCTGCTGGCCGCGGCCGACATGCCCGAGGCAAGGGCGATGGAAGCCATCCGCGAGCTCGGCGCCCGCCAGGTGCTCGATCAGGTCGAGGGTGGACGCTATCGCTTTCTCCACGACAAATTGCGCGAGACGGCGTACGGCGCCATTCCCGCGGACCATCGGCCAGCGCTCCACCGCCGGGCGGCGACCAGCCTCGAGACCGTGTACGCCGGATCGGCCGAGTTTCCACGATTCCAGGGCAGCCTCGCGTTCCACTACGAACAGGCCGGTGATCGTCCACGCGCCATCGAGTATCTGGAGAAGGCGTCCGAACACGCGGCCAGCGCGTTCGCCGATCGGGACGTCGCCACCTACCTGACCTCCGCGCTGCGGCTGGACGACGAGGAGGGGCGGAGGGTCAGTCCGGCAAGGCGGAACGCCTGGCGGACCAGCGTCGGGATTGCGCTCCGCGCGCTCGGTGAGTTCCAGCCCGCACGCGCGCAGCTCGAGCAGGCACTCGGCGAGCTCGGCAATCCGGTCCCGACCACCTCGGTCCTCCGCGTGACCGGACACGTGGTCCGCGAGCTCACGCTTCGACGGTCGCTCAAGTCGCCGCCGGTGGCCCCACGCGCCACCAGCGAGGATGCCGAGCGGGCGCTGAATGCCTACAACTACGTCGCCATGATCGCGTATCACCAGAACGACGTGGCCAGCCAGATCTTCTGCACCTTCGCCGCGCTGCGGCTGGCGCCAAGCGTCGGCCCGTCGCCGCCGGCGGCGCAGCTCTACGCGGCGGCGGGCAACATCCTCGGCTACTTCGGGCTCCGCGGGCTGGCGTGGCGCTACGCCCACCTGTCACATCGGATCGCCGAGACGACCGGCCACGGCCTGTCGATGGGCGTGGTGCGGCAGTACTCCGGCCACCTTGCCGCCATGCTTGGCGAAATGGATACCTTCGACACCGATATTCACGCCGCCCTCGAGGTTTACACCCGTATCGGCCACCACCGCTTCCGCGAAGAAGCGCTGACCAACTGCGCCCACCTCTATTGCCTGCGCGGCGAGCTGGCGCGGAGCCTCGAGGCGTTGCGCGAGATCGCGCGATCGGGGGCGGCACGCGACGACCTGCAGACGATGGGGTGGGGGATGCTCGGCCAGGCCAGGGTCAGCGGACTCATGGGCCTGAGCGACGAGGCGCTGCAGCGCTTCGACGAAGCGGTGCCGCGGGGTCGGGATGACCTCAGTCGGCTCGAAGGGTTCGCCGGGCGGGCGCTGACCCTGGCGCAACTCGGGGACTTCGGGCGGGCGCGCGCCGACATCGCCAGCGCCCTCGAAGTGATGCAGAAGGCGAGCTCGTATACGAGCATCTGGGGATACAGCAACGCCCTCGAGGCGCTGCTGCACATGCAGCCGTCCGCGGAGAACATCCCGGCCGGCGACCTGGCGCTCGCCCGCAGCCTGCTTGCGGCCTTTCGGCGCTTTGCCCGGATCATCCCGCTCGCCCGTCCCCGCCTCCAGCTCTGGATCGGTGTCGTCGAGTGGCATGCCGGACGGCCTTCGCGGGCGAGGCAGGCATGGAAGCGGGCGCTCGAGGGAGCGCGCCGGATCGGGCTGCCGTTCGACGAAGCCCTGATGCACTTCTGGATCGGACGCTGCATCGCGGGCGACGAGCGCCGGCCGCACCTGGTCGAGGCCAGCGAAGCCTTCGACCGCATGCAGGCGTCCTGGCACGCGGCCTATGCGCGCCGTCTGCTGTAGGCCACGACTTCAAGGAGAGAGATCGCATGAGTGGAGAGAGCGCGCGGAAAAAGGTCGCCATCCTCGGCAGCGGCGTCGGCGCCATGGTTGCCGCCTTCGAGCTGACCCATCCCGATCACGACGGGGCGTCGAAGTACGACGTGACCGTGTACCAGATGGGATGGCGGCTCGGGGGCAAGGGGGCCTGCGGACGAAATCAGGACTGGCACAACACGATCGAAGAGCACGGGCTGCACATCTGGCTCGGCTTCTACTGCAACGCCTTTGCGGCGCTGAAGTCCTGCTACGACGAGCTCGGACGGCCGCCCGGCACGCCGCTCGCGCGCATCGGCGATGCGCTCAAGCCCCAGAACTTCATCACCTTCATGGATCCGCACGGCGACAAGTGGTCGCGCTGGGACATCGCCTTCGAGCCGGTTCCCGGTGATCCGTGGGACGCGACGCCGCCGACCGCCTGGGCTCACGCCCGCATGATGCTCGGCTGGATGGTGAACACGCTCGGGCGCGAGACGCCGGCGCCGCACGGGTGGGTGCAGCGGATCGTCGACCGCGTTCGCCTGCTCGAAGCCGAGGTAACGGCCGGCTTCACCAGCCTGCACATCGCGCTCTCGCTGATGGAGTCACTGGGCGACTGGGCGTTCCATCACAACCCCGACCACCACGACACCATCGAGGACTGCCTCGAACAGTTTGCCGCGCGCCTGCGCGAGTCGATCGAGAAGCATCACTTCGCAGACGATGACACCGCGAGGCGGATGGCGCAGCTGTTCGATCTTTGCGTGTCGAGCCTGCTGGGGCTGTTCCGCGAAGGAGTGCTCCGCGGCCAGCGCAACTTCTCGGATCTCGACGAGATGGAGCTGCGGGAGTTCCTGCTCAAGCACGGTTGCCGTCCCGAGAGCCTGACCAGCCCGGCGCTCACCGGCTACTACGACATCGCCTTTGCGTTCGCGGACGGCATCAACGACGACCAGCACCGCAACACCGGCGCCGGCTCCGCGGTGCACGCGATGCTCAGGATGTGCTTCGGCTACAAGGGCTCGTTCATGTGGAAGATGCAGGCCGGCATGGGGGACACGATCTTCGCCCCGATGTACCAGGTGCTGAAGAAGCGCGGGGTCGCGTTCAAGTTCTTTCACAAGGTCAAGTCGCTCGAACCGTCGGGCGACGGGCGCAGCATCGCCCGCGTCAAGCTGGCGCGCCAGGTGGACATCGCCGGGGGCGGCGAATACCGGCCGTTGTTCGACGTGCCGATGACCGGCGGCACGCTGCCGTGCTGGCCCGACGCCCCGTTCTACGAGCAACTCGTCCAGGGAGCGGCGCTGAAAGCGAGCGGCGCCAACCTCGAGTCGGACTGGTGCGACTGGCCGGACGCCGGCCAGGTTCTGCTCGAGGCGGGTAAGGACTTCGACCACGTTGTGCTCGGTATTCCCGTCGGCGCGCTCCAGGAGATCTGCCGTCCGCTGCTGGATGCCAAAGTTCCGGCGGCACCGCGGTGGGCGGCGATGCTGAACGGCGTAAAGACGGTTCAGACCCAGTCGATGCAGCTCTGGTTCAACCGCGACATCTGGGATCTTGGCTGGGAGGCGCGGGTGATGCCGACCCAGTCGGGGGCGCCGGTGGAGCGCACCGTGCTCGACGCCTACGCCGACCCGTTCAACAGCTGGGCCGACATGACCCACCTGCTGCCGGCGGAAACCTGGCCCGATACGCCGGGCTGCCCGAAATCTCTCATCTATCTGTGCGGCACGCTCCCAGACGAGAACGTGCCACCGCCCGGCACCGATCCAACCTTTCCGAAACGGCAGCTGGCACGCGTCCGCAGCATCGCCGGGGACTGGCTCGACGAGAACACCGCCGGCGTCTGGCCCAGGGCGGTGGGCCCATCGGGAAAGGGGCTCGACTGGAACCTGCTGGTCGCTCCCGCCGGCGTCGAGGGGGCAGACCGTCTCGACCGACAGTGGCTGCGCGCCAACATCGACGGCACCGAGCGCTACGTCCTGACGCTGAAGGGAAGCACCAAATACCGAATCAAAGCGGGGGAGACCGGCTTCGCCAACCTGGTCATCGCCGGCGACTGGGTCGACACCGGCTTCAACGTCGGGTGCGTCGAAGGCGCGACGATGGGAGGGATGCAGGCGTCGCGGGCGATCTGCGGCTATCCGCAGCGTGTCCCGGGGGAGGAGCAGGGGCATCCCTCCGCGCAGCCGCCGGCGATGACCTACATCGTCCGGCCCGGAGACGAGGAGATGCCGCTGCCGTATGCGTTCGCCGGCCTGACGATCCGCAGCTTCCCGCTGGAGGCGGACGTCACCCGGCTGCAGGCGATGTGCGACAAGTACCTGAATATCGCGCCGCCGGAGGTGGCCGAGTTCCGTCCGCTGGGCGGCCTGGTGTTCATGCAGGTCGCGACTTACACGTCGCTCTCATCCAGGAGCGATCGGGAGGGCTTCTTCTCGGAGAACGAGATTTCGTTCAACGTGCTGGTGGCCCGCGGCCGGCGGGTCAACGGACGGTGGCAGGCGCAGGACCTGGCCTTCTACTTTCCGTACATCTACGTGGACAACCCCTGGGCGATTGCCACGGGACGCGAGGTGTTCGGCTATCCCAAGGCGTGGTCGACGCTGCAGATCCCGCCGGACCCCAAACATCCGGCGCCGGTGCGGCTGGACACCATGGTGCTCCCGGTGCTCGCCCCGGGCACGAAGCTCGAGCTCCGGCCGCTGATCGAAGTCAGCGAGCACCCGGAAGGGTTCCTCTCGGGACTGCTGCACGAGGTCCAGAACCTCGGCACCGGCCTGAAGGACTACCTGCTTGGCCACCACGGACTGCTGTCTGAGCTCGATTCCAGCCTGTTCGGTGAAGTGATCCACGCCTTCACCGAAGGACGGATCCCGATCGTGAGTCTCAAGCAGTACCGCGACTGCGTCTCCCCGGATCGCGCCTGCTACCAGGCCATCGTGAGCGCGGTGATGCGGATCACCAAACACAACGGTGGCGGCCTCCTCCTCGGTCGTTACGAGGTGAAGATCCACGACTACGCCAGCACGCCGATCATCAACGAGCTCGGGCTGAAGCTGGCGGCGGATGGGACCGCCACACCGCGTGGCGCTTACTGGATGACTTTCGACTGCACCCTTGGCGAGGGGGAAAACATCTATGTTGTGAGGCCCGACGCGGCGGCCGGTCCCAAGCCCGGACCCGGCCCGGTGGCCGTTTCGAGCGAATGACGAAATCGTTATCGGCGTTCACATCTGTAAGTTGCGGAAGGGCCGGGGCGACACCAGATCCTGCCTGGCGCACGGAAACACTCCAGATTTTTCCGCGTCATGCCGATAAGTGTATGGAACGGATTCTGCCCTTATCTGGTGTAACCCCATGTCCTTCATGTCCTCCTTCGCCACCGACATCGCCATCGATCTCGGCACTGCCAACACCTGCGTTTTCGCGCGCGGCCGCGGCATCGTCGTGAACGAACCGTCCATCGTTGCCTTCAACACCGCCAAGGGAGAGGTCGAGGCGGTAGGGCAGGAGGCGTACGAAATGCTCGGCAGGACGCCGCCGAACATCACGGCCGTCCGGCCGATGAAGGACGGCGTGATCGCCGACTTCGACGCCGCCGAGAAAATGCTCGCCTATTTCGTCCGCAAGGCAACCGGCCGCCGGCCGATGCTGCGGCCGAGACTGGTGATCGGCGTGCCGCCGGAGATCACCCCGGTCGAACGGCGGGCGGTCAAGGACAGCGGGTTCCGCGCCAAGGCCAGCGAAGTTCACCTGGTCGACGAGCCGATGGCGGCGGCGATCGGGTCGGGGCTGCCGGTCACCGATCCGTCGGGCAACATGATCGTCGACATCGGCGGCGGCACCACCGACATCGCGGTGATCTCGATGGCCGGCACGGTCTACGGCCGCTCGCTGCGCGTCGCCGGCGACGCGATGAACGAAGCGATCACGACCTACATGAAGAAGGCCTGCAACCTGCTCATCGGCGAGCGGACGGCGGAGCAGATCAAGTGGGAGCTCGGGTCGGCCGAGCCGCTCGACGAGCCGCTGAAGATGGAAGTGAAGGGGCGGCACGTGACCGAAGGGGTCCCGCGGACCGTCACGATCTGCGATCAACAGGTTCGCGAAGCGCTCGCCGAACCGCTGCGCCAGATCGTCGCCGCCGTTCGGGACTCGCTCGAGAGGATTCCGCCCGAGCTGTGCGCCGACATTTACGACCGCGGAGTCGTGCTCACGGGTGGCGGAGCGATGCTCCGCAGCCTCGACCGGCGGTTGGCGCGTGAAACCGGGCTGCCGGTGCTCGTCGCCGAGAACCCGCTGACCTCCGTCGTGATCGGCGCCGGCATGATCCTGTCGGATCTGCCGCTGCTGCGCCGCGTCGTCTGCGCGTAGCGCAGGTCAGTCCCCGCGCATCGCCTCGATCGGGCTCACCGCCGCTGCCCTTCGCGCCGGAAGGTACGAGGCGAGCAGACCGACCGCGAACAGCACGGCCGACATCGCCACGAAGGTGACCGGATCCAGCGGACGCGTTTCGTAGAGCTGTCCTCTCAGGAAGCGGGTCAGGCCCGCCGCGCCGGCAAGGCCGAGCACCAGGCCGATGCCGGTGACCACTGCTGCATTCGCCAGGACCCCGCGCTGCACCCGCCCCGGCTGCGCCCCAAGCGCGATGCGGACGCCGATCTCCCGCGTCCGGAGACTGACCGTGTACGACTGGACCCCGTAGAGCCCGACCGCCCCGAGCACCAGCGCGATGACCGCGGCGATCCCGAGCGTCAGCATCGTGAAGGTGAACTGCATCACCGATTCCTCGATCACGTTCTCCATCGTCCGCATCGACGCCACCGGCAGGTCCGGGTTGAGCGTCCAGACCGCCCGCCGCGCGGCATCCGCCTGCGTCGTCGCGGACGGCCCCCGCAGCACGAAGCTGAAACCGCGGGGGACATTGTCATCGCGAACCTTCACCGGGTAGTAGACCAGCGGCCTCGGCGCCTGCCGCAGCCCCTCGTGCTGCACGTCAGCCACGATCCCTTTCACCACGTACCAGCCGTCCTTGGATCTGAAGCTGCGCAAGCGCTTGCCGATCGCATCCTGCCCCGGCCAGTAGCGCTCGGCGGCGGCCTTGTTGACCAGCGCGGTCCGGGCATCGTCGCGCATGTCGCCAGAATCGAACAGCGATCCGCGCAGGAGCGGAATACGGAGGGTCTCGAAGTAGCCCGGGGTGACGTTCGAGTAATGGACCAGCGGCGGCAGGCGTCCGGCTTCGACGGTCTGTCCTTCGAACTCGAATGCGCTGCCGGAGGTGCTGGCCGTTACCGGCAGTTCGGTCGTGGCTCCGGCGGTCTCGATGCCGGGGAGCTGCGCCAGCCGTTCCACGATCTGGGTCGCGACGGTCACGACCTGGGGCGGTTTCGGATACACGGATGGCGGAAGGACGACCCGGAAGGTGAGCACGTTCTCGGCCGAGAAGCCGTGGTCGGCCGACATCAGCCGCGCAAAGCTTCGCGCGAGCAGGCCCGAGCCGACGAGCAGCACGAGCGCCATCGCGGTTTGCGCGACCACGAGCAGCTGCCGCCCCCGCTGCCGCGACGGATGATCGGTCGAGCCGCGTCCGCCGTGGCGGAGCATCGTGAGCACCCGCGCCCGGGTGTACCGGATCGCCGGGACCAGGCCGAAGGTCAGCGCCGACAGGATCGCGGCGCCGGCCGCCACCAGCAGCACCGTGCCGTTGATCCGGACGGCTTCCAGCCGCGGAATCGTGCCGGGCGCGAGCTGCAGAAGCAGGGGCAGTGCGAGCGCCGACAGCAGCACGCCAAGGCTGGTGCCGACCGCCGACAGCAGCAGCGCCTCGACCAGCAGCTTGCGGACGAGGCCGGCGCGGCTGGCGCCAAGCGCCGCACGTACGGCGAGCTCACGCTGGCGCGCGTCCGCCCGGATCAGGCAGAGGTTTGCGACGTTGCCGCAGGCGACGAGCAGCACCATCCCGACCGTGCCGAGCAGGATCAGCAGCGGCTCGCGCAGACTGCCGACGACGTCTTCTTTCATCGAGTGGACGAGCGGACGATAGCGTCCGTCCTTGAGGAAGGCGCGGTAGTTGTCGCTCTCGATGTACTCGCTCATCGCCCGCGCCACCAGCGGCTCGAGATGGGTGGTCGCCTGGTCCGGGCGCACGCCCGGCTTGAGCCGTCCGATCGCCTGCCACGAGAAGGTAGCGGTCGGCGGATCGGCGGCGTCGAGGCGGGCGGGCAGCCAGATATCCACCTTGCCGGTGTGATCCATGTACGCGGGTGCGATGCCGACGACCTCCGTCAGATTCCCGTCGATCCTGATCGGACGGCCGACGAGCGATGGGTCCCCGCCGTAGCGCCGGGTCCAGAGCCGATGGCTCAACACCGCGACGCGTGCGGCCTCGGGCTTGTCTTCGTCGGCGGAATAGCTGCGGCCGCGCGAGAAGCCGGTGCCAAGGGTGGAGAAAAAGCGGCTCGTGGTCAGCAGCGCGTCCAGGACTTCAGGCGGACCCGACTCGGTGAGGTTGACCCTGGCGGCCTGATGCAGCGCCATGTCGTCGAACACGCTGTTGTTGCGCTGGTAGAAGAAGAAGATGTCGGGAGACAGGCCGAACTGGTCGTAGCCGAGACCGGGCGCGGTGCTCCAGATGTTGACGAGCCGCTCCTGCTGCGGATGGGGAAGGGGGGTCAGCAGCACACCGTTGACCACGCTGAAGATCGAGGTGACGGCGCCGATCCCCAGCGCCAGCGTGAGCGACGCGACGATGAGGAATCGCGGTTGTTTCCGCAGGCCCCGGGCCGCTTCACGAAGGTCCTGAGCGAGGGTCCGCATGAGTTACTCTCCGTCGTTCTTCGGTGGCTGCCGCCAGTGATACAAGGCGCGTCGGTTTAGACGCCGATGCCGCGGGATCGGTTGACCCTGAGCCGGCCGTGGGCCGGGCTGCCGATATAATCCCGCCTCACGGAGGATTGGCATGAGCGCTGCGGTCTGGATCGGGCTCGGGGGGCTTCGCCGCTGAAATTCAGAATTCAGAATTCAGAATTCAGAACGTGAACCCAGAACACCGGAACTTAGAACAGTCCAGGGTTGTGACTCTCTACAGAGGTAAGAGGTCAAAAGGTCAAGAGACCTTTTTGAAAGCGTTCTCCTGATCTCCTGCGTCTCCTGTTGAAGGCGAGCGAATTCCCAGAACCTGCAACCTAGAACCCAGAACCTAGAACCGAATTGTGCCGCTCCTGATCCTGCCGATCCTGGTCGTCCTGCTGATGATTGCGTTGATCCCGTTCTCGCTGGTGCAGCGCTACCGGGTGGGGACGTCGCGGCAGCGCGCGCGCGGCTGGCTCATCGGGATCAACGTCGTCGGGCTGTCGCTGTCGGTGATCCTGTTTCTGACGAGCGCGGCCTTCACGACGATCTGGGTGCCGGGGGCGCTGACCTACACCGCGGCGGGCCTGGCGGGCGGATGTGCGCTGGGGCTGATCGGCCTGTGGCTGACTCACTGGGAGCCCTCGCTCGACGCGCTGCACTACACGCCCAACCGCCTGCTCGTGCTCGGCCTCACGCTCACCGTCACCGCCCGGCTGCTCTACGGCTTCTGGCGCGGATGGCACGTCTGGCGCGCCGGGGTTACCGAAGGCTCCTGGTTCGCGTCCGCCGGCGTTGCCGGCTCGATGGCCGCCGGCGCAGTGGTGCTTGGCTACTATCTCGCCTACTGGCTTGGTGTCCGCCACCGGTTCCGTCTTCATGGACGTCGGGCGCTTCGGCGAGTCTAGTACTGGGTTCAAAAGGTTCAAAAGGTTCAAAAGGTTCCGGGGGTTCCAAGAGGTTCCGGGGGTTCCAAGAGGTTCCGGGGGTTCCAAGAGGTTCCAAAGGGTTCCGCGGAACCTTGAGAACCGGCAGCGTCAGAACCGAGAACCACGCAGCGTCAGAACCGAGAACCGGCAGCGTCAGAACCGAGAACCGACAGCGTCAGAACCGAGAACCACGATCGTCAGAACCGAGAACCACGATCGTCAGAACCAGAACCACGATCGTCAGAACCAGAACCACGATCGTCAGAACCGAGAACCACGATCGTCAGAACCAGAACCACGATCGTCAGAACCAGAACCACGATCGTCAGGCCCCAGAACGTATAATTCCGTCCGTTAGGAGTGACCTGATGAGGCTCGCACGACCTGCCGCCACACCTCCGGCGAGGATCCCACGACGTCGGAGCGCCCTCCGCCGGGGGGCCGCCTGCATCCTGCTGGCCTCGGCGGTTTCCGCCCTGTCGGCGCAGCGGGCGGTCGAGCCGCAGCTGCTCCCCGAGAGCCTGGACGCCAGGCTGCGCGCCATTTACCAGGCCGAGGAGTTCGCCGCCCAGTCGATCGGTCCCACCGCCTGGCTCGATGGGGGCACCCGCTATACGTCGGTCACGCGCGGCGAGGCGCGCGACCTGGTGGCACACGACACCGCGACCGGGACGGCCGAAGTGCTGGTGCCCTCCACCTCGTTGGTGCCGCCCGGCGGCAAGACGCCGCTGGTCATCAGCAACTACGCCTGGTCAGCCGACAAGTCGAAGCTGCTGATCTTCACCAATACGCGGAAGGTCTGGCGCCAGAACACGCGCGGCGACTACTGGGTCCTGTCGATGGCCGGGCTCAAGAACGGCCAGGCGGCCGCGGCCCTGAAGAAGGTCGGCGGCGATGCCCCGGAAGCCTCGTTGATGTTCGCGAAGTTTTCTCCGGACGGGAGCCGGGTCGCCTACGTCCGCGCGCAGAACGTGTACGTGGAGGATCTGGCCTCAGGACGCACCCTTCAGCTGACCGCCGACGGCGGCGGCGACATCATCAACGGCACCTCAGACTGGGTCAACGAGGAGGAGTTCAGCATCCGCGACGCGTTCCGCTGGAGCCCGGATGGGCGCTCGATCGCCTACTGGCAGTTCGACACCACCGGGGTCGAGCGCTTCACGCTGGTGAACAACACCGCGGCGCTGTATCCGCAGGTCCAGCAGTTCCCGTATCCCAAGCCGGGCACGCGGAACTCCGCGGTTCGCGTCGGCGTGGTGCCGGCCGCCGGCGGCGCCACCACCTGGGTGAAGACCGCCGAACCCTTGCGCGATTTCTACATCCCCCGCATGGATTGGGCGGACGCCGGCACGATCGTCCTCCAGCAGATGAACCGGCTGCAGAACCGGAACGACGTTCTGCTGGCCGATGCCAGGACCGGGACGATCCGGCAACTTCTGCGCGACGAATCGCGTGCCTGGGTCGAGGACATGGACGAGGTCACCTGGCTCGATGGAGGCCGGGAGTTCGTCTGGGTTTCCGAGAAGGACGGCTGGCGCCACGCCTACGCGGTCGCGCGGGACGGCGGCAAGGAGCGTCTTCTCACCCGGTTCGAAGGGGACCTCGCATCGATCGCCTCGGTTGACGCCGCTGGACGGCGGCTCTATTTCATCGCCTCGCCGCAGAACGCCACGCAGCGGTACCTGTACGTCGCGCGCCTCGACGGCGACGGCGCCATCCAGCGGGTCACGCCGGCGGACCAGTCCGGCACGCACAGCTACAACATCTCGCCGGACGGCAAGTGGGCGATGCACACATGGTCCCGCTTCGACTCGCCGCCGAAGTCGGAGATCGTCAGCCTGCCCGACCACAAGGTCGTCCGCTCGCTGGTCGACAACGCCGCGCTCGTCGCGAAGGTCGCGCCCGTCACCAACACGCCGGTCGAGTTTCTCACCGTGACGGTCGATGGCGGCTTCACGCTCGACGGCTACCTGCTCAAGCCGAAGGGGTTCGATCCGTCGCGCAAGTATCCGGTCATCGTGCACGTCTACGGCGAACCGGCCGGCACCACGGTCAATGACAGCTGGGGAGGCACGACCATGCTGTTCCACCGTGCCCTCGCCGACGAAGGCTACGTGATCGTCAGCTTCGACAACCGCGGTACGCCGGCGTTGAAAGGCGCGGCCTGGCGCAAGATCGTCTACGGCACCGTCGGCGAACTGTCGGCGAAGGAGCAGGCGGCGGCGATTCGCGCGCTCACCGCGCAGCGGTCTGTACCTCGATGCCACCCGGATTGCGATCTGGGGCTGGAGCGGCGGTGGCTCGAACACCTTGAACGCGATGTTCCGCTACCCCGACGTCTACCGGGCCGGCGTCTCGGTCGCGCCCGTCCCGGACCAGCGCCTCTACGACACCATCTACCAGGAACGCTACATGGGCTTGCCGGACGAGAATCAGAAAGGGTATCTCGCCGGTTCGCCGATTCATTTCGCCGAGGGGTTGCGCGGCCGTTTGCTGATCGTGCACGGCAGCGGCGACGACAACGTTCACTATCAGGGCACCGAGCGGCTGATCAACCGGCTGGTGGAACTGGGCAAGCCGTTCGACATGATGGTTTATCCGAATCGCTCGCACAGCATCTCGGAGGGTCCGGGCACGTCGCTCCACATCTACCGGCTGGTCGCGCGCTACCTGCTGGAGCACCTGCCCGCTCATAGCTCCTAGCCCCTAGCCCCTAGCTTCTCGTGAAGGAGGATTCATGATGCGCTGCTCCTGCTGCTTCGCTGCCATCGTCCTGACCGTGTGTGCGATGGCGGAGAGGACGTCGGCCAAACCCGAGCTTGCCTTCGAGCAGAAGGTCCAGGCACCGGCGGGCGGAGCCAACAAGCCGATCGAGGTCGGTGACGGTGACGTTGTTCTAATCGAAGGCGACGCACGTGTGCGAATCGTGCGCCGGCGCGAGGCGCACGTCCGGGCCATCCACGATCCCGCGGAACGATGGGTGATCCTGATGGTCGACTACGCGCCGGCCAAGGGGAAGACCCCGGACGGCGGCGTCGACGTCGACTACACCTTCAACGAGGTCGGCGAGTGGCCGCTCGGCGAATCCTGGACCGGCCCGGCGGTGATCGACGACTACGCGATCGCGGGCGGGCCGCCCGCGCACGGTATCGGACTCACCACCGAAGCGGGCCTGATCCAGGTTCTTGCCAGCGGCGATCCTGGACGCTTTGCCGACCCGGCGGCCATCCGAACGGTGACCTACCGGGGCACAGGGCGTGGCGGCGGCAGCGGCCAGTCCTTCGCCGTGGTCGAACCGCGGCTTCGCGCCCAGGCGAGCCGCAACGCCCAGGCGCGCAGCCAGATTCCCGGCGGCGCACCGGTGGTCAGTAGTTCGGTCGAGATGCGCGTAGGGACGGCACAGACGCCGAGCGCGCAGGCGGTTCCACCAGCTGCGGACAGCGCGCCGGTCCGCGTGGGCGGTAACGTCCCTCAACCGACCAAGGTGTTCGACGCGCCGCCCGTCATGCCGGATGCGGCCGTCAGGGATGGTGTCAGAGGCATCGTGATCCTCGAGATCACGATCGGCCCCGACGGCAAGGTCAGCGCGGCCAAGGTCCTGCGCAGCATTCCGTTGCTCGACCAGGCCGCGGTAGATGCCGTCCGCCAGTGGCGCTACACACCCACAGAGCTCAATGGGGTTGCCGTGCCGGTGATCATGACGGTACCCGTTCGATTCTGACGTCGATTGTTTCCAGATGTCATGAGCCAGATGGAGACCCGAAGGCTGGGTGCGTCTGGGTTGACGGTTCCCGTGGTGGGAATGGGCACCTGGAGCACCTTCGACGTACGCGGGAAGGCGGAGGAGCACCACGCTCGGGAGATCGTCGATCTGGCGCTGGCAGGGGGAGGAAACTTCTTCGATTCCTCACCGATGTACGGCGAAGCGGAGCGCGTGCTGGGAGCGGCGCTCCAGGGCCGGCGGCATGAAGCGCTGGTCGCCACCAAGGTATGGACACCCTCGGGTGCCGAAGGGCGGCGCCAGGCGCAGCGGTCCATGGCGTTCTTTGGCGGCCGGATCGATCTCTACCAGCTGCACAACCTGGTCAACTGGCGGGAGCACCTCGACATGCTCGAGCGGCTCGCGGGGGACGGGACGATTGCCGCCATTGGCGCGACCCATTACAGCCCCTCGGCATTCGGCGAGCTCGCCGAGGTGATGCGGACCGGCCGGATCTCCGCGATCCAGGTGCCTTACAACCCGCTGGAGCGCGACGTCGAGAAGACTATCCTGCCGCTGGCCGCCGATCTCGACCTCGGGGTGGTGCTGATGCGTCCGTTTGGCGAGGGGTCGCTGGTCCGGCGCTCTCCGTCCGCCGCCGACCTTGCCCCGTTCGCGGCATTCGGCGTGACGACCTGGCCCCAGGTGCTGCTGAAATGGGGGCTCAGCGACCCGAGGTGCCACGTTGCGATCCCAGCCACCTTCAACCCCGGTCACATGCTCCACAACCTCGCCGCCGGCCGCCCACCCTGGTTCTCGCCGCGCGAGCGCGATCTCGTGGCGCGAATCGCCCTTACGTTCGCGTAAGGAAACTCAGAACTCAGAACTCAGAACTCAGAAGCCGGAACCTCGAACGAAGACCCCGGAACCACGATCGAAGAATCGGGAACCACGATCGAAGAATCGGGAACCACGAACGAAGATCCTAGAACCACGACCGAAGCCCCCAGAACCTGGAACCTAGAATCGGTTAACCGGGACCCGAATTTCCGACGTCCGGAGAGTGTGAGAGCTGTCGCGCATGTCGGCGGTGACGACAAGCGTGCCTTCCGGTACCACATCGCAGCCGAAGCGCAGGAAGAACGGCAGCGACCGTGAGGCGCCGCGCAAGATCGGCAGATCCTGGATTGGCGGCGAGCCAGGAACCCCGACTGGAGGAGTTGTCGGCAACCCAATGGCGCCGGGCATCGGGATCGGGCTGGTCGACGGAATCGACGACGAGGGTGTCGGCATGGACGTGGGGAAGACCTCGGGCAGCGCCCGGCCCCCGCGAGGATCGCTGAATGTAAACCGGAGCCGCTGAAGAATCACGTCATAGTTGCGGGCGGCCACGATGACGGTGAGCCCGACGCCGAACGCGGGTCGGCCGGGGCACGAAAACCCCGGCAGGAACTCGGGTCGCGCCGAAAGCGGCTCGGCGGTGAGCGATGCCCCAAGCCCGGCCGCGGCCGACGGAGAGGTCGGGGCCGGACTATCGCCGCAGGCAGTGACACCCGCGAGGCCGAGAATGAGAAAAGCTGGTGTGTAAACAGGCACTCGAACGCGCATTTGACACCTCGCGCGTGCGTCTCAAGCAAGCCCTCGGCCCATTCGCCGCCCCACTACCGCTGAGGCGGCTCAAAGAAACTCAGAACTAAGAATTTAGAACTCAGAATCAGGAAGCTCGAACGAAGATTCCGGAACTCGAGCGAAGCCCGGAACCTCGAACGAAGAACCCGGAACCACGAACGAAGAACCAGGAACCACGAACGAAGAACCCGGAACCTTGAACCCAGACCCTGGAACCTCGATCGAAGAATCCAGAACCAAGAGCGAAGCCCCCGGAACCACGATCGAAGCCCCCAGAACCACGATCGAAGAACCCTACTGCCCAATCCCATAGACGTGGCCGAGGGTCCGGACGATGATGAGCCCGTCCGAGATGGCCGGGGTGCTCATGATCACTTCCTTCATCGAGTTCTTCCCCAGCTCCTGGTAGCTCCGGCCGGCGCGCGCGACGATGATGTCGCCGTCCTCGTTGGCGAAGTAGAGGCGGCCGTCGGCGGCGATCGGCGACGCGGCGAACGATCCGCCGCCACCGACGCGGGCGCGGTAGATGCGCTCGCCGGTCTTCGCGTCGTAGGCGGTCAGGACACCTTCGTTGCCGCAGGTGTAGAGGATCCCGTCGTAATACAGCGGCGTCGGGATATAGGTGCCGGCGGTGTTGCTCCAGGCGACCGCGTCAGTCGACGTCTTGTCCTTCGGCATCGTGATGTCGCCGGTCGCGGTTGGCTTGACCGCGTAGATCGGCCTCACCGGCGGGTAGCCGCCGGTCACGAAGACCATGCCTTCGCCGACGACCGGTGTGCCGACGGTGACCTCGGAGTTCGGCCCCAGCTTCCACACTTCCTTGCCGGTTTCCGGATCGTAGGCGCGGACGGTTGGCCCGTTGGTCACCACCTGCGCGCCTGATGGCCCGTCGAGAATCGTCGGCGTCCCCCACGATGAGATCTCGTCGCGCTCCGTTTTCCACAGGCGTTTGCCGGTCTTCACGTCGTAGGCGGCGATGAACGAGCCCTTCTGGACGTCCGCCTGCACGATCACCTTGCCGTTGTGGATGATCGGGGAGCTCGAATGCCCCCACTGGTAGGTGGGGTCGAAGAACCAGCCGCTGTCGAGCACGCCGATGTCGACGTTCCACAGCTCCTTGCCGGCCATGTCCCAGGCGGCGAGTCGCCCGATCGAGCCGAACAGCGCAACCACGTGCGAACCGTCGGTCGCCGGCGTCGAGTTGGCCTGCGTGGACTTGGTGTGCCGCTTCACTTTCGGCAGCCCTTTGAAGGCGGTCTGCTCCCAGAGGACCTTGCCGCTGGCCTTGTCGAGCGCGTACACCTTCCAGGTGTGCTCGGAGAGATCCTCGACCGGCTTGACGTCGCCGTACAGGCCGGTGCGGAACGTCTTGTCGCCGGCGCTGCTGACCGCGGTCAGGATGAAAACCTTGTCACCCCAGACGATCGGGCTCGCGGTGGTAAAGCCGGGGATCGGTGTCTTCCAGCGGACGTTCTTCTTCTCGTCGACGTTCCAGTCGCTCACCGCCCCCTGGCCGTCGCCGTTGCCGGCGGCGTTGTTGCCGCGGAACGCCGGCCACGGCCGGGCAGCGGTGCGCACCGCGGGCTTGACCGGGTCCGCCGGAGCCGGAGCCGCTGGAGGTGGCGTCGCCGGTGCCGCCGCGGCGGTGCCCTCGGTGACCCGCGCATAGGTCTGGGTGCCGCCCGGATTGGTGACGACGAGGCGCTCGATCGTGCCGGCTCGCCCGGCGAAGCTCACCGACACCCCCGGCGCCTCGGCAATGTTGAATGCCGCCTCCGACACGGCCACCAGGGTCAACGCGCCCTGGCCGGGGGGCGTGAGCGTCAGCTGATCGCCGGTGAGCGCAACGACGATGGCAGCGGGACCCGATTCAGTGCGGTAGCTGCCCGCGTACGACTGCAGCAGCGGCCGCGGCACGTTGACGACGGTGGCGGCCGGGAACTCGGCGAGCCGCTTGTCGATCGCCGCGATGATCTCGGCGTTGCCCCCCTTCTTGGCGGCGCCGACCGCCGCCTGCACCTCGGGTCGGGTCAGGTCCTTGGCGGCGAGTGCGGCATCGACGAGCACCTTGTTGCCGGCGCCGGCGGCCTGCCCGAGCACGCTGCCGGCCCCGGGCGATCCACGCTGGATCAGCACCGTGGCGGCCTCGAAGTGGTCGTTCTGGATCGCCATGTGCACCGGCCGCATCTTGTAGAACGTGTCCTGCACGGTGATGTCGGCACCACGGTCGAGCAGCAGCTTGATGATGTGGGCGTGCCCCTTGTCGGCCGCGAAGAACAGGGCGGTGGCCTTGTAGCGGTTCCCGGCGTTGATGTCGGCGCCGCGGTCGAGCGCCCGGGTGACCCGGGCGGCGTCGCCGGAACGCGCCGCGTCCCACAACTCTTCGTTCAACGCGGTCTTGTCGGCCGCCTGGCCAGCCGGTTGCGCCGGGGCGGGCCTGGCCGGAGCCGCTTGGAGCAGAAAGGTCAGGGCGAGCCCGAGAAGGATGGTAGGCATGGACCGTATTATCGACGGAACGGAGGCCGGTTGGGTTCCGGCGGCCCACTTCCGTGAAACCATACTTCGATGCACCGCCTGCCGAGGGTCAAGTGACGAGTCAAGCGACGGACCTGCCCGGACCGGCTCGAATCGAACTGCAGCGCGCCAAGCAGTTGCTCGAACAGCAGAGCCTGGCGATGCGGATGGCGTCCGCGGTCGGCACGCCGATCGAGAAGCTGTTCACGGCCCTGCCCCCCGGCGCCGGAGAGATCATCAACGGGGCCACCAGGAAGGCGCTCGACGCGGCCGCCCGCACCGCGGTCACCGGCATGACCGATACGCCGAAGGCCGCGGCCCGTTGGATGCACACTCTCGCGGTCGCCAGCGCCGGGGCGGTCGGCGGCGCCTTCGGGCTGGCGACGATCGCGATCGAGCTGCCGGTTTCGACGATCATCATGCTGCGGTCGATCGCCGATATCGCGCGGAGCGAAGGGCATGCGGTCTCGTCGCCGGCCGTCCAGCTCGCCTGCCTCGAAGTCTTCGCGCTGGGTGGACCGGGACGGGGAGACGACGCCGTCGAGTCGGGCTATTTCGCGGTGCGTGCGGCGCTGTCGCGAGCGATGACCGACGCCGCCCGGCACATCGCCGAACGGGGCCTGGCCGGCGAAGCCGCACCGGCGCTGGTCCGTCTCACCGCCAAGATCGCGACCCGCTTCGGCGTCCCGGTCACGCAGAAAGTGATGGCCCAGTCGGTGCCGGTGATCGGCGCCGCTGGCGGCGCTGCCATCAACGTCCTCTTCATCCGCCACTTCCAGGACGTCGCCCGCGGTCACTTCATCGTCAGGCGCCTGGAAGCGAGGTACGGCAGCAGCCTGGTTCGGGACACGTATCTGGCTTTGTAAGGGGTACGGTCATGACCTTCGCGGTGGGGGACATGGTCCACGTCGCGTCGCTCGGCAAGGGGATCGTGCGCGAAGTCCGCAACGGCGGGCGCTTCCTGGTCGAGGTCAAGGGGCGCGCACTGGTGGTGCCGGTCAGCCGGCTCACCGGGGCGGTGGAGCGGACGAAAAGGGCGAAGACCCGGACGCCGCCACCCGGTCCGCTGCAGCCAGACGACCGAGACCGCGCTTCGGGATCCGTCTCGATCGATCTGCACGGACTGACCGCGGCCGAGGCGATCGCCGCCCTCGAGGCCTGCCTCAGCGAAGCGATGATCGCCGGTCACGCCACCGTGCACGTGATCCACGGCCGCAGCGGTGGACGGCTGAAAGCCGCCGTCCACGGGCGCTTGAAAACGATCTCCTCGGTGCGCGGCTTCAGCCTCGATCCGTCGAACCCCGGAGTGACGCTCGTGAGGCTGTAGCCAAGGGGGATCGAGAAGCTACCAGCTACCAGCTACCAGCTACCAGCTGACAGCTGATAGCTATTTATTCGAACCGTTGATCGTCGGCACTAGGGCCGTAGACCGAGGGCACCGGGATGTCGTTCAACCGCAGGTAGACGGTCAGTTGTCCCCGGTGGTGCGCCAGGTGGTTGATGGTGTCGCGCAGCATGACGTGGCGGGGTTTCTCGGATACGACGTTGCCGGCGACGAGCAGCCGCCACGGCTTGAGCAGGTCCGCTTCCGTCAGCTTGAGCAGCGCCGAGCGCGCCCCTTCGACGCTCTTGTCGAGCGCGGCGACCAGTTCGGCGCTCGTCCGCAGCTCCTGCGCGAACGCCGACGATCCTCCACCCGGAGGGTTCAGGTCGAACTCGTCCTTCTCGACCATCATCGCGACCCAGCCCGGCATCATTGCGATCATTCCGGCCAGGCGGCCGAGCGGCATCGACTTGTCGTGCGGCTTCCAGTCGGCTCGCCCGTCCGGCACGCGCTCCAGAGTGCGACGCGTGATGGCCCCCTCGCGAGCGATCTCTTCCGAGAATAATTCGTTCAGCTTCATCGATCCTCCTGTGACTTTCAGCATATCCGAGCCCGGGTGTGCCGGCCGGCGGCACACCGTTCGGCGCTTCTGATACCCTTCGCCGCATGGGACAAACGACATTCACCGGGGCCGCGGTTTTCGCCGCGGCGATCGTCATCTCCGCGCAACAAGGAGCGCCGGAGCTCGATTCCATCCGCCAGGCCGACATGAGGGCGGATCTGTCATTTCTCGCCTCGGACGGCATGGCCGGGCGCCTGACCGATACCCCGCAGAACGCGCTGGCGGCCAGCTGGGTCGCGTCGCGGTTCCAACGTCTCGGTCTCACGCCGGTCGGCGACGACAACTCGTACTTCCACAATTACACCCTCGCGACCGCCACCCTGGGCACCGGCAACCAGATGAGCGCCGGCACGATGCCGGGTGACTGGTACCCGGTCCGCTTCAGCCCGAGTGCCACGGCGAAAGGGGAGCTCGTGTTCGTCGGTTACGGGATCTCGTCCCCCGAGCGGAACTACGACGACTACCGTGGCGACGTGAAGGGAAAGATCGTCATCGCTCTGGATCACGAGCCGGGCGAAAACGATCCCGCCAGCCTCTTCGATGGCGTCGTCACGTCGCAGGCCTCGAATCAGATGATGAAGGCGATGGCGGCGCAGGCCGCCGGCGCGGTCGCGATCCTGTTCGTGAGCGACGTCCACAACCATCCGCCGGCGCCCGGCGCACCGCCAGCCGAGGGGCTTCCCGGGTTCTGGGGTACGCAGCAGCAGCCCCGGCTGCCCTCCTACATGCTCGGCGCGTGGCTGGAGAAGATCCGGATCCCGGCGGCGCAGATATCACCCGAGCTGGTCGAGAAACTGGTCGGGCAGGCCCTGGCCGGGCGCACGTTCGTGGAGCTGGCGAAACAGTCCGATGCGCCGGCCGGCTCGAAGCCGGTGCCGCTGCCAGGCGTCAGCGTCGAGATCACGACCGCCGTCGAGCGCCGGATCATTCCCGATCGCAACGTCGTCGCGTTGATCGAAGGCTCGGACCCGAAGCTGAGAGAGGAGGTCGTGATCGTCTGCGCGCACTACGACCACGACGGCGTGAACGGCGAGAACGTCCTCAATGGTGCGGACGATGACGGATCCGGCACCGTGGGCGTGATGGAGATCGCCGAGGCGTATGCGCTGGCGGCGCAGAAGGGTCAGCGGCCGAAGCGCTCCGTGCTGTTCGCCGCCTGGAACTCGGAGGAACGCGGCCTGCTCGGGGCCTGGGCCTATACCGAGCGGCCGCTGCGGCCGCTCGACAAGACGGTCGGCGTGCTCAACATGGACATGATCGGCCGCAACGAAGAGGTCCCCGAGAACGGCGGCGGCCGCTTCCGCGGCCTCGACGTCCAGACCGCCGAGTCGAACGCGAACGCGGTGAACATCATCGGCACCATTCGCAGCCCGTCGCTCAAGACCCTGCTCGAGACCGCGAACCGGGACATCGGCCTCACGCTCCGCCTCCGCTACGACAACAACACCTCGCAGCTGATGCGCCGCAGCGACCACTGGCCGTTCCTCAACCGCGGAGTGCCGGCGGTGTGGGTCCACACCGGTCTCCACCCCGACTACCACACGGCCAACGACGACGCGGACCGGATCAACTATCCGAAGATGGAAAAGATCACCCGGCTGGTCTACCAGGCCTCCTGGGAGCTCGCCAATGGCAGGTAGGGGCTTCGATTTCGGTTCTAGGTTCTAGGTTCCGGGTTCTACGTTCTTGGTTCAAGGTTCAACGGTTCCGGGTTCCGAGGTTCCAGGTTCGCGTCGATACGGCGCGTTCCTGTCGTACAGCCACGCCGCGGACGGCCGGTTGGCGCCCGCGCTGCAGACCGGGCTGGAGCGATTCGCCAAGCCCTGGTACCGGCGCCGGGCGATCAAGGTCTTTCGCGACAAGACCGGGCTCGCGGTCACTCCGGAGCTGTGGGGGGCGATCCGCCGCGGGCTGGAAGACTCCGAGGTACTTCGTCCTGTTCGCTTCTCCGGCGGCCGCCAGCTCCACATGGGTCCAGCAGGAGGTCGGGTTCTGGCTCGAGCACCGCTCGGTCGACACCCTGCTCATCGTTTTGACCGAGGGGACCATTGCGTGGGACTCCACCAATGGTGACTTCGACTGGGACCGGACCGACGCGCTGCCGCGCCTGCTCGAGAAGCGATTCAGCGCGGAGCCCAATTACCTCGATCTTCGATGGGCCCGTGCCGACACCGACGTCTCGGCGCGCCGGCCGCAGTTTCTCGATGCCGTCGCCGGATTGTCGGCCACCATCCGCCACGTTCCGCTGGACGACCTGATCGGCGAGGATGTCGCGCACTACCGGACGACCCGCCGGCTGATGACCGGCACGGTCGCAACGCTCCTGGTTCTCACGGTGGCGGCGGCGTACGGAGGATACCTGGCCTACCAGGCGCGGAACATGGCCGGCCGTCTCGAGACCGAACGGGCCGGCGAGGTCGCCGCGGCGCGGCAGGCGGAGGAGGAGCGAGAACGGTCGGCCGCGAGCCCAACGCCTCGCGGACGCCGAACGCGAGCGCAGCCGCGAGACGTCCCGCCGGCTCGCAGCCGTCGCGGCGGGAGTGCGGGCGGCGAACCCCGAGCTGAGCACGCTGCTCGCGGTCGAAGCGGTCGAAACCGCCCACACGCAGGAAGCCGAGGACGCCCTGCGACAAGTCTTGTTGCGGCCGTTTTCCCCGGTCATTTTTCAGGGGCCGGACGGCGAGGTGGCGCAGTACTCGGCGTTCAGCGCCGACGGCCGCCGGCTGCTCACGGGGTTCGACGATGGGTCGGTGCGAGTGTGGCCCGGCGGATCCCCGAAAGACCCCATCGTTCTCAAGCCGGTGATCCCGGATCGATATGACGGCGCCACTGCGGCGTTCGGTCCGGCGGCAGCGGCGGGTGTGGTGGTGACGGTTCCGTTCCTGGGCGAGCCACGAACATTTCTCGAGGAGAGCGGCCGAGCCGCGGCCGCACGGATCTGGGATGCGGAAACCGGCCGCCTGCGTGCCGAGCTGAACCATCCCTACATCCGCGATGCCGCCATGAGTCCAGACGGTCTCCGGGTCGTGACGGTCGGCGACGACCGGGCGGTCGTGATCTGGGATGCGCAAGCCGGCGCGAAGGTGCTCGAGCTTCGCGATCACGATGGCGAAGTGGTCGATGTCGACTTCAGTCGCGATGGCAAGTGGTTCGTGACCGCGAGCCGCGACGACACGGTCCGGATCCGCTCGGCGCCGGATGGCAAGACAACCGCCACGCTGCGGGTGTCCGGAAAAAGTTTCGTGACCGGCGCGGTCTTCAGCCCCGACGGCAGCCGCGTCCTGACGCTCGGTCACGACGATCCACCGCAGTTGTGGGACTGGCGGGGAGCCCCGGGAAGCAGCCTGGCCAGCTTGAAAGGGCGGACAGCTCGCTCCTACTTCGCCGGGTTCAGCGCCGACTCCAGCCTCGTGGCCACCGCCGGCGGGGACGCAGTCCAGGTCTGGCAGGTTTCGACCGGCCGGCTGCTGCACGAACTCGAGCATCCGGATGCCGTCAGCGATGCCACGTTCAGCCCGGACGGACGATGGATTGTGAGTGTGGCAATCGACGGCAGCGCGACGCTATGGGAAGCGTCGAGCGGGAAGCGGCTGACCGACCTTGGCAGCTACGATGGCGCTCGCTCGACGGCCGCGTTCGCGCCCGACGGCGTGCGTCTGGCGACCGGCACGGCGTCTGGCCAGGTGCTCGTGTATTCGTGCGATGTCTGTGGCCCGGCCGCGGATCTGGTCAGGATCGCCCGATCGCGGGTGACCCGTACCCTGACAGCCGAGGAGCGCGACAAGTATCTCGCTGCACCGGCTGCACGCTGATTTGGGTCAGACCTGGGGCTGATCCCGGCTCGTAGCCTATCCGGGCAGATCCAGTACCGGCAGACAACAGACGCACCGCTGAGCGCGCCGAGGGCGCAGAGAAAAACCACTGGAAGAAATCCTCTGCGGTCCTCAGCGGCCTCTGCGGTGAATGTCTTGTCGCTACGTCGCGGCGACTGGCAGGATGTTGGCGTTCAGGCAGAACAGGTTCTGCGGATCGTACCGCGCCTTGATCCGGGCGAGCCGATCGTAGTTCGGACCGTAGGCGACCTGCACGCGGCCGCCGTCATCCTCCCCCAGCTCGTTCACGTAGACGCCGCCGGTGACGAACGGCCGGATCGCCTCCCACGTGTTGCGGACCCACGCGATGTTCGGCCCGGTCTGCGTCTTGTCGTTCCACAGCGAGTAGATGCCCATGTGGTAGCCCTTGCGATGCGGGAAGGCGGTCGCTTCAGGCGCAACCCGGCTGGCGGCGCCGCGGATCGGAAAGAAAAGAATCGACGAGATCGGCGACGGCACGCGGCCGAACGCGTCGACCGCGACGCGGATCACGTCCGGCGATACTTCGCGCAGGAACTCCGCTTTCCAGTAGTTGAGCAGGTTCGGCGGCATCGCCTGCTCGAGCATCGACTGCTGCGCGAGATACGGCATCGGCCCGATCATGTCGACCAGCGGCGGACCGAACTGCTTGATCGGGGCCACCAGCCGTTCTCCTTCCGCCAGGTCACCCGGGTAGGCGACCGCGATGCCGCACGCCTTGTTGCCGTCGGGCGTGGTCATCAGCACGGCGGCGGCGACCAGCTCGTCGGGTGCGGACTTCAGGAAGTCGTTGTAGAACGCCAGCACCTGCGCGGCGCGGTCGAATGGATGCACGACCAGGCCGCCGACGATCATCGGGCCGACCTCGTGCAGCCGGTAATGGAACGACGTGACGACGCCGAAGTTGCCGCCGCCGCCGCGCAGGCCCCAGAAGAGATCCGGATGTGTTGTCTCGTTGGCGTGGACCAGCTCACCGCTCGCCAGGACGACATCGGCGCCGAGCAGGTTGTCGACCGTCATCCCGAAGCGTCCTTCGAGCCAGCCGAACCCGCCGCCCAGCGTCAACCCGGCAATGCCGGTGTCGCCGACGGTCCCGCCGGTCGTCGCCAGCCCGAAGGCCTGGGTCGCGCGGTCGAAGTCCGTCCACTTCGCGCCGGGCTCGGCGACGGCGGTCTTGGCCGCCGCATCCACCTTGACCGTTTTCATGTCGGCGAAATCGATCACCAGCCCGTCGTCACAGGTGCCCTTCCCGGCGATGCTGTGCGCGCCGCCGCGGATGGCCACCGGCAGGGCATGCGCGCGAGCGAATGCCACCGCGGCAATCACGTCGTCCGTGCTGCGCGGTCGGGCGATCAGCGCCGGACGCTTGTCGATCATCGCGTTCCAGACGCGTCGCGCCTGGTCGTAGCGCTGGTCTTCCGGCGCAATCACATCGCCGCGATGTGTCTGGCGGAACTGCTGAAGGGCGGCGGAGTCGAGCGGCATGAGACCTACCTCCAAGTGATCGAGAAAGACCGTTCAGGCCGCGGTCGTGTGCAGCGGCGCTGACGGCAAAGAGGAAATTCTAACGCGTGATGGGGCGCGCAGCATGGTGGTCAGCTGCAGGTCACCCACGCAGCTGCAGTACGCGAAGCGGGCGGCACCCAGTCGCCCGGTCCGCGACTGGGTTGCCGCCCGTAAACGAAATGAGAACGGTCAGCGAAGCTGAAGAGGGGAATCGAGGCGGATGCGGACGATCGTGCCGGCCGGCAGCTCCACGTCCTTGCCTTCCGTCGCCGCGATCACGCCGCCGGCGCCCACGGCCGCGCCGATCAGTGCGCCCTTCATTCCGCCGATGATCCCGCCGACGATCGCGCCAACCGCACCGGCCGTCCCGACGGTCTTGCCCTCTTCGCGGATGCCTTTGCTCTCGAACACCTGCGTCGCCATCGCGCGCAGCGGGTACTCGCGTCCGCGCACGACGACCTGGTCGAACGCCAGCGAGAGACTGCCGGTCCGGTCGATGTTGCCCGCCTTCTCGACGTTACTCACGATGCCGCGGACGGTCGAGCCGGCGGGGACGAGCACGCGGTCTCCCTGCCTGATGTCCACGGCGGTCGTCGCCTCGAAGCGCTGCTCACGAGTGGCGGTGCCGGAGCTCAGCGTCGCCTGGAGCCGCACGTCCAGCTCCTGGCCCACCGGGATCACCCCGCGGTCGCTCGTGTTCACCTGAGTCGGATCGGTCGAGCCGGTACCGCCGGATGTGCCGACGGGCTGGTCAGGCGAGGAAACCGGCGGACCTTCGTTCATCGTGTCGGCGCACCCGACACAGGCGACCAGGGCAACAACCCCGGCCATATTCCTTATCATCTTCATCTCCGTACCTCCACCGACCCTGCTCGCAAACGACGTTCCCGGGCTGGGGATAGCGAGGCGCCAACTCCCAATTCCCAACGCCCAACTTCCAAACAAGTTGGAAGTTGGACGTTGGAAGTTGACCGGCTTCTAGAAGGTGATTTTGACCGCCAGCTGGGCCTGGCGCGGATCGCCGACCCCGGCGCGGAGGAAGCCGTCGAAGTTGAACAACGCGGGGGTGCTGAGCGGGTTGATGTTGTTCGCGTTGTTGAAGGTGTTGAACATCTCGATGATCGGCGTCACCGTAACGGTGCCGCCGTTGAGTCTGAACGGGCGGGCGACGCGCCAGTCGAAGCTGAAGAACTCGTTGTCCTTCCGCTCGCCGTTCCGGCCCCGATCCTCGCCATTCAGGCTGCGCGGGCTGGCAGTGATCGGCTGAGCGGTGCGGGCCTGGAACCGCCCGTTCACCTGGAAGCTGCTGAAGGTGAAATAGCCGAAGAGGTTCACCTTGTGCCGGATGTCCCGGTCCGACGGCCCCCAGTCCTTCTCGAGATCGAAGAAGTTGAAGCTGCGATCGGTGAACGGGTCACGCTCGTTCGAGTCGTTGTCCTCGTCCTTGGCCAGCACGTAATTTCCCTCGAGCTGGTAGCCATTCGAGAACCGCTTCCGGATGCCGAGCGTCATCGCGCGGTAGCGCGACTCACCCAGGCTGTTCGTGACCATCACCTCGGCAAGCTGCAGCCCCCACGGCGTGCCGGTGTAGGTGTGGGTATTGCCGGTGCCGGCGCCGAGATCGCAGCAGACCGGTCCGCTCCGGTTGTAGTTCAGGAAGCGGGTGAGGTTGGTCCCCTCGGTCCAGGTCAAGTCCACGTAGGCGGCGAGGTCGGTCACCAGCTGCTGCTCGTAGGCGGCGTTGTACGAGTAGACGCGCGGGTTCTTGTAGTCGCGATGGAAGACGCGGACGCCGCTGAACAGCGGGAACTCTCCGGGGGCCACCGCGGCCACCGGCAGGAGGCCGGGCCAGGTCGGCGTCGGCGCGCCAAACGCGGTCATGTTCGCCGTGTTGGAGAACAGCGTCTGCTGCTGGATGCCGTTGGTCGTGACCGAGCCGACCTGCGACAGCATGTTCTGGCGGGCGGAGTAGATCCCGGCGCTGGCGCGCAGGACCGACATGCCGTCGCCGTTGATGTCCCAGGCCACGCCTCCCCTGGGCTGGAACATCGTCCACTGGTCGGGGATGGTCCCGTCCGACGGGAACGTCGGGTCGTCGAGGAAGGCGCCGTAAGCGGTCGTGTTGCCGGGCACCGTCTCCGGCATGAGCTGCGCGTCCCAGCGCAGGCCGTAGTTGATGGTCAGGTTCGGCTGCGGCTGCCACTGGTCCTGCACGAACAGCGACAGCTCGTTGTTGGTGATGTTCGAGGCGCCGGCGGCGTCGGTGGCGGGGCCGTCGAGCCCCGCTCCCTGCAGGTACAACAGCAGCGGGCCGCCGCTGGGGGTCGTGCCGCCAGGGCAGGCGGCCGGCGAGGTCACGTAGACGCCGCCGGAGCAGCCGACGGTGGACGGCCCGAATCCTCCGCCAGCCGCCGGTGAGGCGTAGCGGAGAAACCCGGTAACGCTGTCGAAGATGTACCGTCCGGTGAAGAAGCCCCGGAAGACCTGGTCGTTCAGCGTGTGCATCCACTCGCCGCCGACCTTGACCGTGTGCTTGCCCGACACGATCGACAGGTTGTTCTTGATCTGCGTGCGCCAGATCAGCTCGTCGACGGCCGGCTGCAGGAAGAACGGGTTGCCGAACCGGAAGGTCGGGTCGAAGCCCATGCCGGTATCCGCCTTGACCGCCGACTCCGCGGCCGTGCGCGGACGGTTCTCGCGCGAATAGGTGAAATGCGCTTCGTTCAACATCCGCGATGACAGCGTCGTGAACCAGTTCAGGTTCACGACGTTGATCCGCGCCGGATCCCCCTCGATCCCGTTCGCCGACGTTCCGTAAGTGGCGACGTCGAAGGTCTCGTTGGTCTTGCGGGAGTGGTTGAAGTTCCACGATGCCGACAGGTTGTTGGTCGCGTTGGCGACGATGTCGAACTTGGTCAGCAGCGCAATGGTCTTGACCGGATGTTCGATCGGCAGCGCCTCGTTCTGGCCGACGGCCGAGTTGAAGAACCCGAGGAGCGCGGTCCGCTGGCAATCGGCGTTCCCGTTGATCAGCGCTTCGTGCTGCTGCACGTTGGGGTTGGTGACCGGGCAGGGGGTGTCGCCGAGCTGCCCTCCGAGGTTGAAACGTGTGAAGTTCCCGGTGATCCCCTCGAGCGCGGCAAACACGAACGCCCGATCCTGCTTGATTGGTCCGCCGAACGTGCCGCCCCATTGCTCCCGGTGGAAATCTTCGAGACTCGAACCATCCGAGAGCTCACCGGTCATCGCCTCGAGCCGCTGGAAGTAGAACAGGCTGCCGGTCCGCGTGTTGGTGCCGGACTTGGTAATGACGTTGACTACGCCGCCGGCGGTGCGCCCGAACTCGGCCGGGGCGCCGGTCGCGATCACCTGGAACTCCTTGATCGCCTCGAGGGTGATGTCGACCGCCGCCCGCTGCCCGCCCGCCTGCTCGCCGAAGAACCCGTTGTTGTAGTCCCCGCCGTCGAGGCTGATGTTGTTGAAGACGCCGCGCTGGCCGGCAAAGGTGATCTCGTCACCGTCCGGCCCCTGGACGATGCTCACCCCTGGGGTGAGCGTCAGCAGGTCCTCGAACTTGCGACCGAGGTTGGGGGTGTGCTCGACGGTCAGCGCGTTCAGCGTTGTGGCGGACGCCGTTCGCGTCGATTCGACGACGCTGGTGGAGGTCGTCACGTTGACGGTTTCGGCGACATTCGAGACCGGCATCGAGGCCGGAAGCGTGATCGACTGCCCGACGGTGAGCGGCACGCTCTGATGGACGAGGGTCGCGAAACCGGCGAGCGTGAAGGTCACGCGATACGTGCCGGGTGGCAGCTGCAGGAAGATGTAGCGGCCGTCGCTGTCGGTGGTCTGGGTTCGCGACAGGTTGGTCCCGGTGTTCCGGGCCTCGACGGTCGCGCCGGGCAGCACCGCGCCGGTCGCGTCGGTGACGGTTCCCTGGATGACGCCGGTGGTGATCTGGGTCTGGGCGAAGGCGCTGGTCGCGAGCGAAAGGACGATGAGGGCCCCAAGTGCAAGACGCATGCGCATTGCTGGCTCCTGTCTGCGGTAAGGCGAGTGGCGCGAGCTTACACCGGTCCGGATGAGCGTTCAAGGCGGGCGAGAAGGGACGGCAGCTCGCGAATGTGGGACAGCTGATGAAAAGTGGCGCCGCTGAGCGCTTCGTCGGTGACGCGCTCGTGGATCCAGCTCATTTCGTACGGGACGTAGACGGCGTGCGCGCCGGCCTCGACCGCCGGCAGGATGTCGGAGCGCAGCGAGTTCCCCACCATCACGAAACGGCGCGGCTCGACGCCGTAGCGGGTCATGATCCGGCGGTAGACCTCGGCGTTCTTGTCGGACACGATCTCGATCCCCTTGAACAGGCCGCCCAGCCCCGAGCGGGCGAGCTTGGTCTCCTGGTCGAGCAGGTCCCCCTTGGTGACGAGGATCAGGGAATGATGTTGCGCCAGCGACTCGACCGCTTCGGCGACGCCGTCGAGCAGCCGGATCGGCGCCGCCAGCATCTCACGCCCCCAGTTGATGATCGTCCGCGCGTCGGCCGCCTCGAGCCGTCCGCCGGTCATGTCGATCGCGGTCTCGATCATCGACAGCACGAACCCCTTCACGCCGTAGCCGAAATGGCGGAGGTTCCGCATCTCGACCTCGTACAGCCGGTCGTCCGCCACCCCCTCGGGCCGGTAGCGGGCGATCAGCGTGCAGAACTGTTCCCGCCGGCTGGTGAAGAGCGGCTCGTTGTGCCACAGCGTGTCGTCGGCATCCAGCCCCACGAGTTCGATCATCCCGCCCACACTATCGCGAATTCCAGCTTCCAGCTCCGGCCGCAGTTCTGCGTTCTGGATTCTGAGTTCTTAATTCTTAATTCGTCATTTCTTCATATATCCTGCGCTCGAAGGAACCCAGACATATGCGATATACACGACTGCTTGCCGTGGCCGGTCTGCTCTGCATCGTTGCGCCACTCTCGGGGCGCGTCGGCGCACGGGTCGACCCGGTCGATACCAAGTTGCTGACCCAGCCGGCGATCAGCGCCACCCACATTGCGTTCATCTATGCCGGTGACCTGTTCACCGCCGATCTCGACGGCACCAACGTCCGCCGGCTCACGACCGACGATGGGGTCGAGTCGAACCCGGTGTTTTCACCCGACGGGAAGACGATCGCCTTCAGCGCCCAGTACGACGGCAACACCGACGTCTACACCGTGCCGCTCGCCGGCGGTCCGCCGGTGCGGCTGACCTGGCACCCGAACGCCGATTCGGTCCAGAGCTTCACCCCGGACGGCTCGGCGGTCCTCTTCACCTCTCAGCGCGCCACATTCACCGCACGCTACACGCAGCTGTTCACCGTCCCGACCGCGGGCGGGATGGAAACGCAGCTGCCGATCCCGAACGCGGCCCGGGCCACCTACTCGCCCGACGGCAGCCGCATCGCCTACAACCCGATCGCCGGGCGGTATCAGCAGTGGAAGGATTATCGCGGCGGCACGATCCAGCGGCTGTGGCTCTACGACACGAAGAGCCACGCCATCGAAAAGGTGCCGCAACCGAAGGAGGGCTCGAACGACACCGATCCGATGTGGATCGGCGGCACGGTGTACTTCCGCTCCGACCGCGCCGGCGAGTTCAACCTGTTTGCCTACGACACGCAGAGCCGCCAGGTCCGGCCGCTGACAACCCACACGGACTTTCCGGTCCTCAACGCCGCCTCCGGCGGCGGGCGCATCGCCTACGAGCAGGCGGGAGTGCTGCATGTGCTCGATCCCAAGGCCGGCAAGGCGACGCGACTGACGATCGGCGTCGCCTCCGACCTGCGCGAGACCCGCGCGCGGTATGCCCGTGGCGCGCGGTGGATCCGCGACGCCACGCTGTCCCCCTCCGGCACGCGGGCGGCATTCGGGTTCCGCGGCGAGATCGTGACGGTTCCCGGCGAGAAGGGGGATGTCCGGAATCTCACCAACAGCCCCGGCGGCCACGACCGGTTCCCGGCGTGGAGCCCCGACGGCCGGTCGCTCGCCTGGTTCTCGGATGTGTCGGGGGAATACCAGCTCTACGTCGGCAGCCAGGATGGCAAGGGGGAACCCCGGGCGATCAAGGTCGCCGGCGAAGGGTTCTACCAGGCGCCGGTGTGGTCGCCGGATTCGCAGAAGATCGCCTACTTCGACAACTCGCTGAGCGTCTACTGGCTCGATGTAAAGAGCGGCGCTGCCAAGAAGATCGCCTCCCAGCCGATCTACGGCCCGGTGGTGATCATCAGCTACGCGTGGTCGCCGGACTCGAAGTGGCTCGCCTACGCCATGGACAACTCCGCCGGGATCACCACGGTCAGCGTCTACTCGACCGAGCAGGCGAAATCGTTCCAGGTCAGCGACGGGATGAGCGACGTGAGCGATCCGCAGTTCGACCGGAGCGGCAAGTATCTGTACTTCTTCGCCTCGACCGACGCCGGTCCGGTGAAGGACTGGTTCGCGCAGTCGAACGCCGACATGCGGGCATCCTCCGGCATCTATCTCGCCGTGCTGCCGAACGACATTCCGTCGCCGATCGCCAAGGAAAGCGATGAAGAGAAGCCGGTCGATCCCAAAGCCGCGGCCGAGAAACCGGCGGGGGACAAGCCGGCCGGCGACAAGCCGGCCGAGAAGACGCCGGAGCGTCCGTTCCGGATCGACCTTGAAGGGCTCGAGTACCGGATCCTGGATCTACCGGTTCCGGCCGGAGCGCTGTCGAACCTTCAGGCCGGCGCCGCCGGGCACATCTACTACCTGCGCACGACCGACGGAGCGACCTCGCTCAATCGCTACGATCTGAACACCCGCAAGAACGAGCCGCTGCTGCCGGCGGTCACCGACTACGTCCTGTCGGCCGATGCGAAGAAGCTGCTCTACCGCAACGCGAACGTGTGGTCGATCGTCCCGACCACCAGGAAGGTCGAGCCCTCGGAAGGACGGATCGCCGTCGACTCGATCGAGGTGCGAATCGATCCCCAGGCGGAATGGAAGCAGATCTTCGACGAGGCCTGGCGGATCAACCGTGACTACTTCTATGCCCCCAACATGCACGGCATCGACTGGGCCAAAGAGAAGACGAAGTACGCGGCTTTTCTGCCGCACGTCGCGACGCGTGCCGATCTGAACCGGGTGATGCAGTGGATGTCGAGCGAGCTGGCGGTCGGCCACCACAACGTTGGCGGTGGTGACACGCTGTCGGAGCCGCGGACCGTGCCGGGCGGGCTGCTCGGCGCCGACTACGAGGTGGCCAACGGCCGCTACCGGTTGAAGAAGGTGTACGGCGGCCTGAACTGGAACCCGCAGCTGCGGGCGCCGCTGACCGAACCGGGCGTCAACGCCAGGACCGGCGAGTATCTGCTGGCCGTCGACGGCCGTGACCTTCGTCCGCCGGCCAACGTTTACAGCCTGTTCGAGAACACCGCCGGCAAGATCGTCGAGCTCACGATCGGGCCGAACCCGGATGGCGCCGGCTCCAGGACCGTGCAGGTGGTGCCGGTGGCCAATGAGGGCGCGCTGCGCAACCGCGACTGGGTCGAGGGCAACCTGAAGAAGGTGGACAAGGCGACCGGCGGCCGGGTGGCCTACGTCTACGTCCCCAACACCGCCGGGGCCGGCCACACCTACTTCAAACGCTACTTCTACCCGCAGGTCAACAAGCAGGCGGTGATCGTGGACGAGCGCTTCAACGGCGGCGGCAGCGTCGCCGACTATTACATCGACATCCTCCAGCGGCCGTTCATCGCCAACTGGGCGATGCGCTACGGTGCCGACCTCAAGACGCCGTTCGCCTCGATCCAGGGGCCGAAGGCCATGATCATCGACGAGACCGCCGGCTCCGGCGGCGACCTGCTGCCCTGGATGTTCCGCAAGTTCAAGGTCGGCCCGCTCGTCGGTCAGCGGACGTGGGGCGGGCTGGTCGGCATCCTCGGCTTCCCGACGCTGATGGACGGCGGCGGGATCACCGCACCGAACCTGGCGATCTGGACGGCCGAGGATGGCTGGGTGGTCGAGAACGAAGGGGTCGCGCCCGACATCGAGGTCGAACAGACCCCGGCCGACGTGATCGCCGGCCGTGACCCGCAGCTCGAAAAAGCGATCGACGTGGTGATGGCGGAGTTGAAGAAGAGCCCGCCACCCACTCCGAAGCGCCCCGCCTACCCGGTCCGCGGCAAGACGCAGCGAGGTACCGTGGTCAAGCGGTGAAGTGAGGGGATGGGGAATCGGGGATGGGGATCGGGGATGGGGGATGGGGGATGGGGATCGGATCCGATGCCCAATCCCCAATCCCCAATCCCCAATCCCCAATCCCCGATCCCCAATCCCCATCCCTACTCCTGCCTCAGCGCAGTGAGCGGATCGACCCCCATGGCGCGGCGCGCGGGGATGTAGCAGGCGAGCGCGGCGACGGCGAGCAGGATGGCGGCGGTGGCGGCGTAGCTGGCCGGATCGAACGGCGTGACTCCGAACAGCATCGACGCCACCAGCGTCGCCAGGCTGAGCGCGGCGACGATGCCGATGGCGACGCCGATGATCGCCAGCTTCATGCCGCCGCCGACGACCATGCGAAGAACGTCGGCGGGCTGCGCGCCGATCGCCATGCGCAGGCCGATCTCCTGCGTCCGCTGGCTGACGGTATAGGCGACGACCCCGTAGAGACCGACGGCCGCCAGGAACAGCGCGACGAGCGCGAACAGCCCGAGCAGGAGCATCGAGAACCGTCGCTGCGCCACCGACTCGCTGATCACGGTCTCGAGCGGCGTCATCGAGAACGCCGGCAGCGAGGCGTCGATCTCCCGGACGGCCTGCCGCGCCGCCCCGCTCATCTGCAGCGGCTCTCCCTTGGTGCGCACCATCAGCCACATCGAGCTGAATGGATCCTGCGTGAACGGCACGTACATGGTCGGCGTCGCCGCGGTTTCGAGCCCGCCGTAGTGGACGTCGCCGACGACGCCGACGATCTCGTAGAAGCCGTCGGTGCCGTTGCCGATGTCGATCCCGCGGCCGATCGGGTCCTCGGTGGGGAAGTGCCGGCTGACGAACGCCTGGTCCACCACCGCCACCATCGGGCTCTTCTCGGCGTCGCGGCCGGTGAACGAGCGCCCCTTGAGGAGTGGGATGCCGAGCGCCTTGAAGTAGCCGGGGCTGACCACGCGATGGTTGGCGGACGGCTCTTCGCCGCTCTTTGCCGGGGGACGGCCCTGGATGCTAACCGCCAGGACGTAGTCGCCGCGAATCGGCAGCGTCTGGACCATGCCGGCCGATTCCACCCCTGACGTGGCGCCCAGCTTCTCGAGCAGGCGGTCGTAGAAGGCGATCTGCTGGTGGGGCTGGGGGTACGCGACCGCCGGCAGCGCGACCCGGAACGCCAGGACGTTCTCGGGGTTGAAGCCCGGATCCACGCTCGTGATCCTGGCGAAGCTGCGCAGCAGCAGCGACGCGCCGATCAGCAGGACGATCGAGAGCGCCACTTCGGCGACGAGCAGCGCGCTGCGCACCCATCGTCCGCCGGAACCGGACGACGAACGTCCCCCTTCCTTGAGCACGGCGCCGACGCTGGCGCGCGAGGCCTGCCAGGCGGGGGCCAGGCCGAAGAGGATCCCGGTCCCCACCGACACCAGGAACGCGAACGCCAGAACGTTTCGGTCGAGCGTGACGTCGGCGACCCGGGGAATGCTGCCGGCGCTCAACGTCTGGATCGGACCGATCGCCAGATAGGCGAGCAGCAGTCCGAGCGAGCCGCCGGCGAGCGCCAGCACCAGGCTCTCGGACAGCATCTGCATCACCAGGCGGCGCCGGCCCGCACCCATCGCGGCCCGGATCGCGATCTCCTTCTCGCGTACCGACGCGCGCACCAGCAGCAGGTTGGCGACGTTGGCGCAGGCGATCAGGACCACGACCGCGACGGCCCCGAGCAGCGTCATCAGCATCGGCCGGATCGGCCCGACGATCAGTTCGTGCAGCGGGATCGCCTCAGCGGATTCGTTCGCGTTGGACGCGGGATACTGCTGCGCCAGCCGTTCGGCGATCGTCTTCATCTCGGCCGCCGCCTGCTGCGTTGAGACTCCCGGCTTCAACCGGGCGATCACGCCGATGAAATGCCCGCCGCGGGTGGCCTTGCCCGGGTCGAACGCGATCGGCCGCCAGAACTCCGAATCGCGTGACGGAAAATAGAAGTCGGCCGGCATCACGCCGACGACGGTGACCGGGGTGCCGCTGAGCGCGACCGAGCGCCCGAGGACGCCGGGGTCGCCGCCGAACCGGCGCTGCCACATCCCATGGCTGATGACGATCGTGTTGTTCTGCTGCGGGGCGTCTTCCTCCTGCCTGAAGCCTCGACCCAGCGCCGGTGCTACGCCGAGCAGTTCGAACAGGTCCCACGACACCGACGTCATCGGCAGCCGTTCGGGCCCTTCATTGCCGATGAAGGTGTCCGTACCGGCGGCATAGGCGGCCATCCGTTCGAAAACGGTGTTCTGCTGCCGCCAGTCGAGGAAGTTCGCCGGCGCCACCGCGAACCGTCCGTACTGCGGCACGGTCTCGATGACCCGGATGAGCCCTTCCGGCTCGGGATACGGCAGTGGCCGCAGCACGACGCCGTTCACCACGCTGAAGATCGCGCTGGTCGCGCCGATCCCGAGCGCCAGCGTCACGACGGCGACGATGGTGAAGCCCGGGGCCTTGACGAGCTGACGGGTGGCGTACCGCATGTCGGTCAGGATGTCGGCGAGCATGTGCAGGAACCCTCGTTTCGGATGCGCCAGATTTTCGATCCGGTTGGTCAGCCGTTCGACCCGCGGCCGCGCATGTTTCTGGTCGGCCAGCCGCAGGTCGCGCGCCAGACGCCCCCAGTCGGTGATCTGCCGCTGGGTGAGCGCATCGGCATCCACTTCGGGCAGGCCGCGGCCGACTGCCTCGCGGTAGCAATCCTCGAGCTGCGCCGCCAGCTCGCGGACGATGCGGGCCTCCCGTTCGGGGGTGAGGTCCGGCAGCGAGAGCCGCGACCGCACGAAGGCGGCCCAGTCACGCACCGGTCGGCCCCATCACCTGGTTCACCGCCTCGACGTAGGCCCGCCAGGTCGCGCGCTGCCGGGCGAGCACGCGCCGCCCTTCGACCGTCAGCCGGTAGAAGCAGCGTTCCCGCTCGCCCGCCTTCTCGACCCAGCGTCCCTTGATCAATCCCCGGTTCTCGAGCCGCAACAGGGTGGGGTAGAGCGTCGGCAGGGCGAAGGTCAGGCGCCCGCCCGACCGGGCCTCGATCAGCTTGCCGATCTCGTAGCCGTGCCGGGCGCGGTCTTCGATCAGCGACAGGATCAGCATCTCGGTGCTGCCCTTCTTCAGTTCAGGACTGAACAGTTGGTTCTCCGCGTAAAGGTGTAGGGAAGGGAATGGGAGTGTGGAATGGGGAATGCGGAATGCGGAATGCGGAATGTGGATGCGGATGGGCTGATTTCCGAATCCTCGATTCGCCTGATCCCCGATCCCCCATTCCCGATCCCCATTCCCGATTCCCCACCGCCCATCCCCAGTGCGACCGTCCGCCACCCTACATGTAGCGACGCGTAGTATGACGGAACCGGGGGTGATTTGGTTGGCGGCGTCAGCGCGCCGGCGGGAGGTCGACGGAGTAGAGCGACTTGCCGGAGAGGTCCCGCAGGCGCACGGTCATCGCCCGGGTCTTCCCGTCGATCGTCATCGTGCCGAAGAACTGGAGGCCCTCGCTGGGGGGACGGTTGGGCCTGGTTGCGGCGGTGGTGCCGGTGAACTTCACCTCGGGGCCGAACGTGGCGTCGAGCGCCGCGGGAGCGAAGGTGCCGGCGTTGAGCGGGCCGGCGACGAATTCCCAGAACGGTGCGAACTCGGTGAATTTCGCGCGCGCGGGATCGTAGTGATGCGCGGCGCAGTAGTGGACGTCGGCGGTGATCCAGACGACGTTCCGGATCCGGCGATCGCGGATGAAGCGCAGCAGATCGGCGACTTCCAGCTCGCGGCCGAGCGGCGCCCCGGGATCGCCGTTGGCGACCGCCTCGTAGAACGACGGGAGGTCCCGCACGACGAGGCCGATCGGCAGGTCGGAGGCGATCACCTTCCAGGTGGCCCGGCTGGCGGTCAAGCGCTGCCTTGAGGGTCGCGAGCTGCGAGCTGCCGAACAGGGCCGATTGCGGGTCGAGGACGGTCTGGCGGTTTTCCGAGTTCGGTCCGCGGTAGCTGCGCAGGTCGAGGGCGAAGATCTCGACCGCCGGCCCGTACGGTACGGTGCGATGGATGCGGTCCGGGTCGTCGCCTGACACCCCGATCGGCTGGTATTCGAGAAACGCGCGCCGCGCCCGCGCCGCCAGCAGCGCCGCGCTCTTCACCCGGTAGCGATCGTCACGGCTCAGGTCGCGTTCCCAGTACCAGTTGTCGCGGACCTCGTGGTCGTCCCACATCACGACCTGCGGCACCTCGGCATTGAACCGCCGCATGTGCTCGTCGAGCAGGTTGTACTGGTAGTTGCCGCGGAACTCGTCGAGGGTTTCGGCGACCTTCGACTTCGCCTCGGTGACGATGTTCTTCCAGATCGAGCCGTCGTCGAGCTTCACTTCGGCGGCGATCGGCTGGTCGGCGTAGATCGTGTCGCCACAGTGAATGAAGACGTCCGGCTGCGCGCTCCGCATCGTCTCGTAGAGGCGCAGCCCGCCCCACTCCGGGTTGATCCCCCAGCCCTGGCCGACGGTGTCGGCCGACCACGCGAGCGTGACGTCGCGCGAGCGGTCCGCGGTGGAGAGGGGAGTCGAAAAGCTGCCCGGCGCCGGCAGGCTCCAGCTGCGGATGTCGGCGAGGTCCTGGAAGAGCACGCGGTAGAACACCCGCTGGCCCGCCGGGAGGTCGGTGAGCACCACGCGCGCCGTGAAGTCGGTGGTCTCGAGCGCCGCCGGCCCGGGCACGCGCCGCGGGTTGTCGAACCGCTCGGTCGTCGAGTACTCGACGAACATCCGCGCCGCGCGGTCGGCGCGGCTCCAGATCACCGCGCGGCCTCCGGTGACGTCACCCGAGGCAACCCCCTGGGGCATCGCCGGGCGCGCGCCCTGGGCGCGCACGATCGCCGGGAAGCCGGCGACCGCCGAAGCTCCCAGGGTGGTGGCGAGGAACTGCCTGCGAGTTGTTTTCATGAGTTACCAACCACGACTCCCAACTCCCAGACAGGCGAGGGATCAAATCTGCGCGGCCTTGGAAGTTGGAAGTTGGCAAGTTGGGAGTTTACTTGATCCGCGCCGGCACCGTTCCCAGCTCCTTCGCGGATGGCACGCCGGCGAGCGTTTCCGCCTTCGACACCGCGCGGACGATGGCTTCGGCCATCGCTTCGGCCGCCAGGGCGCCGATCATCGACGCATTCGCCGGCCCCTGCCAGCGTCCGGTCGCCAGCGCGAAGACGGTGTCGCCGTCGCCGCTGGTATGCGACGGGTTGATCGCTCGCGCGAACCCGTCGTCAGCCATCAGGGCGACGCGGTTCACCTCGGTCTTGGTGAGCCGGGCGTTGGTCGCGACCAGGCCGATGGTGGTGTTCTCGCCGGCGCGCGGCGGCGTGCGGCGGCCGAGCTCACCCGATCGCAGGAGCTTGCGGACGTCGGCCAGCGACTTGCCGTCCGCGCTGCGGACGCCGGCGACGACCTGTCCGGTGGTCGGGTCGACGATATCGCCGACCGCGTTCACGGCGACGATGGCGGCGACGACGAGACCGTTGGGCAGCGTGATCGCGGCGGACCCCAGCCCCCCCTTCATCGGCCCGGCCCCCATCTTTCCGACCGTCGCGCCGGTTCCCGGCACCGACGTTCCCTTCGGCGACCGGCGCATAGCTCGCCGCATCCGCCGCCTTGTAGCCGCAGTCGGCCGTCGGTCGGATCTGCGGCTTGCCGCCGAACGGCAGGTCGAACAGGATCGCCGCCGGCACGATCGGGACGACCCCGGCCCCGCCGACCGGCCAGCCGATCTTGCGTTCCTCGAGCCAGCGGACGGTGCCGGTCGCCGCCTCGAGCCCGTAGGCGCTGCCGCCCGACAGCACGATGGCGTTGACCTTGTCGACCATGTTGAGGGGATCGAGCAGCTCGGTCTCGCGCGTGCCCGGCGCCCCACCCCGCTGTGACACGCCGCCCGGCACGCCTTCGCCGTCCACCAGGATGACGGTGCAGCCGGTCGGGCGCTCGGTCAGGGTGTGATGCCCGACCTTGATCCCCTGTACCTCGGTGAGGCCGCGGCCGCCCGTCGGTTTCAGTTCCTGCGGCGCCGGGGCAGTCGGACTGGATTGCGCCGCGGCGATGACGACGAAGCTCGCGGCGGCCGCGCAGGCGAGGGAAAGGAGTCGGCGTCATATGCTTCCATGCGTTCAACTTCCAGCTTCCAGCTACCAGCTACCGAGCTTCCAGCCTATCAGCGCTAGGCCGGCTAACCGCTGGAAGCCGGAAGCTGGCAGGCTGGAAGCTGGAACCGTCAGAACAGGTATTTCACGCCCAGCTGGATCACCCGGCCGTCCTGGGCCGAGGTGATGCGGCCGAAGTCCGGCGCGTTGATCGCCCCCACCGGGTTGTTGAACCGGACCTGGTTGAAGGCGTTGAACGCTTCGAACCGCAGCTGGATCCGCTGCGCTGCCGGTCAGCGCGATGTTCTTGAAGAGCGACAGGTCGGCCGACGCGAAGCCCGGGCCGCGAGTGACGTTGCGCCCGGCGTTGCCCGGCCGGTCGCCGGTCTGCGCCTGGGGACGCCGCACGAAACAAGAGGTCGTTGAACCACTGCTCGACGGTGTGCGGCGCATCGTCGTTTGGATCGCAGGTGGCGTCGGGACGATTGGTGAGCTGCTGGCGGGTGAGCACCGAGTCGGTCACCGCCACCGGGAAGCCGGTCTGCTTCTGGATGATCCCGTTCAGCTGCCAGCCGCCGAGCACGTGACGGAGCACCGATCCCATGTTCTCCGGCGTCGGCAGCTCGGCGCCGAAGCTGAGGACGAACCGGTGCCGGACGTCGAACAGCGCATTCCCCCATTCGAAATCGAGCGCGCGCTCGAACGTGGCCTCGTCGCCGATCGTGACCGGCAGCACCGGCCGCGGCTCGCCGCCGATGTTCAGGCCGGACACGTGGTCCTTGGCGGTGCCCGAGCGTATAGGCCGCCAGGAAGTTGATGCCGTTGGTCGGCCGCATCCGCAGGCTGGCCTGCAGCGAGTCGTACTTCGATTCGGCGGCGGAGAAGGTCGGCCGCACCAGCGCGAACGCCGGGAACAGCCGCGGGCCCGACCGCCCCGTTGACGATGGTGGCCGGGTTGACTTCCATGAAGATCGGCATGTTGCGCCCGCGCGAGCCGACGTAGCCCACCTCGGCGCCCATGTTCTCGCCGATCTGGTGCTGGACGGTCGCATTGAAGTGGTAGGCGTACGGCGTCTGGAAGTCCTCGGCCCAGCCGATGATCGTCAACCCGCCGGGGAAGCGGTTGCCGCCGCCGGTGATCGAGTCCAGCGGATTGGCGAAGCGTGATCGGCGTCGGCGAGTTCACTTCGACCAGCGGCGTGAACGGTGGCGCGAGCACGCCGCTCTGGAAGAAGTCCCCCTGCCCGGCGAGCGCGTCGTAGAAGACGCCCCACGCGGCCCGGACGGTGGTGCGCCCCTTGCCGAACGGATCGTAGACGAGGCCGAGCCGCGGCGCGAAGTTGTTCTTGTCGGTCGCGTAGGTGCCGCGCGGAATACCCGGATCCCCGGGATAGACGAGGCCCGCCGGAGCGTCGGGGAAGCGCGTCGACTGGACCCCCGGGTGGAAGGCGTTGAGCGCATCGTTCTTGTCGACGAACGGCTGCGACAGCTCGTAGCGCAGCCCGGCGCTGATCGTCAGGTTCGACGCGGCGCGCCACTCGTCCTGGGCGTAGCCGGCGTAGAGATAGCCGACGCCGTCCTGCGCCTGGTTGGTCGTCGTCCGGCGGAACTGGCCGGGCAGGCCGAGCAGGAAGTCGGCGGCGGCATTGCCGCTCCACGCGCCGGTGAAGGTGAAGTCACCGTTCGGCCGGTTGATGAACGCGATCAGCATGTGCTCGCGGCGCATGTCGAAGCCGAACTTCATGCTGTGCGCTGCCCGCGTCCAGATGAAGTCGTTGGTCAGCTGGAATACCTCGTTGCCGCGCTGCACGAACGGCTGCTGCTGGTCGCCGAGGGTCGGGAACCCGGAGATGACGATCGCGGCCAGGCCCTGGGCCAGCGCATTCGTATTCGGCACGTTGATGCCGTAGTCCTCGTTGCGCAGGCCGCTGGTCACCGCCGGCTGCGCGTCGATCTTGTTGTACGAGACGCGGGCGACGTTGATCGCGTTGGTCGAGACGATGAAGGTGTGCGAGCCCATGTAGTCGCTGAGCGTCGACTTCGCCGTGTTGCCGATCGGCGCGGTGATCGGCGGGGTCACCGACTCGGTCTTGGTCAGCATGTAGCGGCCGAGTAGCGACTGCTTGTCGCTGATCTGGTAGTCGACGCGCCCGCCGAACGAGTCGCGGTCGTCCTCGGTCTCCGGCGAGAGCGATGTAGCGGTTGGTGCCGGAGTTCGCCGGCGGAATGAATTCCTCCATCAGCGCCAGGGCGATCGGGCTGAGGCGGTCCTGCGGAATGGTGTTGTTGGCAAACGCGACTGCCGGTCTGGGGATCGCGGATGGTGGTGGTGCCGAAGTTGCCGGCGCGCTGGGCATCGGTGAGCACCAGGATGTTCGAGGTGTTGCCCCGTGTCTGGCGATAGCCCTCGTAGTAGCCGAAGCCGAACACGCGGTCGCGCATGATCGGGCCGCCGAGGCTGCCGCCGAACTGGTTCTGCTTCAGCTTCGGCTTGTCCTGGGTCGCGGGGGCGAAGAAGTTCCGCGCCTGCAGCGCATCGTCACGGTTGAACTCCCAGGCCGCCCCGTGCATCACGTTGGTACCGGCCTTGGTGACGACGTTGACGACCGAGCCGGCGTTGCGTCCGAATTCGGCGCTGTAGGAGTGGGTCTGGATCTTGAATTCCTGGATCGCGTCGGGCGGCGGCCGCATGACGAAGCCGGTGTTGAAGGTGTCGTTGTTGCTGGCGCCGTCGAGCAGGAAGTTGTTCGACTGGTTGCGCATGCCGTTGACGCTGAAGCCGGAAGTCGTCGCGCCGAACCCGCCCGGCGTTGCGTCGCCCGCCGCGCCGCCGAGGCCGGCGGGAGGCGCGACCACGCCGGGGATCAGCGTGCCGAGCTGGGTGAAGTTGCGGCCGTTGAGCGGCAGCTCGACCACTTTCTTTTCGTCGATCACCGTGCCGAGCGCGGCGCTGGCGGTTTCGACCAGCGGCGAATCGGCGGTGACCCGGACCGATTCCTCCAGCTGCCCGACCGTCATCTTCACGTCCACGCGCGACGTGCTCTCGACGGTGACCCGCAACCCTTCACGGACGAACGTCCGGAACCCCTGCAGCGTCGCCTTGACCGAGTACGGTCCCGGCTGCAGCAGCGGGACGGTGTAGAAGCCGTCGCTGCCGGTGACCGCGTTTCGGGTCTGGTTGGTGGCGGTGTTGGTGACCTCCACCGTCACGCCGGGCATCACCGCGCCGGACTCGTCGGTGATCAACCCCGAGATCGTTCCGGTCGCCTGGGCGAAAACGACCCGCGGCGACAGCCCGCCGACGATCATCCCGATCGCCAGCGCCAATATGACGTACCTGCGCATCATTGTCGTCCCTCGCTTTTCAATGAAAGTAAGGTTCTACGGGTTCTACGGGTTCTACGGCTAAAGGTTCTAAAAGGTTCTAAAGGTTCCGGGTCTTCGTTCGAGGTTCCGGGTTCTGAATTCTGAGTTCTGAGTTCTTAGTTTCTCTGCTTCTCCAGTGTTCCTACCATCGCGATTCCCTCTGCCGTCGGCAGCTCGATGCCGAGCAGGCGGGCGGCGGTCGGGGCGATGTCGATCTGCCGCGCCAGCGGCACGGCGATGCCTTTCAGGATGCCGGCCCCGGCCATGATCAGCCCGGTGTGCATCGCCGGCACGTCGGGCATGTAGCCATGGTCGCCATGCCGCGGGCTGGCCACGAGGAACGCTCCCGACGTTCCGGCGGCCGTGGTGTATCCCTCGGCCGGCTCCAGGAACAGCAACGCCTCCGGGTCCCCGCCACGTTGGGCGATCTCTTCGCGTCCAACGACGCGGAAGAGTCCACTGTAGCGGGTGACGGCCAGGTCGCGAAAGAGCTTTTCGACCCTCGCGGCGAGCGCCGTGTCCCCCGGGTCCTTGAGCCGGATCGCCGACCGGTGGGCCATCGCCTGCCACGACGTGACCCGTCCTTGCGCATCGACCTGCAGCAGCCCCGCCTCGCGCAGGACGACGTTCGGTTGAAAGGCGCTGTGCACGCGGTAGAAGCCGTGGTCGCCGGTGACGATCACCGCCGTGTCCGCGGCCATGCCGGCGGTCTCGATTGACTTGAGGATCGCGCCGATCGAAGCGTCTACGTGCGCCATCGCCTCGACCGCCTGCGGCGAGTTCGGGCCGAACTCATGCTGCGCCGTGTCGGTCTCGACCAGATGGATCAGCAGGAGGTTGGGCCGGTACTTCTCCAGGATGAGCGCGGCGGCCGCGGTCGAGAACCGGTCCCGCTGCGCGTAGTCGCGGTTGCCGTCGGGCGCGAAGCCGCCAAGCCGTTCGACGACGGCGTCCACCAGCCCGGGCGTCGACTGGCGGCGCATCAGGTCCAGCCAGGTGCCGTCACGCGGCGCCTGGTTGGTTTCGGGCAACAGGTAGTCGATGCGGGCGCCGACCGTCACCGGCCACGAGATGGCGGCGGTCTTCAGACCGGCCGCACGCGCGGCGTCCCACAGCGCCGGCACCTTCAAGATGGAGCTGTCGAAGAACCAGCTGCCGCCGCCGTCCGGCGCGAACGCCGTGTTCTGCACGACGCCGTGACGGGCCGGCCGCACGCCCGTTACGATCGAGGTGTGTGACGGGTAGGTGAGCGAGGGGAACTGCCCGACGACCCCCTCGGCCCAGCTGCCGCGGGCCCGCAGCTGGTCGAGCGCGGGGGTGGTCGTGAGCCGCGCCGGCGACGGCAGGTAGTAGTCGGGCCGCAGCCCGTCCACCGAAATCAGTACGACGTGCCGGGCCGCCGGCTGCTCCTGGGCCAGCGCCGAGGCCGCCCCCAGCACGCAGAGCAGCGACACCAGGAGAACGCGGGCGCGGCGCATATGAAGGATCTGGCGCTTTTATATGAAATGTGTAAGGTTTGTCAATTCACACGGAGTGTTCATGACTTCGATCGCTACCCGCGCCGGGGCTGGCCTGGTCGCGCTGCTTCTGCTCGCCGCCCCCGGGCTCGCGCGACTGTCCGGCCAAACCGCGACCCCTTACCGGATCCTGCTCACCAACGACGACGGCGTACGTGCGCCCGGCCTTGCCGCGCTCGTGCAGGCGCTGAAGTCGATCGGGGAGATCACCATCGTCGCGCCGAGCGCCAACCACAGCGGCACCGGACACGGCATCACGTTGAGCGATCCGATCTACATCGAACGCGTCGAGGTGGCGGGGATGCAGGCGACCGGCCTCAGCGCCACCCCTGCCTCCTGCGTCCGGGTCGCGCTCGCCAAGCTGCTCGCGCAAAAGCCCGACATCGTCGTGTCGGGGGTGAACCGAGGATCGAACTTCGGCTTGAACGCCTACATCTCCGGCACGGTTGCGGCCGCGCGTGAGGCGGCGATGCAGGGAGTCCCGGCAATCGCGTCGTCGCTCGACATCTCCGGCCACCCGAATTACGGCGCGGCTGCCGCTGCGACCGCCAAGGTGGTCGAGATCGTGAAGCAGGGAGGGCTGCCGAAGGGGGTTTTCCTCAACGTCAACGTGCCTGCCGGCGCCGAGCTGAAGGGGTTGCGCCTCGCGCGGCAGAGCAGCCAGATGGGCATGGAGCGCTTCGAGGAAGCGAAGACCCCTTACGGCCGGCCGATGTTCTGGAGCTTCTTCGAGCAGCCGACCACCGCCGAACCCGGCAGCGACGTGCAGGCCACCCTCGACGGCTACGTCGCCGTTACCCCGCTCGTCGCTTCGGAATTCAGCGAGTCAGCCTTCGACGAACTGCGGAAAAGGATCCGGTAGCCAGGCGATCCGCTGCGGGCGACGCCAGAAAGGTTCTTAAGGTTCTAAGGGTTCTCAAGGTTCCAAGGTTCCAGGCTTCCGTGCTGGGTCACGTTCGGGTCAGCTGACGCGCTCAGCTGACTGCGAACCTGGAACCTGGGCTGAGACCCGAACCTTCGAACCCTGAACCCTCAGAACCGCTCCCTCAGCGCTCAGCTCGAGTCTCGGTCAGCTCGATCCGAGAGCGCGAGCACCTTCGTCGAGTTGACGAGATCGTCGATGCCGCACCATTCGTCGGGCTGGTGGGCGAGATCGAGGATGCCCGGACCGTAGGCGACGCAGTTGGGGATGCCGGCGATCCGGTCGACGTGCTTGTGGTCGTAGGTGCCGGGGCTGGCGACCTGCGTGGCCGGCCGGCCGAGCACGTGCTGCACGCCGCGCTCGAGCGACGCCACCAGCGGAGATCCTTCGGGCGTGCGCACGGGATGGACCACCATCAGATCCCGTAGTTCGTAGGCGAGCTGCGGGGTGCTGGCGGCGGCGCCTTCGAGCAGCGACCGGATTTCCGCGCGCGCCGCATCGAACCCCTCCTCGAGCAGAAAGCGCCGGTCGAACACCGCCCGGCAGACGTCGGCGACGCAGGGAGTCTGGATCCCGTCGGTCGGCTGCCCCCCCATGATGCCGTTGATGTTCAACGTGGCATGCCGGGCGCCGTCCGGGACGACCGGCACGGCGGTGGTGCGGGCGGCGAGCGCCGGCAGCAGCTCGCGACGGATCTTCTCGAGGATGACCCCCATGTGCTCGATCGCGCTGACGCCGAGAAAGGGCATGCTGCCATGCCCGATCCGGCCGCGGGTCGTCACTTCGAACCAGTACACGCCGCGGTGGCCGATGCAGATCCGGTCGACGTTCAGCGGTTCCGGGATGATGACGAAGTCCTGTCGGCTGGCGTCGAGCCGCCCCTGTTCGGCGAGCCAGGCGACCCCGGCGAACCCGCCGCTCTCCTCGTCGACCGTGCCGCTGATCTCGATCGATCCGTTGAGCTCGACCCCCGCGCGGCGGATCGCCTCGGCGGCATACACCGCTGCCGCGATGCCGGCCTTCATGTCGCAGGCGCCGCGCCCGTAGACCCGGCCGTCCTTCACCAGGCCGCCGAACGGGTCGACAGTCCAGCCCGCGCCGGCCGGCACGACGTCGAAGTGGCCGTTGAGATGGACGGCAGGCCGCAGGGCCCGCCCGCGGCGCAGTCCGACGACGTTGATGCGGGGATGCGTCGGCGTGTGCTCGGGCCGCCCCTCGGCCGCGAGATATTCGACCTCGAACCCGCACGCGGCGAGTCGCGTGCCGATCAGGCGGGCGCACTCCTCGTAGGCGTCGCCGGGCGGGTTGACTGTGGGAACCTTGATGAGATCGGATGTAAAGGCGACGATTTCGTCCGCCGCCGCGTCCACCGCGGCAAGGACACGGTCGGCACCTGACGCGGAGACCATCCGCGCGAGAATTACAGGAAAGCTGTAACGTTGTCAAACAGGCGCGGCGTCGAGTAGTATCGCGGCGCCGCCAGCGGCCCCGCACTCATTTCCGTGCCCGACAAACGCGCGATCTCACCGAAGCCCCGCACCCGCCGGCGCCAGCCCGCCGCCTCGCGCCTCGGGTTCCTGACCGTCGGCCAGACCGCACGGATTCTCGGCGTGAGCGCCTCGACGCTGCGCATGTGGGAATCGGTCGGCCTGGTGGCGCCGGTGCGCAGCAACGGCCGCTACCGGCTGTACAGCCCCGACCTGCTCAAGGTGCTCAAGCGGATCAAGTACCTGCGCGAGGTCCAGCGGCTCAACGTTCCCGGGATCAAGCGCGAGCTGGGGGTGCCGCGGGCCGCGCGCACCACCCCGGCGCCAAAGCCGCTCGGGCCAAAGCTCCAGCGGCTGCGCCGCCACACCGGTCTCGGCATCGCCGACGCTGCCCGGCGGGCCGGGATCTCTCCCGGTTTTCTCAGCTCGGTCGAACGCGGCCAGGCCAACGCCTCGGTCGCCACCCTCCAGCGGCTGGCCACCGCCTACGGCGCTACCGTGATGGACCTGTTCCAGGCGCCGAAGGGCAAGGAGCGTCTGGTGCGCCCCGCCGACCGCCGGGTCCTGGCGATCCACTCCGGTGTTCGCATGGAGATGCTGTCGTCGGGCGCGACGATGCTGCAGTCGATGCTGTTTCGAGTCGCGCCGCTGTCGGGCAGCGACGGCTCGTACTCGCACCAGGGAGAAGAGTTCATCTACATGCTCGCCGGCACGCTCGAAGTCTGGCTCGACGAGCTCGAATGCTTCGTGCTCAATGAAGGTGACAGCTTCTGGTTCGAGAGCACGCTCGGCCACCGCTGGTTCAACCCGGGAAAGGTCGATGCCGTGCTGCTCTGGATCAACACCCCGCCGACCTTCTGACAGCATGTATTACCTGATCCTCCTCATCGTCTACTCGGTGCTGCAGATCGGTCTCGGGTTCTGGATCGGCCGCCGGGTCACCACCGCGCAAGGACTTTTTCGTCGCCGGCCGCAAACTCGGTCCCGGTCTCGTGTTCTCGACGATGCTCGCGGCCAACATCGGCGCGGGCTCGACGGTCGGCGCCACCGGTCTGGGTTATCGCGACGGCCTGGCGGCGGTCTGGTGGGTCCTGTCGGCGGCGATCGGCTCGATCATTCTCGCGCTGTGGATCGGTCCGGCCATCCGCCGCGCGGCCGCCCAGCACGACCTGCGTCACGGTCGGCGACTTTCTCGAGTTCCGCTTCGGCGTCGTCGTCCGCGCGGCGATCGGGGCGCTGCTCTGGGTCGGTGCGATCTTCATCCTCGCCGGCCAGCTCATCGCGATCGCCACCATCCTGAACGTCATCGTCGGGCTGCCGCCGGTGTTCGGCTGCGTGCTGGGCGGCGTGCTGATCACGATCTACTTCACCGCCGGTGGGCTGCTGACGTCGGCATGGGTGAATGTCGTCCAGCTGACGGTCAAGATCGTGGGCTTCGCGATCGCGCTTCCATTGGCGCTGGCTGCCGTCGGGGGATGGAGCACGCTGGCGGCGCTGCAACCGACGCCCGACTACTGGAACTTCTGGAGCGGCGGCCGTTCCGGCCTGGTCTACCTGGCGGTGCTCGGGCCGGCTTTCCTGGTCTCGCCCGGGCTGCTGCAGAAGATCTACGGCGCCCGCGACGATCGGGCGGTGCGGCTGGGCGTCGGCCTCAATGCGCTCGGGCTCGCCCTGTACGCGATGGTGCCGGTGACGATGGGGATGATCGCCCGCGTCCGCTTCCCCGAGCTCGCGTCGCACGAACTGGCGCTGCCGATGGTGCTGATGCACGGCGTTCCCGCCGTCGTCGGCGGGATCGGGCTGGCGGCTGTCTTCTCAGCCGAGGTGAGCTCGGCCGACGCGGTGCTGTTCATGCTCACGACGTCCCTGTCGCAGGACTTCTACAAGCGTTTCGTCAACCGCAACGCGACGGATGTCGAGATGCTGCGGATCACGCGGATCACGGCGGTCATCGCCGGGGCGCTCGGGGTGATCGTCGCGCTGCTGGCCGCCAGCGTGATCACCGCGCTCAGCATCTTCTATACGCTGATGGGAGTCGGGCTCTTCATGCCGATCCTCGGCGGCCTCTACGTGCGCCGGGCGCAGACCCGCGACGCAATGGCGGCGATCGTCACCGGCATCGCCACGGTGGCGATCATGCAGTTCGGGTATGGCGGCGCACGGGTGCTGGGTCTCACCCCTGCCATGGCCGGCCTGACCACCGGCGCCATCATGTTTTTCGTCTTCATGCTGGCCGGACCCAGGAGAGCCAGACAAGGAATCCAGGAGTAGACATGGCTGATCGCGGGATTTTCGATCTCTCGGGCAAGGTAGCCGCCGTCATCGGCGGCGCGTCAGGCATCGGCGAAGCGGTGACCATCGGGGCGGCGAAGATGGGAGCCAACGTCGTCTGCCTCGACATCAAGCAGGAGGAGGCGGCCCGGGTCAGCGCCCGGGCGTCGGAAGGAGGCGGCTCGTGCCAGGCCGCGACGCTCGACATCCGCGACGCCGCCGCGGTCGAACAGGCGTTCAGCGAGATCGTCGCAGTCGCACGGCAGCCTCGACATCGTGATCTGCACGCCCAGCATCAACGTCCGCAAGAAGATCCTCGACTACCAGGACGACGAGCTGGCGCGCGTGCTCGACCTGAACATCAAGGGGAACTTCAACGTGCTGCGCGCCGCCGGCCGGATCATGACGGCGCAGCGGCGCGGCAGCATCGTCCTGTTCTCGTCGATCCGCTCGCTGGTCGTCGAGCCGGGCCAGTCGGTGTACGCCGCGACCAAGGCCGGCATCCTGCAGCTGGCGCGCGGCGCGGCCTCGGAGTTCGGCCCGTACGGCGTCCGCGTCAACTGCGTCGGTCCCGGGCGTGATCGAGACGCCGCTGACCGCGCCGATCAAGAACAACAAGGAGTGGTTCGACGCCTACGCCGCCAAGAGCGTGTTCAACCGCTGGGGCCAGCCCGAGGAGATGGTCGGCCCGACGCTGTTCCTCGCCTCTGACGCGGCGAGCTACGTCACCGGCACGATCATCTACGCGGACGGCGGCTGGCTCGCGCAGGACGGCCGGTTTACGCCGCCGGGGATGTAATTCAGCGTGTCGCAGATCAGAGTTCAGCAGGTTCGCGGACGCAGAGATACTCCTGTGGTCTCGCATCGGCTCCTGATCTCCTGGACTGTGAAGACAGGACAAGCTTCGATGCAGAAGAGTCAGCAGTGATTGCCGGTGACGGCATCGGCCAGGAAGTGATCCCGGCGGGGATCGAGGTGCGTGGAGAAGGCCGCGGCCGGCATTCGCTGCGGGCTCGAGTTCGTCGAGTTCCCGTGGGGCTGCGACTTCTACCGCGCGCACGGGCCGGATGATGGACGCGGACGGCCTCGATCGGCTGCAGGAATTCGACGCCATCTACCTCGGGGCGATCGGCGATCCGGCGGTGCCGGACCACGTCTCGGTGTGGGAGCTGATCCTGCCGATCCGGCAGCGGTTCGACCAGTACGTCAACCTGCGGCCGATGCGGCTGCTGCCGGCGTGCACAGTCCGCTCGCCGGGCGCGGCCCGGCCGACATCGACATGATCTGCGTGCGCGAGAACTCGGAAGGGGAGTACGCCGGGGTCGGCGGACGGCTGCACGCCGGCACGCGCGCACGAGGTGGCGGAGCAGACCAGCCTGTTCACGCGCCGCGGCGTCGAGCGCATCGCCCGGTTCGGTTTCGAGCTCGCGTCCGCGTCGGCCGCGGAGGCTGCTGGCCAGCGCCACCAAGTCGAACGCCATGCAGCACACGATGGTGCTCTGGGACGAAGCGGTCGACGCCGTCGCGCAGGATTATCCGTCGGTGTCGTGGCGCAAGTACCACGTCGACGCGCTCGCGGCGCGGATGGTCACGGATCCCGGCAGCCTCGACGTCGATCGTCGCCTCGAACCTGTTCGGCGACATCCTCACCGACCTCGGCGCCGCGGTCTCGGGCAGCCTCGGCGTCGCTCCCGGCGCCAACATCAATCCCGAGCGCACGCACCCGTCGATGTTCGAGCCGATCCACGGTTCGGCGCCGGACATCGCCGGCAAGGGGATCGCCAACCCGATCGGCGCGATCTGGGCCGGCGCGCTGATGCTCGACCATCTCGGCGCCCCCGCGGCCCACGACCGCATCGTCGCCGCGATCGAGCGGGTGCTGGCCGACAACGGTCCCAGGACACCCGACCTGGGCGGGCACGCAAAGACCACCGAGGTGGCCAAGGCGATTACGGACGCGTTGTAACGGGGACGATCGGGAATCGCGGATGGGAATTGCGGATTGGGGATTGCGGATTGGGGATTGCGGGAGTTGGGAGTTGGGAGTTGACCCATTCCCGACCCCCATCCCCCATCCCCGTTGAGCGTTTCCGCTCAGCCGATCTCCTTGAGTCCCCGATCGATGATGTCGAAGCCGTGGCGGAGTTCGTCTTCGCTGATCGTGAGCGGCGGGTTGGTGAAGAAGCTGTTCCACCGGACGAACGTGTAGAGCCCCTGCTCCCGGAAGAAGCGGCCCAGCTTGATCATCGACTCAGAGGTGCCGTTGAACGGCGCCATCGGCTCCATGCTCTTCCGGTTCTTCACGAGCTCGACGATCCCGAACAGGCCGATCGACCGGGTGGCGCCGACGATCTCGTGGCGCTCTTCGAGGTCCTTCAGCAGGCCCTTCATCACCTCGCCGGTTCGCTTGGCGCGGGCGATCAGATCCTCATCCTCATAGACGGCGATGGTGGCCAGCGCCGCGGCGCAAGCCAGCGGGTGGCTGTTGTAGGTGAGCCCGCCGTAGAGGACGTTGTCCTTGAAATGATCGGCGATCGCGCGCCGCATGCCGACCGCGCCGAGCGGCACGTAGGCGCTCGTCAGCCCCTTGGCCATGGTCATGAGGTCGGGCACGATCTTCCAGTGGTCCACCGCGAACCATTCGCCGGTCCGCCCGAAGCCTGACATCACCTCGTCGGCGACCATGAGGATCCCGTATTTCGTGCACAGCTCGCGGATGCCTTCGAGATAGCCGTCCGGCGGAACGAGAATGCCGTTCGTCCCGGTCACCGGCTCGAGGAAGAACGCCGCGATATGCTTCGGGCCCTCGAACTGGATCACCTCTTCGATATTGGCGAGGGCCAGGCCGACCTCGTCCCAGCCGCGCTGGACGCCGTGATACGCATCGGCGACATGGACGATGCCGGGGAGGCCGGGTTCGGCCGCCCAGCGCCGTGGATCGCCGGTGAGCGTCATCGCCCCGCCGGTGGCGCCGTGGTAGGAGCGGTAGCGCGCCAGGATCTTGTGCCGGCCGGTGTACATCCGCGCGATCTTGATGGCGTTCTCGTTCGCCTCGGCGCCGCCGTTGGTGAAGAAGAAGGCGTCGATGTCACCAGGGGTGATCTTCGCCAGCTTCTCGCCGAGCAGCGCGCGCGGCTCGGTCGCCATGAACGGGTTGGCGTAGGCGAGCGTGGCGACCTGGTCCTGGATCGCCTTGATCACCCGCGGGTGCGAGTGGCCGATGTTCACGCACATCAGCTGGCTGTTGAAATCGAGGTAGCGCTTTCCCTCTGGCGTCCAGAACCAGCAGCCCTCCGCGCCTGACACCGGAATGGGATCGACCTTGGACTGCGCCGACCATTCGAAGAGCGTGTGGGCTTTGGTGAGGGAAACGATTTCCTGACCGGAAAGGGCGTGCGTGGTGGTCATGCGGAAATCTTACCCGAGACTGACCCGATGGTGGACTCGTGCCTTGACGCACAATTCTGGACGATAATTCATGAGGCCGACGGCAGATCCTGCAAGCGATCCCGCACGGACCATAAGGAGCGAGGATGTCGAACCCCATGCGGCTGCTGGCTATGGCGGCCGTGCTCAATATCAGTGCGGCTGGCGTCGCTGCCGCACAGACGGTCATCGTGAGAGGGGCCACCCCCGGCGAGACAGTCACCGTCGTCGTCAACAGCGCGGCCGGGAACACCGGCACCGTCGGGGCTGACGGCACCGCCACAGTTGCGGCCAACCTGCCGGCCAGTGAGCCCGGCAAGGCGGAAATGGACTCACGTCTCTTCGTCGATGCCTGCGACAAGACCCGGCGGGTGCTGATCGTCGATCGCAACCAGCTGCCGGCCCCCCCCGAAACGGGCTGCGTCCGGAGCGAGATCAGCGGTGTCTACTGGGTGCGGCAGCGCAGCACGATCGTGATCGACGTATCGAAACCAATCCCTGCCGTCCTGTTGCGCCAGGGGTCCTACAACCCGAACGCGCCGGTGAGACGCCTCGCGCCCACGGGGCTGGTGGTCTTCGGTGGCGGCGGGCTGGGGCGCACGAGCAATTCCGCCGCGATCGCCTGCGGCGACGTGGTCGACTGCGACGACGCTGGCTACGTCGGCACTTTTTCCGCGGGGGCGACGCTGTGGATCACCCACTGGCTCGGGGTCGAGGGCAGCTACGTCAAGCCGTCCAAGATCGTGGCTGAAGGCAGTGGCGCCACCTACACCTTCACCAGCTCGCTCGACGCACACATCGGCAATGCGGTGGCAAAAGTCGGGGTCCCGATCGGCCCGGTGCGGCTGTTCGGCCAGGGGGGCGCCACGTATCACGACGCCAAAGAGACCATGACCCAGACGATCGGCGGCGAGTCGCAGACGATCGAGACGCGGACCGACGGCTGGAGCTATACCTTCGGCGGGGGACTCGAAGGCTGGATCACCGATCGCGTCGCCCTCTACGGCGAGGCGGGTTGGACCAAGATCAAGGGGGACGAGCAGGGCGCCAGCGAGATCCAGATCGATGACCGCCTCACGCACTACATGTTCGGGCTGCGGTTCCGCATCTTCTGATCCCGACCGCCCGCTGAGGCGCCCAGCGGTCTACTGAACGACGGTCACGTCGGTGACCTCGACCTCGAAGATCAGGGTGGCGTTCGGCGGGATCGGGCCGTGTCGGACGGTGCCGTAGGCTAGCTCCGGCGGGATGACCAGGCGACGGACACCGCCCGGCTGAATGCCTTGGAGCCCCAAGTCCCACCCGGCGATCACCTGGCCGGCGCCGAGCGTGAAGGGAAACGCGGTGCCGCCGACGTTGGTTTCGAACTGCAGTCCCTTCCGGTCCGGCTTCGAGTTGTCATGCAGCCAGCCGGTATAGAAGACCGTGAGCGTGTTGCCGTTTGCGGCGGCCGTACCGCTGCCGGCGCGAAGATCGATCTGTGAAAATGGCGGCGCCGGCGCAGTGGGGGAGTCGTCGCAGGCGGTGACCGCCGCGGCAAGTAGAACGCAGGCCAGGATCGGGAGCTGACGCAGGAATCGGTTCGTGCAGATCACCTGCTGATTATCGCTTGAAACCTAGCGGACGCGCGAGCGCCGCCCTTCGAACCGGGATCGGTCGGCTACGAAGGCAACGCAGCCACGAAGATCGTGTGGCGCGGTCCCCCCTGCTTCAACCGGGCGCGGACACGTTCCACCGTGAGCGTGAACCCGGCGTGACGAAGCCGCTGTTCGAACCGGCGGTCCTCCCACGCCGACCACACCGCCAGGGTGCCGCCGGGCCGCAACGCCGACCGGGCCGCGGCCAGCCCGGCGTCGTTGTAGAGCCCGACGTTGCCCGACGCCGTGAAGGCGTCAGGTCCGTTGTCGACGTCCAGCAGGATGGCATCGAAGCGGTTCCGGCTCGCGCGCATCAGTTCGCCGACATCGCCGATCTCGACCTGCACGCGGCGGTCGACGAGCGGCTCGGCCGCGAGCGCGCCGAGCGGGCCGCGGTTCCATTCCACCACCGCCGGTATGAGCTCGGCGACGATGACGGTGGCGGCCGGCCCGAGGGTGTCGAGGGTCGCCCGCAGCGTGAACCCCATGCCGAGCCCGCCGACCAGCACGCACGGCTCGTCGCGCTCGATGCCGCGGCAGCCGAAGGTGGCCAGCGCCTGCTCGGAGCCATGCATCCGGCTCGACATCAGCGGCTTGCCCGCAGCCAGGATGATGAACTCGCGGTCGCGCCGGGTCAACGCCAGGTGCGTGCCGTCGGGCGCCCGGGTCTCGCCCAGCAGCTCGAGCGGTTTCATGCGGTCGATCTCATGCCAGGTCGAGGTCTCGCGCCGGCCGAACCGTCAGCGGCGGTCCGTATCCCTGTCGCCAGATCTCGACGTCGAGCATCCGGTGAACATCCGCGCGATCGAAGAAGCATCGGTTGATCGAAAGGTGCTGGGTCCGGTGCGCGCGCAGCGCGGCGATCCGCCGCTCCCGCCACGGCGAGACGTCGATCACGACGTCAGCCCCCGGATGCTCCTCGATCGACGCGACGGTGGGGATGTCCCATGGCGCAAGCGGCGGGGTCCAGAGCAGGCGCGGGACGTGGTGCGGTTGGCCCGCTTCCGGGAACCACCGTCGGTCGGCCGCCGCCGCCAGCGCGTCGCTGGTGAAGCGGCTGATGGCCACGTGATCGGGGTGGGCGTTGAATCCATCCGGATCGAAGGTGAAGACGATCGCGGGGCGCTCCCGCCGGATCACCGAGACCAGCGCGCGGCGCAGGTCGGCCGCCGGCGCCTGCGCCAGCTCGCGGTCTCGATACCCGAGCAGATGAAGATCATCGAAGCCGATGATCCGCGCCGCCTCGCGCAGCTCGAGCTCCCGCATCGCCGGGAGCTCCTCGGGCCGGCAGAGCGGCGGATCACCGCACTTGCCACGCTCGCCGAGCGTGGCGGTGACGAGCACGATCCGCGCGCCGGCGGCGGCCAGCTTCATCGCCGTCCCGGCGCCGCAAAAACTTTCGTCGTCCGGATGGGCAAAGGAGAAGAGCAGCGTCATCGTGGCGGCCGCGTCCGGGTGCGGCTCACCGGAATCGCTCGAGCCAGGCGGGGCGCGACGGAAGGCGCTCGCGCAACGCCAGCGGCGCATGGTGCTTGCCCAGTTTCCAGAGAAAATCCATCTCCTCGTGGATGGATTTCAAGGCCAGCGTCGCTTCGAAGCCGAGGAGGAGCGTGCCGAAGAACAGCAGCCCGACGCCGAGCATGCCGCAGATCACCGGGATCTGGGTGAACCGGCCGTCGGCGGCCGCGGTAATGCCGATCGCGACGCTGGTGGCGACGAACAGCCCGAGCGACAGGTAGAAGGTCGTCATCGCGCGCTGCAGGTGCCGGGCGCGAGAGGTGAGCCAGTCGAGCTGGTTGAAGGTCAACACCAGCCGGTCCTCGAACAGCACGACTTCGTCGGCCCGCTTCCCGGCCATCTCCTCGAACTTCTCCGACAGCGCACGAACGCGGTCGATCACCCGGCCGAGGCGAACCGAGGTCGAGAGGATGAGGCTGGCGCACGCCGAGATCAGCACCGCCGGGGTGATCATCGACGTCAGCACGCCGAGTTCGGGCATGGGGTCATTCTACTCACGTGCGGGGTGCGACGTGCGATGTGCGATGGGCTGCGTGCTACGTGCGACGTGCGGTGCGGTGTGCTGCGTGCGGTGCGACGTGCGGTGCGGTGTGCGACGGCACGTGCGACGTGCGGTGCGATGGTGCGGCGGGTGACAGAATAGTCAGATGGTTCCGCTTTCCGTGCTCGACCTCGCGACGATCACCCGGGGCAGCGATGCTGCGACGGCTTTCCGGCACACGCTGGATCTGGCGCAGCATGCCGAGGCCTGGGGCTATCGGCGCTACTGGCTGGCCGAGCACCACAACATGCCGGGCATCGCCAGCGCCGCCACCTCGATCGTGATCGGCCATGTGGCCGCGGGCACGAAGACGATCCGGGTTGGCGCCGGTGGCATCATGCTGCCCAACCACGCGCCGCTGGTGGTCGCCGAGCAGTTCGGCACTCTCGAGTCCCTGTTTCCGGGGCGGATCGACCTCGGGCTCGGGCGCGCGCCGGGCAGCGACCAGGCCACCGCGCGGGCGCTGCGGCGGACGCTGGCCAGCGATCCCGACGCCTTTCCGCAGGACGTCCTCGAACTGCTGTCCTACTTCCAGGAGCGCGACGAGAGCGACGGGCCGGGAACGGTGCGGGCGGTGCCCGGAGCCGGGCTCGAAGTGCCGATCTACATCCTCGGCTCGAGCCTGTTCGGCGCGCAGGTCGCGGCGGCGCTCGGTTTGCCGTTCGCGTTCGCCTCACATTTCGCCGCGCCGATGATGCTGCCGGCGATCGAGCTGTACCGCCGCAACTTCCGTCCCTCGGCCCGCAACCCTCAGCCGCACCTGATGCTCGGGGTCAACATCGTCGCCGCCGCGACCGACGACGAAGCGCGGCTCATCGCGACGTCGGGCCGGCAATCGTTCGCGAGCCTGCGCCTCGGCATGCCGACGACCCTGCCGCCGCCGAACCGCGACTACGAGCGCGAGGTCGTCCCCTTCGGCACGATTCCGCTGGAAGAGGTCCAGTCGGTGTCGATGGTCGGATCCGCGGCCACGGTTCGGCAGGGGCTCGAGGCGTTCGTCGGGCGCACCCGGCCCGACGAGGTCATCGTCGTGGCGCAGATCTTCGATCATGCGGCACGGCTCCGGTCGTACGAGATCGTCTCGGCGCTCTAGCGTTCACTTCACCGCCGAGAACGCTGAGCGCGCCGAGGGCGCGGAGAAGAACCATTGGAAGAAATCCTCTGCGTTGCTCGCGGCCTCTGCGGTGAATGTCTTGTCGATGGTACTGATTTATCGAGGACGAGCCACTAGCTGGATCGACGCGGCGGATCGGTGGCGGAGCTGGCGACGGACTACTGCGCCGGCAAATTCCGACAGCGCGATCGAGAGGTTGGCGACGCGGGTTTCGGCCGCCTGCACCGCACGGTCCTGACGCCACCAGAGGTCCAGGCCGAGCAGACCCCCGACCGCGACCATCAGTGACGCGGCGAAAGTGACGACGAGCGATTTGGTCCGGCGAAGACGCACGTAGGGGTCAGTGCAACGGGGGGGCTAGGCCTTGCGCTTCCTCATCTGCAGCTGGCGGCCGCCGTCGGCAAACTGCACGTCGTCCATCAGGCCATTGATGAGGAAGATCCCACGGCCGCTCGGCTTGAGCACGTTCTCGGGCGCCAGCGGATCGGCGACGCGGGTCGGGTCGAAGCCCTGGCCCGGATCGCTCACGGTGATGATCACTTCTCCTTCCGCGTCGATGTTGACCGTACACTGCAACTGCTTGCTGGCGTCGCCGCGGCAGCCGTGCCGGATCGCGTTGGCGACAGCTTCCTGCAGCGCCAGCTCGATCGCCATGATCTGCCCCTCGGGCCATGCCTTCTGCGCCAGCATCGCGGTGACTCCCTCGGTCAGCGCCGGTATCGCGGCCGGGTCCGCCGGGATCGTCATCTTGAACTGGCAGGTCGAGCAGAACGGCATCATCCCGGCGAGCTTGTGAATGTTCTCGTTGGCCGCCCGCAGCTCCATCACCCTGCGCCGCAGCTCGAGCTGCGCTTCGACCTGGCGCTGCAGCGCGCCGAGCGCCTCCGCCTGGGACGCGGTCAACCGCCGCGGCCGCCGATCGACGACGCACAGGGTGCCGAGGGCGTGGCCCTCGCGGGCCAGCAGCGGGGCGCCGGCATAGAAACGGATATGCGGGGCGCCGGTCACCTGCGGATTGTCGCGCAGGCGGTCGTCTTTCGATGCGTCCGGGACGATGAAGATCCCGCGATGCTCGATGGCATGCGAGCAGAACGAGATCGAGCGGGGCGTCTGCTGCACCGTCAGGCCGACGCGCGACTTGAACCACTGCCGGTCCTTGTCGACGAGGGTGATCGCCGCCATCGGCGTCTCGCAGATGTGCGAGGCGAGCAGCGCCAGGTCGTCGAACGCGATCTCCGGATCGGTGTCGAGGATGCGGTACTTGGCCAGCGCTTCGAGGCGGGCGGACTCACGGGCATCGCGCGGGTCGACTTGTGCACTCACGCGCCGGGCTCGCTCGAGAAGCTGGCCACTGCCTCGGCTTCGGACTCGAAGATCCGGAAAATGCCCAGCAGCTTGGTGATCTCCATCAGCCGGCGGCTGCGGCTGGTGATGTTCACGAGGCGCAGGTCCCCTCCCTGCCGCCGGAGGCTGACGAACTTGGCCACCAGCACGCCGATGCCGCAGCTGTCGACGTAGGTGACCTCACGAAGATTGAGCACGATGTTCCTGCGACCCTGACCGACGAGGTCGCTGACGTGGGCGCGGAGCACGGCGTCCCCGTCGTCGAACACCAGCCGGCCTTTGAGGTCGAGGACCGTCACGTCGCCCAGCCGACGCTCCACCACAGTCATGTGGGCGATTATAGAGGTCAAAGGGCCGCGAAGGGTGGCTAAGGGTGCGGAAGGGGTGCGGGGGGTGCGGTGGGTGCGGAAGGGTGCGAGGGCTTGCCGTTGAAACGGCGGAAAATTCTGCTTCTCGCCACGATTCTTGTGGCCGGGTGCGGCGGGGACGCGCATGAGGTTCGGGGGCTGGTCCTCAGGGTGGATCCGTCGGCGGGGGTCGTGACGGTTTCGCACGATCCGGTTCCTGGCTTCATGGACGCCATGATCATGCCGTTCAACGCCGCCGACAACGGCCAGCTGGCCGGGATCCGAGCCGGGCGACCGGATCCAGTTCAGGCTGCGGGTGAACCGCGATCGCAGCGTCATCGACCGGGTCCGCGTGCTGTCCGCCGGTTCGAACAGCGCCGCCGGAAGCGGTCCGCCGGCGACCGCCGCAACCAGCACCACCGTCGTTTCCGTGGGCCAGCCGGTGCCCGACTTCGCATTGGTCAACCAGCGTGGCGAACGGGTCGCGCTCTCGTCACTGCGGGGCACGGTCGTGGTCGCGAGCTTCATCTACACGCGGTGCCCGCTGCCCGATTACTGTCCCCGCGTCATGACGATGATGGGAGCGATGCGGGACCGGTTCCGCGAACGGCTGGGGACCGACCTCGTGCTGCTGACGATCTCGTTCGATCCCAGGCACGATACGCCGGCGACGCTGGCGCAGTATGCCGAGCGTTACGGCGCCAACGTGCCCGGCTGGCACATGCTGACCGGCGACGTTGACGGGATCGCCCGGGTGTGTGCGCTCTTCGGCGTCGAGTACTGGCCCGACGAGGGGATGCTCACACACTCACTGCAGACCGTGGTCATCGACCGGGACGGCCGCCTCGCCGCGATCGCGGAAGGGAAGGACTTCTCCGCGCGGCAGCTCGGGGACCTCGTCGCTATGCGTCTCGAACGGTTCTAGGTTCCGGGTTCTTACGATCGTGGTTCCGGGTTCTGACGTTCGAGGTTCCCGGATCTGACGATCGTGGTTCTGGGTTCTGCGATCGTGGTTCCGGGATCTTACGATCGTGGTTCCGGGTTCTGACGATCGTGGTTCTGGGTTCTGCGATCGTGGTTCTGTTTCTGCGTTCGAGGTCCGGGTTCAGAAAATTCTGAATTCTGAATTCTTAATTCTGAATTTCACTGCTCGTCTTTATCTGCGGCAGGTCCCTGTCTGCCTTGTCCCAGGCGCGCGTGGCGGCTTCGGCCATGCGGCGCGCCTCGTCGGGCCGGTTGAGGGCGCGCAGGGTCTTGGCCATGGCGAAATAGGCGCGGCCGCTGCCGGGCTCGCGGGCGAGCGCTTCGGTGAACGCTTTGGCGGCGACCTCGTGATCGCCGAGCGCCGCCGCGGTGACGCCAAGCCCTTCGACCACCGGACGCGGGTACGACGGCGGCTCGGTGTAGAGCAGCGATGCCTCCATCTCCGCCGCCTTCCAGAACATCTCGAAGCCCTTCGCCTTGTCGCCGCTGCGCGCGGTGATGGTGGCCTCGAGCTCGAGCTCGGCGATCTCCAGCGGACGCTTCGTCGCCGACGCGTTGCCGACGTGCCGTTTCATCTCCGCGTGCATCGAGCGCGCGGCGTCCAGTCGGCCTTCGGCGGCGTGCGCGAGGCCGATCGCCCATGTCCGCCAGGCGTGCTGCTCGGGCTTGTCGTAGGTCGGGATGGTGGTGCCGTCGAGCACGAGGTCCCATCGCTCGAAGCGAACCAGCGTCTTCACCAGGCTGTAGTAACCCTGCCGGTAGACTACCCGCTGGCTGTTGCCCGTCCGCTCGCGCGGCGTCTCCTTGAAGCTCATCATGTGTTTGACGCGCTCCATCGATTCGCGGAAGCGGCCGTCGAGATTCAGTGACTGCACCAGGAAGTGCACGTTGTGGCCGTGGTGGCCGTTCGGGTAGAGCACGTCCGCGCCCAGCCACTTCAACTCGTTGTTGGCCGCCTGAGCAAACGCCTCGACCGCATCGTCGATGCGGTCGCTCTGCGCGTAGATGTGCCCCGGCATGTGGAGCGCGTGCGGAATGTTGGGCACGAGCTGCGGGTAGCGTTTGCACGAGAGCCACGCCTTCTCCGGCGTCGTGCTGCCTTCCCACCCGTGGATCAGATAGTGGTGGGCGCCGAAGTGGTTGTCGTCTTTGGCGATCACCTCGTGCAGCAGGGTCGTTCCCTCGGTGGTGTGGGCGCGCGGCGCCTTGGTGACCGAATCGTAGCCATCGAGCAGCGCCAGCCCGAGGATCGACTTGGCCTCGAGATCATCGGGGTGAGCGGCGACCAGCTTGCGCAGGCCGGCGATGTGGTCGGCGTCGGGCGAGGCGGAGTCGACGTTGCGGCGTGCCGCTTCGGCCTCGATGTAGAGCCGCTCGCGGGCCGAGACCTTGTCGCGCAGCGCCATGGCTTTGGCGATCGCCTCGCGCGCGCGGATGCGCGGGTCGATCGCGGCGCCGTTCGCCGTCCGCGCGATCTCCGCCGCCGGCGCCGCCGGAGTTGCGCCGGCGCGGCCGCCGTCGTACGGATCGCGCAGCAGCTGAAACGCCGGACGATAGTCACCGCCGGCGCTTACCGAGATCCCCCAGTAGGCCATCGCCATGTCGGGATCGAGCGTCGCCGCCTGGAGGAAGGACCGCTCCGACTCGATGGACCAGAACGAGTGGATCTGCGAGACCCCCTGGTTGAAGAACTTCCGGGCCTCCTCCGACTTCGTCGTGACCGGCATGTTCGTGTCCCCCATGCCGGGCAGCAGCTTCGCCGGCAGCATCGGCTGGGCGCCGGGGGGAATCGTGCACATGTCGGCTTCCGGCCGCTGGGCCGATGGTGACGGCCTCACCGCGGTCGGCGCGGAGATCATCAGGGCTATCAGACAAGACCAGCGCAGGTATTTCATGGCCGTCGAGTATATGATGACGCGTGGACATCACATCCCTCGAACAGCGTGCGATCGATTTTGCCCGGCGAGGCGACTTCGGCGCCGAGGCCCGCGGGGTCAACGAGGAACTGACCAGGCTGGCCCCGGCCAACCAGGGCGCCTGGACCAGGCTCGCCCGCTGCAACATCGAGCTCGGGCTCCTGGACGAGGCAAACGCCGCGCTCGAAACCGTCCTGCAGCTCAATCCCCAGAACATGATCGCGCGCAGCCTGCTGCAGGAATCGATCAGACGGGAAGTCCGCCGCCAGCCGGTCGACGAACCGGCGCCGAAACGGGCGCGCGGCGTCCGGGCCAAGAAGGCCGAAGCCGCCCCGCGCGGCGGATTCGGACGCGCGCAGTTCGCCGCGCTGCAGCAGCTCGCCCCCGCCTCGGCGCTCGAGTCGCTCGGCCCGTCGATCGAATCGCTGCTGATGGCGGTCAACGAGCGGGACTTCGCCAGCAAGGTGGTCGAAGCCCGCAACCGCGCCGGTCAGTCGGGCAGCAAGCTGTTCCGGCGCAACAGCTTCTACGCCGGCGGCGAGGGGCATCTCTACGCCTTTCATCACGGCGGCCGCTGGGAGCCGCAGATCAACGTCGGTTTCTTCTCGGTGCGCCGACTGGGGGCGCTCGGCCATCCGCGCCGGCATCGGCTTCAATCTCGCCCAGACCGGTGCGGACCGCGAGCGCGAGGCCGGGCAGGAACGCGTCGCCGCCTACCATGAAGTATTTCAGCGGCTCGTGTCGGCGGACTGGAAAGCCCTGCTCACCGACTGGATGACCGCCAACGGGGGCTTCATCCAGTACGCCGACCGCCAGCCGGCGGTCGACATGCTGCCGGCCGACGCGGTCGACTGGCTGATCAACAACCGCAACGCCATCGAGCAGGGCTGGGTCTTCGTCGGCCGCTGGCTGTTCTCGGACCGGGCCGAGCATGCCGCGACGATGGAGGATCCGGCGGCGCTGGTGGATTGGATCGATCAGACCTTCACCGATCTTCTGCCGCTGTGGGGCAGTGTCTATCGCGAAGCCTGAGCGCTGAGCCTGCGGCCGGGCCCCGCGCGGATGAGTCGCTGTCGCTGACGCGGCACGCTTTCTGCCTTTCTTCCTGATGAATGAGGAAGGACACCACGGAATGGTGTTTTCCTCGCACTTTTCAGGGAGAGAGCTGATGAAGACTCATTCATTCGTCGCGGCGCTGGTTCTCGCTTTACCCATATTTGCCCAATTACCGGCCACGCTCGACGCCGCCGGCCAGGGCAGGGCCAGGGGCAGCGCAACAACACCCGCTTCCGCGGCATGGACACCAACGGCGACGGCCGTATCACGCGGGCGGAATGGCAGGGCAACGACAATTCCTTCCGCAACCACGATTGGAACAACGACGGCGTGCTGTCCGGTGACGAGATCCGCGTCGGCGCCGTCCGGCGGCGCAACCCGGGAGAGGATCAGGACGGCTTCTACGACTGGACGCCGCAGGCCTTCCGCGTCATCGACAGCAACCGCGACAACCGGATCTCGCGCAACGAGTGGCAGTACGCCCCGGAGCTGTTCCTCCGTGCTGATCGCAACCGTGACAACCTGCTGACCCGTTCCGAGTTCCTCGGCAACGAGGACACCGATCGCGATTCCGAGGACCGCTTCGCCGATCTCGATACCAACAACAACGGCCGGATCGAGCGCGCCGAGTGGCACGGCACCCGCGACGCCTTCGACTGGCTCGATCGCAACAACGACGGCCGCTTGAGCCGTGAAGAGACGGTCGGCAACGACGAGCCGGTCGGCACGAGCGGGCGGCGCGTCGGCGTACCTCGGGTGGTGATGGTCAACGCCGAAACCCGCTGGACCGATACCGGTATCAACCTGCGGGCCGGCGACATCATCCGGGTGCAGGCCGAAGGCCGGATCACGATGAGCGGGAACGACGACAGTCAGGACACCGCCATCCCGTCGGGCGCCCAGAGCGGACGCCGTGCCGTCAACTCCCCGCTGCCGCAGCTGCCGGCCGGCGCGCTGATCGGGCGGATCGATGACGGCGCCGCGTTCTTCATCGGCGACGGGCGAACCGTCGAGCGGGCCCCGACCACCGGACGGCTCTATCTCGGCGTCAACGACGATCACCTGCCCGACAACCGCGGGCAGTTCAGGGTCACCGTTTCGGTCGAAAGATAGCTCTCAGTTGTCCAGCTGCCAGCTTCCAGCTGCCAGCTTCCGGCTTCCAGCTTCCAGCTCTCAAGGGTTTCCACCACTTGGGAGTTGGGAGTTGGGAGTTGGCTGGGCGTTTGGCCTGGCCCGCCACCTATAATTGCCCATGCGCCTGCGTGCTCCCGCCCTGCTCGTCATCGTCCTGATCGTTACGGGCATTCCGGCCGCGGCGGAGTTCTACACCGACTGGCTCTGGTTCCAGGAGGTCGGCTACGAGCAGGTGTTCCTGCGCTCGCTGACCGTCCGCACCACGGTGACGGCGGCGGCGGGGCTGCTGTCGTTCGTCCTCCTGGCCGGGAACGTACTGCTGGCGATGCGGTCGCTCCGGCCGCGTCCGTTCATGGTGGTCACCCCGCAGGGGCCGCAGACGATCACGGTGGATCCGGCGAGCCTGCGCCCACTCGTCCTGCTGGCGGCGGGAGCCATTGCCCTGATGGTCGGCCTGTTCGCCGGCGGCCAGTGGGAAGCCTGGCTCTATTACATTCACGGCACCCCGTTCGGCCGGACCGATCCCATCCTCGGCCGCGACATCGGCTTCTACATCTTCAAGATGCCGCTGTTCGAGCACGTGCAGGCACTTCTGATGTTCCTGTTCTTCCTGATGACGGCGGTGGCGGTCGCGGCCTACGTCCTGGGCGGCGACCTGGCCTTTCATCCCGTCCGCGGTCTGTCGGTCACGCCCGCCGCGATGCGCCACGTCGGTCTGCTGGTCGCCGGCTTCCTGCTGGTGCTGGCCTTCGGTGCCTGGCTGCGGATCCCGGATCTCATGACGTCCCGCTCGGGCGTCGTCTGGGGCGCGTCATACGTGGACGTGCACGCGCGGATGCCGGCGCTGCGGGCGCTGATTGGCGCTGCGCTGATCGGCGCACTGATCGCGGTCTGGGCCGCCTTCAGCGCTCGAGGGGTCGGCCGGCTCGCCGCCGCCGGGGTTCTCTACATCGTCGTCGCGCTGGCCGGGCCGGCCTATGCGGCGATCGTCCAGCGCTTCGTCGTCGGGCCCAACGAACAGGTGCGCGAGACGCCCTACATCACCCACAACATCATGGCGACGCGCGCCGCGTTCGCGCTCGACACCGTGGTCGAGAAACCGCTGTCAGGAGAGGCGCACCTGACCCGGGCCGATCTCGAGCGGAACGCCACGACGATCGAGAACGTGCCGCTGTGGAACGACCGGCCGCTGCTCGACACCTTCAGCCAGCTGCAGGAGATCCGGACCTACTACGACTTCGTGGCCGTCGACAACGACCGCTACACGATCGACGGCAAGTACCGACAGATCATGCTGTCGGCCCGCGAGCTCAACTCGCAGAGCCTGCCCAGCCGCACCTGGATCAACGAGCGCCTGACGTTCACCCACGGCTACGGCCTGACGCTCGGGCCGGTCAACGAGGTAACCCGTGAAGGGCTGCCGGTGCTGTTCATCCGCGACCTGCCGCCGGTCTCGACCAAGGACCTCAAGGTCACCCAGCCGGCGATCTATTACGGCGAGCTGCCCAACGACCACGTTTTCGTCAACACCCGGACCGAGGAGTTCGACTATCCGCGCGGCGACGACAACGTGTTTGCCGCCTACAAGGGGGAGGGCGGCGTGCGGCTGTCGAGCGCCTTCCGCCGCCTGATGTTCGCGATCCGGTTCCGCTCCACCGACACGTTGTTCTCGCCCAACCTGACCGCCGACACCCGGGTGATGCTCTATCGCCGGATCGCCGACCGGGTCGAGCGCATCGCCCCGTTCCTGCACTACGACCCGGATCCTTACATCACGATCAGCGACGAACGGCTGATCTGGATGCAGGACGTCTACACGACCTCGGCGCGCTACCCCTACTCGACCAACGTGCGCGGCCTGAACTACATCCGCAACGCGGTCAAGGTGACGATCGACGCCTATCACGGCACCACCCGCTTCCACGTCGTCGATCCGGCCGACCCGATCGCGCAGACGGTGGCGAAGATGTTCCCCGGCCTGCTGCAGCCGCTCGACACGATGCCCGAGGACATCCGTACGCGGCTGCGCTACCCGCAGGAGATCTTCACCCTGCAGGCGTCGATGTTCGCGACCTACCACATGCTGAACCCGGCGGTCTTCTACAACCGCGAGGACCAGTGGGAGATCCCGTCGTTCGACGTCGGCGGGCAGTCGCAGTCGATGCATCCGTACTACACGATCATGAAGCTGCCCGGCGAGGCCGGGCCGGAATACATCCAGATGCTGCCGTTCACGCCGCGGCAGAAAGACAACCTCGCCGCGTGGATGGTCGCGCGGAGCGACGGCGCCCACTACGGCAAGCTCGCGGTGTTCCAGTTTCCCAAGCAGACGGTGATCTTCGGTCCGAAGCAGGTGGCCGCGCGCATCAGCCAGGACCAGGTGATCGCGCCGCAGATCACGCTGTGGAACCAGCAGGGGTCGGAGGTCATCCAGGGCACGCTGCTGGTGATCCCGATCGAGGAGTCGCTGATCTACATCCGTCCGCTGTACCTGAAGGCTGCGGGCGGGTCGATCCCCGAGCTCAAGCGGGTCATCGTCGGATACCAGAACCAGATCGTGATGGACGAGACGCTCGAGGCCGCGCTCGAGCAGATCTTCCCCGGCGGCGGCCGTCCGCCGGCCGCCGTCACCCCGCCGCCCGCTTCGGGAGCCGGCGGCGCCACCGCGCCGGTCGAAGCGCCGAGCACTGACGTTGCCGTGCTGGCCGAAGAGGCCCGCACGCACTACCAGCGCGCGCTCCAGGCCCAGCGCGACGGCAACTGGGCGCTCTACGGCGAGGAGATCCGGAAACTGGGGGACGTTCTCGAGCGGATGAAGAAGCGGTGAAGCCGGCACCCGTATTGCTCGTTTTGATCGGAGGAGTGTCTGATGCGTAAAGCGTTCGTGACCGTCGTGGTTCTGGCGATCTGTTGGGTGTCGATTCGCGCCGATGTGACGGTAACGCAAACGATGACGATGGAGGGAGCGGCGGCGGCGGCGATGGGGGCGCAGATGCCGAAGATCACCATCCGCATCAAGGGACAGAAATCGCGCGCCGACGTCGAGGTGAACGGGCAGGTGATTACGTCGATCGCCGATCTGGCGTCGCGCGAGATCATCATGCTCAACTCGACGGCGAAAACCGCCACGGTCACGACCGCCGGCTCGGTGGCGGCGGGCGGGGCGCCGGTGGCGATGCCCGACATCGAGATCTCGTTCAAACCGACCGGCAAGAACCAGGTGATCGACGGGCACCAGTGTGAAGAGTTCTCGATGACGGTGGCGATGAGCATGGCGCAGTTCGCCGGCGGCGGCGAGGTGCCGCCGGACGCGGCCGCCATGATGAAAGACGTCCGGATGCTGATGAACGGATCTGTCTGGGTCGCGCGCTCGGCGCCCGGCGCCGCCGAGTTCGCCGCCTTCAACAAGGCGGCGCTCGAGTCCAAGCTGCTCTCAGCCGTCACCGGCATGCCGCAGGGCAAGTCCGGCGGCATGGACAAGCTGATGGAGGCGTCCGCCAGCGCACCCGGTTTGCCTTACCTCACCGAGATCACGATGGCGTTCGAGGGCACCGGGCCGATCGTCGAGGCGATGAAGCAGATGGGGCCGATGAAGATGACCCAGAAGGTCGCCAGCGTGTCGACCGACACGATCGCCGCCGAGATGTTCAAGGTGCCCGAGGGCTATACGGTCGAGAAGAAGTAACCGCGCCTCAGCGGCCGGCGCCGGAGACGGCGTCATCGAGGTAGAGCTGCTTCACCGTGTCCCCGGTGATCTCGAGCGCCGATGGCCGGCCCGACGGGAAGAAGCGGCCGCCGAGCATTCCGGTGTCGATGAGGAACAGCCGCCCGCCGAACCGCTCGGTGATCCGTCCGCCCGGCTGCACCGTGTGGCCGGTGACCAGGCGCTTGCCCCGCAGCGTCTTGAGGATCGCCTCGATGCGCGCGTCGCCTTCTTCGTCCGTCCAGGTGCTGTAGCCGCGAAACCACAGTGGTCCGCCCGGGTTGAAGAGTGACGACGAGCCGATGTTGACGAGCGGCAGCAGCACGGCGGCGGCGTCCCGCGTCTCGGGACGGTCGCGCAGCGACGGCCCCGAGAGTCTGGTCACTTCGGCACGGGCGGCTTCGACCGCATCGAGGAAGCGTGGGTTCGCCGACACCAGCTTCCGCTCCACGAGCCAGCGGACCCCTTCGTCCCACTCGGTGAGCTCACGGCGGGCGCGGCGGTTGACGTCGCTGAGCGACGCCTTCGAGAACTCGAGGTCGATCCCGCCGTGCAGAAAGATCGAACCGCCGACCTCGGCGATGACCGGCTTGGATCGCAGCCACTTTCCGTAGGTGCCGGCCGGGCCGAAGGCGCTGCGCATGGCCTCCTCGCCGCCGAACGTCGCGAAGATTTCGGGGGTGACGTCGCGGGTCTCACCGACCAGGTTCATGACCTCGTGGTTGCCGAGCACCGCGTGGACCCGCCCGCCGGCCGCCGCCGCCTGGCCCTCGAGCGCCATGAGCAGGTCGAGCGCCTCGCGCATTCCCGCGCCGCGATCGGACATGTCGCCGGTCTGGACCAGCACGTCCTTGCCGCCGGACCAGCGGGACTGGCCGTCGATGAGACCGGCTTTCTGCAGGATCGCGGCGAAGTTCGCGGCGGCGCCATGGACGTCGCCGACCGCGACGATCCGGGGTTGCTGCGGGGGGGAACCCGCCCGCAGCGGTGGGGCGGCCAGGACCGCTGCGGTCAGGCCAACCAGCGAGAAAAAGGGGGCGCGCCGCATCCTACTTGACGTAAACCAGTGACTCGTTGCCGTTTTTCAGCATCGTGTCGATGACCTTTTTCATCGCGTCGCGGCGCTTCAAGATCGCCCGGATCGCGCCACGGTCGAGCCATTCCCCGACCGCGGTCATCAGGCCGGGCTCATCGAGCGCGAGCATCCGTTCCCAGATCTCGCGGTCGATACGCACCATCTCGACGCGAAGCTTGGTCTCGGAAACGAACGCCCGCGAGTGGTCGATCAGGAACAGGTTCCAGTCGTTGTCGACCAGCAGGTTGCCGGCATTGCGATCGATGTTGCCGATCAGATTGTCGAACATCTTCATGCGAACGGCTTCGCGGTTCCACTTGTCCGGCTTCGGCAAAGGCTCCACTTCTTTCCATGGCCGCACCGACTGGATCCACATCACCGCCGCGCCGCGCTCACCCTTCCACCGCTTTTCGACAACCGGCGGAACCATCTGCATGCCGAGCAGCTTGTCGATCTCGTAGGCGGCGATCTCCGACTTGTAGCTTTCCCAGTAGCCGTTGGACCGGCCGGGGGGCAGCGGCTTCCAGGCGGCGCTGGCCACCAGTCCGCCGGGGCTGAAGTAACCGCGGAGGGGCCGCGTCACCCCGATCGGGACGTCCTCTAAACGCACGAAAGGGGCGGTCCGCAGGAAGGTTTCGATCTCCGCCTCCTGGCCGGGCCAGTTTTTTGACGAGACCGCCGCGGGGGTCGTCGACGAGGCGGGAACCGGCTGCTGGCCGGCGCCGAGCGCCGACCCCGCCAGCATCGCCATCAGAACCGCGAAGGCGCGTGCACGCATACTGACCTCCAGGTGGAGACTCATCGTGCGCGCAGTATACGCTCACCCGGCGCAAAACGAGCGTCCGTCGCCTGCAACCGGGCGGCGCAGGAGCGTATAATCCGGCCCAGCGCACGGCGGGTTCTCCCGCCCGCGGAGGACGAGATGACCCGCACTGCAGTCGAAGAGCTCCTGGCGCGGCACAAGGAGGCCTTCGCCCGGCGCGACGTGGATGCGCTGGTCGCCCTGCATGCGCCAGACGGCTCCTTCGACAGCCCGGCCTACGGCGTGGTCACCGGCCGCGAAGCGATCGCCAACATCTATCGCTACTGGTACACCGCCTTCCCCGATTTCATGCTCACCTGGGACTACGCGCTCATCGATCCGCCGCGCGCCTCCTTCTTCTGGAACTTCACCGGCACCGCCGCCGGACCGTTCTTCGGAGAGGTCAAGGTCGGTGCGAAGATCGCCATCATCGGGGCCGCCGAAGCGACCTTCAACGAGCAGTGGATCCTTGCCATCCGCCACGTGTTCGATTTCTCCGGTACGCTCCTGCGGACCGGCGTGCTGAAGGTCAAGCCCTCCTGAACACCGGCGTTGTTTTCATCACCGGGGCGGGGCGGGGGGCGGGGCGCGCGATCGCGCTGCGCCTGGCCGGCAACGGCTTCGCCGTCGCGGCGGTGGGCCGGACCGAAGCGCCGCTGCGGACGATCTGCGAGACGATTACCGCCGGCGGGATGCCCGCCCTCCCGTTCGTGTGCGACGTTACGCGGCGCGAGCAGGTGCACGCGGCGGCAGCGGAAGCCGAACGCCAGCTCGGACCGATCGACGTGCTGGTCAACAACGCCGGAGCGTCTGACAGCGCGCCCTTTGCCTCGATGGACGATGAGCTGTGGGAGCGGATGCTGGCGGTGAACCTCACCGGTACGTACCACTGCATGCGCGCCGTCATCCCCGGGATGTTCGAGCGGCGGCGCGGCCGGGTGATCAACATCGCCTCGGTCGCGGCGAAGGTCGGGTTCCCCTACACCGCCGCCTACGTCGCCGCCAAGCACGGCGTTCTCGGCCTCACCCGCGCGGTCGCGATCGAGGCGGCCGGGAAGGGCGTTACGGTCAACGCGATCTGCCCGGGCTGGCTCGACACCGAGATGACCGACCGGTCCGCCGCCCGCATCGCGGCGAAGACCGGCCAAACGGTCGAGGATGCGCGTCGGGTGCTGGAGGCAATGAACCCGCAGCGCCGGTTGATCCATCCCGACGAGGTCGCGGCGATTGCGGCGTTTCTCGCCTCCCCTGAAGCGGCCGGCATCAACGGCCAGGATTTCGGCATCTGAGGTACTGATGGCATTCACGCCGGCGTCATTCCGATACAGCGAGAGCGACGGGATCGCCACGATCACGCTCGACCGTCCGGAACGGCTGAACGCGCTCACCTTCGAGGTCTACGCCGAGCTGCGGGACCTGTTCGCCGCGCTGGCCGGGCACGATCCGGTCAAGGTGATCATCATCACCGGCGCGGGACGGGGCTTCTGTTCCGGCGGCGATGTCGAGTCGATCATCGGCAAGCTGCTGGATCAACCGGCGCCACAGCTGCTCGCCTTCACCCGGATGACCGGGGCGCTGATCCGCAATATCCGGACGGTACCGAAGCCGGTGATCGCCGCCCTAAACGGGGTGGCGGCCGGGGCCGGCGCGGTGATCGCGCTGGCGGCCGATTTTCGGCTCGCGGTGCCGGACGCCAGCCTCGCGTTCCTGTTCACGAAGGTGGGGCTCGCCGGGGCCGACATGGGCGCCGCCTATCTGCTGCCGCGGGTCGTCGGGCTGGCGCGCGCCACCGAGCTATTGATGCTGGGCGACAGGATCGGGGCCGACGACGCGCTGCGGATCGGGCTGGTCAACCGGGTAGTCGCGCCCGAGGCGCTGCTGGACGAAGCCCGCGCGCTGGCGCAGCGGCTCGCCGCCGGGCCGGGGTTCGCGCTGGGGATGACCAAGACGCTGCTCAACCAGGAGCTGGATGCCGACTTCGCCGCCGCGATCGAGGCCGAGGCCCAGGGGCAGGCGATCTGCATGCAGGCCCCGTCCTTCCGCGAGGCCTACGAGCGGTTCCGCGCCCGATGATCGAGCTGCCGTTCTTCGACGACTCGCATCGCGCGCTCCATCGGCGCCTGCAGGAAGTCTCGAGCCGCCTCGACCCGGTCAACGCCCGCGGGGAACGGGGTGACGTCGACGGCGCGGCGCGCGAGGCGATCCGCCTGTGCGTGGAGCTGGGGCTCTGCCGCCTGCTCGTGCCCCGGTCGCTCGGCGGCGAGGGTGACCTGCGCAGCCTCTGTATCGTGCGCGAGGCGCTCGCCGCGGCGAGCGGGCTCGCGGATGCGGTGTTCGCCGTCCAGGGGCTGGGAAGCTACCCGATCGCCCTCAGTCGCAACCGGGCGATGGCCGAACGGTATCTGCCGGCGGTGGCGGACGGCACCGCCGTCGCCGCCTTCGCGATCACCGAGCCGGAGGCTGGGTCCGACGCCGGGGCGCTCGCAACCCGGGCGACCCGTGATGCCGACGACTACGTGCTCGACGGCACCAAGGTGTTCATCTCGAACGCCACCATTGCCTCCTTCTTCATCGTCTTTGGCAGGACCGCCGAGGGCCCGACCCGCGCCATCTCGGCATTCGTAGTCGATGCGAATACGCCCGGGGTGACGATCGCGCGGCGGCAGGAGATGTCGGCCCCGCATCCGATCGGAGAGCTGCGGTTCGAGCAGTGCCGCGTGCCCGCCGCGAACCGGCTGGGCGAGGAAGGGGACGGGATGCGCCTGGCGCTCGGCACGCTCGATTTCTTCCGGACGAGCGTCGGCGCCGCCGCCTGCGGACTGGCCGCGCGCGCGCTGTCGGAATCGGTGGCCCGCGCCCGCGCCCGCAAACAGTTCGGCGCGGCGATCAGCACGTTCCAGCTCACCCAGGCGGCGCTCGCCGACATGGCCACCGAGCTGGCCGCCGCGCGCCTGCTCGTCTATCGGGCCGCCTGGACGAAGGACGCGGGGGCCGACCGGGTCACGGCCGAGGCCGCGATGGCCAAGCTCTTCGCCACCGAAGCCGCCCAGCGCATCGTCGACCGCGCCGTCCAGATCCACGGCGGCCTCGGCGTCGAACGGGGCACGGTGGTCGAACGGCTCTATCGCGAGGTCCGCGCGCTGCGGATCTACGAAGGCACGTCTGAAATCCAGCGGCTGGTCATCGGGCGCAGTGTGACTGCGGATTGGTGATTGCGGATTGCTGATTGACGGACTGTGGATTGTGGATTGTGGATTGGGCGACCGGGTAGCGATCAGCAGTCTGCAATCCGTCGGTCAGCAGTCCGCAATCACCAATCGCAATCACCAATCCGCAATCACGAATCCACAGTTCTGTTGATCCTGCTATCCTCCGTTCATCGATGATCCCCGCCGAACGCATCCGGCACACGCCCATCGAGTCGAGATGGCCCGATGCGGCGGAAGCAGCGGCCTCGCGCCTGTTCAGCCCGCTGCAGGCCGGACGGCTGGCGCTCGCCGATCGCACCTGGGTGCCGGCGATGGTGCCGTGGCGCGCCAGCGACGATGGGCTGGTGACCGATGAGGTGCTGGGCTGGTACGAGCGGTTCGCCGCGGGGCAGCCGGGCGCGATCGTGGTGGAGGCCACCGGGATCCGCGACATCCCCAGCGGACCACTGCTGCGCATCGGCGACGATCGCTTCATCCCCGGCCTGGCCACGCTGGTCGACGTCGTGCGCCGCGCCAGCGGCGGCCGGACGAAGCTGTTCATCCAGATCATCGACTTCCTGTCGATCCGCCGGCGGCCGTCGCGCGAGACCTTTCTCGGCCGATACCTCCAGATCACCGGCGAGCATCGGCGTGCGGTGACGGCGCAGGCGGCCGCGGACGGCTCGTCCGCCGACGCGTCCGACACGCAGGTCCGCGCCGCGCTGCTGGCGATGGCGGACGATCAGCTGCGGCAGGTGCTCACCGCTCGCGAAATCGAGGCGATGGACTACGGGCTGCGCGAGCGGATCACCGACGTCGAGCAGCCGCACATCCGCGACCTGCCGCGAGTGCTGCCCGGCATCTTCGCCGCCGCCGCGCGCCGGGCCGAGGCAGCCGGGTTCGACGGCGTCGAACTGCATTACGCGCATGCCTACACGATGGCGTCGTTCCTCTCGGCCCGTAACACCCGCACGGACGGTTACGGCGGTCCGCCGGTCAACCGCGTCCGCCTGCCGCTCGAGGTCTTCCACGCCGTCCGCCGCGGCGTTTCGGATCGCTTCGTCGTCGGCTGCCGCTACCTGAGCGACGACTGCATCGATGGCGGCAGCACGGTGGAGGATGCGGCGTTGTTCGGGGTGGAGTTCGCGCGGGCCGGCATGGACTTTCTGTCGCTCTCGAGAGGGGGCAAGTTCGAGGATGCGCGCCAGCCCAAGGTCGGGTGGGCCGCCTACCCCTACACCGGCCGAAGCGGGTGGGAATGCATGCCCACCGTGCTGGGGGACGCCGCCGGCCCGTTCGGCCGGAACGTGGCACCGGCGCAGCGCATCCGCCAGGCGATCCGCGACGCCGGTCTCGCCACGCCGGTGGTGGTCGCCGGCGGGATCCACACGTTCGAGCAGGCCGAATCGATCCTGGCCTCCGGCGCCGGCGATATCATCGCCGCCGCCCGCCAGTCGCTGGCGGATCCGGACTGGTATTTGAAGACGCGGACCGGACGCGGCACCGAGATCCGCCAGTGTTCGTTCACCAATTACTGCGAGGGGCTCGACCAGATGCACAAGCAGGTCACCTGCAAGCTCTGGGACCGGGTTGCCCTCGACGAGCCGGGGATTGCCAAGAGCATTGATGGAAAGCGAAGACTGCTCGCGCCGCGAGGTTAGGGGCATCCGGTGCGCGTAGTGATCGTCGGCGGAGGTCCGGCGGGGCTGTATCTTGCCCTGTTGATGAAGCGCGCGAACCCGACGCACGCGGTGACGGTGGTCGAACGGGATGGCCCGGGGGATACCTTCGGGTGGGGAATCGTCTTCTCGGACCAGACGTTCGACTACCTGCGCGAGAGTGACGAGCCGTCGTTTGCCGCGATCACCGCGGCCTGCGAGAAATGGGACAACGTCGACGTCGTGCATCGGGACGAGCGGATCACGGTGCGCGGGAACCGGTTTTCCGGGATCGCCCGCATCCGGTTTCTCCAGATCCTCCACGAGCGGTGCCGCGAGGTCGGAGTCGAGCTCCTCTTTCACCATCCGGTCACCGACTTCGCGTTGCTGCCGGCCCACGACCTGCTGGTCGGGGCCGACGGTGCGAACAGCCTGGTGCGGCGGGCGCACCAGGATCTCTTCCGGCCGACGCTGGACTACGGCCGGAACAAGTACATCTGGCTGGGTACGTCGAAGCTGTTCCACGGCCTGACGCTGACGTTCGTCGAGCACTCGACCGGCCTGTATACCGCGCATTCCTACAAGTTCGACGCCGCCGGCAGCACCTTCATCGTCGAGTGCAGCGAGGCGACCTGGCGGGCGGCCGGGCTCGACGGGATGACCGAGGCGCAGACGACCGCCTTTCTCGAGCAGGTGTTCGCCCGTCACCTCGACGGGCAGCCGCTGCTGGCGAAGAACTTCGTCAAGTGGTTGAACTTCCCGCTGGTCCGGAACGAGCGATGGCACGGCGACCGGATCGTTTTGCTGGGGGATGCCCTGCACACCGCGCACTTTTCCATCGGCTCTGGCACGAAGCTCGCGCTCGAAGACGCGATCGTCCTGTCGGGCGCTCTCGCCGAGCGTGCCGATCCGGCGGATGCCCTGCCGCTGTTCGAGGCGCGGCGGCGTCCGCGTGTCGAGCAGTACCAACAGGCGGCCATGGACAGCCTGCGCTGGTTCGAGGACGTGGCAGACTACGTTCATCTCGAGCCGCTGCCGTTTGCCGTCGAAGTGATGACGCGCAGCAAGCGGGTGGATTTCGAGAAGCTCCGGCAGCGCGATCCGGACTTCGTCGAGGCCTACGAGCGCTGGCGCGCGTCATAGCGCCGAACGCGGGAGCCGACAGAGGAGACCGATGGCGAACGCCTCCGAATACTGGAACCCCAAGAACGAGACGCTCCCACGGGAGGACCTGCGCGCGCTCCAGCATCTCAAGCTGAAACGGCTGTGCGAGTGGGCTTACGCCCGGAGCGGATTCCACCGGCAGCGCTGGGATGCGGCGAAGTTTCACCCCGATCAACTGCGCACGCTCGACGACCTCCGGCGGATCCCGTTCATGACGCGCGCGGAATGGATGGACGCGCAGGCGGAGGCGCCCCCGTTCGGCTCATTGCTGACCGTCCCGCAGCGTCATGCGGTCCGCTACCACACGACCTCGGGCACGACCGGCCGCACACCGCTCCGCGTTCTCGACGGCACCAAGGACTGGGAGTGGATCTCTGAGATGTGGGCCTACGGGCTGTGGGGCTTCGGCCTGCGCCAGACCGACGTCGTGCTGTTCGCGTTTTCCTACGGCACCTTCATCGGTTTCTGGGGGGCGCACTACGCCTGCGAGAAGATCGGTTGCCTCGTGCTGTCGACCGGCAGCGCCACGACCGAGTCCCGGGTGCGCAGCATTCTCGACATGGGGGTCACGACCGTCTGCTCGACGCCGACCTATGCCCTGCGGATGTGGCAGGGAGCCACCGAGATGGGCATCGACCTCGCCCGGGACAGCAAAGTCGACAAGGTCATCGTGTCGGGTGAGCCGGCCGGGTCGATCCCGGCGGTCAAGCGACAGCTCGAGGCGGCGTGGGGCGCAAAGGTCGGCGATACCGCCGGCATGACCGAGATCGGCAGCATCATGATCTTCGAATGCCGCCGGCAGCCCGGCGGCACGCACATCATCGAGGACAACTTCATCGAAGAGACGCTGGCCTACGAAGGGGACCGGCCGGTACCCGTACGGCGAACGCGCCGAGCGGGTAGTGACCTCGTTCGGCCGCGGCTTCATCCCGCTGATCCGCTACCGCACCAACGACCTGGTCGTCCGGCTTCCGCACTCGACCTGCGGCTGCGGCCGCACCGGCGACATCTACCAGGGCGGGATCCAGGGGCGCTGGGACGACATGAAGCTGGTGCGCGGCACGAACGTCTATCCCCGCGCCGTGGAGTCGATCGTGCGCGAATGCGCGTCGGTGGACGAATTCCAGATCCTGCTCACCCGTCCAGGGGTGACCGACGAGATCAGCGTGCTCGTCGAGCTCAAGCCGGGGCGCGAGGACCATTGGGCCGCGCTGTGCGGCCGGCTGGAGGTGGACCTCGCCGACGCGCACGAAGGGCTCCGCTTCAACGTGCAGCAGGCGGCTCCGAGCTCGCTGCCGCGGTTCGAACTGAAGGCCAGGAGGCTGGTCGATCAGCGGCCGGTCGCCGACTATCGCGAGGGGGAAGCATGAGCGAGACCGATCTGCTTGGCCGTCCGTTGACCGAGACCGAGGCACAGTTCGCCCGCCTCTATCGCGAACTGAAGACGCTGGCTGCCCGGGAAGACCTTCCGCCCTGCGCCGAACGCAACGTCAAGAAGGCGCTCGCGTGCGTGTGGCAGGTCGTCAACGATCTCGACCTGGAGTTCGAGCAAATCTACGATCTAGGCGTCTGAGTGCGGATTGGGGAGTGGGGACTGCGGATTGACGGACTGAGGATTGTGGAATGCTGATTGGAGCGTTCCAATCCACAATTCTCGATCGCCAATCCGTCAATCCGCAATCCGCAGTCACCGATCCGCAATTACTGCGGTAGCTTCGATTTCCACCCGAGCCCCGTCCTCGAGCAAGGATTTCACTTCGACCAGCGTCATGGCGGGGTAGTGGCGGCCCATGTGCTCCCGGTAGCGCTCGCCGATCTCGCGTTGCGCGGCGAGGTATTCCGCCTTGTCGACCACGTAGATCGTCAGCCGTCCGACCGATTCGGCTCCGCCGCCGGCCTCGCTGACGACGGCGAGGACGTTGGCGAGGGCCTGGCCGAACTGATCGACGAATGAGTCGCTGACGATCTCGCTGCGCTCGTTCCAGCCGATCTGCCCGGCGACGAACAGCACGCGCCCCGCCGCGGCCACGCCGTGGCTGAAGCCTCTCGGCCGGGCGAGCTGCGGCGGATTGATGATCGTCATGCGCGGTATCTTACCCGCTGCGCGCGCTCCGTCGCGCCGGGTGCCGGCCGGTTAGGAGCCTGGCGGCCGCATACAATACGCCCATGCCTGCTCCAGACGTTATCGCGGACCTGCGCGCGCTCGCGGCGCGTACCGGCACGCCCGAGGGGGCGCAGCGGCTTGCCTGGGGACCGGTCTGGAAGGACGCGCGCGAGTGGTTCGCGTCGAAGGTGGAAGAGCTCGGGCTGCAGGTGTCGGCCGATGCCGCCGGGAACAACTGGGTGTTCCTGCCCGGTCAGTCCGAAGCAACGGTCATCGTCGGCGGCCATCTCGATTCGGTGCCGAACGGCGGCTGGCTGGACGGCGCCCTGGGCGTGCTCGCGGGGCTCGAGGCGCTGCGGATGTATCGCGGGCAACGGCCGCCGGTCTCGATCGCGGTGGTGGACTGGGCCGACGAGGAAGGGGCGCGATTCGGCCGGAGCCTGCTCGGTTCGTCGGCGGCGAGCGGCAGCCTCGACGTCGAAGCGGTTCGCGGGCTCGTCGACAAGCAGGGCACCAGCCTGGTGGACGCGATGCGGGAACACGGCGTCGAGCTCGATCGCATGCGCGAGGCGCATCGCGAGCTGAAAGCGATCGACGCGCGCGCCTACCTGGAGCTGCACATCGAGCAGGGTCCGGTGCTCGAGTCGATGAACAAGCCGACCGGAGTGGTGCTCGGGACGTTCGGCGTCGAGCGGCATATGCTGCGGTTCGTCGGGCAGGCGGCGCACTCCGGATCCACGCCGATCGCGATGCGGCGCGACGCCTTTCTCGCGGCCGCGGAAACCGCGCTCGCGTGCCGCGACATCGCCATGGCCCATTCGACCCCGACCGCCGGCGTCGTCTGCACCGTCGGCGTGATCAGGGCCGAACCAGGGATCGTCACCGCGGTGCCGGGCGTGTGCGAGATCTCGCTCGATCAGCGTGCGCTCGACCCGGCGGTGCTCGCGAGAATGCTGGCAGACGCGCGCGCGGCGTCGGAGCGCGCCGCGGCGGCCAACGACGTGACCCTCGAATGGCGAACGCTGTGGCGCATCGAGCCGCGGCCGTTCGATCCGGCCCTCATCGAGCTCTGTGCGGAGGCGGTTCGCGAAGTCACCGGAGATGCTCCCCATCTGCCCTCCGGGCCGCTGCACGATGCCGCGGAGATGGTGCCGCACATGCCGGTGGTGATGATGTTCGCCTATTCCTCCCGGGGGCTCTCGCACTGCAAGGAAGAAGACACGCCGGAGCCCTACCTGCTGCAGACAATCGAGGCGTTTCTCCGGCTCGTGTCGAAGACCGTGACCAGGGGCTGACGGTCCCGGGCGGTTCTACAGACCTGTCAGCCGCATGCCAGATATGTGGCGGCGGGGATGACGATTCGGGTGATCACCTCTCCGAACCCCCGGTAGAGCTGCGGTTCCGGCCGTGGTATGTGGCTTGCGCAGGGCAGTCGCGAACCTGTAGCAGGAGCGACGCAATTTGAAACTCTGCCCGATCTGCGAAGGCACCATTCCGGACACGGCCACGTCGTGCGAGCGCTGCACTGCCGAGAGCGCGGCCGCGGTGACGGACGCGCCGGAACCGTTCGTCGAGGCCGCCGCCGACGAGCCGTCCGGCCTCGGCGTTCGCGAAGTGGTGGTGATCGTCGGCGCCCTCCTGGGGAGCGCCGTGATCACGCTCGCCGTCCTGAGCGGTCGGGGCAGTGTCGCGGCGACCGGCTCTGTGCCGCCGCCGGCCCCGGTGCCGGGTCCGGCGAGCCCGGCGCCATCCGGTGCGGCGACGGTCGTGTCGGCGAAGCCGTCGGACCACGATGCGCCCGCGGGCTGGACCGTCAGCTCGGCGGCCTGGACCGGCGACGACCGTCAGAGCATCGCGCTCGAACTGCCGGCGCGCAACGAAACGCCCGTCTGGATGAGAAGCGTCCGGCCGCTCCTCGTCGTCCGGTGCATGGCGAAGCGGGCCGACGTGTTCGTGTTCACCGATTCGGCGGCCGCGATGGAAGCCATGGACGACGACCACACCGTGCGAGTGGCCATCGACGGGAAGCCCGAGCGCACCGAGCGGTGGCCGGACTCGCGGGCTCACGACGCGCTGTTCGCGCCGGATGGCGCGGCATTCCTCGCCGAGCTTCAACTCGCGCGGACATTGCGGTTCGGCTACACGCCGCACAACGCCGCGCCGGCAGTCGCCGATTTCGACGTCGCCGGGCTGGCCGAGAAGCTGGCGCCAGCCGCCGCCCGCTGCAATGCCGGACGATACGCCCCGGGGGTTGCCAACCCTGAACCTGGATGGACCGTCATACGTATCGAGCAATATGACGATCTTCAAAAAGCTTTTTGCCCCGAAGGTTCCGGCCCAGCGCGTGCGCGTGTGCATCGAATGCGGCATGCCGGTGGCCGAGCACAAGGAATGGTGCAGCATCTACCGCACCCAGCTCGAGATGGCGGCCAAGCAGAAAAGCTGAGATCGGCTTCCTTTTGAGAGGTCGCGGTCGAGGTTTCGACGACCGGCGGCACGCCGGAACCCCTCGACCGGGCGTGGTATACTGGATGTGTCGGTGGAAGTCAGCCCGCTTTTGCAGCCCCGCGTCAGTAGAATCGAGTCCCGTCTCTCGCTTCCCAACAACGTGATCGGTTAGCACCGGAGGTCCGAAATCCATCAGGGGGATCCATTTCCGGATTCTTCAGAAGAGGCCTCGAACAGTCGAGGCGGAAGCAGGAACAGTAGAATGGCAAGAAAACTTTACGTCGGCAACCTCCCGTACGACACGGGCGAGCAGGACCTCCAGTCGCTCTTCGCGGCGGCCGGAACGGTCGAGAGCGTGAACGTCATGCGCGATATGGCCACCGGCCGCGCGCGCGGCTTCGCGTTCGTCGAGATGGGCTCGGATGAGGAGGCTCAGTCCGCCATCACCCAGTTCAACGACTATCAGCTCGGGGGCCGTAACCTCACCGTGAACGAAGCGCGTCCGAAGACGAGCGGCGGCGGCTTCGGCGGCGGCGGTTTCGGTGGCGACGGCGGCCGGCGCAAGCGCTCCGAACCTCGCTGGTAAGGACGCAGGATCGAAAAGGGCGGCTCTCTCGAGCCGCCCCTTTTTTGTCTCCAACAGTTCTAAGGTTCCAGGTTCTAACGTTCTAGGTTCCTGGCTCTACGCTCGAGGTTCCGGGTTCTACGTTCGAGGTTCCGGGTTCGATGGCCCTCCTGCGCCCAACCTGTTCCACCCATCCCCATCCCCATTCCCCATTCCCCATCCCCCATTCCCGATCCCCCATGCCCCTAAGAGATCTTCTTCGCCGTCTGCGTCCGTCCCCCCTGCGTGAGCAGCAGGTGGGTGACTGTACCGTCGGCCCCCTTCACGAAGGTGATCTCGGCCTCCACGACCTTGGGGAAGAACCGGGTCTCGGACAACGGAAACACCTCGATCTTGCCCTGCCCCGTGGCCTGGGTGAAGATCCCGTTCCCTTCCCGCGTGACCGTCATGATGAAGTCCGGACGCAGCTCGTACTGGCCGACGTACTGATCGAACACTTTGGGATCGACCGGCACGATCGTCCGCGGCACCGGGACGGTGTAGGGCTGGCCGAAGTAGAGCGCGAGCAGGTCTCGCGCCACCAGGCCGGCATTCGCAGACGAGTTGTTCGACAGGACGATGGCGGTGACGTTCGGGTCGGGGAGGCGGATCAGCATGCTCGCGAATCCGTTGATGCCGCCGCCGTGCGTGACGCGTTTGTGCCCGAAGGTCGCCGGCGAGGGGGGCACGATCGACCATCCGTAGGCGTAGTTGCTCAGGAACGGCGTCCACATGATCGCCTTCGCCGCCGACGGCAGCAGCTTGTCGGTGTAGAGCGCCTGGTCCCACTTCAGCAGGTCTTCAACCGTCGAGTACAGCGACCCGGCCGAGTAGGGCTGCTGCATGTCGAGCGCGTTGGCGTTGCGGATCGCGCTGCCGCGCCCTTCGTAGCCGGCGGCCCGCTTCGACAGGATCGTGCCGGGCCAGTCATAGCCGGTGTCCTTCATCCCGAGCGGCGTCAGGATCATCTCCTGCAGCGCCTCTTCGTACTTCCTGCCGGCGGCCTTCTCGATGACCACGCCGAGCAGGAAGTAGCCGGAGTTGTTGTAGGCGTACTTCGTTCCCGGCGTCCACTCGAGCGGCAGGTCGCGGAAGATCGCGACCATCTGCTCGATCGTCTTCGGCACCATGTTGGTTTCGCGCCAGGCGGCGATCCCGGTGTAGGTCGGGATCCCCGAGGTATGGGTCAACAGGTGATGGATCGTGACCGGTTTCCACGCGTCGGGGCACGGGGTCACGTAAACGCAGACCGAATCCTCGATCTTCACCTTTCCCTGTTCGCGCAGCTGCATCACCAGCATCGACGTGAACTGCTTGGTGATCGAGCCGATCCGGAACTTCGTCTGCGGCGTGTTCGGGACCTCCCACTCGATGTTGGCGAAGCCGTAGCCCTTGGCCACCAGCGGCTTTCCGCCGCTGGCCAGCATCACGCTGCCCTGGAAGTCGTTCACCGTCACGTGCGCGCGGAGCAGCTCGTCGACCTTCTGCTGGAGCGTCGCCGGGTCGAGGGCGGCGGGCTTGGCTGGCGGGGGTGCCGCGGGCGGTACCGTCGGCGGCGGGGTGGACTGCGCGAAGGCGGAGACCGCGAACACCAGCGCGGCTGCGAACGTCGTCAGCGATCCTCTCAGTGGTCTCATGCGCATCCTCCTACGACACGATCCGGATCAACTCGAGGTCGAAGACGAGCAGCCCTTTCGGCGAATCTCCTGCGGGAGCATTGCCGTAAGCGAGCTCGGCGGGGATCCAGAAGCGCCGTTTTTCCCCTTCGACCATCATCTGGACCCCTTCGGTCCACCCCGCGATCACTTCGTCCAGCCCACCCGTCAGCGGCTGACCCTGCACCACTGAACTGTCGAACATCATGCCGTCGGTCGTCCAGCCGGTGTAGTGCACGGTGACGCGGGAGTTCGGCCGTGGATGCCGGCTGCCGGTGCCGGGCGCGAGGATTTTCCACGCCAGGCCGGATGCCGACCGCTGCGCGTCGGCCGGGACCGCCGCGACATCGGCGGGAGCCGGGATCGCGCCGGGCCGCGCCGCTGCCTTCGCCGTCTTGTCCTCACGTTCCGCACCGTAACCGCACCCGGCGCCGCCAATCAGCGAGAGCGCAATCACCAGGGATCGGCAGCACGTTTTGAGCATGATTCCATTATGTCTTGTCGAGCTTTGGCCGGCGAATCTGCGTGGTACACTCGATCTCAGGTGGTAGCCAGCCTTGATGTAGCCCGCGCGTCGTGCCCCGCTAACACAGCCGACTCCATCGGTTCGATCCATCCCGGATCGGAAATGCAGCGGCCCCGCACAGGCGGGGCGGAAGAGGGAAGAGAGTAATGGGCCGTAAACTGTACGTCGGCAACCTGCCGTACACGGCGAGCGAACAGGACCTGCAGGACCTGTTTGCCCAGGCTGGCGCGGTGGAAAGCGTCAACGTGATGCGCGACATGGCCACCGGCCGTGCCCGCGGCTTCGCCTTTGTCGAAATGGCATCAGACGATGATGCCCAGAAGGCGATCGATCAGTTGAACAATACCGACTTCGGCGGGCGCAACCTCACGGTCAACGAGGCGCGTCCCAAGACTGCCGGCGGCGGTGCTGGTGGCGGCGGTCGGGGCGGTGGGGGCGGCGGCTACGGCGGTGGCGGTGGCGGCGGACGCAAGCGCGAGCCTCGCTGGTAAGTGTCTCTTGCGAGAAAAGGCGGCTCCCTCACGGGGGCCGCCTTTTCTCTGTACGTCGTCGTTCTAAGGTTCTAGAGGTTCCAGGTTCCCGGTTCCAGGTTCCCTTTGGATTCTGAGTTCTAAGTTCCCAGTTCTGAGTTTCTTTTAGGCTGGCACCTTGAGCTCGGGCATCGGGGGGGCGGCGAACAGCTTGCGGCACGGCTTGGCGATCATCCGCGCCCACTGCGCCGAGCGCTGGACCCGGGCGCTGTCGGTGGCGATCCCGGTGTTGGCGTACATCTGCCGGTACAGCTTGGAGATGAGCACGAACGCGAGCCGGGACTTGAGGCTCGGCGTGCACTTCGAACGCCGCCAGACCTGCGGCAGACTGTAGAAGCGGTCCCACACCTTCTGGGTCCGTTCGCGGATCTCGTCGGGGGACATCCGCGGGTGCGGCACGTAGACCTTCGGCCGGTTCTCCTGCGGGATCAGCCAGTGCCGCGTGAGCGGGATCCCGGCGACCCGCTCCGTGTCGGTGTCGATCGTCTTCTCCCACTCGGCGAAGTCGAGCGTGCCGGGGAACGGCGTCAGCATCACGAACTGGGCGAAGGTGAGGTCGGCCTTCTCGGCCAGCGCCGCGGTCGCGTCGAAGGTCGACGGCGAGTCGCTCGGCAGCCCGAAAATGAACGAGCCGAGCACGTGGACGCCGTGCTTCCGGAACGCGCGCAGCCGCGCCACCAGCTCGTCGCCGACGGCGTTGAACGGCTTGTAGATGTCCTTGAGCCCTTCGGCGGTCACCGACTCGATGCCGACCAGCGCCCCCTTGATGTGCGCGCGATTCATCGCGTCGAGGAACTCCGGATCCTCGGCTGCCTCCATCGTGATCTGGGTGAAGAAGATCATGTCTTTCGGCAGCTTCGCCAGCCGGGCCATCAGTTCGAACCGCTCGGCGCGGATCGCGCGCAGCGACTCGAGCCGGGCCGGATCCTCGCGGCGCGCCGCCATCCGCAGGTCCTCGGCCGATACCGGGTAGAAGTTGTCGTCGGCCAGCGCGATGAAGCGAAAGCCGCGCTTCCGCAACTCGACGATCTCGCCGACCACCGCGTCGACCGTGCGCTGGCGTGGCTTCTGGCCATCCGTCCGCCAGACCGAACAGAAAGAGCAGTGCTTCGGGCAGCCGCGCAGGGTCTGCACCGACGCCCACATGTACTTGTCGGGCGGGAGCAGGTCCCAGCGGGCCTGGATGAATTGGTCCGCCTCGACGCGTCCGCCGTCGTAAATCCGCTGCAGCGTGCCCCGGCGGGCATCGCCGATGACCGACGACCAGATCGCGTCGCCGTCCCCTTTGACCACCGCGTGCGCCCCGCCGAGCTCGTGCGCTTCGTCGGGATAGAGGGTGGCGTGAATGCCGCCATAGATCACCGTGGCGCCGGTGGCCCGCGCCGCCCGGCCCACTTCGTAGCCACGCAGGGCGTTCCCCGTGTGGATACCGATGCCGACGATGTCGCCCGACTGAATGGTGGCGAAATCGAGAAATTCGAGGGTTTCGTCAGTCAGAATGGGGTCGCCCGCATCCGCGGGAGTAGCCGCCGCGAGCACAAATAGCCAGCGCGGCGTGATGACGCCGACGCCGAACGAGACGTGACTCGGGTTAACCAGGTGCACTCGCATTCTTTGACTATACACGCAACCCTCAGGGAGGCCCCGTCGTCAAAACACCCATGCAGGACATTCGCTACGCTTTTCGCAGCCTGCGCAAGCAGCCCGCCTTCACCCTGATTGCCGTTTTGACCCTCACGCTCGGGATCGGCGCCAACACCGCCATCTTCAGCCTGGTCTACCAGATTCTGCTCCGGCCGCTGCCCTATGCCGCCGCCGACCGGCTCTATTTCGTCTGGAACTCCTACCCCCTGATGGGGCTGGAACAGGCGAGCGTGTCGATCCCCGACTACATCGACCGCCGCACCCAGGCGGACACGATCGAAGACGCCACCCTCTTTACCGGCCGCGCGCTCAACCTCGCGGAGGGAGGGCAGGCCGAGCAGGTGCGCGGCCTGGCGGTGACCCCGTCGTTCTTCTCCACCCTGGGCCGTCAGCCGATCCTCGGCCGCGCGTTCACCGAAGAGGAGTCCAAACCGGGAGCGGACCGGCAGGTGATCCTGACCCACGGCCTGTGGCGGACGCGCTTCGGCGGCGAAGCCTCGGTCGTCGGCCGTGACATCCGTATCAACGGCGACGCCTACAAGGTGGTGGGCGTCCTGCCGGCCGACTTCGAGTTGCCCGGCCGCGACATCGGCGCGCTCGTGCCGTTCGCCTTCACCGCGCAGCAGATGTCGGACGCCGGCCGCGGCAACGAGTTCAGCCAGATGATCGCGCGCCTCAAGCCCGGCGCCACGCTCGACCAGGTCAATACCCAGATCAAGACGATCGTCACCCGCAATGTCGAGCGCCTGCCGTCGAACGCCGACTTCGTCCGGACCAGCGGATTCACCGGCTTCGCGCGGCCGATCCGCGAACAGCTGGTGGGCGAGACCCGCGAGCCGCTGGTGGTGCTGCAGCTCGGCGTCATCTTCGTGCTGTTCATCGCCTGCGCCAACGTCGCCAACCTGCTGCTGATGCGCGCGACCGGCCGCGGCCGCGAGCTGGCGATCCGCACCACGCTCGGCGCCGGGCAGTGGCGCCTGGTCCGGCAGATGCTGACCGAAGGGGTGGTGCTGTCGCTGATGGGGGGCATCGCCGGTCTTGCGGCCGGCTTCGCCGGCGTCCGCGCGCTGATCGCGCTCACCACGACGCAGATCCCGGGGGCGACGGATGCCACCCTGCACCTGCCGGTGCTCGCCTTCACGCTGGCGCTCACGATCCTGACCGGTCTGATCTTCGGCATCGTTCCGGCGGTCGCGGTCATTCGCGGGAACACCAACGCGCTGCTGAAAGAGGACGCGACGCGTGGATCGGCCGGTCGCGGCACCGGAGTGCTGCGCGCCGCCCTGGTCGTCGGCGAGACTGCCGTCGCGCTGATGCTGCTGGTCGGCGCCGGGTTGCTGATCAAGAGTTTCGCCAGGCTGCAGCAGGTCGATCCGGGCTTCGAGCGCGAGAACGTGCTGACCGCGCAGCTGTCGCTGCCGGCCACGCGCTACGCCACGCCGGAGGCGCGGGCCGCTTTCTGGTCCCGGTTGATCGAGAAGGCGCAGCAGATTCCCGGGGTCACCACCGTCGGCATGACCAGCAACGTGCCGTTCAACGGCAGCGTCAGCTCGGGCTCGTATGCGATCGTCGGCTACACGCCGTCGCCGGGAGAAGCGCGGCCGCACGCGCGCCAGGAGATCGCCGGCGGCGACTACTTCCGCGCCATGCAGATTCCGCTGGTCGAGGGACGGCTGTTCACCCCGGCCGACACGCTCGAGAGCCAACCGGTGGCGATCGTCGATCGCTACATGGTCGAGCGCTACTTCAAGGGGCGCAGCGCCGTCGGTCAGGAGATCCGGCGCGGCGGTCCTGACAGCCCGAACATCCGGATCGTCGGCGTGGTCGGCACCATCAACAGCATCGACCTCGGCATGCCGGTGACCAAGGAACGGATCTACCGGCCGGTGACGCAGCAGGGGCCGGGAGGCGGCGCGCTGGTGCTGAAGACCGCCATGGAGCCGACGCAGCTGGTCTCGCAGGTTCGTGCCGCGGTGCAGCAGATCGATCCCGAGCAACCAGTGTTCGACGTCCGGACGATGGAGGAGTGGGTCGACCGGTCGCTCGAGATCCGCCGCGCGCCAACCACGCTGTTGACGATTTTCGGCGCGGTCGCGCTGCTGCTGTCGGCGATCGGGATCTACGGCGTGCTCGCCTACGGCGTGAGCCAGCGGGTTCGCGAATTCGGCATCCGCCAGGCGCTCGGCGCGAACCAGCGGTCGATCCTGTCGCTGGTGCTCGCGCAGGGGATCCGCCGGGTTGGTCTCGGGATCGCGATCGGCCTCGCCGGCGCGTTCGCGCTCTCGACCTACCTCGAGAGCCTGCTGTTCACCGTGAGTGCCCGGGACCTGCCGGTGTTCGGCGCGGTGACCGTCGTGCTCTTCGCGGTCGCGGTGCTCGCCTGTTACATTCCCGCGAGACGGGCAACCCTCATCGATCCGATGGTGGCGCTGCGGGATAGCTAGAGCGCCAGTGCGGCTCGCAGGACGCTGATACGATGGCCGGGTGACGCTGGCACTGCTCGTTCTACTTCTTTGGGCTCAGCCGCAGGCGCCGTGCGCCGACCTGGCGGCCTGTCGTGCGCTGGCCGACGAGGCCAGAGCGAACAAGGACTTCGAGGCGTTTCACGACCTCGCCTGGCAGGCGTACCGCAAGGGTCGCAACAACGACGCCGAGCTCATGCTCCTCGTCGCCCGTGCCCAGAGTCTCAGCGGCCGTCCCGGGGACGCGCTGGTGATGCTCGAGCGGGTCGCCGCGGTCGGCGGCTCGACCGACGTCACCACGAGCGAAGACTTCGCCCGCGTCCGGGCACTGCCACGGTGGGAAGAGGTCGCGCCGAAGTTTGCGGCCACTCCCGCACCAGCGACGCCCCCGCCCGCCCCCCCGGCGAAGGAGGCCGCACCCCCGGCGAAGAAACCCGCACCCCCGGCGAAGGACCCCGCACCCCCGGCGAAGGACCCCGCACCCCCGGCGAAGGACCCCGCACCCCCGACGAAGGAACCCGCTCCCTCGTCGAAGTCTGCGTCCGCACCCTTCCTGAAATTCAACACCCTGCTGACGCCAAGCGCGATCGTCCACGACGCCGTGTCGAAGCGGTTCATCATCGCCGACCGTAAAGCCCGTCGCATCGCGGTCGTCGATGAGACGACCGGCCAGGTCGCGACCCTCGTCGGCGCGCAGGGAGCGCTGGGCGATATCGGCGGGATCGCGATCGATGCCCAGCAGGGAGACCTGTGGGTGGTCACCGCAACCGAGGAAGGCACCGTGCTGCATCGCATGCAGCTCATTTCCGGCCGGGTGCTCTCCACCGTGCCCCTGTCTTCGTTGAAGGCTCCGGTCACCGCGATGGCGTTCGCGCATGGCACCGGACTGGTCGTCGCCGACGCCACCGGCACGATCTGGCGGGTTCGGACCAGCGGCCGCACCGACAAGCTCGGGGGCATGGAGTACGTGCCGCGTGCCCTGGCGGCCGACCCGGCCGGCCGGTTGTACGTCGCCGGCGACGCCCCGCGCCTGGCCCGGCTGTCACCGGGCCCGCCCATGCGCCGCATCGACATGGTCGAGGTCACCGGCCCCGGTTCCGGCCGGGACGCCGTTCGTCGTCAGCGGCAAACAGCTGCACTTCATCCTGCCGGCGGACGGCAGCTTCGAAATCCACAGCTTTCCCCTGCGTTAGGCGATAATCCGCGGCATGAAATGCGCCGCCGCTCTCGCTCTCATCGGCCTCGCCGGTCTCACCGGCATCGCTCAGACGCCGAACCCGCGCGCGCGTGACCTCGGCATTCCGTTCGACGGCACGCCCGGACCGCTCAACGCGATCACCGACGTGCGTGGAGTCGAGGTCGGCGTGTCCACCATCATTCGAGGTGAGGGGGCGCTGAAGCCCGGCGAGGGTCCGGTCCGGACCGGCGTGACCGTGGTCTTCCCCCGCGGAAAAGACTCGAAGGATCCGGTGTTCGCCGCGTGGTTCTCCCAGAACGGCAACGGCGAGATGACCGGGACGACCTGGATCGACGAGGGTGGATTTCTCGAAGGGCCGGTCTTCATCACCAACACTCACAGCGTCGGGGTCGTCCGCGACGCCGCGATCGCGTGGTCGGTCAAGCAGGGAAAGACATTCCAGCCGTGGTCGCTGCCGGTCGTGGCCGAGACCTGGGACGGCGGGCTGAACGACATCAACGGCTTCCACGTGAAGCCGGAGCACGTCTTTGCCGCGATCGACAACGCGTCGGCGGGCCGGGTTCCGGAAGGGAACGTTGGCGGCGGCACCGGGATGATCTGCTACGAGTTCAAGTGCGGCACCGGGACCGCGTCCCGACGGTTGCCGCCGCAGGCCGGCGGCTACACGGTGGGCGTGCTGGTGCAGGCCAACCATGGACGACGCCCGGAGCTGCGAGTCGCCGGGGTGCCGATGGGGCAGGAGATCCCGGTATCCGCGAGTGCACGCCCAGGGGGGGCCGAGGTCCAGGAGCAGGGCTCGATCATCATCGTCGTGGCGACCGACGCGCCGCTGCTGCCCCACCAGCTCGAGCGGATCGCCCGGCGCGCGACGATGGGGCTCGCCCGCACCGGCGCCACATCCGGCAACGGTTCGGGGGACATCTTTCTCGCGTTCTCGACCGCCAATCCCGAAGTCGCGGCCGCGCCCCGCGACATCCACGTGACCATGCTGCCGAACAGCCGGATCAGCGCCGTGTTCAGCGCGACGGTCGAAGCGACCGAAGAGGCGATCATCAACGCCCTGATCGGCGCCCAGACGATGACCGGTGCCGACAGCCGGCGCGTCGAGGCGATCCCGCACGGCCGGGTGAGGGAGCTGCTCAAGAAGTACGGACGCTAACTCCCAACTTCCAACTCCCAACTAGCAAACCTTGCGGCCCGGGCGGCGCGCTCCCTTTTGGGAGTTGGCTGTTGGAAGTTGGGAGTTGAAAACGCCTACCCCTGCCTGAGCACGATGGCTGGATCGATGCGCGAGGCGCGGCGTGCGGGGATCCACCCGGCCATCGCGCCGATCGCGGCGAGGACGACCGCCGCTCCGGCAAACGTCAGCGGGTCCTCCGGCTTCAAGCCGTACACCATCGTCGTGAGTGTTTTGGTGGCGACCGCGGCAGTGGCAAACGACAGCACCACCCCGAGCGCGACCCCCGAGCCGACCAGCAGAGCGACGCGGCGGAGTACGAGACGGACTACACCGCCGGGCGCAGCGCCGAGCGCCATCCGGATGCCCAGCTCGGTATGGCGACGGCTGACCGCATACGCCGTCACGCCGTAGAGGCCGAGACCCGCGAGCAGCAGCGCCAGCACTCCGAAAAATCCGGAGAGGATCGCCACCATCCGCTCCTGGATCAGCGACGCGTTCACCTGCTCGGCGAGCAGACGGAATGAGATGGCGAGGTCCTGGTCGACTCCGGCCAGGCTGTCGGCCAGCGGCTTGATCAGGCGTGCCGGGGACGAAGTTGCCGCGCGAGCGCTGATGCTGACGCCCGACGGCACATCCTTTCGCTGCGCCAGCGGCACGTACAGGGTGGGTGGGATGTCCTGCCGCACCGAGCGGTAGACCGCATCCTGCACGTAGCCGACCACCTCGTGCGACGTCGCCGGATCCTTCGAGAAGCTCGGGAGCGTCACCGTGCGGCCGACCGGGTTCTCACCGTTGAAGAACTTCCTGGCAAACGCCTCGTTGACGATCGCGACGTCAGGTGCCCCCTGGCGGTCCGAATCGGCGAAGTCGCGGCCGGCGATCAGCCGTGTGCCCATCGTCCGGAAGAAGCCGGGGGAGAGGAGGTTCATGAAGGAGACGCGCTCGCGTTCCGGCCGGGCGGGAGCGCCGGGAATCTCGACCAGGAAGTTCCAGCTGCTGCCGCTCACCGGGGTGACTACCGAGACAGCGGCGGAGGCCACGCCGGGGGTTGCGGCCGCGGCGGCGCGGAGGCGCTCGTAGAACGCGGCACGATCGGCAGGCTCGAGCGCCACGCGCTGCGCGTTGACGCCAACGACGAGCACCGGCTCACGCTCGAATCCGAGATCCTTGTGCACGAGCGATGAGAAGGTGCGGAGGAAGAGCCCGGCGGCCACGATCAGAATCATCGAAAGCGCGACCTGCACCACCACCAGGATGTTGCCAAGGCCGAAGCGGCGATCGCCTGAGACGCTGCGCCCCTGTTCCTTGAGCGCCTCGTTCGGCCTCACGTTCGCCGCCCGCAGCGCCGGGGCGACGCCGAAGAGCAGCGCCGTGCCGACCGCGATCGAAGTTGTGAACGCCAGCACCCGCCAGTCGAGCCCGAGGTCGAGGAACACCCGGTTGGTGGAGGTCGACAGCTGACGGACCAGCAGCTGGCCACCCCATTGCGCGAAGATCAGCCCCAGAACCGCCCCGCACCCTGCCAGCAGCAGGCTCTCGGAAAACAGCAGGCGTACCAGTCGCCACCGCGAGGCCCCGAGCGCCAGCCGTACGCTGATCTCGTGCCGGCGGGCGGCGGCGCGGGCCAGAAGCAGGTTCGCGATGTTCGCGCAGGCAATCAGCAGCACCAGGCCGACGACGACCATGATCGCCGTGAGCGGTGCCTGGTAGCGGGATCGCAGCGACGACTGTCCGGTCGATGCGTCGTTCAGAGTGAAGGGCTCGGAGAGATAGTTCTTGCGGTCCTCGGGTCGGTAATGGTCGGGCATGGTGGCCTCGCGCAGCTGCGGCTGTATGCCGCGCAGGGCTGCCGTCGCGGCGTCGAGGGTCTGCCCGGGCTTGCGGCGGACGACCACGCTCAGCCACCAGTTCGAGCGCCGATCGAGCGCCGACTCCTTCCCGCGGATGATCGGTTCGGCCCCGAGCGGGATCGCCACGTCGAAAGTCCGCCCCACCTCGGCGCCAAAGAACTGCGGTCCGGTCACGCCGATGATCGTGAACGGCACCCGCTCGATCGTCATCGAGCGGCCGACTACGTCGGCGGCGCCGCCGAACCGCTGCTGCCAGTATTTGTAGCTGATGACCGCCACCGGGCCGGCCGGCCCGCCGCCGCGCCGGTCGTCGTCACGGGTGAAGGTCCGGCCGAGCAGCGCCGGCACGCCCATTACGTCGAAATAGGCGCCGCTCGCCCAGACGCCGTCGATCATCTCGGCCGGGCCCCCCTGGGCCAGGTTGAAGCGCGCCGTCGACCAGGCAAAGGCGCCGTCCACCAGTGCTTCTCGTTCGCGAATCTGCTCCCAGATCGGGTTGGTGAGGGAGGTGTTGTCGCCTCCCAACCCCAGCTGGGCCAGCTGCTGCGGCTCGGTGACCGGCAGCGTGCGGAGCACCAGGGTGTCGAGGATCGAGAAGATCGCGGTGTTGGCGCCGATCCCCAGCGCGAGCGACAGCACAGCCACGGCGGAGACGACCGGGGAGGCTTTCAGGGCACGGAACGCGTCGCGAAGGTCCTGCATGGATGCTTCGACGCGGCGCAGATACGAACAGTTGGCCCGCATCAGGCGAATCGATACCCTCATCGGGGTGTTTTGGTACAGAATCGGAAGGTTTTGTCAGGCGAAAGGAAGTCTATTTTGCAGCTCGAAGGGGTATATTCGGTTCTCCCGACGCCGTTCACCGCGTCGGGCGACGTCGACGACGCCAGCCTCCGCCAGGTCATCGACCTGTTCGTCGAAGCCGGCGTCAACGGTGTCACGGCGCTCGGTGTCACCGGTGAAGTGGCGCGGCTGACCGACGAGGAACGCCGGCACGTGCTCGAGGTGGTCGTCGATCACGTGAAGGGACGGGTCGGAGTGGTCGCCGGGACGACAGCCGAAGGCACGCGGACCTGCATCGCTCACAGCCGTCATGCGTTGGCGACCGGCGCGACCGCGGTGATGGTGAGCCCGCCGCGGATGCCGAAGCTCAACTCGGAGGCAGTGGTCCGCCATTTCTCGGCGCTTGCGGAGGCGGTCGACATCGAGATCGTCGTCCAGGATTACCCGCCGATCTCCGGATTCGCGATGGAGCCTGGGCTGCTGGCCCGGATTGCGAAGGAATTGCCGCGCGCGCGCACGATCAAGCTGGAAGATCCTCCGACCCCGTTCAAAACCTCGCGGATACTCGAGGCCTGTGGCGACGTACCGGTTCGGATCTTCGGCGGTCTCGGCGGCGTGTTCCTGCTCGAGGAGCTGATGGCCGGGGCGACGGGGGCGATGACCGGGTTTGCGTTCCCGGAGTTGCTCGTCAACATCGTGGCGCTCTATCGCGCCGGCAACGTGGATGAAGCGGCGGATCTCTTCTACAAGACGGTGCCGCTGATGCGGTTCGAGTTCCAGGAAGGGATCGGGATGGCGATCCGCAAGGAAGTCCTGCACCGCCGCGGCGCGCTCGCCAGCCCGGCGACCCGGGCCCCCGGCCCGGCTCTCGACAAGACGACGCGCGAAGCGCTCGATCGCGTGATGAAATACACCGAGCAGTTCAACCGTTCCTAGGGAGAATCATGGATCTTGCGCTGAAAGACAGGGTCGCACTCGTGGCGGGAGCCAGCAAGGGACTCGGTTTCGCCGTCGCGAAGGCGCTCGCAGCCGAGGGAGCGCGGGTCTCGATCTCGTCGCGGGACGAGACGGCGATCGCGGAAGCGGCGAAGCGGATCGAGCGGGAGACCGGCGCCCAGGTGCTGGGCATGCCGGTCGACGTCCGCGACAAGGCGGCGATCGAGCGCTGGATCGCCCGCACCGCCGAGACCTTCGGCGGCATCGACGCATTGATGACCAACTCCGGCGGCCCGCCGGCGGGGGCGGCGGTGGGGTTCGACGACCAGGCGTGGCAGGACGCCGCGGAACTGCTGCTGTTCAGCACCATCCGCATGGTCCGCGCCGCGGTGCCGCACATGGAGAAGCGCGGCGGTGGAGCGATCCTCGTTTCCACCTCTTCGTCGGTCAAGGAGCCGATCCAGAACCTCGGGCTGTCGACCGTGCTGCGCGCCTCGGTCTCGGCGCTGGCGAAGACCCTGGCGCTGGAGCTGGCGGTCAAGAAGATCCGGGTCAACCAGATCATCCCCGGACGCATCGACACCGACCGCGTGCGGCAGCTCGATGAAGGCAACGCGAAGAAGCAGGGGGTCTCGCCCGAACAGGCCCGGGCCAAGGCCATGGGCTCGATCCCGATGGGCCGCTACGGCGAGGCCGATGAATTCGGCCGCGTCGGCGCGTTCCTGCTCTCCGACGCTGCGTCCTACATGACCGGCGCCACCGTGCAGGTCGACGGCGGACAGATTCGGAGCGTTCTCTAGGAGCTGGAAGCCGGCAGCTGGCAGCTGGAAGCTGGAAATCGGAGTCACAACTTTCTATGTCCCTGATGCGGAAGGCCCTGCTGGCCGGATCCACCAACGCCTGGCTGCGCGATCGTGCGACCAAGGCGGCGTTTGTCAGGCGGGCGGTCTCCGCCTTCATGCCGGGTGAGACGATCGACGATGCGCTGCGTGCGGCGCAGGAGCAGAAGCGCGAAGGAATCAACACGATCCTGACCCGGCTGGGGGAGAACATCACCCGCGCGGACGAAGCGGAGGAAGTCACCCAGCACTACTTCGAGGTCCTCGACAAGGTGGCGGCGGCGGGGCTCGATGCCCACGTGTCGGTCAAGCCGACGCAGCTCGGTCTCGACCAGGACCCCGCTTTGTGCCGGAGGAACCTCGACCGGCTGATCGAGCGCACCGAACAGCGCAACAATTTCCTGTGGATCGACATGGAGGGCTCTCCGTATGTCGATCCGACCATCGAGCTGTATCGATACGGCCGCGCCAAGAGCCCGAAGATCGGCATCGCGATCCAGGCCTACCTGTTCCGCACGGAGAAGGACGTCGAGTCGCTCATCCCAATCGGCAGCGCGATCCGCATCGTCAAGGGCGCCTATCTCGAGCCGCCGGAGGTGGCTTATCCCCGCAAGGCGGACGTGGACGAGAACTTCTTCAAGCTGTGCGTCCGGCTGTTGCAGCCCGACGCGATCCAGGCGGGATGCCTGCTCCACATCGCGACCCATGACATCTCGCTGGTCGAGCGGCTGGCCGCATGGATCAAGGCGAACAACGTGCCGGCGTCGGCGTACGAGTTCGCAATGCTCTACGGCATCCAGCCCGGCCAGCAGCGGCGGCTGGCGAAGGAAGGCAAGCGGCTGCGGGTGCTCATCAGCTACGGGGAGTACTGGTTCCCGTGGTACATGCGGCGGCTGGCGGAGCGCCCCGCCAACGTCTGGTTCGTCGCGAAGAACCTGTTCGGATAGCCGCGCGAAGCGGCGCCGGTCTAGAACGAGAAGCCGGACGAGAAGTGCACGCGCGTGCCGCCGCCGTCCAGGGATCGCGCCACATCGAGGTTGAGCCTCACGATCGTGGCGATGAGGAAGACGCCGGCTCCGGCGCCGCGTTGCCATTCCGCGTCCTGCAGTGGAGTTCCGTAGTCCGCGGTCCTGGCGGCATCGATGAACACGTTGACGCCGAGCTTGGCGCCGCTGATCACCGAGGTGATCGGCACGCGCAGCTCCGCTGACGTGACCAGCGCCTTGTCCCCTTCGAACGATCCTGGCCTGAAGCCGCGCAGCGTATCGCTGCCGCCGATCAACCACCGCTCGTAGATCGGCAGCGGCGCGTCGGCGGTGGAGTAGCGGGCGCGTCCGGCGAGCACCGCCTCGCGGAACAGGCGGAGGTAGCCGCGGCCGTCCGCGGTGTAGCGGTTGATGCGGTGTTCGGTGACGCCGGGAGAGGAGACGTTGAGTGCCGTCCACCCGCCGCCGATATACACGGCGTTGGCGGGGAAGCCGGGGTTGCTGCGAGTGTCGAGCGCGGCGTCGGCACCGACCGTCCACAGGCGATCGTCCAGCGAGCCGAAGTCGACCGAGGCGTTGCTCGCCTCGGCGCCGGCGAAGAGCATCTGGGCGAAGTTCCGCTCGACCCGTCCTTTGAGCTCGAGGCGGCGGTCGTCGATGTCGTGCCGCGGGTTCTCGCGCTGCCAGATCGCCGTGGAGGCCAGGACCCGGGTGAAGGGGCCGCTGTTGAACGTCCGTTCGAGCTCGAGGGCGGCGCGCCGCGTGCCGCCCCAGGTCAGCGGCACCGACAGCCGCTCGCCCGCGCCGAGCAGACCCACCGTGCTGAACCGCGCGCCGTAGGTGAAGCCGTAGCCGTCCGCGTAAGAGAGGATCGGCAGGAACATTACGCGGCTCATGATCCGCTTGCTGACCGGCCGCTCGATCTGGCCGGAGCTGGTCATCACCACGCCCGGCTTCTCGTGGACGACGAGCACCAGGGCGACGTCGGTGGGATCGGTCATCGATCGATAGCGCATGCGGACCTGCACCGTCGAGAAGCGTCCGCTGTCTTCGAGGCGCTTGGTGATGGCTTCGACCGCCCCCGGCTCGAGCGCCGTCCCGACCGCGACCGCCGCGATCCGCACCACCTCCTCGTCCGGCACCGCCGCGTTCCCATGCACGCGGATCTCCTTCACGACGGGGCTCACGACGGGGCCAGGCCCCGTTTGCTGCGCCGGCGCCGCAACTTCTTGCCCTGCATCAGTTGCGGGGACCCATGGGCCGGATCCAGATTCTGGATTTTCGTCCGGCTCGGGATCGGGGCCAGGCCCCTTCGGGATCCGGATCCGGGATTTCACGTCAGCCTGGCGGTAGTCGGCGAAGCCGCGCTCGTAGCTGGCGGCGAAGGACCCGTTGGCGAGGGTCACGCCGGCGGAGATGTCGATCCCCTTCGGCAGCCACACCCCCTCGAACGGCTGGAACATCGTCATCGACGCCCGCATGCTGTCGATCCGGACCAGCCAGGCGGCGGGCAGAAAATCGAGCCACACGTTGTCGAACGTGTACTTCACGATCTGGTGGTTTTTCGCATCGATCCAGAGCGTCACCAGCGCGGTCTTGTTCATCTTGCGGGAAATCTCGTCCTCTTCCTTCTGGCCCCGATCGCGTTTTCGCGCTTCAGGCGAATCGTCGTCCTCGAACAGCCGGGACGGGTAGTACTCGATGCGCACGACCTCCTGCCCCTCGAACTGCTCGCGCCCGGCGAAGTAGTAGCTGCCGGGCTCGAACTTGAAGTCCATGAAGAAGGCCTCGGACACGAACCGCGGCTCGGTCGGGACGGCGTTCGTCGAGATCCCGGACTCGCTGATCACCACATGCTTCGATTCCTTCTCCCCCTTGGCCTTGCGCTCCAGCCGTCGCTTCTCGCGCTCGAGCCAGTTATCCTCGTACTTCACCCGCGCGTCTTCCGGGACGCTGACCCCCTCGAAACGCACCGGACTCCGGACGTGGATCCCGTCGCGCACGAACCAGGTGTAGTCACGGGACGTCTTGTGGAGCCGGAAACGGCCGGGCCCCAGGACCTCGAACGCTTCCTTTTCGTCGAGGATGTAATCGTTGAGGACCTTGCGGTTGACCTCGCGCCGGGCGAGCACCCGCTCCATGAAGACGTCGAGCTCGCTCGAGGGCTGTGGCTTGGGGGAGTCCTGGGCCTGGACAGGACAGACGACGAGCGCAAGAGCGAACGCGCTCGCAAGGCAATTGCGAAGGGACACGTGACCTCCGGAAGGTCGATCAGGCTGGCAAGGGCTTAGACGGCCCTCCAGCGCTGGCGGTTCGGGAAGAAAGACAAAACTCAGAACTCAGAACAAAGAACTCAGAACCCGGCCACGACGCAGACGCCGGAACCACGCCCCAAAGACCCTGGAACCACGCCCGAAGACTCCAGAACCACGCCCGAAGACTCCAGAACCACGACCGAAGACCCCAGAACCACGCCCGAAGACTCCAGAACCACGATCGAAGACTCCAGAACCACGATCGAAGACTCCAGAACCACGATCGAAGACCCAGAACCTCGATTGAAGACCCCAGAACCGCGAGCGAAGACTCCAGAACCACGATCGAAGACTCCAGAACCACGATCGAAGACTCCAGAACCACGATCGAAGAATCTAGAACCTCGAGCGAAGACCCCAGAACCTTAGAACCCTGAGTTTAGCCCCCCCTCTTGAAGGATTTGTCCGGATACTTCGGCGCCACCGGCTTGGGGACCGGCTTCTTCCGGATCTCCTCCTCCAGGTAGCGGATCGCCGCCTCCAGCTGCGCATCCTTACCCCCGTAGGTCGCCCGCGGCAGGTTGTCGACGACGATGTCGGGGTCGACGCCGTGGCCTTCGATCAGCCAGTCCCCCTCGGGCCCGAACACGCCGGTCTCGGCCGCGGTGGCGATCCCGCGGTCGACCAGGAAGTTGTTCTGCGACAGCCAGACCTCGCCCCCCCAGGTGCGGGTGCCGATCACCTTGCCGAGCCCCAGCCTGCGGACCCCTTCGGCGAACGCCTCGCCGTCGGACGCGGTGTTCTCGTCCACCAGCACGACGAGATGCCCGCGGAAGGCGTACTGCATGTTCCAGGTCGGGTTGCCGACCCGCGGCTGCCAGAAGAACCACGCCTTGCGCAGCAGCTTCTCGAGGATCCAGCTGTCGATGTTTCCGCCGTTGTTGTGGCGTACGTCGATGATCAGCCCTTCGCGGTCGAACACCGGGTAGAACTCGCGCTGCCACTCCGCCATGTTCCCGCTGCCCATCGCGCGCAGATGGACGTAGCCCATCCGCTTGGCGGTGGCCTTCTCGACCGCCAGCCGCCGCGTGTACTCCCATTCGTCGTAGCGCAGGTCGTTCTCGCGGACCATCGAGATCGGCACGACGACCACGTCGCGTGACCCGCCGCTCTTCGGCTTCACCCTCAACAGCACCTGCCGGCCGGCCTGTTCGCGAAGCAGCGCGTTGATGTCGCGCGCCGACAGCGTCGGGATGCCGTTGATCGCCTCGACGACGTCCCCTTCGACGATGTTGACGTTGACGCGGGCGAGCGGGGAGAGCTCCTCGGGGATGTCGGGATCCGACAGATAGACGTGGGTGACGCGGTAGCCGCCCGCCTTGTCATCGCGGGCGAAGGTTGCCCCGAGCGAGCCGTGGGCGATCTGGTCGGTGCCGCGGCGCAGGTCGCCGCCGCGGACGAAGATGTGCAGCGCCGACAGCTCGCCGACCATCTGCGCGAGGATGTCGCTCAGCTCGGCGCGATCGGTGACCCGGTCGACGAGCGGCAGGTACTTCGCCCGCATTGCCGCCCAGTCGACGCCGTGCATCCCCCGGTCGTAGAAGTAATCGCGCTCGAGCCGCCACGCTTCGTTGAACATCTGCCGCCACTCGTCGCGCGGATCCAGCTTGAAGGACCAGTCGGCGAGCGGGACCTTGCTCTTCGTCGTGTCCGCCGGCGCCTTGGCGCCGACGTCGAAGATGAACAGGTCCTGTGCCTTGCGCACGAGGATCTTCTTCCGGTCGTGCGACAGCTCGTAACTGGCAATCTCTTCCATGAACGTTTCCGGCTTCGGGCTCTTGTTCTCGATCGGCAGCGTCCTGAGCGTCGCGCGCGGTTCGCCCGCCTCACGGGCGATGAAATAGAGCCGCTTCCCGTCGCTCGCCAGCTGATCGTAGTTGCCCGCGGGCAGCGGGACTTCCAGCAGCCGGGTCTCGATCCCGCGCAGATCCACTGCGACGGCGGGCGCGGGCTTGACCCCCTGCGCCGGCGCCGCCGCCGGTTTCTCCGCGTCGGCGGCCGGCTTGTCCGCCGGTTTCTCGCCAGGCTTCTCGACCGGCTTCTCACCGGGCTTCTCACCAGCCCCGCCCGGCGGCGACAGCTCGTCGTCCGGCTGGAAGGGAGACCGTTCCCCCGGCTTCATCGAGACGTGGTAGATCCGGGTCTGCTTGTCGAAGAATGGTTCCGGCTGCCGCGAGCCCCACGGGCTGCCGACCACCGAAACGAAGTTCCGGTCGGACAGGAAGTAGAGCCACTTGCCGTCGGGGCTGAACTCCGGCGAGTAGCTGTCGAACCGGTCGGTGGTCACCGCGGTGGACCGTGCATGCTCGACGTCGTGCAGGTACAGGCGGGTCATCTGGTTGGTGTCAGGGGCCGTGTAGGCGAGCCACTTGCCGTCCGGGGACCAGCGCACGTCGCCGAAGCCCCCTTCATCCGAACGGGCCACCTGTTTCTGTGACTTCGACGCCAGCTCGTAGATCCAGAGCTGCTGGTCCTTGTCGTAGTGCGCGATCCGGGTGCCGTCGGGGGAAGGAATGCCGTCCCACCGCAGGACCTTGCCGTCGCCGGTGAGCTGCGACGGCTCGCCGATGCCGTTGGCGGCCGTACGCCAGAATTCCACTTCGCCGCTCCCGTCGCCGAGCGTCAGCAGCGTCTTGCCGTCGGGGAAGAACCGGCCGATCCGGTAGCGGACCTTGCGGTCCCGCGTTGCTTCGACGATCCGCCCCTGTTGCGCCGGCGCAACGAACAGCTGGCCGCGCGCGTTGAGCACGACCCGATCCCCGGTCGGGGAGAGGTGCACCGAGGCGACCCACTCCATCGGCGTCTTGACCCAGCGCTCGCGCAGCTGGTCGAAGTCCGAGACCAGACGGATCGGCACGGCACGGTCCTGGTTGCGCTCGACCTCGTAGATCCGCAGGTCGGCGCCGAGCTGATACACGATGCGGCCGTTGGAAAGCGATGGCCACTGCGCGTCGAGCCCGTCGTGCTTCGTGTGCTGCCTGACGTCCCCGCCGGCGGCCGCCATCGACCACAGGTTCATGTGCCCGTCGCGGTCGCTGAGAAAGTAGACCCGGCCTTTCCAGGGCATCGGGCTCTTGCTCGTCCCCTTGTAGTCGACGGTGAGCGGCACCGCCTCGGCGTCGCCGCCGGCGTAGCGCCAGATATTCTGCGCGGTGCCCCCCTGGTAGCGCTTGGTGTAGCTCCCCTGGAACGCCAGGCGGGTGAAGAACAGGCTGCGGCCGTCGGCGTCGTAGGCGCCATCGCTCGCCTGGGCCAGCGGAATCAGCGCCGGGGCCCCGGATCCCGGGGTGACGCGGGCCAGCTGCGTGTTCGGCAGGGTGGAGTAGCGCCGGGTGGCATAGAGGATCTCGCCGGCCGGGGTCCATCCGACCACCAGCGCCGCGGCGCCGTCATAGGTTTGTCGGCTCGGCACACCGCCGTCGAGGGGCAGGGTGTAGACCTCGGTGGGGCCTTCATAGGCGGCGGAGAAGGCGACCGTCCGGCCGTCCGGGGAAAGCGCCGGGCGCGACTCCTCCGACGGATGAGTCGTCAACCGCTGCGCCGTTCCGCCGTCGATGCCGACCTGCCAGAGGTCCCCTTCGGCGGTGAAGACGAGAGTATCGTTGTGTATTGCGGGAAAGCGGTAATAGCCGAGCGTGGCCCCCGGCTGGGCAGCGTCGGGGCGAACGGCGGTACCGATGGCGCCGGCTGCCGCCAGCATGAAAACGCCGCAGCTGTACCGATGAAGGCTTCGCATGGGCGGGAAGGGTAGCCCAGGGGCCCGGCCGGGGTAAACGGATTCCTCGGCGGTGCAGTAACACTGGGCAGGGCAAGGGCCGCGTTCGCTCGTCGACCCGCGGTGCGACACTGAAGTAAAGCACTATACAATCCGCACAGGTTCGCGGCGTCTCCGGAGATCCCTTGCTCGAATCGCTTTTCCGCTTCCTGTTCGAATACCGGCCGGTCGTATTCCAGCAGGGAGAGTTCCGCTTCGCGCCGACCTCGGGCTCGTACGTCGCGGCCGGGATCGCGGCGGTGGCGGCAGTCCTCATCGTTCTGAGCTACCTGAGCGCGCTCCGCCGCTCGGCGGCGCCGCCAGACGCGGCGGCCCCCGGTCCCCGCCGATCGACCTGGCTCAACGCGCCGAGCGCGACGGCGATCCTGCTCACCCTCCGGCTTTCGCTCGTCGCGCTGCTGGCGGTCTGTCTCTTCCGTCCGGTGCTCGTCGTCAAGGCGGCGGTGGCGCAGCAGAACTTCCTCGCCCTGCTGATCGACGATTCCCGAAGCATGCGGATCACGGATGCGGGGGGTGCGCCCGGCGCCCAGGCGCCAGCGGGCCCGGCCGGTCAGACGCGAGGGGACTTCGCCAAAGCGCAATTCACTGATCCGGCCGGCGGGATCCTGAAAGGGTTGTCGGACCGGTTCGTCGTTCGCACCTTCCGCTTCTCATCGTCGGTCGCTCGTGTGGCCAAACCCGACGAGCTCACGTTCGCCGGTGCGCAGACCCGGCTCGGCGCCGCGCTCGACGGCGCGCGGCAGGAGCTGGCCGGCCTTCCGCTCGCCGGCATCGTGCTCGTCACCGACGGCGCCGACACGACCGACGCCGCCCTGACCGACGCGCTGCTGACGATGAAAGCGGCGGCGCTGCCGGTGTTCACGGTGGGGGTGGGTGAGGATCGACTGACCCGCGACATTCAGCTGGAGCGGGTCGCGACGCCGCGGCGCGCACTCAAAGGCACGTCTCTCCTGATCGACGCGGTGGTTCGCCACACCGGCTACGCCGGCGAGACGGTCACGCTCGACGTCGAAGACGGCGGCCGCATCGTCGGTTCGCAGTCGTTGCAGCTCAAGGCGGACGGCGAGCCGGCGGCGGTGCGGGTCCGGGTGATGGCGAGCGACGCCGGCACCCGGCTGCTGAAGTTCAAGATCACGCCGCGCGAGGGTGAAGCGATCGGCCAGAACAACGTGCGCGAATCGATGGTCGAGATCGTCGACCGGCGCGAACGGATCCTCCACTACGAAGGGGAGCCGCGCTTCGAGATGAAGTTCCTCCGCCAGGCGGTGAAGGAGGACAAGAATCTCGAGGTGGTCACCCTCCAGCGGACGGCGGAGAACAAGTTCCTGCGGGTCGGGATCGACGATCCGGAACACCTGCTGGGGGGATTCCCGCGCACGCGCGAAGAGCTGTTCGGGTATCGCGGTCTGATACTCAGCAACGTGGAGGCCTCGGCCTTCTCGGGGGACCAGCTGCGGATGATCGCGGAGTTCGTCGAGAAGCGGGGCGGCGGGCTGCTGATGCTCGGCGGCCCGCGCGCGTTCGCCGAAGGGGGCTATGCCGGGACGCCGGTGGCCGAGGCGCTCCCGGTCGTCCTGGACCGGGCGGTGCGGACGGCTGACGTGGACGGCGTGCCGATCCGCCTGTCGGTGCATCCGACCCGCGCCGGAGAATCCCACGCGGTCACGCAGGTGGCCGGCACCGAGGCTGCTTCTGCCGCCCGCTGGCCCGACCTGCCGCCGCTCACCAGCGTCAACACGATCCGCAGCATCAAGCCGGGGGCGACGGTGCTGCTCAATGGCTCCGACGACCGCCGCCGCGAACAGGTCGTGCTGGCGTCGCAGCGCTACGGCCGCGGCAAGTCGATCGCGCAGACGGTGCAGGACTCCTGGCTGTGGCAGATGCACGCGAGCATCAGCGTCGAGGACCAGACGCACGAGAACTACTGGCGGCAGATGCTCCGATGGCTGGTGGACGAAGTGCCGGAGACCGTCGACGTCCACACCGTCACCGACCGCGTCGAGCCGGGGGAGACCGTCACCCTGGTCGCCGACGTCGTCGATCGGGCGTTCTTGGAGCTGAACGACGCACGGGTCACCGCCTACGTCACCGGGCCGTCCGGCGCGGTCGAGGAGTTGCCGGTCCAGTGGTCCGGGGAGCGCGACGGGGAGTACCACGCGAGCTTCACCGCCAGGACCGAGGGGGTCTACTCCGCGCGGGTCGAGGCGACGCGTGCCGGGCAGACGATCGGCAGCAGCGTCACCCGGGTGCGGGCGGTGCCGAGCGACGCCGAATACTTCGATGCCAACATGCAGGCGCCGCGGCTGCAGCGCATTGCCGACGAGACCGGCGGACGTTTCTACACCGCCGCCAACCTCGCGGGGCTCCCCGAAGACGTGCAGTACACGGGCCGGGGAGTGACCACGATCGAGGAGCGCGAGCTGTGGCACATGCCGATCGTGCTCATCACGCTGCTCGGGCTGCTCGCCGCGGAATGGTTCTATCGGCGACGGGCGGGACTAGCGTAAGAAATTAAGAATTAAGAACTAAGAATTGAGAATTCAGACCTACGAACCGTTGGAACCGCGAACGAAGAACCGGAACCCTGGAACCTCGAACGAAGAACCCAGAACCTTTGGAACCTAGAACCTAACCGGCAATGCGTCCAGCCTTTCTTGCCCTCGTGCTCCTGCTCATCGCCGCGCCGGCGGCGGCCCAGCAGACGCATGTCGCGGTGATCGTGGGGCTGGGCGGGGAGCCGGAGCATGCCGAGACCTTTCGCCGCTGGGCGGGATCGCTGGTCGACCATGCCACCGGCCGGCTCGGCGTACCGAAGGAGCGCATCCTCTATCTGCTGGAAGACCCCCTGCAGGACAGCGCGCGCGCACCGGGCAAGGCGACCAAGGACGCGATCGAGAAAGGGCTGTCGGCAATCGGCACGGCGGCAGCCGCCGATGACGTGGTGTTCATCGTGCTGATCGGTCACGGCACCTGGGACGGCAAGGTGGCGAAGTTCAACTTGCCGGGACCCGACATGACCGCCGCTGACTTTGCCGCGATCCTCAAGCGGTTCGCCACCAAGAACATCGTGTTCGTGAACACCGCCAGCTCGAGCGGACCTTTTGTCGAAGCACTCGCCGGCAGCGCCCGGGTCGTCGTGACCGCGACACGTAGCGGCGCCGAGCAGTTCGCCACCCTGTTCGGCGGCTATTTCGTCGACGCGCTCGCCAGCGACAAGGCCGATGCCGACAAGAACCGGCGGGTGTCGGTCCTCGAGGCGTTCAACGCGGCAAAGAGCGATGTCGCCCGCGTCTACCAGGAGCGCGGCGTCATGCTGACCGAACGGGCGCTGCTCGAGGACGGCGGGGACGGCGAGGGGAGCCTGGATCCCGCGGTCAACGGCAAAGACGGCAGCGTCGCTGCCGTCCTGTCGCTGGGCGCGCCGAAGGAGGCGCTGGCGCTGCCGGCCGATCCGAAGCTGCGGCAGCTCTACGAAGAACGGCGCGCCCTCGAGCAGAAGGCGGAATCGCTCAAGCTGCTCAAGGCGAGCATGCCGCCGGCGCAGTACGCGGCGGAGCTCGAGAAGGCGCTGACCGATCTGGCCCTCAAGAGCCAGGAGATCCGGGCGCTGGAAGGCAAGACCAAATGAAGAGGATGTTCCGGCTGGCCCTGCTGGTCGCCGTGGTCATCGCCACGGCCGCCACCGCCGCCGTGGTCATGGCCCAGAACCGCGACCGCCTCTTCGGCCAGCGCACCCCGCAGAACTACGACTCCGTCAACATCGGCTACGACGGCCGGCTGGCCTTCGTCCGCCTGCGCTATGCCGCCGGCTTCGGTGGTTTCGGCCGCCGCGGCGGCGGCCGTGAGCCGCCGTGGGCGCACGACTATCCGACCGCCGACATTCACATGATGAAGATCGTCAACGAGCTGACCAGCGTCGGTCCGCACGTCGACGGCTCGAACATCTACTCGCTCGACGACCCGGACCTGATGAACCATCCGATCGCCTACATGTCGGAGCCGGGGTTCTGGTCGATGACCGACGATGAAGCGAAGGGGCTGCGCGCCTACCTGCTCAAGGGGGGGTTCATCATCTTCGACGACTTCCGTAACCAGGACTGGTTCAACCTCGAGGAGCAGATGAAGCGGGTGCTGCCCGAATCGCACTTCGTCCAGCTCGAGGGTAGCCATCCGGTGTTCAACTCGTTCTTCGAGATCAAGAACCTGGAGTTCCTCCAGTCGTACAACGGCCAGCCCACCTACTGGGGGATCTACGAGGACAACGATCCGAAGAAGCGGCTGATCGCGCTGGCCAATCGCGACAACGACCTCGGCGAGTACCTGGGAATTCTCGGACACCGGCACCGATCCGGTGGATTTTTCCAACGAAGCGTACAAATTCGGCGTGAACTATTTCATCTACGGGTTGACGCGGTAGCGGCACAGTGAGAAAGATCCATTGAGGACAGCGAATTGATGCAGACCACAACCAACACGATCGACCTCGAATCGCCCGATGACGTGGCGCTCGCCGACCGGATGAACGCCGGCAAGGGGAAGATCATCACCGAACTGAAGAAGCTGATCATCGGCCAGGACAAAACGGTCGAAGAAGTCCTGCTCACGCTGTTCGTCGGCGGCAACAGCCTGATCGTCGGCGTGCCGGGGCTGGCCAAGACGCTGCTGATCTATACGCTCGCGCGGGTCGTCGACCTGAAGTTCAACCGCATCCAGTTCACCCCCGACCTGATGCCGTCGGATATCACCGGCACCGACATCATCCAGGAGGCGGCCGACACCGGCCGCCGGCAGATGGTGTTCGCCCCCGGGCCGATCTTCGCCAACATCGTGCTCGCCGACGAGATCAACCGGACGCCCCCCAAGACCCAGTCGGCCCTGCTCGAAGCGATGCAGGAGCACCGCGTCACCATCCAGGGGCGCACCTACAAGCTCGAAGAGCCGTTCTACGTGTTCGCCACCCAGAACCCGATCGAGCTCGAAGGGACGTATCCGCTGCCCGAAGCGCAGCTCGATCGCTTCATGTTTCACATCGTGATCGACCATCCGCCCGAAGAAGAGGAGTTCGAGGTGGTGCGGACCACGACCGCGATCCTCGAGCCGCAGTTCGAACGCCCGGTGAGCGGCGCCGACCTGGTCGCGTTCCAGCGGCTCGTGCGCCGCGTGCCGGTCGCCGAGCCGGTGATGCGCTACGCCCTCAGCCTGGTGCGTGCCAGCCGTCCGAAGTCACCCACCTGCCCGGATTCGGTGAAGAAGTGGGTGGCGTTCGGCGCCAGCGTCCGCGCAGCGCAGTATCTGGTGCTCGGCGCCAAGGCCCGGGCCCTCACCAGCGGCCGCTATCACGTGAGCTTCGAGGACATCCGCGGCCTGGCGCACCCGGTCCTGCGTCACCGCGTGCTGACCAACTTCCACGCCCAATCGGAGGGGATCACCAGCGACACGCTGGTCGACCGCCTGCTCGAAGCCGTTCCGGCGCCGCGTTCGGGTATGTGAGCATGACTGCTGACGTCACGTATTCACCGCAGAGGTCGCAGAGCGCGCAGAGTTCTAAGGGGACGTGTCTTTTTCTCTGCGTCCTCCGCGTTCTCGGCGGTGACCCGTGGCAGCCGTCGCAACACGGGACGAAGCATGATTTCCACATCCTCGATCCCCGGCGCACGGTTCGTCGATCCCAAGGTCCTGGCGCGGATCGGCAACCTCGAGCTGGTGGCGCGGTCGGTGGTGGACGGCTTCATCAACGGCCTCCACCGGACCAACGTGTTCGGAGCCTCGGTGGACTTCGCCGAGCACCGCGGCTATGTCGCCGGCGACGACATCCGCCGCGTCGACTGGCGGCTGTTCGCCCGGACCGATCGCTACTACATAAAGGAGTACGAAGCCGACTCCAACGCCAACTTCTCCGTGCTCATGGACGTGTCCAAGTCGATGGGCTTCGGCAGCGCCGGCCTCACCAAGCTGGACTACGCAAAGATGCTCGCCGGCTGCCTGACCTATCTCGTCCACCGGCAGCGCGACCGGGTCGGCCTGGTCGCGTTCGACGATGAGGTGGTCGAGCACGTGCCGCCATCGGCCAAGCACATGGAAACGGTGCTGCACGTGCTGGATCGGCTGACGCCGTCGAAGCCCGGCAGCCTCCGCGGACCGCTGCACAAGCTGGCGGAGCATTTCGGCCGCAAGGGCGTGCTGGTCGTGATCTCGGATCTCTACGAGGAGCCGGACGCGATCATCGAGGCGCTTGGCCCGCTCCGCTTCCGCGGCAACGAGGTCATCGTCTTTCACCTGCTGGATCCGGCGGAGCTCGACTTCGACTTCCAGGATGCGTCCGCGTTCGAGGACCTCGAGAGCGGCGAGCAGATCCCGATCGTGCCGCAGGCGCTGCGCGAGGAGTACCGGAAGATGATCCGCGCGCACGTCGACGCGATCACCGAGCGCTGCAAGGGAGCGCGCATCGACTACACCATGATCCAGACATCGTCGCCGCTGGACTACGCGCTCTTCAGTTACCTGTCGATGCGCGAGAAGCTGATGAAAGCAAGGTAATCAGCTTCCAGCTGCCAGCTGCCAGCTCCCAGCTACCAGCGCAGAGTCAGAGCTGGGAGCCGGATCTGGAAGCCGGAAGCTGGAAGCTGGAAGCTGGAAGCTAATGTCTTTTCTGACTCCGCTATTTCTCGTCGCCCTCGCGGGGATCGCGATCCCGGTGATCATCCATCTGATCCAGAAGGAGCGGAAGAACGTCGTCGCGTTTCCGTCGCTCATGTTCCTGCGGCGGATCCCGTACCAGTCGGTGAACCGGCGGCGGATCCGGAACTGGCCGCTGCTGCTGCTCCGGCTGGCGGCGCTGGCGCTGATCGTGATGGCGTTCGCCCGGCCGTTCCTCCGTCGCGAGTCGCTCGCCGCGGCGGCGGCCGGGGGAGCCCGGGAGGTCGTCATCCTCCTTGATCGCTCCTACAGCCTCGGCTACGGCGACCGCTGGCAGCGCGCCGTAGCGGCAGCCCGGCAGGCGATCAACGGTCTCAAGCCTGCCGATCGCGCGACCCTGGCGTTCTTCGACACCGGCGCGGAAGTGGCGCTGCGGTCCACCTCCGACAAGGGACGGCTGAACGCCGCGCTCGACGGCGCGAAGGTCAGCGCGGCAGCCACCCGGTTCGGGCCGGCGTTGAAACTTGCCGGCAGCATCATCAGCGAGTCCGCGCTGCCGAACCGGGAAGTGGTGCTCATCTCCGACTATCAGCGGCTCGGGTGGCTCGGCGCCGAAGGGGTCCGCCTGCCGGACGGCACCAAGGTGACGCCGGTTTCGCTGTCGGACGAGCCGCCGGTCAACGTGGCGATCACCCCGGCGCTTCTGCAGCGCACCGTGGCCGCCGGCCAGGAGCGGGTGACCGTCACCGCCGGCGCGGTCAACCGCGCCGCCGCCCCGGCGGCGGTGACGCTGTCACTCGAAGTCGATGGCCGGGTGATCGAGAGCCGTCCGCTCAAGCTCGAGGCGCACGGATCGTCGTCGGCAACCTTCGCGGCTTTTGCCCCGACGACGAAGTTCACCCGCGGCACGGTGCGGCTCGGCGACGATCGGCTGATGCGGGACAACGCCTTTCACTTCGTCGTGTCTCCGCGCGAGCGGGCGACGGTGCTGATCGTAGACCGTCCAGGCGCCTCACGTGCGACCAGCCTCTACCTGGCGCAGGCGCTCTCGCTCAGCGCGTCGCCGACCTTTCAGGTGGTTCAACGGCCGATGGGCAGCGTGACGGCCGGCGACATTTCCGGCGCGGCGGTCATCGTGCTCAACGACATTCCAGTCTCCGAGACGATGGCGGAGCAGCTCGGCAGGTTCGTCGAGACCGGCGGAGGGCTGTTTGCGGCGTTCGGTGAGCGCGCCACCTGGCCGTCGGCCCTGGCCCAGGTCATGCCGGCGACACCCGGCCAGACGATCGATCGCACGCGCGGCAGCCCCGGCAGGATCGGCTCGGTCGAGTACGGCCACCCGGTGTTCGAGTCCTTCCGCGCGCCCCGCAGCGGCGACTTTTCGACCGCCCGTTTCTACAATTACCGCCAGGTCGTGGCGGCACCGGGATCGCAGGTTCTGGCTCGCTACGACGACGGGGCGCCAGCGCTGCTGGAGCGGAAGACCGGACCCGGACGGGCGCTGGTCTGGACCTCCACGCTCGACGTCGGCTGGAACGACCTGGCGCTGAAGCCGGTATTTCTACCGTTCGTCCATCGCCTCGGCGCCACGCTGGCCGCCTACCGGCAGCGACCGGCGTTCATGACCGTCGGAGAAGTGGCCTCCACGGCACCGCCAACCGGACGTCCGACGGCCGGAGGGCCGGCGCAGGAGGGGCCAGCGGTGGTGCTGACACCGGCCGGAGAGCGTTTGTCGCCAACCGGTGGTCCGGACGTGCTCGAGCTGCGGGAACAGGGTTTCTACGAGATCCGGGCCGGCGAGCGCGAGGCCGAGCCGCTGACCATCGCGGTCAACGTCGACCTGGCCGAGTCCGACCTGGTAGGGATCGACCCGCAGGAGGTGGTCGCGGGGGCGACCGGGCTGGCCGGCGGGGCCGCCCCGGCCGGGTCGAACGCAACCATCACGAACGAGGAGCGCGAGCGCTCACAGCGTGTATGGTGGTACCTGCTGTTTGCCGGTCTGCTTCTTCTCACGGGAGAGACCCTCATGGCCAACCAGATCAGGACCCGTTATCTCTGACGCTGAGGTTCTGGGTTCTTCGTTCGAGGTTCTAGGTTCTTCGTTCGAGGTTCTGGGTTCTTCGTTCGAGGTTCTGGGTTCTTCGTTCGCGGTTCCAAGGGTTCTGAGTTCTGAGTTCGTAGTTCTGAGTTTCTTCGAGGGTTTCGTCATGCACGATTCTGCGACCGAGCTTCGTGGCCTCATCCAGCAGGTTCGCCGCCGGTGGCGGGTGAAGCTGGCGGTCCGTGGCGCGCTGGTGGTACTGGCCGCCGGGCTCCTGGCGTTTCTCGCTTCGGCGAGCGCGCTGGAAGCGGCCCGGTTCACGGCCGGCGCCATCCTCGCCGCCCGCATCGGGCTGGCGGTGGCGATCGCGGCGCTGGTGGCGCTGTTCTTCGTCCGGCCGCTGATGCGGCGGGTCAGCGACGAGCAGGTCGCGCTCTACCTCGAAGAGCACGAGCCGTCGCTGCAGGAGGCGATCATCAGCGCGGTCGAGGCGACCCGGTCGGCTGAAGGGCCGGACGCCTCGCACTCACGCGCCCTCGTCCGCAAGCTGGTCGAGAACGCGGTCGAGAAATCGCAGGCGATCGAGCAGGGCCGCCGGGTGGAGCAGCGGCCGGTCCGTCGCTACGCCGGGACGATCGCGGCGATCGGCGTCGCCGCCATCGCGTTGTTTGCGTTCGGCCCCGGCTACCTGCGTCATGCCGCCTCCGCCCTGTTCGTGTTCTCACGCGACGTCGAGGCATCGGTTCCGTACCGGATCGAGGTGACGCCAGGTAATGCCACCGTTTCCAAGGGGGCGGACCAGGTGATCGCGGCGCAGCTCTCCGGCTTCGATGCCGATGAGGCCGCGCTGATGGTGCGGAAGGGCCCCGACGCCCAGTTCGAGCGTGTGCCGATGGTGCGCGGCGACAAGGGCGGCTACGACGGCATGCTGTTCGACCTGACCGCACCGGTCGACTACTACGTCGAAGCCGAAGGCGTCCGCTCGGGCACCTACACGCTGAAGGTCGTCGAGCTGCCGTACGTCCAGAAGCTCCAGCTCGAATATCACTTCCCGGCCTACACCGGCCTGGCACCCCAGAAGATCGAGGATGGCGGCGACATCGCGGTGCTGCGCGGAACGGAAGTCCGCGTTCGAGCGGTGCCGACGATGGCCACCGCCGGCGGCCAGGTGGTGATCGAAAAGGGATCGGCACACCCGCTGGTCCCCGCCGCCGACGGCGCGCTCACCGGCAGCTTCAAGGTCGACAAGGACGGGCTCTATCATCTCGAGATGGACGCCTCCACCGGCGAGCGGGTGAACGCGTCGCCGCAATACACGATCGACGTCCTCGCCGACGCACCGCCGACCGTGTCGATCGCCAAGCCCGGGCGGGATACCCGCGTCTCGCCGATCGAGGAGGTCTTCGTCGAAGCGAGAGCGGACGACGATTTCGGCGTCAGGAATCTCGAGCTGATCTACTCCGTGAACGGAACCGAGGAAAAGTCCATCCGGCTGTTCAACGGACAGAAGCGCATGGCCGAAGTGTCGGCCGGTCACACCTTCTTCCTCGAGGAGCTCGGCCTCAAGGCCGGCGACTTCGTGTCGTACTACGCGCGCGCCACCGACAACGACGCCGTTCAGGGGGCCAAGCCGGCGACGAGCGACATCTACTTCATGCGCGTCCGTCCGCTGAGCAAGGACTTCAAGCAGGCGCAGTCCCAGGCGAGCGGCGGCGGTGGCGGCCAGCAAGGCCAGCAGGAGGACGGGGCCCGCAATCTCTCGGCGCAGCAGATCAAGATCATCTCCGCCACCTTCAACGTGCAGCGGGACCGCAAGACGATGACCGCGGACAAGGTCCGCGAGAACACCACCGTCGTCGGGCTGGCGCAGACCAAGCTGCGGGGGCAGGTCGAGGAGCTGGTGATGCAGATGGCCCAGCGGCTGGGCGGGGATCCGTCGTTCAAGAAAATCCTGGAGCTGCTGCCGAAGGCCATCACCGAGATGAAGGAGGCCGAGTCGAAGCTGCAGGCTGCCGCACCGGACGCGGCGCTGCAGCCGGAGCAGCGCGCACTGCAGTACCTGCAGCAGGCCGAGGAAGAGTACGAGACCCAGGTGCAGATCCGGCAGCAGCAGGGCGGGGGCGGCGGTGGCGGCGGCCAGCAGGAGGACCGCGATCTCTCCGATCTGTTCGAGCTGGAAGTGGATCGCACCGCCAACCAGTACGAGATGCGCCAGCAGGCCTCGCAGCAGCAGGCGGACCAGAAGATCGACGAGCTCGCCGAGAAGCTGAAGGAGCTGGCGCGGCGGCAGGAACAGGAAGCCGAGCGTCAGCGGCGGCGCGCCGCCGCAGGGCAGCAGCAGTCCGGCGGCGGGTCGGGCAACTCGCAGCGCGAGCTGGCCGAACAGGTCGAGCAGGCGGCGCGGCAGCTGGAGCAGCTCGCCCGCGAGGAGAACCGGGCCGACCTCGCGCGCTCGGCGCAGGACCTGCGGCAGTCGGCCGATGCCATGCGCCGCGCCGCCGCCAACGGCGCTCAGGCCGGCGGCGCCCAGTCGGCCGAGGCGCTCGAGCGGCTGCGGCAGGCGGAGCAGCAGCTGCAACGGTCGCAGACCGGCCGGGCGGAGCGCGACGTCCAGGACGCCGTGCGCAGAGCCGAGGAGATCGCCGGCGAGCAGAAGGCGGTCGCCGACGAAGTACGCGGTCTGCCGGCGCCGGCCGGCCGGAATCGCGAACAGGTGCAGCAGCTGCTCGACCGCAAGGGTGCGCTCGAACAGAAGGTGACCGATCTCGAGAAGCAGATCGACGGCGCCGCCGCGAACATGCGGCGCGACGAACGCGACGCGTCACGCCGGATGAGCGAAGCGGCCGGCAGCCTGCGCGACAATCGCGTGCGCGACAAGATCCGCTACTCCGGCGCGCTCGTGCGCTCCGGCATGTCGCAGGCCGACACCGAGAACTTCGAGCGCGAGATCGGCTCGAACCTCCAGGCGCTGCGCGACAAGCTCGGCGAAGCGCAGGCAGCGCTCGGTCGCACCAAGGCGGACCCTCAGGCGGAAGCGCTCGAGCGGGCGCGGCAGCTCGCACGGAATATGGAATCGCTTGGTGAAAGAGCGCGCGAGCGGACCGACGGTGCCGCCCAGAACGCGCAGGGTGCGCAGGGTGCGCAGGAGGGGCAGCGCGGTCAGCAAGGAGTGCGCAGGGTGCGCAAGGTGCGCAGGGTGCGGCAAGGACAGCGCGGTCAGCAAGGCCAGGGTGCGCAAGGTGCAAGGGCAGCAAGGCCAGCAGGGTCAGCAAGGCCAGGGTCAGCAAGGCCAGGGTCAGCAGGGCCAGGGCCAGCAGGGCCAGGGTCCAGCCAGGGTCAGCAGGGCCAGGGCCAGCAGGGCCAGGGCGGACAGCAGGGCCAGAGCGGTCAGCAGGGCCAGCAGGGTCAGCAAGGTCAGGGCGGTCAGCAAGGCCAGCAGGGTGGTCAGGGCGGACAGAACCAGGGCGGCCGCACCCAGGACGGCCGCGGCGGTGACGGCGACACCACCGGCGCGCCTCAGTTCGGCGGTGGCGGTGGCTCCCGGCGTCCTGGCGGACCGATGTCTCCGGAAGAGGCCCGCCAGTTCCGCGCCGAGGTCCGCCAGATGGCCACTGCGGGCGAGCAACTGCGCCGCACTGTCGGCAAGGAAGATCAGGCCGCCGTCGCCGACATGCTCAAGAAGCTGCGGGCGCTCGACAGCGACCAGGTATTCAAGGACCCGGCGCAGTTCGACCGGCTGCAGGCGCAGGCCGCCGACGCGGTGAAACGCTTCGAGTTCAACCTTCGCCGCCGCGCGGAGCTCAAAGGCAACGAGGTCCTGCTCTCGGGGGACGGCGACGTCCCCGAGGAGTTCAGGAAGCTGGTCGAGCAGTACTACAAGTCCCTGTCGAAGGGACCGGAGAAGCCGGAGAAGCCGGAGAAGAAGTAGCGATGCCGAGGCACAGACACCTGGCAGCAGCCGCGGTCGCGCTGCTCTGTAGCTGGTCGATCGCGATCCCGCGGGCGCAGCAGAAAGCAACGGGCAAGGTCAACATCCCGTTCGAGCACTACACGCTGCCCAACGGCCTCCAGGTCATCCTGTCGCAGGACAAGGCCACGCCGACGGCCGCGGTCAATCTCTGGTATCACGTTGGCTCCAAGAACGAAGAGGCAGGCCGGACCGGCTTTGCCCACCTGTTCGAGCACGTCATGTTCACCGGCTCCGGAAACATTCCCTACGGCGTGCACGACAAGCTGACCACCGGCATCGGCGGCTCGAACAACGGCACCACCGACAACGACCGCACGCTCTACTACGAGACCGTCCCGGCCAATTACCTCGAGACCGCGTTGTGGCTCGAGGCGGACCGCATGGGCTATCTGCTCGACGCGCTCGACATCGCCAAGCTGAACGCGCAGCGCGACATCGTCAAGAACGAGCGCCGGGAGCGGATCGACAACCAGCCCTACGGCCGGGTGGACGAGATCCTGTCGGCGGCGATGTACCCGAAGGGGCATCCCTACTCGTGGTCGGTGATCGGCAGCATGGAGGATCTCTCGGCGGCCTCCGAAGATGACGTGAAGAGCTTCTTCCGGCTCTACTACGCGCCGAACAACGCAATCCTCACGGTCGTCGGCGACTTCGACGCGGGGCAGGTCAAGGGCTGGGTCACCAAGTATTTCGGCGCGGTCGAGCGCGGCAAGCCGATCGCCCGCCCGGAGATTCAGCCGGCGGTGATCGCCAGCGAGAAGCGGCTGGTGTTCGAAGACAAGGTGCCGCTGCCGCGGCTGTACGTCCAGTGGCCGACGGTCGGTGCGAAGGACGCGGACGTGTTCGCGTTGAGCGTGCTCGGCTCCGTCCTGTCGGGCGGCCGCACCGCCCGGCTGACCAAGGCCCTGGTCTATGACAAGCAGGCGGCCGCGTCGATCGGCGCCTTCCAGTCCACGTCCGAGGATGTCGGCGAGTTCACGTTGACGGTCACGCCGCGCACCGGCGCCACCCTCACCTCGCTCGAGCAGGACGCCGACGCGATCATCGAGAAGCTCAAGGCCGAAGGGCCGACGGCGCAGGAGATCCAGCTGGCCACGGCATCGCAGGAGCTCCAGTTCCTCAACGGGCTGCAGTCGAATCTCGGTAAGTCCAACCAGCTCGCCGACGGCGCCGGCTACCAGGGCGACCCCGGCTACTACCGCAAGGCCTACGAGGCCAGGCGCGCGGTCACCCCGGACGACGTCAAGCGCGTCGCCAACAAGTACCTGGCGAAAGGCCGGATCGTGCTGAGCGTCGTGCCCGAGGGGAAGACCGATCTGGCGGCGAAGCCCGAAGCCAGCCAGAAGGTCGGCGGGGAGGTGAAGTGATGCGTCGCCACCGGTCGCAGGTCTGCGTGTTGCTGCTCACGCTTGCCGTTGCGGCGCCGGCCGCCCGTCATCATGAGCCGCAGTCCGGAGCGGCGCGACAGCTCGATCGCTCCAAGCCGCCGACGCCCGGGAAAATCCCCGAGCTCAAGGTCCCGGCGTGGACGACCGGTACGCTTTCGAACGGCGCCCAGCTGATCGTCGCCGAGCGCAGAGGGTTGCCGCTCGTTTCGTTCACCATCAGTTTGAGCGGTGGCGCCAACCAGTTCGAAAAGCCCGACAAGCTGGGGGTTGCGGCCTTCACCACCGCGATGATGCGGGAAGGCACCAGGACCCGCGACGCCGACGCGCTCGCCCTGGCCCTGCAGCTGCTCGGCACCAACGTCGGCGCCGGCGTCGGCGACGAAAGCGGCTCGCTGTCGTTTCTCTCGACCACCGAGAAGTTCGAGCCGACGCTCGAGCTCCTCGCCGACATGCTGTTGAACCCGACGTTCCCGGCTGCGGCGCTCGAGCGGCTGCGCGGCCAGCGGCTGATCGCCCTGGCCCAGCAGAACGCGCAGCCCGGCTTCATCGGCGACCGCGTCTTCTCGCGCGTGCTGTACGGCCGGGCCCATCCGTTCGGCCAGATCGCCGACGAAACAACCCTCAAGGCGGTCACGCGCGAAGACGTGGTTGCGTTCCACAAGGACTACTATCTGCCCGGCCGCGCCATCGTCACCGTCGTCGGCGACATCGACATGGCGACGGCAAAGGCCGCGGTGGAAAAGGCGCTGGCCGGCTGGCGCGGCGGCGGTTCGAAGCCGTCATTCGCATACCCGTCCATCCCGGAACCACGCGCGACCGCGATCTACCTGGTCGACAAGCCCGGGGCGAAGCAGTCGGTGGTCAACATCGGCGTGCCCGGCCCGCCGCGCAACACTCCCGACTACATGGCGCTGCAGGTGATGAACTTCATCCTCGGCGGCCACTTCCAGTCGCGGCTCAACGCCAACATCCGCGAAGAGAAGGGTTACAGCTACGGGGTCAATTCCAGCTTTTCGTACGGCAAGGGCCCCGGTCCTTTCCGGGCCAGCGGCGATGTCGTCAGCGAGAAGACGGATGCGGCGCTGATCGAGTTCATGAAAGAGCTGCGCGGCATCCACGGCGGGCGTCCGGTCAGTGAAGAGGAGATGCGAACGGCCAAGGAGACGCTGGTCCAGCGCCTGCCGGCGCAGTTCAGCTCGGTGTCGGCGATCGGTTCGGCGATCACGAACCTGTACCTGCAGGACCTGCAGGCCGACTACTACCAGACCTACGCCAGGGCGGTCTCGGCGGTGACGAAGGAAGATGTTCTTCGCGTGGCGAAGAAGTATGTCGACCTCGGTCACCTCAACATCGTGATCGTCGGCGACCGCGCCTCGATCGAAGCGCCGCTCAAGGCGACCGGGATCGCGCCGATCGTCGTGCTGGACGCGGAGGGGGCTCAGAAGTAGCAGGCGGGCCGGCCCGATCCGATCAGCGCCTCGTCAGCGCCGCTCGCGCACCGGGGTCAGGCTCCAGGCGTCGCTGGCGGTGGCGACGTAGATCGTGCCGTCCGCGGCGGTCACGACCGCGCGGATCCCGGCCGATCGCCCTTCGAGGAGCTTCTCCGTCGTGACCGCGCGCATCGGATCTTCGGCGTCGAACCGCACCCGCAACAGGTAATTCTCCTCGCGCGCGGCGATGAACATGTCGCCGCGGAACTGGGGCACCACGTCACCGCGGTAGTAGGCGAGCGAGCTGGCGCCGATTCCGCGGCCGAGCACGTACGACGCCCGTTGACCGGCCCGCCGCGGACGCTCGTCGCCGGTGACCAGCGCCCGGATCCGCTCCACTCCGTCTGCGCTCGCTTCCGCCATCCACAGCGCTCCGCCATCCGGGCGCCAGTCGAGCCCCCGGGGAGAGGCGAGCCCGCTCCAGAAGACCGGCGATGCCGCCGGCTGGTCGTCCGGCGTCCGGCCGTCCGGGTTGACGCGCAGGATCTTGCCGTTCCAGTCTGACAGCCGCTCCGCGGCGTCACGGCTGCCGCCATCGTCGAAGGCGGCATAGAGCTTCCCGTCCGGGCCGAACCGCAGGATCGCCGCCGGCGCCTCGGATGCGGGGACGTCGGGCAGCACCAGCATGCGTTCGACGAGCTGATCCTCGACCAGGCGATATCGCGCAACCCGGAACGCTCCGCGCTGCGTGTGCATCAGGTAGAGAAAGCCGGTGCGTGGGAAGTCCGGGGCCAGCGCCACGCTGAGGACCTCGTCGACGACCGCAGGGCAGGCGCGTGTCATCCGCTCGCCGATCAGGTGCAGGCAGCCGCTGCGCTCGGCGACGACCAGGCGTCCATCCGGCGCGAGAGACATGTCGGTGACATCGTCCATGCCCTCGACGAGAAGCGCCGCGGTGAGCTGCACGCCGTCAGCGGTGGAGATCCGGTCGCCGTCTGCGAGCGGCGGCCCATCCGCCGGAGCGCCGGCGCCGGTGACCGTGACGCGCAGTGGCGCTGAACGCGTGCCCTCGACGTCGGTGGTGAATGCGGCGATTTCCAGCACGTGGGTGCCGGGAGACATCGCGGGCAGCGGGCCGTTGCAGGCGGAGGAGCCGCCGGCCGGGGCCGCGCAGGTGACGCCGGTCATCTCGCGACGCGAACCGTCGACGTAGATGGCGTAGCGGAAGCTCGCGAGCTCGGCGGCGTTGGCGGCCGACTGGTCCCAGCCGATGCGCTCGCGCCCGGTGATCGTCTCGCCAGTGTTGCCTCCCGGCGCGGGCGTCTGGGGAGGTGTGTCCGACTGGCAGGCGGCGCCGAGCGCGGCGGCGCCAAGAAGAATCCCGAGCGCCAGCCGACCGGGCGCGCGCCTGCGAGGCGCTGCTGCCGCCGAATCGCTCCCGGTCGTCATGGCGTGTGGCGTGGCTCGGGGCGTCGGCCGAAAAGACCATCGCACCATGTCATAGATAATAGGCCCGGAGCCTCTTTGCGGAAGATGCTTTTCGCGCTGGCACTGACCCTGTCGGCTTCGACCGAGGCCGCGGCGCAGCTGCGTGTTCGGGTCCACGCTACCGGCCTGACCGAACCGGTCGCCCTGGTGCAGGACCCATCTGACTCAGCCGTTCAATTTGTTGTGGAGCAGCGCGGCCGGATCCGGGTCCTGCGCGACGGCGTTGTCCAGGGGACGGATTTCCTCAACATCACGCCGTCGGTCCGGTCGGGGGGCGAGCAGGGGCTGCTCGGCATGGCCTTCCCGCCGAACGCGGGGTCGACCGGCCGGTTTTTCGTCAACTTCACGAACCTGGACGGACACACCGTCGTCGCCCGGTTCCGCCGGTCGTCGAACCCGCTGGTGGCGGACCCGTCCAGCCGTTTCGACCTGCGGTGGAACGGCGCGTCTGGCCCGGCACTGATCGGGCAGCCGTTTTCGAACCACAACGGCGGCCACCTGGCGTTCGGCCCGGACGGCCACCTGTATATCGGTCTTGGCGACGGCGGTGCCGGAGACGACCCCAATCATTTCGCGCAGGACGGATCCACCCTCCTCGGCAAGATGCTGCGGGTCGACGTCAGCGTCCCCGACTCGCATCCGCTCGGATATGCCATCCCTTCCGACAACCCCTTCGTCGGCGGGGCGACGAGGCCGGAGGTGTGGAGCTTCGGCTGGCGCAACCCGTGGCGCTACAACTTCGACGAGCGGTCGCGCGGCGGCACCGGCGCGATGGTCGCCGGCGACGTGGGACAGAACCGGTGGGAAGAAGTGAACTACGAGCCGGCCGGCCGCGGCGGCCGCAACTACGGGTGGCGAAATCGGGAAGGGGCGCACGACAACGTGACCTCGCGGCCGCCGGCATTTACGCCGCTGGTGGAACCGATTCACGAGTACGACCATTCGACCGGGAGCTCGATTACAGGAGGGTTCGTCTACCGCGGCTCGGCGCTGGGCGCGGAGTTCCGTGGGCGCTATTTCTTCGGGGACTTCATTCGCAGCCGCGTGTGGAGCCTGGCGCTGACGGTCGACGCGTCGGGCGAGGCCCGCGCATCCGACGTTCGCGAGCACACCGCCGAGCTCGGCGGCTCAGCGGAGCTCGGAGGCGTCGCCTCGTTCGGGGTGGACGCGGCCGGCGAGCTCTACATCGTCAGCTACAGCCGCGGCGCGATCCTGAAACTCTCGGGGCTCCCCAGCACGCCGGCGAACCTGCGGATCATCCGCTGATCGCCGGTTGCTGCGCCGGGCGAAGGGCTCAGAACCCGTCCAGCCGGCCGATTGCACCGCGGGCGCCGCCGCCCCATCCGATCCGGCTGCGGGGTGAGAAGCTGAAGGTGTCGAAGCCAGCTCCCGGCATCGCCGTCCAGGTCCGCCCGTCGTCGTCCGAGAAGTCCGCTCCGCGCGGGCCGATCGCCAGCCACGACGACTTCGACCGCGGCACGTGGGCGACGACCGAGCGGAATCCGGTGAGCCCTTTTGCGAGCGTCCAGGTCCGGCCGCCGTCCTGGGTCACCGCCACGTTGTCGACCGCATCCGACTCCTTCTGGAAGTCACCGCCCACCACCACGCCATGGACGGCATCCCGGAAGTCGATCGAGAAGATCCCGGCGGAACCGCTGGTCGCGACCGGCGTCGGCGCGACGGTCCACGTCCGGCCGCGATCCGGCGAATGCATGACACGCGAGGCGGTGGTGCCGATCCAGACGTGGTCCCCGTGTATCGCCAGGTTGGTGCCGCTCGCCGCGTACGCCCCTTCGTTCGGCAGCGCGGGGGGCAGCTTGTCGGCCGGGATCCGCTCCCAGGTCCGGCCGTTGGTCGTCATGAACAGGGCGAACTGGCCGTCGGCTGAATCGCTGAACGCGATACCGCGGTCGGCTGACCAGAACGACATGGCATCGAGGAACACTTTCGGATCCGCGTTGGCCAGCTGCAAGGTCCAGGCGGCGCCGCCGTTGGTCGTCTTGTAGATGCGGGAGGTTTCGCCGTTGCCGATGCTGAGAATGTAGGCGACGTCGCTGCTGAACGCGTCGATGTCGCGGAAGTCGAGCCGCTCGGCGCCGGGAACGGCCAACTTGTCCCAGCTGTCGCCGCCGTTGGTCGTCCTCAGGACCGTGCCGCCCGAGCCGCTCGCCCAGACCACCTTGTCGTTGACGGCGCTGACGCCGCGCAGCCTGGCGTTCACGCCCGTCAGCTGCGGCGTCCATGCCGGGGCCCACGCCCCCGGGCTCGCGAACAAGGCCAGCGCAACCACCGACGCGAGAGCGATGTGTTTCGACGGGCCGCCTCGTCGCGACCCGACGCGGGTGGCGATCGACGGCGCCTTACGCACGGCCACGCGCCGGGGGTGTCTCCTCCGGTCCGGTGTTCGAAAAGGCGGCGAGGAGCAGGGTAATGGCGGTGTAGAGGACGACGACGATGACGAGCCAGCGGACCGTGCTGAGGTCCAGGCTCTTCACGAAGACACCTGCGACGATCGAACCGACGATGCCGCCGATGGCGAGCCCGAGCGCGACCCGCAGGCTGTAGCTCTGCTCGCGGATGAACCGCAGGCTCCCGACCGGCATCAGGAACGCGCACGATCCCATCATGATCGGGAACGCCGTCGTCTCGCTCATGCCGAGCAGGCTGACCAGCACCATGCAGGGGGCGTAAAGCCCGATGCCCAGGGTCATGAGAGCGCCGAGCGCGAAGTTGCCGCCGACGGCAAGCAGCAGCTTCAGGCCACGAACTCCGATTTCATCGCTGCCGGTCGGAAACAGGCCGAACTGTCTCATCAGCATGAACAGGGCGGCCGCCAGCAGCGCCGCGCCCATGCCAAGCTGCACGCCGCGTCTCGACCAGTGCGCCACCATGCCGGCGCCGAGCCAGGCGCCGAGCACGGCGGCGGCGATCATCGACAGCAGGGTCAGGATGTCGACTGGAATGACCGAGGTGAAGATGAATGCCTGCGCGACCGTCGGCAGCGTGTGGCCGGCGTTCAGCGTGCCGGGGATGACGCGGTCCGGGACCATCTTGAACAGACGGAACGCAGCCGTGCTGGTGGCAAACGATCCGATGCCCAGCGCATCGAAGAAGTTCGTCACGAACCCGAGGCCGATCATCGGCGGCGTGGGAAATCGCGCGTCCGTCGCCGGCGAAGGGTCGCGCCCGGCGAGGCTGCGAACGGCGACGACCGCGCGGGCCCACCCGGCAATGAAGACCGCGGTGAGCACGCCGAGCGCCGCCAGAAGTACGGTAATTGGATGAAGTCCCATTCAGAAAGCTCTCCAAGAGATGCAGGCGCGGGGATCATATCAGACGGTCGGGGAGGAAGAGGTGCGGAAGGGTGCTGGGGAGTGCGGAAGAGTGTGCGGAAGGGGGCGCGAGGAGTGCGGGAGGGTGCGGGAGGGTGCGAGGGGTGCGGGAGGGTGCGAGAGGTGCGGGAGGGTGCGAGGGGTGCGGGAGGGTGCGAGGGGTGCGGGAGGGGTGCGAGGGGTGCGGGACGGAGCGCCGCAGGGTGCGGCACGGGCACCGCACGCCGCACGTAGCACCGCACGTAGCACCGCACGTAGCACCGCACGTAGCACATCGCACCGCACATCGCACGTAGCACTCCCGCACGTAGCACCTAGCACACAGCACGTAGCACGTGTCTTCAACTCCCCTTCTTGAACTCGGCGTAGGAGATGTTGGCGTTGCGCTCGAAGGCTTCGGCGAACGGGAGGCCGCGACCGAGGTCGGTCAGGATGCCGACGATGGCGGCGGCGCCGGCTTCGTCGAGAAGGCGTTTCACCGCGGCCGCGCTCTGAGAGTAGGCGAGGGTGGCGGCGGCGCCGTCCATCCCGGCGAACGAACGTTCCAGCGTGGTCAGCTCGTGGCGTGACTCGGCCCGGCGGACGCGCTCGAGGTGCGGGGCCAGGGCGCTCCCTTCGAAATTCACCGCCAGCCCTTCATCGAACCACTGCGGCACGTCGCGGGGGGCAAGGCTGCGGACCAGCGCATGGGTGAATTCGTGGGCGAGCACCCGCTCGAACTCGCGGGGGTTCTTCAAGGCCCCCTGGACCGGCATCCGGATCCGGCCGTCGTAGGCGCCGCCGGCCCACTCCGGCGCCCGGGTGATGTCTCGAAACTGCTCGCGGGTGTAGAGCACGACCGTGAGCACGCCGGTCGGATAGGTGTAGAGCGCGGACCCGATGCGCCAGTACGCCGCCTCGAGCACCTCCACTGCCTTCGCGGCGAGCTCCGCTTCGGCCGGGCCTTCGAACAGTACCGGTGAAGTGGTCCCCCAGCTTTCGCGCGAAGGTGTCGTGCAGGCTCGACTCCCGGCGCCACGCCTCGAGCCGCGCGAGCAGCTGCGGATGCTGCGGGGCGTGCGCCTGTGCCTGCTGGTACACCTGGATCGCCTCGGGCAGATCGTTGGCGCGATAGAACAGTTCCCCGAGCAGCAACGAGGCGGCGGTGAGGGTGGGGTCGTACTTGAGCGCATCGATCAGGAGCCGGCGCGCGCTCTCCGGCTGGCCGAGCAAGTGGGCCGCGACGCCCGCCCCCAGCAGCAGCGTCGGCTCCTGCGGCGCTCCCTTCAGACCCTGTTCGAACGCCTCCGCCGCTTCCTGTGTCCGCCCGGCGTTGAGCGCCTCCCAGCCCGCGCGCGCGTGCTCGACCGGCGTCCGCCGCTGCGCGCCCGCTCCGCCCGCAAGGGCACACGCGACGAGCGCCGCGACGATCGACTTGCGCATCAGAGCATTCTAGTTCCCGTTGGCCCGTAGCACGTCGCACCGCACGTCGCACGTAGCACCGCACGTCGCACCTAGCACCTGGCACTTCGCACGTAGCACCTCGCACGTCGCACGTGCAGAAGCTGCACTAGAATCGAGAGATGTTCAAACTGCTTTCTCTCTGTGCCCTCACGGGGGTGGTGTTCATGGCGATGTCGGCCGCCGGCTCGGGTCAGGGCCAACCTCCCCAGCAGCCGCCGCCGCCATCAGCTCCCCCCGGTACTCGGCCGACCTCAAGGTCGGTGACGTCGCGCCGGACTTCGCGCTGCCCGGATCCGACGGCAAGATCCACAAGCTGTCCGACTACAAGGGCAAGACTGTCGTGCTGGCCTGGTTCCCCAAGGCGTTCACTTCGGGCTGCACCGTGCAGTGCGGCTCGCTGCGGACCAGCGAGACCGCGCTCAAGAGCCTCGACATCGCCTACTTCATGGCGAGCGTCGACACGCCCGACGAGAACAAGCGTTTCGCGGCCGAGACCGGCGGCGATACCTTTCCGATCCTGTCCGATCCCGCCAAGACCACCGCGATGAAGTACGGCGTGATCCGCACCGACGTGCCGCCGGAGCGGCAGATGGCGGCGCGTTTCACGTTCTACATCGGTCCCGACGGCAAGATCGCCGACATCGACAAGGGCCCCCGCGGCACCGGCGTCGCGGTCAAGACGGCTGGCGAGGACACCCTGAAGCGCCTCGAAGCGCTGGGGGTGAAGAAGAAGTAGTCAGGAGACAGGAGACAGCCTGTAGCGAAGTAAAATGACTCCATGTTGAAACACCTGTCTACCTATGCCATGACCAGCCTTGGTCTGCTGGCGATGTCGGCGGCGGCGTCGGGGCAGGGGCAAACGCCTCAGAACCCGGCGCAGCCGCCCGCTCCCGCGCAATACTCGGCCGATTTGAAGGTCGGTGACGTTGCGCCGGAGTTCACCTTGCCGGGCTCCGACGGCAAGACGCACAAGCTGTCGGACTATCGGGGCAGGACCGTGGTCCTGGCCTGGTTCCCCAAAGCGTTCACCGGTGGTTGAACGGCCCAGTGCAATTCGCTGCGTGACAGCGAAAGCGGCCTCAAGAGCTTCGACATCGCCTACTTCATGGCGAGCGTCGATGACCCCGACACCAACAAGAAATTTGCCGCCGAGCATGGCGGCGCCTTTGCCATCCTTTCCGATCCTGAAAAAACGACGGCGATGAAGTACGGCGTGATCCGTACCGACCGGCCGCCCGAACAACAACTGGCGGCCCGGTTCACCTTCTACATCGGTCCCGACGGGAAGATCGCCGACATCGACAAGGGCCCGCGCGGCACCGGTGTCGATCCCCGGACCGCCGGCGACGACACGATCAAGAAGCTCGAGGCGCTGGGGGTCAAGAAGAAGTAGACAGGAGACAGGAGACAGGAGACAGGAGCTAGGAGCTAGGAGCTGGAGCTGGAGCTGGGAGCTGGGAGCTGGGAGCTGGGAGCTGGAAGCTGGGATTACGTTCCTCGTCTGCGCCTGGTCAGTTTCGAGCTTCCGGCCGGTTCGCGTCCCGGCGTTCACCCTCGGTTTCGGCCCCGGGGCAGGACGGCACGACTCCTGTAGATACCGGGGTGTGCGCCTCCGTCACGTCGCCAGCCTCCTTGCAGTCCCCTTGTCGGTCGTGGTGCTCTACGCCGCACCGGTCCTCAACGGCCCGCTGGGCGGGCGACAGATCTTTCCCGCGAACAACTGGTGGAACGAGGACATCAGCGGCGCCCCGGTCTACTCGGGCTCCGCGCAGATGATCGACTGGATCAGCGGCCGGAACACGAATCCCTCAGCGGTCCGGCGGCTCCACCCGGACTTCGGTCCCCCTCCCTACGGCATTCCCTACGTCGTCCTGACGACGGAGCAGCCGCGCGTGCCGCTGGCCTTTGTCGATTATGGCGACGAGAGCGATGCCGGCGCGCCGGGGCTGCCCGGCTATCCGATCCCGGACGAAGCGAAGACCCAGGCCAACTACATCGAGGGTGGGGTGGCGGGGGGAGGCTCGTCCGGCGACCGTCACCTGCTGTTGATCGACCGCGATCGCGGGCTGCTCTACGAATCGTTCGCCACCCGCTGGAACGCCGGCGCCGCGCGCTGGGAAGCCGGATCGGGCGCGGTGTTCGACCTGGCGACCAACGATCGCCGCCCCGAGGGCTGGACCTCCGCCGACGCCGCGGGCCTCGCCATCTTCCCGGGCCTGGTGCGCTACGACGAGGTGTCCGGCACCGAGGAGATCCGGCATGCGTTCCGCGTGACCACCCGTGGCACCAACGGTTACGTGTGGCCAGCGTCGCACCGCGCCGGATCGACTGCCGGCGCCCCGCCGATGGGAGCGCGGCTGCGGCTCAAGGCCGGGCGAGACATCTCCGGCTTCACGCCGGAGATCCAGCGCATCTTCCGGGCGATGAAGCGCTACGGCCTGATCGTCGCCGACAACGGCTCGGACATGTACATCAGCGGCAGCATGGACGCGCGGTGGAACAACGACGTGCTCAACCCGGCATTCCGGGCACTCACCGCCGATGACTTCGAAGTCATCGACCTCGGCTGGCGCGGCGGCGGCCCCGCCCCACCAACGAACCTCCGCATCGTCCGCTGACCGGTTTCAGTCCAGACCGCCTGGATCTGCCGGTCTCGCGGGACGCGGGTCAGTCGATGCTGATCACCGGTCGGATGCGGCCAATTGGCGGGTCCCCTTCGTAGCGGACAGCCTCGAGGAAGAGCCCGGCCGCCGGAGCCGCCAGGGCGGCGGCGCTGGCGCGCGCGACCTTGGTGTGCGCCGGGTCCAGAAACGCCGCCGCGTCTCGCGCCGGGATCTCACCGCGCCCGACGGCGGCAAGCACGCCGGCCATCCGCCGGACCATCTTCCAGAGGAAGTGCGAGCCGCGGACCCGGATGAGGATCAGGGCGCCGTGTTCCTCGATCTCCACCGCGTCGACCAGGACCCTGGTCGATTTCTCATCCGGATCGTCGGCCGTGAACGCCTCGAAATTCTGCAGGCCGACGAACGCGGCGGCCGCCTCGCGCATCGCTTCCACCGACATCGGTTCTCGAATCCACCAGACGAACGGCTTGCCGAACGCGGTCCGGCGCCGTGCGATCTGATAGAGGTAGCTGCGCTCGATCGCGTCGTGGCGGGCGTGGAACCGGTGCGGCGCCTTGACGATGGTGCGGATGTGGATGTCGGCGGGGAGCTCGTCGTTGATCCGGCGGCGGAGGATCTCGGGCGGGTTGTCGGTGTAGATCTCGAGGTGAGCGACCTGCGCGAGGGCGTGGACGCCGGCATCGGTCCGCCCGGCGCCGTAGAGCTCGAACTCGTCCCGTCGGGTCGCCTCGCGAACCGCCCGGTCGATCTCTCCCTGCACCGTGCGCGCGTTCTTCTGGATCTGCCAGCCGCTGTACCTGGTTCCGGCGTATTCGATCAGCAACTTGAACCGCGGCATCGCGGGCATCTTAAACGTTCTGGGTGCTACGTTGCTACGTGCTACGTGCTGGGGTGCTACGTGCGACGTGCGGTGCGGAGTGCGATGTGCGGTGCGAGTGCGGGGTGCGACGTGCGATGTGCGGTGCGTGGGTGCGACGTGCGACGTGCGATGTGCGGTGCGACGTGCGATGTGCGGTGCGAAGAGCGACGTGCAATGTGCGCTGCGGGGGCATGCGAACGGCCTTCACCCTGTGACGGTCGCACGGCACGCCGCACCCGACACCGCACAGCACGCCGCACGCGACACCGCACCTGGCACGCCGCACCCGACATCGCACATGGCACGCAGCACCCGACACCGCACATGGCACGCAGCACCCGACACCGCACATGGCACGCAGCACACGCACGTCGCACGTCGCACGTAGCACCGCACGTAGCACGTCGCACCGCACGTAGCACATAGCACCGCACGTAGCACATCGCACGTACACACTTAGCCCGTAGCCCCCAGCACCCAGCACGTCCCCACCCCTTGCATTCCGAGGGGTGTGCGCGGTATCTTCCCATTGGAACCCGATGGGAGACACCAAGAACCCGGCCGGCCCCGACATCCTGCGTGGCACCCTCGACCTGCTGGTCCTGCAGGCCCTGAGCTGGGGACCCTCGCACGGCTACGGCGTCGCCCGCTGGATCGAGCAGGCGACCGGCGACGCGCTCGCGGTCGGCGAGGGCACCCTCTACCCGGCCCTGCACCGGCTCGAAGAACGGCGCTGGATCGCGGCGAGCTGGGGCACATCCGAAAACAACCGCCAGGCCAAGTTCTACGCGCTCACCAGGCGCGGCCGCGCCCGGCTCAATGTCGAGACCGAGAACTGGCGCCGCTACGCCGCCGCGGTGTTTGCCGCGCTCGACGCTCCGGCCCCGCGCTGACGGAGCGAACATGCCACGGTGGGCGCGCTTCCGGCGGCTGTTCGGTCCGGATCCTCCCGGCGACATCGACGATGAGCTGTCGTTTCATCTCGAGATGCGGATCCGCGAACGGATCGAGCAGGGGGAGACGCCGGAGCGCGCTCGCGAGCTGGCGCTGCGCCGGTTCGGCGACTACCAGGAGTCGCGCCGCGAGTGCCTGGCCATTGGCGAAAGACGGAGGCGTCGCATGACACGAGTGGAATACATCACCGAGCTGAAGCAGGACACCGGCTACGCGCTCCGCATGTTGCGGCGGAACCCCGGGTTCACCGCCGTCGCGGTCATCACGCTGGCGCTCGGCATCGGCGCCAACAGCGCGATCTTCAGCGTCGTTCATGGCGTGCTGCTCGAGGCGCTGCCCTACCGCGCCGCGGACCGCCTCTACCAGGCACGCATGCTCTATCCCGACGGCACCGCCTACTCCTCGTTGTCAGCCCCCGACTTCATGAACGTTCGGGAAGAGAATCGCGTCTTCGAGCAGGTCGAAGCGTATGCGACCGGTGTCTTCACCTTGCTCGGAGCCGGCGAGCCGCAGGAGATCCGCGGCGCGCGGGTGAGCAACGGCGTCTTCGAGATGCTTGGACTAACGGTCGCGATCGGCCGCGGCTTCCTGGAGGAGGAACACCGGACCGGGCAGGGTAACGTCGCGGTGCTGGATCATGGCTTCTGGCAGCGCGCGTTCGGCGGCGACCGCAGCGCGGTCGGCCGCACGGTATCGGTCGGTGGTGATCGCTACACGATTGTCGGCGTGCTCGCTGCCGGCGCACGGCTGCCGGACGTGGCCGACATGTACGGGCCGCTCGAGTTCGACGATACCTTCAGCTCGGCAACCGCGAAGGCGCGGCGGTCGGAATACCTCGACGTGCTGGGCCGGGCGCGCCCGGGAGTCGGCGCCACCCAGGTGGAAGACGACTTGAAACGCGTCGGCAGCCGGCTGCAGAGCGCCTTTCCGGACTCGAACGCCCGCCTTACGTTTACCACTACTTCGCTGCGCACGATGATCGTCGGTGACGTGCAGCGGCCGCTCTTCATGCTGCTCGGTGCGGTCGGCCTCGTACTGCTGATCGCCTGCGCGAACGTCGCCAACCTCCTGCTGGCGCGTGCGTCGGCGCGTGAGGGTGAGCTCGCGGTCCGCGTGGCGATGGGGGCCGGTCGCGGCCGCCTGCTCCGGCAACTGCTGACCGAGGCGATCGTCCTCGGCCTTGCCGGCGGCGTCGTCGGCCTGATGATCGCCTACTGGGCGACCCGGGCGCTGGTGGCCGCTCAGCCGGCCGACATTCCGCGGCTCGAGACCGTCGGCCTGAACGCCACCGTCGTGCTCTTCACTTTCGGTGTCGCCCTCGTCACTGGCCTGGCTTTCGGTCTGCTCCCGGCGCTTCAGGCGACCGGGGCACGTCTCCAGCGGGCGTTGCGCGAAGGCGGCCGTGGCGGGGCGCCTGGCCGCGGCGCCCACCACGTGCGCGCCGCGCTGGTGGTGGCGGAGATGGCGCTCTCGGTCGTGCTGCTCACCGGTGCCGGACTGCTCATTCGCAGCTTCGTCGAGATGACCAGGGTGGCGCCGGGCTTCACACCCGAACAGGCGATGGCCTTCCGGGTCACCTTCCAGGGGGATGATTACGCCCGTGGCCAGCAGATCCGGGATCGCGTGGGCGAATTCGAGACCCGCCTGCGCGCGCTTCCGGGGGTCACCGCCGTCGCCGCCACGACCGTGCTGCCGCTCAGCGGACAGGGGAGCCTGATCGACTTCCAGGTGGTGGGGGCGCCGCCGCCACCGCCGAACATCAACCAGGAGATCGCCGTCGCCACCATCACGCCCGACTACTTCACCGCCATCGGCACGACGATGCGGCGCGGTCGCGCGTTCACGGAGGGGGACAGCAGCACCGCGCAGCCGGTGGCGATCATCAACGAGGCGGCGGTTCGCCGCTGGTTCAAGGATCAGGACCCGATCGGCCGGGAAGTGGAGATGAGCGGGGTGCGCCGTTCGGTCATCGGCGTGGTGACGGACGTCCGGCAGCGCCATCCCGGCCAGCCGGTAGCGGCGCAGCTCTTCACGCCGTATGCGCAGCGCACCTCGCGCACCGTCCGGATCGTGGTCCGCAGCGCCGCGGACCCGGTGGCGCTGGCGCCATCGATCCGCGCGCAGATCCGCACACTCGATCCCAACCTGGCGATCACCGACTTCACCCCGCTCGAGCAGCTGGTTGCGGTGTCGGTGGCGCGTCCGCGCTTCTACACCGCGCTCCTCGCCCTGTTCGCCGGGGTCGCGCTCGCGCTGGCGGCTACCGGGATCTTCGGGGTGATGAGCTACGCGGTGGCACAGCGCGCCCGCGAGATCAGCATCCGGATGGCGCTCGGCGCCCGCGCCGGCCAGGTGCTCGGGATGATCGTCGGGCGAGGGGTGGCACTTGCGGCAGCCGGCGCCGTGCTCGGCATTGCGGTGGCCCTGGCGCTTGGCCGGGTCATCCAGAATCAGCTCTTCGGCGTCGGCCTGCTGGATCCCGTGACCCTCGGCGGGGTCGTGCTCGTGCTGCTGGCCAGCGCCGGCGCCGCGAGCTTTCTGCCGGCGCGCCGCGCCGCCAGGCTTGATCCGGCAAGCGCGCTGCGTGAAGGCTGAGGCGATCTGGATTTCGAACGGAAGGTCTCAGCGCAATGCTTCGAAGGCGGCCGCGGCGATCGCGGTGTCCTGGAAGCCGACGCCGGTGAGGTCCGCGATGGTGATCTGCTTGTCGGTCGTTCGTCCGGGCTTGCGCCCGGCCACGATCTCGCCGAGCTCGGCATGGACGTCATGCCGGGTGAGCAGCGCGGCTTCGAGCGCGTGCTTCAGCTCGCCGAACGCGGCGCACTGCCCGTAGCGATCGACCACCACCAGGTCGGCTCCGTCCAGGCACTCGGCGTCGAGCTCCCGCTTCCCCGGCGAATCGGATCCGGTGGCGGTCACGTGCATGCCGGCGCGCAGCCAGGCGTTTCTCACGAGCGGCGCGCGGGCCGGCGTTGCCGTGACCAGGACGTCAGCCGCCGCGCAGACCTCCTCGGCGGAATCAGCCGCCGTCACCGCGTATCCGTCAAGCGCCATTTCCGCGCAATAGGCATCGAGACGTTCGCGCGTCGGGCTCCAGGCGACGACCCGCGTGAAGCTGCGAACGGCGCGGAGGCAGCGGATCTGGTGCCTCGCCTGCAGCCCCGAACCGATCACCCCGACCGTCGCGATCGTCGGCCGGGCCAGGTAGTCGGCCGCGACCGCGCCGGCGGCGCCGGTCCGGATGTCAGTGAGGAACCCGTTGTCGAGCAGGAGCGCCACCGGAAAGCCGGTCGATGCGTCGAACAGCGCGATCAGGCCCGAGCCGCTCGGCAGCCCCTGCGACGGGTTGTCGTAGAACCCCGACGCGATCTTGACCCCGACGTAGGGAATCCCCTCGATGTAGGCGGTCTTGACGTGGAACTCGCCCCGGGCGGCCGGGATGTCGAGGTTGATGACCGAGGGAACGTGCGTCCGCCCTTCACCGTCGGCGCGGAACGCCTCGCGCACCACCGCCACCGCCCGCTCCGGCGTCACCGCCGCCCTGATCGCCGCTTCCTCGAAGATCAGCATTCGCAAGTTCTAGATTTAGGTTCCAGGTTCCAGGTTCTACGTTCCAGGTTCCTAAGATTTCTTACAGGAGACCAGGAGTTCAGGAGAATCGAATCCAAAAAGACTCCTGATCTTTTGACCTCCTGTTCAAGGAGCGTTTGTGTCGCGGGCGGTCATCGGTCTGAGTTCTGAGTTCTGAGTTTCGCCACGCCTTTGGCGATGAAGATGGTGATTGCGGCCCGGGTGCCGCACTCCGATGTCGGCGAGCAGATTTCCTGGGTATCGCCGACCGTCACCTGCTCGAGGCCGGCTTCCTCGAACCAGCGGCGGATGTCGGCGCGTTCGAAGCCGAGCCACCGGTCGTGCTGCTCGGTGCGCAGCCACTCGTAGGTGTGGGTGTCGGCATCGGTGATCACCAGGCGTCCGCCCGGCTTCAGCGCCCGGGCCATCTGGCGGATTGCGGCTGGCGGGTCTTCCGCGTGGTGCAGGAACATGTTGGCGAGGACGGCATCCACCTCCCCCTCCGCCAGCGGCAGCGTCGTCGCCTCGCTCTGGCGGGCCTCGAACGCCTTCCCGGCAAGCCGGCTGGTGACCTGCGCGAGCATTCCTTCCGAGAGATCGACGCCGATCACCCGCGCCCCCGCCTCGATGGCCGCTTCGGCCAGGAAGCCGGTGCCGGTCCCGATATCGGCGACGGTCATACCGGGCTCGATACCCGCGGCCGCGACCGCGGCGCGACGGACTCCTTCGCCGAAGAACTGCTTGCGCATCGAGTCCCAGTCGGCGGCCACGTCATTGAAATACTCGCGTGTGTCGTTCATGAGCTCCTCCGATGGTCGTCACAGCAGAGCCACGGCGTCGATCTCGACGCGCAGGCCGGGGCCGGGCAGCTCCGAGACCGCCACGGTCGTGCGCGCCGGCTTGTGGCCGTCGAACATCCGCTCGTAGACCGCGTTCATCCGCTTGAACTCGCGCATGTCGGTGAGGAACACGCCGCACCGCACCACCCGCGACATGCCGGTGCCGGCGGCCTCGAGAATCGTCCGGATGTTGGTCAGCACCTGCTCGGTCTGCGCCTCGATGTCGGCGGCGACGAAGTCTGTGGCCGGGTCCCGGCCCGACTGGCCCGACACGAAGACGAGATCGCCGACGATCATCGCGGACGAATAGGGCCCCACCGGCTTCGGCGCGTTCGGGACGTCGACAGGTTTGAGCATGCCGGAATCGTAACGGGCGGCTCACGGCTTGTCGAGCGCCAGCGCCGATTGGTCACCTCGAGGCGTCCGTCAGCGACCCGGCTCTGACGAAAATCGTGATTTCCCGCTCGAAAGACGATTGGCGGGGTCTTCGGGACGTTCACGTCGGTGACCAAGCCCTAGCCAGGGAGGGCGGGTCATCGTCGTCAGACGATTGGTTCCAGGTCAGCGAGCCGCGGCACGCCATCGACCGCACCCCGGCGGGTGCAGGCGACGGCCGCGGCCGCGTTGGCGAAACGCAGGCGCCGCTCGATCGGCCATTCCTGGAGCAGGCCGTAGATGAACCCGGCGCGAAAGACGTCGCCGGCACCAGTCGTATCGACCGCGGTGACTGGCACGGCGGCGGCATGAATGAAGCGGTCGCCGTCGAGCGCCGCCGCCCCCCGATCGCCGAGTGTGACCACCAGCAGGCCATCGTGACCTCGCCGCATGGCTCGAAGCGCCGGCTCGATCTCGGCAATCCCCGTAAGCTGCGCGGCCACGCCCTCGGCCAGAATCGGGATCGTCACCTCGGCGAGCAGCTCGGGGGTGCGGGCCGTGACGGTATCGATGTCGCAGGTAACGATCGCAGCTGCCGCTCGCGCCAGCCGCGCCACCGCGATCGACCCCTGGAGGTCGGTGCCGTCGACGTGAACGACTCGCGCGCCGGCCACCGCGTCAGCGGTCAGCTCTCCCGGATCCACGTCGAGCCGCGGGTCCCGTCTCCACATCACGATCCGCTCGCCCGACCCCTCCTCGACGAGAATGACGGCGTACCGGGTCGCCGCCTCGCGGATGATCAGATGCGCGAGGTCCACGCCACGCCGGCGCAGCTCGGTCTGGAGACGCCGTCCGTTCTCGTCGTTCCCGACCGCACCGAGATAGCCCGCCTTCAATCCCAGCGCCGAACACGCCGCCATCGCGGTGACAACCTGCCCGCCGCAGACGGAGTAGTCCGAGGTGATCCGAAGCTTGGACGCCCCCGCGCCCGGCAGCTCCGGCAGGATGTTCACGTAATCGATCGAGCTCTCGCCGAACCCCACGACATCGCGATGTGCCGTTGTCATCAGCTGGCCGTTACGACCCTTTCACTTTCTTGAGCTCCTTTTCGCGATCGATGTAGCTCAGCCCGCTCGTGATCCAGGGCGCCGCCGGTTCGTTCTTCAGGTAGTGACCGAACCACTGGTGGATGCGCTTCTGGTAGTCGATCTGGTTTGCCTTCCGGCGAAGCCCGTGGTCCTCGCCGCCATACGCGAGCATGACCACATCCTTTTTCGCGCGCCGCGCGATGTTGTAGAGCTCGACTCCCTGGTGCCAGTGAACCGTGCCGTCGTTGTCGCCGACCTCGAGCAGCAACGGCGTCCTCATGTTGTGGACGTTGAACACGGCGGAGTTGCGGATGTAGGCCTGCAGGTCCTCGTAGACCGGCACCTCCATCCGCTGCTGCCCGGTCTCGATGTGATCGGTTTCCGCGATACCCGAAGACCAGTGGTGGTTGCCGTAGTTGCTGACCAGGTTGGTGATCGCCGCCCCCGCGACCGCCGCTGCGAATACCTTGGAATGGGTCGCCAGGTAGGAGGCATCGAAGCCTCCCCACGAATGTCCGACCACGCCGACGCGGGCCGGGTCCGCGACACCCATCGCCACGACCTTGCGTACGGCCGGTTCGACGCATTCGATCACCGACAGCCCGGGCTCGCGCGGCCGGAAAATGATGTCGGGCATGAAGAAGACGTAGCCCTGCGAGGTGAAGGCGGAAGCGTTGTAGTAGTCGCGCTCTGACGGCGGCACGAACCGGTGCACCGAATCGGACAGCTTCTCGTAGAGATACACGACCATCGGGTACTTCCGGCCCGGCTCGTATCCCGCCGGGTAATGCAGTGAACCCTGGAGCCGCACGCCTCGATCGCTCTTGAACTCCACTACTTCCGAGCGGCCCCAGCTGTACTTCGACATGGAGGGGTTGGTGCTGGTGATCTGCTTCGCGGTCTTCAGGTCGGCGCCACCGGCGTAAGCATCCGGGGAGTCGTCGAACCGCTGCGTGACATAGACGTAGACTTCCGCGTCGCGGGCCTTCGCCAGGCTGCCGATCGCCCGGTCCTCGAAGAGCAGCCGTTCAACCCGCTTCGACGCTGGATCCCAGCGCCCGTAGCCCGATTGCTTCGACCAGGTGCCGAACAACGCCATCGTCAACGGCTTTGCCAGGTCGATGAATTCTTCTTCGGGATCGAGCCGGACGATGCGGTGGCGCACCTGTTCGGCGGTGCCGTCGGTGAGCCGGGTGGTCGAGGAGCCGTCCGGCGCCGCCGCCCAGACATCGAACTTGTCGTAGAGCAGGACGGCGGCGTCGTTCTTCGCCCATCCGGCGACGCCGTACGCCGGCTTCTGCTTCACCGTGGCGTCGGACTCGCGATCGACGAACGAGGTCACCGCCCCCTTCGTGATGTCGGTGACCGCCCTCGTGCCGGTGTCGATGGTCCAGTAGTGATCGTCGGCGAAGTAGAGCAGGTAGCGGCCGGTCGGGCTGACCTGCAGGTCGCCGTCATCGATCCGGTCGGCGACTTTGGTTCGCTCGCCGGTCTCGATGTTCAGCAGCGAGACGTCGGCGGCTCTCCGGCCGATCGTCCGGTCCATCGCGTAGCCCTCCCACGATGCGGCATACGCCAGCTTCTGCCGGCGGATCGGGACGACCAGCTCGGTCGACTTCTCGGCCAGCCGCACCAGCCGTCCGGCGTCCAGGTGCCAGGCCGACAGCAGGTTGCGCTGCCGGTCGGCGCGTGCCGACAGCTTCTGGCGCGGCATGACGTCGACGTCCTTGGCGTGCCAGATGTCGACCGTCGGCAGTTCGTCTGCCGGCGGCGCGGCCGGCGCAGCAGGGGCCGCCTCGTCAGCCGGCGGTTCGGGCTTCTTCTCGGCGGGGGCCTTCGCGCCCCAGCCCGCGATCCCGACGAACACGGTCCGTCCGTCTTCCGACCACGCTGGACGGCGGAAGGACACGGTTCGCATCTCCGCCGGCACCGTCTTCATCGGATCGAGCGCGTGGCTTCGCGGTGTGCTCCCCGCGACCCCGTTCCAGGCGAGCACCGCGTGCGTCGATCCCTCGCGGGCGTCATCGGCGTGAGATCGCAGCACGACGAGATCGTCGGCATCGCGGCGCCAGGTCAGCCCGCTGTAGATCGATGACGACGAATCGAGAACGCGGTGCGAGCCCGAGCGTGCGTCGTACACGTGAATTCCGTTGCCGGTCTTGTCCTCGGTGCTGATGGTCAGCGCGACCATCCGTCCGGCGAGCTTTGCTGGATCGGTGACGCTCTGCCAGACCAGCTCGGCGACGTTGCCGAACGTGGTGTCCCGCCCGGTTGCGAGCTCGCGGATCAGGACCGTGACGCCCGCAGGCGCCGGGTCATCGGCCGAAGGCGGCGCCGGCGCGCCAGCGGCCGGCGCCGGGGGAGCCGTCCCGCCGGGGCGCTCCGGGGCGTAGCGGCGCATCGCGATGAACTCGCCGCTCGGGTCGAGCGAGAACGACTCGATCCCATCGATGACCACCGGTTCGGCGGCGCCGTCGAGCCTCAGCATCCCGAGCTTGCGATGGATCGGCCGCCGCTGCGTGCGCAGCCGCTCCTCCTGCGCCTCCGAGTAGCCGATCGCGTAGGCGATCCACTTCGAGTCGGCGGTGAACGCCGGCTGCGCGCCGAACGGGACAGTTTTTTCGGTGCCGGTGTCGATGTTCTTGATGCGCAGTTCGGTCGTCCGGTCGGAGCGGTTGACTCCGTAGACAAACCACTTCCCGTCGGGCGACAGCCCGCCTCTCGCCTGCATCGCCAGCTGCTCGAACTGCCCCCACTCGGCGCGCCCGGGCGGCTGCTTCGTCTGGCCGGAAGCAACGAGCTCGACTATAGCGACAAGGAGAAGAGCAATGACGATGCGCATAAAAACCCCCCGAAGAAATTAAGAATTCAGAACTCAGAATTCAGAATTCAGAATTTGGAACCCGGAACCGATTGAGGGCGGATTGTATCGTGGCCGAAGGTGTGCGATAGAGTGGCGCCATGGAGAGCTGCCGTTCTCGCTGGATGTTGTCAGGTGCGCTGGCGCTGTGGCTGGTCACACCGTTGGTCCCGGTCCGGGCGCAGGCTCCATCGCAGGCGCCGGCCTCGAAACCGGCATTCAACTCCGCCGATCCGCTGCCATTCGACGCGGCGGTGGTCCGGGGCACGCTGCCGAACGGTCTCACCTACTACATCCGCAAGAATGGCCGTCCGGAGAAGCGGGTAATGCTGCAGCTCGCGGTGAAGGCCGGCTCGGTCGACGAGACCGACGCGCAGCAGGGGCTGGCGCACTTCCTCGAGCACATGGCGTTCAACGGCAGCCGCAATTTCAAGGCGGGCGAGCTGATCAAGGCGCTCGAATCGACCGGAGCGCGGATGGGGCCGCACGTCAACGCCTACACCTCGTTCGACGAAACCGTCTACATGTTCCAGGTGCCGACCGACAAGGCCGGGATCGTTGACAAGGGGCTGCAGGGGCTCGCCGACGTCGGCAGCAGCCTGTCGCTCGATCCCAAGGAGATCGACAAGGAGCGCGGCGTCGTCATCGAGGAATGGCGCGGCGGCCTCGGCGCCGCCGCCCGGCTGCGCGACCAGCAGATCCCGGTGCTGTTTCACGGCTCCAAGTACGCCGAGCGTCTGCCCATCGGCAAGCCTGAAGTGTTGAAGAGTTTTACCCCGGAGACGCTCCGGACGTTCTATTCGCGGTGGTATCGCCCGGACCGGATGGCGGTCGTCGTGGTTGGCGACATCGACCCGGCGGCGATGGAGGCGCAGGTCAAGGCGCTGTTCGGTCCGCTGAGAAAGCCGGCGGCGCCGCCGCCGGCGCGATCCTACGACGTGCCGCTGCACGCCGAGTTGCTGGTGAAGGTCGCCACCGATCCGGAAGCGACGCAGTCGTCGGTATCGGTGATGCGCAAGCGCAAGAGCCTGCCGAACGGCGCCGTCGGCGATTACCGGCGGAACCTCGCCGAGCAGATGGTCTACCAGATGATCAACGAGCGGTTCGACGAGCTGTCGCGCAAACCCGAGGCCCAGTTCCTGGGTGCGGGTGCCTACGAGAGCCCGCTCAGCCCGTCGGTCTCGATCTTCGCCCTCGGCGCCGGGGTCGAGGAAGGAAAGATCCTGCCGGGCCTCTCGTCGCTGGAGATCGAAACCAACCGGGTGCAGCAGTATGGCTTCGGGCCGGCGGAGCTCGATCGCGCGAAGAAGTGGTGGCTCGCCTCCTACGAGCGCGCGTTCAACGAGCGCGACAAGAGCGAGAGCGGAACCTACGCCCAGGAATACGTCAGCCACTTCCTGCAGGGAGAACCGGCGCCCGGCATCGACTACGAGTACCGGCTGGCGCAGGCACTGATCCCGGCGATCACCGCGGCGGAAGTCGGGGACATGGCCAAGGCGCTGTTCACCGATACGGCGCGGGTGATCATCGCGACCTCGCCGCGGAAGGAAGGGCTGGCCCTGCCGACCGAGCCGCAGCTTCTCGCCGCCATCTCGCAGGCCGACGCCGTCGCGGTGACGGCCTGGAACGACGCCGGCAGCGGGCGCGCGTTGATGGACGACCTTCCCGAGCCGGCGGCGATTCGGAACCGGCGCGAGATCCCCGAGCTCGGCGTCACGGTCGTCCGCTTCGCCAACGGCGTCGAAGCCTGGCTGAAGCCGACCGAGTTCAAGAACGACGAGGTCCTGTACAGCCTGGCCGCTCCGGGTGGCGCCTCGCTCGCGCCCCCCGAGAAGTTCGTCGAGGCGCTCCTGGCCCCGGCGCTGGTCCAGCTCTCGGGGATGGGGGGCCACCGCGCCGTGGATCTCCAGAAACTGCTGGCCGGCAAGCTGGCGCGGGCCGCGCCGGTGATCTCGATGTCGACGCAGGCGATCGCCGGCTCAGCCCGCCCCGGGGACCTCGAGACCGGGCTGCAGCTGCTGCACCTGGCCTTCACCGCCCCGGGCAACGACGATGAGGCGTTCGCGAACATGCGCAAGCAGCTGGACGCGATGTATACCAACCGCGAGCAGAATCCGGGGCTGCTGTTCAGCGAGAAAGTCGGACAGGTCAACTCCGGCAATCACTACACCGCCGAACCGGTGACGCGGGAGCGGCTGGAGAAGCTCGATCGCGCCGCGATCGCCGGGTTCTACCGCGAGCGGTTCTCGAACGCCGCCGATTTCAGGTTCCTGATGGTCGGAGCGTTCAAGACCGACGAAGCGCTTCCCCTGCTGGCCCGCTACGTGGGTTCGCTGCCATCGAAAGGTGAGGCGTCGAGCAAGGTGAAGGACGTCGGGTTGAAGTTCCCATCCTCGATCGAGCGCGTGGTCGTGACCAAGGGACGCGAGCCCAAGGTCACCACGCGGATCTCGTTCTTCGCGGATCCGCCGCAGGACCCGAGCGAGGTGACCCGGCTGTCATCGGCCGCCGATGTGCTCGAGATCGCGCTGCGCGACATCCTTCGCGAGGAGCTGGGGGAGACCTATACCGTTGGCGTCGGCCTCGAGCAGGAGACGTTCCAGCGGGGCGGGGGCCACGTCGCGATCAGCTTCACCGCCGCGCCCGAGAACCTGCAGAAGATGACCGACCGGGTCATGCAGGAGGTCAAGCGGATGCAGAGCCAGGGGCCGACCGAGGACCTGGTGAACCGGGCCAAGGAGACGGCGATGCGTGAGCACGAGACCGGAATGAAGCAGAACGGCTACTGGTTGAGCCGGCTGCAGGCGGCGCTGCTGCTCGAACGCGACCCGATCGTCCACGTGCTCGGACGTGAGGATCGGATCAAGTCGGTCACCGTCGCCAACGTGAAGGAGATGTTCACCAAGTACTTCCCGATGGACCGCTACACGATCGTGACGCTGGTACCGGAGAAGTAACCCCTACGTCGAACGCCGCCAGCGGTCCAGCGAGGCGGCGGCGAGCAGCACGACCCCCTTGACGATCAACTGATCGTAGGGGCTGACGCGGAACAGGTTCAGGCCGTTGTTCAGCACGCCGATGAAGAACGCCCCCGCGAGCGTGCCCCAGATCGATCCGCGGCCGCCGAACAGGCTCGTGCCGCCGACCACCACCGCGGCAATCGCATCGAGCTCGTAGAATTCGCCGGCCCGCGGGTAACCGGCGTTGAGGCGCGAGGCGACCAGCACGCCGGCAAAGCCCGCCGCCAGGCCGCACAACGTGTAGACCGCAAACTGGACCCGCGTCACCCGGACGCCCGACAGCCACGCCGCCTCGGCATTCCCGCCGACGGCGTAGACGTGCCGGCCAAACGGTGTGCGCATCAGCAGCACCCAGGCGACGACGAAGATACCGAGCATCAGCGCCGCGGACGCATAGCTGCCGCTCAGCGCGCCGAAGCCGGCCGGCAGCCCGGAAATGGTCCGCGCGTCGGTCAGCTTGTACGCCGCCCCGCGGACGATCAGCATCGTCGCCAGCGTGACGACAAAGGCCGGGACGCGCAGGCGGGTGATGGCGGCGCCGTTGACGACTCCCGCGGCCAGCCCCACCAGCAGCCCCGACGCCACCCCCGCCGCGATTGGATGTCCGGCGGCCATCACGCTCGCGCACACCATGCCGGAGAGGCCGACCACCGAGCCGACCGACAGGTCGATGCCGCCGGTGAGAATGACCAGCGTCATCCCGGCCGCCAGGATCGCGGTGAACGCATTCTGACGCAGCACGTTGCCGAGGTTGGCCGGGGTCAGGAAGGCGTCGGTCGAGACCGCGAGCACGACGCACTCGACGAGCAGCGCGATGAAGATCGCGTAGCTCGAGGCGGATGGCTTCTTCATGCCGCGGCGCCGGTGGCCAGCGCCATCACGCGCTCGGCGGACGCCTCGGCCCGAGTGAGCGCGCCGGCGGTCCGTCCGTCGCGCATGACGATGATCCGATCCGACATGCCGAGCACTTCGTTCAGGTCCGACGAGATCATGAGGACGCCGAGCCCCTGTTCGGTCAGCCGGCTCACGATCCGGTAGATCTCCGCCCGCGCACCGACATCCACGCCGCGGGTCGGCTCGTCGAGGATGATGAGCGACCTCCGCTCGAGCAGGTAACGGGCGAGCAGCAGCTTCTGCTGGTTGCCGCCCGAGAGCGTCGCCGCGGGCTGGCCGAGCCCCCGTGCGCGAACGTCGTACTCGGCGGCCGCGCGTCCGGCGGCCCGCGTTTCGTCCGCGAGCGAGAGCCACCCGCGTTTCGCGAAGCCACGCAGAAACGTGATGGTGATGTTGGCGCCGGTGTCCATCAGCGGAAAGAGTCCACGTGCCTTGCGGTCTTCGGTGACGTAGGCGACACCGGCCTCGATTGCCTCGTGGGGCGAGCGAAAGCGGACGGCGGCACCGTGAAGCCGGATCGTGCCGGACGACCGCAGCGCCCCGGCAACGGCGAGGCCGACCGACGTGCGTCCTGCTCCCACGAGTCCGGCCAGGCCGACGATCTCCCCCTCGCGGACCGCGAGCGTGGCCTGGCTGAACCGCGGCGGTGACGCCAGGCCATCGATCTCGAGCAATGGTGCTCCCGGGTTGCCGGTCCGCACCGGGAATTCCTCCGAGAGATCCCGGCCCACCATCTGCCGGATCAACACCTCCTGGGAGAGCGCTTCCCGGCCGGATGTTGCCACCACCTTCCCGTCGCGCAGCACCGTGATCCGGTCGGCGATCCTGAAGATCTCGTCGAGCCGGTGCGAGATGTAGACGATGCCGAGGCCCTGGGCGGCAAGGCGGCGCAGGACGGCGAACAGCCGTTCGACCTCGGGGGCCGCGAGGCTGGCGGTCGGCTCGTCCAGGATCAGCACGCGCGCCTCGTCCACCAGCGCCCGCGCGATCTCGACCAGCTGCTGGTGCGCGACGCTGAGGTCCTGGACCAGCGTGCCGGGCGCGACCGCGACGCCCAGATCCGCCAGGCGCGCCTCGACCAGGCGGTTCATGGACGGCCGGCGCAGCAGCAGGCGTCCGTGTTCGCGGCCGAGAAAGATGTTGTCGGCGACGGAGAGCGCCGGCACCAGCGTGAACTCCTGGTGCACGCAGCTCACCCCGAGGCGCCGGGTGCCGATCGGGTCTCCGTACGGAAGCGGGCTGGAACCGAGCCTGTACGCTTCCGGCGTCGGGCATCAGCGCGCCGCTGAGGATCCGGATCAGGGTGGATTTGCCGGCCCCGTTCTCGCCGACCAGCGCGTGGATCTCGCCGCCGCGGACGTCGAAGTCCACACCGTCGAGCGCGCGGACGCCGGCGAAAGCCTTGCTGACGCCGGCGGCGGTCAGCACCGCGTCAGGCGCCCTTCTTCCACAGCCCGACCTCGATCGGGGCGACTGCCGGCACCGGTTCTCCCTTCAGGTGCCTGGCGATCATCTCGATGGCCGTCCGTCCGATCAGCCGGGGGTTCTGCACGACGTCCGCCTTGAGCGGCCCGCCGCTGGCGATCGCCTTCTGCGCTTCCTCGGTCGCGTCGTAGCCGATCACGACGACATCCTTGCGGCCGGCGGCATCGAGCACCGCGGTCGCGCCGAGCGCCGAGTCGTCGTTGATGCCGAACACCCCGGCGAGCCGCGGGTGGGCCTGCAGCATGTCTTCCATCACCGCCATCGCCCGCGCCCGCTGCCCGTCGCTCGACGGCTTGCCGACGATCCGGATGCCGGGATGCTTCTTCATCTCTTCTTCGAAGCCGCGGACGCGGTCCTGGACCGAGGCCACCACCGGATGATCGATGATCAGCACCTCGCCGGTGCCGCCGATGTATTCGGCCATCGCCTGGGCGGCGAGCCGCCCTCCCTGGGCGTTGTCGCTGGCCACGTGGGAGACGACCTTGCCCTCGCGCGCGGCGATGTCGGCGGTGAACACCGGGATCCCGGCGCGCTCGGGCCCGGCCAGGTGCGGACCGACGGCGTTCGAGTCGCACGGCGCGAGCAGGATCGCCGCGACCCGCTGCGCGACGAAATCCTCGATCTGCGCCGCCTGCCGGGCCGGGTCCATCTCGCAGGCGACGATCACCAGTTCCAGGCCGCGGCTGGCGGCCTCTTCGCGGAGCCCCTGCTCGAGATCCTTGAAGAACGCGTGAGTCTGGGTCAAGAGCGAGACGCCGACGACCGGCTGCCCGGTGCGGGGAGCCGAATCGCGGGCGCACGACACCATGCACAGGATCACCAGGACGGAAACAAGCAGTCGATGTCGCATCCGGTAGGATCATAAGCGATGCGCATCGGGATCGACGTCGGCGGCACCAAGATCGAAGGGATCGCGCTCGACGCCGCCGGCCGCGAGCTGCGGCGGCTGCGGATTGCCGCCCCGCGCGACGATTACCGCCGCACCCTCGACGCGGTTGCCTCGGTCGTCGACACCCTCGAACGCGACACCGGGCAGCAGGGATCCATCGGCATCGGCATGCCGGGAACGCTTTCGCCGGCAACGTCGCTGGTGAAGAACGCCAACTCCACCTGGTTGAACGGCCGTCCGTTCGGCGCGGACCTCGAGCGAACGCTCGGCCGCGCGGTCCGGCTCGCCAACGACGCCAACTGTTTCGCGCTGTCGGAGGCCATCGATGGCGCCGGCGCAGGTGCGCCGGTCGTTTTCGGTGTCATCCTCGGCACTGGCTGCGGCGGCGGCATCGTCGTCGACCAGCGTGTGCTCGGCGGGCCCAACGGCCTGGCGGGGGAGTGGGGGCACAATCCGTTGCCGTCGCCAGGGGACGGGGAGTGGCCGGGGCCCCCGTGCTATTGCGGGCGGACCGGGTGTATCGAGACTTTTCTGTCCGGTCCCGGTCTCTCGCGGGATCATGCGGCCCGGGCCGGGGTTCAGCAGGATGCGATCGAGATCGCCCGGCACGCGGAGAGCGGCGACCAGGCGGCGTCCGCGGCGCTCCAACGCTACGAAGACCGTCTCGCTCGCGCGCTGACGGCGGTGGTGAACCTGCTCGATCCGGACGTGGTCGTGCTCGGCGGCGGTCTCTCCAACATCGAACGGTTGTACCGGAACGTGCCGCCGCTGCTCCGGCCATTCGGCGGCGAGCCGCCCCACACGCGCATCGTCCGGGCCATGCACGGGGACAGCAGCGGCGTTCGCGGCGCCGCCTGGCTGTGGCCTCAATAAGTCCCAACCGCCAACTCCCAACTCCCGAACTCCCAATCCCCAATCCCCAATCCCCCAGTCCCCAATCCCCAGTCCCCAGTCCCCAGTCCCCATTCCCGATTCCCCATTCCCAAGTCCCAACCCCCCCCGCCGTATTACACTTCGCCGGTGCCCCCGGCCCTCAGTTTCGTCATTCCTCTGTACAACAGCGCCGACACGATCGAGGCGCTGGTGCGCGACATTGCCGCGCTGACGGTCGAAGGCGGGCACGAAGTCGTTCTCGTCAACGACGGCAGCGCGGACCGGACGGCGGAGGTCTGCCGCTCGCTGGTGCCGAAGACCCCTGTGCCGGTCACCTACATCGAGCACGCGCGGAACTTCGGCGAGCACAACGCGGTGCTCACCGGCTGGCGCCACGCGCGCGGCACCTACATCGTCAATCTCGACGACGATGGGCAGAATCCGCCGGCCGAGGCGGTGCGCCTGTGGCAGCACGCCAAGGCGGGCGGTCTCGACGTGGTGTTCGGCCATTACGAGGTGAAGCAGCATTCGGCGTGGCGCAATTTCGGCAGCCGGCTGACCAACCGGATGACCGACTGGGCGCTCGACAAGCCGCAGGGCTTCTATCTTTCGAGCTTCCGCTGCGTGAGTGGTTTCGTCGCGCGCCAGGTCAGTAGCTACACCGGTCCGTACCCGTACCTGGACGGGCTCCTGCTGCAGGTCACCCAGCGCATCGGCTCGATCACCGTCCGCCATGAACCCAGGACGGCGGGCAGCAGCGGCTACACGCTGCGTCGCCTGATCCGGCTGTGGCTCAGCGCCTGGCTGAACTTCTCGATCCTGCCGCTGCGGGTCGCAACCCTGATCGGGCTCCTCAGCGCGGTTGCCGGCCTCGGCGCGCTGGTGGTCGTCGTCTGGTTGTGGCTGAACGAACGCGGTCCCGCCTACGGCTGGGGCTGGGTGATGGCGGCGGTGCTCATATTCTCCGGCACGCAGCTGGTGATGCTCGGGTTGATCGGCGAGTACCTTGGCCGGATGTTCCTGGCGGTGAACCAGCGGCCCCAGGCCGTCGTTCGGGAGGTCATCGCGCCTTCCGCGGAGGTCGAATGAAGAGGTTTCTGGTCACGGTCGTTGCCGCGATGGCGCTCGTCTCCACCGTGCGGGGCGGACCGCCCGATTCGCCGCGGGACGGGCAGCGCGAGGCCGACACCGCGCTGGCCGGGCAGGTTCGCCAGGAACTCTTGCACGCCTGGAATGGATACAAGCAATACGCGTGGGGCCACGACGAGCTGCAGCCGGTGTCGAAGACCCCGCACGACTGGTACGGATCGGAGTCGCTGCTGATGACGCCGGTCGACACCCTGTCGACCATGCTGGTGATGGGGTTGAACGACGAGGCCAAGGCGACAACCGACTACGTGGCGCGCACCCTGTCGTTCGACAAGGACATCAACGTCTCGAATTTCGAAGTCACGATCCGCCTTCTCGGCGGCCTGTTGAGCGCGCACCAGAGCACCGGTGATCCCCGGCTGCTGGCGCTCGCCGATGATCTCGCCACCCGGCTGCTGCCGGCGTTCAAGTCCCGGACCGGGATGCCTTACCGTTTCGTCAATCTGCGGACCGGCAAGGTGGACGGCGTCGTGTCCAACCCGGCGGAGATCGGGACGCTGATCCTGGAGTGGGGAACGCTCGCCAGGCTGACGAAGAAGCCGATCTATCTGGACGCCGCGAGGCGTGCGCTGATCGCCTTGTTCGAACACCGCGACGCGAAGACCGGCCTGGTCGGGCAGGGGATCAACGTGGAAACCGGCGAGTGGACGGACAAAGCCAGCCACATCGGCGGCGCCATCGACTCGTACTACGAGTACCTCCTCAAGTGCGAGCGGCTGTTCGGCGACCGGCAGTGCGGCGAGATGTACCGCGCCAGCGTCGGCGCGGTGAACCGTTACGTCGCCCAGGAGGTCTCGGGCGCCCTGTGGTACGGCCGGGTCGACATGACGACCGGCGAGCGGACCGGGACGACCTTCGGCTCACTCCACGCGTTTTTCCCGGGCGTGCTCGCGATGGGAGGGGACCTCGATCGCGCGCGCCGGCTCCAGGAGTCGGCGTTCCGCATGTGGACGCTGCACGGGATCGAGCCCGAGGCGCTCGACTACAGCACGATGACCGCGACCCGCCCCGGCTATCAGCTCCGCCCCGAGATCGTCGAGTCCGCCTACATCCTGTCGCACTACACGAAGGACCCGCGTTATCTCGAGATGGGCCGGACGATGTTTCGCGACCTGGTGACGCATTGCCGGACCGAGACCGGCTACACCGTGCTCCAGAGCGTCGTGACCAAACAGAAGGGAGACCTTCAGCACAGCTTCCTGCTGGCCGAGACGCTGAAGTATTTCTACCTGCTCTTCTCCCCCGAGGCTCTGGATTTCGAGAAGGTGACCTTCAACACCGAAGCGCACCCCCTTCGCAGGGTTCCCTGACGGAGTGGCAAAGCGAAGATGGTCGACTGTAGAACCTGGAACCACAATCGAAGCCGTCAGGGTGGAGGGAGCGCGACGGTGATGGTGGTGCCCTGGCCGGTCCCTTCGCTGTGGGCGTGGACGTGGCCGCTGTGGGCCTCGACGATCTGCCGGACAACCCATAGCCCGAGGCCGAGGCCGGCGTAGGCGCGCGTGAGCGAGGCGTCAGCCTGGCGGAACCGGTCGAACATGAACGGCAGAAAGTCGGGCGATACGCCGATGCCAGAATCGCTGACCGATAGCTCGGCCCAGCCGTTGACCGACTGGACGCGCACGGTAACCTTGCCGCCGGCGTCGGTGAACTTCAACGCATTCGACAGCAGGTTCGCGATCACCTGCTGCAGCCGGTTGGCGTCGCCGTGGCCCTGGACCGGCTGCGGCGCGGTCTCGAACGACAGGGTGATGTCCTTGGCGCGGGCCGCCGGCAGGACCGAGTCGACCGCCATCCGGCCGATCTCCCTCATGTCGACGCGAGTCCATTGAAGGTCCAGCTGGCCGCTGGCGATGCGCGCCACGTCGAGAAGGTCTTCCACCAGCTGCTTCTGGCTCCGCGCATTCCGTCCGATGACCTCGATCGCATGCCGGGCCATTTCCTCGGGAAGCCCGTCGCGGAGCATGTGACTCCAGCCCATGATCGCGTTGAGCGGCGTGCGCAGCTCGTGCGACAGGATCGCCAGGAACTCGTCCTTGGCGCGGTTCGCCAGCTCGGCGTCCCGGTAGAGGCGCGCGTTGTCGACCGCCAGCGCGGCCCGGCGGGCGACCTCCGAGAGCACCATGACGTCATCTTCGGACATCGTGCTCTGGCGGTCGGAGCGCACGAAGGTGATCACCCCGAGCGTGTGGCCGCGGGCGTTGAGCGGCACGAGCAGCATCGAATGGAGCCCGAGCTCGCGGAGCAGCGCCAGGTGCTCAGGATCCCGCGCCCCTCGCACCAGCATCCGGTCGGTGATCCGTGGATGAAACTCCGGCTTGCCGGTGCGCAGCACGTTGGCAGGTCCGGTCGGCTCCAGGGGATCCGGGGGGTATCGCTGCTGCAGCGTCCGCGCCAGCTCCAGCTTCTCGGGGTCGACGTGCGCGGTGACGATGTGCTGCAGTGACCCGTCGGGCTGGCCGATGTCGACCGCGCACCAGTCGGCGATCCGCGGCACCGCCAGCCGCGCCATCTCGCGCAGCGTGGCCTCGTAATCGAGCGAGCCGAACAGCGCCGACGCATCCGCGAGAAAGGCCATCCGCGCGGCATGCCGCTCGGCGAGCAGGCGCGAGCGATGGAGCGCATCGTAGGTCTCGGCGTTCCACAGCGCCGCCGCCGTCAACTGCCCCAGCGCGATGCTGACCCGAAGCTCGGTTTCGGTGAACTGGTGCGGCGTCCGGAAGTAGATGACCAGCGAGGCCCGGCGTTCGCCGCCGACCGGCAGCGGCACGGTCAGCATCGACCTGATGCCCTCGGCCTGGTGCGCCGCCTGCCGGCCGCTGGCCCGCTCGTCGGTCAGGGTGTCGTCTATCGCCTGCGGCGCCGAGAAGGCGACCAGGTCGCCGGTGATCCGCTGCGCCGCGTAGCTGTCACTGAGCCCCTCCGAATGGACGATCCGCCACTCGCGCCGGGCCGGGCTCAGCGCCCACAGGCCATACGCGTCAGCCGTGAAGACCCGCTGCGCCAGCGCGATGACCCCGGCGCGGGCGGCCTCCTGGCTTCGAGTGGAGAGCAACGATTCCGCCCCCTCGGTCAGCGCCAGCAGCCGCGCCCGGAGGTCGCGCTGTTCGTCGGCCGCCACCTGCAGGTCTTCGACGTCGGCGGCGGTGCCGATCCATTCGACGATCGTCCCGCCTTCGTAAATCGGCATCGCCCGGATCAAGTGGCGCCGATAGACACCGTCGGCACGGCGGACGCGCAGCTTGAGCGAGATCGGTTCCCCCGCTGCCATCGCCCTGGCGGCGTCGGCGCGGAGGCGGTCACGCTCGTCTGGATGGATCGCCGCCAACCAGCCAAGGCGGGCGTACTCTTCGGGAGCTTGACCCGTGTACTCTTCCCACCCGGCATTGCGTCCGGTCGGCTGGAGCGCCGGGTCGACGACCCAGACGATGCTTCCCTCCGCGGACAGGAGGGCGGCATACCGCCGGGCCTCACGCTGAAGCCGCTGCGGATCGTCCGATGCGCCGGGTCCTACGAGTTCTGCCACGTTTGGTCTGGGGATTTCACATCCTACCCGATCAGGAGCCGCCCGGCGGTCGATCCTCGATCCGGGGGGGCGACTGGCGTGTCGGGGGCTGGCGGGCCGGGCAAACCCTGGGGCAGGGTGAGCCTTTTGAAACCTGGTTCAGGCGTAGCCGGAGAGCAGCGAGAACGCATACCTGGCGGCAAGAACGTTCCAAAGCATCTCGAGCTTGATAGCCGCTTCCGTGCGGCCCGCTTTCAGAGGAGGTTGACCATTTCGCCGTACGCACGAATCGTCGTTGGCTCCATGCCGGCTGCTGGCTGAGACGGCTGAGCTAGGGACTCCGACAGTAGACTACCTGCTGTGCACATTCATCTGGTCGACGGCACCTACGAGCTCTTCCGCCACTTCTACGCGGTCCCTTCGGCGCGGGACGCCGGCGGACGCGAAGTCGGCGCAGTACGTGCCGTGGTCGGCTCGATCCTCGGCATGGTGAACCGCGGCGCCACCCATGTCGGGGTGGCGACCGATCACGTGATCGAGTCGTTCCGGAACCGGATGTGGCCCGGCTACAAGACCTCCGCCGGCATCGACCCCGATCTGCTCGCCCAGTTCGGCCTTCTCGAAGAAGCGATCGATGCCCTCGGCGTGCGCGTCTGGCCGATGATCGAGTTCGAGGCCGACGATGCCCTGGCGGCCGCGGCGGTACGCGCGGGGACGGACCCCCGGGTCGAGAAGGTGTTGATCTGCACACCCGACAAGGACCTCGCGCAGTGCGTCCGCGGCGAGCGCATCGTGCAGTTGAATCGCCGCACGAACCTGGAGATGGATGAAGCAGGGGTCGTCAAGAAATTCGGCGTGCTGCCGGAGTCGATCCCGGACTACCTCGCGCTCGTGGGGGATTCGGCCGACGGATATCCCGGGCTGCGCGGCTGGGGGGCTAAGTCGGCGGCGGCCGTGCTCGCCAGGTTCAAGCGGCTGGAACTGATTCCCGCCGACTGGAAGGAATGGCGAGTGAACGCCACCAGCGCGGCGACGCTGGCGCAGACGCTCGAGCGTGAACGGGACCACGCGTTCCTGTTCCGGGACCTGGCGACCTTGCGCACCGACATCCCGGTCTTCACCTCGGTCGACGAACTGCAGTGGACCGGTCCCACCGACCGGTTCGCGCCGCTGGCCGCCAGGTTCGATGCGGCGGCCACCCAGCCGCGCGCCCGGCGCTGAGCGTCAGGGCTCCCGGCGCAGCCCCCACCCGACCATGTCCTGCCGCCGCGAAAAGTGGAGGAGCGGCACCGTCGCGGGAAGTTCGATCCCCGCGGCTGCGGCCATCGTATTCACGCTGATCTCCGCCTCGGCGGGCTGCAGCGCCCAGGAGGGATGGTGAATGTCGAGGCTGAAAGGCTCTCCGGCCTTGTTGGTGGTGAAGAGGCAATATCGCTCGGTGAGAAAGTGCTCCAGCGTCCCCGTGGCCGGGGCGTGTGGCGGACCCGTCGGCCGGTAGCGCCCGGAGAATTTCGCCGCCCCTTCCGCGCCGGCGCGCTCGCTGCGATACGCGACCCAGCCGTCCGCCGTTTCGCACGCCATCGCCGCCGTGAAGTAGGGAAGGTGCACCAGCGCGCGCGCGATCCCGACCGCTACCGGGTTGGTGGCATCCAGGCTGAAGAAGTAGACCCCGGGCCGGCCGTTGCAGCGAACGTAGGTGCGGACGTTGAGCTCGGGAAACGCGGAGATCCACGGCAGGGCCGGGACGCCTCGCGGCGCGACGTTGGTCATGCGAAAGGGGACCACGCCGACGAACGACGCCCCTTCGAACTGGTCGATCTCGAACGGCGCCGGCACCCGTGCGCGCAGAACCTCCTCGGCCACCCGCCAGTGCGCGAACAGCAGGTCGTGCCACGTCTGCGTCATCAGCCACGCTCCCGCCGGCATGGGCCATGGGCGGTGCGCCGACTCGTTCAGGATGTCGTGGTGGAAGTCGTTCTGCCGCGTCATGCCTGGTCGAGAAACCGGTTGCGCCACTCGGGGCGCGGCATCGGGCAGACGTCGAGTTGCCCGAACATCCGGTAGCGCCGGCTGGCGATCAACCGGTAGACCCGATCGGCGATCGCGGCCGGAACGAGCTGGGCGATGCGTGCCAGGCCGTTCCACGGCGTCCCCACGTGCGCGACCGCATAAAGGACCGCCGCTGATCGGGTGAGCACGCGTTGTCGCGGTGAGCGCCAGTCGGCGATCACGAAGATCGAATCGAGGTCCGTCGGGTCGAACCCCTGCGGCACCAGTTCACGCCGCGCCAGCTCACCCTGAAGCTGGGCGAAGCGGATCCGTCCGGCCGGATCGCGTGCCAGCAGAAAACGGACGAAGCGGTCGCACAGCCCGCATACGCCGTCATAGAACACGAGGGTCATGGTCGTCGCCCGGCGATCATGGCCGTGCTACCGCTGTCCCGGAAGAGCGCGCCTGGCCCTCACGGTGACGTCGCGCCGCAGCGCCCGGACGTCGAGCTCCCGGAGATCAGCGTTCCGGAACACCGGCGGGTCCACGACGCCGATGGTGTAGTAGGTCACCATCTCGCGGAGGATCTGGTCCACGGCGGCGTTCATGTCGTTGCTGTTCACGAACGCGTGTCCGCCGCTGTCGCGCGCGAAGCCGCTCGATCCCGCCGAGGCCCGCACCCCGACGCCGGTCGGGTCGATGACGTAAAGGGCAACGTTGGCGGTCCCCATTGCCCGCATCGCTTCGACCCATTCGGTCCGCAGGTTCCGGCTGACCGAGGGGGGCGGGATCGGCGTGTCGAACAGCCACGACGCGCCGATGGCGACGATCGCCCGTCGCCGGGCGGGGGCCTCGGTCAGCTGCCGCGAGATCACCGTCACCGTATTCAGGACCTGTTCCGCCACGGTGTCGGGACGGTCGGCGCTCGTCGGCCGCAGGTTGTACCGCTCCAGGCTCCGGAGAAGCACCGTCGGGTCGCCGGTGGCCCTGCTGATCTCGCCGTTCAGCGGCGCGATCGCGATCTCGTCGCCGGGAGCCATCCGGTTGATGAACCGCCGCGCCACCTCGCGGACCCGCAGCACCATCGCCGGCTGGATCGTCAGGTCGTCGAGCAGCAGCACGATCGAGCGGCCGCTGCCGTCGGGGTCGTCAGGTCCGGCGACCGCCAGGAACTCGACCGGTACGCGGTAGCCGCCGATCCAGACCTCGACGTCACCCTTGCCGAGGTCGGTCACCGGCGCGCCGTTGCGGTCGATGGCCACGGCGTCGATCTTCAGCATCGGGCCCGCCGCCGGCGGCGCGCCCGGATCCTGCCGCCGTTCGGCCCCGGTCAGGGTCGCGACGATGGTCAACGCAAAAAGCAGCCGTGTCATGGTCGAGGCTCTGCTGGCGAGCATACGCCATGCGCCCCGGGTTCATTGCTACTATGTGGGAATGGCTCTCGACGAACGCGCGTTTTTCACGGAACGACCGGAAACCCGGCAGGGGCGCTACCAGTGCCCGAAGTGCCGCCGGACCGGCGACTTCAGTATCCGCTGGGTTCGCCGCTCCAAAAAGGACAGGCCGCCGAACGGCGCCGACGACGCCGATCGCGCCAAGTTCGCCAAGCTGCGCGACTACCTGCTGCGGCTCGACGACGAAGTGACGTGCCCGACCTGCGGCAAGAAGTTCGAGATCCCGTCACAGCATTCGCTCATGTTCGTCGATCAGCTGGCCGGGCTGCCGAATGCCGACGAACTGGAACGGGAGATCGTCGCCGCCTCCGGCGAACCCGAGGCCGCGCCACCCCCGGCAAAGCCGGAACTGCCGGCGCGGTTCACCCGCAAGTCGACCGGCTGGAAGTAACCGGACGGATCGCTGATGTCGCTCTCTGCCGCACTCGCCACGGCGCTCGCCTGGCACGATGCGCACGTGAATCTCGACGAGGCGGTCGCCGGACTGCCGGTCGACCTGCGTGGCCGCCGTCCCGACGGGATGCCGCACTCGCCCTGGCAAATCCTCGAGCACCTGCGCATCGCCCAGCACGACATCCTCGATTTCTGCCGCAATCCCGACTACGCCGCGATGAAATGGCCCGATGACTACTGGCCGCCGACCGCCGCGCCGGCGCCCGGCGCCTGGGAGGTCAGCCTGGCCGCCTTTCATCGCGACCTCGAGGCCCTGCAGGCGCTGGCGGCGGACCCGGCCATCGACCTGTTCGCGGCCATCCCTCATGGCACCGGCCAGACCTACCTGCGGGAGCTGCTTCTGGTGATCGATCACAACGCCTACCATGTCGGGGAGATGGTGACGATCCGAAGGATGCTCGGCGCCTGGAAGTAGCCGGCCGCGGGTATACTCGGCGCATGCGCGCCACACTCACCCTCTCCTTTCTCGTCGCGGTGCCGTTCGTTCTGCTCCAGGCCCAGGCCCCGCAGACCACCCCGCCCGCTCCCACGCAGTCCGCTGCCGCGCAGTCCGCTGCCCCGCAGTCCGCTGCCCCGCAGTCCGCTGCCACGCAGGCGGCACGGCCGCAGCGCACCGAGGCCGACGCCCGGGCGCTCGCCGAGCGCCACCGCGAGGAGCGGGCGGCCCTGAGGAAATCGACCGGCAAGCCGGTGGAACTGATCGCCGACTACGTCGCGGCCAATGTCGGTCCGGTGCCGGCATCGCTCGGCCTCGATCCGTTCTACGAGAAGTACACCGACGCCGAAGGGATCCCGGTCGTCGCCTCGGCCAAGGTCCCCGACGCCGCCCTCCTCGTCGCCCGCGACATCGTCAACACCATGCTGGCGGCGCGGCCCGACTTCCGGAAGTCGATGATCGCCCGCAAATGGCGGACGGGGGTGATCGCGGAAGTCGAGATGACGATGGACATCCCGGAGTACTCGCGGATGAGGCGCCCCGGGGCGCCGCGCGAGGTCCCAGGAGGTTTGCCAGGTGAGCTGGTGCCGGCACCGGTGACCCAGGCCGACCGTGACTACCATGCCAACCGCTCGCGCGGGCTGGGAGGGAACCCCACCACCGGCGCCGAAGAGAACCTGCTTGGCTATCCCGGGACGCGGTACTGGGGCGAGCACATTTTCGTCCACGAGTTCGCGCACGCGATCATGGGCGGAGGCATCCGCGACGTCGATCCGAAGATGTTCGCCGAGATCCGCGCCGCCTACGATGCCGCGATGGCGGCAGGCAAGTACCTGCACCTCGATGGGCGGAAGCACTACGCCACCACCAACCCCGGCGAATACTGGGCCGAGGGGGTCCAGTGGTGGTTCTTCTCGAACTACGGCGAGTGCTTCACCGGCAACGTCAAGGTCGAGACCCCGGAGGAGTTCGCCGCCTATGATCCGGCGCTGAACGAGTTGATCAGCCGCGTCTTCACCACCCACCGGATCCCGATGGACGTCTTCCACGGCAAGCGGATCCGTCCGGTCAAGTGTGGCTAGGTTCTAGGTTCCAGGTTCTGGGTCCTTCGATCGAGGTTCCGGGTTCTTCGATCGAGGTTCTGGGTCTGCGTTCGAGGTTCCAGGTTCTTCGATCGAGGCTCCGGGTCTTCGTTCGAGGTTCCAGGTTCTGAGTTCTGAGTTTCGATCCGGGGCTAATCGTTCCTCGCCAGGAAGATAGAAGGCTCCCCCGGGGCAGACTTCCTGGCTCGAACAGGGCAGCGGCGCGGCTTTGGGCCGGAGTAGATATTGCAGCTCAGCCGGCATGTCCGCAGGGCGTCTGGTGCTGTTGGTGTTCGTCGTGGTGCAGATCGCCGACGGCCTGCTGACGTACGGCGCGGTCTCGATCTTCGGCGTTGGCGCCGAAGGTAATCCACTGATCGAAGCCTGGATTCACATCGCCGGCGCCGGCCCGGCGCTGTTCGGCGCCAAGCTGATCGCCTGTTTTTGCGGCGGCGTGCTCTACGTGCTCAACATCCGCCGCACCCTCGCGGTGTTGACCTGCTTCTACCTGGTGGCCGCGGTCGGCCCCTGGCTGCACATCCTCTCGCGCTGAACCCCCTCGATTTCGCGTACTCCGAGCCAACGCCCGGTCGCCGCATATAATCTTGACGTTGTATGTTTTTACCCGCGCGAACCGGAGTCCGCTCATGAGCCGCGAAGCCCTCGGCGAGTTCGAACAGATGGTCCTGCTGGCGATCCTCCAGCTCACCGGTGACGTCTATGGTGTGCCGATCGTCGACGAGATCGAGCGGCGGACCGGCCGATCGGTCTCGCCGGCCGCGGTCTATGTCACCCTGCGCCGGCTCGAAGAGAAGGGGCTGCTCGCCTCGCGCATGAGCGACCCCACCCCGGAGCGTGGCGGCAAGGCGCGCCGGTGCGTCACCGTCACCCCTCACGGCGTCGGGCTGCTGCGCGAATCCCGCCAGGTCTTCGAGCGCATGTGGAAGGGGCTCGACCCCAGGCTCAGGGGGGCGAAGTGAAATTCAGAATTAAGAATTCAGAATTCAGAATCAAGAACTCGGAACTGAGAAACTGAATTCAAATTCTGAATTCTAAATTCTGAATTCAGATACCTCTTGCCGAGGGACGGCTCCTGCGTAGAATCGGAGCCATGAGATACGACTCGACCCGGATCTCCGACAATCACCCGCTTCGCACGCTGTTTCAGCACCTGGTTCAGGGTAACTTCCGCCGCGGCGCGCAGCTCGATGACGCGGAGCTGGCCGACTATGTCAGCCGGCTGTTGACCGAGTTCACTCACGTCGAGAACCTGTATCGCGTCCGGAACCTGCGAGGGCAGCGGCTCACGGACGTCTCGGAGATGCTGATCGAGTCGAACCCGCTGCTGGACGCTCCCTCGTTCGACCGGGAGCGCGCCGTCCGCAAGCACGTTGGTGACTTCACGCTGTTCTACACCGGGCTGTTCCCCGAAGCGGTGGGGGCGCTGCCACGGCTGCGCCCGCTCTCGGTCGACACCTTCGTCGACTACGTGAAGGCGGGGAAGGAGTCCTACCGGGTGGTGTCGTCGTTCAATCTCTTCGAATACCGCGACGAGGCGGCGCTTTTCGGCCGGCTGGCCTACCACTTCGAGCAGTGCGTCCACGGCCTGAACCTGGTCAAGCGTGACCTCGAGCAGATGCAGGGGACCTACTACCGCAAGCTGCAAAAGGATGTCGGGTTGAGTTGAGGGCGCCCGGGGCTTTTCGGTTTCTCTAGGTTCTCGGTTCTTCGATCGTGGTTCTGGGATCTTCGTTCGAGGTTCCAGGTGCTGAATTTCTACAAGAGGGCAGGAGTTCAAGAGACCGTTTTGCAAGGCGTTCTCTTGATCTCCTGGTCTCTTGTTCAAGGCCAGCAGGTTCCAGCGCAGGGGACCTACTACCGCAAGCTGCAAGAGGATGTCGGGTTGAGTTAGGGCGCCCGGGGCTTTTCGGTTTCTCTAGGTTCTCGGTTCTTCGATCGTGGTTCTGGGATCTTCGTTCGAGGTTCTGGGTTCTTCGGTCGTGGTTCTGGGCCTTCGGTCGAGGTTCTGCGGTCTTACGTTCGAGGTTCTGGTTCCTATGTTCGCAGGTTCTGGGATCTTCGTTCGAGGTTCCAGGTGGCGTTCTGTCGAATCCTGGACGGGCCGTTCGTCTTGACCTCGAAACCCGGCGCTGCTGCCGGGCCCAAGGAGGCGAGAGATGCGAAACGTCTTGACGGTCCTGATGATGATCGGGGCCCTGCTGACGGCCGGGCCGCGGGCGGTCGATCTTCAGGAATCCAGCACCCCGAATACGTTGAAGCTGGCCGAAGGGGCGCCGAGGCCACCGGCGCGGGTAGCGGACCTGGCCTGGCTCACCGGACGCTGGACCGGGGAAGGACTCGGCGGCTCGATCGAAGAGGTCTGGAGCCCGCCGGAGGCGGGCGCCATGGTCGGTTATTTCCGGCTGGTAAAGGACGCCAAGCCGGTCTTCTACGAAATCATGACGCTGATCGAAATCGAGGGCAGCGTCGAGATGCGCCTCAAGCATGTCAACCCTGACATGACCGGCTGGGAGGAAAAGGCGAATTTCGTAACCTTCCGGCTGGTGAAACACGATGCCAGCGGTGCCTATTTCAGCGGCCTGACCTTTCGCCGGGTGAGCCCCGACCTGATGGAAGGCTACCTGGCGCTCCGCAGTCGCGACGGGGTCGTTCGCGAAGAGAAGTTCATCTACCGCCGGGCGAAATGACGAGCGGACGGCAGGCGGATAACATCCGCGGATGGTCCTCGCTCTGGCCCTCCTGGTCGGTGTCGTGGTGGCGGCCCACATGGTGCCGTACCCGTTCCTGTTCGAGGCCTTCCGCCCCTCCGGCTCGATCTGGCATGTCAAGGCGGCTCGCGGCGCGCCGCCCACGCTTCATTTCACCTTCGACGATGGGCCGAATGCGGCCTGGACGCCGCCGCTGCTGGATGCGCTCCGTGACACCGGCATCAGGGCGACCTTCTTCCTGATCGACGAGCACATCACCCCCGAGACCGAGCCGATCGTCCGCCGGCTGGCGGACGAGGGGCATGCCATCGGTCTCCACAGCGGGACGCGCCGCCTGATGGTCATGTCGCCGGACGCGCTGGCCAGAAAACTCCAGGACGCGGCCGCGCGCATCGAGGCCATCACCGGCCGCCAGCCGTGCCGCCTGTTCCGGCCGCACGCCGGCTGGCGCAGTCCGCTCATGTACAGCGGCCTGCGACAGGCGGGCTACACGCTGGCGGGCTGGAGCTGGGGCATGTGGGACTGGGACTGGTGGCGCACGCCCCGCGCCGACCGGCTGGTCACCAGGATCGCCCGCAAGGCATCTGCCGGCGACATCATCGTGATTCACGACGGCCACCACGCCAACCCCCGCGCCGACCGCCGCCACGCCGCCGAGACCATCCGGCTCGTCGCGCCCGTCCTGAGCAAGAAGGGGTTCCGCTTCGCGCCGCTCTGCTGATGGAACCTCGACCGAAGGCCCCAGAACCTCGAACGAAGAACCCAGAACCTGGAACGTAGGAACCAGAACCTTGAACGTAAAACCCAGAACCTCGACCGAAGGCCCCAGAACCTCGACCGAAGAACCCAGAACCTCGAACGTAGAACCCAGAACCTTTAGAACCTCGCCGGATCAATCGAAAGCTCCGGATCACTAGACGGCTCCGGATCACTTGACAGTCTAGTGAATCCCATGAGACCTTCACTGGCATGCCAAGTGAAGGCCAGAACGTGGAGCTGCTGCAGGGCACGCTCGACCTCATCGTCCTGCGCGCCCTGTCGACGATGGGGCCGTTGCATGCGTATGCGCTTGCCACCCGGCTGGCGCAGGTTTCTGACCATCCGCTGTCGCTGAACCAGGGGACGCTCTATCCCGCACTCGTCCGCCTCGATCAGAAGGGGTGGATCAAGGGCACCTGGCAGAAGACCGAAAGCAACCGCGACGCGAAATACTACGCGATCACCAAAGCGGGCGAGCGCGAGCTGACCCGCCAGACCGCCCGCTGGCGCCGCCTCGCCGGCCTGGTCGACAAGCTTCTGTTGGAAACCGTTGAAACTCAGAACTACGAACTCAGAACTAAGAACTAAAGCAGCACCTGGAACCCCGATCGAAGAACCCAGAACCTCGAACGTAGAACCCGGAACCTCGAACGCAGAACCCGGAACCTCGAACTCGAACTAGAACCCAGAACCTCGAACGCAGAACCCAGAACCTCGAACGCAGAACGACCTGGAACCTCGAACGAAGAACCCAGAACCTCGACCGAAGGCCCCAGAACCTCGAACGAAGAACCTAGAACCCAAAAAGTGCGCCGCTTCCTCCTTCGCTTGACCTCGGCCTGGCGGTCGAATGCCGCCGAGGCGGAGCTGTCGCGTGAGATCGCCGCGCACCTGCAGATGCTCGAGGACCGGTTCGTCGCCGGGGGAATGAGCGCCGACGAGGCGCGGTATGCGGCGAAGCGGGCCTTTGGCGGCATTGAGCAGGCGAAGGAGCTGCAGCGGGACGCGCGCTCCTTCGTGTGGCTCGACTCGTCCTGGCTCGACGTGAAGCTCGGGTTCCGGATGCTGGTCAAGTATCCCGGGCTGACGGTGGTCGGCGGCTGCGCGATGGCGTTTGCGATCGCGATCGGCGCCGCCGGCTTCGAGTTCCTGACCCAGATGGTCCGTCCCGCCCTTCCACTTGCCGACGGCGACCGCATCGTCGGGATCCAGCAGCTCGACACCGCGGCCAACGGCGTTGAAAGCCGGGTCGTGCATGACTTCGTGGCCTGGCGCGGCGAGCTCGGGTCGGTCGTCGAGCTCAGCGCGTTCCGAACGCTCGATCGCAATCTGATTACGGAGGATGGCCGCGGCGAGCCGGTGGCCGTGGCGGAGATCTCGGCCTCAGGCCTGGCGCTCACTCGGGTCGGTCCGCTGCTCGGACGAAGTCTCGGGCCCGCCGACGAACAGCCGGGCGCGCGTCCGGTCGTGGTTGTCGGATACGACCTGTGGCGGACGCGCTTCGGCGGCGATCCGGCCCTGGTCGGCCGGACTATCCGGCTCGGGGACGAACACTGCACCGTCGTCGGTGTGATGCCGGAGGGGTTTGCGTTCCCGGTGGCTCACCGGCTGTGGGCGCCACTTCGCGTGAACGCGCTCGAGCACCCGAGACGGGACGGTCCCGCGCTCATGGTGTTCGGCCGGCTGGCCGATGGTGTGACGCTTGACGAAGCGCAGGCCGAGCTGACCGCCGCCGGCCTTCGCGCGGCGGCCGATCTGCCGGCCACGCACGCGCACCTGCGTCCACAGGTCATGCCGTATGCGCAGGCGATCACCGGCCGGTCGCGGGTCGAAGGGCTGGCGCTCCAGTCGATCAACGTGCTGCTGGCGATGCTGCTCGTGCTCGTCTGCGCGAACATCGCGCTGCTGATGTTCGCGAGAGCGGCGACCCGGGAGAGCGAGCTGGTCGTGCGGACGGCGCTCGGGGCGACGCGCGGCCGGATCGTCATGCAGTTGTTCGCCGAGGCCCTGGTGCTCGGGTCGGTCGCGACCGTCGCCGGCCTGGCGACGGCCGGCTTCCTCCTGCGATGGTGGTTGAGTGTTTCGGAGATCGAGGCGGGGGGCCGGCTGCCGTTCTGGTTCAACCCCCAGCTCGCGCCGATGACGGTGCTCTACGCGGGGGGGCTGACGCTGCTCGGGGCGGTAATCGCCGGCGTCGTCCCGGCGTTGAAGGTGACGGGCCGGCGGGTCGAGGCGCGGCTCCGTCAGACTGCCGTCGGCAGCGGTCTCCGCTTCGGCGGCGTCTGGACGGCGGTGATCGTCACCCAGGTCGCCGTCACCGTGGCCTTCCCGGCGACCGCTTTCTTCGTGCGGCAGGCGGTGGTGCAGATCCGGTCCCTCGATCCCGGATTCCGTGCCGAAGAGTACCTGTCCGCGCGACTCGAGATGGACCGCGAGCCCTCGGCCGCGGAGTCGGGGACCGCGCGCGGCTCGGATTCACTTGCGCGGTTCCGCGCGACGCTCGAGGAGCTGGAGCGCCAGGTGGCCGCGGAGCCGGGTGTCTCGGGTGTAACGTTCGTCGACCCGCTGCCGCGGACGCACCACTCACCGCGTCGGATCGAGGTGGAGGCCGCTGACGCCGGGCCTCCCGAGGCGGCTGTCGACCGGCGGGTGAGCACCGCCACGGTCGCACTGAACTACTTCGATGTTCTCGGCGCGCCGGTTCTTGCGGGACGAGGGTTTCACACCGGCGACCTGGCCGCACCCGCTGACGGCCGCGGTCCGGCGAGCCGAAGCGTGATCGTCAACGAGTCGTTCGTCCGGCATGGTACTCGACGGCCGAAACCCGCTCGGCCGGCGCGTCCGCTACCAGCGCCGGCGCGGAGACGACGGGATATCGCAGGACCAGCCGCCCGGTCCCTGGTACGAGATCGTCGGGGTGGTGAAGGATCTCGGCATGATCGCCGATGACCCGGCGGCCGGCGCCGGCATCTACCATCCCACGCGTCCCGGCAGCACCGGCCCGATCCACATCGCCGTCCACGTGCGCGGGGATCCGGTGTCGCTCGCGCCGCGGCTGCGGGCGCTCGCCACCGATGTCAATCCAACCCTCCGGCTACACGACATGCTGACGCTCGACCAGGTTGGCCAGACGATGTGGCTGGAGTTCAATTTCCTGTTCCGGCTGCTGCTGCTGGTGAGCGGGATCGCGCTGCTGCTGTCGCTGGCGGGGATCTACGCGGTGATGTCGTTCACCGTCTCGCGGCGGACGCGCGAGATCGGGATCCGCGTCGCCCTTGGAGCCGACGGCTGGCGGGTGCTTCGCGCCACCTTCCGCCGTCCGCTGACGCAGATCGGCCTCGGCGTCGTTGGCGGAGGGTTGCTGGCCGGGGCGCTGGCGCTAGCCGTGACGGGTGGGTTCTCGGCCGGCGGCGCCGCGCTAGTGATCGCGTACGCGGGGCTCATGACCGCGGTGTGCTCGATTGCGTGCGTGGTGCCGACGAGACGCGCGCTGCGGGTGCAGCCGACGGAAGCCCTCAAGGAAGGTTAATGGGCAGATGGGAGGGAACGTGCGAACTGTAGCGTCCATGACGGTACGCGGACGCAAATCGTTACCCACATTGCCTCGTGTCGCCAGCCCGAGCATTCCGGTCCTTGGCGCGACCGTGGCGTCTGCGGGGCTTCACGCCCTTTGAATACGGGCTCCAACCGCGTGCCTGAGCGAACAGGCAGCCCAGGCTTGAGCGGTCATGCAAGCTGGCCCGTGGTTTGGTAGTCAGGTGTCCAGAACATGGACGTCCGAGTGCACCAGGTGATCGCCGCGATGGAGAGAACGCTGCACACGCCGGTGCGCGTCGACACGCTGGCGGCAGCAGCCGGCCTCTCGGTCCCCGATCTCATGCGACTGTTTCGCGACGCCACCGGCACGACCCCCGCCGCCTACCTCCAGGCGCTCCGCATGACTCGCGCGCTGGCGCTGATGGAGCGCACAACGCTGGCGCTGAACGAGGTAATGGCCCAGGTCGGGATGACCGATCACGCACGTTTCGTCCGTGAGTTCCGCCGTGCCCACGGCTTTCCCCCGGAGGCCTACTACCTGGCCGTTGGCGATCGCACCAGGGCCGAAGAACGTCCGCCGGATGCCGTCGTGACTCTGAAGCCAAAGCCGGACCGGCGATCACGGTCACAGAGATAACGGCAAGTCCAACTCCCAACTCCCAACTCCCAACTTCAATCCCCGATTCCCACCGCCCACCCCCATCCCCGAATCCCCAATCCCCAATCCCCATTCCCCATTCCCCAATCCCCATCCCCATCCCCTCTTGTTGAACTCCGGCACTGGCAGCGTGAGAATGGTTCGTCATGACCAACGCCAACGGACTCGAGGCGCTTGCGGCAGCGGTTCGCGCCGGCGAGGTGGATGCGGCCGGCCGGGTGCTCGCCAGTTCGCCGGATCTCGCGGCCCGCCTGAACGAGCCGATGCCCGGCGAGGCCTTCGGGGCCACGCCGCTGCTGGTTGCCGTCTACCGGAACAACCGCGAGATGGCCGACCTGCTGCTCCAGGCCGGCGCCGACATCAACGCGCGCAGCCACTGGTGGGCCGGCAGCTTCGGCGTGCTCGACCACGATGGACCGCTGGTGCCGTTCCTGCTCGAACGTGGCGCGGTGGTCGACGTCCACGCCGCCGCCCGGCACGGCATGATCGACCGGCTCGACGCACTGCTGTCGGCCGACCCGGCGCTGGTGCACGCGCGCGGCGGCGACGGCCAGACCCCGCTCCACTTCGCCGCGACGATCGACGTCGCCCGCTACCTGCTCGACCATGGCGCGGCGATCGACGCGCGCGACATCGATCACGAATCGACCCCGGCGCAGTGGATGATCCGCGACCGTCAGCCCGTGGCTCGCTACCTGGTCGAACGAGGCGGCCGCACCGACCTGCTGATGGCCGCGGCGATGGGCGACGAATCGCGGGTAACCGCCGCCCTCGACGCCGATCCATCGGCCATCCGCATGGTGGTCTCGGAGGAATGGTTCCCGAAGACCGATCCACGCAGCGGCGGATCGATCTACAACTGGACGCTCGGCACCGGCAAGTCGGCCCACGTGATTGCCCACGAGTTCGGGCATGCCGGCGTGCTGCAGATCCTGCTCGATCGCAGCCCCGACGAGTTGAGGTTGGCGGTGGCCTGCGAGACCGGGGACGAGTCGACGGTCCGCGAGCTGCGGCGACGACGGCCGGAGTTGATCGCCTCGCTCGGCACCGCCGACCTGCGCCGGCTCCCCGACGCGGCGCGCGATGGCAACCGGGAAGCCGTACGGCTGATGCTCGTCGCCGGCTGGCCGGTGGACGCCCGGGGGCAGCACGGCGGGACTGCGCTGCACTGGGCCGGCTGGCATGGCGACACGACGATGGCGCGTGATCTGCTTCGCCACGGCCCCGCCCTCGAGATCACCGATCACGACTACGCCGGCACGCCGCTCTTCTGGACCGTCTACGGGTCGGTGCATGGCTGGCGCTGCCGGACCGGCGACTACGTGGGGACGGCGGAGGTGCTGCTGGAGGCGGGGGCGCTGGCTCCTCAGGTCACCGACGACATGGAAGCCAGCGATGCGGTCCGCGAGCTGCTGCTGCGCTGGAAGAAATGAGGAGGCGCCCCACGCGGCCTCCGTGCCGCCGCGTGAGGTCCACCGGACGAACTACGACTGCGATTCGATCTTCGCGCGCAGCCGATCTTCCTGGGCGCGCAGTTCCGGCGTGAACTCCTTGCCGAAATCTTCGGCCTCGAACACCTGGCGGATCTCCAGCTCCGCGCCGCCGTCGAACGGCGCGCGCTTCAGCCATTCGACCGCCTCGTCCATCGACTTCACCTGCCACAACCAGAAACCCGCGACCAGCTCCTTGGTTTCGGCGAACGGCCCGTCGAACACGGTCGGCTTCCCGCCGTCCGGGAACTTCACCCGCTTCCCCTTCGAGCTGGGATGGAGGCCCTCGCCGGCCTTCATGATCCCCGCCTTGACCAGCTCCTCGTTGTAGTTCCCCATGTCGGTCAGGGCCTTCTCGGTCGGCATCTCTCCGCCTTCCGACTCCTTGCTGGCCTTCACGATCACCATCACGCGCATTGTCATCTCCTTTGCTGTCTTCTGACTCCTTGTCGAACGGGGTCCTTCGAAATCGACATCTCCGCCATCCGGATCACTGTCTGCTGAGCCGGCAGCTCCATGGTGACCCGGTGGGGGGAGGCCTCCGGCGCCCCGGCGGGTGGGGTCCAAAGCCCAGTCCCCACGGCCGCCAGCGACTCGAATGCACCGAGCCGCTCGAAGCGGCTGAAGACGAACGGCAGCCCTTCAGCCCCCAGCGCCGAGCTCCCATCCGCCACGTGAAAATGAAGATGCGGACCGCTCGACACGCTGCCCGACCCGCCCAGCCGCCCGATCACCTGGCCGGCCCGGACGCGATCGCCCACCTTGACGGTGACGCTGCCGGGCAGCAGATGTTCGTAGAACGCGAACCGCGAGGCTCCCAGGTCCAGCGTGACGTGGTTGCCGGCGGCGTTGTCGGCGGTGATCGCGCTGCGCGGCAGGTTCTCCGGCAATCCGTCGGCCGCGGCGGCGACGGTGCCATCAGCGACCGCGAGCACATCGGCACCATAGCCGTACCAGTTGGCGAACTGCGCAGGGTCGCCGCGCCACTGGCGGTTGTCGTCTCCCAGCTTGATCCAGTCGATAGCGAACCGCGCCGGGATGCGCGCCGCGCCGCCGACCGCGAACAGGGCCCGCCGGTGTCCGGCGCTGAGCGACGGGTCGTAGACCGCGATCCACGGGCCGCCGCGCAGCGGCGGGCCGAGCACCACCGGCGGATCGAGCCGAACGCTCACTACTTTTTCGACAGCTCCGCTCAGGCTGCCGGATGGCCCGGTCAGGCTGTACGAAATGGTGTGGTGAATCGCCGGTGGAATCGGTGCCCGCTCCTCGAGCGCCAGCCACGCGAAGAACACCGCGCGGGAACCGCTGCCGATTGAGCGCGCGTCCGCACCTTCGCCGCGAGGGCCCACCCGCGCGAGGCTGTCACGCAGCGCACCGTCCTGGAAGCTCGCCAGGGGCTTGCTGGCATCAGGTCCTGCCGCCAGCGAAATCCGCGACAGCGACAGATCGGCGGAGCTGAAGTTGGTGAGGTGCAGCTCGTAGACCAGGTGAACGCGGCCGTCGATCCGGACCGGCGTCGGCAGAACCGGCACATGAATGTCGAGCGCGGCGTTCGGCTGAATCGCGCGCTGCGCAAGCGTGCCCGGCGCGCCGCCCCATGTCATGACGACCGCGACGGGGATTGCCAGGCTCAGCATTCGCGTGCGCATCGCGTTCTCCTGTGAGGGGGACGACGAATCTGCGGTTGGACACCGGTCTGTCATCTTAGTTCGGACGATATACTCCGCGGATGCGCTGCGACGAGCTGCGGTTGACCGGATCGGGCGGCGCGAACCGGGTCATGGAGGCGGAACTGAAGCGCCTGGTGATGCGGTCTCCGTTCGAAGTCCGTGTGCCCAGGCCTCGCCGCGAAGGGGAGGCGACGCTCCTGTATCCATTCGACGCGCGAATGGCCTGGGTGGCCGGCTGCCATCACCGGACGTCATCGCGCATCTCGTGGGACCTGTTCTCGAGCGAGGCGGTGCGGCTCGAGCCGCTCTTCGAGGAGCTGCTGCCCGCGCTCACCGGCGACAACCGGCTCCCGGCTGCGAAGGAGCTGCGCTTCTCGGTGGATCTCGGTTCGGCGCACGACTTCGAGGCGTCGCCGCTGCAGCTGCGCGGCGTGGTCAAGAACGCCATCGTCGAGGCGCTGTCGGCGCGCGGGGTCCAGGCGGAGGTGGACGCGGATACCCCTCAGGTCGTCTTCGTCGCCCGCAGGGCCGGTACACCAGAGAGCCGCCGCACCGTCGTCGGCATCGACATCGGGCTGGGCGCGCGGCACCGGCGCGGGGCACGCGTGGCGGCGGGGCCGGCGCCGCTGCGCGAGACGATGGCGGCGCAGCTGATCATCCTGTCGCGATGGGACGCGCGCGTCGAGCCGCTCGTCGATCCGATGGCCGGTGGCGGCACGATCCCGATCGAAGCCGCCGGTCTCGCGGTCGGCGCGGCCATCCGCCAGCCGCCCGATCTGCCGTTCCGCCACCTCGCTGCGTTCGCGGGTTTGCCCAACGAAGCACCGGATCTATTCCCAGGCACGGTGCCGTGCATCCTTGCGCTCGACCAGGATCAACAACGCATCCCGGCGATGGTGGGGAATCTTCGCGCCGCCGGCCTCACCGGTCCGGCCCATGACGAGTCGATCGTGATCGGCCAGCAGGACGTCCGCGCGTTGAAGCCGGAAGATGTCACGCGGCTGCTGCCGCGATCGCGCGACATGCAACCGGGAGTGTTCTGCTTCAACCCGCCGTACGGCGTCCGTATCGGCGGGGAAGCGGGAGAAGCGACGCTGTTGCGGCTCTACACGGACATGGGCCGTGCGCTGGGGCGCTTCAGCGGCTGGCGCGCCGCCTGCTTCGTCGCGAACCCACGATTCGTCGAGGCGTTCGGACACGTGCCGACGATGACCAAGCCGGCGACCAACGCCGAACTGTCCGGTGCCTTCCTCACTTATCAGCTCTGAGAGAGCGACAACCGATCAGACCCGATTGATCCGCACGCGTTGATCCATGATCACGCGCGCTCGTGTCGCTCCCGACGCAGATGAGCTGATTGAACGGTCGAGCTGAAGTTATTGCTTGGGTGGTTGAGCTTCGAACTGGCGTAGCGCGTGCAACAATCGAGATGGATCGAAACCTTGCACACATGACCTGCTGTCGCTCCTGCGGATCCGTTCTTCTTCGCGTCCGTCGCCGCCATCTCGAAAAACTGCTGTTCGCTGAGGCGTTCCGTTGTCGTGGTTGTGCGCGCCGGAAATACCGCGTGCACGCGAACATAGTCACCCGCTTCGGCTTCCTGTTCTCGCCGCACGCCCGCTGCACGCACTGCGGCCGTACCGACGTCCGGCGAATCTCGGGGCGCTACCAGGTCGAGTCGGTGTCTGGCAGCTGGATGAGTCGGCTGCAGGGTCGGATGGGTGCGCCACTGAACTGGTGCGCCGCCTGCCGGGTGCAGTATCACGACTGGCGCTCACCGATCGGGACGCACGAGCCGTCACCAAGTCACCTTCCGGAATTCCCAGTCAAGAAGGAAGCGTAGTTCGTCCCACTTCACATCCATTGCCTCCGGTTCTACGTCAAAGTAGGCGACTGGAGGACTGATGGCCTGGTGGAACCGCAGCCGGCACGAGCCGGCCGCACGCGAAACGACCTCTCAGCCTGGCGCTGACGGTGTCGTCATGCGGCTGGACGGGGTGACGAAGATCTTCAAAGGAGACGCGGACGAGGAGACGTTTGCCCTCCGCGACGTCAGCCTCGAGGTCCGGCGCGGGGAATATGCCTGCGTCTCCGGACCATCCGGCTGCGGCAAGTCCTCGCTGCTGTCGGTGCTCGCGCTGCTCGATACCCCCACATCCGGCCGCTACTGGCTGAACGGCCGCGCCGCGGACCAGATGTCCCCCGGCGAGCGGGCGCGCGCGCGCAGCATCGATATCGGGTTGATCTTTCAGAGCTTCAACTTGATCGGCGACATGACGGTGTGGGAGAACGTGGAGTATCCGCTTACGCTCCGGGGTGTGGATGCGGCGCAGCGGAAGGCGACGGTCGATGCGGCGCTCACCCGGGTCGGGTTGCTGGCCCGGGGGAAGCAGCGCCCGGGCTCCCTGTCGGGCGGCCATCAGCAGCTGGTCGCGGTGGCCCGCGCGATCGCCGGCCGGCCGGCGGTCCTGTTGGCCGACGAGCCCACCGGCAATCTCGACTCGAAGAGCGGCGAGGCGCTGATGCAGATGCTCGGCGAACTGCACGCCGATGGCGCGACCGTGTGCGTCGCGACCCACGACCCGCGCTGGATCGCCCAGGCCCCCCGGCACATCTATCTCTTCGACGGCCGCGTCGTCCAGGATCCCGTGGCGAGCTGAGGCCGGACGGCGGCGATCAGGCCGCGCCGCGACGATGGCAGCCGCTCGGGCAGGCCCACCAGTGGGGCGACTTGTACTGCGTCCGGGCGACGTGCCACGAAACGTTGCAGGCACGGCAGCGGGCGACGACCCCGGCGTCGAACATCAGGTCGATGCCGGCTTCCGGCACCGGGGCGGCGTGCCGGGTGCGCAGCACGCTCTTGACCGCGGCGAGAATCGCGGTCATCCGGTCGGTCCCCGCGGTTTCGCGCTGGATGATCTCAGCGCGCATTGATCTGGTCCCGGCTCGGGATGGGCGGTGCCATCCTGTCGGGAGCCGACGATCCAGTCGACGGATTGCCGTCGATGCGCGGCCACCCGAGCGCCTCGCCGATTTCATCGGGGAGATCAGCAAAGCCCCGATTGATCGCGAAGGCGCCGTGAGGCGTGTGAACGATGCCACGAGTCAGGTGCGGATGCCGAAATATCGCCATAGCGTCCGGCACTAGGGCAAGAGTAATGCCGCGCGGATCCGGGACGATTGGCCTCGTTGATAATCGCCCCCTGCCTCGCACCTCACGAATCCGTCGCGATCCGAACAGATTTGTATGACGGTTCCGTCTCGAATCGGCGGTTACTTGTCACTCGCGCCGAAGTCGCTTACCGTACGGTACCGGCATCCGGCTCGCCCGTGACTGATTCACGAACTGACCCTCGCAGAGAAGGAGATCCGACTGATGCAACGGCTGCTGCTCGCGCTCGTGCTCACGCTTCTGCCCGCGATGGCTGGGGCACAGAACCGGTCCGAGGACGAGTTCACCCGCTACGAGCTGCTCGCTCCCGAAACGTCGTCATTCAAGATCATCTATGACGTGACGGCGGTCACGCCGGGGGCGAAGTTCTACTTCAACCCGATCCGGAAAGGGAGCGTAGCCAGCGACGAATCGGTCATCGACCTGGCCAGCGGCGAGCCGCTGAAGTTCGAACAGGTTTCCGGCGCCGCGGCGCGAGAGGCGGGGCTGACCGCGGCGGACCTCGAAGGCGAATACATCAAGGTGACGCTCGCGCGCCCGGTGCCGGCCGGCGGCGAGGCGCGCATCCGCATCATCAAGACCTACAAGGATCCGAAGAGCTACTTCCGCCAGGGGGACGGCATCGTGTTCGATCGTCCGCTCGGCATCAAGCGCAACGCGGTGGTGCTGCCGCCGAACTTCGAACTGGTCGGATGCAACGTCCCCTCGCAGATCCTCGAAGAAGCGGACGGCCGGGTGGGCATCAGCTTCATGAACGCGTACCCGGTACAGGCGCCGCTGGTGCTTCGGGCGCGGCCGGTCCGGGCCGTGGCCGCATCGACGCCACCGGCCTCGGTACCGGCGGCCAGCGCCGCGGCATCACCGAGCCCCGCGCCAGCCGCGGCACCAGCGGCCGCCACGCCGGCCCTGAACCGCATCCGGGTGAGTGAGCGGGCGTTCCAGGATCGCGAGATCGTGTACTTCCTCAAGGAGCCGTCGACGCACTCGTTCAGCCTCTATCACGACTACACCGAGACGCGCGACGGTGTGGACAAGTACCTCAACGTCGTCCGCCGGGGCAGTACCGTCTCGGATCCATCGGCGAGGAACCTCGATACCGGTGAGGCGTTGAAGGTCGAGACGCTGAAGGGAGAGGCGATCACCAAGGCGGCCATCGACATCGGCGAGCCGGTGGCGGCCGACAGCGAAGTCGTGGTGATCCGGTTTCCCGCGGTGAAGAAAGGGCGCTCGGTACGGCTGCGGATCGAGGAGACCTACACCGACCCGGCGCGATATGCGGCGGTCGATGGTCAGCTCATGTGGAACCGCAGCTTCGGCCGTCCGCGGAACGACATCGTCCTGCCGTCCGGCTGGCGGGTCACCACCAGCTCGATTCCCGCGACTGTCTCCCTGACCGACGACGGCCGGGTGCGTCTGGCCTACGTGAACCCCCGGCCCGACTCGATCGACGTGTTCGTCAAGGCGCGTAAATAGCCGCCGCGAACCTTTTCCTTCCCGCGTCCGTCCAACCTGTCAGGATTATCCCCACAATGTGGTTTAAACCCGGCGCCCCATCGCTCGGCGACTTCGAACAGCTCGTGCTCCTCGGCGTTCTCCGGCTCGAAGCGGATGCCTATGGGGCCGCGATCCGGCAGGAAATCCATCGCCGATCGGGGCGGGACGTGTCGATCAACGCCGTCTACACGACGCTCGAGCGCCTCGAGACCAAGGGGATGCTCGAATCGTGGACCGGCGAGCCCACGGCCCAGCGCGGCGGCCGTCGCCGCAAGTACTATGCGCTCCGACCCGCTGGCTTCGCCGCGATGCGCCAGGCGTACCACGCGTTCCGGTCGATGGCCGAAGGCCTCGACGAGCGGCTGGGAGCGAAATGATTCCGTCCCCCCCGTCCCTCGCCGCGCGACTGCTGGCGCGGAGGCTGGCGCCCGAATGGCGGGACTTCGTGCTCGGCGACCTCGAAGAAGAATTCCGTTCGCGTGCCGCAGCCTCGCCGCGCGGCGCCCGGACATGGTACTGGCGCCAGGCGATTCGCTGTCTCGTATCGCCACCGGCATCCTCAATCGCAATTCATCAGAATCCTGGACGAGACCCCTTCATGCGTACCCTTGCCGCCGACCTTCGTTATGCCATCCGCGTGCTGCTCCGGACGCCGTCGTTCGCCCTGGCGGTGATCGGCGTTCTCGCGCTGGGGATCGGCGCCAACACCGCCATCTTCAGCATCGTCAACGCGGTGCTGCTAAGGCCGCTGCCGTTCGAGCAGCCGGACCGCCTGGTTCGCCTGTTCCATGTGCCACCGCAGGATGCGTTCCCGGGGATGCCGACGTTCTCGGTGTCACCGGCGAACTTCTACGACTGGAAGCGCAGCGCACGACTGTTCGACGACATGGCGATCTACCGCTTCCGTCCCTTCGTGCTCACCGGCGGACCGGGAGCCCGTGAGGTGGTGGCCGGCGCCGTCGGCGCCGGATTCTTCGAGCTGGTCGGCTCGCAGCCGGCGCTCGGTCGTGTGCTCTTGCCGGAGGAGGATGCCCCCGGCCGCGGCAAAGCCGTGGTGCTGAGCGACGGATTCTGGAAGACCCACTTCGGCGCGGCCCCCGATGTCGTTGGACGCGCACTGCGGCTCGACGGCGAGTCCTACACCGTCGTCGGGGTGATGCCGGCGCGGTTCTCGGTCGAAGCCTGGGGGATCACCGGCACCGACCTGTGGGTGCCGCTGGCATATACCGACAAGCAGCGCGCCGTCCGCGAGAACCACAACGCGCAGGTGATCGCCCGGCTGCGGCCGGGGGTGACGCCGGAACAGGCGCGGGCCGAAATGGAGCAGATCTCGAAGCGGCTCGAAGCCGAATATCCCAAGGACAACGCCGGCTGGGGGGCGACGGTGACTCCGCTGCACGAAGTCCTGGTCGGCGACGTCCGGATGTCGCTGATCGTGCTGCTGGCGGCGGTGGCGCTCGTCCTGTTGATTGCCTGCGCCAACGTCGGGAACCTGTTGTTCGCGCGGGCGCTGACCCGACGCAAGGAGATCGCGATTCGCTCCGCGCTGGGAGCGGGACGGGGCCGCGTGTTCCAGCAGCTGCTGGTCGAGGCGATGGTGCTCGCCGTCGCCGGCGGGGCGGCCGGGCTGCTGCTCGCGCGGATCGGGCTCGGCACCGGCGCGAAGCTGCTGGCCGGTCAGCTGCCACGCGCCGAAGAGGTGTCGATCGACGGCGGCGTGCTGCTGTTCGCGTTCGCCGCCTCGGTCGTGACCGGGATCCTCGCCGGGGCATTGCCGGCATTGCGCGCCGGACGGGCGGATCTGAACGATGCGCTCAAGGAAGGTGGCCGCAACGACAGCGCCGTCGGCGTCCGGACGCGCCGGCTGCTCATCGTCTCCGAGGTTGCGTTGTCGGTGGTGCTGCTGATGGGCGCCGGGGTCATGCTCCGGAGCCTGATGGCGCTGCGCAACGTCGACGCCGGGTTCAATCCGCAGAACGTGCTGACCCTGCGCGTGTCGTTACCCGATACGCGATACGACACCCCGGCGAAGTTCCTGGCGTTCTTCGACAGCGCGCTCGAGCGGATCCGCGCGCTGCCGGGCGTGCAGATGGCTGGAGGGATCGACGACCTGCCGATCCTGGGCGGCTCCCAGCAGCCGATCGTCCTCGAAGGGCAGGCGGAGCTGTTGCCGCGCGATCAGCCGACGGTCGCGGTGCGGAAGATCACCCGCGGCTACCTGCAGGCGATGCAGATCCCGATCGTGCGCGGCCGCGATGTCGCCGACAGCGACGCCGAGGTGATGCTGGTGAGCCGGTCGGCGGCGAAGCTGCTCTGGGGGGACACGGATCCGATCGGCCGGCGGGTCACGCTGCCGCTCGAATCACGAACCGTCTCCAAGGAGGTCATCGGCATCGTCGGTGACGTGAAGCAGGGCGAGCTCTCGGAGCCGGCGGCGCCGAGCGTCTACGAGTTCACCCGGGACCAGTCGTGGGGCACGCTGACCATCGTGCTGCGGACGGCAGTCCCGCCGATGACGCTCGCCAAGCCGGCGGCCGACGTGGTCCGCGCCATCGATCCGGAGCAGCCGGTCGAGGACATCAAGACGATGCAGGGGGTCCTCGACGAAACGCTGACCTCGCAGCGTTTCAGCGCGCTGCTCCTCGGCCTGTTCGCCGCCGTCGCGCTCGCGCTCGCGTCGGTCGGGATCTACAGCGTGCTGTCATACATCGTGCGCGGCCGCAGCCGGGAAATCGGGATCCGCACCGCGCTCGGGGCCAGCACCGGGGACGTTGTACGCCTCGTCGTGATGGAAGGGATGACGCCCGCCCTCGCCGGCATCGTCGCCGGCGCGGTCGCTTCGCTCGCCTCGGCGAGACTCCTGCAGCAGGTGGTGTACGGCGTCAGCCCGTGGGACCCGCTTACGCTCGCGGCGGTGGCGAGTGGCCTGACCGTGGTCGCGGCCGTCGCGACGCTGGTGCCGGCCTGGCGTGCATCACGGGTCGATCCGCTGATCGTCTTGCGGAGCAGCTAGGCATTTCCAACTCGCAAAACAACCAACGCCCAACTCCCAGATCGCCGTACCAACTTCCAGACACCGATCGTGTAATTCCAGTTAAGAGCTGCCAGTTGAGGACCTGCGAGGCTACGCGATGAAGAGCAAGCACATCATCCTGCGCGTGACCGGTGGCACCAGTCGAGGTACGTCGCGGGGGCCCGGCGCCGCGGCCGGTCCGCTCGGCGGGGCGACCGGCATGAAGGTCGAGGTGGATACGCTCGACAGCGCCGACATTTCGAAAGTGACGCGCAACCGCGACGTCGTTGCCGTGGCGCCGTCAATTCCGATGCGGCTCATCAAGCCGGTTCGCGCAAAGTCGGGGCGCAAGGCCAAACCCATGGCGGCCGGAGTCGACTGGGGTATCGAAGCAGTCGGTGCGACCTCGTCTGCCTTCACCGGCAACGGCGTCGTCGTCGCGGTACTCGACACCGGCATCGACCCGACTCACAAGGCGTTTGCCGGCGTCACCCTGGTGCGGCGCAACTTCACCGAGGATTCGGACGACGATGAGCACGGTCATGGGACGCACTGCGCGGGCACGATCTTCGGCCGCGACGTCGACGGCATGCGGATCGGCGTCGCCCGCGGCGTCAAGAAGGCCTTGATCGGCAAGGTGCTGGGCGAGAACGGCGGAGGCAGCGATCAGATCGTCAGCGCCATCCAGTGGGCGGTGGACGAGGGGGCCCACGTCGTGTCGATGTCGCTCGGGATGGACTTCCCCGGTTTCCAGAAGCAACTGATGGACGAACTCGGGTTCCCGGCCGAGCTCGCGACGTCGCGGGCGCTCGAGGGCTACCGGCAGAACGTGCTGCTGTTCGAAGCGCTGGCGCGAACGGTCAAGTCCATGGGGGCGTTCGGCAAGCCAACCATCATCGTGGCGGCGGCCGGCAACGAGAGCCGCACCGACGTCAATCCGGACTTCAAGATCGCGGTGAGTCCACCGGCTGTGTCGGACGGGGTCATCTCGGTGGCCGCGCTCGGCCGCGGCGAGGACGGATTCGTGGTGGCGCCGTTTTCCAACACCGGAGCGATGGTGGCCGGGCCCGGCGTGGAGATCACCTCGGCCAAGGCAGGCGGGGGGCTCACCGGCATGAGCGGCACGAGCATGGCGACTCCTCACGTCGCCGGCGTCGCGGCCCTGTGGGCCGAGAAGCTGAAGGGAGCGGGGCCGCTCAACGCCGGTCTGCTGACGACCAGGCTGGTTGGATCCGGGGTCACGGCCGGCTTCGCGGCTGGCTTCGATCCGGCCGACATCGGCAGCGGCATGATCGCCGCGCCGAAGAACTGATCGACGGGTCAGACCCCGAACTGCCGCAGGTGGTGGTCGGTGTGCAGGTAGCCCCAGCGCAGCCAGTCGCGCGCTGACATCCGGCCGAAGATCGGATGCGCCGGCCACGCGGAACTGGCTTGAGTGGCGACGATCTCGAGCAGCCGCTCGGCTTCGGCGAGATCCACGGCGAAATCACCGGGACACGTGCCACCGTACCGCTGATCGATCTCGGGCCTGGTCAGGATCCCTGTTGGCCAGGGCAGGGGCGCGTAGAGCGCGACCCACTTGACCAGGCGACCCGACCGCCAGCCGGTAATCGGGCTGACCGGCTTCTCGCCGATCGCCATGCGGCTGGCATCGGCGAGGTGGCAGATCATCTGCGGCGCCGACATCACACCCCAGCGGCGGACACTGTCGGAGCGGACCCGGTGCAACCGCTCGAAGATCTCCGCCTTGTCGTCCGGGTGGGCGAGCGTCTTCATCTCGGCTGCGAGGTCAGGGCGCCGAGCAGCCGTTCGCCGCCCGCCTCCTGGAACGCCGCCAGGGCGCGGGCGCGGCCGGCCTGCGCTTCCTCGAGCAGCGCCTGGAACGCCGGTGTGCCGCGCAGCGCGTCGAACTGCGGACGTTCCGCCAGGGTGGCGGCGACGAAATATCCCTTCTGGACGGCGCGGCGCAGGTCCACGAGGCCGGCCTCGTGCTCGCCGACGTCGCAGAGCAGCCATCCCTGCTGGAATATCGCTTCCGGGTCCTCCTGAATCTTGAGGCTGACGGTCGCCGACATCCGCACGAGCATCTCGGCCGGCCGCCGCTCGAGCCACGCGGTCAGGTATTCGATCCAGCTGTGGAAGATCGGGAGGCGCGACGCGTGGCGCATGTCAGCGAGCCGCTGCTTCGCTTCCTCGCGCCGCCCCGCCAGCCCCAGGCCGATCACCCGGATTCCGTCGTCGGCGCCGGCGAGGACCGCCGGCGGCTCGAGCGCGATCAGCCGGTCGATGTCGCCGGTCATCATCAGCGTCTGATCCAGGCTGGTCGGGACGTTGGGATCCAGCCGGCGCGCCTCGACGTGGGCCGCGATCGACTGTTGGTACAGCCCGCTGTAACGGCAGGCGTGCACGAGCCCGGCGAAGAGCTCCGCATCGTTGCCGTGGCGGTTGGCTTCGCCGAGCAGGCGCACGACCGCCCGCTGCGCCTGGCCGATGTCCGCTTCGAGGTTCGCGTAGAACTTGTGGGCCACCGAGAGGTGAGGCTCGAGCGCGAGGGCGCGGCGGAATGCATCCTCGGCGCGGCTCTCGCTCTCCGGCGCGCCGTCGATGTACTTGCCGATCACCCGGTAACAGCGCCCGAGGCGCGCCCACGCGGCGGCAAACTGCGGATCCAGCTCGACGCAGCGCAGGTAGAGGTCGCGCGCGGCGGCGAGCCCGTCATAGGCGCGGGCCAGCTCGTTGGCCCGCAGGTACAGCTCGTAGGCCCGGCCGTCGGGCCGTGGCTGCGGCGTCGGCAACGGTCCACCGCTCAACGGCAGCGAAAGTGCCTCGACGATCCGGCGCGAGATGTCGTCCTGGAGGCGGAAGAGGTCCCCCATCGACGACTGGACCGTCTGCGCCGAGAGCAGCGTTCCGCCGGGGGCCTCGACCAGCTGCGCGGTTGCCCGCAACTGGTCGCCGGAACGCAGCAGCGTTCCCATCACCACGCGATCGACGTCCGCGTCGGCGGCAAGCCCCTTGAGGTCCGGTGTCTCGCCGGCAAACCTGGCCGCGACGGCGTTGGAGCGGACGACCAGCGAGCTGATGCCCGAAAGCGATGTCGAGATCGCGTCCGGCAGGCTGAAGGCGAGGAAGTCGGTTTCAGGATCGGGCCGCAGTACCCGGAAGGGCAGCACGACCAGGCGGGTGAGCGTGTGCGCCAGCGCCGGGGTGTCGCCGGCATCGAGCCCGCCGACCCCTCGAAGTTCCACCGCCATGGCGTCGGCCGAGGGCGGCCGGTCGTCGGGTCGCTTGGCCAGCGCCCGGCGGATCACGCGATCCACGGCGGCGACCGCCGGCGACCCGGTGAGCGCCGGCGGCTGCTCGTACCGGGTGGCATGCAGGATTTCGGCAACCGTCCGCCCGGCGAACGCGGGCCGGCCGGCCAGCATCTCGAACAGGATGGTGCCGGCGGAAAACAGATCGCTGCGGGCGTCGACCGGAGCGCCGCTGACCTGCTCCGGGGCCATGTAGCGCGGCGTGCCCAGCATGATCCCGGGCCGGGTGAGGTCCATCCGGGTGAGGTCGTCGTCCACGTCGGGACGGGCGAGCCCGAAATCGAGCAGTTTCACGCCGTGCGCGGTCAGGAACACGTTCGACGGCTTCAGGTCCCGATGGACGATGCCGCGGGCGTGGAGCGCCGCGAGCGCGGTCAGGATCTCGAGGCCGATTGGCAGCGCGGCCGGCGGCCCGAGCGGGCCCCGTTGCAGCCGGTCCGACAGCACTTCTCCTTCGAGCAGCTCCATCGCGATGAACAGCTCGCCCCCCTCCTCGCCAATCTCGTAGATCTGGCAGATGTTGGGATGGTTGACGCTGGCCGCCGAGCGCGCTTCCCGCCAGAACCGTTCGCGCGCCGTCGCGTCCCTGGCGACTGACGACATGGTCTTCAGCGCGACGTTTCGCTCGAGGCGTTCGTCACGGGCGGCGTACACCACCCCCATCCCGCCTTCGCCGAGCTTGCGCTCGATGGCGTAGTGACCGATGCGCGACGGCATGGCGGCGCCCGGGCGCGTCCGGTCGGTGCCGCCGCCGTCCGAGGAGGACAGGACCGACGCCGCTCCTGTCAGCCGTTCGTACAGGGCGCGCAGTCGTCCTCTGGGTGTGTTGTCGATCCGCTTGTCTGCCACGCGAAGCACGATCATACGACGGGCATTCCACAAATCCTTAAAGTCCACGGCGTCTCGCCCCGAAAGACCTCCTGAGGTGGCTCCCCATGCCGTGCTTCCGTACCTGCGTCGTGCCGTCGCTCGTCGTATTTGGACTGATGCTGACCACTGCGGGGTGCGAACGTCAGGCGCCGGCCAGTCCCGCGCCGGCCGCACCGGCGTCGAATGCCGGCCCGCAATCGATCAGGTCGGACGCGGGATTTCCGCTGCTGAGCGGGACGTTCACGTTGACTACCGGCAGCGGAACGCTGTTCGGCACCTACGTCGGCAGCGGTGACGAGAGGAAGGGCGAGACCGACCTCCGGCTTACGGTTACCAGTGGAACCGGCGCGTTCCAGGGCGCAGACGGCACGCTCAGAGGCAGTGGGACCGGCCAGTTCACTGGCGAGGGTCCCTTCTCCCTGTCACTCAAGGGGCACGTCTCTGCCGCTGGTTCTCATTTCACACTCAGGATCACGGTGTCGGGCGTCTCCAGCATCTTGTGCGATGCGGGGCGCGTAGGCATCAGCCAGGACGCAGGGGGGACCGCCGACAGCCTCGGGCCGGTCGACGCGAAGTTCACACATCTGGTCGGGAACACCACCTGTTTCTGAGCTGACGCGGTTATCCTCATCTCGAGGATTCCATGCTGCTCACCCGTCTTGCCGTCGTCATCGCGCTGACCTTCGTTTCGACGTCGCCCGCCCCGGCAACGTACGAGGATCTGCTGGCGCTGTTCAAGGAATGGCGCGCCTTTCAGGAGCCGGCCGCCAGGAACGGGGTTCCGGACTATTCAGCGGCAGCCATGAGCGCGCAGCACGGTCAACTCGACGCGTGGCGGTCCCGGCTGAAAGCGATCGACCCGGCGGCCTGGGCCATCCCGCAGCAGGTGGACTGGCATCTCGTGCGCGCCGAGATGAGCGGCTTCGACTTCGATCACCGCGTGCTGCGGCCGTGGGCCAACAACCCGGCCTTTTACGTCACGGTGTTCCAGGGGCAGAGCGACCAGCCGGCGCGGGAAGGACCGCACGCCTCGGGAGCGGTGGAGCTGTGGACCTACACGTTCCCGCTCACACCTGAGCGCGCCACCGATCTCGAGCGGGGTCTGCGCGTCATCCCGGCGCTGCTCCAGGCCGCCCGAACGAACCTCATCGGCACCGGTCGCGATCTCTGGCGGTATGGCGCCTCGAGCGTGCGCGAGCAGTCGGCGGTGCTCGAACGGCTGCTGCCGCGAATCGCCGGCGCCAGCCCGTCGCTGGTCGCCGCCGCCCGCGAGGCGAAGGAGGCCACGGACAGTTTCGCCGCCTGGGTCGAATCCGAAGCCGCCGGCAAGACCGGGCCGTCCGGCGTCGGTGTCGAAAACTACGACTGGTACCTCGAGCACGTGCAGCTCGTGCCGTACACCTGGCGCGACGAGGTGACGCTGATGGAGCGCGAGCTGGCTCGCGCCCATGCGCTTCTTACCCTTGAAGAGCAGCGGAACGCGAAGCTGCCGGCACAGACGCCGCTGGCGAACGCCGACGAACACCAGCGCCAGATGCAGGCGGCGATCACCTCGTACATCGAGTTCCTTCGCAGCCGCGACGTCATGGCCGTGCGCGACTACATGGATCCGGCGCTGCGGGCCCGGGTCGGACGGTTCAATCCCGGCCGGCGTGAGTTCTTCACCGAGGTGGACTATCGCGATCCGATGGTGATGCGGACGCACGGCTACCACTGGTTCGATCTCGCCCGGATGCAGCACGAACCCCATCCGAGCCCGGTTCGCCGCGGGCCGCTGCTCTACAACATTTTCGTCACCCGGACGGAGGGGCACGCGACCGGATGGGAGGAGATGATGCTCCAGGCCGGGATGTTCGACGACCGGCCGCGATCGCGCGAGCTGATCTACATCCTGCTCGCGCAGCGCGCCGCGCGGGCGCTCGGCGATCTCCGCATGCACGCGAACCAGGCCACGCTCGAACAGGCGGCGGAGTTCGCGTCCACGCATACGCCCCGCGACTGGCTGCGCCTCGACGGCCAGCTCGTTCGCGCCGAGCAGCACCTCTACCTCCAGCAACCCGGCTATGGCACCAGCTACGTGATCGGGAAGATCCAGATCGAAGGCCTGCTCGCCGCCCGGCGTCGAGAGCGCGGCGACGGCTTCAGCCTCCGCCTGTTCATGGACGAATTCGACGCCGCCGGCCTGATCCCCGTCTCGCTGTTGCATTGGGAGCTCACCGGGGAGCGGGTCCGGCGATGACGGAACGACCGACTCTCAGCGCGCCTTCAGCTCCGCCAGCGCCTTCGTTGCCGCGTCGTAATCCCGTCGTTCGGCTTCCGTTTTTCTCGGATTCAGCCGCAGCGCGGCCTCGTAGCTGCGAATGGCATCGGCCGCCCCGCCACGCTGAGCCTGGTCGCGCGCCAGCGCCTGGTGCAGCGAGTAGGCGTCCGGCAGCAGGGACAATCCGAAGGTGAGCACTTTCTCGCCGTCACCGGGCTGCCGGCGGCTCGCGCTGGCGGCGAGACTGCGGATGCTCGCCGCACTGACGTAGTACTCCCTGAGGTTGGACAGTCCGCGCGCGCGCGTGAGCACGGTGTCGAGCGTGCCGGCCTCGATGCCGGCCCTGACCAGCCTGGCGATCGACAGAGGCTCGACGGCCAGGATCTCGTAATCGAAGACCAGTGTCGCGTTGGGCGGGATATCACGGTTGCCTTTCTCGCCGTAGGCGAGCTCCGGCTTCATCGTGATCACGATACGGTCGCCGTCGCGCACCTCTCGCATGCCCTCCTCGAAGCCACGGATCACGCGGTCGACGCCGAAGGTGTACTGGTACGGCGCCTCGTCAGTGCGCGTGTTCCAGAACTCCTTGCCATCGGGGAACCGGCCGATGCCGTGGATGACCATCACGTCTCCCGGCTGTGGCTTGGCGCCGGTCCCATGTTTCGTGAATACGTAGCTCAGCCCGGAAGGGGTCGTGACCGTCTCGCCGAGGGCCGGCCGGGCCGCTCCGCGCGGCGCCTGCGCCGGGGACGGCGGCTGATACGGGTCGGGAGTCCCGACCGGGATCAGTGGATAGGTGTCGACGGTCGCCCAGAAATCGCTGACCAGCCTGGCGATCGCGATGGGCACCCAGGGGTTGGCATCCTTGATGTCCGTCTCCTCTTTCGGATCCGACCGCAGGTTGAACAGCTTCATCGTCTGTTCCACCGGCCGGCCCGGTTCGTCCTGCCAGACGTAGTGCAGCTTCCAATCCCCCCACTTGACCGCCCGGACCTGTCCGTTCGGCGCGAAATAGAGAAAGCTCTCACGATTCGACCGGGCCTGCTTGCCTTCAAAGAAGGGCAGTTGATTGACGCCATCGATGGCGCGGTCCTGCGGCACGCTGACGCCGACGGCGTGCGCGAGCGTCGTGAACACATCGGTGTTGTGCACGATCTCGTTGGAGACCTGCCCTGCGGGAATCCGGCCCGGCCAGCGGATCATGAACGGCGTACGGATGCCCCCCTCCATCGCGGTGTTGTAGAAGCCGCGCCAGGGGCCGGCCGTACCGCGCCACGGCCGGCGCGCTTCCGCGCCGCCATCGCTCGCCCAGACGACGATGGTGTTGTTGGCGACGCCGAGGCGCTTGATCGCGTCCAGCACCACGCCGACGTTCCGGTCCATTTCCGCCATTGCGTCGCCGATGTCACCGGCACCGGTCGTGCCGGCGAAGTCATGATGCGCCAGCGTCGGGAAATGAATCAGGGTGAACGGAAGATAGAGGAAGAACGGCTTGCGCGCCCGGACGTTGCGGGTCATGAAATCGACGCCGCGTTCGGTGACCTCACGGTCGACCGTCCGCCGGGTCTCGAGATTGAACTCCTTCACCGGCCGCGATGGCTCGCCGGCCCGGCCTTCCCAGATGTAGGGCGTGTCGTTCATGGTGCTGGCCTGGGACTCGTTGCTCGAGTCCCGGATGCCGTACCACTCGTCGAAGCCCTGAGCGGTCGGCGACCGGCCGGCGGCATTGCCGACGTGCCACTTGCCGAACAGGGCGGTGGCATACCCCCGCGGTTTCAGCAGCTCCGCCAGCGTCGTCTCCCACAACGTCATGCCCGACCAGGGCTGCGTGTAGCCGAGGGTGCCGCTGCGCACGCCATAGCGTCCGGTCATCAGCGCCGCGCGGGAGGGAGTACAGAAGGTCTCGACGTTGAAATTCGTCAGCCGCATGCCCTCCCGGGACAGGGCATCGATGCGCGGCGTCGGTACGCCGCGGTTGCCGCCGAAGATTGCCACCTCGCCATACCCGAGGTTGTCCGGATACATGATCACGATGTTGGGTGGCGGCGGCGCGGGGCGTGCGCGATTGCCGCTCTGCTGGGCGGCTGCCGGGGACGAGAGCACCCCGAGCAGCACTAAAGAGCCGACGAGCGGACCGCAATTCGGCCGGGACATCTTCGCCTCCAGGGTTGGTCGCGGCATACACTATCGCTCAATTGACCGGCGGAGGCGGCTTATGCGACCAGTGGAAATAATGATGCGCGCGGCGGTGACGGCGCTGTTCGCGGCGGCGCTGACCGCCCAGGCCCCGGCCGACTTCTCCGGCCGGTGGGTGCTCGCGCCGGATCCCCCCCCGGCGCCAACCCAGCGTGGCGGTCGAACGGCGTCCGGCTCGATGGGCAGCGGCTGGGGCGCCGATTTCACCGTGGCCCAGACTGCGACGACCATCACCATCGAGTACGCGCAGTTCGCACGCAGCGACATGCAGCCGCCGACCCGGTTCGTCTATCGGCTCGACGGAACCGAGAGCCGGAACACCATCAACATGGGCCGCGGCCCGCAGGAACAGGTCTCGAACACCGCGTGGGACGGCAGCCGGCTGGTGATCACGACAACCCACCGCTTCAGCGCGCCGAAGGGCGGCGAGCCGATGACCAGTGAAACCCGACAGGTGCTCTCGCTCGAATCGCCGGCCGTGCTCGTGGTCGAGACGACGCGAAGCGCGGTGATGGGCGGTCAACCCTCGACGACGAAGACGACCTACAGGAAGAACTGAGCCTTCGTTTGTCCATCCACGCCGTCGGGGTCATCGGGCTCGTAGTCGTCTTCCTCGTCGGCACTCTGCGCTCGATCAACCTCGGGACGCTCGCGCTGGTGATGACCTTTCTCGTCGGCACGATCTTCGCCGGCGAGACCGCGGCGACCATGTACAGCGGATTCCCGGTGGATCTGCTCCTGCTGCTGGTCGGGATCACCTACCTGTTCGGCATTGCCTCGATGAACGGCACGGTCGAGTGGACGGTCGAGGGGGCGGCGCGGCTGGTCAAGGGGCGGCGGGCGCTCATCCCCTGGATCGTCTTCGTCGTCGCGTCGCTGCCGGCGATGGCTGGAGCGCTCGGATCGGCCGGGGTCGCGCTGCTCGCACCGCTGGCCCTGCGCCTGGCGCGCCGCTACGAGATCGACCGCCGGATGATCGGGCTGATGGTCGTCCACGGCGCTGCGGCCGGAAACTTCTCCCCGCTGAACGTCCTGAGCGCCATCGTGGTCCAGGCGGTCGGGCGGAGCGGCTTCGAGATCTCGTCGGCGGCGCTCTTTCTGGGAAACCTCGGCTACAACGTCGGGCTCGCCGCCATCATCTACCTGGTCTACGGCAGTCAGCGGCGCGTGCCCGCCACGACGATCGACCCGCCCGCGGCCGGCGTCGTTGACCCACTGGCGCTGCACGCGTCAGCGCGGCCGCTGCGCGTCGACCAGGCCTGCACGCTGCTCGCCCTTACAAGCGTGGCGATCGCGGCGCTCGGCTTCGGCCTGAACCTGGGATTCGTCGCGCTCACCGCCGGCGCCGTGCTCCATTTCATTTTTCCGACATCGAGCGAGGGAGCCGACAAGCAGATCGCCTGGGGCGTGGTGCTGCTGGTCGGCGGGATCGTCACCTACGTCGCTGCGCTGCAGCGCTACGGCACAATCGTTGCCGTCGGCGGCGGCATCGCCGGGCTGAGCACACCGCTGGTCACGGCGCTGCTGATCTGTGCCGTCGGTGCGGTCACCTCGGCCTTTGCATCGAGCGCCGGGATCCTCGGGGCGATGATTCCGCTCGCCATTCCACTGATCGCGCAAGGAGCCATCGAACCGACCGCGCTGGTGACCGCGCTGGCGATCTCGGCCACGGTCGTCGACTCGACGCCCTTCTCCACCGTCGGCGCCCTCGTCGTAGCGAACGCCGCGCCCGAGGAGCGGGCCCACGTCTACCGCGGTCTGCTGGTCTGGGGTGCGGTCATGGTCGCGACCGCGCCGCTGGTGACCTGGCTGCTGTTCATCCTTCCCGGCGCCTGACGCATGTAATGAGTTCATAACATTAACGGATGCCCCGGCTCCCGGTCTCGTACGTTAGTGTTGCGCGTCGGCAGCCCCACGCGCAGAGACGCAGAGATGAGGACGGGAGGCCCGGTTCGACTGTCAGTCGCTCATGAAGATCACCCTTCTCGGAACCGGCACGCCCGCACCATCGCTGGTGCGCCAGAGCGCCGGCTATCTGTTCGAGGTGGGCGGCGATCTCCTCGTCATGGACCACGGCCCGGGCGCCCATCACCGGCTGCTCGAGAGCGGCCATCATGCCGGGCAGGTCAGCCACGCGTTCTTCAGTCATCTCCACTACGACCACTGCATGGACTACGGGCGCCTCGTGCTCCAGCGCTGGGACATGGGGGCGGGCCGGATTCCTGACCTCGAGGTCTACGGTCCGACCCCGATCGCCCGCATGACCGACCTCCTCTTCGGCGAAGAGGGTGTCTACGGTCCCGACATTCGCGCCCGGATCGAGCATCAGAGCAGCATCGACGTCTTCGAAGCCCGCGGCGGCACGGCTCCCCGGATGCGGCCGGCCCCCCGGGTGAAGGAGGTCCATCCGGGGGACGTGGTCGAGGGCGGCGGCTGGAAGGTCACGGTGGGGCAGGCCTCGCACGTCCAGCCGCACCTGGAGTGCCTCGCGTTCCGCCTCGACAGCGACGCGGGCTCGGTGTGTTATTCGGGGGACAGCGGCGTGAGCGAAGAACTGGTCGAGCTCGCGCGCGGGTGCGACGTGCTCATCCACATGAACCACTATTTCAGCGGGACCGAGCCGACCGCGAGCTACCGGGCAGCGTGCGGAAATCACCGCGACAACGCGGCGATCGCCGCGCGTGCCGGGGTGAAGACGCTGGTGCTCACCCACCTTCTCGCCCAGATCGACCGGCCAGGTGTCCGCGAGCGGATCGTCCACGAGATCCAGCAGGAGTTCGCCGGCCGGGTGATCTGGGGCGAGGATCTGATGCAGGTCACTATTTCGAATGCCGGCGTCGAGACGATTGAAGCGTAGCCATCCCGGGCGCGCCGTTCCGGCGGCAGACGCAGATGGAGGATCGTGATGCGGTCGATGACTGTTTCGCCCGTCCTGCTGGCGACCGCGCTGCTGCTGGTAACGGCCGGCGTCGAGAGCCAGGATCGCGCAGGTGCGCAGAAGGGGGCACCCGCGCTTCTGCAGGACTACATCGCGTTCACCGTGACGGCTCCGCCGGCCGCACTCGAGCTCGATCCCTTCTACAAGAAGCACGTCGACGCGCTCGGCATTCCGGTGGTGACGTCGGCAAAGGTGCCGGACGCCGCGCTCCTGATGGCCCGCGACATCGTCCAGTTCATGCTCGCCAACCGGCCCGACCTGCGCAAGGAGCTCATACGAAAAAAGTGGAAGCTCGCGATCATGGCCCAGACCGAGCTGACCTACGACATTCCGGAGCACCGAAAGTACCGGCTGCTGCCGAAGATCGACGACGAGCGGCTCACGCCGGAGCAGAAGGAGAACTACAACAAGCCCGGGGGTGTCGGCACGATGACCGGCGAGCAGTACCTGGAACGCACGCGGTCGTGGCTTCGGCGGGGAGCCGGACGGCGAGAACACGACCTCGTGCGCCGAGGAGAACCTGCTCGGCTATCCCGGCACCCGGTACTTCGGCAGCTCGATCTGCGTTCACGAGTTCTCTCATGGGATCATGAGAGGAGCGATCTACACGGTTGACCCGGAATACCGGAAAGCCGTGGAAGCGGCCTACGCGGCCGCCAGGAAACAGGGGCTCTCGTCGGCGCAGGGCTATCCCGGCAACAACTTCAACGAGTACTGGGCGACCGGCATCGAGGCCTACGTGTTCGGGAGCGGCCGCGGGCCCGAGACACTGCTCGAGGCAGATCCGCGGCTGTACGAGCTGGTAAGGCAGATCATCCCGGCGACCAGGATGCCGGGCAACGTTTACGTGGGCAGGGTCCGTCAACCACAGCCGCCGAGATAGGCCGGGTGTGCGCGAGTAGAGGAGCACGACAAAATGCGTAGAGTTCAACGAGTCCTTTTTCTCATCGCTTTGCTGACCGGCCCAGCGGCCGCCGATGCACAGCAGATCACGGCCGCCGGACAGCCCGCCCAGCTCGACGTGCGCGCGGCCGGCGAGCGGAGCATCCGCGTCACGCTCAAGCCGGTCACCTTCAAGGAGGACTTTCCGGTCAATCCCGCGATCGCGCTCCGCCAGTACCCGGCTCCTGCCCTCAGCCTGCGTGAGCTCACCGGGCCGGTGCAGCGAAAGGTCGGCGGTCTGACGGTCGACGTGCGGCCGAATCCGCTCACGGTGAGTGTCAAGAGCAGCAACGGCCGCGTCGTCCAGGAGCTTGTCTTCGAAGCCGACGGCAACGTCTCGTTCAAGCTGGACGATGCCCCGGTGCTCGGGATGGGTGAAGGCGGCCCGCTGCCGGGCCGCGGCGCAAACTGGCGCGAACACACCGTGCAGTTCGATCGGCGCGGCCAGCTGGACACGATGCAGCCGCGCTGGCAGGCCGACATGTACGGCTCGCGCAACCCGGCCGCGATGCTGCTCGGGACCGGCGGCTGGGGCATGTTCGTGGCCGCCCCGTGGGGCCAGATCGACCTGCGGAACGCCGACCGCGGCATCTATCTGCCGTGGAAGCCGACCGATGCGGACCGCCTGCCGCAGAACGAGCGCAATCAGCAGCAGGCGCTGGCGAAGGGGTTGCCGCCCCCCGAGGTGGTGATCCCCGGCCTGTACGACGTCTTCATCTTCGACGCCCAGGATCCCGTCAGGGCGATGAAGGACTTCTCGGTGATCACCGGCCCCGCCGCGATGCCGCCGGTGTGGGCGCTCGGCTACATGCAGTCGCACCGCACCCTCGAGGACGACGCGCAGATCCTCGGGATCGTGAAGACGTTTCGCGAGAAGAAGATCCCGGTCGACGCGGTGATCTACCTCGGCACCGGATTCGCCCCGCGAGGCTGGAATACGAAACAGCCCTCGTTCGACTTCAGCCCCGAGGTGTTCAAGCGCGACCCCAAGGCGGTGATCGCCGACATGCACGCCAACAACGTGAAGGTCGTCGTGCACATGGTCCCGTGGGACCGCGACCGTCTGTCGACGCTCCATGGAACGATCCCGGCCCGGCCGGGCGAAACGCTCGACCCATCGCACATTCAGAACTACTGGCAGGAGCACGTGCCGCTCGTGAAGACGGGCATCGACGCGTTCTGGCCCGACGAAGGAGACTGGTTCAACCTGTTCGAACGCATCAAGCGGCACCAGCTCTATTACCAGGGGCATCTGTCGACGCAGCCGAACGTCCGCCCCTGGAGCCTGCAGCGGAACGGTTATCCGGGGATCGCGCAGTGGGGCGGCTGGGTGTGGTCCGGCGACACCGACAGCTCGTGGAAGACGCTCGAAGCGCAGATCGCAGTCGGGATCAACTACTCGCTCAGCATCGGCCCCTACTGGGGATCGGATATCGGCGGCTTCTATCCAAACAACGAGCTGACCGGTGAGCTGTATGCGCGCTGGTTCCAGTTCGCCGCGTTCTGCGGCTCGTTCCGCTCCCATGGCCGAAACTGGTGGACCCGCCTGCCGTGGGGCTGGGGATTGAGCGAGATGGGGCCGCGGGAGAACAACAACACGAACTCGCCGGTAGGCCCCGACCATCCCCGCAACATCCTCGAGTCGGAGTTGAACAATCCGAAGATCGAGCCGGTGGCCAAGAAGTATGCGGAGCTGCGCTACCAGCTGCTGCCGTACACCTACACGCTGGCCTGGGAGGCGCGCGACAGCGGCCTGCCGCTGATGCGCGCCATGTGGCTGCACTATCCGGACGACACGCGCGCGCGTGCCCTCGGCAATCAGTTCATGTGGGGCCGGGACCTGCTGATCGCCCCGGTGTTCACCAAGGGGGCGACCTCGCGCGAGGTCTATCTCCCGAAGGGTGACTGGTACGACTGGTGGACGAATGCCAAGTCAGCCGGCGGCCAGAACGTCAACCGTGACGTCGACCTCGCGACCATGCCCATCTACGTCCGCGCCGGCGCGATCATCCCGGTCGACCCGGTCCGCCAGTACACCACCGAGCCGGTGACCGAGCCGACGACGCTGCGGATCTACGGCGGCGCGGATGGCGACTACACGCTCTACGAAGACGATGGGATGAGCCAGGACTACTTGAAGGCGAGAGGCACCTGGACGCGGATCGCGTGGAACGATCGCACCAGGCAGCTCACGATCGAGCCGGGCGGGCCAAAGGGAGCCACCAACGTGGCCCGGAAGCGGGTGTTCAAGCTGCTGCTGCTTCCGGCCGGCACGGAAAAAGAGATCACCTACGCCGGCAAGCGGATCCAGACGACCTTCTAGGGTGTCTTGATCCAGTGAGGGCGGATAGCTCGATCACCGCAGAGAGCGCAGAGCACCAGAGCATTTAGCTAAGGGTGAATAGGAGTGTTGGGACCACAAGCGACTCGTGGTCCTCTGACCTCTGAACAGGAGGGCATGAGATGCGGTGAGAGCGGCAGCGACTGGCATTTCGCGCGGCGGCTCGGACTTTGAGCCCGCGCAACTAACGTGCGGCCCGCTCCCGCGTCCAGGCGCCGTGCAGCTGCCGCTGGATACCGAGCGGGTTCGCGTCCTGCAGCGCCTCCGGCAGCAGCGCGTCGGGGGTGTTCTGGAACGCCACCGGCCGGAGAAAGCGGCGGATCGCCGTGACGCCGACCGATGTGTGGGCCGGGGCGGTGCTCGCGGGGTAGGGCCCGCCGTGGTACATGCCTGGGGTCACGGCGACGCCGGTCGGGTAGCCGTTCCAGACGACGCGCCCGACATGCTCGACCAGCGCGTCGGCGAGGGTGGCGGCCCACTCGTGCTCCGCCGGTTCGGCGTGGATGGTGGCGGTCAGGTTGCCGTGTAGCTGCCGGGCAAGGTCGATCATCCGTGCCGGCTCGCAGTGCACCACCACCGACACCGGACCGAAATGCTCCTCCGAGAGAGCCGGCGTGGCGAGAAACGTGGCGACGTCGGTCGAGACCACGACGCCTGGACGCGCCAGGGCACCGCCAGCCCCTGACTCGGGGACATCGCCGGGCGTGAGGAGGGCGACCCCGGGCAGCGCGGTCATCCGGCCGACGCGATCCGACAGGGTCGCGTGGAGGCCCGGATACAGCATGAATCCGGCGGGGCGAGCCGCGACCCTCGCGGCAAGCTCCCGCGAGAACGCGCGCCCCCGCTCATCGTCCGGCACGAACACCAGGCCGGGCTTGGTGCAGAACTGGCCGGTGCCCATCGTGATCGAGCCGGCCAGCCCGTCGGCGATTTCCGCCGCCCGCGCGTCCAGTGCGGCACTGCCGATGAAGAGCGGGTTGACGCTGCCCATCTCGGCGTAGACCGGGATCGGCCGCGGCCTGGAGGCGGCGACATCGTGAATCGCGCGTCCGGCGGTTTCCGAACCCGTGAATGCGATCGCTTCGAGCGCCGGCGCCCTGACCAGGGCCTGCGCGGTCTCGACCGAACGCGACTGCAGGAGTGACAATACGCCGGCGGGTGTGCCGGTCGCGGCAGCCGCGGCTTCGACCGCCCGGGCGCAGGCTTCCGACGTCCCGCCGTGTGCCGGATGTCCCTTGACGATTACCGGACAGCCGGCCGCCAGCGCCGAGGCGGTGTCGCCGCCGGCGACGCCGAACGCCAGCGGGAAGTTGCTGGGGGTGAACACCGCGACCGGCCCGATCGGGACGAGCATCCGGCGGACGTCGGGGCGGGGTGCCGGCTTCGCCTGGGGGTCAGCGAGCGAGATGATCGCCTCGACGTAGGAGCCGTCTTCGAGCAGCTCGGCGAAGGCTTCGAGCTGGACGCAGGTGCGATCGAGCTCGCCGTTCAGCCGTGCGTCCCCCAGGCCGGTCTCGGCGTTGGCGATCGAGACGATGCGCTCGCGCGATTCGCGCAAGCCCGCCGCCGCGGCGCGGAGAAATCGCGCACGATCCGCCGGACGCGAGGTGCGCCACTTGCGGAAGGTGTCGCCGGCCAGCGCCGCCGCCACGCCGACCTCGTCCGCGGTCGCTTCCGCGAACGCGACATCACCCGGGGCGCCGCTGCGAGGGTCCTGCGACCGGAAGGTGCCACCCCCCGCCCGCGACTCACGTCCGCCGATCCGGTTGGAACCGGTGAGCTCGATGTCACGCAGCGTCGTCACACGCTCACCCCGGTCGGCGAGGCGACCGCGTGCGGTGCGTACCGCCGCAGCAGCCCGAGGCCGATCGCGGCGCGGCGGACCCGCTCGCGCGACAGCGCCAGGATCGTGGCTTCGAGGTGATAGCCGCTCGGGTAGAGCCCCGGCGAATTGCGCACGCCGAACTTCAGATAGATCGGGGCGGCGACGCGCACCAGCTCCGGGATCTCGTAGTGACGCACGACCCCGCCGAGATCGTCCGGGCTCTCGACATAGAAATCGATCGCCGCATCCACCGCCCGGCGGATCGCCGCGATCTGCGCCAGCGACAGGTCCACCGGGAGGTTGATCGAGGTGGCGCCGAGGTCTTCGAGCACCCGGGCGGTGGCCGGGTTGGCGGCCGCCAGGGTGACCGAGATCTTCAGGACGAAATCGGGCGGCAGGTCACCCGCCGTCTTCATGCGGCCGAGCACCATCAGCTGGCCGACGTCGGCGACGAGCACCGACTTGATGCCGAGCCTGTTGGCGTGGAGCACGTCCTCGATGCCGTAGACCAGCTGGTCGGTGCCGCGGAGCGAGCAGCCGATGACCCGTCCGCCGCTGCTCGCCGCCTGGACGCCGGTATCCCAGTTGGCTCGAGGCCCGACGAAGAGACAGACTTCGACGCCGCGCTGACGCCCGAGCTCCACCATGCGCTCGATCTCGCGGTCCGTCTGCAGCATGATCCCGCTGCCCTGGCTCACCCGGTGCAGCGCCACTTCGTGCTCGTCGGCGGCCGACAGCACCGCCTCCATCGCGCGCGGCCCTTCGACCGACGGGATCTCGATCCGGTATTGGCCGCCGTCGGAGAAACGCTTTCGCGAATCGGGAAGGTCGTGGGCGTCCGTTTCAGGAAGTTTCAGCGTGCCGAGGATGGTTCGCGCGCTACGGGGCATGTCTCGAGATCTCCTCCGGGGTGTCGGTCATCGGTTGGGGAAAGTCATCGGCGCACCTGGCGTCGCTTCGCCAGCCGCGGCGCCGCGCCGGCGCCAGCGGTCGCCCGGCCGCCGGCCTTCGGCATCCGGTCGACTTTGCGGGCGATACGCCGGACCAGCGATCGCATCGCGGTCGCGGCGGCCGCCGGCTTCCGCCCCCGGATGGCATCCTTGACTGCCCGGTGGTGGGGCAGCGACGCCCGCGCGCTCCCGGGGATGCGGCTCGTGGCTTCGAAGCTGAATCGAAGCGCGGTGTAGATCGCCGCGCTCATGTGCTCGAGGAGATCGTTGCCGGCAGCGCGGAAGATCGCGGTGTGAAAACGCGTGTCGGCCTTCACGAACCCGCCGATGTCTTCGGGGCCGCTGGCCGGCATGGCCGCTTCCATGGCCTGGAACGCCTGTTCGAGCTGGGCGACGTCGGCCGGTGTGGCGCGGCGGGCCGCCAGTTCCGCCGCCGCCGGCTCGACGATGCTGCGGACCTCGGTGATGCTGCGGAGCAGCTCCTTGGAGGTCGACCCGTCGTGCCCCCAGGCGAGCACGTCCGGGTCGAGCAGGTTCCAGGCTTCGCGCGCGCGCACCCTGGTGCCGGTACGCGGCCGCGTTTCGACCAGCCCCTTCGCCACCAGGACCTTGATCGCCTCGCGGACCGCCGTCCGGCTGGCGGGCAGGTCCGGCTGTGCCGGGATCGGTTCGCCGGGCAGCAGATCACCCTGCAGTATCTGCCGGCCGATCGAGTGAACGATCTGGCCGTGCAGATTGCGGCTCGGGTAGTGGGTTTCCGACATGCCTGTTAGAACGTAAACCTCACACCCACCTGGATCTCGCGGCTCGGTCTGGCGGACGTGACCCGCCCGAAATTGATGTTGGTGAGGTTAGTCACCGGATTGTTCAGATTGATCGTGTCGAACAGATTGTACGCTTCCAGGCGCAGCTGCAGGCCGGCATCGGAACCGATTGCCGGGATGGCGAACCGCTTGACCAGCGACAAGTCCGTGTTCAGATAGCCAGGCCCTGTGTAGCCATTGCGCGGCAGGTTTCCGACGGTACCGGGCGCGGGCTTCGGGAAATCAGCCGCGGTGAACACGCCGGACCGCCATTCCTCCTGCGAAGGGCTGCCCAGGTCGGTGCCAAAGCTCGGGAGGTTCGGGCGATCGTTGTTCTGGCCATCGGCATTGTAGTCGCCGTTGGGGTAGTTGGCGCTCGTGGTGACGTCGAACGGTGATCCGGTCTGCCATACGGTGATCGTGCTGATCTGCCAGCCGCCGATCACATACTTCAGAACAGGGCCACCGAGATTGTCGGGTAGCTCGATCACCCAGTTGATCGCCAGCCGATGCCGGACGTCGTGCCCGGCAAGGCCCTCCTCCAGATCCCGGCGATTGAGGTCCACCCACACGCCCGCCGTATCGGTGGCTTTACCCAGCGTGTAGGAGGCTTGGAAAGCGAAACCCCGCTCGTAGCGCCGTCGCAGTTCCAGCGTCAGGCCGTCATAGTGTGACGAGATGCGGCTCTCGTTGAGATTGACCGAGGCAAAGCTGGGGTTCAGGCGGTCCAGACCGCCCACCAGCAGGTCTCCGGTGAACCGGTTGTAGTTTTCGCCACCGCCGGCGTCCACGCTCATCAGGTTGCGCCCTTCCGTACCGATGTAGCTCACATCGACGACGAAATTCCACGGCAGCTGTCGCTGTACGCCAGCGAACCAGTTGTAGGCGTAGGGCGTTTCGACATCAGGGTCGAGCGCCGTCAACGTGATCCGCGCCCCCACAAGACCACCGCGCTCGTCGAGTCCCTTTCCGAGCCCTGGGTTCTCCGGATAGTCCGGTCCCATGGTGTAGACGATCGGTATGGCATCTCCCGCGCGTGTCGATGCCTGGGCAAAGTGCGGTGGATTCTGCCATTCGCCGGTCCAGACCGTGTTGTTGATCCGATTGTAGGAAACGCCTGCGCCCCCCCGGAAGACCATCGTGCCGCTGTTCGTCGGATCCCAGGTGAGGCCCAGACGCGGCGCCAGGTTGTTCCAGTCGGTCGAATACAGGCTGTCGACGGCGCCGTTGCGGGCGTTGGCCACCTGTTCCTGGCGGGTCGCGCCGGGTCCGAGAAGAATGGCATTGAACGGCCGGTCGGCCAGTGTCGGGGCCGTGAACACCTCGTAGCGGAGCCCGAGGTTGGCGGTCAGGTTGGGTCGAATCTTCCAGTTGTCCTGGAGGAACGCCGCGAAGTCGGTCTGGAGGTAGCGGTTTTCGGTGCTGCGCGACAGACCCGTGCTCGGATCGACGCCGCGGGTTTCGGTGAAGGGTTCATCGTCAGCGAAATCCAGAAGGTTCGAGAAATCGTAGTTCGGACGCTCGAAATGGTGGAAATCCTGGTACTGCATCGTCACGCGCGCTTCGCCGCCGAGGCGGAGGCTGTGCCGGCCTCTCGTCGCCGTCAGCGAGTCCTTGATCTGGAAGTAGTTCTGCGTGAATCCGATCGGTTGCCAGTTGAGGATCCCGAAACCGGCCTGAAGGCCGGTGATCGTAATCGTGGGTACCTGCGGGGTTGGATCCGACGCTTCACCGTGCATCCGGACATAGCCGAAGGCCAGCTCATTCAGGGTGTGATCCGAAATCACGCGTGAGTGGGCGACGGTATAGAGCTGGAGCCGATGGGGATACGGACGGTCGAAGGTCTCGCGCAGATCGTTGAACCAGGTCGAGATGTTCGACAGGTAGTAGGTGGACCGCAGATGGTCCTTGCCACCGCGAAACACCTGGTCGTATCGGCCGTTGAATTGATCCCCGTCCCGGGGGCTGGGAATCGCCAGGTTGATGGTGCCGACATCCGGAATGCCGTCGGGCACCGCACTGAACACATTGGCGCCGGGTGCAGGGCTGCCAAGGTCCCGTAACCCGGTTGTGGGATACGCGCGGGGATGGAATTCCCGCAGCAGCTGCGCGGCGATGGAGTTGGGACGCGTCTGCAGGACGAAGTCCCGGAACTGCTCGGTTTCCACCGTGTACAACTGCCCGCTGGCCGTCTGTTCGCGAAGCCCTTCGTACGACCCGAAGAAGAACGCATGGTCGCGCCGCACCGGACCGCCGATGCTGAAGCCGAAGTTATTGCGCTTGAAGTCCGGCTTCTGGAAGTTTGCCGCCTCCTTTTCGAAGACGTTGTTCGACCGAAGTGCCTCGTTCCGGTAGAACTGGAAGACCGAGCCGCTGAACTGGTTGGTGCCGCGGCGGGTCACCAGGTTCACGGAAGCGCCGATGTTGCGCCCGTGCTCAGCCGACGGATTGTTGGTGATGACCTGGAACTCCTGCACGGCCTCGACGTTCGGTACGATCAGTACCGTGCCCGCGTGCGGATTGGCGTTGATGCTCATGCCATCGATGTAGGCGCTGTTGGCGCCGCTGCGCATGCCGCTCGCGCTGATGCCAAGACCCTGCTCCGGCTGCAGGAAGTCGTTTCGCGTCGGGATCCCGGTGACACCAGGCGTCAACGCGGTCAACGCCAGCGGGTTCCGGCTGACCAGCGGCAGGCTTTCGATCCGTTTGCGTTCGACGACCGAGGAGATGTCGGCCCGCTCGGTCTGCACCAGGGTCGCCGCTCCGCGAACCTCGACTTCCTCCGACACCTGGCCGGCCTGCAGGACGAACGGCAGGCCGACAGTGGTGCCGACTTCGAGGGTCACGTTGTCACGGATCGCGCGGTTGAACCCGGTCAACTCGGCCGACACGCGGTAACGTCCCGGCTCGAGGCTTGGCAACCGGTAGACCCCCGCCTGGTTGGAGATCGCGGTTCTGGCGACGCCGGTGTCCAGGCCGGTCGCCGTGACGGTCACACCGGGGACGACGGCGCCGGTCTGGTCGGTGATGGTGCCCTGGATCGTGGCGAGCTGCTGCTGGCCGGCGGCTGCGGCGGGCCAGAGGACCAGGCTGAGGAAGCAGCAGCGAACCAGTGTTGACCGGAGGCGAGCGGCGGCGCGGAGCATGGCGATCCTCCTGTGTGGATGCGGGCTGATGGGACGAAGGTCGGCTTCTCTTAGTACAGTATGACGAAGGTTGGCTTCTTAATACAGTATTATGATATGCCGATCAAGCCGTTGTTGATCCACCGCACGACCGGCCGGACGGCCAGAGGAGCTGGTGACCAGAGGTGAGGGAAGGGGTGGTCTCGCTCGAGCCGGCCACGCCGGCGGGGCGACTAGCGCCCGGGGTCGGGCGGCTGAGGCACCGGGTTCGTGGAGGCGGCGCGAACCGCTTCGATCACCGCAGCGAAATCGACCTGCCCCCATCCGCCGTTCTGTGCTGCCTCGAACAGGCGTCGCGCCGCGACGGCTGTGGTGAGCGGCACGCCGTTCGCCTCTCCTTCGGCGATGGCGTAGGCGAGGTCCTTCCGCATCAGCGCAAGCACGAAAAACACGGTGTAGTCGGGGGTCGCCATGCGCGGCGCGACCGTCTTCACCAGCGGGCTCCCGGGTGCGCCGTTGAGCAGGATGCCGAGCGCCGCCTCTTTCGAAAGGCCGCAGCGTTCGATCAGGACCAGCGCCTCGGCGAGCGCGGACGCCTGCACGCCGCAAACAAAATTGTTGATCAGCTTCATGCGGGCGCCGCTGCCGACCGGACCCAGGTGGACGACATCGCGGCCGAGCACGGCAAGCAGCGGGCGGGCGGCCTCGACGGTCGCAGCGTCCCCGCCGGCCAGGAACAGCAGCTCTCCACCGGCCGCCTGCACCCGGCTGCCCGTGACCGGCGCTTCGAGGAAGCGGCAGCCCCGCTCGATCGCGGTCTCTGCGAGTCGCTCGGTCCAGGCAGGCGAGAGCGTGCTCGACTCGATCAGGAGTGCGCCGGGGCGGGCCGCCGCCAGTGCGCCGTCGGGCCCGATCCACACCGCCCGCGACGCGTCGTCATCCGCCACCATGCTGAGAATGACGTCCGCGCCGGCGGCGGCCTCGCGTGGGGTAGCCGCGCGCACCGCCCCCTCGGCTTCGAGCGCCTGCGCCCGCTCGGGACTGCGGTTCCAGACCGTCAGCGGAAATCCGGCGCCCGCGAGCCGGCGCGCCATGCCGCCACCCATCACCCCCAAACCCAGGACCGCCACGCTAGTCATATTCAACACCTCGCACTCACACTATCATTCTGTCCAACCATGACATCGTTGACATCCGCATCATGAAGATCACTGACGTTCGCACCCGCGTGGTCGAGTGGCAGGGACCGACCGTCCCGCCGCAACCCCACTTCTGCACGAACGCGATGGACTTGCTGTCGCTGCCGGCCGATTCCATGGCCGGCTTCCGCTTCCACGGCTGGCTGATCGTCGAAGTGTTCACCGACAGCGGCCACGTGGGCATCGGCAACGCGGCGCTGGCGCCGCGGTTGACCAAGCAGGCAATCGACCTCTATCTCAAACCGCTGCTCATCGGCGCTGACCCCTGGGACACCGAGTTCCTGTGGCAGCACATGTACCGCCGCACCATGGCGTTCGGCCGCAAGGGGGTCGGGATGGTCGCGATCAGCGCGGTCGACATCGCGCTCTGGGACCTGCTCGGCAAGTCAGCCGGGCAGCCGGTGTTCCGGCTGCTCGGCGGGCGCACCAAGCCGCGCATCCCGGTCTACGCGAGCCGCCTGTACAGCCAGCCGCTCGACACCCTGGCGGCGGAGGCGGCGAAGTACAAGGCCGAGGGATACACCGCCATGAAACTGCGGTTCGGCTGGGGGCCGACCGACGGCGCGGCCGGTATGCAGCGCAACGTCGAGCTCGTGCGCACCGTCCGCGACACGGTCGGTGACGAGGTCGACATCATGGCCGACGCTTACATGGGCTGGACGCTGGACTATGCGCGCCGGATGATCCCGCTGCTCGAACCGTTCAACCTCCGCTGGCTGGAGGAAGCGGTCATCCCGGACGATGCGGGCGGTTACCAGGCGCTCAAAGCGATGGGGCGGATCCCGATCGCCGGCGGGGAGCACGGCTTCACCGTCTACGAGTTCCGCGACCTGCTCGAGGCCAGGGCGCTCGACTACGTCCAGTTCGACACCAACCGCGTCGGCGGGATCACCCAGGCGCGCAAGATCGCCGCACTCGCCGAGTCCTTCTCGGTGCCGGTGGTGCCGCACGCCGGCCAGATGCACAACTACCACCTCGTGATGGCCAGCCTCAACTCGCCGATAGCCGAGTACTTCCCGCCGGTGGACGTCGAGGTCGGCAACGAGCTGTTCTGGTACATCTTCGACGGCGAGCCCACCCCCGCCGCCGGCTCGATCGACCTGCGGGACGACCTGCCGGGCCTCGGGTTGACGATCAAGGAAGACGCGCTGTCCAGGTTCACGGTGATCGGATGAATTTTGATCGGGGACAGGCACCGCTCCGGTGACGATTACCAAGAAGTGATGCGGCGGCCGATTCGCCGAGGGCGCAGAGAATAACTTGAAGAGTCCTCTGCGTTGCTCTGCGACCACTGCGGTGAAGGTTTTGCCGATGTTAGCGGTTCATCGAGGACGGGTGCGATCAGACTGAAAGCCGGCCGATTCAGTTTTCGTCAGCGAGCGGAGCCGCTCCGTGGCGGCCGCGAGGGCGGCGACCACCCGGCCGGCCTCGGCGGCGAACATCGCCGCATCCTTGTTGTCCATGGCTTCCTGCAACGCCGGGAACGGCCACGGCGCGTAGCCGGTCGTGAGCCCCGGTCCGATCAGCATGTGGCGGAACCACGGCCGCCCGGGAAGGCCTTTCGGGTCGAGCAGGGCGCGCTCGACGGAGCTGAGCACCTCGTTCACCCGGCGGATCGCGGCCGCATCGCCGCTCTTGACCGCCGCGTCGGCGGCGCGGTCCGCAGCGTCCCCGGCGACGCGAAGGGCCTCGAGCCCCGCCTGGATCGGCGCGAAGTCCGGTGTGATGGACGGTTTCGCATCGCTCCCCTCCGCCACCGGCGCGCGGGAGCGACGGATGACGTCGCGTCGCAGGTTGTCCATATCCAGCTGCAGGTCCCGCGCGTAGGTCGCATACCGCAGCGGCACGACGTCGGCATTGGCCAGGCGCATCGCCATCACGCCCCACAGCCTGGCGGCGGTGGCGTGATAGAGGAATTCCGGATCGCCGTACTTCTCCATCCATCGGAAATTGTCGTAGACGGAGTGGTAGACGCCGTAACCGCCGGAGAAGCCGAAGTCGAACGAGGGAACGCCCAGGTGATCGAGGAAGACCGTGTAGTCGGAGCCTGACCCGAGCGGGGCCAGGCGGGCGAAGAACTTCGCGTCCTCTCTGGCGTTGATGTCGACCGGCGCCTGCTGCGCCCAGGTGGTGCGCTGACGCGACTCCCATCCGGCGGCGATCGATCCGCCACGCCGCGGCTCCGGAACGTCGCGAGCCACCTCCATGGCGACGGCCAGCAGCGACGGCGTGCCGCTCATGTTGAGGTCCGGCCCGGTGACGACCGCGTCGCCATTGAGGTACGCGATCGCATTCTTCTGCAGGTCGGCGGCATGCTCTTCCGCCCATTCGGTGGAGCCGACGAGGCCGTACTCTTCCGCGTCCCAGCTCGCCAGGACGATGGTGCGCCTCGGCCGCCAGCCGGTCTTCATCGCCGCCGCCAGCGCGCGTGCGACTTCGATCTGCGCCGCCGTCCCGGAGTTGGGATCGACCGCGCCGTGCGTCCAGGCGTCTCGATGGTTGCCGAGGATAATCTTCTTGTCGGGTTCGACGCTCCCCGGGATGGTGGCGATGACGTTGTAGATCGGCTTGAGCCCTTCGTCCATCTGCACGTCCATCGCTACGCGCGCGGCGCCGGGACCGATGTGGTAGGTGAACGACAGCCCGCCCTGCCACTCGGCCGGCACGACCGGCCCGCCGAGCCGGCGGAGGATCTTCTCGGCTTCGGCATAGGCGATCGGCAGCGAGGGAATCTTCGGGACGTTGACCATCTGCGCGCGGGCCACGCGCTTCGCCCCGGCGGTCGAGGGCCAGCCCGGGGTCGATGGATCGCCCGGCATGTGCGAGAGGAAGAGCACCGATCCCCGCTGAATCGCGGACGGAGGGCGCATCGGCCCGTCGGGATACGCCTCGCCCGCCATGTAGCCGTCGTCGCGCGGATCGGAGTAGATGAGCGCGCCGAGCGCGCCGTGGTCCTGCGCCTCCTTGACCTTCAGCCCGCGGAAGGCGCCGCCGTAGCGAACCAGCGCGATCTTGCCTTCGACCGAGATGCCCAGCGCCGCCAGGCGCGCGAAGTCGGCCGGCGATCCGTAGTTCACGTAGACGACCTGCCCTTCGACCCGCCCCGACGCGCCGTAGCCGTGGAACGCCGGGAACATACCCTCGCTGGTCGAGTCCTTGTCGACCTCGTAGGGATCCTCGCGGAGCTTCAGCTCTTCTTCAACCGGTGATAGCAGCTTCAGCGAAACCTGTTTCGGGTGATTGAGGAAAACGTCGTAGTGCACCAGCTCGGCGTTCAGGCCGAACTCCTTGAAGCGTGCGAGCACGTAGTCGGCGACCTTCTTTTCCGCGGGCGTGCCGGCGACGTGAGGTTCTTCGGTGAGCGCCGCCAGCCACCGCCGGGCCGAGGCGGGTGTCACGGTGTCGACGAAGGTTTTTTCCGCCCGTGCCTGCGCCTCCACCGAGCTCCCCGCGAACCCCGCGGGTGTTGGAGACTGAGCGACCAGAAGCGGTGAGAGCAGGAGGGTGATCAGGGCGAAGTAACGCACGTGAAGAGCATATCCGCCGGCACCGGGTGGCGCGACTAATTTGCTGGTCACTCCCGCACCGACGGCGTATATTCCGACTTCATCCAGGTGCCTGAGGAGGCAGCATGACGCCGACCCCCGATGCGGTGACCCGCGAGTGGTTCGAAGAAGTGTGGAATCAAGGACGCGAAGAGACGATCGATCGCCTGATAACTCCCACGTCCAAGGTCTTCGGCCTGACCGGTCACGACGGCCCGCCGATGGTGGGGCCGGCGGCCTTCAAGCCGCTGTTTCACACCTTCCGCGAGGCGTTCCCCGATTTGCGCGTGACGGTCGAGCGGACGACGGTCGACGGTGAGCTGTGCACCGCGTACTGTCGCGTCACCGGACGGCACGGCGGCCGCGCACTCGGCGGCGAGCCGACCAACCGGCCGGTCGACTTCTACGGGATGGTGATCCTTCGCGTCCGCGATGGCGTGGTGATCGAAGGCTGGAACGTGTTCGACTTCCTGACCATGTATCAGCAGATGGGTTGGGTGTCGAACCCGGTGCTGCCGGCGAGCTGACGCACCCCAGGCGCCCCAGCCCAACTCCGGCGGCACTGGATATCCGATGCCAATGGATGAGATAGCGCGTATAATCGCGCCGCTCATGGCATTGACATCCGGTACCAGGCTTGGTCCCTACGAAATCATCGAAGCAGCCGGATCGGGGGGCATGGGCGACGTCTATCGCGCCCACGACGTCCGGCTCGATCGCGACGTCGCGGTCAAGACCCTGAAAGGCCCCTTCACCGAGCGCTTCGAGCGGGAGGCGCATGCGATCTCGGCGCTGAACCACCCGAACATCTGCACCCTCTTCGACGTCGGCCAGCACGAGGGCAGCGGCTACCTGGTGATGGAGTTCATCGAAGGCAAGCCGGTCGCCGGACCGATGCCAGTCGAGCAGGCGATCGCCTACGGCATCCAGATCTGCGAAGCCCTGCACGCCGCCCATCGGAAGGGGATCGTGCACCGCGATCTCAAGCCGGCCAACATCCTGGTTACCAAGCAGGGGATCAAGCTGCTGGACTTCGGCCTGGCCAAGCTGGCGGGCACGGGGTCCGGCGTGACTTCCGGCTCCGGTGTGTCGTCGGCCGCCGAGCAGGCGACCCTGGCCGCGCTCACCGGCGCGCATACGGTGGTCGGCACCCCCCAGTACATGGCGCCCGAGCAGATCGAGGCGCGCGAGGTGGATGCGCGCACCGACATCTTCGCCTTCGGCTGCGTGTTCTACGAGCTGCTCACCGGGCATCGCGCATTCGAGGGGCAGAGCGCGTCGAGCGTGATGGCAGCGGTGCTCGCGACCAAGCCGCGGCCGATCGAGGAGCTGGTGCCGCTGACGCCGCCGGCGCTCGAGCGCGTCGTCTCACGCTGCCTGGCGAAGGACCCTGAGGATCGCTGGCACACCGCCCGCGACGTCGCCGCCGAACTGCAGTGGGTTGCACAGGGTGGATCGAAAGTCGGTCTGCCGGCGGTCGTCAGCGGCCGCCGCCGCGTTCGCGAGAGCCTGGCGTGGGGCGCTTGCGCGATCGCCACGGTCGCCGCTGTCGGCTTTGCGGTCGCGTGGGTGAAGCGGGCGCCGGAGCCGGCGCCGATTGTGCGATTCCCGCTCCTGATGCCGGCGGCGCTCCAGAACGCGAGTCCGCCGGTGGTGTCGCCGGACGGCCGCAACATTGTCTTTGCCGCGACCTCCGACGGCCGGACGATGATCTGGATCCGTCCGCTCGATGCGCTCGAACCGCGAGTGCTGGCGGGCACCGAGGGCGTCATACGGCCGTTCTGGTCGCCCGACAGCCGGTTCGTCGCGTTCGTGGCCGGCGGGAAGCTGAAGAAAGTGGACATCGGCGGCGGACCGCCGCAGACCATCTGCGACGCAGCCAACGGATCCGATGGCTCCTGGAGCTCGGAAGGGGTGATCCTCTTCGACGGCCGGGCGACCGATGCGCTGCAGCGGGTACCGGCCACCGGAGGGGTCAGCCAGCCCGTCGTCCTGGAGACCGGCAAGGCCGCCGGCACGCCAGGAACGGGATGGCCCGAGTTCCTCCCTGACGGGAAGCATTTTCTCTACGCGCTCGTCGACCCGTCGTCACCGGAAATGATGCTGACGGTGGGCCACATCGAGACCGGCACGGTCAAGGCGCTCTTCAAGACCACCACGCGGGTGCAGTACGTCGAGCCCGGCTACCTCCTGTTCGTCCGGGATCGCACCCTGGTGGCGCAGAAGTTCGACGCGGGCTCGCTCACGCTCGAAGGTGAACCGGTGCCGATGGGTGAGGGGCTGGGCTCCGACGATGTCGGGCTGGCCTCGTTCTCCGCCTCGCGCACCGGCGTGCTGGTGTTCAGGGGCGGCGAGTTGTCGGGTTCGCGCATGGTCTGGGTGGATCGCACCGGGAAGGAGACGCCAGTCATCGATGCTCCCGGCGATTACCGCGACACGTCGATGTCCCCGGATGAAACCCGGCTCACCTACGATGTCGTTGATGGTGGCACCCGCGGGAATCTGTGGATCCGTGACCTGGCGCGGGGTGTCTCCTCACGCTTTACCTTCGATGCGGCGGTCGACTCCGTTCCCCAGTGGTCGCCCGATGGGCGTCGCATCGTCTATACCTCGACGGCGAAGGGGCCCGGCGACCTGTACGTGAAAGAGGCGTCGGGTACCAGGGAGGCCGCGCCGCTGTTCGTCAACGAGGACGAAAAGTATGTGTCCGACTGGTCGCCTGACGGAAAGTTCGTCCTCGTCACGAGCCGCGGCAAGGGCGAAGGCGGGTGGGACATCTGGGCGATGCCGATCGGTGGTGATGACAAGCCGATCCCGGTCGTCAAGACCCGGTTCAACGAGATGTGGGCGACGTTCTCGCCCGACGGTAAATACATTGCCTACCAGTCGAACGAGTCCGGCCGCCACGAGATCTACGTGCACGAGTTCCCTGAGGCGCGGAACAAGTGGCAGATATCCACCGGGGGCGGCTTCGAGCCGTACTGGCGCGGCGACGGCCGTGAGCTGTTCTACCGGGTCGGATCACGGGTGATGGGCGTACCGGTGCAGGCGGGGACGACCTTCGTCGCCGGGACGCCCGCCTCGCTGTTCGAGACACGGTTCGCGACCGTCAACGCCCGCGGGCGCTATCGGCCGATGCGCGATGGCCAGCGCTTTCTGGTGGTCGGCGCGCCGTCGGGCGGCGCGGAGGAACCGGCGTCGGTGGTCCTCAACTGGACGTCGGCGCTGCCGCGCTGACCGGTCCGATCTCCGATCGCGGTCCTACCTCTCCCGGCCGACGTCGATGGTGCCGCCGACTGTCGGCCGGCACGACGTGCCGCTGGTCGCCGGGGCACCGAGCCGCTCATCGAGGCACCGAGCCCACGTGTGCAGCCTGGCGATGTCGCGCCGCCATTCCTTCAGCCTGTTCATGTGCGAATCGAATGCGGGAGCGAGTCGCTTTCCGCCATCCGTATAAAAAGCTCGAGGATCTTCCATGCGGGGAAGGACCTCGTTCTCGGTGAACACCGTGTAGCGGACAAATTTCTGGCCGACGCCGTCACGCTCGTCGTCCTAGAAGCACAGCTCGAAGAGAAGCGTTGGCTCGATCAGCTCGGCGAGTTGCGCCTGGGAGGACGCCAAGGCACGGGCTCCGTGGTGGCGTCGTGACCGTGCCGGGCGCCGGGCACTTCGTCCAGCAGGACGCTGCCGACCTGGTCACGTCCACGATGCGGTGGTGGCTGGCGATGAGGTACCGCACTCACTTCGAGCCGAAACAATAGACGGCGCCGCGCGTCCGGACGTAGAGCCGTCCGCGACTCATGGCCGGCGTGGCCTGGATCCCTTCGCCGAGATCGTTCACGCCCAGGACCTCCCACTGCCCACCCGCCTTCAGCACGGTGATCTTGCCGTCGACGCTGGCCAGGAACACCTTGTTGTCGGCGGCAACCGGCGACGCGTAGTACTCACCCAGCGCGTCAGGGCTTCGCCCCTCTTTCAGAGGGCGGCCGGTGGCGGCGTCGAGCGACGTGATGATCCCGCCATCCTTCACGAGGTAGACCACGTCCTGGTAGACCAGCGGCGCCGGGATATACGGCAGATTCTTCTTGAAGCGCCACAGGACCGCCTTGGGATCGAGTTTCCCGGTCCCCTTGCCCGGACGGACGGCGATGGCGCCGAATTCGCCGATGCCAAGGTTCCGGATCGTGTTCCACTCGGCGGTGGTGACGAAGTTGTCGTTATCGGCGTCGGCCCAGCCGAAGTGCTCGCCCATCTCCTTGTCGGCGATGAACTCCTGGCGGGAGAGCCGGCGATCCTTGTCCTTGTCGTACTTTTCCAGGTAGCTGTCGAAGGCCGGCATCGACGGTTCCGTGCTGCCCGTGCTCGACAGGATCAGCGTATCGCCGCTGACCACCGCCGTGCCCATCGACCCCACGGTGCCGAGCGGCATCCACCAGCGTGGTTCACCGGTGGCCAGCGCATAGGCGTCGATCCGGGTCGAGCCCGGTACGATCAACTGGGCCGGGCCTCCCGCGGCGGCGAAGACCATCGGGGTCGCCCACCCTTCCGGCGCACCGGCGCGTTCGCGCTTCCATCGCACCTGTCCGGTCTTGCGGTCGAGCGCGACGATGAAGGAACCGGTCCGCTGATCGCAGACCAGCACCACCAGGCCCTCGGTGAGAATGGGAGACGCGGCCATGCCATAGAAGCTGTTGAACGGCCCCAGCGGGAGCGTCCAGCGATCCTTCCCGTCCGCGCTGTAGGCGGCCAGGCCGAAGTCGGGAAAGAAGACCACGACGCCGTCATTGTCGGCCGCGGGTGTCGGCGACGCCGGATCGTTGGCGCGGTAGGTCTTCTGTGCGCGCGGGCGCTTGATCTGCCGGCGCCACAGTTCGCGGCCGGTCGCCGCATCGAGACTGATCGTCAGCAGCTGGTCGCCTTCGCTGGCCGTCAGATACACCTGTTGGCCGACCACGATCGGCGACGACTGCGCGAACGGGACGGCCGTCTTCCAGATCACGTTGGTGGAAGGGGAGAACGCGACGGGGAATCCGGCACCGGCCTCGACACCGGAGCCGTTCGGCCCGCGGAACTGCGGCCATTGGCCGGCAGCAACGCCCGCGGCCGCGGCGACGAAGATCGACGAGGCAAGCCAGACGGACACGAGGTGCCGACGCCAGGTCATGGTGGCTCCTTTTATTGATAGATCCCGGATTGTGGTGTGGGCAGAGCCTACACCCTGGAGTTACGCGTGACAACAGCGAAGCACATTCGCATGACGGTAGAAGACATACCGCCGAGGGCGCTGAGCACGCTGAGATCAAGGTATTTTCTGATTCCTGAATATCTCGGCGCTCTCTGCGGCCTCCGCGGTGAGTCTCAGAACTCAGAACTCAGAACCTGGAACCCGGAACCCGGAACGCCGGAACCTAGAACCAGAACCTGGTGCTATAGTCCTCGCGTCCATCAAGACTCGAGGTTTTTATGCCCCAACGTGAGTGGTCGCGGCGGGATGTGCTGCGCCAGTGTCTGGCCGCAGGCGTGCTCGTGGTCCCGGCTGGTTGGGGAGAGGCGGAGGCGCTGCACGCCTGGCTGGACGCCCAGAGTGAGCGCCCGCCCACCGCGCACGTCGAGATGGGACCCTTCTACAAGAAGCGCGCGCCCGCATCGACGACCTTGCGGGCGGCCGGAGATCCCGGCATGCCGCTCGCCGTCAGCGGACGGGTGATCAACGTCCATGGCGAGCGCGTGTCCGGCGCGACGCTCGAGATCTGGCAGGCCGACCACGGCGGACTCTACGACCTGGAAGGCTACCGCTATCGGGCGGCGATCACGCCTTCGTCCGTCCGGCGTCTACAGTTCGACTCGATCATGCCCGGACACTATCCGGCGCGCGTCGCCCGGCATGTCCACTACTTCGTCACCGCGCCGGGGCACAAGCCGCTCTCGACCCAGTTGTATTTTGCGACCGACGAGGTGTTCGACGGCAACCCTGACAAGAACTACTCCAAGGATCCGTTGATCACCTCGCGGACCCTGGTGCGGCCCGTGACCCTCTCGGGCCAGCCCGAGACGCCGATGGCCGCGGTCGAATTCGAGCTCGTGCTCGAGAAGGCGTGATCGACATGGCCCGTTCCCTGGCGCTCACGTCCGTTGGGGTGGCGGCTGTTCTGGCCGTGACGATGGTGAGTGGACAGGCGCCGGCCGGTCCCGTTCCGATTGCCGCCAGCCTGACGCTGCCGGCGGACATCACCAGCCTGACCGCGATCAACCGCTCCTCGACGATCGCCGTGGGGCTGAAGGATGGGCGGGTCGCCGTGTGGAACGGGCAGGACGCCGCTCCCTCGGTCTGCTGAAACCCCACAACGAGCGGGTACTCGCCGTCGGTTCGACCGCTGACGGCCGCGAAGTCTGGAGCCTGGCCACCGACGGTTCCCTCGCCCGCACGCCGGTCACGTCCGGCGCCGCTTCCACCTCGCGTCGCATCGAGACTCGGAACGGCTCGAACGCGCGCGGCGGTCTTCTCGGCAGACGCCTCGCTGCTCGTGGCCGGTGGAGAGCACGGCGAGATCCGGGTGTTCGACACCGCGTCCGGCGCGCTGCGCCAGACTCTTCGTGGGCACCGCACCGAGTTGCAGGTTCTTGCCCTGCGGCCGGGCACCGCGATTCTGGCCAGCGCCAGCGCCGAGGCCGACCTTCGCCTCTGGGATGCCGCGGCCGGGCGCGAACTCGGCTTCGTCGACGGTGACCTTTCTCTCTTTGCGCTCGCCTTCAGTCCGCGCGATGGGATGCTGGCGGCGGGTGGCGTGGATCGTCGCCTCACGCTGCGCGCCCCTGCCACCCTCAAACCGGCGGCTCAGATGACGCTGCAGGCCCCCAGGATGGCCGCCACGCTGGCGTGGTCACCTGACGGGCGCCTCATCGCGCTCGGTGACCTCGACGATGAGACGCTGTCGAAGGGAGGTATCCAGATCGTGGATGCCGCCACCCTCGCGGCGATCGCCCACCTGGATACCGGCAGCATGCCGGCCGACGCGCTGGTGTTCTCGAGCGACGGCCGGACGGTGGTCGGGTTCTCCGGCCGGGTGCTACGGGCGTGGACGGTTCCGACCCGGGCTGGCAGCAGGGGGCCGGGTTGAAGGCTGGCGAGCGGACTTGCTGATGACGCGCCCTGTTCTACTCGAGACGTCGGCTCGCGGCCGGCGGCAGGTACTGGCCCTTGCCGCGCTGGTGCTGCTTCTGGGGTGCCAGACGTCGCTGCCGACCGCCCCATCCGAGCTGACGACCGGCATCGTGGTGTACGAACATGTCGACTATCAAGGCGCGTCGGCCCATATCACCTCCGACATCAAGGACCTGGAGGACGTCAAAGGGCCATGCGTCAAGATCGAAAGCTCCGGCGACTCGACGTCCACCACCGACCTGTGGGGCGACTGCATCTCGTCCATCCGTCTGGCGCCGGGATGGCGAGCGACACTCTATCGTGATGACGGCTTCGACGGGGATCGCCTCGACGTGACGGAAGATCTCCCCAACCTCGAGCGCGTGGCTGGCAGCTGCAGCAAGGGGGGCTTCAACGACTGCGTCAGCTCGATCCGCCTGATCAGGCCGTACGATCCCGACGCCATCACCGCCATCGGCCAGCGAGACGGCCGCCTTCAGCCGCCGCCCCGTTCTTTCTTCAGCTGGTCGAGGAAGGCGCCTTCGTTCTTCTCGATGTACTCGCGCAATCCAGCGGGGTCGATGAACGGGTTGGGGTTCGATCCCGCGTCGAGGCGGCGCTTCTTGTCTTCCATCCCGAAGTGCGCCGCGTGAAATGCCAGGAAGACGTCACAGGGTAACTGCTTCAGCACGGCGAACGACCGGGCGTAGTCGTCGGCGACTGCCGGATACTTCTCGTTCGCAACCAGCTTGACGTCGCGGTTCAGGCCCATGCTGCCGACGAAGACCACGTTGTGCTTCCGCCCGCCGTCCTCCACGGTCATCGTCCACGTCGTGTTGCCTCGGGTGTGGCCGGGCGTCAAGCGGGCAGTCAACACGACGTCCGCCAGACGGATCTGCTCGCCGTCGCGAATCGTGCCGTCAGCCGTCAGCGGCTTCCAGAGCTCGCGGCCGTCGCTGCGAAAATCGCTGCGCCCGCCGTCGGCGATGACCGGTTTGTCGCGTTCGGATGTCAGGACCTTCGCCGCGGTCCATTCCTTGAAGAGCGCGTGCCCGCCGACGTGATCCGCATGGGCATGCGTGTTCAGGATGATCTTGATGTCTCTCAGTCCGAATCCGAGCTTCTCGATGCTCTCCCGGACCCACGACTCGGTCTGCGGGTATCCGGTGTCGATCAGGATATGGCCGGCGCCGGTCGTGATCAGAAAGGAACCGGCGTTTGACGAGCCGACGTAGTAGATGTTGCCGATGACCCGGAATGGTGGAAAGGGATTGCGCGGGGACCCGCCCTCGGGCCGCTGTTCCTGGGTCGCGGACGCCTGGCCGGCCGTGCCGGTGGCCGCCTCGTAAGAGCGGCTGCACAGTGCGATAGATATGAGCAGCCAGATCGCGACCGAAGATTGTCTGAGCATGTTCTTTTCCGGTCGATTATGTCTCGACCGCGGCCTACTATCGCAACAGCGCCCGTAACTTTTCCCTCGCCTGAGCGATGCGCCCGAGCAGCACCGGCGTCTCCACGGCGCCGTAGGACTGCTTGATGCGCCCCTCGGCGACGTCCAGCGCCGCAAGCAGCTCCTTCGCGGCCTGGCCGGCCGCCGCAGGATCCGTACTGCCGCCGGAACCGACCCACACCGGCGCCGTATGCGCGAACGGATAGCTGTCCATCGCCGGCCACTGCCGTCGTCCCACCATGCACACGGGCCGCGATCCAGCCGCCAGCCGGAGCCTTGATCGTGCCGCGATGCGTCTGCGCGCCCGGCTGCTTCAAGCCGGCTCCGGTCCAGACGACACTGCCGTTGACGAGGAGCTCGACGCGGTCGAAGGGAAGGGCCGAGGCAACCTGCAGCTCCCACGGCAGGTCGGCGCCGGACGAGGCTTTCACCGCGTCTCCGGGCTCCTTGTCAGCGACCCGGAACTGCAGCAAGGGTCCGTTGCTGACGAAGCTGCGTCCTGCCTTCAACCCTTCGAGATACCGCTCCATCGTCAATTGCCCGGGGACGCGGACGTAAACCCGGGTCGTGCCGACCGCCATGGTGCGGAAGAAGTCCACCATTGCGTCGGTGCCGGCCGAAGGGGTGACGCGCGCGCCGACGTTCAGCAGCCGATACCAGGCCTCGGCGGTCCCGAGCTCGTCGCTCCACAGGCAGGCGAGCTCGATCGTGTCGACGTCGCCCAGAACGGCGTCAGAGATCAGCTCGAGCGGAATGCCGCGGGGCGCTTCATTGCCGAACGGGGCGCGGATCGTGACCGGATGGACGTATGAGTTGACGCCTCCCTGCTTGCGCGTCCGCTGCAGGGCCTCCACGTTCGACCGGTCATCGAGGCCGTACACCGGATAGCCGGGACCCCAGTACCACGGCCAGGTACAGGGTCTTGATGCCGATGTGACCGGTGTGGCCGAGAAAGTGCGACCGCACTTCCTGGCCGAACTGGATCAGCGGCGTCTCGCCCCGTGTCCAGCCGAAGTAGCTTTCGTCGATGCGGCGGGTGTGCAGGTTCGCCGACAGCGGTGTCGCCACATCGAGATCCTCGCCGCGCATCATCGCTACGAGCGCCTCGGGAGCGAGCAGCGCCTGGCCGCCATAGTTCAAGTGGAAATGGTGATCGCCGGCGTACCAGCCCTCCATCGACGGCCCGCCAACCGGCGCGAGCTCGAGCGTCGTCGACACCTCGGCGCCCGCGGCCGCCGCGCCGGTGCTACGAGTCGGGACGTGCTCGAAGCCTCGCGCCGCCATCACGGTGTAATCGCCGGCAGGGATCTCGAACTCCAGGATGCCCGGCGAGTACATGTAGATGAGGCCGTTCTGCCCATCGAGCCATGCCTGCTGACCGGCGGCAAACGCGGGATGGCCGTCCTTGTCGGCAAGATGCAGGCGAGCAGCGGATGGACCGCCAGCACCGGCGATCCGGGTCTGCACCGTCACGCGTGTCGTGGGCGCCTTCCAGTCCCACGCGGTCGGAGCGACCGGCTCGGGCACGCCGCCCGACGCTGGGATCCGCCACAGGCCGAAGACGCCCTGGCGGTCCGCGCGCGAGAAGTAGATCGCGCCGCCCGGGCTCCACGCCGGCATGATCGGATGCCCGCCGCCTGAGACGATCTCCGTGAGCGGGCCGCCGCTGGTATCCATTACCTGCAGCGCCCACTCGGTCCGCGACTGGACGGGCAGGGGCACCACGAGGTGCCGGCCGTCCGGGGAGACCGCCGGACGCGCCAGCGAGGCGATCGAGGCCAGCGCGAGCACGCGCCGGACGCCGGTTGCGTCGGTCACCGCCACTTCGTCGCCGTTGCCCCGCTTCGAGACGTAGACCACGGATCCGTCGGCGAGCGGCTGCGGACGCAGGTCGAGCCCGCGCGCATTCGTGATCCGCGTCTTCGTACCCGCCGTCGAATCGAGCCGGTAGATCTCGAGGTCCCCGCCTTCCGCCGAGGCGTAGTAGAGTGCGTCGCCGCCGGGCGCGTACGCCGGATCGAGCTCGGCGGCCGGGCCGCCCACGAGAAGCGTCTCGGCTCCGGTCGCGACGTTCACTTCGACGATGTCGGTGTTGCGCGTGTCGTCGCGGACGAAGGCGATCCGCCGGCCGTCCGGGTGCCAGGCGGGCCGCGAGTCCAGGGCCGCGCCGCTGGTGAGGCGCTGCGCCGGGCCGCCCTGGACGCTCATCGTCCAGAGCCAGCCGCGCGCCGAAAAGGCGATCGTCGAGCCGTCAGGGGAGACGGCCGGATAGGTCGGCCCCACCGAGTAGGTGGGGAAGTCGTAGCCCTCGACGTAGACGTGATGTCCCTGGCCGATGCGCTGATAACGGTTGGTCCATTGGGCCGAGAGCGGCAACGCACACGCGAGCAGCACGGCGACGACGACGAAGGCACGTCTGTTCATGCCATCAGCTTCTCACGGCCGCCGGAATCAGCACGTCGCCGGAACTGGGCAACACGGCTTACTTCTGGTCGGACTCGATGGGGATGTTCCCGAACGCCGTCGTCTGGGTGGTTCGAAAGCCCTGAACCGCTACCACCCTGGCAGCACAACTTCTCCTGCCGCTGACGGGCCCATGGTAATGGAGGAACAGTTTCCGATTGACATCTGCGTCCTCGGCGCCCTCCTTGCCGGTGAATCCGATGCCGGACTACTTCTTCAGCAGCTCCGGCCAATTGATGACCAGTGTCACCGGGCTCGAGGCGTTCTGTTCTTCGACGAAGCTGTTCACCAGAAACCGTTGCGCGTCCGCCGTCATGTCATATGGATACGCATCGAGCCGGACCTGCGGACGAAGACGCACCTGGAAAAGCGGCTTCACGCCATCCACCGTGACGGTCTCAGGAGTGAGACGTATGGACGCGCTCATCAGCATCTCGTCGGGAGAAAGGAAGACGAGTTCCTGCCCGTCGCGGCGCCATCGCGGCCATCGGCCACCCCCCTGGGAGATGCGCGTGGCGTTGCCGGGGCGACCGTATGGCTTGACATAGACCTCGAGGCGTCCGGAGGTGTTCATCGCGAATGCGATCCATCGTCCATCTGGCGAGAAGCGCGCCTGGGTTTCGACCAGCGACGACTCCAGGAACACTTCGGCGGCGCCTCCGGCGGCCGGCAGAACCATGAGGTCGCTCCGCGCGATCGAGCGGCCGCCGGCGATGAACAGTATCGACCTGCCATCAGGTGACCAGCTCGCGGCGAACTTGCCGAGCGGCAGGCCCTCATCCGGGATCCGCTGCTCTTCCTCGGCGGCCTGCGACTTCCGGAACAGGTCGACGCGTCCTTCTCGCATCGAACTGAAGACCAGCTTGGTCGCCCGTCGGGGACCAGACCGGAGCGAAGTCGTCAGCCGCGGCGGATGTGAACCGCTCCGCCAACCCCCGTTGAACGTCGAGGATCCAGATGTCTCTCAAGCTGTTTGGGTCCGCCATGCTCAACGCGACCTTCGAGCCGTCGGGCGACAGCGCGACATCGACCCAGTCGGCCTGCTCGCCCAAATTGGACACCCGTGCCCCCGATCGTCCGAACCACGTGAGCTGAGAGCGGATCGGCAGCGTCGTCTGATACGCGAGGATGTCGGTGGTGGACGCACTGTACGCGCCGGCGATTCCGCCGCCTGACGAAGAGATCTCGAGGCGCTGTGTGATCGGCGACGGCGACCCTGAAAGTTGCAGCGTCGTCGGGTCGAACGGCTGCGCCATCAACGCGGATCCAAGCAGGAACAAGAGATAGCCATTGGCGTAGGACGGTTGCGACGCCCCGGGAACCAGCAGCTGTGATGATTCGGGGGCGCCGAGACGAGCGACGTGGATTCCGGCTGGGGTCGTTGCCCCTGCGGTTCGGCTGCCGAGCGACGCATACAGGAAGTGGCGGCCGTCCGGAAGGAAGGATGGCTGCGCGTGTTGCACGTGACCGCTGGCCGCATCGAGCGTGGTGACGGGAGTCTGGCGTGCCGCCACCCTCCAGAACCTGGTGCAGGGGCGCGTTCCCGGCGGGCGTGAAGAGGATGACGCCGTCGCGATTCCAGGCGCAGCCGCTGCTCAATCGCACCTCGGCGACGGTCACCGGTTCGCCTCCCGAGACAGCCACCCTTTTCAGCTCTCCAGACAGCCCGGGGATCTGGTTGGACGCCTTCCAGATAAAACCGACCTGTCTGGAATCGGCCGACCAGAACGGAAAGGTCCCTCCCTCGGTTCCAGCGATCGGCTGAGCGACGGCCGAATCGAGCGGCCGCACCCACAGCATCGATCTGCCGCTGGGCGCGGTCCCCACAAACGCCACCTTCGCACCGTCCGGCGACACCGCGAAGCGTGTCACCTGCTCCGGCGCGACGGAATGCGGCAGTTCAGGCAGGGGAATGGCCACGTGCATCACGCGGGCGGTCTCTTCGGCACCCGCGCCGCCGCGCCTCACCAGAGCTGCGGTGGCCCCCAGCAGGGCGACGCCGGCGAGCATCCAGGCCACGATCTCGCGCTTGCCGGTGCCCACCGGGTGCGCTGTCACCGCCGCTGCGATCCCACCGGAATCACCCGGACTCATCAGCGCTTCGTCGAGCTCGATCCGCGCATCCGCGATGTCGTGCAGCCGCCGCGTCGGATCCTTCTCGAGGCATCGGCGCAGCAGCCACTGAACCCGCGGCGGTGTGGCCGCCGGCAACAGCGTCCAGTCAGGTTCGCGTCCGAGGATGGCGACGATGACGTCGGACACCGTGTCGCCGGCGAATGGATTGCGCGCGGTGAGCATCTCGAACAGGACGCAGCCGAAGGCGAAGATGTCGCTGCGCTTGTCGAGCGGGAGGCCGCGGGCCTGCTCAGGGCTCATGTAGGCGGCGGTGCCGAGAACGACGCCGCTCTCCGTCGCGTGGGTGCCGACGGTCGACGCATCCGACGCAGCCGAGAACGCCTTCGCCAGGCCGAAGTCGAGCACCTTGGCGTGGCCGTTCGACGTAAATGCGATATTCGCCGGTTTGAGGTCGCGATGGATGATGCCGCGGTCGTGCGCCGCGTGAAGCGCATCGGCAATCTGCCGTGCGATCGTGATCGCTTCGCGGACGGGCACCGATCCGCGCGCGAGGCGCTCGAACAGCGTGCCCCCTTCGACGAGCTCCATCACCAGGAATTGCGATGTCGAGATTTCCTCGAGATCGTAGAGCGCGGCGATATGCGGATGACTCAGGCCGCCAAGAATCTGCGCTTCACGCCGGAATCGAGCGACGCGATCCGGGTCGAGCGAGGATGCGGGCAGCGCCTTGATCGCGACATCACGATTCAGCCTCGCGTCGCGCGCGCGATAGACCTCTCCCATTCCGCCTTCGCCCAGCTTCCCGAGGATGCGATACGGACCGACAGCATCACCGATGTTCAACGCGTCCCTTTCCTGGGGCTTCGGCGGATTTCATAGGGTCCGAGGCGGGTGCCGGCGGAAGTGTCATCGTCGCCAGGGAAGTGGAACCATTTTCCGTCGTGCGGCCACGCTAAGAGTGAATCGGCGAGCCATCGAGACCTCCGGTAGGAAACGGGAGGATGTTACACCGGTCCTAGGTGAGGCCCCTTACCGGCGAGCCTTCTGACGGTCGCGAGGCGTTGTGAATTCGGGTTGATCCAGGAAATCGTAGCCCTCGACGTAGACGTGATGTCCCTGCCCGATGCGCTGATATCGGTTGGTCCATTGAGCCGGGGTAAGACGAGTGGTGAACGGCTATGCGGAGGAGTCAGGAACAGAGCCCGATTGACATCTGCGTCCTCAAGGCCGGGTCATTCAACGTCCGGTGGTGATGAGGGGCACCCGCTATTTGTCGGTCGCGTATATCAGCGGCAGCCCCGTCTTCGGGTTGCCAACGACGATGACCTTCGAGTTGGAGCTGCGGGCGAGCTCGATCGTCGCTTCGATGCCCTTCCACTGCAGCAACTTGTCGCTGATGCCCTGGGAGACGATGTCCTGGAAGTCCTTGATGCCGGCCGCTTCGACGCGCTTGCGCTCCGCTTCCTGCTTCTCTTTCTGGAGGACGTACTCCATCCGCTGCGCCTCCTGCTGGGCCTGCTGCTTCGCCTCGATGGCCGTTTTCAGAGTTTCGGGCAGCTGAAGATCCCGCAACAACACGTTCTCCACGAGGATTCCGCGCGGCTGCACACTCGCCCGGAGCTCGTCGAGAATCTGCCGGGCGATCGCTTCCCGCGAATCAGAGTAAAGCGCGCTCGCCGTGTTCGATGCTGTCACGGCCCTCATCGACGAGCGGAAGTTCGGGATCAGCAGCACCTCGGCGTAGCTCTCGCCGACCTTCTGAAAGACGTCCGCGGCCCGGGCCGGGTCAAGGTGGTAGAGCACCGACGCCTCGATGCCCATGATCAAGCCTTCCTGCGACGGCACCGAGGCGCGTTCCTTCACCTCCTGGGTCTTGATGTTCAGCTCGTGGACCCGCGCCACGGGATTCACCAGGTGGATCCCTTCGCCCATCGCCCGTCCGGTCACCCGACCGAAGAGCGTCACGACCCCGACGTGGCCGGTGCTGACACACGCGACGGAATTCGTTGCGGTGGCCCCGAGCACGATCAACAACAGAAGCGCGGCCGCGCCTAATCGAGGCACCCGTGCCCGGTCCGACAGACGTTCGACGATGTTTGCATCGGTCATTTGATCCTCTATTCGGGGCGATGAACGCGCAAGGCCCCCAGCACCACCAGCATAGGAGATCAAGATTTCGAGCACGTTTCGAGAGAAGCGCGGGCCGTGAGATCTCGAGATCTGGCAGTTTTGTCATAGAACCGTCGCACAAACGTCACCGGGAGGACACGCGGCGTTCCAATTCCGCTTGCACCTGACGACGATCTCTCAGAATATTCGGCTACCGACCGCCAGATTGCCCAGGGAGGATTGCGTGTGGCCGAAGACCGCCCCGACCCGATGAGCCGTTTCGACGTCACCCACGCAGCTGCCCCGGACCCCGGCGACAGTCCGCACCGTATCGGTCCCTACCGTATTCTGCGGAAGGTCGGTGAAGGCGGGATGGGGGTCGTCTACGAGGCGGAGCAGGACGCACCCGTCCGGCGGACGGTCGCGCTCAAGTTGATCAAGTGGGGCATGGACACGAGGGACGTGCTGGCCCGCTTCGACTCCGAGCGCCAGGCCCTCGCGCTGATGAATCATCCCAACATCGCGCGCGTCTATGACGCGGGATCGACGGCCGAGGGCCGGCCCTACTTCGCGATGGAATACGTGCCGGGCATTCCGATTACCGAGTACTGCGACAAGCACCGGCTTTCGATCCGCGATCGGCTGACACTGTTCGTGGATGTCTGCGAAGGGGTGCAGCACGCCCACCAGAAGGGGATCATTCATCGCGACATCAAGCCGTCCAACGTGCTGGTGCTGGGCCAGAGCGGCAGCCGGGTTCCCAAGATCATCGACTTCGGTGTCGCCAAGGCGACCTCCCAGCGGCTCACCGATCACACTGTCTTCACCGAGCTCGGGCAGGTGATCGGCACGCCGGAGTACATGAGCCCCGAGCAGGCCGAGATGACCAATCTCGACATCGACACACGCACCGACGTGTATTCGCTCGGCGTCCTGCTCTACGAGCTGCTCTCGGGCCGGCAACCGTTCGATGCCGCGGAGCTTCGCCGGGCCGGGCTCGCCGAGATTCAGCGGAAGCTGCGCGAGGAGGAGCCGCCGAAGCCGAGCAGCCGGGTGAGCGCGCAGGCCAACGATTCGACGCTCTCTGCGGCGAACCGCGGGGTCGACGTGCGGACCCTGGGACGGGCGATCTCCGGGGACCTCGACTGGATCACGATGAAGGCCCTCGAAAAGGATCGCGAGAGGCGCTACGAAACCGCGCAGGCACTGGCGCTCGACGTTGGGCGCCATCTCAGCGACCAGCCGGTGCTGGCGCGGCCGCCGAGCGGCATCTATCGCGCCCGCAAGCTGTTCCGCCGACACCGGGTGACGGTGGTCGCGGCCGCCGCGGTGATCCTGGCGCTGATCGGCGGTATTGCCGGCACCTCGTGGGCGCTGCTGCGGGCCGTCGGCGCCGAACGGCGTGCCGCGGCCGAAGCGGTGGAGGCCCGCCGCCAGACCGCGATTGCCGAGGCGGTCAACGGGTTTCTCAACAACGATCTGCTCGCGGCAGTCGTTCCTTCAGCCAACCGGGGACAGGGCAAGGACGTTACGATGCGCCAGGTGCTCGACGTGGCCGGCGAACGGATCGACAAGGCGTCGCAAAGCGGCGGTCGTTTCGCTTCTGAACCACTCGTCGAAGCGGCGGTTCGCGTCACGCTCGGACATTCGTACCGGGAGCTGGGCGCGTACGCGGCAGCGGAGCCGCACCTGCGTCGCGCCGTCGAGCTGCGGCGCAGCGCGCTCGGCGCCGGCAACCAGGAGACCGCGCGCGCACTGAATCAACTCGCCCAACTGCACTGGCGGCAGGGGCGCTTCGATCTGGCCGAGCCGCTGTATCGCCAGGTCTACGAGGAGAGCCGGCGGGCGCTCGGCGACGACCACCGGGATACGATGGCGTACGAGATGAACCTGGCCAGTGTTTACCGTGCCAGGGGGCGCTTTCAGGATGCGGAGCCACTCTACCGGCACAACCTCGAGACGCGGCTGCGGGTTCTCGGTGCCGAACATCCCGAGACGCTCGACACGATGGGCAATCTGGCCAACCACTACCAGGAAACGGGACGCTATGAGAAGGCGGAGGCGCTTCATCGGCAGTCGCTCGAGACCAGGCGTCGCGTGCTCGGTGTGAAGGCACCTTCGACCGTTTCCGAGATGAACAATCTCGCCAACGATCTCGCGCTCCTGCAACGGTATGACGAGGCCGGGGTCATGATGCGCGAGACCCTGGCGCTCAAGCTCGAGCTCTATGGCCCTGCTCACCCGACGACGCTCAATACCGTCAGCAGTCTGGGAGAGCTGAACGCGTCGCTGGGAAATGATCCCGAAGCCGAGGCTTTTCACCGGCAGGCGCTCGAGGGTCGCACCCGCGCGCTCGGGCCGGATCACGTGCGGACGCTCCAATCGAGCGACGATCTCGCCGCAACCCTCATCAACCTGGGCCGACATGCGGAAGCCGAGCGCAGAGCGGCCGCGGCTGCCACTCGCGCCGCAGCGACGCTCGGCGCGACGCATCTCGACACCGTGTCGGCGCAGGGAACTCGCGCCCGCGCCCTGGCCGGGCTCGGCCGCGTCGTCGAGGCCGAGGCGCTGCTGCGACTGCAGTTGGTCATCCTTGCCGACAAGAAGGCCAAGGGCGGAGACATCGGCGAGGGGGCCGCGATCACGCAGAAGTTGCGCGTCGAGCTCGGCATGGCGCTCGCGGCACTGGGCCGGCTGCCCGAAGCCGAGGAGATCCTGCTCGACTCGGTACCACAGCTGCCGCCGCGGACCGCCGACACGACGCGCGCGGTACGGTTTGTGGCGGACTTCTACGACCGCTGGAACCGAAAGCAGCCGGATGCCACTCGCGCCTCGCGGGCCGTCGAATGGCGAGAGCGTGTCGTCAGCTCGGCTATCCCAGCTGTCCGCTGACCTGCATTGCAAGGCGACGACAGCAGGCAACGTCGACCGAGGGTGACGTCAGCCGGCGTAGAAGAATGTCGACGTCAGTCGACGGAGAACGCGGTCTGGTAGTGGGCCGACCGTTCGTCATAGCGAGTCAGGAGGGGCCTCGCGTCAGGCGCGATGACGGCGCGCGTGTAGTCCTCCCCCGCGAATGCCCGTACCGCATCGAGGTCATCGAAGCGCGTGATCGTCACGAACTCTTCTTCGTTCCCGTCGCTGCGGCGAAGCAACGTCGCGCCGCGGAATCCCGCAACGCGATGAATTCCGGGAAGGATCTCGGAGCGGAGCAGCGCTTCATACGCTGCGGCGTTCTCCGGCTTCGTCCAACCGTGCCATACCCTGCTGATCACGGTGCCTCCTCACAACGGTCCCGCGTAAGGAGATACTAGGGCCGAGGACGCAGATGTCAATCGGACGCTGTTCCCTGCGCCCTCCGGCGTCCGTTTGTTCGGATCTCGTGAACGGCCCACGAGCGCGACCCCTCACGGAACGCTCGGGGCCTTGATATCCACTCGTCGCCCTACGCTCGGCACCCCGTTCTTGTCGACGATGAAGAGGAGGTAGATCCCTGGGACTGCCTGCGCCGGGACGGTGGGAGCCGTGACCCGCACGTCGCCGGCAACGCTGCCGCTCTTGGTGAATGCCAGCTTCACGTACCGATCACCGGTAGTCAGGCTGTGGGTGTTGTGATCGCTGCGAAGGAGGACGACCGACCCGATCTGATCAGCAGGCCCCGCCGCCCTCAGGTCGAATGGGACGCCGTATGCGATCTCGTCAGGTGCGCGGACGATCTGAGGCCGCGACGAACGGCCATTGCCACGCTGGAACAGATACGGCGGCGAAAAGACTTGTCCGACGGGAACGCCCTGATCGGGATCGCCAGCCGGCAACACACCGGCGTAGGAGGTCGTCAGCGGAAACGATGGATCGTCGGGCCGAACCAGTGCTTCGCGATTCTCACCCGCGAAGAAGACGGTCGCGTCCGGCAGCAGCGTCGCCGTCCCGTGAAGACCGCGCGAGACGGTCGTGCGCGCGAGCTTGGTGATTGAGCCTGTCGCCGGATCGAACATCTGGAAGTGGAGGCCTTCCCTTTCCTCGAACGTGCACGGCCGTCCATCGACGTTGCATTCTGGCGAGCGGTTCACGCCGTGGCCGATGAGCACCTTTCCGTCCGGCAGCAACACGGCCTTGGTCGTGGCCAGCGGCTGGAGAATGCTGCCAACCCTCCGCCATTGCGGATTCGCATCGGTGAACTCGATGCTCTCGACAGTTCCGGTCTGATTCCCGTTCGCATCGTGTCCTGAAATCATGAACCACTTGTGCGACACCGTCTGCCCATCGGCGCCCACTTCCAGCAGGCTGGCGGTCGGACAGCAGTAGGGCCGCACTTCTGCCGCGGTGGCGACCAGTGTCCAGTGGTTCTTCGCGGGAACATCCCGGTTGGGGTCCTTCATCGCCCCCAGGACATCGAGGCACCACATCGTCCCCTTGGTGAAGTCAGGCGTATCTCCCCCGACGCCGAACCTGGCCCCGCCTGGAATCATCTCGTCGCCATACTCCTTTTCGCCGTCGAACGTACACACCTTCCAATCCTCTCGTCCCGGGCCGGTCTGGACGACTTCGAGCTGTGGATAGAGGGGAAACGCCATGCGGGCGTTCTCGAGGGCGATGTTTCGATCGGTCTTCGGATCGTAGACCTCCGGCACGACGATGTTGACGCGGCTCGCGGTGAAGGCCGCATCGTCCTGCGCCTGGTTCGCTCGTCCTTTGGCCACCCGGTCGGGATCAGGCGGGACTGAGTTGTCCTGATCGAAGCCACCGACGACCAGCACCTGGTCGTTCGGCAGGGGAATCGCCGAGGGGTACCGAGCGGCTGTACTTCTGGTCCGACGGCTCGGAGGGCTGCGTGCTCTGTTGATCGCGAGGGTCGCATCCGGGGTAGAACTGCGCGTTCGGATCAGCGGCGAACAGCGCCGCGCCGAATGGATCCTTCGTCCAGTTCTGTCGGGTGCAGGGCTCGGCCCGCTTGATCCAGGTTTCGGTCTCGGGATCGAAGATATTGACCTTGTAGAGACCGTTGTCGCTCTGCATGTCGTGGCCGCCGAAGACGTAGACTCGCCCGTCGGACAACGTCACGCGCGCATTGCAATACGTGTTGTAGAACATCCCCTTCGAATAGCCGTTCTCAGCGAACGCCGCACGGTTCTTGGCAAAATCGGCCTCGTCGAGCAGAGCCGTATGGAACTTCCCGGTGTTCGCGAACGCGGCGGGGTGATTGATGTCGAACAGCAGCTGCCGTTCCATCGTCCGATTCGCAACGATTCGGGTCGGCACACTCTGGCTCAGCCCCTGCCGCAGCCGATAGCCACCGTAGGTGAGCTTCTGAAACGAATCGTCGGCTGAGCGATCCGTGCCGAGCGCCAGGAACGGGTCGAAGCCGTGAAGCACGTCCCTCAGCGCCGAATTGAACTGCAGTCCGGGGGTGATGAACGCGCCAAGCTCGATCGCGCGGTCGACGAGCTCCGGGTCAGCGATGTCGTTGGGGACATATTCGGGAAAGCGGGAATGAAACAGGATTTTCGGACGCTGCGAGTTCTTCTTCCAGACCAGGCCCATGTGCACCGCTTCGGCGCTCTGCATGGGAATCAGCGGCGATACCTGGCCGCAGTCTGCCGGTGCACACGTGTTGGGATCCTGAAGTGCTTTCTGGGCGGCGACCGGGCCCGAGAGACCGAGCCACATGAGCGCGACCACCGTTGCGGCGCCAGAGACGATTGTCAGCCTCTTCATGCTGTCCTCCCGTACGGGGCGTCTTCGACGTCGAAGGTTGCACGTCGATCGGCCGGGCACGGGATAACGAACGCTATTCCGTACCGCATCCGTTGCGCGCCGGCAAAGTGCAAGCGATGTTCCTCGATCGAACGCAGATCGAGCCGGTTCTGCGCGATCGAAGCGGCGAGCGATTACGGGTTCGACTGCAGCTGTGTTACAAGCCGTGCCGTGCTTGCGAGGTTACGTGATACGTAGAGCGCCAACGCGACGCGTAACGACCGCCTGAGCAAAACCCTACGGTCGCGAAAGTCTGCCCCCCACCGGATAAAGAAACCCTGCAGCCAGACTTACCCACCTCTTTGGCGAGACTTGGCCCCCCGGAAACGGAAAACTTCCCATATTTGGCGCTTGTTCCGCGCATGGTCCCTTTGTTGCTGAGGTAATGGCGTCGGCTGAGTCCAAGTGCCTGACGCGCGAGTGCCAGGCCTTCCCCGACTTGCACGACATCAACTGAATCGACTGACTGAAGGAGAAAGAATGCGAGTTTCAGCACGGCGCGAGCTCTGTACACTGGCGGCGCTCTTCATCGTGGGCGGATCCTTCGCGACAGGAACCGCGTACGCGGACGCGGTCCAGGCCGGTGTCACCATTCCAGCTGGGCAACCGGCCCCCGTGATGACCGAGAACGGTAGCGGCTACACGCCCGGCACCTACGCGGTCGGGACCATTCATCTGAATTACACGACGATCGGCACGTCATTCCCGACCGGACCGTTCGCAGTATTCCAATTGAACATGAGCGACTTTTCCACCAGCGGGAAGACGCCCGCATACCCGGTGTCGCTGTCGCTCACGCAAAACGGATCCGACTCGATCAGCCTGACACCGTCTCTCTCACCGCTTTCGGTGTCCGGGGTCGGCTGGGGCACATCGGTTCTCGTCACGGTCTCCGTTCCCGATTCCGTCACGCTTGACCCACTGCTGAACGAAGACGGTGACGAGCTCGTCGCGCATCTTCAGTTGGCTGGCGACAACCCACACCTCAAGACGCCGACGAGCATTCTGATCAAGATCAAGCTGGTGCATCCGACCGCCTGCCTCAAGGTGTACGACTTCATCACCGACGCGTCTCTTGCGAACACGATCACGACAGCCGAGCTCAACGTCAACAACCGAGGTAAGGTGACGTCAACGAATCCGTATGGCTCGCTCTCGCATAACGTCATGGTTGTGAACACGTGCGGTATCAGCGAATCGTTCGATCTCCGGGTCTTCCTCGACTCGTGGTTCTCGACGCAGCCAAACAACAACCCGGGAAACGCCGTGTTCACGTTTGCGATCGGCGGGGAAATCGATCCCGCGGCGTTCAACATCACCTCGTTTGGCCTCGGCACTTCGGAGGGGCAGAACCTGTGCCTTCAGAACGTGACTGTTCCCGGCGGGTCGACCTTCCTGGCAACGGTGCACACAAGCATCAACAATGGCTGGTTGGCGAGCGCACTGCCGGCCGGTGGGGTGTTCAACGGCTTCGGCGCGACGCTGACTACCGCGGCATCGTCCTGCACCGGAGCTCTCGTCCCCGTCGCCACCCCGAATCCCGCGTCGGCGCCGCTCGCATTCTCGATCAAGTAACCTGACTCGCTGGTTTGTGCGCCGGGGTTGCTCGATCGACCCTGGCGCATTCCCTCGCAGGCTTCCCTGCATCTCTGTCAAAGACAAGTCGAGCTGGCCGCGCGCTCGCCATCAGCCCGCCCATGGCCGCCCGCTGGCGGAGTCGGACGTATACTCTGCGCGTACGAATGCTGACCGACCAGCAACTGCACGCGATCATGCCCCGCCTGCCCCCGGCTAAGCGGACGATCTTTCTTCCACTGCTCAACGCCGCGATGGCCGAGTTCGCGATCAACGCACCGCCGCGCCACGCCGCGTTCCTCGCGCAACTCGCCCACGAGTCAGGGGAGCTCCGCTTCATGGAAGAGCTCTGGGGGCCGACGCCGGCACAACGCCGCTACGAGCCGCCGAGCACGCTGGCAACCAGGCTCGGGAACACCGAACCCGGCGACGGCAAGCGGTTCAAGGGCCGCGGCCCGATCCAGATCACCGGTCGCGACAACTACCGCCGCTTCGGCGCGCTGCTGGGTGTCGACCTGGTCTCGACTCCGACCCTCGCTGCTCTTCCCGACCTGGCGTTCAGAATCGCCGGCCTGTTCTGGATGAAGAACGGGCTCAACGAGCTCGCCGATACCGTGACCGCGACGTCGTTCAAAGAGATCACCCGGCGCATCAATGGTGGATTGAACGGGCTCGCCGAGCGCGAGCGCCTGTACGCGCTGGCCTGTGCGGTGCTCGGCGTGCCGGCCGCGGCGCCCCCCGGCGTTCCGCGAGGAGGGGCTCGGCCATCCGGATCCGTGCCTCCGGCCCCCGTATTCGAGCGTGGGGCCGAAGCGATCGAGATCGAATCACGCCGCCGCGCGGCGAAACGCAAGACCGGATCCACCGCCAGGACAAAGACGAAATCCACCGCTCGCAAGACGACGCGCCGTTCGCGGAAAGGTGTGCGATGACTGACCGCTTGACCGACCGACTCGGACAGTTGTTCAAGACCCGTCCCTGGTACAAGCTGCCCGGCCTCCTGGCGATGGGCCGGCTCATCGACATGCGCGATGAGCTGCGGGAGAAGAACCTGCACGACACCGAAGAGCCGCCGCTGGTCCGCCAGGAGATACCCGCCGATCTCGACCCCGCCCTGCGCGAAGCGCGAACCACCGACGGTTCGTTCAACGACCTGAACTTCCCGAGAATGGGAGCGGCGGGCTGCCGGTTCGGGCGCAACGTGCCGCTCGAGAACACCTTCCCCGATACGCCGAACCTCATGGTCCCGAACCCGCGGCACGTGAGCCGCGAGCTGATGACCCGCGACCAGTTCCAGCCGGCGGCGTTCCTCAACCTGATGGCCGCGTCGTGGATCCAGTTCATGGTGCACGACTGGTTCGTGCACGAGCGGTCCGCCACCGACCGGATCGAGATCCCGACCGGTGCGGGCGACGACTGGGGCGCCCCGACGATCCAGGTGCCCAGGTCCGTGCCCGCTGCCGCCCCGGCCGGATCGACGCGCCCGCCCGCCTACACCAACCTGAACAGCCACTGGTGGGATGCGTCGCAGATCTATGGCTCCGACCCCGAGATCGCCGCCAAGCTGCGCACCGGCAGCGTCGGCAAGCTACGGATCGAGCCGACCGGGCTGCTGCCGGTCGACCCCACAACCGGCGTCCACTTTGCCGGGTTCACCGACAACTGGTGGATCGGTCTGGCGATGCTCCATACCCTGTTCACGCTGGAGCACAACTACGTCTGTGACCTGCTGGCGCACGAGCACCAGGACTGGAACGACGAGCAGCTCTTTCGCAAGGCCAAACTGATCAACTCCGCGCTGATGGCGAAGATCCACACCGTGGAGTGGACGCCGGCGATCATTCCGCATCCGATCATCCGGAAAGCGATGAACGTGAACTGGTCCGGACTGGTGGGTGAAGATCGCGAAGAGCTCGCCGAGCTGCTCAACGACCGCGAACTGCTCGGCGGCATCGTCGGCTCGCCGACGGAGCATCATGCGGCGCCGTACTCGCTGACGGAGGAGTTCGTCGCGGTCTACCGGATGCATCCGCTGATGCCGGACGACTACGCGTTCCATTCAGCGGTGACCGGCCGGCTGCTCGAGAAACGGGCGCTCAACGAGATCGCCGGCAACCGCACTCCGGCGATCGCCGAACGGTTGACCATGCCCGATCTGTTCTATTCGTTCGGGACCTGTCATCCGGGAGCGATCACGCTGCACAACTATCCGCGTCACCTCCAGAACCTGACGCGGGATAGCGGCGAGCGCCTCGACCTCGCCGCCGTCGACATCCTCAGGGATCGCGAGCGCGGCGTGCCGCGCTACAACCAGTTCCGTCGCCTGCTGCACAAGGATCCGGTGAAGTCGTTCGACGAGCTGACCGAGAACCCGGAGTGGCGCAAGCAGCTCAAGACGGTCTATGGCGGTGACCTCGAGAGCGTCGACCTGATGACCGGGTTGTATGCCGAGCCGCTACCGGAAAACTTCGGCTTCAGCGAGACCGCCTTCCGGGTCTTCATCCTGATGGCCTCGCGGCGCCTGAAGAGCGATCGATTCTTCACCAACGATTTCCGTCACGAGATCTACACCGAGCTCGGGATCGAATATCTGAAGAAGAACTCGATGCTTCACGTCCTGCGGCGGCACTACCCGCAACTCGCACCGGCGCTCCAGGGGGTGACCAATGCGTTCGCACCGTGGAAGACGCTGACCGGGCCGCCGGCCGATCCTGCGTAAGGAGTGCGCAAGGAGGGGTGCGGGGGGTGCGAAGGGGTGCGGGGGGTGCGTCGGTGGTGCCGCAGGAACGGAGGCGGCACGACGCCCACCGCAGAGATCGCAGATCACGCAGAGGATCCTACCGGTAAGCGTTCTGCGAGCTCAGCGCACTCCGCGGTGATTGTTTTTCGTCGCCCGCACGCCTCCGCACCCTTCCGCACCCCCCGCACCCCTCCGCACCCCCCGCACCCCTTTACGGCTCATCGTCGAGCCCGACGCGGCGGACGAGCGGCCAGTAGCGCGGGTCCGACCGGATCGGATCGATGCGCGGGTGGACGCGCAGCAGGATCAGCCCGGACGCCTGCTCCTGCACGGCGATCTCGAGCCAGCGGTAGGCTTCGTCGACGTCGCCAAGACTTGCGTGCACGGCGCCGATGCCCCAGGCCGACACCACCCGCGTGCTGCGCGCGGCGGTGAGCTCCTCGAGGATGCGCCTGGCCTCGACCGCATTCCCGGCGGCGGCCTCGAGGTGCGCCAGGCCGAACGACGGCCCGGCCACACCGCCGCCGAGCTGTCGCCCGGTCTCGTAGGCGCGGCGCGCCTCGTCGAAGCGGCCGAGCGCTTCGAGCGAACGGGCGAGGTCAGTGTGGGCGCCGTCGAACCGGGGGTCGACCTCGATCGACATCCGATATGACACCACCGCCTTCTCGTACTGGCGCGCGAAGTAGTAGGCATCGCCGAGCCCGGTGTGAATGAGCGGCGAGAGCGGATCCAGGCTCACCGACGTCTGCGCCGCCGCCAGCGCCTCGTCGTGCCGCTCGAACGAACTGAGGGTGCGGGCGAGCACGTTGTGGGCGATCGCCAGCCCGGGATTCAACTCGATGGCACGCTGGAACGAGCGGATGCCGCCGCGCAGATCTCCGGTGTGGCTCTGGACGATGGCGAGGGAGGCGTGGGCGTCGGCCAGCGTCGGATCCAGTTCGAGCGCCTTCCGGGCGGCCGCGGTCGCCGCTGCCGCGGCTTCGGCCGGCGGCGCCATGCCCCGGATCGCGCGGAGGATGTGGCAGTCGGCGGTCGCCGACCACGCGCCGGCGAACTCGGGATCGAGCTCGAGCGCGCGCCGGGCATGCCGCAGCGCGAGGTCCACCCCTTCGCGCGAACCGCTCAGCGCCGAGTGCCGGCTCTTGAGATACTCGAGGTGCGCTTCCGGGTTCACGACGTGGCGCCGCGCCAGGTGCGTCACTTCGCTGGGCGTGAGCTGCACCGCGATCTCGCGCGCCACTTTTTGCGCCAGTTCACTCTGGAGGTCGAGCACGTCCTCGAGCTGCCGATCGTAGCGGTCGGCCCAGAGCGTCTCGTCGGTCCGGGCGGCGATCAGCTGCACGCTCAACCGGACGCGTCCGCCGACCAGGTGGGCGGACCCTTCCAGGATCGCCTCGACGTTCAGCTCCCGTGCGATCTCCGGCAGCGACAGTGTCGTCCCCTTGTAGCGCATCGCCGACGTCCGCGAGATCACCCGCAGCGCCTTGATCCGGGCGAGGTCCGAGATCACCGCTTCGGTCATGCCGTCGGCGAAATACTCCTGCGCCGGATCCTGTGAGAGATTGCGAAACGGGAGGACGGCGATCGCGCGGATCGTCTTCCGCGCTGCCACCGGCGCCGGCCGGCTCGACGGGTTCTCGGGCACGCAGCGCAGCGCTTCGGCCACGACGGCTGCGGCCTGGGGCCGGCGGGTGCGGTCCTTCTCGAGACACGCCGCGACCAGGCGATCGAAGTCGCTGGCCGCATCCGGCCGCAGCGAACGGACGGACGGGGCCGGGGTGTTGATGATCGCGAACATCAGCGCCTGCGGCCGTTCCTGCGCGAACGGACGCTGCCCGGTCGCCAGCTCGAACAGCGTGACGCCGAGCGCGTAGATGTCGGTGCGGGTGTCTTCGTCCTCGCCGGCCAGCTGTTCGGGGGCCATGTAGGCCAGCGAGCCCATCACGGTGCCCGCCTGCGTGAGCCGGCCGGTCATCGCCTCGCCCGACGACAGCAGTGCGAGACCGAAGTCGAGGATCTTCGGCCGTCCCTCGACCGTCAGCGCGACGTTGCCGGGCTTCAGGTCGCGGTGGAGGACGCCATGCCGGTGCGCGTCCTCGAGCGCGTCGCCCATCGCGGCGCCGATCGCCGCCACCTCGTCGAGCGGCAGTGGTCCGTCCGCCAGCCGCGCTTCGAGCGTGCCGCCGGGCACGAACTCCATCACGAGATAGTCGTGCTCTCCCTCGGAATCGAAGTCGAAGACCGTGGCGATCCCGGAGTGGGACAGCCGCGAGAGCGTCAGCGCTTCACGCCGGAAGCGCTCGCGGCTGGTGTCGCTGCCGGGCGGTCCGGGGGCGCCGCGCAACAGCATCTTGATGGCGACGGTGCGGTCGAGCCTGGCGTCGTGAGCCTTCCAGACTTCACCCATTCCGCCGGCGCCGATGCGCTCGACCAGCCGGTACCGGCCCACACGAGGTGTTCATGGCCGCCGATCCGGGCCGGCTGGTGCGGGCGCGCGTTGCATGCGGGGTTCCTACTTGATCGCGACGATGACGAAGTTCTCCGGCTTGCCGCTGATGTTCTTCGCTTCGTGCGCAACACCGCGGCCGATGAACTGGACGTCACCTCGCGCCCACTTGGTCTTGGCCGGCTTGCCGTCCACCGCCAGCGACATCTGGCCCGGAGCGAGTGAGATGACGACCTGATCGTATTCGTGCTTCGATCCGGCCGGCTCCTGGAAGGTCGGATCCGCGGTGGTGGCAAAGGCCGTCGCCCGCGGCCCCTCGGCCAGCATCTTCATGTTCAGGCCGCCGCGCGACGGCGGAAGGGTCGCCGTCCCCGGCGCCGCCGACTTGAATTCCACCAGGATGAGATCGACCGGCCCCGTGCCGACGTTGGTCGGGTTGTGGGTGGTGGCAGGGGTGTACATCGCCGATCCGGCGGCCAGCTCGGATTCTTCGGCCTTGCCGTCCGCCAGGGTGAAGCGGACCTTGGAGCTGGCCAGCGGAATCGCGATCGCGTCCGGATGCTGATGCATCTGGCTCTTCGCGCCGACCGGGTAGTCGATCTTCAGCACGCGCACGGTGGCGTTCTCGAACACGACCTTGTAGTGCGCGGGATCGGTCTTCACGGCGTCCTGCGCCAGGGCCGATCCGGACCAGAGTACCGAGCATCGCGACCGCGGGCAGGAAAGTGCACGCCTTCATAGAGGACTCCTTAGAGTGGCAGATTGACGGGTGGAGGAGTCGGAGTATGCCCTGCGCGGGTCGTGGCGTCAAACCGCACCCGGCACCCGGCAGCCGGCACGCGATTGCCGGCGACGGCGCCGGCCACGGCTACCGGCTGGTCCCCTCGGTCGAGAGCAGCACTTTGAGCACACCCGGTTCCCCCGCACGCTGCAGCGCCCGCACGCCGTCCTGGAGATCGAAGCGATCGGCGATCAGCGTTCTGACGTCGATCAGCCCCGCCGCCAGCGCCTCGAGCGCCCGGTCGAACGGGCCGCACCGTGATCCGACGATCGTGACTTCGTCGACGACCACCGGCGCCAGCATGACGGTCTGCGTTCCGGCGATCGTGGTCTTCAGCACGATCGTCCCGCGCGGCCGCACCAGTTCGAGCGCCGCCGGCAATCCGCTCTCCGATCCTGTGCAGTCGACGACGATGTCGGCCGCGGCGCGTTCCGGCCGGTCGTTCAGCATCCGGGTCTCGATCCCGAGTGCATCGAGCACGGCCAGCTTCCCGGGATGCTTGCCGACGACGACGAGGTGATCCGTGAGACTGGCCAGGACTTGTGCGCAGAGATTGCCGAGCCGTCCGTCGCCGAGAACAACCACCCGGTCGTCGCGGCCGATCGGCACCTGGGCGGGGACCTGGCAGGCGGCCGCGAGTGGCTCGGTGAAAACCGCGACGTCGGTGTCGACGACGTCGGGCACGGCGTGAAGGTTGCGTTCCGGCACGGCGACCAGGTCGGCGAAGGCGCCGTCATGATCGAGGATGCCGATCACCGTCCGGTTCGGGCAGTGCCCCGGCCGGCCGGCGGCGCAGGTCGCGCACGACCAGCAACTGCAGTTGATCTCCCCGGTCACCCGCTGCCCTTCGAAGGCGCCGCCGAGCGCCACGCCGACGAACTCGTGGCCGAGCACGCCGCGAAAGCCCTTGTAGCCGCGGATCAACTGGAGGTCGGTCTCGCAGATGCCGGCGCGGAGCACCCGCACCAGCACCTCTCCGGCAGCCGGCGCCGGGTCCGGTCTATCGGTCTGCAGCCGGGCGCCGTCGTCGGTGAGCACCAGTGCGCGCATCGGAAGTTCTACGCGCCTCTCACCGGGCGAGCTGCGGCTGGCGCGGCGGGACAGTCCAGAGGTATAGCCGGGTGCCGTCGTCCGCCTCCATGGTCTTGTCGGGCGTCCAGCGGCCGATCGGGAACTGGTGCGAAACGATGCGGGTGCCGGGCCGGAGCTGCTGCCGGAGCTTTGGCTCCAGCCGGGCGTTGACGCCAGGGGACAGGAACATCGTCACCACCGTGGCGGGAGAGATATCCGTGTCGAACAGATCTCCCTGCACGAAGGTGACCCGACTGTTCACTTCACCTTCGCGGGCGATCGCGCGAGCCTTCTCGACCAGCCCGGGATCGATCTCGACACCGACGCCGGTGGCGCCGTACTTCTGGGCCGCCAGCAACAGGATGCGTCCGTCGCCTGAACCGAGGTCGTAGACGAGATCCTTCGAGGTGACCCCTGCCATCCGGAGCATCTCGTCGGCGACGCTCTCACGTGTCGGCACGAAGATGACGTCCGGCGGCCGGGGCGGCGCGACGTCCGCCGGAATCGTCACGACCAGTGGACGGGCACCGCCGGTCTCCACGCCGGCGGCCCTCACGACCTGCCGCCGGCCGCGCCGCGGGTCTACGACTTCGACGTCGACCCGCGCGGCGTTGCCCACGCCGAAATGGGCCGGCATGTCGCTCTGCGAGTTGTAGCCGGATCCGGTGTCCACCAGGCGTGCGCCGATCAGCGTCCGGGTTCCGGCAGCGTAGACGCGGATCTCCGATCCTGCCCTCGTCGCCCGTCCGCGGCTGTCTACCACCCGGACCTCGAGCCACCGCCGTGCCGGAGTGGCGGGGAGGAGGTTCCGTAACACCAGCGGGAGTACATCGGGCCTGGTCCCGGCCAGTGCCAGGTCTTCGTCGCCGTCCGCGTCGATGTCCAGCCACAAGGCGCCGTGGCTCGCATGCAGCGCCAGCAGTGACGGCGGCGTCACGTCTTCGAAGCGGCGTCCGGCGTTTCTGAACAGGTAATCCCGGTGGCTGACGCCCTCGCTGACCGTGCCGTTGACGTAGAAATCGATGCGGCTGTCGTTGTCGAAGTCACCGGCGGCGCAGGTGTCGTGGCGGCCGTCGGTGGCGATGCCCCACGCGGTCGAGGCGTCGGCGAACCGGCCGCCGCCGCGATTCAGGAAGAGTCCGTTCGGTCCATAGTTCGCGGCGATGACATCGAACCGGCCGTCGCCGTCCACGTCAGCCGCGCAGGGACGAACCGTGCCACGTGTCTTGTCCTGCGGCGCGCGGCCTCCCCAGGCAAGGCCCGCCGCTTCCGCCGCGTCGGTGAACCGGCCGTTGTCGTTGCGATGGAGGGCGTTCGCGTCGCCGTCCTGGTTGGCGACGTAGAGGTCCAGGTCGCCGTCCTCGTCAAAGTCGAACCAGACCGCGCCGACCGATTTCCGAGGGTCGGCGAGCCCCACCGCCGGCGCCACGTCCGAGAATGTCCCCTGATCGTTCCGGTAGAGCGCGTTGGCGCGGTCGCGGAATGCCACGAAGAGGTCCAGGTCGCCGTCACCGTCGAAGTCGATCCAGGCCGGCTGACGCACGGCCCCCGATGCCACCGTCAAACCGGCCGTGGCGGTCGCATCCTCGAACCGTCCCTGGTGGTTACGGTAGAGCCGGAGGACGGAGCCGGGGCCTGTCCCCGTCGTGACGGGGCCTGTCCCCGGCGTTGCCGGAGCGAAGCCGACCAGCAGGTCCGGATCCCCGTCGGCGTCGAAATCTCCCCAGGCGGCGGCGCGGGTGGCGCGGCTGTCGGCAATCCCAGCCTCCGAGGCGGCATCGGTCAACTTGCCGCGGTCGTTCCGATACAACCGGTTCGGGGCGCCGTTGAATCCGACGAACAGGTCCAGGTCGCCGTCCCCATCGAAATCGGCGGCGGCGTTCGACAGGGTCCCGCCGGCGGCGACGTCCTGCTGATACGGCTCGAAGGCGATCTCCTGAAAGCCGGAGAGGGTTGTCGCCAGGACGGTGGTGAGGACGAGGGCGAAGGTGCGGACGGTCATGGGACGATCATCGATAACCGGGCTGCGCTGAGTCCCGATAGAGGTCCCGCGCCAGCCAGAGCCATCCCGCTCCGAGGACGACACTGCCGGCCGCGGGTGCCCACAGCCCGAGGACCGGCGTCAGTAGCGGAGCAAGAAAGAAGCCGGCGATCACCAGTTGCGGCGCCCGCCGGGGGAAGAGACCGCTGCGGAGCGTCACCACCGCCAACGCCAGCCAGCCGAGCGCGAAGGTACTGACCGGGATCAGCGCTCCGAGGTCGTAGAGATCGATCCCCGGTGCTTCTTCGAGTGTCTGGAGCGCCGCGGGAGCGCGGAACGCCAGCGGGCGCAGCACGAAAACGTCGACCCACTCCCACGCCAGCAGCAGCGCCGTGCCGAAGAACGCGACGACGAACGCCGCCGCGCCCGGAATGCCTGTCCGTCCCGACAGCCTGAGGTACAGCCCGATCGATCCAAAGAGCAGGAGGCCCGCCGCCAGTGCCGACGCGCTCTGGCGCCACAAATACAGGGTGGACGCCGCCGCTTCGGCAAACGGCGCCCCCGGCGTCATGAACGGTGTAAACGCGACATTGAGCACGATCGTCACGATGCCGCCGCCTCCCAGCGCCACGCTCGACCAGCGGCGCAGGCGTGCGGTGCCCGCCGTCCCCGGGCTGGCGATGTCGTGCGGCTCGACCGGAACGACGGCTGAATGGGTCATGTGGATTCGGGCCGGATTATAGGTCCGATCCCGGGCCCGCGCGGCCCGGGACGGCTCATCCTGAGTGCGCGGTGTGCGTGTTACTCTCTCGCCATGAAGGGAAAATACACCCGATTGACGCAGCCGCTGGTGCGCGATAACGGCGCCCTGCGGGAGGCGACCTGGGACGAAGCGCTGGACCGCGCGGCCGGCGGCCTCAAGCGTATCGTCGACCAGCACAGCCCCTGGAGCTTCGGGATGTTCAGCTGCTCGAAGGCGACCAACGAGGTGAACTACCTGGCCCAGAAGTTCACCCGTGCCGTCATCGGCAGCAACAACATCGACAGCTGCAACCGGACTTGACACGCCCCTAGCGTCGTCGGTCTGACGACAGTGTTCGGAGTGGGTGGCGGGACCAGCGCCTACGAAGAGATCGAAAACACCGATCTCATCGTGCTGTGGGGATCGAATGCGCGTGAGACGCATCCGATCTTCTTCCACCACGTGCTGAAGGGGAAGCGGCGGGGCGCGCGGATGTACACCATCGATCCGCGCCGCACCAGCTCCGCCGCGTGGGCCGACGTGTGGCTCGGGCTGGATGTCGGATCCGACATCGCCCTGGCCAACGCCATTGGCCGCGAGATCATCGCCGCCGGGCTGTGCAACATGGCGTTCGTCGAGCGCGCCACGACCGGCTTCGAAGCCTACCGCGCCTCGGTCGAGCCGTACACGCTCGAACACGCGGAACGGATCACCCGGGTGAGCCGCGACGTGATCCGCGAACTGGCGCACGCCTACGCCCGGGCGGACCGGGCCCAGATCTGCTGGACGCTCGGCATCACCGAGCATCACAACGCCGTGGACAATGTGCTGGCGATCATCAACCTGGCGCTGCTCACCGGTCACGTCGGCCGCTACGGATCGGGCCTCATGCCGCTGCGTGGGCAGAACAACGTCCAGGGGGGTGGAGACATGGGGGCCATCCCGAACAGGTTCCCCGGCGGCCAGGAGGTCGAGGATCCGGTCTCCCACGCGAAGTTCGAGCGGGCCTACGGCCGGTCGATCCCCAACAAGAAGGGATGGCATCTGAGTCAGATGTTCGAGGCGATGGAGCACGGTGAGCTTCGCGCGCTCTACGTTCTCGGCGAGAACCCGATGCAGTCGGAGGCGGACGCCCGAAAGGCGCGCCGGCTGCTCGAGGGTCTCGAGCTGCTGATCGTGCAGGACATCTTCCTGACCAAGACGGCGGAAGTTGCGCACGTCGTGTTTCCGGCCGGCGCCTCCTGGTGCGAATCGGAAGGCACGGTGACGAGCAGCGAGCGCCGGGTTCAGCGGGTGCGCAAGGCGCTCGATCCCCCCGGCAACGCCCACGACGATCTCGACATCCTCTCCGACCTCGCCGCCCGGCTGGGGCGAGACTGGGGCCATCCGTCGGGCGCGGAGGTGTGGAACGAGCTCCGGGGCCTGTCCCCGTGGCACGCCGGCATGACCTACGAGCGGCTCGAGGCGCTCGGCGGCCTGCAGTGGCCGTGCCCCGACGAGAGCCATCCCGGCAGCCCGCTGCTGCATGATCGTCTCTGGCAGGATCCGGTCGGCGGCCCGCTCGCGCCCTTCAGCCCGGTGCCGTTCGCTCCTCCGGTGGACACGCTGAGCGACGAGTTCCCGATCCGCCTGACCACCGGCCGCCGGCTCGAGTCGTTCAACACCGGCGTCCAGACCGGCGGCTATACCTCGCCGCTGCGCCGCGGCGAGTCGCTCGACCTGCATCCCGACGACGCCCGGAGCCTCGGCGTCGTCGAAGGGGAAGTGGTGCGGGTGGTGTCGCGCCGCGGGGCACTCGAGACGCCCGTGCACCTGGACGACGGCATTGCGGCCGGGGCTGGCGTTCATGACGCTGCACTTCCCCGACGAAGTGGAGACCAACATCCTGACGATCGACGCCGTGGATCCCAAGTCGGGGACCGCGGAGTTCAAGGCCGCGGCGATCCGGGTCGAGAAGCTCACGCCGGCGGCGTCGGGCGCGCAACCGCGTCGTGGAGACCGGGACCCGCTGACGTGGACCTGCACCTGATACCCGGCGCCGTGGCGTCGGCGGCCGAGCGGGAGGCCATCGACGCTGCGGTGGCGGCCCCCGCCGCCCGCCACCAGCTCCTCCCGGTATTGCACGCTGTGCAGGCCCGCATCGGATACATCAGCGAAGGGGCGTTGAACCACGTTTGCGCGCGGCTGTCGGTGCCGCCGGCCGAGGCGTATGGCGTCGCCTCCTTCTACGCGATGTTCGCGCTGAAGGCGCGCGCTCCGAAGGTCGTCCACGTGTGCGACGACATTGCCTGCCGGATGTCCGGGGCCGAAGGCATCTGCCGCTCGCTCGAAGCGCAGATCGGCAAGGCCGGCGAGGCCGGCGCCGCTGCCACATGGGTGCGGAGCCCGTGTCTCGGGCTTTGCGAACACGCACCCGCCGCCCTCGTGCAGGTCGCCGGTCTCGAGCCGGCCGACTACGATCTGGCGCCGACGACGCTCGACGAGATCCTGACGACCCTGGCCGATACGAGCGCTGGCAACGGGCGTCCGCGGCCGCAAGCCGACGGCGAGGCCGAGCGGGTCCGGCCGATCTCGGCGCCTCAGACCGGCGCTCCGCACGCCCCCGGGCTCCGGCTCCTTCGCCGCATCCGGGTGGTGGACCCGGAGAGCCTGGACGACTATCGCGCGCACGGCGGCTACGCCGCACTGCGCCGCGCCCTGTCGATGGGGGCCGAGCGTGTGCTGCGCGAGGTCAACGACTCGAAGCTGGTTGGCCGCGGCGGCGCCGCCTTTCCCACCGGCCGCAAGTGGGAAGCGGTCGCACGCTCGCCCGTGCGCCCGCATTACCTCGTGTGCAACGCCGACGAATCCGAGCCCGGCACCTTCAAGGACCGCGTGCTGATGGAGGAGGATCCGTTCGCCCTGATCGAAGCGATGACTATCGCCGGCGTGGCGACCGGCTGCGAGCTGGGGTTTCTCTACATCCGCGGCGAGTATCCGCTGGCGACATCGCGGCTGCACAACGCCATCGCCCAGGCCCGCACCCGCGGGCTGCTGGGGGACGACGTGATGGGTGAGGGGGTGCGCTTCGACGTCGAGCTTCGTCGCGGCGCCGGCGCCTACATCTGCGGCGAGGAAACCGCGCTCTTCAACTCGATCGAGGGGCTGCGCGGCGAGCCGCGCAACAAGCCGCCGTTCCCGGTCCAGTCAGGACTCTTCCACAAGCCGACGGTGGTGAACAACGTCGAGACGCTCGTCAACGTGCTCGACATCATCCTGTCTGGCGGTCCGGCGTTCGCCACCGTCGGCACCGCCGGGTCGGCCGGCACGAAGCTGTTCTGCGTTTCGGGCTGCTCGGCCCGGCCCGGCCTCTACGAGGCGCCGTTCGGCATCACGCTGCGCGAGCTGATCGATCTGTCCGGCGGCGTCCGCGACGGGCGGCCGCTGCGCGCCATCCTGCTCGGCGGCGCCGCCGGCGTCTTCGTGACCCCGGAGGAGCTCGACATGCCGCTGACGTTCGAGGGCACGCGGACGGCCGGTGCCACCCTCGGGTCCGGCGTGATCATGCTGTTCGACGACACGATCGACCTGGGCGATACGCTGCTGCGGATTGCCTCGTTCTTCCGGGACGAATCGTGCGGGCAATGCGTGCCTTGCCGGATCGGCACGATCCGGCAGGAAGAGGCGCTGCACCGTTTGACCGGAGCAGCCAGCCGCGAAGCGGCCGAAAAGGAGCTGGCGTTGATCAAGGATGTGGCGCAGGTGATGCGCGATGCGTCGATCTGCGGTCTCGGGCAGACGGCGGCGAGCGCGGTGCAAAGCGCCCTGCAGAAGCTGCCGATCTTCACCCCGGGAGGAACGCGATGATCCCGGCTGCGCCGCTTCCGCTCGTCCGCGAGGTCGAGGTCACGATCGACGGCCGCGCGGTTCGGGTCCTCGAAGGGTCGACCATCCTGCAGGCGTGCAAGTCGGTCGGCATCGAAACGCCCACCCTCTGCTACCTCGAGACGCTGACACCGGTGAACGTCTGCCGGGTGTGCGTGGTGGAAGTGGAGGGGGCGCGGGTGCTGGTGCCGGCCTGCTCGCGCCAGGTCGATCCCGGCATGGTGATCCACACCGATTCCGAGCGGGTGCGGCTCAGCCGCCGGCTGGTCTTCGAGCTGCTCGGCTCGTCGGTCGACCTGTCGCTCGCCACCCCGGCGTTCCGCGACGACATGGCGCGCTACGACGCCAAGCCCGACCGCTTCGATGCCGGTCACCGTGCCACCGTCGCCCAGCCGGTGAAGGTCGACAACGAGCTCTACGTCCGCGACTACTCGAAATGCGTTCTCTGCTACAAGTGCGTCGAGGCGTGCGGCACCGACGCCCAGAACACCTTTGCGATCGCCGTCGCCGGCCGCGGCTTCGGCGCCGCCATCGCCACCGAGTTCGACAACCCGCTGCCCGACTCCGCCTGCGTCTATTGCGGCAACTGCATCGGCGTCTGCCCGACCGGCGCGCTGATGTTCAAGTCTGAATACGACATGCGGCAGGACGGCACCTGGGACGAGTCGAAGCAGACGGTAACCGACACCATCTGTCCGTATTGCGGCGTCGGCTGCACCCTCGAGCTCCACGTCCAGGACAACTCGATCGTCCGGGTCACCTCTCCCGCGGACCATGAGGTCACCAGCGGTCATCTGTGCATCAAGGGGCGGTTCGGCTGGCAATTCGTCCAGAACCGGTCGTGATCGCAGGGCCGGACGTCTTGAACTATCCTTGTGCGCCGCGCCTTCCCTCACGGAGCGCGCCGAACGGGGGTAGCACCTAGTGTCCGAGTCCGATATCGACATCGCCCAGAGAGCCTCCCTTCAGCGCGCCACGGTCATCGGCGCAAAGCTCGGCATCCCCGAAGAAAGTCTCGAGCCCTACGGCCACTACAAGGCGAAGCTCTCGCTCGAATTCATCGACAGCCTCAGGCACCGGCCGAACGGCCGCCTGATCCTGGTCACCGCCATCAGCCCGACGCCGGCGGGGGAGGGGAAGACCACGACCACCGTGGGCCTGGGGGACGCGCTCAACCGGATCGGCAAGAAGACGATCATCTGCCTCCGCGAGCCGAGCCTCGGTCCGGTGTTCGGGATGAAGGGGGGAGCGGCCGGCGGTGGCCACGCGCAGGTCGTCCCGATGGAGGACATCAACCTCCACTTCACCGGCGACTTCTCCGCCATCGCCCTGGCCAACAACCTGCTCGCCGCGATGCTCGACAACCACATCCATCACGGGAACGCGCTCGGCATCGACGTGCGGCGGATCCAGTGGCGGCGCGTGGTGGACATGAACGACCGCGCGCTGCGGTCGGTGGTGTCATCGCTCGGCGGCACCGGCAACGGCTATCCCCGCCAGGACGGCTTCGACATCGTCGTCGCCTCGGAGGTCATGGCGATCTTCTGCCTCTCGACCTCGCTCGCCGACCTCAAGACCCGTCTCGGCAACATCGTCGTCGGCTACACCCGCGACCAGAAAGCGGTACGCGCGAGCGACCTCAAGGCGCACGGCGCGATGACCGTCCTGCTCAAGGACGCGTTCAAGCCGAACCTGGTCCAGACCCTCGAGAACAATCCGGCGTTCGTGCACGGTGGACCGTTCGCGAACATCGCCCACGGGTGCAATTCGGTGATGGCGACCTCCACCGCGGTGAAGCTGGCCGACTACGTGGTCACCGAGGCCGGTTTCGGCGCCGACCTCGGCGCCGAGAAATTCGTCGACATCAAGTGCCGCAAGTCCGGGTTGCGCCCCGATGCCTGCGTGCTGGTCGCCACCATCCGCGCGCTCAAGTACCACGGCGGCGTCGACAAGGCGGATCTCGCCAAGGAGGACCTGGTGGCGCTCCAGAAAGGGCTGGCCAACCTCCAGCGGCACGTTCACAACGTTCGCCAGCACTTCGGGCTGCCCTGTGTCGTCGGGATCAACCGTTTTACGGCCGATACCGACGCCGAGATCGAACTGCTGCAGGCGCAGATGAAGGCGACCGGGGTCCCGGTCGCCCTGGCGACCCACTGGGCTCATGGCGGCGCCGGCGCTGAAGCCCTGGCCCGTGCGGTGGTCGAACTGGTCGAGCGTGACGAGAACCAGTTCCGCTTCGTCTACGAGGACTCGATGCCGCTGTGGGACAAGATGCGGGCGATCGCCACCCAGGTGTATGGCGCCGCCGACATCAGCGCCGACAGCGCGGTGCGCACGCAGATCACCCGGCTCCAGGACGAGGGTTACGGACACTATCCGGTCTGCGTCGCCAAGACCCAGTATTCGTTCGCGACCGACGCCAAGCTGCGCGGCGCGCCGACCGGCCACATCGTCAACGTCCGCGAAGTGCGGCTGGCCGCCGGCGCCGAGTTCGTCGTCATGATCTGCGGCGACATCATGACCATGCCGGGGCTGCCCAAGGTGCCGTCCGCCGAGCGGATCGACCTCACCGACGACGGCCGGGTCGTGGGTTTGTTCTGATCTCGATCATCATGCGGCCGCAGTGCGTGCACCAAGCCGGGCGTCAGTCGTGACGGCGCGGCCCTATCGTCGCGGACCGGTGTTCGCGTGGGCGCTCTACGACGTCGCGAACTCCTCCTTCACGACGCTGATCGTCACGTTCATCTACAGCACCTATTTCGTCGGTTACATGGGCGGGCCGGGGAAGGACCTGACCCCGCTGTGGACCACCGCGGTCGCCCTCACCGCCGTCACCGTTGCGCTGCTTTCGCCGCTGCTCGGCGCCATCGCCGATCGCGGCGGGTATCGCAAGCGGTTCCTTCTTTCGTCGAGCGCGATCTGCGTGACCGCTACCGCGGCGCTGGCCTTCGTCGCTCCCGGCAGGGCGGGCCTGGCGATCGTCATCTTCGTGATCGCCAACGTCGCGTTCGAGATGGGGTCGGCGTTCTACGACAGCTTCCTGCCGGACCTCGTGCCCCAGGACAAGATCGGCCGCGTCTCGGGCCTGGGCTGGGGGCTCGGCTACGCCGGCGGGATCGCCGCCCTGCTGCTGGCGCTGTACGGTTTCGTGCAGACCGATTCGCCGATCTATCCGATGTTTGCCGGCGCGCTCGGCCTGACCGCGGAAGGGGGCGCCAACGTACGCGCGACGGCATTGCTGGTCGCGGTGTGGTTCGCCGTCTTCACCATTCCGTTCGTCCTGCTGGTTCAGGAGCCTCAGGTGCGCGGCGATTTTGCGCCGGGGAACGCGATTGCCGCCGGGTTCCGGCAGCTCGCCGAGTCGTTCCGGCAGATTCGACGGTATCGCCAGATCGTGCGGCTCATTCTCGCCCGGCTGATCTACAACGACGGACTGGTCGTGATCTTCTCGCTCGGCGCGGTCTTCGCGGTCCAGGTCTACGGCTTCACCACCGACGAGACCATCGTCTTCGGGATCGTGCTGAACATCGCCGCCGGCGCGGGCGCGGTGGCGTTCGGCTTTCTCGACGATCGAATCGGTGGACGGAAGACCATCCTGCTGTCACTGGTGGGGCTGACGGCGGCCGGCACGCTCGCGATCCTGGGTCAGAGCCGCACCACGTTCTGGCTGGCGGCCGTCTGCGTCGGTGTGCTGGTCGGGCCGAACCAGTCGGCGAGCCGGTCGCTGCTGGGCCGCTTCGTCCCCGACGACAAGGAGGCGGAGTTCTACGGCTTCTTCGCGTTCTCCGGCAAGGCGACCGCTTTTCTCGGCCCCACCCTCTACGGCACGCTGGTGAACGTGACCGGCACCCACCGCGCCGGCATGGCGGTCACGGTCGTCTTCTTCGTGGTCGGCGCGATCCTGCTCTTGCGGGTCGACGAGCGGGAAGGCATGGCCGCCTCCGGACGGTCATGATCCGCGTCGAGGGCCGGTTCCTCAGGAAAGCGCCTTCCGGATCGCCGCCTCCGCGAGCGGTCCCATGATCGCGTAGCCCTTCGCGTTCGGATGCAGATCGTCGGCGCTCAGGTCCTCGCGAAGCATGCCCGCGCCGTCGACCATGGCGGAGTAGTAATCCAGGTACAGGTATCCGTTCGCGGCGGCATGGCTCTGGATCCACGCATTCAACGCGCGGATTCGGGCTGGCGGTCTCCCGGTCGTACGCGGCTCGGCGTTGGGTGCCGTGTGGTAGGCGCTCGTCGGGGTGATGCTGGCCAGTACGACCTTGATGCCGTGGGCTTTCGCCAGCTCCGCCATCGAGGCGATGTTGCCCTGGATCTCCTGGTCGAGCATCGGGCCGGTGTTGCCGGCGATGTCGTTCGTACCCGCCAGGATGACGACGGCCTGCGGCCTCAGGTCGATCACGTCGGCACGAAACCGCACCAGCATCTGCGGCGTGGTCTGGCCGCTGATCCCGCGCCCCACGTAGGGCTTGCCGACGAAGAAGTCTCCGAACCGCCGCTGCGTCCACGAGTCGGTGATCGAGTCCCCCATGAAAACGACGCGCTGCTCACCAGCCGCCGGTGCCTGGAGCGAACGATTGTCTTCGCGGTAGCGCGCGAGGTTCCCCCAGTCGCGCAGCCGCGCGTCGTTCCGGGTGACGGCCGCCAGCGCGGTCGCGAGCTCGGGGCAGTTGGGCGCAGGGGCCGGCGGCGGCAGCTGCGGCTGTTGGGTTGCCAGCGCCAGGAGGAAGAGCGGCAGCGTGAGTCGCATGCCCGAATTCTACCCGCGCCGCGCCAGGGAAGCGGGTTACTCGGCCCTCAGCGCGGTAGACAATATCCGATTCCGTCACTCCCGATTCCCCATCCCCCATTCCCACACCGCCATCTCCCATTCCCCATCCCCCATTCCCACACCGCCATCTCCCATCCCCCATCCCCGGTCTAGAATTCTCCTGTTGGGGACAACTGCTCCTGTGTCGAATTGAGGGATGAACATGAGACTGGCCCTGGTCTTCCTGTCCGTTGTCCTGCTCCCGGTGTCAACGCAGCGTCCGCGGCTCGAGGCCCGGTTCATCGGCCAGATGGCGGTTGCGATCACCGACGGGTCGGCCACGGTGATCACCGATTTCCCCTATCAGATCGGATACGCCGACGGGCCGCCGTACGCCGAGACCGAAATCCGTCCGTACTCGATGCCGACCCTGGCGCTGATCACCCACAAGCATCTCGATCACTGGGAACCGCAGCTGTTCGGCCGCACCAACTGGAAGGTGCTCGGCCCGGCCGATGCCACGCGTCCGGTTGCCGCGGACCGCGTGTTGCCGCTGTCGCGGCGGGTCACGTTCGGCGCGGCGGAAATCGAGCCGCTCGAAACGCCGCACGCGCGAATCGGTCACTATTCCTACATCGTGACCTGGCACGGCCGGCGGCTCTACTTCAGCGGCGACACCGACAGCATCGACAGTCTTGCGGCGGCCCGCAATCTCGATGTCGCCTTCGTGTCCCCCTGGCTGCATCAAGCGCTCGTCAAGTCCGGCGGGCGGATCGACGCGAAGCGGGTGGTCATTTATCATCACCGCGCCGGACAGCAGGTGCCTGGATGCGCTGCCGGCTGCCTGGCACCGCGACAGGGTGAAACGATTCAGATCCCGGAGTCTCCCTAATCCATGAGCCGAGTTTTTCTCGCCGTCGGTCTCCTCCTCGCTCTTACCGCAACCGTCCCGGCGCAAACCCGTCCGAAGCCGGCCGTCCCGGCCGTGACACCGCTGGTCATCGGCGACACCTTTGCGATCGCCTCTACGAACCTGCGTGAGAAGCGACGCATCAACGTCTACGTGCCGCAGGGCTATGCCGAATCTCCCGAGCTGCGTCTCCCGGTGCTCTACATGCCCGACGGCGGCATCGTCGAGGACTTCCTCCATGTCGCCGGGCTGCTGCAGGTGTCGATCGGCAACGGGACGATGAGGCCGTTTCTGCTGGTGGGGATCGAGAACACCGAGCGCCGCCGCGACATGACCGGGCCGACCGAGAGCGAGGAAGACAAGAAGATCGCAGTTCGTGTCGGTGGGTCGGCGGCATTTCGCGCCTTCATCCGGGCCGAGCTGATGCCGGCGGTACGGCAGCGCTACCGGACGACCGGAGAGACCGCGATCGTGGGAGAGTCGCTGGCCGGGCTCTTCGTCGTCGAAACGTTCCTGCTCGAGCCGGATCTGTTCGACACCTACATCGCCTTCGACCCCAGCCTATGGTGGAACAAGGAGAACCTTCTCGGGGCGGCGAGCGGCCATTTGCGGACCCGGCCGTCGATCCGGAAGACGATCTTCCTGGCCAGCAGCGCCGAGCCGGGGCTGGCGGACGTCACCGCGCGACTGGCCGGGATCCTCCAGAAGGCTTCGGTTCCCGATCTGACCTGGCACTACGAGCGCATGCCGGAGGAGCAGCACGCGACGATCTACCATCCAGCCGCGCTCCGTGCCTTCCGGACGGTGTTCAAGCCGGCCACCGGCAGATAGTCGCGAGCATTACGGCCGCCGCCTCGTCGTTGACAGCTACAAGAGAGCGGGCTAGGCTTCCTCTCGCTAGCTAGAGAACAATCAACCGCATCAACCTGGAGCGCACTCGTGGCTTCCCGCCCGTCCATGGACGCCCTGCGGGGCTCGCTCGACCTGCTCGTGCTGAAGACGCTGTCGCTGTCGCCGATGCATGGCTGGGGCATCAGCCAGCGGGTGCAGCAGATCTCCGCCGGCGAGCTCGAGGTGAACCAGGGCTCGCTCTATCCCGCGCTGCAGCGGCTCGAGAAGTTCGGGCTGATCACCAGCGAGTGGGGCGTGACCGACAACAACCGGCAGGCGCGCTACTACCGTCTGACGCCGGCCGGCCGCAAGGCGCTCGGGTCCGAGCTCCAGAGCTGGAAGCGGTTTGCCGCAGCGCTCGACGCCGTCCTGCGAACCACCTGACATCCGACGCGCCGACGTTCTGACGCGTGAACGCCCGTACAGTGACGCGGGGCAGAAGCGCTCGCGCGGCTTCTGCCCCGGTGGAGACGGAGATTGAGATGAGCTCAGGCGCGCTTGCGAACCGTGCGGGCCGCCGTGAAGAGGCCAAGGCCGAGTAGAGCGAGAAGCCCGGGCTCCGAGACTTCCACGAACGTGGGCGCCCCGCCGACAGTCGTTTCGCTGACGGGCGGTGCGCCGCTACCTCCCGCATTTGGTTCGCCGGCCCCCGGTCCTCCGGTGCCCGATCCGCCGGCCCCCGGTCCTCCGGCATCCGGTCCTCCGGCATCCGGTCCTCCGGCCTCCGGTCCGCCGGCCCCCGGTCCTCCGGCCCCCGGTCCGCCGGCAGGAGGCCCAGCCGGACCCGGTGCGCCACCACTGTTACCCGGAGCACCGCCACTCTGGCCGGGTCCGCCATTGCCAGGGCCCGAGGTCGGCGGGTTGCTGCCCGGCGGTAATCCGCCCGGCGTTAACCCGCCCGGCGGTAGGTCCGCCCCCCAGACTGCCATGGACCTTGAGCCAGAACTCGGTGTCCCCCTGCACGAAGCTCAGGCAACACTGCGGGTCGCCATTGCCCGGACGACTGAGGGTGGGGAAGACCTGGACGTGTACGTCGAAGCCGTTGATCGACGCCCACCAGACGTCGGCGCCGCTCGACGCGCGCCAGTCGGCCGGGGCCGCAGCGATCACCGCCGCCTGCACCAGCGGGTCCGAGACATCCAGGCTTAGCCCTGAAGTGAGGAGCGCCCCATTCTTTGGAAGACCGATTTTTTCTGCCCACGCCGACCCGGCAAAAGCACAGATGACGAGAAACGAACCCACCGCGTAACGAAGCATCCGACCCACCTCCAAGTTCCTGGAAGTGTCAGTGCAAGAATCGGACCCCGTCCCGAATCGGAGCAATCACATGGTAAGAAATGGCCGCGTTAGCGTCGAAGTCTCCCCTGGCGCCGACTTAAGGCTCGTGCACGCTCAACAAGTCATTGCTCGCCTTCGCGGAAATCAGCCGGACGGATGACTGACAAACGTGGCGGAAGTGGACTTACGGATTTGACGCCCGGAGCGCTCGATTGCGTGTCCGGGGCGATGCCGCTAACATCCGCCATCTCTTTGCCAACATTTGCCACCGCATGACCAGAGGATTGCCCGTTCTGTTCCACGTGCGCGGGATCGACATCTACGCCTACCCCGCGTTCCTGTTTCTCGGGCTTACGTTCGGCATCGTCGCCGGGACGGCCGCAGGAGAGGCGGCTGGCGTGAGCCCGCGGCCCCTCTATGCCGCCCTGCTGCTCCTCACGATCCCGGCGCTGGTCGGTTCGCGGCTCCTGTACGTGCTGACGCAGTGGCGCTTCTACCGGGATCATCCGTCGCTGGTCTGGGCCCGCGAGACAGGCGGGGCGGCGCTCTATGGCGGGCTGCTGCTCGCGCTGGCCTGCTCGTGGCCCGTCCTGCGGCTGCTCGGCGTCCGGCTCGGCGCGTTCTGGGATGCCGCCACGATCACCATGCTGGTGGGCATGGTCTTCACCAAGATTGGATGCACGCTGACCGGCTGCTGCGCCGGACGGCCGGCATCGGGGTGGTTTTCTCTGCGGCTGCCGAATACCGATGGTGTGTGGTGCCGACGCATTCCAACCCAGCTGCTGGAGGCCGGGCTCGCGGTGGCCCTGCTCCTGGGACTTCTGTCATGGACTGCGCCGTTCGAAGGAGCGCGGTTCCTCACCGCGGTAGCGATCTACGCCGCGGCCCGGATTCCGCTCGGCGCCACACGTGAGGACGTGGACCGTGTCGCCGGCGTCGATGTCTACGCCACCATCTCCGGCGTGCTCGTGCTCGCGGCGGCCGCAACCTTCGCCGTCCTCTGGTGGACGACCGCGCATCCCTAGCCGGCCTGCACCGCCTGGATCACTTTCCACGCGGTCATCAGTGCGCCGCCGACGATAGCCGCGTCCGCCAGGTTGAAGACCGGCCAGACCCGCAGATCGATGAAGTCGGTGACCGCGCGCCGCTGGATACCGTCGATCAGGTTGCCGGTGGCGCCGCCGATGCCGGCCCCGATCGCGAGGTGCGCCCAGCCCAGGTCGGTCGCCGCCGCGATCGCAGTCCCCGCGATTACCAGCAGGAGCAGGCCGATCGTCAGGTCGAGTACGCCGCGACTCGATCTCCACGGGTCCCGCCGGTTGACGACCAGCCGCAGCCGAACGCCGCCGATCGTGCCGGCAGTGGCCGCGCCTTCCCGGAGCCGAGACGATACCAGCGCCTTCGAGCCCTGGTCGAGCGCGACGACACAGCCGAAGACCGTGAACATGAGCAGCATGCCGGGCCCGCGCGGTTACGCCATGTCGAAGTGATCGTCGCGTTGCTGCTGGGTCAGGACGACGTTGTAGAACGCCACCTCGTCGATCCGCCCGGCAAAGAAGTTGTCGGCATTCTGGTTGCTCTTGTGGTTGGCGCCGAACCGCAGCGTCGACGGTGTGGCGCTGGTCACGTTGACGTAACTGGCTCCGGTGGCCACGTCCTGGAACCGCGACGTGGATTTCGCCAGCCTGACGTGCAGGGTGAGCGTGCCGAGGCCGGTCGGTGCGCCTTCATAGGTCAGCACGACGTAGCGCCACGCCTTCGGGTCACCATCAGCCTGCACCGGCTGGATGCTGACTTCAGTCGGGTTCGTCGCGGTCGGTGAAAACACGCGGCCCCGCAGCTGCTGGTGCGTCTCGTTGTCCCGCTTGACCAGGGCGATCTCGTAGCCGTGCTTCGTGTCCACGCGATGAGAGCTGATCACGACTTGCGTCGCCGGCCCGAGAGCGGGGTCCGGCTTCAGCCATAGCTCCACACTGAAGGAGAGGATGTTGCCCGTGTTCAGCGTCCCGACGAACGGCACCTCGACGTACGCCGCCGTGCCAAGGAATTCTGCCGCGAGGTCGCTCTTTGTCTTGTCGAACAGCGCCCCCTGCTGGCCGAGCTTGAGGCCGGTGCCGGCCGGGTTGCCGGTTACGTACTGGCCTTGTGCCTGCGGGTTCAACGGGCCGAGCACCGCCGCGACGTTCCCGCCGGTCTCGGCGAGGCGCCAGTGGGCGGCGAAACCCTTGATGCCCGCCACCAGCTGTTCGTAGGTGGGCGGGACCACCGGCGGTGGTGGCACGCCGGGCGTCTGCCCCGGTCCGGTCGACGGAGTGACCGCGTCGGACCCACCGAAGGGCTTGCAGCCGGTGAACCTGATCAGCGCCAGGATCAGGAGCACCATCAGCGGCGTGAGTATGAGCAGCGGATCATTCATGACGCCTCACCCGAGCGCGGTGGCTGCACGCTCTCATCGGTCCCCATTTCGAATCCCGTGACCCGGCCGATCTCGCTGAGCGTAACGCTCGACGGCCACACGCGGACCCCGAAGTGCTTCGAGATCGTGCCGTCGGGATCGGGGATCGCCATGATCCCCTCGGGCAGCGAACGGCTCAACTCCTCGATCTCCTCGGCACTCGCGCCGTCCACGATCACGACCGAGAACTGCTCGGTCGTACGCCCTTCGCGCGCCCCGGTGACTTTGCGGATCGCCGCCTCCATCGCCGCCGAACGCTTGGTCACAAATGTCACGTCGGTGACGACGCCGAAGCGGCCGAACGGCGGCGGCGGGCAGCGGCTCTCGACCTCGACCAGCTGGTCGATGAGCCCGGTGTCGAGCGCCAGCGACGAGACCCGGCTGCCAAGCCCCAGCCCCGGCATGATGGCCGTCACGTCGAACGCCGTACTGGGGAAGAGGTAATCGTCGAGCGCGGATCCGAGCTCTCGCGGCGTGACCGGCCCGCTGTGCGCCCACGTCACCCCTCCGGTCGGGCTGATCAGCCGCCATTCCAGTTGGCCGCCCGCGCCTCCCTCGTCCAGCCGCAGCGCCTTCGACCAGCTGCCACCGACGTCCTCGTTTACCACCAGCGGTGCCTCGAGCTCCGCCGATAGCTCGGTGAACTCCGGCATGGCCCCGGCCCCGTTTCGCATCAGGGTTCCATCCGGGAAGAGGACCAGCACCACCAATCCCGCATCGCGGCGTCCGGAGGTCGCCAGCCCATCGCGCACCGCCATGGCGATCTCGCGGTTCCACCCCTCCGCGGTGCGGATCACCAGCGTGTTGGCGCCGTGACCCTTCGCCCGCGGGACGCCGACCTCGTGGATCGCCGCTTCCGCCACCGGCCCGATCGGATCGCGCGGGCCCGGCACCCACTCACGCAGGAAGATCCGGTCGGGGGTCGCGAGCCTGATGTCGAACCCGAACCGGCTGCAGCGCCGGGTCGTCGACGCCGGGACCAGCTCGCCGGTCACCGCGTGGACCTGGACGCCGCGGATCGCAAGACACACCTTACCCATGCCATCGAGACCCGGCAGCGGCCGGCGCAGGCCCAGCATCAGGCCGAACTTGCCTTGCCCTCCGCCCGCCGGGCGGCGTAAGAGGTAGCGATCGGTTCTCGTTTCGGACCCCGGCTCGCCGGCGTTGTTGAACCACGTCCACGACCAGGCGAAGGCGTCGATGCGCCCGCCCGGGAACCAGCTGTCGAACGCGGTGTAGCCGTCCTGTTCCGCGGTCATCGCCACGCTCTGCGCCGGCCCCCGGCGTGGTGTCAGCGCGATCTGCCCGCGGACGATCACCCCGTCAGGGGTGAACACGGCTTCGTCGAGCCACGCGTTGCCCTGGTCGTCGATCGTCTTGAGCTGGTCGATCAGTTCCTCTTTCCGCGTCTTCAGGTTCAACGCGGCGGCGAGCCCGCCGGCGGTAGCCTGCACCTCGGTGGCGACCCGCTCCTGAATGCGGGGCCTGGCCTCTGCTTCGATGATCGCGCCGAAGATGCCGGGCACCTTGACCGACGCGGAGCCGAACGGCGCCGCCGTGAACGCTTCGTTCACCGCATCGAACGACAGCACCACCAGCTGCACCACCTCGCAGTCAAAGTTGAACCGCGAGTCTGGGGTGCGCGCTTCCCCCTTGAGCGTGATCGCCAGCAGACCGCCCGGCACGGTCAAACCGAGCATCGGTGCCATCCCGCCGAGCCATTGCACGCTTGCGCTCTTCAGCTTGATCGTGTAGTCGATCGTCACCACGAGGACGTCGACGTCGCCTAATGGGCCGAGGTCGAGGTAGGTCCGGTGGTAGAAGCGCAGCCCCATCGAAAACGACGCCCGCAACGCGTCGAGCTCGTGCTGCGCCTTGGCGAGGATGACGTCGCGGCTGATCGCGATGCCGAAATCGCGGCCGTCGAGCAGGTCCTGGTTGATGCTCTCGATCTGGCCGGCGATCGGGTCCCCGGTCAAGCCGAGCGGCACCGCCACGACCGATCGGTTGGCGCCGACGTGCAGGCTGCGCATCGATCCCTTGCGGAAGCGCTTCGACACCTTGTGCGGCGTCGCCTCGAAGCGGACCTTCAGCAGGACTCTCGCGAGGCGGGTGATCCGCGCGTCCGCCACTGCCGGATCCATCCCGGCCGCCAGCACCGAAAAATCCAGATCATCATCGACGGCGGTGCCGGTGAAGGACACCGTGTCGGGAATAACCCGGATCCACAGGTACTGGGCGGCCAGCTTCTCCCAGCCCCAGCAGCTCGGATCGATCGGATCGATCCGGTACTGCGCGCGCACTATGCCGTGGATGAACTCGGGGACCGGCACCGATCCGGGATCGGCCCGGTAGCGGGCGCGGACGCCAACGTCGAGCCAGAACCGGTCGGTGACGCCGTGAATCAGGTCGATGTGCGGCACCGAGACCTGAAACTCGATGGTGCCTCGCATGCCGTCGATCGGCGTGGGATCACCGACCCGGAGCCGCGTGCCGTGGGTGAATCCCGGCAGCGTGGTCTTCGTCCCGCCGTTCTGGTGAATGCTGGCCAGCAGGCGATTGACGGTGCTTCCGCTCACCTGCAGGACCGCGTCGAAGTCACCAGTCAGTGGGTTCGCCATGCCAAGCCTCCTGTCGCGAACACCGTTCGTCCGGACGATGTGTGGCGCAACCCTATCCGCGCCGCGACGAGGAGTCAATTGGGCGGGGTCACATTGCCGCGCTAAATCCTTGTCAACCCGCCCCGGCCGTGACAAGATTCCCGCACCCATTTTTCGATCAACACCACGCGCTGACACCTCCGATCGGAGTGACCGCGCGACAGCTCCATCCTCGCGATCTTGCCGCCAGGAGGATCAGGGGCTGACGGGTACCGACCCGCGTGCCGTCAGAGCGAACCGTATGCCAGATCTGAAGAATTCGCACGGCGACGAGGCCCTGCCGGCGGCTCCCCCCAAACCGCTGGCCAGCTGGTACGCACAGGGTCTGAGCGACGGCCTTGGCGACCGGCTGTTGATGTTCGACAACAGCGACGCCCCGTCTCTGGAGCTGTTGCGGTTCCATCCCGACTTCGCGCAGACGCCGGGGTTCGAGACGGCGTTGCGCGAGCAGGTGCAGCGTCTCAACCAGTTCCGGCATCCCGCCTTCGCCCGGGTCCGGTCGGTCCAGCGTCTCGAACCCGACGATGACCTGGCCCTGATTTCGAATTGCACGCCGGGCAAACGACTGTCTGAGGTGCTCCACCAGGCGCGCGGCCCCGAGTTCGCCGCCACCCTGATCCGCCAGCTCGCGCCGGCCCTGGTCCAGCTCCAGCAGCACGGCCACGGCATCACCCATGGCGTTCTCAGTCCCGAGCGCATCGTCGTTAGCCCGGACGGACGTCTGACGATTGTCGAGCACGTGGTCGGAGCGGCGATCGACACCCTGAACCTGCGGCCCGCGCAACTGGCGTCGATCGGCGTCGCCGTGCCGCCCGCCGCCGGGGCGTCGGCGCGGTCGCTCGACGTCGCCACCGACTGGTATCAGCTCGGGCTCGTCGCGGTGTCGGTGCTCATCGGCCGGCCGGTGACCGCGGCGGAGCTGCCGCAGATCGAAAATCTCCTCGATGGCCACGGCCTGTCACCGTTCCTGCGCGAGTGGCTCGACCGCGCCCTCCAGGTCACCGGGACCGGGATCACATCCGGGGCGGATGCGCGCGCGGCTCTGGACGAGTTGCTGCAGCGGGCCGGGCGCAGCGACTCGCGCCTTGTCGAAGCACCGCGAGAGGAGGAGCCGGAGTCCAGTCCAATCGAATTGTTCCCGGCCGAGCCGGCATCGGTGGCCGCGAGAACGGTTGAACCCGGCTCGCCCGGCCCCGATAGTCGAACCGATGCAGGTCGTCCCCGACGCCGTCTTCGAACCGGAACCGGTCCAGTCGGTACCGGTTCCGCCGGCCCCGGTTCCGCCGGCCCCGGTTCCGCCGGCAAAGGACACCAGCCTCGCGGCTGTCGAATCCGTGCAGGTCGAATATACGTCGGTCGAACCGGTAGGGCCGCTGGACGACGAGTGGCTGGACAACGAGCCGGTCGACGACGAACCGGCGGACGTGCGAGCCGGCGCCGCGCCCGGCGTTGAGCGCCCGGCCGTCCGTCCAGGTGCGGGCGTGGGAGGAGAATCGGGAGCCCCGGCCGCCGGTTCCGAGGGTGATTCAGGAGCCGTTCGCGGCCTACCAGCGCCATCTCGACTCGGCAAGACCGGCGCACATCCCGCATCCGGCGCCCGCGACCGTCGTCGTGCGCGCGAGAGTTTCGACCGGGCTGATGGCGGCGCTGGCGCTCATCGCGGTGGCGGAAGCGGGTGTCATCGTGATGCTGTCGCGCGCGTTGTGGCGGGCGCCCCAGCCGGCGATCGCCAGCGAGACCGCGCCGTCCGGCGGGGAGGTGCTGCTCAGCAGCCGTACGGCGGCATCGGCGCCGCTGCGGCTGACGGTCGCCCCCGATCTGAGCTGGGTGCGCGTGGTGTCGGCCTCACCGGTAGCGCACTCCGGCAAGGCGGCGCTGGCCACGGGCGGCATCCTGCGTATCTCGTCGCCGATCGAGCTGAAGGTGTTCGAACAGTCGCGGCTGCTGGGATCGGTGCCGGGAGCGGATCTCAAGATTCCGGCCGGCCGTCACGAGGTGGAACTGGTGAACGCCGCGCTCGGCTACCGCATGCGGCAGACCCTCGAGGTCGAGGCGGGGCAGATGGTCGCGCTCCAGATCGCACCTCCCCCGGGGCTGGTGACGGTCGACGCGTCGCCATGGGCGGAGGTATCGCTCAACGGTCACTCGATCGGACGCACACCGCTTGGCCCGCTGCCGCTCACGCCCGGCGAGCATCAGCTCAGTTTCCGGCACCCGGCGGGCCTCAGCGACGATCAGCGGGTGACGGTCAAGTCGGACGCGAAGCTCCGCGTGGTCGGGGTCCTTCGTCGCTGACTGCCGGTCATTCGACCTTGATCAGCACCTGGTCGGCCGAGGGCTGCGGGGCTCCGCCGTCCGGTTCCAGGGTCACGAGCGCGCCTGTGAGGCGCCCCTGAAAAGTGGGCAGCGCATCGGTGGCCAGCGTGACGCGCCCCGCGCTGTCGGGACTGATCAGGCCGGCGCTTACCGGGCCGTTGATGGTGATCAGCCAGAGCTGATACGTCTTTCCCGGGCCGGCGGCCGGCAGCCGCAGCGCGCTGAACACGATCCCCCGTGAGCGGCTGAAGAGCACCTGCCCGTAGGCGCGTGAGGTTGCGTCCGCGCCGGTCAGCCAGTAGCGGACGCGATCGGGGGCGGCGAGCACATTGCCGACGACCTGCGCCTGGGCCGCCGACTGCTGCGCGTCGGCTACCTGGCGGGCCGCTTCCTCGCGCGTCGCGGCGGTAGTGGCGTCCCGCTGCCGTTCCGCGGCCAGCACCTGCGCGGCCGCCTCGTTCAGCCGCGCGTCCACGCGCCGCTGCATCCACACCCCGACCAGCGCCATCCCGCCGAGCGCCAGCAACAGCCCGATTACGGCGTAGAGCGGCCGCCAGCCGCGAGCTGGCTGGACCGCCGCGACGTCGCTGACCGCACGTTCCAGCGATTCCATGCGGGCGGTGAGCGCGGTCGATGCTTCCGTCGACTCCGGCAGCGCGCGCGTCGCCCCCGGCTTGAGCGCCTCGGCGCCGGGCGTCGCGGTGGTGTCGGCCTCCCGCAGCTCCTCGTGGATGCGCATCACGCTTTCGAGCGGGAACGCCGGGGCGGCGGCCGGCGCGGCGGGCGGTCGTGCGGTGCGGAGCTCGGCGATCACCGCCTGCAGGTCCCCCGACAGCTGCGCCATGCGGCTCTGGATGTCCTGTTCGAGTGCGCCGAGACGGGCCTCGACGCTCTCGAATCCACGCACCGTCAGGCTGGCCGTCGTGGACCCGTCCGCGGTGCCCGCCTGGCCGGCGGGCTGCTTCGCCGGCTCGTCCTGGTCCTCACGCAGCGCCTCCCACTCGTGCTCGATGGTGCGTTCGAGCGCGCGGATCCGTTCGGCGGTGTCCTGCGGCACCCGGTTCTCGACGACCCAGGGGCGCCGCTCCGATGGTCCTGTCACCGCGGTGTTGCGCCGCTCCGTCTCCTGCCAGGACTCGACGATACGCGCGCACTGCAGCGTGATCTGCGCCAGGCGCTCCTCTGTCTGCCGCGAGTACTCGCGGGTGCGCCGCCAGTTCTGCAGCGCCGCGCTGAGGTCCTGGATCTGGCTCTGGAGATCCGCGCCGCGCGGGTCCCCCGGGAGATTGGCAGTGTGGAGCGGCTCGGCCACTATCGGACCTTTCTGGTCATCGCGCGCCTTGACCGGAGTGTTCTCGTGTGCGCGGCATTTTATCAGCGGCGCTGTTTGCGCGCTACATTTGCGCGCCGCCATCTTGACAGATCACGGACGCCGCGGTTAGATAGTCACATAGTGACTTAAATGGCTGGCAAACGCGCGACCCAATCCCTCGCCGAGTTCGAGCTCCTCGTTCTGCTGGCCGCGCTGCGCCTCGGCGCCGAGGAGGCCTACACCGTGTCGATCGCCGAGCACATCCAGAAGCGGACCGGCCGCTCGGTCCGGCGCGCCAACGTCTACACCACGCTGCAGCGGCTCGAGGCCAAGCGGCTCGTCACGACCCGCCTGGGCGAGCCGCGGCCGGAACGCGGCGGCAAGCCGCGCCGTCTGGTGATGGTGCGGCCGTCGGGCCTTGCCGCCGTCCGCGCCACCACCGGTGCGATCCAGGCGATGGTGGGCGAGCTCGGCGAGGTGATCGGAGAGACCCGGTGAACAGGACGCCGTGGTGGGCCAGGGTGTTGCTGCGTGGCGTGGCGCCCGGAGACCAGGCCGAAGACGTACTCGGCGATCTCGAGGAGGCGCACCTCGATCGCCTGCGGCATCGCGGCCCGGTAGCGGCCGGCGTGCTCACCGGCGTCGAAGCGCTCGACATGGCGGCCGCGCTGGCGCGTGCGCGATTCGTCCGGTTCAAGACCAACAAGGGGAGCAGCATCTTGCAGGACTACAAGCTCGGTTTCCGGATGCTGGTGAAGTATCCAGGCCTGACCCTGGCGGGGGGGCTGGCGCTCGCGATCGCGATCGGCATCGGGGCCGGCTGGTACGACCTCAGCGGCGATCTGTTTCGTCCGCGTCTACCGCTCCCCGGCGGCGATCGGATCGTCGAAGTCGAGATGCGCAACAGCGTCGCCAGCGAGGACGAGCGGCGGCTGCTGCACGACTTCCTCGGCTGGCGCCAGAACGCCCGATTGATCGAGGACCTCGGCGCGTACCGGACGCTCGAGCGCAACCTGATTCTTGGTGACGCGCCGCCCGAGCCGGTCACCGTGGCGGAAACGACGGCGTCGGCCTTCCGCGTTGCCCAGGTGCCGCCCTACCTCGGCCGCCCGCTGCTCGATTCCGACGAACAACCGGGTGCCCCGCCGGTCGTCGTGCTCGGTTACACCGTGTGGCAGCAGCGGTTCGGCGGCGCCCCCGACGCCATCGGGCGGACCGTGCAGCTCGGAAGCGTCTCGACCACGGTGGTCGGCGTCATGCCGAAAGGCTTCGCCTTTCCGGTCAACCATCGCCTGTGGGTGCCGCTGCAGGTTCGCGCCGCCGGCTACGGCCCGCTCGAAGGCCCGGCGATCCGGGTGTTCGGCCGGATCGCGCCGGGCGCAACCCAGGCTCAAGCCTACGCCGAGGTCACCACCCTCACCGAACGGGTCGCGGCCGCATCTCCCCGCACCCACGAGCATCTGCGTCCGCGGGTGCTGGCCTACGGCGGCGAATCGCCCGGCGACCGGTCGTGGGTCGAGATCTCGGTGACGCACCTGCCGATCCTGCTGGTGATGATCGTCGCCTGTGTGAACGTCGGGACGCTGATCTACGCCCGGACGGCCACCCGCGACGCCGAGATCGCGGTCCGTTACGCGCTCGGGGCCAGCCGCGGGCGGATCGTCGCGCAGTTGTTCGTCGAAGCGCTCGTGCTCGCATCGGTCGCCGCCATCGTCGGGCTGGGGGTGGCGCACGCGGCGTTGAAGTGGGGCATGGCGGCCTATTACTCAGGACAGAGCGGCGGGTTGCCGTTCTGGATCGACCCCGGTCTCAAGTTCACCACGGTGATCTACGCGGTGGCCCTGACCCTCGTCGGCGCCGGGCTGCTGGGTGTGCTGCCGGCGCTCAAGGTCACCGGATCGCGGGTGCAGTCGCAGCTTCGCAACATGGGCGCGGGGGGATCCACCCTGCGATTCGGCAAGGTCTGGACGACGGCGATGATTGCGCAGGTGGCGCTGACCGTCATCTGTATTCCGCCGGCGACCGGGATCGCGCACGAGGCGTGGCGCGACCGGGTGATCCGCGAGCGCTTTCCCGCAGAAAACTACCTGGCGGTCAGGGTGGACCTGGATCGCGAGTCGGCGTTGAGCCCGGCCGGTGAAGAGTCGGCCGCGGCGTTCGCCGCCCGGCGCGAGCAGATGTACCGGGAGCTGGAGCGTCGCGTCGCGGAGGAACCGGATGTTCTCGCGGTGACGTTTGGCGATCGCCTGCCCGGCATGGGCCCGGCGGTGCGCAGAGCAGAAGTGGAGTCGTCACCGGGGACCGCCCCGGTGCCGATCACCAATCTCTGGATGTCGTCGGTCGGCCCGCGGTTCTTCGAGGCGTTCGAGGTGCCGATCCTCGCCGGACGCGATTTCCACGACGGCGATCGCGCCGCCGGCGCCCGAACGGTGCTCGTGAACGAGGCGTTCGCGCGCCGCTACGCCGGCGGCGGCAGCCCGGTCGGCCGCCGGGTGCGGTTCGCCAGCGCCAACCCGGACGCCACCGAGCCGTGGTTCGAGATCGTCGGAATGGTCCGTGACATCGGCATGACGCCGACCGATCTCGGCGAGGCGCCGTACCTCTATCGTGCCGCTTCCCCGGCGACCACTTCGCCGCTGATGATGGGGGTGCGGACGGCCGGCGACCCGGCCGCGCTGGCGCCGCGGCTGCGCGCGCTGGCCTTCAGCCTCGACGCCGGCCTGCGGCTCGACGAGATGCGTTCGCTCGACGAATTCGCCTGGCGCGTGGATGTGCCCCAGATGGTCATGGCCGGTGCGATCGCCAGCGTGGTTGCCCTCGGGATGTTCCTGTCGGCGGCGGGGATCTTCTCGCTGATGTCGGTCAGCGTCGCCCGGAAGACGCGCGAGATCGGCCTGCGCGCGGCGCTCGGCGCCAGCCGCGGCCGGCTGCTCGCGGGGATCTTTTCGCGGGCGGTCGTGCTCGTCGGCAGCGGCATTGTCGCGGGGAACCTCATCCTCCTTCTGTTCATCGGCCTGGAAGAGGAGGTCGCGGTCACCGACGTCATCGACGCTCTCGCGGTCACCTCGGTGGTGATGCTGACCGTCGGGCTGCTGGCCTGTGTCGAACCGGCGCGGCGTGCGCTGCGCATCCATCCGACCGAGGCGCTCAAGGAAGCGTGATCGGCAGCATCGGCGCCGCCTGGGCCCGGCTTGCCCCGGGCTCCATCCGACGCGTCACGAGCCGGGTCCGCCCCCGGCGGCTGCCATCCGTCACTTTTCCATTCAACCACCGCGGCCGCCGGCACAGAGTTCGATCGCGCCTGCCATCCCTCATCCATCGCCGGCGGCGCCATGAGGTGATCCGATGAGCCTGTTCAGCGACCTCCGTCACGCGGTGAAGCTGCTCCGGCGTTCGCCAGGTTTTTCGGCGATCGCGCTGGGGACGCTGGGCGCGGGCCTGGGCCTCTGCGTCTGCGTCGCCGCGGTTGTCGACGCCTACCTGCTGCGGGCGATGCCCTACCCCGAAAGCGATCGTCTCTACGATGTCCGTTATGGTCAGCCGGGCAGGCCAGGACCGACCGGCATGGAGAAGCTCGATTGGAGCGGATTGAGCGACATCCTGGAGCATGCGATCGCGTGGGACCTCGATCAGTTCACGCTGCGCGGCGCGCCGTATGCCGAGGGGGCGTCGGGTGCGTGGGTCACCCCCGGGTTCGTCGAAGGCCTCGGGATCCGGGCGGCCCGCGGCCGCGGGTTCGAAGCCGCCGACTTCAAGGAGGGAGGCCCGGCCGTCGCGCTCATCAGCCACCGCCTGTGGCAGACACGGTTTGCCGGGGACGGCGGGATCGTCGGCCGGCGGTTCGAGGCGTTCGTCAACGACCGGCCAAACGAGGTCGAGACTTTCACGATCATCGGAGTGTTGCCGGAAGGGTTCTGGCACTTCAACGCCTTCACCGACGTCCTGGCGCCGCTCAAGGCGCCGACGTTTCCCTACATGGTCCGGCTGCGCGAGGGTGTGCCGGCCAGCCTCGCCGCGGAGCGCATCGGCGCAGCTCGTACGCGCCGGCGGGGGAGCCGTCCCCGGCGACTGGCGTCCAGAGGTGCTGTCGACGCACGCAGCCTATGTCAGCCAGATCAGGCCGCTCCTCCTGACCACTGCCGCCGCCACCGCGCTGGTGCTGCTGATCGCCGCCGCGAACGTGGTGGTGTTGCTGCTCGTGCGCGCCAACCGGCGGCAGCGTGAGCTGGCGATCCGCAAGGCGTTGGGCGCGAGCGCCGGCCAGGTGGCGCGCGTCCTGGTGTCGGAGGGACTGGTGATCGGCGGGTTCGCCACCGCGCTGGGCCTGGCGATCGGCTACGTCGTGCTCGGCGCGCTCGCCCCGGCGATCGAGCGACAGCTCGCCCGCGCGGTACCGGGCGGGGCAGAGGCGCTCGGGATGACCGCGCTGCCCTGGCTCTGTGGCGCCGGCGCCGGCCTGATCGTCACGATCGGCTGCATCGTTGCTCCGTTGCTCGCCGGCCGGCACACCCCGGTGGCGCTGCTGCTCGCAGCCGGTCAGCGCGGCTCGACCGACGGGCCGGCGCAGGCGCGAACCCGCGCCGTGCTCATCGCCGTCGAAGTGGCCGCCTGCCTGACGCTGCTGGTCGGGGCGGCGCTGGTGGTCGACAGCGGCATCCGCATGCTGCGGGTGGATATGGGCCTCGATGCCCGCGACGTTCTGGTCGGCCGCCTGAATCTCCGCCAGCGGTCGTATCCGGAGCGGGCCGATCGGGCGCGCTTCTACGAACAGGTGCTCACGCGCCTGGGGGAGATCCCGGCGATCGGCGGCGTGGCCTTCACCAACTCCTGGCCGCTGCAGCAGGCGATGTCGGTAGACGTCAGCGGCGACGCGCCCGGACCTGCCGGCACCCGCGCCGGGTTCGTGGCGGTCAGCCCGGGCTACTTCGACACGCTCAACATCCGGATGCACGACGGACGCGTCTTCACCGCCGCGGATCGTCTCGACGCCTCGCCGGTCGCGATCGTCAGCAACACGCTGGCACAGCGGCTCTGGCCCGGTGGCCGCGCCGTTGGCGCCCGCCTCACCGTCGCGCTGCCGCAGGCCGGCGGCGCGGTGTCTCCGCCGGCCGTGTATACCGTGGTCGGAGTGGCCGGGGATGTGCGGCACGTCCACACCGACGAGGATCTCTCGGACCTCTACATCCCGTTCCTTCAGCAGCCGTCGCGTTCCGCCTTCACCTACGTGCGCATCTCCGGGCCGGTCGCTCCGGTCGAACGCGACCTGAGGCAGGCGCTTGCGGCCATCGACATCGACACCCCGTTCGGCTCCGGCCGGATGCTCGGCGAGATCCTGGCCGAACAGCGCGCCCGACCCCGGCTGCTGGCATCGCTGCTGGTCATCTTCTCCGGGCTGGCCGGGTTGCTGGCGCTGGTCGGTCTCTACGGCGTGATCGCATACGCCGTTCGCCAGCGGGAGCGAGAGATCGCCGTGCGGCTGGCGATCGGCGCCGACGGCCGGGCGATCACCCGGTTGTTCGTCCGGCAGGGAGCTTCGGTGCTCCTCGCCGGCATCGTCCTGGGCATCGTCGGCGCGGTGTTCCTGGGCCGCCTGCTGCAGACCCAGCTGTTCGGCGTCCGCGCCGCGGATCCAGTTCTGATTGCGGCGACCAGCCTGGCGTTCGGGTTGTGCGGCCTCGCGGCTGTCTGGTGGCCGGCCCGGACCGCGGCCTCGATGGATCCGGCCTGGGCGCTCAAGAGCGACTGATCGGCCCGGGCCCGCCGGCTGATGGCGGCATGTCGGCGGATGCGCCGGGGCGTCGCGGTGTAACATCACCCTGCGCCATGCGACTACTCAACGTCCGCCGGTCCGTCCTCATCGTCCTGTTAGCCTGCCTGGCCGGCTGCGGACCCGACCTTCGCGTCACGTCGATCCAGCTCGGTCGCTCGCTGAACGCGGACGACACCGTCGCCACCCACACGACCACCTTCGAGCCGACCGACACGGTCTATGTCTCCATCCTGACCGCGGGGAACGGCTCCGGCACGATCGGCGTGCGCTGGACCTATGCCGGGCGCGTGATGGGGGAACCGACGAAGAAGGTGTCGTATCGAGGTGCGAAGGCGACCGAGTTCCACCTGCAGAGCGCCGGTGGTTTCCCGACGGGGGAATACAGCGTCGAGGCGTTTCTCAACGGCCAGTCGGTCGAGAGCCGGACGTTCCACGTCAACAAGCCCTGACGCCCACCCGCGAGAAGCTTCCCACCGCTGAGGACGCTTCTCACCGCTGAGGACGCCGAGCCCGCAGAGAACTACCGGTCAAATCCTCTGGGTGTTCCACGGTCTCTGCTGTGCCGGATCGCCCCAGCGTGCAGAATCTGGATCGCCCCGGCTGGCCGAGGGCCAGCGAAGTTCGTTCGCGATCCCAGGGCGCTGACTGTGTACAGGAGGGCAAGAGTTCAAGAGCCCCCCTGTAAAGGGCGTTCTCCTGATCTTCTAAGCTCCTGTTCAAGAAATTAACCACAAGATCCTCTGCGGCCTCCGCGGTCTCGGCGGTGATCGTCGTCTCCGCCACGATTCGAGACTGTTCAACCAGGCAAGAATGGTCACCGCAGAGCGCGCTGAGCCCGCAGAGAACTACCGGTCAAATCCAGGGCGCTGACTTTGTACCGGAGGGCAAGAGTTCAAGAGTCCCCCTGTAAAGAGCGTTCTCCTGATCTTCTAAGCTCCTGTTCAAGAAATTAACCACAAGATCCTCTGCGGCCTCCGCGGTCTCGGCGGTGCGGTTTGTAGCCGTGTCAGTGATTCATCGAGGACGAACTGCTAACTGAACGCCGCCCAGATAAGCTTCGCGAGTTTCCACACGACGAACAACACGAGGGCCAGGATGACCAGGACTACCAGGCCCTCGCTGATGCCGAACGACACCACGCCCAAACCGCCGCTGCCGGTGTTCTGCATGAGATGCTTGCTCCTCAGCGGGGCGCCGGGCTCGTCGAGCCGGACGCTCCGAACAGGTGCTTATCGAACCACTCCCAGTTGTGCTCCATCGCCGCGCGCGCGGCCTTGGGTTTGTTCAGGCCGTGGCCGAAGCCCTTGTAGATGATCAGCCGGACCGGCACGCCGACGTCCTGCAGCCCTTGGTACAACTCGTACGCGTTCGGTGTCGGCACGCGGGTGTCGAACTCGCCGTGCTGGATCAGCGTCGGCGTCTTCGCCCGCTTGATCGTCGTCATTGGCGAGGTCGTCGCATAGATCTGCGGGTCGTCCCAGGGCGTGGCCTTGAGGTACTGCCGCGTGAACGGATGAATGTCGGTGTTGACGTAGTAGGTCATCCAGTTCGAGATGCCGGCCCCGACCGAGATCGCCTTGAACGGCTGTCGCTCGTGGGTCGCCAGGAACGCCGAGATGTATCCCCCCTGGCTCCAGCCCATCACCCCCATCCGGTCCTTGTCGGCGAGCCCCTGCGCGATCAGGTGATCGACGCCCGAGAGCACGTCCCACGCGTCACCGACCCCGAGGTTCCGCACGTTCAGCGCGCGGAACTTCTCGCCGTAGCCGGCGCTGCCGCGATAGTTCGGCTCGAGCACGAGCGCACCTTTCGCGAGCCACTGCTCGATCGGGTAGACGCCGCCCATCTGCACGCGCACCGGACGCGAAATACCGGTGGGGCCGCCATGAATGACGACGAGGAGCGGATACTTCCTGCCCGGCTGAAAATCGGCCGGCTTGTGCAGGACCCCTTCGATCGTCGTGCCGTCGGTGCTCTTCCACGAGATCATCTCGCGGCTGCCGACCGTCCAGCCGTCGATCTGCTTGCCGTATGCCGTCAGCTTCCGCGGTGATCCGAGCGCCGACATCTGGGCGATGTGCAGCTCGGGATAGGAGGTCGCGTCGCTGCTGACGAAGGCGACGCTCGAGAAGTCGCGGCTGAAGCTGAATCCACCTATCGTCGCGCCGTTCGCTGTCGTGAGCGTCTTGTATTGCCCGGTCGCCGGATCCAGACGGTAGAGCCGCGAACTGCTCCGTTCGAGGCCGGCGAAGAGGATGCCGTCCGGCGTCCACTCGATGATGTTCGGCTGCTCGTCGAACGTCAGGCTGACCGCCTTGACCGCACCGCCCGACGCCGGGACCACCGCGATCCGATTGTTCGTATAAAAGAAGGAGGGGCTGGCCATCGCCGACTGAAACGCGATCTGCCGGCCGTCCGGAGACCATACCGGTCCGCTGTCTGGTCCCTCCTGCGTCACCAGCTTCCGGACCGCGCCGTCGCTGACCGTTAGCACCGAGATGTCCGCAGAATGTGAATTGGTGAGGTTCGGATCGATCCGGTGGTCGAAGGCGATCGCCTTGCCGTCCGGAGACCAGTCGAAGCTGCCGACCGTGAAGGCCCCGCTGGTCAGCCGCTTCGGCTTGGCCGGCTCGCTCGCGTTGGGATCCACGTCGATGACGTGCAGGTGAGACATCCGGTACTCGCTGTCGATCACCATGAACTCGCCGTACTTCTTGTCGCGCTCCTTGGCCGCGTCCGGCTTCGGGTCCGACATGGTGAAGGCGATCTTTGTTCCGTCGGGGGACCACCTGAAGCCGTCGATTCCGTCCTCGACGCTGGTGATGGCTTTCGCTTCACCTCCGGCCGGGTTGATCAGGTAGAGCTGTCGTTTGTCCGTGCGGTCCGACGCGAACGCCAGCCACTTGCCGTCCGGCGACCAGTCGGGCGAGGTGCTCGACTTCTTCGCTCGCGTCAGCTGGATCGGTTCGCCGCCGCTGGCGCTGGCCAGGTAGATCTCGGTCTCGTAGGCGTTCTCGTCCCAGTTCGCCTCGCTGACCGTGTAGGCGACCCGCGAGCCGTCCGGGGACAACGCCACCGCGCCGGGGCGCTTCAGCTCGATGATCTGGTCGAATGTCGGCACCTTCGTATCCGCCGCCCGCATCGTCGGCGCCAGAACGAGCAGGGAGAGGGCGAGGAGTGTCTTGCGCATGGGGGGATCCTGCTGCCGAGGGGTCCGTCCTGTCAATGCCGGCGAAAGGCAATGCGCCCTCTCCTGTCAGCGTCAAAAGATGATAAACAACAGCCAGCCATGTCGCCGACGTTACTGGCCCTGATCACGGCCGCCCTGCTGCTGCCTCAGGCAGGGACATCGCGCTCATCCAGTGGCATGAAAGACGATGTGGGGCGGATGGTGCGAGCGGCGGAGAAGGTGAACGGAACCTGGCCGTCGCAGGCGCCACCGGCCGTCCGGGAGGTGGAGCTGGTCGTTGGTCATGGCAGGACGGTTGCGCCGCTGCTCCTGGCGCTGCTGTCCGACGATCCCGACGTCGAACGCGATCGCCGTCGCTGGCCGGTCCAGCAGCAGGCCGCGCTCGCCCTGTGCCGCATCTATTCGGAGTCAGAGCACTGTGGCCGCACCTACTGCGATGGCGACCCGCGCGAGCGGATCGGCGGCGTGAGGGAGGGATGGCGCCGGCTGATCGAATCGGACGCCGCGATGCGCGCATTGCCGGCCATGGAGCTGCTGGAGCGCTTCAAGCAGGAGACGGTCTTCTGGCGGCAGGGGGAGATCGGCGAGGTGCTCGCTACTACCGGCAATCGCGACGTCATCGCGGCTCTCGCGCCGTCCTTGACCTATGACGATCGACATCTGCGCGGCAACGCCGCGCTGGTCATCGGACGCCTGGGTGATTCCCGCGGCTTCGACACGATTGCCGAAATCCTCACCGATCGCTCGCCGCGCGGTCCGGGGCAGGGGATCCCCGGCGGGCGGTGGAGCGTTCAGGCGCAGATCCGCGCGGACCGCTACTACGCCGCGCACCTGCTGGGAGACTTGAGAGACCCGCGCGGCGTCGAGCTGCTCGTCCCGTTGCTGGACGATGAGGACGTCGATGACGTCGTGCCGTGGTCGCTGGCCAAAATCGGTGACCGCCGCGCGATCGGACCGCTGATCGCGAGACTGGATCGGGACGATCCCTCGGCGCGGGTGCTGGCGATCCACGCGCTGGAGCAGCTGAACGCGCGCGACGCGCTGCCTGGACTACGAGAGCTGCTGAGGGATCAGAGGAGACCCAACTTCGGAGAGCGTGTGCCGGTTGGCGAAGCGGCCAGGCGGGCAATTGACGTGATTTCGCTGGTGCGCTGAGCGATCAGTCGGACGCATCAGTCAGCACGTTGACCGTAAGGGTGCCCTTAGGTGTCCGTGCATGTCCGTCTTCCGCGCCTCCGTTCCTCCGCCTCCGTGTGAGACTTTTTCTGGATTTAGACGTTCGCCGCGGGGTCGGCGTCGGCGGCATCGCTCAGTCGTGTTCGTGCGCTAGCGGATGCTAGATCCAAGAGGCACCTACACCTTGAAGGTGAGCGGATGCAGTCCGTCGCCTCTCGTGGGCGCCACTACGTCAATCATGGCCAGATCGGGAGAGCCGGCAACTGCATGGAATTGCACCCCGTGATTCTCATCGACAGGGTGGGATCCTGACGTAGAACCCTGAACGATGGACGGTCTGCGGCGGGTCCATGTCGGGCCCGCGGCGCAATGCGGACAGCGCGCGGCGTCAGTTCGAAAAACGGTCCGGAGGCGATCCCATCGGCGGAGGCGCGGCTCTCGTCCCAGGCGTCCCGCACGACCTGGCGATCCAAGCGATCCCTTACCGGCCTTCGGCTAACCCAAGCCGGAGCCGCGTCGTAAGCCGGCGCCGGAGGATCGTTTTTCCGCGCGTAGGCCGAGGCGCCGTGGGCCCGACGTGGACTCGCCGCAGGCTACTCAGCCGGGCGCGAAGAGACGCGACCAGACGACTGCCCGGCAATGAACCTCCTCGCAGAGGGGCAGCACGTCGTCGTACTGAGATACAAGTAGAAGATGCTCTAGTGACCTACCTGGTATCGCCGGCCGGCTGTGGCGACACCATGTAGTAGACGGCGTAGGTGGCGAGCCAGTGCGAGCCGAAGTACCCGGCGTCGTGCATGCCCTGCATCCCCTTCACGCCGTGCACGGCGGCGAGCCGCCTGAGGACGCCGACGCGCAGATCGCCTCCCGGCAGCACGTGCGCGAGCCGGTTCATCACCACGGCGCGTTGAAAGGCGAGGCCGATCAGGTGCGACTTGCCGGCGAGCCGGTCCGGCCGCGTGATGCCGGTGGTGTCGACCGGTTCGGTGAAGGGCTTGAACTCCGCCGAGTGCATCGCCGGCAGGAACCCGTCGAACCAGGCCAGGAACGCCGGACGGTCCATCACCCGGCTCATGAGCGCCGCCTCGGTGAGGCATGGCGACAGGAAGTCGGTACCGGCCGGTTCTGATTTCGTGTCGCAGTTCTTGTCCGTCGCGTAAAAGCGTTTCGCGCTGTCGTGGATCGCGGCTCGCAACGCCTCGTCCTTGGTCGATTCGATGTAGTCGAGCATCATGTACATCGCGAACGCGGTGTTCGGATGCGCACCGCCCCGATTGGGCCGCTCGAGCGCGGTCAGGAACTGGGTCATCTCCTTCGCCGTCCAGTCGGCCAGCGGCGCGATATTCGCCGACCACTTCTTCGCGTCGGGATCGTCCCAGTCCGCAACTTCGGCCGCGAGCTTCAGGATCCAGGCGTAGCCGTAGGGGCGCTCGAACTGCCCCGCGCTCTTGAGAAAGGCGAGCTCGCCGGCCATGTTCGACTTGTCGAGATGTCTCCCCAGCTTCTGCCGGGCGAGGGGCGCGACCGGCATGCCGGGATAGCCCTTGAGCAGCCGCACCAGCGTCCAGATCGAGTTCACCGACGAATGCCAGTCGAAGCAGCCGTAGAAGGCGAGGTTCTTCTGGTAGCCGTCGACCGGGCGGTAGGTGGCTTCCCAGAGATAGCCGCGGGCGGGGGGATGCGCCTGCGGCCGGTCCAGGCACGCCAGCGGCATCGTCGCCAGCCACAGTGCCTGGGAGTCGTCCAGAACCGGCGGCGCCGGCGCCGGCAGGCTCTTGAGCAAGGCGTCGAGGTCCTTGAACGTGCCGCGAGCGGGCGTGACCCCGCTGCCCGGCATCTGCTCCGCCGAGCGGACCCCGGTGGAGACGGCGAGGCACAACGCCACCATGGTCAGAGGGAGTCGAAACCGCGAAGTCATCGGGCCTCCGGGCGAGGATCCGCGCTGATGGTCAGATACGAGATCGCGTACGTCCCGAGCCAGGGCGCGTCGAATGCCGCCGGGTCCGCCAGCCCCTGCTGTCCCGTTTGCGCGTGGATCAAAGCCAGCCGGCGGAAGACGGGAACGCGTGCGTCGTCGGCAGGAAGCGCCGCCGCGATGCGGGTGTAGGCATCCGCTCGCGTGAACGCCAGGCCGGTCCACGTCGCCTTGGGGCTCGCGGGAGGGCCGCCGCGCCCGCCGCCACCGCCTTGAGGGGCCGCGGCAGCCGCCTGTGCTTCGATCGTCTTTGGAGGTTCGGCGCCGGCGCCCCGTTCCGCGGCCACCGGCGGCGGGACCGGCGGGGCAGCGGGCTCGGTCGTCCCACGTCCGCGGCCGCCACCGCGGCGGCCGGTAGGGGCTGCGTCGAGCGATACCGTGGTGAGCGGCTTGAACTTCGGCGAGAACGCCGGCGGCATGAACTTGTCGAACCAGGCGAGGAACGCCGGCTGGTCGAGGACGCGGCTCATGACCGACGCTTCGGCGAGGCACGGCGACACCATCTCCGGCGTCGCGGCTTCGTTCTCGGTCGCGCAGTTCGTGTCGGCCAGGAACAGGCGTCTCGCTGTCTCGCTGGCCGCCCGGCCCATCGTCGCGTCCCGGGTGGCCTCGACGTAGTCGAGCAGCAGGCCGAGGGAGAACGCGGTGTTCTGCTGGTTCGCGCCGCGGTTGGCGCGCTCGAGGTCGACGAGGTAGGCGAGCAGAGCGTCGGCGAAATGCTTCGCCAGCGGCGCGACGTTGTCGGCCCAGCGAGTGGCTTCAGGATCCTTCCAGCTCGCCAGCTCCGCGTGCAGCTTCAGCAGCCACGCATACCCGTAGGGACGTTCGAAGTTACCCGCATCCTTGAAGAACGCCAGTTCCCCTTCGAGATTCTGCCGCCCGAGATGATCGGCCAGTTTCTCGCGGATGAGGCCGCCGACCGGAAGATCGGGATAGCGCTTCAGCATCGTTACGACCGTCCAGGTGGCGTTGACGGCCGTGTGCCAGTCGTTACAGCCATAGAAGGCGCGGTTCTTGTCGTGGTTGTCGACCGTCGTGTAGGTCGCTTCCCAGAAGTAGGCGCGCGGCGCCGGCTTCGGCTGCAGCTCGTCGAGGCAGGCCAGCGGCAAGGCGGTGAAGAGCAGCGCCCCCAGCGGATCGAGCGGGCGAACAGTCGCGGCCGGCAACGATTTCCCGAAGGACTCGATGTCCTTGAACTCCGGGGCTGCCGGCGCGGCCTTCTGGGACTGCCGGCGCGGGTGGTGTCTGCGCGCCGGGCGCGTTGACCGCCAGCGCGGCCGCCACGAGGGCGGCCGCCGGGCGGAGTCGGCGAGTCATGGTCACCTTGGTCAGAATGTGATCCGCGCGTTGAGTCGAATCGCGCGCCGTGAGAGGTACTGGTCCGGTTGCAGGAACCGGGCATCGTTGCGGACCCGGTTCGCGGCGGCATACGCCGCCGGATCGAATCCGTTGAAGAAGTCCGTGAACGGCAGGTTGATGTTGTCGCGGTACGGCTGCGAGAAACTGCGGGTCACGGTGTCCTGGTCGAACAGATTGGTGACGTTGGCACTCAGGTTTATCCGGTAACGGCCGAAGACAGGCAGCGTGTGCTGCACCAGCAGATCGGTCTGCGACACCATCGGCGTGCGTCCGAGGTCGCCGCGGCCGAACGGGAAGAAGAAGATACCCGAGAGATGGTTCATCTGCGTCTGCAGCAGCGAACCGCTCTGGACGATGTTGTAGAGGCCGACGGTGGTGCCCCATTTGAAGTCGTAGGACCCCTGCAGCTTGAAGACGTGCGGCCGGTCGGTCTGAAGCCGCCCCTCGACCACTTCGCCGTTGTGGTCGTAGTACATCGTCAGCTGGTCGAAGTTGCGGCTGGAGTTCGGATCGGTGCGTCCGTTCTCGTCGGAGTTCGCCAGGCCGGCGTAATTGCCGAACAGCCGGCTGTAGGTGTAGCTGGTGTTCATCTCCCAGCGGTCCGACAGCCGCTTGCGGAGGCGGAACTCGATCCCGTCGTAGACGCGCTTGGCCGGCGGCTGTCCTTTGCAGTTCGGGCACACGAGTCCCGGGGAGATCTCCGGATCGGTGAGCGGTGACTCGTCGATCCCGTACCCGGGGTTGGCGATCCGGTAGATCTCGCCCACGTTCGGCACCAGCACGCCGAAGGCCTCGATCGTGCGGTTGAGCCACTTGTGCGAGTAGCGCACGCCCACCGACATGCTCCGGCTCAACTCGTGATCGAATCCGAGCGTGAACTCCTGCGTCTTCATCGGCTTGAGGTTGGGATCGACCAGGCTGTCGTTCGGATCGTTGGCGACGTGCCGGAAGTCGGCCTGTTCGATGAACGTGCCCGGGCAGCTCGGGCCGCTGACCGGCGGGTAGCCGCATTGAATGGACGGCCAGTCGAAGGTATCGAGGGTGTAGAAGTAATCGACCCAGCGGTCGGCGCCGAACAGGATCCGCGAGAGCGACAGTTTCATGAGGTCGTAGAAGACGCCCCAGCTGCCGTACACCTTCCAGCGGCTGTCGCCGGTCACGTCGTAGGCGAAGCCGAGGCGCGGCGCGAGCTTGTCCATCAGACCGAAATGGATGCCGGGATTCTCTTCACGATAGGAAGGCACATCCTCACGCTCGGTCCGGAGGCCGAGGTTGAGCGTCAGACGAGGCTGGATCGTCCAGCTGTCCTGGACGAAGAGCCCGGTATTGGTGAACGCGATGTCGCCGAGCGTCACCGTGCCGCGCGACACCGTGTAGTAGCCGTACTGGCCGCGCACGCTGGTCCCGGACAAGGTCGAGCGGGAGGCGTTCCAGTTCAGCGCGATGGTCGGGAAGGCGGCGCCCCGGTTGACTTCGTTCGACAGGCGCTCGAACTGGACACCTGCCTTGAGCGTGTGATTGCCCAGCCAGTTCGCGTAGTAGGTCGCGTCGGTGTTGAAGCTGATCCGGCCGTAGTCGTCCTGGTAGTTCTTGCTGCTGGAGATGTCGTCGACGTAGCCGTTGACCTGCTGGAGGCTGGTGGGGATCTCGGGGAACGGACAGGCCCCGGACCCGGGAGCCGCGCCGGCGGCGCAGGTGTTGGAGGCGGCGAAGGAGTGGCGCAGCGAGGTGCCGACCGGCCCTTCGTCGCTCGACCCGTACCTGAGAAATCCGGTGGTGACGTTGACGTAGAGTTTCGGCGTCGCGACCCAGTCGACCACCCCGGAGTAGGAGTCGTTGAAGGTGTTGGTGAACACCCGGTCCCCCTGGAAATTGGCATAGGTGCTCCGGCTCGTGCCGTCCGGCTCGATCGTCGGAAAAGCGGGAGCTCCGCGGCCGCGCTGCAGGCTGTCGGTGAAGCGGACGCGAATGTCCTTGCTCACCTGCGCGGTGAGGTTGAAATTCAGGTTGTCGTCGCGCGTGTCCTGGATGAACTCCTGGGTCACGCCGTTGGATTGGAAGGTGACCGTCCGCGCGGTGCGCTGCGTCTGCGGCACGTAGCCGGCGTAGAACCACAGCCGGTCGCGGAGGAGGGGGCCGCCGAGGTCCATCACCGGCTCCCAGCGCGACATGTCGTCCTCGGGGGTGGTGATCTGCTCGTAGATGTCCTGGTTGGTCAGGCCGAGACGGAGCGACGGGCGCTGGTCGCCGAGCATGTCGTCGTTCGTGAAGTAAGTGCCGATGCTGCCATGGAACTGGTTGCCACCGCTCTTGGTGATCGCACTGATCACCCCACCGGTGGAGGCGCGGTACTCCGCCGCGTATCCGCTCGACTTGACCTGGACCTCCCTCACGAAGTCGGTGAGGAGCCCGGTGCGTGACGTCCCCGACCGCAGGTCGGTCGAATCCATCCCGTCGATCAGGTAGCGGTTCTCGGAACCGCTCGCTCCGTCGATCTGGATGCCGCCCGCCTTGGTTTCCTGGTTGGCCCCCGGCGCCTGGAACGACACGAGGTTGGTGAAGTCGCGCCCCTTGGGAACGCGCTCGATCACCTCGGCGCTGATGCTGGTGGCGGCGGCGTTCTGCTTGACGTCGATGAGCGGCGACTCGCCCGACACCTGGATCGTCTCGCTCAGTCCGCCGACCGTGAGGGTGAAGTCCGCTTTCAGGATCTGACCGAGCTCGAGCGACAGGTCCGGCAGCTTCGCGGCGCTGAATCCGGTGAGCGCGGCGGTGAGTGTGTACTTGCCGGGGGGGAGCGCCGGGAATCGATAAGCACCGGTCGCATCGGAGATCGTCGACTGCACACCGACCATCGCCGGACTGCGTGCCTCGATGGTTGCACCGGGCACCGCCGCACCCGAGGAATCCTTGACGTTGCCTTCGATCGAGCCGCGTTGCTCCTGGGCCAGTGCGGGTGCGATCGGCAGCAGAGACATCAGCACGACGAACATCGCCCTTTTCATGTCGCCTCTCCTTGTGCAGATCAGAGGAAACCTGGGGAACGTCGGGAACCTCGGGGAAGCTCGAACCTCGGGGGTCAAACCATGCGCTGACCACGGCTCCCCTGACTCGGCGGCATGCTACCACCGAGCACACGCCGCTTTCGCGGCCCCGAAATCAAATGTCGACTTTTGATTGAGCAGCGCTGTTCTCCTGCTGAGCTGGTTGACTTACACTCCTGGCGCAGACAGAAGTAACCTCGCAAGCAGACTGTTCTCTCCATGCTCGCGGCTGAGCCGGCCGCTAAATCCTTGCAGGAAGCAAGGCTTTCCATCGCCAGTAGAGGCTTACCTCTTGCTTGTGCCGATAGTCTTGTCGTGTGGTCAGTCGAAAGCGACCGACCCAACATCCCGCCACAGGGGGCGGACCACAGAGGAAGTGCTCATGATCCGTTGCTCGTCCTGCCGCCAGTCACATTGGATCTACGCCAGACTTGGCAAACCGGGGCACGGCCTGGAATGGCTGACCGGCTACACACCTTACAAGTGTGTCGGGTGCAATCGAAACGGATGGTACCGTTCGCACGGCACGCCTGCGGCGATGGTTGAACTCCGGCGCGGACTCCTTGTACTGTCGCGCACCCTCGGCTTGCCCGGCGGGATCATCGAACGCAATGTCAGGACGGTGGCGGGCGTGCTCGCGGTCATCTTCGTGCTCGGTATCTCGGCCGGCGTGCTGCTGTTCCGACCTTCCCCTGACAGCACCGCCCCGAGCCCGGTCGCAGCGGAGACTGCCGCCGCGCCGGCCGCGGAGGTTGCTCCGGTTGGCACGAGCGCGGAACCCACGCCCGCCCGCGACACCGCGCCGGCGCCAGTTCCGCCAGCACCCGAGGTGCGTCAGGCCGTCACCCCGCCGGTGGCAGCTGCGCCTGCGACAGTCACGGAGCCGGTCGCAGATACCCGTGTGAAGTCCGTTGCCACGTCGAAGCCGGCGGCTCCTGCGGCAGCTCCTGACAAGAGTGTTCCTAAACAGGCTCCCGCGGCCGTGCACGCGGTGCGTCGCCAGCCAGAGCCTGCTCGAGCGGCCTCGAGCCGTCCGAAGGCCGCCCGCTCGGCGGCGCCGGCGTTGCCCCGGTACCACGGATCGTTGGCGGTCCGTTCAGAGCCGCTGGGCGCGCTGGTATCGGTCGATGGGCGAGTGGTCGGTGCGACACCACTCAGGTTGAAGGTGGTTCCGGCCGGATCACGGGTCGTGCGCATCCAATCCGAGGGCTACGAGCGATGGTCTTCCGCCGCACGCGTGGTCGCCAACAAGGAGACGTCGATCGTCGCCACCCTGCAGCGCGCGTCGGACCAGTAGCGCTTCGCGATGCCGATCAGTCCAGTTCAACGAGGCGCGAGCCTCGGCCGGATCGGTGCGATCCGCCACCGCGCGTAGGCGGTGAACGAGGCCATCGCCAGCAGCACCAGGGTGATGCCCGCTGAGCCGAACTCCTGACGAGCCAGGTGCCAGATCGTCGCGGAGACCATCACGATCACGACGCCCATGGCTGCAGCGGGAACCAGCCAGGGCAGGATGCGCGTCACGCCCGGCAGGGTGAGCCCGGCAGCCGCCAGCACTTCCGCGACGCCAAGAAAGACCCAGAACCCGCGCGGCAGCTGGGCAGTCATTTGCGCCGCGATCTCGGGCGGCGGCATCAACAACAGCCAGCCATGCGCGAAGAACGCGACTGCCAGCAGGACCTGTAGCACCCAGAGCGTGATGTTCATCGTCTTTCCTCCGTCCCGCGGCGCAGGGCGCGGGTTCGACCGCATCGATCCATCTAGCTACGTTCTCTATCCGTCCGTCAAATGGTGGTCGAACGGGCTCTGGCGGGATCGACACGCTACCGCAGACTCATGGTCCTCTGAACTCTGAACAGGAGGGCATGAGATGCCGAAAAGGGCACACGCGCTCCCGCGCGTGGCCCTCAGTCGACGATCAGTTGCCAGCCGTTGAAGTGCGGCCAGTTACCCATCAGGGGTTCGGGCTCAGGGTTTGCCCGCGCCCGGCGCTGAGATCGTCCCCTCGAACGATCCGCTGGTCAGGCCGGTGGCCGGGTCGAATATCCGATGGACGGTGAAGCTGCCCGTCGCTCCCACGAACCTGCCGGTGCCGCCGGTGATCGTCGCCTGCTCGACAATCGTAGTGACGGTTCCCCGCTGCGCCTGTCCGGTGAAGCCGGCGGTCAATACATCGCCGTTGGCCGCGGTGAAGGTGTAGGTCCCGACACCGCTGGCGGTGGCGAAGTTCACCGTGTGCGGGAACTCCACCACGAACCGCCCCAGATGCGGCGATGTGCCGGTCGCGCTGCCTTCAACCAGCGCCAGCGGAGGCGTGATGGGCGTCACCGTCTGCGACCCTTCGAGGTTTCCCTGGAACGGCACCGACTGGGCGGCCGCCGTCCCCTGGCCGCCGCCGCGGGCAGCCGAATCGAGCGACAGACTTCCTCCGGCCGCCGCCGGGCCGGTTGGCGAAGCCGGCTGACCGCAGCCGATGCACAGCAGGGCAGTGAAAAGAGCGGCACCGACGGATGAACCCTTCATGAGACCTCCTAGGGAGACAGTGGAAACGAAAAAGAACAGACCTGTCCTTTCGGCGTAAACTGACGGCCAAACAGCTCATGAGGACGGCGATCTGATGCCGCTCGACTCGCCCGACGTGACCGGGCTGCTCCGTCGATGGAGCGAGGGGGATCAGGAAGCCCTGAACCGCCTCGTTCCTTTGATGTATGCCGAGCTGCGCCGGCTCGCGCACCAGCGTCTCCGCCGCGAGCAGGGGAATCGCTCGCTCAACACGACCGGCCTGGTCCATGACGCGTACCTGAAGCTCATGGACGTGCGGCGCACCTCGTTCCGCGACCGTGCCCACTTTCTGGCGATGGCGTCGCGCGTGATGCGGCGCCTGCTGGTCGACCAGGCACGCGCCCGGCGCGCCGACAAGCGTGGCGGAGCGGCCGAGGCCCTCGAGCTCGACGAAGCCCTCTGGGTATCGGAACCGCAGGCTGCGGTGTTGTCGGACCTGGACGAGGCGCTCCAACGGCTGGAGGCGCTCGATCCACGTCAGGGTCAGATCGTCGAGCAGCGCTATTTTGGTGGATTGACGCTCGAAGAAATCGCCGAAGCGATCGGGGTCTCGCTCGCGACGGTGAAACGCGAGCTGCGGTTCGCCCACGCGTGGCTGGCGACGGAACTGGGCCCGACCGGCGTCACAGGTGGGTACGTCGCGTGAAGCAGTGGGCGGAGCTGAAAGAAGCGTTCTGGGCCGCCGTCGAGTGCGAGCCAGCCGAGCGCGCACGTCAGGTCGCGACCCTCGCCGCGGTCGATCCCGAGCTGGCCGGCCAGCTCGAAACGTTGCTGACCGCCGACGCCCGGGGGGAGTCGCTCCAGCAGATATTCCAGTCCGAGCCGGGCCCGGCCACGCGTCCCGCTCGCATTGGCCTCTACGACATCGTCGGCGTGCTCGGGGCCGGCGGGATGGGGGAGGTCTACCGGGCTCGCGATCCGCGGCTGCAGCGCGAGGTGGCCATCAAGGTTCTGCCGGCCGCCTTGACCAGTGATCCCGAGCGGCTGGCGCGCTTCGAACGTGAAGCGCAGGTGCTGGCCTCGCTGAATCATCCGCACGTCGCGCAGGTCTACGGCCTCGACGAATCCGGGAGCACGCCGGCGCTCGTCATGGAGCTGGTGGAAGGACCGACCCTCGCCCAGACGATCGCGGACGCTCGTGACGCACCGCTGACGCTGACCCGCACGCTGACGATCGCCCGGCAGATCGCGGACGGTCTCGACGCGGCGCACGAAAAGGGGATCGTTCACCGCGACCTCAAGCCGGGCAACGTCGCGCTCACGCCCGACGGAGCCGTCAAGATCCTGGACTTTGGCGTCGCCAAGAGTCTCGATCCCTCGACGCCGCCGGGGAGCCCGGCGCCCATGGCAACCGATGCCGGCGTCATCCTCGGAACGCCCGCCTACATGAGCCCGGAACAGGCCCGCGGGTTGACGGTCGACAAGCGCACCGACATCTGGGCCTTTGGTTGTCTGCTCTACGAGCTGCTGACCGGGCGGCAGCCGTTCAGTGGGAACACCGCGTCCGACATCCTGGTTGCCGTTCTCGAACACGATCCCGACATGACGCTGGTGCCGGCCGCGACGCCAACCGCCCTGCGGTCGTTGCTGCGCCATTGTCTCGAAAAAGATCCAAAGCGTCGTCTGCGCGACATCGCGGATGCGCGTCTCGCGATCGATGACGTGCTGAATCAGCGGACGGACGAACGAAGCCGTCCCGAGGCTTACGACCGTCCTGCCAGGCGATCCTGGATCACGATGCTCGCAGGCGTCGCGATAGCCGTCGCGCTGGCAATTGCCGGAAGGCAGTACCTGACCGGAGCGTCGCCATCGATCGGCACGCGACGGGTGGTCACGTCGATCGTCCTTCCCCGCGGAATGGCGCTGGCAGGAGCAGACTTGGAAGCGCGGGCCGCGGAATCGCGGTTCGCTCTGTCCCCTGACGGCCGGAGACTCGCGGTGATCGCGGGGAACGAATCCGGGCGAGCCCAGCTCTGGCTTCGCGACTTGTCTTCACCGGTGTTCCAGCCGCTGCCCGAAACCGACGATGCGTCGTTTCCGTTCTGGTCGCCCGATTCCGAGTCCATCGGATTCGTGGCCAGGGGCAAGCTCAGAGTCACCCGGGCGTCAGGTGGCACGCCGATGACGGTGAGCGAGTCGGGCTTCCGAACGGCGGCCTGGAGCCGTGACAATCAGATCCTGTTCGCGCCCGCTTCCTCCTCGCCGCTCTACGTCGTCTCCGCGTCTGGCGGCGAGCCGAAACCGGCGACCAGCCTCGACACGGCCGGCGGGGAGGTGCAGCACGGGTTCCCGGTGTTTCTTCCGGACGGGCGGCACTTCATCTACTTCAGCACCGGTAGCCGGGCTGGCGGTGCCCTCGATCCGCGTGGGATGTATCTCGGGTCTCTGGACGGAGCCGGCACGGCGAAGCTGCTGCTCCGTGGCGCGACTCAGGCCCGGTATGCCAGCGGCCATCTGTTGTTCGTCCAGAACGGGACGCTGACCGCTCAGCCCTTCGACCTGGAGCGCAATGAGCTGCGCGGCCAGCCGTTCCCTCTGGTCGAAGACGTACGGGTCCGCACTCTCGGGGCAACCGGGGCCACGGCAGCCTTCAGCGTGTCCGACAGCGGCGTCCTTGCATATCAGGCGGCGCTGACCGCCGACTCGCGCCTGGTGGTGCTCGACCGGGCTGGCGCCCAGGCCACCATACTCACCCCCGCGGCCGACTACGGTGACGTGGCCCTCTCTCCGGATGGCGCTCGCGTCGCGGTGAGCTTGCGAGACCCGGCGCGCTCCACCAGGGATCTCTGGCTTTATGAGGTCAGCGGCGGGCGAGGTCAGCGTCTCACCTTCGACCCGGCGGACGAGTTCGCGCCAGCCTGGTCACCAGACGGGGCCCGTCTGGTCTTCAGCTCGATGGCCGGGGGCAAGGTCGAACTGCGTATCAAGGACGTGAACGATGCCAGCGCGCCGCTGCCGTTCGAGGCCGACCATCTCGGCCTCGGACGATTCGCCGCCGACTGGTCTCGTGATGGCCGATTCATCATGTATATCGGCGGCGGACGTGCGATCGCGAGGAGCGACCTGTGGGTTGCGCCGGTTGCGGCCGGCGGCAAGGCCAGCGCGCTGCTGGACTCCGCCTTCGTCGAGACCCACGGCCGCTTCGCCCCCGGAGGGCGATGGTTCGCGTACACGTCGAATGAAACCGGCGCCATGGAGGTCTACGTCGACCGGTTTCCCGAACGCGGCGCGAAGCGCCTGGTTTCGAACGGTGGCGGCGGCTGGCCGCGCTGGTCGAGCCATGGAAGCGAGATCATTTACCTGTCGCCCGACAACCAGCTGATGGCCGCCGCGGTCCACGGGACCGGCGGTCGCCTGGAGATTGCCGCGCCGAAACGGCTGTTCGCTCTCCGGCCGCGTACTCCCGCCAGACTGGATGCCTACGCCTACGACGTATCGGCCGACGGCCGGCGATTCGTGGTCAACACGCTGGTCGAGGACACGACACCGACGGCCATCACGCTGGTGCTGAATTGGACGGCGGTCCTGCCGAATCGGTAGAGCTGAACGTCGCCGCGTCCGGCGCGCGATAAGATTGCCGTCACTCCAGTCCGTCCGGACGAAAGTCCGGGTGGGCGCGTTTCAGGGTGGTGAAAATCATGGCGTTCTCCGGCGTCTCCGATGGTGTGCTCAATACGATCGGCCGTACTCCGGTCGTACAACTGAAGCGTCTCGCTCCGCAGGGAGCCGCCGACGTCTTCGTCAAGCTCGAATATTTCAATCCGACCGGCTCCTACAAGGACCGCATGGCGCTCGCCATGATCGAGGGGGCCGAAGCGCGCGGAACGCTCCGCCCGGGCATGCGGGTGGTGGAGTACACCGGCGGCAGCACCGGGTCGTCGCTCGCGATGGTCTGCGCGGTGAAAGGCTACCGCTTCGTGCCGTTGACCTCCGACGCGTTCGCGCAGGAGAAGATCCGGACGATGGAGGCGTTCGGCGCGGACGTGGAGATCGTGCCGAGCGATGGCGGCAAAGTGACGCCCGCGCTCTTCGACCGGTTCAAGGCGCGAATCGCGGTGATGAAAGATGAGCCCGGAACGTTCTGGACCGATCAGTTCAACAACGGCGATGCGCTGAACGGTTATCGCCAGATCGGCGTCGAGCTGCTCGAGCAGGTCGGCTCGCTCGACGTATTCTGCGGCGCCGTGGGCAGCGCCGGCATGCTCGTCGGCGTCTCGCGCGCACTGAAAGCCGGCGGCAGCCGGGCCCGGATCATCGCGCTCGAGCCATCCACTTCTCCGGTGCTGACCACCGGTCGCGGCGGAGCACACCGGGTCGAGGGCATCTCGCCCGGGTTCGTGCCCCCACACCTCACACCCGTCGACTATGACGAAGCGCGGGCGATCGACGAAGAGGAGGGGCGCGACATCGCCCGCCGCCTTGCCCTCGAGGAGGGGATCTTCGCCGGGGTCTCGTCCGGCCTGAACGTGGCCGCCGCGCTGCGGCTCGCCCGGGAAATCGGCCCCGGCGGTCGTGTTGCGACAGTGGCGGTCGATACCGGACTCAAGTACCTGGCCGGCGATCTGTTTACCAGCAAAGGCTGAACAGCCGACGGGGAGGAGAGGACCCGCTCACCAGCGCGATTCCCGTACTCTTCTACACCGCACCATATCGCGAACGGGAAGCACGCGATCTGGCCCGTCCCAGCGGCGTCTCTCTTAGGCGGCGGAGCGTCGGAGCCGTTCTGCGTGGCAACCCGCACGGTTGCGTCCGAGGCTCGCTCTACTGTGGAACGATCTCAACGTCGAATTGGGTGTCGCCATTCACGGTTGCATGCATGCCTCCCATCCAACCGGCGTTCGGATTCGGCAGGGTCAGGTCAGGCCGAGGCAACTTGTATCCTTCTTTGCTTAACCACAGGAGCGTGACGCCGCCCGGTGCTCCCTCCAGCCGGTAAGCGCCACTGGCGTCAGTGTACGTGCCCGAGTGACCGTCCCCGCACGCATCGCAATACACCCATACGCCCGCCACCGGCGCTGGTCCACTGGGTGTCTGCTCGAATACCACACCAGTGAGCGTGCCGCCGACCACCGGGGTTGGCGGTGGTATTGGGGCCGGGGCGGGTGCCGGCGTGGGCGGAGGTGCAACCGGCGACTGGCCCCCACCGCTACAGGCCGCCATGAGTACGGTCAACCCCAGCGCCGCAAATGTTTTCAGGGTTTGACGTCGCGTAGCGAGCGGGCGTGCCATGGTGTGTCTCCCTACAAGAAAACTGAGTCGCGCCTGACAATCGGAAGGCGCCTCTGTTGTATGTAGCGGGAACTAACCGTGGGAAGTTGCACACCGGTTCGACCAGGTGGGAGCCGCGGACCGCATGGATCAGGGTGCCAGCGCCAGCGCCATGGCCGATGGCAACGGCGGACATCGCCGACGCCCGCCGAGGTCATCATGATGATCGGCGGCGCGGTGAGCGGATGCAGTTGTCTGAATAGCTCGTCCGTTAGTGTGGTGCAGAAGCCGTCAGGTCGCCGGGGCGAGATGCCCGCGCAGGGCCTCTAGCGTGGGCTCCAGCGACTGCTCCTGACGCGGCAGGCTGAGCAATCGGGCGAGCGCCGGCGGCACCGGGATCTCGTGGCCGACGAGCGGCTCCACGATCTCGTTGAACTTCGCCGGATGCGCGGTCGCAACCAGCACCCAGGGGTCCTGCCGGCGATCCTCCGGAAGATGCGTGGTAGACCGATGCGGCGGTCGCTCCGTGCGGATCCCAGATGTAGCCGAGCGTTTCGGCATCCTGGCGGATGGTTGACCGGATCTGCTCGTCGTTCACCAGGTGAGCGGTCACGTGCCCGCCAAGCCCCTCAGGAAAGAGCCCGCGCAGCCGCTCCATGTTCGACGGGTTGCCCACGTCCATTGCCGAGGCCAGCGTCGCGACGCTCGGGCGCGGCCGCCAGACGCCGGTGTCGAGGAACTCCGTGACCGTGCGGTTCTCGTTGGTCGCGAGCACGATGTCGCCGATCGGCAGCCCGGCCTCGCGCGCCCAGACGCAGGCGGTCACGTTGCCGAGATTCCCGGAGGGCACGATGAAGCTCGCCTTGCGCCCCTCGCGAAACCAGATCTCCAGGCTCGCCGCCGCGTAATACACCATCTGCGGCAGGAGCCGTCCCGCGTTGATGCTGTTTGCCGACGAGAGCTGGTGCGTGGCGGCCAGCGCGGGATCCCGCAGCGCTTCCTTGACGACACGCTGGCAGTCGTCGAAGGTGCCGCGGACCGCGAAGGTGCGAACGTTGTCTCCCCAGCATGCGAGCTGCTGCGCCTGCCGCGGTGAGACCAGCCCGTGCGGATAGAGAAGGACGACGTCGACCCAGGGGCGGCGGTGGAAGGCCGCCGCCACCGCGCCTCCCGTGTCGCCGGACGTTGCGACGAGGATGGTCACCTTGCGCTCGCGCCGCCCGTGCAGTCTCTCGAGGGCAGCCGCCAGGAAGCGCGCCCCGAAATCCTTGAATGCGCAGGTCGGGCCGTGAAAGAGCTCGAGGACGTCGGCCCGGCCCCCCGCCCGCGGCAGTCCCACGAGTGGGGCAGGGAAGTCGAACGCCTCCGCGCAGATGGCGGCGAGATCGACCGCAAGCCGATCGCCGTCCGCGAACGGGGCGATCACCCGGGCGGCCAGCGCCGGAAGCGTGGCATGCGAGGGGAAGTCCTGCCACGGTATCGCCGGCAGACGCTCGGGGACGAACAATCCTCCGTCGCTGCCGATGCCCTGCAGGATCGCGTCGCCCAGCCCGACCGGGGCGGCCCCGCCTCGCGTCGTCACGAACCTCATCATGACCCGACGATCGTGGCCCCCGCCGGCTCGATCCGCGTGACCCACGCATCGGTCGTGACGCCGTCCGCGCGGAACGCGTCGACCATCGCCGCACGCACGTCTTCGGCTCTGACGTCCTCCGCCCACGCGAACATCGTCGGGCCGGCGCCCGAGAACGAGCAGCCGAGCGCGCCGCGGGCCATGGCGGCGTCCTTGACGGCCTGGAAGCCGGGAATGAGCATCTTGCGCTGCGGCTCGATCAGCACGTCTTCGAGCGACGCGGCGATGAGCGGAAGATCGGCGGTGAAGCAGCCCGCGACGAATCCGGCCAGGTTGGCCTGCTGCCAGATGACGTCGGACAACGTGACGGTGCGGCCGAGAATCGCTCTCGCGCCGCGCGTTTCGAGCACGCGATGCGGGCGCACGAGCACGGATCGGACGACGGACGGCACCGGGATCTGCTTGATGTGCGGCTCGTCGATGCCGACCGCCAGCACCATTCCGCCGTAGAGTGACGGCGCGATGTTGTCGATGTGCGCCGTACCGCTCGCCACCATTTCGCCGCGCATCGCAAATTTCAGGAGCCGGAGGTGATCGACCGGCTCGTCGAGCAGGGCGTTGGCCGCGACCACGGCCGCGACCGCGGAAGCAGCCGATCCGCCAAGTCCCGACCCGAGAGGAATCCCTTTCTCGATGGTCAACTCGAAGCCGAAGTCCAGGCCGAGTGCCTCGGCCATGGCGGCCACCGCCATGCCGGCGGTATTCCGTTCGAAGGCGAGGGGCAGATCCATGACCAGCCCCGTCACCGCGGCGATGCGGACGCCCCGGGCCGGGGTCCGCACCGCACGAACGCGGTCGCCGGCGATCGGCGCGCTGTAGCCGAGTATGTCGAAACCGACGGCCACGTTGCCGACGCTCGCCGGCGCGAAGGCGATCGCCGAGACGGGCGGTGTCATAGGTGCGCGCCCAGATAGGCGCAGACGCGCAACAGGTCGGCGAACACACCGCCGGCGGTGACCGCCGGGCCGGCGCCGGGCCCGCGAACGACCAGCGGATTCCGGTCGTACCGGCTGGTGCTGAAGCTGACGACGTTGTCGGTGAGGCTGATGTTCGAAAAGAGATGCGATCGGTCCAGTTCGACGAGACCGACCGTCGCCACGCCGGTGTCGGCATCCAGCCGGCCGACATATCGCAGGACGCAGCCGCGCTCGCGCGCGGCCAGGAAGCGCTCGCGCATGGCCGCGTCAACCTCGGGCAGGCGATGCAGAAACTCCTCCCCATCGACGGACTCGAGTGCGGCCGGCACGAGCCCCTGAAGGCGGACGTCGGCAAGCTCGAGGTCGAGGCCGACCTCCCGCGCGAGGATGACAAATTTCCGCGCGACGTCCTTGCCGGAGAGGTCGTCGCGTGGATCCGGCTCCGTGAACCCCTGCGCCTTCGCCTCGCCAACGAGACTGGAAAAAGGCTGTTCGCCGTCCCAGACGTTGAACAGATACGAGAGCGTGCCCGACAGGATGCCCTCGATCTGCCGGATTCGATCCCCGGTCTCGCGAAGATCGCGCACCGTCTGGATGATCGGCAGCCCGGCGCCGACGGTCGCCTCGTAGAGGTAATGCGATCCTCCGGCACGGCGGGCCTCGCCGAGCGTCCGGTAGAACGCCATGTCCGCGCTTCCGGCCTGCTTGTTGGGGGTCACGACGTGGATGCCGGCGCGGAGCCAGTCGGGATAATGCCGGGCAATCTCGGCGCTGGCCGTGCAGTCGACGATCACCGCGTGCGGAAGATGGCCGGCGTCGACGTGGGTGACGAAGCGGTGCAGATCGGCTGCACCGCCGGTCGCCAGCGAGTGGCGCCAGTCGGTCATCGGCACCGAGGGGTCCGCGAGCAGCATCCGGCGTGAGGTCATGAGCGCACGCACCCGCAAGTCGAGCCGGAAGTCCCGGGTGAGCCGGTCGGCCTGGGACGCGAGCTGATCGAGAAAGGCGCTGCCCACCGCCCCCGGACCGATCAGGCCGATGGAGATGGTGTGCGGCGACAGGTAGAAGCTGGCGTGGACCGAACCGAGCGCCCGGGCCGTCTGGGGTGCGTCGATCACCACCGAGATGTTGCGCTCCGATGCCCCCTGCGCGATCGCGCGGACGTTGACGCCGGCGCTGCCGAGCGCGTTGAAGAGCGTGGCCGCGATCCCGGGCGTGCCGCTCATGCCGTCGCCGACGACCGCGAGGATGCTGCAGTCGACGGCGAGGTCGACCCGCTGAATCTGTCCCTGCCGCAGCTCGCTGTCGAACGCCTCGCGCACGACCGCCACCGCGCGATCCGCATCCGTCTGCGCCAGCGCGAAACAGATCGAGTGCTCTGAACTGCCCTGCGAGATCAGCGCGACCGAGATGCCGTGCTCGCGCAGCGCGCCGAACAGCCGCTGTGCGGTCCCCGGCACGCCGATCATGCCCGTCCCCTCGACGTTGATCAGCGCGACGCGCTCGATGGTGGTGATGCCCTTCACCGGATGCGACGAGACTGGCTCGGCGCAGATGAGCGTGCCGGCCTTCTCCGGCGCGAACGTGTTCCGGATCCAGATCGGAATCCCCCGGCTCACCGCCGGCGCCATCGTCTGCGGATGGATCACCTTCGCGCCAAAGTAGGCGAGCTCCATCGCTTCGTTATAGGAGAGCGAGTCGATGATCGTCGCATCGGGCACGCGGCGCGGGTCGGCGCTCAGCACGCCGTCGACGTCGGTCCAGATGACGATTGCCGATGCCTCGAGCAGCGCGCCGAAGATCGAAGCGGAGAAGTCGCTGCCGTCCCGTCCAAGGGTCGTCTGCAGGCCCTCGCGGGTGCGGGCAATGAAGCCGGTGACGATGAGCGTGACGGCGGGATCACGGGGGATCACCCGGTCGGCGTTGGCGCCGGATTCCGGCCAGAGCACGCTCGGACCGAGCGCTGTGGCGTCGACTTCGACGATCTCGCGGGCGTCGATCCAGCGGACGGTACCCGGGCGCCGTCCGCGCGCCTGCAGGTAGCCTGAGAACAGCCGCGTTGACCAGAGTTCGCCGAACCCGGCCACGAGATCGCGTACGACCGGGGAGGCGGCACGAGTCAGGCGGACGGTCTGCAGGATGCCGGCAATATCGCGGCAGTCGGCGGTGAGCGTCTCGGTATACTCGCGGGCGGCGGTCTCGGTCAGGAGGGTGCGCGCGATGCAGGCGTGGCGCTCCCGGAGCGCCTCCAGCCGCTCGGCGTCGCCCCCCTCGCGCGCTTCGGCGCTTTTTACAAGTGCCAGCAGGGCGTCGGTAACGCCGCGGCAGGCTGAGAGCACCGCCGCGATGCGCGGCGCGGGATCGTCCTCGAGAATGCGGGCCACCCGCTCCATGCAGGCGGCGTCCGCCACGCTCGACCCGCCGAACTTATGTACCTTCCAATCATGCATGTCCGCATCATTGTGGCATCGATCCAGCGGCGGCCGCTGGCGGTGGTCGCGGCCAACGTGATCTCGGACCTACGAAACTGGTGGCCTGTCTTGGCTGATTCAGTAGCGGCAGAAAAACAGAAGGACCGCCGAGCGCGCCGAGGGCGCAGAGAAAAACCACTGGAAGAAATCCTCTGCGTTGCTCCGCGGCCTCTGCGGTGAATGTCTTTAGGATCACTCCAACGGAATCAGCGGCCTTTACTGCGCCCGTAGCGCCTTCACAGGATCCACGGCGCTCGCCTTGCGCGCAGGGATGTAGCTGGCCGCCGCCGCAGCCGCGATCAGGAGAAGGCTGACGGCGATGTAGGTCAGCGGATCGAGCGGGCCGATGCCGAAGAGCAGCGACGACATGGCCTGCGTGAGCGCAATGGCGCTGACCAGCCCGACGGCGACGCCCATACCTGTCAGCACGACACCCCGGCGCACGAACATCCCCGTGACGGTGCCAGGGGCCGCCCCGAGCGCGACGCGGATGCCGATTTCACGGGTCTGCTGCACCGCGGCGTAGGCAATCGAGCCGTAGATCCCGATGACGCCGAGCGCGAGCGTCATCACGCCGGCCAGGGCCAGCAGCACGAGCGTGAAGGACGCGCGTTCCATCGACGAGTCGTAGATCTGCTTCATCGTCCGCTCGTTCGCCACCGACAGGCTGGCATTTGCCGACCAGACGGCGCGCCGCACATTGGCCAGCAGGCTCTCGCGGCCGGCCTGTGGGCTGCGGACCGTGAACGTGACGTTCCGCACGGTGGACGGCTGCCCTGCCTGATACGGACTCTCGCCGAACGTCGGCCAGTAGACGATGGCCGGTGCCGGAACGTCGGCGCCGTGCTCGTGTACGTCCTGGACGACGCCGACGACCTCCCGCCACGGTCTGCCGGGAGTCGTCCGGATTCGCCTGCCGATCGCCGAAGCGGCTGAGCCCCACGATTCCCGGGCCATGTTCTCGCCCACCATCACCACGGGGTGCCGGTCGTAGAGGTCGGTCCAGGTGAAATCACGGCCGGCCACGAGCCGCGTCCCCATCGTCGCCAGATAGTGTGGCGAGACGTGTTTGAAGAACCGCATCGGCGGGATCTCCTGCGACGCGTACTGACGCCCCTCGATGAAGATCACATCCCAGTCCGGCGTGCCCCCCACCATGGGGACGACGCTCGCGAACCCCACCGACGTGACGCCGGCGATCCCCGACAAGCGGTCTGCGATGTCGTGTTGCAGCCGCGCGACGCGCTCCGGCTCCGTGACGAGCGACCCGGGAATCGCGACGTCGATGGTCTGGATCTCTTCCGCCCTCGTGAACCCAGGTTCGACCGATCGCAGCGCCTGGAAGGTGCGAATCATGAGACCCGAGGCCACGAGCAGGACGAGTGCCAACGCGATCTGCACCACGATCAGGCCGTGGCGTGCGGTGCGCCGTTCGCGGCTGTCGCTCGCGGTCCGGCCGCCGGCGTGAAGTGTGCTGGCAATCTCCGATGAGGTGTACCGGAGAGCGGGCAGCACGCCGAACAGCGCGCCTGAAAACAGCGATGCGGTGATGGCGAAGGCGAGCGCGCGGGCGTCGACGGCGATCTCGTGCAACCGCGGCAGCGAATCGGGTCCGTGCGATACGAGCAGCCAGAGACTGACGACAGCGAGCCCCACGCCAAGCGCGCCGCCGGCGAGGGCGAGAATGGTGCTCTCGACGAGCAGCGCACGGACGATCCGCCCGCGTCCGGCGCCGAGCGCCGCCCGGACGGCCAGCTCGCTCTGCCGTCCTTCCATGCGCACGAGCATCAGAGCAGCGACGTTGGCACAGGCGACGAGCAGCACGATGCCGATCGCGCCGAACAGCACCCAGAGCACACGCGCGACGTTGCCAACGACCTCCGCCGCGAGTGGACGCAGGGCCGGCGTGATCTGCCATGTTTCGTAGATCGAGGCGTCGACGCCGGCCACCATCGGCCACGAACGCATCCAGATCGGCACCATCCGCGCCACGTCGGCGGTGGCCTCGGCGATTGTCACACCCGGCTCGAGCCGCGCCACGGTCTCGAGACCGAATCCGGGCAGCCGCAACGTGCTCCGGTTGAAGGCGATCGGCGCGATGAGATCCGGCTCCGCATTGACGATGCGGAAGTCCTTCGGCATGACACCCACGACCTCACGGGGGCTGGAGTTCACGCTGATCGTGCGGCCGATGACGGAGGTGTCACCGCCAAAACGCCGCATCCAGAACCCGTAACCGAGGACGACCGCCCGCACCGGTGCGCCGGGCTCCTGGTCGCCGGCGCCAAGCGCACGGCCGAGAAGCGGCGGGACGCTGAGCGCCTGCAGGACACCGTCCGACACCAGGATGCTGCGGACCTCTTCCGGATTCCCCGCGCCGGTCACGGTCGCCGTACCGGCAGACCACACGCCGATGCTGCTGAAAGTGCGAGTGTGCTCGGCATAGGTGAAGTACATCGAGGCCGAGAGTCGCAGGTCGCTGGCCAGGTTCCCCATCCCCGCGGCGCCAGGGGCCGTGTGCCGAAGCGAAATCAGCTCCTCCGCGCGCGGATACGGCAACGGCTTCAGGACGATGCTGTTGACGAGGCTGAAGATCGCGGTGTAAGCGCCGATGCTGAGAGCGAGGGTCAACACCGCCGCGAGCGTAAAGGCCGGCTGCTTCCTCAACGTGCGCACGGCGTAGCGCAGGTCCTGCCACGTGCTTTCGAGAAGCCGCAGGCGCTGCTCGTCGCGACAGGCCTCCGCGGCCGCGTCGTGCGCGCCGAGCTTGAGCCGCGCCCGCCGCCGCGCCTCGTCGAGTGGCAGCCCGGCTCGGGCGTACTCCTCGGTCAGGAGCGCCAGGTGCTCCGCCAGTTCCTCGCGCACGCGGTCGTCGTCGCCGCGTCCGAGCAGGGACGCGGTCAGCCGTTTCACGAATCGCCGGAGGGCCTTCATGCGCACGGTTCAGACTCCTATTGCTTTCCCAAATGAGTCTGGCCCATCTTCGTGTGGGAAAGCAACAGGGGCCAGGGCCCGCTCAGCCTTTCGGGGCCAGGAACGGGCCCGGGTCGTAATGGTCTCACCCGATAACCTAACGCATCCGTCCCGCCCGCGTCAGCGCGGAGATCGCTGCCAGTCCGATGGCGGCAACGACTATGCCGCGGATTCGGCGGATGAAGGGTACGGAAAAGCCGGCGACCGCGGGGAGGCCGATCGCTTCGAAGATGAGGGTGTGCGTCCCCTCTGAGGCGCCGACCTGGCCGGGGATGAAGAAAAATGCGACACCGATGAATTTCGCCGCTCCCTCGATCAGCGTCGCAATACCGAAGCCGGCGCCCAACTCCAACGCCAGCAGGATCACGTAGAGCTCGAGGATGTGGAGCGCGTGCGCCGCGGATTCGACGATGAGAAGCCGCGCGAACCGCAGCGGCCTGTCGTGCATGATCTCGAGCATCAGGTCCTCGACGTGGTGGACCTCCGCCATGTTCGGACGCAGCCGGCGGCGGACCAGCGGTAGCCGCGACACGCGTGCGAGGATGGCGCCGAGCAGCTTGGTCCGCGTGGCAATCGCGATCACGGACGTCACGAGAAACGCCGCCATCAGGTAGAGCAGGACCGTCGCACCGGTGCGCGATCCGGCGCCGAGGCTGCCGTACTCGAGCAGCCACCAGAGCGTTCCGATCGACAGCACGGCCGCGGTGAACGTGTAGGCGAGGTACTCGGTAATCGTCGCAGCGAACCCCTCGCTGCCGCTGAGGCCGCGGCTCTTCAGCAGCAGCGCCTTCGCCGGCTCAGCGAGAAACGGGCCGGTGAAGGTCAGGAACTGTATCGCTTCCCCCGACAGCCGGATCCAATAGGCGTCAGTGAACCGCAGCGACCGACCCGACGGAACCGCCGCCACGAGCGCGAGCGCGCGGAGGCCCTGGTATACGGCATACGCTGCGGCGATCGGCACCGCGCCCCAGCCGATCCGTCCAAGCGTCGACAGCACGGCCACCGGACCGAGCTGTACGAGCAGGTAGGCGAAGACCAGGACGCCGGCGAGCAGAAAGATGAGACGCGTCACGCGCCAATCATTGCTGAAAGGCGTTTGCCATTACAGGCATATCGGTAGCTGCGCGTCCCCCGGCTATAATCGGCCACCATGCAGAACCGCCGTCAGTTCCTTCGTTCCACACTCTCAGCCGGTGCGGTGGCGTCCGTCGGCGTTTCCGTCGTCCCTTCCGCTTCAGAGATCGCCGCCTGGGCCGCCGAGTCGCCGATCAAGATCGCCCATCGCGAAGGCAACATGCTGCGGACGTCGTCGCCGGGCGTCTACGAGATGGCCGCCAAGATTCCGGGCATCTCCGGCCTCGAGGTGCAGACGACGCGATCGAACCTGTGGGATCGCGAGACGGTGCTCGCCTACAAGCGCGAATCGTACCGCTGGAACATCCGCACCATCTCGATGGGCGGCAGTCTTCCGAGCGGCGGGACGCTGCTCGATCCAGTCCCGTGCGAAGCGTCGCTTCGCAAGACGATGCGCGCCGGAGAGATCCTGGGGGCGCGGGTGGTGCTGGTACCCGGCTTCCGCGAGACCTGTCCCAAGATGAACGACGAAGCGTCCTATGGGCCGGTCGTGGAGCTCCTGAAGAAGCTCGCGCCGGTGGCGGAGGACTCCGGGATCGTTCATGGGTCTCGAGTTATCGCTCAACACCGATGAGTACGTGAAGCTGCTCGGGCTCGTGGCCCATCCGGCCGTGCGCGCCTACTGGGACGCCGTTGGCACCGAGAGCATGGTGAAGAACAACGAAGGCATCAAAGGTATCGAAGTCATCGGCAAGGACATCGTCCAGATGCACCTCAAGAACCAGCGCGAGCCGCTGATGGAGACACCCGGCCTGGTGGACTGGTCGAAAGCCTGGCCGGCCATCAAGAAGTCCGGTTTCGAAGGCTGGTTCGCGTTCGAGACAGGCCACGCCAGCCCGGAGGCGTGCATCGAGGACACCAAGAAGAACGTCGCCTGGGTGATGAAGAACGCTCAGGGGTGACCGGCCGCTCCCGTTCTCATCGCGTCAGATCGCGGTAATCACGAAAGCGTCCTTTGGAGAATCCGTCGACGAGTGTGTCGATTGCGTGAGTCTGCGATGCACTGTTGTAGCCCGCAAGACGCGCAGCGCCGGAGCCGCCGGCGACAAAGACGCTCCGAACGACCACACTGCCCGGCAGACGCGGCAGGCGCCGAAGATTCGCGATGAAGTCCGCAAACGTGCCGGCGCGGAACAGGTAGAACTCCACATTCGACGTATAGAACGCTGCGACCTGCAGATCCGCTTGGGACAGAAATCTCGCTACCGCCGCGAGCGCCGTTTCCCCGCTCAGATCGCCAACAATCGGTACGATCCGATCCTTCACCTGCAGCCGCTTTACGAACTGAAAATCTCCTTCTGAGGCGAGATAGCTCCGCCGGGTTCCGTGCCGGTCGACCTCGAGCAGCAGATCGCGCAGTGCCGGATAGCCGTACTGCGGCGGCCGGCCAAATGAATTGAACTGCAGAGAAAGCCCTTCGGTGATGAAGCGTCTATGGAATCGATCGATGGTTGCGCGATCGCTGTCGTTCAAGGAGAGGCCGAACGAGTCGATCAGGTGCGTCAGTCGACTCCGCATCACCCGTAGATCTGCCTCGCGCAGCGGCCGTGTTCGATCGATATAGTCGACGATCTTGTCGATCGGGCGCAGCGACCAGTCGGTCACCGCGACCGGCGCCGGACGGCCGGTGAGCATCGCCAGGTATTCGACCCGAGTACGTGCCTCGGCAAAGAGCGCCTTGAAAAGGAGATGCAACAGCAGGTTCTCGCGCCTGATGTCGATCACGATTGCCAGCGACGGCCGCAGGTGCGCGATGTACGAAAAGTTCTGGTCGGGACCGACCCCGATGTACGCACCCCGCCGATTCCGGCCGGCCAGCGCCTGTAGCTCCGGCACGACATGTAGATAAGAGCGTTCATTCGAAATGAGATTGTCAGTGTCGAAATATCCTGGCTGCTCCGACAGGTCGGCCACCAGGCGGGCGAACGAACTCCGCGGATCCGGAGTCCTGTCCGCACGTTGCGGGACGGCGGCGGCAATGCAGACAAGGAGTGCAAGCGGAAGGCTCCATCGCATCGCGGTCATCGGACCCATGCCGTCACGCTACCTGTCACCGTGACGTGATGGGCTCGAGCCCGGCCTTCGTGAGCGCCGCATTGAGCATCGGTGAGTTCCCCGATCAGGATCACACACCACCCAGCGTAGCTATACACACCGGCGCCGAACACTGAATTAATCGCGCGATTCTCGAACCAGCTTCGCTCGGCGAACTGGTCTATAATCCCAATATAAGCTCATCAGTAACATACGGCTGGCCTGGCATTGCCTTGGATGCCGAAGGTAGGCGCTTGCCCCGGAGGGTGTGAGTGAGGACTGCATTTCTGCGCCTGACGACTGGCGTGACGCTTTTCGCGCTGGGTGGATGTGCTGATGGCCGCCTGCCGACAGGCCCGGTGACACCCACCCCGCAGGTTCCGACGTCGGTGGTCCTCCAGGCCGAGCCCGGAAGCGGTGAGGGTTTCGTGCTGCAGCGCTCGCGCGCCATCGGAGGGCAGACGCTTCACCTCGCACCAGGTGAACGGCGGAGCTGGAAATTCCTGACGCGTGGAGACGAGACGCGCTACGTCGTGACGGTCAGTTACTCGAACAGCCGCGGAGGCCCCCGCGAGGTTCTCAACGTTGCGATCGACGGCGCTTCATTGGCTGTGTTCGAGGCTGCCGATACCGGTGAGGAGACGGAGGGCTGGAACGTCTTCGCTGCTCACCGTGCCGGCGATCTCGCGCTCCGCGCCGGCGAACACACGCTCACGATCCAGAGTAGCGGCGGCGACGGCTGCGTTGAGATCGACTTCGTCAGCGTCAGCCCGAACTGACCTCGGCTGCGGTGCCGGTCGATCGTGAGACTGCACACCCCTACTCCTGTCGAAGCGCAACGACCGGGTCAACCCGAGCCGCCCTGGTCGCAGGCACGTAGCACGCCACAAAGGCGGCAGCCGCCAGACCGGCAGCGATCGCGGCGATAGTCGGCGGGTCGTGCGGCTCTACTCCATGGAGCATGCCGCCCATCACCCTGCCGGCACCAACCGTGGCCATTACACCTGCGCCGATGCCCAGCACGACGTAGCCCATCGCGTCTCTGACGATCATGAACACGACAGCCGCGGGCCGGGCGCCGACCGCGATGCGCACTGCCGTCTCGCGGGTGCGGCGCGAAACCGAACGTGCGACGACTCCAAAGGTGCCAGCGAGGGCCATCACGGCAGCTGCCCCCGCATAGAGCTCCAGCAGAAGCATGTTGAAGCGCCGCGGCGCGACCGATTCTGACAGGGCCTGCTCGAGACTTTGAAACTGATAGACCGGTTGCGTGTGATCGATCCCCTCGATCAGGCGACGCACCACCGGTACGGCCGGCTCCGACATCCTCACGGCTACGCCGACCGATCGGGTCGCCGGTGAGCGCTGCCAGGGGTAGTACAGTTCGGGCCTGGCCTCGCCGTCGAGACTTGCGTAGGCGAAGTCATGAGCGACACCCACGATGGTCCCGCTGAGAAAAGAGCCGCTGATCGTCCTTCCGATCGGGTCCCCGTTTGGTATCAGACTACGGGCAAACGTCTCGTTGACCACCACGGCATCGAGTGCCTCTTCGGCACTGGGCCACCGCCCACGAACCAGCGCTACGCCCATGGCGCGCAGGTACGCAGGCGACACCATCCGAACCGCAACCGGCGGTTGCGACTCCGGCTCGCCGCGATCGACACCCGTGACCACCACCGGCATGTTGTATGTCACCCCGGCGATCCCGGCGGCCTCGACTCCCGGAGTGTGCTCGAGACGCTGCAGCAATTCATTGACGTACACGTGCTTCTGGCCGAGGTCGTCATAGCGCGGACCCGAGAGCGGGATGCGCATGGTGTATGTGCCCTGCGGCGAAAACCCCGACGGGTACAACTGCAGTTGCCAGAGGCTCTTGACCATCAGGCCAGCGGCGGTGAGGAGCAGCACGGCCAGGCCGACCTCGAGACTGATCAGCAGGCCCTGCGTTCGTGCGTTACTCGCGGTCGCCGTCGGCGCCGTCCCGCCCAGCGTGCTCAGCAGGCTCACTCGCGACGTTTCGAACACCGGAGCCCAGGCGAAGAGCACAGCCGTCGAAATCGAGACGAAGAGCGTGAAGGCCAGAACAGGTCCATCAACGGCGATGTCGGCGATGCCAGTCACCGAGAAGGGGGCAAGGCTGACGAGAAGCGGTACAGCGGCATAGGCCACCAATACGCCTGCCGTTCCGGCAATCAGCGCCAGGACGACGCTCTCCACCAGGAACTGCAGAATCAGCCGCCGGCGTCCGGCGCCGAGCGCGGCGCGGATGGCCGTCTCCCTCGTCCGAAGCGAGGCCTGCGCGAGCAGCAGATTCGCAACGTTCGCCACCGCGATGAGCAGCACGAACCCGACAGCGCCCTGGAGCACCAGCAGAGACAATCGAACGTTCTCAGCAAGCTTGTCCTTGAGGGGAATAACCCGGATGTTCCGCATCAGCATCGGCGGACGCGGATAGTCGCGCTGAAGCCTGGCGTGGAGCGCCTGCGTCTCCATGCGCGCGAGCGACAGGGGAATCGCGGACCCGAGCCGTGCAACCACTCTCACCCAGGAAGGTGCTGGACGATTCGGCGAAGTGATGGGCGTGCCCGGGGGCTCCTGACCACGTGGCAGTGAGATGAATGCGTCGATGTCGCGGAGCTCGTCGCCCGGGGCGGTCTGTTGAGGAAAGGTGACGCGAAACGTTTCCGGGAGCACACCCACGACGGTGAACGGCACCCCGCTGATTTCCACAGCCTGTCCGACGATAGTCGGCTGACCGCCAAAACGTCGCTGAAAAAGGCCGTACGACAGGATCAGGCTCTGCTCGTCCTCATCCGCACCCAGACGGCCAAGCATCGGCTGCGCTCCCGTGATCGCCCAGAAATCCCCCGCGATCGAGGCGACACGTTCCTGGCTCGCCTCGCGGCCGACGAGCAGGTTGAGGTCCTGCGTCCCATAGGCGGCCATCCGATCGAACAGATGCGTTTGCTGCCTCCACACCCGGTAGTCGCCGGGTGAGGCAAAGGTATCCTGTCCGGTGCGCTCGGAGTAGGGAGCGATCCAGACGAGTCGCTCAGATTCCGGGTAGGGAAGGGGGCGCAGCAACACCGCATTCACGAGACTGAATACCGCGGTGTTCAGTCCGATGCCGATGGCGAGCGTCAAGACCGCGACAGCAGTGACGAGCGGCGACCGCGCCAGTTGGCGCAGTCCGAATCTCGCGTCGAGGAGGATCTGGTCAAGGCGCAGCATGTTCTACCGCAGGCATTTCCGCCGGCCCCCTAGCTCTTGTAGCTGCCGGTCGCCGGCGTCTGGGTGACGACGTTGTCCTGGTCGTCGGTCAGCCCGGAGAATCGCAGCGGAGTAAGCCGACAAAGTCCGGTCGTATCGAATATGTGCCCGCCCGTGTGGAGGTGCGGGGCCTGCGTGCCGGAGTTCCCGATCTTCGCGATCGGAGTGTCGGTTGACACCGGATCACCCGGCATAATGGGATTGTTGGATCCCGGCTTCAACAGGGTACCCGGCTTCAAGTGGTAGTAGCCCGTCCACAGCGCGAGGTCCTGATGCCACACGGTGATCCAGTGGTTCGGGTTATCCGGACTCTCACCGGGGTTGTTCACCTGAACCACGACACCGTCTGCCATCGGATACACATCTTCCGACCCGTCGACGACCTTGATGTCGAGCGACGTCCGCTGTGCGGGCCAGGAGTGCGCATCGAAGCCGGAGTGGTCGAAGGCGTTCCCCCAGTGGAACGTGCCCTCGCGGACCGGCGGCACGACGTCCACCGGCTCCCTCCACGTGATCGGAAGGTCGCGCAGCACCGCTCCGCATCGACGCATGCGCTGGTAGTGCAGGACTACGCGAAGATTTCCGTTCTCGAATCCCGGCTCGACATCGAGCTCGAATCCGTGCACGAAGCGGCTGAGGACTTTCTTTCCGAGTTCGAGGGTGCCGTTCGATTCCGCTTCGATCAAGGTGCATCCGTCCTGACCGTTCAGCTCATCGCAGCCGCGTTCGTCCGACCAAAGAGACTGGTGAAAGCGCAGTGGCGAAAGGTTTTGCTCGAGCAACCACTTGCCATCGACGACGACCTCCACGTCCATGCGGATGATCGAGAGATCATCGCCGGTCAGGTTGACGATCGTTCCGCCGACGTTGATCCAGCGTGTTTCTTTTCCTCCCCGCCACATCGGGACCACGTCGCCGGTGTCGGTCCACATCGCGAGCGCCACCGGTTCCCCGAGCGCGGGAACGACGTGCGCGTCGAAGCCGGGTCGCTGCACCGTGAGCGGACGAAGCAGCCGCTGTCGCCGGCCATCCGCGGTCTTGGCGTCGATGTAGGCGACGATGTCGTGGGTCTCGATCCCGGATCCGAAGATCAAGGGACCCGGGGGCCCAGCCGTTCCGCCGGCCGGAATCGTCGCCGTGCCGCCGGTCGGGTCCGGAGGTGACTCTACAAGCCTGTCCGATTGCCCGCCGGAAGAAGCCCACCGCATCGCTGCGTTGACGATCTCGACGTCGGCTCCGGCGACGTTCTTCACCTGGACCGTCACCGTCTCCTCCAGATCCATCTGCGTGTCCATCGCCTCATCGTTGTTGAAGGCCTCGACCGTCGCCATGCCGGTGACTTCGAGAAGCACGTCGTCGGCCGGCGTCCCCGGCGCCGGTGTGCGGTTGAGGATCGCAGCGAGATTGCCGTCGCCGAGGTTGCAGAGCTCGACGGGGTGGCTGCAGAGACCGTCGGATTGGCCGCGCAGATACGCCTCCTTCGCGCCCGCGAACCAGAACCACGTGCGCGGCGATGCGTCGGGGCCGACGTTGTCGACCCACGCGGCGCAGAACCGCAGACTCGATCCACTGCCATGATTGTCGAGGCTGACGAGCCGGCTTTTCGTGTCGCGCAGGAGCACGTGCAGATCGTCGAAGGTGATGGACGGGTTCCAGTCCCACGGCGCGGCGGAGTCATCCTGGGTCCAGATCGCGGCAACCTTCGAGGCGCCTGTCTCGAGCGCGCGCACGCACGTGAGCCGATGGCCGGCGGGGACAGCATCTTTCAGGTCTGCCGCGGCGATCTCGGGCGTCCAGTTCCATGTCAGCCACGGAGCGGAAGACGACATGTCGCGGATGAACCAGACGGCCGCGAGCTTGTTCATGTCGACAATCGGCTCGACGAGGAAGAGCCTCAGCCGATCGTGCGCGCCGTCGACCTCCTGGGACAGTTCGGCGGGGGTCAATCCCTTCGTCCAGCCCCAGTCTTGAAAATCGGCGCCCGAGTTCTTGACCCAGGAGAGGAGGTAGCGGCGGGAGGCGCCGGTGCCGTATGCGTGGATGGCGACCGGGCGTCTCTTGGTCTTGAGCGATTGTGCGAGCTCGACTGCGAGGTCGGAGTCGGTGAGGACGGTCTTCCACGTCCCGGGGATGGGTAGCTCGAGGAGTTCGGGCATCGGGTTCTCCCTTCCGCTGCGGCAGAATCAGCTGACGGACCCAAAGCGAGTCGATCATACATTTGCCAGGTGCGTCCAACCTCAGCAGATCGGATAGAAGGGAAGCGGCGCATGTGCCGTCATCTGGAGCGAGGAGGCGATGGCCGTGGCCGCTGGCAACTCTCAGTGTTCGCCTCCCTCCTCGGTCGTCCATTCTGCGCTCAGAAAGAGCAGCGACATGCCGGCGTAGCCAATCACGAACGGCCATGCCGGAGCGAGCTTCAGGGCCGTGTCACCAAACGTCCACTGGTAGGAGTGCATCAGCCCGCAGGCCGAGAGCAACGCGGCGAGCGCTGACCACGCCGCCGCTCGCCGCCAGCGCCGCTCGATTACTCCGACCACCGCCGCGGAGAGCACCATCGCGGTGAAGAGGAATCCCTGCTCGATCGCGAAAGCGCCCGCGATCCACGTGTCGGTCTTCTGGAATTCGCGGACGAGCGACTCGCTGAACGGCCCCGCCGGCCCTCCGAGCCCGGCCGCGCGCAGCCCGTTCTTCGCCATGAGCGCGCCCCACGCGCCGATCCCTGGCAGGAGGCCGACCACCACGGCGGGCGCATGCTCGCGCGGCGTGGCCTGAAATGCCTGGGCGACGATCATCATGCCGATCCAGAGGACGATCGCCATCCCGGCCTCGATCGGGATCGCCCACGCGATCCAGGCCAGCGTACCCGTGACGCAGATCGTCGTCACGAATACGCCGTTCAGGATCGAATACCCGGCGCGCGCGCCCAGCGCCTTCCACCCGGGATGCCCGATGTAGATCGTCGTCGGGAACGCGGATCCAAAGAGCGCGGCCGAGACGCTGCCGATGCCGTTGACCGTCAGCGAATACCTGGTGTCGTAGGAGTCGCCGGCCGCCTCCGCCGACTCGATGTTCTGGAGCGACCCCAGCACGTTGAACAGACCCATCGCGATGATGACCGATAGATACGGCAGCACGTGTCCGCCGCCGATCGCGTCAATCAGGTCGCCGACGACGGGGAAGGGGATGTGGAGGGTGGCAGCGGAGGGTCGTGCGCCGACCGGCGCGATCCCGGTGATCCAGCACAGGAGTGTCCCAAGCGCCACGGCCACGACACCGCCGGGAAGGTGTCCCTTGAAGCGGACGCGACCGAAGTAGGTCAGCATCACGATCGCCAGCGTGGTCAGCCCCACGACCGGATGCGCGAAGGTGCGGAAGAGAAAGCCGAGCGAGATGAACCCCAGGGCGATGCCGGCGAGGGTCGAGAGGAGCGCCGCCCGCGGGGTCGCCTTGCGCACGCGCTCGGCGACGAAGGCGCACCCAAGCTCGATCACGCCGGTCGCAAATGTCGCCAGCAGACCCGCCTGCCAGGCGACGCGCACGGGGTCGACCGCGCCGGCCCTTTCGGCCAGGATCTTCGCCGGTAGCATGACCAGGAACACGTGGGCAAACAGCGACACCGTGTTGATGCCGTAGGGCAGCGCGCAGACGTCTGTCCGCCCCGTGCGCGCGGCGAGCGCGCGCGCCTGGAACGCGTAGGCCACGTTGCCGACGAGGATGGAGATCGCAGCGGCGGGCAGCACCTGGCCGTAGAGGAGCTCGGGCGGGAACCCGAGAACGGTGCGACAGAGGGTGTCGATCAGCAGCAGCTGAACGAGATTATCGAGGGCGAGGCCGAAGAACCCGTCGATGTCCCCGCGGACGATCCACCGCACCCGCACATGCTACTCGTTTCTCACTTGGCCTGAGTGGCCGGGACTAACATTTCGGCTCGTCTTCCTCGAGCGCATTTCCTCTTCGTGAGGGTCCTCACGACGTAGTGCGTTCGTCCTGTGCCGGCGCCATCTCAATGGGTACCCAGCATGTCGATCTGACGATCCTGTATGCCGTGTTCTCCGGGGTTGGGCTCCTGTCAATGCCGATCACCGGGCTCGGGTTGGCGGCCGCCGCGATCGCCGAAGCCGCCACCCACCAGGGCAAGGCGAATATCGACGGGACGATGCACGTCTACCTCGAGCAGCTACGGGTCACGGAGAGCGGTGGCCAGATCGTGTTCGATTCGACGCTGCGCGGAGAGATCGCGACCGCGTCGCCGCTCCCCGTCATCGAGGTCGCCACGGTCAAGTTCACGGCGTCATCGACCTTCAAGCTGGTGATGCAGTCCGACGGACGGGTGATATTTCAGCGGGCCGGCGACCCGACCCATTCCACCCCTGAGGTGGACGCTCCTGCCTGGGTCAAGACGGCGTCGCCCATCATGGAGGCCATCGTCGGTCTCGTGGGCACCATCCTGACCGTGGTGACCGATGGAGTCGCCGCGTTGCTCGCGGCCGCGATCTTCGGACTGATCGAGGTTGCCTTTCAGTTCCTGCCGACCGTGGTGCAACGTCAAATCAAGGCGGCCGCCGGCCAGGGGGCGCCCGCGGGTCTGGAGCAGCTCGTCACGGTTGCCGCGAGCCCGATCACGTGGACAGATAAGACCTTCAAGGTGACCGACATCGCGATGGACGGAGACCTCGCCTTCAGCGGAGTATTCGCGTAGCGCGAGCCGCTGGCCGCGCAGGCGGGCGCGGAATCGCCACGACACTCCAGAATCGGCAGTTCACTTGCGATCGAGGAACAGCGCCTTCCGCAGAGACTCTGAACGTTTCTGCATATCCCCGAGAAACGCCTGGAAACGCGGGTCCTGTCGGATCGGATCCAGGTTGGGATCGTGCGCGAACAACGAATAGCAGGGGAACCCGGTCTCGGCGGCTTCCCGCAGATACTGGACGGCCTGCCGGGCCCGCCCCATCCGCGCCCAGGCGCACGCGGCGAAATACGCGGCGTGATGAGCAGGATTGACCGCCTTCCTCTTCGCGACCTTCTCGATCAACTCTTGTGCTTTGAGGGGCTCGGACTCAGCCAGTAGCATCGCCTCGAGGCCGGGTAAGGCGCCGCTCGGGTCGTTCGGGTACTTCCGGAGGGCTATCCGTAATTGGACCCACGCCTCCTCTCGCCTGCCCAGTCGAAGTAGAGCGAACGCGGTGTTCGCCTCGACGAGTTCCGGCAGGACGGGCCCGGGAATGCTCATCAGGATCGCCAGCGCCTCTTCATCCTTGCCCATCCAAAGGAGGGCCTGCGCCCGCGAATTCAGCGCCTGCGCGTTGCTGGGGTTGATCGCCAGCGCTTTGGCCGCGTGTTCGAGGGCCTCGTCGAAAAAGCCCACATGAACGTAGACACGCGCCAGGCGCCTATGGGCTTGATCTGAATTCGGATTGAGAGCCACCGCTCGACGGAATTCCTGGACCGCTCGTTCGTGGGCGAAGCGCTGCGAATGAGTCCAGAGCAGGTCGCCACGGGCCAGGTACGCCTCGGCCAGGTCTCGGTCGAGCATCAGGGCCTTCTCAGCAGCCGCGAACGCCTTCTGCTCCAGATCCCCGGTCTCCTCGGGCGTGACGAACGTCAGTCGCGTGACGTACGCCGCGGCCAGGTCGGCGTACGCAAGCGCGAAACCGGGATCGAGTGCAACGGCGCGCTCGAGCAGCGTGATCGCAGCCTGGGTATCGGCGTCGGTAGTCCTGACACTGAGATACCGCGCGCGCAGTACGTAGTCATACGCGGCAGGGTTGACCAGGGGCAGCGTGCCGAGACGCGCCTGCCCGGGAGTCGTCGGCTCGGCGCGCAGCTGGCCGGCGATCGCCGCCGTCACTTCGCGCTGCAGGGTCAGCACATCATGCACGTCGCGCTCATGGCTGTCGTCCCAGGTCGGGTGGTCGGAGTCAAGGTAGTTCAAATGCGACGTAATCTGAACCCGATCCCCCGACCGCAGCACTGAGCCGGTCACCACCGCCTGCACGCCCAGCTCTCGAGCGGCAGCACTCGGCGAGGTCTGTGATCCCTTGTACTTCATCACCGACGCACGGGCGATGACCCGGACGCTCCCGATCTTGCCCAGGTCGGTTATGAGGGCCTCGGTCATGCCGTCGGCGAGATACTCCTGCGCAGGGTCGCCGGAGAGGTTGTCGAGCGGCAGCACGGCAAGCGAGGTGATTGCGGTTGGTCCTGGGTCAGTGGCCCGGACGAGGCGTACCACGTAGGTCAGAGTCCCCACCCCGAGTGCAGCCAGACAGCCCAGAACCAACCAGCGGCGCGCCGCAAGATTCCGGTTGGGTCCATCGCGCTCCCGAGGCGCCGGCACCTGCGCGCCCGACGATTCGCCGTCGTGCCGTCTTTCTCGCACGTCGGCCACGAACCGGTATCCGCGGGCGGGCACGGTGACGATGTAGTGATGATCGTCTGGCTTTTCCCCCAGGATCTTCCGCAATACCGACACGTTCCGGGCGAGCCCGCCCTCTTCCACGATCGTGTCGCCCCAGACCTGCCTGAGCAGTTCATCTTTCGTGACCACCCGCTCCCGATTCTCGAGAAGCGCCAGAAGCGTCTCCAGAACCTTCGGCGCCAGCGGTACGGGTTCGCCGTTGCGCAACAAGAGCCGCTTGCTGGCATCCAGCGAAAACGGCCCGAACTCGTAGGAGGGTTGCGACTGCTCGTTCATGGCCGGCAGAACAAGTCCGAAGAAAAACGAAGGCCGGTTGTAAGGACTCGTAACACCCGCTGCGGCTAGTGTCCCTGCGGTGACGCCTCGGTTGGGTGGCGTGATTCTAGCGCACGGTCGCCACCCCAGCGACAGGACCCGAAAAGCCTGATGCGCGGCCCGCGGCGTCGATCTCTCCCGAACGAGCACGCCAGCTCGTCAGGAAATGCCTTCGGGCGAAAGGACACAACTTATGAAGCGCAACAGCTGGAGAGCGACCGCGGTCGCCGTCCTCGTCGCGTCGGGCCTACTCGGTTCATCTCCCGTCCAAACGTCGCAGGAGTCTTCGCCACCGGCCGGCTCCATCAACCAGGTGCTGGAGTGGAATCAGGTCTTCATCGACACCCTGGTCGCGACGAATACGGCGAACTCCTCCAGCCAGCGGCTCGGGGCGACTCTGCACACGGCCATCTTCGACGTGTACAACGGTATCGAGCGCCGTTACACACCGATCCGCGTCGACAGCAGCGCGCCTCGCGGAGCCTCGGGCCGTGCCGCGGTGATCGCGGCGGCATATACCGCGATCGCAGGCCTCTTCCCGTCCTTGACGGAGTCACAACGGGCAACCCTCGACGCCAAATATGCGGCTTCCCTCGCGGCGCTGAGCGACGATGGCGGCGATGGCGGCCAATCGCGCGAGCGCGGGGTCACCTGGGGTGTGCAGGTGGCCTCCGTGGTGCTGGCATGGCGCGCGACCGACGGGTTCGTTCGCAACCCGCCGTATGTTCCAGTCAGCGGAGGACTGGCGGTCGGCCAGTGGCGGCCGACGGGAGGGTCCTGCATCGCCATGACCGGCCTGGGGCTGGCATACACCGCGCCGTTCGTTGTCGACAGCCCGGTCCAGTTTGCTCCCGGACCGCCCCGAAGTCTGGCCAGCTTCACCTACACAGACGACTTCAATCGCGTCAAGGCGCTCGGCCGAGCGACGGGATCGACGCGCACCGACGACCAGACGGCGCTTGCGCCGTTCTGGGAGGGAAACGCCAGCGTGCACTGGAACCAGGCGGCCAACCAGATGGCGCGCGCACACCAGCTGTCGCTGTCCAGGACCAACCGGTTGTTCGCGGTACTCAACATCGCGATGGCGGACACGGCATTCACCATCTGGAACGCCAAGCTGTTCTACGGCGGGGATCCCCTGGAGGTGACTTGGCGTCCTGTCACCGCGATCCCGCTGGCCGGGACGGACGGCAATCCGCTGACGGAGCCGGATCCAGACTGGAGACCGCTCGTCACGACGCCGTGCCACCCCGAGTATCCTGCAGGCCACCCAGGTCAGAATGGAGCGGCGGCGACCGTTCTCCTCAGCCAGTTCGGTGACGGCCAGACGTTCACCCTGACGACGGCCGGACAGCCGAGCCGCGAATACTTCAGCATCGCGCAAGCGCGCTCGGACGGTAACGACGCCCGAGTCTGGGGCGGCATGCACTATCCGAGCACAGTCGGGATCAGCGACGCGGTAGGCGAGGCGGTCGCCGACTACGTCAATCGAAACTCGATGCGGCGGCTTCGCGGGCGGCGATGAGCACGGCGTCCGTGCGGACCGACGTGACGGTAGGTGATGACGAGGAGCATCGAGCGGAAAGGATTCCGTCCGCGTCAAGTAGAATGCGCACACGATGTCGAGTCAGTCGGGCGCCGCCGTAGTGGCGGCGCCACGGGCTCGGCCGAATCTCACACAGACGAGGCACCCGTGGCTGAGTGGGTGTACGCCCAGACCGACCCCGCCGAGGAGCTGGCCCAGCTTCATTTGTTCTCCTTCAAGAAGCGGCAGCCGGAAGGCGAGATCGAGTTCGTGATCACCGTGAAGGAGTTTGCGCCCAGGAACGCGTTGCAGATGCGGTTCTACGCGCAGGCGGACAAGGAAATCAACCAGACAGCCGCGCCGTTCCGTCCCTTTGGCTGGGGGGATACGCTGCTGAGCGCACTCAGCGAATGCATGCGGGTCATCCGCCAGTTTCCTTACGATCCAGGATAACCACCCAAATTCATGGTCGTTGCGGGCCGAAACCGCGTCGCGAGTCGATCCCCGAGATCGTGCTGCCGGCCTACCATCGCTCGCTCAACTGAAAGCGACTGAAGAGGAAACCATGTCCGAAGCGCAGGGGCCGAAGACGCCGGGCAGGCCGTGGCATTTATGGTTGATCGGGATTATCGGAGGCCTGTGGAGTTCGATGGGTGTGGTTTCCTTCATGCTCACTCAGCTGAACGTCGAAGCGGTCATGAGCCGGTTTCCTCCGCAGCAACGCGAGTACTTCCAATCGTTTCCGTTGTGGGCCGTTGCGTTCTGGGCGATCGGCGTGTTCGGCGGCGTGATCGGGTGCCTCCTGTTGCTGCTCAAGAACCGCCTCGCGTTTCATGTCCTGCTCGCCTCAGTGATCGGAGCGAGCGTTTCCACTCTCGGCGGCTTGTTTCTTCTTGGCGGGATGGAGGTGATGGCCGAAACGAATGCGTTGGGTCTCACCGTATTCCCCGTTATCTTCGCCGCATTCCTGGCGTATTACGCTGGTGCGATGAGCAAGAAGGGCGTGCTCAGCTAGCTTGAGAGAATCGGTGCGCCAAGCCGGTCGCTTGCCACGGCCGCCACGACGGACTCCGTATTCCTCTGGGACGACTCGCACCACCCGTTCGTAGATCCTCACTTCATCGCCCCGGGCCTGCTGAGCTCGGACGTTAGTTGTACGCCGTCGAGCGACGGCAGACCAGGCGAGCAGCCAACCTCGTAATGACTTCCGAGCTGTTGCTGGACGAATGGGCCAATGGGTTGTCCATGCCAGCCAACCAGTTGGCCTGTTCGAGCATCCCTTTACCGTTTTAACAGTGTCGTTCGGCGATGTGAACGGCGCGGTCTGTGCTGTGGTATCGGCTCGCACCCCGCATACCGAAAAGAATACGAGAGCACTTTATGAAGCCGATCACTGCACTGGCCCTCCTTATCGTCGTGTCTGCCTGTGGAGGGAAGAGCGACAGCCTCTCCCCAACCGCTCCGAATGAACCGGCCTCACAATCCCGTAACACCGCGCTCGGGCCAGCGGCACCAGAAACGTCCACATTTCCGCTCCTGGCCGGATCCTTCACGATCACGGACCGGGAGGGAGACAGGATCGTCGGAACCTATGCGGGGGCGTCAGTGTTCCGCGCCGGGTCCCAGACGGCGTCGGTGACGCTCCAGATCGCCAGCGGCTCGGGGAAGTTCGCGGGGGTCACGGGATCCTTCACGATGAGCGGCGTCGGTTCGTTTGCCGACGAAGGTCCGTTTCGACTCAGCGGACACGGAGAGATCACGTTGGCAGACGGGAAACGAGCGAACGTCGTGTTGAAGCTGCGGGGCGACTCTAGCGCGACGTGCAGCACCAGCGAGCGTATCCTCATCTCCCAGACTGCGACAGGCGCCCTGGGGCACGTGGGCCGCGTGACGGCGACATTGAGCCATGAGGTTGGAAATACCGGCTGCTCTAACAAGGGACTACTCTGAGTGGTGGACTGCCAGCAGCAGCGGCACGACAGCCTTGCCATGTCGGGCCACGACGGCTGACGCGCGAGCGTGCGACATTCCATGAACATTTTCGGCGGGCTCGAGATTGATTACCGCGTGTTCCTGATCCTCAGGGCGCTCATTCCCTGTGCCGCTCTGGTCATTCTTCTGTGCGATCTCAAGTGGCCTGCCCGGATGCTTCATTTCCGCAATACCACCCTCCTGCTACTGGGAGCGCTGTCGGTCAGCGCGTGGGCGAACTTCGGAGCACTCAACGGGCGCAGCGGGCCAATCCATGTTCATGACGTCTACCACTACTACCTCGGCTCGAAGTATTACGCCGAGCTGGGGTACACGAGGATCTATCGATGTACTGCGGTAGCGGAGGTCGAGAGCGGCCGCAGGGTCGAAGTCGCGCAGCGCTGGTCACGCAATCTATTGACGGACAGGCTCGAGGCGCGACTGCCGACTCCCGCCGAAACCGACGAGTGCCGGCAGCGCTTTGAACCTAGCCGCTGGCGAGAGTTCGCGTCGGATGTCGAGTGGTTCCGCGAGCACAGAACCGACCGCCAGTGGCAATCGGTCTTGACCGATCGAGGTTTCAACGCGACCCCCGCATGGTCAACCGTCGGCTATTGGCTCTCGCGCTGGGCACCTGTGGAGAACGGGCATTGCATTCTGCTCGTTTCGGAGCGCTCAACAAGTGCGCAGCCACGTCGGCCTGGGCGGCGGGGTAGCTCAACCCGGGTCATGGTTCAGTCGAGCTGTTTAGGTCGTTGGTCCATGCGCGCCGATGGTCAGATGAGAAACTGCTCTTCCATCCACAGCATCCCTGCCGCGTTCGTTTCCGTGACGATCGGGCCGTCGACGACGATCTGCTTGGGGATCGGAAGGCCGGTCTTCGGCCCTCGCGCAGCGGCGACGCCGGCGACGATTGCGCCGCCGTGGATGCGACAGGAGGAATTGCGGACCGTGGCGTACATGCGGCCTTCGACTACCGCCTGGATCGCCGGCGGCATCGCGTCCACGCCGCCAATCAGGATCCCGGTTCGCCCGTGCGCTTTCATGACGGCGGCCGCGGCCAGCGCCATGTCGTCGTTGTGGAAGAACGCGGCATCGATCCTTTGGAATCTGCTGAGATACCCCTGCCACAGCTGCGCTGTTTTCGCGACGTCCCAATCGGCCGAATCGGTCGCCAGGACCTCGACCCCGGGAAACTTGTCGATGACCGAGTGGAAGCCCCTGGCGCGTCCCTGCGCTCCGGTATGTCCGAGCGCGCCCTGCGTCATGACGATCGTGCCCTGGCCGCCGATCGCATGCACGAGCGACTGGGTGACTGCGGCGCCCATGAACTCGTTGTCGGGAGCAAGAAACGTGAGGACGTCGATCTGGTCGAGCGGCGCGATCAGCGTGTCCATGTCGATCACCGGGATCCCGGCCTCGATCATCCTGACGACCGGCGCCGTGATCGTGTCGATGTCCACCGCCTGGATGGCGACGAAGTCCCACTTCTTCGAAGCGATCTCCTCGACGAGAGCCAGCTGTTTCGTGGCCGAGAGCTCGGCATCGAACCAGGTGACGTCGACGTTGAACAGCCGGCCCCGGTACTCGGCCGCCTCTTTCCCTTGCGCGCACCAGGTGACCTGCAGGCCGATGTTCGAAAACGCGGCCCGCAGCCGCCTGTGCGAGCGGCTCGCACCGGCGCCCTGCTGCACGCCGGCGAGGAGGTTGACGCCGCCGAAGGCGGCGAAGCCGGTCGCCGCTGCGGCGAGTTGGAACAAATCGCGTCTGCCGGGCTTCAAGCGAAACTCTGGATCCATTGCGTCCTCAACTTCTGACTTCGGGCTCCGAGCGATCCTCTATTTCTTTGAGGCAGCGGGTGATGGTGCCCACAGCACCGCGTGCAGCGAGCCGCCCGCCTTCTTGTCGACCGTGAGGCCGGTGAACATCCCGGTCGAACTCGCCGCGTCCACGTTCTCGATCTTGTTGAGCGACGGCATCTCGACCATCCCGCCGGCCTCGGTCCATACGAACGCGTGCGTCCGGCGCCCCTTGACGCCGCTGATGCCGATGATCGCTCCGGCCTCGGTGACGAACTGGCCATTGCTTTGGGATCCGCTCAGCGTGCCCAGGTCGACCAAGCCGCCGTCCGCGGTCCAGGCAATGGCGTGCTCGTCACCACTCGGCGTCGTGCTGTAGCCGGCAACCAGGCCGGACGAATTGATTCCCGAGGCCCAGCTGAAATCGCCGCCCAGCGTGCCGATATCAACGAGTCCGTTCGCCTTGGACCACACGAACCCGTGCGTCTCGCCGCTTGCGGTGGTGCCGAAGCCGATTATGGTGCCGGCGTCGTTGATCGCCGTGGGCGACATCTCGTCGCCACCCAGGGAACTGATCTCCTCGAGGCCGGTCTCCTGCGACCAGAAAAAGGTGCCGGACGTGCCGTCCTCTTTGAACACCGTGCCCGTCAACGCGCCCTGCCGGTTCATGTACTCCGGCAGCATGTCGCGGCCGAGCGTGCCGATGTCAGCGAGGCCTGTTGTCTTGGTCCACGCGAAGATACGCCAGCCGGTGTCCGCAAAAATCTGTCCAATGATCAGGCTGCCGTCCTTGGTCACGAAGCGTCCGGCGCTGTCATCGAGACCCGTCGGGTCGAGATCCACCATGCCGCCGGCCTCGGTCCACATGAACGCGTGTTCAGGCCCCTCGGGAGTGTTCGAATTGCCAACCACCACGCCGCTGCTGTTGAGGCCCTGCGGGATCGTGTAGCCGCCACCGAGATCGCCGATCGTGACGAGGCCATCCGCGGGTGTCCAGATGAAGCCGAGCACTTCGGTGCCCCCAGGCGTATCGGCGGCGCCGATCACGATGCCGTTCGGGCTCACGCCGCTGACCAGGCTCCCGGTCCCGCCGAGCGTGAGGACGACGAAACCGGTCTGCGCGCTCCAGACGAAGCTGTTCAACGAGCCGTCCTGGAGATTGCCGGCAACAACCCCGTTGTCGCTGATCAGTTGCCCGGAGCTGGCCACGTTCGCTCCGATATCGAGCTGCGTAATCGTGTATGTGTCCTGTGCCGGTGGTTTCTTCTTCTGCGACTGGCCGGCGACGCTCACCTCGCGCTGAGTGCCGAACACGAAAGCCAGCATCGCCAGGCTGGCAACCAGAGACTTCGTTTTCACGTGCGTTCTCCTTCCAACGACTCGGACGCCCAACCTGTCAGCCACTACCTTGATGCCGGCTGGCGAATCGCCATTCACGCATTCTACAAATGGTTGCCCCGGTCTTGCCATGTGGTCAGGATCGACGCCATTGCGCCGGGTGGCGCCCCTGATCATTTCTTCTCCGGAGCCCAGCCCGCCACCGCGTCTTCCCATTTGTTGTCGGTCAGCTGGCGGACGCCCGATCCGTCGGCACGCATCACGAAGAGCTCGCCGTATGGCTGCGGAACGCCCTCACTCATGACCATCTCGTCCTTGAACCCCTTGCGGCCGCTGGTGAACATGATCCACCGGCCGTCGGGCGACCAGGACGCATGGGCGCTGCTACCTTCGACGTTCGTGAGACGCCTCACCTCAGTGCCATCGGGACGCATGACGTACAACTCAAAGCGGCCATCGCGATCGCTGGTGAACAGAATGCGATCGCCGTGCGGTTGCCACTTGGGAAAATTGTCGTAGTAGGCGCCATCGGTCAACTGGATCACGCCACCGCCGCGCAAGGTCGCGACGCACGAGGTGCCTGCCGCGCTTGTAGACGAACTCCTTGCCGTCGGGCGACCACGTCGGAAAACCGTTGTTGGCGCCGTCGGCGACGATCGGGGTGAAGCCGGTACCGTCCGGCTTGATGGTCGCGATCTGCGACGGCGGGATGCCGGGCGCCCGGAAGTAACGTCCGATGCTGAACAGGATCACGCTGCCATCAGGCGACCAGTTGGGATCGAAGGCGGAGGCGCCAGGTTCGTGATAGAGCGTCCGCTTCCCGCTGCCATCCGCGTTCATGATCTGGATGCTGGTGTCGGAGGTCGTCATCCCGTCGTTTGAATACTGGCTGTAGAGCAGCTGGGTCCCGTCGGGCGAGAAGGTGGCAAATGGTTCGCTCAGGTAGAGCTCGAACTCCGGATCGGTGCTGCCAGTCGGGATCAAGTGCTCGGTCATGGCTTTTCTGAGCACCCGCTCGTACACCACGGATGCGCCATCGGGCGACCAGCTGGGTGAGCGCACGGCTCCCTTCACCACGTCGACGATGCGGAGGTCGGGATGCCAGACCTTGATACCCTCGTCGGCGGCGGTGGAGCTGCGAACCGCATAGCCGATCCTGCCGCCGGAGAGGAACGTCGGCGACAGCTTGGTTTGGTTGGATGCGGAATACAGCGTCCGCTTTCCGGTGGTGAGGTCGACGGAGACGAACTCTGTTCGCGAGCGGGCGTTCTTGGCCATGTACGCGCCGACCTCGTCGGTCTCGTAGAAGAGGATCGCCTTGCCATCCGGAGACCACGCCGGGCTGCCGGAGACACCACCCGGCCTGGTGACTCTGCGTAGTCCGGTTCCGTCCGGGCGCATGACATAGATGCCGGTGGACTGCAGCAGCTCCCAGTGACCGGGATTGACACCCGTCGTGCCTTCACGATCGGAACTGAAGGCGAGCCAGGCGCTGTCGGGCGACCATGCTGGACGGAAACTGCCTCCCTGGTTCTTCGTCAGGTTGGTATAATTTTTCGCGACGAGATCCAGGAGCCAGAGATTGGCCGTGCCCGACCCGCGTGTCGAGATGAAGGCGAGCGTGCGCCCGTCGGGTGACAGCACGCCCTGGTCGTCGAAGGCCGGGTCGTCGGTGAGCCTTTCCAGACCGCTGCCGTCCGGATGAATTCGGTAGAGATCGGAGAGACCCGCCGTCTCTTTGGTGAAGACGACCCACTTGCCATCGGCTGAATACGACGGCGAATACTCGAGCGTGCCGTGCGGGACCAGCGGCCGCTCGTTCCGGCCGTCCGCGTCGGCGATCATGATCGAGAGTTCCTGCAGCCGGAAGCGATTGAAGAACACCTTGTGCTTGGCGGGGGCCGGCTGCACGAACCCCGTGGTGAACGCCAGGAGCGCCGCGAGCAGGAATCTAGTCATGGCCGTAGACTATGCCACGCGGATGGGTTTGTCGGCGCGCTCGTCACTGTCCGCCCTGCTAACCGCGTGGGTGTCAGATGGCTGTCAAACGGACGAGGAAGCGCCACATACGGAGGTAGCTCGATGTCCTTGTCGCGGCTCCCGTTCACGGCTCTGGCCAGGAATGCGCTAGTCGACACACTCACGCACGCCACGTATTGGGTACCCGCGCTCGTCCTACTTTCGCCGGCGCTCCTGCTGCAACTGGCCGCACCCACGTACCTGCGGACGCGCCTGGCTCCGGCGATGTGGACAGTCATAGTGGGCAGTGCGCTCCTCGTCTGGCTCGCGCAGGGTGCATGGTCGGCAACCTGCGCGCTCGTGCACGCCGCCCGCTCGCAGACACCTCGTGTTCTCGATTACCGGCTCCTCCGCTTGTCATTTGTCATCGGCACGAGAACCACGCTTGCACTTGCCGCGGGAGTGCTGCCTGGTCTCTGGCTGCAGGCGCGCTACGCGTTTGCACTGCTTCCGAGATCGGGCGAAACGGATAGTCCGGCGTCGCGAGTGATGGATGCCAGCTTCCGCGAGACGCGAGCGCAACAGGGGCGTCTCCTGCTGGTCGCTGGTCTTGCCTTCTGCGTGTCTCTGTTCGGTCAGAGCGCGGCCGCCGTGCTCGCTGAAGCCATGGGCGCAGTCTCGGCGGCCGGGCAGGAAAATGGGCAGACGATATTCAGATTGAGGTACTCTTCGCACGCCCTGACGACCGTCCTGGCCTACATCTGCGCGGCGGGGGGGCTGACATTCCATGCCGTCGGGGTCAGCATGCTCTTCGATGAAGGGCGATCTACGACGCGACTCGCGATGACGATGCCTGTCTCGTCTCGCGCGAGTGTGATAGACAGACTGCCTCGACGCGACTCAATCGAACGCCGGCATAGGCCTTCGGCTCGGTCCCCACATCTAGCCTACGGGCGCCTGCTGCTCGAGCACCTCGGGCCCGTTCGGTCGCGCCGCGTCGAGAACGTGACGGTCATCGATCACCAGATTGCCGGCGCGGACAGCCTTTCATCACACTTCTTCAGCCTTTCCGCACGACATGCGCGGCTGACAGGCCTACGCTGATGTATGAGCCATGCGATCACCCTGATCATCATCGCCGCTGCCGCATATCTGGTGTTCGTGGCCTGGCGGCTCGGTCTTCATCGGCGGCTGTCCCTCGTCTTTGCACCCATCTCGCTGGAGCGAATCCCTGACCGCGCCGCCCGGCGCTACGCCGAGAAGCCGCTCTTCACTTGCGATCAGCCGGTCGGCTGGCAGGTACCCGCGCTCGCTGCCCGATATCCGGATGACCGGACGTGGAGCGCGGCGCGCGTGCGCAGCACGGCCGGGTACCTGGCGACGATGCTGCGAGAAGGGCTGGCGCTGCGGACCGGGGAGCGCGTCGCCGTCCTGAAGCAGAATCACTTCGATATCCATCTGCTGATCGCCGGGATCGTCCGTGCCGGGGGCGTCGCGTGTCCAATGAACGGGCATTTCGAGGCGGCCAACGTCGGTCCGTATCTGGCGAACGTCGGCGCGACGATCCTTTTCACCGATCGACCCACCCTCGAGCGTCTGGTGCGGGAGGGCGCGCGCGTCGATCCTGTCTTGACCATTGTCCTTGCGGAGCGCTCCGGCGCCGCGGCGTTCGATGAGAACCTCATGCCCCGATGGTTCGCGGAAGCGGCGCCGGCAATCCGCGTCTTCTGGATCGAGAAGCTGCTGGCCACGGCATCGCACGAGAGTGCGGCGGTGCCGCGCGGCGCCGAGGATCCCATGTACCTCGTGCACTCGTCGGGCACGACCGGCTTTCCGAAAGCCGTCATTCTTCGCGGGGCCGCACAGGCACACGCGGTTCGCGGATGGCTCTGCTACGTGCATCTCTCCGCGACGCGCGACCGCGGCTATGTCGCCGTGCCGAACAACCACCAGGCGGTGATCCTGACCTTCAACAGCACCCTGCTCCTCGGGCTGCCGGTGCACTGGGACAGCAACTACGGCCTAGCAGGCTTCGACCCCGAGCGTGTCGTTGCGGCTCTGGCGCGGGGCAGGTTTACCGGCTATTTTGGCTTTCCCATTACGTTCACGCAGATGAAGGAGGTCGGCCTCGAACACCATGACCTGTCGCGCATGCGCGTCTGGGCGAGCACCGCTGATGCCTCGCATGCGGCGATCCAGCGGACCTTCGTGGCGGTCGGCGGCGCGTTCCGCAGCATCGGAATTCCGGTTGCCGGCTCCGTGTATCTCGATGCCCAGGGCTCGAGTGAAGTTGGCACGCCGTCGGTCTTGCGCTACGTCACGCGCTACACGAAAAAGTTCGACCGGCGGGTCGGCCGGCCGGGACTGACTCCTTTCGGCCCCCGGGTGCGGATTGCCAGGGACGGGGTCGTGGTCCCTCGCGGGGACGTCGGACGGCTCGAGGTCAAGGGGCGGACCGTGTTCAACGCCTACTGGAACAACCACGCGACGACCTATGAAGCCATTCGGAACGGATGGTTCTTTACGGGTGATGTGGCGCGGCAGGAATGGGATGGGCACCTGGTGCAGCTCGATCGGGAGGTGGACGTTATTCACACGGCGCAGGGGCCTGTCTATTCGCTCCTGATCGAGGAGGTGATCCATCACCATCCCGCCGTGTTCGACGCCTGTGTCTACGGTGAACGTCTTCCGGACGGTACGCAATCGGCGGCCGCCGCAATCGCCCTTCGGCGTGGGCATGCCATCACGGCATCAGACCTTCGCGCCAGCCTGAACGCGCGCCTGGGGCCGCGTGAACAGCTCTCGCGCCTGGATCTCATGGAGTGGAGCGAGTTCCCGATCGGTCTGACCGGGAAAACGTTGAAGCGCGTGTTCAGGCAACGCACCGAAGGATTGGGCCGCGCCCGCACCTTCATTGGGTCGCCCGGTCTGTTGTGGATGGAGGATCACTTTCTGATCTGACCCGCACCGGTTGTGACCCCTTCCGCCGCTATGGCGGAGATCGTCATTCCTTGTAGAAGCCGACTCCGCAGTTTTGACCGACGACCTTCGTATAGTAGGTGTGTTTCTCGAGCGGCTTGTCCGAGCCGGGGCGAGGCCACCAATAGGTCACCTCGCTGATCTTTCCTTCAGTGGCGGTCTGCATGATCTCTTTCCCGAGCGGGTACCCCTTCTTGCCTGAGATGTCCTGCAAGTGTTCACCCTTCAAGTGGGGATGCGCTGTGAGAACGCCGTCTGAGGCGTTGGCGCAGAACACATAGAGATCACGGTCCTTGAAGCCGCCTTCGCCCTTGTTGAACATCTCGAGGGCTTTCTCCTTATTCTCTTTCAACGCAATCACTGCTTTCTCCAACATGCCCTTGGCTTCCTTTGCAGTGCCAAACTGAGCTTGAGCTGCCGAGTCTGAGGTTGGAGTGAAAACAACCAGAAGTGCGGCCTGTCCGACGGCGACTGCGAGATTGCGCACCATGACTTTCTCCTTAAGCTGCCAAACGCCTACTCGCCGCGTACGACTCCCTCATCAATCCCGCGCTGCGGCGAGCCACAAGGATTGATGCCGGACCCGTGGCTGACAATCCCGATCCCAAGCGTAGATGCGGGAACATGACCTCGCTTGGACAGCGCCCGCATTGAGGAGGTCGCTCCGTGGCAGGATACAGTAACTGCACCCGTTCGCGCGCCTGTCACTGGTTCGCTCGGTGGGCTGGCTTGCCAGTCGACTGAACATCGAGGTTCCGCGTTCTTTCTTGAACCGCCGTTGTCTGTCAGATGGTGTGTCACGAGCAGGGCGCGAATCGCTCACCTCTTGTGAGCCACATCCCAAGCGGCTGTTCCTCAACAGTCTGTGCCATCGGCCAAGGCTCCCGTCGACCGAGTGTCGCATCAGCTAACATGCATCGTGCCCACTGTGTCGAGCGCTCGAGCGCCGGTCGGCACCGTTGGTTCCTGGAGGAGCCACGACATGCCCGATCGTTGCAAGATTCTGACTCTCTTAATGAGTGCCGCGTTCGCGTGGCCATTGATGGCACAGTTAGAGCGCGGCGGCGTCCAGCTGAGGTATCTCGGCACAGCCGGTTGGGAGATCACAGACGGACGCACTGTCGTCCTGATTGATCCATATCTGTCACGGCTTCGCCGGGTGACGCCGAACGATACTGCCGACCCGGCCGACAATCGACCGTTGTTTGACAACGCGGCCATCGCTCAATCCGACGCGGCGACCATCGATGCGCACATTCGGCGCGCCGACTTTGTACTCATCACGCATACCCATTACGACCATGCGCTCGATGCGCCATATATTGCGAGTAAGACGGGGGCGACGATCATCGGAACGGAAAGCACTTACCACTTCGCGCGGGCACAGGGGGTTCCGGCTGACAAGCTCATTGTCGTGCGCGGTGGGGAAGACTACGCGTTCGAGGGGCTCTCGGTGCGGGTGATTCCCAGCTTGCACGGCGTTCTTCGGCGGGCTCCCAACCGCCGGCCGGATCCCAACGCGTCGTTGCCGCCTGCCATATTCCCGCGCGATGCCAAACCTCCGTTTCGTATGGGTGATTTGTTGATCGAAGGCGGAACACTGGCGTACCTGATACGCTTCGGCGGGCGGCAAATTCTGGCATTCGGGTCCATGAACTACATCGAGCGTGAAATCGAAGGGCTTCGGCCCGATGTCGCACTGATTGGAGCGATGCCGGAGCGACGAGAGATTTATCAGTACACCGCCAGGCTCCTGCGGGCATTGGGCAATCCGCGCATGGTGCTCCCGACACACTGGGATCGCTTCAACGTCACCTACGATGTCGCACAGGACGCCGCCGTTGAGCGCCTGCAGACGTTTCTTGCGGAAGTGAAAGCCGCATCGCCTGACACCAAGGTCGTCGTGCCGAAGTACTTCGAACCGGTCGTGATTCCATAGCCAAGTGCGGCCGCGGCTGCGCCAAGATGTTCTGGTTTGCACGACGGTGGCTTGCCGCAGGTTACCCAAGCTTCGAGCTGAGCCTTCGTAGGTAAAAGGACGTCCTGAAGTCCCAGCGTTCCCTAACAATGGGTCTCACGTTGGCTCCGGCATCAGCAGAACCTGACCACCCAAAGGATCGTCATCGTAGTGCAGCTGTCGGGAGCGACCTCCAATCGCCCGGCCCGCCCAGTCCACTCGTCCATCGCTCGCCGGGTTTGGGCGGCGCGACGGCCCTATATCCGCGAAGCGCAAACCGCGCCTCCGTCGTGTCACTGTGGATCACGGTCCGAAAGTTCGGCCGCTGGTTGAAAATCGCATGAGGCCACCTAATCGTCACACAGGAGACGGCAACGCATGAATACGCCACGCGTAAACGCCGCGGCTGCGACGAGAGTTGCGGCGATGCCTACACCAATTCTGATCAGTTTTGCGTTCACTGTGTCTCCCCTATGACCCTGGCCGCGTTCGAAGGGCTGCGCCGAACAGGACCGCGCCAAGCACGAACCACACATCCCATCCGAAGGCCAATCCGCCGGCGAGCGCAGACCCTCGCCACGCCAGCGCGCCAACTCCCGTCACCGCTCGCACCGCCACCACCACGGCCGCCACCACGCTGACCACGTGTGCCGCGGACCGGAGCCGTCCGCCGCGATTCGCCGCCAGTACACCGAAGGCGCTCGCGCTGATGAAGCACCCGAGCGCCACTGTGACGTCGTAAGCCAGGAACCACGGTCGAGCGAACGCCGCGGCCGCTGCCACCGGATCGAGTCCGACGTACCACCCGCACGCCCAGGCCAGATGTAACGCCGCGAAGACCAGTGCCCAAAGTGACGCGGCCACTGCCACCTCAGCCAGGTCTCCGGCTGACATATCGAGGAACAGATGGACCGCGGGCAGGTCGAAGTAGAACATCTCTGCGTGCTTGAGGCGCCCGTCCTCGATCGTGTAGCACGCCAGCACCGGTGTGTCGGTGGTGTCTCCCGCGGCATTTCTGCCGCGCTGGTGCCAGCGCACGACGAGCACGTCTCCGTCCGACGCCACGATCTCCGGCGACAGCGCCCGCTCGGCCTCGGTTGGCTGTAGCGGGGCCCAGGTCTCCAACCAGCCCGGTGCCGTTGCCAGCGCCGCAACCGTACCTCCGTACGGCAGCGAGGGTGGCCAGGTGAACTCGCAGTTTGGATGGATGCACGCGGCGAACCGCTCCCGGTCCCGGCTTTCGATCGCCGCGAACAGGCGTTGGATCAAGTCCGCGTGCAGGTCAGTTCGGTTCATATCAGCCTAGCCGGCGCTGCTACGCCTCGTGTGACACAGCACAACGCGCGCGGATACGTTTCGCGAGTTCGGCACTCCATAACCGATACGCGAGTGGCCCTGGATGCATTCCGTCGGTGGCGAACAGCCCTTCACCGTTCGGCGGCGTGAGCGCGACGTGCTCGCAACCGGGTTCTCCTGCTGTCCAATGTGAGAGGGCAGCGTTGTATTGCCGGGCCTTCGTCCCGAGATACCATCGAAGCGGCTGCGGAAATCCCGGAAACGCGTGCATCGGCGGAACGCCGGATAGAAGAATGTGGCGCGCCGAGAACCGCGAGCGCAGAAGTGCCACCAACGTACCGACATCCTTCAGCCAACTGGCGAGCACTCGGCGGCCCGTCACGTCGTTTGCGCCGAGCGACACGACGACGATGTCGAATTGTTGGGCCGGGCAGCGCATCAGATGACGCGTCGTCCCCTCGGTCGTCGCACCGCTCTTGGCAATCAGCGACCACGAGACTCGATGCGTGAGCGCAAGCTCCGCAACCAGCCGGCCGCACAGCGCCTCGTCCTGCGACGAGACCCCAACGCCGGCGGCAGCCGAGTCGCCGAGGATCAACACACGCAGCGGCGATCCCGTGCCGGTGTCGCCCATGCGCGCCCCCGCGGGTTCGGGAAGTCGCGGTATGGCGAGACGAATCACGAGGCCCTGCAGCAATAGTAGAGGAGCAAGTGCGATAAACGCCGGACGGTATCCGATGCTAGTTTCCCATCCTTCCGAGAAAAACGAAGACCGCCAGGAGAAACACTCCGAAGTTCAACGCGGCCACGCGCACCTCGTTCTGCGTGAGGTGGATCGCCATCGCGCCGATCATGACCATCGCCAGGCCCAATGCCGCCAGCGGCGTTGCGATGGGCCACACTCCCATGAATCCCGGAAGAAGCAATCCGAGCACGCCCAGGAACTCGGCTCCCGCAACCACTCGAAGCAACCGCATCGGAACCCGAGCGACGCCAGTTTGTCCGGCTGCGAGCAGTCGAGCACGCGACCAGGTACCCTTGGTGACCGACGAAAATAGAAATACTGCCGCTAAAAGCACCTGCCCTGCCCACAGCATGGCATTCATAATCACAAAGACGCGCAGACGACTGCCCGTGTGACAGGTAATGCACCTCCGGAGGGACAATGTCGGTCCAGACGGGCGCGACAATGCTGATGAGGCGGTCGGTGTCACAGACGCGGCCGCCGCACGTCTACCGAATGATGGACCAGAACACTGAGGTCTTCGAATCTATACGGCCCCGACTCTTCGGGCTCGCGTATCGGATGCTCGGCATCGTCGCTGATGCAGAAGACGTGGTCCAGGAGGCATTCCTGCGTTGGAGCCAAGCGGACGAGGCGCCGCGATCAGACCACGCCTGGCTGGTTTCCGTGACCACGCGGATCGCCATCGATCGGCTGCGTCGGGCGGCGACGGAGCGTGCGGCGTATCGAGGACAATGGCTTCCCGAACCCGTCACCGCTCCGCCACCCGACCAGGCCGCCGACCTGGCAGACGATCTCTCGATAGCCTTCCTCCTGATGTTGGAACGGCTTGGCCCCGAGGAACGCGCTGCCTTACTCCTGCGCGAGGTGTTCGACGCAGAGTACGCTGAAATAGCACGGGTTCTTGACAAGAGCGAGGCCGCCTGCCGGCAGATCGTCCATCGCGCAAAGGAGCGCGTGCGCCGTGATCAAGCCCCATTCGGGGCGTCTCCCGTGGCACGCGAGCGAGTCACGCGCCGCTTCGTCGACGCGTTGCGCGCCGAAGACCGCGAAGGCTTACTGGCGCTCATGACCACGGACGCCATCCTCGTCGCCGATGGCGGTGGCCGTGTCCCAGCCGTCGCGGAGACACAGCGGGGCGCTGAGCGCATTGCCCAGCTCTTGCTCGGCTTCGAACGGGCAACCCGCCTGCACCTCGAGCGCGCGGGGTTGTCGATGCCGGAGTATGAATTAACGTGGCTGAATGGCGATCCCGCAGTCTTGACCTTGACCTCGGGCCGTCTCCTCTTCGCCACCGTGCTGCACCTTGACGGGGAGGGCATCGTCGGCGTGTACCGACTGATGAACCCGGCGAAGCTTGCTGGACTCGGACACCCGATGTTCCTGGACAACTCCGAGTCCTAGGTGCATCGCCGGGGGCATCCGATCTTCCGGAGTGTTTGCATGTCGACCAGCCTTGAGGGCACCCGCCGGCGTCTCTGCGTGGGAGCCATCATTCGAAACTCGCAGGACCACGTCTTCGTACAGCGCCGGGCACCTGGTGTCCATGTCTATCCCGGAGCGTGGGATATCGTAGGAGGGCACGTCCTTCCGGGTGAATCTGTGCTGGAGGCGCTCACGCGAGAGGTGTTCGAGGAGACTGGTTGGACCCTGCACAGAGTTGACCAACAGGTGTCCGATTGGGAGTGGACGGCGAACGACGTCATCCGGCGCGAACGCGACTACATCGTTGAGGTGACCGGAGATTTGAACGTGCCCCGCCTGTGTGAGGCAGAGCACGATGCCTATGCGTGGATTTCTGCCACGTCCGTCGACATGCTGATCGAACCGACAACGGGAGACACTCGGCTGCGGGACATCGTAGTCCTTGCGTTCAAACGGATTTCGGGTTCGTCTACGTAAAGCGCGCCAACACGCTCTCCTCCGGCAGAAAACCGTCACGTTGTGGTCGAACCCCCGTTGGCCACTTACTTCGATTCAAAGTCCTACTGGCCGCAACTGTCACAAGCGGACCGAGGAAGCCGTCTAGTTAAGTGGAGCCCCGGGATCCGCGACGAGTTGCCTCCACATTCCGGGACCCGACCAATGAATACGAGGGATCGAACCATCTACTGGATCAGCACGGGCATTCTCTGTGCGGCCATGGCGTTCAGCGCCATGAACTTCGGCCTCGAACGGCCGTTTGGTCCATGGCCGCAGCCGTTCGAGCACTTGAGACTGCCCGATTACCTCAGAATCGAGCTAAGCGTGGCCAAGGCGTTGGGCGTCTTGGCGCTGCTCATCCCGGCCGTGCCCCGCGACGTGAAAAGGTTCGCGTATTCCGGCTTCGCCATCACGCTGGTGTCCGCGTCGATCGCGCATTGGTCCGTCGGTGATGACACCAAGTACGTGGTGAACCCGCTAGTCTTTCTGAGCGCGCTGATCGCGTCTTACATCTATTTCAACAAGCTCCCGCTGGCAGCCGCAGACGGAGACTGAAACAGCCGGATAAGCAGGAGAGCGCTAATGGCAACGCCTCATGTGATCGCTCCTCAAAGCCCCAGTCACGTCATTCGAGCAGTCGCCCCTGTAGCGACACCGTCGTCCCAGCTGTAATCCACGTGCCTAATTCATCCGGAATGGGTGCGACGGGCACCTGCGAAAGCGTCTGAGACCCGTGCGCATCCGCGCGAACGACAAGATTGACCAAAAGACCAGGGTCGCGATCAGGATAGTCGTTACGTTGATGGGCACCACGGCTTTCACGACGCTCGAGAGCACAGAGAAGCGTCGCCTGCGCGGCCGCGACTGCTCCGCGGAGGTCGAGGGCCAGGGCCAGATCCTGGTAGCCCTCGGAGCTCGGACGGACATCGACGTCTGCGGCTGCGGCACCGATGCCTGCCAGTCGCTCCAGGCCTCGCTTCAGACGTTCTGCATCGCGAACCACGCCACAGTTCTCCCACATGTTATTGCGCAGGTCTCGCTGAAGAGGACGCGCCAGCTGATCGCCTTCACGCGTGATCTCATTCAACTCATCATGGGCCCGTGCAACGGTCTGCGGGTCACGGAGCTGTGCTCGAAGTGCCTGTGAGAACACTGCCGCAGCGTGTCCAGCCCGGCGGCCAAATACCAACGTTTCCACCAACGAATTGCCGCCCAAGCGGTTTGCTCCATGCACGCCGGTGGTAACTTCTCCAGCCGCGTATAGGCCCTCGACGTCCGTGGCATGAGTGTCTGGCACAACGACAACGCCGCCCATGGAGTAGTGAGCCGTTGGAGCAACCTCCATGCGGTCACGCGAGATGTCGAGCATCTGCGCCTCCAAGAACTGCCGGTACATGCGTGGTAATTTTTCGACGATCTCTTCCTTGCTCCGATGCGTGATATCCAGGAAAACTCCCCCATTGGGACCTCCGCGGCCTTCGACGATCTCGGTGTAATTGGCCAGTGCAACGCGATCACGCGCTGAGAGTTCCATCCGTTGAGGGTCGTAGCGCGCCATGAAGCGTTCGCCTTGATTGTTGTAAAGGTGGCCTCCTTCGCCTCGGACGGCTTCCGTGACCAAGGTGCCCGCCATTTCCTCCGGGGTGACCATACCGGTCGGGTGAAACTGGACCATCTCCATGTCGGCTAGCGCGGCGCCAGCGGAAAGGGCCAGCGCGAAGCCGTCGCCCAGTATTCTCGTCACGGCGCGACGAACTGCGTCGCCAGATTCGCGTGTGTCCCCCGGCCGCGAGAATCACGGCGTCGGCCAGATAGATCGTCCGATCGCCGGATTGCAGGTCGAACGCCATGGCCCCGAAACACACGCCTTCACTAACGAATAGTCGCGAGACATACTGGTTCTCGTGAATCTCAATACCCGACGCGCTCACCCTGTCGGCTAGGGTATGGAGCAGCGCGCGTCCAGTAAAGTCGCCGGCGTAACACGTGCGACGATACCGATGTGCACCGAAAAAACGCTGGTCGAGTCGACCGTCAGGCAGCCGGGCGAATGGGCAACCCCAGTCGGCGAGTTCCAGGATGGCGCCCGATGCCTCGCGCGTAAGGATTTCGACCGCACGCGGGTTCCCGATGAAATGGCCTTCGATCACCGTGTCCGCGAAATGGTGCTGCCACGTATCGGCTGGATCGACCGTTCCGAGGGCGGCGTTGATGCCACCTGCCGCCAACACCGTGTGCGCATCTTTCCGGAGCCGCTTGCCGACGATGACAACTTCTCGGCCGGCAGCGTGCGCGGCTAGAGCCGCGCGCAATCCCGCGGCTCCCGTTCCAATCACGAGCACGTTCGATACCTTGGTGGTGTGCGTTTTCTTCATAAACGATTTGCGGTGGTCAGGTCAGGAGGCGCGGTGTGAAGCGCTCGCGGATGAGACCGCTCTGGCCGAACCGGCCAAATGAGGAAAATCCGGTCCACAGGCAACGACCGGGGGACGACGGTCTCAAGGAAACGTGACCGCTTGGGTTGTCGCGGCAGTCGCGATTGCGGGCAACAATCCAAGCTGACGCATGGTATTGGCGCGGTCCCAATACAGGCGTTCATGCGTGAGCCATCCGCCGGCAACCTCGAAGACGCATGCCACACGAGCTGAGATCTGTCTTCCCCTTCCCAGCCGTATTCCCGCACTTCCGGCATACGTACCGCTCATCAGCGATTCCGCGACCGCAACGGAAGATCCCGTATCGCACAGGGTTGTCTGAATCCGCAGGTCGGGGAACATCTTGAAGACGGATTTCAGATACTGGCGGAACGCTAGCCTTCCGTGAATAGGCCCGCTCATGGTCATCGGTCGCTCGTCATAAACAAACTGCTCGGCGACCACGTCGACAATGGCGTCGATATCGTGGGTGTTCCACGCATCGATGTAGACGCACCATACGCGTTCTGCTTCAGTCACGGTTTCCCCGGCATCACTAAACATGACGTGCAGACGCGTCTGTTGTGACATCTGTCTCACCAACGCTTCTCCGCCTGATCTCTCTGTGGCCGGCGACGGGTTCTGCGCGGGTTCGCTTTAGACAGAACGTGCTTCGAAATCGATCGCGGAAGTCTTTCAATTGCTTACGTTAAGCCGTTCAATCTGCTCGTGGATGGCAACGAATGTGGAAATTGGCTGGGTATTAGGGACGATTTACGCAACTGGCTAATCCGGGCGGCGTGAGATCATTCAGGTGCCTACGCGCTCTTCTGAAGAGGGCGAACCTTCGGCCCGGCCCGCGTTCCTGCAGGGCGTGCGAGAGGTCCCACTTCGCCTGGAGGGTCAGCCAGATCTTAGCGTGCCAGCGCGTGACGGCTCGCGACGAAGTCAGTAATTCACGCCAGAGCCACCGTAACCTCCTGCCAAGCTCAGCTCAGCCCCCTGCGGTAATGCGAAAGATGCGCTCGGCGTTTTTATAAGCAATCTTTTCTCTGTGATCCTCGGACATCGGTGCCGACTCGATGAACGACACGGCGGGAGCGGTGGGCTGGTACGGATAATCGATTGCCCACATAATGTTGTCGGCCCCGATTTTGTCGATGCAATATCGAAGCGCCAGCGGATCTTCAACACCGCTCGTGGTGATCGCGAAATTCCGCTGGAAGTATTCGCTCGGTTTGAGCTGGTTCGTGCGACCAGCCGCTCGGGCGCCTGGGGCCGCCATGAAGTCGAGCCGCCACATCCAGAACGGCAGCGCCTCACCCATGTGGCCGATCACAATCTTGAGCTTCGGAAACCGATCGAGTACACCGCTCAACATCAGGCGGACTGCATGCGTACCCGTCTCTATTCCGTAACCCCAGGCGGCTCCCTCCAACCGATAGTCGCGGAATGGCGCGGCCATGCCATCAGACGGCGCCCGCGGGTGGATATACAGCGGTGCCTCGAGCGCTTCGGCAGCCTCCAGGATCGGCCAGTAGCGTTGCTGATCGAGATACTCATTGTTGGTGTGTGAATTGACGATGAAGCCGTTGAACTTCAGGTGCTTAATCGACCGCTCCATTTCTTTAGTCGCTCTTCCCAGGTCCTGGGGAGCGAAGCTCGCAAGCGCGGCGTAGCGGGTAGGATGACGTCGTACATCTCAGCCAGTCGGTCGTTCGCGACGATGGCGAGCGACGTGGCGGTATCGGCATCAAACATCTGGACGCCCGGCGCAGTCAGCGACAGCACTTGCACCTCCACGCCATTGCGATCCATATCGGCGAGTCGCTGTCCCTCGAGATCGAGCAGCTCTGGCAAGAAGCGCGGTTCGGTCCCCGCCGGTGCATCGTAAATCGTCTTCAGCAGCGGTAGGTCGAGATTGCTTCCGCCGGCGCGGACGACCTCGCGGAGTGCATTGACCATTTCCGGAATGGCGAACGCTTCCTCTGTGGCGATCTTCCGCAGCTTGCTACGCCGCTGACCGACGTCACCTCTTGCGGCCTGTGCTTCTCCGAGGCCAGCGAGGGTGGCGCCGATGCCCAAAGTGGACAAATTGGCAAGAGCCGCTCTGCGATTCATGGTGTATTTCCTCCATCAAGCCAGAGTCCCTGGCGCCGGTACCGCGGCTGGTGCTGCTATCGCGGCAATTGCAGCGTAGCGCCAAGACCAGCCTGATCGAAGCGATCGCTGAACTTGCGTATGAACGCCGCGAAGCCAGGCTCGCTGGTGCAGTGGCCAGGCGCGACGCGCTGCAATTTGAGCGTGTCGTGCAGCACCCCTGCGACGCGCTCGATCTCGTCGCGCGGCGTCAGTGACGAGATGGAATCCGCCAATGGTTGTGTAGAGCCGCTTGTCGATCTGCGCTGCAGCGTCGAGAATCTTCTCTACGCCGGGATGAGAGCATCCAACCACGACCGCCAGGCCTTGCGGGGTTCGGATTGCAAGCGACACTTCGTTCATCTCCCGTGTTCCCGGTTTGTCGGACCTGGTGGTCAGCACGAAGAAACCGGGAAGGATTTCCGTCGTCCTGGTCACGATCTGGAAGTTGCCTCCCCGCCAAGGAGTGCCGCTGCGCACTTCGTCGGGATCCTTACCATCGAAGTAGCGCATGTTCGCAGGCACCGAGGCGTCCCGCGTAAAGAATCCCTTCGGCGCTGGGCCTCTGAAAAAGGCCCCCTCCTGCGGCGCATAGATCGGGACGGTCGGGTTGGCAGCGATCAACACTTCCAATCCCGTCGTGTGATCGCCGTGGCGATGGGAGATCACCGCGGCGTCGAGACGCGTCAAATCCACGCCGAGTTGCTCGACGTTGTGCGCGAAGATGCCCGTATCGTTGCCAGTATCGAAGAGGATCCGACGTCCGCCGTACTCGATGAGGGCCGCGAAGCCCCAGTCCTTCTGCAGCGCAGACGCCGGCCCGAACGCGTCGTAGAGAATCGTCACGCGCGCCGGTTGCTGCGCTCCGGCCTGGACGGGAAGCATGATCAGGCCACAGGCGATCGCGAATGCGAAGCGAATCACGCGATTCTTCCTTTCGACCGCGGAAGTGTATCAGCTTGCCTGAGTCCCTCGATCAGCTGGTCGCGCAGCCGCGCCGGGGCCAGAGACCGCGGCGGATGTGATTCGCCAGGTTCTCGCTTTCGTACCGTCTGCCCTCACGAAGACCGGGCGATCAACGACGGGCAGCCAGTGCGCAAACTAATGACGGTGCGTATCTTCAGGATGGGCTGGCTGGGGGTCAGGGACTCGAACCAGGCCGCATGCCCGGGGCGTTGCGAACGGACGTAACGATCGGAGCCGGCGCGCACTCACGAAATGGCCCGCCACCGCAACCGGATCAGGGTGGCGGCAATCAGCACGGCGCCGACGCTGACACCGCTCAACTGCATGAGGTGTAGATAAAGCCCCCGCCGAAGCAGATCGAAAATCGTGAAACTCGTGAGAAAGATGCCCGTCGCGGCCACGAAGCGCCAGGACGGCGAAAGGTCGATCCATCGATCCACGATCATCACGTAGGCGGGCAGCCCGATCAAAAGCACGTAATCCCAGCCCTGCGGCGAGAGGAGCGCCACGAGGATCAGGAAGTACGCTCCCTCGAGATAGTTGGGCTCAGCCACCTGCTTTCGCCGCGACATCACGGCGAACCCTGCCGCGACCGCGATGACCGATGAGGCGAGCGCAAGGCGAGACGCGGTGGGGCCGGGCCCGAGCCACTTCGCCCACATCGAGGCGAACGAGATGGTCTCGGCCCCGAGCAGGTTCGGTCCCGTCGTCTCGGTGACCGTGCGATACCACTCGAGCAGCAGGGTCAGGTTGCCGTTCCAGCCGTACGAGGCGGCGGGCAGCATCAGCCCGAGCACCAGCACCAGTCCGAACACGACCAACGCGCGCCAGCCCACCGTCCAAGCCAGCCACGGCAGCAGGACGAGCGCATACGGCTTGACGAACACCCCTGCCGCAATGGCGGCGCCGGCCGCGAATCCCCGGCCGTGTCGCGCGGCGATCACCGCGCCCAGGAGGAGTAGCGCCACCGGCAGATTGAACTGTCCGAACGCCAGCTCCTTGACCAGAAACTTGCCGTTCAACAGCAGCATGAGCCAGAAGAGCATCCGCGCCGACAGCCGTCGATCGGGGAGGGCGGCGATCGACAGCCGCACGAATCCCCAGGTCATGACCACCGTCAGCGCGAACCAGGCCACTTCCGCGGCCTGCCTGGGCACCCAGGTAAAGGGCACCATGAACGCGGCGAACGCCGGCAGGTATTTGTACTGATAATGACCGTCGTCGGGACGGTACAGGGGCTCTTGCGCGAGGAAGCGGACCGCCGTACGGTACCGGTACCGCGAAGTCGACGAGCTCATCGCGCTTGAGGCGGACGAGTCCGTACAGGCCAGCGATGATGAGTACGAAGAGAACGGCTCGCACAAGGAGCCGCCGCAGCGGCACACGTAGAGCGTAACATTCCCTCGCGCTGGAACGCTGCGCCTACGACGCCGGCCGGCGATTTGCTCGTGCAGCTGGTCGTGGAGTTCGGGCAGCTGGTAGTGGAGGATGGAGAATGATGCGAAGGCTACAGTGACTGCGAACCTCATGCGTGCGATCGACTTCTGGGTCGGGATCCCGCTCACGCTTCTCCTTACCGTGGTGTACCGCATCCAGCGCCTGGTTGGACTCGCCGGCTCGCCCGCCGGTCGGCCGCGCAACATCCTGTTCATCCAGCTCGCCGAGATGGGGACGATGGTCGTGGCCTACCCTGCGCTCAGAAAGGCGCGCGAGCTGTATCCGGACGCCACGCTGCACGTCCTCTGCTTCACGCAGATTCGGGCGAGCGTGGAGATGCTCGCGATCATCGCACCTGAGAACATCATCACGGTCGATGCGCGCTCCGTCTGGTCACTGGCGCGCGACACGGTCGCCTTCCCGTGGCGCGCTCGCCGCCACGGCATCGACACGGTGATCAACATGGAAGCATTCGTCAGATACAGCAGCACGGTGAGCTATCTGTCGGGCGCGCGCCGGCGCGTTGGCTTCCACCGCTTCAATCAGGAAGGGCTCTACGCGGGAGATTTGCTGACACACAGAGTGCTCTACAACGCGCATGTTCATGCGGCGCACACCTTCCTCGACCTCGTACACGCGCTCGACACACCGCCGGACCAGGTGCCGCGCGTGAAACGGCCGAAGGCGATGGACTCCCTCGCCGTTCCGAAGGTCACGACCGACGCGCGCGCGGCTGCGGACATCTGGCGCAAGCTCCGCGCCATCAACGCCGACATCGGACCCGAGCGCAAGCTGGTGATTCTGAATCCCAATGCGAGCGAGCAGTTTCCAATGCGCCGGATGCCCCTCGAGTCGTTCATCGAGCTCGGGCGCACACTTTTGGAAGATCCCGAGGTCTTCGTCCTGATCACGGGCGTCGCCAGCGAGAAGCCGGACGCCGAACAGATGTGCCGGCAGCTCGGATCGCCACGTACGCTGGACCTTACCGGCCAAACGACGCTGACCGAGCTCCTGCATCTGTTTGATCTCGCACAGGTGCTGGTGACCAACGACTCGGGACCGGCGCACTTCGCGGCGCTGACACGGATCCACGTCATCGTCTTCTTCGGGCCCGAGATTCCCGAGCGCTATCGCCCGCTGGCATCGAGTTCGGACGTGATCCACACCGGCTACTCGTGCAGTCCCTGCATCGGTCCGCACAACCAGCGGCTGTCGCCCTGCAATGACAACCTGTGCATGAAGAGCATCGACGTTCGAGCCGTATCCATGCTGGTCCGATCGCGTCTCGAGGCGGCCCGGACCTCGATACCTGCGGTTCCCATTGAACCTGCGGAACGTTAGCAGAGCACCAGGGAGACCGCCAGACCACCCTCCGACGTTTCTTTGTACTTGGCGTTCATCTCCTTGGCCGTCAGCGCCATGGCGTTGACGGTCGTATCGAAGTCGACGCGACGATTCGCGGGGATCTCGTTACTCGCAATCATGAATCCCGTCCAAGCCTTCACCGCGCCGAACGCGCAACGCTCAATACAGGGGATCTGGACGAAACCCGCCACGGGATCACACGTCATCCCCAGGTGATGTTGCAGCGACGACTCCGCTGCGTTTGCCACCACCTGATGGCTGAAGTCGTGCGCCTGGGCGATGAATGCGGCGCCCATGGCTGACGCGACGCCAATCTCCGCCTGACATCCGCCTTCTGCGCCTGAAAGCGTCGCGTTGTGCTTACACAAATAGCCGACCGCAGCTGCGGCGAGGAATCCATCGCGAAGCTTCTCCTGGGGCAGCTTGCGGCCGCCTTCACCGAGCGCGTACACCAGCGCGGGCAGGACGCCCGCTGAACCGCCGGTGGGCGCCGTCACGACGAGATGGCCACGCGCGTTCTCTTCCGATCCCGCCAGGGCATACGCCGACACGACGCCAACTCCGCGCTGACCGACGAACTGATCGTCCATCGCTCGCTTGTAGACCTCACCGGCCTTGGTTTTGAGCTTGATCGGACCTGGCAGCGTGCTCTCCGGTGCCTTCAGTCCGGCCTTGACGATATTGACCATCGCATCGTGGATTTTGTCGATGAAGGCGTTGATCTCCGCCTCGCTCTTGCCCGAGACCGCCACTTCGTTGGCCATCACGATCTGGGCGACCGACAACTTGCTGGCGTCCGCATGCTTCTGCAGTTCCGCCATCGTCGAGTACGGGTACGTCGGCTGTCCCTTCGTGGCCGGTTCATAGCCCTTCCACTCGATGAACCCGCCGCCGACCGAGTAGTACTCGAGCGCGTAGAGGATCGCGTCGCCGCCCATCAGCTTGCACGTCATCGTGTTCGGATGCGGGAAATCACCCTTGGGGGAGTCGTAGATGATGTCCTTCAGGGACACGGTCAAGGTCTTGCCGCCCATCGTCACCGGGAAGGTCTGATCGGGCTTCGACACGAGGCTGTCGAGGAACTCGGGTTCGACGGTCGCAGGTTCCTTGCCGATGACACCGGCGAGCGCGGCCCGCTCGGTGCCGTGGCCTTTACCCGTGGCACTAAGGCTCCCGTACAGGTGGACCTTGAGTCCGGTCACTTTCGCCAGCTGATCGGCCGGCAGGTTCATGCATCGCCGATAGAAGTCGTAGGTGATGCGCATCGGGCCGATCGTGTGGGAACTCGAGGGCCCGGGGCCCACCTTGTAGAACTCTTCCAGGGTGGTCATGATCGGGCCCTTGGCCTTCTTCACGACATCGAGATCCGGCGACACCCTGCTGGCCGGAACTGGCGGTGTCGCAGGTGGAGGCAAGGCGGCCTGTTGTTGCGGGGTCGCTGGCGAACAACCGGTGATCACAGCCGTGGCGCCGATGAGGGCGCTGCGCATCATGAACGCCCGACTGTCGACGCCTGCCGGGATTTCCGCAGGATGTAGTTCGCGATCGGGCAGAAACGGCTCGTTGCGCGTGGTCTCGCACGCCATGATTTCCTCCATTTGAGCAGTACGGCCCCGGACCGTGCAATCCTCTGCGGGACAGCTTCTCACGCCGCGCTGACCTTCGCCTCTAAACGCGCGTGCGCCGTGTGTCACATTCCGACCATTGTGTTGGCGGAAATCCGCGCATGCTGCCGCGAGTTCGGCCGCGCGCGTGTCATCCTAGGGACTTCGGTCGGCGTCGCCAATGTACAGCTGGCCAGTGAACGCGTGTCGGGACGTCTGGGTGGGCCCGTCTCGGCAGCGCGCGGCCAGCGTGTTAGGGTCGATCGGACGTATCGTCCTTCCTCCCGGCTCTGCTCAAAGCGAAGGTTGAGGACTTGGAGACCGATTTTCGAGATCGGCTGCAAACCACGCTGACCGGCGCCTATCGCGTAGAACGCGAACTCGGCGGCGGTGGCATGAGTCGCGTGTTTCTGGCGGAGGAGCGCGCGCTCGGTCGTCGTGTCGTGGTGAAAGTGCTTTCGCCCGATCTCGCCGCCGGCGTGAATTTTGAGCGTTTCAAGCACGAGATACTGCTCACCGCCCAACTGCAGCACCCACATATCCTGCCGGTGTTCACGACCGGAGAGACGCAAGGGCTGCCCTACTACACGATGCCGTTCGTCGAAGGGGAGTCGCTCCGGGTACATCTCATGCGTGCGGGCGCAATGCCGATCGCCGGAGCGGTCAGCATTCTCAGAGACGTCGCGCGCGCGCTGGAGTTCGCGCACGCCAAAGGTGTCGTGCACCGGGACATCAAGCCAGACAACATCCTGCTCGCCGGCAATACCGCCACCGTTTCGGATTTTGGAATCGCCAAGGCCCTGCTGGCTTCTCATGCAGTGACCGTTTCGGCGCCGAGGACCGACCTGGGAATTGTGATTGGAACACCGCTCTACATGGCGCCCGAGCAAGCCGCCGCAGATGCAGGGCTCGACCACCGGGTCGATCTCTACGCGCTCGGCTGCGTTGCCTACGAGATGATCGCGGGAGAGCCGCCCTTTGCCGGTTCGGTCGCATCGCTGATTCGCGCCCACATCGTCGACGTGCCTCCGCCGATCGTGACAAAACGAGCGGATGTCCCCGAGGCCCTGGCCGTGCTCGTAGAACGTTGTCTCCAAAAGGACCCCGACGATCGGCCAGCCAGTGCGGGTGAGATTCTCGAGGTGCTCGACAACCTCGTGTCGGCGCATACCCGTGGCCCGGGGTCGATGGTCGACACGGAAGTACCGATGATCGCCGTGCTCCCGTTTGTGGTCGTGACCGCCGGGCAGGAGACCGATCACTTCGCCGATGGCCTGACCGACGAGGTCATCACCGACCTCTCGATGATCAAGACACTGCGCGTCATCTCGCGACAATCAGCGATGCGCTTGAAGGGAAGCGACAAGGACCTGCGTACCATCGCGCGCGAGCTCGGCGCGCGTTACGTGCTGACCGGGAGCATCCGGCGCGCTGGTTCCAGCCTCCGGATCACGGCGCAGCTCGTGGACGCCAGGACCGGCGCGCAGCTCTGGGCCGACAAGTTCCACGGCGCGCTGGAGGACGTCTTCGAAATCCAGGAGCGTCTCTCTCGCCAGATCGTAGACGCGTTGCGGCTCAGACTCACGCCGACCGAGGATCGGCGTCTGGCGCAGCGTCCCATCGGGGATCTACGTGCGTACCAGGTACTACCTGCTCGCGCGCCAAGAGATCTGGAGCTTCAATACACAATCGCTCGACCACGCGCTCCAGCTCGTCCGGCGCGCGGAGGACATTGTCGGTGACAACGAGCTGCTGTTCGTCGCCGAGGGGCTCATCTACTGGCAGCATGTCAACGTGGGCATCGTACCCGTCTCGCAGTACCGACGAGTACCTGCGGAAGGCGGAAGGCTGCGCCGCGAAGGTGTTCGCACTCAACCCGGAATCGTCGAAAGGGTACGGTCTGCGCGGAGCGATCCGACACAACCGTGCCGACCCGAACGGAGCAGCTCGCGATTACAAGAAGGCGCTGGTCCTCGATCCCAACGATCCGGAGGCGCTGCTCTGGCTTGGCTATCACTACGCCGTGTCCGGGCGACCCGACCTCGCGCGTGCGCTCATGGATCGCCTGCAGCAGGTGGATCCACTGACGTCGATCAACCTCACGATGTACGGGATGGTCGCGATGTTCGACGGCAACTATCCCGAAGCGGTCACCTGGACGCAACGCTCGGTCGACATCGATCCGGCCAATCCCACCCCACGGATGATGCACGCGCTCATGCTGGCGGCGAACGGGCGTCGCGAAGAGGGCGTGGCGATGCTCGATGCGGTGGCAGGCGATACATCCGGCATGGCATGGGCGAGGTTGGCGCCGGCCATGGCCTGCGCGCTCCGTGGTGAGCGCGACGAGCTGCTGCGTATCATGACGCCCGAGCTGCGCGCCGCGGCGGAATGGGATGAGATCTTCGCCTGGTGGGCTGGCGATTGCTTCGCGCTGGTGAATGAGGCTGATGCGGCGATTGACTTCATCGAGCGCGCGGTCGAATTCGGGTTCATCAACGCGCCATGGCTGTCGCAGTACGAGCCGTTTCTCGCGAGTCTTCGGAGTGAGCCGCGGTTCGGTCGCTTGATGGAGGAAGTACGGAGAGCCTGGAGGGCTTTCGAGCCGTAGACTCGCGGCGACCGTTATCGCACTGTGCATCAGCTTGCGTTCCCTGCGCGCCGCCGTATCATTGGCGCGCACTCCGCCGCATCCCCTTTGCGTGGAGTCTCAGCGAGGGGTCGACATGCCGAAACACTCGAGAAAGAGTCGACACGCCGTCGCTCGTGTCGCCGCTCTTGTGCTGCTCGTCGCGACGCTGGTGGCGCGAGCCGTCGTTGCCACCACGTTCATGTCCGTCGAGCCGATTCCCGGTGGAGACGTGGTCGGCGAACCGACGCTGGCCGTGATCGAGAGCGCAGGGTACGAGAACCTCGAGTTGTGGAGCAATCGGCTGCTGAACGACTGCGGGTTCGTCCGGCGCACGATTGACGCGCTCACCGCTGATGGCGCCATCAGCACCGTCAACGCCGGCAACACGGATGTCGGCGTCGCCGCCGGGGGGTTCGAGGGGACGACGCATCCCTCCTTCGTGTTCACCATTCGGGATTCCGGGTTCGATCCGGTGAGCGCGTCGGATGTCGATGTGCTCGACAACGCCCTGGGCTACGTCCTGAATCAGGAAGGGACCGCGCATTTCAGCCCTGACAACTTCAAGGCGTATGCGTTTGCGCTCGATTACGCGGTCGTGACCTTTCCGAGCGCGTTGGACGGCGTGGACGCCAAGGCGTTCTTCGAACACCTCGGTACCATTGACGCCGCCCTCTTCAGCGGTCAATTCGCGGGCTTCACCCAGATCGCTTTTCAGGGTTCGCCATTGAACAACTCGATGTTGTTCCTGAAGCCCGCGGCGTCGAAGAATCGATTCATTGCGGGGCTGTCGGCCGCGGCCAACACGACGCCTGGCGCCGTCTACTTTCCGCTCAAGCAGAATGCGGAACCGACGACCGCCCGGGCCGGTATCGCCTTTCCCGAGAACGACTGGATTGCGTTCCCTCATGGTGAGGAATATCTGTCACGGTTGGGAACTCCTTCGGCGCGGCTCCTGGCTGACCTGGCTGCCTTGCAGCAGGCGCATCGCGACGCCGTCGCCGATCTGGTGCAGGCGATCCAGAGCGGCAAGCTGTCGCAGTATCTCGGCCCTCAATTCAGGTGTCCGACCGGGGAATGACGCGCGGCATCGACCCGCGACGCTCGATCCAGTCACGGGGCCGTCATGAGAGGGTCCGGCCGCCTGTAGCAAACATTGCAGCCGAGTTTCGAATGACGCATCTCGCCGCTCTTGACGCACGGATACACGATCTTTGCTCTCAGCCATGGAAGCTCGCCGGCGTCGCCATTAGAACATCCGCTCTTTAAACGCCTCCACATCCCGCGCTCTCTGTTTCGCTTTTCGGGGCAGGACGGTCGCTCGTTGACGCGTTCTTGCCGTTGTTGCCGCACCGGCACAGGTGTGACCGGCAGTCACACCTGGATTGCGCTATCTTGTTGAGCGCAAATAACTTCGTTATGGGCTCACTCCTTGCTCTTGGCGAGGGCATGCGTACACTTGCTCTCCTCGCTACCTTGCTGGTCGCCACGCCTCAGGCGGCGACCGATCAGAAGCCTGCCGTCCCCGAAGGCACGGTCATTACCTCGGCGCAGGTCACAGGGTTCGACACCGATCGCCTGAGTCCAGGGCTTCGCGAAGCGATCCGCAGCCTGGCGGGAACCCCTTTGAAACAGGAGCGGCTCGACGAGCTCGCCGCCCGACTCGAGGCCGAGCGGCCGCACTACGTCGCCGCGATTCGCGCCGTCATGGACCCGGGCGGGCAGGCGCGCGTGTTCTTCGTCATGGGCCGGCAGGACGCGCCCGGTCGCGACGACAACATCAACGCCCGCTACATCGTCGAGCACGCCGACATCCACGGAGTCCCCGAGGCGAACCTGGGACAGGGTCTGCGTGACGACCTGCTGGCCCTGGTTGGCAAGCGGCTCGACTCCGGAGATGCGGATCGGCTCGAGGAGCGCATCAAGAGCGAGCTGCCCGACTACGACGTGGCGCGCCGAATCAAGCGCGGGAGCGAGGTCGGCCACATCCGGCTCGTTTACGAGGCCCGCAAGCGAGAACCGCCGGCCTGGCTGCGCTTCGTGCCCCTTCGATCCAACTACGTCTATCACTCCGAGCAAGGTGGCGGCGCGTACCTAGATCTGAACATCGGCGACCGCAACATCCGGTTCACGCCCTTCGCGGTCATCGACAACGCGGATGATCTGGTAGAGGAGTATTCCGGCTACGGATTGCGCTTCGAGGCGACGAAGCTGGGCACGCGGCGGCTCGGCGCCAGCTTCGAGTGGTCATGGTTCGATCAGGACTGGCGCGGCGCCACGCTGGACGCGCTCGCACTCAGACCAGACACTCCATCACCGTACAAGACACGATCCACAGTCACGCCCCTGGTGAGGTTTGCTTTCACTCCGGATCTCAGCGTGGCGGCGGGAGTCAGCATTTCCGAGCTGGAACCGCTCTTCCCCGAAACCGAGTCGCGGATGGCAAACGCTGCCGTGGCGTCGATCGACTTCGACCGGCGCTGGAGAGACGGCTCCGATGCGGAGCATCGGGTCGCCGGCAGTGTCGGGATCCGTGCCGGTTCCGGCGAGCTCGAAAGCGATCTTTCGTACAGGCGATACCTCGGCGAGGGCACGTATCGATTCGATGTCGGGCGTCATCACGTCCAGGCGACCGCGATGGCCGGAGGCATCACAGGCGATGCGCCGCTCTTCGAACGGTTCACGCTCGGTGACTCGAGGACGCTGCGAGGCTGGGACAAGTACGACATCGCCCCGGCCGGAGGCGATCGTCTGATCTACTCGTCGTTCGAGTATCGGTTCACGGGACTCGCACTCTTCCTCGACGTTGGTTCGGTTTGGGACTCCAACACCGAACGAAAAGTACGCGTGTCTGCCGGCTTCGGATTCCACGGAGGACCGGCATTCCTGACCGTCGGTGTCCCCTTGAACACCGAGGACCTGACGGCCGTGTTGGCAGTCGGTCTGCGGATTCCAGGAGTTGGGACCCGGTGGTAGCACGGGCATGGCGGCTCGCTCTCACCATGCTCGCCCTGCTCGCGTGGACGGCCGCGTGGGTGTCGGCACAGACGCTGACCATCGATGCGGTTGGCGACGCCCTGAAGGTCCGCGTCTCGGGCTTCAGCTTCCTGAAGGGAAGTCCGGTCGCTCGACTGAAGGATGGCCGATCGGTGCGAGTGGAGCTCGCCGTCATGGTGCTGCCCGGGCCCGGGAGGGAGCCCGCGGCTACGACGCGACGGATCTTTGCCTTGAGCTACGATTTGTGGGAGGAACGATTCGCCGTGACCACGGTGGGTGCGCGCTCCCAGTCCGTTTCACACCTGGCGCTGGCGGCCGCGGAGGCGTGGTGCCTCGAGCAGCTGGCGCACCCGCTCAACGCGCTCGGCGCCCTGGGCCGCGACGTGCCCTTCTGGGTTCGGCTCGAGTACCGCATCCTGGATGGCGAGGGCGCGTCCGATCCGCGGGACTCCGGCTACACGCTGCAGGCGCTCATCGACCTGTTGAGCCGCCGACCGAAGCCCGGTTCGACAAGCTCAGAGCAGGCCGAGTCGTCGCCGCGCGCGGTCGAGGGTGGTCCGTTCAGGACGCCACGCGGGTCGTCTTCCCCGCGATGACTCTTCGGAACCGCCTGATCGCTGCCTTCCTCGCGTCAACGCTGCTGCCGCTCGCCGCCACGGTCTGGATCACGACGACGCTCCTCGACCGGAGCCTTCGCTATGCGACAACCGGAGAGCTCGATCGACTCTCCCGGACACTCGAAAACACCGCGAAGCAGTTCTACCAGCGGGAACGCGACGCGTTGAAACAGGACGCGCTCGCGGGGCGGACACGCCCGACGATCTACGAGATGGCTGCCGGCTCGCAACTCCCCGAGGCCGTTCGATCCTTCTGGCAGAGCGGCGAATCGGAACGCTTCGGTGTCTCCGGGACTAGTGGCGAGCGCATTGACTTCATGCGGCGCGTGGACGGGTCCGGCGTCCGCCCTGGCGTCGAGGTTTATACCCGTGACCTGGGCGGCGTCAGCATGGAGCAACTGTCAACTCAGGTTCGGGAAACGCGGCGGCTCGTGACCGCGATCGATGCGCGCGACCTGCGCCGAGGATTCACGCTCACGCTGCTCGTGCTGCTCGGCGCGGCGTGGCTCATCTCGCTGCTGCCGCTGGTGCTGATCGCCCGCCGCGTCAGCCAGCCCATGCAGCAGCTCACCGCGGCGCTCACCGATTTTGCTGGTGGAGACTGGTCGCGAAGGCTGGAGGGTGGCGGGCCCATTCGACAGGCTCGAGGCGGGCCGCTCCGGCGGGCTCAGGGCGGGGCCCGCGACGAAGGGGCCCGGGCGGTCGAGGCGTTCAACCACATGGCCGATCAGCTCGAGGAGAACCGCGAGCGGCTCGTTCACCTGACGCGCATGGCAAGCTGGCAGTCCCTGGCGCGCAAGACCGCGCACGAGCTGAAGAACTCGTTGACGCCAATCCGGCTGACGGTCGAGGAGATGCAGGCCCGGCACCAGGGGTCCGAGCGCGCGTTCATGGATCAGGCGGTCCAGATCGTCGTCAGCGAAATCGAGTCGCTCGAGCGGCGGGTGCGGGCATTCTCGGATTTCGCGAGCGAGCCGCTGGTCCGTCCCGAAGTTCTCGACGTCAACGCGATCGTGGCCGAACGCGTTGCGCTGCTGCGCCCGGTCCATCCGGGGGTGACGTATGATCTTCGGCTCGACGACGGCCGGCCAAGCGCACACGCGGCGCCGGACATGGTGAATGGCATCCTGACCAACCTTCTGCAGAATGCGGCAGAAGCCGCCGGACCGGACGGAGACGATCTTCATATCGACCCGGGCGGACGGCGAGCGCGTGCTGATCGACGTACACGACTCGGGCCCGGGTCTGAGCGCGGAGGTCGCCGCGACGTTGTTCGAGCCGACGATCACGTTCAAGAAGCACGGGATGGGGCTCGGCCTCTCCATCGCCAAGAAGAACGCGCTGCTGTCGGGCGGCGACGTGACGGTCATCCCCGGGGAGCTTGGCGGCGCCGGGTTCAGAGTGTCGCTGCCGTCATGACGCGCAAACGGCACATCGTCATCGTCGACGACGAGGCGAATATCGGCCGGTCGCTTCGTTTGATCCTGGAGGGAGAGGGCTACCGCGTCAGCGTGTTCGACTCGACGGCGGCATTCCGACGGAGCGAATCGCCCGGCCGCCGACCTGTATCTGCTCGACCTGCGGCTCCCGGATGGCAGCGGCCTCGACTTGTTGCGGCTGGTCCGGCAGTGGGACGAGCGATCCGCCGCCGTGATGATCTCCGGCCATGGGACGGTCGCCGACGCCGTCGAGGCGACGAAGATCGGCGCGTTCGACTTCCTCGAAAAGCCTCTCGCGCGCGACCGGGTGCTGCTCGTTGTCAAGAACGCGCTCGAGTGGTCGGACCTGCAGCGCGAGAACCAGCGCTACCGCGAACTGGTCGGCGACGCGCCGCGGATGATTGGATCGTCGCCGGTGTTCCAGCAGGCCGTGCAGCAGGCGACGCAGGTGGCGCGCTCCGACGTCACCGTGCTGCTCTCGGGAGAGTCCGGAACAGGGCAAGGAGCTGCTGGCGGCACACATCCACCGTGAGAGCCCGTTTGCGGCGGGCCCCTTCGTGAAAGTCAACTGCGCCGCCATCCCGACCGAGCTGATCGAGAGCGAGTTGTTCGGCCATGAGAAGGGCGCGTTCACCGGTGCGGCAGCGCTTCGGCGCGGCAAGTTCGAGCTGGCCGACGGCGGCACCATCTTTCTCGACGAAGTTGGAGACCTGCACGAAGCGTCGCAGGCGAAGCTGCTCCGCGTGCTGCAGGATGGCGAGCTCCAGCGGGTGGGTGGCGAGCAGACGATCAGGGTGTCCACCCGCATCATTTCGGCGACGAACCGGCGGCTCGACGAGCTCGTCTCGGCGGGCAGGTTCCGGGAGGATCTGTACTATCGGTTGAGCGTCGTGCCGATTCGCGTGCCGGCGCTGCGCGAGCGGCTTGACGACATCGCCGAGCTCGTGCCGTACTTCCTGTCCGAGTTCTGCGCGCGGAACAACTTCCGGCCGCGGACGATCGATGACGAGACCGTGGCGCTGCTCGAGCGCTATGCCTGGCCCGGCAACGTCCGCGAGCTGCGGAACGTCGTGGAGCGGATGGCTATCCTCGCGCCAGGCGATCGAATCACAGCGGACGCGATCCCGCTGGAGGTCCGGTCGGAGCAGGCTCCCGCGCGCCGCCACGGGACTGCAGGAAGTGCGCGACTCAGCCGAGCGCGAGCGGATCCGGCAGGCGCTGGACCAGACCGACTGGAACGTCACCGCGGCGGCGCGGCTGCTCGATACCGAACGGACGGCGCTCCACAAGCGGATCCGCACGCTCGGCCTGAAGCGGGGCTAGTGTCCCTCGACGTGCGCCGGCGGACGGCGGCCGAAGCCGGGTCGGCCGATCGAGCATGCGGCAGAATCGCTGGCGACGAGTCTGATTTACGCGGGCGTCGCGAAGGACGGGAACGCGCGGCGATGGACTGGTGGCGATCGCCTGACGGCGATGCTGTCATCCGGCGCCTCGCTGCCTCGCGGGTGACGGTGGAACCGACGCTCGTCCGGGACCAGTCCACGATTAAACCCCAGCGACGGCCGAAGCCCGATCGGGTCGGGCGGAACTGATGCCCAGTCATCGATCTTGTTGGCCGCCTGCATCGTGCCGGCGTGCCGCTGCTGGCCGGATCGGACCTTGACGGGGATCCCCGGCGGCCGCGCGCCTGAGA
>CAVUDT010000006.1:0-237376 GCA_963740275.1 uncultured Acidobacteriota bacterium | reverse complement strand
AAGTGGCTGGGCTCGGATTCGGCTGAACCCAGCCGCCTGCAGCCTCCGGTCTCCTTTCGCCAGCTTGACGCCGGGCCCGCATGATATCCATTTTCCGGTATCACTCGCGATGAGGGCAGCATGGCTGAGACAGGCGTCGCCAAGATCTTCGCGCATGGCCGCTCGCAGGCGGTACGCCTGCCCAAGGAGTTCCGCCTGCCCGGGAGCGAGGTTACCGTGCGCCGGTTCGGTCGTGGCATTCTCCTCGAGCCGACCGGTTTCGACGTCGATGCCTGGTTCGCCGAGATGGACCGATTAGGCGGCGACGAGTTCCTCGCCGGCTGGGAGCGGGACCAGCCGCCAATGCTACCGATCCGGACCATCGAGCCGTCGTGACGGCTGGCGCCTACCTGCTCGACAGCAGCGCTGCCATCGACCTGATCCGAGGCAGGAAGCCAGCCGTCCGGGCCGAGTTCCGGGCCATGATTGATGCCGGGAGGACGATCGCGATCTCGGCAATCGCACTGTTCGAGTTGCGTGCAGGCGTGGAGAAGAGCCTCGCCCGCGAGCGCGAGGAAGCGAGACTCTCTTGGCTGCTCGCCAGCCCTCTGGAGGTGTGGCCGTTCGATGCCGAGGATGCGATTGAGGCGGGCGTGCTCCGGGTGTTCCTGGAGCGGCATGGAGCCATCATCGGCCCATGGGATCTTCTGGTCGCCGCCCAGGCACGCCGCCGCGGAGCCTCGCTGATCACCGGCAATGGCCGGGAGTTCGGACGGGTGCCTGGCCTAGATGCCGTAACGGGCCCACGCTGGCTCTGACTGGCGGGGCGGCTGTCCCTCAGAGTGATGGCGTGTGCGGGGTCCGAACGGGTCGGCCCCAGGCATCATCGAGGGACAGCCATGGAGCATTATGCCGGGATCGACGTGTCGCTGGAACTGAGCAGCGTGTGCGTGGTCGACAGCAGCGGCCGGATCATTCGCGAGACCAAGGTAGCGAGCGAGCCGGAGGCGCTGGTCGGCTTCTTCGGCCAGCTCGGCCTGCCGCTGGTCCGGATCGGGCTGGAGGCGGGGCCGCTCTCGCAGTGGCTGCACGCCGGGCTGACGGCGGCCGGGTTCGAGGCGGTGCTGCTGGAGACCCGGCACGTGAAGGCGGCGCTCTCGGCCATGATCGTGAAGACCGATCGTAAGGACGCCCGCGGCATCGCCCAGCTCTTGCGCATGGGCTGGTTCAGGCCGGTGCACCGGAAGTCTCCCGATGCCCAGGAGGTCCGGGCGTTGCTGGTCGGCCGCAAGCTCCTGCAAGCCAAGCTGCGGGATGTCGAGCTCAGCATCCGCGGCATCCTGCGCGGCTTCGGGCTCAAGGTGGGCGAGGTCAGCAAGGGCCGGTTCGCTGCCAGGATCAAGGAGCTGGTCGCTGGCCACGAGATGCTGGAGACAGTTGCCGGCGCGATGCTGCAGGCGCGCGAAGGCTTGCAATCCGAGTTCATGCGCCTGCACCGGCGGATGCTGGCCATCGTACGTGGCGATGCGGTCTGCCGTCGGCTGATGACGGCACCCGGCGTGGGCGCCTTGGTGGCGGTCACGTTCAAGACCGCCGTCGATGATCCGGAACGGTTCCGCACTGCCAAGGCGGTGGGGGCTCACTTCGGGCTCACGCCGAAGCGGTACCAGTCGGGCGAGACCGATGTGAGCGGCGGGATCAGCAAGGTCGGGGACGCGATGGTGCGCACTGCCCTCTACGAGGCGGCCAACGCGATGCTGACCCGGACTGTCCGCGTCTCGACCCTCAAGCGCTGGGCCCTTGAGGTTGCCAAGCGACGCGGCACGAAGCGGGCCAAGGTGGCCTTGGCCCGCAAGCTGGCCGGTGTTCTCCATCGCATGTGGGCGAACGGCACCGACTTCCGCTGGGGCAAGGAGGCCGCCGCGTAGCAGCGCACCAAGAAGAGCAGGTTTGGGACGGGGCCGAGCGGTCCCGTTCCTTCGAGGTCCCGTCGCCGGGACGCAGGAACCGGTGAGGCCGGGGGTAGTGCTGTGGGCGCTCAGCCTGGGTGAACCACGCGCCTTAGATTGGCCCACCGGCTCCTTTCTGACCGCATGATGTGGCGGCCCTGATGCCGACCACGGACGGAAGCATGAGACCGGCGACAGGATGATCGCTCGGGGGACTTGACGCCCAACGGCCCGTTACGGAAGCACTACAGTTGCGTTTTGCCATGATCTCGGCCCTGCTGCGCCGGCAGGGTTCGGAGATCAGGCGTGGCGGGTGTTGCGATCGAGGATGCGCTGGAGCTGTGGGCCTTAGCGCTGCGCGAGGTGAAGCGGCGGATCCGGCCCTTGTTCAGCCAGGAGCGGGTGGCGGTCTCGGCGGGGCTGTTCCTGGACGGCCTCTTCGGGCCCGAGCGACGCAAGACCGGCTGGATGCGGGCGGAGGCGGCGGGCGACCCCGGCCCCTGGCGGCAGCAGGCCATCCTCGGCCGCGGCCGCTGGGAGGCCGATGCGCTGCGCGACCTTGTGCGCGACTACGCGCTCGAGACGCCTGGCCGACGCAGGATGCCGTGCTGGTGCTCGACGAGACCGGCTTTCTCAAGCAGGGCAAGTCGTCCTGCGGCGTCGCGCGCCAGTACACGGGCTCGGCCGGCAAGATCACCAACTGCCAGATCGGGGTCTTCGCGGCCTACGTGTCCCGGCACGGCCATGCCTTCATCGACCGGGCACTGTATCTGCCCAAGGCCTGGACCGACGATCCGGCCCGCCTGGCCGCCGCCCATGTGCCGCCCGGTACCGCCTTCGCGACCAAGCCCCGTCTTGCGTGCGCGATGATCGAGCGCGCGATCGCGGCCGAGGTGCCGTTCGCCTGGGTGGCGGCCGACAGCGTCTACGGCGTGGGCGAGATCGAGACCGCCCTGCGGCGGGCCGGCAAAGGCTACGTGCTGGGCGTCAACAGCTCCCACCCCTTCAACGCCTGGGGCGACAAGCCCTTGCTGGCCGGCACGGCGGAGGAGATCGCCCAGGCCCTGCCCGCATCGGCGTGGGCGCGTCTTTCGGCCGGCGAGGGCACCAAGGGTCCGCGGCTGCACGACTGGGCCTACCTGGAGCTGGCCGATCTCGAGGCCGCCGAGTACGACGACAGCCTCTCCGGCCTGTGGACGCGGGGCCTCTTGATCCGCCGCCCCATTGCCGACGGCGAGCTCGCCTTCTTCTCGACCTGGTGCCCGGCCGGGACCGGGATCGAGACCCTGGTCAAGGTCGAGGGGCACCGCTGGGCGATCGAGGACGGCTTCGAGACCGCCAAGAACGAGCTCGGCCTCGACCACAACGAGACCCGCTCCTGGCACGGCTGGCACCGCCATGTCTCGCTGGTGATGCTGGCCTTCGCCATGCTGGCGGCGATCCGGTGCCGGGCGAACGCGCCCACACCCCCAAAAATCCCGATCCGGCTCGCCCGGAAGCAGCAGACCTCATCCGCTGGTCGGTCCAGGAACTCCGCCGCATCGCCATGCGGCTCGCGCAGCGACGCATCCAGCCTGCCTACGTCATCGCCTGGTCGGTGTGGAGACGCGCCCACCAGGCCGCCGCGCAACGCTCACATCTGAAACGACGAACGCAACTGTAGTGCTAGGTCCCGTGGACATTCGGCTGTTGAGCGGTGATCACGTCCGCCCTGGATGCGGAGGGGATCGTGGCTCGGACCTGTCTGACAGACGCGCAGTGGGAACGGATGGCGCTACTGACGCCCGGCAAGCCGGGTGATCCTGGCGCCACCGGGCGCGACAATCGCCGCTTCGTCGAGGCGGTGCTGTGGATCGCGCGTACCGGTGCGCCGTGGCGCGACCTGCCGGCCGAGCTCGGGAACTGGAACAGCACGTGGCGGCGTTTCGACCGCTGGTCCGCGAGGGGCGTATGGGAGCGGCTATTCGCGGCCATGGCCGACGATCCCGACTTCGAGTACGTCATCATCGATGCCACCATCGTCCGCGCCCACCAGCACAGTGCCGGCGGAAAAAAGGGGCTGAAGCTGAGGCCATCGGGCGCTCGCGCGGCGGTCTCTCGACCAAGCTCCACCTCGCCGTCGACGCGCTCGGCAACCCTTGTCGCTCCAGCTCACGCCCGGGCAGCGCCACGAGATGACCTGTGCCGGGGCGCTGGCGGCGCAAGGCGCAGCGACACTGGGGCACCCTTCTACCTCAAGGGCTTGATCCTGCCGCGTGAACGGAAGAGCATCGAGCCCATGGCGGCACGGGTAGCGCCTGCCGACACCCAGCAGCTGCACCACTTCGTCTCGCAGGCTGCTGGATGAGGCGCGGGCACGGATGATCAGGGACGCGCTGCCGCCCCGGGTCTCGACAATCGGTGTCTTCGTCGACCAGCCGGTGGACGAGGTCCGGCGGATCGCCGAGGCGGTGCGGTTGACCGCGATCCAGCTGCATGGAGACGAGTCGATGGACTACATAGAGAAGTTGATGCATCCGGTCATCAAGGCGGTGCCGTCACGGCCGGCTTCATGCCCGCTTCGCTGGACCGGATTCCGGCCGAAGTCACGGTGCTGCTGGACGCCCACGATCCGGTCAAGCGTGGCGGCACCGGTCGGCCGATCGACTGGTCGCTTGCCGCGGCGGCGGCGGCACGGCGTCCGCTGTTTCTGTCGGGCGGGCTGACCCCGGAAAACGTCGGCGACGCGATCGCTCGCGTCGCCCCCTACGGCGTCGACCTCTCGTCCGGCGTCGAGGCCTCCCCGGGCGTCAAGGACGCCGGACCGCCTTCGCGCGTTGTTCCGCGCCCTGGCGGTCACGCGCGATGTCGCTGATGGATCACCCGCACATGGTTGAAATCCAGCCTTCATTCGGCCGGCGGGATCCCGACGCGCGCGGCTACTACGGCGAGTACGGCGGACGGTTCGTGCCCGAGACGCTGGTCGCCCCGGTCGAGGAGCTCGAACGCGCGTATCTCGAGGCCCGCCAGGACCCGGCGTTCGTCGCCGACGCTGATGCAGCTGCTGCGCGACTACGTCGGCCGGGCGACGCCGCTCTACGAAGCGCGCCGGCTCGCCTCGAGCGCTCGGCGGCGCGCGAATCTTCCTGAAGCGTGAGGACCTCGCGCACACCGGCGCGCACAAGATCAACAACGCGCTCGGCCAGGCGCTGCTCGCCCAGCGGATGGGGAAGCGCCGCATCGTCGCCGAGACCGGCGCCGGCCAGCACGGCGTCGCCACCGCGACGGTCTGCGCGCTGCTCGGCCTCGAGTGCCACGTCTACATGGGCGCCGACGACATGGAGCGCCAGTCGCTCAACGTCTTCCGCATGCGGCTGCTCGGCGCGACCGTCCGCTCGCGTGGACGCCGGCAGCCGGACGCTGAAGGACGCGATCAACGAGGCGATGCGCGACTGGGTGACGAACGTCGGCCGACAGCTACTACCTGCTCGGATCCGTGCTCGGGCCGCATCCGTACCCGCTGATGGTGCGCGAGTTCCAGTCGGTCATCGGCCAGGAAGCGCGCGTCCAGATCCTCGAAGCCGCCGGCCGCCTGCCCGACGCCGTCGTCGCCTGCATCGGCGGCGGCAGCAACGCCATGGGCATCTTCGACGCGTTCGTCGACGACCCGGGCGTCCGGCTCGTCGGCGTCGAGGCCGGCGGACGCGGGATTCGCAAGGGGCAGCACGCGGCGCGATTCGCCGGCGGCGCCGCGCGGCGTGCTGCAGGGCACGCGCAGCTTCGTGCTCCAGGACGACGACGGCAACATCGAGCTGACGCATTCGATTTCCGCCGGGCTCGACTACGCCGCGATCGGCCCGGAACATGCCGCGCTGCACGAGTCCGGCCGCGCCGAGTACACCTGGATCGACGACGACGGGGCGCTGGCGGCGTTCCAGCGGCTCGGTCGCGAGGAAGGGATCCTGCCGGCGCTCGAGTCCGCGCACGCGATCGCGCATGCCTGCCGGCTGGCGCCGGAGCTGGGGCCGGACGGGCTGATGATCGTCAACCTCTCGGGACGCGGCGACAAGGACGTCCTGAGCGTGCAGAATGCGTTGGAGGGGAAGTCGATGGGCGCGTCTGGCTGACACCTTCGCCCGGCTCCGGCGTCGACGAGCGCGGCGGTCTCGTCGCGTATGTCACGGCCGGTGATCCGGATCGCGCGGTCTCGGCGAGGATCCTGCTCGGCGCTGGCCGAGGGCGGGGCCGACGTGATCGAGGTCGGCGTGCCGTTCTCCGATCCGCTGGCCGACGGCCCGGTGATCCAGCGCGCCAGCGAGCGGGCGCTCGCGGCGGGATGACCCTGCGCGGCGTCCTCGACCTCGTCGGCGAGGTACGCAGCAAAGCTCGACACGCCGATCGTGCTGTTCACCTACGCCAATCCGGTCATCCGGATGGATCCGGTGCGGTTCGCGGAATCGTCGCAGGGAGGCGGGCGTCGACGGCGTGCTGATCCTGGACTATCCGGTGGAGGAATCCGAACCGTTGCGGACCACGCTCGTCGCCGCCGGCCTGGATCCCATCTTCCTGATCAGCCCGACGACGAGCGACGAGCGGATCCGGCGCTCGTCGGAGCTTGGCGCCGGCTTTCTCTACGTGATCTCGCGCCTCGGCGTCACCGGCGCGCGTGAAGACATGGCAGCGGATGCCGGCGCGCTGGTGGACCGGGTCAAGCGTCAGAGTTCGCTGCCGGTGGCGATCGGCTTCGGGATCTCGAGCCCCGAACATGTCGCCGCCGCCTGCCGCCACGCCGACGCCGCGGTCGTCGGCAGCGCCATCGTCAACGTGGTGGCCGAGCACGGCAGTAACGGTGCACCGCAGGCGGTGCGGGACTACGTGCGTTGGCTGAAGAGCGGCCTGTGAAGACAATCGAAGAGCTGCGGCGGCGGATCGACGAAATCGACGAGCAACTGGTCCGGCTGCTCAACGCCCGCGCCGAATGCGCGCTGGCGGTCGGCCACGAGAAGAAAATCGCCGGCCTGGAGCTGTACCAGCCGGACCGCGAAATGGAGGTGCTGGGGCATGTTCAGGCCATCAACGGCGGCCCGCTCGACAACGACGCCGTGAAGCGGCTGTTCGAGCGGATCATCGACGAAGCCCGGAGGCTCGAAAGGCTTACGGACTTACAATGAATCGTTTGTCGGTTCCAGGTTCCGGGTTCCAGGTTCCAGGTTCAACACGTTCACTTCCGAACTCTGAATTCTGAGTTCGTAATTCTTAATTCTGAGTTCTTAGTTCTGAGTTTCTTTATGGTTGTAGTGATGCAGGAACGCGCCACCGGCGAGCAGGTGGAACGAGTGGTCGCGCAGCTGGTCGAGATGGGCTTCGACGTCCATCGGTCGACCGGGGCGTTGCGGACGGTCATCGGCGCGGTGGCGGGGAAGATCGGCGATCCCGGGCTCGTCGAGGTCCTCGACGGCGTCCAGGAGGTCCTCCGCATCACCGAGCCGTACAAGCTCGCGAGCCGGACCTTCCGGCCCGAGAACACGGTGATCAACGTCGGCGATGTTGCGATCGGCGGCGACGAAGTGATCGTCATGGCCGGCCCGTGCTCAGCCGAATCCGAGGCACAGGTCGAGGCGGCGGCGGCGGCGGTGAAACGCGCCGGCGCCAAGATCCTGCGCGGCGGCGGCTTCAAGCCACGCAGTTCGCCGTACAGCTTCCAGGGGCTCGGGGAAGAAGGGCTCCGCCTGCTGCGCGAAGCGTCGGACCGGCACAACCTCAAGCTGGTGTCGGAGGTGATGGACGCCAACCAGATCGAGACCGTGGAGAGGTACGCGCGACATCCTCCAGGTCGGCGCCCGCAACATGCAGAACTACACGCTGCTGCGCGAGCTCGGCAAGTCACGGACGCCGGTCATGCTCAAGCGCGGCATCTCGGCGACGATCGAGGAGTGGCTGCTGTCGGCCGAATACATCCTCGCCGGCGGTAATACCAGCGTGATGCTGTGCGAGCGGGGGATCCGGACCTTCGAGAGCTACACCCGCAACACGCTCGACATCTCGGCGATCCCGGTCGTGCAGAAGCTGAGCCATCTGCCGGTCATCGTCGATCCCAGCCACGGCACCGGCCGCCGCGACAAGGTCGCGCCGATGGCCCGGGCCGCGGTCGCCGCCGGCGCCGACGGTCTGATCATCGAGGTCCACCACGATCCCGACCACGCGCTGAGCGACGGCGCGCAGTCGATGTTCCCGACGCAGTTCGATCGCCTGATGGCGGAGCTGCGGATCATTGCCCCGGCCATCGGCCGCAGCATCTGCGTCGAGCCGATGGCGCGACGGGGATGGGGCAGGTAGGACTGCGGATTGTTGATTGCGGATTGCTGATTGACGGATTGCGGACTGCGGATTGACGGATTGCTGATTGGAGAGTGACTTCGAGCGCGTCGCGATTGTCGGCGCCGGGCTGATCGGCGGGTCGATCGCGCTGGCGCTCGAAGCACTTGGGCGTCCGGCGCGGCTGCTGGATCGCGGCGACGATCTGCGGGCGCTCGCCAATACCGAGCTCGTGATCCTGGCCGCGCCGGTCCTCGAGAACATCCAGATCCTGGCGCGGCTGCGCGCTCACATCTCACCGACAACCCTCATCACCGACACCGGAAGCACGAAGGCCGCCATCGTCAATGCCGCGGCAGGCATGCGGTTCGTCGGCGGGCATCCGATCGCCGGCGCGGCCGCCTCCGGCCGTGACGCGGCGCGCGCCGATCTCTTCGCCGGCAGGCCCTGGCTGCTCACGCCGACACCGGCCACCGACGTCGACGACACCGACCGGCTACGACGTTTGCTCGAGCGCCTGGACGCCAGCGTCCATCTGCTCACGGCCGACGACCACGATCGTCTGTTCGCGCTCATCAGCCACCTGCCGCAGCTCGCCGTGAGCGCCCTGATGGACGTGGTCGGCGCCGGCGCCGGCGCGGACGGGCTGGCGCTCGCCGGCACCGGGCTCCGCGATACCACCCGCCTGGCCGCCAGTCCGCCGGGCATCTGGCGCGACATCATCCAGACCAACCACGCGCACATCGCCCCGGCCATCGACGCACTGATCGATACCCTCACCCGGCTGCGGGACGATGAGAGTGGAAAGGAGCTGCAGGGGATCTTCGAACGCGCCGCCGCGGCGCAGCGGCAGCTCGGCGAGCTGGATCGCCGGCGGCCGATGAAAAACGGCCCGCTATAATTCGTCCCGATGGACGCTCCCCTCTGGACCCCTTCTCCTGAACGGATCGAACGCGCCCGGCTGACCCACTTCATGCGGCACGTGGCGCAGCGGTGGAGCGTCGCGGTGCCGGACTACGACACGCTCTACCGGTTCTCGATCGATCGTCCCGCCGACTTCTGGACGTCGGTGTGGGAGTTCTGCGGCATCATCGGCGAGCGCGGCGAGCGCGCGGTGGTCGACCTCGAGCGCATGCCGGGGGCTCGGTTCTTCCCGGACGCGCGGCTCAACTTCGCCGAGAACGTTCTCAGGCAGCGGGGAAGCGGGGACGCGATCGTCTTCAACGGCGAGAACCAGCGCCACCGGACCATCAGCCATGACGAGCTGTGGACCGCGGTCGGGCAATTCGCTGCGGCGCTGCGCGCCGCCGGCCTCCGGCCCGGGGACCGCGTCGGCGGCTACCTGCCGAACATGCCGGAAGCGATCATCGGGGCGCTGGCGGCCGCCTCGATCGGCGCCGTGTGGTCGTCGTGCTCGCCGGACTTCGGCGTGCAGGGGGTCCTCGACCGGTTCGGCCAGATCGAACCGCGGATGCTGATCGCCGCCGACGGCTACTTCTACGCCGGCAAGCGCCATGATCTCCGCGCCAGGGTGGCGGGGGTACTCGCCCGGCTGCCCTCGGTCGAGCGGACGGTCATCGTGCCCTACCTCGAGGAGTCCCCCTCACTCGACGGTATTCCCGGCGCCGTCGACTGGCACACCTTCACCGCCGGTCATGACGCGGAACCGGTTTTCGAGCCGCTGCCGTTCGACCATCCGCTCTACATCATGTATTCGTCCGGCACGACCGGCGTGCCGAAGTGCATCGTCCATGGCGCCGGCGGCACGCTGATCCAGCACCTCAAGGAGCACCAGCTGCAGTGCGACATCCAGGCGGGCGACCGCGTCTTCTACTTCACGACCTGCGGCTGGATGATGTGGAACTGGCTGGTGACCGTGCTCGCATCGGAGGCGACGCTGCTCCTGTACGATGGCTCCCCATTTCACCCGGACGGGAACGTGCTGTTCGATTTTGCCGACCGCACCGGGATGACGCTGTTCGGCACGTCGCCGCGATTCATCGATGCCGTGAACAAGGCGGGGCTGGCGCCGATCGAGACCCACGACCTGAGAACGGTGCGCACGATGACGTCCACCGGATCTCCGCTGGTTGCCGAGAGCTTCGACTTCGTCTACACCCACATCAAGCGCGACGTTCACCTCGCCTCCATCTCCGGTGGCACCGACATCGTCGGTTGTTTTGTCGGCGGCAACCCGATCGGCCCGGTCTGGCGCGGCGAGATCCAGGCCCGTTTGCTGGGGATGAAGGTGGAGGTCTTCGACGAGCAGGGACGCCCGGTGACCGGCCGGAAGGGAGAGCTGGTCTGCACGCTGCCATTCCCGTCCATGCCGATCGGCTTCTGGAACGATCCGGACGGCAGCCGTTACCGCGCCGCCTACTTCGACGTCTATCCCGGTGTCTGGCGCCACGGCGACTGGGTCGAGCTCACCGAGCATGGCGGGATGATCATCTACGGCCGATCGGATGCCGTGCTCAACCCCGGCGGCGTGCGCATCGGCACCGCGGAGATCTACCGCCAGGTCGAACAGCTCGACGAGATCCTGGAGAGCGTGGTGATCGGCCAGCAGTGGGAGAATGACGAGCGGATCGTGCTGTTCGTCAAGCTCCGCGACGGCGTCCGCTCGACGACGCGCTGGCCGACCGGATCCGCCGCCGCATCCGGGAGAACACCACGCCGCGGCACGTGCCCGCGGTCATCGCCGAAGTCTTCGACGTGCCGCGGACCAAGAGCGGCAAGATCGTCGAGCTCGCGGTGCGCGACGCCGTCCACGGACGCGAGATCCGGAACCTCGAGGCGCTCGCCAACCCGGAAGCGCTGGAGCAATTTAGGAACTGGACGATGAAACTCAGAACTCAGAACTAAGAACTCAGAACCTGGAACGTTTAGACCTCGAACCTGGAACCCAGAACCTTTTTAGAACCGTTTAGAACCTCGAGTATCAAGATGAAGAACCCAGTAATCCTTTCCGCCTGCCGAACGCCGATCGGCTCCTTTGGCGGCGCGCTGAAAGATCTGTCGGCGGCCGATCTCGGGGCGATCGTCATTCGCGAGGCGATCGCGCGCGCCGGCGTCAGTGCCGCCGACATCGGCGACGTCATCATGGGCTGCGTGCTGCAGGCGGGAGCCGGCATGAACGTCGCGCGCCAGGCGGCGATCAAGGCGGGCGTGCCGGTCGAAGTGCCGGCCGAGACCGTGAACCGCGTGTGCGGATCGGGTCTCCAGGCGGTGGTGCACGCGGTCGAAGCGGTCCAGGTCGGCTACGTCGACCTGGTGGTCGCGGGCGGCACCGAATCGATGTCCAACGCGCCGTACCTGATGAAAGGCGCGCGGTGGGGCTACCGGATGGGGAACGCCGAAGTGCTCGACTCGATGCTGCTCGAGGGGTTGACCTGCGCGATCAAGGGATGCCACATGGGAATGACCGCCGAGGAAATCGTGAGCCGGTACGACGTCTCCCGCGAAGACCAGGACGCCTTTGCCGCCGAAAGCCAGAGGCGGGCGGCGGCCGCGGTGCACTCCGGTGTTTTCAAGGCGGAGATCGTGACCGTCGAAGTGCCGCAGAGGAAGGGACCGGCGGTGCGCGGTCAGCCAGGACGAATACCCGCGCGCCGGGACGACCGCCGAGAAGCTGGCCGGCGCTGAAGCCGGCGTTCGCGAAAGCCGGCTCCGTCACCGCCGGCAATGCGTCGGGGATCAACGACGGCGCCGCCGCGCTGGTCGTCTCCACCGAGGAGAAGGCCCAGCAGCTCGGGGCCCGGCCGCTGGCGCGGATCCTGTCGTACGCCACCACCGGCATCGACCCGATGATCATGGGGATGGGACCGGTCGAAGCGCTGCAGAAGGCGCGCCCGGCGCGCGAACCTGTCGCTCGGCCAGCTCGATCTCTTCGAACTGAACGAGGCGTTCGCGTCGCAGTCGCTGGCGGTGGCGCGGGAGCTGGAGCTCGATGCCGCGAAGGTCAACGTCCACGGCGGCGCGATCGCGCTGGGCCATCCGATCGGCGCGAGCGGGGCGCGGATCCTCACGACGCTGGTCCACTCGCTGCAGGCCCGCGGCGGCGGTCGCGGGGCCGCCGTCGCTCTGCATCGGCGGCGGCATGGGGACCGCGATGATCGTCGAGGCGATGTAGTGCGCATCCGGGGTGCCGTGGCCGACGCCCTCGTCGAGCACGCGCGCGCCGAGGCCCCGCTCGAGTGCTGCGGGTTGCTGATCGGGTCCGCCGGCCGGATCGACGAGAGCTGCCGCGGCGGGAAATACCCGGGGCAGCGAGGTCGCATTCCAGGTCGACCCCGCGGCGCACTTTGCCGCCATCCGCAAGGCTCGAGCGTCAGGTCGCGCCGTGGTCGGCGCTTATCACTCGCATCCGCGATCGCCGGCCGTACCGTCACCCAGCGACATCCGGGAAGCGAACGATCCCGACCTGCTGCAGGTGATCGTGTCACTCGCCGAGCGCGGACAGGCCCGTGCGTGCGGGCCTATCGGATCGGTGACGAGCGGATTCGTCGAAGTGACGCTGGAGGTCGAGCCCTGATTCAAGGCGATGGCTGCCGCGGCGCTACTGCCCGCCGCCGTCGCGCACGCCGGGACGCACCTGGACCTGTCGTGCTGCCGGCGCCGACCACCCTGTCCTTCTGCTTCAACCGGAACTCGACCTTGTAATTGCCGGCGGTCTGGAACATGCGGCTGACGGTATATCGGCGCCGGATCTCGCTCTTGCCGGCCTCGTACGGGATCGCAGTCGGCGGTGCTCTCCGCGCGCGTGTCGTCTCCCCAGACCCATTCGATCGTCGGGCAATAGAACTCGGCGAAGTCGTCGGGGCCGCCCTTCAACTCGGCGGTGAGCGACAACTTTCAGCGGCGAAAACCCGGCCGACGGGTTGGCGCGGACGCTGAATCGACGGCTTTTTCTTCTCCTCGAACGGCGTTGGCAGCGCGTACGGCGGCCAGCAGGAGCGCCCGCAATCGCCGAAACCGAACGGATCCAGAGTGCGTCCCTGTGTCTCATCGTTCCACTCCCGGGGCAGGATGCGCCATTATAATCCCCATCGCAATGCTACCCACCCCAGCCGTCCCAAGCCATCTCGCTCGCACACAGCACACTCTGCGGAGGTCGACGACCGACCTGCTGATCGTGCCGATTTTCGAGGAGGATGCGCTCGACGATCTGCCTGGGCTCGACGCCGCGACCGGCGGGCAGATCCGCCGGGCGCTGCGAGTCGCGCGAGCTTCGAGGACGTCCATACGAGTATCTTCGTCACGCCGCTGGCCGGATGGAAGGCGCGTCCGGGTGGCGCTGGTCGGCGCCGGCAAGCGGGCCGAGTTCACCACCGAGCGGCTGCGCCGCGTGCGCCACGGCGGCGGCGCTCGCGTGCCCGCGACGCGACGCGTGCGCCGGATCGCCTGGGTCATCCGCGGCGATCTGACGCCCGCTGCGGCGCGTCCAGGCGTCCGCCGAAGGGCTCGGCCTGCCGGCCTTCAGCATCGACCGCTACAAGAGCGCGAGAAGAGCGGCCCGCCGCCCGAGGAGGTCCTGGTCGTCGTCACGCGGAGAGTGACACCGGCCTGGATGCGGCGCTGCGAACGAGGGCGCGATCCTCGCCGAGTGCCTGCAACATCGCGCGCGAGCTGTGCCAACGAGCCGTCCGAACCTGCTGACGCCGCGCGATGCTGGCCGACCGCGCCGCAGACGATCGCCGCGACGACGCGAGCTGACGGTCGAAGTCCTCGACGAGCAGGCGATCGAGCGCGCTCGAGATGGGGCTGCTGCTCGGCGTCGGCCAGGGGAGCGTCGAGCCGCCGCGGCTCATCGTCCTGACGCACACCCCGCGCGCCGGGGCCGCGACGGCCGGCGCCGGGCCTCGGTGCTCGGCCTCGTCGGCAAGGGGATCACGTTCGACACCGGCGGCATCTCGATCAAGCCGGCCGAGGGCATGGAGCGGATGAAGACCGACATGAGCGGCGGCGCCGCCGTGATCGCGCGCGATGCGCGCGATCTCGCTGCTCAACGCCCCGATCAAGGTCATCGGCGTCGTCCCGGCGGCGGAGAACATGCCGGGTGGCCGGGCGATCAAGCCGGGAGACGTCCTGACCGGCGCCGGCGGCAAGACGGTCGAGGTCATCAACACCGACGCCGAAGGACGGCTGATCCTCGGCGACGGCCTCTGGTATGCGAAGGAGCTCGGCGCGACCCACCTGGTCGACGTCGCGACGCTGACCGGCGCGTGCGTCGTCGCGCTGGGAAAGGTGGCGTCGGGCCTCTTCGGACAGCCCGACGGCTGGGTCGATGTCGGTCAGGCGCGACCGCGCAGCTCGCCGGCGATCGCTGCTGGCCGATGCCGCTTTACGACGAGTACGCCGACCAGCTGAAGAGCGAGATCGCCGACATGATCAATTCCGGCGGGCGTCCTGCCGGCGCCTGCACGGCGGCGACGTTCCTGAAGGAGTTCGCCGGCGGCCTGCCGTGGGCCCACCTCGATATCGCCGGCACCGCCTGGGCGGAAGATGCCAAGCCGTAGCAGCCCAAGGGACCGACGGGCGTCGCGGTCCGCACGCTGGCCGAGCTCGGCGTTCACCAGCGGCGAGTGGACATGCGTAGCGAGCTAAGCCGACGGGAACCGTGCGCGACGGAACCGTCGGTGTCAGAGTCTAATTGAGGCAGATGTTCCTCGGCGCTTCAGCCAGCCGGTCATGGTTCGGGTCGTGGAGCAGCCGGTCGATTCCACGACCGTCGCCGACGTGCTGTCGGCGCGGTCGGCCTGACCGGCGCGCTGATCCTCGGGGCTCTCCTGCTCGGGCGGCTCTTCGGCGGCGTGCTGATCGGGATCAAGAAGATCCGGGAGAAGTACAACCTGGAGCCGGTGCCCGACTCCGAAGCCCTCAAGATCATCTAGCGCCCGCGCTGAAACCACCTCACCGCGGTGCCGCGCGGCTACCTTACCGCGCTGTTCTGCGCGGTCGTCGACGACCGCATCTTCTTCAACGACTGCTGATATCGGACGACGCCGTCGAGCAGGGACTCGGCGATCTGCTGGCGATACGCCGGCGGTCTTCAGCAGCAGCGCATCCTGCTTGTTGGTCACGAACGACATCTCCGCCAGCACGCTCGGCATCGAGGCGCCGATCAGGACGACGAACGGCGCCTGCTTGACGCCGATGTCGCGCAGTGTCTTGTTGCGCGGCGACAGCCGCCGCACCATCGCTCGCTGCACGATCTCGGCGAAGTCCCGCGACTCGTCGATCTTGTTGTTCAGCGCGATGGCCCGGACGATGTCGGGCAGCTTGTGCATCGACTGGCCGGAGCCGGCGTTCTCGCGCGCCGCTACCGCCTCCGCCTCCGGGTTGGTCGCGAAGTTCAGGAAGTAGGTTTCCACTCCGCGCGCCTTGCGTGTTGCGGCTGGCGTTGGCGTGGATCGACAGGAACAGATCGGCCCCTTCCCGGTTCGCGATCTTCGTCCGCTCCTCGAGCGGGATGAAGACGTCGGTCGCCCGGGTCATCACCACTTCGACCCCCGGCTGCTTCTCGAGCAGCTTCTGCAGACGCAGGGCGACGTCCAGGGTCAGCTCCGACTCGGTCAGCGCCGTTGCCGCTCGCGCCCGGATCGTGGCCGCCATGGCCGGCATCGATCACGATCCGCGATACCCCGAGCCCGAGCTGCCGCGCCAGCGAGAACTTCCCGTCGGCATTGGTCGCCGGGGGAGCCGGAGGGGCAGCCGACGGCACCGCCGACGCGTCGCGTGCCGCCGGCAGATCGGCCTGCTGCGCGGGCGAGGGCTTCGGCGGCAGACGTCACGGGCGGCGGCGGCGGCAAGGCTACGGACGCATCGCGTGTCGGTACGGGCGGCCTGACCGGCGGCGGCAGCGGGGTCGGAGCGCCAGCCGCCGCGCGGGTGAAATCGACCACCAGCCGGAACGGCTCGTAGAGGGTAAAGACGCTGTAGCCCTCCGCCCCTTCCATCTCCATCACGATCCGGGTCGCCCCGGGATGACGGCCCGAATCGCACTTCGCGCGACGATGTCGTCGTCGAACTTCAAGGTGGCGTCCATCAGCGCCGCCGACGGCACGCGCCCCCTTGAGGTCGAAGAACACGCGCCGCGGGTTCTCGAGCCGCTCGGAGTGATAGGAGGTTTCGCGATCGAGCTCGATGATCACCCGGACGCCATTCGGAGCTCGGTGCGCTTGACGTCGCGCCGGATCGTCGCGGCTGTCGACGTCGGTGTGCTGCGGCTCGGCGGGCTGTCGACGTGCAGGCCGAGGTTCGACGGCTGGGCGGCCGACTCGGCGGGCCGGCGTCGCTCGGCGGCGTGTTGACGGCGGCCGGTCCGCGCCGCGGCGGCGGCATGCGGGCGGTCGGGGCGGCGTCGCGCTGGCGCATGGTGAGATCTCGGCGGCGCGGGCGACGAGCGAGCTGGACGGGTATTCGCGACGCAACTGGGTGAGCAGGCGGATGCCGGTCCGCTTGTCGGCCGCCTCGCCGTACTCGTCGTGGGCGAGCAGCGCCAGGTTCGCCGCCTGCCAGAGCGCGTTGTCGGTATAGCCGCTCGCCGGATAGCGCCGGACGATGGCCTCGTACGACGCAACCGCGGCGCGGAGCCGCTTCAGCGCCGGCTTCTGCGCCGAGTCGCGGAGCGTGCGCTCACGGTCCAGCGCCCGCGTGTACATCGTCTGTGCGGACTGGGCTTCCGCCACAGCCGGCGCAAACGCGACGCACCCGGCGGCGAGGAGAAAGACGGCGACGGTCTTCGACATCATGACGTCCTACCTGACTTGCGCGTCGACTTCTTCGAAGTAATCCTTCTTCACCAGCACCTCGCGGGCCTTGCCCCCGGAGGCCTGCGACACCAGCCCGTCGGCTTCCATCATGTCGACCAGGCGGGCGGCGCGGCTGAAGCCGATTCGCAGCCGGCGCTGAAGGTACGAGATCGAGGCCTGGCCCGAGGTCACCACGATGCGCGACGCCTCGTCGTAGAGGTCGTCCTTCTCGAACTCGAGCTCGCCGCCGGCCTTCTTGTCGTCTTCGGTGATGGTGGTGTCGTAGTTCGGCCGCCCCTGTTTGCGCAGGAAGCTGGCCAGCCGGGCGCTTTCCTGTTCGGAGATGTACGGACCATGCAGCCGGATGTGGCGTGAGGAGGCCGGCGGCAGATAGAGCATGTCCCCCTTGCCGAGCAACTGCTCGGCGCCGTTCGAATCCAGGATCGTGCGCGAGTCGATCTTCGACGACACCCGGAACGAGATGCGGGCCGGCAGGTTCGCCTTGATCAGGCCGGTGATGACGTCCACCGACGGCCGCTGGGTCGCCAGGATCAAGTGGATGCCGACCGCGCGCGCCATCTGCGCCAGGCGGCAGATCGATTCCTCGACCTCGTTGCCGGCGACCATCATCAGGTCGGCGAGCTCGTCGATCAGTACGACGATGAAGGGGAGCGTCCGGATCTCGTTCCCTTTTTCGTCCATGACCGGACCCTTGTTCTCCTCCTGCATCGTCCGGATGTTCCGGTTGTACTGCTCGATGTTGCGGACGCCGACCGCGGCGAGCGTCTTGTACCGCTCTTCCATTTCGCGCACGGCCCAGCGCAGGGCGTTGGCCGCGAGCTTCGGGTCGACCACGACCGGGGTCAGCAGGTGGGGGATCTCCTCGTACATCCCCAGCTCCAGACGCTTCGGGTCCACCATGATCATCCGCACATCGTCGGGGGTGGCGCGGAACAGGATGCTCGAGAGCATCGCGTTGACGCTGACCGACTTGCCGGTGCCGGTGGAGCCGGCGATGAGCAGGTGCGGCATGGTGGCGAGATCGCTGATGTAGGCCTCGCCATGGATGGTCTTGCCCATCGCCAGGGTCAGCTTCGAAGCCGAGCGCTTGTAGATGTCCGCCTCGAGGAGCTCGCGCATCGAGATGAGCTCGCGATTCGGGTTCGGGATCTGGATGCCGACCGTGCTCTTGCCCGGGATGCGGTCGATCAACACCGACTCGGCCTGCATCGCCAGGCACAGGTCGTCGGCGAGCCCGGTGATCTTGCTGTACTTGACCCCGGCGTCGGGCTTGAACTCGTAGGTGGTGACGACCGGCCCGGGGTGAATCTGCACCACCGTCCCCTCGACCGAGAACTCGCGGCACTTCTCCTCGAGCAGCCGCGCGCCGTCCATGAGCTCGCGCTCGTCGATCTTCTGGTGGCTCTTGGGGGCGTCGAGCAGCGCCAGCGGCGGCAGGGCATAGGACCCCTTTCGCCGCTCGACCGGGGCCTTGTCCGGCTCCGGAAGCGGAAGGAGCGGCTCGACCTGTGGCGCGGGACGGCGGATCGCCGGCGGCGGCGTCGGCCGCGAGGAGGCGGCCTTCAGCGCAGCCGCGGCGGCCCCTACCATTGCGGCGGTACGCGACGGCTTCGAAGGAACCGCTTCTTCGGCAGCCGGTTCCTTGACGTCCTGATCCTTGCGATTCACTCGGGCAGTAACGGCGATCTTGTCCCTGGCATCGACCGGAGCCTTGTCGAGGTGCTTCTTCAGCACCTCCTGCCGCTGCTTGTCACGCCGGCGCTCTTCGCGCCAGGTGCGCCAGCCGCCGAGAGCGGCGGCGGCGCGATCCCGGAGCATGCCGCCGAGCACGGCGAACAGCCGGCCGAACGAGAACTGCGTAGACAGGATGACGGCCAGGAACAGCACGGTCAGGATCAGGATGATCGAGCCGGTCATGTTCAGGTAGCCGGTGAGCATGCCGGCGATCAGTTCGCCGAGATAACCGCCGGCGCGGAACTCCTTGCCGTCGACCCGGGTCGTCTTGAGCACCAGCGCCAGGAAGGAGGAGATGCAGCCGAACAGCAGCGCGGCCCCTACCGCTTTGGTGTAGCGCGCGTCCATCGACTTGCACCAGAAGTAGTGCCAGCCGGCGACGACCATCACGATCGGGATGAGATAGGCGGAGTAGCCGAGGATCTGGTACGACAACTCGGCCATGAAGGCGCCGACCCGGCCGGCGAAGTTCGCCGGGTCGCTTCCGCCGCCGGCGTTGAAGAACCACACCGGATCCGCCGTGCTGTAGCTGGCGAGCGCTACGAGCCACAGCAGCGCCAGTGCGAACAGCACGACGCCGATGAACTCGCTGAGCCGTCGGGACAGAAAGGTTCCGGCCACGTCAGATCTCCATCACGACCGGCACCACCAGCGGCCGGAGTCGTGAACGTTTACGAAAGAACCTCTGCAGGTCCACGCGGATCTTCTCCTTGATCAGCCCGGGGTCGGTCTTTTCCTCGACGCTCGCGCCGTCGAGCGTCGCCGCCAGCAGCGACGGGATCTCCTTCAGCAGCGCCTCGGTCCTCGCATCGACGACGAAGCCGCGGGTAATGATGTCCGGCGTCTCTTCGAGGGTTCCGGTCTGGCGGTCGATCGCCACCACCGGCACCACCAGCCCGTCGCCGGCGAGATGGCGGCGGTCGCGCAGCACTTCGTCACCCACCTCGCCGCTGCGGGTGCCGTCGATCAGGATCCGGCCGGCCGGCGTCCTCTCACCGACGCGCCCGCCGTCCCGGTCGAACCTGATCACGTCGCCGTTCTCCGCGAGCAGCACCCTGGTCGTCCTCGAGACCTGCGAGGCGATGCGCGCGTGCCGCGCCAGCTGGCGATACTCCCCGTGTATCGGCACGAAGTACTTCGGCCTGACCAGCGACAGGATGAGCTTGAGCTCTTCCTCGCTGCCGTGCCCCGACACGTGCACGTGCTTCATCCCCTCGGTGACGACGTCGGCGCCGCGCCGGGCGATGTGGTTCATGACCCGGCCGATCGCCTTCTCGTTGCCCGGGATCTCGCGGGCCGAGAACACCACCGTGTCGTCGGGGCCGAGCTTCACGTGGCGGTGATCGTCGATCGCGATACGCGGCAGCGCCGCCTGCGGTTCCCCCTGCGACCCGGTGCAGATGCACACGACATCCTGGGCCGGCAGGCTCTTGACGTCGCTGTCGCGTATGAGCACGCCGCTCGGGATGCGCAGGAAGCCCAGCCGCTGCGCGATCTCAGAGTTGTCGTTGACGCCGCGCCCGATGAACGCCACCTGCCGCTCGAACTGGGCCGCCAGGTCGACCAGGATCTGCATCCGGAAGATGCTCGACGAGAACATCGCGACGACGATCCGCCCGGCGGCGCTGGTGAAGATCTCCTCGAAGCCGTCGGTGACTTCGAGCTCCGAACCAGTGAAGCCGCGGCGATCGACGTTGGTGCTGTCGGACAGCAGGGCGAGCACGCCGGAAGCCCCCAGCTGCGGCGAACCGATGGAAGTCGAACAGCTCGCCGTCGAGCGGCGTCTGGTCGATCTTGAAATCGCCGGTGTGGATCACGACGCCGTGCGGCGTGGTGATCGCGACCGCGACGCAGTCGGGGATGCTGTGCGTCACCCGGAGGAACTCGATCTCGAACCGGCCGACGGTGACGCGATCCCGCGGCCGGACGACGGTGAGGCGTTTCTTCGCCTGTTCGGCCGTCACGGTGGAGGTCGCCGGCGTATCCTCCAGCCGCGACTCGAGCTTCGACGCCACCATCGCCAGCGTCAGGGCCGTGCCGTACACCGGACCGTCGAAGTGGGGCAGCACGTGCGGCACCGCGCCGATGTGATCCTCGTGGCCGTGCGTGAGCACGAGCGCGCCGATCCGGTATTTGTCGAGCTGCCGGAGGTCCGGGATCACGAGATCGACGCCGAGCAGCTCCGGCTCTGGGAAGAGCACGCCGGCATCGATCAGGATGGCGGTATCGCCGCAGGCGATCACCATCATGTTCATGCCGAATTCCCCGAGCCCTCCCAACGGGATGATCTCGAGCGGAGGCACGTCCCTCGCTGACGACTCTAGGTCCACCGACACCTGTACATGTGAAAGAAGTTTGCGGACGCGAGAGCACTACAGCGGCCCGAAGTGCCATCCTGGCGGATGGATGCGGTCGCGGGGCGACGGGGGGTCGCCGGAAGCCAAGTGCCCACCCCGGCCTGCCGCTGGGACGGCGGATCGGGAGCCCGCGCGACTATAGCACAGCTCGGCTGTCAGGCCGAAGTGAAAAACTCCGCAAGCCTAGCCAATTCATCGAGTTGCAGCGTCTCGGGTCGGCGGGTCGGGTCGATGCCGGCGGCTCGGAGAGCGGCTCCGGGATCGCCCCCGCGGCCGGTCGCGAACGGCCGCAGCGCGTTGCCCAGGGTCTTGCGCCGCTGCGTGAACATCGAACGGACCATCCCCTCGAACACCGGCTCGTCCGCCACTGCGACCGCCGGCGGTCTGAAGGCGAGACGCAGGACGGCGGAGTGGACCCTGGGCGCCGGACGGAACGCCCCCGGCGGCAGCGCGAGCAGGCGCCGGACGTCGGCGTGCAGCTGGACGAAGATCGACAGCACGCCGTACGCCTTGGTCCCGGGAGAAGCCTCGATCCGCTCGGCGACCTCCCGCTGGAGCATCAGCGTCGCGTCCGCCAGCCGTCCGGTCTGCCGGTGCGCGTCGAGCAGCCGGAACAGGATCGGGGAGGAGACGTTGTAGGGCAGATTGCCCGCCACCCGCAGCCGCGTCCCTTCAGAGAGCAACGGCTCGAACGCCGTCTCGAGAAAATCCTCCTCCACCAGGGTGACGTTGGCCGGCAACCGAGGACGAAGGAGCGCCACCATGTCGGGATCCACCTCGATGGCGGTGACGTGGGCCACACGAGGCGCCAGCCGCAGCGTCAGCGCGCCTGGGCCCGGCCCGATCTCGAGAAAGCGGTCGTCCTCCTGCGGGTCCATCGCGGCCACCAGCTTGTCGGCCCACTCAGGTTGCAGGAAGTGCTGACCGTATCGCTTCTTGGCCCGCGTTCCCTGGCGCATGGCGGGGCTATTCATCCTCGACCGATTCGCCGTTCCAGTACTTGTCCTCGATTTCCTCGATCTCTTCCTCGCTCAGGCCGAAGTAATGGCCGAACTCGTGGATCACCGTTTCCGCCACGCAGACGATGACGTCTTCGTGGTCCTCGCAGGACTCCTCGATCGGCCGCTGGAAGATGGAGATGCGGTCCGGCAGCGTGTTGCCGTGGCCCCAGCTCCGTTCCGGCAGCGGCGTCCCCTGGTAGAGGCCGAGGAGCGACCCGCCCGGCTCGACCTCCATCTCGCGGAGCAGCTCCGGCGATGGCTCGTCCTCGACCACCACCGCGACGTTGGTCATGGCGTCGCGGAAGCGCCGCGGGATCTCGGTCAACGCCTCGTCCACGAGTCGGGTGAACGCCTCCCTGGAGAGCCGGATCATTTAGTTCTAGTCTGTCGCGGGGCCCCCCGCCTCCGCTTCGCTTCGGCGAGGCTCGCCGGAGCCTTGGCGACGGCGGCACCCCCGCGACCTGTGCCTCGCGGCTTTGCCGCTCGGCGTGGCTTCAGCAACGATCCGGTTTCAGAACGGTCCTCCGGGGCGCGCCCCTTCCCATCGGCGGAGTTCGCCTTGCTTCGCGCCGTGTTGAACCGTGTTGAACCGTGGCCGGTCTTGCGCACGGGAGCAACGAACTTGGAGACGACAGCGCGGTAGTAGAGGCAGTCAGGACGAACGGCGCATTGCGGGCACAACGGCTTGGGTTTGCAGATGCGGCGGCCGTGGAGGATGAGGGTGTCGGAGGCCCGGGTCCAGTCAGCCGGCGGCAGCGCTCCGCAGAGCTGTTGCTCGACGACCTCGGGCTCCTCGGACTTCGCGATGCCGATCCGGTTGGCGACGCGCAGGACATGGCGGTCCACCGGCAGCCCGGGCACTCCGAGCGCGTGGCCGAGAACGACGTTGGCGGTCTTGCGGCCGACGCCCGGGAGCTTCACCAGTTCGTCCATCGTCTTCGGCACGTCGCCGCCATGGTTCTCGACCACCTCCGTGGCCATGCCGAGGAGCGACCGTGACTTGGCGCGGAAGAAACCGGTGGACTGGATCTGCGGCTCGAGCTCCGCGGTGGTCGCCTGTGCCAGCGCGCGCGCATCGGGATAGCGCTTGAACAGCGCCGGCGTGACCTGGTTGACCCGCTCGTCGGTGCACTGCGCCGAGAGGATCGTCGCCACCAGCAGCTCGTAGGCGTTCCGGAAGTTCAGCTCGGTGTCGGCGTTGGGATGCTGGGTCGACAGCGCCGCGAGGATCCTGCGGGTATCGGCGGCGGACTTTGGCGGTTTCGGGAGGGGAGTCTTCTTCGCCGGCGGACGCATCCACTAACGATAACTCCCAACCTCCAACTTCCAACTCCCAAGTTCGAACTTCCAACTTCCAACTTCCAACCAAAATCATCTCTGAAACCCGGACCTGCGTTGTCGTCCGACAGGTGTCTCAAGACCTGACCACCGAGACCCCGAAATCCCGTCCGCACGCCGGTTCTGCCCCTATACTGACGTCACATTTGGCCCTGACTCCCGGCACGCGCCTCGGCATCTACGACATCACCGCGGCGATCGGGGAAGGCGGGATGGGGCAGGTGTACCGGGCGACCGACGCGAAACTCAAGCGCCAAGTCGCGATCAAGGTCCTGCCGCCGTCGCTGGCCGTCGATGCCGATCGGCTCGCGCGTTTTCAGCGCGAGGCGGAAGTGCTCGCTTCCCTGAATCATCCGAACATCGCCGCGATCTACGGCCTCGAAGAGAGCGGGGGCATGACCGCCCTGGTGATGGAGCTCGTCGAAGGCGACGATCTCTCGCAGCGCATCGCGCGCGGCGCCCTGCCTCTCGACGAAGCCTTGCCCATCGCGAAGCAGATCGCGGAGGCGCTCGAAGCCGCGCACGATCAGGGGATCATCCACCGCGATCTGAAGCCGGCAAACATCAAGGTGCGCGGCGACGGCGCCGTGAAGGTGCTGGACTTCGGCCTCGCGAAAGCCATGGATCCGGCGGGCGCCTCGGCCGTCAACGCCGCCAATTCGCCCACGCTCACCGGACACGCCACGGCGCTCGGCATGATCCTCGGAACGGCCGCCTACATGGCGCCCGAGCAGGCCAAGGGCAAAGCGGTCGACAAGCGGGCGGACATCTGGGCGTTCGGCGTCGTCCTCTATGAAATGCTCGCGGGCCGCAGCGCGTTTGCCGGCGAGACCGTCACCGACATCATCGCTGCCGTCGTCACGCGCGACGCCGATTGGACCGCGTTGCCAGCCGCGACACCCGCCTCGATCAGGCGGCTGCTGGCGCGCTGTCTCGAGAAAGATCCAAAGCGGCGACTGCGCGACATCGGTGACGTGCGATTCGAAATCGATGAGACGATCGCGCGCGGATTCAGCGATGCACGCTCTGCCGGACTCATGTCCAGTCCGGTGCGGCCGGCCGGCGTGCCACTGGGCGGGAAGCTCGCCTGGACGGTGGTGGGGGCCGCACTGGGCGCAGCTCTCGCGGCTGCACTGGCATGGTCCGGCGCGTGGCCACGCACGCCCCCGTCTGAGTCGCACCCGCTCAGAGTGTCGATCGTTCACACCGAGGGCAGTGAAGTGGCCGCCCCCGCGATCTCGCCAGACGGCCGGCGCATCGCGTACCGGGCACGCCGCGGCGACGGCATGCCGCTACTCTGGGTGCGGGATCTGGCCAGCGATGAATCGCAGTCGCTGCCCGGGACCGAGGATGCCGCCTTGCCCTTCTGGTCGCCAGACTCGCGCGACCTTGGCTTCTTCGCCGGCGGGGCGCTGAAGCGCGTGCCGGCTGCAGGGGGACCGGTTCGGCTCGTGACCGACAGCATCGGCCCCTGGACTGGCTACGGCGGCTCGTGGGCAGTCGGCGGGACGATCGCTGTCAGCGGGCAAGCCGGTCTGTTCCGCGTGCCAGCCGAGGGCGGTGTGATGACTGCCCTCACGAAACTTCCGAGTGCGGACTGGGCGCACTTCTGGCCGAGTTTTCTGCCGGACGGCCGCCGGTTCCTGTTCACCGCGAAGCTGTGGACCCGGACCGCAGAAGCGAGCGATCAAGGCATCTACTTGGGCTCGTTGGACAGCCCGACGATCGAGCGGCTTCTGCCGGATCTCTCGAGCGCTGTGTACGCCGCGCCGGGCTATCTCGTCTTTGTCCGGGAGGGGACGCTTGCAGCGGCGCCATTCGATCTGGCGGCGGGACGCGTCACGGGCGCGCCGATCGCGATCGGAGGAGCGGTGGCGATGGACGCCCAGTTTTACTTCGCGGGCATTTCTGCGTCAGCCGACGGGACCCTGGCGGTCCGACCGCCGCCAGCAGTCGTCTTCCCCGATTCGAACGCGCTCAAAACGGAACTGCGCCTGGTCGATCGCAGCGGCACGGGCAGCCGGGTAGCCGCGGCGCGGCTATTCAGTTACTTCATGGCGCTGAGCCCAACCGACAGTCGCACGCTGGCCACCTCGATTCAAGACCCACGCACCGGCACGGTGGACCTGTTGTTGATGGACCTCTCGAAAGACCGGACGGAGCCGTTGACGACGACGCGAGGATTTACCGCGAGCCCGGTCTGGTCCACCGACGGCAAACGACTGGCCTACGCCTACCAGCCTCCCGGCCAGATCGATGACGTGTACATCAAGGACCTCAGTACCGGGACGATCGAGGCCGTAATCAAGACGCCCACGCGGGGCGAGCACCCCCTTGCTTGGTCCCACGACGGTCGGTCCCTGCTCGTCTTTACTTACGAAGACTTCAAGGCGAACGTGTCGTCGTGGTCGTTCGTGTCGAGCACGCTCACGCCCTTTACCGGTCCCGGGGCAGTCGAAAGCGCGGCGTTCTCGCCCCGTGATGACTACGTGGCCTTCGCCTCACGGGAGTCTGGTCGGCCGGAGGTTTACGTCACCACGTTTCCCGACCATCGTCAGACGTGGCCGGTCACGACCGAGGGTGGACAGGTGCTCAGCTGGAGCAGCGATGGTCGCGAAATACTGGTCGCGACGCTCTCGGGGCACATCGTCGCCTATCCGGTCTCGACCGACGGTGGCTTCTCGCGCGGCCAGCCCACGACACTCGTACACGATGTCGGATCAGCGGCACCGTACAGCTCGGCCACGCGCGATCATTCCCGCATTCTCATCCGCGTCAGTCCGGACGCCGCGAAGGACAAGGGCGAGATTCGGCTCTTGTTCGGCTGGCAGGAGAGGTTGCGCCAGGGCAAGTACTGAGAATCACCGTCGCGCGAGCCGGATAGCTCCTGACTGGTCGCGCAGTGTTTAGTAATCGAGCCCGAGGTAACCACTCGAGGGGCCGCCGATTGAGGTCTTGTCACACGCTCTTAGGGACCGCGAATGTGAATCCGACTTACCTCCGCACCGCGGTCAGGATCGCGATCAGCGCCTTGTCGCCCCCCAGCTTCGAGGTGCCGACGACCACGGTCTCGCCGGCCGCCATGGTGAAGCTGCTGTCGATGATCGCCCGGCCGTCGGACTGGGTGTGCTGCCCGCTGTCGGCTCTGAGATCGACGAGCCGCCGCTGCATCGAGGCCATGCGGTCCTGCATCGGCCGCACCTCGAGCGGCGACGCGGTCCCGATCTCGACCCGCTGTTGCATGTTGTTGATCTGCGCCCGCAGCGTTTCGATCTCCGCCTGGAGGTCTTGCGCCAGCCGCTCGCGCTCACGGCCGTCGACGTCCCCTCCCTGCGCCGCGTGACCGCGGCTGCCCTCGTCGACCGCCAGCACGAACTGCACCGGCAGGTTGTCAATCGACCGGCCAACCATGATCCGGAACGAATAGCCGCGGTTGACCAGGTTGACCGCGCCATTCGGCGAGGGAACGCCGACAACTCCCTGCAGTCGCCCCGAGATCGCCGTCTGTGAGGTGGGCAGACAACACGAGGTCCATTGCGCGTCGAGCACCCGGTAATGCTTGAACGGCAGGAACTCGCGCATGTCGGTCAGCGCTTTCCGCGCGCCGGCGGGGAGCTCGTCGGCCGAGGCCGACCCGCTCGGCTTGGCCTCGCCGACTACCAGCACGATGTTGAACCCGGTGATTAGTCGCGAGACCGATTCGCGCTTGACCGGCGGTGTCTGAGCGCTCGCCGCCGTTTCCGCCGCGGTCTGCGCGGCGCCCTGCGACGCGGTCTGCGCCCCGGCCGGCAGGACCGCGCACAGGACTGCGGTGGCACAGGCGATCGTCACTCGGATACTCATGGCAGCGTCTCCGTCAGCTTGAACTCGGGGTTGATCTCCCAGATGATGCGCGTCCCGCCCGGGGTCGAGAACTGGACCTTCCGCCGCTCGCCGGACGGAGGATCCACCGCCGGGGCGATCGTCGACATCGGGCTGACCCTCCGGACGTCGTCGCCGGCGCCGGAAGCCGCCAGCACGAGCGCCAGGCTGGCCAGCGCCAGGCGCCACGGCCAGGCCGACTGCTGCCGGACCGGGAGCCGCGCCGCGTCGAGGACCGCCCGGCGGATCTGCTCGGCGCGCTGCGGCTCGATCGCCTCGAGACCGGGGTCGAATTCGCGAAGCTGTGTGCGCCAGTCGTTCTTCATGATGGTTCTCCGGCACCCAGGAATTTCGCCATCTCGCGACGTCCGATCGACAGATGCCATCGCACGGTGACGGCGGTGACGCCGAGCATGCCGGCGATGCGCGCGATCGGCACCCCTTCGAGCTCGTAGAGCACGACGATCGCCCGGCGGCGGGGCGCGAGCCGCTGGAGCGCGTGCTGGACCAGCGTTTTCGCGATCAGCGCCGGCTCCGGGCTGACGGCCGTAGCCCGCTCGAGGCTGCCGTCGGCCAGCGCCCGGGTGCGGACGGCCGACCAGCGCCACCGGTCACGGCAGATATTGATCAGGATGCGGACCAGCCAGGCTTCCTCGCTGGCCTGGCCATCCGCAGGGATGGAGCCGGGCGCCCTGGCGGCGCGGAGGAATGTCTCCTGGACCAGGTCGTGGGCGTCGTCGGCGCCGCGCGAGAGGCGGCGGGCGAGTCGATAGAGCCGCTGGTTGTGGAGGTCGAACAGTGCGCCGAGGCGGGCGGCGGGGGCTTCGTCGTGCCCCCCGATCGCCGCCGGCATTGCGATGGCCTGCCCGGTCATACCCACCTAGACGTGCGAATCACATGATGTGTTGGCCAAAGGTCGGGGGAGCCGCGCTGGGCCCCCTCGGCCGACCATGCCCTGGGTGTCGCGCGGAGCCCACCTCGTTCTAGTGAACCGGCCCCTTGTCCCATTGCGCGCCGGTCGATTCCGAGAACACCCGCATGTGCTCCTGCAGCGCGGCAATCAGGTTCGGCACGACCTGCAGCGGCACGACGATCTTGGACCGCACCGGCGCCCGGACCACGTGGTCCGACTCGGCCGCCTGGATGTCGCGTTCCGACAGCGGCAGGACTTCGCAGAACGCCAGCGTGAAATCAAAGGGCGTGTGCGAGATCGCACAAAAATTCGCGTAGGTGCGCGGGAGGTCGTCGCGATCGTCGGCCACGATCGTGAAGTTGATCTGCTTTCTCTCGTTCATGGGCGGAACATAACACGTGCGGCGTGCTACATGCGACGTGCTAGGTGCCTAGGTGCGATGTGCTACGTGCGGTGCAATGTGCGACGTGCGGTGCGATGTGCGGTGCGATGTGCTACGTGCACAGGTGCGGTGTGCCGGTGGTGCTACGTGCACAAGTGCTAAGTGCCCACGTGCGACGTCCGAGGTGCGAGGTGGGAGGTGCCAGGTGCGCGACGAGCGACGTCCGACGTGCCGGGCGGAGTGCGAAGTGGGCGCGAGCTGCCGCAGAGGTACGTGGTGTCGTGGAACGGACGCGGTGTCGTGGAACGGGCGCGGTGTCGTGCAACGGGCGCGGTGTCGCGAAAACGTGCCCGGTGTCGCAGAACGTGCGGCCGATTCCGTCGCACCTAGCCCGCACTTCGCACGTCGCACTAACACGCACGTCGCAGGTGTGCCCGTCGCACCTCACGCGGCATTTAGCACCGCACGCAGCACCTAGCACTGCACGCAGCACTTAGCACTGCACGCAGCACTTAGCACCGCACCCAGCACTTAGCACCGCACTTAGCACGCAGCACATAGCACCGCACGTAGCACATGGCACGTCGCACCTCGCACGTGTCTAATATCGCCTCAGCACGCCGACGACGACGCCTCGCACCTGCACTTCGTCGGCGCGCGCGTAGATCGGCTGCATCGTCGGATTGGCGGGCTGAAGCCGGATCCGCCCCTGCTCCCGGTACATCTTCTTCAGCGTTACGTCGCTGCCGTTGAGCAGCGCGATCACCATCTCGCCGTTGTCGGCCGTGCGGCGGTCTTCCACGATCACGTAGTCGCCGTCACGGATCTGCTCGTCGATCATCGAATCGCCGCGGACCTTGAGTACGTACGACTCGCGCTTGCCGACCAGATCCTCCGGCACCGCGATCGTCTCGTTGCCGACGACCGCTTCGATCGGGGAGCCGGCGGCGACGAAGCCGAGCATCGGTAGTTCCACCGCCCGGCTGCCGAGACGCGCCGGGATGACTTCGACCGAGCGGCTCCGGTTCCAGGCGCGCTTGATGAACCCCTTCTCCTGCAGGTTGGTCAGGTGCTTGTGCACCGTCGCCAGGGACGACAGGTTGAAGCGGCGGCCGATTTCCTCCAGGCTGGGCGCGTAGCCGTGCTGCTGGATGAAATCATTCAGGTAGTCCAGAATTTCCCGCTGACGCTTGGTCAATGGCAGCATGCGCGGCACTATATGCAAAGGAAAAGCGAAAGTCAACGTATGGCCGAGGTCCCGATGTGACCTTTCGCCTTCGCTTCCGGTCTAACCCGGTTGAGTAACGTGCCGGCAACGGATCCGCAGACGCCAACAGATGAAGAACTGGTGCGCGCCTGCGTCGCCGGCGATCGCAGTGCTTTCGATACTCTCGTCACCCGGCACCAGCGCCAGGTGTATCGCCTTTGTTATCGCTTCGTCGGCAACCATGAGGATGCGAGCGAGCTGGCGCAGGACGCGTTCGTTCGCGCCTACCGTGCGCTGCCTCGATTCGAGCGGACGGCGAAGTTCACCACGTGGATGCACCGCATCAGCGTCAACGTGTGCCTGAACCGGCTGGCGCTGAAGCGCCCGCCGCACCAGCCGCTGCGGGACGCCGACGGGATGGCCGGGCAGCGCGAAGGAGCGGACGCCGCCGTGCTCCGCGAGGAACGCGCCGTGACGGTGCGCGCCGCGATCGCACGGCTGCCCGACAAGCAGCGGGCGACGTTGATCATGCGGGCGTATCACGACATGCCGCACGCGGAGATCGCGACGGTGCTGGGCAGCTCGGTCGGGGCGGTGAAGGCGAATTTCTTTCACGCGCTCGCGAACCTGAAGAAGCTACTCGACGAAGGTAACGGGGAATGAGCGGGAATGATCAGCAGGGAAGCATGAACAGCGCGACCACGATGCATCTGACGGACGCGGAGCTCGCCGACGCCGCCCAGGGCCCGCTCGAGCATTCGCGCGCCGCGCATCTTGCAAGCTGCACCGTCTGTCGCGAGCGCGTGCAGGACCTCCGCGATGTGCTCGCCGAGGTCACGGGTGTGCCGGCCCCGGAACCGTCACCGCTTTTCTGGGACGCCTTCGCCTCGCGGGTCAGCGATGCGATCGATCGGGCGCCGGCGCCACGGCGCGCCTGGCTCCCGACATGGAGCCTCGCCGGGCGTCGCCGCCGCAGCGGTCGTTCTGGTCAGCTGGATCGGGTTCCAGTCGGCGCGCAGACCGGACCTCCCGCCACCTTCCACGTCGAGCGCCGCCTCCGGTCCAGCGGTCGCAACGGTTCCAGACCCGGGCGCTGCCGCGATCGAGCCGGCCTCGCCCGACTACGCTGCCGACGATGTCGCCTGGGACGTCGTGAGCAGTTTTGCCGGAGAGCTGCATTACGACGATGCGCGGGAAGCCGGGGTGGTGCCGTCGCCTGATTCGGTCGAGCGGGCGGCACTGGAGCTGCCTGCAGATGAGCGGGCCGAACTCGTGCGGCTGCTCAGGAACGAATTGAAACGGATGGGAGCATGAAGCTGAAGATTCATTCCATGGTGCTCGCCGCGGTTCTCGTGGTGTTCGCGGCCGCGACGGCCGAAGCGCAGCGCCCGGCGGATCCGGCCCCGGGCCGCGGGCGGGCGGCGGTGGAGAACGGCGGCCTGACCCCGGCCGAAATCCTGAACATGCTGGACGCCTACGCGATCGTCCAGGCGCAGGACACGCTGCGGCTCAGCGAGAGCCAGTACGGCGACTTCGTCACCCGCCTCAAGCGGCTGCAACAGACCCGCCGCCGCAATCTCCAGACGCGCAACGGCCTCCTGCAGGAGCTGCGCAAACTGGCCGGGCCGCAGGTAGTGCAGGTGGACGAGGCCGCGATCCGGGACCGGCTGAAGGCGCTCGCCGACCACGATGACCGCGCCGCCGGCGAGCTGCGCAAGGCCTACCAGGAGCTCGACGAGATCCTCGACCTTCGCCAGCAGGCGCGGTTCCGGCTGTTCGAGGAATTGATCGAGCGGCGCAAGATCGACCTGCTCAAACGGGCCCAGCAGGGCGCGGCTGCACGCCAGCGCCGGCAGTAGTAGAATCGTTTCATGCGACTGTGGAACGGACTCGCGGTCGGACTCCTGCTGATGACGGCCCATCCCCAGGTCCAGCCCCGGCTGGCCAAGGAGGATGGGGACCGGTTCCAGGCCAAGTTGGCCCGCATCGTCGCCCTGGGCAACACCCCGAAAACTGCCAAGCGCGCCGCCCAGAGCACGGTCGTCAACGACGTCGAGCTCAATTCGTACCTCCGGTTCAACGCCCAGAACCAGGTGCCGGTCGGGATCGTCGAACCAACGCTCAATGCGCACGCCGACGGCATCGTGTCCGGCCGGGCGATCGTCGATCTCGATGCCGTCCGCAAGCAGCGCGAGCGGGGCTGGCTCGATCCAATGGGCTACCTGACCGGACGGCTGCCACTGACCGCGCGCGGCCGGTTGACGACGGAGAACGGAGTCGGGCGGTTCGTGCTCGAGACGGCGGAGATCTCCGGCGTGTCGGTGCCCAAGACGCTGGTCCAGGAGCTGCTCAGCTTCTACTCGCGCACGGCCGAAGACCCCGACGGGATCAACATGGACGATCCGTTCGAGCTGCCTTCGCAGATCCGCGAGATCCGCGTCGCCCCCGGCACCGCCACCATCGTCCAGTAACCGCGCGCGTCCCCCTGCCGCCGCGTGCCAGATCGCGACTACCTACAGACCCCGCTCCAGTTCATGAAGGGGGTCGGTCCGCGCCGCGCCGCCGACCTCCAGCGGGTCGGCCTCACCACCGTCGAGGATCTGCTTTACCGGTTTCCCACTCGCTACGAGGATCGCGGCTCGTTCCAGACGATTGCCTCGCTGCGCCCGGGCGTGCCGGCGACGATTGTCGGGGAAGTGGTCGGCTGCGGCCTGCGGCCGACGCGCCGTCCGCGGTTCAAGATCTTCGAGATGATGGTGCGGGACAAGACCGGCTCGCTGCGGGCGATCTGGTTCAACCAGCCGTTCCTGAACGACGTGTTCCGGCCGCACCAGCGGGTGATCCTCTTCGGCAAGCTCGAACTGACACCGCACGGCCTGCAGCTTCAGAGTCCGCAGTACGAGATCCTGCGCGGAGAAGAGGCGACCGGTGCGGTCCCCGGCGCGGCGCCGTCCGAGCCGGCGGAGCCCGACGAGGAGACGCTGCACACCGGCCGCATCGTCCCGGTCTACGAGAAGACCGGCCAGCTGACCGCGAAGGTGCAGCGGGCGCTGGTGCACCAGGCGCTCGGCCAGCTGCCATCCGAGCTGCCCGATCTGCTCCCCGACGACGTCCGCACACGGCAGGGCCTCATCGACCGCCGGACGGCGCTGCACGACGTGCATTTTCCTCCCGAGGGGACGCCGGTCGAGGCGCTCAACGCGTTTCGCTCGCCGGCGCAGCGCCGGCTGATCTTCGAGGAGTTCTTCCTGTTCCAGGTCGGCGTGGTGATGCGCAAGCGCCGCTCGGAGACGGACCGCAAACCGCGGTCGATCGTGATCACCGACGCCATCCGCGAATCGGCGCGCCGGGTGCTGCCGTTCAAGCTGACCGGCGACCAGAAGCAGGTGATCAAGGAGATCGTCGACGACATGAAACGTCCGCAGCCGATGAACCGGCTGCTGCAGGGGGACGTCGGCTCGGGTAAGACGATCGTCGCGTTGATGGCGGCGCTGGTCGCGATGGAGAACGGCTTCCAGGTGGCGTTCATGGCGCCGACGGAGATCCTGGCGGAGCAGCACTTCATCAACATCCGGCGGCTGCTGGAAACGTCGCGGTTCCGGATCGCCCTGCTCACCGGCAGCACGCCGGCGAAGCGGCGGCGCGAGATGCAGGCGGAGCTCGCCGGCGGGTCGCTGCACCTGGTGGTCGGCACGCATGCGCTGGTCGAAGAGCCGGTCGGCTTCCGCGAGCTGGGGCTGGTGATCATCGACGAGCAGCATCGGTTCGGCGTGATGCAGCGCGCGACGCTGCGGTCGAAGGGGCAGCACCCCGACGTGCTGGTGATGACCGCCACGCCGATTCCGCGGACGCTGGCGCTGACTGCCTACGGCGATCTCGACGTGTCGATCATGCGCGAGATGCCGCCGGGCCGGCACGCGATCAAGACCATCGCCAAGCCCGAGACCCGGCGCGACGAGATCTACGAGTTCGTGCGCAAGCAGGTTGAAGAAGGCCGGCAGACGTACGTGATCTACCCGCTGGTGGAGGAGTCGGAGAAGGTGGACCTCCGCGCCGCCACCGAGATGGCCGACCACCTGGCCCAGGACATCTTTCCAGAGCTGCGCGTCGCCTTGCTGCACGGCCGGATGAAGCAGGACGCGAAGGACCGCGTGATGCAGGCGTTCGGGCGCGGCGAATACCACATCCTGGTGTCGACGACCGTGGTCGAAGTCGGGGTCGACGTCGCCAACGCCTCGGTCATGCTGGTGGAGCATGCGGAGCGGTTCGGGCTGTCGCAGCTGCACCAGCTGCGCGGCCGGGTCGGGCGCGGGCCGCATCAGTCCTACTGCATCCTGCTGTACCAGTATCCGATCACCGACCAGGGGCGCGAGCGGCTCAAGGCGCTGACCGACACGACCGACGGCTTCGTCATCGCCGAGAAGGATCTCGAACTGCGCGGCCCGGGGGACTTCTTCGGCACCCGCCAGTCGGGGCTGCCGACGCTGCGGGTGGGGGATCTGGTGCGCGATCACCTGATCATGGAGGAGGCGCGGCGCGAGGCGTCCGCCGCACTCGACGATCCTTCGCAGCAGGAGCTGCTCGCCAGCTTCGTCCAGCAGTCGTGGGCGCAGCGGTTCGGCCTCGTGGGGATCGGGTGAAAGGGGTGCGGAAGGGTGCGGGAGGAAGGGTGCGGGCGAGTGCGGAAGGGTGCGGGCGAGTGCGGAAAAGAGTGCGGGCGAGTGCGGAAGGGTGCGAGAAAAAAGTGCCGGGGTGCGGGGACAAAATGCGGCGGATGCTGAACAGTGCACGGCGTACGGAGGGGTGCGCGGATGTGCGGGAGGAGCGTCGCTCCTCCGCACTGTCTAGAACGCCCGCGCCCTCTTCGTTCTCTCTTTCACTCCGACCGCACCCTTCCGCACTCGCCCGCACCCTTCCGCACTCCCCGCACCCTTTTCCGCACCCCACGCACCCTTTTCCGGTCCCATGCCAATGAGAATCATCGCCGGCACGCTGAAGGGTCGCCGGCTCGATTCGCCGGACTGGGCGGGGTTGCGGCCCACCTCGGATCGGCTGCGGGAGACGCTGTTCAACGTGATCGCGCCGCGGATCGAGGGGGCGCGCTTCCTGGATGCCTATGCCGGGACCGGGGCGGTCGGGATCGAGGCGCTCAGTCGTGGGGCGTCGCACGTCACCTTCGTCGAGCACGACCCTCGGGCGCAGCGGCTGATCGAGGAGAACCTCGCCCGCTGCGGGGTCAAAAACCGCTATGCTATTATCCGCGCGGGATTTGCGGGCGCGGCGGCACGGCTCGACGGGATCTTTCAGATCCTGTTTCTGGATCCGCCGTACGGCGCCGCGGAGCTGGCCGGGGCGCTCGAACCGGCAGCGCCGCTGGTCGGCGACGGCGGGCTGCTGATCGTCGAACATGCGCGGCGCGACCCGGCGCCGGCGCGCGTCGCCGGGCTGGCCCGGACGCGGGAACTGGTGCAGGGGGACAGCGTGCTCTCGTTCTTCGAGACCGAGCGGGCGGACCGGGCGGCGTCGGCGGGTGCTGATACAGATGTCTGAGATCATCGCGGTCTATCCCGGCTCGTTCGACCCGCTGACCAACGGTCACGTCGACATCATCCAGCGCGGCTCCCGCCTCTTCGACCGGATCGTGGTCGGGGTGCTGATCAATCTCGAGAAATCGCCGCTCTTCACCGTGCCGGAACGGGTCGAGATCGCCCGCACGGTGTTCCGCGGCTGGTCCAACGTCGAGGTGGACACCTTCGACGGCCTGCTGGTCGAGTACGCTCGAAGCAAGCGCGCCAGCGTCATCGTCCGCGGCCTGCGCGCGATCTCCGACTTCGAATTCGAAATGCAGATGGCGCTGATGAACCGGCGGTTGAACCCGGAAGTCGAAACGGTGTTCATGATGCCGGCCGAACCCTATACCTACGTGAGCTCGCGGCTGGTGAAAGAAGTCGTCGCGCTCGGCGGGTCCGTGTCCGGACTCGTCCCCGGCGTCGTCGAAGACCGGCTGCGCGAGAAGAAGCTCGCGCGGGAAACCATGAAAGCGTAACCAGGTCATGCTCGCACAACGTACGCAGCGGATCGGCGTCTCGCCGACAATGAAGGTCGCGGCCGAGGCGATGCGCCTCAAGGCCCAGGGTGTCGATATCGTGGATCTGGGTGCGGGGGAGCCCGATTTTCCCACCCCCACCCACGTCTCGGCGGCGGCGCACGCCGCGATCGACGCCAACTTCACCAAGTACACGACCAACTCCGGCACCGACGAACTGAAGCGGGCGGTGTGTGCCCGCTACAAGGCGGACTACGGCGTCGACTACACCACGGCCGAGACGATCATCACCGCCGGCGGCAAGCAGGCGCTCTACAACGCGGCGATGTGCCTGTTCGGCGAGGGGGACGAGGTCATCACCCACATGCCGGGCTGGCCGACGCTGGTCGAGCAGATCAAGCTGGCCGACGCCACCCCGGTGGTGGTCCGGACCCACGGCGACGAGGGCTTCCGGCTGCGCGCCGAGACCATCGTTGCGGCGATCACCCCGAGAACCCGCGGCATCGTGATCAACTCGCCGGGGAACCCCACCGGCGCGCTGATCAGCGAGGAGGACCTGGCCCGCATCGCCGACGAAGCGGCCACGCGCGGCATCTGGATCCTGCTCGACCTCTGTTACGAGCGGCTGATCTACGATCGGACGCCGCACAACCTGCCCGGCGTGCTGGTCGCGCGGATGCGCGACCGCACGGTGCTGTGCGGCTCGACGTCGAAGGCCTACGCGATGACCGGCTGGCGCTGCGGCTGGGCCATGGCTCCGGCCCCGCTGGTCGCGGCCTGCAACGCGCTCCAGAGTCATTCGACCTCGAACGTGTGCTCGATCACGCAGAAGGCGGCGGCGGCGGCGCTGACCGGGCCGCAGGAGTGCGTGACCGAGATGCTGGACGAGTATCGGGTCCGGCGCGACCAGCTGTGCGAGTGGCTCTCGGTCGAACCGCGGCTGCGGGTGCAGAAGCCGGAAGGGGCGTTCTACCTGTTCCTCGACGTGTCCGACTTCCTGGCGCCCGACGGCGTCCGGACGACCGCCGAGCTCGCCCAGGCCCTGCTCGACGACGCGCGCGTCGCCCTCACACCGGGCGAGGCTTTCGACGCCCCTGGCTTCATCCGGATCTCCTATGCCACTTCGCTCGGAGAGCTGAAGCGCGGCGTCGATCGCATCCTGCAGTTCGTCCGGTCGGTCGAAGGGCGTTCGCGCGCCGCTGCAGGCGCCTGAGTGCTCCCGCGGGCCCTGCTCGACGAGCTCGCCTCGATCGTCGGCGAGCCGTACCTGCGCGTCGATGATGACGCCCGACTGGTCTACGGCGCCGACGCGTTGAAGCGGGGCCACCCGCCCGATGCCGTGGTGCTGCCGGCCGGCACGAGCGAAGTCGCCCGCATCGTCCGCGCCTGCTCCGATCACAACGTTCCATTCGTGCCGCGCGGCGCCGGCACCGGCTACACCGGCGGCGCCGTCCCGATCCGCGGCGGCGTGGTCATTTCGCTCGAGCGGATGAACCGCATCCTCGAGATCGACGAAGAGAACCTGCTGGCGGTGGTCGAGCCGAACGTGATCACCGGCGATCTCCAGGCGGCGGTCGAGAAGGTCGGGCTGTTCTATCCGCCGGATCCCGCCTCGCTCCATATCTCGAGCATCGGCGGCAACGTCGCCGAGTGCGCCGGCGGTCCCCGCGCCTTCAAGTACGGCACCACCAAGCAGTACGTGCTCGGGCTCGAGGCGGTGCTGCCGACCGGGGAAGTGGTCGAGACCGGCGGCAAGGTCGTGAAGAACGTGGTCGGCTACGACCTCACGCACCTGCTGGTCGGCTCCGAAGGGACACTGGCGATCGTGACCAAGGTCATTCTCCGGCTTCTGCCCAGACCGCCGGCGCAGGCCACGCTGCGGGCGACGTTCATGAGCGTCGAGGCGGCGGTGGCGGCGGTCGGCGAAGTCGTCCGGCGCCGGGTGGTTCCCGCCGCGATCGAACTGGTGGACGGCGACTCCCTCGAGGCGGTCGCGCGGCACCTGCAGGTGCGGTCGCTGGCGCCCGAAGGGACCGCCGCGCTGCTGCTGATCGAAGTGGACGGCACGCCGGAAGCCGTCAACGAAGAGGCGATCCGGGTCGAAGCGGCTTGCCGCGCCGCCGGCGCCACCGAGATCCTCCAGGCGCGCGACGATGAGGCGCGGACCGAGATCTGGCGGGTGCGCCGGGAGCTGTCGTACGCCCTCAAGATGATCACGCCGCTGAAGTTCAATCACGACGTGGTCGTGCCCAAAGGGCGGATCCCGCAGCTGTTCGCCCTGGTCGAGCGGATCCGGGCGGCCTACCGGCTGCGGATCCCGTGTTTCGGCCACGCCGGCGACGGCAACATCCACGTCAACATCATGGTGTCGCCGCAGGACGCCGACGAGATCGCCCGGGCCCACGAAGCCGAGCAGGTGCTGTTCGAGGGGGTCGTGGCGCTCGAGGGGTCGATCAGCGGCGAGCACGGCATCGGGTTCACCAAGGCCCCGTTCCTCGAGATCGAGCTGTCGCCGGACGAGATCGCGCTGATGAAGCGGGTCAAGCTGGCTTTCGACCCGAATAACCTTCTAAACCCGGGCAAGATCTTCCCTGGCTGAGCGAAAATCAACTCTGTTACAGTTCCCTCAGATGCTGATACGACTCACCACCGTCGCCTTTCTGGCCGTCGTCTCGTTGTCGCCGCCGCCCGGCCAGCAGGGGCCGGCCGAGGAGATCGCCGCGCTGAAGCGCGAGGTGCAGGAGCTGCGCGAACAACAGGCGCTGATGCAGCGCGAGCTGACCGCGATCAAGAACTTCCTGCAGTCGGTCATGCAGCCGCAGCAGGGGAGGGGACCGGAGGCTCCCGGGGTGATCGGCGCGATGATCCCGACCGCCAACGAGCCCTCCATGGGGCCGGCCTCGGCCAGGGTCACGGTGATGGAGATCTCCGACTACCATTGCCCGTTCTGCAAGCGCCAGGCGCAGGGCATGTTTCCGCAGCTGGTCGCCGAGTACGTGAAGACCGGCAAGGTGCAGTACATGTTCGTCGACTATCCGATTGCACAGCTGCACCCGACCGCCGCCAGGGCGCACGAGGCAGCCAATTGCGCCGGCGACCAGGGGAAGTACTGGGAGATGCACGTCAGCCTGTTCAGCCAGCCGGTGGCGAAGGAAGATGCCGCTTTGTTCGCGCAGGCGGGGCCGCTCGGACTGGACGCCGGCGCTTTCCAGGCGTGCATGCAGAGCCGGCGGCACGCCGCCGCGATCGAGGCCAGCGTCTCGCGGATGCAACAGCTCGGCATCTCAGGCACGCCGATGGTCGTCATGGGCCTCACCCCCGCGCCCGGCCAGCCGATGAAGATCGTGAAGTACGTCTACGGCGCCCAGCCATTCGCCGCGTTCAAGGAAGCGATCGACTCGCTACTCTCTCAATAGGCGGTCGGCGGGGAGGCCCGTGTTGGACCGCGGCCGAATGCCGACCGTACAATCGATCGATGGCTTCGCTCGCTGAAATCCTCGAGGCGAGAACGGTCGAGGCTGCACCAGAGCTGGTGGAACCGATCGACCGCGGCCGGCTGCGCTGCTACGCCTGTGGCCACGAGTGCCCGATCCCGGAGGGCGCAGCTGGCGTCTGCAAGGTGCGCTTCAACCGCGGCGGCCGGCTGCACGTGCCCTGGGGATACGTCGGCGGCGTTCAATGCGATCCGATCGAGAAGAAGCCGTTCTTCCACGCCCACCCCGGCGCCCTGGCCTTCAGCTTCGGCATGCTCGGCTGCGACCTGCACTGCTCCTACTGTCAGAACTGGGTGACCTCGCAGGCGCTGCGTGACCCTCAGGCGGCGTCTCAGCCGATCGACGCCGAACCCGAGGCGCTCGTGTCGCAGGCGGTCAGGCTGGGAGCGCGTGCCGTGGTGAGCACCTACAACGAGCCGCTGATCACGAGCGAGTGGGCGGTCGAGGTCTTCCGCCATGCCCGGAAGGCCGGCCTGTTGACCGCCTTCGTCTCCAACGGCAACGGCACCTCGCGCGTGCTGCGTTACCTGCGGCCGCACATCGACCTGTACAAGGTCGATCTCAAGAGTTTCGACGACCGGCACTACCGGCAGCTTGGCGGGCGCCTCGAGCCGATCCTACAGACGATTCGAGCGCTGCACGAGATGGACGTTTGGGTCGAGATCGTGACGCTGCTGATCCCGGGCTTCAACGACTCACGCGACGAACTGGAGCGTCTGACCGCTTTTCTGGCCGGCGTATCGCCGGACCTGCCCTGGCACGTCACGGCGTTCCATCAGGACTACCGGATGCAGGATCCCGAAAACACCACGGCGGAGATGCTGGTAGCCGCGGCGCGCATCGGCCAGGCGAACGGCTTGCGCTACGTGTACGCCGGCAACCTGCCGGGCCAGGTCGGCGACTTCGAACACACCCGGTGTCACAACTGCCGCGCGCTGCTCGTCGAGCGGTCCGGCTATTTCATCCAGTCCTACCGGCTCACCGCCGAAGGACACTGCCCCGACTGCGGCACGCGGATCCCGGGCCGGTGGGGAAGCCGGTTCGAGGGTCAGATCACCGCATCGCCATTTCTCCCCGGCCGCCGACTCCGCGTTTTCTAGCTGGTAGCTGTGAGCTGGCAGCTGGTAGCTGGTAGCTGGTAGCTTTATACATATATGCCCAAAACCGTCGCCGTGATCGGCGCCTCGAACAACAGGAACAAGTTCGGCAACAAGGCGCTGCGCGCATTCGCGCACCATGGGGATACCGTGCTCGCGATCAATCCGAACGAGTCGGAGGTCGAAGGGCACAAGACTTTTGCCTCGGTGCTCGACGTTCCCGGGCCGATCGACGTGGCGACGGTGTACATCCCGCCTCACCGCGGCCTGGCGGTGATGGACCAGATTGCAGAGAAGGGCATCGCCGAGGTCTGGCTGAATCCGGGCGCCGACGGGCCCGAAGTCGTTGCCCGCGCGCACGCCCTCGGCCTCAAGGTCGTGCGGGCCTGCAGCATCGTGGCGATCGGCGAGAACCCGTCCAGCTACTAGCGGGCCAGAGCCGGCGCTGCCGTCGGGTCGAACGGGCCCGCGATCTCGAGTAGCCTGATCCGTAACCTGGCCCATCGACCGACAGGGCATACTTGATGCACCCTTAGACCCCCATGGTCACCCACGATCTCATCGTCATCGGGGCCTCGGCCGGTGGAGTCGAGGCGGTCTCGACCATCGTCGCGGGACTCCCCCGCGATCTTCGGGCCGCCGTCATGGTGGTCCTGCACCTGTCGCGGGGACGCAGTGTCCTGCCTGATATCCTGACCCGCGCCGGACGGCTCCCCGCCGTGCACCCGAGCGATGGCGACCGGCTCCAGTACGGCCGGATCTACGTCGCCCCGCCGGACCATCACATGACCCTCGAGCGTGACGTGATCCGCATCACGCACGGACCGACCGAGAACGGTGTCCGCCCCGCAATCGACCCGCTGTTCCGTTCGGCCGCTCGCGCGTTTCGCGGACGCGTCATCGGCGTCGTGGTTACCGGTGCGCTGGACGACGGGACGGCCGGGCTTGCGGCGATCAAGCAGGCCGGCGGCGCGGCGATCGTCCAGGATCCGCAGGAAGCGGTCGCCCCGAGCATGCCGCGCAGCGCGATCGCCTCGGTCAGGGTCGACCACGTCGTGCCGGTGGCGGAGATCGCGCCGCTGCTTGCCGCGCTGACGCGCGAGCGGGCGTCGGGCGCGAAGGCCGGCGAGGCCCCGCACCTCGGGCCGAAGGAACCTGACCGGGGCGTGGAGCAGATCGCGCTGGCCGAGCACGATCGGCCAGGCCGCCTGTCAGTGTTCACCTGCCCGGAGTGCAACGGCAATCTCTGGGAGCACGACGAGGCCGGGATCCTGCGCTTTCGCTGCCGCGTCGGGCACATCTACTCCGCCGACAGCATGATGTCGGCGCAGACCGATTCGGTGGATCGCGCACTGTGGGCGGCGCTGCGGGCGCTCGAGGAGCGTGCGGCGCTGACCCGCCGGCTGGCGGACCGCGCCCGGCAACGCAATCACCGGTGGGTCGCCGGCGCATTCGAAGAACGCGCCACCGTCGCGGCGGACCAGGCGTCGGTGCTGAAGCAGCTGCTCAGCGATCGCAGCAGCAGTCATCTCGTCCCCGACTCGCAGGAGATGGGACCGGCCGGCCCGGAACAGGAGTTCGAAGCCGCCAAGACCCAGGACGGCTAGCTGGTTGCCGCCGGATCGGCGCTGGTGTCCACGTGCTCCACCAGGAACCAGCACAGCCGGTCGTCGCCGTCACGTCTGCGCCCGAACAGCTGCACCCGGCGCGCCCGCCGTTCACGTGGCCGGATGCCGATCATCTCCACGATCGGCTCCGCGGTCGAGATGAGACGAGCCTGGGCGTCGGTGAATTTCGTCCGCTCGGTCATGAACAGCACGAGCGGCCTGCCATTGAGATGCTGCGTCGACACGTTGAGCAGGGCGGCCGCGGCGGGATTGGCTTCGACAACTTCCCCCAAAGCCGAGGTCCAGACGCAGGCACAGGGCAGCCATTCGAGCAGCTGCTTGAACCGCAGATCCGCGGCGCGCGTTTCGAACCTCGCGCCAGCCAGCTCTTCGATCTGGCTCTGCAACTGATCGTTGGCCACCTGAAGTTCTTCGAGCGCGTCGGTCAGCTCCTTGAGTGCCGGCTGGACGACCGACGGCGTCGTCCCCACCGCCTTGTCCGCCCGCCGCTGCAGCGACGCCAGCCGGCTCAGCGCCGCGTTGGTCCGGATCGTCAACATGTGATTGGTAGTCATCTAGATTGCCTGCCTCAACTCGTGGCCGCACCCGCGGGCTGTTCATCCATCAACAGAAGGATTCCGGTGACCGAGCGATCGAGCTGACGAAGGGGAGCGATACCGACCCGGCATTGAATGGGCTTGCCGCGCCGGTTGGTCCCCGAGAGAAACAGCTGCTGGTGCTCCGCGGATCCGCTCAGCACGTTCCGGATCGGTCCGCGGAGCTCGTCCATCGACAGGCCGATGTCCAGTTCGAGCAACGGTGAGCCCTCGGCCTCGTCGGGGCGCAGCCCCCACATGTTGGTCGACCGCTCGTTCCAGACCTGCACGCGAAGATCCCTGTCGACCACGACGACCGCCGACTGAAGGCTCGCGAACACGGACTCCAGGAACGCATTCGCGGAGTTCAGCTCGCCGCTCCGGCTCCGCAGCTCGTCGTTCATCGTCTGGAGCTCTTCGTTGGTCGACTGCAGCTCCTCGTTCATCGTCTCGAGCTCTTCGTTGGTCGATTGCAGCTCCTCGTTCGTGGTCTCGAGCTCCTCGACCGTCGACTGCAGCTCCTCGTTGGTGGTTTCGAGCTCCTCGTTCGTGGACTGCAGCTCTTCGTACGCGGTTTCCAGCTCCTGCTTCGAGTGCTGGAGCTGCGCATGCAGGGATCTGAGCTCGGTCACGTCCTCGTAGACGATGCGGCTGCCGATCACCGAGTCATCGTCGTCGAACAGCGGGCCGACAGTTACGTCGAACAGCCTCGATTCCTGGCCCAGATTCCACGGCACGTCGCGGATCGCGACATCGATCCGCAGGTCCATCGCGCGGGCGATCGCCCCGCGCAGCTCCGCCGGCCGATAGGAGAGCTCGAGGTCCTGCAGCGGCTGCCCGATCGACTGAGCGGTGAGACCGAAGCGGGAGCGAGCCGGCGCATTGGCTCCGACCAGGCGGCCCGAGAAATCGACGACCAGCTGCGGACCACTGCTGGCATCGAACGCGGCCTCGCGCAGCCGGACCGAGGCCGGCGCCGGGCCGGACATCTCGTCGCGGGCCGCCTGCGCGAGCAGCGTCAGCCGGTCCCGGTGGCTGCCCTTGCCGACCACAGCGAACAGGCGGCGCTTCAGGTCGACCGGCTCGAACATCTCCGCATGCCTGAACAGCATCTCGGCGCGCCCGAGGAGCAGATGCCCGCCGGGGTTCAGTGAAAAGAAAAAGCGGCTCAGGATGCGCGCCTGCGCCTCCGCATTGAAGTACATCAACGTGTTGCGGCAGAGCAGCAGATCGACTCGCGAGATCGGGGCGTCCTGCAGGAGGTCATGCCGCCCGAAGATCACCACCCGCCGCATGTCGCGCCTGAAAGTAAAAGTGTCGCCACTCTGATCGAAATACTTCTCGAGCAGGTCCGGCGGTACTGCCTCGATCTGTCTCTGCGAGTAGGTCGCCTGCCGCGCTTCGTTCAAGGCCTCCTCGTCCGCGTCGGTCGCGTAGATTTTCACCGTCTCACGGACGGCGTCGAGGCCGAGCTGCTCGCCGAGAAGCATCACAATCGTGTATGCCTCCTGGCCCGAGGCACAACCGGCGCTCCAGATGCGGAACTGCTCTTCGGGCTTTCGGTTCGCCACCATTCGCGGCAATCCTTCGGTCTGGAGGTAGGTCCAGACCTCAGGGTCGCGGAAGAAGCCGGTGACGTTGATCAGGATCGTGTTGAAGAGGGCGGGAAACTCGTCCTGATGGACCTGCAGGTAGTCCAGGTAGGCCTCGAAGGATTCCACGCCGACCGCCTGCATCCGCTTGATTACACGGCGGATCAGGCTCGCCCGCTTGTAGGCGGTGAAATCGAAACCGCGGGTCTGCTGCAGGTGCTGCAGGATATGCTCGAAATGGGGCAGATCGTCAGGACCAGTCATGTTGTGCGGCGTCCGGCACCCAGTTTCCACGGAGGCATGAAGTATCGCTCCACCTCGGCCATGGCTATTCTACGGTAGAGCGGCGCCGCAACTACTGCGTTACGGCTGGCGGCGGTCGGGACGTTCTCGAAGGTATTGCGACCGCTCCGTCAGGCGATTGGAGCGCTCGCGGAGCTCGGGGATCCCTTTTCGGGCCTGGTCGCCGCGATCACGCAGGGCCGCCGACTCGGCTAGGACCCGCCGCGCGGCGGCAATCAGGAGGTTGGGTGAGACCGGCTTCTGCAGGACCTCGGTAAATTCGGATAGCGCGATTTCCTCGGGGTTCCGACCGGTTATGGCGATGACCGGTACGCTGGCCGTCTTGGCCATGGCGTGAATGCGGGTGGCCAGGTCTACGCCATCGATCCGGCCAGGCAATCCGACGTCGGTGATGACGACGTCCGGCTGCAGGTCGGACGCCTGCTGGAATGCCGCTTCCGCGTCGGACGCATCGGCAACCCAGAACCCTTCCAGCTCGAAAACCGCCTCGTATAGGTCCCGAGTGTCCCGGTCGTCCCCGACGATCAGGACAATGGGAGGAGGCGGCGACGAGGGTTCGGACTCGTGCTCGGCCATGGATTGATTAGACCAGCCAACCGACCCCACCGCAAGGGGTGTAATGGCCGCGGTCCCGGCTTTCTTTTTCCTCGACTCGGTGACCGACCCAACCGGCTGAGCCGCTCACTCGAGCGCGACACGTCGAGGGTCAAGATGTCGCGCTGTCCATTCTCAGAATTTCCTGCAGCTCCTCGGATTCGACGACTTCTTTTTCGAGCAGGCGCCGGGCGACGGCGTCGAGGATCGGCCGGCGGGCCCGCAGTTCCCGCCTGGCGACGTCATGCGCTTCGGCGAGGATGCGCTTGATCTCCGCATCGATCTTGCGCGCGGTCTCCTCGGCGTATTCGCCGCGGTCCGGGCCGAGTTGGATGTCCAGGAACGCCGCCCGCTTCTTGCCCGCGTAATTGACGACGCCGAGCTCGTCGCTCATCCCGAACTCGGTGACCATCGCGCGGGCGATATCGGTCGCGCGCTGGACGTCGTTCTGCGCGCCGGTCGACACCTCGCCGCAGGCGATCTCTTCGGCGCTGCGCCCGGCGAGCAGCACCGACAGCTGGTTCATCAGGTCCGGCTTCTGCAGGAGGTACTTGTCCTCGAGCGGCAGCTGCATCGTGTAGCCGAGCGCGCCGAAGCCGCGGGCCACGATCGAGATCTTGTGTACCGGGTCGAGCCCGGGCAGCACGCTGGCGACGATCGCATGGCCGGCTTCGTGATACGCGACGATCCGCCGCTCCTTGTCGTTCATGACCCGCCGCTTCTCGAGCCCGGCGATGATCCGGTCGATCGCCTCGTCGAAGTCCTTCATCTCCACGGCGAGCTTGTCGCGGCGCGCGGCGAGGAGCGCCGCCTCGTTGACGAGGTTGGCGAGGTCCGCTCCGGCGAACCCGGCGGTCCGCGCGGCGATGACCTTGAGGTCCACGCCGGGGCTGACCTTCACCGTCTTGACGTGGATACGCAGGATGTCTTCGCGCCCGCGGATGTCCGGCTTGTCTACCAGCACCTGGCGGTCGAAGCGGCCGGGGCGGAGCAGGGCAGGGTCGAGCACTTCGGGGCGGTTGGTCGCCCCCATGATGATGACCCCCTTGCGGGCGTCGAAGCCGTCCATCTCCGCCAGCAGCTGGTTGAGCGTCTGCTCGCGCTCCTCGTGGCTGCCCATCGGGCTCTGGATCCGGACCTTGCCGAGCGCGTCGAGCTCGTCGATGAAGACGATGCACGGCGCCTTCGCGTCTGCCTGGGCGAACAGATCGCGGACGCGCGACGCGCCGACGCCGACGAACATCTCGACGAACTCGGAGCCGCTCAGGCTGAAGAACGGCACGTTGGCCTCGCCGGCGACCGCGCGTGCCAGCAGTGTCTTGCCGGTCCCCGGCGGGCCGACCAGCAGCACCCCCTTGGGGATCCGACCGCCGATGCTCGTGTACTTCTTCGGCGTCTTGAGGAACTCGACGATCTCCTTCAGCTCTCCTTCGGCCTCGTCAACCCCGGCGACGTCATCGAAGCGCACCTTCACGTCGTCGTCGGCGTAGACCTTGGCCTTGCTGCGCGCGAAGGACATGATGCCCCCTTCCGCGCCCCCCATCCGCCGCAGGAACACCGACCAGAGCGCGACGAAGAACAGTACCGGGATGACCCAGCCAAGCACGTCCCCCATCCAGCGGCTGGCCACTTCACCTTTGTGGGAGACGCCGTGCCGCTCCAGCTCCTCGACGAGCTTTGGATCTTCGATGCGGACGGCACTGAAGGGACGGGCCGGCCGGCCCTGTTCGGGCTTCAAGGTTCCGTGAACCGATTCCGGCCCGACGGTGACTTCCTGCACCCGTCCGGCGCGAACATGGGCCTTGAAGTCGCTGTAGCTGATCGTTTCACCCGCCCGCGTGGAAAGGAACACCGATTGCGCAATGCCGAACAGCATCAGGAAGCCGAGCACGTACCAGATCGCCGTCCCGGGCGCCGGGCGTGGGCTCAACCGGCGCTCGTTGCCGAGCCGCTTGCCGCGCGGGTTGGGGGCGTTCGGTTCTTCGGCCAATCAGTTCACCGTGGTTTCATGTCTGGCAGAATCGTTGACGCTGCGCGTGACGAATTTCAGCTCGCCTCCTGATTGGTCGATCACGACCGTGTCACCCTCGCGCACTTCACCCTGCAGCACACGGCTTGCCAGCTGGTCCAGCACCATCCGCTGGATCGTTCGTTTGAGCGGGCGGGCGCCGTAGGTCGGGTCGTAGCCGTCGGCGATCAGCAGGTCCTTGGCGCGGTCGGTCAACTCGACGCGGATCTTGCGATCCTCCAGGCGCCTGGTGAGCCCGCGCAGCTGGATGTCGATGATCGATCGCATCTCCTCGCGGCTGAGGGCGTGGAAGATGATGATTTCGTCCACCCGGTTGATGAACTCCGGCCGGAAGTGCCCGCGCAACGCCTCCATGACGTGCCGCCGCACGTCTTCGGCCACCCCCGGCTGGGAGGCGCTCTGCGCGGCCTCGGCGATGTAGTGGCTGCCGATATTCGAGGTCATGATCACGACGGTGTTCTTGAAATCGACCGTGCGCCCCTTGCCGTCGGTCAGCCGGCCATCGTCGAGCAGCTGCAGCATGACGTTGAGCACTTCGGGGTGCGCTTTCTCGACCTCGTCGAACAGGACGACGGCGTACGGCCGCCGCCGGACGGCCTCGGTCAGCTGGCCCGATTCCTCGTAGCCGACGTAGCCCGGAGGGGCGCCGATCAGCCGCGACACCGTGTGCTTCTCCTGGTACTCGGACATGTCGACGCGGATCATCGCGTGCTCGTCGTCGAACATGAACTCGGCGAGGGCGCGCGCCAGCTCGGTCTTGCCGACGCCGGTCGGACCGAGAAAGATGAAGCTGCCGAGCGGACGGTTCGGGTCCTGGAGGCCGGCGCGGGCGCGCCGGATCGCGTTGGCGACCGCCCGGATCGCGTCTTCCTGGCCGACCACGCGCTGGTGGAGCCGTTCCTCCATCTTCAGCAGCTTCTGGATCTCGCCTTCGAGCAGCCGGTTCACCGGGATGTGCGTCCAGCGGCTGACCACGTCGGCGATGTCTTCCTCGTCGACCTCCTCCTTGAGCATGCGCTTGCCCTGCTGCACCTGGGCGAGCCGGGCCTCCTCCTCCTGGATGCGCCGCTCCATCTCCGGCAGCCGTCCGTACTGCAGCTCGGAGGCCCGGGCGTAGTCACCGGCCTGCTGGGCGCGCTGCATCTCGAGCCGTACCTGCTCGAGCTCCTCTTTGAGCTTGCGGCCGACCTGGATGGCGTCCTTCTCCTGCTGCCAGTGCGACGACAGCTGGTTCTTCTCCTCCTTGCGATCGGCGAGCTCCTTCTCGAGCTTTTCGAGCCGTTCGCGCGAAGCCTTGTCGGACTCCTTGCGCAGCGCCTCGCGCTCGATCTCGAGCTGCATGATCCGCCGGGCGACCTCGTCGAGCTCCGCCGGCATCGAGTCGATCTCCATCCGGAGACGCGACGCCGCTTCGTCGATCAGGTCGATGGCCTTGTCGGGGAGAAAGCGGTCCGAGATATAGCGGTGCGACAGGACGGCCGCGGCGACCAGCGCCGCGTCCTTGAATTTCACGCCGTGATGGATCTCGTAGCGTTCCCGCAGCCCGCGCAGGATGCTGATCGTGTCTTCGACGGTGGGCTCGCTGACGATCACCGGCTGGAAGCGGCGCTCGAGCGCGGCGTCCTTTTCGATGTGCTTGCGGTACTCGTCGAGCGTGGTGGCGCCGACCGTGTGCAGCTCGCCGCGTGCGAGCATCGGCTTCAGCATGTTCGAGGCATCCATCGACCCTTCGGCGGCGCCGGCGCCGACGACGGTGTGGAGCTCGTCGATGAACAGGATGATCTGGCCGGCGGCGTCGGCGACTTCCTTCAGCACCGCCTTCAACCGCTCCTCGAACTCGCCGCGGTACTTGGCGCCGGCGACCAGCGCGCCCATGTCGAGGGCAACGATCTTCTTGTTCTTGAGCCCCTCGGGCACGTCCTGGCGGACGATCCGCTGGGCCAGCCCCTCGACGACGGCGGTCTTGCCGACCCCGGGCTCGCCGATCAGCACCGGGTTGTTCTTGGTCCGGCGCGACAGCACCTGGATCACCCGGCGGATCTCGTCGTCGCGGCCGATCACCGGATCGAGCTTGCCCTTGCGGGCGAGCTCGGTGAGGTCACGGCCGTAGCGCTCCAGCGCCTCGTAGGTGGCCTCGGGGTTCTGGCTGGTGACCCGCTGCGAACCGCGCACGGTCGTGAGCGCCTGGAGGATGGCGTCCCGGGTCATGCCGTGCTGCTCGAGCAGGCGGGCGGCGGCGGCACGTCCTCCCTCTGCAGCGATCGCGATGAACAGATGCTCGGTGCTGACGTAATCGTCCTTCAGCCGCTCGGCTTCCTGCTCGGCGGCGTCAGACACCTTCTGCAGGCGAGGGGAGAGGCCGGGCTGCGCGCCGCCGTGGGCCCGCGGCGCCCGCCCCAGTTCCGCCCGCAGCGCCGCCGCCAGCGTGGCTGGATCGGCGTTCAACTTGCGGGCGATCGACGGGACGATGCCGTCGCGTTGTTCGAGCAGCGTCAGCAGCAGGTGCTCGGGCGTGATCTCGGGGTGACCCTCGCGGGTGGCAAACTGCTGCGCCGCGAGGACCGCTTCCTGTGCTTTCTCGGTGTACTTGTTGAGATTCATAACGGTCTTTCCAGCTTCTCCAGTTCCTCGTAGTGCTGGCGCTGCTCCTTGGTCAGCGTGCGAGGGAGCTGAATGTCAACGGCGGCATAAAGGTCTCCCCGCTGGTCGGGTTTGCCGACCACCGGCATGCCGTGCCCCTTCAGCCGGAACACCTGGCCGCTCTGTGTCGTTTCCGGAATCTTCAGGCGGACCGATCCGGCGATCGTCGGCACGCTGGCTTCGCCCCCCAGGACGGCGGTGGTGAGCGGGACGGCCACGCGCGTGCGCAGGTCGTTGCCGTCGCGTTCGAACAGCGGATGGGGCCGGATCCGGACGCGGAGATAAAGATCCCCGGAGGTGCCGCCGTTGGCACCGCTTTCTCCCTCGCCGGCGGCGCGGACCCGCGAGCCGTCCCTGACCCCCGCCGGGATCCGCACGTCCACGCTGCGGGCGTGGCCGCCCTGCTTGATCGAAATGCGCCGGGTCGCGCCGTGGAAGGCTTCTTCGAGCGTGAGCTCGACCTCGTGCTCGATGTCGCGCCCCTTCTGCGACCGGGCGCCGCGGCCGCGGGTGCGCCCCCCTTCGCGGGATCCGGCGGCGGACCCGCCGCCAAAGAAGGTCTTGAAGAAGTCCGAGAACGGGTCCTCGTTCCCGAACATCTCGTGCATCTCTTCCTCGGTCATCGTGCGGTAGCCGCCCGCACCGCCGCCGGGATTGATGTTCCAGGCGCCGCCGGCGCCGCCGAACGGGCTGCCGCCGCCGGGGTAGCCCTGCTGCTGCGCCTGCTCGTACATCCGCCAGTTGGCGCCGAGCTCGTCGTACTTGCGGCGCTTCTCCGGATCGCCGAGCACCTCGTAGGCCTCGTTGATTTCCTTGAACCTGGCCTCGGATGCCTTGTCACCCGGATTGACGTCGGGATGGTGCTTGCGGGCGAGCTTCCGGTACGCCTGCTTCAGCTCTTTTTCGCTGGCCGACTTGGTCATGCCGAGCGTCTGGTAATAGTCCTTGAACTCCATCAGAGGCCCGCCATGGCGCCGATGCGCTCGATCTCGTGGGCGAGGCGGCGGCGCGCGTCCGGCCTCGACTCCTTCATCAGCGGACGAATCCGCTGCACCGCTTCGGCGATCTCGAGCAGCCGCTGCACGCCGGCCAGGTTCACGCCGGCCTCGTCGACGAGATACTTGATCAGGCGCAGCCGGTCGAGCTCGTCGTGAGTGTAGACCCGCATGCTGCCGACCGTTCGCGTCGGGCGCACCAGCCCGAGCCGCTCGTACTTGCGCAGTGTCTGCGGGTGCATGTCGAGCAGCCGCGCGGCCATGCTGATAAAGTAGAGATCGTTCTGGATAGCCATCCGATCGCTCCGGCGAACGGGCCGGGCTGCCGGCCCGAACCCTGCGTCACTTCAACGATAGGTCTTGATACGACACGTGTCAACTTCAACAGTAGAGCATGGACGTCCAGGCATCTGATTTCCTGACCGTCGCGCTGCTGGTGGTCCTCGAGGGGCTGCTGAGCGCCGACAACGCGCTCGTGCTCGCCATCCTGGTGCTCGGGCTGCCAAAGCACGAGCAGCGCAAGGCCTTGCGCTACGGCATCCTCGGCGCCTTCTTCTTCCGGATCGTCGCCATCCTGCTGGCGGTGCATCTGATCCAGATTGCGTTCGTAAAGCTGATCGGCGCCGGCTACCTGCTGTGGCTCGCGTACAGCCACTTCTTCGGCCGTCCCGCCGGGGAGGACCGCCAGGCCATCAAGCCGGCAACCGCCTGGCTCGGTCTGACGCCGTTCTGGGCAACGGTGGTGAAGGTCGAGCTCACCGACATCGTGTTCGCGGTGGATTCGATTCTGCTGGCGGTGGCGATGTCGCCGAAGACCTGGGTGATCATCACCGGCGGCGTGCTGGGCATCATCGCCATGCGGATGGTGATCGGCCAGCTCCTCCGGGTTGTCCGGCGCTACCCGGCGCTGGTCGATGCCGCCTTCATCATCATCGCCTGGGTGGCGATCAAGCTGATCGTGGAGTTCCTCTCGACCCAGGGCTACATCGACTTCCACATCAACAAGTGGCTGTCGTTCGGATTGATCGTGACGATCTTCACCGTCGCCTACCTGTATGCGCGGAAGAAGGGGCCAGTCGAGGAAGCCGACGAGGACGCCGCCGCCTCGTTCCTCGAAAAAGAGGGGGAGGGTTGATAGGGGTGGGGGATCGGGAATGAGGAATCGGGAATGGGGAATGGGAGGGCAGCCTGAGCTCCTGCCCTCCTGTGAAACGAGACCGGAACCTGGAACCTGAAACCGTTTAGTTCGTCGACAGCTTCAAGTCCAAAGTCTGAACTTCCCCCTCGGCCAGTGTGAAGCGTGTCGCCCTGGCTTTCAAGCGATCCAGGACCTCCGGGTCGTTCCAGTCACCCTGCGGAATATAGTCGATCGCGACCACGTAGTACGCGCCGGCAGGGAGGTGCTTGATCTGGAAGCGCCCGTCCTGGTTCGGCCGGGCGCTGGCGACGTAGCGGGTCATCGGCGCCGTCCACTTCTGCGGGTCCTCGGAGAAGATCACGACGGTGTAGTCGCGGGCGGCATCGTTGCCGCTCTTCACCGCGCCGGTAACCTCCGTCGTCTTGCTGGTCAGGACGACTTCGACCCCGGTGACCGGCTCGGTCGGCCGGATGTCGACGCCGTTGTCGGTGATGTCGTCGCCGTTGAGGCGGACCGCCTTCAATACCCAGCCGGCCGGAATGTTCGACACGCGGAAGATGCGCTGACCCGACAGTCCCTTGATCTCGAACGTGCCTTCGGCCGTGACCGAGGATGAGCCGCCGAGCATCCCGAGCGGCCCGTCGACATCCAGGCTGGCGGCGCTGATCCGCACGGTGTTGGCGGTCGGCTTGGTGCCTCCCTCGTAAACCACGCGCCCTGATGCGGTGGTGCCTTTCGACGTCACCACGATCACGTTGGTCATGTCGTCGCCGGCGACGACTGAGCGGCACGGAGCCGGATTCCGACTGGCCATCGCCGCCCGGACCGATCGTCCGCGTCATCGTGAAGGTCATGCGGTCGCCGTCGCCGCTGGTCATCATCGGCCCGGACGACCGCGCGTTGAGGATGTAGTCACCCGGCGCCACCCCGGTCAGGATGAAATTGCCGTTCTTGTCGGTGCGCCCGGCTCCGCCGGAGGGAAACACGATCGTGCCGAGCGCGGTGTTGCGCGGCGTCGCGCTGACGCTCACCCCTTCGAGCGGACGGCCATCGGACCCGATGACCGAGCCGCTGATCTTGACCAGCCGTACCGGGACCAGGCCGAAATCGGTGTTCTGCGCCTCCTGGCCGACGGCGAGGGTGAGCTTCTGGGCTTCTCCTCCGTTCGGCGTGCCGGGGTAGTAGGTCGGTGCATACCCGGAGCGCGGCGCGTCGCTGCTGCCAGCCGTGGACGTCGCCATCGCCATCATCGCCATCTCCGCCACGACCATCTCCTGCGCGCCGCCGCGAAGCGTGCCGCTGACGTAGTACTCACCGGGCGGCAGACCGTAGATGCGGTACTGCCCGAGATCGTTGGTGGTCGCCGACCCGTCCGGTCGACTGCAGCCGGCGGCGGCCGTTCGCCCAGGTGGACCGCAGCGCGCTGACCGCGGCATCGGCCACCGCCTCGCCGAACTCGTCGGTGACACGGCCGGAGATCACCGAGCCGCGCGGCATCGTGATGTCGGCCTTGTCGATGGTCTGGCCTTCGCCGAGCTCGATCGGCTTGGCCGACTCGAACGGACGGCTCTGCCCGAACCCGACGCTGACGTATCCGCTCTTGGTGGCCGTCACCGTGAAGCGTCCCGCCGGGAGCTCGCTGAACTCGTAGGCCCCTTCGTTATCCGTCGTCGCCGCCTTCGGCATGATGTCGGGTCCGGTGACGCGGACCTGGGCGCGCCGAACGGGTGCCCCGGTCTCGGCCGCCACCAGCCGTCCCTTGATGCGCCCGGTGCCGGTCTTCTGTCGGCCCGGCTGCGGCAGCATGATCGGCTCGGCCCCGTCGAGCGTCCTGATCTGCATCTGCGCCCCCGCCGGCGTCGCATGTACCGCCGACGGTCAGCAGGACCACACCCGCAATCGTCGTCATTCGCATAGCTTTTAGCCTCGGTCCGAGCATTCTACGCAGGTTCGCGTGTTAAGGATGTAAAAGCCGGCCGGAGCGCTCCGGCTGGAAACTAGACGCGGGACGGGGCGGAAACGTTGACCAGCGGCAGCGGACGTCCCTCGGCGTAGCGTTCGACCGTTCCGGCGACGGCGTCGGCGAGGGTGTCGATGAACCGCGGATGATCGTTGACTGCAGCGGCGCGCGCCAGCGGCAGGCCGACCTCGCGGGCCACCGTGGCGGCTTCGATGTCGAGGTCGTAGAGCACTTCGACGTGGTCGCAGACGAACCCGATGGGGGAGAGGACGACGGCTTTCACCTGCCGGCCGGCCGCCTCCCGGAGGTAGTCGCACACATCGGGCCCGAGCCACGGATCCTCGGGGCGGCCGCTCCGGCTCTGAAAAACGAGCCGCCACCGTCGGGGCGCAAGCGGGCCGCCGCGTTGAATCACCTCCGAGGCGACTGCGGCACAGCTCTCTTCGAGCTGCGCCTGATACGGATACCGCTCCGCCATGGACGCGGGGATGCTGTGGGCGGTGAACACGAGCTCGACACCGTCCGCGACGCCGGCCGGCAGCGCCCTCGCCGCCGCCAGCACGTGATCCGCATTGGCTTCGACGAACCCGCGGGAGCGATGCCAGTCGGAGACATAGTGGACGGACACATCCGGCAGGCCGGCGTCCCGCAGCCGGCCACGCGCCTCGGCGACATTCTCGCGGTATTGCAGGCAGCTCGAATAGCTGCGGTGCGCGGCGGCGATGACGCCCACCGCGCGGCGGACGCCGTCGCGCGACATCTGCGCGAGCGTGTCGGCCAGGTAGGGGCTCCAGTTGCGCATGCCGACGTAGACCGGCAGCGGCGTGCGGCGATCCACAAGGGCCGCGGTCAACCCCTCGGCCTGGGCCAGGGTCAGCTCGGTGATGGGGGAGCGTCCGCCGAACAGCTCGTAGTGATGGGCGACTGCCTCGACCCGTTCGGGGGCAACCCGCCGCCCGCGGAGAACGTTCGCGAGAAACGGACGGACGTCGTCGAGGCCACGCGGCCCACCGAACGCAATCAGCAGGACCGCGTCGAAGGGTGCGGGCATCTGTTGGGATTATAGTGGGCGCAGATGCGGACCGACTCCCGCCTCGTCTCGCTCGACGTGTTCCGCGGCCTCACGATGGCCGGGATGGTGATCGTCAACAACCCGGGGGACTGGGGCAACGTCTACTGGCCGCTGCTGCACGCCGAGTGGCACGGCTGCACGCCCACCGACCTGATCTTCCCGTTTTTCCTCTTCATCGTCGGCGTCTCGATCACGCTGTCGAGGAAATCGGCCGGATGGGGGTCGATCCTGAAAAGGTCGGCGATGATCTTCGCGCTCGGGCTGTTCCTGGCCGGCTATCCGCGGTTCAACGTCGAGCGCTGGCGGATCCCCGGGGTGCTGCAGCGCATCGCGGTCTGCTATCTGTTTGCCGCAGGGATCTACCGACTGACGCGAGGGCGATCGCCGCCGCCGCGCGATCCAGATCGGCGCCATCGCCGTCGCCCTGTCGCTGGGGTACTGGGCGACGATGATGCTGGTGGCGCCGCCCGGCGGAATCGCCGGCGATCTGACGGCCGAGGGGAACCTGGGGGCCTGGCTCGACCGCGCGCTGATGGACGGACACTTGTGGAAGCCTCGCTGGGATCCTGAGGGGCTGCTCAGCACGGCCCCCGCCGTCGCGACCACACTGCTCGGAATCCTTGCCGGGCTCTGCCTTAACGCGGACTGGACACCGACCCGCAAGGCCGCCGCACTCGCCCTCGGTGGAGCCGCCGCCACCGTCGTCGGGCTCGCCTGGGGCCAGGTCTTTCCGATCAACAAGGGTCTCTGGACCAGCTCGTACGTGTTCTTCACCGCCGGATGCGCCTCGCTGCTGCTGGCGACATGCTACTGGATCATCGACGTCAAGGGATGGCGCCGGTGGACCCAGCCGCTGGTGATCCTGGGTGTGAACGCAATCACGCTGTTCGTCGCCTCGGGCCTGCTGGTCAAGACGTTCGGGCTCTTCAGGGTCGCCGGCCCCGACGGCTCGGAGGTCGCCGTCAACCAATGGGCCTACCTCACCTGGTTCGTGCCGCTGGCTGCGCCGAAGAACGCCTCGCTGCTCTACGCCATCGCCAACCTCGTGCTGCTGTTCGGTCTGCTCTGGTGGATGTACCGCCGCCGCATCTTCCTCAGGGTGTGACTGCTTCCCGCCCCCGCCTCGGGTTGTCCCGGCCGGTCTGGCTGATCGGCTGGGTGAGCTTCTTCACCGACACCGCGTCGGAGATGATCTACCCGCTGCTGCCGCTGTTCCTGACCCGGGTGCTCGGCGCCGGCGCGATGTCGCTGGGCATCATCGAGGGGATCGCCGACGCCGCGAACAGCGTGCTCAAGGTCGTATCGGGCCGCATGGCCGACTCCACCGGCCGTCCGAAGGCGATCATGCTGGCGGGATACGCGATCTCGTCAGCCGTCCGGCCGCTGACCGCGTTCGCCGGCGCATGGTCCCACGTGCTGGCCATCCGCTTTGCCGATCGTCTTGGCAAGGGCATTCGCGGCGCGCCGCGTGACGCCATGCTGGCCGAGTTCGCTCCCGACGGTCAGCGCGGGCGCGTCTACGGGTTCCACCGCGCGATGGACCACAGCGGCGCGGTGCTCGGTCCGCTGCTCGCGACCCTGTTCCTCTATTTCTACCCGGAGGAGTACCGCACGCTCTTCGCGCTCACGCTGATCCCCGGGATCATCGTCGTTGCGATCATCCTGTTCATTCCGGAACGGGCGCGGACGGCGACGGCCCAGCCGCGCGACGTGCCCGCAGTCCCCTCGGAAGGCCGGGGGTCGCTTCGCCCGCTGGTCCGTCCGCTCGCGATCATCTTCCTGTTTGCGCTCGGCAACGCCTCTGACGCGTTCCTGCTGCTGCGCCTCAGCGAGGTCGGCATCGCTGCGGTCTGGATTCCACTGCTGTGGTCGGGGCTGCACGTCGTGAAGGTGGCGTCGTCGATTGTCGGCGGGGAACTGTCGGACCGGATCGGCCGGCGCCACATGATCGCCGCCGGCTGGATCTTCTACGCCGGCGTCTACGCCGCGTTCGCGTTCGTCGAGGCAGCCAAACCTCTGATCGTCGTGTTCCTCGCCTACGGCCTCTACTTCGGGATGACGGAAGGGGTGGAGAAGGCCTGGATCGCGGATCTCTCCCCGGTCGCCCGGCGCGGCACCGCGTTCGGCTACTACAACGCGATCATCGGCCTCGGCGCCTTGCTCGCGAGCGTCATCTTCGGGCTCATCTGGACGCAGGTCTCCCCGCCGGCGGCATTTCTCACCGGCGCCGCTCTCGCGGCGGCCGCGACCCTCCTGCTATACTTTTCGTTTTCCGATGAAACAGATTCTCGTCACCAATGACGACGGCGTGCACTCGGAGGGGATCCACGTCCTGGCCGCGGCGCTCTCGCGGCTGGGCCGGGTCATCGTCGTTGCCCCGCACGCCGAAGCCAGCGCCATCGGCCACGCGCTCACGCTGCGCCGTCCGCTGCGAATGGAGGAGCTGCGCGAGCGCGTCTACGAGGTCGACGGCACCCCGACCGACTGCGTCAACGTCGCGCTGACCCAGCTCTACCCGTCACCGCCGGACCTGGTGGTCTCGGGCATCAACAAGGGCTACAACCTAGGCGACGACGTGACCTACTCCGGCACCGTGGCCGGGGCGATGGAAGGGGCGCTGCTCGGGATCCCGAGCATCGCGGTCTCCCTGCAGCGGACCGACGAGTACGACTTCGGCCACGCCGCCGAGGCCGCCGCGACCGTCGCCGAGTCGTTGCTCGCGCACGGGCTGCCGGGTCGCACGTTCGTCAACATCAACGTTCCGGCCGGCGTGCCGCGCGGCATGCGCGTGACCACCCAGGCAAAGCGGAACCACGTGACCGTCGTGGCCGAGCGGCTCGACCCGCGCGGCCGTCCGTACTACTGGATCGAGGAAGGGCAGAACGACTGGGAGCCCGACGAGCGATCCGATTATCAAGCAGTGAAGGACGGCTTCATCTCGGTGACGCCGCTCCAGCCGGACCTGACGGCCTACGATGCGCTCACGGTGCTGGAGGCGCATCTGGCCACCGGCAGGAGCGCATCGTCACCGCGGTCCTGACAGCGCACGGCGTTCGCCCGCACCATGGCGCCATGCGCCACATTCTCGATCGCCGCCGCCGCCGTCCTTGGGACCTCCGCGATTTCGGCGCAGGCCCCGACGTTCTACTATCCGGCGCCCCCCGAGTCGTCCTACAGCATCGCCAAAGACGTTCCATACGGAGGGACCGGCGCGGATGCGCTCCGCATGGACGTTTACCGTCCGTCGGCCGGCAAGCCGGGTCCGACCCTCATCTTCTTCAACATCGCGTCCGGAGCGAACCGCTCGAACTTCTTCTACGCCCCCTGGGCGAAGCTGGCGGCCTCGAAGGGCATCACCGCGATCCTGCCGGACCTGCGCGACGCCTCGTTCGCGCAGGACTTCGCCGCGCTCACCGCGCACCTGGCAACGCTGACCAGCGATCCGACCATCGACCGGGACGCCCTCGCCGTATATGCCGGATCCGGCAACGTCTATCGCGCGCTGCCGCTGGTGCAGGACCCGAAGCTGACCGCGGTGAAGGCGGCGGTGATGTATTACGGCGGCGCGGAGGTCTCGCGGTTCCGTCTCGACCTGCCGCTGCTCTTCGTCCGGGCCGGCCTCGACCGTCCACCGGTCAACCGGACCATCTCGGAGCTGGTGTCGGCCGCGGTCGCGCAGAACGCTCCCGTTACGCTCTTGAACCATGCGAGCGGCTACCACGCCTTCGAGATCTTCAACGACGACGAGGCGACGCGCGAGGTGATGGACCGCACCATCGAGTTCGTCAAACGGACCACCGCGCCGGGCTACCAGGCGGCCGTCCGGCGGGGCCTGCTCGAGGCCACCGCCGCCGGACACGTCGCGACCGAGCAGTTCCCGCAGGCGGCGCAGGTCTACGGCGAGCTGGTCGCCGCCAGACCGGAAGACTCGCGGCTACGGCTGGCGTATGGTGAGGCGCTGCTCGGCGCCGGCCAGTTCGCCGCCGCCTGCAGCGAGCTCGAGAAGCTGAAGGGGAAGGGGCTGGGGCCGCGCGACCTCGGGGTTCCGGCGGCGCGGGCGTGCATGCAGAAGGGGGACGGCGACGCCGCTGTTGCCTGGCTGCAGAGCATCCCAGAGCGCTTCCGGCCGGCGAGCCTCGAAAAGGACCCGATATTCGCGCCGATCCGCGAGCGCGCGGATTTCAAGGCGCTGTTTTCGAAGCGGTGATGTACAATAGCCGAACGCTTTTGTCGGGGCGTGGCTCAGCCTGGTAGAGCACTCGGTTCGGGACCGAGGGGTCGGTGGTTCGAATCCACTCGCCCCGACCAACCTTATGCCGGGGACTTTCGTCCCCGGACCCCTTCCACGCTCTCGCGGGGGCCCCTTCGATCCCCGCTCCGTTCGCGTGGCTCACTCGCTGCGCTCGTTCGCGCTGTACTTTCCGCGCCTCGCATAAGCTCACTCCACTCGCCCCGGGCACCGTAGCCGCTTCAGCGGCGAAGGTGGCTCCCGCTTCGTGGTTCGACGCGCTCACCACGCCCTGAGCGGAGTCGAAGGGCGCCGGGTCGCTCCGTTCCGTTCGCCCTCGGAGAGCACATCGCGCACTTTCGTCTGGCCCGCCCCGAACTGCCGAACCGCGAAGGCCTTGGCCCACGCCCGGAACCGCGACTTCGAACTGTGCGCGACGCTGGATGGATAGCCCTCCGTCTCTCGCGGACTATCCGCATGAGAGGCTCAGCGGTACGATACGGAGTGGAAGGCTGGCGTGCGCTCGAACCTCGCGTGTATCGTGGTGGCGCTGGTGATCCTGAGCACCGGCGGCGCGGCTGATCAAGAATCGCTGCAGACTCCCGTCCGGCCGGTGCGGATTGACGCTGTGGTTACCGACCCGCAGGGCGGTGCGATCACAGGTCTTCGCGCGTCGGACTTCGAGGTGCGCGAGGACGGCGTCCCACGGCCTATCCAAACCGTGGAATTCCGGTGGGTCCCGCGTCACAGCGCCATCGACGTCCTGCCAATTGAGACGCGCCGGCACGAGGAGCGTGCGGCTCGCCAACCGGGCACACGCGTGTTCGCGCTCTTTCTCGACGAATTTCATGTGAGTCCCGGCGCGAACGCCGAGCGTGCCAGAGAGGCAGTAGAGAACTTTCTGGACAATCAGGTGTTCCTCCGCGATCTCGCGGCCGTCATCAGACCACTCGACTCCCCGGCTTCGGTTCGCTTTACCCGCGATCGCTCGGTTCTCCACGGTAGCCTCGCGGCGTTTGCGGGACGGAAGGGGGACTACACGCCACGGACGCCGATGGAAGAGGAACGCCTCGGCCGTGCTCCGGGCGCGGTTAGAGCCGCGCGCGATCGGATCGTCAACGCCAATCTGCGTGATCTTGGGGTACGGCTCGGCGAGCTGAACGCGGACCGGGCCGCCCTTGTACTCGTCACCGAGGGCCTTGGTTCCGATCGATCGAGCACGGACGGCCGTCTGTCCGATCTCGAGAGCCTCGTCCGAGCGTCGAGTCAGTTTCATTTCCCGATCTACACGTTCAATCCTGCCGCTTCGGGCCAACTCGTGATGCCCCGCGACGAGCGGGAACGCGCCGACGCATCGCTGCGGTGGCTCGCGACGGAAACCGGTGGACTGTTCGTTCAGGCAGACGCGTTCATCAGAGGCTTCGCGCGCGTGTTCCATGATACGCACGGCTACTATGCGTTGACGTATCAACCGGCCCACGCGGACGCGAGATTCCACAAGCTTGAAGTTCGCACTCGAGCGAAGGCACAGGTCCGCACACGCGCCAGTTATTGGGCTGCGGCGGCGGGTGAGTGGAGCGCACCTGCATTGTTGCCCCCTTCGAGCGAAGCGGGTTTGCGACGCGTGCTTCGACGCAGTGCTCGGGTGGATGTCTGGCTTGGTGTTCGTCGCGACAGCGAGGGACGGGCCGACATGGTCGTTACCTGGGAGGCTCGAGCGGGGCAAACACAAGCGCCTGAGAAGGTGGCTATCAAGGCCCGCACCCTGTCGGGGAACGTGCTTTTCGACGGGATCACGGGACCAGTCGGTGCGACAACATCAACCGACCGGGACAGTGCGAGGTTCCAGGTGCCTCCGGGCCGAGTTGAGCTCGATATGACCGTACTCGACGGAGACGGCAACGCGGTCGACACTGATGCGAGGGACTTCGACGTTCCAGACCTGCTATCGGGCGGGCCCGGTCCCGTGCTGCTTCCGGTGGAAATCGTGCGGACGCAAACGCTGCGTGAGTTCCAGACCGCGAGCGTCAAGTCCGACGCCACGCCATCATCCGCGCGGACATTCACCCGCGCGAATCGATTGCTGGTGCGTGTGCCCGCGTACGATCCCAGCGGGATCGTGGTGCATGTGACTGCCCAGGTGCTTAGTCGTACCGGCCAGCCAATGCGCGCTATTGAACCTGCTGGCGGACTTCGTGACGGCGTGATCCAGTTCGCGCTGCCACTCGGTTGGCTCTCTCCTGGCCGATACCAGATCGAGGTTTCGGGACAGAACGCAAACGGCTCGGTCAAGGAGCGAGTGGCCTTTCAGGTGGAATGACCTCGGGGCTGAACCTCAGCTGCGCCGGGCAGTCGTGCTCGCCGTTGGGTGTTCGCGTGGCATATCCTGCTCACCCCTTCGCCTCTAACCCGATCGGCGTCAGTCACGAAGGACGCGATAGAAGGTGAGGCCGTTGGCGAGATCGAGCGTGGCGTGAAGCAGCATCGGCGCAAGCAGCGATCCGGTCAGCAGATACACCGCCATGCCGATGCCGCCGGCGATTGCCGTGCTAATGATGCCCCTGGCACCCTGGTACGCATGGCCGACGCCGAAGATCAGGGTGGCGGCCGCGGCGGCGATCGCCAGGCGGCCGGGCCAGAGTGACAGCAGATACCAGAGCAGGTAGCCGCGATAGAGCACTTCTTCGCAGATGCCGGCGGTGATCGCGACGGCACTGAAGGCACGCGCTTCGCGTGGGGTTGCGGGTAGGATCGTCCGGACGCCCGGCTGCGACTCGAGTTGCTTTCGCACCTTGGCCTGCATGTCCGGCGAGGTCGCGATCGAATGTGCCTGCTGGGCGAAGAACGCGATGCCGGCGCCGCCGATCGCGAGCGTCCACCACCAGGCGCCGGGGCTGGCCGGCAGCCGCAGGCCGAGGTGGCTGATCGGGCGGGCCGCCCACCACCACACCGCGATCAGGGCCAGCGTCAATCCCCACTGGATTACGATCGACCAGATGTACTCCTTGGTGCGCGCGTTCACCGGGTCGGCCGCGACCCGCTGCGCGATTCGCGGCACATCCCAGGCGGCGTAGGCCGGCGAGGATGACGGCCAGGGCGAGCGCCAGCGCATGATCGAACGCGATCACGGGAGTTTCCGGCCGAGTGGCACGAAGACGCCCGTCCACCGGTAGATGTCGCCGGCCGCGGCCGCCGGCTTCCGTTTCGCGCGCCGCATCAGCGCCTCCACCTCGTCGAGGAGCGCGATCACCCGTTTCACGTCTCGCCTGGTCAGCCCGCCGCTCAACTGGGCACCATAAAAGCGGCCTTTCAGCGACGCCGGGCCGCGGACGAACGCCGCCTGGACGTCGCGCCCCGCCTGGCGGAGGACGGCCTGGAGGGTGCGGAGGGCCTGGCGGTCGCCGACGCGCGAAGCGCCGGCGGCGACGGCGAGCCGCCCCGCCACCGGGGCATACACGGCTTCAGGGCGGCGGGCGCCGCGGCGGACCTCCACCTCGGCGATGATGCCGGCCTGAGCCAGCGTCCGCACGTGGTGATAGACGGCGCCCGGCGGCCGGCCGAGATGGGCGGCCAGCTCGCGCGCCGAGGCGCGGCGGAGGGCGCCGAAAGCCTCGAGAATCTCGAGTCGCGCCGGCGAGATCAGGATGCCGGCCTGCCGCGGGCTGAGCACGAGCGTGTCGAGCTGCGCCATGGTGAATAAATCCATATCTATATAAATTTGGATTTGATGTCAAATAAATTAATCGGAACCCCGCTCACGGTGCTGGCAGACTCAGCGTATGGCGCGGCGAATAAGGAATTCCGGCAGGCGCTGGAGGACTAATCGCAACCGGTTGCCAAGCCCGGGCCTCGCTCAGGCGCGGCCGATCGGGAGACGGGTCAATTTGCCCTGTTGCTCACCGGGCTGTCGGGCGCGCGGCACTCCAGCCGCAGTACGCCTCATGGACGAGCGCGGTCGGCTGGAGTGTCAGCGTGTGCGCCCCGGGAATAACGTCTTCATTGGTAGCCACGGCCGGAACCGTGCCCGATCAGCCCCTTTGCCCCGATACGGCGCATTGAGCAGTGACCCGCCTCAACCCGGGACTGTCTCAGTAGCAGAGGAGCTGCCATGCAACGGAAGAGATGGGCTTTTGCGGTTCTCGCGTTCTCGATCCTCGTGACCCCTCAGGCAGCCCATGCCGCGGTGAACTGCGCCCAGGAGATCAGCGCGAGCACCGCCGCGACCCGCAGCGGCTACCGGCTGAACCGCCGGTTGAATCAGTTCGTGCAAACGCTGAAGATCACCAACAAGGGATCCTCGACCATGCAGGGTCCGCTGGTTGCGGCGCTGACGGGACTCAGCTCGAACGCCACGCTGTTCAACGGTGCTGGCACATTGCCGTGCAGTGGCGTGAGCGCCGCGGCCATCGAGATCAGCGCCGGACCCGACAATCTTTTCTCTCCCGGGGAATCGGCCACGGTCGTTCTGCACTTCGAGAATCCGAGCATGGCCGGTATCCAATATGGGCTCCGCCTGTTCTCCTCCACGCTTGCGGTCAATCCGGTCCAGGGCATCACGGTCAACCCTGACGTCGTATTCATCAACACCGCGACGCAGGTGACGTTCCGCGCTGTGACGCCGTATCAAGGGACCGCACCGACGCTCACTCTCGTTCGTGTCAATCAGAACGGACAGGTGCTCGGGGTTGAAGGCACACTCGTCGACAACGGGGATCTCGAGGCGGGCGACGAGATACCGGGGGACGGCTCGTTCTCCTTCCGCAAGACGTACAACCTGCCGACGGTCCAGGATCTCAGCTTCAAGATCCAGTTCGCGGGGGTGACGTCGACGACATCCGCTCCGTTCCTGCTGCGGTTTGTCTCCCAGCTTACCGGCGCCCAGCTGAATCAGATCCTTTCGATGCAGCAGGCGCTCAAGACTCTCTACCTCAACACGCCTGGCGGAAAGGCTGCGGGAGTTGCGGCCGTTCTCGCGCAGCTCGCCAACGAGCCCAACGTTCTGGAGTTCGGTGTGTCGGAGGGTTCGAACAGCGTGTGGATGCTGCACGCGCCGGGGATTCTGGGAGGGTTGATGTTGAACCCCCCGGGCACGCGCGGCGGACTCGGACTGTCCCCGCCTGCCCGCGGGCCTCAGTCTCGTCACCGCCGCCGCGCACCGCCGCGGCAACCAACGGCCGCCTCAGTCCTCCAGCGCGGTCCAGCGCTCGCTGCCACGAGTGGCGCACGATCAGCGCGCCCGCACGCGATCGATGAGGTCGGCGCGAGCAAGGTGCTGATCGCGTCGCCGTTCCTGTTCAAGTTCGGCGCTCACGACGAGGGCCCGAAGCTTCGGACGCTGTACGAGACGTCGACCTGTCCCACCTTCGACGTCACCTTCCTCCCGAACGCACTGTTCACCGTCGAAGCGGCGAGAACGATGGGGCGGTACGGCGTGGTCCATCTGGGCACGCACGGCGACACGTATTACTTCGGACTCCCCTCGATCTGGCAGCTCAAGTTCGGCTGGGAGTGCCGGGATCGCAGGTGGTGTTTCTCACCGGCCAGAAGGCGACGGCCGCGAATCTTTCCGCGAATCAGGTCGACCTCGCAGCCGGCCGGCTGGCGCTCATCGATGGCTACTATTCGTTTCTGCCGTCGTTCGTCACGGCCTACGTGGAGCGGATGCCCAACAGTCTGGTCTTCACCAGCGCCTGCCGCGGCACGTTCAACCCGACGATGAGCAGTGCCTTCCTGGGTCGCGGCGCCGGAGCCTTTCTGGGCTTCTCCGATGTCGTCGACGGCCAGCGTTCGCCCATGACCGTGCCATGTACTTTCACGAGAAGTTCGTCGAGGATCCGACAGACCTGGTCACGACCGGGGACATCTTCATCCCGGGCCAGTCGCATCCCTTTTCGCCGCCGGCATTCTGGCAGCTGACAGGCTCGACGACACTGCAGCTGCCGGACGGAAAGCAGTTACAGAACGGCGACTTCGAACTCGGTGCGCTCGGTGCCTGGACCGCCACCGGTGACGGCCGGGTGGTCGCTCAACTTGGCGGGATCTTCGCCCCGACCGACGGCGACCACGCCGGCCTGATCTCGACTGGACTCGGATTCACCACCGCGGCCGGCACGATCGACGCGAACATCTGCCTGCCGGCGGATTCGACGACCTTGACATTCGACTGGAACTTCACGTCGGAGGAGTTCCAGGAGTACTGCGGGGACAAGTTCCAGGACACCTTTCGCGTGCAGCTCGTGACCGACAGCGGAGTGGTGACCCTGTTCAGCAAGAAGATCGACGATCTGTGCGGCAGCACCTTTCCGGTTCCGTTCTCGTTCGACGAGGGAGATGCCTGGAGCACCGGCTGGCAGAGCGTGTCGCTGAACATCTCGGCGATTGCCGCGTCCAACGCCGGCAAGCCCGTTCGGCTCGTCTTCTCGGCCGTCGACGTCGGCGACAGCATCTTCGACACCGCGGTGATGCTCGACCGGATCGAAATCAAGAAGTAGTCGTGGATTCAACATCAAGTGAGGGACCTCATGCGCTTCCGTAGTTCCGTGCTGTTCGCCCTGCTGGCTGGATTGTCCATCGCGGGTCCGGCACAGGCCGCCACCATCACTCTGTCACTCGACACCACACCGTTGATCACCGGGACCACGGCACCGTACTTCATCAACCTTCAGCTGATTGACGGCGACGGACTGGTGAACAACACCGTGGCTGTGTCGAACTTCGACTTCGGAGGCGGCGGCGCCGTCGGCGCTCCGGTGCTCACAGGTGATGTCATCGGCGATCTCGGGTCGTCTGTCGTGCTGGGGGATACCGCCTTCTTCAACGATTTCTTTCAGCAGTTCACACCGGGTGCATTTCTCTCCTTCGACGTTGAGTTCTCGACGAACTTCGTCGCGCCTACCCCGGACCGCTTCACTTTCGCGATCTTCAATAGCGGCCTTGTCGAGGTGCCGACAACCGGCGCCGGAAACGAGCTGTTCGGGATCGATCTGCGTCCTCCCGTCACGTTGGAGCGCTACCCGGGTCTCGACGTCGGCTCGGGTGATCCGATCCTCGATGCACCGGTCGTCGTTTCGGCGGTGCCGGAGCCCGCCGGACTCATACTGCTGGCGGCCGGTGCCTGGGCGGTTGGCCGACGAGGCATGCGGCGCAGCCGTTGAGAGATCGGGGAACCGCATCGAACCCCCGCTCGTTTCGAGCAGTTGCCAGCGCATGTTGAATCGCGGTTTGAGTCTCAGTCGAAAGCCAAGGTCTACCTCGTTATTACGTTAGCGACTGGATGACGCGCGCCAATAGCGCCCGTACCGGCGCCGCGTCCGCCACCGCCAGTCTGCCGCTTGCGACCAGCGCGTCGAGCTGATCGATCGTGCTCTCGACCTTGTCCACGGCGGTGGCGGTATCGCCGTTGTTGATGTCCTTGACCGCACCCGAAAGCTTCACCTTCAGCGTTTTCGCATTCTTCGCTTCGAGCTTCTGCGCGGCGACCAGTGCATCGATCATCGCCGCGGCGTTTTGAATGGCCTGCGCCGCCGAGATGACGGTGACCTCCGCCGTAGCCACCGACGTCACGTCGTCGTCAGACACCCGAACCGTAACGGTGAAGGGCCCGGCAGTGACGTACGTGTGCGACAGCGTGAAGGTCTGTCCAGCCAGCGGAAGAGCAGCGGCGCCGCCGCTGGCGCCATAATCCACGGTCGCGCTCCAGACGTCGGCTCCGGGATCGGAGAAGCTGCCGGCCGCGGTGTAAGTCTCTCCCGGCAGCAGGTCCGCCGCGCCGCCGAAGGCGGCGATGGCCCGGTGCCACGTTGCTCACCGTCGCCGTCGTCGTGATCGCGTCGGTCAGCCCATCGCTGTCGGTGACCACGACGGTCACCGTGTACTGGCCATCCTGGGCGTAGAGTGGTCGACGGTCGCGCCGGTCGTGGTGGTGCCGTCGCCGAAGCTCCACTGGTAGCTCGCGATTGGGCCGCCAGGATCGAAAGAGCCCGCGGCGCTCATCGCGACCACAGTGCCTTCAGAGGACGTGTAGGGGCCGTCCACGCGCGCGAAGGGAGGACGCGTTTCGCTCTCGACCGCAGTCTCCACCTTGTCCGGCAGCAGCGACAGCAGGTCGTAGCCGGTCAGCGCCTCGATATCGTCGACCGTCGTCCGGTAGGTCTCCCAGTTGACGCCGCGGACCCCGGGCTCGTTCGGCATGTTCACCGCGATCACCTCGAGGTCGCGGTAGTCGACGATGTTGGCGAGGCCGGTATCGTGCGGCACGACGACAGCCACCTTCCAGGTGCTCGCCGGAATGACGATCTTTCCCTCGTCCTTGACCGTTCCCTTGCTGCCCGCAACGCCCGCGACGATGTAGACCTCCTTGCCGCCGGTTCGGGCGAGGTCGCCGAGATGGTTCTCGAGGATCGCCCACGGCCCCTGATTGAGGTCCGCGGCCTGCGGAATGATGTTGGTGAAGTAGAAGGTCCGGGCGTTGTCGAGGCTCGCCGAGGTGCGATCGAACGAGCGCGCGAGGTGGCCGCGATCGATGCCGTATCCATGGAAGGCGCCCGCGCCGGTGTAATCAGCGGTGGTGTAGCGCGCGAACGCCGCCGGCAGACTCTGGTCGAACGTGAAGCAGTCGCAGCGGTCTTCGAGGCCAAAGTGGGTTGGATCGAGCTCGTAGCTGACCCAGTTCGGCGTGCCGAGCAGGGCATTGTAGGACGCCGTCAATTGCGGATACGTCACGATGAAGTCATCGGACGGGTCCGTGTCGGCCGGAATGCCGAACTCGGTGTTGCCGGCGTAAAGCGCCGTCGTGCTCGCCACGGCGTCGTGCGTGGGCATGCGCGACGCTGCCGGTGGTGCCGTCGGCGGCGCGTGCCACGAGCACGGCCGTGCCTGGCGCGAGCGCCCGGAAGACGCCGTTCTGATCGATCGATGCAATCGCCGGCGTCGCCGATGACCACGTGAACGTCGTCGGCACCGGCACGCCCGCGGCGTCGGTCTCCGCGGCGAACACCTGATCCTCGAAGCCGACCGGGAGCACCGCATCGCCGCCCGTCCGACCGGTGATGGAGATCGTGTTAACCGGCTCCGACGGCGTGCCGTTGCAGAGGCCGAACGAATTCTGGGCCAGCGACCAGTGGTGGTCGGGATGACGCTGCAGCGACAGCCCCGCGCGCGAAGAGACTTGCGCCGCGCCGATGTCGATCGACACCATTCCCGCCGCCGGACCATCGATCGCCGCGAGCGTCCCTTCGTACGAGAGGAACTCGACGACAGCGCCCGCGCCGTCAATCAGCGCCAGCGCGTCCGGTGAGCCGTTCTGGATCCCGTCCTGCGGGTAGAAGAGAACGGCAACGCCACGATCGCCGCAGCCGGACGGGATGGCGCCCGAGAGCGCGCGCGTACTGTAGGGGGCGCCGTTGCTCCCGTTGTACAGCACGACGCTCCAGCCGCTGAGATCGCGACCGGCAGGCCCTTCGATCTCGATCGCTTCGTTGGCATCGGTACCGAAGTTGTCGTAGTGCAATTCGGTGAACCGCACCTCCGTCGGCTCTGGCGGCGGAGGTGGCTCGTCGACCTGGACGGCCGCGCTGTCGGTGACCCCGTTCGGCGCGGTCGCCGCGATCGTCGTGTTTCCGGCAGCGACGCCGCTGGCCAGGCCCGAGGCGTCGATCGAGACGACCGAGATATCGGTGCTGCTCCAGGTGAACGCGACACCGGCGATCGGCTGGTCAGCGCTGTCAAACGCCACCGCGGTGAACTTTCTGGTGCCACCTTCGACGATGGTGGCCGAATCAGGGGAGACCAGCACGCTGGCGACCTCGGCCGGCGGGGGAGCGTCCGGGTCGTTGCAGGTGCCGAAGGAGCTCGCCGCCGGCGCGTTCCAGGTACCGTCGCCGTTGCGCTGGAGCGATAGGCCGAGCGGTTGAGTGCTGGCCTCACTTACGCCGATATCCGTCGACGTCACGCCGTCGGCCGCGCCGCCGACGCCAGCAAAGGCTCCTTCGTAGGAAAGAAACTCGACGAGACCGGCTGGGGGAGACCAGCGCGACCGCGTCAGGCGAGCCGTTCTGGATGCCGTCGACCGGGTAGGTGAAGACCACCACGCCGCGTGTTTCGCAGCTCGCCGGGACTACTCCCGTCAACGCGCGCGTGTTGTAGACCGCGCCACCGTTGCCGTTGTAGAGCACGAGCGACCAGCCGGCCAGGTCGGTGCCGGCTGGAGCCGAGATCTCAATTGCCTCGCCGGCATCGGTGCCGGTGTTGTCGTAATGCAGCTCGGCAATTCTGACGTCCGGGGGTGCGACAAAAGCGGCCACGTTCGAACGTGCGCCGAGTGAGGACGGAAGAGACCCTGGACCAAAAACAAATGCCGTCGCCACGAGAATCGCTGCGGCTGAGGCGGACCGGATGGGCATGCGTGCTCCTGGGATGGGATGAAGGCTGGAACGGTTTGATCCTACCAAACGGATGCGGTGATCACACCACAGCCTTGTGACAGGCGCGTGACGTTAGGGCGCAGAAAAGAAACCCGAGCAGAACCCTCTGCGTTGCTCCGCGGCCTCGGCGGTAAACGCTTGGGGCTGGAGTGATGGCACCAGGGGCGGCCATCGCACGCACGTCACCGCGGCAGCCTGAACGCCGCCATCTCTTCGCCGTTGCGCACCAGCAGCACGTCTCCGACCAGCACGGGATGATTCCACGTCTTCCCTTCGATCGCCTTGAACTTCGCGAGCTCGGTGTGGCGGTCGGGGGATGCGGCCACGAGGACGAGGTCCCCCTCCTCCGAAACGACGAGCAGAAGATCCTGCTCGGGGAGGAGGAGCATCTGACCGGCTCCGTAACGGCCGCCCTTCCAGACGCGCTCGCCGGTCTCGAGGTTGATGGCCGAGAGGATCGTGCCATCGAAGCCGTAGGCGTGGCCCTTGTGGACCACGAAGTCGCTGAAGTACGGCTTCAGCCCCCGCGACGTCCAGCGCTCCTCGACCTTCCACGTGCCGTCGGCGGCGCGCGACACCGCGAGTCGACGCATGCCCAGGCCCCGCAGCACTTCGCCCGGTGCCGCGAGCACACTGCCGTCGTCGAGCACCCGCGGCTGCACCATCCCGACCCCGGTTTCGGCGTGGTTCGCCCAGAGGACGGTGCCGTCGAGGCCAACGCTGGTGATGCCGCCGCCGTTCATCAGCAGAATCTGCGGAACGCCCGCGAGCGTCGCGAGGTGTGGAGAGCTGTAGCCGCCGCCGGTTGTCTTCTGCGTCCAGCGTGGCGTGCCGCTCGTGAGATCGTAGGCGACAAGACGTCCCGACGCCGCCGCCACCAGAACATCGCCGACGACCAGCGGCGACGCGGCAAACGCCCAGTCCGGCCGCCGCGCGCCCGTGTCGCGTTCCGCGCTGCGCGTCCAGATTCGCGCCCCGGTCGCCGCGTCCAGCGCGTTCACGATGCCGGTCGCGCCCATCGCATAGACCCGGCCGTCGTGGACCGTCGGTGTGCCTCGTGGTCCGGCGCCGGCAGCCGGCTCGTAGAATCGCTCCGCGTCCTGGTGGCGCCACACGGGTTCTCCGGTGCTGAGCCGGTAGGCGGAGATCAATTCGTGGTCGCCGCGCTGCTCCTGCGTGAAGATCAGCTCTCCGGCGACGGCGAACGACGACCAGCCAGGCCCGACCCTTCGGCGCCAGACCTGCACGGGCTTCGCCGCGTTCCAGTCGCTGTTGATGCGCACGCCGTTGACCGGGCCGACGGCGTTGCGGTCCTTGCCACGGAATCCGCTCCAGAGGATCGGCGCCACGGCGGGTGCGGCAATCGGAGGCCTACCGGTGGTCGGCGGCCCGGGATTGCCGGCGGGAACCCGAGGCTTCGCAGTCGCGACAGTCGCGTCTCGTGCCGCCGAGGGTTCCGCTGGTGTGGACGTCGTTGGCGCTGATGGCAGCGGGAGCGTTTCGCCTCGGGCCGCGGTCAGCAGTTGCTCCTCCGCGGTCGACGTCCATCGCCATGCGAGCTGCGGGTTGGCCTCCCCCTTCATTCCGTCGCTGCGCGCGAGGACCCACACGCCGTTGCCCAGCAGAATTGCTGCGGCCATGGTCGTCCATCGAGCCCCGCGCGAGGACCGCCGGGACAGGATGGCCCCCGCGACCAGGCATAGCGGGACGGTCGCGGGAAGCAGGAACGGGAACAACATCCCTCCGCCCGCGCCGCCAATCGACCGATGCACGAAGGGAAGCGTGATGACGGCGGCCAGCGGGATCAGCAGGATCGCGCCGATCCTTTCCAACCACCGGGCGCGGCTGAAGAGGAGCCACCAGAGGATGATGAGCGCGCCACCGGCCAGGCCCGCCAGAAGGCCGACCAAGCCGCTGCCCGGAACGAACGCGATGACCAGACGCGCGACGACGACGATGATGGCCCCGGCGACGCCGGGCCAGAGACGCAGCGGTTTGCCGCTCGGGGATCCCGCGGTGTCGGTGGCCATCGTGAATTACTCCGATCCAAGCGCCCGGCAGATCGATGCCGTCGACGTCTCCAACCGCGACGCCGACGAAGCTACTCTCCCGGCATAGGACGTAGGCTGGCTACGGCGTAAGACGTAGAACGTCTACGGCTTGTTCCGCCCTGCACGAGATCCTCGGCCAGACCGGCATCGATCACACCAGGCCCGGCCGTACAGGTGCGCGGCCGTTCGCGTAATAGACTGCCGAGGGCACGAACGCACGCCCTCGATCTGGAGGCAGAGATGATGCGGCGATGGCTGGCGGTAATGCTCTCCGCGGCGGCACTGATGATGACCGGAGTCCTTGAGCCTGTCGGCACGCCAGTTCCCGGCGCCACCCTGGCTGGAAGTGGGTTACGTCAACCGATGCGAAGCTGATAGAGGCCCTCGACCCGGCGGAAGGGTCCTGGCTCTTCGGCACGATGGCGCCGGGGTGGCACATCACGACGCGGCCCTCTGCCATCCTGTTCGAGCCGCGCTACGCCACCCACGGAAGGTTCGCCGTCGAATCCGAATCGTTCCTGTTCCCTGGCAAGAGCAGCGCCGGGTTCGGGATCTTCGTGGGCGGTGCCGACCTCGAAGGCAAGGCACGCTACGTGGCGTTCATGATCAGGCGCGACGGCAGCGCCGCGATCGAGTCGCTGGACGCGGGGCGCAGCACGATGCTCTCCGGTTGGGCCAAGGCGCCGGCCATACTTCCAGGCGCCGAGGCCGGCGAGCCGGTCAAGAACGTGCTGCGCGTCGAGGGAGAAGCCGACGTGGTCCGGTTCAGCGTCAACGGAACGACCGTTGCCGAAGTGCCGCGCGCCTCGGCCGGCTTCGATGGCATCGTCGGCCTCAAGGTGGGCGACAACCTGAACCTGCACGTGACCAATCTCGATGTCACCCATCGCCTCGCGCTCCCGCGCAAGTCGCGCTAGCGCGTCGGTCAGTCGAGGCGCATTGCCCGGACAGGGTCCATTCCCGCGGCGCGGCTGGCGGGCAACAGCGCCGCAATCACGGCCGACGCTCCGAGCAGTGTCACGCCCGCACCGAACACGAGGGGATCGTAGGCGCTGATGCCGAACAACCGGGACTGCAGCAACCATCCGACCGTCAACGCAGCGGGCAGCCCGATCGCCGCGCCGATCAGGAGCTGCACCATGGCGCCGCGCAGGATCAGCGTCAACACGCGCCCCCGCGAGGCCCCAACCGCCATCCGAAGCCCGATCTCCCTTGCGCGTCGCGACACCGAGTAGGCGGTCACGCCGTAAAGTCCGAGGCACGCGAGCAACAACGCGACGAGCCCGAACGACAAAGGGGTGCGGCGGGAGGACTCACCGCAGAGGACGCTGAGCTCGCAGAGAATGACCAGTAAGTCTCTGCGCACTCCGCGGCCTCAGCGGTGCAGATTCGATGTTCGCCGCCGTCGAACCTATCCCTCGATCCCGGACGTGACCGGCGTCGATTCCGACCGCAGCTGACAGCTGTCAGCTGAGAGCTGTCAGCTAGTTTTCCATCTCGAAAGTGATGCTGACCGTCATCACCACTTCGACCGGCGCGCCATTGAGCAGCGTCGGCGTGAAGCGCCACTGCCGCACCGCGTCAACCGCCGCGATCGCGAAGTCGGGATGCACCTGCGCGCTGAGTACGCGGACCGACGACACCGCGCCGTCGCTGCCGATGAGCGCCTCCACCGGGACGACGCCGGTGAGACCGGCGTCACGCATCGACGCCGGATAGACCGGCCGGACGTCGCGCACCTTGCGCGGCGCGCGGATGTTGCCGCCGACCCGAACTCGCTCGGGTTCGCCGCTCGTCCGCGCCTGCGCCGTCGCCCCGGCCGGGCGCGTCTCACGGACGACGACCGTCTCGCGCAGGTCGCCGACCTGGAGCGTGACGGCGCGGTCCCAGTCGCGCTTATCCCGCAGCTCGAACTCCTGGCGAAGCGTGCGGAAGCCGGGGAGCGTGACTTCGAGCACGTACTTGCCCGGTCCAACCGGAGGGAGCTCGAAACGGCCGGCGGCCTTGGAGGTCGCCACCCACCTGGCGTCGTTCGCATCCACGAGCGCAACCTCGACCCCCGGCAGCACCGCACCGGTGACGTCGTAGATGGTTCCGGATAGCGGCGTCGGACCGCCCTGGCGCGCGCGAAGGGCGGCGACCGGAAGGGTGACCATCAGAAGGAGGACGCCGAGCGTGGCCAGGACAGGCCACGACGGCACCCGGCGGTCGAGTCGCGGATTCAACATGGCGGCAATTCTCCTCTCCAGGGTTGACGGGTGAGCCATCGGCATCGCCGATACCCACGGGAAGCCGGGCCGGCGGCACTGCCGGGCCAGCTCGATCAGGTGGGCGGCGTATTCACGCCCGCCGACTCCGACGTTCAGCACCTCGTCGTCACAGGCCTGCTCGCTCTCGCGGCGCAGGCGCGCGCACATCATCCACATCAGCGGATTGAACCAGAGGATCGCCCGCAGCGCTTCGGCGACCATCTGCACCAGCCAGTCGTGACGGCGAATATGCGCCAGTTCGTGGCTGAGGACGACGCGCACGCGATCCAGCGTCCAGTCGGGCGCGTGGCGGGGGACGAGCACCTGCGGCCGCAGGATGCCCCACGTGGCCAACAGGTCGGCGGAATCGGTGCGAGCGATCACGATCTCCCGGGTCAGTCCATAGCGCTCGGCGACCGTGTCGAGCACCTGCAGCCAGCGTGTGTCCTGAACGCTCGTCGCACGGGCGGCAATGCGACGGACCCGAACCAGTCCCGCGATCAGTGTGCCGGCCGACACGAAGAGACCGGCGAGCCAGAGGACGGCAACAAGAGACGACGCGGAAGCTGCCTGGCCCGATGTGCTGCCGCCCGCCCCGGTAGAGTGCGCCAAGGTGCCTCGGCCTGAGGGATGCTGGGGCGACGCGGGTGCAGAGGTCACCGGATTTTCGAGAAGCAGGGGAGTGGTCGCGGGACGCGCGCCGAAGATCCGCGCGGGCATCGTGACGGTCCACTGCGGCAACGTCAGGCTGAACGGAACCACCGCCGCGGCGGCAATTAGCGAGGCCACCAGGACGCGGTGGCGCAAGGCGGCCGAGCGTTTCGCGAGGCCGGCGCTCAGCAGCAGTCCGGCGGCGAGCACGACCGAGGAGCGGATCGCCAGGCCAATGAGCAGAGTCACCGCGTCACCGCCCGTCGCTCCTGGCATTCCTCGCCAGTTCTTCGATGCGCGCGTTCTTCACCAGGTCCTCGATGCGCGAGAGCTCGCCGTCCGAGACGCGCGATGCCTCGCCGCCGAGCAGCGCCGCGACCGCCTTCGAGGTCGAGCCCTCGAAGAAGGTGTCCACCAGATGCTTCAGCGCCGATCGCCGGGCGGAATGCCGCGGAACCGTCGGCATGTAGACGTAGCGCAGCCCTTCTTCCTCGTGCTTGACGTGCCCCTTGCGCTCGAGGACGCGCAACTGAGTGCGGACGGTCGAATAGCCCGGCCCGCCGTCGAGCCGCGCCATCACTTCGGCCGCGGTGGCCCGGCCGAGCCGGTACAACACGTCCATGATCTGTCGTTCGCGCTTGGTCAGCAGGGTGGGTTTGCGGCTGGCAGACATGCGACTTTTATAACACCTCTGCGAGTTTTGTAACACCTTCTCCGAACGATGTCAAACCGTGGGGCAGGGGGCTGGCGCGCCGCCTATTTTCCCGGCGCGACCGCGTTCTCGACGAGCTCGACCCGGCGATTCTTCGCCCGGCCATCGTCGGACTTGTTCGGCGCCACCGGACTGGCAAACGAAACCCCGACCGGGGTCAGGCGATCCTTCCCGACTGAAAAGCGTGTCGAGAGTGCAGCGACAACCGCCGCGGCACGACGCTGCGAGAGGTCCAGGTTGAACGCGTAAGTGCCGACGTTATCGGTGTGACCGACGACGAGGAGCTTCAACGAGGGATTCTTCTTCAGGAGCCCGGCGATCTGTTCCAGCGTCGAGTCTGATTCCGGTTTGACGTCCGCCTTGTTGAAATCGAAATAGATCCCGTAGAGGGCCACCCGGCCGGTAGCATCGATCGACTTCGCCATCTCTCCGGCATCCACGGTGACCATCTTCTTCTCACGGTCCTTCGCCTCGAGGATGTCGACCACGGCAACGGTTCGGCCATTGAAGCCGAGGCACGGGTCGCTGCGATTCGGCGCGACGATCGTGTAGGCGAGCACCGACACGTGCGCGCCACTGTTCGGCAGTTCCGCCGCCGTGTAGCGCTGGTCGGTGATGTTCTCCGCCAGCGCACACCAGCCGTTGGAGCCGTGGGCATCGACTACCCGCTCGGGTGCGTAGAGAAACATCGCCAGCGACATGTCACCACCGCCGCCGCCGGTGCTGTCATCCGAGTCTCCGCCGCATTCAGCTCCCTTGCATTCGAACAAGACACTGCCGCCGCTGTTCTTGATCTCGTCCTGGTAGTTCCGCACCACTTCGAGCGGTGATCGCTCCGCGGGGAGGAGATAGGCTATCCGCGTATAGCTGCCCTCGAGCGCCTTCTTCTTCTTCGGCTCGAACACCCGGTTGTTTTGCCGCGTCCGCTTCTCTGGAAGCACTGGCTCGATCGGCGAGAGCGGCAGCGTGAGCTCGGCGAAACTCTTGCGCTCGTACGCGACGATGAACGAACCTTCGTAGCGCTTCAGCAGGGGATTGTCTTTGGCGCCTTTCCGGTCTGCGGTTGGGATTGAGGCCACCGGCAGCTGCGCAGCAACGACCGTGGTGCAGACGGCAAGCAGGAGTGCGGCTCTGGACGGCATGACGCACCTCATGTTCTCTGCTCGGCGAGACACACATGCGGCCGTCTGAGTTGGACAGCGTCCGATCTTCAGGCCGCTGCGCCCTTATACACCTCGAAGCTACGGCACGCAAGCTGCCGTAGGATTGAGACGAAATGCAGCGTGAATCCACTGCGCGGAGTTCTCGATGACGACACGCATCAAGAGGTGGCTGTGTGTCTGCCTTCCCTGGTTCGTCGCATTCATCGATGCCAGCGCCGGCACCAGTGGTCAGCAGGCCACGACCGTCATCACGAACACCACGGTGATCAGCGGGACGGACGGCGTCCCGCAGCCGGGCATGACGGTGGTCATCAGGAACGGGCGGATTGCGTCCCTCGATCGGGGCGGCCCGGTTCCGGACGGCGCCAGCGTCGTCGACGGTAGCGGCAAGTTCCTCATGCCGGGATTGTGGGACATGCACGTGCATTTCACGTTGACGGGGGATCTCGCGGCGCCGCTGATGTTGGCCACCGGCGTGACGGGCGCTCGCGACATGGGCGGCGATCTGGCGGTCGTGGATTGGCTTCGTGCTCGAGTCGAGCACGGTCAGATTCCGGGCCCGAGGATCTGGAGGGCAGGGCCCTTCGTGGACGGCTACAAACCCGGCGCGTTGAATCGGGTGGTGGTTGCGAGCGCGGCCGAGGCACAGCGGGCCGCCGGTTTGCTGCAGGAGGGCGGCGTCGACTTCATCAAGGTCCACAACGGCACCCCCCCGGAACCGTATTTTGCCCTGCTCGCGGAAGCCAGGCGTCTCGGTCTTCGGGTGACCGGCCATATCCCGCTGGAAGTCGACCCCGGACAGGCGATCGACTCGGGTCACCACAGCATCGAACACATCGTCAGTCTGTTCGAGGGGCCGGTTACCCAGAAGACCAAAGCCGGGAAGACCGAGCAGCAGGCGATCGCGGAGTTCACGGACGATGAGGCCCGGTCGCTCGCGCGGCGCATGGTCGCCCGGGGAACGTGGTTCGACCCGACGCTCGTCGCCTACCGCCGGAGGTCCTTTCAGACGGAGCCGGCGATTCGCAACGACCCGCGGCAGAAGTATCTGGCCGCTTCTCTCAAGGGTGAGTGGAAAAACCAGAAGCAGCTTCCGGACGACCCCGCGGTGCGGGCGAGATTGGCGGACGGCTGGAAGCGCTTCGTCGAGATCGCGCGCATCCTTCACCAGGAGGGTGTGCGCTTCCTGGTCGGGACGGATGCAGCGGTGAGGTTCGTTCTACCGGGTTTCGACGTTCACGAGGAGTTGAGAATCCTGGTCGAGGAGGTCGGCCTGACCCCGCTCCAGGCGATCCAGACAGCCTCGCGAAACAGCGCCGAGTCACTTGGCAAGCTGCACGAGCTCGGGACGATCGAGGTGGACAAGATCGCCGACCTCGTCCTGATCGATGCGGATCCGCTCAAAGACATTCGAGCCACCACCTCCGTCGTCGCCGTGATCGCAAACGGACGCGTGTACAAGCGCTCGGACCTCGATGCGCTGCTTGCCTCGATCGAGAAGCAGGCGCCCGAGCGATAACGATGGGCTATTCGTGCCGCAGCGTCTGGATCGGATCGACCCGCACGGCCCGGCGCATCGACGGGATGGCGGCGACGGCGGCGACGAACGCGAAGAGCAGCAGGGCGCCGCCGTGGGCCAGCGGATCAAGACCGCTCACACCGAACAGCTCGCGTGACAGGACCAGGCCGGCTGCCGCGGCGAGGGCGCTCCCGGCGACAGCACCGCAGAGGACCGGCGTCGTGAACTGCCGCGCGACCGCACCGACGACGTGCGCCGGACGAGCGCCGAGCGCGAGGCGCACTCCGATCTCGCGCAGCCGCTGCGACACGGTGAACGCCACCATCCCGCCGAGCCCGGTGACCGCCAGCAGCAGCGCACAGACGCCCAGCCCCGATGCCACCAGCGCGAACTGGCGGGGGCCGGCGACCCTCTCCTCGAGCGCGTCCCGCAGCGCCACGACCGACGGCCGCAACCGCGAGTCATCGGCGCGCATGACCGTGCGAACGGTGGCCGCAGCCCTGCCGGGCGGACCGTCGACCCGCACGACCATGACGGCCTCAGCCAGTTGCTTCGGTTCGATCGGGAAATAGCCCTCGGTTGCCGATCGCTCGCCAACTCGAACGGTGCGGGCGTCCCCGGTGACACCGATGACGGTGCGGTCCTCGTAGGTCTTGCCGAGCGCGTCCTCGGTCGGCCAGCGGCGGCGCGCCAGCGCCTCGCTGACCAGCACCACCCCGGGCTCACCGAGATTGAAGACGCGACCGCGCTTCACCGGGATCTGCAGCGTCTCGAAGTACTCCGGTGTCACGTGATAGAAAATCGTCCCCTCACCGTTCACCCAGACCCGGCCGCCAAAGGGAGGGAGCGAGGTCACTGCGACGTTCCTGACGCCGGGCACCTGACGCAGGCGCGCATCCGCACTGTCCCAGTAAGCCTGCGCCGCCTCCGGCGACATTCCATGACTGCTAAGGTGGGGATCCGCGACCAGCGTCTGCTGGTAGTCGAATCCCAGCGGAACCCGGACGACGCGAGTCACACCACGCACCAGAAGGCCCGACACGATCAGCAGCGTGGTCGCCGCCATCACCTGCAGACCGACCAGGACGGTGCGAAGCCGCAGCCGCCGCGCGCCCGCCGGACGCAGCGCCTGCCACGCCGGGGCGAAGCCAAACGCCACCGACGAGACCACGGCGAGCACCGCGGCCGCGATGAGCATTCGAACATTGATCTGTGGCGTCATTCCGCCGGACGCACCGGTCATCGTCAGCACGGCTCGAGACGCCTGGATCGCGACGAAACAGGCGACCGCCGCCCCAAGGAGGCCGAGCAGCAGGTGCTCGGTCAGCAGCTGGCGCACGATGCGGCCGCGGGTCGCGCCGACCGACAGCCGAATCGCGAACTCGCGGTCCCGGCCCAGCGTTCGCGCCAGGACCAGCAGGCCGAGGTTCATGCACGCGGCCACCAGAACCAGCCCGACCAGCGAGACGATGAGAGCGATCGCCGGAACCGCCTCCTCGAAAGAGATAAAGCGCCCGGCCGGACGAAGTTCCAGCCACTCGTCCGCCTGCGCTTCACCGGGGCGCAGGGTCCGCAGCCCGGCGACGCTCGCCTTCAGCTCGGCTTCGGCCGCAGCCGTTGTCTGCCCTTCGCGCACGCGACCATAGAAGGCGAGGGTATCCGCGTCCCAGTCGTCGAGCAGCGTGCTGCCGGGAAAAGCGTCGCGATGGTGACCGATCGGGATCCATGCCGGCGCGGTTCGACCGCCGGGACCCACGAAGGCATCGGCAGCGACGCCGATCACGGTGAACGGCTGTCCGTTCACCTGCAGCGGCCGGCCAATCATCGACGCCTCGCCACCGAATCTCGACCGCCACAGGCGCTCGCTGAGCACGATGACGGGGCCGGCGTTCGCCCCTTCGTCACTCGGATCCAGCAACCGGCCGGCGAGCGGCACGGCGCCGACCTCCGAAAAGTAATTGGGCGTGACGAACAGCGCGTCGATGGTGCGGGTGTCGTCCCCACCGACCGTTACGGCGCCGGATACGGTGCCCATGGCGCCGAGGAGCGACGATCCGTTGCGCCGATAGAAGTCGAACGCCGGATAGGAAAACGAGGTGTTCGTGCTCTGGGGAGTGCGGCGATAGAGCCTGACGAGCGTCTCGGGCGAGCGGACCGGCAGCGAGGACAGCGCGATGCTGTCGATCACCTGGAATGCCGCCAGGTTGAGACCGATCCCCAGCGCCAGCACCGCGATCGCGGTGACGGTGAACGCCGGCGATCGCCACAGCAGCCTGAAGGCGAAGCGCAGATCCTGCGTAAGGCGGTCCAGCCAACCCCAGCCCCACTCGTCCCCGGCCTCTTCGCGCAGCCGCAGGCTGTTGCCGAATCGCGGCCCGGTCTCACCCTTCATCGCCTTCATTGCGCGGTGGGCTTCCATGTCATCCCGCAGCTCGCGCTCGAACCGTGACCGGTTCAGCAGATACCACACGCGGCGCCAGAGCTCTCCCATCGGTATATGTCCTCAGGCCGTTCGCAGTACGGCCAGTATCGCGGCGCTGACGCGCTCGTAGTCGCCCATCTCGGCGGCGAGCTGGCGACGGCCGGCCGGTGTCAGTTGATAGAACCGCACCCGCCGATTGGTTTCGGAGAGGCCCCACTCGGCCTTGGCCCAACCCTTGACCAGAATGCGCTGAAGCGCAGGGTAGAGCGAACCTTCCTCCACCTGCAGCACGTCGCTCGAGAGCGCGTGGATCCGCTGCGCGATCGCGTAGCCGTGGGTCGGGCCGCTCTGCAGCACGCGCAGGACCAGCATCACCAGCGTTCCCGGCGGGACTCCGTTGTCAGGCATAGTTTAGGTATGCCTACCTTACCAAGGGATGGTGCCCCCGTCAAGGGCGTCGACGCTTAGTCGAAGCGTCGCTGCAGGATCAACTGATGGCCCCCCCCGCATTGGGCGTAGGCGACGGGGAAGGGGGCGTCGCTGCAGGCGTAGCGGTGGCCCCACGGGCCGGTCAACTCGCACCGCTCGATCGGCCCGACCAGCGCGCCCGAGATCGTCGCGGCATCGGCCGCCGGCACCGTCGTCTCGATCGACCCACTGATGACCACGTAGGTATTGGGAGCCACCTCCTCCACGAGACCTGCACCACCATGACCCCAGTCGCCGATGTCCGCCTTCACGAAGTCGCCGGCAACGCCGATGGTGAACCCGCTGTAGCCGTCGACGAACGTCGCGCCGCCGACCTTGACCACGAATTGCGACCCGGCGGCATGGGCCGAGGCCGCGCTCCGGGTCACGGTCGCGGCGTAGCTGCGCGTGCGCGCGTCGGTGGGAAGCGCGGCGCAGGCACTGTTGGCGATGACCGTGAGGGTGTAGTCGCCGGCAAGGTCGGCGTGCGGCGCTAGCGATTCGAGGTAGAAGAAGAGCCACCAGTGCGGATTGCATTGACCGCAGCTCGAAGGCAGTGGCCAGTCGGCCGCGGCATGCCCTTCCTTCGTGGCTCGAAAGCGGGTCGTCTCGTCGAACGCGCCGTTGAGACGGTAGCCGCCCTTCGAATCGGCGGTAACGAAACGCCCCGCGTCCGGTCCATTCACTACTTCGACGCGCGCACCGGCGAGCGGTCGCCAGGCCGCGTCGTAGACGGTGCCGGCGAGCTGGACTGGCGCCGGCACCGGCGGCGTACCCGGAGACGGAGCGGGCGGCGAGAGCGCGGCGGGCGCCACCGGCACGCGGTCCGAATCACAGGCGACAAGCGCCGCCGCCATCGTCAGTACCAGAATCCGTCCGTGGGTCGTGGTCATTTTCCCTCGCTCCTACTCAGGAAAGCGGGGAAGCGCCGCGAAAGCTTGAACGCCGGCCGATCCGGCTAGCGCCCCAGGTTCAGCCGGACGCTGATCATCGCACGGCGAGGATCCATGAAGACCGTCGGCTTCCCGGCGTTGACGCTGAACTGATTGTCGGTCGCCAACGCCTCGCTGGCGGTATCGTTCAGCAGGTTCAGCAGGTCGAGGAGGAGCTCGACGCGGCCGGCGCCGCCGACGCTGAACGGTCTCGAAACGCGCAGGTCCAGCACCGACTGCGAAGGAAGGCGTTGCGTGCCGCGCGGCTCGAGCAGCACGCGGACGTCACCCTGGCGCTGGAGCGTGACGATGGTGCTGTAGGCCCACGGTTTTCCGGTGAAGTGCTGAAAGTTGGCAGCGATGACCACCCCCGTCCGCGGCAGGTCGACGCTGCCCATGACCCGGAACATGTGCGGCCGATCGTTGGGCAGCCGGCCGCGCGCGTTGGTGAGGTCGTTGGGGTCGCGGCCGAACGTCAGCGGCTGCGGCGGCGAGACGGTGCTCGCCTGGGCGCCGCCAGCCGGCACGGCGCTGGACGCCTGCAGGCCGTAGGTTTTCGACAGCGTGTAGGAGCCGAAGGCATGCCAGCCGTTCGCCCGCCGCTTCTCGACCACGACGACCATGCCGTTGTAGGTCATCGAGTAGTCGTCCTGGTTGGTCAACAGGAAGCGCCGATCGCTGGGGGCGTTCGTGAGTGAGAACACCGGAATCGAGCGGCCATCCGGCAGCAGCGACGTGCCCTCCCGATATGACCCGCCGACGTCGGTCCAGCCGATGAAGTTGGCGCCATCCTTCCGGACGTAGGCGAGGGCGACGACGATCTGCCGCCCGAGCTCGCGATCGACGCCGATCGAGAGCTCGTCGGTGCGCGGCGGGCGGGTGTCCGCATCCAGGAGCAGGTTGATGTGAGGGTCGACCACGCGAGGCACGCCATCGTAGCCGCCGGTGGCAGGGGTGAACGGAGTCGTCGTGGCGGGGGCCGCGCCCGGATGGAAGAACTGCAGCTCGCCGGTGAGCACTCCCTGGCTGTACCGCCCGTAGCTGGCCCGGCCGATCGTTCGGCCGTCGGCGGTCAGCTTCATCGTGAGACCCATCCGAGGAGAGACGATGTTCCAGGTGTAGAGCCGTCCGGCGCCCTCGACGACCGCGTCGGTCTCCTGCCCGGCACTGTCGACGGCGGAGAGGTCCTGGCTGATCGCGCGGCTGTGGTCGAAGCGCACCCCGACGTTGAGCGTCAGCCGGTCTCCGATCGTGATGGCGTCACTGGCAAAGGCCGAGGCGTTGATCGAGACTCCCCCGATGTGGGCCGCCGGCATCGTGATGCGTTCCGACGGAACGCCGGCGAGGTCGACGTATCTCGCGCCGGTGGGAATGCCGAGATTTCGCGCGCGGTGCTCCCCCTCTCGAGTTGTGCCACCGAACTTCCACTGATGGTCTCCGCCCAGCCACCCGGCGCGGTAGTGGCTGATCGTGGCCTTGGCCGCGGTGCGGATGATCGTGAGGTCGACGTACGAGGGCGGGGCGCCACTCGTGACCCCCGTGACCCGATCGAACCGGCTCGGGATGGTCGGGTCCCCGCCATTGGGGCCGTCCTCCTGTGAGTACACGAAGCGCCCAACCCGCGCGTCCCAGACGGTATTCGACGACAGCGTGTGCGTCAGATGACCGAAGGTCATCGCCGGCACCGAGATGTGCGACAGCGCGATCGCCTCGTACGGCGTCACGATCGTCGGGCGCTCCGGGTTGAGGCCGTACTCGCCATGAAAGCTTTGCAGCAGCTGCAGGGCGGGGGTGAGCCGCCAGGTCAGCTTGCCGAAGACCTTGTCCTGCTCGAACGTTCTCGGATGCTCGGGATCAGCCCCCGGCTGGCTGTCGTGGTCACGCAGGTACTGGTAGCCGCCGAAAAACCAGAGCCGCTCGCGCACGATCGGCCCGCCGAGGTTGGCGGTGAGGTCACGGTAGGTGGCCCGCTCGTAGCCGCTCTCGAGTGAGGCGGTCGCGTTGGGCAGGCGAACGGGCTGACTCGTGAGGCCGGCCGTCTGTGCCGAGTAGCCGCCATCGAACAGGAACCGTTCGCCTCCCTGGCGGGTGATGACGTTGAAGACCGCCCCCTGGAAGTTGCCGTACTCGGCTGACGCCCCCACGGACTGGATCTGCACTTCCTGGATGAAGCTGATGCCGGGCTCCGAGCGGGCGACGCCGTTGCACGGGCAGGTGTTGTTGCCGCCGTCGAGCTGAAACTGGTTCTCGTTGGTGCCCGAGCCGAACGCGGACACGGTGGTGGCCGTGCCGCTCGTCGGCGACGTCGGCGAGATCCCCGGAGCCGCGCGGATGACACCGTACATGCTCATCGGCCGGCTCGGGATCGACTTGAGGTCCTCCTCGCCGAAGCGAGTGCTGAACCCCGGATCCCGTGGATCGAGCCGCGACGCCCTGCCGTCGACCTGGATCGACTCGGCGATGCCGGCGATCCGCAGGTCGACCGGATGGTCGATCGTGGCGCCGGCGCCGATGCGAATCCCTTCCTCCTGATGTCGCACAAAACCGGCGAGATCGATCTCGAGTGCGTAGGTGCCGGGCGGCAGCACCTGGAACCGCCACTGTCCCTTGTCGGTGGTCGTCACCGTCCTGGCGCCACCGATCAGGGCGGGGGAGGTGACCCGAACGTGGGCCCCCGGGACCACCTGCCCCTGCGCGTCCCGGACGGTGCCGATCAAGGTGCCGGTCAGTGCCTGAGCCGTGGCGATCCCGGGCCGCAGCCAGCAAATCGCGACCAGCAGAAGAAACGCCATCCGGCCGGCGAATCCGGTTCTCTTGATGTCCACATGACCTCCCGTGGTCGAACGCGTGTCCCGGGCGGGACCCCTCCATAGGGAGAAGCGAGAACGGACGACGAAACCTTGCAGCGGGGGGTGGCGGCAGGGTGGCGCGCCCCAATGGCGTGATCATCTCACCAGCGGCGGGGTTATGCCGTACGAATTGGGGGAGGCGAGGGGGCAGGGCCGCCCCTTAAAGGTGGGGCTCCCGCCGCACCTGGGACGGCCGTTTGTCGTCACGAATCCCGAGAAATTCGGAATGCCGGAGGGCGCCGTCCCGCGTCCACTCGACGAACGACACCTCGATGACCACTGTCGGCTTCACCCAGCGCAGCTTCGTCATGTCCTCGGCGCTGACCCCTTCACCCCAGTGACCGGCTTTCGCGCTCGGCAGGTCGGCGAACGGACAGGTGGTGACACGGGCGGGGGAGATCCGGCGAAACAACTCGGCGCGGCTGCGCGCGGTCAGGCCGGCGCGGACGCGGCCGGCGAAGTGCAGTTTGCGTCCTTCGTAATAGCCGACGACCAGCGACTCGAGATCGGCGGCGTTGGGCTTGAACCCGCCGACGACGAACTCCTGCTGGCGATTGAACTTCACCTTGATCCAGGCGTGGCTGCGGCGGCCCGGCTCGTAGATCGAGTGGCGGCGCTTGGCGATCACGCCTTCGAGCGCGAGCTCGCGGACCGCCGCTTCGATCTGCTCGACGCTGCCCGGCAGTGGCGCCGAGTGCAGGACGTCGCTGCCGTCGAGAAGACCGGCCAGCGCGGTACGCCGCTGGTCGAGCGGCGCCTTGAGCAAATCGCGTCCATCGAGGTGGAGCAGGTCGAAGGCGTAGTAGACGAGCGCGTGGGCGGACTGGTGGTGCAGGGCCTGGAACGACGGCCGTCCGTTGGCGTCGACGGCGACGACCTCACCGTCGAGCAGTGCGGTGTCGGCGCGCAGCCGGCTGACGCTCCGGGCGACCGTGGGGTATTGGGCGGTCGCATCCTTGAGGTTGCGCGACAGGAGGCTCACCCGACTGCCGTTCTTCAGCGCCAGCGTGCGGTAGCCGTCCCACTTCACCTCGTAGGTCCATTCCTCGCCCGCCGGCAGCTTGGGCGCGGAAGTCGCGAGCATCGGCTGGACGGGGCGGAGCGGCACCCGCGGAGGGTACCTCAGCGGGCTCGAAATAGCCTCGATCGCGCGCGTTCGCCTCCGGCGGAATCATTTACGTTCGGCGTGAACCAGCGTGGCCTTCCGGTGGAAGCAATCGCATCTGCGCGAGGCGGGTGTCGAATGACCGTTCACTTTCCGATTGTCCTCGAGACCGAAGCGAGCGGTGCAGTCAGCGCCTACGTGCCCGGTTTGCCGGTCTATGCCGCGGCAGACAGTCACGCCAAGGCCGAACGGGCCATTCGGGCCGTGTTGACGGCGTATCTGCAGGCCACCCAGGCAGCCGGCCACACGCTCAGGTGCGCGTCGCGCGCTTCTCAGATGGACAAAGACGAAGGTCAATATCGTCGGCGACAACAGCACGTCGTGCGAAGTCGGCGCGCTGAACGCGGCAACCTCGGTCAGCCTCCCGCCGCCACATCGATTTCAAATCGCGGCGCGCACCCATCGAGGTGCCGGAGTCAGGCGGGTGTCTTGGTTCCAACTCGCGCGGGCTTCTCAGCGGTAGGGAAGCGCCCATGCACGCTCACCAGGCGACAGTCTCGCTCGGGCATTATTGTCGCGCCCTGTGGACCCTGCGTGGTCTCCGTCTTGCACCCTGACGATCTATCACTCGGCATGCAGAAGGAGGCGACTGATGCGTAACCTGTCAGCGGCGATCCTAGTCGGATCGATGGCATTCGCGTTTGGCGTCAATGCTCAGACACCCCAGCAGCAGCCGGATCCGAATCAGACCCTAACGGTCACCGGCTGTGTGCAGCCGCAAACGGATGTATTGAAGAGCCCCCCGGTCGCCGGGAAAGCCGGGATGGGCGATGAATTCGTGCTCACCCGTTCCGCGGTCAAGATCGGCGCGCCCGGGACCGAGGCATCTCCTCAGCCGAAACCGACACCTTCCGAACCGGCCGGGACAGCCGGAACGGCCGAACCGGGCAAGATTTACCGGGTAACGGGGGATAAGGAGATCGAGCTGAAGGCTCACGTTGGTCACCGTGTCGAGATCACCGGCAAGTTCAAGAGCGAAGCCGACGCGCGTCGCGAGCTGGGCGCTATCGGCACCAGCGGAAAGCCCCCAGCCAATGCGCCGGAGCCCACCGACACGAACACGCCCGAGATCACCATCACGTCGTTTCGAATGCTCGCAGCGACGTGCGGCGGCTAGCCGCGACGGAGCGCGTTTGCACTCGTTCCAGCCAGGCGTGCACGCCTGGCTCTTTTTTCCATTTTCATGACAGGATGGCCCTGACGTGAGCTCGATCCCTCAACCGCCCGAACCTGGACCCGAGCCAGAGCCGAAGCCGCCGGCGCCGCCGGTTCCAGGTCCCGAGCCATCACCTAATCCGCCGCCGACCAATCCAATCCCACCGCCTCCGCTGGTGGTGTCAGGCGCGTCAAGGAATGAGTACTGCCGCCGAGTCCCGGCTAGGGTGGCAGTAATCCCGGCGGGCGCTGCGGGTCGATTGCTCGTGGCCACCGAACTTGCCGTCGAGCGACGATCGATTCTGGTGGCGCGCCGTGCGGTGCGAGCGAGCAGGCCGCGAGCGCTACGGCGAACCTCCTCCACGATAGCAGGAGCAACAGCGCTCGCATCATGCTGCGAACGTCGAGTCGCGGTCAGCCCGCCATACCCCTGGGCACCATGAAATACGTAATCGAGCGCTCTCACCCGAAGCCCAGCCACAACCGGCCGCGACGCATGCCACGCGGCCGAGCCGGCACGCTGAAGAGACATCGTCTCCGACGGGAAATGCGGATGCGGGGGACCGAACTCGGAAGCTGTAGGTGGTCAGCTGACGCGGGATCAACCGCTGGCGGCGCTCACGGTCGAACAGGGGATGGTGCCAGGTCACCGCGTCCCCCACGCGAACTTCGGCGCCTTCGATCACCTCGGCGAAGGCGCCGCCACCCCAGCGCCGTCTCATGGCGTCCTGCAGGCCGGGTTGCGCCTCTTCCATGCGTTCGCACGGACGCGTCTCGCCGTTGATGCGCAGCAGGGCGCTGCCCACCCGCAACTCGCGTCCGCGGGACTCTTCGAGGTCAAGCCCGCTGACCAGCAGGTTGGCGCGGCGCGTGGATGGGTCGACTGACACGCCCAGCTCCGCCATCAGCTCCGACCATCGCTCGGCGGAGATGATGGTGACCTGGCGCCGGCCGCCCCGATTGGCGTTGCCACGCAGTCCGCGATCCGTCTCGAGAACAGCAGTGGCCGCCGGGTCCATCGGGCCTCGGTGCGCACGCTTGATCCAGATCGCTTCCAGCCGGGGCACGCCGGTCAGGATAACAGTCAACCGTGGGGTCAGACCAGAGTCTGACCCCAATATAAGGATGGGATGTGGGGTCAGACCAGGGCCTGACCCCAAACAAGCGTCAGACCGTGCGCCGACCGCTGACCAGCCCCACCACGAACAGGACCAGCGCGATCACGAGCAGCACGTAAATGAAGTTGCCCATCGTGTACCCGCTGACCAGGCCAAGCAGCCACAGCACCAGCAGGATTACCGCGATCGTAAACAGCATCGTTTGCCTCCTCCTCCCTCTTGAGCACAAGGCATGCCGCCCCTGTAATTCGTTGATTTTATTGAAATACGGTTGGGGTCTGCCAAATGGTGTGGCGTCAGCTTCCACTGGCTGATGCATTCGATTAGCATCTTGACGGCACATCCTCGGAGCATCTCGACTCATGACCTGCATGAAACACATTCCCGCAACCCTGGCGATCGCCCTGCTGCTCGTGACGACGGGCAGCGCCCAGACCGCGCCCGCCGCGCGACCACCGGCCGGGGCGGTGGATCCGTCGCTGCTCGCCGGCATGCGCTGGCGATCGATCGGTCCAGCCCGCGGCGGCCGTTCGCAGGCCGTCGCCGGCAGCGCCAAGCGTCCGATGGAGTACTACTTCGGCGCCGTCGGTGGCGGCGTCTGGAAGACGACGGACGGCGGGATCAACTGGCGGCCCATGTCCGACACCGTTTTCAAGACGTCGTCGGTCGGCGCGATCGCGGTGTCGGAGTCGAACCCCGACGTCGTCTACGTCGGCATGGGGGAGACGCAGCTGCGCGGCAACATCATCCAGGGGGACGGCGTCTACAAGACGACCGACGGCGGCAAGACCTGGACCCATGCCGGTCTCGAGAAGACGATGACAATCGGCCGCGTCCGCGTCCATCCCGAGAACCCCGACATCGTCTATGTGGCGGCGCTCGGGGATCCGTACGGCGCGACCCCGGACCGCGGCGTCTTCAAGTCGACGGACGGCGGCAAGACCTGGACGCGCGTGCTGTTCCGCGACGACAAGACCGGTGCGGTCGATCTGGTGATGGACCCGAAGACGCCCGACGTGCTGTACGCCGGCTTGTGGGAGGTCTTCCGAACGCCGCACTCGCTGTCGAGCGGTGGCCCAGGCAGCGGGCTGTTCAAGACGACCGACGGGGGAGCGACCTGGACCGAGATCAGCCGGAACGCCGGGCTGCCCAAACCGGTGTGGGGCAAGATCGGCATCACGGTTTCAGGCGCCGACTCCAATCGGCTCTACGCGCTGATCGAGGCCCAGGACGGCGGCCTCTTTCTGTCCGATGACGCAGGCGCCACCTGGAAGCTCGCCAACGACAACCGCAACATCCGCCAGCGCGCCTTCTATTACACGCGCGTCTACGCCGATCCGAAAGCGAAGGACACCGTCTACATCCTCAATGTGTCGATGTATCGCTCGACCGACGCCGGCAAGACGTTGCGCAACATCCGCGTGCCGCACGGGGACAACCACGATCTCTGGATCGCGTCGAACGACCCGCTCCGGCTGGCCCAGTCCAACGACGGCGGCGCGAACATTTCGCTCAACGCCGGCGAGAGCTGGACCGACCAGGACTTTCCGACGGCGCAGTTCTACAACGTCTTCACAACCGCGCACGTGCCGTATCACGTCTGCGGAGCGCAGCAGGACAACAGCACCGCCTGCGTGCCGAGCACCGGCGGCGAGCTCTACGCCGTTGGTGGCGGCGAAAGCGGCTACATCGCTCCCGATCCCGAAGACACCGAGGTGTTCTATGCCGGGAGCTATGGCGGGCTGATGACCAGGATCAACCGGCGCACCGGAGAACGGCGCAGCATCAACGTGTGGCCCGACAACCCGATGGGGCACTCGGCGAGCGACATGACCGAGCGCTTCCAGTGGACCTACCCGATCGTGATCGCGCCGACCAATCCGAACGTGCTCTACGTCACCTCGCAGCACGTCTGGCGGTCGACCAACGAAGGGCAAAGCTGGCAGAGAATCAGCCCCGACCTCACCCGGCACGACCCCGCGACGATGGGCCCCTCGGGCGGGCCGATTACCCTCGACCAGACCGGCGTCGAAACCTATGCGACGGTCTTTACCCTGGCGCCGAGCCCGGTGGACGGCAACGTGATCTGGGCCGGCTCTGACGATGGGATCGTGCACGTCACGCGCGACAGCGGCAAGTCGTGGCAGAAGGTGACGCCCGCGGGGCTCCCCGACTTCACCCGCATCAGCCTGATCGAGGCATCGCCGCATGCCGCCGGCACCGCCTACCTGGCCGGCAACCGCTACCAGCGCTCCGATCGGGCTCCCTACGTCTACAAGACCACCGACTTCGGCCGGACCTGGACGAAGATCGTCGAGGGCCTGCCGGCCGACGATTTCGCGCGGGCCATCCGTGAAGACAAGAAGCGCAAAGGGCTGCTCTTCCTCGGCACGGAAACCGGCATCCATGTTTCGTTTGACGACGGCGGACGATGGCAGTCGTTGAGGCTCGACCTGCCGGTAACCCCGGTGCACGGGATCGAGGTAAAGGACAACGACCTGGTGATCGGCACGCATGGCCGGTCCTTCTACATCCTCGACAACATCTCCGTCCTGCGGCAGGCGGACCCGGCGATGACCACCGAACCGCTGGTACTGTTCGATCCGGCCGATGCCGTGCGGTCGGTGTCGCGCGGAGTGTTCATCGACTACTACCTCAAGGACGCCGCCGACAAGGTGACGATCGAGATCCTCGATCCGAAGGGCAAGCTGATTCGCACCTACACCGGCCCGTCGGCGGCGCCGGCGACCGGGCGTCCGGCGGAGATGGAGGAAGGGGAGGACGCACCGCGGCAGGGGCCGCCGGCGCGGGTCGACGGCGCCAAGGGGATGAACCGGTTCACCTGGGACATGCGCTATCCGAACGCGCTCGACTTTCCGGGGATGATCATGTGGGCGGCGAGCACGCGCGGCCCCGCCGCTCCGCCGGGGCGTTACCAGGTGCGGGTCACGACTGCCGGGGGGACGAAGACCCAGGACTTCGAGATCCGCCGGAATGCCGCCGTCCCGACCGTCACCGACGCCGACCTGCAGGCGCAGTTCGCGTTGGCGATGCAGATCAGCGAGCGGGTATCGGAGGCAAACCGCGCCGTGATCCGGATCCGTGAGATCAAGGCGGAGATCGCGGACCGGACCGCCAAGGTCGCCGATCCGGCCGTGAAGACGGCGGGGCAGTCGCTCAGCGACAAGCTGACCGAGGTGGAAGGGGAGATCTACCAGCACCGGCTGCGCAGCGGCCAGGATCCGCTGAACTACCCGATCCGGTTGAACAACAAGCTCGCGGCGCTGCAGGGCACGGTCGAGAGCGGCGAGTATCGGCCGACCGAGCAGGCGGTCGCGGTGTTCAAGGAACTGTCCGGCCGTCTCGACAAACAGCTCGCCCGGCTCGACGCGATCGTCAAGGCCGACGTCGCCGCCTTCAACAAGACGCTGGAAGGCGCCGGCCAGCCGCCGATCAAGGGCGGGCAGTAGAGGATGACCCGCATTGCTGCGAGCAGCCAGGGTGAGGCGCGGCTCCGGATGCTTCGCCTGGTCCGGCGTGGCGATCGGCACGATCCACGCGACCTGACGATGTCGTTCCGGTTCGAGGGAGACTTCGAGCCGGCGTTCGTCGAAGGCCGGGCCGACGGGCTGCTGCCGGGCGAGACGATCAAGTCGCTGGTGCACAAGACGACGCGAGAGCACGGCGCCCGCGAGCTGGAGGAGCTCGGATTGACGCTGGCCGCTGAAGTCCTGGCGCGGCAGGGGCGCATCGCCCGCGTCCGGGTCGAGCTGACCGAGCAGCCGTGGCAGCGGCTCGAGGCCGGTGGACGGCCGCAAGCGCAGTCGTTCGTCGCCGGATCACCCGAGCAGCGGATCGCGGTGGTCACGAGCAACGGCGCGCAGACCGCCGTGGTCGGAGGCATCGGCAACCTGATGGTCATGCGCAGCGCCGGCTTCGCTCGGCCGGGGCGCGGCCAGCTGTCGGCCAAGGACGAGAGTGGAGTCTCGGACGGCATGCAGCCGCTGCTCGTCGGCGCGCTCTCCGTGCGGTGGACCTACACCAGCGGCGACATCACTTTCGGGGTCTACCGCCAGGGGGTGCGACATGCGGTACTCGAAACGTTCGCCTGGCACCGGAGTCAATCGGTCCAACACATGCTCTATGCCATCGCCGACGTGGTGCTGGCGAGCTGCGCCGAGATCGCCGACGTGACGCTCAGCTTTCACGAGCGCCCCTACCGGCCCGCCGACCTGTTCGCGGCCGGCGCCGAGAACCCCGACGAACTCTTCGTCGTCGTCGATGAACCGCTGGGAGTCGTCGACGTGACGGTGGAGCGCGTGAGATGATCGTCGCTCGCCGTTTTCTGATCGGCGGCCGGGTGCAGGGGGTCGGATTCCGCATGTTCGCGGACGCCTCGGCGGCGGTCGAAGGGGTGCACGGCTACGTGCGCAACCTGCCGGACGGGCGGGTCGAGGCGCTGGTCGAAGGGGACCAGGAGTCGGTCGATCGCGTCGAGTTGAAGCTGCGTCGCGGCCCGCCGGGAGCGCGGATCGAGACGTTCGAAGTGGAGCCGGCCGCGCCGGCGTACCGGGCAACGGGGTTTTCGATCCGTTAGAGGAGCTGCATGGAAGCGTTGAAGTCGAAGATCCGGCACGTGCCGGACTTTCCGAAGGCCGGAATCCTGTTCTACGACGTGACCACGCTGCTGCGTGACGCCGAGGGGCTGAAGCTGGCGCTCGACATGATGACGCAGCCGTTCGAAGGGCGCGGCATCGAGCAGGTGGTGGGGATCGAGAGCCGTGGGTTCATTCTGGGTGCGGCGGTCGCCGACCGGCTGCGCGCCGGGTTCGTCCCGGTCCGCAAACTGGGGAAGCTACCGGCGCAGACCGTCAAGGCGAGCTACGCGCTGGAATACGGCACCGACAGCCTCGAGATGCACCGGGACGGGGTCGAGCCGAACCAGCGCGTCCTGATCGTCGACGATCTGCTGGCCACCGGCGGTACCATGGCGGCGACCGTCAGCCTGGTGGAGAAAGTCGGGGGAAAGGTCGAGGGGATCGCGGTGCTGATCGAGCTGCTCGGCCTGAAAGGGCGCGAGAAGCTGGCCGGGCACGCGCTGCACGCCGTCCTGGCCTATTGAGGCGATTCCGCGGCGTGTACGGTCCTGTTAAGCTTAGGGTTTCACCTTGTCGCGCCCGTAGCTCAGCAGGATAGAGCACCGGTTTCCTAAACCGGGGGTCGCAGGTTCGAGACCTGCCGGGCGCACCAACCTTCGCTCGGGTGGCGCGTTCGCTTGAACCCGAGCTTCGGTTGGCAGGCCAAGCAAGTGTGGCAATCGGGCGGTCGGCGCGATGCGAGCGAAGGTTGGGAAGATTTCTTGAACTTGGAAACACTATGAAGAGCATTGAACGGCACAAGCTGAAGGAAAACGATTTCGCGCGCTCCGTCTCGGCGGCGCGCGACATGGTCACGACGCGGCAGTCGGACATCACCCGGATCGCGATCGCGGCGGTCGTGATCCTCGCGGTGGTCGGCGGCTACAGCCTCTGGCGGCAGTCCCGCAACGCCAAGGCGACGGCCGCGCTGGCGGCGAGCCTTGCGGTGTTCGAGGCCCCGGTCGTGCCGCTGGCGGCCCCGGCCCCCGGCAGCCCGCTGCCGATTCAGCAGCCAGGCACCTTCCAGACCGAGCAGGCGAAGCTGGAAGCGGCCCTGCCGAAACTGATGGAGGCGGCGGACGCCTATCCGAAAGCCGACGCCGGGATCGCAGCGCGCTACTACGCCGCGTCGGCCCTCGCCGGGCTGGGGCGGTTCGCGGAAGCGGAGCAGCGCTACCAGGAAGTAGTCGATCGCGCCGGGAGCCGCATCTACGGGCGGACGGCGCGGCTGGGGCTCGCCGACGCCCAGGCGGCGCAGGGCAAGTACGACAGCGCAATCACCATCTACCGCGAGATGAGCACCGACACCAAGGGGACGGTGCCGGTTGACGGCGTGCTGATGGCGCTCGGCCGCACCTACCTGCGAGCCGGCCGCGGCGACGAAGCGGCGCGGACCTTCTCACGCGTGGTCGACGAGTTCCCGCAATCGGTCTACGCGGCCGACGCGAGGCGCGAACGGGAAGAAGCGAAGAAGGGTTAGTCCGCGGTTCTGGTTGATCCAGTGATCGCGGTCAACACCGCCCACCGCAGAGGGCGCCGAGATCGCAGAGAAACTCACCGTAGAAATTCTTCTGCGTATTCCGCGGTCTCTGCGGTAGACGTCGTGGCGGAGTGAACTGGGTCAGGCGTTTTGCGAAAGGCTCTGGCGCTGGTAGCCCTCGAGGCACAGCGTCGGCACCGAGCCGACCGCTTCGAGTCTACGCAAGACCCCGCCGGGGAGGATGGCCAGGTCACCGTCCGACAGCAGCTCCGGGTCGTCGCCGACCGTCAGCCTGACGATGCCCTGGACGACCGCCGTGACCGAGGGGCGTTCATCGGTGACGCCGGTGGCGATGGCCGCAGGATAGATGCGCGCCGCCAGCTCGAAGCCGTGCGACTCGATCTTCCGTTGCAGGGCAGCTTCCGAGAGCTGGCCGTCGGCACGGACATCCCATCGTTCGATCCGCAGCAGGGGCATGTCCGGGACTCGGGTTTGCGGTGGAACAACGCGCAGCGGGGGGATCAGGCCGTCCGCGTGCACTCGCCGGCGCTGGCCCAGACCGCCGGGGCCGCGACCGGCGCCGCCACCGCCTTGGGCTCGACCAGCAGGCGCAGGGCGTACTCGGTTGGGGTGCCGGTCTTCTCGCTGCAGGCGCCGACGCGGAACACCGCCGACAACACATTCTGCTTGCGCAGCGCCGCGGGGAGGTCGGGGCGGTTGCGGGCCTGGCGATCGACCTGGAAGTAGACCAGCCGATAGAGAGGCACGCTCAGGCCGGTGCGGCACTCGAAGCTGACCCCCTGGTCGCTGACGTCGCGGGTCGTCACCGCGGCCATGCGGGTATGCCCACGGTGGTCCTTCCAGACGATCTGTCCGGGCACCTGTACCCGGCGCCGTTCGGAGACACGCTGTTCCGACCGGGGACCACCGCTTTGAACGAGCCGCAGCCGCTGTTCCATGAAAACCCCTCCGCTTGTTTGGTGTTGCACTCACACTCATTACAAGCGGCGGGCCGTCTCTGCCATCAGCCGCGTACGGCCGGCATGAACGGCAGCAAGTTGTTTATTTTGAAGAAGTTACTGGATCCATCCGGGTGCCGGTTGCAGCCTGCGGATGCGGATACTCCGTAATCACTCCGGCGGTTTGCTGGATACCTGGTAATCAGGCTTGCAGGAAATCGTTCGCGATGTCGAGCCGCTCCATCTTGAGATAGAGCCCGCGGCGGGTGAGCCCCAGCGCCCGCGCCGTCTGCGAGATGTTGCCCCCGGCATGCTTCAGCGTCGTTTCGATCATCTCGCGTTCGAGTTTCTCCACCGCCGCCGCCAGCGTCGTCTTGGTCGGCCGGCTGCGCGACGCCGCCGGACTGTGCAGCCCCGACGGCACCAGGGCCGGCGAGAGGATCTCCGGCGTGACCTCGCCGTTGGCGGAGGTCAGCGCCACGGCGCGCTGGACCTCGTTCCGCAACTGCCGGACGTTGCCGGGCCAGGAGAAGGCGTCGAAGATGTCGAGCGTTTCCGGGCTGAGGCGAACGCCGGGGCGGCCAAGTCGCTCACAGGCGTCCCGCAGGAAGAACGTGCTCAGGTGGGGGATCTCCTCACGCCGGTCGCGCAGCGGCGGCACGTGGATGCGGATGACGCTGAGCCGGTAGAACAGGTCCTCCCGGAACTTGCCGTCGGTCACCCGGCTTTCGAGGTCGGCGTTGGTCGCGGCGACGACCCGCACGTCGACCTGCTGGGGCATCGTTTCCCCCACCGGCAGAACCTCCCCCTGTTCCAGGAAGCGCAGCAGCTTGGGCTGAACGTCCAGCGGCAAGTCGCCGACTTCGTCGAGGAACAGGGTGCCGCCCACCGCGGTCCGGAGCACGCCGGGCTGGTCTGAAACCGCCCCGGTGAAGCTGCCGCGCCGGTGCCCGAACAACTGGCTGTCGGCCAGTTCCCGCGTCGCGCTGGTGCAGTTGTAGGGGAGGAACATGCTGCTGCTGCGCGGCGACCCGGCGTGGATGGCACGCGCCACCAGGTCCTTGCCGGTGCCGCTCTCGCCGGTGATCAGCACGGTCAGGTCGTTGCCCTGCATCCGCTGGATCTGATCGGTCACCCGCTGCATGGCGGCGCTCGCGCACACGAACCCCGGGAGCAGCGGCTCGAGCTGCCGCTCCGACCGCGAAGGCACCGGCCTCGGGAGCGCGTTCCCGGGCGTGGCACAGATCGAAGCCCTGTCGCAGCACCGCGCACAGGGTCCGGAAGCGCTGTTTGAGGCCCGCCGGAAGCGCCCGCGCCACCGAGATCACGACATAGCGAGGACCGTCCGTATCCCGCCCGACCCGTTCCATCTCCAGGAGCCGGGTGTTGGCACCGCGCAGCGCCGCCGCTGCCAGCCCGCGCGCGCCATCGGCATCACACCCGGCGGCCGCCAGCACCCGCAGCCGTCCGGCCGGCAGCTCCACGACGATCGCCGCCGACGTGGCTTCGCAGGCCTCGAGGATGGCGGTCGCCCCCTCGCGCTCCAGCAGCGCTGGCATCGCCGACGCATCCACCAGCCGTCTCACGATCGCATCGTCGCCGTCGATCTGCCCGCCGACGTAGTCGCCGGTGATCGCGCTGCTCACCCGGCCGAGCGCACTCTCTGCCTCGGCCCGGTCGGGCGCCGCGTTCAGGGTTTCGAAGATCCGCGATGCCTCGGTGAGATAACGGATGGCGCGGCTCCGCGCCCCGGCCGAAGCCGACAGCCGGCCCAGCTCCAGGTTGCCGAGGGCGACCTGGTACCGTTCCCCCAGCAGTTCGAAGACGCTGACGCTCTGGCCGAAGTCGTGGTACGCCTCCGTTGCCCGGCCGCCGGCGGCGTGCAGCCGGCCGCGCAGCCGCAGGAATTCCCCCCACGTGCCGCTCATCGCGCTCGGTTGAATCCGCGGAGCGATGGCATCGAGCTGGGCCAGTGCCTCCGCCGGTTTTCCCAGCGCCAGGAGGGCTTCGACCGCGATCAGGTCCGCCACCAGGGCGTAGGACGCGGGCGCGTCCGCGGCGCCGGAGAGCTCGCCGCAGACCGCGATCGCCCCCTCGGCATCGCCGCGCCGCAACGCGACGCGGGCGTCGAGCACCCGCACCGACCACTGATACCAGCGGCTGGCCTTGGACTCCCCGTAGGCGGCGCGGGCCCGCTCCAGGCTCTGGGCCGCTTCTTCGTGGGCGCCGCGTATGACGTGGATCTGAGCCAGCGAGTCGAAGACCGCGCCGGTGGTCTCCCGCCGGAACTGCACCGGGCTCCGCACGTCGAGCGCGCGGTTCAACGCTTCCTCGGCCCGCTTCAACTTGCCCAGCCGCACGCAGATCTGCCCGAGCGACGCCAGCGCCACCCCCAGGCCGTGAGGTGTGCCCGCCTGCTCCTGCAGCTCCACGCTTCGCTCCGCCAGGGCGAGCGCCTGCTCGTGCCGGTGCTGGATCAGCGCCACGTTTGCCTGGTTGCCGCACACCGTCGCGAGGACGTCCCCGGCCTCCACCATCAGCGCCAGCCGCTCGGCATGCCGCAGCGCGGTCATCGCCTCGTCGAGTCGCCCTTCCTGCGCGTGGGTGATGCCCGAGAGGGAATGGACCATCGCGAGATGGCGGCGGTCCCCGGCGGCGTGCAGCGCGGAGGCGGCCTTGGCGATGTGCTCGCGGACGATAGCGGCGTCGCCGACCTGCCGGTAGCAGAGCCCCAGCTCGTAGTGCGCGAGGCCGATGGCGCGGGAGTCGTGGGCCCGCTCGGCCAGGTTCAGGGCGCGGGTGAGAAAAGCAATCCCGCGGGAGGGCTCGTCGCCGGCCACCGCGATCCGGCCGTGGAGCCGCCACAGGTCCGACAGCCTCGCCGGATTCAGCCGCTCACGGGCTTCCGGCTCGCGGCCGAGCGCCTCGGCTGCGTTCCGGAGGTCGTCCTGTAGGAGCCAGGCCTCAGCCAGCGCGCACCGGATCTGCGCCCGATCGTCCCGCGACACCTCGGGCTCGCGAAGCGCGGCGGTGAGCAGTTCCACCGCTTCCGGCCCGTGCCCGCGCTCCAGCGCCCGGATGGCTTCCCCGTAAGGATCGGCTGCCACGCGGCGGAGTATACCTTGTATACACCTCGGCGTCTATTGCCAACTTCGGGTGGTTTGACTAACTCTCAGGCCCGCGAGGCCTTCACTTCGTCGCCGAACTTGTAGCCGAGGATTTTATAGACGAGTTTGGCGCACAGAAAATTGGGCGCCATCAGTCCGGGGATCGGGCTGAGCTCGACGATGTCGCAGGCGACGACGTTACGGCGGCTGATGGCGGCGCGGAGCAGGGCCAGCGTCTCGTACCAGGAGAGGCCACCCGGCTCGGGGGTGCCGGTCGCCGGCATGATCGCCGGGTCGAGGCCATCCACGTCGATGGTGATGTAAAGGGGATCCCCGAGCGATTCGACGACCCGCTCGATCCACTGAGGGTCCTGACGCATCGAGCTGTCGTAGAAGATCGTCGTGTTCAGGCCGCCGGCGGCCTCGGCCTCCTCGGTCGACATGCTGCGGATCCCCACCTGAGTCACCGCCGCGTACTCGAGGCTGCGCCGGATCGCGCAGGCGTGGTTGTGCGGGGTGCCCATGTAGCAGTCCCGCAGGTCGGCATGGGCGTCGATCTGCAGGACGTGCAGCCCCCGGTGCCTGGCCGCGGCGGCGGCAACCAGCGGCGGAGTGATGGAGTGCTCCCCCCCGAGCGTCACCAGGAACTTGTCGCGCGCCAGGATCTCGGCGGCGACGCGGCGGATCTCGTCCATCAGCGGCGCGAGCTCGCCGAACGGCAGCTCCATTTCCGGCAGCGTGAACAACCCGACGCCGTGGATGTCGGCGCCGATCTCCTCGTCCCACAACTCCATGTGCGATGAGGCCTGCAGGATCTCGTGCGGGCCGTTGCGGGTGCCGCCCACGTACGAGGTCGTCCGGTCCACCGGCACCGGCAGGATCACGACGCGCGCGTCGTCGAAGTTCTTCGGATGGGGGAGCGCACCGCCGAAGGCGAGCGGCGTGCCGTGGTCGGTACTCGAACGGAAAACTCATGGTGCGGCCTCGAAGCGTGCGTGGGGAAATGGCTGCCCTTCGACGGCCATCACCGGCCCGGAGAGGTCGAAGCGCAAGGGTTGTCGGGCGGCCAGCGTTTCGGCGGCGGTCGACGCCAGCGCGCTGACCAGCACCGGGAGCGCAATCGTGGCGTCGGCATGCACCGTCACCTGCTCGGCGTCGGCCGCGAGCTTGCCCCAGCTCTGCGCCTCCTCGAGCGATGCCCCCGACGCCCCGCCGAAATGGGCCACGTCGGTGATGATCTGGACGGCGTAGCGGTGGCCGCGGACGCGACGGTCGTAGAACTCTGCCTGGACGGTCGCCTGGTTGATGAAGTTCTTCGGGGTGCCGCCGCCGAGCACCACCGAGGCTGTGCGGGGACGGCGGATCACCAGGTTGGCCGACTCGATCACGTCACCGATGACGTCGATCTGCCCCGCCGCCGGATCGCGATGACGCGCCTGCGACAGCCCCATGCCGATGGAGGAGTCGGCGATCGCCGGGCAGAAGATCGGCACGGCGCCGCGGTACGCCGCGGTGAGGATGCCCTCCTGGCCGGTGGTATTCCACAGGTGTTCGCCGAGGCGGTAGAGGAACTCCCGCGAGGTGTAGGGCCGGCGCTCGAGCGTCAGAGCGAACGCGGCGATCCACTCGTCGTTCTCGCAGAACTCGTCCTCGCTGGCGTAGGTGTCGTAGACCCGGTCGATCCGGTCGGCCTGCAGCGCCGCGTCATCTTCCCGCGGCGAGCCCAGGAAATGCCGTCGTCCGCGGGTCTCGTGCAGGTCGTGATACAGGTTGGCGCCGGTCGAGACGAGGCAGTCGACGTAGCGATGCTCGAGCAGGTGGGCGATTACCAGGCGCATCCCGCCGGCGCTGAGCGCGCCCGCGGTGCCGAGGAAGATGGTGCAGTCGTCGGCCAGCATCTTCTGCCAGATGCCGCGTGCGGTGGCCAGGCTGCGGCCCTGGAAGGAAATCCGTTCCATGCGCGTGAGCAGCTCGTCGACGCTGAGCCCCGCTTCGACGACGAAGGGCTCGACCGGTACGCGCAGGAACCGCGATTTCTTCGGCATGCGGTGACATTCTAGCAGCCGGTCGCAGGCCGGCTGACGGTCAGAAGGCGTGCCCGACGCGTGCGAACCACGCCGCGCCGCTCGCGGCGCCGGTGGGATCGTGCCGCCAGGCGAAGCCGGACGCGACGGTGAACGGCAGCGCGAAGCCGGCGACCACGTCGGCCGAGATCTCCGCCCCGACCGAACCGCGCCGGTGCCGCTCGCCCGAGCGCGTGTCCCACGCGGTGCCGCCGTCGGCGAAGATCGCGCCGTGCAGCGAGCGCAGGAACACCGGCCAGGTGCCGTAACCCCGCTCGATCCAGGCGAGCGGAAACCGGTAATCGGCGTTCACTACGACGACGCGGGTGCCGACGGCGTCCTCAGGTTCGAACCCGCGGATCAGCGCGACCGCATCGCGATCGAACGACGCGCCGCCAGAGGCAGGATCAGAACCGCCGGCGCTGAATTCGCGCCGCGCGGCATCGTCGCCCCACGCCACCGCCGCGGCTGCGCGCATCGCGACCACGCCGTGCCTGGGAATCGCCGGGACATAGCCACGCAGGTCGAGCACGAGCGCGCTCGAGTCGCCGGTGGAGCCGAGGCTTCGCGGCGACCACTCGCCCGATGCCGCCGCACTGAAGCCCTCCTCCTGGCTGATGGAGTAGCCGAACTGCCGTGCCGAAGTGTAGGACCAGCCGCCGCGCAATGCGCGCCGCGTAATCGTACGGTCGACCGGCGTCGCGCAGTCGGCGCAGTCGAACTGATCGCTCGAACCGTGGCCGGCGGCAAACAGCGATTGCGTGTGACGGAACGTGCGGAAGGGGAGCGACACGCCGCCGTTCAGCTCGCGCGTCCGGACCAGGCCCTCGAACCACGGGTCGGTATCGTCCGAGATGTTCGCGAACACGGTCGGACGCCAGCGATCGTACGCGTAGGCGGCGTACCAGTCCGGACGGCCGCGCGTGGACCAGGCGGCCCCTGCCGCGTAGGCATGCCGCCCTAACGGATCGGCTCCGGCGGTCGCCGCTCCGAATGCCGGATCGTCACCGTCGGATTCGATGATCGGTGTCCAGTAACGGGGCAGGAGTTCGCGCCACGGCGTGTAAGCGGAATCCGTCTGTGCCGCGGCTGCCGCGGTGGCGTCCAGCGGCTGCGCTGCAGCCTCCGGCTTCCCGCCGGCGGATACCGCCGCACTATCCACCTTCACGGGACTCGAGTCCTCCTCGGAAGTCCACTCCGCCTGCTCCCAGGGCAACGAGAAAAGATCGTAGCCATCCGCCGTGTAGCCGACGAACACGAGAACGCTGCCATCCGGCGACAGCACCGGGGATTCCGTGCTGCTCCCGGCATTGACCAGGCGGCGGAGATTCCGGCCGTCCGAATCGACGCGGTAGATCTGGAACGCGCCGCCGGCGCGATCCGACGTAAACAGGAGCGCCGCGCCGCCAGGCAGCCAGGTTGGCGATACGTTGCGTCCGCGAACCGAGGAGGCGAGCACCCGGACCAGAGCCCCGGTGTCGGCATCGAGCAGCACGATCTCCGACGCCCCGGCAACCCGCCGCCGCTCCGCCGCGATGGTGCGGCCGTCCGGCGACCACCGCGGCGTGGCGTAGTGAGTGTCGGGCTCCGACACGAGCATTGTCGGCGAGCCCTGGTTCGAGCCGGAGGCGAGCTTCGCCAGTGAACGGCGGTCGCCTGCCTGAATCGTGCAGACAACGGTACGGCCATCCGGGCTCAGGTCCGGATCACCCGCTCGAGCCTCGCGCGTCAACCGGCGGACCGCACCGGTGTTCGGCGCAACGGCGAAGAGATCCGACTGCACCGCGACGCTGCGGACGTACTCGACTTGATCGAACACCAGCTCCGTGGCGCTCGCCGCCATGCGGGCGCCGCCGACCCGTGTCGTCAGTTCCCTGACCAGCCCGTCGGCCGCGCGCTCCATCACGTGAGGGAAGCCGTGAGGGTTCGACACCGAGTAGGTACAGCCGGCCATCCGGCGCATACTCCGGCGCGAAAACCCCGAACCCGTGATTGGTCAGGCGAGTAGCGGGGGACGAAGCCGCCGCAGCGCTCCGCGTCAGGTCCGCTTCGAAGTCCGCCCACAGCCGGCCCAGTGACTTGTCGAACACCTTCTTGAACGCGCCGGACCCGAGGTATGGGACCCGTCCGGCAGTTCGGTCGGCCAGCTGGCCCAGCGACGCCTCGCCATAGGTGCGAGCGAGATACTGGTGGAAGTAAGCGCCGTAGAGATACCGCGTCGTTCCTCCCGGCCAGGCGACGCGATCGTTGCTCGCGCGGTCGAGCGGATCGAGCCGCCCGGCCACCGCGGCACGATCCAGCACGAGCCTGAAGTCACCCGCGGCCACCCGGCCCTCGCCGGTGAGAGCGGTCTCCTCGAATGTCGCGAGCCCTTCGATCTGCCATGGGGGCACGAACAGGTTCGGCATCAGCACCGGGTGGCGTCCGAAGATCCAGCCCAGTGCGGCGGGAAGGCCGCGCGCGCGATCGAGGTGGAGCACGTGCGTGTATTCGTGGACGAAGACCAGCCGCAGCCAGTCACCGGTGTTCCCCAGCTGACCCGCCCCGGTCGGCGCGGCGGCGGTGATCTCGATGACGTTGTAGGGAAACGGGGTCGCCCAGCCGTTGGACCGATCGTTCTGGTCGACGAGGATCACGTGCACCCGCTGCCGCGGACGTCCGAGCTTCGGCGCCAGCTCCTTCGCCGCGGTCTCCGCCACCATCGCGAGCCGGCGCGCCAGCGCTTCTTCCCCCTGGTGAAAGTGGATGTCGAAGCCGGGGGTCGAGATCGTCCGGAACCTGAAGCGCGGATCATAGCGATTGGACGCCTCGGCGCTTCCAGACGCAATCACCAGCGCACAAAGCGCCAGCAGCATCCACACGCGTGTCGTCACGAGAGAGCCGGTCGGATGCATCACGGCTCGCGCGAACCGCGTCACCCCTCCGCCTCGCGCTTCAAGTCGGCGAGCAGCGTGAGCGCCTGCAGCGGCGTCAGCTGATTCACGTCAACCTCGCGCAGCCGCTTGTGCAGCGGATCGTCCCCGGCCGGCGGCGCTTGAAACAGCCCGAGCTGCTGCTGGTTCCGCGACCCCTCGCCGCTCAGCGACGGCCGGCCGCCGCGCGACAGCTCGTCGCGCTCGAGACCGTTCAGGATCTCGCGGGCCCGGTTCACCACCGTGGCCGGCAGACCGGCGAGACGCGCGACCTGGATGCCGTAGCTGCGGTCGGAACGCCCCGGCACCACCTTGCGCAGGAACACGATGTCGTCCTTCCATTCGCGCACGACGACATGGAAATTGGCGACGGCGGGCAGGGCGTCGGCGAGGTCGGTGAGCTCGTGGTAATGGGTGGCGAAGATCGTCTTCGGCCGGGCCTTAGGGTTCGACGCGAGGTATTCAGCCACCGCCCACGCCAGGCTCAGGCCGTCGAAGGTGGCGGTGCCGCGACCGATCTCGTCGAGGATCACCAGGCTTCGCGAGGTCGCGCAGTGGAGGATGTTCGCGGTCTCCTGCATCTCGACCATGAACGTGGACTGGCCGCGGGCAATGTTGTCGGAGGCGCCGACCCGGGCGAACAGGCGGTCCACCACCGGCAGCTTGGCGGTGCGCGCCGGAACGAACGATCCGGCCTGGGCCATGAGGCAGAGGAGCGCGGTCTGCCGCAGATAGGTCGACTTGCCCCCCATGTTCGGTCCGGTGAGGATCACGAGCTGGTGCGATTCGCCGTCGAGCGTCACATCGTTCGGCACGAACGCGTCGGGGGCGTAGCGTTCGACCACCGGGTGCCGGGCATCGGTCGCGATCAGCTCCTGCCCGGCGTGCATCTGCGGCTTCGTGTAGTTGCCGAGGGCAGCGGTCTCGGCCAGGGCCGACAGCACGTCCAGCGCGGCGAGGCCGCGCGCGGTGTCCTGCACCCGCGGTGCGTCGGCCGCGACCCGGCCGCGCAACCGCTCGAAGATCTCGATCTCCCGGGAGGTAATCCGCTCGTCGGCGCCGAGGACCTTCTCCTCGTATTCCTTCAGTGCCGGGGTGATGAACCGCTCGCCGCCGGCAATGGTCTGCTTGCGGTGATAGTCGGGGGGCACGTTGGCCAGGTTCGATTTCGAGATCTCGATGTAGTAGCCGAACACCCGGTTGTAGCGGATCTTCAGCGACCCGATGCCGGTGCGGGCGCGCTCGGCCTCCTCCATTTCGGCGATGCGCTGCTTGCCGGAGCGGCTGATCGAGCGCAGATCGTCGAGCTCCGGGTCGAGCCCGTCGCGGATCATGCCGCCTTCGCGCGCGATTGCCGGCGGCTCGTCGACGATGGTGCGATCGACCTCGTCGCGGATGTCCGCCAGGTCGTCGATCTCGGCGAGCAGGCTGCGGACCAGCGGCGCCTGCAGGTCCTCGAGCACCAGCCGCACCCGGGGGATCGCGGCGATGGAGGCCTTGAGCGAGGCCAGGTCCCGCGGGCCGGCGGTGCCGAGCGCCGCGCGCGCCACCAGCCGCTCGATGTCGTGAATCGACTTGAACGCATCGCGCAGCTTGGTGCGTTCGGTGGCGCGGAAGGCGAATTCCTCGACCGCGTCGAGACGGTCCTGGATGCGCTCGAGCGCCAGCAGCGGACGCAACAGCCAGCCGCGGATCAGCCGTCCGCCCATCGGCGTGACCGTCCGGTCGATCTCGTGGAGGAGCGAGCCGGCGCGCCCGCCCTGTGACGATTCGATCACCTCGAGGTTCCGCAGCGTCGTCGGATCGACGATGAGGCACTCGGATCCGGTCCGGAAAGCGACCTCGCGGATGTGCGAGAGGTCGGCCTTCTGCGTCTCGCGCAGGTACTGGACCAGCGCCCCGGCGGCGCAGGTCGCGGCCGGATGCCCTTCGAGGCCGAAGGCCTGGAGGCTGTGGGTGCGCAGCTGATCGATCAGACCGCGCCGCGCCGACTCGAAGTCGAACGTCCATTCTTCAGCCGTCGTCACGAGAGCGCCGAGGTGAAGCTCTTCGACCAGCGCCGGGACGTCGGTGAGGAGGGCCGGTGCCACGATCTCGCGCGGCCGCAGCACCGCGAGCTCGTCCGCGAGCGTCTGCCTCGCGTCCGGCCCCAGGTACTCGGTGGCGGTGAACTCGCCGGTGGAGAGATCGAGCAGCGCCACGCCGAAGCCGGGGCCCGGCTGGGCGGCCGAGACCCCCATCAGGAACGCCGGCTCACGCGCATCGAGATAACCCGCGTCGGTGAGCGTGCCGGGGGAGACGACGCGCACGACCTCGCGACGCACCAGCCCCTTGGCCTTCTTCGGGTCCTCCATCTGCTCGCAGACGGCGACGCGGAACCCCTTCCGGACCAGCCGGGCGATGTAGCCGTCGGCCGCGTGATACGGGACGCCGCACATCGGGATCGCGCCGCCGGTGGAGTCCTTCGAACGCGAGGTCAGCGTCAGCTCGAGGGCGCGGGCGGCGGTCAGCGCGTCCTCGTAGAACATCTCGTAGAAGTCCCCCATGCGGAAGAACACGATCGCGTCGCGGTATTGGCGCTTGGCGTCGAAGTACTGCCGCATCGCGGGCGTCGCGCCGGCAGGTTCGGAGGGAGAAAGCATCAGGGCGCTGAATTGCTGAAGGCTGAAGACCGAATGCTGACAATATAGCATTCGGGCAGTTGGACCCCGGCGTGCTGATCCTCTCACTCGACACCACCACTCGCGGCGGCAGCGTGGCGCTCGTCCGCGACGGCGCAGGTCGTAGTCGAACGGACGGGGGACCCGGCGCTGACGCACGCGCAGCGCCTGCCCGCGGACCTGATCGCGGCGTGCGCTGCGGCCGGCGTCGATGTCGCCGACGTCGAGCTGTTCGCAGTGGCGGTCGGCCCCGGTTCGTTCACCGGGCTCCGTATCGGGATCGCGACCGTGCAGGGGCTGGCGATGGCGCGCGAACGCCGGGTGGTCCCGGTGTCAACGTTGCACGCGCTGGCGGCCGCGGCGCCGGCCGGCCCGGCGAGGATCGCCGCCTGGATGGATGCGCACCGGAGCGAGGTCTACGCGCAGGTGTTCGAACGGGGGCCGGAAGGGGAGCAGCCTCTCTGCGAGCCAGCGGCCGCCCCCGCCGAGACGGTCCTCACCCTGCAACGGTCGGTGCTCGACGGGACGGCCTTCCACGGCGACGGTGCGTTGCGCTACCGCGACCGGATCACTTCGGTTCTGGGAGCGGACGCACTGCTGGTGGATCCGGTCCGGCCGCTGGCGGGGGCGATCGGGCTGATCGCGGCTCGCCATCCCGACGCCGCGATCGTTCCGCACGCGATCGTGCCGCTCTACGTCCGCCGGCCGGACGTCGAGCTGGTGCGTGAGCGGCGCTCCCGCGGCGCATGACCGGAATCGAGGACCCGCTACAGGTCGACCGGCTGCGGCTCCCGGTCGCCGCCGCGGATCGCGATGCGGTCATCGCCCTCGAAGCCGGATCCTTCGCCAATCCGTGGACGGCCGCGACCTTCGACAAGATGCTCGAGGCGCCGGTCAGCCACGTTTACGTTGCGCGTGCCGGCACCGAGAAGATCGTGGCGTTCTGCGCCTGCTGGGTGATCGAGGACGAGGTCCACATCAACACTGTGGCGGTCGACGGTGGATTGCGCGGCCGCGGCATCGCGACTGCACTGTTGACCGAGGTCCTGCGCCGCACCGGCCCTCGCCGGGCCACGCTGGAGGTCCGTGCCTCCAACGCCGCCGCGCTGCGGCTGTACGAAAAGCTCGGATTCAAGATCACGGCGGTCCGGCCGGATTATTACGACAACCCGCAAGAAGATGGGCTGATTCTGTGGCTAAATCCATGAGTTTGGTGCGGCCAATCCAATACCTTGAAGGGGTCCCGGTCTTGTGTTACCGTCCCCCTATGAACGACGGGAATTGAGGAGCTCCAGCGAAAAGGAGGGGCAACGATGCAAGATCTCGAAGAGGTGAAGCGTAAATTGCTGCAGACGGACTCGGAGTTCCAGCAGCTCGCCACCAAGCATCATGATCTCGATGAACGACTTCACAATTACGCCGGCCGCCACTACCTCACCGAACCCGAACAAGTCGAAGAAGTCAGCCTGAAGAAACAAAAACTGCTCCTCAAGGACCAGATGGAGAACATCCTTCGCCGTCATACCGGCGAACGCGAAGCCACGCACGCAGGCCGCGGCTGACGCCTCCGCGCTAAACTCCGAGGGCCACACCGCGATCGGGCGCTGCGCCGCGCACCGGGACCGGGGCTGGCCCTCTTCTTTTTTGTACGGCATCCTTCAGATATGAAGATCGATCGCGCCGGTTATCCGTTCATCGGGGGTGCTGTTGTCCCGGCCGTCATCGCGGCCGCCAGCCGCCGGCCGGCGCTCGCCACCTCGCTCGCCCTGCTGGGCGGCTTCTTCGCCTATTTCTTCCGGGATCCGGACCGGCGCGTTCCCCAGGATCCCGGGCTGGTCGTCTCGCCGGCGGACGGCAAGGTGATGATCGCCGGGCCGACCGACCATCGGTGGGCGCCGCCGGGGGACTGGAAACAGGTGACTATCTTCCTGTCGCCGATGGACGTCCACATCAACCGGACCCCGGTCGAGGGGCGCATCACCCGGATCGAGTACCGGCCCGGCAAGTTCCTGCCGGCCTACGACCAAGGCTCGAACGACAACGAGCTCAACGAGCTGTGGCTCGAGTCGAACGGCCGCATCGTGGTGGTGCGGCAGGTGGTCGGCATCCTGGCGCGGCGGATCGTGTGCCGGGTGGTCGAGGGGCAGCAGCTGGCGCGCGGCGAGCGGATCGGCCTGATGAAATTTGGCTCCCGCATGGACGTGTTCCTGCCGCCGGACGCCGAGCTGCGGGTCGCCGTCGGCGAGCTGGTCGTCGCCGGCGAGACGGTGCTGGCCGCGTTCAGGAGCGATGGTGCTCGGTAACAAAGGACGCCGGCGGACCGACGCGCCCAGGCGGCGCTTCCGGCGCGGCGTGTTCCTGCTGCCGTCCCTGTTCACCGTCGCGAACCTGTTCTGCGGCTACGCCTGCGTGGTCTACGCGACCCGCGCCGACTTCGAGACGGCGGCGCTGCTCATCGGCATCGCGATGGTGCTCGATACGCTCGACGGGTTCTTCGCCAGGCTCACCAACTCCTCGTCGGCCTTCGGCGTCCAGCTCGATTCGCTGGCCGACGTCGTGTCGTTCGGCCTCGCCCCGGCGATCCTGGCGTTCACGTGGGGACTGTGGCCGCTGCAGCGCGTCGGCTGGGCGATCGGCTTCCTCTACGTGACCGCGACCGCGATGCGGCTGGCGCGCTACAACATCCAGACGACGAGCCCGAGCGACAAGCGCTACTTCGCCGGGATGCCGAGCCCGGCGGCCGCCGGGGTGATCGCGTCGACCGTCTACCTGTTTCCCACCGGGCTGCAGGAGTGGCGGCAGGCGCTGCCGGCGCTGGCGATGGTCCTGGTGCCGGCGCTCCTGATGGTGAGCACCATCCGCTTCCGCAGCGTCAAGGCGATCGACGTCGGCTGGCGCCGCTCCTACTTCGCCCTGTTCATCGGCGCGGTGATCATCGCGCTGATCGCCACCCAGCCGCGGCTCGCGCTGGTGGTGATGGCCTACTCCTACGTCATCTTCGCGGTGATCTTCTGGGTCATCGGCCGGTTCCATCGCCGGCACCAGGAACCGGAAGGGGAGCCGGCGCCCGCCCCGGCACCGCCGCAGGCGCTGTAACGCGCCCGGCGCAAGCCGGCGGCATTGGATATCAGTCCGTCGCCGGCAGCCGCAGGATCACCGTCGTCCCGCGGCCCCGCGCGCTCTCGACCTCGATCGCGCCGCCGCTCAGCTCGACGTTCCGTCGTGCGATCGGCAGCCCCAGCCCGGTGCCCGTGGCCTTGGTCGAGAAGTAGGGCTCGAACACCCGCGCCAGCGCCTCCTCATCCATCCCGACGCCGGTATCCGTGATCCGCAGGACGACCGACCCGGGCTCGGCGACCGCCGATCAGCGCGATCGAGCCCTCGCGGGGCATCGCGTGCAGGGCGTTCTCGATGATGTTCGAGAGCGCGCGGCCGATCAGTGCCCGGTCGACGAACACCCGCGAGAGCGGCGGGGCGACCCGGTTGTCGATTGCGATCCGGCCGGCGAGACCGGTGCGATAGGGATCGACGATCTCGGCGACCAGTTCGGGCAGGTCGACCGACGCCGGACGCGCGGTCGGCGACGAGGCGAAGTTCGAGAACTCCGACGAGATCTGCCGCAGCAACCGCACCTGGCTCAGGATGGCGCTGACGCACCCTTCGAGCACCGGGCCCATCGGCTCGCCCCGGTCCAGGTGCACGCGCCGCAGATGTTCGGCCGAGAGCTGGATCGGGGTCAGCGGGTTCTTGATCTCGTGCGCGACCTGCCGCGCCATCTCCGCCCAGGCCTCGAGACGATGGGTGCGTTCGAGCTGGGTGCGCTGCGCCTTCAACTCGGCCGCCATGCTGTTGAAGGCGTCGACCAGCCGGCGGAGCTCGTCGGCGGAGCGGACGGCGATGCGCGCGTCGAAGTCGCCGCTGGCGATGCGACGCGTCGCGCGGGTCAGGCGCCGCACCGGGTCGGCGATCCGCTCGGCCATCGACAGCCCCATCGCCGCGCCGACGAGGATGAAGAACAGCGCCGCGAGGTGCACGCCGCGGTCGATCTCGTCCACCTCCTCCTCGATCTCGCGCTGCTGGTTGGCCAGCGGGACGGTCAGGATCGCATCGCGTCCACCGGCGCGGACCGGCGCGGCGGCGATCATGTAGGGAAGCGTGGCGATGCGATCTTCGGCGACGAAGCTCGGCAGGCGCTGCAGCGCGATCGCCCGGTAGACATCCGCCGGCGTCCGGGTCGGCAGCAGCCCCGAGGCGAAGAGGTCGCGCTCGCTGGTGGCGAGCAGCGTCGGGCCGCGGAAGATGTTGACGTCCTGGTCGATGACCTGGCTGATCCAGATCATCACGTCGTCCTCGCGCTGCCCGGGCTCGTCGGCATGGCCGGCGGGGGGCAGCGACTCGCCGCCGCGGCGCAGCAGCTCCTGCGACTCTTCGATCACCCGCTGGGCAACCGACGCCGATCGCGCGGCCTCGGCCTCGACGTCGGCCCGCAACAGACCCGCGAAGTAGGCGCGAATGACCAGCGCCAGCGTCAGCACCGGGATGATCGACGCCAGCACGAACGCGAGAAACAGCTTGCGATAGAAGCTGGCGCGGATCTCACGCAGCAGCGCCCGGCCGACGCGCGGCCGCTCGCGCGCCATCCGCGTGAACAGCGCGGTGGCGAGCAACACGATGACGAAGACCGCCCCCGCCAGGGTGGTCAGCTCGGCGAGGTGCACGAAACGGTCGAACAGGGTGAGCGCAGGGTAGCCGAGCGCGTAGATGCCGTTGCGGTCGTTCGAGAAGAAGACGTGCCAGCGGCCGTTGCCCTGATCGATGTCGGTCCAGAACGGGTCGCGCGAGGCGTAGAGCCGCGCGAACAGCGCATCGGTGATCGGCCAGGCCGCCGTGCCCGAGGCGTAGAGCGGGGTCAGGCCCCAGCCGTAGATCGCGATGTCGACATCGCTGCCGGTCGTGCCCTCGGCCGGCGCGCCTCCCTGCGAGCGGAACACCTCGAAGTACGGGCTCTGCGAGGTGATGAAGGGCAGCGTCCGGTAATCGGGAACGATGTGGACCACGATCGAGCCGAGGATCCGCGTGGCCAGGCCGGTCCCCTGGCAGATGCTTCGCTCCGCGTGCAGCATCCGGCGCTCCTCGGCGCCGAACCGCGCGGCCTCGCCGAAGATCTCCCACTGGCAGGCGGTCGCGGTGCGCGGGGTCTGGATCGTGCCGGTGTATTCCGGCACGTTCAGCGCAAAGCGGTGACCAGCGCGCCGGTGGCGTCGTAGAGCTCGACCGCGGAGGTGAGACGCGCGCGCGCCAGCGCGGTCTGCCGCCACACCAGGAACGCGGTCCCGGTGCCGCGCCCGTCGGCCTGCGCCGGCGCCCCTCCGCCCACCAGCTGGGCGAGATTCGGCATCGCGTCGATCTCGCGGCGGACCTCCTCGAGCCGCTCCTGCAGCACCTGCGGGTGGTTCCGCGCCTCGACCGCGTACTCGGTGGCGACCAGGCTGCGCACCGCCCGCACGGTGAAGAAATTCACCGAGGGATACACGCAGGAGCGCGGGCAGGAGAAACGCGACGAACAGGGTGAGGATGCGGGCCGCCACGGTGGCGTGCCGGAACCACCGTGCCGCCCGCGGCGCGAACAGCGCCGCCGCGGCGCACACCGCCGCCGAGAGCCCGATGCCCAGGGCGGGCAGCGGCCAACCGCGCGTCACCGCGAAGGCAGTGACCACCAGCGACGGAGCCACCCAGAATACCCAGGTGAGGGTCAACCACGCCGGATCGCGACGAGGCAGCCGCCAGTTGATGACCGACACCGCCAGCACCAGCGTGGCCGCCCAGGTCGCGGCGACGTGAGCCGCGAGCATGGCGGCGAGCAGGGTCAGCCGCTCGCCGCTCCACGGGTGGAGCGAGAAGTGGCGGAGATCGACCGGCCCCGATTCGAGCGCGCGCTTCAGCACGATCTCGAACAGCAGGATGACTCCGGCGACGACCACACCGGCCAGCAGGTGCTGGAGGCCAAACGACAGCGGGGCGGCGGCCGGGGGGCGTCGCTGTCTGCGCCTGACCACCCGCCACCCGGACAGCGGCGCCGCCGTCAGCGCGAGAATCCCCGCGGCCGACGCGCTGCCCACCAGTACCAGCGCGTGCAGACCGGGGCCGCCGTCCATGGCGATGTCGAGCGCGAACCATGCCGTCACCGCACCGACCAGGATGAGTGCCGCGGCGGCGATCGTCAGCCGGCGGTGGACCGGGATCGTGCCAGCGGCCGACCGGCGATCGAGCAGCGGGCCGGTCAGCAACAGCAGGGTGATGGCGCCGATCCCCAGCAGCAGCGCAAACAGGCGACGCCGCCAGCCGGCACGGGCCCGCTCGATCTGGTCCGCGGTGATCGACGCTTCAACCAGCACTTCGCCGGAGGGGGCGCGCAGCAGGACCGCATCCGGACGGTTCTCCTCGCCGGCCCCTTCGTAGCGCAGGAGGAGCGCCGCCTGGCCGAACGCCGTGGGCAGCAGGTGATCAGCCGACGAGATGGTGCCGGCGGCGGACGCCGGGGACAGCGCGTGCTCGGTCGCCACCACCCCCACCGGCGCGTCGTCGCCGGCGGTGACCGGAATGACGTGCACGAGACGGAGCCCCTGCGGCGACGGGGTGACGAACCAGGAGCGCTGGCTGCGAATGCGCTCGGATGGGATGTCGGACGGACGCCCCGCCCACGCGCGGGCCACGCCATCGGGGAAGTCGTAAACGGTCACCGCGACGTCGGGACGGCTGCCGGCGGCGCCGAGGCGGCGGTCGATGACGTCGAAGAGCGCGCGGGCCGCATCCGGCTCCGCCTGCAGGGTGCGCGACGCCTGCAGCGCCTGCGCTGTCGCCGGGGTCGGCGGCGATCGCGCCGCCAAGCTCCGCCAGCAGCGCTGTCATCCCATCGAACTCGCGGCGCACCTCGGCGTCCACGCGCGCGACCGCCTCCGTGCTGGTCCAGCCGAAACGCATCCATTCGATCGCCAGGCCGCCGGCCGCCACCACCGCGGCGAGGATCACGCCGATGCCCAGCAGCCGTCGCCAGCTCACGTGGCGGTCACGCATCCGCGGAATATCGAGAGCAGGCACCTTCGGCAGGAGGATACCGCAAAGGGTAAACTGGAGAATCGCGCCGATGACTCAACACCTGCCGCTCAAGACTGCGCTCAAGCGCGGCGCCATCATCGCCGCGGCCAACTGGCCGCTGGTGGTGGTCCAGTTCATCGTCGAAGCGACGTTGAAGCTGCTGCTCGGGGTGCCGGTGATCGGCGGGCTGTTCCTGGTGGTGCTGCTGCTCGGCGCAGAGGTCGAGGACCTGCTGGCCGGCGACCTGCGAGACATCGTCGCTTCGCTGTTCGCGGCGTTGGGCGCCAACCCGGTGGCATTCGTGGCCTTCGGCGCGGCGTTTCTGCTGGTGCTGCTCGGCGGCTCGGCCCTGACCTTCATCGTCAAGGGGGGCACGATGTCGCTGCTGGCCGAGGCTGAACAGAGCACCGGGCCGATCGAGCGTCCACCGCTGCGGCTGGACGCCGTCCGGCGCGCCAGCCGGGTCCACATCGATCCGTTCCTCGATGGCTGCAAGCGGCTGTGGCGGCGGTACCTCCGGCTCGGCGGCTGCCTGTTGATCGCCTACACGATCACCGCCGCGGTCTATCTGGGCTTCATCGTCGGCGGTTATGCGCTGGCGCGGAACACGCCGGTGCTGCTCGGCTGGACGGTGATCTTCGCGGCGCTGGCGTCGAGCGTGCTGGTGGTGTGGGTGACGCTGATCAATCTCGTCTACCTGCTCACCCAGATGATCATCGCGGTGGAGGAGGTCAGCGTGCGCACCGCCGCCGGCAAGGTGCTGGAGTTCATGCGCTCGGCGCTGCGCGAGATCGCGGCGATCTTCGGCGTCGTGCTGCTGCTGGTCACCCTGGCGACGTTCGCGGCGATCCTGGCGACCGCCGGGCTCAGCCTGATCGCGTTCGTGCCGCTGGCCGGCCTCGCGTATGTGCCGCTCCAGTTCGCCGCCTGGCTGATGCGCGGCATCGTGTTCCAGTACGTGGCGTTGACCGCCCTCGGCGGATACCTCGCGCAATATCGTCTCTACGCACGCGGCGGCGACGCCGTGCGCAACCTTCGTGTCGCTCAACCCAACGCCTCCGCATGATCAATTACGACGACTTCCTGTCCCATTCGGCCGAGCAGATGAAGGAATCGGCCATTCGCCGGATGGGCATGGTGCTCGCGCAGTCGCGCGAAATCATCTCGTTCGCTCCCGGTTACCCGGCCACTGACACGTTCGCCTGGGAGGAGTTCACCGAGATAACGCGGGAGCTGCTCACCGGGACGGACGGCAGCGTGCTCCAGTACGGTCCGACCCGCGGGTTCAAGCCGCTGCTCGAGGAGATCGCCGCGATCATGGCGGCGCGCGGGGTGACCACCTCGCCCGAACGACTGCTGGTCACGACCGGCTCCCAGCAGGGGCTCGACCTGGTGGCCCGGGTGCTGCTCGACCCGGGCGATGTCGTGCTGGTGGAGCTGCCGACCTACACCGGGGCGATCACCGCGTTCCGCAACGTGCAGGCGAGCATGGTCGGCGTGCGTCAGAACGCCGACGGCGTCGACCTCGATGCGCTCGACGAGACCTGCCAGCGGCTGCGGGCCGACGGACGGCGGGTGCGCATGCTCTACGTCGTGCCCAACTTCCAGAACCCGACCGGCCTGCTGATCGGCCTCGACCGGCGCCGCCAACTGCTCGAGTGGGCCGATCGGCGGAACGTCCTGCTGGTCGAGGACGATCCGTATCGCGAGCTCTACTTCGAGGGCTCGGCGACGGAAGCGGACGTCCGGCCGATCAAAGTGGACGACACGGATGGACGCGTCATCTATCTGAGCAGCTTCTCGAAGACTCTCGCGCCCGGCTACCGCGTCGCCTGGATCGACGCGCCGGCGCCGCTCGCGGCGAAGTTCGAGATGGCGAAACAGGCCGAGGACCTCTGCACCGGCGGCCTGGATCAGCGCGTGATCCACGAGGCCTGCCGCCGCGGCGTGCTCCAGCGCCGGCTGCCGCTGCTGCGCCGGCACTACCGGGAGAAGCGGGACGTGATGGTGGACGCGCTCACCCGGGAGTTCGGCACCGAGATCACCTGGCCGTCGCCACGAGGCGGGTTCTTCCTCTGGGCCAAACTGCCCGAGCCGATCGACAGCGACGTGATGATCGCGCGCGCCGTCGCGCAGGGGGTGATCTACGTTGCCGGCGAGGCGTTCTTCGTCGACGGCAGCGGCAGCCACTTCCTGCGGCTCGCCTTTTCAGCGCCGTCGCACGACAAGATCCGCGAAGGGATCACCCGGCTCGCGGCCACCATTCGCGAAGAGCTCGCTTCGCTTCATTCCACTCGGCAACGGGTAGTGGGGGGTCGGTAGCGGGTGGTCGGTAGTTGGGGATGGGTGGTGGGTAGTGGGGGATGGGTAGTGGGTAGTGGGGCGCGTTAAACAACTCCCAATTCCCAACTCCCAATTCCCAATCCCCAGTCCTCAATCCCCATTCCGCACTCCCGATCCCCCACCGCCCATTCCCGATTCCCGATTCCCGATTCCTGCGAGCCCTCAGCGAAGTGGTCGTGAGAGGGAGAGCTTCCAGCTTTCGTCCAGGCCGCCGGTGACCGCGGCGAAGATTACTCCGGCCTCGGTGAGGGCGGATCCGGGGTTGAGGCCGATGCGGGCGGGGAAGACGATGGTGGCGGTGGCGGTGCCATCGCTGGCGCGGAACACGCGGATCTCGCTGGACGATCCCGCCACGAACACGGATCCGGCAGTCGCAATCGGCCCGGCGAACGGACGGAAGGGCACCCCCTTGTGCCAGCGCTCCGCCCCGTCCGAGCGGTCGACCGCGCGCACCAGGTTATCGAGCGCGGTGTAAAAAACCCGCTGACCGTCGGAGGCCGCCTGGCCGCGGACGTCGGCGCCCACCCGCCAGGACCAGTTGATCTCGCCGGACGCCGCATCGAGGCTGTAGAACCGCTTATCGCTGGCCCCGACGAACAGGTCCTCCCCGAGTACGAACGGCTCCCCGGGCGAGCCCCCCAGGGACTTGGTCCAGATCACCTCGCCGTTCAACAGGTTCCTCGCCACGACGCGGCCGTCCACCAGCGGCGTGAAGAGCACGTCGCCGGAGATGGCGCCGCGTTCGCGCTGAACGCCGGCATCGACCGTCCAGACGGTTTCGCCGTCGTTCGCGCGGCGCGCGGTCAGCTTGCCGGCCGTCGCGGCGACGATCCAGCCATCCTTGACGAGCAGTGGCGCAGTCGCGGTGCCGGACGGCGATCGCCACGCCACCGTGCCATCACCAGCGTGCAACGCATGGATCGCTTCGCCGGACGAGATCAGCAGCAGCTGGCCGTCGGCGTCGAGCGGCTGCTCGACCGGCAGCTCGGCGCGCCAGACCTCGTGCCCGTCGCTGCGGTGATACGCCCTGATGTTGCCGGGCAGGTGGGCGAGGAATACGAGATCGCCGGCGATGAGTGGACTCCGCATCGGCGCGGCCGGGATCGGAACGGTCCACGCGATCGCCTTCGGCCCCTCCGGCACCGGCACCGGAGTGCCGGGCAGCGTCGCGGGAAAGCCGACGACCGGCGGATCCTGCGCCGCGCGCGCGTGCGCGATCAGGCCGAGCAGCGCCAGTCCGCAGCCGAGGATTCGGGCAGCAAACCAACAAGATGTTGTGGTGGTGCGGGCCGAGTCCACACCTTATAATAGCGTCATCCTATCGGCCAACTTTCCGTCCGCCAGCTTCACTGTGAATCATCAGACCATCGTTGTTCTCGATTTCGGCTCGCAGTTCACCCAGTTGATTGCGCGCCGGTTGCGCGAACTGTCGGTCTACGCCGAGATCCTCCCGTTCGATACACCGCTGGCCCGGATCCAGGACAGACGCCCGGTCGGCATCATCCTGTCAGGTGGCCCCAAGAGCGTGTCGGAGCAAGGGGCGCCGCACTGCGATACCGCGGTCTACGCCGCGGGCGTGCCGGTGCTCGGCATCTGCTACGGCATGCAGCTGATGACCCATGCGCTCGGCGGACAGGTGGCGCCGGCGCCCCACCGTGAGTTCGGCCTGGCCACGATCCACATCGATCCCGGCGCGCCGCTCTTCGCCTCGGCCCCGGCCGACCTGCGCGTGTGGGCCAGCCACGGCGATTTCGTCAAGACGGTCCCGGCCGGCTTCACCGTCACGGCGACGAGCGCCAACGCCCCGGTCGCCGCCATGGCGGCCGCCGACCGCGGCCTCTACGCCCTGCTCTTTCATCCCGAGGTGGCCCACACCGACCACGGCCTCGAGATACTGCGCAGCTTCGCCTACGATGTCTGCGGCTGCACCGGCGACTGGACGATGGAGTCGTTCGTCGAGGAGGCGACCGGGCGGATCCGCGACCAGGTGGGTGACGGGCGGGTGGTCTGCGGCTTGAGCGGCGGGGTGGATTCGACGGTCGCGGCGGTGTTGATGCACCGGGCGGTCGGCGACCGGCTGACCTGCATTTTCGTCGACAACGGCGTGATGCGGCAGGACGAAGGAGAGCAGATCCGCCAGCGGTTCCAGCGCCTGAACCTGCCGCTGGTGTTCGCCGATGCCGCCGATCTGTTCCTGACGCGGCTGGCCGGGGTGACCGACCCCGAAACCAAGCGCAAGGTGATCGGCTCGACGTTCATCGATGTCTTCGAGGACGAGGCCCGCAAGCTCGGCTCGTTCGATTTCCTCGGCCAGGGGACGCTGTATCCGGACGTGATCGAGAGCGTCTCGGTGGTCGGACCGTCGGCCGCGATCAAGAGCCATCACAACGTCGGCGGCCTGCCGGACCGGATGCGCTTCAAGCTGGTCGAGCCGCTGCGCCTGCTGTTCAAGGACGAAGTGCGAAAAGTCGGCGAGGAGCTCGGCCTCGACGCGGAGTTCGTCTGGCGGCAACCGTTTCCCGGCCCCGGCCTGGCGGTTCGCATCCTCGGCGAGGTGACGCACTCGAGGCTCAACCTGCTCCGCCGCGCCGATCACATCGTCTCGGAGGAAGTGAAGAAGGCCGGCTGGTACCGGAAGGTGTGGCAATCCTTTGCCGTCCTGCTGCCGGTGCAGAGCGTCGGGGTGATGGGGGACGCGCGCACCTACGAGTACACGATCGCGATCCGTGCGGTCGAGAGCCGCGACGGCATGACCGCCGACTGGGCGCGGCTGCCGCACGAGCTCCTCGCCTCCATCTCGTCGCGCATCGTCAACGAGGTGAAGGGCATCAACCGCGTGGTCTACGACATCAGCTCCAAGCCTCCTTCGACTATCGAGTGGGAGTAGGGACATTGCGGATTGGGGATTGCGGAATGCGGACTAACGGATTGCGGACTGGGGATTGCGGCGTGATGGGCCGTGCCGCAATCGCCGCAAACCAGCCGCCCGATCCGCAATCCCCAATCAACAATCCGTCAATCTGCACTCCGCAGTACGCATTCCGCAATGTCTGAATTCGTCCACCTCCACCTGCACTCGGAATATTCGCTGCTCGACGGCGCCTGCCGGATCGAGGAGCTGCTCGACAAGTGCGCCGAACTGAAGATGCCGGCGGCGGCGATCACCGAGCACGGCAACATGTTCTCGTCGATCATCTTCCATGACCAGGCGAGAAAGCGCGGGATCAATCCGATCCTGGGGTGCGAAGTCTACGTCGCGCCCGGGGACCGGCGCACGAAGAGCGGCACGCCGGGCGAAACCGCGAACCACCTGGTGCTGCTGGCCGAGACCCGCGAGGGCTACCACAACCTGATCAAGCTGGTCTCGTCGGGCTACACCGAGGGCTTTTATTACAAGCCGCGGATCGACAAGGAACTTCTGGCCCAGCACGCCAAGGGGCTGATCGGGTTGAGCAGCTGCCTGAAGGGGGAGGTGGCGACCGGGATCCGCACCGAGCAGCAGAAGAAGGCGATCGACGCGGCCGCGGCCTATCGGGACATCCTCGGGCCGAACAACTTCTTCCTCGAGATGCAGTACCAGGGGATCGACGAGCAGAAGATCGTCAACGTCGGACTGCAGCCGATCGCGAAGGACCTGAACCTGCCGCTGGTCGCCACCAACGACGTCCACTACCTGAAGAACTCCGACTTCAAGCCCCACGACATCCTGCTGTGCATCGGCACCGGCAAGATGGTCAACGACACCGACCGGCTGAAGTATCACGGCGACCAGTTCTATTTGAAGACCGCCGCCGAGATGGCCCAGGTGTTCGGCGACTTTCCCGAGGCGATGGCCAACACGGTCCGGATCGCGGAGCGCTGCAACGTCGATCTGTCCGGCACGGTGAACCACCTCCCGAACTTCGAGGTCCCGGCCGGCTTCACCCTCGACGACTACTTCGAGCACGTCGTTCGCCAGGGGTTCGAGATGCGGCTGACGCGGCTGCAGGGTTTGGCGCTCAAGGGGGTACTCAAGCACACGATCGACGAGTACGAGCGGCGGCTGACCTACGAGATCGAGATGATCAAGCAGATGAAGTACCCGGGGTACTTCCTGATCACCTGGGATTTCATCCGCTACGCGCGCGAGAAGGGCATCCCGGTCGGCCCGGGCCGCGGCTCGGCCGCCGGCAGCTTCGTCGCCTACTGCCTGCGGATCACCGACGTCGATCCGATCGAGTACGACCTGATCTTCGAGCGGTTCCTCAACCCCGAGCGTGTGTCGCTGCCCGACATCGACATCGACTTCTGCGAAAGACGGCGCGGCGAGGTCATCGAGTACGTGACCCAGAAGTACGGCCGCGCCAACGTCGCCCAGATCATCACTTTCGGCACGATGAAGGCCCGGGCGGTGGTGCGGGATGTGGCCCGGGTCATGGACATCCCCTATGCCGACGCCGACCGCGTCGCCAAGGCGGTGCCGCCGGCGCTCGACATGACCCTGGCCAAGGCACTCGAAGAAAGCCCGGCGCTCAAGGACCTGCAGCAGAAGGACGAGCGGGTGAGGGAGCTGCTCAGCGTCGCCCAGCGTCTCGAGGGCATGACCCGGCACGCGTCGGTGCACGCCGCCGGGGTGGTGATCGCGCCGCGGCCACTCACCGAGTTCGTGCCGCTCTACAAGAGCCAGAAGGACGAAATCGTCACCCAGTGGGCGATGAAGGAGGTCGAGCGCGTCGGCCTGCTGAAGATGGACTTCCTCGGGCTGAGCACGCTGACGCTGATCCGGGATGCGCTCGACGAGATCAAGCGGACGGAAGGGATCGATCTCGACATCGACGCGATCCCGCTCGACGACAAGAAGACGTTTCAGCTGTTCTGCGATGGCCAGACCTACGGTGTGTTCCAGTTCGAGAGCTCGGGGATGCGCGAGCTGCTGCGCAAGGCCAAGCCGGAGCGGCTCGACGACCTGATCGCCCTCAACGCGCTCTACCGTCCGGGGCCGCTGAAGAGCGGGATGGTCGACGACTACATCTCGCGCAAGCAGGGGAAGACCGAGGTCAAGTACGAGCTGCCGCAGCTCGCGCCGATCCTGTCGGACACCTACGGCGTCATCGCCTACCAGGAACAGGTCATGCGCATCGCCGCGGAGCTGGCCGGTTTCACGATGGGTCAGTCCGACATGCTGCGCAAGGCCATGGGAAAGAAGGACCCCAAGGTGATGGCCAAGCAGCGCGCGGCCTTTACCGAAGGGGCGAAGACCAAGGGGGTCAACGAGAAGAAGGCCACCAAGATTTTCGACCTGATGGAGTTCTTCGCCGGCTACGGCTTCAACAAGTCGCACTCGACGACCTATGCCTGGGTCGCCTACCAGACCGGTTACCTGAAGGCCAACTACCCGTGGCATTTCATGGCCGCGCTGCTGACGATCGAAGCGGCGAACACCGACAAGCTGGCGATGTACCTGAACGAGTGCCGCGAGCTGGGGGTACCGATCCTGCCGCCCGACGTGAATTCCAGCGAGCTGCAGTTCACGGTGGTCAAGGAAGGGGTCCGCTTCGGCCTGTGCGCGGTGAAGAACGTCGGCGAGGGGGCGGTCCAGTCGGTGCTCAACGCGCGCCGCGAGCTCGGCCGGCTCGACTCGCTCTACACGCTGTGCGAGCACTCCGACCTGCGGCTCGTGAACAAGCGCGTGCTCGAGAGCCTGGTCAAGGCGGGCGCCCTCGATTCGCTGGTGCCCGACGCGGCCGCCGACAAGCGACGGGCGCGGGGCCGGTTGTTCACCGCGGTCGACCGGGCGATCGAGCAGGGTGGCCGTCACCAGCGCGACCGCGACCAGGGGCAGCACCAGCTGTTCGGTGGGCCGGCCGAAGACGGCACCCCGACGATCATTCCGCTCGCCGATGCCGCCCCGTGGGCGGAAGTGGTCCAGCTCGCCGGGGAGAAAGAGGCGCTCGGCTTCTACTTCAGCGGCCACCCGCTCGACCGGTTCGCCGACGATCTGAAGGTGTTCGGCGCGCGAAGGGTGGGTGAGCTGGCCGAGTCGCTGCCCGACGTCTGGACCGCCGGAATCGTCTCAGGCCTCCGTCCGCTGAAGACGAAGAAGGGGGACCGCATGGCCGTCTTCATGCTGGACGACGTCGCCGGCAACCTCGAGGTAGTGGTGTTCCCCGAGGCCTTCGGCAAGCACGGCGCCTTGATCGAGGCGGACGCGATGGTACTGGTGCGCGGCAAGTTCGAAAAGGACGAGGAGTCCGCCCGGATCGTCGCCACCGAGCTGCAACCGATCGCCCTGCTCCAGGAACGGACGACCAGGGAGGTGGCCATCCATCTGTCGGTGCCTCCCCACGGCCGCCCGACCTTCGAGGCGCTCGCCGAACTGCTGTCGCGCCACCGCGGCGATCGCCGGGTCTTCCTGGAGCTCGACGTGAAGGGCAAGGAAAAGCCGCTGCGCGTCCGCTCCGAAGTCGCTCAGCGCGTCAAACCCTCGCAGCGGATGGTGAGCGAAGTGGAACAGTTGTGCGGTTCGGGTTCGGTTGAACTGCGATGACCGCTGCCGTCATCAGACTCACCGCGGAGCACGCCGAGGGCGCCGAGACTTTGGGCTCCCGACACAGCTCAGTGCGATCAGTCAATATTCTGGTTAATCCAGAGCCCAATAACCTCTGCGATCTCCGCGTCCTCGGCGGTGAGTCTGAGACGATTAGGACACTGATCAATGCCGGCTGAATTACTTGAATTCGAAGAACCGGTCGGCGTGCTCCTCAAGGAGATCGAGGCGCTCAGCATGCTGCCGCAGACGCCCGAGCGGATGCGCTCGATCGATACCCTGCGCAAGCGCGCCGACGAGATCCGGGCGGAGTTGTACGAGCACCTGACGCCGTGGCAGCGGGTGCTGGTTGCCCGCCACCCCAACCGGCCGAACACGCTCGACTACATCGAGCGCCTGTTCACCGGATGGGTGGAGCTGCACGGGGACCGGCGCTTCGCCGACGACCCCGCGATCGTCGCCGGTTTCGGCGAGTACCCGGGGCAGCCGGTGGCGGTGATGGGGCACCAGAAGGGGCGCGACACCAAGCAGAAGATCTTCCGGAACTTCGGCTATGCCCGCCCCGAGGGCTATCGCAAGGCGCTTCGGGTGCTGCAGATGGCGCAAAAGTTCAGCCGGCCGACGGTGGTCTTCATCGATACCCCGGCCGCCTACCCCGGCGTCGAGTCTGAAGAGAGAGGGGTCGCCGAAGCGATCGCCCTCAACCTGCGCGAGATGATGATGATCGAAGTCCCGATCATCGTCATCGTGTGTGGGGAAGGGGGGAGCGGCGGCGCGCTTGGCATCGCGATCGGCGACCGGGTGTTCATGCAGGAGTTTTCGGTCTACAGCGTCATCCCGCCGGAAGGATGCGCCGCGATCCTGTGGCGCGACGCCAACCGCAAGGTCGAAGCGGCCGCCGCGCTCAAGATCACCGCTCCCGACATGGTCGCGCTCGGCCTGGTCGACGGCATCATCCCCGAGCCGGCCGGCGGCGCCCACAACGATCACGAGCGCGCGACCGCGCTGGTCGACCAGGCGCTCAACCACGCCCTCCAGGAGGTGGCCGCCCTCAGCGTCGAGGACCGCCTCAACCTGCGCTACGACAAGTTCCGCCGGATGGGGGAAGAAGGCACCGCATTCGTGGACAAGAACAAGGCTACGCTGAAGGCTGAAAGGTGAAGGCTGAAGGTTGAGAACCACGACCATGCCCACTTCCTTCAGCCTTCACCCTTCACCCTTCAACCTTGCATGAAGTCCCTCCTGTGGCATCACCTGCCGTGCGACGATGCCCAGTCGGCTGTGCTGGCCGACGCGCTCGGAGTGCATCCGACGATCGCCCGGCTGTTGTGCATGCGGGGCCTGAGTGATCCGGAGCTGGCCGCACGCTTCCTGTATCCAGCGCTCGAGCACCTGAACGATCCGTTCAGGCTGGCCGACATGGACAAGGCGATCCCCCGGCTCGAGCGCGCGATCGCGCAGCGCGAGAAGATCGCGATCCACGGCGACTACGACGTCGACGGCATCACCTCCACTGTGATCCTGCGGCGGGCGCTGGAAATGCTCGGCGGAGATGTCATCCACTTCCTGCCGGAACGGATGCGCGACGGTTATGGCCTGCAGCCGGCGGCGATCGAACGGCTCCACGCCCAGGGAGTCGGCCTGATCGTCTCGGTCGACTGCGGCATCCGGGCGGGGGAGGCGGCACAGCGGGCGCGCGACCTCGGCGTCGACCTGATCATCACCGACCATCACGAGCCCGACGGGACGCTGCCGTCGGCGCTGGCGGTGATCAATCCCAAGCGGCCCGACTGCACCTACCCTGACAAGTACCTGGCCGGTGTCGGCGTCGCGCTGAAAGTCGTCCAGGCACTCTGCGATCGGGCCGGGAAAGGGAAGTGGTTGCCGGCGTTCGTCAAGATCGCGGCGATCGGCACCCTCGCCGATGTCGTCCCGCTGGTCGGCGAGAACCGGGTCATCGCCCGGCTCGGTCTCGCGTCCCTGTCGAAGGGGCCGCACTCGATCGGGCTGCGGTCCCTGCTCGATGCCTGCGGACTGACGGGGAAGATCATCGACAGCTACCACGTCGGCTTCATGATCGCCCCGCGGGTCAACGCCGCCGGGCGGATGAGTACCCCCGACATCGCCGCCCGGCTGCTGCTCGCCACCGACGAAGCCATGGGCGACGAGGCGCGCGCGCTCGCGCAGCAGCTGTGCGACGAGAATCTCAAGCGCCAGGCGGAAGAAGCCGACCTGGTGACGCAGGCCAAGAAGGCGATCGAAACCGATCCCTCGGTCGGCGCGCACAACGTCCTCGTCGTCGGCGGCCTGGGCTGGCACCGCGGCGTCATCGGCATCGCCGCCTCGAAACTGGTCGACTCGTACCACAAGCCGTCGATCGTGCTGTCGATCGACGGTGAGATCGCCCACGGCTCGTGCCGCAGCATCCCCGACTTCGATCTGCTGGCGGCGCTGGAACACTGCTCCGACCTCTTCGTGAAGTTCGGCGGCCACAAGCAGGCCGCGGGGCTGACGATGGAAGCGGCGCGGGTGCCCGAGTTCCGCGCCCGGGTCAACGCCTACGCCGACGCGGTGATCGAACCGGACCAGTTGCGCCCGCGGCTGCGCATCGATGCCCAGCTGTCGCTCAAGGCGATCACCCACGACCTGGTGCGCGGCCTCGACCTGCTCGGGCCGTTCGGCCTCGCCAATCCGCGCCCGGTCTTCCACGCCACCGGGGTCGAGCTGGTGGACGGCCCGCGCACGATCAAGGAACGTCACCTGAAGATGACCTTCGCCCAGGACGGCCGGCGGTTCCGCGCGATCGCCTGGCGCGCCGCCGAGCGCGCCGGCTTCCTCGAAGATCACCGCGCCGGTATGAACCTCGCCTTTTCGCTCGACAAGAACGAATACCAGGGGGAGACCTACCTCGAGCTCTCGGTCGCGGATTTCAAAGGCCTCACCGAATAATGCGCTGGCAGCGGATAGCGCAGGCGGCGATCGCGCTGTTCGTCATCGGCTTCATCGGCATGCTCGTGACCTCGCTGCGGCGCGAGCGTGCCGTGCCGCAGCAGCAGGTCGCGCCCGACCGCAGGGTTCCCGAGGCGCCGCTCGAGACGCGCGGCGGCGGGCTCCAGGAGGTCCGCGATCCCTCGGGGAAGCTGCAGTGGGCGGTGAAGTTCCGCGATCACGTCGCCCTCGCCGACGGGCGATCGCAGCTCTCGGGCAACGTCGAGGCGACGATCAATCGCGGCGACCGCAGCTTCGTGGTCCACGCCAATGAAGCGGACCTTACCCCGGGCGGGGAGCGGACCCGATCAAGCAGGCGGTGTTCCGCGGCAACGTCCGCTTGACCGGCGCCGGCGGGCTGGAGATGAAGACCGCGGAAGCGACCTACACCCATGCCGACGGGATGGTGGTGGTGCCCGGGGCGGTCGAGTTCGCCAAAGGACGGATGACCGGTTCCGGCGTCGGCGCGACCTACGACCAGAAGCGCGATGTCTTCTGGATCAAGGACAAGGCGCGGATCGACGTCACCCCAGCCAAGGATGGGACCGGCGGTCTCGAAGCGACGGCCGCGTCGATCGGCCTCGCCCGGGCGGAACACTACATTCAGCTCCAGGGCAGCGCGCGGATCACCGGGGAAGGGCGGGTGGTGGAAGCCAGTGACATCATGGTGCGCCTGACCGATGACGACGAGCGCGTCCGCATGCTCGAGCTCCGCGGCAACAGCCGGATCACCGGCGGCGCCGCCGGCCCCACCGCAATGTCGGCGCGCGACATCGACCTCACCTATGGAGAAGACGGCCGCACGCTGCAGCATGCCCGGCTGGTCGAGAACGCGGCGGTCCAGCTCGCCGGCGCCGCGGGAAAACGGATCTCCGGAAATACGATCGACATCGGGCTCGGGCCCGACGGCTCGACGATGACGTCGCTGACGGCCAACGAACGGGTGCAGGTGGATCTGCCGGCGGAAGGGGAGGCGGCGGCCAAGACGATCCGGTCGGCGGCGCTGACGGCGGCCGGCGCCAACGGCGGCGGCCTCCAGGCGGCCACCTTCAGCGGCGGCGTCAACTACCGGGAAACGCGCGCCGGCCGGCGCAACGTGCCGGCGTCCGAACGCCAGGCGACGTCGCAGACGCTGATCATCGAGACCCAGCCCGGGCTGGGGGCGATCCAGAAGGCCGACTTCCGCGGCAACGTCCGGTTCACCGAGGCGCCTGATTTCGTGGCCGAGGGGCAGCAGGGCATCTACGACGTCGCGCGCGACCGGCTGGATCTGGTGCCGGCGGACGGCCAGCCCGGGCCGGCCTCGCCCACCGTGGCCGACGGCCGTGTCACGGTGGCGGCACGGACGATCCAGTTCTCGCTGACCACGCGCGAGCTCGCCGCCGACACCCGCGTCCGGAGCACGATCCACCCGCAGAAGGGAAAATCGGGCCGCGGCGCGCGTGAGGGGAAGCTGCCCTCGATGCTGGCCTCCGATCAGCCCGTGAACGTGACCTCCAACCGGCTCGCCTACAACGGCGCCAGCTCGAAGGCCGTCTACACCGGCAACGTCGTCCTGTGGCAGGGGGTCGATACCAAGATCACCGCCCCCACGATCGAGATCGACGACAAGGCGGGTAACCTCGCCGCGAGCGGCGGCGTGACGACGGTGTTCATGTTCCAGGAAACCGACCCGAAGACCGGGGCCCGCCGCGCCGACCGGACGACTGGCGCATCCGATACGTTCACCTATGACGACACCCGGCGCCTCGCGACCTACACCACCAAGGCCACCATCACCGGCCTCCAGGGCATCGTCAGTGGTGAAAAGATCGAGCTGTTCATGAAGGGATCGGTCAACGAGCTGGAGCGGGCGGAAGCGTATGGCACCAACGGCAACGTCACGGTCCGAGAGGGGAACCGCCTGGTCACCGGCGCGCATCTGACCTACACCGCCGCCGACGATCAGTACCTGATGGTCGGGACGCCGGTCGAAGTGATCGAGGCGAAGAACGGCTCCTGCACGTCGACCCTGGGGCAGACCGCCACCTTCAACCGGGCAACCGAGAGAGCCAGCGTCCAGGGTTCGGCCGGGGGCGTGCCGATGAACTCCTCGGGGTCGAAACCGTGTCCAGCGGGGTTTGCCCGCTGATGTCGAGGCTCGAGGCGAAGGATCTCACCAAGGCGTACGGCGGCCGCACGGTCGTGCGGGGCGTCAACCTCGACGTGGCGTCAGGAGAAGTCGTCGGGCTGCTCGGCCCGAACGGCGCCGGCAAGACCACGACCTTCTCCATGGTCGTCGGGCTGGTCGGGCCGGACTCGGGACGCGTCCTGCTCGACGGGGAGGACGTGACCGACGAGCCGATGTACATCCGCGCCCGGAAGGGCATCGGGTATCTGCCGCAGGAACCCTCGATCTTCCGCGGCCTGACCGTCGAACAGAACATCTCGGCGATTCTCGAAACGACCAAACTCGACGCCTCGGCGCGCCGCGCCCGGCTGCGGGAGCTGCTCGCCGAGCTGGACCTGACGCGCCTGGCCAAATCCCCGGCCTATACCCTGTCGGGGGGAGAGCGGCGCCGGGTCGAGATCACCCGCGCACTGGTGATCTCCCCGGGCTTCATGCTGCTCGACGAGCCGTTCGCGGGGATCGATCCGATCGCCGTGTCCGACATCCAGAAGATCATCTTTCACCTCAAGTCGCGGGGCATCGGGGTGCTCATCACCGACCATAACGTGCGGGAAACGCTGCGTATAACGGATCGCGCCTACATCGTCCATGACGGGGTAATCTTCAAGAGCGGAACACCGCAAAGCCTCGCCGACGACGAGGAAGTGAAGAGGATTTACCTCGGCGCTGACTTCCGATTGGACTAAGATTGAAAGGACTGAAGGGCCCACTGAACCATGGCGATTGCGCAGAAGCTGCACACCAAACTCGTTCAGAAGCTCATCCTCACGCCCTCGTTGCAGCAGGCGATCAAGCTCCTGCCGATGTCGACGCTGGAGCTGGCTGATCTCCTGAACCAGGAGATGGTCGAGAACCCGCTGCTGGAAGAAGTTCCCACCGAGGAGCTCCAGCCGGCGGAACAACAACAGGCCGAGAAACCCGCCGACCAGCCGGCCGCCGAAAAGGCCGACGCCTGGGACGACGCCGACTACGAATATTTTTTCGGCGACTATCTCGACGACGGCTACCGCCCGCGCACCCCACAGGAAGTCAAGGAACTGCCGCCGATCGAGAACACCCTCTCGACCGCGGGATCGCTCTCCGATCACCTGATGTGGCAGCTCTCGCTGCAGACCAGCGACGAGAAGCTGAAGGAGATCGGCGGCGCGATCATCGGCAACCTCGATGACGACGGCTATCTGGTCGCGTCGGTCGAAGAGATCGCCGCCATGGCCGACTGGCCGGTCGGCGAGGTCGAGAAGGCGCTGCAGCATATCCAGACCTTCGATCCGATCGGCGTCGCGGCGCGCGACCTGCAGGAATGCCTGTGGCTGCAGATCCGCCACCTCGGGCTCGAGGGCACGCCGACCGAGAAGATCGTCACCGAGCACCTGCGGCTGCTGCAGAACCACCAGGTGCCCGAGATCGCGCGCAAGCTCGGGGTGCAGATCGAGGACCTGCGCGAGCACGTCGAGATCATCCGCAACCTCGATCCCAAGCCGGGCAGCCGCTTCAACCCGTCGCAGTCGCAATACGTGATCCCCGACGTCTACGTCATGAAGGTCGAGGACCAGTACGTCGCCATGCTGAACGAGGAAGGGCTGCCGCAGCTGCGCATCAGCCCCTACTACCGCCGGCTGCTCGACAAGGGAACGACCGAGAACAGCGACGAGACCCGGGCCTACGTGAAGGACAAGTTCCGTTCGGCGCTGTGGCTGATCAAGTCGGTGGACCAGCGCCAGAAAACCATTCACAAGGTGGCGACCAGCATCATCAATTTTCAGCGCGAGTTCCTCGACCTGGGCATCGAGCACCTCCGTCCGCTCGTGCTGCGGGACGTCGCCAACGACATCGGCATGCACGAGTCCACCGTGAGCCGGGTCGTCAACAACAAGTACATGCACACGCCGCAGGGCGTGTTCGAGATGAAGTTCTTCTTCCACAGCGGGATCAGCAGCTCGTACGGCGACAGCGTGTCGTCGGTCACGATCAAGCAGCGGATCCGGAAGATCATCGAGAACGAGGACCCGCGGAAGCCGCTCAGCGACTCGAAGATCGTCAGCATCCTGCAGAAGGAAGGGCTGATGCTGGCCCGGCGCACGATCGCAAAATACCGCGAAGAGCTGAAGATCCCGACGTCGAATCAGCGGAAGGTGCTGTTTTAGCTTCCAGCTTCCAGCTGCCAGCTCCCAGCCGACGATCGGCGACGGTTTGAGCTGGTAGCCGGAAGCTGGCAGCCGGAAGCTGTAAAAACATGCGCTTAGATATCACCGGCCGCCACGTCACGGTCACCCCGGCTCTTCGTCAGCTCATCACCCGCCGTCTCACCACGCTCGAGCGCGTGCTCAACTCGGCCGCCCTCTCGGCGGTGGTCATCGCGACCAAGGAGAAATACCGGCACAAGGTGGACATGACGATCCACACCCGGGGGGATCACACGCTCAACGGCACCGCCGAGGCCAACACCTGGCCGCTCGCCGTCCGCGAGGCGACGATCAAGCTCGAACAGCAGGCCAAGAAGCTGAAAGGGAAGTGGAATTCCCGCAAACGCCAGGCGGCCAGGGCGGTGCGGAACCGCAAGGTCACCCCGCAGCCGGGGGAGGCCGCCGCGGCGGTCGAAGGGCCGTCGGTGGTACGGGCCACCCGCTACGCGGTCAAGCCGATGTCCCTCGAAGACGCCGCGATGCGCATGGAGTCGACCGACGACGAGTTCCTCGTGTTCCGCAACTCGGACGACGACGGCGTCGCGATCCTCTATCGGCGTAAAGACGGTAATTTAGGGTTGATCCAGCCATAATAAGGTCCGGAGACCGGCCCCCCGATGAAGGGTCCGGAGCCCCGCACCATATGTCTGTCACTGTCGGAACCCTGCTCAGCGACCTTGCCGACTCGCGGGTGCTCCCCATCGAGCTGCTGGCCGGACGCGCCGGCCTCAAGCGCAAGATCACCATCTCGCAGCCGCAGAAAACCGGCCTCGCGCTCTCGGGTTTCGATGCCTACCTCCACGGCGGACGTGTGCTCGTGTTCGGCGAGAGCGAGATCCGCTATGTCGAGTCGCTCGCTCCCGCGGATCGCGTCTCGGCGCTCGACCGGGTCTTCGGCCACGACCTGCCCTGCGTGCTGATCACCGGTGCCTTCGTCCCCGTCCCGGAGATCGTCGAGGCGGCCGACCGCGCCTCGATGCCGCTGATGATGACGACCGCGTCCACCCCCGAAGCCATGACCCGGCTGTCCGCCTTCCTCGACACCTATCTCGCGCCCCGCGGGATGGTGCACGGCGTCCTGATGGACATCCTCGGGCTCGGGCGTGCTGGTGGTCGGCGAAAGCGGCATCGGCAAGAGCGAATGCGCGCTCGACCTCGTCGTCCGCGGCCACCGGCTGGTCGCCGATGACACGGTGGAGCTGCGCTGCCGCGCCCAGTCATACGTGCTTGGGTCCTGCCCGGAGCTCACGCGTCACCACATGGAGATCCGCGGGCTCGGTCTCATCAACGTGCAGGACCTGTTCGGCGTCGCCTCGACCCGGACGTCGAAGCGGGTCGAGCTCGTCGTCCAGCTGGAGCGGTGGGAGTCCGGCCGCGAGTACGACCGCCTCGGCATCGACGACGCCTTCTATGAAACGCTCGGGATCCGCATTCCGATGGTGCGGATGCCGGTGGCCCCCGGACGCAATGTCGCCATCCTCGTCGAAGTGGCGGCGCGGAACCAGCTGCTGCGCAGCCGCGGGCACCACGCGGCCCGGCGCCTGGTCGAGCGGCTGAACCAGCAGCTCGAGCCGGCCCCGCGGGCGCTCGACGCCGAAGTGGACCACGGAGACGACTTCTGATGCGCGAGAAACGCCACGCGGCCAGGCGGGCCGCCCGGACGGCCGTGACATCGAAGTTCGTCGTCCTCACCGGGCTCGCCGGCTCGGGCAAGTCGCAGGCGATCAAGGCGCTCGAGGACCTCGGCTACTTCTGCGTCGACAACCTGCCGATCGAGCTGCTGCCGATGCTGGCGGACCTGACGCTGCGGGCCGGCACGGAGATCTCGCGGGCCGCGGTCGTGGTCGACATCCGCGAGGGGAAGATGCTCGACGAGTTCCCGCGCGCGTGGAAGCGGCTCAAGCAGAAGACCCGTCTGAACCCGGTGCTCATCTTCCTCGAAGCCGCGGAGCGGACGCTGGTCCGCCGCTTCAGCGAGACGCGCCGGCCGCACCCGCTGTCGCCCGACCGCTCGGCGCTGGAGGGCATCCGCGAGGAAAAGAAAGCCCTCCAGCAGGTCCGGCGCATGGCCGACCACATCGTCGACACGTCGGAGATGACGGTGCACGAGCTCCGGCAGACCTTTACCGGCGTGGCGGCCGGACGGGCGCCCGGCTCGCAGCTGGTGGTCACGGTGTTGAGCTTTGGCTTCAAGCATGGGATCCCGGTCGACTCCGACCTGCTGTTCGATGTCCGCTTCCTGCCCAATCCTCACTTCGTGCCCGAGCTGCGGCCGCACACCGGCCGCGAGAAGGCGGTCGTCCGCTACATCAACAAGGCCAAGGCCACCCACGAGTTCCTGACCCACACACTCAACCTGCTGAAGTTCCTGATCCCGCAGTACGTGCACGAAGGCAAGTCGTACCTCACGATCGGGATCGGCTGCACCGGCGGACGTCACCGCTCGGTGGCGATCGCGGAGGCGCTGAAGAAGGGGCTGTCGGGAATCCAGGGGGTTCGGGTGCGCGTCAGACACAGGGATATTGCCCATGAATAGCCCATGCAGCTAGGCGTCGTCGTCGTGACGCACGGACAGCTCGCCACCGAGCTGGTCAACGCGGCGGAGATGATCGTCGGCGACCTGCCGCATTTCGCCGCCGTGTCGATCGGCTGGCACGACGACGTGGAGCTGGCGAAGGAAGAGATCGGACGGGCGATCGAACGGGTGGCGATGAGCGCCGGGTCGGGCGGCCAGCCGGCGCCGGTCCTGGTGATGACCGACATGTTCGGCGGCACGCCGGCCAATCTCGGCGTGACGTTCGTCAACGACGGCGTCGAGGTCATCACCGGCGTCAACCTGCCGATGCTGATCAAGCTCGCCCGGCCGCAGAAGGCCGACGACCTGTTGACCGTGGCGCGTGACATGCGCGAGCACGGCCGCAATGCCATCTGGGTGGCCTCCGACCTGCTGCGCGGTGAGAAGGGGACGGAGCGATGACCTCCTGTGCGGTGAGGATCGTGAACCCCCTCGGGCTGCACGCGCGCGCCGCCGCCCGCTTCGTGCACCTGGCGAGCCGGTTCGCCTCGATGATCCGGGTCGAGCGCGGCGGCCGGGAGATCGACGGCAAGAGCATCATGGGCCTGCTGCTGCTGTCGGCCTCGCAGGGCACCCAGATCACCATTTCGGCCGACGGGGTGGACGAGGGGGAAGCGATCTCGGCGCTCTGTGCCCTGGTCGGCCGCGGATTCGACGAGGTGCCCCTGGACGGGGCTCAGGACGAGCCATGCGCCTGAAGGGACTCGGCGTCTCGGCCGGCGTCGGTGTCGGCACCGCGGTCGTGCTCCACCGGTCGACCGGTGACCTGGGCTTCGGCGTGCCGGTGGGCCGCGTCCCGAGAGAGGTCGAGCGGCTCCAGTCGGCCAGGATCGCCGCCCGCGACCAGATCCATCACATCAAGGAACGGATCGCCAGCAGCGTCGGCGCCGAGCACGGCTATCTCTTCGACGCCCAGCTGCTGATGCTCGACGACCGGATGCTGATCGACCGGGCGATCGAGATCATCCGTGGGTCCCGGGTGAACGCGGAGACCGCTCTGCACCGGACGCTCCAGGAGATCTCGGCGCTGTTCGACCGCGGCGACGATCCCTACCTCCGCGAACGCCGCGGCGACGTTTCCGACGTCGTCGGGCGGCTGTGCGGGAACCTGCGTGCCGGCGAGGATCCGCTCGATTTCTTCCGCGAGCTCGAAGGGCCGCTGGTGCTGGTGGCCGACGAGCTGACGCCGTCGTTGATCGCGCAGCTGGAATGGCCCCGTCTCGCCGGGCTGGTCAGCGAAGAGGGAAGCTGGACGTACCACAGCGCGATTCTCGCCAGGTCCATCCGGGTGCCGGCGGTGGCCGGCGTCCGCAACGCCAGCACGTTGATCCTGCCCGGAACCATGGTTGCGGTCGACGGCACGACCGGGGAAGTGATGGTGGCGCCGGATGAGGCCACGATCGCACAGGTCCGGGCTCGGGGGCGCCGCCGCGCACAGTTCGAGGAATCGCTGGAGGAGTTCCGCCGGCTGCCGGGCATCACCGCCGACGGCGTGCTCATCCGGCTGGAGGCGAACATCGAATCGGCCGATGATGCGCAGCGCGCTCGAGAGCGGGGAGCGGACGGCATCGGCCTTTTCCGCTCCGAGTTCCTGCTGACCGGAGGCCACGCCGCGCTAGCCGAAGAGGCGCAGTATGCCGCCTACAGCCGTCTGATCAGCGCCGCCGCCCCGGCGACCGTCACCATCCGAACGTTCGACGTCAGCGAGACCCAGCTGCCGATCGAACATGCCGGCGTCGACGGCGTGCGGTCGCCGCTCGGTCTGCGCGGGATCCGCCTGAGCCTGAGCATGGACGAGATCTTCCAGGCGCAGCTGCGAGCGCTCCTGCGGGCGGCCCGCCATGGCTCGCTGCGGATCATGTTTCCGTTCGTGTCCGGGGTGGAAGAGCTGCGGGCCGCGCGTGAAGCGGTGGCCCGTGCCGCCGCGTCGCTGCGGGCCGAAGGGGTGGAGGTCCCGCCGGTGCCGACCGGGGTGATGATCGAGGTGCCGTCGGCCGCGCTGACCGCAGACCTGCTGGCTGCCGAAGCGGACTTCTTCGCCATCGGCACCAACGATTTGATCCAGTACCGCCTGGCGGTCGATCGTACCGACGACCGCGTCTCGCGGTTGTACGAGCCGCTCCACCCGGCGATCCTCCGGGTCCTGCGGATAGTCGCGCGCGCCGGCCGCCGCCGCAGCATCCGGGTTTCGGTCTGCGGCGAGATGGCGGCCGACCCGGTGCTGCTGACGCTGCTGGTCGGGATGGGGATCACCGAGTTCAGCATGGCGCCGACCGCGATTCCGCTCGCGAAACAGGTGCTCCGCGAGCTCAACGCCGCCGATGCCACCCGGGTCGCCGCCCGCGCGCTCCGCGCCGCGACCGCCGCCGATGTCGAGAAGGAGCTGATCGAGTTCCTCGCTCCGCGCACGGCAGAACCGCGACGCTGATGCAGAAACTCAGAACTAGGAACCAGAACCTCGAACGAAGAACCCGGAACCTGACTTAGAACCCTTAGAACCTCTTGGAACCCAGAAAGATGCATGAACCAACGCGCGTAGAGAAACCGTGGGGCTACGAGCTGCACTGGGCGAAGACCGACCGCTACGTCGGCAAGCTCATTCACATCAACGCCGGCCACGCGCTCAGCCTCCAGTACCACAACCAGAAAGACGAAACGATCTTCCTCTGGACCGGCCGCATGCTCTTTGAAATCAAGGAGGGTGACGAGCTGGTGAAGCGGGACATGAAACCGGGGGACGCGGTACACGTCACCCCGACGACGGTCCACCGCATGACCGCGATCGAAGACTGCGACGTCTTCGAGGTCTCGACGCCGGAGCTGCACGACGTGGTGAGGCTCGAGGACCGGTACGGGCGTTCCACGTAGCATCTGCGGTACGAACGACGGGTGGTGATGTCGCAGAATCTGCGGCGCGCAGAACGCGATCTTCCGATTGACGCGCGAATTCCTGTCGAACGACAATGGCGGCACATTTGTAACGGACCTGCTTGATGACGAGCGGGCAGACGAAAGGACAGCAGGAATGGGCAGCGTGAACAAAGTCATTCTGGTCGGCAACCTCGGGCGCGACGCGGAGCTCCGCTACACGCCGGGTGGGGCCGCGGTGGCAACCCTCAACCTCGCGACGACCGAGGTCTGGAACGACAAGGGGGGCCAGAAGCAGGAAAAGACCGAATGGCACCGGATCGTGCTCTGGGGGAAGACCGCCGAGAGCCTCAACGAGTACCTGACCAAGGGGAAGCAGATCTACGTCGAAGGCCGGCTCCAGACGCGCAACTGGGAAGACAAGGACGGCAACAAGAGGTACACCACCGAGATCCGCGGCGATCGCGTCGTGCTGCTCGGCGGCGGTGGCGGCGGCGCCCGCCAGGGGGCACGGGGCGCAGCGGCCGGCGGGGCCCACATGGAAGATCCGATGGGGGAGCCGGTCACCGAGCTGAGCGACGACGATATTCCGTTCTAGCCCGCAACCGTACGCGTCAAACTCCAGGCTTCATCCGTTTCGAGATCGAACGGGGGGAGTCTGGAGTTTGCCGTTTCGGTCGAACCGCCTCAGTCCTGCTTCTTGTTCAGCGAGTCGAGCCGCTGCTTGGCGAGCGTCGCGTCGGTCACCGAGGTCGGAAACTCCTTGATCAGCGTCTCGTAGGCGCGCCGGGCCAAATCGATCTGCTTCAATCCTTCGTAACTCAACCCCAGCTTGTAGTACGCCGGCGGTACCGAGTCGGCCTTCGGATAGTCGCTGATCACCTTCTGGAAGGCGGTCACCGCCTCCCGGTAGTTACCCATTGCGTAGTGCGAATTGCCGATGTTCAACTGCGCATCATCCGCACGCGGGCCGGTGGCGAACGACTTGATGTAGAACTCGAAGCCGGCGATCGCGAGATCGTACTGGCCGCTGGTGTAGTCGTTGAACGCCGCGTCCCAGGCCTTGCCCGGCGACACGTTGGGCGGCGGTGCCGCCGACGTCGTGGGAGGGGTGGGAACAGCTCCCGGCGTGTTGGGGTCACCGGTCACACCGGCCGGCGGAACCGCTGAAGGGGCGGGGATCGACTGGATCGCGCTCCGCACCGCCTCCATCTCCTGGGTCATCGTCGACAGCCGGACGTTGGTGTCATCCGCCTTCTCGCGCAGAACCCGTACTCCTTCCGCGATGTTGTCGGCGACCAGCTTCTGGTCGGCAAACCCCTTGCGCATCGACCCGTTCTGCTCGTCGATCTTCGCCGTCATCGTCTTGAGCGAATCGGCGAGGCCGCGCAGCATCTGCTGGAGCTGGGCCTGCTGTTCCTGCAGCATCCGGATCTCCGCCATCAGCTGCTGGTGAGTCTTGTCCGCCGCCTGGGCGGCGGAGGAGGCCAGCAACAGGCCGGCAACGACAAACGGGACGATTCTGAGCTTCATGTCAGGCCTCGAGCGGAAGTTCATTTGCTCGTGACGACGAAGTGGGCGCGGCGGTTCTTCGCGAACGCCTCCTCCGTGCGAGCGGGGTCGAACGGGAATTCCTTGCCGTAGCTGACCGTGCGCAGCCGGTCGGCGGGGATTCCGAGCGACACGAGATAGTTGCGCGCCGCCAGCGCCCGGCGCTCGCCGAGCGCGAGGTTGTATTCGGCAGTGCCGCGCTCATCGGCATGCCCCTCGATCGTGATCACCCAGGTCGCGTACTTCTTCATGATCTCGGCGTTGCTGTTCAGCACCGCCTGGCCGTCCGGGCTCACCTCCGACTGATCGTACGCGAAGAACAGCGGCTGGAACGGGGAGTTCTTGTTGATGTCGTCGAGATCGCGGCTGGCCAGCGTGTCGATGCCGGCCGGTTCCGGCGGGACCGGTTGAGGTTCGTTGACCGGCGTCGGCGGCGCCGGCGGGCGGTTCCCCATCGACGTATCCACCGGCGGCGGAGTCGTCGGCTTCGCGACCGGCGGCTTCTTCTTGGCGCATCCGGCGCCGGCGATCAACACGACGATCCCCAGGATCGCTGCTGCTTGTCTCATCTGCATTCTGATCTCCGCTCTCTGCTAACGAATTGTCGGGTCATCCTGTTGATTCATCTCGACCAGTTGGGGAACCGGTTGTCTCCCACCTTGGTGATCTGCCTGAGATCGTTCCCATCGCGCGCGATGGTGAAGATCTGGTTCTTGCCCGCGCGCGACGACACGAACGCGATGTGCCGGCCGTTGGGCGAGAACGCCGGGCTTTCGTTGCTCCCTTCACCGTTGGTGATCGAGCGGACGCTGCGGGTGGCGAAGTCGAAGATCTTGATGTCGTAGCCGCCGCCCGCCTGCGAGGCGTAGGCGATCTCGTTGAACGGGGCCGGAGACCAGGTCGGCCGGTCGCACCAGGTCTCGCGGGTGATCTGCTGCTGGCCGGAACCGTCCGCGTTCATGATCCAGATCTGCGGCCGCCCGGTGCGGTTCGACGTGAACGCGATCTGGTTGCCGCTCGGCGCCCAGGTCGGCGTGACGTCGTTCTCGGGATGGTTGGTCAGGCGGCGCAGCCCGCTGCCGTCGCGGTTGACCACGTAGATCTCCGGCTGGCCGTCTCGGGGGGACATGAACGCGAGCTTCGTGCCGTCAGGAGACCAGGCGGGCAGGAAGTTGTGCTGTGTCGGCGTGCCGCGCGCCGGGCGGGTCGGAGCGCCGCCGCCGTAGACGTTCGCCACCAGGATGTCGGGGAAGCCCGAGCGGTAGCTCGTGTAGGCGAGCGCCTTGGCGTCGGGGGACCAGGCGGGCGTGATGTCGAGCGACGGCGTCACCGTGATCCGCTTCTGGTTGGCGCCGTCGTAATCGGAAATGTAGATGTTCTGGATGTCGCGCGAGGCGGTCGGCCCCTTCATCCGTTCGCCGTCGCGGTCGGAGGTGAACGCCAGCTTGGTCCGGGCGACTCCGGTCAGCGCCCGCTGCTGCAGGTGCACCTCGTCCGACACCGTGTGGGCGAAGAAGCGGGGATTGTCGGCGCGCCCGCTGTACTCCCGGGCGAAGACCGACTTGCCGCTCGCCATCTCGATCAGCCGGACCTGGACGACGACGTTGGCGCCGTCGCGGCGGACCGACCCGACCAGCAGGCCGTCGGTGCCGAGCTCCTTCCAGCGATCGAGCTGCACCTGGTCGAGCGAGGTTGGCGGCGGGATGCTGCGGTAGGTATCTCGTGAGATCAGGTAGAACTCGCGCTCGAAGTTCAGATCGTCCCACAGCACCTGGCCCATCAGCTTGGCGGCGGCGACCGATTCAGGGTCCGTGCTGAAGGCAATGAAGTCCGGGACCGCCAGCTTCGGTGGCAGCCCCGGTGCCCCCGTGAGCCTCGTCGTCACCTCGGTTGGCGATTGCGTCTGCGGCACCTGAGCCGGCGGCTGGACCGGCGGATTCTGCGGCGGCGGATTCTGCGCCACGAGAACGGCCGCGGCCAGCGGTGGTGAGGACGGTTGCGAGAATCGTATTTTTCATCAGCGGGAATACTCGAAAATCAGATGGACCGTCAGGGTGTCGCCGGCGAGCTCGCGGGGAAGCGGGGTCACTTGCTTTGTCGTCAGCAGCGCGCGTCTTGAAGCAATGTCGAGCAGTTCTCCAGCACTCTGTTCGACCTCGACGCCGTCGATCCGGCCATCGCGATGGATCACGAACTTCAGGGTGTTCTGTCCCGTCGCACCTTGCCCCTGGTTCCAGTTCCGCTTGATGGTCGAGACGACCAGCGCCAGGTACGAAGGACAGCAGAAGTTGGCGACGTCGACCCGCGCGCCGCCGGTCCCCCCTCCACCCGTCGTCAAACCGCCGAACGGCACCTGGGCGCCGGCCGTCTCCGCCTTGGCCGCGCCCGACTTGATCTCGGCGCCGCTCGTCGGCTTCTTGGTCGACGAGGTATCGCGTGGCTTCTCGACCGGCTTGGTCGGCGGCGTCGGCTTGGGCTTCACCTTCGGGTCCGGCGCGACCATCTCGGGCGGTTTCTCCGCCGGGGGAGTCGGACGGCTGGGCTTCTCCTCGGGCTCGGCCACCCGCTGCACCGGCCGGGCCGCGATCGTCGTCATGCCACCGGCGTCCGGCCCCTCGGCGCCGCCGAGCGTGATCATCATCGGCGTCGACTTCTGCTGGATGGCGGAGGTCCAGAACTCGGGAGCGAACAGCAGCGCCGCGGCCAGGATCCCGTGCCCCACCAGCGAGAGCACCACCATCACGCTGATCCCGTCGCTGATCTGCGCGCGCTCGCTGAGGATGTCGGCTACGGCTTCATTCATAAGACGTGCTAGGTGCTACGTGCGATGTCCTACGTGCTTACGTGCTAAGTGCCACGTGCGGTGCTATGTGCTGCGTGCTGCGTGCGGACGTGCTGGGTGCTACGTGCGGTGCTATGTGCTGCGTCCGGTGCTGCGTGCGATGCGGAGTGCAGTGCTGAGTGCTGGGTGCGGCGTTCGGTACCGTGCGTAGTGCTGGTGCGCTGCCATGTGCTGCGTGCAGTGCAACGTGCTGTGCCCCGTGCCGCACGGCCACCGATTTGCCCGTGGCCGGCACGTCGCACACGCGCGCCGCACTTCGCACACCTCGCCGCACTCCGCACATCGAACTGCACTTCGCACACCGCACTCCGCACACCGAACCGCACTTCGCACACCGCACGTCGCACTTCGCACCGCACGCAGCACACCGCACCGCACGCAGCACCTAGCACCGCACGTAGCACCCAGCACGTCCGCACGTAGCCCGTAGCACCCAGCACATCGCACGTGAACTATTTTCCCCCCACCGGCTGGGTCATGAAGCCGACCTTCTCGACCTTCGCTTCCTTGAGCCGGTCGGTCACGGTCATGATGTCCTGCGCGGTGACGGTGCCGTCCATGCGCAGGAAGACCGACTTGTCGTCACGGGTCGCCAGTGCCTGCTTGACCCGCTCGGCGAGTGCGTCGATCCCGATCTCGTCGCCGGCGATCTGCAGCCGCCGGGTCCGGCCGAACGACGCCGGGATGGTGACGTAGACGGGCTGCGCCGCCACCGCGCTCGACCGGCTCGATCGCGGCAGGTTCACCTGCAGCCCCTGCTGCATCATCGGCGCGGTGACCATGAAGATGATCAGCAGCACCAGCATCACGTCGACCAGCGGCACGACGTTGATCTCCGAAAGCGAGCTCGACACCCGCGACCTGCGGCCGCGCCGCCCGCCTCCACCCGCTCCTGTCGCATGTACCTTCGGCATCTTTATCTGACGATCGTCACGGTCGGGGGCCGCGCGCCGACCTCGCTTTCCCCGCGCGCGTTCGGCCCGCCGCTGGAGTTCCGAGCCCGGAGGCCGGCGCCCGAAGCCGCCGTCGGCTACGTGAAGTTCCGCTCCGCAATGTTCAGGAACTCGAGCGAGAAGTCGTCCATCTCACCCGAGAAGTACTTCACGCGGTTCGTGAAGTGATTGTAGAAGTAGACCGCCGGAATGGCGGCGAACAACCCGGCGGCGGTCGCGATCAGCGCGTGCGCGATGCCCGGGGCGACCACGCCCAGACTCGACGAGCCGGCGACGCCGATGCGCTGAAACGAGTCCATGATTCCCCACACGGTGCCGAACAGCCCGATGAACGGCGTGATGCTGGCGGTGGTGGCGAGGAACGGAACCCACTTCTCCAGTCTGTTCATCTCGACGGTCGTCGCCCGCAGCAGCGAGCGGTCGACGGCATCGAGACTCTTCAATGTAGGACGGACCGCGACCTGCGACGGTTTGGACTCCGGCGAGGTGCCGCCGCGCAGCTGCGTGTTCAGTTCAGTGTAGCCAGCCTGGAAGAGACCGGTCAGCGGGCTCTCGGTGAGCGTCCGGCAGACCGCGTGCACTTCCGAGAACTTGCTGCTCTTGCGGAAGACGTCGAGGAACGTCCGGGTCTGCCGCTCGCCCGCGCGAGAACTGCCAGAACTTGTAGAGGATCACGGCCCAGGAGATGACGCGAGAAGAGGAGGAGGATGACCAGCACGATCTGAGCGATCGCGCCTCCCTCGCCGAGCAGTTGAAAGAAATCGGTCTGGACGTCGCCGGTCCCAGCCGGCTGCTCCGCCCCCTGCACCATCAGTGCAATGGCGGACAAATCAGGCGTGTGCAAACAGCCCTCCGCTTACGAATCGGGTTCATGCCCCGCGACTTCCGACGCCCCGGTTACCCGATCGGCCTGCCACGCCGCTGGGACAGCGCAGTGAGAAACCAGCGTAACACCGGCATGGAGGGGCTGTCAAACATCTGATAAGATGGCACTTCTGGTCCCATGCTCCGATTTCTGCGTATCCAGCACCTGGCGGTCATCGATCGGCTCGAGCTGGACTTCGGTCCCGGTCTCACGGTGCTGACCGGCGAGACCGGCGCAGGGAAGAGCATCCTGGTCGGGGCGGTCGGTTTGCTGGTTGGGGGCCGGGCATCGGCTGACCTCGTCCGGACCGGCGAAGACCAGGCGGTGATCGAGGCGATCTTCGACACCCCCCAGGGTCGCGAGATGATCCTCCGCCGCGAGATCTCATCCCAGGGGCGCAGCCGCGCATTCGTGGACGGGGCGCTGGTGACCAGCACCGCGCTTCGCGAGACCTGCGGCGGCCTCGTCGACCTCCACGGTCAGCACGAGCACCAGCTCCTGCTGGACTCCAGCGCTCACCTCGACGTCCTCGACGCGTTCGGTGGCTTCGGGCCGCTGCGAACGGCGGCCGCCAACGCCTTTGCCGCTTGGCAGCAACTGCGCGGCGAGCGCGACCGCGCTCGTCGCCGGGGAGCGCGACAAGGCGGCCCGCGCCGAATTCATCCGCTTCCAGCTGACCGAGATCGAGCGCGTCGCGCCACAGGCTGGAGAGGACGACGAGCTGACCGCTACGCGACAGGTCCTGGCCAACGCCGACAAGCTCCAGCGGCTCTGCGCCGACGCCTACACCGCGCTCTACGAAGGGGACGAAGCCGCGCTCCCCGCCCTCGGCATCGTCTGGCGGAAGGTGGGGGACCTCGCCGCCGTCGACGCCCGCTTCAACCCGTACCTGGAAGCGCGGGACGGCTTGAAGTCGCAGCTCGAGGACCTGGCGTTCTTCCTCCGATCCTATGCCGCCGACATCGACGCCTCGCCGGCCCGGTTGCAGGAGATCGAAGATCGGCTCGCCGCTCTCGAGCGTCTGAAGAAGAAGCACGGCCCGGCCCTGGAGGATGTGCTCGGCACGGCGACGCGGCTGGCCAGCGACCTCCATGATCTCGAGAACGCAGCCGAACGGACGGCGGAGCTGGACAAGGCAGTCGCCGACGCGCGCGAGGTCTACCGGTCGGCGGGGGCGGCGCTGTCGAAGGCCCGGCGTAACGAAGCCCCAGGCTTCGCTCGCCGGCTCGAGCGCGCTCTCGCGGACCTGGCGATGACCCGGACGCGCTGCGACGTACGACTGACCGATCCGCTGGACGAGGCGCTGTGGTCGGAGCGTGGGCTCGAGTCCGGCGAGTTCTTCATCTCGCCGAACCCCGGCGAGGACCTCCGGCCCCTGGCCCGGATCGCATCCGGCGGCGAGCTTTCGCGGATCATGCTGGCGCTCAAGACGCTGGCCTCGATCGATGCGCCCGGCAAGACGCTCATCTTCGACGAGGTCGACGCCGGGATCGGCGGCGCGGTGGCGGACGTGGTGGGGAAGCGGTTACAAGGGCTGGCGGAGCGGGTCCAGGTACTCTGTATCACCCACCTGCCGCAGATCGCGGCCTACGGGACGGACCACTTCCGGATCACCAAGTCGATCCGCCGGGACCGCACGGTCACCGAAGTAACGCGGCTGGACGGCCCCGATCGCGAACAGGAAATGGCGCGGATGATCGGCGGCGCCGACGTATCCGCAACTGTGATGGCGAGCGCGCGGGAGATGCTCGAGACGCGCGCGAACCGATCGCAGAGTCGAAAATGATCGGGGCGATCGCGTAGGCGGGCGAAAGCGAAAGTAAAGAAAAGGCGAAAGCGAAAGCGATCCGTGGCGAAGAAATTCCTCATCGAAACATTCGGCTGTCAGATGAACATCCACGACTCCGAGCGGATGGCCGGGCTCCTCGAGCAGGCCGGCTACGAGTCGACCGACGACGATCACGATGCCGACGTGATCGTCATCAACACCTGCAGCGTGCGCGAACGGGCCGCCGAGAAGCTCTTCACCCGGCTCGGTGAGATCCAGCATCAGTCCACGCCGGGCGGCGACCGTCCGGCGGTCGTCGTGGCCGGCTGCGTCGCCCAGCAGGAGGGAGACGCGATCCTGCGCCGGTCGAAGGCGGTCGACGTCATCATCGGCACCCAGAACATCAAGCGGCTGCCGATGCTGGTGAACGACGCGGTCGGGCGGCACGACCGGGGAGAGCGCGGCCGCGCCACCCTGGATATCGATCCGCTCGAGGACGTCTCCTTTCCGCTCGGCATCGCCCGGCGTCACGACCCGCTCAAGGCCTACGTCACGATCATCGAGGGCTGCAACGAGTTCTGCGCGTTCTGCGTCGTTCCGTACACGCGCGGCAAGGAGCGGATGCGCCCGGTCGCCGAGATCGTCGCCGACGCGCGCCATGCGGTCGACACCGGCGCGAGGGAGATCCAGCTCCTGGGGCAGATCGTCAACCATTACCAGGCGCCCGACGATGCCGCCTGCGATTTCGCCGCCCTGTTGGAGCGGTTGAACCAGATCGAGGGGCTCGAGCGGATCCGCTTCGCCAGTCCGCATCCGCGCCACGTAACCCCGCGGATGATCGAGGCGCTGCGGACCCTGCCGAAGGTTTGCCGGCATCTACACCTGCCGGTCCAGTCCGGATCGACCGATGTACTGAGAGTCATGCGACGCCGCCACACGCGCGAGGAATACCTGGAGCTGGTCGGCCGGCTCCGCGCCGCCATGCCGGACATCGCGCTGTCGACCGATATGATCGTTGGCTTCCCGGGCGAGCGCGTCGAGGACTTCGAGCAGACACTCTCGCTCACCGAGGCCGTTCGCTACCACAGCATGTTCTCGTTCAAGTACTCGCCGCGGCCGAACACCCTGGCGCTCAAGCGCCTCCCCGACGATGTGCCGGAGGAGGAGAAGACGCGCCGGATCGTGGCATTGCAGGGGCTGCAGGCGCGGATCCAGGTGGAGCTCTACGCGGCGGCCGTCGGCCGGACCGAGCAGGTGCTGGTCGACTCCCGCAGCCGCCGGCGTGAATGGGAGCTGTCCGGGCGCACTTCTGGAAACACCGTCGTCAACCTCTCGGGCGATCCGTCGTGGATCGGCCGAACCCTCCCGGTGCGGATCACCGGGGCCAATCCGAACAGCCTCCGCGGGGAGGCGGTGACCTAACATGCAGATCGAAATGACGATCAAGGGTTTGATGGTGGACCCGATCACGAACATGCCGATCGTGATCCTGCGCGACAAGGACGGCCACAAGGTGCTGCCGATCTGGGTCGGGGTGTTCGAGGCGAACGCCATCGCCCTGCAGATCGAGAACGTGACCCCGCAGCGCCCGATGACCCACGACCTGCTCAACAACGTGATCCACGATCTCAAGGCGGACATCCAGAAGATCGTGGTCTCGGACCTCCGGGAGAACACGTTCTACGCGCTGATCTACGTGTCGATCGGCGGGGAAGTCACGGCGATCGATGCCCGGCCGAGCGACGCGATCGCGCTGGCGCTCCGCGCCCGGGCCCCGATCTTCGTCGAGGACCGGGTGATCGACCACGCCAAGACCGTCGACCTGGCGCCCGACAAGGGGGACACCGAGCGGCTCCAGAAGTGGCTGGAAAACCTCGATCCGGACGCCATGGGCAAGTACAAGATGTAATGGAAATGGCGCCACTCTCCACGTACGATCTCTAGGCTTGCGTCCCCCGGCTGCTGTCCCTACAATGACGGCACGTGCCCTCCCACCCGTTTTGTAATCCATGATCGTCGCCATCGCCAACCAGAAGGGCGGTGTCGGCAAGACCACGACCGCCATCAACCTGGCTGCCGCCCTCTCCCTGCGCGGCAAGCCGACACTGCTCATCGATCTCGATCCACAGGCCAACAGCACGATGTCGTATCTCGACGTCGGCAGCGTGACCCGGACCGTCTACGATGCGATCACCGAGAAGGACGTCGGCTTCGCCGACATCATCCTGCCCTCGACCCAGCCGAACCTGTGGATCGCGCCGTCACGGATCGCGCTGGCCAAGCTGGAGTCGAAGCTGGTGGGGGAGCTCGACGCGCATTTCCGGTTGAAGGACCGCCTCGAGGCGATCCGTCCCGACTACCCGAGCATCGTCATCGACTGCCCGCCGACGCTCGGCCTGCTGACCGTCAACGCGCTGGTGGCGGCGACGCACCTGCTCATTCCGATTCAATCGTCGTACTTCGCGCTCGAGGGCACCGACGACCTGCTCGAGACCATCGAGAAGGTCCGGGCCCGGGCCAATCCATCGCTGAAGATTCTTGGGGTCGTGATCACGATGCACGACAAGCGCACCGCGCTTGCCCGTGACATCCGCTCGCAGATCGACAAGGTGTTCGGCAGCAAGGTATTCAACACCGTGATCACCAAGAGCGTCCGGCTGGAGGAAAGCCCGGCTTACAAGGAGTCCATCTTCAAGTTCGCGCCGGAGTCGAGCGGCGCGGCGGAGTATTACCGGCTGTGCGAGGAGGTCATGGATCGTGTCTAAGCGAGGGCTTCCGCAAACCGTCCGCATGCGCCACGACGAACACTACGTCGACGCGTTGACCAGCTCCGCCGGCACGCCGGTCGGCCGCATGGTGCCGATCGACCAGCTGGACCCGAACCCGAACCAGCCCCGCCAGGTCATGGGCGACCTGTCCGAGCTGATGGCTTCGATCGCCGAGAAAGGGATCATCGAGCCGATCATCGTCCGGCAGCGCGGACGCCGGTTCCAGATCGTGGCCGGCGAACGGCGCTACCAGGCGGCCGTCCAGGTCGGCCTGCGCGAAGTGCCGATCGTGATCCGCGAGGTCGACGACAACGAGGTCATCGAGATCGCGCTGATCGAGAACATCCAGCGCAAGGACCTGACGCCGTTCGAGGAGTCGGAAGCGCTCCACGGCCTGGCGACCAAGTGCAACTACACCCACGAGGACATGGCTCGCCGGCTGGGGAAGTCGCGCACCTCGATCACCGAGTCCTTGACCCTGAACAACATGCCGGAAGAGGTCAAGAACCTTTGTCGGCTGGCCGACATTCACTCCAAGTCGTTGCTTCTACAGATAGTTAGGCAAGGCGACCCACAGAAAATGGTCGCCCTGATCGAGAAACTGTCGCGCGATGGCGGCGCCACCCGCGAGGCGGCGCGCAAAGAGACCGCCAAGCCGAAACCTGGGCGGCCGAAGTCCTTCGTCTTCAGCTATCGCGCCCCGACCAAGGCGTTCAACCTCCAGCTCAAGTTCGCCAAGTCGAGGGTCGAGCGCGACGAAGTGATCTCCGCCCTCGAGGGGATCATCAGGGAGTTGCGAGCGCAGAAGTAGCTTCGCTCGCGTTGCGAAGGTATGGGCGATGGGGGATGGGCATCACCTTCCTGCCGCCACCCGGCTCCGGCCCCGGGCAGCAGCGGGTACCCGCTCGAACTCCCAACTCTCCCCACTGCCAACTTCAAACTTCTAACTTCCAACTCCCAGCTTGCCGCGCCCACGTGGCAGCCCCTCGGTGGGAAAAGGAATCGGGGGATGGGGTATGGGGAATGGGGCAGCCTTCCCACGCCGTCTCCTGAGAACTGGAGCGACGACGGATCGCCGATCTGAGTAACGGGGCCGGCTCCCCGGAATCCGATCCCCGATCCCCGCCCCGCGGAACCGCCCATGTGGCCTCGGACGCGCGCGACTGCCCCGTAACGAACCCCACTCGCAGCCAAACGCTCCGGACCGCCGCGGCGCAAGGCGGCCACGTTCTCAATCACGTTCTCAACCACGCGCCCACCCCGACACGCCGCACTTCTGCTGAATTCAGCCAATCGGTACGCGCATCCCCGCTCGCGGATGGCGGGGAACAGGCGCACCGCAGAGTGCGCGGAGCGCGCCGGCGGCTACTTGTTTTCCGTGAACTCGGCGTTCCAAAAGGTCCTTGGGATCCTCGGTAGAGGTTCCGGGGTCTTCGAGCGAGGTTCCAGGGTTCTGGGATCTCCGTTAGAGATTTCTGCGTGGCGAGGGAGTATTGCGACTAGATTCACCAAGTCAAACAACATAAGTGCCTATTTTGGAATAGTTTATGACGAATGTCGGCCGGCCGACGTTCCCAAACAAGAGCCTTCCGGCCTCCGTCAACCCACTGGGCTCCGCCTGGATAATCGGCGCTAGTCCGCGCCTTGCCTCGCTTTAGCTAACGCCCCTACAACATCCACTGCTGACCAAGCCGATCCGAAGCAACTGGCCGGGCGTGCCGGCCCCTGGTCGAGACGCAACCGCCCGGCGCCGCATCCGCGAGCAACGGAGTCCAACAGGGCGATGCCTGCCGCGGCGAGTGTCGAATGTGTCGGGCTTTTCACCGCAGAGAACTCCGAGGGCACAGAAGGAGATAGTTTGCGCGTCCACCTCCGTGGCCATTCGAAGGCTCTGTGGTGATTCGAAAGCTGGCCTTACGAAGCCTGCCCCCAAGACCCGACCAAGCCTCAAGAGCCGGACCTGACCGGCGGATCCAGGCTCGCCACAGGCCCTGGGCTCAGCGGCGCGGTGCTTTGGAAAGAAATCTTGGAGTCAGTGTCGGGTGTCTCACCCGACAGAGGGCGCCAAGGTTCGCAGAGGGTCAGGAAACGAAATGTGCGACCTGGGTCGGGCGTGACGCGGCGGGCGGCCGAATCAAGCTTGGAGTTCGATGGTTGGAAGTCCGAGTTGGACAGGGTTTGGGAGTTGGAAAGTTGGGAGTTGAAAGCTGGAGTTGGGACTCCAAAACCCCTCCCGTAGTCCCAGTAGTTAACATAACACTCATTATCGGACCCTAGGCATTACGCCAGTAAAAGGGCCCTGTGCAAGACTTGCGGACCGTTCCTTAAGGTTGGTGCCCTAGCTCCCCGTCGATTTCGGTTGGCGCGATCTACGGGCCTTGCTATCGTGAAAACGCAGCCGAAAATGCGCCTCCTCGATCGCTACGTCCTCCGCGAGATCGCTCCGCCGTTCGTGCTGTCGCTGCTGATCTTCACCTTCATCCTGACCCTGCCGCCGGTGATGCGGCAGCTCGAGCAGCTGGTCGCCAAGGGGGTGCCGTGGAACGCGGCGGCCTGGATCATCGTCACCCTCATCCCGCAGGCCCTCGGCCTGACGATCCCGATGGCCACCCTGGTCGGGATCCTGATCGGCCTGGGCCGCCTGTCGGCCGATCGCGAGGCGGTGGCGCTGCTCGCCTGCGGCGTCAGCCCCTACCGGTTGCTTCGGCCGATCCTGGCCTTCGCCCTGGTGATGACCGGCGTGACCGCCTACGTCATGTTCGAGGCGATCCCGGACGCCAACCAGGCCTTCCGCCGCATCACCTGGGACATCCTCTCGAAGAAGGTCGAAAACGATATCCAGCCGCGGGTGTTCTTCGACGATTTCCCGAACTTCATCGTCTACGTCCGCGACATCGATGCCGGCGGCGGCTGGAAGGATGTGCTGGTCGCCGACACCACCAGACCCGAGCAGGTGGAGGTCACCATGGCGGCCCGGGGCCGGCTGTTCCTGGATCGCGAGAAACGCCGGGTGGATCTCGTGCTGGGGGACGGCACCCGCTACCTGACCGGCCGCAAGGGGGAGTCGCAGGCCTATCGTTTCTATAGCGAGAGCTCGGTTTCGCTGTTCGCCGAACAGGTGTTCGGACGCCAGGAGATCCCCCGCACGGTCACCGAAAAGAGCATCGCCGACCTGCGCGCCGACTGGCAGGCCAAGCTCAATCGCAAGGAGGGGGCGCTCTCGCCGCACCCGGAAATCGTCTACATCCAGCAGAAGTTCTCGATCCCGGCGGCCTGCCTCGTCTTTGCGCTCGTCGGCCTGGCGCTCGGCCTCTCCTCGGCCCGCGAGGGGAAGATGGGGGCCTTCGTCATCGGCTTCGCGGTGGTGTTCGCCTACTACGCGGTCATGGAGATCGCGCTGCAGCAGACTCGCGGCCACTACCGGACGATCGAGCAGGCCGGCGGCCTGCACTCGGCCAGCTTCCTCAACGCCCACCTCGCCCGCTGGTGGCCCAACATCATCATGGGGATCTTCGGCGTGGCGGCGCTGGTCTGGCGCGCCCGGTTCGCGCACCGCGGTCTACCGGCCACGATTCCAGTCCGGATGCCCCGGCTGGTGGAGCGCTGGCTGAGCCCCCGTAGCGCGGATCCAGTAACCCCGCTGGCGGCAGAACCGCTGGCGGCAGAACCGCTGGCGGCAGAACCGCGGGCGTCAGGACATTCGGCAGGACCAAGGACCGCGGCGCGCAAGAACGTGATCGTGGTCATCCGACTCCCCAGGCTTCGACTGCCGAGACCCGGCCTGCTGGACCGGTACATCACGGTGATGTACCTCAGGGTCGCGGGCCTGGCGTTCCTGGGGCTGCTCGGCCTCTTCTACATCTCAGCATTCCTCGACAAGTCGGAGAAGATCTTCAAGGGGGATGCCTCCCTCGGCCTCGTCCTCAGCTTCCTGTTCTATTCGACGCCGCAGTTCGTCTACTTCATCATCCCGCTGGCCGTGCTGCTGAGCGTGCTGGTGACGTTCGGCCTGCTGGCCCGCTCGAGCGAGCTGACGGTGATGAAGGCCTGCGGCATCAGCCTCTACCGGGTGGCGTTTCCGATCGTGGCCCTGTCGCTGGCCGGCAGTGGCGCGCTGTTCGGCCTGGAACAGGAGGTTCTGGCTCAGGCCAACCGCCGGGCCGAGTCGGCCGATCGCGAGATCCGGCAGCTGCCGGCGCAGAACCTGAACCCCCTGAACCGCCGCTGGATCGTGGCCCGTGACGGCAGCATCTACCACTACGGCTACTTCGATGCGCCGCGGCGCACGCTCACCAACCTCTCGATCTACCAGCCCGCCGGCGAGGCCTGGCAGCTCGCCAAGCTCACCCACGCCGACACCGCCGAATTTCGCAACGACGAATGGATCGGCAAGCGTGGCTGGATCCGCGACTACGCCGGTGGCACCGCCCGCTACCAGCCGTTTGCCGAACAGCGCCTGCCGATCGAGCCGCCCGACTACTTCGCCACCGAAACACCGGTTGCCGAACTCATGACCGTCAGCGAGCTGCGGACGCATATCGCCGACCTCTCGGCCAGCGGCGTCAACGTCGTCCCTCTGGCAGTCGAGCTCCAGCGCAAACTCGCCTTCCCCTTCGTCACCGTCGTGATGTCGCTGCTGGCCATCCCCTTCGGCGTCTCAGCCGGCCGTCGCGGCGCCCTCTACGGCATCGGCATCGGGATCATGCTGGCACTCTCCTACTGGATCATCCTGCACGTGTTTCTCGCCATCGGCGGCGCCGGCCTCCTGCCACCCTTCCTCGCCGGCTGGAGCGCCAACATCATCGTCGCCGGTGCCGCGGCCTACCTGTTTCTCAATACAAAGACCTGACGGGGTGGGAGTCCCAACTCCCAACTCCCAACTCCCAACTCCTAACTTCAGGACCCCCGACCTTCCAAATTCCCCATTCCCCATTCCCCGCCCCCATTCCCCATTCCTCATTCCCCATTCGCCATTCCCGACCCCCATCCCTGCCGCATCAGTTCACTAGCCAACTAGCGACCTATCTACCTAGTGCTATACTGCCCTATGCTTCTGTTGGAGCTCGACCCCACCGACCAGCGGCCGGTCTACCGGCAAATCGTCGAGGAGGTTCAGCGCTGCGTAGCGGTCGGGGTGATGCGGCCGGAGGAGGCGCTGCCGGCGGCGGCGGTCCTCGCGAAAGAGCTGAAGGTGAACATCAACACCGTTCAGCACGCCTACCGCACGCTCGCCCAGGAAGGGACGGTCTACGTCAAGCGGGGGCTCGGGACCTTCGTCTCCCCTGCCCAGAAGGAAAACCGGCAGCGGCAGTCGATCGCGGCGCGGCGGATCGCGGAGCGGATGCTGCGCGAGGCCTTCAAGCACGGACTCCTGGCCAGCGACCTGATGGCCGCCCTCGAAGAGATCGCCCCGAAGCGGAAAGGGTCCGCGGGGGTCGAGCCTAGCGGACGGCGCGAAGATCGCTGACGCTGAAGGACCCGGCATCCCCCGGCCGAGCGTTCACCAGGTCGACCACGAACAACAGGGAGCGCGCGGTGTGCGGCGGCGGCATCCCTCCGGCCGGGCCATCGGCCTGGACCATGTCCGCGGCAGGCACGAAGACACGGCCGGAGGCCTGATCGAGGTAGACCGACTTGACCCAGCGCCGGTCGTCGGGCGGGAACCTGAGCTGAACCGAGACCCGCATCGGTCGTTCGGCGCGAGCCTGGAAGCTGATGCCGCTGAACGCCGCCTCCCCGGCCAGGTCGGTCACGGCCGCGACGAACTGGCTCGCCTTTGCCCCATCACGCAGCCGGTAGCTGAACGACATCGAACTCCCGGCCACGCGGATCTCGCCGGATGATGCGGGATCCTTTTCCACCCGCCATTCCCGGACCTTGAAAGGATCCCCGGTAGCTGGCCCCTCGATAGGCCGGTCGACCGGGCGCACCCGTGGGATCCAGTTGGTCAACACCCACGGGACAGGCGGTTCGCCGGGAGCGTGCGGACGTATGAATCTCGAGTCGGCGCGCATCACCGGCCAAGACCGGGACGGCCTGGCCGCCTGACGGCAGTTGCGACTGCAGCCTGAATCCGCTCGAATCCCGCGACAGGACTACATCCGGCGAGATCGCGTCGACCACCGAGTAAACGAGCCCGGAGCGAATGGCGTCCAGGATCAATCCGGCGTCGGGACCGGCGTCACCGGTCAGCGGACGGGCCAGGATCACGCGATTCGAAATGGTGCGAAAGCTGGCCTCGTACCGAAGGGCCGACCGCCGGACGCGACTCCCCCGCCACTGGCGATCCTCGCCTCGCTCCGCCGTGAGCGTCGATCGCCGCCAGAGCGGTGATCGGCCGTTCCCGGTTCGCGGCGTCCCATCGTGTCAGCGTTCGATCCGGGCGGTCGAACACCGACGCCAGTGCGGCGCCCGGCCGCAGAAGGTAGGCGAACATGGTGCGGGCCAGGACCAGCCTCCCCTCGTCCCGCCACTCCGAGTCGGCGTTGAGCCACTCGATGCCGTCGATCGGCGCGCGCCAGTCGGTCCAGGCGAGCCCGGGCTTGGGGTGATCCGGGTGCGCGGCAATGCCGAACCCGCCCAGGCGCGCCACGTCTTCGACGACGGCCGCCGCCTCGCCGCCGAGCGGATACGGCGCCGGCGGCAACCCGATCGCCACGTAGTGCCCGCCGTTGGTGCTGATCTCGACGCCGTCGATGCAGAGCACCCCCTCGATATACGCGGGGGGATCCGGTGCGGCGGTCGCATCGCCGTGGTCGGTGAAGATCGCGAAGCCGAGGCCGGCCCTGGCGGCCGCGGCGGCGATCGAGGCCTTCGCCTCGGCGCCGTCCGATCGTGAGGTGTGGATGTGGTACGCCCCGGCAACCGTGCGACGCTGCAGGTCCGGATCGATACCGTCGAGGGCCAGCCGGAAGGGGGACGGCGGCAGCGAGCCGAGGAGAAAAATGACAACGGCGGCCATACCGGCCGCCGCTGTCAGGATCAGCTTACGCATTCTCGCGTGTCCCGCACGGCGTCAGCCCCGTACCTGTACACGCGCAAGACGGACCTACTTGCCGGCGTCGGCGCGGAGCGCGTCGGCCTTGTCGGTCCTCTCCCAGGTGAACTCCGGTTCCGTCCGCCCGAAGTGGCCGAAGGCCGCGGTCTTCTTGTAGATCGGCCGGCGGAGCTTCAGGGTCTCGATGATGCCGCCGGGGGTGAGCTTGAAGTTCCCGCGCACGATCTCACCGAGCTTCTCGTCGGCGATCGTCCCGGTGCCGTCGGTGTCGATGTAGACCGAGACCGGTTCGGCCACGCCGATCGCGTACGCGAGCTGGACGTTGCAGCGCTCCGCGAGGCCGGCAGCGACGATGTTCTTGGCGACGTAGCGGGCCATGTAGCAGGCCGAGCGATCGACCTTGGTCGGATCCTTGCCCGAGAAAGCGCCGCCGCCGTGCGGCGCCGCGCCGCCATAGGTATCGACGATGATCTTGCGCCCGGTCACGCCGGCGTCGCCGTGCGGACCACCAACCACGAAGCGGCCCGTGGGGTTGATGAGGACCTTGGTCTTGCTGTCGATCATCTCGGCCGGGATCACCTTGTTGACGATCTTCTCGGTGATGTCGCGCCGCAGAGTCTCGTTGTCGACAGTGGCGCTGTGCTGCGTCGAGACCACGACCGTGTCGACCCGCAGCGGCTTCGTGCCGTCGTACTCGATGCTCACCTGGGACTTGCCGTCGGGGCGGAGGTAGTCGAGAGTGCCGCTCCGCCGCGCCTCCGACAACCCTCGCACCAGTTTGTGCGCCAGCATGATCGGCATCGGCATGAGCTCTGCGGTCTCGGTGCAGGCAAAACCGAACATCAACCCCTGGTCCCCCGCGCCCCCGGTGTCGACGCCCATGGCGATATCGGGGGACTGGCTGTGGATCGACGAGAGGACGGCGCAGGTCGCGGCGTCGAAGCCGAACTTGCCCCGGTTGTAGCCGATCTCGTTGATCGTCGCGCGGACCACGTCCTGGAAGTCGACGTACGCGCTGGTGGTGATCTCGCCGGCGACGAGCGCCAGGCCGGTGGTGACGATCGTTTCGCAGGCCACCCGGCTGAGCGGGTCCTTGGCCAGGATTGCGTCGAGAATGGCGTCGGAAATCTGATCGGCGATCTTATCGGGATGTCCTTCTGTGACCGACTCCGACGTAAAAAGATAGCGGCCTTTGCGGCTCATGCGTCTGGGGCTCCTTTGTGCCGCGCGGCGCGGCCCTGCTTTCCGGCACGCCGGCCGGTATGAATCAAATCCGACAAGTGTACCGGATAGCGGCCAACCGCGGCAATAAGAACCGCGCCGGCTGGCTAGTCACGCGGGTGGAACTTGTCGTAAACGGTCCGCAATCGGGCCTCGAGCACGTGGGTATAAATCTGCGTCGTCGACAGGTCGGCGTGCCCCAGCATCACCTGGATCATTCGCAAATCTGCGCCGCGGTCCAGCAAGTGGGTGGCAAATGAGTGGCGGAGCACGTGCGGGCTCAACGCCCGCCCGATGCCGGCCGATTTGCCGTAGGCCTTGAGCACTTTCCAGAACCCCACCCGCGAGAGCGGACCGCCGTCACGCGCGTTCACGAAGAGCCAGGGAGAAGCTTTCTTTCTCAGCAGCGCGACCCGGCCGTCGCGGATGTAGCGGCGCACCCAGCCGATCGCCTGCTGGCCGAGCGGCACCATGCGCTGCTTGTCTCCCTTGCCGATGCAGGTCAGGTAGCCCTCCTCGAGATTCAGGTCCCCGGCGCGCAGCGCGATCAGCTCCGACACGCGCAGGCCGGTGGCGTAAAGGACCTCGATCAGGGCCTTGTCGCGGAGGCCCCGCGGCGTCGAGATGTCGGGCTGCTCCAGCAGGCGGTCCACCTCCTCGAGCGAGAGGAATTTCGGCAGCGCCGGCCACGCGCGCGGGGACCGCAGGTCGTCGGCCGGGTTGTGCGCCAGCTTCTGCTCGACCGCGGTGAACTTGTAGAAGCCACGGACGCAGGCCACCAGCCGCGCGACCGAACGAGGCGCCAGGCCCGCCGCCATCTGGGCGCGGACGAACGCCTCCAGGTCGCGGCGATCCAGCGTCTCGAGACCGACCCCGCGTCCCTCGGCAAAGGCCGCGAGCTGCGACAGGTCGCGCGCGTAGCTCTCGAGCGTATTCGGCGCCATCCGCCGGACGTCGCGCAGGTAGGTCAGGTAGGTATCGATCATTTCAATCCGGAGCGTCGTCGCAGCATCCACTCGGTGCACAGCAGCAGGGCGAACGGCACGGTCCACCACGCCGATCGCATCGGCCGCGTGACTTTCGTGTCGAACTCCTGGTCGAGCGAGGCCAGCGCCTGCCGCAGCTCGAGTGGGCTTGCCACGACCGCGCCTCCACTCTGTGCGGCGGCGTACCGTGATGACGCGCTCGCATCGTGCCACGGATGGACGACGTCGGCGGCGACGAGCAGGGGGAGATCCGCCGTTGCTTCATTGGACGAGGCAGACACCACGTAGCGGCCGTCCGGGCCGGCGATCAGCCGACCCTCGGTACTGTCCGGGGCGTACGCCCGGCCACAGCCGGATCATCTCGCGGCGTCCCTCGGCGCTCGTCACCCAGGCGGCAATCGAGGGCAGCATCACGCGGCTCTCTCCACCCTCGATTGCTGTTCCCCGGACAGTCGCGATCACCACCACCTCTTCCCCGCTGCGCGCAATCGCGGGTCTGGTTGTGAGGTGGATCCGCGGCCGGGCCGCGATCGCGGCATCGGTCACCAGGCTGCGCCATTGTGCGTCGAATCCGCCGGACGCATCCGCCCGATATCTCCAGGCGTCCAGCGCACCGGCGAACACGACCCGCCCCGCTCCCCGGTCGACCGCCGCGATCACCGGACGGCTGGAGCCGCCGTGTCGAACCGAAGCGAGCGTCGCCCACTCGCCGCCGGCGGCGGGCAGCAACAGCAACTCGGAGGCGCGCATCGCGGCAGCGCCCTCGACGCTGACTGGCGTCTCGACCAGTACTTCGGCGGTGGCAGGCACCGCGAAGCGCCGCCGAATCGATTCGGGCAGTTGGCGATCCGGAAGGAGGATCAGCGTGCCCCCTCGCCGTTCGACGAAGCGATCGAGCATCCGCAGGTCGGCGTCGCTGAGCTCTTCCGGAGCGCCGACCAGGATCGCATCGAACCGCTCGGGGTCAAGGGCAGCAAGCGTCAGCGGCGCCCCCCCGGCGGTCGTCGCCGCCGGACGTGACGTGCGGCTGGTGACCGCAAGATCGAAGAGCGTAGTCCCTTCGAGACTGCGGCGAACAAAGGCCAGCGGCCAGGACGGCCTCGGCTCGAAGGCGAGCACTCGCAGCGGCTGCGCCCGGGTGGTGACCACCGTGTCGGCGGTTACGACCTCAGCCAGTTCGCTGGTCCGGGCAATCACCCGGACGCGTTCGACGCCGGCAACCGCCGGGGCCAGCGCGAAGCTGGCTTCGAATCGTTCGTCATCCTTTTTCCAGTCGTGGGTGACCGTGGCCACGATCGAACCGCGGAGTTCGACCGACACCGTCGTTTTGCGTCCCACTACACCGACGCCCCGCAAGCTGGCGCGCACGGGTGCGGCCTGGCCAGGGACCGTCCACTCGGGAGCGGCCAACTCCACGATCGCGATCGACGGTTTCAATGGTGCGAGAGGCATCGTGAAGACCGCCGATGCGATCCGGTCCGGGATCACGGCATTGCCGATCGCCACGATCACCCGCGGCGCCGACGGACCGTCGACGATGGCCACGTCGCCGATGGCGCCAGCGACCTCCGCACGGAGCTGCGCCGCCCTGGTGAAATCCGGATCCGACGAGGGCGGGAGATGGATCGCGATCGCGTGCGGCGTGGGCACACGCCTGGCTAGTGCCGGATCGATCAGTCCGGCGATCGCCACCGCAATCGCGCCGAGACGCAGGATCATCTTCACTTCCGCCGCTCCGCCTTGAACGCCCGGACGAGCGGCGACTCCGGGTCCGCGAGCACGCCTCGCGGAACCGTGCCCTTCAACGCCTGCGCCGAGACCTGGGCGATCACGTCGGCGAGCTGGGTCGTGGAACCGGCAGCCAGCAGCCGCCGCGACACCTCCTGCCACACGCTGGACGACGGATCGATCGCCAGCGCGGCCTCGGCCAGCTCCTGCCGGCGACGGACGTCAGGCGCTCCGCCCGCAGGCGAACGCTCCGCGAGCTGCAGCAGGTCATCGAACAGCTGCCGCGTGACCACCTCCTCGCCCGGGGTCAGCTCCGCCGCGCTACGGCGCCACGTCCGCGCGTCCTGGACGTCGCCGGTCAACCGTCGTGAAGGATCGAGCCGGCTGCGAACCGCGAGGGAGCGCAGCAGGTAGCGGCTGCGGCCGAAGGCCCGCTGCAAAGCCTCCACCGCGGCGCGCGCCGGCGGCAGCGCACCGGAGACGCTGACGGCGCTGAGCCCCTGCTCGGCTCGGGTCATATGCGCGATCGCGGCGCTGATGTCCTTGCGGGCGGTGTTCTCGAGCCGCCCCTCCTGGATCTCGTGCGACTGCTCGGCTTCCACTTCTTCGTCCTCGACGTGCCCTCCGAGCAGGAACACGAAGTTCGCGCGGACGGTGCGCTGCTCCGCTGCCAGCGAAGCGGTCTCTTCGACCAGCGCGGCCCGAGCGATCGTCGGCTCCTTCGCGCGCAGCCGTTCGAGCTTCATCACGATCATCTGCTGCGACATCGCGTATCGCTCGAGCTCGGGCGGCATCTCGACCCCCTCGAGCGCCACCTGCCCGGGCCCCGCGATCTCGACGAAGTAGGTATCGGACGCCGCCAGCCCGGCATCGCCGGGACGGCCGTCACGCGCGACCGCCCGATAGACGATCGAGTCTCCGGGACCCAGCTTCAGGGACGCCAGCGCCAGCGTCGTGCCCGCCCGCCACTCGCGTCCTGACGGGCGCTGCAGCGTCACCGGCAGGCTGCCCTCGACGAACTCGAACTGTTCGCCGGTGCCCGACACCTTGGTGTAACGCAGTTCGAGCGTTCGCAGCGCCAGGTCGTCGGACGCGGAGACCGAAATCGGAATGGGACGCCGGCCGTCCGGCAGCAGCAGGTCGCGGGCCGGTGCGTCGATCCGCACCAGCGGCGCGCGATCCGGAATGACGTTGAGAGGGATCAACCGGCGGCCCGCTTCCCCGCCGACGGGTTCGACCGCGAAATAGCCGCTGTTCCGAGCGACCAGTTCAACCGCCGGGGCCGCGGTGCCGAAACGCACCCGAATATCGGCCGGCACGTCGAATCGGATCCGGCTTCCTTCGAGCGCATCGATGCGCTCCGGATCGGTCATGGTTGACGCCGGCTTTCCCGAATACGCCGGCGGCTCGACCACGACTCTGATCGACCCTGCTCGCCGAGGTGCGTCAGCCCGGGCAGAGGCCGCCGTCAACTGGTCACGCAGACCGGAGTGGAACGACGGGGACGCCATGAAGCTGGCGGCAATCGCGACCGACGCTGCCGCCATCGTTCGTCCGAGCGGGACGACATCGCGCCCGCGAACTCCGGCCAGCGCGAGCGCCGCCTCGGCTCGCACCCTCTTCGTCATTCGCGCCGTCGTCCGGTCCGGTTCGCGATCCAGCTCTTCCAACGTGACAACGAGATTGCGGCATGGCCGAACGCGTTCGATCGCGGCTGCCGCAGTCCTGCGAGTCGTACGCGGCGACGAGATCGCCAGCGCCGCCGCCCCCAGGGCCAGTCCGGCGGCGATCTGAAGGACGACTGCCTGCCGGTCCCACCCGGCCGCGTACGTCCCGGCGAGCGCCAGCGCCGCGGCGATGCACCCGACCGCTGCGGCGAGCGCCGCCTGTTGAATCCACCTGCGACGGATGACCGCCGACAGCAGCCGGTCCACCACGATCCGATCGTCGGTCCCAGGCTCAGGCAGCATCGGCCTCTGCTCGTGGCTCTACGGCGGCCGGTTGCGGTCGTGGATCGCCGCATCAGGCTCTCGACACCGATCAACAGGAGCGCAGCAGCCCAGAACCAGCGTCCGTCGAATTCGTCGGACTGCCGCCACGTGGCCGGATCAGGAGCCGCCGGCTCGCGGGTCCAGGCAGCCAGTGTTTCGTCGGCGACGACCGTGGTCTCGTGCTCGGTCCAGCTCTCCGGATCCACCCGTGCGTCGAGCGCCGCCTTCAACACCTGCGCCGCGGCAAGCGAACCTGGAGCCGCATCGATCTCCACGATCATCGAATCGCCGGCAGCCGACACCCGCACCGGCAGACCGGCGATGTCCGGTGATCGAAGCAGGCGCTGCCCCGCGCCGAAGGTCCATCGGGCAGCCGGCTGGCTGGACCCCGACAGCGCTGCGGCGCCTGGAAAACGGACCACGATCGGCTGCGATGCGGACGGCGCCGCCGCTCCGGCCGTGGCGACGATGCGCAGCAAGGTGGGAACGGCGCTGGCGTCCGCCGCCGCGACCAGAATCCGGAGTCCGTCATCGGCCGATCGGTCGGCGCTGAGGATGGCGGTGGTCCGTTCACCCTCGAGCTGCGCGATGACGTCGCGCTTCCCCGCCGGGTGAAGGATTGGCCGCAACTGCACGTCCGCTGCACTGACCGCGCCGGCACCAACGCGACGCAAACGAAGGCCAACGCCTTGACGAAGTCCGGCGAGGTCCCCCGAGGAAAGCGATCCTCTCTGAAAATCCGACAGCACGACGATCTCGCGGCGGGCCGGAGGGGATTGCGCCAGCCAGGCATCCGCGCGCTTCAACGCCGCGCCCAGGTCATCGGCCTCGATGGTGGTGACCGGGTTGGCTGAGGACGACTCGGCGGCGATCATCTCGTCGGAAATGCTGCGCCGCGCGCTCTCGCTGGCATCGACCACCACCACCCGCGCGGTGCGCGACGCCCAGCTCGCCACCCGTGCATCCGTCAGCAGCAGGGGCTGCGCGAGCGCAAGTGGCGCGCAGGCGACGATCATCACGCGCACCAGGAGGAGCGCGATGTCGGACGGCGAACGCAGGCGGACCGCCGATTCCGCCTGCCGTCGCAGGAAGCGGACAGTAGGCAGGACCAGCCGGCGCGCCTGGCGGCGCCGTAACAGGTGAACCGCGATCGGGCCGGCGACCGCCAGCAGACCTGCGAGCGCCGCAAGGTTGCGCCAGGCCATCACGCTGTCCCGGTACCGCGCTGCAGCAGGTACTCACGCAGGATGTGATCGGGCGGAGCATCGGTCCGCGCCAGCACATAGACGATGCCGGCGGCGGTGCAGCGGTCCCGCCAGCGCTGGACGAACTCGGCCATCCGGCTGCGATAGGCCGCCGCGTCCCCGGTCGAGGTCAGGACTCTGCGGCCGGTTTCGCTGTCCTCGATCTCGAGATCGCCGGTCCACGGCCAGTCGAGCTCCTCGGCGGCGAGCACGTGGAAGACCGTCACGTCGTGCCCCATCCGCGCGGCGCGGCGCAGCTCTCCCTCCACCGATTCTTCGTCCTCGTAAAGATCCGAGATCAGCACCAGGACGCCGCGGCTGCGCATCAGGTCCACCGCGCGCCGCAGCGCCGGCGTCGACGTCGTCCCGCCGTCGGTGGCGGTGTTCGACAGCATCGCCAGGATGGCGCGCAGGTGCGCGCGCCCCGGACGGCTCCCGAGGTAGGCCCGCACTTCGTCGGCGTAGACCGTGAGCCCGGCAGCGTCCCCCTGCCCCGTTACCAAGTGCGCGAGGGCGCCGGCAATTACCCGCGCGTACTCGAACTTTGCCGCGCCCGATCCGCGGAACCCCATCGACGCACTCGCATCCAGCACCAGCTGCATGCGGACGTTGGTCGTTTCGCGGAACTGCTTGGTGTAGATGCGGTCGGTCCGGGCGAACAGCTTCCAGTCGACGTACTTCAGATCGTCGCCCGGACGGTAGTGGCGGTACTGGCTGAACTCGGCGCTGTAGCCGTGGAAGGGACTGCGATGCAGCCCTGACAGCGCCCCGTCGACGATGACGCGCGCGACGAACTCGAGGTCGTGGATCGCGGAAAGCAGCGCGGCGTCGAGCATGATTCTGGACCCGGTGGAACCGGCCGTTCGCACCTGCCGGCCCGGCTACGGGCGGACCGACGACAGCAGCCGCTGGATGATCGCGTCGGTGTCGAGGCCGTCGGCTTCGGCCTGGAAGTTCAGGAGCACCCGGTGGCGGAGCACCGGCGGCGCGACCGCGGCTACGTCTTCGGGTGCCGCCACGACGCGTCCGTCGAGCAGCGCCCTCGCCTTGGCGCCGAGCAGCAGCGCCTGGCCGGCGCGCGGCCCGGCGCCCCATCTCACCCATTTCTGCACGAAGTCGGGCGCTCCCTCGCCGGGTCTGGTCGAGCGGACCAGCCGGGCGGCGAAATCCACGACGTTCTCGGCCGCCGGTACCTCGCGAACCAGCGCGTGCAGCTGCTCGATCTCCTCACCGGTGGCGACCGCCGACACGTCGGTGTGCTGCGTCGCGGTGGTCATCGTGAGGATCCGCCGTTCTTCGTCCGCGGTCGGGTACTCGATCACCACGTTGAACATGAAGCGATCGAGCTGGGCCTCGGGCAGCGGATACGTTCCCTCCTGCTCGATCGGGTTCTGGGTGGCGAGCACGAAGAGCGGCCGCGCCAGTGGAAAGCGGACGCCGTTGACCGTGACCTGGTACTCCTGCATCGCTTCGAGCAGGGCGGCCTGGGTCTTGGGCGGCGTGCGGTTGATCTCGTCCGCCAGGATGATGTTCGCGAAGATCGGGCCGTGGATGAACCGGATGACCCGCTTGCCGGTGGCGCGGTCCTCCTCGATGACCTCGGCGCCGATGATGTCGGAGGGCATCAAATCGGGGGTGAACTGAATCCGGTTGAACTTCAGATCGACGCAGTCGGCGAGCTTCTTGATCAGCAGGGTCTTGGCGAGGCCGGGGACGCCGCGCAGCAGGCAGTGACCGCCGGCGACGAAGGCGATCAGCACCTCGCGGATGACGCGCTGCTGACCGATGATCGCCTTGGCCAACTCCCGTTCGATCCGCACGGCCGCGTCAGCGACGCGATCGAGCTGGCCGGCGGCTGCAGGGCGCGTGTGCATGTCTGGACGATTCTTTCACAGCTCGCGCGCCGGCGGCCACCGGCGTTGACACCCCCGGCAGCGAGGAGTAGTGTACGCGGTTGCGACTCATCATGTCTACGCAATCAAAGTGGCAAGCCCTGCCAACAGAAGCCATCAACCCCGTCAGTCTCGCGGTCGACAAGGCGCCGGTGACGGAAATCGTCGACATGGTGATCAACGAGGACCGCAAGATCATCGCTGCCGTCCAGAAGGAACGGGAGCGGATCGCGCACGGGGTCGAGATCATCACCCAGTCCCTCAAGAAAGGGGGACGAATCATCTTCATCGGCGCCGGCACCAGCGGCCGGCTCGGGGTCGTCGAGGCGGCGGAGATGCCGCCGACCTTCGGCATCAGCCCGACCATGGTGCAGGCGATCATGGCCGGCGGCCAGGACGCGGTGTTCAAGGCGAAAGAAGGGGTCGAAGACAATTACGAGGAAGGGGCCCGCAGCATCAGCCGGCTACGCCTCACCAAGAAGGATGTCGTCGTCGGGGTCTCGGCCAGCGGCATGACGCCCTTCGTGCGAGGCGGCCTGACCCGGGCGCGCAAGGTCGGCGCCAAGATCATCTTCGTCACCTGCTGGCCCGGATCCGAGCTGCAGAACTTCGTCGATCTTCAGATCGCGCCAGCCGTCGGCCCCGAGATCATCGCCGGCTCGACCCGGCTCAAGGCCGGGACGGCGACCAAGATGGTGCTCAACATGCTGACCACCATCTCGATGATCAAGATCGGCAAGACCTACGGCAACCTGATGGTCGACGTCCGCACCGGCTCGGAGAAGCTGAAGGACCGCGCCCGACGGATCCTCGGTATCGTGACCGGCCTCAGTTACGAGGACGCGGATGCGCTGCTGAAGAAATCGAAGTGGAACGTGAAGGCTGCCATCGTGATGCAGAAAGCCGACCTGACGCTGCCGCAGGCGATGAAGCGGCTGAAGAAGGCGGACGACCTGATCCGGGACGCCATCGGCGAGGACATCGAGCCGACGCTACGGGCGCTGTTGAAGATCTAGCTCAGTCCGCGTGCGGCGGCGTCGTCCAGAAAAATTTCCGCGTCGCGGTGCAGCTGGAGGAACGACGCCGGCAGCAGCGTCGTGATCGGGCCGTTGATCAGGCGTTCGACGCACCCTGCCTTCGTCTCCCCCGTAGCCAGCAAAATCGCCCGTCGGGCGTGGAGGATGGTGCCCATCCCCATCGACAGCGCTTCAGGCGGCACCGCGGCCGGGTCGCTGCCGAACAGCGCCGCGTTGCTGCGGCGGGTCTCCGGCTGCAGCGTGACCCGGTGCGTGCGCGCCTCGAGCACGGGGGCAGGCTCGTTGAAGCCGATGTGCCCGTTGGTACCGACGCCGAGGATCTGCAGGTCGATCCCGCCGGCGGCGTCGATCGCCCGCTCGTAGCGCTCGCATTCGGCCAGCGGATCGACCGCGGCGCCGTCGAGGAAGTTCGTCCGCGCCGGATCGGCGTTCACATGGTCGAACAGGTATCGCTTCATGAACGCGCGGTAGCTGCCCGGGTGATCCGGCGGAATGCCGAGAAACTCGTCCAGGTTGAAGGTGACGGCCCGACTGAAGTCGGCTTGGCCGGCGGCGTGGAGGCGGACGATCTCGGCGTAGAGCAGCAGCGGCGTACGGCCGGTCGGGAGGCCGAGCACGAGGTCGGGCTTGGCGCGGAGGGCGCGGCCGATGAGCGCCGCGAGCTCGCGCGCGACGGTGAGGGCGTCGGCGTAGACCCGGACCCTGGGGCTGCGGTCCATCAGCTGATTCTGGACCGAGGCACGCTCGCCTCGCCGCGCGCTTCCTGGAGCGCGAGCCGGACGGCGCCGCTCGCCGGCTCACGGTCCAGCAGCCGCACCGTGCTCCGCGGGGCAACCACTGGCAGGCGGCGGGTGAGCTCGTCGTTGAGCCAGGGCACCGCTTTGAAGATGCCGCCCGAGAGGATGAAGGCAAACGGACGGCCGACCAGGTCCAGTCGACGGGCCACCGACATGGCCGAAGACTCGAGCTCGTCGGCCGCGCCGCGAAGGATGCCGATCGCCACTTCGTCCCCGGCGGCAAACGCCCGGTGGACGCATTGCGCCAGCGCCCCGATGGCGGCCGGCTTCAGGTTGGAGTGGTAGACCTCGTGGATCAGCCCCTGCGGACGATCCACCCCGAAGTGTCCGAGCAGTAGCGGGGTGAGCGTGGTGGCCGGACCGCGCTGGTCGGCGGCCCTGAGGACGGCGCGCAGCGCCGCACGGCCGATCCAGTAGCCGCTTCCCTCGTCGCCGAGCACGTAGCCCCAGCCGCCCGACCGGGCCGCGGCCCCTTCGGCGTTGCGGCCGTAGGAGATCGACCCCGTGCCCGAGATGATCACGACGCCGGGCTGGCCGGGCGCGCCGGCTTCGAGCGCCACCAGCGCGTCGTTCACCACCAGCACCCGGGCCTTGTAGCCGATGCGCTTCATGATCGCGCGCACCACGTCGGCATCGTCTGGACGATCGACGCCGGCGATGCCGAGGCAGATTGCCGACGGCGCGACGTCACGATCACCGATCGCATCCTCCATCACCCGATAAAGAACCTTTTCGACCTCGAGCTCACCGACCGCCTGGAGGTTGGCGCCGGTGGAGCGCGATTCAGAGATGAGGGTGCCCTGCTCGTCCGCCAGCTGGCAGACGGTTTTCGTGCCGCCGGCGTCGATACCGAGAACGTGGATCATGGAAAAGAGGGCGCCACTATCCGTGGCGCCCCGTCAGGAAAGCCCGGTGCAGCTGCCTGTCAGTAACGATAACGCAGCACGAGCTGCAGAATCCGGGGACGATACGCGGTCGCGGTGCCGGTGATCCGGCCGAAGTTGACGTTGTTGATGTCGCTCGTCGGGAAGCCGAACTGCACCCAGTTGAAGGCGTTGAACGCTTCGATCCGGACCGAAATCGACTGCGCCTGCCAGGGCATCTGGAACACCTTCGACAGTGCCAGGTCGACGTTCTTGGTGCCGTCGGCGAAGAACGCATTCCGCGGCACCAGATCGTCGGTCGTGTCGCCGAGGATCAGGTTGCGGAACGCCGTCGCCGGCAGCAACCCGACCGACGTCGCTGGATCGTCCACGGTAGCACCGACGACCGAAGGATCGAGAAGGACCGGACGGGCTTCCGAGAAGCCATCGAAGTCCAGGTCGGTCGCGGTCGATGAAACGCTGAACGGCGTCCCCGAGGCGAGCTTGACGACCCCCGACACGTGCCATCCGCCCAGGACCTGGCCGAGCAGATCCGTGCGGGTCGCGAAGAACGGCAGGCGGTAGCTGCCGTTGAGCGTGAACCGATGCGGCGTGTGGAACCGCGAGTACGCCTTGGCGTACTTGCTGTCGGGCCCGGTCTGGTTGGTGTCGCCGGCGCCCACCGCGGTCGCCTCCGACGTCGTGTCCACCGCCTTGCTGAAGGTGTAGGCCGCCTGGAACTGCAGGCCCGAGCTCACCCGCTTGACCCATTCGATCTCGAGACCGTCGTACCAGGCCTCTGCATCGTTGCTGACCAGCAGGTTGGTCAGATAGAGCGGATCCGGCCGGCGCTCGTTGGTCCGGGGCACGCGCTGGCTGATCTCGTTGTCGGCGATCGGGACGGGGTTCGGGCAGGTCGCGTTCACCGCGATGCCCGGGAGCCCGGTGCCGGCGCAGATGCACGTCGGCGGCGACCGCATTGATCACTTTGCCACGCAGGTCGGGGAACCCGGCGGCCGGCGCGTTGAACGGATGATCGACCACCGTGACCGGCCCATCGAGCGGTGACACCGGCAGGTTGCCGAGCGCGTACTTGATCCGCTTGTCGTTGTGATTTCCCTGGTAGCTGATCTTGATGGTCGAGTCCCACGGCATGATGCGGTCGACCGAGATATTCCACTTCTTGGTCGATGGCATCTCGAGATTCGCGTCCGGCAAGGTCACCGCGACTTTGGTGGTCTGCGGCCCGGGTGTGAACACGAAGCCCAGCGACGGATCGGCCACGTTGAGCGCGTTCGGCAGCACGTTGGTCAGGGTGCGGTCCAGCGCATTGGGTGGGTTGAATCGCACGCTCGCGCCCGACTGTGAAAAGACCGACTGGAAGATGCGGCCGTCGTAGATGCCGTAGCCGCCGCGGATGGAGAAGTTTCCGGCGCCGCCAGCCAGTCCGCCGAGGAAGCCGGTGTCCCACTTCGGCGCGTAGGCGAACCCGATCCGCGGCTCGATGTTGTTGTCGTCGGCGCTGAAAATGTAGTCGATCCGGTCTTCCTTCTCGGAGGGAGCCTCGACGTATTCGTAGCGCACGCCGACATTCAGGGTGAGGTTGTCGCGAATGCGCCAGTCGTCCTGCGCGTAGAGGTTGGTCTCGTTCATCCGGTTCTCGAGAAAGAACGGGCCGTACGCTTTCTGATAGCGATTGACGCAGCCATCGATCAGGGCGGCATACGGAGTCGCGTAGGTTGTCCCGCCACAGGACGTCGTGAAGGTCCAGAAACCGCGCGAGAAGGCGTCCGCCAGGTCGTCGAGCGCCTGCCGCCTGATGTCGGTGCCGACCTTGAACGAGTGGGTCTTGAACAGCTGGGCCGTCAGGTTGTAGACGAACTGATGGTCGGTCTGGTCGCGGTTGATCGGGAAGGTGCCGGCGTTGCCGATGGTGCTACCGATAATCGGCGTGCCGGTGAACCGCACGATCGGTGTGTCGTTCCCGGCGTTGATATTCGCGTTGGTCGAGCGCAGCCCGAGACCGTAGCGGAGCTCGCCGACCATGCCCGACCCGAGCACGTGCGTCCAGGTGGTGCCGAGGTTCTGCTGCTTGTTGTCCTGCAGCACGGTCTCGCCGATGACCACGTCCTTGGGATCGCGACGCTGGTGGGTCCACTGGTATCGACTGGTAAGGGTGTGATTGTTGGTGAGATTCAGGTCGAGCCGGCCGGAGTAGTCCTGGTCCGGAAAGTCGAAATTCTGAATGCCGGTGAACGTCCGGGTCGACCGGGGATCGTTCGGCACCATCGACGACGGGAAGCGGTCGAGGATGCTCTGGATCCACGCGCGGTTCTCGGGCGTATCGTTGCCTCGAGTGAGCCAGGGCTGCGCGATCTCGCTCGGCAGAAACACGTCGCGGGTGTAGGCGTTCTCGCCGTCGGACTTGGTGCGATCGACGTTGGCGAAGGCGAACAGCTTGTTGGCGATGATCGGGAAGCCGGCGGTGAAGCCGGTACTGGCTTCGCTGCGCGACCGGCTTGGGCGAGCCCGGGACCGCGAAGAAGGTGCGCGCGTTCCAGTCGCTGTCCTGCTGGTAGATGTAGGCGTCACCGCGCAGGCGGTTGGTGCCGGACTTGGTCTGCACCAGCACGACCGCGCCATCACCGCGGCCGAATTCCGCCGAGTAGCCGTTCTTCAGCACCTGGAACTCCTGGATGGTGGAGAGCGCGGCACCCTGGCGGTTCTGGTTCTCGGAGGAATCGTCGTTGTTGACGCCGTTGATCTGGAAGGTCGCGCCGCGCGTGCCGGTGCCGTTGAAATTGATCGACGAACCCGACGAGGTCGTCGGGTTGTTCTGGCCGCCGGTGGGATTCTCCTGGAAGCCGGTGAACGTCTCGGCGAGCGTCAGGAAGCTGCCGGCGGCGAGCGTCGGCTTGTCCATGATCTGCTCGGCGGTCAGCGTTCCCTTGACTTCGCCGCTCGTCAGGTTGATGGCCGGGGCATCGCCGCGGACGGTCACCGCCTCGGTGACCCGCGGATCCAGCGTGAAGTCCACGACCCGGGTCTCGTTGAGCCCGAGCTGGATCCCATCCTTCTTCACCGCGCCGAAGCCGGACAGCAGCGCGCCGACCTCGTAGCGGCCGATCGCGATGAATGGCGCGCTGTAGAACCCCGCCTCGTTGGTGACGACCACCCGTTCGGCGCCGGTCTCGGTGTGCTTCACAGTGATCGTGACCCCCGGCAGCACCGCGCCGCTCGTGTCGGTCGCCGTTCCCTGGATCGTTCCCGTGACGGTCTGTGCGATGGCCCCGTTGACCAGGACCATGAGCATGGCCAGAATCATCAGGCCACGCCAGGCATACTTGGACATCTATCCCCCCCGTTCAAGACATCGAAGCGCGACTCCGCGCGATTTAAGAGTGCGTTGTGCGGCCAATTCTGGCCGCGGAGCGCTGGCAAGTCAACGAGGAAGGTACCGCCGCGCGTTGACACACCTTGCCGCAACTTGTTACATTCGTGCACTTTATGAGTCTGCGACGAACCCCTTTCTGGCTGCTGGCGGCAGCGGTGGTGCTCGCCGTGTGCGCCGGCGGGCTGGCGGCGGAGGGGCCCGCGCCCCGGCAGACCGCCGCGGCGGCCGGGGAAATTCGCGCGCTCTGGGTCCTCCGCACCTCACTGACTTCGCAGCGCTCGATCGATACGCTGGTCAAGCGGGCGCACGACAGTGGCTTCAACACGCTGCTGATCCAGGTTCGCGGCCGCGGCGACGCCTACTACCGCGGCGCCCTCGAACCGGTGCCGGCCGACCTGCTGCGGCAGCCTGCCGCGTTCGATCCGCTGGCCTCGGTCATCGACGCTGCGCGCCCCGCGGGCCTCCGCGTCCACGCCTGGATCAATGTGAACCTGGTCTCGAGCGCGGTCGAACTGCCAACCTCGAAGACGCACCTGGTCCAGCGGCATCCGGAATGGCTGATGGTCCCGCGCGACATCGCGCAGGACCTCGCGCGCGTGCCGGTCGACAGCCCCGCCTACGTCGGCAAGCTGGCGCGCTGGACGCGGACGCAGTCCGACGACGTCGAAGGCCTGTATGCCTCGCCGATCGTCCCGGCCGCGCAGGGGCACGTCGAGGCCGTCGTTCGTGACATCACCCGCCGCTACGCGCTCGACGGCATCCACTTCGACTACGCCCGCTACCCGACCGACCGGTTCGACTACAGCCGCGCCGCCATCGCGCAGTTCCGGGCCAGCGTCCGTCCGACCCTCGCCGCCGAGCGCCGCCGGACGATCGACGCTGCCGAGACTGACGATCTGTTCGCGTATCCGGATGCGCTCCCGGGCGAATGGCGCAGCTATCGCGTCGCCCGGATGACCGCGCTGATGGCGCGGCTGCGCGCCGCGGTCGCGGCCGAGCGGCCGTCGGCGCTGGTCAGCGTGGCGGCGGCGCCCGACCGGGCCGAGGCGCTGAGCCGCAAGCTGCAGGACTGGGGCGGATGGCTCGGCCAGGGGCTGGTCGATGCCGTCGCCCCGATGGCCTACACCCAGGAGCCGGCGCGCTTTGCCGAGCAGATCGCCGCCGCGCGCGCGGCGGCGGGCAACCGCGCGGTCTGGGCCGGCATCGGCGCCTACCGGCTGTCACCGGAACAGACGATCGAGAACATCAACACCGCGCGGCGGCTCGGCGCCGCGGGGATCATCCTGTTTTCGTACGACAGCCTGATCAACCCGCGGCTGAGCGCTCCCGATTACCTGCCGATCGTCGGCCGCGCCGCCTTTGCCGACCGGCGCTCGACCGACGGATCGCGGTAACCGGCCGGGACACGCATGGTCCTCAACTGGCTTGACTATGCGGTCATCGGCGCCTACCTGATCGCGATCGTCGCGTTCGGTTCATGGTTCGCCCGCTTCCAGAAGACCACCCGCGACTACTTCCTCACCGACCGCTCCGTCCCGTGGTGGGCGATCTGCTTCACGATCGTCGCCACCGAGACCAGCACTCTCAGCTTCATCGGCGTGCCGGCCGACTCCTACGCCGGCAACATGACCTTCCTCCAGCTCGCCATCGGCTACATCGTCGGCCGCCTGCTGGTGAGCGTGCTGTTCATCCCGTCCTACTTCCGCGGCGAGCTCTACACCTCGTACGAGCTGCTGCAGCGCCGGTTCGGCGCGCCGGTGAAGAACGCGGCGGCGGTGATCTTCCTGGCGACGCGGACGTTTGCCGACGGCTTCCGGCTCTACGCCACGGCGCTGGTCATCGCGGTCGTGACCCAGGTGCCGGTGACCTGGACGGTGCTCATCCTCGGCGCCGCGATGATCGTCTACACCGTGCGCGGCGGCGTCTCGGCGGTGATCTGGACCGATGTCGTCCAGATGTTCATCTACGTCGGCGGCGCGCTGCTGGTGTTCTTCGGGCTGCTGCGGCTCATTCCCGGCGGCTGGGACGAGGTCGCGCGGGTCGGGGTGGATCACTTCCGGGTGTTCGACTTCTCGACCGATCCGGCGCGGCTCTACACCTTCTGGGCCGGGCTGCTCGGCGGGATCGCGCTGACGCTGGCGACCCACGGCACCGACCAGTACCTGGTCCAGCGACTGCTCTCGGCGCGATCGGCGAAGCAAGCCTCGGCCGGGCTCATCCTGAGCGGCGTGATCGTCTTCGCCCAGTTCACGATGTTCCTCCTCATCGGCGTGATGCTCTACACCTACTACCAGGGGACGCCGCTGCCGCGTCCGCTGGGGCGTAACGACGAAGTGCTGCCGCTGTTCGTGATCACGTCGCTGCCCCACGGCATCTCGGGCTTCATCGTCGCGGCGATCATCGCCGCGGCGCTGTCGCCGTCGATCAACTCGATGGCGGCGACCACGGTGAACGACTTCTATCTGAAGTACGTTCGACCCGACGCCGACCAGCCGACCCTGATGCGGGTCTCACGGCAGGCGACGATCTTCTGGGGGATCGCGCAGATCGCCGTCGCGATCGGCGCGCAGTTCGTGCAGGGATCGATCCTCGCCGCCGGGCTGGCGGTGCTGTCGCTCGCCGCCGGTCCGGTGCTCGGCGCGTTTCTCGTCGGCGTGTTGACGACCCGGGTCGGGACGCACGCGATGCTCACCGGCATGGCGACCGGCGTCGCCGTCCTCGGGTGGGTGTGGGGCACCGGCGCGGCGGCGTGGACCTGGTACGCGCTGATCGGCTCCACCGTGACGGTTGCGGTCGCCGTCGCGGCGTCTACGTTCTTCGACCGCCGATGACCCAGTTCCGGCGTGCGGCGGAGGTCCTGCAGAACGCCATCGCATCGCACGCCTTCCCCGCCGCGGCCGTCGAAGTGGGCGCGCGCGAAGCCGTCCACTGGCAGCAGTCGTTCGGCGCTCTCACCTACGAGGAGGGGGCGCCCGAAACGACCACCGACACCGTCTTCGACCTCGCGTCCCTGACCAAGGTCATTTCAACCGCGACCCTGGCGATGCGCGCCGTGGATGATGGCATCCTGCGACTGGAGGACCCGGTCGGGCTGTGGCTGCCCGAGTGGCGCGGCGCCGATCGCGCCGACGTGACCTTGCGCGATCTGCTGGCCCATTGTTCGGGGTTGACCGCGTACCTGCCGTATTTCCGCGACCTCACCGGACGCGCCGAGTTCAAGCCGGCGATCGCCGGATCACCGCTGGAGTACGCGCCGGGGACCCGCGCGATCTACTCCGACCTCGGCTACATGCTGCTCGGCTTCATCCTGGAGGATGCGCGGGGCCGCGCGGCCGGTGGATGGGCCGGCGCGACCGACCCGTCGGCGTCGCTGACTGCCCAGTTCCGTCGCGTCGCCTCGTACGTGACCGACGAGCCGTTGACCTTCAATCCACCCCGGGCCTGGCGCGAGCGCACGGCCCCGACCGAGCACGACCCATGGCGCGGCCGTACGCTGGTCGGCGAAGTGCACGACGAGAACACCTGGGCGCTCGGCGGCGTCGCCGGGCATGCGGGGCTGTTCGGCACCGCCGGGGCGGTCGGATCGTTCGCGCGTGCCACCCTGCACACCATCAACGGTGCCTCGGTGCTCGCGAGTCCGTCGACGCTGCGAACCTTCATGACCCGGAGCGAGGTTCCCGGCAGCTCTCGCGCCCTGGGGTGGGACACCATGCTGCCGACCTCCTCGTGCGGCACGCTGATGTCCCCGACCGCGATCGGCCACACCGGCTTCACCGGCACCTCGCTGTGGATCGACTGGGAGCGCGACCTCTACGTCGTGCTGCTCACCAACCGCGTGCATCCGACGAGAACCAACGAAGCCATCCGCCAGATCCGGCCGCGGTTCCACGACGCTGTGGTTGGCGAATTCTGAGTCAAGAGAATCACATTCACCAACGGAAACAGAATCACCGCGGAGCGCGCCGAGGGCGCAGAGCACACCACCAGAAGAATCGTCTGCGTTGCTCCGCGGCCTCCGCAGTGAAGGGTTGGTCGATGGTCGTGATTCATCGAGGACGAGCCACCGAGCTAAGCGCGTAGTCTGTCCCTGCCGATTCAGCAGCGCTAGAAACAGAATCACCGCGGAGCACGCCGAGGGCGCAGAGCACACCACCAGAAAAAACCTCTGCGTTGCTCCGCGGGCTCTGCGGTGAAGGCTTCGCCGTGCTCTACACGACGCCATCATTGCGGAGCTGGTGAACCTCTAGCGGCGCAGGCCTTCAGCGTGGCGGTAGCGGAGCGCGCGCCGCGGTTCTCGATGAACCAGGCAGGTGAACCGAAGGGCAGGGTGGCCAGGCTTCGGCAGAACTCGCGCGTCTGGTCTCTCGTCAGATAGACGGCCACGTTCGACGCGTAGAAGGCGTGCAGGTCGCCTCGGTGGTCCCGGACGTACTGCCCGACGCCGCGCAGCGCGCGCCGGCCGGCGAAGTCGCCGATCACCGGCACGATCAGGTTCTTCGTGTGCAGGTTCTTCACGAAGGCAAAGCCCTCCTCGGTCGCGAGGTAGCTTCGGCTCCGGCCCGTCACATCGACTGCCGTCATCAGCTGTCGGTACCGAGGGCTGTACCGAGTCGGTGGCCGGCGTCGCCCAGAAGTCGATCGCCGGACCCTCCGCGCGGAACGTATTGAGCGCGTGATCGATCCAGGCCAGGTCACTGGACGACCACGTCAGCCCTCGAATCGCCAGCAGCCGCTGACGGACGAGCGCGGCGTTCACGTCGTAGAGCTCGCGCGATGGCAGCACGGCATCGAACCGCCTGAACAGCTCCTCGACGCTTGCGCGGGCCCCCAGACCCTCCGGGCGCGGGCGCGAGAACAATCGCGAGATGAACTCGGCCCGGTCGGCCGAGAGCTCGAACAGCCCCTTGTAAAGGAGGTGCAGGTTCCGGTTCTCACCCCGGATGTCGACGATGAACGCCATCGCCGGCTGGAGTCTCGCGATGTAGCTGAAGTTCTGCTCAGGCCCGACGCCGATGTAGACGCCGCCGCTCGGACGAAGCCGGCGGACGGATTCGGCGAACTGGGGCTCGTTGGACACGAGGTTGTCGGACAGCGCAAAGGCGCCGGCCGGCTCCGAGAGCCGGGCGCTGAGATCGGAGAACTGCTCGTCGGTGAGCAAGTCCGGCAGCGTCGACGACCGGAAACAGGCGGCGCCCTGGAAGGCGGCACAGGACAGGGCCGCCACGAGCAGCGAGGTCGTGGAACGACGACGCACGCCCGCATTGTAGTCATCGTCTACAATTCCCGCACTATGACTCTCACCCCGATCGATTGGGCGATCATCGCGGCCTATTTCGTGCTGTCGCTGGCCATCGGCTTGTTCTACTACCGCCGTGCCGGGGAGAGCACCGAGGAGTACTTCGTCGCCGGCCGCGATCTCCCCTGGTGGCTTGCCGGCACGTCGATGGTCGCCACCACCTTCGCCGCCGACACCCCGCTCGCGGTCACCGAGATGGTCGCGCGCAACGGCGTCGCCGGGAACTGGCTGTGGTGGTCGATGCTGCCGAGCGGCATGCTCACCGTGTTCTTCTTCGCCGGTCTCTGGCGGCGCGCCGAAGTCATGACCGACGTCGAGTTCGTCGAGCTGCGCTACACCGGTCGTCCGGCGGCGGTCCTGCGCGGCTTCAGGGCGCTCTATCTCGGGCTGGCGATCAACCTGATCATCATGGGCTGGGTCAACCTGGGGATGGCGAAGATCCTGAGCGGCACCCTCGGCCTCGAGAAATGGGAAGCGCTCGGCTTCTGCCTCGGGATCACCTTCCTCTACTCCGTCCTGTCCGGTCTCTGGGGTGTCGTCGTCACCGACGCGGTGCAGTTCCTGATCGCGATGATCGGTTCGATCGCGCTGGCGTGGTTTGCGGTGGATGCGGTCGGCGGGCTGGCGGCGCTGAAGGCGGGACTCGCCACCGTCGTCCCGCCGGGCGGCACGCAACCGTTCGGCGATGCAGCCACGGCACTCTGGCCCGACGGCTCCGCGCTATGGATGCTGCCGATGGTGACGCTGGTCACCTACCTCGGCGTGAACTGGTGGGCCTCCTGGTATCCCGGAGCGGAGCCGGGAGGCGGCGGTTACATCGCGCAGCGCATTTTTTCGGCGCGCAACGAGCGCCATGGCGTGCTCGCGACCCTCTGGTTCAACGTCGCCCACTACGCGCTCCGGCCGTGGCCGTGGATCGTGGTCGCCCTGTGCTCACTGGTGCTCTACCGCAACGGCGTGATCAATCCCGGCACCGGGCTGGCGGACCCGGCGTTCGGCTACGTGCAGGTGATGAACGACCACCTCCCCGTCGGATTCCGCGGGCTGCTGCTCGCCTCCTTTGCCGCCGCCTACATGAGCACGATATCGACCCAGATGAACTGGGGCTCGAGCTACATCGTCAACGATTTCTACCGCCGGTTCATCCGCGTCGGCGAGACCGAGCGCCACTACGTCCTGATCTCGCGCATCGCCACCTTCATCACCATGTGCCTGTCGATCGTGGTGACCTACTTCATGAATCGCATCACCAGCGGCTGGGAGCTGGTCCTGACCCTGGGGGCCGGCACCGGGCTGGTCTACATCCTCCGGTGGTACTGGTGGCGGATCAACGCGTGGTCCGAGATCGCGGCCATGTCGGCAGCGTTGGTCGTCTCGATCGGACTGCAGTGGAGCGGCACCTTCGACTCGGCAACGCCGCTCGGCTTTGCCCAGACGATGCTCACGACGGTGGGGATCGCAACGGTGGTGTGGCTGTCGGCGACGTTCATGACGGCGCCGGAGCCGGAAGCGAAGCTGGTGGAGTTCTACCGCCGGGTACGGCCGGCAGGCCCGGGCTGGACCGCGATCGCGGCGCGCGCCGGGATGCCGCAAGGGGCCGCGGCCGAGCGGCTCGCACCCGGTTTCATCAACTGGATACTCGGCATCGCGGTGGTCTACTCATCGCTGTTCTCGCTGCGCGAGATGCTGTTCGGGACGTGGGGGTTCGCGATGGTGCTCGCCGCCCTGGCGCTCGCCGCCGGCGTGCTGCTTTCGAGGCGGTTGGATTAGAGCCGTGCTCGAGAGTCCGGGGTTTTCGAGCCGGGCCAAAAAACGACTCGTCCGGCGGGGCTGGCCGACCGTCTTATGTCCAGCCGTGACGAAGGGACAGCTACTGACCGCGCCCGCCAGGCGTGAAGCCGCGCCCGGGACCTCGACCGCCGCGACCCGGTCCGTCTACGGGACCGCCGCCCGGTCCGCCGGTCGGCCCGCGACCGCCCTGCCCCGGCGCGCCAACTCCAGGACGCCCCTGCGTCGGCCCGCCGCCCGGACCTCCGCGGCCATCCGGTGCACCGCGCTGGCCGCGCGCGTTGTAGCGGAACTGCCACTCGTTGTAGTGCGAGGCGCCGTTGTAGATGCGGATCGAGGCTTCCTTGCTCTTGCTGACGACGGTCATGACGCCGCCACCCCCCTGCGCCCCGCCGGTCGGCTGGCTGCCCCCCAAGCCCGGACTCGGCCCGCCGGTCGACTGGCTGCCGCCCAGGCCCGGACTCGGCCCGCCGGTCGACCGGCTGCCACCCAGACCTGGACTCGGCCCGCCCCGGGCGCCGTCCGGTGCCGCGCCGCCAGTTGGAGCACCGCCAGTCGGAGCACCGCCGCGCTGCGGCGTACCACCCCGTTGCGGTCCGGCGCCACGCTGACCCGCAGGGCCGCCGGGGTTTCCGGGCGTGTTCGCGCCCACCGCGAGCGGCTGGAACTCGCCGTCCTCGGTCATCGGATCTTTGTACTTCTTGCGGATGAAACGTCCCGAGACCAGGACGTCGAGGCTCGGAGGGTTCCGGCCGCCGTTCGCGCGCTGAAACAGGTAGATCGCGCGCGCGTACTGCTCGCCGCGGAAGGCCAGCTCCGCTTCTTTCTCGCGCTGGACCTGCTGACGCCACACCGGGAGCAGGGCGCTCATGACGATCGACATGACCGCCACACCCACCAACACCGCCGCCATCGCATAGCCGCGCTGGTTGGCTTGACCCTCTAAATGCATGAGAGTATTATCCTTAGCGTCATCTATGGTACCACAGCACCCGCGCTTCGGCGTCCGCCGACTCGCGACTCTTCCCGCCCTTCTGACGGCGCTCCTCGGCTTTTCGTTGGTTTCAGCCTGCGACAAGGTTCCGCTGACGGCGCCGTCGGGCACGGTCATCACGTTGTTCCCGACCGCGTCGAGGGTTCCGCTCAACGGTTCGACCGACATCGTCGTGACGGCGATCGAGAACGGGGTCGCCGCCACTCCAACAACCCCGCCGCCGAACGGCAACGGAACCACCGCCACTCCCGGCACCAGCAGCCCGGGAGCCGGCACGCCGGTGCAGAACGGCACGCTGATATCGTTCACGACGACGCTGGGGCGAATCGAGCCCTCTGAAGCCCGGACCCAGAACGGCCAGGTCCGCGTGAAGTTCATCTCGAACGGCCAGAGCGGACCGGCGACGATCACCGCGTTTTCCGGTGGGGCCTCGGGCAAGTACGAGAATCTCCTGGTCGGCAGCGCCGCTGCCGAACGGATCCTGATCAATGCCAACCCGCAAACGCTCGGCCCCTCCGGCGGAACCACGCAGATCTCGGCCCGGGTCGAAGATACTTCGGGCGCCGCGCTCGTCGGCGTGCCGGTGACTTTCTCCACGAATGGCGGCCAGCTTTCAGCCTCATCGGTGACGACCGACGATGGCGGCACGGCACGAACCCAGCTCACCACGTCACGCGAGACGACGGTGACGGCAAACGTCGCCGGCAAGACTGCCGAGCTCACGGTCACACTCAATCCACGAACCGGGATCACGCTGAGCGGCCCGACGACCTCGGTATCCGCCGGCTTGCCGGCGTCGTTCACCGTCGGGGTCGGCGCCACGGCGAATATCCGCGACGTGACCGTGGACTTCGGTGACGGGCGGCAGCAGTCGCTCGGGGCGCTCAGCGGCTCGACCACCGTGCAGCACACCTACACGACGCCGCCGACTTATACGGTCAGGGCAACCGCCACCGAAGCCAGCGGCTTCACCGAGCAGGTCGCCACCTCGGTCACCATTCTGCCGGGTCAGCCGCCGGGTGTGATCATTACGCCGTCGAACTCGTCGCCGACGCGCAACCAGATCATCACGATCACCGCCACGGTCAACGGCGCGACGTCGACGATCCTCGAGTACCAGTGGGACTTCGGCGATGGCACGACCGCAACCACCACCGGTCCGCAGATCACCAAGTCGTACGCGGAGGTCGGCACCAAGGTCATCCGCGTGACCGTGGTCCAGGCCGTCGGACCGTCGGGCCAGGGTCAGACCACGGTCGACGTGCGACAGTAGCGAGTCGCTGTTCTCGCTGAGAAGAAAAACCCGCTGCGGATCAGCCGCAGCGGGTTTTTCATTTCCAGGTTCTTAGGTTCGATGTTTCAGGTTCCAGGTTCCTGGTTCTAGAGAACTCAGAACTCAGACCACCATCGACAAAAGCCTTCACCGCAGAGGACGCCGAGCCACGCAGAGAATTCTTCTGGTGGTGTGCTCTGCGCCCTCGGCGCGCTCCGCGGTGATCTTGCCGTGACTGAATCGGCAAAGACAGGCTGCCGGAACCTGGAACCGCGAAGGCTTCTACCAATCCGCGAAGGTGGTGCCGTCGAGCGACTGGCCCGGAGCGCCGCTCTTCACGTCGTAGATGCCCGGTTCGGCGGAGGGGTTGCCGGGATCCGGTTCGGCGGGCACGGTCTGCCAGCTGGCGGCCGACTTGGTGAAGGGGTCTTCGGGGATCCGGCGGAGGTACTGCTCCGAGACGAGCGCGTCGAGAGAGGCCGGATACTTTCCTTTGTCGGCGTAATACTGATCGATCGCGTCGCGCATCCGGAAGAGGTCGGTCTTGAGGGTCGCTTCCTGCGTCCGCTGGATGGAATTGCGGTACTGCACCACCGCCATCGCCGCCAGGATGGAGATCAGGGCGATGACCACCAGCAGCTCGATGAGCGTGAAGCCCCCCTGCCGGCGACGAACGAGCGAGCCGCGATCAATCAGCATCGAGCGCAATCAGCAATCATCAATCAGCAGACACAATCAAAAATCACAAATCAGAGCGATCAGCACTCCACCGTCACCGATCCAATCCGAAATCCGCATTCGGCGCTCCGCAATCCTTACCAGTCTCTGTACTTCGTGCCGTCGAGCGCCGTCCCTTTCGACTTGGTGTAGACGTCGAAGACGTTCTGCCCGCCCCATGAGGTCGCGTCCGGCTTGTCCTGGTAGGAACGCTTCCCCCAGTCGCTCGAGTTGGTCATCGGATCGAGCGGGATCCGGCGCAGGAACTTCAGCTTGCGTCCGCTCTGATCGTTCACCACGCTGACCCCTTCGACCAGGGTCTCGAGGTCCGCCGGGTAGCCCTCGGCGCCGGTCTTGAGGTCCATTGCGCCGATCAGCCCGTTGTCGGCGGCGTCCTTGAACTTGTCGAGAGCGGTGCGCATCTCGCGCAGCGACCGGCGCAGCTCGGCCTCGCGCTGCCGCTGAACCGTGACCCGCGCCAGCGGCATGATCGCCGAGGCGAGGATGATCAGCAGCGTCGACACGACCAGCAGTTCGATAAAGGTGAACCCCCGGTCGCACGCCGCCCTTCGCACGTGCATTACCTGACCGTCACCGTCACCGGGCTGAACTGGAGCTGGATCGGCGACCCGTCCGGCGCCGTCGCGATGCCGTTTACCTGGATCATCGAAGATCCCGGCGATACCGCGTCGAAGAAGAGCGAGCCGATGAGCCCGGCGCCCGAGGCGCCGATCTGGTCCCCCGACCGGACCACCGCGATATCGACGCGGCCGGCGACATTGTCGATCTTCGGCGTGAAGGAGGCGGTCACCGTCCCCTGCCGCATGAATGTCCCTTCCTGCACGTTGCGCACACGGACGACCGCCGGATTGAACGTCACTGTCAGCGAGAGGGTCGACACCCGCGCCGCGTTGTTGATCGACAGCGCGGTCAGATTGGAACCACCCGCCACCCTGAGCTCGGTGGCCGCCGGCGTCACGATGATCTGCACCGGCGTTGACGAGGTCCCCGGGACCGCTGGTTGGCCCGGCACCGGCACCGCCGGATCTCTCGGCGGTGTCACCGGTGTGGTGGTCGGTACCTGCCGGCGGCACGACACCGCCCGGCGGTACGGTACCGACCGGTGGCAGGGTGCCGGCCGGCGGAGGAATGGGCGGCACCGGCGGCGGCTGTATGCCGGGTCGCTCAACTGCTCCGGGCGGCACGGGAGGATTCGGATTCTGCGCCCCTGCCGGCGCGGCCACCGGCGGCAGCTGCTCGCCCGGACGGCCGGCCACTCCCGGCACGGCCGGCGTCGGCGTCGGCGTCGTGGCAACCCCGGCCGGCGGCTCACCGGTGGGCGGCGGCGCGATCAGCGGCGGCGGGCCACCGAGGCCGATGTTCCCCTGCGTGCCGATGAAGATCGGTGCCAGATCCTCGGCCGTGAGCTCGTGCGTCCGGATGATCCGCGGCGTCAGCAGCATCACGATGTCGGACTGGTTGACCTCGTCATTCGTCTGCCCGAACAGCGACCGCAGCACCGGCACCCGCATCAGCCCAGGGAACCCGGTGAGGATCTTGCGCTGTTCGTCGCGCAGCAGCCCGGCGAGGAGGTTCGACTCCCCTTCGCGCAACCGGAGCGTCGTGGTTACCTTGCGTGAGCTGAACGACGGCACGTCCTGCCCGGCGACGCTGATGTTCGGCCCGAGCGCGCTGCTCTCAACCGACAGCTCCAGCTTGATATCCCCCTGGTAGGTCACCCGCGGCGTCATCTCGACGATGATGCCGACGGTGCGGTAGGTGAAGGATGACTGCGGGATGCTGGCGAACCCCCCCGCCACCGCCGCCCCGAACACCGTCTGCACCACCGGGATGTCGTCGCCGAGATTGAGGGTGAGCTTGGCCCCTTCCGCACCGCGCAGCTGCGGCTTGGCAATCAGCTTGGTCTGGGAGTCGGTCGCCAGGAACCGGAGCACCGCCGTCGGCACGGTCAGGTAGAAGTCCGCAGTGCTGATCCCCTGGCTGATCGTGTTCAGGTTGAACGGCGGCGGGTTCGGCCCCGGAATCGCTCCGCTGGTGTTCGGCGGGGCGACCTCGGGAGAGAAGGTGCCGCCGAGCGCATATTCGCTCAGGTTCAACCCGAGCCGCTTTATCCGCTGCCGGTTCACCTCGAGGATCTGGACGTCGATCACCACTTCGGCCCGCGGCTTGTCGTTGGCTCGAATCAGCTTCTCGATGATCTCGACGACCGGCGCGGTCGCGCGCACGGTGATGGTGTTCGCGGTCTTGTTCTGCAGCACCGTCGGCTGCACCGCCATCGTCGCGATCCGCATCATCGAGTTGATGATCTGGGCCAGCTCGGCGACGTCGGCGTGGTCGATGTAGAACACCCGGACCACGAGGTCGTCGTACTTCGCGTGGTTCTGCGCGTTGTCCGGAACGACCAGGATGGTCTTCGGGTTCAGCACCTTGTAGAAGAGCTGATTGGCGAGCATGATCTGCTGGAGCGCCTGCTCGGCGGTCACGTCCTCGAGCACGATCGTGTAGGCCTTGTCGCTGTAGCCCTGGTCGTAAGTGATGTTGATCCCGCTCTGCGTGGCAATGAAATCGAGGATGCCGCGCAGGCTGGCGTTCTGGAACTTCAGGCTCGGGAGCCGGGTCGTGAGGTCGATCAACGGCTGCCCCATCGTCCGCGCCTGGTCACGCAGCTTTTCGATGTTCGGCCGGGGGCGGGTCGCTTCGATGCGGTCCCGGATCTGTTTTTCGAGCTCGTTGACCTTGGCGGCGGCCAGCCGGTTGCTCGAATCGAGCTCGGCGGCCCGGCGATATTCGGCTAGTGCGGCGTCGAGCGAGTCCTTCTCTTCGAGCTCGCGGGCGCGGCTGATGTGCGCCTGGGCCGCACTCTGCATCGCCCGTTCGAGCTGGATCTTGTACTCGGCACGATCCGGATCCTCCTGGACCGCCTTCGTGTACTCGGTGACCGCGAGGTCCCATTCGCCGTTCCGGGCGGCGTCCTGGCCGCGGCGAAACGCGCGCCCGGCGGCGCAGCCGGTCAGAATGACCGCCAGCAGGATGACTACGATGAGCCTGTGCTTCATTGAGTGAGCTCTCACTACTTCACACACGCCTGACCGTTGAGCGGCAGCGTCGTGCGGCCACGGCCGTCGGTGTATTCCAGAATGGCGGACTCGACGCCGATCCGCACCACGCGAAAGCGTCCTTCGATGATCTCTCCCTCACGCCCGGAGAAGGTGTAGCGGCAATCGCTGAACGCCCCGATCTTGGCCTTGCCCGTGTCGACGATCCCGATGAACTTGATCAGCGTCCCGATCGCCGGCGGCCCCTGCGGCTCCACCGGCTGCGGCGGCGCCGGCGCCACCGGCCGCGGCGCGATTGACGACGGCGGCGGCGGCGGTGCCGGCCTTCGGCTTGAACCCGAACGGGTTGCGGTCCCCGTCGGACGGAGCCGCCGGAGTCTGCGTCAGCGCCTCGATCTTCACGTCCAGTTCCGCCGGGTCGATCCGCTGCCCCGCCGGCGCGCCGCCGGTCCGCGAGTTCGTAGTTGAGACGGCCGGCGAGACGGGTACGGCGGAAAACATCTGCGACCACACCAGCACCACCACGAGCACGCCGAGCAGGACGAGCAGCCAGGTCCGGGGACGGCCGGCGCGGGCCGGCGTGTCAATTGCCATTGCCACCGGTCCGGTAGTAGGTCGCGATCTCCAGCGTCACCGTGATCCCGCCCGACTCGTCGTTCTCATTCTGCGTCAGGTCGACGTTCTCGATGACGATGAACTCCGGCCTGGTCTCCAGCCGGTAGATGAACTGCCGGATATCGCGATACGCCCCGGTGAGGACGGCGGTCTGGGTGAAACGCGAGAGACCGCTGTCGCGGATCGCCACGGTCTGGGAGGTCTGCCGATTGACGATCAGGTTGGCCTCGTTGGCCAGCTGCGAGATCGGCAGGTTGGTGATCCGGCGCGCCCCGCTCATGTCCGGCGGCAGGACGTCGCCGTAGAACCGCTGCAGCTCGGTGTCGGCCTGCGACTTCCCGGTGACCGTGGCGCGGGCGTTCGCATAGTCGCGCCGGGCGTTGTTGAGCGCCAGCGTCGCGACGTCGGCGTCCTGCTGGCCGAGGGCGACCTTCTGGGACAGCGGGTAAACCACCAGCGCGAACACCGCGGCGTTGGCGACCAGCACGATGGCCAGCGGCCAGATCAGCCGGCGCTTCTCGCTCAGGATGCGGGCGAACGGCGTCACCGCACACCTCCGGGCTTGGGCGCCGGTGGCTTGTCGGCCGGTGCCGGCGGAGTGTCCGGTTCCACCACGCCGGTATATACGCTTTCGATCACCACCCGGATGAGGCCCTCGACGGTGCGGTCCTGCTGCGTCAGGATGACGTCCTCGAACGCACCGCTCGCCTCGAGCTTCTCGGCGAACTCGTCGACGTCTTCCGCGCCGCGGCCGAGCACGGCCATCGTGACCCGGGTGACCCCGTCCTTCACCGACGGACGAACCGAGGTCAGCATCACGTCGGGCGGCATCGTCGATTCGAGCCGGTTGAAGAAAGCGGTCCACGAGAACGTCCGCTGATCGATGAGACTGTTGGCCTCGCGGGCCGAATCGACCACCAGTTGCAGCTCGTTCTTGTCGATCTTGCGGCGGATGTCGTCCGCCATCCGGGTCAGCTGCTCGGCCTCGGCGTGATCGCTGTTGACCCGCGTCGCCAGCTCGGTGCTGTGGCGCGACAGCGAGAGAACGCGTACGACGTTCCAGATCGTCAACGCCGAGATCAGCACCGCGGCGATCCCGATCGCCAGGTGGATCGCGCGTTCGTTGTAGAACGGCCGGGTGGAGAGATTGGTGCGCAGCACTACGCCACCCGCTCCCCGCCGCCGCGCGCGGCGGCCGGACGGTCCCGCAGGAGGACGCCGACCGCCGGTGCAATCGCATCGAGCAAATCCGGACCAGCCGCGATCCGGTCGCGCAGCGTGACGCCGGACCGGACGTCCAGCGGCTCGACGCGCGTTCCGAGGCGTTCCTCGATCTGGCGCCGGAGGCCCTCGGCGCCGGCGCCGAAGGCCGAGCCGCCGGCAAGGACCACGCGGCTGAACGACGCGCCGCCGAGCCGGTCCTCGAAGTACATCGCGGTCTGGTGCACCAGGTCCTCCATCCCGTAGGCGACCCCTTCCGCGGCCCGGTTACGGTAGAAGATCGCCCGTCCATTCCGCACGACGATCAGGGTGGCGAACTCCGGCGCGGCGTGCACCAGGAGCCAGTCGCCCGTCGCTGCCCCCGGAGCGGTGGCCAGCACTGCGTTGACCAGGTTGTTCGAGACGATGTCGACGATGCCAGCGTGTACTCCGGCGTCGTCGAAGGCGCGCTCGTAGCTCTGGACCAGATCGCGGCGGGCGGCGAGGACGAGGAACTCGCGGCCGCCGCCGTCGAGCGGCGTCCCCTCGATCCACGAGACCTGCGCCTCCTCGATCCGGAACGGCACCGCCTTGCGCATCTGCCACCGCACCAGCTGTTCCAGCTCCTGGACCTTGGCCGGCACCTTCTCGAACCGGAGCAGCGACACTTTGGCGACCGTATCCGGCAGCAGCAGGGCGATGCGGCGTGGCCGCGGCGTGATCCTCTCGAGGACGCTTCTCACCGCGGCGGCCAGCGCCTCGGCGTCGTGCACGTTGACACCGTTCAACGACGGGGTCACGGCGCCGTCGGGCAGCGGTTCGGTGGCGTGGGCGGTGATCGTCCGTTCACCGCCCTGCGCGATACCGCCACCCCGGTGACCTGGCGGCCGGCGATCTCGATGGCCGCGGGAGGCGGGGGGCTGGCGAACCAGCCGCCGGCGGGTGCAGAGGTCGAGTTGCTCATTCGACGAATGTCACCTTGTTGATCTCGCGCAGCGTGGTGACCCCCTTGAGCATCTGTTCGACCGCCGACTCGCGGAGAAAGCGCATCCCTTCATCGCGCGCCGCCTTCTTGATCTCGCTGGTGGGCCGGCGGCCGAGGATCAGCTCGCGGATGCTGTCGCTGAGATCGAGCAGCTCGCAGATGGCAATCCGGCCCTTGAAGCCGGTGCCGCCGCACTCGATGCAGCCGGGCCCTTCGTAGAACAGGCCGCTGTGCTCGAGCGACGGATCGAGCGCCGCCTCCTCGAGCTGCGCCCGCGTGACTGTCGCCTTGCGCTTGCAGTGGTCGCAGATCTTCCGGACCAGCCGCTGCGCCAGCACGCAGTTCAGCGCCGACACGAACTGGTACGGTTCGACCCCCATGTTGAGGAACCGGCCGAGCACGTCGAGCACGTTGTTCGCGTGGACCGTCGTGAACACGAGGTGCCCGGTCAGCGCCGACTGGATCGCGATCTGCGCGGTCTCGGGATCGCGGATTTCACCGACCATGATCTTGTCGGGGTCGTGGCGCAGGATCGAGCGCAGGCCGCGGGCGAAGGTCAGCCCCTTCTTCTCGTTGATCGGGATCTGGGTGATCCCTTTCAGCTGGTACTCGACCGGGTCCTCGATGGTGATGATCTTGTCTTCGACCGACTTGATCTCCGACAGCGCGCCGTAGAGGGTCGTCGTCTTGCCCGAGCCGGTCGGCCCGGTGACCAGCACCATGCCGTACGGCTCGGCGATGTACTTCCTGAACCGGCGCAGCTCGTCTTCGGGGAATCCGAGAATGTCGAGCCGCAGCTCGCGGAACTGCTCGCTGATCGACTCCTTGTCGAGGATCCGGATGACCGCATCCTCGCCGTGCACGCTCGGCATCACCGAGACGCGGAAGTCGATGGTCTTGCCCGGCAGGCGCAGCTTGAACCGGCCGTCCTGAGGGACGCGCTTCTCGGCGATGTCGAGCTCGGCCATGACCTTGATGCGCGAGATGATCGTGCTGTGGAACCGCTTGTCGATCGGCCGCATGGCGGGCTGCAGCACGCCGTCGATCCGGTACTTCACGTAGACCGCGTCGTCCTGCGTCTCGATGTGGATGTCGCTCGCCCGCCGCTGGATGGCGCTGTAGATGGTGGTATCGACCAGGCGGATGACCGGGCTCTGGTCGGTGGTCAGGCGTTCGACCGTGAGCTGGTCGTCACCCCCTTCGTCTTCGCGCAGGATCTGGAGCTGGAAGCTCTCGGTCGCCTCTTCCAGCACCCGGGTCGAGCTCTCGCTCTTCTTCAGCATCGACTGAATCGCCGATGCGGTGCCGACCGTGACGGTGATCGGGGTGCCGAGCAGGACCGCAAGCTCGTCGATCATCGGCAGGTCGGTCGGGTCCGACACGACGATGACCAGGGTCTGCCCCTCGCGCCGATAGGGCACGAAGCCGTAGCGCAGCATCAAGTCCGCTGGAATGGCGCGGAACAGATCGTGATCGATGTTGGCTTGCGAGAGATCCACGTACTGCAGCCGGTAGCGCTCGGCGAAGCGCCGCGCCTGCACCGCCTCGGCGGCCCGTTCGGCAGCCGACGCCTCGGTGGCGCCGGCATAGAGCTCTTCCGGGGTACTGTCGGCCGAAGCTGCCGGTTTGCCGTTGGCCATCAGCTCAATGCATTGGAAAGCTGGAACAGCGGCATGTACAGCGACAGCAGCAGTCCGGCGATGACTATACCCATGATCACCAGGAGCGCGGGCTCGATGACCGTGATGAAGCGTCCGAGGTTCGTTTCGATCTCCTCGTCATAGAAGTCTGCGAGGCTGTTCAACATCTCCTGAAGCGCGCCGGTCTGCTCCCCCACCTCGACCATTTTTATCGACACATCGGGGAAGGCGCCGCTGTCGTTCATCGCCGACGAGAGCGCCCGGCCCTCCCGGACCTGCTGAGCCGTGGCCTGCAGCTCGCTCGCGATGTACTTGTTCTGGATCGATCGCGCCGCGACGTCGATGGCGTTGACCAGCGGAATACCGCCGCCCAGCAGGGTCGCCAGCGTGCGCGCCGCCTGCGAGGTCGAGAACTTCTGGGCGATCGGGCCCATGGTCGGGATCCGGAGGGTCCAGCGATCGAACCGGACCCGGCTGCCAGGACGCTTCAGCCAGGCCCAGAAACAAAACGCCGCAGCGGCGATCGAGACCACCACCAGAGTGAAATACGAGCCGGCGAAGTTCGATACCGCGACGATGATGCGGGTCGAGAGCGGCAGCTCGGCGCCAAACTGGTCGTAGAACGCCCCGAATTCTGGGACCACCCGGATCACGATGATGGCGACGACGATCAGCGAGAGAACGAGCAGGATGAGCGGGTAGACGAGGGCCGAAATCGTCTTCCGCTTCACCGCAGAGACGACCTTCACATAGGCCACGTACCGCCGGATCACCTGCTCGAGGCTGCCGCTCTTCTCCCCCGCGAGCAGCGAGGCGGTGTAGACGCCGGGGAACATGGACCCATGCGACTCGAACGCCTCCGAGAGCGAGCTGCCGCTCCGCACCCGTTCGTGGACGTCGTCCAGGACCGACTTGAACAGGGGATTCGAGACGCGGCGCCGCAGGATCTCGAGGGACTGGACCAGCGGCATCCCGGCCTTGAGGAGCGTCGCCAGTTCCTGGTTGAACACCAGGAACTCACGGGTCGCGACCTTGCGACGCTGCGGCAGCCTGATCGAGCCCAGGCCGAGGGCGCCGGCGCGCTGAACGGCCAGCACGTAGAGGCCCTTCTCCTCGAGCTCGCGGCGGAGACGCGCCTCGCTCTCGGCGACATACACCCCTTCGATAATGTCGCCGCCCGGAGTGCCGAGCCTGCAGCGAAATTCCATCCGTTTACCGGAGCGGGCAGGGTTGCCCGGCGCAAAACATTGTCAGTATGGACATTAGCGGTGGAACGACGCGCGAATTATATATCAGTCGACCGCCAGCCGGACCTCTCGGTAGCGGCCGGAAGTCACGGGCCTGTCAGTGGTTAGACTCTGATTCGGGGGTTACGGCTGACATAAAAAAAGGGCCGTCGGCTGACGGACCCTCTTTTTTACATCGATTACAAACCCCGGACCGCGAAGCGGCGCCGGTGGATTCAGCGGGCTACTGTATGCCGGCGATCGACAGGATCTTCGAGACGTAGTTCCGGGTTTCGCGGTACGGCGGGACGCCGTTGAACTTCTTCACGGCTCCCTCCCCCGCGTTATAGGCCGCCAGCGCCAGCGCGGTCGAACCGAGGCGATCGATCAACCCCTTCAGATGCTGGACGCCGGCCGCGATATTGGCCCTCGGATCGTAGGGATTGCGGACCTTGTATTCCCGGGCGGTGGCGGGCATCAGCTGCATCAGCCCCATCGCTCCCCGGTTCGAGCGGGCGCGGGGGCGGTAGTTCGACTCAACCTCGATCAGCGCCCGGACCAGCAGCGGGTTCACCCCGTGTGCCTCGGACATCGCGGTGATGACCTCGCCATACGGGGTCCGGCCGAAGAGCTCGGGATCCGTCGCCGCCGGAGCCTGGACTGTCTGTTCCGCCGGGTTCTGATCCGCGGCCTTGGCCGCGGGGGGGTAGGGCACCTCGTCGGACACGATCTTGTCGATCAACGACTTGTCGCAGGTGACCTCGCCACCGCCACGGAGCACCAGAATCACCGAGTCCCCTTCGATGCGGTGGGACTCGACCGAGATCGTTCGTCTCGAGCTGAGATGGACGATCTCAGCGGATGCCGGCACGGCCATTCCGGCCAGCAAAAACGCAGACGTCGCCGCGATCAGGATTCTGGGACAGTGCATCGGATGGGACATTCTACCACCCCCGAGCGGGCGTGTCCAGAAACACTACAGTTGAGCTTTTCAACGGGGGTCGACAGAGCCGTTGAGATGTAGCGCCCGCTAACTCGGCCGGATGCAGCCGCGGCCGCGGAGAGCGGGCAGCCTACTTCGGCTCGACGTAAGCGTGGAAGACCCGGATTCCCAGCTCGCGCGAGTCGCTCGGAGACCCGGAAAAGGTCCGATCCACCTCCAGGACGATCTCGGTCATGTCGCTGGTCCCGAACTGGGCGGCGGTGATCGGAAAAGTCCGCAGATGACGGAACTTATCGTCGGCGGCGAAAGTCGCTACCGGCTGACCCGCCACCTTGATCGCCACCTGCTGCGGGGGGGTGAACAGGTCGGTGCGGGCGTCCATCTCCAGGTAGAAGGTGGCATCCCGCTTCGGGTTCCGGAAGGCGATCGTGGCGACCTTCCGCGTCCATTGCCACTGGGAGAGGACGTTGTTGGAATCGACTTCAGCCGGGTGCCAGCCGTCCTTATAGAGGAGGAACAGGTTCTCGGCCTCGGGCAGCATGTTCAGCTTGCCGACGACGTATTCCTGGCGCGAGGCTTCCTGGCCGTTCAACGCGAGCCGCTTACCGGTGCTGGTGCTGTACAGCCCCAGCCGGATCGTCCCCTCGCCGATGTAGGGGTAGTTCGGGACGAAGACCGTCCGGGTGTACTCGACCGTCTGCCCCGGCTTCCACTGGGAGGTCGGCACCGCCGGCACGTGGTCGTCCTGCCACATCTTCTCGCCGTCCGGCGACATGACGTGGACGAAGACCGCGTAGTCGCCGTCGATCCTGACGTTCTGGGCGACCTCGAACTTGTAGGTGATCCGGATCGGGCTGCCGATCGGAGCCTTGTCCCTGTCGAGGGTGATGCTCGGCGTGGCGACCGGTGCCCCCGCATCCTCACGACTGCACGCGGCGGCGGCGAGAATCAGCGAACAAAGAACCAGGACGGCGGCGTTTTTCATCGAGCACAGAATCGTACCGCAGTTGTTGGACCCATCGCAATATGGTAGTTTTCGACCAACGATGACACTCGAAGCGCTCGGAATGGTTGAAACGAAGGGCCTGATTGGCTCGGTCGAAGCGGCGGACGCCATGGTGAAGGCCGCCAACGTCGTGCTGATCGGCAAGGAGATGATCGGCGCCGGGTATGTCACCGTCATGGTTCGTGGTGACGTCGGTGCGGTGAAGGCCGCGACCGACGCCGGAGCGGCCGCCGCCAGGCGCGTCGGCGAGCTCGTCTCGGTGCACGTCATCGCCCGTCCACACCAGGAAGTCGAAAAGATTCTGCCGAAGTTGAAGGACGCGAAGGCTTCGTAACCGTTCCGCCGGCACATGGCCCAGCCCGCGGCATCGACCGATCGCGATCTCGCCTCCATCGCCGAAGCGCGGCTGCTCGTGCGCCGCGCCAAGGCGGCCGCCCCGGTCCTCGCCGAGCTCTCCCAGCAGCAGATCGACGCCATCGTCGACGCCATGGCGGCGGCGGCCACGCCGCAGGCCGAAGCGCTCGCCCGGCTCGCGTTCGAAGAGACCGGCTACGGCGTCGTCGCCGACAAGGTCCAGAAGAACCTGTTCGCCTCGGAAAAGATCTACAAGTTCATCCGCCCGATGAAGACCGTCGGCGTGGTCAACCGGCTCGAGGACCGGAAGGTGGTGGAGATCGCCGAGCCCTTCGGCGTTGTCGCCGCCATCGTGCCCACTACCAACCCGACGTCGACCGCCCTCTACAAGATCCTGATCTCGATGAAGGCCCGGTGCCCGATCGTGATCAGCCCGCATCCGTCGGCCGTCCGGTGTATCACCCGGTCAGCCGAGATCATGCACGACGCGGCGCGCAAGGCCGGGGCGCCTGACGGGTCGATCAACTGGATGACCCAGGTCACCCTCGAGGGGACGCAGGAGCTGATGAAGGCGCGCGAGACCGCCGTCATCCTGGCGACCGGGGGGATGGGTCTGGTGCGCGCGGCCTACAGCGCCGGCAAACCGGCCTACGGCGTTGGGCCCGGTAACGCCCCGGCGTTCATCGAACGGTCGGCCGACGTCGTCAAGGCGGTCCGCGACATCGTCAACGGCAAGACGTTCGACAACGGACTGCTCTGCTCGTCCGAGAACTCGGTAGTCGTCGATGCGCCGCTGGTCGACGAGGTCAAGCGGCAGTTCGTCGCCAACGGCGCCCACTTTCTTTCAACCGCCGACATCGACAAGCTCGGGAAAGCGCTGGTCACCCCGCAGCGGCTGCCGAATCCGGCATTCGTGGGCAAGCCCGCCACCTACATCGCGCAGCAGGTGGGCATCACGGTGGCGGCAGGCACTCGTGTTCTGATCGCCGAGCTCGCCGGCGTCGGGCGAGACTACCCGCTCTCGATCGAGAAGCTCTGCCCGGTGCTCTCCTTCTACGTGGTCAGTGACTGGAAGGAAGGCTGCGAACGCTGCCAGCAGATTCTGCGGTACGGAGGCATGGGTCACACCATGTCGATTCATTCCCGCAACGAGGACGTGATCCTCCAGTTCGGCCTGAAGAAACCGGCGTTCCGCATCGTGGTCAACACCCTGACGACGCTGGGATCGATCGGCCTGACCACCGGGCTCGATCCGTCGATGACGCTGGGATGCGGCGGCTGGGGTGGCAACATCACCTCGGACAATATTTCGCCGAAGCATTTGCTGAACATCAAGCGCCTCGCCTACGAGACCAATCCGTATCATCGTCCGGCGGAAGCGCCGATAGTCGGATACGGAAGCGATTCGCAGGGCGCCGGCAGGCCGCAGGACCAGCTGCCGAAGGCGCCGGCGGTGCCGCGGCCGACGGGGATTGCCGCCGAACCGCTGGCCCGGCGGATAGACCAGTTCCTGGCGTCCCGCGGCTATACGCCGCCGCCGGTGGTCGAATCGAAAGGAGCAGCTCTTCCGATCGCCGCGGAGACTGCCAGGCCCGCGGTCGCTGCCGCGGTGAGCCAGGCTCCGGGGGAAAAGGCGGCCGACTTCGTCTGCGAGGACGACGTGCGGCAGGCGATCCGGCAGGGTCGCAAAATTGTAATCGGCGATCGCACAATTGTTACGCCGGCCGCGCGGGACCTGGGGGACCAGCACCGGATCCTGGTGCAGGCCGGGCTCAAGACCTAAGGGCCATCCAGCGGCTGCTTATTGTTGAGCCTGCTGGATTTAGCTGGATTCCTCAATGTTTGGTGTTATTCTGTCGGCCCAGCAATTTACCGGGTCCGGCGAGTACGGACTCGACTCCGCCTCAGGGCAGCCTACAGGCGGACGACCTCAACGGGGCACTTGCATTGCAGCCAACCGGCTATGCGCTGCATCAATGCCCTGGCGGGAGCGCCAATAATGAGCTCAAGGATCTGGCTGCCGGTGCTGGCCGCCGTGGCCGTTGCAACGTCCGCCGCGTGCGGCGGCAAGGCGAAGCCGCAGACGCCGCCGGTGCCGGTGGTCCAGCGCCCCGCGGTCCCGGACGTTCCTGCGCCCCCTCCCGTGGACCCGGTCACGGCGCTGATCGACACCTCCACCAAACATTTCGAGGCCGGTGAGCGCGAGCTCAAACTGGGCCACCTCGAACGCGCCAGGATCGAGTTCGACCGCGCGCTCGACGTCCTGCTCGAATCCCCCTACGGCGCCCGGACCGACGCCCGGATGCGCGAGCATTTCGACCGGCTGGTCGACCGCGTCAACGCCCACGAAGTCACCGCCCTCGCCCAGGGGGACGGGTTCTCCGAGAAGAAGTACGAACCGGCATCGATCGACGAACTGCTCAAGATCGCCACCTTCCCCAAGCCTCCCGCCGACGCCGAGACGACGGCCGCGGTCAAGGACGACCTGTCGCGGACGATGCACGACATCGACATCCCCCAGAACAGCCGGGTGTTGTCGGCGGTGGAGTTGCTGCAGGGACGCCTGCACGACTACGTGCAGGAGAGCCTGGTACGCGGCGCCAAGTACCTGCCGATGATCCAGAACGTGTTCCGCGCCGAGGGGCTGCCCCTCGACCTCGCGTTCATCCCGATCATCGAGAGCGGCTTCAAGACCAACGCGTTGTCAAGGCGAGCGCCAAGGGACCCTGGCAGTTCATGATCCCGACGGCCAAGGATCACGGCCTCAAGACCGACTGGTTCATCGACGAGCGTTCCGATTTCGAGAAGTCGACCGTGGCGGCCGCCAAGTATCTGAAGATGCTGGCGAAGATGTTCGACAACGACTGGCACCTGGTGCTGGCCGCCTACAACGGCGGGCAGGGGCGGGTGCAGCGGGCGATGAAGCGCTCCAGCATCGAGGACTTCTGGGATCTGTCCGAAACACAGAAGTTTCTGCCGAAGGAAACGCGCGAATACGTGCCGCTGATCCTGGCGGGGATGATCATCGGGCGCAACCCGGTGCAGTACGGCTTCGAGATCGCGGTCGCCGAGGCCATCGCCTACGAAAAAGTCCCGGTTCCCCGGGCGATCGACCTGCGGCGCGTCGCCGAATGGACCGGCACCTCGGTCGATGAGATCCAGGCGCTCAACCCGGAGCTGCGGCGCTGGACGACCCCGGTCCGCTATCCCGATTACGAAGTGAAGGTGCCGGTCGGCACCGGCGATCAGTTCCGCTCGCGGCTGGCCGCCGCCACCGCCGACGATCTCACCAGCCTCAAGTGGCACACCGTCCGGCGGGGCGAAACCCTGACGACGATCGCGCGCAAGTTGAGCGTCAGCAAGGTCGAGCTCGCGGCCGCCAACAATCTGAGCACCCGCGCCCGCGTCGCGGCCGGCCAGGACCTGATCATCCCGCGCGCCCCGGCGACGCTCCTCGCGGCCCGGACCGAACGATCGGCCCCGGCGGTCACGGCTTCCCGACCGGTCACCGGCAGCGGTTCGGTGCCAGAGGCCACCCGCGCCTCGGTGACCACTTACTACAAGGTCCGGCAGGGGGATACGCTCTCGAAGATCGCGCGTCTGTTCAACACCACGGTCGACAAGATCAAGAGCTGGAACCGCCTCCGCGGCAACACCATCGCCGCCGGCACCAAGCTCGTCGTCCGGGGGAATTAGACAAACTCCCAACTCCCAACTTCCAACCTCCAAGCTGGGGTTCTTCGGCATTGGAGATTGGGAGTTGGAAGTTCGCAATTCCCGCCAGCCTTGCGCGACACACCAATCGCAGTTCTTGCGATGGCCTCGGCAATTCCTGCGCAAACCCAGTGATATGGCGACGTCGTCCGCTTTGCACTACCCGCTGCGTGCTGGCCTGCATGCGCTCGGCGGCGGTGTTCGGGATCGACGCGTGCCCGGTGCAGGTCGAAGTGGACGTCTCGCTGGGCCTGCCCTGCTTCAACATGGTCGGGTTGCCGGACGCCTCGGTACGCGAGAGCCGCGATCGCGTTCGCAGTGCCATCCGCAACTCCGGCTTCGAGTTCCCGTGCAACCGGATCACTGTCAACCTCGCGCCCGCCGACATCCGCAAGGCCGGCTCGTCTTTCGACCTGCCGATCGCGCTTGGCGTGCTCGCCGCGTCGGGGTGCGTCACGCGGCGGGACGTCAGCGACGTGCTGCTGATCGGGGAGCTGTCGCTCGACGGCGGGATCCAGGCGGCGCGAGGCGTGCTGCCGATCGCGGCGGCGGCCCGGCGCGATCAATTCAGCGCGCTGCTGTTGCCGCGCCCCAACCACGCCGAGGCGGCGGTGGTCGAAGGGTTGCGGCTGTTCAGCGTCCGCTCGCTCGAAGAGGCGGTTCGGGCGCTGAACGATCCGGACGGCTTCAGCGCGTCCGCCGAGCCACCGCCGGTTGCCCCGCCGCTCCCTGCCGAAACCAGCGACGGAGATTTCAGCGACGTCCACGGCCAGGCGATGGCCCGCCGGGCCCTCGAGATCGCGGCCGCCGGCGGCCACAACACGCTGATGGTCGGCCCGCCGGGATCCGGCAAGACGATGATGGCGCGGCGCGTGTCGGGGGTACTGCCGCCGCTCACTTTCGAGGAAGCGCTGGAGGTGACCTCGATCCATTCGGTCGCCGGACTGCTGCCGAACGGCGTCGGGCTGGTGACCCACCGTCCGTTCAGGGCGCCGCACCACACGATCTCCGACGTCGCGCTGGTCGGCGGCGGCGCGCAGCCGCGGCCCGGGGAGATCAGCCTTGCTCACCGCGGCGTCCTGTTTCTCGACGAGATGGCGGAGTTCAGCCGGCACGTCCTCGAAGTGCTGCGGCAGCCGATCGAGGAGGGATGCGTGAGGATCGCGCGGGCGGCGCGGACGTGCAGCTTCCCCGCCCGCTTCATGCTCGTCGGCGCGATGAACCCCTGCCCCTGCGGCTACTTCGGCGATGCCGTCCGGCCGTGCCGCTGCACGTCGCTCCAGATCGCGCGCTACGCGACACGCCTGTCGGGCCCGCTCCGGGACCGCATCGACCTCACCGTTGCGGTCGGAGCGATGCCGGCACGCGAGCTGAGCGAAGGGGCCGGGGGCGAGGCGTCGCTCGAGATCCGCCGCCGCGTGGTGGCGGCGCGCGACCGGCAGATGCGGCGCGGCGGGCTGCTCAACGCCACCCTTCACGGCAGGCGGCTGCGCAGCGTCACCCGGCTCGATGCCGGCGCCCGCCGCATGCTCGACACCGCGCTCACCAGGCTGTCGCTGACCGCGCGCGGCCACGACCGCGTCCTCCGCGTCGCGCGGACCATCGCCGACCTGGTGGTCTCGGAGGAGGTCGGAGCCGACCACCTGGCCGAGGCGCTGCAGTTCAGGGGTGAAGGCTGAGCTGGGTAGGTTTGCCACGGAAAACGCGGGCGCCCATCACATGAAATGCAACCGGTTCCGCAGGCAACGGGTGTGGTAAAGTTCCCTGTTTTCCGCGGTTGTCCTACGGTGAAATCAAAACGGTTCTCCATCATCGTCGCCAACCGCTCCTCCCGGACGGTCAGGCGCTTCACGATCTCGCTGTGGCCGACGATGGCGGTGCTGGCCTGCCTGTCTGGCCCGCCGGTCCTCGTCGCTCTTGGCGCCATCTGGGGTACTCGCGCCCGGGTTTCGGACCTGGCGGCGGCTAACGCCACGCTGCGGATGGAAAACGACAGCTTCCGCGCGGTGACCGGCGAGCTGACCGGCCAGGTGGCCTCGCTTCAGGCGGCTGTAGACGAAATCGGCGCCCGCGCCGCGGTCGATCCCGATGCCGACCGGGCGATGAGCCGACTCCCCGCCCGGGTGCGTGAACGGGCGATGGGGGGCGCGACCGGCGCGATCGCCGCCCCGGTCCTCAGCGGCGCGTTCGGCGCCCCCGACAATTCCTTCGGGGTCCTGCGTGACATCCTGGGGGTCATCGAAGAACGGCTCGCCTCGGTGCGGACCGGGGTGGAACGGCGCCAGGCCCTGGCCTCCGCCACCCCCTCGCTCTGGCCGATCGCTGGCTGGATCTCGTCGTCGTTCGGCAACCGCCGCGATCCGTTCACCGGCGGGGTCGATTTCCACCCCGGCCTCGACATCTCCGGCGACCACGGGCAGGAGATTTACGCACCGGCCGATGGCCTGGTGACCGGCGCCGGCTATGCCGGCAACTACGGCAATCTGCTCACGCTCGACCACGGCTTCGGGATCACTACCCGGTACGGTCACCTGTCCCGGTTCGGCGTGGCGGCGGGCGAGCAGGTCCACCGCGGACAGGTCATCGGCTATGTCGGATCGACCGGGCGGTCGACGAGCTCGCACCTGCACTACGAGGTGCTCGTCAACGGGCGGCTGACCAACCCGCTCAAACTGCTGTCCGGCCGCTGATTCGTCAGACGCCCGGCACCAACCCGGTTCCGCCTTCGCGGTATAATCGTCAGATATTCACCTGACGGTTTCCTCCCCTGATGCTGGTCAACACAATTCTGGCGAAGGTCATCGGCACGCAGAACGAGCGTGACCTGAAGAAGCTCCGCCCGATCGTCGCCGAAATCAATACCTTCGAAGCCGCCGTCCAGAGCCTGACGGACGTGCAGCTTCGTGAGAAGACCAACGAGTTCCGTACCCGCCTGGCCAACGGCGAGACGCTGGACGACCTGCTGCCGGAAGCGTTTGCGGTGGTCCGTGAAGGCGGCCGCCGGGTGCTGAACATGCGGCATTTCGACGTGCAGCTGATCGGCGGCGTCGTCCTCCATCGCGGCCGGATCGCCGAGATGAAGACGGGCGAAGGCAAGACGCTGGTCGCCACCCTCCCGGCCTACCTCAACGCGCTCGCCGGCAAGGGCGTCCACGTCGTCACCGTGAACGACTATCTCGCCCGGCGCGACTCGGAGTGGATGGGACGGCTCTACCGCTTCCTCGGGCTCACCGTCGGCGTGATCCAGCACGAGCTGAACGACCAGGAGCGTCAGGTCGCCTACGGCGCCGACATCACCTACGGCACCAACAACGAGTTCGGTTTCGACTACCTCCGCGACAACATGAAGTTCGATCTCGCGCATTACGTCCAGCGCGGGCACCACTTCGCAATCGTGGACGAAGTCGACAGCATCCTCATCGATGAAGCACGTACCCCGCTGATCATCTCCGGCCCCGCCGAAGAATCCACCGATCTCTACTACGAGGTGGACCGCATCATCCCGTCGCTCAAGCCGGGAAAAGTGGTCCAGGGGAACGTCAAGGCCGAGGACCGCGAGGAGCTCGAGAAGACCGGCGACTTCATCGTCGACGAGAAGCACAAGACCGTCACGCTCACCGAGTCGGGCATGGCGCGGGCCGAGAAGCTGCTGGCGCACCGGCTCGTCCCCGACAGCGGCGGCCTCTACGACCCGGTCAACATGCCGCTGCTCCACCACGTTCAGCAGGGGCTTCGCGCCCACACGCTGTTCCGGCTCGACGTCGACTACATGATCAAGGACGGCCAGGTCGTCATCGTCGACGAGTTCACCGGCCGGTTGATGCCCGGCCGGCGCTGGAGCGATGGGCTGCACCAGGCGGTCGAGGCGAAGGAGAAGGTCAAGATCGAACGGGAGAACCAGACCCTCGCCACGGTCACCTTCCAGAATTACTTCCGCAAGTACTCGAAGCTGTCGGGCATGACCGGCACCGCCGACACCGAAGCCGAAGAGTTCAACAAGATCTACAAGCTCGACGTGATGGTCATCCCGACCAACCGCGTGCTCAAGCGCGTCGAGGAGCCCGACACCGTCTACCGTACCGAGAAGGAAAAGTACGACGCGATCGTCAACGACATCATCGAGAAGCAGGAGTCCGGCCGGCCGGCGCTGGTCGGCACGGTCTCGATTGCGAAGTCGGAGCGGCTCTCGCACCTGCTGAAGCTGCGCGGCATCAAGCACGTCGTGCTCAATGCCAAGTACCACGCGCAGGAAGCCGAGATCGTCGCCCAGGCCGGCCGCAAGGGGACGGTCACGATCGCGACCAACATGGCCGGCCGCGGCACCGACATCCTGCTGGGCGGCAATCCTGAATACATCGCCCGGCAGCAGACGCTGTCAGACGAGATCGCCGAACAGCTGCCGAAGAGCCAGGCCAAATTCGTGGACGACGAGGAGTTCGTCTACTTCTATCACCTGGACAACTACTACCGGGTGTCGCGCGCGGAGTACCGAGCGGATCCACACCGCCTACAGGCAGCAGACCGACGCCGAACACGACGAGGTCGTCGCCCTCGGTGGCCTCCACATCATCGCCACCGAACGCCACGAGGCGCGGCGCATCGACAACCAGCTCCGCGGCCGCGCCGGCCGCCAGGGTGATCCCGGCTCGTCGCGCTTCTACCTCTCCCTCGAAGACGACCTGATGCGGATCTTCGGATCCGACCGGATCTCCGGCCTGATGCAGAAGCTCGGGATGGAGGAAGGGGTCCCGATCGAGCACGGCATGGTCACCCGGGCGATCGAGCGGGCGCAGAAACAGGTCGAGGCGCAGAACTTCGCCGTCCGCAAACACCTGCTCGAGTACGACGACGTGATGAACAAGCAGCGCGAGAGCGTCTACGCGCTGCGCCGCCAGCTGCTCGAAGGCAAGATCCAGTTCGAAGGGGAAGAAGGCGAGGAGGGAGAGATCATCGACTCCCGCGCCTATCTCGTCGACCTGGCCGAGCAGATCCTCGAGAGCACGCTGGAGCGCTATGCCGGTCAGGCGATCGACCCCGACGAGCGCGACTACGCGGCCTTACGGACGGCGGTCACCGAGATCTACGGGCTCGAGGCGGCCGAGATCGATGCCATCGAGCTCGAGGGGCTCGGGCCGGCCGAGATGGCCGACGTGCTGTGGCCGATCATCATCGCCAAGTACGAGACCAAGGAACAGCTGCTCCCGGTCGACATCCTGCGTCGCGTCGAGCGCGACATCATGCTGCAGATCGTCGACGCCCAGTGGAAGGACCACCTCTACAGCCTCGACCACCTGAAGGAAGGCATCGGCCTCCGCGGCTACGGCCAGCGCGATCCGCTGGTGGAATACAAGAAGGAGAGCTACGCGCTCTTCATGGCGATGAAGGACCGGATCGACGAAGAGATCGTCCGGTACCTGTGGCGGCTGACGCCGGTGCTCAGCGAAGACGGCCAGGCATCTGCGCCGGTGCGACAGCCGCCGGCGCGGCGCCCGCCGCAGCTCACCATGAGCGGCCCGGCCACCAATCCGGCCCCGTCACCGTTCGGCGCGTTCGGCAGCGCCAGCGGCAGCGCTGCACCCGACAGTCCGCGTCCGGCGCGGGTCGGCGGCGACGACGCGATCAAGCAGGTCAAGCGCGAGGAGCCGAAGGTCGGCCGGAACGATCCGTGCCCCTGCGGCAGCGGCAAGAAATACAAGAAATGCCATGGCGCCTAGATAGTGCGAAGGGGTGCGGTCGGTGCGCAAGAGTGCGGGAACGAAAATATTGACGGTACGAGGCAGCAGGACGTTCTGCTGCCTTTTGCTTTTTGAGGAGCTATGGAAACCAGGACCGACGTACTCAACAGCGACCAGATCTCGGTCGGCCTTTCAACCGCGCTGACGTTCGATGACGTGCTGCTCGTGCCGCGGCACTCGCAGGTGCTGCCGAGCGCGGTCGACGTCACCTCGCGGGTGACCCGCAACATCCAGGTCAATGTGCCGCTGCTCAGCGCGGCGATGGACACGGTGACCGAGTCCAGGCTGGCGATTGCGATGGCTCAGCAGGGCGGGATCGGCGTCATCCACAAGAACCTCAGCGTCGAGGAGCAGGCCTCCGAGGTCGACCGGGTGAAGCGGTCCGAGAGCGGCATGATCGTCGACCCGATCACGCTGTCGCCGACCAACCGCATCTACGAAGCGCTCGACCTGATGAAGAAGTACCGGATCTCGGGGGTGCCGATCACCGAGGACGGCGGCAAGGAAGGACGGCTGGTCGGGATCCTGACCAATCGCGATCTCCGGTTCGAGAACAACCTGGATCGGCCGGTCTCCGACATCATGACCCGCGATCCGCTGTTCACGGTGCCGGTCGGCACCACGCTGGAGCAGGCGCGCGAGTTCCTCCACCGCCACAAGGTCGAAAAGCTGCTGGTGGTCGACGACCGCTACATGCTGAAGGGGCTGATCACCGTCAAGGACATCCAGAAGATGATCAAGTACCCGAACGCGTGCAAGGACAGCCTCGGACGGCTGCGCGTCGGGGCGGCGATCGGCGTCGGCAAGGACGCGCTGGCGCGGGCCGAGGCCCTCATGGGCGCCAGCGTCGACGTGCTGATCATCGACACCGCGCACGGCCATTCGCAGGGCGTGCTCGACATGGTCAAGCGGATCCGCAAGCTGTACCCGATGGTCGACCTGGTCGCCGGCAACGTCGCCACCGGCGAGGCGACCGACGCGCTCTGCGACCTTGGCGTCGATGCGGTCAAGGTCGGCATCGGCGCCGGCTCGATCTGCACCACCCGCGTCGTCGCCGGCATCGGCGTGCCGATGATCACCGCGGTCGCCGAGTGCGCGCGCGTCGCCCGGCGGCACAAGGTGCCGATCATCGCCGACGGCGGGATCCGCTATTCGGGGGACGTCACCAAGGCGATCGCGGTCGGCGCCAGCACCTGCATGATCGGCAGCCTGTTCGCCGGCACCGACGAGAGCCCGGGCGAGATGATCCTCTACCAGGGACGCAGCTTCAAGGAATACCGCGGGATGGGATCGCTCGGCGCGATGCGCCGCGGCAGCCGCGACCGCTACTTCCAGGATGAATTCGACCTCGATGCCAACCCCGAGGCGGGCGAAAAGCTGGTGCCGGAAGGCATCGAAGGGCGGGTCGCCCACAAGGGCTCGGTCGCGGCGATGATCCACCAGCTGGTCGGCGGCCTGCGCGCCGGGATGGGCTATTGCGGTACGGCGACCATTCCCGACCTTCAGCGCGAGGCCCGGCTCATCCGGATCACGCCGGCCGGCCACCGCGAAGGCCACGTCCACGACGTAATCATTACGAAAGAAGCGCCGAATTACCGGGTTGAGTAGAACGCGCGCGCAGCGCCGGCCAGCCTCCGCCAGGGCTCCGGCGGAAATCATGCGTTAACAGTCCTCCCATCGCCAGCGTCCTGATAGACGAATGGAGGACGTCTGATGGCACCCCTCGCCCTGTTATGCGGCTCACTCCTGCTGGCGCCGCTGTTGTCGTTCGTCCCTGCCGTGGCGCACATCGTCTCGGCCGGCGCCCCGGCTGGCACTTGGCGCATCGACCCCGACCGCAGCATGATCCAATTCACCGTGACGAAGCTGGGATTCGCGGATGTCCACGGGCGGTTCCTCGAGTCGTCGGGAACCGTGCGCCATGACCCGGTGGAGCCAGCAAACAGCTACGTGCGATGGAGTGTGCGCGTCGCGTCGGTACGCACGGACGCGACGAACCGCGATCGCTCGCTTCTGGCCCCGGAGTACCTCGATGCCGCACAGCACCCGGAGATGGTCTTTCAGAGCACGAGCGTGAGGAGCGTCGGTGAAGGCCGGCTGGAGGTGACCGGCACGATCACGCTCAAGGGCCAGACCCGGCCGCTCACCCTGCTGGCGCAGCCGGTCGCAGGACGGCTTCGAGACCCGGTTCGAGCTGGATCGTTACGACTTCGGGATCGTCGGCGGACGGGTGATGAGCCGCCTGATCGGCCGGACGATCAAAGTTCACCTCGTGGCGATCGCGGCCCGCGAGGATGGCAGACAACCGCGACCGGCGCTTCGACCGAACACACCATGACTACCACTTACACGACCCGGTGCTCTCTCATCGTTGCGCTGTTCATCACCGGTGCGGCGCTTTCGGCGCAGGACGTCCAGTACATCCAGGCGGTCGAGCGCGCGCAGCAGGCGCGGCCCGCGAGCCTCGCGACCACCGCCCGAATCGCCCCCGCCTCGGAACCGGGTGACCCGCTCGTCGTCCGCGGGCAGCTGCTCGGCGTCAGCGGCTCCCCCGCCGCCGGTGCGGTGGTGTTCGCGTACCAGACCGACCGCGGCGGCCTCTACGACAAGCCGGCCAACGGCCCGCACTCGTGGCGGCTGCGCGGCTGGGTGAAGACCGACGCCGACGGGCGGTTCACCTTCGAGACGATCCGTCCCGGGTCCTACCCGAACAGCAACAACCCGCCGCACGTCCACTTCACCGCCTTTCTGCCGGGCGGCGAACGCTATCACGCCGGCGAGCTGCAGCTGTCGATGACGAGGCCGGCGGGCACGCCGACGCCGGAACAGGCCACGATCACGCTCAAGCTCGAAGCCCGGCAGAAGTTCTAGACTCTCAATTCCCAAGGCGTCAGCCTTGGAAATCTGCGGGTGCTGACTTTCTGCAAGAGGGCAGGAGTTCAAGAGACCGTTTTGAAAGCGGTCTCCTGATCTCCAAGTCTCTGGCCGTACCGATGGTTCGCGTCAGGTTCGATTGGAAGTTGGAATTCTAGATTGGAAGTTCGGAGCTGGAAGTTGACCGCCCCCGCACCTCGATCCGTCTTCTGTCCTCTCCCGTCTCCTCGATCCGGACCTCGATCACATCGTCGGGGCGGCCGCGCCAGCGGTCCGCCCACTCGATCGCGACGATCCCCCCGCCGAAGATGAGCTCTTCGAGGCCGAGGTCGTCGACCTCGTGTGCTTCGAGGCGGTACAGGTCGACGTGGAACAGCGTCACGCGCCCTGAATATTCCTGGATGATCGTGAAGGTGGGGCTCGAAACGTCCTCCGGATCGGCGCCGACTCCGGCGGCGAGCCCGCGGACGAACGCGGTCTTGCCGGCACCGAGCTCGCCGTAGAGCAGCACGACGTCTCCCGGTCGGAGCTGCGTGGCGAGCCGCTCACCAGCCGCCGAGGTCTCTGCTTCGCTTGCGGTGATCGTTTCGCCGTTCACGACTCTCGCGGCCGGGGTTTGCGCTTCGCGGTCAGCTCGACGATCGCGTCACCGATCCGCGAAACGAGGTCGGTGGCGATGAGCGACACTTCACCCTCGTCTGACTCGGCCAGGTCACCGGCAGCGCCATGCAGGTAGACGGCAATCTTGCAGGCCGCCTCCGGATCGAGCAGCTGGGCGAACCAGGCGGCGATCATGCCGGTCAGCACATCGCCGGTTCCCCCGGTCGCCATGCCGGCGTTGCCGGTGAGGTTGATGAAGGCGCGGTCCTCGGGGCCGGCGATGATCGTCCGGTGCCCCTTCAGGACGACGTGCAGCTTGTGCGCGGCGGCGAAATCGCGGGCCACGGCAAGACGGTCGCGCTGAACGTCCTCGATCGACCGGTTCAGCAGGCGCGCCATCTCGCCGGGATGCGGCGTGATCACCATCTCGAGCCCGTCGCGCGCGATCAGCCGGTCGGGGTCCCCAGAGAACGCGTTGAGCGCATCGGCGTCGAGCACCAGGGGTACCCCGGCCCGCTCCACCAGACCCTGGACGAAGGCGGCGGTCGACGGCTCGGTGCCGAGACCGGGACCGACGGCGATGACGTCGGCGGCGAAGTCGAGCACGCGGTCGAGCGCGGCGAAGTCGATCGCCCCGGCGGGCGTTTCATCGAGCGCCAGGGTCATGTACTCGGCGGCCATCGAGGCGATCACCGCGACGCACGATCGCGGCGCCGCGATGGTCACGAGGCCGGCGCCCGACCGGAGGGCGCCGAGCGCGGCGAGATGCGCGGCGCCGGTCCGGCCGGTCGATCCGGCGACGATCAGCACCCGGCCGAAGTCTCCCTTGTGCGATTCCGGCGCGCGCACGCTGACGAGCTCGCGCATCCGGTCCTTGGTGAGCAGCTCCACGTACTGCCCCTCGAGCTCGTCGATCAGCGGCAGCGGGATGCCGATGTCGGCGATCACCAGGTCGCCGGCGTGCTTGTCGGCCGGCGGCAGTACCAGCGGGATCTTGGGTGCGGCCAGCGTCACCGTCATCGCCGCGACGATCGCGTCGCCGTTGGTCTCGTGCGAGTCGGCCGACAGCCCGGTCGGCAGGTCGATCGCCACGACCGGCACCGCGAGGTCGTTGACGTCGGCGACGACGGTCTCGAGCAGCCCGGTGAGCGGACCGTGGAAGCCGGTGCCGAGGATCGCGTCCACCAGCAGATCGCACTCCGACACCTCGGTGAAGTGCAGCTCCCACTCCTGCGCGTCGGTGACCTCGACGACCGTCAATCCGATCTGGCCGAGGATCTCGAGGTTGATCCGCGCATCCCCCCGGACCTGGCTCACGCTCCCGAGCAGGAAGACCATCGTATCGATGCCGCGCTGGACCAGCGTGCGGGCCACCACGAAGCCGTCGCCGCCGTTGTTGCCGAGGCCGCACAGTACGCCGACCCGGCTCTGGGCGATGCCTTCGAACGCCGCCTCCATCGCCGCGACCGCCTGGCGGCCGGCATTCTCCATCAACACGACAGAGGGAATGCCGATGTCTTCGATCGTCCGGCGATCGGCTTCGCGCATCTGTTGAGTGTTGAGCACGCGCATCCGGGTCAGCGTATCCGCTGTGCTAGACTGCGTCAAACAAACACGTGCGGTGTGCTACGTGCTATGTACGAGCGTGCGGACGTGCTGCGTGCTATGTGCGGTGCTACGTGCTATGTGCGGTGCGACGTGCTGTGCGAAGTCGTGTGCGGTGTGCGGTGCGATGTGCTGACGCTTAGAGGATAAGAGATGTCGCTTCGGGGGGCTGTCTACGTCAACGGGGTCATCAAGCCGGCGAACGAGGCTGTCGTTCCGGTGTACGACCATGGGTTTCTTTACGGTGAAGGGGTGTACGAAACGCTGCGCACCTACAACCACGTGCCCTTCCTCTACGACCGGCACATGGCGCGGCTGCGGGCGTCGGCTGGGCGGATCCAGCTCGGCGTGCCGTTCACCGACGCCGAGCTCGCCGGATGGATCGACGATACAGTGGCGGCCGCCGGGCTGGAGACAGCCAATCAACGGGACGCCGGCGAGGCGACTGCGGCCGGAACGCAGCAGGCTTACATCAGGATCCTCTTCACCCGCGGCGTCGGCGAGCTGAACTACGATCCGCGTTCGACCCCCACCCCCACCACGGTCATCATCGTCAAGCCGCTCGAAGAACCGGCGCCGCGCGTGTTCAGCGACGGCATCAACATCTGCCTGGTGCCGGTGCTGCGCAACCACCCGGGGTCGGTCAACCCGCTGATCAAGGCGAACAACCTGCTGAACAACGCGCTGGCGATGCAGGAGGCCAACCGGCGCGGCGGCGAAGAAGGGCTGATGTGCAACTTCCGCGGTGAGCTGTCGGAATGCTCGCAGGCGAACTTCTTCATGGTGCGTGGCGGCCGCGTGCTCACGCCGCCGTCCGAGGCCGGCCTGCTGGAAGGCATCACCCGCGCGTTTCTCTTCGAGGTCGGCCGCGACGCCGGCATCGACGTCCGCGAAGAAGTGCTCTATCCGAAGGATCTCGAGACCGCCGACGAAGCCTTCATCACCAGCACCACCCGCGAACTGAGCCCGGTCACGAAGATCGACGGCAAGCCGGTCGGCTCCGGCCAGGTCGGCGCGATCACCAGGCGGATGCTCGAGGGTTACCGCACGCGCGCCCAGGAACTGACCACCACCGCCGCTGCGCGGCGATAGCTGCGATTCTGAATTCTTAATTCTTAAGTTCGGCATTTCCGCGTACGCCTCGATCGGAGGGCACGCGCAGATCAGGTTCCGGTCGCCGTACGGGTTGTCGATCCGCGACACCGCCGGCCAGAACTTGTTGGCCTTCACGAACGGGAGCGGATACGCCGCCTGCTGCCGCGTGTAGGGATGCGACCATTCGTCGGACGCGACCTGCTCGGCGGTGTGTGGCGCATTCTTCAGGACGTTGTCCTTGGCATCCGCGGAACCGTCCACGACCGCCTGAATCTCCTGCCGGATCGCAATCAACGCGTCGCAGAACCGGTCGAGCTCGTCCTTCGATTCGCTCTCCGTCGGCTCGATCATCATCGTCCCGGCCACCGGGAACGACACCGTCGGCGCGTGGAAGCCGTAGTCCATCAGCCGCTTCGCCACGTCCGACTCGTCGATCGACGCCCCGGCTCCGTGCTTGAACGGACGGAGGTCGAAGATCATCTCGTGCGCAACCCGGCCGTTGTGGTTGGCATAGAGCACGTCGTAGTGCCCCTGCAGCCGCGCCTTCAGATAGTTGGCGTTGAGGATGGCGTAGCGCGTCGCGTCGGTCATCCCCGCCGCGCCCAGCATGCGGATGTAGCCGTAGGAGATCAGCAGGATGCTGGCGCTCCCCCACGGGGCGGCGGAGATCGCGTGGATCCCCTTCTCGCCGCCGACCTTCACCACTGGATGCCCCGGCAGGTACGGCGCCAGATGTTTGGCCACGCCGATCGGCCCCATGCCCGGACCGCCGCCGCCGTGCGGGATGGCGAACGTCTTGTGCAGGTTCAGGTGGCAGACGTCGGCGCCGATCGCCGCCGGGCTGGTCAGACCGACCTGCGCGTTCATGTTCGCGCCGTCCATGTAGACCTGGCCGCCGTTGCGCGTGAATGATCGTGCAGATCTCGCGGATGTCTTCCTCGAACACCCCGTGCGTCGACGGATAGGTGACCATCAGCGCGGCGAGCGTGTCCTTGTACTGTTCCGCCCGCGCCCGCAGGTCGCCGAGCTCGACGTTCCCGTTGCTGTCGCACTTGGTGACGACGACCTTGAGCCCCGCCATGGCGGCGCTCGCCGGGTTGGTGCCGTGCGCGCTGGACGGGATCAGCACCACGTCCCGCTTCGCATCGCCACGGTCGCGGTGGTAAGCGCGGATCGCCATCAGCCCGGCGAACTCCCCCTGCGCCCCTGAGTTCGGCTGCAGCGATACGGCCGCGAAGCCGGTGATCCGGCAGAGCGCGTCATCGAGCTCGCGGAAGACCTGCGCGTAGCCCTCGGCCTGGGCGACCGGCGCGAACGGATGCATCCGCGAGAACTCCGGCCAGCTCACCGGGATCATCTCGGACGCGGCGTTCAGCTTCATCGTGCACGAGCCGAGCGGAATCATCGACGTATCGAGGCCGACGTCCTTGCGCTCGAGGCTCTTGATGTAGCGCATCATCTTGGTTTCGGAATGATGCGAGTTGAACACCGGGTGCGTGAGGTAGGCGGACGTCCGGGTCAGCGCCGGCGTGGCGTTGAGCGTGAACGGCACCGGATGCCTGAAGATCGGCGTACCCTGCTCTCCCCGCGCGTTCGCGAAGAGGCCGATGATGTCGCGGACGTCATCGATCGTCGTCGTTTCGTCGATCGAGATGCCGATCGCGCTGCCGTCGTAGCGGAAGTTGATACCGGCGGCTTCCGCCGCCTTGCGGACGGCGGCGACCGGCGCCCCTTCGATCCGCAGCGTGTCGAAGTACCGCGCGTTGGCCTGCGTGAGCCCCAGCGCGCGCAGGGCGTCTTCGGTAACCCGCGCGAAGTTGTGGACCCGCTCGGCGATGGCCCGAAGCCCCTCCGGCCCGTGATACACCGCATACATCGCCGCGATGTTGGCGAGCAGCGCCTGGGCGGTGCAGATGTTGGACGTCGCCTTCTCGCGGCGGATGTGCTGCTCCCGCGTCTGGAGCGCCATGCGCAGCGCCTGGCGGCCGGTCGCGTCGACCGACAAACCGATGATCCGACCGGCTGCCTGCCGGACGAACGGCTCGCGGGTGGCGAGAAACGCCGCGTGCGGCCCACCATACCCGAGCGGCACGCCGAACCGCTGCGAGTTGCCGATCACCGCGTCGGCACCCATTTCGCCGGGGGGCACCAGCAGGGTGAGCGCCAGCAGGTCTGACGCGACCGCGACCATCAAGCCGGCGGCATGCGCCTTCTCGATGATCGGCCGCAGGTCGCGAACTTCACCGCGGTCGTCCGGATACTGCAGCAGCAGCCCGAATGCCCCGTCCATCGGCAGCGAATCGGGGTCACCGACCTTCAGCCGGATGTCGAGCGGTTCCGCGCGTCCGCGCACGACGTCCAGCGTCTGAGGAAAGCACCGGTCGGACACCAGGAACACGCTCTCCCCGCCGGCCGGCAGCTTCCGGCTCTGGAGGCGGTGGAACATGGTCATCGCTTCGGCCGCCGCCGTCCCTTCGTCGAGCAGCGACGCGGTGGCGATGTCCATCCCGGTGAGGTCCTTCACCACCGTCTGGAAGTTCAGCAGCGACTCCAGCCGTCCCTGCGCGATCTCTGCCTGGTACGGCGTATAGGGCGTGTACCAGCCGGGATTCTCGAACACGTTCCGCAGGATGACGCTCGGCGTGATGCAGTCGTAGTAGCCCATGCCGATGTACGAACGGGCGACCCGGTTGCGCACCGCGACCGATCGCAGCCGGCGGAGGTAGCCGGCCTCGCTCTCGGCTTCGGGCATCTCCAGCGGTTGTGGCAGCCTTATGCCTGGCGGGATCGTCTGGTCGATCAGCGCATCGAGCGACGGCACGCCAATGGCGCGAAGCATGGCGTCGCGCGCGGGAGCGTCCGGGCCGATGTGCCGGCTCTGGAAAGTACCCGAGAGTGGATTCGGGCATCGTGTCCTGTTCCGGGGTGCGGGTCACGCGATTGGCGCGGTTACTTCGTGAGGTCGCCGTAGGCCGCCGCATCGAGGAGATCGGCCGACTCGCCGGCGTTCGAAAGCTTGATGACGATCATCCAGGAGGCATGCGGATCCGAGTTCACTCCCTCGGGCCGCTGCGCCAGCGCCGTGTTCACCTCGACCACCTCGCCGCTGACCGGCGCGTACAGCTCCGAGACCGCCTTGACCGACTCGATCGTGCCGAAGACGTCCCCCTTGCTGAACGTCTTGCCGACGTCAGGCAGCTCGAGGTAGACGACGTCGCCCAGCTGTTTCTGCGCGTAGTCGGTGATGCCGACGTGGGCCTGGTCCCCCGACACCCGTACCCACTCGTGCTCTTTCGTGTACTTCAAGTCGCTCGGATACATGGGGCTCCTCAAAATATGTGCTGCGTGCTATGTGCTCGGTGCTACGTGCGGTGCTGGGTGCTTTGGGCGACGTGCTCTTGCGATGTGCAATGTGCGATGTGCGGTGTGCACGTGCGATGTGCTCGTGCGACGTGCGATGTCCTCGTGCGCGTGCGATGTGCTCGTGCGACGGGCTCGTGCTCGTGCGATCGCCGGCGCACTACTTCTGCCTCTTGTAGAAAGGCATGTCGACGACCCGCGCCTTGAACCGGCGGCCGCGGACGTCGATCTCGAATTCGGTGCCGGTGGCGGCGTGGGCGGCCGGGACGTAGGCCATGCCGATCGACTTCTTCAGGAACGGGGTCTGGGTGCCGCTGGTGACGATTCCGGCCTTCTCGCCGCCGATGTAGACCTCGTGGCCGTGCCGCGCGATGGCGCGGTCCAGGACTTCGAAGCCGACCAGCTTGCGGGCGGTCCCCTCAGCCTTCTCCTTCTTGAGCACGTCGGAACCGAGGAAGTGCTCCTTCTTCCAGCCGACGATCCAGCCCAGGCCCGCTTCCATCACCGTCGTCGTCTCGTCCATGTCGTTGCCGTAGAGGCGCATCGCCGCCTCGAGACGGAGCGTGTCGCGCGCCCCGAGACCGGCCGGTATCAAGCCGTGCGGCTTGCCGGCCGACAGGATCGCGTCCCACACCCGCTCGGCCGACGCCGGCGGCGCGAACACTTCGAAGCCGTCCTCACCGGTGTAGCCGGTGCGCGAAATCGTCACCCGGACGCTCGCCACCTCGCCGGTGGTGAACCAGTAGTACTTGATGCCGTTCAGATCGACTCCGGTCAACCCCTGGAGCACGTCGCGCGCGGCCGGTCCCTGGATCGCGATCAGCGCGTAGCGCGAGCTGGTGTTGACCGCCACCGCGTCGCCGATGCCGGTAACGTGCTCGGCGATCCACTTGAAGTCCTTGATGATGTTCGACGCGTTCACCACGAGCATGAAGTGCTCGTCGTTCAGCTTGTAGGTCAGGACGTCGTCTACGAATGTGCCCTGCGGCGTGGTCAGGGCCGAGGTCCTGGATCTGGTTGACCGCGAGCTTGCCGGCGTCGTTCGAGGTGATCTGCTGGACCGCCTGCAGCGCATCCTTTCCAGCGATCTCGATCTGCCCCATGTGGCTGACGTCGAACAACCCGGCCGCCGTACGCACCGCCATGTGCTCCTGGACGATGCCGGTGTATTCGACCGGCATGTCCCAGCCGCCGAATTCGACCATGCGGGCGCCAAGCGAACGATGGCGGGCGTTGAGCGGGGTTTTCTTGAGCGAAGCGGGCACAGTCTGCGACATTGCGGTGGAACCGGCCTGTTCGAGGGCAAAGGAGGCCTCCGCGAGTTACGGCCGATACGGCCGCGCCCGTCGGGGGCATAACCCCGAAAAGGTACTATGCCGCTCGGCAATGGGTCAAGGAAGCGCGGTGGGTAGTTTCAGGCCGAGTCAGGGGGTGTCGCTCACGACACGCTCGATCCGCCGGTCCGGGACCAGCCAGATGATCGCAACGGCGGCGTAGAGGGCACAGGCCATCCACGGCGCGACCAGCGCTGTCGGGATCCCGATGATGTAGAAGACCAGCGACAGCTTTCCCTTGCGATCGCGCCCGACCGCTGCCGCAAGTCTGGAGTCGCGGCCCTCGATCGCGATGATCGTCTGTTGCAGCACCGTATAGGCGAGGGCGGTCAGCAGCAGCACCACGCCATACGCGGCGGTCGGTACCGGCGCGAAATGGTTCTCCCCCATCCAGGCGGTCACGAACGGAACCAACGACAGCCAGAACAGCAGGTGGAGGTTCGCCCACAACACGCCGCCGCCGATGCGCTGCGTGACGTGGAGCATGTGATGGTGATTGTTCCAGTAGATGCCCAGGTAGACGAAGCTCAACACATAGCTGACGGCGACCGGCGCCAGCGGCCAGAGCGACGCCAGGTGGGTGTCGTGCGGCGCCCGCAGCTCGAGGACCATGATCGTGATGATGATGGCGATCACGCCATCGCTGAAGGCTTCGAGTCGCGTCGTTTTCATGGGTGTTGGCCGAAAGGTCGAGGGTGCTGAGTATACGACCGATGCGGTTTCAGCCAGGTCACCGGACGGTCAGCGAGCGAGGTCGCGTATCCCGTAGACGCCGCCAGCCGTGCGGCCGCCGACCACCGCAACCACCGGACGCTTCGGGTTCGCTCGCACAGCCTGGATGGCCGGGATCGGAAGAGTCAGTCGACGTGCAGCCCCGGACTCGGTGTTCAGCAGGTGTAGCGACGATGAAGGATCTCCGGTTGCAGCGGCGCAGGCGACAAACAGGTTCAAGCCGAGCCACCCCACCGCCATGCAGTTGGATGGCGACAGTGAGACCGTCCGCGACGGACCGCCGGCCACCGGCTCGAGCCAGATCCTCGCGGCCGACGACACGGATTCGGTCCAGGCCACCATGCCGGTTTTCGTGGAGAACTGGATCGAACGTCCCGGGGCGCTGAGATAGCGCCGTTCGCCGCGTGATCCGCTGCTGGCGTCGTACACGTTGATGCTGTCGCCCAGGCCGTAGTGCACCTTCTTGCCATCGACCGACCACTCAGCCGCGCTGGCGGTCCGCTCGGTCGTGGCGATGCGCGTCATCCGTCCTGAATCGACGCCGAGAAGGTTGTGATACGCCCCGGCGGTAACGAGGATCGTGTCTCCGCCCGGCGACCACCGGATCGCGCTGGGCTCACCCAGGAGCTCGAGCGTCATCTCGCGCTCGCGCCCGGAGTCGAGGTCGCGGATCACGAGGACCGACCGGGTCATGGGCTCCCCTGCGCGTCCGAATGCCAGCGACTTGCCGTCGGGAGACCAGTCCACTCCGTTTTCCCGGACGGGCGCCGAAATCCTGACCGGTGTTTCGAATTCGAAGGTGCCAGGCTTGTATGAAGCCGTGTACAACGACGCCGGCCGGCCGGATGCCAGGTAGTAGAAGGTCCCTCCGGCGAAGCCGAGCGCGTTCACTCCGTGGTCCTCGAACCGACGCACGGTCGAGACGCTCCCCTGCGCCGCACCGTTGGCGACTCTCAGCACCCGGGCCTCCAGGACGCCCGCCACTTCTGAAATGATCAGGATCCCGCCGTCATCCGGGAGCCAGTGCGCCGATCTGTCAATGGCCGCGTCACCGGTAATTCGGGTGGTGACCTCGCTGAAGCGATCGGCAAGGAAAACGTCGCCGGCCATTGCGAAGGTCAGATACTGGCCACTCGCCGACAGCGAGAACTCCCTGGTCGGACGTTCGAAGTGGTGCAGGTGGGTCAACTCGCCGGTGTCGATATCGAGCAGCGCCGCCGAATGGCCAGATCCCGGGTTCTTGTCAATTCTGGCGCCAAAGGGCGACAGATGAACGACCAGGCTCTCACCTGCCGGGCGCCACGCCACTGCCTCCATGTTCAGGTGCGGATCGGCGCGGAAGGGCTTCACGGTCGAATCGGCAACGTTGAGGATGCGCACTTCCTCGTGCGCGAGACCTTGATAGGCGATGAGGCCGCCGTCTGGCGAGATTATTGGCCTCGCCCATCCGGCGCCCCCACCGCTGGCTCGTTCCTGGATGTCCATCGGCTGAATGGTGCCGGCGCTGGCGTCGCACACGGCGATGGGAGTGGCTAGCGTGAAACAGGCAAAGAAGCGCCCGTTGGCCGAAGGCGGGCCCCGGAAACTCGCCGGCGGGGTCGACCAGACTCTCTCGGGCTCTTGACCGCCCTGAGTGCCTTCGAGGAACAGCTGCGAACCGAGGACGCAAGCCAACGCCAGCAGCATCCGCGAAGGCATCAGTCGCGACAATCCCATCTGGACCGCGGATGTTACTTCAGAGTTCGACTCCGGTGGGATTCGCGTCAGGCGCCTCGCGGCGCCATCACCCAGACGCCCCATGTGCCCGAACGCCGGCTGTGGTACGCGATCCGCCGGCCGTCAGGCGACCAGGTGAACTCCTCGGCCGACGGATCCTCGAGCACTCGCGACATGGCGCCGGACGTCAGGTCGAGCATCCATGCGCCGTCGCGGTGCACCTGGAAGATGATCCACTTGCCGTCGGGCGACACGGCCGGCGTGCGGACGAGACGACCGCTCACCGGAGACTTGAAAACACGTTCCGCTTTACTCTGCAGCGTCCGGACGATCAGACGATCCTCGTGGCTGTATGCGATGCGATCGCCGCCGGGGAACCAGGCTGCTCCCCAGGGCTGTCCCACCCGATTGGAGGTGATCCGGCTCGAGGCGCCGGTCCCGACTTCGACCACCCAGATATTCCAGACCCGCGGCTTCCCCGGCTCGGCGCGCACCATGGCGAGACGCCCGCCGTCCGGCGACCAGCTCGGCACCGCCGCGAACCCCGGTCCGCTCACCCGGCGAAGGTTCTTGCCGCTCGCATCCGCCAGGTAGACCCCGCGCTCGCCATCGCGATCGGAGTCGAACGCGAGCCAGCGCCCGTCAGGCGACGGGCGCGGATGAAAGTTGCTGCCCCGGTCGTTGACGATGCTGGTGACGCTGAGGACCATGCCGCTGCTGTCGGTGTCGGCGCGCATGATCGCTCCGTCGGAGCCGGAGCCGGCGTGGTAGAACAGCCCCGAGACCGACGACGCGAACGCCGGAGAGAACGCGTCATCGGAGATCAATTCCCGGGGCGCGACCTTCTCCGGTGTGGCCGCCCTGTCCGCGGTCTTTCTTGCAGTCGCGCCGGATGTCCCGGTGGAGGCCGGCGCTGGCGCCGGAGGGGCGGGGTTCCCCTCGGGAGCCGATGCGACTGCTACCGGGACGTCCGTGCCTGGCGGTACCGGTTCGGACCGTGAGCGCGAGATCGACCACAGGGCCGGCACCAGCGCCGCGATGACGGCCATGACGGCGACCGCACCGATCCATCGTCCTGATCCGGAGTGCCGGCGATGGCGCGCAGGCCTGGGCGCCAAGTCCGGGGGCAGCACCACCGGGCTGATCGGCCGGTAGGCCGTCTCAGCCGCGACCAGTTCACGATGAGTGGGCGGAGGCCGCATCTCAACTTCAGCGGGAAGCGGAATGGTCACTTTTGCCACTGGACTACCCTCCGCCGCGAATTCGTCCAGCGGATCGTCGATGCCCCGGCTGACGCGCCATCGGGAGACCACTTGTTGAACCACGCCTTCCGCGTCGATTGCGGCAAACGGCGCCAGCGCCAACACGAGCTCCTCCAGCGATCGGTATCCGGCGTCGGCGCCAGGGAACGCCCGGTCGAGGACGGCACGGAAGCTCTCCGGATCCTCGACGTTCTCGACTGACAAGGCCAGCAGCGCCGCCAGGAGGCGGGCGGCGCGCCGAAGTTCGTTGCCCTGACCGAGAGGCCCGGCAAGCTCGATCTGACCGTCGCTGCCAAACTCGATCTGACCGTCGCTGCGCAGGCGAAGCTCGTCGGGCGCCGGGACGGCGGGCAGGTCACCGCGGATCACCCGTAGGCCCACCTCGCGGGCGATCGTGACCGCGTCACGGTGACTGAGGAGGACTCCTGCCGAGCACAGATTTGTCAGCGAAACGCTAGAGGTGAGGCCGGGCATTGCCTTACACAATTGCGATATCCCTGCCACCGCTCAAGCCGCTCCAACGGAGCGCCTCGAGAGCACCCCGTCCATTGACAAGGTTGGGCGAAGCCTCCTAGACTGGCCTCCCGTATCATTTCCTCGACCCGGCCCTCATGATTGGCAAGACTGTCGGCAAATACCGGATTCTCGAGCGGCTCGGACGGGGCGGGATGGGCATCGTCTACAAGGCCCTGGACGAAACTCTCGATCGCGAAGTCGCGATCAAGGTCCTCAACCCCGATCTGAGCGACGCCGAGCTGCTGAAGCGCTTTCGCGCCGAAGCGATCTCGCTCGCGCGCTTGAACCATCCGTTCATCGCGACGATCTACGAGCTGCATCGGCACGAAGACGACCTGCTGATGGTGATGGAGTTCGTCCGCGGTGAAACGCTCCAGACGCTGTCGGAGCGGCTGGGGCCGCTCGATCCGCCGCAGGCCGCTCACGTCTGCGTCCAGGTGCTCGATGCCCTGTCGCACGCCCACCGTGCCGGCATCGTCCACCGCGATCTCAAGCCGGCCAACGTGATGCTGAGCGACACCGGCGTCGTGAAGGTCATGGACTTCGGCATCGCCCGGATGATGGGGGGCGAGCACTTTACCCACGCCGGCTACATGATGGGCACGCCTGCCTACATGGCGCCCGAGCAGGTGCTCGGCCAGGAGATCGACGGCCGGGCCGACATCTATTCGGTCGGCGTGCTGTTCTACCGGCTGCTCTCGCGGCAGCTGCCGTTCCAGGCCGACACCGCGATCTCGATGGCGCAGAAGCAGGTCGCGGAGGCGCCGACGCCGCTCGGCAGCCACATGCCGGACCTGCCGCCGTGGTGCGAGTCGATCATCTCCAAGGCACTCGCCAAGGCGCCGGGCGACCGATTCCAGACCGCGGAAGCGTTCCGGGTGGCGATCAAGACGGCAGTGACCCCGGTGGCGCTCGGCGAGCTGCCGACGTTGGCGACACCGACACCGACGTCGGCGGGGCTGTTGCGACCGCCCGACGTGACCGTGCCTCAGACGAATCCCTCGCTCACCGCGGCGCCGGCCACGTCGCCGACCGCCTATACGGGGGATTCGAATGCGCCGACGATGGCGGCGGCAATCGACCCCGGGCCTCAGACATCCGGCGCGCACGCATCCGGCGCCCACACCCCCGGCCGCGCCGCCACCGCGCCGGTCGAGCGCACCGGCACGACCGTCGTCCTGGGCCGCACGCACATGATCGGGCTGGTCGCCGTCCTGGTGGTGCTGATCGCCGGCATCGCCGGGCTCGGGTACGCCGCGTTCAAGCGCGCAGAGAGGAACTCTGAGACCGCGGTCCTCACGCCGACGGACCCGGCTGCACCCACCGACAGCGCGACCGGCCAGCCTGCTCAACCGGGGACGACGCCGGCCACGCCGGAGACCGCGACGCCTGTCGATCCACAGAAGCCGGTGACCGACCCTGCCGCGACGGGCACGACACCGCCAGTTCCTCCCACGGGAACGCCGGCCGGAACGGCCGCCGCGCCGGCGCCCGGGGCTCCCGGCGCGACGACACCCCCGGCCCGGACGGATGGCGCCGCGCGAAGAGGCCGGAATGCGCCGGCCGCCACGCCGGTGGCCCCACCGGTGACGCCGGCAGCGCCGCCGCCACCGCCGCCGGTGACCGTCGCACCCGAAGAGCCGCCCCCCACGCCGGCCGCTCCCGAGTTGCCGCCGCTCATGTTCAAGGACGTGAAGATCCTCGTCGCGCAGGGGGACAACATGCGCGACCGCGATGCGGTGCTGCGCCTGACCGGCGATCATCTCACCGTGCTCGACAGCGCCGGCAAGGCGGAGATTCTGTCGCTCCCCTACTCCTCGATCGTGCAGGCCTTCTATTCGCGCTCCAAGCAGCCGAGATGGAAGGGACCCGACGGCAAGGAGGCGGTCGCGTCGGTCGACCTTGGAAAGTTGAGCTTCTTCCGCGGCGACCGCAACTGGCTGATCCTGACGACCCAGACCAACCCGGTCTTCATCCGGCTCGAGGATTCGGGGATGCGGACCATTCTGCCCGCGGTACAGGAACGAACCGGCCTCAAGATTCAACGGTAGTCGACGGCTTTGTAAGGACTTTGTAAGGACCTGGAGGTCTTGTATGAGATGTGCAACCCTGATTGCGGCGTGGCTTCTGCTCTGTGCGCCGGCCGCCTCGGCGCAGCCGCTGTTCACCGACTCGCTGCCGAAGGAGGAGTTCGCCCAGCGGCGGGCCCGCCTGATGGAAAAGATCGGCGACGGCGTCGCGATCATCCAGGGGACCACCGAGACCGGTAACTCGCTCAAGTTCCGCCAGAACAACCAGTTCTACTACCTGACCGGCGTCGAAGTGCCGCGAGCCCTCCTGCTGGTCGATGGCAAGACCAAGCGGTCGTCGTTGTTCCTGCCGCCGCGTAACGAGGGACGGGAGCGGTCGGAAGGACCGATCCTCACGCCTGGTCCGGAGGCCGTGCAGCTCACCGGCATCGAAGCCGTCGAGCCGCGCGATGCGTTCGAGGCGGCGCTCAAGGCTGCCGCTTCGGTGGCGCGCACCGCTTACCTGCCGTTGCGTCCCGAGGTACTGGGCGGAGCATCGGTCAGCGACCCGCGCGGCCGGTGGGCGGCGTCAGCAAGCGACCCGTGGGACGGCGGCCGTCCCCGCGAGACGCTGTTCGTCGAGAAGGTGAAGGCGGCGGCGCCGGCGCTCGACGTCCAGGATCTCGATCCGCTGGTCGACGCGCTGCGCTTCGTGAAGTCGCCGCGCGAGATCGCGCTGCTCCGCGAGTCGACGCGCCTGGCCGGACTGGCGATGATGGAAGCGATGCGCTCGGCGCGCACCGGCATGTACGAGCACGAGATCGAGGCGATCGGCGATTACATCTTCAAGGCGCACAACGCCCAGGGGATCGCCTATTTCGCGCTGGTGGCGGCCGGCAAGAACAGCTCCTACCCGCACTACCACGCCGGGCAGACGCAGACGAAGGACGGCGACCTGGTGCTGTTCGACTACGCGCCCGACTACCAGGTACTACGCCTCCGACGTCACCCGCGAGTTCCCGATCAACGGCAAATTCTCGCCCGAGCAGCGCGAGCTGTACGGCATCTACGTCAAGATGTACTCGGGGCTGATGACCTCGATCAAGCCGAACGTGCCGGTGCGCGACATCCTCACGGAGGCGGTGGCGAAGATGGATGCGGCGATCGCGGCGCACACCTTCAACAACCCCAAGTTCAAGGCCGCGGCCGTCCGTTTCGCCGACAACTACCGCCGCCGGATCGACCCGCCGCCCCCGGCCCCGGGCACGCCGCAGCGCGGCGGCGGCCGCGGCAGCCTCGGGCACACCGTCGGGATGGAAGTGCACGACGTCAACACGCCGCACGGCGACGTGCTCGTGCCCGGCATGGTGTTCACGATCGAGCCGGCGCTGACGATCCCGGAGGACCGCGTCTACGTCCGCCTCGAAGACATGATCCTGATCACCGAGACCGGCTACGAGAACATGTCGGGGTTCGTGCCGATCGAGATCGATGCGATCGAGAAGCTGATGGCCGAGCCGGGGATGTTCGAGAAGTACCATGCCGCGCAAGACGACCACGACCCCGCCGACGGCTGCTCGACGGGAGCGGTAGGGGTCGTTCGACGGGAGCGGCAGGCCGGTGCCGATCGGTGCACGAGTTCGTCATCAGCTACCGGCGGTTCGACAGCTTCGCCGACGCCAAGGCGATCGCCGAGAGACTGTCAGCCGCCTTTGGAGAACAGGCGGTGTTCTTCGATGCCGACAGCATTCAGACGGAGTGCCGGTCGTCCCCGTGCTGGTCGACGGCGCCGCGATGCCGGCTGAACACGACCTCCCCGAGGTTCTGAGACCATCGTGTCGTCGTAACCGGTCGAGATCCGCGACTCTCATTTCAACAACGACGTAGACGCGCTCATAAGTCAGCTTGAAACGACGGGTCTTCGTCGGCTCGGGACGGGGCGAAGGCGCGCCGTGTCGGGTTGAGCGTCGTGCTGTCGTCGCGTTCCTGATCACGATGGCGTTGCAGCTCCAGGGAAGCGAGAGCCAAGTCGTACCAGACGCGCAACATCAACGTCAGCCAGGTCGTTGCCGGTCAGGAGGTGGGGGTCAAACAGGTGGACGATTACGTCTGGCTCGTCACCTTCATGCGCTACGATTTGGGCTCCTTTGACGATGAGACCTGCAGGCTCGAACCGATCGACAATCCGTTCGGTCCGAGTTTGTTACCCATGTCTCCGGAATAAAGTGCTACCCATGTTTCCGGAATAGACCCGAAAAGAGTAAGTCGGGATGACTTGATTCGAACCAGCGGCCCCTAACCCCCAGTCAGCGGTCGAAACGGAATGGACCATGACACACCTGGAACGTATCCCCGCCGATGAACAGAAACACATCGAGAACATCATCCGCCTGACGGTGGAACAGCTCGAGAACCGTTACGGCGGTGGGACTCCCCGGATGCGCGGACAGCATGCGAAGGGTCATGCCTGCGTCACCGGCTTCGACCGGAGGATCAACGTGGTGAGCTGCTGAGCCCTAGCTCTGTTTGCATAGCAATCCAAGCCGGCACCGCAGAAGTTTGCCACCTGCAGACTACCTGTCCGCTCTACTGGCGCGTCATCGTCACGGACCCGTTCCCCGTCGGGGTCGAGACCTCCTGACCTGTCGCGGATGACGTGACGTTGAACGTTTCGTATAGGTCAGCTCCGCTGCGATCTCCTGCCGACCGTAATCGTCAGGTAGATCGAGGCGTCGCCCAGCGCTGTCTTCGGCCGTCAGCCAACGCGGGCCGATTTGATGCTCATTCGTAATAGCCGTCCCCGTTTTACTGTTTGAGGGCCGCCGTCCAATTTAGAACAACCGTTATCGGTGGCGACGCCGGCTGACCCGCTATGGCATTCACAAGAAACCGCTGACCGTTGCTACTGACAGCGTAATCGAGCAACCGACGCATCTCGAAGAGAACAATCGGCGCCCCTATTCGAAAGCCCTCACCGGGTTCCAGGGATACTGCGAACACGCGATCATCGAGGGTATAAAATAGTTCCTTGCCGTCGGCTCGCCACCGCGGCGCAAATCCTCCATCTACAGAAATCCTCCACTTTTGTCGATTGTCGGGAAAGCTGACGATGTAGATTTCGTTCTTACCGGATTCGTTGGACATATAGGCGAGCCATCGCGCATCCGGTGACAATTTGCCTTGTGCCTCGTCAGCTACGGTTCGGAGGACCGGCATAGGCGCCTGACCTCGAGTTGGCGAGAATGGCAGTGTCCACAGGTCACGTTTTGTATCCACTTCAACAGCCTGGTAAACAATTCTCTGTCCATCACGCGACCAATCGGCCGGAGCAAGGGAGACTGCCGACCTGAATATTTCTTGCGGCGGACTATCTCCTGTCAATTGTTTCGCGAAGAGCGCGCGAGGGCCGCTGTTTGAGGAGCCGAACAGGATTCGCGAGCCGTCGGGCGACCACACTGGCAGTACGCTGCGACCGTCATGCGTGAGTTTGCGTGACACACCACGCTCGATGTCGAGAACCCAAATGTCCCTGGAGCCCCCAACGTTCAGCCGTTCGACCGCGACTTGTCGCTCGTCCGGTGAGAGCGCGATTGCGTTATCAGTCGCTAGAGGCCCTATGTTGGCTACCTGAGTGCCGTCGCGCCACCGCCAACTCAGCTGACTGGTATGTGCGACTCCGCCTGGCCAGTGAGCGAGCACCCCGTTTGTTGAAACCGAGAATCCTCGTGCAGCTCCGACATTCATCACTTCTTCAGCCACGCGAAATACATCACCCCGAACGGTAAGGTCCTTCGCATCAAATTGCTGCGCCAGCAACGTGCGACCTCTAGTAAAGAGAAGGTGACCTCCGGCGTGTAGGCCACGCTCGAATAGTCTGTTAACCCTTCCAAAGGGAGTCTGGTCTGCTCTTTCGAATCGAGGGCGCCCACATACACACCCGCAGTGGGACCTCCTCGGATTGTGTAAAGAAACCGCCGTCCATCGGGAAGAAACTGCGGCCACAGATGACTTGTTTGCCCTTGCGCCGCGTCCAGCGTTGTGACCGGTGTGGTTGCACCACCCGAAGCCGATACGCGGACCAGGGCGCTTTCACCGTAAGTGGCCGGCGAAAAGAGGATGGTATCTTGCAGGTTCCACGTGCCACCTCCACCGTCGCTGGCGTCACACAACACCTGCGACTGACCGCCCGTAACCGATATGCTCTTCAGTTTTCCCCCGGCAAAGAACGCAATCCGTAAACCGTCTGGTGCCCAGAACGGTGCGCTCGCGCCCTCCGATCCTGGAAGCGACTGAGGTCCGACGACCCAAGCGAGCGGAGCCAGAGCAGTCGGCCGCCAGCACCATCGCTACAAAGGCTATTCGCGTCCCATCGGGGGACACCACAGGAACTCCAGCCCAGCTGGAGAGGCAAACCGCGTCCCAGTGGCGGCAGAAGTGAAACCGGAAACAACATTCGTCAGAGCGCTCGCGCCCCATATACAAGACCGCTGCGATGAGCAGAAACGTCGCGACTACCCACGACAAGCGCTCCCTCCTGCGACGCGTGCGCGACCCAGTTTGCGGATCGGCAGCTTCTCTGAGATCCCCTCAAGTACATATCCAGCGCGCGCACTACATCGTCAGCGGATGCCAGCGACGATCCACCTGCTTAGCGAGCAGTTCTACTACCCAATCGAGCGCAGGGTATTCCGCCGCGAGCCCGCACAGAGAGCACGTCGTGATCGAGAACGCGCGATGATATCAGCCCTACTGGCCCGACATAGGCCGCCGTCACCATATCATACAGGTGCGCCGAATGAAAAAAGCTGACAGACATCCCCATCTTCACCTCGAAGCTGCTCCGAGACAGTATGGACTGTGCCGAGGATGTACCTGCTCGGTTAGTGACATGAGCGCGTGAAAGCATCAGACCGAGAGCGTCGGAGACTTGAATTTGCAAGCCCAAAATCTAATAGCTTCGTCCCGTCTGAGTAAGCATGACATGCCGCTTCGAATCGCGATGAATGACGCCCAGACGGTGCATGCAAGCATCGCGACCTCGATGCACAGCGCAGCGCCTGGCTAACAGCAAGCTCCCCGCTGCAATCGCTGCCTCAGTGTCTGCCCGTCCAGAACTCCATCACAAGAAATCGCACGTCGTAGTGTCGACATCATAAAGTGCAGAATGGGATAGCTCAGAGCAGCAACGCCCAGCTTCGCGCTCGAAACGCCCGCCCTGGATCAGTATCAAGGGGACGCAAAATCTAGATGCAACCGGCGATCCAGCCGCGTATCGCGGCCTGTAGACCTCGCCCATTCCGCCGCGCCGAGCAATTCACCACTTCGAAAGGCCGAGCCGAGTCCCCGGTGAGCGTCATATGTGAGCTGGATGTAGTCTCTCTCGTGACCGCTGCCGTCCGTGAGTCGCCACCTGCCAGCTGTAACCGCCAGCTAGCTCCTTCTAGTACTTCGCTCTCTCCACTGCCCTTGCCTCGACTGACGGCAACGTTGCTCGGAACGCTACACAACTGCGGTGCGGTTGTGGAGCGATCCTTGTCCGCAGAGCTGCATCCTTCCGCAGAGTTCACTATCGTACCGAGTTTCTCGGAGCGCAGTCTCCGGGGCGGCGCGTAGAGAACGCCGCGTTCGTTTTTTGCGAGCAAAGGTAGCAAGGCGGCGGCGCTGGCAGTTGTCTTCCGCCCGGCAGAGCGGCTAGTCCTCGATCAGGCCGCTGTGCTTCCCGTGTACACGCAGTTAGCTCTGTAGATGAGCTGCATCAGCGTGTGATTCCACATCAGCTTACCTCGCCGTTCTACTGTCTCGTCATCGTCACAGACCCGTTCACCGTCAGAGTCTAGACCTCCTGACCTGTCGCAGTTGACGTGACATTGAACGTTTCGTATAGGTGCCGGTCTGTACTGCCGCGCTCATTGTAATGTCAGCGGCTACGTCGGTGTAGTGATCCTAAGTTCCCCCGCCGTCTCGTGTTCTTTGCTCTGTCCATCGTCGCCGCAGTATCCGCAGGTAGGCACTTGTTGAGATTGACCTATTCGTCGTGCGCTGACTTGGCGTAGAACGGTGCAACGCCGTGAGTGAGCTCGCAGCGTACCTGCGACCACAGGTAATCCTGTCAGCCCCTACATGTCGATGACAGTGACGTACATAACGCCGAAGCGCCGTAACAGCCATCTCGGATATCGCGTCTAGCCACACCCTCTATACGTCTTCCCCGCTGTTAGTACCGCACCAGGTGATCTTCCGTGACCCTCGATGGTGATCTAGATCTGATGGCCGCCAGGATCATCAGAAAGCTGCCCGCTGCGCATAGCCGTACTCATCGAGTAGCCGCGCTGGTTGTGAGTAGTCAGTCACCTCGCCGTCGCCATTCAGCCATATCAGAGCGTCGATCAGCTCGTGCGTCTCGTCGTCTATCGTCTCGTCCTGCGTCTCGTCACCTGTCAGATCGCCTCGCTACCAGCGTACCATGAGCTCGCCTAGGTCCTCTGTCGTCCTCTCTTATCGCCTATCTCTCACCTCGCCGTCTCTAGCCTCTCTCTCGCCCAGCCTTTCACCGCCCCTTATCTGTATCCCTTGCTTTCGCTAGCTCGCCATCTTGCCTAGAGGCGTTCGCTGAGTAGACCTCGCCGTAGTGCTTGAGCTCTCTTATCGTAGCTCCCTGCGCCTTCAGCATCAGCCTCTGCCCCAGACCTCAGAGCTGGTGTCGCTCCCCATCGTAGCGGCGTAGAGATGTATCCATCGCTGCTTGCTGTGTCTGTCAGTCGCTGTCTCTAGTATTCCTTTCAGTTTTTGTTACTGCTGCCCGTAGTAGGCATCGTCCTGGCCTCTCGTGCGCGGGTGGTCGCCGTCGCCTCGCGCAGTGCCTGCGTCTGGGCGCTCAGAGCTTCTGTCTCAGCCCTCATCTGCTGTAGGCGCTTTCCCTGTAGTTGGATGTCGAGCTCGTTCAGGATGGGAGTGGTAGCCGTCTACTGCTTATAGATGTAGGCGTCTAGAACTATCGCCACTCTCTGAGGTACCATCTTTCTCTCCTGTAGGCAGTCTAGCACCTATCTCTGATACCAGACGTGATCAGCCAGCGTATCTCCCAGCCCCATCTCCGCCAGATACTCGTCGTCGTAGTTCCCTTTGTAGCGGTGCGTACCGCCATGTGCTCTTAGACCAGGCCTTCATATTCTACCTTCATGTCCCAGTCGCCGTACTCTTCCATGCTATCGCCTATCTAGCGGTGTCTAGCGTTGAGTGTAGTTTTCTTTAGCGTCGCAGTCTCGTACTGAGACATGAGCGGTGTTTTTTTTTTTTTTTTTTTTTTTTTTTTTTTTTTTCCCTCTCATTCCTATATATCCCTTTCTTTCCTTTTTCATATACCCCTTATATCTCTATACCTCTTCCTATCTTTCTAATAATTTTCTTATTTCTTCTCCTCCAATATTTCTAACTCTTTCTCTTTACTTCATTCTTTTTACCATCTCCTTCCCCTTCCACCCATCCATCCCTTAAAACTCTCTCTTATCTTCTTATACCTCTTTCTCACATTTCTTTCTTTCCCTACCTCTTATTTCCCTTCTCTCATTTATTTTCTTTCCCTTCCTTATCCTCTATTTCTTTTCTCCTTAATATCTCCTTCTTCTTCTTCTCCATATCTATATATTCCTCTTCCTCTCCCTCTTTTTCTTCTCCACATCTCTCTCCTTTACTATTTACCCCTTCTATTCCTCTCTTCTCTCTCTCCTTCTTTTTCCTTTCTTCACCTTTTCTCTCTTCTCCTCTAACTTTTCCTTTCTTATCTCTTTTCTTTCCTTCCCTTATCCTCTTTTCATCTCCTACTCTCTTCTATCTTTTATATCCTACTTTATCTCTCTTATCACCTTCTTCTATCTATATCTCTCTCTTATTTCTATCTTTCTCCATCTCTTCTTCCTTCACCTTCTCTTTTACATCTCCTTTCTCTTCCATCTCTTTCTTATCCTTTAACTTATTTTCTTATCTTTCTCTTTCTTCTCCATCTACATCTCTTCTATCTTTCTCTTCATTTTCTTTATCACCTTATCTTCTCCTATTTTTTTCTTCTTCTGTGCTGCCTGCGCTATCTGCTTTCTCTACTTACTGCTCTGTGTCGTATCGTTCCGCTGCATGTGCAAAGCACTGCGCTCCGCTTCCCGCTGCGCTTCTTCCCCACACTTTGCCTACTATAGTGTTCTTCGTATCTTCCTACTATATGAGCTGCTACGCGTATCTCACCGCTAATTCTATCTCTGCACTTTTATCTTCAGTGTCATCTTCCTTACCCTTAGCGTTGCTTACTAGCTCTTCCTTATACTACTCTATGCCGCCTTGTCGTTCTCAACTTCCTGCATCTTGATGATGTCAGCGCTGTAGCTGCGCTCTATCACCTACTTGCTCCCTACCATCTCCTAGCTCATCGCTGCGAAGCGCGTACCGCTACTGAATACGATGCGGCCGTCCGCCAGTTCACTAAGTGGACTATCACCAGACGCGTCCTGACGCAGATGATCTACGCTACCATCTTCCCCCAGGTGCAGCAGGCTAGCGCGCGTTTCTACAGCTTCGTTGACTTGCCTTCTGCACATGCTTACCTCTTCACCTATGCGCAGACCTACCTGCGCTGCTGCACTACAGCTAGCTTAGCAGTTCCTATGCCCTGCGTCAGAGCAATATGTTTAAGCTGAGAGCCGCTTACTACAAGGAACGCGCCGCACTGCTAGCGTTCGCCTAGCTGACTTACTTCTCTTCTCTATAGGTCCCGCCTGCGCGCCAGCATTGTGCCTGCGCGCCAGTTCCTCAACTACATCTATTCGTGTTCTCAGAGTCCATCTTACTCAGTCCCTTCTGCTGAGACCTTACCTTATCTCCCCACCCAGTCCCCGTTGCTAGGCTCGCAGCAACCTTTCACTAGAAGGTGCTTTTTCGTTAGCTGTGAACGCTTACCTAAGATGTGGCTGTCTCATAACTCTATCACAATCTTTCCTCCCTGTGTCCCGTTCAATACACCAATATCCTCACAGATTGTTCCTTTCTTCACCCTAGCTAAGCTGCTCTAACTTCGTGTCCACCGCAACTACTGTCCGTGTATGATGTTCGTGAAGCACCACGTCTAGGAGTATGTACCCCAGCGTCTTAGATGTAAAGCTTAAGTCGCCGCCTAGGCCTTCTCTTACCGCCAATGAGCTAAGCACCATCGCAGCGTTGACTGCTGCGCATTCGTGGCGCTGTTCATAGCTCCCACCTTGCCTGAGTTCGTTGCTGCCGCGTAATCAGCAGTATTTTATTTGTCCAGTGTCCTCTTTCACCGCTGACTTACAGTTCCAGCCTCTGCAAAGCGCTCTGCAATCTTTATAGCTAAGCGCTGAACCAGTTTACCTGCCTACGTGCTGCTCACTCCACCCCACACTGACTGCCTAATCTTCTCTGTGCTTTCTTATATCTTGCTCCCGTTCCTATCAATGAGCCAAAACCTTATCTTTGCTTACTCTCTCCCTTAGCCCATGCCTACCAACATCCTCGTATCTCTGTTGCCAGCTTTCCACTCTATAACCTCTCCTTCTAGCACCATATTCCCTCTGCGTTGCCTGCTTAAACATTTCTTTTCTTAGTTCACTGATCGTTTGTATCTGAAGCTGATCAAAGTCATAAGTAAAATCCACGTTAGCTTTTAATACCCTTACTCTCACCAATTTTTCTCATCTCCGCGCTGCAGCGCACTGCCAGTGCCATACTTTGCCCCACACTAGTGGACCGTACTAACGAGTTGTACAGCGGTCATGCGATTCGCCGCGAAGGGTCCGCGTAGGACCAGCGAATGGGCGTCGCGGTCTTGTTGTAATGCTTGATGTAGCGCATCAGCTTCCGACGCAGGTCGGTGACGGAGGTGAAGATGCCGCGCGCGGTGACATCGCGCTCGATCTTCGAGAACCAGAGTTCGACTTGATTGAGCCAGGACGAATAGGTCGGCGTGTAGTGGAGATGGACGTACGGATGCGCCACCAGGAAGGTGCGGACCTGCTGCGTTTTGTGGGCCGAGAGATTGTCCACGATGATGTGCATCTCGCGCCGTCGGGGTTGTGTCGTCGACGACCGTCTGCAGGAAGCCGACGAATTCCGCGCTCGTGTGCCGCGCGGCGGTGTGGCCCACGACTTCGCCCGTCCGCGTATTGAGCGCCGCATAGAGCGACAGCGTCCCGTGTCGGTAGTACTCGAAGCCGTGCCGTTCGGCGCGGCCGGGCGACAACGGCAGGACCGGGTCGAGCCGATCGAGGGCTTGAATCGCCGTCTTCTCGTCGATGCAGAACACCACGGCGTGCTGCGGCGGATCGAGGTACAAGCCGATCACATCCGCGGCCTTCGTCTCGAATTCGGGATCGGTCGACCGCATGTACCGCTCGAGGCGATGCGGCTGCAGGCCGGCATGCCGCCAGGCGCGGGCGACAATCGTGTGCTGCACGCCCAGCTTCCGACCGAGCGATCGCGTGGACCAGTGCGTCGCGCCGTGCGGCGGCGGGCGACGCGTCCACGTCATGATGCGCGCTTCCAGGGCCGGCGTCAGCACGGTCGGCTTCGAGCCACGATGGCGAGCGGCCAATCCGGCCAGCCCGTCCTTCGCGAAGCGGTGCTTCCACAACGCGATCGTCCGCGAACTGCAGCCGGTCATGGTCGCGATCGTCGCGTAGCTGCAGCCGTCGGCCGAGCAGCAGAATGACCCGAGCGCGCCGCGCCGCATCCGCCCGCCCGCGTCCCGATCGCACGCGCGCTTCGAGTTCGATGCGTTGGTCCGCGGTCAGCACCAAGGCGTTGTCGTGATGGCATGCGCCATCATACGATTTACAAGTCGTTAGTACAAGCCACTAGTGGCCGACTTCCCTACACGGGTTGCCGTAACCATGGCCTGGATCACAGTGTCGCTAACACCTGCATTCTTGAGCTTGAGGATTGCGTCAACGCTCGTGTCACAACTGCACGTGGAGGCCTTGATCTTACTCACAATGAGGTCGTCGGTGAGCTTTGCCTCCATCATTCTCATGACATCAGCGTTTGTGAGCACCTCGCTCTGGCCTGATACCTGAAGTGCGAATGCGAGGACGATTGTGAGAGCTGTAGCAAGCACTGTCTGTTTTCTCATGAAGCCTCCATCTGTTCGAGACCCGAGATCGGTGGTGTCTGTCAAGTGGTGGAAAAGCAGATTCGCATCGATCCGGCGCGTGATTACGCCGCCGGTTGCTCCGTCACCTTGCCCATATCGTGATATCCGACCAGTGCGCCGCAGCTTGATCTGACCGCTGCGCAGCAATCCAAACATGAGCAGCATCACCGCATCCTGGCTGGGCAGGCTGCCCTGCGTTTTCACCCGCCGCCGGAATTCTTCGTTGATCCGCTCGAGGCGTTCGTCGGACGCAGCGCTTTCCACTGCGCGACCGGGAAGCGCACGAACGTGAACAGCTCCTCGCCGGCTTCCTCCAAGCTGGCGACCACCGCGGGACAGCGCATCCGCCACTTCTTCGTGAAGCTTCCGCGCGCCTTCTGCACGGCGGCTGCGCGGTCGGCATAGATCATCCGACGATAGTCCTCGGTGAGTTCCTCACGCCAGCGCGCCGGCGCCTTCGCCTGGAGGTTGCGCAGCTTATGGGCCGTGCAGCGTTGCCCCTCGATCGTCGGCCACGCCGTCCGCAGCGCCGTGGGCAATCCCGGATTCCCATCGATGATGGCGAGCACCGGCACGCCGATGTGTCGGGCCACGAGACTCTCGACGACCTCCCGCCACGCGGCGGCGCTTTCTTCATCGGCCATCCGCATGTCTAGCACAGCCGACGCCCGTCGGCGCACACGCCTAACGTGATGAGGACGGGCACCCGGACGCGCTGCTTCCCCAGCCGCACTTTCGGATACCAGCCATCGAGAAACAGATAGCGAATCTGCTCCGCGGCCAGATCGCGATGGCGCCACGCGGCAAAGTCACCCGCCAGGCGGCCGGTCAGCCGCGATACGGCATCCTTCGACAGCGGCGCGCCCTTCAGCAACGGCGCAAGGGCGCTGCGGATACGGCGGCCATTCGTGCCACTGATATACACCCCCAACAGCGCCTCGTCGACTCGGCCGGTGCGCCGTTGATAGCGCGGGACCACCGCACTCTGCCACTCCTGCGTCTCGCCGTGTCGGGGACTGGAGACGCGCCCGCGGCAACTGAAACGTCGTCGGCCCCAGGCTGGTGCTGAGCGTACGCTCACGATGGCCATGACGATAGCCCTGGCGGGTAGCCCCAGGGCGCTCCGACACCTCCGCCCCAAGGACCACCGTCATCTCGGCCTCGACCAGCTCCTCGATCCAGGCGCGAATACGTCCCCGCACCCCCGCTTCGATACTGTCCGGACCCATCGTCAGTGCCGCTTTACGCAGCGCCGCCTCGCTGGCAACCTTCCGCAGCGCGGCGGCGGCCGCGGCAGCCTCGGGCACACCGTCGGGATGGAAGTGCACGACGTCAACACGCCGCACGGCGACGTGCTCGTGCCCGGCATGGTGTTCACGATCGAGCCGGCGCTGACGATCCCGGAGGACCGCGTCTACGTCCGCCTCGAAGACATGATCCTGATCACCGAGACCGGCTACGAGAACATGTCTGGGTTCGTGCCGATCGAGATCGAAGCGATCGAGAAGCTGATGGCCGAGCCGGGGATGTTCGAGAAGTACATGCCGCGCAAGACGACCACCACCCCGCCGACGGCTGCTCGACGGGAGCGGTAGGGGTCGTTCGACGTCAGGCGCGCGGGTCGACGGCGCGAGCGGTCAGCGAGGTAATCTCCCTGCCGCTTGCGCCAGCATCAGCCCGGCCAGGCTCAAGCCGCGGATGTAGACAGCTCAGCTCGCTGTAGCGCCTTCCCGGCGAGAGCGACGTTTGCGAGTCGACGTGCTGACACGTCAGCTCAGGATGTATTTGTTAGCGGGTCCGTGCCCCTTCGAGTGCTGTTGTCGTCGCGAGCGCCGTTGCGCCGCTGGTTTCGTCAGTGTGGATCGGCCGTCATCGACGCACGACGTCCCGTCGTGATGGCCCAGTAGTCGATCCACTGCCGTCGGATGCCGTTGGCTCGGTTGATGAGTTCAGCACTTGGCGTTCGCCCGTGCTCCACGATCACCACGATCCCGGTGTTGAAATGTCGCTGGGAATGATCGACGTCGGGTAAGCGCGGACCCTCCGCGGCGATGACGTCTTGAATCGTAATCCTCATTCGTTGGCCCTTGAAGATCGGGCGGCCGTTTGCGTCCGTGCCGATCCGCACAAGCGGCCTCACCATGAAAAAGTCGGGCACCTCAGCGGCGGCGATCAATCCCATCAAGTAGAGATCGAGATAGGAGTAACCCGAGGCGGGTACGAAGTAGCCATCGCGCAATTGGGTGAACGTGCCGTCGAGATTGTCTTGCCACACGCCTCCACCTTCAGTGGAAGCCTCGAGAGGCAGCGAGTATGGATACGCCACGCGCGCCTGCAACCCGGGATCCCAATGGGGCCACGTGCCGAGCGAGATCATCTCGCCATTCACGCGGGCGGCAGCATACGCCGACCAGCGGTGTCCGATCTCGTGACCGAGATGCCCGACGGCGTAATTGTACGGATGGGGCTTCCCGTCGGGTGTCGCCTGCGCGAGCGGGCGTGTATAGAACGCAATAGTTCTCGGGTTTCCGACTGGCGCATTGTCGGGCGGGCTCTCTTGCATTTCGTTCGCACCGACAAAGATCGGCTGCGCCAGGCCGAGCTGAAATCGCCCGCCCGTGCAGCGGCTCTCGAGGATCGGTTTCGTTTGAGCGTGCCTGGTATCCCCGATCCCGGTGACGGTGCCTCCGATCGGCCCATCGCTCGGGCTGCTGGCCTCCTGGCTGTCGACGCGGAAATCCGAATAGTAGGCGAGAAAATCGAACTTGTCGCCCAGCGCTTGAATGACCGTGCAGGACAGGTCCTGCGGTCGCGGCGGCTCCAGGTAATGAAACGACTCATACACAGCGGCGAACGGACCGCTGTTCCGGGTCAAACGGGACAGGTGCACGGATTGAACGCTCTCACCCGTCGATAAGATTGGATAAATCCCGACGATGCCGTCCTTCGCCGCCATGGTCTTGTACGACATCTCGATTGAGCCATCGCGATGCAGGACCGCCTGAAACAGATTGATCGTGGGAAACCAGGAGAAATCCAACAGGCTTCCGAATGGCTCGGTGAGCTTCCACGTAATGACGACGCGATCGGCTAACTCCCGCACGTAGTGCGGGCCGGCCATCCTGGGCTTCAGAAACACGCAGATGGCTGGCGCACGCGCACCCAGCCTGCCGCCCACGTCAGCGAGACGGTCAAATCGTCCAATGGCGGAAGCGATTCCGCCGTCAAGGCGACCGTACCCATCGACATCACCCTCTTTCGGCGACGGACCGAATCGAATAGATCCCGTCGTCCCCACGAAAAACGAACTCCACCGTTGCCCTGAGAACGGAAACGTGAACCGCTGAAGGCTGACGCCAGAACCCGTGAGTTCAACACCGTAGTCAGCCTCCCACTGTAACGTCCGATTCGTCACACGGTAGCGGGAACCGGCTGGACTGAATCGCAGCGTGCGGCCGACGAGATCAAACAGGTTCGGTTGCCCGAGTGCTGCGCGGTCCAATTCGATCACGATCAAATCGCCGTTTGTCGATACCTGACCGATGGAATGTCCCGGTGTCTTCTGCTGCCCGGCATATGAGGACCCGGGATTCAACACCAATCCACACAACAGGACAATTCCACGCCACGAGACGCGGTGCACGCTGTGCGTCACTTAGCTCTGCTCCTTAGAGAAAGAAGTCCTCATCGCAGGACACTATAGCTTCATGTGCGCACAGATGAGCGCCACCAGTTTCCCTTTGTACTTCCGATCGAATCGTAGCGTAGCTCCGAACAATGAAATGAGGCCGAACGCGCACACGACCACCGTTGCGCACAGCATTGTCATAGCGATCTCCTTCTGATCGTCGGCGTCGTTGTGCAGCCGGTCATTCGCGGACAGCGGCACATTCGCGTTGGCCAACAGGCGGTCGCGCCGCCGCCGCACGTCGCTGCCACATCTGGATCTCGCGGACCCGAATTTCGAACGGTCACTCCCTGACGCAACGCACGGAAACAGCCGTCGGCTTCTGGCCCTGAGGCTGACGATAGAGCGCTTGACTGCCCTTGCCGACGTTATAGAACGGTGCGGTGATCGGATCGTTTTCGGATACCGTCCAGTAAATTCCGTGTGCCTCCAGCCGGTCGTACTTTCCATCAATGGAGCGATTGCCACCCAGCACGGCATTGAAGCCTGACGTCCCTCCGCTCAGGAGTGCCGTGTACGCCGCTTTACCTTTGGCAGGCGAATCGTTCCCAAGTCCACCATAGTGCGTCGCCATCTGACGCCATTCCTCGTCGGTCCTATGACCGAAGGCTGATGCAGACGGGAGGGAGCGGCCTCCGATGGCCCCTCCCTCCCGGCCTCACCGATCAACCACGCGTTGACAGCCGTCTCACCAGATCAGACCCGACGGCCAGTGCAAACGCCGCGATGATGACTGCCCACACCATCCATGCCTGCAGCGCGATGCCGCGGGTGTGCAGGACGGGTGCGAGGAGCGCCAGCAGGACGCCGCTCGCGAACCAGGCGAGAAGCAGCCGGAGCAGCACCAGTGGAACCCGGCGCGAACGGGCGTTCGCACGATTGATCCGGTCGGTCATCGTCATGAGAGCACCGATCCCAGCGCGGTACAGCTGAGGAACTGCCCCTCACCCGCCAGCGCCTGTCCAATGAACTCCGCCTCGCAGCCGAGCCGATCGGCTGCCCTGACATACCAGCTGTCACGATCGTTGGCCGCATCGATGCAGTTTGTCCGCTGGGTGTCGATCTGCAACAGGTACCTCTCGTAACCGGTGACGCAGTCCCTGAAATCGAAGCGAACGGCCTGCATCCTGCTGCGGACCCGCTGGAGGATCAAGTCGCGGGCGCGGCCGACGGCGGTCGTGTCGCCGGCCATGGACGCAATGAAGGCCCCGGCCAGCAGGAACCCATCGGCATGTGCGTTGTCGACCCGCGTCGCTGCCCCGAGAGTGATCAGCTGACGCTCGTAGTTCCCGACCCGTTCCCGGAACGATGCGATCGCCCGTCCACCGAGAAGCGCCCGGCGCGCGTCGGCGTCGGCCAGGCCGCGAATCACCCGTGCGCCTCGTGACACCGTCAGCCCGTCGGTGCCGCCGAAGCGAATCACCAGGGGTTCCTCTCCCGGTCCGGAGACCGTCAGCTGCACTTCGCGAGTCAGCGGCGTGTAGGACCGCGCGACCTCGAAGCCGGCGCCGGCCAGCGTCAACTGCATGCGGTTGTCCCAGTCGACCGTTGCCTTGATATTCCCGAGGCCGGGAATTCTCCCGGCCCGGGCGGCGGCATGATCCTGCCGCCCAGACGGTGCCGCCACCGGGGACGGCGAGACGAAACACGCCGTGACCGACGGTTCCGCCGCCGACGCCTCGGCGGCGGCAACGCTGATGCACGCTCCGAGCAGGCAGACTGCCCAGACCTGTCCTGTCGTTCTTTCTGACATGGGGCCTCCGAACGGACCCGCGCGGACCGCTTCGCGGCCGGCGGGCTACTCGCCCGGCATGCGTCCTCACGGCCGCACCATGCGGCCGGCTGCCTCACCGAACTCACTTGCCGGAGGCGCCCGGCGGTATTCGACCTCAGACCTTGAAGCGCGCGCCGCGTGGCCTGTCGGGCCGAAACCTCAAATAGCCCTGCAGTGTGTGATACGAGATGCCTAGCTAAGGAGGGGAACGGGTGGCGTTAACCGGCTGGACCGACGCACCTTACCGCATTACGGCAGTCTCACCTCCCCAACGCTTGTGGCCCCTTTTGTGGCCCTATACCCGTCCAGCGCCTCCACCGTTTCTTCCACCTCGCCAAGTCTGGGGCGAAGATAACGTTGCGTCATTTCCAGGTTCTTGTGGCCAAGGAAACGCTGGATGACCGGCAACGGCGTCCCCATCTCCGAGAGCCGCGAAGCCGCCTCACCACGAAGGTCGTGGAAATGCAGATCCGCGTTTGCCAGCCCAGCCCGTCGCTTCGTCTCCTGCCAAGCCTGCTCGAACGAGCAGGTGCCCTCGTAAATAGAGCCATCGTCCTTGCCGAAGACCCATGTCTCAAGTGAGAACTTCCCTTGTGCAAAGTAGAAGCGCCGTCGCTCGTCCAAGACAGTCCGAGCGCGTGCAGTGAGCGCCAGTCTTTGTGGTCGGCGCTGTTTTAGGATCTCCGCTGGCACGTCCAGCACTCCGTGTTCTCCCTTCATCCCACTTGATCATCTTGAATTGCAGCGCCATGATGCTGCCGCGACGTAAACCTGTGTCCAAGGTCAGCGTCACGACCGCTCGCACGAACCGTCGTGCTGGTTTCGTGTCACTAGCCGGCTCTTCTTCCATGGCTTGCATCGATGCAAATAGGGCATCTTCTTCACCCAGACTCAGCCTGCGTGTTCGCTCGTTCTGAACCCCCGGTATGTCAACGGCCCCGGCCTTCACCGGGGACCGTTCGATCCACTGCATCTTCTCGGCAAAATCCAGCATGTGCTTCACCATCACGTAGTAGTAGCGAATCGTGGCGGCGGCGAGATTCCGCTTCTTGAAGGTGTTCACAAACGTCTGAACGTCAGCGACGCGGAGACCGTCGATCGCGCGATCAGCGCGGATGCACCCCCTGTCCGAGCAGAAGGGTCGCCGCTGTGTGGCGGAGGTCGTGGAGCCGCATCAGTGCATATTTCGTTCGTCCATCGGAGTGCCGATAGTGGACGTGAACACTAAACCTGTGTCCATCCAGCGTGAGCCAGCCAGCAGCCGCTCGTCAGCTTGAGCCTGCTGGTGCTTCCGGATCGTCTGCATAGCAAAAAGAGGGATGCTGAGGACTCGACGGGTTCGGTCGCTCTTCGGTTCGACGAAGCGAAGTTGCTTGCCGATCCGTTGCAGCGCCTGCTGCACGCGCACTGTTCCGTCAGCCAGGTTCACATCGGCCCAGCGCGAGTCTCCTGAGCTGGAGCCCCGCGAGCATCGCTTGCACCTGCTGCGGATTCAAGGCGTGGAGCCGCAGGGCGCCCAGCGCCGGGATGATGTGCGTCGAGCTGCGGCGCTATTGCGTTGCGCGAGGTTGGACGGTCAAGGAATACGTAGACCCGGGGGTGTCAGGGCGAAAGACAAACGCCCCGCCCTTGATGCCTTGGCCAAGCCGCGTCTCACCCAGCCGCGACATCAAGGTCGAGGATCAGCTAACCAGTCCCGTCACTTTGGCTTAGCTCCGTATACACAGAATTTCGTAGAGACTCACCGTGGCCCAACGATGTGCCACTTCGTGTCCGCCACCGATGATGGTGAGAGCAGGGTTCCGTCAATGACGTTCAGTCCGTTCATCAACCAAGCGGACAGCCGGCCGTCGACCGCGTGTTGCCAGATCAGGTCCGGGTAGCCGTCAGTGTTCAAATCACCAATCGCGCGAATCTTCCAGGCCGTGTCGGGCACCTGGCCAGGATTTGTCAGCGCACCCCCGATTTGCGTCGTCCCGTTCATTAACCAGATTGCAATCCGACCGTCTCCCTGATGGTGCCAGACCAGATCTCGACTGCCGTTTCGGTCGAAATCCGCAGATCCGACGATCCACCAGTTCGTATCCGGCACCTGCGACGGCGTGATTAGCTCTCCAGAGATGACATTCACCCCGTTCATGAGCCAGGCAGCGATCCGCCCATCACCTCGATGCTGCCATATGAGATCCGCGCGGCCATCCCCGTTCAGATCTCCCACAGAGCAAATGCGCCAGTTCGTGTCGGGAACAACCGGAATGCTGAACAACGTGCCCTCGCGCTGCACGAGTCCGTTCATCAGCCACACCGCCGTCCGTCCATCCGCGATGTTTTGCCAGACGATGTCCATCTTCCCGTCCCCGTCCAGGTCACCGGTGCCAACAGCTTTCCAGTTCGTGTCCGGCACTTGACCCGGAGACAACAATGTCCCGTCTGCGAGCGTCGTGCTGTTCATCAGCCAGCCCGATAACCGACCGTCTCCCTGGTGGTGCCAGAGGAAATCTAGACGGCCATCGCCATTCAGATCTAATACCGGCACGACGGTTCCTCGCTGAAGAATCGTCTGATCTCGCCCAGCGATTCGCAGAGTGAGGCTGCGGGGCGCCGTTCCTGAATGCGCTGCAACCGTATACGCCACATTCGCAGATCCCGACCCGCTAGTCGTGGTGACGGACAAGCCCGATGACAACGAGGCAACGCTCCAGGCGCAACCGATTTGCGTCGTTACCGCCGCCACACCTGAACCCCCACTGCTTGGAATGTTCGTAGGCGATACGCTGATTGCGTAGGTGCAGATGGACGGTAGTTGGGCGAATCCATATCCCCAGATGTTATTCGGGTGTGGTGCAAGCCGCTGCGCCGCGTTAGCCTTGAGGTATGCAGCGACTTGAGCCGGGGTGGAGGTAGGGAAAGCCTGGAACACCAGGGCCGCTAATCCTGCAACGTGAGGCGACGCCTGACTAGTGCCGAAAAATCCTGCAACTCCCTTTGATGCGGTAACGGCACCATCAGCGCCGACGATGTCAGGTTTAACGCGCCCATCTGGAGTCGGCCCCCTGCTACTGGTTGGCTCTATCGTGGCGGCGCTATTCCACGCAGCGGCACCCACAGCAAGGGCGCCGCTGTTCGCGGTCTCCGCTGGACTGCCGATAGAGCCAGAAGTGAAGAGGCCCAGCTCCTGTGACGTGAAGTTCTGCAATTGGATCCATCCGGGGAATCAGCCCCGAATAGTGCTTCACTCCGATGTAGTAAATTCCCGCTGAGGGAGCGGTATAACTCAAAGCTTCGAACGGGTCATCTCCGACTCCGTTTTGAGTATCGTCACTGAACGCGACCAACTGATATGCGTTGTTGTACAAAGCTAGGTCTAGGTCTCGGGTGCTACCACCCCAGGTATCTTGCCATCGGAGCTGGATCTGTACAGTTTTCACCTGCGGTCGAGTACACGTAGTTGTCGTCATAACCAGTTGGAAATTCAGCCCACCCATTGCCGTTGGAGTCGGTGAACGTCCCCCAGTAACTTGCCCGCCCTTCGTTGCCTGCAGCCGTGACAAATACAGCCCCGCCGGTCACAGCGGCGTCGACGGATCGTAGTCGGCTGTCGGAGTACAGGTGATGTTCCGTTACCTGAACCATCCCACCACTCGGACAATGAGTAGTTGATGACGCGTACACCTTGCGAAGTCATCCAGTCGACAGTCTGCCGAAAATCGAGGCGCGACACCGGATTGGCGATGAACAGCTGAACCCCAGGAGCTATGTCTACCAGGGACTCCGCGACCGCAGATACCCGTGGTTCGACCCGGTTTGGCAGCTGCCAAGGGCGGCGCTGTAGACGCCTATGGAGGAATAACATCGGGCTGTCACGGTGCTCGGCAGTTCCGAACCCATCAAAGCGGCAAAGCCTTGGAATGAATCTATGATGCCGACCTTCACGCCCGCCCCGGAGTAGCCATTCGTATGCCAGTTCGCCGCGTTGTGAACGGTGACTCCCTGACTAGTAGCGCGCTCGTGTGCGGGGACAATTTGCGTTACCCGGCGCACACCGGCTAGGGAGTTCAGATCCCTAGCGATCTCCGCAGAGATGTAGGCCTCTATAACGTCGTCACCAGAGTTCACCACGGTGGAGCCGGATGACAGCAGCCATGCGGTCACGGCCCCGATATCATCCACTCGGATAGAAACGGGGATTGTCGCATCCCTCAGCAATGGGTTGTGCAGACGTCCCAAGGCGGCTTGGCGGGGTTCACCGGACTCCAGGGCAGAGACAAGGGCTGACAGCGCCGAGTCTAGCTTTCCACGAGACCTTTTGGGTGTGTCCGGTCGGTCCTGAGCTGCGGCGCTGACGCTGAAGGTGAAGAGGTGCAGAATGATCGAAAGAGAACAGGCGAGTACACGCATCAATGGCACCGCATTTGGAGTGAGAGGCATTCTATGGATATCTCGCCGCCGGTTCATCGAGCGGCATCTGGATCTTTGACTTCAGACCGAGTTGAGGGCCCCTCGGTGACACTTGTTCCCATCTTTAGAGACGTAGACAGCTTTTCACTAGGCCGCCCTCATTGCGGACGCCCGAAGGCACACGACGAGCACGAAGATCCGCCCGGCGAAGGATGTGCATCCTCTCTCCAGAGCGGTAGGTTGTGGGGAGAGCGAGGATAGTTTGCCAGACGGAATACTGATCAGTCAACCGTCAAAATACACGAACCTCTTAGTGGACGATCAGAGCACCCCTTGAACACATGATGAGGATAAACAAACTCACCACCGTCCTGCGCTCGCTCACGCAGCCGGAGCTGTTCGCCCTTCTCCGACAGTGTGAGGATGCTTGCAGGCAGCCGTTGGGGGTGCGGTGGAGTTTTGGCCAACCTTATCGGCTCGACAGCCAGGGCGTGCAGTATGGGCGTGCGGCCTGACCCGGTTTCCAAGGTCGGCTCAATAGGCCGCAGCTCGGTTTATTTATGACAGCCAATCTGACAGCCAAACCAGCGAACGCGGGCGGATCAGGCGGGATTCGGCGGATGCAAGATCAGCGAGTCTCCTAAGCAAAACAAAGGGCGGCATCCAGCGGACACCGCCCCTTGACGTAAGACTGCGGCCCCGAAGTGTGGCCCCTTTCAGTTCCAAATGGTTTCTAATGCCCCCTGATGCGACACTCCATTCGGGACCGGTTTTCCTAACGATTCCCCCACCCTCCCTTTCCCTTCCCCTCTCCAAATGTCATACGAGATGCCGAGCTCGCGACAGGCATGGCGCTTGTTGTTCGCGCAACGCTCGAGCACCAGCCGGGCATATCTGCTGCCCCAGGCCCGCATCGACTCCTTCGCATGAATCGAGGGCAACAGCACGTCGGCGTAGCCACCGAGCAGCACCGGTGGCAGGTCTTCCAGTTCGACCGAATCAGACGCGTTGAGGGCGACGGCCCGCTCGATCACCCGTTCGAGCTCGCGCACGTTGCCCGGCCAGTCGTAGGCGAGCAGCGCGTCGGACGCTCCGGTCGACAGGCTCAGGAGGCGCACGGCGCGGTAGCGTTCCAGGAAGTATTTCGCGAGTTCCAGGATGTCTTCCCTGCGCTGGCGCA
>CAVUDT010000005.1:0-589895 GCA_963740275.1 uncultured Acidobacteriota bacterium | reverse complement strand
AGCGACGCGGCTCGAGGCCGTGCGACGGTCTTCCACGGTGGCGCTGCGCTTCGAACCTGCCGGTGCCAACCATACGATCACCCCGTTCCTCGACGGCAACGGCAACGGCATCCGCGCGATCGATATCGCCGGCGGCGTGGACCTTTCGATCGGTTCGACCGAGTATCTCTGCGACCGGTTTGCCGGCACGGCGTTCGGCCTCCTCGGTGGCGTCCCCGATCTTGATGGAGCGACCGGCTCGTCGAACGGGGTCCGCATCGGCTCGTCGCAGTTCCTCAGCGTTTCACCGAACGGAAGTTCGACCGGGGGCACCCTCTACATCCACGGACGGCGCCGGCAGTACGCCGTCCGCGTGCTCGGGGCGACGGGGCGGGTGAGGTTCTTCTCATACGACACAGGAGCAGGCCGTTGGATCACGAGATGAACGATCGCCGCAACGACGCCCGGCTGCTGCCTCCGAACCGGGTCGATGTCCGCGCCACGCTGCGACCCGGCTGCGTGGTCCTGCTCGTGGATGTGAGCAGCGGCGGCGCCCTGGTGCAGGCGCCGCGGCCGCTCCGTCCCGGGGCGCGGGTTCAGCTCCAGGTCACGATCGGCGTCCGGCGCGTCGCGGTGGCGGCTCATGTGCTGCGCTGCCTGGTGTGGTCGCTGGATCCGGCCACGGGGGCCATCTACCGTGGGGCGCTGCGCTTCGACCATCGGGTCGAGTGGGCGTGGGCAGAGCCGACCCGGCATGTGCAGCCGTTGCCCGAGCACGGCGGACCCACCGGGACGAGCGATGGGAAGCGCCTACCCGGTACCGCGGCTCTCACCGTCGGTGGCTTCCGGCACCGGTGAAAATCGCGCCGTTTCGGCGGGTTCGCCCCATGGCATCGCGCTTGGTTAGGTGCTTGCCACGAGGTCGGACAGGAGGATCAATGGCCGGTATCGACATTCTCTCTGAGCCTGACGCCCCGGCGGCGACGCTGCTGGCGGCGGTTACCAGCGGCCTCTCGGTCGCGCGCGAGCCGCGGCTGCTGCGGGCGCGCTTCGAAGAGGAGCTGCGGGTGCTGGTGCGGGCGCGGTCGGTAGCGGTGCGTGACTGTTCGTCCGACGCCCGCCGGGACCCGGATGTGCTCCGGTTCGACGTGCCGTCGGCTCCCTGGGCCACGCCGGCCTGGCTGGAGGCCATCTTCGAACCGGCGCAGCCGATCGACGAGTGGCAGCGTCGCACGCTCTCGGTGGGCGCGCACGTGGCGTGTCTGCTGGTGCAGATCGAACAGGGCAGCGGCCGGTGGAGCCGTTCCCAGAAGGGAGACGGCGCCGCGCCGCTGATCGGCTCGAGCGCTCCGATTCGCAGCGTCCGGGAACGCATCGAGCGGGTGGCGGCGACGGACTTCACCGTGCTCATCGAAGGGGAGTCTGGCACCGGGAAGGAACTGGTCGCCCGGCAGATCCACGAGCTCGGGCGGCGCCGAAAGGGACCGTTCATTGCGGTGAACTGCGCCGCGATCGTCGAGACGCTGATCGAGGCGGAGCTGTTCGGGATCGAAGATCGCGCCGCGACCGGCGTCCGCGGCCGGCGAGGGAAGTTCGAATCGGCACACGAGGGCACTCTGTTCCTCGACGAAGTGTCGGACCTGTCACCCGCCGCGCAGGCCAAGCTGCTGCGCGCGATCCAGGACCTCACGGTCGAGCGGGTTGGCGGATATGGCGCGCGACGGGTAGACACCCGGATCATCGTCGCGACCAACCGTCCGCTGTCGGAGATGGTGGAACAGGGGAAGTTCCGGCTGGATCTGTTCTATCGGTTGAACGGCATCGACGTGCAGGTGCCGCCGCTGCGCCAGCGCAGGGAAGACATCCTGGAACTCGCGAAATACTTCCTGGAACGCTACCGCACCGTGCGCCTCCTGAGCCTGTCGACCGGGGCGTCCGACGCGCTGCTCGCCTACGACTGGCCGGGCAACGTGCGCGAGCTCGAACGGGTCATCGAGCGAGCCGTCGCCCTCAACGCGTCCGATTCGGTCGAACTGGAAGACCTGCCACCGGTGCTGCTCGGTGGCTACGCCGACGTGCTGTTGCCCTCGATTCATGCGAAGGAGTCGATGCGGGCCTGGGGCAGCAGGTACGCCCGGCTGGTGCTCGAGCGTTGCGCGAACAACAAGCGCCGTGCCTGTCGCGAGCTCGGCATCTCGTATCACACACTGCAGGGCTATTTGAGGTTTCGGCCCGACAGGCCACGCGGCGCGCGCTTCAAGGTATGAGGTCGAATACCGCCGGGCGCCTCCGGCAAGTGAGTTCGGTGAGGCAGCCGGCCGCATGGTGCGGCCGTGAGGACGCATGCCGGGCGAGTAGCCCGCCGGCCGCGAAGCGGTCCGCGCGGGTCCGTTCGGAGGCCCCATGTCAGAAAGAACGACAGGACAGGTCTGGGCAGTCTGCCTGCTCGGAGCGTGCATCAGCGTTGCCGCCGCCGAGGCGTCGGCGGCGGAACCGCCGGTCACGGCGTGTTTCGTCTCGCCGTCCCCGTTGGCGGCACCGTCTGGGCGGCAGGATCATGCCGCCGCCCGGGCCGGGAGAATTCCCGGCCTCGGGAATATCAAGGCAACGGTCGACTGGGACAACCGCATGCAGTTGACGCTGGCCGGCGCCGGCTTCGAGGTCGCGCGGTCCTACACGCCGCTGACTCGCGAAGTGCAGCTGACGGTCTCCGGACCGGGAGAGGAACCCCTGGTGATTCGCTTCGGCGGCACCGACGGGCTGACGGTGTCACGAGGCGCACGGGTGATTCGCGGCCTGGCCGACGCCGACGCGCGCCGGGCGCTTCTCGGTGGACGGGCGATCGCATCGTTCCGGGAACGGGTCGGGAACTACGAGCGTCAGCTGATCACTCACGGGGCAGCGACGCGGGTCGACAACGCACATGCCGATGGGTTCCTGCTGGCCGGGGCCTTCATTGCGTCCATGGCCGGCGACACGACCGCCGTCGGCCGCGCCCGCGACTTGATCCTCCAGCGGGTCCGCAGCAGGATGCAGGCCGTTCGCTTCGATTTCAGGGACTGCGTCACCGGTTACGAGAGGTACCTGTTGCAGATCGACACCCAGCGGACAAACTGCATCGATGCGGCCAACGATCGTGACAGCTGGTATGTCAGGGCAGCCGATCGGCTCGGCTGCGAGGCGGAGTTCATTGGACAGGCGCTGGCGGGTGAGGGGCAGTTCCTCAGCTGTACGGCGCTGGGATCGGTGCTCTCATGACGATGACCGACCGGATCAATCGTGCGAACGCCCGTTCGCGCCGGGTTCCACTGGTGCTGCTCCGGCTGCTTCTCGCCTGGTTCGCGAGCGGCGTCCTGCTGGCGCTCCTCGCACCCGTCCTGCACACCCGCGGCATCGCGCTGCAGGCATGGATGGTGTGGGCAGTCATCATCGCGGCGTTTGCACTGGCCGTCGGGTCTGATCTGGTGAGACGGCTGTCAACGCGTGGTTGATCGGTGAGGCCGGGAGGGAGCGGCCATCGGAGGCCGCTCCCTCCCGTCTGCATCAGCCTTCGGTCATAGGACGAGCACCGGCACGTGTCGACGCTTTTCAGTTACTCGAACGCTTCTTCGTCGGGTTTTCGAGCGTCCTGGCGGTGTCGAGTTGCTTCTGCGCGACCGGATATGTCTCGGCCGCCCACTGATTGATCTTCGTCGTGATCTCGTTGTCGCTGTGGTTCGGGCGGACTCTCACGTCGCCCATTTCGCCTTTGGGGTCCGGCATCATCCTGCTCCGCGTGCCGGCGGCGGCAGCGGTCTTCCAGTCGGCGAGCGACTGCACGTCGAGCCGGGATTCCAGCTTCGCGGCGAGGTCTTCGTGAATGTCCACCATTGCCGCCACATAGTCGCGATCGAAATCCCCGCCGTGCTTCTTCCCCAGCTCGTCGGCAGTCTTTCTGTACTGGTCGCCGGGTTCAGCCGGCCAGTCGATGCATGTCCCGAGACGACGCTCTTCAGCTTGTCTCCGGCCACCGCATGGCCGCCGATGATCAATTGAGCGAACGACTTGATCTCCGGACTCGTCGCTCTCTCAACAGCGATTCGGCTCAGCTCGATCGCCGCCATATTCTTGGTTGCGACGTCGTGTACGAACTCGCCGTCACTCTTCAGGTTCGCGCCGGCCCCGCCCGTCCCGACTGCGGCCGGGCGCGGCTGGTCAGGCATTCTTTTATCGTCCCCCTGTGAGCACCCGGCAAGGACGACGGTGGTGGCACCGCATATGACCCAGACCAGTCGAGTTCGTCTCATCCGATCCTCCCTACACCACAGGCCGTTGCTATTGCAGCCGTGCGTTGCAAGCGACGTGACGTCAGCGGGCGACTGGCTACGGCTCGGCGAGGCGAATTGAACTTGAACGAGATCGTCAAGCTGGAAGTTGGCGAGTTCCCTGACGCCAAGTCCATCCCACCAGTTCACACTCTCCCTGCGGAACTGGTGGACTGGCAAAGCCGCATCGGACCGTCGCACGATTTGGTTCACGGACGTTAAACATAGACAGACGTTAACAGCGCCCTCGGGCTGTATGGCGTCCATCCCACCACTTGCTTTCATGCGCGATTCACTGGGTGGGTGATCCGAGGCAGACACCTCCGACATAACCGATGGGTGGAAGAACGAGATGATTGCGGAAGGATGGTCACTCTGATGCCGTTGTCACTTCGGCCCGTGATGCATCCCCACGATAAGGAAGAGAACTCCACGGATAACCCGAGCGGGTACCGGAGCCGAGACCGCGGTCGTACCGGCGGCCGCACCGAGGACTTCCACGTCCTCCGATGTTCGCGCGTCTCACGAGCGGTTGCTGGCAGCTGAGAGAGGCGAATGCATTACGACGCCGACACGCCCGAAGGCACCCGCGCGCACCACACCGGACCCGGCCGGCCCCAAATGGTCTGGCCCGGGCCAGCACAAAACCCGTTGGTCGGAAATGCACAGCTGACGCGATCGTCAACCCAATAAAGCAGGAGCAGAACAAACGACCGTTTTTTCAAGGAGCAGCCGCCGACAACTGGGCCACTTACCCAGGCCCAATCTACGTCTGGCGCGGCGGCAAGCTGCCGCACACGCTTGCCGCCTACGAGCAGTGTGGCGTGCTCGAGCGGCTCGACGGCGTGCCGTCCGTAGGCCTCGAAGTCGTCGAAATGCATGAGACATGGTTCAACAGACCGCCGAGGATCGAACAGGCATAAGAACGACGGATGCGCCGCGACGAGTTGCTGGCGTGGCTAGGATGGGATCTCGAGAAGCTGGGCAGAATGCGCGCCCTGCTAGCGTTCCCAGCTACCGCTTTGACGAGGGAGGACCAGGTCCACAGCCGCATCCTGGTTTTTGTTGAGGTTTCGGCTGAGGCTCCCTTCGGTGACGGGCACTGGGCGGTGGCGGGAGCGGGAAAGGATGGGGCGGAGACAAATTGCGGGAGGTCGCTCCGGAAAGGTCCCTCGGCCGGGAGGGCCGCAGTTATAATCGCCCCCCACCATGGTCCTCTCCTCGGGCACCCGACTCGGGCCGTACGAAATCTTGTCCCCAATCGGCGCCGGCGGGATGGGCGAAGTCTACAAGAGCCGCGACACCCGCCTGGAACGGACCGTTGCTGTCAAGGTCGTATCCGGGTCGTTGGCGTCCGACCCCACGTGGCGGCAACGGTTCGACCGCGAGGCCCGAATCCTCGCCACGCTCAGCAATCCGCACATTTGCCCCATCTTCGACGTGGGCCGCCACGACGGCGTCGATTTCCTCGTAATGGAGTACCTCGAGGGAGAAACCCTGACGGCTCGCCTCGCTCGAAGCCCACTGCCCTTGGACCAGGCACTGCGCTATGCGATCGAGATCGCCGATGCACTGGCAGCCGCGCATCGTGAAGGTGTATGTCATCGTGACCTCAAGCCGAGCAACATCATGTTGACGCGGTCAGGGGCGCGGCTGCTCGATTTCGGCCTCGCGAGAGTGGGGGGGCCGCGTTCACACCCATCCGACCAGCAGACGCTCTCGTCCGAGCTGACCGCGACAGGAACGATTCTCGGCACGGTGCAGTACATGGCGCCCGAGCAGCTGGAGGGAAAGGACATCGACGCGCGAACCGACATCTTCGCCTTTGGCTCAGTCGTGTACGAGATGGTGACGGGCCGAAAGGCGTTCGAAGGTCAAAGCCAGGCGAGCGTGATTGCGTCCATCTTCGAGCACGACCCGCCGCCGATCTCGAGTCTGCAGCGCATGGCTCCTCCAGCGCTCGATCGCGCCGTCAAGAAGTGTCTCGCCAAGGATCCAGAGGAGCGCTGGCAGAACACGCGGGATCTGCGTGATGAGCTGAAGTGGATTACCGAGGGAAGCTCACAGGTGAGCGCCCCCGTGACAGTGGCGGCTCGCAGGAACTGGTGGAGCCTTCTCCCGTGGGCTGCCGTCGCCATGTTGTCGGTTGCAGTGCTGAGTCTCGCAACCGTCCATTTCCGGGAGCAGTCAGCCGACCTGCCCCGGATCGTCTTCACCGTGTCGCGCCCCACAACGCATCAGCCCATTGGCGTCGCACCTGAACTGGCGCCCGACGGGAAGCGCTTGCTGTTTCCGGGCTTGACCCCCGACGGCCGGACGGTGCTCTGGATTCGTACCCTCGACTCGCCGACGGCGCGCCCAATTCCAGGAACCGAGAACGAAGGCTACCCGACGATCTTCTGGTCGCCCGATGGACAGTCGGTGGGCTTCTTCGCTGACGCGAAGCTAAAGAAGATAGATATCTCTGGCGGGCCGGCTCACGCGCTCGCCGACGCGCAGGATCCCTTGGGAGGCACGTGGAGCCGAGACGGTATCATTCTCTTCACTCCGCGCGCCGGAGGGCCCTTGTTCCGCGTTTCCGCCTCGGAAGGGCCCGCGACACCGCTGCTTGAGCTGGACCGATCGCGCCAAGAGATCGGGCATGGCTGGCCGCATTTCCTGCCTGACGGGCGCCATTTCCTGTACGGAGTCACGAGCGTCGATGCGCGGAGAAACGGAGTGTATCTCGCGTCGCTCGACGGCAAAGAACCTCGCTTGTTGATCGGTGAGGCGGAACGGGCCGTCTACAGTGCGTCCGGGCACCTCCTTTTTCTACGTGGTGGAACGCTGGTCGCGCAGTCGTTCGACGTCACGAGCATGCAGATGACCGGCGAAGCGTTCCCGATTCCGGGTCCCGACGGAGAAGTGATTGAGACAGCAACGAGCTCATTTTCTGTTTCACCGAACGGGGTCCTGGCGTACGTCAGAACCCGACAGCGCACCTTTCAACTCCGTTGGTACGACCGGCAGGGGAGGGTATTGGAGCCATTGGGCGACCCGGCACCCTACATCAGCGTCGTCTTGTCACCGGACGAAAAACGCGTGGCTTTGGGTAGCGCGGACGGACACATCTGGGTGCTGGAGCGCGCGACCGGCATCGCGACAAAGCTCAGCCAGTACGGCTACGCAGGTGACCCGATCTGGTCCCCTGATGGTCGCCAACTGGTCTTCACCGTCTTCAAAGATGTATCCGGCAATCTGTACCGCAAGGTTCTCGCGGGAGGCAACGAGGAGCCGCTTTTCGAATCAGGTGAGAATAAGTACCCGCAAGGGTGGTTGAACGACGGCAGGTCAATCATATTCATAAATCAGCAGTCAGCGCTGTACCGGTTGGCCACCTCAGGCGACCGCAAGCCAGAACTGCTGCTTCAGGCCATGTTTCAGAACGACGAGTTCCGTCTGTCGCCAGACGGGCGCTGGATAGCCTACAACTCTCTCGAATCAGGTCGGTGGGAGGTATATGTGGCATCCTTTCCGTCCTTTGGCGGCAAACGTCAGGTGTCGAGCGGCGGCGGTTGCCAGGCGCACTGGCGCAAGGACGTCAAGGAACTGTTTTACTTGGATCTGAAAGGCAAGTTGATGGCCGTCGATGTGACCACGGATCCATCGTTTGTGACCAGCGCGCCGAGACCATTGTTCCAAACATCGATCCTTGTCAACCCTGTGGTCGATCAGTACGCGGTAACCGGCGACGGCCGGAGGTTCATCCTTGGCACGCCGCTTGGCGAAGAAGAACCGATCACGGTGATGCTCAACTGGACCGCGGGCTTGAAACGGTGAGCAACGTCTTCCAGGAACTGCAGTCGTTCGCCTGGTGGGGTTCGGACCAACCTGAAGCTGTCTTGCTCAATTCCTGCATGTCGGTCGGTGGCGATGTGGGAATGCTCATATCTGTATGAGACCGCGGCCGATTTCAATGATTGAGCTTCGATTGCCGGGCCGCATGACCCAGTCCATGACAGAAGCGCGCTGTCGATCGCAGACGGCTCCGGTTACCGAGATTCGTACCAGTCGAGCCGGCGGCGGGTCATAACCTGCCGCGCCGAAAATCACACGACCAAGGTAAGTGGTGCGTGTCGTCGGGGACTTCAGGTCCACAGCCCACCGCAGTTTTGTTGAGGTTTTTCGTGAGGCTGCCCTCAACGACGCCGACAGGGCGGTGGGGAGACCGGCGATTGTGCCTGAATGGCTGAGGTGCCCAGACTACCACTCCCGCTATCAAATGCCGGCCCGACCAGTTAGCCGGCCCGCTTAGCGGCGAGGGCGCGGATCTCCCAGAAGACGTTGGCTTCATGTGACAAGAAAGTTGGCTTCATGTGACAAGGAAGATGTCACGTTTGCGCCGGCCAGCTCGGCAATGCGTGCATCGTGGACCCCGGCACGCAGGTCGCTTTGGCACTTCTCAACAATCCCTCGGCGCCGACCGCGCGGGCCTTAATCAACGCGGCGGGGGTGCTGGGGACCCCGTTGAACGCCTGCTCCAGACGTTCGATTGTCAGAAGTCCACCACCCACTTTTGTCGAAGTTCTGGTGAAGCTGCCCTCGACGAAGGCGAGTGGAGCTGGGGGGGTCGAAGCTGAGCCTCACCTCCAACGAGTGCCCTTGACGACCGTCTCCTCCCCGCTCGGAGGGAGGTGTACCCTCACCGAATCTGCGCACGCGCTGCGACGCGCGACCGTGCACGTGCGTTAAGGCGCGCTCCGGATTCTCGTTGTGGTCGCGTCTCGAGTTCTTTTCCGCTATCCTTTCACACTGACGCTTGAGGCCTATTGCAAGCACAGAGCGGGGTGCGACCGATTCTGATCCTGTGAACGGTCCGGCGCGTGCGTTGGCGAGTTTCCGCACGTCGCCATTGATTCGTCCTCGGTGCCAAGCAGCAGAAGCACATGAGCACTCCTGGTTTCACGGCGCACATTTCGCTTTACAGTTCGACGGGAAGGTACCGGGCGACGCTTGCGGCCAGCGTCGAGTCATCTGCAGGTGGAGCGATCGTTCCAACCCAGCTGCACATAGCCACCAAACTGATCGGACGAGGCGGTTTGTGGGGCTGGGATAGCGGCCACAGCTCTGCGTCGGACTTCGCAGAGACCATCCACACCGCATGGTATCGAGGCTGTGACAAAGTCGGCAGTCGCTGTTGCGGACCCGACTCAGAAGTCAAGACGAAGCACTGTCATAAGGGAGTCGGATGCAACGTGGCGACCGGCGAGTGCGAGGCATGCGGAGGACCGGGGCAGGTCTGCTGCGACGGAGACTTCACCGGGTTCTCGTTGAAGGGCTACACCGGGTGGCTGCGAGATCCGACAGAACGGATCCAGACCTGCGACGACGGTCTCCGCTGTGATGCCCGTCTGGCCGCGGACGGCGTGACCTGGATTGGTAGCCGCCGCTGTAGCAGCTGCGGCGACAAGCTCGGCGGCTCATGTTGTGCGCCCGACGCCAGCTACGGTCTTGGCCGCTGTTTCAGCGACACGCGAAGCGGGAGGCGGCTCGCGTGTAATGACCCTTACGCCGGATCGGCGGGAACATGCGTCGCATGCGGGCAGCTTGGCGAGCCGGCCTGTATCAACCAACGAGCGTGTGATGGCGGTACTGTGGAACACGAGGGCACCTGCATTGCCTGCGGTCTAGCGGGTCAGCTGCCGTGCGACTGGACGGGGTGCGACAAAGCCACAACGGTGTACGACTGGAAGCACAACGTCTGCGTGGCCGCAGGGGACCCCAGACAGCCGTGTCGCGTCGACGGTGGCTGTAACCCGGGTGCGTTTTGCGACGCGACAAGAACCTGTATGGCGTGTGGCTGGGGCTGGAGCCGAGGCTACCCGCAGGTGTGCTGTCCTGCGAGTACAGGCGGACCGGAGTGCTTCGAAGGAACGTGTCAGCGTGCCGGCGACGTGAACCGATGCTTGTGCGGGTATGAACATCAGCGGCCCTGCGCAACCGGGTGCAAGGGCGGCTTCGTCGACGTAGGTGGCACGTGTGGTCATGCGCCTCCGCCTCCGCCTCCGCCTCCGGCCCACTGGAAAACATGCAATGGCGAGGACTGGGGTCTGTCGACCATGGACCGCGTCGCATTCATAAGACAACAGAACGAGTGCGTCGTCGGGGTTACTTACAAGGCCAACTCCGTGCAGGAAGCCTACGCGTGCGCGCGCCGCGACTATGGTGAGGCGGCGGTCAGCGACCCGGTGTACCGGTACACGTTCGCACTTACCAGCGCCTACGGCTGCAGCGCGGTGACGATCCTGGCGACAGGTCAGGATGCGGCAGAAACGTGCGCCCAGTCGCAATGCGTCAACTGCGCGGTGACGCCGGGAGGATGCTTTTGATGGAACAACGAGCGATCCTCTCGTGACGTCGTCTTGGCACCGTACCGATGAGAGGCGCTACTCCACAACGGCTGCCCGTCCGCAACTGGCTCGTGGAAAGCCGGCGATCGACATCGTGAGGCACCAAGCGATAGATCCTTTGGGGTTGGTCAAGCTCACGACGTTGATGGACCGGACCACAGGCGACCCTCAGGTGAGCATCGGCTTGATCGATGGGCCAGTCGTTACTCAACACCCGGGTCTCGCAGGCGAGAACCTCAAGCAAGTGGCGGGGGCCAACGGCAGCACGTGCACGCACATCGGCAGCACCGCGTGTCTGCACGGGACCTTCGTCGCCGGAATTCTCTCCGGAAGACGCGTTTCGGCGGCGCCCGGCATCTGCCCGAACTGTACGCTCCTCGTATGCCCGATTTTTTCGGAGACCGCTTCGGGCCCGGAGCGAATGCCGAGCGCAAAGCCTCTTGCCCTGGCTGCGGCGATGATCGCATGTATCGATGCGGGCGCGCGAGTGATCAATCTGAGCCTTGGTCTTGTACACCCGTCAACTGAAGGCGAGCAGGCGCTGGAAGACGCACTCGACCGCGCCGTAAGGACTGGCGTTCTGGTCGTTGCGGCGGCTGGCAATCAAAGGACCGTTGGAAGTTCCGCGATCACTCGCCACCCATGGGTCATCCCGGTCGTGGGTTGCGACGCGAGTGGTCGACCGCTGCAGGAATCCAATCTCGGCAGTTCGATCGGCAGGCGAGGATTGAGCGCCCCCGGTGATCGAATCATCGGCCTCGGCACCGGTAATGCCCCGGCCGTCCTCGGAGGGACGAGCGTTGCCGTTCCCTTCGTAACCGGCGCCATCGCGCTGTTGTGGTCTGAATTCCCAGATGCTACGGCTTCGGACGTCAGGCTGAGCATAATCGACACAACCCGGCGTCGCTCTTCCGTTGTTCCACCGTTACTCAACGCCGCTGCAGCCTACGAGAGCCTGTTGGGCGGCGCAAGGAGACGAATGGCATGAAAGAAGCCGTCGAAAACCGCGCCCACTCAGGTCTGCGTGACCAACGCGAAGCGGGCGAGCACACACCGCATCGAGCGAGGCTGCCGGGATTCATTGCCGACGAAGAGATTGGACTTGGTGACGTGATCAAGCGCGCGACCACGTATTTGGGAATACAACCCTGCGGGGGCTGTGGCCGTCGAGCGGAGGCGCTCAATCGCTGGCTTGTGTTCACGAATCGAAAGTCCCGTTAGCGCGACCGATCCGCATGCGTCCTATTTTTCCGGTACATTCAGGATAGATCACCGATTGAGGACAAAAATCATGAGCGAGCACATCGAAGCGATCGAACACGCGACGGAACTAGGAACGATCGCAGAACACGACGCGCCGCCCGCCTCGTCATACGTGGCACAGCGTGGAAGCGCGACGATCACTCCCCAGGCTGGGTGCAGTACATGCGGCGCGCCAGCGACGAGTGGCTCGCGTGAGAATGACGCAGCGATGGTGTCGCACGTCTACGCGATCGGCCGCGTTGAGGCGCGATTCCCAACCCTTGCCGCCGAGAAAGAATTCGCGCAGGCGACGGGACGGGTCGAGACAGCTGGCAAGACCGATCAACAAACGCTCCACGCGGTACCGTCCAGCCGCGAGAACCGCTACTTGGTGCGCCAATTGTGCTGGGTGCTGAGCATACAGGGATTGGATACCTACTTGTTGCTGCCGCGCGACCCCGCCGACGTCGAGCTGTTAGTCGAAGCCATTCGTCCTGCCGCGGGTCCTACGGACATCGACGTTGTTATAGGCATGCGCGGCCCCATCGCGCCGCCGACGATGTGCAATGGGTTGATGGTTCCGATCGTGGTGTTCGATCAGATCTATTCGTTCGATCGGGACACGCTCATCAAGGCCATTCCGAAGCCAGAGAAGACTACTGCCGCGCAGTTTGCCCCGGCCGCGGAGGAAATGTTTAACAGGATCATGCAACTTACGGACAACGCTGGCGCCACCGACGAGCACCGAGTCTTGAACTACCTCGCCATGCGTTATCCGGCCATTTACTTCAAGGCAGCCGAGCAGTTTGGGCTGGACTTTTCGCTGACGCGGGTTGAGGCTCGCCCATCTGCGCTGAGCGGTACTCGGAAAATCTACGACGTCATCTTTTCCTACACGAACCGCAAGACCGATTTTACGGAGAAGTTTTACACCCGCGTCGATGTGAGCGAGGAATTCCCATTCCTGGTGACGAAGATGTCGCCATACTACGACCGGCAGATCTGAGGCGCCATGACCCTTCCGCGTTTTACCGCAGCCGCCTCGCTTTACAAGACGAGCAACCGCTACCGGTCAGCGGGTCTGGGGTTCGCCGGCTCGTCTACCGCCCGGTCAGTGGTCGCCGCATACCATCCTGGGCCAAACACCACTTACCGATGCAACAGTTGCCTGCAGAACTGCCGGTATGTGCAAAGTACGTGTGAAGATTTCGCACTTGCTGGCTCATGGAGCCCATTCGGTCCTTGGCTGTTCGCCGCGTGCTATTCCGATGCTGAGGACTGTCGTGAGCGGTGCGGTACTGGCCTTGGCCCGTGCTGTCCGAAAACTTGTGGCGCTCGCGACCCGTACGATCTCAGCGCAGGCTGCTGCGATGCCGACGAGCAGTGTGTCGACCGGTACGACCCGAATTCACGTGAGGGTTGTTGCCCGCGTGAGAAGATCGTCTGTGGCGGCAAGTGCTGCGCACAGGGCCACAGCTGCTGCGGCGAGACGTGCTGTCCACCGCACCACTTCTGTCGCCCGGGTGGGTTCTGCAGCGATTACCCGAGCGATCTGCTTCCGCCTCCCGGTTCGCCGCCACCGACGCCGCCGGTGAACAACTGCATCTTCGGTGGGGTCCCCTGCGGAACCAAATGCTGCTTCGGGGGGTTACAGTGCTGTGGCCTTTTCAACGGCCAGCCGGTGTGCAAGACGTCATGCCTTTGACGCGGTCACGCGCCGTGGCCGAGTTGCGCCAAATCTGAACGCCGATAGATAGGAAAAGTGCATGAGGATTCCGCGATTCACAGCCGATGCGGCACTGTCGATGACCGGCGACCCTTACAAGGCCAGGGTCCACAAGGAACTGAGCATCGACGCTGCACAGCCGGCGCAATTCCAGTCTGCCTCTGACGTTATCCGATGGGCTCACTACCCGCGCGCCACTCCCCAGAAGTGCTTCTGTGGGCTCTGGGAATTACGCAGACAAATCGTCACCGACGGGGAAACCGGCCGTATGACCTGGGAGCTGACAACCTGGGTCTGCAGATACAGGATCTGCAATTGGGTGTAAGGCAATTTGAGCACGCGGGACGAGCAATAGGTAGATTTCATTGATCGATCTCGCGGAAGGCGTGTCGATCCATTGCGACAGACCTGCGCTACACTGGCCGCTTTCCCCTGTCCGTAGCGGTGTTCAGGGGCTGCGTGCGCTATCATTGAAGAACCCATGGCAGCTCGCCGTCGCTGATAATCTGTCCGAGATCTCGCGGCGCCCGAGCTGGAGGCGAGCCGCCTCCTCTTTACGGCTGCCTGCGACGCTTACGCCGACCGTCCGCGCCGTGACCGCGACTCCTGCGCGGACGCCTTCGACGCGATGGAGTCAGTCGCCAAGACGAAGCACGCGATGCCTGACGCGACGTTCGGGCGGGTCCTCGCCCACGTGCGGCAGGTGGGGCGCAAGACCAGCACATCGTCACCGTCTTACAAGGCATCAACACGCTCCGTAATCGACATTTCGGCCATGGCATGGCGGCCCCTTTTGCCCTCACACCGGCCCAGGTCGATTTTGCGTATCTGGGCTTTGTAGCCGGGATGTTGCTGTTTATCAGGCCCCCCTGATCGGTTCGGGAGGGCGGCAATCTCGATTCCCGGTGGGTAAGCCCCAGCGTGTTGAACCCGCACACGGCGGAACGATCAACGTTGCCGCAACACTTTCGAGTGCAGATAGTGCAGCAACGTCCTCGCGGCGTTTATAAACAGCATGGCTTCGGCTGGACCGAGGAGTCGGGGATTTCACGCCTAAGAACGTGCGCTTCACTTTCTTGCGCTCTACGACATGGATCTTGTCGTTCTCGTAGAGCTTGGGCTGAGAGTCGCCCTCTTCGCTTGGCGGGTTCACGGCTCTTCCGCCTGGCCGCCCACCGCTCGGTCCATTGGGGTGGGCCTGTTCACGACATCCGGCAATTCGACCTTGTCCCCGACCTCCAACTCCTCAACCCCTCGTCCTTGAGTTCTGGATTCAGCTCCAGGTCCTCTTCGGTCAACATGTGTTGTTGCATATGTGTGTGCGTCAATAGTTTGTTTGATCCATTCAAATGAATAATGTATAAGGGCGCCATGCAAACGTGGGAATACCTGCGCTTCGAGGCAGACATCGGCCTGAGAACCAACACGATGAAGTTGGCGGATGCGGCAGGCGAAAGGGTCGATAACAGGGAGGCCTTTGTAGTGTTGAACGAACTTGGAGATCAGGGATGGGAGGCAGTCGGCGTTGCGTCTCATAGTGCGCGTAACACCATCATCTTGCTCAAGCGACCGAAACAGTAATCCCTCAATCGTCCGTTCGGTCCTGTTTATAACTCGTGCCTCATGTGCGTATTCCTTACGGAATCATGCACTGGACGCACGTAGCCTCTTGCTATCATTCTTGTGTAAGCACTGCTGGTCCTCTCCTCAGACAATCCTTTTAACAAGAAAATGCTTGGCTCAAGCGCGCCGACAATGGGACAGCTGGAGCCGAGGAAGAAACTGGCGTGTGGGATTATGAGGAAGGCAACTTACGAAGAATCTATTTACTGAATGATAACCAATCCAATCGAATCGTACAAGAGCGGGCAGCTCATCATCCCGAAGCCAAAGGTGGCCAAGAAACGCCAGCCGCCATGCGTGCTGTGGGGAAGGAAACAGAACCGTGACGGAATCTGCGAACCGTGCGACCCAAGAATTTGAGGTGATCTGGGCGCTGTTCTCGGTGTCGTAAGAAAGCTCGGGTCGACTCAGAACGTTGGACAAATTGGGCGGATTGGACATTTGAGGACATCGAGCAGGTAGAGCGCAACAAAATTGTGGGCCTGCAATCCCGCGCCAATTCGTGCGAGTTGTCAACATCTAGCGGAGTGTCCGTAATATAGACACATTTTCTGATTGACGCCTGAATTCTAAGGCCTCACATTCTTTCTAGCACTTCGTTACGAACAATGGAGTGCTGCATGAACGACCCGCTAAGCAACTGGGAAGCCCGCATCGTTCTGGGCGGCCTGCGCATCCTCACCATCTCAACCTTCCTGGCCTTCATGGTGTTTGCCCTGTGGCATCTCGCCAAGATGTTCCTGTGAAAGGCTCACTCGCGAGCAGCTGCCGGACCCGTTCCCGCTGAAGCCTGCCGGTGGGCGTCACGGCGGTGCTCTCAGTCCAGTTCTGTATCTGCTTCACGGTCACGACGTGCCGGACGACCGGCTCCCTGACCTCGACCTGGAACCGGGTTGCCGGCGCGTTTCACGCTCGACAGGGCAGGACACTCAACTGAGCGTGTGCGGCCCACCATCTCCGCTGTTTGCAAGGGCGAGAGCCCGCGCAGTCTCCACAACAAGGGCACCCGGGACCTTCAGTGGCGGCAACAGCCCTGGCGAAAACCCGTTCACCCGCCGTCTCTAACCTCCACTGCCGCCTGCCAACCCTACGGGTTGTTGGCATTGGCAGCAGTTGATCTTGGGCTAGCTGCCGTGGCAGTCGAATGGCAGCAGCGTGGTAGTGGCACTGCGGCCCCTCCGCTGATAGGCTGCGCCCGAGCAAATGCAGCACCCTTGGCTGGACCTGCCGTCCGAACCGCCGCTTGTCGCCCGTGCGGACGCTGAGTCGTTTTTACGTCTGCGGGGCTTGTTGCGCGATAAATATGAGTTGAAGCTGGGGCTGCTCCCGCAGCCGTGGACGGGGAATCCAACCACTGCTGAGGTGTTCATGCTGACGTTGAACCCGGGCTTCAGCCCTGACGACTACATCGAGCTTCGCAACGCTGACTACGCCGAGCAGTGGCGGTTGGCGCTTTCGTTCCAAACCCGAACGTCCTTCTGCTTCCTCGACCCGGCCTTCGAGAACACAGGGGGTTATCGATCGTGGGCGAGGCGGCTACGAGAGCTGATTGCTATTGCCGGTCAGGAGAACGTCGCCCGGAAGGTGATGTGCATCGAGCACTCCCCCTACAAGTCGGTCAGCTACAAGCCATTGGGAGTGACGCTCCCGAGCCAGCACTGCGCCTTCGGTCTGCTTCGGGAGGCGATGCGGCTGCGGAAGCAGGTCGTCATCATGCGGAGCGAGCGGGTCTGGCTCGAATCGGTGCCCGAGCTGCGCTCCTATCCCTACATACGCCTAAGCAACCACCAGAATCCTTCTTCAGTCGGGCGCAGATGACGGAGGAGGAGTTTGGGCGGCTGGTGGCGGCTTTGACGAAGCCCCATTGATGGCAATATCCTCTGCGCCCAACATTTGAATGCGCCCTGCGTTGCAAATCATTTATTCAACGGCTTAGCGAGGTCGCGTCCACTCCACAAGTCAACCGCCCAAGATCACCAAACTCACCTCCCGTGTCGCCGCCAGTAACACGAGAATCAGCGGCCCTAGAAGACCATCACTTGCAGCTCCGAATCACCGCCTTCCGAAATCATCGCAGCACTTGTTAATTGCGAAGGATTGTCCACGGTCTTTTTCTTTGCTTTTGTTGTTGACGACTTCAACCGTAAACACGAGATCACTCTGGTGACTTTGCCACGCGAAAGTTAACCCCGAATATGAATGAGTAGAAAGATTGAGAAAATAGAACCCATGCGCTGGTGCCGATGCCGAACTCTGAAGTTTCACATCCGCGAGTTGGACCCAACCGGCCCCACTACCCATTCTCGCCACTGTGAAATCCTTCTCCGTCAGGCCCGAAACTGGTTGACCTTGCTGCGATTCGACGGATACGAATATGTGTGGCTCGACAAGCAGCCATTCCACCACCGCTGTCACAAAGAGCTTAGCCATGTCGCCTTTCCCTTTCCTCGAATGGTTGATGCTGCGATGCCCTGAAGGACATACTCCACGACATTTTGTCCATCTGTCGCTTTGCCACTGAACCTCTCCTTGGCTATCGCACGGGCGTGGCGAGTGTTCCACAGCTGGGCTGGCGATTCAAGTGAAGGGATCGTTGCGCCGGTGAGAGAGCGTGGCGTCCGTCTCAGGCCGCCGCGACCGCACGGCACCGTTCTTGCGTCGCGCCAGAGCAACTTCTCCATAGACTCAAAACGGTGCAGTCGTGAGGGTGATCCTGTGCATCTAAACCGTCGCTCTGTCGTGGTCTGGACGCATTACGAATGGCAGTGCGAGCGTGCGGATGATGGATCTCTGCGCCTCTACCACCAGACGGACCTATACGCGGAGGAAGCGATTGAGGACCGCACGTCGGCGGGCACTGAGTTGTCGGAGGCGTGGCTCGTCGCGGTGACGCGACTGACCGTCACGCTCAGCGAGCTTGTGCGAGACTGCCGGCACAGCAACTTTAACGAAGCGGCATGCCGCCGCCAAGCTGGCTCGAACAGTTCCCCGTGCGAAGGGGCTCCCAGAACCAGCCAGCCCGTTGGCTAGTCGGCCAACCGGTTGGCCGGTGACACTTTGCGATTGACCGGGCTGGGTTGATCCCGCAAAATGGTTCCGCTTCCCCGCACAACTCAATCACCCCCGAGGTCGGATGCTGGCCCTTCGTCGGCGGCTTCTGCTCGTCTAGCTTGTCGTCGTCGCATCATTCAGCGTGGCGTTCGCGCAGGCGGAAAGGTCTACGTCACCAGGACCGGCGCGAAGTATCACCGGGCGTCCTGCAGTTCCCTCTCGAAATCGAAGATCGAGATGCCGCTGGCGAAGCGGCTGCTGAATACGGTGCGTGCAAGAACTGCCGACCGATCACTCCGGCGAGTCGCTGCCACCGTGCGCCTTGCCCCTCTGTCGCGTTGGCAGCGCCCTTTGCGCCACGCTAACGCGATGCTCACCCTCAAAGGCACGGAAGGTGACGACGCGGGGTATCAGAACACAGCGCGTGTGTGGGACGCGGAGACGGGGAAGCCTGTGGGCCAGCCGATGATGTTAGGCTCCTCGGAGCGGGGAATCATTACCCTTGGGAGCCCTTGAATTCGACCACGGTTCAGCTCGACCCCGCTCGCTCCCCGCACTCGAGGGCTTTTTGCCGCTGACCTCATCCCCGAACGACGGGAAGCGCCCACGCAACCGCGTCCTCATCGTCGACGACCTGCCGCAGAACCTGCGGCTCCTGCGCCGCCTGCTCGAGGCCCCCGACATGGAGGTGATCGAAGCCGCCGACGCGCTCGATGCCGTCGCCGTCACCACCACCCAGGCCCCCGACGTCATCCTCATGGACGTCCGGATGCCCAAGCGCGACGGCTTCGACGCCTGCCGTGACCTCAAGACCCACCAGACGACCCGCCTGATCCCGGTCGTGCTGATGACCGCGGAGCTCGATGCCGCCGACCGCCTGCGCGCGATCGAGGCGGGCGCCGACGATTTCGTGACCAAGCCGCTCAACCCGCTGGAGCTGGGCGCCCGGCTGCGCTCGCTCGCCCGGGTCAAGCGCTTCACCGATGATCTCGAACACGCCGAACAGCTGATCGTCAGCCTGGCGCTGACGATCGAGGCCCGCGACAGCTACACGCAGGGGCACTGCCGCCGGCTCGCCCGCTACGCCAGCGCCCTCGGCACCGAGATCGGCCTGCCGGACGACGAGATCCAGGCGCTGCACCGCGGCGGCTACCTGCACGATCTCGGCAAGATCGCGATCCCCGACGCGATCCTGCTGAAGGCCGGCCGCCTGACCGAAGACGAGACCCGCACGATGCAGACCCACCCGCAGATCGGCGAACGGCTCTGCGGCGAGCTGCGCACGCTGGCGTCGGTGCGGCCGATCATCCGCAGCCACCACGAGCGTCTCGATGGCAGCGGCTACCCGGACGGCCTCGCCGGCGACGCGGTGCCGATGCTGGCCCAGATCACCGCGATCGTGGACGTGTTCGACGCGCTGACGACCGAGCGCCCCTACCGCCGGGCGATGAGCCACGAACAGGCGCTCTACGAGATCGACGACGAGGTCGCGCGCGGGCTGCATCAGCCGCTGCTGGTGGAGGCGTTCCGCGCCACGCTCGACCCGGCAGCATCCCGGCGGAGCCGGGCGCGGTGACCGCAAGCCGGTGGGGCTGGCGCGATCTGCCCCTATGGCTGAAAGGGACAATCGTCGTCAGCATCCCGGTCCTGCCGCTGGTCATCACCGCCAGCCTCTATCAACAGAGCCAGCAGGCGCACCTGCAGGCGCAGCAGTGGGTCGTCCACACCTGGGAGGTGCGCTACGGCCTCCAGCACGCGCTCACGCTGGTGTCGAGCGCCGAGACCGCCGTGCGCGGCTTCGTGCTGATCCGCGATCGCGCCTGGCTCGCACGTTACGAAGAGACGGTCGCGGAGCTGTCGAAGCAGGTCGAAGCCCTCGAGGCGACGGCCCGCGCGGCCGACCATTTCACCCCGCAGCTCGGAGAGCTGCGCACGCTGGTCGATACCCGGCTCCGGTTGATGGCGATGACGGTCGCCCGCGCGGATGCGGCCGGCGAGCCGGTCGAGGACCTGGTCCGCAGAGGCGAGGAAACGTCGCGCGAGATCCGCCGGATCATCGGCCTCCTGCTGGCGCGCGAAGAGGCGCAGCTCGCGGAGCGTCTCGAGCTGGCCGCGGCGACCCGCACACGCGTCTCCGCCACGATGTACGGCGGTACCGCCGCCGGCGTACTCGGTGGGTTGATCGCCGCGCTGCTGTTCTCCCGCGGCATCGGCCGGCGGCTCGAGCGCGTGGCCGAGAGCGCGGTGCTGGCCGGCAAGCCGGATGCCCCGCCGGCCGACGAAGGGGCCGACGAGATCGGCCGGCTGTCGCGCACGCTGACCACCGCGATCCGCTCGCGGGTCGATACCGAGAAAGAGCTCCGCCAGGCCGAGCAGTTCGTTTCGTCGGTGCTCGACAACATCCCCGAATCCATCGTGGTGAAAGAAGCCACGAGCCTTCGCTACGTCTGGTTCAACCGCGCCGCCGAAGAATCGATCGGCCTGACCCGGCAGGAGGTGATCGGCAGGACCGACGCCGACCTGTTCTCCGCCGACCAGGCCGCACGCGCCAACGCGTCCGACCGGGAAGTGGCCGAGAGCGGCACGATCGACGTTCGCGAGCAAGTGGTGCAGACGCCGTCGGGGGAGCGCATCCTCCAGATGAAGAAGTTCCCGCTGCCCGGCGCGGACGGCCGCCCGCGCCATCTCGTCGGCATCGCCCACGACATGACCGCCCGCCGTCAGGACGAGCTGACGCTGACGCGGGCGCTGACCGAGGCCGAGCGCGCCAACCACTCCAAGAGCGAGTTCCTCTCGCGCATGAGCCACGATCTGCGCACGCCGCTCAACGCGGTCATCGGGTTCGCCCAGACATTGGAGCTCGAACCGCTGCCCCCGGCGCAGGCCGACAGCGTGCAGCAGATCCTCTACGCCGGCCGCCACCTGCTCCAGATGATCAACGAGGTGCTCGACATCGCGCGGATCGACGCCGGCCAGATGGCACTGTCGCTCGAGCCGGTCGACTCCGCCATCGTCATCCGGCAGGTGAGCGACCTGATGCGGCCGCTCGCGGTCAAGTGCGACGTCAGCATCTCGGTTGAGCCCTCACTGGGAGGGACCTACGTGCTGGCGGACGCCAGTCGGCTGAAGCAGGTGCTGCTGAACCTGGTCGACAACGCCGTCAAGTACAACCGGCCCGAGGGCTCGGTGCGGGTGATGACCGCGCGGGTCAACGATCGGCTGCGGCTCAGCGTCATCGATTCGGGGCCGGGCATTCCGACGGCGAAGCGTCACCACCTGTTCGTGCCGTTCGAACGGCTCGGCGCCGAGATGACCGGGGTCGAAGGCACCGGCCTCGGGCTGGCGGTGACGACGAGGCTGGCGGCCGCGATGGGCGGGACGATCGGGTTCGAGAGCGTCGAGGGGGACGGCAGCACGTTCTGGATCGAGCTGCCCGCGGCCTTGCCGCCGGCCCCGGCGCCGCCGGACGCGTTCCAGCCCGCGACCGTTCCGCGCCCTGACGCGTCCGCGACCGGCACGCTGCTCTACGTGGAAGACAACCCCTCGAACACCCGGCTGATGGAACGGCTGATGAAGGCGCGTCCGGGCGTCCGGCTGATCGTCGCGCACGATGGCGCGACCGGGCTGTCGCTGGCGCGCTCGGAGATGCCGGACCTGATCCTGCTCGACCTCCACCTGCCCGACCTGCACGGCGAGCAGGTGCTGGCGCGGATCCTCGCCGACCGGACCACCGTCGGGATCCCGGTGGTGATCCTCAGCGCCGACGCCACCCAGAGTCACGTCGACCGGCTGCTCGCCTCGGGGGCCGCGACCTACATCACCAAGCCCTTTGCCATTCCCGACCTGCTGGGGCTCGTCGACCGCTTCATGGCTGGCCGAAAGCACACAACCTCATGACCAGAGACCAGGCAGACCTCAGCCTCGACCGCGAAACCGTACACACGCTGAAGAACCAGCTGGCGATCATCACCTCGTACGTCGAGCTGCTGAGCACGCAGACGGCGGACGATCCGCGCCGGCTCGAAGACCTGGCCGAGATCAAGCTGGCGGCGACGACCGCGCTCGCCCTGCTCAACACGCGATCACGCGGGTGACTGCCCCGGCGACGGTTCGGCGAGCACGGCGCGCACCTTGGTCAGCAGGGCGTCCGGCGAGAACGGCTTCTGAATGAACGCCGTCGTGCTCTCGATGATCCCGTGCCGGACGATCGCATCGTCGGTGTATCCCGACATGTAGAGCACCCGCATTTCGGGATGCATGGCCTGGAGCTCGATGCTCAGCGCCGGCCCGCTCTGTTCCGGCATGATGACGTCGCTCAGCAGCAGGTCGATCGGCCGGCGATGGACTTCCGCGGTCCGCAGCGCTTCGGCCCCGGAGGCGGCGGACAGCAGGGTGAAGCCGGCCCCCTCGAGGATCCGCCGGGTGAGCGACAGGATCGCGTCGTTGTCTTCGACCACGAGAATCGTCGCGGTGCTGCCGGCGTCGACCTGGCCCGACGGCGGCGCGGTGACGGTGAGCGGCGCGTCGAGCCGCGGCAGATAGATCTTGAACGTCGAACCGTGGCCTGGCTCGCTGTAGATCCAGATGCTGCCGCCGCTTTGCTTGACGATCCCGTAGACGCTCGCCAGCCCGAGGCCGCTGCCCTTCCCCGCCTGCTTGGTCGTGAAGAAGGGCTCGAACACGTGCGCCTGCACCTCCGGCGGCATGCCGACGCCGGTGTCGCTGACAACGAGCACCACGTAGTCGCCCGGCGTGGTGGCGAGGTGGGTGTTGGCGTACGGCTCATCCAGGTAGATATTGTCGGTCTCGATGGTCAGCTTGCCGCCGGCCGGCATCGCGTCGCGGGCATTCACCACCAGGTTCACCAGCACCTGCTGGATCTGTCCCAGGTCCGCGCGCACTCGTCCGAGATCGGCTCCGAGCCGCAGCTCGATGGCGATGTCTTCACCGACGATGCGCTCCAGCATCCGCCCGGTCTCGGTCACGATGGCGTTCAGGTCGAGCACCTTCGGCTCGATGATCTGCTTGCGGCTGAACGACAGCAGCCTCGAGGTCAGCGACGCCGCCGACTCCCCGGCTTTCCGGATCTCCTGCAGGTCGGCGCGCCCCTGGGTGCCGGCCGGCAGCGCATCGGCCAGCAGATCGCAGTAGCCGAGAATGGCGGTCAGCAGGTTGTTGAAGTCGTGGGCGACACCACCGGTGAGCTGGCCGATGGCTTCCATTTTCTGCGACTGCAGGAACTGGGCCTCGATCCGGCGGCGCTCGGTGACGTCCTGCACGACGACCAGGACGGCCGAGTGCCCGCCGTAGGTGAGCACGTGTGAGAACACTTCGACGTCGATGATCTGACCTGACTTCAGCCGGTGGCGCCACCCTCGGGTATGGGTCCAGGGCTGACGCGGATTGGCCAGGTCGGCTATCAGCCGCGGGATGTCCTCCTCGGGCCGGATATCGGTGATCCGCATCGCCAGGAACTCGTCGCGGGAATATCCATAGCGCTCGATCGCGACGCCGTTCACCTCGAGGAACTGCAGCGTGTTCGAGTCGTAGACCCACATCGCCAGGGGGTTGCTCGCAAACAGCGCCCGGAAGCTGCCCTCGCGTTCGCGCAGTGCGTTCTCTGCCGCTTCGCGCCCCGCGAGGTCCCGTTCGAGCTTCACGGTCATGGCGTTGAACGCATCGCCGAGACGGCCGATCTCGTCCTGGCGCGGAATCGACACCCGGCCGCTGTAATCACCGGCGGCAATCTTTTCGGCGGCGCTGCTCAGCGCACCGAGCGGCCTGGTGATCCGCGCGGCGACGACGCGGGCGAGGACGGCGCCGACCGCCACGACCAGGAACGCGATGAGGGTCATCCGCTGCAGGAACGCCTGTGCGGGTGCGACGACGACCGGCCGTGGATATCCGATCCAGACGGACCAGGGAACGCCGTCGATCTTCTCCATGGCACCGATCCACCGCATCCCGTGCTCGTCCGCGTACTCGCCGGGGGCGCCGCTTCCGCCAGCCGGCGGCGGGGGGACGACGACCGAGAAGTCGCTCCAGATCCCGCCCGGCGTGCCGACCTTCAGCTGTGCCTCGTCCCCGAGCAGCCGGTTCAGGAGCGTGTTGGAGCTGATCTCGCCGAAGCGGCGGAAGTAGCCGACGAGCGGCCCCGAGGAGGATCCTTCGTGGATCTCGGCGTCGATCTCGACGAACGCGAACTCACCGGCGGCCTTCAGCTCGCTGATGCCCGGCTTCACCGGGCGCTGGCCGGGCGGGTAGGTCCTCAGGCCAGCGGCCTCGCCGGTCCGTTCGGAGGCGATTTCCAGCAGCAGCCTTCCATCGGTGGACCAGATCTCGAACCGGCGGACAAGTTGGGGCGTGGACCCGTTTACCAGTACCGTCCGGATGGCGTCCGCCGTCTCGGGACCGGGATTGCGGATGAACGCCAGGATCCGGGGATCCGCGCCCAGACGGCGGGTCGAGGTCAGGAGCTGCGGGATAGAACCCGACAGGCTTTCAGCGAGCTGGTGGGACGAGCTCACGGCGCGGGCGGTGCCGCCGCGGATCAGCGTCTGTTCGACCGTGCGATAGGCGGCCCAGAGAAAGGTGGCGACGACGATCGCTACCAGGGCGGAGATCAGCATCGGCAGCCGTCTCCGAAGCGAGCGGCGCCCGGACCACCACGACCCTTCAGTCATCGACGGCAACCGGTCCCCAGGGCTCCCAATATAGTCACTGAATCGGCGGTAGATCACCGCGGCGATAGACCCGGATGTCGGGTCCTGGGCGCAGTATGGTTGAAAACCCTGAAAAAGGCATGAAAAACGCGTCCTGCCGGTCGTAGGTCGCCGACCGGGGCCGACCTCGCGTCGCGCGGGCCGTGTAGACCAGAACATATCGCGACTGAGCGACCCGGCGCAGCCCGGCAGGGATGGAGGCGTAGGTCGTCAAGGGCGACTCGTGAAGCACCAGCCAGTCGGGAAGGCGGCCGTCAGGGTCCCCGAAGGACTCGCTCGATTCGTCGTAGTGCCAGGCGTGAAAGCTCGCGCGCCAGAGGTGCAGGCGGGTGTAGGGGCCGCCGGCGTCGTGCAGCGAGTCTTCGGGCTGGAGCCGCGCTTCCAGCCAGTTGGCAGTGAGCACGCGCGTGTCGGTGCGGGACAGCAGCAGGTCGAACCAGGCGCTCTGGACCGAGGGATGGCCCGACGGTCACGGCCAGCAGGGTGATCAGCACCGCGCGGCGCCCGACGTTCAGGGCCGCCGACAGCCAGGCGGCCGCGTGAGTCACGCCGATCGCCGCCACGAGACAGACGATCGGCACGACCGGCAGCATGTACCGGAAGAAGACCGTGTAGCCGCTGCCGATCATCAGGTAGGACGCGAGAGCGAACGATCCGGTCACGGCAGCCGCCGCCGTGTAGAAGCGGACGAACGGGACCACGCCGGCGATCGCCGCGACGAACACCGGGATCCCGACACCGTACGGGAGCGAGTGGGTCAGGTGATAGGTCCAGCCGCGACCGAGCACCACTCCGCTATGCCCTTCCGACAGGTGCGTGAAGTCGAAGAGCAGGTCGGTCGAAAACGTCGGATAGTCGAGAACGGAGTACGGGGTCCCGGCGAGGAAACCGCCGATCATCGCCGCGCCATACGCCAGCGACGGCAACCACGCCCGCCAGTGCAGCACGAAGCTCGGACGGCGGACGAACCACCACAACTGCAGCGCCCACATCGACGCGGCAATGGCCCCCGCGCTGTACTTGGTCGAAGTGGCCAGGCCGGCCGCCAGGCCTGCCGCGGCGCACCACCAGACGGCCCGAGGGGGAATGGCCCGGTCCTCCCGGGTCGGATGGACGACAACCAGGAGCAGGGCCAGCGACATCACCACGAACATCGTCATCAGCGCGTCGGTCATCGCGAAGTGCGATTCCCGCACGTGCAGGATCGCCACGGCGAGAAAGGCGGCGGCGACCAGCGCCGTGTGTTCGCCGGCAATCCGGCGCGCCAGCCGAAAGAGCACGAAGATGGTGGCCGTGCCCGCGGCCGCCACCATGGCGCGCGCCACGAGCGCCTGTTCCGAGAAGGTCAGCTCCCGGCCGAGCTCGAGCAGTCGTCCGGCGTAGCGTGCGATCCAGAGCACCCCGGCGAACAGGTAGAACGTGAGCGATGGCCAGTGGAAGAAACGCGGGTTGAGCTGGCCGTGAAGAACGTCCACCGCCTTGCCGAGCGCGGTCTCTTCGTCAGGACGCGCCAGTGTGTACGGCAGACCGAACCAGATGGGAACGAAGCGGAGGACGGCGCCGGCGAGCAGGATGACAATCAGCCAGCGCCTGGTCGCAGGCTGCATGCAGACTCATTGTAGGTTGCCGAGGGGCAGCGTCACCGTGAAGCGTGCCCCCCGCCCCGCCCCCTCGCTCGCTGCCGACACCTGGCCGCCGTGGGCGGCAACGATCTGGCGGGCGATCGCCAGCCCGAGCCCGGCCCCCCCGGTCGCGCGGGACCGCGAGCGATCGGCCCGGTAGAAGCGGTCGAACACGTGAGGCAGGTCTGCCGCCTCGATCCCCCGGCCGGTGTCGGCCACCTCGACGCGGACGGAGGTCTCATCGTAGTCAGCGCGGATCGCGATCTCCCCGCCGTTGGCGGTGTGGGTCTGCGCGTTGGCGACAAGGTTCCTGAACACCTGTTCCAGGCGGTCGGCATCGCCATCCACCGGGGGCAGCACATCGGGGAGGTCGACCCGCACGCGGGACGTGCGATCGACACCCGCGGTTGGTGCCACGGCGCGGCGGATGACCGCGGCGAGATCCAGCGGCTCGCGCTTCAAGCCGAGCTGACCGGCTTCGGCCAGGGCCACGTCCTGCACGTCGGCAATCAGCCGCTGCAGGAAGAGGGTCTCGTCGTGCAGCGCGTCGATGCTGGCGCGGTCCGGCGCGACCAGTCCGTCCTGGATCGACTCGAGCGTGCAGCGCAGGTTGGTGACGGGAGAGCGCAGTTCGTGGGCGACGTCGGTGGCCATCTGCTTGCGGAGCCGCTCGTTCTCGGCGACCCGCGCCGCCATGCCGTTGAAGGCGCGGCCGAGCTCCGCCAGTTCGTCGCTCCCGCCAACGTCCACGCGCACATCCAGCTCCCCCGACTGCATGCGCTGCGCGGCGTCGGTGATCGCCGAGATCGGGTTGAGGATGCGCCGCGCCACCGCGAACACGAGGGGCACGGCGATCAGGCCGGTGGCAATCGTCGTCCAGACCCAGAGCGGCGTACCGCGCGGCGGCGGCAGGTCACCAGCATCCTCTCCTCCGGGCAGCAACAAGACAATCAGTGATCGCCCATCGGGCGTGACGACGCGCCTCGCCGGGGCGCCCCGGATCTCGAGCACCGACCGCGTCGCTCCCTGACCAGTCTCCGCTACGAACGTGCCGTCGGGGGTGAGCTCGATGACACGGGCCGAGGCCAGCGACGGGCCGGAGGTGGCGACGATGCGCCGGTCGGCGTCGGCGACGACGATGCGGCGCGAGGTATCACGCTCGATTGCGGCGAGGGCGACTCCGAGATCGCCAGCAGCCGACTGCTCCACCGCGGCGACCGCGCGATCCAGCGCCGGCGTCCCGTCGGGCGTCACAGTCGTGCGGCTGACGACGGCCCGGACCTCGACCAGCGTCGCCCGGCGTGACAGCAGCGCCGAGACCGCGATGGAGGCGCCGAGCAGCACCGCAACGACGAGGAACAGGCGCGTCCGGAGCTTAACCGCCATTGCCCTGCGCCCCGAGCCGGTAGCCGGTGCCGAACACCGTCTCGATCACCGAGGATCGCCGCGAGCGGTCGGGCTCGAGCTTTCGGCGGAGGTTCATGACGTGGACGTCGATCGTCCGGTCGAGCGCGTCCCGGTCGTGGCCGAACGCGCGATCGGCCAGCTCCGCGCGGGTGAAGACGCGTCCTGGCGAGGAGGCCAGCGCTTCGAGGAGGCGCAGTTCGGTGGCGGTCACCGGTACGGCTTCCCCGCCGCGGCGCACCTGCCGCAACCCGATGTCGATCTCGAGCTCGCCGCAGCGGACGATCGCCGCCGGCGGCGCGGCGCGGCGCAGCACGGCGGCGATGCGCGCCACCAGCTCGCGCGGACTGAACGGCTTGGTGACGTAGTCGTCGGCGCCGCTCTCGAGCCCGCGCAGCTTGTCTTCCTCCATCGAGCGGGCGGTCAACATGATCACCGGCACGTTGGTCGATCGCCGCAGCGTGCGGCAGACCTCCAGGCCATCCACGCCGGGCAGCATCAGGTCCAGCACGATCAGGTCGGGCCGACGCTCGGCCGCCACCTGCAGCGCCGACGCCCCGTCAGCCACCTGCACGGCCTCATAACCGGCATGACGCAGGTAGAGGGCGACCGACGCGGACGTCCGCGGATCGTCTTCGACGATCAGAATCGTTGCGCGCGTGGTGCCCGCCGCCATCTCCCGCAAAGGTAGCGCACGTTCCCCGGTTTCGCCATTCACGAGATCTTCACAACCTTCTCGTATCGTCCCGGCACATGCACCGGATCCGCCGCGATGCGGCCAATGTGTTGAGAGATAGATGAGGAGGAGTGATGTTGAAGGCGGTTGTTCTGTTCGGGTTGACGCTGATCGCGGTGCAGGGAGCCAGGCCGGTGGCGCTGCCCGATACCCCCCAGGGCCGGCACGTCCAGGCCTATATCGACGCGTTCAATACCGGTGACGAGAAGAAGTATCTCGCGATGATGGAGACACACGTCGACCCGGCGCTGCTCAAGAAGCGGACGGTCGAAGAGCGGGCCAAGTTGTTCGGCCGGATGCGCGGCGACTTCGGGGTGCTCAAGGTCTCGACGGTGCTGAAAGCGGCCGCCGATGAGATCAAGGTGGCGATCCCCGACAAGGAGGGGACGCTCGCGACGTTCTCGTTCAGCTTCGAGTCGGCTGCACCCCACCGGATCGCCGGGATCGGGATCGAGATCGACAAGGGCGAGCGATAACCGGCCTTACGCGCCGACGGCGGTGTGGGTCGTCCGGTACCACTCGATCGTGCGGCGGAGGCCGTCCTCGAACGAGATGGTGGGCTCGTAGCCGAGAATCTCCTTCGCCTTGCGGATATCGGCCTGCGAGTCGCGAACGTCCCCCTGGCGCGACGCTGCATACGTCGGTTCGACGGTCGCGGCCACGATCTTCTTCATCTCGCGAAACAGCTCGTTCAGCGAGATCCGTCCGCCGGTGGCGACGTTGATGACCTCGCCGCTGGCGCCGGGGGCGTCGCAGGCGCGCAGCACGCCGTCGACGACGTTGGCCACGTAGGTGAAATCACGGGTTTGACCGCCGTCGCCGTAAATCGTGGGCGACCGGTTGTCGAGCAGCGCAGTGGCAAACACCGAGATCACCCCCGAGTACGGGGAGGTCGGATCCTGACGCGGCCCGAACACGTTGAAATAGCGGATGCTGACCGTCTCGAGACCGTAGAGGCGGGTGAACATCCGGAGGTACTGCTCGCCGACGACCTTCTGCAGCGCGTAGGGAGACAGCGGATCGTTCGCCATCGCTTCGGTCTTGGGCAGCGTCGGCGTGTCGCCGTAGGCCGAAGAGGATCCGGCGAACACCAGCCGGCGAACCTTGGCGTCGCGCGCCGCCACCAGGACGTTGAGCGTGGCGTCGACATTGGCGCGGTTGGAGGTGACGGGATCCTCGACCGACCGCGGCACCGACGGGATCGCCGCCTGGTGGAGCACGTAGTCGCATCCCTGCACGACCGTCGCGGCGAACGCGGGATCGGCGAGATCCCCCTCGTGGAACTCGACCGGCGCGACGTGATCGAGGTTGGTCCGTTTGCCGGTGATCAGTGAGTCTGCAACGCGGACGGTGTGGCCGCGTCGAACCAGTTCTTCCGCGAGGTGCGAGCCGATGAAACCGGCGCCGCCGGTGACGAGATAGGTGGCCATGTCGCTACAGTGACACCGGGCAAAAAGGGTGGACGGTCATCGCGGGAAGCCGGCGGCCGGCAGCCGCGGCACGACCTTCAGCGCATTCTTGTAATACAGCTTCTTCAGCACCTCGTCGGGCAGCGCCATCCCGTACATCTTCCAGAACGCGTGGTAATCGCGGTAGTAGTCGAAATACTCGTCCGCGGTTTCGAACACGCGCCAGAAGTAGGGATACTCGTCGGGCTGGAAGCTGTCCTTGCCGAACAGCACGCGGTCCTGGTACTTCACGAAGAAGTCGTGGCCGAAGCGCGGCTGGCGGCCGAGATCGTAGAGCACCGCGCCGACTTCGGCGTGCAGGTTCGGCAGCTTGTCGAACAGCTTGCCGAGCCTGCCGAGGTCGTTCGCGTGCCATCCCATGTGCGCGAGGATGAAGGTGGTACCCGGATGCTTCATCAGCATGCGATCCCGCTCTCCCATCAACTCGTCGAAGGTGGGGTATCGCTCGCGGTCGTTGAAGCGGCGCTCGCGGAACAACGCCATCTCCTGCCAGCGTTCGTTGGTGGCGTCGAGCGGCTGGAAGAACTCCTGTGGCTCACCGAGGTGCAGGAAGACCGGGACCTTCAACCGGCCGGCAGCGGCCCAGAGCGGATCCAGGTCGGGGTCGTCGACCTTGAGCCTGGTACCGTCCGCCTTGCGGGTGCCGAGACCCAGGTTCTTGCCGATTTCGCCGATGCCGAGCGCGCCGGCCTTGACGTCCGCCTCGAGCTGCTGCGCCGCCTTTTCACCCCAGCCGGGTCCGACACCGCCGAAGCCCACGGTCGTGAACATCACCAGCCGGTTCTGAAGGCCGCTGGCGGCGATCGCTTCGATCGACTGCTGGAGCCGCTCGCCCGAGGCGCCGTTGGTCTGCACCATCACCTGGATGTTGAGCGGCGACATCAGCGACACCACGCTCTTCGCCGCGTCGGGCGAGCTGAACGTCGGCGGGTGCCCGTGGATGTCGACCACCGGGAACTTCGCGCGCGGCACCTGATGCTCCGGCACCACCAGCGTGCTGCGCGGTTTGTAGTCCATGATCGACGGTGCAGGGAACTCGGGCTGCCGGCCGGTGCCGGGGCGCGGACGCAGCTGTCCGGGCTGTGCGGGCGGCCCCTGGGGGGCCTGCTGGGCCCCCGCCCCAATGGTCGGACCGACGGCAACGGCGGCGGCGACAGCGACGGCGATGAGAGTGAGAACCGGCAGGTAGCGCCTGCGCATCAGGATGACCTCCACGTCAGAGATCATTCTATCGGAAGCGGAACCGCGGGCTCAGTCGAGACGCAGGGCGCGGACCGGGTCGAGGCGCGCGGCGCGGCGAGCCGGGATCGCGCAGGCGAGCAGCGATACCAGCAGCAGCAGCACGGCGGTGCCGGCGAAGCTGGTGACGTCGAGCGGTTCGACGCCGATCAACTGCGACCGGACCGCGTGCGCCGCGGCCGCCGCCAGCACCACGCCGGCGAACAGGCCGATCATCGTCAGCCGCATGCCCTGCCGCAGGACCAGACGGAGGATGTCGGCACGGCTGGCGCCGATGGCGATCCGGATGCCGATCTCCCGCGTGCGCTGGGCGACGCCGAAGGCCACCACGCTGTACAGCCCTACCACCGCCAGCAACAGGGCCAGCACGCCGAACATCCCCAGCACCATCGTCGCCAGCCGGGGAATGAAGACCGACAGCTCGAGATGCTCGGCGACCGGACGCACGTCGAACAGCGGCAGGTCGGGGTCGAGCGATGCGACGGTCGAATGCAGCCCTGAGATGACGGCCGACGGATCACCCGCGGTGCGCACGATCAGGATCGCCTCGTGCCGGAAGAACTGGGCGAGCGGCACATACAGGAAATTCTGGGGAGCCTCGTTCAGCCGGCCATACTTGCCGTCCCTGGCGACTCCGACCACTGTCGCCGGGCCAGTCCCGAAACGTACCGTGCGGCCGACGGCGTCCTGCCCCGGCCAGTATCGGCGAGCCATGGTCTCGTTCACGACGACGGTGAGCGGGCGTCCCTCGGTGTCGGTGGCGTCGAGGGGCCGCCCGGCGACGATCGGCACTCCCATGGTTTCGAAGTAGGAGGGGCCGACCCGGTTGTAGAGCGCGTGGATCTCCTCACCAGCGGACGGCGTGTAGCCTTCGATATCGACCGCCATGTCGCTGCCCCGGCTGATGTCGAGCGGCATGTTGGTCGCGACGGTCGCCGACTCGACCTGCGGAAGCGCCGATACCCGCTCGAGCAGCTGCCGATGGAAGGCACTGCCGCGGGCCGGATCGTAGCCCCCCGGCAGCAGGTCAACCGCCGCCATGACCCCGTTCCGAATGGAGAAGCCGGGGTCGGCCGCGCGAGCCACCGACAAGCCACGGACGAACAACGCGGCGCAGACGAGCAGCAGCAGCGACAGCGCCACCTGGACGACGACCAGCGAATTGCGCACGCGGGCCCGGCCGGCGCCGCCGCCGGCCGCCGGGGCGCCGTCCTTGAGCACCGCGTTGACGTCCGGACGGGAGGCGCGCAGCGCCGGCAGCAGGCCGAACGCGAGCGCGGTCACGAAGGTGACGCCAATCGAGAAGACGATGACCCGGCCGTTGACGCTGGCGTCGAACGCGACCGGGAACGGCGTCGGAGGCATGAGGGTCATCAGCAGGCCAGACGTCCAGACGGCGAGCACCACCCCGGCGAGGCCGCCGGCAGCCGCGAGCAGCGCGCTTTCGAGCAGGAACTGACGGACCAGGCGCCCGCGGCTCGCACCGACCGCGAGCCGGACGGCGACTTCGCGCTGGCGCCCGGCCGCCCGGGCGAGGAGCAGACCGGCCAGGTTGGCGCAGGCAATCAGCAGCACGACGCCGACGACCGCCATCAACGTCGCCATGACCGGGAGCAGCAGCCCGGCGGCCCCGTCGCGCCACAACGGCTCCGCGGCGATGCTTCGCCCTTCGTTCTCGGAGTAGTCCCGGGCCAGGCGGGCCGCAACCACCGCGAGCGACGACTGCGCCCGGTCGATCGTCGAGCCTGGCGCCAGCCGTCCGTAGACCTGCAGGAACGAGCTGCCGCGCTGCGACAGGCGATCCCCGGTCATGAACGCGGCCTGCATGGTGATCGGCACGAACACGTCGAGCGAGAGGCCGATCATCGTGCCGCGGAAGCCTGCCGGCGCCACGCCGATTACCGTGAACGGACGCGAGTTCAGCGTGATCGTCCGTCCGATGATCGCCGGGTCGCTGGAGAAGAGCCGCTGCCACGCGCCGTGGCTGATCACCGCGACCTGTTCCTTCCCCGGCGCCGAGGTCTCGGCCGGCAGGAATCCGCGTCCCAGCGCCGGACGGATGCCCAGGACGTCGAAGAAATTGGCCGACACCATCTGGCCCCAGACGCGACGCGGCTCGCCCCCTCCCCTGAGGTTCATCGACAGCCCGCGGAAGGTCATCAGGTCTTCGAGGCCGTCCGGTCGGGCCGCGCGCAGGTCCAGAAAGTTGGGATAGGAGAAGCTCAGGTCGTCGCGGGTGGCGGTCGTACCGTGCAGCGCGATCAGCGCCGACGAATCCACCCCCGGCATCGGGTGGAGCACCACCGTCTCGACCCAGCTGAAGATGGTGGCGTTGGCGCCGATCCCGAGGCCGAGGATCAGCACCGCCACCAGCGTGAACGCCGGCTTTCGCACCAGCATGCGCCAGGCGGATCTGAGGTCGTGAGACAGCATGTGCAGGCTCCAGTCATCGAGGCGGAGAGCAAGAGCGTGTGGCAGACACGCCGCCGCACGGGCGAGAAGCGAGAGCGCGCGCCGATGTGGGGCGCCATGGACGGAGAGCCAGTGCGCGTAGTGCCAGAGGTCCGCGCGCCACTGCGCCTGCCAGGTGCCGCGGCGCGACGCCGGTGCGGCCGGCGCACAGAGCCGAACCCACGCGAGCGCGAGGCGCAGCGCGAGGTTCACGCGCCCCCCTCCGGCTCGAAAGCGGATGGCAGGATGGAGATCGGCCGGAGGGTCTTGTACCGGGAAAGCGCCGCCTGCAGCGCCGTTGCCCCGGCGCCGGTCAGATGGAAGTAGCGGCGCGCCGGCCGCCCCTCCGCGTGCGCCGCGGCCTCGTCCTCCCACCGGGATCCGAGCAGGCGCAGGGACTCGAGCCGGTCGAGGGCGGGGTAGACCGTGCCGCTGGTCAGGCCGGTGGCGGCCATGATGTCGAAGCCGAACCGGCTGCCGCTGGCGATCGCGTGGAGGATCGAAACCGAACCGAAGCTCAGGTTGGTCCTACCCACAGCGACCCCCTGTGTTGAAGTCCAACATAGGGGTATAAACGGAGCGGGAGCGGGAAAAGTTCCGGTGGAGGAGTGGGAGTCCGATCTGAAAAAAACAGTCCGCCGCAGTGGGCCGTAAGCCGAATTCTGTTCCCGCCTCCGCTCCGCTTACGCGGAGCTTCGGCGAGGCGACAATCATTCCTCTAGCCCCGCCATTACTGGCGGGATCAAGCAGCCTACCCGGAAGTGCTTCGAACGGGCCGTTCGAGTGACCGCACCGCTTGCGCGGGACGGGTGTGACTTCCCTATTTGGCCTTGCTCCGTGCGGGGTTTTGCCTGCCACCGATGTTGCCACCGGCGCGGTGCGCTCTTACCGCACCTTTTCAACCTTGCTTGCGAGGCGCCCGGCAAGCCGGACACCCCACGTCAGCGGTATGTTTTCTGTGCCACTGTCCTTCGAGTTGCCCCGACCGGGCGTTACCCGGCGCACTGCCCTGCGGAGTTCGGACTTTCCTCTCGCTCTGGCCCGCTGAGCGGGCCAAAGCGGGCGATCGTCTGGCCCACTACGGCGGACCTCTATTATCCCCTACGCGTCGTTCTCCTGCGAGATCCCGTACTGCTCCAGCTTCTTGTACAAGTTGCTGCGAGGCGTGCCGATGACCTCGGCGGTCTTCGAGATGTTCCAGTTGTGCTCGCGCAGCTTGTCCACCAGGAACGACCGCTCGGCGACTTCCTTGAACTCGCGCAGCGTCCCGGGACGCTCCTTCTCGTTCTCGGGCGCCGCCGCCCGCGCCTCGATCCGGACGATGTCGCGCAGGTCGTCGACATCGATGGAGTCTCCCGGCGTCATGATGATCAGCCGTTCGACCGTGTTCCGCAGCTCGCGGACGTTCCCCTTCCAGCGCGCCTTCTGCATGTGCTCGAGCGCCGCGTGCGTGAACCGCTGCGGACGGCGGTTGTGCTCCCGGCTGAAGAGATCGGCAAAGTGCCGCACCAGCGCCGGGATGTCCTCGCTGCGATCGCGCAGCGGTGGCACGCGGATCGGGATCACGCTCAAACGAAAGAACAGGTCCTCGCGGAAGTTCCCCTTCTCGATCTCCTGGTCGAGCTCCTTGTTGGTCGCCGCGATGATCCGGACGTCCACCTTGATCGTGCGCGAGGAGCCGAGCCGCTCGACCTCCCCTTCCTGGAGCACGCGCAGCACCTTGGCCTGCGTCTTCGGACTCATGTCGCCGACTTCGTCGAGGAAGATGGTGCCGCGGTCCGCCTGCTCGAACTTGCCGATCTGTTTCTCGGTCGCGCCGGTGAACGATCCCTTCTCGTGGCCGAACAGCTCCGATTCGATCAGCTCCTCGGGGATCGCGGCGCAGTTGACCTGGATGAACCGCTCGCGGCTCCGCAGGCTGTTGCGATGGATCGATCGCGCCACCAGCTCCTTGCCGACGCCACTCTCCCCGAGCAGCAGCACGGTGGCGTTGGTCGGCGCCGCCCGCTTGATCGCCTCGCCGACGTGCCGCAGGGCGGCCCCCTCGCCCACCATCTGATAGCGGGCCTCGGCGGCGCGCTTCAGCGTCCGGTTCTCGTCGCGCAGCCGGCTCTGGTCGAGGACGTTGCGAATGGTGACCAGCAGCCGTTCGGCGCCGAACGGCTTCTCGATGAAATCGACCGCCCCGCGACGGGTCGCCTCGGCTCCGACCGACGCGCTGCCGTGCGCCGAGATCATGACCACCGGCAGCGCCTCGTCCACCGCCTTGATCCGGGTCAGCGCTTCGAGCCCGTCCATCCCCGGCATCTTGATGTCCAGGAAGACGATGTCGGGCGACTCGCGCTGGATGGCGGTGATCCCCTCCTCCGCCGACGCGGCCGACGCGTACTCGTAACCCTCGTATTCGAGCGGCATCCGCATCGACTCGCGGATCCCGGCATCATCGTCTATCAGCAGGATGCGGGCGGCCATCAGGGTTCCACCGTCACGGTCACGACCTTTCGCTGCCCGACCGTCGGGTCGAAGCAGTACATGGCGAGCACGTCCCCGGGTCGCGCCGCCATGACGATGCGACGGTAGTCGTTGAGGTTCCGGACCGGACGGCGGTTGATTTCAGTGATGACGAAGTTGGGACGCATCTGGGCGGAGAAGGCGGCGCCGGTGGCGTCCACTCTGGCGACCGCCACCCCTTCGACCGAATCGGGGATCTCGTGGCGGCCGATGAACCCGCGGTCCAGCTCGCGGACGGTGAGCCCGAGCGGAACGACCGGCAACGGCGGCGCCGTCCGGTCGCGCGAACCGGGCAGGGCGTCGGCATCGGCGGAGTCACGCGGGCGTTCGGTGAGCCGTACCGGCAGGGTGAGGCGGCGCGCATCTCGCGCCAGCTGGACGCGCACCACCGATCCTGGCGGCTGCGCCGAAATGAAGCGGATCAAGTCTTCGTTGCTGCCGATGTCTTCCCCTTCGACCTCGAGGATCACGTCGTAGACGCGCAGCCCGCTGCGCTCGGCCGGCGAGTCGCTGGTGAAGTCCTGCACCAGCGCGCCGCGATTGACCGGCAGGCCGAGCGCCCGCTGCAGCGGCGGGGTGACGTCGGTCAGCAGCACGCCCATGTAGCCGCGCGACACGCGTCCGCTGGCCTTGAGCTGCGGCAGGATCGCCACCGCCTGGTTGATCGGCACCGCGAAGCCGATGCTGCTGGTGCGGGAACTGACCGCGGAGTTGATCCCGATCACCTGGCCGCGCGAGTTGATCAGCGGCCCGCCGCTGTTGCCGAAGTTGATGGCGGCGTCGGTCTGGATGTAGTCGTCCAGGCTGACGTCGAACAGCTTGCGGCCGACGAAGCTGACCACGCCGACGGTGACCGAATGAACGTAGCCGAGCGGGTTGCCGATCGCGCACACCCATTCGCCGACCCGCAGGTCGTCGGAGTTGCCGAGCGGGGCTTCCGGCAGGTTGCGCCCGCCCGAGATCTTCAGCAGGGCGATGTCGATTGCCGGATCCGTGCCGACGACCTCGCCGCGGAAGCTGCGGCCGTCCGCCAGGGTAACGGTGATCCGCTCGGCGTTCTCGATGACGTGGTGATTGGTGAGGATGTAGCCGTCGCTGTCGATGATGAAGCCGCTGCCGGCGCCGCGGCTGGGCACATCGAACTCGCGCGGCGCATCCCCGGGTGAACGACGGAAGCGCTGCAGCGGATCACGCACCGTGGAGCGATTCGAGGTCGCGTCGATGTTCACCACCGACGCGTTGATCCGTTCGGCGACATCGGCGAAGTTCGCTCCGCCCCCCGCCAGGTTCACGGCGCTCGGCGTATTCAGGGGGGCCGGCAGGCTGCGCGGCGCAGTCGTCACCACCGGCGTCGGGGTGAACTGCCCGGCGAGGATCAGGCCGACCAGGAACGCCACGGTCGATGCGAGGGCGACGCTGATGACGGTGAAGCGCCTCATGTATCCAAGCCTGCTTCCTGACTTTCAAGTATAAGGCGGCGGAACTCCTCTTCGTCGAGGACGGGCACGTCGAGGGTCCTGGCCTTCTCGAGCTTGGTTCCCGCTTCCTCCCCGGCGACGACGTAGGCGGTCTTCCGGCTGACCGAGCCTGAGACCTTGCCGCCGAGCCGTTCGATCGCCTCGGTCGCCTCGTCGCGGGTCATGCCCGCGCAGTGTGCCGGTCAACACGAAGGTCTTCCCTGCCAGCGGGGCCGGCGCCGCGGCGTCGACCGGCGGCTGCTGGCTGGACATGTTCACGCCCGCGGCGGCGAGCTTGGCAATCAGCGCCTGGTTGTGCGGCTCGTCCGCGAAGGCGCGCACCGATGCGGCCACGACCGGCCCCACGTCGGGGATGGTCTGCAGCGCTTCGAGCGGGGCCTCCAGGATTGCCGCCATCGTCCGCAGGTGCCGGGCCAGGGTGGCGGCGGCCTTCTCGCCGACGTGGCGGATGCCGAGGGCGTAGACCAGCCGCGACAGGTCGTTCTGCCGGCTGCGATCGATCTGCGCGGCGACGTTGCGCCCGACCTTCCCCAGCTTGCGAGGCACCGCCCGCTCGGAGCGGGGAGCCTTCGGCGCCACGACCAGGGTCTCGAGCTGTGCCGGGTCCAGGTGATACAGGTCGGCGAAGTCCCGCACCAGTCCCTGCTCGATCAGCTGTTCGACCAGCGACTCCCCCAGCCCTTCGATGTTCATCGCGCTGCGCGAAGCGAAGTGCTCGAGGCTCCGTCGCAGCCGCGCCGGGCAGGAGGTGTTCTCGCAGCGCCAGATCACCTCGTCCTCGTCGCGGCGGAGCTCGCTGCCGCACGCGGCGCAGGCCGTCGGCATGCTCCACGGCTGCGCGTCCGGCGGACGCAGGCTGACGATCGGCGAAACGACGCGAGGGATGACGTCGCCGGCCTTTTCGATGACTACCGTGTCCCCTTCACGGAGATCCTTGCGGGCAATGTCCTCGGCGTTGTGAAGCGTTGCCATCGAGATCGTGGATCCGGCGAGGAACACCGGCTCGAGGACGGCGTAGGGGGTGTTCGCCCCGGTGCGGCCGACGTTGACCGCGATCCGCAGGAGCCTGGTGTGGGCCTGCTGGGCCGGAAACTTGAAGGCGGTCGCCCAGCGCGGAAACTTCGCGGTGGTGCCGAGGCGGGCGCGGAGCGACAGGTCGTCAACCTTGATGACGACGCCGTCGGTATCGAACTCGAGGTCCTGGCGGCCATCCGCCCATTTCTGGCAGAAGGCGATGACCTCGTCGATGCCGGCGCACGACACGTAGTGCGGTTCCACCGGCAGACCCCACGCGCGGAGCGCGTCGAGCATCGCGGCATGAGTCTGCGGGGCGTCAGGGCCAGCCATGACCAGCTGATAGGTATAGGCGCCAAGGCGCCGCTTCGCGACCAGCGACGGCACCAGGTTGCGCATCGTGCCGGCGGCGGCGTTGCGCGGGTTGGCAAACAGCGGCTCACCCGCTTCCTCGCGCTCGTTGTTCATCCGCGCGAAGGAGGTACGGGGAAGAAAGACCTCGCCGCGCACCTCGATCCGGCCCGGCGGACCGTTGCGAAGCGCGAGCGGGATCGGTCGAATGGTGCGGACGTTGGCGGTGACCTCTTCGCCGCGCTGACCGTCGCCGCGGGTCGCGCCGCGCACCAGGCAGCCGTCCTCGTAAGTGAGCGCGATGCTCAGGCCGTCGATCTTCAGCTCGGCGACGTAGGCGACCGGCCGCTCGCCGAGCCCCGCACCCTTGCGCACGCGTTCGTCGAAGGCCCGCAGCTCCTCCTCGTTGTAGGCGTTGTCGAGGCTGAGCATCGGGGCGATGTGCTCGACGGTCGCGAAGCCCTCGGTCGGCACGCCGGCGACCCGCTGCGTGGGCGAATCGGGGGTGACGAGATCGGGATGTTCCGCTTCGAGCCGTTCGAGCTGATGGAGCAGCGTATCGAACTCGGCGTCGGAGATCTCGGGGTCGTTGAGGGTGTAGTAGCGGTTCTCGTGGTGCCGGATCAGATCGCGGAGACGCTGGAGCTCGGTGAGGACGTCCATGCAGAACTGCGAGTGGCCACGATCGGGCTATCGATCGCGGGAGAGGACGTAATCCGGCAATGCGGCCAGCGCGTCGCGCTCGCGGCCCGGCGGAAAGACCGAGAGGCAGGCCTTGGCGCGTTCCGCGTATTCGACCGCGCGCTCGTAGGCGAGGTCGGTGGCGCGATGTTCCTGGAGGAGGTGCAGGATCTGGCGCCACTGCTCGGGAGTGACCGCCTTCTCGGCCACGACCGTCCGGATCAGGTTGTAGGCCTCTTCGCCGCCGCGCTCGCGCAGGAAGATGATCGGCAGCGTCACCTTGCCTTCGCGCAAGTCGCCGCCGACCGGCTTGCCGAGCGCGGTCTGGTCGGCGGTGTAGTCGAGCAGGTCGTCCACCAGCTGGAAGGCGACGCCGAGGTTGAATCCGTAGTCGCGCAGCGCGGTCTCACGCTCGGGGGTGACCTTGCCGAGCAGCCCGCCGATCTGGGCGCAGCCGCCGAACAGGTAGGCCGTCTTCCGCCGGATGATCTCGAAGTGTTCTTCTTCGGCGAGGTCGACGTCGCCGGCCTTGGTCAGTTGGTAGAGCTCCCCTTCGATCATGCGGAGGGTGACATCGCAGAGCAGTCGCACCAGGTCCAGCGAGTCGTGGGTCAGGGCGAGCGCCATCGACTTGATGTACAGGTAGTCGCCGAGGAGGACGGTGATGTCGTTGCCCCAGCGGGAGTGCGCGGCGAGGCGTCCGCGGCGCATGTCGGCCCCGTCGATGATGTCGTCGTGGACCAGGGTGGCGGTGTGGATGAACTCGACGACCGAGGCGTAGAGGACGGCGCGGTCGCCGGTGTAGCCGCTGAGACGAGCGGCCATCAGCAGGACCGCGGGGCGCACCCGTTTCCCCCCGCTTTTCTGGATGTAGCGGCCCATTTCGGGGATGAGCGCCACCCGGGACTGGATGTGGCGGACGAACTCGTGCTCCACAGCTTCGAGATCCTCGCGGATCGGCTCGAAGATCTGGGCGAGATCTGCGGCGGTTGACTTCTGGGCTGTGTCGCTCAAGGGTGCGGATGTGAACGGAACGGTCCCACAATACTGGTTTTTCGCGCGCACTGTCAACGCGCTAAGCCGTTGCAGCCACGCAAATTACAAGCATTGGGGCCAGGCCCCTTAAGGGGCCTGGCCCCCTCCCCGAAAAAAACCGCCCGGGAACCCCTCCTACACCCGGGGCCTACTCATCCATACCTTTTCGAGATAGAGAGATGTAGCGACTGGCCTATGGCTTCAGCCCAGCCATATCTCTAAACTCACCCTTGCTTACCCCAGCAATTCAGTCGCGCTCCGCGACCGGTCCAGGCCTGCCCTGAATCGGGACGGGGAGATCCCTGCCGATATCCAGCGGCTCGACGCCGCAGGTGTGCTGGACAACCTCGCGTAAGCGCCAGAAATCACAATTTATGACTACGAATCCATCGGTTACACGCCGTCGGACTCCGCTCAAGACCGCAGTGATGCTCGCCATCGTGGCCGCGGTGGCAGGGTTGTCCTCCGGGATGCTTCGTGGATCGATGCCCGACGTCCCCACCGGGACCTGGACGGCAACCGGGAGTCTGCCCAGCGCCCGAAGCGCTGCGGCGGCGGCGCTGCTGCCATCCGGCGAGATCCTGCTCACCGGCGGCGCCGGCGCGGACGGAAGCCTGGATTCGGTCAATCTGTATGGCAGCGACGGCGCCTTCAGCGCGGTCGCGCCGATGGGGGAACCGCGGGCGGACCACACCGCGGTGCGGCTCAATGACGGCCGCGTGCTCGTAGTCGGTGGACGAAATGCGTCCGGCCCGATCGGCAGCGCCGAGCTCTTCGACGGCGGCACCTGGCTGTCCACCACCGGACTGACCGACGCGCGCTGGGGACATACGGCCACGCTCCTGCTCGACGGACGAGTGCTCATCGCCGGCGGCGAGAACGCTGGCGGCCCGGTCGTCAGCCTGGAAGTCTTCGATCCCGCGACGGCCACGTTCTCGGTAGCTGGAACCCTGATGACGGCGCGTAAGCAGCACGCCGCCGCCCGCCTCGCGAACGGTCGCGTCCTGATCGCCGGCGGCGCGTCCAGCGATGCGGTTCTGCAGTCCACCGAGATCTTCGATCCCGCGACCGGGCAGGTCCTTTCCGGCCCCGCGCTGAACATCGCCCGCCACGGCCTGTCGGCGACCACCCTTCTGGATGGCCGCGTCCTCTTTATTGGCGGTCACGACGGCACGACCAACCTGGCGTCCGCCGAGATTTACAGCGACGTGAGCAATGCGATCACCCAGGCGGCGGCGGCGAGCCCGATGGTGCCGCGTCGTGGCCACCAGGCGTTCCTGCTGCCGAACAACAACGCTGTCCTGATCGTCGGCGGTATCGCCCAGGAAACGATCGACGGCGCCATCGTCGAGCAGGCCACGTCCGCTGCCGAGTTGTATCTGCCCTGGCTCAATCAGGTGTGGCAGACCGGTCCGATGGCCGTAGCCCGCACTGCCGCAGCAGGCGCCGCGTTGTCGACCGAGAGCTACGGGACGACGCCTGCTGGTGACGGACTGCTGATGGTCGCCGGCGGGGATAGCGTCGGGGCCTCCGAGGCCTATCGATTTGCAACCCTCCGGACGGATCTGGACGACTACTATCCGGGCGACAAGGTCTACGTGTCATCTGGCGGATGGCAGCCCAACGAAGAGGTCACGCTGGCGCTGCGCGAGCTGCCGGCGGAACACGCGTCGCGGACGTTCACGCTGACGGCCGATGCGTCGGGACGCCTGGTCGACGCGTTCCTGTTCGATGTCGAGGCGCATCACCTCGGCGTCCGGTTCTACCTGACCGCGCGCGGCGCCGCCTCCCAGGCGCAGATCACCTTCACCGATGCGCCGAGGATCGGCGCGGTTACGGTCGGCGCGCAGACGCCGGCAGGGATGTCACAGGCGACCGGCAGCATCGCCACCTATACCGTGAATATTCAGCGGACGGCGAATGGAACGGTCAACGGCGTCATGTCGGCGATCGGGTTGCCGGCGGGGATCACCCCGACGTTTGCTCCGGCTGCCTGGACCTCCAATGGCGGCAATGCATTTCCGGCGGTAACGCTCACCCTGACGACCAACGGCACCGTATCGGCTGGCTCCTATCCGTTCACCGTCGCGAGCGGCAGACGGAACAGACACCAGCGCCGGCGGCCCGCGACCCTGGTCGTCGCGCAATCCAACCAGACGATCACCTTCGATGCGCTGACCGACAAGACCTACGGTGATGCGCCGTTCAACGTCAGCGCCACCGCCAGCTCCGGCTTGACGGTCACCTTCTCGAGCACGACGCCGCTGACCTGCTCGGTGTCAGGCAGCACCGTCACGCTGACGTCGGCCGGAAGCTGCACCATCCGCGCGTCGCAGGCCGGCAACGGAAACTACAACGCTGCCCCCGACGTCGACCGCAGCTTCACGATCGCTCCGAAGGTCGTGACCGGGAGCTTCACCGCGAACAACAAGCTCTACGACGGCACCACCGCTGCGATCATCGCTACCCGGACCCTGACCGGCGTGCTTCCCGTCGACGGGAGCAATGTGGCTCTCTCGGGTGGGACCGCAACCTTCGCTGACGCACTGGTGGCCAACGGCAAGACGGTAACGGCAACGGGCTTCACGCTCACCGGCTCAGCGGCGGCGAAATATACGCTGGGAACCGCGACCAGCTGGACGGCGACGGCGAACATCACGCCCGTCACCCTGACGCCCAGCGTGACCGTCCCGAACAAGACCTACGACGGCACGACCGCCTCGACGATCAGCACCCGGACGTTCAGCAACGAAAGCGCGATCGTTCCTGAGGATGACGTCACGCTGACGGGCGGGACGGCGACCTTCGACACCAAGGCGGTTGGAACGGCCAAGACGGTTACCGCGACCGGCCTCGCGCTTTCCGGCGCCGACGCGGCCAACTACGTGCTATCGACGACGACCGCAACCACGGCGGCCGACATCACCCGGTTGACGATCAACGCCAGCTTCACGGCGGCGAACAAGATCTACGACGGCACGACCGCCGCCACGGTCAACGGGACCACGGTCACGGGCGCGATTGCCGGCGACACGGTCAGCCTGACCGGCGGGACTGCGACCTTCGACACCAGGACGGTTGGAACGGCCAAGACCGTCACTCTGGCCGGCGCAACCCTGACGGGTGCGGACGCGGCGAACTACACGCTCGGCACCGTGGGCACCACGACCGCCGACATCAGCCCGCTGACGATCAACGCCAGCTTCACGGCAGCCGACAAGGTTTATGACGCGACGACCGCGGCGACCGTCCTGACGCGCGTGCTCGCCGGCGCCATCGCCGGGGACGACGTCGAGCTGAACGGCGGGTCGGCCACCTTCGCCGACGCCAACGCCGGCACCGACAAAGTGGTGACGCTCGACGGCGCGGCACTCGCGGGGACCGACAAGGACAACTACACTCTCGCCTCGGTCGCCTCGTCGCTTGCGAATATCAACAAGGCGGATGCGACCATCGTCGTCGACGGCTACACCGGCACCTACGACGGCGCGGCGCACGGCGCGACCGGCACGGCCAAGGGTGTCCAGGCGGAGACCCTGGCCGGGCTCGACCTCGGCGCCAGCTTCACCAACGTGCCCGGCGGCACGGCCAACTGGAGCTTCACCGATACGACCGGCAACTACAACAACGCCACCGGCACCGCTCCGATCGTCATCAACAAAGCGATCGCGGTGATCTCGGTGGTCGGCTTCAGCGGGGTGTATGACGGCGCCGCCCACGGCGTGGTCAGCAGCTCGGCGACCGGCGTCAACAGCGAAGCGCTGAGCGGTCTGGTGATCGATCCGGCGACCTTCACCAACGTGCCGGGCGGTTCGATCCCCTGGACCTTCACCAACGGCAACTACGCCAACCAGAACGGTGCCGCGACGGTGACGATCACCAAGGCCCCGTCGACCACGGTCGTTACTCTCGAGACCGGTCCGTACATCTACCGCGCCACGGCGTTCACCGCGACCGCGCAGGTCACCGGCGTCGGCGGGCTGAATCAGCCCGGCACGGTGGTCTACACCGGCGACTGCCGGAACGTGACGATCGCGAACGGCTGCACCGCGACGGCAACCTTCGCCGGCGACGCGAATCATGCCGGCAGCACCGACAGCAAGAGCGTCACGATCGCGAAGCGGGTGCTGACGATCACGCCCGACGGTGCAAAGATCAAGCTGTTCGGCTCGGTCTTCACCGCTTTCAGCGGAACGGTGGCCGGGCTCCAGGGCGCCGATGCCGGAACCGCTACCTACGCGAGCTCGGGCGCCCCGGCGGCGGCCGCGGTCGGAAAGTACAACATCACCTCCAGTTACGCGTTCACCACCGGGAGCGTGACCAACTACGACGTGCAGGCGGGGTCCGCCACGCAGGGCCTGTGGGTGCAGTATCTCTGGGACGGCTTCCTGCAGCCGATCAACGACACCGCCCATGACGTGGAGGGCACCGCCCCCTACAGCAAGTTCAAGCTGGGTCAGACGATCCCGGCCAAGTTCGACCTGAAGGATGCCAACGGCAACGCGGTCACCCAGACGGGCACCCCGACGTTCAACTTCATGAAGATCGGCGCCTCCTGCACGACCTACGTCGAGCCGGAAACGGTCGATCTCAACTATCCCCCGTCGGCGCTCCCGGTCTTCACGCTGAACGGCGGGCACTACCAGTACAACTGGAGCACCAAGGGAGGCACCGCCGGCCTCTACACGGTCTACGCCACCCTGGCGGATGGCACGTCGCGGTCGGTGAACATCTGCCTGACGAAATGAGCTGCGCTCGAGCGGGGGGCGTCGAAGCCCCCCGCCTCGAGTCATCCCCCGTCCGGCACTCTGAAGAGCCGAGTGAAGTTCTCGTCGATCTGGCGGGCCATCTCCGGAACGCCCTGATGGTGCAGCTCGGCCAGCGTCTCGACCACCCGGGTCACGTATGCCGGTTCGTTGCGCTTGCCGCGATACGGAACCGGCGCGAGGTAGGGTGAATCCGTCTCGCTCAGGAGCCGGTCGGGCGGCGTGATCTTCGCCGCCTCCCGCAGCTCCCCCGCCTTGGGAAACGTCAGGATCCCGGCGAAGGAGAGGTAGAAGCCGATCTCCAGCGCTTCCTGCGCCATCGCCACATCTCCCGTGAAACAGTGAAAGACGCCGCGGACCGCCCCCCGCCCTTCGTCCCGCAGGATCCCGAACGTGTCAGCGGTCGCCTCACGCGTGTGGATGATGATCGGCAGATCCCGCTCGAGCGCCAGCCGGATCTGGGCCCGGAACACCGCGTGCTGGACCTCCCGTGGCGAGAAGTCGTAGTGGTAGTCGAGGCCGATCTCCCCGATGCCCAGCGCACCGGTCGCGGCGAGGACCTGCCTCACCGTCTCCGCCGCCCGCTCCGGATCATCGGCGAACCGTCCGGCGTGATGAGGATGGATTCCAGTCGCGAAGTGGATGGCCGGCCACGCCGAGCGCACGGTTTCGATCCGCCCCAGTTCCGCCTGGTCATCCGCCTCGATGATGCAGACGGCGGTACGGACCCCAGCCGTACCCGCACGCGCCGCCACCGCATCCAGATCGGCCTCGAACTCCTCGCCGGCCAGGTGACAGTGCGTGTCGATCATCATCGGGCATGGGGGATCGGGCATGGGGATGGGGATAAGGAATGGAGCTCCTCGCCGGCCTATCGGACCCTGGTTCCTGGTGGGACCTCGGTATCGAAGCCGACGAGGGTCGGCTTGCCGCCGTCAGGGCTGGCCGCCAGCACCATGCCGTTCGATTCGATGCCCATCAGCTTCGCCGGCTTCAGGTTGAAGACCATGACGATGGTCCGGCCGACGAGCTGCTCGGGCTCGTAGGCCTCGGCGATGCCGGCCACCAGCGTCCGCTGCTCGGTGCCGAGGTCGATCGACAGCTTCACGAGCTTCCGCGAGTTCGGTACTTTCTCGGCGGCGAGCACCTTGGCCACCCGCAGATCCACCTTCATGAAATCGTCGATCGAGATTCGATCCGACGCCGAGGGTGCGACAGCTGCAGCTGCGGGCGCCGCACCGGCACCAGCGGGTGCGATGGGTGGGGTGGGGGCGGGGGTAACGTCACCTGCAGGTGCGGCAGGTGCGCCTGCCGGCGCGCCGGTGTCGGCCATCTTTCTCAACTCGTCCACGGTGTGCTCCATCCTTGGAAACAGCGGTTCTATGGTACCCAGCGGCTGCCCCGATACCAGGGTGCCGGGCGACAGGTCGGTCCACTTCTCGGCGGGGCTACCCAGCATCCGCCGGATTCGTACGGTCGTCGAGGGCATCACCGGCTCGATCAGGGCGGCGACGACCCGCAGCACGTCGGCGGCATTGTAAAGGGTCGTCTCGAGCAACGGCCGGGATTCCGGGGCCTTCGCCAGCGTCCACGGCTCCCGCGTGACGACGTACTTGTTCAAAACCGAGATCAGCCCCCAGATCTCCCGCAGCGATGAACTGAAGTCGAACAGGCCGGCATCACGCTTCGCACGCTCGATGGTTTCACGCGTGGTTCGAATCAGTTCGAGGTCCACTGAATCCTGGGCCGCCGGCGTCGGCTCCGGTATCACGCCCCCGCAATATCGCTGCACCATCGTCGTGACCCGGCTCACGACGTTGCCGAGATCGTTGGCGAGATCCGAGTTGTACCGGGTGAGGAAGGTCTCGTCGGCGAAGTTGGCGTCCTGGCCGACGACCATCTCGCGCAGGACGAAGTAGCGCAGCGCGTCGACTCCGAAGCGGTCGACGTATCCCTTCGGATGCACGACGTTGCCGAGCGACTTCGACATCTTCGCTTCGTTCATCAGCCACCAGCCGTGGCCGATGACCCGCTTCGGCACATCGATCCCGGCGGCCATCAGGAAAGCCGGCCAGTAGACCGAGTGCTGGCGGACGATCTCCTTCCCCATCAAATGCACGTCGGCAGGCCAGTATCTTGCCAGCCGTGCCTCGTCGTCCGGGTAGCCGACCGCGGTGAGGTAGTTGGTCAGCGCGTCGAACCACACGTACATGACGTGGCCGGGATCGTCCGGCACCGGAATGCCCCACTTGAACGACGTGCGGCTGACGCTGAGGTCACGCAGCCCGGCCGACACGAACGCGATCATCTCGTTGCGGCGGATCTCGGGGGTCAGGAAGTCCGGCCTGGTGCGATAGAGCTCGAGCAGCGGTTCCTGGAACTTCGACAGCTGGAAGAAATAACTCTCTTCGCTGAGGCGCTCCACCGCGTTGCCGCAGGTCGGACACCGGGTGCCGTCGATCAGCTGGGCCTCGGGCACGAACAGCTCGTCGACCGTGCAGTACCACCCCTCGTACTTCGACTTGTACAGGTAGCCGCGGTCGCGCACACGCCGCCAGATGTCCTGGGCGGCGCGGATGTGGCGTGGTTCGGTGGTCCGGATGAAATCGTCGTTCGAGATGTCCAGTTCCCGGAAGAGCGCCTGGTACTTGGCCGCCGTTCGATCCGCGAACGCGTGCGTCTCGAGCCCCGCCTTCATCGCCGCGCGCTCGACCTTCTGCCCGTGCTCGTCCGTGCCGGTCAGGAAGAAGACGTCGTCACCCATCAGCCGCCGCGAGCGCGCGATCGCATCCGCCACCATCGTCGTGTAGGCGTGGCCGAGGTGCGGTTCCGCGTTGATGTAGTAGATCGGCGTGGTGATGTAGAAAGAGGGCATCTGAAGCGCGTTCTCCCGGTCAGTCGGTCAGCTCGTGCGATTTCGATCCAGCCATAGTTTCATGGCCAGGGCCTGGACGTCTTTGATGGGCACCGAGCGCTCCGAGGCGATGCGGGCGCACTCATCGAACTCAGGGGCGGCGTTCAGGATGCGTCCGGCCCGTCGTGCGACCTTGACCCGGATTGCGCCGAAAGGGGTCTCGACGCTGTCGAACTCACGGTCGAGACACTCACGGAACATCTCCTGATAGCGGACGCCGATGGTGGTCGTCTCCGCGAACAGGATGGCCGACAGCCGCTCACGATCCTCCGGACGCGCCAGCACGGTCACCAGCGTGCCGGGCCGGTTCTTCTTCATCTGCACCGGCGCGTAGAAGACGTCGAGCGCGCCGGCCCGCTGCAGCTGGTCCATGAGCGGACCGAACAGCTGCGGATTCATGTCATCGATCTCACAGAGGATCTCGACCACTCGCGAGGTGTGGCCCGCCGTGGCCGACTCCCCCACGATCATTCTGAGCACGTTGGGATGCCGCTGCGGATCACGATCGCCGGCGCCGTAGCCGATCTTGTCGAGGGTCATCGCCGGCATCGGTCCGAACCGCTCGGCGTACCCGGTAATGAGCAGCGCGCCGGTCGGCGTCACCAGCTCCATCTGCACGTCCCCGGAGTACACCGGCACGCCGCTCAGCAGGCGCGCGGTCGCAGGGGCCGGGACGGGAAACACGCCGTGCGCGCAGGTCACCGTACCGCCCCCGACATTGAGCGGGGAGGATTCGATGCGATCCGCGCCGAGCTGTTCGAGACCGTAGACCGCGCCGACGATGTCGACGATCGAGTCGGCTGCGCCAACCTCGTGCAGGTGAACCTTCTCGACCGGCATGGCATGGATCGCCGCTTCCGCCTCGGCTAGACGCTCGAACAGGTGGACAGCGCGGTCCTTCGCTGCCGCCGAGAGTTCGGACCGGCCGATGGCGGTGGCGATTTCCTTCAGCGAGTGATGGTGGTGGTGAGGGTGCGCGCCCGATTCGTGCGAGTGCGCACCCGGTTCGTGCGGGTGCGGATGAGTGTCGTGAGAGTGCGGGCCGGGCTCATGAGGGTGCGAATGAGCGGCGTGCGAGTGCGGACCCGCGTCGTGATGGTGCGAATGGCTTTCGACCGGCGCCGGCGCCGAGCCGCCGGCCGCGTGGACCCGGAACTTGGTGGCGGAGACGCCGGCGCGCAGCACCCGATCGGCAGACACGCCGCCAAGATCGACCGCCAGACTGCCGAGCGCGCCGCGCAGCGCGTCGAGCGGCAGGCCGAGATCGAGCAGCGCGCCGAGGATCATGTCGCCGGACGCACCGGAGAAACAGTCGAAATACAGGGTCTTCGCCAACCGTCAACACCTTCTGTGCTCGCGAAAGCTGTAGTACTTCACGTCCGCGAGGATCACGTGATCGAGCACGCTGATTCCCATCAGGATGCCGGCGGCGGCCAACCGCTCGGTCAGCCGCACGTCGTCTTCACTCGGCTCGGGATCGCCTGAGGGGTGATTGTGAAACAACACCAGCGCCGCCGCCCCCGCGGCGGTCGCTTCGCGGAAGACCTCGCGCGGGTGCACGATGCTCGCGTCGAGCGTCCCGACCGAGAGGATCGCGGCGCGCAGGACCCGGTGCTTCGTGTCGAGCAGCAGCACGCCGAACTGCTCGACCGGGCGATTCCCGAACTGCGGCAGCAGGTATTCGGCCACGCTCTTCGGATTGCTCAGCTGCGGGCGATCGTGGTCCGCACGCGTGAACGACCGTCGGCCCAGCTCGATCGCCGCCAGCACCTGCGCGGCCCGCGCTGCTCCGATCCCCGGCACCCGCCGAAGTTCCCCGTGGCGGGCACGCACCAGCCCGCGAAGCCCGCCATCGGCCAGCATCGCGTTGGCCAGGTCGAGGGCGCTGGCGTTCGCGCGGCCGGAGCCCAGCACGATCGCCAGCAGCTCGTTGTCGCCAAGAGCGGAGGGCCCGAGCCGTTCGAGCTTCTCTCGCGGACGATCATGCGTCGCGACGGTCTTCATCGTAGCATCACTCAGATCGGCGGGGCCCCCTGCACCCCGCCTGGCGGCCTGCACTCGCTCACGCTCCGTTCCGGCCGCACCGTACTCAGATCGGCGGGGCCCCCTGCACCCCGCCTGGCGGCCTGCACTCGCTCACGCTCCGTTCCGGCCGCACCGTACTCAGATCGGCGGGGCCCCCTGCACCCCGCCTGGCGGCCTGCACTCGCTCACGCTCCGTTCCGGCCGCACCGTACTCAGATCGGCGGGGCCCCCTGCACCCCGCCTGGCGGCCTGCACTCGCTCACGCTCCGTTCCGGCCGCACCGTACTCAGATCGGCGGGGCCCCCTGCACCCCGCCTGGCGGCCTGCACTCGCTCACGCTCCGTTCCGGCCGCACCTTACCTCAGATCGGCGGGGCCCCCTGCACCCCGCCTGGCGTTCCCATTCCCCATTCCCCATTCCCCATTCCCCATTCCTCATTCCTCATTGCCCGTTCCCCGCCCCCCCGGGTTGTATACTTCCAACCCGATGCGCGCGCTGCCGGCTCTCCTGCTGCTCTGCTTCCTCGCCGCGTGCTCGGCTCCCCCCCAAAAAGAGCTCGACCTGGCCCAGGGAGCACTCGACGCGGCGCGGGCCGCGGGGGCCGAGCAGTACGCGGCGCAGGAATACACCGCCGCCACCTCTGCGCTCCAGCAGGCGCACGACGCCGTGACCCAGCGCGACTACCGCCTCGCGCTGACGCGCGCCCTCGACGCCCACGATCGCGCGCAGGGCGCAGCGAAGGGCGCGGCCGACGGCAAGGCGCGCGCGCGCGGCGCCGCCGAAGCCGCGATCGCCGGAGCGTCCGCTTCCCTGACGCAGATCCACGCCCAGATCAGCGCCGCCGAAAAGGCCCGGGTCAGCGACCGGGAGCTGGCATCTGCGCGCCGGACTGCGGCCGACGCCGAAGCGGCGCTGCAAAAAGCTCGCGCAGCGATCAAGGCCGAGGATTACATGGCGGCTGCAGATGCAGTGAAGGACATCCCGAGGAGAATCTCGGAGGAAATCGGGACGCTGGCCGCCACGACCGCAGCGAAAACGGCCAAGCCCGCGCGCCGGAGCCGCTGAAGTCGCGGCAGTCCGCGCATCATCCGACCGGCCCCGAGGTCGCGGTACCTGCGACTAGAAGATGCGCCCCATCGCGAGCAGCATCGCCACGATCACGATGAACCCGACGGCGTCGAGGACGAGGCCGTGCCGCATCATCGCGGTGATCGGTACGTGCCCCGAGCTGTAGACGATGGCGTTGGGCGGAGTGGAGATCGGCATCATGAACCCCATCGACGCGCCGAGCGTCGCCCCGAGTGCGGGCTGAATCGGATCCACCCCCGCGGCCTGGGAAACGGCAATCGCGATCGGTACGATCATGTTCGCCGAGGCGGTGTTCGACGCCGCCTCCGACATCACGATCGCGACAGCGGTGAAGAGAATGGTGAGCCCCGTCTCCGAGCGCACCGGCAGGACGGACGTGATCCCCCGCCCCATCGACTCGGCCAGCCCGGTCGAGAAGGCCAGCTCACCCATCGCCAGCCCGCCGCCGAACAACAGGATGATCCCCCAGTCGATGCGGACCGCTTCCTCCCATTTGAGCGTGAACTGCCGCGCCCGCCACTGCAGCGGCAGCACGAACAGCAGGATCGCGCCGGTCATCGCCGCGGCCGACTCCGGCATGGCGGTGTTATAGGCGCGGGCGAACGCCGTCTGCGCCAGGCCGAACAGGCCGAGGAATCCGGGGAACAGCCAGAGCGCCACGGTCGTGCCGAAGGCGATCAGCACGTTGCGCTGCCCCACCGACATCGGTCCGAGCCGGCGCAGTTCTTCGTCGATCCGCTCGGCTTTGGAGGTATCGAGGTTGAGACCGCGCAGCGACGTGAAATAGAAATACACCACCAGGAATCCGAACAGCAGGACGACGATCGGCACGCCGAGCAGCATCCAGCGGAAGAAGGTGATCTCGGCGCCGGTGATGCGGTTCAGCATCCCGATGCCGATCAGGTTCGGCGGCGTACCGATGGGTGTGCCGATACCGCCGATCGATGCGCCGAAGGCGCAGATCAACATCATCGCGATGGAGAACTCGCGGGTGCCGGCCTCCCGTTCACGACCCTTGGTGAGGTGGGCGACGATCGACAGCCCGATCGGAAACATCATCGCCGTCGTCGCGGTGTTGCTGATCCACATCGAGATCCCCGCGGTGACGCCGCCGAAGACCAGCAGGATGCGGGTCGGACTGCCGCCGACCAGGCGCGAGGACAGCGCGCTGTAGGCGATGCGCCGGTCCAGGCCGTGGACGAACATCGCCTCGGCCAGCATGAAGCTGCCGATGAACAGAAAGATGATCGGATCGGCAAACGGTGCAAAGGCGGTCCGCGCCGGCGCCACGCGCAGCACGATCGCGAGCAGCGGACCGATCAGGGCCGTCACCGCGAGCGGCAGCGCCTCGGTGATCCACAGCACGACCATCATGGCGAGGATGGCGGCCAGCCGGTGGGGCGCGTCCGCGATCGGGATCGGCGCGAACAGCAGGGCCAGGAGAACGGCAGGGCCGAGAAACAACCCGGCGGTCCGGCGCCGGCGGTTGAACATTTCTTCGGCCGGTGAGTAGGCCTCCACGGCGACCGTGGCTTCGTGGACTCTACGCATGGAATTTCATCGGGGCGCGCCTGCGGGTGTTCGAGCGGTGCCCGACACTGCGGCGCGCCAGGAACTGACCGCGATGATCTCCGCGGATCCGGTCAGATACAGTCCGTCGTCCAGCCACTCGACTCTCTGGGATCCGCCCGGCGCGAGTGACCTGGACGTCCCGGCTCGCCCCGCCATAGGTCATCGCCACCACCGCGGCGGCGCACGCGCCGGTGCCGGATGCCTCGGTCGGCCCAACACCTCGTTCCCAGATGAGGATCCGAACCCGGTCGGGGGATTCGACGGTTGCGAGCTCGACGTTCGTGCCATGCGGGAAGTGAGCGTGGACGGCCAGGCGCGCGGCCACCGAGTGAAGCCGCTCCTCGGTGACGGCGCCGAGGACCACGCATTGCGGATTGCCGACCCTGAGGGTTACGGCATCGACGAGCGTTCCGTCGACGTCGATCCTGGCCGGAGTAATCGCCTCGGGCTGTCCCATGGCGGCGCGAAAGGTGAAGCCGGCCGCCGAGCGCTCGAGCAGTTCCAGCCGCTTCGGCCCCGCGTCGGTCTCGATCGTCACCGATGCCCCCACCTGTGCGTCCGCCTGATCGGCGATCCACGCCGCCAGGCACCGCACGCCGTTCCCCGACACCTCGGAGTAGCTGCCGTCCGCGTTGAGCAGCGCCATCGTCGCGAGGAGGGGGCCTGGCCCCGATCTGGCCGGCGGAGCGGCCAAATCGGGGCCAGGCCCCGTTTCGGCGAAGTTCCTCATTCCACTGGAGTTGTAGATGATGAGCCCGTCGCCGCCGAGGCCGCGGTGGCGGTCGCAGATGGCGCGGGCCAGAGCCGGACGGTCGGCGCCGGACGGTACGTCCGCGGCATCCATCAGCAGGAAGTCGTTCCCGAACGCGTGCGCCTTGATGATCTGCACGTTTACGGGACCGTGAAGCCGCGAAACACCCAGGTCAACCCGACGGTGACCCCGAAACTGGGGTCGCGCGACGTCATTCCGATGATCATCCCGGCGTCGAGGCGGATGGTGGACTTGGTGAATCGTCCGCCGAGCCGGAGGGCGCCTCGCGTGTCGGTGCCGGGGGCCGGCTCGCCATCGCTCACGTCCAGCCGGCCGTTCACTTCGCCGACGAATTCGATCCCTTGACTGACGGCGCGCGCGAACGACAGGCCGTAGGTCAAGACATCGTTCTGCCGCTCCCCGTCGGTCGGATCGGAGATGATCCCGACCCCGACGTTGCCGACGACCCGGAGGGACTGCACGGTCTTGCCGATCAGCAGCGACGTGTGGAAGTCGGTCGTATCGAGACCGAGACCGCTCTCGTTCGAGGCGATCGGCAGCTTGGTCGCGAAACGAAACCCGACGGCCGGACGCCCGGCGGTCTCCGACAGCAGCCGGATCTTCGTGCCGATCACCAGGTCCTCGATTGACGAGGTCTTGTCACCGGTGAAATCGACGAGGTGGGAGAGCGGCGCAACCTCGCGGTCGGTCACGGTCAGCCGCTGGTATCCGCCGTCGACCTGGACCTCGGCAATCGAGGACAGGCCGAAGCTCGCTCCCAGCGTCGGCAACCGCACCAGGTTGCCGTGGAGACCCGAGACCGGGTAGAAAATCTCGCGCTGCACGTCGAAGCCCGCTTCGAGCAGGATCAGGCCGGAGCCGATCGTTTCCGGATCCTCGGTCACCAGCGGCCGTTGCTGGGCCTCGGCCCGCGCCACCGCGAACAGCCCGATTATCCACACGCACAGAACAATTCGTCGCATTTTCGTTGAAGTCCTCGGTGCAGGCCACGCCTGCGTCAGGGCAGGATGCTTACCGGCTCGACGCCCGCCTGAGCGGGAGCGGCACGGCGCCGCCGGCTAGAGCGGCCTCGCGCAGTTCCGGCAAAGGGTTCAGACGTTGATCCAGCAGGTGCCGGCCGGCGACATTGCCGAGCGCCCGGATCATCGAGTTCTTGACCTCGGGATGCTCGACCTCGAGCTCGGCGAGCAGGCGCTTGATCCGCTGCCGCTGGAGGCTCAGGTCGCCGCACGCCGGGCAGCAGCAGCCGATGATCGGCAGTTCGCATTGCCTGGGCGTAGTTCCGGGCCTCGCTCTCGGTGGTGTAGACCAGCGGACGGATGACGACGTGCTCACCGTTGTCAGACACGAGGCGGGCCGGCATCGCCTTCAGCGCGCCGGAAAAGAACAGGTTGAGGAGGAGGGTCTCGACGAAATCATCGAGGTGATGCCCGAGCGCGATCTTGGTCGCGCCGACGTCCTTCGCGATCCGGTACAGCACGCCTCGTCGCAGCCTGGCGCACAGAGAGCAGGGTGTCTCGCCCGCCCCCAGCACGTCGTCGATCGTGTCACCGATGTCGGTGTGCTCGATCCGGTATTCCCAGCCGCGCTCTTCGCAGGTGCGCGAGATCAGGTCGTGCCGATAGCCGTTGTAGCCGGAGTCCACCGTCACTGCCACCAGCGAGAACTGGATCGGGGCGCGGCGGCGCAGCACCTCGAGCACCTGGATCAGCGCCCAGCTGTCCTTGCCGCCGGAAAGGCCGACCATCACGCGGTCGCCATCCTCGATCAGTCCGTACTCGACGATCGCGCGAGTGACCTTCTTCGCGATTCTTGCCTCGAGTGGGGTTGCGTAGGCCATGTGCCAACAGTTTACGCGGTCAGTCGCCGGACGGCATCCGCCCAGTTGAGTTCCGCCCCGGCGTCGAACGCCGCGCTCCCCATTCGTTCGCCCATCGCCGCGTCGTCGGTCAGCTTTCGCAGGGCGCTGGCGAGTGACTCGGGCCGAGGATCGCAGACGAAGCCGTTGACCTCGTTCGCAACCAGCTCCGCGGGGCCGCCGCTGTCGGCACAGGTGACCACCGCCTTGCGCGACGCGAACGCCTCGACGGTGACAAAGCCGTAGTCTTCCTGCAGCGGCGGGAAACACACCGCCCGGCAGCGCGCGAGATGGTCCAGCATCTCGGTCTCTGAAAGCCGTCCGACGAGCTTCACCCGGCCCTGCAGCTGGCGCGTCGCCACCAGCGCGTCGAGGCGAGCGCGGTCCTCCCCTTCGCCGGCGATCACCGCCTTGATCCCGGCGCCTTCGGGGGTGCTCAGCGCCTCGATGAGCAGGTCCGCCCGCTTCAGCGGCGTCAGGCGCGAGATCATGAAGATGTAGTCGCCGTAACCGTCGCAACGGTAGGGCCGCTGCGGGGCCGGAGGATAGAGCACGGTGGACCGGACCTCTGGCCAGATCGCCAGCCGCTGCTGGATCGTCTTCGACTGGACGAAGAGCTTCTGCACGTTCCGCCCGAGCAGGTAGCGATCGGCGGCATGGATCGCGGTGCGCTTGGCCCGCGCCTTGAGCAGTCCGCGCCGTCCCAGCGTTCCGCTGAAGCGCTCCCAGAGATCGTAGTACTCCCGCATCGTGTGATTCAGCCAGCACACGTGCTTCTCGTGCCGCACCGCGTAGCTCGGGTAGCGCAGGCTGATGACCTGATCGATCCTTCGGCCATCGGTGCTGCCGACATCGGTGAGCCAGGTGGCCAGGTAGGCCGAGGCCTGGCGGCCGAAACGGTTCTGGGGCGTGACGATGATGTCGGCGTCGTGGCCGGCGTCGCGCAGGGCCTGGGTGAGCGAGCGGGCGATCACCATGTGCCCCCCTTCCACCATCGGCGGGCTCGAGGTGACGACCGCAATGCGGGGCATGCTCAGCGCCCCTCGTACCGCGGCAGGATTTTCACCATGGCGCCGAGGTAGCGGCTGTCGCTGCTCTGTCCCATGGTTTCGAGAAACGGGGCGAAGCCGGCGGAGGTCGAGACCGACACGGTGTAGACGTAGTTGGTCGGGTGGATCCACGGCTTGAACGGCACGCCTCCGCCGGGGGTGATCTCGACCGTGCGGACCTCGCCGGGCGTGAGAGTCATCGACTCGCCGCCAAAGCCTCCGCCGGACACCCGAACGCGGTTGGCGACGCTGCCATTGGTGACCTCGACGACCAGGGCCCTGATCCTCAGCGGCTGCGCGTCCGGCGCCGGCGCACGCAGGATCACGTCGGCGCGCGACCCGCCCTTCACCCAGAAGACCTCTCCCTCGACGTCGTAGGCACCATCGTCCGGGAAGTAGGCCGACAGGGGCGGATCTCCGCCGATCGTCCGTCGCGCGCGGACGCGGTCGCCGCTGACCGGCAGATCGTTCAGCAGCGTGAGCTCGATCGGCAGCATTCGGAGCGGGCCGGACTTGGCCGGCTCACCCGGGTGAAACGCCGAGTAGAACGGATTCATGGCGAGCTTCGCCGTGAACAGCGCGCCGATGCCGAGCGCGATCAGCACCGGCCTCACCGATCGCAGCGACGGCACCAGGAACAGGAACAGCGGATAGAAGCTGAGGAAGTAACGGTTGCCGACCGGCCCGCCGCCGCCCGAGTAGGTGTAGGGCATGTAGGCCAGCAGGGCGATGGCGCCGACCACGGCGGCACCCAGTGTCAGCCACTGCCAGCTGCGGCGTTCGTCGCGCCGTCGAAGAAAGAGGGCCAGCGCCACCAGCCCCGGAAAGAAGTACGGCAGGAAGCCGCTGTACCGGCCGATCACGAAGTACATGGCGTTCCAGCCAAGCACCTTCAGCGTGTCGCCGTGCACGAGGACGTCGGTCGGCACTTCGTCGGTCGCAACCCCCTGGCCGCGGTTGTCGAACGTCTCCCATGTGTTCGCGAACGGGAAGCCGGTGCTGCTGTAGAACGACTTGCGGTTCCCTCCCTGATAGTTGAACTCCCCGGTGATCGCGGCGTTGATCCCGAAGAGTAGCGCCACGACCAGCCCGAAGAGCACCCCGGTCCCGAAGAAGCGCCGCCACTCCCGCCGCAACAGCGCCAGCGCGAGCGAGCGGCAGGATCAGCAGGACATGCGTCGGCTTGGAGAACGTCGCGATGCCCAGCAGCACGGCGGCGGCATAGTCGGAGCCGGGAGACATGAGGAAGCGCTGAAGGCGCGTCGTCTGATCAACCGTCCCGGTCGCAGGGATCGCGCCACCGTTCGCGGCTCGCTTGTAGGTCCACAGGAAGTAGGCCTGCATCACCAGCGTGAAGTTGAACAACTCGGGGGCGAGCGAGACGAAGTAGATGGGAACGACCGTGGCGAACAGGAATACCGCGGCGAAGGCGGCGGCGAGCGGCCGGGCGGATCCGCGGGCGCAGAGAAACGCGTAGGCGGCGGCGAAATTCAGCGCCAGCATCAGCGTGTGAAACACGAGAAACCCGTTGGTCCCGAAGACCCTCACGAACGGCGCCGCGAACAGCGGGTAGATGAACGACTTTGCGTAGTAGAGGCGGCCGCGCGCCGGGTCCTCGGCCGTCCGCAGCTGGACGAACGGCGGGCGTCCGGTGAGCTCCACTCCCTGAATGTCGGCCCCCTTCTTCAGGAAGATTCCTTCGGGGCCCGGGAACTCCTCCCACACGCGCATCAGATCGTGGCGTTGGAACGTGAAGTCGCCGTCGCGCGCGAGGCTGTGCGCCAGGCTGTAATAGGTCGCTTCATCACCCTTGAAGCCGAGCGCCGTGCGGGGATAGTCGATCGAGACCGACAGCCCCAGGAACACGAAGAGGATCGCGCAGGTGGTGAGCACGCCCGGGCCGGTGAGCGGACGCAGGCGGCCGGTGACGACCAATCACCTTTCGGCTCCCGCCTGGAGAAAGCCGAGGTCGGCGCGCAGGATCCCGGCGCGCTTCGTGGCCCGCGAGGTCTCCACCAGCAGCCGATACAGCTGCTCCATCTTGCGGACGAAGAGGTCGATATCGTACGCCGCCCCGGTGCGGCGGGCGTTGGTGCCGAGCCGCTGCCGTTCGGACGGATTGTTCGCGAGATCGATGATCGCTCGCGCGAGCGCCGCGCCGTCACGCCGCGCGACCATCACGGCATCGTGTCCGGGCCTGAGAACGTCCTGCAACCCGTCCGCGTCGGTCGAGACGATCGGCTTCCCCATCGCCAGCGCCTCCAGCACGGTGAGCGGCGTCCCTTCCCACAACGACGGGAACACGAGCAGATCGAGGGCCGACAGGACCTGGGCGACGTCGCGCTGGAACCCCGGGAACACGATCCGGTCCCCGAGCCCGAGGGCTCGTGCCTGCGCCTCGAGCGCCGGCTGGAGCTCCCCTTCGCCGACGATGTAGATGCGCGCGGACGGCAGCGCGTCGAGCACCGGGCGCGCCGCTTCGACCAGATACTGGTTGCCCTTCGACGGCATCAGCCGCGTCACGGTGCCGATGGCGAACACGCCGGGGGGAACGCCGAGCGCGTAGCGCGCCGCCGCGATCTCCGCGTCGCTGCGGGTCCGGCTGAATTCGTCCAGCGGCACCCCGAGATAGACCACCTTCGTGCGCTCGGCCGGAACCAGTCTCGCGTTGACCACGAAGTCGGCGGTCGATTTCGACACCGCGATCGCGATGTCGGTGTAGCGCGCGAGCATCCGGTCGGCGGCCTTCTGGAACCACGGCGTGTCGGTCAGGTTGGCATGCTCGTGCAGGACGACCGGGAGGTGGCGGACTGCCGCCGCCAGCCGTCCGAACGTCGTGGCGCCATAGCCGTGCAGATGGATCACGTCGGCCTGGCGCCGCTCCAGCTCCTTCAGCAGCGTCGGCAGCGTGGCGGGATCGAATTTCCCCTTGTGCAGATAGGCGACGTCGATCCCGAGAGCCTCGAGCGTGTCGTCGGCGGGGTCACGCTTCCGCAGGCTGATCAGCGACACGTTGAACTGCTCGCGATCGAAGCGCGGGATCATCCAGGCGAACAGCCGTTTCACGCCGTGCATGCGCGAACCGGCCCATCCCAGGTGATCGCAGATGTGGACGACGTTCAGTTTGCGCACGGGTCAGAGCAGCCCCTGCGAACGGTACCAGTCGGCGGTCAGGCGAATGCCGGTTCTCAAGTCGATGGCCGGATTGTAGCCGAGCTCCTCGCGCGCGCGGGTCGTGTCGAACGCCCGGCTCTTGCTGTAGAAATCGACGCGGCGCCGGTACAGCGGCGGGGAGATGCGGAGCGGCACGCAAACCGCCTCGCAGAGCGCCCCGGCCAGCCAGACCGGCCAGATCGGGAAGCGGAAGGATGGCGGCGCCACGCGCAGCTCCCGCGCCACCAGGTGGACGAGCTGCTCGAGCGTCGTGAATTCGGGCCCGGCAAGGATGTAGGTGCGGCCGGCGGCCGCCGGCACCGTGCCGCACAGCTCGAACCCCCGGCACAGGTCGTCGATGTAGGTGAGGTGGTAGAAGACCTGGCCGCGACCGAGCATCGGGAAGCGCCCGCGGGCGATGCCGCGGAACATCTTGAGAAAGCGCGTATCACCGGGGCCGTAGATGCCGATCGGCCGGGCGACCACCACCTCGAGCCCACGCTCGCGTCCGAACCGCGACGCGAGCTGTTCCGCCTGGAGCTTGGTTCGCTGGTAGATGTCCCCGGGGGCGAGCGGCGCATTCTCGTTCGCCGGCGGATGCTCGATGTGGCCGTGCACCCCGCCGGTGCTGCAGTGCACGACCCGCCTCGCCCCCGACGCCAGCGCCCCCTCGAGCACGTTCCGGGTGCCGTCGACGTTCACCCGGGTATAGGCGCGATCCGACTGGCCGGCCTCGCGGTAGGTGGCGGCAATGTGAAAGACGACCTCGCAGCCGTCGCATGCGCGCCGGACGGCCGCCGCGTCGGTCAGGTCGCCGCTGCGGATCTCGATCCCGTCGGCCGCCAGCCCCTCGGCTTTCCCAAGGCTGGCCGGGCGCACCAGCGCCGCCACGGTGTGTCCCTGCGCCTTGAGGTGCCGTGCGAGATGTCCGCCGGTGAAGCCAGTGGCGCCAGTGACGAGCACGTTCATGCGCGCACCAGGCCGGCGCCGAGCCGCTCGATCGCCGCGTGCGTGCGCGAGACGTACGACTCACGGCTGTAACGGGTGCGCGCGCGTTCGACCGCCGCAGCCGCCAGCCGGGTCCGCCGGGCCGGATCGGCGAGCAGGTCCGAGATACCGGCGGCAAACGCGGCCGGCTCCGGCGCGACCAGCAGCGCGATCTCATCGTCCAGCACCTGCGTGTGGGTCAGCAGCCGGGTGGCGACGATCGGCTTCCCCGCTCTCAGGTAGGAGTAGATCTTGAGCGGGGTGTTGGTCCCCTTGATTCGCGGCGACGCCAGGATGTCGCAGGCCGCGACATAAGCGGGGATATCGCGCGCCGGCTGGTAGCCGGTGAAGACCGCCGGGGCGCACGAGGGCGGTGGCCCTGGCCTGCGGCCGCAGCCACCTGCTCGGCGCGGCCGCCAACGACCAGCAGACGAACCTCCGGACGGCTGCGCGCAACCATCGCGATCGCCTCGAGCAGCATGTCGAGCCCCTGATAGGGCTCGAAGGTGCCGGTGTAGAGGACGAGCGGGGCTTCCGGGTGAATGCTCCACCGCGTGCGGACGCCCGCCGCCGAGAGCTGGGGCGGCTCCTCGACGTCGCCCCCCATCACGTTCTCGATCAGAACCGCGCGGCTGCCGGCACCGATGGCCTCCACGTGGTCGAACAGGTCCTGGCAAATAGTGATGACGACCTCGGATCCGAAGATCGTCCGGTGCTCCATCCGCTCGAACGCCTTCCGGAGCAGCGCGCTCCTGGCGAAGCTGAAATTGGTCAGCTGCTGCGGCAGGCTCGAGTGCATGTCGTAGAGGTGCGGGATGCCGAGCCGCTTCGACAGCCACACCCCCAGCAGGCCCATCTCTTCGTGCGAATGGATCGCGTCGTAGCGTGCGCGCCGCGACTGTCGCAGGATCGCCACCGCCAGGTAGGCATCGAGCACCAGCTTGGCGGCCGACGGGCCGATGCGGACGCCGCGTGATGAACGGAGGCCGGGCGGAGCGGATGATGCGGAGGTTGGGCATCTCGACATCCGATCCAAACGGATAGGTGACGAGATCGACCGTGTGCCCTAGTTCGGTGAGCGCCTTGAGCCGGTGATATTCGCTGAACGGGGTGCCGCGCGGCTCGAAGAAGGGCTCCGGCGCAAGCATCAGGATCCGCAGCCTGCGGGCGCCGAGGCGGTCGGAGGGAGGCGAAGGGACGGGCTCGGGCGGCTGGGACAACCCGGAATTCTAGCGTTCACGGCCGGGCTGGGTCAACCTCGACAATCCCCGGTTCTTGCTGATAGCACGCGGGTTATGGTAAAATTGCCGGCTTCCGAATCAATGACAAAACCCGGTTTGAAGACGGTACTGATCGCCGTCAAAGTGGCTGTCAGTGCGGCCCTCCTCTGGATGCTTTTCAGCCGGGCGGATGTCTCCGCCATGGGCACCCAGTTCCGGCAGATGAACTTCGCCTGGATGCTGGCGGCGCTGCTGACCTACGGGTTGATGCTCCTCGTCAGCGCCTGGCGATGGCAGTTGCTGCTGGAAGTTCAGCGGATCCCGGTGCGGTTCGGCCTGCTGACCAACTCCTTCCTGGTGGCTACGTTCTTCAACAACTTTCTCCCCAGCAATATCGGCGGAGACGTGGTCCGCGTCGCCGACACGGCCCCGTTCGCCGGCTCGAAGACGGTCGCCACCACCATCGTCCTCATCGACCGCGTGCTCGGGTTGATCGCCCTCCTCGCCGTGGCGGCAGGGGCTTCGGCGCTGGCGTCGCTCGCCGGCATTCCCCTGACCGGGGTCGGCTACATCTGGATCTGCCCTGGTCTGCGTCCTCGGCGGCCTGCTTTTCGTCCTGCGGTTTCCGGACGTGTTCGGGCGGCTGATGCACCGGGCCGCCGGCGGGCGCGGCGAAGGGATCCAGGTCCGGCTGCTCAACCTGCTCGGCGCGATCGGACGGTTTTCAGAAGCTCCCCGCCTCGCTCGGGGTGGCCTTCGCCGGTGCCGTCGGCGTCCAATTTCTACTCGTCGTGTTCTATATGTGCGCCGCGAGAAGCCTCGCGGTGCCGCTGCCGCTGATGGCCGCCTCGGTGGTGGTCCCCGTCAGCCTGGCGGTGCAGATGGTTCCGGTGTCGATCAACGGCTTCGGCGTCCGCGAAGCGGTGTTCGCGTTCTTCTTCGCCAGCCTCGGCTTGAACGTTGGCTCGGCGCTCACGCTGTCGCTCGGCAGCGCCGCGCTGATCATGCTGTTTTCCCTGACCGGCGGAGCGGTCTTCCTGCTTCGCCGCGGGCGGCTCTCGCCGCCCTCCGGTGTCTCCCCGTGAACTGGTCGCCGCGCGATCCGTTTCGGGGCTGATACGGACGGTTCTCCGTCCGTCACAACAACGAGGCAATGCGCCGCCGGTTCCCGAACCGGTTTTCAATATAAGTACGCCGAACATGAACAAAACCTTCCATGTCTGGCCCGTGGTGTGCGCGCTGGCGTTCTCAGTCGCCGCCTGCAGCCCAGACGAGCTCGCCGATCTCACCTGGCACCCCGCCCGCCAGAGCCTCCAACCCCCCGGCGTCGGTGAAGGGCGCCAAGACGTCGGCGCAACGCACCGAGGACCCCGCCGACGGCGAACGTCTGGCGCTGCCCGACATGTCGCACGTGGTGCAACACGTCGCCGCGCAGTTTCCCGACGCCCTGCGCGGCTCCTGTCAGGACCACGGCGGATCGTGGGAGTTCATGGACCGGCTGGTCGACGAACTGCGGACCCACGACACGCGCTGGGGCTACAACTGGAAGCGGGGTAACGTCGGCGATCCCTCAAAGGACGTCGTGGACTACCACTTGGGGCGCCGGCGAGGACGAGAACAGCACCGACGTCTACATCGTCGATGTGATCAGCGGTCATTGCGGTGACAATCCGACCCCGGGATGGGGTGACGTCACCGACGCGACCTACTACGGAGGGTCGGTCGGACGGTGGACGGCGCGCGGCCGGTTCTAGGCCCGCGGCTTGCTCACGGCAGTCGCGACCCTGTTCTACGAACAATGATCGGCCGATAGCGAAGCCGAGAGAACTTCCCGGCAATTCCGTGCGGCCAGCCTGCGGCCGTTGCGCCTATTGTGAAACCGCCATGACGAAAAACGTACGATCGATTACAAAACTGTCTGCGCTCCTGATAGTGGCGTCGATCACCGCGGCCTGCGAGGCAACCAAGAGCGAAACCCCCACCAGCCCCAACGTCGCGGGGCCGATCGCCGGCGTGGGAATCTCGGCGCCGCCGGTGATGTCGCCGAAAAACGGGGCGGCGGTCGTCAATTCCGAGCCGCTGCGGCTCACCTGGGGGCAGTCCACCACCAACGGTCAGCGCTCCCTGTGGTACTCGGTAGAAATGGCGGTGGACCGCGAGTTCGCGCAGCGCGTGTACTTCAACCCGAAGGTGGTGCCGGTGGAAGGACCGCAGGTGTCAGTCGTGGTCGACGCCAAGCTGGATGCCGAGCGCACCTACTTCTGGCGGGTACGGGCGGAAGACGGCGCGAATGCCAGCGACTACTCGTCGGTGGAGACCTTCGACATCGTAGTCCCGGTGGTGCTCGGCGCCCCGACCGCCGTGAGTCCGTCTGGCGGCAGAAGTCACCAGCCGCTCGGCACGACTGATCGTGAACAACGGGTCGGTCCAGGGACGCGCCGGCGACGTCGTATACGTCTTCTTCGGTGTCGACCACCGAATCCATGTCCGAACATCGTCTGGACAGGCAGCACCGGCTTCGATCCCAGCGGCCGGTCATCGATCACCACGGCCGAGCTCAACCCGAACACGCTCTACTACTGGCGCGCCCACGCCACCAACGGCGTGGTGAGCAGCCGAGGTCCGCATCCGCAGAGCGTTCCGCACCTCGGCCGCGACGGTCCCGAGCCCAGGCGGTGGCGGCGGCGGTGGTGGTCTGCCGCCGGCGCCGGGCAGTGGCACTCGCACACCCGACCCGGCCCCCGGCCAGCTGCTGCCGCTACCCGGCTACGGCGCGGCGGTGGTTCAGCAGGTCGCGAACGCAGTATCCGAACGCGTTGCGCAACTCCTGCCAGAACGAGGGTGGAACCTGGGAGTTCATGGACCGCGTGGTCGACGCGCTGCGGCAGTACGACAACCGGTGGGGCTACAACTGGAAGCGCGGCAACGTCGGCGATCCCTCGCAGGACGTGGTCGACTACCACTGGGGCCGCGGCGCCAGCGAGAACAGCATCGACGTCTACATCATCGACGTCATCGGCGGTCATTGTGGCGGAGGCCCGAGCGCCGGGTGGGGTGATGTGACCGAGGCTACGCGCCAGGGTGGCAGCATCGGCCGCTGGACGGGCCGGGGGAGATTCAGTAACTAGCTGCCAGCTACCAGCTTCCAGCTACCAGCTGCCAGCTTCCAGCGAGTTCGAGAGGCTGCCGTCGGGTGCGAGCTCACCCGGCGGCAGCCTTTAGTCGTTAGAACCGTCCGCGCGACAGCCAGACGGTGCCGAACGCAGACTGGTCGATCCAGGTCGGCTGCGGGTTGGTGCCGCAGTGGCCGGCGAGCACGTCGAACGCATAGGTATCCCGGCTCAGCTCATCGCTGCCGGATCCCCAGTGATACGCGACCTCGTCGCGGGCCGGGAAGTTCACATCCCCGCGGCGGCCGTTGTAGCCCCACCGCGTATCCCGTTCGGCGCGGAGCCGATCCACGATCAGGTCCATCAGCTCCCACGTGCCCCCTTCGTCCTGGCACGAGCGCGCGACCAGGTCGGGCCGCGACCTGATGATCGACGCGACGAAGCCCTCCTCGTTCGGCACCGGCAGACGCTGGCCGGAAGGCGGATCGGGCGTCCGGTTCGCGTAACGGACGCGCACCGTCAACTCGGTCGAGACCCCGTCATAGGTGGCCCGGACCGTCGAATCCCCTTCATTCCCCGCGGTGATGACGCCGCTGCTGTTCACGGCGACAGCGGAGGTATTGGAGGACTGCCACTGCGCCCCGCTCGACCGGTTCTCGGTGAAGCCGTTCGACAGTGTGACCATCGCCGTGAGCTGGGCGGTCTGACCCCGCTGAAACAGGTTCGAGTTGCCGGTGATCGTGATCCCGGTCGCCCGCGGCTCCGTGACGTTGACGGCGTTCGCCGGGCCGGCGGGCGCGTCGGTCGTGCTGCAGGCGGCCAGAAGCGTGGTGAGGGTGATAAGTGAGGCGCCGGCAAGAACTCTCATCGGCGTCAGAACCGCACTCTCGCGCCGACACCGAGCTGGAAGCCGCCGGCCTTGACCCCGAACGTCTCGGTGTCGGTCAGCTTGAAATCTGCTTCGCCGCGGGTGTAGCGAGCCATCGCGCCGAGCCCGACATCGAGCCCCATCATCTGCGTGAGCGCGTAGCTGGCATCGACCCCCAGGTTGAAGCCCACGCCGTTTTCCTTCATCGAGGCGAGGTCGACGCTGTCAACCGTGACCGACGTCGAAGGGCGGGGTTTCGCTGAAGGTCACGGTGCGGATGAAGTCCTGCGAGATATTGAAGAACGACGGACCGCCCGAGAACGTCAGCTCGACCTTCTCGGTCAACGGCATCTGCCAGGTCGCAAACAGGTGAAAGCCGCTGCTCGTTGTGCTCGAGGTCGCTCGCGGAGCGCCTCGATCGGGCGGAACGAATCGAACACCAGCGGGTGCGGAATCGACCCGACGACCGTGCCGTCCCCCGAGCTGCCGAGGTAGCTGTATGACGCGCCGGCGCCGAGTCTCCCCCGGAACCGCCAGCTGCCGCCGATCTCGAAGAAACCGCCGCCGCCGATGTCGGTCTGGGAGAACTCGATGCGGGCTTCCTCCTCGTAGAGGCTGAACGTACTCACGCGATTGATGTCGTTGTCGCCGATCTGGACGCCGCCGTTGACGAAGACGGTGAAGGGACCGGGAGCCGGCGGCACACCTGCGGGGGCCTGGGTCTGAGCGATCGCGCTGCTCGCGCCGATAGTCATTAGAGCAGCGGACAGCATCATCGAAAACCTGCGCATTTACACCTCGAGTATTCGTGGAAAAGTGTTGGGAAAGTGGCTGTTATCGTAGCATGCGACCCCGGATGAATCGGTTACAATAACGACCGCGGACGGCCCAGCTGCCGCCCCCGCGACACCACCACTAACGGAGAAACTGATGTACCGGATCCTCAAAACCCTTCCCTGGGCCGGCGCCGCGTGTGCCCTGGCGTTGACCATGGCCTGCAGCGCTGCCCCTGACTCCCCCGCCGCTCCCGCGGCCGCTATTCCCTCCGGGTCCGATGCCGCCGCCGACGGATCGACGCTGAAGGCGAGCGCGCCCGGACCGATGTCGCCGGTGAGCGACGTGCGTATCGACAGCCGCACGCCGACCATGACCATCTCCAATTCGCAGGGACGTTTCGTTGGTGCGACCTTCACCTACGAGTTCCAGCTGATGAACGATGGCGGCACCGTCATCAGTTCGGCGACCCTGCCGGCGAGCGCGAACACGACCAGCTGGATCTTCGTCGGCACGACTCGATGCGCGATACGCCGTACCGCTGGCGCGCCCGCGCTGTGATGAACAACGCCCTCGGACCGTGGTCGACCACCGCGCGCTTCTTCACCGTCAGGGAGAACCGCACGCCGAACCCGACGTCGGGTCGGCTGCCGCTGCCTGGCTATGGGGCCGGGGTCGTCGCCGACGTCGCGAATCAGCGACCCGATCTGTTGGCGCGCTCGTGCCAGGAGCACGGCGGCACGTGGGAGTTCATGGATACGGTGGTCGACACGCTGCGCCTGCGCGATACCCGCTGGGGCTACAACGGCAAGCGCGGCAACTCCAACGACCCGTCGCTCGACGTCATTGCCTACAACTGGGGCTCGCAGCCGGACGAGGGAACGATCAACGTCTACATCGTCGACATCCTGCTGTCACACTGCGGCAGCCCGAGCCCGGCCTGGATCGACCAGACCCAGGCAACCGCGGACGGCGGATCGATCGGCCGCTGGACGAGCCGCGGACGTTTCGCCGGCTCGCAGGGCATCCAGTAAGCGGAGTGCCGGACACGTTCTATCGCGACTTTGCCGACCGACAGAAAGCACTGACCGGGTTCGGCCGCGGACGACGCGGCCGAACCGAACGTTCACGCCTCAGCCTCCTCATGCGGCACGCCCCAGCCGGCTCGATGCTCGAGATCGGGCCCGGCCAGGGATCGCTCGCCGAAGGCGCCGTCGCGGCCGGATGGCAATACCGCGCGATGGAGGCCAGCCCGATCCTCATCGAACATCTGCGCGCGAAGGGGCTCGAGATCATCGAGGGTTGGGCCCCGCCGATTCTCGCCGATGATGCCAGCGCCGACGTCGTCTACGCCGACCAGGTGCTCGAGCACATGTCGGGGATCGACGCGGCGCGCGCCTTCGTGGCCGAAGCGCGCCGGGTGCTCAAACCAGGCGGCACCCTGTTCGTCGTCGTCCCCGACTACCTGAAGGAGCGGACGTTCTTCTGGGACGTCGACTACACCCACAACTTCGTGACCACCGAGCGGCGCGTCCGGCAGCTGCTCTACGATGGCGGCTTCGAGATCCGCGAGGTCGTCCGCAGCATCGGCGCCGCCACCGGGGTCAAGCGCGACCTGCTGGCCTTCGGCGCGGTCTTCGCGAACATTCCCGGGCTGGATACGCTGTCGCGTTATACCGGCACCGAGGACTTCCTGTTCCGCGTCCGCAAGAACCTGTTCGAGACCCTCGAGTTCGTCGCCCACAAACCAATCGAGTGACCGGCAGGCTGACGCGATCATTCTGGGTCCGCGCGCTGGTGACGGCGGCCGTCCTCGGGTTGCTCGTGCGCAGCGTCGACCTGGATGACGCGTTCGGCGCCATCGGCCGTCTCGACGTCGGCACCATCCTGGCGGTCGGCGCGCTCCTCGCGGTGGACCGGATGGTGATGGTGTGGCGCTGGATCGCGCTGCTCAGGGCGGCCGGCCAGCCCATCCCGGTCAAATCGGCAACCTGGATCTACCTGGTGAGCTCGTTCGTCGGCGGATTTCTCGTCGCCGGCGTCGGCGGCGACGTCGCTCGCGCCTATACGCTCTCGCAGCGAACGTCGCAGGGAGGACCGGCGATCGCATCGGTCGCGGCTGACCGTCTGCTCGGCCTCGTCGCGATCCTTCTGGTCGGCTTGATCGGAGCGGCGTTCTGGCGGCGCGGCGAGGACGCAAACGTGGTGCTGATGGTCGGCGCCGGGTTCGCCATTGCCGGCGCGATCGGCTTCCTGTGGGCCGACTCCTGGGCGCGCCTGCTGATCCCCGCAGCGATCCAGGATCGACGGATTGGCATTCGCCTGCTGAGGTATGCCGATGCGCTCTCCGCGTACCGCGGTCACCGCGGGACGATGTTGTTCGTGCTGGGCCTGTCGATCGGCGTCCAGCTCCTCAGGATCGTCCAGGCCTACCTGCTCGGCCAGGGCATCGGCATCGACTGTCCCGCTCGGTTATTACCTGGTTTTCATGCCGATTGGCCTGATCGCGCTGCTTCTACCGATCTCGATCAGCGGTTTCGGTGCGCCACAGGGCATCATCGTCTGGCTGCTGACGCCGGTGGGGGTGCCCCCGGCGGATGCGTTCGCGCTGTCGACGCTGATCGTTCTCAGCGGTATCGCCGCCAATATACCCGGGGCAATCCTTTACCTGCGGCAGAAAAAGGTTTAAAATCAATCACTTATGGCGCAAGTCTATGCCCTGAAATACCTGGCGAAGGCCGCCGCGTCTGCCCCCCGTGACCTGGTCAACAGCTTCGTCGCGAAGATCAAGCCCATCCACCCTACGGTGCTGATCTATCACTGCACCTTCGTCTGCGATGCGCGCTGCGAGATGTGCAGCAACTGGACGCGCGGCGACCGCAAGAGCGACATGTCGCTGGCCGACATCGAGAAGGTGTTCGACTCGCCGTTGTGGAAGAACATCGAGAACGCGAACGTCTCCGGGGGTGAACCGACCACGCGCAACGATCTCGTGGACATCTGCCGGGTCATGCTCGACAAGCTGCCCCGCCTGCGCAAGTTCGGCCTGAACACCACCGGCCTCACGCCCCACCGCGCCATCCCGATGCTCACCAAGATCGTGGAGCTGTGCGAGGAGCGCGGCGTGATCTTCAGCTTCCGCGTATCGATCGACGGCGTCGGCGAGATGCACAACCAGGTGCGGAAGGTGAAGAAGGGCTTCGACAAGGCCAGCCAGACGATCCGGGCGATGCAGGAGCTGCAGAAGAAGCACAAGCGCTTCAACTTCGGCATCTCGACGACGATCTTCCACATGAACCTGGATGACGCGCGAGAACATCCTGGCGTGGGCCAAGAGCGAGAAGCTCGACATCGTGTTCAACATGGTCCGCTTCACCGACGCGATGCTCGGCAACAGCGAGCTCGAAGTGAAGTGGAAGCCGATGGGCCCCGAAGAAGAGCGGATGCGCGAGTTCTTCCTCGACCGGGTCCGGATGGATCCGCTGCTCGACGGCCAGAACTACATCTACATGCACTACGCCGACATGATCGCCAACGGGTATCACCGCATGGCCCCCTGCCCGTTCCAGACGCAGGGCATCATGCTGAACCCCGACGGCGGGATGTTCTTCTGCGAGAACAGCGACGTGGTCGGCAACGTGCTCCAGACCGACGCCGAGGAGCTGTACTTTTCAGCCGCCAGCCAGAAGCACCGCGACTTCGTGCGCGACGAGAAGTGCCCCACCTGCCTGAGCCCCTGCCAGATGAACGTGGCCGCGATCAAGCAGGTCGTGCCGTACGCGAAGTTCCTGGTCCGGGCGCACGGTGAGCGGCGCCGCCATCACAACCGGGCCGCGAGCCTGGCGGCCGAGAGCGAAGCCCGGCCCTAGACGGGGCGTCCGCGCAGCGCGCGCCACTTGCGCGAGGCGATGAAGGCGAGCGACCGGAGGCCGTCGACGATGGTGGTGCGCCGGACTTTCTCCGGCGACATCGGCCAGAACTGAACCGGCGTCTCGAGCACCTCGGCGCGCGCCGCCAGCAGCCTGGACAGCAGCCGCTGGTTCAGGAGACGGTCCGACAGCGACTCTCCTCCCCCGGCGAGATAACGCATCCGCAGCCCCCGTACCCCCGACAACGTGTCCGACATGTATCGTCCGTAGAGGACCAGGTAGGCGGCGCTGAGCACGTGGCTCCCGATCAGGCTGGCCACGCGACGCCACGTGTCGTGGCGGTACTGGAGGCGCATCGAGGCCTCGATATCCACGACCGACAGGCGGCGGCTGCCCCACACGGCGTCCAGCCGCCCGGACGTCAGCGCGGCCGCCAGGCTGACGACATCCTCGCCGTTGTACATCCCAGACGACTCGAACAGGATCACGTAGTCGAACTCGGAGGCGAGCACTTCGCTCGACAGCACGGCATCGGTGCTGACGTAGCGCATGGCGAACGGCAGCGTGCTGAGCAGCGTGTCGTCGAGCTCGGGAACGTTGCCGTAGAAGACGGTCACGATCAACGGAAGGCTCTCCAGATCGGCGCGGACCATCTCGAGGACGGTCTGGGCGACCTTGTTCGCGGATCCGGCGTCGTAGAGCCAGACCGCTACCCGCTGACTCGGCCGCGGCAGGAGCGATTCGATGAACGGCCCCAGGACCTTCGCCGCATCGTGGCGTCCGCTGATGCCGTCCTCGTAGTTGCCGATCCGGACCAGCCGCGGGTCCTCGATGCTCTCGAGCCGGCCGAGCGGAACGTACGGCGTTTCTTCCGATCGCCGCGGATCGTTGATGACGTAGTGGGTGATGAGGCAGGGCACCGGCGCCGATGAGCGGCCTTTTTCCCGCAGGTAGTACACCGCCTTCTCGACGATCTCGATCGCGGTGGCGTCGGCGATCTCGGCATCCGCCTGGATGTTGGTGACCAGCAGCTTGATCGCCTTCAGGTTGCGGGCGATGGCGGCGCTGAGCCCCTGCGTCAGGTAGGAGGGAAACAGTGACGAGTGCTGGGTCCCGGGGGAATAGACGATAAGGTCCGCGTCGGCGAGGCGCGCCAGCAGGCGCTGATTGGCCGGGATCGCCAGCACCAGCCGCTGCAGCGCAGCGGTCATGCCATCGATCGGCAGGGCCGCGATGACCGAGGCCTCTTCGGCCGAGAGCGGCCGGGCGAGCAGGTGGATGTCAGCCAGGTGGTTGCGACGATTCGCGTCGACGATATCGGCTTCGCTCGACAACAGCTGGCCGTCGAGGTCCACGGCCACCAGGTAGGCGTCGGTTCCGTCCGAGACATTCTCGATCAGGCCGGCGGGCAACCCCAGGAGCCCGCAGTAGTCGTCGACGGCGGCGTTGAACGCCCTCCTACAGCGAAGAAATGCACCGGCGAACACGAGGTTCCCGACGCTGCAGTCGGCGAACTGAAACGGCCGGCCGGCCGACGCCAGCTCACGCCCGAACCACGCCAGGCGCTCGGAGCAGGCGCCGCCGTCGATCGAATCGGCACCGGCGGCGACGAGCGCACGGGCCGCGTCGAAGTCCGCCGCTGCCGGCAGCCGGACGTCGAGCAGGTCGATCAGCTCCGGCGGGCAGCTGCGCAGCTGCCTGGCCAGGTGCGCCGCGTTCTTCCGGAAGTCCGACGGGCCGAGGCTGTCGCCGAGAAAACGGCGGATCTCACCGGTCGACAACCCGTCGTCATAGCCGTTGATCGCCAGCGTCAGGTGGACGTCCGGCCGCTTGATCAGGTTCTCCGACAGCACGCTCGAGCCGCGGCCGCCAGAGAACACGACCACCGACAGTCCATCAACCGGCATCATCCGACAGGTACAATCATCGCATCGTGCATCGCGTCCTCATCATACCGGCCGCCGGGCTCGGCTCCCGGCTCCGGTCGAGCGCCCCCAAGGTGCTGACGCCGGTGAACGGACGGCCGATGGTGGATCACCTGCTGGCGCTCTTCCGGCCGTTCGTCGATCGGGCTGCGATCATCGCGCATCCGGGGTTTGCCGAACAGGTGCGCGCGCACGTGAGCCGGCAGGCGCTGCCCTGCGAGGTTCTCGAACAGCCATCCCCCACCGGGATGCTCGACGCGATCCTGACCGCGGAACCCTGGGTCCGCGCCGCTGACCCGGATCACGTGTGGGTCGTCTGGTGCGATCAAGTGGCGCTGCTGCCGGAGACGCTGGAGAGACTGGCCCGCGCCGGCCAGGCCGATCCCGCGCCGGACCTGATCATGCCGACTGTCCGGCGGCAAGATCCATACATTCACTTCGCGCGCGACGCCAATGGACGAATCGTCGCGGTCCGGCAGCGCCGCGAGGGTGATCAGATGCCGCTCGAAGGTGAGAGTGATATCGGCCTGTTCTCGCTCTCGGCGCGAGCCTTCGGGCAGCTGCCGGCCTTCGCCGCGGTCGTGGAGCCCGGACATGGGACCGCCGAGCGCAACTTCCTGCCGTTCATCCCGTGGCTGGCGGCTCGCCGTCCGGTGACGACGATCGACTGCACCGATCCGCGCGAGGCGACCGGCATCAACACCCCCGAGGATCTCGCCGGCGTGGAAGCCTGGCTCTCAGAGAGGACCGCCGCCTCGTGAAGACCCTGTCGATCGTGATCCCGGCCTACAACGAGGAACGGTACATCGCCACACTGCTCGACCGCATCAAGGCCGTCGACCTGGGCCGTCTCGGTCTCGACCGCCAGATCATCGTGGTGGACGACTGCTCCCGCGACCGGACCGCGGAGATCGTGTCGGCGATCCCCGGCGTGCAACTGGTCCGGATGGAGAAGAACGGCGGCAAGGGGCGGGCGGTGCGCGCCGGGATCGCGGTCGCGACCGGCGAATACCTGATCATCCAGGACGCGGACCTGGAATACGACCCCGAAGACTACCTTCCGATGCTGGAGGCGCTCTTCGCCGAGACGGGCGACATCGTTTACGGGAGCCGGTATCTCGGCCGCGGCCGCCACGCCAATCAGTCGATCGCGGCCTATCTGGGCGGACGCAGCCTCAGCGTGGTCGGCTGGCTGTTCACCGGACGCTACCTCACCGACACGGTAACGGCGCTGAAGCTGTTTCACCGCGCCGACCTGGCTTCCCTGCCGCTCCAGACGTCCGGATTCGAGCTCGACCACGAGATCACCGCCCGCATGCTGGCGCGCGGCCGACGGATTGCCGAGGTCCCGATCCGCTACTACCCGCGCACCCGGGCCGAAGGAAAGAAGATCGGGCTCCGCGACTGGTTCATCGCCACCCGCACGTTTCACGCCCACCGGAGGGGGTGAAGTGGAGTAGGAGCTAGGAGCTAGGAGCTAGAGCGAGAGGTAGAAGACAGGAGACAGGAGACAGATGTAGCGCGCGCTCGTTCTTTTCGCGACCCTGCTGGTGGCGGGCAGTGTCGCTCAACCACAGAAGGCCTCCGGCATCGTCCGCATCAGCGGGCGCGCGGTCGCCGACGACCGCGGCGAATTCCCGGCGTTGGGCGCCTCGCTGTTCTGGGCCGCCTGGGCCTACAAACACGACCGTCCCCGGCTCGACGCCCATCTCGAGCTGCTGGCGGCCCACAAGTTCGACTACATCCGGGCCCTCGGTGTCGTCGGCCGGCAGCCGGCCTGGGCGGGACGCGAGATCGACTCGCGCTGGCCTGACTACGACCAGGTGATCGCCGGCCTGACCGATCATGCCTTCGACCGCTACGGTCTCAGGGTCGAATGGACGATCTTCGGCGACGCCGACCAGATGATCCCCGAGGCCGCGGATCGCGCCAAACTGGTCGATCGTTTCGCCGCAATGAGCGCCGGCCGCGAGCACAAGATCATGCACTTCGAGCTCGCCAACGAGAGCTGGCAGAACGGATTCGAAGGGCCCGAGGGGCTGAACGAGCTGCGCACGCTCGCGCGGCGGCTGGACGAGCGCACGCCGATCCCGGTCGCGGTCAGCGATTCGGAGGGCCACGAATGCGCCGACCACCTTGCGCTGTACCGCGACCTGGGCATCCAGATCCTGACCGAGCACTTCCCCCGCGGCAGCGACGGGCCGGCCGGCCGCTGGGGACCGGTGATCGCGCCGTGGACCGTCCGCGAGTGTCCGGGGCTGCCCGCGGTCGTCTCGAACAACGAACCGGTCGGGCCGAGAAGCTCGGTCGAAAGCGAAACGGATCCGGTGAAAGTAATCGCCGGAGCAGTGGTGTCGTGGATGGCCGGTGTCGGGCTCTATGTCTTTCACACCGACGCCGGCGTCTGGGGGCGGGAGCCGCTGACCAGCATGCCCGGCGCGAACGCCATTCTCGATGGCCTCGCCCACGCCCGCACCTACATCCCGGCCGGCATCGTCAACTGGCAACATCATCGCCGCGACTCCCCCGGCCAGCCGTTCACCGCTGACGGTGCGATCGATCTGTTCGCCGCGACCAGCGGCGACCAGTTCTTCGCGGTTGCGCTCGGCGTCCGCGAGACCGTCCACGTCACCGCCTTGCGTCCCGTCACCTTCGAGGTCATCGAGCCGTTGACCGGGATCAAGGGGCAATCTCAATCACTGGCCGCGAACGGAAAGGCATCGCTGAAGGGCGCCGGGATGGTGGTCATCATGGGGAAGCTGAATTAACTCCCAACTTCCAACCCTAGCTCCTAGCTCCTAGTCTCCTGTCTCCTGTCTCCTTCTTCGATACACCTCGAAATTCGGTCCGAACCGACGGACGCCGTCGAAGCTGCCGAAAGGGGCGTAGAAGCCGTCCTGGATGTCGTAGAAGTTTCCCCGGCTCAGATCGGCGGCGTTCAGCGTGTGGACCAGCACGTAGTCGGAACGGATCAGGCTCGTCACGTGTGGAGCGATGTGGCTGTACGGCAAAGCGGATCGCTGCACGATGATCCAGTCGGGCAATTCCGACGTGGGACGGTGATTCAGGGTGAAGGTATCGGCGCGATAGTCGTAGTCGAGGTAGCGATACTTCCGGTGAGGTCCGCGTTCCAGCTGCAGCCGGCCGTACAGATTGCCGCTCATGAAGACGAGGCTGCCGTCTGGAACGTGCTGGTGCACCCATGCCGCGGCCTCGAGCCGGTTGTCGTCACGCGCGAGCAAGGAGTCGAAGCGGACGACTGCAACCGCCGACGGGGCGATCACCGCGATCCCCAACACGGACGCGAGCAGCGGCTCGCGGCCGGGCCAGCGCCATCGCGCCAGATATTCAGCCGCTTCTGAAACGAGGTAGGCGGCGAAGATGCACAGGAACGGCACGACCGGGATCATGTAGCGGACGAACACGTTGTAGCCGGCGCCAACGGCAGCGTAGTAGGCGATCGGAAAGGTGCCGAGGACGGCGGCTTCGCGCGGCCGGCGGACGGCCATCAGCAGCAGCCCGGCAAGACCCGCGGCCAGCAACGGGCCTCCGAGGCCGTACCACAACGAATGCGGCAGGTGGTAGCTCCAGCCGCGCCCGAGCATCTCGGGGGGCGTCATCCCCCCGGCGGTCGAAGCCTGGAGCGCGCTCAAATCGACCGACGCCTGCCCGAAGTCGAGGAACAGATAGGGATTCGTCAGGCAGAACACCGCGATCGTCGCCGCCGCCATACGCAGGAGGTGCGTCTTCCGCAGCGCATCCCGCCAGTCAGCCCGGTGGTCCCACGCATGGATGGCCTCGACCACCGCCATCGGCAGGACGATGAAGATCGCGTTGTACTTGGTGCTGACCGCGCAACCCGCAAGCGCGCCGGCCAGCCACGCGTCTCGCACGCTGCGACGCTGGTGAACCCGCACCGTGGCCAGCAGCGCCCCCATGAGAAAGAACGTCATGGGCACGTCGGTCGTCGCGTAGTGCGAATCACGCACGTGAAGGAACGCGAGGGCCGTGAACAGCGCAGCGAGCAGCGCGACGCGGCGGCCGGCGATCTCCCGGGCGATGCCGTGAACGACCGCGATCGTCGCGGCCCCGAGTATGGCGCCGGTGACGCGTGGAATCAGGAAGTACGGCTCCCAGTTGTCGTAGAAGTTCTTGACGAACGCCGCGGGCGTGGCCGGGCCGCCGAGCAGGCGGCCCCAGGCGTAGTAGATCGCGTAGAGCCCGGCGACCAGGTACATGTACAGCCCCGGGTAGTCGAAGAACCCCGGGTTGGGATGCCCGTCGTGCATCTTGATCACGGCGCTCAGGATCAACTGCTCGTCGGGACGCGCCAGCACGTGAGGCAGGCCGAAACCGATGCCCCACAGCCGCACCACGAGGCCGGCCGCCACCAGGGCCGGCAGAAGCCACCGCGAGTCTGGACGCAGCACGGTCACGGCAGGATCGGGCGGACCTTGTAAATCGTGAGGTTGGGGCCGGTGATCGCCGGCCTCAGGCCCGGCGCTGTCGCGATCGCCTGCAGCCGCTCCTGCCCCGCCTGATGGGCAAACGCATTCGCGTGCACGGCGACGTGGGTGACGCCGATCTGCCGCAGGTAAGAGAGCGACGCCTCGCCGGGGAAGTCGCGCAGTCTTTCGTAGTGTTCGACGTAGCTGGCCGGCAGGAACCCGCTATAGCCGTTGAGGATCGGGCGCCAGTGGACGGTTGCATGCAGCATGTACGGCGCATTCTGATAGAAAGCCCGCGGCTCGTACAGCGGGAGCTCCACCAGCACCGCCTTCGGCTCGAGGGCCAGCACCTGGTAAGCGCCAGGCGTGGTGTGAGGGGGCGAATAGCCCACCGGGATCCGCAGCGCCTCGATGGTAACGAGCACCAGCGCGGCACCGGTTACCAGGCGCCTCACACCGGGGCGACCTTCGAACTTCAGGCGGACGAGGGCGAGCCCGAACGCCGCCAGGGCGGCGACTGCCGCCAGCACCAGGTAGCCGAACCTGACCGAGGCACGAATGCCCTGGAGCAGCGGGACGGCGTGGTAGAGATACGAATAACCAGGCAGCGCGGCGCCGAACGAGAGCACCAGGCCGACGACGCCGACCGCCAGCCAGGTCCGGGCCGCCCGATGTCGCCAGGCGAAGCCGGTCGCGCACGCCAGCCCCGCCAGCAGCAATGCCGTCACACCCGGGAACAGCGGGGCGCCGAGCCCTCTCCAGAACGGCGCGCTCCACGTGCGGTAGTGGATGTTGCCGGTCGCGCTCAGGTAGTCCTGCCAGGAGGCCGAATACTTGGCCACCTCCTCGAGCGAGCGGGTCAGCCCCTGGTCCTGCTGCGCCTGCAGGTAGTGGATCAGGAAGGGAGCCAGCAGCGCGATCGCCACCGCCGCCGACAGGCACACCAGTCCGAACGTCCGGACGCGGCCCCGGCCGATCCAGTCTTTCCAGCGCATCAGTCCGGCGCCGGCCAGGCCGAAGGTCATGAACACCAGGAAGTAGTTGGAGGTCAGCGACTGGAGCGCGTAGGCCAGGGAGAGCTTCAGCGCGTTGAAGACGTTCGGCCTGGTCAACAGGCGGTCGAGCGCCATGATCGCCAGCGGCAGGAACTCGACGTGAACCGCCTGGAGGTGAGCGATGCGGCTCAGGCTGTGGGCGTTGAACGCCAGCAGCATCCCGGCGAGGATCCCGCAGGACCAACTTCCGGTGCGCCGCCGCAGCACCAGCGTCATCGTCAGGCCGGTCAGCGAGAAGCCGGCCAGGATGAGCAGATTGTGCACGACCAGCGACGGCACCCCGGCCCAGAAGAGCGGCGCCCCCATCACCCCCTGGAGCACGAGATGCTCGGAGAAAGCCAGCGTGTTTGGTTCGGGGTAGAAGATGTTCGCGTCGAAGAGATGACGCGGATTACGCGGGAGCTGATGCGCGACCCAGGCGACCGTCCACTCGTTCAGGATGGCGTCGGCGTTGTCGTGCCGGGACAGCGTTCCGAGCCCGCTCGCGAGCGGCCAGGTGTGGAGCGCGGACAGGCCGATGAAGAGCGCCAGCACGGCCAGCGACGACCGCATGCTCGCCCGTCCCACCAGGTTGTGAGGTCCGTCGATCTGCGACCCGTCGTCAGGGCGCGCCCCGTCGCGAACCCGGTGCAGCAGTGTCGCCGCGGCATGGATCATGTCCGGCAGATCGCCATCAGGTGCCAGCCGAACCGCCGCACGAGCGGACGCGGCACGAGGTTGAACGCGCCGACGAAGAACGTGTTGAACAGGGTCCCCTTCCAGCCATGGTGCAGGCGCGACCGGACTGGAAACCGCTCCGGAATGATCTCTACCCTGGAGAACCCTCCGAGCATCGATTCGAACTCGGCGATGGAGTACATGCGCAGGCCGGGGGCGTCTTCGTGCTCGAGCGGCACCTTGGTCACGCGTGACATCGCCATCAGCCACGAGACCCGGTTGTAGACCATGAAGACGGCGGTGCCGCCGGGGCGCAGGACACGCCGCGTCTCGCCGATGATCCCGGCGGGATCGGCCGAGTACTGCAGAACCCCGTGGGCATAGACGACGTCCATGGAGGCGTCCGCCATCGGCAGACGGCTGCCGTCGGCCACGGCGAACCGGTCCGGAGGAAAGCCGTTGACCTCGAGGTTGCGCCGCGCCAGCCGGACCGCGGTTTCGGAGAGATCCACCCCCCAGACCTGCGCGCCGCCGCGGGCGAACCGCACCAGGTCGGTGCCGATGCCGCAGCCGATCTCCAGCAGGCGCCTGCCGGCAAAGCCGCCGAAGTCGATGACCTTGGGCAGGTAGGCCAGCTTGTCGAAACGGTAGTCGTCGAGTTCCTCGAAGAACGCCCTGGAGCCCGGCGGCTTGTCGGTCATCTCGAGATCGTGGATCCGGCTGTTCCAGTAGGTCCGCACCCGCTGCGTCTGGGCGTCGCGGCCGGTGGCCTCGGTCATCGCAGCAATCCGACCGCCGGCTGCGGCACCTCGAGGCGGGCGACGATGGTGTCGTAGAACACCCGGGCGATCACCGCGAAACCGGCCGGCGTCGGGTGAAGATCGTCCTCGCCGATGAGCGACAGGTCCCCGCGCATCGCGTTGTAGACGTCGGCGAGCGGAAGCCCTTCCGCGGTCGCAAGCGCGCGGATCCGGTCGTTCATGATCGGCACCATCTCCGGCACGCCGAACGGCCGCCGCCCGCCGCTGCGCTGCGGCGGTATCGTCGCCAGCACGACGCGGGCGTTGAACTCGGGTGATTTCGCCGTCGCGATCATCTGTCGCAGGCCCTCGATGCCGCGATCGACTCCCAGCGGCACCAGCAGGTCGTTGGTGCCCATCATGAGCAGCACGACCGTCGGCCGGTGCTGCAGCATCGTGGGCCGGAACCGTTCGATCCCCTGGACGTGCGCCAGATCGCCGGGCACTCCCTCGTTGACCATGGAAATCGCCGATCGTTGCTGGACGTACCGGTTCTCGAGCATCGGCTCGAGGAGCTCGGGATACGCGAACTGCGAGATCGTGATCGTCAGGCCCCTGACCGGATCGGAGTAGCGTCCGGCGGTAATGCTGTCGCCGAACGCCATGAACCTGGTGCCGACGAGCCGCGCCGGCAGGCGGACGAACACCGAGGTGTTGCAGGTCGCCCTGGCCCCGCGCGCATCCGTCGCCGAACAGGTAATGCTGGTCGTGCCGCCATTGAAGACGCTGCCCGACAGCGGCGAGCAGGCCAAGGCCACCGGAGCCTGTCCTCCGGCGGTCGTCGGCGAGCTGAACGACACCGGCACCGGACTGCCGTCGAGGGATTGCGCCTCGACCGCCGCGGGGCACGTCACCGTCAGCTGCGGCGTCTGCACCGGCGGCGGCTCCGTCGGGCCGCCACAGGTGGTAGCCAACCCGCACGCGACGAACAGCAGCGCTCGCACACCCCGCTGCCGGCGGCCCGAAATCCGTGAACTAGAATGAGTCATCGATGATCCGTCAACTGGCGCGGCTTTCCAACGAGACGTTCGACGCCGTCGTTGTCGGCGGCGGCATCTATGGCCTCTCCACCGCCCACGTCCTTACACTTCGCGGTCTCTCGGTCGCGCTGCTCGAGCGTGGCGACTTCAGCGGCGCGACATCCTTCAACAGCCTGAAGACCGTGCACGGCGGCATCCGCCCCCTGCAGCACGGGGCGCTCGCCGAGGCCCGCGTCTTCGTGCGCGAACGCCGCGAGCTCGCGACCCTCGCGCCGCACCTGGTCCGGGTCATGCCCTTCGTGGTGCCGACCGCGCGCCACCCGGTGCGCAATCGCACCGCGATGCGCATGTTTCTCCGCGCCTACGATGCGATCGCGTCGGATCGCAACCAGGGGCTCGACCCGGCCGTCCACCTGCCCGCCAGCTATACCGTCGGCCCCGGCGAGGCGCGCGAGCTCAATCCGCTGGTCGATCCGCGGAAGGTGACCGGCGCCGCCGTGTGGCACGACTACCAGCTGCACAGCCCCGAGCGGCTGGCGATCGCCCTCGTCCGGACGATGACCGACGCGGGCGCAGCCCCGGTCAACTACGCCGAGGTGCGCGGCCTGCTCCGGCAGGACGGCCGGATCTCCGGCGTGCAGGCGACCGACATGCTCACCGGCGATCCCTTCGACGTCCGCGCCGGTGTGGTCATCAACGCCGCCGGTCCGTGGGCGCCACACCTGCTCGCCGCCGCCGGCATCGGCACCGACCCGGCCGGCGGGTTCTCGCTGGCGCTGAACCTGGTCGTCGATCACCGGCCGCTGCCCCGCGCGGTCGGGGGTGTGTCCCGAGGCCGGTTCCTCTTCCTCGTGCCGTGGCGCGACCGGTCGATCCTCGGAACCGCGCACGGCGGCTTCGTCGGCGGTCCTCGAGCGGCGCCAACGCCGGCCGACGTCACCGCCCTGCTGGACGATGCCCGCCAGGCGTTCCCGGGCGCTGCGCTCGGAGAGGGTGCCGTACGCCTCGTCCACCGCGGTCTTCTGCCGGCCCGGTCCACCGGCGTCGCCCACGGCGCACTCCTCAAACACAGCCTGGTCCGCGATCACCGGGAGGACGGCGTTCCGGGGCTGCTGACCGTGCTCGGCGTCCGGTATACGACGGCGCGAGCCACCGCGCGACAGGCGGCCGACCTGGCCTGTTCGATCCTGGGCCGTGAGACGACCGGGCCGCCGGCCCCTCCGCTCAACGGATCCACGTTCACCGACCTGGCCCGCTACCGCGACGCGAATGCGCCGCGCAACCGTCTGGTCTCCCGCTACGGAACGCTCCACACCGAGCTCCCGGCCGACATGCTCGAACCGGTCAGCCCGGGGACCGACGTCACCCGCGCCGAAATCGTTCATGCGGTCCGCCGGGAGATGGCGTTCACCCTTGCCGATGCCGCGCTGCGCCGTACGGACCTTGCCGCCGGCGGTCACCCCGGCGCCCAACCCCTTCGCGCCGCTGCCGAGGTCATGGCCTCTGAGTGCGGGTGGAGCCACGATCGGACCGCCACCGAGATCGCCGCGGTTGAAAGCGAGCTCTCCCTGGCCGGCCCCGGCCTTCGACCCGCCGACGCCTGACGAAAGCATGGCGCCGGACCTCATCCCATGAACTCCTGCGCCCATCGCTCGAAGACCATCAGGCTGAAGAGAACATGGGCGTGGTTGGCGCGTCCGGCCTTGTGCTGGTCCATCAGCTGACGTACTGCGGCCGGCTCCATCAGACCGCGTGCCCGTACCCGATCCTCCGACAGCAGTAACTCCATCAACGGCGCGAGCTCGCGGCGGAGCCAGTTCTTCATCGGGATGCTGAAGCCTTCTTTCTTCCGGTCCAGAATCCGCTTGGGCACCAGGCCGTCGAGCGCCTGCTTCAGCACGAACTTTCGCTCGCCGTCGCGGATCTTCAGGTGACCGGGCATCGAGAAAGCAAGCTCCATCACGTCGGCGTCCAGGAACGGCGCGCGTGTCTCGAGCGACGTCGCCATGCTCATGCGATCGACCTTCACCAGGATGTCGTCGGCGAGATAGACGCAGAGGTCGGCGTACAGCTGCCGGTTGAGCAGGTCGTCGGACCCCGCTCGCCGCAGCGCGCTGCGCACCGGCTCGTACACGTCGGACGACAGCAGGCCCTGCTTGAAGCGATCGGTATACAGACGCCGCTTCATCGCCGCTGAGACGAAGGTCATCCAGCGATAGTGCTCGATGTCGGCCGGCGCCCCCGCGAGGCCGGAGACGAATCGCCGCGTCTTGTTGACCAGCCCCTTCTTCTTGCTGGTGGGCGGCACCGCGTCGAGCAGCGCGTCCACCGCCCGGACGGCAGCCGCGGGGGCCAATCCGCTCCAGCGGGCACTCAACGCCTGCGCCTCGTAGGCGTCGTAACCGCCGAACAGCTCGTCTCCTCCGTCGCCGCTGAGCACCACCTTGACGTGCTCGCGGGCCATCTGGGAGACCATGAACGTCGGGAACAACGACACGTCGGCGAATGGCTCGTCGAGGTGGACGACGAGGCGGTCGAACAGCTTCTCGACGTCGGGGGTGACGGTGCCTTCGATATGCTCCGTTCCGCACAGCGACGCCATCTCGCGCGCGTACGGCAGCTCGTTGTAGCTGCCATCGTCGAAACCCATGCTGAAGCTGCGGACCCGCTGCCCGGCGGTCTCGCGCCGCATCATCGCGGCGATCGCGCTCGAATCGACGCCGCCGGAGAGGAAGACGCCCACCGGCACGTCGGCCATCATCTGGCTCTTGACCGCGCGGCCGAGCGTTTCGCGCAGCGCCTCGGCCGCCTCCTGGTCGGACCACGGACGGACGGCGCAGTCGGCCGCGTCCCAGTAGCGATGCACGCTCGCCTGGTTGTCGCGGTAGAGCAGGTAGTGCGCCGGCGGAAGCTTGCGGATCGCAGAGAAGATCGTCCGCGGCGCGATGATGTATTCGTAGGTCAGGAACTGATCGAGCGCTTCGAGGTCCAGCGTCCGGTCGACTTCAGGGCGCGCCAGCAGCGCCTTGATCTCGGACCCGAGCAGCAGCCCGGCGGAGGTGGTCGTGTAGTAGAGCGGCTTTTCCCCGGCGCGGTCCCTGGCGGCGAGCAGCGTGCGCGTCCGCCCGTCCCAGACCGCCAGCGCGAACATGCCCTTGAGCCGGGCCGGGAACTGCGGGCCCCACTCCTCGTAGGCGTGCACGATCACCTCGACGTCGACGCGGGTGCGGAATCGATGTCCTTTGGCGACCAGCTCCCGCTTGACCTCTTCGAAGTTGTAGATCTCGCCGTTGGCGACCATGTGGATGGTGCCGTCTTCGTTGCTGAGCGGCTGCTGCCCGCCGGCGAGGTCGACGATCGCCAGCCGCCGCATCGCCAGCGCCACCCCCGGCAGGCTCAGCGCCCCCTCTTCATCCGGCCCCCGGTGGTTCAGCGTCCGTACCATGTGCTCGATCGCCCCCGGGGGAGCGGTGCGGGTCAGGTCGCGATCGACGATGCCGACGATGCCGCACATGATCAGGCGGGCTCGACCGCGGTCCGGCGGTCGCGGATGATACGCGCCGGGGCGCCGGCGGCGATGTGGAACGCGGGAAGCTCGCCGATCACGACCGAGCCGGCGCCGACAATGACGTCACGGCCGATCTGCGCGCCGTCGGTCACCACGACATGGGCGCCGAGCCAGGAATTCTCGCCGACGTCGATACCGCGGGCCGTCCGCCCCTGGTGCAGTACCGGGATGTCGGTCCGGTCGTAGAGGTGGTCGCCGCCGACGAGGTAGGTGTAGGCGGCGATCAGCGTCCTCGCCCCGACACGTACGCGCGCGGCCGAGAAAATCTCGACGTTGAACCCGACGTTCACTTCGGGCTCGAGCACGATGTCGCCGTTCTTGCAGCTCAGGATCGTGTTGCGACCGACGAACACGCCGTCTGCGAGGACGATGCCGCTGTTGGTCGTCCCCTTGGCGTCGAGGCAGCACTGATCGTCGATCACCACGTCGTTGCCGATCATGATCTTGCGCGGATGCCGGAGCACGACGTTGACGCCGAAGGCGACGTTGCGGCCGACCCGGCCGAGGATCAACGGGTAGAGTTTCGAGCGCAGAAAGAGCCCGAGGGCGCCCGGCACCCAGGCCGACAGCAACAGCACCAGCTCGTAGCGAACCAGCGGCCACCAGCCCGCCTCCCCCACGACCAGGTCGGCGTACCGCTGGCGCTTCGAGCGTGCCGCGCCGAATTCTTTCTGGATGTCGGTGATCTCGGGGTCCGCCGCGCGGGCGGATCGCCCCTGGCTGGCAGTCACTCGAGGGTCTCGCGTATCAGGTAGGTGGGCTTGTTCTGCGACTCGTGGTAGGTGCGCGACAGCATCTCCCCGAGCAGGCCGGTCATGACCAGCTGCACGCCGCCGAGAATCAGGGAGATCCCGAGCAGCATCAGCGGAGTACGGTCCGCGATCGGCTGCTGGGCGACGAGCCGGACCCAGACGAGATACAGCACGATCGGTGTGCCGATCATCCCCATCCCGACCCCCAGGCTGCCAAACATCTGGAGCGGACGGGTCGAATAACTGCTCAGGAACTTCACCGTCATCAGGTCGAGGACGACGCGGATGGTTCTCGAGATGCCGTACTTCGATTGACCGTGCAGGCGCGGGCGGTGGTCGACGACTTGTTCCACGATCTGCACGCCCTGCTCGCTGGCGATCGCCGGCAGGAAGCGGTGCATCTCGCCGTACAGCCGCATCGGCTTGACCACTTCGGCGCGGAACACCTTCAGCGAGCACCCGTAGTCGTGCAGCTTGACGCCGGTCGCAAACGAGATGATGGCGTTGGCGATGATCGAGGGCAGCCGGCGGTTGATGAACGGATCCTTGCGGTCCTTTCGCCAGCCGGCGACGATGTCGGGCCCCTGCTCGATCAGCCGGATCATCGCCGGGATGTCGGCGGGATTGTTCTGCAAGTCGCCGTCGGAGGTGACGATGAACCGGCCGCGGGCGTGCGCGAAGCCGGCGGCGAAGGCCGCGGTCTGCCCGAAGTTGCGTCGAAAGCGGATCACGCGCAGCCGCGGGTCGGTCGCGTGGAGGGCGGCCAGCAGCCGGAACGTATCGTCGGAGCTTCCGTCGTCGATCGCAAGCACTTCGAACGAACGGCCGAACGCCTCGAGCGTGGAGGTCAGCTCACGGTAGAGCTGCTCGACGTTGAGCGACTCGTTGCGCATCGGTACCACGACCGAGATCTCTGGCTGCATCGTCGCTATGACAGGTAAACGATTGATTATACAGAGCTTCCGGGTTCGAGTCAAACCGCTTGGCGACGGCTGCGGGACCACCAGGTCCAGGTCGCCAGCGCGGCTGTCACGAGCAAAACTGCCCAGATTATGAGGGCCTTGTGCTCGCCGACGAATGCCTCGGTGTTGCGGAGGGCGGCCTCGCCGTACCAAGCCGCCAGGGCGGCCTCGCCGAAGTAGCGCACGCTCGCGGCCGATCGATACGGCGATCAGGAAATCGAGCGGCTTCACCCGCGCCGCCCCGGCGGCGAGGATGAAGATCTTGAACGGCACCGGCGGCGGCATGATCGACGGGATCGCCACCGCGAGCAGTCCGTACTTGCGGAAGATGGCGAAGGCCCGATCGACGTGGCGCTCGTGGAGACGCCGGCGCAGGAAGGCTTCCCCGCCGCGGCGGGCCAGCGCATAGATCACGTAACTGCCGGCAATCGACCCGAGCGACGACATGGCCGCGTACCAGAGCATGCGCTCCGGGTAGCGGGCCACCAGCCCGATCATCAGGACATCCACGACTTCGGGGAACGACAGGAACGACGAGTCGAAAAACGCCAGGAGGAAAAGACCCGGGCCGCCGAAGGTCTCGGCGATACCCATGATCCAGTCGAGAAGACGCCGCACAACCTGAGTGTAGACTAGGGTCGCCCTGCGAAAACACCGCCGAATCCCGATTGCCATCGCTGGCGGCGCGGCGCTCGCCGGCACGATGGCGGCCCTCCACTACGCGAGCCTGGGCCTTTCGCTGGCGCACTACGACGCGCGCGCACACCTGGTGGTGGCGCGCCGCATTCTCGACAGCCTGACGCCCGGCTGGCAGCAGATCGGAGCGGTCTGGCTGCCGCTGCCGCACCTGCTGAACATGTTGCCGGTGCAGGTGGACGCGTGGTACCGCAACGGCGCGTCCGGCATCGCGATCTCGGTCCTGTCGATGGCGCTGGCGGCCGGATCGCTCGCGTCGATCCTGCTGCGCACGACCGGCTCCGTGGTAGCCGCCGGCACCGGCGCCGTCCTGCTCCTGCTGAACCCGAACGTCCTCTACCTGCAGAGCACGCCGATGACCGAGCCGCTGCTCTTCGGCCTGGTCCTGTTCTCGATTGCGGCGACCGCGGCGTGGATGGACGGCGGTGTTCAGCCTTCAACCACCGTCACCACGGCGGTACCGGGGCTGGCGCTCGCCGGCGCGTGCCTGACGCGGTACGAAGCCTGGCCGATCACGGGCGCGATCGTCGTGCTCGCCTTCGCCGTCCTGCTGCGGCGGGGTCTCCCGTGGCGGCACGCGTTCGCGGACGTGTTGCGGCTGGCGGCGTGGCCGGTGGTGGCGGTGCTGATCTTCTCGCTGAACAGCCGGTGGGTCGTGGGGGCGTGGTTCGTGTCCGGCGATTTCTTCGTGCCGGAGAACGTCGAGGCCCTCGGCCACTCATTGGTTGCCTGGCGACAGGTCCACGAAGGCCTGATCGAGCTCGCCGGCACGGCGTTGCCGAGGGCCGGCTACATCGGCGCGGCGCTGGTCGTCTGGGCCTGGGTCCGGTCGCCGCAGCGGGCCCCGCTCCTGTTGCTGCTCGCGCTGTTCGCGGCTGCCGCGTTGCCGATGGCAGCGTACTACCAGGGACATCCGTTCCGGATCCGGTACGACCTGCCGCTGGTGATCGCCTCGGCGGCGCTGGCGGCGGCGGGTCTCGCGGTGAGCTGGCGGCCACTGCGGATTCCGCTGGCGATCGTGCTCGTCCTGTTGACCGCGCGGCAGAACCGTCCGCTCGACCATCAGGCGCCGCTGGTGCGTGAGTCGCAGCGCGAGGCCGCCAACATGGCCGGCCGCCGCGCGATCACCTCTTACCTGCACGAACACTACGACGGTGGCGGGATCATGATGAGCATGGGATCGCTCGGCCACTACATGCATGACCTCTCGCTGGCCGGGTTCGACCTGAAGGACTTCCTGCACGAGGGGAACGGGGAGATCTGGCGGTTCGCGATGCTCGGGCCGCGAGGGCACGCGGACTGGCTGATCATCGAGGGATCGGCCGAAGGTGGCGATGCGCTCCACCAGGCGTCGTTGCGGCCGCGGTGGCTGGATGGATTCGAGCAAGTCACCGAAGGGGGCGGGGCGCGGCTGTATCGGGCGATTCGTCCCTGAGGCGCAAACGGTTCCAGAGGTTCTAAAGGTTCCAGAGTTCTACGTGCGGCGTGCTCGGTGTACGAGGCTCAGGGTTCCAGGTGCCGCGAGTGATCCGCAGAACCTGGAACCCTGGAACCCTTCGAACCTCCTGGAGGCGCTAGAAGCGGAAGTGAAAGGTGAAGTTGGTGCTCCAGCCCCCGAGGTCGATCTTCTCGCCGAGGAAGCCTTCTTCGATCCCGCCAGTATCTCCCTTGGCCGCATGCCAGCGGATCTCGCCGCCGACGAACCAGACGTCGCCCACCGGAAAGCGGACGCCGCCGAGCACCACCGGGCCGACCTCGGTCCCTTTGGCTTCGAAGTTCGCGCGGAAGATCTCGTCGTTGGCGTCGACGAACTCGCCGGTCTCGGTGTAGCGCCAGTTGATCGCGCCGATGCCGGCACCGATGTACGGCTGCACCGAGGTGCGGCGGCCGAACGGCAGGAATCGAACCGTCGCCGCCATCGGTATCTGGCGCATCTTCAGGTCCTGCTCGATCTGGCTGCCGTCGACGTTCTCGAGGTTGCGATAGATACTCGGTGCCGACCCCTGGTAGTAGCTGATCCCGGCGCCGACCTCGATGTAATCGGTGGCCGCGAACAGCCATTCCCCGCCGAAGGTCACGCCGTTGAAGTCGTCGATTTCGAAAAGCAGCGAGTCCAGGTTGCGGAAGAGCACGTCGTTGTCATCCCGCGAATCTTCCCCCTTGACGACGAAGTAGCCGAGGTTGAAGCCGATCGCCTGTCGCGAGTCGTTGCTGCTGCTCACCCGGGAGATCTGCGCGTGTGCAGGAGCGGGCGCCAGTGCCACCAACATCGCCGCCATCGCCAGGCCACGAACTCCCCACCGCAAGAAACTGATCGTCATGATGTCTGCTCCAACACTGTTTCCGGCCACGGTCAACCCAGATCTGGCCACGGTTCAACACCGTTCAACACGGTAAGAACCGCTCGCCTTTGCTTCTCGAAATCAGGACCTCTTGGGGGCACTGCTCAGCAGAAACGATGCCAAACATGGTGAGCCGTCCAAGCCGTTCCTGGAACCGTGTCTGAACGGTGTTGAACCGTGGCAGGATCGGTGTTGAACCGTGTTGAACCGTGGCCAGATCTGGGTTGATCCGTGCAGTGGACCGTGGCGAGTGTCGCTCCGAGGCGTCAGTCCGTCCGGTTTCGTGAACGGAACCTGACCTGGAAGTCGGCGATCGCCTCGACCATCTGTGCGTGCACCCGGCCGTTGGTCGCCAGGACGTTGCCGCGGCGCGACGCGAAGTCACCGCCGTCGGTGGTGGTGACGGTCCCCCCCGCTTCCTGCACGATCAGGGCGCCGGCGGCGATGTCCCAGGGCTGGAGCTTGACTTCCCAGAAGCCGTCGAGCCGGCCGGCCGCGACGTAGCAGAGATCGATGGCGGCGGAGCCGAGCCGGCGCACCGCCTGTGAAATCCCGAGAAAGTGGCCGTAGAGGCCGACGAGCTCGTCGGGGTTCTGCTGCACCCCATAGTGAAAACCTGTGCACAGCAACGCGTCGATCAGCGTGTCGGCCGAGGAGGTGCGCAGCGGCGCGCCGTTCAGCCAGGCCCCGACCCCGCGTTCGGCGGTGAACAGCTCGCGACGATTGGGATCGTAGACCGCGCCGACGACCGCCTCGCCGTTGATCTCGAGCGCCAGCGACGCACAGAAGATCGGCAGCCCGTGCGCGAAGTTCGTGGTGCCGTCGATCGGGTCGAACACCCAGCAGAACTCCGGCACCCGGGCGCGGTCTTCCGGAACGGAATATTCCTCGCCGAGGACCTCGTGAGACGGAAATCGCGCGGCGACCAGTTCGCGGAAGCCGCGCTCGATCTCGCGATCGGTTTCGGTGACCAGATCGATCGTGCCCTTTTTCTCGATCTGCATGGCCGCGCCCAGGCGCGACAGCTGCAGCTCGCCGGCGCGGATGACCGCTTCGATGGCGGTGGCGAGATAGGCGGGATCGACCGGCTCAGACACCGGCGGCGAGCTTCTTGACCATGCGCACTTCCATGCCCCCTTCGGACGCGCGCCGCAGCACGACGTCGTCCATGAAGCTGCGCATGAAGAAGATCCCGCGTCCGCTCGACTTGAGGATGTTTTCCGGCGCGAGCGGATCGGCCACTTCCTGCGGCTCGAACCCTTCCCCTTCGTCGACCACCCGGACGATGAACTCGGTGGGGGCCGCCGGAGGGGAGAGAGTGAACTCGATGGTGACGAGCTTGCCGTAGTCCTCGCGATTGCCGTGCTTGATCGCGTTGATGACCGACTCGCGCACCGCCACGCCGATCCAGTGAATCGCGTCTTCGTCGAGGCCGGCCAGTACGGCCAGGCGGTCGCTCGCCACCTGGATGACGTCGAGCAGCTCGAAATTACTTGGGATCTGCAGCCGGACGGTGCCTCCGCGGGCCGGCATCAGCGCGTGCCTCCGGTGACGCGTAAGCGTCGCGGCGCAGGGTACGTGGACAACAGGACGGCCTCCGGATGCACGGTTGATGAGCAATACTAAACCGATTTCGCTCAGGAACGCGAATGCTATAGTCCGAAGATGCGCCCTCTTGCCGATGCAACGGCAACAATTACACCGCTGGCCAAGGCCAGGGCGGCTGGCCGCGTCGCGGTCCCGGGTGACAAATCCATTTCCCACCGCTACGCCATGCTCGCGGCATTGGCCGACGGCGTCTCCACGATCCGCGGCTACTCCACCGGCTTCGACTGTCGCACCACGCTCGCCTGCCTGAGGACGCTGGGGGCCGGCGTGGTGTGGGAACCGGGCGTGGTCACCATCCAGGGTCGCGGTCTTCGCGGCCTGACCGCTTCGGCCGCGCCGCTCGACGCCGAGAACTCCGGCACGACGATGCGGCTGCTGTCGGGAATCGTGGCCGCTCATCGGTTTCAGAACTGTCATCAGCGGCGACGAGTCGTTGCGAGGCCGCCCCATGCGACGGGTGATCGTGCCGCTGACGAAAATGGGGGCGACGATCGGCTCGAGCGACGGGCGGCCGCCGCTGGTCATCGACGGCGGCCCCCTCCGCGGGATCACGCACAGGCCTGATGTGCCGAGCGCCCAGGTAAAGAGCTGCGTCCTGCTCGCCGGGCTCAATGCCGAGGGCCTCACCACGGTCGAAGAGCCCACCCCGACACGCGACCACACCGAACGTGCCCTCGAAACGTTCGGTCTGCCGGTGACGCGTGGGTCAGGTGCGCGTGACCGTCGGCGGCGGAGGATCACTGACCGCACGCGACCTCACCGTGCCCGGCGACATCTCCGGCGCCGCCTTCTGGGCAGCTCTGGGAGCCGGGACGCCCGGCGGAGACGTGACGATCGAAGGCGTCGGGCTGAACCCGACCCGCACCGGAGTCCTCGAGATCCTCAGACGCGCCGGTGCCCGGGTCACCGAGCGGATCGAAGACCCGCAGGCCGCGGAACCGGCCGGGACGCTGCGCGTCCAGTGCGACGACTGGCGCAGCTTCACGATCGAACCGGCAGACGTGCCCGGCGTGATCGACGAGATCCCGGCCCTGGCGGCGCTCGCCGCGATGATGCCGCCCGGCCGCATCGCTCACGGTTCGAGGCGCACGGGAACTGCGGGTCAAGGAAAGCGATCGCATCAGCGCGCTGGCGGCCGGCTTCCAGGCGATGGGCAGCGAGGTCGAGGAATACGAGGACGGTTTCAGGCTGACCGCGCGTCCGCTGCGCGGCGCCGTCGTCCACTTCGGCCGGCGATCACCGCCTGGCGATGGCCTTCGCCATTGCCGCCACCCGCGCCGATGGTCTGGTCACGATCACCGACTTCGCCGCCGTCGGCGTCTCGTACCCGGACTTCTTCGAACATCTCACTCGGTTGGTCACGTGACAATACCGGCGAAGCAAAGCCCACGTAGCGCAGCGAACCAGCCGGGGTGCATCCCTCGACGAAGCTCGGGATGCCCTGAGCATTTGTCGAAGGGCAGGGGCCCCCGGCGATAAATAGATGGACAAGATTTACCTGGTCGGGTTCATGGCCGCGGGGAAGACGACCGTGGCCCGGGCGCTGGCGCGACGGCTGGACTGGCGGGCAGAGGATCTCGACGAGTTGATCGAGGCGCGCGAGCGGCGCACCGTCGCCGACATTTTCCAGAAGCAGGGAGAGGCGTATTTCAGAACCGTCGAGCGCGAGATCCTCAAGCTTCTGCTGCCGCTGCGGCACGTCATCGTGGCGACCGGCGGCGGCACGTTCATGGACCCGGAGAACCGCGCGGCCATCAACCTGGATGGCGTGTCGGTCTGGCTCGACGTCCCTTTCGACGAGCTGGTGGCGCGGATCCCGCAGGACGGCCGGCGGCCGCTGGCCGCCGACCGCCCGGCCATGGAGCGGCTGTTCGCGATGCGCCTGGCCGCCTACAGCGCGGCCCGCGTCCGGGTCGACGCCGCCGCGCGTCCGGAAGAAGTAGCCGAGCGAATCATCGAATGCGTTTCCTGATCCTGTCAGACATCCATGCGAACGTCGACGCGTTCGATGCCGTGCTCGCCGCGACTCCCCGGAGCACGTGGGACCGCGTCGCTCGTGCTCGGCGACCTGGTCGGCTACGGCGCCGAACCGAACGCGGTGATCGAGCGGGTGCTCGCGCTCGATCCGCTGGTGGTGATCCGCGGCAATCACGACAAGGCCGCCTGCCGGCTGGCCGATGCCAGCGACTTCAATCACATCGCGCGGCTCGCCGCGATGTGGACCGCCGCGGCCCTGAGCCCCGAGAACCGGATGTACCTCGAACGGCTGCCGGCCGGCCCCCGCTCGATCGACGACGGCGTGGAGATCTGCCACGGGGCGCCGTTCGACGAGGACCACTACGTGTTCGACGTCGCCGATGCTTCGCGGGCGCTCGATTCCGCCTCGCGCCCGGTCTGCCTGTTCGGCCACACCCATCTGCCAGTGGTCTATCGCCGGGACGGCGAAGGGGATGCCGGCTTCATTCCGCGCATCGAGAACGATACGGTGGAGGTCCAGCTCGAAGCGGACGCCCGTTATCTGGTCAATCCGGGATCGGTCGGGCAGCCGCGCGACGGCGATCCGCGCGCGGCATTCGCGATCTACGATGGCGACCAGCGGGTGCTGACGCTGCGCCGGATCGAGTACCCGGTCGAGGCCGCACAGCGCCGGATTTTCGAGGCGGGGCTTCCCGCCAGTCTCGCGCACCGGCTCGCGCTCGGACGCTGAGCGCGGGCGCGGGTTACTTCCGGCGGGCTTCCCGCTCCTCGCGCCGCTTCAGCTCCGAGGCGTAGGCATCGCGCGCGGCGCGGGAGCCGAGGACCCATCCGAACACCATCCCGAGCAGCAGGACGGCCGGGATGAAGATGAAATGCGCCGACGTCATCCCGTCGATCATCGCCGGCCGGCGCTCTCGATCCGGCGGGCCACATCGGTCATCTCGCGCTCGACCGCGGCCAGCCGCTTCCGGATCGAATACAGGTAGATAAGGACCGCCGCCCAGGCGACGCCGTAGGCCGCGGCCACGAGCGGCGCCGCCGGCAGCTCCTCCTGCCCGGGCAGCTGGTCGACCGGCACGAACCCTTCCTGCGCCGCCGGCGGCTTCGTCGATTGCGGCTGCGCCCGCGTCGGCCGTCCCGCCCCGGCGTCTCCGCCAAAGGACCGCCGGCGCGGTCAGCAGTAACGCACCCACCACCACGGCACGAGCGAGATTCATCAGTGTCATCATCAATCCTCGAGAGCGAGATACAGCTCGTCCAGCCGGGCGCGGCGGCTTTCGAGCTCCACCCGCGCGCGTCAGCAGCAGCACGAACAGCCCCAGGAAGGCTGCGGTGCACCACAAGAAGGGGCCGCGCATCGACGCATCGAGCGTCGGCAGCACGTTGGTGGTCGGGTGCACGGTGCGCCACATGTTCACCGACCAGTAGACGAACGGCACGAGCGCCGCGCCGAAGATCGCCACCGCGGCCGACAGCTTCTCGGATCCCGGCCCGCCGAACCGCCGCAGCAGCAGGTAGGCCTGGAACACGAGCCACATCACCAGCGTCGAAGTCAGCCGCGCGTCCCATTGCCACCAGACGCCCCACGCCTTCCTCGCCCACAACGGCCCCGAGATCAGCACGATCAGGCCGAACAGCACTGCCAGCTCCGCCGCGGCGAGCCCGACGCGATCGGCGCCGGGCCGGCGGGCGAAGAGAAAGATGGCGCTGGCGATGCCGCAGGTAAACGCGGCGGTGAACATGGCGATCGCGGTCGGCACGTGGAAGTAGAAGATCTTCTGCACCAGCCCCATGGTCGATTCGTACGGCGCCGCCACGATCAGGAACGGGGCGTAGGCAAAGAGGCCGATGCAGAGGATCAGCAGAACGGGAAACAGCCGCTTCATGGTGTGTGCTCCAGCCCGATCGGTATCGCGCGTCTCAATCGCATTCGCTCTACTCCGTCATCGCCGGCTCGAACGTCCACAGCGACAGGGTGATGAAGACCGCGTCGAAGCAGACGAGCATCATCAGCCAGGCACGGGCGATCGCCAGGTCCGCGTCCGGCGCGAGCAGCGCCGCCGTCCCCCGGACGCCGCCGATGATAACCGGCACGGTGATCGGATACAGCAGCACCGGCAGCAGCGCGCCGCGCCCGCGCGTGCGCGCGAGCATCGCGGCAAACAGCGTCCCCACCGCGGCGTACCCGGTGCTGCCGGCGGCCAGCAGCGCCAGCATCAACCCCGGGTGCCGGAACAACGGCGCGTCGAACATCAACACCACCAGCGGAACGACGATCGCTTCGACCAGCAGCAGCAGGGCCAGGACGCCGGCAAACTTGCCGACGTAAACCGCCGCCCGCGACACCGGTGCCAGCAGCAGCGCGCGCAGCGTCTCGTTCTGCCGCTCGCGATCGAACACCCGGCCGAGCGCGAGCGTGCCGGAGAAGGCGATCGTGATCCAGAGAATGGCCCCGGCGGCGTCCGCGATCACCCGTCCGTCCTTGACCAGGCCGAAGGCGAACACCAGCATGCACGACAGCGCGAACAGCAGCGAGGTGTAGATCACTTCGCGGCTGCGCGTCTCGATCACCAGGTCCTTCCGCGCGACCAGCATGGCCGCCGACAGGAACGTCATGCCTGCACCTGCCGGCGATAGCGATCCCGCAGCGAGCCGGCCCCCGCCCCGAGCGGCTGCACGCGCCCCCGCGCCAGCACGTAGGCGGCATCGACCACCGCGTCGATCGCCTCGAGCTCGTGGGTCGTCAGCAGGACGATCGCGCCGCGGCCGCGGAGGCGGGCCAGCCGCTCCCGTAGCGCCGTCGACGCCGCGTCGTCCAGCCCGGTGAACGGCTCGTCGAGCAGGACGAGGCGCGGCTCGTGCAGCAGCGCCCGTTCCACCGCCAGCCGCTGGCGCATGCCACGCGAAAACGACGAGACCGGATCGTCGGCGCGGTCCGACAGTGCCGCCCCCAGCAGGGCCTCGGCGACCCGTGACTCCAGGCGATCCAGGCCGTAGAGCTCGCCGAAGAACCGGAGGTTTTCGGCCGCGGTCAGCTCGGGGTAGAGATAGAGGTCGTGGCCGAGCAGACCGATCTGCCGGCGAAGCGCGGCCCCCGCTTCCCTGCCGCCGATCGTGCCGTAGCGCACCTCTCCGGCGCGACGGATCCATCAGCGTGGCGGCAATCGAGAGCAAGGTGGATTTTCCGGCAGCATTGGCGCCGAGCAGGGCGACGATCTCTCCGGCCTGAACCGAGAACGACACCGCCGACAGGGCGCGCCGCCGCCCGAAGTTGCGAGATACCTGGCTGAAGGTCAGCGAGCTGAAGTCCACTAGCGCCACGCCATCAGGCGGCGACGGCCTCGTCCAGTGCGGCGTAGACGCGTTCGAGCGCCGTGACCAGCACTCGGCGGCGTTCTGCGTAACCGGGCTGGGGAGCCGCAGCGGCGGCCTGCGCCGCGTCGAGCGCGGCCAGTTCCGCGAACAGCCGTTCACGCTCCGCTTCCAGCCGCTGCCGCTCGATCGACGCTCCCTTCGACTGGCGGCCGCGCACAGCCGCGTAGGCACCCGCGAGAAGGATGAGGCCGGCCAGCGACAGCGCGACGTTTCGCGGCCACAGCGGCGCGTGCGGCAGCCCGGTGAACGAGAACGTGAGATCGCTGCCGGCGGCCAGAGGGGGCCCCTGGCCGAGGATGTAGATCTCCCCTTCCGCGGTCATGTCGCGCTGCTGCGACACCTGCGGTGACGACAGCCGCAGGTCGCCGACTTTCTGGGCGACCACGGAGAGCTGCGCGAGGGCGGCGGGAAGCCGCTGGACGACGGTCGCGGATCCGCCGGAATACGGCAGGCTGTAGGCGAACTGGACCAGCGTCATGCCCGGCGGGAACGGACCGTTGACGTTCACCCGCTCGCCGGCGATCGCGGCGAGCGGTGACGAGCCCTCGAGAATCGTCGGCCGGGCGGCGCCGTCGGGCAATTGAAAAACGATGGGCACCGCCGGCTGGACCGGCGTCCGCGCGGTGTTCAGGATCTGGAAGAGGTTGAAGACGGTCAGCCCGCCGTCGGCGAGCTCGAAGACGAACCTTGACTGGTCGCCGAACACGACGATGCCGGTGCGGGCGGGGGCGGTCGCGAGCTTACGGTCCTCCTCAGCGCGCTTCGCCGCTTCCGGATCGGTCGCGACGAGCATCAACCGAACTCCGCCCTGGAGCGGGCAGCGTGATCAGTTGTGACTCCAGCCGCTCGCCGTCGACCACAGTAGCGGCCTTGACCTTCGCACCCGGCTTCAGCCCGCTGAACTCGGCGCGCCCCGCGTCGTTGGTGCTCGCGGATGCCGACACGTCGCCGCTCAGCTCGACGGGATGCGCGGTGATGATATTCGAGAGCGACCCACGGATCACTCGAACCGTCACGGTACCGGACGGCATGTCGGCGGCAGGGAGCGGAACACCGGACATCTGCTTCGGATCCGGCATCTGCGCGCCTGGCGGAACCTGGGCGATCTGTGCGGTCGCCGGCACCGCCAGCGACAGGAGCCAGGTGCCGAGGATCAGCGCGTCGAGGGCGCGGCGCCTCACGGATGCAACCTCGTGCCGCACTTCTTGCAGAACACGGCGTCAGGATCGTTCGGCGTCCCGCAGGCGCACGCGAAATCAGGCGTCGGCACCGTTGGACGCTGGCCGCGACGTGCCAGCTCTTCTTCGATGGCCACGCTGTAGCCCCCCGAGCCCAGGTCGAGCTGCTTCATCAGGGACAGGGCACGCGTCCGAAGCCGGCCGGCCATCTCCTCGAAGTCGGCCTGCGACACCTTGCCCATCGCCCGGTCGAATTCCAGTTCCTTGATCGACCGCAGGACCAGCGCCTTTTCACGCTCGAGCGCCACTCGTGCGCGCTCGCTCACCGGCTGCCCCATCCGCAGGACCAGCGGCGCAGTCAGCGGCACCAGCGTGCGATAGAGAGCGGCGGCTGCCACGCCAGCAGCCGCGATCGTGAAGCTCACCAGGATCAGGTCAGCCGGGGCGGACTGCCGCGCCAGGATCACCGCCACGGTGGCCAGCAGGATCGAGGCGAGCACGAAGAAATGCCAGGGCCGGAACCCGTCGTCGGCGCCGGCAGCCGGACGCTTGATGCCGGCCGCTACCGGAGGGGCCGGGACCGGCGGCAGCCGGCCCGGCTTCTCAATCGAGATCTCTGAGCTCATCGTCCAGTCTCTCGTTGAGGATCTCTGCCTCGGCGCCGCCGACGGCGTTATCGTCACCGCTCTCCACTGCCTCGCGCCGCGACCAGCGGAACGCCATCACCCCAAGCACCATGGCGCCGGCCCCGCCCATCATGTAGGGGAAGAGCCACGCCAGCCGGTTGAAACCCTTGTTCAACGGAGAGGCGAGCGGCTCCTGGCTGCCGTACTTGGCGATGTAGTAGTCGAACACCTGCTCGCGGGTCTTCCCTGCGGCGACCAGCTTGGAGACTTCGTCTCGCATCTGGGCGGCCATGCCACACGTGCACTCACCGATGCGCTTCCGGCCGCAGGTGCCGCACATGCAGATGATCTCGGCCTGCAGATCACGTTCGAGCGCCGACTTCGGCACCGCGGTCACGAGGTTCGGGTTCTCGACGTGCTGCGCATGCGCCAGCGCCGGCAGCAGCAGGACCAGCAGCAGCGCCGTGGTCGCCGCCGTGGCCGGCAGCTTCGCCATCGCCACCGCGAACATCGACTCCGGCAGCATCGACACGATGCTGCCGATCACCATGATCCCGAGGCCGAACCAGACCCAGTTCACCAGCGGGTTGACGACGATCTTGTAGACCGCGCTCTGGTCCGCGACCTCGAAGCCGCCGAGCACGATGTAGAGGTCCTCCCCAACCGCCCGGCGGATCGCGACCTCGGTGGTCGGCTCCTCCACCCGCTTGGCGTAGAACCAGCGTGCCGGGGTCATCGTGCCGATCGCCTTGCCGTCCTCGAATACGGAAACGTGGCCGGTCACCATCTGCTTCTGGGCGTCGGCGGTGACGCGGAGCGCGTCGTGACGGACGGTGAAGTGGCCGACCGTCGTCTCCTGCCCGGGCTTCATCGGGATCTCGAGCTCGTTCTTGAAGCCCTCTCCGGCAAAGCCGAAGAACATCACGACGATGCCGACATGGACGATGTAGCCGGCGTAACGTCGCCGCGACCGCCCGAAGAGCCCGACCAGCGCGGTGAAGAGATCCGTGCCGGTCGTCTGCTTGCGCACGCCGGCGCCCCGGATGAACTCCTGGGCGATCGTCGTGAGCACCCACGCGCACAGCGCGAAGCAGATGCCCGAGGCCCAGACCCGGACGCCGAGCGCCATCAGCCCGACCGCGGTCACCACCGCGGCGGTGGCCGGCCAGAGGAACTGGTGGACCATGTTGGCGATGGTGGACTTGCGCCAGGCGAGCAGCGGCCCGATGCCGGTCAACAGCAGCAGGATCAGCCCGATCGGCAGCATCCACCGGTTGAAGAACGGCGGACCGACCGTTAGCCGCTCTCCCCGCACCGCCTCGCTCAGGGTCGGGTACATCGTCGCGAACAGCACGAAGAAGGCCGAGAACAGCAGGATCCAGTTGTTCGCCAGGAAAGCCGCTTCGCGAGACGCCCAGGAGTCGAGCTCGTTGCGCCCCTTGAGCAGCGGCAGCCGGTAGATGACCAGCCCGAAGCTGAAGGTGAGGATGACCACCATGAAGATGCTGAACAGCAGCGCGAGCTGCGGATCCTCACCGAATGCGTGCACCGACTGCACCACGCCGGACCGGGTCATGAAGGTGCCGAAGATCGTCAGGAAGAACGTCAGGATCACGAGCGTCACGTTCCAGACGCGCAGCATCCCGCGCCGCTCCTGGACCATGACGGAATGCAGGAAGGCCGTGGCCGTGAACCAGGGGAGCAGGCCGGCGTTCTCGACCGGATCCCAGCCCCAGTAGCCGCCCCATCCCAGCTCCTCGTAAGCCCACAGCATGCCGAGCCCGAGGCCGAAGGTGAGGAACATCCACCCGAGCATCGTCCAGCGCCGGACGGCGCGCAGCCAGGAGTCGTCGAGGTAGCCCGTGATCAGTGCCGCCATGCCGAACGCGAACGGCACGGTCATCGCCACGAACCCGATGTACAGCGATGGCGGGTGGATCGCCATGTAGAAGTTCTGCAGCAGCGGGTTGAGCCCGGCGCCATCGGCCGGCGGCGGCGTCAGGAAGGTGGAGAACGGGTTGTTGTGCACCACCATCAGCAGGATGAAGAACATCTCGGTGGCGGCGATGACAGCGACGACGTAGGGGATCAGCTCGCGGTGGCGCTCGCGGTTGACGTAGACCGCGCACGCCCCGAAACACCCGAGCAGGAAGACCCAGAACATGATCGACCCGTCGAGCCCGCCCCAGTACGACGCGATCTTGTAAGCGAGCGGCTGCGCCGTATCCGAGTAGCGCTGGACATACTTGATCGCGTAGTTGTCGGTGACGAAGGCGTGCACGAGGATCCCCGACGCGACCGTCATCAATGCGGTGACGAAGTAGAACGCCCCGATCCCGCTCTCGACCAGGCGCGTGGATCGGCGCCGTGCCCCGGCGACCGAGGCCGCGATCGCGTAGGCGCAGACCACGAAGGCGGTGAACAGGACGAACGTACCGAGCGCAGGCATTGCTAGATTCCTGATGAGCGCGGAGGGGCCGCCTCGTACTTCGAGGGGCATTTCGCCATCACCCCGTCGGGCTCGACGGAGAAGCCGTCCGGGCCGAGGTAACCCTTGATCACGACCTCGGAGTTGTCCTTGAACGTGTCGGGTACGATCCCGGTGTAGCGCGCATTGACGACGTGCCCCTTGTTATGCACCTGGAAGATGTATTCGAGCGTGCCCGGCTTGCGCATGATCGACTTCTCCACCACGAAGCCGTGCAGCTGCAGCTTCTTGTCGTGCCAGGAGGAGGGGTCGGCCATCACTTCGTCGACGTGCTTGTAATACTCGGTGCCCTGGGCCAGGGAGGCGTACATCAAGCCGCCGATCGCGGCGACGAACACCAGGGCCGTCGCCAGGACCTTAGTCGTTTTGGATTTCATCGGAAACACCCGCTCATCGTTGAAAATGAACGACTTGGATTCAGTTGGCCTATTCTACTTCACGCAACAGGCGGTGGACGGTCGCGATCGGCAACCCGACCACGTTCGACCATGAGCCCTGGATCCACTCGACAAACCGGGCGCCGCGGCCCTGGATTCCGTAGGCCCCGGCCTTACCCATGGGCTCGCCGGTCGCGACGTACCACTCGATGTCCTGCTCGGTCATCGGGCTGAAACGTACCTCGGTGGCGGCGACCGCCTCGACCGTCCGGCTGCCGGCGACGATCACGACGGCCGTAATCACGAGATGGACCCGTCCCGACAGCAGCCGCAGCATCCTCGCCGCGTCCGCTGTGTCGGCCGGCTTTCCGAGAATTGCTCCGGCGGCCAGCACCTCGGTGTCGGCCCCAAGCACAACCGTGCCGTCGGGCTGTCTGCCGGCGACGTGCCTGGTCTTGTCGCGGGCGACCCGCAGCGTGTAGGTCTCCCCCGCTTCGCCCGGCCGCGGCGTTTCGTCAACCTCCGAGGCCATCATCTCGAAGTCGAAGCCCGCGGCGCGGAGCAACTCGGCGCGCCGAAGAGAGGCTGACGCGAGAATCAGTCGCACGGCGCTGATATTATCGCGAGGATCGGCCGACACATGCGTTCCATCCAGACCTTCGCCGGCGGCGTTCTCGCCGAGATCGTGCGCCGCCAGCCGCCTTCGCCGGCCCGCACGAGGTTCGCCTGGCAGCTGGTCGTGGGACCTGCACTGGCCCGGGTGACGTCTGTAGAACTGGAAGGCACGACGCTGCGGGTCCGCTCGGCCGATCCGCGGTGGCTCAAGGAGATCGAGCGCGCGCGCGCGGTCATCCTGCCGAAACTTCAACAGCTTCTCGGCGACGACGCCGTTGTCAGGCTGAATGTGCGCCTCTAGCCTCCAGGCTCGACCTCATGAAAAACTCCGTCATCCTCTCCGCAGTCCGCACGCCGACCGGCAAGTTTCTCGGCGCGCTGAAAGACTTCACCGCCCCGCAGCTCGGCGCCCTGGTGGTGCGCGAAGCGGTCGTCCGGGCCGGCATCGATCCGGCGCAGGTCGACGAGTGCATCATGGGCAACGTCATCCAGGCCGGCAACGGCCAGAACCCGGCGCGGCAGGCAGCGCTCAACGGCGGGTTGCCGGCGACGGTTGCGGCGTTGACGATCAACAAGGTCTGCGGCTCCGGCTTGAAGGCGGTGATGCTGGCGGCCCAGGGGATCGCGACCGGTGACATCCAGACGGCGGTTGCCGGGGGCATGGAGTCCATGAGCAACACGCCGTACCTGCTCCAGCGGGTTCGCGAAGGCCTGCGCATGGGGAACGGCCAGCTGATCGACTCCATGATCAACGACGGCCTCTGGTGCTCGTTCGAGAACTGTCACATGGGGATGGCGGGCGAGCACGTTGCCGACATCTACAACGTGTCGCGCGGAGAGCAGGACGCCTACGCGGTCGAGAGCCACCGGAAGGCCGCGCAGGCGGCGCGGGAAGGATGGTTCAACGACGAGATCCTTCCCGTCAGCATCCCCCAGCGCAAGGGAAACCCGACCGTCGTCGATCGCGACGAAGCGGTGCGCGAAGACACCTCGACCGAAACCCTGGGTGCTCTCAAGCCGGCGTTCAAGAAGGACGGCAGCGTCACCGCGGGCAATGCGCCGGGAGTGAACGACGGGGCCTCCGCGGTGGTGGTCATGGCCGAAGACCGGGCGCGGGAGCTCGGTCTCACGCCGATGGCGCGGATCGTCGCGCAGGCGACGACCGGGCTGGCGCCGAAGCTGGTGCTGATGACGCCGGTGGAATCGGTGCGCAAGGTCGCGGAAAAGGCCGGCTGGAACCTGGCCGACGTCGACCTGCTGGAGATCAACGAAGCATTCTCGGTGCAGGCGGTCGCGGTGATCCGCGAGCTCGGCATCGACCTGGCACGGGTGAACGTCCACGGCGGCGCCGTCGCGCTCGGACACGCGATCGGCGCCAGCGGGTCTCGCGTCCTGACCACGCTGCTGTATGCGATGAAGCGCCGCGGCGCGCGCCGCGGCATCGCCGCGCTGTGCCTCGGTGGCGGCAACGGCGTGGCGCTGGCGGTGGAATCCGTCTAACCCCCAACTCACAACCTCCAACTCCCAAATACCGCACAGCCCATTCCCCACTCCCCATTCCCCATTCCCCATCCCCATCCCCAATGGATAATTGTCCCGATGACTGAGATCAGAAAGGTCGGGATAGTCGGCGCCGGGACGATGGGCAACGGGATCGCGCAGACATTCGCGCAATCGGGCTACGAGGTACAGCTCGTGGACGCGGCGGATGCGGCGCTGGCCCGCGCCCGGGCCACGATCGAGAAGAGCCTGGGCAAGTTCGTCGAGAAGGGAAAGCTCACGCCGGAGGAGCGCGACGCGTCGCTCGGACGGCTCAGCACCAGCGCCGAGATCGCCGTGCTCGCCGAAGCCGACTTCGTCGTCGAGGCGATCGTCGAGGACCTCGAGGCGAAGCGCAGCCTGTTCGGTCAACTCGACGCGCTCACCCGTCCCGAAGTCATCCTCTCCTCGAACACGTCGTCGATCTCGATTACCGTGCTCGGCGCCGCGACCCGGCGGCCCGACAAGGTACTCGGGATGCACTTCATGAACCCGGTGCCGCTGATGTCGCTGGTGGAGTTGATCCGCGGCCAGGCGACGTCGGACGAGTCGATGGCGGTCGCGTCGGGCCTGTGCGCCGCCCTCGGCAAGACGCCGCTCGAGGCAGCGGACTATCCCGGCTTCATCGCGAACCGGATCCTGATGCCGATGATCAACGAGGCGATCTACGCCCTGATGGAAGGGGTGGGGACGCGCGAGGCGATCGACGGCGTGATGAAGCTGGGCATGAACCATCCGATGGGGCCGCTGACGCTCGCGGACTTCATCGGCCTGGACGTGTGCCTGGCGATCCTCAACGTCCTGCACGACGGCCTCGGCGACCCGAAGTATCGGCCGTGCCCGCTGCTCAAGCGGATGGTGGCGGCTGGACACCTTGGACGGAAGGCCGGCCGCGGGTTCTATAGCTACTGAGCCAGGCCATCGGACCGAGGATTGCGACCTCGCGCACTACCGCGAGCGCATTCCTCGACCAGAAGCCGGCCGTCCAGTAGCGCCGATCCACGGCGGCGAAGACATCGAGGTTGGAGACGTAGTACGCGGTCGACCACGGCCACAGCGCCATGATCCCCATCGGCGACCAGGTGTCCTGGCCGAGCCAGTCGAGCAGCGTGTGGGACGCATAGGCGATGCCGATCGCGGCGGCAAGCCGCACGTTCCATCGCGATCCGAACCGATGCTGCGGGGCGCGGAGCCGCATGACGATGAGCGCCGCGGCGAAAGCAAGGACCGCGGCGGTGAGGCTGTGGGTAGGTCCCCGGTGCTGGACCGGAAGCAGGAAGTCGATGTCGGGAAGCATCCCCGCCGCCGCGAACAGGATCAACGTTCCCGTGCCGGGCCGGGACGTGACGAGGCACCCGGCGGCCACGCCCCCGAGCGCATGACCGATCGGTGACGGCATGCGGACCGATGATGTCACAGGGGCCGCGGCGCTCGGATTCTGCCGGGCCGAGGCTCAATCCGCCGGGCAGAAACTGCCGCGACGGCGGCACAGGGGCGAAAGTCGGCCAGTCCCCCTAAGATGAAGTGTTACAGCGATATATCAGCACGACCTGCACGTTTTTGCGCTTGACTTTCGCCACGGCACGAACCTATCATTCACCCGCTCCATCACACGGTGGCTCACGTGGCTACGCAGCCGGGACCTTGCCTGTCACACCCCCGGGCGATAGTGCATGAATGAGAGCCGCCGAACCCCGCAACCGTATTGGAGCACCCATAAGGAGCGTTATGCCGCCAGTTGAAGATCGGAACGACCGAGAGCGCATGAAGGCCATCGAGGCCGCCGTCGGACAGATTGAGAAGCAGTTCGGCAAGGGTTCGATCATGCGGCTCGGAGGGAAGGACGCCGTCGCGGCGGTCCCGGCCATTTCCACCGGCTCGATCAGCCTCGACTTCGCCCTCGGCATCGGCGGCGTGCCCCGCGGCCGCGTGATCGAGATCTTCGGGCCCGAGTCCTCGGGTAAGACCACGCTCACGCTGCAGATCATCGCCGAAGCGCAGCGGCTCGGCGGGATGGCGGCCTTCGTCGACGCCGAACATGCCCTCGACGCCACCTACGCGAAAAAGCTGGGGGTCGACCTCGAGAACCTGCTCGTGTCGCAGCCCGACAACGGCGAGCAGGCGCTCGAAATCGTCGAGGTGCTCGTCCGCTCCAACAGCGTCGACGTCGTCGTGGTCGACTCGGTCGCCGCCCTGGTGCCGCGCGCCGAGATCGAAGGGGAGATGGGCGAGGCGCAGATGGGCCTGCAGGCGCGGCTGATGTCCCAGGCGCTGCGCAAGCTCACCGGCGTGGTGTCGAAGTCGAAGACCTGCCTCATCTTCATCAACCAGCTCCGCGAGAAGATCGGCGTGATGTTCGGCAATCCCGAGACCACCACCGGCGGCCGGGCCTTGAAGTTCTACTCGTCGGTCCGGATCGACATCCGGCGGATCGGCGCGATCAAGGACGGCGACGTGGTCGTCGGCGGCCGCACGCGCGTGAAGGTCGTCAAGAACAAGGTCGCCCCGCCGTTCCGCGAAGCGGAGTTCGACGTCATGTACGGGGAAGGGATCTCGAAGGAGGGAGACCTGCTCGACCTGGCGGTCGAGAGGAAGATCGTCGACAAGAGCGGAACCTGGTTCGCGTTCAACGGCGAGCGCCTCGGCCAGGGTCGCGAGAACGTGAAGCAGTTCCTGCGCGACAACCCCGAGATGACCAAAACGATCGAGCACAAGGTCCGGGTCGAGCTGGGGTTGATCAAGGAAGAATCGGCGACGGTCTAGGGTCGGTGAGCTGCGGTGAGTCCGGCATCGGCTGACGCCCGGTGCCGGGTTCAACCAGGCCGCCGGACTAGCGGACCGGCTTGAGACGGAACAGCAATTCTCCCGGTCGAATCACGCCGAGCTGTTCGCGCGCGGCCGACTCGATCGTTTGCGGATCTTCCGCGAGCAGCCGCGCCTGCTCGTGCAGCAGACCGTTGGCTTCCCGCATCAGCTGAAGGCGGGCTGAGGCCTCGGCGTACTCTCCGCGCGCGAGGATCGTCCGGCGAAGACCGCTCTCCCCCACCAGGGCATCCACCAGCACCACCAGGGTCGCGAAGATCAGGGCGCCGCGGAGCCACGGTTTGTGGCGGAGTCCACGCCGTGGCGGCAGCGGCTTCACGAGGTGGTTCGACTGGACCATACGGTGACGCGGCGAAAGGTACCAGAGCGTGGCCCGAAAGTACAACAAAAAATAGCAGAGCCATCGCCGAAGTACAAGGGGAACCTCCAGGCACCGGCCCCAAAAACCTCGTGCTAACTCAGCCGTGTTCTGGCACAATCCTCTGGCTCCAGGGGCCGACATTGCTGACCACCGCTCGCGCCGTCCTCTCCCGTCTCATGAACGCTGCCGCGTTCGTCGTCATCATTTTCGGGGGGGTGGCATTGGGCTGCGCCCTGAACGTGGCCGAGGAGCTGGAGTCGGAGATCAAGAAGCGGACGCAATCGCAGCGCTCCCAGACCCCGCGCTGACGGGCGCTGTCGGGGTCAGACCGTGGTCTGATCCCCAACGCCGCGACTTCCGACTTATCCTGCTCGGGATGCATCCTGCCTACGGGCGCCTCGGCGCATGACCCATCGGATGCTCTGGATCGTACCGGCTGTCGCCTTCACCGCTGCCGTCGCTGCGTCCAGCGGAATCACAGGGCTCCTGTACGGACTGCTCTACATCGCTGCGGTGTCACCGGGCGTGGCACTGGGACGGCGAGCGGTGGCAGACGGCCATCCTGCGGGGTGGTTCATCGGCGCCCTCGTGGGATACGGGGCGACGCAGCTGGCGCTGTGGCTGCCGATCTACCTGGGGGTCGCGTCGCCCGTCGCGTTCGTCCTGTCGTGGCTGGCCCTGGCGTCCGTCCTGGTCTGGCTGTCACGCCGCTGCCGTCAACCCCTGATGTCCCTGCCTGCGTGGTCGCCGGGCGACACCCGCGCGCTCGCCCTCACGCTGCTGCTGGTCCCCCTGCTCATGGGGCCACCCTACCGAAATCTTGGCCGTGAGGACGCCTCGGGCACGCGCTGGTATCGCGCCTACTTCACCGCCGACTTCGTGTGGCACACGGCGCTCGCGGCGGAGCTGGGCCGCTTCGATTCTCCGCCGCGCAATCCGTACATGGCCTCGCAGACCATGCACTACTACTGGACCTACTTTCTGCTGCCCGCGGTCGCGGCGTCAGGGCGGGACGTTCAGGCGCCGCTGAAAACGAACGCGATCCTGTCGGGAGGGCTGCTGATTGCGATGCTCTACCTGCTCGCGCGCACGGCGGTGCCGCGCGCAGGACCGGCGGCTGCCGCCGTCTGGCTGACGGTGCTGGCGACGAGCGCCGAAGGCAGCTATGTCGTCCATCAGGTCTGGGAACGCGGCGGGACGCTAGCGGATCTCACCGAGCTCAACATCGATGCGATCTCCGCCTGGGTGTTCAAAGGGCTTCGGATCGACGGCATCGCGCGGGGGCTCTGGTACAACCCACAGCACTCGCTGTCGTGCGCGATCGCGCTCATCGCGGTCCTGATCGGTGCCACCTCAGGCGCCGGCGCCGGTCGCGGAGCTATCTGGCTCGCGGGCGCGGCCCTCGGGATGGCGACCACGTTCAACCCGTTCGTGGGTGCGGTGTTCTCAGCCGTGTATGGCCTCGGCGTTGTAGTGGACTCGATCCGACGGCCGGGCGCGGTCGCGATCGTCGCTCGCCACGCCCAGGCGGCCGTTCCGGTGCTGCTGGCCCTCGGGTGGTGTGCGATGAACGAGGTCGCAGATGGGGCAGCGGCCGCGGTGTCATTCGGCTGGCTCATCGGCATCGCCAGGAACAACACGCTGGCGGTGCTCCTGCTCTCCACCGGTCCAGTGCTGCTCCCCGCGCTGGCCGGCCTCTGGCCCTGGCGCGCCCTTCCGATGCAGCCGATGCGCGTCGCCGGGATCGGCGTCGCCCTCTCGTTGCTGCTGATGCATACGCTGACGCTGTCGGAACCGTCATGGGTCGGGTTCCGTACCGGTCAGATGCTTCAGCTGATGCTGCCGGTGCTGCTGGCCCGCGTGCTGTGGGCGCTCGGACAGGTGGGCACAGCGTCGGTGGCAACACTCGCGGGCGCCATCGTCGTCGTCGGCCTGCCGACCACGGCCATCGACCTCTACAACGCCCAGGACATCTCCAATCGTCAACTGGGCCCGGGAGGGTTTCACTGGACTCAGGCAGTGACTCGCCCGCAGCAGCGCGCCTTCGAGTGGCTGCGCGAGTCGGTTCCGGAAGATGCCATCGTCCAGATGGAGCCGAAGCTGCGAGGCGCGGACCACTGGAGCCTCATTCCATCGTTCGCGCAGCGGCGGATGAGCGCAGGTCTGCCGATCTCGCTGCTGCCGACGCCGGAGTACGAGCAGGGCTCGCTCGAAGTTCAGTGGATCTATCGGACGCCGGACGCACGAGAGGCCTGGGAGCTCGCGCGCCGGCGCGGCATCGACTACCTCTACATCGATCCTGACGATCGGGCCGCGTATCCCGAGGGGACCGCGAAGTTCGACCACGCAACTGAGTATTTCGAACACGCCTACGACCGCCGCGGGATCTCGTTCGTCAAAGTAAAGTGACCGTCGTTTCGCGCTCCGCGGCCGGCACGTCATCTGCAAGCGGTGAAATCATCAACTGATGCTCTCTGTGTCCTCCCTCGAACATGTCCCGTGCAACCTGTGCGGCGCCGACGATGCCCGGTACGGTTTACGAGGCGCGTTACGCGGATGGAAATGCGCGCGACCTCGTCCGGACCTTCAGGGCATCGGGCGATGAGCTGCTGATCGACCGGTTGGTCCAGTGTCGCCGCTGCGGCCTGGAGTACGTCAGTCCCCGTCCCGACGGCAGTCAAATCGTCGAGGCCTACTCGCTCGGCGATGACCCGGCGTACGTGTCGCAGGTGAAGGCGCGCGAGCTGACCTTCAGGAAGGCGGTCGCGCACATCGAGTCGCTGCGGCCCGGTCGCGGACGCCTGCTCGACGTCGGCACCGCCGCCGGGGCCTTCCTCGCCGCCGCGCGGGACCGGGGCTGGGAGGTCGAAGGCTGCGAACCGAATCGCTGGATGGCGGAGTGGGGCTCGAAGCACTACGGGCTGCGGATCCGCGCGGGGGAATTGTTCGACCAGGACTTTCCCGCCGCCTCCTTCGACGTGGTGACGTTGTGGGACGTCATCGAGCACACGCCGGATCCGGCACGGGTCATCCGCCGGGTCTCCGAGCTGATCAAGCCGGGGGGCCTGCTGGTCGTCAACTATCCCGATCGCGGCTCCTGGCTGGCCCGGCTGCTCGGGCGGCGCTGGCCCTTCCTGTCGTCGGTCCACCTGTACTACTTCACCCGGCGGACGATCGCGCGGCTGCTCGAGCCTCGCGGCTTCGAGATCCTCGAGATGCGTCCTCACCTTCAGCGGCTCGAGCTCGACTATCTGTTGGCGCGAGGGGCGGCGGTGAGCGCGGGGCTGTCAGAGGCGTCGCGGAAGGCCGCGCGCAGGCTCGGGCTGTCTCACCGCCAGGCACCCTACTGGATCGGCCAGACGTTTGTAGCGGCCCGGAAACTGTTCAACCTCAGTGCGTTGCTTGTCGCCGATGCGGCGGCACTGTTATGATTGGGGTTCTGCCAAGCGTCGCGAGGCCGAGCCGAGGTAGCTCAGTCGGTAGAGCACAGCACTGAAAATGCTGGTGTCACTGGTTCGATTCCAGTCCTCGGCACCACCCACCCGTCACTGACTCCAGAAATACGCCCGTCCCTGGTTCCAGTTCACCGCGTACACCAGGTCACCGCTCTTCGCCGGGTATGCACGCAGGCCGGTCGTCTCGATCCGTTCGGCGTCCAGCCGGCCTCGCAGGATCACCGGCCACCATTCCACGCGACCCGGGATCCGCATCACCGTGCCGGCAAACGACACCGGCTCCGGCTGCAACAGCGCCCGCAGCGCGTCGGCGTCCGCCGGCCGGAAGTTGAACAGTCCCCATCGCTCGCGGCCATCGACGGCGTAGGCAGCCCTCAACTCGTAAGCCCCTTCGGGCAATGACGACGGCACCCAGCCACGGTCGGTCGCGCCCGCTGCCCTGGCCTCGGCCATCGTCGCGTAGGTCGCGGTGTGGACCACCGGCCCCGAACAAGCCGTGACCGCCGCGGCACACAGGACGAGCAGCGCTAACCGAGCTTCTGCCACGTCAGCTTGTGCGTGACCATGAGCCCGGCCTTGGGCACGTCGGTGGAGAGAATGAGCCGTTCACCGTCGAACCGCATCCGGCGAACCTGGTCGCCACCCACCCATCCGGGATTGAGCGCCCCGTCGACGTGATGCACCACGGTGTCTTCGGCCTCGTTGACCTCGTAGGTGCCGAAGTAGGCGATGTAGCCGGCGTAGGCGGAGCGCACGTCCTGCGCCCCCCATTGCCCGGGAGTGACGTCGAATCGCCCTGGCCGCATGACCTGGCCGGCCATGTTGCCGTGCTCGTCATAACTCAATCGGCCGACCGCGTCGCCGTACGGTTTGCCCTGCGAGCCATCGGCGTTTTCGGTTACGTATGAAAGGAGAGTCCAGGTGCCTATCAGTCGCTTCATCGAAGTAGCGGTTCCCTGTTGCGGTCAAGCCAGCGGCCGTAGAGCTCGGGCCGCCGGTGCTGAAGAAAGAGTCGGCGCGCGTGCGACTCCGCGGTCGTCGCGAGGTCGAGGTCGGCGCTGAGCGTGCACTCCTCCATCGCCGGCGCCCGCGCGATCACGCGGCCATCCGGCGCGCACACGAACGATTCGCCGCCGAACGTCAGGCAGTCTTCCGCACCGACGCGGTTGCAGAGCGCGACGAAGTAGCCGTTCTGGAAGGCCGCGACCTGCATCTCCCCTTCGTACAACCCGTCGGGCCATTCCCCGACGGCGCCGGCCTGCGGAACGACGACCAGGTCGGCGCCGCCGACGGCGAGGGCACGCATGTACTCGGGATAATGGCGGTCGTAGCAGATGGCCACGCCGATGGCTCCGGCCCGGGTGCGATACACCGGCGCCCCGGTGTCCCCCGGCGTGTAGTAACCCTGCTCGTGGAAGCAGGGATAGTCGGTGATGTGGATCATCCGGGTGATGCCGAGCAGCGAACCGTCGGCATCGATGACCGGGGACGAGTCGAAGGCGTGCGGCCCCTCGCGCTCATAGAGATTGAGCACGACGACGACGCCAAGCTCGCGCGCCTTGCGTGAGAACTGGTCGGTGACCGGCCCGGGGATGGTCTCGGCGAGCGCCAGCGGATCCCCATCGGCGGGCCGCTGCGGGTGAAACCGTTCGAAAGCCAGTTCCGCAAAGGCGACGATCTCGGCCCCTTCGCGGGCGGCGCGCTCGAGCGCCGCGAGCCCGCGCGCGACGTTCGACGATTTATCAGGCTCCGCCCGCTGTTGAACCAGCGCGATCCGCATCCCTAAAAGCTATCACGCCGTTTCCCAGCGCCTTGCGAGCAGCCGTGCCAACGACAGGAAGATGAGGGTAAGGCCGGCGAGCACGAGCACCTGCGGCCAGAGCTGCCAGAGTGCCGCGTCGCGCCAGAACACCTTCAGATAACCGTCGAGCGCCCAGCCATTGAATGTCAGCAGACCGAACTTCTGCATCGTCTCGCTCATGAGAAACCGCGGGAACATGCTCCCCCCCAGCGCCGACATCGTCAGGATCAGGATCGTCGAGAAGCCGGAGAGCTGGGCGCGGCTCCCGGCGACCGTCGCCAGCACCATGCCGAGCGCGGCGGCCGCCGAGGCCGTCACCGCCGTCATCACCGCGAACCCGGGCAGGTGCGAAAAGAGCGGCAGGCCGAACGCGACCGCACCCCACAGGAACATCACGGTCAGCTGCAGGACGCCAACGATTGCCAGAAACAGCCACTTCCCGAGCAGCAGACGCGACATGCCGAGACGGGTGGACAGCAGCCGCTCGAGCGTGCCGGCCTCCATCTCGTCGAGCAGGGCGCCGCCGGCGCCGGCCACGCACGAGAACAGCAGGAACATGACGCCGATGCCGGCGGCGTAGAACGAGACCAGCGATGCGGCGCGGGTGTTGCTCCCCATGACATCCACGATCTCGGCCGACACGCCCATCGCCGCGGCTCCGTCGCCGGTGCCGGACGGCTGGCCGGTGGCCTGTGACTTCAGCTGCGGGAGCCAGGCGTCGACCGCCACGCGCTGCTGCGGCGTCAGGGCCCCGGCGCGTTTCTCGAACTGCTCCATGCCCCCCTTCATCATCAGATCGGGGGCGGCGGTCATCGTGACTTTCTGGAGCAGGCCGAGCACCATCTGGGGGGCGATCTTGTCCGACACGTCCGCGAGCAGCTGGATCTTCACCGCGCCGGCGCCGAACCCGCCGGCGCCAAAGCCCGCGCCCATGCCCTTCGGGATCACCACCGCCACCGGCACGTCGCCGCTGCGCACCAGTTGCTCGCCGCCGGCACGATCGAGACGCGCGCCGCCGGCGTCGGCGGTGCGAACGCGAAGGCCGGTCTCCCGTTCGAGGCCGGCACGGATGCGCCCGCTCAACTCGGACTGGTCCTCGTCCACCACCGCTACCCGGATCCGCGACGTCGACCCCTGGCCGCCGAAGACCGACGCAAAGATCGAGAAGAAGACGATCGGCAGCACGAAGGTGAGCGCCTGGGCCACCCGATCCCGCCGGAGGTTGAGCCAGCCGGCTTTCAGCAGCGTGACGATCATTCGCGGAGCTCCCGGCCCGTGAGGTGGATGAAGACCGCCTGGAGGCTCGGGCCACGGACCTCCACGTCATCAACGGTCCGGCCCGACCGTCCGACGTTTTCGAGCAGCGGCGGCAGGTCGGCGGCGACGTCGCGCATCCGCGCGCTCACCACTTCTCCGTCTGTCAGCCGCAGCGTCACCAGCCGGTCCTTGCCGATCGTCCTGTCGACGAGCTCCGGGAGCGTGCCCGCCGCGATGGCCCGGCCATGATCGAGGATCACGATGCGCGAGCTGCGGGCTTCCGCCTCTTCCAGATGGTGCGTCGTCAGCAGGATGGAGACACCGTCGGTCATCAGCGCCGCGAGCATGTCGTAGATCCGGTCGCGGCTCTGTGGATCGACGCCGACCGTCGGCTCGTCGAGCAGCAATATCCGCGGACGATGGACGATGCCGCAGCCGATGTTGAGGCGGCGGCGCATGCCGCCCGAGAACTTTCCGACCGGCTCGGCGGCGCGATCGGCGAGACCGGTCTGCTCGAGCGCCCAGGCCACCTGGGTCTTGAGCGTGGCGCCGGTCAGACCCTGGAAGGCGCCGAACACTTCCAGGTTCTCGCGCGCCGACATCAGCGGATAGAGTGCGATCTCCTGCGGCACGATGCCGAGGCCTGGATGCGTGCCCGACGCGGGCAGCGGTTCGCCGAACACGCGGATCTCTCCGGCATCGAGCCTGACCCGTCCGGCGATCGCCCGGATCAGCGTCGTCTTGCCGGCGCCGTTGGGGCCGAGCAGCGCGAGCAGCTCTCCTTCCCGCAGCTCGAAGCCCGCGCCATCGAGGGCCACGACCTTGGCGAACGTCTTGCGGGCGTCGGCGATCGTGAGCACGTCCATGCCGCTAATCTACGGCGATGGCGGCAGCCGGGTCCGGCCATTCCGGTGAATGGAGGACAGGCGGCGGTAGGTGACCTTACCTGGCGCCCTTGTCCTTCAGGTGCTTCTGCAACGCCTTGTGCATGACTTTCGTCTTGCGCTTCTCCTGCAGCAGCGCCCGGGCGTCGAGCTGTTTCGCCTGGTGGTCGCGCTCGGCCGCCAGCTTGTGGAAGCTCTCGAACCGGTCCGGCGCCAGCTGCCCCGCGCTGACCGCCTCGCGGACGGCGCAGCCAGGCTCCTGGCGGTGGCGGCAGTCGCGGAAGCGGCACGCCGCCGCCAGCTCCTCGACGTCGGCGAAGGCGTCGCCCATCGCCTCTCCGGAATCCCAGAGCTGCAGCTCGCGCATCCCCGGCGTGTCGATCAGGATGCCGCCGCCGTCGAGCAGCACCATCTGCCTGGCGGTGCTGGTGTGGCGTCCGCGGCTGTCGGTAATACGGACATCCTGGGTACGAAGCAGGTCGTGTCCGACCAGACGATTGACGATCGTGGACTTGCCGACACCCGAAGAGCCGAGCAGCGCCGCGGTCCGTCCCGAGCCAAGATGGCGCCGCAGGATCTCGAGCGTCTCGGGATGCCGCGTCGACACCGCGTGCACGTCGACTCCTGGCGCGACGGCGCGAACCTCTTCGACGTGTCGCGCCGGATCGTCCACGAGATCGGCCTTGTTGAGCACGACGACCGGCGTGGCGCCGCTCTCCCACGCCACCACCAGGTAACGTTCGATCCGGCGCGGATTGAAATCCCCATCGAGGCCGCCGATGAGAAAGACCGTGTCGATGTTCGCGGCCACGACCTGCTCTTCGGTCGCATCCCCCGCCGCGCGCCGCGAGAAGCGGCTGACACGGGGGAGCACGGCGTGGATACGGGCGTCGCTGTCCTCCACCGGCTCCACCACCACCCAGTCGCCAACCGCCGGAAAGTCCGGACGCTCGCGGGCATTGTGGCGCAGCCGTCCCGAGACCCGCGCCAGGATCTCACCCTGTTCGGTCGCGACGCGGTAGATATGCGTGTGCTCGAGAACGACCCGGGCCGGTACTCGTCCGGCGGCGGCGTGCTCGGCGAACGCCGCGGCGAAGCGGTCGTTCCATCCGTACTGGTCGAGACGGGACATCAATCAGCCGGATGATACCGTGGCGGCCGGTTCGCGGTTCTGTGCAGGCCGGGACGTCCCTATCCGTGCCCAGCGCCAGCACCCGCTGCTTCCCGCTGGTCCGGCGCCGACGCTGCCCCGGTCTTCTGCAGGCACCGCAGCACTTCCGCCACGCTCCACGCCTGGGCGACGCAGCCGCGCGGCACGTAGGGCGCCTCGGCGTCGAAGATCTCGCTGATCGAACCGACACACGCCTCGGCCAGATGGTGCTCGAACCCTTCGAGGAAGCCCCGGGCGCCGGCGGTGTCGTCGGGATACACCTTCATCCACGCGTCCACGAAGGGGCCGATCAGCCACGCCCAGACGGTTCCCTGATGGTAGGCGGCGTCGCGCGAGCGCAGGTCGCCGTAGTACTTCGCTTTGTAGTCCGGGTGCCCTGGCGCCAGCGACCGCAAGCCGACCGGCGTGAGCAGCCGGTCGCGCACGATCTGCATCACCGGATCCCAGCGCTCGGGAGCGAGCACCGGATGTTCGAGCGAAATCGCCAGGACCTGATTCGGCCGGCAGGCGGCATCGTCTCCCGACTCGCCGTCCACCACGTCGAAGAGATGACCGGCCGGCTCGCACCAGAATCGCCGGTTGAAGGCGTCGTACGTGTGGTCGGCGCGGGCCGCGAGATCCAGTCCGCCGTCGTTCACGCCCAGGTCACGGCACCATCCGGCGAGGAGCCGGAGCGCGTTGTACCAGAGCGCGTTGATTTCCACTGCCTTGCCGCGGCGCGGCGTGACCACCCAGTCGTCGACTTTTGCGTCCATCCAGGTGAGCTGGTAGCCCTCGGCTCCCTGTCGCAACAGGCCATCGCCGGGATCGACCCCGATCCCGAATCGTGTGCCCTCGATGTGCCGTCGAGCAATGTCGAGGAAGGTCGGCAGGAGGCGGCCCAACGTTTCGGTATCGCCGGTGACGCGGACGAACCGGTCGACCGCATGGAAGAACCAGAGGGTCGCGTCGGCCGTGTGATACAGCCCCTCGCGGGCGCCGTCGGGAAACATGTTGGGGATCAACCCATCGCGTACGTAGTGCCCGAAGGTGCGCAGGATGCAGCCGGCCTCACGCAGCCGGCCGGTGCAGAGCGTCAGCCCCTCGAGGCTGATCATCGTGTCGCGCCCCCAGTCGGTGAACCAGTGGTAGCCGGCAATCACGGTCCGCACCTCCTCGCCGGCGGCGCGTGCCCGTGCGGCCTCTTCCGCGCGCCCCGCGGGAGTGATGATGAACTGGTCGGCCGCCAGCACCAGCTCGGAGGCGAAGTCGACGGCGTCCGGCCTTCCGGCCATCGCCAGCAGCCCGCGGCGGCGCCCGGCCTCGGCCTCCGCCGCGACCGCGGGCCGCAGCGCATGAACGGCTTCCCAGGGCTCGGTCGAGGCGACCAGCGTCACCGGTTCCGACGGCAGCAGGTCGGCACGGAAATAGCCGGGACTCCACAACCCTCCGACCGATTCGTAGCCGCGGCTCGCTTCCATCTGGTAGGGAACGTCCGACTTGCCCCGCACATCGAGAGTCAGCGCGGCGGCCGGGCCGTGCACCAGGAGGCGTAACGGTGGCAACGCACTGCTCGATTGCAGCTCGTAACCCTCCTTCGACGCAATCAGCGTGTAGTCGAGCGTCGATGATGCGTCCACCGCCGCCTCGTAAGGACGGAAGTGGACCGACGGGCGTAGCGTGAGCCGCACCGGCCCCGTTCCCGACAGCAGCCGGTAGGTGACATCGACCGTGTTCTGCCCGTGCGGCATCAGCACCCGCTTCTCGATCTCCACCCCGCCGATCGCGTAGCGCCAGACAGGAAGCCCGAGCTCCAGCCTGAACTCGACCAGGTGGCCGGTGCGGTCAGCGGCGTTGGGCCCCGCGACTTCGTCTTCGTCTCCCAGCCACTGCGGCGCTCCACGGTCGATCCTGATGCGCTCGAGCAGGTGGTTGAGCATGACGATGCGCCCGAGCGGCGCCGGCAGCGAAGCGACGAGCAGGCCGTGATAGCGGCGAGTGACTACGCCCGCCACCGTGCCGGAGGCATATCCCCCGAGTCCGTTGGTGACGAGCCACTCGCGGCGCGGCATCGGCTCGTGCGGGTCGCGATCTTTCGGCTGGACGATCGTGCGGGTAACGTCGTTGGTGGTCATCAGGACTTCTCGCGAGAAGGACCGAAGAGGACAGCGCATTCGCCGGGGAGGCGTCCGTCGCCGGCCGGATTCATCGCCGGGATGCCCTGTCCGCCGTACCTCGACGCTTCACTGCTCCACATCAGCTGCCAGTCGGCTCCGGCAGGGGGCGCCAGCAGCGGCTCGGGCGCCGGCACGAGCTCGAGCTCCGGGCCGAGGTTCACGATCAGCAGGCGATCCCCGGACGCGCCACCGAAAAAACGCAGAACCATGACCTCCGGAGCCAGCACCGCGCCGTCGATCCGCGGCGCCGGCTGGCCGATCACCGGATCGGTGCGCCGCAGCGCAATGAGATCGGTATGGAGGGCGAGCGCCTCGACGTGGGACTCGCGCTCTCGAGGATCCAGCTTGCTGCGCTGAAATGTGTCGGGGTCGACCGGCGAGGGAAGCCGGCGCACGACCTCGGGATCGCGGAGGCTGGAGAACTGCGCGAGAAACTCGCGCCGGCCGGCGCGGATCCGCTCGTGCAGCTCCGGCTTCTGGTCGGCGAAATAGAGGAACGGCGCCGACGCGCTGAACTCCTGCCCCTGGAACAGCATCGGGGTCGCGGGCCCGAGCAGCAGCAGCGCGGTGATCGCCCGATGCCGCGCCGGAGCCGCCAGCTGGTGCAGCCGCCGCCCGAACGCGGAGTTCGCGACCTGGTCGTGGTTCTCCAGATAAGAAACGAAGCGGGAGGCGGGCAGATCGAGCGCCGGGGTGCCGCGGCGCTGGGTCTGCCAGGGGTAGTACTGCCCCTGATAGAGAAACCCGTACTTGATGCTCGAGATCAGCTCCTGCACGGAGCCGCGATAGTCGTGGTAGTAGGCCTCGCGCCGTCCGGTCGTCGCCACCAACGCGGCGTGATGGAAATCGTCGTTCCAGAGCGCGTCGACGCCATAGCCGTCCTCGGCGGGCTCACGCAGCAGGCGCGTGTCCTGCGGCTCGTTCTCGGCAACGATCCAGGTGCGGCGAGGGGCGCCCGCCTCGCGCACCCGTGCGGCGATCGAGCGCAGCACGTGTTCTGGCGATTCGTCGTGCAGATCCTGCGTCGCATCGAGGCGCAGCCCGTCGAAGTGAAACTCGTCGATCCAGTAACCGGCGTTCTCGACGAAGAACTCGCGCGCCTGCGGCGGCCCCTCGAAGTTGATCGCCGGTCCCCAGTCGTTCTTGTACTTGTCGGTGAAGTAGTCCGGTGAGAACTCCCCGAGGTAATTGCCGTCGGGCCCGACGTGGTTGTAGACGACGTCGAGGATCACTCCGAGGCCGAGGGCGTGCGCGTGATCGACGAAGTCCCGGAGATCGTCCGGCGTTCCATACAACCGTGTCGGGGCGTACAAGTCGACCGTGTCGTAGCCCCAGCCGAACCGTCCCGGAAAATCGGCCACCGGCATCATTTCGATGACGGTGACGCCGAGCTCGGCGAGGGCAGGAAGCTGGTTCCGGGCGGCGCGCCAGGTGCCTTCGGGGGTGAAAGTGCCGATGTGCATCTCGTAGGCGACATGCCGGTCGCGACCGATCCCCTGCCAGGCGGCGTCGGTCCAGCGGAAGTGCGCCGGGTCCACCACCTGCGACGGCCCGTGAGGGCCGTCTGGCTGGAAACGGGAGCACGGATCCGGTCGAAGCCGGTCTCCGGCCAGGGCGAACCAGTAGCGGTCTCCGGCACGGATCTCGGCCACGTACGCCGAGTGGTGACCATCGGCGTCGGCCTCGAGCGGCCACCGCGATTTACCGCCGTCGAGCACCAGGGCGACCTCGCGGCTGGCCGGCGCCCAGACCCGCACGTGGGCGCCTCCCCCAGGTTGCAGCTCGACGCCGCCCGGCAGGCGGCGAACCATGCTCGTAGTCGTCATGCCGCTACCGCTGCTCCCGCCGCCGCTCCCGGCCACTCAGCCGGGCAACTTCTGACGTGAGCAGCGCCGGCTCGACCGGCTTGGGCAGATCGCTGCGGACGTCGGCCAGCAGGAGCCGGAGCCGTTCGTCCATTCGCGCCACGCTGGTCAGCGCAATCGCCGGGATGCGGCCGCCGCGCTCGCTCTCGAGCGTCCGCACCTTTCCGACCAGCGCATAGAAGTCGTGCTCCGGCGACAGGCTATCGCTGACCAGGACGTCGGGGCGCCACGCCTCGAGCGCCTGGAGTGCGTCCTCGACCGAGCTGACCGTCTGGACCGTCGCGCCGCGATGCTGCAGCACCGTCCGCAGCAAGTCGCGCCCTTCGGCTTCCTGGTCCAGCACCAGCACGCGCAGGCCGTCGAGCAGCGGACTATTACCGTTTCCGGCCGCGGGAGCTGCTATCGCCAGCGGCGTGGCGACCTTCAACGTTTCGACCGATTGCAGCGGGAAGCGCGCCATGAAGATCGCGCCGCTGCCGTCTTCGCGGTTGCGCGCCTCGACTTCTCCGCCCTGCAGCTCCACCAGTTCGCGTACGAGCGCGAGGCCGACCCCCAGCCCGCCGACACTCCGCGTCGGCGACGGATCCGCCTGGGTAAAGCGCTCGAAGATGCGGGGCAGGAAGGTCGGGTCGATGCCCGGACCGCCGTCGCGGACGATCAGGCGCGCGTCCCGTCCGAACACGTCCACCGCGATCTCGACTTCCCCTCCCCGCGCCGAGAACTTGATCGCGTTGGCCAGCAGCTGCCAGGCGATCTGCCGGAGACGCGACGGATCCCCATGCACGACGATCCCGTCGTCCGGCAGCGCGAGCTTGATGCGCACCTCCTTCGCCTGCGCCGCCGGCGTCATCGCGGTGACCGCCTGCGTCGCCGCCTCGTCCAGCCGGCTGGGACGAGGATCGAGCCGCAGCTTGCCGGTCAGCGCCTTCGACACGTCGAGCAGATCCGAGGTGAGCTGCGCCTGCAGGCGGACGTTCCGGTCGATCGATTCGAGGCCGCGGATCGCGGTTCGGCTGTCGAGTTTTCCGGTACGAAGCAGATGGACCCAGCCGAGCACCGCGTTGAGCGGCGTCCGCAGCTCGTGGGAGATGGTGCCGAGGAATTCTTCCTTCAGGCGGGTGGCCGCCTCACTTTGCTGCCTGGCCGCCTGCGCTTCCAGCGCCCGGTGCTCCGCATCACGTCTCGCCCGGCGCAGTTCGGCGACCACGGCGATCACCAGCAGACCGTGCAGCAGGAACAACGCGAGGTGGAGGTGAACCGGGCTGTCGCTGACGCCCGAACTGGGCATCGTGCCCAGCACCGCGGCGAAGACGATCGCCGCCAGCGCCGCACCGGTCCCGGCGAGCCAGGCAACCGCCATCACCGCCGTACCCAGCAGAATGAAATGGCTGCCGTCGTCGAGCAGCGGGCCGGCGTAGCGGTCGAGCACGAACACCGCGCCGACGAGGCCAAGTGCGAACGCGAGACGGAAGGGTACCGGGAGTGTGTTGAATGGGTAGGCGGCTGCCGGCCGAGTCATGCATGATGCGCCTCCTGTGTGGAGGCGCGGGGCTCCTTGCTCTGAACGTGGCAACCCACGTGCCACGGCAGCCGGCTATTCGGGAGGCGGCTCGGCAGTTGAGGTCTCGGCAGGGGCCTGCGATAGCTCCACCGCTGCGGCAGCGTCAGATTCAGGAAGGGCGGCCGACGAAGCGGGAATGCGCGAGATGCGATCGGCGCCGCTCTCGGACACGGGCGTCGAGGCATGGGTGACGCCCAGCACCTGGTCGATCAGACCGTACTCGAGGGCCTTGGTCGCATCAAGGTAGAAATCGTTGCGCTTGGTATCCCGGATGATCTGGCGGAGCGGCTTGCCGGATCTGGCCGAGAGGATTCGGTAGATCTGGCTCTGCATTTGCTTCAGCCGGTCGAGGTGCTGGGCGGCGGCGGTGGTTGACTGCCAGCCGGCCCATTTCGCTGGCTCGTGGATCATGATCCACGAGTGCGGGAAGCACAGGCGCCGGCCCGGGCTGGCGGCCTGCAGCACCACGGACCCCATCGAGTAGGCCATCCCCTGCACGACGATGACGACCTCCATGCCGGCCGATACGACCTGGAGGATCGCGTCATGAAGCGCGAGTCCGTCGGTGACATTTCCGCCGGCGGTGTTGAGATAGAGGGTGATCGGACCGGTTCCCTCGCTCGCCAGCTCGCGAATGCGTTCGATCGCGGCCCGGGCGGTGTCTTTGTCGATGTCCCCGATCAGATAAACGTCGCGCACGCGCTCGGACTGTTCTTTCTTGAGTGCGGCCTTGACGGCGTCGATCAACTCCCCCACGAGACGGTTGCTGAACTCACCCATACGTCCACATGCTCGCACGGCCCGTGCCGAATTGCTCCCTCGTCCATGGAGATTTGCGAATGAGAAGCCGCGCCCAGTTCAAAGCCCATCCGCTGCACCCCGCTCTGATCCCGTTTCCCTTCGCGTTCCTTTCGGGCGCGGCGCTCTTCGATTTCGCCGGCCTGGCGTTCGGCAGTACCCAACCTGTCCTTGACCGCCGGTCATCTCACGCTGGCCGGTCTCGCGGCCGGGATCCTGGCGGCGATCCCCGGGATGATCGACTACGTCTATTCGGTTCCACCCGCCAGCTCCGGGCGTCAACGGGCGACGCGGCATGCCCTGGGAAACGTCACCGCACTGGGGTTGTTCGGCGTGTCGTTCATGCTGCGCCGGCCTGACTGGACGGCGGGCATGGGAACGATGTTCGTCGAGGGGGTCGGCCTCCTGGTCCTCGGCTATGCCGGATGGCTGGGCGGCACGCTCGTCACCCGGAATCTGATCGGCGTCGACCATCGCTACGCCGATCGCGGCAAATGGCAGGAAGCGTCGTTCAGTGGGGATCCGGGGGCCGAGATCACCGTCGCCGCCGCCGACGATCTGCGCGACGGCCACATGAAACTGCTGCACGTGAACGGACAGCGGATTGCGCTCGCGCGGGTCGGCGAGCGCTTCCACGCGGTCGCGGACGGCTGCACCCACCGTGGCGGCTCGCTCGCCGGCGGGGTGCTGATCGGCAGCACGGTGCAGTGCCTGTGGCACGGCTCGCAATTCGACGTGCGCTCCGGCGAGGTGACCTGCGGGCCGGCCAAACGGGCGGTCGCGTCCTACTCGGTGCGGCAGGCAGCCGGCAGCGTTCTCCTGACAATTCCGAAATAAGGCCTAAACCAGAACCGGTCCTCTCTCGTCCAATTGCACGATCCCGGGCAGGCGGCCGGCTGGACCGCCGCGGCCCACTGTTCGATTCCGGGACGCCGCGTGTCGAAGATGGGCATCCCCCGTCTTCCGGCATCCGGAACGATCGTTGTAACTTACTGATTTTAAACGAATTTTTAAGCCATGTGAACCGTGGCACCCCGTTTGGTTATTCTGGATTGACCGGGTGTCGATCCCGCTCCCCGGATTCAGCCAGAGGCTTTACATGGTCGATATTGCTCGTCCCGCAACGGTAGCGAAGAAGAAGAAGATCAAGCGCGCCATCATGGCGACGGCGGGACTGGTCGTGATCCTCCTGATCACGGTGGTGGTCTCGAAGCTGGAGCCGGCCGCTCCCGGCGTCGACCGTGCGGCAGTCTGGGTCGATACCGTCAAACGCGGCCCGATGCTGCGCCTGGTTCGAGGATCCGGCACCCTGGTGCCCGAAGACATCCGCTGGATCAACACCACCACGCAGGGCCGGGTCGAGCGGATCCTGCTCCGGCCGGGCGCCACGGTCACGCCGACGACCGTCATCCTCGAATTGAGCAACCCTGAGCTCCAGCAGTCGGTGCAGGAGGCGCAGCTGGCCCACCAGTCGGCGCTCGCCGCGTTCGAGAACCGGAAGGCTGAACTCGAGCGTACGCTGCTGCAGCAGCAGTCGGAGCTGGCCAGCATCGAGACCCAATACAACAACTCGGCGCTGAACCTGGAGGCGCGCGAGGAGCTGTTGAAGGACGGACTCGTCTCGGCGCTCGAGGTCAAGCAGATCCGGTCGCAGACCGCCGACCTGAAGAACCGGCTTGCCATCGCCCAGAAGCAATTCGAAAACACGAAGAGCGGCATGAAGTCGCAGCTCGCGCCGCAGGAAGCCGAAGTGGCGCAGCGCCGTGCCCAGTACCAGCTGCGCGTCCAGCAGCTCGACAACCTGAAGGTCCGGGCCGGTATGACCGGGGTGCTCTCGCAGGTGCCGGTGGAAGTCGGCCAGAACATCGGGCCGGGCGCGAACCTGGCGCGCGTGGCCGACCCGACGAAGCTGAAGGCGGAGGTCCGCATCGCGGAGACGCAGACCAAGGACATCCGGATCGGACAGGTCGCCGAAGTCGACACCCGCAACGGCATCATCCAGGGGCGCGTGATCCGGATCGATCCGGCCTCCACCGGCGGCACGGTCGGTGTCGACATCTCGCTCGAAGGGGCGCTGCCCCCGGGCGCACGCCCCGATCTCAGCGTCGACGGGACGATCACGCTGGAGAAACTGCCGGACGTCATCAAGGTCGGCCGGCCCGCCTTTGGCCAGGAGAACAGCGTCGTGATGTTGTTCAAGCTGGATAACAACGGTGAAGCGCACCGCGTCCAGGTCAAGCTGGGGCGCACGTCGGTGAACGAGATCGAGATCCTCGAGGGGCTGCAGCCCGGCGACCAGGTGATCCTCTCGGACATGTCGGCGCAGGACGCCTACGATCGGATTCGATTGAATCAATGAGGATCGAGAAAGCGCTCAGCTGTCAGCCGTCAGCTTTCAGCCGAAGAGCGGAGAACGGCAGGAACCGGATAACTCGGTGCTGAGAGCTGATAGCTGATAGCTGAGGGCTTTCCAAAGGAGCGGAAAAATGACCAGTTCAGGGCAGACGCTGATCCATCTTGACGGCGTAACGAAGGTGTTCTTCACCGACGAAGTCGAAACCCACGCACTCGCCGGGATCCACCTCGAGATCAAGAGCGGCGAGTACATCGCCATCGCCGGGCCGTCGGGGTGTGGCAAGTCGACGCTGCTGTCGATCCTCGGCCTGCTCGATTCGCCGACCGAGGGGAAGTACACCCTGAACGGCAAGTCGGTCGCCGACCTGCCGCTGTCGGAGCGCGCCCGCGTCCGCAACCGCGAGATCGGCTTCATCTTCCAGAGCTTCAACCTGATCGGTGACCTCAACGTCTACGAGAACGTCGAACTGCCGCTCACCTACCGCGGGATGAAGTCGGCGGAGCGCAAGGAGCGGGTGATGGCGGCGCTCGAAAAGGTCGGCATGGCACACCGCGCCAAGCATCTGCCCAGCCAGCTCTCGGGTGGTCAGCAGCAGCGTGTTGCGGTGGCCCGCGCGGTCGCCGGCTCTCCCTCGATCCTGCTGGCCGACGAGCCGACCGGAAACCTCGATTCGAAGAACGGCGAAGCGGTGATGGAGCTGCTGCGCGAACTGCACCGTGAAGGGGCGACGATCTGCATGGTGACGCACGATCCTCGCTATGCGCGGCACGCCGATCGCTCGATCCACCTGTTCGACGGGCGCGTCGTCGAGGAAGACGGCACCGGCAAGCGCGGCGAGCGGGAGCTCGAGGAAAGCGGCTTCCACATCGAGCACTAACAACAATGCTGAAGGTTGAAGGCTGAGGGTTGAAGGCTGGGCCTTTCAGCATTCAGCCTTCACCCTTCAGACTTCATCATTCGGCATTGCCATGATCCAGGACATCACCTACGGCATCCGGATGCTCGTCCGGAGTCCGGCGTTCACGGTCGTGGCCGCGCTGTCGCTGGCGCTCGGGATCGGCGCCAACACCGCCATCTTCAGCCTGGTGAACGCGGTGCTGCTGCGCCCGATCCCGGTCGAAGACGTGACGCGGCTGGCGTCCGTCTTCATGACCGATCAGCGCAACCCCGGCAACCTTCCCCTGTCCCACCTCAATTACAAAGACCTCCGCGATCAGAACCAGGTCTTCACGGAAATGGCCGCCTTCACCTTCGCGCAGGTGAACTGGAGCACCGGCAGCGAATCGGAACAGGTCCCGGTGCAGGCCGTGTCCGGCAACTACTTCTCGGTGCTCGGCGTTCAGCCGTCGATCGGCCGCGGCTTCCTGCGTGAGGAAGACGAGAAGCCGACACCGGTGGCAGTGGTCAGCCACGGGTTCTGGACGCGGAGCCTGGGAAGCGATCCTTCGATCGTCGGGCGGACGCTCACCTTCAATCGCACGCCCTTCACCGTCGTCGGGGTCGCGCCCAGAGGATTCGACGGCACGCTGCTCGGCGGCGGACCCTCGGTCTGGGTGCCGATGTCGATGCACGACGTGGTGCAGCCGAACTTCGACTGGTACGAGCAGCGGCGCGGCCTCTTCCTCTTCGCTTTCGGACGGCTGAAGCCCGGCGTCGCGCTCGAGCAGGCGGGCGCCAACCTGCGGTCGATCTTCGCCCAGCTCGAACAGGCCTTTCCCGACGCCAACAAGGGACGCAGCGCCGGCGCGAACGCGCTGCTCGACGCCCGGCTGAACCCGGGCGGCCAGGGAGGCGCGCCGGTCGTGCAGATCTCCATGATCCTCATGACCATCGTCGGGATCGTGCTGCTGATCGCCTGCGCGAACATTGCCAACCTGATGCTGGCCCGCGCCAGCGGTCGCCGGCGGGAGATCGCGATCCGGCTGGCGCTGGGAGCGGCCCGCGGGCGGCTGGTGCGCCAGCTGCTGACCGAGAGCGTGCTGCTGTCGGTGCTCGGTGGCACGATCGGGCTGCTGCTCGCCTACTGGCTGCTCGACGCTCTGGTCGCCGCCGACCTGGCGCTGCCTCTCCCGATCGACGAAAACCTCTCGATCGACGGCCGGGTTCTTCAGTTCACCGGGCTGCTCGCCCTGGTCACCGGCCTCCTGTTCGGCCTGGCCCCGGCGATCCAGGGATCCCGGCCTGATGTCATGCCGGTGCTGAAGAACGAGTCGGTGCCGGCCGCGGGCACCGGACGTGGCTGGCTCCGCTTTGCGAACCTGCGTCAGGTCCTCGTCATCTCCCAGGTCGCGCTGTCGCTGATCTCGCTGATCGCCGCCGGGCTCTTCTTCCGCAGCCTGCGTGACGTGCAGGCCACCGACACCGGTTTCGAGACGCGCGGCGTGCTGGTGCTGAACTTCAACCTGGGGCGGGAAGGCTACACGCCTGAGCGCGGACAGCTGTTCTACCAGCAGGTCGTCGAGCGGGTGGCCGGGCTGCCGGGCGTCCAGAAGGCGTCGGTCGCACAGAACGCCCCGCTCGGCGGTGGACTGCTCCGCAGCCTGCTGCCGGAAGGGGCCGACACCACCACCCAGGAGCGCATTCTCGTCCAGGTCAACTCGGTCAGCCCCGGCTATCTGGATACGCTCGGCATCCCGCTGATGGGCGGCCGCGACCTGGTGATGACCGACGCGACCGGCGCTCCGCCGGTCGTCGTGATCAATCAGGCGATGGCCGACCGCTTCTGGCCCGGTCAGGACGCCGTCGGCCGCCGGTTCAAGTTTTTCGGGGATGCGGACTTCACTACCGTGGTGGGAGTCGCGCGCACGACCAAGTACAACGGGATCGCCGAGCAGCCGATTCCGTTCATCTATCAGCCGCTCCGCCAGAACTACACGCCGCAGGCGACGCTGCACGTACGCGCGGCCGGCGATGCCTCGTTGCTGGCCGCCGCGGTCAGGCGGCAGGTGCAGGAGCTCGACCCGACGCTCTCGGTGTTCAACGTCCGCACGCTCGAGGAACAGGTGTCCAACGCGCTGGCCCCGCTCAGGATCAACGTCGTGGTGCTCTCCGCCTTCGGTGCGCTGGCGCTGATCCTGGCGTCGATCGGCCTCTACGGCGTCGCGAGCTATTCGGTCGCGCAGCGCACCCGCGAGATCGGGTTGCGCATGGCGCTCGGGGCGCGGCCGTCGAGCGTCCTGTCGATGGTGCTCGGTCACGGCCTGATGCTCGTCGCCATCGGCCTGGTCGCGGGCATCGGCCTGGCGGTGGCGCTGGCCGGAGTGGTGCCGCCGGACCTGCTGCCGAACGTCAACGCCAGGGATCCCTGGACGTTCGGCGTCACGTCAGCCTTGCTGGCGACCGTGGCGCTCGTCGCCAGCTACATCCCGGCGCGCCGGGCGATGCGGATCGACCCGCTCATTGCGTTGAAAACGGACTAGGACTGCATCGGGAATCTCATGTTGATCACAGACCACCTGAAGGATCGAACCGTGCGGGACGAGCGTGCCCCGCAGCGCTCAGCCGACCCTCGCATTCTCATCGCCGACGATCAGTCTGACGTGCTCGAGGCGCTGCGGCTGCTGCTGAAAGGCGAGGGGTTTCAGCTGGAGACGGCCTCGTCGCCGGCCGGCGTCCTCGCGGCGGTCGAGGCACGCGAGTTCGACGTCGCGCTCATCGATCTGAATTACACGCGCGACACGACTTCGGGCGAAGAAGGGCTGAACCTGCTTTCGCGCATCCAGGCCATCGATCCCACGCTGCCGGTGGTCGTCATGACCGCCTGGGGCAGCGTCGAGGTGGCGGTCGAAGCGATGCGCCGCGGCGCCAGGGACTTCGTCCAGAAGCCGTGGGACAACGCCCGGCTCCTGGCCATCGTCCGGACGCAGATCGAGCTGAGCCAGGCGCTGCGGAAGGGGCAGCGGCTCGAAGCGGAGAACTCGATCCTGCGCGGCGAGGGGATGCCGAGCATCATCGCCGAGTCGACCGCCATGCAGAACGTGCTCCAGGTGGTCGCGCGGGTCGGGCCGTCTGACGCCAACGTGCTCGTCCTCGGCGAGAACGGCACCGGCAAAGGAGTGGTCGCGCGCGCGCTTCACGCCATGTCGAGCCGCGCGACCCGTCCGATGGTGATCGTCAACTCCGGCGGTGTCTCGGAGGGGGTGTTCGAGAGCGAGCTGTTCGGCCACGTCCGCGGCGCCTTCACCGATGCCAAGGCCGATCGGGTCGGCCGCTTCGAGCTCGCCGACCAGGCGACGCTCTTCCTCGACGAGATCGCGAACGTGCCACTGAGCCAGCAGGCCAAGCTGCTGCGGGTCATCGAGACCGGTGAGTTCGAGCGGCTCGGTTCCTCCCGCACCCGGCGGGTGAACGTCAGGATCATCTCGGCCACCAACGCCGACCTGAACGAAGAGGTCAGCGCCGGACGTTTCCGGCAGGATCTGTTGTTCCGGCTGAACACGATCGAGATCCGGATCCCGCCGCTGCGCGACCGGCGTGAAGACTCGCCGCTCCTCGCGCAGCACTTCCTGCGTCAGCACGCGCAGCGCTATCGCAAGCGCCTCACCGGGTTCGAGAGCGGCGCGATGCAGATGCTGCTCGAGCACTCGTGGCCGGGCAACGTGCGCGAACTGGACCACTCGATCGAGCGCGCCGTGCTCATGGCCCAGGGGCCGCTGGTCAAGCCCGGCGATCTCGGCCTGCGCGCCGCCGGCCAGGCCTCCACCGGCCGTCTCGAGGACATGAGCCTCGAAGACGTCGAGTGCTTCCTGATCAAGAAGGCGATGACCCGCTACGACGGCAACGTCAGCCAGGCGGCCAAGGCCCTCGGCCTGAGCCGGAGCGCCCTCTATCGCCGCCTCCAGCGATACGGACTCTGAATTTAGAATTAGGAGTTCAGAATTAAGAATCTAGAATCGGGACGCGGGTCTGAGCCCCGCGTTCATTCTGAGTTCTTTATTCTGAGTTCTTAGTTCTTAATTCTGAATTTCTGTATGTCTTCCCCGCCCCGTCATCCTCGCTTCAGCCACGACCGGCGGATTCTGCTGATGGCCCTCGCCTCGGCGCTCCCCGGGGCGGCGATCTCGCTGATCTTCCTGTGGACCGGGGACTCCACGCCCAAGGTCCAGTGGACGCTGAGCGTCCTGATCCTCACGTTCTGCCTGGGGTTTGCCTTCGCCTTGCGCGAGCGGGTGGTGTTGCCGCTTCAGACGCTGTCGAACCTGCTGGCCGCCCTGGGGGAAGGGGATTTTTCCATTCGTGCCCGTGGCGCCCGCGGCGGTGATCCGCTGGGTGAAGTGATGATCGAGGTGAACGCCCTGGTCGAGACGCTGCGCCACCAGCGACTGGATGCGCTGGAGGCGACGACGCTGCTGCGGAAGGTGATGGCGGAGATCGACGTCGCGGTCTTCACCTTCGATGAGGACGGTGAGCTGAAGTTCGTGAACCGGGCGGGTGCCCGCCTGCTGGCCCAGGCCTCCGAACGGCTCCTCGGCCGGCGGGCGGCTGAAATCGGCCTGGATCAGTATCTGGTCGGCGAGTCTCCGCGCGTGATCAACACGGCGTTCCCCGGCGGCGTCGGCCGCTGGGAGGTCCGCCGCAGCCAGTTCCGCCAGGGAGGGCTGCCGCACGAACTGCTGGTGCTGTCGGATCTGAGCCGTCCGCTGCGCGAAGAAGAGCGTCAGGCCTTCCAGCGCCTGATCCGCGTCATCGGCCACGAGATGAACAACTCGCTCGCCCCGATCAAGTCGATCGCCGGCAGTCTCTCCACGATCATCGACCGCGATCCTCCTCCGTCCGACTGGCGCGAGGACGTGACGCGGGGGCTGGCGGTCATCGCCTCTCGGTCCGAGTCCCTGAGCCGCTTCATGAGCGCGTACGCGCGGCTGGCAAAACTGCCGCCGCCGAAGCTGGGACCGCTCGACGTCAGGTACCTTCGTCGATCGGGTCGTGACGCTGGAAAAGGCTCACCGGATCCGCGTGCAGCCGGGTCCTCCCCTCGTCGTCCAGGGGGATGGCGACCAGCTCGAACAGCTGATGATCAACCTCATTCGCAATGCCGTCGACGCCGTGCGCGAGACCGCTGGCGGGGTGACGGTCGGATGGGACCGCCTGCCCGGCTGGTCTCCGCCGTCGGTGGAGCTCTGGGTCGAAGACGAAGGGCCCGGCCTGTCGAATACCGGCAACCTGTTCGTGCCGTTCTTCACCACCAAGCCGGGAGGCTCAGGGATCGGCCTGGTCCTCAGCCGCCAGATCGCGGAAGCCCACGGCGGCACACTGCTGCTGTCGAACCGCACCGACCGCGTCGGCTGCCGTGCCACCCTCCGCATGCCACTTCAGACGCTGGCCGAAGCCCGCAGCGAGATCCAGGCCACCGCCTAAGAGTCCCTACCGCACTCTCCGCACTCTCCGCACTCTCCGCACTTCGCTCGCACCCCCGCACCCCTCGCACCCCTCGCACCCCCTCGCACTCCCTCGCACCCCCTTCGCACTCCCTCGCACCCCCTCGCACCCCCACCCCTGAATCGCCTCACCTTGGTGTTATCCTGCCGATGTTGAATCCGGTTTCATCTCTCTGGCGTCGCGCCTTCGACGCGCCGGTCGAGTGGCAGACGGTCGCGCTGGCGCTCCTCCCGGCTCTTCTCATCGCCTGGCTCGCGGCACGGCTAGTGCGCCGTCTCGCGACGCGCGCGCTTCGCGCCATCGTTCATGACACGGTGGCGCCGTCGAGCCCGCTGATACGCGGCCCCCTGCGCCTGATCGGCGGGGCCACCTTCCTGCTCGTGTTCGGCCTGGTGATCGCCCCGGTCTTCGAAGTCGCCGGCCTGCACCCGCGCACCGGCGTCGGGCTGCGTCCGCTGGCGACATGGCTGTTCCAGTCGGGCCTTCGCATCGTCCTGATCGGCGCCCTCGGCTACGCGCTGGTCCGCGCGGTGACCCTGCTGTCGCGCCGGTTCGAACATGAAGTCAACCAGGGCACGACCCTGGACGCGCTCGAGCGCGCCAAGCGCGGCCGCACGCTCGGCTCACTCATCCGCAACGTCGCCTCCGCGCTGATCGGCGGCATCGCCACCCTGATGATCCTGCGGGAGCTCGGGGTCGATATCGGGCCCGTGCTCGCCGGCGCCGGCGTCGTCGGCCTGGCCGTCGGCTTCGGCGCCCAGACGCTCGTGCGCGACATCATCAGCGGCTTCTTCCTGATTCTCGAGGACCAGGTACGCGTCGGCGACGCCGCCGCCATCAACGGACAGGCAGGGCTGGTCGAGGCGATCAACCTCCGGACGATCGTGCTGCGCGACGGCGAAGGCACGGTCCACGTGTTCCCCAACGGCGCGATCACCACGCTGGCCAACCGAAGCAAGGACTTCTCGTACTACGTGATCGATCTCGGGATCAGCTATCGCGAGGACCCGGATCGGGTCACCGCGGTGCTGAGGGAGATCGGCGAGGAGATGCAGCGCGACGACCGGCTGGGACCGCTGATCCTGGCGCCGATCGACGTGTTGGGGGTCAACGGCTTCGGCGAATGGGCGGTGATGCTCCAGCTCCGCATCAAGACCGTTCCGCTCAAGCAGTGGGAGGTCGGCCGCGAACTACGGCGGCGGATCCTCAAGGTGTTCGAGGAGCGTGGGATCGAGATCCCATTCCCTGACCGGGTGGTGACGATGAAGGTCGACCGGTCTAATACCCCGATGGTCCCGCCGACGTAGAGGTCTGGCCGCGGGACTCCTGGACGATTTTCACGCCGGCGCTGGCGCCGACGCGGCTCGCCCCGGCCGCGACCATCGCCTTCAGGCCTTCCAGGTCCCTGACGCCCCCCGCCGCCTTGACGCCCATGTCCGCGCCGACGACCCGGCGCATCAGCGCGACGTCCGCCGCGGTGGCCCCGCCGGGTCCGAAACCGGTCGAGGTCTTCACGAAATCCGCCCCCGCGGCCTTGGACAGCGTGCAGGCGGTGATCTTTTCCTCGTCGGTCAGAAGCGCCGCCTCGATGATCACCTTGCTGACGACCCCGCACTGGCGGCAGGGATCGGTAACCGCCTCGATGTCTCGTTCGACGGTGCGAAGGTCGCCGGACTTGAGCGCGCCGACGTTGATCACCATGTCGATCTCGGTGGCGCCGTCGTAGATCGCGCGGCGCGTCTCGAAGTTCTTGACCTCGGCGGTCGTCGCTCCCAGCGGGAAGCCGACCACCGAGCACACCCCGACACCGGTGCCACGGAGCCGTGCCGCGGCCGTCGCCACCCAGGCCGGGTTGACGCAGACCGTGGCGAAATGGAATTCGGCCGCTTCGCGGCAGAGTTTCTCGATCTCGTCACGCGTGGCGTCAGGCTTGAGCAGGGTGTGGTCGATGACCCCTGAGACGCCGGCGGTGGCACCGGCGGTCGCGTGGAGTCCGAGGCGGGTCGCCCCGGCGTCCAGCACGGCGCGCAGCCGGTCGGGACAGCAGTCCGACTGCACCGCGTGGCAGGCGCAGGGGCCGGCCAGCGCCGCCCCCCGCTGTGCCGCCATCACTTCCTCGGTGATGATCTCGACGAGCCGCTGCAGGTCCTGTGGATTCAGCACGGTCACTCTGGATTCTGTTCGAGACGCCGGATCTTGAGCAACCGGCGGATGTAACGCGCCTCGCGCATCGCGGTCCCGGTCCAGGTGTCGACGATGCGGAGGGCGGCGTCGGTGCCTGGCAGCAGCGTGACCCCGAGCGTCAGGACGTTGGTGCCGTTGTGCTCGCGGGCATACCGCGCTGTCGTCTCGTCGGTGCACATCGCCGCCCGTATGCCGCGGATCTTGTTGGCCGCGATCGCCGATCCAATGCCGGCCCCGTCGATGACGATGCCGGCGTCGGCCTCCCCGCGGGCCACCGACCGCGCGACCAGCGCCGCGATGTCGGGATAGTCAACCGCCTCCGTGGTGTTGGTGCCCACGTCCAGAACGGCGACGCCTTTGCCTCGGAGGTGGCCCAGAATCGCCCCCTTCAGCGCAATCCCGGTGTGGTCGTTGCCGATCGTGACCCGGCGGATCTCGGCCGCCGGGGCGAGGTCGGCAGGGAGGGAGGGATCGGACGAACCGGCCGGCACCACGGTGATCCGCCGCGCCGCCAGCGTGTCCCGGGCGAGCGGCGTGACGTGGCCCCCTTTGGCGAGCTCCACGGTGGCGCCGACGTCGATCCGCCGCGCATCCGCCTCGGTGATGATCTCGAACTTCTGCATTTAGCCCTGGAACACGGCGATGTGCGGGAGATTCCGGTACTTTTCGGCGTAGTCGAGGCCGAAGCCGACCACGAACTCGTCCTCGATCGTGAAGCCAATGTACTCGACCGGCACCTCGACTTTCCGGCGTGACGGCTTGCTCAGCAGGCAGGCCGTCCGCAGCGTGCGAGGCGCCCGGCTGCGCAGGATCTCCTGCAGATACTTCAGCGTCAGGCCGGTATCGACGATGTCTTCGACCACGATGACGTGGCGGTTCTCGAGACTGGTGTCCAGGTCTTTCTGGAACCGCACCTCGCCGGATGACTTGGTGCCGGAGCCGTAGCTCGACACCGCGATGAAGTCCATGGTGACCCGGGAGCTCATCGACCGGACGAGGTCGGCCATGAACACGAAGCCCCCCTTGAGCACGCATACCAGCAGGATCTCGTCGGTGGCTGGGTAGTCGGCCTCGATCTCGCCGGCCAGCTCACGGATCCGCGCCTGTATCGTCGGAGAATCGAGCAGGACCCTCACTTCCCCACCGCTTCACGGACCTTCGCGGCGAGCTGGTTCGCCTCGCGGATCACTTCGGCTTCGTTCATGGTCAGCACCTTGCCGTCCCTCATCAGCACTCTCCCGTTCACGATCGTGGTGCGGACGTCGCTGCCCCGGGCCACGTACACGAGGTGCGAGATCGGATCGTACATCGGCGTCTGCCGCGCCCCCTCCATCGAGACGACAATCAGGTCGGCGCGCTTGCCGGCTTCGAGCGAGCCGATGCGGTCGTCCATCTGCAGCGCGCGCGCCCCTTCGATCGTCGCCATCGCCAGCACCGCTTTCGCCGGAAGCGTCCGCGGGTCGTTCGAGGTCAGCTTGTGCAGGAATGCCGCCTGGCGCATCGCCTCGAACATGTCGAGGTCGTTGTTGCTGGCGGCGCCATCCGTGCCCAGGCCGACGAACAGCCCGGCCTCCCGCAGCGCCGGTACCTTAGCCGTGCCGCTGGCGAGCTTCATGTTGCTTTCCGGATTGTGCGACAGGCCGACCTTGCGCCGGGCCAGGATCTCGATGTCGGCGGCGTCCAGCCAGACGCCGTGGGCGGCCAGCGTCCTGGGTCCCCAGAAGCCGAGCGATTCGAGGTAGCGCGTCGGTGACATCCGGTGCTGCTTCTGCGAGGCCTGCGATTCGTCAGCGGTCTCGGCCAGATGAATCAGCACCGGGGCCTTGTGGGTGTCGGCCATCCGCCGTGACGCACGCAGCGTGCCGGCATCCAGCGTGTACATCGCGTGCGGGGCGACCGCGGCGGTGATCAACTCGTCGCCGGCAAACTCCTGCAGGAACTTCTCGGTGCGCGCCAGCCCGTCCTGCGGGGTCTTTGCATCGGGCGCCGGGAACTGAATGATGGTCTGGCCGAGCACCCCGCGCACACCCGCCTCGCGGGTCACACGGCCGATCTCCTCCTCGAAGTAGTACATGTCCGCGTAGGTCGTCGTGCCCGACTGGATCATCTCGAGCACCGCCAGCCGGGTGCCGGCGCGAACGAACTCCGGGGTCACGGTCTTCGACTCCGCCGGGAAGATGTACTTCTGGAGCCACTCCATCAGGGCCAGGTCGTCCGCCAGGCCGCGATACATCACCATCGGCGCGTGCGTGTGGGTATTGATCAGGCCGGGCATGACGATCTGACCGCCGGCGTCGATCGTCTCCTTGGCCAGGTAAGCGGTGGCGACCGCCTCGGCCGAGTCGACCGCGACGATCCGGCCGGCCTGGATCGCAACCGCTCCCCGCGGCAGGACGCGAGACGCACCGTCCATCGTCACCACGACCGCGTTGTAGACGATGACATCCACCGGCTGCGCCTGTCCGGAGAGGATCGCCACCAGACCGGCGAGCGTGGCCAGGACGACGCCACTGCGTTTGCGCATGAGCCTCAGATTCTACCCTGCGGCGGTCCGGCGACTTCCCGCATCTTGTATAGTTCTGGCCGTGCCCGTACACATCGTGCCGCACCCCCTCGTCCACGATGCCCTTGCCATCCTGCGTGACGGCAAGACGAGCCCGGAGACGTTCCGCCGGATGGCGGTACGCATCAGCCTGCTGCTCGCGGCCGAGGCGACCCGTGATCTGCCGACCGCAGCCCACACGGTCACCACTCCGCTCGGACCGGCTTCGGGCCGGCGGGTCTCAGGGGACGTTGTCGTCGTGCCGGTTCTGCGGGCCGGGCTGGGGATGCTGGACGCGGTGCTCGAGCTGATCCCGACCGCCCGGGTCGGGCATATCGGCCTGCAGAGAGACGAGATGACCGCGGTGGCCTCGCGCTACTACTCCAAGCTGCCGCAGGGGCTCGGCAACAGCTTCGTGCTGATGATCGATCCGATGCTCGCGACCGGCGGCAGCGCGGTCGCGGCGCTCGACATGCTCCGCGAGTCGGGCGCACGCGAGGTCCGGATGATCTGCATCGTTTCGGCGCCGGAAGGGATCGCGCTCGTCGAGCAGCACCATCCCGACGTGCACATCTACACGCCGGTCGTGGACCAGGGGCTGAACGACCACAAGTTCATCGTCCCGGGGCTCGGCGACTTTGGAGACCGCTTGTATGGCACGCAGTAAGCCGAAGGAAACCCTGGACGAGCGCCGTCCGCCGATGGAAGAGCGCCGCGCGCAGCAACGGCCGGAGAACGACGGCAAGTGGCGCACGGCTCTGACCAGCATCGAGCCCAACAAGATCCTCGTGCGCGGCTACCCGCTCGACGAGATGATGGGCCGGCTGACGTTCGGCGAGGCGATCTACCTGCTGCTGATGGGAGAAATGCCGTCGCCGGGGATCGGCAGCCTGATGGAAGCGATCCTGGTGTCGTTCATCGACCATGGCGCCACGCCGCCGTCCACCCTGGCGGCGAGAAACACGGCGACCACCGGTGCGTCGCTGCGGGCGTGCGTGGCCTCGGGGATTCTCGGGTTCGGGCGCTATCACGGCGGCGACATCGAATCCTGCATGTACTTTCTCGACACCGGGCTGGAGATGGTGCGCAGCGGCAAGTCCTATCGTGAAGCCGCCCAGGCGATCGTCGAAGCCGGCATGAAGTCGGACGAGGGGATACCGGGCTTCGGCCATCGTTTCCATACGCGGGATCCGCGCGCCGCGCGCCTGTTCCAGATGGCCCTGGAGCTCGAAGTCGAGGGGGAACACGTGCAGATGATCCGCGCGGTCGAACTGGCGATCGTCGAGGGGACGACGAGCGGGTCGCCGCTGCCGGTGAACATCGACGGCGCGATTGCGGCGGTCTGCGGCGACCTCGGCATTCCGCCGGCAGTGGCCAACGCGTTGTTCATCATCTCGCGGGTGCCGGGGATCGCGGCGCAGGCGCGCGAGGAGATCGAACGGCACCGGCCGATGCGTCAGATCGACCCGAAGGACCACATCTACGATGGACCATCCCAGCGGCGGTTGCCGGAGCGGAGGAAATAGACTGCGGATTGCGGACTGCGGATTGCGGATTGCGGATTGCGGATTGGGATGTTTGTCGGCGTGGTTTCGGTGAGCTAGACTAGAGTTTCTTCCTGGCTTGGGGCGCTTGGCTCAGCGGTAGAGCACCGCCTTCACACGGCGGGGGTCAGTGGTTCGAATCCACTAGCGCCCACCATCAAATTCCTGGACCACGAAGACGTTCCAGCCCCGGGCGCCAGATAATCTTGGCGCCTCTCCTGGTTTATGGCCTCCCTTCGAAGGAGAACAGACAATGTTCAGACGGACAACTCAGGTTCTTGTGATGCTGCTCGCGGTTGCGGGCCCCGTCGCGGCACAGGAGCCAGCGTCGAAGCCAGACGCGAAACTGGTCCTCCAGGCGTTCGAGCAGTATGAAATGGTCCGGGTCGCCCTCGCCGCCGACAAGCTGGCGGATGTCGCCCCCCACGCGAAGGAGCTCGCGGCTGCCATCGAGCCGGTCGGCGGGACCAAGGCGGCGAAAGCCGCCGCCGCGCTGGTGACGGCGAAGGACATCGAAGTTGCCCGAAAGCACTTCGCAGATCTGTCGACCGCCGTCGTACCGGTCTTCCAGGCGGCCGCAATCCCCGGCACCACGGCCTACATGTGCTCAATGAAGCAGAGTTCGTGGATCCAGAGGCGAAAAGACGTCGAAAACCCGTATTACGGCAAGGCGATGTTGACCTGCGGCACGCCAATCGAGCCGAAGAAGTAAACGCGACGGCCCTGGCGGGCGTGAGCTGGTTCGGCCGGACCGGCCTGGCCCCGGCACTGCGGTCTATACCCTCGACGACTAGAAAGATGTATCCGACGGTCTATGGCAGGATCGATATGGAAGAGCTAGAGTCGTTGACAGCACTTCCCGCTCCCCGCGTGCAGGTGACCCGCCAGTGGATACGCAGGACCCGCCGTTGTTCCGTGAGGTCTGTCCGTGTTGCAGGCGACCCGGCTGTCAGGCCTATCGCGCGCTGATCCTGACCTTCGCGCAGCGCCTTGCTGCGCTCGAAGAAGTCAACGCATCCCTGGCCGCCTCCGCCACCATGTTCGGTGATCTCGCGGAACGGCTGAACGAGAGAATCCTCCAGGAGCGCGCAGGCCCGGACTGAAGATCCGTCCCGCTGACGGCGCATCTGCCTGCGAGTGCCCGTTCACAGCTCCCACGCGGTCATAACGGAGAGGTGGACCACACCATCACCAGTCCGATCAGAAATGCCAGGGCCACCGCCAACAGGCCCAGGATGACGCCCGAGAATAGATTGAGCAGTCCGGACCGATGGGCGGCCCAGTACATGACGTAGCCGGCGATGGCTGCACCGACGGCTGCGACGACGATAATGGCGATTCGGATCAGCACCGGCGTCCGCGCATCAGCTCGAGGACGCGCTTCGCCGGCTAGAAACGGATAGGATCTTCGCCATGGATCAGCCTCTGGAAGCGTCAGGATTCGGGCGCATTCTACTCAAGGGAGAGGTCGTCGCCGACGTCGTTCGCTACTCGGTCTCGTTTTCACGACCGGTGGTCCGCGGGCGCAAGGCGGCGCGGTCGAACGAAGTTGCCAGTCCCTACAGCGGCCGCGGGCAGCTGCTCTCGGACTTTCCGGTGCGATTGATCGGAAAAGACATCGAACTGGAACTGAGCGACGGACGGCGCTGGCCCTGCTTCATCCAGGGCGGCGACGGTACGCTCGAGGGTCGCGGGAGCCCCACCAGTTAGGTGGGTTTCGCGTCGGGCAGTTCGGGTCAGACCATAGTCTGACCCACACCGACAATTGGTTCCTGGTTACGTGCCGGATTTCGGGCGCGCCTGGGCCAGCAGCAATTCCAGGATGTGCGCGTACTGTGCGTCGGCGGCTGTGTAGGCCTCGCCGTACTGCGTTTCGCTCAGCTTCGCTTTCTTGTGCCCTTCGAAGACATGCGTCTTGTTGTCGCGTTCCCAGGTATCGCCGGGAGCGTCTCCGACCGGCTTGATGCTCATCCCGTCGCAGCTCACATCGGTGGCGAACAGCCGTGACCCGGCCACCGAGGCCCCCATCAGATCCATGTACAGCTCGCGGAACTCTTTCTTGGCGATCCGGTGATCGCCAATATCGGCAGTGGTGAACTTGCCGGCGACGACGAGCAGCTGTGTGCCTGGGATGTAGAGCGCGGCGACGAAGCCGCCGGTGGTGGGATCGGCCGCGGCGATGCTGTCCATCTTGCCGGCGTCGAGCAGCTGGGTCAGCTGCCGGGCGAGCGGCGCGGACTTCGATTCCTGGGAGTCGGCAGCCAGAGGGGCGGCGGGAACGGCAGCCGCAAGGCCCGCTATCAGCACGCCTGTCGAAATAACCTTGAACATGGCGGAACCTCGGGTGACTGGAGTGAGGCAGGGTTTGTACCACGCCCCTCCCGGGCCGTCAATCGAGTGTTCCCCCGATCAGGTTTCTACCCGATAAAGAGCGGGTCGTCCTCGTCTCCGCCGCGGCCGGGGCGGCCGCGGAAATCCCCAAGGCCGCGGAAGACGCCAAGCGCCGCCTTCACCGCCGAGACGATCGCCATTCCCTCCCGGGCCGGGCGGACGATGGCTTGCTGGACCAGGACCGAGGTCTCGTCGACCCGGCGGGTGAGGTCGGTCACCAGCTTGTCGACCTTCTGCGCCTGGACGGTCGCCAGCGAAACGGTTCGCGAGGCCTCCTCGACGATGTCGTTGGCGCGGACCAGCAGCGGCTTGACGTCGCGCTGCACCGAGGCGAGGACCTCCTGGGCTTCCCGCGCGACCCGCAGGATCGCCATGATGGCCCCGATCTGGATCAGCGCCATCGCCACCGTCGCCACTGCGATGATGGCCAGGAACAGCCCGGACCAGTCGTTCACAGCGGCTCCCCGCCAGGCGCCGCGGGGGCGCCGCCGGCCCGGGCCTGCTGGTAGGCTTCCTTCCCCCGCTCGATTGCGGTGCTGACCGTGCCGCGATGGCGTTCGGCGAACTCGCGCGCCTGACGGGCCGCCTCGGCGGCCTTGTCCGCCCCTTCGCGGGCCTTCGCCGCCAGGATCCGGCGCGTCTCGTCCCCCGCCGCGGGAGCCATCAGCAGCGCCACCGCGGCTCCTGCCACAGCCCCCAGCACGAATGCCGTGATCACCGACCCTGCCGCGCCGCTTTCGTCTCTCGCCATAAAGCCTCTTTCCGAGTACGCCGGGCCTGCTGCCCCTACCAGATACTCACGCGGACATTCAGGAACTTTTTCGGGTCCTTCCTGATGTCTGCGAGCAGCGATCGAAGCTCGGTCGCCGCACCGTTCATATTGTCATACAACTGCTTGTCGGTAACCAGCTGACCGGCGGTCCCCTGGCCTCCCTGGACGGCCCCGATCAGTTTGTCGAGCCGCTCGGTGATCGCGTTAATGCGGTCGTATATAACCTTGTCGTTCAGCAGCCGCGCCGCCGTCCCATCCCCTCGACTGAGCTTGGCGGTGATCTCGTCAAAGTTGTTGGCGGTCCGGGTCAGCGACTTCGCAAACGCCTCGTCGACCATCAGCTTGCCGAGGCTCCCCTCACCCGCCCGGATCCGCCGGGTCATCTCGTTCAGGTCCGCCAGCGCCGAATGCAGCTGCCGGTACGCCGCGTCATCGCGGGCCAGCTTGCCGAGCGTTCCCTGGCCGCGGTTGATGCCTGCGATCACCCCTTCGGCCGACGCGACGAAGGCGTTGAAATCCCGGTACAGCCCCTCGTCGGTCATCAGCTTGCCGATCGTGCCCTTGCCGGCGCGGATGTCCTGTATCAGCTTGGTGGCCTCTTCGACCCCGGCCGTCACGGGTGCCGCCATGCTGGCGATGCCGCCGGCGGCCGGCTCGCTCTGAAGATAGTCGCCGTCCACCAGCCGCCGCCCCTGCGCCGAGGGTGACAGGACGACGATCGGCTCCCCCAGCAGGCTGAGCGATCCGATCGAGGCGCGCGAGTGCTCGGTGATCCGTTCCTGCTGCGCCTCATTGACTTCGAGCGTTATCTCGACTTCCGCGCCGGAGAACTGGATGTCGGTGACCTTGCCGACGTCCACGCCGGCGACCCGGACGACGGCGCCGGTCTTCAGACCGGCAATGTCGGGGAACTTGGTCTTGAGCGCGTAGCGCTGCCAGGCGAAGCCCCCCTGGCCGCCGACGGCGACGATCAGCGTCGCCGCGAGGCCGAGGGCAGCGACCCCGAGGATCCCGATCTTCAACTGCGACCAGGCGAGTGAATGGGTGCGCGGCATGACTGATACCTCTACGAGAGAAACGCCTCGATGTATGGATCCCGCTTCTGAACCTCGCGCAGCTCGCTCGCGTTCCCCTCGAACGCGATCTTGCCGTCGCGCAGCATGATGAACTCCGCCTCGTCGGCTTTCTGTTTGGGGGCGCGCTCGAAGCGAACGCCGTTGCCCTCGCGCAGCGCCATGTGCTCGGCGACGAAGAACGCGTCGCGCAGCTGGTGCGTCACGACGATCGAACTGACTTCCTCGATGTCGCGCAGCTTGATGATCTCCTCGTCGATGGTGATCGCAGTGATCGGATCGAGGCCGGTAGTCGGCTCGTCGTAGAGCAGGATCCGCGGCTTGGCCGCCATCGCCCGGGCGATCGCGACGCGGCGCCGCTGACCGCCCGAGAGCTCCGAGGGCTTGCGATCGATGAATTCCGCCAGCCGCACGAAGCCGAGCACCTCTTCGACGCGGCGGTGGACCTGTTCGTAGGGGACGTTCTGCTCGAACAGCTTGTAGCCGACGTTCTCGCGCACGGTCAGCGAATCGAACAGGGCTCCTTCCTGGAACACCATGCCGAGGTCGCCGCGCACGGTCATCATCTGATCCTCGGACATGTTGTCGACCCGCTCGCCGTTGACGAAAATCTGGCCGCCATCTGCTTTGAGCAGGCCGAGGATCAGACGCAGGATGGTCGATTTGCCGGCGCCGCTGGCGCCGAGAAAGATCTTGGTGTGCCCGGTCTTCAGCGTGAAGCTGATCTCGTCGAGGATGACCTTGTCGTCGAACGCGAGCGTCACCTTGTCGAACACGACGATCGGGCCACCCGGGCCGAGGGCCTCGTCGAGGAGCGCCGGACGGGATTGACGCGGCAGGACCATCAGTAGAAGAGGAAGATGAGGAATTTGGTCACGAGAAAATTGACGACCAGCACCGCGACCGAGCTCGCCACCACCGCGTTGGTGGTCGAACGGCCGACCCCCTGCGTCCCGCCCGACGTGCGCAGGCCGACGTGGCAGCCGATGCTGACGATCACGAAGCCGAGAAAGAACGGTTTGATCAGCCCCATCCACACGTCCTGGATGTAGAGGCCGGCGACCACCGAGTTCCAATACACGCCGGAGGAAATCTTCAGCTGTGTGTAGCTGATGACCCAGGCTCCAACCAGGCCGACCGCCACCGAGATACAGGTCAGCAGCGGCACCATGATCAGACCGGCGAGGATCCTCGGCAGCACCAGCTTGCGGACCGGGTCGGTCCCGAGCGCGCGCAGCGCCGCGATCTGGTCGGTCACCATCATCGAGCCGAGCTCGGCGGCGATGCCCGATCCGACCCGGCCGGCCACCATCAACGCCGTGAGAACCGGCCCCAGCTCCTTGACCATCGATGCGCTGACCAGCCGGCCGACCATCGACCGTGCGCCGAACATGTCGAGCGTGATGCCCGACTGCAGCGCCAGCACCATCCCGGTGAACAGGCCGGTGAGCACCACCACCGTCATCGAGCCGACGCCGATGATCTCGAACTGCTCGACGACGTCGCGATAGTAGAACGGCCGCGTGACGACCCCACGTGCCGCCCGGCCGACCATCTTGAAGTACTCCTGGACCTCGAGCAGGCTGCCCTTCGTCCAGTTGACGACGTCGACCATCAGCTGCGGCTCCCCGCCAGGCCCAGGTCCTTCGTACGCAGCTGCTTGATCCGGTCCCGCAGGGTCGCGGCCTTCTCGAATTCGAGATTCGCCGCCGCCGCTTTCATCTGTCCCTGGAGCGCGGTGATGTGCGCCTCGAGCTCGCCGTGGGTCCGGAAGCGAGTCGGATTCGTCGGCCGACACGGTCACGTAATCGCGCTCATAGATGCTCGACATGATTTCGTCGATGCTCTTGACGATCGAGGTGGGGGTGATGCCATGCTCGATGTTGTAGGCCTCCTGAATGGCCCGGCGCCGGTCGGTTTCGCTGATCGCAAGCTTCATCGAATCGGTCATCCGGTCGCCATACATGAGCGCGCGCCCCCTGACGTGCCGGGCGGCGCGGCCGACGGTCTGGATCAGCGAGCCGCTCGACCGCAGAAAGCCTTCCTTGTCGGCATCGAGGATGGCGACCAGGGACACCTCCGGTAGATCCAAACCCTCCCTGAGCAGGTTTATTCCCACCAGCACGTCGAACTCCCCCCGGCGCAGGTCGCGAAGGATCTGGATGCGCTCGAGCGTGTCGATGTCCGAGTGGAGGTAGCGGACCTTGACCCCGAGCTCCTGGTAGTACCTGCGTCAGGTCCTCCGCCATCCGCTTGGTCAGCGTCGTCACCAGCACCCGCTCCTTGCGGGCGGCGCGGTCGCGGATCTCCCCGAGCAGATCGTCGATCTGGCCGCGCACCGGGCGCACCTCGATCACCGGATCGATCAGCCCGGTGGGACGGATGATCTGCTCGACCACGGCGCCACCCGAGTGGCGCAGTTCGTAGGGACCGGGAGTCGCGGAGACGAACATCGTCTGGCCGACACGGGTTTCCCACTCCTCGAAGTTGAGCGGGCGGTTGTCGAGCGCCGACGGCAGGCGGAACCCGTAGGCGACCAGGACCTCCTTGCGCGAGCGGTCGCCGTGATACATGCCGCGGATCTGCGGCACCGTCTGGTGGCTCTCGTCGACGATCGTCAGCGCGTCGGCCGGCAGGTAGTCGAGCAGCGTCGGCGGCGGCTGCCCCGGTTCGCGGCCGGTGAGGTGGCGCGCGTAGTTCTCGATCCCGTGGCAGTAGCCGATCTCCTTGATCATCTCGAGATCGAACATCGTGCGCTGGTGCAGCCGGTGCGCTTCGAGCACCTTGCCTTCCGACTCGAGCTGGGCGCGATACCAGGTCAGCTCGGCCTTGATCGTTTCGACCGCCTGCCGGGTCCGGTCACGTGAAGTGACGAAGTGGGTCTTGGGGTAGATCGCCACCTTGTCGTGCCGCTTCAGCGTCTTGCCGGTCAGCGGATCGAACGTCGCCAGCTCGTCGACCTCGTCGCCGAACAGCTCGATCCTCACGGCGGTGTCTTCGTACGAGGGGCAGACCTCGACGATGTCGCCGCGGACGCGGAAGGCGCCGCGGGCGAACTCGTGGTCGTTGCGCTCGTACTGGATCTCGACCAGCTTGCGCAGGATCTGGTCGCGGTCGATCTTCTGCCCGCGCTCGAGCGGCAGCATCATCCCGTAGTACGCCTCGGGGGAGCCGAGGCCGTAGATGCAGGAGACGCTCGACACGATGATGACGTCGCGGCGCTCGAACAGCGACCGGGTCGCGGACAGCCGCATCCGGTCGATTTCCTCGTTGATCGTCGCTTCCTTCTCGATATACGAGTCGGTCGTCGGCACGTAGGCTTCGGGCTGGTAGTAGTCGTAGTAGCTGACGAAGTACTCGACGGCGTTTTCGGGGAAGAAGCGGCGGAACTCCTGGTACAGCTGAGCCGCCAGGGTCTTGTTGTGCGCCATCACCAGCGTCGGACGGTTTACCCGGGCGATGCACTGCGCCATGGTGAAGGTCTTGCCCGAGCCGGTGACACCGAGCAGAACCTGCGCCTTGTCGCCACGTTCCAGCCCCTCGACGAGCTCGTCGATGGCGCGGGCCTGGTCGCCCCGCAGCTCGAAGTCCGTGACCAGCTTGAACTGGTCGTACTTGGATGACATCTCTGGGAAGTACAGGCACGCCCCGTGATGCGGGCAGTAATCTCCGATCGTACCACAGGGCATGGCAGGGGCCGTCGCGAGCTCGGGGTTCGGGGCTGCGGGTTCGCGAACGGCCCCTACTCTAGGTTCCGGGTTCCAGGTTCAGAATTCTGAATTCTGAATTCAGAATTCTGAGTTTCCCAGCGCCTATTGCTTCATGGCGGCGAAGTAGCCGAGGCGGGTGCGGATCTTGGCGTGGCGGAACTCGGGCTTGTTGACCAGGCGGATCTTCACCTCGCGCCAGGCACCGTCCAGGGTCTGGTTGGACGACACGTAGCCCAGGCTGTAGCGCGCGGCGATGTCGCGCAGGATCCTGTCGTACATGCCGTCGAGATCCTTCAACGAACTCGGGAAGAATGCCTGGCCGCCGGTCGCGGCGGCGAACCGCGTCAGGATCTGCTGCTGGTCCTGGCGGCCGCTACCCTGGTACTGCAGGTAGCCGATCGAGTAGACCGTCACGTCGGACGCCTTGAGCAGCTCGAGCAGCTCCCCCTGGTTGATCGCGCTGCGCGTGTCGCCGCCGTCGGTGTAGAGCACCAGGATCTTGTCTCCGGTCTGGGTCGACGCGCCATCGAGGTAGACCCCCAGCGCATCGTAGAGCGCGGTGTAGCCGTCCGGCTTCCGCCCGCGGATCCGTTCGATCAGCCGGGGGAAGTCGTCGGGGCCGAACCGGGCAACCCGGACCTCGGTGTCGAAGTCGGTGAGAGTGACGTCGATGACGTTCTCGACGGTGTTGAGGAATTTGATGGCGGCGGTACGCACGTCCTTGATGTCCTGGATCATGCTGCCGCTGTTGTCGATCATGAACCCGAGATGGAGCGGCGGGGCGCTGGCCGGTTGGCCGCCGGCGAAGAACTTGATCTTCTGCGGCGTACCCTGTTCGATGATCTCGAAGTCGTCGGCGGTGAGCCCGAGCACCGGCGCCCCGCTCCGGTCGGTGACCACCACGCCGAAGTGCACGAGATCGACGCCGGCCCGGAATACCTTCTGCCCGCTCGCCACGCCCGCCGATGCAACCAGAAGCGCCGCCACAATGCCGAGCCGATGCATCGAGCCCTCCGTCCCGCGAGTCAGAACACCTTGTATGCGCTCACCCGGATGACGTGAGTACCACGGCTGCCGTCGGCATTCACGCCGCGGAACCCGTAGCCCCACTCGAGCGCCGTCAACAAACCGAATGGCGCGGCGGCTTCGACCGCCGCACCCGTGCCAGTGTAATTCCGATAGCCACTACCGAAACCGCGATCTTGCACCTGCGCGACGTCGAGGAAACCGTCGAGCCTGACCAGGCCGCCTGCCGACCACGCCAGCACTCCGCGCACCACCGCGCCACGGTCGTAACGGACGAGGGCCGACGGGTATCCTCGCAGCCGGTTGTCGAAGGTCCCGAAGGAATAGCGGCTGAAGCGGTCGAGATCCCGTCCGCCCATCGCCACCGCTTCCACCCGGGTCACCAGCCCCGGCGTCATCGTCACCGACCGGGAGATGCTCACGCCGTACCGCTGAAAGTCGGCGTCAGACGGTGCGTAATCCCCTGTTCGTCCCCAGGCTCGCCATCCGGATCTCACCGCCGGGTTCCACCACAACGACCCGGCCCACCCCGAGCGCTGCCCTTCGATCGCGAGCCGCGCGCCGTGGACGACCTGATTCGCCGGCACCCCGAAGCTCGCCGCGGTTTCGTCCGCCGCCGCGAGCCGAGTGTAGTCCAGCTCGTAACCGGCGCGGAACGTGACTCTCGGCGTCAGCGGCCACAGCAGCCAGGCCGACGCGTGGGCCGGCCGCTGCCGGATGTTCTCCTCGTAGACCTCACGCCCGTTCCGAAACGAGCGGTCGTGGTACGACGAGACGATGCCGAAGGCCCGGCCCCCGAGCTGCCAGCGCGTCCCGCCCAGGGACGGGACCGACACCGCAAGCTGCGCGTAGGTGCCGCCGAAGAAAAAATTCAGCTGGGTGCCGGTGCCGAACAGGTCGAAGTCCACGTAACTGAAGCCGGCGAATGGCAGCGGCACGCTGATGTTCGGATCGACGATCAGGCCGGCCGCGAGCGTCCGCACCCGCTTGGAGCTCTGCCCAACGGCGGCGACGATGACCGGCGCCGCCGACGGGACCGCCGGATCGGTCACCTGTTCACGGTGCAGATAGCGGTATCCCTGCGGCGTGTCGCGCAGCATGACCGACGGCGAGGCGTAGGCGGCTCGCAGTCGCGTCTCGAAGTCGCCCGGCTCGATCTCGTGCGTCGTCAGGATGAGCAGCCGTTGGATGGGCGTTCGGTGCGCCGCTCCTTCGTAGATCTGGCGCACGTCGGACCGGGCCAGCAGCCAGACGCCTGCGGCCGCCTCGCGGAAGTCATCGACCTGCTCTGACGACACGATCGCCCCGCGAAGCCGAGTCTGCGCGGCGGCGACCCGCACCATCGCGAAGCTGTCGGCGGCGATCCACGCCCGTCCGCGGAAGAGCGTGGCCCTGGTATCGACCGGCTCGAAGGCGACCACATGACAACGGATGCCATCGACGGTGTCTTCGCCGGCAAGCCGATAGCGGTAGGAGCTGGTGAGGGTGATGGCAAGCGGCGGCGCCGCCACCCGTTCCGGTTCGAGCAGGGGAAGACGCGGCACGCGCCCGCCACGGAACGCGACGCCGTTGACGCGAATGCCGCGCTGCTCGATCTCGGTGCGTCCACGCGCGGCGTAGATCACGGTCTCGGCGCCGATCGTGACCGGCGCGGCGAACCCCGGCGCTTCGAACGTCAACGTGAGCGAACCGGTGGAAATCGTCCGCGTGACCCGCGCGTTCTGCCGCGTTGCGAACGCCTGGTGGCGGGCGATGATCTCGCCGACGGCCAGGCGTCGCGCGCCGCGCACCTCCACCGCCTCGGTGAATGCGCCCGGCGGCGGCGCGGCCGCGCTCGCCACCGCGGCCAGCAGCGCGCGCGCCTCGATGACGTCCTCCGGCACGGTCACGACCCAGTGCTCGGCGCCCCCCAGCCTGGTCGCGGCGAGTGCAACGTCGACGGTTACATTCTCGAGCAGCCGCCAGACCCGGGAGCCGGCCACCGTGGATGCCAGTGCAGGGTCCCCGACGAGCACGTCGGCGTAGACCGTCAACTCCGGATCGACCGGCAGCCGCAGCGCGATCGGGACGTCGGGATCGAGGTTCGCCCGCAGCTCCGTCAGGCGAAGCTTGAGCGCTAACGCGCGCTCCGGCGGGGTCCCGCCGATGCCGGACGTGTCGACGAAGATCACCGGCCGCCCGCCGCGCGCCGCGACCTCGTCCAGCGCCCGCGCCAGGCCGTCCGCCGGCACCCCCGCGGCCTGGACCAGGAGTGACAAACCGTGCAGTTCCGGCGGCAGCAGGGGCGTCTGGGAGGCGGCGATGGCCGGCGCCAGGCAGCTGGCGCAGGCGGTCTGGGCCGGTTCCTGCCCGGCCCGGGCCGTCCCGGGGAGCGCCATCCAGCAGATGAGCAAGCCCAGCCCGGCGTATAATGAAGGTTCGGTCATGATCACCGGGCGGGCCATTGCCCACGCGAGGATCGCCTGACGTGCGCGTAGTAGGCATCTGTCAGGACGAACTCGTCATTCGGACACTCGACGACGTGCTGAAACCCAGCTTCGAGCTGGACTTCCTCGTCGAAAGTCGGCCGCTGGCACGGCGGCTCCATGAAGCGGGCATCGACGTTTCCGTCGGCGACCCGCGCAGGGTCGATACCTACCTCAAGGCCGACATCTCCCCCACCACCTGTTTCATCGTCGAAGACAACGGCAAAAAGAGCGTCCGCAAAATCCTGGCGTCGATCCGGGATGCCGGCGGAACGCTGACCTACGTGATCCACACCGGCGTCGGCGTGAAACCTCACAATTCCGAGGCGCTGAAGGCGGAGTTCCCCGACGTCGCCGACATGGACCTGTGCGAGCTGGTCAGGCCGACCTTGGTGACCGAGCTGAGCCGGTCGATGACGCGGGCGCGGGTGCAGCAGTATCAACGTTATTTCGCAGATGCAGATCGCGTGCTGATTCTGCTGCACAACGATCCGGATCCGGATGCGCTGGCCAGCGGCCTGGCGCTGCGCAACCTGCTGCGGCGGACCAAGACCACCGCCATTATCGGGGCGATGCAGGGAGTGACCCGCCCGGAAAATCTGCGGATGGCGAACATGCTCGACATCCATGTCGAGCCGATCACGCCGGCGTCGTTCGAAGAATTCGACCGGATCGCGACGGTCGACGTGCAGCCGCACTACTTCGGCGGGCAGCTGCTGCGCGCCGACCTGGTGATCGACCATCACCCTGAACAGCCCGGTTACATTGCCGTCTTCAAGGACATCCGGGCGGACTACGGCTCGACGTCGACGATCCTGACCGAGCACCTGCGGTCGGTGGACGTCAACATCTCGGAGCGCACCGCCACCGCGATGCTCTACGCGATCAAGTCCGACACCCTGTTCTTCGCCCGTCATACCAATCGCGACGACCTCGAGGCGTTCACCTTCCTCTATCCGCTCGCCGACGCGGCGCTGATCCGGAAGATGGAGGGGGCGGAAATCACGCTGGACCGGCTGGGATTCGTAACCCGTGCCAGCCAGGGGGGGATCATGCGCGAGCAGGTCTTCACCGCCTTCATCGGCGAGGCGCCACGCGAGGACTTCATTCCCTACACCGCCGACTTCTTCCTCCAGCTGGAAGACGTCAAGTGGACGATCATCGCCGGCATCGTCGGCAGCACTCTGATCGTGAGCGTCCGCAATCTCGGCTACTCGCGCAATGCGGGAGAATTCGTCAAGCGATGGTTCGCCGACATCGGCAGCGCGGGAGGGCACCGTGCGATGGCGAAGGCGGTGGTGCCGATCGACCGGTTCAGGCAGAAGTTCGGCGATCTCGACGGCCGGGCGATGACCGAGAAGATCGCCGACCTCGCGTCGCAGTTCCTGCATGAGGCCGCGCCCGAAAAGAAGCGGGAAGCCGTAGCGCGATAGCCCCGCGGTTCTCGCGGTTCCAACAACACGGACATTCACCGCCGAGTTCGCAGCCAGAGTCTTCAGCATGGAAGCATCCTGGACTCCTCAGCGGCCTCAGCGTTCTCGGCGCTGAATCCGTGGCGATAGTCTCTAGCCGAGCGCGTGATCGAGATCGGCGATCAGATCCTCCGGATCCTCCATACCGACCGAAAGGCGAGCCATCGAATGGGTGACGCCGGCGCGCTGCAGCTCCTCTTCCGAATGCCCCCACTGCGACGTCAGCACCGGCAGGCTGCACAGGCTTTCGACGCCGCCGAGTGAGGCGGCGCGGTTGAAGAGCCGGAGCCGGTCGAAGAACCGCGCGGCGTTATCGTAGCCGCCGCCGACGTCGATGCACAGCATCCCGCCGAAGCCGCGCATCTGCTTGCGCGCGATCTCGTGATCCGGGTGCTCCGGCAGCCCCGGGTAGTAGACGGTGGCGACGCGCTTATCCGCGGCGAGCCACTGCGCGACCTTCATGGCGGTACTGTTGTGGCGCTCGATCCGGACGCTCAGCGTCTTCAACCCGCGGCCAAGGGCGTAGGCCGCGTGCGGATCCAGCACGGTGCCGAACATCCGGCGGGCCTTCTGCACCGGCTCCAACAATGACGGTTCACCAGCGAGCACTCCGGCGGTCACGTCGCTGTGGCCGTTGAGGTATTTGGTGGCGCTGTGCATCACCAGGTCCACGCCGAGGGTCAGCGGCTGCTGATTCACCGGGCTGGCGAACGTGTTGTCGACCACCGAGATGACGCCGCGGGCGCGGCAGGCGGCGGCGACCGCCGCGATGTCGACGCAGCGCAACGTCGGGTTGATCGGCGACTCGAACCAGAGCAGCCGGGTGTGATCGGACAGGATGGCCTCGGGCGTCCGCAGCTCCTCGATCGAGACGAAGCGGGAACGGATGCCGAACTTGGGCAGCAGGTCAGCGATCAGGTGGAAGGTGCCGCCGTAGATCGCCGAGCTGCACACGACTTCGTCGCCGGATTTCAGCAACGCCAGCAGCGCGGTCGTGGTGGCGGCCTGGCCGCTCGACAGCACCATCGCCGCCCCGGTCCGTTCGAGCTTCGCCAGCTTCGTTTCGACCGCACTGACCGTCGGATTGCCGTAGCGCGTGTAGAGATACTTCGGCGACCGCCCTTCGTTGTAGTCGCGCACCTCCGCGGCGTTCTCGAAGACGAACGTCGTGGTCTCGTATACCGGCGTGGTGAGCGGCTCGGCGTTCCCGAGCACACCCGTGGCGCGCTGAACGAGCTCGGTGGCGATCTTCATCTGGAGAGCTTACAACTGCGAGGGGGCGGCGGAGCCGCCTTTCAGCTGATGGACTGCTTCGGCGGGCTCGGATCCGGCCCCGACGATCGGCTCGATGAACTGACGGTAGGCGTCCTCGTAGCCGCGGTCGACCAGCTCGCCGAGCGTCTGCCGCCGGTCCGAGCGCTCGTCATAGTGCCCGCCGAAGTCGAGCGGGGTGAGCGGGTTGTGCGCCGGGCGGACCACGAACAGCGCCGCGAAACGGCCGGTGAACTGCTCGACGCGCGTCGCGCAGCGACGCGGTCTCGAACGCGGCGAGCTGTTCGCCGGCCCGGCCACGCAGGTCGCCGCGGCCGGCGCTGAGCTCGTGAGCCCGTCCTTGCGGCGGCGCGGCCGACACCAGGATCACCTGCTCGGCCCCGGCGGCAGACGCTTCTTCGAGCAGCCGCGCCAGCCCCTCGGGGCGATCGCACAGCCGATGCGCCTCGCCGCGCCAGGGCCCTTCGGCCGAGAACCGCACCAGATGAGGCTCGGTCGCGAGCGGAACCGAGAGGGCGGCGCTCAGCGCGTCGAACGCGTGGTCGCGCCCGACCCCCGCCAGGTCGAACGCCTCCACCGGCCGCACGTCAGGATCGGCGGGACGCGAGAAGAAGCGGCTGCGGCGTGACTGCGTGAGAAAGGCGAAGACCAGGTCACGCCGCGCGTCCATGTCGTGGATCGTGACCAGCAGCTCGCGAAATCCCGGCTGCCCCTGGTTCTCGGCGAGCAGTTCGACGTACTTCCGCGCGAGCTCCTGGCGCCCCGGCGCAGCGATCGGCGCGGCGCCGCGAATCAGGTTCCACAGGTCGGCCGCGCAGCGGGCGGCGAAGGACTCGCAGGACAGGGGCGCGCCGAACAGCCGCCACAGCAGCCCGCGCCGCGCCCGGCGCCGTACCGGATCGTGCACGTACGACCGCACCAGCGCGGCGGCCAGGATCGCGGCGGCGACCAGCAGCGCAAACAGCACGAGCCGCGGCACGACCGTCGGCAGCGCCAACGGAGAGAACAGCGTATCGACCCAGCGCGTGAAGCTGCCGGTCAGACTCTCGCCCGCCCTTTCGAGACCGACGAGCGACAGCACCAGGCCGACGAGGCCGGTCAGGACGGCGGCGGCGAGCAGCGCGACCGGCAGGAGGAGAACGAGGCCGGCGGAGAGGGCGGCGTAGCCGGCCACCCGCAACGGCGTGCGCCAGCCGTAGAATCGCCGGGCGGTGGGGTCCTTCCAGATCCCGCCCGGCTCCCAGAGCCGGGCCCCGCCGTCGATCGCGGCGAAGAGCGCCGAGGCCACGCCGATCCCACGGCCGCCGACGAGATCGATCTTGACCCCGGCCTCGTGCAGGGCTCGGAGAACTCCGGCGTGGTACGCCCCCGCAGTGCCGGATCCCGTGAGCAGCAGCGCCGTGCGCAGCCGCGTCGAGTAGGACCGGTCCGGGGCGTCCGGCGTGATCACGCCCGCGCGCCGTCCTCGTCGTGCAGCGTCACGAGCTTCACGATCTCGAAACGGCGGCTGCCGTTCGGCGCCGTCACGTTGACCTCGTCTCCCTCTTCCTTGTTCACCAGCGCCCTCCCGATCGGCGAGGCGGTCGAGATCATCCCCAGCTCGGGGTTCGCGTCTTCCGGCATCACCAGCTGGTAGACGATCGTCCGCCCCTCTTCGTCCTTGAGATGGACGGTCGAGCCAAAGCCCACCTTGTCATGGGGGATCCGGTCGAGGTTCATCAGCGAGATCTCGCTCACCCGCTTCTTCAGCATGCTGATCCGCGCCTCGACCAGCCGCTGGCGTTCCTTCGCCGCCTGATACTCGGCGTTCTCGCGCAGATCACCGAGCTCCCGCGCCCGCTGGATCTCCCGCGGCAGCTCGGTCTTCAGCTCCTTGTCGAGCTGCATGATCTCGTCTTCGAACTTCTTGAGGATCCGGGCCTTCATCGACGTGATGGTATCAAGGAACGGGCAGGTTGCGGTTGTCTCGTAGAATCCCTCTGTGGAGCACGTTACCAGCCGGCAGAACCCCCTGGTTCGCCGATTTCGCGATCTCGCGCGCGGCAACCGGCCCGGCGAGGACGCGCTGCTCGATGGTCCGCACCTGGTCGAAGAAGCGCTCGCCGCCGGCATCCGCCTCGAAGTCGTCGCCTTTGCGTTCGACGCGGCACAGGGACGCTTCGCGCCGCTCGCCGCCCGCTGTTCGACCGCCGGCGCACGGGTCGTCACCGTTCCGGATGTGGTGCTGGGGGCGATGAGCCCGGTCCGTACCGCATCGCCGGTGGTGGCGGTCGCCAGGCTGCGGCCGGACGACATTGGACGAGGCGCTGGCACCGGCGCCGCAGCTGGTGCTCTTCCTGGACGGCGTGCAGGACCCCGGCAACGTCGGCGCGATCATCCGCGCGGCCGAGGGCACCGGCGCGACCGCGGTGATCACCGGCAGCGGGACCGCCGATCCGCGGGGATGGAAGGCGCTGCGCGGCAGCATGGGCAGCACGTTTCGCCTGCCGGTCGCCAGTGCTGACTCGCTCGCGACCGCCCTGGCGGCCGCTCGTGCCGCCGGCCTCCATCTGTTTGCCGCGGTGCCTCGAGGGGGCACTCCGCTGGCCGACGCCAACCTGACCCGGCCCGCCGGCATCGTCCTCGGCGGAGAGGGGGCCGGTCTGCCGGCCGGCACGATCGCCGGCACCGATGAAGCGTTGACGATCGCGATGCGGCCGCCGGTGGAATCGCTGAACGTGGCGATTGCCGCCGCGCTCGTACTGTATGAAGCTTCGAGGCAGAGGGCCGATGTCATTGTTCGATGATCCCGACGAGCCGCCGCCCACCAGCGCGGAGGTTGATGCTTCCGCGCCGCTGGCCGAGCGCATGCGCCCCCGTACCCTCGACGAGTTCGTCGGCCAGCAGTCGCTGGTTGCCGCCGGCCGTCCGCTGCGCCGGGCGATCGAGCAGGACCGCCTCCAGTCGATCATCCTGTGGGGGCCGCCGGGCACCGGCAAGACCACCCTGGCCCGGCTGATCGCGACCGCTACCAGGGCGCACTTCATCGCGTTCAGCGCGGTGCTGTCGGGGATCAAGGAGATCCGCAGCGTGATGGCGGAAGCCGAAGAGACCCGCCGCCGGACCGGCCGGCGCACGATCCTCTTCATCGACGAGATCCACCGTTTCAACAAGGCCCAGCAGGATGCGTTTCTCCCCCGCGTCGAAGCGGGCGACATCGTCCTCATCGGGGCGACGACCGAGAACCCGTCGTTCGAGGTGAACTCGGCGCTGCTCTCGCGCTCCAAGGTCCACGTGCTGAAGGCGCTCGGGCTGCCCGAGATCGCCGCAATCCTGCGCCGGGCGCTGGACGACAGCGAGCGTGGCCTCGGTGAGCTGGGCTTGACCGTCGAAGACGACACGCTGGTGGCGATCGCGAAGTATGCGAATGGGGACGCGCGGGTCGCGCTGAACTTCCTGGAGGCGGCGGTCTCCGCCGCCGGCGCAGGGTCCGGCATCACGACCGCGCTGGTGGCGGACCTGGCGCAGAACCGGGCTCTGCTCTACGACAAGTCCGGGGAAGAGCACTACAACCTGGTCTCGGCGCTCCACAAATCGATTCGCAACAGCGATCCGGACGCGGCGGTCTACTGGCTGGCGCGGATGCTCGAGGCCGGCGAGGATCCGCTCTATGTGGCGCGGCGGCTGGTGCGATTCGCCTCCGAAGACATCGGCACCGCCGACCCGCAGGCGTTGAGCATTGCGGTCGCGGCAAAGGAAGCGGTCCATTTTCTCGGGATGCCGGAAGGGAACACCGCCCTGGCGCAGGCGGCGATCTACATGGCGGTCGCGTCGAAGAGCAACGCCGTCTACCGCGCCTACCTCCAGGCCGCCGAAGCTGCGGCGACCGAGGTGGCTGAGCCGGTGCCGCTGCACCTGCGGAACGCGCCGACGAAACTGATGAAACAGCTGGACTACGGGAAGGACTATCGATACGCGCACGACGAGGCGGACGGTGTCGCGCGCGGCATGGAGTGCCTGCCCCCCGCCCACGCCGGGCGCCGGTTCTACGAGCCGACGGAGCGGGGGTTCGAGGCGCGCATCAAGCAGCGCCTCGAAGATCTAAGGAAGGACGAGGTTAGAACGAAACCTTCCTGAACATCTCCTGCCGCAGCGGCAGGATGAACGAGAACCGGTAGTCACCCTGCATCCGGCCGACCGGGATCCCGACGAGCTCGCCGTCCCGGTTCAGCACGCCGCCCCCAGAGACGCCGGGATGGCCGTCGGTCAGGCAGGTGATGAGGTTGTTCGGGGTCTTCTGGCCGACGTAGCCGGTCGAGACGATGATCCCCTTCGAGTAGTCGTTGCCGAGGCGGAAGATCGGGTCGGCGAACCCGAAGCCGAACGCCAGGTTCGCATTCAGCGCCGGCAGCTCGATCTTCTCCTTGACCTTGACGATCGCCCAGTCACCCGGATCGACTTCGACCTTGGCGTCGCCGACGTCGACGACCCGTGCGTTCAGCATCTTGCCGCCGTAGGCGATCTTCACCGAGGTGATCGTCCGCGGGTCGGACAACCCCTCCTGGCCGAGCGCGACGACCCCGTGCTTGACGGTAATGAAGTAACCGTTGCCGAGGTAACCGGCGGTGCCGTAGCTGCTGGCGCCGCGGTCGTCGTAAGAGTAGAGCTCGACGAAGCTGGCGCGGCGCTCGCGCAGCAGGTCGAGCGGGAACAACCCCATCTCATCGCTCAGCTGGCGCTTGACGTCGTCGACGATGGCTTCGACGTCGGGCCCTTCCGATCCGGGTGACCCGGCCGGTAGTGCCGGTGGCGATCAACGGCTCACGATCGCGAATCTCGCTGAGTTCGGCGCGCAACGCGGCAAACTGCGCGTCGTTGCTGTCGGCGTTCTGGCGGGCTCCGAGGTAGTTGCCGAGGCCGAAGAAGAACAGGGCGAAGGCGAACGCGATGACAGCGGGCAATGTACGGCGAGTGGTCATGACGAAACTCCAAGTTCGGCAACCGGAACCGCTCCCCTTCTTGCGGACAGCATCCGGCTTTGCGCACCCGATGGGGTGGCCTTTTTCGCTTGGAACTATCTGAAAGCCAGAAAAACTCCGGCCTCAGGGACTTGCTGGGATGTCTAAAGTGTACGGGCGGTCCGCGCGGAGAGTCAAGAAATAATCTGCGTCGCGCGAATAAATATCATTTCCGCAGCCCTTTACGGCTGGGCTGAGGGATTTTTCGGAGGCCAGCTCACACCATCTTCGGGGCGAGGCGCCGAACGGTGTTGAAATTCCTGAACGTCGCCGGACGTCCCAGCAGCTTCTCCAGGCGCGGCCCCGCCACCGTCGACTCGCTGAAATTCTTGTTGCACCGCCAGTACAGCTCACTCCCGCGGACGGCGAGCACGTCCACCTCGTTCGACAGCGCCGCCACTGCCTTGCCGATCGCTGCCGATGGCGCAGACTTCAGGAACCCGACGTACAGCGTCACGCCGCCGCCCGGGCCCAGTCCCTGCTTCTCGACGTACTGGACGATGGCGGCGATCTCGGCGGCGGTCCGGACCATCGTCGCGACCTCGTAGCCGAGGAGCCCCTTCAGTTTCTTTTCGACCGCCAGTTCGAGCTGCGCCGATGCGCGCCCCGACTCGAACAGGACGTTGCCGCTGGCGATGAAGGTCGAGACGCCGGCGAGCGGGATGGCTTCGAACGCCGCCCGCAGCTGCTCCATCCGGACGACATGACCGCCGACGTTGATCGCGCGCAGGAAAGCGACGCTGCGCGTCATCGAGGAGCGTCCGGCGACGGCAGCTTGGGGCACGGGGATGATCCGGCGGGCATGACGGAGGATGATACTCCGCTGCCCATACAATGGGCCCATGAGTGCGAGGACGTATCGGGCCGGCGACGCGGTCGAGGACCTGTGCCGCGCGTGCAAGACCGATCGAATGCACACGGTGGTCGCCGCCGACGACGACGGGGCGCCCGCTCCGCGTGGTGTGCGGCTACTGTCACAGCGAACACAATTTCCGCGGCGGACCGAGGATCGAGACCGGGGGCGCCGACCGGCGCGACGAAACCCGGTCCTCCGGAGGACAGCCGGCACGTGGGGCTCCGCGCGCCGTGCGGGAACCCTTCCCGATCGTCAGCGAACGCGAAAGGACGGCACCACCGATGACCGATCTCGCCGGCACCGATCTCGAAATGCTCCTGCGGCGAATCATCCGGGAAGAAACCGGGATCAGCCCGGTCACACCGGCCGACAAGTGGCGTGGCGGCACGCTGGCGATCCGTCCCGGAACCCCGGGGCTGCAGGAAAAGACCTGGCCGATCGAAACGTTCTTCCACAAGATCGTCATGGTCCGCAACCGGCTGCGAACGCTCGAACAGCAGGTCAATGCGACCGATATGAAGGAAGACGTGAAGATCAAGCTGCAGGGATACATCAGCGGCTGTTACGGATCCCTCACCAGCTTCAACGTTCTCTTTGCCGAGGAAGCCGACCAGTTCAAAGGGAACGCATCGGACTGAGGCGCACGCCGAACCGCTCGCGCGAGGGTGGCCGCCCGATTCAGGTCGCGGTCGGTGAGAACGCCGGTCACTTCGTCGGTGGCCGGTCGCGCGTCGGCTGCCGGTTGTACTGGTCCGACTGCCCGGGGGGAATGGTCAGGTAGGTCCACCCATCGCCCCTGGCGGCCTTGGCGGCATAGACGATCTGCCCGACGTGATAGCTCACATGCGCGAGCGCGCGCAGCAGGGCCTCACGCACGAACAGCGACTGTCCGCGGATCGTCACCGTCCGCTCGAGGTCGACGTCCGCGAGCGTGTCGAGCGTCGCGAGCAGAACGTCCCAGCCCTGCCGCCACTTCGCGAGCAGTTCGTCCCTGGTTACGGAGCGCGGCTCGAACTCTTCCTCTCGCTGACGCCACGGCTTCTCGCCGTCGGTGGTCAGGAAGTCGGTGAACCGCGAACGGAAATTGCCGGAGATGTGCCAGCAGATCGTGGCGATCGAATTGCCGCCCCCGGCCGGCACCACCGAAAGCGCCGGGTCGTCCAGCTGCGCGATCGCCTTCTCACCAAGGTCCTTGTAGCGCAGGAATTCTGCGCGAATCGACGGAACCATCGCCATGACTCAGATCCTCTGAAAGTTTTTCTCCACCTCGCGGCGCGTAATACGCAGCACGACCGGCCGCCCGTGCGGGCAGACGGACGAGTAGGCGGTCCGCCGCAGCTCTTCGAGGATGTAGCGCATCTTCTCGAGCGTCAGCGGATAGTTTGCCTTGACCGCGGCGTGACACGCCATCGTCGCCGCGATCCGCCGCAGGCCGTCTTCGATCCGGGAACCCTTGTCCAGGCCTTCGAGGTCCTCGGCGAGCGCCCGCACGGCGGCCTCGCACTCGGCCGGTTCGAGAATCGCCGGCAGCGCTGAGAGATGCAGGCTGTCGCCGCCGAACTCCTCGATCTCGATGCCGAATCGGTCCAGCGTGTCGCGGTGCTGCGCCAGCGCCTGCCGCTGCGCGGCCGACATTTCGATCACCATCGGCGTCAGCAGCCGCTGGCTGTCGAGCCGTCCGTGCGTGAGCTTCTCCATCACCTGCTCGAACAGCACCCGTTCGTGCGCCACGTGCTGGTCGATGATCGCGATCCCCTCGTCGTCCACCGCGAGGATGAAGGTGTCGCGGAACTGGCCGAGCGGAATCATCGGGCGGAGCTCCGCTCCGGGTCTCGGTTCCAGGTCCTGGGTTCCGGGTTCCAGGTTCTGGGTTCCGGCTTCAATGTTCCCGGTTCCGAATTCTGAGTTCTGAGTTCTGAATTCTGAGTTTTCTCGGTTCCCCCAGCGGTTGCCGACGATGGCGCCGCCGAGTACGCCGGGGATCGACATGGCCTGGGGTTCCGCCGGGCGCGGGGCGAAGGGGGTGAACTGCAGCTCCGGCGCGCGACCCTGGCCGAGCGTCTCGCCCAGCCCGCGGCGCAGGACTTCGTGCACCAGCGATTGCTCGAGGAACCGGACTTCGGCCTTGGTCGGGTGGACGTTGACGTCGACCCGGTCGGGCGCGATCTCGATGAACAGGTGGACCTCGGGACTACGTTCCTTGATTGTCGCGACGGTATACGCCTCGGAGATCGCGTGCGCGATCGTCCGGTCCTTGACGATGCGGCGATTGACGAAGACGTTCTGGGCGCCGCGGACCGGTCCCTGGTCGCCGAGGACGGCGATGTATCCATGGATCTTCAGGCCGGCCGCCTCCTTCCGGATCTCGATCAGATCGGGGCGTTCGCCGAACAGCTGGAAGAAGCGCTCCCCCAGCCCCGCCGCCGGCGGGCACTCGAGCAGCTTCCGGCTGCGGCCCGTCGTCGGGGACGACCCGTGCTCGGAGAGGGATGCGAACGCGGCGCTCGTCAGCGAAAAGCCGACGGTCGGGTAGCCGAGCGCCATCTGGGTCATCAGCCGCGAGATCTGCGTGGTCTCTGCGGTATCGGATTTGAGGAACTTGCGGCGCGCCGGAAGGTTGTAGAACAGGTCGGCGACCTCGATGCAGGTGCCTTCAGGGGCGCCGACCTCACGGATTGAGGTGAGGGCGCCGCCGTTGACCTTGACCTCGGTGCCGGTGACGTCGCCGCGCGCGCGGGTCCGGAGCGTGAAGTGCGACACCGAGGCGATGCTCGGGAGCGCCTCACCGCGGAAGCCCAGCGTCCGGATCGCGCCGAGGTCATCCGACGTGGCGATCTTGCTGGTGGCATGGCGCTCGATCGACAGCCGCGCGTCCTCGGGGCCCATGCCGTCGCCGTCGTCTTCGACGCGCAGCAGCTTCTTCCCGCCGAGGTCGATGCTGACCGAGATCCGTGATGCGTTGGCGTCGATGGCGTTCTCGACCAGCTCCTTCACCACCGAGGCTGGACGTTCGACGACCTCGCCGGCGGCAATCTGGTTGGCGAGATGAAGGGGCAGGCGCTGGATTCTTTGCATCGGGCTCGGATCTGATAAACCTGATCGTATTCCACCCGGAGCCGTTCCGAAGCGTGCCCCATGCCGCTCAACGGTCCTCCGGCCCGGTCCGCAGCTGGCGCTGCCGATTCTCTGCTTCGTCGAGCCAGCCGCGGCGCAGACGTTCGGGCGGCACGCTGGACAGGTACGGCTTGATGTCGAGGATCGGCGAACCGTCGAGCATGTCGAGGCCGCGGACGCGAAGGCGCGGTCCTTCCCGGCCGAGGAGCTCGACAACCGTGAGCCCGATCGGATTCGGACGCTGGGGCGACCGGGTGGCGAAGACACCGTGAGGGCGATCGTCAGAGGGTGGATGGGCGACGAGGTCCGGGCCGGCGCCACGATGGAAGATCCACAGGACGAACAGGTGGGAGAAGCCCTCGATGTCGAGCAGGCCGGCCTCGAGCTCTGGCCGGATCTCGAGCACCCCTTCGACGTCGTGGCGGGCATGCAACCCCTTGGGCACCTGGCTGCTGTCGCTATACGGGCTTCTGACGGTGCCGATCGGATTCAGCGTGACCGCCGGCAGCGCGTCCATGGTCAGCCCTGAGCCTCCGTTCGCCGGTCGACCCAGCGCCGAAGCGCGGCGCCGACGAGCGCGGGCACTACGCAGACGGTTCCGAACACCGCGAACACGATCAGCCCCAGCGGCAACAGGCCTCCGCTCGGGTTCTGCGCGAACGCGACGAGCGCCTGGCCGGCGAAGGGGACGAACGCCCACCGCCAGGCGCGGCGGGGCGCAAGAAAGCCAAGCCACGCGACCAGCATGGAAATCAGCGGCAGGAACAGCCCGAAGTACCACTCGCTGTCCCAGGCCTCGCGCCGGCCGGTGGCGGAGGTGATGACGATCCAGCCACCAGCCCCGGCGGCGGCGGCCAGCGCGTAAGCGGCACGATCCCCGAGCTTCAGCATCCGTGGCGCCCGGGCTCGACGGGTGTCAGCGACGGAGGACGTGGCGTGTCACTTCGCATCGAGCTTGCGTCCGGCGTCGAGGCTGTCGAAGTTCAGGATCGTGTTGAACACAAGGAAATAGCTGCCGATCGTTTCGCCGCGCCAGATCGGGTTGTTGGCGAACAGCACGACGTGCCCCTTCCCCACCGGCACGTCGACCACCACCGGCCGCTGCGCAATATCGCCGCCGCCATCGAGCAGACCCGAGACGAGCAGCGTATTCTGCGCGTCGAACCGCACCGCGACCCGCGGGCGGAACTGCGGCGGGATCAGGTTGGCCGGATTGCGCTTCAGTTGTTCGTCGGTCGGCAGCGCGTACTGCCAGGGCTGAACCGTGACCGATGGCGGCAGCGGTGTCAGGTTGGTCCCTTCGAGCGCGGCGCGTCCCTGCACCACGTCGGGATCGTCCGGCGTGCCACGCCCGGTCGGCCGACCGCCGCGTCCGCCGCCACGTCCCCCACCCGCGGCTGCGCCGCCGCCCCCACCCCCGCCCCCGCCACGGCCGCCGCCGCCGACCGTCGCGCTGACGCTGAAGGTGTCGCCGCTGTCGCTGTACATCGCCAGGTTGTCGGGCACGCCGTAGACGATCGGGCTCGTCTGATCGACCAGCTTCGTCCGCAGCAGCGATCCGACCACCCGGGTGCCGGTGGCAGCGCTGCTGGCGCTGACGCCATAGGTGAAGCTGTTGTTGATCGCGAACTCAGCGGAGCTGTTGGCCGCCAGGAACACGCCGCCGGCGTCGATGAAGGCGCGCAGGTGCATGAGCCCTTCGAGCCCCATCCCGACGCGCGTGTCGTCAGTCTGCGCCCATGTGCCGATGTTCGGCGTATCCGCCGTGTTGCGATACGGGATCGGGTTGCGCCACATCGGTGTGCCGGTGACCGCCCCCTGGCCGCCGCCCGGTCCGAAGATGATGACGTCGTACTTCGCGCGCAGGTCCGCGGTGTTCCGGATCGTCTGCGGATCGATGTAGTCGTAGGGGATCCCGTAAACGTCGAACGCCTGCCGCCACCATCCTTCGGTCTGGGTGCTCGTCCACTGGTGCAGGAGGGCGATGCGCGCCGCGCGTGCCGGATGGGTCTTGACCGTCGGTGCGGCCGCGAGCCCATGCGCCTTCAACCCGAGTTCCCGGGTGACCTTGTCGAGATCGGTCTGGCTCACCCCCTTCACGATGAACGACCCGCGGGCGAACTTGACCCCGCCATCCTCGAATGGCTCTTCCGCCAGCTGGATGTCGGCCTCCTTCAGCCGGTAGCGCAGCGTGATCAAGGCGTTGTCGGCGTTGTGGTTGATCGCGAACAGGGTGCCCGGCCCGGCCACCCCGCTCGGCGCCCGGACTTCGCCGGTCACCGCCTCGACCGGCACGTCGAGCACCTTGACGTCGGTGACCCGCGCCGCCTGCACCGCAAATCCTTCGGGGAAGGTCCAGCCGGTATCGTCGTACGGCCGCGCCTGCGGCTCGTTCGGCGCCCAGGTACTGATAGTCGAGCAGCGCGTCCGCGATGCGCGAATAGGGCTGGTCCATGCGGACGATGTAGCTGCCGGCCGGAAACTCGCGAGCCACCGGCGCCGGCTTTGCCTGGGGGTCCGCACCGCGCGCCCCTTCCGCACCTTCCGCACCCTCCGCACCCTCGCACCCCGCACCCTCGGCACCCCCCGCCCGCCCTCGTCCACCGCGGCCCGCCGCCGCGGGACGCCCCGGCATCATCACGGTGAAGGCGGCCGGCGCACGCGAGATTTCCACCGCCTGCTTCTGCAGCACCCTGAGCAGCTCGGCCTGCGCGCCTGGTCTCGGATCATTCGCCGGGAACACGTAGGCCGCCGGCCCCTCGACCTTCGACTTCAGGATCGAGCGCTTGCTCTTGTCGTAGAAATTGCGCAGAAAGTAGACACGGTTGGTGGCGAAGTGGTTCAACGAGATGAGCAGGCCGGTCTGCTCGTAGTTGTTGTTGTTCCTCAGCGACCAGCGGACGCGGGAGATCGGCGGGTTCTGACGGAACCAGGTGCGCGAGGTTTCGTTCGGCGACAGCGTCCGCTCTTCGGTGTCGGCACTGCCGGCGTTGCCGAACGTCTCGTACAGCCGGCTGATCCCGTTGTGGGTCGCGGCCATGAACATCAGGTAGCCCGGCGACCAGGTGTCGAACGAGCCCCAGGCGTACACGCCCGGCATCCCCATCCGGGTCATCTCGTTGACGTTGTTCCAGCCGATCAGGTGCCATTCGTTGGTGAGGATCGGATCCAGCCAGGCGTTGTAGGGACCGTTGCCGATGGTGTTGTCGTAGAGGAACGATCCGGACTCGTGGAGATCGTGGAGCACCTGCGCCTTCCACCCCAGGTAGGTGTTGAGCACGTTCTGCGACAGCTTCAGCGTCAGCGCCATCGCGTCGCGGTTGTTGTCGTGCTGGACGTAGTGCCCCCAGTAGACCGGGCTGATCGGCGTCTCGGTCGGGTGCTTCTTCCGCCAGTTGTAGGCATCCACCACCCGGTCACGGCCATCCGGCTCGACGACCGGGGTGATCAGGGTGATCACGTGCTCGCGGATGTTGCGGACGTAGGCGCTCTCGTCCACCGCCAGCCGGTAGGCGAGCTCCATCAGCGCGGTCGGAGCCCCCGCCTCGGTCGAGTGGATGGTGCCGGTGATGTAGTAGACCGGCGCCGCCCGGCGCGCGATCAGGTCGGCGGCGGCATCGTCGAGGGCCAGCGTCCGCGGGTCGGCGAGCTTGGCGAGATCCGCCTTGTTCTGGTCGAGCCGGGCCATGAGCGCTTCGGAGGCGACCGCCACCGCCAGCATCTCGCGCCCTTCCTCGGACGTACCGATCGAATAGACCTTCACCCGGGGGCTCGCCTTGGCGAGCATCCGCATGTAGTCGTAGACCTCTTTCGAGTAGGGCAGCTTGCCCTCGGCGCCGGCAATGTCCCCGAGGATCGCCTTCGGGGTCGGCACCGTCTTCGACGCCGGCAGGTAATCGATCAGCGGCGAGAGGAAGAAGGTCTCGGTGGTGTGTTTCTTGATCCCCGCGGTGTATTCCTCGTCGATCGGCTGGTTCGGATCACGGCCGGGACGCGCGTTGACAAGGTCGGCCGCCGTCGCCGATGGACCGCGCTGCCGGCTCTGGCCGTCGAGCGGCACCATGGCAAAGACGATCAGGCACAGAAGAAGGAAACGCGTCGCAGACGTCCGCTGGGTCATGGGTTTGGATTGTATATGGTGGCGGCGACCTGGGGTCTAATGCGGATCGCTGCCGACGGAGGTGAAGTAGCCGACCACGCGGTCCCTGGAGCCGGGACGGGTATAGACGTCCGGCTCGCGGGTGTCGATGACCGAGGCGATCACCGCAGCGACCTCCTCGGCGGTCTGTGCGTCGGGCATCTGGCGCGAATCCGGTCCACCGTGCAGCGCGTTGAGCCCGAAGTTGGTGTGAACCATGCCGGGGGAGACCAGCGAAAACTGGATCCCCGGATGCGTCTGCTGCACTTCCTCGCGGATCGTCGCCGTCAAGGCGTTGAGAAAGTGCTTGGCCCCGCAGTAGGCGGAACGCGGCACGGCGTAGGGGATGCGGCCAAGCATCGACGAGATGTTGATGACGTGTCCATCGCCGCGGGCCTTGAAATGCGGCAGCACCTCCTGCATGCCGTACAGGGCCGACTTCACGTTGACCCGCATGATCTCGTCGATATCCTCGCCGGTCAGCTCCGAGGGCATCCGGGTGATCCCCTGCCCGACGTTGTTGACCCAGACGTCGATCCGGCCAAAGGCCGTCTAGCGCGGCTTCGACGACGCGACGCACCTCGGAACGCTCGGACATGTCCCCCGTGACCGCGTGGCCGCGGCCCTGACAGGCGTTCGCCACCGCGTCCAGCGCATCGGCCCGGCGGGCGACGAGCACGACCCGGTCGCCTCGCCCGGCCAGGACCACCGCCAGTGCAGCACCGATTCCGGAGCTCGCGCCGGTGACGACTACGACTTTCTCACTCATCAGGATTCCTTGCAGTCCGCACAAACAACCCAATCGGCAGACGTATCTCAGAAGACATCGAGGTCCCGGCCGATGACGAAGTGGCCGGAGTACTGCCTGACCATGTCGGCATGCAACTCCTCGAACGACAGGCTGTTGTAGTGATACAGGATGAGCAGCTTCGGCCGGGCTCGCCGCGCAAGGTCGGCCAGCTGAGCGGTCGTCGTGTGGTACTTCTCGGAGAACCGGCGAAACGTGCCCGCCGGCGCACCACCCGCTTCGGGACGCGCGTCCAGCCACGCGGCTGTGTGAGCTTCGTGGATCAACACGTCACAGCCAGCACAGGCGTCGATCGTGGCCTGGGTAGGATTCGTGTCCCCGGACACGACGACGCTCCGGTCCGCCGTGTCGAAACGATAGCCGTAACTCTCCATGGCGTGTTTCGTGGCAAACGCCGTAACGCTGACGTTGTCATCTTTGTAAACGACGCCGGCAGCGATCTCGTGAGCGTTGACCTTGTAGCCGTCCGGAAACGTTCGCTGGTTGCCGTCGGCATTGGTGCGCGTCACGACGTCGACACGGAAGGCCTCCAGCAGGTTTCTGGTCATCGCCTCGAGACCTTTCGGCCCGTAGACTTCCAACGGGACGCGGCGTCCCAGCGTCCAGGGGGTAAAGATCAGATCCGGGTACCCCACCGTATGGTCGGAGTGCAGGTGGGTCACGAACGCCACTCGCAGTCTGGTGGGTTGGAGTGCCGTGATGCTCCTGCCGGTCGCGGCAGCGCTGGCGCGCCGCACCAGCCCCGGCCCCAGGTCGACGAGATACGCCGTGTCGTTCACGACAATCGCGGTCGCCGGTCCGGATCGGTCGGGAGACGCCGCGGGTGTTCCCGTACCCAGAAGAACAACCTTCGTCGGGGACGGCTGGGCGGCCGCGAGCGGGTGCCGCGCGGTGGGCGAGGCAATCAGGCCCACTGCAAGCAGCGCCGGCAGTCCCGCGGACAGGACGTTCATCTCGTTCTCATTTCAGGATGCGCGCGTCACACCATCACCGAACGGGCCCGCAGCATCGGCTTCACCAGGTCACGGTCGCCATCGATCCTGACGCGCGCGCGTGCATCTTCGAATGAGAGCGCATTGTAAAGCAGTCTCCAGGCCGTGTCGGCCTCGACCCGCACCGTCGCCGCCGCGCCGTCCGCCCGTCCGCGCAACACCACCCAGCTCGAGGCCTGCCGAACGATCGACCAGACGTTCTCCCCTTCCGCGTCCACCTCGAAGACGACCGCCACCCCTGGGTCCGCCGGCACGCCTTCATATGCCCGGCCGAAGGCCCGTACCGATAGATCCAGCAAGGGGTACAGCCATCGGCGCTGCAGCAGCCCGCCGGCCCCGACTGCATCACGAATCTGCATCTGATGGTGCCATCGCTCGGTGTACTCGCGTCCGGTGTCCATCCAGTTCTCGGACTCGTTCTCACCCGCCCACGCGACCGAAATGTGCGCCGGGCCGTGCGGCGGCAGCGACGCCACGAAGTCCGACACCCAGCGCCCGGTCACCTCGAGAAGATCGGTCATGACCCGCGGGCTGAGACGGGCCGCGTAGGCCACCCCGGACGCATTGGCGTCGTTGATGAGCGCGACGATGTCGCCGAACGAGGTCAACGGCCGGGACGCGAGTGCCTGCCGGTCGCGGCCGCCCGACAACTTCCGCAGATCTCCGTCGAGAAGATGGGCGACGACGTCGCGGACCCTCCATGCGGGCGCGATCGTCTGGCGGGTCCAGTCGTTGTCGTCAAGCCCGCGCAATAAGGCGATCAGCTCGGCATGGATAGCCGGGAAAAGGTCCGCGGTATAGATCGGTTTGAGTGGTTCCATGCGTTCGATCAAGCCGACCAGATGCTGAGGAACGAGTCAGAGCGTGGAGCGCGCCATCTCACGATATCAGGCGCGTCCGCGACGACGAAAGGAGACCCACCGTGGGACGCGGGTCCGGTAGTCGACCCACTGCTCACCGAACGTCCGGGCCAGCCACGGTTCCTCGAACAGGACCACGCGGAGATGAAAGGCGATCGCGACCACCATCGCATACACCGACACCGCCCGCGACCGGAATCCGATCGCCCAGCCGATGAGCACCAGGATCACCGCGATGTACATCGAATTGCGGGAGAACCTGTAGAGCCCGGTGACGACCAGATGACGCGGCGGCTCCCACGGGGCCAACGTGCCCCGGCCAGACACGTAGAACTCCCGGACGCACCAGAGCAACAGAAGGATCCCGGGGCCCAGCGCAAGAACGCCCGGCGAGTTGCTGGACACGCTTCGATCGATCAGCAGCCAGGGGACGAGGAACGCCACGATGCCGGGGAGCGCGACGAACGCGAACACGGCCCTGGCGAACAACGGGTTCATCCCACACCTCGCAGCGAAACCAGCGGGGGTCTCAGGCCTTCGCTTGCGGCATTCGGCCGCTCCGGAAGATCTGCGCCCAGGCGGCCCGGTCCTGCGGCCGGAGGACCTCGAGCTCCTCGAAGAGCTCCCGCGCGAATTCGACGTCGCCGAGGCCACTGGCGGTGATCAGCCCGCGATCCCGGACCGCCGGCGCATCCACGTAGCCGTTCGCTTCGCTGTAGCCCGGCACTTTTGCGCGCAGATAGTCCAGCGCGTTGCTCGTGTGCTTCCGGCCGCGCAGCAGACCTTGTTTGACGACGACCGTGGTGCCGGCACAGATCGCCGCGATCGAGACCTGTTCGTGATCGAGCCGATTGAGCAGACCGGCGATCTCCGGTTCGATCGGCCCCTTCTCCCATCGGTCACCGCCGGGGATGATGAACACGGCCACGTCCGCCGGGTCCACCTCGCCGATCGCCTTCGACGGCAGCACGCGGATGCCGCCCATCGATTCCACCGGCTCCCGGGTCAGGCCGACGGTCTCGACCCGATACTTTCCCATCCGCCGCAGCTCCGCCACCGCGTGAGCCGGCTCCCAGTCCGCGAATCCATCGACAACCAGCAGGTAAACGGCTTTCTCGGGCATGTCAGACTCCCAATCTCCTGGCCGGGACCGGCTTCTGCCCTCGGGGTGGGTAAATGAGGATGCCGGTCACCCGCCCATTCGCATCGGACTCGACCGTGACTCGCAGCGGCAGCTCCGAAGCGAAGAAGTCCCGCGCGCTTTCCGGCCGGATCCGCAGCGCCGGCAACCCCCAGTCGGCAGGTGACTCGAACATCAGGAACGTACCTTTCCGGGCGATCCGGAAGATGCCTTCGCTACCGGCGTCGTAGCGTCCGACATATCTATCGAGCGTCGCCGCCGGAAGCTGGACCTCGGTTCGCCGGCGCAGCGTCGCCGGGGGCTCCAGTGGGAATCCGGGACGGAGCAGGTGGCGCGCGATGTCGCTGACGCCGGCGACGTGATTCGAGAGCACGACGACCCCCATTCGGTTCGCAGGATGCCAGGCTACGCAGCTCGAATAGCCGAACGTACCGCCGTCACGAAAAATCAATTCGCTCCCATCGTCCTTGATCACCGTCCAGCCGAGCGCCTGCTCGTCCCCGTGCCCGGCCGCGGGACGCCGCGTCGCGACGCTGACCTTCATCGCCGCGGTAAGCGGCGATCGTTCGTAGGCCAGACCAATCGCCATCACCTTCAGCAGATCATTCGTCGACGAGTAGAGTCCCCCGGCAGCCGACATCATTGCGAAGACCGGCTGCGTCGACAGCGCCGGCGCGGGCTCGAGGGACGCGTCGTGGCCAACCGCAAGGTTGGCTCGCATCCCGGGAGAGAGCGCGAAGCCGCTGCGCCGGGCGCCGAGCGGAGCCAGCACCCGCGTGTGCAGAAGGTCTTCGAAGTCCTGGCTCGCGCGCGAGGCGAGCGCCTCGCCGAGCAGCCAGTAGCCGAGGTTCGAATACTCCCATCTGGCGGGGCCGGGACTCGATGGCTTGTAGGCGTTGACGAAGCGAACCAGGTCCGCCTTGGCATACGGCGCCGCCGTCCCCTCGGATGGCAACTCCGGCATGAAGGGAAGCCCCGACGTGTGTGTCGCCAGGTCGAGCAGTGTGATCGGCTGCCTGCCACGCGAGGGCACCGTCACGGTGCCGGCAAGCAGCTTCGCCGCCGTATCGGTCATCGACACTTCGCCACGCTGCGCCATTTCGGCCAGCAGCAGGCCGGTAAACACCTTGGTGAGTGATCCGATCTCGAAGGCGGTGTCGCCGTCCGGTTGCCGTCTATCCGACTTGCTGCGATGGCCGAGCGCGACGATTCGCTGGCCGGCCGGCTCGATCACCCCGACGATGATGCCGATGCCGTCAGGGGATGGGGAGATGGCGGCAAGGCGATCGGCGAGAATGCGGCGGATCGCGAGGTCCGAGGGTAGAGGCGACGGGTCCGCGGTCCGAACCGCCTGACTGCGGGCAACACGGTCTCCCGCACCCGGGCTCGCGACCGTGACGTCCGTGGTCAACAGCGCCAGCGCCAGGGCGGCGGCGAGGAAGAGCCGGCGTTCGCTCCGCATCTCGCACGTATGTTAGCCCGGCGACGGTGAGCGGGCCGCCCGCTCGAGCGTCTGCTTGATCACCGCAAGTCCCTGCTCCATCATCTTCGCCACGTCGGGGGCGGCGTCGTGGGGCAGCAGGTCGGCGATCCAGACGAACCGGCTGCGGCCGCCTGGCTCCGCGAATACCTGTGCCGAGGCGTTGTGGTGGGTCAGCCGGCCGCCAGTAGCGGACCAGACCACGCGGCGCGCCTCCTCATCGACGGTGACCATCACCTCGCGCAGCTCCATGCCGTTGCCGAAGGTGACGACACGGGCCCCCTCCTCGAGGCGAACGTCGGTCACGAATCCTGGAGCGAGGCGCCGGTGAATGGCGCCGATGTCGCGAAGCGCATCCCACACCGCCGCCGGTGGCGCCTCGATCACGATCTCCTGGTGAATGCTGGCCATGATTTGAGCACCTCAGATCCAGCGCTGTTTGCGGAAATAGCCGAGCATGCCGGCGCCGAGCACGAGCATCAGCGCCACCACCCACCAGAACTGCGTGTGCTCGCCGCCAGGCAGGTGCGGAATCGGGACGTTCATGCCCCACAGGCCGGTCAACAGGGTCAGCGGCATGAAGATGGTCGCGATCATGGTGAGCACTTTCATGACCCCGTTCAGCTGGTTCGACACCTGCGACAGATGGGCGTCGAGCAGGCTGCTGACGCGGTCCTGGAAGTACATCGCCTCGTCCACGAGTCGCACGAGATGGTCGTGGACGTCACGGAACCGGTAGGCCATCTGCTCGGAAATGATCGGGAACTCGCGGCGCGCCAGCCGGGCAACCGCATCGCGCTCGGGCAACACCACCCGGCGCAGCGACGACACGTCCGCCTTGAAATCCAGGATCTGCCGGGCCAACTGCGAGTTGGGGTGCTCGAAGATCTCGGTCTCGAGCAGGTCGAGCCGGTCGTTGAGGCGGTCGACTTCGGGCCGGTAGTGATCCACCATCGCGTCGATGATGCGGTGGAGCAGCCCGGCCGGGCCTTCGCCCAGCACCCGATGGTTGCGGGCGCAGACGCCGCGCATCTCGGTGAGGGTGCGCGAGATCCCGGGGTGGACCGTGACCAGGAACTGTTCGCCGAGGAAGAAGTCCACGTCCTGCGTCTTGAAGCAGTGCTCGGCTTCGCGGAAGTCGATGCCGTGCAGGATCAGGTAGAGGTAGTCACCGTAGGATTCCACCTTGGGATGGTGGATCTCGGCCATCGCGTCTTCGATCGCGAGCTCGTGGAAATGAAACACGCTGCTCAGGATCTGAGTCTCCTCGGCGGTCGGTTCGCTGAGGTCCACCCATACCCAGACGCCGCTCCCCGGCGCCAGCCAGTCCGGATTCACTTCGGCGACGCACTCGGTCGAGGCGCCCTGGTTCCGATAGATAGTGATCAACCTTCGGATTCTAGCCCGATCGGGCCGTCCTCATGCGACCGGCGGCCGCTCCACAAACCGGTAGCTGCCATGGCTGTCGTAGTCGATACCGTGCTTCTTCTTCAGCCGCTCGATCTGACGCAGATCGCTCTTCGTATGCGGGCCGACGCCGTCGAGCGTGTGCAGCAGCGTTTCTTCCAGGCAACTGGACAGCGTCATGCGCTTGTAGCCGGCGAGGTCGTGCAGCAGCGCGGCCAGGCGCTTCTCGAGGCGAACCGGCACATCGACCCGCTCGATCTCGATCGCCGGGCCGGCGTTGAACAAGTGATGTCCGAAGCCGAGCAGGTAGCCATGCAGGTCGCGCACCCGGTAGTCCCGCAGACCGTACGACCTGTCGCCCGGTTCTTCCACGATCTCGACGCCGCCCGCTCGCTGGAACTCGTACAGCTCGTCGGCATTGCCGACGACGAAGTACACCGAACAGCCCTTCGGGTTCGGGGTGCCGAGCTCCAGGAACATCTGAACGTTACCCAGGTTCACACCGGCGATGCTGGGTGGATCCCCCCAGGTGAAGCCGGCACGAAAGCCGAGCTTCTTCGTGTAGAACTCCACAGCCGTGAGCACGTCGCTCACCGCGACGCTCGTGTGCTGCTGTTCGCATTCAACTTCGGGCAGGGACGGTTCGATCATGGGTCGTTCCTCGGAGGGCCGTTTCAGGCAGTCTGGCGCCCGGGGCGTACGCGGATCATCGATCGCCGCGCTGCCGGCCGAGTCGGACACGGTGCCCTCTTGTCAGCCATCGGCGCATCCGGTAAAACAGCGGAATGATGTGGCCGACGATCGCGAATGCCCCGGCGGCGCGAAGATGAACGCGCTCCGCTGGATCCGTGCCGTTTCCTGCATGCTGCCTCTCATCGCCGGCGTCGGCGGGTTCGACGCGTCGAGTTTAGACTCCGCGAGCGCCGCCATTCAACCAGCTCGCCCCGGTCCGGACGGCCAGCGGGGCACATCGAGGGTCTCAGCCTCCGCCTCTACAATCCGCAGTCGCGTCAGTGGAGCCTGAACTTCTCGAACAGCCGCGACGGTCTGCTGACGCCGCCGGTCTTCGGTGGGTTTGCGGGCGGCCGCGGCGAGTTCTTCGGCCAGGACACGTTGAACGGCCAGGCGATCCTGGTTCGCTTCGTGATCTCGGAGATCACGCCGAACTCATGCCGCTTCGAGCAGGCCTTCTCCGTGGATGGCGGGCGGAACTGGGAAGTGAACTGGATCGCGGTCGACACCCGGCTGCCGGATCGCGCGGCGACGCCATGATCATCGAGATGCGAGTCTACGGCTGGTCAGCGCCGGCAGGCCGTGACTTCGATCTCGATCTTCATCCGCGGATCCGCCAGCCCGGCCGAGATCATCGTCGCCGCAGGTCGCACGTCACCGAAGTATTGCCGTAAGACCGGCCAGCACTCGCGAAACTCCTCCGCGACCGGCAGGATGTAGGTCACGCGAACAACGTCCTCGAGGCTCGAACCAGCCTGCTCGAGCGCGGACCGGATGTTCTTCAGGCATTGCTCCGTTTGTTCCGTCACGCTCTCGGCAATCGTCATCGACGCATAGTCGAACCCGGTCGTGCCTGAGACGAACACCCAGTCCCCCTGGACCACCGCACGCGAATAGGCGATATCACGCTCGAACGATGACCCCGAACTGATCAGTCGACGATCCATGTTGCCGATCACTTTCCGCTCAGGTAGAGCACGTTCGGCGCGCCGGATCGGGCCAGCGCGATGTCGGGAAACCTGTCGCCGTTCATGTCGCCAAGGGCAAAGCCGTAGGCGGCGCCCTGCTCATCGCCGAAAGCCGCCCGCGTGAACTGCCGTCCGGTGCCATCGTTGAAGAAGATCGCGTGCGGGCCGGCGGTATAGCCGAGCACGATGTCAGGGCGCCGATCGTTGTCGAGATCCCCGGCGGCAATCGCGTACGGCGTCTTCCCCTTGTCGGCGACGCGAAAGCCCGGCGTGAGATTCCCCTTGCCGTCGTTCATGTAGACGACCATCGACTGAGCCTTCTCGTCGCCGACGACGAGATCCAGCGAACCGTCGCCGTTGAAATCCGCGGCGGCCGCGGCGCGGGCTGCGGCGTCAGCCGGACCGAAGGGGTGCGTCCTTGCGAAACCGGCCTTGCCGTCGTTGAAGTACACGTGGCTCTGGCCGCCATCGCGGCTCGGAACCGCGAGATCGACGAATCCATCCTTGTCGAAGTCAGCCGGCACGATGCTCGTGGCCGATGCGGCTGGAATGCTGAGGCAGGCGCTGGTGAAACGGCCGCCGCCATCGTTGAGGCAGACGAAGCTCGGTCCGGGACGATTGGCGGCGATGACGTCGATCCGCCGATCGCCGTTGAGATCGGCGAGCGCGGCATTCCTCGTCGACCATGCCGCCACACCCCAGGTGCCGGCAACGGCGAAGCGGCCCTTGCCGTCATTGAGGTAGACGAGTTTCCTGTCCGGCGTGTCGTTGCTGGTGACGACATCCAGATCGCCGTCGCCGTCGAGATCCGCCATCGCCGCCGTGTAGGTCCGGTCGGCGGCCGGGCCCAGGTCCGACGCGGCGAAGCCCCCCTTGCCGTCGTTCAGCAGCACGCGATCGCGGATGGGCGTGTGCCGTCCCTTGGCCAGCACCAGGTCGAGATCGCCGTCGCCGTCGAGATCCCCCATGCTCACGTTCGCCGAATCCTCGGATGTGGTCTCGAGATGGACGGCCGTGGTGAAACTGCGAGGGGCCGGGCGTTGTGCACCGAGCGCCAGGATCGCCACCGTGAGTCCGCTGACTAGCTTTCGCATCAGGTGCTCCTCTGGCCGTGTCGTAACTCGCAAGTACCGGCGCTCTGCCCGGCTACCTCGCGCAACCTCCAACCTTCAACTCCCAACCGCCAATTGGAAGTTGGGAGTTGGGAGTTGGAAGTTTGCGCGAAGCGCCTAGTCCCCGACCTTGACGTGCAGCGCCGCCTGCGCCGCCGCCAGCCGGGCCACCGGCACCCGGTACGGCGAGCAGCTCACGTAGTCGAGCCCGACCTTGTCGAAGAAATGAATCGACGCCGGATCGCCGCCGTGCTCACCGCAGATCCCCAGCTTGAGGTCAGGCCTGGCCTGGCGCCCCTTCTCGACCCCCATCGCCACCAGCTGGCCGACGCCGGCGGTGTCGATCGTCGCGAACGGATCCTTGTCGAGGATCTTCTTGTCCTGGTAGGACCCGAGGAACTTGCCGATGTCGTCGCGCGAGAAGCCGAACGTGAGCTGGGTCAGGTCGTTGGTGCCGAACGAGAAGAACTGCGCCTCGGCGGCGATCTCGTCAGCGGTGATGGCGCCGCGCGGGATCTCGATCATCGTGCCGACGAGATACTTGATGCGGATCCCCTGCTCCTTCATCACCTCGGCGGCGACCCGGTCGACGATCACCTTCTGGTCGCGGAGCTCCTTCACGTGCCCGACCAGCGGGATCATGATCTCGGGCACGCACTTGATCCCCTCCTTCGCCAGCTGGCAGGCGGCCTCGAGGATCGCGCGGGTCTGCATCTCGGTGATCTCCGGATAGGTGATCCCGAGCCGGACGCCGCGGTGGCCGAGCATCGGGTTGAACTCGTGCAGCTGCTCGACCCGGCGCAGCAGGGCGTGCTTGTCGTCGAGCTCCTTCCCCTTCTTCCCCCGCTCCTCGAGCCGGGCGATATCGACCATCAGGTCCTCGCGCTTCGGCAGGAACTCGTGCAGCGGCGGATCGATCGTCCGGATGGTGACCGGTTCGCCATGCATCGCCTTGAACACGCCGTAGAAGTCGGCGCGCTGCAGCGGCAGCAGCTCGTTGAGCGCCGCCCGACGGTCCTTCTCGTTATCGGCCAGGATCATCCGCTGGACGGTGGCGAGGCGTCCCTCGCCGAAGAACATGTGCTCGGTCCGGCACAGGCCGATGCCGCGCGCGCCGAACTGGTAGGCGGTCTCCGCCTGGTCGGGCTGGTCGGCGTTCGCCCGGATCCCGAGGCGGCGGTAACGATCGGCCCACGACAGCAGGTTCTCGAACCGGCGGTAGACGTCCGAATCCTTGGCCTTCATCTCCCCGGCGACGACCCGCAGGATCTCGCTCGGGGTCGTCGGCACCTGGCCGACCTTCACTTCGCCGGTCAGGCCGTCGAACGAGATGAAGTCCCCTTCACTGATCGTCTGCCCGCCAACCTTGCAGGTGCGCGCGCTCTCGCTGATCTCCAGCGCGCCGGCGCCGACCACCGACGGCTTGCCCATCTGGCGGCCGACGACCGCGGCGTGCGAGGTCATGCCGCCGGTCGCGGTGAGGATGCCCTGGGCCACGAACATGCCGTGGATGTCGTCGGGCACCGTCTCCTTCCGGACGAGGATGACGTTCTTCCCCTGGCGGGTCCACTCGACCGCGTGATCGGCGGTGAAGACCGCCTGACCGGACGCCGCGCCCGGTGACGCGGGCAGCCCTTTGGTCGTCACCGGCAGCGCCTTCCATGCCTTCGGCTCGAACACCGGCGCGAGCAGCTGCGACACCGACTCCGGATCCACCTGCAGGACGGCTTCCTTCGGCGTGATCAGCTTCTCGGCGACCAGATCCGTGGCGATCATCACCGCCGCGTAACCGGTGCGCTTGCCGTTGCGGGTCTGGAGCATGTAGAGCCGGTCGTCCTGGATCGTGAACTCGAAGTCCTGGACGTCCTTGTAGTGCTTTTCCAGCCGCGACGTAATGCGGCGCAGCTCCTTGTAGGCCCGGGGCAGCACCTGCTCGAGCTCGCTGATCGGCTGCGGCGTGCGCACGCCGGACACGACATCCTCACCCTGGGCGTTGACCAGGAACTCGCCGTAGAACTCGTTGGCGCCGGTCGCGGGGTTGCGGGTGAAGCCGACCCCGGTCGCCGAGCGATCGCCCATGTTCCCGAAGACCATCGCCTGTACGTTCACCGCGGTGCCGATCGCGTCGGGGATGTCGTAGATGCGGCGGTACTCGATGGCGCGGGCGTTGTTCCATGAGCGGAACACCGCGTCGCGGGCCCCGCGCAGCTGCGCCAGCGGCTCCTGCGGGAAGTCCTTCTTCGTCTTGTCCCGCACTACCTGCTTGTAGCGCTTGACGACCTCGACGAGGTTGGCTTCGGTCAGGTCGGTGTCGATCTTCGCGCGGTTCTCCTTCTTGACCTCTTCCAGCTTGTGCTCGAAGGCATCCTTGGGAATCTCGAGCACGACGTTGCCGTACATCTGGATGAAGCGGCGGTAGCTGTCCCAGGCGAACCGGCCGTTGCCGGTGCGCGCCTTGATCGCCTCGACGGTCCGGTCGTTCATGCCCAGGTTGAGGATGGTGTCCATCATGCCGGGCATGGAGAACTTGGCGCCGGAGCGCACCGACACCAGCAACGGATTCTTCGCATCGCCGAGCGACGCGCCGGTGGCCTGCTCGAGCTTGCGCAGGCTCGCGACCATCTGGAGGTCGACGACCTCGGGAGTCTTGCGCTTCTGCTGGTAATAGAGGGTGCAGGCCTCGGTCGAGATGGTGAAGCCAGGCGGGACCGGCAGCCCGGCGTTGGTCATCTCGGCCAGGCCGGAGCCCTTGCCGCCGAGGAGGTCCTTCATCGTGCGGTCGCCGTCGGCCTTGCCGTCGCCGAAGAAATAGACGTACTTGCTCCGGGACGTCTTGGTCCGGGACGCTTTGTTTCGGGACGAGGGGCGCGCGGCCCCGGATGCGGTCTTCTTCTTTGCCATGTCGACTTGACTACTCCGTTTGAGGAACGATCTCCGAAATGTCGGCGAGATCGAGAATGAGGTCGCGCAGCTCGGCCATCAGCGTCAGCCGCGCGGTCCTGAGACGTGCATCGTCGGTCATGACGAAGACGTCGGTGAAGAACCGGTCGACCGCGGTGCGCAGCGCCGCGATCTCGGTGAATGCCTTCCGGTAATCATGCGCGGCCGCCGCCTGGGCGATGCCGGGACGGCGCGCATCTAGCTCTTCCAGCAGCGCCCGCTCCGCCGGCTCGACCAGTGCGGCGCGATCGAGCGGTGCCGGCGCCGTCAGCTCACGCGTGATATTTTTCACGCGCTTGAAGAGGACCGCAAGCGCCTGCAGGTCCTCGGACCCGCGCAGGGCCTGGAGCGCCTCGGCCACGCGCCGCGCGCGCAACGGCCGCACCGCGGCTGAGGCGGTCGCCGCCCGCGCGACTTCGATCGGCACGCGGCGCTGCTCGAGCGCGTAGCGCACGCGCTCGAGCGCGAACGCCTGCGCCGCCACGGCAATCTCCGCGCTCCACGGCCCGCCGTCGAGACCGAGCGCCGCCTGGGCGAGCAGCGAGTCGAGCGGAATCTCACGGTCGATACCGGTCAGGGCCGGCAGGTCCATCAGGATCCTGACGGCCCCCTGGACCTGGCGGCGCAGGGCGAATGGATCACGGGAGCCGGTCGCCTTCTCACCGGCCGAGGACAGCGCGACGAAGGTGTCCAGCTTGTCGGCCAGCGACAGCGCCGCCCAGGCGGGAGCGGCCACGCCGAGCTGTTCACGGGTCGGCGGGGCGTCCGCCTCGACGCCGACCGGCAGGTACTGGTAGTAGATCGCCTTCCACACCTGCTCCGGCGCCCCTTCCGCTCGCGCGTACACGCCCCCCATGGTGCCCTGGAGCTCGGGGAACTCGAACACCATGTCGGTGGTGAGGTCGGTTTTCGCCAGACGCCCGGCCTCGGCCGCGTGCCCGGCCTCTGCCGGACTGCCAAAGGCAGTCGCGGCGATCCACTCGGCGAGCCGCGAGATCCGTGCGGTCTTGTCGCGGTAGCTTCCAAGCTTCTTGTGGAACAGGACGGTATGCAGGCGGTCGAGCCGCGACGCCAGCGGCGCCTTGCGGTCGGCTTCCCAGAAGAACGTCGCGTCGCGCAGCCGGGCGGCGACGACGCGCTCGGCGTTCCGGGCGATCAGCCGCTCGTCCTGCGGCTGGGTGTTGACGACCGCGAGGAAGGCCTCCTTCAGCTTGCCGTCCTCGGTGACGACCGGGAACCAGTGCTGATGGTGCACGAGCGTCGTCGTCAGCACTTCATGCGGCAGCTCGAGAAAGCTCCGATCGTAAAAGCCGGCGACGACCCCCGGGAACTCGATCAGGTCGGCGACTTCGTCGAGGAGTGCTGCATGCTCCTTCAACTGGACGCGGGCGCCGAGGCGCCGCGCGTGGTTCTCGAGCTCGCGGCCGACGCGTCCACGCCGCTCCGAGTGCTCCAACACCACGAAATGCTCGGCCAGGCGGGCCTGGTACTCGTCGAAGCTCCGCACCTTGAGCGACCGCCCGGCGCGCCCGCTGGTGGCCAGAAAACGATGTCCGTAGGTGACCGCGCCCGACTCGACGTCCTGCACCAGCGGTCCAGAAGCATCCTCGGCGCGCGGGATGGTGTAGGGCACGACGCGTCCGCCATACAGGAACAGCAGCCAGCGGATCGGCCGTCCGAACGTGAAGCTCCCCTTCCCGTCGTCGAGCCGCGCATCCCAGTTCATCTGCTTCGGGAACGACAGCCCGCGGAGGATGCCGGTCATCAGCTCCGGCAGAACGTCGACCGCGCTCTTGCCGCGCTGGCGACGGTGATACGCGAGGTATTCACCCTTCGGCGTCTGGAGGCGGGCGATCTGTTCGAACGGCACTCCCTGCTTCTTCGCGAAGCCGAGGGCCGCCGGTGTCGGTGCGCCGTCCTTGAAGGCGGCGGAAACCGGCGGGCCGGTAATCGTCTCCTCGAGATCCTCCTGGCGCTCGGCGATCTTGGCGATGCGGCCGGTGAGGCGGCGAGGGGTGCTGAAGCTCTCGATCGCGGCGAGCGGCGGGATCCGCAGCTCCTTGAGCCGGGCCTCGAGCGTCTCGGCCATCTGCCGGGTCAGGTTCGGGAGCCACGCCGCTGGCAGCTCTTCGACGCCGATCTCGATGAGAAGTTCTCGATCCATTTTATGGAGCCGCCGGTTGATCCACGCCGGCCCACCGCCTGGCGATCGCCACCGCCAGCTGTCGGACCCGCAGGATGTAGGCCATGCGTTCGGTGACGCCGATCCCGCCGCTCGCGTCGAGCAGGTTGAACATGTGCGAGCACTTCAGGCAGTAGTCGAGCGCCGGCAGCACCAGGTTGCTGGCGAGCAGCATCTGCGACAGCCCGTGATACCTGTCGAACAGATCGCGGTGCAGCGCGTGCAGCTCCGCGGCCGGCATCTCGACCTGCCCGAACGCATACTTCGACTGCTCCACTTCGTCGCGATGGCGGACCTGGCGGTAGGTCACCCCCGGCGCCCACTCGAGGTCGAAGACGTTGTCGACGTCCTGCAGCGCCATGGCGAAGCGCTCCAGGCCGTAGGTCAGTTCCACCGAGATCGGCGCCAGGTCGACGCCGCCGGCCTGCTGGAAGTAGGTGAACTGGGTGATCTCCTGGCCGTCGAACAGCACCTGCCAGCCGATGCCCCAGGCGCCGAGCGTCGGCGACTCCCAGTTGTCTTCCTCGAAGCGGATGTCGTGCGCGCGCAGATCGATGCCGCAGGCTTCGAGGCTCTGCAGATACAGCTGCTGCACTTCGTCAGGCGCGGGCTTGAGGATCACCTGGAACTGGTGGTGCTTGAACAGGCGATTGGGGTTTTCGCCGAACCGTCCATCCGCCGGACGACGCGAGGGCTGCACGTAGGCGACGCTCCAGTGCTCCGGGCCGAGGACGCGGAGGAACGTCTCCGGGTGCATGGTGCCGGCCCCCATCTCGATGTCCAGCGGTAACTGCAGCAGGCAGCCGCGCGAGGCCCAGAACTCCTGGAGTTTGAAGATCAGTTGTTGCAAGGTGACCATTTAGCAATCAGCTATCAGCTCTCAGCTACTTTCCCATCTCCCGCAGCACGCGAACCGACTTGAGCTCCTTCTCCAGGTGCGTATTCAAGAGGCGCCGGTGCGCCGTCTCGAGTTCGCGGGAAGCCTGCGCATCGAGCTCGAGGGTGTCCATCCGTTCCGGAGCGGTCCGCCCGGCCGCTCGCAGGAACCGGAGGGCGGCGGCACCGATGTCGGTGCCGTGCCCGGCCTGCGCGCACCGCCGGCACAGGAACATGTGTTCTCTCGGCGGCATCACCGCGCCGGCCTCGAGCGCGCCGCCGCATCCCGGGCAGACCATCAGCGCGGGATACACCCCCTGCAGCCGCAGGATCCAGGTACTCGAAGTACCGCGCCAGCCGGTCGATCGGCGCCCCGGCCGCCAGCGCATCGACCACCGAGGAACCCAGCCGGTAGAGCCGCTCGTCGGCGTGCGCCTCGGGCGCCCACTCGTCGATCAGCTCGGCGAAGTAGCCGACGTGGCCCAGCACCGAGGCGCCGCTCCCGGCCAGCCCGATCGCCGACAGCGGCGAGCGCTGCGGCTCCACGTAGTTGATGCGGACCAGGTCCCGCATCTCCCGCTCGTAGTAGGCCACCCCGGCGCGGGTCATCGGCTCGAGCGCCCCGATGTAGCGCGACTTCGCCCGTCTCGCGCCCTTCGCCACCCCGCGCTTCTTGCCGCGGTCTCGGGTCAGGAACACGACGATGCGATCCGACTCACCCAGCTTGTAAGTGCGGAGGATCAGCGCCTCGGAGGTGTAGACCGGCACCGGCTATTGTATTCCGCCGAAGTATCGGAGCGTCATCGTCGCCAGCCCCAGGAACGAGAGGAACCCGAAGACGTCGGTCAGCGTGGTGATGAACACCGACGAGGCCAGGGCCGGGTCGACCTTCAGCGCGCGCAGGCCGAGCGGGATCAATGTGCCGGCGGTGGCAGCGACGAACATGTTGATGACCATCGCGGCGCCGATGATCAGCCCGAGCGAGAAGTTTCCCTTCCAGGCCCACACCACCAGGGCGGCCACGATCCCGCAGCCGAAGCCGTTGCCGATCCCCACCATCGCTTCCTTCAGCAGCGCCTTGCGCGAGTTCGCCCAGGTCAGCTCGCCGAGCGCGATGCCGCGGACGATGACCGTGAGGGTCTGCATCGCGGCGTTGCCCCCCATGCCGGCCACGACCGGCATGAACACGGCGAGCACGCTCCACTGGGCGATCGTCCCCTCGAACAGTGCCACGACCGAGGCGGCCAGGAAGGCAGTGACCAGGTTCACCTGGAGCCAGGGCAGCCGCTTGCGCAGCGATTCCATCGGGCTGCTGAAGATCCGGTCGTCGCTGCTGACGCCGGCAAGGCGATAGACGTCCTCGGTCGCTTCGTCCTTGATGACGTCGATGACGTCGTCGACGGTGATGACGCCGACCAGCTTGTTCTCCTCGTCGACGACCGGGATGGCGAGCAGGTTGTACGACGCGACCTGGCGCGCGACCTCCTCCTGGTCCATGTCGGCGCGAACGCTGATGATGTCGGTCGTCATGATCCGCTTGAGCGGCGTCGTGGGCGGCACGAGCAGCAGCCGCCGCAGCGAGGCCACCCCGACGAGGTGACGCCGCGCATCGATGATGTAGAGATAGAAGACGACTTCGACGTCGCGCGAGGTCTGAACGGCGGTGATCGCCTCCCCGGCGGTCATGTCTTCCGAAAGTGCAAAGACTTTCGGGTTCATGATGCGGCCGGCGGTCTGCTCGGGGTACTCGAGCAGGTCGCCAACCTCGCCGCCGGCCGGCCGCTTCTGGATCAGTTCGAGGACCGCCGCGGACAGCTCTTTGGGCAGGTAGTCGATGATCGCCGCGGCGTCGTCAGACGGCAGCTCCTGCGTCAGCTTGACGATGTCCTCGGCGGAGCGGTCGGCGAGCATCTGCGCGGCCTTCTCGGGACCGAGCTCCGACAGCGCTTCCATCGCGAGCTTGCTGTTGCGCTCGACGAGCACCGAAAACGCGGCGTGACGGTCCTTGTCGTGAAGCTCGGAAAAGAGCTGCGCCAGGTCCGCCGGGTGCTGCTTCTGGAGCAGGTTCACCAGGTTCGCCGTCGCCCCCATCCGCTGAAGGCGTTTTACCGAGTCGAGGACAACATCCAGCTTGCGCTGAGCCATGAGCAGTTCCGTGGAAGTAGCGAGAACTGCTTAAGTTAGCACGGAAAAAGGGTGCGGGGAGTGCGGAGGGGTGCGGGAAGTGCGGAAGGGTGCGGGGAGTGCGGAGGGGGTGCGAAGAGTGCGGAAGGGTGCGGTCGGTGACGGGAGGAGTGCGGAGGGGTAAAGGAGGTGCGGACGCAGGTCAGGAATTGGAAGTGTGGGAGTTGGGAGGATTCACCGATCCCCCCATCCCCCATTCCCCATTCCCGACGACCTGTTATTCGGGCTGCTTGATCCCGCGCTCCTGCAACGTGTAGTCGGCCGGCACGGTGAAGAGTGACGGGTCGGGCTCGGCGCGCAGGATGTTGCGCAGGCGGTAGGTGGTCTCGCCGGACCGCGGGTCGTTGTGGCGGGTCATCACCAGCACCTGGAGATCGTCGGAGAACCACTGCTCGGAGACGACGCGGATCTCCAGGGCATTGCCGATCTGGCCGGCCGGGATCACGGTTGTCGTCCTGGTGCCGTTGGCCATCACACCCTCCATGTTCTGGGGCGCGAGCTCTTCCTTCTTGATGTTCGCGTTCTCGCCGACCGTGCTGGGCATGATCGCGGCAAACCCGCCGCGGCCTCCGCCGCCGCCGCGGCCCCCACCGCCGGCCACCGCGACCGTGCCGGTTCGCTCCTGCTCACCACGACCCGTGGGAGTGCCGGCCGGGCGCTGCGTCACCGTGTAGGTTCCCTCCGCCGTGCGCATCAGCGGCATGACCACATTGCCACCCGCTTTGTAGGCGGTCTTCGTCTTGGGATCCAGCGTGAAGCTGGTGTGCGCGACTGGATCGGAGATGGCGATGTTCCGGACGGACCCGTCGTCGTTCAACATCTCCCGGCGGGTGCGTCCTTCGCTGTCGCGGTAGACCCGCGTCACCGAGCGTCGGTTGATCCGGTTGCCGTCGCCGAGCACCTGGACGGTCTCGTTGATCGACTCGGCCGTGTAGGGGCGCCCCTGCGTCACCCGGGTTTCGACGGCGCCGGCGATCAGCTTGCCGCCGCCGGCCGCCGCCTGCTCGATGGTTAGCTTGCGCCCGGCGGTCGCAACCACGGCGCCTTCCTGCGCACCGGCCACGGCCGGCAGGATGGCCGCGACCGCGGCGATGCCGATGATCCACGCTCTCTTCATGGTGTGCTCCTTGACGTTGTCGAGTCGTTGACCAGGCGGATCGCGCGGGTGACGCCGTCCTGCGCGACCAGCAGATCCGCTTCCACAGAGTCGGTGCTCATGTCCGGAACGAGCTGAATCCCGTACGACGGCAGCGCGGAAATTTGCAGCGCGACCCGGACGATCGCGCCGCTTTCCATCGGCGGCAGCCCGCCCGCTCCGGGAACGGCAACGAACCCGGACGGATGCAGCTGCGCGGAGCGCGACGGCGGCAGGCTGCGCGCCACCCACGCACCGGAGATCGAGGCGACGACCAGCGCCGCCGCCAGCGGCAGCCAGGCGCGGTTGATGGGGGCCGGCCTCAACACCCGCGCCATCTCCGCCAGCACCGCGGCCTCCACCCCGGGGCTTGCCGACGCGCCTCGTGCGGTGGCGGCGAGCGACTTCAACCCGGCGAGGATTACCTGTTCCTGCTGCTCGTTCATGCCATGCACCTCGTGATATTCAACCGCGCCTCGACCGGCTGCTCCTGCCGCTGCTGCTCCGCCAGCATCTTCGCGGTCAGCAGCGCCCGGCCGCGATTCAACCGCGAGCGGACGGTGCCGATCGGGCACCCGAGCGACGACGCGGCGTCGGCGTAGGAGACCTCCTGGAGATCGCACAACACCACGGCTTCCCGGTAGCGGAGCGGCAGGCTCAGCACCGCCCGCCGCAGCGTCTCGATCGCCTCGGCGCTCGTCAGATCGGTCAACGGGTCCGCGCCGGCCGCGGGAAACTCGATATCCGGCGCGTCGTCGACCCGGATCGACGTCGCCGACCGATCGGTGGCGAGCCGGCGGCGGACGAAGTTTCGCGCAATGCCGCAGAGCCAGGCCGGCACCGGCGCCCGGCCCGGCTCGAACCTGGCCGCGTCCCGGATCACCGCCACGAACACGTCCTGCGTCACATCATCGGCGATCGAGGCGGATCCGGTGAGGTGGAGGGCGAACCGGTAGATGTTCTGCTGCCGCCGGCGGAACAGCACCCCCAGCGCCGCGATCTCCCCGGCCGCAATCCGCCCGAGGAGCTCCTCGTCGGCCGCGGAATCGAGCGCAATGTGATCAGTCATCGCCTCGTGTACGACGCATTCAGGGGATATTCAGTCGGGAGAGTGCGGGAGTTCCAAAAAGGGGATGGGGGATGCGGATGGGGATGCGGATTGGGGAATGGGGATTGGGGAATGGGGATTACCATTTCTCAAATCGACTGCCTCGCTATCTCCACTACCCGCTGGGGACTCAGCCCCGCGTCGCGCATCTCGCGGATGCCGGTGTCGTGGTCGGACTTGCTGACTTTCTGCCCGGGGGACCGCATGACCAGCGGATGGTGCAGAAACGCGGGCGGGTCAGGGCGGCCGAGCAGGCGGGCCAGCTGGATCTGGCGGCCGGTGGACGGCAGCAGGTCCATGCCGCGAACCACCAGGTTCACTCCCTGGACGAAATCGTCGACGGTCGCGGCGAACTGATAGCTCCAGCAGCCGAGACGGTCACGCACGAGCAGGTCGCCGCACTGGTCGGCCGGGACCTGTGTCTGCGGCCCCTGGAGCAGATCGTCGAACCGCTCTTCCCGCCGGGCGAGTCGCACACGGATCGCGCGGCCCGGCGCTTCGGCCAGCTCCTTGGCCTCGCAGGTGCCCGGGTACCTCGCCTCGGAGCCGGTGCCTCCGGTTCCGGTGATGTCTCGCCGCGAGCACTCGCAGGCGTACACCAGTCGCTGTTCCCGCAGGCGGGATAGCGCCGCCTCGTAGATCGCGTCACGCTCGCTCTGGCGGACCGGCGGCCCGTCGGCGTGAAATCCGAGCCAGGCGAGATCCTCCAGAATCCCGGCTTCGTACTCCGGCCGCGAACGCTGGCGGTCGTGATCCTCGATCCGCAGCAGCACGCGCCCCTGCCGGGTCCGCGCCGCGTCCCAGACGTACAGCGCGTTCACGACATGACCGATGTGCAGCCAGCCGGTCGGCGCCGGCGCAAAACGCGTGACGACCGGGTCCGCTATCGCCGGGTCCTCCGCGGCTTGCGCACCGTCCGCGGCACGCCGATCTCGTCGAGGGTCCGGTCGTTGTCGCGCCAGTCCGGGTCCACCTTCACGCGAAGGTCCAGGAACACCCGGGTCTCGAAGAACGCTTCGATCGTCTTTCGCGCGTCGGTGCCGATCCGCTTGATCATCTCGCCGCCCCGGCCGATCACGATCGGCTTCTGGGACTCGGTCTCGACGTAGATCGTGCAGTAGAGCCGCAAAAGACCCTGCCCCGAGCGAGTGGGGCGGGTCGAGGGGTCCCGCTCCGACTCGTCGAACTGATCGACGACGACCGCGGTCGAGAATGGCAGCTCGTGATGGGTGTTGCGGAGCACCTGCTCGCGCACCATCTCGGCGACCATGGTGCGCTCGGCCTGGTCGGTGAGAAAGTCGTCAGGATAGACCGGCTCGGATTCCGGCAGGTGTCCGAGCAGGATCCGCTCGAGCTCATCGACGCCGTCACCGGTCTCGGCCGATACCGGCACGATCGCGGCGAACTCGTGCCACTTCTGCGCCTGCTCCATCAGCGGCAGCAGCCTGGTCTTGGTCACGAGGTCGATCTTGTTCAGCACCAGCACGACGGGGCGGCGGACGTCCTTCAGCAGGTTCGAGACGTACTCGTCTCCCCTGCCCGGTTCGGTCGCGGCGTCGAAGATCAGCGCGACGACGTCGACTTCACGCAGCGTTTCGAGCGCGGCATCGACCATCCGGACGTTGAGCCGGTGCAACGGGCGGTGGATCCCGGGGGTATCGACGAACACGATCTGTCCCCCCTCGAGGTTCTTGACCGCGACGATCCGGTTGCGCGTGGTCTGCGGCTTGTCGGAGACGATCGCCACCCTGGCCCCGACCATGCGATTGAGCAGCGTCGACTTCCCCGCGTTGGGACGGCCGATGAGCGAGGCGAAACCGGCGCGTGTCACGTCCACAGTCTATCCCGCGGTGCGATGGGGCCCGTCAGCGTTCGCCGTCGGCGTCGAGTTCGGACGGCGGCGTTCGCCTGAACCGGACCCGATGGATGCGCCGGCGTTCCGCCTCGAGCACCTCCACCTGCATGCCGTCGAGCTCGAAGGTTTCTCCGGCCGCAGGCACGCGGCCGACGCGGGTCAGCACGTAGCCGCCGACGGTCTCGAATCCTTCGGGCTCGACCTCGACCCGCAGCCGGGTCCGCACCTCGTCGAAGTTCACCTTGCCGCTGAAGACGACGGAGCCGTCCGGTTCCTCGCTGACCGGCTCGGTCTCGACGTTGTACTCGTCGCGGATCTCGCCGACCAGCTCCTCCAGCAGGTCCTCGATGGTGGCCAGGCCGGCGGTGCCGCCGTACTCGTCCACCACGATCGCGATCTGGGTCTGCTTGCGCTGGAACTCCTTGAGCAGCTCGGCGACCCGCTTGGTCTCGGGCACGAAGGTCGCCGGCCGCAGGAGCTGCGGCAGGTCACGCTGCAGCACGGCCTGCTCGTCCGGGTCGCGCAACCGGATCAGGTCCTTGACGTAGAGCAACCCGAGAATGTTGTCGAGGTTCTCGCCGTAAACCGGGATGCGCGATACTCCTGCTCCTTGAACAGCGCGCGCACTTCGGCCAGCGTCGCGCTCGCCGGGACGGCGACCATGTCGGGCCGCGGCGTCATCACTTCGCGGACCAGCGTATCGCCGAAGTCCACGATCGACTCGAGCAGCTTGCGCCCTTCCGCTTCGATCAACCCCTGCTCCGCCTCCGGCTCCGGCTGGGCCGGGGCGCCGCCGCCGGCTGGTGTCTCCGGCGCGGAAGCCTCGCCGTTCTGTTCACGGCGCGGCTCCAGGATCAGGCGGGTGAGCGAGTTGGTCAGCGGCCTCACCGTGCGGGCGAGGGCGTCGAACGGCGGCAGGAGCACTTCGAGCATCCGCTCCGGGTTGTGGCGCACGATCAGGACCGGCAGCACGTGCTCGCACACCAGGATGAAGACCGCGACGAACAGCAGCAGCATGCCGATCGAGTTCATCCCCGTCCGGCCGGTCAGGATCGCGATGAACATCGTCGCCAGCGAGAAGATCAATCCGAGCAGCAGCCGCGCCGGCAGGAACAGCCGGATCGGGTCCTCGAGATAGAAACCGAGCCGATCGGCACGCCCGCCCCGCTCCACCATCAGGCGCAGCGAGAGCCGCATCAGCGCGCTGAACGCAGTCTCGATGGTGCCGACGTAGACCGCGGCAATCGCGAGGATGAAGAGCAGCAGCGGAATCATTTTATGGGTGCTCGCGGGGCCCCACCCCCACTCGCGCGCCCTCGCGGGCACCGCTCCGCGGTGCTTCCCTCCGGCCGCTCAGGCGCAGCCGCAGGCGCTTCGGCTCGTCGGGTCGGCTGGCGGAGCGCTGGATCAATCCCTCCTTCAGCCCACCCTGCTTTCGCAGGCGGGCCTCCAGGCGGCCCATCCTGCCCGCGTCGCTGGCAGTCTCGTGATCGTAGCCGAGCAGATGCAGCAGGCCATGCAGCGCAAGGACGCGCAGCTCGGTCTGGTAGGAATGCCCCGCTTCTCGCGCCTGACGGCGCGCGACTCCGGTAGCGATCACCAGGTCACCCAGAGCGCGAGAGGGACTGAGGGTGCGGGGGGGCGGGGGGTGCGGGGGGTGCCAAGAGTGCGACCGTCGGCGACGAAACTGAGGACGTCTGTCGCGTAATCCTTGCGACGGTAGCTGCGATTGAGGACGCGCATGCGGGCGTCGGAGACCAGGGCGATCGCCAGCTCCCCCGCCGCCTCACGCGGCGCCACTCCGGCGAGCCAGCGGCCGAGGCCGCCATCGCGGACGGCGCGGCCGCGGCCATCGCTGACCGCCACCTGGAGCCGCACGGTGCCGGGCCGGCGCACAGACGCGGCCGCAGCGCCGGTGCGTCCGCGCGACGGCGACGGTCTACTGTCGGGATCCACTGCCGTAGGCGTCGTAGGCCTTGACGATCTGCTGCACGAGCTGATGCCGGACGACGTCCTTTTCGTCGAAGCGGACGAACTCGATGCCTTCGATGTTGCCGACGACCTTCATCGCTTCGATCAGCCCCGACGTCCGCCCGGACGGCAGGTCGATCTGGGTGATGTCGCCGGTGATGACCGCCTTGGACCCGAATCCGAGCCGGGTCAGGAACATCTTCATCTGTTCGGACGTGGTGTTCTGCGCTTCGTCCAGGATCACGAAGGCATCGTTCAGGGTCCGGCCGCGCATGAACGCGATCGGCGCCACCTCGATGGTCCCGCGCTCGAGCAGGCGGTCGGCGCGCTCGATGTCGAGCATGTCGTAGAGCGCGTCGTAGAGCGGACGCAGGTACGGGTTGACCTTTTCCTGCAGGTCGCCCGGCAGGAACCCGAGCTTCTCCCCGGCTTCGACCGCCGGGCGAGCAAGGATGATCCGGCTGATCCGCTTCGCCAGCAGATAGGCCACGGCCTGGGCCATCGCCAGGTAAGTTTTGCCGGTGCCGGCCGGCCCGATGCCGAAGACGATGTCCTTCTGCTCGATCGCCTCCAGGTAACGTCTCTGGTTGATGCTTTTCGGCATCACCTGCCGCTTGCCGGAGCTGCGCGGGGTTCCCTTGGCGAAGTACTCCTCGAGCGCGACGTTCTCGTCCTGAAGGACGAGCTGGGCGGCGGTCTTGACGTCCCCCTTGCCCAGCTTGTAGCCCTCGTCCATCATCGCGGTCAGCTGGCCCAGCACCCGCTCGGCCCGGCCGACGTCGTCGGGATCACCCTCGACGATCATCTCGCTCGAATTAGTGCGGATCTGGACGTTGAACTGGGCTTCGAGCAGCTTGAGGTTCTCGTCGAGCGGACCAAACAGGGTTTCGGCCCCGTGCTCCGGCAGGTTGATTTTCCGTGTAGCGGTCGCGGGAGGGATGGGTCAGCTCCTGTTCAGGTCAAGCGATAGTAACACCCGCTCCGGTGCAATCCACAATCCAGCTCGAACCGTGATGACGTTGACCGATCGGGCTCGCCGCCGGGCACTCATTGCGGTCTCAACTTGAGCTCTTTCAACTGTTTATCGCCAACCGGCGAGGGAGCGCCCGCCATCAGGTCCTGCGCCTGGGCGGTTTTCGGAAAGGCGATGACGTCGCGTATCGAGTGCTCACCACACAGGATGGCGACTGTCCGGTCCAGGCCGATCGCAATGCCGCCATGCGGCGGGGTGCCGTACTCGAGCGCGTCGACGAAGAACCCGAAACGCAGTTTGGCTTCCTCGTCGGAGATCTTCAGGAGCTTGAAGATCAACCGCTGGATCGCCTGGTCGTGAATCCGGATGCTGCCACCGGCGATCTCGCTGCCGTTCAGCACGAGGTCGTAGGCGCGCGCCCGCGCGCGCCCCTGGTCCGTCTCGAGCAGCCCGGCGTCGCTCTCGAGCGGCGCGGTGAAGGGATGGTGCATGAATTCGTAGCGCCCCTCCTCCTCCAGCCACTCGAACATCGGGAAGTCGACCACCCAGAGAAACTCGAACCGCTCGGGATCCAGCAGGTTCTGCTTCTTCGCGACGCTCAGGCGAAGCGTACCGAGCACCTTGCAGGTCGGCTCGTGCCGTCCGGCGGTCAGCAGCAGCAGGTCCCCGGCTGACGCCCCGGCGAGGTCGAGGGCGCGGCGGATCGTCTCCTCGCCGGCCGCCTTGAGGGCAGAGCTCTGGATGACGCCGGCGGCGTTGCGCGCCCAGACCAGCCCTGACGCGCCGAGCGCCCTGGCCTGTTCGGTGAGCTCGTCGAGCTCCTTCCGGGAATAGGTCGCGCCGCCAGCGACGACGAAGCCGCGGACCTCGCCGCCGGCCGCGACCGCGTCCTTGAAGATGGTGAAGGTCGACTCGGCGAACGCGGCCGAGACGTCCTTGATCTCCATCCCCGGCCGCAGGTCTGGCTTGTCGGAGCCGTAGCGGGCGATCGCCTCGGAATAGGGCAGCCTGAGGAAGGGGCCTGGCGCGTTGCGCCCGATCAGCGCCATCAGCCGTTCCATCAGCGGCTCGATCGTGGCGAACACCAGGTCCTCGGTGGCGAACGAGATCTCGAGGTCCACCTGGGTAAACTCCGGCTGGCGATCGGCGCGGAGGTCCTCGTCGCGGAAGCACTTCACGATCTGGAAGTAGCGGTCCATCCCCGAGATCATCAGGATCTGCTTGAAGATCTGCGGCGACTGCGGCAGGGCGTAGAACTCACCCGGATGCACGCGGCTCGGCACGAGGTAGTCGCGCGCCCCTTCGGGGGTCGACTTGGTCAGCATCGGGGTTTCGATCTCGAGGAAGCCGTGCTCGTCGAAGTACTTCCGGATCTCCATCGTCGCGCGATGGCGCAACGCCAGGTTGTGCTGCATCCGCGGACGGCGCAGGTCGAGATAGCGGTACTTCAGCCGCATCTCTTCGGCGATCGGCGCATCCTCGTTGCTGATCGAGAACGGCGGGACCTTCGCTTCGTTGAGCAGCCTGACCTCGCGGGCTTCGACCTCGATCTCCCCGGTCCGCATCTTCGGGTTGACCACATCCGCCGTCCGGGTCACGACCGTGCCGGTGACGGCGATGACGAACTCCGAGCGGAGGCGTTTGACTTCGGCGACGAGCGCGTCGTTCTCGCGGGCGACGATCTGGGTCATCCCGTGCCGGTCCCGGAGGTCGATGAAGACCAGCGACCCCAGGTCGCGCAGCCGGTGCACCCAGCCGAGGAGCACGACCTCCTTGCCGGCGTCCTGCAACGTCAGCTCGCCGGCGGTGTGCGTCCGCGCCAGTTTGCCGAGAGGAGAGATTTCCATGGTCCCTGTCTAGGCTCCGTGTAAAAGCATTTTCGCGACGCCTGCTCGCGGCACTGCGGTCTGCTCGCCGGTCGTCATGTTCTTGACCGTGACTTCATCGCGGGCTCGCTCGTCGGCGCCGGCGACGGTGACGAAGGTCACGCCGCGGGACGCCGCGTACTTGAACTGCTTCCCGAGCTTGTCGGGCTCGGGATAGACGTCCACGCGCAAACCGGCGGCGCGCAGCTCCCCCGCCAGCCTCAACGCCTCTTCGATCGGCTCCCCGTCGAACATCGTCACCATGACCTCGGCGGCCGCGGTCGCGATCGCCGGCGGAAACATGTTGCGCTCCGACATCACCACGAGGATCCGCTCCAGGCCGAGCGAGAAACCGCAGGCCGGGATCTGCTCCCCCGAGAACATCCCGATCAGGCCATCGTAGCGGCCGCCGCCACCGAGGCTGCCGGCAAGATCGGGGACGGCGACTTCCATGATCGCGCCGGTGTAGTACGAGAGCCCGCGGGCCAGGCGCGGGGTCAGGACGACGTGGCCTCGTGCCGGGCCCGCCCCGACCAGTTCGAGGATCTGGCCGACGTTCTGGCGCGCGGCCGCCCCGCCTTCTTCCTGGGCAACGATGCGATCGAGCTCGTCCGGGTCCTCGAACGCCGCCAGCACGCGTTCGGCGGCTTCGAGCAGCATTCCGCGCGCGACCATGTCATCGCGAACGCCGTCGCGCCCGATCTTGTCCAGCTTGTCGATCGCCACCAGCGCGGTCGCATGCGCGGACGGCTCGATGCCCGCCCCGTTGAGCAGAGCGGTCAGCAGCGCCCGGTGATTCAGCTGGATGGTGAAGTCCGCGAAGCCGAGCTTCTGCAGCACCTCGGCCACCGCCCCGAGCATCTCCGCCTCGACGACCGGCGACGTCGACCCGATCGCGTCGACGTCGCACTGGTAGAACTCGCGGAACCGGCCGCGGGCCGGCCGGTCGGCCCGCCACACCGGCTGGATCTGGTACCGCTTGAAGAACTTCGGCAGCTTGCCGCGGTGCTCGGCGACCACCCGCGCCAGCGGCACGGTCAGGTCGTAGCGCAGCGCCAGGTCGGTCTCCCCGGAGCTCTCGTGCTCTCCTCGGCGCAGCACCTTGAATATGAGCTTGTTCCCCTCTTCGCCGTACTTGCCGGTGAGCGTCTCGATGTTCTCGAGGGCTGGGGTCTCGAGCGGCTCGAAGCCGTACCGCCGGTAGACGTCGGCCACGACCCCGATCACGTACTCGCGGCGACGGACGTCCTCGGGCAGGTAATCCCGCATGCCGCGGGCCGGGCGCGTCTGCTGTGACATCAGGCAGGCAGGTAGTCGAGCCGGTAGCCCACGTACCGCTTCGAGTATTCGAGGATCGAGGCAACTTCCCCGTCCCTCAGGCTGCGCTTCACTCGCCCCGGGCTGCCCATCACGAGCGACCGCGGCGGGATCTGCGCATTCTCCGGCAGCAGCGATCCCGCGGCGACGATCGAGTCCGAGCCGACGGAGACACCGTTCAACAGGATCGCGCCCATGCCGATCAGCACCCGATCGCCAACCGTACACCCATGCACCACCGCCGCATGACCGATCGTCACGTCGTCGCCGATCGTGGTCGGGTGAGTGCCGTTCATGACGTGCACCACCGTGCCGTCCTGGACGTTGCTGCGGCAACCGATCCGGATCCAGTGCACGTCACCGCGCACGACCGCATTCATCCAGATCGAGGACTCCGCCCCGACTTCGACGTCGCCGATCACCTGCGCGCTGTCGTCGACGAACGCGCTCTCGTGCACCCGCGGCGACGTCCCACGATAGGCCCGAAGCATCTCAGGATCTTAGCATCCGAAGAATTCCCAACTCCCAACTTCCAACTCCCAAATCCTCAAACCTCACTTCAACTCCTCAATCCCCAATCCCCAATCCCCAATCCGCAATCCGCAATCCCGCAATCCGCACATCCCCAATCCGCACTCCCAACCCCCATCCCTATTTCTTGACAGTGGGATACTGAATCCCCAGCTGCTCGAGATAGGTCTTGTAGCGCGCCGGGTCGTAGTAGTACTTCCGCATCTCGGGACGGTACTTCTCCATGATCGCCTTGTTCAGTTCGATCGCCGGTTTGTCTTGCGCGCGGATCAGCGGCTCGTACTTCTGTTCTTTGGTCTGGACGTTCCTGAAGTAGTCCCAGGACATCTTCACCAGCTCCGGCTTGGTCAGCAGGTCGATCATCGTCATCGCCTGGACCTTGGCGCCGGCAGTCGTGCCCTTGTGCGCGATCGGCGTCGCCATCGCGATCGCGCTCGACCAGTTGTGACCCGGCAGGCCGGGGATGTTGGCCGGGTAGCTGAGCGTGATCGTCGGCACGTTCCACGAGATGTCGCCGATGTCGTCGGATCCGCCGCCGCGGTTGTCGCGGACCGGCCCGGTCAGCTGCTGTGGAAGCCGCGCCGAGAGCCCCTGCTCGCGACTGCCCAGTTCCTTCTGGAGCGCCTTGGCCAGCGTCTGGTCCGCCTCGCTCCACTCCGGCAGGCCGACCTTGCCGATGTTGACGAACGCCGCCTCGGCCACTGCGCGGTTGAAATGCCGCGGCCAGGCGCTGCCGAGCACCCGCGACGGCAGTAGCTCGACGCCGGCCATCTGCGCCGCCCCCTTGGCGATCGAATCCCCGGTCTCCCACAGCGTCTTGATCTGCGGATACGTCGTCTGCCGGAAGTAGTACCAGACCGAGGCCGTGCGCGGGACGACGTTGGGCTGATCGCCGCCGTTGGTGATCACGTAGTGCGACCGATGCTCGAGCGGCAGGTGCTCACGCCGGAAATTCCAGCCGATGTTCATCAGCTCGACGGCGTCGAGGGCGCTGCGGCCGCGCCACGGCGCGCCGGCGGAATGCGCCGTTTCGCCACGAAAGGAATATTCGACCGACACCAGCCCGGTGCCGCCGACGTCCCCCCACGAGACGTTCAGGTTGTTGCCCACGTGCGCGAACAGCGCGACGTCGACATCCTTGAACAGCCCTTCGCGCACGAAATACGCCTTCGTCCCGACCAGCTCCTCCGCCGTGCCCGGCCAGATCCGGATCGTGCCGGGGAGCTTCTCGCGCTCCATGACCTTCTTGACCGCGATCGCGGCGGTGATGCTCAGCGGGATGCCGGAGTTGTGCCCTTCACCGTGGCCCGGCGCTCCCTCGATCAGCGGATCGTGGTACGCGACCCCCGGCTTCTGCGACGCCTGGGGGATGCCGTCGATGTCGCTGCCGAGAGCGATGACCGGCTTGCCCGAACCCCAGCTCGCCATGAACGCCGTCGGTATGCCGGCGACGCCTTCCTGCACCGTGAAGCCGTTCTTCTTCAGGATGTCGACCACGTAGCGGTGGGTCTCGGTCTCCTGGAAGCCGAGCTCGCCGAAGCTGAAGATCGAGTCCACCATCTGCTGGGTGTGGTCCTTCATCGCCTCGACGTCGGCAACGACTTCGGCCTTCAGCTTCGTGATCCGCGCATCGTCCTTCGGGATGTTCATCGGCGGCGGAGGGGGCGGCGGCTCTCCGGGGGCCTGCTCCTGCGCGAGCGGAACGGTGACAACAGCGGCCGCGAAGGCCAGGGCACCAAGCAGTCTTCGGTTCATGCGGCTCCTTCCGTCACTAGATTACTCCGAGGGTTCGACCACGACCGATGCAGCCGTATAATTCGAGTTATCGATGTCTGTCGTGGACCGCTTCGGCCGGCCGCTGCGCAGCCTGCGCATCTCGGTCACTGACCGCTGCAACCTGCGCTGTCAGTACTGCATGCCCGAGCCGGAGTATGTCTGGCTGCCCCGCGAGAACATCCTCAGCTTCGAAGAGATCGCGGCGCTGACCGAGGCCTTCACGGACGAGGGGGTCGACCGGATCCGCATCACCGGCGGTGAACCGCTGCTGCGCCGCGACCTGCCCGTTCTGGTCCGCGCAATCGCCGCACAGACCGCCATTACCGACCTGGCGCTGACGACCAACGGAATCCTGCTGAGGCGGAACGCCCGGGCCCTGCGCAGCGCCGGGCTGCACCGCATCACGGTGAGCCTCGACACGCTGCGGCGCGAACGGTTTCGCATGTTGACCGGGTCGAGCGACTTCGACGCGGTGATCGCCGGTATTCATGCGGCGGTGGACGCCGGCTTTCCCTCGCTCAAGCTGGACACGGTGGTGATACGCGGCACCAACGATGACGAGCTGATCGCGCTGCTCGAATTCGCCCGCGGCGTGAACGCCGAGGTCCGGTTCATCGAGTACATGGACGTCGGCGGGGCGACGCGGTGGTCGCCGGCGGCCGTCGTGCCGCGTGCCGAGATGCTCGAGGTGATCGGCCGCCACTACGGCGGCGTCATCCCGGTCGGTGAACGGTCGTCGGCCCCGGCCGAACGCTTCCTCCTCCCCGACGGAACCACCTTCGGCATCATCGCCTCCACCACCGTGCCGTTCTGCGGCAGCTGCGATCGCGCGCGCCTCACCGCCGACGGGATCTGGCTGCTGTGCCTGTATGCGGCCGCCGGCACCGACCTGCGGCGTCCGCTCCGCGCCGGCGCCAGTCGTGAGGAGCTGCGCCAGTTGATCCACGCCGTGTGGTCGCTGCGCGCCGATCGCGGCGCCGAGGAACGCCTCGGCATGGACCGGCAGACCACGCTGGTGCCGCTCCGCGCACTGAAGAAGGACGCGCACCTGGAGATGCACACCCGCGGGGGATGAGCCCTGGTAGTTGGCAGTTGTCTTCTATCTTTCGACTCTGAAGGAGACGTAAAGAAGCACTCCTCCGCGCTCGACCTGCAGCACCGCCGCGCCGGATGGTTTCAACGTCGCCGCGATCGTTCCCAGGGTGGCGGCGCTGTCGACGACCTTTCCGTTCAGCGCATAGACGACGTCGCCGGGCAGCAGTTTGCCCTGCTGGGAGAAGGGGGCATCGGGAGCGACCCGCGCGATCACCGCGCCGCGATTCCGCCGCAGATTGGGCAGCACCCGGGCAATCGCCGGCGTGAGATCGAGCACGGTGACTCCCAGGCGGGGCACGGCCTGCTGCGATCCGACCAGGTCTTCGAGCCGCGTCGCGTCGTTCTCGCGCTCGGCCACCGCCACCCGCAGGGCCAGCGAGCGTTCACCGCGGCGGACGTCGAGCGCCACCTGCTCCCCCACTCCCCTCGCGTACACGTTGATCCGCAGCTGCCGGCCGTTCTCCATCGGCTTGCCGTCGAGCGCGGTCACGATGTCGCCGGGCTGCAGGCCGGCGGCCGCCGCCGGGCTGCCGGGCGCGACATCCGACAGGATCACTCCGGCATCCACCGGCAGCGCCAGCGCCTCGGCGAGCAACGGCGTGATCGTCTGGGCGTTGACGCCGATCTCTCCGCGCCGCACGCGGCCGAACTTCACGATCTGGCCGACGATGTTCTTCACGATGTTGCTCGGCGCGGCGAATCCGATGCCTTCGTTCCCACCCGATTGCGTCAGGATCATCGTGTTGATGCCGACCAGGCGTCCCTCGGTGTCGACCAGCGCGCCGCCGCTGTTGCCGGGATTGATGGAGGCATCCGTCTGGATGTAGATCATCGGGTCCTCGGGCGTGAGCTGCCGCGCCACCGCGCTCACCACCCCCATCGTCACCGACGAGGAGAGTCCGAGCGGGCTGCCGAAGGCGAGGACGATCTGCCCGGGCCGGAGCGCGTCGGAGTCGCCGAACCCCAGCGCCGGCAGCGACCGCGCCGTCACCTTGATCACCGCCAGATCGGTCTCCTCGTCGATCGCGACGACCTGGGCGCCGACCATCCGGCCGCGCCGTCCGAGGATCGACTGCCCGGCGTTGCCGCCGGTTGCCGCAAACGGCAGTTCCACCTCGATCCGGGTGGCGTTCTCGACCACGTGGGCGTTCGTCACCACGTAGCCGTCCGGCGACACGATCACCCCCGAGCCGCTGCCCCGCTCGAGCACCGGATCCCCGCCCACGGTCCGCTCGTTGTCGTCCGGCAACGCGAAACCGGTCACGAAGATCTGGACAACGCTGGGGCTGACCTTCTGGGCGAGACCCTCGAAGGAGCGGGACAGCTCGGTCAGCGCCTGGGGCCTGGCGGTCTGCGCCGCCGCGGCCGCGGGCAGACCAAGGGCGACCAGGACGGCGGCGAGCGGCAGTACGCGACTGGACATCCGGAGATTGTAGCCGGGGGGACTTGCGCGTTTGCAAGCCTTTGCATATCCTTCAGCCTGCGGCAGTTAGACTTCAGCCATCCCAGTACAGGTCCCAATGGATCTTCTACAGCTCGAGCACTTCCTGGCGGTCGTCGAGGAACGTACCTTCACCCGCGCCGCCGAACGCGTCTGTCGTACCCAGCCGGCGGTCAGCCAGAGCATCAAGAAGCTCGAAGACGAGGTGGGCGCACCGCTGTTCGCCCGCGACGTCCATGAGGTTTCGCTGACCGAGGCCGGTCGATTGCTCGCCGATTACGCCCGGCGCATGGTCGGCCTCCGCGACGAAGCGATGCGGCAGGTCGCCGAGCTCAAGGCGCTGAAAGCCGGCACGCTCTCGATTGCCGCACACGAGTCGGCGGCGGAGTACCTGCTGCCTGGCCCGCTGCGTGCGTTCCTCCAGAAGTTCCCCGATATCCGCGTCGGCATCTACCGGGCCCGCCTCAACGAGATTCCGCGGCAGGTCATGGACCGGCAGGTCGACATCGGCTTCGTCAAGGACGAACCGCTGTTTCACGAGCTGCAGTCAGTCGAGGTCCATTCCGACGTGATGGTATGCGTCGCCGCCCCAACGCACCCGCTGGCCGCGAAGGCTTCGGTGAGCGTGGCCGACCTCGCCGGCGAGCCGTTCATCCTCCACCACCTCTGCGCCGCCACCGCCGAGATGATCCAGCGGCTGTTCGAACAGAACGGCCTCCGCTGCAAGGTTGCGGCCGAGCTGTGGAGCTTCGAGAACATCAAGGGGTTCGTGCAGGAACAGGTCGGGCTCGCGATCGTGCCGGCGGTCACGGTCCAGCAGGAGCTGCGCGACGGGGCGCTGGTGCGCCTGCCCCTGCGCGAGCTCGGCACGCCGCGGCGCACGCTGATGATCTACCGCGAGCAGGGCTACGTCTCCGCCTCGGCGCGCGAGTTGATCAAGATCGTCCGCGCCTTCAACTGGAACCGTCCCGAGCCGCGCACCGTACGCCGCCCGAAGTCCGTTCCCCTGTCCCCATTGCGCGTCGTTCGGTAAGATATCCAGATGTCCAGGCAGCCTTAGGGCTGCCGGCGCTGAGCTGCCCGCGAAATCCCACCGTCGGGCCCATGGCCAGGACTGCCTACAAGGAGTACAGATGTCAACGCAGAGAATTACCTACGCCACCATGGCGGCCGACCCGAACATCCACGTGGAGTTCGACGCCGCCATCGAGCGCGTAAAGGGGACGCTCGGGAAGACCCACCCGATGTACATCGGCGGCAAGCCGGTCAACACCCCGGAACAGTTCGACGACCGCAGCCCGATCGACACCCGCATCCTGCTCGGCCGGTTCCAGCAGGGGGGACGCGAGCACGTGCAGCAGGCGATCGCCGCCGCCCGCGCCGCCGCGCCGGCCTGGGCCGCGACCCCGTGGCAGGAACGCATCAAGATCCTGAAGAAGGTCTGCGACACCATCCGCAAGCACCAGTACGACCTGTCGGCCACGATGATCTACGAGGTCGGCAAGAACCGGCTCGAGTGCCTCGGCGACGTGGTCGAAACCGCGGACCTGATGGAGTACTACTGCGACGAGTTCACGCGCAACAATGCCTACCTCAAGCCGATGGAGACGCTCGGCCCGGGGGAGCAGAATTCCAGCGTGCTGCGCCCCTACGGCGTCTTCGCGGTCATTTCACCGTTCAACTTCCCGTTCGCGCTCGCCGGCGGCCCGGCCGGGGCCGCGATGGTGGCGGGCAACACGGTGGTGTTCAAGCCGGCCTCTGACACCGCCCTGATGGGCCTCAAGTTCGCCGAGATCTGCATCGAGGCGGGGCTCCCCCCGGGGTGCTCAACTTCGTCACCGGCCCCGGCCGCACCGCCGGCCAGGAGCTGATCGACAACAAGGGCATCGACGGCATCGTCTTCACCGGCTCGATGGAAGTCGGGATGAAGCTGCTCAAGGACAACGGCGCCCGGTCGATCCCCCGTCCGGTGATCATCGAGATGGGCGGCAAGAACCCGGCGATCATCACCGCGAAGGCGGATCTCGAGAAGGCCTCCGACGGTGTCTGGCGGTCGGCGTTCGGGGCGCAGGGGCAGAAGTGCTCGGCCTGCTCGCGCGTCTACGTCTCCAAGGACGTGCGACAGAAGTTCGTCGACCTCCTGGTCGAGAAGACCAGGAAGATCAAGGTGGGCAACCCGCTCGAGAAGGATGTCTGGATGGGCCCGGTCGTCAACGAAGGGGCGCTCAAGACGTTCGAAGACGCGGTGGCGCGGGCGAAGCGCGACGGCGGCAAGTTCCTGACCGGCGGCAACCGGATCATGACCGAGCCGTTCAACCACGGCTACTTCGTCGAACCGACGATCATCGACGGACTGCCCAAGGACCACCCGCTCTTCAAGGAAGAGCTGTTCGTGCCGATCATGGTGTTGACCGACGTGCTCACGCTGGACGAGGCCATCGACCTGGCAAACGACACGCAATACGGCCTCACCGCCGGGATCTTCTCGGAGGACGATCAGGAGATCGACACGTTCTTCGAACGGATCCAGGCCGGCACCACCTACGCGAACCGCCGCTCCGGCGCCACCACCGGAGCGTGGCCCGGGATCAACCCGTTCGGCGGCTGGAAGGCCAGCGGCGCAACCGGCCGCGGCACCGGCGGCCCCTGGTACGTGCAGCAGTTCATGCGCGAACAGTCGCGGGTACGAATCAAGTAGTGGTCGGGGATCGGGGACGGGGGATGGGACGGCGTTCCCCATTCCCCATTCCCCATTTCCCGAGCCCCGCCCGTCAGTCCTTATACGGATCGAACATGTCCGCTCCCGCCATCACGACCACCAGCGGACGCAGGGTGTGCAGGACCACGATCGTCCCCTTCTGCGCCGCGAGCACGTCCGGCAGCCGCCGGTAGACATGCGGACTCTCGTCGAGTCCGCCGCCGCGCAGGATCACGCCCTTCTCACGCACCCACGACTGCATCATCTCGGGTGACACCCGCCCTGGCTTCAGGGTCTTGCCGCTGCGCCAGTTGCGTTTGCCGGCGGCCTCCGTCCGCGACATGACCCGGCCGGCGCCGTGCACGGTCGAGAACATCGATTCGATCTGCAGCTGCTGCGTCTCGTCGGCAGCGTTCGTGAGCCCCTGAACGATCACCGCATCGTCGCCCATCGAGCCGCCGATGAACCCCTTCTGCCCCGGGAACGCCGGCGTGGCCCCCTTGCGGACGACGATCAGCGACCGGCCGTCGTGCTCCTCGCGCCAGGCGAAGTTGTGGTGGTTGTGGACAAGTTCCTGCTCGGTCCCCCCGAGGATCGACACCACCTTGCGCGCAACCCACTCGCGGCCGGCGTAGGCATACTCACCCGCGAGCGACATCAGCGCCCAGTAGTCCTGCCCCATCGGCATGTCGAGCGGCAGGAGTACTTCACGCTCGGGTGCGCGGGCGCCCCACCGGCCTCCCTGAGAGAGGGAGAGGAAGCCGGACGCCACGGTGTGGCCGAAGCCACGGCTGCCGAAGTGGACGCCGACCCAGACCGCGCCGCTCTCGTCGGCGAACACGTCGACGTAGTGATTGCCGCTGCCGACCGTACCGAGCTGTGCGCGCGCCTTGGTCCGGAGTGCGTCTCGTGCCGCCGCCGGTACGGCGTCCCACGACGCGCTCGCGAACAGCGGATGATCGACCGGCGCATCGTCTGAGCGGTTCTTCCGTCCGACCCCGAACGACACGGCCTCCTGGATTTCGTCGGCAATGGCCGGCAGCTGCTCCGCCAGGGATGGCGTGTACTGCAGGTCGGTCCGGATCGCCGCGTTGCCGCAGGCGATGTCGAAGCCGACGCCGACCACCGACACCTGCTCCCGGTAGGCGGCGACGCCACCGATCGGCATCACGTAACCGACGTGACCGTCGGCCATCAGCGCCGCCCGCTCGGCACGGCTGGCGACGTCCTCGAGCTGCCGGATCGTGTTCGGTTCGTGCTCGCCAAAGATGGCGATCTTTGCGTTGGTAGTCACTACTGGAAGGGGCTTCGAAACTCAGAACTAAGAAGTCAGAACTAAGAACTACTTCACCTTGAAGCGCAGTAGCGCAGGCCGCCAGGCCTGCCGACGGCGCCGGAGCAGCCCTAAAGGGCTGCGCTACTTCGTCTCAACCTCAGAACTGAGAACGCAGCGGCGGCGCTACTTCGTCTTGAACCGCAGGATCGAGAGCGAGTTCGGGGCGAAGGTATGGTCGATCGCCGAGCCACGGGCCGTGAGTGGCGACGTCTTAGGGACAATCCTGGTTGGCTGCTCGAACGTGTTCTCAGCCAGCGGATCGTCAGACGTGAGCACCGTGATCGTGCCGGCGCCGAGGGCCTTGACTCCGGTGACATTCACAGTCATCGACGCCGGTTCGGGTGCCCCGTTGACCACCTTCACGATGATGTCGCCGGTCTTGTCATCCCGGCCGCCGATCGCGAGCACCCGGTCGATCCGCGGAAGCGTCTGTTCCTGGACCAGCTGACCATCGAGATACCCGCGGACGGTCCGGTCGCGCACCTCGATCCGGATGTCGTACCACCGGCCGGTCTCGATGACCCCGGGCACCTGGCGGCCGACCACCGCATCGGCCGCCTGGACCGCGTGGCGGGTATTGCCCCACCCGCCGAGGTTCCACTGCACGCGGCGGCCGTCCGCCGTGCCGATCGGAATGATGAATCCTTCCAGGCCGGAGATCTTTCGCGCCTTCAGCGATACGTCGTAATCGGCGCCGCCGGTCTCCGGGATGAAGGACCAGGCGATCGCCTGTTCCTCCTGGCGGTAGGCGCCGTCGACCGCGCTCCACCGTCCGCGCCGCCCCTCGGGCGTCCAGCCGCCGGTCGAGGAGAAGTCAGACGTGAACAACGGCTTGCCGTTCCGGCTGACGACAATCTCCTTGAAATCCGCCGCGGTGTTGTGAGTACCCGAGGCCAACCTTCGCGGTGATCGGCTTCGCTGTCAGCGGACGATGATCGACGGTGGTCGCGAGGTTGACCGTGGGCAGGTTCTCCGCAAACAGCTTGTTGGCGTAGTACGTGGCGCGCGCGTAGGCCCGGCTGCTGTCGAAGTGAATCATGTTGACCGGCCAGTCGCGGTCGTTCACGTTCTCGAGCAACGGCGCATAGCTCCCCATCTTCACCAAATCGGTGTTCTTCTCCATGCTCATCATGTAGGCCGCGTCGTTGAGCATGGCGAGCACGTTGCCGCGTCCGACCCCGGAGTTGGTCGCGAACTCACCGATATACAGATCCCAGCCCTGCCGCTTGTAGGAGCCGAAACTGTCGAAGTTCTCGATCCCCCAGTGCAACGGCTTGTAGGCGTGCTCGTCGACGATGTCGATCTTGCCGGCCGCATCGATGATGCGCTGGTCGACGCCGGCGATCCACGAGCTGAGCGCGATCTTCAGCTGCGGATACCGCTCCTTGATCGCCTTGTAGAACAGCGCCACCCGCTGCCCGTAGCGCTCGCCGCGCTGCTCGTTGCCGATCTCGATGTACTTGAGCGGGAAGGGGGCCGGGTGCCCGTGCTTGGCGCGCAGCGCCCCCCACGTCGAGGAGACCGGCCCGATCGCATATTCGATGGCGTCGAGCGAGTCCTGGATCAGCCCGGGCAGCGCCTCGTCTTCGAGGTAGGTGCCGCTCCGCATCGAACAGGAGACCCCGACGTTGACGACGAACAGGGCGTCGGCGCCGAGGTCCTCGCTGAACTGGAGGAACTCGTGGTAGCCGAAGCCATCGGACGACCAGTAGCCCCAGGGGCTGTAGGTGCCGACGCGATCTTCGAGCCGGCCGATCGAGCGCTTCCACTGCGGACGGCTGTCGACGTTGATCCCTTCGGCGAAGCACCCGCCTGGCCAGCGGACGAATCCCGGCCGCAGGTCGGCGACGATCTGGGCCAGATCCGGGCGCAAGCCGTTCGGGCGGTTGCGCCAGGTCTTGGTGGGAAACAGCGACACGAAGTCCAGCCAGACGCGTCCGGTCGATCCGAGATTCAGCGCGAGGCGGCCCTTGGCATCACTCGCCGTGGCAGTGAGCTTCACTGAGAATTTCTGCCAGGTTGCCGGGGGCGCGGCGGCGGCGCGTGCAGTAGCCAGCACGGTCCCGTCGGCGCGCTCGAGGATCGCGGCGATCGGACCGCGGAAGCTGCCATCGCTCCGCGCGTAGAACGAGAGATCGTAAGTCTGCCCCTGGACGACGTTGATCCCCCAGAAGCCTTCGTTCACCAGGGCCACCCGGCCGGTGTTCCCCTCGCCGAGGCTTTCCACGTCGATCTGCACCGAGTGCGGGGTGGCCTCGGTCAGCGCCACGGCATCGACCAGGTGCATGGCGCCGCGCGCGCCGCGCGCGGTGTCGAGCGTCCAGGCCGGGGTCTCACTGGTGACGTTCCAGCGCAGCCGCCAGTCGTTCGGCTTGCCGGTGTCGAAGTGCGGGGTCCGCGGCGGCACCACGAACCCGTTTTCGAGCTTGCACATCGGCGGCAGCCGCGAGTCTTCGAAGCCACGGTTCTGGATCAGCTCGGCGTAGAGGCCGCCTTCTCCGGCATGGCTGATCTCCTCGAAAAAGATGCCGTATAGATTCGACGGGATCGCGTGCCCCGGCTTGGCGGCATCCACGGTGATCGTGCCAGCGGACTGGGTGCCAGCTGTGCCAAGACTGTCCAGCGCTCGTCTGGACGAACGTCGGCGCCGGGCCGAGCAAGACCAGCACCACAAGCAAGAGAACGGAACGAGTCATATCACCTCGGGTTGACCGGGGTCAGGCCGCGTAACGAAGGGTGCCTGTCCCTGGACCTGTGTCAACGGCGAGTGATGATCACCGCCGAGGCCGCTGAGGTCGCAGAGAAACAAAGGTAAACCCTCTGCGGCCTTTGCGTTCTCGGCGGTGTGCGTTGCGTCAGCGGTAATGAGACGAGCCACCAGTCTAGCGGGTCCGGGCGATTTCGACGCGGGTGGTGGCCGCAGCGCCGATGGGCAGACCGATCCTGCTTTTCTTCGGTCCGCCTGATATTTCGGCCACTCGCTGGGAGCCCGCCGTGACCGTGTAAGTACCTTCCGGAAGTCCGGCAACCCACAGGCCGGTCTCGTGGGCGCCGCCGGTGCGGTTCTCGACGGTGAACTGGATCCGGTCGAGCGCGTCGCTGGCGACGATCGGCTGCTCCCGGGCAAACCCGTCGTGATCGAGCTCCAGGTGCAGCCGCTGCCGGTCGCGAATCACGTGGAAGCGCACGCGCAGGCCGTCGCGCGGAATCACGCTGACGGCACCCGTCGTCCGGTTGAGCAACCCGCCGTAGGCGAACTCGCCAAACACCGGGTCGCGGGTGACGATCGTCGCGTGCGTGCGGATCGCCGCACAGTAGCCCACGTCCTCCTCGGCGCTGTAGGACCACGCGCCGCGGGCCACCTGCTTGCCGATCCAGGTCCGGCCGATCGGCTCGGGCATGAACCCGCCCCCGGTGGCTCCATCGTTGTTCTTCGACGGAAACCAGGAGCCGTACCCGCTCTCGGCGGTGCCGGAGTTGACCAGCGCCCACGAGCTGAGCGAGGAGGCGTAGCCGAGGCGCAGGAAGTCGGTTGGATCGGCAGCGAAGTGCATCGCGTAGTCGAGGATCGACCAGCCGCCCATCTGCGACATGTAGCTCAGAAGATACGACATGGTGCCGCGGTAGTCGGTGCCGAGCTGGTAATAGGTCGGTTCGATCCAGCCACGATCCGTGATGTTGAGCCGGAGCTGGAAGTCCATGAACTTCTGCGCCGCGTCCGCCGGTACGCGGGTCCGGAACGACTCGGCGTCCCGCGTCATCGCGTACTTCGCGAACGAGCCGGTGGACTCGAACCCGGTCGAGTCAAAAGCGAACTCCGACCCGTAGAGGTTCGGCGTCTTCATGACGAACCGCTCGACCTTGCCCTCCCAGTAGCCCCGGAGCGTGTCGGCCCACTCTTTCTTGCCCTCCTGCTCCAGCGTGTCGATCAGCTCCGGAATGAAGGCCTCGTTCATCGTCCCGACCGCGTTCGCGGACCACTTCTCCACTTCCATCGGCACCGTCCAGTAGGCAACGGCGGTCCGGTAGGCGCGCTCGAGATAGGTGGCGGCGTCGAGATGCTTCACCTTGTCCGGGTAGAACTTCGCGATGTGAAACATCCGGTAGTACAGCATCACGATGTGCGGATAGTCGTAGATGCGCCAGACGTGAGCCTGGCCGTTGCGGCCGGGATCGGCGCTGGCCCGGTTCGCTTTGAAGTTCGGGATGCCGTAGATGCCGTAGGGATACTTTTCCCGCTCGGTCATCTGCATACCGCCCCAGAGATACTTGCTGATATAGAGCTCGAGGCTCTCGATCTCCTTCTGCTCGGGGAAGAACACGTTCTTCGAAGCAATGAACGCCGGCCGCGCGTTCCCCGCGTCGTCATTGGCGTCGGTCAGCCAGGCAGACAGGCCGTCGCGGTCTTCCGGGCTTCGCAGCACCTCGTTCTTCTGGTCCCAGTCGCTGTACACCCCGACGTACCACTTCGACGGGTCGGTGTGCTGGTGGTGCGAGACCAGGAAGGAGGATCGCTTCTTGATGACCGTCTCGAGCGGTTCGGTGACGAAGAATTCGAGCGAGGCCCATTCACCCTTGCCGTACTTGACCCGCAGCATGTTCTCGCCGAGGCGGGAGAAGCGGACGCGGTAGACCGAATTCGGCAGCCGCTCGATTCGCGTGTCGGCCGGGTGCTCCGGTTCGATCGCGGCGATCGTCTGGGTCGTCCGCAGCGAAAACATCGCCGGCAGGTCGGTGGGGACGACCATCCCGGGGACCACCGACGTGTCGAACTTGCCCTCCTTGTAGAGGACGTCGCGCACGCCGGCGAAATCCTTCGTCCACTGGAACCGGAAGGAATAGGTGATCGTGCCGCCGGCCGGAATCGACGCGCTCGAGACCGGCAGGCGCCAGTTGCCTCCCTGCGCGGCCGCGGCCGCGTGCGCCGCCTTGGCGTGGATATAGGGAGTAAAGGCGCCGAACCCGCCGGCCCCCATCCCACCGGTGCTGTCGTAGTACTCGAACTTGGTCTGCGCCATCGGCGTCATGACCAGGTACGGGCCGACGCCGTTGCTGCGCTGCCAGTAGACGAAAGAACCGTGGCCGCCGACGTAGGCGTGGCGGAGCAGCTTCTTCGTGTAGATGTCGCCGCGGGCGGCGGTGCGCTCGGCGAAGTTGAACGGCACCGCGAGATCGCCGATCTCGACGCTGTGCCGGCCGGTATTCTGCAGGGTAATCGTCCAGTCCAGCACCTCCCCGTTCAGCGCGAACGACTGGCTGACCTTGAGATCGACGGGGGGGACGATCTTCGGGTCGCCGCCGACGCGCCATTCAGCAATGCTGACCGTCGCGTCGGCTGTCATCCTCGCCTCGAGCCGCATCGCCATGGTCTTGATGGGTGCGAACTCGACTGACGTGAAGGTGCCGGACTGGATGCCGTAGGGACCGCGGGCCGTGACTTCTTTCCACTGACCGCCGTCCTGATAAACAACTCGCCAGCTCTCTGGCGGGCGGACCCAGAAGACGTCGACTTTCGAGATCTCCTGGTCGTCCGGAAACGTGTACTGGGCCCACTGGGTCGTTCCGCGCGCCCCGGACCAGGTGAAGAGTGGTCCATCGAACGCCGGAGCGCCCCCGGGTCCCCCACCGCGGCCGCCGCCGCGGCCGCCCCCGGCCGCAGGTGGCGCCGGCACGAGGCCGTCGTTCAAGCCGCGCAGCCCGGCGACGCCGACCGCAGCCGCGGGCGTGCTGCGCGACGCCAGCGTCGGCTGAAGCGCGCCGAGGGTGTAGGTGACCGACCGGCCGTCGAGCTGCCCGGTCATGAGCATCTCGCGCAGCTCGCGCCAGTCACCGTTCGCCGTCGTCCGGTAGCGAACGAGCAGGCGGCCGAGACGTCCGTTGGCGGCGATGTAGTCGGTATCGTGCGCGTCCTTGGTACGTTTGAGGCTGGTTATCCCGGTCGGGTCGTACTGGATGGTGAACGCGCCGTTCGCCAGATCATCCGCCGCCGCGGGCCCGGCGAACAGCCCGACCAGCAGCATCAGCGCGCATGCCACAATCGGCCATCGGCCGCCCGTCAGTGCAGTTCGCCAGCGAATCCGTCGCGCCATTCCTTCGACTGTAGTGCCCGCTCCGACGGTCCAACTATTGATTCTTCTTATGGCGAAATATCGCTATCGGCAGCGTTTACAATGCCCTCTCGGATTCCGACGACGGCAAATTCCCAGCTCCAGAATTCAAAGGGGTTCCGGTCATGATGTCTGCCCGCGCACTGACGATGCTTGCTCTTCTTGCCGCGATCGGCCTGCCCGTGCCGGTCGGCGCCCAGGGGGGCGTCGCCGATTACCAGCGAGCCATGGGGCTGCGCGAGAAGTACGACGGTCTTGCGATCAACACGACCGACGCGCCGCGCTGGATCGAACAGACCAGCCGCTTCTACTACCGCCGCACGGTCAAGGGTGGCCACGAGTGGATCCTGGTCGACGGCACCACTCGCGACAAGAAGCCGGCGTTCGACCACGAGAAGCTGGCCGCGGCGATCGCCTCGGCCACCAGCCGGAAGGCGACCGCGGTCGAATTGCCGTTCACCACTTTCGCATTCGTGGACGACGGGCGCGGGATCGAGTTCACGCTGGGCGGCGGCCCGGGCGGGGCGCGGGGCGGCGGCGCCGGGCCGGCTGGGCCCAACGATCCGCCGCCGTGGCGGTGTTCGATCGAAAGCTACACCTGCAAGCAGCAGCCGGAGCGGGCGGGGCGGGGCGGCCGCGGCGGACGCGGCGGCGGCGGCCTCGGCGGCCCGGTCCGGGCGGAGTTCGACATCAACGGCGCCGACCCACGCCGCTCGCCAGACGGCAAGTTCGAAGCGCTGGTGCAGAACTACAACCTCGCCATCCGCGAGGTCGGCAAGCGTGAGGTCACCCTGCTGAGCACCGACGGATCGGAAGGCGGCTACTTCGATCCCAACTCGATCGCATGGTCACCCAACTCGCAGAAGCTGGCCGTGTACAAGGTTCGTCCGGGTCATCGCCGGTTCGTCCACTACGTCCAGTCCTCGCCCGAAGACCAGCTGCAGCCGAAGCACTCCACCTTGCAGTATGCGAAGCCGGGTGACGTGCTCGATGTCGAGGTTCCGGTCCTGTTCGACGTCCCCACCAAGAAGCGTCTCGACGTCGACACCGCGCTCTTCCCCAACGCCTACGACGTCGGCGGCCTCACCTGGAAGAAGGACAACGCCGCGGTGACGTTCGATTACAACCAGCGCGGCCACCAGCTGTTCCGGGTGATCGAGATCGACGCGGCGTCGGCGCGGGCCCGTGCGGTCATCAGCGAGGAAGCGAAGACCTTCTTCTGCTACTCCGGCAAGCGCTTCCGGCAGGACGTCGAGGAGACGAAGGAAATCATCTGGATGTCCGAGCGGGATGGCTGGAACCATCTCTATCTCTACGACAGCGCCACCGGCGCGGTGAAGAACCAGATCACCAAGGGGGCCTGGCCGGTCCGCAGCGTCGTCAGCGTCGACGAAAAGGCGCGGCAGATCTACTTCAGCGCCAGCGGCATGTACCCCGGCAAGGATCCGTACTTCACCTATTTCTACCGGATCAACTTCGACGGATCCGGGCTGGTGACGCTGACCCCCGGCGAAGGCAGCCACACCGCGACGTTCTCGCCCGACCGCAAGCTGCTGATCGACACCTACTCACGCGTCGATACCGCGCCGGTAACCGAACTGCGCTCGGCGGCCGATGGTTCATTGCTCTCGACGCTCGAAACCGGCGACATCACCGCGCTCAAGGCAGCTGGATGGAAAGCGCCGGAGGTCTTCGTCGCCAAGGGGCGCGACGGCACCACCGACATCTGGGGCGTGATCTTCCGCCCCAGCAATTTCGATCCGGCCAAGAAGTACCCGGTGATCGAGAACATCTACGCCGGGCCGCAGTCCTCCTTCGTGCCGAAGACCTTCGGCGCTTACAACCAGATGCAGGCCCAGGCCGAGGTCGGCTTCATCGTGGTGCAGATCGACGGCATGGGCACCAGCAACCGGTCCAAGGCGTTTCACGACGTCGCCTGGCGCGACCTGAAGGACGCCGGGTTCCCCGACCGCATCCTCTGGCACAAGGCCGCCGCCGCGAAGTACCCGGTACTACGACATCACCCGGGTCGGGCTCTACGGCACCTCCGCCGGCGGGCAGAACTCGCTCGGCGGACTGCTCTTCTTCCCCGACTTCTACAAGGCGGCGGTGTCGGCCGCCGGCTGCCACGACAACCGGATGGACAAGATCTGGTGGAACGAGCAGTGGATGGGATGGCCGCTCGGCGAGCACTACGCGGCGTCGTCCAATGTCGATAATGCCTACAAGCTCCAGGGTAAGGTGCTGCTGGTCGTCGGGGAGATGGACACCAACGTGGATCCCGCCTCGACCTACCAGGTGGTCAATCAGTTGATCAAGCACAACAAGGAGTTCGAACTGCTGATGATCCCCGGCGCCGGCCACACCAACGGAGGGGCCTACGGCGAACACAAGCGCTTCGACTTCTTCGCCCGTCACCTGCTCGGCGTGAAGCCGCCGGAGTGGAAGGCGATCGAGGACGCGACGAAGAAGAACCGACGACCTCTTCGGCAGCGTCGCGCTAGTTCAGGGTGCCGGCCGCGAGGGCAACGCGCGGGGCCCTGCGGCGTGCCGCACAAGCGCCTCCGTCGTGTCTCTGTGTCCCCCGTCGGTTCCGTCGCGTCAGCGGCTCGCTGACGGCGGCTTGAGTGATGCCAGCTTCTTGATCACCGCTTCCGCTTCGGCGGCATACGTCCGGATCCACTCGGACTGTGCCGCGGTCGGACGGCCGCTGTTGTTGCCCACCTGGACCGTCAGCCAGTTGAGGCGGCCGGGCAGGTTGACGTGGCCGGGATCGCGCGGGTCGCCGCGCAGCGCCAGCGCGATCGGCCGCAACTGGCTCAGGATCGAGTCGGCGTCGGCCTTTCGACCCTGGGTCTCGAGCTCTCTCGCCTGACGCTCCAGGGCTGCCAGATCGGCGACCGCCGCCCGCAGGCTGCACTCGGTGTGTTCGATGATCGATGCCTCGCGGTGCCACGCCTGCATGTCGCTCTCACTGGCGTTGATGCGTGGATCCATTCGCACGGTGAGCGGCTGACGCAGCGTCGTGCCGCCGGCGCTCAGCGTCACGGTGTATTCCCCCGGCACTGCCCGCAGCCAGGTGCCGCCGCCTCCGCCACCGCGGCCCCCGCCGCCGCGGCCCCGGCCGGGCGCCGCCGGCCGCCTCGCGCCCGGACGCCGGTACAGGACGAGCGTTCCGCAAGGTTCCAGACCGTCCGGTTGACGCCCGCTTCGGAGGGGCCGGTGAGGGTCTGCACGACCTTGCCGGCGCTGTCGCTGATCGTCAGCTGCACCGGCCCGCCCCGCTGCGGCAGGTAGTAGTTGATGAGGGCGCCGTAGGGCTGGTTGGGAGCGACCCACACGCGGTTGCCGAGCACGCTCGTGTCGCTGGCCGGCGTGTAGCGGACGGCGGGCAGCGGCTTGAACAGCGTGGCGGCCGCGGCGGCGGGATCCGACGACCCGGAGCCCGCCGGCGCACGCGACGCAAGCTCCTGGATCGGCGTGAGGTCGTCGAGCACGTAGAACCCACGTGCGTGGGTGGCGATGACCAGGTCGTTGTCGCGCGGGTGGACCTTCATGTCGACGACGGCGAGCGGCGGCAGACCGAGCCGCAGGTCCTGCCATGAGGCACCGCGATCGAACGACGCCCAGATCCCCAGCTCGGTGCCGGCGAACAGCAGCCGCGGCTGCTTCGGATCGCTCAGCACAACGTGAGCGTAGCCGCGCAGACCGGCCGACAGGTTCGTCCAGGTGGCGCCGTAATCGGTCGTGGCAAACACGTACGGGGCGAAATCATTCAGCCGGTGCTGATCGATCGTGACGAACGCGGTCCCGGGCTCGGTGCTCGAGGCCGAGATCGACGAGAACCACGAGTGCCGTGGCGCACCCTGGATCGCCGGCGCCACGTTCTTCCACGTCTTGCCACCGTCGCGCGTGACCTGCAGGTTCCCGTCGTCGGTGCCGGCCCAGATGACCGCGGGATCGCGCGGGCTCTCGGCGAGCGACACGATCGTGCAGTGGAACTCGGCGCGCGTGTTGTCGGTGGAGATCGGCCCGCCGCTCGAACGCTGCTTCTCCTTGTCGTTCGTGGTCAGGTCGGGGCTGACGATCGACCAGGTCTCACCGCGGTCGGCGGTCTTGAACAGGACGTTGGCGCCGTAGTACAGCACGTCGGGATTCGACGGCGACATCAGCACCGGCGAGTTCCAGTTGAAGCGGTACTTCTCGAGGTCGGCGCCGCCCCCGGCCGGGCCGGGAGGATAAGGCTGGATATAGCGCTCCTCGCGGGTCCGCATGTCGAGGCGGGTGATGTCGCCGAAATGCCCGTTGTAGTAGACGAGGTTCGGGTCGCGCGGGTCGGCGAGGGTGTACATGCCGTCAGCCATGTAGCGGAGCCGGAGCCAGTCCCCTTCCCGGACCCCGACCTGGTTCCACTTCTCGTTCGGTCCGCGCCAGATCTCGTGATCCTGGAAGCCGCCGAGGATGTTGTATGGCTCGGCCATGTCGATGCCGACGTGGTAGGCCTGGCCCATCGGCATGTTGTTGACGAAGTCCCAGTTGCGGCCGAAGTCGTTCGAGATGAAGAAGCCGCCGTCGGTGCCCGAGAGGAGGCGCTGCGGGTTGGTGGGATCGATCCACAGCGCGTGGTGATCGCCGAACATCCGGCCCCCGCTCGGCCCGAACGTCCGTCCGCCGTCGGTCGAGACGTTGAAGCTGCCCGACAGCGTGTAGACACGGTCGGGGTCCACCGGATCGGCACGCACCTGGGTGTAGTAGAACGGCCGGTTGTTGATCCGCCGTTCGCTGCTGACGATCCGCCACCGCTCACCGCGGTCGTCGGACCGCCACAGCACACCGGCCTCCTGCGCCTCGATCAGGGCGTAGACGACCCGCGGATCCTTACGATGGATGCTGAGGCCGATCCGGCCAATCAGCTTCGCGCCCGGCAGCCCGTTCTGGAGTGACGGGTCGGTCAGCTTCTTCCAGGTGAGACCGCCGTCCGCCGATCGATACAGCCCGCTGCCCGGTCCGCCGCTGCGAAACGCCCACGGCTGCCGCAGGTAATCGTACATGCCGGCGTAGACGACGTTCGGATCCTGCGGGTCGATCGCGACGTCGCTGGCCCCGGTCGTGTCGTTGACGTGCAGCGTCCGTTGCCAGGTGGCGCCGCCATCGGCGCTGCGATAGATCCCCCGCTCTCCACCCGCGCCGAACGCCGGCCCCATCGCGGCGGCAATGACGATGGCGGGATTCGTGGGATGGATGACGATGCGCGAGAAACGTTCGCTGGCCTTGAGCCCGAGATGCTTCCAGCTCCGTCCGCCGTCGGTCGTCTTGTAGATCCCGTCGCCGAACGAGATGCTGTTGCGGACGGCCCCCTCGCCGGTGCCGACGTAGACGACGTCCGGATTGTCGGGCTGGATCGCGATGGCGCCGATCGACAGCGTGTTCCCGCTCTCGAAGACCGGGTCGAAGGTGATGCCGCCGTTGGTCGACTTGTAAAGGCCGGATGACGCCGTCCCGACGTAAAGCACGTCAGGGCGGCCGGGGACGCCGGCCAGGTCGGCGACCCGCCCGGCGAACATCGCAGGACCGACGGGGCGCCACTCGAGGTTCAGCCGAACCGGCGGCGCACCACCGGTGGAAGGCGCCTGGGTGTAACCCACCCCAGTCAGGAACAGCGCCGAGAGCAGGCCCGCAATTGGGATTCGCATGCGCCGACTCTACTGCCGGCCGTTGCTTATGAGGGCATAACTCCTTCGGATTGGCCGGCAAGGCCCAACCCCGGGCACAGTGTTAGGGAGCCGGCGCCCGGGCGGACCTCGGCCCGCCTCGGTCGAGCTGTTTGCATTTTTTCGAATTTTCTGCGGAATATAAGGGCCGTAAACGCTTACAATGCGCCGATGAACAGGGCAGATACCAGATGAGAATTGGCACCTCCCCTATTGCACTCGTCCTTGCGCTCCTGATCCCCGCCGTCGTTTCGGCGCAGGAAGACGAACGCGCCCGCCGCGTCTACGACATCTTCAAGGCCAACTGCCTGGAGTGTCATGCCGAGAGCCGCAAAGGCGGGCTCGATCTGCGCACCCATGCGACCCTGATCAAGGGGGGCGCGGGCGGCCGAGTGGTCGTGCCGCACGAGCCATCGAAGAGCCGGCTCTTCCTGATGGTCTCGCACGCCGACCCGGACGACGTGATGCCGTTCAAGCGGCCGAAGCTCGCCGATGACGACATCGAAGCGATCCGGCAGTGGATCGAAGACGGCGGATCGCTCGAAAGCGTCGAAGACGCGGTCGCCGACGAGAAACGGACGCCATCGGCGCTGGCCAAGCTCGAAGAGCGCGCGATCAAGCCGGAGGAACGCGCGTATTGGGCGTTCCAGAAGCCGCAGCGGCTGCCGATCCCGGTCATCGCGCCGATGCCGTCTCATCGCACGCAGCCCGAGCAACCCGATCGACGCGTTCCTGCTCGCCTCCATTCAGAAGAAGGGGCTCACCCCTTCACCGCGCGCCGACCGCCAGACGCTGGTGCGCCGCGCCTACCTGGACGTGATCGGCCTGCCGCCGACGCCGGAACAGGTGCAGGCGTTCGTCAACGACAAGTCCCCGGACGCCTGGCCGAAGCTCGTCGACACGCTCCTCGCCTCGCCGCAGTACCGGTGAACGGTGGGCCCGTCACTGGCTCGATCTCGCGCGATATGCCGACTCCGGCGGCTACGAGTTCGATACCGATCGCCGGGACGCCTGGCGCTACCGCGACTACGTCGTGCGGTCGTTCAACAGCGACAAGCCGTACTCGCAGTTCGTCCGCGAGCAGATCGCCGGCGACGAGTACGCACCAGACGATGACTGACGCGGTTACCGCGACCGGCTTCCTCAGACTGGGCGCCCAGGGGGGCGGCGGAGAGCGCGGACGCCAGGAGTCGCTCGACGACATCGTCGCGACGACGACACTGACCTTCACCGGGCTGACCGTCTCCTGCGCGCGGTGCCACAACCACAAGTTCGATCCGATTCCCCAGAAGGACTACTACCGCATCCAGGCGGTGTTCTATTCGACGCGGCCGAACGAACATCCGCTGGTGCCGGCCCACGAAGTCCAGGCGCACCGGGCCGCGACGGCGAAGGTCGACGCCCAGCTGAAGCCATTGCGGCAGGCCAAGCGCGAGATCGAAGCGCCCTACCTGAAGCAGCTGGTCGACAAGGAGATCGCGCTCCTGCCCGAGTACCTCCAGGCGGCGTGGAAAACCCCGGTCGCCGAGCGCACCGAGGGACAGAAGCTGAACGTCGCCCAGATCGAGCGCACGCTGCAGATGGATTCGCTGCGCGCCAAGATCACCGAGGAGCACATCGTCGCGCTGATGCCAGCCGACGTTCGGGCGAAGCACACCGCGGTCAAAAAGGAGATCGACGCAGTCGAAGAGCAGAAGCCGGAGCCTTATCCGGCGGCGATGGCGATCACCGAAGGGACGCGAGAGGCGCGGCCGTCGTACTTCCTGCACCGCGGCATCATCGAGGCCAAGGGTTCGGTGATGACACCGGGAGTGATCACCGTCGCCAGCGACAAGGAAGCCACGTTCCTGCCGCCTCCACCCGACGCGAAATCCACCTGGCGGCGCCGCGGATTCGCCGAATGGCTGGTGTCGCCCGACAACCCGCTGACCGCGCGGGTCATGGTCAATCGGCTCTGGCAGCACCACTTCGGTGAAGGGATCGTCCGCACGCCGAGCAACTTCGGAAAGATGGGAGAGCCACCCTCCCATCCGGAACTGCTCGACTGGCTGGCGCTCGAGTTCGTCGAGAAAGGCTGGAGCATGAAGGCGATGCATCGCCTGATGCTCACCTCGCAGGCCTACCAGATGTCCAGCCGCGACATCCCGGCGAACCTGGCGATCGATCCCGAGAACCGCATGTTCTGGCGCATGCCGCGGCAGCGGCTCGAAGCCGAGGCGATCCGCGACGTGGTCCTCGCGACCGCCGGCTCGCTCGATGGCACGATCGGCGGACCGAACGTCTTCCCGTACATCGATCCGGATCTGTTCGAGGCCAGCTCGAAGAGGAACTGGCCGGGCAAGCCGGACAGCGATCCTGCGACCTGGCGGCGCAGCCTTTACGTCTTCTCGAAGCGCAGCATCCGCTACCCGCTCTTCGAGGCGTTCGATCAGCCGAACCTCGTGAACTCGGTCGATCGCCGCCACCGCTCGACGGTCGCGCCTCAGGCGCTGCTGTTGATGAACAACGCCTTCCTCCTGTTCCAGTCGACGAAGTTCGCCGAACGGCTCCAGCGCGAGGCCGGCCCGAGCGTCGCCAAACAGGTCGACCAGGCATTCCGAGTGGCGCTGGCACGAGCACCCGACGCGGCCGAGCGACAGATGGCCTTGCAATTCGTGAAGCAGGACGGGCTCGCCGCGTTCTGCCTCGCCCTTTTCAACCTTAACGAGTTCGTTTACCGCCAATGACCGATCACTGCTGCTCCAGAGCGACCGACCTGCTGCTGTCGCGACGCGACCTCATCACGCGTCTCGGCGGCGGCATTGCCAGCCTGGCGTTCGCCGACCTGCTCGGGCGGGACAACCTGCTCGCTTCGGCGCTCCAGTCGACCAACCCGCTTGCCCCCAAGGTGCCGCCGCTCCCGCACAAGGCCAAGGCGATCATCTCGATCTTCTGCTACGGCGGCGTCAGCCAGGTCGACACGTTCGATCCCAAGCCCGACCTCCTGAAGTACCAGGGAGAGACGATGCAAGGGGTCGGCGAGGTGCGCACGGTGATGGGCACGCCGGGCGGGCTGATGCCTTCCCCGTGGAAGTTCAAGAAGTACGGCCAGTGCGGGATGGACGTTTCCGAGCTCTTCCCCCACGTCGCGCAGCACGTCGACGACATCGCGCTGATCCGCTCGATGCACTCGCTGAGCCCGGCGCACGGGCCGGCGCTGTTCCAGATGAACACCGGGAGCATCCTCGCCGGTCATCCGAGCGTCGGCAGCTGGGTCGCGTACGGGCTCGGCAGCGAGAACGAAAACCTTCCCGGGTTCATCGTCTTCACCGATCACCGGGGAGGGCCGATCAACGGTCCACCGAACTGGGGGAACGGCTACATGCCGGCGGCCTACCAGGGCGTGCAGTTCCGTGACACCGGCGCGCCGATCGTCGATCTGAAACCCCCGGTCGACCGGACGGCGGAGCAGCAGCGGCGCTGGCTCCGGCTGGTTCACGAGCTCAACGAGCGGCATGCGTCACAGAACCCGAGCGACACCGAGCTGTCGGCCCGCATCCATTCGTACGAGCTCGCGTTCCGCATGCAGACGCATGCGCCCGACGCGATCGACATCAGCAAGGAAACCGACGCGACCAAGCGGCTCTACGGCGTCGGCGAGGAGCCGACCAACTACTTCGGCCGGCAGGCGCTGATGGCGCGCCGGCTGGTGGAGCGCGGCGTCCGCTACGTGCAGATCTTCTCAGGCGGCGGGAACTTCGAGCCGAGCTGGGATGCGCACTGGGACCTCAAACAGAACCACGGCCTCCACTGCGCCGAGACCGACAAGCCGATCGCCGGCCTGATCAAGGACCTGAAGAGCCGCGGCATGTTCGACTCGACCCTGATCATCTGGCACGGCGAGTTCGGCCGGCTGCCGATCTCGGAACGGATGGACGGCCGCGACCACAACGCCAACGGCTTCAGCGTGTGGCTGGCGGGCGGCGGGATCAAGGGCGGCACGATCGTCGGCTCCACCGACCAGTACGGCTACAAGGCGGTGGACCAGCCGAAGACCGTCTACGAGCTCCACGCCACCATCCTGCGCCTGATGGGGCTGGACCACGAAGCGCTGACCTATCGCTTCAACGGCCGGGACATGCGGCTGACCGACGTCCACGGCAGCGTGATCAACGAGATCGTTGCGTAAGCGCCGCGGCCCCGGCCAGTGCGCACTGGCCGTCCTGCGCGCCGGTCACGCCGCTGACGCCGACCGCCCCGACCAGTACGCCGTCGACCATCAGCGGCACGCCTCCTTCGAGGGGCATGAAGCCTTCGATCGGCAGCAGCGCCGTGCGTCCGCCGCTGACTTCCGCTTCGAGGTCCTTGGTCGGCCCCTGGAAGTACACCGCCGTGCGCGCCTTGCCGATCGCGAGGTCGATCGCCACCAGCTTGGCGCCGTCCATCCGGTGAAAGACCATCATGTGGCCGGCTTCGTCGAGGACGGCGATCGACACCGCCCAGTTGTTGCGCTTGGCTTCCGCCTCGGCGGCCGCCGCGACCCGTCGCGCGGCCTCCAGCGTGATCGTCTTACGGGATGGCAGCTCCTGGCCGGCCCAGGCCATCGCCGGCAGGCACAGCATGCCGGCAATCAGGATCTCACTGACGCTCATTATCGGCTCTCCTCTGCTTCGTGCGCGAAGCCTAACATGACTGCATGAACAAGATTCGATGGGGCGTGCTCGGCGTCGCCAAGATCGCAACCGAGAAGGTGGTCCCGGCAATACGGGCCGCGGCACACTGCGAGGTCGTGGCGATCGCCTCCCGCGACACCGCCCGGGCGTCGGCGGCCGCCGCCGAACTGGACATCCCGAGAGCCCACGGCTCCTACGAGGCGCTGCTGGCTGACCCGGAGATCGACGCCGTCTACATCCCGCTCCCCAACCACCTGCACGTGCCCTGGACCAGCCGCGCCGCCGAAGCCGGCAAGCACGTGTTGTGCGAGAAGCCGATCGCGCTGAACGCGGACGAGGCACGGACGCTGCTCGCCGTCCGCGACCGGACCGGCGTCCGGATCCAGGAAGCCTTCATGGTCCGCACCCACCCGCAGTGGCAGCGCGCCCGGCGGATGGTGGAGAGCGGTGAGCTGGGGGAGGTGCGCGCGATGTCGGGTGTCTTCAGTTACTACAACGACGATCCCGCCAACGTCCGCAACATCGCCTCGTTCGGCGGTGGCGGCCTGATGGACATCGGCTGCTATCTCGTCAACACCGCCCGCTTCATCTTCGCCGCCGAACCGTCGCGGGTCGCCGGCACGCTCGACATCGATCCGCGGTTCGGCGTCGACCGGCAGGCGTCGATGGTGCTCGATTTCGACGGCCGCCACGCCGCCGGCGTCTGCAGCACCCAGCTGCAGTCCTACCAGCGCGTCCAGATCGTCGGCACCCGTGGGCGTCTCGAGATCGACATCCCCTTCAACGCCCCGGCCGATCGGCCCGTGCCGCATGCTGTTCGATCGGACCGGCGAGATCCACGGCACCGGCATCGAGGCAATCGAGGTGGACGTCTGCAACCAGTACACGATCCAGGCGGAGGAGTTCGCCACCGCGATCCTCGACGATCGTCCGCAGCCCGCGCCGCTCGAGGATGCCGTCGCGAACATGGCCTGCATCGACGCGATCCTCCGCTCGTCACAAACCGGCAAGTGGGAAGAACCTGGAACCCAGAACCTAGAACCTAGAACCTAAGGGCATGCTCTACGCCGGACTGGACTGCAGTACGCAAGGTCTGTCGGCGGTGGTGATCGACGTCGAAGGCTCGCGACGCGACGTCGTGTTCCGGAGCAGTCTGTCGTTCGAAGACGACCTGCCCGAGTTCGCCACCCGGCACGGCGTGCTGCCATCGGCTGAGCCCGGGGTCGTGCACGCGCCGCCGCTGATGTGGGCAACGGCGCTGGACCGGATGCTCGGCCGGCTGGCCGAAGGCGTCGACCGCAGCCGATTGCGCGCGCTCAGCGGGTCGGCGCAGCAGCATGGCAGCGTCTATTCTGGCCCTTCCCCACGACATCTCACCCGTCAGACCTCGCCGGTGTGGATGGACAGCAGCACCGGGCCTGAGTGCCGGGAGATCGAAGCGGCCGCCGGCGGGCCGGCGGCCCTCGCGCAGCTGACCGGCTCGCGGGCATTTCCCAGGTTCACCGGACCGCAGATCAGGAAGTTCGCCCGCGAGTCTCCGGGCGCGTACGAACGGACGCAGCGCGTCCACCTGGTCAGCTCCTATCTCGCATCGCTGCTGATCGGCGGCCACGCGCCGATCGACCACGCCGACGGCTCGGGCATGAACCTGATGGACCTGCGCAGCCGCGAGTGGTCCGAGCCGATCGTCGACGCGACTGCCCCGGAGCTGTCCGGGCGCCTGCCTGGACTGGTACCCTCGTCCACGACGATCGGCGGGCTGGCGGCGGAGTGGCGGGTACGCTTCGCCCTTCCTGACGTGCAGATCGTCGCCTGGTCCGGCGACAACCCGTGCAGCCTGATCGGCACCGGCCTCGTAGAGGAAGGGCAGCTGGCGATCTCGCTCGGCACCAGCGACACGATCTTCGGGCCGATGCGCGAGCCACGGGTGAGTGCCGATGGAACCGGCCACGTGTTCGCCTCCCCCACCGGCGACTACATGGGCATCACCGTCTTCCGCAACGGTTCCCTGGCGCGCGAACGGATCCGCGATCGGTACGGGATGGACTGGGCCCGATTCTCCGCCGCCCTTGCGGCAACCCCGGCCGGCAACGGCGGCATGATGCTGCTGCCGTGGTTCGAGCCGGAGATCACGCCAGCGGTGCCGCGGCCGCTGGTGGCGTCGGAAGGCCTGGACGACGCGCCACCGGCGGCCTGGGTTCGCGCGCTGGTCGAGGGGCAGATGATGTCGATGGCCCGGCACTCCGCCTGGATGGGGGTGACGCCCGCCGTGATCCACGCGACCGGCGGCGCTTCGGCGAACCCGGAGATCCTCCAGGTCATCGCCGACGTGTTTTCCGCTGACGTCGATCGCTACCAGTCGGAGGACTCGGCGGCCCTGGGCGCCGCGCTCCGGGCCTGGCAGGCCGCCAGCCGGCTGCCCTGGCCGGAGGTGGTCGGCGGCTTCACCCGGCCCGTCGCCGGCTCCGTCGTCCGTCCGGATCCGAAGAATGTAACGGTCTACCGGGCGTTGCAGGGGCCTTACATGGCGCTTGAACGGTCGGCGCTGGACGCGGATGATAGACTCCGGCGGCAGCCATGAACATCGCGGAGATCGCCAAGCGCGCCAACGTCTCGACCGCCACCGTTTCCCGCACGCTCAACCAGAGCGGGCCGGTCAAGGCGGCGACCGCACGCAAGGTCTGGCGGGCCGCCACCGAGCTGAACTACTACCCTAACAGCCACGCCCGGGCGCTGGTGTCCGGCCGCAGCCGGCTGATCGGCCTGATCGTCTCCGACATCACCAACCCGTTCTTCCCCGAGCTGATTCGGACCTTCGAAGCGCTCGCCGCGCAGAAGCAGTACGACCTGCTGCTTACCAGCACCGACTACGACACCAGCCGGATGACCGCCTGCCTGCGCCGGATGCTCGAACGCAAGGTCGATGGCGTCGCGATGATGACCTCGGAAATGGACGTCGGCCTGATCAAGGAACTGTCGAAGCGGAACGTGCCGATCGTGTTCATGGACGTCGGACAGATGGGGCCGCGAATGAGCCACGTCTCGATCGACTACGGCAACGGCGTGCGCCAGGCGGTCGACCACCTCGTTCGACTCGGCCACAAGAACATCGCCTTCATCGCCGGTCCGCTCGACCTGCACTCGGCCCGCACCCGCCGCCAGGCCTTCGTCGACGGTCTGCGGCATCACCTCATCAGCCTCGACCGCCGCCTGGTGCGCGAAGGTACGCATACCGCCGAGGGTGGCGAGAAGGTGATGAAGGAACTGCTCAAGCTGGCCCGGACGCCAACCGCCGTGGTCTGCTCGAACGACTGGACGGCGATCGGCGCGCTGCACGCGATCCATGCCGCCGGCCTGCGCGTGCCGGAAGACGTGTCGGTCGTCGGCTTCGACGACATCCCGCTCACCAGCTACACCCACCCCGCCCTGACCACGGTGCGCATGTCGGCACAGGATGTCGGCTCAACCGCATTCCAGGCGTTGTTCAGCCTGATCGGCGAAGAGCACGTCGAGGGGGATGTCTACCAGGTCCCGACCAGACTCATCGTCCGCGAGTCGACGATGAAGCCGAGGAAGAAGTAGCTACCAGCTACAGCTACCAGCTACCAGCTACCAGCTACCAGCTCGGGATCAATCGATCGAACGTATCAGCGGGCAACTCCGCCAATGAACGCGTGAAGATGTCGGCGGGCAGGATGGCGGACTGGCTCACTCCGACGCATTTCATGCCGGCGCGCCGGGCGGCTTCGATGCCGGCGGCGGCATCTTCGACGACAACCGATGAGGATGGCTCGGCCTGAAGCCTGGCCGCAGCCTTGAGGAACACCTGGGGATCGGGCTTGCCGGCGGTGACGTCTTCAGCCGCGGTGATGGCGTCGAAATAGCGTTCGAGATGGAGCACCTGCAGCATCACGCGAACGTTTTCCGCTGGAGCCGACGAGGCTACAGCCTGGCGCCAGCCGTCGGCGTGGAGCCGGGCGACCCACTCGGCCGCGCCGGGCAGCGGGGCGAGCCCGCCGCTGGCGGCCAGCTGGCGGTACAGCGCTTCCTTGGCGTCGCCCACCCGCCGAATCACGTCCACGGTGGCCCTCTCGCCTAGCCATCCGCTCAGGATGCGGTCGTTCTTCTGGCCGAAGCTGTCGAGGAACTGCTGATAGGTCAGCTCCAGATCCTCGCCCCGCATCGTCTCGCGCCACGACTGCCAGTGGTACTCGCCGGAGTCGACCAGGGTTCCGTCCAGGTCCCACAGGACGGCGCGAACGATTCATCGTTATGGAAAATGGCAGATGGAAGATGGAAAAGTGCCCGCCCTAGTCACTCTCTTCCATTTACCATTTGCCATCTTCCATTTCCAGAAGGCCGGCATGTTCAGCGGCCAGCTCAACTATTTCTGGCCGTAGTAGGCCTTGGGGCCGTGCTTGCGGGAGTAGTGCTTGTCGACGAGAAAGCGATCGGGCGGGGACGCATCCGGCGCCATCGTCCTCACCCGCCATTCCAGGCGCGCGAGATATTCGAGCACGCGCGCATGCTCGATGGCGTGCGCGACATCCGCTCCCCAGGCAAACGGACCGTGGTTCGCGACCAGCACCGCCTGGACGTCTGCGGCCGAGACATCGCCGCCGAACGTCTCGGCAATCACCAGACCGGTGTTCTTCTCGTAGTCCTGCTCCACCTCTTCGCGACGCATCGGGCGGGTGACCGGGATGTCGCCGCGGAAGTAATCGGCGTGCGTCGTCCCCATGCAGCGGATCGGCAGCCGCGCCTGCGCGAACATGGTCGCGTACTCGGAATGAGTGTGGACGATCGCGCCACACCCGAACGCGCGGTACAGCTCGAGATGGGTCGGGGTGTCGGACGATGGCCGCAGGGTGCTGTCGATCGGCTCACCGGTCGTGAGGGACACCACGACCATGTCGTCCGGCGTCAGCCGCTCGTATGGCACGCCGCTCGGCTTGATGCAGAAGACGCCGTGGTCGCGACCGGCGGCGGACAGATTTCCGAACGTCCCCATCACCAGGCCGCTGGAGGCGAGCTCCATGTTCGCGTCGTAGGCGGTCCGGCGCAGCTCCTCGTGACTCATCTCGAGGCGCGCTCCTTGATGGCGAGCAGCCGCTTCATGACCGTGCCGAGATCGGCGGTCGCACCGGGCACGCCGCCGAAGGTGTCGTGCAGCTCGCGGTAGATGGCATGCAGTTCATCGTAGACGGCGCGGGCGGCGGGATCCGGCGTGAACCTTCGCTCCTTCAGCGTCGTCATCCGATCCTGCGCCTGGTTCCAGGAAGCGTGGCCGCCCGCCTCCGCCCCGGCGGTGACGGCGGCTGAAATGGCCGCGCCGAGCGCCGGCGTCTGAGGAGAACCGGCGATCAGCATCGGCTGGCCGATGACGTCGGCGTAGATCTGCATGAACAGGTCGTTCTTCTCGGCGATGCCGCCGCAGCAGACCACGCGGTCGATCGGCACGCCATGCTCGCGGATCCGCTCGATGATCATCCGTGCGCCGAACGCGGTCGCCTCGATCAGCGCGCGGTAGATCTCCGCGCGGGTCGTGTGAAGCGTCTGCCCCATGACCAGGCCGGTGAGCCGCGTGTCGACCAGGATCGTGCGGTTGCCGTTGTTCCAGTCGAGCGCCAGAAGCCCCGACTCACCCGGCTTGAGCGCCGCCGCTTCAGTCGAGAGAGAGGCGTGAAGCCGATCGTCGCCCTGGCAGACCCCCTCGACCCACCACTTCAGGATGTCTCCCACCGCCGACTGCCCGGCCTCGATCCCGAAGTAGCCGGGCATGATCGAGCCGTTGACGATGCCGCAGATGCCGGGGATGTCGCCGATGTCGCCGGCGGCCGGGGCGATGGCGCAGTCGCAGGTGGAGGTGCCGATGATCTTGACGAAGGTCCCGGTCCGGATGCCCGAGCCGATGGCGCCGTAGTGCGCATCGAAGCCTCCCATCGCGATCGGGATGCCTGGCGGCAGGCCGAGCGCCGAACCCCACTCGGTCGAGAGCGCGCCGGCGGGAGTCCCCGGGGCGTAGGCGCGATCGTAGAGGCGGTCGCGGAGCGCGGCCAGCCTGGGATCGAGGCGGCCGAGGAACTCCTTGCCGGGCAGGCCGCCCCACGACTCCGAGTACATCGCCTTGTGGCCGGCGGCACAGACGCAGCGGACGATCTTGCGCGGCTCGTCGACGCCGGCCAGCAGCGCCGGAATGAAATCGGCGAGCTCGACCCAGCTGGCGGCGGCGTCGAAGACGTCGGGGGCGACATTGAGGCAGTGCCAGATCTTCGACCACCACCATTCGGACGAGTAGGTGCCGCCGATCGGCGCCAGGTATTCCGGCGCGTGGCGCCGCGCGGTTTCGGTGATCCGCGCCGCCTCGTCGGCGGAGGTGTGGTCTTTCCAGAGCCACGCGTGGGCGGCGAGATTGCCGGTCCAGGCCGGATCGATCGCGAGCGGCCGAGCCGCGGCATCGATCGGCAGCGGCGTCGAGCCGGTGGTGTCGACGCCGATGCCGATCACCCGGTCGGCCGAGAATCCAGGCTCCCGCGCCGCCGCCGCAATCGCTCCGGTCACCGACGCGCGCAGCCCGGCGATGTAGTCCGCCGGATTCTGCCGCGCCAGGTGGGGATCCTTGGGATGCAGCAGCACCCCCTGGTCCCCGCTCGGATAGTCGAAGACGCTCGTCCCGATCACCCGCCCGTCGGCGCAATCAACCACCACCGCGCGGACAGAGTTGGTCCCGTAGTCAATCCCGATGGAGTAAGCCATCAGCTCTCAGCTTTCAGCTATCAGCACGCAGCAAGTGCTTTACCCCACCAACACTGGCGACACGACGTCGAGAACATCCGGGCCGGTGCCGGCGCGGCGTGCCTTGTCCAGCGCGGGTTGCTGCACGAGGACGCGGACCGCTTTCAGCGAGAGGTTGGCGAAGTTGATCATGCTGCGCTCGATCGCCCGGGTCGGATCCTCACGGTAGGTGAACTGGTCCTGGCTGTACCAGCCTTGATAGTTCCGCAGGAAGGTGGTGTAGAGATACTCCACCGACTCCGGGATCGAGAGCGTGCCGAACATGCAGTCCTGGTCGTTGCGACCCTGGCGCGCGTCGTTGACGTCGTACTTGTGCACCGGCACCCCGGCGAAGTCCGCCAGATCGCAGGCGGTCGACGCGGTGGTGGCTTCCATCTTCTGGTGGCCGTAGTCGATCGTCAGGCCGCAGTTGTTGCCGCCGCAGGCCTGATTCACTTTCTGCGCGACGAGGATCGCCGCGGCCGCCGTCGGCACGATCATGAAGAGCTCTCTCGGCTCGTACGGCTTGGGTTCGATCGCCAGGCGGACGCCGTACTCCAGGCACTTCTTGTTGACCGCGATCAGCGCCTCGGTGAACCACCCGATCGATTCCCTGTAGTCGATCTGGAAGTGGTAGTCGGCGCCGTCGGAGCCTGGCCACACGCTCAACACCGGGATCTTCATGATCCGGCAGATCTCGACCCCCTTGAGCACTTCCTCGAGCGCGGCGCGGCGGATCGCCGGATCGGGGTTGCACGGGCCGCCGAGCTGGAACTTGGGGTTGGTCCAGGTGTTGATGTTGCAGGCGGTGACCGTCATGCCGAGCTCGGCGAGAAACCCGGACTGGGCGCGTTCGATCGCGGCCGGATCGAGGTCACCGTTGAGGGTTTTCTCGAAGACGCTCTGGTGGATCTCGATCGCGCTCAACCCGGCGGCCTTGGTCCGGCGGCATTGCCCCTCGAAATCGTTGCGAAATCCGGGATCGTTGGAGTGGTACCCCGGAGGGGCGAAGCGGTCGCAGAAATCGCCGGCGGACCAGTGGCCTACGCTCATGTTGATGTCCATGGTCCGCAGAAACTCGAGCGACTGCGCGCGATCGAGGTAGCCGGTGCGTCCGGCGGCGTAGGCGAGCTGGTCAGCTGAGAAACGGGTCATTGATCCTCCGGACAGGCGTTCAGAAGCGGGGCATCGTACCACGGCCGATCCCAGCGCAAGGACCCTTGCCTGACGACCATGTAAGCGTTACCATCGCGGTGGATTGTAATCGCTTACAGTCACGCCGCCAAACAGGGCGTGACCGTCACACGCGCATGAGGTGCACGATGAAGACATGTAGCGCAGTCCTGCTTGCCGTTTGCGCCTTCCTGCTTGGCGCCACACCCGCGGCCACACAATCACAACTCGGCGCCATCCAGGGCACCATCGTGGACCAGTCGGGCGGCGTGTTGCCCGGCGTCACCGTCACCGTCACCAACATCGAAACCGGCGTCGCCCGGACCACCCTGTCGAACGAGACCGGCGTCTACCGCCTCCAGAGCCTCGATCCTGGCCGCTACCGGATCGCGGCGGATCTGCAGGGTTTCCGCAAGGCGACGCGCAGCGAGGTCATCCTCTCGGTAGGTGCGACGCTGGGCGTGAACTTCACGATGCAGACCGGCACGCTGGAGGAAACGATCGAGGTGACGGGTTCCGCCCCGGACATCCAGACCGAGCGCGCCGAGATCTCCGCGGTCGTCGAGCAGAAGAAGATCAGCGATCTCCCGCTCGTCGGCCGCAACGTGCTGTCGCTGACCGCGTTGCAGCCCGGCATCATCGGGGTTCCGAGCAGCGAAGATTTTCTGAGCCCCGAGCAGGGTCTGGGCGTCACCTCGAACGGCGTCCGTGAGAGTGGGAACAGCGCCACCATCGATGGCGCGAATATCACCGGGGGGCCCTGGGGAGGCACCGTCCTCCTCGTGCCAAACGTAGAGGCGGTTCAGGAGTTTCAGGTCATTTCGAACAACCCCTCCGCCGAGTACGGTCGCAACTCGGGCGCGACCGTGAACATCATCACCAAGAGCGGAACCAATCGATGGAGCGGGAGCCTGTTCGAGTTCCACCGGAACGAAAACCTCCGCGCGCGTGACTTCTTCGAGAACCGTTCTCAGCCGAAGGCTGACTTCCGGCGGAACGACTTCGGCGGCAGCTTCGGCGGTCCGATCAAGCGCGACCGGTCTTTCTTCTTCGTCTCGACCGAGCTGGTCCGCGAGCTCACCGGCGACGCCTTCAACACGACCGTCGAAACCCGGCAGCTCGTCGACTGGGTGAAGGCCACACGGCCGAACTCGATCGCGGCGCAACTGTTCAGTGGGTTCGCGCCCTCAGCCTACCCCACCACGGATCTGCAAGACCTCGGAGGTCCGTTGCCGGGCGCCGGCGTCTGGAGCGATACGCCGGACGGCATTCCAGACGTTGGCACGATCAGCGTCGTCAATAACGGGCCGCGCGACGGCGAGCAGTACAACGTCCGCCTGGACCATGTGCTCCGTGGCGGAGTCGACCAGCTCCGCGGCAGCTATTACATGACGAAGGTGGTCACGCAGGACCTGTTCGTGCGGCCGCAGTTCAACAAGCCGTTTCCGTTCCGCAACCAGGCCGCCAACGTCGGGCACACCTGGATGATCTCCAACACCACGCTGAACGAGGCGTCGTTCGGGTTCGCGCGCCAGCACGGCGATACCGACAACCCGGCACCCGAGTCGCCGGACGTCAACGTCGGTGACGGCGTGTCGTCGTTCGGCGTCGCGTTCTGGCAGCCGATCACCTTTACCCAGAACAACTTCCATTTCCGGGATACGTTCACGATGAATCGCGGCCGTCATTCGTACCGGATCGGCGGTGAACTGCGGCACGGCCGCGATGGCGCGACGCTGACCCACTGGCGGCGGCCGACCTACAACTTCGAAAGCATTCTCGACTTCGTCGACGACGAGCCGTTCTCGGAAGACCGCGCGGTCGATCCGCTGACCGGCCAGCCGACATCCGCCCCTGGTCTCTACATCACCAACGAGTGGGCGCTCTTCTTTCAGGACAACTGGAAGGTCCGTTCGAACATCACGCTCAATCTGGGATTGCGATATGAGAACTTCGGCAATCCGACGAAGGATGACGGTTCGTTCAACAACATCTTCCTGGGCCCGGGCGCGACGCGCCAGGAGCAGGTGCAAAACGCCCGGGTCGGGACCGTGGACAAGCTCTACGACACGGACTGGAACAACTTCGCACCCCGCCTGGGGATCACATGGGATCCGACCTCGAAGGGCCAGTTCGTCGTCCGGGCCGGGGCCGGCATCTCCTACAACCGCATCAACAATACGGTCTTCAGCGACGAGCGGCTGAATCCGCCGCAGTTCGCGCACGCGTTCGGATCCGTGCAGGACGGCACGCCGATCGTCTACTCGCTCGGACCGGACTTCACGCCGAACGCCGCGCTCGGCCGCGGGCTCGACGAGCGCGGCAGCATCGAAGGCGCACGCCTCGACCTGCGCGTCGTCGACCCCGACAGCGTCACGCCGGAGTACGACAACTGGTTCGTGGGGGCGCAGTATCAATTGCCCGGACGATTCGTCGCGGATGTCACCTACAACGGCACCCGGGGGCGCAACCTGATGAACGGCGACGGCCCTGGCGGTCAGAATTACAACCGGTTCTCCGGAGACATGTTCGACGACCGGCTGGATCGCCTGAACCCCAGCTTCGCCGGAGTGAACCTGAACGAAAGTCGCGTGCGGTCCCGCTATAACGGCGTGTCGATTCAGCTGCAGCGACGCTACACCGGCGGATTCGCGTTCCAAAGCGTCTACAACTACGGCGTGTCGAAGGAACTCCCGGGCTCCACGATGTCAGTGGAGCAACCGGAGCTCGACTGGGGATACGCCAGCAACGACGTACGGCACCGCCTGGCCACCAACTTCGTCGTCGAGATTCCCTACAAGCCGTCCAACCCGGTCCTGCACGCCGTGCTCGGCGGCTGGCAGTTGAACGGTCTCGCGATCTTCCAGACCGGCACGCCGTTCAGCGTGACCTGCACTCTCGCCTGGCCGCGCTGCGACTTCAATGCCGACGGCGTGAACAACGATCGCGTCAACCTCCCGAGCTACGGCACCGACCTGGATAGCCCATCGCAGGATGAGTGGCTCGCGGGCGCGATGAACGCCGCCGACTTCACCTATCCGGCGCCCGGAACAACGTCGGACCAGCCGCGAAATGCGTTCCGGGGCCCGGGGTTCAAGAATATGGATTTCTCGCTGGTGAAGAACTTCCAGGTGCCCGGGGTTTCAACGCCGAACTCGACGATCCAGGTGCGCCTCGAGATGTTCAACGCGTTCAACTGGATCAACCTGAACAACCCCTCAGGCTCGGTGACCAACCCGAATTTCGGGCGCTCCACGAGTCAGCGCGGGGGCACGGGAGGCGCGCGGGTCGTGCAGCTCGGCGCCAAGTGGACGTTTTAGGACGTCACAGGCGGGCCGGCCGCGTGCGCGGCGGCAACCGCCAGGGCCGGGGCAGGATCTGATCGAGGACGATGAGGGGAGGGACCGAGGTCTCTCAGGCGGCGAAATGCCCCTTGCGTAACGGCTGTGTAAGCGTTACGATTCGCGCCGGATTGTAATCGCTTACAGCAGCCGCGGCCAACCGGCGTATCAGCGTCCGGACACAGAGGAGCAGCATGAAGATGGGAGGCAGTTGTCGTATGAAACAGCGACGTATGGGCGCGCGACTGTGGAGCAGCCTTTTCGGATCTCTATTACTCTCCCTGTGCCTGGTTCCCACAGCCTGGGCACAGCAGACGCTGGGTTCCGTCAGCGTCACCGTCGTGGATCCCAGCGGCGCGGCGGTTCCCGGGGCGACTTTGACCCTGACGGACGTCGCCACCAATGACGCCCGCACCGGAGTCACAACGGAGGCGGGCAGCCACACCTTTGTGAACCTCAATTTCGGCGCGCACAAGCTGACCGTGGCCCTGCAAGGCTTCGCGACGCAGAGCTACGACGTGCTGGTGCAGTCCGCTCGTACCACGGATGTGAAGGCCACGTTGAAGGTCGGCGCCATGGAGGAAGTCGTCGAGGTGTCTGGCGCGGTGCGCCGCTGGTTGAGACCTCGACCAACGCGATCAATACGACGATCGACATGAAGCAGATCGAAGATCTTCCCCTGGCCGGCCGCAACATCAACCAACTTTCGCGGTTGACCGCCGGCTACAACGGCACCTGGAACGGGCTGCCAACGTTTGCGCAGAGCAACTCGATCGACGGCATCGTCGGCAACACCAACCGCTGGCGCTATCAGACGTCCGACAGCGCCGCATCCATCGCGGTCACGCCGCGCTTGGAGAACATCGCGGAAATGGTGGTCAGTTCCGATCAGATCGACATGAACGCGGGCTTCGGCAGCTCCAGCATGACGATCACGTACGTCACCCGCCGTGGCACCAACCGATTCAGTGGCCGGCTGTATGAGGGCTTCCGGGCTCAACTCTTTGACGCCAAGGACTGGAACAGCACGGTGAAGCCCAAGTACCACCGGAACGACTTCGGCGCCAGTCTCGGCGGTCCTATCATGAAGGACAAGATGTTCTTCTTTGCCAGCATGTCCGCGTTGGACGTACCCGGCGGCACCAGCAGGACGCAGAACTTCCTCGCCGACCCCGCCAAGCAGGGCGTCTTCACCTACGCCAACGGCGCGCAGGCGAATCTCTTCAGTATCTTTGCCGCGCACAACGCGGCGAACGGCACGTCGTTCCCTGGGTCGACCTCGCAGATCAATCCGATGACGGCCGCGCGCATTGCGGCAATCGACGACTATCGGCAGAATGCCGGCGGCCTGGCTTTGCCGTCGGCGCAGCCGACCGATCCGAATCTGCGCACCTGGGAGTGGATGCGCGAGAGTTCGAATCGGACCTACTACCCGACGATCCGGGTGGATTCCAACCTGTCGGAGCGTTGGCGCCTGAACGTGGCGATCAACAACACGAAAGTGGATTCGCCCTATTCCAACGCCGAGTTCTGGCCAGGCGATGGCCGCGGCGCGAGGGGCAAGAGCAACAATGCGACCGCGTCGCTCGGCGTGCAGACCCTCGTGTCACCCACCCTGATCAACGAGTTCAGAGGCGGGTGGCTGTACACGGCTCAGTGGTTCGGCATTGATGGACCCAAGGACTACCGTACCAATCCGACCATCAACTACGGTTACGGGAACTACAACGACAGCTGGACGATTGGGAACTCCCGTTATCAGCCCAACTTCAGCGTGTCCAACACCACGACCTGGACGAAGGGGTCCCATTCGGTGAGGTTCGGCGGCAACTGGTATCGCGAAGTGAATAAGTACTGGGATTCGGACCTTGGGTACACCAACGTCAGTCTCGGGCTGGTCGACGGCGATCCGGCGCGGGAGGTGCTGACCAGAGAGGCCATTCGGGCGGCGGCAGGTCCGGGGGCTCCGTTGCCGACCGACGCCGAATGGAACCAGGCCCGGTCGCTTTACGCCATGTTGGCCGGGCGGGTTTCCAACTACAACGGCCGTCACCCCATCGACTCTACGACCGGCAGCTATGCGATTGGAAACACACCGGACCCGGGCGGGGTCGCGCAAAATCGCCTCTACGAAGTGCTGATGTCTTGGGGGCTGTTCGTCCAGGACTCCTGGAGGGTGAAACCGAACCTGACCGTCAACGCGGGCCTGCGCTGGGACTTCGTCCAGCCCAACAAGGACCAGGATGGGAAGTATCACTCGATGAGGCCGGAGGATCTATACGGCCCGACCGCTGTCGGCCAGCTCTTCAACCCCGGCCCGCAGACGCTGACCGGAAACTTTGATCCGGTGTTCGTGACCCGCGAAGCTTCCCACGGGGCCTACAACGTCACGCCTCAGCCGTCGGCCGGTGTCGCGTGGACGCCGCGCTCCGATGGCTCGTTCGTCGAGCGGATGTTGGGTGGCGACAGGTCGGTGCTGCGGGGCAGCTATTCCTTCCGGCGATTCACCATGCCGCAGCAGTTCATCTGGGACCATGGCTCCTCGTTTGGCAGAGCGTTCTTCCAGGAGTTCAATTCCAGTCCCGGTACCACCGCCGCACCCGGACGGTTCCAGCCGGGCAGCCTCGCGCTCGGCCAGGGCAACTGGCTGCCGCAGTCGTGCGCCAACTCATCCGCTCCGCCATGTCTCGTCTTCAGCCCGGCGGAGTACGCCGACGTCGTTCACTTGACGGAGTCAACCTTCCAACAAGGCACTGTCTCGGGCATGACCGCGGACATTCGCCAGCCCTACTCTTCGTCCTGGACCGTGGGCATTCAGCGGGACCTGGGCGGGCAGCGAGCGATCGAGGTTCGCTATAACGGCAATCGCACGGGGCAGCAGTGGCTCGCGCACAATATCAATGAGGTCAACATCTTCGAAAACGGCTTCCTTGATGAATTCAAGAACGCCCAGAGGAACTTGGCCATCAACCAGGCGGCCGGCGTGACCTCCTTCGCCAACCGCGGCCTGCCGGGGCAGGCGGACCTCCCCATCTTCACCGCGACGGGCATCCCGTTCACGAACGCAGGCGCCATCAACAACCTGCAGAACGGCGCGGCCGGCACCCTGGCCAACCTGCTGGCGAACAACCGCGACTTCGCCTGTTCGATGTTTGGCTCGGCAATCCCGGCGTGCGGCGCCAGCGCCGGCCCGGGCAAGGGTTATCCCCTCAACTTCTGGAAGGCGAACCAATTCGCCACTCAAACAAACAACAATGGCGGGGCCTCGCTGATGGACGACCGAGGCTTCTCCAACTACCACGGCTTGCAGGTGGAGTTCCGTCAGCGTAACTGGCACGGCATGTCCCTGAACGCGAACTACACCTTGAGCAAGACGATGGCCATTGCGACCCAGGGGGGAGACTTTACGGCCGCCTATACCGAGTTCTCAAACCGCGACCTCAATCTCAGCTACGCGCCTGCCATCACCGACCGGCGCCATGTGCTCCACGTGAGCGGCACCTACGACCTGCCCTTCGGTAAAGGCCAGCGGTGGCTGACCGATGGAATACTCGAGAAGATTGCGGGTGGCTGGACGGTCTCTACGATCGTCACGTTCCAGAGCGGCGCCCCGTTCCGGATTGGGGGGAACAACCAAACGTTCAACAACCTGCGCGACGGCGGCCTGACTCTGAACGGCATCACGGCGCAGGACATTCAGGATCGCATCGGCCTCTACCGCGACGCTGCGGGAGTGACGTACTACCTGCCGCCAGACTGGATCGCCCAGGTCAAAGCCGATGGAACCATCGCCTCCAATAAGGAGCCGGGAACCTGGGGAGAGATTTTCTACCTGCATGGACCGCACCAGACCTATACGGATCTAGGGATCTCGAAGGGGGTGAACATCACCGACCGGGTTCGGTTCAAGTTCCAGACGGAAATCCTCAACGTCTTCAACCACCCGACGTTCTGGCAGGGCACAACCGGCATAGCCAACTTCGAGGCGAGCGGGTTCGGCCGCGCCAGCCAGAACGCCACTTCGCGCCGCATCGAGTTCCGGGCGAACATAGAATTCTGATGCGGCTCTAGGAACCAGGATAGACGTTCACTCCCAACCTCCAACTTCCAATTCCCAGACGCGCCGTTTGGGAGTTGGCGGTTGGGTGTTGGGAGTTTTAGTATCCAGCTGAGGATTCACCATGCAACGACACCTGATTCTCGGCACCGCGCTCGCGATCGCGACCGCCGGCCTGACCGGGCTGGCCAGCCAATCGCGTCCCGACTACCCCTTCCAGCCGGTGCCGTTCACCCGCGTGCATCTCAACGACGTGTTCTGGGCGCCGCGGATCGAGACCAACCGCAAGGTGACGATCCCGGTGGCGTTCCAGCAGTGCGAGCGCACCCAGCGCGTGTATCACTTCGAACGCGCGGCCAAGGCCTTGCGCGGCGAGCCGCTCGAAGACACCAGGCCGCCGGGCTATCCGTTCGACGACACCGACGTCTACAAGGTGATCGAGGGAGCGTCGTACACGCTCAACGTCTACCCCGACCCCAAGCTCGACGCCTACGTGGACGGCCTGATCGCCAAGATCGCCGCCGCGCAGGAGCCTGACGGGTATCTCTACACCACCCGCACGATCAACCCGAAGGCGCCGCATCGCTGGGCCGGAACCGAGCGGTGGCAGCTCGAACGTGACGACAGCCACGAGCTCTACAACCTCGGGCATCTGTTCGAGGCCGCTGTGGCGCACAACCTCGGCACCGGCAAGAAAACCCTTTTGAACGTTGCCACCAAGGCGGCCGACCTGCTGGTCAAGACCTTCGGCCCGGGCAAGCGCTCGACCTGGCCGGGGCACCAGATCACCGAGATGGGGCTCGTCCGCCTCTATCGCGTCACCGGCAACGAGGACTACCTGAAGCTGGCGAAGTTCTTCATCGACGAGCGCGGACCGGGTCCGGACGCCGCGAAGCCGACGCAGTTCCCCAACGGAGAGCGCGCCAACCCCCGCGGCCTCGACTACAACCAGGCGCAGCAGAAGGTGGTCGACCAGACCGAGCCGGTCGGCCATGCCGTCCGCGCCATGTACATGTATGCCGGCATGGCCGACGTCGCCGCGCTGACCAACGATGAATACGTCCGCAACGCCGGCGACAAGATCTGGGAGAACCTGACCAGCAGCAAGCTGTACCTGACCGGCGGCGTCGGCGCCGCGGGTGGGCACGAAGGGTTCGGCAACCCCTACGACCTGCCGAACATGCAGGCCTACAACGAGACCTGCGCGTCGATCGGCATGGACTACTGGAACCACCGCCAGTTCCTGCTCCACGGCGACGCCAAGTACATCGACATCATGGAGCGCACGCTCTACAACGGCCTGATCTCGGGCGTGGCGCTCGACGGCAAGACGTTCTTCTACCCCAACCCGCTCGAGTCCAACGGCCAGCACGCGCGCGCCGAGTGGTTCGGCGTCGCCTGCTGCCCCGGCAACATCACCCGGTTCATGGCCTCGGTGCCCGGCTACATCTACGCGACCAAGGGGGATTCGGTCTACGTGAACCTGTACGCCGGCGGCACTGCCGACATCATGACGCCCGGCCGGCAAACTCAAGATGGTCCAGGAGACCCGCTACCCGTGGGATGGCGCGGTCAAGATGACCCTGACACCAGAAAAGGCGCGAAATTTCGCGGTGAACGTTCGAATCCCCGGCTGGGCGCGCAACCAGCCGGTGCCCAGCGATCTCTATACCTTCACGGACAAGGCTGAGGGGAACGCGACCCTCAAGGTCAACGGCACCGCCGTCCCGGTCAAACTCGACAAGGGATACGTCACCATCGACCGCAGCTGGAAAGCCGGTGACGTCATCGAGCTGAACCTGCCGATGCCGGTGCGCCGCATCGCCGCGCACGAGAAGGTCGAGGCCGACCGCGACCGCGTCGCCCTGCAGCGCGGCCCGATCGTCTACGCCGCCGAGTGGGTCGACAACCCGAACGGCAAGACCCGCAACATCGTGCTGCCGGACGCCAACCGCCTGACCACCGAGTTCCGCGCCGACCTGCTCAACGGCGTGCAGGTGATCAAGGGGCGCTCGCTCGGCCTGGCCCGAACCGAGGCGGGGGCGGTCACCAAGACCGAGCAGGACTTCATGGCCATCCCCTACGCGACCTGGGCGAACCGCGGCCGCGGCCAGATGAACGTGTGGCTCGCCCGCACCGAGGCGGCGGCCCGGCCGACCCCCTTCCCCACCGTCGCCTCGACCAGCACGGTGGCGGCCTCGCAGCCGGCGCAGGGGCGCGGCAAGAACATCCGCCCGATCATCGATGGCGAAGAACCGCGCAACTCGGCCGAGGCCGGGTCCTCCTTCGACTGGTGGCCGATCCAGGGCTGGAGCGAGGCCTGCGACGCGCAGCCGGCCCCGGCGGCCGGGCAGCGAGCTCAGGGCGGACGTCAGTGCAGCAAGGGTGAGTGGATCGAGATGACCTTCGCCAAGCCATCGTCCGTCTCCCGCAGCGAGATCTACTGGTTCGACGACGAGGCGAACAAGGGAGGCGTGCGCGTGCCGGCCTCGTGGAAGCTGCTCTACAAGGACGGCGACACCTGGAAGCCAGTCGAGACCGCCGATCCGCTCGCGACCACCAAGGACGCCTGGAACACCGTCACCTTCAAGCCGGTGACCACCACCGCGCTTCGTCTCGAGCTCGTGATGCGGCCGACGGTCTCGGCCGGCGTTCAGGAGTGGAAGGTCAAGTGAGGCTTCGCTGAGGTGCGGGGGGCTCGCTGGTCCGCTGAGGGTGCGGCGGGGCTTTCGGCCGAGGGTGCGGGGGCTCTGCGCTGAGGGTGCGGGGTGCTGCGCTGAGGGTGCGGGGTGCTTCGCTGAGGGTGCGGCGGGGCTTTCGGCCGAGGGTGCGGGGGCGGCTTCGCTGACGGATGCGGGGCGCTCACGCTGAGGGTGCGAAATCGTGTCCCTCACGCCCGGCGCAAGCGTTCACACCCCTAGGCGTCAACTCCCCGCACTTTCTGCGCTAGCTCCCCGCGCACCCTCAGCGTAGTTCCCCCGCACCCTCTGCGTCAGCTCCCCTCGCACCCTCAGCGTAAGTTCCCCCCGCACCCTCTGCGTTAGCGCCCTGCCTTCATCAGTTTTTCGATCGCCGCTATTTCGACCGGCAGCGACGCCGACATGTTCTCGCAGCCATTCTCGGTGATCAGCAGGGCATCCTCGAGGCGTAGACCCAGCCCGAGCTCGGGAATCTGCATCGCCGGTTCGATCGTGAACATCTGCCCGGGTTGCAGGGTTTCACCGGCACGGCCGACGTCGTGCACCTCCATCCCGATCGAGTGGCCGAGGCTGGATCCGGTCCTGCCGCGGTAACGTTCGACGAACCGTGTTGCCGCATCCTTGATCCGAGGGTCGGTAAACGTGTAACCGGCCATGATGCCGTCCATCTTCACGACTGCGTCCGCAATCACCTGCTTGACCGTCACGTGTGGCCGGATCGACGTCAGCACCGACTGATAGAGCTTCAGATAGATCGTGTACCATTCGCGCTGCCACGGGCTGAACTTGCCGTTGGCCGGAAAAACGCGGGTCACGTCAGACACGTAGTACTTCCAGTCCGGCGCGTAATCGAACTGAACCAGATCTCCGTCAGCCAGCGTCGTGCGTGCCTCGGTGGTAGTGCGACAGAGCCGTGTTCTTTCCCGTCGCGGACAGCGGAAAGTACGCCGCGCCCTGCGCCCCGTGCTTCCGGAACACGTATTCCGCCGCCGCGAAGAGCTCGTACTCGCGCTTGCCTGGGGCGGCCTCCTGCATGGCCTGCACGATCCCGAGGGTCGTGATGCGGGTGACCTCACGCACGACTGCGATCTCGCGTGCGCTCTTGATGAAGCGCATGGTATCGAGCATCGGGTCCAGGTCGCGCACCTCGGATCGCGGCGCCCGCTGTTTCAGCTTCTCGATGAACGTCTGCTCACGGGACGGACGGCCGTCCCACGGATCGGCGGTGGTCGCGCGTTGCCAGGCCGTTGCGTCCCCCGCCGAACCGCTGCCGAGGACCTCAGGACGATGCGGCGTGTAGATGACGCGGTCGGCCGCGCCGGCCGCGGCGATCGCCGCCTCGGCTTCCTCGCGCTTGAGGACCGCCTCGATACCAGTGATGCGCGACGCTTCGTCGCCCGCTTCGAGAACCCGGCCCCACGCCCGTGACCAGCGGCTGGTATCGGGCAGGTACAAGGCGGATTTCTTGGCCCGCCCGTCGATGATCAGGATGCTTCGCGGCACCTCTACCCCGGTGAGGTAGAAGAACTGATTGTTCTGACGGAAAGGTGATTCCGCCGGACGCTCGACTGCTCCCTGCAAGATGGCGATCCCGTCGCCGATCTGCTCGATCACCCGCGCGCGACGGGCAGCGAACTCCTCTGCAGGGAGGACGTCGGTGAACCATGGTTGTTGCGCCTGCGTGGTGACCACGAGCGCGACGACCAGGGCAAGGACGGGTAAGGTGCGAGCTATGTTGCGCATATGAATGATCGGATTCGGGCGGCGTGCGTACTTTACTGGACCTTTGACTCAATTCCCAACTTCCAATTCCCAACTCCCAATCGGCGACTGGGCTCCAACGCTTGGCAGTTGGGAGTTGGAGGTTGGGAGTTTTCGGCGAGCTTAGCGAGCCGTGATCCGCGCCGCCCACCCACCTCCGGGCGCGAGATTGATGCGAAGCCGCTGGTCGGCTGACACTGTCCTCGTCTCGCGCACATAGTCGACGGCCGCCCGATCGGCGTTCGGGCCATCGCGGTGGATCTCGGCGTTCCAGCGCCCGGGTCCGAGGAAGCTCAGATCCACTTCGAGAGTGCGCCCGGTCCAGTTCGTCATCGCCCCCACGTACCAGTCGGTGCCGCTTCGCCGGGCGATCAGGATGTGCTCCCCCACCTTCGCCGCCAGCACGCGGGTCTCGTCCCAGACCGTTGGCACCGAGGCAATGAACCCAAGGCTCTCAGGCTCACGCCGGTAGTTGGACGGCGAGTCGGCCAGCATCTGCAGCGGGCTCTCGTAGACCACGTACATCGCCAGCTGGTGGCAGCGCGTGCCCTGCGTCATCGGGCGGTTGAAGACCGGCTTGAAGTCCGCTTTGGTGGCGTTGAGCATCCCGCCCGGCGTGTAGTCGACCGGTCCCGCCATCATCCGCATGAACGGGAAGGTGACGTTGTGGTCCGGCGACGCGTCGGCGCTCCACTTGTTGTGTTCCAGGCCGATGATCCCTTCGCTGGTCAGGACGTTGGGAAAAGTGCGATACAGACCGGTGGGCTTGTAGGCGCCGTGGAAATCGACCAGCATGTGGCGCCTGGCTGCCTCGCGCGCGACGCGCTCGTAGAAATTGACCATCGGCTGGTCGTCACGCTGCATGAAGTCGACCTTGATCCCCTTGACCCCCCATTTCTCGAACTGGTCGAAGGTCGCGTCCATCTGCTGTTCGAAGGTCTTCCACACCACCCACATGATCAGGCCGACCTTGCGCTCGCGAGCCCGTGTCGCGATCGCGTTCATGTCGATCGCCGGAACGATCGAGCTCAGGTCGCCGAGCTTGTACCAGCCTTCGTCCAGGATCACGTATTCGATCCCGTGCTCGGCGGCGAAGTCGATGTAGTGCTCGTAGGTCGCGGTGTTCACGCCGGCGCGAAACGGCACGCCGTAGAGGTTGTTGAAGTTCCACCAGTCCCACGCCACCTGGCCGGGACGGATCCAGCTCGTGTCCGCCACCGCGCTCTCGGAAGCCAGCCGATAGACGATGTCGGTGTCGAGCAGGTCGCGATCGTCCCGGCCGACGACCAGGACCCGCCACGGGAACTCGCGCGTCCCGCGGGTGCGTGCGATCCACGGCTCGCGCGTGAGCACGCGCTCGGTGCGGTCCCGCACCATCTCGGTATTCGACGGATACGCCGGAAACAGCCCGGCGAACCCGCCGGCGGTGCGAGACAGGCTCATGCCGGGATAGTCGAGGAGATCCGCTTCGGTTATCGCCAGCGCCGGGGACACGAGCACCGGGGGATATGCGAACGCGCCGAGCTTGATGTCCAGCAGCTGGACCTTCTTGTACGGACGTTCCTGGTGACTGAGCAGGCTAGGGTCTTCGGGGAAGTAGACGAGCGGATTGCCGGTCAGCTCGAACGTCGCCTCCTCGGACTCGACGACGACCTCGCCCGGGCGGGCCAGGACGAACCGGTAGGCGACGCCATCGTCATACGCGCGCACGAGCAGCGAGTAGTTCCCGCGAAAGTCGATGCGCAGTTCCTGATAACGATCCCGGATCTGCTCGCGCTTGATGCGCACGACCGGCCGGAGGATCCGGTCGCCGGCAGCAGTGGCGCTGCGAAGCACCTGCGGCCTGGCGCCGAGCACCTCGCCGCCCTGGAGCGTCATGGAGATCCGCGATGGCGTGACCAGCTCGCCGCCGTTCTTCGAGACCGCGTAGGCCAGCGCCTCGCCGGCCGTGACCGTCACGGTGAGCGAGCCATCGGGTGAGGAAACGGTCAGCGGCCCTGGCGCGACTCGAGGCGCCGTTTGTCCGCTCAGCGCCACCAGCGCCATGAGCGCGAGCAGCAGCCTCATCGGCGCTTCGGCCTTCCGATCTTGACGAGCAGCGCCCCGTGGGCCGGCACCACCGCCTGGAACTCACCGTTGGATCCGCCCAGCTCCTTGTGCAGCCAGAGATCCCTGACCGGCTGCTGGCCGGTGATCCCGAGATCCTTCCAGCTCGCGGTCATTTTCGCCGCCTGCAAGCCGCGGTTGAACAGCCCGGCCGCGATCGTACCGTCGGCCAGCGGTTTCGCCCACAGTTCCAGCCGCTCGCGCTGGTAGATCCGCGCCGCTCCCTTACCCAGCACGTCCTGGTTCACCTCGAGGACTTCATGGTTGGTCATCAGCGCGGTCGTGAAGGGGTCGAACTGGGTCATGTCGGCGCCAATCAGCAGCGGTGCCGCCTGCAGGACCCACAGCGAGATGTGCGTGATCTGCTCGTTAGGCGTCAGCCGGGTATCGTGAACGCTGGGCCCCCATCCGACCTTCCCGACAACCAGCATGTCGGGATCGGTCCAGTGGCCGGGGCGCGACCACTTCTCGCGGCCGGCCTGGCGGAACCCTACCGCCGACATGTTCGACCAGACGTCGGTCAGGTCGCCGCTGGTCCGCCAGTAGTTGCCGCCGACCTCGGCCCCCCACTCCCAGACGTTCCCCATGCCGTACTGACACAGGCTGTAAACAATGTCGCGATCGACCTTGCGGAGGGCGTCGCGCATCACCACATAGGGCTTCTGAAGCTCGGCCAGGCTCTGGTCCTTGGCGATGCGTTCGTAGGAGCACCAGTCATGCTTGAGCAGGTCGAAACCCCAGTCGGCCCAGGTCTTCGCGTCGATCGCCTCGTGCTCGTAGCTGCCGGGCAGGCCCTGGCAGGTGCGCGGCCCGGGGGACGAGTAGATGCCGATCTTCAGCCCCTTGCTGTGGACGTAGTCGGCGAGGGCCTTCATGTCCGGGAACTTCTCGTTCGGCTGCAGGACGCCGTTGGCGTCGCGCTTCCCTTCCCACCCGTCGTCGATGTTCACGAACTGAAAGCCGTGGGCCGCCAGTCCGCTCGACACCATCGCATCGGCGGCGGCGCGGACCTTCGCATCGTCCACGGATCCGCCCCACACGTTCCACGAGTTCCAGCCGAGCGGCGGCGTCAGCGCCAGGGCATCGTCGCCACCGACGATGGTCAGACGCGCTACGCGCCGAGCCCTTTGGGTTGCTGACTTCAATCGAAACATCGGTACGGCCGGCGGATTTGATGGTTCCGCTGATGATGCCGGTCGCCTGATCCAGCGTCAGACCGGAAGGAAGTCCACTGCGCCGCGAACTTCAGCGGGGCCTCACCGGTGGCCGGGATCCGGAAAAGGAAAGGACGTCCGGGTGTGCCGCCGGTGATGCGCGGCGGATTGATCCGCGGCGTCGCCGGCCAGCCCGAGGCGATTGGCGGCGCCGCCTCGGACGGAAAGCTCCAGCTCTCCGGCTTCTGGGTAGAGCCCGGCTTGAGATGGATCACCGCGCCGGCCCAGTTGGCGTAGTCGCCGGTGCTCACGTCGCCGCCATCGTCTATGAACAGTTCCATGAAACGGACGCCGGTCAGGTCGACCGCGACATGCTGTGCCGGGTCGCCAGCCTTGATCACCTTGCTGGTGAACGCCCGCTTGTTATCGAGCCAGATCTCATAGGTGACGGACCCCTGCCCGGTGCTGGCGGCATCGTCGATACCGATCATGGACTCGAACCGCGTTGCCTCCCCTTTCAGATCGACGATCAGCTCGTTGATCGACAGCGTGCCGATTCCGTGCTGGTAGACGACCCCGCCAAGAGAAAGCGGCAGTGGATTGTTGCCGCGGCCGCCTCCCGACCTGCCGGCCCGAGGCGTGCCCCGGCGCTGGGTCATCCGCTTCAGATCGAGGCCGTCCAACCAGATCGCTCCCGACGGCGGCTCGGCGCCGGTCAGCGCCGATCCGCTCTGGCCGGAATCGGCCATCGGTCCAGGAGTCCAGAACCCCAGGAATGCTGCGGCAGCGATCAGGATCAAAGCGTTTCGTCGAATCATTGTTGTGTGATTACCAGGAGGGAAACGCCCTGACGGGGCAAGGCGAATGTCTTCGTCAACGTGCCGCCCTGAATGCGAACCTGTTCGGCCGGGCCGAGCGACGCCAGCCTCGCGGCATCCTGAAGCTGTCGATATTGTGCGGCGGTAGGCGGCTGCGGCGACCCCATCTTCAGCCACGCGGCGTATGAATTACTGTGCTCGCCATCAACGCGGAAGTGCGTGACCGTCGAGGAGCCATCCTTGAGACCGCTGATGGTCAACGTCGACGTCCGCGGCTGGCGCCGGCAGGTCGTCGTCGTGATAGTTCCAGACCATGACGGTGAGATTCTGCTCGCTGCGCGCCGCGATCGCGTAGACGTCGGGACGGCCGCGCACACCCTTGTCGCGGATCTCCTCGAGCGACGCGGCGCCATCGCTGCGGGCGCGCACGCGGTTACCTGACATCCGACCCAGCATGCGAAAGACATTCAGCACCGGCTTGTCGATCCCGTTGGTCGCCAGGTCGCGGAAGCCGGCGAAGAACGGCTGCCCCTCGAACTCGAACGCCCAGGTCACCGAGCCGATCAGGTTGACCTGGTGCAGGTCGGCGAGCTCATACGTCCGGGCGATCTGAGCCGCAGTGTAGCTGGAGTACATGGTGCCGTTGCGGTAGGCGTTCTCGGGGTTCGTCGCCACCGAACAGGCGGCGCAGCCTTCCGGATCCGACTCCCCGATGATGATCGGCGTCTTTTTCATCTCCGGAAACGAGGCGGCGATCTTGAATCCGTTGTCGATGGCGCGAAGCTGGTTGCTGATCCCCATCCGCACATGGCCGTCCACGACGCGCGGCGCCCCCTTGGCGTGGAAGGCAATGAAGTCGAGGGGAGATCCAGTCTTGCCCGTTGCGTAATTGGTACCGCGCAGGCTGTGCTCGATGAAGTCACGCAGCAGCTGCTGGGTGCGCTGGCCGTTGGGACCGGTGACGTGAGGGCCGCCAATCCGGGCCGCCGGCAGCGCGCGCTTCAAGCCATCGGCGGCGAAATCGTGCAGCTTTCGGAACTCCTCGGGAGTCCCGCGCCAGTAACCGATGTCCGGTTCGTTCCAGACCTCCCAGTACCAGCTCTCGACCTCCTGGCGCCCGTAACGCTCGACCGAGTGCTTCACCCACTGGTGGACGAGCTCACCCCATTTCGCATAGTCCTTGGGCGGATATGTCCAGCCGGTATAGATCCGGCCATAGTCGAGGCCGGGCATCCAGTCATGCTTGTACGGCTGCGGCTTGGTCGACAACGCCTCGGGCATGAAGCCGATCTCCATCAGCGGCTTCATCTTGCGCTCGACGTAGGTGTCGATGATCCGATCGACGATCTTCCAGTCATAGATCGGACGGCCGCTCGCGTCCTCGGTGTAGGCATTGGTCGATCCCCACTTCAGCGCGGGGGTGCCATCACCGGTCGTCAGCAGGTTGTGCGCCCGCACATGAACCGGGCCCTGGCTCAGGGCGGCCAGCTCCGACAGGAGCTGCGTCCCATCTTTCATGTAGGTGTAGTTCGGCTCGTCGTACCCGAACCATGCCCAGATCGGTGTCATCGGGCCGACGATCTCGCCGGCGTCCACACGGATCGCCACTCGAGTGTCTTGCGATAGAGGAATTGCGCGCGGCGTCAGCCAGGCCGCGACGGCCAGCACGCCGATCAGGATCACCCGGGTCATGTGCGTCATGGTACGCGAAGCGCGGCCAGTCGAAACCCGCAGTGATCGAAGTTATCGCCACATAAGGCCGGCGGGCTGGTACGCTGGGTCATGGAATATCGGCGGCTCGGACGGACGGACATGCTCGTGTCGGCAATCAGTTTCGGCGCATGGGCGATCGGTGGATTCTGGGGAGAGGTGGACGATGAGCAGTCGATGCGCGCGCTGCACGCCGCGATCGACGAAGGAGTCAATTTCATCGACACGGCCGACGTCTACGGCGATGGCCGCAGTGAGCGGCTGATCGCCCGGCTCAGGCGCGAACGGCCGAACGACCGGATCTGGGTCGCCACCAAGGCGGGACGCCGATTGCCCGAGCAGACCTGCGAAGGGTACTCGCGCGAGAACCTCACCGGGTGGATCGACCGGAGCCTGGAGAATCTCGGCGTGGAGGCCATCGACCTGCTGCAGCTGCACTGCCCGCCCTCGGCGCTGTTCCGGCAGGATGACGTGTTCGGCATCCTGGACGACCTGGTGCGGGCCGGCAAGCTTCGCTACTACGGGGTGAGCGTCGAGACGGCGCAGGAGGCGCTCGACGCGATGCGGCATCCCGGCGTCCAGAGCGTGCAGATCATCTTCAACATGTTCCGGCTGAAGCCGCTGGACCAGGTCTTCCCGGAAGCGCTCGCCCGCCAGGTCGGGATCCTGGCCCGGGTACCGCTGGCCAGCGGCCTGCTGACCGGCAAGCTGCGCCGCGATTCGACGTTCGCCGCCGACGACCACCGCCAGTTCAACCGCGAGGGTCAGCTGTTCGACAAGGGAGAGACCTTCTCCGGTGTCCCCTATGAGGCGGGACTGGACGCGGTCGAGCGGCTCCGGCCGCTGGTGCCGCCAGGGGCCACCCTCGGTCAGCTGGCGCTGCGCTGGATCCTGATGTTCGACGCGGTGACCTGCGCGATCCCGGGGGCGAAGAACGAAGAGCAGGCCCGGAGCAACGCCCGGGCAATCTCCCTGGCGCCGCTGGACGACGAGGCGATGAAGGCCGTCGCGCGCGGTGTATGACGAGGACATTCGCGCACACGTCCACGGGAGCTGGTAAGCCACGGTCCAACCGGGCCGGGCCACGGTTCACACGGCTCAACACGGTCATGCACCGTGCCTCGCCGTGCCCTCTGTGCTGAGGTCAGTGTCCGTCCCCATCATTCACCGAAGCAATCAGCCGCGGCCGAGCCGGCTTACTTCTTCGGGAGGTCGATCAAGACGACGTTGGAGTTCTGCCGCGAGCGGTCGAACACAATGTGTTCGCCGTCCGGGGTGATGTCGAAGGTCCGCAGCACGCCCTGATTGCTCATGCGAGTGAGCTGACGAGCCGTCATCTTCTTCAGATCGAGGAGCCAGAAGTCGAGGGATTGAATGCGCGGCAGGTAGACCAGGCCGGTGCCGTCGCGGAGAAAGCGGTACCCGCCCGGTCGAACCATCACGTCCGGCAGCTCCACGGATGCCCCATCCCCAGGTCGCAGCCCAAGGAGCTTCACCTGACCAACGAGAGACCGCCCGGCATAGACAATGAGTTTGCCATCCGGGGACCAGACCGGGTTAACCCATTTGCCGTCGCGGAGTCGAATCGGCGCGCCGCCATCGGCCGGGATCTTGAACAGCGCCGAACCACGGGCGTCACGCCCGCCGGTGACGATCCATTCGCCATCGGGCGACCAGTCGGCCGCCCCCTGGCCGGCAACTCCTTCGACCTCGATAGACGAGGCCAGGGTGCGGCGATCCGTGCCATCGGCCGACATGATCGAGAGGTGCCGCTTCCCCTGCTGCCTGACAACGACCGCGACCCGGCGGCCGTCGGGTGAGACCACGGGTGGTTCGAACAACGCGCCGTCGACGTTTCTCCAGATATCCGACGCCTGGCCGTTCTCCACTTTCCAGAGCCCATCCGCCGTCCCGCGTGCCGACAGGTAGAACAACGATCCCCCGCCAAAGCGGGGCGCTAATGCCTGGCCGGTCGGCACCGGCAGCGGGTACGGCCGTGCGTCGGCCTCCTCGACCAACCGGTCGCGGATCGGCACTTGCCACAAGCTGGCGGCGGGGTTCGCGACGGTCGCGACCACGCGCCGGCCATCGCGACTGGCGGCCACCGACGCATATTGATCCACGCCCGAAGAGGCCACACGGCGACTGACTCTACGCTCCACATCGAGGGCCCACAGCCATGGCCCGGACCAGTCCTCGTCGCGCGCGACGTAAAGCAGCGTGCGCGCATCGAGCAGCGCCAGGAAGTTCACGGCGGTGTGCTGGTTGGTCAGTCGCTCGGGCACCCCGCCGGTCGAGCGGACGCGCCACACATCGACGTCGATCTCGTCCTGCGGCTCGGGCCCGGAAACGAAGTAGATCCACTCGCCATCTGGTGACCAGACCGGATTGTTGATCTTGACCGTTCCCGGTGGAATGAGCTCGCGCGGGTCCGCGCCGGATCGATCCGCGACGTACATCGGATCGTTTCGATTCGGTTTGTAGATGTAGGCAACCCGGTCTCCTCCCGGAGACCATGCCGGGGTGTTCGCCCCCTCGGTCAGGAAGGGTCGTGGCTTGCCCCCGGTCAAGGGCATCAGCACCAGCTGCGTTCCATCAGATCGATTGAACCAGATCTCGGTCCCGTCTCCCGAGAAGCCGAGTTTTCGTACGATGACCCCGTTCGCCGCCAGCGGCGGCAGGCCGGTCGTGAGGTTCGAGAAACGTCCGGTGCCCACCTGACCCAGCCACAGGTTGAACTCACCCGTGGCGTCGGCGAGAAAGGCCACGAACATTCCGTCTGGCGAAATTTCAGCCCCTTCCTCGGCCCCCTCCCAGTTCGTAAGCAGCGTGAATCTGGCGTTGGCCAGCGGGTCCTCCAGCGGGTTCATCGGCCCGAATACCTGCCACGGGGCAGCAACCACCGCCACCGCGAGGAACGCAGCCCATGCCAGCCACGTCGGGCCTGCAGCGGCGGACGCCATCGCGAGCTCAGGCCCTCCAGGCAACGGCTCTTCGATCGCGTCCAACTCGATCCTGACGTCGCCCATGTCTCTGATGCGCTGCCGGGGATCCTTGACCAGACAGCGACGCAACAGCCGTCGAATGCGGGCGGGGGTTGCAACCGGGAGCGCGGACCAGTCAGGCTCCCGCTCGAGAATCTTTGCGATCGTGTCCGAGATCGTGTCGCCGCGAAATGCCGGACGACCGGTCAGCATCTCGTAGAGCACGCATCCGAAGGCCCAGATATCGGTCCGCTTGTCGACGCGCTGCCCGCGCGCCTGCTCGGGGCTCATGTAGGCCGCGGTGCCGAGAATCAATCCGTCCTGTGAGGCAATCGGATCGGGAAGCGCGCTGTCGGAACCCGCTGCTTTCGCCAGACCGAAGTCCAGCACCTTGACCGCGCCGCTACCGTCGATCTTGATATTGGCTGGCTTGAGATCCCGATGGATGATGCCTTTTTCGTGGGCGGCTTCGACGGCATCGACGATCTGTCTGGCGATCGGCAGGGCCTGCCCGAAAGGCACCGGTTTCTGCGCGATACGATCCGCCAGCGTCGGCCCGTCCACCAGTTCCAGCACCAGCGCTCGCACATCGCCCGAATCTTCGAAGCCGTGGATCGCCGCGATGTTCGGATGGTTCAGGGCCGCCAGCATCTGCGCCTCCCGCCTGAAGCGCGCGAGGCGGCCGGGATCCAGCGCGAACAGTGAAGGCAGCACCTTGAGTGCCACGTCGCGATTGAGCGTGGTGTCGCGGGCGAGGTAGACCTCGCCCATGCCACCGGCGCCGAGCAACCCCACGATCTCATACGGACCGATGCGATGGCCGGGATCGAGGATCGGCCGAGCGGTCGCGTCGCCGGTCGATGCGTCCGCAGCGGAGGGAAAACCTGCGCGCCTCCCGGCACTCTCCAACTGATGGAGAAAGCTACCCTCCGCCGCGTCGGAGGCGAGAAGCGATTCCACCTCATTGCGCAGCGCCTCGTCACCACCGGCCGCCGCGGCCAGAAACGCGTCGCGCTGGCCGGCCGGTTGTTCTACGGCGACTTCGAAAAGCGCCTTGACCTGGCGCCACCGATCACCGTTCACGACCGGTCCCCGGGGCCGAGCTCACGTTTGATCCACGCCTTGGCCGTGCGCCAGTCGCGTTTGGCCGTCGATGGCGAGACGTGGAGGACATGCGCGGCTTCCTCTACGGTGAGCCCACCAAAGGCGCGCAGCTCCACGATTCGGGCAAGGTCGGCGTCCATCTTCTCCAGTCGCTCGAGCGCGTGATCGAGCGCCAGGATCGAGACGTCGTTGGGCGCGGCCACGTCCTGGGCATCATCGATTGAGACGCACCGCACGACCGCCGCCGCGTTTGCCGGCGGTGTGACGCCGGGCGTGGTCGACCAGGATCCTGCGCATCACCTGCGCGGTCACCCCAAAGAAATGCGCGCGGTCGCGCCAATCGACCTGCCGCTGATCGACCAGCCGGAGGTACACCTCGTTGACCAGGGCCGTCGGCTGCAGGGTGTGGCCCACTCGCTCGGTCCGAAGCTGGCGGGCGGCTATCCGGCGCAGCTCGGCGTGGACGACGGGCAGCAGCCGGTCGAGCGCTCCGGGGTCGCCGCGGCTCCAATCAGCCAGGAGGGCCGTCACGTCCGGAGGCGCGCTCATCGACTCGATCTCCAGCCTTTCACCGCCTGAATGACCCCCCGGCGGCCTCTCTTGCGCGATCTGGTGCAGAGGGTAACACCGAAGATGTCGACCCATCGCTCCATTAACGAGCCCGAAGAGGCCCAGCACTGTCGTGGATTTTCGAAAGGTGGACAGAGATGAATCTTGTCAGGCCGTTTGCCGCAGCCGTCGGCATTCTGTGTGCGGCGCTGCCAGGCGCTCGGGGGCACGCCGGCGAGCGTTATCCTGAGGCCCTTCCGCCGGCGCCTCAGGCCTCCCCGTGGATCCCGACCACGCTCGTGACGTTGCCGCTCGATTCGGAGGGCCTTACGGTTGATCCCGACACGGGAACGATGTACACCGCAGAGGCGCCAGACGCGTCCGGGGAGTGTGTCGTGCGCAGCATCACGCTGAGCGGCGTGGTCTCCGTGGTGGGCGTCGTGCCGAAGCCATTGCCACCGTGTGGACCCAGAGGGCTCGAGTTCCGCGGCGGGCGCCTCTACATTGCCGATCAGGGAACGGGGGCGAACGGCTGGGTCTTCGAAATGGATCCCAGTACGGGCCAGGCGACCATCTTCGCCTCCGGCGTCCCTGGAGCCAATGGCATCGTGTTCGATTCCCATGGCAACCTCTGGATCACGGACAGTCTTCGAGGCCTCGGTCGCGTCTATCGGCGTGCAGCTGCGACTGGCGTGGCGCAGGAGGTGTTCCGGGTCCCGCCGGTCGGCAACGGCACGATCTATGGCGGACGGCTCAGCCTGCCGAGCACCTCGGGCATCGGACGGCAGATCGTATACATCCCGCTCGGCATGCAAACGGAAGTCAGGCAGGTCGCCAACGGCATCGCGGTGGTGGACCACTACAGCGATGCCGCGCACGACGTCGGGCAAGGGCGGCCTCGTGGTGCCACCCTGTACATTTCCGACACTGCACGAGGAGCGATCTGGGCAACACGCCTCGACGAACATGGCGATCTGGCGCCGGGTCAGACGGGCTGCGATCCGACCCTTCAGACCGACACCCTCTGCGAGGACGCCGTGTTCGTCGCGCACCCGAGGCTGGAAGGAGCCGACGGGATGCTGGCGGACGCGGACGGATCGCTCTGGGTCACCGCCAATTCGCGTCAGGGCATCGTTCGCGTCGATCGGAGCGGGGCCGTCACGGAGCTCTTCCGAAATCCGCTGAACGCATCGCTGCTGCGCAGCAGCGCCGACACCGCCGAAGGAAACACGCACATCCTCGAGTACCCGAGCAATCCGGTGTTCGTTCCGGCGGCCGGGCCGGCTGGCGTGCGCACGCTCTGCGTCACGAGCATCGATCGCGGGCCGCGCGACAACTGGCCCGGCACCGTGGGGGAGATCGGCGGACCGGGACAGGACCGCGGCAAGGTGTCGTGCTTTCCGGCCGCGGAGCCCTCGGCGCTTCGACGATAGGTACGGACGGGGCCGGCTCGGGCCGGCCCTCTACCAGATCCGGACGCGCTGCGACGGCGTGGACCAGCAGCGGTTCAGCCGCGAACCATCGCCTCCACGCCGGTGACGTCCAGGTAGACGGTGTTCAACCGGTAGTAGAGCGTGTCGATGAAGGTCCCGGCAGAAACCCGCGGCAGCAGCGGCGCCGGTGTGCTGCTGATCACCTGCGCCTTGCCGACGGCTGACCATTTGAGCAGCCGCACCTGTTCGCGGATCCCGAGCGCCCCCACGTCGTGCATGACGAGCGTTCCGGTCCAGTCAGACGGGGGCGCGCTGAACGGCTCGCCCGGAAACCAGCTCGCGATCGGCTTCTCGGCATGGCTCAAAAGTGTCCGCAGCACCAGTCGGACCACTTCGTCCCGGCCGCCGAGGAGGACGTTCAGCCGAGGCATCCCCATGAGAAACAGTTCCTCGCAGGCCGAATGCGCCAGGCGGGCATCGCTCGCGGGCGGCACCCCGTGAGACTCAATCCCCCGCTTGCCTGCCTCGATGACCCTGGACCAGTTCTCCATGGTGCCTCCTGGATTCGGGAAGAAGACCGATGGCCGAAAATCTACGTCGGCTGGGTCGCAGAATCCATCGGGAGGAGCGCGGGTCGGGGTAGGGAAAATCCCTATCAGGCGGTCCAATTGGGCATCAGACGGTATTCAACCAGCCCTGCAATTTCGCGTACTTGACGATATCGATCCGTCCGTTGAGATCGAGCTTGCGCATCGCGTTGGCCTTGTGCGCCTCGATCGTCTTGACGCTGAGCGACAACTGCGAGGCGATCTCCTTGTTGCTGTACCCGGAGGCGATCAGGCGAAGCACCGCCGACTCGCGTTCGCTGACGGCCCCCTGCGACTTCTCCACCTGCTTGCCCTCCCGGGCCACGAAGGCCGCGGTGACGCGCGCCGTCAGGCTCGAATCGAGATACTGGCCTCCGGCGGCCGCCGCGCGAATCGCCTGCAGCAACTCGGTCGGGGCGCTCTGCTTCAGCACGTATCCGGAGACGCCGGCCCGCAGCAGTTCCTGCAGGTAGGCGTCGTCACCATGCCGCGTCAGTGTGACGATCGCGACATCGGGCTGAAGCTGTTTCAGTTTTCGCGTGGCGACCAGGCCGTTCATCCCGGGCATGGAGATATCCATCACGATCACGTCGATCGAAGACGAGGCGGCGAGCTGGATCGCCTCTCGTCCGTCGCCCGCCTCGCACACGACTTCCATGTCCGGCTGCTGATCGATCAGCAGTTTCAATCCATATCTGACCGTCACGTGGTCGTCGGCGAGGAGGATCCGAAGCGTCTCAGGCATGATCAGGGAACTATCCTTCGGGCGCAGTTTCGGCAGATGTGGCGGTGACGGCCGGAACCGCGGCCAGTCGGAGGAGCACGGTGGTGCCTTTGCCGACCGCCGATTCGATTTCGAGCGTGGCGCCAACCAGAGCCGCGCGCTCCTGCATGCCCAGCAGTCCGAACCCGCCACCGGCCGCGGCGGTTGCGGCGGTGTCGAATCCGGCACCGTCGTCTTCGACGATCAGCAGGACGTGATCGGGTCGGCGCTCGAGGATCACCTCGACGGTGTCGGCTCGCGAGTGCTTGGCGATGTTGGTGAGCGCCTCCTGGGCGATCCGGTACAAGGTCGTCTCGACGTCGCCCGGCAGACGATCGTCGAGCAGGCCCGAGGTGTGGAGCTCGGCGCGGATGTTGACCCGCTTCGACCAGTCCTGCACGTAATTCGCGAGCGCCGCGCGGAGGCCGAGGTCGTCGAGCGCGGTCGGCCTCAGCTCCCACACGAGATGGTCCACATCACGGTCGAGCTGTTGCGCGAGCGCCGCCAGCGCCTCGACCTGGGCCGCCTGATCCGGGCTCTCGCCACACGCCTCCCTGAGCATCTCGATCCGGCGCGCGAGCGCGGTCAGCAACTCGCCGAACTGATCGTGCATCTCACGAGCGATGCGCCGGCGCTCCTCTTCCTGTGCAAACACCAGCCGGCCGAGCAGTTCGGTCCGACCCCGTTCGGCGCGCTCACGCTCGAGCATCTCGGCGCGCAGTGACTCGTTGGCGTGCGCCAGTTCGGCGGTTCGTTCGCGGACGCGCAGTTCGAGCTTCTCGTGGGCCCGGCGCAGCATTTCCTCGGCTTCTTTCCGTTGGGTCAGATCGAAATGCGTGCCGACGATCCGCACCACCGGACCGCCCGGCTCGCGGCGGACCGGATAGCCACGCGAAAGGACGTGGATGTAGTGGCCGCCCCGGTGCCGGAGCCGGAACTCCCCCTCGTAGGTCTGTGCCCCGCGGGTCACACTGTCGTGCAGCTCGTCGGCACGCGGGGCATCATCGGGGTGCAGCAGGTGCTCCCAGGCACTGATGTGCGGCTCGATCTCGTCGTCCGCGTAGCCGAGCATCTCCTTCCATCGTGGCGAGTACACGACGGCGCCGGTCTCCAGGTTCCAGTCCCAGACCCCCTCCTGGGCCCCGGCGAACGCCAGCCTCAGTCGCTCCTCGCTTTCGCGCAATGCGGCCTCGGCGCGGATGCGATCGGTGAGATCGAGGTGAGTGCCCACGATTCGAACGACCGGCCCGCCCGCTTCCCGTCGAACCGGAAAGCCGCGCGAGAGTACGTGGACGTAATGGCCGTCCTTGTGCCTCAGGCGGAATTCGGCCTCGTAGGTCGGGGCGCCCCGGGTGACCGTTTCATTCGCCCGATCGGCGCGTTCCGTGTCCTCGGGGTGGACCAGACGCTCCCAGGCGCTGACGTGCGGCTCGATCTCGTCGGGACGGTAGCCGAGCATCTGTGCCCATCGCGCCGAGTAGATGACGGCGCCGGTTTCGAGGTTCCAGTCCCAGACGCCTTCTCGAGCGCCGTCGAAAGCCAGGCGTGAGCCGTTCCTCGCTGTCGCGCACCGCGGCCTGCTCCCGGTTGCGGTCGGTGACGTCACGGAGGGTCAGGTGCATTGCCGAAGGGTCGCTCTCGAGCCTGGCGGCGACTACGTCGACATCGCGGACCGTGCCGTCCGACCGCGTGATCCTGTCCTCGAATCGCAAGCCCGGTTCCATCGGCAGCCGGTCGAATGCCTCGCGTATGCGCGTGCGGCTCTGCGGATGGAAGACGGTGTCGGGCGGCGCATCGAGGAGCTGTTCCTGCGATGTGGCGCCGAGCAGCCGGACCGCCGCGGCGTTCACGAAGGTCAGTCGTCCCCGCCGGCTGATGAAGATCGCATCCGGTGAGCTCTCGACCAGACGTCGGAAATATTCGTTGTCTGACACGCTGACTCCGCACTGGCCGGCCGCGTCGGGCGACACCGTTGTCCGCCTCAGCGTTCGGACCGCTTGCCGAGGGCAAAGCGGCTGGACGAGGAGCGCACGTACCTGCCGCCATCGGACAGGGCCGGCGTGGCCATCACCAGGTCTCCCATCGAGTTGACCGCGATTGCCGGAACTCGCGTCCGGCGGCGACGACGATGATGCTCGCCGTCTTCGCCCGACAGACAGATGCGGTCATCGGCGCCGACCCGGACCGTCCGTGCAAGCGATTGAAAAAGCATGGTGTGGCGGATGCTACCACGGTGAATCGAAAGTGTCTGACCGTATGACCGGACGTCGCGGCGGCGTTAACTGTCGGGTCGGGATCGGCCGATAGCCCGGGTGTCGCGCATCGCGGCACCACCGCAACTCCGGCTCTTCACGGACCCGAAACCGATGGCCAGGCTTACGGATCGTTTCACAGCGTGGGTTCTCCGATCGGCGGCAACCGTCATGCTGTTCGCCGGCATGTCGGTGCTGGTGGCGGGGATCGCGGCCTCCCGGATCCTGACCGGATCATCGGTAGCGGAGACGATCGGCGGGATCCTCTTGCAGATCGGCGTCGCGTTCGTTGTTGCGGGTGCCGGGGCCATCTACCTGTCGGGAAGCCGCGGCGTGCTGTTGCCCAACGAGCGCGTCACGACAGCCGAAGCCGGACCGCCGACGATCGGCGGCTGGCTGATCGCGCTGGCCATCACCCTGTGCGCACTCCCGGTGTGGCTGGTGATCCGCCTGCTCCCCTTTCTGACCGAGTGGCGCCGAGTCGCGGACTTTCTCGCAACCTCCCGCATTCTGGAAGGGGCCAACGCGAACGGCGCGGGTCTGGTCCTCCTGCCGTTGTTCGGCGCCTTGACCCCGCCACTGTTCGAGCTGGCGGCGATGGTGGGATTCGTCGCCGCGTCGGCGGCACTCCTCTCGCTGCTCCTGTCACGAAGCTCGCGCTTCCCTCGCCTGTACATCGTGAGCGTTCTGCTGCTGTCGGCGCTGGTGATCGCCAGCGTTCGCGGCGCCGACGCGGCGGCGGTTGCCCGGACCGCAGTCGAGGAGCTCATGCGCGACACGACACCTCGCGCTGGTGAGGACGTCCAGCTGCGAGAAGCGCTGGACCGCTATACCGATATCGTGAGCTCGACGGCGTCCATACTGCTGTGGACATTGTGCGGCTATCTGGTCTGGGTGCCGGCGCTGGTCTTCTCGCAACGAGCGCGGATGAGCTTCGCGCCCGGTGCCGGCGAACGGGTCTCGACGTCAGCCCTGCGAACCGATGTCGAGGCGATCACCACTCCACCTCGCTTTCCGGGCTGAGGCTCTACGCCGGACGCTCGATCGAGGTCGCCACTGCGTCCATGGCCACGAGCACCTGGCGCCACTTCTCCTCGGCAAAGCGACCCGGAAAGATGACAAATCCCTGCGGCCGCCACAGCGCCTTCAGCCATCCGTCCTCGACGCTGATCAGCAGGTCCTGCGCCGCGAGGGCAACCAGCGCTCGTCGTCCGGCGTCATCCCGCGTGCGTGCGTCGATCCCGGCGTAATCGAGCGCCGGCGGGCCGATCGTCCGCACGGCAACGACCAGATAGCCCTGCCCGTTCCGGCTTCGTTTCAGCTGAATGCGGACCACGACGTCTCTGCCCTGGAACCGGCCGGTGGCGTACGACCGCCCGGAGAAGAAGCTGAGTGCATGTCGATCGATTCTCCGGTCGGTCAGGAGATTCGCGAGCCCCGGCAGGAACTGCTGGCCCGGCGCGATGAGCTTCCAGGCGATGACGCCGAGGACCAGGAGCAGCAGCGGTGCGAGCACATTCATCTCCTACAAATGGCCACCACGCCGCGGGCCCGGATAGCGACGCGAGATGAACAGCGCGCTACTGTTTGCCGGTCAGCGAAGCGCGCCAGTTCTGCACGATGGTGATCGAACCGGTGCCGGTGCGTTCCGGCGCAATCGCCAGGAACCGCTGGCGGTCCGGCATCGCGTCGACCCACACGATGCCGGCCGGCAGCGTGGCGACCTGCTTCGGGGTGCCGACACCCAACGCGGTTCCCGGCTGAAGATCAACCCGCCAGAGTCCGCGGAAGTCATCGCCGAGGAATACGAGCTGCCGTCCGTCACGAGTCCACCACGACGAGCCGCCGCCGTGCTCCGAGATCTGCACCCTGCGGCCCGGGGACGGGAAACGCCTGGACGTAGAGCTCGAATCGGCCGCTGACATCCGAGGTGAACGCCATCCAGCGCTCATCCGGTGAGATCGGACCGCCGTTGTCGCGCGCCGGCTCTCGCACCAGGATGCTGGGAGCCTTCGCGCCCGATGCATCGACCAGCCACACGTTCTGGGAAGTGTCGGGATCGAGCTGGGTCATCACGATCCAGTTGCCGTCGCGCGACCAGGCGACGGGGTTCTTGAACGGCACGTCCGATCGAAAGAGCAGTTGTTCGGGGGCCGCGTCGTTGACGTTCTTCACGAAGAAGTCCTGCGGTCCATCGCGATCGCTGGCCCACACGACCCGCGCGCCGTCGGGCGACCAGACGGGTGTGTCGTTGCGCCCGCGTCCGGATGAGAACGGCGACGCGCTGCCGCGCGCGAGGTCGACCAGCCACAAACTCGATTCGGATGGGGAGCTCGATCGCACCATGATCCCGCGGCTGCCATCCGGAGAGATGCTGATCGATTCGTAGTGGCCCCGCGGCACGCCGAGCGTGCCGGTCGGCGCCCCGTTCGCGTCGTACCACGTCGCCACGGTATTGACCGATGGCGCTGAATAGTAGGCCAGCGAACCGACGTCCGATACCGACACCGACCGCCCGGCCGTGAACGAATACGCCGGATCGAGAATGCTCGAAGGCTCGTCGTCGAGGGTGATGGGGTCGCCGGTGACCTTCATCGCGCGCGCGTCGAACGGCACGGCCGCGAGCACGCCCTGCCGCGCATATAACAGCCAGCCCGGTTGGGCGTACACCGGGGCGGCTTCGAACGATCCAATTCCGGTGCGCGAGTTGTCGTTGAGCGAACCGACGAAGATCTCGAACCTACCGTTCTTGCCCGGCAGCGCAGCATACAGAAAGTGCTCGCCGTCGGGCAGCAAGGCGGGGAATCGATGGCCGAACTCCTTCCGGGCCGGATCGAGCGTCGTGACCGGCGTCGGGGTGCCTCCGCTCGCCGGAATGCGGTACAGCGGCCCCCCGGCATCGGGCGCGAAGACGATGACGTTGCCGCGGCTCCAGACCGCGCCCCGCGCCCCGGGCGCGTCGCACAAGGTCTCCGGACGTCCGCCGGCCGCGCTGACGACCTTCAGCTTGGAGTTGGTGAAGAATCCGATGCGCCGGCTGTCGGGCGACCAGAACGGCAGCTGCGCGCCCTCAGCGCCATCGAAACGCCGCGCCGTCATCGCACCGACCGATCGCACCCACAACTCGGTTTCCGATCGGGATACGGTCCCGACGATAAACGCGACCATGCTGCCGTCCGGTGATACCGCCACGCCCGACGATTCGGGGTAGACCTGTTCGCCGGACGGCGGGAGGATCGACAATCGCGCCACGCCGGCGGCGGTTGCGACCGGGGCCGACGGCCAGACCGCCACCGTCATCGCAGCAATGATCGCGAGACCCGCGACCGCGGACCACAGCCACGACAGCCTCGTGGCCTGCGCTCCACCTCCCGGTGCCGGCGCCACCGCGGCCGGCTCCTGCTCGTCGAGCTCCAGACGCGCGTCACCGATCGAACTCAGACGACGCTTCGGATCCTTCTCGAGACAGCGGCGCAACAGCCGCGTCAGCGACGGCGGCATGCCGGCCGGCAGCGCCTGCCACTTCGGCTCCTCCTTCAGCACGCTCGCCAGAATGCTGGATACGTCCTCGCCGTCGAACGCGCGGCAACCGGTCAGCATCTCGTAGAGCACGACGCCAAAAGCCCAGATGTCTGCCCGCCGGTCGACGGCTTTGCCGCGCGCCTGCTCGGGCGCCATGTAGGCCGCGGTGCCGATGATCATGCCGAGCTGCGTCGCATGTGCGGTGAAGGTCGGGGATTTCATCGCGTCGTGCCCGCTGCCATCCGAACCCATCGCCTTGGCAAGGCCGAAGTCCAGCACCTTGACGGTTCCGTCGGCGCGGACCTTGATATTCGCGGGCTTCAGGTCGCGGTGAATGATGCCTACTTCGTGCGCCGTTTCGAGCGCGTCCGCAATCTGCTTCGCGGTCGGCAGGGCCTCGGCGAGCGGCATCGGCCCGCGCGCGATGATCGCCGACAGATCCTCGCCGTCGACGAGCTCCATCACCAGCGCGGTCCCCTCGATGCCGTAGATCGCCGCGATGTTGGTGTGATTGAGCGAGGCGAGCACCTGCGCTTCGCGCGTGAAACGCGACAGCCGGTCGGGGTCGCCGGCGAACAGCTCGGGCAGGACCTTCAGCGCGACGTCACGATTGAGCCTGGTATCGCGCGCGCGATAAACCTCGCCCATCCCCCCTTCACCCAGCTTGTCGAGGATCTGGTAGGCGCCAAGGCGGTTGCCGGGACTCAAACTCATCGGTAGGGAGGATTATAGGAGCGTACTCAACCGGTAATACAGCGTGTTGAGGAAGGGCCCGGCAGAAACGTGCCGCTCTGGTTGGCTGTCAGACCCGCGGCGACGGTCAACGCGGGGGCGCCGGCCGTCTACGCGGTCATTTCGTGACGCCGAACGTGAAGACAGTGCTCGAACGGTATTCAGTCCCTGGGCGGACCGTCGTGGACGGGAACTTCGGCTGGTTCGGCGAATCCGGGTAATGCTGGGTCTCGAGGCAGAAGCCGGTGCGGTGCTTGTACTGCGCCCCCTGCTTGCCGGTCAGCTTGCCGTCGAGGAAGTTGCCGGAATAGAACTGGATCCCCGGCTCGGTCGTCCGGATCTCCATCGTCCGGCCGGTCTTCGGTTCGACCACCCGGGCGGCGAGCTCGAGGCCGGTGGCCGTGCGGTTCAGGACCCAGTTGTGGTCGTAACCCAGGCCGTTCTTCAGCTGCGCGTCGGGCTGGCCGATGCGCGCGCCGATCGCCACCGGCTTGCGGAAATCGAACGGCGTGCCGGCAACCGGCGCCAGCTCCCCGGTCGGGATCAGCGTGTCGCTGACCGGCGTGTAGCGGTCGGCATTCAGCATCAGCTGGTGGCCCAGGATGTCTCCGGAGGCCTGGCCGGCCAGGTTGAAGTAGCTGTGCTGCGTGAGATTGACGACGGTGGGCTTGTCGGTCGTGGCGCGGTAGTCGACGATCAGCTCGTTCTTGTCGGTGAGGGTGTAGGTGACCTGGACGAGCAGGTTCCCGGGGTAGCCTTCTTCGCCGTCCGCGCTGGTCCGGCTGAACGCGATGGCATTCTTGCCGGCCACCGGCTCCGCCTTCCAGATCACCTTGTCGAACCCCTTGGTGCCGCCGTGCAGGTGGTTCGGCCCGTTGTTGGTGGCGAGCTTGTAGGTCTTGCCATCGAGCACGAACTGCCCCCTGGCGATGCGGTTGCCGTAGCGGCCGATGATCGCGCCGAAGAACGGCGGGTCCTTCAGATAGTCGTCGAGCCGGTCGAAGCCGAGCACGATGTCATCGAGCTTGCCGGTCCGGTCGGGGACGCGGAGCGAGGTAATGATGCCGCCGTAGGTGATGGCGCGCACCTCCATCCCGGCGGCGTTGGTCAAGGTGAGGACCTCGACCGCGGCGCCGTCCGGCATGGTGCCGAAGGGGGCCCGCTTGACGGCGGTCCCGGCCTGGCCGAGGCCGGTGATCACGGTGCAGAGGATCGCCAGGGGTACGAGGGCCAGCAGGCTGCGGGACAGGGTCATGGTGGTGGAGGCTCCGCTCAGGAAGTGAAAAATCGCGGTCAGCCTACCACGGTTATGCGCGATTTTTCTAGGGTGTAAGCGATTACTGCGCCGGGCTGGCGCGTAGTAAGATGACGGCGCTTTCGACCATGCCGGGCCTCGAATTCCACGACGTGCGCAAATCGTTCGGCGCCGTGAAGGCGCTCGCCGGGGTGACGTTTACCGTCCGGGAGGGAGAGGCGCACGCGCTCGTCGGCGAGAACGGCGCCGGCAAGTCGACGCTGCTCAAGATCCTCGCCGGCATCGTCCGCCCCGACCACGGCGAGCTCCGCTGGCAGGACGTGCGGCTGTCGTTCGGCAGCCCGCGCGAAGCGCTCGAGCACGGCATCGGGATGGTCTACCAGGAGATGCTGTCGTTCCCGAACCTGAGCGTCACCGGGAACATCTTCGCCGGCCGCGAGCTGGTCGGCGCCGGCGGCCGGCTGCGCGAAGCCGACATGGAAGCGCGGACCATCGCGATCCTCGACGAGCTGCACCTGCGGGTGGCGCCGCGAGCGGTCGCCGAGACCTTGCCGGCGGCGCACCGGCAGCTGCTCCAGGTGGCCAGGGCGCTGGCCTTCGACTGCCGGATCCTGGTGCTCGACGAACCAACCACCGCGCTGACCGACGGCGAAGCGGACCACCTGTTTGCCGTCCTCGAGAAGCTGAAAGCCCGCGGCGTCACCCTGCTCTACGTCTCGCACCGGCTGCCCGAAGTCTTCCGTCTCTGCGACCGGGTCACCGTGCTCAGGGACGGCACCTATGCCGGCACCTACGACACCGACGCGGTCGAGCCGAGTCGAATCGTGCGGGCGATGGTGGGGCGCGATCTCCCGCCGCGCGCCGAGCATGCGGCGCGGTCAGCGGGCGCAGCGCCGGCGCTGGTGGTCCGGAACCTGACCCGGCGTCCGGCGTTCCGGGACGTCTCGCTGACCGTCGGGCCCGGGGAAATCGTCGGCCTGTTCGGCCTGGTCGGATCCGGGCGCTCGGAGCTGCTCGAGACGATCTTCGGCCTGCACCACCCTGAGGCCGGCACAATCGAGGCCTGCGGACGGCCGCTCGCGGCCAGCTCGCCGCGGCAGGCGGCGCGGCAGGGGGTCGCGCTGGTGCCGGAGGAACGGCACCGGCAAGGGCTGTTCTTCAACCTCAATCTCCGCGACAACCTGATGATGCCGGCGCGCACGGTGGCGGGTGACATCCTGATCCGCGGCGGGGACGAACGGAAACAGGCCGGCCTGTTGCTGGAGGAGTGGCGCGTCAAGGCCGCCGGGCAGTCCGTCCTGCCTGACAGCCTGAGCGGAGGCAACCAGCAGAAGGTCGTGCTGGCCAAGTGGTCGGCGACCCGGCCCCGGGTGCTGATGCTCGACGAGCCGACCAAAGGCGTGGACGTGGGAGCAAAATTCGAGATCCATGAAATCATCAGGCGGCAGGCGGCGCAAGGGCTGGCCTGTCTGGTCGTTTCGAGCGACCTGCCCGAAGTGCTGGCGCTCTGCCATCGCGTCGTGGTCATGCGCGAGGGACGTATCCAGGGGGAACTCACCGGTGATGCAGCAAACGAGGAATCGGTGATGCACCTGGCCACCCACGAACTGCAGGACGCATCGTGAAGCGGCTGTGGCACGTCCGCGAGCTGAGCACGATCGCGATCCTGGTGCTCGAAATCGCTTTCTTCGGCTGGTACCTCTGGCCCGACGGCAACCGTTCGCATCCGTTCCTCAACGCGGAAAACGCCCTCCTGATCCTCAAGTACTCGTCGATCTACGGTATCGCCGCGGTCGGGGCGGCGGTGGTGATCATCTCGGGCGGGATCGACCTGGCGCCCGGCTCGATCATCGCGCTGGCCAGCGTCGTCTGCGGCGCGCTGTTCATCAATGCCGAGTGGGGGCTCACCGCCAGCGTGCTGGTCGCCCTGGTGGTCGGGCTCGGCGCCGGCGTCCTCAGCTCGGTGCTGATCGTAGCGGTCAAGCTGCCGCCGTTCATCGCCACGCTCGGCGTGATGGGGATCACCCGCGGCCTCGCCTTCATCATCACCGAAGGACGCTACTTCGACCTGTCGAGCAAGATGATGGGTGGGTGGCGTCCGGCGGGCATCCCGGCCGACTGGGTCGCGCCGCTGGTCATGATCGGGTTGGCGATCGTGTTCCAGATCCTGATGACCAGGTTCCAGTGGGGCCGCCAGATCTTCTCGATCGGCGGCAACGAGACGGCGGCGCTGTTTTCCGGCGTTGCGGTCGGGCGGGTCAAGACGTCGATCTACATGTTGAGCGGCCTGCTCGCGGCGGTGGCGGGGGTGGTGCTCGCGCTCGTCCAGGGGCAGGGCAAGGCGGACCTGGCCACCGGCTACGAGCTCGACATCATCGCGTCGGCGGTGGTCGGCGGGGCGAGCCTGTCGGGGGGCCGTGGCTCGGTGATGGGAGCGGTGCTCGGGACGCTGATCTTCGGCGTGCTGCGCAACGCGCTGCCGCAGATCCCCGGCGCCACCTTCTACGACCGGCTGATCGTCGGGCTCGCGGTGATCGTCATCGTCGTGATGGATCAGTTGCTGCTGAAGCGTGGAGAATAGCGGAAGCGGCAGGATGCACCGCCGGCGGGCCGGCAGTCGGAACAGGAACGGAGAACAGACAATGCGACGGATCGTGGTAATGCTCGCGGTGGCGGCAGTGGCGATAACGGCGGCGTGCAACAGGGCCGAGCAGCCGCCGGCGGGTGGCGCGGCCGGGGCGAAAACGCTGCGCTTCGCGGTGATCCCCAAGGCGCTCGACATCCCGGTATTCAACTACGCGAAGATCGGCGCCGAGCGCGCGGCCGCGGAGCTGGGCAACGTCCAGATCGAATGGCGCGCCCCGGAGACGGCCGACCAGCTCCGGCAGAAGGAGATCCTGGAGTCGTTCATCACGCAGCGCGTCGACGGGATCGCCATCTCGGCGCTGAACGGCGACTTCCTGACCGAGACGATCAACCGGGCCACCGACGCCGGGATCCCGGTGGTGACCTGGGATTCCGATGCGCCCAAGAGCCGGCGGGTCGCGTTCTACGGTGTCGACGACCTCGAGTCGGGCAAGATCATGGGCGAGCAGGCGATCAAGCTGCTTGGCGGCAAGGGAAAGGTCGCGGTGATCACCAGCATGGGAGCGACCAACCTGCAGCGTCGGCTCGAGGGTCTTCGCGAGGCGCTCAAGGCCGCGCCGGGCATCGAGATCGTCGAGGCCTACGACATCAAAGAAGATGCCGTGCGCTGCGCCGAGATCATCGCCACCGGTTCGCGCCGCTATCCCGACCTCGGCGCCTGGCTGTCGGTTGGCGGCTGGCCCGTCTTCACGCGCAATGCCCTCGCGGGTGTGGATTCATCGAAGACCAAGGTCATCTCGTTCGACACGGTTGAAAGCGCGGTTGACCTGCTGCGCGAAGGCAAGGTCCAGGTGCTCCTCGGCCAGAAGTACTTCGGCTGGGGAAGCGAGCCGGTGAAGATCCTGCACGGCATCAAGAACGGCCGCCAGCCGGCGAGCGCGGTCATCGACTCCGGCGTCGACGTCGTCACCAAAGAGAACGTCGACGCCTATGTTGCCGAGTTCAAGCGTCTGGAGGCGGGAAAATAGCGGGACACGTCATCATTGACGCCTCAAAGTCATACAGATACACCGCCGAGAACGCGGAAGCCGCAGAGATCATTACCGGTTGATTCCTCTGCGTATTCTGCGGTCTCTGCGGTGAGGTCTTTCACAGTCCGTCTGTCATGGCTGCATTCGCGCATCAGACTCAGCCTCTTCTGAGATCACTCTGACGAGGTCGAGGGTCGTCTCAGCGCCTCCGTCGGCCGCGTGGGCAGCGTCACCACCGAGAGCAGCGGCAGGTGGTCAGACGCGTCGGCGCTGCCGGGGACGCTCATGATCTCGCACGACCGCAGCTGCGGCGTGTAGCGCAGCGGCAGGAACAGGTAATCGAGCCGCGCGTGCGGCCCCCAGGTCGGAAAGGTGAAGCCCGGGACCGTCGAGATGCAGCGACCGGTAGGCGTCGACGTAGCCGCCGTCCAGGATGATCTGGATGGTGCGCCACCGGACCTTGCCGCCGCTCAGCCACACCAGGGCGCGCAGCCGTCCGGGCAGCTTGCGAAAGTCCAGCAGCTCGCCCGGCGCCAGCGTGTTGAAGTCGCCGGTGAGCAGGTGAAATCCGTGCTGGTGGCGGGCGATGCCCTTCAGCAGCGCGCGCAGCTCCTCGGTGCGCCGCCGTTCCGTCCACGCCGCGTGCACCGCGCTGAGATGCACCCCGAAGATCCGCGCCTCGCTGCCGGCCAGCTCGATTTCGAGAAACGCGTGCCGCGAGATCCGCGGCTTGTGCCAGCCGAAGCCCTGCACCCTCCGCCGGCTCAGAAAACCGAGCGACTGTCCCTGGCGCGAGCCCCACTGCTCCATGCCGGTGCCGGCCGCCAGCCGCGCCACGACTGCCGGATCGGTCGCCTCCTGCAGCACGACAACATCCGCCTGGCACGCGCGGATGACCGCGCTGAGCGCCTCCTCGCGCCCCTTGCCCCCGCGGCGGATGTTGTAGGTGAGAATTCTCAGATCCACTCGTCTTTGTCGATGAGCACCAGGTAGGGTTGGCCGATCACCTCACCACGAAGGTACATCACGAAGTCGCGGGTTCCCTGGATGTTCACCGGCCGGCCCACCATCTTCATCAGGCGCCGGCGCAGCGGCACGAGGTCCGGGGCGATCTCGGGATCGTGCTCGCTCAGGGGACGGGAGTGGATGCCCGGCACGAAGAATCCGTCCACGGTGAACAGGCTGATGACCTCGTCACCGCCGACCAGCGTCAGGTCGAGGTCGCTGGTGCCGGGGCCATCCGAGTCGAACGGCGCCCCGTCCTTCCACCGCACGCCGGTTACGGCACTGCCCCGGAGCACCACCCCGGTGCATGGAGGGATCCCCTGCTTCACCGTCTCGATGAACTCCTCGAGCCGCTCCTCGCTCCCGCTCAAAGGCCAGGCGGACGACGTTCTGTCGTTTCTGGTCTCCGGTGAGCTCGTCTGCCGTGCCGGTGGGCGGCGCTTCCTCTGCCATTGAATCTCCCGGCTCCCTCGGGTGCAACGGACGGGCCGCCGGCTTACAATTCGCGATTACGCATGCGGACCGCAACTGTGGTGGGGGCCGGGGTGTTCGGCGCGTGGACCGCGCACGCCCTCAAGGAGCGGGGGTGGAGCGTCACGCTGATCGACCAGCATGGGCCGGCCAGCTCCCGGGCGAGCTCCGGCGGCGAGACCCGGATCATCCGGTCGGGTTACGGCGCCCTGGCGGTCTACGCCCGCTGGGCTCGCGACTCGCTGCCCCAGTGGCTCGCCCTCGAGCTCACCGCCGGGGAAACCCTGTTCGTCAAGACGGGGGCGCTGTTCCTCGGCCGGGACGCGGGCTGGCTCGCCGAAACCGAGGCGACCCTGCGGCGCGAAGACATCCCCTGCGAGGCGCTGGACGGCGAGGCGCTGCGCCGCCGCTATCCGCAGCTGAACTTCGGCGATGCGGAGGGGCGTCTTCGAGCCTGCCGCCGGCGTGCTGTTCGCGCGGCGGGCGGTGCAGGCGCTGGTGCGCGACCTGGTCGCCGGGGGCGTAGAGTTGATCACCCGGCGCGCCGATCCCGCGGTCCTGCTCGGCGAGGCACGCGGCGACGCCGTGATCTTCGCCGCCGGAGCATGGCTGCCCCGGTTGTTCCCCGACCTGCTCGCCGACGTGATTTTTCCGACCCGCCAGGAGGTCTTCTTCTTTGGCGCCCCGCCGGGCGACACGATGCACGCGCCAGCGCACCTGCCGGCGTGGGTCGCGTTCGACGAGGGAGTTTACGGCCTGCCCAACCTCGAGCAACGGGGCATCAAAGTGGCGATCGACGCGCACGGTCCGCCGGCCGATCCCGAAACGATGGATCGCATCGCCGACGCGGCGACGGTGGCACGGATGCGTGAGGTGGTGCGAACCCGGCTGCCCGGTCTCGGGGACGCTCCTCTCCTCGAGTCGCGCGTCTGCCAGTACGAGAACACGTCGGACGGCCACTTCCTGCTCGACCGGCTGCCGGGTCACGACCGGGCCTGGATCGTCGGCGGCGGGTCAGGCCACGGCTTCAAGCACGGGCCGGCCGTCGGACGTCACGTCGCCGACCTGGTCGAAGGGCGGATCGATCCCGACCCGGTGTTCCAGCTTGCCGGCCGGCCCCCCAGATCCCGCGCGGTGTTCTGACGCAGCGTCATGACTCTTTACAGGAGGGCAGAAGATCAGGAGAGCTCAATGTACGACAAGAGAGAAAAACTCCTAATCTCTTGACCTCCTGTTATCTGACAGGCCACGTTACCCGGCTGTGACAGGCCGCACGAACGAAAAGGGCCGCTCGGTGATTCACCGAGCGGCCCCATTCCCATCCCCGATTCCCCATCCCCGATTCCCGGGGAAAGGGCGCAGCCCCTACGTCGTCGGCTTGTGCAGGACCTCCTGCACGTCGGACTTCTTCTTCCCGCCGAGGCCCTGGATCTGGAGCGTCGGCTCCTCCTTGAGCACGTGCTGGCGGTACAGCTCGGCCATCTTCTGGCTTTCGGGGTCGACCAGCTTGGCCGCCGCCCGGGCGCGCAGCTTCTCTTCACGCGCCGTCTTGGCGATGCCGGCGTCGTCGAGATCGGTCTGCCGGCCGGCCGCAACCGCCGCCGGATCGAGCACCAGGCTGTGCTCCGTCGCGTTGAGCTGCACCTTCTTGCCGCCGGCGAAGATCTCGTGCCGGCCGTGATCTTCGTACCACTTCGTCAGCGTGGCGGTCATGTGCATCTTCTCGATGATGTTCCGCCAGCCGATGCCGGTGTTGTAGGCGCAGAAGGAGATTTCCCCTTCCTGCGTGGCATACGGGATGATGCAGCGCTCGGTTCGCCGGAAGTCGTAGTTGAAGAGATCCTGGAACCACATGCCGGCGATGAACAGGAAGTTCCACCGGTCCGACCGGCGCAGGTGGATGTCTTCGATCGTCCGGTCGGCCGTTACCTTGCCGTAATTGCGGCCGGTCGCGCCGAAGGTCTTGTCGAACTTCTTCATCAGGTCGCCGATCCTGAAGTGGGTCGGCGCCTTGAACGGATCGTAGTTGCGCATCAACGCGAGGGCCATGCCGACGATCGCGAGCTTCTTGCCCCGCGCCGCGTCGTTGACCTGGCGGAGGTCCCTGGCCAGCTGGTCGGCGTTCAGGAACGCGGTCAGCGGGACCGCCTCCTTCGTTTCCTTGTCGATCATCAACGCCATGCCGGTGCCGCAGTTCGGGTGACAGCCGCAGGTCAGGTTGCCCCACTGCGCCGTCGGTCCGTGGATGATGTCGGCCCAGTCGGTGAAGGTGCCGATGAAGGAGATCGGGAACCAGTCGCGCACCGGTTCGCCGATGCCCATCTGGTTCTTCACGTCGTGGGCGAGGTGCGACAGCGTATAGCGCTGCGCCGCCCGGCGTTCCGGCGTGATCTCCTCGTCGCGGCCGGTGAACGACACCGGCTGGAACGAGAGGAAGTTGATCTTCTTCGGGTTGTCGAGCGCGAACTGGATGATCCGGCCGACCTGCTCGTTGTTGACGCCGTTGACGATCGTGACGACCGGGACGATGTCGACGCCGGCGTCGTAGAGGTTCTCGATCGCGCGCAGCTTCACGTCGAACAGGTTGCCGACCAGCCGGTGCGAGTTGGCCGCATTGCCGATCCCGTCGAACTGGAGATACGCGTAGCGGAGGCCCGCTTCGCGCGCCGCCTTGGCGAAGTCGGGGCTCTTGGCGAACTCGATGCCGTTGGTCGCCGCCTGCACCGAGGTATAGCCGACTTTACGCGCGTAGCGAACGGCGTCGAGGAAGTGCGGCGACATCGTCGGCTCGCCGCCCGAGAACTGGACCGACATCTGCCGCTTCGGCTTGATCGAGATCGCGTTGTCGAGCAGCGTCTGGATGTCTTCCCACGACAGCTCGTGGACGAACCCGACCTGGTTCGCGTCCATGAAGCAGGGGTCGCACATCATGTTGCAGCGGTTGGTGAGGTCGATCGTGAGCACCGCGCCGCGGCCGTACTTGATCGTCGAAGAGCCGTGGTTGTGCAGCTTCTCGTCGTTGTGCGAGCGGATGTCGCTGCCGGGGAACGATTCTTCGATGTGCTTGAAGAACTTGGCGTCCATCGACATCACGTCTTCGAAGTGGCCGTGGACCGGACAGTCCTTCACCATCAGGATCTGGCCGTCCCGTTCGAGAATGGTCGCCTTGATCTCCCCCACCTTCTCGTTGAGGAGGATCTTGTAGTCGCGCTTGCCGTCGAGGATCTCCTGCCGTGCCTCGCGAACGCACACGGGGCACAGCGAGTCGGTCTCGCGCGGCCAGCCGAGCGGGGGCTTGACCTTGTCCTTGGACTTCTGCAGCGGCAGGTCCGACCATGCCGGGGTGAACGGCTTCCCGGGATTGATGCGGTTCAGCGAGCTGAAGATCGTCCAGGCGCCGCTAGCCGCGTAGGTGAGGCCCTTTTCAACGTATTTAAGGGGCTTATGCATGAAAAAAGCATATTCGCGAACTACCGGATTCATTCGTGTTTTCAGCCAATTGGCAGATTCCGGACGTGAACAGGCCGCCAGGCTGGCCAAGCTGGCCCATCCATATGGCCCGGACGGGCTTTCAGCGCGGTCCGGCCTGCCTCGCCGAAAACCGCACGAGCCGAAATGCCAGCAGCAGGCCGATGATCACCGCGTAGTAGACGGGTGAGCCGATCATCACCTTCACCTTCCACAGGTAATGGATGGAGGCGGCGATGGCGCTGACGTAGATCAGCCGGTGCAGCAGCTGCCAGTTGCGTCCGAGCCGCCGGATCCAGCCCTTGGTCGAGGTCACCGCGAGCGGCACCATCGAGAGAAAGGCGACGAGGCCGGCAATGATGAACCAGCGCTTGGTGATGTCGGCGAGGATCAGGTCCCACGCGAAGAACAGGTCGAGGACGAAGTAGGTGGAAACGTGCAGGACGGCGTAGAAGAACGCGAACAGCCCGAGCATCCGGCGGTACTGGATCAGGCGATTCCAGCCGGTGACCCGCCGCGCCGGCGTCACCGCCAGCGTGATGACGAGCAGCCGCAGGGCCCAGATCCCGGTCGTGAGGGTGATGTCTTCGATCGGGTTGGCGCTCAGCCGGCCGGTCAGCGCGCGCGTGAGCAGCCAGAGAAACGGCGTCAGCGCGGCGAGGAAGACCAGCGGCTTGACCAGCCGCATCCGGGATCGTGCCGGCGGGCTCGCGGATCGATTCACGCGCCGGTCATCAGTAGAGCTTTTTGAGGTCCATGCCGGCGTACATCGACGCGACCTGGTCGCCGTAGCCGTTGAACATCAGCGTCCGCCGCCGGCGCAGCTCGCCGATCCGCCGTTCCGTCGCCTGCGACCAGCGCGGGTGATCGACCTCCGGATTGACGTTGGAGTAGAACCCGTATTCAGCGGAGTTCGCCCGGTTCCACGCGGTCGGCGGCATCCGGTCGACGAACTGGATGCGGACGATCGACTTGATGCTCTTGAACCCGTACTTCCAGGGGACGACGAGCCGGATCGGCGCGCCGTTCTGGTTCATCAGGGTCTTGCCGTACAGGCCGACCGAGAGGATCGTCAGCGGATTCGTCGCTTCGTCCATCCGCAGCCCCTCGACGTAGGGCCACTCGAGCACCGGCTGGCTCTGCCCGAACATCTCGCCGGGGCGCTGCAGCGTGGTGAACGCGACGAAGGTCGCCTTCGACGTCGGCTCCGCCCGCTTGATGATCTCGGCCAGCGGAATGCCGACCCACGGGATCACCATCGACCAGCCCTCGACGCACCGCAGGCGGTAGACGCGCTCCTCGAGCTGGTGCGGCTTCACCAGGTCCTCGAGGTGGTAGTCCGCGGGCTTGCTGCAATGGCCGTCGATCTTGACCTTCCACGGGCTCGTCGTGAGCCGGCCGGCGTGCCGCTGCGGATCGTCCTTGCCAAGCCCGAACTCGTAGAAATTGTTGTAGCTGGTGATTTCTCCGAACGGCGTCAGCGTCTCGTCGGTGGTGATCACTCCAGGCTTGACGTTGGCCAGCGGCGTCTGGCCGACGGCAACCGCCGGCCCCCCGGCGCCGGCAAAATCAGCCGACACGGTGTCGGCGGAACAGGCCTGCAGCCACGGAGTAGCGCCCGCTGCCACCGCGGCAGCGCCGGCCAGGCGCATGAACTCGCGCCGCCGGAGGTAATGTTTCTCGTCGGTGATCTCGGCGGATGGGACGGGGGGAGTCTTTCTAATCAGCATCGGTGGCTCCGGCGGCAATTTTACGCCGTACGTTGAAGAACACCGCAGCCGGGCCGCAGCTTCCCACAAGGCGGGCCAAATCGGCCAGAATGCAGGGTTAATGACCAACGAATCGACCGATGCCCGCTGGCCTCGACTCCTGGCGCTGGCGGTTCATGAGTTCCGGACGCCGATCACCGTGGTGGCCGGCTACCTGCGGATGGTCCTGAAGGAGCGCGCCGGGCCGATCAGCGACCAGCAGCGAAAGCTGCTCGAGGAGGCCGAGAAGTCATGCGGCCGGCTGTCGGGACTGGTGGCCGAGATGAGCGACCTGTCGGCGCTCGAAGCCGGGTCGGCCCCGTTCAACCGGGCGACGCTCGACCTGTCCGCCCTGCTGCGCGACGTGATCGGCTCGCTCCCGCCTCCCCCGGACCACACCCTGTCGGTGATCCTCGAAGGGGCGGACGCGCGCGTCAGCCTCGCCGGCGACGCCCAGCGGCTGCGGACGGCGCTCACGTCCCTGCTGACCGCCCTCAGCCGCGAGGTTGTGAACAGCGACCGGCTCATCGTCCGGATGGTCGAGTCGGGCACGGCTTCGACGGCCGTGCTCGCCATCGGCGATCCCGAGCAGGTCGAGGTCCTGACCAGTGCGCAACCGGCGGCGCTGGAGCGATTCGATGAATGGCGCGGCGGTTGTGGCCTGGCGCTGGCGATCGCCCGGCGGGTGTTCAATCTGCACGGCGGCGCAATTTTTTCCCCTCCCGGTGGGGGCAAGGCGGGTGCCCTTCTGATGCTCCCGCGGTCCTGATGAGGCATAACTCTTGAATCCCATTGGCGACCGTGGCCGGCAGGTGTAACCTTAGTTACACACATTTATCCTCGGCCCCGGTACGTCCACAGGTTGATCGATGAAAAAACCCTACGTCGCCATCGTCGACGACGACTCGTCTTTTTCGGCATATTTGCGAACGTTTCTGTCCCTACGCGGCTACGAGGCTCGATGCTATACACGGGGTGACGAACTGCTGGCGTCGATGAAGCAGGCTGAGGCGCCTGACGTCATCCTGCTCGACGTGATGATGCCCGGCCTTGACGGGCTGGCGACCCTGCGCGCGCTGAGGTCGTCACGACCCGAAGCCCAGGTGATCATGCTGTCCGGGCGAAACCAGGCCTCCACCATCGTCGAAGCGGTGCGTCTCGGCGCCGCCGACTACGTAGTGAAGCCGGACGATCCCGAGGGACTCGGTGAGATCGCCCTCGACGTCGCGATCAAGAACGCGATCGAGAAAAACCGGCTGGTGTCGGAGCTGAGCGAGCTGCGTCAGCAGCTCAGCGATGACGAAGACCGCTCGGTCTGGGGCAACAGCGAGAAGATGCGCAACATCGCCACGGTCATCGAGCAGGTGGCCGACAGCGATGTCACCGTGCTGATCCGTGGCGAGAGCGGCGTCGGCAAGGAGCTGGTGTCGCGCGCCATCCACCAGCGTTCCACCCGGCGCGCCCGGCCGTTCGTGAAGGTCAACTGCGCCGCCCTGCCGGCCGAGCTCCTCGAGAGCGAGCTGTTCGGCCACGAGCGCGGCGCATTCACTGGCGCCGCGACCACCCGGATCGGCAAGTTCGAACAGGCCGATACCGGTACGCTGTTCATGGACGAGATCGGCGAGCTGAAGCCTGCCCTGCAGGCAAAGCTGCTGCACGTGCTCCAGGACGCCGAGTTCACCAAGCTCGGAAGCAACAAGCGGATCGACGTCGACGTCCGGGTCGTCGCCGCGACCAACCGCGACCTCGAGAAGATGCTGGTGACCGGCGAGTTCCGCGAGGACCTCTACTACCGGCTCAAGGTGATCGAGCTCACCGTCCCGGCGCTGCGGGAGCGCCCCGACGAAGTGCCGACGCTCACCGACTTCTTCGTCGCCCGCTACTCGCGCAAGTACAATCGGCCGCTCAATCCGATCTCGGACCAGCTCCGACACATGTTCCTGCAGTACGACTGGCCGGGGAACATCCGCGAGCTGGAGAACATGATCAAGCGGGTGGTCATCCTCCAGGACGAGCACCTGGTGATTCGCGAGATAGAACGGAACATGCAGCGCTCCGTCGCCGCCCCCGTGGCGGTCGGGATGCCGGCATACGCGGCGGCCGCAGTGGCCGCCGGAGTTCCGGCCGGGATGGGCGCCGGCGTTGGCGGCCCGGTCGGCTACGCTCCCCCGCTGCCCGAGTCCGTCCCGATGGACCTGGTCGAGGCCGTCGAACCGGCCCCCGAAGGAGGGGGATCGCTCGCGTCGGTCGCCAAGGCCGCGTCGATGAAGGCCGAGCGCGCGGCGATCGAGCACACCCTCCGCCAGGTCCACTGGAACCGGCGAAAGGCGGCGCAGATCCTCGGCGTCAGCTATAAGACGCTGCTCAACAAGATCAAGGAGTGCGGCATCACCCGCGCGTAGGTATTCCCTGGTCGGCCCACGAGTGAACAGGCGGGCCGCCGGTTGCTTATTCTGAGCCACTGCGAGCCCGGCCGTTCGCGCCCTCCCTACCGGCGGTTTTCTCAAGAACGGGAAACATTTTCCTGCGTGGCATTGGCCTTGCTCAACCGAAGAGCCGAGGCACAAACGGTGACGCAGGCAAACCGGCCCTACTCCGACGACGCGCTGCACGGCACCAGCGAGAACATGCGCGAGGTCCGCGACCTGATCCGGCGCGTGGCCGATACCGATGTCACGGTGCTGATCCGCGGAGAGAGCGGCACCGGCAAGAACCTGGTGGCGCGGGCGATACACGAAGCCTCGCCCCGCAAGGAGCGCCCCTTCGTCAAGATCAATTGCGCAGCTCTGCCGTCCGAACTGCTCGAATCCGAACTGTTCGGCTTCGAGCGCGGCGCCTTCACCGGCGCCATCCAGCGGAAACCGGGCAAGTTCGAGTTCGCGCATCGCGGCACGATGTTCCTCGACGAGATCAGCGAGATGCACCTGGCGCTGCAGTCCAAGCTGCTGCAGGTCCTGCAGGACGGCGAGTTCTCGCGGCTCGGTGGCGAGGACGACATGCACGTCGACGTACGCGTGGTGTCGGCGACCAATCGTGACCTCGAATCGGCGGTCGCGAACGGCGAGTTCCGCGAGGACCTGTACTTCCGGCTCAACGTCGTCTGCATCACCCTGCCGCCGCTGCGGCAGCGACGGGACGAGATCCTCGAGCTCGCCAACCTGTTCGTCGAGCGGTCGTCGAAGCACTACAACAAACCGCCGCTGACGCTCGGCGACGCGACGCGGCGGCTCATGGAACAGTACCGACTGGCCGGGGAACGTGCGGGAGCTCGAGAACCTGATCAAGCGGGCGGTCGTCCTGGGTTCCGGAGAATCGCTGACGCGGGATCTCTCCGAGCTGCTCGAGCGGCGCCAGGCGCGAACCGGCTCCATTCCGCTGCTCAACCGATCGACAGCACCTGCCGCTCCGCCCGCGCCGGCACCTGCACCCGCGCCGGCACCTGCGCCCGCGGCGTCATCCGCGCCGCCAGCTCCGGGATCGGTGTCGTTGAAAGACATCGCCCGCCAGGCGGCACGTGAGGCGGAACGCGAGTTGATCTGCCGGACGCTGGACCAGACCCGGTGGAATCGCCGTGAGGCAGCCGAGATCCTCGGGATCAGCTACAAGGCGCTGCTTTACAAGATCAAGGAAGCGGAACTGGACAAGGCGTCCTAGGCCATGCCGACAGACCCATTCATCGAAGAGGACTTTCGCGTCCTCACGCCCGAAGCATTCGACTTCGTGCTCACCAACGAGCTGAAGCGCGCGCTCCGGTCGCAGAACTACGTGACCCTGGTGGTCGTCCAGCCGTCGTTGAAGGAGATGCCGGGGGAAGGAAATGGCGAGCGCGACCAGGCGGTTCGGGCCGTCGCACGGCTGGTCAGCCGTGACGTCCGCGAAACCGACCTGCTCTCACACACCGGCACGGGACAGCTGTCGCTCGTTCTGCTCGACGCCGACTTCGAGAGTTCGGCCCGCGTGATCGACCGCATCATGGCCAGGCTCGGGCATTACGAGTTCCCGCGCCCGCTGGTGTTCGATGTCGGCGCTGCCTGCTGCCCGACCCACGGCGCGGACGCCGAGACGCTGCGCCGGGCCGCGGAGTCGCGCGCGGTGCGCACGCACGGCGATCGCTCCAGCGCTCAATGACCACACGCACACGGACCATGGGAGCTATCAGTGTACGAACGGTTCTACGAGCTAAGAGAACGGCCATTTTCCGGGCGCCCCGGCCAGGAATACCTCTACCCGAGCCGCGCTCACACTGAAGCGCTCGCTACCGTCCGTCACGGCCTCGAACACCGCGCCGGCATCGTCGTCGTCAGCGGAGAGAGCGGCACCGGCAAGACGACGCTGCTCGAGACGCTGTTCCGCGCCCTCGACCGGCAGACGGGGGTTGGCCGCGCGACCAAGGCAGGGCCCGACACGAATGGGCTGCTGGTCATCGACGATGCGCAGAAGCTGACGGTGACGGCGCTCGAGGAGCTGGGCCAGCTGACGGAGCGCGAGACGCGGAACGCCAGACCGCTGCAGATGGTGCTCGTCGGGCAGCCGGGTCTCGAGGAATCACTCGCGGCGCCCGAGCTCCAGCAGTTGCGGCAACGGGTCGGCGGCCATCACCGCCTGCGGCCCCTCGACGCGGACGAGACCGAGGCCTATGTCAACCACCGGCTGCGGCAGGCTGCCCTCGGCACGCCGGTCGAGTTCCCGCGTGGCGTGACCGACGCCATCCATTCCTACAGCCGCGGGATCCCGCGGGCCGTGAACGTCACGTGTGACGCGATCCTCGTATACGGGTTTGCGGAACAGCAGCGGCTGATCGATGACAGCCTGGCCCGCCAGGCCGTTGGCGAGCTGGAGTTGGCGGCCCGCCCGGTTTAAACCCCGAGGAACCGGCTCGCCTCCAGCCAGATGTAGTCCAGACTCGCTTTCAGCTGGTGATCGTCGTCCAGCAGGTGGAGCTCGACGTTCGGGCGTGCGTGCGCCCACCGTTCCACCGCCACGGGGTCCACGGCCGTGTCCTTCGTCCCCTGGAAGATCTGGATCGGCATCGTCAGCACCGCGTCCACGCAATCGTAGCCACAGGCATCGGTGTACAGCGCGTAGTCGAGCGGCAGCATCCGGCCATGGCCGTAGTGGAAGACGTTGAGGCGGCCGGTCCGCTTCCACTCGTCGTGAGGGCGGTCGCCGAACTCCCGCATCCGGCTCGCATCGAATTCGAGGGCGGGCGCCAGCAACACCATCCGGTCCACCCGTCCCGGCTGCGCGAGCGCGACCTGCACCGATACGAAGGCGCCGAGGCTCGAACCGATCAGGACGACCGGCCCCGGCGGCAAGCCGTCGAGGACGGCCCGGACCTGCTCGATCATGCGGGTGATGGTGAGCGTGGAGAAGTCCGGCTGGTTGAAATCAGGGGTGTGGATGGTGACGCCGCGGGCGGCGAGCCTGGCCGCGAAGTAGGCGGCCTTGGTGGAGCTCGGGGAGGACGCGAACCCGTGCAGGTAGAGGACGTGCATCCCCTTCAGAGCATCACTTCACAGCCGGGACTGCACCTGCAGCGAATGTGACCGGGGCCGTCGGTCGAATAGTCGTAGGTGATCTCCTCCCCTTTCCGGATGTTCCGGGCCGCCACGATCCAGATGGTGTCTCCCTTGACCATCGTGTAGCAGTTCGGGGTGCAGGAGTGATTGACGAAGCGCGCGATGTTACCGCCGACCGCCGCGTCGCGGACATAGAGGCGATTGAGCTTGAAGCACCAGATGTGCCCCTTCTTGAGGTAGCGGTCCTCGCGATCGAGACTTACCTTGTTCTTGATCTTCTCGCCGTCGTAGGTGACGATCCGCTTGTTCTTGTTGATTGACTGCGTGGCGAAGACGCCCCAGCCCTGGATCCGTGATTTTCGCCGCTCGATCATTAGGGTGAATTCTAGACGGATCGGGCCCGATGCGGCTACCAGAACCTGACGCGGCCGGTGTCGACGTGCACGAAGTTCGAGGACGGGTAGTAGCCGACGCCGCCCAGCTTCAGCGACCGGGCCGCACCGCGCAGGTGATCCAGCTTCACCCCGGGGATGCGGATATCAACGGCCTTGCCGACCATGTGAAGGCTCTTCGAGGCCACACCGGTATCGGCACCGCCGCGGCTGCGCAGCAGGTCGTTGGTCTGCGGCGAGCGATAGCCCGAGATGATGTGAAAGGGGCTGTCGGTCTCGAGCGTGCCGCCCAGTTCGTGCAGCAGGTCGAGCAGCTTCGGATCGATCGGCTTCACTTCGTCGGCCCGGAAGTCGCGCAGGATGTGGTTGATCTGCTGCAACGCTTCGGGTTCGTAGCGACCGTCGCAGCAATAGGTTGTCTCGAGCCGCTCACCGGTGTGGGTGTTGAAGAACGACAGCGAGCGCAGCGCCGGCTTCCTCGTAGCTGGGGCAGATGTAGCGGGGGCAGATGCCGCATGCGCGGTCAGCGGGGACAAGGCGGCGGCCGCGGCGACGGCGCCGTAGCCGAGAAATGCCCGCCGATTGAGTCCGGTGCGCGTCAGTCCGTCCTGGTGCATGCGAAATCCCTCCCTGGCGCAGCGATAACGACACGCTGCGTCGCGCGACGATTGGTTGTGGGTTCACAACCATTTGACCATGCCGGGGGGCCATCAGCAAGCTGAGGCATACCCCTAAACTCGTCTGTAGCAGAGGCTTAACGACACAGCTCAACCACAGCCGCTGATATAATCGCGGCAGTTCTATGGCAACCCTCGCATCCTTCGACATCACTTCAGGTGTGGACCTCCAGGAAGTCGACAACGCGGTCAACCAGGCGCGCAAGGAAATCGCCCAGCGCTACGACTTCAAAGGCTCCAAGGCCTCAATCGACTTCAGCCTCAAGGAGAACTCCATTACCCTGACCGCCGACGATGACTTCAAGATGACCGCTTTGTGGGAGATCCTGCAGGGCCGGCTCGTCCGTCGCGGCGTTCCCACCAAGAATCTCACCCCCGGCGAGCTCGAGCGGGCGGCCAACGACACGGTACGTCGTGTGATTGCACTTCAGCAGGGCATTCCCGTCGAAGCGGCGAAAGAGATCGTCAAGTTCCTCAAGGAACGGAAGCTCAAGCGGGTGCAGGCCGCGATCCAGGCCGACCAGGTGCGCGTGTCGTCGGCGTCCAAGGACGAGCTGCAGGAGGCAATGCGCCAACTGCGGGAGCACGATTTCGGAGTCGCGCTGCAGTTCGGCAACTACAGGGGGTGAGTGATGGTGCGTCTACTCGCGGCGCTCGGCGCCGTCGTGCTGACGGTGTCGGGCTGCGCGCACGCCGCTGGCGCCGCGCCGGAGGAGCAGAAGCCGGTCGTTCAGCAGCCCGCCAACGAGGCGCGAGCACTCTCCGGCCCCGACGCCGAGGCGCTCGCCGAATTCAACGAGCGGGTCACCCGCTACGCGCAGATGCACCAGCGGTTTGAAGCGACGCTGCCTCCGCTGCCGAAAGAAACCACGCCCCAGGTAATCGACACCCACCAGCGCGGACTCGAAAACCTGATCCGGGCCGAGCGCAGGAACGCGAAGCAAGGCGACATCCTCACGCCCGCCGTCCGCGCAGCCTTCCGCCGGGTCTTCGCCCGGGTATTCAGCGGCCCGGCGGGCCCGGACCTCAAGGCCACCATCCTCGACGAGAACCCCGGCCGGATCCGCCTCGCCGTCAACTCGCGGTATCCCGACGCGGTTCCCCTGTCGACGGTTCCGCCGCAGGTGTTGTCGTCGCTGCCCAAGCTCCCCGAGGAGCTCGAGTATCGCTTCGTCGGCGAACGGATGGTGCTGCTCGACGTTCACGCCCACACCATCGTCGACTACATGGACAACGCCTTCCCCGACTGATCATTCATGCGCATCGTTCGAACCGCCGTCGTCGGTCTGGCTGCGCTGACGTTTGCCTGTGCGCAACCCCAGCGTGGCCCCGTTCAGGTCGCCGCGGCCGCCACTCCGCAGCAGGCCGTCAAGGCACCTGCCACTGCCCTGCCCAATCGTGACGACTCCCTGAAGTTCGCCGTGCTCGGCGACTTCGGCGACGGCTCGAGCGGGCAGTTGCAGCTGGCGGCGGAAATGGCGCGCGTCCATCAGCGCTTTCCTTTCGAACTGGTCATCACCGTCGGCGACAACATCTACGGCTCACAGCGGCCGCAGGACTTCGTCAGGAAATTCGAAGCGCCGTACAAGCCGCTGACCGATGCCGGCGTGAAGTTCTACGCCTCGCTCGGCAACCACGACTCCCGCGAACAGCGGTACTACAAGCTGTTCAACATGGACGGCAAGCTCTATTACTCGTTCAAGCCGGACAAGCAGAACGTCAGGTTCTTCGCGCTGGAGAGCACTTACCTCGAGCCGGAGCAGGTGGCGTGGGTGGCGAAGGAGCTCGAAGCCTCGCGCGAGGACTGGAAGATCCCCTACTTCCATCACCCCCCGTACTCGTCGGGCGGGCGGCACGGCTCGCACATGCGCCATCGCGAGGTGCTCGAACCGCTGTTCGTGAAGTTCAACGTGAGCGTCGTCTTCAACGGCCACGACCACATCTACGAACGGATCAAGCCGCAGCAGGGAATCGTCTATTTCGTCACCGGCTCGGGCGGCAAACTGCGCACGCGGCGATCTCGACGCCAGCACCGGGCTCACCGCGGCGTCCAACACGACCGAGCAGGCGTTCGTCATCTGCGAGATCAACGGCGACGAGCTCTTTTTCAACGCCATTTCGCGGAGCGGCCGGGTGATCGACTCAGGGGTCATCACGCGGCGCAAATAGGCTTCGCCCGAGGTTCTGGGGCTTACGTTCGAGGTTCTGGGGCTTACGTTCGAGGTTCTGGGGCCTTACGTTCGAGGTTCTGGGGCTTCGTTTGTGGTTCCGGGGCTTCGTTCGAGGTTCTCGTTCTTACGTTCGAGGTTCCGGGGGCTTCGTTCGAGGTTCTCGGTTCTTACGTTCGAGGTTCCGGCGGCTTCGCTCCAGGTTCTGGGTCTTACGCTCGAGGTTCTTGGTCCTTCGATCGACGTTCCACGTTAGTTCTGAGTTCTGAGTTCTGAGTTCGGAGTTCTGAGTTCAGCTAGCCTTCTTGGACTTTTCTTCGGCGGACGTGGCCGGACTGGTGACAGCGGCGTGCTCCCAGTCGGCATCGAAGACAGCCTGGATCTTCTTCGCCACCCGGGTATCGGCGATCAGGACACCGACTTCGCGGCGGCCGTCGAGCTCCAGCTTTCGCAGGCTCTGGCTGCCGACGAAGGCCGACGAGCCGTCCCGGACGATGGCGCGGACGTGAAGCCGGAGATCCTGCAGCTTCCGCGTCTCGATGCCCGGGATGTTTTTCTCGCACTTCCCGATCACCCTGATCTCCACCCCCGCCTTGACCCGCTCCTCGAGCAGCCGCTGGATCAGGTTGTCGGTCACCTTCTCGTCATAGATGCACAGCTGCCGCTTGGCCCCCTTGATGAACGAGGTCAACCGGGCGCGCGACGTTTCGGGGCTGACCACGAACCGGTCGTGTGATGGCGCATAGGTCAGGCGGTTGCTGTCGGCCTCGAACAGTGCCGCCGCGTCCTTCACCAGCTTCGGGTCGCGGGTGACGACGCCGAAGCTGCGGCTCTTGTCCATATCGAGCTTGGTGTAGTTGAAGCCGAGGACGTAGAGCGCGTCGTCGACGATCATCATCTTGCCGTGGTAGCGCGGCAGGTCGTCAGCCGTGCGCGAAACGGTGATGCCCATCGCGAGCATGCGGGTCTCGAGCTTGCGCAGCGTTTTCTCGCCGCCGCGATTGGTGTGGGCGATCAGTGCGCGGACGGTGACGCCGCGGGCCACTGCCGCCTCGAGCGCCTTGTCGAGCTCGGCCCGGTCAAAGCGGAAGACCACGATGTCGATGGTTTTCTTGGCGTTCTTGATGCCTCGTACCAGGGGCGTGACGCCGTCGTCGGGTTCGATGATGAGTTTCACAGGTCAGTTGGGATCGGCTATTTTGGTTTTTTCTTGTCGACCCAGTCGACCGAGCCATGGCCGTCGGAGTCGAGCTTGAGAATTGCGTTGGTGATCCGGTCGGTCTTCAGTTCGAGCGGGACTTCGACATCGTACGAGACCTCTTCGTCGGACGAGGTCCGGATCTCGAATTTCAGGTTGTAGCGCCGCAGCACCTCTTCGATGCGGGGCCTCAGCTCGTCGGTCTGCTTCCCCACCCGGACCTTCAGGTCGAACGACTTCGTCCCCTTCGGCTCGAACGATTCGATCACCCACAGGGCCGCCACCAGGAACGCGGTGGAAAAGACCGCCAGCGCGTAGAGCCCAACCCCCGACGCCAGGCCGACCGACAGGGCGCAGAGCATGACGACCGCGTCCTTGGGATCGTCGATTTTCGAGCGATAGCGTATCAGGTTCGCCGCGCCGACGATGCCGAAAGCGCGGGCCAGGCTGGCGCCGACAACCAGCATGATCACCGCGCCCACCACCGACAGCAGGATCTGAGTCTGGACCACCGGAGCCGTCCGCGGCGGGGTGCCGCGCCGTCTCGGACGAAGCGCCAGCGCTGCCCCGAGCAGCGCCGCCAGCGGCAGCCGCACCATCGCATCGTCGATCTCGTGGAGCGGATGCGGAGGGTGATCGTCGGTATCGCGGCGAGCCGGCGGCGTTTGTTCGCGCGGCTGCTCGATCGACTGCGGCTGCGCTTCCTGGGCGTAGGCGGCGACGCCGAAGGTGCCGGTCGCGGCGATACCAAGCAGCGGGAGCGCCAGCCGCACGAACAGGACTGGCGCCGTCAGCCGGGCGGCGCGGCGGAAACGCGTCTGCTGGTTCATTTATGAGTCCTTCAGGGCCAGGCCTTCGGCGATCTTCTGCTTCATGCGACGGATGAACCGTTCGGCCAGCGCCGGATCGATGCCGCCGGCACGGAAGGCGTCCCGCCATTGCGCGTCGGTGAGGCCCTGGAGCCGGTCACACAGCCAGCGCACGTCGGCCGGCCGGATGTTGTCGAACAACGGCTTGTGCCGGCCACGGTATTCGAAGCGAACCCTGCCGTTCTCGACCCCGCGGATGTACGGGGTCTCCTCGAAGACCTCGATGTCGCCGCGCGGTGCGTCGATGACCCCGGTGCGGCCGAACGTCTGGCCAAGATCGCGCGCGACGTACCAGCGCTTCGCCCCTTCCAGCTCGCGCTCCAGGGTGTAGATCACGTTCTGGGCGTCCTTGAGATCCGAGTTGCCCAGCATCGCCTGGAAAGCGAGGAGCCCGTTCATCTGGCGCGTGCCGACGAACGGATTCTGAAAGTACGACCAGGATTCGCCGGCATCGAGGCCGTGGAGATCCGGCTTCTTCTCGCGGAAGCGGGCCGGGAGCTGCGGGTTGGGGGAGGTGGCTTTCTCCGCTGTCCATTCGCGGAAGCAGGTAGATCGGCGGCTGGTGATAGCCGATGCCCCAGTGCAGCCGGGAGGCGACCAGCTCAGTACCGGCTTCCGGTGGGAACTTTGCGCTCCACTCGCGATCCTTGGGGCCGATGACGGTGTAGCCCCGGCTGAATCCGGCGCGCTTGATCTCGATGACGGTGTATTTCGCGGCCGGATCGGGAGCCAGGGCTTTCCCGCCGACGCCGGCGAACAGGTCGCGCCCGCGCTCGGGCTGGGCCCAGAGCTGAGCCATCTGTTCCGCCGTCGGCGCACCCGGCAAGGTGGACCGGATGGTCGGCGATCCACAGCCGCTGAGGCCGAGGACGAGGCTCGCACTCAGGGCGGACGCGATAACAGTCGGGTGCAAACCCGAACCCCTGGTCAACGCCACTACCATACCTTCTTTCCAAGCCCGGCCGTTAGCGTATGGCCGGGCTCCAACCTCTGGTGCAAGGGGCATTCCCAAAGAACCTTGCTTCGCTGAGGTTCTTTGGGAGGTTCTAGAGGTTCTAAGGGTTCTAAAGGTTCTGGGTTCTTCGGTCGTGGTTCTGGGTTCTTCGGTCGTGGTTCTGGGTTCTTCGCTCGTGGTTCTGGGTTCTGCGATCGTGGTTCTGGGGTTCTCTGCGGTCGTGGTTCTGGGTTCTGCGATCGTGGTTCTGGGTTCTGCGGTCGTGGTTCTGGGGTTCTGCGGTCGTGGTTCTGGGTTCTGCGATCGTGGTTCTGGTTTCTTCGTTCGAGGTTCCGTGGTTCTGACGATGCGAGGTTCCGGGTTCGGACGATGGCGCACGAACAGACCCAGAGAACCTGGAACCCTGGAAGCCGGAACCTTTAAGACCTATCTAAAATCGTGCGATTGCGGCTCGGGGCCGGCGTCGGTGAGGTTGAGGACGCGCTCCGCCTTCACCGACGTCACCCCGTCCTGGATCTGCAGCACCCCTTCCACCAGCAGATACGGGGCCCCGACGATGGTGCGGCGGTACTCGGTGAAGAGATCGGGCTTCACGATGATGTTCGCGATGCCGGTCTCATCCTCGAGCGTGAGAAAGACGAACCCCTTCGCCGTGCCCGGACGCTGGCGCGTGATGACCGCGCCGGCCACGCGCACGCGCCGGCCGTTCCGGCCGCGCGGCAGATCGACCGCACGCAGCACGCCCCGCAGCGCGAACTCGGCGCGCCGCAAGGCCATGGGATGCGGGCCGATCGTCAGGCTGGTGCCGGAATAATCGGCCATCAACCGCTCCGGGGGAGACATCGGCCTCAGGGGGGAATCTTGCCGGGAATGGGGAATGGGGGATGGGGGACTGATTGGGGATTGGGGATTGGGAGTTGGGAGTTGGGAGTTGGCAAACAACTCACCGGCCGGCCGGACGGCTTTCTCGATCTGCCAGAGCGCACTGCGGCGGTCGTAGCCGAGCGAGTTGAGTGCACCGATCTCCGCGAGGGTCGCGAGCTCGTCGCGCCGCAGACCGGTCCGGGAGATTAGATCTTCGATCGAAACATATAGGGAATCGCGGATTGCGGATTGCGGATTGCGGATTTGCGGATTGCGGAGTGGGGAGTGCTGATCGGAGTGCTGATCGGAGTGCTGATCGGATTGCGGATTCCACTCGTGCGCGCAGATGTTGCAGAAACGGGTCCGGTCCGGCGTGTGTTCCAGCATCGATTCGTCGTCACAGCCGCACTTTGGGCAGCGGGGGCAGCGGGGGTCTTCAGCCTTCGCGCCGGGGTGCAAGCCGGCGGCTCGCTCGGGCCGGCGGCGCTCGGCAATCGCCCGTCCGGTGTCGGTGCGCAGGCCGTTCACATACATCAAGCCGAGCCTCACTTCCCCACCCGGCTCGACGCGGCACTCCCAGTCGGACAGCTGCACGTCGATGGGAGCGAACCGGACGCCATGGCGCTGCGCGTCCTTCACCAGTGTCGCCGGATGATAGAACCCCATCGGCTGGTTGTTGAGCATCGCGGTATAGAACGCCGCCGGATAATGCGCCTTCAGATACGCGCTGGCGTAGACGAGCAGCGCGAAGCTGGCTGAATGCGATTCGGGAAACCCGTAGAGCGCGAACGACGTGATCGACTTGATGATCGCTTCGGCGCTGTCCCCGATGATCCCCTGCCGGGCCATGCCGGCGCGCAGCTTGCCCTCGATCTGCTGCATCCGCTTCTCCGATCGCTTGAAGCCAAACGCGCGACGCAGCTCCTCCGCCTCGCCGCCGGAAAACCCCGCCGCCACCATCGCGATCCGCAGCAGCTGCTCCTGGAACAGCGGCACCCCAAGCGTCCGCTTCAGGATCGGCTCGAGGGAGGGATGCGGATACGTCACCGGCTCCAGCCCCTGCCGCCGCTTCAGGTAGGGATGCACCATCTGCCCGACGATCGGGCCCGGACGGATGATCGCCACCTCCACGACGATGTCGTAGAACTTCTCCGGTTTGAGCCGCGGCAGCGTGGCCATCTGCGCCCGCGATTCCACCTGGAAGATCCCGACGGTATCGGCGGTCTGCAGCATCTTGTAGACCGCTGGATCTCCAGGGGGGAGATGGGCGAGATCCAGCGGGGGGTGGGGGCCGGGGATTGGGGAGGAGTTGTCGTGCGAATTCACCAGCGTCAACGCATCCTGAATGACCGCCATCATGCCGAGGCCCAGCAGGTCGACCTTGATCAGGCCCATGTCGGCGCAGTCATCCTTGTCCCACTGGATCACCACCCGGTCCGGCATGCTGGCGTTCTCGAGCGGCACGATCTCGTCGAGGCGGCCGTGGCACATCACCATGCCGCCGGAATGCTGGCCGAGATGACGCGGCAGATCCTGGATCTGCTGCCAGAGGCTGCCGAACGTCTGGACCACCGGCGATCGCGCGTCGATCCCGACCTCGCGCAGATTGCCGAGCAGCGTCTCCCTGGGATCGACGAACTCGAAATGGTTCATCACCTTGGCCAGCCGGTCCACCTGGTCGGGAGGGATCGCGAGCACTTTCCCGACTTCACGCGCCGCGCTGCGGCCGCGATAGGTGATGACATTCGCGGTCATCGCGATCCGCGGTCCGCCGGCGGCGCTGCTGCCCGCGCCGTACTTCTGGTAGAGATGCTGGATGACGCGCTCGCGGCGGTCGCCGCTCGGAAGGTCCAGGTCGATGTCGGGCCACTCGCCACGTTCCTCGGAAAGGAAGCGCTCGAACAGCAGCTCCATCCCGATCGGATCGACCGCGGTGATGCCGAGGCTGTAACAGACGGCGCTGTTGGCCGCCGATCCGCGCCCCTGCACCAGGATGTCCTGCTGCCGGCAGAAGTTCACGATGTCCCAGACGATGAGGAAGTAGCCGGCGAGATCGAGCTTGTCGATCAGGTTCAGCTCGCGCTCGATCTGCCGCCGCGCGCGGTCGTCGTAGGGGCGGTAGCGGTCGCGCGCCCCCGCCTGGGTGATCTTCCGCAGGAACGACATCATCGTTTCCCCGTGCGGCACCGCGTATTCGGGAAAGCGATAGCCGAGATCGGCCATCGTGTAGACCAGGCGGTCGGCGAGCTCGCGGGTGCCGGCCAGCGCTTCGGGACGGTCGGCAAACAGCCGCGCCATCGCCTCCGGCGCCTTCAGATAACGCTCGGCGTTGCACGTCAGGCGCCGGCCGGCGCGGTCCAGCGTGGTCTTGTGGCGGATGCAGGTGAGGACGTCGTAGAGCGGCCGGCTCGCCGGTTCGGTGAACCGCACCCCGTTGGTGGCGATCAACGGCACGTGAAAGGCGGACGCCAGGTCGCACAACGCCGCGTTGTCGGCCTCCTCGTCGCGCAGCAGGTGGCGCTGCAGCTCGATGCGGGTATTCGCGGCGCCGAACAGCCCGACGATCCGGTCGACCAGCCCGCCGACCCCGAACCGACCGCCCCCGAGCGCCGAACGGCCGACGAGCGCGACCAGGCCCGCGGGTGTGACCGTCGAGCTCCTCGAGCGCCAGTGATCCTTCACCCTTGGGGGAACGCAGCTTCATCCGCGTCACCAGCCGGCAGAGGTTCTGATACCCGTCGCGGGACTCGATCAGGACCGGAAGCCGGAAGATTGAGGATTGCGGACTGTGGATTGCGGACTTACGGATGGTCGAGTGTGGATTGTGGATCGAGTGCGGATCGTGGATCGAATGTGGACCGTGGATCGAAGGGCCGCCGATCGTCAGTTCCGCGCCGATGATCGCCTTGATCCCGGCCTTCTGCGCCGCGAGATGAAACCGGGGCGCGCCGTAGACCCCGTCGCGATCGAGCAGCGCGAGCGCCGGATACCCGAGCGAGGCGGCGCGGTCGACGAGCGCCTCCGGCAACGACGCACCATCGAGGAAGGAGAACGCGGACGCGGCGTGGAGCTCTATGTACAAGTTTGACAACTACCAGTTCCCAACTACCAATTCCCAACTCTCAACTTCCAATCCAATGTCGAACCTCCAGGCTAAGTTTGGGAGTTGGTAGTTGGCAGTTGGTGGTTCAGTCGATAACCCCTTCCATGAACCACCGCTCGGTTTCCCGGTCGCGATAGAGCCGGCAGACCGCGCCATCGCCGAGCGCAACATCCCATTCGTCGCGGTCCCAGTGCGATCCGGTGGCATCCCACCACCCCCCCGAGGAGCGCCAGGGACCGGCGTACTGCTCCACGCGCCCGCCCGGCATCCCTTTGCGATCGATCGCCACGTGCACCGGACGGCCGTGATCGATGCCGACGCGCACGGCGATCGGCAAACGAAATCGGCGCAGGCACAAAGTTCCGGCGGCGGGTTCCTTGCTGAGATCACCGGGGGCCGGCGTCGCCGGTAGCCGGGGACCCACGGTGCCGCGGTGCCGGGGCTCCGGCGGGCTGAACCGGGCCAGCTCGAATGCGTCAGGACGATGAGAGTCGAGCAGGACCGGGGAACCGCAGCGGTCCTCCCCCACCAGCGCGTGGAGCCTCGCGGTCAGCGTCGCCAGCGTTTCCGGCGACGGCGTCGCGCGCTCGAGCAGCGAGAACTGGACGATCCGTGACGGCGCCGGATCGACCTCGATGGTGACGACATCGATACCGGCCGAGGGGGGATGCGATTCGAGATCGAGCGCCAGCAGCGTGCGCAGCACGCGGGGATCGCGCATTGCCGCCGGCAGCTGCAGCACCCGCGTATGCGTCGTCCGGTCGACGAGCCGCAGATCCAGGCGGATCGCCGCCGCGGCCTTGTCGGCCCGCTCCAGCGCCAGCGCCAGGGGATCGAGCAGCCGGGCGAGCACGAACGACAGCGGCTCGAGCTCTTCGATCGGCCATTCGAGCTCGATCGACTGGACGAACCGTGGCACCCCGGGATCCGGGATCAGCGGACGCGGATCGACGCCCATGGCCAGCCGCTGGATGGCGAGCCCTTCCGCGCCGAAACGTGCCGCCAGTTCGTCGGACGGGAGGGCCGCCAGCTCCCCGACGCTGCGGATCCCCCAGCGCCGCAGCGCGTCGAACGTGCGCGCCGGTTCCGCAACCAGCTCCTGCAGCGTGCCGAGCGCGAGCGGCGCCAGCGCCGCGGCCGGGTCCCCGGTCACGACTCGCGGGTGACCCTGTTCCGTCGGATCTGCCGGCCCGAGCGTGAGCAGCCGCGCCGCGGTTTGCGTCGGTGCCACCGCGATCCGGACTTTGATTCCCCGGTCGCCGGCCGTCCGCTGCAGTTCGGCCGCGATGCCGTGCGCGTCCCCCAGCAGCTGCCCGAGGCCGCTGACGTCGAGCACGACGCAACTATCGCCATGACGCTCGATCCGCGGCGAGAAATCCCGCGCCAGCGACACCAGGCCGGCGGGTGGGCCCAGGAGAGAGGCGAACAAAGCCACGTGCGATGTGCGACGTGCGATGTGCGAGGTGCTGACGTGCGAGTGCTGACGTGCGGTGCGGAGTGCGACGCACGTGCAACCACCGGCTCGTCGAAGGGCACGAGGCGCGTGACCTGATCGAAGGTATCGCGCGGATGCACGTCGGAGATCCCTGGAGTCAAATCGTCATAGGTGGGGATCTTCATAAACGTTCCAGGTTCTAATTCTGAATTCTGAATTCTGAATTCTGAATTCGCTCACGATTCGCGGCTGGATCCGAAGCGCGGCGAGAAACCGCGCGCGTTCGGAGGCGCCCACCCACCGGCTGCTCGACCCGCCTGCGTGCTCGAGCGCGACGGTCACGCCGGCAGGGCTGCGGGCGATCCGGCCGGGGCCGAGCAGCACCAGCGCGGTCTGGCTGCCCTCGATCACCCGCGACAGGCGCATCCACGTGGTGTAAGGAAACTGCCGGACCGCCACCGCCGGCACGTCGGCAAGATCGAAGGCCACCACCCCAAACCCTCCAGCCTGGACGACCAGGTTCAACGCTTTCAACGCGCGGGCAGGATCCCCCCGCTCGCGAATCCAGAGCAGGCGCGTCAGGTCGACACCAGCGGCAGCCGCGGACGACGGGTCGAAACGGTCGCAGCTGTCGATCAGCGCCACCACCTCCCCTCGCGTCGTCGCGGCGGCGAACATCCGGCAGAGCACCGTGGTGCGGCCGGAAGATCTCGGCCCGACGATCTCTGAGAGGTGCCCGCGTCGCAGCCCGCCGCCAAGTGGCCCGTCGATTTCCGGGATTCCGGTCGCCGCGACGCGGTCTTCAGGCTCGACGACCCACGGCTGGGAGGTCGTCAGCGTAAGGTCGAGCTTTTTTGCCCTGAGCAACGACTCCAGTGCGGCACGCGCCATCGCCATCTTCGCCTTATCTTCGCCTACTGGTGCCGCGCCCACAAGCCACGAGATGTGGGGGTCTGGGAATCAAGAATCAAGAATTGAGGATTGGGGATTGGGGATTGAGGATTAGAGGATTGGGGATTGGGGATTGGGGAATGGGAATGCGGATTGGTAGTTGGAGGTTGGGAGTTGGGAGTTTGAACCCCCCGTACAATAAGAAGCCTTGCCCACCCCCCAGCCAGCCCGGGAAGCCTCTCTCGGGCACCCTTTCCTGCAGCGGACCCTGGCGGCGCTCGCCTTTCGTGACTTCCGCATCCTCTGGCTCGGGGCTTTCGCCTCCACGGTCGGCACCTGGATGCAGAAGGTCGCGCAGAGCTGGCTGGTCTTCGACCTGACCAAGTCTTCGTTCTTCCTCGGCCTGGACGACTTTCTCGGGCAGCTGCCGATCCTGCTCTTCACCGTGCTCGGCGGGGTCATCGCCGATCGCTACGACCGGCGGCGGCTGCTCCTCAGCTCCCAGTACGCCCAGATGACCACCGCCTTCACGCTGGCGGTGCTCGTCTGGACCGGCGTCATCCGGATCGAGTACATCCTGGCGCTCTCGTTCGTGACCGGCTTCGCCCAGGCCTTCGGCGGCCCCGCCTACCAGTCGCTGATGCCGACGCTCGTGCCGCGACAGCACCTGCCGAACGCGATCGCGCTCAACTCGATTCAGTTCAACCTGTCGCGCATCTTCGGCTCGCTGCTGGCCGGGGCGGCGCTCGCGGCCTTCGGCACCGCGATCTGCTTCGGTCTCAACGGCCTCTCATTTCTCGTGGTGATCGCGGCGCTGCTCTCGCTCTCGGTGAAGCACATCAGGCCGGAGCACAAGCCGCTGCTGCAGGAGATGCGCGGCGGGTTCAGCTACGTCAAACGCGAGCCGGCGCTCATCGCGCTCACGGTCGTCGCGTTCCTGACGACGTTCCTGGGGCTGCCGTTGCTGACGTTCCTGCCGGTCTTCGCGCGCGATGTCTTCAAGGGGGACATCGGCCTGTACAGCCGCATGATGGCCTGCTCCGGCGCCGGCTCCGTCGTCGGGGCGCTGATCGTCGCGTGGCTCGGACGGTTCACGCACATGGGGCGCACGCTGCTGATCGTGCAGGTCGTCTTCGGGCTGCTCGTGGCCGGCTTCGCCCTGTCACGCACGCTCTGGCTGAGCGAGCTGATCCTGTTCTGCGCCGGGATCGCGGCCATGATCGTGAGCGCCATGACGACCTCACTGGTGCAGCTGGTGGTGCCGGACCACCTGCGCGGCCGGGTGGTGAGCATCTACATGGTGGCGTTCCGCGGCGGGATGCCGCTCGGCAGCCTGGCGAGCGGTTACGCCGCGACGTTCGTGGGGGTCCCGGCCGTGCTCGCGGTCAACGGCGCGCTGGTGACCGCAGTCGGGATCTACTTCCTGCTCAAGAGCCACGGGGTGAGGGAACTCTAAGAAATTTAGAACTAAGAACTCAGAATTCAGAATTCAAATTAAAAGGCTTCGTAATTCTTAATTCTTAATTTCCTTCTTGATCCTGAATTCCTTTACCACCTGCCCCGCCTTGCGGCCGAGGACGGTGACGATGGCCCGGGCGACGTAATTGCCGGGCGGGAGCAGCGCGATCGGCACGGACGCTTCGCCGACGCGCACGCGGGTCGTGTCGCCGGTCACCTGGAAAGCCACCGGCGCGCTGTCCAGGGTGCGCCCCTCATCCTCCTTGGCGACCTCGATCACCACCGAGGTGTTCTTCAGCTGCTCCGGCGCTTCCGAGTAGAGCTCGAGATAGGCGTGCAGGAAGGGGCTGGCGAAGTCGCCGGTGATCGCCGGTCGCAGTGGACCGGTATCCCCTTCGCGGGCCGCGAGCAGCAGACCACCGATGCGGACCTGGCCGACCGATTCGAGCTGGGCGCGGAAGCTGTGCTCGACGCTGCCGCGCTTGCCGGTGCTGTCGATGACACCGAGCTTCAGCGTGTAGACCCCCTGCGGCACGACCGCGGCGCCGAGGTAGCCCTGGGTCTTTGCCGGACTCACGGCGGTCTCGAGCGCGGGCACGTAGTCGGTGGCGGCGAGCTTCCCCTTCTCGTCGACCATCGCGTAGGCCACCGAGACGGACGCGCCCGGATTCAGTGACCGATCGAGCTCGGTGGCAATCACGATGCGCAGCTTCTGGGACTCGGGATCCCAGAAGTTGTAAGTCGCGACCTTGACGCCGATCTCGGTCGCCAGCAACGGCGAGCGCAGCGTCTCGCCGAGCGTGTCCTCGGTACTCTGCTTCTTCGTCGCGTCGACCGAAAACTCCTTCCGCGCCCGGATCAGCACATCGCGCTGCCCCGGCAGCTCGACCTGGATCTTGTGGCTGCGGCCGTCCCGGTCGCCGGGCTCGGGCTGAAAACTGAGCAGGTAGTAGCCGGACAGCTCGGTCGAGATCCGCGAGAACGCGAAGTCCGCCTTGGCGCTGACGCGAAAGACATCGCCGCGGGCGAGGCCGGTCAGGTAGTCCAGCCCCTGGCGGCCGAGATCGAGATCGGCTGTCCGGGTGGCCGAGAGCCGCGGGTTGGAGGCATCGAACTGCGGCGGTTCGATCTGCAGCACGTAGAGCGACAGCTGGCCGCGCGCCGCCAGCGGCGCCGCCCAGTTCAACTGCGACAGGTCGCGGTCGACGATGAGCCCCTCCGACAAGAGCACGAGCGTCTTCGGCGAGGGCACCTGCGCCAGCCGTTCCATGAGAGCGCGCAGGCCGAGCAGCGAATCGCGCGTCCGTTCGCGGATCTCGGCCGACAGCGCGCGCGCTTCCCCTTCCAGCTGCTTGCGGCAGGTCGCGACCTCCTCCTCACTGCGAAACCCGGCGCATTCGCGGTCGATGAGGTTGAGGATGATCCGCTGGTCGTTGCGTTCGAGGCCCAGGACTTCGGAGACCCCGATGCTGTGTGGGCCGACGCTGTTGGTGGCCACACCGACTACCCGCTCCAGCATCGTCTGGACGAGCGCGTGGCTCGAGGTGAAATCGATGCGCGGACCGGCGCCGGGGATCGTGTAGAGCGCCACCCGGTCGGCGCGGTTGAGCCCGCCGATGAACCGCTTCGCGGCGTCGATGACGAGCTTCCCCGAGCCGGCGCTGATGTTTCCCTGGTCGATGACGATTGCGATCAGCCGTCCGCCGGTGGCACCGGCGTTCGAGCTGTAGTTGAGCGGCACGGGAGCCGCCTCGTCGGCATGCCGCGCGACCGAGATGAACTGCGCCGAGGCGATGCGGCGCGGCTTGCCGTCAACCGTGAGCGTGAAGTCGGCGGCGGTGAGATCGCGCAGTGGCCGGCCGGTCTTGTCGACGACGCTGACGTCGACCGGCACGACGTCGACCGCCGGATTTGAACGTTTGCTGGCGGCTGGGCCGGCTGCTGCGCCTGCTGCGGTGGCAGCAGTGACAGGAACGCAACCCCGGCCGCCAGCGCTAATGTCTTCATCGAGCCTCAGATCGCGGCCAGGATCCAGTAGCCTCCGAGCGCGATGGATGCGGACGCCATCAGCACGGCTGACGCACGCCCGAGACGAACGACCGCCTCCGTGGAGATGACCCGGGCGAAGGCCACGCCAAAGAGAGACATCGAGATCAGGATGCCGACCGCGAACACTCCGACCAGCACCAGGGTGCCGGCCAGCGACGCGCTGGCGGCGCTGTTGCCGAACGGGGCGAGCAGGGTCAGCGCCCGGAGGCTGCTGATCGCGAACGCCGCGCCGATGATCGTCGGCACGTGTGAATGGACCGCGGACGCGGGGTGGCGTTCGCGCGGACCGAAGTGCAGGTGCCAGTGCGCGGCCGGTTCCCCCGAGTGGACGTGGCTATGGCCGTAGAGATGTCCCGAGAACGCCCCCCACAGGGCAAAGCCGCCGAGCACGATCAGCAGCGCCCCGCCCAGGATCTCGCCGCCCCGCTCGACCGCCAGCGGCAACGACCAGCCCAGTACGATGACCGCAGCGGCGCCGGCCCCGAGCAGCAGCGCATGCCCGAGCGCGAACCGCACCGCGATCCCGAGCGCCCGTGACCGCTGCGCGGCCGGGCCGCCCGCGGCCGGCGACAATGACAGCGCCGCGATCCCCATCAGGTGATCGGCGCCGAGGCCGTGGAGAAATCCGAGCGACAGGGCGGCAAGCAGCAGGATCACGGGTGAAATTCTACTACCCCGCCCATGGTGCCGGGACCGTGGTCATTGGTGATGCAACAAAACGGGGGCGAAGCCGTAAGGCCTCGCCCCCGCCGATGATGTCCGACTCGTGCCCGGCCAACCGTGTTGGACCGTGGCACGTGTTGACCGTGGTTAGAAGCGGAACTTCGCCGCCACGCGGATCTCGCGAGCGCCCTGGAACGCGTTGGCCTGGCCAAAGCGCGCGTCCGGGCGGATCGTTGGCGTTGCCGCCACGATGTCGGCGACATCGAAGCCGGCGAAGAACGCTGCCGGCGACACCGGGATCGCATCACGATAGGGGGTGTTGCTGTAGCCCCGTCACGATCTTCTGATCGAACGCGTTGATGATGTTCATCTCGAGGGTGATGCGGGTCCCGCGGAAGAACCTGACGTCCTGCTGGATGTTCAGATCGGTCTGGCTGAACGTCGGTGTCCGTCCCATGCTGTTGCGCCCCAGGTTGAACACCGGAACCAGCTGAATGGTCACCTGCTGCTGCTGCGGCAGACCTGAACCGATCAGGTAGTAGCCGCCAACCTGAGTCCCCCAGGGGAACTGATAGGCTGCCTGCACCTCGAACTGGTGCGGACGGTCGGTGCCCAGGTCGCCGTAGATCGGCTTGCCGGTCTGGTCGAACGACATGTACTGGCCGTCGAAGAACCGGTTGACGCTGGGGCTGTTGCGGCCATTCTCGTCGGAGCTCGAGAGCCCCGAGTAGTTGCCGTGCAGACGGCTGAAGGTGTAGCTGGCGTTCGCGAACCAGTTGTTCGACAGCCGCTTCATCAGCCGGAACTCGAGACCATCGTAAACGCGCTCGGGCAGCGGCTGGTTCGGGCACGTCGGACAGCCGCCCTTGTCTCGCAGCAGGTTCTCCGACAGCCCTTCGCCGGGGTTGGTGATGTAGAACACCTCGCCGACGCCCGGCACCGCGATCCCGACGTCCTCGATGGTGCGGTCCATCCACTTGTGCGCGTAGCGGACGCTCAGCGACATCGTGCGCGCGAGCTGGTGCTCGGCGCCAAGAGTGAACTCCTGGGCGCGAATCGGCTGGATGTCGGGGTCGACCAGCTGCTCGCTGCCGACGCCGTTCGAGACGTGACGGCTGTCCACCTGTTCGATGAACGTTCCAGGACAGCCGCTGTCGGGCAAGCCGGTGCAGTCGATCGCCGGCCAGTTCGGGTTGTCGAGCGTCCAGTAGTAGTTGATCCAGCGATCGGCACCGAAGCTGCCGCGCGGCATCTCGAGCTTGGAGATGTCGTAGAACATGCCCCAGCTGCCGTAGGCCTTCCACCGGCCATCGCCCTTCACGTCGTAGGCGAAGCCGACCCGCGGCGCGAGCTTGTCGAGGAAGTCGAAGTGGATGCCCGGATTCTCCTCACGGTAGGACGGGATGTCTTCCTGGTCCGCGCGCAGGCCCAGGTTCAACGTCAGCCGGTTGCTGACGGTCCAGGCGTCCTGGAGGAACAGCCCGTAGTTGTTCGAGTGGATCTTCCCCTCGGTGTACGAGCGCGAGACGTTGTAGTACCCGTACGCCCCACGGACAATGCGCGCCGGCACATCGATCGTGGTGCGGCTCGAGTTCCAGCTCAGGGCGATGTTCGGTGCCTGCTGCCCCGACAGAACATCGTTGCCCAGTCGCTCGTACTGGAAGCCGCCCTTCAAGGTGTGCTCACCCTTGAAGTTGACGTAGTAGGTTGCATCCGTGCTGATGCCCAACCGCGTAAAGTCGTCTTTGACCGTCCGGGAGTTGGCGATGCTGTCGGCGTAGCCGCTCGGCTGCTGCAGGTTAGCTGGAATCTCTGGGAACGGACAGCCGCTCGAGCCCGGCACGGCGTCGGACTGCAGACGTTCGTCGAGGCATTGAACGTGCGCCGGGTGCCGGTGTTGAACTCGGTCAGCGTCTGACCACGGGCGCCGTATCGCAGGAACCCGGCGGTGACGTTCATGTACAGCTTCGGCGAGACGACCCAGTCGTTGATCGACCGATACGAGTCGGTGAAGTTGTTGGTGTAGAGGACGCCCGGGAACGTCGTCGGGTTCTGGGTGCTGGTGCGGAACACCGAGTCGTCGACTCTTACGCCATCGATGAAGTCCGGTTCGACCGTCGGCAGCCGACGCCACCTTTGGTCGGCTGGTTGCTGCCCGAGAACTTGGTGCGGAAGCGTCGGCGTCACCTGCGACGAGACGTTGTAGGTGATGTTGTGATCCTCGGAGCTCGAGTCGAAGGTCTGGGGGCCGGCGGCGCGATCCTGCGTGAACGTGACCGTTCGCTCGGACTTCGGTGAACTGCGGCACGTAGCCGGCGAAGAACCACATCTTGTCCTTCATGATCGGGCCACCGAGCGTGAAGGTCGGCTCCACCGTCGAACCGTCCGTGCGTGGCGTGATCGTGTACTGCGACTGCGCCTGGTTGAGCGGGTTCAGCCGGATCGCCTCGCGGATGTCGCCGAGCCAGTCGTTGTTCGAGTAGTAGGCGCCGAACTCACCGCTGTAGCGGTTGGTGCCCGAGCGGGTGATCGCGCTGATGACCCCGCCGGTGGTCGCGCGGAACTCCGCGTTGTAGCCGCTCGACTTGACCTGCACCTGCTCGACGAACTCGGTCACCACCGAGGTGCTCGAGACGCCGTTGCGCAGCGCGGTGGTGTCGAGACCGTCGACCACGAACCGGTTCTCGGAGCCGCCGGCGCCGTCGATCATGATGCCGCCGCCGCGCGTTTCGTCGTTGGTGCCCGGGCGCGCTCTTGGCCGCGTCGGTGAAGTTCCGCCCCTTGGGGATCAGCTCGATGATCTCGCGCTGGATGCTCGCGCCCGCGGCGTTCTGCTTGACGTCGATGATCGGCGATTCCGCCGTCACCTGGACGTCTTCGCTGATGCCGCCGACTTCGAGCGCGAAGTTGACCTGGAGCACCTGGCCGAGCAGCAGGTCGACGTTCTCGAACGCCGCCTTCTTGAAGCCCGACATGCTCGCGGTCACCGGTATACCGTCCGGGCGTCAGCGAGGGGAACCGGTACTTGCCGGCCTCGTCGCTCACCGCGGTAACCACGCCACCCTGGCGCGGTGCGCGCTTCGAGAGTCACACCCGGCAGGACCGCGCCGGAACTATCTTTGACAACGCCTTCGATCGATCCTCGTGTCTCCTGCGCTGACGCCATGGACGTCAACGACAGCAGCATCACGAGGAAGAGGCATAGGCTGGCGCTACGCTTCATCGTACACTCCTCCTGAAAACCTACCGACTTGCAATGAAAATAGGGACGGGACGTGGGGTTAATTGTAGGAGGGATGCGGCGTGCGATACAACACCGAAATCATGCGGTTCGTCACATCCAAATAACGGGACAAACCACACTTTTGGTGTCCAATAAATTGGTTGTACGGAGCAAGGGCGGGCCGTTCGGCCCGCCCTTCTGCGTCACCATGCTCGATTGATTACTACCTGCGTCGCGTGATCTGGTCCCAGATCGCCGCGCCGCCGCCACCGATCGCCGCGCCGATCAGCGCCCCCTTCTTGCCGCCGGTCACCGCACCGACCCCGGCGCCAACCGCGGCCGACGAGCCGATGATCACCGCGCTCTTCTTCACCGAACGCTTCGCCCGTACCGGTTCGTCGTAGATCACCTGCCGGGTGCGAACCGGTCGCGCCGCCGTCTGCGTCCGCACCGGCACGACCCGCGCCGGCGCGAGGTCAGGTTCGTAGACCGGCTGGTAGTAGGCCGCCGGCACTGCTCTCGCGGTCCCCGCGCTCACCGGTGCATAAGCGGGAGCGAGTCCGTCAACCGACACGCACTCGACCTGCGAGATGGTCGCGCCGTTGACGACGACCGGCCGCACGAGCGTCCGCTGGTTCGGTTCGCAGCTGACGACGACCGGCGAGCCAGCCTGCGCGTTGACCGCCTGCGCCGCAGTGGCTGCCTGCGTGGCGTTCGGCGGTGTGCCGCAACCATAAGTGGCGAGCAGCGCGGTGGCCGCAACCGCTCCCCACGACGACTTCATCTGGATGGCTCTCATGATTGACTCCCTCCCGCGTGTACCTGCCTCCCCCTGGTCCAAGCGAGGTGCCAACCCGGGGACGGACCAATTCGCCCCCTTTTTCTCGATATTTGTGCCGATTGCCGTCCGGTGTCACAATCGCACTGTCCTCAGAAGAGCTCAACTATTCCCCTTACATGGCCCGCATCCTGGTCGTCGAAGACGATCCCGACATCGCCGAGCTCATCGTCCATTACCTCGAGAACGCCGGGCACACGACCGCTCAGCTCTCGTCGGGAACGGCGGTAATGGCGCAGCTGCGGGCGGCGCCAGTGGATCTGGTGATCCTCGACGTCATGCTGCCGGGGCTCGACGGGATGGCGGTGTGCGATGCGATGCGGCGCGATACAGCAACGTCACATCTGCCGGTCATCATGTTGACCGCGCGCGGCGCCGAGGGAGATCGGGTGGCCGGCCTCGAGCGCGGCGCCGACGACTACGTCACCAAGCCGTTCAGCCCCAGGGAGCTGGTCGCGCGGGTCGCCGCGAGACTCCGCCGGCCCGCGGCGCCGCTCACCGAGGCCGACGCCGCTGGCCTGGTGCACTACGGGCCGATCACCATCGATGCGGCACGCCACACGGTGACGCTGGACGGCGCCGACGTCCGGCTCACGGCAAAGGAGTTCCTGCTGCTGCAATACCTCGTCAGCCATCGTGGACGCGTGCTCTCGCGCGACCTGCTGCTGACCGACGTGTGGGGCTACCAGTACACCGGTGGCACGCGGACCGTCGACGTCCACATCCGGCGGCTCCGCGAAAAGCTGCCGGTGCTCAACGACGGCATCGAGACGGTGAAGCAGTTCGGCTACAAGTTGGTTTGAGACGAGTGGCCGTCTCCTTCCGCACCCGCCTGTTCCTGACCTCGCTCGCGGCGGCAGTCGCGACGCTCGGCGTCGCGACGCTGCTCTTTTCCTGGTCGATCCGTCGCTCGGTCGGCGAGCGGATCGAGCGTGATCTGGTGACCGAAGCGAGGCTCGCGGCCGAGCTCCTGTCGCGGCAGTCGCCGGTGGCCGGCGCCGCACTCGATGCGGAGGCCGATGCGCTCGGCAATCTCGGGAGTGCCAGGGTCACGTTCATCGCCGCGGACGGCGCGGTGGTGGGCGACTCGGAGGTTTCGTCGGCGGCCCTGCCGGCGGTCGAAAACCATGGCCAGCCGTCCCGAGGTGCGCGCCGCCCTCGACGGCAACCTCGGTGTGGCGCGTCGCTACAGCTCGACCCTCCGCGTCGACATGCTCTACGTCGCGGTGCCGGTCGGCGCTTCCGCCGGGTCGCAGCTCGCCGTCGTCCGCTACGCGTTGCCGCTCACCGATGTTGAACAGCAGGTGGCGGCCGTCTGGGGCGTGGTGCCGGCGGCCTTGCTCGCCGGCCTGGCGACTGCCCTGGCGCTGGCCTGGATCACCGCCGACCTGCTCGCCACCCGCATCCGCTCGATCGGTTCCATCGCCGAACGTCACGCCGCCGGAGACCTGCGGTCCCCGCCCCAGGACTACGGCGGCGACGAGATCGGCCGGGTGGCGAAGATCCTCGAGAGCTCGTTCCGTCAGCTCGGCGAGCGGACGGCAGCGGTCGCCGAGGACCGCGCCCGGATGGAAGCGATCCTCGGCGGCATGATCGAGGGCGTCCTGGTCGTCAATCAGTACGGCAAGCTGCAGCTGGTGAACCGGGCCGCCCGCAAAATGCTGAAACTCGCCGAGGCGCCGGACGGACAGCACTACCTGGAGATCATCCGTCACCCCGATGTGGCGGCGCAGATCGGCTACGCGCTCAACGGCGAGGCCAGGGAGGGCCGCGAGCTGACGCTGCCGCACGGTCCCGGGCACGTCTTCATGGCCCGGAGTGCGCCGGTTGCGGCCGGCAACACCCGCGGCGCCGTGCTCGTCCTTCACGACATCACCGACCTTCGGCGCGCCGACCAGATCCGCCGGGACTTCGTCGCCAACGTCTCACACGAGCTGCGGACGCCGCTGACCGCGGTGCGCGGCTACGTCGAGGCGCTCGAGGACGGGGTCGCCGACCCCGACCAGGCGAAGCGCTTTCTCGCGACGATCGCCCGGCACACGCTTCGGATGGAGCGGCTGGTGCACGACCTGCTGCGGCTGGCGCGGCTCGACGCCGGGCAGGAGGCGCTCGAGCGCGTCCCGGTTTCGATCGACGAGCTGTTCGAGGGGCTCGAGGCGGATCTCGCCCACGCCATTGCCGACAAACGCCAGCAGATCGTCCGCAGCGTCGCGCCCGACGCGACCACCGTCCCCGGCGATCCGTCACGGCTGCACGATGCGCTGCACAACCTGCTCGAGAACGCGACCAGCTACTCCCCCGCCGGCAGCACGATCACCCTCGCCTCGGAGCGCGCCGGCGATCGCGTCGTGATCACGGTGAGCGACGAGGGGCCCGGCATCCCCGAGGCGGATCTGTCACGCGTCTTCGAACGGTTCTACCGGGTCGACAAAGCCCGCACGCGCGAGGACGGCAACCGCGGCGGCACCGGCCTCGGCCTCGCCATCGTCAAGCATCTCGTCGAGCTGCAGGGCGGAGAGGTGTCGGCCTCGAACAGGCCCGGCGGCGGGGCCGTCCTGACAGTGGATTTGCCGGGGTAATCATCAACTGGGCCGATGGATGGGCAGCCCTGAAGGCCTGCGCTACTGGATCACGGCCCTGGCGTCCGTTGCGCAGTCCTTTAGTCGGCAGCCGGACTGTCATCAGCTTGGAGTTCTTTCAGGGCGCGATCGTCTTCGAGACGATCCACCAGGTGACCGCGGCAATGGTGGCGGAGGCGGGGATGGTCAGCAGCCAGGCCCACACGATGCGGCCGGCGACACCCCAGCGGACGGCTGACAGCCGCTTGATCGAACCGACGCCGATGATCGCGCCGGTGATGGTATGGGTGGTGCTGACCGGCACCCCGAGGTGAGTCGCGGTGAACAACGAGATCGCCCCCGCGGTTTCGGCGGCGAACCCGCCGACCGGCTGGAGCTTGGTGATCTTGGAGCCCATGGTGTGGATGATCCGCCATCCGCCAGACAGCGTGCCGAGGGCGATGGCGCCGTGCGCCGCCAGGATCACCCACAAGTCGATCCTGAACTCGGTGATGTAGCCCCCCGCCAGCAGCACGCCGGCGATGATCCCCATCGTCTTCTGCGCGTCGTTCCCGCCATGGCCGAGACTGTAGGCCGCCGCCGAGACCAGCTGCAGACGCCGGAACCATCCGTCGACCTTCGCCGGCGCCGAACTCCGGAAGATCCACAGGATCGCCACCATCAGCGCGAAGCCCAGGACCATCCCGATCAGCGGCGCCAGCACGATGAAGATCAGGGTTTTGGTCCAGCCGGCGGGAATGATCGCCACCCAGCCGGCCTTGGCGACGGCGGCGCCGGCGTAGCCGCCGATCAGGGCGTGGGACGAGCTCGTCGGCAGACCGTAGTACCACGTGATCAGGTCCCAGATGATCGCGCCGGTCAACCCGGCGAAGATCACGGCGAAGGTCAGCACCTTGATGTCCACCAGGCCGGAGCCCACCGTCTTGGCGACCGCGGTGCCGAACGTGAAGGCGGCGATGAAGTTGAAGGACGCGGCCCAGATGACCGCCTTGCCGGGCGTGAGCACGCGGGTCGAAACGACCGTCGCGATCGAATTGGCGGCGTCGTGGAACCCGTTGATGTAGTCGAAGATCAGCGCGACGAAGATCAGCGCGACGACCGCCAGGAGGTTGGCATCCATCCGGCGCTATGCGTGCTTCACAACGACGCCCTCGAGGACGTTGGCGACATCCTCGCAGCGGTCAGTGGCCGCTTCGAGAAAATCGAGGACCTCCTTCCACTTGATGATCTGGATGGCGTCCTTCTCTTCCTCGAACAGGCGACGCAGCGCGGTCTGGTGGGCGCGGTCGGCCTCGTTCTCGAGCCGGTTGATCTCGACCGCGCAGGTCGAGATCCCTTCCTTCTTCCCGAGCGCCTTCATCGCCATCACGACCTGCTCGGTCGACGCCTTCACCAGCCGGCCGAGATCGCGGGCGTCAGGGCGCACCACCGAGATCTGATACAGCCGCATCACCGCCGCCGAATCGTCGATCGCGTCGATCACGTCGTCGAGGGAACGGGCGAGGGAATGGATGTCTTCGCGGTCGAGGGGGGTGACGAAGGTCTTGTGCAGGCGCTGGATGACCTCGTGGGTCAGGAAGTCGCACTTGTGCTCGACCTCCTTGATCTCGTCGGCTTTGTCCCAGAGCGGCTGGTCGGGGGCCAGCATCTCCACGAGCAGCCCCGCCCCGCGGTTGATCTGCTCCGCCATGGTGACAAAATCTTCGAAGAACTTCTCTTCCCGCGGGATCAGTCTGAAGGCCAACATCCCCTCCGGGCCGGAATGTTAGCAGATATGGCTAAAATTCAACCGATTCGTCGCTTCGCTGTTACCGCGCCCGGAGGTCGCCATCAACCGAATCGGCCGGTGACGTAATCCTCGGTGTGGCGGGACCCGGGGTTCGTGAACACGTCAACCGTTCTCGAAAACTCGACCAGCTTGCCGAGCCAGAAAAAGGCGGTCTGGTCCGAGACCCGGGCAGCCTGCTGCAGGTTGTGGGTCACCATGACGATGGTGTACTGCGACTTGATCTGGGTGATGAGCTCCTCGATCTTCATCGTCGCAATCGGGTCGAGCGCGGAGCAGGGCTCGTCCATGAGGATGATGTCGGGCTCGATGGCGAGGGTGCGGGCGATACACAGGCGCTGCTGCTGGCCGCCCGAAAGCGAGAGGCCGCTCGAGTGCAGGCGGTCCTTCACCTCGTCCCACAGGGCGGCATCGCGAAGCGCCCGTTCACAGGCGCCGTCCAGAGTCGACTTTCCCCTGATGCCGGCGACCCGCAGCCCGTATACGACGTTCTCGTAGATCGACTTCGCCAGCGGGTTGGACTTCTGAAAGACCATGCCGACGCGCCGCCGGACGTCGATGACGTCGGTGCCCGGCGCATAGATGTCCCGGCCGTCGACCAGGAACCTGCCGGTGATCCGGACGCCGTCGATCAGGTCGTTCATCCGGTTGAGGCACCGCAGCAGCGTCGACTTTCCGCACCCGGATGGACCGATGAACGCGGTCACCTGATGCACGGGCAGGTCGAGCGAGATGTCGTCGATGGCCTGCGACTGCCCGTACCAGACGTTGGCGTGCCGGATGGCCACCGCGGTGGCGGCGATCGCCGGCGGCGGTTCGGCGAAGTGGACGTCGGTGCGGAGCAGCGCCTTCTCGGCCATGAGTATCAAGCCGCCTCCTCAGAACGCCGACGCGTGGTAGCGCCGGCGCAGCCGGCTGCGCACGACGATCGCCGTGAGGTTCAGCAGGACGACGATCAGCAGCAGCAGAACGGAGGTGGCGTAGACCATCGGCTTGGCCGCCTCGACGTTCGGGCTCTGGAAGCCGACGTCGTAGATGTGAAATCCCAGGTGCATGAACTTGCGCTCGAGATGGACGAACGGCAGGTAGCCGTCAACCGGAAGGTCGGGCGCGAGCTTCACGACGCCGGTGATCATCAGCGGCGCGACCTCGCCGGCCCCGCGGGCCATCGCCAGGATCAGGCCGGTCAGGATGCCGGGGGCCGCAGCCGGAAGCACGACCCGCATGATCGTCTGGAACGTCGTGGCGCCGGAGGCGAGCGAGGCTTCGCGCATCGATCGCGGCACCGCCGACAGCGCCTCTTCCGCCGCCACGATCACGACCGGGACCGTCAGCAGCCCGAGGGTGAGCGAAGCCCAGAGGATCCCGCCGGTGCCGAAGGTCGGCGTCGGCAGGCTCTCGGGATAGAACGTCCGGTCGATCGCCCCCCCGACGATGTAAACGAAGAAGCCGAGGCCGAAGACGCCGAACACGATCGACGGCACCCCCGCCAGATTGTTGACCGCGATGCGGACGGCTCGAACGAAGATCCCCTGCTTCGCGTACTCGCGCAGGTAGAGCGCCGCGAGCACGCCGAACGGCACCGCCAGCACGCTCATGAGCATGACCATCATGACCGTCCCGAAGATCGCCGGAAAGATCCCCCCCTCGGTGTTCGATTCGCGTGGATCGCCGCTGAGGAACTCCCACAGCCGGCTCGCGTACACCTGAGTGCGCTGAACTTTCGAGAGACGGTTCGCCGGGTAGGCGCGAAACACATCGAGGAGCGGGAGCTCCTTGGACGCCCCATCCGCGGCCTGCAGCCTGACGCGCATCCCCGATGCGGCCTGCACCGTCTCGACCAGGCGCTGTTCGAGGGCGGCGTATTGCTGCTGCAGCGCGGCGGTGTCGCTGCGAACGCGGTCGACGGCGGCCGTCCTGTCAGCGCCTGGCGTGCCGCCTGACTCGAGCTCGATCCGCCGCAGCGCGAGACGCGCCTGTTCCATACGGTAATTCACGGCGCCAAGCTCATCGCGCTCGAGCGCCCTGATCGCCCGGCGGTCCGCGGCGGCCTTGTCGATCAACGCGGGCAGCGCCGCCAGCACCGGCTCGGTGCCGGCAACCACCTCCCGGTTGCCATCGAGCAAGGCCACCGCCCGGCCGATGAACGGACCGTACTCGCGGCGCTCGACGTAGAGCACGTCGCCAGGTCTCTGGCGCGAGGCGATCGCGTCTTCGTTCACCCAGCGGAAATCGGTGCCGGTGAGATCGCGGTTCCCGAGCTTGAGCTGGAGGCGGGCATGTTTGAGATGCTCGGGTGTGCCGGGCTGCGGGATCCCTTCGCGGACCTCCACTTCGCCGAGCAGCACCGTTCCGTCGGTCAGGGTCACCTGGTCGATGGGACTGGGCCAGAAGAAGCCGAGCCCGTTGGTCAGGATGAGCGCGATCATCGCGCCGATCATGATGAGGCAGAGTCCCAGGCCGCTGCCGGCGAGCCAGACGGCCGATTCCCCGCTCCGTTCGCTGCGCGGTGTCGTCACTAGATCGCCTTGTACCGCTCGCGCAGCCGCTGGCGGATGATCTCGGCGGCGGTATTCACCACAAACGTCATCACGAAGAGCATGGCCGCCGCGAGAAACAGTGTGCGGTAGAGCGTCCCGCCATGCGGCGCTTCGGGAATCTCGACCGCGATGTTGGCCGACAGCGTGCGGATGCCGTTGAAAATCGACCAGTCCATGACCGGCGTGTTCCCGGTCGCCATCAGCACGATCATCGTCTCGCCGACCGCCCGGCCGAAACCAACCATGATCGCGGAAAAGACGCCGGGGCTGGCCGTCGGCAGCACCACGTGGACCGCGGTCTGCCATCGGCTCGCGCCCAGCGCGAGCGAGGCGGCCGTCAGGCTCGAGGGCACGCTCGAGAACGCATCTTCAGAGATGGTGAAGATGATCGGGATCACCGCGAATCCCATCGCGATGCCGACGACCAGGCAGTTCCGCTGGTCATAGGTGAGGCCCCAGGAGTCGCTCAGCCAGATCCGGATGTCACCGCCGAACAGCCATCCTTCGACCGTCGGCCCGACCTGCGTCGCGAGCCAGCCGGCGAGCAGCAGCAGGGGGACGATCAGCGCCAGCTCGGTGCCGGCCTTGAGCCGGTGCGACAGCGTCCGTGGCAGCAGCCGCCAGAGAAACAGCCCGGAGGTGCCGAGCACCGGCATGAACAGGACCATCAGGAAGACGGCAACCAGATGACGCTCGACGACCGAGGCCAGGTAGAGGCCGGTCAGAAAGCCGATGACCACGCTTGGCAGCGCCGCCATGATCTCGACCGTCGGCTTGATCTTGGAGCGGATCGACGGATCCGCGAACTGCGACGTGTACAGCGCCGCCAGCACCGACAGCGGCACCGCGAAGAGCATCGCGTAGAACGTTCCCTTGATCGTGCCGAAGATCAGCGGCACCAGACTGAACTTCGGTTCGATGTCGTCGGTGGCGCCGGTCGATTGCCAGACGTATTCCGGCCGCGCATAGCCCTCGTACCAGACCTTGCCGAAGAGAGTCCGCCAGCTGATCTCGGGATGCGGGTTGGCAACGGCGTATCGTTCCAGCACGCCGGCTTCGAGCGTGAGCAGGCCGTCTGCCTTCGGCGTGATCAGCACCGCACTCACCGCCCCGGCCGAGGGCAGCGAGGCAAGGACGCGCTCGGACGTCTGGTGGCGAAGCACGATCGTGCCGTCCCGGCCGATCGTGGCGAAGCTGCGCTCGCGTCCAGACAAGCCCAGCGCCACCACCGGTGATCCCTGCGGCTCGAACGTGTGGGCCTTGACCATGGCGGCTCCGCCGCCCTCGATCGGCGCGCGGAGCCATCCGGTGATCGAGCCATCGGCAGCGCCGGCCACCCACGAATTCCCGCCGAGCATCCACTCGAGCGCGGTGATGGCCGAGGTGCTGACCTCGGACACGTCGGTCAGCACCAGCCCTCCGTCCGCCAGTTCCCAGTGATACACGGCGCCGAGGTGGGTGCCGGCCAGCAGCGTGCCGCTGCGGCCGACCCTGATCTGGGTGATCCGGTGGGGTGCGGGCGCGCGCAGCGTCGCCCGGCGCGGCGTGCCGTCGGATTCCGACCACCAGTAGCCGATCTCGTCGTCGGTGAGCAGCCCGGCGACGAACGCCAGACCGTCCTGGTCGATGTACGACACCTGGCGCACCGGCCGCCCCGCCTCGTCCAGCGTCACCACCGAACGTTCGCGAACTTCGAGCGACAGGTCCTTGAGAACGGGTCCGTCATAGACCGGCGCGAAGCGCACCTGCATCAGCGCAACACGTCCGTCGCTGAGACCCGCGGCCACGTGATGGCCCACCACCGTTCTCGACGCCGAAACCACGACCGCCTTTTCGAGCGACGGTACCGGGTGCGCCGAGTACTCGTTCACCCGTCTCGAGGCGGTAGAAGGCGACGACGCCGGACGGCTCGACGGTATAGAGGTACTTCTGGTATTCGTCCGCACCAACGGCGCGCAGCGCGCTCGCGGCGGCCGGAGTGAGGGCGGTCGGGACGCGGACTTGACCCTGCGGCGTGAGTCTGGCCGAGCGGAACAGCGGCACGGCCTCACCGGCGATGAAGACCAGGATGCCGAGCACCGCCACGACCACGCCGATGCCGCCGAGCGAGATCACGACCACCGCCAGGCGGTCTATACGTCGCAGACGGCCGATGCGCTTCGAGGCATCGGCCATCTGCTGCCGAATCGACAGAACGGACGCTTCCACCGGCCGGATCTACTTGGTGACGCTGCTCGGGGACGTGCCACCGCTGATCTTGGCGAGCTCCTCCTGCGCCTGCTTCGCCGACAGCGGCATGTACCCGTCCTTGACGACCGCCTCCTGCCCTTCCTTGCTGTACATCAGCTTCACGAACTCGGTGGTGAGCGGGTCCATGGGCTTGCCCGGAGCCTTGTTGACATAGGTCAGCAGGAATCGCCAGAGCGGATACTTTCCGCTCTGCACGTCGGCGTAGCTGCCGTCGGAGTACGGGCCCTTATCGGTTTCCGCGAGCTGGACCGCTTTCACGCCCGACGTGCGGTAGCCGATGCCGGAGTAGCCGATACCGAAGCGGTCCTCGGTGATGCCCTGGACGACCGAGGCGGAGCCGGGCTGTTCCTTCACCGTATCCTTGAAGTCGCCGTTCTGCAGCGCGTGCTCCTTGAAGAACCCGTAGGTGCCGCTGGCGGAATTACGGCCGTAGATGCTGATCGGCCGGTTGGCCCAGTCGCCGGTCAGGCCGAGCTGCCCCCAGGTCGTCACGTTCTGCTTGTAGCCGCGCCGCCGGCTCTTGCTGAAGATCGCCTCGACCTGCGCGAGCGTGAGCTTCTCGATCGGATTGTCCTTGTGGACGTAGACGGCCAGAGCGTCGTAGCTGGTCTTCAGCTCGGTGGGCTTGTAGCCGTACTTCGCCTCGAACTGGTCGATCTCGGTCGCGCGCATCGTCCGCGACATCGGACCGAACTGCGAGGTGCCCGAGATCAGCGCCGGCGGTGCCGTGGATGATCCCTTCCCTTCCACCTGGATCTTCACGTTCGGATAGAACTTCCGGAACGTCTCGGCCCAGAGCGTCATCATGTTGTTCATGGTGTCGGAGCCGACGCTGTTCAGGCTGCCCGACACGCCGCTGACGCGCTGGTAGGCGGTCAGCGCCGGGTCGACCTGCTGCGCCTGAGCCCCCAGCATCACCGCGCCCGCCACAACGGAGGCTATTACTGTAGATATCCGCTTCATTGTTTGTTCCTCGAACAAGTAACCGTGTTGAGCCGTTTGAACCGTGTTGAACCGTGGCTTTTGAACGTGTCGAACAGTGGCTTTGAACCCGTGGCCTAGAAGATGAACTGAAGCTGCGACCGGACTTCCCACGTCTTGGCCACGTTGCCGGTCGGGCCTGGCTGCACTTCCACCGGCCCGACGTCGGTCTGCCACTTCAGGCCGTGGCGGGCGTAGTAGTAGCTGAAAACGCCGCGAGTTTCGCGCGTGACGTTGCGATCGGTCAGATCGGTGGGATCGAACTGTCCGTAGCGCAGCCCGACCTCGTAGCGCCGCCGGCTGAACAGCATGCCGGCCTGGATGAAGCCACCCTCGGCGTCGAACTCGGCGCCGGTTTCCGGCTCGCGGTTGGCGAGGGAATACATGCCGTTGACCGAGAACCCCTTGTATTTATAGATGCCGTCAAGGCTGTAGGCATTCCACTTCTGGTCGTTGCCGGTCGTCGCGTTGAAGTTGTTCTGGTTCTCCCAGTTGAGCGCCACGGCATAGATCGCCCCGGTCGTCGACTCGAAGTCGCTTTCGGAGTAGAGCGCGCCGGTCACCCAGGCACGCTGGTTCAGCACCTGGCTGCCGTTGGGCTGCCACATGATCCGGGCGTTGTACTGGAACTTGTCGTTGTCGTTGAGCGTGCGCGTCAGGCCGTTGCCGTTGAACATGCCGACGCGCCACTCGATCGTGTTGTTCGGCAGGGCACCCCAGAGCGCGACGCCGGTCTCGCGGCCGCGGAAGAAGCTGTTGCTGACGAGCGCCCGGTCGACGAACATCTGGTTGCCGGAGGAGGTCATCTCCTGCGCGCCGAACGGCGGCTTGAACTGGCCGATGTGGGCGCGAAATGTTCCCTTGCCTTTGGAGAAGTCGACGTCGAAGGCCGCGTCCTCGAGCAGCGCCCCGGTATTGGCTCCCGTGATCGCGGGCCAGTTCATCTGAACCTCGTAGGTCAGCCAGGATCTCATCATCCAGCCTTCGAGCTTCAGCTTGGCGCGACGGATCCGGAACGATCCGCGAGGGTCGCCGGCTTCAGCAGTGCCGGCGAGCAGCGTGTTGTCGTCTGGGAGCTCCTCGGTGAACCGAACCTGGACCCGATTGGAGATCTCCAGATAGGCGTTGTCGGTGGTGATCCGGGTCTTGCCGTCCCGCCAGACGATCGTCTGAACCGGTGGGACCGGCTCCACAACCGTCTCGGAGATCCCGTGCTTGAAGAAGTAGAGCTGCAGCGCCCGCTCGTTGTCGCCGACGACGGTTTCGCCGTTGGGGCCGGCACCCGGCTTGGTGATCCCGACACCCATCTCCCCGGTCTTCTCGAAGCGTTCGGCGTTGGCGGCAACGTTGAAGACGTAGATGCGGTCGTCCTTGCGGATCTCCTTGTAATACAGACCCTGCGCCGCGGCTGACGACACGACGAACAGAGTGACGACCGCGCAGCCGAGCGCTGCGACGACGCGTGACAGGCGAAAACTGCAGACCATACGATGAAAGCCTCCTCGCGGAACATCCCGCACGTGAAACACCGAAAGGCTATGAGTGCCGTGTTGCTGTTGTGTTCCGGAACCGTTACGGGCGCGTTAATTCAGCGGCTTCCGCCTGTTTACACGCAGTTAACGCGGATGAAACGGTAACGAAACCGGCGGCCGATAACGTGAGGCCATGATTCAGTCATTTCGTTCGTCGATTGCCGTGATGATCGGCGCAGCCGCCCTGACCGCGGTGGGATGCGGCGGCGGCCAAGAGCGGGGCACGCCAGCCCAGAACACGCAACCGGCGGCGGCAGTCATCACCGCTGACGGTTCCAGCACCGTCTTCCCGGTCACCGAGGCGGTGGCCGAGGAATTCCAGAAGGCGAACCCCGGGCTCGCGGGTGACCGTCGGCTCGTCGGGCACCGGCGGCGGCTTTCAGAAGTTCTGCCGCGACGAGACCGACATCTCGAACGCATCCCGGCCGATCAAGGCCACCGAGCTCGAAGCGTGCTCGAAGGCGGGCATCGAATTCATCGAGCTGCCAGTCGCCTACGACGGGCTCGCCATCGTCGTGAACCCGAAGAACACGTGGGTCACGTCGATGACCGTCGCCGAGCTGAAGAAGCTCTGGGAGCCGGCGGCGCAGGGGAAGATCACCCGCTGGAACCAGATCCGGCCCGAGTGGCCGGACCAGGAGATCCACCTGTTCGGCGCCGGGGTCGACTCCGGCACGTTCGACTACTTCACCGAAGCGGTCGTCGGCAAGGAAGCACAGAGCCGCGGCGATTACACCTCCAGCGAGGACGACAACGTGATCGTGCAGGGGGTGAGCGGCGATCAGTACGCGCTCGGCTACTTCGGCTACGCCTACTACGAGCAGAACAAGGACAAGCTCAAGGTGTTGCCGATCGACGACGGCGACGCGAGCAATGGCGCCGGACCGATCGCGCCGTCACCCGAAACCGTGAGCGGCGGCACCTACCGGCCGCTGTCGCGACCGATCTTCATCTATGCGAAGGTCAAGGCGCTGGGCCGGCCCGAGGTCAAGAACTTCGTCGATTTCTACATGGCCAAGGGAGGGCCGCTCGTCCGCGAGGTCGGCTACGTCCCCTTGACCGGCGCCGAGCAGGCGATGGTGACCAAGCGGTTCGCCGACCGCCGAACCGGCACGATGTTCACCGGCACCGACAGCCACAGCCAGACGACGCTCGAGCAGCGGTTGAGCCGGTAAGCCACGGTGCGGATGTCGAACCGCGCACGGCGGTGGGTCGAGTTCGTCATCGAGCGGCTGCTGTTCCTGTGCGCGGCGCTGTCGATCCTGGTGACCGCCGGTATCATCCTCGTCCTGCTGTGGGAGACGGCGGCGTTCCTGCGCGACGTGCCGCTGAGCGAGTTCCTGTTCGGCACGGTATGGACGCCGCTGTTCTTCGACAAGCACTTCGGCGTGCTGCCGCTGGTGGCCGGCACGCTGCTGGCGTCGGCGATCGCGATGGTGGTGGCGCTCCCGGCCGGCCTGCTGATCGCCATCTACCTGAGTGAGTACGCGGCGTCGCCGGTGCGCCGGGCCGTCCGTCCGGTGCTCGAGGTCCTGGCCGGCGTGCCGACGGTCGTATACGGCTACTTCGCGCTGCAGTTCGTCACGCCGCTGCTCCAGTCGTTCGTACCGGGGCTCGCCGGGTTCAACGCACTGAGCCCGGGGATCGTCATGGGGATCATGATTCTGCCGCTGGTCTCATCGCTGTCCGAGGACGCGCTGCGGAGCGTGCCGAACGGGCTGCGCGAGGGAGCCTACGCGCTCGGCGCGACACGGTTGCAGACCTCGTTGCGGGTGGTCGTCCCGGCGGCGTTCTCGGGAATCTCGGCGGCGACCGTACTGGCGGCCTCGCGGGCGATCGGCGAGACGATGATCGTGGCGATCGCCGCCGGGCAGCAGCCGCGGCTGACGATCGATCCCCGGGTGCCGGTGGAAACGATGACCGCCTACATCGTCCAGGTCAGCCTCGGCGACACGCCGGCCGGCACCCTCGAGTACCGGACGATCTTCGCCGTCGGCATGCTGCTGTTCGTCAGCACGTTCGCGCTGAACCTGATGTCGAACTGGCTGCGCGAGCGGTTCCGCGAGGAGTACGCGTGAGCGTGACCACCGCAGAGGTCGTCCGCACGAGCCTGTGGCGGCGCTCGGGCGATCGGCTGCTCTCGAGCTTCGGCTTCCTGGTCACGCTGCTGGCGCTGATCGCGCTCGGCGCGCTCCTCTACGACATCGGCCGCGACGGCATCGGCCGGTTGTCGTGGGCATTCCTGACCAGCTATCCCTCGAGGCGCGCCGACGAGGCCGGGATCATGGCGGCGCTTGCCGGCAGCCTCTTCGTGATCTCGCTGACCGCGGCGATCGCGATCCCGCTCGGCGTCAGCGCGGCGATCTACCTCGAGGAGTACGGCGGTCGCGGCCGGCTCTCGCGGCTGATCGAGATCAATATCTCGAACCTGGCCGGCGTGCCGTCGATCATCTACGGATTGCTGGGGCTCGGCCTCTTCGTCCGGATCATGGGGATGGAGCGCAGCGTGCTGGCCGGGGCTTCGACGCTGGCGCTGCTGGCGCTGCCGGTCATCATCCTGTCGACGCGCGAAGCGCTGCGCGCCGTGCCCAAGACCCTGCGGGAGGCGTCGTACGCCCTCGGCGCCACGCAGTGGCAGACCGTGTCGCAGCAGGTGGTCCCGGCGGCGCTGCCGGGAATCCTCACCGGCCTGATCCTCGCGCTGTCGCGTGCGATCGGCGAGACCGCCCCGCTCATCACCATCGGCGCGCTCACCTACGTGCCGTTCGTGCCAGACAGCATATGGTCGCCGTTCACGGTGCTGCCGATCCAGATCTTCAACTGGGTGTCGCGGCCGCAGGCGGCGTTCGCGGAGAACGCCGCGGCCGGTATCGTCGTGCTGCTCGGCTTCCTGCTCGCCATGAACGCCGTCGCCATCGTGCTGCGCGACCGGTGGCAGAGCCGCGCCGGCTGATCGGCGCTGCTGACTACCCCGCACCCTTCGCACCCTCCCGCACCCCTTCGCACCCTCCCGCACCCCTTCGCACCCTCCCGCACCCCTTGCGCACCCCTTTTCGTAACCCACAATTAACCCGGCCGTCATCGTGGCGAAATGCCGGCGCCATAAGCTTGACGGCGATGAGTCGGGTGCCAAGAGTCCTCGTGGTTGAAGACGAGCAGGATATCGCTGTTCTGATCAAGCACGCGCTCGAGCGCTCCGGCGACGCGCAAGTGGACGTCGTGGGCAGCGGGGATACCGCACTTCGAGCGGTCGCGGACTTTGCGCCCGATCTCGTCATTCTTGATGTCAACCTGCCGGTGATGAGCGGTACCGAGGTGTGCCGGATCATGCGCGGCCGCGCCGAGACCGCAAACACGCCGATCATCATGCTGACCGCCCGCACCAGCGAGGCGGACCGGGTGGCCGGCCTCGATCTCGGCGCCGATGACTACGTCACCAAGCCGTTCAGCCTGCGCGAGCTGTCGGCGCGGGTGCGCGCGGTGCTGCGCCGGCGCAACGGCCAGAGCTCTCCGGCGGTCGTGTACCGAGGGCAAGCACCTGCGGGCCGACTTCGAGGCGGTGGCGATCTCGGTCGACCAGGCCCCGGTCCGCCTGACGCGACGTGAGTTCGAGCTGCTGAAGTTTCTGGTCGAGAACCGGAACCGGGTGATCTCGCGTGATCGCCTGCTCGAGCGCGTGTGGGGCTACGAGCGGTTCATCGAGACCCGCTCCGTCGACGTGCACGTCGGCCGCCTCCGGTCCAAGCTCGGTCCCGCCGGCCCGCAGATCGAAACCGTCGTCGGACTTGGTTACAAGTTCGTCGACTGACGAGCGTAGGCGCCGTCCACGACCGCGGCGGTCCGCCAACCCTGTGCTTCCAAGTCACCGACCTCCCGCTCGATCGAGCCCAGCGCCCGCTCGACACGATGCCAGTCGGTATACAGGATCTGCCGCACCACCTGGCTGTCCTGCTCGATCCGCACTTCCCATCCGCTCGACTGGCAGGCACTGACACTGAAGCAACGAGTGTGGCCAGCTTGGGTGAGTATCTTGGAGAACATTGTTTCAACCATGGCGCGTTTTTCGATCCTTGCAAAAAGTGAAGGTAGGTCAGTTGTACTGCAGGCACGCTCCGCCCAATGTAAACACCACGTAACATTCTCCCCGTCACTCTAAGATGTTGATATGGAAGACGTTCTGACCCTGATCCTGGGTGGAGGGCGCGGCACGAGGCTGTTCCCGCTGACCCACATGCGCTCGAAGCCGGCAGTCCCGATCGGCGGCAAATACCGGCTCATCGATATCCCGATCAGCAACTGCCTGCACGCTGACCTCAAGCGCATCTTCGTGCTGACGCAGTTCAACTCGGCGTCACTCAATCGTCACATCGCCCAGACCTACCGGATGGACGTCTTTTCGGATGGCTTCGTCGAGGTCCTGGCCGCGGAACAAACCCCCGAGAGCTCCGCCTGGTTTCAAGGGACCGCCGACGCCGTGCGCCAGGCCGCGAAGCACTTCACTGCATATGACGCGGACCATTACCTCATCCTGGCTGGCGACCATCTTTACCGCATGGACTTCTGCGACCTGATCGAAGCGCACATCGATTCCCGCGCCGACATCACGATCGCGGCCCAGCCGGTGACCGGAACCGACGCCACGCAGATGGGGATTTTTCGATTCGGCGGCGACGGAGAGATCAACGGGTTCGAAGAGAAGCCGAATGCCGAACGCCTCGCCGAGATCGGGACGAGTGTCCCCAAGGGCTCGACCGCCGGCGGCGTCACCGCCGACAAGCCGTTCGTGGCGTCGATGGGGATCTACGTATTCTCGCGCGAGGTTCTGCTCGAGATACTGCAGCAGCCGGGGATCGATTTCGGCAAGGAGATCATTCCGAAATCGCTCGGCAGTCAGCGCGTGCATGCGTACATCTATCGCGGCTACTGGGCCGACGTCGGCACCATTGACGCGTTTTACGAGGCCAACATCCAGCTGACGGGGCGGACCGCTCCGTTCAACTTCTTTCATCCGCGCTTTCCGATCTACACGCACCCGCGCTTCCTGCCGGGGACGCGCGCCTACGGCTGTCGCATCGACTCCTCGATCGTCGCCGAGGGCTGTTTTCTCGATCAGTGCGAGGTCAGCGACTCGGTGGTCGGTATCCGGACCCACATCGATCGCGGCTCCAAGGTGAGCCGCTCGGTACTGCTCGGGGCCGACTCGTACGAGGAGGACTCGGCGGCCGGCAGTCTGGCGCTCGGCATCGGCCGTGACGTCGTCCTCGACCGGGTGATCGTGGACAAGAACGCGCGGATCGCCGACGGCGTCCGCCTGGTCAACCGCGAGAAGGTCCGGGAGGCGGACGGCGACGGTTACTGCATCCGCGACGGGATCATCATCGTGCCCAAAGGTGCCGAGGTCAAAGCCGGCACCGACATCTGAGGCGCTCGCAGAGCCGCGGCTCGCTCTTCGCGGTTGGCTCGACGGTATACTGCAGATCGCGTGATTCGCTGCGTCCTGGGCCCCGTCATCGTTCTGCTCTGCGCCGTTCCTCCCGTCCTGGCCCAGACCCCTCAATCAGCCGACACCCCGAAGCTGACCGTGTCGGGTTACCTGCAGCCGCAGTACGAGGCGCTCTCGATCGGCGGCGAGACGCGCGATCGCGCCTTGTTCCGCCGGCTGCTGCTGGTCTTCGACGCCAGGCTGCCGAAGGCGTGGGAGGCGGGGCTGCAGCTGGATTTCGGGCCGGTCGCCTCCGGCGACGACCGGTTGATCGTCAAAGACGCGTTCCTGCGATACACCGGCCTCGAAGACCGCGGGCTGGTGCTGACCATCGGCAACCAGAAGATGCCGTTCTCGCGTTCGCTGCTGGCGTCGGCTTCCCGGCGCAGCCTGGTAGAGCGTCCGATCGCCGGCGATCGGGCGTTCGGCTCCCCCGGGCGGGCGCTGTCGGTCAAGCTGGACGGCTGGCGCCGGGGCCGGACACTGTACTGGGCGGCCGCGCTCGCTTCAACGCACCAGTCTCCGGTCGCTCACGAGATCCGTCTGCACGGCGCCGCCGAAGCGGAGGCATCCTGGAATGAAGGGCCGCTCCTGGGCGGGCGCGTCGAATTTCATCCCAGGGGCGAAGTGTCTCGAGCGCAGGGGGATTTCGATCGTGGCCGGTTCCGCTACACCGTCGGCGCCGCGGCCTACGGCTGGTGGAACGACGATGACGTGGAGCGTCACGGTTCGGGGGCGGTTGACGCGGAGCGGATACAGGCGCTCGAGATCAGCGGAGGCCTCCGCGGCCACGGAGTGTCCGTTGATGCCGAATTCGAACACGTCGCGTCACACGCGACCGATCCAGGGCCGACGATCGGCCTTTACGAGGACGGTACCGCGATCATCGACAAGGGCTCGCTGGAAGCCGGCTACATGGTCGTGCCGCGGCGGCTGGAGCTGCTGGCCGGCTTCGACGCCCTCGACGCGCCGGTGTTCGAGGTGCCGTGGCGCCGGGCCAGTGCCGGCGTGAACTGGTACGTGAGCAGCCATGCGCTGAAGTTCTCGGTTCAGCACCGCGAGTCGTTCGACGATCGGGGTGTGCGCGAGGGCCGGTCCCACGCTACCTACGTTCAGGCCCAGATCGCCTTCTAACCGTCACATTCTCCAAACCTTCTTCGAACTGTCCCGTCTAACCGATTCAGTTGCCGGTGGAGGCCGGCAGCCGCGCGGGGTGGCATCGCTGCCCCGGGGGACGAGGATGAGTGCACTGCGGCCCTTCCAAGGAGGGTCCCATGCGATTTCGCGTCCGGCTGCACTCGGTGTGCCTTGCTGCCCTTCTCAGCCTCGCGATCGTGCCCGAATCGGCGGCCGAACCCCAGTCAGGGAACCCCTACCTCGGCCCGCACGTCCGCGGCACCACCCCGGCGATGAACCTGCTGATTGCCAAGGGGGCCCAACGTTCCTCCACATTCCGGAAGTTGATCGAGGATCTGAACGCCTCCGACGTGGTCGTGTATCTGGAGGCAGTCAGCGATCTGCCGTCGGGCCTCGACGGGCGACTGACCTTCATGACCGCAGCCGGCGGTGTGCGCTACCTGCGCGCGCAGATCACCAGCGGGCTGGGAATCCAGGAGATGATCGCCGTGGCCGGCCACGAGCTGCAGCACGCGATCGAAGTCGCGACCCACCCCGAGGTGCGCTGCCCGGTGACGCTCGCGGCGCTGTATGAGCGGATCGGGATTCCCGGGACGGTCAAGAACCGCTTCGACACCGACGCGGCGCAGAGCACCGGTAAACGGGTGCGCGCGGAGCTGGGATGAGGCGAGGGCTCAGCCACCCTTCCTGAGAATGATCGGCGACCGGCGCCGGAATTACGCGACGGTTACAGCAGCGACTCGCGATCGTCATGCGCAGAGCGTAAAACGCCTGTATGGCTTCATACAGCGTGACGTTGTGGTGCGGCTGCCGCGTCTACGTGTCGCGTCATCCCCGCTCGGGTCTCACGAATGCCCGCCTGCTCGAGCGCCGCGGGGCAGGCTGCCCCATGCGGAAGCACGAGGTCGGAGCCCGTCTGTGGCTCTGGGAACTGCTGCCTGACACTCGACAGCCGGATCCGCACGTCCACTTCGAAACCCAATAGCCAGGAACCCGCGAATCTTGTCGACCCGAGAACAGGCGGTTCCTGAGGCGCCAGCACGCCTCGACGCCCCGGAGCTATTCATCAACCGGGAGCTCAGCTGGCTGGCATTCAACGAGCGGGTTCTGGCCCAGGCCTGGGACCCCGAGCACCCCCTGCTGGAGCGCGTGAAGTTCCTCGCGATCGTCGGCGCCAACCTCGACGAGTTCTTCATGATCCGCGTCGCCGTGCTGCAGAAGCAGATCACGACCGATCGCGACCGCATCTCGCCCGATGGCTTGACCACCGAACAGCAACTCGGCCTGGTTCGGACGCGGGCGCTGGCCATGCTCGACGAGCAGGCCCGTTGCTGGACGACGCAGCTTCGGCCCGAGCTCGCCGCCGCCGGTATCCGCATCCTCGATCAGCGTGACTACCCGTCAGGGGCGGCCGAGTATCTCGCCGGCTATTTCCGCCGCGAGATCGCGCCGGTGCTGACACCGCTCGCTTTCGACCCGGGCCATCCATTTCCCCACATTTCGAATCTGAGCAAGAACCTCGCGGTCGCAGTCAAGCACGAGGGCCGGACCAAGTTCGCCCGCGTGAAACTGCCTCCCGTCGTGTCACGCTTCGTTCCGCTGCCGCTCGAGCTCACGGACGGCGCGACCACCTTCGCTTTTCTCGAAGACGTCGTCTGCACGAACGTTCAACACCTTTTCCCCGGCACCCAGGTCCGGAGTGCGCACGTCTTCCGTGTCATCCGGGACACCGACATGGTGATCCAGGAGGACGAAGCCGACGACCTGCTGGAGACGATCGATCAGGGGCTTCGCCAATTGCGCCACGGCGCGCTGTCAATGCTCCAGGTCGAGGAACGGACGCCCAACCGGGTCGTCAACATCCTGATCGAGAATTTCGAGATCGAGGAGCCGGTGGTGGTGCGCACGGCGCACCGCATGGGCTTCGCCGACTGGATGGAGTTGACCAACCTGCATCGGCCCGAGCTGAAATACGCCAATTACGCACCACGCGTCGTGTGGGGACGACACGACCTGGACGAGGTCTTCGAAGCGGTGCGTCATCGCGACTACCTGCTGCACCACCCGTTCGATTCGTTTCTGTCGATCGAAACGTTTCTGAGAGCGGCGGCGAGCGATCCTCACGTCGTCGCCATCAAGATGACGCTCTATCGGATCGGTAACGACTCGCCGCTCCCGGCGCTGCTCCAGGCGGCCGCCGAGGCCGGCAAGCAGGTCGCCGTGCTGGTCGAACTGAAGGCGCGTTTCGACGAGCGCAACAACATTGTCTGGGCGACGCGCCTCGAAGAAGCGGGCGTGCACGTCGTCTACGGGCTGGTGAATCTCAAGACTCACTGCAAGCTGTGCCTGGTCGTACGGAAGGAGGCGGACGGCATCCGCCGCTACGCACACATCGGCACCGGCAACTACAACGCGGCCACGGCTCGCGTGTACACCGACCTCGGCCTGCTGACGGCCCGGCCGCAACTCGTCGAAGACGTGACCAACCTGTTCAACTACCTGACCGGGTATTCCGCCCAGTCCGAGTTCGACGCGCTGCTGGTCGCCCCGGTGAACCTCCGGTCCGCCGTGCGGTCGCTGATCGATCGGGAAGCCAGCCACGCCGCGGCGGGGCTGCCGGCGCGGATCGTCATCAAAGTGAACGGCCTGACCGACACCGAGATCATCCAGCAGCTGTACCGCGTGTCGCAGGCCGGGGTGGAGATCGATCTGCTGGTTCGCGGCATCTGTTGCCTCCGTCCGGGGGTCGCGGGTGTCAGCGATCGCATTCGCGTGCGCTCGATCGTCGGCCGGTTTCTCGAACACTCACGTATCTTCTCGTTCGAGAACGCCGGGTCTCCGGTTACCTATCTCGGCAGCGCCGACCTCATGGAACGCAACATGGATCGGCGCGTCGAGGTGCTGTTTCCGATCGTCGGCCAGCAGATCGAGCACTACGTGCGAAATGTGGTGATCGATGCCTATACCCGTGACACGGCCCGGGCCTGGGAGCTGCAGAGCGACGGCACCTACCGGCGCGGTGCCGCGGGCGATACGCCGGTCGATGCGCAGCAGGCGCTGCTCCTCCGCCACCTGGCGGAGCCCGCGAGAGACGCACCGTAAACGACGCGGACAGAAATGACCATGACCTTCAGGAAACGTATCGCGCTGATCGCCCACGACAACTGCAAGGCGGACCTGGTGGACTGGGCCCGCTACAACCGCGGCACGCTCGGCGATCACGAGCTCTATGCTACCGGGACGACCGGTGCCATCCTGTCGACGGAACTCGATCTCGACGTCACCCGGTTCCTGAGCGGCCCGCTGGGGGGCGATCAACAGGTCGGTGCCGCCATCGTGGAGGGACGGATCGACTTCGTGATCTTCTTCTGGGATCCGCTGGAACCTCACCCGCATGACGTCGACGTCAAGGCACTCCTGCGGATCGCCGTGGTCTACAACGTGCCGATTGCCTGCAACCGTTCAACCGCCGACTTCATGCTTTCTTCCCCGCTGATGAGCCTGCCGTATCGGCGCATGGAGCGGATCGCCGGGCGGCGCGGGAGCTCCGGCGCCGTCTTGACTTTTACGCCACCGCTCGCCGGACATACCTGATCGTTCAGGCCCGGTAGCGTCGCATCTGCAACAGTGACCCGGCGGCCACCACTCCGACCGTAAGCAAGGTTCCCTTGAAGGCAGGCGAGCGCGGGACCCGCGCGGTCGCGAGACTCTGGCACAGGGCGAGCACCTCACCTCTCCGCTCGAGAAAGCGCTCGTAGAGCACGGCGCATTCGGCTTCGAGCAGACCAAGCAGTGGTTCGAGATCTTCGCCGGTGGCAATGCCGTCCTCGCGCATGTCTTTCACCGTCCGATAGAGCACCTGCCGGTCCTGGATGTCGCCGAGCCGCTGCTGGCTCTTCCTCAACAGCTTGAGAGCCGAGTCGTCGCTGGATCCGCCGAACTCCAGTGTGTATCGGAGCTTTTTCAGCTGGATGCGTGCCGCGTGAGCGCGCCGCGGGAAGTAGACGCCTGACGCATGGTTGACCGCGTCGGCGGCACGACGCGCGCGCTCGCGGCTGCGCATGACCAGCACGCTGCCAGCAGGCGGCACGATCGAAGCCACCAGCCTGGGCAGGGTGTAGATCGGGAGCTCGTCGAACTTTTTGATCAACCGGCGACGCGCCGTGGTCCGCGCACGCAGCAGCTCGCGACGGCAGAGGGCGGCGGCTGGCGCGGCGGCCGGGGCCCGCCGTTCGAGGTCAGCGATGAGCTGGAGCGACACATCGAGATCGCGCGCCCGGCCGAGCGCCCGGGCCGTACGCCGCGCCAGCGCCGCCGCCTCCTGGAGCTGTGGCTCCGGACGGTCGCCGTCGAGGATGTCGAGCGCGCCGCGAAGACGCCGCGTTGCTACGCGCGCGTCGTGGATCGCATCGGCTGATGCATCGCGAACGGACGGTACGAGCGACACGAGCGCTCGTGCATTTTCGGACAGGGAATTTTGAAAGGACGACATGCCCTAATGACATGCCATGCCTGTGCCGCTCCCGGCTAGGGAATCTTCCGCAGCATCTTGGGGGTCATGAACCATCGGAGCTGACCCGAACCCTTCGGGGGGAACACTTCAAAGTCGATGCGGCAGATCGCTCCCTTCTTGAAGGGAAGCGGCGTCCGTGACCCGATGAGCCTGCCGGCGAGCTCGCCAATGTTGGGCTCGTGGCCAACCAGGGCGATTCTCCCCTTCTTCATGTGCTTCGCCAGCTCCTGGAAGATGGCGGTCGCCGAACCGGCCGGCGCCAGGGCATCGCTGCTCGACACCGTCGGTTTCGACCCCAGGTGTTCCGCGAGCGTGTCGGCCGTCTGTTTCGTCCGGACGAGAGGGCTGGTGATGATGTGATCGAAGCCGACCCCAAGCGCGTCGAGCGCCTTCGCTTCCTTCCGGAGGGCCGACAGTCCCTGACTGGTCAGCGGACGCTTCGAGTCATCCGGATACTCGTCGCCGCGGTCCGCGGCAACTCCATGTCGAATAAGGTACAGCTCGAGGGTCGCCATGGTCATCGGCTCCCGGCTGCCGCTGCAGTGCGCTTCCGCCGCAGCGCCATCTTCAGGGGCGCTCGTCGTGGAACCTTACGGACCGCCGGCACCAGACGCGACTCGATGACGCTGCAGGTTTCCGCCAGCGAAGCGGCCGACATGACGTACCGGCCGTGGAGGTGACGGCACTGCTCTTCGATGTGCCGCGCGAGCAGGTCGAGCGCGGAGTGCATGCCGGGACGGTCGGCGCCCGGTCCGGCCTGAACCGCGGCCACATGCGTCTGCAGGACGTTCAGGTCGTGGAGACGGCCCAGCAGGTCCTGCGCGCGCTTGATCGGACGCAACAACGCCATCGCCTGCGGGATGCTGCTGTCAGCCGCCAGCTCGACACCGTATCGCAGCTTCTTGGCGGCGATGCGTACGGCGTGCAGCCGCTCCGGCGCATACATCTGGCGGGCCTCATCCACGGCCGCGCGCAGCCGCCGCGCGCGCTTCGTCAAGCGAGTCGACAGCACCTCGCGCCAACCCTGATCGTCGGACGCTTCCAGCGCATCGGCCACGGATGCCAGCCGGCGGGCCAGCTTCTCCGGATTGACGCCCGCCAACCGCTCCAGCATCACGGTGCGGCGCCGGTCGCGCTCGGCGACCACGTGCGCCCGAACCTCCTCGAGGGCGGTCCGGGGATGGTTCCCGGACTCGGTCAGCTCCCCCAGAAGGTGGAGCGTAACGTCGAGCTCGCGGACCGTGCCGAGCGCCCGGGTCAGCCGGCGGATCTTCCGGGCCGCTTTTCCCGCCTTGCTGTGCTTCAACCCCACTGAGAGGACCGGCACCGCCTCGCGCAGCCGGCGGGTCGCCACCCGGGCCTGGTGAACGCTGTGATCGTCGCCATCCACAGCCGCCGGCAGATGCCGCTCGAGCTCTTTCGCGCGGCGTTGCAGTAACTGAGTCGTTACACGGGTGCTCGGATTGTTCATGGTAGGATCACGCCGGCCAATCGATAGCTGCAGGGCTGAGTCACCCAGTATATGTCGTCCGTGTAACAAGCAAGACCCAGACCGGTTGAGCTTCCCACCTGATGCGCATCGCCGCCATCGACATCGGCACCAACTCGATCCATATGATCGTGGTGGAGGTCCGACCCGACTTATCCTTCGAAGTCATTGATAGGGAAAAGGATATGGTCAGGCTCGGGGCCGGCGGCCTGGACGGCCGCAGCCTGACGCCAACGGCTATTGCAGCCGGTATTCAGACCCTGGCCAAGTTCCGGCGTCTGGCTGACTCCCACAAGGTCGATGAGATCGTGGCGGCTGCCACCAGTGCCACCCGTGAAGCACACAATGGCGGCGACTTTATTGCCGAGGTCGAACAGAAAACCGGCATCCACATCCGGGTGATCAGCGGAACGGAAGAGGCACGCCTCATCCACCTGGCGGCCGGCTACGGCGTCGACGTTGGCGGCAGCACCGCTGTTGTCATCGACATCGGCGGCGGCAGCGTCGAGATCACCCTCGGCAAGGCGACCCAGTTGACCCTGGGAAAGAGCTTCAAGGTCGGCGTCATCCGGCTCACCGAGCGGTTCGTCAAGTCGGATCCCCTGGCGAGCCGCGATGAGCGCCGGCTGGTCAAACATCTGACCCGTGAGATGGGCGCCTATCTCGATCAGATCAAGGCCCGGAAGTTCGACCGGGTGATCGGCACGTCCGGCACCATCCTGAGCCTCGGTGCGCTGGCGGCGGCGGAACGCGGCGGTCCGGCCGAGGATCTCCGGAACCTCCGGGTCAGCGCCAAGAGCATTCATCGGCTGCGCAAGCAACTGGTTGCTTCCGACATCGAGGAACGGCTGGCAGTCCCCGGGCTGGACCCGCGGCGTGTCGACCTGATCGTCGCCGGGTCGGTGGTGCTCGACACCATCCTGCGGCGGCTCGGCGCCGAGGACCTCACCTTGTGCGACCTGGCGCTGCGGGAAGGACTGGTCCTCGATTACATCCACCGCAACAGCGCGCGCATCCGCAAGGTCGAACGGTATCCTGACGTCCGGCGGCGCAGCATCGTGGAGCTCGGCGAGCGATGCGGCTACTGGTCGGAGCACGCGCAGCAGGTGGCGCGCCTGGCCTTGAGCATCTTCGACCAGACCCGCAGCGTGCACGGCCTGACCGACCGCGAGCGCGAATGGCTGGAATACGGCTCGCTTCTTCACGACGTCGGCGTCCATATCAGCTACGAACGACATCACCGCCATTCCTACTATCTGATCAAGAATGGTGACCTGCGGGGCTTCGACCCGCAGGAGATCGAGGTCATGGCATTGCTCGCACGCTATCACCGCCAGGCGACGCCCAAGAAATCGCACGAGGGGTATGCCGACCTGCCAGGCTCCCTGCGACGCACGGTACGCACGCTGGCTGCCATGGTCCGCCTCGCCGAAGGGCTCGACCGCAGCCACGCGCAGGCGCTCACCGGCATCGATCTCTATCCACGCGACGACGACTACCTCGCAAGATTACGCGCCACCGGAGACGCCGAGCTCGAGCTCTGGTCGGCGCACCGCCACGCCGCAGCGCTCGAGGCGGTGCTCGAGAAACCGCTGCGCTTCGAAGTGGCGGGCAGCGATTACAAGGACCCGCAACCGCATGCAGAACAACCTGACCACGCCGCACCAGTACCCCGGAAAGCTGTTCGTGGTCGAAGGGATCGACGGCTCGGGCAAGACGACCCAGCTGGCGCTGCTGGCAAAATGGCTTAGCGCCGCCGGGCATCCGGTCGTCGTCACCGAGTGGAACTCGTCGGCGCTCGTCAAGGCGGCGACCAAGGCGGGCAAGAAGAAGAACGCCCTGACGCCGATGACGTTCAGCCTGTTGCACGCCACCGACTTCGCCGACCGGCTGCTCTACAACATCATCCCGCCGCTCAAGGCCGGTATGATCGTGGTGGCGGATCGCTACGCCTACACTGCGTTCTCACGCGACACCGCGCGGGGGGTCGATCGGCGGTGGGTCCGGGAGCTCTACAGCTTCGCGGTCAAGCCGGACCTCGCCGTCTACTTCCGCGTCCCGATCGAGGTCTCGACCGAACGCCTGCTCGCCCGCCGGGTCAAGCTCAAGTTCTACGAGGCGGGGCTCGACATGGGCTGGAGCACCAACGCGGTCGAAAGCTTCAAGATCTTCCAGAGCAAGGTGCTCGACGAGTACGATCGGCTGGTCGACGAGTTCGGCCTCAGTGTAGTGACCGCGACCGGCAGCATCACCGACCAGCAGCGGACGTTCCGCAAGCTGGTCTCGGAGCACCTGGAGATCAAGAATGACAGCGCCAATATCACCGACGACATCGCCTGAGTCGGTGACCGAGACACCCGCGGTCGAACCGGCGCCGGGACCGCGCCCGGGGAGCTATTACGGCAACCCGATCCCGTACCTGCCGCTCGACAAATATCCGGGAAAGATCATCGCCCTCGAAGGGACCGACGGCGTCGGACGGTCGACCCAGATCCGGCTGCTTCGCGAATGGCTCGAGGTCCAGGGCTATGGCGTCGTCCAGACCGGATGGACGCGGTCGGAGCTGATGCAGCCGACGATCGAGCTCGCGAAGGCGAGCAACACGCTCAACAAGCTCACCTTCCAGCTTCTCTACGCGACCGACTTCGCCGACCGGCTGGAAAAGGAGATCATCCCGGCGCTGAAGGCCGGCTTCGTCGTGCTGTCGGACCGATACATCTACACCGCGATGGCCCGGGCGGGCGTTCGGGGCGTGGACAAGACGTGGATCCGGAACCTGTACGGGTTCGCGATCGTGCCGCACCTCGTTTTCTACCTCCGCATCGACGAGAAGACGCTGATCCGCCGGGTGCTCCAGTCGCGCGGGATGGACTACTGGGAATCAGGCATGGACATGAAGCTCGGAGACGACATCTACGAAAGCTTCCGCGCCTACCAGCGTTCCCTGCTGAAGGAGTACGGGTCGATGGCGGAGGAATACAACTTCCGGGTGCTGGATGCGCGCCGCAAGGTCGACGTCCTCCAGGACGAGCTGCGGCGTCAGGTCGGGGCGTTTCTCGCCGAAGGGGACGCCGCCAGCAAGGCCGACGCGACACCGGTGTAACCGCCAGGCGGCAGGCGGACCGTCCTTTACACGGATTTTACCTTCCTGAAATTGCGGTGAAACGGCCGGTCGGTAGGCTTGAGCTGTTCGCATGCCTGCCGTCCCGACAACGCCACGTCCGCTGACCGTCACCCCTCGTGCGGCCGCCCCGGCCCAGCCGGCCCGGCCCGACACCATCGACGTCCAGCAACTGCATTTCTATTACGGCACCAAGAAGGCCCTCGAATCGATCACGATGGGGGTTCGGCCAAACCTGGTCACGGCGTTCATCGGGCCGTCCGGTTGCGGCAAGAGCACCTTCCTCCGCACGCTGAACCGGATGAACGACATCATCCCGGGCACGCGGGTCGAGGGGCGCGTCCAGATCGACGGACAGGATGTCTACGGGCCCGGGGTCGACGTCGTTGCGCTGCGCCGGCGGGTCGGCATGGTCTTTCAAAAGTCCAACCCCTTTCCCAAGTCGATCTTCGAAAACGTCGCCTACGGCCTCCGGATCAACGGGCTGGCGGGCAACCGGTCCGAGCTCCAGGGACGCGTCGAGGAGAGCCTCCGCCAGGCCGCGATCTGGGAAGAGGTCAAGGACCGCCTGCAGGAGTCGGCGCTCGCGCTTTCCGGCGGCCAGCAGCAGCGGCTGTGCATCGCCCGGGCGCTGGCGATCAAGCCGGCGATCCTGCTGATGGACGAACCGGCATCCGCCCTCGACCCGATCGCCACCCAGCGCATCGAAGAGCTCGTCTACCAGCTGAAGACCCAGTACACGATCGTCATCGTCACGCACAACATGCAGCAGGCGGCCCGGGTGTCGGACTACACCGCCTTCTTCTGGCTCGGCAAGCTGGTCGAGTACGACGCGACCGAGAAGATCTTCACCAACCCGTCGGAAAAACTGACGGAGGATTACGTCACGGGAAGGTTCGGATAATGACAGACCGCGTCGTACGCCATTTTCAGGAGGAGCTCGAGCAGCTGAAGGCACGGCTGCTCGAGATGGGAGGTCTCGCCGAAGAGCGGGTGCGGGCGGCCGTTGAAGGGCTCGTCTCGCGCGAAATGACGATCGTGGACCAGGTGCTGGTCGGCGACACGCCGATCAACCAGCTCCACATCGAGATCGACAATCGCTGCTTCACGCTGCTTGCGCTGCACCAGCCGATGGCCGTCGACCTGCGGGCGATCGTGTCGGCGGTGAAGATCAACACCGACCTGGAACGGGTCGGGGACCTGGCGGTCAACATCGCCGAAGCCGTGACCCGTTACCTGAGGCATCCACCGGTCAAGGAGCTGATCGACATCCCGCGCATGGCCGGCATCGCCCAGTCGATGCTGCGCGACGCGCTCGACGCCTACGTCCGGCGCGACATCGCCATGGCGGAGGCGGTCCTGAATCAGGACGACGAGCTGGATGGCCTGAAGACGCAGGTGTTCCGCGAGCTCCTCACCTACATGCTTTCGGATCCAGGAACCATCGAGCCATCCCTGGACCTCATCCTGATCTCCCGCCACCTCGAACGGATCGGCGACCATGCCACCAACGTCGCCGAAGACGTCATCTTCATGGTGTCGGCGCGCGACGTCCGCCACCACCAGGGCGACTCCGCCAAATCCAGTCTCTAAGCCACGGTTCGACGCTGTTCAACACGGAACTCCTACCCGTGGCAAATTCGATCCACTAACCCTTCCAGGTCCGTATTCCGGGTTCCGGCATCCTTCCACTACAATTGGAAGGTTACGGGGCATGCCGTCAGAGTCCATCTGCGCCTATTGCCGCAAGCAGCCGGCCGAGCCGGCCTGGCGGCCGTTCTGCAGCCAACGCTGCCAGCTCGCGGACCTGGGGCACTGGCTGTCGGGCGACTACCGGCTGGCCGGGGATCCCCTGCCTTCCGACGACCCTGACGGGGGGTCCGACGGCCCCGAGGACGACAGGTAGCGCGACGGGGGACGGGACGCACCGATACAGGAAACAGATGGCCGACACACTGACGATTACCGACAACCGAACCGGGAAGACCTACGAGCTGCCGATCGAGGACGGCACGATCCGCGCGATGGACCTGCGCAAGATCAAGGTCACCGAGGACGAGTTCGGGATGATGACCTACGACCCCGCGTTCATGAACACGGCGTCGTGCCGCAGCAGCATCACCTTCATCGACGGCGACAAGGGGATCCTCGAATACCGCGGCTATCCGATCGAGCAGCTCGCGGAACAGAGCGACTTCCTCGAGACCGCCTACCTGATCCTGTTCGGCGAACTGCCGACGCCGGCGCAGCTGCGCGACTGGTCGGGCGCGGTGACGATGCACACCATGCTCCACGAGAACATCAAGAAGTTCCTCGAGGGGTTCCGCTACGACGCGCACCCGATGGGCATGTTCCTGAGCGCGGTCGGGGCGCTGTCGACCTTCTATCCCGACGCCAAGGACATCTTCAACGAAGAGTCGCGGCGGCTCCAGACGATCCGGCTGATCGCCAAGGTGCCGAGCATCGCCGCCTACGCCTTCCGGCACACCATCGGCCGTCCCTACGTGCTGCCCGACAACGAGCTCAATTACTCCGGCAATTTCCTCAACATGCTGTTCAAGATGACCGAGCCGCGGTACAAGCCGCACCCGGTCCTCGAACGCGCGCTCGACGTGCTGTTCATCCTGCACGCGGATCACGAACAGAACTGCAGCACCAGCGCGATGCGGAACATCGGCAGCTCGCAGGTGGACCCCTACTCGGCGCTGGCGGGCGCGGCGGCGGCCCTCTACGGCCCGCTCCACGGCGGCGCCAACGAAGCGGTGCTGCGGATGCTGAACGAGATCGGATCGAAGCAGAACATCCCGGCGTTCATCAAGAAGGTCAAGGCGGGCGAAGGCCGGCTGATGGGCTTCGGCCATCGGGTCTACAAGTCGTACGACCCGCGCGCCAAGATCATCAAGCGGATGGCGGACCTGGTCTTCGAGGTCACCGGCAAGAACCCGCTGCTCGAAATGGCGCTGGAGATGGAGCGGATCGCCCTCGAGGACGACTACTTCGTTTCGCGCAAGCTCTACCCCAACGTCGATTTCTATTCGGGGCTGATCTACCAGGCGATGGGCTTCCCGACGTCGATGTTCCCGGTGCTGTTCGCGATCCCGCGTACCGCCGGGTGGATCGCGCAATGGGAAGAGATGCTCAGGGACCCGGATCAGAAGATCGCGCGCCCGCGCCAGATCTACGTCGGTTCGCCGACCCGCGACTACGTGCCGCGGGACAAACGTAAATAGCTACCAGCTACCAGCTACCAGCTGCCAGCTGCCAGCTGCCAGCTGCCAGCTACTTGATTCTGAGCTCGATCGCCGGCAGCGCCGCGAGAAGCACATCCCCCACCACCTGCAGGGTCTGGGGTGACACCTTGTCGATCGTGTCTTCGGCGGTGTGCCAGTAGCGGAGCGTGGCGTCGGGGTAATCGAGGTCGATGATGTCGACGGCCGGGATCCCGGCGGCTAGAAACGGCAGGTGGTCGTCGTCGATCGGCGCCGACTCGGGCACGAACTCCGGACGTTTGAGCTGGCGCGCGGCCCCCCAGATGGCGTCGACGAGCCAGGGCGTCGACCGGGTCTCACGCTTGAAGACCGGCTGCTGGTCGCCGATCATGTCGACCAGGATCAGCGCCTTGATCCGCTTCAGTGTCGCCGCATCCTTTGCCGCCTCGAACACGTAGTGGCGGCTGCCGTGGGTGTTGCCGGTCTCCCACTCGCCGATCGCCTCTTCGCCGTCCAGGAACAGCAGCTCGATCGTCAGCGGGTTGTTGCGTGTTTTCAGCACCCGCGCGAGCTCGATCAGGAACGCGGTGCTCGAGCCCCCGTCGTTGGCGCCGACGAAGGTGAAGTCGGTGAACAGCTTGGTGTCGTAGTGGCCGGCAATGATCAGCCGTCCGGTGCCGGGGCCCGGAACGGTCGCCATGACATTGACCATCTTCACCGTGCCGGCCGGGGTCTTCGCGTCGAACGCCTGTTCGGTGGTGGTGATCCCCAGCGCCTGCATCTGCTGGCGGATGTAGTCGCGGGTCTTCTGCGCCCCCGGCGACCCCGCCGGGCGCGGGCCGATCGCCACCAGCTGTTTCAGGTGCTCGAACGCCCGGCTGGACTCAAAGGCGGCCGTCGCCGAAGCCGCCGGCGCCTGAGCCGATACGCAGGCCCACCCGGAGAACACCAGCGTCAACATCACGATAAAGCGCATATCAGCTCCCAGCTTCCAGCTTCCAGCTTCGAGCTCCCAGCTTCGGAGCCTCCAGCCCGATCCGCTGTCTCCTGTCTCCTGTCTCCTGTCTCCTGTCTCCTAGTCTCCTAGCTCCTAGCTCCTAGCTCCTGCAGAACCTCCCCCTCCGTGAGGACGCTGGCCGAGGCCTTGGCGCGGGCGAAGATCCGTTCGACGGCGGCATCGTCGGCGATGAGGCCGCGCCGCTCGAGCCAGAAGAGCACGTTCGATTTCCCCGACATCGGGCCGATTTCGATCTCCTGCTCACGGCCGATCATGCTGGCCGGGACCCCGGAGTAGACCGCATCGACCAGCGACATGTCGTTCTTCCGGAACGCCTTGATCACCGCCGCCGCGTGGACGCCGGTCGCGGTGCGGAAGGCATCCTTGCCGACGACCGGGTAGTTCGCCGGGATCGGCACGCCGGTAGCCTCCGAGACCACCCGGCAGTACTCGACGAGCGCCGACAGGTCGCGCTCGATGTAGCCCATGAGCACCAGGTTGACCAGCAGCGTGTCCATCGGCGTGTTGCCGACCCGTTCGCCGATGCCGATCGCGGCCCCATGGAGCCGGGTCGCCCCGGCCTCGAGCGCTGCCAGTGTATTGATGACCGCGAAATCACGGTCCCGATGACCGTGCCAGTCGATGCCGACGCCGCCGCCACATTCCGCCACCACCCCGGCGATGAATTTCACGACCGCGGAGGCGCCGGCGGGGGTCGAATGGCCGACGGTGTCGGCGATGCACACCCGCGAGGCGCCGGCGCGGATGGCGGTCGAATACAGCCGGCGCAGCGTCTCCGGGTCCGCCCGCGTGGTGTCTTCGGTCACGAACATCACCGGCAGTCCTTCGCCGACCGCGAAGGTGATCGCTTCTTCCGACAGCTTCAGCAGCTGGTCGACCGTCCACCCTTCGGCGTACTGCCGGAGCGGGCTCGAGCCGATGAAGCAGCAGCATTCGATCGCCATGCCGACCCGCTGCGAGATCTCGGCTACCGGCTTGATGTCGGCGATCATGGTCCGCGCCGCGCAGTTGGCTTTGACCGTCAGGCGCTGGTCGGCGATCTCGCGCGCCAGCCGCTCGACGTCCTGCACGACGTGCGGACCGGCGCCGGGCAGCCCGATGTCGGCGGTGTCGATCCCGAGCTGGTCGATCAGGTGCAGGATCCGCAGCTTCTCGTCGATCGTCGGGCAGCGCACCGACGGCGATTGCAGGCCGTCGCGCAACGTCTCGTCGTCGAGCATCACGGCGCGGGGTGCGGCCGGTGTGCCGTTCCAGTCGTGGATCAACGGATGGGGGGAGGTCATGGCCGCGGGTCAGGACGCCGGAGCGCCCGGATGGTCACCAGCCCCGCCAGCATCACCAGCGAGGCCCAGAACGTCGACACCCAGAGGGCATCGAAGAGAAACGGGTCGAGCACCGCGGCGATCGTCACCCGCGGACCCCGGCCGGCGTCGTGCAGGGCGCTGCGAAACAGGTATTCCTTGATCCCCTGGCCCAGCGTCATGTCGTAGACACCGTTCCAGAGCACGATCCCGATCGCCACCCAGATGCCGACCAGGATTCGCTCGCGCCGCGGCAGCCGCTGCACGTTCACCCTCCGTAGCGCAGCACCAGGGCGGTGATGTCGTCGCTCTGCGCCGCCCCCTTGGCGAACGCGCGCACATCGGTGAAGAGCGCTTCGAGCATCTGCTGCGGCTGGAGGCTGCTGTTGTTGCGGACGACTTCGACGATCCGCGCGTCGCCGTATTCCTCATCCGAGGCCGAGAGCGCTTCCGATACGCCGTCCGAGAAGACGATCAGCCAGTCCCCCTTCGACAGCGTCACCGTCTCTTCGTCGAACGTCGCTCCTTCGAACAGCCCGACGATCGGCCCGCCCACTTCCAGGCGGCGGACGGAACCCGACGGGCTGACGATGAGCGGCGGGTTGTGGCCGGCATTGCAGTAGGTCAGCCCGCCGTCGTTGCGCAGGCAGCCGTACATCAGCGTGACGAACCGCGATTCGATCCCGCGGCGGTAGAGGGCGAGGTTGACCCGGGTGATCGTCTCGGACGGCCGGGCGCTGCTCGCCGCCTGGGCCGCGAACATCCCCTGCATCATCGCGCTGAGCAGCGCCGCCGGCGGACCCTTGCCGGCGACGTCGCCGAGCGCAAACCCCATGGTGCCGTCGGAGAGGTCGACGTAGTCGTAGAAGTCGCCGCCGATCGACCGGCAGGGGATCGAGGCCGCCGCCGCCGCGAAGTAAGGGCCGGCCCGCCCGATCTTGGGCAGGAGCGCCTGCTGGATCTCGGCGGCGATCCGCATCTCCTGCTCCATCCGCGCCTTCTCCATCGTCTCGCGATAGAGCCGGGCGTTCTCGATCGCGACCGCCGCCTCGGTGGCGAAGGTCTCGAGCGCGGCCCGGGTCGAGCTGGAGAGCAGGACCCCTTTCTCGCGGCTATCGAGATAGAGCACGCCAATGCGGCGCTCTTCGTCGGCCGCCTCCGCCGTGTCGACGTAGCGCACCAGCTTCAACGGTACGCACAGGACGTTGCGGATGCCGAGTGCAACCGTCCCCATGTGCACGTTCGCGAGCTCGCCGTCGAGCAGGTCGGCGACCATCCGCGGCGTGCCGGTGCGGAAGACCTCTTCCGGGATCTTGCGGCTGATGGCAAAGCTGCCGCCCGACAGCGTCTGGCGGCTGCGCCCGCGCGCCATCTTGAACTCGAGCTCCGACGAGACGCCCGAGAGCATGATGAACCCGCGCTCGGCGCCGCTGACCTCGATCGCCGAGTCCAGCACCAGCGACAGCACGTCGTCGAGCACGCGCCCCGAGCCGAGCGCCCGCAGGCCCTCGAGCAGGGCGGTGATCTGGCGGAGGTCGCCGATCGCGGTGGTGGCCGATTTCTCGGCCGGCGGCTCCGTGCCTTCGACGAGGAAGACCATTTCGGCGCCGCCGCTGCGGCCCAGGCGGATCCGGTCGCCGGGCATCAGCACCCGCTCGGTCACCTGCTCGCCGTTGACGTAGGTGCCGTAGCGCGAGTTCTTGTCGCGGATGACGATCTTGCCGTTCTCGGTAACGATGTCGGCGTGGTCGCGCGAGACCTCGCTGCCGGCCAGCCGGAGATCGTTGGTCTCACGGCGGCCGATCTCGAACAGCGCTTTCGAGATCTCGACCACCCGGCGGCCGAGCGCGTCACTGACTTCCAGGCGTGCTCCCCCCGTCACCGGCGCCTCACGATCCTGAAGATGAACACCACCAGGGCCGCAGCGACGAGCACTCCGGCCAGAAGTTGATAGACGCCCGGCTCGGCGGCCGTGCGCGATGCCTGCCCCATATACAGCCCGAGTAATAGCAGCACTGCGACCGCCACGAACCCGAACAGCCGGGAACTCTTGGGCGTTATCCGCGCAGGCTGGCGGACCGGGTCAGTCGTCCCGGCTCCGCAGCGGTAACAGACGATCGCCTTGTCGGCGATCTCCGTCCCGCAATGGCGACAGAGCATCCGGGGGATTCTATCAATAAGCCGGACGGGGGCGAAGGATGGGCCGGGCGAGCGCCATCAGCACCAGCACCAGGCCAAAGGTACAGACGATCGTGGCGCCGGTCGGCAGATCGAAGACGAGAGACAGGTAGACCCCGAGGGCGGAGACCACCGTGCCCATCGTCCAGCCAATCGCCAGGCGGCGGCCGATCGTCTCGGCGTAGAGCATGGCCGCCACAGATGGCACGATCAGGTAGCAGAAGACGAGGAGCACCCCGGCGATGGCCACCGAGGAGGTCACCACGAAGCCGAAGGAGGCGTAGAACAGGAAATCCCAGAAGCGCACGTTCAGACCGGTCGCCTCCGGGTTGTCGTGCTGCATCGAGATCGCGAGAAACGGTTTTCTCAGGAGGTAGTGAAAGATCCCGACGGCGCCGTAGAGCACGGCCGTGTGGATGACTTCGGGCCACGACACGGCGATGATGTTGCCGACCAGCATGTCCTTCAGGTGTTCAGCCTGGGAGGTCGATTTGCTCATGGCCAGGATCGCGGCGGCGGAGGCCACCGCGTAGCTGATGCCGATGATCGCTTCCTGCGGAATCCGGGCCTTCCGGCCGCGGACCATGGCGAAGATCGCGGCACCGATGAACGTGAACAACAGGCTGACCCAGTAGACCGCCGGGGCGTGCGGATCCCCGCCCGACAACGGCAGCAGCAGCGCGATCGTGCCACCCAGGGCGGCGATCTGGGCCAGCGAGAGGTCGACGAAGATGACCCCCCGTTCGACGACGTGGAGACCAAGGTACGAGTGGATCCCGGTCAGGATCAGGCTGGCGACGAACGGCGCGGCCAGGAACTCGACGATCTGGCCGAACGAGAGGTCCATCATCTTCAGCGTCCAGTCAGCGCTTTGAGCGTCGACACGAGCAGGTTGACGTCGTAGTCGAAGAGGCGGATGTAGTCGGAGGCCTCCTTGACGCCGCCGACCGACGGCGGCATGACCAGCACCTTGGCCCCGGTGTCACGGGCGATCGCGTTCGGCGTTTTCATGTCGAAGTACGGCTCGACCAGGATCAGCTGGATGCCCTGCCGCTTGATCTCCTGCATCAGCGTGAGGGTGTGCGCGGGGGACGGCGGGATGCCGGGCTTCGGTTCGACGTAGCCGACGACGTCCAGACCAAAGGCATCGGCGAAGTTCGGCCACGAGCGGTGATAGGTCACGATCTTCGTGCCGCGATAGGGCGCGAGCGCCGCCTTCCAGCGGGCCTCCGCCTCGGCCAGCCGGCGGTCGAAATCGGCGTAACGCTGGGCGAAGTAGCCGGCATCGGCCGCGCTCAGCGCGGTCAGCTTCTCCTGAATCGCCTTGGCGACGCGGCGCCCGTTCCCCGGGTCCAGCCAGAAGTGGGGATTCCCCTGAGGATGCACGTCACCCATCGCCCGGGTGATCTGCCCGGTCGGGACGTCGAGGATGCGGACGTTCAGGGAGGCGTCGAGATAGCCCGCCCCGCCCGGCTGCAGCTTCGCATTGCGGCTCTGGGTGATCAGCGGCGGCAGCCACCCGATCTCGAGCTCGCGGCCGACAACGATGAGCAGGTCGGCGGAGTGGAGCTTCAGGACGAAGCTGGGTTTGGCCTCGACGAAATGCGGATCCTGGTAGCCGCGCGCCAGCGCCTCGACCGCGACCTTGTCGCCGCCGATCTCAGTCACCAGGGACGCGAGGTCCTGGGTGGTGGTGATGACCTTGAGCGCGGCGGCGGCGCGGACTGGGATGCAGACCGTCCAGACGAAAACGGTGGCCAGCAACAGCCCAACCGGGTTGATCCGTGTTGAACCGTGGCCGTTGATCGGTGTTGAGCCGTGGTTTGATCTTTTCATTTGGTTTCCCCGTGGCCTAGAAGACATGGGCGCCGTGGGCGCCGATCGAGAACAGGAACTGGAAGAGCAGCTCGTGCGAGCGGACCCCTTCGGCAAAATCGATCGTGCGGTACTGGCCGCGCACCTGACTGAACTCGCTCGGCCAGAAGGTCAACGTCAGGGACGGCCCCTTGTCCTTCAGTCGCGCGTCGTAGGCCCGCTCGCTCCAGTCGTACCTCGCGCCGGCGAACCACCGGCGCGCGAACTGGTAGTCGCCGGACACGTACATCCCGAAGGCCGGCACCGTGCCGTCTTCCTGCTCGCGACGGCTCCAGAACAGCTCGGTGCGCCCGAGGATGCGGCGGTAGAGCGCGCGCTGCAGCGGCCGGTAGCGAAGGGTCGCGTCGAGGGCGACCACCTGGGTGGTGAAGTCGGGGCCGGCATCGTTGTGGCCGCGCGCCATCGACACGCCGACGTCGACGTTGGTCGCCTCGGTGATGTCGCGATAGCCGCGGAGCCGCCCCGTCCAGCTGACCTGGCTGCGCTCGTGCGACTGAAAGACGCCGGAGTTCCCCTGGAACACTTCGCCGGTGGCCTCGAGGAACAGCAGCGGGTTGGGAATCAGCTTGGAAACCGACAGCCCGGAGTCGGCCAGGCCTTCTTCACCGCCGAGCAGGTTGACGTTGGCAAGCGGACGGTCCGCCCACGAGAGCGAGTGCGCGTGCAGGGTGTTCACCTTCCCCACCTGCTGCTTCATCTTCCCGACCTTTGCCAGCAGGCCGCCCGGCAGGCTGGTGAGCGTCAGGAACCCTTCCTCGATCTCGACCCCTTCCGGTGAAAAGGCGAGAAAGAAGTCGGCCCTCGCGTAAGGGTCGACGACCGCCTGGAAGGTCGCTTCCGCCTCACCCAGCTCGAATGCCGGCGCCGGGTTCACGTCGTTGTTGCCCACGGCGCCGAGGAAATTGCCGATCACGGCAATGTCGGGGTTGAAGATCTTCGATGCGGCGCTGGCGTTTCCGTAGACCGGAAGGGCCCCCTGCGGACCTTCCGCTCCCGCGGCACCGGCCGGGACCGGTACCTCTGCCGGCACGGTCCCCGGTGCGCCGCCGGACGGGGCGGCGGGAACGGCCGCCCCCGGCTGGCCGGGCGGCACCGCCGGCGGCCCGGCCGGTGTCGTCGCGCTCAGCCGCGCCTCGAGCGCGCTGAGCCGCTGGCCATAGGCGTCGCGGATGGCCTCGAATTCCTGCCGCAGCTTGTCGAGCTCCTGCCGGATCTGCTGCGCCTCCTGTGGCGCCGGCGGCGGCGGGGGCACGGACTGAGCCTCGGCCCGAGGCCCCGGAACGATGAATATCAGAGCCAGTGCGGCGATCGGCGCGGCCGGAATTCGGCTACGCCAGAAGCGAAACAGGGACATGCGAACTCCTCCAGATTGACGGCTGTCGTCCAGCGCACGGGTGCGCTGTCGCGGTCGGACCGCGAACTCGAGCGGCTACAGCAGCGGGGTCGGAGGGGCCCTGGCGGCGAGCAGGCCGGCGGCACCCGCGCGGGTGGGAGCGCCGGTGGTGCCAAGGACTTCGGCGCAGGGCCGAAGCAGGGGGACGTCGATCGACGCCTGGGCGAACGAAGGTCGGAGGAAGCGATGCCAGTGACAGATCGCGCAGTGCTCGTGCTGCGGATCCACGGCGGCGGTTATCGCGTGTTTCGACGGGTCGTGGTGTTCAGGGCCGTCCGGGAGGCAGACGTCGACGGCAAACGGCTTGTGCCCCAGCCCCCAGACCGTAATGGCCAGAAGAACTGCCGCGAGCAGCCGTGACGAACGGCGGAGCGAGGGCAGGCCCATCACTCTCAGATTAGCATACGGTCTGGCATGTTCCCGATCAGCGACATCATCCCGTCGCGGACCCGCCCGGTCGTCACCATCAGCCTGATCGCCCTCAATACGCTGGCATTCCTCTACCAGCTCCAGCTCGACGATGCCCTGTCTCGCCAGCTGGTTTGGGAGCTCGGGGTGATTCCGGCGCAGTTCTCCTACGGGGACGTCGTGACGAGCATGTTCCTCCATGGAGACTTTCTCCACTTCCTCGGGAACATGGTGTTTCTGTGGATCTTTGGCGACAACGTCGAGGACCGGCTCGGGCACGCGTGGTTTGCGCTGTTCTTCATCGGTGCCGGCGGGGTGGCGGCGATGGCGCAGGTGTTTGCCGACCCCACTTCGTTGACGCCGATGATCGGCGCCAGCGGCGCGATTGCCGGGGTGATGGGGGCGTACTTCCTGCTCTACCCGCAGTCCCGCATCCTGACCGCGGTCTTCCTGGTGGTGTTCCTCGACGTGATCGAGATCCCGGCGATCTTCTTCCTCGGCGTCTGGTTCCTGCTCCAGCTCCTGCACGGCGCGATGTCGTCCGGGGGCGAAGGGGGCGGGGTCGCCTTCTGGGCCCACGCCGGCGGATTCGCCGCCGGCATCCTGGTCGGGCTGTACATGAGGATGCGGGACCAGCACCATCGGGACTACTGGCGCGGCGTGACGTGACGTTTCGGGGCGGCCGCCGGTCGTTGTAAGATCCGTCGCGAGCAGATTGCCCGCTTACTGCAGCTGGAGGACGTGACAATGACTGGCCCTCTCCCCATTGGATCCGACGCCCCCGATTTCACCGCAACGACCACCGAAGGTCCCATCCGCTTTCACGAGTGGCTCGGCAACTCGTGGGGCGTCCTGTTCTCCCACCCCAAGGACTTCACGCCGGTCTGTACGACTGAGCTGGGTTACATGGCCCGGATCAAGCCGGAGTTCGACCGCCGCGGCGTCAAGGTGATCGGCCTGAGTGTCGATCCCGTCGACAAGCACGTGAGCTGGTCCAACGACATCGAGGAGACGCAGGGACACCGCCCGAACTACCCGATGATCGGCGATTCCGATCTCAAGATTTCAAAGCTCTATGGAATGCTGCCCGCCGAGGCCGGCGACAGCTGTGAAGGGCGCACCGCCGCGGACAACCAGACGGTCCGCAACGTCTACGTGATCGGCCCCGACAAGAAGGTCAAGCTGGTGCTGTCGTACCCGATGAGCACCGGCCGCAACTTCGACGAGGTCCTGCGGGTGCTCGATTCCATGCAGCTCACCGCCAAGCACAAGGTCGCCACCCCGGCGAACTGGAAGGACGGCGACCAGGTCATCATCCTGCCGGCGGTATCGGATGCCGACGCGAAGGAGAAGTATCCCGAGGGGTGGAAGGCACCCAAGCCGTACCTCCGCTACGTGCCACAACCTCGATAAAGACAGAGGGTGCGGGAGTGAGGGTGCGGGAGTAGGGGTGCGGAGGGTGCGGAGGGGTGCGGTAAGGTGCGGACGCGTGCCTAGGTACGAAACACACCGTCCGCACGCTCTGCACCCTTAGTCACCCTCCGCACCCGTCCGCACCCGTCCGCACCCCTCGGCACCCCTCCGCACCCCTCGTCCCGCACCCCCCTACGGTCCCTTCGCGCGAAAGACTTCATAGATCGCTCCGTTGCTGAGCGACACGATGAAGAGATTGCCGTTGGGCCCCATCTGCATGTCGGTGCCGATGCCGAAGTTCCGGCCGACGAGCAGGCTCTCACTCTCAGTGATCTCCCATTTGTGCAGGTTGTCGGCGACGCGGTCCTCGAGCCGCGGGTCGTCGGTGCCGATCGCCTGGCGGTTGCCGGTGATCTGGAACCTGAACAGATGCCCTCCCTCGAGGAAGTCGCGCGCCGCGGCCACGAACAGGTCGCCGCGGAACTGCGGCCCGAGGGTTCGGCCGGGGACGAAACCGATTGCGCCGGGAGCCACTTCGTACTTCCAGGAGAACTCCGGCGCGCTGTAGTGCGCCCCGGGCAGCATGAACAGCCGGGCCATGGCCTCGGCAGCGCTGTCGGCGATATTGACCGGCGACCAGCGCAATTGCTGCAACCCGAAGTAGCTGTTCGCAAACGGATCCGGCGGATCAGGGGTCACGGTGGTTTCGATCGCCTTGAACTGAGCGATCCGCCCCGGCGGCCCCATGATCTGCACCCAGCCGGAGTTGAACCCGGGATCGACGCGATTCAGCTCGCTGAACGAGTCGTCGCCGTTCTCCTGTTCCCACAGTGCGCCGCTGATCGGATCGAACGCCATGCCGAAGCCGTTGCGCAGCCCGTAAGCAAACACCTTCTGGATGTTGTCGCCGGCTTCCCCGCCGATCTCGGTGCCGGCGGCGACGAACGGATTGTCCGACGGCGTCGTCCCATCGTCGTTCAGCCGCAGGATGACTCCGGTCAGGTGCGCATCGTCTGGTTCCGGGCCGCCGAACTGGTCGTCCTGCCGCGTCGGACCGGGGCCGTTCACCAGGTTCTGCATCTGCCCGCGCCGGCCGTTGTCGCCGATGAAGATGTACAGCTTGCGGTCCGGCCCGAAGCGGATGACCCCGCCGTTGTGATTGCCGCGTTCCAGCTGTTCCTCATCCTGTTGCCCGGCCGGGTCGGGAGCACCGTCATTCTGAAAGGCGCGGAGCATGATCAGGTTGCGATCGAACTCCAGGGCGCCGTCGCTCCAGGTGAACCGGTCCACCCGGTTGCCGAGCAGCGGAACCTCGAGCAGGTTCTCGCTGTCGGTGGCGAACATGTTCGAATCGAGGCACCGGCGCTCGTCGGGGTGGAACGGATCCGCCTGCGGCAGCTGGGTGCTGCGGCAGGTCCAGTACAGGTAGACCCCTGGATTAGCCGGGAAATCAGGATGGAGCGCGATGCCGAGCAGCCCTCGTTCGGAAGCGTTGTTCACCCCGAGATCGAGCACGGTTCCGGCGATGGCACCGTTGGTCACGCGCTGAACGCGTCCGGTGTTCTTGTCGAGGACCAGCATATCGGCCGGACCGATGAAGGCCAGACCGATGGGGGTCTCCAGGCCGCTGACCGCCGTCCTCACGCCCAGTGACGGATCGAGCATCTGCGGGGCGCTGGCCTGCGCACCAGCCGGCGGCCGTCCCATCGCCCCGGTCAGGGCCGCGAGCGCTGCCCCCGCGCACACATTCCTCACCCAGAATCGTGAAGTCATCCTGCCTCCTCTGTCGAACAGCGATCGGCAAGATCAATACCGGTGAAGATTGAGGAAAGTACCTGATTCGGCTCGGATGAGCCTTGGCTCCGGCTTTCACGCGAAGTAAGCCGGCGCAGAAACGCGTAAGGGTCCGGGTCAGCCTGTGGTCAGCTCTTCGTCCGCTGGCGGATCTCGCTCGAGACGCGGGCGAACTCGGTGATGATGCGCTCGAACTCTCTCGTGTATTCGTCGGTGTTGAGAAAGGCTTTCCGGATCTTGAGCTCGGCGAGCTCCGCCTCGAGCAGCGACCTGCGCTGCAGCAGCTTCAGCAGCTCCTGGTCGGTCGGTGCGGCGCCAGGCAACGCCTGGTCGAGATAGGTCTGGCTCGCCTGCGCGCCGTCCTGACCCTGCTCTGCGGCTGACGTGCCGACCCCGTCGCCGTTGTCGTCGATCAGCGCGCGTTCGGTCGACAGCTGCCCGCGCTGCTGGTAGTGCCGACGGACGCCGGCGGCGGCCGAAGCGAACGCCTCCCAGATCGAGATCCGCTGGTTCTTGTCGAGATCGGCGGAGTCGGTCTCGAACGCCTTGCTGAAGTACTCGGCGAAAACGGTGTCGAAGCGCTGCGCGACCGAGTCGGTCGCGGTGATCACGATCCGCCGCGGCCCGCTCAACCCCTGCACGAAAGGAAAGCTTCCGGCGGTGCTGTTGACGATGACGACTCGGCCGGGAAGAGGTTGGAGCAACGACGCCCAGCCGGCCGCATCGAGGTCGCGGCCGACCAGGTTGAACTTGGCGTCGACACCGTCGAAGGTGCCGTGGCCGACCAGGAACACGAACAGCAGGTCCTGCGGCGACATCTGCTGCCGGACGGAGGCGATCGCCTTGCGGACGTTCTCGGCGGTGGCGGCGGCCTCGGGACGTTCCGACTCGGACAGTACCGTCACCCGGGCCGGATCGAACTTGAGCCGGCCGCTGAGGGTCCGCGCAAAACCGTCCGTCCAGCCGGCGTACTGCGCGGCGTACTCCTCCCCGCCGGTGGCACCCGAGACGACCAGTGCGAAACGCTGCTGGGCGCCGGCAACGGCGGGCAACGCCAGTGCGATTGCGACGACGGCGGCGGCCAGGCGGCAGCTCACCGCAGCCCCCAGCGCCGGCGCAGCAGCCACTCCGATGCGAGCAGGGCGATGATCAGCCCGAGCGACCAGCCGTTGTGCCACAGGTCTTTCTGAACGGCGAGGACGGCGGCCGGGGTCGCTTCGTGCAATGCGCGGACGAGATCGCCGGCTTGACCTTCGGCGATCAGCCGTCCGCCGGTGGCGACGGCGATCCGCTCGAGCAGCGCCGTGTCGAGCCGCGGGTCCGCCATCTCGGGGTCGGCGCCGCCGACGAGCAGCGCGGAGGACGCGCTGCCGGCCGGAGTGCGCCCGCGGCGGGCCGACACGCTGACGCGATAGAGGCCCGGCTGCGTCGGGGTGAATCGCGCCGAGAACAACGGGGCGTCGTCGCCCGGGTGTTCTTCGGCGGAGGCGCGCAGCTCCTGGATGCGGCCGTCGGGTCCGGACACGCGGACGTCGACCTCGGCATCGCGCATCGGCAGGAACGCCGGGTCTCGCACCGAGGTGCGAATCGCGATCTCGTCTCCAGGAGCCGCGGCGGCCGCCGGGTGAATCGAGACCGGGTCGGTCGCCGAGAGTGCCAGCCAGCGGACCGCCTGCCGCCAGAACGTTTCGTACGAGCGGTCGGTTGAGGGGAGCATCATCCGCCACCGCCACGAAGCCTCTCCCGTGAACACCATCGACCGGCCGTCGCCGTATCGCTGCACCGCGATCAGCGGGCGCGAGGCGCCGCCGGCCGCGGTGACGGCCAGGACGGAGGCGCCGGGCCGCGGCGCTCCCGATGCGGATGCGCCGGCCAGCGGCGGCAGACCCTCCCAGCGCTTGCGGTTGTCGTCATCCGTCATCGCCATCCGGGTCACCGGATGCACGGCTCCCTCTTCGGTGAGGACGGCACGGTTGGCGGCAACCGCCGGCCCGGCCGGCAGCACCGCGTCCGAACGCCGGTTCAGTTGCACCGGCAGCGCATCCTCCACCGCCGTGCCGAGCAGGCCGCGGGCGAGAAACGACTGCGCGCCGAGCACCAGCAGTCCGCCGCCGCGCCGGCTGACGAAGTCGCGTGTCGCCTCGAGCTGGGGTTCGGTGAGCTGGTCCCCGCCGACGTTCGCGAACGCGATCGCGTCGTAGGCGAACAGGGTCGCCGCGTCGCGTGGATACCCCGAGGTCAGTCCGTCGGCCCGGCCCCGTGCCGCCTGGATGTAATAGGTGTCGGCCCCTTCTTCGTTCTCACCCTTGCGCACGACCGAGTCGATTTCGAGACCGCGGTCCCCGGCGAGCGCGCGCTTCAGAAAGCTGTGCTCGAAGCCGGGCGCCCCCTCCACCAGCAGCACGCGACGCCGGCGGGACGGCGGCTGAACCAGCACGCTGCGGGTGTTGTTCTCCGGCACGAGCTCTCCGGGCTCGGGGGGAATCTCCGCCGAATACACGGTGGCGACGCCGGCGCCCGGTGACACGTGAAAGACCTCGCGGATCGGTCCTCCGTCCGCGGGCGGCTGCACGTGGCGCACCTCGCGCGGGCGGCCGTTCTCGAGCAGGCGAATCGTCACTGGCCCCTTGACCGCTCCGTGAGCGACGGCGGAGACGGCCAGATCGAGGCGCGAGTCATCCAGTACCGCTTCTGCCGCGGTGACGCTCAGGACCTCGCGGTCGCGTCCCGGATCTTCGGCGCCGAAGCCGACGGCGTAGACCGGCGGCAGCGATCCGTCGCGTGAGGAGGGATCGAGCGGGACGCCGGTGTCACCGCCATCGCTGAGGAGCACGATGCCGGCCAGCGGACGCCCTCGGTATCGCTCGCGGGTGGCCGCCAGCGCGCCGGCCAGGTCGCTGCGCCGGGCGTTCGCGCTCAATGCCGCCGGATCCGCGGCGGCCAACGCGTCCCCGAACGACAGCAGCTCGACCTGGAACCGGCCGCGAAGCGCCGGCAGCAGTTCGCCGGACAGGTAGTCGCGCGCGCGATCGATGCGGCGGCCGCCGGCCGCATCTTCGATCGCCATGCTGCGCGAGGTATCGACCAGGACCGCCACCACGACATCCCGCGCGTCGGATTCGGTCAGGCGCGCGACCGGCCGCATCAATACGAGCACCAGCAGAAGGAGCGTGACGAACCGGAGTCCCGAAAGCGTGGCGCGACGCGACGGCCAGGCGGAAAAGCCGCGGTAGGCATGCCATGCCAGCGCGCCGGCGGCGGCGGTCGCGAGCGCAAACGCCCACCAGGGAATCGGGTTGGCGAACGACACTATTTCTTCACCTTCGCCAGCGACTCGTAGTACTTCGCGACCAGGTGGCGGTATTGTTCGGGCACGCGGTCGCTCCCCCCGGCGTGCAGTCCACCGTCGCCGAGCGCCTTCGCCAGGCGGAGTGACACCGCGGCGTCATGCTGCTCGAGCGCGCGATCGACGTTCTTGCGCAACGCTTCCCACCCGCTGCGATCCTGCTTGAACGCCTCGGTGCCGGGAGCCGAGCGGCTGAACACCTGTTCTTCCGGCGTGGAGCCGCCGCCGCCATCGGGCTGGACACCCTCTCCCTGCCGGCCGAGCGAATCGCGGGCGCGACCGAGCTCCTGCTCGTAGGCCTGGCGCAGCTTCCCGGCGCTGCCGTCCTTGCGGGCCTCGGCCTGGCGAAGCTGCCCCTCGAGCTGATCGAGCCGCTCGCGAATCTCCTTGGATCGATCGAGTTGTTCGGCGAGCCGGCGCGCGTCAGCAGAGGAGCCGCCAAGCTTCTCCACCACCTGGTCCAGGGTCCGCGCGATCTGCTGCTCGCCCTGAGCGTCGGCCGGCTTCGCGCCCTCGCGCAGCTGCTGAGCGGTCTCGCGCATGCGCTCGCCGACCTTCTGCCGTTGGAGCTCGGCCGCCGCCTCACGCGCCCGCATCTGCTCGTCCGGCGAGCGGGTGCCGGTACTGCCGGTCCGCGGGGACTCGCCCGAACGCCCCTGCGGCGGCGCGCCGCCCTGGCGCTGCGCTTCGCGCTGCAGGCTGTCGACCCGGTCCGACAGCCGGTCCTTGTCGGCGGCGAGCCGGCGCCGCGCGTCGGTGCCCCCCGCGTCACCGCCCTTGGCCATCCGTTCGGCTTCGGCGGCGATGCGCCGCTGTTCCTGGGCGATCTGCTGCGCTTCCGCCTGCAGGTCGGCGGCCGCGCGCTGCCGCGCATCCGCGCCGCCGCGCATCTGCTGCTCGAGATTCCTGAGCTGGCCCGCGGCGCGCTCGCCGTTCCGCGCCGCCGACTCCTCGTCGGCCCGCCGCATGTCTCCGGCGGCGCGCCCCATCTGCTCGGCGGCGCTGCGCATCCCCGGGTTCCCGGGCTGCGGGGATCCGGGGGAAGACTGCCCCTGACCTTGCTGCTGCCCCTGCTGCCCAGACTGCTGCCCCTGCTGCGGTGACTGCTGGCCAGACTGCTGTCCCTGCTGGCCTGGCTGCTGCGACTGCTGGCCCGCGCTGACCCGAGCGCTGCTCCATCTGCTTCGAGAGCTCCTCGGTTTCGCGCTGGAGCTCCTGCTGCTCGCGCGCGAGCCGCTCAAGCTGCCGCCGCCGCTCCTCCGCCTGGGCCTGCTGCGCCAGCTCGCGCTGCTGGCGATTCAGCTCTTCCTGCCGCCGCGCCAGATCGCGCACGCGGTCCAGCATGTCCTGGTCGGGCTGCTGCTGGTTCTGCCGCTCCTCGACCTGCGACCGCTGCTCGTAGTTGGTGCGCTGCTGGCGCTGAAGTTCCTTGTCGAACAACGCCGAGAGATCCTGCGACTGCCGGTTCCCCCCGCCGCTGCCGGCGCCGCGCGCCTGCTGCGTGATCTGCCGGCGCCGGACCTCGGCCTGCAGCTGCAGCAAGCCGTTGAGCGCCGAGAGCTCGTGAGGGATCGCCTCGCGGGTGCGCTCGGAGCCGAGACGCTCGGCCGCCTGCGCCATCGCCTCGAGCGCCGCCGGGATGGGATCCTCCGTCCTCGCGGACGGCCGCGGCGGTTGGGCCTGCCGCTGTGGAAAGAAGCCGCGGCCACGCCGGCCGCGCGCGGCGCCCAGCACCCGTTCCGCCCGGGCCCGCAGGTCCGCCTGTGCCTTGGCCACCGCCTGGATGTCGTCGGACGATCGGCCGCCGGCGGCCCGGCGCTCGATGTTCCAGGTTGCGCTGATGATGTCCTTCTGAGCCTGGATCAGGGAGTCGACCTGCGGATCTCCCCCGGCGCCGGCGCCGGCCTGGCTCTGCGCCGCCACGAACTCTTCATTGAACGGCCGGACCTCGAGGAAGAAGATGTCGCTCTTCACCTCGATCGACCGCCGGCCGCGCGCGACGTCCCGGGCCTTGGCGTAGTAGGTGATCACGTCGCCGGGCCGCACCTTCAATTCCTCCGCCGCCAGCAGGTGAGCGCCGGTGCGCTCGGTGTCTGCCGTGGTGACGCGTGAGAACGGCACGACGTGCTCCTTGCCGCCGGCCACCGAGTAGACCAGATCGAGTGAGACGATGCCGTAGTCGTCTTCGGCGCGCGCTTCGATCGCCACTTCCTGGAGCGGCGTGATCCCCTGATCCGCGGACGGCCGCAGGATCCGGACGTCAGGTGGACGATCCTCCATCAACCGGATGAAGTACTCGCTGTCGCCGCTCGAGCTGAGCCCGTCGCGATCCAGCAGCCGGATGCGATACGAATCGTTGCGGGCGATCACGAGATCCGCTTCGAGCATCCGCTCGCCCGCGCTGGTCAGCGCCGGGCCACCCTTCGTCAGGCCGAGCTGACCCGACACTACCGGCTTGTCGGTGTGGATTCGCAGACGCACGCGGGTGCCTTCCGGGGCGAGGATGTCTCCGCCGTCCTCTTCCGTTCGCGGGGCCTGTCCGGTGAAGGCCGGGTATTGATAGTGGAGATCGATCCGCTTCACGCGGGGGGGAAACAGCGCGGTCACGTTGTATTCACCCGACGACGCCGTCCCGGCCAGGACCCGGTACTTGAACGAGCGATCGACCGACTCGAACGGGAACTCGAAGCCATTGGCGGTCGCCCGCATGTCCACCGTCCGTTCGTCCGCGCCGATCGAGACCACCAGTTTCGGTGTCGCGCGCGCCAGCGGTCCGCCGGTCGCATTCACTCGCGCGCTGATCGTCAACGGACGTCCGGCGACGACGCGGGCATCGCCGGGCAACACTTCGACGGAGATCGAGCCAGGGAACAACCGCAGGCGCGCCGTTTCGTAGGCGTGCCCCAGCGCCGGTGCGCCGATCATCAGCACCAGCATCAGCAGCGACGCGCCCACCGCCCCGATCGCGACTGCCCGCCTCACCTCGACGGGTGGCACGATCGCCGAAGCATCGATCCCTTCCAGCCGCTTCAAGGCGCCGCCGATGACCAGGGTCGCGAATGGCGCGCGGGGATCCTCCGCGGGCAGGGCCGACACCCGGACGGCGCTGACCAGCGCGTCGTCCATTTCGCGTGCGTCGGGCAGCGATCCGGCGCGTTCCTCGATGAATCGCGCCACCCGCGCATCGTCCGGCCTCGACTCGATTCGTCGGCCGACCACCCACGCGGCGGCAACCGCCAGCGCCGACCCCGATGCGGCCAGCAGCAGGAGGGCCCCGTCCACCGGCGCGAACAGCTTGTAGACGATCAGCGCCGCAATCAGCGGCGCTGCCGCCGCCGCCATGGCGCACCCGGCCGCGCGCAGCGCGACGGTCATGAACCACCGCTTGCGGACGGTGCTGATCAGCGACTGAAGGCGACCGGCATCAACCATTGCCCTTGTTCCTTATCTACGCCCGCCCCACGAACGACTCGACCACCAGCGCCCCGAGCATCAGGAGCAGCCCGTACTGCCACAGGTTCTGGCGTGCCTCGGTCTGTTCCTCCCGCGCCGGACGGTCCGGCGCCTGCTGAACCGGGTCCAGCATGGCGGCAAAATCCTTCGCGCTCATGGCCGCGATACTCGATTCGCGCGGATCGACGTTCACCGCGACCGCTCGTCCCGACGCGAGCCGATGCACGCCCGGCTCGGCGGCGACTCCGGCGGGGACTCGCCCGACGACGAACTGTGACGGTTCAGCCGGCCTGGCGGTGACATACCGGATCGTTTCGGCGACGAACGGCACGAACGACGGGTGCAGGGGAAAATCGTTCCACCGGCGGTCGAGGTCGGACGCGAACACCACGATCCGCCCCTGCCCTTCACTGCGCTCCAGCACCGCCGCCATCCCGTCATCGAAGCGCGCGGCCACGTGCCAGCCGGCGCCGTCGACCCGCCAGGTGCGGTTGAAACGGACGTTGCCGAGATTCGCGGCGAACGATCCGAACGGCCGGAAGATCGGGTGTCGCACGTCGGTCGCGGTGAGGGATCCCTGCCGCGGGCCGGCCGGGACGAAGCCGGAGGCCGGCCAGCCGAACAGGCCGGCAACGACCGACGGATCCACGTCCGGCGAGGCCGCGACCAGCAGGCCGCCGCCGCCGCGCACCAGTGCGGCGATGGCGTCACGGGCGGCGCGGTCGAGACTGCGGGTCGAGAGCAGCACTACCGCGCGATGACTCGCGATTGACGCGGCGCGGCCGCCGGCGATCTCGGCCGGGCTCACAAGACGCGACTGCAGCGGCGGCAGGTCGCTCGTTTGCGCCGCCTCGAGCGCCCGCTGGAGGTAGAAGCCGGGTGTGTCGGGGGAGGTGACGACCAGCACGCCCGGCGAGCCCACGGCATCGACCACGAGATAGCGCGTATTGTCGGCGGGATAACCCTCCGCATCCGTGAGCGTGACCGCCAGGTTCGTTCCCGAGGCAGGGAAGGCCATCGCCACGTCGACCGTGGCGGTGGCGGCGACGGAGTAGGCGGCGCGTGCCACCTCACGGCCGTCCTGCGTGGCCACTACGACGCCCGACTGTGGCTGCGCCGACGCGTTGCGGACTGAGGCGATGAGGCGTCCGTCCTCGACGCGGGCCTGGACGATCGCCCCGTTCGTCGAGGTGGATCCGGCGTCGCGGGTCTCGACCTGAAGCGTCGCCGGGATCGCGGCGCGGGACTCTCCTTCCCAGCCGGCGCGCTGTAGATCGGTGACGATGACCAGCCGGGCCGAGCCACCGGTCGCGAGCTCCGCGGCTTTCGACAGGGCGGCGGCATAGCGGGTCGCGCCGCTGCCCGGGCGCAGGGTCGAGAGGGCGGCGCGGGCCTCGGCCGCGCCACCGGGCGGGGCGATCACGGCGGCGCGATCGTCGAACGCGATGACCGCGACCCGCTCGCCAAAGGCCGCCTCGTCGATCGCCGTGCGCGCCATCTCGAGTGCACGCTCGAATCGGCCCGGGGCACCCATGCTGAAGGAGCGGTCGACGGCGATCACCCGCAGCGGCAGCATCGCCGAGGCGACGCCGGGCGCGAACGGCCGGGCAAACGCCGCCGCCAGCAGGAGCAGTGCGGCAACGCGCGCCGCCAGCAACACCAGATCACGCAGGCGCCGGCGCCGGGAGCGCTCGACCGGCGACTTCTTCAACAGCCGGACCGCGGTGAACGGGACTTCCGGCGCCACGTCGCGCCGCAGCAGGTGCAGCACGATCGGCACCGCGATCGCCAGCCCGCCGAGCAGAAACGCCGGATAAAGGAAGTTCATGGAGATACTCCCTCGATTGCCGACCGCGGATTGCGGATTGCGGATTGACGGACTGAGGACTGCTGAGGGTGGATTGAGTAGTCACTCATCAATCCCCAATCAGCAATCCGTCGATCCGCAATCCGCCGTCCCCAATCCGCAGTGTGGCCCATGCGCTACTTCCTCCTCGCGCGAGCGGACAGATAGGTCAGCAAGGCAAAGTCCAGCGGCTGCGAAGTGTCCAGCTGCACGTAATCGATGCCGGCCCCCCGCAGCTCGCGATCGTAGCGCAGCGTCAGACCGGCAAGCTCGCGCAGGTACTCGGTACGGGCCCGCGACGGGTCGGCGACGATCTCTTCGGCGGTCTCGACGTCGGTGAACCTCGCCGCTCCCTTGAACGGGAAGTTCAGCTCGTGCGGATCGAGGACCTGGAAGACGACGACGTCGGTGCCGCGGAACTTGAGGTGGCGGAGCCCCCGGATCACCGGTTCCGGATCGTCGAGGAGATCTGAGATCAGCACCACGAGGCTACGCTTGAGCAGCGCCTCGGCGAGCTGGTGCAGCGGACGGCCGACGTTGGACCGCTCCCCCGCCTTGAGCTGCTCCAGCGCGAGCAGCAGCGTGTGCAGGTGACCTGGCCGCGCCGCCGCCGGCAGACGGAAGCGAATCCGCTCGTCGAACGCGATCAGCCCGGTCGCGTCGCGCTGCCGGTTCATCAGGAACGCGAGCGAGGCCGCCAGCACCGAGCCGTATTCCAGCTTGCTCATCGGAGCGCCGCCGCGGTACGACATCGAGGCGCTCTGGTCGAGCAGCAGGTGGCACTCGAGGTTGGTCTCCTCCTCGAACTTCTTCACGTAGTGCCGGTCGGTCCGGGCGTACACCTTCCAGTCCAGCGTGTTGAGGTCATCGCCGGGAAGATACTGCCGGTACTCGGCGAACTCGACGCTGAACCCCTTGTACGGGCTGCGGTGAAGGCCCGACAGAAAACCCTCGACCACCGTCCGTGCCTTCAGTTCCATCGTCCCCAGGCGGGCGATGACGCCGGGGTCCAGGAAGCGCAGGTCACGGGCGACGGGGGCGGCGGCCATGGCTACATTCCGCTGCGGGGTACGGGCACGGCCTCGAGCAGCCGCTCGACCAGGTGGTCGGGCGTGATGCGCTCGGACTCGGCGTAGAAGTTCGGGATGATCCGGTGCCGCAGCACCGGCCGCGCCAGCGCCTGGATGTCGGCGACCGCCACGTGATAACGATTGTTGAGCAGCGCGCGCGCCTTCCCGGCGAGGATCAGCGACTGGGAGGCGCGCAGCCCACCCCCCCACTTGACCCATTCGCGGATGAACTGATGATCGCTCTGGCGCCCCGGCCGGGAGGCGTCGACCAGCCGGACGGCGTAGCGCGCCACTTCCTCGGCGACGATGACCTGCCGGACCAGTTGCTGGATCTCGAGGATGTCGGCGCCGCTGAGCACTCGCGACGGCGGCTCGGTCGCCACACCGGTGGTGGTCGTGACGACCCGGACCTCTTCGTCTTCGGAGAGATATGTCATCACGATGTTGAACATGAACCGATCGAGCTGTGCTTCCGGCAACGGGTAGGTGCCTTCGAGCTCGATCGGGTTCTGGGTCGCGAGCACGAAGAACGGCCGGTCCAGCGGGTAGGTCCGGCCGGCGGCGGTCACGTGGTACTCCTGCATCGCTTCGAGCAGGGCCGCCTGGGTCTTCGGCGGCGTGCGGTTGATCTCGTCCGCGAGGATGATCTGCGCGAACACCGGTCCTTTCACGAAGCGCAGCGAACGGTGCCCCCCGTCCTCGTCGAGCACTTCGGTGCCGGTAATGTCGGCCGGCATCAGGTCGGGAGTGAACTGGATCCGCTTGAACGACAGGTCCAGGATCTGCGCGACGGTCTTGATCAGGAGCGTCTTGGCCAGCCCCGGCACGCCGGTGATCAGGCAGTGGCCGCCGGTGAACAGCGCCATCAGGACCTGGTCGATCACTTCGTCCTGGCCGACGATGACCTTCCGGATCTCGTTCAGGATCCGCTCGCGCCCGAGCGCCACCCGCTCGGCAACCGCCGCAATCTCCGCCGTCGATGTTGTCGTCAATTTAATGGGTCAGTGAATAAATGATCTCGTTGATCTGCATCCGGTACGCCTGCGCCGTGAACTTGACGTAGCCCGGGAACTCTGCGGCGTTCGACCACTCCCAGCCATCTCCCATGTCGGTGTTCCAGTTGATCAGCACCATCGCGCGGCCGGCGTCGTCCTCGATCGCGCGGAGCTTCCCCTCGAAGCCCCCCTTCTCCCAGGTGCGGCCGTAGAGAAACGACCCCAGGCCGGGGGTCTGTGGAAATCCGTCGAGCTGGTAGAAGCAGCTGTAGATCGGATGGGAGGACGGCAGATCGACGATCTTGCGGTCGGGGAAGACCCGCGCCATCTCCCGTTCGAGGTTGGCCCATTCGATCGGGCCGTGGAAGTCGTCGAAGGTCAGCGTGCCACCGCGCAGCAGGAACTCGCGCAGGATAGGCACTTCGGTGTCGCTCAGCCGGAGGTTGCCCGGCTCCACCAGGTAGAGCCAGGGGTAGTTCCAGAGATTCGGGTCCTCGATGTTGATGACGACCGGGTCGTTGACCTGGATGGCGGTGACGGTCTTCACCCGCCGCGAGAGGTTCTGCTCCGCGGCCGGGGCGTCGATGAACCAGGGCTCGTCTTCGTAGCTCGTGAACCGCCCGCGCGGCATCGTCCATGCGTCGTAGCGCACCCGGGCGAAGGTCCAGGTGAGACCGGCGAAGCGGGAATCGACGATCGGGTTCGCCTGGGCATCGGCTCGGGGCGCGATCACGCCGGCGCCGAGCCACAACGTCAGCCCGGCCGCCGCGGCCAGCGGAATCGTCCGAACGCCCGCTGGAGTCATTGCCGCGGGTCCCCGGCGGGCTTCGACTGGATGGCCTTGAGCAGCAGCTCCTGCGCGCGCTCGAAGGTCGGGGCGATCTCGAGGGCGGCGAGCGCTTCGCGCTTCGCCTCGGCGGCCATGCCCTTGGCGAGATAGCCCTCGCCGAGATCGCAGTGAGCGGTCGCGCGATCCGTGGGGGCGAGCGCGAGCGCGGACTTGAACTCGCGGATCGCGATATCCGGCTGGTTCTTCTTCAGCGCCAGCCGGCCCAGCCCGGCGTGCGCGGCGGCGTCGGACGGGTCGAGCGCCACCACCCGCTCGTAGGCGTACACCGCCGTCTCGGAGTCTGCGAGTTTTTCGGCAACCGCCGCCAGCTTGCGGGCGGGATCGACCGCGGTGTGGTCGTGGGACAGCAGGCTCTTGAACTCGCGCAGCGCGCGCGCTTCGTCGCCGAGCTGGGTCGCCAGCTCCGCCATGACGCCGTGAGGACTGTCTTCGCCCGTCGCCATCGGCACGAGCGACGCCGCCCGCTCGAGCGGCTCGAACGCGGCCTTGTCCTTCGATGAAGCCAGGGCCCGGCCGTAGGCAAGATTCAGGGCGAAACTCTTCGGGTTTTCCGCGACCGCCGCCCGCAGCGCGTTCGGGTCGGCGGCGTTGACCCCTTCGACCGGTCGCAGCGCCGCCCGCAATGCGCCGAAGCGCGCGTCCACCGACTTGTCGAACGCCGCCTGCAGCTGCTCCATCGACGCGCCGAGCGTCTTGGTCAGCGCCGCATCCCCTTCGAGCCCTTCGCCGTACGACCGCAACAGCGTCCGCAACTTCTCGTCACCGTAGGTCTTGACGATGTGGTCGACCAGCAGCGAGGCCTGGAAGTAGGCGAGCGCGATGGTTTCCGGGCTGGTGAAGCCGGCATTCAGGTCGGTCAGCTTCAGCGCCTTGCCCTGGTCCAGCGCCGCGGCGAACGGCACCTCCATGTCGCGGCCCCACTCGGGTCTCGCCTGCGCTTCCTCGTAAACCGAGATGCCTTCGGTGAGCCAGCGCGGCACGCGCTGATTCGACATCTGCAGGGTGATCACGTGGGCGATCTCGTGCCAGAGCGTCGCCTGCCACGAGAACTCGCCGGGCGGGCGCGCCTTGGGGGAATCCATCGTCACGACCCGGCCGAAACAGGCGCCGAGCGCGCCGATCATGCCGGGCAGGCCGAGGTTGCGGACGGCGAAATCGTCGTGCACCGGGAAGATCTCGATGAGGACCGGTCCCTTCGGCGTGAACTGGTACTTCGCGGCCAGGGTCTTCAGCGCCTGCTGCGCGAGCGGGACCGCGTACTCGCGCAGGACCGGCGCCTCGTCCGGGTGCATCTTGACGACGACGTCTCCCTCGGTGACCACCGTGAACGTGTCGAGCTTGTCGAGCAGCATCAGCAGGTTGTAGGTCACGCGGTTGAACCGGTCCGCGTTGAACGACTGCTCGAGCGCACGGCGCGCTTCGACCTCATCGCCGGTGCGCAGCAGGTGCATGCCGAGATCGGCGAACCCCCGGGCCGACGCCGGGTCGAGGGTGGTAGCCTGGCGCGCGAGCGCCACCGCCTCCTCGAAGCGGTAGTTTCTCGCCGCGAGGTCCGCGGTCGCGCGGTAGATCTCGCCGAAGCCGGGATGGATCGCGAGAACCTCCCGCACCTCCTTCTCGTACGCGGCGCGGTCTCCTTTGACAAAGGCAATCGCCGCCACCAGCGCCCGGGCGTCGAGGTGCTGCGGGTTGACCGCCAGGATCTTCGCCAGCCGCTCGCGAGCCGGGTCGGTGCGCGAGTTGTCGAGATCGAGCTGCGCCAGCAGCAGCTGGGCGGAGTCGAGCGCCGGATCGATCTCGAGCGCTTTCATCGCGGCGGTCGCGGCGGCCGGCGGGTTCTCGTCGGCGAGAGCCCAGCCGAGGCCGGCATGCGCCGGCGCCCACAACGGATCCGCCTGGACGATCAGCTGAAGGCGACGGACGGCCTCGGGCTCGTCGAACCGGTCGAGGAACAGCAGCGCAAACGGAGTCTCGATCGCGGGATCCCCGCCGGCCGCGGACGCGGCGGAGCGAAACAGGGAGTTGGCGTCGTGCGGGCGCCCGAGCGCCTGGGCCGCGCGGGCGGCGCGCGCCAGCACGAAAGGATCCGAAGCGTTCGATCCCTGCCGGAACAGCGGCTCGAGCATCCTGGTGCCCGCTTCCACCCGCCCGAAGCGCATGTGCACCAAACCCAGCTCGAGCGCCGCCTCGCCGACAGGCGCCTGCGCCGCCGCCGTCTCCAGGAGCTTGACCGCTTCGGCGTACTGGCCTTTGCGGATCGCCAGATGACCGAGGATCGCCGCGGCGTCGGCATCCCCCGCGGGCTGGGCCCGGGCGGCGGTCTCGGCCTCGGTCAGCTTGCCGTGAGCGATCGCGGTCCACGCGTTGCGGGGGAAGCTCTGGGCCGCGGAGCCCTGGAGACCCGGCACGGCCGAACCCTGCAGGCACACAGCAAGCAGGACGACGACCAGCGGCCGCATCGACACCGGGAGACGGCGCGCGCGCGTGCCAAGTATCAAGTTGATTCGATTATAGAACACGGGATCGGCCTGGAATTCAGACGATGGGGACGGTCATACAGCTGTCCATCCGGGCTCAATACATCGCCCGCCAGGTGAAAAACAGCGCGGCGCACAGCCCCTGGAGGATCGCGAAGGCAACGGCGCAATTCGTGGCGGCACGGGACGGGAGCATCGCCGCCAGGGCCAGAAACACTGGAAACAGGGTCGACGTCAGCCGTCCCATCGACATCACGCCTCCGGCGAAGAGCGGTGGAACGACGGTCAGGACGACGTAGACCGCCCATGCCGCGCCGACCTTGCGAAACACCTGCCACGTCATGCCGAGCGCGAACGCCACCGCCAGCGCATTCAGCGTGTCGTACGGCCGGGCGAACGCGACATTCACCAGGCCGTGATCGGCCACCAGGCGCCACGCGGCACCAAGCGGCCCCACGCCCTCGAACGATCTCCCCCACGCCGCGTGGCTCCGACTCCAGGCGAACCACACGCCGGTGATTCCATAGAGGTATCCGGTGAACGCGAGCATCCCGGCCACCGGGGTCGCCGCCACCGCCAGCGCGCCGAGCTCCGCGCGCCACGCTCGCGTCGGCCACATCCGGTGGAGCACGATCAGGGCGAGCGGCACAGCCAGGAAGAAACCGTTGGGCCGGGTCAGCCCCGTGGCCAGGCCGAACAGGGCCGCCCATTTCCATTCGCCTCGATTGAAATAATGAACCGTCGCCAGGGCGCACAAGAGAAACAGGCCCTCGGTGTAGGGAGCGTTGAAGATGAAGGCGAACGGATAGGCGGCGAGCAGCAGGACCGCGCGGTGCCCGCGCTCCTCGCCCAGCCAGTCCGTCCCGATGCGCGCCAGATACAGCAGCGCGAAGAAAAAGGACGTCAGCGAAATCACGACCCCGGCCCAGACCGTGCGGACCATTCGCAGCTGCTTCGGCCGCGCGTGCTCGTAGGCGCCGAACACGAAACCGACCGGTCGCATCAGCAGCGGCAACGCCGGGAAGAACGCGATGTTGCGCTGGAGGTTCACCCGGACGTCCCGGTCGTACCCGTCCATGGCAATACCGGCATACCAGCCGGCGTCGAAGCGCGAAGGCAGATCGACCAGCGGCTCCCTGGAGAGCTGGAAGCCGGGAGCCGGTTGCATCCCGAACGTCGCGATGGCGAACACCGCGGCGGCGAACACCAGGAGGCGCGTCGCGATGAATGCCCGCAGGGCGGCGGCGCGCGCCGGCACGGCCATCAGGGCGGCCCACGCGGCGGCAATTCGCTGCGGCCACGACGGCGTCCGCCAGGCCAGATGCCTGACGAGAACGATCGAGGCCAGGGCGTAGAGGACGCCTGGGGTGGAGGTGTAACGGATGAACTGGAAGATTCCGGCAGCGGTGCGATTGGTGAAGATCAGCCAGAGTGCCAGCATCGCCAGGGCGAGCGACACACCGTCGGCGACGCGTACCCACAGCGGGACCGGAACGACCACGGCGCGGATTCTACTTCCCACGCAGCCCGAGCGCCCGCTCCTCGACCCGGATGCGCAGCACGATCAGCGCACCGAATCCCAGCACCGCCATGGCGCCGGCGACCGGCGCGCGGGCGATGAGCGCCGCTCCGGCGAGCTCCCCGATCAAGGCGAGATAGTTGGGGTGCCGCAGCAGCCGGTAGGGTCCGGCCAGCGTGAGGGTGGAACCGGGCGGAACGAGAACGCGGAACGTCCATCGCACCCCCAGCGACAGGATCGCCCAGTACTTCAGGAGCTTCGATCCGACGAATAGCGCGAAGCCGGCGGCAGCGAGAACCTCGACACGCGGCCCGCGCATCCAGCCCTCGGCGAGCATGCCGAGAAAGGCGGCCGGATAGGCGACCTGCATGATCCAGTAGACGTCGTCGTGCGGCTCGGCCGCCCCCATGGCGCGCAGCTGGACTTCGTTGCGGCGCGACAGCGCCGCCTCGAACAGCATCGGCACGAACACGAGGGTGAACAGCAGAACGAGATTCATGATCAGCCGGCGCCGAGCACGATGGCGCTGTTCTTCGAGCCGAATCCGAGGCAGTTGCACAACGCCGATTCGACCCGCGACTCGCGCCCGATGTTCGGGATCACGTCGATGTCACATTCCGGGTCCGGATCGCGATGGTTGATCGTCGGCGGCAGGAAGCCGTCCCGCAGCGCGAGCGCGGCGGTGACGATGCCGGCCGCGCCGCTCGCCCCCTGGGGATGTCCGATCATCGACTTGGTCGACGAGCCCGGCACGCTGTCGCTCCTCCGGCCGAAGAACTGCCGGACGCACCGCGCTTCGACCGCGTCGTTGAGCATCGTCGAGGTTCCGTGGAAGTTCACGTAGCCGATCGCTTCCTTCGCCCGGCCGGCGCGCTCGACCGCCAGGCTCATCGCCCGGACGATCTGCTCCCCCTGCGGGTCCATCTGGACGCGATGATACGCGTCGCAGGTCGAGCCGTAGCCGTCGACGGTAGCGTAGATCCGCGCGCCGCGGGCGCGGGCCCGGGATTCCCGCTCGAGCACCAGCATCCACGCCCCTTCGCCGAGCACGAAGCCGTCCCGGCCGCTCTCGAACGGGCGCGACGCCTCCGCCGGGCGGTCGTTGTAGCGGGTCGCCACCGCCCGCATCTTCGAGAATCCGAAGATCATCCCGGGGGTCACGCACGCGTCGGCGCCGCCGGTCAGCAGCAGGTCGGCCTCGCCGCTGCGGATCAGCGACGCCGCGTAGCCGACGGCGTCGGTGGAGCTGGTACAGCCGGTCGAGATGACGTGACTGATGCCGTGCAGCTCGAGCGCGATCGAGATCTCGCTCGAGATCATGCCGACGATCGACACCGGGATCGCGTAGGGCGTGATCCGCTTCCACCCGCCGGTGAAGAACTCCTCGTACTGGCGTTCGGCGACGTCGATGCCGCCGGCGCCGCTGCCGATGAGCACGCCGGCCCCGGGTTCGTTCAGGCGCAGACCGGCGTCGTTCCACGCTTCCGTGGCCGCGATCACCGCGATGAGCGACGCCTTCGAGTAGCGCCGCGGATCGGGGCGGCTGGCCGCGTCGTCATCCGCCCTCCCCGCCCGGTCTTCGATCGTCACCGCGTCGTCGATGGTCACGGATGGAACCGGCGCCGCGACCATGCAGGCGAACGCCGAGGAATCGAAATCGGTGATTGCCCGCGTGGCGCTGCAGCCGTGCCGGACGTGCTGCCAGAACCGCTCGCGCCCCACGCCGAAAGGGGAGACGACGCCGATGCCGGTGATCGCAACGCGGGAGGACGGCGAGGTCATGCCCCTATAATAGGCCGCGACTTGTTGCAGCCCGGGTTTGCGTGGCTCGCCGCCGCCGCTTTCGCGGCCTCGCTGGGCTATTTTCTGTACAGCTATCTGTTCACCTTCGGCGCGCTGCCGGCCGAGTCGGCTGGGTCATGGCGCGCCCTGTGGTCCGCTCCCGCGCTCGTCAACTTCGTGCTCTTCACGGCGTTCGCGCTCCATCACAGCCTGTTCGCCCGCACCCGCGTGAAGCGGGTGGTCCGCAGCCTGCTCCCGCCGGCGCTCGAGCGGGCTGCCTACACGTTGCTGGCGAGCGCGCTCTTCGCGCTTGTCTGCTGGTTGTGGCGGCCGGTCGATGGCGTCGCGTGGTCGCTCCCGGGACTGTGGTGGTGGGCGGGGTTCGCCGCACAGGCGGCCGGCATCGTGATGACCATCATCGGCGCCAGCGCGCTCGACGTGCTCGATCTGGCTGGCGTTCGGCAGGTGCTGCCCGGGCCCCGCCGCGAGGCCGCCCTCAAGACCGATGGCGTCTACGGCTTCGTCCGGCATCCCCTCTATTTCGCCTGGATCCTTGTCGTCTTCGGCGCTCCCGTGATGACGATGACCAGGCTGACCTTCGCGGTCATCAGCACGCTCTACCTGGCGGTGGCGATTCCGCTCGAGGAGCGCAGCCTGATCGAGACGTTCGGGAACGACTACGCGTCCTACCAGAAGAGCGTCCGCTGGCGGATGCTTCCTGGCATCTATTGACAATACCTTTGTCCGGTATCATCAGTGGCATGTCGCGTCTGATCCATGGCTGAAGACCCAACCCCTCCTCCGCTGCCGTCCGAGCTGCCCGTAGTGCCGTTGCGCGGAGCGGTCGTGCTGCCGATGACCGTGGCGCCGCTCGGCGTCGGCCGGTCGCTGTCGTCGGAGGCGATCAACCGCGCCCTGGCGGGCGACCGCATGGTGCTGCTCCTGCTGCAGAAGGACGACTCCGATGAGCCCGGCGCCGACAACCTCCATCGGGTCGGTACCGTCGGGGTCATCCGGCAGATGGCCAAGGCGCAGAACGGCATGCGGATCCTGGTCGAGGGAATCAGCCGCGCCCGCGCCGAGTTCCTGCAGACCGACAAGGGCTACCTGCGCGCCCTGCTGAAGCCGATGCCGGAGGTGTCGGAGCGGTCGGTCGAGATCGACGCGCGCATGCGCCACCTCCAGGAGCTGGTGGACCGCGCCCTGTCGCTCGCCACCGGGCTCTCGCCCGACGTCAAGGCGCTGGTCCAGACGATGGACGATCCGCTGCGGATCGTGTACCTGCTGGCCAGCCTGCTCGACATGAAGGCGGACGACAAGCAGAAGCTCCTCGAAGAAGACAGCGTGATCGTCAAGCTGGACGCGGTCTCGCGCGCGCTCGCCCGCGAGATCGAGGTCCTCGAGCTGAAAGGGCAGATCGAGTCGCGCGCCGAAAAGGAAATGACCGACGCGCAGCGCCAATACATGCTGCGCCAGCAGATGAAGGCGATCCAGACCGAGCTCGGCGAAGGGGACGGCGAGTCGCAGGAGCTCCGCAAGCGGATCGAAGAGGCGGCGCTCCCCGAGCATGTGTCGACGATTGCGAACCGCGAGATCGAGCGGCTCGACCGGATGACCCCGGCCTCGCCCGAGTACCAGATGATCCGGACCTACCTGGACTGGATCCTCGACGTGCCGTGGGACAAGCCGACCGACGACCGGCTGGACCCGGTCGAGGCCCGCCGAGTGCTCGACGAAGACCACTACGATCTCGACAAGGTCAAGGAGCGCATCGTCGAGTACCTTGCCGTCCGCAAGCTGAAGGGGGACATGAAGGGGCCGATCCTGTGCTTCGTCGGCCCCCCCGGCGTCGGCAAGACCTCGCTCGGACAGTCGATCGCGCGGGCGATGAACCGGAAGTTCGTGCGGATCTCGCTCGGCGGCGTCCGCGACGAAGCTGAGATCCGCGGCCACCGCCGCACCTACATCGGCTCGATGCCCGGCCGGCTGGTGCAGGCCCTCAAGACCGCGGGTTCGTCCAATCCGGTCTTCATGCTCGACGAGATCGACAAGATGTCGGTCGGCATCCAGGGGGATCCGGCCGCGGCAATGCTCGAAGTGCTGGACCCGGCACAGAACCACACGTTCCGCGACCACTACCTCGAGATCCCGATCGACCTGTCGAAGGTGCTGTTCATCGCCACCGCCAATCAGCTCGGAACCATTCACCCGGCGCTGCTCGACCGGATGGAGATGATCTCGCTCGCCGGCTACACGGAAGACGACAAGCTGCACATCGCGACCATGTACCTGGTGCCGCGGCAGCGCGAGGAGCACGGGCTCAAGCCGGAGCACATCGAGTTCACCGAGGCGGCCCTGCGCCGGGTGATCACCGAGTACACCCGCGAAGCCGGCGTGCGCTCGCTGGAGCGCCAGATCGGAACGATCGCGCGCAAGGTGGCGGCGAAAGTGGCAACCGAGGCGGCCCACACGGCGCGAGTCGACGCGCCGGACGTCCCCACCTACCTGGGCCAGCCCCGCTTCCGCGGCGAGACCGCGTTCCGGACGTCGCGTGCCGGGGTGGCGACCGGCCTCGCCTGGACGGAAACCGGCGGCGACGTGCTGTTCATCGAAGCGGTGCTGATGCCGGGAGGCGGCGGCCAGCTGACGTTGACCGGGCAGCTCGGCAGCGTCATGCAGGAGTCGGCGCGGGCAGCGCTCAGCCACGTGCGGCAGCAGGCACGCGCACTCCATCTTTCCCCGGAGTTCCTCAGCAAGCAGGACCTGCACGTCCATGTGCCCGCCGGCGCGATCCCGAAAGACGGCCCTTCGGCCGGGGTGACGATGGCGACCGCGATCGTGTCGGCCGCGCGCGGTGTGCCGGTGAGCTCCGAGGTGGCGATGACCGGCGAGATCACGCTCTCCGGGCTGGTGCTGCCGGTCGGCGGCATCCGGGAAAAAGCGCTGGCGGCGCGACGCTACGGCATCAAGACGATGGTGCTGCCGCAGCTGAACGAGCCGGATCTCGCCGAACTGCCGGCCGACGTCCGTCGCGACATGAAGTTCGTGCCGGTGCGCACGCTCGAAGAAGTGCTGGCGGTCGCGCTGCCGGGCGCGGTCGCGCTCGATTCAACAGCCCCCGAGACTTCACTCGGCGGCACCTCCGCTTCGGCGGCACGGCCGGTCGACGAATAGTGCCGGGGGCGGCTTTCTACATTTCCGGCCACGGATTCGGCCACGCCTCCCGCCAGATCGAGGTGCTCAACGCGCTCGGTCCGCTTCTGCCCACCGGTATCGACATCGTCGTCCGGACGTCGGCGGCGCGCTGGCTGTTCGACCGGACGTTACGGACGCGGGTGCGGTTCCTGGCCGGAGAGTGCGACACCGGGATCGTGCAGCTCGATGCGCTGCGGCTCGACGAGGCCGCCACGGTGCGCGCGGCGTCGGACTTCTACGCGACGTTCGAGCAGCGCACCGCCGCGGAAGCGGCGCTGCTGCGGGAACATGACGTCACCCTGGTGATCGCCGACGCGCCGCCGCTCGCCTGCGCCGCGGCCGGCGCCGCCGGGGTGCCGTCCGTCGTCATCAGCAACTTCACGTGGGACTGGATCTACGAGGCCTACGAGGAGCAGTTCGCAGAGAGAGCACCCGGCGTTCTTGCCGTGATCCGGCAGGCCTATGCCGGCGCCGGCGCCGGCTGGCGGCTGCCGATGTACGGGGGCTTCGAGACGCTGCCGTCGGTCATCGAGTTCCCGTTCATCGCGCGCCACTCACGCCGGCCCCGGGCGAAGACGCTCGAGGCGCTCCAGATCCCGGCGGCCAAACCGATCGCCCTGGTCTCATTCGGGGGCTACGGCGTCGAGGGCTTCGACCTCTTGACGCTCGACTGTCTCGACGAGTGGACCGTGGTCGTGACCGGCCGCACGACCCCGGCGTCGCTGCCGGCCGGGGTTGCGTTCGTGAACGAGGGATATCTATACGACCGGGGACTGCGCTACGAGGACCTGGTGGCGGCGTCCGACGTGGTCGTGTCCAAGCCCGGTTACGGCGTCATCTCGGAATGTCTGGCGCACCAGACGGCGCTGCTCTACACGTCGCGCGGGCGGTTTCGCGAGTACGACGTGATGGTCCGGGAGATGCCGCGCGTGCTGCGATGCGCCCACATCGGCCAGGACGATCTCCTCGCCGGCCGGTGGCGCGCGCCGCTCGATGCGCTGCTCGCCTCCCCGGCGCCGCCTGAGCGTCCGGAGACTAACGGCGCGGACATCGCCGCGGCGCGAATTCTGCAGCTGCTCACCCATCCCAACGGCTAGGGCGGCGCGCTCAGCGGTGCTTCAGTTTTCTGCCGTCACTGAATCAGCAAAGACCGCTACTGGAACCACAGAAGACTTATAGTCTCTGGAGTATGTTGACCCGTCGATCTTTCCTCTATGGCGCCGGGGCGGCTGCCGCGATCCTTCCAGTCACGCGACTCGACGCGCAGCCCCAGGCTGAACTGCCGCCGTCCATCCGCGCCCTGACCTCCATGAAGTCGCAGGAGCGGCCGATCACGCCGGAGGAACGGCGCGGGCGGGTCGCCAAAGCGCGCCGGCTCATGGCAGAACAGAAGATCGACGCGCTCATGCTGTGCAGCGGCATGTCGCTGGTCTACTTCACCAACATCGACTGGAGCGGCGGCGAGCGGCTCTTCACCTCGGTGATCCCGGCCAAAGGGGAGCCGTTTTTCGTCTGTCCGGCGTTCGAGGAGGACCGCGCCCGTGAGCAGATCGCGCTGGGCCCGTTTGCCGGCACCGCCGACGTCCGTACCTGGCACGAGCACGAGAGTCCCTATGAGCGGGTCGCGCAGGGGCTCCGGGACCGCGGCGTCACCACCGGCCGGCTCGGCGTCGAGGAACGGGTGGACTTCGTATTCAGCGACGGTGTCGCCAAGGCGGCTCCCGGCGTCACCATCGTCAGCGGGACGCCGGTCACCGCCGGTTGCCGCATGATCAAGGACGCGCACGAGCTCGAGCTGATGCGGCTGGCCTCGATCGTCACGCTCAAGGCCTACGAGGCTGCCTACCGCGGCCTGACCGAAGGGATGTCGCAGAACGACTTCGCGCGCCTCGTGTCTGCCGCGCATGCCCGCCTCGGCTTCGACGGAGGCGCAGGCGTGCAGGTCGGCGAGTACTCGGCGCTCCCCCACGGCTCGATCACCCCCCAGACGGTCCGCGAAGGCACGATCCTGCTGATCGACGGGGGCTGCAACATCGCCGGTTACCAGTCGGATCTGAGCCGCACCTTCGTGCTCGGCAAGCCGACCGACAAGATGAAGAAGGTCTTCGAGATCGACCGAAGAGCGCAGGACGCGGCGTTGGCGGCGGCCCGCCCGGGGGTGCCGTGCGAGGCGGTGGACGCGGCCGCACGCAAGGTCATCGTCGACGCCGGCTACGGCCCCGACTACAAGTACTTCACCCATCGAGTCGGCCACGGGATCGGCATGGACTGGCACGAGTGGCCGTACCTGGTCAAAGGCAACCGGACACCGCTCGCTCCCGGGATGACCTTCAGCGACGAACCCGGCATCTATCTCCGCGGCGAGTTCGGCGTCCGGCTGGAAGACGACATGTACATCACCGAGGACGGCGCGAAGCTGTTCACGCCGCAGTCGGAGTCGCTCGAGAAGCCGTTCTAACGGGACGGCCGCTGGGCGGAGGCCTCCGGGGCGTGGATCCGGAGCTCGGCAATCGTCCAGAACGCTTCTGCGTCCGCTCCCAGCCGCAGCCTGACGAATCGGGCCGGCCGCGGCGCGAAGCGAACCACCATCGGCACGTCGCGCGGTTCTCTCATCACCGCGGTCAGGGCATGTCCCAGACCCGGCCCCTCCCACGCCAGCTCCCACGTCGTGCCATCCAGCGAAAGATCGATCGCCAGTTGCCGGGGATAGTCATTGAGCGCAACCCCGAGCGTGTGGGTGACTCCCGCAACCAGACTGGGCGAGCCGAGGTCCGCGGTGACCTCGTCCCCGGCGATCTGCGGGCTCAGCCCCCACGTCGTTTCGATGTTGTCGTCATTTGCCAGTCGCGGATCCGCGCTACCCCTGGAGGCACGCATCGACACAATCGGCAGCCGGGCCGGCGCCAGGGGGATCTCCGCCACCGGATCCGGCATGCGGTAGGCCACCCGCGTCCCGTCCGACGCGACGCGATCCACGCCCGGGATGGCCGCGACGTAGCGATCCAGCTCGCCGTTCGGGTCAGCTGCGGCGTCGACGACGACGTCGAGCGGAGCCAGCGAGGCGAGCGCAAGCAGGACGGAGGGGTCGTGCGCGTTCAAGCCGCGCTGCAGCAGGGCGTAGTGCGGCGGATCGTAGCCGCTGACGCCGTTGACCACCCGGCGGCGGTGCGCCACCGCCCTGAAGGTCGCGGCCGCATCGAACTCCGGCCCGAGCGGCAGCTCGAGAATGGCCCGGTCGGTGTCGCGACGCTCGACGCGCGGCCACAGCTCCGGCGCCCGCGCCAGCGGCATCTCGCGCATCCAGCCATCCGCGAGAATGCCCGATGACAGCAGCAGCAGCAGCGGAACCCGCCATCGTGCCGCAGCCGGCAGCATGCGCTCCAGCGCCAGCGCCGCCGCCATCGCCAGGCAGAGCGCGCCAATCATCCAGAACCTGGTGGGCACCCGGAGACCATCGAAGCCCGGAAGGATCATGAGCCAGCGATAGGGCGCCTGGTCGATGAGTACGCGGCCGTCCATCCGGATCTGCGGCCCCATGCAGAGGATTACGACCGCCACGGTTGCGAGCACGTAGAAGCGAAACGGGCTGCGCGGCCCGGATAGCCTGAGCCGCGTCCCTCTCAGCCAGAGCAACACCGCCCCGGAGAGCAGCGCAACGATGGCGGCGCGGCCGACTGAGCTCATGCGAATCTGCACTCCAGCGAGCGCGATGCGCCATGGCCCCTGGATCAGTGTCGCAACGATCGCGATACAGCTGATGGCCACGAGGCCACCGCAGATGATCTGGACCGCCCGGTAGCGTGTGGCCTGGCTTGCGGCCGGGGTGGCGATAGTGGCCGATCGGCGGCGCGCCACGACGGTCCAGAGACAGCCGGCGATCACGATCAGCAGCACCGTCGCGCCGGGGAACAGGTTCGCCTCGCCGGCATCCTTCAACGTGCCGCGCCAGAACTGGGCGAGGTTCGAGACGCGGAGCCACGACGCCGGCTCCGCGCTGTAGTGAATGATGGCGCCGAGCGGCCGCGCCAGACCGTAGTACGCATGCACCTCCCGGTACTTGAGCAGGACCGGCAGGAGCGGCAGGGTTGCGACCGTCCAGGCCAGGCCGATCGGCACGAGCAGCCGCCAGGTCGGCGCGGTCGAACAGAAGTACGCGAGCCACAACCCGATCACCACTCCCCCGAACAGCATGAAGTAGCCGTTCGTCAGCGACTGGAGGATCCAGGCGGCGCCGAAGAGTACGAGCCATCGCACCCGCCGGTCGTGCAGGTAACGGTGAAGCCCGAGAAACGCCAGCGGCAGCCAGAAGCAGGACAGCACCTGGAGGTGCGCCATCTGTCCGATGCGATACGGCGCGAACCCGAACGCCAGACCGCCGGCGAAGGCCGGCCCCGGGCCCGCCCCCAGGCCGCGGGCGAGCAGGTAGCCGGTAAACGCGGAGAGCGCCCAGGTCAGGAACACCGCGAGGTTGTAGGTCAGCAGCGGGTCGCGGGTCGCACGAAGGACCGGCGTGGTGACCGGCCCGAGACCGACCAGGTTCTCGGTGAAGGCGGCGATGTCGCGGCTCGGATGGTAGTGAGGCGGCGTCCACCACTCGCGCGAGAACGGCAGCGTCGTCGCGTTCCACCACAGGATCGACGCGTTCAGTACCGGGTCGTAGCGGTCGCTGGCGATCGCCTCGCTGCGGCGTTCGAGCAGGGGATGGGTGTAGACCGCGGCCAGCGCAAGGTAGGCGGCCAGGACGATCGCCGTCCGCGCCAGGGCGGCCGGGGTCATGACCCGACCGGCCGGCCGCGGTCGTAGGCGCCCCGCCGCGCGCGGCTGCGGATGCGCAGCAGTTCAGCGAACATGCCGAAGCTGTCGCGGAAGAGGCGAACGCGCGAATCGGCCCGGAAGTGCCATTCGATCGGGACCTCCCGCACGCGAAGTCCGCGGCGGCGCGCCAGATAAAGGACTTCGATGTCGAACGCCCAGCCCATGACCGTCAGGTAGGGGAAGATCGCATCCACCGCCGCGGCCGTGAACATCTTGAAGCCGCACTGCGTGTCCTGGACCCCCGGGACCATCAACAGCCTGACCACCAGGTTGAACCCGCGCCCGGCGAGGTGGCGGAGAAACGGTTCGCCGACCCGGCGCGCGCCGGTCCCTTCGCGGCTGCCGATCGCGATGTCCGCGTCTCCGAGCGCCGGCGGCATGAACCGCGACAGCTCGGCGACCGGCATCGACAGATCGGCGTCGCAGAGGAAGCGATACGACGCGCGCGACGCCAGGAACCCGGCCCGGACTGCCGCGCCTTTGCCTCCATGCGGCTCGCGCTGGAGCGATGACCCGCGGCTCCGACCGGGAGAACGCCTCGACCTTCAACGCGGTCTCGTCGCTGGAGCCGTCATCCACGACCCGGATCTCCCACGTCCACGGCTTGACGCGGAGGTAGTTGGATAGCTCGGTCAGCGTGGCCTCGATGCCCGCCGCTTCGTTGAACGCGGGTATGACGATGGCGAGGTCGGTCGGCGGAGCCATCGTCGTTACTGGATCTGCATTCTCTGCGTCGCGCTGCACGGGGCGTAGGATCCCGGCAGGAGCACGAAGATGTTCGGCATATCGATGGCGACCGGCAGCGATGCCTTCCGGTTCCCGGCGTCGAGAAACGCGGCGTAGCGGTCCTTGTCGATCACCACCGGGCGTTCGTGCCCCGCGACGAACAGAGCGTCGTTGAGCACCTCGTAATCGGCGTGCCGGGCGTGCCATCCTCGGCCACGCAGATAGAAAAAGTACGGGTGGAGAAAACCTGGCCCCGAAACCGGTGAGTAGACGCCCCGCGGCTGCTCTCCGGCCGCCTTGCGGTGGTCGTCGACCTCGCGCAGACACTTCGTCAGCAGCCTGAGCGGCTGTTCACGGACGCGGAGCCGCTCCATGTTCGAAACGTAGGCGCCAAGCGGCGTCGGGACGGCGAGTGCCAGGATCATGATCAGCGCCCCCACCGTCGCCCCGCGTGCGCCGCTGGCGACCGCAATCGCGACGAGCGCGATCATGATCGGCCGCACGATCGAGGTATTGCGGAACAGCATCAGGTCGCCGATCCGGACGCGCACCGGCCCGTTGATCGCGGTCGCAATGGTGAGTGCCACCGCCGCGAAGACCACGACCGCGGCGATCGCCCGGATCCGGCCGGACGGCTCCAGCCGAAGTCGCGGCCACCGCGCCAGCAGCGGCTCGAGCAGACGGACCGCGGCCGTGGCGAGCCAGGCTATGCCGAAACCGGCGGCCAGCGCGAGCGGCGGCAAGTAAGGGTAGAAGTAGTGATAGAGCTTCGAGCTGCCGAGCGAGATGAGCGTGACCGGCAGCACCAGCCACAGCAACACCACCAACCCCTCCACCCGCCGCTGCCGCACGCTTTGCACGATCAGGATCACCAGCCCGACGCCGACCCAGATGGCGCTGCCGGAAGCGGCCAGTTCCTGATAGCCGGTAGACAGATAGAAGTGCCATGGGTGGACGTGCCCCGGGTCGGCGAAGTTGGTGAACCGGGTGTAGACGTGCTCCCCGAACATGACTCGCCACAGAACGCGTCCGTTACGGCTGTACTGATACAGAAACCAGGGCAGCGTGAACATCACGACCCCGAGCGCTGCCGCGGTCCATCGCCAGCGGTCTGCCAGGAGCTGACGGCGATGCGGGCTGATCAGCAGGGCCGAGAGGCCGATCACCATCGGCAGGAAGAGCGCGGCCACGAACTTCGTCATGAAGCCGAGGAAGAACCAGCCGGCAATCGCCAGGATGTGGCGTGTCCGGACCCGCGGATCGGTGGCCGAGGCCCACTGCAGGTAATGAAAGATGCCGCCGCAGTAGGCCAGCACCAGCGCCGCGTCCATGTTGTTGCTGCGGAAGCCATGATCGAACAGCAGCGGCGTGTGGGCAAACAGCACCAGCACGGCGATCACGCCGCACAGCGGGCCGGCGAGACGACGGCCGAGCAGAAAGACGTAGACGAACGCGGCGCCGCCGAACACCGCATCCCAGAAACGCAGACCGAACTCGTTGAACGGCAGCAGCCCGGCGCGGATCGGCGCGGCGACGATCCAGAACTTGAGCGGCGGCTTCTCGAGGAAGGCGATGCTCTCGTTCGGGCTGCTGCGCGGCGACAGCCAGTCGCCCGTCGTCAGGATCGATTCGACCCCGTACGAATAGATCGCCTCGTCGTTCGCGAGATCGGTGGAGCCGAGGCCGATGAAAAGCGGTAAGCAGAACGCGATGAGGACGAGAGCCAGCGAAAGCCGGCTCAGTCCTTCACGCACGTGACGAGCGACCACAGCCGCGGAACGTTGACCTTCTCGATCGAAACCGGCTGGAGATCGGCCTGGGCCAGGAATGCGGGCAGATCCAGGTCCGCCTTGAACCCGATGTGGATGGTGTAGGGGGAGATGAGCCGCTCGAGACGCGACAGGATCGCGTTCGGGCTCAGGAAGTGGTTGAGGAAGATGATCCGGCCTCCGGGCCGGCAGACACGGTGCATTTCCTGCGCAACCTTGACCGGATCCGGCACCACGCTGATGAGGTATGGCGCGTAGACGATGTCGAACGAACCGTCGGCGAACTTGAGGTCCCCGGCGTCCATCTGCAGCAGGCGCATGTTGCGAATGCCCTTGCGGGCCGCCCGCTCGCGAGCCTTTTCGAGCATCGAGCCGGAAAAGTCGATGCCGGTCACGGTGCAATGTTTGGGATAGAGCGACAGGTTGATCCCGGTCCCTACCCCGACCTCGAGCACACGCTCCCCCGGCTGGATGTCCATCCGCTGGATGGCCTGGAGGCGGCCGGGATGAAGGGCCGGCCCGAAGGTGAGGTCGTAGACCTTAGCGAGCTTGTCGTAAACGCCTTCCACGAAGTCGTTTTCGACCGCGGCGACCGATAGCGCCCGGCTGGCGGCATCGCTGCCCGAGACAACGTCATCCGGTGGCGGAGTTTTGCGCTCAAATAAGGACATAAGAAGCTGCGACTATATCCCGGCGGCCTGTACGGGGGCAAGCAAACCCACCGATGCTCCAGCGGGCTCGGGAGGCGCAAACCGTGAAAAGGTTGAATTGTCAGCCCCGGCTGTTTCCGGGTGCGTCTTGAAAGTCGAGGTTGCGGCGGTTCCGAATGGCATGCGCGGGCCCGCGGTCACGCGGCCAGCGCCTTGATGACGTCGAGCACTGATTCGATCGCTCCCGCGGCGGTGGAGATCTGGATTCCCTGCACGTGGGGCCTCACGTCCGCGACGATCTCGGACGTGATCGCGAGCCCTTCCGCGGCGGCACGGCCCGCCGCTTCGGCTCGGCGCATCCGGTCGAGCACTTGATCCGGAATCGAGACCCCCGGCACCTCGTTGGCCATGAACTCGGCGTGCCGAACGCTCTCGAGCGGCGTGATCGAGGCGAGCACGGGAATGCCGGGGTCACTCCGCTTCAGGAAATCGGTCAGCGTGGCGACGTCGAACACCGGCCGGGTGATCGCGAACTCGGCCCCTGCCTCGATCTTGTAGCGGAAGCGCCTGAACTCCTGCTCCAGATCGAGCGCGGAGGGGTTGACCGCGACGCCGATGTGGAAAGCGGTCGGGGACCCGATGGGCTGACCGCCGATGTCCATCCCCTGGTTCAGCCTGGCGACCACGTTGGTGAGGCCGATGGAATCGACGTCGAACACCGCGGTGGCATCCGGATAGTCGCCGGCGTGGGGCGGATCCCCGGTGATCAGCAGCACGTTCCGGATCCCCATGGAGTGAGCCCCGAGCAGGTCCGACTGCATGCCGAGGAGGTTCCGGTCACGACAGGCGTAATGCAGGATCGTCTCCACCCCGGTCTGCTGCTGCAGGATCACCGAGGCCGAGAGCGCGCTCATGCGGGCGCTGGCCCGTCCGTCCGGGATGCTGACGAGGTCGACGCCGTGGATCCGCAGCTGCCGTCCCCGGCCCACGAGGGCCTGCGCGTCGTAGCCGCGCGGCGGCGCGAGCTCGACCGCGACCACGAAGGCTCCGCGGGACAGGCCGTTCGCCATGCGTGATTTTTCCGGGCGCGCGATTACTTCGACCGGCGGCGGGACTGGGGCCGGCGCTGCCGTCCGCTCTTTCGGCGGCGACGCGGGCGCCAGGGCGCGCACAGCGGTCTTGATGTGCCGGATGTGGTCCGGCGTCGTCCCGCAGCAGCCCCCGACCAGGCGGACACCGCTGCTGATGAAACGCCGCGCGTACGACGCCATGTACCTCGGGCGAACAGAGATAGATGTTGCGCCCTTCTACTTCGCGCGGACTGCCGGCGTTCGGCTGGGCTGAGAGCTTGACCGTTGCCACCTGCGCGATCCGCTCGATGGTTTCGAGCATCGCGGCCGGCCCGACGCTGCAGTTCAGCCCGACGACGTTGGCCCCCTGCTGTTCGAGGCGGGGGACGAAGCTTTCGGGGGCGACGCCGTCCAGCGTATTGCCATCTTCCTCGGTCGTCACCTGGGCGACGATCGGCTTGTCGCAGATGCTGCGGATCGCGCGGATCGCGGCGCTGATCTCGTTGAGGTCGCGGAAGGTTTCGAGGACGAAGAGGTCCACGCCGCCTTCGTGCAGCGCGGCGGCCTGCTCCCGGAAGTACTCCTCGGCCTCCTCGACCCCGGTCCGGCCCCATGGCTCGATGCGGATGCCGAGCGGGCCGATCGCGCCGGCGACGTAGGCGAGGTCGCGCGCGGCGTGCCGGGCGATCCGTGCGCCTTGGAGGTTGATGGTGTGGACCTGGTCGGCCAGCGCAAACGCACCCAGCTTGATCCGGTTGGCGCCGAAGGTGTTGGTTTCGATGACGTCCGCGCCGGCGCGGACGTAGGCCTGATGCACTTCCGCCACCAGGTCCGGCTGGGTGAGGTTCAGCTCGTCGAAGGACCGGTTGAGGAAGATGCCCTTCGCGTACAGCATCGTCCCCATCGCCCCGTCACAGACGAGCACCCGTTGTTCAATCGCGTCCAGAAAAGGTGTGCGAACCAAGGTAAAACCACAAGGAGGGGGCCAGGCCCCTTAAGGGGCCTGGCCCCAATGCTCTAGTCTACGACGGCAAGTGCTGATATTCCAACGTGTTCCGGTCGATGAGGAGATAGGAGCCGGACACCAGATCCAGGCCCACGGACGGCACCCCCTCGGCCGTGGACGGCGCGTAGCGGTGGTGATGGCCGAACAGGTGCAGCCGCGGCCGCATCGCCCGGATCACCTCGTTGATCTGCACCTTCCCCGCCTGCGTACCGCGAGCCGCCCGGAACGGATGCGGTGCCTCGTGGGACATGAAGACGTCGACGTCCTTCAATCCCTTGCACGCCTCCACCTCCTCGCGGACGAAGTGCCGGCGCCGATCCGCCAGCTCGGTGGCCCGGGCGGACGACTTGCGCGGATGCGGCAAGTCGGCGGCGGCGACTTCGTACATCGTCGGCGCGAACGTCCCACCGAGGCCCGCCACCCGCACGCCATCGACGGACGTCACGCGGCCGTTCGCCAGGTAGTGGAGATTCGAGGGAAAAGCATCCGCCGCGATCGCATCGAAGTTGTCGTTGTTCCCCTTGATCCAGTAGAGCGGCGCGGGCAACGGCAGGTAACGCCCCTGGTCGTCGGCGATATCACCCACACAAAGCCAGAACGGCACCTCGGGGTGCCGTTCCATGACGCGCGCCGCCGCGTCGAAGTCGCCATGAATGTCGCCTAGAGCACCGAAAACAGACATGGGAGGAAATTAAGAATTCAGAATTGTGAATTCAGAATTCTGAGTTCGTAATTCTTAGTTCGTAATTCTTAATTCTTAGTTTCCCCTTGCGGTACCAGCAAGTCCACCTTGTCCCAGATGAAATCCTTGTTGCTGTAGACCGCGAGCTCGTAGTCCTTGCCCATGAAGATCGCCGAGACCGGGCAGGCTTCCTCGCACATGCCGCAGAAGATACAGCGGGTCTTGTGGATCTGGTAGACCTTCGCGTAGCGCGGGCCGGCCTGGACGCTTCCGTCGTTCTCCGCGGGCTCGAGATAGATCGCGTCCGCCGGGCACGCGACCGAGCACAGGCCGCAGGCGACGCACTTTTCCAGACCGTTTTCGTCGCGCATCAGCACCTGCTTGCCGCGCCACTTCGGGAAAACCGGGATTTTCTGGTCGGGATAGTTGACGGTGATGGGCTTCGCGAAGATGTGCTTGAAGGTGGTGAAGAAGCCCACGATGAACGGACGAATCATGAGGGAATCATACCAAATTGCTATACTTACGCCTTAGCCCGACCGGTCGCGGGCGGCCTGCACTCCCCGCAGACCGCCGCTGACGAGAGGGCGTACCACCCAATGCCGGCCCAGACGCAACAGCTCTCAGCCGAGCAGTTCCTGCTGGTGACCCTGATCGTGCAGGTCGCCGTCTCGGCGGTGCTCTCGACGATGCTCGTGCGATTCTGGTGGTTCAGGCGGATCCTGCTCACCGAAAAGCGCGACTGGCCCGAGCGGCTGGTGTTCGCCGCCAGCCTCGGCATCCCGCTGGTTGCCGGCGTCGGGATCCGGATACTCCTCAAGTTTCCCCCGGCCGACCTCATGCTGCCCGGGGCGTTCCTCGCCGGACTCCTGGCCGGCCCGTATGCCGGGGCGATCGTCGGCGCCGCCGTAGGTGGCACCGCGGCGATCGGCGGAGAGTGGATCTCGCTGCCCTTCGCCATCGGCTGCGGCTTCGCCGGCGGTGGCCTGCGCGAGATCTGCCCGAAGGAAGCGATCTGGCACTTCTCTCCCCTCTTCTTCACCGACCTCCATCGCCACGTCTGGAAGCTGGTTCGGCGGTTCCAGATCGACTGGGTCGTGCTCCTGCTGGCCGCGCCGATCGGCCTCGAGATCCTCCGGCAGGCGCTCGGTCACCGGTTCGGCGCCGAGCGCCTCTTCTTCCTTTCTCCCAGCACGGCATGGCTCTGGACGCTGGTGATTCTCGCCACCGTGTTGTGCGTCGCCGTGCCGATCAAGATCTGGAACAGCGCGCGCATCGAGCATCGCCTGCAGGAACAGGAAAAGCTCCTGATGGCCGCCCGGGTCGAGGCGCTCGCGAGCCAGATCAATCCGCATTTTCTCTTCAACACGCTGACGTCGATCTCCTCGTTGATCCGATCGAAACCCGAGACAGCGCGCGTGCTGATCGTCAAACTGTCCGGGCTGCTCCGCCGGTTGCTGCGCAGCCAGGAACATTTCGTCACTCTTCGAGAGGAGCTGGAGGCGATCGACGAATACCTGGACATCGAGGCGATGCGCTTCGGTCCCCGATTGCAGATCGAGAAACAGATCGACCCGGCGACGCTCGACGTCGTCATGCCGAGCATGCTGCTGCAGCCGATCGTGGAGAACTCGATCAAGCACGGGCTCGAGCCCAAGCTTGGCGAAGGGCGCATCACGATTCGAAGCAGCCGCAAGGGTGCGCACGCGATCATCGACATCATCGATACCGGCGTCGGCGTCGGCTCGAGGGATGTATCCGTCATCAAGGGTTCCGGCATCGGTCTGCGCAACGTCAACGAGCGGCTCCGGGTGATCTACGGGAGCAACTACCAGCTCCAGCTCGACAGCGTGCCCGGTGAGGGGACCTGCGCCCGCATCATCATCCCCGAACTGATTCAACCGACGAGGAAGACGGCGTGACCGGCGCCGAAGTCGGCACCGCCCTCCGGGCCGTCGTCATTGACGACGAGCAGCTGGCGCGGGAAGAGCTGTGCTACCTGCTCGGCCAGGTCGGTGGCGTTGAAGTCGTGGGGCAGGCGGGCAACGGGGTGGACGCGCTCAAGGTGATCGAGCAGAACTCTCCGGACCTGGTCATGCTGGATATCCAGATGCCTGGCCTGACCGGGTTCGAGGTCGCCCGGCGGCTGATCGACGGCGGGCTCGACTGCCAGCTGGTCTTCGTCACCGCCTTCGACCGCCACGCCATCGAGGCCTTCGAGATCAACGCGGTCGACTACCTGCTCAAACCGGTGGAAGCCGAGCGGCTCGGAACCGCGGTGGACCGCGTCCGCAAGCGCATGCAGACGGACCGGATCCCCTCGCGGCTGCCGCAAACCGGCGATATCGAAAAGCTCCTCCAGCTGCTGGCCGACCGCCAGGACCGGCGTGATCAGCTGGCCATGAAGGTGGCGGACCGGTTCCTGCTTGTCCATGCCGATGACGTCGTCCATGCCTCGGTTGAGGACGATCTGATCACGCTGGTAACGAACAGCTTGTCTGGAACGTCTAACTATCGGACACTGGATGAACTGCAGGCGCGGCTCGATCCCGCGATATTCTGGCGGGTGCACCGGTCGCACCTGGTGAATATCAATAAGATCAAGGAGATCGTGCCCTGGTTCAGCCGTAACTACCTGCTGCGTATGAAGGATGCGAAAGGCACGGAAATACCCGTCAGCCGCTCGCAAACCAAGCGGCTCCGCGAGTACTTGAGGCTATGAGCGATTCTCACGATCCGTATTCGAAACCCCCGGGCTCGGAACGCTTCGATCCGCCGCGGCGGGACGCGCCCGACTCCATCTGGCCCCCGAAGCCGGTCGAGCCGTACCACGGGACGGTTCCCGCCCCTGAGGTAGAGCCCTACTACCGGGGAGCCGAGACCGAGCCGATCCCGGTCACGCCGGCCGGGTTCGCGGGTGGGGATCCCGGGCAACCGCCGGTCGCCGAACCGGTGGCGCCGCTCGAACCGTTGCCCGCCATGGTGGCCGGCAACTTCGGCACCCATGCGGCCGCATCGGTCGAAACGCCCTCACTGACGGGCCGGCTGGCCGACGAGTTCGTCGCCTGGCTGAAAACCCTCGCCTCGGCGGCGGTCTACGCCACGCTGATCGTCACGTTCGGGTTCCAGGTCGCGCGGGTCGAGGGCCAGAGCATGGCGCCCACGCTGCAGGACCAGGATCGCCTCATCGTCAACAAGTTCGCCTACCTGTCGGCGATCGGGGAACCGAAGGTCGGCGACATCGTGATGCTCTACTACCCGAACAACCCGGAGAAGTCGTTCGTCAAGCGGGTCATCGCCGCCGAGGGTCAGCGCGTCTTGATCGTCAACGGCAAGGTGAAGGTAGACGACGTGGTGGTGGACGACTCGTTCGTGCCGGAGCAGTACAAGAGCCACGACGACTGGGGCCCGGAGACGGTACCGGAGGGCTACTACTTCGTCATGGGAGACCATCGGAACAACAGCTCCGACAGCCGTCACTGGGGATTCGTACCGAAGAAGTACATCATCGGGCGGGTGCAGCTGCGCTGGTGGCCGGTGCCCGACGCGCGGACCTTCTGACCGCGGTTTCACGACCACGGGTCCATTTCCCGGTTCAATTCCACGGTCCAACACAGTTCAACGCGGCTTGACGGGGCCACGGTTCAACGCTGATCAACACGGATAGCCACGGCCGCGGTCCATCCGCAACCGACACCGGACACCACGCCGCGGTTTCCCGCGTGCTTCTGCGGGTGCTGTTCCTCAACCTGGCGGTGGCGGTCGCAAAGCTGTGGTTCGGCTACGCCACCGGCGCGGTCAGCATGATCTCGGACGGCTTCCACTCCCTCACCGATTCCGCCGCGAACGTCATGGGGCTGGTCGGCAGCCGCGCATCCGGAAAGCCGCCTGACGAGGACCACCCGTACGGCCACCGCAAGTTCGAGACGCTGGCGGCCGCCGGGATCTTCGTCTTTCTGCTGCTGGCGGTGATCGAAGTCGCCCGGACCGCGATCGCCCGTTTCTCGACCGGCGCCGCCCCCTCGATCAGCGTCTGGAGCTTCGGCGTCATGGGGGTCACCATCGCGGTGAACCTGATCGTCGTTCGCTATGAGCGGCGGATGGGGCGGGAGCTTGGCAGCGAACTGCTGCACGCCGACGCGATGCACACGCAGAGCGACGTGTTCACGTCGTGCGCCGTGCTCGGATCACTGGCGGCGGTGGCCAGCGGATATCCGGTGCTCGACCCGGTCGGCGGGCTGGTGATCGCCGCCTTCATCGCCCGCACCGGCTGGCAGGTCGCCCGCGACACGTCGCACATCCTGGCCGACCGGGCCGCGCTGGTCGAAACCGACATCCGGGAGGTCGTGATGTCGGTGCCGGAAGTCGTCGGCTGCCACCAGATCCGCTCGCGCGGCTCGGCCGATCACATCTTTCTCGATCTGCACTGCTGGTTCAGCGGCGACACCACGCTCTACGAGGCCCACCGGCTCTCGCACGTGGTGAAGGACCGTCTATTACAGACCTATCCCCAGATCAAGGACGCGATCATCCACATCGAGCCGCCTCCACGCTAGCGCTGAAGTCGCGGACGGCTGGAGTGCGGATTGACGACTGCGGATTGCTGATCAACAGATTGAGCGAGGTGCGATTTGGCGGCCTAATCCAATCGCAGATCCGCAATCGGCAATCCGTCAATCCGCAATCACCGCTCCGCAGTCCGCGATGCTCAGGTTCGGTAGAGCCCTTCGATCGCCTCCGCCCACTTCTCCCCCACCACCTTGCGCTTCACCTTGAGCGTCGGGGTGAGCTCGCCGGACTCGATCGAGAACTCCCGCGGAAGCAGCGCGAACCGCTTGATGCGTTCGTATTGCGCCAGTTCCCGGTTCAGGCCGTCGACGATCTCGTCGTAGAGCGCGATGACATCCTCGCGCTTCACGAGGGCGTCGCGTTCGGCCGGCGGGCGGCCGAGATCCTTGAGGCGGCGTTCGAGCGCCGCGAAATCCGGAACGATCAGGGCGGTGGCGTAATTGCGGCGGTCGCCGAGCACCACCGCCTCGCCGATGAGCGGGCTCCGCTTCAGCGTGTTCTCGATCGGCTGAGGAGCGATCTTCTTGCCGCCCGAGGTGACCAGCAGGTCCTTCTTGCGATCGGTGATCGACAGGTAGCCGGCGTCGTCGATCGTGCCGATGTCGCCGGTGTGGAACCAGCCGTCGCGGAGCACTTCGGCCGTCGCCTCCGGCTTGTTGTAGTAGCCGGCCATGACGTTGGCGCCGCGGGCGAGGATCTCGCCGTCGGGCGCGATCCGGAGCTCGACGTCACGCACCGGCTTGCCGACGCTGCCGACCCGCAGCGCGGCCGGCGGGTTGACGGTGAGAATCGGCGCGGTCTCGGTGAGGCCGTAACCTTCGATGATCGGCAGCCCCACCGCCGAGAAGAACTCCATCACGTTGACCGGCAGCGGCGCGCTTCCCGACACGGCAATGCGCAGGCGTCCGCCGACCCCGGCCCGCACCTTGGAAAACACCAGGCGGTCGGCGATCTTCGCCTGCAGCCCGGTCAGCGGGTTGACGCGACGGCCGCGAAGCTCGGCCTGCGCCCGCCTGGTCGCGGCCGCGAGCCCCCAGCGGAAGAGCGCCGCCTTGGCCCCGGGCGAGGCCTGCGCCTTTTCGAGGATGCGCGCCTGGATCTTTTCGTAGACCCGCGGGACGGCCGTCACCATCGTCGGACGCACCAGCGCAATGTCGCGCCCGATGGTGTCGAACGACTCGGCGAAGATCATGGTGGTGCCGGTCAGCAGATACAGAAACGAGGCCATCCGCTCGAACCCGTGGCTCAATGGCAGGAACGAGAGCGCCACGTCGTCGGCGGTGAGATTGAGGCACTCGTCGGCGGCGAACAGGTTCGACACCAGATTGCCGTGGGTGAGCATCACCCCCTTGGGCTCTCCGGTAGTGCCGGACGTGTAGATGATGGTCGCGAGCTGGTTCGGCCGCACCTCGCGGGCACGGTCGCGGAATGCCTTGGCGGTTCCCCAGGTCGAGGTGATCTGCTCGTGACCCCGGCGCTCGACCTCCGCCAGGCCCATGACCGACGCCTTCGACGCCGCCGCTTCGTCGATCACCACCACCGCTTCCAGCGCCGGCAGCAGGTGGCGAACGGTCTGGACCTTCTCGAGCTGCACCCTGGTGGACACCACCGCCAGGCGGGCGCTCGCGTCTGCCAGGATGTACTGGACCTGCGGGCCGTTGAGCGTCGGATAGATCGGCACGGTGACCGCGCCGAGCGCGAGGATGGCCATGTCACAGAGCAGCCACTCGGGGCGACTCTCCGACACCATCGCCACCCGATCGCCGCTCGACACGCCGAGCGAGGCGAACCCGAGCGCCAGCTCGCGGATGCGCTCGAACATCTCCTTGGTGCTCAGGCCATCGATCGCGTCGGCCCGGCAGCGGCCGATCATGACCGGCTTGTCGGGAAACCGGCCGATCGCGTGGAACGGCAGATCCGCGATCGTCCTGACGTCGGGGGCTTGGGTCAGTCATTCGCAATGCTGAAGGTTGAAGGTCGAAGGTTGAAGGTGAATGCTGAATTCTTCATTCTTGATTCTGAATTTCAATAGCCTGCCGCCTTGTCGACCAGGTTCAGCAGCGGCTGGCCGGCGCCGAACCGCCGGAGATTCTCGGCAAACAGGTCGGTCGCCGCCTCCCAGTGGTCGGAGCGAAAACCGGACATGTGCGGGGTGATGATCACCTCCGGCAATCCCCACAGCGGGCTGGCGGCGTCGAGCGGCTCGTGCTCGAAGACGTCCAGGCCGGCGCCGCGGATTGTCCTGGCCGCGACCGCCCGGGCGAGTGCCGCTTCATCCACCAGCTGTCCCCGGCTCACGTTGACCAGGATCGCATCCGGCTTCATCAGGGCGAGCTCGGCCTCGCCGATGATGCCATGGGTCTCCGTGGTCTGTGCGGCGGTGATGAGAACGATATCGGCCGTCGGCAGGAGCGCCGCCAGGTTGTCACGCGTGCCGACGAACGTGACGCCGCGCGGCACCGGCTGGTCCAGCCGGCGACGGATCGCGGCGACCGACGCGCCGAGCGACGCGAAGCGCCAGCCGCAGGCGGCGCCGATGCTGCCGAGCCCGATCACCAGGACCTGCGCCCCCTGGATGGTTCGCGGCGGCGGCGGCGCCAGGGCCTCGTCCTGCGCCCACCGGCGATCCGCCTGACCGCGGAAGGCGAGCGGCAGCTTCCGGAACAACGCCAGGGCCAGCGCCAGCGCGTGCTCGGCGATCTGGTCTGCGCTCATGCCGCTGGAGTTGGAGATGATCACCGGCGACTGGACCATCGCGGGGAACAGCATGTTGCCCACGCCGGCCGCCGGACTGTGCACCCATTGCAGCCGCGGCGCCGCCGCCAGCTGCTCCGGGGTCAGCTCTCCGGCGAAAGCGATGCCGGCGTCACCGATCCGCGCCAGGGCCTCGGCATCGGTCAGCGCGTGCTCGAAGACATACTCTGGAAACTCGCGGCGCAGCCGGTCGACGCAGGCGCCGGGGATGTTCCAGACGGCGAACCGGCTGCAGATCGCGACGAGAACCTTCACCGTGCCGCCTTGAAGTGCCCGGACCGGCCGCCACGCTTTTCGATCAGACGGATCTCTCCTATCTGCATCGTCCGGTCGACCGCCTTGAGCATGTCGTAAATCGTCAGCGCCGCCACCGACACCGCCGTCAGCGCCTCCATTTCGACGCCGGTGGGACCGGTGGTGCGGACGCGGCTCTCGATCTCGAACCCGTCCGAACGCCGCGTGAGCAGGACGTCGACCAGCGACAACTGCAGCGGATGACAGAGCGGGATCAGATCGGCGGTCCGCTTGGCGGCCATGATGCCGGCGAGCCGCGCGGTCTGGAGCGGATCCCCTTTCCGGTTGGCGCCGGAGGTTGCCAGCTTGACCGCCGCCCGCGACATGCGGACGCGGCCGCGGGCGATCGCTTCGCGCGTGGTCGAAGGCTTGTCGGACACGTCGACCATCCGGGCCGCCCCGTCCGGACCGACGTGGGTGAGCCGCTTGGTCATGTCTTGTCATCTCCCTGGGCGAGAAAGAACGAGAGGCTTTCGAGCGAGACGGTGAGATCCATGCTCTTCAGCTTGACTCCCTCCGGGACCTTGATGGCGCCAGGCGAGAAGTTGAGGATGGCCCGGATGCCGGCGGCGGCCACGGTATTGACGACCGACTGCGCCGCGCTCGCGGGCACGGCGATGACCGCGATGCGGATCCCTTCCCGCCGGACGATCTTGCGAAGATCGCGCGCGTCGTAGATCGGCACGCCGGCGCGCGAGCGATGCCCGATCTTGTCGCGGGACAAGTCGAACATCGCGACGATCTCGAACCCTTCGTCGCGGAAGCCGGGGTAGTCGGCCAGCGCGAGCCCCAGGTTGCCGGCCCCCATGATCGCGACCGACACCCCACGATCGACGCCGAGGATCTGCCGCAGGTGGCGGCGCAGTTCCTTGACGTAGTAGCCGACGCCGCGGACGCCGAACTCGCCGAAGTAGGCGAGGTCCTTGCGGATCTGCGCGGCGTTGAGATGAAACTGCTCGGCGAGCGCCTGGGACGAGACCGTGCGTACGCCGGAAACGTCCAGCAGATTGAGGCACCGCAGATAGACCGACAGCCGGTTCGTGGTCAACTCGGAGACCGGTTCGGTGGTTTCGCGGATCGTGCCTTGCGGCGCTCCCTTGTGCACGCGCTTCACAAACGGATTTTACCGGGAACTCTGCTAGTATCCGCGCGATATGGCACATCAGCCGCCAGCTGCCGGGAAACCGGCTTTTCAACCGTATGTTCCCGCGGAAAAATCGATCGCCGAGTTCACGCTCAAGGCCGTCATCCTGGGGGCGCTGTTCGGGCTGCTGTTCGGCGCCTCGACGGTCTATCTCGGGCTGCGGGCCGGGCTGACGGTCAGCGCCTCCATCCCGATCGCCGTGCTCGCGATCTCGGTGCTGAAACGGTTCGGGGGATCCACGATCCTCGAGAACAACATCGTGCAGACGATCGGCTCGGCCGGCGAATCGGTCGCCGCCGGTGTCGTCTTCACCATCCCGGCTCTGATCTTTTTCGGCGAGCGCGGCCAGGGCTACTTCAACTACTTCCAGATCACGATGCTGGCGTTCGCCGGGGGGATCCTCGGGGTGCTGATGATGGTGCCGCTGCGCCGCGCCCTGATCGTCAAGGAGCACGGGGTGCTCCCCTACCCGGAAGGGACCGCCTGCGCCGACGTCCTCGTCGCCGGCGAGCGCGGGGGCGCGCTGGCCAAGACCGTGTTCATGGGCCTCGGCGTCGGGGCGGTCTGGAAGGCGTTGTCCTGGATCATCCAGCTGACCCCGACCGCGATCGGCCGGTCGCTGGGCCGGACCAGCATCTTCCCCAATGCCACTCTGAACGTGGACATCTCCCCTGAGTACATGGGGGTCGGCTACGTCATCGGCCCGCGCATCGCCGGGGTCATGTTCGCCGGCGGCGTGCTGTCCTGGCTGGTGCTGCTGCCGCTGCTGAGCATCATGGGGAATTACATGACCGTGCCGTTCCCGCCGGTACCGGCCAGCGGTCTGCGGATCGACCAGATGACCCCGGGGCAGCTGTGGAGCGCCTACATCCGCTACACCGGTGCCGGCGCGGTGCTCGCCGCCGGGCTGATCACGCTGGCACGCACGATCCCGACCATCGTCTCGTCGTTCCGCGAGAGCGTGAAGGACTTCCGCGGCGGCGCCGGCGCGACCGGCAGGTCGCGGACCGAGCGGGACATGCCGATGTCGATCGTGCTGGTCGGCACGCTGGTGCTGGCGGTGTTCCTGGCGGTGGCCCCCGGGCTCCCGACGCAGGGGAACGCGGTCGCCGCCATCCTGACGATCATCTTCGGCTTCTTTTTCGTGACCGTCTCGTCCCGGATCGTCGGCCTGATCGGCTCGTCTTCGAATCCTGTTTCGGGCATGACCATCGCCACCTTGATCCTCACCTGCACGATCTTCGTGGCGCTCGGCTGGACCGGGGACTGGTACTCGCCGATCGCGCTCTGCGTCGGCGCGATCGTGTGCATCGCGGCAGCCAACGCCGGCGCCACCTCCCAGGATCTCAAGACCGGCTACATTGTCGGGGCGACGCCGATCTACCAGCAGTACGGCCTGATCATCGGCGTGCTCGCATCGGCGCTGATCATCGGCTACACGACGCTCTACCTGCACGAGGTGATGACGATCGGCTCCGACGCGCTGCCGGCGCCGCAGGCAACGCTCATGAGCACCATCATCAAGGGGCTGCTCAGCCGGAACCTGCCGTGGGGGCTGGTGCTCGTCGGCGTGTTCATCGCCGTCACCCTGGAGCTCTGCGGAATCCACTCGTTGTCCTTTGCCGTCGGCTCCTACCTGCCGATCGCGACCACGGCGCCGATCTTCGCGGGCGGGCTGGTGCGCGCCTACGTGGAGAAGAAAACCGGCATCGTGGAAGAATCGGAGGTCGGGTCCGGAACCCTGTTCAGCTCCGGACTCATCGCCGGAGGCTCGCTGGCGGGAATTCTTTATGCGATCCTGTTCGGAAATGGAATCATCGAAGACGCGGAGGCGGCTGCCGGCCTGCTCCCGTCGATCCACGACGGAACCGCCGGCCTGGTCGCCGGCGGTCTCATCTTCTTCGTCCTCGGCCTCATCCTGGCGCGGGTCGGCCAGAAAAAGATTGCGTAAGGCAATCTTCGTCGCGTGCTTCATCTCGGCCGCTGCCATCGCCGGCGCTCAGAGCGCCCGCGCTCGCCACCTCAGTCGACGCGCTGCTCGCCGCGGCGGTCTTCTATCACGGCCGCAGCGTCGTGCTGCACCAGAAGCTGGTCACCGACGGTGACGTGACCCGGCTGGCCGAGGCGCCGAAGCCGGTCTACGTTTTCTGGAAAGACCGCTCCGGCCGCGAAGAGGGAGAGATTCGCGGCGAGTTCTGGGACCTCGGACGGATCGAGGCCAGGGACGGACGGTTCGCCGGCTACAACTTCGGACAGCTGATCGAAACCGTCAACCGCGGGCAGTGGCCGGCACGCGACCAGATATTCGTGCTGGTCGGCGCGTCGATGGTCGCCGCCACCCCGCCGCGCGCACCCACGATCCGCGCCATCGCCCTGGCCCCGGACAACTACGTCGACCGCGAGGTCAAGGTGATCGGACGGTTCAAGGGGCGCAACCTCTATGGCGACCTGCCGTTCCCGCTCGCCAAGGGCAAGTGGGACTTCGTGCTGCAGTCAGCCGACGCCGCCCTGTGGGTCACCGGCATCAGGCCGCGGGGGAAGGACTTCGATCTCGACCCGGGCAAACGCGTCGACACCGGGCGATGGGTCCAGGTGACCGGGGTCGTCAAGCGGCAAGGAGTCACAACGTTTGTCGAGGCGTCCGCTATCACCCTGGCCACCGAGCCGGAGGAGGCGCCGGTCGAAGTGACCGTCCCGGACCGGCCGCCGCAGCCGCCGCCGGAAGTGATCTTCAGCGCGCCCCTGCAGGACGACCAGGACGTGGACCGGGCCGCGCCGGTGCGCGTGCAGTTCTCGCGCGACGTCGATCCGCGGACCATCCGCGACCGCATCGCCGTCAGCTACGTGCCCCCCGCAACCGGCGCGACCCCGCCGGCCGTGCCCGCCTTCACCGCCACTTACAACGACGTCGCGCATGCAGTCGAAATCAAGTTCAAGCAGCCGCTGGAGCGGTTCCAGCAGGTCCGGGTAGAGCTGCTCGAGGGGATCGTGGCGCTGGACGGCCAGATGCTGAAGCCGTTCGTGCTCGTCTTCACCACCGGCCGTTAGGCGGTCGCGGCGCCGCCATGACGTGAGCCCGCCAGCGGAGCCGGGCACTGGGCCTCAGGCCGAAGAACCTGCCAGGCGGCGCCGGGCCCAGCGGCGGCGGACCGCCCGGACCAGCACGGCGGCGAACAGCCCCATCAGGATCACGCCAACAACCACGATCAACGCGGCGAGCGCCGGATACTTCAGCGCGATCAGGCCGAGTGTCACCACGAAGGCGTCCTCGGCGAGGCTGAGGAACCAGTTGGAGAACGGCTCCGGGCTGGTGTTGACCATGGCCCGGGTCCCGGCCTTGCTGAAATGGGTGCCGGCGGCCAGCGATCCGCCGAGCAGGCCGACCAGCACCTCGGTCGAGGGGCTGGCGTCCCCGAGCGTGGTCACCGCGATCAGCGCGCCGCCGATCGGCCGAACCGCGGTATGGACGACGTCCCAGACGGTGTCGAACCACGGGATCTTGTCGGCGATGAACTCGATGACGTAGAGGCCGAGCGCCGTCGCAATGATGAAGTCATTGTCGAAGGCCTGGTACTGGGGCGGCAGCGAGACCCAGTTGTACCGGCTGGCGAGGCCGAGAATCGCCACCGTCGCATACAGGTTGATCCCGGCAGCGAACGAGAACCCCAGGGTGCGCCCGAGCGTGGCGATCCATTCCATACTCAGCCCTCCGCGAGCAGCGATTCGACCTTAACACGCACCGCCGCGGCGAGCGAGTCCCGATCGCCGAGGGTCATCCCGGCAGTTTCCACCGGCTCGCCGAACCGGACGCGGACCGTAACCGGGCGGATGACGAAGCTTCCCTTCTGCAGCGCGTCGCGGGCCCCGGTGATGGCCACCGGGACGATCGGAGCGGCTCCCTTGATCGCCATGATGAAGCCGCCTTTCTTGAACGGCAACAGGCGCCCGGTGCGGCTGCGGGTTCCCTCCGGGAAGATCAGGAACGAGTTCCCTTCGCGCAGGGCCTCGGCCGCCCGGTCGATCGCCGGCAGGCTCTGGTCGCGATTGCCGCGCTCGAGCGGCACGAACCCGGCAAGGTCCCAGGCGCGCACGAGGATCGGCAGCTTGCGCAGCTCCGCCTTGTAGAGGACCCTGAGCCGCGGAAAGATCGGGTGCAGCGCCTCGAACAGGATCGGCGGCTCGACGTTGCTGGTATGGTTGACCGCGTACACCGCCGCCCGATGGCGCTGGAGGTTCTCGATCCCCTCCAGCCGCAGCGTCATCCCACTCAGGAAGAGCCCCAGCCGCACCCCTCCCCGCCCGACCTGGTACAGCAGTGGCACCTGCCGGAAAAGTATCGCCACCAGCAGCGCGGGTGGCCCCGCGAGCAGCACGTACAGCGAGACCGCCGTGTAAGTGAGAAGCGACCGGACGACGGCGATCACTTTGAAATCATAAGAGAAATGGCCGGCGCCTCGCGGCTGCCGGCCATCTTTTGAGATCTAGAGGTTCTAAAGGTTCAGGGTTCAAGGGTTCCGGGTTCTAACGGTTCCGGTTCTTAATTCTTAATTCTTAATTCTGAATTTCTTCAGGATGCCTTCGCCGTGCGTCGCGCCGTCACCCGCGTCGTCGCGGTCGCCTTGGCGGTCTTGGCCCGGGCGATCGACCGATTCTTCATGGTGAAGCAGCGTTCCAGCGCGCGGTCGACCCGCTCCTCGATCGTCGGGGCCCCTTCACGCGACACTTCGGAGATCTCCGAGATGACCAGGAACTTGGCGCGGTCGAGCATGCGCTTTTCCCGGAACGAGAGATTCTTGGATCGCGCGAGGAAGGTCAGGCTCTTGAGCACTTCGACGACGTCGTAGATCGAGCCGGTGCGCATCCGGTCTGAGTTGTCCTTGAAGCGTCCTTTCCAGTTCTGGTGGCTGTCGATCTTCCCATCGCCGAGGAGAGTGAACAACCGGTCGATTTCCTGATCGTTGATCGCTCGTCGGAGTCCGACGCCGTCAACGTTGTCCACCGGCACGAGCACCGTCGTCTCGTTCGCAACCATGCGGAGGTGGTAGAAACCGCAGGTCGTTCCGAGTATCGTTTTCGTTTCGATGCCCTGTACGACGCCGAGTCCGTGGTTTGGGTAAATGACCTTGTCACCAACCTGGAATGTCACGTGTCCCCCAACTGAGTAAGGTAAGTAGGCTGGGCGGGCGCCCGCTGAGCAGTCCTCCAAGTATAAGCCATGAGCGCCTCGCAGGCAACGCGAAATGCTCTAAAATCGGCCATTTTTAGACGATTTCGTAATCGGCCGGGCCGGACGGCCAACCCGCCGGCGGGCCTCGAGATGGCGGTCGGTGGGGGTAAATGCCTTATTCGTCTATGATTTCGCGATGTTCCGCGCGGCCGTCCTGTTGAGCTCGCTGCTGATCCTGTCGACTCACCAGAGCCTGGCTCCTTTCGCTGCCACCCCCGACGATGTCGTCGATCGGATGCTCGCCCTGGCCGATGTCACCAGCCGGGATCTCGTGGTCGATCTGGGTTCCGGAGATGGCCGGATCCCGATCCGGGCGGCCCAGAAATACGGCGCCCGGGGCCTCGGCGTCGACATCGATCCCAGGCTGGTCGACCAGTCGAAGGCAAACGCCAGAAGGGCGGGGGTCGAGAAACTCGTCGAGTTCAGGGTCGAAGACGCGATGACCACGGACGTTTCCAGGGCCACCGTCGTCACCCTCCATCTGCTCGCGTCGTCCAACGCGAAGCTGCGCCCGATCCTCACCCGCCAGCTCCCTCCCGGAGCGCGGATCGTCTCCCACGCATTCAGCATGGGCCCGGACTGGCCCGCTGATCGGATCGACACCTTCATCAGTGCCAGCGGGGACCAGGTGACGCTTTATCTGTGGAAGATCGGCAAATAGAAGCTAGGAGCTAGGAGCTAGGAGCTGGAAGCTGGAAGCTGGGAGCTGAGAGCTGAGAGCTTCCTAGGCATACCTCGCGAGCGCCAGGTCGAGGATCGCCTCGATCAGCTGCGTGTAGTTGCGGCCTGATTTGCGCGCAGCCATCGCGAACTCCGCCTTCGAGGCGAGCCACGGATTGGGGTTGGCCTCGATGACGGCGACGCGGCCGTCAGGGCGCAGGCGCATGTCGATGCGCGCGTAGTCGCGGAGCTCGAGTGCCTGGTAGACCGCGATCGCGGTCTGTTGCAGCAGGGCCGCAGTCTCGTCCGGCAGCCCTTCCGCGATGGCTGACTTCGTGTCCCGATACGCGCGGGTGCCTTTCCCCCACTTCACCTCGGCGCCGGCGATCCGCGGCGTACCCTCCGGGAGCTTCGACAGGTCCAGCTCGATCACCGGCAAGGCTTCGGGATGCTCGTTCCCGATCACGCCGACGTACATCTCCCGTCCTTCGACGAACTCCTCGATCAGCACCGGTGAATCGAAGTTGGCATGCAGCCAATCGATCCGTTCCATCAACTCCCGGATCGACGTGACCACGCTGCTGAACTCGATCCCGATCGAGCCATCTTCGCGCGCCGGCTTGACGATCACCGGGAACTCGAGATCGTGCGAAAAATCGAGCCGGCCGCGATACGACCGGGCGAACACCGGCGTGTGGATGCCGTGGAACTCGAGGATCTTCTTGGCCGCGGCCTTGTCCTGCCCGTAGAGCAGGCCGTGCGACCCGCTGCCGGTGAATCGCTTGTCGAGCAGCTCGAGGTAGGCGGCGATGCAGTAGTCGGCCGTGTCGTTGCCGCCGAACGACTCCGCCAGGTTGAACATCAGGTCGCACTCGATCTTCGCGACCGCGTGGAGGCTCTTGATAGAGCCGTCGAGCACGTGCAGGCTGGCTTCGTGGCCAAGCTTGCCGAGAGTTTCGGCGACCTCTTCTTCGACTTCCTTCTTGTCGAGCGTGCGCGTGAGCGGAGCCTTCTCGGTCGATGCTCCTTCCTCCTCTGGTCCTTCCCAGCGGTCATAGAGCACGACGACGTTGAGTTTGCTCATTCGCGCGGGCATTATGCCACGGGCGCGTATGCAATTACGACAGTGCGATCAGGATCGAGCGTGTTCGCCGCGTCGCGGCAGCAACGCAACCGCGAGCGCGCCGACACCGGCGAGCGCGACCAGCAACATGAAGCCGGTCTCGTAGCTGCCCGAACGATCGCGGATCCCGGCGACGAGCATCGGCACGAGCGCCTCCGCCACGCCGTCCGCGGTCAGTACCACGCCCATCACCCGGCCCATCACCGCGACGCCGTACATCTCCGCCGCCATCAGCGGAATGATCATGTAGTCGCCACCGAGACCGATCCCGAAGAGAAACGCGCAGATGGCCAGGGTCTGCGGCGTCGGCGCATAGAACAGCGGTGGGATGGTCGCCGCCACGATCACGTAGATCAGCAGCATCACGCGTTGCTTCGGCCACCGGTCCGCCAGCCACCCCATGAACAGGCGGCCGACCAGGCTGCCGACCAGGATCAGCGACAGCGTCGTATCGATGGTCCCCTGCGGCAGCCGGCGGTCGAGGCTCAAGTACAGGGCCAGGTTCTGCATCGTGCCGCCGACCGCGCCGATGGACGCCATGCTGCCGATCATGAGGAGGTAGAACAGCGGACGCGACAGGATGTTGCGCAGCGAGGCCGGGGCACCGGCGCGGGCCGCCGGGGTGGCGGCCGGCTCGCGGACGAACAAGGCCGCCGGCAGTGCGACCACCACCATGATCACGCCGAGCGCGCGCAGCGCGCCGCGCCACCCGAGCGCGTCGGTCAGGGCAAACGCCAGCATCGGCACGATCGCGCCGCCAAGGCCGATGCCCAGGTAGGCGATGCCCATCGCCTTGCCGCGCGCCCGGTCGAACCATCGGGACAGCAGCACCTGGTTCGGCAGCGGGCCGCCACACACGTATCCCAGCGCGTTGAAACCGTAGAACAGGTAGAACGCGGCGAAGGTGGTCGCATACGACAGCCCCACCAGCGCCCCGCCCGCCATCACGATCCCGACGAGCATGATGCGGCGGGGACCAAAGCGATCGACCAGGCGCCCGGCGATGAAGCCGAACGCGATCGCGATGATGATCTTCGAGTAGGCATTGCCGGACGTCACCTGCTGGCGCGTCCAGCCGAGCTCGCTGACGAAGAAGGGATAGAACCGCGGCAGCCCGTAAAGCGCGAACCCGACGATGGCGAAGAGGGCAAGAAAAGCGGTGACGACGGCCAGCAGCTGGTCGCGCCGTTCGGCGCCCGGTTCGATCACTTGCCGCTCTCGTCCTTGTACGCTCGCAGCTTGATCGCGTGGGGGTGCGCGAGGTAGAGCGGGTCCAGTGGATAGCAACCCGAGACGAGGCCAAGCCTCGGTCCGGTCGTGCAGTCGCTGAACGTGCGGCAGACCGACTTGCGCTTCAGCCCGTTGCCCGCGAGCACGTCGGCGGGCAGCCGTGGATAGGACAGTATCGCCCGGCCGAGGCCGACGAAATCGGTACGCCCGTTGCGCACGTTGAACTGCGCCACGTGCGGCAGCCATTCCTGGAGATAGGTGTAACCGGACCCGACGAACACCAGCCCGGGGAACTCCGACTTCAGGATCGCGGTCGCCTCGATCTGGCGCGCGACGCCGCGCAGCGGATCCTCGGGCGGCTCGTAGCCGTCGCTCGGCGGAAAGGTCGCCGGACGCTGCAGGTGCGGGCAGTAATAGGGGCTGCCCGCGGTGGTGCAGATCCACCGCACGTCCAGCTCCTCGAGCATCGCCAGCACGACCCGCGCATCGTCGAGCGCCGCAGCGACGTCGTCGTCGAGGAGGAGGCCGAAGGCGTGGGTGTAGGTGGCCGGGTCGACTTCGGGCTCGCCGCGCCCGTCCGCCCCTTTTCTGAACGGGACCGAGTCGAATACCGACAGCCGCACGCCGATCTCGAGGCCGGGCGCCTCGGCGCGGATGCCGGCGATCACTTCCCGCAGAAACCGCGTACGGTTCTCGAGCCGGCCGCCGTAGTCGCCGTGGCGGTCGCGCGCGCTGAGCAGCTCGTGGAGCAGGTAGCCGTGGCAATGCTTGACGTCCACGAACTGGAACCCCAGGTCATGCGCCATGGTGGCGGCGTGAACGAACTGGTCAACCAGCCGGTTGAGATCGTCATCGCTGAGGAGCGGGACGCCGCCGGGGAAGCGCCGGTCCAGCAGCGGATGCGCGTAGGCACCGAGCGGCTCGGGCTGTCCGCTGCCGCTCGGGCCGGGCGAACCGGCCGGAGTGGGTGAGCTGAAGGCCGACGTAGAGATCGTCGGCGGCGCCGCTGCCGAAGGCACTCTCATGCTCCTCGACGAGAGCCCGGCGGAGGTCGGCCAGCGGCTGTCGCGTGGCCTCGTCGAGCATCAACTGGTTCGGGTTGGCGCGCCCTTCCGGGCACACCGCCACCGCTTCCCCGCCCCAGATCAACTTCGCGCCGCTCAGGCCGAAGTTGCGCCACCGCCGAATGGTGAGATCACTCGGTTTGCCGTCGGTCGTGCCGTCCCACCCTTCCATGGGCAGCACGCAGAAGCGGTTGCCGACCCGTGCTCCCTTGACCGTGATGCTCTGCGCCAGCGGTGATGCGCCGCCCGGCTCCAGCGTTTCATCGAACGGAAGCGCGATGGCCTCGCGCTCCAGATGAGAGCGGAACAGTGCGGCGGTCTTGAGCGCCGCGACCCTGGGGAATCTGTGTTCGGTCATCGGCGTTTGTCACCGGCGCGGTCGAGGTAATCGAGGTAGGCCCGGCAGGGCCTGCCGGTTGTGCGCCCGCAGGGTGGCTTCGATCCCGTCGACGTCGGCGGAGCGAAGCTGCGCCAGGATGCGGTGGTGCTCGCGCTGGGCGCTCTCGGCGCGTCGGGTGAATACGCCGTTGAAGAAGAAGCGGCGCACCCGGTCCCAGTGGTCGAGCGCGCGCCTGAGCATCTGGTCCACCATCGGCATGCCCGACAGCCGGCTGATGGCGAGATGGAATTCGGTGTTCAGCTCCGCCCAGGCGCCGGGACGCCCGTTGGCAAGGGCCCGGTCCATGCGCTTGACCAGCGCCTCGAGCTCGACGATGTCCTCGGCGCTGGCGGCAACCGCGGCGGCGCGGGCCGACACGGTCTCCAGCCCTTCGAGCAGGGCAAAGACTTCCACGATCAGCTGCCGCGAGACCGGTGCGACCGAGGTGCCGGTATGCGCCACGCTGACGATCAGCCCCTCCGATTCGAGCAGTCGAAGCGCCTCGCGGACCGGGATGATGCTGACGTCGAACCGGCGGGCGAGGTCGTCGATGACGATGCGTTCACCCGGCGCGAGCTTGCCGTGGATGATGGCGTCCCGGAGCGCGGTGTAGGCGATCTGCTGCTTCGTCACCGGCCGGGTGGTGACCGGGGCGGGGCTCATGGCGTCGTTCCCGTACGCTGGAGGACCGCCGCCGGCCGCCGGCGCAGCAGCAAGTCGAGGCCGGCGATGCGCCCGGTGCGAAACAGCATCAGCACCGCCACCGCGATCAACTCGATTAGATTCTTGTTGACGATCAGGTAGGTGCCTTCGGCTCGCGGCTGCGGCAGCCCGGTGACCGGGATGGCCGAGACGTAGAACATCGCCAGCAGCAGGATCGCCAGCGCGCATCCAAGCTGCGTCAGCAGCCCCAGCATGAGCATGAGGCCGGCCGCCACCAGGGCGATGGCCACGGCGGTGTCGATCCAGGGAATCCAGCCGGGTTGCGCGAGCGAGCGGAACAAGCCGCCGAGCGGTCCGCTCGCGTTCTGCAGGTAGGCGACCGACGAGAACGGCTCGACCGGCGCGCCGTCGCGGCTCCAGGCCGGGCTCACGACCTTGAAGTAGCCCTCGTACAGGAAGTGCCAGCCGATCAGCGTCCGCAGCAGGACGAGAGCGATCTGCTGGCCGCGCGACAATCCGACGGCTGCGCTGTTCATCGCCGCTCCACTCGTGCGCCTGGGTGTGACCCGACGATGACCGGCCGCCGCACGCCGTCCGCCGGCGTGACGATCGCCAGCACGTCGGCATGGCTGGCGCAGTACTCTCTGGCGAGGCCGAGGCCGCCGATCAGAAATGCGGTGGACAGCGCGTCCGCGCGTGCCGCGCTGGAAGCGATCACGCTGGCACTGAGAACTCCCGAGGCCGGCCAGCCGGTCCGCGGATCGATCACGTGTCCGTAGCGCACGCCGTTCAACTCGAAGAACTGCTCCCCCGCTCCGCTGGTCCCGACCGCGGCATCGGTCAGGCGGAGCCGCGCGAGCAGGCCGCCATCGGTGGCGGTGCGCAGGTCCACCGGCCACGGCGACGCGTGCCCGCCAAGCGCGAGGATGCTGCTGTAGCCGGCCGAAAGCAGCGCCTCGCTTATACCCTCCGCCTTCAACACGGCGGCCATGCGGTCGAGGGCAAAGCCCTTCCCGATCGCCCCGAGGTTGAGGGCGACTCCGGGACGGCGGAACGAGACGGTTCGATCTACCGCGTCGAGCGCGACTAGATCCATGCCGACGGATTGGCGCGCCTCTTCGATCTGTCCCGCCGACGGGAGGAGCCCTCTGCGCCTCAGGAACCCCCAGCAGTTGCTGAGCGGTGTGGATGTGATGTCGAAGGCGCCGCCGGTCGCACGCGACACCGACTCGGCCTGGGAGAGGACCGCGAACAGGTCGTCGCTCACCGGCACGGGCGTCAGGTGCGCCTCGCGATTGATCCTGGAGAGCTCGCTCGTCTCCCGGAAAATGGTCATCACCTCTTCGAGGCGTTCGGCCTCGTTCAGGGCGGCGCCGCAACAGCTCATTGCGCCGGCAGCTTCCCCCGGCAGCACCACCTCGACCCGGCAGGCCATGATCCGCCGGTGCAGCCGGACCAGGACGTCCCCGGTCCTCGCCGGCGCCGGGCGGGTGAGAAAGGCACGTCGGGAAAGTCGGCCGGCGGGCATGCGGTCAGGATCATATATGATATGCCGCGCCCGTGAACCGTCTCTTTCTCCACCACCGCTGATGCAGATCGATCGAGCCCGGTCCCCGCAGGATCTGCTGCCGGCCATCGACCGGATGTTCGAGCTGTCGGCCGGCAAGATCCGGGCGCTCGAGTCTTCGTGGCGACCCGAGGATGGCTCCCCGGTTTTCACCGTCGACGGACGCTATCGCTCGCGCGGCTGGACCGAGTGGACCCAGGGATTTCAGTTCGGCGCCGCCGTCCTGCAATTCGATGCTACCGGCGAGCGCGAGTTCCTGGAGCTGGCGCGCTCCCGGACCCTCGAGCGCATGACCCCGCACCTGAGCCACGTCGGCGTCCACGATCACGGGTTCAACAACGTGAGCACCTACGGCGGCCTGTGGCGCCTGGCCCGAGAGGGGCGCTGTGACGCCACCGAGTGGGAGATCCGGTTTTACGAGCTCGCCCTGAAAGTCAGCGGCGCCATCCAGGCGCGGCGCTGGACGCGAACGCAGGATGGCGGCGGCTTCATCCACTCGTTCAACGGACCGCAGTCGCTCTTCGTCGATACGATCCGTTCGCTCCGGGCGCTGGCGCTGTCGCACTCGCTCGGTCACCGGTTGCTCGAGGAACAGGACGCTCCGGTGGATCTGCTGGAGCGCCTGATCCAGCACGCGCAGGCCACCGCGACGTTCGGCGTGTACTACGGCAACGGCCGCGATACCTACGACCTCCGCGGACGGGTGGCGCACGAGAGCCTGTTCAACCCGGTAAACGGCACCTACCGCGGCCCCAGCACCCAGCAGGGATATTCGCCGTTCTCGACCTGGACCCGCGGGCTGGCGTGGGCGATGCTCGGGTTCGCCGAACAGATCGAGTTCCTGCGAACCCGCCCCGAGGACGAGTTCGCCGTGACGCCGAAGGCCGCGGTGCTCGAGACCATGCTCGGTGCCGCGCGTGCGACCTGCGATTTCTACATCGGGTCGGCGACGGCGGCCGATGGTGTACCGTACTGGGATACGGGTGCGCCCGGGCTTCGCGCGCTCGGGGACTGGACGGCGCGGCGGTCGGATCCGTTCAACGATCACGAACCGGTCGACAGTTCCGCGGCGGCGATCGCGGCGCAGGGACTGCTCCGGCTCGGCAGCATCCTCGGCGCCGATGGCAGCCGATACGAGCAGGCCGGCCTTCACGTGCTGACGACGCTACTCGACGAAGGAGGCCCGTACCTCAGCGTCGAATCGACCCACCAGGGGCTCCTCCTCCACTCGATCTACCATCGTCCCAATGGGTGGGACCACGTGCCGGCCGGCGCGCCGATCCCGCGCGGCGAATCTTCGCAGTGGGGGGACTATCATCTCCGCGAGGCGGCGCTGCTGGTCCGGCGGCAGGCAGCCGGCGCCCCATACTTGACCTTCTTCACCGGCGGCTGATGGGTCGCACCGCGCTGATCACCGGCGGAACCCGTGGCATCGGCCTTGGCGTCGCGCAGGCGCTCGCGGCCGAGGGCTGGGACCTGGCGCTGTGCGGCGTCCGGCCGGCTGACGCGGTCGCCGACGTGATCGCCGGGTTTGACGGCGCCGCGGCCTACTACCAGTGCGACGTCGCTGAAGCCGGAGACCGCGGGCGGCTCGTGGCTGCCGTGGAGGAACGATTCGGCACGGTCGACGCGCTCGTCAACAACGCCGGCCGCGCACCGCGGGTCCGCGCCGACATCCTCGAGGCGGCGGAAGAGGGATTCGAAGAGCTGATCCGTACGAATCTGCAGGGCCCGTACTTCCTGACGCAGGCGATCGCGAGCAAGATGATCGCGGCGCGAGCGGCCGACCCTTCACGCGCCGCGGCCATCGTCTTCGTCACCTCCGTGTCCGCCGAGTTCGCCTCGATCAATCGCGGGGACTACTGCGTCAGCAAGGCGGGTCTGGCGATGACCGTAAAGCTTTTTGCAACGCGGCTCGCCCCCGAAGGCATCCCGGTCTTCGAAGTGCGGCCGGGAATCATCGCGACCGACATGACCGCCGGCGTGAAAGAGATGTACGACGCACGGATCTCGTCCGGCCTGGTGCCTGAGCGACGATGGGGCTACCCGGCCGACGTCGGACGAGTGGTCGCCGCCCTGCTCCGCGGCGACGCTCCCTACGCAACCGGGAGCGTCATCCGGGTCGATGGGGGGCTCGCGATTCCGCGGCTTTAGCCTTCGATCGGGGTTCTGGGGGCTTCGATCGAGGTTCTGGGTTCTTCGATCGTGGTTCTGGGGGCTTCGGTCGGGGTTCTGGGTTCTTCGCTCGAGGTTCTGGATTCTTCGATCGTGGTTCTGGGGGCTTCGGTCGGGGTTCTGCGTTCTTCGCTCGAGGTTCTGGGTTCTTCGCTCGAGGTTCCAGGTTCTGAGTTCTGAATTCTTAGTTCTTAGTTCTTAATTTCTTTGGGGGTTTCATGACTGTTCGACCTTGGGCGGCGGCGGTGTTGACGGCGGCGCTGGTCGGGCCGGCAGGGTATGTTGCAGCGTCAATGCAGCAAGCCTCCGGTGGTTACGTGCTCGAGCGGGACGCCGAGGTCGCGCTCGAAGAGCCGGGGACGCACAATGGCGGGGGGAAGACGGTGGGCTACTCCTTCTTCAAGAAGACCCCCAACCTCAAGCTGGTGTTCCGGAAGCGGGCGCTGAAGCCCGGGTCGGGGATCGGCTACCACCCGCAGAAGGAAGACGAGATCTACTACGTGCTCAGCGGACGCGGGGAAATGACGATCGATGGCAAGCGCTTCGAGGTCGGGCCGGGGGACGCCGTCCTGACCCGGCCGGGGGCGTCGCACGGGCTCAAACAGCAGGGGACCGAAGATCTCGTGATCATGATCAATTACGAGCAGCCGGCGCGCTAGTCACCAACCAGCGGAGGAGCGATGGACATGCGCAATCCACTGACCGACGGGGTAACGCGCCGGGAGTTCGTCAGCTCGGCCGGCGGCGCGGCAGTGGGGGCGTTACTCGCATCCTCGGTGCCGCTGCGGGCGCAGGGGAAGCGGCGGTACGCGATCGTCGGCACGGGGGTGCGGGCCATCGGCATGTGGGGCGGCCCGATCGTCAAGGAGTACGGCGACCTCGTCGAGCTGGTGGGGCTGGCGGACATCAATCCGATCCGGGTCGAGACGGCGAAGCGGCAGATGGGCGCCTCGTGCCCGACCTTCACCAGCTTCGACGAGATGATCGACAAGACCCGTCCCGACCTGCTGATGGTCACGACCGTGGACGGCTATCACAGCGAATACATCGTCAAGGCGCTCGACCGCGGCATCGAGGTGATGACCGAAAAGCCGATGGTCGTCGACGAGACGCAGTGCCGGGCGGTGCTCGACGCCGAGAAACGCAGTGGCCGGAAGCTGATCGTCACCTTCAACTACCGCTACGCGCCCAAGCACCAGAAGATCAAGGAGCTGCTGGCGTCCGGCGAGATCGGCCGCGTCACGTCGGTCGATTTCTCCTGGTACCTGGACACCACTCATGGCGCCGACTACTTCCGGCGCTGGCATGCGTTCCGCGCAAAAAGCGGCTCGCTGTGGGTGCACAAAGCGACGCATCATTTCGACTTGATCAACTGGTGGCTCGACGCCGACCCGGTTGAGGTTTCGGCCCAGGGCACGTTGAGCAACTACGGAAAGGCCGGCCCGTTCCGCCACACCCACTGCCGCCCCTGCCCGCACCAGTCGAAGTGCGACTATTACTGGGACATCACGCGGCGTCCGAGTGACGTCGAGCTCTACGTGAAGGCCGAAGGGGCCGACGGCTATCTGCGGGACGGCTGTGTGTTCCGCTCGGACATCGACATCTTCGACACGATGAACGCGGTCGTGAAGTATTCGACCGGCGCGAACATGAGCTACTCGGTGAGTACCTTCATGCCGATCGAAGGATATCGGGTCGCATTCAACGGCACGCGCGGCCGGCTGGAGGTGCGCGACTATGAGCGGCAGCCGTGGGACCCGGGTGAGGAAAGCGAGATCTACCTCATTCGCAACTTCGGTAAGCGCGAAAAGATCGCCGTGCCAACGGTCTCGGGCGGCCACGGCGGCGGCGACCAGCGGTTGCGCGACCTGATCTTCCGGAAGACCGAAATGCCCGCCTACATGCAGCTCCCCGGCTCGCGGGCCGGCGCGATGTCCTGCCTCACCGGCATCGCCGCCCGGAAAAGCTGTGATCAGGGCCTGCCGGTCAAGATTGGGAGTCTGATGCCATGAACCTCACGCCAGAGCAGATGACCATCGGCCGGCGCAATTTCCTCAAGGCGCTGGCCGGCACCCCGGCACTCGCCGCGCTCGGCGCCGCCGGCGCGCTCCAGGGCCCGGTCCGGGGCGGACCGGTGCGGGTCGGGTGTGTCGGCGTCGGCGCCCAGGGCCGCACCCTGCTGACGAATCTCGATCCCAAGTTCGCCACGGTCGTAGCGCTCGCCGACATCAATCCCGCCGCGCTCGGCCGCGCCGACGACGTGTTGAAAAAGACCTCGCAGCCGCCGGCGACGCACTACGCCGACTACCGGCAGATGCTCCAGAAAGAAGACATCGAGGCGGTGCTCTGCGCGCCGCCCCTGTGGGCCCATGCCGACCTCGTCGTCGGCTGCCTCGAGGCCGGCAAGCACGTGCTGTGCGAAAAGATGATGGGCTGGGACGTCGCCGGCTGCGAGCGGATGCGCGACGCGGCCCGGAAGAGCGGCAAGGTCCTCGAGATCGGCTATCAGCGTAACTACAGCCCGCTCTACCGATCGAGCTACGACGGCATCGTTCAGGCGGGCACGCTCGGCGAGATCTTCCATGTCCGCATCGCCTGGCATCGCAACGGGAACTGGCGCCGGGAGGGGCAGCCGCCGTCGCCCGATTTCGACGCCTCACAGTGGGGCTATCCGAGCTACGAGCACCTGCTCAACTGGCGCCTGTACCTGGAAGTATTCGCAGGGGTTGATGGCCGAGCTCGCCAGCCACCAGGTCAACGCGGTGAACTGGTTCCTCGGGTCCCGCCCGGAGGCGGTGATCGGCAGCGGCGGGCTCTACCGATTCGCCGACGGCAAGCGCGAAGTGTTCGATCACGTCTACACGACCTTCGATTACCCGGGCGGACGCACGCTCACGTTCTCATCGGTCGAGTCCAACGCGTTCGAGGACTACTACGAGATGTACATGGGCACGAAGGGAACGCTCATCATCATGCGGGAGACTGACGCGCTGCTCTTCGAGGAGGGGGCCCGCAGCCAGCCGACCGCGGTGGAGGTTGCGCGTCGAACCCCCTCCGGACCGGTGGCGGAGTCATCGGAAACCATGACCGGCAATACGGCCGCCTCGACGGCACGAGGCGCGTCTCCCGATCCCGGCGCCGGCCCCGGCGCCCGCCCGCTCTCCACCCGCATCGAAATCCAGCGCTTCTGCGCGGCGATCCGAGTCGGCACCCCGCTCGCGTGCGGCCCCGACAAGGCCTTCGACTCCGCTCGAGCCTGCATCGCCGCCAACGAAGCGATCAAGCAGAAAACCCGGATCGCGATCTAGCGCGCCAGGGGTGCGAAGGGGTGCGGCGGACGGAAGGGATGCGAGACGTGCGGAAGGGTGCGGAAGGGTGCTGGACCTTTCGGCCGCTTCGGTGTCCTACCTGAAGCCGTAGTCCCGGTAGTTCGATACCGCCGGCGTTGACAGTCCCCGCCCGGTATCGCATCATCGGGGTTTCGTCCTGATGAAAAGAGGTCCAGAAGAATGCGATACGCCGTAACCATTGCGGCGCTGGCGCTCACCCTCGGCGTGAGCGCCTGTGCCACCGGAGCCAAGGAAGAAGGGTTCACCCGCGCCGACCAGGACGCGATTCGCAAGAGCGCCGCCGACCTGACGGCCGCGTTCAACGCGAAAGAGGTGGACAAGATCGTCGAGCTCTACGCCGACACCTCGATCTTCATGCCGCCGAACGCGCCGCTGCTGCGCGGCCGTGAGCCGCTGAAGTCGTTCTACGCCAACCTCATCTCCAAGGGAGCGGTCGAGCTGCGGCTGGAGCCCGACGACATCGCCGGCCACGGGCCGCTCGCATATGCGGCAGGCACCTACACTCTTACCTTCGCCGGCGGCAGCTCCCGCGACCGCGGCAAGTACCTGCTCGTGCTGCGCAACATGGCCGGCACCTGGCGCACCGAGAAGACGATCTGGAGCAGCGACCTGCCCCCCTCGACCGTCCCGGCTGACTAGCCAGGTGTTCTGGTTGGTTGGGTAACAACGGATACGTACGAACCACCGCCGAGCCCGCAGGGCGCCCAGAGAAACTCACCGATAGACCCTCTGCGTTTCCTGCGTGCTCTGCGGCTGACCTCATGCCTCGTCGCCGACAATTCCCGCTGCTATACTGACGGATGCCCCGACCCTCCCGCCGGAGTGGTGAAACTGGCAGACGCGCGGGACTCAAAATCCCGTGACCTTTACAGGTCGTGTGGGTTCGACCCCCACCTCCGGCACCACCTACAGAAATTAAGAATTAAGAACTAAGAACTCAGAATCAAGAACTCAGAATCAAGAATTCAGAACTTGGAATTCAGCATTCGGCCTTCACCCTTCAGCATTGAGAGCGGTGGAGCGCACGGCTGGCTTATGCCCCAATAAGCCGGTCGCGCGGTCACATGATTTATGCTCGACCAATAGCGCTGGACCGACACGACGCGGCAGCCAGCCAGGCTGCATCATCCTTCCGCCAGGGAGTCAGGTAGACATGATCACGCGGGTTTTCTTCGCACTGGTTCTGACGGTCTCGTCGGTCCTCGTCGCGCTTCCACATGCGGTACCCGCCCAGCAGCAGGGGGGCGATCAGTTCCTCGACGGCATCGGCGAAACCGGCCTGGTGACGCGCTACGTCCTCAACGACAACCCGGAGGACTCGTCCCGCAACCAGTTCCACGCCGCGCTGCGCGGAAGCGGTGGTTCGTTTGTCGAGGATCCCCAGTTCCGCCGGGCCCTGCTGCTGACGGGTGACGGCAGCCATCTCCAGCTTCCGGCCAATGCCCTGGACGGTGAAGACACGCTCAGCGTCACCGGCTGGCTCTTCCTCCCCACCGGGGCGTCGGGACATTTCTTCGATTTCGGCCAGAACGCCTCGAACCGGATGTTCGCGGTGGCGAGCGGTGAGGGTTTCCGCGCCGCGATCGTGCTCGACGGCACGGTTCGCGGCGAGACCGTCGGCAAGCCGGTCCTCGAAAACCAGTGGGTGCACGTCGCCGTGGTGCTCGATCCGGCCGCCCGGGTCCTCACCACCTATCTGGACGGCGCCAGGATCGGCCAGGCCACCAACGTCGGCGTGAATGCCGCACAGGTGATCCGCCAGGCGTCCGGAGCAGGCAACCGCCTCTTCATCGGCCGCTCGAACGACGACGCCGCGGCCACCTTGCATGGGCGACTCCGCGATGTCCGCATCTACCGGATCGCCCTGACCGACCCGCAGGTGGCGACGATCCGCAACAACGCGCTGTCGCCCCGCCAGACCACCGGCCGCCGCGGCGCGCCCCCCCCGGTCATCTCGACGGCCGCGATCCCGCTCGAGTCGCCGCTCGCGGCGCGGCTGTCGAATGTTCCCGACATCACGGTCGAGACCATTGTCGGAACGCTGCCCCGGCTGCCGTACGCGATTCCGGCCGTGTACCGGGAAAATGCCAAGGGAGAAGCGGTGGGCGTGATCTGGCCGGCGCCGACCGACAACAGCCAGGTGAAAGCCCCGGGCTCCTACACCGTGACCGGAAAGGTCCCCGGCACCAAGTTCGAGCCAAAGGCGACGGTCATCGTCAAGGTGCCGATCGGCATCAAAACGCCACCCAGCCGCCTGGCCGAGGCGTTCCCTCTCAGCCAGGTCCTCCTCGACCGCGACACCCGGGGTACTGACACCGCGTTCATCAAGAACCGCGACAAGTTCCTCCGCGGCCTGGCGGCCAGCAACCCCGACACCTTCCTGTACAACTTCAGGGACGCGTTCGGGCAGCCACAGCCGGCAGGCGCGAAGCAGCTCGAAGGATGGGACAACCAGACCACGCGGCTGCGCGGCCATGCCAGCGGTCATTATCTGACCGCGATTGCCCAGGCCTACGCGAGCACGACCTACGACGAGGCGCTGCGGGCGAACTTCCTGCAGAAGATGAACTACCTGATCGACACCCTGTACGACCTGTCGCGGAAGTCGGGACGACCGGCGACGGACGGTGGTCCGTCGGTCGCCGATCCGACGGCGGTGCCGCCCGGCCCCGACCGCAAGGGTTTCGACTCGAATCTTCGTGCCGGCGCCATTCGCACGGATTACTGGAACTGGGGCACGGGGTTCATCAGCGCCTACCCGCCGGATCAGTTCATCATGCTCGAGAAGGGTGCGACCTACGGTACGCAGGACACGCAGATCTGGGCGCCGTACTACACGCTGCACAAGATCCTCGCCGGCCTGCTCGACAGCTACGAGGTCGCCGGCAACAAGAAGGCGCTGGAGATCGCCCAGGGCATGGGGTCGTGGGTGTATGCCCGGCTCAATGCGCTCCCGGCCGAGACGCGGATCAGCATGTGGAACCGCTACATCGCCGGCGAATACGGCGGCTCGAACGAAGTGATGGCGCGGCTGTTCCGCCTCACCGGCGACCGCAAGTTCCTGGAGCTGGCGAAGCTATTCGATAACACCAACCTGTTCTTCGGCAACGCGGCCCACGAGCACGGCCTGGCCAGGAACGTGGACACGATCCGCGGCAAGCACGCCAACCAGCACATCCCGCAGATCACCGGGGCGCTCGAAACGTTCCGCAGCACGAAGGAGCTGCCGTATTACCAGATCGCCACGAACTTCTGGGAGATCGTCAACCACAGCTACATGTACAGCATCGGCGGCGTCGCCGGTGCGCGCAATCCGAACAACGCGGAGTGCTTCCCGGTTCAGCCCGGGACGCTGTGGGAGAACGGTTTCGCCAACGGCGGGCAGAACGAGACCTGCGCCACCTACAACCTGCTGAAGCTGGATCGCCAGCTGTTCATGTTCGACCAGACCGCCAAGTACATGGACCACTACGAGCGGGCGCTCTACAACCACATCCTCGCCTCGGTCGCCGCCGACGATGCGGGCAACACCTACCACGTGCCGCTCAATCCCGGCGCGCAGAAGCGCTTCGGCAACGCCGACATGAACGGCTTCACCTGCTGCAACGGCACCGCGCTCGAGAGCAACACCAAGCTGCAGGACTCGATCTACTTCAGGAGCGTCGACAACAAGACGCTCTACGTCAACCTGTTCGTGCCCTCGACGCTGAACTGGAGCGAGCGGAAGGTGGTCGTTCAGCAGATGACCGACTTCCCGTATGCAGACACCAGCCGGCTGGTCGTAAAAGGGAACGGCCAGTTCGACATCAAGGTCCGGGTACCGAACTGGGCGAGCCAGGGCTTCTTCGTCAAGATCAACGGCCGTGACCAGCCGGTCAAGGCAACGCCGGGCAGCTACGTGACGCTCGCCAGGAACTGGCGCGCGAACGACACGATCGAGCTGCGGATGCCGTTCCACTTCTACATGGAACCGGTCGTCGATCAGCCGAACGTCGCCAGCATCTTCTACGGCCCGGTCCTGCTTGCGGCCGAGGAGGCGGGGGCGCGGACCGACTGGCGTCCGGTGACGCTCGATGCCACCGACATCGGGAAGTCATTCAAGGGGGATCCGGCGACGCTCCGGTTCAGCCTGGACGGCGTGAACTTCAAGCCGTTCTACGAAACCTACGGACGCCACTCGGTCTACCTGCACGTGACGTTGAAGTAGCGGCGGCGGGCGAGCGGGCGGGCGGCTCAGAGCCGCCGCTCCCTATCTCGCGTAGTGCTCGGACCCGACCACGCGCAGCACCTCGTTACGGTCCGAGCAGGTTCTGAATTCCCCGCCGGCCCTTCTTCGCCGCCCAGGCGCGCGGCGTCGCCCACTCGGCGCCGGCGCGCTCCGGGTCCGCTCCCCGTTCGAGGAAGAACTCGACCGTCGAGCGGCGGCCCCACCGCACCGCGAACCCCAGCGGCGTCGACTTGAACTCATCGTCGACGGCATCGATGTCGGCGCCGTGCTCGAGCAGCAACTGGGCCTTGCGCACGTCGCCGATCCGCGCCATCTCGTGCAGCAGCGTCGTCCGGTGACAGTTCATGTGATTCGGGCTCATGCCGTGCTCGAGCAGCCGCGCCCCGATCTCGTAGTGCTTGAAGTAGTACTCCATGCCCCACTTCGACATCTCGGGCACGCGTGCGCCGAACCGGAGCAGCAGCTCGATCATCGGCTGGTTCCGATTGTTCGCCGGCACCGACAGTACCCCTTCACTCCAGAAGGCAAAGGGATCGGTGGCGAGCTCGGGCCGCCGCTCGAGCAGCTCTTCGACCGCTGCCATCGCCCCCGCCGACACCAGGCGCTGAAAACGGCGCCGCTCATAGTCGACCTCGTATTCGATGTGGCCGATTTCGTCCTCGCGGCGGTCGGGATTGGCGCGTCGAAGATGGTCGTGCAGGACAGCCTCGATCTCCGGATATCCCCGATCGCCGGCGATCACCGGCAAGGTCTCGCCGTATGGATACGTCTTGTAGTTGGGGTTGACCGCGTCGCGGGCAGCGAGGAACCGGACGATCTCGAGTTGGCCTTCCCTCACCGCGAGATGGAGGGGCGGCATGTAGTTGTAAGCCGACAAGACGATCGACGGGTACAGCGCGACCAGTTCCTCCACACGGCCGCGGTCACCATCCCGGCACGCTGTGAGCATGCTCCAGACCTCGGTGGTCGGCACGGCAGAGTTGTCACACAGCCGCATCGTGAACCGGGTGCGCATCTCCACCGGCACATCAGCGGGCTCGGGCGGAGGGAGCACGATCGGGCGAATCGACGGTGTGAGCCCCCCAGCCTGCGCCGGGTCCAGAGCCTCGGCTTCGCCAGCCTCCGTTCCGGCCGGATCCGCCGCCGGGTCTTCATCCACCGCAAGACGACGAGCAATGTCGAGCATGCCGCGTTTGCGGGCCCAGTCGGCAGCGGTGCGCCCCTGCCGGCTGCGGTGAGCTGGATCGGCGCCGGCGGCCAGGAGCATCTCCACGCTCTCCATCGCCTTCGCTTCGTCGTCGGGCAGCCACCAGAGCGGCGTGATGCCGTCGGCGGTGACCTGGCGAGCGAGCTCGGGCTCCGCGGCCAGGACCTGGCGGAGGCGGTCGACGTAGCCCCGGAACGTCAGCGTCCACACGTTCCTGGTGTGGCGGCCGAGAAAGTCCATCATCTCCGTCCGGTCGCCGTGGGCGGCCCAGCCGATCGGCGTGCCGCCGTATCCGGTTTCAACCGGGTCTATCTCGGCGCCGCGCTCGATCAGGAAGGCCGCGGCCCGCAAGGCGTTGGCGCCCGCGGCGTGATGCAGCGCGCGGGCATGCGTCTCGTCCTCGATCTCGAGCGGCACGCCGAGCTCGAGGAGAAAGGCGATCACATCCGGACGGTCCCGGGTCGCGGCCTCGAACATGGCCCGGTGCGAGCGCAGGAACTCGGGATGTTCGCCCAGGATGCCTTGGACCGCCGCGCGATCGAGCCGCATGCAGGCGGCGACGAACGCCTCGCCGGTGTCGAGCGGCTGTCCCTCGCCCCTCGCGCCGTGGGACCGAAGCAGCTCCGCCATCTCGTCGAATCCGAGCAGACTCGCCTGGTCGAGCAGCGGTCTCTTCATTTTGAACTTCGGATGCGCGGAGGTATTCGAGTTGGGGTCGGCACCGTGCGTCAGGGCCCACCTGGCGAGCGAGAGGTCATTTCGCTGGACCGCGTTGTTGAGCACGAAGTGCGCGCCGGACCCATACCCTCCCATGTCCAACATCGACCAGTGCGGGTCGTCCCAATCGCCCTTCCTGCCGGTCGCGAGCGATTGCTGATAGGTGAGCTCGAGCCACCAGATCATGTCGCCCGAGAAATGCGTGTTGTAGAGGACCTGGATGTCGTAGGGCCCGGCCTCCCGTTCGAGGAGCAGGCGGTAGAGCTCCGCGGCATACGGCTGGCGCGGCGAGTCCTGCTCCCCTTCCCCGGCGGCGCCGACCAGATTCGAGTACTCGGAATCACCGGCCATGTAGAAGTCGTTCGGGTTCGCGCCGTTGTCGAGGAGCAGGCGTGCGATCGAGACCGCGTTGGCGATGGTGGCCGGGTGGGTGAACCGCGTGAAGCAGAGATAGAGGATTGGCGTCCATCCGCGGGAGCCCCCGGGTTGACGCGCGGCCTCCGGACTATCCGACAGAACGCGCTGCACCCCGCCGATGTCACCACTGACGACCGCGGTGAAGAAGCTGTGCTTCCCGACGGCCGGCTGGTGCGCCAGGATGCGCTGCGCCGCGTGGTCGTACATCCGGTGATCACCTTTTCCATGCGTCCGGTGATCCCAGCAGGCGTATTCGAGGAAGGTCGCCGCCAGGTCGGCAACTGGCGGCGAGGCCGTCCTGACCGGCGCACTCCGCGTCAGGGAACCGGCCAGGGCCTTCCAGTCCCGGTGGCCGTGTTCGCGCGCGAGCGCGTGCTGGAGGTCACGCAGACTCGGGTCCGCAGGCGCCTGCGGATACGCCCTGGCCAGGCGCAGCTTCGCCTCCCGGTCATCGGCCCGCACGGCCCTGAGCCAGCGCTTCGCTTCTTTTTTGAGATTGTCGAGAGAACCCACGAGACACCTTCTTTCCGTTGTGCCTGGCGTCCGCTTACTGCAGGCCGGAAGAAGGTTCGCAAGCGATGCAAACCGGTGGGTGGGAGACGAGCTCCCTTGCCGCGGACAGGAGGCGCCCCAGAGCGCGCTGGGTAACCGTCCCATAGCCCACGGGCCGCTGTCAATCCGGCGGCGCCGTTCCCGCATTTCTGCCAGGGCCCGACTGGCGATAGGCTGATGCGCGCATGAAATTCACCGGCAGCCAGCTCGCCTATCTCGTCGGGGACCGCAACGCCCAGGCAAACATCCGCTCGCTGCTCAAGTACCTGCTGACGCTGGCGAGCCTGATCACGGTCTACGCCATCATCTTCCACATCATCAAGGTCCAGGTTGAAGGCGAACAGCACTCCTGGATCACCGGCTTCTACTGGACCCTGGTGGTGATGACGACGCTCGGGTTCGGCGACATCACCTTCACCAGTGACATCGGCCGCCTGTTCAGCATCATCGTCCTGCTCTCGGGCGTCGTGCTGCTGCTCGTCATGCTCCCGTTTCTGTTCATCAGCCTGTTCTATGCCCCCTGGCTCGAGGCGCGGGTCAGGCTGCGGGCGCCGCGCGAGGTCCCGGAGGGAACCAGGGACCACGTCATCCTCACCGAGTACCGACTCGGTGTCCGCCTCGCTGGTGGACCGCCTGCGCAGCGAGAACATTCCCTACTTCGTCATCGAGCCGGATCCGGCGGTCGCGGCGCGGTTCGTCGGCGAGGGGATCTCGGTCATCGCCGGCGAGAACGACAGCGAGCGGACCTACGAGCGCATCAACGCGGGCAGCGCCCGGATGCTGCTGGCCAATTGCGAAGACACCATCAACACCAACATCACCATCACCGCCCGCGAGATCGCTCCCGAGCTGCACATCGCCGCGATCGCCGAAGAAGAGGACTCGATCGACGTCCTCCGCTTGAGCGGTGCGACCTCGGTGCTGCCGCTGAAGCGCCAGCTGGGCGAATACCTCGCCAACCGGGTCGACATCCCCGGCGGCGGCGCCCACGTCATCGGCGCCTACCGCGGCCTGCAGATCGCCGAGCTCCCCGCCCGCGACACGGCGCTTGCCGGCCTGACTGTACGCGACACCCGATTACGCGAGCGTACCGGGGTCAGCGTCGTCGGTCTGTGGGAACGGGGCAAGCTGCGGCCGGCGTTCCCCGACTCGACGATCCAGCAGGATGGGGTGATCGTGCTGGCCGGGACCGAGGCCCAGATCGCCACCCTCAACCGCCTCATGCCACCACAGGAGGAGGGACCGCCACCGCCCGTCCTGATCATCGGCGCCGGCAAAGTCGGTCAAGCAGCGGCGCGCGCGCTGACGCGCCAAGGCTCTCTGGTTCACGCGATCGATCGCACCGAGGCCGCGCTCGAACCGATGCGGGACGACGGCGTCACGATCTTCGTCGGCGACGCGGCGGACCGCCGGCTGCTCGACCGCGCCGGGATCCACAAGGCCTCGTCGGTGATGCTGACCACCAACGACGATGCCATGAATATCTACCTCGCGGTGTACTGCCGGCGGCTCAATCCGGCACTGCGGATCGTCAGCCGGATCACCCACGAGCGGAACGTGGAAGCGATCCACCGCGCCGGGGCGGACTTCGTGCTCAGCTACACGACCCTCGGCGTTGAGGCTGTGTTCTCGCTGCTGCGCGGGTATCAGCTGGTCGTCCTCGGCGAAGGGGTCGAGCTGTTCTCGATCATGGTTCCCAGGGTGCTGCGCGGCAAACGGCTGGCGCAGTCGGCCATCGGGTCCGGCACCGGGATGAGCGTGGTGGCGCTCGAGCAGAACGGTGAGCTGCTCACGCCGCTGACGGGCGAGACCCCGCTCGCCGCGGGGGCGACGCTGCTGATGCTCGGCAGCCTGGAACAGCGCAAGAAGTTCGCAGAGCTGTTCGAGAAGGCGGCCTGAACGCGCCCCGCGCAGTGATAACATTTCCGGGCGACCTCACCCGGCGCCGCGGACCCAGGCTGGCACCGCCCCTATGGCCGATTCCAACCCACCACCCAAAGACGAGCTCGCACCGGCAAGTCTCCCCGGGCTGCTGCAGGACTTCCGCACGCGCCGGGAAGCGTGGCGGGCGCAGTCACACGACCTCGTTCGTCTGCGTGACGACGTTCTTGCCGCCGCCGACCGGGAATCCGGCGAGATCCTCGCGAGCGCGCGGGCCGAGGTCCGCCGCGTCGTCCTGAAGGCGCGGCGCGAGCTGCTCGTGCTCAACGCCCAGGTCCAGGCGACGATCGACATGGGTGAACCGCGCCGGCTCGAATCCGGCGCCGAGGGTGACCAGACTCAGGCTCCCCCGTTCACCCCGCAGGGCGTATGGCAGGTGCTCCACGAAGCACGCCCCGACCTCGAAGCGCTCTCGTCCGAGACCGGTGCCTTTCGCTCCGAACTGATGCGACTGCAGATGACGCCGGCCCCGGACGGCGCTGATACGGCGACGGACGAGCCCCGTCCCCAGGAGATATTCCTGCCGGAGATCTCGCGCACCTCGAGCCCCGATACGCCGCCGGCGTTGTCGCGGTTCGAGCAGACGGCAGAAGACCGCAGACCTCCACGGGGCTGGCGGCGTCCGGTCACCTTGTTCGTCGCGGCCGCGGCCTTGATCGGCGTGAGCACGGTGGCGGTCACCCAATGGTGGGTGCGTCGCAGCGCCGAACGGACGCCTCCGGCTGCCGCCCAGCCGCCGCCCGCCGCTCCCGCTCCTCAGCCGACGAATCCCGCGCCGGTCACGGGCGTATCAGGCCCAAGCCGCGAGACCACGGCCTCGCCGCTGATGATCCAGGTTGAAGCCAGACGCCAGGCCTGGATCCGCGTCACTGCCGACGGACGCGAGGGAATCGGCCGTCTGTTCCGGCCAGGGGAAACGACGCAGGTGAGCGCCGAGCGTGAGGCCCTCATCCGTGCCGGAGACGCCGGCGCGGTCTTCGTGTCGGTGAACCGTGGCCCGGCGACCGCGCTGGGTGCCAACGGGCAGGTGCTCACCCGGCGCTTCGCAGTGCCGTCCGCAGTGCTGCGGCTCACCGGCGGCTGCACCGCCGACCGCACCGGCGGCTACACCGCCGACCGCACCTCCGTCGCCCGCCGCTCCCGCGTCGCCAGCGTCCGCTACCGCACCGGCGCCGCGACCCGCAACTCCGCCTCTCGCTCCGGCGCCGGGCGAGCCTGCTCCGCCAGTGCCCTCTCCCGACGAGCATGCCGCGGTGCGCGATCAGCTCGCGGTCTCCGCCGGGCGATGGTTCGACGCCTACTATCTTGGCGACCGCGAGCGGATGGCGGCATTCGCGTCGACGCCGATCACCGTCAAGGACGAACGCGCCCCGGCGGATCGATTGCCGCCGGGCCTGTCGGGCGTCAAGCGGACCATCGAGGATGCGAGAGTGCAGGTGGCCGGGTTCAGCGCCGTCCTGACCGCCAAGGTCACCGAGCGCGGGCAGGATCAAGCCTCCGGCCGGGAAACGGAGTCGGTCTGTTTCATCTCACAGATCTGGACTCAGCGCGCAGGCGGGTGGCAGCTGAACGAGGTCCGCATCGTCAGTGCCGGGGCGCTGAACCGCGCGTTCCGCCGTTGAACGAGCTCGACGAGAAGACTGAACGGCTCGGCAGCTTCGCGCACGCCTCGGGGCTTGCCGGCGTCCTGCTGGCATCGCAGCCCGGCTTCGCCTGGCTGACCGGCGGCGGCAGCAATCGCATCGACGGCAGCCGGGAGAACGGCAACGGGGCCTTGTTCGTCCGCGCCGACGGGCGGCGGTTCGTCATCGCCAACCGCATCGAAATGCCGCGGCTGCTCGCCGAGGAGTTGCCCGACGCAACCTGGGAGCCGATCGACTACGCGTGGGTCGATGACCAATCGCGGTCCGACAACCTCGCATGTCTCGCGGCCGGTGTCGCGCCCGGGGGACTGCCCGTGGGTGCCGACCTGGCCATCCCCGGTACTACCCTGCTGGACCGTCCGCTGGCGCGACTGCGCGCCGGCCTGGTCGAGGCCGAAGTCGAGCGATACCGCGCGCTCGGCACCGACGCCGGCCGCGTGCTCGGCGAACTGTGCCGCGGTCTGATGCCGGGATCGACCGAAGCCTCGGTCGCACGCAGCGTCAGCGACGCCGCAATGTCGATCGGCGGACGCGCGGTGGTGGTGCTCGTGGCCGGCGACGAGCGAATCGCCATGTTCCGTCACCCGGTGCCGACGTCCCGTGAGTGGCGCGACCGCCTGCTGGTCGCTGCCTGCATCCAACGAGCCGGCCTGGTGGTTGCCCTCTCGCGCATCGTCTGCGTCGGCCCTCCGTCCGGTGACCTGACGACGCGGACGCAGGCGACGGCGCAAGTGTTCAGGGCGCTGCTCGATGCGACGCGGCCCGGTATCACCGGGGGGCAGCTCTTCGACGTCGCCCGGCGGTCGTACGTGGAGGTGGGATTCGCCGGCGAAGAAGCGCGTCACCACCAGGGAGGGGCGATCGGTTACCGCTCACGCGAATGGCTCGCGCACCCGGCGAGCGAGGAACAGCCTCAGCCGCCGCAGGCCTTCGCCTGGAACCCGAGCATCACCGGCACGAAGGTCGAGGACACCGCGCTGCTCACGCGCGATGGCATCCAGATGATCACGACCAGCCCGGGATGGCCGCTGCTCGAAGGGGTCGCGCCGGGGGTGCTGCGCCTCGGAGGCGACTGACCGATTCGGGATCCCGCCTCACGTCCGGGTGACGTCGACCGGCTCGAGCCTGGGCACGAGCAGGTGGATGATCAACAACGCGACCAGGTAGGTGAAGGCAGCGACGAAGAAGACCGACAGGTAGCTCCCGGTGGCGTCCAGCATGTATCCGGTGAGCTTGGCGATCAGCATGCCGCCGACCGCGCCCGCCATGCCGCCGAGCCCGACCACCGACCCGACCGCCTTGCGCGGAAACATGTCCGAGGCGGTGGTGAAGAGGTTCGCCGACCAGCCCTGGTGCGCCGCGGCGGCGAGGCTGACCAGCGCGACCGCCACCCAGACGTTCTTCGCCCCCGAGGCAAAAACCATCGGCAGGACCGCGGAGGCGCAGATCAGCATCGCGCATTTGCGCGCGGCATTGACCGACCAGCCGCGCTTGATCAGCGCCGACGAGAGCCACCCGCCGCCGATGCTGCCGAAATCCGCGACCAGATAAATGACCACGAGCGGCGGGCCGATGGTCTTCAAGTCGATGCCGTGGTTGCGGAAGAAGAAGTCCGGGATCCAGAACAGGTAGAGCCACCAGATCGGGTCGGTCATGAACTTGCCGATCATGAACGCCCAGGTCTGGCGATGCGGAATCAGCCGGCGCCACGGGATATGGACGGGTGAATCGGGGGGATCGCTGCGGATGTGGGCGAGCTCCGCCGCACCCAGACGCGGGTGCTCGTCAGGACGCCGATAGAGCGGCAGCCAGAACGCCAGCCAGAGGAAACCGAGGAGCCCGGTCGCCACGAACGCCCAATACCATCCCCAGGTCAGGGTGATCCACGGCACTACCAGCGGGGTCGCGATCGCGCCGACGTTGGTGCCGGAGTTGAAGATGCCGGTGGCCAGCGCCCGCTCCCGTTTCGGGAACCATTCGGCGGTCACCTTGATCGCCGCCGGGAAGTTCCCCGCCTCACCGATGCCGAGCGCAAACCTGGCGAACATGAAACCGGCGACCGAGGCCGTGTAGGACAGGCCGACCATCGACAGCAGCGCCGCGGCCGCGGGCCCGAACACCGCGGCTTCGGCATGTGCGATCGCGGCGATGCTCCAGAGGGTGATCGCGATGGCGAAGCCGACCCGGGCGCCGAGGCGGTCCATCATCCGGCCAGCGATCAGGAAGCCGATCGCATAGGCCAGCTGGAAGGCAAAGACGATGTCGGCGTAGTCGATCTCGGTCCAGCCGAACTCCGCCTGCAGCGTTGGCTTGAGGATGCCGATGACCTGGCGATCGATGTAGTTGATGGTCGCGGCGAAGAAGAGCAGGGCGCAGATCACCCAGCGGACGTAGCCGGCCGGAGAGACAGTGGCGCCCGCCGTGCCGCTCGACGCCTGCGCCTGGGCCTCGATCATTCCGTTCCCCCGTGTGGGCCGGGCGTCCTGGTCGCCGCGGTCAGATGGTTGGATTGCGCCGGTGAATCGCGAACTCCCGGTGCCCGAGGGTCTCCGCCCGGGTCAGCCGTCCCGACGCAACATCGAGCACTTCGGCAAACAGCCGGTCGGCGGCGCCGTCCAGCGTCTCGGTGTCGTCCATGATCCCGCTCACGTCGAGGTCGATGTTGTCGGCCATCTGGCGCGCCGTCCGCGCGTTGCCGGTGATCTTGATCACCGGGGCGATCGGGTTGCCGGTGGGAGTACCGAGGCCGGTGGTAAAGACGACGACCTGCGCACCGCCGCCGACCATACCGGTCACCGACTCGACGTCGAGACCAGGCGTGTCCATGACGGTCAGCCCTTTGCGGGTGATCCGCCCGGCATAGGCCACGACGTCTTCCATCGGCGCCCGCTCCCCGCCCTTGTGGGTCGCGCCGAGCGATTTCTCTTCGATCGTCGTCAGGCCGCCGCGGATGTTGCCGGGGGACGGCTGAGTGCCACGGATGTCGAGGCCGAGGGCCCGGGCCTCGGTCTCGACCCGGGTGATGATCTGGATCAGGCGGGTGGCGGCCGCCGGGTTGCTCGCGCGCGCGGCGAGCAGGTGCTCGGCCCCCATGATCTCGGCAATCTCGCCGAGCACGGCGCTGCCGCCCAGTTCGACCAGCCGGTCGGTAACCCTGCCGAGCGCGGGGTTGGAGGCGAGGCCGGAGGTGTAATCCGAGCCGCCGCACTTGAGCGACAGGATCAGGTCGGAGACGGCGCACCACTCGCGCTCGTCGGCGGCGAGCGACCCGGCCAGCGCCTGCGCGATGGCGCTCCCCTTCTCGGTCGCGCGGACGGTGCCCCCCTCCGACTGGATCGCGACGATCTCGGCCCGCTTGCCGTGGCGGCGCGCCGCCTCGGCGAGGGTCTGCGCCACCACCTGTTCGCAGCCGAGCGCAACCACCAGGACGGCGCCGACATTCGGATGCCCGCAGTAGGCGGCCAGGGTCTCGTGGGTCAGGTTCATGTCGGGGCCGAGCTGACCGCAGCCGGCGAGATGCGGCAGTGCGACCGCGACCGGCGCCGCCGACGCGGCGATCCGTTCGGCGACGAGAGACGAGCAGATGACCGTCGGCACGACCAGCACGTGATTGCGGGTGCCGACACGGCCGTCCGTCCGCCGATAGCCGAGAAAACCTGGGGCCATGGATTATCCGGGAGTCTTGACCTGGCCGCCGACGCTTCGCGTCGCCGGGTCGTCGGGGGGCTCGGCGAGACGCGGCTCCGCGGCGCCGACCGGGTGGGAGAGATCCCCGCGGCCGCGGCTGCTCGCCAGGTTATGGGTGTGCACGTGGGCGCCGGCGGCGATGTCGAGGGCGGCGGTGCCGATCGGGCTGCCGTACTTGACGACCGGGTCGCCGGCGGCGATCGGCTGGAGCGAGATCTTGTGCCCGGGAGGAATCGGTTCGCGGACCTGGACCTGGAGGTCGCCGAGCACCAGCACCCGTCCGGGCTCGAGCTGCTCGAGCGCGGTGGCGACGTTGTCGCGGGTGCTGATGACCAGCGCCGCCTTCACTGGTTCACCCCGCTGGCGAGAAAGCCGCCGTCGACGGCGAGCACGTGGCCGGTGACGAACGAGGCCGCCGGTGACGCCAGGAACACCGCCGCTCCCACCAGCTCGGAGACCTGGCCGAACCGTTTCATCGGCGTGCGCATCAGGAATTCCTGCCCGCGCGGGGAGTCGAGCAGCGCGGCGTTGAGGTCGGTGCGGAAGACGCCGGGGGCAATAGCGTTGACGGTGAGGTTGAACGGCGCCCACTCGACCGCGAGCGCCCGCGTCAGCCCGGCCACCGCCGACTTGCTGGCGACGTAGGCCGCCACCTCGTGCAGGCCGACGAACGACGACAACGAGGCGATGTTGATGATCCGGCCGGAGCGCCGGGCGATCATCTCCCGGCCGAACACCTGGCAGCTGCGCAGCACCCCGGTGACGTTGGTGTCCATGATCCGCTGCCAGTCTTCAGGCGCCATCTCCAGCGTCGGCACCCGGCGGGTGATCCCGGCGGCGCAGACCAGGATGTCGATCGATCCGAACGACTCGAGCACGCGGGCGCGAAGCCCTTCGAGCGCGGCCAGGTCGTTGACGTCGGCGGCGACGCGCAGGGTGCGCCGGCCGCGCTGTTCGATCTCGGTGGCGACCGAGTCGACGAGCGCCTCGCGGCGGCCGACGCTGACGACATCGGCGCCGGCTTCGGCGAGGCCGACCGCGAGGGCGCGGCCGATCCCGCTCGTGCCGCCGATCACGATGGCCGTGCGTCCGGCGAGATCGAAGAGCGACATCAGTGCGATGCCGCCCGCCGCTTGGCCCGGGGCCTGGATGCCGCCGCCCGCGGCGCCGCCGGCGTCTCGGCCGGTTCCTGCGCCTGGTGCTGACTCGCCTGCACCAGGTGGGCGTGCATCATCTGGCGCGCGGTGTCGCTGTTCTGGCTGCGGATGGACTGGTAGATGCGGCGGTGCATCTCGGCGGCGTCGCGCAGGTCGCGGTCGCTCGCCCGCGCCGCGGTCTCACGCCGGCTCTCGTAGTAGAGCGCCGAGACCATCTCCACCAGCGAGGCGACGATCGGGTTGCCGGATCCGGCCGCCACCGCACGGTGGAAGTTGATGTCGTGCACGAGGAACAGGTCCGGTTCTTCCATGGTGGCAAACATCCCGGCAACCTCCTCGGCCAGCGTGGCGATCTGGTCGGGGGTGGCTCGTTCGGCGGCGAGTCCGGCCGCCCCGACCTCGAGGATGCGGCGCGCTTCGTACATCTCCTCGCGGGTAAATCCGTGCAGCGCGGCAAGAAAGCTGAGCGCCTCGCTGCCGAGCGAGGGGGGGCCGGCGGAAATGAACGTGCCGGAGCCGTGCCGCGACTGCACCACGCCGATCGCCGACAGGGCGCGCAGACCGGCGCGGACCGTCGGCCGGCTCACCCCGATCAGCGTCGCCAGGTCGCGTTCGGCCGGCAGCCGGTCACCCGGCTTCAGCTCGCCGCGATCGATCAGCGTGCGCACGAACGACACCACCTGCGCGGTGCTGCCTTCGCCGGCACGGCTGCTCTTGATGCTCTTGACGCCCTTGGATCGTGGGAGAGTCGAAGTCATGACTGGTAAAGCCAATTATAGGCCCTCCCCTCCTCGGGCGCGAAGCGGGGTCAGAACGTAAAGCGCACGCCGATCTGCAGGTCGCGCGGGTTGTTGCGGTCCTGGTTGATGAACCCGAAGTTGGCGTTGCGCGGATCGATGTTCGGGTTCCACAGCACCGTGTAATTGATCGCGTTGATCGACTCCAGCCGCAGCTGGAGGCGCATCCCGCGCGGCAGCGAGAAGCTCTTCGACAACCCGAAATCCAGCAGGTGGAGGTCGTCGGTCCTGACGTTGGGCAGCGTCGAGGGGAAATACCGCACATTGTTCCCGAGCAGGATGCGCTGGTCGTTCCGCTGCAGCGCCGGGTTGTCGACGCCGTTGACCTGCACCGGCGCGTCGTGGAAATAGAAGCACGAGAGATCCCACCCCGGCACGTCGAGGCCGCCGATGCCGCCGGCGACCTTCTCGCCGATGAAGGACTTCAGCGACGTCGGATCCCCGCAACCCTCGTCGTAGTAGATGCTGGTGCCCCACACCAGCGGTGCGCCCGACTGGTACTGATAGGTCGTGCTCAGCTGCCACCCGCCGAAGACCGCGTCGAGCGGACCATTCCAGTCATGGCCGTACTTCTGATCGCGGCCGAAGGGGAGCCGCATCACCGTCCCCAGGGAGAAGCGGTGCGGACGGTCGTTCGGAGATACGCGATCTTCGAGCTCGCCGTTCTGCGGATTGAGGTAGTTGAGCGAGTCCCGCGACGACGAGCGGGTGTACTGCGTGGTGATCGAGTTGCCGTTGCTGAATCGCTTCTGCAGCTGCAGCGTGCCGGCATGGTAACGGTCGGTCCCTTCGTACTCCTCGATCGCGAAGGTGCCGAAGTGCGGGTAGGGACGGAGCAGGTTCTGCCTCTGGATGGTGGCGCCGTTGATCGTGCTGCCGGGCAGCAGGCCGGCAAACGGGTTGGCCACGTTCTGGGTCAGCAGCGTTTCGGTCGCGGCGTCCCGGCTGCGGGAGGTCGACATGTATTCGAGCGGCACGTTGTTGAACTGGCGGGCGACCGGCAGGTGCGAACCGCGCGAGCCCATGTAGGTGAAGGCGGCGACCCAGTTGGCGCCGAGTTCGCGCTGCAGGCTGGCTTCCCAGCGCGTGTAGAACGGCGCTTCGCGGTTTGGCAGATACAGCGTGGCGAGGTTCTGACCGAGCTGGCTGGCCAGGCCGTTGGCCGACCCGACCGGCTGCAGCAACTGGCCCCCCGGCACCGGGTTGGACAGGTTGGCGCCGGTGAACGTCAGGCCGTTGTCGTTGGTGACCAGGACGGGCGTCGCCTGCGAGAAACCGGCCTGGTTGATGTTCTCGAAGAAGTAGTCATAGGAGAAGAGCCCAACGCCGCCGCGCAGCACGGTCTTGTCGTTGAGCATGTAGGCGAGGGCGCCGCGCGGCAGGAACTTGGCCACGGTGTCGTTGACCGCACCGTCGGCGAACAGCAGCCCGCCGGTCACGCGGAAGGCGTCGACCGGGATCTGGGCAATCGGGTTGGCCGCATACGCGGCCCGGGCCGCCGGTTCGATCGGGTTCGGCGTCTCGAAGTCGAACCCGCCGAGGTTCCGGTCTTCGGCTTCGCGCAGGCCGTTGTTGATCTCGAGGCGCAGTCCGGCATTCACCGTCAGCCGGTCGTTGACCCGCCAGTCGTCCTGCACGAACAGCCCGTGGTACATCTGGCTGAACTCGCCGGGTGCGGCGATGTCGAACTGGCTGATGTTGCCCGCCGGGTTGGCCACCGCGCCGGTGGCCGCGGTCGGCAGCCCGAGCAGGAACTGCGCCCACGACTGGGCGCGATCGTTGGCCGCCGCGGTGTTGTTCAACCGGGTGTAGGCGCCGGTGAAGGCGAATCGGCCGCCGGGGTAGCCCTCGTTGGTGATGTTCCAGACCTGCTGGCGGAAGTCGTAGCCGGCCCGCGCGGTGTGCGCCCCCCAGATCTTGGTCAGGGTCGGCTGGACCGAGTAGGTGTCCATCGGCCGGTCGAACCCGGTGCTCCAGTCGGAGCGGCGGGCGCCGAGCGACGCGATCGTGGAGTTTTCATTGGTGGTGCTGAACGCGCCGAAGGTGAAGTGCGGCAGGTACTTGTAGCCGCCCATCAGGTCGAGCGCGGTACCGCTGAAACCGATAGCGGCGGGATCGATCTCGCCCGCCGGGTCCCGCCACTCGCCGAACCGGGCGCCGCTCGCCCGCACGTCGAACAGGAACGTCGGCGAGATGGTCGCGGTGTGGCCGATCGTCAGCCCCAGATTGGTCCGGTAGTCGAACCCCTGGGTGATCGGGATGCCGCCGATGATGCCGCCGTCAGTGGCGTTCTCGGCATCCTGCGCCCAGTTGTAGCGGTCCTCCTGGCGCTTGTTCCAGTAGCCGGTCGCGTAGAGCCGGTTCGATGAATTGAAGTTGTGATCGACGCGCCCCATGCCCGAGTTGTAGTCGTAGGGACGCAGCTGGTTGGTGAAGTAGTTCCCCACCGTGCCGGGACGGTTCGGCATCGGATACAGCGCGGCGTAGGCGGCGGCGATCGGGTTGATCCGATCGCCCGGAATGACGTTCCCGGCAAACGGCGAGCGAACGCCCCCCGACACGGTGGCGGGGTCGTAGATCGGGTTCGAGAACTCACTCAGGTCCCCCTCGCGCATCCGCGCCGTCGGGACGGTGTAGGTCGAGGGCTCGGGCTGCACGTCCCGCAAGTGCTCGAACGATCCCATGAAGAACGTCTTGTTGCGCACCACCGGTCCGCTCACCGTGCCGGTGTAGCGGTTGTACTCGCGGGTAGGCTTCACGCCGTTGGCCCGCTCGGTCAGCAGCGGCGTCGCGGCGCGGCTGCTGTCACGGTTGAAGTAGCCGGCCGCGCCGCGGATCGAGTTGGTGCCGCTGCGCAGCGCGAGGTTGACCACCGCGCCGGCGGTGTGCCCGGTCTGGGCATCGAAGGCGCTGGTCTGGACCTTGAACTCGGCGATCGCGTCCGACGGCGGCGAGAACCCGACCCCCTTCGCGTTCGACATGTTCGGCGCCCCGTCGATGGTGAACTCGTTGCCCCCCTGGACGCCGTTGGCGACGATCCCGCCCAGGTTGCCGTTGTCGGCCGGCCGGGAGAAGTGCAGGTCGGACGAATCCATGATCCCCGGAGCGAGCCGCGTCAGCATGTAGGCGGTGCCGTCGCCGAGCGGCAGCTCCGCGATCTGCTTGGCATCGACGGTCGTCCCGCTGATCCCGCTCACGGTGTTGAGCAGCGAGGTCTCGGCCGTCACCTGCACCGTCTCTTCGATCCCGCCGGTCTGCAGCACGACGTCGACCCGCGCCGCGTCGCCGACGCCGACTCGGGTCTCCTTGAGCGAGAACTTCTTGAAGCCGGACAGCTCGGCGCCGATCGAGTAGAGCCCCGGGTTCAGGTAGAGGATCTGATAGCGGCCTTCGGCGTCGGTGACGACCGTCTGGGCCACCTTGGTATCGACGTTCGTCACGCTGACGGTGACGCCCGGCAGAACCGCGCCGGTCGAGTCGGTGACGATGCCGCGGACCGACCCGCGGAATTCCTGAGCGGCCGGACCGCGGCCGCCGAGCGACGGCAGCACGAGGACGAACAAACAGAACGCGGCGAGCGCGTGGCGCGCGGACATGCAGGCCTCCCTGAAGTGCGGGGCGAGGAACAGCGCCACCGCGGCATGAGGTAATACCACTTTGAGGTCGAGGTGTCAACGCTGGATCGCCACCGCGCCGGGCGCCCACCGCAGCGCAACCATTCGCTCGTGGTATTGGTATAGCCACTCATGACGAGGAGCCATCGTCTGCCCGCCGTGACGGCCGCGATCGTGCTGGCCGCGCTGCTGACCCCGGTCCGCGCCCAAGGGCCGGGCGTCACCTGGCGGGCGGTGCTGGCTCAGCCCGACAGCTTCTACGGGACGCCCGAGGCCCGCCGCATCGCCGAGGCGGTGTCGCGATACCAGCGTCCCTCGGGCGGCTGGCCGAAGGACCTCGACATGACCCGGGTGCCGGCGGACGCGTCCCCGCCCGAACGCCCCGACGCCACCATCGACAACGGCGCGACGACGACCCAGATCCGGTTGCTGGCTCGAGTCTCGGCGGCGCCGGCGACCCCGGCCGCGGCCGCCCGCGGCTTTGAGGACGCCGCGACCCGCGGCATCGATTACCTGCTGCAGGCCCAGTATCCCAACGGCGGCTGGCCGCAGTTCTATCCGCTGCGCCGCGACTACTCCCGTCACATCACCTTCAACGATGACGCGATGATCAACGTGATGACGCTGCTCGACGAGATCGCGCACGGTGCGCCGGGGTTCGCCTTCGCCGGCGAGGCGCGGAAAGAACGCGCGGCCGCGGCGGTCGCCCGCGGGATCGCCGTCCTGCTCGCCAGCCAGATCACCGTCGGCGGTACCCTGACCGCCTGGTGCGCACAGCACGACGAGGTGACCCTGGAGCCACGCCCGGCCAGGTCCTACGAGCCGGTCGCGCTCAGCGCCAGCGAATCGGTCGGGATCGTGCGGTTCCTGATGCGCCAGCCGGCCTCCCCGGCGATCGTCCGCGCGGTCGACGCCGCCGCCGCCTGGCTGCGCCGGGTACGGCTACCCGACGGCCGCTGGGCCCGCTTCTACGAGCTCGAGACCAACCGGCCGGTCTTCTCCGGCCGCGACGGCGTCATCCGCTATCGGATCGAGGAGATCGAGAAGGAGCGGCAGGACGGATACGCGTGGCTGGGCTCCTGGCCGCGCAACTTCATCGACAAGGACTATCCAGACTGGAAGAGGGACCTTCGGTCCAGGTTCTAGAGCTCAGAATTTCAGCATTCAGAACTGACAGACATCGTCACCGAATTCAGAATTCAGAATTCAGCACCTGGAACCCGGAACCCAGAACCTCGAACCTTCAAAGTCGAAGCTTGCCGTTGACCCGGACGTTCTTCAGTTCGAGGCCGGTTACGTTCTCGAGGACGTCGGGCCGGGCGACGCCGTCGAAGGTGCAGTTCTCGAGGCGGACGCCGGAGATCGGCGCGTTCTTGAAGCCGCGCAGCAGCAGCGCATGCTGGCTCTTGCGGCTGGTGACGTTGCGCACCTCGACGTCCCGGACCACCGGCAGGTGCCTGCCCCCCTCCCCCTCCTCGTAGAAGAAGTTGATCGTCACCACCGCCTCGGCGACTTCGCCGACGGTCACGTCGCGCATGTAGACCCCTTCGATCACCCCGCCGCGCACCGAGTTGGTCTTGATCCGGAGCGCGCGGTCGAGCTGAGGGCTGTCCATGCGGCATTTCTCGGCGAAGATGTTCCGCGCCCCGCCCGAGATCTCGCTGCCGATCACCACCCCGCCGTGGCCGTCCTTCATCGTGCAGTCGCGGATCACCACGTTCTCCACCGGCACATTGATCCGCCGCCCGTCGTCATTGCGGCCGGACTTCAGCGCGATGCAGTCGTCGCCGGTGTCGAAGGTGCAGCCTTCGATCAGAACGTCCCGGCACGATTCCGGGTTGCAGCCGTCGTTGTTCGGCCCATGGCTGCGGATGGTGACGTTGCGGACGGTGACGCTCTGGCAGAGGACCGGATGGATCTCCCACATCGGCGAGTTGACGATGGTCAGCCCGTCGATCAGCACGTTGCGGCTGCGATACGGCTGGATGAAGTTGGGCCGCAGGTAGTCACCGGCGCCGAACACGCGGTCGGCCACCGGCACCGCTTTCGCCTGCATGTCGATCAGCCGGGTCCGAGCCGCGCGGTCGCGGCCGGTCGTGCCCGCTTCCGGCAGGCGCCAGTTCCACCAGTGCGCCGCGTCGGCCTGGCCGTCGAGCGTGCCGCGCCCGGTGATCGCCACGTTCCGCGCCTCGAAGGCGTAGATGAACGGCGAGAAGTTCATCAGCTCCACCCCTTCCCACCGGGTGAAGACGATCGGATACTCCTCGATGCGATCGGTGAACGCCAGCGTCGCCTTGTCGGTCAGGTGGAGCTCGACATTGCTCTCGAGCCGGACCGCGCCGGTCAGGAAGCGCCCGTCGGGAACGACGACCCGTCCGCCCCCGGCGGCGGCGCAGGCGGCGACCGCCTTGCGGATCGCGGCCGTGCAGGAGGCCGCGCCGTCGCCAACCGCCCCGAACGTGGTGATCTCGAAGTCGCGCGCCGGGAAGGTCGGGGGGGTGATCCCGCGCACGATCGCCGCGGCCCGCGCCCACGGGTCCGCCGGCTGCCAGGCCTCGAGGTGACGCGCCAGGGCAAGGGCCGGGGCGGCCGCGGCCGCGTGACGCAGGAATCGTCTCCGGCTCAGCTCAGGCATAGTGGACAGACCACATTCTGTGGCCAGCATCTTTCCCTTCCGGCCGACCGGGTGTCAAGCGCCGGAGTTGCGTAGTCACCGGTCGAGACGATACTCTGGCCGCCGCTGAAGTGGACTGACCATGCTGACCAACACTCTCTTTCGCCACCCGCGCGTCGACGGCGTGCAGATCCTGCAGCAGCGCGGCGACGCCGGAGCGCGCGAGCTGTCGACCCGCCGCATTCACCTTGGCGCCGGCGGCGCCGCCTCGGTCAGCCTGCCGGGTGAAGAGGCGGTGCTGGTGGTCCAGCAGGGTCGCGCCTCGCTCTCGAGCGGAGGCCGGGCCTGGGATGTCAGCCGCACCGGCGTCTTCTCCGAGCGCGCCACCGCGCTCTACGTCCCTCCCGGCCTCCCGGTCGAGGTCCGGGCGATGGACGCCTTCGAAGCGGTGATGTTCTCCACCCCGGCGGAGGCCGGTACCGAACCGGCGCTGGTCGGCCCGGGGCAGGTGGAGGTCAACCAGCGGGGACGCGCGAACTACTCGCGCGAAGTGCACAACATCTTCGTCGACGACCGGCACGTCGGCCGGCTCATGGTCGGCGAAACGTTCAATCCCCCCGGCAACTGGAGCAGCTTCCCCCCGCACAAGCATGACGGCCGTGACGGCGAACCGACGCTCGAGGAGGTCTACTACTATCGCGTCGATCCGCCGCAGGGTTTCGGCCAGCAGATGCTCTACACCAGCGACGGCGAAAGCGTGACGCACTCGGTCCGGGACGGCGACGCGGTGCTGCTCCCCTACGGCTATCACCCGGTGTCGTCGCCGCCGGGCTACCGCCTGTACCTATCTGTGGGGGATGGCGGGTTCGCAGCGCAAGCTCGCGCTTCACGAGGATCCCGCACACCGGTGGATTCATGACCAGCCGTGATCCCGGCCTTCGGACCGATCAGACGTGACCACCAGCAACCGGGAGAGCGTAGTCGGGCAGGTAGCGGCGGCAGGGATCGTGGCGGTGATCCGGTTGACCGACCCGGCCCGGCTGCGAGCGGTGGTCGAGGCGATCTCCGAAGGGGGCATCCGCGCGCTGGAGATCACGATGACGGTCCCGGGGGCAGTCGACCTGATCCGGCAGCTTGCCCCCGGCATGCCTCCAGGCTTCCTGCTCGGCGCCGGGACGGTGCTCGATCGCGACACGGCCCTGCGCGTCATCGATGCCGGCGCCCAGTTCGTCGTCAGCCCGGTGTTCCGGACGGCGGTGATCGGCGCGTGCCACGAGCGCGGCGTTCCCGCGATGCCGGGCTGCTTCACTCCGACCGAAATCCTCGACGCCTGGGATGCCGGCGCCGACGTCGTCAAAGTGTTCCCCGCTACTGCCCTGGGGCCGACGTTCTTCAAGGACGTGCGCGGACCGCTGCCGCAGGTGAAGCTGATGCCAACCGGCGGCGTGACGCTCGACAACGCCGGGGACTGGATCCGCGCCGGGGCGATCGCGGTCGGCGTCGGGACCGCCCTGCTCGATGCCAGGGCGATCGCGGCGGGTGACTACGGCATCCTCCGGGCCAATGCCGAGCGGATCGTCGCCAACGTCCGCGCCGCGCGCCCGGCGGCCTGAAAAGCCGCTCCTCAGGCTCAGCACCCGGAGTATTGATCATGGATCTGCGCCAGCTCGAGATCGTGCGCTCGGTCGCCGAACGCGGCTCGTTCACGGCCGCGGCGCGGGTGCTCAACGTCTCGCAGTCGGCGATCAGCCGCCAGGTCCTGGTGATCGAGGAGGAACTTGGCGAGCCGGTGTTCCTCAGGCTTGGCCGCAAGGTCCGGCTCACGGCGGCCGGGCAGGTGCTGCTCGAGCTCGGGCGGCGCGTGCTGACGGATGTTCAGGAAACGACCGCCAGCATCCGCGACCAGCAGCAGACGCCCGCCGGCACGCTGCATCTCGGCGGCGGGATGACGGTCTGCCTGCACGTCTTCCCCGCCCTGCTCAAGGAGTTCCGCCGCCGCCAGCCACGGATCGACGTGAAGCTCACCACCGGCGCGACGTCGCAGCTGCTCGAGCGGATCCGGAGCGGCGCACTCGACATCGGCCTGCTCACGCTCCCGGTCGAGGGCACGGACCTCGCCCAGGTACCGGTGATGCGCGAGGAACTGCTGCTCGTGCTGCACCCCTCGCACAAGCTTGCGCGCAAGCGTCACGTCACCGCGGCGGATCTCGCGCGGCAGTCGTGGGTGCTCTTCGAAACGGGTTCCAGCACGCGGCGGGTGATCGACGGGATGTTCAAGGCGCAGGGCATCCGTCCCCGGATCGTCATGGAGACGGAGAACGTCGAGATCCTCAAGGCGTTGACGATGATCGGGATGGGGCTGACGATCCTGCCGTACCAGTCGTTGGCGCGAGAGGCGCGCAACGGCAGTCTGAGGGTCAAGCGGATTCCGGGCGTCACGATGGTGCGCGAGACCGGCTGGGTCTACGTGCGCGGCGCCCGCGTCCCCCGGGTCGTCCAGCACATGTTCGATGCGCTGAAACGCACGCTGCCGCGGCTCAAGCTCGCGCCTCCCAGGTAACCGTCCCCCGGGAGGCGTGAGGCGTCAGGTACCTCGTCTTCGACGGAGAACTCGTGGTACTTCACCGGCGCGGGCGCCGGCTGGCGGACGTCTTCGGTCGAAGAGAGGCGGTCGCGGATCTGGCGCTGCAGCCAGCCGACGGCATCCGGCTCGGCGTCACGCAGGGCGCGCCAGTCGGATTCGGGAAGCTCCAGCGTCAGGGTTCGGGTGTACGGCGTCTCGGTGGTTTCGGTAGTCTCGGTGAGCAACATGCGTCGATCATAGGAGTTGCGCCCGCGGCATGCGACCATCGATTTCTCATTGCTGCCATGCGTGCAGCGCATGGATGACACCGCGCATTGAGATCAAGGCGCGCGCGGCGGTCCCGGCGCGGAGGGCAACGGCGGCGCGGTGGCACGACCGGCCGACGGGTACGGGGGCAGCCGGTCGGGATCCCATCCATCCGACAGCTGGAGCAGCGAACGGCCGCTGGTGAGCACCGCATCCCCGATCGGGACCGATCGCGCCCAGGGAACCCGCGCCGCCGCCGCGGCGCCGGCACCCGAGCTGCCGCTCTCTTGATAGCGCGCCGTCTTCTCGCGTTCGCGCCGGTCCCAGTTGTGCCAGCCCTCCGGGCGCACGACGTCGCTCATCTCGGTCCGCACGAACATCACCTGCGAATAGTCGCGCCACGGACGGCCAAGATAGGTCCTGACCCCGGCCTCCCCGGTGATGCGGCTGTCCACGAACACCAGCCCGTGCGCCTGTTCGGCCGGGGTGGAGGCGGCGGTGATGTAGCCGTTCCGCCAGACGTGAATGTGGCAGCGCTCGAACAGCGCCGTGGCGCCGCCGAAGATGAAGTCGACGTGCCCGGTGATGAGCGAGTCCTCGAAATACTGGCGGCCGCGGTTCAGGAAAATGGTGTCCTGCCAGCCGAGGAAACGCGAGTTCCTGAACACCGCCCGGTCGCCGTCGACGCGGAGCGCGAGCGCCTGGCCGACCGGCCCGGCGGCGTTCTCGAAGGTCAGGTTCTCGGCGGTGAAGTCATCGGCGTCGACCACGACGGTCGGCGTCCGGAACGTGCCGATCGGCTTCCCGTTCGGTCCGGCCATGTTGGCGTGCAGGTCGAAGGTGATCTTGGTCGTCACCGGATCCTCGCCGATCAAGGTGAGGAACCGCTTCTCCCGCTGGATATAGATCAGCTCGCGATAGGTGCCGGCGCGGATGAACACGATCCATGGCCGGTCGACAGATGAATTCTGCGGCGCGGCATCGACCGCTTCCTGCACGGTCTGGTAACGGCCGCTGCCGTCAGCCGCCACTATCGCGTCGGCCACCCGCTCGAAGGCGGCTGCGCCGCTGAGCGGGGACGTCCTCACGTGGCGGGCCAGCTCCGGCACCCTGGCGCGAAGCTCGCCGGCGACCAACGGCGCGATCGCGAGACTCCCCTTGCGATTCAGATGGGTGCGATCCACCTGTCCTTTCGGATCGCGTGGGCTCAGCTCCACCCAGGCAGCCTCCCCCATCTTCTGCACCAGCGCCAGGCTGCTGGCGTGCAGATCGATGACCGGGACCTGCTTTTCCGTCGCGAGCTGCTTCACCGCCTCGACGTACGGGCCGAGCGTTGACCGGACGTTCGCCCCTTCGAAGTGCCGGCGGACGAGAGAGGTCACCAGGACAGGCCTGGCGCCGATCGACCGGACGTCGTCGATGTAACGGGACAGGTAGGCCCGGTAGGTCGTCGCCGGATCGGTCTCGCGGTCCGGCCCCTTGCCGGGCTCGTCGTTGTGCCCGAATTGAATCAGGTAGTAGTCCCCCTTCCGCTCGAGCGCCGCCGTCCACCGCCCTTCGTCGATGAAGCTCTTCGAGCTGCGGCCGTTCGCCGCCTCGTTGATGCACTCGACGTCCGGCCCCAGCAACAACTCGAACCCGTAGCCCCACCCCGATCGTCGGGTGACCGTCGAATCGCCGACCAGCACGATCCTGATCCTGGCTGGCGCGGGGTTCTGGGCGGAGATGGCGACGGGAGCACCAGGGTTGGGGCACGCAAGGAGCAGGCACATCACCGTCAAGGTGGTATGACCAATATCGCGCATGGCGCGGATTTTCTGCTAATGTGCGCCGCAGCGCAATGGCAACAGGAACAAGCGACTGGACCACCTGGGTGATCGCGGTGGCGGTGCTGGCCTTGAGCCCGGCGGCCGCGCAGGTAGGAGCGCCGGTCTGGAACCCTGATGCTGGCGACGGCACGTTCCGCAACCCGGTCCTTTACGCCGACTACTCGGATCCCGACGTCGTCCGCTCGGGTGACGACTACTTCATGGTGTCGTCGAGTTTTACCTCGGTGCCGGGCCTGCCGATCCTGCACTCGCGGGACCTCGTCAACTGGGAACTCGTCAACCACGCGCTGCCGCGGCTGGTGCCGGAGGAAGTGTTCCGGAAACCGCAGCACGGCGCCGGCGTCTGGGCCCCGGCGATCCGCCGGCATGACGGCAAGTACTGGATCTACTATCCGGATCCGGACCACGGCATCTACCTGGTCACCGCCGATGACCCGCGCGGGGAATGGTCCGCGCCGGTGCTGGTGAAGAAGGGCAAGGGACTGATCGATCCGTGCCCGTTATGGGACGAGGACGGCAGCGTTTATTTGGTCCACGCCTTTGCGCGCAGCCGCGCCGGATTCGCGAACGTGCTGCACCTCAACCGACTGACCCCGGACGGCCTGGCCGTCGCCGATGCGGGCCGCATCGTCATCGACGGCAACGCCATCCCCGGCTACACCACCCTGGAGGGCCCGAAACTCTACAAGCGAAACGGCTGGTACTACGTCTTCGCGCCGGCGGGCGGCGTGAAGCAGGGCTGGCAGTCGGTGTTTCGCGCCCGCGATATCGCCGGACCGTATCAACATCGCATCGTCCTGGCGCAGGGAAAGAGCGACGTGAACGGCCCGCATCAGGGGGCTCTCGTCGATACGCCGGACGGCGACTCGTGGTTCATCCACTTTCAGGACGCCGAGGCGTACGGGCGCGTCGTGCACATGCAGCCGGTCACCTGGCGCGACGATTGGCCGGTCATCGGTGACGATGGTGACGGCGACGGTGCGGGGGAGCCGCGTCGCGTGTGGAAGAAGCCGTCGCTGACGGCACAGCGAGCGATCGCGCCGCCGACGTCGGATGCCTTTCGTGACCGGCGTCTCGGGCTGCAGTGGCAATGGCAGGCCAACCCGCTGCCGGCCTGGTGGTCCTTCCCGAAGGACCGTGACGGGCTTCTTCTCGCGGCCATTCCGTCGGAGGGGAACCTGTGGTCGGCGCCGAACCTCCTGCTTCAGAAATTTGCCGCGCCAGAGTTCACGGCGACCGCGGTCATCGATGCGGGCCAACTTCGCGACGGCGAGCGCGCCGGGCTCATCGTCTTCGGGACCGACTACGCGTGGGCCGGGATCGAGCGCACCGCCGGGCAACTGCGCGTCGTCCTGCGCCGGGTCGCGGATGCGCCAAAGGGCGGGGCCGAAGAGGTCGTCGCCTCGGAAGCTCGCGCCACTGACCGGTTGAGAATCGAAGTCAGCGTGGCGACGGGTGGTATCTGCACTTTCGCGGTCGCTCCCGCGGACGGGACGCTGCGGCGCATCGGCCCCGCCTTTCAGGCAAAGCCGGGCCGGTGGGTCGGCGCCAGGATCGGTCTCTTCGCCGCGGCCCCCGCATCCGCCCGTGATACAGGGCACCTCATCGTCCGATCATTTCTGGTTGGGCCTCTCGGCCACTGACCGCCCGCTCGAGGTCGGGTTCTGGAAGTTGGGAGTTGGGAGCTTTGCGCCAGGCCATCATCGCTTCAGCGCTCATATGGTTGTCGGCGGCCCCTGCGGCAGCGCAGTGGGTGCGGGTCGAGTCTCCGAACTTCGTCGTGTTCGGCGAGCTGGGGGAGAAGTCGACCCGCGAGTTCGCGGCGGAGTTCGAGCGCTTCCGTGAGGCGCTGGGGCGGGTCGTCCCGCAGGCGGCGGAACGGCCGGCGGCGCCGGCGATCATCTTCATCTTCAAGGACGCAAAGTCCTTCAGCGATTACCGGCCGCTCTACAACGGCAAGCCGGTGGACGTCAGCGGCTACTTCGCCGGTGGCGCGGCGCTGGACGTCATCATGCTGCCGGCCACCAGCCGGGAAACGGCACTGCGCGTCGTCTTCCACGAATACAGCCACCTCATTACCCTGAACCAGGCTCGGAGCCTGCCGGCGTGGCTGGCCGAGGGGCTGGCTGAGTACCTACAGCGCGTTCCAGCTCCGGGACGATGGCCGGCGCGCGCTGCTCGGTGGGATCGTTCCAGCGCACATCCTTCGATTGAATCGCGAGAAACTGATACCGCTCGAGGAACTGCTGGCGGTGGACCAGGACTCTCCCCTCTACAACGAAGGAGCACGGCGGTCCGTGTTCTATGCGCAGTCCTGGGCGCTGGTGCACATGCTGCTCAACGGTGAGCCGAACCGGGCGGCGCAATTCGACGAGTACCTGCGGCTCGCGGGCGCCGGACGATCGGCGCAGGAGACGTGGCGGCAGGTATTCGGAGACGAGAAGATTCTGGATCAGCTCCGGCGCTACCTGCGTCAGGACCGGATGAACGCCCTGCTGTTCACCTTCGATCGGGCGATTCCCGAGGCGACCTTCACGGTGACCTCCCCTTCGGCTGTGGACATGCACGCGGCGCTCGGCGACCTGCGGCTTCAGGTCTCACCAGCGACGGCGGCGGCGCACATGGACCGTACACCCGCGCCGGCGTCCCCATTCACCGCCGCCGTGCGTGGCCTGGTGAAGCTCGAAGAGAACCGGCCGGAGGAGGCGCTGCCGCTGCTGCTCGAAGCGGCCGGTCAGTCCACCGACTGGCTGGTGCAGTACCCGCGCCGCCGTCGGGCTCGAGCGGGTGGCCACCGCGGCCGACGGCGAATCGAACCGCCGGGCCGGTCGCGTTGCCGACGCGGCGCTCCGCGCCGTGTTGCAACGGCGAGCCGATCTTCCACACGCTCTCGCGCTGCGCGGCTTGATCATCGGCGCGAGCGACGACGGGCTGGCGCTCATCGACCGCGCGCGCCGGCTGGCGCCGGGACGGCCGCACTACGCCATCTGGCAGGCGCAGTTCCTCGTGACGCGTGGCGAGTTCGAGAGCGCGCGGACGCTGCTCGCGCCGGTCGTCGACTCCTGGTTCCCCAAGGATGCGCGTGAGTACGCCCGCAGGGTCATGGACCAGGCGGTGGCGGCCGACCGGGCGCGCACCACGAACACCGCGGCGGCGACGAGACCGGCCGGTGGGTCCAAACGCGGCCCGTCGCCTTCAGCCGGTCCGGTGGTGCGGATCTTCCGCGACGTGCAGCCGGGCGAACAGCGGACCGAGGCCACGCTGGAGCGGATCGAATGCCCGCGCGACGCCGTCATCCTTCACGTCCGTGTCGGCAATCGTGCGGCGAGGTATATGGCGGACCGGCTCGACGACGTGGAATTCCTGTCCCATCGCGACGATCTCACCGGGCCGATTCAGTGCGGCGCCCGCTCATCCGCAGACCGGATCTATCTCACCTGGCGTCCGTCCGCCGCGGGTGCTCCATTCGACGGAACCGCCGTAGCGGTCGAGTTCCTCCCCAGGGAACGAAAATAAAACTCAGAACTCAGAACTCAGAACCCAGAACCTGGAACCCGGAACCCGGAACCCGGAACCTTTAGAACCTGTAGAACCTTTAGAACCTCTAGAACCACTCCGCGCGGGTCCGCGGTTTGGAGAAGACAAACCGCGCGGAGTACACTGCCCAGCTACCGCATGCGTGAATTGATCGACATATTCCTCCACGTCGACGAACGCCTCACCACCTTCGTCGCCGAGCACGGCCGCCTGGTGTACGGGCTGCTGTTTGCCGTCATCTTCGCCGAGACCGGACTGGTAGTGACGCCATTCCTCCCGGGGGACTCGCTGCTGTTCGCCGCCGGCGCGATCGCCGCGACCGGCGCGCTCAATGTGTGGGGGACGATGATCGTGCTGTTCGTCGCCGCGGTGCTCGGCGATGCGGTCAACTACAGCGTCGGACGGCGCATCGGTCCGCGCGTGTTCCGCGCCGAAGGACGACAGGGGCGACTCGAGCGGCTGCTGAATCCGCGCCATCTCGAACGCACGCACGAGTTCTTCGAAAAGCACGGTGGCAAGGCAGTGGTGATGGCACGGTTCGTTCCGATCGTCCGCACCTTCATCCCCTTTGTCGCCGGGGCCGGGTCGATGACCTACGCGACGTTTGCGTTCTACAACGTCATCGGCGGCGCGCTGTGGGTCGGCGTCTGCGTCGGCGCCGGCTACCTGTTCGGCGCGATCCCGGTGGTAAAGGAGAACTTCGAGCTGGTGGTGATCGGGATCATCGGAGTATCGGTGCTGCCGATGGTGATCGAGTTCATCCGCCACTGGCGCGCTTCACGGCAAGCCGCGCTTCGCGGCTGAGCAGACCCCGGCTGTTCTCCTCTCTTCCGCGTAATTCCTGCACGTTTTCGCCGAGCTCGTCCGGGCCGAGACACCTCCTGCGGCTCGTTTCTGGCGTGGCACCCTGCTTGCTCACTCCGTTGGCGAGACTTGGAGACTTGCCAGAGAGGAGCACAAATGAAGGGTTCTACAAAGAGATGGAGTCTGGCGGTCGCCGCGGCTGCGCTGCTGATGGTACCGGCGCCGACCACGGCGCAGACACCGCCACAGACGCCCCCCGCCACCCAGCCTACGACGCCCGCGCAGGCACCATCGGCCACCGAGCCGAACGCCGCCGCGCAGGAGCATCTGGCGAAGGCGACGGCCGCGCTGAACGACATCCAGCCCGCTGCGCTGAACACACGCGCGAAGGCACAGGTCGCCGAAGTGAAGCGCCGCATCAGCGCGCTCGAACAGATGGTCGCGGCCAACGACAAGGCCAGCGCGACCGGTACCGCAAAGGGCAACGCCAACTGGGGTACCGAAGTGGCGGCGATCGACAAGACGCTGACCGCGCTGCTCGGTCCGGAACCAACCGACTGGTTCCGCTCCGCCGGCCCCGACCGGTACTGCCGGCGCCGATCCGAAGACCAATGCGACTCCGGCGCTGGACGAGGCGACCAGAGCCAGCCTTACGCAGGTGCGGACACACCTGACGGCGTTCGCGACCGCGATGGCAGTCAAGAAGGGGCCGTCGTCGACCGAACCGTCAGCCGAACCAGCAGCCACGCCGTCCTCGGCCACGCCGTCTTCGGCGACACCGTCCTCGGCCGTCCCGTCTTCGGGCATGCCTCAGGGCGCTCCGACGCAGCCGCCGCCGACTCCGACAGGAACGTCAGGAACGACGCCCGCTGCCCAGGCGCCGGAAACCCCTCAGGCCGCGCAGCCGGACGCACAGACTGCGCGCCGGCACCTGACCGAAGCGCGGAATACGCTGAGCGCACTGACCCAGCTCCCGGCGGCCTCGCAGCTGACCGGTGAAGCGCGGACGCAGGTCGCGCAGTTGATCGCGAACTTCAACGAGCTGATCACCACCCAGAGCGAGTGGCGCGGATCTTTCGCCAAGGTCTCGGCGAACCTCACCTCGCTGATCGGGCCGGATCCCGGCGGCGTACCGGATCCGACGGCAGGATCTGGCACCACGGGTGCGGTCGGCACGTCGGGTGGCGGCACGCCGGGTCTCGATCCCACCATCCAGGCCAAGCTGGTAGAACTGCGCCGCAACCTCGCCGAGTTCGAGAAGGCTGCAGGCGGAACGGCCGGCCCGGCGGCGACCAGCGCGACGCCGCCACCGACCGATCCGGCTTCACCGGCCACGGCTACGCCGCCGAGCGCGACACCACCGGGGTCGAATCCTCCGGCCGGCACGCCGCCGAGCGCAACGCCGCCGGCCACTACGCCGTCGCCGGCCACGCCGTCTGCGGCCACGCCGTCTGACCAGGCTGCGGGGAACGCCGACGTCATGCGACACGTCGCCGCGATCGAAGCGTTGTTGAAATCGGAAGATGACAGCGGCGGCCTCACGCTGACCAAGGTGCAGGTCGAGCAGCTGCGCGCGCACTGGGCGGCGATCCGTCAGGCGCTCGAGAAACGCTAGGCTCCCCAGCCCTGCGAACGTCGCCCTGCCGGACAACGGTCCGGCGGGGTGGCGGATTTACTCGGCCCGCAGCGCGGTCATCGGATCCACGCATCACCCGGGCAACCGCCAGTGCCCCGCCCAACCCAGCCCCGTTCCGATCCCTCGTGAGCAGCGCTCCCCCGAGCACCGCGCGCCGGATGTCCGCGGGCAGCGCGCCGAGAGCCATCCGCACGCCGATCTCACGAGTCCGCATGCCCACCGAGTAGCTGATTGCGGCGTTGGCGCCGACGCTCTACGGCGATTGGGCCCGACCTGCTAAACGTCCCGCTGCGTCCATGGAATCCGCGGCGGGCGGACTGTCTCACGGGCGGATCGAGAAGTTCTTGAACAGCAGATCAGGAGATCAGGAGAACTCTCCTTCAAAGAGAGTTTCTCTTGAACTCTTGATCTCCTGTTCAAAGCACCCGGGGATCAAGGAATCCATTCGACAAGAGCAAACCGGCTGGATCGACCGCCAGGACCGCCAGCGCCAACGCGGTTGCGCCCGGGGTGCTGGCGAAGCCACGGACGGCGAATTTCAGATCCTGAATGAATCTGGACAAAGCTGTGCCTCCGCGAGTGCCGGTTAAGACGCAGGCTGCATCGAAACCGTTGGGTGTGACAGGATTTAGCCATGCGACCACTGATGATGGCGGCGGTGATGACGGCGTTGGTGTGGATCCCGCTCGCGGGGCGCGGGCCCGACAGCGCGCTTGAAAGCGCGGCGCTGGCGTGGGACCGCGGTGACTACGTCGCGGCGCTGACCGCGTATCTCCAGGTGCTGAACGGGCCGGCCGGTGCCGAGTCGCTGCCGGCGATCGCCCTCCAGACCGGCGAGCTGTTCAAGACGATCGAGCTCACGCGTGACGGCGACGCCCCCGAGTTTTCACCCGACGGCCGCTACGTCGCATACGAGACGGGGGCGCAACCGGCCCGCACGATCAGGCTGGCGACCGCGGCCGACCCGCGGACGCCGGTTGCCACCCTTCAGGGCTTCAGGGCTGCCTTCTCGCCCGATGGCTCGAAGCTCGCCTACCTGAAAGTCACGCCGACGCCGGCACTGCAGGAAGCGGCGGCGGCGGTCGAGGCCGGCCCGGCGAACCAGCGGACCCAGCGTCTCAATGCCTTCAACGCCCGGTTGGCGGTCGAGGCGAAGGTGACCGTGCGCGAGCTCGCATCGGGCCGCGAGTCGGAGATCGACACCGGGGAACTGCGCAAGCAGTCGATTGCGTTCGCGGCAAACGGCGTGCTGGTGGCGGCCGCCGCGACCGAAGGAGGCAGCAACCAGATCTATCTGGCGCGGGACGGGGCCGCCCCCACCGCCCTCACCACCGGGGACGGTGAGAAGGTGATCGGCGAGGTCAATGCGCCAGGTACCGCGCTGACCTTCACCGTCCGCACCCCGGGAGCGGGGCGCGGGGGTGGAGGCGGTGGCGGCGGCCAGGGAGCGGGTCAGAACTTCCGGCTCCTGAGCATCGCCGATGGCCGGACCACGACGATCGACGGCGCGGCTCCCGCATTCTCCGCGGACGGTGCGGCGCTGGCCTACGTCGCCCGGACGGCGGCCGAAAACCGCCTCATGGTGGCGCCGGTCGCCGATCCCGCGAAAACGGCGGCGATCCGCACCGGACCCGAACGCATCGATGCCCCGGTCTTCTCGCCGGACGGCCAGCGGCTCGCGTTCCAGCTGATGCCCAAGGAGGACTGGGAGATCCACGTCACCGGCCGGGACGGCACCGGCGAGTTCCGCCTGACACGCGAGATCCAGCACGACCTGCTGCCGCGGTTCCTCGGCAATGACCGCCTGGTCGGCATGGTCGGCGAAGCCCGCCACCGGCGCTCGTATCTCTACGACCTTGCCACCGGCGCGCGCACCCGCCTGTTCCACAACAACACCATCCGCACGATCGCTCCCGAGTACGCGTGGGTGCCGAGCCCGGACGGCCAGCGGCTGCTGATCATCGCGGAACGCGACGGCGACACCGTGTCGCCTGAGCGTGGCGTCTACCTCATGGACCTGTCACAGCGCGTGTCGCTCGACGAGCTTCGTGGCCGCCTGAAAGACAATCTCTCGGCCGAGACGGCGCTCCGGACGCGAACGCAACGGATGTACGCGCCGATCGCCGCCGGTGTCCGCAAGGTGGTCGCCGACGCTTCGGTCGCGCGGGTGTTCAGTTACGAGAAGGCCCTCTTCGACTTCGACTCGAAGCACATCACCCGCCCCGGCAACAAGCGCGCGAGCGAATACCTGTTCAACAAGTACAAGTCGTTCGGCTACGAGCCGGAGTATCAGTGGTTCGCGGGCCGCGGCGCACTCGGCGGACAGACCGCCAACGTCCTGGCCACGCTCAAGGGGACGGTCAACCCGGAGCTCGTTTACGTGGTCAGCAGTCACTACGATTCGGTCGCGATCGGGCCGGGAGCCGACGATGACACGTCGGGCACGGCGGCGCTGCTGGAGACGGCGCGCATTCTGGCGGGCAGCCCGCAGCCGGCCACGATCGTCTTCGCCTCGTTCACCGGAGAGGAAGCCGGGCTGCTCGGCAGCCGCGAATACGTCCGCCAGGCGGTCGCCAACAAGGTCAACATTGTCGGGGCGCTCAACAACGACATGGTCGGCTGGGCAAACGACCATCGTCTCGACAACACGATCAGGTATTCGAACCAGGGGATCCGCGACATCCAGCACGGGGCGGCGATGCACTTCACCGACCTGATCACCTACGACGCGCTCTACTACAAGAGTACCGACGCCGCTGCCTACTACGAAGCCTACGGCGACATCGTCGGGGGGATCGGGTCGTATCCGGTACTCGGGAACCCTCACTATCATCAGTCGCACGATCTGCTGGACACGATCAACCACCAGCTGGTGACCGAGGTCGCCAAGACCACGGCGGCGACGCTGATGCTGCTGGCATCGAGCCCTTCACGGCTCGCAGAGCTGAAGGTCGACAGCGTCTCGAACGGGACGGCGAGGGTGTCGTGGCGGCCGAGCCCGGAGAAGGGCGTCACCGGTTACATCGTCGCCTACGGTCCGGAGGCCAATCCCGAAGCCAGCCGGCTCAGGGCCACCGGGCCGTCCGCCACTCTCCCGGGCGTGGCGCCGGGCACGGTGATCTGGGTGAAGGCGGTCAACAGCCGGGGGCTGGAGGGGTGGGATTGGGCGCGGACGAGGGTGCCCTAAAAGGGTGCGGAGGGGTGCGGGGAGTGCGGCGGGGTGCGGGGAGTGCGGCGGGGAGTGCGGAGGGGTGCGGAGGAGTGCGGAGGGGTGCGGCGGGTGCGGAGGGGGGCGGGGGCGGAAGCCGCCGCTAGAACTGGAAGTAGATGAAGTCGAGAGACGTGGTGCTGCGGAAGACGAGAATGACGGCGATGGCGGCGCCGCAGGCTACACCTTGTAGAGCGATTTCACTCCAGGTTGCGGACGGCGCCTCGTCGGGGCGGCGGCCTTGCGGGTCACGGGCGGTCTCGACCCAGATCCCCTGGACCCAGAGCGGGATCGAGTAGATCAGCGCCAGCGAGAACAGATACGCACCGATCCGGTAGTCCAGAGCCGGGGCCGAGAACGGCGAGAGGCGGAAGTCGCGCACCAGCGCGGCCAACTCGGTTTCACGGAATATCAGCCAGCCGATCAGCGTCAGCAGGAACATGCCGAGGGTCTGCGCCGTCACCAGCAGCGGCCGCAGCAGCGGCAGCTGCGGCCACCGGCTGGCGCGGTCGCCACTGGCGAGCGGCGCGACGCCGGCGCTGACCCGCACCGGCTTCATCATCGCGCGCGCCCGGGTCGCGATCAGCAGCAGGCCGTGATAGAGCCCCCAAAGGACGTAGTTCCAGCTCGCGCCATGCCACAGGCCTGACAGCAGGAAGGTGGCGAGGATGTTCCGCGCCCATTTCAATTCCCCGCCGCGAGAGCCGCCGAGCGGCACGTAGACATAGTCGCGGAACCAGGTCGAGAGCGAAATGTGCCAGCGCCGCCAGAAGTCCGACGGGCTGCGGGCGAAATAGGGATGGTCGAAGTTCTCGGGCAGCTCGTACCCGAGCCACCGCGCGGTGCCGCGGGCGATGTCGGTATACGCGGAAAAGTCGGCGTAGATCTGGATCGCGAACGCGAACACGCCGGCCCAGAGGATCGGGAAGGTCGGATCCGACAGCGCGAATACCTTGTTGGCGACGACCCCGACGTTGTCGGCGACGACCAGCTTCTTGAAAAAGCCCCAGCAGATCTTCAACAAGCCGGTGCGAGCGGCATTCCACGAAAATCGGCGCCGCGCCTCGACCTGGGGGAGCAGATACGACGCCCGGACGATCGGCCCGGCCACGAGTTGCGGAAACATCGAGACGAACACCGCAAAGTCGAGCAGGCTGGCCCGGGCCGGCATCTCGCGCCGGTAGACGTCGATCGTATAGCTCAGCGTCTGGAACGTGTAGAACGAGATCCCGACCGGCAGCAGAACGCGGAGCAGCACCGGGTTTGTCTGCCAGCCCGCCGCCGTCAACACGGCGTGCACGTTGTCGACGAAGAAATTGAAGTACTTGAAGAAAGCGAGCATCCCCAGGTTCGAGCCGATGCTCAGCCAGAGAAGCAGGCGCCGCCGCTCGGGCCACGCCTGCATGCCGCGCGCGGCGTAGTAATCCACTATCGTGGACGCGCCGATCAGCACCAGGAACCACGGATGCACGTAGCCGTAGAACACGTAGCTGGAGACCAGCAGCAGCAGGTTCTGGCCGCGGTGCGGCAGCACCCAGTAGATCGCGGTGACGATCAGGAAGAAGGCGACGAAGTCCAGGGAATGGAAGATCACTGAATGCGGGCGCGCAGCCGTTGATGGAGGTTCTCGGTGTAGTGCGTGCGCCAGGCCTCCTTCACATGGTCGCCATCGTCGTACATCTCGAGCGGCAGGTTCGGGTCGCCGGTGTCATCGTGAAAGATCCCTCCCTGGCTGTCGACGTAGGTGCGCAGGGCGGCGATGTAGTCGCGGAGGGCCCGGGACTGCTCGGGCGGACGGCCCCCCACCGGCCGCCGTTGAACGCGCACGAAGCAGAGCGTGATGCCGGCCGCCCTGGCCTCCCGCAGCATCAGCGGCAGGACGGAACGGTCGACGTAGGCACCGAAGTCCGCTTCGCGGTCAACCGCTTCGGCGAGATCCGCCGCCTCGAACGGCCGCATGTGCATGAAGTCGAACCTGGCATTCATGTCGCGGATGAATGCGTTGCGCTCGCGACGCCCCGGCACCAGCGCGCGGCCGAGCCGATCCGGCAGCGCCGGCACCAGCCAGGGACGCGCATGGTCGGCGTGGTAGACACGGTCGACGATGGATCGCACCCGATACCGGAGATTGCCGGTGCGTGCCGCGATCACCGCGTTGAGCTCGGGCTCCTCGGCCCGCGCCACCCGGTCGACGTTCCAGCGGAACCCTTCATCGAGCCGGAACAGCACATCGGTCAGGTTGGTGTCGCGAAAGAAGATGAAGACCACCCGGGGCTTCGCGCCGCTCGCGATCACCCAGTTCTTCAGGGCGAGATACCAGTACGCCGACCCGGAGCCGGCCTGCAGGATCGGCGCGGCCGGTCGGCCGGTGAGCTCGCCGAGCCGGGTGGTGTGCACGCGCGTGCCGGCCATCGAGTCGCCGATCACCACGTACCCCGGCTGCATCCCGGCGAGCTGCTCGATGGGCTCCGGCTCGAAAGGCCCGCGGCTGCGCGGCCCTTCGAGGGCAGGGAGGTAGGACGCCGCCATGCTGACGCCGCCGAAGCGCGCGTCGAGGATGCGCAGGCCCAGCGGCACCATCGTCATCAGCACGACGAGCGCGCACAGCTGCGCGGCGCCGTGGGAACGGCTCGGTGCGGAGGGGATCATTTCAGGAAGCAGGAACGCAGTGCGGGCACGCGGAAACCAGCCGGATTGTATCGCACGTCACCGGGTCTACCGCGGACAGGCGCCGACCGGGTAGGCGAGCTGCGATTGAATGGTGTGGCGGGTCGGTTCGACGATCTCGTACCACTCCTCTTCGAAGCCCGAAGACTGGAAGACCCAGTAGTTGTGGTCGTTGGCCCGGATCAGGCCGAGCGGCAGCATGTAGCTGACCCCCTTGCGGTCGCAGTAGGTCACCCTGGCGGAGATGTGCACCCTGACCTCCTCCTTCGGCCCGACGATCACCCAGCCGTGACCGAACGTCGCCAGCCCGCAGCCGTCCTTGTCTCGAGGGCCGGGCGGGTACTCGCGGACGACTTCGACGTAATAGGCCGTCCAGCCGGCGTCACGCGTTGGTGCGGCGTAGAGCGCCTCAATGGTAATCGGCAGGCGCCTGCGCCCCTCCGGCGGGACGGGATGGACCCATAAGGCGAAACTCCCGGCGGCGACTGTTTCCTCGCGATTGAACCGGTCGGTGATTTTGGTGAGCACGCGATTCGCGGCCGCGCTTCCAGCCGCCAAGATTTCGATGGGCTCGACCGGCACGTCGCCGGTCACCACCAGGCCGTCCTTCGGGTACGGCAGCTCGAAGGGTGGCGGGGCCGTGGTTGCGGCGCGGTAATCGCTCTTCAACGTCATCCGGGGCTCGCACATCGGCCGCGTGATGGCGATGCCGGTGAGCGTCACCGTGCCGGCCCGGGCGCCGTCGCGCCAGATCGACAGGACCCGCGGCGCCGGTTCGACACCCCACCAGTCCTCCGGGACTTCGTCGAGCGAGATCGGCAGGTCGCGATTGCGCATGTCGGCCGGCCATCGTGCCCGCCAGCGTCGGCCGTCGAAGGCGGCAAAGGGGGTGACGATCCCGTCGCGGCGGAGCACGCCGACGACGAAATCTTCCAGTTTCTGGGCCCGGGTGGGAGCCTCAGGATCCAGCACGGCGACGATTGCGAGCGCCAGGATGGCGGCGAGCTTCATTCGATGGGCGTCGGCAGCATTGGAATCAGCCCGGGCTGGCCCCTTCCGCCGCCTTTTCCTGCTGGTCGGCCTCGATGCGTTCCTGCTTCAAGCCGGCGCGGCGTTCGAGCACCCGCTCGACCAGCCAGCAGAACAGCGCCCAGGAGGCTCCGATCAGCCAGCCGGCCAGCACGTCCGTTGGATAGTGTACGCCGAGATACACACGGGTGGCACCCACCAGGAACGTGACCATCAAGGCGACGAAGAGGCAATAGAACTTCGCGAGGCGCCGTTCGGCAACCCGCATCAGGAGCGCGCCGAGGGTCAGGAAAACCGCGGCCGAGGTCAACGCGTGACCGCTCGGAAAGCTCAGGCTCATCACCTCGCGGAGATGCGGTACGACCTCAGGGCGGGGACGGGCAAACAGCTCCTTGAGGAACTCGGTGAGCAGCCAGCCGCCGGTACTCGCGACCAGCACGAAGGCCGCGTTGCGATAGGTGCCCTGGAGCGCGAGGAAGCCGACGACCGCGAACACGGTGAGCCCGAGGACGGTGGGGCCGCCGAGCGCCGTCAGGTCGAGCGCCGCCATCTCGAGCCAGGCGGGCCCGATCGGCTGGGAGGGATCGTCCGCCTTGCGAAGCGACGACAGCAGCCGCTTGTCGAATTCGAGCGTGTCGCCTTCGAGCACTTCGCCGGCCAGGTTGACGACGAGCAGGGTGATGCCGAGGAGGGCGAAGGTGCCGAGGAGCAGCCACAGCTCCTCGCGATCGCGCGAGGCGAGGCGGGTCACCAGCCTCCGGAGACCCGTCTGCGCCTTTCGCATCAGCCGATTATGACTTCTTTCGCACCGGCTCCGCGGCCCTGGGCACGAGCTTGATCGTGCCGGCTGCTTCCCGCGCCTTGAGCACGGCCAGCACGTCGTCGAGCGGCACCGGCTCGAACTCGCCGGACAGGAAGTCGCGAATCTCGAGCACGGTTTTCTGCTTGCCCAGCAGGATGGCGAGCTCGGCGTTCATATGCTGCGGAATCGACGGTCCGGCGACACCACCGCCGCGGCCTCCGCCCCCGCCAGCGCCGCCGCCGCGTCCGCCCCGGCCGCCTCCCGGCGTTGCGCAGCCCGATCGGGTCGCACCGTTCACGCACTCGACCACCAGCCGCGATGCCTCCTGCTCGGCCGGCGTCATGGCCGGCGAGGCGGCCGCCGCCGGCAGCGCCGGGGCCTGGACCCGCAGCGCATGGACGGCGTAGAGCGCCCGGAGCTCGTCGTTGCGCGTCGCCAGCGTCTTGTCGATCGCCGCCTCGAGACCGGCAAGCCGGGCCGGAGCTGCCGCCGGATCCTCGTAGAGCACCGCCGACGAGCGGATCACCGCCTTCTCGACATCCGCCTGGTGGCGCACGGTGACCCGAGCGTCCTTGTAGGCCGTCATCAGCCCGGCCGCATCGGGGGCGTCGGCCAGGTAGCCCGCGGCCTTGCGCATCGAATCACCGATCCGCTCGGAGCCGCGGCCGTGGTTCTCGGAGGTCACCCGCGCGGCCACCGCGTCGGTACCGGTCGCGAGCACCGTCATCGCGCCGATCCCGACCACCGCGGCCCGCTTGTACTGCGTCGGGTCCTGCTTGTCGACGGTGTCTTCCGACGAGTGGTACCACATGTCCGGCCAGGTGATGAACATCACCGACGGGATGCCGTGCTGCATGTAGGTGACGTGATCGCTCGAGCCGTAGTGCTTGTCGATCTTGATGTAGAAGGCGTCCTTGCTGCCGGTCGGTGCGACCACCTCCAGGCTCGGCGCGTAGCCGTTCGCCCGATAGCGCACGCGTTCGCGGGCGACGTCCGATACCCACTCCATCATGCCCTGGGCGATGTCGTTGATGTAGGACGGGAAGGTGTCAGGGGTCCGCTGCAGGATCCAGTAGCTGCGGCTCAGCGCCAGCCGGATCCCTTCCATGTCGAAGTTCAGGTCGCCGACGATCACCTTCTCCTTCTCGGGATGAGCGTTGAGCCAGGCGTTGGTGCCGCTGATCTCGGCCCCCCACTGGAAATTGATCGTCCGCTTCGGCTTCGGCAGCTTTCCTTCGTTCACCAGCTTGATGTAGGCCCGGCCGATCTCGAGCGTCAGCGCGCAGCCGGAGTTGTCGTCGTTGGCTCCCTGCTTGATCACCCCTTCGTAGAGGTGCCCGCTCACCGCGACTTCCTGGGTCGTGCTGCCGTCGCCGGCGATCTCGGCGTGAACGACTTCCGCCTTGCTCGGCACCATCTCGGCCTTCACGATCGAGCGGATCGTGATCTTCTCGCCGCGTCCAAGCCGCAGCGCGAGATCACGCCCCACCCGCGGTTCGACCGCCCATCCGAACGTCGGCGTCGTCACACCCTGGGGCGGGGCGAAGCGCGTGTCCGGAATCTGGTCCGGGAAGTCGTTGGGGCGCAGCGCGGAATAGCCGATGATGCCGACCGCTCCCTTCGTCGCCGCCTGCGCGAACGGTCCGAGGCCGCTCGAGCTGAGGAGCACCTTGCCGGTCAGGTCTTTGCCTTCGAGGTCCTGCGCGCGGCCGGCGCCGACGTCGATCAGCTCGCCGCTGACATCGCCGGTTGGCGTACCCTGCCCCAGCGCCAGGGCCACGTCGTGGATGTCGTACAGCTTCCGGCTGACCGGTGTCGTCGTCCACAGCTCACCCACGCTCGGCTGCCACTGAGGACCGGAGGGAAACGTCTCGACGCGGACGTTGGTGAAACCGTATTCTTTCGCGAGGCGGGCCATGACCTCGCTCTCGCGGAACGCCCCCTTGTATTCGGACGCGGGGCGGACCCGCTGATAGGGCACGAGCTCCAGCAGCGTGTGCATCGCGCGCTCGCCCGAGGCCTCGCTGACGATGGACCGCATCTGTTCATGGGACAGCAGCGTGCGGTCCTCTCGCTCCTGGGCCGGCATGCCGGCCGCCGCCATCAGACATGCCGCCGCGCACACGACGGCCTTTCGCACTTTCATCCTTCGCTCCTCTGGTGTTGCGGACGTAGGATCGTATCATTCAGGTGTTTCCTGCCCCGTAACGCCTTACTGAAAGGGTAAGGGGCGACCGGCCAACATCTCTGATTGGCCAGCGAATTCGACCCGGGTGGCAAGGCATGCCGCTTGCCTCCTGGTGACGGAGACTCATGCGTTCACGGATTCTGCCTCTCCCGATCCTCGCCCTCTTTCTCTGCCCCCCCGCCTTCGCCCAGGACGCCGCGGCGCCCCCTGCGCCAAAGCCGGTGGAGCCGGAGATCGAGCTCAACCTGGTCAACCTGCCGACGACGCTGTCGATCGGCCGGCACAAGAGCTACACGCGGTTCACGCACCGGTTCTCGCGTGACCTGGGGCTGGGAGACTTCGGTGACCTCGCCTCCGATCTCTTCAGCCTCGACAACGGCGCGGTGATGGGCCTGGAGTACCGCTTCGGGATCACCAGCGCCCTCCACGCCGGCGTCCACCGCAATACGGTCGACAAGACGCTGCAGCTGTTCAGCCGGTGGGACGCGTTCCGGCAAAGGGGGCGGCTGCCGGTGGGCATCTCGGCCTTTGCGACGATCGAAGGCCTCGACAACCTGCAGGAGGGGCATCAACCGGGTGCTGGCGCGGTGATTTCATTCACCCGCGGACAGGCGATCGCGCTCTACGCATCGCCGACCTACGTCGACGGCACGCGCGACGCCGGGCTGCTCGGCGGGACGCCGCACGAGCACGATCACATCGCCACCGCCGACGAGGGGATCGATACGCAAGACGAAGAAGAGACCGACGAGCACGCGCACCACGAGGGGACCTTCTTCGTCGGTCTCGGCACCCGGCTGCGCCTGCGGCCGAGCGTCTTCGTGGTCGGAGAGATCTCGCCCCGGGTCGCAGGCCACGATCCCGGCGATGCGGCCTGGGGGGTGTCGATCGAGAAGTGGACCCGCGGTCATACACTGGCGCTGACGCTGACGAACTTCTTCGGCACGACGCCTGGGCAGATCGCGCGCGGTGGAGCCGACGCGCTCTACATCGGCTTTAACATCACCAGGAAGTTTTAGGTTCTGGGTTCTTCGGTCCAGGTTCTGGGTTCTTCGGTCCAGGTTCTGGGTTCTTCGGTAGGTTCTGGGTTCTTCGGTCCAGGTTCTGGGTTCTTCGGTCCAGGTTCTGGGTTCTTCGTTCTGAGTTCTGAGTTCTGAGTTTCTTGAGGAGGCAGCATGTTGAGACGGGGTTTTCTGATTCTGGTGGCGGCAGTGGCGTTGGCGGGTTGCGACGATGACAGTCCGACGGCACCGAACGATCCGAACGTGGTGGTGTTCACGGCGCAGCTGAGCGCGGCGAACGAGGTGCCGCCGATCAGCAACGCCGAGCAGACCGGCCGCGGCGACGTCCGCATCACCTTCAACCTCACGCGTGACGCGTCCAACAACGTCGTCTCCGGCACCGCGACATTCGTCGTCAATCTGAACAGCTTCCCTGACGGCGCCACGTGGACACTCGCGCACATCCATGAAGGCGCATCAGGGGTCGCCGGCGGCGTCGAAGTGAACACCGGTATTTCGCCGGCCACGGCAATCACGCTCACGAACGGCACCGTCTCGAATCAGACGTTCTCGAACATCCCCATCACGACCACTCCAACGTCGGGGATAGCAGATCCAGCGCTGATCAGCGCGATCGTCGCCAATCCCGCGGGCTTCTACTTCAACGTCCACACCACCCTCAACCCGGGCGGAGCCGTCAGGGGGCAGTTGGTGAAGCAGTAAATCGATTGCGGATTGTCGATTGCGGATTGCGGATTGACGGAGTGGGGATTGGGAATTGTTGATTGGGATTCCCATTCACCAATCAACAATCCTCAATCCGTCAATCCGCAATCCGCAATCGACAATCCGCAATCCGTCCGCACTGTAGTTAGCGCGCCGGCAGTTTCCCCTTGAAACCCTGGCCGGCGCGGGGCCCGAGGTTGTCCTTGACCGGGGCCTTGTCGGAGTTCGCCACCTTCCATCCCGTCCCGTAGGCGAGCTGCGCGATCCGCTTCACCTTGTCGAAGATGATCTTGTCGACGGTGTCGCTCGGGCGGTGATAGTCAGGGTGCAGGCCGGTGAAGTAGAAGACGATCGGCACCCCCTTCGACGCATAGCTGTAGTGGTCGCTGCGGGTGTAGATCGACTGCGGGTCGGCGGGGTCGTTCATCGTGTAGTCGAGGGTCAGCGGCTTGGCCAGTGATGCGTTGGCCTCCTCGTTGAGGTTGTGCAGCTCGGTGCTGATCCGGTCGGCGCCGACGACCAGGACCATGTTGGCGTTCGCCGGGTCGTCGGCCTGGTTACGGCCGACCATGTCCATGTTCAGCTGGGTGACGATCTTGTTGATGTCGCCGACGACCGGATGGTCGGCCATGTAGCGGGAGCCGAGGAGACCGCTTTCCTCGCCGGCATGCCAGACGAACAGGAGCGATCGCTTCGGCTTCGGTCCGGTCGCAAACGCCCGCGCGATCGCCATGATCGCCACCGTTCCAGACCCGTCATCGTCCGCGCCGTTGTTGATCATGTCGTCGCCGGCGGCGGCGTTCTCGCGGAAGCCGGTGTGATCGTAGTGGGCGCCGAAGGCGACGTAGGTGTCCTTCAGCTTGGGATCGGAGCCTTCCACGATCCCCACGACGTTGCTGGTCAGCCGGGTGCGGACGACCTGGTAGTCGGCGTCGACGTTGATCGTGATCCGCGCGCCGCTCAGCGCAACCCGCGGCAGCGGTTCCCGCTTCGCCGCCTTTTCTTTCAGCTCCGCATACTTGACCGGTGAGGCGCTGAACAGGAACTCGAAGAACTCGTCGTCGGCGGTGAGCTGCGGGGTCACGATCGCGTCGTAGCGCTGGACGGTGGTGAAGTCACCGTTGTCGGCCGTGCCCGCGCCACGCCCGCGCCCGCCCGGCGGTGCCGGCTGACCGGGTGCCGGCTGACCGGAGGCCGGCTGACCGGAGGCCGGCTGACCGGAGGCCGGCGCAACGGGAGCCGGCGCACCAGGGGCCGGCTGACCGGACGCCGGCGGAACTGTCGCCCCGGCGACGACCGGTGCCTGTCCTCTACCCCGCCCGCCAGCCGCGGCCGCCGGAGCGATTACCGCCACCGCTCCCTGCTCGATCGCATTGCGACCCCGCGCCGAGAGCAGCCGGTTGGAGCCCTGCGGAAGGTTGGCCGGCCCCTGAGGCCCGAGGTAGATGACCACCTTCCCCTTCGGACTTCCTTCCGCGTAATCGTCGATCTGGGCAGCCGGGATCCGGAGCCCGTAGCCGACGAAGGCGATGTCGCGCCCTTCGATGGTCTGCCGTCCGCCCATCTGCCGGGAGAACGTGATGCCCTCGCCGTCCTTGAACGTGCGGGATTGACCGCCGACCTCGACGGTGACCGACGCGCGGCTGTTGGTCCGTATCCCCTGCACCCGCACCGTCTGAAGGTAGGTGCCGCGGTCGCCGGCCGGTTTCACGCCCCACTGTTCCAGGTGCGCGGCGATGTAGCCGGCGGCGAGCCCGAGCCCCTCGGTATAGGTCGCGCGGCCCTGGAGTTCATCCGACGACAGGTAGGTCAGCCACTGGGAGAGATCGGCTTCGGTGATGGATCCGGCGCCGCCGCGTTCGGCCGGGGCCTGCTGCGCGCCGGCGCCCGCGGTGAGCAGAGCAACGACGAGGGCGGGAAGAAGAAGAGGACGAACACGCATAAGGGCACTAGCCTCCGGATGACTTGCAGATTACTTTAGAGCTCTTCATTAGGTTACGCCGCGGAGGGGGCGGTCGCTTACCAGCGCCCGCACGAACGACGGGTTTCTCGTCCCGGCGTCAGAACCACATCAACGCCTGGGCCGGAGGAGCAGATCCTGGAAATCGAAACTGAAATCGACCGCCGGTGAAGCCGGGGCCATCTTCGCCTGCTCGATGCTGCCGTCTGGATTGAGCGCAAAGGTGACGTAGGCGTCGGCCCGCAGCTCGCGGTCGCGCCACTTGACCAGGAAAGTGTCGTACTGCCAGTGCTCGAGGTCGCCGACCAGGGACGGCGTCTTGCTGAAGCGCATCACCAGGCGTCCAGCCTGCTCCTCGATGATGATGTCGCCGTACCAGGCGTCGGTGTAGGTCGCGGCGTACTTCGAAAGTGGCAACGACGGCTTCGACGCGCTGTTGCGGCTTGCGGCCGCCTTCTGTTCCGTCGTCGCGACCTCTGCCTTCATTCGCTTGTCCACCTGGGCGAAGGCGGTGAGCCAGTCGGTCTGGCCGCTGCCGATGTAGTGGTCGGCCACATTGAAGGCGATCGAATCGAACGCGGCCCCCGACTCCTGGTTGGTGAGGACCGCGACACCGAAGTTCAGGTCGGGGATCATCAGGACGCGCGAGACGTAGCCGGGGAGCCCGCCGGTGTGCATGAGCACCATCCGGCCGCGATAGTCCTGCGCGTTGAGACCCAGCCCGTATCCGCGGAAGTTCGGACGCAGCACGGCAAGCTCCGCCGGCGGATCGCCGATCGGCATCGGGGTCACCGGCGTGGTGATCTGGCGCCAGGTCGCCTCCGAGAACAGCCGCGAACCGTCGGCCAGGCGCCCGCGAGCGAGGAAGACGTTCATCCATTTCGCCATGTCGGTGGCGTTGGAATTGATGCCGCCGGCGGGGTTCGTATTGTCGCTGTCGAACGGCGCGATCGGCTTCACCCGGCCGTCCACCGCGGCGTGGGGCACCGCGATGTTGCCCGCCTTCGCCGCATCGGAGTGGCGGACCGTGCTGCCGCTCATCCCGATCCTGGTGAGAATCTTGGCAGCGATGAAATCCTCGTAGGACTGGCCGCTCAGCGCCTCGATCACCTCGCCGGCGATGAGGTAGAGGACATTGTCGTAGGCATAGGCCGAACGGAAGCTGGTGGCCGGCTGGATGAAGCGAAGACGGTGGGCGATCTCGCGCCGGGTGTAGGTGGACGACGGCCACCAGAGCAGATCACCGGCGCCGAGGCCGAGGCCGCTGCGGTGGACGAGCAGATCGCGAATCGTCAGCTCGCGCGTGACGTAGGGGTCCCACAGCTGGAACCAGGGCAGGTAGCGCACCACCGGCGCGTCCCACTCGAGCCGTCCCGCCTCGACGAGCAGGCCCAGCGCGACCGCGGTGAAGACCTTGGTGTTGGAGGCGATGCCGAAGTTCGTGTTCGCATCCGCCGGCGCGGCCTCCCCCATCCGGCGCACGCCGTAGCCCTTCGCCAGCACCACCTTGCCGTCCTTGACGATGGCCAGGGAGATCGCCGGCACCTCGAAGGTCTTCATGACCCGCTCGACGTGCGCATCGATCCCCGGCGGCTGCGCCCACGCCGCCGGCGCAAAGCTCAGAACCAGCGTGATCAAGACAGGCAGATGTCGCATGGTGCCGGAGAGTATAGCGAGTCGCGGCCGGCCGCACCCTTCCGCACTTTTTCGCACCCGCCGCACCCCCTTCGCACCCTCCGCACCCCCTTCGCACCCTCCGCACCCCCTTTCGCACCCTCCGCACCCCGTCACGGATTCACCGCCGAGCACGCTGAGGACGCGGAGCATGAAACCACTCTGCGTACTCGGCGACCTCTGCGGTGAGGGCGCTGGATGCTTCCGGGAACACCTGGCCCGCCACTCGGGCCGCTGCGCGAGGATCACCCGTCAAGTAGACCAAGGCATAGAATAGGCGCATGGCCATCACCAAGCTGACGCTCGCCAGCGGAGCGTTCGTGTGGGCGGCATTCCTTGTTTTCGGCGCGTTGCTCTGGCTGGCGAGTGCCGGAGCGTTGAGCAATCCTGCCTACACACTCCTCGTTATGCTCGCTGTCTTCATGTGGTTCGGCTACGTCGTGAGGGATCGCGCCCCGAAGTCTCTGAAATCAAACTGACCCTACCCTTCCGCACCCTTCCGCACCCCTCCGCACCCTTCCGCACCCTTCCGCACCCTTTCGCACCCTTCCGCACCCTTCCGCACCCTTCCGCACCCCTTCACTCCCCCTCGCGATACCACCGATACCCGTAGGCCGGCAGCTGGATCGTGTGACGGCCGTGCGGGTCGGCGTGGCTGTCGTTGTCGGCGAGCAGATCGACCAGCGTCGGCTGACCGGCAACCGTCGGATCGAGCCGCGGGGCGCGCGGCTTGGCGCTGAAGTTGTGGAGGGTGATGAGGGCGCGGCCGTCGTACTCGTAGCGCATGATCAGGACGCCGGGCTCGGAGGTCGCGATGATCTTCCAATCTCCCCAGCTGATCTCCGGGCACTCGCGCCGGCGGCGGATCTTGCGTTCGATCCAGTTCAACAACGAATGGGGGTCACGCCGCTGCGCCTCGACGTTGACCCGCTCGTAGCCGTAGATCGGATCCGAGACCACCGGACGGACAGTTCGGCGGGCCGTCGAGAAACCGCCGTGCTTCCCTGAGGTCCACTGCATCGGCGTGCGCGCGCACTCGCGCTCCGGCAGCGACAGGTCGTCGCCGATGCCGATCTCGTCGCCGTACTGGAGCATCGGCGTACCCGGCAGGGTGAACAGCAGACTGAACGCCAGTTCGAGCCGTTCGCGGTTGTTGTCGAGCATCGGCGCCAGCCGCCGCCGGATCCCCCGGTCGTAGAGCTGCATGGTTTTTTCCGGACCGAAGGCCTGGAACACTTTCTCGCGCTGCGCCTCGGTGAGCCGTCCCAGGTCCAGTTCATCGTGGCTGCGGAGAAAGTTCACCCACTGGGCGGCGTGCGGCCGTTCGTAGGTATCCTCGAGCGCCTTCACCAGCGGCTTGATGTCGGCGGTGGCCATCGCGTAGAAGAGCCGCTGGTTCACCGCGAAGTTCAGCATCAGCTGCAGCCGGTCGCCGAGATCGCCGAAGTACTGCATGCTCTCCCGCGGCACGACGTTGGCCTCGGCCAGCAGGATCGCGTCGCGGCGGCGCCACTGCAGGAAATCGCGCATCTGGTGGAGCAGCTCGTAATCCTTCTTCGGCGTAACCCCCGCTCCCTTGCTCGAGATGAGAAAGGGCACCGCGTCCATGCGGAACCCCGACACGCCAAGCTGCAGCCAGAAGCCCATGACTCGCATGATCTCCTCGCGCACCTTCGGGTTCATGGTGTTCAGGTCCGGCTGGAACTCGTAGAAGCGGTGGAAGTAGTACTCGCCGGCCACCGGATCTCTCGTCCAGGTCGTCTTCTGCACACCCGGAAAGACCATCCCCTGGTCGTGGTCCGCAGGTCGCTTCTTCGCCCAGAGGTAGTAGTCGCGGTACGGGGACTTCGGATCCTTGCGCGCCGCCTGGAACCAGGGATGGCGCGTGGAGGTGTGGTTCACGACGAGATCGACGATCACCCGGATCCCGAGTTGCTCGGCGTGGTTCATGAACTCGACGTAGTCGCCGAACGTGCCGTGCTTGGCATGGACGCCGTAGAAATCGGCCACGTCGTAGCCGTTGTCGAGATTGGGCGAGGGGTAGAACGGCTGGAGCCACACGCAGGTGACGCCGAGCCCGGCGAGATAGTCGAGCTTCTGCGTCAGCCCTTCGAAATCACCGATCCCGTCTCCATTGGCGTCGAGGTACTTCTCGACGTCCATGCAGTAGATGATCGCGTTCTTGTACCAGAGGTCTTGAATCATTTCCTTATCGGCGGGGCCCCCTGCACCCCGCCTGGCGGCCTCCACTCGCTCCCGCGCCGTTCCGGCCGCGCTTTATCGGCGGGGCCCCGGCACCCGTGAACACTTTCCGGAGCAAGTAGACTGCCAGAGTGCCGGAACTGCCGGATGTCGTCGTCTACCTCGAAGCGCTGGCCCCGCGCATCGTGGGGCAGCCGCTCGAACGCTTCCGGCTCGGCAATCCCTTCATCGTCCGTACCATCGAGCCGGCGCCGGCCGAGTTCGAAGGGCGACAGGTAGTTGGGCTGCGCCGGATGGGCAAGCGGCTGGTCTTCGAATTCGAGGAGCAGCTGTTCCTGGTGCTGCACCTGATGATCGCCGGCCGGCTGCGGTGGCGCGAACGGGGCGCCGCCATCCCCGGAAGAATGGGGCTGGCCGCCTTCGACTTCCCCGCCGGAACGCTGATCCTCACCGAGGCCGGGTCGAAACGCCAGGCCTCGATCCACCTGGTCCGGGGTGAGGCCGGGCTGTCGGAGTTCGAGCGCGGCGGTCTCGAAGTGCTCGACTCGCACCTGGCCGGATTCGCTGAACGCCTGACCCGCGAGAATCACACCCTGAAGCGCACCCTCACCGACCCGACCATCTTCAGCGGGATCGGCAACGCCTACTCGGACGAGATCCTCCACGCCGCGCGGCTCTCGCCGATGAAGCAGACGCGACAGCTGACCGAGGCCGAGATCGCGCGGCTGCACGTCGCGGTGATCGGGACGCTCGAGGCCTGGATCGAGCGCACCCGCGAGGAGGTTGGCGACCGCTTTCCCGAAAAGGTCACCGCGTTCCGCAAGGGCATGGCCGTCCACGGCCGTTACGGCGAGCCATGCCCGGTGTGCGGCTCCCCCGTCCAGCGGATCGTCTACGCCAGCAACGAGTGCAACTACTGCGCGACCTGCCAGACCGAGGGACGCCTGCTCTCGGACCGCGCCCTCTCACGGCTCCTGCGTCAGGACTGGCCGAAGACGCTGGAGGAGATGGAGCGCAGGAAGGGCTGACAGGGTTCTTCACACTTCTTCATTCCGCCCTCACGACACCGCGCGCCCCTCATAGCTATCGTCGGGACGTGACATCGCCCCGCAACGCGGCGCCGGTTCCAGCAGATCTGATCCACCTCCGGCCGACTGATGGCGCCGGGTTCCGTGTGGCCGGAGGAGCCGCGGCCGGAACGCTGGTCGCGGTGGCCCTCTCACTGGTAGACGGCTGGGCGGTGTGGCTGGCGGGGCAACTACTCCTGTCATTGATGCTCGTGCAGTGGTTCGTCATCCTGCACGAGTGCGGCCACGACACACTGTTCCGCACGCGCCGGTATCACGCCGTCGCCGGACGCGTGGCGGCGTTCTTCTCGCTCATCCCGTATCACGCCTGGACCCGGGTACACGGCCGCCATCACAAGTGGACCGGCTGGCAGGACCTCGATCCGACGACGCAATCGCTGGTTCCGCGGCCGCTGGGGCGCGCCGAGCGGGCGTTGGTCAATACCTGCTGGCGGCTGTGGATCCCGCTGTTCTCGATCCTGTACCGGACGGGCAACTACTGGCACCTGCCGCGGCTCTTCCGCATGTTCCCGGCGCGGAATGACCGCCAGGCCATCGCCACTGATACGGCGCTGCTGCTCGCCGTCTACGCGCTGATCATCGTCTGGTTTGGCCCGGCGACGGTCCTTCGCCTGTGCGGGCTCGGCGTGCTCCTCAGCCTGGCGATCGAGGATCTGCTTCTTCTCAGCCAGCACACCCACGTGCCTCAGAACGTCAGCGACGGCGCGGCGGTGCGGCCGTTCAAGGCCGTGGACCAGGAGTCGTACACGCGTTCGCTCCGCCTGCCGGCCGCCGCCTCGGCGTTCGTGCTCCACTTCGACGCGCACGAGCTGCACCACATGTATCCGTTCGTGCCGGGCTATCACTTGCGCCGGATCGCCTACTCGCCGGTCAACGAGATCGGCTGGTGGCGATGGATCCGCGGCGCCAAGCAGCTTCGTGGCGACGTACTGCTGTTCCAGAACCGTCTCGAGTCGGGGTACGACCTGTGACGCACACCGATCCGGTCGTCGCCGCCGTGTTCCTGCTCGCGGCGTTTACGCTGGCCGGCACCGCCCAGACGGCGTGGTTCGCGGCGCCGATCTCCAGGGCGTTCGCGGTGCCGCTCGACGGCGGGCTGCACTTCCGCGGTCATCGCCTGTTCGGCGCGAACAAGACGGCTCGCGGCTTCGTCGTCATGGTGCCGGCGGCAGCGGCCGCATTCATCCTGCTGGCCAACACGGTCTCTCCGTGGCCGCTACCGCTCTCGTCGTACGCCTGGCTCGGGGCGTGGGCTGCTGTCGGCTTCATGGCGGGTGAGCTGCCGAACTCATTTCTGAAGCGTCAGCTGGGGATCCCCCCCGGCGCGGCCCCGCACGGCTACAGGCGCGCCGGCTGGCACTTCGTGCTCGACCGCCTCGATTCCGGAATCGGCATGCTGGCGGCCCTGAGCCTCGCGGTGGAAGTTCCCTGGCTCACGTGGCTATACGTCCTGACGCTTGGTCCTTTCATCCACTGGGCGTTCAGCGTCGTGCTCTTCCGTCTCGGCCTCAAGCAGAGGGCGGCATGAGCGTGCTTGCGCTCGCGGCTGCGACCGATCCGGCGGCAGTCGGAGGCAAGGCCGCGAACCTCGCGCGGCTGATCGCATCCGGGGCGCCGGTGCCGGACGGCTTCGTGCTGACCAGCACCGCCCTGCAGCACTTCGTCGCCGAGCAGGAGTCCCTCCCGCCGGATATCGACCTGGCGGTGATGTCGGCATGGAGCCGGTTCGCCCCGGGCCCGGTGATCGTGCGGTCGTCGGCCGTCGGCGAGGACTCAGCCGCGGCTTCGTTCGCCGGGCAGCTCGATTCGATCGCCGGCGTACGTTCCCCCGCCGAGCTCAGGGCCGCAATCCTGTCGGTGTGGGGGTCGCAATGGTCCGAGCGGGTGCTCGCCTATCAATCCGCGCGAGGGATCTTCCTCGCCGGCATGGGGATCGTGGTTCAGCGCCAGGTGGACGCCCGGTTGTCAGGGGTGCTGTTCACGGTATCGCCGACCTCCCGTGCCCACATGCTGCTGGAGTACTGCGCCGGCCTGGGTGAGGCACTGGTGTCCGGGGCGGTCAACCCCGGCCGGATCTCCATCGAACGTGAGAGCGGGCGCTGGAAGCACGAGGCGCTGCCTCCGGCCGAGGAGAACGAGCCCATTGTTCCGACGGAGGCCCAGGTCACATCGCTCGCCGGGCTCGCGCTCGACATCGAGCGGGCGTTCGGAGCGCCGCAGGACATCGAGTGGACGATCGGCGTCGACGGCACGCCGTGGATCGTGCAGTCGAGACCGATCACGGTTGCCTCGAGGATCCCGGCAGCCAGCGACGAGGCGGCCGGACGCCGGGTGTTCTGGTCGAACGCCAACGTCAACGAGAACTTCCCGCAGCCGATCAGTCCGCTGCTCTACTCGATCGCACGGGTCGGCTACTCCCACTACTTCCGCAACCTGGGGCGTGCCTTCGGCATCTCGGAAGCACGCCTGGCGGCGATGGAACCGGCGCTGCGCCAGATCATCGGCGTTCATGGCGCGCGGATGTACTACAACCTCACGAGCATCCACGACGTCCTCCGAGCGGCCCCCTATGGCGACCAGCTCGCCGCCTCCTTCGATCAATTCGTAGGCGCGGAGCAAGAGAGCGACGCCGACGCCGCTGCCCGTCTCCACGCGGAAGAGACCGCCGCCACCCGCGCCTATCAGGCGCTCGAAGCCGGCGTCATCGCGGTGAAAACGAGCTGGCAGTACCTGTTCCTCACCGCACGCGTCGAGCAATTCGAGCGGACGGCCGATCGGTTTGCCGCCGGGACTCATCCCGAACGACTGAGCAAGAAATCAGTTGACGCCCTGATCGCCGATCTACGCGGCTTCATGGAGATCCGCTGCCACCGGTGGAAAAACGCGTCGCTTGCGGACGCCGGCGCGATGGTCTGCTATGGCGTCCTGCAGCGTCTGCTGGCGCGGGCATTCCCGGCCGACGACCAGCAGGCGCTGCACAACACGCTGCTCAAGGCGCTGCCGGACCTGGTCAGCAGCATGCCGCCGCTCGAGCTCTGGGAGCTCTCGCGCCTGGTCCGAAGCCACGAAGCCCTGCATCGGCTGATCCTTGAGTCGCCTGCCACGGAAGCGCTCGATCGGATCCGCACCGACGGCGCCTTCGCCGACTTCCGCACCGCATTCGACGACTTTCTCGAGCACTGGGGTTTCCGCTGCTCGGCCGAGCTGATGCTCACGGTGCCGAGCTTCCAGGAAGACCCCGCGCCGGTCGTCGATCTGCTGCGGGCCTATGTCGCCATGGATGGTGAGGCACCGCCGGACCTGCTGCGCCGCCAGGCGGCCGAGCGGGTTCGCGACACCCGCCGCGTACTCTCCGTTCTCAGAAAGCGCCCGGTATCGAGATGGGTGCCCTTCCTCCGCCAGTCCGTCGTCGTCGGCACGGTGCTGGCCTGGACCCAGCGGTCCATTCAGCTTCGGGAACGCGCCCGGTTGAAGCAGGCGCTCCTCTACAGCCGGCTGCGGCGCATCGCGCTGGCCCTCGGGGATCGGCTCGCCGACCAGGGACGGCTGGCCTGCCGCGACGACATCTTCATGCTCACTGTGGACGAGATCGACCTGCTCGCGTCGGGCGGCGAGATGTTTCCCGATCAGGCCAAGCGGCTCGTCGAACTGCGGCGTGACGCCCACGCCCGGCTGAGTGCCACCAGCCCTCCCGACTCGATGCACCTGGCCGCCGGCGAGTACTTCGAGGATGCCTGGCGCGCTGACGCGGAAGCGTCGGTCGACCAGGGCACCCGGCTGGCCGGGGTCGGCGCCTGTGGCGGATCCCGGACCGCCAACGCCGCGATCCTCCTCGACGTCACCGAATCACACCGGCTGCGGCCTGGAGACATCCTCGTGACCCGCCAGACGGATCCGGGCTGGGGACCGGTGTTTCCGCTGATCTCGGGGCTGGTCATCGAGCGCGGCGGCATGCTGTCGCACGGCGCGATCATCGCCCGTGAATTCGGCATTCCTTCGGTAGTGGGAGTCAAGGACGCGACCCGGCTGATCCGGCACGGCGGCTCGATCACGGTGGATGGCGACCGCGGTCTCGTCCACCTGCTCGCGGAGGCTGCCAGGTGATCACCGCTTACGTTGCCGAGCGCTTTCGCGCCTCGTTCTATCTCCCGCTGGCGGTCGTCATTGCGATCGGTTCCGCCGCTGGACATTACGGGGCCGCCGGGCTCGCCCTCGACACTCTCGCGGCACTGCTGCTGCTCGTCGAGTTCCGCCTCTGGGACGACCTTGCGGATCGCCAGGTGGACGCGGTGCATCATCCCGAACGGGTTCTCGTGAACTCCCCGTCCCTTCCGTTCATCGCGCTGTGCACCGTACTGGCGATCGTCAACCTCACCGCCGCGGCCCTGCGCCCCGGCGCGACTCTGTCGGTTTCGCTACTGGCGTGCCTCCATGCCGTCCTGGCCGCCTGGTACTGGCGCCGGATCCGGCGCACGATCGCCGGAGACCAGCTTCTGCTCACGAAATACCCGGCGTTCGTCGTGGCGATCGCCGGCGGAGCGAGCGGCCGTGGCGCCGGTGACGATCGCTGTGGCTGCGATCGTCCTCTACGCCGCCGCTTCGCTCTACGAGGCCTGGCACGATCCGGTGAGCCCGCTCGCCACGATGCTCGGAGGACGTTCATGACCGCCGCGCTGTCCGTCACTGCTCCTCGAGACCACCTGCGCGATGCAGTGTCGCCGACGCCAGAAGAGCGGGAACACATCCCCTGCTACCTGTGCGGCTCGCAGGAATATCGCGTCTTCATCCATGCCGAAGACGATCTCGGCGGTACGCCGGGGCGCTTTCGCTTCGTGCGGTGCTCGAACTGCGAGCTCGTCTACCAGAACCCGCGGGTCCCCCTCAGCGCGATCGGCGCCTACTACGACGATGCCTACATCGCGCATCGCAAGAAGCGCGACTGGGGCCTCCTCACACCGCTCTTCGACCGCGCCATGGACCGGCTCGACGTCCAGAAGGCACGAATCGTTTCACGCTACGTGCCGCTGACCGGCGCCACGCGGGTGCTCGATGTCGGATGCGCAGTAGGAACATTTCTCGCCCATCTCCGGCGGGAGCACGGCGCCGCCGTGACCGGGGTGGACTTCAAGGACCTCTCCGCCGCCGAGACCATGCGCGGGGTGGAGTTCCATTGCGGGCTGTTCTACGAAGCGGCGCTTGCCGACCGGCGTTTCGATCTGGTCACGATGTGGCACTTCCTCGAGCACGACTACGATCCGATGCGCAGCCTGGCGACCGCGCGACGGGTGCTCGCGACTGGTGGCACTCTGGTGATCGAGGTGCCGCGCCTCGACAGCCGGACGTTCGAGTGGTTCGGCGACCGCTGGCCCGGGTTGCAGGCGCCGCAGCATACGGTCCTCTACGATCGTGACTCGCTGCTGCGCGCCGTCCGCGTCAGCGGCTTCGACGTCGTCGACTACCTTCCCTACGGTGCGTTCCCGGCCTACTTCTACCTGTTTACCGGCGCGGCGTTCCGTCTGCTCAAGGGCCGCGGGCTGAACCTGGACAAAGCGATCCTGCCCTACTTCCTCGGGCAGATGCTGACCCTGCCGGTCATGGCCTTCGAGAAGCGGTTGAACCTCGCGATGCAGACGGTGGTGTGCCGGAGGACAGCATGAAGCATGTGAAGGCCGGGCTGAGTGCCGTCCTCATGACCGTTGGAGCCGTGGTGATGCTGCCGGTCGGCGTGCTCACCTTCTTCCGCGCGCGGCGCCTGTACGCGTGGCTGGCGGCCCGGCTGTGCCACGCGATTCTCGCCCTGCATGGGGTGAAGATCCGCGTCCACGCGGACCGGCCGCTGCCCCACACGCAGACGGTGTACATCTCGAATCACACTTCGACCCTCGACCTGTTCGTGCTGGTCGCGCTGGGCCTGCCGAATTGCCGCTTCTTCCTGAGCGGATTCCTGCGCAAGATCCTGCCGCTCGGCGTGATCGCCTGGATGATGGGCACCTTCTTCACCGTGCCCCAGGACCGCCCGGCCGAGCGGACCCGGATCTTCAAGCGGGCCGCCGCGATTCTGCGCCGCACCGGCGAGTCGGTCTACCTGAGCCCCGAGGGTGGCCGCATCCTGACCGGCCGCATCGGCCACTTCAACAAGGGGGCGTTCCACATGGCGACCGACCTCCGCGTGCCGATCGTCCCGCTCTACTTCCGGATCCCGTCCGAAATGGATCCGGGTCTGGGATACATGCCAAGCCCGGGCACGGTCCACGTCCACCTGCTTGCGCCCATCGACACGTCCGATTGGACCGAAGCGGAGGTGCCCGCCAACGCGGCGCGCGTCCGCGAGCTGTTCGTTCGCGTTCACGAGGAGATGCAATGCACCGCCAGGATCCCTGCCAGCGCAGCCTGATCGACCTGCTGCGCGACCGCGCCGCCGCGCAGCCCGAAGACTGCGCCTACACCTTCCTGGATGACGGGGAGCATGCCGGCGCGTCGATAACCTGGGGCAATCTCGAGCGGCGCAGCCGTGCGATCGCCGCCGCGATCACCGGGCTGGTCGAGCCGGGAGCGCGGGTCCTGGTGATCTATCCGCCCTCGCTCGACTTCATTTCCGCCTTCTTCGGCGCGCTCTACGCCGGCGCCATTGCGGTGCCGGCGTACCCACCGGCTGGCGCCCGTGCGGATCGCACCACCGTGCGTTTACGCGGCATGATCGCGGACGCCGGCGTCACGCTGGTGCTGGCGCCGGCGGTATTGTGCAGCCGGGCGGCCGCTCTCGAGCTCGCCGTCCCGGAGTTGTGCGGGATCCCGCGGCTGGACCCGGCGACGGTCGAAGACGACCAGGCGCGCGACTGGCGGAGCACCTCGGCGACAACGAACGCCTCGCCGGCGTTCCTGCAGTACACCTCCGGCTCCACCTCCGCCCCGCGCGGGGTCGTCGTCAGTCACGCCAACCTCGTGCACAACCTCGCGCAGACCGCGACCGACGGCGCCTACGGTCCTGACAGCATCTCGGTCTCGTGGCTGCCGATCAACCACGACATGGGGTTGATCAACGGAATCCTGCAGCCGGTGTTCAGTGGTTTCCCGGCGCACCTCATGGCGCCGACCGCGTTTCTGCAGCGACCCGGCCGGTGGCTCCAGGCGATCTCGAGGCTGGGAGCGACGCACAGCGGAGGGCCCAACTTCGCCTACGACCTCTGCGTCCGCCGGGTCACCGAGGAGGATGCCGGAGCGCTGGACCTCGGCTCGTGGCGCGTGGCGTACAACGGGGCCGAGCCGGTCCGCCGTTCCACCCTCGAAGCCTTCCATCGGCGGTTCGCCGCCTCGGGGTTCCGCTGGGAGTCTTTCAGTCCGGCGTATGGGCTCGCGGAGTCGACCCTGCTGGTTGCCAGCGTGCCCGCCGACGCGGCGCCGGTCTTCATCGAGGATGCGGTGGCGTCCGGCACGCTCAAGGCTGACGGCACAATCGAGATCGTGGACCCCGTGACCCGGGCGGTGCTGCCGGAGCGCGCGATCGGCGAGATCTGGGTCACCGGCGCGAGCGTCGCCAGCGGCTACTGGAATCGCCGCGAGGAGACGATCGAAACGTTCCAGGCGCGCACCGCCGAAGGGCATGGCCCCTACCTGCGGACCGGTGATCTCGGGTTCGTCGAGGGCGGACGGCTGTTCGTCACCGGCCGGATCAAGGACATCCTGATCGTCCGCGGCATCAAGCACTACCCGCAGGATCTCGAGCTCACCGTGGAGCAGGCGCACCCGGCGGTGCGTCCCGGCGGCTGTGCCGCGTTCGCCGTTGTCGAAGCGGGGGAAGAGCGGGTCGCGATCGTTGCCGAGGTCGACCGTCGTGATCAGCCGCGGACGAGCGACAACGACCTGTCGCCGGTGCTCGCCTCGATCCGGCTGGCGATCGCGTCGGCGCACCAGGTCGCGCCGTGCAGCGTCGCACTCGTCGAAGCCGGCACGATCCCGAAGACTACCAGTGGCAAGCTGCAGCGGTTCCTGTGCCGCGACGCGCTCATCAACGGCGGCCTGGCGCCGCTCGCGTCGTGGACTGACGACGCCGCGATCGAGGCGGTGGCATCGTGAGGCTGGAACCGGTCCAGGGGGGCGTGGAAGCGGCAATTGCCGACGTGGCTACGCGGTGCCTCGGCAGCCGCACTACCTTTGACCCCGACACGCCGTTCGCGTTGCTCGGCCTGGACTCCCTCACGACCATCGAGATGGCGGCGGCGCTGGAGGACAGGCTGGGATGCCGACTGCCTCCCGAGCTGCTGGCCGACTGCGACACCGGACGGGCGCTGGCAACCCGCATCGCTGCGATGCAGACGACGCCGCATGCGGGTCGTTGCGATCCGTACCAGCTGATGCTGGCCGACGCCGTGCTGCCAGTCGACGTGCAGCCTCCTGCGGCGGTGCCGTGTTCGACTGATCTGAGGAGCGCCAGGAAGATTCTGCTCACCGGCGCCACCGGCTTCCTGGGCGGGGCGCTGTTGCAGGAGTTGCTCGACAACACCGGCGCCGAGATTGTCTGCCTCGTCAGGCGGCCCCGTGCAGCCGCGCCGGGCCAGGATCCGATCTCATCCTCGAGCCGGAAGCGGCGAGTCAGATGGATTGCTGGCGACCTCGCGAGTGCCGGCCTCGGTCTCGCTCCCGGAGACTGGGACGCGCTGGCGTCGCAGATCGACGTGGTGCTTCACTGCGGCGCCGCGGTCAACTGGGTCTTCCCCTACGAGGGGCTCCGCGCCGCCAACGTCCTCGGCACCCGGGAACTGCTGCGCCTGGCGTGCCGCCGCGGCATCCCGTTTCACTTCGTGTCCAGCCTGTCGGTCTGCTACTCGACGACCGGGCCACGGACCGCGGACGAAGAATTCGAGCCGCTGCAACATCTTCGCGGTCTGCACCTCGGCTACGCGCAGACCAAGGCCGTGGCCGAAGCGCTGGTCGCGGAGGCGGGACGCCGCGGTCTGCCCACCCGCATCTATCGCCCCGCGCTGATCTCGGGCGACAGCACCAGCGGCGCCTACAATCGCGACGACCTCATCTCGCTGCTCGTCCGCGGCTGCGTGCGCATGGGGACGGCGCCGGATCTGGACTGGAACCTCGATTGCGAGCCGGTCGACCAGGTCGCGACGGGCATCCTGCGGCTATCGGGAGCGGCCGGGCCGGTCTTCAACCTGGGCCATCCTTCGCCGCGGCACTGGCGCGAGTGCGTCCTGTGGATACGGACCTACGGCTACTCCGTTCGCCTCGTGCCCTACCATGCGTGGCTGCGACAGCTCGATCGTGAGACGGCGGTTGGCTCCGCCGATGGCGCCACGCATCCGCTCCGGCCGCTGAGGACCTTCTTCTTCCAGCGTCATCACGGCGCCCGCGGGCTCACGCTGCCGGAGCTCTACGAGGAGAGGCGTCGCACACGGGCCGACGGGACCGTCACCCGGGTAGCACTCGCGGAGCGCGGGAGCACCTCGTCGCCACTCGATGCCAGGCTGCTCGACATCTATTTCCGCGCCCTCCGGCGGTGCGGAGATCTACCGGACCCGCCGGTGCCGGTACGCTGTGCTCCCGCCTCGACCCCCGCGGCGATCACCCCGGACTTCGTTGGCCGTCTGCTCGGCCGTCAGGTCAAGGCGACGCGCGTCCTCGCCACCGGCTCCGATCACAGCATCGTCAGCGAGCTGACGACGTGGCGCTCGGGCACGCTGACGGGACTCTTTCATCTGAGCGTCGACCTGGAGGACGGCTCGTCGCTCGACCTGCGGCTGAAAGCCAGGGCCGCCGACACCGACACCATCGAGGTCGGGCATTGCCTGGCGGACGTGCTGGATCCGCTCGTGGGTGCGGCGTACGCGCGCTGGAGGGATCGCATCGGGTTCACCGCGGCGCACCGTCGCGAGGTCGAGATCTACCGCCAGCAGGATCCGCGCTTCGTCCGGCACGCCCCGGCGCTGCTCGGCTCGTTCGATCGGGACCCCGACGCCGGGTGTGTGCTGGCCCTGGAGAACATTGAAGACGCGCGGCTGATGAACTCGGCTGGCGATGTCTCCGAGTGGACGCCTGCGGACATTCGAGCGGCCATCGACGGCCTCGCCGCGCTCCACGCGATCTGGTACGGCCGTGAAGAAGAGCTGCAGACACGCCCGTGGATCGGCCATGTCCATACCGCTGCCAGCATGGTGGAGATGACCGACCTCTGGGGCGCACTCGCGCGGCACGCGGCCCCCGCTTTCTCGTCGTGGACGGATTCAGGCATGAGCGGAGTGCAACAGCGGCTGATTGCCGGGATCGACTGCTGGTGGCAGGCGGAAGCGGCTCCGCGCACGCTTATCCATCACGACTTCAACCCGCGGAACATCTGCCTGCGGCAGGGACGTTTGTGCGCCTACGACTGGGAGCTCGCGGCGGTCGGAGCGCCGCAGCGCGACCTTGCCGAGTTCCTCTGCTTCGTGCTGCCGGCGGACGCGCATCCGGAGCAGGTCCGACACTGGATCGAGTATCACCGCGTGGCGCTCGAACAGGAGGCTGGCGTCGCGATCGATCCTCACCTCTGGCAACAGGGATTCCGGTGTGGACTCTACGATTTCATCATCAACCGGCTGGCGTTCTATGCGCTCATCCACCGGATCCGGCGCCAGCCGTTCCTGCCGCGCGTGGTGCGAACGTGGCGCCGGCTCTATGACCTCTATCCATTCGATCCAGGCAAATGACCTCGAGTCCGCTGACGGCCTTCCATCGGGCCAACGCCCTCACCTATGGTTCGCTGCTCTCCGCACTCGCGGCAATCGCGGCGGCCCGCGGGGGCAGCGCGCCGGCCGCCGGTGCGCTCATCGCTCTCTCGGTGATCGCCGATACCTTCGATGGCCGGTTCGCGCGCTCCTTTGCGCGCTCGCCAGGCGAGCGAGACCTGGGCGTACAGCTCGACAGCCTGTCGGACGCGATTGCCTTCGGGGCGGCGCCATGCATCTGCATGATGCTGTTGATGCCCCCGTCGTTCGGCGGGACCTGGCTCGTGTGGTGCCTCACCTTCGCCGCGTTCGCGGCGTGCGCGATCACCCGGCTGGCGTTCTACAACGTGACGCAGGGGGAGTTGCACGGTTTCGTGGGCCTGCCGGCTCCCGTCGCCGCGCTCGTGTGGTCCACCACCCTCCTGCTCCAGCCGAGCGCACTCACCTCGGCAGCGGTCATGCTCGCCTGCGCCGTTGCGATGGTCTCGCCGCTCAGGATTCCTCGTCCGGCCGGGCTCGGGCTCGCGGCCTTCGCGGCCTGGCCGCTCCTCGTCGGCCTCGCTCATCTCCTTGGCAGCCTCGGTTCCAGGTTCAGGTTCTGGGTTCCGGGTTCTGAGTTCTGAGTTCTGAATTCTTAGTTCTGAGTTTCGCATGCTACCCTCGGCCGATGTGGGTAGTCCTGCTGTGCAGCCTCATCCTCCTTGGCGCTGCCCCCGGCGCGCAGGAGGCGGTCCAGCATCAGCGGCAGTTGCTGCGGGCGGTGGAACAGTACCGCGCCGGCGATACCGAGGCGGCCGTGGCGGTGATCACCGCCGTCAGCCACGACCTCCGCCGTGACACGGCCCGTTCGGTCGTCGAGAGCTCACGACGCGGCCGAATGCCGTACGATGAAGCGCCGCATTGGAACGTGCAGAGGCTGCGAGGGGCCGGGGCGCTGCACATGGAAGCCGCGCTCCAGACCTACCTCCGCAGCCGACCGCAATCCGACGGGGCGGTTGAGGCGCTGGCGAGCATCGGCGAGATGTATCTCGACGAAGTCGGGCGCCTGGAACAACGGCCCAGCGATGCGATCCGGTGGAACTGGGCCATCGGCGGGCAGGCACTCTCCGACGGTGCGATCGAGACGGCGCGCCAGCTCCTCTTCCACAGCTGCCAGCGCTATCCCGGCCAGGTGTCGCTCCTGCTCGCCTGCGGCATCGTGCACGAGGCTATCGCCGGGCTCAACGTCGACATCGAGGTCGTATTGCGGCACATCCATCCCGGCGTGCACTCACTGGTCGGCGGTGATCCTAGTATCCGCACGCTGCAGCGCGAGCGCGCCGATCGGGACAAGCAATTCGACTACGCGGCACAACTCTTCGAACAAGTCCGTTCGATCGACGCGGCGAACCAGGAGGCGGCGCTGCGCCTCGGCCACGTCCGGCTGAAACAAGGCAAGTCCGCTGAGGCGGCGAGGATGCTGCAACCGCTCGTGCTGACGAGCGTCGATCAGCGAACGGATTACCTGGCGCGCCTGCTGCTCGGCCGCGCGCGCGAACAACGGAAGGACCACGCCGGCGCGACGACGCTGTTTCGCGAAGCGGTCGCGATCCTGCCGGCGCAGAGCGCCCGGCTCGCCCTGGCGCACCGGCGCTACGCGGACGGCGCCGCCGCCGAAGCCGCTGGACTCGCCGAAGCGCTTACGGATGAGTCCAAGATCGACGACCCGTGGTGGTCCTATCGCTTCGGCCAGTACTGGCTGATCGACTTGGTCCTGGCATCGCTGCGGGCGGAGGCACGGCAATGAGACGCGTGCTGATCGCCGGGCTCCTCGGCTTGTTGCTGGTGGCGGCGCCAGACGGAGCGGGACGCGCGTCCGGCCAGGATCCCCAGGGCGCACGTTTCCGGTCCGGCGCCGACGCCGTGCGGGTCGACGTCCAGGCACGGCAGGGGGACCGGCCGATCGCCGGCCTGACGGTGGCCGACTTCGAGGTGCGCGACAGCGGCGTCGTGCAGAAGGTCGAGTCGATCGTCACCGAGGACGTGCCGCTCACGCTCTTTCTCGCGCTCGACACCAGCGGCAGCGTCCAGGGGCCGATGCTCGACCACCTCAAGGCAGCCGCCCGGGCCGCGATCGCACCGCTGGCGAAAAACGACCAGGCCTCGCTGCTCACGTTCGCGCACCGGATCTCGCGCACCGCCGCCCCCACGCGAGACCGGGCGATGATTCACGAGGCGATCGATCGGATGGGCGCGATCGGCTCGACCGCGATGTGCGACGCCATCTTCGCGGCGGTAGCGCTGCGGGAGAAGGCTGAGGGACGCGCCGTGCTCCTGGTGTTCACCGACGGCCTCGACACCGCCAGCTGGCTCGAGCCGACAGAGGCGATCGACGCGGCGCTGCGCAGCGACCTGGTCGTTTACAGCGTGGCGATCTCATCCTTGTTCGTGGCCACTGCCGGGAAGGATGTCGACGCGGTGTTGCGTCGGCGCGCCGCGCTGGCTCGCTGGTTCGAGCGCGAGCCGACGCTCTTCCCGCAGGGCATGCTCGACGAGATCACCAACCGAACCGGCGGGGAGGCATTCTACGTCCGCGACGGCAGCGAGATCGCCCCCGCCTTCGCCCGGATCATCGCCGACTTCAAGAGCCGCTACCTGCTGACGTATTCCCCGCGAAACGTGCCGGCGTCGGGCTGGCATCCGATCGAGGTCAAACTCAAGAACCGCCGCGGCACCGTCCAGGCACGACGGGGATATTGGCGGTAAGAGCGCGCTTCAACTTCCAACGCCCAACTCCCAACTCCCAACCTCCTCGCAATCGGCTTGGTAGTTGGAGGTTGGACGTTGGGAATTATTGTTATCGACCAACCCGTATCGCCAGGTGCGCCGCGTCCGTCTTCCCTTGCGCGGTCGCCTTTACTTCGATGATGTACTCGCCGGCGGTGAGCGGCGCGAGGTTGAGGTCGACTACCAGGAACTGGATGCCAGCTTCCTCGCGATCGCTGACGACGACGGCGAGCTCGAGCGGCACGCCGTCGCGCCCGAGAATCCGCGCCTCGCGGGCGGTGACCGCTCCCGATACCGGCCAGCGAACCTGGATGCGTTCGGTCCGCCGGAACTGCACGGATCCCGCCGGGCGCGGCTGCGTCGGGGTCGCGAGACGGTAGATCTGCGGCGGGCCGAGCAGCGAGGTCGAGCGGGCGACGGTGACGCCGTCCTGCGCGTCTCCTTCGGTGGCGCTTCGGACGCGAACGGCAGCATTGAACGGCCCTGGCGCGCTGGCCAGCGGAATGCGGACGACGGCGGCACGGGCGCCCGGCTCCATGCGGCCGCGCGCGGTGGTCATGATGTCGCCCGAGGGGCCGGTCAGGACGATCTGCACCTCCCCACCGTCCTTCCACCGGCCGGCTTCCACCTGTGGCGCGGTGATCTCGGTCGTCACCACCAGCTCGTCGCCGAGGATCGTGCCGCGGGTATGCAGTACCGCGCCCGGACGCAGACGCTTGAGCTCGGCCAGCGCCGTCTCCACCGGAGAGACCGGCGCCGGTGTGGCCCCCGCTGCGGCGCCGCCGCCGGTCACCGCACGCAGCGTGGCGACCTCCTCTTCCGTCAGTGCGCGGTACTCACGCCGCGCCCGGACCGCCGCCTTGGTTCCCTTCAGGCGGACGGTGATCCGCCGGAGCCGTCCATCCGCCTTGCTGTTGGTCGGGTAGTAGCCGAGGATGTAGCTCGCCGACAGATCGTCGCCGATCCGCTGCGCCCCGGCCTTCAGGTCGTTGGTGTTCACGACCGCGATGCCGTCGGTGTTGTTGCTCAACGTGAGCAGGCTGTCGGTCGCCCGCCTGTCTTCATACGGTGAGAGCCCGCCGGGATTGATCGAATAGAACGTGACGTTCGACTGACGGGCGAGCTGCAGCAGATCGCGCAGGCGCTGCTCGAAGTCCATCTCGCTCAACCGCTGCAGCATGTCCTCGCAGACCCGGGGATCGAAATCTCCCTTGCGCTGCGGCCCCATGCTCAGTTTGCCGGCGTCGGTGACGCCGATCCCGGGGACCTGCGGCCTGCTCTCGGATCGCATCCACGACGCCCGGCCGGTCAGCGCCCAGCCGCCGGACACCAGCAGGATGTTCTTCCGCTCCTCGCGAATGTCGGCGAGCTTCGTCATGATCCCCTCGAGATCGCTGAAGACCTCGTCGATCCGCCGCCGGCGAATCAGCTCGCCGACGATCTTGGGGGCCGAACCGCTGAAGCAGGCCTGGATCGCCAGGTCCGCCTCGTCTTCCTGGACCAGAGAGCCGCGGCCCCAGTACCAGGTACTTGGTCAGCTGTTCCTCGATGAACTGCGTCTTCTGCCCGAGCATCAGGTCGTTGACGCTGTGCCGCGTGGTCAGGACGCCGAACAGATCCTGGGTGCCGAGCACGCCGTTCAGGAAGTTGATCAGCGGCAGCCGGACGCTGTGCGAACCGGCGAAGTCGACGTGGAGGTTGTCCAGATAGATGACGAACACGCGGTAGGACGGGTCGGCGGCGAGCTCAAAGCCCTCGCGCTGCGAGTTCGGGTCCCGCCGCTCGTCGAGTGTCGCGTTCCGCTGGTAGCGGATGAACTGAAAGGACTCGACCTTCTGCGGCACGCCGTCTTCGAGCACCTCGAAGTCCTCGGCGGTCAATCCCTCGATGATCCGTCCGTCGCGGGAGGGATAGGCGTCGACCCGAACCAGGTTGGCGCCGGTCCGAAACGTCGGCCGCTGCGGATCCTGTTGCGCAGCCGGCCGCGTCAGCGCCGCCGTCAGACCGATGACAGCCGCGGTCAGAACGATCGTGCGAGACAGGGCAGCTCGGCGCATGACACCTCGTGGAGCAGGCGGTCCTAGTAGATCAGATGTGAGGGCGCCGTGGAAACGATGCTCAGAGCCGCAGCTCGTAGTAAATCAGCGGCACCTCCCGGTAGACCGCCCGCCCCGCCTCAATGAAGCCGCATTTTTCGTAGAAGCCGCCGGCGCCCGCGGGGTGATCGTAGGCGTCGAGCCGGATCGCGGTGCCCTTCCATCCCCTGGCCGTGACCGCGGCCGCGCCGAGCAGTTCCCGCCCGGCGCCGCGCCGCTGCCGCTCGGGTACCACCGCCATGTCGACCAGGTACAGCGGGCGCTCCGACGGAAGGAAGCAGCTGGCGTCGATCGCCCAGGGCTTCTTGGTCGCCAGCCTCAAGGTGCCGACGATCGCGTCGCCGTCACGGGCGACGAGCACGCGCGACGAATTGATGCCGCGCAGAACCGCCACGCTCGTCGTCACCCCCGACCAGTGACCGGCGCCGAACTCCCGGGTCAGCTCCTCGGCGGCAGCGTTGCGGACCGCCGCCACCGCCGGGGCGTCGTCCGGGACCGCGGTGGAGATCGACAACCTCGATGACATGACTAGGAAGCAGGGGCGGAACTCGTTCCGGCGAGAGATCGGAGCAGCACCTCGTAGTGGCGGCCATCCGTCACCCGCTGCGCGTCAGCCGGCGTCGGCGGCTCAGGCATCCGGCTTCCATCCTTCGGGCACGCCGTCGAGGATCACGAGATCGCCCACCGACGTTGCCTGCCGCAGGGTTCGCGCCGGGGCGTAGTCGTCCGAGGCCCACCACTGCCGCGCGACCTCCGCCGAGGGGAACTCCAGCAGGACGAGCCGCTTCGGCTCCCAGGTGCCTTCGAGTACTTCAGGTTTCGCGCCGCGCGCGATGAAGCGTCCGCCGAACTTGTGGATGCTGATCGGGGACATCCTCTTGTAGTCCTCGTACCGGACCGGGTCCTTCACATCGATGTGAGCGATCACGTATGCGGGCATGTTCAACTCCCAACTTCCAGTTTCCAACCCCCATCCCTGGCGCCCCTGTTCTCTAAGAGCGAAGCGCCTCGAGGAACTGAGCCCCAAGATCCTCTGCCTTGCGTGCGCCGACGCCATACACCGTCCGCAGCTCGTCCATCGTCTGGGGACGCACGCGGGCCATTTCGCGGAGGGTCGTGTCGTGGAAAACGACGTAGGGCGGAACACCGCGAGAACGGGCGATCTGCATGCGGACGGCGCGGAGCTTTTCGAACAGGTCGCGGTCGACCCCCGCCCAGGCTTCCGCCTCGACCCGGGACCGCCGTGGCTCGCGCTCCCGCTCGCGGACGACGCGGCGCTGCCGCGAGAGGGCGAGACCGGCGGCTGCCGCCGCGCTCTTCAGAAGACCGACCCCTTCAGCCGTGAGCGCAACGACTGGGAACTGATCGTCGGTCTGGCGCAGAAATCCCTGCGCGATGAGCTGTTCGATGTAGGCGCGTACCTCGGAGACGTGCGCATCCTTCAGCAGACCGAAGGTGCTCAGCTCGTGGTGCCGGCGTGACGTGACCGCTTCGCTCTCGCTTCCGCACAGCACGCCGGCGACGTGGGCGGCGCCGAACCGCTGTCCGACCCGCGCGACGCACGACAGGATCTTCCGCGCGACGTCCGCCGCTTCGGGCAGCGACTCGAGCTCTCCCAGGCAGAAGTCGCAGGCGCCGCAGTCGGTGCGATCGTACTGGTCACCGAAATAGCTGACGAGGTGGCGGTGTCGGCAGCCGACGCTCGCGGCGTAACGCTCGATGTCGCGCAGCAACCGGCGGGCGCTGTCGGTCAGCTCTCCGTTCCGCTCCAGCATGAGGCGCCATTTCATGAAGTCGGCGGTCGAATAGATCAGGATGCACTCGGCCTCGAGACCGTCGCGGCCGGCCCGGCCGGATTCCTGCTGATAGTGCTCGAGCGACTGCGGCGCTCCCGCGTGCACCACGAAGCGCACGTCCGACCGGTCGATCCCCATGCCGAAGGCGACCGTCGCGACGATCACGTCGATTTCTTCGTCGAGGAAGGCGTCCTGGTTCCGGCTGCGTTCACGGTCATCCAGCCCGGCGTGGTAGGGCAGGGCCTTGACGCCGCTGTCGCTCAGCCAGGAGGCCAGCGCCTCGACCTCGCGGCGCGAGGTGCAGTAGATGATGCCCCCTTCTCCGCGGTGACGCGCCAGCACTTCCTGTAACTGTTTCTTCAGCGAGTTCCGCGGCAGCACGCGATACAGCAGGTTGGGACGGTCGAACGAGCCGACCAGCTCGACTGGATCCTGCAAGGCGAGCTGCGAGGCGATGTCTCGCCGGACCCGGCCGGTCGCGGTGGCAGTGAAGGCATGAAGACTCGCGCCCGGGAAGTGACTCCGCAGCGCCGCGAGCTGGCGGTACTCGGGGCGGAAGTCGTGCCCCCACTGGCTGATGCAGTGCGCCTCGTCGACCGCGATGAAGCTCACGTTGCAGCGCGACAGCCAGGACCGGAATGAATCCCCGCCTTCGCCGACCAGCCGCTCGGGGGAAACGTAAAGCAGGCGGAACCGTCCCTCGCGCACCCCTTCGGTCACCGTACGGCGCTCGTCGCTCGAGAGCGTGCTGTTGAGGAACGCGGCCGGCACACCGTTGCCGACCAGCGTATCGACCTGGTCCTTCATCAGCGAAATCAGCGGCGAGACCACCACCGCGAGACCTTCACGGATCAGCGCCGGCGCCTGGAAGCACAGCGACTTGCCGCCGCCCGTCGGCAGCACGACGATGGAGTCGCGGCCGGAGAGGATGGCCTCCATCGCTTCCCGCTGCAGGGGACGGAACGAGTTGTAACCCCAGTAGCGCTCCAATGCGTCGCCCAGGCGCGCGTCGACAACCGTCGGCATGAATGTGTTCATAGGTACATTGACCGCGTGTTGACCGAAACGACACAAGGGCTCTACTGTTCCGGCGGCGACTTCTTCGTCGATCCGTGGCAGCCGGTCGAGCGCGCGTTGATCACCCACGCGCATGGCGATCATGCACGACCGGGCAGCCAGTCGTATCTCTGCACGCCTGAAACGGCTCCGCTGCTGAAACGCCGGCTCGGCGCGGACACCAGGGTCGAGACTCTCGCCTGCGCCGCACCGCTCACGATCGGTGACGTCTCGGTCAGCTTCCACCCGGCCGGCCACGTGCTCGGCTCGGCTCAGATCCGGATCGAAGGAAGGGACGGCGTCTGGGTCGTGAGCGGCGACTACAAGCGGGCGGCGGACCCGACCTGCGAGCCGTTCGAGCCGGTTCGCTGCGACACCTTCATCACCGAGTCGACCTTCGGGCTGCCGATCTATCGCTGGGACGACACCGCCGCCGTCGTGCGCGACATCATGTCGTGGTGGGAGTTGAACCGCGCGGCGGATCGCGCGTCGGTCATCTTCTGCTACACGCTGGGCAAGGCGCAGCGCCTGCTCGCGGAGCTGGCGCTGGTGACCGATCGGTCCGTGTATGTCCACGGCATGATGCTGGGAATGATCGAGGCCTATCGCGAAGCGGGGGTATCGCTGCCCGAAGTGCTGCCGGTGATCGAGGCGCGGGGCCGGTCGAAACGCGCGTCGTTCGCCGGCGAGCTGGTGCTGGCGCCACTGGCCGCGCGCGGAACACCCTGGATGCGCCGGCTGGGCACCATCTCCGACGCGTTCGCCTCCGGGCTGATGCGGGTTCGCGGTGTCAGGCGTCAGCGGGCCTACGATCGCGGCTTCGTCATCTCAGACCACGCCGACTGGCCTGCCTTGCTGCAGACGATCGCCGAGACCCGCGCCACGCGGGTGCTGGCGACCCACGGCCATGCGGAGGCGCTGGCCCGGCACCTCGGATCCCTTGGCCTCGAGAGCGGGATCATCCGGACCGCATGGGAGGGAGAACCGGCCGGCGACTGATCAATCGGTGCGAAGGCCGGGACCATGAAACCGTTGGTGCAATCGGCAGCGTAGAATCGCGGGGATGCGCGAGTTTGCGGCCCTGTACGACGCGATCGACGCCACGACCTCCACCAATGCGAAGGTCGCGGCGATGGCGCGCTACTTTGGCAGCGCGCCGCAAGCGGACGCTGCCTGGGCCGTGTTCTTCCTCACTGGCCGCCGCTTGAAGCGCCTGCTCCAGTACTCACTGATCCACGAGTGGACCATTGCGGCGACCGGGATCGAAGGCTGGCTGATCCAGGAGTGCTATTCGGTCGTCGGGGACGGCGCCGAGACCGCGGCACTGTTGCTCGACCAGTTACCGCCGGATCCGGCCGCGAGTCCCGAAGCGGGCGAACCCGGGTCAGGCGCTGGCGGATCGTTGCCGCTGGCGACGTGGGTGGAGGACCGGATCCTGAGGCTGCGCGAAATGGACCCGGAGGCGCAGCAGGCGCACGTGACCTCGTGGTGGCGGGCGCTCGATCGACTCGAACGGTTCATCCTGCTCAAGCTGCTGACCGGCGAGTTCCGCGTCGGCGTTTCGCAGACCCTGGTGGTGCGGGCGCTGGCGCAATCCTCAGGGCTCGAGCCCGCGATCGTCGCCGCCCGGTTGATGGGTGACTGGACACCGACCGCCGAATGGTTCACGCAAGTGCTCTCCCACGAGCATACGGACGATGACCGGTCGAGGCCGTATCCGTTCTGCCTGGCGGCGCCGCTCGAGGGAGAGGTCGGCGCGCTCGGTGATCCGGGGGACTGGCAGATCGAGTGGAAATGGGATGGCATCCGGGCACAGTTGATCCGCCGCAGCGAGGCGGTCCACCTGTGGTCGCGGGGTGAGGAGCTGATCACCCAGCGGTTCCCGGAAATCACGGCCGCCGCCACCCGGCTGCCGGAGGGGACCGTCCTCGACGGCGAGGTGCTCGCGTTCCGCGACGAGCACCCGATGCCCTTCTCGGCGCTGCAGCAGCGGATCGGACGCCAGAAGCAGGTGGCGCAGATGTCCCGGGCCGTCCCGGTCGTGTTCATGGCCTACGACATCCTCGAGGCGGACGGGGCAGACATCCGGCCAGAGCCGCTGGCCATGCGGCGGGCCCGCCTGGAGGCGCTGCTCACCGAGTCGGGCGGGGGCGTGTTGCGCGCGTCCCCTGTTCTCGCCACCAACAGCTGGGAGGCGCTGAGCGCCGAGCGCGGACGCTCGCGCGCGCTCGGGGTCGAGGGGCTGATGATCAAACGCCTCAGCTCGACCTACGGGGTTGGCCGGAAGCGCGGCGACTGGTGGAAGTGGAAAATCGAGCCGTACTCCGTGGATGCCGTGCTCATCTACGCGCAGCCGGGCAGCGGCAAGCGCGCGAGCCTGCTGACCGACTACACCTTCGGCGTGTGGCATGACGGAGCGCTGGTGCCGTTCGCCAAGGCCTACTCAGGCCTGTCGAACGAGGAAATCGCCGAGATGGACCGATGGATACGGCGCCATACCCTGGAACGGTTCGGCCCGGTGCGACACGTCGAGCCGGTCCAGGTGTTCGAGCTCGGCTTCGAAGGCATCGCCGAGTCGTCGCGCCACAAGTCCGGCATCGCGGTCCGGTTTCCCCGGATGCTGCGGTGGCGCAAGGACAAGCGACCCGACGAGGCCGATACACTCGAGGGTGTTCGACGCCTCCTGGCTATCTGAATTGCGGACTGGTGATTGTGGATTGCGGATTAACGGATTGCTGATTGCGGACTGGTGATTGATCGCACGCGGACTCCACACGATCCACAATCGACAATCCCCAATCCGTCAATCCGCAATCCACATCGTCACGCACATCCACAATCATTGCCGACTCCCCCGAACCTGAAGCGCCCCGTCGACGACGGTCAGAGTTGTCGCCCGTCCAGTGACCGGTTCGAAGCGGATTCGCACCGCCTCCGCTCCGGGCGGATTGAAGACGCGATTGCCGTGATGGAACAGGTTGCGATCGGGCTCCCCTTCCCTCTTCACCACCAGCGCTCCTCGAGTGTTGCGGCTCACGATCAGGCGTTCGGTCGGTCCTGAGCCGAACACGTAGGTCCCGGTCAGCCCCACGGCCTCCTCCTCGCTCAGTGGCTCATTGGGATACCGTGGCTCGGCGTCGCCGATCGATTCCAGATACTTGACCACGTCGTCGCTCTTGCCGGCCCGCGCGTGATCGAGCAGCGTGATGCCGTGCGGCCCGCGAGTTTTCTGGATGCCGGGAGCGGCCGCAATGAAGGCCTTGACCGCGTCGAGCTGCCCGAGCATCGCAGCGGAGAAGATGGTCGGGTGCGCGCCGGCCGCCAGCAGGATGGCGGCGATCTCCTTGTGCCCGACGTGCGAGGCCGCTCCAATCGCCGTCTCCCAGTCGCCGTAGCCCCACTCCCAGGAGGCACGCGCCAGCGTTGGCGTCGTCGATACCAGCTCCTTGACCCGGGCAACGTTGCCGTGCGACGCCCCGACGATGTCGCGGGCCAGCGCCGGATCATGTCGCGGGAATGCTTCAGACGGGTTCGCCTGAGTTGCCCTGATGAAGTCCGGCACCGTCCGCGGCACAATTACCGGCGCCAGCGCGGCCACCGGCACCATCCTCAGAAACCCTCGCCTGCTCACGTCGTCCATGGTCGCTCCTCCTCTGGCGAGATGGTGGCAGTGTGCAGGAAGCGCGGCAAGCCAGATGCAAACGAGGCGCGGTGTGAGGCGGTAAGTCCAGTCGGTGTATGTGGTTAGCTGCGGGTGTGAGGCGGTCAGTCGCGGGCCGAGAGGCTGGCGGCTACAGCACTGGCGATCGCTTCAGCGGTCCTGGTCTGTGCATCGAGTCGAAACTCGGCATCGTCGAACGTGTGGGCCCACAAGTGCTTCATGTCGGCGACCCGGATCAGGTGAGCGATCACCCGGAGCCGATTGCCGTCGGTCTTCAGCTGGCCGATGAGGACCCATTCTGCTCCGAGCTCGCGCGCGATCTGCTGAACGTCCGTCCTGGCGAAGGGATTTCGAAGCGAGCTGGCGTTGCCGATGACACTCAGCGCGACGGTGCGCTCCGGCGACGCGAGCCGTGCCACCGTGGCGTCGCCGATGGCTTTGGCCAGCGGATCGTGAGAGGTCTGACCGGTCTCGTTGTAGAACGGGATCACGGCAACAGTCGGCAATGCCAATGACGAGGTGACGCGGGAGGCGACCGCGGTGCCGAGGATCCCGACGACCACCAGGGCGGCAAGCGCCATCGCGATGCGCCGTTGGTATCGGGTCGAGCCGGCGGCCGAAGGTTCCTCCACGAGGGCCGGAGCCTGTTCCTGTTCATGTTCGTGGCTCGGCGGTGAAACCGGCTCGGTCGGGGCGATGAACCGGTATCCCTGCCTGGGTACGGTCTCGATGTAGCGGGGAGCATCAGCCGTGTCGCCAAGGGTCGAGCGGACCTGGGCGATGCAGAAGTTCAGCCCGCGTTCGAAATCGACGTGGGTGCCCTCACCCCAGACTTCGCGTTGCAGGGTGTCGCGGGTGACAACCTGACCGGCGCGGCTGAGCAGGGCCGCCAGAACCTTCGCCGGCTGCGCCTGGAGCCGGACCGGCTCGCCGTCGCGCCGCAATTCACCCGTGGACGGCGAGAAGTCGAATATCCCAAAACGGGTCCGGTCCATCCCGGAACATTAGGCGAGGGATCGCCGGTCTGGCAAGATGCCGTTCATGAGACGCCTGCTTCCCGCGATCGCCGCCGGGCTCGCCGTGGTCGTGTGCCTGGGGGATGCGCTGCACGCCTGTTCGACGTTCTGCGTCCACCTGGGCGGACGGAAGTTCTTCGGGCGGAACTACGATTTCGAAATCGGCGACGGGATGCTGATGGTCAACCCCGCGGGGCTACTGAAAAAGGGATTCCAGAAAAAGGGGCCGTCGTGGAAGGCGCGATACGGCAGCGTCACGTTCAACCAGTTCGGGCGCGACTACCCGATGGGAGGGATGAACGAGGCGGCGCTGATCGTCGAGCTGATGTGGCTCGATGTGACGCGCTATCCCGATGAGGATAGTCGCCCGCCGGTGGGCGTGCTGGAGTGGATCCAGTACCAGCTCGACACTGCCGGCACGGTGGAAGAGGTGATCGAGAACAATTCGAAGGTGCGGATCGAGGGCGGCGCACCGCTTCACTACCTCGTGAGCGACGCGAAGGGTCGGGCCGCGACTATCGAGTTCCTCGACGGCAAGCTCGTGGCGCACACCGGGGAAAGCCTCCCGGTCGCGGTGCTGACCAACAGCACGTACCAGGAGTCGCTGGCGTTCTTGAACTCGCGGGCAGGGAAGGTGCCGAGCGGATCCGGCTCGCGCGAGCGATTCGCCCGGGCCGCCTATCGCATCGACATGCTCAAGCGGTCGGCGCCGAAGGAGCCGGTACTTGCGCTCTTCGAGGTGCTTGCCGACGTGGCGCAGCAGAACACGCGCTGGAGCATCGTCTACGATCAGACGAAGCGCACCATCCACTTCCGGACCGATGCCCATCGTCCTGTGCGCTACGTCGAACTCGATGCCTTGAGCTTCGCCTGTGCCGCGGGCGCGAAGCTGCTCGATCTCGACACCCGTCTCGAAGGGGACGTCTCGGCGAAGCTCAAGCCCTACTCGACCGCCGCGAACCTCGCGTTCATCACCCGCACCTACGCCGGCAGCTCAGTGACCCGCCGCACCCCCAAGACCGAAGTCACCGCGATTGCGAGCCACCCCGACACCGCATCCTGCGTGACGCAACAACCCTGACCCAGGGGCAACAACTGCCCATCCCCATTCCCCCCCCATCCCCTCACTTCACTTCACCGGATGACTGGCGAGATATTTTTTGGCGAAGTCCTCGAGGTGGGGCGCATTGACGAGGCCGACCTTGCGGGCTTCCTCGAGGGCGGCGTCGTATGACATCCGGTCGCGGACGACGCGACGGATCAACCAGAAGCCGCCGACGCGGATCGCCGCGGTGCAGTGGATGAACATCGGACGGTTGGCCGGGTCGTCGGTAATCTTCAGGAACTCGTCGACCTGCGCATCGGTGGGCTCGCGGTAGACGACCGGGATATTGAAGTACTTGAGGCCGGCCTGCTCGACCGCCGCTTTCTCTTCTTCCGCCCGGTGCTCGCCCGGCGTCCGCAGATTCAGGACGGCCTTGACCCCACGCGCCTTGAGCTCGGTGAAGTGCTCCATGCGCGGCTGTGCGCCGGTGCAGAACTCGGGCGTGACCTGCAGGAAGTTGCGGATGGACGGGACCTCGCTCTGCCCTGCCGGTGCCTGCACCAGCAGGGCGACGCCGAGAAGGAGTGCGGCAACCATGGCTACACCTTCGCCGCAGCCGCCGCGCGCATCTCCTGGCGCTGGCGCGTGAGGTGCGGGACGATGCCGAGCAGGCGCTGCACCAGCATGAGCTGGGCGCGATGGTGCATCTCGTGCTCCTTGATCCCGGTCAGCATCTCGAAACGGCTCTTCGAGTCGATCTGGGCCGGAAAGGAGATCGTCTCGGCCAGTCTGGCCTCATCGAGCGACTCGAGGAAGGAAGCGAACTCTTCGCCGCCGGTCCGCAGCGCCTCGATGATCTGATCCTTCGTGGCCAGCGACTGTTCTTCGGCGGTGTTTCGCGCCAGCTCGGCGCTGAACCGCTCGAAGTCGATCGACTTGCCCCCCTCGCGGTGAAAGCGAACCTGCCAGCCAGTCGCCATCGCGATGTGGGCGAGCTGCGCCCGGACCGTGCGGACCTCGGCAGCCGGGGTGAAATCGTATTTCCCGGCTGGAATCTCTTCCGCCAGGACGATCGTGTTCTTTCGAACCGTGCGGAACGCGTCCGCCAGCTGTTTCGCGCCGTAGTAGGTCATTCGGTCAATCTCCTGATGCGAAGGAGTCCGCATCCGCTGAAGTATAAGATACGGCGCGTGAAGACGTTCCTCCCGCTGCTGTTCGCCGCCACACTGTTCGTACCGCAGCCGGCCCGGCAGGCGGCGCCGGTCATCGAGGAGATCACGATCGCGCAGGCTCACGCTGCGATGAAGGCCGGACGCCTGACCTGCGCGGCCCTGGTTGATCACTACCTCGCGCGCATCGGGTCGTACGACAAGACGGGGCCGGCCCTGAATGCGATCACGGTGATCAATCCCGAAGCTCGCGCCCGGGCCGTTGAGCTCGATCGGCTATACAAGGCTTCGGGCCCGGTTGGGGCGCTGCACTGCGTCCCGGCGATCGTCAAGGACAACTTCGAGACCATCGGCCTGCAGACCGCCGCCGGATCCCTGGCGCTCAAGGACTTCGATCCCGGGCGTGACGCCTTCCAGGTCCGGCGGATCAAGGAAGCCGGCGCGATCGTGCTGGCGAAGTCGAACATGGCCGAATGGGCCTTCAGTCCGTACGAAACCGTGAATTCCGTGCTGCCCGGCTATACCAGGAACCCGTACGCGCTCGATCGCGTGACCGCTGGATCGAGCGGCGGCACCGCGGCGGCGGTCGCGGCGAACTTCGGCCTGATCGGGCTCGGCTCGGACACCGGCAACTCGATCCGGGGGCCGTCATCTCACCAGGCGCTGGCCGGCATCCGTTCCACCATGGGGCTCACCAGCCGCGGCGGTGTCGTTCCCCTCAGCCTGCTGGCCGACATTGCCGGGCCGATGACCCGGACGCTCGAAGACGCGGTCACGGTGTTCCAGGTAATCGTTGGCGAAGACCCCGGTGATGCGGTGACGACGGCGGTCTTCGAGCCGGCGGGCCTGCGCCCGGCGGGCCGGCCGTCCACGCTGCCCGACTACCGGGCGGCACTGGTGCGCGATGGATTGAAGGGGGCCCGCATCGGCGTCCTGCGGCAGGCCTACGAGCGCGACACGCTCGACGCCGAGATCGTGAAGGTCTTCGAGGCGGCACTCGCCGACCTGAAGAAGGCCGGTGCGGTGATCGTCGATCCGGTCGTGGTCGAGGGGCTCAGTGAGATTCGCCGCTCGCAAACCGCCGGATCGTGCGCCGGATTCAAGCACGACATCAATCGCTACCTCGCATCGCTCGGCGCCCGCGTGCCGGTCAAGACGCTCGAGGAGATCATCCGTTCGCGCCGGTTCCATCCCTCAGTGGAGCTCCGCCTGACCCGATCGCAGGAAGGTTCGGAGAACGGCCTGGACTCGGAGGCGTGCCGCGCTGAAGCGGATTACCGCGAGCGCTTCCGCGCCGCGGTGCTGAAGACGATGGAGACGAACCAGCTGCAGGCGTTCGTCTATCCCACCTGGAGCAACCCGCCGCGGCTGATCGGCGACCTGAACACGCCGCACGGCGACAACAGCCAGGTGTTCTCTCCGACCACCGGCTGGCCCGCCATCCAGGTGCCGATGGGCTACACGCGCGACGGGAAGCTACCCGCCGGCATCACCTTCTTCGGTCGCGCCTGGGACGAAGTCACCCTCATCAAGCTCGCGTACGGCTACGAGCAGGCGACGAAGCATAGGAAAGCACCTGAAATTAAGAATTCAGAATTCAGAATTCAGAACGTAAGAATCCGGAACCGCGGTCGAAGAACCCAGAACCTGGAACGTAGAACCTGGAACCTCGACCGAAGAACCCGGAACCTAGAACCTCTTGATAAAGCGAAGATCGAAGACGCGCGAGCCGCGGTAGCTGAGTTCGGTGACCTTGGCGCTGGCATCCCGGATGAACTTGTATGAGGCCCCGCCTGAGGAGGCGAACTCGTCGCGGGCGGTGGGCCGCAGCCGGATCACGGTGTCGGGGCGCCGCTTGATCACCAGCTCGGCCCCTTCGAGCGCCACCTCGTATTCGACCTCGGCTTCGTCGCTGTAGTAGCGACCGGCGAACGTGGCGAGATCCGCTGGATCGGCGGCATAGGCCGACGGCGGCCGCGGCGTGCGCTCGGCGGCCGGCACCGGCGGCAGGTTGGCCGGCAGGTACATGTCGGCAACCGCCATCGCATACTGCGTCGCCGCGCCGGTGCTGACGTTGCACAGCACTGCCACCGACAGGTGCTCCTGCTGCGGGAAGCGCGTCAGGTGCGCGCGGTAGCCGGCGGTCGAACCGCTGTGGCTGACTTCGGGCACCCCGCGGTAGGGCCGCACGAACAGTCCCATCGCGTACTGGTGGGGCTTGCCATCGGTGAAGGTGCCGGGCTGCTGCTGCAGCTTCAGAAACGCCTCGTCGCCGATCGTCGGCGCGGCGAAGTTCTGGTTCCATTTCAACAGGTCGCCGACGGTCGTCAGCAGCCCGCCGTTGCCGTGGACGTCTTCGAGCGGCATGTCGGCGCGGTAGCCGCCGGCGGCGGGAGCGTAGGCGATCGCCCGGCCCTTCACGACCCGCCGGTAGTCGTCGCGCCACGAGGTCCGGGTCAGCCCCAGCGGCTCGAAGATCCGCTCGCGCGAGAACTCGGCGAACGACTTCCCGCTCACGCGCGAGACGATGATCGCGGCGAGATTGTAGCCGCTGTTGCTGTAGGAGTACTGCGTGCCCGGGGTGAAGTTGAGCGCCTTTTGCCGTCGCAGGATGTCGAGGACGTGGGCGTGGGTGTGCACCCTGGTGGTGCGGGGCCAGCCGGCGATCCCGGCAACCTCGCCCCAGTCGCGCAGGCCGCTGGTGTGCTGGAGCAGGTGGCGGATCGTGAGCGGCGTGCCGTAGTCGGGCAGCTCGGGGACGTGCTTCCGCGCCGGGTCGTCGAGCGACAGCTTGCCGTCCCGGGCGAGCAGCAGCACCGCGGCCGCGGTGAACTGCTTGGAGACCGATCCCGCTTCGAAGATGGTGTCGGCGGTATTGGGGATATCGTGTTCGAGATCCGCCATCCCGTACGCTTTACGCAGGACCGGCGTGCCCTTGCGCGAGACTCCCACCGCGCAGCCGGGCGTGGAGGGCGTCCAGCGGGCAAAGACGGCGTCGACGGTCGACTCGGCGACAGTCGGCGCCGATTGAGCGGGGCCGGCGGCCAGGCCTTCGAACGACCCGGAGACCAGCACGGATGCCGCGGCGACGCCAAGCAGGACGGCGAAAGCAGGACGGTTCATGAGCCGGCATGATATCCCGCCGCCTGCCTGGCGGGTGGCTAGCGCACGAACTGGATCGACTGCGCCACGCGGTTGAGAACCGACTGGTAGCTGCCGAACTCCTCGTCGGGGGCGACGCCGGCCATGTAGAACAGCGCGCCGTCGTTCATCTGCGCCGTGTAGAGAAGAATGCGCTCGCGGCCGCCGGTGGCTTCCGAGACGTTGGCGAGCAGGGTGCGCAGCGCCGGGCGTCCGCCGAGCGTACCGCGGGTCGCGTTGCCGGCCCGGGCCAGCTGCTGGTTCGACTGGGCCAGCGCGGCGATCAGCTCCTGGGTTGCTTCCTCGAGGCTGTGGGTCTCGTTGCGGGCGATGCCCACCTGAACGCCGTGGGTGAACACGCTCTGGCCGCCGATCGTGCCGTAACCCCCTTCGGGGGCGAACGTCACCGTGTTCTCGCTCGGGAGCTCTTTCCAGTTCGACGGCACACCGATCTTGAAGACGTCCCCCTCGTTGTAGGTGGTGTAGCGGGTGGACGGCGCGGCGACCCGCGCGCTCGGCCGGTTCGTCGTGCCCTCAGGCGTCCGCCCCGCCCCGCGGCCGGCTGCGCGCGCCGCTTCTTCGGTCGTCGGCGCCGGCGACATCTGCGCCAGCCGGGCGCGAACGTCGCGGAACTCGCTCGAATCCCGGCTGCCACCCTCGACGCGCAGCGCCTGCGCCTCCCGGGTGATGTACTCGGCGCGGTTGCCCGGGTTGGGATGGTTGCTCAGGAACTCCGGCGCGCCGCCGCCACCTTCCTTCTCGATCGTCCGGAACATGCTGGCCATCTCACGCGGGTCATAGCCGGAGCGTGCCATGATCTGCGCGCCGAGAATATCCGCCTGCTTCTCGTACTCTCGCGAGTACTTGAGGAACGCGGTGCCAAACGCGAACTGCCCACCCTGGGAAACGATGCTGCCCCAGCGGCCGCCGATGATGGCGCCGGCAATCGCGCTGCCGATCTGGCCAAGCTGGTAGGGCTGCGCCGCCGAGGCCTGGGCGGTGCCGTGGCGGAGAGCGACGTGGCTGATCTCGTGCGCCAGCACGCCAGCCACCTCCCCTTCGCTCGCCGCCTTCTCGAGCATGCCGCGGTGCGCGTACATCGGGCCGCCCGGCAGCGCGAAGGCGTTGATCTCGCGCAGGTTCACGACGTCGAACGAGTAGCGGAATTCGCTGTGCTTGAATTCGGCAGGGATGTTCTGGACCAGGCGCGCGCCGACATTCTCGACGTAGCCGTCGATCCGATCATCATTGAGGATCGGCATCTGCTTCTCGACTTCCGCGGCCGCCTCACGCCCCAGCTTCACATCATCGGCAAGGCTGTACCTTGTTTTTGGGAGCGGTGACCTTGGTCTGGGTCGCCGCGAACGTCGCGCTGACCAGCAATGCCGCGAGAACCGACGAAACCTTTCTCTTCATGCCTTCGGGTTAAGCGGAATCCGTGCCAAGCCGGCGGCGGCCGCAGCTAGTTGCCGATCTTGTAGAGCTTCGACTGAGTCCGGATGTAGAGGGCGTCACCGGCAATCGCCGGCGAAGCCAGCGACATCTCTCCCAGCTCGTTCTTCGCGATTTCCTTGTAGGTGTCACCACTGTCCAACACGAAGGTCACCCCTTCCTCAGTCAGGAAGTAGAGCCGCGACCCGGCCGCGACCGGTGAGGCGGAAAAGGTGTGCCCGCCGCCGCCGACGCGGACCTTGTAGATCTGCTTGCCGGTCTTGGCGTCGAGGACGGTGAGGATGCCGGTGTCGTGGACCAGATAAGCCTTGCCGGCATGGACCAGCGCGGACGGCGTGTACCCGGCGACCCGCGGCTGCAACCAGCTCACATGGGCGTTGCTCGTCTCACCCGGTTTCAACGAGATGTCACCCGACGCACCCGGCTTGACCGCCATGAACGGCCGGTTGGCGTCCCCCTGCGAGCCGGTGCCGACGTAGAGCATCCCGTCCCATGCCAGCGGTGACGCCGTCGGCATCGACATGCCGCCGATTCGCCACAGCTCCTTGCCGTCCAGATCGTAGGAGATCACCAGCGAGTGGCCGGTGGTCACGATCTCGGTGCGCTGATCGTGCTTCCAGACGAACGGCGTCATCCACGAGGACTTGGGCAGCCCGGTCGAGGGGCGCTCGGTCCGCCACACTTCCTCGCCGGTCGCCGCATCGAGCGCCGCGATGTAGGACGCCTGCTCGCTGTCGTGGAGCAGGAACACCCGCCCGGCATGAACGATGGGGGAAGAGGCGGTGCCGAAGTCGAGGTAGATCGGCTGGGGCGGCCACTGCTTTTTCCACAGCGGTTTGCCGTCCATCGAGAACACGAACAGGCCGACGTTCTGGCCGAAGGAGGCGTAGATCCGCTCGCCGTCGGTGAACGGGGTTTCGGAGGCGAAGGTGTTCTTGCGATGCCGCCCGCCGCCGGGCAGCGTCTTGATCGCTTCGCGCTCCCATTTCACTTTGCCGGTCTTCGCGTCCAGCGCGTAGAGCATGTAGCGCAGCTCCGACGCTTCTCCCGGCATCTCGTTGTCGCGCTCCTGGATCTTCTTCATCATCTCTTCGCCGGTGATCCCCTGCGACTGGAGCTCGGCGATGTAGTCGTTGCCATACAACCCCGTCGAGGGTTGCTTGAAGGCCTTGCTGCCAACCGCCGACGTCAGGTAGACGGTGTCTCCCCAGACGATCGGCGACGACCAGCCGTTCCCGGCGATCGGCACGCTCCACTTGACGTTCTGGCTGGTGCTCCACTGCTCGGGTATCCTGGCGTTCGGCGCCACCCCGCTCATCGCGTGGCCGCGGAAGCCGGGCCAGGTCAATTCCGGCGCCGGCGCCGTGGCGGTCAGCGCAACCACCGCGAGCGAGCCGGCGAGGACGGTCGATGTGAAGTTCATGGCTGCTTCCTGAAGATGAGAGCGTAGTGACCCGGGACCACGCCGTTCTCGCGCTCGCGCGTCAAGCCGGCGGTCCCGGCGAGCTTGATGACGTCGTCGACCTCGATGCCGAGCGTGGCCGATCCGACCTGCTCGCTGGGCAGGTCAACCACCAGCAGGAGCCCGCCCGGTTTGAGCGAGTCGGCGATGGACTTCAGCATCGCCTCCGGCTGATCGAAGAAGCTGAGCGCGTAGACGACCGCGATCGCGTCGAGCGATGCGGCCTCGAAGCCGGTGGAGGTTGCGGTCCCCTGGACGGCGGTGAAATTCTTCAATCCTTCCTTCACCGCGCGGTCCTTCATGTAGGCGACCATCCGCCCTTCGAGCTCGTTGGCGTAGACGTGACCGTCGTCGCCGACCTTTCCGGCGATGAACCGCGAGAGGTAGCCGGAGCCGGCGCCGACCTCCCCGACTTTCATTCCCGGCTTCACGCCCATCAGGCCGCTCATCGCCGCGCGGTAGCGGAAGAGCGCTCGCGACGGCTCTTCGAACTGCGCGGCAAAGGCGGCGGCGTCCTTGGTCGGATATTCCTTCGCCCACGTGTTGCGGGGCTGCGAGGCCGTCCCTTGAAGGAGGAGCAGCGCGGTCAAGACAGCTGTGTACATAGGGACGGAGAGCGTACCACGGCGGATCCGGCAGTGCCATGCGGCTGGGACCGGAGGCCGATGAGCAGTGGCTGGGCCCGCCTTCCGCGTGCCGATCTGCGCACAAAGGCGCGCTGAAGCGCACCTGAGCAGGCCAGACGGCAAGCGCGCCGGTCGTCTTCATCCGATAGCCGGATCGAGAGGCTATTTGAGGGAGCGCGCCAGGCGCAGCAGGAACACGGCAGCCCGCCGGGTTTGGGACGGCAGCGTCTCGAGATCGGCGGTCTCCTTCACCGTGTGATCGTCGCGCCCCATCAGGCCGACGCCATCGAGGATCAGCTTCACCTCGGTGGCGACGAACGACACGTCGGCGGCGCCGGCGCGGTCCGGATCGACTGCCGCGACCGGACCGGCCCCGACATCACGGCTTGCCTGGTCGTACATCGCCAGCAGCTTCCGGTTGCCGTCGGTCGGCGCCAACGGCGGGTAGCCGTCGTCGAAGGTGATCGTCGCCTCGGTGTGCGGCAACGAGGTCTTCACGATCGCCTGCATCGCGCTCTTTGCTTTTGTCAGCTGCTCGGGTGAGAGCGTGCGCATGTCGCCGTTGACGACCGCATGCTCGGCAACGACGTTGGTCTTGCCGAAAGCGGTGCCGCGTGCCTGGACCGAGTCGTGCTCGACGGTGGTCCCGCCGACGATGGTGCCGGGATTGAAGGTGAGATGGGGCTCGCCGGCCAGCTTCTGACGGAACGCATCGAGAATACGGGCCGCCTCGAAGATCGCCCCTGGCCCGATGTCCGGCCGGAAGATCTGCGACGAGTGCGCCGGCTGTCCTTTCACCCGCAGCGTCCAGCTGCTGGTCCCTCGACGCGACACCACTGCCGTCTTCGGGTCCCCCGGGCCATCTTCGAATCCGATCGCGGCGGCCGCTCCTTTGGCCGCCTCGGTGAGCGCGGCCCGCGCCAGCGTCAGCGGCTCCCCGGCATCTTCCTCGTCGCCGGTCATGACGACCACCACGTTCATCGACTCGAGCGCGCCGATCGACTGAAGCGCCTTGAGCGCCTGCACGATGATGACGTCTCCCCCTTTCATGTCGATGATGCCCGGGCCCCCGGCGTAGCGGCCGTCGATCCGCTGGAACTTCTGGAAGGGGCTGTCGGCCTCGAACACCGTATCCAGGTGCCCGATCAGCAACAGCTTCGGGCCCGGCGCCGCATGTTCCGCCACCAGGTGCCCGGCGCGCTTGAACGGTGCGCCGTCGATCCAGCGGGTCTTGAAGCCGAGGGCATCGAGCTCCTGCATGAAGATCTTGCCGACCTCGCGCACCCCGGCAAAGTTCTGCGTGCCGCTGTTGATGTTGACCACCCGCTCGAGCAGCTTCAGCGCGTCATCGTTGTTCTTGTCGACGACCGTCACCAGCTTGCGTTCGTCAGCGGTCAGACCGCCTTGCGCGGCGATGGTTCCACCAGCCATCACACACGCCACCAACCCCACCGACAGGAATCTCATGCGGTCATTGTATGCCGCGCACTTCGCCACGAAGCAGGGTCATCGGCCCGAACACCGGCTGGCCGAGCTGTCCTGCGTTGACGCCGATCGTCCCTTCGAGGTGATAGGCGAGCGGCTGCCGATTGGCGGCGCGCCGCACTACATTGGCGAGACCGGGCAGGTCCGAGAAACTGATCGACAGGTCGATGGGAACGACCGTCTCCTCCGACGCTCGGAGCGGCAAGCCTAGCGGAAAGTCGACGTCGGCCGCGCGGGCATCCTCGAGATGAAGCGTGCCACGCAGCGTACCAAGGGTCAGGCTGAAGGGGTTCGGATTGGTGATCCGCGTCCACAGCCGCACGCCGGCGCCGCCGAGCGGGTTCGACGCGGTCGGTCCGTGGACCCTGATCTCCGCCTGCTGCCCGGACGCCTGCTCGAAACGAGGCGCCTGTACCAGTGCGCGAAGCTGTTCGAGCCCCGCACACGCACTCGTGGCCAGCGTCAGAAGAGCGACAACGCGGCCCACTAGGTCATCGGAGTTTGCGAAGCCGGCCTCAGTAGACGCCGACGGCGTCCACGCGGCTTTGGTGGCGTTCCATGCCGGGCTGTAAAGGCCGTAGCCGTCTGCCGCCGCACTCAGCGCGGCAACCCGCGCCTGGTAGAAGGAAGCGTTGGACGGCAGCTTCCGCAGGGCCCTGAAGAAGATCCACTCCGCCGCCGCCTGGCCGATGCCGGTGACCTTGAGACGGCTGACCGGGTGGGTGCCGCCGATCGCGAGCAGGTAGAAAGCCTTGTTCGGGATGCCGCTGTTGGTATGAACGCCACCATTGTCGTCGGTGGTGACGACGTAGCGGGTCGCATGATCCGGCTGGCCATACTGCGGCGGGTTCGCCATGTTACGCAGTGCCTGCTTCTGAATGCCGATGTCCTCTCCGATCAGGTAGTCGGGTCGAATGCCGGTGTAGAACTCCACCGCGGTGCCGAAGATGTCGGCGAAAGACTCGTTCAGGGCGCCCGACTGATTAAGAGTAGACAAGATTCGCAGTCCGCTCGATGACGCTGTGGGTGTACTCGTGCGCGACCAGGTCGACGCTCACCCATGCCTTGCGTTCTGACACCGTCGCCGTCCCCAAACGAGAGCACACCATTCAAACTGGAGGCGTTTGCCGCATGCTGCGCCGACGCCATAGTGGACCTGGCTGACCACGCCCTCCCCCACGCCGTTGATGCCGGTCCATCCCTGCCGCTGCCGGAAGTAGTCCCAGGCCTTGGTCACGCCGAAGTGCGCATCGACGCCTGCGGTCTCGCGGTATGGCGACGTGCTACCCCATACGTTGACGGCATTCGAGAAGACCGCCCCGCCGGCTGTTCCATCTGCGCACGTCCGTGGTGTACATCGCGCGGGTCTGGTCCCACAACCGATACAGGTACTTGCCGTCATTGAGCAGCGCATACGTGGTGCCGACAGAGACGTTGCCGCTGTAGTAGCTCGTGCCGGTGGCGCGGTGCAGCGCGTCGTAGTGCATGATCACGCCGCCGTCGTGCGCGCTCACGAAATACCGGTGGCGGGCGGTAGCCTCGGTGCCGTCCTCGATCGCCAGTTCCACGAGCCAGGTGAGCGCGGCGGCGCCACGCCCGTCCTGCGGCGGCAGGATGACCAGCTCCGTGGTCGGCGGGCTGGCGAATTGCCCGGCATAGCCAAGCGCCGTGGTCGCAAACTCAGTCGCGGCCGCGGCGGTAATGGTGGGCTTGGTGAGCAGCCGTCGGACCGACGCGTCCGCCTTGCCGAAGATCTTGTTCCCGCGGGACTGGTCGAGCTCGACGACGACCTGGCTGCCGAAGACCGGGATGCCCTTGTAAACCTGGTTGAAGCGCAGGTGTGTCTGTCCGAGGTCGTCCTCGATGACACTGTCCAGCACGAGCTCCGCCTCGGGATCCTCGAGCTCGGCTTCTCCCTTCATGGCCACGAGGTGTTCCCGGCCGCGGGTCACCGCCGCCGCCACCCATGCCGGGCGGCCCTTGCCCTGTCCCTTGTCCTTGTCCCGGTGCAGGCGGGTGACCTGTCCGGGGCGCTTTTCGAGGGCTTCTTCGGCCTTTTCAACGGATTTCTCCGAGGACTTGTCCTGCCCCTGGTCCTGAGAACCGTCAATGACCGTCAGCGCCACAGTCAGGACGAGGAGAGAGAGTAGGCTGATGAACCGCGTCTTCATTGGGTTATCTCCAGATGATGAGGACGTTTCGTGTGTCCTGTCCCTAGACGCGCCAATCGGCAGAAGGAGAGCTCACCAGGGGGCGAGGGGGGAATCAGGAAGGATGAGGGTCGAGGAGTCGGACACTTAGGGCTTTTCTTGGCGTTATAGCGACCCGATCGCCCCAGTGCCCGACGTGGACCCGCCGCACGCCGCTCAGCCGCGCGCGAAGAGACGCGTCAGACGACCGCCGGGCGATGGACCGTCTCGCAAAGAGGCACCACGTCGTCCAACCAGATACAAATAGAAGACGCTCTAGAGTGCGACGCCGAGGTGGGCCGCCGCGAAGGTCCATTCGTCGGCGAGCTCGGAGATCCGCTTCTCGGTCGACCGGAAGTTGTGCGAGCCGCCCGTCTCCACGCGGATCAGCACCGGTTTGTCGCAGCCCTGCGCCGCCTGCAGTGCGGCGGCGAACTTGAACGAGTGGCTCGGCACGACGCGGTCGTCGTGATCCGCGGTGATCACGAGCGTCGCGGGATAGCAGGTGCCAGGCACCAGATTGTGCAGCGGCGAGTACTGGAACAGCACCGAAAACTGCCGCGGGTCGGCGGCCGTCCCGTACTCGGTGACCCAGGCCTGCCCTCCCGTGAACCGGTCGTAGCGCAGCATGTCCATCACACCCACGGCCGGCACCGCCACGGCGAACAGATCGGGACGCTGTTCCATGACGGCACCGACCAGCAATCCGCCGTTTGAGCCCCCCATCACGCCCAGTGACGATGGCGAAGTGAATCGCTCCGCGATCAGGTACTCGGCGACGGCGATGAAGTCGTCGAACACGTTCTGTTTCTTCTCGAGCATGCCGGCCTGGTGCCAGGCTTCGCCGTACTCGGCGCCGCCGCGCAGGTTGGCGGTCACCCAGATGCCGCCCAGATCCAGCCAGGCGGGCACGTCGGGACGATACGCAGGCATCAGGCTCACCGAAAAGCCGCCGTACCCATACAACATGGCCGGATTGGTGCCGTCCTTCACGAGCCCCTTCCGCGCCGTCAGGAAGAACGGAATCCGGGTGCCGTCCTTCGATGTCGCGAACAGCTGGATGGTCTCGTAGCGGCCAACATCGACCGGCAGCGTGCCGGCCTCGAACGGCGTGCTGGTGCCATCCTCGATGTCGTAGGCGAACACGGTCGTGGGGTACAGGGGCGAGCTGAATGCGTAGAAAAAGAGCCGGGAGTCCTGCCGCCCGAGAAAGCCTGACAGCGAACCGGCGGCCGGCAACGCGATCTCTCCAGCCGGCTTGCCCCACAGGTCGAACATCGCGAGGCGGCTCTTCACGTCGACCAGGTACTCGACGAAAATGCGTCCACCGGCAACCGACGCGTTCTCGATCGCCTGTGACGATTCGGGCACGATCGTCTGCCAGGCCGCAGGGTCGGGATGCCGCAGGTCGACGGCGACGATCCTCCGCCTGGGCGCATCGCGGTCGGTGCGCAGCAACACGATCGACCCGTGATTTCCGAGCGGGGCACACTCCGCGTCGTCCTGCTCGAACACGGGACGCACTGCCGCCTCGACGTCAGGCTGGCCGGGATCGCCGAGGTCGACGCAGTACAGCCGGTTGTTGTTGTCGGCTCCCTTCGCGGTCGCGATCAGCAGGTATCGCCCGTCGTCGGTCACCGATCCGCTGACGAACCACGATGGCGTCGCGGTGTTGGTGAAGATGAGCCGATCGTGCGCCTGGGGCGTACCGAGACGATGGTAGTACAGCGCGTGCCCCGCGAGCGCCGCTTCCATGACCTTTCCCCGGGGCGGCTCGGGATAGCGCGAGTAGAAGAAGCCCTGGCCATCGTGGGTCCACGACAGCGCGGAGAAGCGCATCCAGTGCACCTCGTCGCCGAGGTCCCGGCCGGTGGTGAGGCTGCGAACCCGGATCGTCTGCCAGTCGGCTCCCCCCTTCGCGAAGGCGTAGGCGAGGTGGCGGGCGTCGGGGGACGGCGCGAACGCCGCCAGGGACGTCGTGGCGTCCGGCCAGAGCTGGTTGGGATCGATGACCAGCACCGCCGGTGCAGCCAGGCTCTCGCGCATGTACAGCGGTGACTGCTGTTCGAGCCCGCTGTTCATGCGGTAGAACAGCCGTCCCGCTTCGATCACCGGCAGATCGGTCTTGCGAAAGTTCCAGAGCTCTTCGATCCGCCGGCGAAGCGGGAGCCGGTGGGGCTGCTGCGCCAGGTACGCCTCGGTCAGGCGATTCTGCGCCGCAACCCACTCGGCAGTCTCAGGCGACTCCAGGTCTTCGAGCCAGCGATACGGATCCGGCACACTGATGCCGTGGTAGTCGTCGACCACGTCGACCTTTTTCGTGGCCGGATAGTCGCGACTGACCACCTACTTCCCGTGCATCTGACGCATCGCCTGCTGGAGCTGGGTGAGCAGGCCGTCGGAGCCGGTGAAGGTTCCCTGCGGATACTCGGCGTAGCGCAGCATCCCGGCGTAGATCACGTCGCTTTGATACAGGTGTACGCCCAGCCCGGCGAGATACTGCAGCTTCAGGTTGCGGTCACGGTTGATCGTGGCGTCGGCCAGCCAGGGCTGCAGCTGCTGGCGGTTGCCGGCGAAGTTGGCGAACAGATCGACGACGTTGTACATGCCGATTTCCCCAAGCGACCGGGCGATCGGCTGATACTCCGGACGGGCGAGCTTCGCCTGGATCTCGTCCAGGTTGATCACCGTCGGCTCCACCTGGCCGAGCAGGACCATGTCGTAGCCGGCGCCCTGGTTCGTGTTGCCGAAGATCATCCCGTTGGGGAAGGCCTCGAGGAACGTCGCGACCTCGCTCTTCACCGCCTCGGTGTTGCTCTCGTAGAGCTGCACGAACAGCGTGACGACGCCGCCCGGGTTGAGCCGCTGCTTGACCGTCTCGAAGAACTCGCGTGAATAGAGCATCGCCGCCCCCTTGACCCACGGATCGAGCGGATCAGAGGTGATGGCATCGAACTTCTCGTTCGTCGTCATCAGGAAATGGCGCGCATCGTCGATGTGGATATGCGTCTTCGGATTGGTGACGACGCTGAAATTGTGCTCGGAGAAGTACTTCGAGACCACGCTCGGCACGAGCGGCTCGATCTCGGCGATGGTGAGCTTGGTGACCGCCGGATCGATCGAGACCGCTCCCGCGGTCACCCCGGCGCCACAGCCGATGACCAGGGCGTTGGCCGGATTCTTCGGGATCAGGGTGGTGAGGTGGCCGAGCATCCGTTGGAGGCGCATGTCCTGCGGTTCGCTCGAAGCCTGCACCTTGCCGGCGTTGTGATAGTTGAGGACGCCGTTGGACAGCCGGGTTACCGCGACCGACGCGTTCCAGCCTTCGCCGCTGTAGATGATCTCTCCCTCGCCGGCGCGGGTGGCGGAGTAGCGGCCGTAGGCGATGAGGTCGCCGGGAACCGCGTGCACCGTCCTGGCCAGGAGCACGGCACCGGCCATCGCGGCGGCGAGCAGCAGCGTGCCGGCAAACTGGATGCGGCGCTTCTTCGCGTCCGCTTCGACGAGCGCGGCATCAAGGACGAGGAGCGCGGAGATCGCCGACACGATGATCATCGCCTGCTGCGAGCGCTGCGAGCCCAGCCAGATGGTCAGCAGCAGGCTGCCGCCGACGGCACCGGCGATGGCTCCCAGCGTGTTGGCGGCGTAGACCCCGCCGACCAGCCGCGCGGGATCCTTCCGCCCCTGCGCGACCGAGGCGAGCGCGAGCGGAAAGCTGGCGCCCCAGAGCATCGCCGCCGGCAGCATCGCCCACAGGGCGCGGACGAAATCGAGCTGGAACGTATACCAGATCCCGGCCGAGGTCGCGTTGATCGACGGGTTGATCGGCCAGTACGGCAGCGAGTCGGTGACCATGTAGGAGGTCCAGGCCATCGCGGCGCACAGCAGCATCTGGCACCAGCCCAGCGCCAGCCGGGGCCGGGCGGTACGGCCGGCGATGATCGAACCGATGCTGCTGCCGATGCCGAGGCCGAACAGGAAGACCGCCAGGATCAGCGAGAAGGTATAGGTCGTCGCGCCGAAGAGCAGCGACAGCGTGCGCGTCCACAGCACCTCGGAGCCGAGCGCCGTCAGCCCCGAAAGGCCGATCGCCATGTAGATCGCCCACGCGCCGGGGGCGCGCACGATCGGCCCGGCTTCGTCCGGCGAACCGTCGTATTCCGTCCGTCCGGCCATGGCGATCGCGATCCCGCCGACCAGCAGGTTCAGCGCCACCGCCGCATAGGTCGCGATCGCCATGTCGTAGACGCGCAGCAGGTAGAAACCCGCCACCAGGCAGCCGATCACGCCGCCGGCGATGTTGCCGCCGTAGAAGAAGCCCAGCCACGACATCCCCTCGGGAGTCGACTTGACCCATCGCGAGATCGCCGGGAGCGTCGCCCCCATCAGCAGGGTTGGCGGCAGCAGGCAGATGGCCGCGGCCAGGCCGCGCAGGACGAGTCCGAAGATCCCGGTCGTGCCGACCGAGGTGTAGGCGCTGCTGAACAGCGGCATGCCGAACAGGATCACCAGGCCCAGCGCCCCGATCCCGAACTCGAGGTATCCGTAAATCCGCAGCGGGTGTTGCGCCGCCCCGATGAATCGAGGCAGCAGCAGGCTGCCGAGGCACATGCCCCCCATGAAGGTCCCGAGCAGAACGCCGAGCGAGATAGCGGAAGAACCGATGACGAGCTGGAGGAGCTGGAACCAGACGATCTCGTAGATCAGCGCGGCGCAGCCGCTGCCAACAAAGAGCAGCAGCAACGCCGGCATGTGCCGGCGCGGAGTCATTCAGGGATACCTCGTAACGAGAAGAGAATTCAGGATGTTACCTGATTTCCATACGCCTCTGCCGGGTGGTTCGTTTCCGGTTCGGCGCGCTCGGACTCGGCGGGACCGTCGTGGAGAGAAAGCAACCCCACGACGCGGACGGCCGCGCCGTGGGGTTTGAGGCTCGAGCGAGAAAGGCGCTACGCCTTGACGTGCTTGTTGACCAGTTTGGTCATCTCGAACATGTTCACCTGCGGCTTGCCGAAGATCGGGCGCAGGCGATCGTCCGCCTTGATCATCCGTCTGTTCTTCGGGTCCTGCAGGTCGTTCTTCTTGATGTACGCCCAGAGCTTCTTGGTCAGCTCGGTGCGCGGCAGCGGCTTCGCGCCGACGACCTCGGAGAGCGCCGCGCTCGGCGTCACCGGCGCCATGAACGCCGCGTTCGGCTTCCGGCCGCTGCTCTTCTTTTTCGCGGTCTTCTTCGCGGCGGTCTTCTTCGCGGACCCGCTGCTCTTCGATGCCGTCTTCTTCTTCGCGCTCTTGGCCATGCTCTCTCTAGCTCCTTTGACCATCCATGCGCGCGTATCGCGCCCGGTCTGTGCGCAGATGATACGCGAATTTCACGCCTTTGCACCCTGAAAATGCACGATTTCCCCTCTGGCGGCGAACCGGCCCAGCGGTCACGCCCCGGGGAGCGGGTGCTTCAGCGACTCGGTGATCAGCTGTTTGAGAACCTTCTGGTCCACGTCCGCCAGCTTCCGGATGTAGAGACATGCCTTGCCGGTCTTGTATTTTCCCAGCCTGCCCATCAGGTCCCGGTGCCGCTCGAAGCCGCTGGTGATGTAGAGCGTCAGGCTGTCTTTTCTCGGGGAGAAACCGGCTCGGAACCAGTCCCCCTCGCGCCCTGACGCGTAGCGATAGTGCTGCGCGCCGAACCCGACGATGGAGGTGCCCCACATCTTCGGCACGCTCCTGGTCGCCGCTTTCATCATCGCCGCCACCGTCCGCGCGTCCTCGCGCCGCTGAGCATCAGCGATGGAGTCGATGAACGCCGAAACGCTTGCGTCGTTTTCCTTCGTCTTCAGTTCAGCCATACAGCTTGCCAGCTTCCCAGCTGCCGAGCTGGTCACTTCTTCTCCAGCTCCGCCTGAATCGAGCGGAGCTCCTTCACCAGGTCCTCGTAGCGCCGGCGTGACTCGGCACCGATTTTCTGGTCGGCGCCACTCTCGACCCGGCTGATGCTGTTGAACTGGTCGAGCAGCATCGGCTGCTCGTAGGTGCCGCGCGCGGTGACCATCCGGGCCCACAGCGCCTGAAGGCGCGCGCCGGGCTCGGTGCTCTGCGCCAGCTTCTCGATCTGCTGGGTCGTGCTCTCCCCCGGCCCCGGGGCCGCGGGCGGGTGCACGCTCACCTTGGCCATCGCCTGCTCGATCCGCTCGCGGGTCAGCGTCGCCTCGCCGATCGTGTCGCGCAGCGCCAGCAGAAAGTCCTGCTGCCCGACCAGGTCCGCCACCGTCACGCCGTCTTTCAACACGCCGGGGTCGACGGTCACCTCGAAACTCTGCGTCTCGACGACGTCGCCGCTGGTGAGCCTGGCGGTGTACTTCCCCGGCGCCGCCAGCGGGCCGCCGCTGCTCCAGCGGTAATCCCACATGAAGCGGTTGTGGCCGGGCTTCAGGGTCAGCCCGGCGGCTGCGCCGCCGCGGCCGCGTCCTGCCAACCGCATGTCCGGGTCATCGGGGTCGCGCGGCCGGCGCCTGGCCGCGCCCGGCGCCGCCTCCCCGCCCCGCCGCCGGGCTGACAGTGCGAACCACCCGCCCCTTCGCATCGCTGATCTCGAGCGCGAGCGGACCGTTGAAGCCTTCGGGCAGCAGGTAGTCGATCGCCAGCGCGGTCGGCGGGTACTCCGGACCACCGCCCCGCCGTCCGCTACCCGCCGCCCGATAGCGGACCCGCGAGGCAGGCTGGAGCAGCGTCGGCGTGGTCGCGGTGCTCCTGGCCGCGGCCGTCTGCCGCAGCGGCGACACGTCGTCCATCACCCAGAAGGCACGCCCCATCGTCGCGATCACGACGTCACCGCGATGCACGCGCAGGTCGGTCACCGGCGTGGCCGGTAGATTCTGCTGGAGCGAGCGCCAGCTGCCGCCGTTGTCGAGCGACACGAAGAATCCGAACTCGGTGCCGGCGTAAAGCAGCCCCGCCTGTTCCGGATCCTCCCGCACCACCCGCGTCGGATGGTCCTTCGGAATGCCATTCTCGCCGTTGGTCAGCTTCGTCCACGACGCGCCGAAGTCATCGGTCCGGTAGATGTACGGCTTCAGGTCGTGCTCGAACAGGTAGCGGTAGACGGCGATGTAGGCGCGGCCGGGCTGGTGCTTCGACGCATCGATGTTCTGCACCCGCCCGCCGGGAGGCAGGTCCTTCGGCGTCACGTTCTTCCACGACTTGCCGCCGTCGCGCGAGACGTGCACTGGCCCGTCGTTGGCGCCCACCCAGAGAACGCCCCGCTGCGCCGGCGATTCCGCCATCGCGTAGATCGACGAGTACACCTCCTCGCCGGTGACGTCACGCGTGATCGGGTTGCCCGGCACGATCTGGTACTTCGGATCGTTCCAGGTCAGGTCAGGGCTGATCACCTGCCACGTCACCCCCTCGTCGGTCGTCTTGTGGATGACGTGCGAAGCCTGATAGACCGTCTTCGGATCGTGCGGCGACACGAGGATCACGGTCTGTCGCGGGAAGCGATACTTGATGTCCTTCGGATGGTGGCCGTAGCGGTTCTGCGGATAGATCCAGCGCCCCTGCGACTGTCCGGTCTCGACGCTGAACCGCTCCAGCTCCCCTTTGCAGGCGCCCCAGATCACCTTGCCGTCCGGCGTCGGCATGATCCCGCCGGTCTCGCACCCCGAGGCCTGCGTCCACGCCTGCGCCGGGTGATCGAACCCGAATGACACGTTGGGTACGCTCGGCAGCACCACGGTCGAGTTGTCCTGCTGCGGCCCGTAGATCTGGTAGGGATGCTGCTCGTCGACCGCCACCATGTAGAACTCGCCGGTGGGCTGATTGAGGATGCTCGACCAGGTGCGACCGCCATCACGCGTGACGTTGGCACCGCCGTCGTTCACCTGGAGGGCGGTGAGCGGCGTGTCAGGGTTGAGCCAGATGCCGTGATTGTCGGAGTGTGGCGTCGACACGGCGGTGAACTGCTTGCCGCCGTTCACCGACTTGGCCAGCCCCAGCGCGTTGACCCAGACCTCGTCGGGATTCTTCGGGTTGACGTCGACGTAGTTGAAGTAGAACGGACGGGCGCGGAGGTTTGCCGCGTTGTTGACCAGGCGCCACGTGGCGCCGCTGTCGTCGGAGCGATACAGCCCGCCCTGGTCTTCTGGTGCCTCGATCATCGCGTAGACGATGTTGGGCTGGCTGCGGGCGACGTCGAGATCGATCTTGCCGATCAGCGGCGCCGGCAGACCGGCGTCGATCTTCTTCCACGTGTCGCCGGCGTCGGTCGACTTGTAGATACCGCCTTCGGTCGACGGGCCGCCGCTGATGATGTCCCAGCCTTTCCGGAATCCGCGGTACATCCCGGCATAGAGCTCGTTGGGATTCGACATGTTCACCGCGATCACCCGCGCGCCGGTTTCTGCATTCACGAACAGCGTCTTCTTCCAGCTCTTCCCGCCGTCGGTCGTCTTGAAGACGCCGCGCTCGTCGTTCGGCCCGAACGGCGAGCCGAGCGCCGCGGCCCAGACGATGTCAGGGTTGGTTGGATGGACGATGATCGATCCGATCTGGCCCGCCTGCTCGAGGCCGATGGGCTGCCACGTCCGCCCGGCGTCAACAGATTTGTAGGCGCCGCGGCCGATGATCACGTTGCTGCGGATCGCCGCGCTTCCGGTCCCGACGTAGACGATGCTGGGGTTGGACTCGGACACGTCGATCGAGCCGATCGATCCGGTGGAGATCTGGCCGTCGCTGATCGCCGTCCAGGTCTCGCCGCAGTTCTCGGTCTTGAAGATGCCGCCACCGGTCGGGCCCATGTAGAAGGTGCAGGGCTGGCTCCGCACGCCGGTGAACGCGGTCACGCGCCCGCCCCGGGTGGGTCCGACATTGCGCCACCGCAGGTCCTGCCACTGCCTGGCCGCGGCCTGCGTGCCCGTCTGCGGCTGTCCCTGCGCCAGGAACGACGTGTGGAGGCCGGCGACGGTGGCGAGCGCGGCGGCGAGGATCAGCAGGAGACGAATGCGCATGCCGCGAAGTATAGAACCGCCTTACGGCGAACTCCAGCCTCGGGCGGCCCCTTACGGCGCGAGTGCGCGGCGTGCGAACACGACGGCAAACAGCACGATCAGCACGATCACACCCATGACGTGGATCGCCCGGCGGCGCGCGCGGCGGACCGCCTCCCAGCTGGGTTCGTCGAGGTAGAAGCGGTCCGGTCCGGCCTGCCGGATCACGGCGCGCTCACGCAGGCGGCGCAGGATGACGCCGCGTGTAATGCCCAGCTGCTCGAGCGTCCGCGCCTGCTCCGGCGACGACGCGCCCGCCGCCCGGATGCGATTCACCATCCGGCGTTCGCGCGCGAGGATGACGGCGCTAATGGTGCTCATGATTCGATCCTCAACACCGACTCCGGCATGCCCTGCCCTCCCCGGCTCCGATCGTCCCGCTCCGGCGGCCTATTATCACACCGAGGTTGACTCCAATCCGCCATTGAGGCACAAGAGAGGCTCATGAGAATCTACCCCGCTCTGCTCGCTCCCGCCGTCGGCCTGGCTTTCACTGGCGCCGCCGCGCTGCTCTCGCCATCCGTCCGCGCCGCCGCCGACGCCACCGCGACGATGATCGAAGTGGACGGCGAAGCCGCCAGATTCTGGACGCGCTGGCGCGGCCCCTCCGGCCAGGGTCTGGTCAAGACCGGCAAGTACACGGACAAGTGGTCGCCGACCGCCGGGGTGAAATGGAAGGTGCCGGTTGCCGGCCGCGGGCATTCCTCACCGATCATCTGGGGGGACCACATCTTCGTCACCACTTCGAAGGACGACGGCGCGAAAGTCTCCATGCTCGGGTTCAGGCGGTCCGACGGCAAGCAGCTGTGGGAAACGGCCGTGCCCAGCACTCAGGGGGTCGAGCACGTCTACGAAAAGAACAGCCACGCGTCCGCCACCGCGATCACCGACGGCACGCTCGTCTACGGGTCGTTCGGCACCCACGGGCTGATGGCGGTCGACTTCAACGGCAAGATCGCGTGGCACAACCCGGTGGGACGACTGGCGAACACCCACGGCAGCGCCGGCTCGCCGATCCTCTACAAGGACCGCATCTTCATCTACCAGGACCACAAGGGCACGGACGAGACGGGGGCCTATGTGGGCGCGTTCGACAAGAAGACCGGGAAGCAGATCTGGAAGACGAACCGGGTGGAAACGGTCGGCTGGGGCACGCCGATCGTCGTCCGGGCCGGCGACCGCGACGAGCTCATCGTCAGCAGCCAGCGGAAGGTCTACGGCTACGATCCCGCGACCGGCAAGGAGCTCTGGACGGTGTCCGGGCTCGGCTTCGAGGTGATCCCGACGCCGGTCGTCGCCGAAGGACTGATCCTCTGCTCGTCCGGGCGCCAGGGACCGACAATTGCGATCCGCCCTGGCGGCAGCGGTGACGTCACCGCCACCCACGTCGCGTGGATGTCGCCCAAGGGCTCTCCCTTCATCCCCTCCGGCATCGTGGTCGATGGCGTCCTCTACCTGGTCAACGACATCCAGAGCGTCCTGACGGCGCACGACGTCAAGACCGGTGAAGTCCTGTACCAGGGACGCCTCGGCGTCGCCAAGCGGGAGGGTTTTTCAGCCTCGCCGGTGGCCCATGACAACAAAGTGTTCTTCACCAACGACGACGGCGAGACCTTCGTGCTTCAGGCCGGACGGGAGTTCAAGCTGCTCCACGTGAACACGCTGGGGGAACAGACGCTGGCGTCGCCGGCGCTGGTCGACGGCCGCTGGTACTTCCGGACGGCTTCGTCGCTGATCGCGATCGAGTAGCGGAGGGTCACACCACGGTCGGCTACGGAGCCGTCGCCAGGAACGTGCGAAGGCTGCGGAGGGTTCTCTCGAGCGATTCGCGCGCAATGCGGTTGGCGATCGGACCGACGAGCGGGCGGACGAGGAACGGCACGCTGCGGCTGAGGCTGACCGACTCGCATTCGATCAACACCCCGTTCCCTACCTGCTCGAAGCGCCAGTAGGCATTCAACCGCCAGAGGAAGCCGTGGTCCTCACCTGGTGGTTTCTCTTGTTCGCGGGGCGTGCCCGCCTCGGCCAGTTCGGCAATCTTGGTCGAGACACTGCGGCTGGCCGCGCGCGCGCTGTCGATCCGGCGGTAGACGACGGTGTGCTCGGTGTTGTAGTTGACGGTGACGATGCTCGCGTCGCGCTGCAGCCGCATGAAGACGCGCACGCGATCTCCCTCCCGCGCGAGCAGTCTCGACGCTTTTACTTCCTGGTAGAACTCCGATTCCCGGCCGGCGTACTCCTGCAACCGCTTGATGACCGCGTCGACCGTGGTGTGGGGCACATGGACGGCCCCCGCCCAGTGATGCATCTTGCCGTCGTCGATGCCGGGGGGCTCCACCTCGGTCATGGGAATCTCGCCGGCGGTGGCGCGCGCGCGCCAGCGTTCCACCTTCCGGACATCCAGGGCGAAGAAGCCGGCGGCCGGATTCGCGTGGCGTCCGTCGACCGTGGCGATGTAGGCCTGCCAGCCGGCGAGCGCCGCGGGAGACTGGGCCTGGATCACCGAGCCGCTGCTGCCGGCGACCGCCAGCGCCAGGACGGCGGCGGCGCGAAAGACGAACGCGTCGCCGGCGGCGAAGTTCACCAGCGAACAGGCGGCGATGGCGGCGCCGTTGGCGACGATCGGGTCCACCCCGGCGCGGGCCAGCACGGCGGTGATCCCGACGTTGCCCACCAGCGATACCAATCCGTTGACGGCATGAAAGCGCCAGAGGCGGGCCGCCAGATCGCGCCGCCCCAACGCCGGACGATCACGCCAGGTCCAGCGCTGGTGCCAGCCAAAGTTGTGCAGCACCGCAAGCTCCACGGCAATCGCCGTGGCGGTCACGACCGGCAGCCCCAGGCCCCGGGTCAGCAGCGCGAGGGTCGTCAGCTGGACCACGACTCCTGCGAGCCCCACACCGTTGAACGTCAGCCAGCGCGCAAGAGAGGACATCTTCACAGGGTAAGGCGCAGGAAGCGACCGGATCGGCTCGGCTCACCCTCCCGCACCCTCCCGCACCCGCCGCACCCGCCGCACCCCCCGCACCCCCGCCGCACCCTCCCGCACCCCTTTTGTGGTTCAGGGCCGCAGCTTGATCTCGAACAGCTTCGGCCAGAGCTTGCCGGTCACGAAGAGGCGTTCGCCGGCGGCATCGTAAGCGATGCCATTCAGGACGTCGACGCCGGTCGCTTCTTTCGGGTCCAGCAGGCCCCGCAGCTCGATCCAGCCGGTCACCTCGCCGGTGGTCGGGTTGATGCGGGCGATCCGATCGCTCTGCCAGACGTTCGCGTAGATCTCCCCCTTGACGAACTCCAGCTCGTTCAGCTGCGGCACTGGACGCCCGGCTTCCTTCACCGGCAGGCGGCCGGTCTCCTTGAGCGTGCGGGGATCGAGGAAGCGCAGGGTGGCGGTCCCATCGCTCATGATCACCCGCTTGCCGTCGTAGGTCAGCCCCCACCCTTCGCCGGTGTAGGTGAACGAGCGCTTGCGGCTGAACGTCTGGCGGTCGTAGACGAACCCGATACCCCCCTGCCAGGTAAGCTGGATGATCTCGTCGCCGACGACCGCGATTCCTTCCCCGAAGTACTGCGCGTCCAGCTTCTGGATCTGTACCACTTCCCCGTTCTCGAGCTTCACCTTGCGGATACCGGACCGGCCGTTGAGACCGGTCCCTTCATAGAGCACACCGTCAAGGTAGACGAGCCCCTGCGTGAACGCCTGCGGATCGTGAGGGTAGCTGCGGACGACCACGTACGAGGAAACCGGCGCAGAGGCGCGGCGTTGATCGGCGGCGGCGGGGCGGAACCCGATGGTAGAGGCCATCACGAGGAACAGGAAAAACGGGTGGCGAGCCACCCGGCGTTGGCGGTTGCTCATTACTTGAAGAGATCGTCGAAGGCCTGGCGCGCACTCGACGTTCCGCTGGAGGAGGACGACTTGGTCTCACGCTCCACCGTCGTGCGCGGCTGGAACAACGGGCACTGGTTGCGAACGTCTTTCGGCGAGACGCGGGCCGGTATCGTTTCGCGGCACTCGAAGAGCGCGCTGGTGTCGAAGTTCGCGCACTGCGAGCAGCTATGGAGCGCCGCCCCGCACCGCACGCACACTCCGTCGGCGGCCGAGGCAATCGCGATGGTCAGCTCGTGCCCGCAGGGTGCACAGCGGACGACCTCGCGAAACCCCGGCATGCTGAAGGTCTTGGGCGCGATCGGGGGCTGCCCGCGTGGCGCGTATTCTTTCTTGGGAGCCGGGCCCTGTTCGCGCCGGGGCTCGCGCGGCTCGTCCTGGTAGCCGCGTTGCCGATACTTTCGTTCAGACATGGTGCAGGTTCGCCAGTGTCAGCCGTCGGAGGCGCCGCCGTTCGCGGCTCCTCGTCGCGTGTTGGTTGCCGGACAGCCGAGCCGTTCGGGGCGGCGGTAACGCGGGCCGCAACGGCTGGAGGGGCCATAATAGCCGTTTCCAGCCTGCAGGGCTTGCCCGTGCTTGCTCATGGATGAGGAACCTGCCCGGCAGCGCAGGCGTATATCGCCACAGGAGACTCTCACGATGATGCCAAGAACCCGTCGCCTCCGTGCCGTGACCCTGTGCCTGCCGCTGCTCTTCGCCGCGTCGGCCGGCTGCGACATCGCCATGGCCGACTTCAAGGATCAGGAGACGGCCGAGTGGCGCAAGACGTTCGAGCTGCAACCGGGCGGCCGGGTCGAGGTCAGCAACGTCAACGGAAAGATCGATGTCGTGACCGGGCAGGGCAACACCGTCGAGATCGTGGCCCAAAAGACCGGTCGCGCCGGCAGCAAGGAGGCGGCGAAGGAGGCGCTGGACCGCATCCAGATCACTGACAGCGTGGCCGGCGGGGTCATCAAGGTCGAGACCAAGCTCGATCGGACCAGCGGCGGCATGTTCGACCACTCGAGCCGCCAGGTCCAGTACACCGTGCGGGTGCCGGCCGGCGCGGAACTGAAGGTGACCACCGTCAATGGCGGCGTCGAGATTGCCGGTGTCAGCGGACGCATCCACGCGGAAGCCACCAACGGCGGCATCAAGGCGCGCGACATCGGCGGCGCGATCGAAGCCACCACCACCAACGGCGGCGTCGAAGTGGACCTCACGTCGGTATCGGCCGATGGAGTGAAGCTGGAATGCACCAACGGCGGCATCGAGCTCCGAGTGCCTGCGGACGCGAAGGCATCGATCTCCGCCCGTATCACCAACGGCGGCATCGAGACGAGTGGACTCAACCTTCAGAACCGCGGCGAAGCGACGAAGCGGCGGATGGACGGCGATCTGAACGGCGGCGGTCCGCGCATCAGCCTCGAAGGCACCAACGGCGGGATCAGCATCCGCGCCCGTTAGAAAAATCGACGCGGCTGGCGGCGGAGGGTCAGCTGGCCTTCCGCCGCGGCCCCTTCCCCGCTCTCTTCTGGAGCAGCGACAGCACCGCGGCTTCACACTCCGACAACGCGTGGGCGGACCGCCCGTTCCGCCGCACCACCCGCATCCGGGTCATCGAACCGTCGGAGTAGGCCTCGACGACGGCGGGATGGATGTAGCACTTGCGTGACACCGCCTTCGTGTTCCCCAGACGGCTGGCCACCGACTCCACCGCCCGGACCACGTTGCGCTTCGCCTCGGTCGCCGATCGAAACGGACCGCAAGCCCGCAAGACGTCGGCGGCGTGTACCGTGCCGGCCCAGGTCCGGAAATCCTTGGACGTGTAGTCCTCGCCGCTGATCGCCTTCAGGTAGGCGTTCACATCCGCGGAACCGACCGCCTGCCGTTCACCCTGCTCATCGTAGTACTGAAACAGGTCGTAGCCCGGGATGTCGCGACAGGCGCGCACCACTCGCGCGAGGCGGCGATCGTCGAGGTCGATCTCGTGGTCGATGCCGCTCTTGCCCCGGAACGTGAAGCGCAGGCGAGCGCCGCGCAGGGCGACGTGCCCGTCGCGCAGCGTCGTCAGGCCGTACGATCGATTGTGGCGCGCGTATTCGTCGTTGCCGACGCGGATCAGGGTCTTCTCGAGCAGCTGCACAACGGCGGCAATCACCTTCTCGCGGGGCATCCCGGCGCGCCGCAGGTCGCGGTCGGTCTGCTGGCGGATGTGCGGCAGTGCCAGGGCGAAGCCGATCATCCGGTCGAACTTCGTTTCGTCGCGCACCGCCCGCCATCTCGGGTGGTAACGGTACTGCTTCCTGCCCCGGGCATCTCTGCCCGTTGCCTGCAGGTGCCCTGCCGGCTCGGAGCAGATCCAGACCTCTTCCCACGCCGGCGGGATGACGAGCGCCCGGATCCGGGTAAGCTCATCAGCGGCCGTAACCCGCCGGCCGGTCGGACCGAAGTAGCGGAAGGTCGCGCCATGCCGCGTTCGCCTGATGCCAGGCCGGGTGTCGGTCGTGTAACGCAGGCCCGCGGCCCTGGCCGACGCGATACCCGCCTCCACGACGGGCGCTAATGAGGACGCGACGACTCCGGTTGTGGCAACTCGCGGCAGCTCAACACCTCCTGCCAGGCGAATAGCAAGATCGGGACCTTTATTGGTACATTCAAGCTGGCGCAGCAATCCGAGGCCTCCGGTCGTTGGGACCGGTGCCTGCAGGCGGTCCTGAAGAGGGCCGATAACGGAGGGTAATGATTCAACTCGAGGAGGTGAGCCGGCGGTTCGAAGGCCGCACCGGAGTCACTGCCCTTGACCACACCAGCCTGACAATCGGGCGCGGTGAAATGGTGTCGATCATCGGCCCATCAGGTTCCGGCAAGTCGACGCTCTTGAATCTGATCGGCGGCGCTCGACCGTCCGACGTCCGGCGACGTTCGCATCGACGGCCAATCGCTCGGCCCAGCTCTCCGACGACGGCCGCACTCGGGTGCGGCGTGACAAGATCGGCTTCATCTTCCAATTCTTCAATCTGCTGCCGACTCTGACCTGTCTCGAGAACGTCGGTCTTCCCCTGCATCTGCGCGGCTGGCCGCGCAAGAAAGTCAGCGCGCGGGCGCGCGAGCTGCTCGAACTCGTCCAGCTCGAATGACCGGCTCGAGCACCTGCCCGACCAGCTTTCCGGCGGTCAGCGCCAGCGCGTGGCGATCGCGCGCGCCCTAGCGATCAACCCACCGATCCTGCTCGCCGACGAACCAACCGGGAACCTCGATACGCGCACCGGCCAGGACATCCTGGCGCTCATCCGCGATCTTCACGTCGCAGTTCGGGGCCACCGTTGTGATCGTCACCCATGATCCGGCGGTTGCCGAGAGCTGTCGAGCGGACGGTCGTCGCTGCGCGACGGCCGGATCGTCGGGGACGTCCGGCGATGAGGCTGCTCCACGCTCATCAGCTGGCCCTACGTCCGCGCGGCACATCCTGCGAACGGCTGCTGCACCGTCGCCGGGATCGTGCTCGGTGTCGCGGTGTTCGTCGGCATGCACACGGCGAATCAGAGTGTGCTCTTCGCGTTCTCGCAGACGCATCGATCGCATCGCCGGCAAGCACCGAGCTCCAGGTGACCGCCGGCGAAGCCGGCTTCGGTGAAGACGTGCTCGACAAGGTCCAGTCGGCCGCCAGCGTCCGGGTCGCGGTGCCGGTGATCGAAGCGGTCGTGGAGTCGGGGCTCCCGGGGCAGGGCAAGCTGCTCGTGCTCGGCATCGACATGACCGGCGATCGCAGCCTGCGGAGTACGACCTCGAGAGCGGAGCCGACGACGCTGGTCTCGACGATCCGCTCATCTTCCTCGCGCAGCCGGATTCGATGATCGTCTCCAAGGACTTCGCCGACCGGCACGGACTCGGCGGTCGGCAGCCGGCTGCCGCTTCAGACCGCCGACGGCGAGCAAGGCGTTCGTCGTTCGCGGGATCATGAAACCGTCAGGGCTGGCGAGCGGCGTTCGGCGGCAACCTCGCGATCATGGACGTCTATGCCGCGCAGCTGATGTTCGGGCGCGGCCGGACGTTCGATCGGATCGATCTGGCGCTGCAGCCCGGCGTGACGCTCGCCGACGCGCCAGCGCGAGCTCGCAGGCCTGCTCGGACCCGGCTTCGAGATCCAGCCGCCGGCCAGCCGCGGACGGCAGGCCGAGGCGATGCTCGCCGGCTACACCGTGATGGTGAGCATCTCGAGCCGCGTTCGCGCTCTTCATCGGGATGTTCATCATCTACAACTCGTTTGCCATCGCGGTCACGCGAGCGTCGCTCCGAGATCGGCATCCTGCGCGCGCTCGGCGCCACCCGCGGACAGATCCGCTGGCTGTTTCTCGGCGAGAGCGTCGTGCTGGGCTGGCTCGGGTCGGTCGCTCGGCCTGGGGTTCGGCGTGCTCATCGCGCGCGGCGATCGCCGCGGCCATCGAGCACCCTCGTCGGCGAGCTTTATGGCGTGGCCCAACGGGCCGACGACGATCGACGACCAACCCGGTGGCTGCTGGCCACGCGCGATCGTCGATCGGCATCGTCGACGAGCGCTGGTGGCCGCGGCGGTGCCGGCCCGGAACGCCGCCCGCGTCGATCCGGTGACAGGCGCTCCAGAAAGGGCAGGTACCAGGTGCTCGTCGGCCGAGGGCAGTCGCCTCCGGGTGATTCTGGCGGCGGTGTCCGGCGCTGCTCTCGGTCGGCTGCTCTGACCATCCCGGCGGCCGCGGGCGGTCGTTCTACGCCGGCTACGCGCTGACGATCGCGGCGGCCCTGCTGCTCGCGCCGATCCTGTCGCCGGCCTGGCCAGGGCCCTTCGCCCCGCGCTGCAGTGGCTGCGGCCGGTGGAGGGCGCGCTCGCCGCCGACAGCCTGATCCAGGCGCCGCGCCGGACGTCGGCCACGCGTGGTCGCGCTGATGCTCTCGCTGGCGCTGATCGGTCGCGTTCGCCGGCATGGCGCGCGCCAGCTACGCGTCGATCGTCGACTGGATGGACACCGCGCTCAATCCGGACCTCTTCGTCATGCCCTCATCAGCGGCTCGATCTCCGCACGACGCAGGTTCCCGGCGGCGATGGGCGAGGAGATCGCAGCACTTGCCAGGCGTCGAGCGCGTGCAGACTGTTCCGCGATCAGCCGGATCACGCTTCGGCGACCTGCCGGTCATGGTCGCGGCGATCGAGATGGCAAGCGTCGCGCGAAACCGCGCCGGACCAAACCGGTCGCCGGCGACGCCGACGGACATGTACCGCGACGGGCCGCGGCGGGTCGAAGGGCTGATCGTGTCGCGACAATCTGGCGCAGCAGCTTCAGGCCTGAGCGCTCGGCGACACCCTCGAGCTGGCGGCGCCATACGGCACGATGCGGCTTCCCGATCGTCGGCATTATCGTGGACTATACCGATCAGCAGGGAGCGGTCTTCATGGACCGAAGCGTCTTCGTGAAGATACTGGCGCGACGATTCGGTCAATGACTTCCGCGTGTTCGTGACGCCCGGTGCGCGTCCGGCTGAGGTTCGACAGCAGCATCCTCGACCGGTACGCCGGCAAGCGGCACGTGTTCGTGCTCACCAATGAGGCGAGCCGAAGCTACGTGATCCGGATCGCCGACCAGTGGTTTCGGCCTGATGAACGTCCAGGTCGCGGTCGCGGTGCTTCGTCGCGATTCTCGGTATCGTGAACACGCTGACCGTCTCGATCACCGACCGCCGGCGCGAGCTCGGCGTGCTGCGGGCCGTCGGCGCGCTGCGCGGCCAGATCCGTCGCACGATCTGGCTCGAGGCGCTCGCGGTCGCGGCGATCGGCCTGATCCTCGGCTGCGCCGCTCGGCGCGATCAATCTGTATTATCGTGCTGGACATCGTGCAGCGCGACGTGGTCGGGGCTGCGGCTCGACTACCAGTATCCGATCGCCGACCGTGCTGGCGCTCGTCCCAGACGATCCTGGGCGCCGCCTTCGTCGCGGCCCTCTGGCCGGCCGAATCGGCGCTGCGCATGCCCCTCGTGGAGGCCCTTGAATATGAGTGAACGTCTATGAATAAACGTCGAGGCCAGCGGTGGATCACTCTGCGTCGCTCACGCTGGCTGCCACGGGCTTGCGGCCGTTCCTGCTGGCGCGAGCCTCAGGTCGCCGCAGAGATGCCCGGCAGATCGTCGAGGAGGCGCAGAAGCGGACCGCAGTCGCAGTCGCAGCGCTACGAAGGCGTTCTCCAGTCGTTCGACGCCGTCGGGAAGTGGAGCGAGAAGCGCTGGATTTACGAGCGCATTGGCTCGCACGGCGCAGAGCAAGGTGGTCATCCGGTTCACGGCGCCAGCCGAGGTCAGAGGGGTCGCGCTGCTGGTGGTCAACCATCCCGACCGTGCCTCCGATCAGTGGATGTGGACGCCGGCGCTCGAGCGCGACCGCCGCATTGCGCTGCAGGATCGTTCCACGCGTTCTTCGGCACCGACTTCAGCTTCGAGGACCTCGAAGAGCGTGACGTGGATCAGTACGACTACGCGCGCTGCTCGGCGAAGAAGCGATCGACGGCGCGCGCGTGCTGGAAGATTCGAGTCGATCCCGAAGCACGTCACAGATCGTCGCAGTACACGCACAGTCGATCCTCTGGATCCGCAAGGACAACTACGCCTGCGCCCGCGTCGATTCGTTCATCAAGGATGCAGGTGGTGCGGCGGCTGGAATACGCAGACATCAGTCAACATCCAGGGGATCTGGACCGCGCGCGAGATGACGATGACCGACCTGCGGCGCGGCACGCTCACCCGCCTCGCCCTCGAGAAGATTCAATACAACGTGCCGCTCAAGGACGAGGATTTCACGCTCGCAGGCGCTGCGGCGCCAATGAGAAGCGGTCCTGATCGCGCTGTCGCTCCTCGTTGTGGCCGTCGCGTCGTCGATGCGCAGACCGCGTCCTCACAGCGGGTTCATCGAAGGACGCGTCGTCGTGTTCCCGCAGGACGCGCGCCGCAACGACTCGAACGCAACTGAGTCGGAGACGCGCTCTTTCGCGAATGAGGTGTTCGTCCGCCCCGCCGGCTGGCTTCAGATTCGCCGCCGGGCTCGATCTGCGCGGCGAACTCGCACGATCAGGTCGAGGACGAGTGGCGTCTCGATTTCGAGGATCGCGGTGTGCGGCGGCCGCGCGCGGCCGTTCGGCGTCTTGCGGCGACGTGCAGCCGGGGCGCTTCACGCTCGACGTGGGGAAGCAGTTCATCCGCTGGGGCCGGGCCGACATCATCTACCCGACCGATCGATTTGCCCCCGGGACTTACCTGAACGTCATCGATTCAGAGCTGTCTGCCGGTGATCGCCGTGCGCGGCGTCGCTTCAGACTCGGCAGCGAGACGTTCGAGGCGTATCTGGGTACCGCAGTTGACGCCGAGTCGCCTGCCGCTGCTCGACTCAGCGCTGGGCCGTCATTCCGCCGGAGGCGGCGGGCATTGACCCTCGACCGACGGCGGCATCGGACATCCCAAGCGGGGCGCAGTTCGGCGGGCGCTGGAGGCATACCGGGCAGCCGGCTCGAAACCGCGCTCTCCTTCTTCGACGGTTTCAATCACCTGCCGGATCATCGACTGTGCGGGCTGCGGCCCGAAGCACAGACGATCGATGTCGTGCGGGTCTATCCCGGCATTCGGATGTACGGAGCGGATCTCGCGATCCCGTCGAGCTGGTTCACCCTGAAAGTCGAAGCCGCCTACTGTCACGTCCGCCGCCATCGACGAGCGACGAATACGTCCTGTATGTCGTCGAGATCGAACGGCAGGTCGGCGAGTGGCTGCTGGACGTCGGCTATGCGGGCGAAGCGATCCAGGAGCAGCCGCGTCGCGCGGGAGTTCGCACCGGACCGGAGCATGGCGCCGATCGTTCATCGGCCGGGCCTCGTGTACGCTCGATCCGCTGCGAACAGTGATCGTCGAAGCGGCGGCGCGCCAGAACGGCGATGGCTTCTACGCCAAGCTCGAATACTCGCAGGCCTTGACCGACGCACTGGCGGCTGACACTGACCGGCGTCGGACTCGGGGGTGAGCCAGACGACTTCCTCGGACAGTACCGCCGGAACTCTCACGGGTCGGCGACCCTGCGCGTGACCTTCTGACTCGGTTCGGTCCACACAGACCATTTCTTGCCCTGCCGGCGGGCGTCGTCGTACCCGGGAGAAGCAGCCTTCCAAGTTCTCCTCAAAACCCGTCGGGAGCGACAAATGTCTCCATCCGAGAGACTTTCTCGATGGCGACCCATTGTCGAAACGGCCATAAGTAACTGAATACAAAAGAGTTAGATTATCTGATCGGCTCGGCCCCCTCTTTGCTTCATGGCACGTCGAAACGTCCGGCGACGCTGTGGGAGTTTCGAGGGGCGAGATTGTTGCCTCGTCGATGACTAGGTACCCGCCCTGGCCCGCCACGAATGGGGATTGCGAAGAGGAGCAAACATTATGAAGAGGATCGCAGTAACCGCGTTGGCGCTTATGTGCGTCGCGGGACCAGCAGCCGCCGACCCGATCGCCCTGGTAACGGGGCCGTATGAGGCAAAGTACACGAATGTCGAGGGATTCTTCGAGGAAGAGCACCTTCGACTCCCGTGCGCGACGATAGTGGTCGGTTGCGAGAACGCAGGGACTCTGGAGCTGACGACTATCACCCCGTGGCCGATATTGGGCCAGTACCCTTGGTTTGAACTCGGTACGCGACGGGGAGATAACCGGATACTTCTATGACGTTATCGTGAACTCCATCGCGGCAACCGCGTCGGGTTTCCAAGTCGACTCAATCGGCGGCCAATTGGACATCTATTGGGATGACGATGAGGACTTCGATGGATCGGTGGGTAGCGTAACGGATGGGACCCTGATGGTCAGCTTCCAGTTCATCCCTGGGGTCATACCTGGAGATTCATACTACCGTTAGCGGCACCGTCAACGCACTCACCAACCCGTTGAGTGGGGTAGCCTCTGGGTACCTGGCTGTTATACCCGGCTCCGGTGACTGGGCCGCCTACTTTGACGGTAATGCAATTCCTGGGAACCCTGGTGCGCCAGCCGGGGCGGATGCGTCACTCGATAAGCAACTTCAGAAGTTGTCAAGGCGCAGAGTGTCCCGCCGGACAGCCGTGGACTTTGGTCAGTAACGATCCCGTGTTGGGCACTATCGTTACCCCAGTTCCAGAGCCCGCCGGTCTGACTCTGTTTGGGATGGCGCTTCTGGGTCTCGCCCGGGCACGGCGGAGAAAGTAGCACTTCCTGATCGTCGTCTGTTACAGGGGCGGGAGGCAACTCCCGCCCCTTCCTTTTTTGCGGGCGTATACTTCCGTCCGTGATCGCTTCCTACCAGAAGCTGCGTGCGGTGCTGGCGCTGGCAGCCACTATCGCGGGCCTGCTCTTCGTTCCCGACCGGCTGGTTCTGTTGGCTCTGCTGCTTGCCTGCTGGTGGATCGTGTTCCGTCCTGTTACAGCCGCCGAACTGATGATGTTCGGCGTGGCCGCCGTCTTCTTCCTTTTTCAGAACTACGTCACCTTGAGGGCGGGCCTCTTCGAGTTCAAGTTCAAGGACATCCTGTTGATGCCCTACTATGAGCCGCTGCTCTGGGGTTTCTATTTCCTCGGCATGAAACGATTCATCTCGGGACAGGCGAGCCCGCGCCTCTCCGTCGTCAGAAAGGCGATCGCCGCGGTCGTAATCACGTCGGCCGCGTTCTCCTTGTTTTCCTTCGACTCCCGAGCGCTCTTCCTGGCAACGGCCTGCTCGACGATCGTCCTGTTCGTTCTATTTCACGAAAAGCTGGACGTCTACTACGCGCTGTGCGGCCTGGGTCTGGGCTTCATCATCGAGCTCTTCGGGGTGTCGACCGGCCTGTGGTGGTATCCGGCGCCGGACTTTCTCGGTATCCCCTACTGGTTTGCCACGATGTGGATCAGTGTGGGACTGCTGGGACGTCGCTTTCTAATACCGGTATCAGAATGGCTTGCAGAACGAATTGAGGCTCAACGCGCATAACGCCCAGGGGAGACAATCCCCTGCGGATCCAGAGCAGTCTTCAGGCTCTGCACGACGCTCCAGAACACGTCGTCCTTCATCGTTTCGTCCGACATCGACTGCAGCCCTAGGCGATACGGTATGTATCCGGCCTGTCCGCATTTCTCGTGCAGGTCCGCATAGCACGCCTGCGCGTTTCGTGTCTCCGTCTGATCGTCCTTGTTATACAGGATGGGCAGGGTGCAATCGAAGCATCGCTCGTTCACTGCGGTGAGCGTGATGCACGCCTCGAAGCCGTGTTTTGCGAAAATCGGCTCGATGATCTTTCGAAATGCGAAGACGTCTTCCCGGGTCATCGGGATGATCGGGGCGAACCACAGGAGGCCGCAATTGTCGCGCGCTGGATTGAGGTCGGTGGCTGGCGGCCGGGTCCGCCGGTTGCGCCAATAGGAAAGCGACATTGCAACCTCGCTTGGCACCCCTTTCATCATGCCGTATGAGTTCTCCAACGTCTTGAGCAGATCAGGCACGTTCATCTGGAGCAGAACGCTGAACGCTGCCGGGAACCGCCGTAGCAGCTGCAGCCGCTCGTCGGAAAGAAACGTCACGCGATCGACCTTGCCGCGGAGCCTCTCTTTGATGGTCTGCTTGGCCGCCCGGACCTGGGCGCGGCTGCCGCAAATCGCACCCACACCGTTCCAGGCGCCAATTTTCTTGCGGGTTGCGAGCTGTGCTGCGACGGATTCACTCAGGGGGGTCTGACCTGCCATCTCGTCCCATGGGTATTGCCCTAGCATGATCAGAACGCGGTTTCGGTGCAGCAGATTAAAGGGGCCTGCGAACACCCCCATGAACAGGAGGTCGCGAATCCCCTCGATCAACGGGCCAAGCTGATCCTCAGAATGGCACGTCAGATAACAGCCTTCGAAATGCGCCGGGACTGGCGTCAGCCACACCCCCATCTTCGTGACGATGCCGAAGCTGGATTGGGTGAAGAGGCCATCCAGGTAGGGTCCGACGCCCCACTTGTAAGATACGTCGCCCTGGCGCCTGGAAAGTGCCCAAATCCGGTGCGCAGGATTTCGCCCGAGGCCAGCACGACCTCCATGCCACACTGCGCCAGAAAGTGATCTCCGTTCGGACCGATACCAAAGCCTCGCTCGAGGGTATTGCCGAGAATGCTGCAGCTGGGTCCGGCTCCTGTCGGATTGAGCCAGAGTGGGATCCGTTGCTGTTCCAGGTGCTCGTACAGCTGCCGTTGCGTCACACCTGGCTCGAGGACGGCATACGCCAGCTCAGTGTTGACCTCGATGATCCGGTTCATTCGACCGAGGTCGAGGACCACAGTGTGATCATGCGCGGGCTGCGCTGAACCGTAGCCCCAGTTGTTGCCTGTGCTGATCGGTACAGGGGTATCTGATGACGACGGGCAACCTGAAGGACCTGCTGGATTTCCTCGACCGATGAGGGTTGTAGAACGGCCGGAATTTCCCGCTGGATCGGGCTCGTGCACCAGCCATAACGCTGCATCGCCGCAGGTTCGGTGAGCGTATGTTCGTTGCCGAGGATCTGCCGAAACGCGACGATGGCAGCCTCAATCATGCACACCTGAACGTCGGTCCGTGAGATATCAACGAGCAGCCTTCCTGAGTGGCGTGAAGGCAGGTCCACCCGCCCCGGCAGGATAGCGAGGGCGGGGACATTTGTAAATGTCGTTCAAGAAAGGGAATCGCGTAAGGCCTCAGGCGGCGAAGAGTGTGTCGCTCAGACCATTGACAAGAGCGGGCTCTTCCGCTCCGTCCGCCTGGCCCCCGCAGGCGATGACCATCACATTCGCGAGCTTGCTGCCAAGGAGTTCGATCAGACCGCCGTATTTTGCATTGGGTCGCCGGGAGTCGAAACGAAGCAGTTCCATCTCGCACTTGTACTTCGGATCGTAGTATGACGGGACGAGCGACCCACCCACCTCGAGAAGGGACCCGCCCAGGCGCCTCAGGATCGTCGAAGAGGAGTGCCTGACGGTGGCGGTGGTCAGACCGAGCGCGCCGCCGAGCGTACGACCGAGGCTGTGACGCCGCCAGCGCGAGTAACAGGCCTTCCGAGGTGCATCGGCTTTCTTTGGCCACCGCCCAACCGCCTACCTCCGCATACCGGAGACCATTCTCCCGCGCACGCTGCAGCTCTGATTCGACTGCACGCGAGAGTTTCTCGCGCCAGCCTTCGATTCGCGCGAGCCCGCAGTTACGGACCCGCAGGTGCTCGAACCGCGCCGCTTCGTCGTGTTCCATGTACCAGGCGCACGCGCTGACGTTCCCCTTGGCATTCAGCATCAGCAAATGCCAGCTCTTGTCGTCTTCCGGCGTCTGGTGCAGACCGTCGTTCGTAAGTTGGTGCGGCTGTAAGGCGCCGTCCTGGAGATAGATGCTCCCACGCAGGCGCTGCATTTCTTGAAGCAGGTCCTGATGCCGACCTCCATCGGCCCTTATGTTGTTGAATGACTTCGCCAGCGAAGCGTGCGACGGAGCGACGAGCACCAATTTTTTCTCGATCGAGGCAATATTCCTCTCGAGTAGTCTGAGCATCCAGACCTGCCTTTGAAGCGCTCGAGAAACACCGGGGGAGAACGGCGCTATCCGAACGAACGGGTTTACTACTGTAGGGTTTACGGTGGAGCCGACAGCGGTTTAACAAGGAACGTGCCGGATGTCTTTCTGCAGAGATTGACACGAGCCGTCTCCGAATTACTCGCATAAACCCTTGGCATTCAGTTACTTAAGGAATGTGCGGTGACGGTCCAATCGTGGGTGCATTCAAAAATGGACAAGGAACTTGGACCTGTCGGCTCACCGGCCGAGCAAAGCTTGCACAATTCTGGTTGTCCCGAAAGTGCGCAGAGCGCAGGGAGGTTTGGGCGCAGGATCGAGCCTTTTCCAACCGGTTTGCGGCGCGCTGACGCCGTGGGACGATCGGCGGGTTCGACCGTCAATGCGGGTGATACTTCACGACAAATAACTGAGGATAGGACACTTACAGTTAGGCCGGTGACAGTCCGTCGACGATGTCATCCGTAGAGCGATGGCGCGAGGTCGGGATTGCTTGCACTCTGCGGGAACGGGTTTCGAAATCGCGATCGACAAGGTCACCTGCGGCAGGGTGCATAAACTACATCTATCATTTGCACGATTAGGGTAAAAAGTGCACGCAAAAGGTAGCCTCAGCCATAGATGCGACCGGTGGCCACAAAATTCGACTGAATTCGTCAAAATTAACCGATGTGACAGACGGGTCCAAGGGGAAATCACCGCCGTGACCGGAGAATGGGCCGCCAGTCGGCGTCAAACCGCGTCCCAAGAATCAGCTGCAGGACCACGGCGTAGTTCGCGATCCCTTCTTCGATCCGGTTCGCTTTCAGATAGGAGTCGTATACGCCTCGGCGCCGCCGCGGTCACTCGCGGTGACGACCGCGCGTACCGGGCCGCGATGTCGCGCAGGTCCGACCGGGGCCCGGCGTCGAGCGGCGGGAGAGTACCCCGCGCCGCCCGTGGCAGCGCGTTGACGGCGAGGCCATAGGCATCGAGCCAGGCGCTGTATTGCGCCAGCGGGTCGGCGCTGCGGACGCCGGTAACCCAGGCGAGGAAGTTCGCTTCCGATTCATCGGCGTATCCGGCCAGGTGCCCCCATTCGTGCGCCAGCACCGAGGGCCTTTCGACCGGCAGCAGGTCGGGGTTGAGGATGACTTCGAGAAACACCGGCACGGTCATGCCGTCGATGGCGGCATATCGAAAGTAGAGACCGGCCAGCGAGCGCTTCGGCCGCCCGGGCCTGGCAAGTCGGGTGGCGCCGAGCAGGGACTGGGTGGCGGCGAAGTCTGCTGCCAACAGGTCCGCCCGGAAAGGTCGGGCGTGCGCGGCGACATACCCGGCGTTCAGACGCTCGGTTGCCAGCGTGGCGAGCCGGATGGCGCCGGCCTGGTTCACCCGGCTCGCCTCGAAATCGAGCTTCTGCTCCAGCGGGACGCGTCGGTAGTTCAATCCCCACGTCGCCAGGAACAGCAGGTAGATCACCGCCACCACGGTGGCGAGCCGGATGGCCCCTGTCCATAACGCCGACCGGCCTCCCAGCCGGCGCCAGTCCCGCACCAGGCTGGCGGTCAGGGCCACCAGCGCAATCGCGACCGCCACATCGAGCAGCGCGATCGGAACCAGGTTCGAGACGAAGGTCACCGGCCGCTGGAGGGACGGGAACAGTACGCCTGCGTACACTCGCTCGATCAATCCAGCCGGAATTGGGACGAGGGCAGCGGCAAGTGCCACGGGTATGAGGTAGAGCTTACGGAACGCCATTTGCAGTCGGTTGAGTATGAGTATCGGCCAGAAACTGACCAGGTGGGGAGGGGCTCGGTTGTCGCGCAGGCTGAGGCGATCCGTTCCGGTCATCGGGACGGCCATCGCGGTCGCGACCATCGTCTCCACGGTCCGGCGAAAAGGGGTGGTCAGCGGCACGCTCGACACCGGGTTGAACGCGACGCCGATCGTCGGGGCCATCAAAAACGTCGTCGAGATCCTGCGCGGGCGGGATTTCTTTCCGGACCGTTATCCCGCGGCGGCGGCCGCGAACCGTCAGTCTCGACTACGATAGGCGCGTTGAACCAGGCAGGCGGCCCCAGTTATCCAGTGGAAGCGAAGGAACAGATGAATGCCGGGTTGCCGTCCGCTCGCAATCACCGAGTGCTGATCGTCGATGACGAACGTGCGCTGCTGGATGCGATGAAAACCGCGTTCGAACGAGCCGGACTCGAGGTCGTCGCGTGTCGGACCTTCGAAGAGGCCCGTGAGCGACTGCTCAACGAGCACTTCGACGTGATGGTCACCGACGTGCGGCTGGGGGCGTTCAACGGCCTGCAGCTCGCGGTCATCGCCCGGGACAAGGACCGCGAGATGGGGATCATCGTGTTCTCTGGGTTCGACGATCCCGTGCTCCGCGGTGAGGCGGCGCGGCTCGGCGCCAGCTACGTGGTCAAGCCGGTCAGCTCGGAGCAGCTGCTCGAGCTGATGGCCGCCTCAGGCCAGCACTGATTTCTTCCAGCCGTCTTTCCTCCAGCCATCGTCTGCGGTCGAGCGTCGCGTTTTCGCGGGCTCGCCCTCCGGCTCAGACGCCGTCGCCACCACCCGGCCCGGCACCGACCGGAACTGCTGGAAGGCCACGTGGCAGTGGTGCTTGCGCAGGAAGTTGAGGAAGCGCTTGTAGTCGGTGGCCGGCATGTTGAACAGCTCGGTGAGCACGCGGTAGCTGCCGTTGGTGTGCTCGAGCCCGCGGCGCACCAGGCTGCGCAGGTCGTCGCGGGTCATGTCTCGCGACATGAACGGGGCGTAGACGCAGGACCAGAACGACTCCTTCGCCACCGTCAGCTTTTCGTAGATCACGTCGGCGTTGCTGCGGACCCCGGCCGCGAGGATGCGCGCGGCGGGACCTTCGACGCGCACCAGATTGACCGGCAGATCGGCAAGGTCGATCAGCCCTCCCTCGCTCCTGACGACCAGCCGTTCGGCAACGTTCTTCAGCTCGCGCACGTTGCCCGGCCACGGATACGACTCGAGCATCGCCATCGCGTCGGGCGACACGCCGGGGACGGCGACGCGGGACCGTTCCGCGAACAGGGTGAGGAAGTGGGAAAGCAGCGCCGGCACGTCCCCCATCCGCTCTCTGAGCGGCGGCAAATGCAACTGGATGACGTTGAGCCGATAGTAGAGATCGTCGCGAAACGTCTTCGCCGCGACGGCATCGACCAGGTTGCGGTTGGTGGCGGCGATGACACGGACGTTCACTCGAGTCTCGGTCCGTTCGGAGCCGACGCGCTGGATTTCTCCGGTCTCGAGGAAGCGAAGCAGCAGCCCCTGCATCCGCGGTGTGGTCTCGCCGATTTCGTCCATGAAGACGGTGCCGCGATGCGCCTGCTCGAGCGCGCCGGTGCGGTCGCGGAACGCGCCGGTAAAGCTGCCGCGGACGTGGCCGAACAATTCGGTCTCGAGCAGCGATTCGGTGAGCGCCGCGCAGTTGACCGTCACCATCGGATACTGCCGGCGCTCGCTGCCGGCGTGGATCAACCGGGCGACGATTTCCTTGCCGACGCCGCTTTCCCCCGTGACCAACACCTTCGCGTCACAGCGCGCGGCGTACTCGACTTCTTCCCGAAGAGTTTCGATCGCCGGGCTCTTGCCGATCAGCCGGAGGGGTTCACTGGGGGATGAGGACATAGTTCGTTGGGAGGCAGACATTATCCACCCTGGTGAAGCACTGTCAAGGTTGCGCGTAATATTTTCGTTGTGTTGCGGCATCGCAGCGGAGTCATCCTTCACATGTGACATACACGGTTTGCGCACTTTTGTTGGTTGCAGGTAATTGTGCGCGGAAGCAGCCCTGGGGAGAACATTGTCACCTTGATGTCGGATAAGTGCCTGATTAGGGAAGGCTCAAATATCGGTCATCCGCCCTGTCAAAACTGTACGAAACGGGTGGCGGTTGGACCGGAATACCAATTGCACCGACGGGACTCTATGGACATCCGTCTGATCTCGTCGCTCACCGCTGAGGACGAAAACGCCTTCGCCCCCGCCCTCTTGAAGGCCGTGGGTGCGATCCTCGACCAGTTTCCGATCGCCTACACCCTTCGGATTGAAACGACCGGAGCCCAGGTGTTCCAGCACACGCACCACTCGTTCGAGTCCGTCGTGCCAGCCCCTGAAAACAACGGCAAGCACCGCGTAAGCAGCGTCGTTTAAGCCCCGGCTCCTGGCAGAACTTCAAACTGACGCCGGCTCCTGCCGGAATACCTTCCCGTCCCCGCCCGCTCCCGCGCCACTTCCCCACCCCGCCGAGTTCGTCAGTCTTCCAACCACGAGTCACTGACACCCCCGATCGCACGCCTCAATCAACATAAGGACCCAGCGAGGGAGACTTTTGACGCCTCATAAGTAGTCTTTTCTCGGTCAACCAGCGGTTTTCTCTGGATTGAGTGGCTGATTAAGGCACGGGGCGTGCTCTACTGACCAGCATCGATGCTCGCGAGAGTCGCCGGCCCAACAACCGCACCCGTCGCTTCCCCGCTCGCGGGTCTCAGTTCGACGGCCCCCCGGCGCGTCGTCGCGATTGGTGGCGGCACGGGCCTGCCGACCGTCCTCGAAGGCATGCGCCGGGTCTGCGGAGGTCCGGCAGAAGTGGACCGTCCGGCCGACTGGCTGACCGCGATCGTCACCGTCATGGATGACGGCGGGAGCTCCGGCCGGCTGCGTGAATCGCTGGGTGTCCTGCCGCCGGGCGACCTCCGCAACTGCCTCGCGGCGCTGGTGCGGCAGCCCTCCACCCTGTCGGGGATCCTGCACGACCGGCTGACCGGCGAGAACGGCGAAGCCGGTCACCCGATCGGCAACCTGCTGCTCGCGGCGATGAGCACCACCGAGGGGGACCTGCTCCGCGCCGTCGCCAGGCTCGGGCAGCAGATGGGCATCACCGGACGGGTGCTCCCGGCGACGCTCGAAAGCGTGCACCTGACCGCCGCATTCGAAGACGGCAGCGACGTCCGCGGCGAGACGGCGATCGTCGCGCGTCACGGACGGATCAAGAAACTCGCGCTCGAGCGCCGGGTCCGCCCGGTGCCCGAGGTGATCGAAGCGCTGGTCAACGCCGACCTCGTCGTGGTCGGCCCCGGGAGTCTGTACACCAGCATTCTGCCGAACCTGCTCGTCGACGGCGTGGCGGCAACGATGTCGGGGCTCACGGCCACCCGGGTCTACGTCGCCAACCTGATGACCGAGCCGGGTGAGACCGACGACTACTCGCTGGCCGACCATCTGCGGGCGATCCGGGAGCACACCGGGTTCGACCTGTTCGACTACGTGCTCGTCAACCGGGCGCCGCTGCCGGCATCGGCCGTGGCACACTATGCGGCTGACGGTGCACAGGTCATCGACCGGTGCGACGACGGCGGCCTGGCGGGACGGGCGAGGCTGGTCGACGGCCGATCTCGCCACGGTGACGGCCAGCGGGCAGATCCGGCATGATCCGACCGCGCTCGGTCTCGCGTTGACGGGGCTGTGCCCCACCTACCCTGGATGAAGGAACCTCGATGAACTCGTCGCTCGCCTCTGCGCTTCAACGAACGCCTCACCAATCGAACGGCGCGCGTGGGCGTCGTCGGCCTCGGTTACGTCGGTCTCCCGCTGCTGGTGGAGTTCGCGCGCAGCGGCTATCACGCCGTGGGCTTCGACCTCGATACCGCGAAGGTCGGCGCCATCGCCGAGGGACGTTCCTACATTCCCGACGTTCCCACCGACGACGTCCGCTCGCTGAAGCAGGCCGGGCGGCTGTCGGCGACCACCGACTTCGCACAACTGGCGACACTCGACACGATCAACATCTGCGTGCCGACGCCCCTGCGCAAGACCAAGGACCCCGACATGTCCTACGTCGTCAGCGCGGTGGAGACGATCGCGGCGCACCTGCGTCCCGGGATGCTGGTGATCCTGGAATCGACGACCTATCCCGGCACGACCGACGAGCTCGTGCGGCCGCTGCTCGAAAAGGGCGGCCTGGTGGCCGGGCGCGATTTCTTCCTGGCGTTCTCGCCCGAACGGGTCGATCCGGGTAACCCCCGGTTCAACACGCGGAACGTGCCGAAGGTGGTCGGCGGCATCACCCCGGCGTGCGCCTCCCTGTCGGCGGCGCTCTACGGCGCGGCCATCGAGCAGGTCGTCCAGGTCAGCTCGCCGCGCGTGGCCGAGATGGTGAAGCTGCTCGAGAACACCTTCCGCGCCGTCAACATCGGGCTGGTGAACGAGATCGCGCTCATGTGCGACGCGCTGGGGATCGACGTCTGGGAAGTGGTCGAGGCGGCGGCCACCAAGCCGTTCGGCTTCATGCCCTTCTTCCCCGGGCCAGGTCTCGGCGGCCACTGCATTCCGATCGATCCGTTCTACCTGTCGTGGAAGGCCAAGCAGAGCGGCTTCGAGGCGCGGTTCATCGAGCTCGCCGGCTACGTCAACGGCGCCATGCCGCAGGCGGTGGTGCAGAAGATCGCCGACGCCCTGAACATCCGCCGCAAGTCGGTGAACGGCGCCCGCGTGCTGGTCGCCGGGGTGGCCTACAAGCGTGACATCGACGACATGCGCGAGTCGCCGGCGCTCGACGTCCTGCACATGCTGCAGCAGCGCGGGGCGATCGTCAGCTACTGCGATCCGTACGTGCCGAAGCTGGATCCGGCGCATGGCGGCCTGGACCTGACCTCGGTCGAGCGGCTGGACGCACGGACGCTGGCGGCGGTCGACTGCGTCGCGATCCTCACCGATCACAAGGTGTTCGACTACGCGGCGATCGTCGCAGCACGCCGACCTGGTGGTCGACACCCGCAACGCGATCAAGCAGCGGGCGGCGAACGTGTTCCGGCTCGGCGCCCCGGCGTTCAGGGAGCCGGCGCTCGAGACCGCCTAAGCCGGCCAGGCCCCGGTTCGCGGTACGCCGTCCGGATCGATATGGCGGATAATCTGACGCCATGATCCAGCTCGAGAAGGTGTCCCGCCGGTTCGAAGGACGGACCGGGGTCACCGCTCTCGATGCCACCAGCCTGACGATTCCTCGCGGGCAGATGGTCTCGATCGTCGGTCCGTCAGGTTCGGGCAAATCCACACTTCTGAACCTCATCGGTGCGCTCGACCGCCCGACCTCGGGTGGGATCCGCATCGACGGCGAATCCCTCGCCGAGCTCTCCGACGACGACCGGACGCGGATCCGGCGCGACAAGGTCGGGTTCATCTTCCAGTTCTTCAATCTGCTGCCGACGCTGACCTGCCTCGAGAACGTGGGCCTTCCGCTGCACCTGCGCGGCTGGCCCCGGCGGAAGGTTGACGACCGTGCCCGCGAGCTGCTCGAGCTGGTGCACCTCACCGACCGGCTCGACCACCTGCCCGAGCAGTTGTCCGGCGGTCAGCGGCAGCGCGTCGCGATCGCCCGTGCACTGTCGATCTATCCCCCCATCCTGCTGGGTGACGAACCCACCGGCAACCTGGACACGAAGACCGGTCAGGAGATCCTCGCGCTGATTCGCGATCTGCACAGCCGCCTGGGCGCCACCGTGGTGATCGTCACCCACGACAACGCGGTCGCACAGAGCTGCGAGCGGATGGTGACGCTGCGCGACGGGCAGATCGTCGAGGACGTCATGCGATGAGACTGCTCGGCCTCATCAGCTGGCCGTACATCCGCAAGCACCTGCTGCGCACCGCCCTCACCATGGCGGGCATCGTGCTCGGCGTGGCGGTGTTCGTCGCCATGCACACCGCCAATCAGAGTGTGCTGTACGCCTTCTCGCAGACAATCGATCGCATCGCCGGCAAGACCGAGCTGCAGATCACCGCCGGCGAAGCAGGCTTCGGCGAGGACGTGCTCGACAAGGCCCAGGGGGCGGCGAGCGTGAGCGTGGCGGTGCCGGTGATCGAGGCGGTGGTCGAATCCGGCCTCCCCGGCCAGGGAACGCTGCTCGTGCTCGGCGTCGACATGACCGGCGACCGCAGCCTGCGGGCCTACGACCTCGAGGACGGCGAGGAGGCGGCGGTCGACGATCCGCTCATCTTCCTGGCGCAGCCGGATTCGCTGATCATCTCCCGCGAGCTGGCCGAGCGGCACCGGCTCGGCGTCGGCAGCCGGCTGCCGCTCCAGACGGCCACCGGCGAACGGGGCTTCACCGTCCGCGGGATCATGAAGCCGGCGGGACTTGCCACCGCGTTCGGCGGCAGCCTCGCGATCATGGACGTCTACGCCGCGCAGATGATGTTCGGCCGTGGCCGGACGTTCGACCGGATCGACCTGGCGGTGAAACCGGGGGCCACCGTCGCCGACGCCCGGCGTGAGCTCGAATCGCTGCTCGGGTCGGGCTTCGAAATCCAGCCCCCGTCGACCCGCGGCCAGCAGGCCGAGGCGATGCTCGCCGGCTACACGGTGATGGTGAGCATCTCGAGCGCCTTCGCGCTCTTCATCGGGATGTTCATCATCTACAACTCGCTGGCGATTGCGGTCACGCAGCGGCGTTCGGAGATCGGCATCCTCCGGGCGCTCGGCGCGACGCGGGGGCAGATCCGGTGGATCTTTCTCGGTGAGAGCGCGCTGCTCGGCGGGCTCGGGTCGGTGATCGGCCTCGGGCTGGGGGTGCTGATCGCGCACGCGACCGCGACCGGGCTCGGCAGCCTCGCCGGCAGCCTCTACGGTGTCGCGCAGCAGGCCGGGGAAGTCACGATGCGTCCGATGGTCCTCGGCCTCGCCTTCGCCATCGGGATTGCGACCAGCCTGGTAGCGGCGGTGATCCCCGCGCGCAATGCCGCCAACGTGGATCCGGTGCAGGCGCTTCAGAAAGGACGCTATCAGCTCCTCTCGGCACACGAGAGCCGCGTCCGGGTCGTGCTGGCGGTGATTTGCGGCCTGCTGTCGGTTGCCTGCCTGTTCGCCACGGGGATGCGGCCGCTGTTCTACGCCGGTTATCTTTTCGCCCTGGCGGCCGCGGTGCTCGTCGCCCCGCTCGCCTCGGCCCGCCTCGCCATCGCGATGCGCCCGGTGCTGCGCTTCCTTCGTCCGGTGGAAGGGGCGCTCGCCGCCGACAGCCTGATCCAGTCGCCGCGGCGCACGTCGGCGACCGTGCTCGCGCTGATGCTGTCGCTCGCGCTCGTCGTCGGTTTCGCCGGGATGGCGCGCGCCAGCTACAGCTCGATCCTGGACTGGATGAACACGACGCTCACCGCCGACCTGATTCTGATGCCGACGCCGCGCTTCGATCTCCGAACGACGAGATTGCCGGCGTCGATGGGACCCGAACTGCAGGCGATCGAGGGCGTCGGACGAGTGCAGATGTTCCGCTTCAGCCGGATCGTCTTTCGAGGCGTGCCGATCATGGCGGTGGCGCTCGAGATGGAAAAGCGTCGCGCAGACAATCCGCACTCAGGCCCGTCGCAGGCTCAGTCGACGAAGATGTACCGCCGGGCCGGGGCCGGCGAGGGCGTGATCCTCTCCGACAGCCTGGCGCAGCGCGTCGGCCTGTCGCTCGGCGACACGTTCGAGATCCCGGCGCCGTACGGCACGATCCGGCTGCCGGTGGTGGGGATCATCGTGGACTACTCGGACCAGCAGGGAGCGGTCTTCATGGATCGCAGCCTGTTCGTGCAGCACTGGCGGGACGACTCGGTCTCGGACTTCCGCGTCTTCGTCGCCCCGGGCGCCGACCGCTCGGCCGTGCGTCAGCGGATCATCGACCGCTATGCCGGCAAGCGCCAGCTGTTCGTGCTCACCAGCGAAGAAAGCCGGAGCTACATCCTGGGCATTGCCAACCAGTGGTTCGGCCTGATGTACGTGCAGGTCGCGGTCGCGGTGTTCGTCGCCATCCTCGGGATCGTCAACACCCTCACGGTCTCGATTTCGGATCGGCGGCGCGAGCTGGGCGTGCTGCAGGCCGTCGGTGCGCTGCGCGGCCAGATCCGGCGGACGATCTGGCTCGAGGCGCTCGCGGTCGCGGCCCTTGGCGTGATCCTCGGCTGTGCCTTCGGCGCTCTCAATCTCTACTATGTGCTGGACATCGTCCAGCGGGACGTCGCGGGGCTGCGGCTCGAGTACCGAGTATCCTGTCACGACGGTGCTGGCGTTCGTGCCGGCCATTCTCGCTGCCGCGTTCGTGGCCGCCATCTGGCCGGCGGAATCGGCGCTGCGGATGCCACTCGTAGAGGCCCTCGAGTATGAGTAACCATCGACATCGACCGTGGACGGCCCTCGCCGTCCTTGTCGCCGCCCTCGTCGTGGCCGCCCCGTCGCCGCAAGCGCAGGTCCCGGCGGGCCGGGCGCCCGGGGATGCCCGCCAGATCATCGAGGAGGCGCAGAAGCGCAGCCGCTCGGGATCCCAGCGGTACGAAGGGCTGTTGCAGACGTTCGAAGCCGCCGGCCGCACCAGCGAGAAGCGCTGGATCTACACGCGCATCGGATCGCACGGCCGGAGCAAGGTGGTGATCCGCTTCACCGCGCCGGCTGAAGTCCGCGACGTCGCCCTGCTCATCGTCAACCAACCCGACCGGGCCTCGGACCAGTGGATGTGGACGCCGGCGCTCGAGCGCGACCGCCGCATCGCCCTCCAGGATCGCTCGACCCGCTTCTTCGGCACCGACTTCAGCTTCGAGGATCTCGAGGAGCGCGACGTCGACCAGTACGACTACAAGCTGCTGGGGGAAGAGGACGTCGACGGCGCCATCTGCTGGCGGATCCAGTCGACGCCGAAGCAGTCGCGATCGTCGCAGTACAGCCGGCTGATCGTCTGGGTGCGCAAGGACAATTACGTGTGGGGCCGGGTCGATTCATTGGTCCAGGACGATGTCGTCCGGCGTCTGAACAACCGCAACATCGCCAACGTGCAGGGAGTCTGGACCGCCCGCGAGACCACGATGACGGACCTCCGGCGCGGCAGCATCACCCGGCTCGCGCTCGACAAGATCGAATACAACGTGGCCCTCAGGGACGAGGATTTCACGCTGGAGGCGCTCCGCCGCAAATGAGAGCCGTCATCATCGCGCTGCTGCTCACGTGCTGGGCCTCGCCCGCCGGGGCTCAGGCAACAGCGTCTTACAGCGGATTCATCGAGGGCCGCGGCTTCTTTTTCCCGCAGACGACACCAAAGGATTCGACCCAGGTCATCGGCGACGCGCTCTTTCGCAACGAGGTCGTGCTGCGGCCGACCGAGTGGTTCCAGCTGGCCGGCGGCCTCGACATCCGCGCCAATTCACACGACCAGGTCGACGGCGAGTGGAGCCTGGATTTCGAGGATCGCGGGCGGCTTCGACCTCCCGCCGCCGTGCGCCGCCTGGCGGCCACGATCTCCGCGCGCGGATTCACCCTCGATCTCGGCAAGCAGTTCATTCGCTGGGGGCGGGCCGACATCATCTACCCGACCGACCGGTTCGCTCCGCGGGATTATCTGAACGTCATCGATTCCGAGCTGCTGCCGGTGCTCGGCGCCCGCGCGTCGATGCAGATCAAGAGCGAGACCCTCGAGGCCATCTGGGTGCCGCGGATGACGCCCAGCCGGTTGCCGCTGCTCGATCAGCGATGGACGTCGGTGCCGACTGAGATCGACTCGCTTACGGTCGTCGACGGAGGGGGCGAGATACCACGCGGCGCACAGCTCGGCGCGCGCTGGCGGCATACCGGCAGCCGGATCGAGACCGCGCTCTCCTTCTTCGACGGCTTCAACCACCTGCCCGACATCGACCCGCGTCCCCGCCCGGAAGCCGGGGAGATGGCGGTGGTCAGAGTGTTTCCGGCGATTCAGATGTTCGGCGCGGATGTGGCGATACCTTCACGCTGGCTGACGCTCAAAGGAGAGGTCGCTTATACGGTGGCGACACCCGAGGTCAGCGACGACTACGTCCTTTACGTGGTGGAGATCGAACGCCAGATCGGCGAGTGGCTGCTCGATGTCGGCTACGCCGGCGAGGTCGTGAAGGAGTCCCGCGTCCCGCTGGTCTTCGCACCGGACCGGAACATGGCGAAGTCGATCATCGGCCGCGCCGCCTACACCCTGGACCCCCGCCGCACCGTGATCGTCGAGGCTGCGGTTCGCCAGAGTGGCGACGGGCTGTACGCCAAGGTCGAGTACTCGGAGGCCCTCACCCAGCACTGGCGGGTGACCGTCACCGGGGTCGGGATCGCCGGCGATCTGGACGACTTCATAGGGCAGTACCCGGCGCAACTCCCACGCCTCGGCAGCTCTGCGGTTCAGCTTCTAAACGACCCGTGCGGAAGGGGCCCCTTGCATGGATGCATCAGACCTTAGTCTCCCCAAGCCACGACTTCTTCAGGCGCCTGATTCATGCTCGAGCTTGGATGGCAACCGGCAAAGTGTTGATTCGAAGGACTTTACTATTTGTGCCGCCCCTGAGAACAACCGTCCAGAGCTCGGCACATAGCGTGCTAATGCTAGTGCTCAAGAACATACGGATGCTGCCTGCTCGCGAACGGATTTCGAAGGGCAAGCGACAGTAGCTGCCGCCAGACAAACGAGGGTTAGAGGAGGATTTCTATGAAGTGGAAAGCGATAGTGAGCGGGGCGATACTGTCGGCCGCTCTCGCCACGCCGGCGCAGGCTGCGCCGGTGGGGATCTTTACCATCACCGACATCGCCAGTGGCGTGACCGTCGGCCTGACGTTCATCGATTGGGAACCGGCGGTGGCGCCAACGGGGACGTTCGAAATTGGCGGCGGAACGACGCTGACCAGCGACGCGGCGATCTGCAGGCCGGCGACATCGGCACGGTGAAGGACCTGTTCAGCCGGGGACCGTTCCCGGTCGACGACTTCTTCACCTTTGTCGACTACCCGGGTCTGACGTTCGACCTGGACGGCATCGGGCCGGGCTCGGACGAACACCGACTGTTCGCGGCCAACACCAATGGTGAGTCGTGCTCGCCGTTCGAGGGCTCGCCCTTCGTGCTGACCTACCTGAACGGCAACACGCTGGTTTCGCTGTCCGGTTTCGGCACCGCGACCGACGGCAACGGCACCTCCACCTGGGAGGGAGCCTGGACCACGCAGCTGTCGACGATGTCACCCGAGGAAGTCCAGGACTTCTTCGGTTGCACCGCCGGCGCCGGCATCGAGGGCTGCACGAACTTCGAAGGTTCGATCTTCAGCACCTACTCCGGTGAATTCAACGTCGAGATCGTTCCCGTTCCGGAGCCGACGATGCTCGCGCTCCTCGGAGTCGGGCTGCTCGGCGCCGGCGCCCGCGCTCGTCGTCGTCGCGCGTAAGCTGGTCTCAATCGGATAGCTTCTTACCGGGAGGCGGCACAGGAAACTGTGCCGCCTCTTTTTTTGTTTGCGCCGGATGGGTCCGGCTACTTGACGAGCGGCGTCGCGTCCGACGGGACCGCGACGCTCCCGGCCTGGTAACGGCCGGGGGCCAGCACCCCGTTGGGATCGAGCGCGGACTTGAGCCGGGCGACGACGCCAGCGGCCGACGACAGGTCGAGGTAACCCATCGCCCCGACGGGCAGGCGGTATGGCGGATACCCGCGATCCACCAGCGCGCCGGCCAGCACGCGGTAGCAATCAAGCGCGCGCTGGTCCTCGCCGGCAACGTCACGGTCGTAGCTGATCGTGGCGACGCAGATGATGCTGCGCTCGGTCGCGAGCGACAGCGACATCTGCGGCTCGAAGCCGTGATCGAGCAGGACCTCGGTCACCAGGCGAGTGACTGCCAGCGTATGCGCTCCGGTGTTCGGCAGCACGGGGCTGCACCAGAGCAGACCGCAGCCGTCGCGATCGGGATCCATGTCGGCTGGGATCGTCGGTCTTCTTCCGCCAGTAGGCGCTGGCCATCGGCGTATCGGTCGGGATCCCCTTCATCAAGCCGTAGACCGGGGTCAGCACCTTGAGCGTGCGACTGAAGTCCCAGCCGCTCACCAACCCCAGCGGCCGGCCGAATCGTTTGAGCAGGCCGAGGAGGCGGTCGTCCACGAATTGCAGCCGGTCGACCTTTCCCTTGAGCGCCGGCCCGGACCTGGGCGCGCGCGTCGCGCACCTGGCCTCGCGTGCCGTAGAGGCCGCCGGCGCCGTTCCACGCGCCGATGTTGAGCCGCTTGCGCACCGCGGTCATGGCGGCCACGCCAAGCGGTGTGCGCCCCCTGGTCTCATCCCAGGGGAAACGGTCCGTGCCGGTCATCACCTTGTAGTCGTTGCCGATGTGCATGACGCTGCGCAGCGTCCCGTTCAGCCGCAGCGGCCGGAGCGCATCGATGATCGGCCCGAGCGCCTGCGTCGTCCCGGCACAGGAAGAACATCGCCTGAAAGCATTCGGGTTCGGGCATGAGCCACACGCTCATGCGGGTCACGATCCCGAGATTTGACTGGGAGAAGAGGCCGTCGAGGGAGGGGCCGACACCCCAGCGGCCGAGCGCGCCCGCCTGGGTTCCGGGAAACGCGGCAAAGCCGGTCTGGATGCACTCGCCGGTCGGCAGCACGACCTCGAGCGCGCAGGCGTTGCCGGCATGGTCGGCCATCGGCGTGTGGCCGAAGCCGCGTTCCATCGCGTTGCCGATGATGCTGCAGTCCGGACTGGCGCCGGTGGCGTCCATCCACAGGCGCGATCCGCGGGCGCGCAGGAACTCATGGAGCTGCCGCTGCGTGACCCCGGGTTCGAGGGTGACGTAGGCGAGAGCTTCGTCGAGTTCGAGGATGCGATCGAGGCGGCCGAGCTCGAGCAGCACGCCGTCGGCGTTCGGTGCGCGTGAACCGTAACCCCAGTTCTTGCCGGTGCTGACGGGGTGCACCGGCACGCGGTGCCGGTTAGCGATCCGGACGCAGGCCTGGACCTCGTCGCGGGTCGCCGGACGCAGGATCGCCTCGACCTGGGACTGGGTGGCGAAGGTGGCGGTGCTGGCCGAGCGGAGGGCGCCGGGATCGCGCACGACGAACGCCGCGCCGATGGCGGCTTCCCAGTCCCGGAGCGCGCCGTCCAATCCAGAGCTGTCCATGGTCTGCCGCTCCGACCGCACCCCACCGGGTGCTTTGCTCAGGCCGCGGCGAGTGGCTGCTCCGTGAGGACCGGATCCCCGGTGATGAACACCGAAACGTTTCCGAGCCGTCTGCCGAGCAGCTCGATCAGACCACCGTATTTCGCGTTCGGGCGGCGGGAGTCGAACCGAAGCAGCTCCATCTCGCAGTTGTACTTCGGATCATAGTATGGCGGCACGGTCAAGTCATCGGATCCGAGCAGCGAGCCACCGAGGCGCCTCAGGATCGTGGACGAGGAGTGCCTGACGGTAGCGGTGGTGAGGCCCAGGGTCCCTCCCAGCGTCCGGCCGAGGCTGTACGCCGCGAGCGCGAGCAGCAGCCCCTCCGACGTGCACCGGCTCTCCTTCGCCACCGCCCATCCTCCGACCTCGGCGTATCGGAGCCCCTCCGCTCGGGCACGCTTCAGTTCGGACTCGACCGCGTTGACAAGCCGGTCGCGCCACGCGTCGAGGCGCGCGAGACCGCAGCTTCTTACGCGAAGCTGTTCGAAGCTTGCGGCTTCATTGTGCTCCATGTACCACACGCACGAACTGACCTTCCCCATGGCGTTCAACATCAGGAGATGCCAGCTTCGGTCATCTTCCGGGGTGCGGTGGAGGCCGTCGGTGGTGAGCTGGTCTCGCTGGACGGCGCCGTCCTGGAGATAGATGCTGCCACGCAGGCGCTGCATTTCGTGGAGGAGGTCACTGTGCCGAGCGCCGTCGGTGGTGACGTTCTTGAACGAGTCCGGTAGGGTGATATCGGGTGGTGCGACGAGCACCAACCGCTTCTCGATCGACGCAATATTCCGCTCGAGTAGCCTGAGCATCCAGACCTGCCTTTGAAACGCTCGAGACACCGGGGAGCGCGGCGCTATCGAACGGACGAGTTCGTAAAATGTCGAGTTAAACGCTGGGGGAACCGAGCAGCGGTTTAACAAGGAGCGTGCCGCGGAACTTTCTGTTGAGCTCGAAACCGGCGGTTTTGTTGTTCAGGTATTAAGTCGTTACTTGAGAGTTACTTGCAGAGATGAGCAGGCCTGGCCGGCTGCGCAGGAAACTTGGTAGAGCTCGGAAAGTGAGGTTTGGGCCCCGCCCCGCCGAGCAAAGGTTTCACAATTCTGCGCACCACCCAGGATCCCGGTGGAAGGGATCCTTGGGTAGCGTATCGAGGCGACTCTCACAGGTAATCCGGGCTGCCGTCCCGCCGAAGTCAGCCGAGACGCCGACCGGACTGAGAATCATCACTCGTCTCAACATATTGATAGCACAGCACTTAGATGATCACATTCGACCCTTCGGTGAGGTGGCGGCGTCAATTAAGGGTGGCAGCAGCGCATCACCGGGCTGTTGTCCCAGAGCCGACCTGACAGCGGCGGACAGACGAGAACGGGCGCGCATCGAATGCACAAACTACATGCCTAATCAATACAGTTCGAGAAAAAAGTTCACACTAAATACAGCCTCAGCCGTTGAGTGGCGAGCTGAGCTACATTTTTTTGGAGCCGAAAGACAAAAACCCGTCTTTTGGATGGCGGATAGCTGGAATCGGCCTAGCCGTCGTCCACCGACCTCAGCTGCCGCTCGGTGCCTTTGCCGGTCCGAGTGAGCGAGAAATCCTGTGCACTTGAGGTACTCGATCGTCAGGAGGTCGCCGACCTAAGTCTTCCTTGGAGCTGACAATGTGATTTGTTTGATACTGGCATATTGGCCGTAACACTATGAATATTAATAACTTATCAGACCGACTCGACCGGGATAGGACCTTGCATAGCTCCGCCACACGGGCGATGCGGATCATTTCGAATCCGAATAGCGGACAGCGGGTAAACGTTAGTGGGAGGCAGCATGCGGTTATTTAAGAGGGTCGGAATCACATTGGCGGTAGGGGCCCTGTTGGGCTTTGTACCGTCGACGGTTGAAGCGGTGACGATTGTGCCAGGCGACGCCTTCTGCACGTCGAACGATCAAGGAGGGAACGACACCATTTTCCTGGCGGGCTGTGGGGTCACGGGCGTGAGCCTTTTATACAACGCCGAGCCCGGTGGGGGTGACGGAGGGTCGTTCGCGGGCAGCTATTCGACGGTTTTCTCGAACACCGCCCAGGATCCGTCGGATGCGACTATCACCTACGATGGGGCGCCGGACCCAACGATTACCTGCCCGTCGTGCTACGCCCTCGTGAAGGACGGCAATTTCGAACCGGCTAAGTACCTGATCAATCTCGGTTCCTGGAATGGCACTGATCCGCTGGAGTTCGTTGGATTCTGGCCGGATGGCGGAGCGATCTCCCACGTCAGCATTTGGGGCTCCCGCGACGACTACGGACGAGCCGACGACGACCGACGAACCGACGACGACGGACGAACCTACCACGACCGACACGGTTCCCGAGCCGACCAGCATTCTGCTGCTTGGCATGGGCCTGGTCGCCGCTGGCCGCCGCCTGCGCCGCAAGAAGGCCTAGTTCTCTCGACCAACTGGCGGGCGGAGTCTTCGGATTCCGCCCGCAATTTTCTTTTCATCCCGGTTGCGACCTCGCCGCCGGCACTAGAATGCGGCCCACAGGTTCTGAATGTCCGCCTCCCGCTGGGTCGTTTCCGTTCTTCTCGCGTGCCACATTTGTGCGCTGACCGTTGGCGCACTGCCCCGCCCCGGGGCGATGCGACCGGTCGACCCACCGCGAAGCTCCCAACGAAACGCCCTTTCCGCCCTACTCACACCCGTCCTGGATTCCGCGGCCGCCCGGTTCATTGAGGTCCATCAAGCGGCCTGGCGCGCCACCGCGCCGCTGCAAGGCTTCGTCAGGTGGTACATCGGCTTGACCGGCCTCGGCCAGCGATGGCGCATGTTCATGAACCCGCCCGATTACGACGAGTATCTGCGGGCGCGCTACTACGTCGGCACACACGACACCGCGGCTGTGAAGTGGGTCGCCACCGAGCTGATCTTTCCCGCCCACCGCGAAGACCAGGTGCGCCTGGTCCAGTCGTTCCGCGACTCGTACACCGATAAGGCGATCGCGATCGCCCTGTCGGCGTTCCTGAGGGCGCGCTTCGCCGCTGGCGCGGAGGTCCCGGAGGATGAGACCGATCTGCCGGAGAACCTCGCACCCGTCGCCGGCTATTTCAGCCGGCGCTTTGCGCGCGAGTCGCTCGTGCCTGGCGAGCGAGTATTGAGAACGGAGTTGTGGCTCGCGCGAGCCCCCAATCCTGCTCCCGGGGTCGGCCCTGACTTCGAGAAGGTCGAGGAGAGGCGAGCGATTCTGCAACAGCTATTACGAAGGACCGGTGGAAGACCGGCTGTTCCGCGGTAGCTACCCACCGCTGCTGGCCGCGCAGCCCGAAGCGGACCTCGTGTGGGTGATGGAGTACGTTTCAGAAATGACCGGGACGGCGGGGTGGCCGAACCGCGCCTTGCAGCGGTGGGAGACTTTCTGGTTCCGTGAGGTGCCGCCTCACCCGTACAGCTCTCCTGCGCATCCTGTTCGGCGTCCTCGGCTTCGTCAGCGTGCTCGGCATGACGCCGGTCGAGCAGTTCTGGACGCCTGATGGATTGTTCGCGATGCCGGTGGGGGGGCTGGGCCTCAAGGCGCAGATCCTCGAGCGCGGCCTCGGCACGCTGGCGGGCTGGGCATTCTTCACCGGCCTGCTGATCTCGTTTGCCGCGTTGACCGCGGGCTACATGACGGGTGCGGCGATCGTCCTCTGTTTCGCCGGCAGTGTCTTTCAGCCGTTCTGGAACCGCCTGCCGCTCTCGTCGGCGCACCACGTCGTCGTTGTCGTGCTGTTCTGCCTGGTATGGGTGGACTGCGGACGCATCTGGTCGATCGATGCGTGGAGGGCCCGCAAGAACCCCGGCCAGCCCGCGGCCGAACCGTCAGCCGAGCCGATGTGGCCCCTGCGTTTGATTCGGTTTCAGGTCGCACTCATTTATCTCAACTCCGGATTGTGGAAGTTGAACGGCGAGATGTGGCGCGACGGCACGGCGGTGCACTACTCGTCGGCGCTGAACGTCTTCCACCGCCTGCCGTTCGAGATTCCGGCCGCCATGGACTGGGTGACCACCATCGGCACCTACGCGACCCTGGCGTGGGAGATCAGCTTCCCGTTGATGCTGTTTCATCCGTTGACCCGCCGGCTGGCCCTGGTCGTCGGCGTCCTCCTCCATCTCGGGATGGCCGCCACTTTGGAGCTGGGCCCCTTCAGTGAAATCATGATCGCCAGCTATGTGGCCTTCCTTGACCCTGACGCGGTGAAGCGGGTCTCGACGGATCTGTTGGCGCGCCTGGCTCGGACGCGCGTCCGAGGCGTATCAACGCCAGCGACTACTGCGACGGCGGCACCGACTGGAACAGCGGAACCAGGAACCACCTCTTCCTAGGGGAGGTTGTTACACGGATTTTCGCGCTTCTGCGTAATAATTTCGCCAAAGTCAACCTCGACAAGGCCATAGAGCGTAGAAACTGCACTAGTTTGTGTGAGTTTCCCGCATCCTCTCCGCGGTCAGACCTGCCCTCCTCCTGATTAACCCTTTTATTTGTATATCTTTAAGAGATTCGGCCTCAGCTGGATCGACCCTTGCGGGGCAGCCGCTCGACCCACGGACGGCGTCTGCGTGCGACTGAAATCGGCTCTCGGTTCAATCCCCTTGAATCTTCGAGAGCTTGAACTGCACCCGGGCCGATCGCGGGCTCATGGACCGTTTGCTAAATCCCCGGGAGGTTGATGTTGAAAAGTGCGCTTGCCGTATTCGCCGTGTGTCTGCTCGCTCCAGGACTGGTGGCATTCAGTGACGACCAGACTGCCGATCTGGCCGATCGCGCCAAGGGAGCGGCCAGGATCGTCGTCGGCAAAGTCAGTGATGTGCACTCGTCGTTCGCCCGCAACAGCTACGGCGACCAGCTGATCGTGTCGCAAGTCGTGCTCGAGATCACCGAGACGCTGAAGGGCGCGGAGGCCAGCGCGCTGTCGGTCGAGATCGAAGGGGGCACTGTCGGCGATCTCACGCTGCACGTCTCAGACATGCCGGAGCTCAAACCGGGCGAGCGGGCCGTGTTTCTCCTCGATCAGGCGGCCCCCGGCCGGCTCCTCCCCCGTGACCGCGGGCGCGGGGTGCTGAAGCTGGATGACGACGATCGGGTGGGCGGCACGAACCTCACCTTGCCCGAACTGAAATCGATGATCGCATCGGTCAAACGCTGAGCAGCGAGAGGAGATGATCATGCGACGACTTATTAGACCGATTACCCGTACGGGCGTGCTGCTCGCGTTTGCCGCCGCCGGCGTGACGATCACCGGCTACAGCACCAACGGCAAGTGGGGCACCAAGGTGGTGGACTTCTACGTGAACCCCCGGAACGCGGATGTTGGGGAATCGGCCGCCGCGGCCGCTCTGCAGGTCGGGGCCAACGCCTGGACCGGCCAGTCCAAGGCGAACTTTGATTTCGTTTACGCCGGTCAGGTCACCGACACGAGCACCGCCTATGACGGCAGAAACGTGGTGATCTTCCGCAACAGCACGAACGGATCCGCGATCGCCAGCACCTATACCTGGTCGTCCGGCGGTGTGCTGGTCGACAGCGACACAGTTTTCTGGGACGGGGGCTACAAGTTTTTCACCGGAAGCTCCGGATGCGTCGGCCCCAATGCGGCATACATCGAGGACATCGCCACCCACGAGTTCGGCCACGCGCTCGGCATGGGCCACTCGAGTGTCTCCGGTGCGACGATGACCCCTGGCTACAGCACCTGTTCCCAAACCCAGCGGACGCTGGCCGCAGACGACATCGCCGGTGTCGAGAAGCTGTATCCGGCGACCTCGTCGACCAATCAGCCGCCCAGCGTTTCGATCACTTCGCCACGATCCATCCTGACGTTCTCCAGCGGATCGTCGATCTCGTTCACTGGATCAGCCAGCGATCCGGAGCAGGGGAACCTGACCTCCGCGATGACCTGGACCTCGAATCTATCGGGAGCGATCGGCACCGGCGGCAGTTTCAGTCGGACGCTGCCCGTCGGTATCCATAACGTGACCGCCTCGGTCAGGGACAGCGCCGGCGTGACGAGAGGTACCGCCGTAACCCTGACGATCACCCTGCTGAGCGCCCCCACCAGCCCCACCACCCCGACACTGACGGCGAGAGCGTACCGGGTAAACACGACGAAGAAGGTGGACCTCGCGTGGACTGGCCTGACATCGACCTACGTCGATATCTTCCGCGACGGCGTGAAGATCATCAAGGTTAGCAACACCGGATCGCGCACCGACGTCCTCAGCGGCACGGGGTCGTCGTCCTACGCCTACAAGGTGTGCGCAGCCGGCACCCTCACCTGCACCAAGAAGGCGGTGGCGGCGTTCTAGCGCCCCGATGCAGCCGCGTGCAATTCGGTAATCGACCCCCCAGGACAGTAATCGAAACGGGAGCGGCGCCGGTCCGCCGCTCCCCTTCCCCTCAGCTCTAAGCCACTCACTCCCAATCAGTTACACCTCCATGCCCGCCGTGCCTGGCAGGGGGCGGTGTGCTTGCTCTCTCACTGGCGTCCCGCAACTCGCTGGTGGAGGGTTAGAGATGAGATTTGTACTCGGACTAGTCGCCGTTGTGACGGCATCGCAGGTGTTGAGCGCCGCAAACGGGCGCCCGGTTGATATTCCTGAACGGGCCAAAGGCGCGGACTCCGTGGTCGTCGGCACCATCGTCGACGTGCAGGCCTCGTTCAAGACCAACCGGCACGGCGATCAGCTGATCGTGTCGCGCGCGGTCGTCCTGGTCGAAGAGACGATGAAGGGTCGGTCGGGCCAGACCACGGTCGAAGTCGATGTCGAAGGGGGCACCGTCGGCGACCTCACGCTCGAAGTGTCCGACATGCCCATGATCGCGGCCGGCGAGCGGGCCGCATTCTTCCTGACCCGGGGCGAGTCCGGCGCACAGGTTCCGCATCTGCGCGGACTCGGCATCCTGAAGCTGGACCGCACTGAACGGGTTCACGGCAGCAGCCTCACCCTTTCGGAAATCAGGCGGATGGTTCACGGAACGCAGCGCTAACGCTGGCGACCATGAGGATACAAGACATGTTTCGAGCTAGAACCGTCGCAACTCTCCCAATTCTTGCCGGTATCATCAGCACTCTTGGACTGGGCGTCCAGGCGTACGCCACCTACGGCAAATGGGGCACGCCGGCCGTCGACTTCTACATCAATCCCGCGAATGCGGACGTGACGCCCGCCGCGGCACAGGCGGCGTTGATCGCCGGTGCGAGCGCATGGACCGCGCAATCGGATGCGGGGTTCCGGTTCGTCGCCGCCGGCACGGCGAACGACACCGCCACCGCCAATGACGGCCGCAACGTCGTGTTCTTCAGAAATGCGACGAACGGTTCCGCCATTGCCAGCACCTATTCGTGGTCGAACAACGGGCGGATCGTCGATGCCGACATCATCTTCTGGGACGGCGGCTTCACGTTCTTCACCGGAACCTCGGGCTGCGGTGGTTCGAATGCCGCGTACATCGAGGACATCGCGACGCATGAGTTCGGACATGCACTGGGTCTGAATCATTCGACGGTGAGCGGGGCGACCATGTACCCCGGGTACTCGACCTGCTCGATGGCGAAGCGGTCGATCGAGGCCGATGACGTGGCCGGCGTCGAAGCGCTCTACCCGCCGACCAGCACCGGCACCAGCACCGCACCGACGGTCACGATCTCGAACCCGTCGAGCGGAGCGACAGTTGCCGAAGGGACCAGTCTGAGCTTCTCCGGGTCCGCGAGCGACATCGAAGACGGCGCCCTGAATCCCAGCCTCATCTGGATCTCGAGCCGGGATGGCCAGATCGGCAGCGGGGCCAGCTTTCAGCGCGTGCTGTCCACCGGCACGCATACGATCACCGCCAAGGTTACCGACTCGGCGGGGCTGACCAGCCAGGCGCAGCGCAACCTCACCGTGGAAGCCCGCGTGTCGGCGGCCGTCGAGGGCCTGGCGCTGACCGCCGCGGGTTACAAGGTGAACGGCACAGCCAAAGTCGACCTGCGGTGGAGCGGATCGACCGCCTCGACGATCGACGTGTGGCGCAACGGCGTCCGCATCGCGATCACGCCCAACGATGGCACCTACACCGACTCGCTTCCGCTGCAGAAGAAGCCGATCTACAACTACAGCTACAAGGTCTGCGTCGCCACGACGACGACCTGCTCGGTCAAGTACACGGTCAAGTTTTAGTTCCAGCGGGGGGACGTCTGGCGCCGCGATAACTCGTAGGCGCCAGCGTCCCATCCCCTTCCCTGCGGCCGCGGAGTGCCGCGCCGGTCGGAACGAACGTCCGGCAGAGGCACTCCCGCATCCACGGCGCGCGCTCCCTCGACCAGCGAGTAATCGTGCGCCGCGGCGTTGACGAAGGCTTTCGCGCCGGTGATCAGATTCGAAGGGTGCGACGCCTCGGGAGGCAGCGTCGAACCGAGCACCAGGAGATTGCGCACCTCCATTCCCGTCGCCGTAGCGGACCCGGCGAGGAACGCCCTGACGACCCCGCCACCGATCGTGGCATTCCACACCCGTAGATTCTCGATCGCATCTTCATAGCGGAACGCGGTGACGGTACTGTGCACGACCGCATTCCTGATTCCGGCGAGCGCGCCGGCGCGTCCTTTCCCGCCACCCCGGATCCGAAAGGCAATCTCGGAGTCGTACACCGTCACTCCATCCACCAGCGCGTCGATGTTCTCCTTCAGGTTGAACGCGGCCATGTTCGAGATCAGTCCGCCCCTGAACCCGAAGGCGACGGTGTCGCGGATCACGATCCGGGCGCGCGGCAGACCGATCAATGCCTTGGTGTCGACGCCGTTCTCGCCGGGGACTGTTCCCGCCGGAAAGCCGTTTTCCGGCGCCGGCAGCGGGCGAAGCCACAGCCGGCAGCCCTCGATGGTGACATCGGTCCAGCCTGGCGCGGCGCGCCCGGGATCCATCTGGATCGCGTCGCCGGAGAAGGTGTGGATCTCGGTGCCGCGGATGGTCAGTCTGCGGACCGGCCCGGCGACGATGCCATGCGCGTCCGTCCGACCGCGCGCGGCGTTCAGCGCGTGATGGATCAGGCTGTTCTCGATGAGCACCCCTTCGGGCGCCGCCAGATCAATCGCGTCCCTGCTGGTGCGCCGGACCTCGGCGTTGCGCAGCACGAAGAAGTGACCGCCGTTGCGGACGACGATCGCGTCGGCCAGTGCGTACTGCGCATCGATGACCAGCCCGTCCACCTCGTGATGGGCATGCCTGACGATGAGGACGGTCTGTCGCGTGCTGACGATGACCGACCCGCGTCCTTCGGCCGCCCGTATTCGGATCGGCTGCTCGACCGAACCGTCGCGGACGGTCACCAGCGACTCGGAATAGGTGCCCCTGAACACCGAGACCTGATCGCCCGGCCTGGCGGCATTCAACGCGTCCTGGATCCGTCCGAACGGCGCCGTCCGTGTGCCGGGCCCGGTGCCGCCAGGCTGGACGAACCACTCGGTGGCCGCGGCGGTTCCAGGGAAGGCGAGCAACACAACGAGCGGGAGCACGTGCAATCTCATTGCGGTGTTTCGACTGACAGGATGGGACTCCCGCCCATTGTTACACGGCCGTACGCTGGGACCGGGCCATCCGCCGGGACACATTTACACGAGCATCATCGCGCCGTCGGTCCATGTTTGTAACTTGTGCTCGTTTCGGTGAGCGCGTTCGTCGCGCGACTGTCGGATCGTCCACAAACCTGCGAGATCATCTCGATCCCTGCGCGGCACCGGGCTTGCTCCCCCGTCAGGCGCCCCCTGCTTCCGGAATACTCATGCCAAACCTGCGTCGGCCTATCGGTACCTTTCTGCTCGTTTCTACTTTCTCCTGCTTGCCGACGGCAGCGCTGTATGCCAGCGACTGGTACGTTGCGCCCGGCGGCCGCGGCCCCGGCACTGCGTCGGCTCCTTTCGGCCGGATCCAGGACGGCATCAACGCGGCGCAACCAGGTGACACCGTCCATGTCGCCGCCGCCACCTACAACGAGGCGCTTCGCAGCGCACGCAGCGGTACGGCGTCGCAACGAATCGTCATTCGAGCGTCCGCCGGACGCGGATCGGTGCTGGTGACGATGCCCGGACGCGTCCTGACGGTGTCCCACGCCTACAACACGGTCGAAGGGCTGGTGCTCGATGGCCAGTACGGCACCAGCGACCTGCTCCGGGTCGAGTCGAACGGCCACGGGTTCACGCTGCGCGACAGCGAAGTGCGGCGCACGTCCCGTGACGGCATCGACATGGGTGCACCGTCGGACGTGCTGATCGAGAATTCGCTGGTTCATCACACCTTGAACGCCACCGGCGGCCGGACCGATGCGCACGGCATCGTCGCCGGCCCGGCGAAGCGGTTGACGATTCGCAACACCGAGATCCATACGTTCTCGGGGGACGGTGTCCAGATCGATCCGGGCCGCGACGCGCCCGGCTGGAGCGATGTTCTGATCGAGGGCTGCCGGATCTGGCTCGCGCCACTGCCCTCGCCGCAGAACGGCTTCGCCGCCGGGACGGTGCCGGGCGAGAACGCCCTCGACACCAAGGCGGCGCCGGATCTGCCGCGGGCGAGAATCACCGTGCGCGACACGATCGCCTTTGGCTACCGCGGCGGGCTGATCAGCAACATGGCGGCGTTCAACATGAAGGAACACATCGATGCGGTCATCGATCGAGTGACGGTGTTCGACTCCGAAATCGCGTTCCGGCTGCGCGGCGGCGGCGTGAACTCGACCGGGGCGGAGGTCCTCGTGCAAAACGCGGTCGTGCACAGCACGGCGACCGCCTTCCGCTACGAGGACAACATCCAGCACCTGCGCCTGTTCAACGTGACCGTGGGCGGCGGCGTCACCCGCGCGTTTCAGGCGGCATCATCGCCGGACAGCGTTCTCGACGTCCGCAACTTTCTGCTCCTCGGATCCTCGCTGCCCGCCCAGGCGTCCAGCGCATCGAACCTGGCGGTCGCCGCGTCCGCGTTCGTGAGCGCCTCCGCCCACAACTACCAGCTCGCCGACGGATCCACAGCGCTCGATCGCGGTGTGGCGATAACCGGCGTGTCGAACGATCGCCAGGGGACCTCCCGCCCGCAGGGGCAGGCGCCCTGATATCGGCGCCTTCGAGCGATTGGTGACGGGCGGGCCGGTCGGCGACGGCGAGATCGTGCTTCACGCATGGAGCGCGCCGGTGGTGGTCGGCAACTGGGGAATCGTGACCGACACTACAGCGGCCGGCGGGGCTCGACTCGCATCACGGGACGAAAACCTTCCGGCGATCGGCAAGACGGCGGCGAAGAGTCCGTCGGACTATTTCGAGCTCACCTTCGACGCCGAAGCCGGACGGGCCTATCGTCTGTGGATCCGCGGCCGGGCCGAGAACGACGACCTCGACAACGATTCGGTCTACCTGCAGTTCTCCGGCAGCGTCGACGCCGCGGGTCTGCCGGTCTACCGCATCGGTCACCAAAGCGGTGGTCACCATCCAGCTGCAGCCCTGCTCGAACGCCGACAACGCCGCATGCCATCCGTCGGGATGGGGTTGGCGCGACAACAGCAGCCAGAACGCGTCCGGCGTCCGGATCTTCTTTGCCCAGTCTGGCCGGCAGACCATCAGGATCCAGCCGCGCGAAGACGGGATGTCGATCGACCAGATCGTCCTGTCGCCCTCGACCTACCTCAGCGTCGCCCCCGGAGCGATGCGGAACGACACGACGATCCTGCCGGAAATCGGACGATAAATCGGGCCGAAAATGACAGTCTTGGCAAAAGGGGGTCAGCGGGATCCCCGCGCCGACGGAGGGCAGACGCGGTAAGATTGGCCAGACAGATGGTCGATCCAAACTGGGACCGCCGGAGGAGCGTATGAACGCGCGCGCAGGAGTGCTGGCGTCGTCAGCAGTCGTCGTCCTGCTGCTGTCCGGTCTCGCCTTGCAGGGCAGCTACGCCAAGGACGAAGAGCAGAAGCCGCCGAAGCCGCCAAGCGAGGCCCAGGCCAACAAGCCGTCAAAAGCAGAACGACAGGCCAGGAAAGCGAAGGCACAACAGCTGACGCCACCGGGGCCGGGGCCTCACCTTGCGTTCGACGTGCGGCCGAAGGACTACAAGAAGACGGTTCGCTACGTGCTCGAAATCACCGATCCATCAGGCAAGCTGACAACCCACGACCTGCAGAAACCGGCACTGCAGAAGCGGTCGATCCTGGTTCCCCTTCCGCCGCTGGAGCCAGGGAAGTACAAGCTGGTGGTGGTGGCTGAGAGTCCCGGCAAGCCAACCCGCTCGGCGCCGCTCGATCTGGAGATTCCGAAGAAGAGTTGAGGTACCGGTCTACCGCCGGTTCAGGGTCTGCTCGCTGCGTTCAAGGAGAGTCTGGAATTCGCCGGCCGGAAGACCGACCACGCCGAAGAACTCCGAACGGCGGGTGCCCTCCCCGTGGTAATCGGAGCCGCCGCTGATGGCGACGCCGTGGCGGCGGGCCATGTCGACATAGTGTCGGGTCATCGTCTCGTCATGAGAGCTGTGATAGGCCTCGATGGCGGTCAACCCCGCCGGCGACGAGGTCGGCGATGATTTCGTCCTTCTTGGTGTAGCCGGGGTGCGCGAGTCGACGCGAGGCCATCAGCGCGGCAGATCAGCTCGACGACCTCCATCGGCGATGCCCCGCGGTGCGGCACGTAAGCAGGGCCGTCCTCGCCGAGAAAGCGTTCGAAGGCCTCGGCAACCGTCGAGACGTGGCCGGCGTTGATCAGCGCCTGGGCGATCTGCGGGCGGGCCAGCGACTTCCCCCCCAGTGCACTGCCGGCCTCCAGCAGCGCCGGCACGTCGATCGGCGCGCCCGCGGCAGCAAGGCGATCGGCGATGGTCTGCGCGCGCTCGAGCCGGTTCCGCCGCTGTTCCGCGAGCAGCTGCCGCAGGTCCTCGGTGAGATCCGGCAGGAAATAGGCGAGCACGTGAACGTCGCGGCCGCCGTGCACTGAGGTGATTTCGATCCCGGGGATGAACTTCATCCCCGTCGGCCGCCGCAGCCGCCGCTGCCGGAACGCCCGCCATGGTGTCGTGATCGGTCACGCTCATCGTGCGGATCCCGACGCGGTACGCGTTCTCGACGAGCTCCTCCGAGGAGCATCGTCCATCCGATGCCGTGGTGTGCAGGTGAAGGTCGATCACTACGTCAGATGCCGTCGCCCGGGTAGGGAGGATCCCAGCGGTCGTAGGACCAGCCCGAGGCGAAGGCCGTCAGCGCGTGGACGATTCGGCGGGCGATGTTTTTCATCATAGGACTGCCCGGCAGCCTCGCCCCGCTTCGAGCAAGGTCCAGGCCATCCCGAAGGTCGAGAGTTCGCCGCATTTGCCGGGAGCCAGGCGCCTGGCGTGCCGGATGTCGCCGCGGGGGCAGACATTTGCCTCGTCAAGCCGCGCCTTTCCAGGCTGCTGCGGTTGGGGTCACCACCCACCTCAGCCGAAGTTACCACGGACGGTCGATATCCGAGTCGCCGCGGGTGACCAGCCAGTTCGCGGCATCCAGCGCCAGCTGCCCGGCCTCCGACGGCGGCGCGCCCGGGGCGATCAGCAGAACCCGAGCCGGTTCTCGCCGAACGAAACCGAACGAAAGAGCGCTCCTGACCAGCGGCTCGCTGATGACATCGAAGATGATCAGGTCCGCCCCGAGCCGGAGGCTGGTGGTGCGCACGGCTTCAAAGGTCTCCCACGTCACAGCCGGATCCTCGGGTGGGACGACCAGATCGGTCAGCCACGCTCGCCGGTAACGATAGGTGGCGTCGGGCTCCGCGATGCTGATCACCGCGATGGCCCGAACATCCTCGCCGTCGGTCAGCTCGAGCCTCACGAAGGTCTGTCCCGGCTGGTCGACGTATTTCCAGTTCAGGTACGAGGCGTCCCTCACCACCGCCACCGGGTAGTGCTTCTCGATCCTCCGCCACAACCGGTCGTGCGCGTCGCTGAATCGGGGAAGCTCGCGCACCTGGAGCCGTGAGGCCGGCCGCCGCCGGCCCATCCAGTGACGCGCCCGCTGATACAGCGTCAGTCCCGCTCCCGCAAGCGTGGCCACACCTCGCGGCAGCTTCCCGGCAACCAGGGCGCCGCCGTGAAGCACGAAGGCGAGCGTGTTGAGCGGCGCCACCTGTTGCCAGCCCAGACGAAACTGAAGCTCGCGCATCTGCGCCGTCTGGCCGAGCGAGAGATTGAACGGCAGGTCCTCGAGCGCCTTGGCGACCACCATGGAACCAACCGCCTTGCCGCGCACTTCTTCGAGCGCCATGGTCTCGACGAACCAGCCGGTCACGTATTCGCCCACCGGAGTGCGCAGCTTGACGGCGATCGCGCCCTGATGGGCGACGACCCGCCCCTTCATCCGATACACCCATACCATCGGCTCGACGCCCAGGCGCGCGGCCGAGGCCTCGAACATCCAGCGCCAGCGCGGTTCGATCCAATCGTCACGGCGGTGCGGGAACGCCGCCCGCTGAAATGCAAAGATCTCGGGAGCAATCGCCTCGCTGAAACGCAGGAGGCCGCGCAGTTGTGGGGATGTGCTGTCCATGGCGCTCTGCGCCGGCTCAGAAGCGGAGGCCACCGTCGAGCTCCAGGACCTTCCCGTGGAGATAATCGTTCTCGACAATGAACTGAATGACGTGCGCGAACTCGTCCAGCGTGCCGAAGCGTTTCAGCGGCGTGCGGTCCCGGATCCTTTCGAGGAACATCGGCGGGATGGCGCTGGTCATGTTGGTCTCCACGAACCCGGGGGCGAGCGCAACGACCCGAATGTCGTAGGCGGCCAATTCCTGCGACCAGGTCACGGTGAGCGCATCGACCGCCGCCTTACTGGCGGCATACGCCGACTGCCCCGGGTTCCCGGCGCGCGAAATCGATGACACGTTGACGATCAGCCCGGGTCGCCGCCCCCGGATCATCGACTCGGCCACCTCGCGGGCCATGAGAAACGTCCCGGTCAGATTGCTCCGGAGCGTCTCCTCCCAGTCGGCCAGCGAGTGCCGGCGCATGTGCCGACCCAGCCTGGCGACCAGCGCCTGGTCTTTCAGGACGGCGGCGTTGTTGACCAGGACGGTGATACCGCCCGCCAGTTCATCGATCCGGCGGACCACCGGCTGGACCTGCGCCTCGACGCCGACATCGCACGCGACGAACTGGAGCAGACCGTCCAACTCGCTCGCGGGGAGCTCGGCGAGGCGTGCCGCATCACGGTCGACCGCCCACACCCGTGCGCCGAGCGACGCCAGCCGCCGGGCCATCGCCAGCCCGAGGCCCGAGGCCCCGCCGGTGACGACGACGCGCTGCTCGGCGACCTTCACGACGGGAGGGCCTGGAGGCGTTGCAGAATGCGGTCGAGATCAGCCACCGACTCGACCTCGATCGCGTCTTCGATCGGCACATGCTTGCCGAAACGGCGCTGGATCTCGGTCATCAGCGTCACATGTCCGAGCGAGTCCCATCCGGGAATGTCTCCGGGGCCGGTCGTGTCGGTGACATCCGCCAGGTTGCACATGAACAATTCGGCGATCAAGGACTTCAACTGCGCGTTCGTATTGCTCATCGACTCGTATTCTCCACTCCCGTTGCCGCGTCGGTTCTGATGGTCCACCGCGTCAGCCGCGTCAACAGCGGCGTGCCGTCCCACGGCGTTTCGAAATGGTTGCCCTCGCCCGGCCGGGCAAACCGGTGCACGCCGCGGCGCGCCGCTGCCTCTGAAAACCGATCGCTGTCAGCCGGATCGAGCAGCATCACGACCGTCTGGGCGTTGCCCGGAATGTGGGGACAGACCTCGTCCACGTCAGTGATCGGGATCACCTGGACGAAACGGTTGGCGCAGACGACGCGCGCCTCGGGCGCGTCGAGCACCGCAACCGTCCAGGCGGTTTCGGTGTCCCGGTGCAGGACGCCCCCTTCCATCAGCACCCGCGCGCGATCCAGCTCGATGCGGTAGGTCTCCCCGACATCGAGAGGATGCCGCGCCAGGGTGCGGGCCTGTGACGCAAACGCCTCCGCGAACCGCCGGACGACGTCGTCGAACGAGACGCCATCGGCGCGCTTGACGAAGAGCCACTGCGGGGAGCTGCACGCCTGCTGATCGAAATAGGCGATGTCGGACGCGAGCCGGGTGAGGACCCGGTCGGTCAGCAGCGCGGCATCGACCACCGCCAGGCTCATGCGCGGACCGAGGATGACCGTCTCGCAATCCCATCTGGCCGGCAGCGCCGCGATCGATTCCACCGCTTCGCGGCCGCCCCACGCGACCCGGACATCGGCGCCGGCGCTCATCGCGCGGTGCGATGCGTCATCGTCGGTCGGGAACCCGACTACCAGCGTGTCGGCGACGATTTCGCGTCCGGCCGCAGACGTCCGCGCCAGGACGCGCAGCACCGGTGTCAGGAAGTCGTCCATCTTGCTGCTCAGGCGCACGACGTTGACGTTCCCGACCAGGGCGCTCAGAGCCCACGAAAAGAGTCCCAGCAGCGGAACGTTGCCGGCCACCCAGTGGGCCGCCACGCCTCGCGGCAGCGTGCGCAGACTCTTGCGCTCTTCGATGCTCACGAAACGCTCGAGGGCGGCCGCATCGGGCAGCTCGCGCCCCACCAGATGTTCCAGGTTGGTCGAGCGCAAAAAGGCCGCGGCAAACGCAAGTCCGGTCAGCGGCAGTACGCGAAGCACCTCGGGGTCGCGGGCGAGAAGGGCATCGCTCAGGGCATTGAATGCGGCGAGGCGCTCGCTGTACGTCGGCCGCACTGCCAGCAACAGGCGCTCGCGACGAAGGGCGGCGATCGCCTCCGCCAGTGCGGCCGGCGACATCCGTTGAGGCTCGGAGGGACTAGCCACGGCCGACATCACTGCACCCCCTCATCTCGGCCCGGGGCGCCCGGCCGCGGAACACGAACGCCTTGCCGCGACGGCCGCACGCGCACCCGTCCTCGAGCACGATCTCCCCCAGGTCCTCGGTCAGCACGCTGTGATTCGGCGCGGACAGCGGCAGGCAGTTGAGCAGCTGGATCAGGCCAGGCTCCCCCGCCGGCGCCGGCGCCAGGCTGTCGGCGGACCGCACGATGACGTCGGCCCAATATGGCACGTGCTTCAGCCCTTCGCTGCAATCCGGGTAGGGCACGCCGACCTGCTCGACCGAGCCGTAGAAATCGATGACCCGCGCCGGCGCCAGCCGCCAGACCTGCGAGATCGTGCGATTGAACTCCGTCTTGTCGACCGCCATGCTGATCATGCGCTTCCACCCGCCGCTGTGCAGCAGCACCGAGTCGGGATGCGCGGGCCGGAGAGCCCGGCCCGAGGCGAGCTGCCGGTGCGCTTGAAACAGGATGTAGGTGAACCCGTAGGCGATGAAGGGCTTGTCGCCGATGGCGGCCAGCGCGCGGTCGAGCGCATCGGGATCGAGCACCATCTCGCCGTCGTCCGCTTCCTTCATGACGAAGAAGAACTCGCTCGCCAGGTGCGACAGGCTGAGAATCGCGGCCCCTCGGGCGCTCATCGAGTCCAGGCCGCGAACCGACCGCTCGAGATCGAAGACGATGTAGGGCCGGGCGCCGCTGCCGATGAAGTCGCCGAGGATCCGGTTGGCCGACAGCGACTGGCGCTTTTTCGTCGGCTTGTCGACGAAGATCCGCGCCGCCGCCGTGCCGGTCGTCGACGACGAACGCACGCTCATGCCTCCCTGGTCCGTCGAGCGCAGGTCGTACTCCTTGAACACGGTCACCGGAATGAACGGATATCGCTCGATGTTCGTGGGGCCGGGGGCGGCGTGCCGCTCCCAGTCGGCGACCAGCCGCGCGTACGCCGGACAGCGGGCCCGATGATGGTCGAGCAGATCGGCGAGTTGCGCGGCGAGATAGCGCTCCTTTGCCGCCCGCTCGAGCCCGAACGGCGCCTGACCGTCGAGGAACATCAGCGGATCTCCCGTACCACGAACTCGGCATTGTCCGGCGAGAGTCGCCGGCGCTGCATTTTGCCGTTGCTGGTCATCGGGAACGCACGCACCTCCAGAAAACGCTGCGGGATCTTCGACATCGGCAACTCGCGCGCGAGCAGCTGGATCAGCGCCGCCCGCGTGAGGTCGGGGCTGGCGAGCTTCACGAAAGCGGCCGGCACCATGCCACGCTGCTCGTCCGGCACCCCCGCCACGGCGGACATCTCCACACCCGGGAGCCCGTTCAGCACCCGTTCGATCTCCAGGGGAACGACTTTCTCACCTCCACAGTTGAACATATCGTCGACCCGGCCGCAGATGAACAGGTAGCCTCGATCCCGATAGGCGACGTCTCCCGAGATGAGGAAGTGGTCGCGGGTGAAGGCGGCCGTGGTCAGCTCCGCATCGTTGAGGTAGCCGCTGGTGACGTTGGGGCCGCGGACGACCAGCACGCCGCGGACGCCGTCCGGCACTTCATCGTGGGTGTCGGGATCGACGATCTTCACTTCAACCCCGGCCATCGGCCGGCCGCAGGTGGCTTCCGCGAACCGCGGATCGTCGTCGCGGCAGAAGGCGATACGGGGCGCGGCTTCGGTCATGCCGTAGTTGTTGAAGAACGTCGCGCTCGGAAAGATCTCCTTGACCGCGCTGTAAGCGGCCACGTCCATCGCCGCGCCGGCCGAACAGAGCACCCGCACCGAGGGCATCCGGATCGGGCTGAGCGCGTGAAACCGGGTCAGCGCGTGAAAGGTGGAGGGCACGCCGCAAAACGTCTCGAGCTGCAGCTCCTCGACGGTGCGCGCGAACTTCAGCGGGTTGCGCAGCCCGGCGAAGACATGCACCCGGCCGCCGACCAGCAACTGACACAGGACCTGGGAGAGGAGCGCGTAGCTGTAGTGCAGCGGCAGGGCGACGGCAGCCGATGCGAACCGGACGTAGTCGAGGTAATCCGCCATCGCACGGCACGACGCGAGGAGATTCGCATTCGAGACGATCACCCCCTTGGGGAACCCGCTGGTCCCGGAGGTGAAGAGCACGAGCGCGGGCACGGTGGCGCTGCGCCGGTCGACCCCGGCGACGCCCTCGAGATCGGCACGCGGCACCGGCTCGATCAGATCGATCGCCTGCGACCGCGCCCGGATGAAGTCGAGCGCGGGCGCCGGCAGCTCGGGATCCACAGGAACCGGCGTACCACCGCTGTACATGACGCCGAGCAGCGTCACGACGAATCGGACGCCAGGTACGGCTTTCACCATCACGAAGCCGGAGCCGGAGTAGCGGCCGGCCAACAGGCCGGCCACCGCGCGCGCCTCATCGCAGAGCCCGCGATACGTGAGCGATTCGACGCCATCGCTGACCGCGAGTCGGTCGGAGCCGGCGTAGCCGTCGAGGGCGTCGAGAAACAGCTCGCTCATACCGCCGCCACGACCCGGGCGACGTCGTCGAGGTAGGCCATCAACCCGCCGCGATCGATCCGGCGCGGATTGGTGCGAAGGCAGACATCCCCTGCCATGCGGGTCGCGATCGCTTCGCGCTCCGCGTCGCTGCCGAGCGCGGCGCGGACGCGCTCCGGTAACCCGGCGGACAGTGCGCCCGATGTGATCGGGGCGATCGATTCGCGCAGCATCTCGGCCGACGGCAGATGGACTCGACCGAGCAGGTCGCGCATCTCGGACGTTTCCGCATTCGCGGAGATCCCGGCGGCGAGTCCCAGAGCGTTCGCCATCCCGTGCGGCATGCCGTAGGCGGCGACGGTGTGGGCAAAGGCGTGGACGATCCCGACCGAACAGTTCGAGGCGGCCACGCCGCCGAGATAGCCGGCCTCCATCAGGCGCTCGTGGCGGCAGTGCAGATCCGTCGCGGCATGGTGCTGGAGCACCATGTTCAGGGCGCCGACCGCCGCCTGCTTGGCAAGCGCATTCGGGACGATCGATACGAACGCCTCGACCGCGTGGCTCAGCGTGTCGGACATCCACGAGGCCAGGGCGGCCGGGGATGCCGTGGCAAGAAACTGCGCATCGAGCACGACGCGATCGGCGAGAAAGGCGTCCGAGACGACCGCGATCTTCTTCCCGTCGAGGGCATAGACCGCAACCGCGGCGGCCTCGGCGCCGCTCCCGCAGGTCGTCGGCACCAGGACGAGCGCGGGCCGGTCGTTCGAGCGCAACGCGGGCTGCATCACCCCGGTCGCGGGCTCCAGCCAGCCTTTGGACGCGGCGAGTGCCAGGCGGGCCCAGTCCAGCACGGATCCTCCGCCGACGGCGATCAACGTCTCGAAGGGCTCGGCGGCGAGCCACTCGGCGGCTTCGACGATGGATCCAGCGGTCGGCTCCCCCGCCGGCTTGAACAGGATGCGGGCCGGGTTCAGCACGACGCCTTGATTCTCGAAGGCGGCCGTCAGCGCCTGCTGCACGTTCGGCTCGCCCGACACCAGCAGAACCGATCTGTCGAGTTGATCCGGGTGGGCGAGAGACCAACCGCGCCGGTCCCGAATGTGACCTGCGCAGGTTGGCGGAACGAGGGATAGGTCAGTTTACGCCGTGCCACGAGTAACCCTTTTGGACGCTGCGACCGGACCGCCGGGGTGCATCAGCCCTTCTTCTTCAAGTTGGCCCGGAGTTCCCGGACGTCGTCCCTCGATTCGAACGCCGGATCGAGCTTCACGGCGGCGTCGAGGTGCGCCTGGGCCGCCTTGTAGCTGCCGATCGCAAACGACACGACCGCGGCATGGAGCCGGATCTCGGGGACGTATGGATCCAGGCGGACCGCCTCCAGCACGTACTTCGCCGCTTCCGCATGGTTGCCGGCGCGATAGTGGATCCACCCCAGGGTGTCGAGGACACTCGGATTCCTGGGCGCGAGGGCTGCCGCCTTGCGCGCCATGGGCAACGCCTCGTCCATTCCCTCTGGCCGCTCCGACAGCCGGAACGCCAGGTTGTTCAGCGCGACGGAGTTCTGGGGGTCCAACTCGATGACCCGGCGATAGCGTTCGACTGCCTTGTCGAACTGCTTGCTGGTCTCGTAGAGCAGCCCCAGCCGCAAATGATGGGCAGTCAGGTCGGGAGCCAGTTTCGTGGCCTCTTCCAGCATCGTCTGCGCAGCATCGTTGCGGCCCTGGAATTGATCCTCCTCGGCTTTGACGATCAGCGGAATCACGCTCGCCGGAGCGGCCGGATAAGCTGCACGCACGACCGCGAGCCGTCGCTTCGAGAAAAGGCCGGGGAGACCGGTTTGTTCATCCTCGGGCTCTTCGGCCGGCGGCTGGGTCGATCCCTGCCCGGGAAACGGCCGGCAGAGAGGATCGCCGATCACGACCGACTGCCAGCTGAAATGCGGCATGGCGAGATAGAACGCCTCGGCCAGATTGGCCCCGGCGAAATAAGCAGGAAATAGCACCTGCGGTCGGATCGAGCTGGCCAGCAGCGGCTCGGACACGTTGCCGGCGACGCCGGTGATGCCATCGCGAATCAGGTCACCGGTCAGGGACTGGGGGGAATCGGCAAACAGCAGCCGGCGATCCCGGGTGGCCGGGCCAGGCTCCCACCCGTCGGGGGGAGGCATGAACGTGCGCGCATCGGTGCCGGCGAGCGTAGCGCCGATCGAGCCGGGCACGAACGGCAGTCCGAGCCGACGCCGCCGGTTACCGGGATCGTTCGAGCCCCAGGAGTAATACCCGGCGACCTGGTCTGAACCCGAAACGCGTTGCCGTTTCGACCAGGTCAACGCGGTCTCCCTGACCGAGCTCCTTCAGTTTGGCCGCTGCTTCAACCAGCCAGAGATCGCCGGTGGCGGAGCCTGGATCGCTGCGGCGGTCGAGCACGATGCGCCCGCCGGACGAAGGGGCCTCAGCGCGATCGATCAACGCCAGGACATCCTCGACCGTGAAGCCGTCGAGGCGAGTGACCAGGTAGATATCGTGGTCCCGGTGGCTGAAGGCTTGGCGTCCCGGATCGACTGGTCGCCAAGGTAGAACGGGTTGTCGATCCGGCCGACCGTCGACGCCTCGCGGCCGGACATCCGGCGATACAGAAGGGTGAGCTCGGCGTCGACGCTGGCGGCGGTGCCGTTGAGCCCCGGCCGCCCGGAGATTCGCAGCGGCACCCCTTTCGTGAGCACCAGGTACAGGATCCGATCCTGGAGTCCACGCGTGCCGATGGCCAGGGCGATGGCCCGTTCGATGGACTGCGCGTATACCAGCCGGCTGACCACCTCGTCGGTCGGCGTGCGGATCCGGATGACGTTCGATTCGGGGAGCCCGCGCTTCTTCGCGTAGGTACTCACCGATCTGCACCGAGGCGGGGCTCCCCTCGTTGATCACGACGGCGACGTTGGCGGCCGTCTGCGCGTACGTCGTCAGGCCGCTGCCGAGGCACAGAACAGCAGCCGCGGCCGTGCCGAGAGCCCTACGCACGGCTGCGCATGAATACGGCGCCAAGAACATACCCCCTCGATCAATGGTCCAGAGGGAGAGTTTACACTGTCGACGAGTGACCGTGATGCGCCTGCTGGCCGTCGAGACCCCGCGGGTGCTTCCCGATTTCGTCGCCTGTTACTCCGCCCAGCTCGTCGAAGGCGACCGGCGCGTGCAGTTCGCGGCGGGGCGGGAGTGCGCCGCCCGGGCCATGAGACAACTCGGCGTCGGCGAGCCGGTCGACATCCCTCGCGGACCTGCCGGCGAACCAGTCTGGCCCGATGGATTGACCGGTTCGATCACCCACAAGGACGATTACTTTTGTGCCGCCGTGGCCCGTCGATCGAGGCCTTGGCGATTGGCATCGACGCCGAGCAGATCATCGCGTCCGACCGGGCCTCGGACATTGCGCCGCGCGTGACCCTTCCGAAGGAGGCGGTGGTCGGCGGCCGGTCGCTCGCGCCCGGATTGAGGGTCAGCATCCTGTTTTCCATCAAGGAGGCGGTTTTCAAGTGCCTCTATCCCCTGGTGCTGAAGCGCTTCTACTACGATGCCCTCTCGGTGACCACGATCGACCTGGCGGCGGGCACCTTTCGTTGCCGAACTCACCACATCGCTGTCGGACCGCTTTCCAGCCGGTAAGATACTGTCTGGAGGGATTGCCATCGACGCTTCCCGGGTGTACACCGGTATCTGGCTGAGTCCCTCGCACTTGGACGCAACCGACTAAAGTCTGACGTTTAGATGACTTTAGTCTTCGCGCCGCCGGACTGGACCGGAAAAGTCACCGTAAGTTGTTCAATCATGGCGGCTTCCCAGTGACTTCGTTGGCTGTGAGCTTGCTATTCCGACGGGGAGACCGGCACCGGGCTGGTTCCACCATCCCAAGCAAGAAAAGGTACAAGGACGATGAAGAGCAAAGCGCTCGCCCTGCGCGTAATAGCCGTCTGCTGGCCTCTGTCTGGTGGTGGCGGCCTGTTCCGATCCGGAAGTCGCCAAGGCCAAATACCTGAGCGCGGGCGATGCCCACGCCGCTGAGGGCAAGTACCGGGACGCGATCCTCGAGTATCGGAACGCGATAAAGGTCGACCCGCAGTTCGGGGAGGCCCGCTTCAAGCTGGCGCAGATGTACGAGAAGATCGGCAACGAACAGGCGGGCAAGGAGTACCTGCGGGCTGCCGACCTGCTGCCGAAGCGCGCGGACGTGCAGGTCAAGGCGGCCAGACCTTGCTGCTGGACGCGCGGCAATTCGAGCTCGCCCGCAAGTACGCCGACCAGGCCGTCGCCGCTGATCCCAAACTGGTCGAGGCGCTCATCGTCCGCGCGCACGCGCTGGCCGGTCTCAAGGACGTCGCCGGCGCCGTCGCCGAGCTCGAGAAGGCCACGGCGTCGGCCCCTGGCGACTATCGTCCCTATACGAGCCTCGGAGCTCGTCACCGCCGCCAGCGGAAACCCGGCTGATGCAGAGGCGGCATTCAAGAAGGCGGTCGAAACCGATCCCGCCTCCGCGCCGGCGAAGCTCGCCCTCGCCTACTTCTACATGACGTCCCAGAAACCGGTCGAGGCGGAAGTGACTGCTTCAGCAGGTGCTCGAAGCCGACCGCACCAATGTGGCCGCCAACCGACTGCTCGCGCTGTTCTATATCGGGAACCGGCGGTGGACCGACGCCGAGACGCCGCTGCTCCGACTGGTCGAGGCCAAGGATCATGCGGGCGTCGCTGATGCTCGGTGACCTCTACCTGAGCACCCAGCGCGGCGACAAGGCGAAACCGCTCTACGAATCGCTCAAGGCGAACAAAGAACACCAAAGGGGTGGCGGTCAGCCGCCTGGCGACGCTGGAATACAGGGCCGGACGCAAGGACGAAGCGCTGGCGGTGCTCGACGCCGAGCTCAAGGAGTCACCCAAGAGCGTTCCGCTGCTCGCGTTGAAAGCCCGCTGGCTGGTCACCTCCGGGCGCGGGAAGGAAGCGCTGGAGACGGCCAAAGCCGCGGTGGCGGCCGAGCCGGAGTCACCCGAGGCGCAGTTCGTCCTGGGCATGGCGCAGACCGCCAACGGCAACAGCGACGCCGCCATCGCCGCGTATCGAGAGGTGCTGCGGCTCAACCCCGCGATGACCGCTGCGGAGCTGGAACTTTCGAAGCTGCTGCTCTCCACCGGCAAGACCGACGAGGCGCTGCAGCACGCCCAGGCGGCGCAGAAGGTCGCGCCGGGCCATCCCGAAGTCCGATTCAACATGGCGCAGGCGCTCCTGCGGAAGGGGAACGTCCAGGCCGCGCACGCGGAAGCGGTCAAGCTCGCGGCGCAGTATCCCAAGTCAGCCCAGATCCATGCGTTCTACGGTCAGGTGCTGCTGAGGCGGTCGGACCGGGCCGGCGCGCAACGCGAGTTCGACAAGGCTCTCGCACTCAATCCGGCTGAACCGATGGGCCTCGGTGGCCGGGTCTCGATCGACCTGGCGCAGAAGCGTCCCCAGGACGCGCGCGGCGCGCATCGAGCGGGCGCTGGCGGCGGCACCAAACAGCGCGGCCGTGCTGATGACCGCCTCGGAAGTTCGAGCGCGTCGCCGGCAACGTTCCCGGCGGCCGAAGCTCACCTCCGCAAGGCGATCGAGAACGACCCCTCGAACCTCAACGCGTACAACATGCTCGCGCGCATCTACCTCAGTCAGAACCGGCTCGACGACGGGATCCGTGAGCTCGAAGAGGTCGCCAAGCGAAAACCGGACGCACTGGGTGCCCGCACGATGATCGGCATCATTCACGCGATTCAGGGGCGCACCGACAAGGCCGCCGCGACCTACGAGTCGATCCTGACCGAAACGTCCAAGGCTCCGGTAGCGGCGAACAATCTCGCCTACATCTTTGCCGACCGCGGCGAACAGCTCGATCGCGCGATCGAACTGGCGCAGACGCGCCAAGCAGCAGATGCCCGACAACCCTGACGTGAGCGATACGCTCGGCTGGGTCTACTACAAGAAGGGGATGCCGGAGCTCGCGGTCAAGCCGCTGGAATTCAGCGTCCAGAAGGATCCGCAGAACCCGCTCTACCTGGTGCATCTGGGCCTCGCCTATGCCAAGGCGGGGATGCCCGAGAAGGCGAAGGCGTCCCTCACGCAGGCGCTGAAGCTGAAGGCCGATGTCGAAGGGGCGAGCGAGGCCCGCGCGGTCCTCGCCTCCTTCTCAGGCTCGCAGGACTGAGCGGCATGCCGGCCCGCCCCGATTCGCTGATGTCCGTGGCGATCGCCGACGGAGCCACCGCACCGGACCTGGCCGCCGGCCGCACCGCCGCCGGCCTGTCGGCGGCGGAGCGTGGCGTCCTCGCGCTGGTGGCGATCGGGCTGGTGGCGCTCTACGCTCCGACGGTCAGCTGGCTGATCGACCGCTGGACGATGAGCGTCTGGCACAACGCGCACGGCATGCTGATCCCGGTCGCCGTGGCCTATTTCGCCTGGCTGGAGCTGCGGCCGCTGACCGGACGTCGCGCGCGAAGCCAATCCGTGGGGGTTCGCGTTTCTCGTCGCCGGCGCTGGCGATGCACGTCCTCGACACCGGCATGCATACCCAGATCCTCTCGGCCGCATCGATCGTGATCGCCCTCCCCGGCCTGTCGCTGCTGTTTCTCGGCACGGTCCGCACCAAGGCCATCGCGTTTCCGCTGCTGTTCATGGTCTTCATGCTGCCGCTGCCGCTGGTGCTGACCGAGCGGATCCACCTGCTGCTGCGGGAGATCGCGACCGTCGCCACCGCCAACCTGGTCGTCCCGCTGCTGGGGATCTCGATCTTCAGCGAAGGCACGACGCTGCACCATGCGGGAAGGCATCGCTGACCGTCGGCGACGGCTGCAGCGGCTTCTCGACGCTCTACGCCTCGTGCGCGGTCGCCGCGCTGGCCGCCTACAACTGCGATCACTGGCGCGGGCGGATCCTCGCGCTCGCCGGCGCGGTGCCGATCGCGATCGCCGCGAACATCGTTCGCATCGTGCTGCTGGTGCTGGCGGTCCGCTTCCTGGGCATCGGCTCGCTCGACACCTGGATCCATCCCGGCGTCCGGCATGCTGACGTTCGTGCTCGCGATCCCCGCGATCATGTGGCTCGGCCAGCCGGCCAACCCCGCCGAAACCGAAGGCGGTCGCATGATCAGCCCGCGCTATGCCGCCCCGGTCGCCGCGCTGCTTGCCCTCGCGCTCGTGCCCACGGTGATTCACAGCTACCGCGGTGTGCGGGTGACCGACGAACGCCGGACCGCCGCCATCGCCGGCAAGCTGGACGGCATGAGCTCCACGCCGACGGCGCGCCGGCCGACGTGGGTCCAGGAGCACTTCGACAGCGACGACTGGATCGAACGGACCTACGAGCGGGATCGCAGCCCACGTCACGCTGTTCGTCGCCCGTTCGTACGACGCCAAGCGCCTCTACCATCACCCGGAGCTCGCGCTCCTGCGCGGCACGCGAGACGACCCCGCGTGGCACGGCCTACGCCGCGCGCACGGCCGGACGTGCCGCTGCACCTGATCGAGCTCGCAGCGGGACGGCCGCCGCGGCCTCGCGGTCTACGCGCTCCTGTACGACGGCGGGTTCATCGACAACCCGGTGCTGTTTCAGCTCCGCGCCTCCGCCAGCCTGCTGGTCAGCGGCCGCAAGCCCGCTGACCCTGTTCATGGCCAGCGATCTCGAAGGGCGGCCGCGACGCGGTCGACGAGGCGCCCGCCGACGCGCTGCTGCTCGACGCGATCGCGAGCTTCGAGCGCCAGCCCGCCGCCACCGCAGCCCGCTAGGCGCGGTCAGCCCGATAAACGCGTCGTGACACTGACGATCCGCGGCGCGAACGGCTTGTTCGACCCGGGCAGCCTCGGTCAGCCCGCGGGCCTGGGCGGTCGGCACGCTCACCGGCGCCCTCGCGATCACCCTCGTCGACGCCGCCCTGCTGCAGCAGAAGAAATCCTTCTTCACCGGCGGGTTCCTGGTCGCCACCCACGCCACCAGCCTGGCGGAGAGCGCGGGCTTCCTGGCCGCTTCGCTGCTCGCCGATGCCAGCCTCATCGGGCTGGTCGCCGTCTTCCTCCTCTGGCTCACATCGTCGCGCAAGGCTGACGCCGGTGTCGCGGCTTGCCCTGGTGGCGCTCGGCGCCACCGCGCCGCTGGCGATCTGGGATTTCGTCAACTACAGCCTGCTCGCCTATCTGGGCGACGCCTTCGACCTCGGTCTGATGTTCGACCTGACCGGCCGGGCTCCGGACGAGGTGTTCGCGGTGGCCTCCTCGCACCTGGTGCTGCCGGCCTGCCTGATCCTGGTCGCGATCGCGGCGATCGGCGGCATCGTCTGGGCGCTCAACCGCTATGGCGCGGCTGAAACCCGGTCGGCGGCGGCGGTGTCCGCGCCGGCTCGCGGCGGTCGCGGCGGTTCTGTTCCTCGTCGGGCTCGTCGCCTCGATCGCCGCCAGCGGCGCGAGCGATCTGCTCGAGGACGGCCTGCGCCGCAAGGCGAGCGGCCAGGTGTTCACGCGCGCTGACGGATGCGCTCACCGACTTCGACGGCGACGGCTTCGGCATCGGTGGCCGGACGAGCGATCCAGCACCCTTCAATGCGGCCGTCTATCCCTACGCGCTCGACCTGCCGGGCAACGGCATCGACGAAGACGCCATCGGCGGCGATCTTCCGGCCGATGGCGCCGGCTACGACGAAGACGGCGACCGCGGCCAGCTTCCAGCGCCGGCCGGACGTCGTCTTCTTCGTCCTCGAGAGCTTCAGGGCCGACGCCGTCGGCCGGCTCGTCAACGGCAAGCCGGTCACGCCGGTGCTCGACGCGCCTCGCGCGCGAGGGTGTCTCGTCCTCGAGCGCGTTCTCGCACAACGGCTACACCACCCAGTCGCGGTTCCATCTGTTCACCGGCAGCCTGGCCGGCGTGCGTGGCGGCTCGCTGGTGGACGACTTCAAGGCCAACGGGTATCAGACGGCCTATTTCTCCGGCCCAGGACGAGTCGTTCGGCGGCCGTCGCTCGGCGTCGGCTTCGACCGCGCCGAGGTCGCCTACGATGCGCGGCAGGATCGCGACCGGCGCTACAGCACCTCGACGACCGCCGGGAGCCTGGCCGTCTCGCACGCGACGCTGCAGGAGCGGATCGAGGCGTTCCTTCGCGACACGCGACCGCGGCCGCCCGCTGTTCCTCTACGTGAACTTCCACGACACGCACTTCCCCTATCATCACGCGCGACATCGCGCCGCTGGTGTCGGACAGTCCCTTGCCGCGAGCGCAGATCAGGCCGGCGCGCAAGGACGCGGTGCAGGAGATGTATTTCAACGCCGCGGCCAACGTCGACCGCGCGGTCGGCACCACGCTGGCGGCGGTGACGCGCGCTCTGCCGGGCGCCGCCGGCGGTGATCGTGACGGCCGATCACGGCGAGAGCCTGTTCGACGAGAGCTTTCTCGGCCACGGCTACGCGCTCAACGACGTGCAGACTCGCATCCCGCTGATCGTGCGGGGACTTGCCGCTGGAGATCGTCGGAGCCGTTCGGGCAGGTGGATCTGCGCAGCGCCGTCGGCGCGGCGCTGAGCGGAGCGGCCCCGGCCGACGCCGCGCCGCGGCGTGCTCGCCGACCCGCAAAAGGCGGTCTTCCAGTACCTCGGCAACATCGACCGGCCTCGCCAGATCGCGTTCGACGAGCGCCGCGGGCCGCCTGGTCTACGACTTCCGGAACACCCGCGTCATCCTCCCGGATGGAGCGAGCGCCCATCCCGCCAGCGTCGACGGGGAGGCCGCGCGCGAACTGCGACGACTCATTCACTTCTGGGAGCGGATGATGCTCGCACGATCGGCCAGTGGCGCGCCTCGAGACGAGTAGCCGCCGCCGGCGTCTCGTGCGGCGCCTGCTGCTGGTCGCGGCGTTGACTACGGCGGCTGGTCTGGCCGGTGGCCCGTGCCGGCACGGCGCTCATCGTCGACACCGAAGTGGGCGCTCCCGACGCGATCATCATGCTGGCCAGCCACGAATGGGAGCGGCTGCCGGCGGCGGCGGCCCTCGCCCGCCAGTTCCCAAACGCCATCGTCCTGCTGACGATTCCGCCGGTCATCACGACCAACAACTGCCATCGATGCACGCGAGCGGGTCGAATGGTTGGAGGCCGAAGGGGTGCCGCGGCGGCGCATACGGCTGCTTCGCGTCCTGGCGGCAAACACCTACGGCGAGGCGAAGGCTGCCATCGAGCACGTGTCACGTGAGCCATTCCGACAGCTGACGATCGTGACATCGCCGTACCATACCCGCCGCGCCCTGACGACCTTTCGCACGGTCTTCCGGGGAACCGGGATCAAAATTGCGGTGCATCGGCCGAACCCCGCCGCCGGGACGCCGGGCCGCTGGTGGGCCCACCCGTATGACCGGTGGTATGTCGGCTACGAATGGGCCGCGATCTTCAGTTATCGGTATCATCACGGGGTGCCGCTGACGGTCTCCGGCGCGTCCCTGGAGTGATTAGGTCTATTATTTGAAGTCTTTAGTCGCCATTCTCGGCTGACTTTTATCTTATTTCTGGGGACCTAGATTTGACTCTGGCGCCTAATCGGCGGAATTTCAGGCCTTGGGGCCTCTCCAGCTCCGCAGCTCATGGCGACCCCTTTGCTTCCTGAACAGTAAGCGGACGACCGCCGAACCGGTCGTCCGGCTAAAGAACTCAATCCACAAAGCCTTTTTGAAGGTCCAGATTCGTCAGAACGCCGGGGGACCCCTGCCTCCCCGCGAGGTGAGGTTAGGAAACGACATCGTGACAGACGCCGGAATCTACCGCGACGCCAGGGACGCCAATTGACCTGGGAGGCCTGGGTCGCGCTCGCGACAATTGCGCTCCTGCTCTACGCGCTCGCCCGCGACCTGCGCCGCACGGACGTCGTCCTCATGGGGGCCGCGACGTTCCTGATGTCGATGAGCCTCTTTTCCGATCGCTTTCCATCGCCCAGCGAGTTCGCGGCGGGGTTCGGCAACGAGGGGCTGCTGACCGTCGCGGTCCTGTTCGTGGTCGCCGCCGGGCTCACCGAGACCGGGGCGATTGCGATGGTCGCTGAGCGCTTCATGGGCCGGCCGCAAACGGTGCCCGCGGCGCAGGCCAGAATCATGTTGCCGGTCGCGACCCTGAGCGCGGTGCTGAACAACACCCCGGTGGTGGCGATGTTCATGCCGGTCGTCAGCGAGTGGGCCCGCAAGATCAACGTCAGCCCGTCGAAGCTGTTCATCCCCTTGAGCTATGCCGCGGTCCTCGGCGGCACCTGCACGCTCATCGGCACCAGCACCAATCTGGTGGTGCAGGGATTGATGATCGAGGCGCAGAAAACCGATCCGACGATGCCGATCATGGGCATGTGGACGATCAGCCCGATCGGCATTCCGAGCGCGATCATCGGCATCGCGTTCGTGGTGCTGGTGTCGGGCCGGCTGCTGCCCAACCGCAAGTCGGCCGGCGTCAGGGTCACCGACCCGCGGGAGTACACGGTGGAAATGCTGGTCGAGCCGAACAGCGCCATCGACGGCCTGACCATCGAGGCGGCCGGGCTGCGACACCTGCCGGGCGTCTACCTGTCGGCGATCGAGCGCGACGGCGACGCGCTGCTCGCGGTCGGTCCGGACCAGGTGCTCCGCGGCAACGATCAGTTGATCTTCGTCGGGGTCGTCGAGTCGGTGGTCGACCTGCACCGGATGCGCGGCCTGGTCCCGGCAACCAACCAGGTGTTCAAGCTGAACGATCCGCGGCCGGAGCGCTGCCTGGTCGAAGCGGTGGTCAGCGATACCTGTCCGATCGTCGGCCGGAGCATCCGCGAGGGTGAGTTCCGGACGCGCTACGACGCGGTGGTGATCGCCGTCCACCGCAACGGCGAGCGGATCCAGGGAAAGATCGGCGACATCGTGCTCAAGCCGGGCGACACGCTGCTGCTCGAGACGCACCGGCGCTTTCTCCGGCATCGGCGCAACAGCCGCGATTTCTTCCTGATCTCGAACGTGCCGGGCTCGTCGCCGCGCCGGCACGACAAGGCCGGGATCGCGATGGCCATCTTGGTGGTGATGGTCGGCGTGATGGCCTTCGAGCAGTACACCGGCATCAGCGTGTTCCATGCCTCGCTGCTCGCCGCCGCGGCGATGGGGATCACCCGGTGTCTCTCCGCCGACCAGGCCCGCCGCAGCATCGACTGGCAGACGCTGGTCGCGATCGGCGCCGCCCTCGGCATCGGCAAGGCGATGGCCACGACCGGGCTGGCCGGGTCTGTCGGCCGGGGCGATGGTCAGCTCGCTGCAGCCGTTCGGCCCGATCGGTGTTCTGGCCGGCATCTACGTGCTGACGCTCGTCTTCACCGAGATCCTGACCAACAATGCCGCGGCCGCGCTGGCATTTCCGATCGCCCATGCGGCGGCGACGAGCCTGGGCCTCAACTTCATGCCGTTCGCGATCGTGATCGCGATGGCCGCCTCGGCCGGGTTCGCGACGCCGCTCGGCTACCAGACGCATCTGATGGTCTACGGTGCCGGCGGCTATCGCTTTTCCGACTATGTCAAGATCGGTATTCCCCTGGATCTGGTGGTCCTGATCGTCACCGTCGCCCTGGTGCCGATCGTGTTTCCGTTTTAATCGCTCTGGGCTCGAAAACGCGTTCGTTGATCAATCAATCAGGAGTTCCGAAGACCATGCTTTCAGACACGCTCAACGCGCCGCACGGCGGCACTCTCGTCAACCTGCTCGTCGAACCGTCGCGCGCGGCCGAGCTCCAGGCCGCGTCGCAGACGTGGCCCTCGTGGGATCTCACGGAACGCCAGATCTGTGATCTCGAACTGCTGCTCAACGGCGGCTTCTCGCCGCTCACCGGCTTCATGAACCAGGCCGACTACGACTCGGTCTGCAGCAACATGCGGCTGGCGGACGGCACCCTGTGGCCGATGCCGATCACGCTCGACGTGCCGGAAGCCTTTGCGACGACGTTGACTCCCGGGACGAAGGTCGCCCTGCGCGACGCCGAAGGCGTCATGCTCGCGGCGCTGACGGTCGAAGACATCTGGACGCCCGATCGTGAGACCGAGGCCCAGTCGGTCTTCGGCACCACCGACCGGAAGCACCCCGGCGTCGCGGCGCTCGACCGCAGCCACCCCTACTACGTCGGCGGCCGGCTCGAGGGCTTCCAGCTGCCGGTGCACTACGACTTCAAACCGCTGCGGCAGACGCCGGCGGAACTGCGCGAGACCTTCGCCCGCGACGGCTGGACGCGGGTCGTCGCATTCCAGACGCGGAACCCGATGCACCGCGCCCACCACGAGCTCACCCTGCGGGCGGCGCGCGACGTCGACGCCAAGCTGTTGATCCAGCCGGTCGTCGGCATGACCAAACCGGGAGATGTCGATCACTACACCCGGGTGCGCGGCTACCAGGCGCTGATGAGCAGCTACCCGGCGAACACCGCGAAGCTGTCCCTCCTCCCGCTCGCGATGCGGATGGGCGGCCCGCGCGAAGCGGTGTGGCACGCGATCATCCGCAAGAACCACGGCTGCACCCACTTCATCGTCGGCCGCGACCATGCCGGGCCGGGGAAGGACTCGGCCGGCAAGCCGTTCTACGGTCCCTACGACGCGCAGGAACTGATGCGCAAGCACGAGAAAGAGCTCGAGATGGTCATGGTCCCGTTCCGGAACATGGTCTACGTGAAGAATCTCGACACCTATTTCCCGGACGATGAGGTGCCGGCCGGCGGCGAGGTGCTCGATCTGTCCGGCACCGAGCAGCGCCGTCTGCTGCAGACCGGCCAGCAGATCCCCAGCTGGTTCACCTTCCCGGCGGTCGTCGAGGTGTTGCGCGCGACCCACCCGCCCCGTTCGGCACAGGGCTTCACCGTGTTCTTCACCGGCCTCTCCGGCTCGGGCAAGTCGACCATCGCGAATGCGCTGCTGGTCAAGATGCTCGAGAGCGGCGGGCGGCCGGTGTCGCTGCTCGACGGCGACCACGTCCGCAAGCACCTGTCGTCGGAGCTCGGCTTCTCCAAGGAGCACCGCGACATCAACATCCGCCGCATCGGCTACGTCGCGTCCGAGATCACCAAGAACGGCGGCGCGGCGATCTGCGCGCCGATCGCTCCCGTACGATGCGCTGCGCAAGGACGTCCGGGCGATGATCGAGCCGCACGGCGGCTTCATCCTGGTCCACGTCGCGACCTCGCTCGAAGAATGCGAGAAGCGCGACCGCAAGGGCCTCTACGCCAAGGCGCGGGCCGGGATCCTCAAGCAGTTCACCGGGATCTCGGATCCGTACGAGGAGCCGACCGACGCCTCCATCGTCCTGCGCACCGAGGGCACGACGCCGGAAGACGAGGCGGACGCGGTTCTCGAGTACCTGAAGCGCGAAGGCTACCTGGGCTGAGCATCATGGCCCACCCGTATCGATTGCTCCTCGTCGTCGGCGCCCGGCCGAATTTCATGAAGATCGCGCCGATCGTGCGGGAGCTCGGCTGCGCACTCCGGCATGGTCGCGTCGCGGCTGGTCCACACCGGCCAGCACTACGACGCGGCGCATGTCGGAGGTGTTCTTCGGACAGCTCGGCATCCCCCGGCCCGACGTCAACCTCGGCGTCGGCTCCGGCAGCCACGCCCAGCAGACGGCGGCGATCATGACGGCGTTCGAGCCGGTCGTGCTCGACTGGCGCCCGGACATGGTGCTGGTCGTCGGCGACGTCAACTCCACGATCGCCTGCGCGCTGGTCGCCGGCAAGCTGGGCGTGCCGGTGGCGCACGTCGAGGCGGGGCTGCGCAGCTTCGACCGGCAGATGCCGGAGGAGATCAACCGCATCCTCACCGACCAGTTGTCGGACCTGCTGTTCGTCACCGAGCAGTCCGGGATCGACAACCTGCGCCGCGAAGGCATCGCCGACGACAAGGTGTTCCTGGTCGGCAACGTGATGATCGACACGCTGCTCGCCCATCGCGAGCGGCGCGCGGCGCTCGACGTGCCCGGCCAGCGCTCGGGCCTCGCCGCCTCGCGGCTACGGAGTGCTCACGCTGCACCGGCCGAGCAACGTCGACGACCCGTCGATGCTCGAGCGGCTGTTCGGCGCGATCGGCGCGATCGCCGACGACGTGCCGCTCGTCTTTCCGGTGCACCCGCGGACCCGTCCGGCGCTGGCCAGCTCACGTCGCGGTTCAGCGCCTGGTCGCCGAGCGGGCGGCTGCGGCTGATCGATCCGCTCGGCTACCTCGACTTCCTCGGGCTGATGGCCGCGAGCCGGGTCGTGCTGACCGACTCCGGCGGCATCCAGGAAGAGACCACCGTTCTCGGGGTGCCCTGCCTGACGCTGCGGACGAACACCGAGCGCCCGGTGACGACGACGGAGGGGACGAACCTGCTGGTTGGAACAGAGCCGGCCGACATCGTGGCCGGGTGGGAGACCGTGAAGGCCGGCACCCGCGGCGCGCGCATTCCGCCGTATTGGGATGGCCAGGCGGCCCGGCGCATCGTCGAGATCGTCCTTCGACATGCGGCCGTGCCGGTGGCGGGCGCGGCGGTTCCCGCCGTGTGACGACGATGGCGCAGACTTCTACGGTACCGGCGTTCGGCGCTTCGGTGCCGACGCCCCGAGGAGGAGGCGCCGTGGCGTGGGTCGCGGCTGCACCCAGCTCCCCCGTCCGGGTCATGCACGTGATGTATGCGCTGCAGCCGGGCGGCATGGAATTCGGCGTCGTCAAGGTGGTCAACGGTCTCGATCCCGGGCGGGTGCAGAGCAGCATCTGCAGCACGGCCCCGGCGGTCGGCGACATGAAGTCGTTCGTGGCGCAGCGCGTGCCGGTGTTCGAGCTGGTGCGGCGGGGCGGGAACGACCCGGCCCTGGTCTGGCGGCTCTTCAAACTGTTCCGGCGCGAACGGCCGCACATTGTCCACACCCACGCGTGGGGGACGCTCGTCGAGGGGCTGCTCGCGGCGCGCCTGGCGCGGGTGCCGGTCGTCGTGCACGGCGAACATGGCACGCTCCAGCTGCGAGGGTATCAGGCGATCGTCCAGCGGCTGGTGTGGGGACGAACGACGCGGCTGCTGTCGGTCTCGCGCAAGCTCGCCGAGCGGATGGCCGAACAGACCGGATTTCCGTCCGGGCGGATCACGACGATCCAGAACGGCGTCGACTTCTCGCGATTCTCGCCCGCGCTGCGTGAGTCGGCCCGCACTGAGCTCGGCCTCGCGCCACGCCAGCTCGCGATCGGCACCGCCGGCAGGCTGGTGCCGGTCAAGGATCAGGCGAATCTCGTCGACAGCCTCGCCCTGCTTCGCGACAAGGGTGTCGCATTCACCGGGCTCATCGCCGGAGAGGGTCCCTGCGCGGCGCGCTCGAAACGCGCATCGCCGAACGTGGGCTGACCGGTCAGGTGCGGCTGCTCGGGCAGCGACCCGACATCGAACGCGTCTTCGCCGCGCTGGACGTCTTCGTGCTGTCGTCGAAGTCAGAGGGCATGTCGAACACCATTCTCGAGGCGATGGCCAGCGGGGTGCCGATTGTCGCCACCAACGTCGGCGGCGCCGAGGAACTGGTGGACGAAGGGCGAACCGGGTTGCTGGTCGCGCGAGAGGATCCGGCGGCGCTCGCCGGAGCGCTGGAGATGATCGCGGCCGACGAGGTCCGCCGGCGCGGCATGGCGGATGCCGCGCGGGCGAAAGCCGAGAACGAATTCAGCCTGGCTCGCATGCTGAAGGACTACGACGCGCTGTATCTCGACCTCGCCCGCACACTGCCGACGGGCGCGGCGGCATGACCGCACTGGCCCTCGGGCCGCGGTTGACGCCTCTCGGTCCGGTCAGCGTGGCGCCGGCAGCGAGCACCAGGCTGGCGTTCATCGATTGTGCACGAACCTTCGCCGTGTTGCTGGCGCTGCTGTCCCACGGACTCTCCACCACCGGCAGCTTCGAGCATCTCGAGGCTGGCGGCTTCGATCCGAGACACCTGACCCGGACGGCCACGCCGCTCTTCGTCTTCATGTTCGGTTTCATGGTCGAGGACCGCGTACGGACGGCGAGCGGCCGAAGACCGTGACGGCTCGGTTTTCCGGCGCCTGCTCGTGAGAAGCCTCCAGTGTTACGGCGCCTACGTCCTGACATCGCTGGCCGCGGTGGCTGGAGGCTATGACAGCGTCGCGCGCTTCCTGCGCTCGTTCGTCTTCCTGGCCGACTCCCGCTTTGGAAACATCCTGCGCGTCTACGCGTGCTGCTCCCGCCTCGCTGTGTTCCTCTACATCAGAACGGCACTCGGCTGGGGGATTGTACGTCGGGCTGGTGCTCGTTCTCCTCAGCTTTCCGCTGATCGGAATGATGGATGGCGTCAGCTTCGACCGGTTGAGCCGGCCGGTGAGCATCCTGTTTGGCATCGGGCACCACGACAACGGGCCGAGCGTCTACCATTCCCTCAGCTTCGTGCTCGCCGGGATGGGGGCGGCAACTGCCTTCGAGCAGCCAGCCGGGGCGCGGGTTCGACACTTCGTCGCCGTCTCGGCGCTGCTGTTGGTGACCGTGTCGGTCGCTGGCGCGTTCATGATTCCCGATCCCCCCACGGTAGCGTGGACCAAGTTCATCGACTACACCTACCGGGGTGCGAACGAGCCTGGCTATTTTCTGATCGGCATCGGCACCAGCATCGTCGGGTTGAATGCCTGCCTCGTCGCCTTCGGCTCACGGCCGGTGCCGGGATTCGTGGCCTACCTCCTCCCGCTCGGCTGTTCGTCATTGTTCGCTTACACCCTGGGCAACGTGTTGCTGAATCTGTTCGGTTCGCTCTCGGGGCATGTCAGTGCAGTCGTGTTCCTGGGCGCGTTTTTCGTCGCGGTCATCGCGGCGACGCGCGCGGTTACATTCATGCCGGCCTACCAGCCGGGCGCCCCCGTCGTACAGGCCCTATGAATTCATCACGCTCAACCCCGACTGACGACGGGCTGCCGCCGTCACTGGATCCGGCCGGGACCGGCTCGAAGGGAAAGTCGGGAAAGCAGTATTACGGAAAGCTCGCCAAGGTTGGCGCGCTCTGGTCGATCATGCGCCAGGCCGGCCAGGAGATGATCGCCATACCGTCGTCGTTCGTTCTGGCGCGTCTGCTCACGCCGGAAGACTTCGGGATCTCGGCGGCCGCATCGTTTTTCGTGGCGCTGTCAGCGCGGCTGACCCAGTTCGGGTTCAACGCCGCGATCGTCAGGATCAAGGAGCTTCGGCCCGAGCATTCGTCGTCGGTGTTCGTTGTCAACCTGGTGCTGGGGGTCCTGACCTACACCACGATCCTGATCGCCGCTCCGTACATCGGCATGTTCCTGAGGAGTCCCGAGGCCGGAGACTGCTGCCGATCGCCGCGCTCACGTTTCTGATCAACCCGTTGGGCACCGTTCCGTCAGCGTTGCTCACCCGTCGCATGCAGTTCAAGCTCGGGGCGGCCTGCGACTGGGTCGACACCGGAATCACCGCGGCCGTGACACTCTGGATGGCCTACCACGGCTACGGGTCTTGAGCCTGGTGTGGGGGCAGCTGTCGGGCACGATCTTTCAAGTCCTGTTCAAGTTGTATTTCGCCAAGTGGCGGCCTTCTCTCAAGGTGTCCAGGCAGGCGCTCCGCGAGCTGCTCGGGTTCGGTCTCGGCGTTCAGACCAAGCGTCTTCTGGAGTTCGCGACCTACAACCTCGATAACATGGTGGTCGGCCGCGTGCTTGGCGTGAAGGAAGCACTCGGGTTCTACGACAAGGCGTTCACGACCATGAACAGGATCGTGAAGCGGCTGACGCTCGGCAACGTGTATTTCAGGATCTTCTCGATCATTCACGAAGAGCCGATACGTTTCCGCCGCGCCTACACGCGTCTGGTCCTGACGATCTCGATCATCGGTCTGCCCGCTTTTGCGGCAGCGATCGTTTCGGCCCGGCAGCTGATCCTGGTGCTGTACGGCGACCAGTGGCTGCCAACCGTTCTCCCCTTTCAGATGCTCTGCGTTGGCGGCATGCTGAAGCTGCTCAACGAGTACGCGAGCCAGGCGAACGAGGCCACCGGAAACATCTGGCGCCAGGTCGTGCGCCAGGCCATCGGGACCGTCTCGATCGTGGCTGGCGCCTGGATCGGCGCGCTCCTCGGCGGTCTGGCCGGCGCGGCGATCGGCGTTGCCGTGGGGATGGCGGTCCTGACGGTGAGCATGCAGGCGCTCGTGCGGCAAACGACCGGACTCACCTGGGGAGAAATGCTTTATCCGCAGATCCCGGCAGCGGCCTGCGCTGGGATGATGGTTGCAGTGCTGCTGGCCGTCGCTTACGCGCTGCCGATGGTCGTCCCGAACCCGGCCCCCTGGCAGTTGCTGCTCGTGCAGACCGTGGTCGGCGGTGTGTTCTACCTGCTGTTCATTCTCTATAGTCCATTTGAGGATCTCGGAGAAATCGTCACCGATTCAATCCATCAGTTGTTGCCTGCGCGTGTCGCGCAGGGGCTCGACCGGATCCGGCGCCTCGATCGCCGCGCCCTGTCTCCCCAGTCCTAGCGCCGCTACTCAGGCCAGGTCGGCCAGCCGGCGCTCCAGGGTGTCCACGCGCGCGTCCCAGTCGTTGCGCCGGGCAACCAGCCGCCTCGCCTCGACCCGTTCGACGCCACCATCGCGAAGCGCGGCGGCGATCGCGGACTCCCATTCTTCCCGGGTCCTGGCAATCTCAACCACTTCATGAAACGCTCGGACCGACGGCAGGTCGGCGCCGACCACCGGCCGGCCCGCCGCCAGGTACTCGTGCAGCTTCAGCGGGTAGATCCCTTCGCTCCACATGTCACCCGACAGGCGGTAGGCCAGCAGGTTCACGTCCATGTTGCTCACGTAGGGCGGGAGCGCTGAATGTGGCTTGAACCCCAGAAAGTGAGCATTGGGCAACGGCTGCAGCTGCCTGACGGCGGCTTCGGTTTCGTCATCGAGGTTGCCGATTGCCCCGACCAGGACGAAATGCCATAGCGGCCGCCGCACCGCCAGCCACGCCAGCAGCGGAAAGTCCACCTTCCGGTTCAGCGCGCCGACGTAGCCGATCCGGGGATGCGGTACCGCGGTCAGGTCCGCCGGCTGCCGGGCTGGATCGGGATCGATCGCAAACGCCAGGTAATCGGCGGCATTCTCGACGACCAGAGGGTTCGCCGCTCCCTGGTCTCGCAGGTAACGCGCGATCGGCTCGGACGAAGCGACCACGAGGTCTGCCCGTGTCGCCAGTTCGCGCTCCGCCTTGACGCGTTCAGCGGTCCAGCGGCCCTGAAGATGGTAAAGGTCGTAGGCGTGATATATGAGCCGGTCCGGCTTGATGTAGGAGAGGTAGGGCCAATACTTCGGGTGAAAGCACCACGCTACCAGGGTCGATGAACCCGGCCGCCGAATCAGGCGCCGCCAGCGCCGGGCCAGGGTGCGCATCGTGGCCTGACGAACCACCGGTCTTCGCAGTGCACCCGCCATCCATCCGGGCAGAACATCGACGATGACGCCGTCCTGGCGAATGGCTTCCGGCCAGTACTTCGGCCGCGGGCCGGTGTCGCGGTTCGTCGCACCGGTCGAGTAGACGACGTCGTGGCGCTGGCCGATACGCGAGAGCAGCTGTTGCCGATTCAGCCAGGGGCCGTGCCAGGCATTCGGTGCAAGGGCGATGATACGCAGGCGGCGGGGCTCAGGCGGACTCGCGGCCGGGCCCGGGGCGCTCAACGTGCGTCTTTCCACCAGAGCCGGTCAACGTCCTGACCGATCAGATCGGAGAGCCCGCGGTTCTCACGGCCGAAGTAGTCGGTGAGGAACCGTTTCGTCTGGGGACGCATCGGTGGCGCGGTGGCCTGGCGCGGGTTCGCCTTGCGAACGAGCCGATTCAGCGCTTCGAGGGTACCGCGCATGGGGACTTTCGGCGCTCCAAGGCCGGGCAGGTGCAAGGGAACCGTCTGCAGCGCCCTGCCTAGAAAACGATTCCGGAGCAGTTCCAGCTTGAGGCTGCGGGGGTATCGGCCAACATTGCGCCTGGTGTTGATCCCGGTCAGGTCGAGTTCGGCGTCGACGCCGAGGAATCGCAGGGCGTCGCTGACAGTCGTCTTCATGTCCGACAGGAAGGTTTCGAAGACGATGAAATGGACCTGGGCTCGCGGGATCGCGCCCAGGAGCCGCTGGATCTGGTGGCGGTAGCAACTTCGCTCGACGATGTTTCCGGCGAAGAGGCGGAGGCAGTCCTCGAAGTCGAGCGTCGTTCGACCGGCGCGCACGAGGTGCCAGTAATGCGAATACGCCCGCCGCACGGGATCCCGGAGCATCAGGATGATCTTCGCGTCCGGCAGCATCCTGGCGATCTTCTCTGGCGCCCTGGTGGAGGCGATGTAGCTGGTCGAATTCTCGCCGACGATCTGATCGGCCCTGGCGGCGGCGAAGAACGACCTGTACCACGACAGGTAGAACTCCCGCCGGCCCTCGACGTCGTGGTACCGCCACTCCCGACCTTCGCTGCTGAAGAAATGCGGATGCTGCTGGATGTCGTCGAGCGCGAAGTAGAAGATTTCGTGATCGGGAATGTAAATATCGCGATGGTGCGAGAGGATGTTTCGAAACGACGTCGTGCCGCACTTCATCGCTCCGGCGATGATGAAGTCCGGCAGCCGCATCGAGGTCATCGAGGTCGTCGAACTGGCCGACCCGTCGTCACCTGCGGGCATCGGGACCACAGAACAACTTGAAGTATCCGGGGTTCCCGAGGATCTGCGCGTGGAGCCGTTCGTAGAGCCGGTGGTGGCCGAGCTCATTCGGATGCGTGTTCCCCTCGCTGACCCGATACTTGACGGGGTCGTCGACATCCGCGAAGGCATCGAGCAGATCGATGTAGGGCATCTTCAGTTCGTCGAGCAGTTCTCTGACGCCTTCGAACTGCTCTTCCAGCGACTCCGGATCAGTGCCGTTCGCGATCAGAAGGACCAGCACCGGGGCGTTGTTCCTGGCGGCGCCGGTCTTGATCTCGCTGAGCGCCCAGCGCAGCGTCGGCAAACGGAAGCGGGCGAGCTTCGCCGAGATGGTGCCGGCCGGGTCGGACGGCCGCACGCCGGCGTCGCGAACCATCTGCCGGAGGTAGTCGTACTTCAGATCGATGCCGTTCTGCACCAGCGTCGCGACGTGCTCCCCCCAGTTGCGAAATACCGACAGCTCTGAGAGCGGGACCACGTAGACATCGGGATCGAACGCCGGAACGCGCTCCACCGCCATGTCGACAATCTGGGTGACGCGGTAGCCGCCGACGGCGAAGTTCAGGATCTCGAGCCGCTTGCCGGTCGCGTCGAAATGGTCCTGGTTCAAGCGCGACTCGAGCAGGTACTCGTAGTTCGTCCCGAAGGGCGCCCCCTGCCCTCGTGTGATCGAATCCCCGAGCAACGCCACCCGCCAGGTACCGGGCGGCTTGGCCAGCGTGTACTCCTTGTCGGCCAGGCCGTGACTGTTCGTCGCCAGGTCGAGCCTCGGATTGTCAGGATCCCGCAGGTTCAGGTTCGGCGGCATGTCCCAGTAGAGAAAGTCGCCGCGATGGCGCCGGCCCGGGCGCATCCAGAACTCCGCGGTGAAACGCTCGTTGCCGGTGATCAAGGCGTTCATGCCGCTCACCCGGGAACCTTCGTTGAGCAGGCCCTCGTAGTAACCCGCGGTCTGGGCTTCCCTTGCCTCCCGGTTCACCTCGTCCTTGTGCAGGGTGCGCAGCAGCTTCCGCGGAACCGAGTGATCGGTGCGCGAGTACACCGGTACCGGCAGGAGCGCCAGGCCGGTCAGCACCGCCACCAGCGCAGCGGTGCCGGCTGCGAAACGCCAGAACGGCTGATTCATCGACCGAGTCCCTTCATGCGGCGAAGTCCCGTTTCAGGCTCTGGTAGTCGACCTTGTTGGTCGAGGTGCGCGGCAGGGCGTCGACGAAGCGGAAGACGTCCGGGCTCATGTAAGCGGGAAGATTCTGCGCACAGAACCCCTTGAGCTCAATCACCGACGGACGCTCCGCGCCTTTGGCCGCCAGGTAGGCGATGATCTTGACGCCGGCCGCGTCGCTGACGCTGACGACCGCCGCTTCGGCGATCTTGTCGTGCTGGTAGAGCGCGCGCTCGATCTCCCCCAGCTCGATCCGGTAGCCTCGGCGCTTCACCATCCGGTCGCGGCGGCCGAGGTAGATGTAGCCGTGGGTCTCGTCCTCACGAACGACGTCGCCGGTGTTGTACCAGCGACGGCCGTCGCGATCGCAGAAAGCAGGCGGCGTTCTCGGTCGGCCGATTCCAGTAGCCCCCGAATACCGACGGCCCGGCGATGTAGAGCAGCCCCTCCTCGCCGCGCGCAACCTCCTGGCCGTCGTGGTCGAGCACCAGCCCGTCGCAGTGCGTGCACAGGTGACCGATCGGATACGGCTCGGCGCGATCCTCCGGAACGCTCGCCGGGATCTGGGAGAAGGTGCACACGTTGGTCTCGGTCGGACCGTAGAGGTTGTAGTAGCACGGCCCGGCCACAGCGAGACGATGTGCCGCAGGTGCTTGACCGGAAAGACCTCGCCGGCGAAGAGCACGGTCCGCAAGGCCGAGCAGTCTCTCGCCGGCAGCTCTCCGAACTGTGCCAGCAGCGTCAGGATCGACGGCGTCGAGTACCACACCGTCAGCCGATGGTTGGCGATGAAATCCGCCAGCGCCTTGGGGTTCTTGCCGACTTCCTCGTCGACGAGATAGAGCGCCCGCACCGTGCTTCAGGGACACGTAGATGTCGAGAACCGACAGATCGAAGTGAAACGGCGCGTGGCTGCTGAAGCGGTCCTCAGTGTCGGAGCGAATACCGACGAGCACCAGTCGACGAAGCTGGTCGCGTTCTCGTGCGTCAGCATCACGCCCTTGGGCATGCCGGTCGAGCCCGACGTGTAGAGGATGTAGGCGAGGTCGGCGAGACTGCGTCCACCGGGTCGATCGACCGGAGCCGTCGCCTCGACGTCTGCCCAGGACTTCAACGTCGCGGTACCGATGGTGGTAATGCGCCCGGCGTCCCCGGCCGCGAGCACGACGCTCGGGTACGTCTCCCCTGGCCAGACTGCCGAGACGCATCGGCGTCGTGGTGCAGCACGACACCCTTGACCTGGCAGTCCGCCAGGATCGTGGCGTTCCGCGCCGCCGGGGCCGTGTAGTCGACCGGCACGTAGGCCGCCCGCGCCTTCATGATCCCGAACAGCGCCGCAACCGTGCGCACCGTCTTCGGCGCCACGACGCCGACCCGGTCGCCGGCGACGACGCCGTGCTGGATCAGCGTGGCGGCTACCCGATCGGCCAGGTCATTCAGCTCGCGGTAGGTCAGCGACGCGCCACTGCCATCGACGACGGCGACCCGGTCCGGATATCGGCCGGCACTGGCCTCGAGATAACCCGCTAACGTCGTGACCATCGCAGCCTCCACTCAGTTCGCCGGTCGCGCGCTTCTGCTCGATGAACGCGACGATGTCCTGGATGCGGTCGAAGTTCTCGATGCCGGTCTCGTGGGCCTCGATCTGGATCCCGAACTCCTTCTCGATGAAGCTGATCAGGTTCAGCGTCGCGATCGAATCGAGAATGCCGCTGGTTCGCAGCGGGGTGTCGTCTCGAAGGTTCGCGCGGGACTCCCCGGGCAGATAGTTCTCCAGGATGAAGTCCTGGATCATGGTCGTTACGTCAGACATCAACTCATTGCTCCTTCAATTATTCGATCGCCGCTTTCACCGGCGCCGTCAGGCCGGCTCGATTCCACGTCATCCGATCCGCCACCAGGTCATCACGTCGAGCCATTCGCCGACCGACGAGGCGTTCCATAGAGACCAGAGGGTGGTGATCAGCGAGAAGGTTCCGGCGATCTGGAGCGCGCGGAGCGCGTAGCCCTGCCAGCCCTTGACGACCGGCTTCTGCTTTCGTCGCGCCTCGATCACCACGTTGACGATCACGAGCGCGCCGAGAATGCCCCAGAAGAGCGTGTCCGGCCAGGTGAACAGCAATTCGCCGCGCAGCCAGAACCACTGGTAGGAGTGCAGCAACCAGGTGACGACGAACACCGCGGTCGTGGCGACGACCTGCGCCTGATGTCTCCCTGCCGTCGCAGACGGAAGTACAGCGGGAAGTACACCATCTTCACCATGAAGTCTTTCCAGTAGATATTGATGCGCCGCCAGAAGTCCGTCAGGCTGCGGGCGAGCAGATAGCGGCGATGGGTCTCGGGCAGGTCGTAGCCGAACAGGTGCATCAGCCCGACGATGATGTGGAACTGCGCCGACACCCGCAGGTACAGCAGGTAGGTCAGGACCATGGTCGTCGCCAGCGCGGCAAAGGTCGTGACCTGCTCCGGGGCGTTGGTCGGCGGCTTCAGGTGGTAGATCAGCCGGTAGAGAAGGAGCTGCACCGTCCCGCGGCAATCCAGGCGATGCCCGCTGGGCCATGTCGTTGATGTCGCGCCGGTAGTAGCTGGCGCGGAACGTCTGATAGTCGACGACCGGAAACAGCAGGAAGTAGTAGTTGGGCAGCAGGAAGAAGTAGCTGAGATAGTCGACCAGCGACGGGCGTCCCTTGGCGTGACGCAGATCGTAGACGTAGACCAGCAGCCGGAACATGAAGATCGCCCCGAAGACCGGCCAGAACTGGAACGGGATCCCGCAGCCCAGCGTCGCACGTCCGTACACCAGCACCAGCGCCAGCGCGAACAGTGCGGCGATCCGCACGTTGAAGGGCAGCGGGCTGGCCAGCAACGCGAAGATACGCCAGCCCGATGCCGATCAGCAGGGTCGCGGTCAGCGGCTCGAGCAGCACATAGGCGCCGGCCAGCGAAAGCGCCAGCCCGACGTGATCGGCGGTCAGCGCGAACGGCAGCCAGTAGTGGACGGCGAAGCCGCAGAACATCAGCGCCGCGAGCCGGAGAAACGCCTGCTCCTCGAGCTGAAACTCACGGAACACGAACAGCAGCAGCCGCCAGCTGCACGACGATGATCGCGAAGCGCCCGATGTTCCGGGTCGCGTTTGCCGGACGCGGATCGCGGGCCACGGCCGCCGGCGCGGCGACACCGAGGCGGGCGGCGGCCGGCAGGACGCCGCGGCAAAACGGCAGGTTCAGTGGACACGGTGGCTCCGATCACAGCCCGAGACAGCTGGCGATGATGTTGCGCTGGATCTCCGAGGTGCCGGAATACAGCGGCTGGCCAATGGCGTCACGCACGTCGCGTTCGATTTCCTGCTCCGTCATGTAGCCGTAGCCCCCGAAGGTCTGCACCGCATCCAGGGATCGACTGGACAAAACACTCCGATACGTAGAGCTTGGCCATGGCGGCCTCGATCCGGGCCTTTCGCTTCCGGTCCTTGAGCCAGCCGATCCGGTAGACGAGCGGACGCGACGTTTCCAGCCGGAGCTTCATGTCGACGATCCGGTTGGCGACCGACTGGAACTTGCCGATCGGCCTGCCGAACTGCTTCCGGTCGCGGGCGTGCTGGATGCACGCTTCCAGCTGGCGCCGCATCACCCCGAGGCAGCTGGCGAGGATGCAGCCCCGCTCCCATTCCATCGAGCACTCGAAGACCTCGACGCCCCGGCCCTCGCGGCCCAGTCGCTGCGACTCGGGAATGCGGCAGTCCTCGAAGATGACCTCCGCCATCGGCGAGGTGCGCAGCCCCATCTTGTCCAGCTTCTTGGCGATGGTCAGGCCCGGAGTGCCCTTCTCGACGATGAACGCCGTGACCCCCGTAGCTCCGAGCGCGGGGATCGATCGTGGCGTAGGCGACGAACAGGTCCGCCACCGGAGCATTGGTGACGAACATCTTGGCGCCGTTGAGGACGTACATCGCCGTCGCGACGCTCCGCGGTTGTCGTCATGGAGAAGACGTCGGAGCCGGCGCCAGGCTCGCTGGCGCCGTTCGCGCCGATCAACTCGCCGGAGCACAGCCCGGGCAGGTACTTCGCACGCTGCTCCTCGGTCCCGTAAGCCAGGATCGGAATCGAGTTCGTCCACAGGTGCGCGTTGATCGAGAACAGCAGCCCCTGATCACGGCCGCCGTAGCCCAGGCCCTCCATCACCGCCAGCAGCTGTGACAGGCCGAGGCCGAGGCCGCCGTACTGGTCGGGGATGGGCATGCCGAAGACGCCGAACCGGCCGCAGGCGAGCCAGGCCTCGCGGTTGAAGATCTCGTCCCGGTCGGCCTCGACCAGACGGGATCCCAGCGCCGACCGGGCGAATTCAATGGCCGCTGATTGAAGTTGCTGCTGCTCTGGACTCAGCTCGAATTCCACTCACCCTCTGCGTCAGGTTCACCGCCACCGCCCCCACCCAGGTAGGAGACGTACCTCAGAGCAAATCGGCGGCCGGGCGGCCGGGCTCAAGTGGGACCGATTGTCCTGAATTTTTCGAGGGATTCGGTCAGGTCTGCCGCTGCGGCACCAATAGTCGGCGATTCCAGAGACTTAAGGCCACGCCAACGGAGAAACTGCAGCAAACGGACACTTAAGAGCGGCAGGGTGCCGATTACTGCACGAGTCGGGTGTGATGAAACCTCACCGGTACGCATCCACCCATGTCGCGTCGGTCTCGTAGCCCATCTCGATGAGGCGGTCAGGCAGCTCCGGCATCTCGATCAGCAGCGCCTTGATCCGCTCCCGGTGCTTCGGCGCCCGCCACTTGTCCAGCGCCGCGGGATCGAGCGGCCGGATGCCGTTGAGCGCAACGGCGTTGAACTCCCCGGGCACGGCCTCGTGAAAGTCCGCGAAACCCCGTTGCGGTTCGATGCCGATGGCATCCGCCAGCTGCTGCTGAATCTTCTGCGTCTGCACCACCAGGTCCCGGTATTCGACGATCACCACATCGTCGAAGCGGCGGACGTACTGGAAGTGCGCATGGATCGCACGCCAGCGCTCGACCGACACCCAGTAGATCTCGCGGTTCAAGCCATGGACGGAGGTGAGAACCGCGCGCGGGTCCCGGACATTGACGATGAACCGGACGCGCGTCTTCGTTTGCCTGGCGGCGTAGACCTCGCGGATCTCGTCGATCCAGAAGATGTCGTCCGGCTGTTTGGAAATGAGGATCGGGGCGCGGCCGGGAAAGTCATTGCGGGCGGCGGCGAGCCCGGATCGCTCGTCGCCGAATGCCTTGGCGGAAGGATACGCGGTCTCGGCCATCAGCTGGAGTAGCGTGGTGCCCGAGCGGGGGAATCCGCAGATCACCAGGTGCGCTTCGAGCGGCACGAAGCCCAGCCAACCCCGGTCGACGACGCGCAGCGCCGCCCGCTTCAGGCGCTGCCGCACGGGTGTCAGCCACGTCTTCGGCCGGGGATGCTTCCAGGCCCGTTCTGGTTTTGGTGGACGCCCGGCGACCGCGCCGGGGCTCGAGGGAATCGGGTGACCAGTCATCTCGTGTGCTGCGGGTCGGAAGAGGCTTCCGAGCTGATCATCCCCGGACCTGTTTGAACGACGGACATCAAGCGTGAGTCACGATATCGAGGAGCCGCCGGGCCGTCAAGCAGCCCGCCACTGCGGGCCGCTCGATGGCGGCGGCTGTTTTTCGGGCAGCGGGTTAGTTGACCGGCTTCTGGAGCAGGCTCACCACTTCAGCCTGGCTCAGTCCCTTCAAGACGACAAAGTTGCGCTGATACTGCTGGCCAGGGCCATTCAACGCGTCTTTCAGCGAGGAGTCGAACTCATACCGGAACAAGCCGATGCCTTCCGGCGGCGTGATCATGTTCACGCGGTTGTAGAGCTGCATCGGCTCGCGGTTCTCGTCGGCGATCCACACACTCAGCTTGACCGCATTGTCGGCGGTTCCGATATTGCCCTCGACGAACACCCACACGCGCGTCCACTTGTCGGGATTGACGTAGAACTCGCCCAGCACCGGGGTGATCTTCTCCGAGCTGCCGCGCGTCGTGCCCGGCCCCATGTACTGGGTCTGGGCCGAAAAGAAGAATTCAGCCACGCCCTGTCCGCGTTTGGCCGCGCCGACGTAGTTCTGCTTCAGGCCGATCCACGGCGAGGCGCCTCGATCGTCCAGCCGATGTGACTTGTGCTGATCGAGGTACCTCACCGTCTCCAGCTGCAGGACGCCGTCACGATCCGGGAGCATCCGCTGCTCGGTAAGGGGCTTCCAGCGCATCGACTCGGCGATCTTGAGGTCCCACGTCAGCAGCATGGACGTAACGCCCTGGATACCGAGCGGCACCCGCTTCTGCGGCGTGCCGGTTGCGCCGCTGTGGGGCAGCGAGCCGCTGGGATCGATCTCGTACTTCGCCCCGTCGTGCGTCGCGTTGTAGGCGACCGGGATCTTGGTGTCCCCCTCGGCGTGGCTCTTGAGCAGGTCGATATTGGCCTGTGACCGGAAGTGGAAGGAGGTCATGCAATCGGCGCGAGCGGTCAGCATGTCGAAGTAGGCATGGGCGGCGAAGGGAGCCTCGGCTTCCGCCGTTTCCGGTTCCTCGTTCTCCTCAACGTATGGCCCGAACGTTTCGTCAGCCTCGGACTCGTAGTCCGCGTCCTCCAGGCCGCCTCCGACGATGCGCAGGTTCTTCGGCGCCGCAGGAGCGGGATCGCTCGGCGCCGGCGGCGGCGACGTCAGGAAGGGGGGACACGGGTCGGCCGGCAGGGTGGAGTGGATGGGCGAGCTCGACAGCCCCGATGCGCCAACCACTGAAACCGAGATAACCGCTGCTAGCGACGAAAAGATGAGCTTGTTCAACATCGAAACCCTTTCGGGTGGCGCACCGGAGTCACGGGCAGCCACACTCGTTCGAGCCGGCAAGGAGCCGGGGGAAATGAATGACTTTTTAGTAGACGGGCCGAGTGCTTCGGCCATGGATCAACGGTCCAAGACTCGTGCCGTGCGCCAACGTACAAAACGCACGTAAATCAGGCCTCGAAGTCGAGAGCCGCGCTCAATACCGGCTTACAGATCCGTCATTTCGAATACAGCATCGGCAGGGTGTTCCCAGAGTCTAGCAGCCTCGGATCGTCGAACCAACAATTTTGGCAGTCACCAAGTAATTCCCTGGTAGGTGACGCCGGGAGAGTCGGCGAGTCCGGGGGTATGCGCCAGATCGAGGATGATCTGACCTGGACGGCAGCGGGCCGACAACCCCTCGAAGGCTTTCGAACGGTTGCCCACGATCAGCACCTCGCCATGGTCGACGGCCTCGGCCAGGTCGCTGACGAGCAGCGACGCGATATGGGGAATCTCGCGTTCGATGTCCTCCTTGTTCGCCCCGACCAGCCTGGCAATGGAGACTTCCGCATCGAAGATGCGGACGTCGAGACCCTTGCCGAGCAAGGCTTCGGCCAGCACGACAAGAGGGCTCTCGCGCAGATCATCGGTGCCCTCCTTGAAGCTGATCCCCAGCATGCCGATCTTGCGGCGCTTTTGCAGCCAGTACCATCTCGATCGCGCGCTCGATCTGACGCCGGTTGCTCGCCAGGATCGCCTGCGTCATCGGCAGGTCGACGTCAGCTTCCCGCGCCGCGGTACAGCAGCGCGCGCAGATCCTTCGGGAGACACGAGCCGCCGAAAGCAAAACCGGGCTTGAGGTATCGAGGTGAGATATTCAGCTTGGTATCGGCGCACACGAGATCCATGACCGCGTGGCTGTCGACCTCGCAGGCCTGCGCCAGCATCCCCATCTCGTTGGCGAACGTGATCTTCAGGGCATGGAAGGCATTGCAGGCATACTTCACCATCTCGGCGGTCTCGACCGTGACGTGGTAAACCGGCGCATTGACCTTGGCATACAGCGTGGCCGCGCGCTCCCCGTGTTCCGGGTCCCACGAACCGATCAGCGTGTAGGGCGGGTTGTAGTGGTCCTGAACCGAGCTCCCCTCGCGCAGGAACTCGGGGTTGAAGCACACGCCGAAGCCATCCCCCAGACGGCGGCCCGAACCGCGCTCGAGCGCCGGCACCACCGTGCCGCGCACCGATCCGGGCAGGACCGTGCTGCGGACGACCACCAGGTGCGGCTCCGGCTTGTCGACCAGGGCGCGGCCGATGTCTTCGCTCACCCGGGCCACGGCATCGAGTGAGATCCTGCCGTTCGAGGCGCTCGGAGTGCCGACCGAGACGACGGAAATGTCAGTTGCCCGCACCGCCTCGGCGACATCGGTGGTCGCCCGGAGCCGGCCATCCCGGACCGCGGTGGCCAGCAGATCGCCGATGCGCTCCTCCACGATCGGCGAGCGCCCCTCGTTCATCATCTGCACCTTCGTGGGGTTGAGGTCGACGCCGATCACTTCGAGGCCGTCGTTGGCAAAACAGCCGCACGAAACCGCACCGACATATCCCAGGCCGAACACGCTCACTCGGGTCATTCCGATTCACTCCAGCGCGGTCCCCCTGCGGGGGACGCGGAAAGATTCTCTCCTGCTCAGGGCCGCGGACGGCAACCCTGCTGCTCCACGGTCGACGCCGCTATCGAACTGTACGTCATCGGCCGGCAGAACCGGCAGCCGGCGGCCGCTGCTTCCACCGCGCCAGGCGCAGTCCTTGACCGCGGACAGTCACGTGGACTCCTCTTTGCAGGCGGTCATTGGCTCGAACTCTTGCGGGGGTCGCTATAATGACTGTTGATCGCCAGTCGATCATGCAGTTCCCTGCCGGGTGCACCGCCTCGCCGGTGCGGTGTGCCGCGTCCCTCAACATCGTATCGTCCGGGCGCCTGAGACACAGTCGCCGGCAACGTGTTGCGGGTCGGCCGGCAGGAGCGGGCGTTCCCCGGCGATGCCCATTGGTGATTTCTACGATCGGGAGGCGGCACCGTTCGATGCCGCGAACAGTGGAAGAGGAGTCAATGGGCGGCATCAGTCAGTCGACGTTCACGGAATACCTCGCGGAGACACGCGACGAGCCGGTCTACGTCGTCCTCGGGGTGCAGGGTTCCGGCACCAACCTGCTGGTGCGGCTGCTCACGCGGATCTTCAATTTCTCGGCAACACTGGATCGGTCACTGGTGTTCAATGCGGCGGCCCGACTGGGCCCCGCTCCCTCGCGTGAGGCGGTGGTCCGCGAGATCGAGCACGTCAAGTCGCACATCTTTCCGTCGACCTTCACCCGAAAGTTCAGCAAGTACCGCGATCAAGGACAACCAGCCGTTCGCCGGTCTCGAACGGGAGCTCGATCCTTCGCGCATCCGGTCGGGCGCCGATCTCGCCCGCCTGATCTACTCGTACCGCGCCTTCGCCCTCGGGACCAGGCGCATGGCGGTGAAGTCCGACGACATCTGGGAGACCCTCGGCGCGATCGACACGGTCCTGCCGAACCGGCGGGTCATCCTGATCACGCGGGACTTCCGCGACAACCTGGTGTCGATCACCGGCAAGAATTTCGGGCCGATCGATCCTCTCAGTGCCGCCCTGTACGTGAAAGAGCGCCTGGTGCCCTACGCGGCCGAGTACCGGCGGGGCCGGCCCGGCGCCCTGCACGTGAAGTTCTCGACGCTGGTGAACGCGCCGCGGCAGTTCGTCGACGAATTCAGCCGGCATTTCGGGCTGGCACCGGCGGTCGATCCGGAGACCGTGATCAGCACCTTCCAGTTCCGCCCGGGCAAGATCGAGAAATGGCGCGCCCTTCCCCCCCAGGAGCTGGCGTGGTGCGAAGGGGTTCTCTACGATGAACTGGTCGAGTTCGGCTATTCACCGGTGACCCCGGCGCCGGTCGTGCCCGGGCCGGCTGGCGGTATGGAGGGCGCGCGGCCGCGACGCGGTCAAGCGTGTACCGCAGAAGTTCCGGAAGACGCTCGAGCGGGGAAGGAAATGACCGGAACCCGGGAGGACGTCGCGACCGGCGACCCGCGACGGGTGGTGTTCATCTCGTGGGCGCCGTACTGCAGCCGCAGCGACAACATCGCGCGCGAGCTCGGCGGCGTGTCCTACATGGTGTACTTCCCGTTCTTCGGCAGCACCTATTGGACGATCCTGTTCAAGTACCTTCTGCCAGACGGTGAAAACGCTGTTCCTGCTCGTGCGTGACCGGCCGCGCTGCGTGATCTGCATGAGCCCGCCGGTCATCGCGCTGATTCCGGTGTGGCTGTACCTGCACCCTGATGCCGGGGCGCGGATACGTCATCGACTATCACACCGCGGCGTTCACGATCGGCATCTACCGGCGCATGTTCGGCATGCAGAGGTTCTTTGCCCGCCGGGCGATCGTCAATCTCCTCACCAACGGGCACCTGGCCGCCATCGTGTCCGGATGGGGCGGGCGCACCCTTCTCGTCGGCGATATCCGCGTGCGCTTCGCCGGCATCGAGGCGTGCCGGCACCTGCGTCCCGGCTTCAATGTGGCGTTCGTGAGCAGGTACTCGAAGACCGAACCCCTCGACGTCGTCTACGAGGCGGCGCGCCGCCTGCACGGCGACGACGTTCACATCCTGGTCACCGGCGATCTCAAGGATGCCCCGCCCGAGGCCATCGCCCAGTGTCCGCCGAACGTGACGCTCACCGACTTCCTCAGCCACGAGGAGTACGCCGGTCTCCTCAGAGACTCCGACGCCGTGATGTCGCTCTGCACGAACGACAACACCATGCAGCGCGGCGCTTACGAGGCGATGTCGGTCGAAACACCGCTGATCCTGTCGAACTGGCAGCTCCTCCGCGACACGTTCTCATCCGGCGCCGTGTATGTCGACAATTCGGCCGAGGGCATCTCCGACGGAATCCGCACCCTTCGCACCAATCTCGAGAGCTATCAACAGGGCATCCGGGACCTGAAGGCTCGGCGCTCCGCCGCCTGGGACCAGACGCTCGAGCAGCTCAATCAACACCTCCGCCCGTTCACCGCGGGGGCTGATCGATGACGCCGGCCACCCTCGTCGCCGTCGGCGACATCTCCTTCGGTGACAACGGCGTGTGCGCCTCCTTCGGCGTGGATTCGATGCTCCGCCGGAAGCCAGACCTCGACCTGTTCCAGCACGTGAAAGACCGATTGCATGGGCACGACATCGTGTTCGGCAATCTCGAAACCGTGCTCAGCGACAAGGATCTCGATCCGACGAAACTGCGATCGAAGCACATGCGCGGCCGGCCCGTCTACGTCAACCAGCTGGTCAATGCCGGCTTCAACGTGCTCAACGTTGCAAATAACCACATCCTTCAGCACGGAGAGCCGGCGTTCGCCGAGACGCTGGATCTCCTGCGATCGAAGGGGATCCTGCCGGTCGGCCTGGCCGGCCGCAACGGCGCGCATTGCGAGCCGGTACGGCTGGACATCCGGGGAACCGAGATCGTCTTTCTCGGTTATGCGTTCGAGCCCGACAAGTACTATCGCGGGGTCCCTCTGTACGCGCAGACCGGACTGCCGGGAATCGTCGAAGACATCCGGCGGGTCAAGACGAAAGACAACGTCGTCGTCTGCTCGTTCCACTGGGGGCTCGAGTTCATTTCCTATCCGACTTTCGAGCAGATCACGACCGCGCGCAGCGCGATCGATGCGGGCTGCGATCTCGTTCTCGGTCACCACCCTCACGTCTTGAACGGGTTCGAGTGCTACAAGGGGAGATACGTCTTCTATAGCCTCGGCAACTTCGTGTTCGACCAGCTCTGGAATGAGGACTGCCGGACCAGCATGGCGGTCCATATGGAACTGGCTCCGGGAGCCGCGACATTCGCCGGCGCCGACGGGATCCGGATCGGCAACGACTACCGTCCTGTCGTCGCCGGGGGAAGCCGCTTCGACCAGGCCCTGGATCGCATGGGCACGGAGATCCGCAGCGCCTTCGAGCGCAAGGGCGCCGGACACGCCGAGGAAGCTGCCCGCAAACGGGCCCGGAACCGGTATCTGAGCTGGCTCTATCTCGTGAGGAACGTCCACCGCTACGACCCGGTGCTGCTCAGGCAGATCCTCGCGGCAGCCGTGTCTCGCCGGGTGCCGGCGTCCAAGGACGGAGGCTCCGCGGCGGAGCAGGCGTAACCGCAACGGCAGTCGGCCGGGTCAGGTGTCGGCTGACCACGAAGATCCGGATGTCAGCTCGTTGACGAAGTAGCGCAACTTGCCGGACCGCTCCCGCGGCAGCGCGTCGACGCGCTTGACCGTGAACCGGATCTCGCCAAACGTCTTCTCGCGCAGCATGGCCAGGTGCTGCTCCATCAACTCGTCGGTCAGGTCAGGCTCGGCAACGATATAGATGCAGACATCCTCCGTCGTCGTCTGCACCGCCTTGAACGCCGCCACCCCTTTCTTGAAAGTGTAGGAAAAGATCGCATCGTAAACGATGCGGCCGCTCGGCAGCGTGAGCTGTCCGCGCAGACGTCCCGCCGACACTTCGATCAGCGGCAGCGGCAGTCGACAGGAGCACCGCTCGCTCAGCATGACGCCACGGTCGTTCATGCGATACCGGATGAACGGCATGGTCCGCGCATTGAGCTCGGTGACGACGATCTCCCCTTCCTCGTCCATCACCGGCCGTCCGTCCTTCACCACTTCGACGAAGACGTTGTGCGACATGACGTGCATGCGCCCTTCCGGACACTGGAACGCGATGATCCCCACTTCACTGCAGCCGTATTCGTTGACGAAGCGCGTCTCGAAGGCGCGCTCGATGACCTCCCGGTGCTGCGGCAGTGGCAGTTCGCCGGTGCCGATCACCGCCCTGAAGGGGGGCGTCGGCCGCTCGAGGCGGTGCTCCATGACGAACCTGGCGAACTCGTAGATCACGCTGGGGTAGCCGTAGAAGTACTCCGGGCGGAACGCCAGCAGCCGGCGGTGAAAAGCCCGCAGGTCCGCCTCGCCGACCTTGAACGCGCTGCAGCGGATCCGGTTCATGAGCGCATCCTTTAGTCTGGCCGTGGCGCGCGCCCGGGGGGTCAGCGGCATCCCCCAGAAGCGGGCCTGCGGCGCGCCGATCTGGATGCCATGCCACGAATACACGTGATACATGACCGCATCCATGTAGGCCGACGCGTGCGCGTCCTTTTCGAAGGTGAACGGCGCGCCGGTTGAGCCGCTGGTCGAGCGGGTCGATGCCCGTACGCGACGGACGCTGCGCATGTCGGCGTAGTGCTGACGGACCAGTCCCTTGTCCAGCAGGGGGATCGCGTCGAGCTGCTCCGGTCCCGTCCACCGGGCCGGATCGAGGTTCAAGCGCCGGCAAAGATCGGTGTAGTAGGGGATGTCGGCAGCGGCGCGCACGACGGCGTCGCGGACCCGCGTCGCCTGCACCGCGCGCACCTCGTCGAACGTCCGTCGTTCAAGTTCCCGGACGTCGCGCAGGTACCGCCCGACATGCTCGCCGCGGAGGTAGCGGACCGGATAGAACAACGCGTACCGCGACAGCGTGGTATTCACGGGTGCGTGTGCCCGATCGTCTCGAGCAGCGCCGATCTCGACTGCGTCCACCGGACGTGCTTCCGGGCCCGCAGCCGCGCCGCCCCCGCGCGGTACTCACTGGCGTGGTCTCGGACCCGGCGCACGGCCGCGACGATCGAGGCCGGCGAATTGTCGACGTGCACTGCGCCCTCGTCGAACGCACGCCTGAGAAGATCCGTGTCGGATACGATCACCGGGGTGCCGTGATAAATGGCCTCGTAGGCGCCGCGCTGCATCGTATGGTCGTCGGTGGTCAGCGCCACCACCACTCCAGCGTGTCGGACCAGGGCTCCGTAGCTGGCGTTGTCGAGAAAGCCGGTGAGCACGAGGTTCGCAGGCGTCCCCTGGGGCAGCGCCTGCAGCGCGAGCGTGCGGTCCCCGGTCATGAAGAACCGGATGTCCGGAAGCTCGCGCGCTGCCTCGGCCATCGCCGAGACCGGCTCGTCACGATCGAACGACGTCACGCACACGACCGAGAACGCCTCCATGCCGTCCTGGGCCACGCCTCCCTGTTCGAACTCGATCGGGACGTCGGGCACGACGACCGCCGGCGCACCGTGCGCCTGCAGCAGCTCCGCCAGGTACTCGTTGGTCACGATGGTGGCACACGCACGGCGGCACAACCAGGTACCTGGAACCCCTGGAAGAGCCGCCATCGGTTCGTGAAAAACACTCCGGAATGCGCATCGACGACGTAGCGGGCGCGCGATACGAAGCAGTAGGCATACACCGCCGCAATCGCAACCGGAGGCGGGGACATCACGAAGACGACGTCCGGCCGCTCCCTGGCCAGCACCTTCCAGGTGCTCACGCTCTGCCCGAGATACTTCAACCAGACGCTGGCGGGGTGGCTGCCCAGCCAGCCCCAGTAGACCATATGCGACGTGCCCCCCAGGGCGCGCGCGATGTAGTCACTGCGGCTGCAGTGCGGTGCCCACGAGATGAAAGTCACTCCCACGCGTTCAGGCCGTGAGCAACGCCGCTTCTTCCGACAGCGTGTCGCGGAGCGCAGGGCGCTGGATCGATTCGCTCAGCTGATCGCGACGGCTCAGCACATCGTCGAGCAGCGCCGCCAGGCCGTCAAGATCGGACGGATCGTAGGTGAACGAGACCGGGGGGCCGGTTGTTGTTCTCGGCGGCGACGACCGGCACCCCCAGGCTTAGGGCCTCGAGCACGGAGGAGCTCACGCCGTCGCTCAAATGGGTCCGCAGGCAGACGCTGGCGCGGCCGAGCGCCTGGAGGAACAGGTCGTGCGTCAGGTCGTCGATGACCGCGACCCGGTCGCGGATGTCGGGCTGCGCGATCCTGGCCTGGACGGCCGGCCAGATCCCCGGCTCCATGTTGCCGACGATGCCGCACAGGAACAAGCCCACGTCGGAGCGCCGGCTGGCGAGCCGGGCAAAGGCCTCGACCGTCGCCTCGGGAAAAAAGAGCGGGCGCATCTTGATGTAGCAGAAGACGATGTGCTTGAAGCGCCGGTAGAAGGCGTCGACTTCCGGCGGAAGCTGCTGCTCGGCCGATTCGAGGTACTGCACGCTGAACGCCGGAATCGGCACGATCTTCGACGGATCGATGCCGTACTCGGCGATCTTCGCCTTGACCTCCTCGTTGTTGCAGATGATCCGGCGTGGAATCGTGAAAAGCAGCCAGAACACCGGCAGGAGCAGCGGATACTTCGGCCGTGGAAAATAGACCTGCTCGATACCGGCGTGAAAGGTGAGAAAGCCGCGACGGCCTGAAGCCAGACCGACGAGCTGGGCCAGGATCGCGAGGATCAGTCCCTTCCAGGACGCTCCGTTGACGTGCATGTGCACGACGAAGCCACGTCGCGAGTAACGCCATACTTTGCGGATGTAGTCGAATCCGCCCAGGACGGTTTCGTACTCGTCACTCGGGACCCTGCGGTTGGTTCCGGTGTTCAGAACGGCGCACTCGTGACCGTCTGCCTCCAGGTGCTTCTTCAGGAACTGGACCCGAACGCTCCACCCCGACCGCGGCGGCGGGTAGGGGGAGATCTCCAGGATCTTGGCTTTGCTCGTCTGTTCCATGGTCATGAGCCCGGGTTGAGGCTCACCAGAGCCGCCAGGTCCTTTTCGCTGACACGAAGGTATGTGCCGCCAACGTGATGCCGTTCCTCCGCGCCGCGATCGGTGACGCGCACGACCGCCAGCGGTGCATCGGTCTCGATCCCCGCGTGGTGGATCGTCATGCCGGCCGCGCTCGCGACGAGATGGTCGTGCCAGTCCGGTCCCGCAACCCGGGCGGCGACCACCGTCTCGCCGTTGGCCGCTGTAATCTGCGGAAATGAGACCCGGCGCTGCCCCGGCATGCCGCCCCGCTGCCGGTCAGCCACCACCGTGAGCAGGAGGACGGGGGTCGGCTGCAGCGGAAATTCGAGGAGCAGCCGGGGTGCCGGCACGCGGACGCCGAGGCTCGGCGCGATCCAGCCGCCAGACGGCGACTCGCCACCATCGATGACCGTCGCGGTCGCCGGCACCGAGCCCGTCCACGAAAGCTCGAAGCGGCCCGAGAACAGCGCGCTGGCGCGGCCGTCGATCTCGAGGTGCCCGGGCGCGAACTGAAAGTTGGCGCGGCCGATTCCGCCGGGACGCCCGGAGAGCTCGTCGAGAATGACCACGTAGCCGCCGTCGCGCAGCCAGACCGAGCGCCGATGAATGACCCCTGTTCCGCCATCGGCATAGCCGTCGTGGCTGCCGCGGGCCCACCCGATTCCACCGGCATCGGAGGCGCCGTCGAGGTGCGCCGTATACGTGTGCGTCCAGGCCATCTTCGAGACGTGGCGGGCCTGGTCGCGGCCATCGATCGCGATCGTGTTGTGCGCAGCGGTCTTGCGGAAGTGGACCTCCCACTCGGTTTCGCCGTTGTAGCAATAGAATCCCGGGTCGACCAGCACTCGCTGCCCGGCCAGCGTGGCGATCAGCGACAGGCAGTCGGCGTGACCATGAGCGGCGCTCGGGATGCCATCGCGGCGCAGCCCGGCAGCCTGCGGCCCGCAATCGAAGAGCAGATAATCGGCATCGTCCGCGCGACTGGTGCGGAACACCGAGTAGCCGCTGTCGCGGATACCGCGGATGCCGGGAGCGGCTGCTCGGGAATCGCCGCGAAATCGTCGACCGCACGCGCCCCCAACACCCAGAGACTGTCTTCCCAGAAGCGGCTCGCCGCCGCCTTGAAGTCCCCGCGCCCGAACAGCACGGCGCCGATGGCGTAGTACGGGCGGAAGTCCCAGAACGGCAGGTGCTCGAGGCGAATCGGTTTACCGTCGTCGGCGCCGCCGATCGACGGCAGCCGCCCGTCGGGCTGCACCAGCGCGATCGAGAACTCGAGGCCGCGTTCGATCGCGGCCCACGTGCGGGGAGTCAGTTCCTGCCCGTGACGGCGGCCGAGCACGGCCGACATCATGTAGAACCCGAGGGTCGCGTGATGATAGAAGGTGGACTGTTCGACCGATCCGCCATCCGGGTGGAACTGCGCGTCAACCGTCTCCTCGAGTACCTGCCGGCCCCGCCGCACCCAGTTGGCGGATTCGCTGAACTCGGGAAAGGCGAGGCCCAGAGCGAACAACGCCGACGCCTCGCCGACGAGATGATTGTAGGGGCTCTTGTAGCGCTCCAGATGCCGGTGCAGGAAGCGGCCATGATCCAGAAAGCCTGCGAGCCAGCGCTGGTGCACGTCGGCCGGCATCATCCCCGCGGCGAGAATCATGTGGTAGGCCCACAGCCACGACCAGGCGCGGAACGCCGGTTCGAGCGCACAGGCCCACGGGACGCCGGTGCCATACGGCGCTGCTTCCAGCCAGCTGTCGAGAAGGGCGGCCGTGTGCTGCGCGTGCCCCGATGATGCGTCGAGAAATGCCACCTTGGCGAGATCCATGAGGAACTGATGGCGGTTCAGTTCCCACACGTGCTTGACGTCGCCGCACCCGGCGCTCCGGCGACAGTCGACATCCTGATGGTATCGGCGTGGCCACTCGGCGCCAGTCACGGGATCGGCGTGCCAGCGGACGTCGGCGCCGAGCTGGAAGGTCTCGCCGAAGAACGCGATCTCGTGGCGCGCGACCTGACCGGCAATCGTCCGTGCCTTTTCGATTTCGGGCCGGTAGGTCGTCTGGAAGAGCGCCCGGACCGCCGCCGGATCGTCCTGCCAGGGGAAAAAGCGATTGGCGAGCCGCCGCTCGACCAGAACCTGGTCCCACGAAGCGCTTCGCCTGATCTCCGGCAGGACGGCCAGCTTCAGCCGGTCGGGCCGGACAAAGGCGCCCCGTTTGTGACGCTGACGCTCGACCGCAGTGTAGGCACCATAGGCGAGCCGGTGCCCGATTTCGCGCCACGCCATGGCGCGAACCTTGGTAAATCTATCGGGGATCATTCAGAGCCGGGCCCCGTCATCAGGAAATCATTCCCGAGGTGGCGGCCGGCGCGGGGCTGGACTGGGGCGGTTCCGTCGAGCCCGGAGTCGCCGCGGGTGCTGCCGCAGTTGCCTCCGTCGCGTACTTTGCCCCCTCGCGGACCGCGCGCTGCGTCAGCCGGATCCACTTGAAGTGTTTGTACACACCTATCGCGGCAAGTCCGGCGAGGAACGCCAGCGGCGGCAGAAAGCTCAGCGCGATCACCGCGTAAACCGACTTGTAATTGAACAGCCCGGTGATCGTCAGGATCTGCTGCTCACGCGTCAAGTCTCTGAACCGTGTGCCGCGCTTATAGACCCGGCCGTCGGACAGCTTCACGTGCCCCTTGAACTTGATCTGCACCCGCAGCATCGTCAGTCGGCGTTCGTAGACGTAGACGTACATCCCGTCGGCGGCCATGAGGAACAGACCGACCGCAAGAACCAGTGGAGACTCGATCTTCGCGTACGCTGCGGCGGTGTAGGCCGCGAGCAGCGAGAACTCGGTGGCGCGGTGGCAGACGCCGTCCAGGAGCTTGCCGCCGAAGGGGTTGACCAGATTCTTGAACCGGGCGAGCTCACCATCGACGCTGTCGAGCACGACGCAGAAGAAATAGATCACCGGCACCAGCGCGATCGCGGCGTAGGTGCCGGTCAACGCGAGGTAGACGGTGTAGCTGTTCAGCACGCTGATGACGCCCCAGAGGATCGTCGCGTGGTTGGCGGTCACCGGCGTCCGGATCAGCACGCTGGTGATGTGCCGCGACACCTTCCGGGGCCAAAACGCCGCGAGCCGTTCCTCGTGCTTCTGGCTCGCGAGGTCCTCGTTCGTCCATGCTCATTCTCTGAAGCCTTCCGTTGTTCTGAACCGGCGTGGGCGCGCCGTCAACCGTGCGCCTGCCGTGCGACCGCGGCCGCGTGACCACGCTCGCTGTGCACCTCGATGGGGGGCGCCGCCACCGGCGCTCTCGCCTCCAGCTCGGTGGACTGCATCCTGTAGAGCGCGAATGCCAGCCCGCACATCCAGTAGATCGACTCTCCCAGCAGCCGGTTCGAGAAGAACGCGGCGGTCATCGTTCCGATCAGCGCCACCTCGATGGCCAATGCCCGGTAGAAATACCAGAGGTTGTGTGGGTCCCGCTTCCGGATCTTGTGAAGGATCCGGATGGTTGCCAGCAGGAAGCCGAAGAAGATGAACGCACCCTGTATCCCCCAATCGGTGGTGAGCTGAATATAGGTATTGTGCGGGGAGCGTTCTCCGGCTCCACTATTCGCGACGATCTCGGGAATATATCGCGGGCTCAGGATGTGGAACGTGCGGCCGCCGCCGCCGAACGGATAGTCCTTGATGACCTCGATGCCGGCGGCCCACATCACCTTGCGGCTTCGCACCGCACCGTCGTCGGCACTGGTCGTTGTCTGTTGGCGTTCGATGAATTCCGGATCCGCGAGGATCAGGAGAAAGATGGCTCCCGCCACGGCGGCGGCGATGAGCCGTTTTCGGTTGCCCTTGCCGGCCAGGACGATCGCCGCGGTCCCGGCCATTATGAGACCGACGGTGGCGCCGCGACTGTTGCACAGGACGAAGACGTTCAGGACCAAGGTACCGGCGACCAGGTGGACGACTCGCAACCACTTTCGGCGTTTTTCAGTGAGTACCGAAGAGCGCCGCAAACGGCAGGACGGTCAGCAAGTGGCCCGCCGCCTGGTTGTCGTTCTGGGTGTCGGGCCCGCCCACCTCCTGCAGCCGGCCCGATTGCCGTTTCGGATTGTCCCAGGCCTTGTAGCCCCAGTAGGCGGCGCCGACGACGTGCACGGTGGCGAAGGTATCGAAATGAACGGGGGCGCGAACGACCGCCGGGATCAGCGAGTAAAGAAGAACCAGCTTCAGCACCGCCACGGTGTAGCCCCAGCTGCGGAACATCTGAAGGGCCCAGGCGGTGACGACCACCGAATTCGCGCCGAACGCCAAGATCCACGAGAACGCTGGATTCTTCTCAGTCTTCTGGTGCTCCATGTTGCCGCGAGCGACGACCAGCGACGCGACGATCGCCGCCGACGCCAGCAGGCTGTAGCGAAGATCCGGAAGATCGTTGCGGCCCCACCAGTTCAGGTGCGGCGGCATGTAGTAGAAGGTCAGGTAGGCAATCATCGGATAGATGGGATGCAGGACCCCAGCGAAGATGTTGCCGAAGTAGGTCGCCAGCCAGAAGAGCCCCATCTTGCTCATTGGCGCGACTCCTTGCTTGAACCTGCGGCCGCCACTACGGCAGCCGGCGGAGCGGCTGACTGCGGGGCCCCGGCGAATTCTCGAAGCAGCAACGATGCGTTTACCGCGTGCACTCGACCGTCGTAGAGCGCCGCCGGCGCCGGCGGAAACGGACGCCCGGCGAGCGCGATCACCTGGAGCAGCGCCGCCTCGATCGCCTCGACCGGAGCATCGGGCGTGACCGATACGCCGATGCCGCTGGCGCGCACCAGGGCCGATGTCTCCCCTTCCTCCGAGAGGGCAAGCACCGGACGCCCGGCGGCGAGATACTCGTAGGCTTTGCCAGGGACCGAGACGGTGGTGCCGGTCTGCACGAGCAGCAGCGCCGACGCCGACTTCATCTCTTGGAGGCTTTCGGCGCGGGTCACCCTCGACACGAACTCCACCACCTCGAGGATGCCCAGCTTGCGGCATTCGTCTGGAACATCCACCGCGAGCGACACATTTCCGAGCAGGCGCAGCCTGAACCGCGCGGGATCGATCGCGCCACGGCTCACGCCCCTCGCGATCGCCCGGATCACCGGCATCGGGCTGCGCTCCCCGTACAGCGTCCCGGCGTGCAGCAGCACGAACGGCTCTCGTGGCGGCAGCGGCGGCACCGACTCGAGCTCGGTCGGGTCGCAGCCGTTCGGGACGAGGCGGAACCGTGCGGCCGCCGATGGTCCGTGGAACGAGGCGAACTCGGCCAGGTTGGCCGCCGTCACGAAGAGAATCGCGTCCGCCCGGTTGACCACCCGGCGCTCGAGCGCGGCGATGGCCCGTTGCCGGAACGGACGCCAGTCACGCCACGGTGCGCGTGACCATGGATCCCGGAAGTCCGCGACCCACGGACGCCGTGACAGGGACGCCAGCACCCAGGCGACCACCTGGCCGCTCCACGGGGGCGCCGACGAATAGATCACGTCCGGGCGCCCTGACCGCGCCATGTGGCGGACGCCGCGCACGATCGCGGGTGTGATCCATCCGGATTCCTTGTCGGGAATTTCCAGCGCCGACTCGACCAGGTTGCGCACCGAGAGCAGCGCCTCGACCCAGGGCGCGCGCTTTCCCTTCCGCACCGCCGGGGCGGCCGCGGCGGGTGACGGCACCGCGGTCCCCGATACCGGACGCCCCTTCCCTCGCAGCATCCGTTCGAAAGCGTTGACCGGACGGATCGCGCGCACTTGAAGCACGTCGACCCCCGCGGGCACCTGCGCCTCGAGACCGCGTTCGACCGGTGTGCCGGGGAGGTACGTCTCGGGTGAACCGGTCAGCACCGTCACGTCATGGCCTTCGGCGCACAGCTGCCGGACCAGCCGCAAAGTGCGCATCGTACCGATAGCGCCGTGCGGCGGAAAATCATAGGCGATGACGAGAACCCGCATGGATGGGTTCATGCGCGGCGGGCCAGCTGAAGAATGACGTCGGGCCGTTCGAGCGCCAGGCGGAGCCGCTGCACGTGCCAGTTCCTCGGCCCCGGCATCCGCCCGGTCGTGCGCAGCACGTTATAGACCCGGGTGAGCTGTCTCACGGCGTAGCAGATCGGGAAAGCGCGATCGTCCCTGGCGACCCCTGAGGCGCCGAGAAAGGCGGCAATCATCGCGTTCACCGTCGAGGGAAAGAATCGCAGATGGTTGCGGCCCCGTCGCCGCCACGACTCCTCGAGCCCGACGGTCATCGCGGCGGCGTCGAAGCAGTGGGTGTCGAACTCGAACTCGCTGATGCCGGCCATGTCGATCACCGACACCTGCTCGCCGGCCACCAGGATGTTGTGCGGGGTGAAGTCGCCGTGCACCCGCACCGGTTCGACCGCCACCGCCGAGTCGAGCACCCGCCAGAACTCGTCGGCGAGCTCCTTGCCGACGGCATCGAGGGCGGGCGCGCGATTCGAGGCGTACGCCTTGACGCCGGCGAGCGGTGCCGGACGGGATTGCCGGCTCGCGTCGTGAAACCGCCGCAGCCACAGCCCCGTCCGCTCGAGCATCAGGCAGCGCGACTCGAGCCATGCCGACAGGCCGAGCACGGGCGGCGTCGTGCAAGCCGACTGCAGCGACGACCCCGGCAGCTTTTCGACCAGGAACGTGTCCGGTGTCGGGCTGCAGGCGACGGCAGGCGTGCGGATGGATGGCTCGCCGGCAAACAGCTCGCGCGTCAACCGCGTCAGCTCGAGCTCGCGTTCCGCCCGCAGTGGCAGCCACTTCAAGATGTACCGGCTGTCGCCGGCGGCGATCTCCCAGGTCACCGAATAGGCACGCTTGTTCGCCGCGACGACGCGAAGCTCGCCGGGCGACCGGTCCAGTTCGGTGGCAAGCGCCCGGGCAGCGGCGGGCAGCAGCTGCTCGATCGACGGCGCCTCGGGCTTCGCCTGGGCCGGAGGCGCGTCCAGTCGCTCGACGGGAAGCGTCACCGGGTCCTCACTGCCCTTCCGCCGCGCGCGGCGCCGGCTTGAACGCGAACCGCTCGACCTCGAGCGCGAACGCGAGATCTTCCACCCGCTCCGCCACCTGCACACGTTCGAGGGCGTAGAGATCGCTGGACGCGCCGGCGAACCCGTTCCACGACGTGGTCGCCGCCTGAAAGCCCGCCTTGCGCACGAGGCCGGCAATTTCCGCGGTCATGTAGCGCTCGGCGCCTCCGTTGGGGTAGGAGAACATCGTGACCGGCGCACCGATCTCACGTTCGAGCCGCGCCTTGGATCCGGAAATCTCCTGCCACGCGTCAGCCGCGCCGGCGCTCGGCAGGTTGGGATGCGTCACGGTATGCGCACCGATCGTCATGCCCAGCCGATGCATCTCGCGCAGCTCGTCCCAGGTGAGCATCGGCGACCGCGGTACGGCGCCGCCGGCGTAGCGCCGCAGTTCGTCGCGCAGGGCTTCCCGCACCGGGATCGTGTTCGACTTGAACAGCCGGGCCAGCGTGCGGATCGCCGCGTTGCGCTCTGAAGTCGTCGCGCACCGAATCGAGATCGGCGAGCCGGTCGCGGCGAGCTCGATCGATGGCGTCTGGATCCGCGCCAGCAGCTGCCGGATCTCGGACGGCCAGAAGGGGGATTCATCCGACAGGCAGCCGGCCGTAATGTAGAACGTCGCGCTGGTCCCGTAGGCGTTGAGCACGCGGGCCGCCGCCAGGTTGTCCGCGTATCCATCGTCGAACGTGAGGGTGACAGCGTTCGGCGGCAGCGGCTGGCCGTCCCGCAGTTGTTCGACGGCGTCGGTCAGCCGCATCACCCGGTAGTTCGAGGTGAGATAGGCGACGTGCTGCTCGAATGCGGCGGGCGTGACGCAAATCGACGGATCGGCGTACTCCGTCCCCTCGGGACCACACACCGCGTGATACCGCAGGATCGCCAGGCCGCGGCTCGGGCGCAGCCGGCGGAGAACCGGGTAGGCACCGGCGCGGTAGAGGAAGCGCCTGGCCGAGGGTCCGGCCTCGCGTCGGAGACGCCGGAACAGCCCGGCCGGCCGGGGGCGCGCGGAGGATGCGACGGCCTCGTGTGGCGTCGCCATCACGCCATCTCCACAGGGGCGCGCTGAAAGCGGCGCCAGGCAACCGATTGATACCCAAGGAGCCCGCGCCCGACGCCAACGGCTGCCGCCGCCTGCACCAGCCAGAAGTAGTGGGCCAGCGCGATCGGGTCCAGGCGCCTCAATAGCGGCCAGCAGCCAGCCAGACCGGCCAGCAGAAACAGCAGTTGTCCGGATGTCAGCACCAGGAACCAGGTGGAGTGCACCGCGAGCACGCTCGAGGTGGCAAATGCCAGGAGGGCAAAGACCGGGGACAACCAGCGCAGCGCCTTGTGCGAGATCATCGTCACGACCAGCTGACGGTTCTGCCGCGGCACCGCGCTGTCGGGCCGGCTGAGGAACTGCACCGCACCCGCCACCACCCGCGACTTCCGCATGAACTCTTCGGTCGCGGTCTCCGACCCACGCTCGCGGGCGCGGGCGCCGGCCTCGAAGATCACCCGGCGGCCGGCGCGGGTGACGGCCATCGGGATCGCCATGTCGTCGAGAATCGTATCGGTCGGCGGCGCCACGAACAGCTCCCGCCGGATCCCGTACAACGCCCCGTCCACCCCGACCATCGTGCCGATCCGCGATTCACAATGCTGCAGCCAGCGTTCGTAGCGGTAGTAGAGGTCCTCGGACGGGCCCAGCGCCGCGCGCTCACCCTCGAGAACGACGTCACCGCTCACCGCGCCCACCGTCTCGTCGGCGAAGTTCCTGACCAGGGCGCGGAGGGCGCCGGCGTCGAGGAACGTGTTGGCGTCGGAGAACACCACGATATCGGCCTTCACCGTCGCCATGCCGTCGATGATTGCGGCGATCTTGCCGCGACGTTCGGGAAAGGCGACGAGCCTGACCCCGTGGGGTGCGAACGCCCGCACGATCTCGTTGGTCGCGTCGACCGACCCGTCCGACGCCACGAGAATGTCGAGCCGCCGCCGCGGATAGTCGAGCGCCAGCGCGTTGGTCAGCTTCGCCGCAATCACTGAGGCTTCGTCGTTGGCCGTGATGAACAGGCACACCGAAGGTTCGACCGCCGATTGCAGGATCGGCTGGCTGGCGCGGGCACTCAGCACCGTGACGAAAAGAGGATAGACGAAGTACACATACGCGAGCACCACCACCGAAACCCAGAACAGGACCGTGACTGCTGCGGCGATGCCCTCAGTGGCAGCCAGCAGGCCAACGCAACCCGCCAGCGCCGCCGCCATCAGCAACACCGCCAGGCCGGGAGAGAACGTCCTCGCGTTCGCCGGACTGCCGGCCCACTTCTCTCGCGGCGTGCTCCATGTTCCCGAGACGCGGCCGAAGGTCCCTTTCAGCAGCCCGATGATCGACGCCGCGGTGATGACGGCGAAGTAGAGGCCGAACTGGGCGATCCGACGCGCCGGCGGGTAGACCAGCGCGATCAGCCCGAGCGCCAGCGCGGCCCCGACCAGCTCGACCCGGGCGCTCTCGGCGATGCCGAGGACGAGGGTGGTGCCGGCGACGGCGGCGATCAGCGCGAGCGGCGCCGAGAGCCATCGCAGCACCTTGTGCGACACCACCGCCACGCTGAAGAACCCGACGCGCAGCGGATTGAGGACCCCCGGCGCCTGGAAGACCGCGCGCCAGCTGCGGCTGACGATGCGGATGCGGCGGCGATACTCCGTCCGCACGCCGCCGGCGGTCTCCTCGAAGCACACCGCCTCCGGCTCGTAGACTGCCCGCCAGCCCGCGGCGACGATCTGCAGCGGGTTCAGGAAGTCGTTGATCGCGTTGTCCGGGAGCGACCGCCACAGTGTCCGGCGGATGGCGTAGATGGCGCCGTCACCGCCGACCATCGACCCGACGCGCGGTCTCGAGCCGCTTCACCTGGATCTCGTAGTTCCAGTAGGCGCGCTCCCCCGCGTCAGCGGCTGACTCGCCCGCCCTCGAGGTACCGCGCCTCGCCGGTGACGCAGCCGACCTGGGGATCGTCGAAGTTCCGGACCAGCATCCGCAGTGCGTCCGGCTGGTACATGGCGTTGGCGTCCGAGAACACCACGATCTCACCCCGGGCGCGCGGCACCGCGGCGTTCAAACCCGCTGTCTTGCCGCGGCGCACCGGCTGCCGGGCAAGTCTCACGCCCGCGGCCGGCGAACTCCTGGACGATGGCGTCGGTCCCATCGGAGGACGCGTCCGAGACGACCATCACTTCGAGCAGGCGCGCCGGGTAATCCAGCTGAAGCACGTTCTCGAGCTTGGCTCGGATCACCGCCGCTTCGTTGTACGCCGAGATCACCAGCGTGACCCGCGGAGTGCCGGCGCCCTTGCGGACTTCACGTGGACCCCGCAGGCGCACGATCAGCCGCAGCAGGAGCGGATAGCCCGCGTAGGCGTACACAAGAACGCCGAGCGTGAGCCAGAACAGGACCAGCATGATCAAGGAATGTGACTGACGATCCGGGGGCCGAGCACCCTGGTCAGCCCGACCGGCAAGCGCCGCCAGGGGCGATCGCCCGTTCGAAGCGGGGGTTCTTGGGGCTCAGGTCAGGCATTGGCCGGCCGTCGGGCGTCCAGATCCCCACACCAGCTCGCGCGGCTCCGCGCCCCATGCCGCTTGAACTGGAAGGTCCCTTCGCCTGGCGTCGAACGCCCCAGGTCGAACCGGGTAAAGCCCCGTTCGATGCCGAA
>CAVUDT010000004.1:0-963390 GCA_963740275.1 uncultured Acidobacteriota bacterium | reverse complement strand
GCGCGCACGACCCGGCGAATCCGATCCAACGTCCCGAGCGATCCTTCCGCAACGGCGAGGGCATTGAGCGCAGCGAGCCGTGCGGCCGCTCGGCCTGCGTCGATCGACATGTCGTCGCCGAGTCGTCCGGCCACGGCCGGAGCGCCACGCCGCACCGGCAGCATCCCACTGAGACAAGCCACGAGTCGGTCTGCACCGCCGCTTCGTAGTGGCCCAACGGCCTCGGAGGCTCGGGCAAGATCAGCCCGAGCTCCTTCAGCCGTACGGTTGGCGTCCTTTCACCATTTGCCGGCATGCGCGCCTCCATCGACGTGCAGCACTTCGCCAGATACAAGGGCGCACGATCCAGGTAGATGACGGCGTCGACAATCTCGGCTGTCGTCCGAGTCGGGCGATCGGGTGGAGCTGGCGCAGGAAGTCATGCGACTCCGGCTTGTGCATCGGCGTGTCGATGATGCCCGCCGCGACCGCGTTGAACCTGATCCCGTCGGTCGCATATTCGATCGCCAGCGCCTTGGTCACGGCGTTCAAGCCGCCTTTCGTGAGAATCGGGATTGACGCCGGGACGCCGACGATTGGCTGGTCAGCGAGGCTCGTGGTGATGGTGACGACGTGCCCCGACTTCCGCGCCTGCATGCGGCGCACGGCGTGCTGCTCACGTGGAAGAACCCGGTCAGGCTGGTCGAGACCAGCGCCGCGACGTCTTCGATGGTGTATTGCGTAAACGGCTTCGAGATGAAGATCCCGGCGTTGTTGACGAGGAGATCGATCCCGCCGAACGCTTCGGCGGCTTTGATGACCCGCGCCGCCACGTCGGGCGACGCGATGTCGCCGTCGACGATCTTTAGATTCGACGATGGCTTCAGCGTCTGCGCCTGCGTCGCGCGCCTCGCGTTGGCGACAACCCGCGCGCCGTTTCCCGCGAACGCGGTGGCGAGCGCCAGGCCGATGCCGCTGGATGCTCCGGTGATGACAACGGTTTTCGACGACTGCATGATGGCTCCTTCACCCGCGACACGCGGGCTTTAGTTACATTAGGTAACTAGATAGCCACAGGCAACATAATTGCGGCGAGCTATTGCAGATTGTGGTTTCCTCGCGGTAACGTAGGGGCGATTTACCAGACGAAAAACGCGCGTGGCGCCACCGGCGTGTCCATTGACCACGTGTATGAAAGTGATCGGAGGGGTGTGGACGCCCAACGTCGTGTGGTACCTGCGCGAGACGCCGCGACGCTTCTCAGAGCTGAAGAGTGATCTGCAGGGTGTCTCGGGGAAGACCCTCAGCGCGCGGTTGCGGAAGCTGGAGGGCGACGGCGTCGTGCTCCGAGAGGTGAAGCCGACCTCTCCGCCAACCGTGGAGTATCGGCTCACGCCGCTCGGTGCCCGCCTGATTCCTGTGGTCGAAGCGATCGTCGACGTGGGGAACGAGCTCAAGCGCCTCAGACGCCTGCGGTAATTTCTGGCGTGCGGCAGGAGGCTGTCAATCTGACGCAACCAGCTGATCAATGGGATCACTGACGGATCACTTCCGTTGACGGCTATTCCGCGCGCAGCGCCGCCCACGGGTCGATCCGTGTCGCGCGGCGCGCGGGCGCCATGCCGCCATCAGTCCCACCGCCAACAGCAGCAGCGTGACGACCGTGAACACGATCGGATCGGTCGGCGTCACCCCGAACAGAAACGTCTGCAGCACGCGCATACCCCACCGTTGATCGCCACTGATGTCCCTTCTCTTTCGTTGTCTGCGCTGCAACGCCCCGTCCTTTCCAGTTATTCGATGTCGATTCGCACGCTGCTAAAAGAGAGACCTCACGGGTGTTGCTCGTTGATGTCGAACCTTCCTTCGCCAGCTACCGCTCGAGCGTGAAACGGTGATCGGGACTCCAACAGGAACTAGTTATGGGACCGGGGCGCAGCAGATCTTCGAGGCCCGCATCGGGGGGGACCTGGTAGGTCGCGATAGAGCCCTCCAGCCGGCCTGAAATCCATGATGAAGTCACCGTGACGTCATGGACCCAGCCCGAGACGGCAAAGACACCATCCGGGGCGACACGCTCGCGGAAGCCGCTCTTGGAATCATAGGGGTCGAACCCGACAAGGAATCTGGCCGACTGCTCATAGATCACCGCCGTGATCTCGGACGCCAGGACCGTGCTCCCAACGAACTCCACCGACGCGCGGCCGCCGGTTTGAGAGACGATGGCCTGATAGGTTCGGGTCCTGGTGTTCTCGAACAGCGTGTCACAGAGGGGGGATGCCGCGATGGTCAATCGCCAGGCACCTGCCACATCTGCCGGGTTCGTCGGCACGAGTGCAAAGTGGACGTCGGTTCGATCCGAGGTGACGCGGATACTTCGGACCTGGCTCTCCAATCCCGGCAGCGACGCGCGCACTTCGACATCACCAGCCGCGCCGCCGAGCAGGTAATTGCCGCCGGGTCCGGTTCTCGTCGACGCTCCTGCTCCGTCGCCGGAGATGATCTCGACACGCGCATTCCCGACTGCCAGCAGCGAATCGGTCACCGTGCCGCCAACCGACCACGTGGTCCGCAGTGGCGGAGGCGGGGAAGAGGGGCCGGTCGGCGACCCGGGCACAGTCCGGTTCTCTCCACAGCCGATGGCCGGTGCGAGGATCGCCGCAGCGAGTGTCCGGGTCGCCGTCACAACGAGCGCCCTGATCGGCCTGGCCCACCATTGATGGCGAGTCATATCCCTGCTCTTTCGTTGTCTGCGTTGTAACGCCGCATCCTTTCCAGTTACTCGATGTCGATTCGCACGTTCTTGAAGAGATGCACACCCTCGCGGAATTTCTCGTTGATGTGGACCACGAACGAGCGGCCATCCAACAGGGTTCCGGTCGCGACCACTTCTTCACCGCCGCCACGTTGTGCTGGAACGCCGTTGCGGATGGTCTCGAGAAAAGACGAGGCCTCCCCAACCTGAAGCGACGGCAGCGCTGCCAGCTCCGAGATTGTGAGCACACCATCCGCGGCGGCGGCTTCAAGCTCGGGCCACGCGACGATCCAGGTAGGGACCGCTCCCAGTCCGGAAAAAACTGCAGCGCCGGCGCTGGATCGTCGAGACTGTGCCACAACGCTCGGCCCTCGATCTGCAGCTCACACAGGAACGGGCGGGGCGGGCCGCCGGGGAAGGCGGGAGTGAAGTCGAGGAAGTCGAGCAGGTTGAAGTCCGCGGGCACACAGTCGGGTGAGCGGTAGAAGAACACCACGGCGAGCTCATCGGTGTGGGGCAGAAATCCACTCCCGATGTTGGCGTAGATGGGAGGCCCAGGAGTGCCGCCAGGAAAGTCGACATGAACCGGCTGCGCCACCGCGCGATTTGCGGTGCCGACGACGATCATCGTGGCCAACAGCCACCCTGACGTGCATCGCATCTTCATATGTGTCTCCTTTTCGATTGACCCGTTCTTCCAGGACGCTTGGCCCCCGAGGCTTCGCGCCGTTCCACGCCGGACAGCGAGGCAGGCGTCACGATGCGTGCAGTGCGCGACGACTTCAATGACGGCGGGATGAAACCGAACCTCAATCGACATGACGGCGTAAACCGCGAGCCATCAATCAGATACGGGCTCGACGTGACCGGAGTGGTAGACTGCCGCCGCATCGTCGACCGGTCCGACGAATCCTTGAGGTCGGCATGAGCGCTCGGCTGGATGGCCCCGTCCGCTTTGGCGTTTTCGAGCTGGATCCGAACGCTGGCGAGCTGCGGAAGGCTGGCGTCAGGATCAATCTCCCCGACCAGCCTTTTCAGGTGCTCAAGGCCCTCCTCGACCGTCCCGGCGAGCTCGTGACTCGGGAAGAGCTGCGGCAGAGATTGTGGCCGGCGGAAACATTCGTCGACTTCGACCAGGGCCTGAATGCCGCGGTTCGCCGGCTGCGTGATGCGCTGGGGATTCGGCGGGTTGCCGCGATTTGTGGAGACGCTGCCTCGCCGCGGCTACAGATTCATCGCTCCTGTGGTCGTCCAGCCGTCGGTGATAACCAGCCCCGATCCGCCCGGAGCAACGAGGGCCAGCGCGAGGACTCACGACGGCGGACCAAACGCGCCCGCCGCGCGCGACCGAGGCGATTCGGCGTCCGGCGCTCGTCGCCGCGACATTCTCGTGTCAGCCGTGTTCCTCCTGGCAGCCGGATTATCTACCGTGGCCTCGACGGCTTCTCAGACGCTGCCAGCCGACCGATTCATGTTGGCGGTGCTCCCGTTCGAGAACCTGACAGGCAATCCTGACCAGGAGTACCTCGGCGACGGGATGACCGAAGAACTGATCGGCCAGTTAGGCAGATTGGAACCGTCGCGCCTTGGCGTCATCGCGCGGACCTCAGCCATGCAGTTCAAGAAAACTACGAAGCGAGCGGATCGCATTGGGTCAGAGCTGGGCGTGACCTACCTGGTCGAAGGGAGCGTCCGGACGACCGGGAGCCGGATCCGGATCGCGGCGCAGCTGATAGAGGCCCGCAACGAAAGCCCCGTCTGGACGGAACAGTACCGAGCGCGAGGCGAAGGACTTGTTGACGCTTCAGCGCGAAATCGCGGAGGCGATCACCCGCGAGATCACGACGCGCCTGGGGGTCGTGCGTTCAGGCAGCAATGCCGAGGCGCGACGGCATTCGACGAGCTCCGAGGCGTTCACGCTCTATCTCCGGGGCCGTCATCATTGGCGAAAGCATTCCGCCGAGGAACTTGGCAAGGCGAAGGAACATTTTCTCAAGGCCACTGAACACGACCGTTCCTACGCACTCGCCTACAGTGGCCTGGCCGATACCTATGCGTCGCTTGGCAGCAATGGCTTCATGCCGATGCACGAGGCCTACCGAAGCGCCAGGGAGGCAGCGCAGAAGGCGATCGATCTCGGTGAGACGCTGGCAGAAGCGCACACCTCGGTGGCGTCGATCGCAAGCGATTACGACTGGGATTGGGACCAAAGTCGACCGCCATTTCAGGCGCGCCGTCACGTTGGACCCAAACTACGGAACCGCCCTCCGTTTCTATGCCTTCCATCTCGCCTGCATGGGCCGGCATGAGGAGGCGCTCGGGTTCGCCGAGCGCGCGCGGGATCTGGATCCAGTATCGCCCGAGGCCTGGACGACGCTGGCCGAGGTCTACTATTTCGCCCGTCGATACGAAGCGGCCGCCAAGGCGCTCGAAGAGACACTCGAGCTCGATCCGAACTACGGCCATGCCTACGTCATGCTGGGGCGAATCGAGGACGCCAGGGGTCGACCCGATCGAGCCATCGAGCACCTCGAGCGCGCCAAGGCTCTCCAGGGTCCCCGGCCTGGTGTCCTTACCCCCTACGCCTACATGCTGGCCAGGGCAGGACGCAAACACGACGCGCTTGCGGCGCTCGAGGAATTGCGGCGCATCGCCAAGCCTCGGGACCCATCGCCGTTTCGCACCGCGATGGTGAACATGGCCCTGGGAGAGACCGATCGAGCGTTCGAGTTGCTCCAGAAGGGGCTCGCGGCGCGTGATTGGCAGATGGCCTTGCTCAAGGTCGAACCGGCGTTCGATACCCTGCGGTCGGACCCTCGATTTGACGCGCTGGTCGACCGCGTCGGCCTGCCGCGATAAACGAGGCATCCGAGGAAGTTGACCCCGGCGCATCCACTCCACCGACGAGCAACTCGGGACGGGTCTTGGCCCGTCAGCCTTTCGCAGGGGCATATCGCGCTGCCACGACGGTGATGTCATCCGATTGCTTCGCGCCGCCGACGAATGCCCGCACGCCAGCCAGCACCGTCTCGACCGTGTTCGCAGCCGACGTCCCTGCGCTCGCCGACAGCGCCATCAACAGTCGATCCTCCCCGTAGAAATCCTCAGTCGCGTTCATCGCCTCGGACACGCCGTCGGAGAAGAGCACAAACGTCTCGCCGGGCTCGAGCGGGAAGGTCTCACGTTCGATGGGATTCGACACCATCAGCCCGGCTGGCCGGCCAGAGGATGGACACGCCAGCCGCGGCGGACGACCTGGCGACAGGATCGCCAGCTGGTGGTGTCCCGCGCCCGCGCACGACACGCGGCGGTGCTCGAAGTCGAACACCAGGCATTGCATCGTGACGAACATGCCGCGGGGATTCTGCTTCGCGAGCTCGTCGTTGAGGCGGCTGAGAATCTCGGCCGGGTCGACGATGTGCCGCGCGAGCGTACGGAGAATCGTCACGGCCACGGCCATGAAGAGCGCGGCCGGAATGCCCTTTCCCGACACGTCGCCCAGCGCGACAACGATGCGGTCGTCGGAGGCGCGCAGCACTTCATAGAGGTCGCCGCCAACCTTCTGCGCCGGCTCGATGATGGCGTGCACGTCCAGACCGGAGTCGCTGGTTGCCGCGGCGAGATCGGCGGGCAGGATGCCCATCTGGATTTCACGGGCGATGCGCAGGTCGCGGGCCATCGCCTCGCGGATGGCGTCGGCATACGCCTTGGCCTTCAGCAGCGACCGGACGCGAGCCTTGACCTCGAGCACCTCGAACGGTTTCGTCAGATAGTCGTTCCCGCCGACCTCGAACCCGCGGGTCTTGTCCTTGACGTCCTCGAGGGAGCTCAGGAACATGATCGGCAGATCGTGTGTCGACTGCTGCGCGCGAAGCCGGCGGCAGACCTCATAGCCGTCGAGACCCGGCATCACGATGTCGAGGAGCACCAGATCCGGCGGACTCTTCTCGACGCTGCGGAGGGCGGCCGCACCATCGACAGCGACGCTCAGCTTGTACTCGTCGCGCAGGGCCTGGACCAGGATATCGATATTCGTCTTCGCGTCATCGACGATGAGAATGCGGCTCTCGGAAAGATCCTTCATGTCAGCGGCTCCCGGCAGAGGTTTCGAGGGCGTGCTCCAATCGCGACTGGGCATCGGCAAAGGCGTAGCCCTGGACGAGCGTTTCGAACTCCGACCAGCCCGCAGCGTCGAACAGCGGGCTGAGCGCATCGCGATTGGCATCGATGAACTCGCCGGCCGCCGGATCCGACTCCGACAACAGCGCGGTGAGCTGCGCCGCCGCCTCACGAGACCGAGCCGGACTGGTCGGCGCCGCGGGTGGAACGGGCGGTGACGCGTCGGACCCAGTCGTCCCGAGTGCTGCCCGGATTCCCGTCGCCAGCGGTTCGAGCACAACCCAGACGCGTTGTCTCACTCGCTCTATCTCGTCCGCATTCGACCGGTCGCGAATCACGCGTTCCAGTGCACTCGCGGCCGACTGAACGCCGCCCGCGCCAATGTTGCCGGCAACGCCCTTGAGCGTGTGGGCCAGGCGCTCCGCAAGCGCGTGGTCCTCTTTCGAGAGGGCGTCGGCGACCTGATCGAGCGCGCGGCTCTGTTCCTCGGCAAACTGGCGAAGGATCTTCACGTAGAGTTTCCGGTTTCCTCCGACCCGGGACAAGCCATCGTTCATGTCGAGGCCGGCAATCGACGGCATGGCCTTCTGCGGCGGCGGACCGGAAGGCTGATCGGGCATGGCTACGCCCTCGACGGGCTTGTAGAAGCGGCCGACAGCCTCGAACAGCGCCGCCGGATCGATCGGCTTGGCGACGTGATCGTTCATGCCCGCGGCAAGACACCGCTGGCGCTCCTCGACCGTGGCGTGCGCGGTCATCGCGATGATCGGAAGCGCCGCCAGGCGCGAATCAGCGCGCAGCTTCGCCGTCGCCTGATAACCGTCCATCTCCGGCATCTGGAGATCCATCAGCACGACGTCGAATGGGGGGGGGCCGGGACCCGCCAGCATCTCGACCGCTTCGCGGCCGTTGTTGGCAACCGTGACGGTCGCGCCGGCTCCTTCCAGCAGCTCGACGGCGATCTGCTGATTGATCTCGTTGTCCTCGGTCAGCAGGATTCGCGCGCCGCGCAGACGCGAGGCCTGCTCGCCGTCGGCCGCGCCTCGCAGATCCTCGCCGCCGTCGGCAAAAACGTTCACGAGCGTATCGACGATCATGGACTTCGTCACCGGTTTCAACAGGAAACCATCGAGCTGCAGCCGCTCGGCTTCCTCCCGCACCTCTTCCCGCCCGAATGCCGTGACCAGCACGATCGCGGGTCGATGCCTGAGCGTCTCGTCGCTCTTGATGTGCCGGCTGGCCTGGAGGCCGTCCATGCCGGGCATCCGCCAGTCCATGAACACGAGGTCATAGGGGTCGGTGGCGTCGCGCTCCTGGATCGCCGCGATCGCCTCCTTCCCCGATCCCACCGCATCGACACTTCTGCGCGAGGGTGCTCAGCCCCTCCTGCAGGATTTCGCGCGCGGCGGCGCTGTCGTCGACGACGAGGACGCGGAGCCGGGCAAGCTTCTCTGGAACGATCCTTACTGTACCCGTCGCCGAGCCCACGCCGAGCCAGACCGTGAAGTAGAACGTCGTCCCGGCGCCAGCCTCGCTTTCGAGCCAGATGCGGCCGCCCATCAGGTCGACCAGGCGGCGGCTGATCGTGAGGCCGAGACCGGTTCCGCCATGCTTTCGCGTCGTCGACATGTCGGCCTGCGTGAACGGCTGAAACAGCTTCGCCGATTGCTCGGGCGTCATGCCGATCCCGGTGTCGCGCACCGAGCACTTGAGTTGCACCTTCTCGCCGGTCCGTTCGATCAGCTCGATGTTGATCCGAATCTCGCCGCGCTCGGTGAACTTCACGGCGTTGTTGACCAGGTTGGTCAGGATCTGCCCGAGACGCAGCGGATCGCCGAGCAGATGTTCCGGGATCCCTGGCGCGACGTGCGCCAGGAACTCGAGCCCCTTGTCGTGAGCCTTCTGCGCCGTCAGCGTCGTGACGGAGCTGATCACGTCGTCCAGCCTGAAGTCCGTGGCCTCGATATCGAGCCGGCCGGCCTCGATCTTCGAAAAGTCGAGGATGTCGTTGATCACCGCGAGCAGCGACGTGCCAGCGTTGTGGATCTTGCTCACGTAGTCGCGCTGCTTCGGGGAGAGCGACGTCTTGAGCGCCAGATGCGACAGGCCGATGATGGCGTTCATCGGCGTGCGGATCTCGTGGCTCATGTTCGCGAGGAACATCGATTTCATCTCGGTGGCTTCTTCCGCCTTGCGTTTGGCGCCGACGAGCTCCGTCGCCTGGGTCTCGAGTTGACCCGCCTGCTCCCGGGTCTGGCCGAGCAGCTCCTCGGTCCGAAGGTTGCGCTGCAGGACCTCCAGACTCATGGCGGCGACCGGCAGCAATTCGTCGAGCAGTGTCTGCTCCCTCGCACTGAGCGGCCTGAAGGATGCCACTTCGAGGACGCCGAGCAGCACATCGCTGGAGAGCGCCGGCATGGCCGTCGCCTGCACCGGCGCCGCCTGACCGAGACCGGACGAAATGCGCAGGTAGTCAGGCGGGAGATTCGTCAGCGCGAGCGTTCGCCGTTCCTGCGCGCATTGACCCACGAGGCCCACGCCGAACCGGATGACCGTCGGGATGTCGGAAACGTCCGCGATGCCGTACGTCGCGACGCGCCGCAGCTCGGAGTGGCTCTCGTCGAGCACGTAGAATCCGGCAGCGCCGCCGCCGAGCATCGGCACCAGGTCCGAGAGGAGGCGCCGGCCGAACTCCGCCAGCGAGGCGGCGCCCTGCAGCGCTCCAGTCACGCGCGACACGTTCGCCTTCACCCAGCGCTGTTCGTCCATCGCCACCGCGCCCTGTTTGAGGACGTCGACCGAGCGCGCCAGGCCGCCGGTTTCGTCGGTCGCGCTCGTAAATGGAACCTCCTTGTCGTATTCCCCGGCGGCAATCGCTCTGACAGATGCGTCGAGGGCCTGAATCGGCTTCACGATCCGCCGAAAGGTGAGAAACCCCAGCAGGCCGGTCAAGAGGATGGCCGCGGAGTTCGCGGCCAGGATCCGCCATCGCGAGGCGGTGACGGACTCAACGACAGTCTGGCTCGTGGAGTGCGCGAGGTCCTCGTTGAGCCGGATCCACTCGGCGGCGGCGCTGTCCAACCGCTCGCCCAGATCCAGGGTCGACGCATCTCGCAACAACTCGCTTGCTTCTTCACGGCGTCCCTCGGCCGCCGCCGACATGATCTGCTTCGCCCGGTCCAGCCAGTCCCGGTACCGATTGCGATAGTCGTTCAGCAGGCGGCGATCTCGGTCGTCGGAGATCAGTCTGCGCTCGTACTGATCGAGCAGCCGGCCCAACTCGACCTCGTCTCGCTCGAACGTCGAGCCTACACGCGCGCGCTCGGCCTCGCTCGTGGCGAGCACATGATTCCTGAGCTGCACCCGCAGCTCGGCAAATACTCGCGAGATGTTGCCGAGCGCCGCGAGGCTGGGGACTTGCATGTCCGCCACGAACCGGCTTCGGGTCTCGATCGTTGTCAGCTGCAACCGAGTGAAGATGCCCAGGGCCACCAGCGCCAGGAGCGGCACGGTCAGCAGGAAGACGAGGCGTTTACCAATTGTCATGAGGGGGCGCTCGTCGGCACAGTACACCGTGCCAGGCGTTCGGTCAGCTCGAGCCTCGGCGCGGGGACGCGGATTCGGCAGCCCGCGGCAGCCGGCCGCTTGTCCGGCGCTGCACGCGACATGCCACCGCACGGATCCCTGCTACGTCCCCGGGACTGGAGAGTGGTCCGGAATCTAGTGGGCCTCCGGCATTCCGGAGCACCACGGGCGTGCCTCGTCGAGGACTTCAGCGCCGCTGTCGACCGGGTGGACTGCCGTAAGTGGATCGCGAACGGACCGGGTGGTCGGTGTCTGCGGCAGCGGCGGTTTGGTCTGGCTGCAGCGGAAATCGATCCCCGCATCAAGGCGGTGGCGACGGTCAGCCCGTAGACATCGGCCAGGCGAAATGGCAGCGCCTCGCGGAAAACCTGGACGAACGCATGTAAGCGCTCATTGAATCGGATCTTCTGGAACGAGCAGCGTGATCCGCTGCCGGTGGTTGACATACGCGAGGCATGCACCCTGGTTGGCGAACGGTGCCGGATGGTTGAAGCTGACCCAATCGTCGTTCGTGCATTCTTCGACCGTGCTTGGCGGGCCGCACCGGTGCTCGTTATTGGGAATGTTGACCCCGATGGGCCGGCCTTGCGGGCCGACGAACATGTTGTATTCGATCGCATCCTCGCTTCCGAGGTTGTAGGCGCGATGGACGCGGCCTTCGGAGGTTTCGAAGGCTTCCCCCTTGGAGTACTGCCGGACCTGTCCGCACCCGTCCTCGATCGTGATCGTGCCCTGCGTGACCACGTTGTAGACATAGCCGGGATGGTAGTGCCAGGCGCCGGTGATTTCGCCGACCGGCGTCGTGAGGACCCTGGCCGTAAGCTGAGCCGGTCCGCCGCGCAGTCCGATGAATTCGCTGAAAGCGTCGTGCCTGAACGTGACGATGGCCGCGTAGGTGACGACGCTGCCGACGGCGAGGACGGCGGCGAAGATCGAGAGGATGCGTATGACTCGAGAGCGATTTGGGTCCATGGCGCTACTCCTGTCGTCAGGCGGATTCGACCGACCCTGCAGCTTGCAGTCTGCCGGCTTCGAAACGGTTTGCGTTGCGTGCCTGGACGGCCGGCGCTACACTGCGCGCGTCCGACCGGTGAACCGCCTTGTGGCTGGAGAGTCTGGCGCGGCCCGGACGGACAAGTCATTCGGACTTCGTGAATTCTTCATTCCTTTTTTGTCCGACCGCTTTTCGCCATGCCTGACCGGGTTGTCGAGGTCTACGAATTCGGCGAGTTCCAGCTCAACGTTGGCGAGCGTACGCTCGAGCGCCGTCGGGGAGGCGAGCCCGTCGTCATCCCGGAAAAGGCCTTCCAGACGCTCGTTCATCTCGTTCGAAACAGCGGCGCGCTCGTCACGAAAGAAGCAATGCTGGCGACGGTTTGGCCAGATGTCCTGGTCGAAGAGGGCAATATCGGAAAGGTAATTCACGCCATTCGGCGTGCCCTTGGCGATCGAAGCGGCAAACGGAGCTATATCGAAACCGTCCCCAAGCATGGCTATCGATTCGTTACCGAAGTCACCAGCACCGCGCAGGTGGCTGCTGGCGGATCGTCGGCCGTGGCGTACCCGAAGGCTGCATCTCCCGGCCGCTCTCCCGCGTATGACCTCTATATCCGGGGCAAATTGAAAACGGGCGGCGAGAATATCGACGACACCAATCAGGCGATCGCGCTCCTCGAGGAGGCGGTTCGCCTCGACCCGTTGTGCGCGGGGGCGTACGCCCAGCTTGCGCGCGCCTATAACACGCGGTCGTTCAAGTTCACGTCACCGGACGAAGGCAGGCGTTTTCGCGAGAACGCCGACGTCGCGCTGGCGAAGGCACTGGATCTCGAGCCGAACCTTGCCGAGGCGCACTTCGCGCGCGGCCTCATTCTGTGGACGAAGGCGAAGGGATTCCCGCACGAGCTGGCCATCAGAGCGTTCCAGAAAGCCCTGGAACTCGATCCCGACGCCAGCGAAACACACCATCAGTTGTCGATGGTGTATTCGCACGTCGGCCTGTTGGATGAGGCCCAGACGCACGTGGCTCGAGCGATCGATCTGAACCCGAACAACACCATGGCTCGTTTCCGAGTCGGCGTGTACTCGGCGTGGCAGTGCAGATTCGAAGACGCACTCGCTGTGCTGAAAACCGTGCCTGCGGATGTCAGCCCATTCCTGGTCGATCGAGTCAGGGCCGAGGTCTACGTTCAGCTCGGACGGCCGGACAAGGCCCGGGCCATCGTCGACGACTATCTCGCCACGCATCCGAACGATGAAGGCGGAAGCCTGACCGGCGTCAGAGCGCTGGTGCTGGCAAAGGCGGGAGAGACGGGAGAAGCCAGAAGGACGATCGCCCGGGCGATCGAGCTCGGCACGGGCTTCGGCCATTTTCATCACACCGCGTACAACATCGCCGCCACGTATGCTGCGCTTGGCGAGCCCGACGAAGCCGCCAACTGGGTCGAAGCCGCTGCGGATGATGGATTCCCATGCTACCCATATTTCGCCCGGGATCCGAACCTCGACAGTCTTCGAGGGTTCCCTCCGTTGGTCCGCTTGATGTCACAGCTGCAGAAGCAGTGGAGGCACTTCAAGCGGATACCGAGAGCGTGAACGTTCGTCTTGCCGATCCGCCGTCCACCCCCGTCCTTCGATCCATCCGGAATCAGCGCGATACGTAAGCGATAATATCGACGGGTTCGACGCGGCGCGGCGGCAGCGGCGACTACGCTGGCACTAGCACTGCGCGACCGCTGATCTGTCCCGCCTTCAGCCGCGCATAGACGTCGACGGCCTGCGCCAGTGGGAACTCCGTCGTCTCGGCGTGAATCCGGCCGTCCCGCGCCATGGCAATCACTTCCATCAATTCGACGCGCGAACCCCAGTACGGAATGCTCATCGACGTTCCGTACGGCGTGCTTCCGTGGCGAAAGTCATGACGGCCGCCGCCCAATCCAACGATCGTCCACACGCTGTTTCAACCGAGCAGTTTCGCACCCAAATCCAGCGTGGGTTGCACCCCAACGCAATCGAGGACCAAGCCAGCTCCGCGAGGACCGGTGATCTGCTGTATCCGCTCGGCCGCTTCCGAGGCGTTGCGGTTGTTCACGATGTCGTCCGCGCCCAGCGCCTTGGCCTGCTGCAGCTTCTTATCGTCAACATCAGCGGCGACGATGCGCACAGGAGCCAGAACCCGGAGGAGTTGAATGGCCATGTGTCCGAGACCGCCGACACCGAGCACCACAACGGTGCTGTCCGCGTTCAGGTACCCCTTGAATCCCATGACGCCCTGGCCGAGCTCGGCAACCCAGCCCGCGTTCTCATGGCCAAGCGTGAAGGGCGGCTTGAATCCGAGCTCCTCCTCCATGACATGGAGATCCGAGTGGCATACGCCGGCGCCACCGATCCTGATCAGGACCTGTCCTGGACCGGGAGAGGGCTTGGTAGTCTCCTGTATCTGACCCGGATATCCAACGCCAACAAATCTGACAGCTTGCATGGCATCCTCCTTACCTTCTTGTGACGTCTGGCCTGTCAGGTGATTCGAGCATCTCTTAAGCCGCTCACTGACAGCATCTTGCAGGTGCCAGAGCCGCACTGGACGATGTCCGCAACTGTGGCAGAACCGTTTCACGGAGGCACCAGACCGAGGAACCCCGCGACGGGCTGTACGTGTCCGACCTTGTTGTGCGCGAATTGCTGGCTCCTTTCATGGGGCGGCAGGTATTTGCCGCTGTCCCATGAACGAAGCCGCCTGCGAATCTCCTCACGCCTCGGGGTCGATGCTCGATCCGGCTGCTACTCGATGCGGAACTCGACCCGGCTCGCGTGAATCGTCGTCTGATCGGACGCCTGCACGCTCAGCACCACGAGCCCATTAGGTCGCGCGCGGATGGTCGCGATGACCTTCGTCGGATCGATGGCCACGATCGCGCCGCCTTCGACCTTGAACATCCGGGTGAGGTCCGCTTCGCTGTTGCCTTCGTTGCCCAGCAGGTCGATCTCGTCGATCGTCCGGATCCTGACGGTCCCGCTGGCGCCGACGAACTTCAGCGTCAGCGCTCGGGTCAAGGCAGACAGCATCCCTCCGTCCGCTTCGGCGACCACCAGCGGGGTTTGTTCCGTGACTTCCTTACTGGACTGCAGAACGATCGAGGCGGAGCCCGCGGCGCCCGGACGCAGGTCGACCTCCGCTTCGCCGGCTTCACTTGGCGGAACCTCCGCGGTCACGCGCAGCGACCCCGAGGGCACTCGTCCCGTGAAGATGCCGCCGACCTTAGTTCGGCCAATCGCCATCCCGTCGACGCGCACGAGCGCACCGGGGGCGGCCGGCGCCCCTTTGCCGTCGGCCACCCCGTCGTCCTCGACGTACGTGCGGACGGTCAGCGTTGGCTGCGCGGGCGCAGTCGACGCGGCGATGCACTGACGAAGGCGATCGACGGCGGTCCGGACGCTCTCACGCTCGGCGGTTGTCGTCAGCCGGTTGCGGGTCGTGCCGAACCACGCCAGCGCGGCCTCGAGGGAGGCCGTCGCCTCCTTCTTTCTATGCATTCGAAACAATACGTTGGCGTCGTCGATCCCCTTCCGCACGGCTCTCGTGCCCGTCGGGGAGATGTCGTGCAGCGTCGAGTTCACGGTCTCGTGCGCACGCGCGCAAGGGGGCTCCCGTGTGCCGTCATTCACCGGCTGCTGGAGCGCACTCGACCAGAGCGCGGCCACCAGGGAGAGCACGGCCGTCGGCGCAGTCATTTGACCAACTTCGTCGCCTCGAGCGTGATGTGGCCAAGGTCGTTGTGGATGTCGATGTAGACCATCTTGGCGTTGGTGGCGTTGCTCAAGTTTTGCACGAAAGAGCGTCATTGCCTCTCGCAAACGAACGACATGGCGCTTCGCCGCGAGCTCGAGCCCGTGCTTGGGCAATGGTGGTTGGCATTGAGTCGTGAGAAACGATTCCTGGCGGAGCGCGCCTGAACACCTGGAAATGCCCGCATCAGAAAGTACGAGTCGCGATCGTGCAACGAGGGACCGTACGCGACGAACATGTCCACTATCGAAAGTTCGTGACAGCGGTGCACGGGGCGCGCATGCCAATCTCAAGGCTGCCTGCATCTGCACCGAGAAGGACGGCTGTTCCCCCGGCCACTTACGGCTGCGGCGGCGATCCCGTTTCGCCGCTGGCCTGGGCGGACCTAGCGGCGCCGCTCGCGGCGCGGGAGCGAAGATGAAGCGGAGGGATTTCCTGTGGACATGCGCCGCGGTCGCCGGGGCGGCGACGCTCCCGGCGTGCCGGACGGTGCGAGGCGGGCGGAAGGACCCAATGCGGCTGGATGCAGCGGCGTTCCATGCATCGCGGCGCTTCGTCGCGCCGCCATTTGGGCGGATCGCATACGTGGAGCGCGGCAGCGGCCCGGCCGCGCTCTTCCTCCACGGCTTCCCGAGGGACCTCTAACGTCAAGTTCAATGACCAAGATGCGTGACTGGCAACGCAACAGAGAACTGTGGGTCCGGGTTCTGGAGAAACACACCGGCGAAGGCCTGGCCGCCTGGAACCGTAAGATCGGCACACACCCATTCGGCGATGAGCGCCAACTGAGGCGCTGGCTTTCGAAGCAGGGCGTGACCGGATACGCCCAGCAACTCCTGGTGATGGAGCGTTTTGGTTATCCGGATTTTGTCCTCGCGACGGCCGACGATCTGATCGGGAAGCAGTACGCGGATCGCCCGCAGCTCCGGGCGATCTACGACAGGATCATCGAGGCCGCCCACTCATGCGGCGAGGTCATCGTCCAGGCGCGGAAAACTGTACGTATCGCTCGTCTCTCCGCGCCGGACGTTTGCGCGGGTCCAAGCCACCACGAAAACACGGGTCGATCTCGGACTGCGCCTTGACGGGCAACCGCCCGCCGGCCGGCTGCGACCGTCGCGCATTCACGAGACCATGCGGCTCCAGATCAGCCTGACGTCGCCCCGTCAAATCGATTCGGAAGTGCGGAGCTGGCTGCGCCGCGCCTACACCGAGAACGCGTAGCGCGGCGGGTTGGCTGTCGCGGCGCAGCGCAGCCGGAATTGACGAGTCAGAACGGCCGCGTAGCGGCCCAAATGAACAGCAGGCAGGCGACGAAACTCAGGACGCTGCGAACCGCGTGCAACCGGCCCCAGGTGTTGAGCAGAGCCCGCGTCTCAGCCGAGGCTCGGTCGAGTCGCGGATCGAGCAGGCGGCTGTTTGTTGGCGCGATGACAAGCAGCGTGAATGGAACGACGGAACCGATCAACGCGGCGCCGGCGAACCAGACCCCGCCGCCGTAGAGACCGCGACCGATGCCGGTAGCCATTGCCGCGATTGCCAGCGGCGCTTGCATCATGGTCGCCCGCCGATAGCTCGGCGCCCATTGCGTGGCAGCAATGTCAGTCCCGCATGACAGCCGGGCGGGATGCTCGACCAAGCTGATATAGACGGCCGCTCCGGCGAAGAGCGTCGCGGTCAGGACGGCGACCAGTTCAAGAAACTCGGGCATCGACCTACCGTATCACCGTCGGGTGCGACGCTCTGGTCGCGGCGGATGCCACGGCAGTGGCATCGCCGGCTTCCTCGCGACATGACCGAAACATTGTGGTAGCCGAGACTCGCCTCCCCTCACAAGAATTCGACTATCGGCCCGACTCGGTCAGCGGCGTCGACCGAATTCAAAGGAGGAAATCGTGGGGTACTCGGTAACTTTTCTTCTCATCGCTACAACAGCGGTCGCATGGACCACGTTCGCACGCGGTTTCGACGCCGCGGAGCGGCCGGGTGCGTCGGCCTACGACGTGCGTCCGCTCGCAGATCTCGGAGGTCTCAGTAGCAGAGGCAACGGCATCGCCGATTCGGGACACGTTACCGGTTTCTCGAACCTCCCTGACGGGAAGGGACGTCGAGCGGTGGTCTGGTTCAACGGTCAACTCATTCAAGTGGATCCTATCGGCGGGACCAACAGCAGCTTCGCTTGGTCGGGGACGAGCAACAGCAGCCTCGCCGTCGGCATTACGCAGACCCCCAGGCTTACAAACCCGCACGGACGGCTGGAGCTGTCGCGCGTTCTTCCCGGTCGATCCCGCCAAGTACCTGTGCGTCGGCTTTGCGTGGGAGGGCGGCCGCATGATTCCGCTGCCGACCCTCGGTGGAGATAACAGCTTTGCCGCAAGTTCGAATAACCAGCGGCAGGTGGTCGGATGGGCTGAGACCGCCATCGCTGACCCGACGTGCATCGACCCCACCGATCGCGGCTTCCACGCCGTTCGCTGGGATCTCAACCGCAACGAGACCGTGCCGCTCCTGCCGTACACTGGCGACACCTCCAGCGCCGCGACCGCGATCAGTGACCGCGGTCACGTGGTCGGGATCTCCGGCGACTGCGATCAGTCGGTCGGCCGACGATCCGCCAGACATGCGGTCATGTGGCACGACGGCGCCATCATCGACCTCGGAACTCTCGGGAGCGATACCTGGAATACCCCCACGGCAATCACCAGACACGGCGACATCGTCGTTGGGTTTGCCAACAGCCCCGGGGCGCCCGCCGAGGCACCGCGCTTGCGCGCGTGGCTGTGGACGGAGCGGGATGACATCGCCTGCCCCAAGCTGCCTGGAACGAATATCTGCGACCTCGGCACGCTGGACGAAGGAGGAACGGCCGAGGCGTGGGGCGTCAATGAGCAGGGGCAAGTGGTCGGCACCGCGTGTTCGGCCGCAGGGTTTTGTCGCGCGTTCCTCTGGGAGGGCGGCCAGATGAAGGATCTGGACCTAATGAAGGGCGTGTATCCCCATCGGTTGCTTAACGCCATGGACATCAACAATCGCGGCCAGATCACCGGGCGGGCACAGATTACAGCCACGACCTTCGAAGCTTTCGTGGCCGGACCGGTGCCCCCTGAGTAAGGCGTCGCATCCGCCAGGTGCGATACGCACGACGGGAGGCACCGCGCCGGTGCCTTCCGGTCCCGGCAGGCAGACATGCCGGAAACCACGATCCGCGGAAACGCCGGAACTCCCGGAATGCACAGGGGTGCTCCATAAAGCCCGAGCTCGCCCCTCATCGCCGGGCGCTCATCTGGTCTTCATCTCCGAGAAGGCATACAGGAAGTCGACGTAGTATTTTTCGATCTGCGCGAGGCCCGCCACCTGCGAGCCTGCCCGCGGCTCGACGACCATGTACTCGTTCGGCGCGTGGGCGCCGGCGCCGTGTCCGAGCCCGCCCATCACCATCGGCAGCTTCAACCGGTCCGTGAAGATGTAGTAGGGCGCGCTGCCCGCAAGCCGTGGCGCCACCGAAGGCGTCACGCCGTGCTTGTTGAACACACTGATCGCGGCATGGACGATCGGCGTCTCCACCGACGTCTGTGCCGGCGCGTAGCCGGAGATCTTGCGGACCTTGACGTCGGTGAAGCCCTTGGCGTCGAGATGCTTCCGGACCAGGTCGAGCTGCCCGTCGGGCGTCTGGTTCGGCACCAGGCGGGAATCGAGCCGCGCGCGGGCGACGTGCGGCAGGATGGTCTTCATCCCCTCGCCGGTGTAGCCGCTCCACATCCCGTTGATGTTGATCGTCGTCGTGAACAGCAGTTGCGCACTGAGGTCGCGCCCGGCAAGGCCGTCGATCCAGCGCTCGACGCCGAGGCCCTTCCGGTGAGCGTCGGTCAATCCGCCCTCCCGCTTCACGATGCCGTTGACCAGACGCTGTTCCTCCGCGGTCGGCTGCCGGATCGCCTCGTAGTATCGCGGCACGAGGATGGTGTTGCCGTCGGGTGTCGTCAGACTGGCGAGCGCCTGCGTCAGCCGCCACGCGGGCGCATCGACGATCGCCTTCAACGAACTGTGAATCTCGGCCTGTGCCGGCCCGCCCTGCGGCCCGCCGGTGGCCTCGAGCTCGAACGCCACGATCCCTTTGACGCCCAGCGGCAGCGACACGGCGCCGCTCGCGTCCTGCGCGTTGAGCGGGAAGAACACCCCGTCCGCCTTCGCCAGGCGGGCCTCGTACTTGGTGATGACCTCGGGGTAGTTCGGCGAGCCCAGCTCCTCTTCGCCCTCCGCCACGACGAGTAGATTCACCGGGAGCTTGCCGCGGGTCTTGATGATCGAGTCCACGGCGTTGAGAAACGCGCGTTCGGGCCCCTTCTGATTGGTCGCCCCGCGCGCCATGAGCACCTTCCCGAGGGCGTTATCGACCAGCGCACCGTCGAAGGCCGGAACGTTCCAGCCCGTTTCTTCCGGCTGTACGTTGTACATCAGGTACACGACCAGCGTTCGAGGCGCGCCGGCGTCGTAGAAGCCGAAGACGCCGGGGTGTCCCTTGGTAGGGACCACGGCGACCTCCTTGAACCCGAGCGCGCGCAGGTCGGCGGCAAGAAGGCTGGCCATCTCCGCGATACCGCGGTTCTGGGCGCTGACCGACTGCTGCCGCACCCAGCGCTGCAGTTCCTTGATGTGTGGCTCGATGTTCGCGTCGATGTGTTTGTACACATCGTCGTGCTTGCCCGCGTATGCGGGGATCGCCTGAAGCGTCGAACGCTTCGTCGGTCGTGAAGCGGATGGAGGGACGGCCAGTGGCCTGGGCGGCAACGGCGGCGGGCAGCAGCAGAACAGACGCCGCGAGCAGCACGCCGGTTACCGGACGCAGGCCCCGACGGTGGTTTCCGGATGTGATCAGCATGACGGCCATTATCAGCCGATCACCGTCATCGCGCGCAAGACCTGGATCGTGCCGTGCGCTTCTGGTAGAGCTCCCATTGACCGATCACGGGAGGGTGCTGACGGCCTCAACGAAGCCGGCGGATCTCCACCTCCGACACGATGAATCCGAACGCGGGCCAACCGCCAGACTGGATCGATCGCTCGAGCCACCTGCGCGCCTGCGCGTTGTCGCCGCGCAAGAGGTACCAGTTCCCCAGGCCGTAGGCGAGCGTGGCGACCTGCACGTCGTCGGTATCCGCTGACGTGACCACGGCTTCCGGACCAATCTCGCCACGATAGAGCTGCAGGCGCCGCGTGTAGGCGTTGGTCACCGGCTTCGAGTCTGGCCGCCGATCGAGCATCGCCTTCGCTTCGGCGCCGCGACCGGCTCGGCTGAGCGACATCCACAACCAGTCCGTGGAGCCCGCCAGTTCGCCGGCATCCGGGGCGATCGGCTGAGCCTTGGCGAACGATGCGGCCGCCTCGGCAAAGTCTCCGCGCAGATACTGGATGACACCGAGGTGGTACCAGATTCCGTAGATCGTGCCGTCGATGGCGCCGCCGCGCGTGAGATCGGCGAACGCGCGATCGAATTCACGCACGGAAAGATATCGATGCCCGCGCCACCGGAGAAGCAGCGCGTTCGTCGGCTCGATCTCGAGCCCTCGTGTGAACGTCGCGATGGCTTCGCGAAACTGCCGCGCACCGGACTGGGCGACGCCGAGGTCGATGATGCGCGCAATGTTTCCCGGGTTGGCTTCGAGAGCGGCTCGCGCGTTCTTGACGGCGTCCGTATCGGGAAGCGAGCGATACTCCACGCCCTCGGGTGACCGGTATTGCACCGATTGCGCGCCGGTCTGGCCCGCATCGAGCGCAGGCCCCAGGATGATCGCCGCGGCGATGATGGACGTCAATGCGGCATGGTGCATGTCTCTAAACGGCATAGGCCCGGATTCTACCGGAGGAACGATTGACTGCAGGGCACGTGGCCGGAGGTCTACCCTTGGCGACACGCGTTTGACATCGAAGCACAGTCCCTTGATACTGCCGGGAGCGCGCTGACAGGGCGCCACCAACCCGCGGCAAGGGAATACTCCCACCTGTTTGGTCTGAGTCGTGTGCGTGTGCACCTTCTTTCAGCCTGGTTTCAGCGGGGCACAGGCGATTCATGAAAGGAGGGTGCAATGACTGCATCGCGGTCGCTCCCTGCTCGCCCATCTCTCGAGTCCCTCCGTAAACAGGCAAAGAAACTCGCGCGCGACATCGCTGCCGGTGACGCCGGCGCTATCGCGCGTGCACGTGCGCACCTGCCGAAGGTGGACCTTCCTTTGACGCAGCGAAACGCGCAACTCGTGATTGCGCGTGAGTACGGCTTCGCCGGCTGGCAAGACCTCACCGCTGAGGTGAGCACACGTCTCGGCAAGGGTCTGGAGTGGGCCGTCACACAGGCCCGGCGCGTCATTCACGACAACGACGTCGAGCGTCTCAAGCAACTGTTGGCTGGATATCCGGCGCTGCTTTCCTGGAAGGATGACGACGATGACCGGGGCCTGCTGGGAATGGCCACGAGTGCCTTCGGCGACGCCGGTGACGCGCAGCGGGAGCAGTGGTTCACCCGCGGCGCGTGCGCCGAGCTCCTGATCGACGCCGGCGCGGTCGTGATGCCGGCGGTCACTGAGAACCTGCTCCGATCTCGCGCCAGGGGCCTGCTCGACCTGTTCGAGCGCAAGGGCCTGTTGCCGCGCACCCTGAAGTTCTCGTGCCGCGCTCGGCGATCGCGACGGCGTTCGCGCCGTTCTCGATGAGAACGGGAACGATCTGAAGATCGTCCATGAAGCGTTCGTCGCCGCGTGCCACTTTGGGCACGAAGACGTCGCCACACTTCTGCTGGACCGATCGATCGCACTCGATCCCGAACTCGGCCGGCACATCGACGGACACACCGACCGCGTGTCGTTCATCAAGGCGTTCGCGAAGTCAGGGTTTACGCAGGTCGCGGAGCTCGGGCTGTGGAAGGTGTTCGTCATGGAGGAGCTCAGGGGAACGCTTCAGGACACGGATGTGACGGCGTTCGTCAGCGGTCTGCAGCGTGAGCCGTGGCTGCTGGGCGACGCCTCATGTGGCGTTTCAGGCCGGCTTGATCGAGGCCGCGAGTTTTCAGCAGGATCGCGAGGCATTCATCGGCGCCCTGCTCGATCTCGACCCGGCACTCCTGCGGCGTCAGCCGCCGCCGCCGTCGAGAGCCATCGAGTGGGCATTCATGTACGGGAACACGCACCTGCTGCCAATGCTCACCCGGATCTGGCCCGTGCCGGACAACCTGGCCTATGCGGCAGGCATGGGTGACCTGGCGCGGGTACAGGACTGGTTCGACAGTGCCGGCGGCGTCTCCGCCCTCGACGATCAGTATCCCTACAACGATCCGGTTGCGCGCGGCCACCTCCACTGGGACCCGCCCACGGCCCAGCAGGTGCTCGACGTGGCGCTCGCCTTTGCCGTCATCAACCGCCACTTCGAGGTGGCGGACTTCCTGCTCGAGCGCGGCGCGAACATCAACAGCAACTGGAACTCGCATGAGCCCGCGAGCATCCTGCACCACCTGGTCTTCCTGCCGAACAGCCACGAGTCGATGAAATACCTCGTCGACCGCGGCATCGATCTGACAGTTAGGGATTACCGCTGGGACAGCACCGCCGCGGGTTGGGCGCGTCACGCCCTGCGCGACGAGAAGATGGCCCAGTGGCTCGAGCAGGTGGAACCGGAGCGGGATCACGAAGCAGAATGAGGACGCTCAGTCCGCGACGCGCAACGCGTGTTCACGTCTCTGTGGAGCGGTATCCCGAAGCTCAAAGGGAGTGTGTTATGACCGAAACGCGACCGCCTGCGCTCGCGACCTGGCTCCTCAAGCATGCTGCCCGCGGGGACGACGCGCTCCGTTGGCGACCTCCTCGAGGAGCATCGTCGGCGACGTTCCGTCGTCTGGTATTGGCGGCAGGTGCTGACGGCCGTTGTCGTTAACCGGTCGAGCGAGGGCCTGGTGGTGCTTGGCATCGTGGCCCTCTTTCTCGTTGGCAGTCGGTTCTCTGTCCCGGGCGCACACGCCGACATACTGACGCTCCTCGCGAGCCGGGCCGCGGACACGTATCTCGGTCCGCTCCACATCCTCACGGGAGGTCAACTTTCAGGGGTCACCATCTTTGCGCTCGGCATCATGCCGTATGTCAGCGCGGCGCTCATGGTGCAGGCCTGTGCTCTCATTTGGCGGTTCCTGAACCGCAACGCGAAGAAGCGGCGGGACATGCCGGTTGTCGCCGTCACGTGGTGCGTGGCGATTCTTTTGTGCGCGGTCCAGGCGATCGGCCTGGCTCTGTTTCTGGAGCGCACGTCGGCGATCAACGGAGGCTCGGGAATCGTTGCCAACCCGGGATGGATGTTCCGAATCACGACGCTGCTCACGCTCATGGCCGGTACAACAAGCCTCATGCTCATCAGCGATCAGATCTCCAGGCGTCAGATCGGCAACGGCATGTTCCTCGTGTTTGTAGCTGGCATCGCGGCGGGGTTGTCTGGGACGTTCAAGCCGCTTCTGACGGGACAGCTGGATCCGCTTGCCGTGCTGACATACACGGCCATGCACGTAGCCATTGTGGGCATCGTTTCGCACGGGTATCGCCGCGCAATTGCGCCGGCACAACTGGCCTAAACACCAGCAACGGACCCGTCGCAGGAATCGGCCGGGCGACCGTTAGTAACGATCAACGCCGTAGTGTTGAGACTGTCGCACCGCGGCCTCGCGTCTCACCGTCCGGCAACGGGCCCCTCACCGTGCACTCCGAGGCGGTAAGCCTCCAAGCGGTTGGCCAGCTCGGCTGGATTGCTCATCGCGGCCATGTGACCACCGTCGATCTCCTCGACTTCGATGGCGAGGCGCTCGCGGGCGACTCGGCGCTGAAAGTCGAGCGGGAACATTCGATCGTGGCGGCCACTCAGGACTCGGGTCGGGACATCGGGCCAGGAGCCCAGCGGCCAGGGCTCATCCAGTGGTGTCATCGACTGCTCCTGCCACGTCCGCGCCTGCGCCTCAGCTCGGAGCTCGGACGGCAGGTCGTGATAGTAGATGACGGCGTCGTCGCCGGCCTGGGCGGTCGACAACCCGAGGCTGGCGTGGTACTCGCGCCTCGCGGATCCGGAACCCGTGTTCGACCCCCACGCGCTGAAGGTCTCGCCGGGCATGGGGATCATCGCGTTGAGCAGGACGAGCAGGTCCACTCGACGCCGGGTGCAGACGATTGGCGCGGTGAAGCCGCCCATCGATGCGGCGACGAGGATCACGTCGGCGCGATCGCCGATGGCGTCGACCACGGTATCCGCGTACTCGGACCAGCCTGCCGTGTCGTCCTCGGCCGGCAGCCGGACCGCGATCGCATCGTGCCCACGGGACGCCAGCTCAGGGACGAGCCGATGCCACTCCCAGGGATCGCCGCCGCCACCGGGGATCAGGGTATAGGTCGCCAACGATTGGTCGGGTGGCAAACCAGGTTTCAGACCGACTGCCCAGCCGCGTTAACTGGCGTCGTTCGGCCATCCCGAAATCAATCAATCAAACCCCTGATATTTCGCCACAAATCCGACGAGGCCACCCTCCTCGAGGATGCGCAGCATGATCGCGGGCATCGGCGCGGCGTGCATGACCTCTCCACGCGTGAGATTGTGGACAGTCATCACACCGTCCGCTGACTGCACCCTCAATCGGTCGCTCTCCTGGATCGACGACGTCTCGCACTGCACGGCGAGGAGGCCATTGTTGATGGCGTTGCGATAGAAACTGCGGGCGAAACTGCGAGCGATCACGGCGCGAATGCCAGCCGCCTGTACGACCGTGGCCGCGATTTCCATCGCCGAACCGCAGCCGAAATTCCTCCCCGCCACGATCAGATCGCCCGGCTGGACAGACGCGGCGAAGTCCGGCGCTATCGACTCGAGCAAGTAGTGCTTGAGCACCATCGCGTCGATGGTGTCGCGTTTGCGCCTCGACGAGATGATGTAGTCGGTGTTCACGTCGTCGCCGAGCAGCCGCGCGCGTCCTTCGAAGATCATGAGGCCGGCCCCGCGAGCAACGCTGGAGGTATGCGGCCACTGGCCGCTGCCTGCCCGCACACCGCGGGCGAGGCGAGATAGATCTGCGCGGTCGCATTCCCCATCCGCGCCTTGAAGTTTCGATTCGCCGTAGACAGCACGGTCATGCCGTCGCCGGGAATGACACCGCTCGTACCGCAGCACGCGCCGCAGCCGGCGGTCGTCACCAGTGCTCCGGCCCGAACGAAGCGATCGAGCGTCCCGTCCGCTCTCAACCGCTCTTCCACCTCGCGCGAAGCCGGCGTGAGGACGAGCTGAACTCCGGCGGCCACTCGCCCACCGGCGCGCGCGAACGCGTCGAAGGCCTGGTGGAAGTCGCCAACCCGTCCGCCTGTGCAGGTGCCGACGAATACCATCTGAACCCGTACACCGCTCGACTCCGAAAGCGGCACGACATCGTCCGGTTGGTGCGGGCGCGCGATGCGAGGCGTCAGCGTCGAGACATCGCACAGGATCTCGCGCGCGTAGTGCGCGCCGGCATCCGCCTGAACTCGCGAGCCTCGATCGCCGCCCCGTGCGGCGCGGTACTCGCTGGTATTCGAGTCATGGGGGAAGATCGCTGCCTTCGCTCCTGCTTCGACAAGGAGATTGCTCAGCACCAGGCGATCCTCGAGGCTGAACAGGGGCACTCCGTCGCCGGCGAACTCCGCGGCCTGATAATCGGCGCCTGACGCGCCCAGCTCGCCGACGAGCGCGAGAGCGACGTCCTTGGGCGCCACATCAGGCGCTCGTCTGCCGGTCAGCGTGATTCGTATGGTCTGCGGCACTCGCAGCCAGATCTTGCCGGTCATCATCGCGGCGGCGAGATCGGACGAACCGACGCCGACCGCAAAACAGTTCAGCGCGCCGCAGGTCACGGCGTGGCTGTCGGCGCCGACCATGAGCTCGCCCGCGCCGATCAGTCCGCGTTCGACCACGACTTGATGGCTGATCCCGTCACCGACTGCGAACACGGTTGCACCGTGCCGGTCAGCGAAGGTGCGAATGCGATCGTGAAACGCGCGCGTCTGCGGTGTGTTCGGCGGCGCGTAGTGATCCAGAGAGAAGAACACCCGCGAGGGGTCGTAGACACGGGAACCGCCCATCCGTTCGAAGTAGTCGATGGCCATCGGACCCGAGCCATCGGTGCCGACCACCAGGTCCACGCTGCAGATCGCGATGTCGCCGGCGTAGAGTGTCCGGCCGGAGTGGCTGGAGAGGATCTTTTCGCTGATCGTCTGGGGGGTCATGGTCGGGCCGTTTGAACGACGGGCGGACGCTCCGCCCGCGCCACTACCACGGTACCGACGAGATTACTGAACGTATTGACCGACGATCGGCACATGTCGAGCGGCCGATCGATGCCGGCGACGAGGGCGATGCCGGTCGCCGCATTGGGTCCAAGACCGATCGCGTTGAGCACGATCAGGGTGGTCACGAGCGAGCTGCCCGGAACGCCAGCGCCGGCTGAAGAAGCAACCACCGTCGTGAGCACGATGATCAGGATCGTTCCAGGAGTCAGCGGCACGCCGTAGAGATTGGCCAGGAACACCGCTGTGGCCGCCTTGTAAACGGCGGCTCCGTTCTTGTTGAGCGTCGTGCCCGTCGGCAGCACGAAGCTCGCGATTTCGTTGGAGACTCCCAGGCGATCCTGTGCTACGGCCATGCTCACGGGCAAGGTGACACTCGAGGAGGATGTCGAGAACGCGAGCAGCAGCGGATCGGCCACGGCGCGACAGAACTGACGCAGCCCGACCCCGGCGCCCCACGTCAACACCGGCACGAGCACGATGGCGACATGAATGGCGAGGCCGGCAACGACAATGAGCGCGTAGGCGGCGAGGCTTCTCAACAGATCGGCGCCAGACCTCAGGACCGTCGCCGCGATCAACAGGAATACCGCAGCGGGCGCGAGCATCATCAGCCACCGGATGACGACCATCGCCACATCGTTGACCGCTTCGAAGAACGTGACCAGCGGTTGACGCCGCGCCGCGTCCAGCGTCGTCGCCGCCGCTCCGAACACGATAACCGCGAATATCGTCGCGAGCAGATCTCCTTGCGCGGCCGCCGCGATCGGATTCTGCGGGACGATCGCGATGAGCGTCTGCATCAGTCCTGGGACGGCGGCGACGTTGCTCTGCGCCGTCGTGCCCGCCGACTCGAACCGATTGGCGATGGCATCGCGAACACCTGGATCCAGGCCGGCGCCGGCGCCAGCGGCGAGCGCCACCGTGGCGCCGATGATGGCCGCCAGAATCGTGGTGCCAAGAAAGTAGGCGAGCGTCCGGCCGCCGATGCGGCCGAGGCGCCGCGCGTCTCCGAGCGACGCGACGCCGGTGAAGAGGCTCGCGATCACCAGCGGCACCACCACCATCGAAATGAGTCTGATGAAGATGGTTCCGAACGGTTCGACGCCGGTCACGACCCAGGCAATCGCGTCGACGTGCCGCGCAACCCATCCGGCGACGGCGCCTGCGCACAGGCCGGCGATGATCTTTGACTGGAGACTCACGTCAGCCGGTTCCCGCGCGCGGCGAACGCCGATTCCGCACGAAGATCCTGCAGCACGGCTCCGAGCGCATCGAGCGTCGCCGTGACGTCGTCGGGCCGGATATCGCCCATGTGGCCAATCCGGAACGCGGTTTCCCGATAATGCTCGAGTCCCGCGGCCGTGAGGATCCCGCGTGTCTTGAGTCTCTGCCGCACCTGATCCGGCGGAAGATCGTCCGGCAGGCTGATGCCAGTCAGGGTTGTGGACCGGCGTTGAAGCTCCGGACACTGGAGCGTGAGGCCGAGCGATGCTGCGCCGGCGCGCACCAATCGCGCCATGGTGTCGTGACGTCCGTAAACCGACTCGAGACCCTCGGTGTGGATCATCCGCAAGGCCTCGACGACCTGCAGCACGAGGTGAACGGGCGGCGTCCCGGGTGTTTCCGGCTTCGGCTTGGTAACCTCGCGCCGGATGGCCGCGAAGTCCCAATAGCCATGCGGCAGCCGGGCCGTGCGGCTGGCGGTTCGGGCACGCTCGCTGACGACGGCGAACGAAAGCCCGGGCGACGACATCAGGCACTTCTGCGACGCCGTGACGGCCACGTCCACTTCCCATTCATCGAACGCGAACGGCATTCCACCAACCGACGACACCCCGTCCACGAGTACGAGAACGTCGTGCGCGCGGGCGACGGCGGCAACGGCTCCGACATCGTTGGCGACGCCGGTCGACGTATCGGAGTGAGGGAGCGCGACCGCGCGGACGTTGGGATGCTCGGAGAGCGTCCGGTCTACCTCCTGCGGATCGACGTCGTGTTCCCAATCGGTCGCGATCCGATGCACGACCAGACCCAGTGACTCGGCAATGCGGGCCCAGAGGCCGCCGAACCGTCCGTTGCAGCACACGGCGATTTCGTCACCAGGCGAGAAGAGGTTGGCGAGTGTCGCTTCGAGCGCGCCGCGGCCCGTCGCGTGAACGGGAAGCACGGGCTCGAGCGTGCCGAAGAGCGGCGGCAGCAACTCCAGCATCGTCGCGAGCTCCGATGAGAACTCCGGCGTCCGATGATGAATCATCGGCCGCGATCCCGCTCGCAGCACCCGCGCCGGCACTCGCGTCGGGCCGGGCGTCATCAACAACAGCGGCGCGGCATCCGTCACTCGATCACTCCGTGCGTGCGCAGCGTCTCGTCGATTTCGGCCTTGAACGGTGACCCGCTCTTGATCTCCGCCACGCGTTTCGCTTCGCGTCCGATGAGCGCCCGAACGAGTTCCAGCACCTGTGCTGCCGCTGCCGCTGGCACAACCGCGACCCCATCTCGGTCACCGACGACGATGTCGCCAGGACACACCACCGTCCCGCCGCAGCTGATCGGCACGTTGATCTCGCCCGGCCCGTCTTTGTCGCAGCCGCCGGCGCTCACGCTGCGGCTGAACGCGGGAAACCCGAGTGCGGTGATCGCCTCCACGTCGCGGATGGCGCCGTCGACAATGATCCCGCCAAGTTTCGCAACGGTCGCCGCCTGACACATCAACTCGCCGAACACTGCGCTCGTCGTGTTGCCACACGTGTTCACGCAGACCACGTCGCCGGGATGCGCGAGCTGCAGCGCCTTGTGGACCATGAGATTGTCTGCCGGCCGCGCGTTGACGGTGACGGCCAGGCCGCACAGCGGTACACCGCTGCGCCACCGGATCCCGGGGTCCATGAAGTTGAACCGTCCCATGGCGTCGGCGAGATTCGACGATGCGAGCCCGCGAAACCGTGCGACGAGCGCATCATCGAGCCGCGATGGCGAAGGCAGAACCCTGAACCCCAATCGGCCCGGCGTGGACATGCGGTGCGCCCTCCTTCGGCGCGCGAGCAAGGCGAATGCGTCAAACACGCATTAGGAACCAGGATGGCCGCCAGACTGCCCGACTCGCGCCATCATACCGGCGGGGTGGCCTGTCGTTCGCCAAAACCTATCGGTTGACGTGAACGCCACATAGAATATGGCGCTCAGCACAATGGATCCGGACACCGGTGAACGACGGCGAGGCGACGATGACGTCGGGGACGGCCGCGCTCCCCTGATCGGTCAGACGCTCTCACACTACCGCATCGTCTCCAGGCTGGGCGGCGGCGGCATGGGCGTCGTGTACAAGGCCGAAGACACGCGGCTCCGTCGTCCGGTGGCGCTCAAGTTCGTCTCCGAAGAGCTCTCACGCGATCCGGAGGCGTTGAGCCGGTTCGCGCGCGAAGCGCAGACGGCGTCGGCGCTGAACCACACGAACATCTGTACGATCTACGACATCGGCGAGCAGGACGGGCGATCGTTCATCGTCATGAAGTATCTGGAGGGGACGACGCTGAAGGATCGGCTCGCCGCCGGTGCGCTGAGCCTGGACACGCTGCTCGACGTGGGAATCCAGATTGCGCGACGCGCTGGCGCCTCGCATTCCGCGGGCATCATCCACCGCGACATCAAGCCCGCTAACGTTTTTATCGGACCGCGCGATTACGTGAACGTGCTTGATTTCGGCCTTGCCAAGATGCGAGTGCCGGCCACGCACCAAGCGGAGGTGATGTACGATTGCCGGCACACGGCAGGGCGTCGTGATGGGAACAGTCGGCTAAGGCGAGAAGCGTGTACGACGATCTGTTTGCACTGTGGAAGAACGCCGACGCCAAGATCCCGGTGGTCAACGAAGCACGGGCGGAATACGCTCGGTTGGGTAAGCGCCGCATTCCCTCATCGTGCTCGCTGGACGGACGTTCGTATCTGGACGGGCGCGGTCATCGGCGCAAGGTGATGGCATGGTCGGTTGCCCGGCAGACCAGGTGGGGTCAAACGTTTGCGCGCTCCAATACATCAGGTCTCCATACATCGTCGCGCGGATCCCGGCATCAGTGGCGTCCCCCTCGGCGCTTCCATTGAATCCATATCTTTCTGTCGGACTCAACTGGTCTGTACAAATCGGATGAACTCCATTCGCCATAGTCGGTGTCGCCGGGAAAACTGAGACGTACTCGCGTTCCGAGGACGACCCCGCCGAATCCCCCAGGGTTGGCCACGCGAACTGTCGGACCGCTGATCCTCATCTGAAAACGCGTGCCCTGCTGGGTCACATCCACCTCGTAGGTCCGGCCCGGCACGCGGTCTGGCAGCCCGTCGCGACAGCCGGGCGATGGCGCCACCGTCATCGTCCACCTGCCGGAGATGTCGGCCGTCGCGACGACTGGTGTCAGTGTGAAGCTGTCTGTCGCATCGTTCCCGGTGACCACGACATCATGAATCTGCGGCGTGAGGCCGGCCGCAGATGCGCGCAGTTGCACCGGCCCCGCCACGCCGTAAAGGGCATACGCGCCATACCAGTCGGTTGTCGTCCGCAGGCCCTTGCCGGTGCCGGATAGAACTTCGACCGCCACATCGGCGAGACCGCCTCCGGACTCCGAGACCACTCCACTCAACTTGAACGTGCCATCCTCGAGGACGAGTACCCGAACGGTATCGAACTTGTCCTGGTACTTAACCTGGACGACGTTCTCGCCAGAGCGGGCAGCAAACGCCACGCCTGGACTGCGGAAACCGATCGCAAGCCAGGAGTTGGTCGGCGGACTCCAATGGGCCGTCGCGGTGACGTCTTCGGCTTTGCCCTCCGAATAATGTGCGGTGGCGGTGTATGCCGCTGTTTGGCCGGGGGCGACAGTTGTGGGACCGCTGACCTCGACACGCGCGAGCGATGGCGGTCCGCTCTGTGGTCCGGGACGCGCCGGTGATGCGGGAGATCGATCGCAATTGCTGCTGACAGCAGCCACCAGCAGCACAAATGCGGCGGCTCGGTAGCAGGAGGAAGGTCGATTCATCAGTGACTCCGTTCTCGTGTCATCTCGTCGCACCGGATTGCGGCTTCATGAACAATTGTCCAATCGGAACAGGCCACGAGCCCGGAGCGGTGCCCGCACACGAGGACTTTCGTGAGTTGGTGGGGAAGGCGTCGATGCAGTCCTTCGGATCCGGAAGATCGTTCCCGCCCGCTCGCGCCGGCGTGCCGGATCCGATGTAGCCGAGCGCGGCGAGGCGCTCGCGCAAGTCGGCAGCCGGTATGGAATCCGCAACATCCTCGCGGCCGGTTACTGGGGTGTTCGCGGCGAGCGTCGTCAGGCGCTTGGCGAGCGCAGCGGCGAGCTCGCCTCGTTCATCGTGGATGTTCCGTTGCTCGAATGGATCCCGGTCCAGATCGTAGAGCTCAGGCCTCGGTGCATCGATCAGTTTGTAGCGGCCGGCGCGCAACGCTCGAAGAGAGCTCCATCCGAACCGCAGCGGGTATTGCGACTCGGCATACGCATCCAGTTCGACCGGCTGCGGTACCCCGCGCAGCATCCCCACCAAGCTGACCCCGTCCATCGGAGGAAGCGGCATTCTCAGCAGGTCGAGCACTGTCGGCATGACGTCCACGAGTCGTACGACGTCGGCTACCCGGCGAGGCGACACGCTCGGGGCGCGAATGATGAGCGGCACCTGCAGAACGCTCTCGTATACGAAAATCCCGTGATCGCGCTCGCCGTGTTCGCCCAGCGACTCGCCGTGGTCGGCCGCTACGATCACGACCGTTCGCTCCAGGAGCCCTCGCCGTTCGAGCGCTTCCAGCAGACGCCCGATCTGCGCGTCGGCGAAGGCTATCTCGGCGATGTACGGGTCCAGGTATCTCGATCGGTACGGTTCGGGCGGATCGTACGGTCTGTGGGGATCGTAAAGGTGGGCCCAGACGAAGAACGGTGAGTCGTGAACGCCTTCGATCCATCGGATCGCGTCGGTGACGACCTTGTCCCCACGCCGCCGCCGCGGCGGCCCAGGCGGTCCGTTCGACTCATCGGGTTCGACGACCGCGCCGTAATGGTCGAAGCCTTGTGCCAGGCCTCGATCCGCATCGAGGACGACCGATCCGACGAACCCCGCGGTGCGGAATCCGCGCCCGCGCAGCGTCTCAGCCAACGTGGTGTGGTGCGGCGAGAGTGGCCGGTCGGAGTTGTCGCGAACGCCGTGTGCCGGTGGAAAGAGTCCCGTGAACAAGCTGCAGTGCGCCGGCAGCGTCAGAGGCGCCACCGACGTCGCTCGATCGAAGACGACCCCCTCGCGCGCCAATCGGTCGAGATGCGGCATTGCCGCGTCCATGAAGCCGTACACCGGAAGGCGGTCGGCACGGGTGGTGTCGAGAGTGATGATCACCACGCCAACGGGTGCTGGCGATTGACGCAGTGTGCGCCACGCGATGCCCCCCACACCTGTCGACATGACTACGAGTGCGATGATCTGCGCACGGAGAAACCCTTTGAGGCCGCGCACGATCACAACTACCTCCTCACCGTTGAGCCGAAAGGTGCCTGCCGGGGGCACGAATGTGGGGTGGATGCGCTTCGCGACCGGTAACGAACCATGACCAGCGCTTCTCCGCGCCCGATCGCCGTTGCGACGCATCATCTCACGCCCACTGCCATCTGTCATGAACCTTCAGCGTTTCGCGAAAATCATCGTGGCCCGCGCCCTCTTCGTCTCTCCCGAAACACCTCGGGGCAGCCGATGCAGCTCGAGGCATTCCTCAACGACCGTCGATCGGCGCGTCGGCGTTCTGGTCTCTAAAACGCTCGGTGACTCTGGCGCCGGACACTCTCGGGAAAACAAAGGGGAAAGATGAGGAAAGGTCCTAGAATGCTCCCAGCAGTTCAGCGGTGCAGACCAGCTGGGTATGTCGGACGAACACTTCAATGGGCGTGATGCCGCCTCGCCGCTCCTCGAGTCGACATTCGCGCTGATCGAGCGCGTTCGCGGCGGCGACCGCGAGGCGCTCGAACGATTGATGGCGCGGCATCTTGCGCCGCTTCGCCGTTGGATAAGCGGACGGCTCCCGCGGTGGGCCCGCGACCTCGCCGATACCGATGATCTCGTCCAGGACACCCTCCTGCGGACGTTCAGAAAGATGGAGGACTTCGAGCCGCGGAGCGTCGGCGCGCTGCAGGCGTACCTCCGGCAGGCGGTGCTCAACCGCTTGCGCGACGAACTCCGCCGGAAGGGCCGCGCGCCTGCGATGGTCGGTCTGGACGACGTGCGCCTCGAAGCGAGAGAGTCGCCGCTCGAGGAAGCCATCGGTCGGGAGGCGCTCGAGCGCTACGAGGCGGCACTCGCGAAGCTGCGGCTCAGAGGAGCGCGAAACCATCATTGCCCGGGTCGAGATGGGCTACTCGTACGAGGAGATGGCGGAGGCGCTCGACAAACCAAGTGCCGAAGCAGCGCGCAAGGCCGCGCGGCGGGCGTTGCGGCGACTGGCCGAAGAGATGAAACGCGGCGGAGATCCACCTGTCCGCTCCTGACGACCTGTTCGACGAGGTGGCGGACGCGATTCTCGACGGCACCTCCATCGAGTGGGCCACGCTCGAGTCCCACCCGGGCGCCATCGACCGTGACCTGTTGGAGCAACTGCGCGTGCTCGCCAGCGTCAGTGCTCTGGCCCGGTCGAACGAAGAATCGAAGGATGCTGCGCCGCGCTTCTGGGGGCACCTCCGCGTACTCGAGGGGATCGGCCGCGGCGCTTTCGGCGAGGTGTATCGCGCCTGGGACACGCGGCTCGATCGCGAGGTGGCGCTGAAGCTGCTGCCGCCAGACAACGCCGGCTCCGACCCGGCGTCCTCCATCATTGAAGAAGGCCGCCTGCTTGCTCGCGTCCGCCATCCCAATGTCGTCACCATCTACGGCGCGGAGCGCATCGGCGACCGGATCGGCCTCTGGATGGAGTTCGTGCGCGGCCGCACGCTCGAGCAGATGCTTGGTGACGGCGCGGTGTTCACTGCCGACGACGTCGTGCGGCTCGGCTCCGAGCTGTGCCGCGCGGTAGCAGCGGTCCACGGCGCCGGCCTGCTGCATCGCGACATCAAAGCGCAGAACGTGATGGTGGCCGACGATGGCCGGCTCCTGTTGATGGATTTCGGTGCCGGATACGAGCTGGCGAAGGGATCCGAAGGGAGCGTGGCGGGGACGCCCTTTTACCTTGCGCCGGAGGTGCTCTTCGGCGGCGCGCCGACGACCGGCAGCGACATCTACAGCATTGGCGTGCTGCTCTATCACCTGGTGACCGGCGCCTTTCCGGTGCGCGCGAGCACGCTGGCGGAGCTGCGGCGCGCGCACGCCCAGCGCGAACGGATTGATCTGCCGTCCCGTGGCGGTGGGCTGCCGCCGCGGCTCGCCCGCGTGATCAAGACAGCCATTGAGCCGGAACCGCATCTGCGATACGACACGGCTGAAGCGTTCGAGGCAGACCTGGCAGCGGCCTCGCGATCGAACCGATTGTTCGTCCCCTATGCTGCCGGGATAGTCCTGGCGCTGATGGTGACCGGTATCGGGTGGTGGGTAACACGAGGAGAGGTGGGTCCTGCGCGCGACGGGAGTTCGCTGGCTGGTTCGAACGCTGCGCCGACACCGCGAGTGCAGCGGTTCGTGCAACCCGCGGTCTCGAGCCGCGCCGAACCCTGGCATCCGCTCGTTACCGATGGTGCGCGCGTCTACTTCCTCGAGCGGTCTGGGGCGGGATGGCAGGTGATGCAGACTTCCGCTGGAGCCGAGCCTCCGAAACCGTTTGCCGTACCGTTCCGCTACACGCGGATCTACGACATCTCTCGCGAGCGTTCGGAGTTCCTGATCGGGCGCTTCGAAGCATTCGGCCCCGGGCTGCCGCTCTGGATCTGGCCCGCCTCGGGCGGGCAGCCGGTTCGCGTCGGTGACATCCTGGTCGACGAAGCGCTATGGGTGCCGGACGGCACCGGCATCGTCTACGTTCGCGGTCGCGACGTCTGGCGTGTCGGCCGCGACGGCCGCGATGCGCGGACGCTCCTTCGAGCATCCGGCGATCCGCAGTTGCTCCGGTTTTCACCGGATGGCAGCCGGATCAGCTACACGGTCAGCGATTCGAAGACCGAAACGCTCTCGCTCTGGGAGATGAACGCCGACGGAAGCGATCCGAAGGTGCGGGTCGGCGCCGCGAGCCGGGCTGACAACGTCTGCTGCGGCAGTTGGACGGCCGACGGCCGCTATTTCATCTATTCGCTGTCCAAGGACGGCGTCTACAACCTGTGGGTACGCCCTGACGCGCGAGGTGCGCTGCCCTGGGACGGGTCGACGTCGATCCAACTCACGACCAACGCAACGTCCACGTTCGCGAGCCTGATGATCGACAACGACGAGCGGATGTTTGCGTTTGTCGCCGGCACCAGGTTCGAATCGGTTCAGTACTCACCCGCTACCGGTGACTACGTGCCCTTCCTGCCGGACACCGAGGTGCTCTGGCCGCAGTTTTCTCCAGACTCGAGGCATGTCGCGTTCCAGCGGGTTACAGACCGGACCATCTGGCGCAGTCGCGCCGATGGGAGCAACCCGATCCAACTCGTGGGTGCGCCGTTGCGGGCGGCGCGACCGCGCTGGTCGCCGGACGGAACCACGATCGCGTTCGAAGCGGTCTCGCCGGGCAATCCGATGCGGGCGTACGTCGTCAGCATCGACGGCGGGCCAGCGGAGGAGATCGCGCCGAGACAGCAGGGGACCCACAGCCTGCCTGCGTGGTCCCCCGACGGTCGGTCGATAGCGCTGGCCGTGAACGTCCGGCGTGCCGACGTTCCAGCGGCGGAGCGTGGCATCTTCATCGTCGAGCGGGCGACACGCGGTGCGACGAGGCTGGCGGGGTCAGAGGGGCTCACCGCTCCATTCTGGTCGCCAGACGGCCGCCATCTGATCGCGCAGACGCTGGACCAGGGCCGTGTACTTCGATTCGATGCCGCCGCCAACGAATGGGTCGAGATCGCGCATGGCAGGTCGCTCTCGGGACCGACGTGGTCACCCGATTCGAGACATCTCTACGTTCAAGACATCCGCGAAAGCGGCAGCCCTGTCTATCGGCTTCGGGTCCCGGATTTCAGCCGCGACGGCGAGTTCAGCCTGGAGCCGCTGCTCAGACATGGGTTTCAGATCGCCGCCTTTCAGGGGCTCACGCCGGACGGCTCGCTGATCGTTCAGCTCTCCCGTACGGGCACGCAACTTCACGCGATCGATCTGACATGGCGTTGACGTTGGTGCGTGCTGATGTGAGTCCGTTTCGAAGAAGCTGACCATCTTCGGGCCCGGCTCGACAGGTCCGGTTTCCCCGCCGAATTCGTTTATAAAGGTAGGCGCGGCTCGTTTGCTGCTCCACCGCACCAGTTCGATGGGTAATGGGGAGATCATTGAAGACAGGGCACATCGCCGCTCTAGCTCTTTGGGCAGGGCTGGCCGTGGCAGCCTGCGAGCGCACGACGTCACCGACCGTGCCATCGGGGCCTGGTTCAATTAGCGGACTTCAAACGCACATTATTGGATGGGTCGTCGATCCGGTGCATCGGCCGGTTGGGGGCGCGAGCGTTCGCGTTCTTGACGGCCCACTCACGGGCACTGTCGCCGACACCGATCTGGCCGGTTTTTTCGAGCTCAGGAGCTCCTTGCCCGGCGCAGTGAGGCTCCAAGTCAGCCGAGACGGCTTCAAGACGACGACCTACACCGCCCAATGGCAGGGTTTGTTCCAGGGTGGAGGAGCCCGCATCCGGCTCGAGTCGATCGAGCCGACCGAGGTGCCCCTTGATCCCGGCGAGTACACCCTGACAATTTCGTTCGACCCGGCAACGGCCCGTGACATGGGCAGTCTGCCGGCTTGCACCGGTTTTCCTGCGGACGCTTCAACGCGAAGCTTCACGGCCACAATCACCGCCAGCCCGAACGCCGAGTTCGACAGGGTCGTCTCCATCGAAGGGCCGACGGTTTTCGCCAACTCGCAGGTGTGGCTGGCGATAGGAGGACGGTCCGTAGCCTTTCACGAAATGGAGAATCCTTTCACCGAGGAAATGCCCGGTTTCCGATACCTGAATGCTTCGTTTCGGCATGTCGACGAACCGGTCGGTGTCTCGGAGACGGCGATTTCGATCCCGGCGCAAGGGTTCTTCCATTACTGCGAGCTCTCGTCTCCAACCAGGCTCGGATGGGAACAGTGTCAGCACATCCCTGCGGAGCAGACCCTGAAGTCCCACGCCTGTCTGGTCGACCGGGCGCAACTGGTCTTCACCAGGCGCTGAGACTGAGCATCGCATCTCACGGTCGAAGTCTCGGCCCGATTTCCAGAGGGAGTTGAATGAAAGCGTCTGCCGCCCGCGCGTTGGTTCTGGGCACGCTGCTCCTTGTAGCTAAATGCGGGGGCGACGAGCCGCCAACAGCCACTGCACCGTCGCCACCAGGCGCGGCGACGGTGCCGCAGCCAGGGCCGCCGGTCCCCAGCACCCATCCCTTCGAAGTCACCGGCATCGTAACGAACGACGACGGCGTTCCAGTCGCGGGTGCGGTGGTCACGATGGCGCACTATTTGAACGGCGTCGCGCAGTGGCCCTCGACTAGTCGCGGACAGATCGGGGGCATATCGGATCGCTTTCTCAGCCACGGTGCTAGCGAGCCCTGCTGGAAACGGATTCGTCGCGCGAGCCGAAGTCGTGGCCGAGGGGTATGAGCTGTATTGGCGGAGCCTGAGAGCGGTCCTCGGTGTGACCAATCTGGTCGGGAACTTCCCGCTCTATCCGATCCGGCGCGTTGCGGCCGGAGATTCGATGGTGGCGGCGTTTCCGTCGGATATCGGAGAATGCACCGGCTGGGTGGCCGAAAGGTGCGGCATCGTGCGGATGGCGGTCCCGAGTGCGGGAATCCTGACGGTGGAGGTCACGCCGACGGATCAATCTGCAGGACAGCCCGCTCTCGAGATCTGCTGCGTGGCGGGCAACGAGATCTACGGCAACCCGCTGACGCTTTCGGTCGATGCCGGCAGCGAATCGACGGTGAAGATCGGACTGCGGCGTGGCAGCACGGCGGCCGAGTCATTTGTCGTGAAGACGTCGCTTCGGACGAACTGACGGGCCGTCGTCAATCGTCACTCCTCAGCCACCGGACTTTTCGACTGACGTGAGGCGCATTCGAGGTTTGGCGCCACTCAACCGTTTAGACGGTCGTAAGACCCTGGGCGGACGTAAATTGTTGACCACCGAAGCGCGTAGCGCGAAGGTGGACCCCGACCTTCGCTCATGAATGCAGGCGAAGGTTGCCACCATAGTGCCGAGGCGCGGCGGTGGGCAGCCCCGCCGCGAACGAGCTACGGTTGGCAAGCCACGTCTCAGGTTGACCGCCAAATGTGGTCGCTAGATGGCGAACGTCGTGTGCTGTGCTGCGAGCACCCACAAATGCTCAACGCTAGACAAATTATTGGCGCGAGCCTCGTGGGGCGAATGCCGCAAAGACGCAGCCTGCCCGACTCGCCGCCATCATACCGGGCGGGGTGGACCGATCGTTCGCCAAAAGCTATCGGTTGACTGAATCAGGTCTTCAGACGTGGCTGGCGTATCGAACTCGGCACCGCGCCAAGTGTGGCGGCGGCTCGCCTCGCCCTGCTACGCGGTAATGCGAAGGAGCCGTCTGAGGTTGCCGCTCAGAATCGCTTCCTTGTCGGCATCGCTCAGAAACGGTGCTTCCAGCACCAGGTCCACGGTGACTGGCCAGTTGAAGGGCACGTCGGTCCCATAGACGATCTGACCAACGCCCATCTCGGCGACGAGATGGCGAAGTCCCTCGGGCGAGAACACCATCGTATCGACGACGATCTGCGACTTCAGGTACTCGCTCGGCTTCTTCTTGTTGGCGCAGTTGGCGTTGCTCCGCACGACGCACGCCGCTTCGCTGCGGCCGAGATAGGACGGCAGGTAGCCGCCGGCATGGACGGCGCAGACCCGCAGGCCGGGGAACTTGTCGAGGACGCCATCGAAGATCAGCCGCGACAGAAAGTAGGTGGTCTCCAGCGGATTGCCGATGATGTTGCCGAGGTCGCCGCGGCCGCGAAGCGCGCCGTCCTTGAGGATGTTCTCCGCGCCGCCGGGATGCATCACCACGAGGGCTCCGAGCTCGGCCGCCTTCGCCCAGAACGGGTCGTACTTGGGCAGCGAGAGGTCCTCGGCGTTGACGTGGCCGCCGATCGACGCGCCGCGCAGCCCCAGCCGCTTCACGCCGTCCTCGAGCTGCGCCGCGGCCTGTTCGGGATGCTGCAGCGCCACCGACGCCATCGCGACGAACCGATCGGGGTGCTGCGCCACCCACTTGGCGAGGCCCTCGTTCTGCGCTCGCACGATCCGATCTGCCAGGTCACGATCCGCGGCGGCGTACCACCAGAAACCGTTGATGGTCAGCGCCTGGACGTCCACACCCTGTTCGTCCATCACCTGCAGTCGCTGCGGTCCGAGGAGACTGGCGCCGGCGCCGCCGCCCATCTTGGCCAGCGGCGAGCCCTGGACGATGTCGGTGACCGGGATGACGCAGTGGGCGTGGGCGTCGATGACCTTGACTGGTCGCCCGCCGATGGTCACACGGCGCCGCGATTGCGCGGCCAGCCTGGCCTGGCTGCGTACCGGCAGCAGCGTGCCGGCCGCTCCAGCCGTCACCGTCTTGAGGAAGCCCCTTCGGGTCATCCGACCTCGTGGCGGCGCTTGGCCACGGCGATGAGCTGCAGGTTCCGCTCGTACCGACGCTGCTCCCGCGTGATCCGGCGGCGGATAGCGACGCTCGGCGTAGACCGGGTACGCCTCGGTCCGAAGGTGCGCCAGCGTCTGGTGACCAACCCGGACTTCGCGCTCGTGGCGGAGCGCCGAGATGTCGATCGGCGCGACGACGATGCGCTCTCCCGGGCCGGGCGACGCCTCCGCCAGAAGGCGGCCCTCGAAATCCACCACCTGGCTGCCGCCGGGCCAGGAGTAAGGCGGGTAGTGCCGAAGACTGGCTCCCTGGTTGGCGGCCACGACAAAAGCCAGGTTCTCGAGCGCGCGGCAGCGATTCACGATCGTCCACCAGTTCATGGGCTCGGTCGCCCCCCATGGATCCATGTAGGCGGAGACCCGCACGAGCACCTCGGCGCCGTTGGCGGCGAGTTGCCGAATGGCCTCTGGAAAGAGCCAGTCGTAGCAGATCGCGCACCCGATCCGCCCGATCTCGGTATCAGCCACGGGAAACAGCGGCTCGTCGTACCCGGGCAGGTCGTGCGGGCTGGCGTGGACCTCATAAGGGATCCAGGGGTTCACTTTCCGGTAGCGGTAGAGAATGCCCTCCGGCCCGATCAAGCAGGTCGTATTGAACACGACTCCCGGCCACCGCGTATCCACCTCCAGCATCGATCCGCTCTGAATATAGATGGCATGCTCCCGCGCCTTCTGGTGCAGGCGGTCGGTGTGCTCGTTCGGAACTCGGAATCGCCAGGCGGTCGATCAGCGCGTCTACCGTGGGATACACCGGCGCCGCGTGGGCAAACTCGGGGAATACGACCAGGCGGACCGGCAGAAAAGGGGCGCTGCCGGCAACGGCCGCATCGATCATTGCGAGCATCCGCGACGTGTTGGCCGCCATCTGCGTGCGGTCAACCGGATTGGGCAGATCGGTCTGGCAGACTGCCGCCGCGTACCGGATATGTGCCATGGCGCCGATCATAACCCCCCGCGATATACTCGGCGCGCGCTGGCCCCGGAGGTGCTTCGCCTGACGTGATGGAAGGAGAAACACGGCGGCATCTGAAATCGGCGACCGGGCGGGGCCACACGCTCGAACGGCTGCTGGCAGTCGCGATGTCGTGTCCCGGACCGTTCACCCGCGCCGAGCTGATCGAGGCCACGGGTCTCTCGGGGCCGACGGTCGGATCTCTGACCGCCCAGTTGACCGCGCGCGGCCTGACGCGGGACCTCGGCACCGGCCCCTCGCGCGGCGGACGCCGTCCAGCGCTGATGGAGTTCAACGCCCGGCACGGCTTCGTTGCCGGCATCGACCTCGGGCCGACCCGGACGCGGGTGGCGATCGCGGATCTTCGCGGCAACAGTCTGGCGCATCGGATCATCCCGACACCGAACCGTCTTGCGCCGCCGGCGGCGCTCGGCAGCATCGCGAAGGTCGTTCGCGAGCTGATGTGCGAAGCAGGTGCACCGCCGGACCGCCTGCTGTCGGTGGGAGCCGGCACGCCCGGCGTTGTCGATGTGAACCGAGGCGTTGTCGTTCTCGCCCCGAACCTGGCGGGCTGGTCGAACGTGCCGATGCGGGACTGCCTCGAGGAGGCGCTCGGCGCGCCCACGTTTGATCGAGAACGACGTGAACCTCGCGCTGCTCGGGGAGCACTGGAAGGGCGCCGCGCGCGGCCACCGCACCTGCGCGTTCCTGTTCGTCGGCACCGGCATCGGCGCGGCGGTGCTCATCGATGGCAGGCTTCACCGAGGGCACCATTTCATGGCCGGAGAGATCGCCATGATGTGCATGGCCCCCGAGTACGTCAACGTGCCCTATGGTACGCACGGCTGCCTGGAGACGCTGGCGGGCCTGCACGCGCTGGCGGCGCGATGGCCCGAAGCGCAGGGCGATCCTGAGTCGTGGCTGCCCAGGCTGTTCGAGGCGGCCAGCTCCGGGGCCGGGAGCGCCCGCCGCGCCATCGACGAGACGGCGACGCTGCTCGGCATTGCGGCAGCCAACATCGGCAGCGTCGTCGATCCGTCGATCCTGCTGCTCGGCGGCGCGCTGTTTGCGAACGCGGCGCCGCTGGTCGTGCAGGTGAGGGAGATCGTCCAGCGGATCTCACGCGCGCCAATCCAGATCGAGCTCGCCGCGCTCGGCAAAGAAGCGCCGCTGGCCGGCTGTCTGCTGCTGGCCGCAACCGCCGCCTGCGATCGGCTTCGAGAGCAGGTGCGGAATGAAACGGTCCAGAGGCGAACGACATATCCCCTGAACGAGGGAGCGCGCGATGCGTGAAGGGATCGCAGGGGCGGTAACGGTGGCCCTGGCGCTGCTCGCCATTCCACCGCGGCCCGGAGTGGGGCAGGGTCGTTCCGTCCAGGAGCGCCTCGGACATCCGGCGACGGCGCGGCTGCTCGTCATCCATGCCGACGATCTGGGCATGACGCACTCCGTGAACCGCGCCACGTTCGAAGCGCTCGAGCAGCGGCTGATTACCTCCGCCAGCATCCTCGTGCCGTGCCCCTGGTTTCCTGAAGTGGCGCGCTGGGCGCAAGCGCATCCGGAAGCCGACCTCGGAATCCATCTCGCGCTCAACAGCGAGTGGACCGGGTATCGCTGGGGTCCGGTCCGTTCCGCCGGCGACGTGCCGTCACTGATCGATCCACAGGGCTACTTACCACTCACCGAGGCAATGGTCGTTGAGCAGGGCGCTGATACCCGAAGTGGAGCGCGAGCTCCGCGCGCAGGTGGATCGGGCGAAGTCCTCGGGCATCCGCCTCTCGCACCTCGATTCGCACATGGCCACGCTTTTCCGATCCCGCGAGCTCTTCGACGTGTATCGGCGAATCGGCGAATCCTACGGTCTGCCGGTGCTCGTCGAGCGGCAGGGCTCCCGCGGCGGCGACGCAGGCGCCCTGGCAGCCCGAGCCCGACCCCGCCGCCCTCATCGATCGTGTGGTTTCGATCTCGCCGGGAATCGAGCCGGCCGGCTGGATAGCGGCGTACGAGAAGCTGCTGACGCCACTGCCGCCAGGGGTATACCAGTTGATCGTTCACCTCGCCTACGACGACGAGGAGATGCGCGCCGCCGCGCGGGGCCACGTCGACTGGGGCGCCGCGTGGCGGCAGTCGGACCTGGAATTGATCAGGAGTCGCGCGTTCCGGGAGTTCCTGGAGCGCCAGGGTTTTGTGCTGGTCACCTGGAAGGAGCTGGCGGCTGCACAATCTCGATGATCTGGTTGGCCTTGACCTGTTCTCGTCGCGTGGTGGTGCCATCGGGCCACCGCACCTCGACATCCGCCGTGTCCGACGCTCCGAGCCCGACGTGCAGCCGCATGTCGTCCTGTGAGATGTAGCTCGTTCCGCTCTGCACGAGCCGCACGTGTCGGACGCCACCCGCGGTTGCGGCGACCACGGCGCCGATCGCATTCGTGTTGGCGCCAGTGCCGCGTAGTTTGACGATCAGCCAGTTGCCGGCGCCTGGCAGCTCGTTGCGAAGGACCTGCGGACTGCCGTCCAGATCGTTGATGACGACATCGAGGCGCCCGTCGTTGTCCAGATCGCCGACGGCCGATCCGCGGCTGACGCGCTCGACCGCGAAGGGACCGCCCAGCGTCCGCCCGATCTCGTCGAACGTGCCGTCCCCTTTGTTGCGGTAGAACAGAGCGCGCTGCCGGTAGCCCGCAGACGCGCCGAGGCGTGCCTTGTCGAGCTGCGGGTAGACGTGACCGTTCACCACGATCAGGTCCAGCCAGCCGTCGTTGTCGTAATCGAAGAACGTGGTGCCCCAGCCGACGAATGGCAGGCTGATCGCCGCGGTCCTCGAGCGGAACGAGACGTCGGTGAAGTGCGCGCCGTCGTGGCGATAGAGCGAGTTGTACTCCTCGGCGAAATTGGTCACGAAGATGCTGAAACGCCCCGTGTGGTTGTAGTCCCCGAGCGCCACGCCCATGCTGCCCTGTTCGCTCCCGTCTTCGCTCACCGCCACGCCTCGAGGGAACCCGGCCTCCTCGAAGGTGCCATCCTTCCGGTTCAGGTACAGGAAATTACCCATGGAGTCGTTGGCCACGTACAGGTCGGGCCATCCATCGTCGTTTGCGTCGAACCACGCGATGCCCAGGCCGAAGGCTTCGGCGCGGTCACGCACACCGGCTTTGTCGCCGACCTCGGTGAACCGGCCGTTGCCCTCGTTGCGAAAGAGGAAATCCGATTCCCCCTTCAGGCCACGCGGCCCGCACTGGACGGGGATGCCGCGATACTCGCACGTCTTGTCCTTGCCGAACTGCGGGAGCTTGCGCAGGTCGACGTTGACGTAGCGCGCGACGAAAAGGTCGAGATCGCCGTCGCGGTCGTAGTCCGCGAATCCGCAGCCAGTCGACCAGCCCGCGGCGGCCACGCCGGCGGCATCCGTGACATCGCGGAACGTACCGTTGCGGCCGTTGGTATACAGCTTGTTACCGCCGAGCGCCGTCACGTAAAGGTCGTCCCAACCATCGCCGTCGACATCGGCGACGCAGACGCCCATACCCCAGCCTGGATGGCCGACCCCCGCCTTGTCGGTGACATCTTCGAATTTGAAGCCGCCCAGATTCCGATAGAGCGCGCTCCGTGCCGCCTTCGGGTTGTCGGCGGTGTCGACGGTGAGCGAATCGACCAGATACAGGTCCAGGCGGCCGTCGCGGTCGAAATCGAACATCGCCACCCCGCCGCTCATCGATTCGACGATGTACTTCTTTTCGGGAGCCGCGTGGTGTTCGAACGTGATGCCGGATTCGCGTGTGACGTCACGGAAGGGGGAGACGCTGTTCGAGGTGGCGCCGCCGGCCGCCGAGCCGAGTGCGGCGGCCAGCAGCAGGCCGTACCCTGGTCGCAGAGATCTCATCGAGCCATTTCACCACGGGTCGGCATGCCGGCGCGCCGAAGTTCGCCGAGCCGAGTCTCCGCGGCGCGGAGCTTTTGCTGATAGATCGAACGGTTTCTCGCCGATCCCTCGTTGTCGCCGAGGCGGGCGCACGCGAGACTGAGCTGGTAATAGACCTTGGGCGAATCAGCATCCGCTGCCGCGGCGCGCTCCAGCGCGGTGCGGGCCTCCTGGTAGCGGTCCCGCTTCATGAGCACCATTCCGACGACGAGGTTTGCGGTGGGGTGGTTCGGCGCCGCGGTGAGGGCCCGCGCGGCATGGGTGTCGGCGGCATCGAGCTCTCCCAGCCCTTCTTCGGCTTCGGCCAGCGCCGCCAGCGCTTCCACGTTGTCTGGTTCCCGCTCCAGCACCGGCAGCAGGGCGGCTTTGGCGTCGCCGAAAATCTTCCGGTTGTTGAGCGCGATCGCGAGCGCGATGGAGGTTACGGTGTGGGTCGGTTCCAGGCGATCCGCCTCCTGCAACGCGTCGACCGCCGCAGGCAGGTCGCCGGCCTGCATCAGCGCCACGCCCAGCAGATAGTGATGCTGGGCCACCCATGGGGAAAGCCGGGTGAGCGGCTCCAGAGCGAGAATCGCCTGCACCGGCCGCCGCGCGGCCAGCGACACCTGCGCGATCGCGCCCAGGACTTCGTCCGCGTCGGGTGCCAGTGCCCGGGCGCGATCGAGTGTCGCGAGCGCCGCCACCGCATCCCCCTCAGAAGACTGGACCCGCGCGAGCTGCATCAGCGCCTTCACCGATGTGTGCCGCTGGGCGGCTGACGCGAGCAGTTTCTTCGCCTCTCCGCGGCGCCCGGCCTGCAGCTCCGCGGCCGCCCGTTCGAGAAGCCGGTCGCGCTCCGCCGGGTCAGCGGCCCGCGGGGGCGATGTCTGAGCTGGCGGCCCGACCGAGAGGACGATGGCCATCAGGAGTCCCGGGAAGGTGGTGGAAAGACTCACGGCGTCCGCCCCCGGGCTTTTTCCTTCAGCGACTGGAAGAGCGCGAGGTGCCGGTCGGCAAGGGCCGAACGTCCCAGCTTGCGGTACGCCTGGGCGAGCTGATAGTGATAGCTCGCGTCTTCCGGCGAGAGTCGGACTGCCGCTTCGAGGTGCGGGACCGCGGCATCGGCCTCGCCTTCCGCGAGCAGAATTTTCCCGAGCAGGTACCTCGCGTCACCGAACTCAGGTTGTTCTTTGAGCAGGCCACGGAGCAGGGTCTTGGCTTCGTCAGGGTGGCCATCGAGGTCCAGCACGGTCGCCAGCGTGTGACGCGCCAGCAGATGGCGCGGATTGTTTCGCAGCTCCTCGCGCAATGCGCCCGTGGCCTCGGCAAGGTTCCCCTGTTTGAGATAGATGAGGCCCAGCGTCGCGTTGGCGTCGGGAACGTCAGCCTTGATGCCGCGTGCGCGCTCGAGATCCTGGACGGCGGCCTCGAAGTTTCCCTGCTGAGCGTGGGCCTGACCGAGGATCACGTGCACCTCGGCCCGGTCGCCGTGATCCGCGAGCATCCGGGTGAACACGGCCTCGGCATCGCGCGCGCGATTGCTCCGGACGAGCGCGAGACCGTAGGTGTACTGAAGCGACGGATCCGCGCTCCGCCCCGGGTCGCTCTCGAGCAGGTCGGCGGCCTGACCGTAGGCACCGGTATTGAAATGGGCGAGCGCGAGCATTCGACGCAGGTTTGGATTGCCCGGATCCGTGGCGAGCGCCCGCGCCAGCGCTACCGCCGCCTGGTCGTACTGCTTGGCGTTGAAGCGCGCGGAGCCGAGCGAGTACTGGACCTGCGGAAAGTCGGGATCGACCGCCGCGGCCTGCGCGAAAAACTCGGCGGCCGGCGAGAACGACTGCGCCTGGGCGCGCATGACTCCCAGATTCAGGTAGGCGCGCGCGAGGGCCGTCTTGAGACCGCGCACCACCGCCTCATGGACGGCGGGTTCGAGGCGTGCGAACGGCGATTCGAGCGCGAGGCGTGCGGCCCCTTGTGGGGTTTGCTCCGTGGAGTCGTCCAGGTAGCGCGCGAGCCCCTCACGCTCCGCATCAACTCGACGCTCGGAACCTTCCTTCGCGGCGTCGAAGTGCACCGCCGCCTCGGCCGCAGCCCCGGTCTCTCGCAGCGCCAGCGCCAGATGGTAGTGAATCCGCCGCACGCGGGACTTTTCATCGCCTACCGCCAGCTCCAGCGCGCGGCGCAGCGACGGGATGGCGTCGGCGGCGCGGCCGATCGCCAGCTGGCACCGGCCGAGATGATGAAACGCCACGGCCGAAGGGGCCAGTCGGGCGGCGACTCCGAGGGGCTGCAGCGCCGACTCTTCCCGACGCGCGTCGGCCAGCGCCATGCCGAGCCTCAGATTCACGACCGGATCGTCGGGCGTCAGCTTCAGTTCAGCGCGAAACTCGCGAATCGCCTCTTCGAGCGAAACATCTCCTTCCGACATCAGCGCCAGCGTGCCGAGGTAGTAGTGCGCGCGCCGGACGGAGGGATCCTGCGCGAGCGCCTTGTTCAGTGCGCCGCGAGCCTGATCGAAGAGGCGAAAGTCCCGGTAGGTTCGGCCGATCAGCACCCATGTCTGCGGGATCGGTCGCCTGGCCGCGACTTCGGCAAACAACCGCTGAGCCTTGTCGACCTTCTTCCCCTGGAGATATCCGGCGGCCAGCAGGAACGTGACCTCCGCGTCGTCTGGTGCAAGCGCGTGCGCTTCCTCGAGCGTCTGGATGGCTTCTGCCGGTTGACCGTTGGCCGCGAACGCCTGGGCCAGCAGCCGGCGCGGCTGCAGATCGGTCGGCGCGCGAAGGGATAGCCTGGTCAGGATGGCGACCGCTTCGGCCGGCTCACCGATCTGCATCTGCACGAGGGCCAGCGATCTGAACGCCGCGTCCGCGGTGGCCACAGCGCGTGAGGCGTGTCGAAAGCCATCCCGGGCCTCGGGCAAACGTCCAGCGGCAGCATGAAGCGCGCCGGCGATCATCCAGGCGTCGAAGGTCGCGGCGCGGTACCGACTCTCAGCGATCTGCAGTTCGCCCGCGCGGAGACTCGCTTCGGCGAGCGCCATGAGGCGATCGACCGGCGCGAGAACCTCGGTCGCCGTCTGGGCAACGGCGGCGCGGGCCGGCAGACCCAGGGCGAGCATCAGCAGGCCGGCGACGCGGAAAGCAGCACACGGCGTCATTGGGTTTCGGACGATCGAACAGGCCGCCCGCACGGACGATACGCGGGAATTGTACAAGATCACCGGGCGCCGTTGAGCCAGGCGCGCACACGGCCGAGCTCGGTCGCGTATCGCGATGGGGGAGCGTTCGCGGCAAAGAACTCGAAACACGCCCGTGCTTCCGCCGTACGGCCGGCCTGCGCGAACGCGATGCCCAGCCCGAGGACCTTGCCGTGCTCGCGTACGTCCAAAGAGGTCGCCGCACGCCAGTGCTCGGTTGCCTGGTCCGGACGGCCATCCTCGAGGGCGAGCACGCCCAGCGAGCTGTGAGCGCGGGCGACGCCGGAATCGAGACGGACTGCTTCGGTGAAGGCCTCGCGGGCCGCGACCCGTTCACCGCGGGTGAGCTGCACGGTCCCGAAATGCACCAGCAGCATCGCATTCAGGGGATCGCGCTCACGGGCCCGTGTGAGGGTGGCCAGCGCTTCGTCGAACCGCCCGAGCCTGGCGAGCGCCAGCGCGCGAGTCGACACCAGGTCCGGATCGGCGAGCGGTTCTTGCGCCGGGGCGGCGAGGAGGTCGGCGGCCTCGCGCGCGCGTCCGGATTCGGTGAGATACGCGCCCAGCAGCGTGAGCGGCTCCGTGTCTCCCGGGCTGAGCGTCACCGCCCGCTGCATGGCGTCCAGGGCCGCTGGCGCGTTTCCGGCTTCGCGCTCCAACTCGGCCAGTTGCATCCAGGCTACGGCCATCGTCGGACGCCGGCGCACCAGCTGTCGGGATTGGTCGAGCGCGGCGGCGAGATCGCCCGCAAGGTAGCGCTTCAGCACCTCTTGCAGAACCGCGTCGAGCGCGATGAGCCGCTTGGGATCGTCCTGCTCCGTATAGACCGCCGGTGTCCGCGCGGCCCCGGTCACGTAGCCGAGGCTGCGGAGGCGCTCGCGCACCTCTGCGGGCTCCGGGCGCGGGGACCGGCGCGCATCAGCCGAACGGAAGTCCGCGAGTTGCGTTCTGAGCGCTGACAGCCGGGCCGGATCGGAGGCCGCAAGGTTGTGCGCCTCGCCAGGATCCTGACGAAGGTTGTAGAGCTCGGGCACAGGCAAGTCGATGTATTTGAAGCCGCCCTGGATGATGCCGAGCAGCGGTGCCCAGCCCCGGTTGAGGGATGCCGACAGCGCCTCGAAGTACACCTTGCGGTCCGTATCGTGCTGGTTACCAGCGATGACCGGCAACAGGCTGCGGCCCGCGAGTTCAGATGGGATCGAAAACCCCAGCGCATCCAGCACGGTGGGCAGGAGATCGACGTGGCCCACGGGGACGTCAATCTCGCGCGCGCCGAACATCCGGGGTGCGTAAAGGATCAATGGCACGCGAAGGACGCCTTCATATGCGAAGAGGCCGTGGCTCGCCTCGCCGTGTTCTCCCAGCGCCTCGCCGTGATCCGAGGTGATGACCACGAGCGTGTCGGCCTGACCGCCGGCTGCGAGGATCGGCTCGAGCAGCGGTGCGAGCGCCGCATCGGCCGCCGCCACTTCGCCGAGGTACGGATCGTCCGGCCATTGCGACGCGACGCTCGCGGGCGGGTCGTAGGGGAAGTGCGGCTCGTAGAGATGCACCCAGGAGAACCAGGGTTGTACGCCGGCCCCGTCGATCCACTCTTTCGCGAGTGCGACGGTGCGGCCGGCCGGCCGCTCCTGGATCAGAAACGCCGGCCGCGGCCCTCCCGTGAGGCGGTCGTCGTACACGTCGAACCCGGTCGCGAGCCCGAACCGCGAGTCGAGCGGAAACGCGCTCACGAACGCGCCGGTGCGATACCCGTGACGTTGCAGATGCGTCGCGAGGGTCTCGACACCGGGCGCGAGCCGGAACCCGGCGTTGTCACGAACACCATGGTCGGGAGGCAGCCGTCCGGTCAGGATGTTCGCGTGCGAGGGGAGCGTGACGACGTTGTGGGCATGGGCGTCGGCGAAGCGCACGCCCGCCTGTGCGAGTCGGTCGATGAGGGGGGTCGACGTACCGGGACGGCCGTAGGCGCCCACGGCATCCGCCCGAAGCGTGTCGATCGTGATCAATAGAACGTTGGGACGGGGGACGACCCGGCTCGTGCGGGCCCACCATATGCCGATGGCGAGCAAGGTGAAAACCAGGCCGGTGAAGATCAGGCGCCAGGCTCGAGATTTTGACCTTGACAAGGGGCCCACTGTTGACATAGTACCACTTTGTTAAACGCGTTACGGAAGATTGACGCGTTGCCCAAATGCGCCCTCCGGCCGGGTGCCGGTGCGCTGAGCCCGATCGATCACGCTGACCCGAGGGGCTGGACCATGAAGCGACCGCACTCCCTGTTGCTCGTCGGGGTCCTCTTGATCTTGAACGCCGGCCCGGCGCTGGCGCAGCGCACCACCGCCACCCTCCGGGGCACGATCACCGATGCCACCGAGTCGATCCTGCCCGGGGTGACGGTGACGGTCACCAACATCGAAACGGGGCTGGTGCGCACCACGGTCAGCAACGCATCGGGTATCTACTTCGTCGCGGAGCTGCCGATCGGGCGCTACAACGTGTCGGCGGAGCTCACCGGTTTCAAGGTGGCGAGCCGAACCGGCGTGACCCTTCGCGTCGCCGACGAATTCTCCCTGGATCTCATGCTGCAGCCCGGTGACGTCAGCGAGGTGGTCAACGTCGAAGCGTCGTCCACGCCCGTGAAACTGGTCGGCGGCGACGTCTCCGGCGTCATTACCGGAGAGCAGGTCCGGGAGTTGCCGCTCAACGGCCGGAATTTCCTGCAGCTCGCCACGTTGATGCCGGGGGTGAGCGCGCCGGACTTCCTGAACGTCAAGGACAAGGGGCTGCTTGGCGGCTCCGACCTGTCGGTGAGCGGCGGTGACGTGACCGCCAACATGTGGACGGTCGACGGCGCCAACAACAACGACGTCGGGTCCAACCGCACGCTGATGGTCTACCCCTCGCTCGAGGCGATCGAGGAATTCAAGATCCTGCGCAACAGCTACGGTCCAGAATTTGGCGGCGCCAGTGCGGCGCAGATCAACATCGTGACCCGTGCCGGGACCAACCAGTTCCGCGGCAGCGCCTTCTACTCCGGCCGCGACGACCGCCTCAACGCGAAGAACTATTTCCTGGAGAAGGCTGAACAGCCCAAGGAGGAGTTGAGCCGCAGGGACTTCGGCGGGTCGTTCGGCGGACCGGTCATCAAGGACACGCTGCACTTTTTCGGGAATCTCGAGTGGAACCTGGAGGACCGGGGTACGGCCCGGACTGCGTTCGTGCCGACAGAGGCGGAACGGAACGGCGACTTCAGCGGCGCGCGGATCGCCGGGTGCTCGCCGCCCATCCCCGTCGATCCGCTCAACGGGCTGCCGTTCCCTGGCAACCGGATCCCGGCCGATCGACTGAGCCCAGCCGGCATGTCCTACCTGAACCTGTATCCGCTGCCGAACGTCACGCCGGGGGCTGGCAGCTGCAACAACTGGGTCACTGCGATCACCTCGCCGATCGATTACTCCCAGCAGAGCGCGCGGGTCGACTGGACCATCACCGACGCCAGCCGGCTGATGGTGCGTTACACCCACGACACCTGGGAGAACAACTCGCCCAGCATCAACGCGAATCTCTGGGGCGACGATCCCTTCCCGGCGGTCGATTCCAACTGGAACCAGCCAAGCCAGTCGTTCGTCGTCGGGCTCAATCAAACCATCGGCAACAGCGCCAACAACAGCCTGCAGTTCTGGTACTCCGCCAACAAGATCGAGGTCACCCGCGGCGGCTTGAACGCCGGGCTGAACGAGGAGATCCTCAATCGGATCACGCCCATCTTCGGCTACGACCGAAAGCAGTACGGCGAGGACATCGGCCATCCGGTCTTCTGGGGCGGCGCGGGATACGCGGCGCTCTGGAACGAGGCCCCCTTCCTCAACAGCCAGGATCTCTTCGTCATCAAAGACGACTACACCCAGGTCTTCGGCAAGCACTTTGTCAAGGCGGGCGTGCTCGCCAGCTTCAACCAGAAGACGGAAGACACGATCGGCAACGGGTCCAACCAGCATTCCAATTTCTGGGGCTCGACGGGCCTCAACGCCTCGGGGGTGGGAACCGGCAACATCCTGTCCGACTTCCTCCTCCGCGACATGACCTTCGGCTTCTCCGAGTTCAGCGCCGGCCGCAACGCCGATCAGCGGTGGAAGGACTTCGAGCTGTATGCGGCCGACTCGTGGCAGCCCTCGAAGCAGCTCACCGTCGATTACGGCGTGCGCTACTCGCTGTTGCTGAACCCGTACGCGAACGACGATCGGGTCATGAACTTCGTGCCGTCCCTCTTCAATCCGGCGCTCGGCAACGACACATGCAACGGCCTGTTGCAGCCGCCCGGCAGCAACTGGTGTCAGGACGCGGGAGCGCTGGGAGGGGAGGATGCGTCGAACCGTTCGCTCATGGATCAGGACTACAACAACTTCGCGCCGCGACTCGGCGTCGCCTGGGACGTGTTCGGCGACGGCAGGACGGCGGTGCGCGCCGGCCTTGGCCGGTTCTTCCTGCGCGAGCGATTGGCGCCGCTGCTGAACATCGCGGTCAACCCGCCGTTCGTCACGACGCTGTCCGGCAATCGCAAACTCGACACCACGGCCGAACCGTGTGCCGGCTGCTTCGGCAGCTCGCTCGGCGCGCCGTCCCGCGGCCGCGAGGTCGATTTCCGGACGCCCAACAGCTGGCAGTGGAACTTCATGGTGCAGCGGGAGCTGTGGCGTAACTCCACGATCGAAGTCGGATATGTCGCCAACTACGGTTACGACCTGTTGAAGACCCACGTCCCCAACCAGGTGTTCAACGGGGACATCAATGGCAACGGCGTGGACGACCGGCTGGAGTACGCCCGGCTCACGGGCGGCGCAACCAATGCGGCGCTCCGGCAGTTCGGCGTGTTTGGCGACGCCAACATGGGCATCTGGGATCACACCGGCAAGTCCACCTATCACGCGCTTCAGACCCAGTTCATCAGCCGGTTCGGCCGCGGCTCGCAGGTGCAGGCGTCCTACACGCTGTCGCGATCGAGGGCCAACCTGGCGATGACCGGCTCCGATGGGAACCTCGCGGCGAACACCACACAACTCGACACGCAGAATCCCGAGCAGGACTGGGGGCGTCCGGAGACGGGGCGGCCGCACATCTTCAACGCGTCGGTCGTCTGGCTGCTTCCGGAGCTGCGGGATCGACCTGCCCTCAGCCGTACCCTGTTCGGCGACTGGGAGATCGCGACGATCGTGGGTGCCGGGTCGGGCCAGCCGTTCACCGCGTTCACCGGCGGGTCTCCCGGGGTTGAATGGAGGCCCTTCGGGTACCGGGTATGACGACAACCAGCGCCCCAACCGCGTGGAGGGGGAGGAGTGCCGGGCCTCCGGTGGGCCAGATGAACAGATCATCAACCCGAATGCTTACACGCTCAACGGGTTCCAGCTCGGCACGATCGGGTCAGCCAGGCGTGGCGACTGCCTGGGGCCGGGGTACTTCCAGACCGACCTTGCCCTCTACAAGAACTTCCGCCTGAACGAGCGCGTGAAGGTGCAGTTCCGCTGGGACATCTTCAACATCTTCAACAACACGAACTTCCTGTTCTCCGGGCTCGACGCGACCATGGACGCGTCGGCCGTGACGCTCAATGCGGCGCGGACGACCATCGAGAACGCGACGATTCCGTCCAACTTCGGCCAGGCGACCAGGACGCGTGACCCACGGCAGATGCAGCTCGGATTGAAGATCCTCTGGTAGTGCCGCGCCGACTCTGGCTCTCGGTAGTGCTCGTGGGCGCGGCCGCATCGCTGTTGCCGGCCCAATCGTCCCGTCTCTCGCTCTCCGCCGCTGACGCGCGCCGGGTGGCCGATCTCGTCCGCCAGATGACCCTGGACGAGAAGATCGGGCAGATGACGCAGCCCGATCAGCAGTTCCTGAAAGATCCCGCCGACGTCGAAGCGTTGTTCGTCGGCTCGCTGTTGAGCGGCGGCGATTCCGATCCACCCACGAACAGCCGCGCCGACTGGCGCGCGCTGTACGAGCGGCTCCAGGGCCGCTCGCTCCGAACGCGGCTCAAGATCCCGCTGCTGTACGGCGTCGACGCCGTCCACGGCCACAGCAACGTGCTCGGGGCGGTTATTTTCCCCCACAACATCGGGCTCGGCGCGACCCGCAATGCCAAGCTGGTCGAGGAGATCAGCCGGATCACCGCGAAGGAAATCCGCGCGACCGGCATCAACTGGACCTTCGCGCCGTGCATCGCCGTCCCGCGCGACGAGCGATGGGGCCGGACCTACGAGGGCTTCGCCGAGGACCCGGTGCTGGTGGCGCAGCTTGGTGCCGCAGCCGTACGCGGCCTGCAGGCCGGCGGCCTGCAGGATCCGCGCGGCGTGCTCGCCTGTGCGAAGCATTTCGCCGGCGATGGCGGCACCACCTGGGGCACCGGCATGCCGGACGCGAAGTCGGGCAAGCGCTATCCGCTCGATCGCGGCGACACCCGTGGCGACGAAGCGACGCTGCGGCGGCTGTTTATCGATCCGTACATCCCCGCCATTCAGAGCGGCGTCGGGTCGATCATGGTGACCTACAACAGCTGGGACGGCCTGAAGGCGTCAGGCCATCGCGGCCTGCTCACCGACGTCCTGAAGAAAGAGCTCGGGTTCGAAGGCTTTCTCATTTCCGACTACGACGCGATCGACGAGCTGCCCGGTGACTATCGCTCCGACATCCGCGAGTCCGTGAACGCCGGCATGGACATGTTCATGGTGCCCGAGAAATATCGTGAGTTCATCACGACGCTCAAGGCGCTGGTCGAGGCGAACGAAGTCCCGATGACCCGCATCGATGACGCGGTCACTCGCATTCTGCGGGTGAAGGCGGCGATGGGACTGCTGGCGCCCGGATGGACGGTGCGAGTGGACCCCGAGCTCGAACGGGAATTTGGCTCCGAGGCGCACCGGCGCGTGGCACGGCAGGCGGTTGCCGAGTCGCTCGTGCTGCTCAAGAACGACGGCGGCAGGCTGCCCATCGCCGGCGCCAAACGCATCCACGTGGCCGGCCGAACCGCCGATGATATCGGCGCCCAGTCGGGTGGCTGGACGATCACCTGGCAGGGCCAGCGCGGGCCGGTGACGACCGGCACCACCATACTCGAAGGGATCCGCCGCGCTGCCGGACCGAACACGCAGGTGACGTTTGCCGCCGACGGCTCCGGCGCGAAGGGAGCCGATCTCGCTATCGTGGTCGTTGGCGAGGATCCGTATGCCGAGTTCCTGGGAGACCGCGAGAGCCTGGTGCTGGCGGAGGCGGATCAGAAGGCGATTGCCGCTGCCAGCGAGGCGGGCGTGCCGGTTGTCACGATCCTGATTTCTGGACGACCGGTCATTCTCGGCAGCGCGCTGGAGTCGAGCGCTGCCGTCCTGGCCGCGTGGCTGCCGGGTAGCGAAGGGGACGGCGTGGCCGACGTGCTGTTCGGCAAGCAGGCTCCGACCGGCAAGCTGCCATTCACCTGGCCCCGGTCCATGGAGCAGATCCCGATCAATGTCGGAGACAAGAGCTACGATCCGCTGTTTCCATTTGGTTTCGGCCTCTCGTACCGCTGAAGGGCCTCCCGGTCCACACGCCGACTCGCCGCGATAAGATCCCTCAACATGCGCCGGCACTCAATTCTAGGTTTGTGTGTGGCATTGCTCGCCCTGGCGATCGCCGAGGGATGCCGCCGTGGCCCGAGGCTGTCTGGTGAGGCGTATGCCGAGTCCGTTGCCGCCTTTCACACCTCCCTTGCGGCGATGCAGACCAGTCAGGACGTGCTCGCGCGTCGCCACCTGGAGCGACTGACGCAGCTGGCGCCCGAGGAACCCGCCGGCTGGGCGAACCTCGGTCTGTTGTTCCTGCGGCAGCAGCAGATCGATGAAGCAATCCAGCGAATCACGCGGGCAGCCGAGCTTGCGCCGGGGAACGCGTCGATCCACCGGCTGCTCGCGTTGGCGCAGACGCAGAAGGGCGATACCGATGCCGCGATCCGACACTGGCGGCGCGCAGTCGAGCTCGATCCGGCGGATCCGAAGGCCCCCTTCGCCCTGGCCCAGGAACTGGAACGGCAAGGCCGGCCTGCGGAAGAAGCGGAGGCCCAACGGATCCTGGCATCGCTGGTGGATCGATCCGGCAACCTGGCCGCCCGCCTGGAATTGGCCCGTCTTGCTGCGAAACGCGGAGACGCGCGCGCCCTCTCGGCCGCTCTCGACGCGTTCGAAGCCGCGGCCCGCTCGTGGCCTCCCGAGGCCCAGGCGCGTCTGGCGACGGTGCGCCAGGCCGCCGCAGGCGGGCCGGCGAACGCCGCGACCCCGGTCATCTTCCTGAAGAACGTGCTGATTCGTTCCCCGCAGTACCGTGCGGCGTACGCCGCCCTGACGACGCCCCTCAGCGAGATGGGCGAGCCGCTCAGCCGGTTCGTCGCGCTCGAGAATCCGAGTCCCAATCCCGCGCCTCCGGACCACCAGCTGGCGTTTTCCATCGATGCGGCTTCGATCGTGCCGGCAACGGGCGTGACCTGGGCGGGTGCGGTGTGGCTTACCGGCGAAGGGAACCCGGTCGTGATCGCGGCGGGCCCGCGCGACGTGAGTCTTCCGACCGGCGCGCCGCTTCCATTCCCCGGCGGCGCAACCGCGACCTCGCCGCCAGGAACCTACGGCGTGACCGCCGCGGACTTGAACTACGACATGCGCTCCGACCTCGTGTTCGCCGGTGAAGGAGGGCTCAGGATCTTCCGGCAGGACCAGTCCGGTCGCTTCACCGACATCAGCGGCGCGGCAGGGATGCCCGCAGATGTCGCTCGCGTGCCCCTGTCGGGTGCATGGGCTGCGGACGTCGATACGGATGGCGATCTGGACCTGATCGCGGCCCGTCGGAACGGTCCGGTGTCGGTGCTGCGCAACAACGCTGACGGCACCGTGCTCGCCCAGTCGCTATTCACGGTGGCGACGCGCGTACGCGGATTCGTGTGGGCGGATATCGACGGAGAGGGGGTGCCCGACGCGGTCCTGATGGAAGAAACGGGAGCCGTCCGGACGTTCCTGAACCTTCGCGGCGGCGAGTTCCGCGAGCGGCCCGTGCCGGCGGGCTTCGGCGCCCTGGCCGCGATTGCCGCCATGGAGGTGACTGGCAACGCCGTGATGGACGTGGTCGGTGTCAGGACCGACGGCGCGGTGATGCGCCTTTCGCAGTCGCAGGATGGTCAGACGTGGGAAACCTCCGAGATCACGCGCATAGCCCTGCCGAAGGACTTTTTCAGCGGCACCGGCCGACTCGTCGTTGCCGACGTCGACAACAACGGTGCCGCCGACCTCATCGTGTCGAACGGATCGACGGCCCACGTGCTGCTCGCCGGCCCGGACGCGACCTTCCGACAGCTCGCCGCCCCGCTCCCGATGGGCGTGCAGGCGGCCGCCGATCTCGATGGCGACGGCCGGCTGGACCTGGTCGGGACCGTCGATGGCAGCGCGCGTGTCGCGCGCAGTCGGGGCGGGAAGAGCTACCACTGGCAGTCGATTCGGCCGCGCGCCACTACCTCGACCGGCGATCAGCGGATCAATTCCTTCGGCATCGGCGGTGAAGTGGAAGTGCGCACCGGCCTGCACGCGCAGAAGCAGGTGATCGGCTCGCCCGGCGTCCACTTTGGATTGGGGCAGGCCGTCCGCGCCGAGGTGGCCCGCATCATCTGGCCCAACGGCGTTCTGCAATCGGAGTTCGATCTCGCGGCCGACGTCGCGATCCCGGCAAGCCAGCGGCTGAAAGGCTCGTGCCCGTGGCTGTTTGCCTGGAACGGCAGCGAGATGGGCTTCGTGACCGACTTCATCTGGCGCTCGCCGCTCGGCCTTCGCATCAATGCCCAGGCCACGGCGGACGTGCTGATGACCGAGGAATGGGTGAAGCTTCGCGGTGACCAGCTGGCCGCAAAAGACGGCGTCTACGACCTGCGCGTGACCGCGGAGCTCTGGGAGACGCACTTCTTCGATCACATGTCCCTGCTGGTGGTCGACCATCCCGAAGGGACCGAAGTGTTCGTGGACGAGCGGTTCGCGGTGCCACCTCCGGCGTTGACCGTGAATGTGACCTCACCGGTGCAGGCCTTTGCGGCGGCGCGCGACGATCAGGGGCACGACGTCGCCGACCTCGTGCGGGCACGTGACGACCGCCATCTCGATTTCGCCGGCCGCGGCTTCTACCAGGGCGTCACCCGGCCGCACTATGTCGAGGTGGAGCTGCCGGCCGATGCTCCCCGCGCCGGGCCGTTGCTGCTGGTCGGGCAGGGATGGATCCATCCCACCGACAGCTCGGTGAACGTCGCGCTCTCGCAAGGCGCCCACCCCGCGCCGACCGGGCTCTCGCTGCAAGTCGCCGACGCGCGCGGACAATTCAAGGAGGTGCGCACCGGGTTAGGGTTCCCGGCGGGCAAGGACAAGACGGTCCTCATCGACCTGACCGGCCTCTTTCCACCGGCAGGTGCGCGCAAGCTGCGGCTTCACACCAATCTCGAGATCTTCTGGGATCGTCTGGGCTGGGCCATCGGGCGGCCCGACGTCAAGCTCGAGCCCCGCCGGATCGAGCTGAAGACCGCTGACCTCCGCTATCGCGGCTACTCGGTGACCGCGCAGAAGGATGCCAGCACGCCTGAACGCCCCCGGTATCTGCTCGAGGGCACGGTTCCGCGCTGGCGCGACCTCGAGGGATTTCACACCCGGTTCGGCGATGTGCGTGAACTGCTGATGACCGTCGACGATCGTTACGTGATCGTGAACGCCGGCGACGAAATGAGGCTGACCTTCTCCGAGGCCCCCCCTCCGGCCGCTGGCACGGTGCGCGATTTCGTCTTCGTGGCGGATGGCTGGGAAAAGGACGGCGACTACAACACCACAGCTTCGAGAACGGTGCTGCCGCTGCCGACGCATCGGTCCGCCGCCTACAGGCAGGGGACCGGGCGACTCGAGGACGACCCGGTCTACCGGCAGCTTCAGGCGGATTTCGAGCGCTACCATACGCGCTACGTCTCGCCGGACGGCGTGCGCGAAGCCCTCAGGATCAGAAAGTAGAGAAGACCTGCGGGTCCCCTGATAAAATCGGCACGTTCACAGCGACCCATGCGGAACGCCAGACCCCTTCTGGTCGTCCTCTTCCTGTTGATGCTGGCCACGCCGGCATTGATCCGCCACTTCGGCGCCGGCACGCCGGCCGCTGCCGCGGGCGACGGCGATCCCCAGCCGCGTTATGGATTCCGTCTGACCGAGGTCTCCCGCGCGGCCGGCCTGGACTTCGTCCACCAGGGGCCGACGCTCGATCCAAAGTTGTCGCACATCATGCCGCTGGTGGCGTCGATGGGGGCGGCCGTCTCGGTTGTCGACGTGGACGCCGACGGGCGGCCGGACCTGTATGTCAGCAACAGCGGCGAAGGGTCGTTGAATCGTCTCTATCGAAATCGCGGCGATGGCACCTTCGACGAGATCGCCGCGCCACTCGGGATTGCGGATGTCAATCGACCCCAGACCGGCGTCTCGATGGGGTCGGTGTTCGGCGACTACGACAACGACGGTTTTCAGGACCTGCTGCTCTATCGCTGGGGCCGGCCCGAGCTCTTTCACAACGACGGCGGACGCCGGTTCACGCCCGTCACCGACAGCGCCGGTCTCTTTGCGTGGGGCAACATCAACGCGGCGGTGTGGCTCGACTTCGATCGCGACGGGCGGCTCGATATCTTTCTCGCGGGCTATTTTTCAGAGCGCCTGAATCTCTGGAAGCTACCTGACACCAGGGTGATGCCCGAGAGCTTCGAGTATGCGAAGAACGGCGGGCGCAAGTACCTTTATCGCAATCTCGGCGGCGGCCGCTTCGAGGAAGTCAGCAAGCAGGTCGGGCTGGTCTCGTCCCGGTGGGCGCTGGCTGCGGTGGCGGCCGACCTCCGCGGCACCGGCTATCCCGACATCTTCATCGCCAACGACTATGGCGTTTCCGAACTGTTCGTCAACGAGGGGGGCCGTTTCCGCGAAGTCGGTCGCGACACCGGCGTCGGCTATGCGCCGAAGAGCGGGATGAACGCGTCGGTCGGTGACCTCCTCAACCAGGGCAAGCTCGCGATCTACGTCTCGAACATTTCGGAGGAGGGGATTCTCCTGCAGGGCAACAACCTCTGGGTAGCCACCGGACAGCGGAAGGGGCTGCCTGCTTACGAAAACATGGCCCGCGCGATGGGCATCGACCTCGGAGGCTGGAGCTTCGGCGCGCAGTTCGGCGACCTGAACAACGACGGCTTTCTCGATCTGTATCTGGTGAACGGATACGTATCTGCCGCCCGCGACGAGAGCTACTGGTACGACTACTCCAAGGTCGCCGGCGGTCACCAGGTGGTGATCGGTGATGCCGCGAACTGGCCTGCGATGGGAACCCGCAGTCTTGCGGGCTATCAGCCGAAGCGGGTCTGGGTGAACGACGGCTCGGGCCGATTCGTCGACGTAGCCCAGATGGTCGGCGTCTCCGACCGGCACGATGGCCGTTCCGTCGCGCTCGCGGATTTCGACGGCCGCGGCGCGCTCGACGTCGTCGTCGCCAACCAGAAGGGTCCGCTGCTGTTGTACCGGAACGAGGTCGCAGCGGATCGGCACTGGATCGCCTTTGAACTGGAGGGGGGCTGCCGCGGCGATGCCGATCCTCGACGGTGCAGCAACCGCAGCGCCATCGGCGCCCAGGTCGAGGTCTTCTGGGCCGGACGTCAGCAGCTCCAGGAGGTCTCGGGCGGATCGGGATTCGCTGCACAGAACGATCGGCGGCTTCATTTCGGCCTGGGCGCGACCACGGCGGTCGAGCGGGCGGTGATCCGCTGGCCGTCAGGGACGACGCAGCAACTGACGGCCCCGGCCGCCGGACGGCTTCACCGGATTCAGGAGCCGGAGGCCGAGCGCGTTACCGGCCCACCCCGCCAGCAGCTTCCGCGTCCGTAGCTGAGACGAGACATGAGACTCGACAAACGCTATCTGGCGCCGATCCTGGTCACGATGGTGCTCGTCGCCGGCCAGGTGACGTTCGCTTTTCTCGAGAGCTGGTCGCGGACGATGCTGGCGATCACGACCGCTATCGGGATCGAGATGATCCTCGGGCGGACGCTGTCGGGCAAGTGGCCACACCTGGCGAGTGCCTACATCTCGGGGATCAGCGTGGGTATGCTTGTCCGCTCACCGGCGTTCTGGCCCTATGCGCTCTGCTCGGCGATCTCGATCACATCCAAGTACGTTCTTCGCGTCGAGGGCCGGCACCTCTGGAACCCCTCCAACTTCGGCATCGTCGCGATGCTCGTACTCGCCGCCGACACGGTAGCGGGCTTGAGCGTGCAGTGGGGCAACAACCTGCTGCCGATGGCCGTCGTGTGGGTGTTCGGCTGCGTGATCATCTACAGCCTGGGCCGCCTGCATGTCACCGCTACGTACGTCCTGTCATTCATCTTATTTGCGTCGCTGCGGGCGGCCGTGACCGGGCATCCCTGGATCAGCGAGGTCGCGCCCCTCACCGGCCCGATGTACCAGCTGTTTATTTTCTTCATGATCACCGACCCGAAGACCAGTGTGAAGCCGGTCTGGGGCCAGGTTCTGGTCGCCTTCCTCGTGGCGGCAGTCGAATCGGCCTTCCGCCTGCTCGAGTGGGTCCATGCCCCGTACTACGCGCTCTTCATCGTCGGGCCCGCCGCCAATCTCATCGAGATCGCGTTCGCCCGGCATGTCTCCGCGAGGGCGGGTCAGCTCCGGCCGACACCGAGCGCATCAGCGACCCGGTTGATGTAGTTGAACCAGGAGGCGATCAGCGTGATCTGCAGGATCCCGCGGTCGTCGAATCCCACCCGCCGGAGCTCGTCGTGATGCCCACGGCCGATCCCAGTCGCGTCCTTCGTGAGCTGCGCGACGTAGTCGAGCATCACCCGGTCTCTCTCCTCGATCGGCGCGGTCGTGTAGTCACGTTTGATCGCGTCGACCAGTGCTTCGTCCAGCGTCACCCTACGCAGAAACTCTGCGTGCGACTCGATTCAATAGACGCACCGGTTGGTGACGGAAACGACCGTCGTGATCATCTCCTGCTGCCGGCGGGTCAGCGGCAGGTCGGGCGACGTCAGGGTGCCGAACGTCGCGAAGGCATGAAAGAGCGCGTCGGGAATCAGCGAGTGTGACGCGACGATCCCGGCGGTGCCGTCATCGGTCGGGTGCACCGGTTGCGCGTACTCTTTTGGATACAGCGCCCGCTGGCCCTCCAGGGCCTGGCGCAACGCGTCGCTGGCCTGCGAGAGTGGAATGGTTTTGATCCAGGTCATCGGTTTTCAACTCCTGATGTCTTCAACAGCAGACGGCGGGCCGGCAATCCGAGGAGCACGACGGCGGCGCCGGCGAGTGCCTCGAACGGCCGCGCCATCAGCACGAGTACTACGACCAGCAGGACGAGGAGCACGAACAGCGCCGGAGTAAGAGGATACCCCGGAGACTTGAAGGGTGTCGTGTCGGGCAGCCGCCCGCGGATGACGAACAGCGCAGCGGCTGCCAGCGCAATGAAGGTGAGCGCCGTGCAGATGAAGAAGGCAACGATCTGCTGGAATGTGCCGACGAGCACGAATCCGCTCGCGAGCGTGGCCAGCAGAAGCATGGCGCGGGCCGGCGTGCCGGTTCCCGGTCGAACGGCAGCAAGCGCCGACGGGAACAGGCCATCGTCGCTCATCGCGACGTAGACGCGTGGCGCCATCATGACGAGGGCGAGCGCGCTGGCGGCGACCGAGAGGACCACGATCGACGCGAACACCGCCGGCCCGACGGGCCCGAGCACCGCCTCGCCGGCGCGGCGCGCGAACTCCGCCGCACTTGTCGCATGTTCGACGGGCACGAGATACATGAACGCCAGCGAGGTGAGGACGTAGACGAACGTGACGCAGGTCACGCCGACCGCAAGGGCCAGCGGCAGAGTGCGGCCCGGATTGCGGATCTCCCCGGCGACCCGGCTCGCTTCCCAGAACCCGCCAAACGAGAAGAACGTTCCGACGAGGCCGAGCGCCAGCGCTTCCATGAGCGGTGGGCCGCCGGCCCGCCGCTCGACGAACGGCGCCAGGTTAGACCAGCTGCCGTTTGAGATCGTGAACGCAGCCACCACGATCGCGATCACGGCGAGAAGCTTGAGCGCCGTGAGTATTCCCAGCGCCCGCGCGCTCAGCGTCAGCCTGCTCATCGCCAGAAGCGTGACCGTCCAGATGGCGGCGACACCGAGCGCCTTCTCCGAACCGGCAGCCGCCGGCCACAGCACCACCAGGTATTCCGCCAGGCCCGAGGCGAGGGCCGCGGTGACGCCCGGGTCCATGATGAGCACCGATTGCCAACCGTAGAGAAACGCGACGCGCTCGCCCCAACCTTCGCGCAGGTAGATGTAGGGGCCACCCGCCCGAGGAAACCGGGCCGCCAGCTCGCCGAAGGTCAAGGCGCCCGCAAAAATCAGCGCGCCGCACGATAGCCATAGACCGAACGTCAGGGCGGGTGAGGCGAGCGCGCCAATCAGTTCGGCGGGCGTGAGAAAGATGCCGACCGCGATGGTGTGGCCGACGACCAGGGCGGTCGCAGACGCGAGGCCCAGGGCTCGGGGCGTGTCCGGGCCATCGCTCACGAACGCGGCGGGCCTGGGCGACACCACTCAGAAGCTGACTCGCGCGCCGAACTGGAGCGCGCGTGGGCCGCCCGAGCCGAAGACGCCGCCGGCGGTGCTGGCCGGTGTGCCGAACCGGCTCGATCTCAAGTATCCGGGATCAGCAGGGTCGTTGGAGTCGCGCACCAGTGCGTTCACGTAACCGGAGTAGTTCCGGTTCGACGTGCCGAGAATGTTGGTGACGTTGAACAGGTTGAAGACCTCCGCGATGGCCTCGATGCGCAGTCGTCCCACCGCGAACGGGCGAGACACGCGCAGGTCCAGGGAGTTGAAGGTATCGGTAAAGCCCGCGCCCTCGGAGACGAGCGGCAATGGCTCTCCATCGACGCCGCCATCCGCATTGACCTGCTGCAGAAAAGCGTTCAGTTCGCCCGCGGAGTTGAACACCCGTCCGCCGGCGTTTCGCGACATGGTGGGAACGCGCGATTGTCCGTCGGGCAGCAGGATGTCCATTGGCACGCCGGAGGCCATCCTCCAGATTCCGGCCAGCTGCAGACCGGCGCCCAGGTCGGCCATGCCAGAGATCGCCAGCCGATGACGCTGGTCGTTCGGCGCAGGACCGTACTCGCGTCGCAGATCTGCAGGATCGATCGGACCGTTGCCGAACGGTATCTGATCGTCGTTCGCGTAATTGAACGCTCTCGACCAGGTGTAGGCCGCGCGCAGGCCGAATCCTCCCGCGTACCGTTGCTCGAATTCGACGAGAAGAGCCTCGTATTTCGTCTCGGCGCTCGACTCGAGGTTGACGACCCGGTCTGGACCGCCGACCACCGGGTTGAAGACCGTCCCGACCGTGCGGCCGATGATGAAGTTGCGCCCCTCGTTGCGGACGACGTCGACCCGCAGCACCCGGCTGGTGCCGAGCTGGCGCTCCAGACCCAGCGACAGCTGGTGGACATTCGGATTCTGCAGGCGCGAGTCGATGATGTTGATCCCGGAGGCCCCCTCGCCGGGCAGGATGAACCCCGTGAATGGATTCGACAACGTCGGCGCAAACGGCGGAACGCTTCCGGTGGCCGGATCGATGAAGAAGGTGTTGCCCGCACGTACCTCGACGGGAAGGGCGCGGCCGTCGAGACCGCGCTCGAGCGACTGAATCTGCAGGGTGACGCGATCGTAGTAGAGGCCGTAGCCGCCGCGCACACTCGTACGAGCATCGGGGGTCGACCAGTTGAAGCCTACGCGGGGCCCCAGATTGTTCGTGTCACGGCGGCGGGGGCCGCTGACGAACGGCAAGACGAGCGGGTTGAGCTCGTCTACCCGGCTGATGTTGTTCACATCGGTGTCGAGCTCGTACCTGAGGCCAAGATTGAGCGTGAGCTGTGGGCCCACCTGCCAGTCGTCCTGAACGAAGCCGGCGAGGTGGACGTTATCCGCATCCGGTATGACGAGATCCTGATCGGGCCGGCCGCTCCGCAGCGTGACGGCGAACAGCAGGTCATCGTCGGTGACCTGGCCGTCGCCGTTGCGATCGAATGCAGGAAAGTCTTCGACGAACTCGATCCGGCCTTCGCGGAACACGCCCAGGTCGAAGTGCGCATCCACTCTCTGCACCTGCCCGCCGAACTTCCAGTTGTGCGTGCCGCGGACGAACGACAAAGCGTCGGCGATTTGCCATCGTCCCTGTTTGGTTCCCTGCGGTATGCGAAAGGAAGACCCGCCGGACAGGCTGGGAAAGGTGAGCTGAACACCGGGTTCCACCGGCGCGATGTCGTTGTCGAAGTCGCTGTAGCTGACGCTCAGCGCATTGACGGTCCGGGGTGAGAGCACGCGAGTCCAGGCGCCGAGCACGCCGTGGATCCGGTTGCGCGATGTCTGGCGCTGCGACGCCGTGCCGATCGGCCGCTCCAGCGTGCTCGCGGAGATGTCGTCCTGACGCTGCATCGAATAGCGGACCATCAGATCGTCTGACGTGCTGGCGCGCCAGTCGAGGCGGAAGGTGCCGAGCAGATCGTCGAGCGGCGCGGGCGCAAAGGAATTGGTGATGGTGCGGGCGGCCGTGTTTCGTGTGCCAACGAGCACGCCACCATCCTGATTCCGTACTTCGAGCGCCCCGAAACCGAAGGTGCGCTTTGGCGCCGAGAGGGCCCCCTAGAGTCGCGAACATCTGCTGGCGATCGAATGGGGGATCTTCGTCCGTCGTCGGGTCGAGGATCGACGGCAGCGCCTGCCATCGCTGATCGCGAAGGAACAGCCCTGCGGATCCCGTCGGCCGATCGCCGCCGGACCGGGTGACGACATTGATGACCGACCCTGCGGAGCGGCCATGTTCCGCGGAAAAGCGATTCGTCACGAGCTGAAATTCCTGCACCGCGTCCTGCGCCAGGTTCTGCAGCGGACCGCCAACCACGTCGTCGTTGTCGTCCATTCCGTCGATCGTGATGTTGCCGCCGCGCCCCAGCCCGCCGGCCGACGAGACGATTACCGACTGCGCCTTCGTGGGATCGAACGAAGGAGCCGGCGCGTTACCGGGCACCAGGAACGCCAGCTCGAGGAAGTTGCGGCCGTTCAGGGGAAGGGAAGCGATCTCACGCGCCGAGATGACGGTCCCGATATCGGAGCCGACGATGTCCACCGCGCCTGCGGTTCCGGCGACAGTGATCTCTTCCTGGAGACTGGAGATCTGCAGTGCGATCTCCAGGTCCAGCACGCCGCCCACCTCGATCACCAACCCCTTCAGCTGACGCGCAGCGAAGCCCGGGGCCTGGACAGAGAGCTCGACCTCGCCCGGGACAACATTGGTGATGGTGAAACGCCCAACCGGGTCGGCCAGCGTTTCCCGCGCGAGGCCCGTTTGACTCTGGATCATGCGGACGTGAGCCGGGACGCCCTGCTTCTGAGCGTCCAGCACACGACCGCGAATCGTGCCGGTGCCGGGTTGCTGTGCTGCTGCAGACGCGGCAATCAGCGTCCAGACCGTCGCGAGAACGAGCAGTCGGCAACGGCTCATGACCTGCTTCGCGGTCGGCCGGATCCGGACGGATCGCCGCGTCGGACCGCTGGTAACCATGGACCGGCACACCGCATACAACAGCGTGTTGGACAAGGCTGGCTCCTGCGCGTCTAGGGAGACCGTGCCATGATTTTACACGCGAGCGGGCTGTGAAAAGGCCGGCACGCCAGCCCGATCAGCGTCGGCCGGCACTGAGCTCGAGCGGCGGTACCGCACGCGGGACGATCCTCGTGTTGTAGCGCAACAGATACTGTCGATGCGCGTCGGTCGAAGGGTACGCCTCATCGCTCCGATAGGGGTAGCCACTCATCCCGTGGAAGGGCAGGGGAGCCAGCTGGTCCGGCGTCGACGAGTTCAGATCCATTTCTTTGCTGAACCCATCGGCATACAACAGGAAGGTCCGCTTCCACCCTTCCCGCAACCGCGGCAGCACGCGCGCGTCGAAGGCGAGGGCGATGTCGTCGCCAGGACGTGCGACTACGAACATGTCATCGGTGCGGGCGACCAGCTCTCGTACGTCCCCTTCACGCGTGTAGCGTCCCGGTATCTGCTTCCAGAGCGATGTGGGGAAGACGCGATCGTAGTCGGTACCAGTACGGCTCGCGCCCATCAGGTGTCACTTCGGCTGAGAAACCGCGCCAGCGCAGGTCGGCCGACAGAGGCTCCAGGCGAGTGAGCGTTGTACCATCGGCCGTGCGCCCCCGCGCCACCTGCACCCGATCCCAGTAGACGCGCATCGACGTCGTGATCCGCACGACGCGCACCTCCGCCGGAAGATCCTTCAGGTCGACCACCATCGTCTGCGGCCGCCCGACGGGGAAGCCGATGTTCTCGACCGCCACCCGCCAGCGTCCTTGTTCTTTGATCTCGAGCGACGGCGGGACCAGGCTCAGCCCGGCCTGATGAGCCGCGACGTTGTCGCCGGAGAATGCGTAGTCGGTCCAGCCGGTGAGGAGAAGAAGACGGCGTTCGCCCGCCGGCAGCGTCAGCGTGAGGGAGTGCGGGGCCGCGTAACCGCGGATCCGGTGGAGCGAAAAGTCGTCCGGATAGCGGCGGTCCATGGCGGCGATCCGATCGAGCACGTCGTGTCCGTGGTCATCGGTTGCGGCCAGCGGGCTGACCGCTTCCGCCGCGTGGAACAACGTGAACGGCCGCGGTATCGCGGTCATCCCCTCGGCAGGGTGCACTTCGATGCCCTCGGGATGATCGATCGCGACGAGCTGGGCGCGATCCAGGAAGAGCGCCTCTTCCAGCTCGTTCGTGATTCGAAGCTCGTACTTTCCATCGCGAGCCGCGAGCTTCGTTCCGTCGATCCGGACGTACTCGTCGGGATCGGGTGTATTGCGAAGACCGGGCGCGAGCCAGTAGCCCATCTCACCGCCGCCCAGGAAGTCGGTCAGGAACTCGAAGCGGTCGCCGTTCCAGGTGTAGAGGTACGGGCAGGACGATGGCTTGCGATCGAGCTCCTCGATGACCATCGTGGCGACCCGGCCTTCGGTCGATGGCGGCTGGGCGGGCTCACCGAACTCGGCCTGGAGAATGCCGGCCGGCCAGAGGACGCGAACGACGTCGACGAGGGGCCGGTCGCCGAGACCGAAAATGAGATCCGCGGGGGCAGCCGCCGGCGAGGACGAGTAGACTTCCAGCTTCTGACGCAGGCTTCCTGCCCGGATTTCCACCTTGGCCCCGACGGCGCTGCGGTTGCTGACGCGGGCCGACAGCTGTGTGCGCAGCGACCGTCGGCGGTTTCCACCGTCGTTGCGCCACGCCGTGAGGCGGTCGCCGCCGGTGACGAGGTCCACGTCTCCGTCGCCGTCGAAATCGCCGGCCGCGAGCGAGGCCAGACCGGCGGTGCCGGCGTCGTTCGAATCGCCGACCGCGCGCGCCGACACATCCGTCCACCGCCCACCGAGATTCCGGATACGCGGATCCCCCGTCCCGTGGCCGCAACCAGGTCCAGCACGCCGTCGTTGTCGTAGTCCAGGAATTGCGCGGCGCGAGCGTCTCGGACCTGGTCCAGCGCGGTTGATGGCACGAATTTCCCGCGACCGTCACTCAGCGCGAGCGCGGCCTCTTTCGCTGACGCGAAGAAGAAATCGGTGAAGCTGTCCTTGTTCACGTCGCCCGCGGCTATCGGGCCGGCAGAGCCGGGGCCGGCAGAGCCGGGGCCGGCGGAGCCCGATACCGCGAGGCCCACCGCACCAGCCGTCTCGCCAAATGTCCCGTCGCGAAGGTTCCGGTACAGGATCGGACCGCGGTCGGCTGTGCCGATCAGCAGGTCGACGTCGCGCCGGTTGTCGTAGTCGGTGGCGACCGCGGCGACGACCGGGCCGGCGAGCGTCAGCCGCGAGGCCTCGGTGATGTCGGCGAACGAGCCGTTGCCGTTGTTTCGAAACAGACGCGCCGGCGCAGCGCTGACAGCGCCGCCGACGTAGAGATCGAGGTCACCGTCGTGATCGGCATCCAGCCAGGCCGCGGCACCGGCCGCATGCGGGTAATCGAGTCCCTTGACCGTAACCCTGTTGAACCGGCCGGCCGGCGCCTGCCGGTAGAGGGCGACTCCCCGCTCGGTGAGCAGGCACAGGTCCGTGAGACCGTCGTTGTCGTAGTCTCCGGTGAGCATCGAGGCCGCCGGAGCTTCATCGAGACCGGTTGCGACCGTCGCGTCGTTGAATTCGCCGCGCTCGTTGCGCAGGAGCCTGACGCCCTTCGCGTGGCCGGTCAGCAGATCCAGGTCGCCGTCCTTGTCATAATCGACCAGCGTCACGTGAAAGGGCCCCGCCGCTTGTTCTCCGGAACCGATGATCGGCCCGGGTCGAAAAATGACGTCCGGCACTCGCTCATCCACGAGGCCCGGTTCGGCGCCAGTCGACGCAATACCCTCGGCATAGCGTCCCTGCTCGAGGTAATTGCGCGAGTGCGTGGTCGCGTAGCCGCTGTCGCGGAGGCGCCCGAACCGCTCCATGGCGGCCGCGCCTTGTTCGCGCGCGCCACTGCGGATGAGCGCCGTTGCGAGGCCATATGCCGCGGTGACGTTGTAGGGTTCGGCCGCAACCGCGGCGGCAAAAGCGTCGCGCGCCTCCGTGTACCGTGCTTCTTGAAGATGGATCTGGCCGATGTTGATCGCGACGCCGGAATCCACCGCGTCCAGCCGCCGAACTTCCTGAAAGTGGGCGAGCGCGTCGACGGACTGACCGGCATCGCGGGCGATCAGACCAAGCAGGTAACGCGCATGCGCCTGAACGGGAGAGCTCTCGCGCGCCGCGTCGGCCTCGCGCCGCGCCCGCTCGAGATTTCCGCTGTAAAAGAGGGCGAGCGCCAGGTTCAACCGCGCGGTCGCGAGATCGGGCGCGGCCTGCAGAGCGCGTTCGAAGTTCGTGACCGCCGCGGGGTAGTCGGTACTGCTCCAGGTATGCCAGGCCGATGTTGTTCGCGCGATATGCGTCTTCAGGCACTGGCCTCGGCGCCTGGACGGCAGCGAGGCCGGCCACCGCTGCCGCGAGAAGGCCGCTTCCGACGGTCCAGCGCGTCATGGCGCCTGGCCCGCGCCCAGCGGAGAGGCGGCTGCGAGGCCCTTGCCTTCGACGATCCTGAGAGACTGATTCGCGGCCGTACCCGGCACCGTTTCCGCCTGGCCGTTCGGCCACCTGATCTCGATGCCGGTCGCCTTGTCCGCGGCCCCGAGACCGATGGTGACCGGCAGCTCGCTCTGCGAGAGATAACTCGATCCGGTCTTGACCATCCGCCAGGGACCCGGCCCCGAACCTGTCATCACGCGGACGAGCGCGCCGATCGCATCCCGATTGGACCGGGTACCCTGAAGCGTGATCCGCAGCCGGTTATTCCGTGAGCCGCCGTCGTTCCTGAGCAGGCGGGCGGGTCCGTTGCTGGTGGTGAGCAGCAGATCGAGGTCACCATCGCCGTCATAGTCGCCGTAGGCGGCGCCGCGGCCCACCATCCGCTGCTGCAGGTCGCGGCCGGACGCGGCGGTGATCTCTTCGAATCGCCGGTTGCCGAGATTCCTGAACAGGTGCGGCGCTTGCGCGTACGTCACCCGCTTCTGCACCGCCTCGATATCGTCGGCAACGTGCCCGTTGAGCGCGAAGATATCGAGACGGCCGTCGAGATCGTAGTCGAAGAAGAAGCATGCGAATGTCAGCGTCAGCAGCGACGCCCGGCCGATCGTCGACCGCGGCGCTTCGTCCACGAACAGACCGTTTCCCTGGTTCGTATAGAGCGCCATCATCTCGTTGGAGAAGTTGCCGATGACGATGCCCTGGCGGCCGGAGCCGTCGAAGTCGGCGGCGTCGACGCCCATGCCCGCCCGCGCGACGCCGGCCTCATTGAAGGCGACGCCGGCCGTCAGACCTATGTCAGCGAATGTCCCATTGCGCTTGTTCTCATAGAGCCGGTTCGGCTGCGTATCGTTCGCGACGAAGAGGTCCACCCAGCCATCGGCGTTGTGATCGACCAGCGCCACGCCCAGCGCCTTGGCGGTCGGGTCCACCAGCCCGGCGCGCTGCGTCGCGTTCTCGAATGTGCCGTCGCCGCGGTTGCGGTACAGCGTGGGGCTGCGGCCTTTGTACGATTCCGGCGTGCAGTACGACTTCTTCTTCCCGTCGAGCGTGCAGAACAGGTCCGTCTCGATCGTCCACTCGACGTAGTTGGTGACGTAGAGATCGAGCCTGCCGTCGCGGTCGAAGTCGAACCAGGCGGCGCTCGCCGAAAAGCCCGGGTCGCCGACTCCTGCCGTCGCGGTGACATCCGAAAACTTGAGCCCGCCCATGTTGCGGAAGAGCCGATTCTGGCCGAGGGCGGTGATGTAGATATCCACACGGCCATCGTTGTCGTAATCGGCCGCGGCGACTCCCATCCCATAGATCGGCACGGCGAGGCCCGCCTTCGCCGTGACGTCGATGAACGTTCCGTTCCCCTCGTTGCGGTAAAGGGCCATGACCGCTCGTGTGGGCGGTTGACCCGGCCACGGCATCGAGTTGACGAGCAGCACGTCCTGGCGGCCGTCGCCGTCGGCATCCAGGAAGGCCGCACCGGAGCCCATCGTCTCCGGCAGGAACTTCCGGCCAAAGGCGCCGCTCGTGTGCTTGAACTGGATCCCCGCGGCCCGGGTCACGTCGACAAACAACGGCAGTCCCGCTGAAGCCGAGGTTGAGGGCTGGCCGGCGTCCGCGAGGGCCACGGCCGCCATCGCGGCCAGCAGCGTGGCGGCCGCCCGGGTGATGACGGTGGGTGTCATCAGTCTTGACGGTCCGTGTGTGCGGATCATCTGATCGTGCCCCGAAGGCTATGGCAGGACCGCCCCGAAATCAAGGCGCCGGACGGGCGGCAACTCGCGTCTGACCTGCGATCAGTTCCCGCAACGCGTCAGCAACTGCCGCCGCGTCCGGACCGACGATGACGTGGACCAGGTCGGGGGCGATCCGCATCAGGGCCGGCACACCGGCGGCCTGCAGTGCCGCCTCGTCGATCGCGGTCGCATCGGCGAGAACGATTCGCAGCCTCGTGATGGCGCAGGCATCGACTTGACGCAGGTTGTGGACTCCCCCGAGCGCGCGTGCGATCGCTCCGGCCGCACCGGCCATTGCGGGTTTTGAAGCGGCCGTGGGCACAGCGATCGGTGATGCGGCGGCGCGAGGATTGTCCGCTGACGTTGCTGACTCAGCCGGTCCGTCCGCGTCGGACCCGGCGGTGCGCAGGTAGGCCTCGATATCCGTCTTCAGGTTCTCGGACCGCGTGCCGAAGATGGCCTGGACGCCGCGTCCCACCGTCATCACGCCGGACGCGCCGAGCGCCTTCAGCCGGTCCGGGCGCGCCAGCGTGACGTCGCGCAGTTCGACCCGCAGACGCGTGATGCAGGCGTCGAGGCTTTTGATGTTGCCCCGGCCGCCGAACGCCAGAACGATGTCCCGCTCGAGGCTGGCCGGCCCGGCGACGGCGCCTGTTGCCTCGGCCTCCGCCTCGGCCGTCTGCTCGACTTCCCGCCCGGGCGTTTTCAAGTCGCCGCGCCGGATCATGAGCGTAAAGATTCCGTAGTAGAGGGCGGCCCAGATCGGGCCGAGCCACAGGTACCACAGGGCATGCGTCGATCGCGGGAACAGCACGACGAAATCGATCAGCCCGTGGGAGAACGTCATGCCGTGTTTGATCCCCAGCTCGATGCAGATGTAGTACGCGGCCGCGGCGAGCACGGCGTGGATCGCGTAGAGCAGCGGCGCGACGAACAGAAAAGAAAACTCGATCGGCTCGGTGATGCCGGTGAGGAAGGAGGTCAGCGCCGCTGAGATCATGATGCCTCCGACCTTCGCCCGGTTCTCGGGCCTGGCGCTGCGCCAGATGGCGATCGCGGCCGCCGGCAGACCCCACATCTTGAACAGGTATCCGCCGGCAAGATTGCCCGCGGTCGGATCACCCGCCGTGTACCGGTAGATCTCGCCGCGCAGGACCTTGCCGCTGCCGGGATCCACGTACTGTCCGACTTCGAAGAAGAACGGCACGTTCCAGATATGGTGCAGTCCGAATGGGATGAGCGCCCGTTCCACGATCCCGTAGATCGCAAACGCCATCGACGGATTGCCGGATGCGGCCCAGCGCGAAAAGGTGTCGATGCCGCGGCCGACCGGCGGCCAGACGAGGGCGAGCACGAGGCCGGCAGCCACCGCTGCGAACGCAGCCAGGATTGGCACCGACCGCTTCCCTGCGAAAAACCCGAGATACGGGGGCAACTTCAGCCGGAAGTACCGGTTGAACAGCCATCCCGCGACTGCCCCGATCAGAATGCCGCCGAAGACTCCCGTCTCGATCGACGGGATTCCCATGATCGGCTTGGGTTCGTAGCCAAGGGGAACGGCGACCACCCCCATGGTAGCGAGCAGGACCACGTAGCCGACTACGGCGGCGAGGGCCGCCACGCCGTCGTTGCCGGTGAACCCCAGCGCCACGCCAATCGCAAAGATCACCGGGAGATTACCGAAGATGGCGCCGCCCGACTGGGCCATCACGTCGGACACGATCGCCGGCAGCCAGGTGAACTCCGCGCTGCCGACGCCGAGCAGAATGCCCGCCACCGGCAGAACCGACACTGGCAGCATCAGCGACTTGCCGACCTTCTGCAGCCAGCCGAACGCGTATCGCCAGAGGTTCATCGTGGGCCTCGTCTCACTCGTCTTCGGCCGGAACCAGCGCGCGCACCTCGGAGGCCGAGCCGGCCGCCAGGGCCTGCGCTGCGATCTCCCGGCACGCCGACATCCGCAGGCGGCGAATCTGCGCTTTGATCGCGGGCACCGCCGGTACGCTCACGCTGAGCTCGTCCACTCCCAGCCCGACCAGGATCGGCACCGCCTGCGGATCGCCGCCAAGACTGCCGCACACGCCAACCCGCCGCTTTCGCGGCTGCGCGCCCCTCACCGTCTGGTCGATGAGCCGCAGCACCGCGGGGTGGAGTCCATCGAGCGCGGGCGCCAGCCGGGGATGTGTGCGGTCCATGGCCAGCGTGTACTGGGTGAGATCGTTCGTGCCGATCGAGAAGAAATCCGCGTCGCGGGCGAACTGATCCGCGAGCAGCGCGGCCGCCGGCGTTTCGACCATGATCCCGAGGGGGATGGGGGAGGCGCCCAGCTCATTGCGGATCTCCTCGCAGATCGCGCGCGCGGCAGACCACTCCTCCATCGTTGCGACCATCGGGAACATGACGCAGAGCCGTCCGGCCGCCGCCGCCCGCATGATTGCGCGCAGCTGCGGGCGCAAGATGTCCGGGCGGTTCAGCAGCATCCGGATTCCTCGGTCGCCAAGAAACGGGTTTTCTTCCGCGGCCATCGGGAGGTAGGGGAGCGGCTTGTCGCCGCCAACGTCGAGGGTGCGCACTGTGAGGAGGCGCTCGGGGCCGAGAGCACGCACGATGTCCTCGTAGATCCGCGCCTGTTCGTCTTCGCCCGGGGGTTCCTGGCGATTGAAGAACAGGAACTCGGTGCGCAGCAGGCCCACCCCTTCGCCGCCGAACGACACGACCTGGCGTGCCTCGGCCAGGTCACCGATGTTGGCGACGACCTCGACCCGATGCCCGTCCGCTGTCACCGCGGGCTCGTGGGCCGAGGCCAACTCGGCGGCGCGGCGGCCCACGGCACGCGCCTGCCGCGCGGCCACCCACGCCTGTTCGTCGTCCGACGGTTCGATCTGCAGGATGCCGCGTGTTCCGTCGATCATCGCGCGCGTGCCGTTCGGGATCTCGAGTGCCCGGGGATCGATCGCGGCGACGGCCGGCAGGTCGAGCGCACGCGCCAGGATGGCGGCGTGCGACGTGCTGCCGCCACCCGTCGTGCAGACACCGCGGACGCGCCGCCGGTCGAGCGAGGCGGTGTCGGACGGGGCCAAATCCTCGGCGACGACGATGGCGTCAGCGGGCAACTGGAGGGGCGCGCTGGTCGTACCGGTCAGGATTCGCAGCACCCGTCGCCCGACGTCGCGGATGTCGCCGGCGCGCGCCGCCAGCATCTCCGTGGAGACCCGGCCCAGGCGATCGGCCTGCGTGCGGTAGGCCTGCTGCCATGCGTAGGCCGCCGACGCGCCGCGCTGGATCGCGTCGATGGCGGCATCGAGCAGGTCCGGGTCCTCCAGCAGTTCCTTGTGCGCGGCGAAGATCGCTGCTTTGTCGGCATCCGCCCCGGTAGCGAGCCGCTGCTGGAGCGCATCGAGCTGCGTGTGCGCTTCGGCGAGGGCGTGATCGAGCTCCCGCCGCTCGCGGAGCTGATCGCCGGCTCGTTCGATGACGGGCGCGTCCTGCTGGCGCCATTGAAAAATCTCGCCGAGCGCCACGCCTGGTGACGCGGCGACCCCGGTGAAGCGTTTCGGATCGGCCGACAGCTCCATGGAGCCGGTCACGGCGACCCGGGCGACGCCCGACTCACGCCCCGCGGTGTCCGTGGGCAACGAATCGCGGGCTTCGTCGACGACCACGCGGCCCAATACCGCCACCGCCTGGGATGCGTCGTCGCCGGACGCTTCGATGATGACCGTATCGCCCGCCGCGACCTCGAGTGCCATCAGACTGGTCAGGCTCTTGGCGTTGGCGGACCGGTCGCCCCGAACGAGACGCACCCCGGATTTGAACTGCCGCGCCCGGGCCGCGATGACGGCGGCGGGCCGGGCGTGAAGCCCGGTCGGGTTCGAGATGACGATCGGGTCCGAAGCGATCGTGTATGCGCCGTCTGCGACAACCGCGGCTTCCGGTGTCGCGCTGGAGGACCAGACCTCGAGCACCTCGTCGCGTCCGGCGGTCACCATACCGGTGCGCGGCCGCCCCAGCGTCACCCCTTCCATCGTCGTCACGACCATCTCCGTCAGCAGGCTGCGCGCCTGCGTGGCAACCAGGTCGGCATTGAACGACAGCAGCGTCTCACCCGGCCGTACGTTGTCGCCGGGCCGGACCCGCGGCGTGAAGCCGCGGCCTTTCAGCATTACCGTATCGAGGCCCACGTGGATCAGGACCTCCACGCCGCCGTCGGTCCTGATCGTTACCGCATGGCCGGCGGAGTGCACCTGCGCGACGACGCCCTGGCAGGGGGCGACGATCAGATCCGTGACCGGATCGATCGCGATGCCGTCGCCGACGAGGCGATCCGAGAACGCGGGGTCCGGGACCGACGAGAGAGGAACAAGCACGCCCGACACAGGTGCCACCAGAATCAGGGGAGGAGCCTGCGGAGAAGGGAGTGCGGCCACCGCGGGATTCTATTCCGTTCTGGAGCGGGGCAGGGGCGAGAATCTCGGCGAGAAGCTGTCGCCCACCCACCTGCCGCGGGCCGCGCATCGAGCGGGAAGACGTGAAATCGAACGTTGTAGAATCGGCCAATGCCTCTTCGGCGGGCGCGGTATGTGTCGGCGATTGCGTCGGTGCTGCTGTGGTGCCCCTCCGACGTCCTGGCTCAGGCGCAAGCCGCCGGCCAGGCCCGCTCGACCCCGACCCTCTCCGCCTTGAAACAGGGCCGGGCATCCCTCGACCGAGGCGATCTCGATCGCGCGCGGACTTATTTCGAAGCGGCGCTGGCTCGCGACTCCACCTCGGCCGAAGCGCACTTCCTGATTGGCGTCGTTTACGAGCGTCAGAAAGACTTTGCCGCCGCCGCCGGCTCGTATGCCAAGGCGATTGACTTCGCTCCGCGCATGGCCGCGGCCCACGACCGTCTGGGCTTCGTGCTGGGGCAGCAAGGTCAGACGGCGGAGGCCATCCGCAAGTTCGAGACAGCGGTCCAGCTCGATCCCAAACTGTTCGACGCGCAATACCATCTCGGCGCGACGCGCTGGTGGACCAAGGACTACGAAGGCGCGCTGCCGGCGCTGCAGGCCGCCGTCCGGCTGCGGCCGGATCACGCGGAAGCACGGTACTACCTTGGTCTGACACTCGAACGCCATGGACGCGTCGAGCCTGCCATCGCGCAGTTGCGCGAAGCGGTCCGATTGAATCCCGGGATTGGCGTCGCTCAGCTGCGTCTCGGCACCGCGCTGCAGGCCCTCGGCGACCTCCAGGGCGCCATCGTTCACCTCGAGACGGCCGTGCGTCTCGATCCGTCGGCGGCCGACGCGCAGAACAGTCTGGGGCTTGCGTTGTCGCAGGCAGGTCGCGGCGACGACGCCGTGGCGGTTCTTCGGCGGCTCGTCACGGCGCAGCCGACCTACGTTCCGGCACGACTGAATCTCGGCACCGCCCTGATGCAGCAGGGAAACCTGACGGAAGCGGTGAGCGTGTTTCGAGCTCTCGTGGAGATCGCCCCGGCCAACGCGGAAGCTTTCTACAATCTCGGGCTGGCACTGAAGCAGCAGGACGAGTTCGCGGCGGCCGAAACCGCACTCCGTCAGGCCGCGCGGCTCGACCCGCCATTGCCCGAGGCCCCCTTCACGTTGGGGGTCGTCCTGTGGCAAACGGGTCGAGCCGAAGAGGCCATGCAGCAGTTCTCGGAGGCCCTCTCGCGTAAAACGGACTACGGGGACGCCCACTACATGCTCGGCACGATTCTCAGACAGCAGGGGGACCTCTCGGCAGCGGTGTCGCGATTTCAAGAGGCCATCAAATACCGACCGACCTCGGCGGAGGCACATCGAAGCCTGGGCCAGGCGCTGAAGCAGCTGGGACAGGATCAGCCGGCGGGGCGCGCGCTCGCCGAAGCGGATCGGCTGGATCGGAGAACCGCGGACGCGCAGGCCTCCACCTTCGCCGTCAGCGTCGGCAGACAGAAGTTGAGCACGGGCGACTACGCCGGTGCGATCGAGAGGTTCCGTGAGGCCGTCAGGCTCGCGCCCGACAATCCTCAGGCACATTACCAACTCGCGCTGGCCCTGAGGCACACGGGCGCGGGGGCCGAGGCGCGCACCCATTTCGCGGAAGCGCAACGCCTGGCTCCTCACCTGCGTCCACCGGGCGGCAAATCATGAAGGACCCGGTGGGTTGGTACCGCCCGCTCACCGTCGCGATTCTCATCCTCACCGTGGCGCAGCTGTCACGCGCGTGGTCCGCGCAACCCGCATCGATGTCCTTTTCGTTCCGGAATACGGCGCGCGAGGCTGGGCTGTCGGCGGTAACCGTGTTCGGCGGTACGACGACCAACAAATACTTGCTCGAGACAACAGGCTCGGGGGTCGCAGTGCTGGACTTCGATGCGGATGGCTGGCTCGACATCTTTCTCGTCAACGGGTCCGTGCTCGAGGGCTTTCCGAGTGGCGGCGCGCCGACCGCACACCTCTATCGAAACCAGCGCGATGGCACTTTTCAGGACGTCACCGCCAAAGCGGGTCTGACACAGAGCGGGTGGGGGCAGGGAAGCTGCGTCGGCGATTACGACAACGACGGCCACGACGATCTGTTCGTGACCTACTGGGGACAGAACCGGCTGTACCACAATCGCGGCGACGGTACATTCGATGAGGTGAGTGCGGCGGTCGGGCTGGCGACCGCAAAACCTCGATGGGGTGCGGGCTGCGCTTTCGTCGACTACGACCGCGACGGCCGGCTGGACCTCTTCGCCGCCAACTACATCGACTTCGATCTGGCTTCGGCCCCGGTCCCCGAGTCGGGCCTGTGCCGTTACAAGGGGATTCCGGTGGCGTGCGGGCCGCCCGGACTAACGGGCGGCAAGAACGTGTTGTACCGAAACACGGGCAAGGATCGGTTCGAAGATGTTTCCGAACGGGCCGGCATCACGCGCGCGAGCGGCACGTACGGGCTCGGGGTCAGCACACTGGATTTCAACGACGATGGCTGGGTCGATCTGTATGTCGCCAACGACTCGAATCCAAGCGCGCTGTATCTGAACAACAAGGACGGCACGTTCACCGACACGGCCGTGCTGGCGGGCTGCGCCTACAGCCAGGACGGCAAGCCGCAGGCCGGCATGGGGGTCGCGATCGGAGATTACAATCGCGACGGCACGGTTGATATCTTCAAGACGAATTTTGCCGGCGATACGTCCACGCTCTATGCCAATGACGGGAAGGGATTCTGCACCGACCGCACGTTTGCGGGTGGCATCGGCATCAATACCCGGTGGCTCGGGTGGGGCGTGGGCTTCCTGGACCTCGACAACGATGGGTGGCTCGATCTGTTTCTCGTCAACGGCCACGTCTACCCCGAGGTCGAGCGTCTCAAGACCGAGGCCGGCTACAAGCAGCGGAAGGTCGTCTATGTGAATCAGCGCAATGGACGATTCGTGGACGTTACCGAACAGCTTGGCCCGCCCGTCACGACGCCCAAAGCCGGCCGGGGTGCGGCGTTCGCCGATCTCGACAACGACGGAGATCTCGACATCGTCGTCAACAATGTTCACGACACACCGGATCTCTTCACGCTCGATTCTCCGACCGATGCGCATTGGCTGACCGTGAAGCTGGTGGGCACCCGCTCGAACCGCAGCGCCATTGGCGCGCGCGTGCGTCTGGTCACGGCGGACGGCCCTCAGATGGAGGAGGTGCGTGGAGGCGGCAGCTACTATTCGCAGAACGATCCACGGGTCCATTTCGGGATCGGGAAGACGACACGCATCGAGCGGCTCGAGGTCCGCTGGCCCAATGGCATCGAGGAGAAGTGGACGGATCTCGCGGTCGATCAAATCATCACGCTGAAGGAGGGCAGCGGCGTCGCCGCGCCGTCTCAGAAATGACGTCCTGCCGTCGCTCCTGGCTCGTGGTGGGCACGTCGCTCGCGCTTGTCCTGATGGTGGCGCGGCCTGCCGTCGCACAGGACACCCCGCCGGCAGCGGTCCTCAAACAGGCGCGACTGCTGATCGACCAGGGCAAACCGCAGGCGGCGATCGAGACGCTTACGGCGCTCGGCGAGAACCGGCAGCCGGAAGTGTCGCTACTGCTCGGCGTGGCGTACTACCACGCCGACGATCATGCGCATGCCGTCCAACTGCTGGCCCCGGTGGTCGACAAGTTGCCGGAGGGATCGCTCGAGCGGCGCGAGGCGGTCCAGGTGCTGGGCCTCTGGTACTTCGTGTTGGGCCGCTTCCAGGAGGCGCTGCCGATGCTGGAGGCGACTCGAGTCTGGGCGGCGGAGAACGCGGAGCTTGGCTATGTGCTAGGCCAGTCGTACGTCCAGACCGGGCAACCGGATCGCGCCAGAGACACGTTCGCCAGGACGTACCGGGTGGCCGTCGACTCCGCCGCGGCGCATCTGCTGGCCGCGCAGATGATGGTCCGGCTCGAATTTGAATCTGAGGCCGAAGTCGAGTTGAAGCGCGCGATTGAAAAGGATCCGAAGGTGCCGCGAGCGCATGCGCTTCTGGGCCAGCTCGCACTGGCCCGAGGGCGGCTCGACGAAGCCGTTCTCATGACCGAGCGTGAGATCGCCTTGAACCCGTCCGACGGGATGGCATTTTCCCAGCTTGGCGACGCTCGGCTGCGGCAGCTGCGGTGGGAGGAGGGGATCGACGCCCTCCAGAAATCGATCTGGCTGAATCCGTTTTACAGCGCGCCCTACATCCTGCTCGGGAAGGCGTACATGAAAAAGGGACAGCCCGCCACGGCGGAAGGGATGCTCAACCGCGCCATTCAGTACGATCCCAACAACCGGACGGCCCATTACCTGCTCGGGCAGCTGCTGCAGCAGATGGGCAGGCCCGAGGACGCCAAGAAGCATTTCGCGATAGCCGAACGCCTGCAGGGACAGCCCGGACGCTGACAGTGACCTCGCCGGTACCCTCCTGTCCGTTTGTTCACCTGTTGATGGCCGTGTGTGCCGGCGTGATTGCGACGGCTGTCGCCGGCGCCCCGGCGCCGCAGCCGCAGGCGGCGGCCAGCCAACCGTCGTCCTGGACTGTCGGTTTCACCGATATCGCCGCGCGCGCCGGCCTTCGCGACCCGGTGGTCTACGGCGGCATCGAACGCAAACGGTTCATCATCGAAACCAACGGCCCCGGCGTGGCGCTGATCGACTATGACAACGATGGATGGCTCGATGCGCTGACGCTCAGCGGCACACGCTTGCGCGAAGGCACGAGGGACGAGGTGCAGTACGCCCCTGGTACTGCGCCGACCAACCGACTGTACCGGAACATGCGCGGGACGTTCACCGATGTTACCGATGCCGCCGGTCTGCGGCGCACCGGTTGGGCCTCGAGCGTGTGCGCCGGTGACTATGACAACGACGGCTGGACCGACCTGTTCATCACCTACTACGGCCACAACGTGCTCTATCGGAATCGCGGCAACGGCCGGTTCGAGGACGTGACGGCGCAGGCGGGGCTCATGGCGCCGGCCGTCCGATGGGGTGCGGGATGCACTTTCGTCGATTACGACCGCGACGGCCGCGCCGATCTGTTCGTCGCCAATTACCTGCGCTTCGATCTTGCCGCCGCGGCCGAGCCCGGCCAGGGCCCCAACTGCCGGTGGAAGGGGATCGCGGTCAATTGCGGTCCCAGGGGGCTCCCGACCGACACCAACCTGCTGTATCGCAACCAGGGAGACGGCACGTTCGTCGACGTCTCGCGGAGCTCGAGGATCGGGGAGGTGACCGGCCGCTATTCGATGACCGCGGTCGCGACCGATCTGAACGGCGATGGTTGGGCAGACATCTATGTCGCCTCGGACTCAACCGCGGCAATTCTGTACCGCAACAATCGAGACGGAACGTTCACCGACGTTGCGCTGGAAAGTGGCGCCGCCTACAACGAGAACGGCAACCCGCAGGCGGGCATGGGCGTGGCTGTTGGCGACTACAACGGTGACGGCCTGCTCGATCTGCTCAAGACGCACTTCGCCGACGACATTCCCTCCCTGTATCGCAATCTTGGCAAGGGACTGTTCGAGGACGTGGCCGCCGCCGCAGGGCTGGCGGTCGAGAACCGCTACGTGGAATGGGGCACAGGCGTCCCGGACCTCGATAATGACGGCCGGCACGACGTCTTCTATGTCACGGGGAACGTCTATCCGGAGATCGAGCGGACCATGCCGCAGTACACCCACCGTGGTCCGCGGGTAGTCTTCCGCAACACCGGCGGGGCCGGGATCGCCTTCGTGAATGTCACGCAGCAGAGCGGCGACACGTCGGTCCCGCATTCGAGCCGCGGCGCCGCCTTCGGAGATGTCGACAATGACGGAGACATCGATGTCCTGATCACCAACATGAACGAGGCGCCGTCATTGCTCCAGAACACTTACGAGGGTGGCCACGGGTGGATCGTGATCAAGCTCGAAGGCACCGCGTCGAATCGGTCCGCCCTCGGCGCCACCGTCGTCGTCACCTCCGGAGGCGTGCGGCAGGCCCGCGCGGTCCTGAGTCAGTCCAGTTACTACTCCCATGACGATCTGCGACTCCACTTCGGACTGGGCACTGAGACGAAGGCCGATCGGATCGAGATCGCATGGCCGAGCGGTCGTACCGAGACGCACCAGAACGTGCAGGGTCGCCGGGTAGTGACCATGAAAGAAGGGTCATCGCGGTGAGCGACCGCCCAGCGCGACGGTGACCTCCTTGCGAACGTAGCCATCGCCATTTCCTTCGAAGGTCACGACCAGCTCCGGGTCTCTCGCGCCATTCGACTTCAGCTCACCTCCCGAGACCGTGCTCGCCGTGCGTGGCGTGCGCAGCAGGAGCGAGTAGGCACGGCCGGGGCGGCCCTCCAGCGTGAGTCGTAGCGCGTCGCGGCCGGCACGGGATCTCAGCACCCTCAGCCCTTCATTTCGATTGCCGGACGGCGGCGCGACGACGTCCTGGTAGACGTCGGTCCCCTCGTCCATGTTGAACACCACGGATGTCTTCGCTCCTGGCTCGACGATGACGACTTCGGCGTGCTGAATGTCTCCTGTGCGAGTGATGTCGAACTTCGTGTCGCGGCCGTTCACACTGACGGCGCGTACCACCGCGTCGAGCGGAAACGCCGGCGCCAGGACTACGCGGAGGGGCTGGCCGCCGGCACCAGCGAGGGCCGGCCGATCGATGGTGACGCTCAGCCTTCCAGGGGTTCGGGTGAAGGTGAAGTCGGTCCGCGTGGTGCCGGCAGCAATGTTCCGGGCCGAGACGCTGTTCCAGTTCGCCGGCAGTCGCGGCGCGCACCGCAGCACGGTGCCGGCTCCACTCGATTCGATCCCGAGCAGACCGCGCAGCACCGGCGTCACCACCATGGCCTCTGACCAGACCTGGTGATGAGACGAGCGGCCGAAGGCAGCGTTGAATTCTCCTGAGAGCAGTTCCGTGACGTAGCCGAGCGCGCCATCGTAGGTGAGCAAGGCGTTTGCCATCAGGGCTTGAAGGCCAACGTGCGGCCGCCCGTATTGGTAGGCACCCATCGATGCCCAGCCGGTAAACAGCGGCCACACCGATCCGTAGTGATACGACAGCGGATCATAGAGCTCGCTTCGCTCGGAGAGAATGCGGCTGCCCCAGTCGGTCGCGAGCGCGCCGGCGCCGAGATGGTCGATCTGCAGCTCCGCTCGTGTGGCGTCGAGCGTCCCGAACCAGAGCGGAACCGCCGGCAGCACGGTGTCTTCGTCGATCAGCCGGGCATCTCGAAGTGCATCCATGCGAGCCTGGCGGCGCGCGCGATCCGGTCCCGGTTCCGCGATGGGCCGTTCCTTTCGCGGCAAGGCGGTTGCGATCGCGTAGAAGCCGCGATCCGGCAGCCAGTAGGTTCGCTCGACCGCGTCCCGGGTCCGCTCCTGCGCGGCGCGCGCGTCGCGCGCGAGCGCCGGGTCGTTCATCACGTCGGCGAGCTCCGCGATCGCGCGCGAAGCCTCCATCCACAAGCCCTGCAGGTAGATTTCCTCGTGCGCCGGGTAGAGCGCGCCCCCTTCCACCCACCCGTGTCCTGCGCCGGTGTTCTCGATCAACCCGTTTCGATCGGTGTCGGTCGCTTCGGAAAAACGATACGCCTTGCGAATCGCGTCCCAGCTCGCCGCGAGGAAGTCGCGGTCGCCGCCGGCCCGCCAGTAGTCGGCCTGCGCAATGACGAAGAGCGGCGTGGCATCGGCGCTCGCCCACGGGTAGGGGTATTTCTCGAACCAGTCCACGAACGAGGCGCTCTGTGAAATCTCGTGCGGGATCTTGCCGTCCGCGCGCTGGAACTTGCGGAGAAAATCCAGGGCCGTGCGGCTCGATGCGAAATCTCCCTCGGCGTTGAGCGCAAGCACCGTCCAGAGCGCGTCGCGGCCGAAGAACCAGGCGAATCCCGGGCGCTCGCTGTCTCCTGATGTCCGAAAGCCGGCCACCAGGCCGGTGCCGAGCTTCGGGTTGGTGGCGACGCCCTTGTCCATGCCGACCTTGGCCCAGGCAAATGCATCGTTCAGGCGCTGGTCTGGCGTGACGACTCGCGCGGTGTCCTGCAGCAGGCGTTCGTAGTGCGCCGTCGTCTTCTCATACTGCTCCCTGGCCGAGCGCAGGAGTTTGTCGTACGTGGCCCTGGCCTCGGCACGGCCGGCGGTACTGCCCGCGATGATGATCGGCAGGAATGCGTCGGACGAATCTGGTTGTGCCTCGATCACGAATTGCAGCGGCACGTCGCGAGGCTCTTCCTGGTAGGGCATCACCGACAGATCCCGTGCGGCCGGTGATCCGATCACGCCGGCGAACTGCCCGGTCTCTTCGCTCAACTCGTAGACCCGCGCCTTCTCATCCCACCCGGCGTTTGGCGTCATCGATCCTGCCGGCCACATCAGTCGCAGCCGGGGCCGGAACGATCCGACGATGCTGAGCGGCAAGGTGCTCTGAACGTCGAGGAGCATCACGATCCCCGGTTCGTCGATCGGGGCCATGATGAGCTGGCGAACGGTGAACGCGGCGTGGGTGTAGGTAAAGATCGTCGCCGCGGGACGGACCTCGATGCTGGAAGCCACGTCGGACCCTGGAATCTCCAGCGGATAACCGTCCAGCCGAAAGGCCAGGCGAAAATCGTCCACGACCTTCAGGGGATAGACCCAGGCTTCGAGCGCGCGGTTTTCGTACCCGAAGACAGCGGACCGGCGGCCGACCACGTCGAAGAACGCACCGGGACGGATCGATCGCGTCAGCACGAGTGTGCCCCGGCTCAGCGGGAACCGGGTGATCGCCGGCGCGGACGGCTGCAGGTCATTCGGAGGAGCGGCTGCGAAAGTCGCCGCTAGTAGAGCTGGACCGAACAGGAAAGGGGCAAATCGGAGATTCATAAATTTGGACCGAACGCCCGGGAAATGCCAGCGCGGAGTCTACAGTCTCGCGACCCGAAAATTCTATCGAACCACCTGACATTTGTCGGTTCGCGGATTTGCGATCGGTGCTAGCATGCGCCGACGGGGCCCCCGGCCGTGCAACGTATTCGAAACGCTGGCGACGGCCTGCGGGGCGAAACGGAGGCTCTCATGTCCGTTGTGTTCTGCTGGACACCGGCGAGGACCACGCACTTGATGCGGGTCGCGGTTGCACTCTGCGCGTTGCTCGTAGCTGCACCCGACTCGGAGGTCGCCGCGCAAGCGGTCTACGGAAGCATCGGCGGAATCGTCAAGGACGCCTCGGGTGCCGCTGTTCCTGGCGCCACGATCACCATCACCAGCATCGAACGCAAGACCGTCGACACGGCCGTGTCGACCGAAAACGGACTCTACGTCAAGGATCGCCTGCTGCCAGGCACCTACGAAGTCAAGGTGGAGATGTCCGGTTTCAAGACCGCCGTGCTGCCGCAGGTGCGCGTCAGCGTCGACACGCAGACGCCCATCGACTTCGATCTGCAAGTCGGACAACTCACCGAGCAGGTCGAGGTCACCGGCGGATCGCCCCTGTTGAAAACCGATCGCGCGGACGTCTCCTCGAACTTCGACTCTAAACAGATCACCGACTTGCCGGTCCTCGATCGCAACTTCACCAAGTTCATCCTCCTGACCCCGGGCACGCAGCAGCTTGGCTGGCAGCACGCCGCCAGCGAGAACCCGCAAGGGTCTACCCAGACGATGGTGAACGGGCAGCACTTCAGCGGCACCGGCTATCAGCTCGATGGCACCGAGAACCGCGATCCGATCCTGGGAATCATCGTCATCAACCCCACTCTGGAGTCGATCGGAGAGACCAAGATCACGTCGCAGAACTACGATGCGGAGTTCGGCCAGGCGACGGCCGGCATCGTCTCGGTCCAGACCAAGTCGGGCAGGAACCAGTTCTTCGGCAGCGTCTTCGAGTTCCACCAGGATGACCGGTTCCAGTCGCGGAATCCGTTCACGCAATTCCAGGTGGACCCGCTGACCGGCAAACACCTGCCCAAGACCGACAAGGATCAGTTCGGCGGATCCCTGGGCGGCAAAATTGTCGAGAACCGGATGTTCTTCTTTGGCGACTACCAGGGCACTCGCAGCACCGTCGGTGGTTCCCGGCTGCTGACCGTGCCGACCGCGGCCGCCCGCGGCGGCGACCTCAGCGCCTACGGGATCAACATCTTCGACCCCTCCGGCGGCGTGCCGGCGAATCGAACGCAGTTCCCGGGCAACGTGATTCCCACTGACCGGCTCTCCCCACAGGCGCAGGCGATTCTTCGGCTGATCCCGCCCCCCAACACAACCGGCAGAGAAAACGGGACGAGGGACAATTTCGTGATGTCCGACTCCGAGGCGTTCGAAGAGAACTCGTTCAACGTGCGCATCGACGGCAGGATCGGCGAGAGCGCCAATACGTTCGGTCGTTACAGCCTCGGGAAGTTCTCCCGGAACGGTCCCACTGCATTTGGGGAGGGGGGCGGGCTGCAGGTGGTGAATCTGGGCGGGGAGTCGAAAGCGAAAAACCAGAGCTTCGCTTACGGTGTCGACACCGCGATCTCGTCGACGCTGCTGGCGGACTTCAGGTTCGGCTGGTTCAAGTACAAGGTCAACGTGCTGCCCTTTGACTTCGGAACCTCGCCGGCGGCCGATGCCGGGATCCCCGGGCTCAATCTCGACGACACTTTCTCTTCCGGATTGCCGGCAGGGTTCGTGGGTGCCGACGACAACACTGCACCTGGCAACTTCGAGTTTGGCTCGGGCCTGGGTGTCAATCGCTGCAACTGTCCCCTCGATCAGGACGAAACGCAGTGGCAGCTGGTCGGTAATATCACCAAGCTCCTCGGCAATCACAATTTCAAAGCCGGTGTGGACATCCGCCGGGCGAACAATCTCCGCGTGCCGAGCGATGCCCATCGGTCCGGAGAGTTGACCTTCGACGCCAACCGCACGATCGGACCAAACGGCGGCGGCATGGGCCTCGCCACGTTCCTCCTTGGCGACGTCACCAGGCTGCGACGGTACGTCAGTCCCAATACCGACGCGCGCGAGCAGCAGTGGCGCACCGCGTACTACGCGCAGGACACCTGGCGCACCAACGACAGGTTCACCCTGAATTATGGGCTGCGGCTCGACATCATTAATCCGCAGACGGTGAACGAGGCCGGGAACGGTGGTTTCCTCGATCTCGCCACCGGCGAAATCCGGGTCGCGGGCGTTGGCGGTATCGGCCTCAACGGCGACATCGAGAACCGGCTCAACTGGGCGCCCCGGGTTGGCGGGACCTATCAGATCGACAGCAAGACCGTCCTGCGAGCCGGCTACGGCCGCAGCTACGACCTCGGCGTGTTCGGATCGCTCTTCGGCCACAGCGTGACGCAGAACCTCCCGGTGCTGTCAGTGCAGGAGCTCAACGCCCCGGAGAATTTCGACCGCGTGTTCACGCTGGCGGAGGGGGCACCGCCGCCGGTGTTCCCCCCGGTCCCACAGAGCGGCCGGTTCCCACTGCCCGATGGCGTCTTCGCGCGCGCCCTTCCTGAGAAGCAGCGTCCCCCGACCGTGGATGCATTCAACGTGATGCTGCAGCGGCAGTTGACCAGCACCATGTCGGTCGAGGCTGGCTACGTCGGCAACCGGGGGAGAAACGTATTCGCGGGCGACGGCCCGGCCATCAACGTCAACCAGGCCACCCTCGACGGGTTCGGCACCGTGTCGCAGAACAACCGCCGGCCGTTCTTCGCCGGCGGCGTCCCCAACGACTCGGGCTTCGGCGGAGCCTTCCTCTGGACGCAGGGCATCGACTTCTTCTGCAACTGCGCGAACAACGCCTACGACTCGCTGCAGGCCAAGTTCAATAAGTTGTTCTCCAACGGCTACTCGATAAAGGCGAATTACACCCTGCAGCGGCAGGTCCAGGAGAGCGGCGATTACTTCTTCTACGACGTCGAGATGAACAAGGGGCCGGCCGACTGGGACCGCACCCACAACTTCGTCCTGTCAGTCGTTGCCGAAGTGCCGGTCGGGCGCGGCCGACTATACATGACGGACATGTCGCCGGTCATGGACGCGTTCATCGGCGGGTGGCAGCTCAACGTGAACCACATCATGCAGAGCGGGCTCCCGTTCAGCGTCAATTACCGGGATGCAGGGCAGGATCGCGACACGGGAGGGAACAACCGGCCGAACCTGATCGGCGATCCTGAAGGCCCTCAGACTCGGGACGAGTGGTTCAACGCCGCAGCGATCGGTTCGTCCGGCAGTGCGTTCTCGCGACCGGCGGCTGGAACCTTTGGCAACATGGAGAGAAACTCGCTACGCGGGCCGGGTTACTGGAGGACGGACGCGTCGATCTTCAAACATTTCGGGTTGTCCGGCAACCGGGTACTCGAGGTCCGCGCCGAGGCGGTCAATCTCTTCAACCATGTGAATCTCGGGAACCCTGACTCCGAAGTCGGTGTGCCGGGCAACGACAACCCGAACGCCGGCCGGATCAACTCGACGGCGTTTGGCAATACCGACCTCCAGCGCAATTTCCAGTTCGCGCTGAAGTTCATTTTCTAGGCAAGCGTTCAGCTTCTCAGCTTCCGGCTTCCAGCTTCCAGCAGGACCAACTGCTGAAGCTGGGAGCTGAGGCCGATCGTTGGTCCCACCCAGGCGCGACCTCCTTCCTGCACGAGCGTACGATGTTCGTATGATCCGCTTTGGTCTCGCCTGCGCGACGTCAGGCCTGCTCGTGCTGTCGCTCGGCAGCGGGCCGGCTGGCGAGCGCGCGGACCAGCCTCGGCAGCCGCGCGCCGAGGTCGGCAACCAAGCGTGCCGGCCATGTCACGAAGCGATCTATGAGAGCTATTCCCGCACGGCGATGGCCCGTACCAGCGGGGCGGCGCTGCCGGCGCTGATCGAAGGATCCTTCGATCATGCGCCGTCCGGTGTGTCGTATCGGGTCCTGCGCCGAGGCCAGACGGGCGTTCTCGCATACGATCGCGCCGGCCCCCCCGAGTTGCACGGCTCCCAGCCGCTGAAGTACTACCTCGGTTCGAGGACCCGGGGCCGAACGTTTCTGTTCGAGATCGACGGATTCCTCTACCAGGCGCCGATCAACTACTACACGGCGAAGGACGGATGGGAGATGTCGCCCGGGTACTCGCAGGTTCGCGAGATGCAGCTGAATCGCCCCGTCGATTCGACATGCCTGTTCTGCCACGCGAGCCGTGTCCAGCCGACCTTGAAGGGTACCGTCAACCGGTTTGCTGCCGAGGCGTTTCTGCAGGACGGTGTTGGGTGCGAGCGATGTCATGGACCGGGCAGCGACCACATCGCAGGTCGCGGCGCCATGATCAATCCTGGCAAGTTGACCGGTGAACGGCGCGACAGCATCTGCGTGCAGTGTCATCTCGAAGGGGAGGCCCGGATCGCGCGAGCGGGACGATCGCAGCAGGACTACCAGCCCGGTGCGGCGCTATCGGAGTCCCTCGCGATCTTCGTTCGCGAAGACTTCGCGCGGCAACGTCGCGCAGCCGTGAGTCACGTCGAATCGCTGGCGGTCAGCCGGTGCAAGCTCGAGAGCGGGGACCGACTGTCGTGTCTGACCTGTCACGATCCTCATACGCAGCCCGGCGTCCAGGAGCGGGCGGGATATTACCGCGCCAGGTGCGTCACCTGTCACGAGCCGATGGCGGAACGCCACTATCCGCGCCAGCCGGATTGCATCGCCTGTCACATGCCCCGACTGGAGAGCGCCGATATCGCCCATACGGCGGTGACCGATCACCGTATCATCCGGCAGCGTCAGAACGACCCGCCTCGATCGGTGGCGGTTGGCAGACTGATCCAGTTCGGAAATCCGCGGCCTGCTGCCCGCGATCTCGGGCTCGCCTACGGCGAAGTCGCGCTCAGGGGTAATGCGTTTGCATCTCGCGAAGCGCTTCGGCTGCTGGAGAGCGTCCGGCCGGAGCGGGCGGATGACCGGGAAGTGTTGACGCGGCTTGGATATCTCCACCAGGCGCGAGGGAGTTTCGACACCGCGGAGAAGCTCTACGAACAGGCCCGGAAGCAGGATCCGGACAATGCGGTGGCGGTGGCCAACCTGGGTGTCTTTCTCGCGCGTCGAGGCATGCTGAAACAGTCACTGGATCTGTGGCGGACGGCGTTCGACAGCAATCCTCAACTGAGCGAAATCGGTGTGAATCTGGCCAGAGGTTTGTGTGCGGCCGGCGATGCCGACGGTGCCCGGGCGGCGCTGCAGCGCGTGCTGAAGCACAATCCTGATATGGGAGTCGCCAGATCTGCCCTGGCGGAGATTGCGCGGCAGGGATGCCGTTGACGCGCCTCGGTGTCAGAGCTCGTAGATCACGGCTTCATACGGCTGCAACTTCCCCGATTGCGACGGCGTCGCGTAGTTGCCGAAGATCACCTTCGCCTTCGCCAGGTCGAGGCCGGTGTTGACCGATGCGACCGTGTCCTTGAAATTCAGGAGCACGAGCATCTTCCGGCCGTCCAGTTCCCGCGTGTACGCGTAAACGCTCGGGTTCTCCCTGTCCAGCAACACGTACTTCCCGTAGATCAGGACCGGCGTCGCTTTTCGGAGCGTCACGAGCTTCCGGAAGTAGTTCAGGCAGCTCTGTGGGTCGCTGTCCTGGGCGGCCGCATTGATCGTGGTGTAGTTCGGATTCACCTTGAGCCACGGCCCGCCGGTGGTAAATCCGGCGTTGGCAGTTCGATCCCACTGGAATGGCGTCCGGCTATTGTCGCGGGCGGAAATCTTCTGCGCCTCCAGGAACGCCTGCAGATCTCCACCGTTGTTCTTCACCTGCTGATACCAGTTGATGGACTCGATGTCGCGATAATCCTCGATCTTGTCGAACTTGATGTTGGTCATGCACAACTCGTCGCCCGCGTAGTAGTAGGGCGTCGCGCGCATGGTCAGGAGGAAGGTGGTGAGCATTTTCGTCGACAGATCGCGCCACTGCGGCGCGTCGTTGCCCCACCGCGTCGACATTCGGGGCTGATCGTGGTTGCCGAGATAGATCGAGCCCCAGCCCCTGGTCGCAAAGACACCGTCCCACTTGGTGTAGATCTCCTTGAACGCGACCAGCTTGTAGCCGTCAGGATCCGGAACCTTCAGGCTGTTCGGCAGGTAGCCCAGCGAGACTCCCTCGAAGTGGTACAGCATGTTGAGCTCACGCCGCTCGGCATCGACGTAGTCGAGCGCGTCAGCCGCCGTCACCCCGGCTCCTTCCGCCACGGTCATCACGTCGTACTTGCTGAGGACCGATTCGTTCATCTCGCGCAAGTATTGATGGACGTGCGGTCCGTTGGCGTAGAACCTGCCCCAGTCTCCTTTGTACTCGGCGGGCATTTCCGGGAACGTGGTGTCTTTCGAGATGAACGGGATGACGTCCATCCGGAATCCGTCCACACCCTTGTCGAACCAGAAGCGCATCATCGAGAAAATCTCTTCTCGGAGCCTGGGATTCTCCCAGTTCAGATCCGGCTGCTTCTGGGAGAAGTAGTGGAGGTAGTAGCTGTTGGTCGGGCGGTCCAGCTTCCAGGCGTCTCCGTTGACATCGAAGAAGCTCCGTCGCGGATGCGGCTTGCCTTTTTCGGCCGGCCACCAGTGGTAGTAGTTGCGGTACGGGTTCTCTCTTGAACGGCGCGACTGCTGGAACCATTCGTGCTCGTCGCTGCTGTGGTTCACGACCAGATCCATCACCAGCTTCAAGCCGCGATCGTGCATCCCCTTGAGCAGCGCGTCGAAGTCCTCCATCGTGCCGAACTCGCGCATGATGCCGCGGTAATCGCTGATGTCGTAGCCGTTGTCGTCGTTCGGCGAGGCGAATACCGGGTTGAGCCAGACGACGTCGACGCCAAGACTCTTCACGTAGTCCAGCTTCGAGGTGATCCCCTTCAAATCGCCGACGCCGTCGCCGTTCGAGTCCTTGAACGAGCGTGGGTAGATCTGATAGACGACGGCCTCTTTCCACCACTTTCTCGCGTTTCCGTCAGCAGTGACCGGTCCCGCTGCGGCGGCGGGCCGGGCCGGTGGCTGCGCGGCCTGGTGTTCTTCCTGGCGCCACGCTGGGGCACACACCAGCCCGACCACCGTCGTCAGAGCGAGAAGAAATGCGCGCATGGATGTTCCTTCGGGAGGATTAGGGGGGCTAAAGAACGAGAGTTTGACTTGATTTTTGCGCGAGCCTACCATCAACCCGCTGGCGATGATCGGCCAAGTAGTCTCACATTATCGCGTCCTGGAGAAGCTCGGCAGCGGCGGAATGGGAGTGGTCTACAAGGCCGACGACACCCGCCTGCGCCGCCCCGTCGCCCTGAAGTTTCTTCCCAGAAGAGCTGTCCCAGGACGTTCAAGCGCTGGAGCGGCTCCGGCGTGAAGCACGCGCCGCCTCTGCTTTGAATCATCCTCACATCTGCACGATCCACGATATCGACGAAAGCGTCGAGCACGGAGGGCAGCCCTTCATCGTCATGGAGTTGCTGGAAGGCGAGACGCTCAAGCATCGCATAGCTGGAAAGCCGGTCAAGACAGGGGCGCTCCTGGATCTGGCAAGTCAGATTGTGGATGCGTTGGACGCCGCTCACTCGAAGGGCATTGTTCATCGCGACCTCAAGCCCGCCAACATCTTCGTGACCACGCGCGGGCAGGCCAAGGTTCTGGACTTCGGTCTGGCCAAGTTGGTCGTCAGAGGGACGCCGAGCGTCGGAAGCAATCGGGGAGAGCGCGCCGCCGACAGCCACCGCACGGGAAGCTTTTCTTACCAGTCCCGGTGTAGCGGTGGGGACCGTGGCATACATGTCTCCGGAGCAGGCGCGAGGCGAAGCGCTGGATGCCCGGACGGATCTGTTTTCTTTCGGAGTCGTGTTGTACGAGATGACAACCGGTAGCTTGCCTTTCAAGGGCAACACCTCCGCCGTCGTCTTCGACGCAATTCTCAACAAAGCGCCGATGCCGGCGTCAGGGCTGAATCCGAAGGTGCCGTCTGAGTTGGCTCGCATTATCGACAAAGCCCTGGAAAAGGATCCGGGAGGTTCGGTATCAGTCGGCTAAAGAGTTGCTCGTGGATCTGCGACGGCTCAAGCGCGACACGGAGTCGGGACGCACTGCCGCGGAGTTCAGCGGCGCCGCGTCTGCCGCCGCGGCCGCGTTCCTGGCGGCGCCAACCGAGCCGCTCCGATTGGAACGGTCGCGGCCTTGGCGATTGCAGCGGCGGCCTGGCTCTATTTTTCTGGAGCCGATTCTGCAACGCCGAAGTCCGCCATGCAAACCTCGCCACTGACCACGTTTCCGGGCCAGGAAAGCGGCGTGACTTTTTCACCCGACGGCAACCAGGTCGCGTTCGTATGGGACGGTGAAAACGGGGACAACGAGGACATCTATGTGAAGCTGATCGGGGCCGGGCCCCCGATTCAGGTGACCACCAGTCCAGCGGCAGACAGGAGTCCTGCCTGGTCACCAGACGGTCGTTACATCGCGTTCATTCGGGTCTCCGAAGGTGAGAGTGGAATATTCCTGGTTCCCGCTCTCGGTGGTCCCGAGCGCAAGATTGCCTCGATACACCAGGAGGACTTGGACACATGGGATTGGTACGGCTCGGGATTAAGTTGGTCGCCGGACAGCAAATCCCTGGCCTTTTCCGACAGGAGCGCGCTACAGGATGCTGCGAGGCTGTTCGTGCTGTCCGTGGACCGTTCGTCAAAACGCCCGCTTACTTCTCCGCCTGAGCACTCCAGCGGCGGGCGCGCTCCGATGGATCGAGCAGAATTTGTCGGCGATCTTGCTCCGGCGATCTCGCCTGACGGTCAGACGGTTGCCTTCTACCGGCTCAAGGGCGGTGGAACCGGCGATATTTACCTTGTGCCGTTTTCGGGTGGCGAACCCACACGTGTGACGTTTGAGGAGGCGTGGTTCGAGCGACCTGCCTGGACTCCCGATGGCAGCGAATTAGTATTCTCGTCAGGGGGTCCCCTGTCGAGGAGCAGCACTCTATGGAGAGTTTCGGCTTCCGGGGGCAAACCTGAGCGGCTACCGATAGGCGGGGATAACGCGGGTCAGCCCGCCATTTCCAGCCGGGCGAACCGACTCGCCTACGTGGAGCGGTCAGCGGACGCAAATATCTGGCAGCTCGCGATTTCACGGTCAGCAGGGACGGTCACATCGTCGACGAAGTTTATTTCGTCTACGCGACATGAGGCTGGCCCACAGTTCTCGCGCGATGGGAGAAAGATTGTCTTTCACTCGGACCGCTCGGGAAGTCCCGAGATCTGGGTGTGCGACGCCAATGGAGCCAACCTCCAGCCACTGACGTCATTGGGCGGGCCCTACGCCGGAACGCCGCGGTGGTCTCCAGATAATCGACGCATCGCGTTCGACGCCTATTCGGGAGGGCATGCTGATATTCACATCATCGATGCGGACGGTGGCGTGCCGGGGCGCCTCACGACCGAAAATTCCGACGATGTGGCGCCCAGTTGGTCGAATGATGGTCGATGGATCTACTTCGCTTCAAATCGCACTGGACGTTCCGAGGTCTGGAAAGTGCCTGCTGACGGCGGAGACGCAGTGCAGGTGACGAAGCAGGGAGGCTTTGCCGCTTTCGAGTCGCTTGATGGACAGTCCATCTATTATGCGAAGGGCCTTAACGTCAACGGCCTCTGGAGAGCCGGCGTCGGCGGCGGCGAGGAAGTGCAGGTGCTGGAATTCCCCAAGGTCAAATACTGGGGGTACTGGGCGCTGACGGACAAAGGCATTTATTTCGTCAACACCGTCACTAGGCCGCACGCCCTCGAATTCTTCAACTTTGCTACGCGCCGCATCAGCCACGTCGCCAGTCTCGAACAAGAGGCGCAGCCAAATGAGCCCGGGCTGGCGGTTTCCCCCGACGGCCGATCGATCCTGTACGTCCGGCAGGATCAGAAAAACAGCGATCTAGTGCTGGTGGAGAACTTCCGGTAAACTCCGTCCGGCTTGGCGGCACACCGAATAAGGCTCATTTGCCAATCCCTGCCGGCTGCCGCATGCCGGCCAGCAGCCTGAGGACGGCCCCGTTGGTCCAGCCGAATCCAACCTGGTTCGCGCTGTACCCGAACTGGATCCCCGCGGCGACGTCCGACTCGTTCCGGCGGACGTCGTACTTCTCGACAATGGTTCCGTGTTCGCGGAACTCCTTGTTGACCAGCGATACGAACTTCGCGGCGATGCGATCGGCGTCCTCTTCGTAGCCGTATCGGCGAAGCCCCTCGACCGCGATCATCTGCAGCGGCGCCCAGCCGAAGGGGGCGTCCCACTGGCTGCCGGTGACCGTGGTGCTGGTGAGAATCCCGCCCGGCGCCTCGAACTTCGACAGGTTGGCGCGCACGCGCGCGGCCTGCTCCTTTCCCGCGATCCCCACCCACAGCGGGTAGAAGGTGGTGGCGAACTCGTAAGCGCGGCGACGCTTGGTCTGGAAGCTGTAGTCGAAGTACAGACCCGCCTTCTCGTCCCACATCAGCGCGTTGATGCGGTCCTTGCGCGCAGCGGCACGCGTGCGCCACGTCGCCGCCTCGGCCTCGTTGCCCAGCGTGGCGAGAATCTCGGCCGTGTCCAGCTCCATCTGGTACAGCAGTGAGTTGAGGCAGACCGGCACGTAATGAATGATGTCGATGCTGAACGGGCCAAATCGGTTCGACGGATCGAACCCTGATTCGCGCATCGAGCGGTCTCCCTTGTAGAAAAGCGGAGTCAGCGTGTCGCGCCTGCGGTCGTAGGTACCGAGCCAGGTCGTAGTCGGTGAACTCCTTAGTGCGGTAGAACTCGCGGACGCGATCGTAATGGGTGCGTCCTTGCGCGTCGCGCTCGTCGCTGATCGCTTCGGGCGCCGGCCCCTCCCCGTAATCCCAGTAGCGTGACAGGCCGGTAGCCGTCACCAGGTGCTCTCCGGTCGTCCAGAATCGATAATAGGATTCGATCGCCGGCAGCGTCGATGCAAGCCAGGCGCGATCCGGTTTCTTCCGATGAACCCCCAGGATCATCGTGGTCAGAAAAGGCGGCTGCGAACGCGTCAGGTAATACGTCCGGTTCGCGTTCAGGATCGTTCCGTAGTGCTCGATCTCGTAGATGAAGTTGTCGACCATGTCGCGGGCAAGCGGCAACTCGTCATCCTCGAGCAGGCCGACCTGGATGAAGTAACTGTCCCAGCCGTACATTTCATTGAAGCGTCCGCCTGGCACCACGTAGGGTCGGGGCAAATACAACAGGCCGTGCTGCTTGATGCTGGCGGGGTCCTCGGGGAGCGTGGTCAGCGCAATCGTGCTGAATTCTTTCTCGCCGAGAACCTGGCGCAGCGTGCTCTCTATGCGGGCCCGGTCCTCCCGACGAGAGACGTAGACAGGCCAGGGTGTTCCTGGCGGCAGGTGCAGTTTTGGATCGACCGCGGCGGCCGGCAGGTCGCGATTCGAGCGGGTCAGCGTCGACCACGCGGTCTTGATGTGCTTTCTGACCGCGTCCAGCTCTGGTGCCGATGGCAGCCGGGCCTGACCGGCAACCAGCCCGACCAGGCCAAGAGTAAGAAGCAGCACCGTGATGCGGAGCGCGGTCGCGCCTCCGCCGAGGCTACGGCGCGGCAAGCGCTACGAACAGGCATCGGATTCATCATGTTCACCTGGCCTGCTGAAGTTTAGGCCACCGCGCAGAAAAAGGGGGGACACTCTTCAGGCAGAGCTGACATCACCCATGCGCTCGCCAGAAAACCCGATTCTCACCCCGGCGATGATCCGCCCGTCCCGGCCAGACCTCGAGGTCGTGGGCGCCTTCAACCCCGGTGTCATCCGTCACGAATCGGATGTCGTGCTCCTGGTGCGGGTGGCCGAGGCTCCGCTCCGTTCGCCGAACGGAGACGCCGCCGCTCCCGTCTACAACCCGGTCACCAGGCAGCTCGAAGTACTCCGGTGGCCTGCAGGCACCAAAGGATTGGACGTCAGCGACCCGCGCATCGTCGTGGTCGAAGGACGAACGTGGCTCACGTCCATCTCGCACCTGCGCGTCGCGCGATCGACCGACGGTGTTCACTTCGACGTAGAGCCAGCGCCGGCCCTGTCGCCCGCCAGCGAACTCGAGTCGTTCGGCGTGGAGGACCCGCGCATCACTCTTCTGGATGGCACCTGCTGGATCAATTACACCGCCGTGTCTCCGCATGGCATTGCGACGGCGCTGGCATCGACACGCGACTTCCGTACGTTCCACCGGCACGGTGTCATCTTTCCGCCTCCGAACCGGGACGTGACGATCTTTCCGGCGCGCATCGGCGGCCGCTACGCTGCGCTGCACCGGCCGATGCCGGAGGGATTGGGTGAGCCCGCCATCTGGATTGCCTCATCCGCCGACCTGCTGGCGTGGGGAGAGCATCGTGTCGTGGCCACGGCACGGCCCGACGCATGGGACGACGCGAAGGTGGGGGGTGGTGCCGTCCCGTTCCGGGTGACGTCCGGTGTTCACGATGGGTGGCTGGCGATCTATCACGGCGTCACGCGTGCGCCGCTCGAGTATTCCCTCGGCGCGCTCTTGCTTGATCCAGCGGATCCCTCCCGCGTGCTGGCGCGGTCGCGCGAGCCGATCCTGCGTCCGGAAGCGCCATACGAACGCGAGGGGTTCTTTGGTGGCGTGGTGTTCACCTGTGGCGTGCTGGCGGAAGGCGACAATGTGCGGGTTTACTACGGTGCCGCAGACGGAGTGACCTGCGTGGCCGACCTGTCGCTCGACGAAATCCTGGGCGGGTTGGTGTAGTGACCTCACCTCTGCAGCCGGATCCGCGTTTCGAGCTCGGGATCAACTACTGGCCGCGCCGGCGCGCGATGTACATGTGGCGCGAGTTCGATCTTGCGGAAGTGCGCGACGACCTGGCACACATCGCAGACATTGGTTTCGACACGGTTCGGCTGTTCGCACTGATGCAGGACTTTCTCCCGGCTCCGATGACCGTGGCTCCAGACATGATCGCCCGCCTGGTGATGGTCACAGGAGCCGCGAAGGACGCGGGTCTTCGAGTCGTGCCCACGCTGATTACCCTGAACATGAGTGGCGCTATCTGGTGGCCGGCCTGGGTTCTCGATACTCGCGGACTCCCGGTGAATCTCTTTTCGGATTCACTCGTCCTTCGGTCTCAGGCGCTGCTTGCCGCAACCTGCGCCGGCGCGCTGGCCGGAGACTCCTCAGTCCGCGCCTTTGATGTCGCCAACGAAATCGACGACGCGCAGCGTCCGTCATCGCGGGAGGCCGGCCGGCTGTGGGCGTCGGTTCTGGCTGGCGCCATCCGCGAGGCGGCGCCTGGCGTTCCGATCCAGATCGGCGCCCATCTGCCCTCGCTGACCACGCAGAATCACATGCGCGTCGACGACCTCGCGGCCATTGCGGACGAGGACGTGATGCATGCGTATCCACTCTATTCCCAGAGCGCGCGATCGTTCCTCGATCCGGCGTTGGTGCCGTTTTCCTGCGCACTGACCTCGGGCCTCTCGGGTAGCGGCCGCCCGACGCTGATGCAGGAGTTCGGTCTCTGCACGGCGCCGCCGGGGGCAGCCGGGCTGTCGATCACGGACGACTTCCTCGGCGCACCTCGGCCTCAATATCTGGCCTCGGAGGAAGAGGCGGCGACGTACTATCGCGGCGTCCTGACCCGGTTGGTGGATACCGGCGCTGCCGGCGCCTACGCATGGTGTTATGGAGACTACGACCGGACGCTCTTCTCGCGGCCACCGTTGTTGACCGCGGTGCGCGAGCGCACGTTCGGTCTCGTCCGCGCCGACGGAACCGAGAAGCCAGCCGCTGGTATCTTTCGCGAGTTCAGGAGGCTACGCGACACGGGCAAGCTCATTCGAGGAACCGTCCCTCGAGTGATCGACGTAAGCGCGGACGAGTACTATCGAGCTCCCGGGAAGCACTTCGACCGGCTCTATGCGAACTGGATCTCCGAGGTGGAGCCATGATCGCGTCACTCGAACGTCTGCCCGCCAACCCGCTGATCCGGCCATCGGAGATCGGCTTCGTTCGTGCGAGCGGATCCTTCAATCCTGGGGCTTCCGTAGATCACGTCAGCGGGCGCGTGGTGCTGCTCGTCAGGGTGTTCGAAGAAGACACACGGCGGTCGTGCCTGGCGCTGGCGACCTCGTCGGACGGTCGGCACATCGATGAAATCCTTGACCGTCCCGCTGTCGCACGCGAGGCCCCTTACGAGGAATGGGGCGTCGAAGATGCCCGCATCACCTACCTGACCGAGGAGCGGCGATACGCGATCACCTACACCGGGTACTCGCCCGCCGGACCGCGCGTGTGCCTGATCACGACCAACGACCTGCTTGCCCCGGAGACCTACCGGCGCCACGGTCCCCGGCTCGACGGCGACAACAAGAACTGCGTCATCTTTCCGCGGAAGGTCGGCGGGCAATACGTGATACTGCACCGTCCAATGCCGCGGATCGAGTGCATCAGGGTTGACTCGCTCGAAGCGGAGTGGCCGGAGCACGGCACTGAGCTGATCGGGCCTCGGCCTAATACCTGGCGCAGCTCCCGTGTCGGGGCCGGCGCGCCGCCGATCGCGACCCGCCTCGGCTGGCTCCTGCCGTTTCACGGCGCCACGACGATCGAGGAAGGCAACGTCTACTGCATGGGGTGGTGCCTTCTCGACCTGGAACAGCCAGAGACCGTCCTCTACGTGTCCGATGCGCCAGCTCTCGCGCCGGAGGCCCCGTATGAGATCCACATCGGGCCGCTGCCGCAGGTCGACATGGCCAACTTCAGAACCGGTGTTCGCGTCGTGTTCCCCCAGGGCCTGATCGAGCGTGGCGAGGAGCTCCTGGTTTACTACGGCGCCGCCGATGTGTCAGTAGCAGTGGCACGGGTCGAGCGCGAAGCGCTGCTCGTGTCTCTCGGCCGCGCGATCGCGCGCAATCAGCAAGGCTAGCCTGGCCGTTATCGCGCGCGTGATACGAAGCTGAACCGCGTCGCGTTGAAGATTACCGGGCTTTCAATTGTTTCGCCGGCTCCAGCCGAGTTCGCTCCGCTCGAAGTCAAACTGCACTCGGTCGCACCCGAGCGACAGCACGCCAAGCACGCCGTCGATGCCCGCCGGATAATCCTCAGGCACTCGATCGAGCGACCAAGCCGGCCGCTTGTCCCAGGCATCCTCCCCGAGGCGGACATTTCGCAGTTCGAGTCGCCGCAAGAGCGCGACGCCGGACGCGTACCGCACGGCCTTGTCGCCTCTCCATGGCGCGTGGGAGAGAGCGGCGGGTATCCGCGTCTTGAACAGCACCAGATCGCTGCTACCGGTGTCGACCAACAATCGAATCGGCTGTCCGGCGATGGTCATCCGCACCGTCACGAACGGCCACAACACCTCGAGAGGCGCAGTGAAGTCCTCGCGACCAGGCGGCGCAAACCTTAGCACTCTGGCCCGATAGTCGATGGTGAAACTCGTCCGCGCAAGCACATCGAGCCCGACGATGGCGTCGACGCGTACGCCATCGAGGTACGAGAGATCGCCGACGCCGGTCGGCACACGACCCGAGTGTACTGGGCCGATGCGGAAGCCATCCAGCATGGCGCTTTGGATCTGCACTCTTTGACCAAACGCGACGAGCCCGGAGGATTCAGACTTCAGATGCAGCTTTCGAGCGATTCTAGCGTCCACCATGCTTGGAATGGTGCCCGTATCGATCAGCAGGTTGCGGCCATTCAGCTCGCCGATCGAACCCTTTATGACAATGAGATGACGCTGATACAGCTCGAACGGCACCTCTGCGATCGACTCGGTGGACCGCAGCGACGTCCCGGAAACCAGCAGCGATGCGATGACAGCTGACAGACACGTGCTTCGGTTGACCATCACTCTTCCTCCGCGCGTTTGAGCGCGGTTCGAGAGTCAGGCCCCTGGTCAGAGGGTGTCCTGTGGGAACCCCGAGGTTTGGCGGGAGTTGCCCCGAGGTTGCGCTGATGGACCGAATGGCCAGGGTTTCGCAGCCGATCCGGCTGGCCACGAGCGACCCATGCCGCTGCAGTAGAATGCCGACACGCGGGTGGCGAAGGGAGCAGGGGCGTTGCCGAATAGCTTGCGCATTGGCGAGTTCCACTACGTCGAGCCCTCGCTCAACCGCGTAAGCGGGCCCGCCGGCACGGTGCGCCTCGAACCCAAGGTGATGGCGGTACTGCTGTGCCTGGTCGAGCACGGCGACGAGGTCGTCCCCAAGGAACGGCTGATGCGAGCGGTGTGGCCCGACACCTTCGTCGGCGACGACGTGTTGACGCGCGCCATCTCGGAACTGCGACGGGTCTTCGGTGACGACGTCAGGGATCCACGTTTCATTCAGACCATCCCGAAGAGCGGTTACCGGTTGATTGCGCCGGTCTCCTTCGGCAGCACGAGCCAGGATGGTGCCGCGTCAGCACCGGAGGCCGCTATCGACGCCGCGCAGCCGCTCGGCGAGCGTCTCGTCGCGACGGACGTGGAAGCAGATCGCGCCCGCGTCCGTCCTCGAACGCCGCTGCGCTCATCGAAGAAACGCCTGGCTGCGATAGCCGTCGTTGCCGCCGTTCTGCTGCTAGCTGTCGTCGGTCCGCGGATGACTGCGTCGCCATCCGCGAGAGTCGTCCGCTCGGTCCAGCTCACCTTTACCGGCCAGATTGCGTCGCCGGCGCTCGAAACGGACACTTACCCGGCCCTCGCGACCGACGGCGTGCGCGTCTACTTCACGCAGGTGGTCGGCAACCGCTATACCCTCGCACAGTCCTCAGTGGGAGGAGGGGAGGTCGCCACCATCCGAACGCCGTTCAATCACGCTCTTCTACTGAACGTCTCGCCGGACGGATCACGGCTGCTGGTCCGCGACTACGACCCCACGCAGCCGGACGGCCCTCTCTGGCTGATTCCCGTCCTCGGGGGCGCGCCGCTGCGCCTCGGCATCGTGGCCCACGACGGCGCCTGGTCTCCCGACGGGAAGCGCATGGTTTTTGCCAGCCGCGAGGAGTTGTACGTGGCGCGCAGCGACGGGAGCGAACCGCGGAAGCTCGCGACGACGCCCGGCCGCGCGTTCTGGCTGCGCTGGTCACCGGACGGAGCGCGCTTGCGATTCACGCTGATCAGTCCGCAGGGTTACGCCGGGTCGCTCTGGGAGATCTCGGCCGAGGGGCACGGTCTGCGGGCGTTGCCTCTGGCCCGTGGCGAACACGACCTGGACTGCTGCGGCGAATGGAGTCCGGACGCGCGTCATTTCTTTTTCAGGAGGTTTCGTGACAACCGGGCGGACATCTGGGCGATCCGGGAGCGGAAGGGTCTCTTCGACCGGACAGCCAGCGAACCCGCGCGGGTGACGAGCGGACCGCCGCACTTTGCGGCAGTCGTGCCGACGCGGGACGGCCGGCGGCTGCTGGTCATCGGAACCCAACCCCGCGGCGAGAACCTGCGGTTCGATCCGGGCAAGCGCGAATTCGCGCCGTACCACACGGGAGGGCTCGCCGGGTGGTTTGCATTCTCGCGAGACGGAAAGTGGGTCGCTTACGTCGAATCCCGAGACACCGAGACCATTCTGTGGCGCAGCAGAGTAGATGGCACCGAGCGGATCCAGCTCACGCAATCGCCGCTGCGGCTGCTGTTGCCGCGTTGGTCGCCGGATGGCACGCGACTCGCCTTTATGGGACGGATGCCAGGAGGCCCCTGGAAAATTTACGCCATTGCTGCGGAGGGGGGCGAACCGCAGCCGATGGTGGCGGGGGACCGTGCCGAGGCGGATCCAGACTGGGCTCCAGACGGGGAGTCTCTGATGTTTGGCCGTCCTCCGAACTACCTGGCGGAATCATCCGCGCCGAAGGCCATTCATCTCCTCGACCTGAGGACCAGGGAGCTTTCGATCCTGCCCGACTCCGAGGGCCTGTTCGCTCCTCGCTGGTCGCCGAGTGGACGCTACGTGGCAGCGGTCACTCTGAACCAGACGACACTCCGGCTCTTCGACTTCAGTGCGCGCACATGGACGGAGCTGGGACGGTTCAAGGCCCTGCACCATCCCGTCTGGTCGCGCGACGAGCAGTTTCTTTACTTTGAGGTTGTTGATGAGGCGAGCATCTACCGGGTACGGATGAGTGATCGCGCCGTGCAGCGGGTGGTCTCCCTGGAGGGTGTCTGGAAGTCAGGGATCGCATCCTGCCAGTTCGAGGGTCTGGCACTGGATGACGCTCCTCTCATCTCGTGCTTCCGTGCCGACGGCGATGTCTATGCCCTGGATTGGGAGATGCGGTGATCCGAAGGCTCGCAATTGATCGCCGACACACCGCGGCGTGCAGCGGCGGGTTGACGCGGCTCGGTCAATGCCTGACGTGATCGATCGTCAGGTTCGAACACGTCTGCAGCGAAGGATTCTGCCGACGCTTGGCCTCGCGCTTGTTGCGAGCTGTGGTCGCAGCGCGCCGCTCCCGGCGTCAACATATCCCGCGCCACTGACGCTGCGGCTCGACCACCTGCGCCACCTGGGGATGGACGCGGTGGTGAACGGACGACCCGTCCGGGTCGTCGCGCTCTACGCTGAGGCCCCCGACTACCGGCCCACCGGCTCTCCCGCACGCGACGGATACGAGGGCATCGCGGCGGTGGACGATGCCGCCCGCGCCGCGCGGGTGTATTTGCGCGCGTACGAGGAAACAGGCGATCCGCGCGACCGTGACGAGGCGCACGGCCTGCTCCGGTTCGTCGTGGCGATGGAGCAGGGGGACGGGGAGTTCCTCAATTTCATTGACACCAAGGGGCGGCCGAACCGCTTGGCACCCAGCAGCCGCAAGAGCATGTCCTACTGGGCCGCGCGCAGCCTGTGGGCTCTGGCTGAAGGCGTGCGGGTCTTTGGACGGCTCGATCCCGGCCTGGCAGAGGAGCTCCGCGGCCCATTGGATCGGGCGGTCAACCGGATGGCTCGCGAAGTGGATGCGGGGCGACTGATCGGCGAATCGGCGACGGCTACAGCCGAAGCGCTGCTCGGGCTGCTCGCGTTCCAGCGTGCAGAGCCGTCGACAACGCGTGCGGAGCTCGCCGCTCGCACCGCAGAACTGCTCGCGCCGCTCGGCGCCGGCACCCCGGATGCGCCGCCGTGGGGCGCGCGCCTCGATTGTCCGGGCTGCCGCTGGCACGCGTGGGGCGCCCGATCGGCCGAGGCGCTCGCCCGTGCCTCGATCGATCTCGAGCGTCCTGAGTTCCTGGCCGCTGCCCGCATGGAAGCCGACGCGGTGTGGACGCGGTTTCTCCTCGCCGGACAGGTCCCTGCAGAGTTGGCGCCGGACGGCACCGCGAAATGGTTTCCGCAGATCGCCTACGGCATCAGTCCTATTGTCGAGGGTTACCTGGCACTGGCCGAGGCGACGAATGAGCGCAAGTACGCCGTGCTCGCAGGGCTGACAGCGGGCTGGCTTCTCGGCGCGAATCCCGCGGGCGTCGTCATGTACGACGAGGCGACCGGCCGGACGTTCGACGGCATAGACGGCGCCGCCGCGGATCGGGTGAATCGCAACGCCGGAGCCGAATCCACGATCGAGTCGCTGCTCGCACTTCATAGCGTGACGCGCAATGCTGAGGCATCCGAGTACCTCCGCTACCGTCCCGCCGGCGACCTGGCCGGCTCGCTGGCGAACGTTCCTGATTCGCGCGAGTTCACCGGTCCCGGCGGAGCCCGCGTCGTCGTGCGCCGGCTCGAGGCCGGGGTCGAGCTCCTCGAATCACGAGGTGAGACCACTCCGATCACCCTCACCTACTGGCCCGCCGCCAATCCCCCCGAGGTGCGACTCGCGACCCGGCTCGCCGAGCAGTGGAACCGCGAGCACCCGGACGTCCAGGTGCGGGTGCAGCCGTTGCCCGCCGGCCGATCGACGGAAGAAGTTCTGCTCGCCGCGATCGTTGCACGCGCCACGCCGGACGTCTCTTCCAACGTCTCGTCGGCGCTGCTGGCCCGGCTGGTCAGGGCCCGCGGAGTGGTACGCCTCGACACGCTCGCCCCCACGGCCGCGCGCCTCTCGGAACGCACGACGACGGCGATGCTCGCGCCGCTGCGGCTGCCGGACGGCGGCATCTACGCGCTTCCGTGGAAGACGAATCCAGAGATGTTGATGTACAACGTCGAGCTGCTGGCGGCCGCCGGCATCCCACCGCCGCGGACGCACAGCGAGTTGCTGGACGCCTTCCGGCGGCTCGCCCGCGATACCGACGGCGACGGCCGCTTCGATCGCTGGGCGCTGTGGGCCCCGCTCAAGACGACATGGCACGAGCGGTTCCACGATTTCTATCCGTTGTACCTGGCCAGTTCCGGTGGACAGACCTTGATCTCCGATGGAGAAGTACGGTTCGAGAACGAGGCGGCGGTGTCCGCCATCGAGGTGCTCCGACGCGGATTTTCGGAGGGACTGCTGCCGCGAGCCAATTTCGCGCTGGGCCGGGATCCGTTCATGGACGGCACCGTCGCCATGAAGATCATCGGCTCGTGGTTTCTCCTCGAGCTCGAGCAGTTGAAGACTCCCGGACTGCGGTACGGCGTCGTCCCGATCCCCGCCGCCGACGGGACGAGTGCTGACCACCGCTACGCCTTTGCCGACATGCGCAGCATTGCGGTGTTCTCCACGACCAGGCACCCGGATGCCGCCGCCCGGTTCGTGGCGTATCTCACCTCAGCCGCCGCGGACCGGTTGATGATCGAGGATGCGAGCCAGCTGCCCTATCGGCGGGGACTCGTGCACGATCGGAGATTCACCGCGGCGCTGGCGCGGTGGCCGACGCTGTCCACTTACGCCGCACATGTCGAACGCACGCGCGACCTCGACATCGATGCCGACATCGTCGAGATCTTCGATCTGATCTCCGAGGCGTATGAAGCCGCGGGGATTTACGGCGTGGTGCCGGTCCGCCGAGCGGTCAGCGAGGCTGCGGCCGCTGCCCGAGAGATCGTGCGTGCGCGCTGAAACGCGATCCGGCTGGTGGCTGGCGGCGCCGTACGCCGTGTTCCTCCTGGTGTTTGCCGCCTATCCCATCTGCTTTGCCCTGGTGCTCGTGTTTCTGCGCTGGGACCTCGTCACGCCTCCATCGTTCGCCGGCCTCGACAACCTGCAGCTCCTGGCGACCGATGCGCGTTTCTGGGGTGCGGTGAGGAACACCTTCGTGTTTCTCGCCATTCACCTTCCGCTCCAGGTCGCCGCGGCGCTGACCCTCGCCGTGGCGCTCAACCGGCCGCTGATCTTTCGTGCGTTCTGGCGGGCGGCGTTCTTTCTGCCCGTCGTCATCTCCGGGGCCGTCGTCGCGATTCTATGGAACGCGCTGTATGCCACCGACGTGGGCCTGATCAATGGCCTGCTGGTGAGGGCCGGCCTGGCGCCCGTGCCCTGGCTCACCGATCCAGCGGTCGCCATGCCTGCGATCGCGGTGATGGTTACGTGGAAGAACGTCGGCTTCTACGTCGTGATCTACCTCGCTGGCCTCCAGTACATTCCACGCAGCTGCCAGGAAGCGATCGAGCTCGACGGCGCCGGCTCGTGGCAGCGGTTTCGCTACCTGACGCTGCCGCTCCTGCTGCCCCAGACCATCCTGGTCCTCACGCTCTCGACGATCAATGGCTTCCAGCTGTTCATCGAGCCGTACGTGATGACCGGCGGCGGGCCGCTTCGCCGGACGTTCTCGGTCGTCCTCTACATGTACACCAACGCGTTCTCGTATCAGAAGATGGGCTACGCGGCGACGATCGGCCTGGCGCTGGCGCTGATCATCGGCGCCGTGGTGGCCGTCCAGCGCCGCATCATCGGCAGAGCAGAGGCGCTGTGAGGGGCGCCGCGCGCGTTGCTCTGTATGCAGGGCTCGGGCTTGCCGCGCTCACCTTCATCTATCCCTTTCTGTGGATGGCCTCCAGCACATTGAAGCCGCCACTCGAGTTCGGCACGCTGTCGCTGGTGCCGGAGCACGTCACGCTGGACAACTACCGGGTCATGTGGAGCCGCGCGCCGTTCGGCCGGGCGCTTCTCAACAGCCTGCTCGTCGCCGGCACGGTCACCGGCGCCGTGCTGGTCCTTGGTTCCATGACGGCGTACGCGATGGCCCGCCTGACGTTTCCAGGACGTTCCTGGCTGAACGCCGCCACGATGATGGTGCTCCTGGTCCCCGGCCAGTTGACGCTGATTCCGCTCTACACCCTGATCGTCCAGATCGGGTGGATCGACACTTATGCCGCGCTGATCGTGCCGTATCTGTTCAACGCGACTGCGATCCTGATGCTCCGGCAGTTCTTTCTCCAGATTCCCCAATCGCTCATCGATTCCGCCCGCATGGACGGCATGGGCGAGCTGCGTATCCTCTTCACGATCTTCTGGCCGCTTGCCCGGCCGGCGCTGGCCATCGTGGCGATCTTCACGTTCATGGGATCCTGGAATGAAGTGCTGTGGCCACTGCTGGTCGTGCGCGATCAGCAGACGATGACCTTGCCGCAGTTGTTGACGGTGTTCGCCCTCGGCGGAGGGTCCGGGACGCTGGGCGTTTCGCTTGCGGCGGCCATGGTGCTGGTCGTCCCGGTCGTCGTCGCCTACATGTTTCTGCAGCGATACTTCATCGAGAGCATGGCCGGCGCGGGAGTCAAAGGGTAGTGCCTTCGGTCGCTCGGGTCTGACGCACCTAGCAGCCACGCACCTGTCAAACCGGCGTCGATGACGTCGACTCGCGGCGGATGTGACTGGCGCCCCACCAGCTCGAATGTCATTATCAAGGACGCGGAAAGCCGGCGAATGGAACATCACAGAAAGCTCGCAATCCTCGTGGCCGGCGGCCCCGCGCCAGGCATCAACAGCGTCATCGGTGCGGCGACGATCCGGGCGGCGCTCGAGGGCATCGATGTGCTCGGGGTTCGCGATGGGTTCGAGTGGTTGATGCACGGCGATGTGGATCACGTCACTCCGTTGACGATCGACGCCGTCAGCCGCATCCATTTCCGCGGCGGGTCACACATCGGCATCTCGCGCGGCAATCCCACCCGAGATCCCAACCATCTGGAGAACGTTGTCACTTCGCTCTTGCGGCTGGATGTCACGCGGCTCATCACCATTGGCGGGGACGATACGGCATTTTCCGCGATGAAGGTCGAAGAACGAGCGGCGGGGCGTATCCAGGTCGTTCACGTGCCGAAGACCATCGACAATGACCTCGATCTGCCGCCGATGGTGAACACATTCGGGTTCGAAACCGCTCGTCACTACGGCGCGGAGATCGTCAAGAATCTGATGGTCGACGCGAAGACGACCTCGCGCTGGTACTTCGTAGTCACGATGGGCCGAAAGGCCGGCCACCTCGCGCTCGGAATCGGCAAGGCCGCCGGCGCAACGCTCACGCTGATCCCTGAGGAGTTTTCAAAGCCGATCAGGCTCAGGACGATTGTCGACACGCTCGTGGGGGCCATCCTCAAACGGCTCAGCCACGGCCGCCGCGACGGTGTCGCCATCGTGGCTGAAGGGGTTGTGCTTGATGTGAAGGCCTCAGATCTGGCGTCGCTGGATGAGGTGGAACGTGACGCGCACGGACACCTCCGCATCGACGAGGTCAATATCGGCGAGATCCTCAAGGCGAAAGTGGCGGCTCGACTCAAGGCTCTCGGCGTAAGAGCGACGTTGGTGGCCAAGAACATCGGCTACGAACTTCGGTGTGCGGATCCCATCCCGTACAACATGGAGTACGCCCGCGACTTGGGCTACTGCGCCGCGAAGTACTTGTTGGCTGGAGGCAACGCCGCCATGATCTCGATGCAGGGAAACCACTTCGTTCCGATACCGTTCGCCTCACTCATCAACCCTGACACCGGCCGTGCAAGGATCCGGTTCGTCGACACGCATTCGACACGCTACGCGATCGCCCGCCGATACATGATCCGCCTGAGGCGTGACGACTTCGAGGATCCTCACGAACTGGCCAAGTTCGCGGCGACGGTCGGCATGCCTCTGGAGGAGTTTCGGCGACAGTTCGAGTATCTGGCCGACGATGAGCCGCCCCCGCTCGTGATGGATCCGGCCGGGGAAAAGGTGTAGACCCGCGCCACACCGCCGCACTTCATCGAGAACCTGGTGGGGAGGTCAACGTTAACGAATGCCCTCGGTCTCCTTCGATCACGTCTGTAAGCGCTTCGGGCAGGTCAGCGTCGTCGAGGATTTCACTCTGCGAGTCGAGGACGGCGAGCTGCTCGTGCTCGTCGGCGGGTCCGGCTCCGGCAAGTCGACCATCTTGCGGCTGGTGGCGGGGCTGGAGGATGTCACCGCGGGCGCCATCCGGATCGACGATCGCGACATCACGCATTTGCCGCCGCGCCAGCGGGACGTCGCCATGGTGTTCCAGGACTACGCGCTCTATCCGCATCTCACCGTGCGCGACAACCTGTCGCTGGGGCTCCGCCTGCGCAAGGTCCCTCGCCCCGAGATCGATCGCCGGGTCCAGTGGGCGGCCGACATGCTGGGTCTGGCGCCGCTGCTCGATCGGAAACCGAAGCAACTGTCCGGAGGGCAGCGGCAGCGAGTCGCGATGGGCCGGGCGATGGTGCGCGAACCGCTGGTATTCCTGTTCGACGAGCCGCTGTCCAATCTCGATGCCGGTCTTCGCGCGCAGATGCGCATCGAGATCGGCAGCCTGCAGCGCCGGCTGAAGACCACGACGATCTACGTGACGCACGACCAGGTGGAGGCGATGACCCTTGGCGATCGAATCGTCGTGCTCGCGAACGGCAAGATCCAGCAGGTCGGAAGGCCGATCGAGCTTTACCGGAGCCCGGTCAACCGCTTCGTCGCCGGGTTCATCGGGACTCCGCCGATGAACTTCATCGATGGCAGCGTGCAGGGCGACGGTGGCCGGGGTGCGTTCGTGGGCGAGGGCGTCCGGCTGATATTGCCGGCAGAACCGGTCGAGGCTGAGACCGGTTCGGCGACAGCGACGCTCGGAATCCGGCCCGAGGACCTGACGCTCGTTTCCGACGGACAAGCGGCGGCAGCCGCGGATGCCGCCACGCTCTCGGGACGCGTGCTGCTGGTGGAACGGCTCGGCGGCACCAGCCACATCCATGTCGCCGTCGGGCGGCATCGCCTCATTGCGTCCGTCACGATGGACCAATTGCCGGCGGTTGGCGACCTTGTCGACCTGCACGTCCCTCGCGCGCGCATGCACTTCTTTGGAAGCGACGGTCGATCGCTTCCATGACTGACAATCCGGGTCACGGGGCGATCACGATGGAGATCCGGTCGAACGGGTCTGGCATCTTCACGATGACGAAGCCGTCTTCCCCAACCGCCCATCCTCTGGGCTGCCCTTCGAGTTGGTCCGTCGTGAACTTTTGCAGCGCTGCCGCTGCGCCGCCGGCCGTCGCCACCGTGACGCCAGACGCATCCCCGATCCATTTGACCGACAGTACCAGTGTGCGTGCGGACGGCCGATATGCCCCTTCAGGCGCCGCGACCTCGATCGTGGCGCGGTGGCGTCCGGTACCCTGGCCGGCCTCGCGGGTCTGCGTGAACTTCCGCTTGGAGGACGCGCCCTGTTTATACTGCAGCGTTGCTCCGTCGTCTTCGTACAAGGTTGACGTCGAGCTTTCGGCGGGATACACCGAGACCCGAAGCGGCTGGCCGGGCATCTCCCCGGTGTGCTGCACGACCGGCTGTTGAAAAATGAAGGCTCCGGCGCGGACGAAGATCGGGATCGATCGCAGTGTGACCGGGATCGAGTGGTCGCTGCCGCCGGTGTAGGCTCGTCCTGTCCAGAAGTCGTACCACGTTCCGGCGGGAAGGTAGACGCTGCGCTGGCGGTCGCCGGCGTGGAGCACGGGTGCAACGACCAGGTCGGCGCCGAACATGAACTGGTCGTCCTGATCCCAGGTCCGGCCGTCCGACGGGTATTCCAGGAAGAGCGGCCGCATCGCCGGCAGCCCGGTCTCGCTCGCCTGCTGCATCACGTTGTAGATGTGCGGCAGCAGACGGTAGCGCAGCTCGATCGCTTCGCGGTTCACGACTTCGTGCGCGACGCCATAGGACCAGGGCTCCTGATCGTCGGTGCCAAACGCACTATGGGTGCGCATGAACGGGTAGAACACGCCGGTCTGCAGCCAGCGCGTATAGAGCTCGGCGGTGGCATTGTCGGCGAACCCGCCGATGTCGCTGCCGACAAACGGCATGCCCGACAACCCGAGCGATGACAGCATCGGGATCGAGGCCTGCAGCGCCGTCCACGTGCTCACGTTGTCGCCGGGCCAGAGGGCAGCATAGCGCTGGCCGCCGGCGTAGGTGGCCCGGGTCAGCACGAACGGCCGCTCCGCAGGCCGAAGCCGCGAGAGCCCCTCGAACGTGGATCGGGTCATCTGCAGACCGTAGACATTGTGGATCTCACGGTGGTCGGTCGGCTGCCCCTCGTTGTCGTGGCGCGCGTCGAGCGGCATCGTTCCGGTCGGGGGCACGAACAGCGCCGGCTCGTTCATGTCGTTCCAGATGCCGGCCACCCCGGCGTCGAGCAGTCCCTTGTAGAGCCCGCCCCACCAGTCGCGCGTCGACGGCCGGGAGAAGTCCGGGAACACGCTCGGCCCTGGGTTCTTCTCCTTGTCCGCTTGTGACGGCCATACGTTCGCTTCGAGGACGGACCCGTCCGGATTCTTCACGTAGTGATCGCCGGCCAGCCCGCTGTCGTAGACCGACCATCCGGGCTGTTTCTTGGGATGAGGATCGACGATCGTCACCATGCGGAAGCCCTGCTTGCGCAGATCCCCGATCATGCGGGCAGGATCGGGGAAGCGAGCCGGGTCCCAGGTAAAGGGGTTGTAGCCGTCGAGGTAATGGATGTCGAGCCAGATCACGTCCGCCGGGATGTTGCGCTCGCGGAAGTTATTGGCGATGAAGCGGACGCGCGACTCGGGAAAGTAGCTATACCGGCACTGGTGGAATCCGAGCGCCCACACTGGCGGCAACGGCATGCGTCCGGTGAGCTGGCTGTATCGCGTAATCACCTGTTTCGGATCCGGACCGTCGATGAAGTAGTAATCGAGTTCCCCGCCTTCGGAGCCGAACGACAGCACGTCCTGGAACTGGTGCCCAATGTCGAAGTTGGTCCGGTGTGTGTTGTCCAGGAAGATGCCGTGCGACCGGCCGTTCCGCAACACGAGGTAGAAGGGAACAGAGGCATAGAGCGGATCGATGCTGGCGTCGTAGGCGAAGGTATCGGAGTTCCACATCGAGTAGCTGTAACCGCCCTGCATCTTGCCGCGACGATTCAGCTTGCCGTTCTTCTCTCCCAGCCCGTAGACCTGCTCGTCTGGACGGAGCCGCTTGAAGACGCGGCTCGCCCGTCCGGAAATCGCGATTCCCATCGTCGGGTCGTCGGCATCGAGCGACTCGCCCTGGGCATCGAAGACGCTGACGCGGAAAGGCCGGTGGGCGATGGTTACGCGCAGGGCCGCGGTCGTGATCGTTGTCGTCTGGCCGGCGGTCGTAATGGTCGCGCCCGGACTACCGAAGTCTCTCGATACCACTGCGTACGAGTGATCGCGACCGAACGTCGGAGTGGGCGAGACACGGACGCGGATAATGTCCGGGGCGAGCGCGGATACGGCGACGATGGCCTGTTTGTTCTTGAAGGTGGCGGTGTTGCCGTCCCGGACCGGTGGCGGCATGTCGCCAAGGGAGGCCCACTGTGCCGTCGCTCGGCCGGCGCTGCCGAGCAAAAAGACGAGTGTCAGACGGATCAGCAACCACGAACGCTGCCGCATCGCCCCTCCAATCGGCTCGCGCGCGCGAGCCTTTGCGAGATTCTGGTGTAGTTGTAGACGAAGATGCCGTATTGGTAAAGGGGGACGATTTGCAAACCAGACTGACAGGCCGGGTCGTCATGTCATGGTCTTGGCTCTCGTTGCGGCGGTGTCGTTGGCGGCCGATGCGCGCGCCCGGCAGCAAGCCCCGGCTCCGGCCGCGGTGAGCGTCGAGCAGGAACCGCGGCACCGCCCGGTATTCGAGAACGCCTTCGCCCGGGTGCTGGATGTTCGGGTGCCGGGCGGTGACACCACGCTCTACCACACTCATTCGAATCGCATGGCGACCGTGGTGATCGAGACCGCGACGTCGTGGACCCAGGTGCTCGGCGGCGAGCGCGACGCGCCGCGCGCTGGAGACCCGGTGGGCTCGGTCATGGACAACTGGTCCAGCCAGCTCCCATACACCCATCGCGTCGGCAACGTGGACACCACGACCTTTCACTATGTCGCCGGCGAGTGGCTCGCCTCGCCAGGGCCTGACGGGCCGAAGCTGCCCGACTCCCGCACGATCAAGCTGGAGAAGGAGTCGGCTATGTTTCGGGTCTATCGCATCACGCTGCCCCCTTTCGCAGCGTCTGAACACCATCAGCACGGGTCGCCTGGCATGACGGTGCAAGTGAGAGACGGACGCCTGGCCGACGAGGGCAGTACCGCAACGGCGAGCGGCGGGGGACCGGGCGGTGGGGCGTGGCGATGGCGTGCGGCGGGTCATAGCCACAGGTTGCGTAATGGGAGCAGCGCACCTCTCGACGTCATCGAAGTCGACTGGTTGAGCGGCAAACAGGCGTCGCGATAGATCCGCAGACACCGCATGACTCAGCGCGCATTGAGACGGGACTGACTGATCGCTGATGGTCCGGGCATCGACAGCTGCACAGCACCACCCCTCCGTTTCGCTATTCGTTGCCGCCGCGTCCCGTGACGGGGGTCGTCAGCGTCGATCCTTTCTTCGCGAAGATCATCGCGAGCAGCTGCGCCGGCTCAGTCTGGCTGGGGTTGCCGGACTCTTCGTGCACCGAACCCGGCGCCTCGAAGAACATCTCGCCGACTTTGTAGATCTTCGCTGGCCCCTGGCCTGAAATCTTCGTCATCACCTCCCCCTTCAGGACGTACGCGAGCACGAAGCCCGCGTGCCGATGCGCGGAACCCATGCGTCCCGGCGGGTAATCGACATGGCGGATGGTCACCTCCCAGTCGTCCATTGAGATATTCGGCAGATCGAATGTGATCGGCGCGCGGGGCGGCGCGGCAAGCGTTTGGGCACCAGCATCACGCGCGGCAGCGATCAGCCCGGTAAACACGGCGAACGCGGAGACGGCGTCGCGGCGGGTCATCGTCACAAGACACCTCCTCGAAAACGACCTGCCTATCCTAGCCTCGTAAGACACCTTACTCACGTGTCCGTTAGTTTTTAGCTGCCGTATTCAATATTCCTTCGGCAATTCCTGCCGATTCGGCGATAATCGGCGGCAGACGGGACGGGGCGAACGGCCTGGTTCCGAGCAGTTTCGACGTCTTGTAATTTCGACGTGTTTGTAAGCAGGCAGGGCCATGGCCACCATGAGCCGCAAGAGAGTCGGGGTTGCCGACGCATCTGCTTGGTCGGCAGTGGTCGCAGTGGCCATTGCGCTGACCGCCTGCAGCCCGTCGACGCCTTTGCCACCCACGGCCCCTTCACCTACGGTCCCTTCGCCACCCACGGCGCCTGCCCCACCTGCACCTCCGACCCGAGGACTTGAGGTGTCAACCGTGTTCGGGGTGGCCTATGAACACACGACGACCGGCGTGCGGCCCTTGGCTGGTTTGCCCCTGCGGTTAGAAGGAACTCGCGAAGGAGGCCTCTACGTGACGGTCGAAGTTGTGACCGATGCCGCTGGCAGGTATGAGGTCCCCGGAATATTGCGGGAGTATTTACTTGTCGGAACCGTTCCACAAGAGGCCTACCTTTCCCCTTGCAGTGTGCGTCTGTGGCTGTGGAACGACGACCCCAAAAATGTGCATGTCGTCTCCAGGACATCTCTCCTGGCGACTGGGATCCCACGGTCCATGCTGCCCTTGGGAAATCTGTATCCCGGCGTCGCGGCCCTCGCAGGGTTCGTCACCGAAAAGACTCCAGACGGGGCGCGACCTGTCGTTGGAGCATCCGTCGAACATTTGTACGGCGACGGTCGCTCCGGCGACTCGACCGGCTTCACGCTGACCGACGTCAGTGGTCATTTCGTCCTGTGCGGGTACAACGATGACTATGGGCAGGCCGTGCGGGTCAGCAAAGATGGATACCGGACTGAGGTTCGGTCCCTCTGGCTCTCGTCGATGAACTTTGAGCTCGTTCGTCAATGAGATCGCCGAATCGTCCCCAACGAGCCCTATCGCTAGAGGTCCGTGTTCCTCCACCCGCGCGGTAGAACGCGTTCTGCGAACGCAAGGACGCCGGCTATCGTGGCGCCGGGCCCGCGACCGGCAGCGCGATGTGTGACGCGCGCGCGCCGGATCGGTAGATGCGCTGGGTGGCTGCCGTGAAGTCGGACGGCTCCGCGAGAAAGATGTTCTTCACGAATTTCTGCGGGTTCCGATCGATGACTGGGAACCAGGTGCTTTGCACCTGCACCATGATGCGGTGCCCGGCCTGAAACGCGTGATCGTTCGCCGGGAACGGAATCACGTACTCGACCGGAACGTTCGGCGTCAGCGCGGCGGGGCGTTCGATGCTCTTGTAATACCGGCCGCGGATCACGTCGCCGGCGACCATCAACTGGAAGCCGCGCATGGTCTCGTCAGTGTGCTTCTCGGGATAGACGTCGATGAGCTTGACGATCCAATCGCTGTCGGTGCCGCTGGTGGCGGCGAACAGATGCGCGGCGATCTGTCCCGAGACGACGACCGGTTCGGTCAGCGGCTCGGTCGCGTAGGTGCGCACGTCGGGACGTCCGTGCACGAACCGTTGATCTTCCACGAGCCATGTCGACCAGCCGCGCCCGAGCGTAATCGGTCGCGGACGGTAAGGCACGGGGCTGTGCGGATCTGACGGATAGGAGTCGAACGCGTCCACCTTCGCCGCCGGCGGGGCGGCGAACGTCAGCTTGCCGCCTTCCTGGAAATACAAGCGCCGTGACGTGACGTTCTTCACCGGCGGCCACGTGTCGTGGCGTGTCCACTCGTTGGCGCCGGTCCGAAAGGTCAACGCTTCGCTCGCGGGCGGCGCCCCCTGATCCTTCAGGTAATGCGCGAGGAACGTGGCCATCACGTTGCGGCGGTAATGCGTGGCGGTATCGCTGCCGAAGTCGACGCGGCCCAGCGTCCGTCCGGTGCCACGCGACCAGCCGCCGTGGTTCCACGGTCCGACGACAAGAAAGTTTTCGCGCCTGGTATCGTGCTTCTCCAGCAGCTCGTAGATCTTGATCGGCCCGTAGAGATCCTCCTGATCCCACCAGCCGGCGACGTTGAGCGTCGGCACCGTGACGCGGTTCAGCCACGGCGCAAACGCCTGCCTCTTCCAGAATTCGTCATAGTCGGGATGACGGACGAAGTCATTCCAGCTGGGCAGCGACTCGCGGAAGTGCCGGCGGTTGGCGTTCGACAGCGGGCCGAGTTCGAGATACCAGTCGTAGGTGTCGTAGCGATCGATCAGCGTTGCCGGGGGAGTGATCTCCTTGGACGATTCCATCATGTAGGCGTACTCGAGGCCGTAGCTCAGGCGGAAGGCGCCGTTGTGATGGAAGTCGTCGCCGATCCACATGTCCGCCGGCGATGCCATCGGCACGATCGCCTTGAGCGCGGGATGAGGATCGAGCGCGCCCATGACCGCGAGCCACGCCGGGTAGCTCGTGCCAACCATGCCGACACGCCCATTGTTCCCGGGAACATTCTTCAGCAGCCACTCGATGGTGTCGTAGGTGTCGGTGCTCTCGTCGATTGCCTTGGGGTCCTTGCGATCGCGCGGCTGGCGCAGCATCACGAAGGCACCTTCGGATTTGAAGCGGCCGCGAATGTCCTGCAGGACGATGACGTAGCCATCGGCGGGAAGATCGACGAGCGCCGTCGCGACGCCGGCAGGGGTGTTCTGGCCGACGCCGTAGGGCGTCCGCTGAAAAACGATCGGCAGCGGTTCGGTTCCAGAGCCCGCCGCGCCGGTGGCTTGGCGGAGGCGGGGCGTGTAAATCTGCGTGAAGAGCCGCGTACCGTCACGCATCGGGATCATCACTTCGATCGAAGTGAGCGTGGGTGCGGCCGTCTGACGGCCGACCAGCCCAACCCCGCCGAGGCCGATCGCGACCATCGACCCGACGACCAGCCGCGATACACGTGGAACGCGGGCAAACCTCATGGCGATACTCCTGAACGGGCCGGTTTAGAGGCCAGGCTTGCGCCGCGTCCGATCGATCGGCGCCGGACGCGGCACCCGCTTCATCGGTGTCTTTTCCAGCAGCGTCATCGCTTCCCGCACGGCGCGTTCGAGCTGCGGGTCGCGTCCCACGGCCGTATCGGCCGGCGTGATCTCGACCTCGATATCGGGCGCGACCCCCTCATTCTCGATCGCCCAGCGGCCCTCGATGTCGTAGAACGCGAGCGACGGAGCCGTGATCCCGCCGCCGTCGATCGTCGCCGGAATGCCCAGGGTGCCCACCAGGGCGCCCCACGTGCGCGTGCCCACCAGCGGTCCGATCTTCTGCTGCTTGAAGTAGTAGGGGAGCGCATCGCCCCCTGAGCCGGCGGACTCGTTGATGATCATCACCTTCGGGCCTTGGATGCCCACCATCGGCGACGGCGACGGCTTGCCGTCGCGGCGCGCGAAGTAACCCATCAGCGGCCGGTTCAGCTCGTTGACGATGTAATCCGCCACCATGCCGCCCTGGTTGTAGCGCTCGTCGATGACCGCGCCTTCTTTGTGCTGTTGCGCGTAATACAAGCGATTGAACGCCGTGTAGCCGGGCATGCCGGTGTTGGGCAGCCACACGTAGGCGAGCCGTCCGCCCGACATCTTGTCGACGAGCCGGCGGTTGTTCTCGATCCACGCGCGCGTCCGCAACGCGTCCTCGCTCGCCACCGGCACCACCGTGATCACGCGCGAGCCCTCGAGGGACGGCGTACTGTTCACCCGGAGCAGGGTCTGGCGCCCGGCCGTGCCCTGGAACATCTGATAGATGCTCGCCGGTGACGTCAACGCCCTGCCGTTGACCTCGAGCAGGTAGTCGCCCACACTGATCTGCACGCCCGGCGCGCTGAGCGGCGCCTGCAGCTCGGGATTCCAGTTCTCACCGGTGTAGATCCGGCGAATGCGGTAGCGCCCGTTCTCGATTGCATAGTCGGCGCCGAGCATGCCCACCGGCACAGGATCGCTGTCGGGTTGATCGCCGGGGCCCGAAATGTACGAGTGGCCAACCATGAGCTCCCCCCCGACCATGGCCATCAGGTAGCTGAGGTCGGCGCGATGCGCCACGAATGGCATCAGCGGACGGTACTTGTCGTAGACAGCCTGCCAGTTGGCGCCGTGCATCGACGCGTCGTAGAAGTACTCGCGCTGAATGCGCCAGGTCTCGTGGAAGATCTGTGCCCACTCGGCACGCGGATCGATCAACGCGTCCAGGCCGGTGACATCGACCGGGCCGTCGCCAACCTTGGACGCACGATCCGTCCCGACGACGCCCCACCGATTGCCGTCGGCGCGATAGAGCAGTTTCTTGCCGTCGCCCGACAGCGTGAAGGAGCGAATGCCTTCGAGAAACGGTGCGGCCCGGCGCTCGCGCAACTGGTAGCGGTGCAGGGTCGGCGGCGCCTGTCCGCCGCCTCGCGGTGTTTCCAGGTAGAACACCGATCCGGCCGGGCCCGCACTCAAGGACGCATAGTCGCCGGCGGGCACGCCAAGCGCGAGGATCCGCTGATCGATGCCCTTGATGTCGACGCGCACTGGCGGCGGCGGCGCGGGTTTGCCGCCCTCGCCGCCGGTTCCGTGCACCGGCTCGTCGCCGGTCTCGGGCAGGAGCGGTGACGGCTCAGTGGCGCTGAGCACGGCGAGGTAGACGGCACGGGTGACGGGCCGGTCGACCGAGCTCATCTCCAGCCAGCTGATACGCAGCGCGTAGTTGGTGCTGGCGAGGAAGTACAGATATTTGCCCGACGCGTCGAAGGACGGCGCGGTGGCATCCGAGAGGCCGTCGGTGACCTGGTGCGCGCGCTTCTCGGCGATCGAGTAGAGGAAGATCGCGCGCAGGTGGCTGTCGAGACTCTTCGAGTACGCGATCCACTGTGAGTCGGGCGACCACACCGCGTCGAAGCGCCGGCCCGGGTCATCGTAGGTGTCGGTGTCGAGCTTCGCCGCGGCGCCGCTGGCGACGTCGATGGCCCACAGGCTGAGATGATTGTCCTCGAGCAGGAGCTGTTTGCCATCCGGCGACCAGACCGGAGTCGAGAAGAACGCCTTTGACGGCAGCGCGATCGTCCGCGGCTTCGTGGCGCCGGTCTGCTCGGCGATCATCAATTGATACTCGCCACTGCCGTCCGACAGCCACGCAATGTCGCGGCCATCGGGCGACCAGACCGGACTGCGATCGTGCGTGCCGGATGACTGCGTCAGGTTGCGCGGCTGGCCCTTCTCCGACGGCACCGTGAAGATCTCGCCGCGAGCCTCGACGGCGGCGCGCACGCCGGTCGGCGACAACACGGCGCTGCGCACCATGCTGACGACCTTCTTCAGCTGCGGACGCGCCCACGGGAAATCGCCGGTGACCTCGATGGTCAGCGGCCGCGTCTGCTTCGACGCGAGGTCGAGCAGGTGCAGGTCGCCACCTTGCTCGTAGACGATGGCATCGCTCGTCGCCGACGCGTTCATGACGTCGAAGTTGTCGTGACGGGTGAGCGCGGTGACCTCCTTCGCGCCCGGCCGGTAGCTGAACAGGTTGGTCGTGCCGTTCCGATCTGACAGGAAATAGACCGTGTCGCCGACCCACATCGGCGCGCTGTCGTTGCTGTTGGCCCACGGCAGCTTCTGGACGGCGTTGTCGGCAAGGGTGATCAGCCGGATCGGACGCGTGCGCCCGCCGCGATAGTTCCGCCACAAGCTGCTCTGGTTCTGCGCCCAGTCTGAGGCGAACCCAAGGCCGACTTCTTCGTAGGCGATGCGGCGTGCATCTGGGGAATAGGCTCCGGTGAACGCGCGTGGCATCGGCAACACTTCCGGAACCGCGCCGACTGCTCCGGTGGAGTCGAGGGGCACCGACCACAGCCTGAAGATCGAGGGCAGGCCGGGCACCGGCACGGTTTCGCGGGTGGAGGCGAACAGCACCCGGCTTCCGTCGGGACTCCAACCGCGCGCCGCATCCAGGCTCGGATGGAAGGTCAGTCGGGTGGGCTCGCCGCCGGTCACCGAAACGACGTAAACGTCGGTATTGCCGCCGACCGTCGCCGTGAAGGCGAGGCGCCGGCCGTCAGGCGAGAACCACGGATCGATCTCCGCGCTCGGCGTCGACGTCAGCCGCCGCGCCGGCCCGCCGCTGCGAGCCACCGTCCACAGGTCGCCGCCGTACTCGAACGCAATCAGCTCGCGGCTGACGGCCGGGCGGCGCAGCAGGCGCGTCCCTTCCGCCGCTGCGGCCTCTGCCAGCATCAGGCTGGCGATGATGACCAGTGCGGCGCGGGCGAACGTGATCGACGCGGTTCGTGACATGGCAGTCTCCACAGCGGTTCCGACGAATCCGACTTCAGTCCTTCCGGCCGTTGGCGTCCTGACGGCGCGGCCGGTTGCCATTGGGGCGCGACGGCAGTTCAGTTCGGCCGCGGTCAGCCCCGGCGGCACGCGACGGTTCCTGATACCAGCGCTCCCCGGATCGGTAGTCCTGCTCGGTCTGGCGCAGGATGGCGAGCGCGCGCTTGGGTTGCAGGTGGGTGCACGCCAGCGTGATCGCATTGATCAGGGCCATGGGCGCCACATAGGACCCGGTGAACGACGGCGTGCCGATCGGGGCCAGCAGGTGCGCGTCGCAGTGCATCGCGATCGGCGTGGTACTGCCGTCGGTAATGCCGAACGTTGCCACCCCCCGGGCCCTGGCCCGCAGCACCGCCTGCATCGTGTCTCTCAGGCAGCGCCCGAAGCTGATGGCGATCACCAGGTCCTTGTCGGTCAGGACATCGATCTTGTGCTGCAGGTTGCCGGCGCTGCCGACCGGCGCCTCGGCGGTCAGTCCGAGCGGCATCAGGCCGTAGGCCAGGAACCACGCCAGCGACGCCGCGAGATCGACGCCGACGACCAGGATCCGACGCGCGCGGTGGATCTGCGTTGCCAGCTGGACGACGCGATCGGTGTCGAGCGTCGACTGGAGGACGCTGAGATTCTCGCGATCGCGTTCGAGACCGTTCTGGACATGGCCGCCGATGCTGCGCTTCTTCCGTGACGCCGCTTTGGCGACGGTGTAGGGGGTGATCTGCCTGACGAAATGCTCGCGCAGATCGGCCGCGAAGTCGGCGAAACGCTGATACCCGAGCGCCTGGATGGTGCGCACGATCGTCGCGGCGTCGACGCTATAGCGCCGCGCCAGCTCGCGCGACGACAGGAAATACGCCTCCTCCGGGTTGTCGAGGATCTCCCTGATCAGGGTGCGGCGCTGGCGGCTGAGCGCGGTCCGCGCGAAGCGCACCTCGAGCGGCACGGCCGGGGGCTGCCGCCCGGGCCGTGCGCTCCGCTTTCCGGCCGGACGTAGCGTGCGCAGTGCAGCCATCGGTGAAGGAAACGATCCGCGGCAACGCTAGCACACGCCGCCGGAATTGCGCAACGCTTGTTGCAACTTGGTTGACACTGCGCAACGAGCGATGTTAGATAGGCCATCCGAATCGCGGGCCTGGCCATGATCAGCTGAGGGGACGAGGAGCGTGTGATGTCAACGAATGCATGCAGTGTGTTGCGGGTGCTGGCGATTCTCCTGGTCCTGCCCGCGGCCGCGGCCGCGCAGACCACGACCGCGACCCTCGAAGGCACGGTGACCGACGCCAGTGGCGCGGTCATCCCGGGCGCGTCGGTCGGGGTCGTCGGTGTGACGCTGGCTGCCGAGCGCACCGCCACCACCGACGCGAAGGGCGTCTACCGTCTGACGGCGCTGCCGGCCGGGACCTACACCGTGACCGTCACGGCCGCCGGCCTGGCCACCAGCGCGACCTCGCTCGAACTGACCCTCAACCGTGTTGTCACCTTCGACGTCATGCTGCAGGTAGGCGGCGTGCAGGAAACCGTCGCCGTCAGCACCCCCGCGCTCGATGTATCGACCTCCGCGACGGCGACGACCATCACGCCTCGTGAGATCACCGAGCTGCCGGTCAACGGCCGGAACTACCTCGACCTGTTGCAGCTCGTGCCCGGCGTCGCCATCAACCGCCAGGTGGACCCCAACACCGACCGCTCCAACCCGGTGCTGGGCGAGCGCAGCGGCAACAACAACTTCCTGCTCGATGGGCAGTCGAACAAGGACACCGTCAACGGCGGACCCGCGCAGCAGTTCAACCAGGAAACCATCGCGGAATTCCAGGTGCTGACCAGCGGCTACAAGGCCGAGTTCGGGCAGGCGTCCGGCGCCATCGTCAACGTCATCACCAAGAGCGGGGGCAACCTGTTCAGAGGCGTCGGCTCGCTGTTCTTTCGGGACGACGCGCTCGATGCGTCGAACTCGCTGGACGAGACGAGAACGGAGCCGCTGCCGCTCCGCCGCTACGACTCGAGCGTGGCGCTCGGCGGCCCGCTGGTCCAGGGACAAGGTGTTCTTCTTCGGTTCGGCCGAGCACATCAGCGAGAACCGCCAGCTGGATTTCAAGTATCCCGACACCGGCAGCGCGGTCGTCAACGGGCTGCTGCGCGAACAGGAAGCGCCGTACGATGTGCCGACGCGGCACGTCGGAGACGCGCGCGTTCTTCAATCTCGACGAGCGCGTCGGCCAGCATCAGTTGAGCCAGCAGGTGAACTACACCGACAGCGGTCTCGAAAGCTTCCTGCCGCTATCATCGGCGTCCAGCCTGCCCTCGGCCCGCAACGATACCGACACCAAACGGATGCTCCTCGGGTTCGGCGATACGGCACTCCTCGGTAATCCCGCGAACCCGTACGTCGTCACGCTGCGCGCCGCGTTCCGCGAGGACGACAGCAACACCCGCCCGTCGCAGACGGACCTGACCGGATCGACGCTGTTCAATCCGTATGACTCGCGCTGCACCCTGCCAACTGCGCGATCTTCGGCAATCTCCCGACCGTTACGTTCGGCAATGTGCGGACGCCGTCGAACCTCGATCAGCGGTACACGGAGTTCAACGCCAGCGCCAACCGGCTGTTTGGCAGCCACGATCTGAAGTTCGGCATGAACTTCCTCCGCACCAAGGTTGACGGCGTCGACGCGCGGCTGCTGCAGAACCAGCTGTTTGCGACGACGGACGACTTCGAGAGCTTCGGCGCGGCCACTGCCGGCCCATACCTGCTCGCCGCCGTCGGCGGCCTCACGCCCCGCGAAGACGAGATTCACCTGTCGAACAACTACGCGGCGGTCTTTGCGCAAGACGACTGGAAGCTGGGCGACAACCTGACGGTCAACCTCGGCCTGCGCTGGGACTACGATTCAGAATTCGAGGCGACGAAGAATTTCTCGCCGCGTGTGGGCCTGTCGTGGTCGGTGACGCCGAAGACCGTCGTGCGCGCCAACTTCGGCGTCTATTACGATCAGTTCCGGCTTGGCCTCGCCCGCAACGTGCCGGCCTATGGTGGCACCGATCAGCGCAACGTGCAGTACATGGTGTTCCCGCGGCTGCTGCACGGTTCCCCGTCGTTCGTCTCCAGCATTGCGCTGTTGAGCGGCCTGCCCGGCGGCTGCTTCTCGAACAACCTGGTGGGCAACCTCACCGACGCCCAGATCGCGGCCGGCGGTACCCGGTGTCCCGTGTCCGCGACCGCGCCCTTCATCGGCGTCGATCGCCTCAACAACGTGGTGGCGCCCGGCCGCCCGGCGGTGGCGCCCAACACCGTCGTCGAGCGTCGACAACGTCCAATCGCTGACCGGGCTGACGCCGCAGCAGTATGCGGACCAGGCGAGCGCCGCCATCGGCCAGCCGCAGGGGTATTTCGTCTTCGGCCCGAGCGGCCACCTGACCAACGTGATCATCCCGGCGCAGCTGCGGCCGACCGCGATCGCCGACAGCTTCGACACGCCGCACACGCTCGGCTACAACATCGGCGTGCAGCGCGAGCTGGCCACGGACATGGGCCTCGAGGTGGACTACTTCCACCGCGACATCCGCAACCTGCTCGGCATCAGGAGCGCGAACATCGCCTTCGAATCGCGCGTGCTCGGGCGGCGCTTCCTGCCGCCGTTCACGACCGGGCCGATCATCACCTTCGGGCCGTTCTACGAAGGCGTCTACGACGCGTTGATCGTGAGCTTCAACAAGCGCTACAGCCGCCGCTTCATGGTCGGCGCCAGTTACACCTACGCGCAGGCCACCGACAATTCGCTCGGGATCAACTCACATCCCTCCGACGCGTTCATCGGCACGGTGCCCACCGTCACCGAGACGGCGACCGGCCGCTCGAATGCGAATGGTGAATTCACGCGCGCCAACGGGACGCTCGTGCAGGCGGCCGGCACGTTCCTGAACGGACCCGATCGCGACAAGGGACCGTCCGACCTGTCGATCGACCACGTGTTCCAGGCCAACGGCATGGTCGAACTGCCGTACCAGATACAGGTAAGCGGAATCTTCCGCGCGCAGAGCGGTTTCAATTTCAGCCAGGCCCCCGCCAGCGGCGTGCTGGTGGATCCCGACGGCGATGGGTCGGTGAACGCCATCGACATCAATGCCGGGCGCAATGCGTTCACCACGCCGCCGTTCGTGAATCTCGACATGCGGTTCGCCAAGCGATTCAACGTCACCTCGCGGGTCAAGGCGCAGGTGCTGCTCGAGTTCTTCAACGTCTTCAACCGCCAGAACCCGGCCGCGGTCGGCCGCCGCCAGGACGTCGCGCTCGAACCGTTCGGCCAGGCCACACAAGTGCTCCCGGGACGAGAGGGCCAGTTCGGTTTCCGGATCGAGTTCTGACAGGCGTGCGGTCGCTGCGATCCCGTTGGCTCTCGTCCAATCGACCGCACTCGGCTGAGGCGTCGACAAGACCGCTGGAAGGTTGTGCAGTGCCCCCGGACTAGCGGTGCGAGCCGATGGTCGCTCGTGCGCCCACTGAAAATGTCCGACCGGGGTTGAGATAGAAAACGTAGTATCGGCGATCGAAGAGGTTATCCGCGCTGGCAATGATCTCGACGCGCTTCATCGCGCGGAATCCGACGCTGGCCCCCGCGACGAAGAACGGGCTGTAGCTGCCAGGGACACCCTTCGTCGTGTCCAGATTCGTATCCAATCCGAACGAGCCGGTCACGTATCGCCCGTTGATGGAGCCGGTCCATCGGTCGCGCGCGTAGAAGAGCGAGAGCGACGCCATGTGTTCCGGGATGTTGGGTACGTGCCGGCCTTCGGTCTCTGGCAACGCGGAATTGCGCGAGATGATGGCGTCCGTGAACGTGTAGGAGCCTCGCGCCAGCAACCTGTCAGAGAAACGCTGCGCAACCGCGATCTCCACGCCATCCGTTGTGCCCTGACCAGCATTGACCAGGATGCGGTGTCGCCCGGTCGGATCGACAGCAAGATCCGTCTTTCGGTAGATCAGATCATCGATCGAGTTTCGGTAGTAGGTGGCTTCGAGAGAGCTGCCCGCGCTCCACGTTCGCGCCACGCCGACTTCCGCCGCGAGCAGGCGCTCCGGCTGGAGGTCCGGATTGGCGGCGAACAGTGTGCCGGTCGATAGCCGAAACGTCCGGTACAGTTCGAATACGGTTGGGTTCCGAAAGGCCGTCCCAACGCTGCCGCGGAGCGTCCAGCCGTCCGCCGGTCGGTACGCGACCGAGGCCTTGCCGTTGACAGAGGAGGTCGTTCTCGGATCGTAGCGAGCTGGCGGAACAGCGGTATTGAAGATGTTCACCGACCCGTCGAACGTGCGCCAGTAATCGAAACGAACGCCCGCAATCAGGGACACTCGATCGCCAAGCGCCACTTCATCCTGGACGTAGGCGGCGACCGTTCGCGTTCTACCAAGGGACGCGAACATCTGGGCGCCCCGCGCGTCGACATTCGTCCAATCCGTCAACGCGAATTCCCGGTTGTCGGACTGCTCCGCGCGGAGATCGAAGCCAACCGAGAGGGTCTGGATACCGATCGACCAGGAGTCCTGCGCATTCAGGTGCCGGCTTTGACTGTCACGCTCGCTGATGGAACCAGGTCCGCCAAGCGCTGTGGCGGCAGCTAACGCAGGCGTGCGAGACGTCGAATGCGGCTGCGCGTCCCAGCCTCCCGACAGTCGAAGCGTGTGTTCGCCAAACGCGCGATGGAATGTCGCGCCCACCAAGTGGGAACCATCGTCTCCGGGGCCTTGAAGGAACGCTCCCGGCGACAGCGTGAACCGGCGCTGGACATCTCCATCCTGAAACAGGACGGCTCCGCTGTTGACTGGATTGCCGGACGCGTCTCGCAGGTCGCTTCGCGGATCGTCGTAGCCATAGCCAGCTCGTTGGAATAGGTACTGGACGGAGAGACTCGTGGAGGGGTTCGGCGTCCAGTCTCCTTTCGCACGGACGGCATCCTGGTCGTACCAGTTGGTGCCCGCGCTCCCGACGATGAACGCGGACGTACCCGTCGCAGACTGCGTGGCCACGGCACCTGTGACCAGATTGCCGGCACCCGCCGTCGTCGGCGTCAGAACGATCTCTCTGGGTGCGTAGCCGTTCGTTTGCAGACGTTGGTATCCGATGCTCAGCCCGAACGGACCCACGCGGTCGCCGTAGTGACCGCCAAACTGCGCGGTACCGTGCGTGCCACCCTGGGCCATGAGATCCAACTGGCGGCTGTCGACGACGCGGGTCAGCACATTGATCACGCCGCCCATCGCGTTGCCGCCGTAGAGCGACGAGAACGGCCCACGGACGACTTCGACGCGTTCGACTTCGCCTGTCGGCAGGCTCGTCCACGTCACATCTCCGGTGTAGGCATCGTTCAACGGCATTCCATCCAACAGCGTGAGCGTTCGGTTTGCCCCGTTGAAGCCGCGCATCATGATGCGGCTCAGAAGATCTGCGTTCCCGCGCGAACGAAACACGTAGACGCCGGGCGTCAGTTCCAGTGCGCGGTCGAGCGTCGGCAGGTTTCGAACTACCAGTTCATCCTTCGTGACGACCGTCGTCGAGACGGGCTCTCGCGCGCTCCCAGACTCTCTTCGAGTCGCGGTGACGGTGACGCTGCTGTCGAATTTCAGCGCCCCGACGCCTTCTTGCGCAGCCGGCGCCGATGGCTTCGGGTCAGTCGGCTGTTGCGCGTGACTCACGGTCGGCGTCAAGGCACACGCGAGGATGAAGACCGTCACTCTCAAGGTCATAGCTGCGGCCAGATGATTGCGGCTGCGAGGGTGGCCACAGCCATGGCCACGGTCGTTGTCAGAACGAGTGCGCGGCGGACGTCGTCGGGCTCCGCAAGGGGAGGGTCCGAGGGATCCCCGACCCAGATGTCCGTCACCTGCTCGCCCGCGCAGCCAGATCGGCCCGACGATGCGGCGCTCCAGGGCGCCGGCGGTTGCCGCCTCGCTCCATCCCGAGTTCGGACCGAGCAGCACGGCGTGCTGTTCGAGCCCGACGCGCCACGCCTTGCGTCCCGAGAAGCCGGGCAGCACGAACGCGACCAGCGCGATGATCAGCCACGTCAGCCGCGCCGGCACGTAGTTCATCACATCGTCCAGCCGCGCGCCGCACCAGCCGAAGCGCAGGTAGCGCGGCGTCTTGTAGCCGACCATCGAATCCATCGTGCTCACGACCTTGAAGACCACGATCCCGGGCAAGCCCGCCGAGCACGTACCAGAAGACCGGGCTGACGAACCCGTCGGTGAGATTCTCGCTGAGGCTCTCGACGGCCGCGCGACGACAGGCCGCGGCGTCCATGCGATCGCGTGTCCCGGCCGACGAGCGCGCTGACCGCGCCGCGCGCGCGCTCGACGTCGCCGCGCGCGCCGCCGACTCGATCCGCCAGACGTGGTGCAGGAGATCGCCGAGCGCGAGCAGGCTGTAGAGCACAGAACGTGGAGCACCAGCCGACAGCGAGCCGGCGCCGCGAGACGCGCACGAGCATCAGACGCGACGAGCACCGACAGCCAGACGATCGCCAGGCACGACGAACAGCAGCGATGCCGCCGCCATAGCCGTCGCGCCCCGTCGCGCGCAGCCGAGCCTCGAACCAGCGTCAGCGCTGCGGCCGATCAGCCGGACGGGATGCCACGCGTAGACCGGATCGCCGATCGATCAGATCGACGACGACGCCGCCAGCAGCAGCCCAGCGGCTCCGGCCGCAGCAGCGTCAACGACGCGCTTACCCGGTGCGCCATTTCTCGGACCAGCCGAGCGCAACCGCCCGCAAGACCAGCGCCTTCACGTCGCCGGCCGCGTGCGGCCGCAGCCGCGACGCGGAACTCCGGCCAGCGGTGGACCTGCGCCGCGAGGTTCGCGGCAAGCGCGGCCGCCTGCTGCACCATCGCGTCGGCGGCCGACCGCCTCCGGCAGCGTGCCGTGGCGCACGCGATCGCACACCGCGGCGAGCGCGTGCGCCGAGGCGCCGACCAGCGGCTCGTAGAACGCCGCCTTGCTGTTCTTCCGCAGCAGCTCGAGGCTCGGCGTCGCAGGAACGGCGCGATGTCGTCGAAGACCGTCGCTTCCCGCACGCCGTAGCGGCCGAGCGCGTGGAACACGCCGCGCGTGTAGCTCGCCTCGAGCCCGTTCTGCCAGCGCAGCGCCTCCAGCGTGGCGCTTCCCGCACCGCCAGGCCGATCAGCTCGCCGAGCTTCATGTGCGGGCTGGCCGACGTGAGCGCGGCGCCCCTCCGACGGGCGCCGCGACGCAGTACTGATCGGTGCCCGTGCCGGTCGCCAGATCGACGTGCAGCCGCTCGGCACCGCCAGCCGCTGCAGCGCCGCGCTCTTGCCTTCGGTCATCGTCACGACGCCGCGCGCCAGCGCCGCCGGCGTCAGCGGCCGGTTGACGAGCAGCATCGTGTTGATCGTGCCGGCATAGGCCGGCACCTTCTCCATCCCGGCTTCCGTTTCGCGCCAGCCGGCCGGCTCGCCCGCGCCGTGGCGTTGCCTTCGCACGCCGGCGGTGACGGCCGCGGTCACCGTCGACGTCGCTCGTCCGCTTCGGTCGACGACCGCCGACGTAGTTCATGTTCGCCGCAGTGCCCATGACCGCGGTCTCGGCCGGGGCAGCTCGACTTCGCCGCACACGACGTCGTGATAAGCCTCGAGCCCGCCGTCGGTGATCACGCGGTGCCGATCGAGATGTGCCGGTGCCCTCGCAGCTCTGATGGTTCAGGAGGTGCCGCATGTAGTCACCTGACCGCCGTTGCGCACCGACGTGCTGAGGACGCGATGCGGGCCGTTCAGGTCCGCGACGAGGAAGCGGCCGGACCGGCGAAGGTCGAACGATGGCGGCTCAGCAACGTTCCCAGTGCATCGTATCGGCTTTCAGAAGTCGCACACAATTCGCCGGTGAGCTCCGTTCGCGTGGCTCGCTCGACTGATCGTGCGCCTGTTCGTACTTCGGCTTCAGACCGGTCCGAAGACCGAGTTGGCTCCAGGTTGCGCGCGTGCGCTCGAACCAGTCCGCCAGCCGCTCGTACTCGCGCCTTCGACGTCCGCGGCGGCGCGTCGACGCCGAACATCTCCGCGCACACCGCCGGATGCTCGAGCGCGCCGTGCAGGTAGGTGCCGATGACGCCCGGCACGCAGGCGCCGTCGACGGCCGCCTCGCTCGAGCCGTCGCGAACGGCGCCACGGCGCGTCGTCGATCGAGCGTCGTGACGCCGAGGTGAATCTCGTAGCCGCCGAACGCGACGCCGCCGGCGTCGTCGCGCGTCACCGCGCGTGTTCGCTTCTCGCCGTCGAGCACGTCGTCGACCGGCAGCAGGCCAAGGCCCGTCAGCCGCGCCGCGGTCGACTCGACGCGCGTCGGGATCGCGACATCGCGCGCCCCAGCATCTGGTAGCCGCCGCAGATGCCGATCACCGTGCGCGCCGCGGCGATGCTGCGACCACATCCAGTCGGCCAGGCCCGACTGCGCGCAGCCACGCCAGATCGGCGATCGTGTTCTTCGTGCCCGGCAGGATGATGAAGTCGTAATCGCCGGCAGGCGGCGACGTGCACCCAGTCGGCCCACGTCGAGCAGCCGGAAATCGGTCGCGTTCGAGAGGTGCGGCAGCCGCACGATTGCGATCCGCGCGCCGGCCGGCGCCGGCCGCGCGGCGCCGTGTGTCCAGCGCCAGGCTGTCCTCGGCGTCGAGGTGCACGTCGGCGGCGTACGGAAACACGCCGAGACAGGCGCGACGCCGTCCGCTCCTCGCAGCATCCGCACGCCGTCGTCGAAGAGCGACAGGTCGCCGCGGAACTTGTTGATCGCGAAGCCGCGGAACAGCGCGCGCTCGTCCGGCGTGAGCAGGTGCACGGTGCCGACGACCGAGCCGAACACGCCGCCGCGCTCGATGTCGGCCACGAGCAGCCACGGCGCGCGGATGCGCGGTGACGAGCCCCAGGTTCACGAGATCGTGCGTCGCGCAGATTCAGCTCGCGTGACGCTGCCCGCGCCTTCGATGACGACCACGTCGAAGCGGCGCGCCAGATCGGCGTAGGCGTCGAGCACGTGCGGCCGCAGCTCGTCGACGTGCGCGTAGTACTCGCGCGCCGACAGCGTCTTCCAGACGCGGCCGTTGACGACGACCTGGCTGCGCCGTTGCCGCTCGGCTTCAGCAGGATCGGGTTCATCGCCGGCTCGGGCTCGAGCCCGCACGCCTCGGCCTGCGCCACCTGCGCGCGGCCGATCTCGCCGCCCGCCCGGCACGGGTACGAGTTGTTCGACATGTTCTGCGCCTTGAACGGCGCCACCGACACGCCCCGGCGGCGCAGCCAGGCGCAGATCGCCGTCACCATCCAGCTCTTGCCGGCGTTCGAGGACGTGCCGCCGACGAAGAGCGCGCGCATCGCCCGCGAGCGACGGTGCCACGGGTCCGTTCACGCGGTCTCCCGAATCAGCCGGACCGCCTGCGCCTGGTCGAGCTCCGCCAACCGAATACACGTCGCACGCATCGCGGCCGCGAGCTTCTTCGGATTGCCCGTGGCACGCTGAGTATCCTCTGTGTCGATGACGAGAGCGAGACAGTTCAGGCAGAAGCCGCGGCAAGTGCATCGGCCCACGCATCGCCACCGCTGAGCGGAACGTTGGCATGCCCGTCCGTGATCACAACCGCCATGGCGTGGTCGGTGACGTAGCCCGCCGCTAGGTCGAGCCCATGTGCGAGCGGCGTTCTGCCGCCGGTCGGCAGGTAGTCGAGCGCACGGGCTGCGTCTTCGCGGGATGAGGTCGGCTGCACCAGCACCTGGGCTTCGCCACCGCGGCACGCGATGACCACGACCTCGTCGTGACGGCCGTGTGACGCTTCCAACAGGCCGCTCACCGCGCCCTTGACCAGGCGCATGCGGTCCTGAATGGCGTGCGAGCCACTGGAATCGACGATCAAGATGAAGCGTGTCGACGCTCGCGGCGCTCGTAAACGTTGGTGAAGATCCTCAGCTCTCAGCCGGGCCTGACCCGTGTGCGTGACCGCGTGAAGAAGAGACGGCCGGAGATCGAGCTCGCGCGGTGTGTCCGAGCGATGGCTGGCGACGATCGGCCCGACAGATGGGCTCGAATCACCGCCAGCACGGCCTGCGCGATCCCCGGCATGCTCAATCGTCAACTGCGGCGCGGCGACCGATACGGCCTCGAAAACGCGTTCGGGCGGGGTGCCATCGGACGGTTGTTGGTCGTCTTGGCGAGACTGGTTGTCAAAACGTTGGCGCGAAGGCGGGGGCGTCCGCGATCGAGGCTTGCCGGGCATCCGATGCGCCAGGGCGAGGGGAAGGACCGCCTCGATATCAACAACGGTCACGGCCTCCGCACCGTCAAACGCGGCATGGGCGCGACTCGCGCGTACGACCGCCAGATCGGCGCGCAAGGACTTGACGTCGTGTTCGGCGACCCGCGTCGCGGCGTAGTGCAGCATCTCTCGCGGGACCGCCACGCTCGCAATCCGCGCCTTTGCGGCGGCCAGCGCCGACGCCACAGACTCTTGGTTCGCCCTCCAGGATCGGTCGAAGGCTTCAGGGTCTCGATCGAATGCCAGGCGCCGTTCGAGCACCTCGCACCGCAAGGCCACGTCTGATGGAGCCTCGACATCGACCACGAGCGCGAATCGATCGGAGAAGCGGCCGGGAACGAAGCGCGCCTTCCTCCGGGTTCATCGAACCCAGCAGAACGAAGTCTGCGGCCTGGCTCGCGCTGAAACCCTCGCGCTCGACGGTGTGCACGCCGCTGGCGACGGCGTCGAGCAGCGCATCGGCGAGATGATCGGGCAGCAGGTTCACCTCATCGATGTACAGAACGCCGCCGTTGGCCTCCCCGAGCAGGCCTCGCTTCAGCGACGGCTCACCCCGCAGAGCCTTCTCGAAATCAAGGCTTCCCAGCAGGCGGTCTTCGGCGGCGTCTATGGGTAGCGTGATGAACGGCACTGTCCCCTCCAGGAGGGCCACAAGGCCTCGGCGGCCGTGCTCTTGCCAGCACCCTTGTCGCCTCGTACGACCAGACTGAGACGATGATCGATGGCGGCCAACTGCAGCGCAAGCTTCAGCGTCTCGAGGCCGACCAGGGCGGCAAATGGAAACTGGGGAGGGGTCATGAGCGCACCCGCACGCGCTCGCCGCGCTCTTCGACGAAACGTTCAGCCTTCAACCGAACGTCTTGCAGGGCCGTCACCGTCTCAGGAGAGGCGCTCTCCCACAGCCCGCGATCCGCGGCTTCGAGCAGGCGATCGACAATCGCGTGCAGTGCCCAGGGGTTGGACCGTTCAGGAATTCCTGCATCTCCGGCGACAACGCATACTGGCAGCCAACCCTTCATAGACGAAATCCGGCGCGATTTCGGCGGCCGCATCGAAGCCGAAGATATAATCGACCGTCGCCGCCAATTCCAGACCACCTTTGTAGCCGTGACGCCGCATGGCCGAGCCATTTGGGGTTGATGACCCGTGCGATAGACGCGCAGAGCCTCTTCCCTGAAATCCCGGACCCGGCCTCTCCGGACGGGCGGAGTCGCCGAAGTATGCTTGGGTCGAATGCCGGTCAGCGCGCGGATGGTGGCTACCATTCCGCCATGGAACTGGAGTAGTCGTCGGAATCGAAGATATCGTGTTCTCGATTGTCCTGGTTGTGCAGCGCCACCTGGACCGTCTTGAGACGATCGGCAAACAGTTCCCGCGCATCCGCGCCGTAGCTGTTTCGGCCATAGGCGTAGCCTCCCCATTCCAGGAACACCTTGGCCAGATCGGCGCCGGTCTGCCACTGGCCGGTTTCGATCAGAGGGAGCAGTCCGGCGCCATAGGCACCCGGTTTCGAGCCGAAGATGCGGCAGGCCCGCTTGGCCTCGATCTCTTCGGCCGCCAGATTGGAGGGTTTTTCCAACCTCGGCAAGGTAGTGCTTGCGCGGGAAGTTCCGGTCCACCGGTTCGTCCAGGTTGATCACGAGCGCGACCGCCTCATCAAGCAAGTCGATCAGATGCGGAAAGGCGTCCCGGAAGAAGCCGCTGATCCGCACGGTGACATCGATGCGGGGGCGGCCGAGTTGCTCGATGGGCTCGACGCCTAGTTCTATCCTACGCGACTGGTTATTCCATACGGCCTCACGCCGAGGAATGACAGCACTTCCGCCACGTCATCACCCTGGGTGCGCATCTGCGATGTGCCCCAGATGCTCAGTCCGACCATTTCCGGATAACGCGTTTCCTCCTCAAGAACCGTTCCAGAGTCTCGTGCGCCAGTTGCTGTCCCACTTGCCAGGCGGCCGCGGATGGCAATGCCCGCGGATCGACGGCATAGAAATTTCTGCCGCTGGGAAGAATATGCGCCATTCCGCGGGTGGGCGCTCCCGCGGGGCCGGCGGAACATATCTTCCCTCGAGAGCGTCCAGGACGTGCTCCACTTCCTGGTCACGGCTTCAAGCCGGGGCACAGCTCGCGGCAGGCAAAGCGAGCACCGAAACCACCGCCGAGACTGGGCCGCGCCATCTGTTGCAGGATGGCTCGATCGCCGGCTCGAATCCGGCGTTCTTCGAGCCCGACGAACAGATCGAAGGCAAGCCGGTCGAGTTCGATCGCATCCGCATGGGTGTGACAGGGCGGCCGGCGACGTTCGTGTACCCGATCGAAGCGGGCGCCCGGTGCGCCGAGCAGACGCTGAGACCGAAGTCGAACGCCGGCCAAGGCGCGTCTGGAGGCCGGGAACCGACCGTTGGGCAGACGCGTCAGCGAGCGCAACGTGTCCGCCATCGGCGGCATCGCGCCAGTATGTGGAGGCCGTCGCGAATCTGGGCCATTCCCAGCTCGCACAGATAGCCGTCGAGGTCCTCGATGAGATGGGCCACCTCGTTGCCGCTCATTTCCGCCAGCGATACCGGAACTCCTTCCGCCGTCAGCTCGTCGTCCCAGTCGTGCTTGTGATCGCCGTGATCACGGGACAGCATCGCCGCAGATCGAGGTCGGCCCGCAGCTGCGCCTGCTGAATCAGGTCCCAGATCTGCTGCTGGATGATCGGCAGCCTGGTGGCGTCCAGCTTTTCGGCGCGTAGTACTCGTTTACCAGATCGTTGAGCGCGGCCAGCGGCCCGTAGGTGTCGGCGACGTCATCGGCGGCATCAGATGATCGACGATGACCGCATGCCCGCGGCGCTTGGCCTGGCTGCCCTCGCCGGGATCGTTGACGATGAACGGGTAGATGAGCGGCATATCGCCCAGCAGCGCATCGGGAAAGCATTCGCCGGACAGCCCGACTCCTTTCCTGGAAGCCATTCGAGGGTGCCGTGCTTGCCCACGTGCACGATGGCGTCCGCGCCCCATCCTCCGTCCTCGACCGGCGCAGCCAGCCATCGATAGAACGCCGCGTAGTGATGGGTCGGCGGCAGATCGGGCGTGTGGTAGATCGCGTCCGGGTTCATTCCATAGCCGCGCGGCGGCTGAAGGGCCACCACCGCGTGACCGAACGTCATTGCCGCAAACAGGTAGTCGCGCTCGTCCGTCCACGGTTCCTTCGTCGCGGCTCGAGCGCTGCTGGCGGCTTTCGACGCAATCTTCTTGTCGATCCGCCGGTCCGGACTGCGCAAGGTGTCACCCTGATCGGCCGGGGTTCCCCACCAGTCCTCCATGCGCTTGCGGGACGACGGCGGCAGCGTGGCGAACTCGGTGCGGTACCGGCGCCGCGAGAGCCGCTGGGCACGCCCTGGATCGAGCGGGTGGGTCTCGTCGTATGTGCCGCACGCCAGGAGATTCGCCATCAACTCATCGCTTGTCGCCGGCAGCGGGTCGAGCGCATAGCCTTCGCGGCGCATGGCTCGGAGCAGCGTGAGCAGGCTGGCGGGCGCGTCCAGTCCCACCGCATTGCCGACCTGTGACGCCTTGGACGACGAGTTGGTGAGCACGAATGCCACCCGCATGTCCGCGCGATGTCGCTGACGAAGACGCACGAGCCGCGCGGCCAGTCCGGCAACGCGCTCGGCCCGCTCGGCGTGAGGCGCATAGAGGCCAGGCGCATCTCCGACCTGTCCTTGAACGACAGCGGCACCGTGATGATGCGCCCGTCGAACTCGGGAATGGCGACGTTGATCGCGGTGTCGAGAGCGGTGAGCCCTCGATGAGAGACCTCCCAGGCCTCGCGCGGCATGCCGCTCGTGACGGCCTGCAGGACCGGCAGACCGAGCCGCTCGAACGCCGATGGTCCTGCGCCGTTCCCGCCATCGTTCTCCCCCCCCCGCCCCGAGTGCGAACGACAACGTCGAGATGACCACCTGGCACGGTCGCCGACGATCCTGAGAGCGGCGGGCATGCCGTCTTCCTGCGCCCGAAGGCTCGAGGTAAACACCGGCAGCGCGTTCAGGCCGCGCTGCTCGAGGGCATCCACGAGCTCGTCGACGAACGCGGTGTTGCCGCTGAGGGCGTGCGCGCGATAAAACAGGATCGCCGCCGTCGGCTTCGCGGCGTCCCGCCGCGCGTCCCAGTCCGCGAGCGTCGCGTCCTCGACGTCACGCAGGTAGACGCCATGCTCGGGCACATTCAATGGCGGCGAGCTGCCATAGCCGTGAGAAGCAGTCGATCGGCGAGGAACTTCAGACACTCGCCCAGGTTGCGCTCACCGCCGATGGTCAGATACGTGCGAACGCCTTCGACCACATCCAGACCCACGGTGCTCGCACGGGCGAAGTCGGCCCGCGGCTCGCCCGTGCCGCTGACCACGACGAGCAACGCCGAGCGTTCGACCGCCCAAGCGCGCAAACGCGCGAATCCAGGCAGGCTGTCGAGCTCGCCATGCAGGCGTAGCACGAGCACGCGCGCCGGGGCGAGCGTGCCGTCGAGCAACAGCGACAGCTGCTCCTCGGTCTGCAGGCGTACCAGCGAGACGCCAATGACGTGCAAGTCGGTCGGCAGTGCCGACTGCATGCGCTTGAGCGCCAGAAGATCCGTGTCGGCGTGGGACAACAGCGCGATGTGTTGGCCTGATGGCGCGTCCTGCGGTGCGGCACCCGGCAACGGCTCCAGTCGCGGCCGGACATCCCAGTCGTAGTAGTTGAAGACGTATTCGGTCAGCTCGGACGGCGGCGCGACGAACCGATCGGCGCGCACCATCGTCTCGATGTAGTCGTAGATCAGCCGCACGTGCCACGGCGTGTTGACGGAGTGAAACCAGACCGCCCGTCCATCGAACACGAGGCTGGCGACATTGGCCAGCGCGCACGGGCCCAGGCACCCGCCTTCGTCAGGTGGACGACGTTGCGCAGCTTGCGCCGCAGCCATTCGTCCTTGAAGGTGTCGACCGGGACCGCGGCATAGCCGCGTTCGGTTCGGCCGCAGCAGCAGCCGGTAAAGCAGTACCACAGATGTGCGCGTCGCTGCACGACGTTGATGGCCCGCCCGTCAGCCCGGACCACACGAGTCCGGAACATCTGCTCATCGTGTGCCTCCGCGACGGATCATCCAGATGAGGTATGGGCCGCCGATGAACGCGGTGATCGCGCCGGCTGGAATCTCGGCGGGAGCAAGGATCGCGCGGCCGATGGCGTCGCATCCGGCGAGCAATACTCCACCGAGCAGAATGCAGCAGGGCATCAACAAGCGGTCGTCTCCGCCCAAGCGGCCACGAAGGAGATGGGGGACGACAAGCCCGACGAACCCAATCGGACCGGTCAGCGCCACCGTCACGGCGGCGAGCACCGAGCCCGCGAGATACCCTGTGGTCAGTGCCCGGCGAACCTCTGCGCCGCGCGTCGCGGCCCACGCTTCGCCGACCGCCAGCAGATTCCACTGGCGAGCCTGCCGGATGACGAGCGCTGAAGTAACGAGCACGACCGCGACGTAGAGCATGAGCGTGGGTCGGTCAACGGCATCGAGCCCGCCGATCAGCCAGCGCGAGATCGCGAACGACTGGGAGATGCCGGTCAGGCCATGCACCAACAGGATCAGCGCAGCGCAAACGCTGTTGATGGCAATCCCGGCCAGGAGCAGACTCGACGACGACAGCTGACCGTGCCGCGTGGCCGCTCCCATGACGACAAACAGGATGAGTCCTGCGCCAGCGAGCGCGCCTCCCCAGATACCGCCGATTCCCGCCACCGTGAGCCAGTCGAACGCGATCGCCAGCACGGCACCAAGCGACGCGCCGGTCGAGACGCCCAACGTATACGGCGTGGCGAGCGCATCGCGGAGCATCGACTGGAAGAGCGCGCCAGCAAGCGCCAGGGCTCCTCCCGCGAAGAGGCCGAGCAGCGTGCGAGAAAGCCTGAGGTCGACCAGAATCGACCAGTCCGGATCCTGCCTGCTCCAGACCAGCGCCCAATCGAGGCGGCTGGGCCCGATGAACGGCAGGACACAGGCTGCGACCATGAACAGCGCGGCCGATCCGCCAATCCACGCCGGCGCCGAAACGCGACGCATGAGCATCACTGGTATCGCACCCACGTGCCGGACGGACCGCGCTCGATACTCACGCGCGACGAGAACGCGCGCAACCAGCCCGGGTCATCGAGGGCAGCCTCAATTGACACGTCCCTCGCGATGCCGCGATCGGCAAGGACCACCAGTCGCGTGCAGAACGTGAGCGCGAGATTCACGTCGTGTGTCACGGCCAGGCAGGCCGCACCGCGATCGGCTTCGGCCCGGACGACGCTGAAGCACTGGAGCTGTTGATCGACGTCGAGGAACGTGGCCGGTTCATCGAGGAGCAGGAGACTCGCTTGCTGGGCGAGGCAGGCTGCGAGATACACACGCTGGCGCTCGCCGCCGCTGAGCGTAGAGAGCGCGCGGTGCCGGAACTCGAAGCATTCACACCGCTCCATTGCCTGGTGGGCGACCCGCAGGTCTTCGTCGGACTCGAACCAGCGAGCGGCGTGTGGGTATCTCCCCATCACGACGAGCGCCTCGGCTCGCATCGACAGGTCCGCGCGCAACATCTGGGGCAGGTGCGCCAGCACTCTGGCCCGTTCGGTGCGATGCCACTCGTCGAGCGGCCGGCCCGCCAAGGTCACGCTGCCTTGCGTCGGCTGGCGAAGGCCGGCGATGACGTCCAATAGCGTGCTCTTTCCCGCACCGTTTCGGCCCATCACGGCTACGAACTCTTTCGCTCCGACGTCGATGCTGACGCCGTGAAGCACGTCAGGACCAGCGGGCGGCCGCCAGCCGACATGTCGAACCCGCAACGTGGGCTCGCTCATCGTTCGCCCACTCCGTGAAACCAACGCGCCATCGCTCGAGCGGCCTCGACGACACGGGGGCCCGGCACGACAAAGCTTTCGTCATTCACTGCATGTACGCCACCGGTGCGCACCGCCGAGACCAGGCGCTGCTGTGCCCACAGCGATTCGGTGACCCTGCCCCGGCGTTCGGAGTCCGCAGGCGATTCCCCCATCTCGCCGACGTCGATGATGACGTCCGGCGCCAGGCTGATGACCGTCTCCATCGAGATTCTGGGGTACTCCAGCTCCACCCCAGACATCACGTTGACGCCGCCGGCAATCCCGATCAGATCGTTGAGATAGGATCCCGGCCCGACCGCGATGATGTCGGTGAGGGCTCCAGTGCGCCGCCCGACGATCACGAGGACCTTGCGCGCAGGACGGCCGCCCACGGCAGACGTGATGCGATCGAGCTCCGACTGGATGTCGCGCACCAACGCGTCGCCCCGATCGGCGACCGCGGCTGCGGCGCTGATCTGACGAATCGTGGCGAATACGGCAGGCAGCGTGCCTCGATCAATCACCGCCGTGCGAAGCCCGAGGGCGGTCAATTGGGTCGCTACCGTATTGGGACCGGCGTGGACGAACACGAGATCGGGTTTCAGTCTGGCGACGATCTCCGCGTCAGGCTTCAGGAACGTCCCTACCTTCGGAAGCGCCAGTACTTCCTTTGGGTAGCGGCAGTAAGTCGATACGCCGACAACCCGATCGCCGAGCTCCAGTGCGAACAACGTTTCGGTGATGCTCGGCGAGGTCGAGACGATGCGCGCCGGCACCGGCGGCGCTTGTGCGATCGCTGTGACGATGGTCAGGCAGACGGCCACCAACACACAGGCCACGACACATCGCATCGTTGCTTCCTCGGGCGGCGTCGTCGCGGTGGTCATGGCTCTGTTCTGCCTACCAGGCACGCGAGAAGCGATTGCCTGTCTTGCCGGTGACTTCTCGGAGTGACCCGTTCACCCCAGCATCGCGTTCGAGCTTGCGCCCGAACAGCCAGAGCAGATCCGACAGCCGGTTCACATAGGAGAGGATCGAGGGCTGCACGGTGGCTCCGGACTCCTGGAGGCGGACCAGGCACCGCTCAGCGCGCCGGCAGATCGTTCGGGCAACGTCGTAGGCCGCTGCGCCACGATGCTCGCCCGGGATGGACCAATCGGCGAGCATCCCCTCGATGGCTTCGATCCGATGCACTTCGGCGGTCAATCGATCGACAAGACTGGGATCGATGACGATCTGGGGTTTTGGGCTTTCGGCCGGTGTGGCCAGCGACGATCCGAGCTTGAACAGATCCTGCTGCACGCCCTTGGTAAACGCCGCGATCTCGGCGTCTTCGCAGATCGAGCGTGCGAATCCGAGCGTCGAGTTGAGTTCGTCGACGGTACCGTATGTTTCGACACGTTGAGAACCTTTCGAAACGCGGACGCCGCCGGCAAGACTCGTCTCGCCCGCGTCGCCACGCATAGTGCTGATGCTTCTCATCTGCTCTCCCTTTCGTATTCACCCCTGGACAATCGCCGCAAATGTGAGGCGAGCTGCCTGAATGTGTCACCGCTCATGTCCGCCACATCGGCGGACAGGTGCCATCCGGCCTCGGACACCGTGAGCGACAGGCTGTCCGAGGTCGTTGGCTCTACGACGACCGCGTAGCCCTCACGTTCGAGAACCGCTTTGGCCATTGCTGCCGGCAACCCGTCGCCACGAACCGCCGCGGTTCCGCGGTCCCCGGTCAGCCAGCGAAAACTGCGTTCTTCCGGATGAAAGCGGATCTGCCGACCCTCAAATGCCATCGAGATTGCGCCGGAGACCATGACGTCCTCCGGCGCGCCGATCACCACGTCGCCACCGGGAAGCAGCAACCAGATCACATCGGCCGTGCGCAATGCCAGCTCGAGGTCGTGGGTTGATAAAACAACCGCGAGCGGGCTCTCTCGAGTGAGCCGGCGCAACAATCCCATCAGCTCGACGCGCGCGGGCACGTCGAGGAATGCGGTCGGCTCGTCGAGCATCAAGAGCACGGGTTCCTGTGCCAGCGCTCGCGCCACCATCACGCGCTGTCGCTCGCCGTCCGAGACTCGGCCGAAGTCCCGATCCGCGAGGTGCATGGCCCCGACTGCGTCCAGTGCCCACGACACGACCTCGCGATCGCGCTCGTTGAGCCCTCCGAACCATCCGGAATGCGGATACCGACCCAGTTCCACAACCTGACGAACTCGCAATGACTCGACGGCGACACGCTCGGTCAGCACCACGCCGAGCCGCTGCGCGAGCCCGGACGCGGAGAGTGATTCAATGGCACGCCCACCGAGCTGGACCGAGCCCCACAGTGGCGCCTGCATGCGACCGAGCGTCCGCATCAGCGTCGACTTCCCGATGCCGTTCGGTCCCAGCAGGCAGACCAGCTCGCCGTGCGCGACCGTCACGTTGACGCGCTCCAGCACTGCTCGCCGTTCACGGCGACTTCGATAGCCAACCGCGAGGTCGCGGGTGGTGAGCGCTGGTGCCAACGCGAGTGACGCGGCCATTGCATTCATGCGGCGAAGGCTCCTCGCCGGGTGCGCAGAAGCATCGCCACGACCACCGGCGCGCCGATGATCGAGGTGACCGCGTTCAGCGGTAGAAGTCCGGCGCTGCCCGGAAGCAGCGACACGATCTGTGCGACCAAGGCGACGGCACCGCCCATCAAGACGGCCGCCGGCACCAGAACGCGATGGTTGGAGGTTCCGAGCAGGCCGCGGCACAGGTGTGGCACCGCGATTCCGAGGAACGCGATCGGGCCGCAAAAGGCGGTGACGACCGCTCCGAGCATCGACGCACCGAACATCGTCAGCACCCTGGCACGCCAAACCGCCACACCCATCGACCGTGCGTAGGTCTCGCCCAGGAGCAACGCGTTCAACTGTTTCGTCATCGCCGCCGCAAGTCCCAGCCCGAAGAGCGTGACCGGTGCGAACAGTGACAAGCGCTGCCAGGTAACGCCGGAAAAGGAGCCGAATCCCCATTCGCCATGTTCATCAACTGTTCCGGCGGGCTGATGCCGACCAGCACCGTGACCATCGCCGACGCCGCATAGCCGAACATCAAGCCGAGGATCAGCACCGTAGCGGATCGGCAATCCGAGACGACACCCCAAGCACGACGGCCAGGACCGAGACCGCCCCAGCGATTGCGGCGAAATCAGAACCCATCGCCGCGCATCCCAGTCGCGGCGCCAAATGCCTCGGCCGCACGCACGCCGGTACCCAGCACGACAACGGCCACGCCGAGGCTGGCGCCGGACGAAATCCCGAACGCGAACGGATCCGCGAGCCGATTTCTAAACAGCGTCTGCATCTGCAAACCGGCAATCCCAAGCGCCGCGCCGGCCAGCATCGCGGTCAATGACCGGGGAAGACGAATCGTCTCGACCACCATCGCATGGCCGTCATCGGGCATCGCCGACCTCATGATCACATCGATCACGGTCCCAAGCGGCACGCGGGTCGACCCGAAGGCGAATGACAACAGAATGCGGCACGGAGCACACCACCAGTCCGGCGATCACCAGCGGCTTCGCGCGGCCATTGTTGGCAGCCGCCGCGTTGCGACGCGATGCCCGGCGCGACCGGCGGACCAATCAGAAGGCCCACAGGATCGTTCAGCGGGCCGGCACCTGGAGTACCACTGGAATTCGTGTCGCGGAACGAGACTGGGTGGAAGATCTTGACGAGATCGGCCAGGACCAGATCCGGGTGAGAACTGCGGAGACCAGTAGTCGTTGCCGCCGGCGGGTGTCACCAGCCGCTCGTAGACCCACACCTGCCCGTCACGGTAGGCCTTGAACAGTCCGTATAGCGCGTCGTCCTTGACCATGGCCGCCAGGGACTTCACCGTGCCGCCATTGATCCAGATTCGGCGTTGCCGCGCGATCATTGCGCTTCGAGATCGACCGTGGCGGAGCCGTCGCCGGTTGTCGGCCCACGCGTACCGGCCGCCGGCATCCCTAATGAGCGCTGCGACGTACGACGGCCGCCGGCGATGACGAAGTCACCGCGCGTTCCGCGGCCGGTCATGACCGCGGTTTCTCTCCTCGGGGCGCTGGCTTTGGCCCTGAGACCGCGGTATCGGGCCTTTATTTCACCGTAGAGCTCTGCGCCGCCGCTCCTCGTTGAGAAAGAGCGCCATGTATTTCAGCCACTCCCCTCGCGCGAGCGCCGTGGGCTCCAGCCACTCGTTGTTGGCAACCACGGGAATGCTGGCCCGGCGGATGACGCTGAGTTCGGTACTGGTGGTGCTAGCGGTCATGAATAGCCCCGGGCGCTGCGAGACAACCAGCTCCGTGTCGATCGTCGATGCCGCCGCGAACTCACGCACCTGCGCACTGCCCGCACGCTTCAGAATCTCGTCGCCGATCAAGAACTTCTTGGTCGATACCCCGGTCAAGACATCGAGCCGCTGCAAATCCACCAGCAGCGACAGATGCGTGGTCGAAGCGGAGTAGAGCGAACTGACCGGTACGGTGCCACTTCCGCGCCTGCGAGCTCGCCTTGAAGTGGGGGCGGGGGGGTGCCGCACTGCACCAGGACGTACTGCCCGCCCGAGTCGGGAGCACTCGTCCTGGTCTGCACGACCTTGTACGAGCGATGGTAGGTGACGGTGAAGTTGACGGCGTCGTCCACCGTCACCTTGTCGGGGAAGTAGTCCGTGCCGGCGTCGTACCGCTCGACACAGCCCCTTGTCAGATTCGAGGCACCCGCAGGCAACCAGATCGCCAGAATGGCAATCAACGTCGATACACCGAGGCGGCCTGCTCTTGGACGGTGAATCCAGGCTCGCATACATCTCCCGTCTCGCGCCTCCGACGGGCGCGGTTGACCGGCGCGACCCACGGTCGAGCGAACTGCTCGACCGGACGTCAGCCAGGGCGGAGACGATCGACGACGAGAGCTTGGACTGGGAGGACGGCTGGAGGCCGCAGTCCAGTGCACACCTTCTGTCGTCGCAGAAAGTCGACCGCAGAAGCCTTGGGTAGGTCTCCTGACTTGGAAGGTGCGAATCGCACGATACGACTCGCGGGCCGCTTCGCCTTCCCCGGTATTCCGAGTGGCTTATGAAGCGGCGCCTTCTCTCACAGTGGCGGGACCGCGCCGGATTCGCACCGGCTTCCCCGTTATGCCCAGTTGGGCACCCAAGGCGAAACCGAATCCTAACACAATGCATTAGCCGAGGGGCTTTGCCCCTCGGACTCCCCGACACGCTCTCTCGCGCGCCGCTTCGTCGGCGCGCTCCGATCGCGTGGCTCGCTCGCCATGCTCGCTCGCGTCTTTTCCGTCGAAGAACACGTGCAGCCTTCCGGTCAACGGATGGCGGCCAACGGCCGCTCGAACACCGTAGACCTCTTCGACGAGTGCCGCGGTCAGCACGTCGGACGGAGTTCCCTGAGCTTGAATCGAACCGTGGTTGAGCACGAAGACCTGATCGCAGTAGGCAGCGGCAAGATTGAGGTCGTGCAGCGCTGCGATGGTGGTCAACCCAAGCTCTCGAATCAAGCCGAGCACCTGGTGCTGGTGCCCGATGTCCAAGTGAGTCGTGGGCTCGTCCAGAACGAGTGCTCGCGGCGCCTGCGCGAGTGCGCGGGCGATGACCACGCGCTGCTTCTCTCCGCCTGACAAGGTATCGAAAAGGCGTTCGCTGAGCGCTTCGATCCCTACGCGCCGAAGGGCGGCTGCCACGAGCTGATGATCGTCAGCTGTGTCCTGCTCGAGCAACCTCTTGTGCGGCCCGCGTGCCATCAGGACGATCTCGCGCACGGTGAATGGCGCTTCGTTTGGTCGTTCTTGAACTACGACGGCCAGGTCCCGGGCAAGCGCGCGCGGCGTCAGATCCCGGACGTCCCGGCCGTCGACCGTGACGCTTCCAGAGTCCGGCTTGATGACGCGGTAGATACATCGCAACAAGCTCGATTTACCGCTGCCGTTGGGCCCGACGAGGCCGACGAAGGTGCCAGTCGGACACGACACCGCGGCATCGATCAGGACCCGGATGTTCTCGGCCGCCCATGACACATCGCGAACGTGGAGCCTCACGATGCCCACCCGCTTCGTCCTCGCGAGCGCATGAGCCAGAGGAAGAATGGCGTGCCCGCAAAGGCCGTGACGATCCCGATCGGCAGTTCTTCTGGAGCCACGATCGTTCGAGCCAGGACGTCCGCCCAGCTCAAGAAAATCGCGCCAGTGAGCGCTGACGCTGGCAGCAGACGACGGTGATCGGCGCCGATGAAGAGACGGACGAAATGCGGCACCATCAGACCGACGAATCCGATGCCGCCCGTCACGGCGACAAGCACGCCCGTGCTGAGAGAAGCGACGAGAAAGCCGATTCGGCGAAATCGATCGCCATCAACGCCAAGCGTCGTGGCGACCTCCTCCCCTAGACTGACGGCGTTCAGGGCTCTGGCAAAGGCGATCAATGCGCACGTGCTGACCACAACGACGATCGTAGGAAGGCCAAGAGATTCCCATCGGGCGCCGCCCAGGCCGCCTAACATCCAGAACAGCGCCGTCCTCGCCTGTTCGCCGCTCGGCACCCGAAAAATCAGCAGGTTGGTGACCGACGAGAACAGGTAGGACACAGCCACGCCACCGAGCACCAGCCGGCCGGTGGGGAACCGGCCGTCCTGCCACGCGAGCACGTAGACGGCAACGATGGCGGTGAGCGCACCCAAAAACGCTGCGATTGACATCGAAAGACCGCCGACGACCGAAACTCCAAACAAAAGCACACCGACTGCCCCCAGCGCAGCGCCGGCAGACGTCCCGAGCAGGTAGGGATCTGCGAGCGGGTTCCGCAATAGCGCCTGCAACGTTGCCCCCACAACCGCGAGCCCCGCACCAGCAATTGCCGCAAGCATCACGCGCGGCAACCTGACCTCCCAGATGATGCTGGCCTCGAACGCCTGCCAGGTTGGTGACAGCCAGCCCGGAACGACATGATCGAGGGCAACGCGCCACACGACATCTGGTCGGATCGACACGGGACCGATCATCACGGCGACCGTGCCTGAAATGAACAGCGTCGCCACGAGAACGCTGATCACCACGGGAGTCGTTCCGGATGCGAGCGGCCGGCTGTTGGGAACGACTTGATTCACCGGAACCTGTCCGGGTAAAGCGCTTCCGCCAGCTTCCGAACGGCGGCGACGTTGCGGATTCCCGGGGTCGTGTACACGAAGTCGATCTCAACGATTCTGTTGTTCTTGATCGCGTCGATCCCAGCGAGCGCCTTCCTCGCCATCAGCTGTCTCCGCTTCTCTTCCGCTGTTGACCAGGCGGCGTTTGCGAGCACGATGACGTCGGGGTTTCTTGCGATCACCGCTTCCCAACTGACCGGTGTCCACGATCCGGGCGTATCCGCGAAGATATTGGTGGCCTCCACAAGTCTCAGGATTTCGTTCGGGGCCCCGCAGCACGCACCAGCCCGAAGAGGATCATCGGCGTCGTACCAAAAGACGCGTGGTCGCCGCGACACGGTCCCGATCCGGTTGCGGACGGTCTGTAATTCAGCTTCGTATGAGGCCACTAACTTGTCACCACGCTCAGCAACGTTGAAGATCCGGGCGACGTCGCGCAGCTCCGCGAATGTCGTCTCGAGGGTCACACCAGGTGGTCGACTCTTGTCGGCGCAACCGGCTGGTGCGAGATACGTATCGACACCCCGGATCTTCCAGTCCGCCCGCGATCCGACGCCGGTCGGTCCGAATGCGCCGGGGTAGACCGCGTACAAGAGGTCCGGCTTGGCCGCGAACAGAATCTCGCGGGACGGATACTTCGACGCGAGCACGGGAACCTGCCGGTAGGCATCGGCCAGCTCCGGCAACATCTGGTCGTCCAGATATGCCGTACCGACGAGACGATCCTTCAACCCGAGCACCAGCATGACCTCAGTCGCTGCCTGATTGAGCGTCACGACGCGGGCCGGAGGCCTCGCGAACGTCATCGTGACGCCGCAGTTCTGAAGCACGACAAGCGATTGGCTCGGTGCGATCAACGCGGCATTGTGCCGTCCGCGTGACGTCGCGCTCACCCCGCTGATGATGACGAGCAGGAGACCGAAGGTGTAGAGGGAAGACCGAGCGATCGTGCTGAAGTCCGAGACTTCTCGTACCAGTGGCATGTCTTCTGTTCTCCGCAGAAGGACAGATTACGCACCTGGGTAGGTCTCCTGGCTGAGAGGGGGCTCGCGTGAGCCGGCTGCTTCACCTTCCCCGACCCGTAGCGGGCCGAGTGGTTACGAAGCAGCGAATCCTCATCACAGTGGCGGAACCGCGCCGGTCTTTCACCGGTCTTCCCTGTTACGTCCGAAGCGGACACCCGAGGCGAACAAGATGTATAGCACATCGTGATACGCTGCCCGGTCTGGGTGCCCGCTCACGGGCCTAACAGGGAAGCCGGTGCGAATCCGGCGCGGTCCCGCCACTGTGAGAGAAGGCGCCGCTTCATATGCCACTCGGGAAACCGGGGAAGGCGAAGCGGCTCGCAGCTTGTTCGCTGCACCTTCCGAGTCAGGAGACCTGCCCAGGACAATCGACGGCCGGCTTTCTGCGGACAACGGAAAGGTCGCCTTGGACGTGTCGCCTCGCCCCATCAGGGCATGATTCAGTCCCAGACGTACCTCTTCGCCATCTGACGCTGCCGGCCTCGCTCGAGGAGGCACCGTCATGCACAAGCGAAGTTGTTCGTTCCCGTCGTCCTTGGTTGGCAAGGACTCTCGCCGCGGTGTCCACCGTGGCGGTACCACTGTTCACCAGCGTTCCTTCGGCACGGGCGCAAGACCGCGTCAAGATTGCGGGCACGGTCAGGGACGTCTCCGGCGGGGTCGTGGCTGGGGCGACGCTCGAAGCCCTGGTCGGCGAACGGATCATCGCGAGAGTGACGACCGGCGCCGACGGTGCGTACGAGTTGCAGGTACCGGCACGGACTCCGATCGCGCTGAGAACCCGGCGCAACGGTTTTGCCGATGACGTCGCCGCAGTGGACGGTGCGAATGAAAGCGTCTCACACGATGTCACGCTATCCGTGGGGACGATGTCGGACACTCTCGTCGTGACCGCATCGCGCGGCCTGGAGAGCCGAGCATCCGCGACGCAATCGCTGTCGGTTATCGGCCGCGCCGACATTCAGGCGCTCGGCTCGACCGAGCTGGCGGACGCGCTCCGCTTCCTGCCAGGTACCAGCGTAGAAGGCGCGGGTCGCGAAGGGGGCGGTCCAACATCGCTCTTCGTCCGAGGCGGAGACTCGGACTACAACGTTGTTCTCGTCGACGGCGTGCGGGCCAACCTGGATGGAGGACGATTCGACTTCAGCCGGATTGCGGCTGGGGAGATCGAACGAGTCGAAGTGCTGCGTGGCGCGCAGTCATCACTCTGGGGCGCCGACGCGATGACCTCGGTGGTCCAGATCATCACGAAGCGCACCAGCGCGACCCGGACTCCCGAGATCTCCGGATCTCTCGAGGGCGGTTCGTTCAGCACGTTCCGCGGTAACGCTGGGGTGTATGGCGGCGCCGGTACGAGGTTCGACTATCACGCGGCGCTCACGAGCCGAGCCACCGATGGCGCGTTCTCGGACGTTCTGCCCGAGGATGACCGCTACACGCAGACCGCGTTCGATGGCGGCCTCGGACTTGCGATTGGATCGTCGGCGTCGGCGCGCGGCAGCGTGCGCTACAGCGACGGCAACGGCAAGTCGGTCGGACCGATTACGCTATGGCGCTCGCGATCGGGGCACTGCATATCAGACGCGCGACCTGACGGTGTCTGGAGCAGTCTCACATGTGATCGGGTCGAAGTTCACCGGCACAGGGACGGTGAACTACTTCCGCTATCGCGGCCGTTCGGTGGACACGATCACGGATCCGTTCTCGACCTACGCGATCCTGACTGGTACGCCGAACGCGATGTATCCAAACGGCAGTCGGCTCGTCCGCCTGCTGGATGCGAACGAGTTCCACTCTATCGTCGCCGCGGGTGCACTGCCTGCTCCGGGTCAGTTTCTGGCTTCGTCGCAGAGCTCTGATTTCCTGTCGAACCCGCTGACCGAGGTCACACGATTCCGGCGGCCATCAATCCGGTATCAAGGGGACTACAACTGGATGGCCGGCCAACGCCTGAGCGTTGGCTACGACTGGGAGAGGGAAGCTCAATCCCACGGTGACCGGCTTCAACCTCGACAACAACGCCGTCTTCGTCCAACACCAGAGCACCTTCGCCGATCGCTGGTTTCTCACCGCCGGCGCGCGTGTGGACAGCAAGGAGAGCTACGACACTTATGTCAGCCCCAGGCTTTCGACAGGTGGGTTCATCCTGCCGTACCGCTCAGCGGGCCTGTCGTCCGTCAAGATCTTCGGCAACATCGGGCGGGGAGTGAAGTCGCCAACGTTCACGGAGCGCTTCGGCGGCACTGGTTTCGCCGACCCGAATCCCACCATCAAAGTGGAACAGGCGAAGTCCGGCGATGTCGGCCTAGAGACGACGTTCGGCGATCAGAGGTTGCGCGCCACCGCGATCTACTTCCGCAATACATTCACCGACCAGATCTCGTATCGCTTCGGTCCGACCGGTGACGGAATCCCCGAGTACATCAACATCGACGGCTCGAAGGCGAGCGGGGTGGAGCTGGAGTTCGTGTTGCAGCGCCCGGTAGCGGGAGTGACCGCCGTGGGCACGTATTCGTACGTCGATACCGAGGTCGTGACGCACCAGAGCACCAGCCAGCAGTTCCAACCCGGCCAGCCGTTGCTGCGTCGTCCACGTCACTCCGGATCGTTCCGTGCGACGTGGGTGAAGGGACGCGCCACAGCAAACTTCAGCCTCAGAATGATCGGAGACCGTTTCGACAGCAGCTTTCTCTCGCTCCGGAGTGTCCCGAATGCTGAGCGGCCGAGCGCATTCACGACAGATATCACGATCAATCCAGGCTATGTCGTCGCGGCCCTGGGTTTCGATTTCAAGGTTCACGACGCGTTGACCGCGTACGTCAGGGGCGACAACATCGGCGATACGGTGTACGACTCAGCGCTCGGTTATCCGGGCCTGCCGCGCGCGGTCGTCCTCGGCGCAAGGTTCCGCTTCGCCACACGGTAGAAGGCTGAACGACAGCCAACTGGCGGGTACTGGCGGTGATTTCCCAATCCCGGCCCAGACGGAAGAATTCACCCCGGCAGACACGCACGGTTGTACTATCGGCCTACTGTTCCGGGCAACCAGGTGGAAACATCGTTGATCCGGCGCGTGAAGGAGAAGACACACCATGCGTGCCACTGCTGGATTCCGGGCGATTGTCGCTGTCGTCGCGATCAGTGTCACCGGCTGCTCGTCGCCGCCCGACACGGAGGTCGGGGCGGCCAAGGCCGCCGTTGACCGGGCCGCTGCCGATCGCGCGGACCAGTACGCCGCCGAATCGTTGAAAGCTGCGCAGGATGCCCGGGCGGCGCTCGACGCCGAGCTGAAAGCCCAGGAAGGCAAGTGGTTCAAGTCGTACGGCAGGACCAAAGAGCTCGCGGTCGCTACCAAGGTGGCCGGCGACAAGGCGGCGGCCGATGCCGTCGCGGGAAAGGAGAAGGCCGAAGCGGTCGTGGCGAAGGAGAGAGCCACTGCAGCCGCCAGGGCCAAGGCCCGGATGGCACCGGTCCGTGTCGGCGGTCAGATCATGCCACCACGCAAGATCAAGGACGTCCAGCCGGTGTACCCGGCCATCGCGCAGTCGGCGCGTGTCTCCGGCACGGTCACGATCGAAGCGACGATCGGACCTGACGGGAAGGTCACGGACGCGAAGGTCGTAAGATCGGTCCCGTTGCTCGATCAGGCCGCGCTCGACGCCGTCCGGCAGTGGGAGTACCTGCCCACTCTCCTGAACGGCGTTCCCGTGCCGGTTGTCATGACCGTCACCGTCAACTTCAAGCGGTAGCATCCGTTCGGTGACTGCGGGTGTGCCCTAGGAGGTTGCCGGGTGTACCCGGCGGCTCGCTCATGCGGACGCGAGTTCGTGGAACTTCGCGATGGCGCTCCACGCGCCCAGACCGATGCCACTCGCCATTTGATGCAGCTCCGCCATGTTGTGTGACAGAAAGATCAGGACCGAGTTGTCGGTCGGGTCCGCCTGCCACCAGCTGCCATACGCGCCGGGCCATCCGACCGTCCCGACACCGCCGCGACATCTCAAGGGATCCGCCTTGTCGGGTTCCGTCACCACCGCGACGCCCATGCCATAACCGTGGCCGGCTGCGAATGCCGGCATGCCCAGCATTCGAGCTGTCCGACGCTGGTCAGAGGTGAGCTGGTTCGAGGCCATCATGGCGCACGTTTCAGGGCGCAGCAGACGCACACCGTCGACCTCTCCACGACCAAGGAAGACGCGGGCGAAGGCAAGATAGTCGTCCAACGTCGACCAGAGACCCTGGCCTCCCGACTCGAAGGTCATGTCGTCAGGCCGTTCCGCGAGCGCGTGCCCGCCGGGCGCCGTCGTCAAGGCGGTCAGCTGCCCTTCGGCGTCGAACCCGCAAAGACCGGCGCGGCGAGTTCGCTTCTCTCGAGGAACAGCGAAACCCGTGTCGCGCATGCCCAGCGGCCTGAAGATGCGTCGCTCGAGGACCATGCTGAGCGGTGCATCTTCGAGCCGCGCGATGAGAAAGCCGAGCAGGTCGGTCGACAGTCCGTAGTGAAAGCCGGCTCCCGGCTGATCGATCAAAGGCAGGGTGGCGAGCCGTGCGATCCACTCATCGGGACCGAGGGGATTGTCGATCTGCCCTCCGAGTGCTTCGGCGCAGGCGCGAGAGATCGGACCACGATGAAACTCGCCGTAGGTGAGGCCTGAGCGGTGGGTCAGGAGATCGCCGAACGTGATCGGCCGCTCTGCCGCATCCGTCTGGTCCAGCGGCCCATTCGGATCGCGCAGGACGCGAAGGCGGGCCAACTCTGGAGCATGGCGCCCGATTGGCTCGTCCAGTGCGAAGCGGCCTTCGTCGTACAGCATCAAGGCAGCCACGGTCGTCAGCGGCTTCGTCATTGACGCGATTCGAAAAATCGTGTCCCGCTCGACGGGCAGATTCGTCACTAGATCCCGACAGCCCGAGACGGACGTGTGCACGACGCGTCCGTCCCGCCACACTAGACTCGCGGCGCCGGCGAGAGCTCCGGCACTGACATGGGCTCGAAGAGCGGCTTCGATCGAATCCTGAGGCATGCAAATATAATATTGATATTATTAAATAGATCAACTATTTTATTATCCGATGGCGGTGAAAAGCACGGAATCCTCGCGCCGTGGACCCAAAGGCGATAAGCGTGATCGCACACGAGCCACCCTGCTCGAAGCGGCGCGAGCCATCGTTCGGGAAAAGGGCTACGCGCGCACCACTCTCGAAGCGGTCGCGCGGCGCGCCGGCATGACTACCGGAGCGATCTACGGGAACTTCAAGAACCGCGACGAGCTCTTCATCGCGCTCGGCCAGACCTACTGGGCTCCGGTGACACCACGGCTCAAACCTGGCGCGACGTTCGCCGAGGCGATGCATGCAATGGCCGAGGCGACGCTCGAGGCGATCCCGGAGCGGACGACGGCGGCGGTAGGACGGTTGACGGGCCTGGCTTACACGCTGACGAACCCGGATTTACGCGCTCGAGTTCGCGAGATCACCGCCGGCAGCTACGAGCTTGGCGCGGAATGGCTCCGTACACTGGGAGATGAGCGCGACCTACCGATGCCGCCAGCGGTTCTGGTCTGTGTGATCCACGCCCTGATCGAGGGGCTGGTGCTGCAACGGATTCTGACCCCGGAGCTTTGCCCGGACGAAGTGTTTTTCGCGGCCTTCGGCGCCCTGGCCCATCACCGTGGAGACCCCAATCTCAATGCGACACCTGTCGCCGAAGAGCCGAGTGCCTCCGATTGAAGAGTCCGATCCCCGGGCTCCGCGCGCCGGACTCCTATTTCACGAATGACACGCCTGCATACAGCAGGTGTGTGTCGACTCCAGGACTCGGATGCGCCCGCCCGCCGTTCGAGATGTGCTGGAACCGGTAGCCGAGCAGAAACCCGGGACCGCCCGTGTGGCCAACGCGCGCGCCGAATCCCACCTGCTCGTTGAAGTTCCCTGGAATCCTCCCCGGTCCCGGTGTGCTCCAGTCCACGAACATCAGTCCGGCCGACGCATCGGCAAAAAAACGTACTACTCTCGTTCCCGAGAAATTCCAGCGGACGAACACAGGCGTGAGACCTACGCCCCAGAAATCTTCCGGCCCGCGCACGACGATCGGCATCATCTGGAGTGACAGCTCGAACTGGCCGGCAAGAATGCCCGGACCATGTGTCGTGGTCAGGATCCGGCCGATCTCAACCGCTCCAAAGGATAACCGGCGATCTGGCCGGGCAGAGACCACGTCCACCGGCAACGCACCTCCCCCGATGATGCGCCACTCGATCGAACCCTTCCGGGACTCGTTGTTCGCCTGCGCCACGGCGTTCGTGGTGGGGATCAGAAACGCTAGCAGGAACAGTGCGGCAGTTTCAGCACGCTTCAATCTGTACTCCGAAATGAATCACGCCACGACGGGATTGTCGGTACTCGTGATGGAGAACGCCGAGAATTGGCTTGGCGGTGGCGCGATGGCCGTGCGGCGAAGCCTGCAGCGGAAGCCGCACGAGGTGACTGGGAGGCATTGTACCGAACTGCAACCCACCGTTGGAGTTCGCCTGATAGCAGGGCCCAGCCGCTGCAGCCGTCGCGTTGCTCGCGAAGCTCGACCGTCGAATGCTGCCAAGCGCTGTTCTTCAAGCTGTTCTTCAACAGGTTGACAAGGTCTGGTGACATACTCTCGAGAACCGTGACCGACGGCCGCTCGAGGGCCATCGATTCGGGACCTTTTACTCGTTGAGACGTGGGCGATAGGGGCTGTGATGTCTGCTTCTCCTGGCGTGGCGTCGAACAAGGACGCGAGGTTTCGTCAAGTGATCGGCCCGGTCATCTGGGGCCTCACCACCACACTGGTTCTATCGGTCCTTATTGTCGTCGGTTCGCGCAAGCTCGCCCACTTCGACGCCGCCCTCGTTGGCTACACGTTCTCCGTGCTGTTCGCCACCTTCGGCCTGACCTACCGCTATGCCATGTGGTTGCAGCGGCCGCCCACCGCGATGTACTGGCGCCGCGGCTGGCAGGCGTTCTTCCGGCGAGGATGGCGCCTGCGCAACACCGGCACGTGGGTCCAGCGCGTCGGCGTCGACGTGCTCGGCAATCGCTTCATCTTCGCGCGGGATCGGCTGCGCGGGCTCACACACATGCTCATCATGTGGGGGTGTCTGATCGCCGTAGCCATCACCTTTCCTCTCGTCTTTGGCTGGCTGCACTTTCGTCCAGTTGCCGGCGATCTCTCGCTGTACGAGGCGGTCGCGTTCGGTTTCCCGGCGTTCCGGTTTCCGCACGACTCGGTCTTCGGGTTCCTCTTGTTCCACGGATTGGTGTGGTCGTCGTTCCTGGTGATTGCGGGCGTGATGCTGGCGATGCGGCGGCGCATGCGGGAGGAGGGTGTCGCGGCCGTTCAACGGTTCGCCGAAGACTTCATGCCGCTGATCCTCCTCTTTGCCGTCAGCCTGACCGGGCTGATGCTGACTGTGAGCTACACGTGGATGAAGGGCTACGCCTACACGTTCATCGCGATTCTCCATGCGATCACCGTGATCGGCACGTTTCTCTGGTTGCCCTTCGGAAAGTTCTTCCACATCTTTCAGCGGCCGGCGCAACTCGGGGTCGGGTTCTACAAGGACGTCGCGCGCAGCCAGGAACCAGCCCACTGTCGTCGCTGCGGCCATGCGTTCAGCTCGCGTATGCACGTCGAGGATCTGATCGAGGTCGAGCGGCAGCTCGGGTTCACCTACGAGATCCCGGGGAGCACGGATGACCACTACCAATGGATCTGCCCGCGCTGCCGGCGTGCGTCGCTGGTTATGGCGCAGGGAGCGCTGTGGCGGGGCCATCGGGGAGGGGCGCCGCTGCCCGACGGTCGTCCGCTGCCAATGCCTCTCCCCGTCAATCCGGGGCTCGGGCAGGGGCCGCTCGGGGCCGAAGACGCCGAGAACTTCCACCCGTAACTGTCGCCGCGAACGCACACACGAGGACGCTGACTTCATGAACGGCCAGGCTCCGACGACGACTTCAACCACGCCGTCACTCGATAGCGAGACGATTCGCGAGTTCGGGCCTCACCTCGCCTATTCGAGCGAAGGTGGATTGGATATCGGTGTCGAGTCAGAGAAGTACGTCAAGACGCACTGTTGCTTTTGCGGCCAGCAGTGCGGCATGCAGCTCAAGGTCAAGAACAACCGCGTGGTTGGCGTGGAGCCCTGGTACGAATTCCCTTTCAACAAGGGGATGATGTGTCCGAAGGGCATCAAGCGCTATCTGCTGCAGGCGCATCCCGATCGCCTCCTCCACGCTTACCAGAAGGATTCCGGCTCGCCGGGCGGCTTCCAGACGATGGTGTACGACGACGCGATCCGTCAGACCGCTGCGGAGATTGATCGCATACAGCGTAGCCACGGGAGCGACGCGTTCGCGATCCTCTCTGGCGCCAGTCTGACCACCGAGAAGACGTACCTGATGGGCAAGTTTGCCCACATGTGTCTGCGCACCGCGAACATCGACTACAACGGCCGGCTGTGCATGGTGAGCGCCGGTGCCGGCAACAAGAAGGCGTTTGGCATCGATCGCGCGGCCAACCCCTGGAGTGACATCCTTGGCGCGGAGGTGATTCTGGTCAGCGGCGCCAACATCGCCGAATGCGCGCCGATCACCACGAACTATGTCTGGCAGGCCCGCGAGCAGGGGGCCAGGGTCATAGTCGTGGATCCGCGCATCACACCGATTGCACGGACCTGCGATCTGTTCATGCCGGTCAAGCCGGGACGGGACACGGCGCTCTTCAACGGCATCCTGCACCTGATGATCGAGCACGACTGGCTCGATCATTCGTTCATCGAGAACCACACGGTCGGGTTCGATGCCGTCGCAGCCGAGGTGCGCGAATGGACGCCACGGCGAACGGCGGAGGTCACCGGGATCGCGGTGAAAACGATCGAGCAGGCCGCCGAGTGGTGGGGTTCGGCGAAGACGAGCTTCCTCTGCCATGCGCGGGGACTGGAGCACCACAGCAACGGCGTCAAGAACGTGATGAGCGCCATCAACATCGTGCTGGCCTCCGGGCGCATCGGCCGCCCGCACTGCGGCTACGCGACGATCACCGGACAGGCCAACGGTCAGGGTGGGCGCGAGCATGGACAGAAATGCGATCAACTCCCCGGCGGACGCGACCTCGCCAAGCCAGAGGACCGCGCCTACGTCGCGGGCGTCTGGGGAATGGATCCGGCAGATCTCCCGCAGCCCGGCGTCGATGCCTACGAAATCATCCGCAAGATCGACACCGGTGAAATCAAGGGGCTGCTGAGCATCTGCTTCAACCCGGTGGTCTCCCTGCCCGACAACAACTTCGTCCGGCAGGCGCTCCAGAAGCTCGAGTACTACGTCGCGATCGATTTCTTCATGAGCGAGAGTGCGCGCTACGCCCACATCGTGCTGCCAGGTTCGCTCCAGGAAGAAGACGAAGGCACGGTCACGCAGCTCGAGGGTCGGGTGATCAAGATCAACCAAGCTGTCGAGTGTCCGGGCGATGCGCGCCGTGACTGGCACATCATTCAAGACATCGCGAAGGCACTCGGCCGGGAGAAGGGCCTCACATTCGGGAGCCCGGGGGAGATCTTCGAGGAGCTGCGAGTGGCCTCCAGGGGAGGTGTCTCGGATTACTCCGGGATCACCTACGAGCGCATCGAGCAGAACTTCGGCGTGTTCTGGCCGTGTCCCGACAAGATGCCCGAAGGCGTCCCGGCGCCAGGGCCACAGGGCACGGTCCGCCTGTTCGAACCGGGGTCATGGAACCCGGTCGCACAGGGCGCCGGGCCGTTCTATTTCCCTGATGGCAAGGCCCGCTGGAACGTGACGCCCTACGTCGGGCCGACCGAAGACGTCGACGAGCAGTTTCCGATCATCCTCACCACCGGACGCGTCGTCAGCCAATTCCTCTCGGGGAATCAAACCAGGCGTATCGGGCCGCTCACTGATCACTATCCTGAGCCGCGGATCGAGATGCACCCGCGGCTGGCGGCCAGGCTCGGCATCGCCGAGGGTGACTGGACCCTGGCCGAGACCCGTCGTGGCAACTGCACGTTGCGCGCCTCGGTCGTGACGACGATCCGGCCGGACACCGTCTTCATCCCGTACCACTGGGGCGGACGCAAGAGCGCGAATCAGCTGACCATTTCAGCGCAGGACCCGATTTCGAAGATTCCTGAGTACAAAGTGTGTGCCGTGCGAGTTCGCAAGGCGGACGCGCCGCCCGAGTACGCCGCAGCCCTCGAACCGCAACAATAGACAGGTCCCGAGATGCCGGTTTCAAGCACGCTCGAATTCTTCATCGACCCGGGCCGGTGTATCGGCTGCCAGGCGTGTATTCAGGCCTGCACCGAATGCGACACCCACAAAGGGCAGTCGATGATCCAGCTCGATTACGTCAACCGCGGACACTCGACGCAAACAGCGCCCGTGGTGTGCATGCATTGCGATTCGCCGACGTGCGCGGAGGTCTGCCCGGCGGACGCGATCAAGCGGACGGAGGATGGGATTGTCCAGACCGCCCAGAAACCGCGGTGCATCGCCTGCAACAACTGCGTCCTCGCCTGTCCGTTTGGCGTCCCCAAGATGCAGACCAAGATGAACCTGATGATGAAGTGCGACATGTGCTACGACCGCACCTCCGTCGGTCTGAAGCCCTGGTGCGCCTCGGTCTGCCCGAGCCAGGCCCTGGCGTTCGGGACGCGGGAGGAGATGGCGCAGCTCCGCCCGCACGCGAAGCCGGTCAACACCTTCCAGTTCGGCATGCAGACCATCCGCACCAAGGTGAACATCATGGTGCCGCGCGACGCCGCTACGGAGATCGTGGACGTGACGGCCGCCATGCACGAGCCCACCATTGGCCACGAGATTCTCGACGACGTCTTCAACGACATCTCCGATGGCGGTGACGCATGATTCAGAGTCAAAGTGAGAGCGGCCCCCGAGACCTCGATCGCGGGACCGTGGCCCCCGACGGCCGCCCGTTGGCCGACCAGCCGCAGTGGCGCCGGGACTTTCCGATCGACTGGGCACAGGACGAGTACGTGTCGCGTCGGGAGCTGGTCAAATTCATCGTGCTCACGAGCGCGGCGCTCACGGTCGGCCAGTTCTGGATTGTGCTCAAGAGCACCTTCAGCCGGCCGCCGGCCCGATTGGCTGGCGAGCGGATCGCGAGCGTCGACGAACTGTCCGTCGGTGGCGCCAAGACCTTCACCTATCCCGAAGGCAGCACGCCAAGACTGCTCGTCCGGACCGGGACGACCTCGTTCGTCGCCTACGACCAGCAGTGCACGCACCTGCTCTGTCCAGTGGTGCCCGCTGTCGAACTCGGCCGGCTGCACTGCCCTTGTCATAATGGCTGGTTCGACCTCCACACGGGCCGGCCTCTCGCCGGCCCGCCGCAGCGCCCTCTCCCGAAAGTCCTGCTGGAGGTGCGTGACGGCATCGTCTACGCGACCGGCGTAGAGGAGTCTGCGACGTGACCCGGCGTCTCCGGATGGTCCGCGCGCAGCGACTGCCGATCGTCAACGCCATGCTGGCCTTCGTGGTGCTGATCGTCATTCTGCAGCTGTGGCTCCTTACCGCCACTATGAATGCCTACCTCGGTGGTGACACCACGACGGTGGTTCCGGCGGCGTTCGGCAGTCTCGGGTGCCTCGGTCTCAATGCCGGGCTGCTCTGGTTCCTGTTCCGCCTGGAGTCATGACCGGCCAGCCAACTGGCACGGCCTGGCAGCGGCTCGCCGAAGCCGTCGAACGTCTCTCCCCCGGCTACTTCGCGCTGGTCATGGCGACGGGAATCGTGTCGATTGGAGCGCATCTGCTGACGATGCCGCGCATCGCGTGGGCGCTTCTCGCGGTCAATATCGGGGCGTACGCCGTGTTGACCACGATGCTCGTCTCTCGCCTGCTGGCGTACTTTCCGCGCGTGGTCGAAGACCTGAACAATCACGCGCGCGGCCCGGGCTTCTTCACCGTTGTCGCGGCAACCTGTGTGCTGGGAACCGAGATCGTCATCCTGACCGGCCGCACCGAAACGGCGCTGGTGCTGTGGACTGCCGGAATCGTCCTCTGGGTCGTGGTGATGTACGCGTTCTTCACGGCGGTGGTCGTCCGCGAGACCAAGCCGTCGCTCGAGACCGGCATCAACGGCGCCTGGCTGCTCGCCGTCGTTTCGACGCAATCCGTCTCCGTCCTGGGGACGATGCTTGCGCCTGGGATGACGAGCGGCCGCGAGGGAGCGCTGTTCTTCGCGCTGTGCATGTATCTGCTGGGAGCCATGCTCTACCTCACGATCATCACCCTCATCTTCTATCGCTTCACCTTCGTGGCGCTGACGGTAGAGCAGATGACCCCGCCGTACTGGATCAGCATGGGCGCCGTTGCCATCACCACGCTGGCGGGGTCGTCGCTCCTGCTCCAGTCGGATCACTGGTCATTCCTGATGACGCTCAGGCCGTTCATCGCCGGCTTCACGCTGTTCTTCTGGGCCTTTGCCACGTGGTGGATTCCGTTCCTGATCATCCTGGGCGTGTGGAGGCACGTCGTCCGGCGTTTTCCTCTGCAGTACGATCCTCAGTCCTGGAGCATAGTGTTTCCGATCGGTATGTACACGGTCTGCACCGTGAGGCTGATCCAGGCCACCGGGCTGGAGTTCCTCGCGGTGATTCCGCAGGTGACCGTCTACTTCGCCGTGGCGGCGTGGATGATGACGTTCGCCGGCATGACGCGTCAGCTGTGGCGCGCGGCGCGCGCGATTCCGGTCCCGTCCTAGTCGAGGCCACACTGCCATGACAACACCCCGTTTCCCCTTGCTGCACCAAATCAACACCCGCGTCTGGCTGACCGAGCTGTCGCGCGGCCTGGGCCAGAAAGCCACACTGGATGACATTCCCGATGCAGAGCTCGACCGCGTCGCCAGGATGGGGTTCGACTGGGTCTGGCTGCTGAGCGTCTGGCAGACCGGGCCGGTGGCGCAGCAGATCTCGCGGACGAATCCCGAGTGGCGCCACGAATTTCACGACACGCTGCCTGATCTGCGAGACGACGATATCGGCGGCTCGGGGTTCGCGATCACCGGGTACAAGGTGCATGAAAACCTGGGAGGCGACGAGGCGCTGGCCCGAATCCGCGAACGGCTTCGCCGCCGTGGGTTGCGGCTGATGCTGGACTTCGTGCCGAACCACACCGCACCCGATCATCCCTGGGTGACAGATCACGCCGAGTACTACGTGGCCGGGACCGTGTCCGATATGGCGCGCGAACCGCACAACTACACGCGGGTCCCCGGCCCGCGGGGTGATCAGGTGCTGGCCCTCGGGCGTGATCCGTACTTCGCGGGCTGGCCGGACACCGTCCAGCTTGACTACAGCAATCCGGCCACACAGGAGGCCATGGTCGGGGAGCTCCTGAGGATCGCTGAGCAGTGTGACGGCCTGCGGTGCGACATGGCCATGCTGGTGCTGCCAGAGGTCTTCGAACGGACCTGGGGCCGCCGTGCGCCACTCTTCTGGCCGGACGCGATCCGGCGCGTGCGCGAGAAGGTTCCAGACTTCTGCTTCATGGCGGAGGTCTATTGGGACCTCGAGTCGACCATGCAGCACCAGGGCTTCGACTACGCCTACGACAAGCGGCTGTACGATCGGCTCCGCGAGGGGCACGCGAGGCCGGTGCGGGAGCATCTCCACGCCCGGCTCGACTACCAGAGCAAGCTCGCGCGCTTCATGGAGAATCATGACGAGCCGCGGGCGGCCGCCACCTTCGCGCGCCCCATGCACGAAGCCGCGGCGACCATTACCTACCTGTCGCCCGGTCTGCGCTTCTTTCACCAGGGTCAGTTCGAAGGCCACCGGAAGCGCATTTCGCCGCACCTCATCCGCGCGCCGCGTGAATCCACTGACGAAGGGCTGCAGCAGTTCTACGAACGTCTGCGAGCCGTGTTGCAGGACCCGGCTGTTCCGGGACGGCGAATGGCGGCTGCTCGAGTGCGTGTCCGCATGGGAGCACAACTGGACGTCGGACTGTTTCGTGGCGTGGGTCTGGGAGGGCGCCGCAAGCGGCCGCCGGCTCGTTGCCGTCAACTACGCCGCGAACCAGAGCCAATGTTACGTGCGCGTGCCGCTTCAGAATCTCGGTAAGCGGTCGGTGCGCTTTGCCGATCTGATGGGCGGTGGGGGGGCTGTCGGTTTCGATCGTGAGAGAAGCGATCTCGACGCACGCGGTCTATACCTGGACATGCCCGCGTGGGGCTACCACGTGTTCGACGTCACCGCGGTCGAGTAAGCGGACAACCAGACTCAGTAGTCCGCGCTGGTTGTGAGCGAGCTATGGATTGATCTGAAAGAGAGACAGGTACACAGCCATCCGGGTCACTGGACCTGTCGCCAGGATGCGGCCGGATTGTAGACCGTCATCTTTCGAGCGATGGCGTCAGTTTGAGGGCCCAGGTCTCGTTCCCGCACGGTGCCGTCCTGATTGACGATGAACGTCATGACCCCGGTCGCGTCGTACTGGGCTGGCCAGGCGACAAGTGCGAATCCTCCCGACATCTCGCCCTTGACCATATAGCTCCTGGCTCCACCGGAGGCCGCCGCGCCCTGGCCGGTCAGGATCTTGAAATAGTAACCATGGAAGGGCGTAGGTTGCGCCCGATCCCCGCCGAGCGGACGTCCTTCTTCCGCTGCCTGTGCCACCAGGTCACCCAGTGGACTCCGCTTCTGGCCGCGTGCGGCCGGCCAATACAGGCCGTTCTCTTTGCCGGGATCGCTCTGGAACTTGGTCGCATGCACGCCCGCGGGTTTGCCGTCATGCCCCTGTTGCGCGTAGCGCTGCTGTGCGGTGACGTAGGCACGGCTGGTGGCGATCGCCTGCAGCTCGTTGCGTCCGATCCGCCGCGCCAGCACTTCTTCCTTGCCGGCGGCTGTGTCGAATCGCCATCCGTCTGCCTTCTTGACGAGCGGCACCGGGAACGGCCAGTTCTCGTTGCCGACGACGAGCGTCTTTCGAGTCGGCGTCGCATCCTCGAGATGCCACTGCTCCTTGAACGCGACAGCGAACACCTGACGGTTCATCCGAGCGCTCGCAGGGTCGGATGACGCGACCAGCTCCTGCCCGCCGGGACCGAAGATCGCCAGCAGCTCGTCGAGGTTCCCGGTCTTGACGGTGTCGACGAGCGCCTTGACGGCGTCTTCAGGCGCCGCAAACGTTCGTGGCGTCGCGGTCTGTCCCGCGGCGGTCGCCGATGATGCGATAAGCGCCAGCCAGGCGCAGGCGAACACACGAGCGGTGACCCTGCGACGGATGGATCCGAGATCGTTGCCTGATCGATTCGTACCGATCGTGCTGGTCATGTCTGTCGACCTTTCCCAAGCGCTCACCGGCGCCGGCCTCCGCCCCCGCCCCCGCGCGAACTGCTGCGGCTCCTTTGTCCACGATTACTGGACGAGCCGGCTGAGCGTCCGCTCGAATATCCTGAGAATGCGTCCGAGTTGCCGCTGCTCCGTTTGGGGGTCGCCTGACTCTTGCTTCCTTCGCCGTAACCGCGGGCTTCGGCACTTCCGGTGCGACCCGAACGTTGTGCGCTCTGGGTCGAAGCGGCTTGTGCCTGCGTGCTCCGCTCCGTTCGTTGTGCCTGCGACTCAGGTCGAGTTTCCTGCCGCGTCTGTTGACGCTCCGTGCGCTGCTCCTGGGTCGTGCCGGCGCGCTCGGTCCGCTGTTCCGATCGATTCTCCGTGCGATTGCCTCGCTCCTCGGCGAGGTCCTCGCGGTTGTCCTGCCAGTCCTCGCGAGCGTCTTCCCGATGGTCGTAGTAGTCGTCCCAGGCGTCGTTGTACATGTAGCCGCCGCCGCGCCATCCGTACGGCCCGTAGTAGTAGTTGTTGTCCATCGCCGCGCCAATCGCGATCCCGGCAGTGAACCCGATGAGGCCAGCCGCGACTGCCTCGTCAGCGTCATCGTCTTCGTCGATGACCACAACCGTCGTCGGAGCCTGGGTGTACACCACCTCGGTGTTGTATTGCGGGACGTAGACGACCTGCGGATTGGTGGGCTCGATGACGATCACTTCCTCCCCGGATGACGTGGTCTTGGTTTCGACCTCCTGCTGTGGCGAACTCTTCAGTGTCCCGACGTTCTTCGCCTGCAGCCTCAGCTTCTGAATACTGGCAAAGACCGCGCTACGATCGGCCGTGAACGCCTGCCCCAGGGCGGTCGTCCAGGCGATCTGTTCGGCCATCGTCGTCACGACTTGAGGGAAGAGCACCAACGCCACGAAGCTCGCATCGAACCCGGCCTTGACCGCCGCGTCCTGAAGCGGCGTGCCTTTCAGCTGCTGGGTGGCCTTCAGCCACTTGTCGAGCTCGGTGATTGTCACGGGATCGGTCGCACTCATCAGCATCTGCGCGAGCAGTGAGTCCGGGTAGAGCGCAATCGGAGCCAGCAATTGGTCCATCGTGCCGGTTGGTCGCGGTGAGGCCTGTGCGGCTTGCGCGGCCGCGGCGATTTGATCCATCGGCCCACCGCACGCCACGAACAACACGACGGTTGCGGCAATCAAGCGCCTTGTCATAGTCCACCTTTCGTCGGGCGGAGCAGCCTCGTCGTCAGTTACTGCCGCTGGTGAGGCGGGTCACGGAATACCGTGGTACCGCCGAGGGAATCGATGCGGTTTCCGTGGAGATCCATAGATCCGTCGAATTGTGAGACCTGCTGCAGCAGGGATCGTGCCGGCCCTGACCAAGTCGAGCAGGGTGGCGGATCGAAGCCGACCCAACCGATGACGCCCTGCCTCCAGCATTTCGGAGGAACTCCGAGCCGCAGGGGTTCGACCGGCGTGCCCCAACCTCCATCAGAGCTGTAAGTCGCTTTGTACTAGCCAGTTGAGGAGACGAATCGTGATCCCCACACGTGGCCCACATCGTGCCAAGGTCGGTGTGTGGATGCGGAATGTTGCTCCGCCTTCGAGGAGAGACCATGAAAGCGAAGATTGCGCTGCTACTGCTCGTCGTCGGCCTGGTGCCCGTGTGGCCCCTCGTTGTGCGAGGCGATGCTCCGGCCCAGGCGCCCCAGGTGAAGATCCCCGATCCGGGCGTGCCGCAAATCATGACGATAGAGGGCAAGTTCGTCCGGGCCGCGTACAACAACGAAGGCTATGTCATCATCGGATATCAGCTCGTCAACCGGTCGGTCGGCGAGGAGTGGATGCTCCTCGAGGTCGGCGTGACGGTGCTCGACAACACGCCGTCCTACGACCTGACGCGTGAGGCGCTGTCGCTCGAGACGCCCGACGGCAAGACGATTCCCCTGCCGACGGTCGCCGAGCACCGGCAGGGCAACACCCAGGCGCTGCAGAGCCGGGAGAAAGTCCAGCGCGACTCGATCAACTACTTTCCGCCGAGTGCGACCCGGGCCTGCGCGCTCACCTTCTTCCCCGACTTGAGCTCTCGCGTGATGCCGGTTGACCAGGTCGAGCTCAGCAATCAACGCGCCTGCCTCGGCCGGCTCTACTTCAAGATCCCTGGCGGCGTCACGTATGGCCAGCATTGGCTCAACGTGAAGTTCGAGAAGAGCCTGGTGCGCGTGCCATTCAGAGTCCTGACCAAAGAGGAAGAGAAGCTGTTGGACAAGAACTACAAGGCAATCAGGGACCAGGTCAGGGACGCGTTCAAACCGAAGAAGAAGTAGCGGAGGCGGAATCGCGATCCCCGTTTTCTTCAGGCCTTGAGCCGGACGGGGAGCGCGGTCCCCACTTCACCGAAAGCGCGGACGGCGGAGCCGATCGCAGGCGCAACGCACACGATAGGGCGTTTCACCCGCGCCCGCGGACGGCAGGTCCCTGCGGTCCATGAGCACGATCTCGAGCCTGGGCACATCCTTGAACCGTGGCACCCGATAGGACTCCATCGTGCCGTTCGTGATCACCCCGTCGCGGAACTCGATCGCCTCGAATAGCGCGCCGCCGAGCCCCTGGACGATGGCGCCCTCGACCTGGTTCAGAAGGCCGTCGGGGTTCACGATCGCGCCGCACTCGAACGCCGCGATGATCCGCTCGACGACGAACCCGTCGCGCGAACGGGAAACCTCAGCGGCGGTCGCGATGTAGCTTCCTTTCTCGGTGCCGCAGGCGATGCCCAGCGCGCGTCCGGACGCCGATGGCTTCGGCCAGCCACACTTCTCCGCGACGGCGCTCAGGACGGCGCGCATCCGCGGTTCCTCCAGCTGACGGAGCCGGAAGTCGACCGCGTCCACGCCCAGCGCCCGCGCCATCGCGTCCATCTGCATCTCGCGGGCGTAGTGGTTCGCGGTGGCCGCGAGCCCGCGGTAGGAACCCTGGCGAAGAGGGGAGTCGGATCCACGGAAGGTGATGCGCTGGTTGGGGATCGCATAGGGCGTGCGTATCGCCGCCGCACCAGAGTTGTAGTTGGTGTAGTCCCACGCGGTGATCCGCCCTTCGCGATCGACCCCTGCCTTGACGTCGATCACCCCCGCGGGACGGAAGTACCCCCACGCGAACTCCTCTGCGCGCGTCCATACCAGCTTCACCGGCTTGCCGGACGCCTGCGCCAGGCGCGCCGCCTCGATCGCGTGTTCACCGGAATGCTTGCCGCCGTATGCCGATCCAAAGTCCGGAACGATGACCCGCACGCGCTCCTCGGGTATTCGGAACGCCGACGCGAGCTCGGAGCGGACACCGAACGGACGCTGCGTCGCCGTCCAGACAGTGAGCTGTCCATCGGTCCACTCCGCTACTGACGCGCGCGGCTCCAGCGGCACATGCGCGATGTAGGGGATGAGGAATCGTGCGTCGAAGGTCTTCGCCGCCTTGCCGAACGCCGCGTCGACATCCCCGCTGCTCGTCGGGTTCGATGGACGTCCGGTGGTGGCCGGCTTGATCAGGTGCCCGTAAATGTTGTCCGACGTTGGTTGTCCAGGCTCGATGCGCCACCGTGCGGTGACCGCCGCGGCCGCACGCTGTGCCGCTCGCTCGTTCGGCGCCACCACGCCGACGAACTCGCCATCCCGCACCACCCGGACATTCGGCAGCTTTCGGGCGGCGGCATCGTCCAGCGAGACAAGCGACGCGCCCATCCCAGACGGCCGTACGATCCGCCCGTGCAACATGCCGGGGCGGTGAATGTCCGGGGTGAAGCGATGGGCACCGGTGACGATGTCGCGGCCGTTCACTTTTCGTGACGCCGTGCCACGCAGGGTCCACTCCGAAACCGGCGTGACGGATGGTTCGCCGGCGACGACGCCGGAGAGCTTCTGTCCCTTCGTCAGTGAGCCGTAAGTGGTCGCGCGCCCGCCCGGCCCGACGATCTTCCCGTCCTTCACCGACACCGCCGTCCGATCCACGCTCCATTCGGCGGCGGCCCGTTCCAGCAGCAGGTCGCGCGCAGTCGCCGCCGCTCGCGAGAGCTGCCGGCTCATACGCGGCGTGCTCTGCGATCCGAAGGTGCCGGCATCGAACGGCACCAGTGTCGTGTCTGCCATCACCATGGTGATGGAGTCGAGCGGAAGGCGAAGCTCGTCGGCAACCGCCTGGGCGAGCGACGTGCGGATGTTCTGACCGATCTCGGTCTTACCGGTGTAGACAGTGACCTTCCCCTGTTCGTCGATGTGCAGCCACGCCGCCAGTGAGGCCTCTTCGGTTCTTCCTTGCGCGCCGCCGCGCCCGGACTCCTGGGCGTTCAAGCGGGGCAGGGTTGCGGCGACGACGATTCCACCGCCGACGATTCGAAGAAAGTCGCGCCGCTCGACTTCAAAACTGTACGGGGCAGCCTCGTCGAATTCGTAGCGCTCGACTTCGATCCCCGCGGCGGAGTGCGGGTCGGGGCGATCGCCTGGCCCTGCCTCCTCGAGGCCTTTGCGACGGCGGCTCATCGGTCCCCTCCTGTTGCGGTCGATTGCATCCGTGAAGCGGCCAGCCGCACGGCACGCACGATGCGTGGATAGGTGCCGCAGCGGCAGACGTTGCGATCGAGCAGCCGCGCGATGTCCTGCTCCGAGGGGTTGGGATTGGTGCGAAGCAGTCCGATCGCCGACATCACCATGCCGGGGGTGCAGTAGCCGCACTGAAAGGCTTCGGTGTCGACGAACGCCTGCTGCACCGGATGGAGCGACTTGCCGTCGGCGATGGCCTCGATGGTCGTGATCGCGCGCCCGTTCATGGCGCCGATCCTGGCGACGCACGAGCGCATGGCCTGGCCATCCACGAGCACGGTGCAGGCGCCGCACTGCCCCTCGCCGCAGCCGTACTTGCTTCCCGTCAAGTCGAGCTCGTAGCGGATGACCGAGAGCAGACTGTCGGTCGGTTCCCCTTCAACCTCATGCGTCTTGCCGTTGACGCGCAAGCGGTATTTCGCCATGAGCCGATGGTAACGCGGTCAGCCGACCGGCGACGCTTTCATCGCTGAGCTGCGTGTGCAGTGCTGCGAACCTGACTCATGAATAGACTGCCGAGCCGGAACTCAGACGTTATGCGCCAATAAGCGGAATCGATTGGACGCCCGTGCCGCCGCCCTTCTATGGTCTGCCTCATTATCCGTATCCATCGCGTCTCGCCGCCGTCATAAGCCATCTGATCGCTCTCGAACGGACCCGGACGTAACCAAAACTGATGGGCACCGCCCGAGCAGGGTGCCAAGGAGGACGCATGCGTATCTTCAGTCGCGGTGTGATCGTCGCGTGCATGGCCATGCTGATCGCGGCATCCGCCGCGCAGGCGCAGTCCACCGGTTCGATCACGGGAAACGTCACCGATGCCAGCGGTGCCATGCTGCCGGGCGTTCGTGTGACCCTCTCGGGTGAACGGTTGATCGGCGGGGCACAGGCGCAGACGACCGATCCCGAAGGGAACTATCGATTCGACCGGCTGCCGCCGGGCACCTATAAGGTCAAGTTCGAGCTGGCCGGATTCCGGACGATCGATCTGGCTGACATCCGGATCAGCGCTGCGTTCGTCGCGACGATCCCGGCGAAGATGGAAGTGGGCGCCCTCACCGAATCGTTGACCGTGACCGGTGAGTCGCCGGCTGTGGACACGAAGTCGAACGTCCGGCAGACGGTGATGGACCAGGAAATTCTCGAGGGGATACCGACCGGCCGTGACCCGTGGTCGCTGGCGCGGCTCATTCCCGGCGTCGGGGTGGCGACCTACGACGTCGGCGGGACACAGTCGATCCAGCAGAGCGCGATGTCGGCGGCCGGTTCGAGCACGAACGACGTCAGCTACAACATCGATGGCGCCACCGTGAACTGGCCGGGCGGCGGCGGCGGCGCGACGATGCTGTACTACGACCAGGGGATGTTCGAGGAGATCAACTACACCACCGCCGCAATCCCGGCCGAATTCATGGCCGGTGGCATCTCGATCAACATGGTGACCAAGACCGCCGGCAACCGCTGGCGCGGCAACATGCGCTACTCCTTCGCGAATGACGATCTGCAGTCCGAAAACCACGTCGGCAACGGATTGCCGGCGACGTTCCTGGGTAATCCGACGCTCAAGACCTACGACGCCAACCTGTCGGGCGGCGGCGCGATTCTTCAGGACCGGCTCTGGGTCAACGGCACGATCCGCCGCTGGGTCGTCAACAAGCTGACCAATGCCAAGAACCTCGACGGAAGCCAGGCGCTCGACGACAACACGCTGAAGAACTACTCGGGCAAGGCTACGGCAGCACTGACGACGAACCAGAAGCTGATGGTCTCGTACCTGTGGAACGACAAGATTCGCGGCCACCGCCGCGATACGCCGCCCAACAACGTGCCCGATATCGCCGCGCTGGTCCAGACCAATCCCGCGCAGACCACCCAGATCAGGTACACGGGCGTGCGCCAGCGCCTGGTCTTCGAGTCGTCGCTGAGCATCATGGACGGGCAGACCAACTACAGCTATCAGCCCGGCACGCCACCCGAAGCGATCCGAAGGGTCGACGAGACGCTCTCGACCGCTGACATCGCGGCAGCGCGTAACGAAGAGCAGCCCAATTCACGTCACCAGTTCGACAATGTCTTCTCCTACGCGTTGAATGGCTGGGGAGGCGATCATCAGCTCAAGGCTGGCGTGCAGTTCGGGCGGCTCTACTGGGAATCCCGCCACACGGTGCAAGGGGATCACTGGGTGGAGTACTCCAACAACAACCCCACCCAGATCCGCCAGTGGAATACCCCGGCGAATCCCAAGAACCTGGCGCGGGTCATCGGGTTCTTTTTCCAGGACGGCTGGTCCCCCGCTTCCCGGCTGACGCTCAATCTCGGATTGCGAGTGGATCGCTACCAGGGGATCCTGCCGGAACAGTCCAACCCGGGCGGCGCCTTCATCGACGCGCGAAGCATCGAGGAGCAAGAAGTCATCGATCAGACGCTCTTCGTGTGGCGGACCGGCGCGTCGTACGACCTGACGGGGGCCGGCCGGACCGCGCTCAAGGCGAGTTACAGCCGCTACGGACTGCAGGTCGGAATCGACCGGGTCACTGCCGTCAACCCGCTGTCTGCCGGCTCGCGGACCTGCCCGTGGAACGATGCGAATCGTGACGGCCAGTTTCAGCAGGCGGAGATCACCGGCGCATGTTCGGCATTCAGTGGCGGCGTCTCCACCTTCTACGCCGCCGATGGCGTCGATTGGCCGTATTCGGACGAGGTCACCGCCGGTATCGAACAACAGGTGATGAAGGACATGAGCGTCGGCGTGACGTTCTCGTACCGGACCAATCGTGACCAGCTCGGCGTCCGGAATACGGCGGTGCCGACCAGCGCCTATACCCCATTCACCGTCACTGTTCCGAACGGCCCGACTGGCGCGACGACCGCGACGGTGTTCAACCTCGATCCGGCGCTGGCCAGCGCGCAGAGCAACATTCGCGACAACGAGTCCTATCTCGACACTGATTTCAAAGGGGTCGCGTTCACCGCCAACAAGCGGTTTTCGAACCGGTGGCAGATGGTGGCGGGGCTGACCTTCGGGAAGAACGAGGGAGGCTGGGCCCAGGGCGCCAACCCGGCCAACTCCGACTTGAACGATCCAAACGTGACGCTCTATGAGCGCGGCATCATCGGCAACGACTCGACCTGGGCATTCAGGGCGTCGGGCAGCTATGTCGCGCCCGCCGAGATCACGATCGCCGGGTCGATCAGCGCGAACCGGGGTTACCCGTTCGTGTCCACGTATCTGGTCAGGCGGGCCGACGTGGCGCCCGCGGTGACCATGACCCGCGCCAGCCAGACCGTGCCGCTCAGCCAACGCGGCGATGAACGTCTGGACAATGTGACGCTCATCGATCTGCGCCTCTCACGGCCGTTCAAATTCGGCTCGCGCTCGTTCACGCCGCAGTTCGACATCTTCAATATCACCAATGCCGCGACCGTGGTGAACCAGAACGCCGCGGTTGGGAACACCTATCTGGCCGCATCGGAGATCCTCGCGCCGAGGATCATCCGGGTCGGGTTCAGCGTGGATTTCTAAAACGTGGGACTCGACGCGCACGCGGTATTTCGCCGCAAACCGAACCGTAACGCTGTGAGGTGAACGCGGACAAAAAAGGCAGGATCCCGGGGATCCTGCCTTCTCTCGTGGAACGCGGTGGAACGTTCAGCCTGCGAGCATGACTACGGAATGACCCTGACGTAGCCAACCATTCCGTCGTTGAAGTGCGGCAGCACGCCGCAGATCACCAGGAAGGTACCGGGGTTCGGGAAGTGAACGACTTCGACACGGTCCTGCAGCACCGGTTGAGCGGGGGGCCCGATCGGACCCTGCTGCATAGGGCCCTGGAGCAGCGGGAGGATGCCTGGACTGATGCCCCGATACACGCGGCGGTTCGGGTCGTCGATCAGCGGCGGGAGGCCCGGAATCAGAAGCGAGATATCGATGTCGGCGGGTGTCATGCCGTCGTCATACACGATCACCTGGTGGAAGCCGGCGATGATGTAGTTCACCGTGCCGCCGGCCTTGATCTTCACTTCGTTGGGGATCAGCGCATGAACGTTGTTGGCCAGGCCCGCCGCCGCGCCCAGGTTGGGATGCCGATCGCCGCCCGGTGCCGGCGTCTGCGCCCATGCACCGAAGCTGACCGTCGCGGTCGCGAGCGGACCGCTGATTGGATTGTGATGGTGCTGTGCGCCGGCCCTGGTCGATGCCCGGGCCGGGCCGGTCGCCGCGATTGTGACCAGCGCCGCCGCCCCCAGCCCCGCCTTCTCGACGAATTCTCTGCGCTTCATGAGCCACTCTCCCTTTCGATTGCTTAAGCAACCAGACACACGCGGATCGGCAACGCCGGATTCTAACAGCGAATCCCGTGGGGGAACTGCGCTACCGTCCCTGCCGGTACAGGGCCCACTGGATGCTCATGCGATCTGCCTGCCCGGACGTGAATTCGAAGAGGCACAGATCGTCGCTGTAATCCATGAAGTTGTGGATCGGGTCGAGCTCCACGGTTACCGCCGGGGTCCTTGCAGGAATTGCGGCCAACAGTGCAGTAGTAGTCCGGAGACTTCTCGGCCGGCGTGTCGGCAACGCCGTCATTGGTTGGCGAGCAGTGGCCCTCGAACGTGTGCGCGAGACCGAGGTAATGACCGACTTCGTGAACGCCGGTGTCGCCGAAGTTGTAGAAGAAGCCAGGGATGTCACTGATCCCGGGCTGCGCGGCCCCCGGAAGCGTCCCGTAGGCGAGCACCAGGCCGTCGAGCACCTCGGATGCGGTGCCGACGATCGTCGGGTAGTAGGCGTACCCAAGAAAGCCGCCGCCGCTGTTGATATAGATGTTGAGATCGTCGGCCGACCCTTCCTTGAGCGCGGTCTTGTAAGCGACCTCGGCGTCGTTGAACCAGGCGGCGTTGTTGGTGTAATCGGGATTCGGGTTGCTACGATCGCTGCGTGCCATCTCGAAGCGGAATCCACGGCTGGCGTACGCCCCGTTGAGCACGGTCAACTGATCCTTGATCATCCGCTCAGAGACGAGGCCTTCGGATCCATCGTGCAACACGTGCACGTAGGTCTGGATGGTGATGACCGTGCCGGCCTTCGCCGTCGTCCGGCGCTTCTTGAACTCGGCAACCCGAGTCGCGTCGGCCGCGATCTCGGCGTCGGTGAGCGGGCGGGTTCCGCAGGCCGGCCGGACGCTGCTCGGCGTCTGGACCCGGCCCTGTTGGCCGGTCTGGCCCATCAAACGGCCGGTAGATACCCAGGCCGCAGCGGCCGCAACCACCGCGACTCCGACTATTCCCCGGCTGACACTCGTCCGCGTCATGACACCCCTCCGCTCAATGACAAATGGCGCCGAATGCTACCACGGGGCCCGACCGGGAGCCGGATGGCCAGGTCAGAACCACTTGTCAGGCGGACGGAGGCCGCGGCCGATCAGTGAACGTTCTGTTCGTCGAGCAACCCGGCGACCGCATCTATCAGGCGGGTGGCATCCACCGGCTTCGCGAGGTGGACCTGGTAGCCGGCGGCGCGCGCTTCGTCCGCATCCTCGAGCCGCGCGTAGGCGGTCAGCGCGATCGCCGGCGTTACGATCCCGGCCTCGCGCAGCGAACGCATCAGCGAGTAACCGTCCTCCTCGGCCATGCGGATGTCCGAGATCAGGACGTCGGGGAGACCGGTCAGCATCTCGCGGCGCGCGTCGGCGGCGTTCGCGACGGTATCGACGGAGGCGCCGGCACTCTCGAGCGCGGTCCGAACCAGCTCCCTGGCGTCGTCATCGTCCTCGACCACGAGCACGCGAGTGGAGTCGAGGCGGTGCGCGATCGCCAGGACCGATGGATGCGTGGAGCCTGCCGCAGACAAGCCGAGCAGCGCCGGCTCGTGCACCGGTAGCGTCACGGTGAAGGTCGCGCCGTGGCCAGTACCGCGACTCTCGGCGCGCACGCTGCCGCCATGAAGCTGCACGATGTGGCGGACGATGCCGAGACCGAGTCCGAGGCCGGACTGGCTGCGCGCCCGCGCATCAGCCTGGCGGAACCACTCGAAGACATGTGGCAGAAAGGCCGAGGAGATGCCGACCCCGGTGTCGCTGACCGACAGCACGAGGTCGCGTCCGGACCGCGTGAGCAGCACCTTGATCTCTCCCGGCGGCTCGGTGAACTTGATGGCGTTCCATACCAGGTTGCAGACCACCTGCTCGAGCCGGCGCGGGTCGCCCAGCACGAGCGCCGCGTCCGATACGTCAGTATGAATCGCAACCTGTTTGGCTTCGGCCTGCGGGCGCACCTGATCGAGCGCCGCCTCGACCACCTGCGCGACCGGCACCGCCTCGCGCACCATCCGCAGACGGTTGGACACGATGCGCGAGACATCGAGGAGGTCGTCGATCAGCCGGCTCTGCGCGCGGGCGCTCCGCTCGATCACCGCCAGACCGTGATTGAGCCGGTCGGCCGGCACATCGTCGGCCCTGAGCATCTGCGCCCAGCCGAGCACCGCGGTCAGCGGCGTTCGCAGCTCGTGTGAGACGGTGGCGAGAAAGTCGTCCTTGGCCCGGCTCGCGTCCTCGGCGTCGCGCCGCGCCGCCTGCTCCTTGGCCACGAGCTCGGCGAGATCGTTCGACATCTCGTTGAACGCGCGTCCCAGCGCCCGCACTTCGGACGGACCGCCGAGCGCCAGCGGACGAGTGAACTGTCCGGCCTGGAGCTTGCGGGCGGAGGCGGCAAGGCGTCGCACCGGGGCGGAGATCCAGTGAGCGGCCAGCAGCGAGAGCACGATGCCGCAGGCCACGAACCACGCGACGCGGCGAAAGAGGTCCTCACGCAGCTTCTCGGCCGGCGCCAGCGCGCTGGCGTAGCGCAGGGTGGCGCCGACGCACGCGCCGCCAAGGGCATTGAGCGGCCGGAGACTCTGAAAGCTGTAAACGCCGCTGAGGTCGTGGCCGACGAAGCTGTCAGCACCCATCCGGCAGCGCGCCAGGAGCTCGGCGACGTGCGCCGGTGTGCTGGATGGCGCGAGGCTGGAAGTGGTGAGGAACTGTCCTCTCGAGTCCAGGAGATAGACCTCGGCGGTGCGGTCGGAGTCCGGCTGATCGACGAACAACGGTCCGATCTGGTCGTCGTCGAACTTCAGCGTCAGGAACACCTCGCGGCGCCTGATTTTCATCACGTAGTTCGGCCCGCCGTCGTCGGTGCGAAGCACGGTCGCGAGCGCTCCTGCGGTCGGCGAGGGGTCGGAGACGCGGTCGCCGCTCCGGTAGACGGTACGCTTGCGGTAGGAGAGCAGGGCGCCGAGGGCACGCTCGCTGCTCCGGAATCCCTCCACCATCGACGGCACGCAGCCGTCGGCCCACACCAGACGCCCGGAATCGACCGGATCGGCGCAGAGGGATTCGAGACGGTCGAGGAACTCCTCGGCATGCTGCTGCCGCAGGTGAAAGATCTGCGTCAGTGCCTGCTCGCGACTCCGCGTCGCCGCACTGACCTGGCGGGCTGCCTCGGTCTCGAGGTTGGCCACCAGCGAGTCGTACGCCGCCGACGACAACACCGCCGCCAAACCGATGAGCAGCCCGACGAAGGTCAGCAGCAGTTGAACCGACAGAGGTAGAGCCCGGCGCATGTGCATACGAGTTTTCAGCTGGGAACTCGATGGCAGTGCCACAACCGTGCCCGCGTTCAGTGCCCAATAAGGATCGAATTGTCCGTGGAGGGATTACGGAATCGTCAGCCGGCGTGCATTCTCGTGGCTCCGAGTTTCAGAAACTCGTGCATCCGGTGTAACGCCTCGTCCAGCGCCAGATGAAAGGCGCGGCCGCGTGGTCGCGGGCCGGCGAAGCCCAGCTCGTGCTGCAGCCGGCCATCGACCACCTTCAGATTGGCCCAGCCCGGTATTTGCTCGCCCCAGAGGATCGGCATCGCGTAATGGCCCAGGCGGCGCTTGTTCAGCCGGCACATAGGCCTCGAGCCTGTATTCCCAGCCCCAGAACAACTGGAAGCGCCGTCGGTCCCAGACCACGGGGTCGAAGGGCGCGAGGAAGCGCAGCCTGTCGTCCACCGGGTGCCGGGCAGCCACGGGATTCTCGCCCTGCGGCCAGAACCACAGCAGGCCGTCGACCTCGGCATGGGCATAGCGGGATTTGGCGGATTCCTGGATCTGCCGCGTCTCGGCGGCCAGGTGCGGAAGTCCATCGCGCAGCAGTCTGCACAGATAGCCCAGGCTGGTCGCAGGCAGCGGCGCGTAAAGCTGCACCACCACGTCCAGCAACTGGCCGGCGCGCGCGAGCCGGGCCGCGGGACTGTCGTCCTGCGGCAGGTGGTCGATCGTCTGGTAGACCCGGGTGCCGGCCTCGCGCCGAGCCACGCGCAGCAGCCCGCCATAGTGCAGGCCCTCCAGCAGATGCGCGCTGAGATTCAGGTCGGCGCCCCAGCGCTTGATACGGCCATGGTCGAAATGCGCCTGCACGTCCCTGGGGTAGGTGCGACCATGTTGGCGCACAAAGGCCAGCACCTCCCGGGCGCGCGCCTGCATCCTGGTGTCCCAGGTGCGCGGCGCCCCGCGCGGATGCAGCAGGGCCAGGGTCTCGCGCGGCAGGAAGCCGTAGTTGACGAAGAAGGCCTCTTCGATCGCCAGGCGTGGGTAGCGGCGCTCCAGCTCGCCGGCGCGATAGTCCTTGACGCGCTGCGCGAGAATCAGATCCTGGGCGCGAGCGGGCGCCCGCATCGGGTCGGCCTGGACAAAGCCCAGGCGCGCGATGGCCCGCGCCAGGCTGGTGACCTTGAAAAGGCTGCGCGCGATCGCGTAGCGGCGAAGCTGCTGGAGACTGGGCACCGTCAGGACGGACCCCACCGGCGCTACGGCTTGCTCGGCTTGACGTGCTGCGCGATGTCGGCCGCCGTCGCGAACCACACGCCGGGCTTCGATTTGATGTACTTCACAAACTCTTCGAGGTGGTGCATCGGCGCCCGGTGTCCGCTCAAGTACGGGTGCAGTGTCAGCACGAACATCGTTCGCTCCTGGTAGGCGCCGTCGAATTCGTCCTTGTAGAGCTGATAAAGGAACGCCGGGTTTGGCATCCGGCCGTTCTGGCCGAGGAACGGCGTCTCCGTCAGCGTCCAATCGATCGGCAGCTCGACGATCCCCGTCAGCTTGCCGCGCGACGCGATTTCGTACGGCTCGTCGAGCGCCTGCAAGCTGCTGTCATAGAGAAAGCCCTTCTTCTGAATCAGGTCCAGCGTCGTCGCGCTGAATGCCCAGGAGGGAGCACGGTACCCCAGCGGGCGCTTCCCGGTGACCTTCGTCAGATACTCGATGGCCTGATCGAGCAGGCGCTCTTCCTCAACAGCGGTCAGGCGTGTGGGCGTCTCGTGGATCCAGCCGTGGACGCCGATTTCGTGGCGCCCGCTCTTCTGGATTGCCGCGACCATGTCGGGATGAAGCATCGCGTCGACGGCCGTGACGAAGAACGTCGCCGGGATCTGATGGCGGTCGAGCATCGCCAGGATCCGTGGGACACCGCTCTGCGCGCCGAAGTCCGCCGCCGAGAGCGCCGTCGGCGACGTGGTGCCGTCGCGCAGATGTGGCGCCTCGGAGTCGGCATCGAAGCTCAAACACACGGCGACGCGCGACCCGTTGGGCCACGACTTTGGCGTGAGCTTCCTGCCGACGCGCGCCACATCGACCGCTTCGCGGAGCTGAGCTTCGCTCCACTGAGTGCCCGGCTGACTTGCAGCCGGTTGCTGCGCGCGCGCAAGCGACAGCCCGACAAGGCAAATGGCTGCCGACACGAAGATCAGCGATCGAACGGATGGCATCTTCCTCATTGTGACAACACCTGTCTTTGGTTCGTCGGTGCCTCCTCGGCACCGACTGCCTTCGGGGTCGTGCGCACTGTCCTTCGTTCGTCGTCTTCCTCGTCGGCGCCGATTCTCCACACATCGACAGGGTAAGACGGTCTGCAGGTATGGATCGTCCCCGGTGGGCGGGAATCATGCGAGGGGATCCGGCGGACCGGCGCGGTTGACCGTGTGCCGCGGCGGCCGGGAAGCCAATCGCGCACACGAGCGTGATGATCGAAGCGTGAGCGATAGTTCCCATCGGGAATCAGGGCGACTGTGACGAGCGCTCCGATTCTACTTCTACGCGCTACCGGGCTTTCGTGCTGCTGTTGCCAGCCGGACCGCACCGTGTACCATGCCTGTGATTCCAGCCAGACCACGGAGTGGCAACGTCGCCCCTCGTGTGTCAATGAGAGAGATGTGAGTGGAGCCTAACGTTGCGATCGGCTTTCTGTGGTTCGTCGCCTTCCTGTTCTCGACCACCGTTCACGAGGCGATGCACGCCTTCGCCGCGTGGAAGGGAGGCGATCCCACCGCCTACGAGGGGGGGCAGATGTCGCTCTCGCCTCTGCCGCACATCAGGCGGGAGCCGATCGGCATGGTGGTGGTCCCGCTGATCACGGCGTTGACGCAGGGATGGGCGATCGGCTGGGCGAGCGCGCCGTACGACCCGCACTGGGCCTCGCGTCATCCAGGACGCGCCGCGGTCATGTCAGCGGCAGGCCCCGCCGGTAATCTCGCGATCGCACTGGTGGCCTTCATCCTGCTGAAAGCCGGGCTCGCGTCGGGGCATTTGGTGGCGCCGGAATCCGTGCGGTTCGAGCACTTGGTCTCACTGGCGGATGGCACGGCGACGTTCGCGGGTGACCTGCTGTCGATCTTTCTGGTGCTGAACGTCCTGCTCGCGGCGTTCAACATTCTGCCGCTGCCACCGCTCGACGGCGGCGCGATCCTGGAGTATTTCCTCCCGGCGCATCTCGCCGAGCAGTTGCAGCAGTGGAGCCGGACGCCGATGTTCCAGCTGCTTGGACTGCTGCTCGCGTGGCGTATCTTTCCCGCTATCGCCGACCCGCTCTTCGAGCTGGTGCTGAAAGCCCTGCACCCGGGAGAGAGCTACTCTTAGGCGGAACGCGGACCATGCGCAAGCATGCGCCCGCCGGTCTACACGAGGACCTGCTGCAGGACGCGGATCCAGTTGCCGCCCATGATCTTTTCGATCTCGGCCGGTGTGAAGCGCGCTTTTCGCAGCGCGTCCTCGATCAGGAACATGCGCCGGACGTTGTTCAGCTCGGGGATGACCGCGTGCGGCGGCCGCACGTCGAATCCCATCACTCCCTGCTTCGCGACCGAGTCCCACCAGGCGTAATAGTTCGAGATGATCTTGGCGTTGTCGTTGCCGGCCTTGGCCGCGGTGAGCTCGCCGGCGATCGAGTAGTCGTTGGCGATCCCTACGGCGTCGATCCCGGCGACGTTGGCGACATGACGCAGCTGGCGGACGTAGGCGTCGGTCGTCGGCTGGGGGTCGGTCGTGAGCCACATGGTCATCATGAAGATCCCCATCATGCCGCCGGACTCACCGACCTTGCGGATCACCTCGTCTGGCGTGCAGCGCGCCGTCGGGACCAGCGCCCGGGCGCCGCCATGCGAAATGATGACCGGCTTGCGGCTGGTCTTGAGCACGTCCAGCGCCGTGAGGTCGGATGAATGCGACAGATCGGGAATGATGTTGAGCGCGTTCAGCCGCTCGACCCCCTCGATGCCGACTTTCGTCAATCCGGTCCAGTTCTTCTCGATCGCCCCTCCGCCCCACGGGTTGTCGTTGTGGTGGGTGATCTGCTGGACCCGCAGGCCGAGCTCGTGAAAGAGCTCGAGGCGCCAGAGCTGATCGCCGATCGGCTCGCAGCCCTGGAACTGGAAGAAGATCGCGGTGCGACCGTCCTTGAACGCCTCCCGGATTTCGCTCCCGCGAGTGGCGAGAAAGGCGCCGGGGATCTTGCCCGACTCCAGCGCTCGGCGGGTAGCGGTCATCGATTTCGCACAGGCTTCGAATGATCGATAGAACTTGAGGCTGCCGTCGGTCGTATTCAGGCGTTCGGCCGACGACACGTCGCAGATGAAGGCCGACAGCCCCGAGCGGCCGACATCCGCCGGGTCGGGACTGAGAAACGACAGACCATCGACATAGGGGATCTTCGGCCGGTCCTGTGCCCAGGCGATGGCCGGCGACAGCGCCGCCGCTGCCGCCGACGCCATCACCTGCTTGAGAAAGTCGCGCCGTGTATCGTCGTTCATGCGATCCCCACGATCAGAAGGTGAACCTCAGCACACCCTGGGCCGGCTTGCACGACCCAATTCGTCTGGCAAGCGCGGCGCTATCACTCTAGACTTGTTACGTCCGGACAGCCACAGTCACAGGAGCTCTGATGCGGAAACCTCTTATTGTCGCTCTCGGCGCGGTGGCGCTCATGGTCACGGCGCCCTCACCGCACACGACTACCGCCGCGGCCGCCCGGCCCTATCTCGATGCCGCCAACGAGACCGCGCGCTGGATCCGCAGCACCGCGGTGAAAACGCCGCACGGGACGGCCTGGCCGGTGACGCCTGCCAGCCCTGACGCTCGCACCCAGGCGGTGAACCCGACCCTCTACAGCGGGACGCCCGGCGTGGTCCTGTTCTTTCTCGAGCTGCATCGCGCCACCGGGCGCGCCGAAGACCTCAACGACGCGAGGGCCGGCGCCGACCATCTGCTGGCGACCCTGGACGACAAGCCGCAGAGCGGCCTGTACACCGGCATCGCCGGTGTCGGGTTCGTGCTCGGCGAAGTCTACAAGGCCACCGGCGACGAGAAGTATCGCGCCGGTATGCAGAAGTCCGTGGAGATCCTCCAGCGGACGGCGATCACGAAAGGATCGGGCGTCGAGTGGACGCCGGTGACCGACATCATCAGCGGCACGGCCGGCACCGGGCTCTACCTGCTGCACGCCGGTCGAGAGCTGAAGATGCCGGCGGCAACCGAACTGGCGGTCCGCGCCGGACGACGCCTCATGGAGCTCGGGGTGAAGGAAGCCGGCGGCATCAAATGGCCGATGAGCCCTGAGATGGCGCGCCTGATGCCCAACTTCTCGCACGGCACGGCCGGGATCGCCTACTTCCTGGCGCGTCTCTACGAAGAGACGAAGGACACGGCCTTCCTCCGCACCGCCGTTTCGGGTGCCCGCTATCTGCAGGCGATTGCCAGGACCGAAGGAGACATGTGCCTGATCTTTCACCATGAGCCGGAAGCGGACGGCAAGAATCTCTTCTACCTGGGCTATTGCCACGGGCCCGTGGGTACCGCACGGCTCTGGTACCAGCTGTCGAAAGTCACCGGCGGCAAGGAATGGATGGAGTGGGTCCACAAGTCCGCCCGCGGCATCCTCAAGAGCGGCGTGCCTGAACAGCAGACACCCGGATTCTGGAACAACGTCGGGCAGTGTTGTGGATCCGCCGGCGTGGCGGAGTTCTTCATGCACCTCCACAAACTGACCGGCTCGAAGGAATATCTCGCCTTCTCCGAACGCACGACCGCCCAGCTGCTGGCCGCCGGCACCCGGGACGCCACCGGGCTCTACTGGGTCCACGCTGAACATCGAGTTCGCCCGAAGGAGACCGCGGCGCAGACCGGCTGGATGCAGGGCGCGTCGGGAATCGGCGCGTGGCTTCTGCGCCTCGACGCATATCAGCAGAAGCGCGAGTCACCCCTGAAATTCCCCGATGTGCCCTTCTGAGTTGATCACCGGGCACCCACCACTCCCTTGATCGTCTCCAGGATCCGCTGGGGGTCGTAGCCGATCCCCTGGCGGAACACCGTGGTGATGTTGCGGATGTCAGCGGCGCTGCGCGTCAGGTCCCCCTTGATCACGATCAGGTCCGCCTGCTTGCCCGGCTCGACGACGCCGACCCGTTCCTGGATGCCGAGCACCTTCGCGCCGTTGGACGTCATGATCTGCACCGCCTGCTCGGCGGTGAAGCCCGCCTCGACCAGCAGTTCGAAGTTACGGTGATCGCCGTAGCCGGCGACCACGCTCAGACAGCAGGGATCGGATCCGGCGGCGAGCAGCCCGCCGCTCTTCACGAACAGCCGTTCGAACTGCATCGCCTTTTTCAGGTTCGCCTGGTTGGCGCGGTCATCGCTTTTTCTGCCCCTCGCTGTGCCAGCGCTGCGATCGCCTTGGCGGCGTCCGGGTGCAGCACATCGAGCACGCGCCGGTCGAGCGGAATGCGAGCTCGGTGACGACAGCTCCATGACCGCGAGCGTCGACGTCATCGACACCTTGCGCTTCACCATTTCGTCGATCGTTTTCTTCACGTCAGGACTGTTGTCGATGTCGAGGTCCTTGTACATCTCGGTGTCGGGGACCGTCGGGCATTCGTCGACCTTCTTGGCGGGCCAGTACTCGCTGTTGGTCAGCAGCCCGTGCTCCAGGCTGTCGATGCCGAGCGCCACGGCCTCGCGGAACCCGACGGAGCAGAGGTGTGCCGTGACCTTCACGCCGTGCTTGTGAGCTTCTTCGATCGCCGCGCCCAGCTCGGCCCTCGAGATCTGGGTGTAAGCCTTGAACCAGGTCACCCCTTCGCCAGCCCAGTAGCGCACCATGCGGCGCGCGTCCTCGGAATCCTTCAGCGGGTGCATCGCGCCGGGTCCGGGACCGACACCCTGCAGATACGGTCCGGTCACGTGGATCTCGGGCCCGATGATCTCCCCTTTGCCGATGCTCTCGCGAAGGTTCAGCTCCTGGTAGGAGTCCACCGCTACCGGTCGTGCGGATCGTGGTCACGCCGGACGCGAGAAACAGACGCGGATAGCTGAAGAGCATCGGCCGCATCGACCCGCCGACCGGTGATCCGTAGTACATGTGGTCGTGCAGCCCGACGATCCCGGGCATGACCGTGTGACCGGTCAGGTCCAGCACCTGCACGCCGGCCGCGGGGCGCGTTGTCGCCGACGGACCGACCGCGGTCACCCGGTTGCCCTCGACGATGACGGTCTGGTCCTCGCGTGCGGGACGGCCGCTGCCGTCGATCAGCTTCACGTGGGTCAGCGCCACGTTGCGGCTCTCGATCGAGACGAACGGTTTCACCTGGGGGCCCAGCGGGACGGCCGGTGTGCCTTGACCCGCAAGTCCGATACTGCCGGCCGCCAGAGCCGCGGCCGCGAACACACTTGCAGAACGCTTCATCTCATTTCTCCTTTTGCCCGTGATCACCGCGAGTGCGCGGATCCACCTGAAACACCAGCATCATCCCGGCGCCGAGGTGCTCGGCGATGTGGCAGTGCAGCATCCATCTGCCCGGGTTCGACAGCTCGACGAGCATGTCCACCGTTTCACCGGCCGCGACGACGAACGTGTCTTTCCACACCAGGTTCTGGTTCACCGTCCCGTTGCGGGTCAGGACCAGGAACCGCTGGCCGTGCAGATGAATCGGATGACTCATCGGATGCGCCGACGACGGATCGTTGAAGATCCGCAGCTTGACCAGATCACCGACGGTGAATCGCCAGTCGATGTCCATGTTCTCGCGCGTGGTGGACGGCTCGCGAAGGATCCACTGTGCCTCACTGCCGCTCACCAGCCAGTTCTCCATCGGCATCCCGTCGTTCCAGTCGACCGGAGCCGTCACCCCCAGCAGCATCGAACGCACCGCCGCCGGCACCTCGCCGATCCGGACGGTGAGGTTCAGCTGCTTGTCGACCGGGCGGGAGAACGCCGGACGGTAGCGGTCGATGTCAGCCGCGACGTCCAGGTTCGTCCGCAGGCTGGCGAACGACCGGCTGTGGTCCGGCCGTGCCGCCTCGGGCAGTACCCGAATACGGGCCAGCGTGTGCCGTTCTGAAAAGAAGCTGCCGCGCATGTGATCGAGCGACTGCACGGCGATTTACGAGGGCGGTCTCGCCCGGCTCGCCGAACTGGACGTCGACGACGTAGCGCTCCGCCGGCGCGAGGACGACGCTCGTCACCCACGCCTCGTGCTCGAATTTTCCGACGTCCGAACCGACGATCTTCATGCGCGCGCCGCCGAAGGAAAGGTTGTAGAGCCGGGCGTTGGAGACGTTCGTGAGGTAGAAGCGGACCACCTCTCCCCGGCGGACGGTCATTCGATACTCGGGTTCTCCGTTCACCAGAAAGACGTTGCCGAATCGTCCCATGAGCGCGTGGGTCGGTGCGTCCGCGGCCATAAGGGAACGGCCCGGCGTCGTCCATCAGGAAGTCGTCGAGGATCCAGGTCTCCTCGCGGTTCACCGGGCCGTAGTAACCCGGGTCGGCCGGAGCGACGAGGATGTTGCCGTAGAGGCCGAGGTCCTGCTGGATGTCTTCGCGGACGTGCGGGTGGTACCAGTAGATGCCGGCGTCCGGGAAGTGCAGGGTGTAGGTGAAGGTCCGGCCCGGCTCGACCGGCTCCTGCGTGACCCCGGGCACGCCGTCGGACCGGTTGTCGAGCCGCAGACCGTGCCAGTGGACCGCGGTCGGCATGTCGAGGTTGTTCGTGAACGTGACCGTGACGGTCGAGTTCTGCGCGACCTTTATCAGTGGACCGGGATACTGTCCGTTGAAGCCATACATGATGAATGTCCGGCCGCCGATCGTCCGCCGGACCATCCGCGCGTCCAGCGTCAGCGTGTCTCCGGACTTCAGGCTGATGACCGCGCGGGGCGCCGCAGCCGCGATCGTCGCCGGATCCACGCCGGCGCCCGGCAGGTACGGACGCGGGCTGGGCGACAGGCCCGCCATGCCGGGCATCATCGGCAGGCCGAGCATCGGCGGCATCCGCCACTCGACGTCCGTACCGCCGGTGGGGACGTGGTGGTGAGCGTCGTGTTCGCCAGCCGCGGCGTTCGGCAGCTCCCCTCGCGGCGTGCCGGGCGCGCCCGGCGTCAACACGTCGCGATGCGCGAGCAGGCGCGCCATCGGTGATGTGCCGCGCAGGACTACCGGTCCGGTGCGCACCTTCACGTCGGGCGAGGCTTCCGCCGTGACGAAGAGGCGGAACTGGGCCATCTGGATCTCGCCGAGAGCGGATCGTCCCTCGGTGACAATCCCCAACCGTACTTCGCGATCGAGTGAGATGGTCGCGGCCCACGCCACATAGACGCGGTACCGCCCGAGCCGCTCCGGTGCCGGCAGTCCGGCGATGGTGGTCGCGAGGCGGACGCGCGGCGCGCCGTCGGGACGTCACGGCTGTGCCGAACGGTGTGACGACGGGAACGATGTCGAGCCGGCCGCTGGCCTCCCTGAGGGTGGGGACAGGCACCAGCTCTGCGCAATACAGCGAGGTCATCGTCTCGTCGCACCTCGCCGGAGCGCCGCCTCCCTGTGGAAGAGCCGAGAGGTGGGCGCAAAGGAGGGCGAGCCCGGCAAGCATGGCTGATCGCCATCGTGCCACCATCGCCCCGCGCGGTGGCCTGGGGTCCGCAGATTCCGGTATACCGATCGTTTCCACTGCCTGTCTGGCCTGATCGAGCGTGCAAGATCCGCCCATCGGGAGATTACATGACTGGCGCGGCCCGTGGTCAGCCTGAATCCGTACCGAACACCGATGAAAGGCATCTACCTCTGTTCAGCGTCGACGCCGCGTCCTTGACCCGGATGAGCAATCTCCCCGCGAAAAGTTGTCGCCGCCTCGGGACGTGTTGTGTACTCTCGGCTGAAGGAGTCAGCCGATGCGTTCACCGCGCGGTCTCGTTGCCGCCTGTTGCCTGGTCATTGCCGCGCTGACGGCGCCAGCTCCCGCCGGCGCACAAGCGCGAGGGGCGCAGTCCTTCGTTGGCAAGACGTGGATCTCGACCGACCCGACCGCGGCGGCGAACACCCTGCGCATCTTTCTGCCCGACGGGACGCTGGTGATGGGCTCCTGTACCGAGCCATACCGGCTCGCTTCCTGGCGCAGCATGGGTGCGCAGCGGATCGAGTGGCGCGAGGACACGGCCAGAATTCAAGCCGAGGTGAGTTACCCCCGTCCGAACCAATTGCAGCTACGACTGCGGCTGCGCAGCGAAATCAAGGACGAGCACTATCGGCTCGCGACCGTTCCGTTCGTCTGCCCGGACTCGAGACCCAGCCCTCCGGAGCCGGCGGTCACCGTCACCGGGCGGGTGTTCTTCCTCGAGCGCCTCGCCCTGCCGCCATCGGCCGTCGTCCGCGTCGAACTGCGCGACACGTCGCGGGCGGACGCCCCGGCGCGGACCCTGGCGACGCAGACGATTGCCGCGAACCAGGGCCCACCGTTTGCGTTCTCGCTGACCACACCCAGATCGGCGATCGACCGGCGGGCGAGTCTGTCGGTCTTTGCCGAGATTCGCGACGGGAAACGCCTGATGTTCACCACCGACACCCGTCACCCGGTGCCGGTGGACGGCGCGAGTGGGATGGAAGTGCGACTGCGGTTTGTCGCCAGCGGAGCGGGCGATCGAGCTCCCGGCATCGTCACTCCCGTACCAACGACGCTGGTGCTTTCACCGCGACCGCTCCGTTCGCACCCGCTCCAGTTCCCTCCGGTTGTTCTCGAGCGTCTCCAGATCCGTCCCATGAATCGAGCCGGCCTTCTGTAGGACCGTGAAGATCCCGACCGACTCGGCGTAGTCACGCTCGGCCGCTTCGAAGTCAGCGGCCCGGGTGGGCCGCGGCGGGCGGCTGCGGGCGAACAGAGCGTAGGCGTCCGCCCGGCCCGCCAGCGCCAGGCCGAACGCGACCCGCAGCTCGACGTTGGATGGATTCTTCTGCTGCAGCTCCCGGCTCATCGTCACCGCGCGGGTGTGATTGACGAGCGACGCTTCGCGCGCCCCGATCTTCGCCTGCCCGGTCGCCAGGCGGTTGTAGTCGGACGCCAGCTCGAGCTTGAGTGAATCGCTGGCCGGATCTTTTGCCGCCAGCGCCAGGTGAATGTCGAGCGCGCGCTGAAACTCGCGGACCGCGTCGGCGCTGCGTCCGCTGCCGTCGAGCATTTCGGCAATCTTCGACAGGCTGATCGCCGTGTCGTTACGGGCGGCGACGTTCGCTGGATCCGCCGCGGCGAGCGCCTCGAACGAGGCGAGCGCCTGACGCTGTTTCGCGAGCGCATCGGCGGGGCGCTTGAGCGCGGTCAGCACGTCGGCGACATTGCTGTGCGCGATCGCCAGATTGCGCCGGAGGATCGCGTTCGACGGGTGCGTCGCCACGCCGCGCGTCAGGACGCCGACCGAGAGTTCGAGCTGCTCGAGCGCGCCGGCCGGGTCGCCGACGTTCGGATAGTTCGGATTTCCCAGCTGGTTGCCGAGCTTCGAGTACGACGCGCCGAGCAGGCGGATCGTGGCGACGTCCTCCGGCGCGATCGCCGCGACCGCCTCGATCACCGCCAGCGCGCGGCGGCGGTGTTCCAGGGCCCCGGCGGTGTCGCCGGTGGCCGACAGCAGGTCCCCCACCCTCGAGTAGCTCGCAGCCAGCTCGCGCCCGAGATCGGCCGCGACGGCGCCTTTTCCGGGAGCGGTCGAATCGGCCGGCCTGCTGCAGCAGCTCGAGGCTGCGACGGGCCTGCGCCAGGGCCTCTTTCGTGTCTCCGGTCGCCGACAGGATTTCGCTGAGCCGCTGGCAGGCCAAGGCGAGCTCGCGCCGCAGCGCCGGATCGTTGTCCACCGCCCCGATCGAATCGTAGGTCGCGACTGCCTTCCGGTAGCTGGCCAGCGCTCCCGCGGTGTCGCCGAGGTTTGGATTGAAGGGACGCCCCTGCACGTCGCCGATCTTCAGGTAGGCGGCAGCGAGCTCGCGCCGGAGGTCGGCGCGATCGCCGGCGTCCCGCGACAACTTGTCCAGGTACTCCAGCCCCTTGGCCACCAGCAGCTGCCGCGCCGGCGTCGCACCGGGCAGCTCGCGGATGGCGTCGTGGATGTCGAGCAGCGCCACGTTCGCCAGCTGCCGCACATCGTCGAAGCGCTGTTCGGCGCGCGCCCGTTCGCGGCTGGCGATGCGCGCCTGCCACGCGGTGCCGATGATGCCGGCGACGAGCGCGACCAGTACCACCGCTGCGGCCGCCACCCCGGTGCGGTTTCGTCCCACGAACTTCGCGACCCGGTATCCGATCGTGTCGCGCCGGGCCATGACCGGCAGCCCGGCGAGATGGCGGCGCACGTCTTCCGAGAACTGATCGACCGAGGCGTAGCGCCGCGACGGCTCCTTGCTCAGGGCCTTGAGCACGATGGTGTCGAGATCTCCGGCCAGCCGCCGGCGAAGCCGATGCCGGTCGGCTCCCGGAGCTTCGACACCCTCAGGAACCCTTGTCACCGCCGTGCTCGGGCGCTCGGGGACCGAGTCGCAGATCACGCGCGCGATCTCGGCGGGAGTCCGGCTGGTCAACTGGTACGGGCGGCGCCCGGTGAGCAGCTCGTACAGCAGCACGCCCAGCGAATAGACGTCGGTCGCGGTCGTCACCGGACCGCCCCGCACCTGCTCGGGGCTGGCGTACTCCGGCGTCATCAGCGGCGCTCCCTCGAGCGTGAGCGCCCGAGTGTCCCCGGTACCCGCGCTCAGCAGCTTGGCGATGCCGAAGTCGAGCAGCTTGGGTGTTCCGTCGGCCGTCACCAGCACGTTGGCCGGCTTGATGTCTCGATGGATGATCAGGTTCTGGTGCGCGTGCTGGACGGCGGCGCAGATCTTCCGGAACAGGTCCAGCCGCGCCGCGACGTCGAGCTGGTGCGACTCGCAGTACTCGTCGATCGGCTTGCCGTCGACGAACTCCATCGCGAAGTACGGCAGGCCGTCAGGCGTGGTGCCGCCATCCAGGAGCCCGCTGATGAACGGATGCTCGAGGCTGGCCAGGATCTGGCGCTCGTTGCGGAATCGCTGAACGATCGCATCGGTGTCCATGCCCCGCTTGAGGACCTTGAGCGCGACCCGCTTCTGGAACTGGTCGTCGCCCCGCACCGCGAGGTAGACCGTGCCCATCCCGCCGCGGCCGAGTTCACGGTCGATCCGGTACGGGCCGATACGGGTCCCTTCGAGTCCATCCCCCACGAGGATGGTCGAACGCGTGATCTCCGGGTCGTTCAGCTCCACCATGCGAAGTATATGCAGCGCAGTATTTTGACGGTCTACAATCGAAGCGCTACTGGCCCAGGATGGTCAGCACGATCGCCGCCACGAAGAGCATCGCGCTGATCGTGCCGAGCACGACCAGCGGCCAGTTGACCGGCGGGGCCTTCCACCGCATGCCGACCGACCGGAACAGCGGCCGCAGGGTCCAGGCGAACCGTTTGGCAGTGTGCCCTGTGTCGTCATTGGCGGTGCAGAAAAAATACAGGCCCGGACCGCGCGCCCGCAGGCACCTGGCCCGCCACTCTGCGTCGAACATGATGAAGCCGCGGACGCTCGAGATCGAATGCCAGCCCATTCTCAGGCGCGGCAGCACGTTCGGATGCACGCTGCGGATGAGGGCGATCTGGTCTCGCAACTCCTGGGCGCTATCCACCACCAACACCAGCCGCTCCGGCGGGACCAGCCGGACGGCGCGGGCCAGCTCCCATTCCAATCCGGTCGTCCGGCCTGTCCGGATGAGCACGAGCCGGGCTGTCCGAAGAAGGTCCTCGACGGTTGACTGCCACTCCGCGTCGCCGAGGTAGACGCGCGCGGCGCCGACCGCCGGGATCGCTTCACCGGGGCGGCCGACAGCCACGAACGGGCCGATCTGCGACAGCACTTTGCCGAGGTGTTCTTCCTCGGTCAGCTCTCCCTTGATTCGCGCGGCGCGCTGATCGTCTTCGAATGAGCGCAGGTAGAGGACCGGCGGCCGGTCGAGGGAAGCGATCCGGCCGGCTTCGAGCGGAGTGCTCGCGCGCCGCCGGATCTCGTGCCCGTAACGGGCCCGGAACCGGTGGGCCGGCCACCACAGGGCGAGAAACAGGACCAGGGCGAACGCCGGGACACCGAGCCACCGGTCGGGTAGAAAGTTGCCGGTGAACGCCACGATGCCGGACACGACCCACACGCCGGTCCAGAGCCGCGCGTTCCGCAGCAGCCTCGCCAACCCGGCGTCCGCTTCAGGGGGTGTCATGCCGCGGCAATGTTATGCCGCCACGACCTCGGTTCGGTCTCGCTGAGCTACGGGTCGGATTGACATCCCTCCGGAGTTCGACAATGCTGGGCGACCGTGAGGAACGTCCAGCGGCGTCGGTGGAACCGGGTGATGGCCGCTATCGCCATGGCGGTGGCGGTCGGGCTGCTCACACCGAATGGACTGTTCGCTCAGGACCGCGTGCCGGTGTCCGAAGTCCTGCCGACGCTGTTCGGCCGGACGATCGTTCTCACCCCGGCTGCGTCGCCGGACGTGCCCAACCACGCTGCACACTTCAAGCCCGGCGTCGATCAGCTGCAGACCCCCCTCCAGTTCAATCAGCAGCTCGTCACGCTGCTGGCGACGTTTCCGATCGGCTCGTCGTCGGGGGGCTTCACCTACACCTTCAATCCAGCCCTCGGTACCTTCAGCCGCAGCAGCGAGAGCTTCGGTCCGATCTTCGCGGAACGGGCGCTGACGATCGGCCGTAACCGGGCCAGCCTCGGCGTCAGCTTCCAGCGCTCCACCTACGACACGTTCGAAGGCAATAACCTGCGCCAGCGTGAGATCCTCTTTCACGTCGAGCACGTCGACTGCTGCGGGACGACGCAGGGGGGTGTTGCGACCGGGGACGGCACCCGGCTGAATCCGGCGTTCGAGGGGGACATCATCGAGGCGGCGCTGGCGCTGCGATTGACCACCCAGACCATGGTCTTCTACGGCAGTTACGGGATCACCGACCGCCTCGACTTCGGGGTCGCGGTGCCGCTGGTGAGCATCGACATGGATGCCAGCATCCGCGCCACCATCGAACGGCTGGCCACTGCCGCCACTCCCGACACCCACGAATTCGACGGCGACAATCCTGACGAGCGGACCTTTACCTCCTCGGGGAGTGCGACCGGCATTGGCGATATCGTCCTTCGCGCCAAGTACAACTTCCTCCGCGCGCGGGGAGGGGGGCTGGCCGCCGCCGTCGACGTGCGCACGCCGACCGGGGACGAAAGCAACCTGCTCGGGACCGGCGGCGTGCAGACCAAGGTCTACGGCATCGCGTCGGCGGCTATCGGCAAGATGTCGCCCCATGTCAACGCCGGGTACACGATCTCGACGGAAGGGGCCTTGTCGGACGCCGCGCTCAACGACGAGTGGAGCTACGCCATCGGCTTCGACCTCGCCGTGTCGCCGCGGCTCACGCTGATCGCGGACGTCCTCGGTCGATCGATCAGGGACCTCGGTCGCCTGCGGGAAGCGGACAAGATTTTCGAGTTCGTCCCCGCCGTCCCCGGTGGCGGGGGTGGCGGCGGGGGTGGCGGTGGTGGCGGCGGCGGGGGTGGCGGCGTGACGATTCCGACGCCGACTCAGGTGACGCGCCGCGAGTTTCAATTCGAGCCCGGTCACCTCAACCTCGCGACCGGCAACGTCGGGGTGCGGTTCAGTCCGGTGCGCACGCTGCTCGTCTCGGCGAGCCTGCTGTTCAACCTCACCGATGCCGGCCTGCGCGACCGGGTCACGCCGGTGATCAGCGTCGACTACGCGTTCTGAGCCGGGTCAGCGCGACGCCAGCCGGTCGATCGTCCATGCCGGCCCGCTCCGGCGGAGATGAAAGATGGTCGGCACGGTGTTGCTGCCGGCGACCCCGTTCTTGGTCTCGAATGACCGTACCACCTGGCACGTCACCGTCGCGGTCGGTCCATTCACCTCGATCCGTTCTTCCTTGATCTCGACGGTGTAGCGCCGGTAGCTGGAGAGATCGCGACGGAGGTCGCGCAGCTGGTCGTCGGTGAGCGAGGGCATCATCCGGCCGACCGCCGCGGCGTCCAGGCTCTGGTAGGCCTGCGAGTAGCGGCGCAGTGTCTCGCGGACCGCTGCCGCGTCGGCGGCGCGCGGATCCGGCGCTGGCTCCCGTGGGACCGCCGGAGGTTCCGGCTTTGGCGCCGCCGGCGGAGGCGGAGGAGCGCTCGCCGACTTGTCCACCGGCCGGCCAGGGACCGTCTTGAGCAGCTCGGGGGACGGAGTGGAAGAGAGCGGCTGATCCCCCGGCTTGACGGCGGTCGATTCGGCGGGTTCCCCCGCCGGACGCGTCGGCGGCCGCGGAGGCGGTGCGCCGGATGCGTTCCGGCCCGTCCCTTCTGATGCCTTGTTGTAGAGCGCCGCCGCCGTCCATGCCGCTCGAATCCCGCCCACCCGGTCGCCGGCGCGCAACAGGGTGTCGGCTTCGAGCTCGCGTGCCTGTCCGTCACGAAACGGTGACGAGGACCTGCCGCTTGCTCCTCGACTGACCGCGGCCGCGCGCGAGTCGGTGACGCTTCTTCTGGCGGCGCCGGTCATCTCGTCGACGATCGCGTTGAGCTCCGGATCCTTGTCGTCGACCGCGAGACCGCGAACGGCGGTGTCGAGCGCGCGCTCACGCTGGCCGGCGACGATCTGCTGGCGCGCCGTGAGCCGGGCGATGCTCAGTTGTTTTTCACGCTCGCCGCCGTCGACCCGCCCAGACTCGCCGGCGCTTCCCACCGCCGGGGGAGCGGGCGGCGGAGCCGACGGTTGCGGGCTCGGTGGCGCTGCGCTTTCGGTCCCGACCGGAGGACCGGTCTGGGCCGGGCGGTTGAGGAACAACGTCCACACCAGCGCGCCCGCCAGCGCCGCGCAGGCCACGCCGAGCAACACCACCCACCCGGCGCGACGCGGCGGCGATGCGCTGACCTGGCTCGACGGCCGCGCCCCGATCACTCTGGAGCTCTGATGCGCCGCCGACCCGGCGCGCGACGATGGCTTCCGGACGCTGCTGGAACCGACCCGCGGGGAATCGAATCGTGTCTCGGCGTTGGGGTCGACCGCCTGGTCCAGATCGGGAGCGCTTTCGAGCAGCCGCTCCCGCACGACCTCCAGATCCTGGCGCATGATCTCCAGGTCCTGATAACGCTCGTCCGGTTCCCGACCCATCGCCCGCTGGATCATGGCGATGATGTCCGGATCGATGCCCGGCACCAGGGAATCGATCGGCACCGGGGCCCCGTTGAGGATCTTGTACAGCACGCCGGTCTGGATCGTGCCGGGAAACGCCATCTGGCCGGTGATCAGCTCGTAGCCGAGGGCGCCGACGGCATACACGTCCGCGCGATGATCGACGTTCTCTCCGGCGAGCTGCTCCGGCGCCATGTAGTTCAAGGTGCCGACGACGTCGCCGGCCTGGGTGATGGCCCCGCCGCCCCCCCGCGCGATGCCGAAGTCCAGGATCTTCACCACCCCGGACTGTTCGCGCATCACGTTGGCCGGCTTGATGTCGCGATGAACGACCGCCGCGAGGTGCGCGTAGTGGAGCCCGGCACAGAGCTCTTCCAGGATCGCCAGCTTCTCCGAGACCCGGGTGACCGCGCGCCGCCCGATCAGCTGGGCGAGCGTCTCCCCCGACACGTACTCCATCGCGATGAACGGACGGTTGTCGTGCTCGCCGACGTCGAAGACCGTCACGATGTTGGGATGGTGGAGACGGCCGGCGGCCCGGGCCTCTCGCGCGAAGCGCTCGCGGGCCGAGGCGTCGTCGAAGCCGGCCTTGAGGAACTTGATCACCACCCGCCGGTCGATCGCCGGATCACGGGCCAGATAGACCGAACCCATGCCGCCGTGGGCGAGGAGCCGCTCGATCTGATACCGGCCGACGGTATCGGGCGGTTCCGTCATGTCTGGTGACAAGGTATTCTCTGGATGCGTCTTGCGTCCTCCCTCACATATTACCCACAAGGGCCTGGAAGGTTGGAACCGCAGAGCCTTTCGAACCCTGAGCTCGGCAAGAAAAACGGCGAGCGGCCCGGTACTTCCGGGCCGTTCGCCGTTGCCTGTTTGCCTCGTGAGGCGTTACCGGTCGATCAGAACCCGACTCGCACTCCGAACCGGAGGATCCGCGGGCTGAGGTTCTGGTTCAACTGATTGTAGGTCGTGCCGACGACCCGGTTGCGCTGCAGCTCGACGTTGTTGTTGAAGACGTTGAACAGGTCGGCCGACAGATTGAGGTTGGTCGGGCCGACGCGCAGGTTCTTCGCCAGCCGCAGGTCCAGGTTCCAGACGTTGTCCAGCCGGACGTCGTCGATCGACGTGACCAGCAGGACGTTGTGGCTCCCGTCGAGCCCGAGCGACGCCGGGGCCACGGGCGGGATCGGCGTGCCCTGCTTGCCGTACAGGTTCGCCGCCAGGTCCATGCTCCACGGCAGCTGATACAGGCCGTTCAGGTTCATCATCCACTTGCCGTTGATGAACACCTCGCCCTGGCCGCTGCCGCTCGACAGCTGGTACATCTGACCACCCGCCTGGACGGCGCCCGCCTGTGGCACGAGAGTGCCGATCTGCAGTGTGTCGATGTAGCCGTCGAGCTGCGTCGGGTTGCCGAACGCGCCCCGCAGGTTGGCGTCGTCGTAGTGCTGCGTCGCGTCGTTGTAGGACGTGGCGAAACGCGCCATCCAGCGGTTCGCGAGCCGCTTGGTCAGGGTGAACTCGAGGCCGTTGTAGCGGGTGGAGTAGCCGTCGAAGTTCGTCCGGATGCGGCCGTTGCCGCCGGCGGCCACCGCCGCCGGGATCGGGCGATAGACCACGGCGGTGTAGCTGCCGCGCCCCGGGACGTCGACAACCAGCTGCCCCCCCGGAGTGGTTGCGGTGTCGGCGAGCTCGTAGTCCCCGGGTCCGACGCCATTCCACGGATCGTAGGCGTAGCGCGTGGTGCGGTTCCACGAGTAGGCAACCGCGACGCCGAGATTGGGCATCAGCTCGCGGTCGATCCCCAGGGTCATCGCGGTCGTCAGCGGCGCCTTGAGATTCGGATCCAGGATGTTGGCGGAACTGACGGCAGTCGGAGCAGCGGGATTGAACCCACCGCCGAACGTGATCGGGCTCGAGGCAATGGTGATCTCGTTCGGCTCGGCAAAGCCGTTGCCGTTCAAGTCGCTCCACGGGTAGTCGGCGAAGCCGACCACGGAGCTGGGATTGCTGAACCCAACGGTCCCGTTGCTCAGCTGTCCGACATATGTGCCGATGCTGCCGCGCAGCAGGGTGCGCCCGGAGTCGTCGAGCGCGTAGGTGAAGCCGGCGCGCGGCGTCACATCGTTCCACGTGAACGGCGTCTTGTAGCCGGTGAAGCTGATCCCCGGCACGACGTCCGGGTAGGCGCCGTTCCCCTCGGTGCTGCTCGGGAGGGCCTGCCCCCACTGGCGGTCGTAACGCAGGCCGAGATCGAGCGTCAGCCGGTCACGGCTGAAGGTGTCGCCGACGTAGAGCGTGAAGTAGTCGGTCCGATCGTTCCCGGCTCCTTCGCGCCACAGGCGGGCGACGCGGTTGGTGGCCGACTCGATTCGCCCCTGCACCTTGTCACCCGGCCAGATGACCTGCGCGAACGCTTCCGTACGGCGGTAGCCGACGCCGTACTTGAAGTCGTGAGATCCGCCCATCCCGCCCAGGAACCAGTTGCCGTCGACGTTGGCAACGTGCTGCGGCCTGAGGAAGTACTGGCCGCGGGTGGTACCGGTCGTCGTGCTGTTCACCGCGTCGCGGGTGGTCTGACCGTCGAGGCCGCCACGCGGTTCGAGGGTGAAGCCAGTCCCGTAGTAGGCGTACTTCGCCGAAAGGAAGACCGACGGCGTGATCACGCGATCGTCCTGGAACTTCAGCAGTCCGTGCGGACGGCTCTCGGGATAGTAGTTGCCCTGGTTCCAGGTCGCGGTCGGCGCCTCGCGCTGCGCCTGGCCGGTGCCGCGGCCGAACTTCTCCTTCGCCCCGTTGAACCAGAGCACGCTGATCATGTCCTTCGATGTCGCCTGCCAGTTGCCCTTGATGTTCGTGGTCTTGAGCAGCGTCCGGTCGATCAGGTTGCCGGCCTGCCGGCCAAGCCGGATGTCCTGCGTCGTCCACGAGCCCCACGCCCAGGCCTTGTTGCGGACGATCGGGCCGCCGAGGTCGAAGCCGTAGTCGCTGATCTGCTCGTTGTGGTCGGCGGTGTCGCCGGTGATGCCGCGGGCGATCAGCTCGTCTGGCACGTTGGTCGCCTCGAGCGCGTCGTTGGTGAAGTAGCCGCGCAGGGTGCCCCGGTAGCTGTTGGTGCCGCGCTTGACCACCATGTTCATCCCGATCCCGCTCGTCGGCTGACGGATGTCGTGATTGGAGGTCGAGATCTGGATTTCTTCGAACGCGTCGTAGTCGAAGTAGTTCGGGGAGCTGCCGGTCGCCGACATGTCGGTAATGACCACGCCGTCCATCGTCCAGGTCGACTCACGCCCGAGCATCCCCTTGCCCGAAAAGTTCGACTGCTGGCCGGTCTCGTTGCCGGCGATGTTCACCCGGTCGACGATGATGCCGGGGACGGTGCGGAGCAGGGCCCAGGGATCCCGTGAGTTCGGGATGCGTGCGAGCTCGTCCTGGGTGAAGTTGGTGGAGGTCCCAACCTTCCGCCGGTCGACGATCGGCGAGGCGCCGGTGACGGTGACCGCCTCTTCGAGGCTGGCGACGCGCATGGTGAACGGCAGCGTCACCGTCTGGCCGACCACCAGCGTGACATCGTCGCGCACGAACCGCGCAAACCCGGCCAGCGCGGCGCTGAGCTTGTAGGTTCCGGGAGGCAGGTTGAGGAACCGGAACTGTCCGTCCGGCCCGGTGGTATACGTCGAGGTCTCGGCGGCCCCGGCGAGCGTCACCTCGACGCCCGGGAGCACCGCGCCTTGTTCGTCCTTGATCGTTCCCGCGATGGTTCCGCTCTGGACCTGCGCTGCTGCCGGAACGGCAATGCCGAGCAGCAGGACAAACGCGAGCACTGCTCGTCGCACACGCTGGCTGTTCATAAGCTTGTTCTCCTGCGCGCGTCTTGCGCGCGTCGACACATCACGATCCAGTCCACCATCGCAATGGCATGGTGCAACCGGAGTACCTTCAAGATGAGGAGGACAGGGCGTGACGGTTGACCGTGGCGTGTGACGGACGAATGCGTCCGGGTGGCGATCCCTGAGTTGGGGCGAGCGGTGGTACGCCCGGCGCGCACACGACTCACTAATTTGAAGTCTCGATCCAACGCGCCGGATGCTTGCGCGTTGGCGGGGACGTTAGAAGGTGATCGACATCTGGAGCCCGCCACCACGACGGTTGAGGATTGGCGAGGCGTACAGATGCGTCGAGTCGAGCCGGTTGGGGCGAGTGGTCCGCCGTCCGCGGATCAGCGCGTCGATCGCGAGCCCGATGCCGGCGCCCAGCGCGCCGATCCGAAGCATCGGTCCATAGTCGTCACGACAGTTTCGCCAGGGCTCGGTCGTACGGCACAGGGCCAGCCCTGAGGCGACCGCAACGCCGGCGCCAATCAAGGCGCCGTTGAGGAGCGAGTCAGAGTGCCTGACGGACGTCGCGGAGGGCGTGGCTTGAGCCGAGACCGTGGAACTGGTCGACACGGACACCACGATAAGTAGAGCGATGCAGTTCAGCCTGCTGCGGTTCGTACGCATGGTCATGAGAGTCCTCAATCAGTAAGGCGTCGAACATCGAGGATCCGGCTCACCCGACCCGTGACCTGGCCGTCTCCCCGGATTTACAGAGGTCTGAACCTCGACGCGAGCAGGCCGGTTGCGCTGGTGAGGTCGAGGTCCGCGAGCAGCAGACCGGGAGTGCCGTAGGGCTGATAACAGAGGAGCGTCCCGTCGGGGGCTGCCACAGCGGAGGTCGTCGGCGAACCGTCGCTGGCGTAGTTCACCGTCGCGACGAAGCAGGTGTTCTCGGCCGCGCGGCACAGGATCGCCTTTTCGTGGAAGGTATTGGCCGGCTCGCCGAAATGCGACGGGCGGTAGCCACCGGGCTCCGCCTCGTGAAAATGCGGATGAAACACGATCTGTGCGCCGCGGCGGGCAGCCCAGCGCACGGTTTCCGGATACCGCCATCCTTCATGACAGATCGCGATGCCGAACGTCAGCGGGCCGGTTCGAAACACCCGCCGCTCTGACGCGGCGACATAGATGCTTTCCTCCGATGGATCGAGCTGGACCTTGTCCTGGAAGCCGAGGATCGTCCCATCGCGATCCACGACCAGCGTCGAGATCAACAGACCGGCAGCGACGATGCGCTCCGTGCCGAGGACGACTGCGACGTTGCCCCCCGCTGCCGCGGCGGCGACCGCCGACCAGGCGCGCTCGAGAAACTGCGGATCCGGCGGCGCAAGCTGCCTTGCCGAAGTCCGGTAGCCCGGGACGAAGCACTCGGGAAAGCAGACCAGATCCGCTCGCTCGCGCGAGGCCTGCGCGATGGCCTGTTCGGCAGCGGTGACCGACTGCTCCGGCGTCGCCGCCGGCGCGATGTTGGCGAGCGCGATTCGGACTGTGCTCATGATTTTCCGAGGGGAACGGCGGCACGGAAGTCCGACCGGTCCGCGCGGATCATGGCGCGACGACGCCAACTACCGTGCCGCAGTGGACGTGCCGGGCTGCAGAAAGCGGCCGTGCCACGCGAGGCTTCTGGTGATCGCGTCCACCACGTGCGCGGGCTCGCGCAGACCGTGCCCCTCGCGCGGATAGCGCACCAGCACTGTTTCGACGCCGACCTGTTTCAGCGCGGCGTACATCTGCTCCGCTTCCTGGATCGGCACGTCCTGATCCAGTTCACCGTGGATGAACATGGTCGGTGTTTTCACCCGCGCCACGTGCGCCAGCGCCGACCGCTCCCACAACTTGGCCGCCATCCCTTCCTGCCACGGGTGCCGGCCGCCCCATTCGACCAGCGGGTAGTCGAGCGCCCAGATCAGGTACGCATGGCTGAGGAGATTGCTGATGCTTGCCGACGGCACCGCCGACTTGAACCTGGTGGTCTGGGTGATCGCCCAGTTGGTGAGCTGCCCGCCGTAGCTGCCTCCTTCCACACCCACCCGGTCGGCGTCGAGGTACGGCGTCTTCGACAGGATGTAGTCGAGCCCGGCGGCAACGTCCTTGTACTCGTTGCCGTTCTGATCGTTGACCGTGCCGTCCGAAAACTTCTGCCCGTATCCGGAGCTGCCGCGGTAGTTCACCATCACCACCGCATACCCGGCCGCCGCATAGACCTGCGATTTGTGAACGAATCCGGGCCCCTGCTGGCCGTGCGGCCCGCCATGGATGGCGAGGATGACCGGATACTTCCGGCCCGGGTCGACCCCGCGGGGCGGCGTCAGAAAACCCTGAACCGGCGTGCCGTCGAAGCTCTTGAAGTCGAAGGGCTGCGCCGCCGCGACGTCGCGCTCGGCGAGCAGGGCGGCGTTCAGGCGCGTCAGCTGCCGTGGCGCGCCATCTCCCTGCTTGACATACACCTCCGCCGGCGCACTCGGAGACGTGAAGGCGTAGCCGATGGTCTGACCCGCAGCCGGTGAGAAGGCGCTGACGGCGCCGGGAGTATTGACGACGGCGGTGAGACCGCCTCCGTCCGCTCCGACGCGGTAGAGCAAGGTGGAGCCGCGGTCCTGCACCGTGAAATAGAGCAGCTTTTCACCGTGCGCCCAGGCGACCGCACTGACGCGTCGATCGAGCGACGCGGCAAGCTGCCGCCCGGCTCCACCCTCGGCCGGGACCGTCCAGACGTGGGTATCCTCCGCGCTCGACTCCTGCGTCGTCAGGGGACGCACTCCCGCGAGGTAAGCCAGCGCGGATCCATCGCTCGACCACGCCGGGGCGTACTCCGAGCCTTTGGTATTGGTGATCCGGCGCGTCCGGCCATCGGATACGCGCACGGCGAAGATGTCGTAGTTGTGCACCCGGTCGGGATCCGGCTCGTGGTTCGAGATGTAGGCGATCTCGTCCCCCTTCGGCGACCAGGCGATCGAGTGGTCCTGGTAGGGCCCGTCGGTGAGCCGCCGGACTTTCTTGTCGGCGAGGGTCACGACGTTGATGTGCCAGCGCCGGTTGTCGCTCATGCCGGACCACGACTTGTAGCCGTAGCGCGTGATCACCAGTGGATCACCCGGCGCCCCCTCAGGACCGTCGTCGGCGGATAGAAACGCGATCGCGCGTCCGTCAGGCGCCCAGGCGATCTGTTCGGCCGAGCCCTGGTAGGCGAGCGGATGGTTGGTGACCCGATATTCCGCGACCGTGTCGGTCGTGCCGCGATCGAGCCAGGCGACGGCGATCGTATTGCCGAAGGCGGTGGGCAGGAACCCGGTTTCCGATGGACCACGCCGGCCGGACAGCAACGCCAGCGCCTTCCCGTCGGGCGACCACCGCGGCGACGAGTCGTCGCGATCGTCCGGCGTGATCCGCTGCATCTTGGCGTCAGCGACCGACATGACCCAGACATGGGTCCGGTTCTGCCGCTTGTCGTCGATGAACCGCTGCACGAACGCCAGCCGCGTCCCGTCCGGCGACATCTGGACGTCGCCGGCGCTCTGCAGACGGTAGTGATCGTCGGCCGCGAAGCCGCGGCCGGCTGCCGGGGCGGTCGCCTTCTGGGCGGCCATCGGCGCCGGTCCGTCGACCGCGTACAGGGAGAGGCTGGCGCACACCGCGAGAAATCGTCGCATCACGCTGCTCCTCTCGATTGGATGTCACCAGTTCAGGCGCGCCGCCAGTTCGATCTGACGCGACGGACGAGCGCTCAGGATCCGGCCGAACGTCGTCGCCGACAGGGCGTTGCCGACGCGGCCGCTGCCGAACTGCGCCTGCAGGTTCGTCGTGTTGAACAGGTTGAACGCCTGGCCGATCAGCTCCAGCTTCCGGTCGCCGAACCGGATCGCCTTGCTCACCCGCAGATCGAGGATGTTGACCTTGGAGCTCTCGATCTGGTCTTCCGGCACCGGCGCGAGACCGTTGACCTGGCGATAGGCGTTCACCGCATCCAGGTCAAGGTTCCGGCTGCCCGAGTTACGGGTCGTTCCAGGCACCAGGTCGGTGGCAAACCCGTCGTTGTTGAGGTCGCGGCCGGCGGTCGCGGACCACGGCAGCTGCGTGCGCAGCGTCCACAGCGTCCCCACCGTGATGTCGAATGGCAGCAGGACCGATCCGCTCGCCACGACCGCGTGGCGCCGCTCACCGCTGGAGGTGCCCCAGTCCAGGTCGAGGTCGAACGGGTCCAGGTAGCGTCCCATCGGGTTGTTGTCGTCGCTGTCGGTGAACGTATACGACACCATGTATTGATGCTTGCGGCTGAAGCGCTTCTCCAGCTTCGTGTAGATCGCCTTGTAGCGGATCTCGGCGTCGGGGCGAATCTGGGTGATCCGTCCGTATTCCGGAAGCGGTCGCGGGCCGGTGCCCGGCGGGTTGCGCGCGTTGATGTCGAGCTGCTTGTAGTCCCCCTTCGTCCGGTTGTAGACGCCGTCCACGTGCAGGGCGAAGAGCTCGGTCAGCTTGAGTGAGACGCCGCCGGTCACCTGGTGCGCCAGCGGCTGCACCATGTCGTTGGCGACCACCGTCAGGTTCGGCGTCGGCGAGGCCACGATGAACTGGGTCGGGTCCTGCCCCAGGAACGGGTCCGGGTAGGCCGGGTTGTTGATGGTGATCGAGAACGTCTTGTAGTTGTTGAACTCGGGCAGGGTGCCGAGCAGCCGGATGTGGCCGTAGTAGATCCCGTACGCCCCGCGAACGATCGCGCTGCTGTCACCGCGGACGTCCCAGGCGAACCCGGTCCGCGGCCCGAAGTTGTTGCGGTCGCCGCGTTCCGACGGGTCCACGTAGGGCAGCGGCTGCGGGAAGGTGGAGAGATCGAGATCTTCGTTTGCCGACCCGTAGAGCAGCTCGTAGCGCAGCCCGAGGTTGACCGTGAGGTTCGACCGCACGCGCCAGTCGTCCTGGACGAAGCCGACGTAATACTTGGTCGGGTGCGACACCGTCGTCGGGTTGCTGGTCGCGCTGTAGTTGGAGGCGTTGGTGAGGTTGGCGATCAGGGTCGGGTTGTTGGGATCGAACGGCTGATCGGCGGTGAAGGTATAGGTGCCCCCGGTGGCCGCCAGGTTCAGCGCGTCTTCCGAGGTGTAGGGCATGTAATTGAACTCGCCGCCGATCTTCACGTTGTGCGTCGCGAAGGTCATCGTGTAGGTGTCGCGGAAGCCCCAGCGGCTCTCCGGGCTGATGTAGTCGTAGTTGTTGCCGTAGCTGAACGACGGGAAGCGGTACCCCCGCGTCGACCGCTCGAGCCGCTCCTCCGGGAACTCGCCGGTCTTCGACCACGAGCTGGTGCCACCCGGATAGCCGTAGAACGCGGCATAGGCGTACTGGAAGCGGAAGTCGTTCACGCGGTTGGTGCTGCCGATCCAGGTGTGGCCGGCCACCACCGACCGGCGCGGGATCTCCTCGTCGCGGCCGGACGCGCTGGTGCCGCCGCAGCCCTGGCACGACTTCTTCTCGTCCTGATGCAGGTAGCGCGCGAAGGCGCTCTGCGCGTTGCTGATCTGATAGTCGGCGCGCGCCGAATACAGATTCCGGAAGGACGGCAGCGGGAAGGTCCCTTCGAGCGCGCCGTAGAACTGCGGCTGGCCGGTGTTGACGGTATAGAACTCCTCGGTGTCGGTCCGCTCGGCCGCTCCGAAGAAGTGGAGCCGGTTGGCGACGATCGGTCCGCCGCCGCTGCCGCCCCACTGGTGGCGGCTGTAGTCGGGCTTCTCCGCTTCGAACACGCCCTTGCTGTTGAGCGACTTGTCACGGAAGTACTCGAACAAGGTGCCGCGCAGGCGGTTCGTGCCCGACTTGGTCACCACCTGCACCACGCCGCCGGTCGCCAGTCCGAACTCGGCCTTGTAGGAGGCGTTGCTCACCCGGAACTCCTCGACCGCGTCTTCCGGCAGGTCCTGGCGCGGCTCGCCGTCCTCGGCCCAGTTGTTGATCATCCCGTCGACGATGTTGCCGGTGCTGTTGAAGGTCATGGCGCCGCCAACGTTCACCGTGGCGAAAAACGAGCGCGTGGCGTCGACGGTGGTGCCCGGGGCGAGCAGGGCGAGCGAGAGGTACTGGCGCGAGTTGATCGGCAGCGTTTCGATCTGGCTCCGGGTGATGACGCTGCCAACCTCCGCCTTGGTGGTGTCGACGATCGGGACCTCGCCGGTGACGGTGACCGCCTCCTTGAGGGAATCGATCGCCATCTGCACATCGAGGCGGTGCTCGAAGCCGATCGAGATCGCGATGTCCCGGGTTTCGTGGGTCGCAAACCCGGGGAGCTGGGCCTGGACCGAGTAGCGGCCGGGCGCCAGCGCCGGGAACGAGTAGTGACCCTCGGTTTCGGTCACGAGCGTGCGGGTGACGCCCGTGTCCTGGTTGCGCAAGGTCATGGTCACACCCGGCAGCACGGCTCCCTGTGCATCGCGGACGGTTCCCTCGATCCGTCCGGTGGGGCCCTGCGCGGCGGCAGACGCGGCGATCGCGCTGATGACGATCGCCAGGAGGATCACTGAGCGGCCGAAAAATGTGCGAACAGCCATGTCTACACCTCGGCGGCAAGATCGTCCTGAAACGGCGTCGAGTCAACATTTTTTTCGTCGATTCACCATCTTTTTTCGAGGCGATAAGCTCATCTGTTCACGGCCGTTGCCCGCGGCGAGTTGCCGACTGCAAAGGGCAGGTTGCAGAGCGCTTGGGACGGATGGTCGATTCGCCTGGATCGGGAATGCGTGTGGCTTCGTAACCTGACCGCAGAGCCATGCATGCGATCGAAACCATCGGCCTGTCGCACACCTTCTCGAACGAGGTTGCGTTGCGCGACGTGCACCTCGCGGTGCCGTCGGCGAGCATCTACGGATTTCTCGGCCCCAACGGCGCGGGCAAGACCACGACGCTGCGGCTGGTGCTCGGCCTGCTCCGGCGCCAGCACGGGACGATCGAGGTGTTCGGCAGGAGCCTGGACCGGCACCGACTGGAGATCCTTCGGAGAGTCGGCTCGTCGATCGAGAGCCCCTCGGTCTATGGTCAGCTGACCGCGAGGGAGAACCTCGAGGTATGGCGCCGGGTGTTCCGCTGCCCCTCGCGCCGCATCGCGCAGGTCCTCGAGCTCGTCGGCCTGGCCAGCGCCGGATCGAAGCGGGCGGACCAGTTCTCGCTCGGGATGAAGCAGCGACTGAGCATCGCGGTGGCGCTGCTGCACGAGCCTACGCTGCTCATCCTCGACGAGCCGACCAACGGCCTGGACCCGCACGGCATCCTCGAGATGCGCGCACTGCTGTCGACCCTGAACACCGAGCACGGCGTCACGGTCCTGGTGTCGAGCCACATCCTTTCGGAGATCGAACGGATCGTGACCCACGTCGGCGTGATTCATCGCGGCACGATGAAGTTCCAGGGGACGCTGGCGGCACTGCTGTCGCGTCAGGAAACCTCGGCGTTCACCCGGATCGAAACGAGCGACAACGCCGCCGCCCTGGAGATCGCGCGGCGGGGCGGGCTGACCGGACGGGTCGATGGAGGAGTGGTGACACTTCGCGCGCTGGCCCGCGAGGAAGCGGGCCGTCTCACCGCCGGCCTGGCGGCGAACGGCGTCGCGCTGTTCGAGATCACCACCGTTCGGCAGGATCTCGAGAACGTCTACCTCGATCTGATCGGTGGCGAGACCGGCCCAGCCATGCATGGAGTCCACGTGATCACCGGCTTCATTCACAGCGTCTCGAGCGAGTGGCTCAAGCAGAAGCGCAGCCTCACCCTGTGGCTGGTGCTCGGCAGCGCCGCCTTCATCCCGACGATCATCTTTCTGTCCCGCTTCCGGCGGATCGGCGGGCTGGCGGCCATCTACCAGGCGCCACGGTTCTGGGAAGGGCTCTTCCGCCAGTCGTGGGAGGCGATGGCGCTGATGATCCTGCCCATGGCGATCATGCTGATTGCGAGCCTCATCGCCCAGCTCGAGTACCGGAACAATGCCTGGAAGCAGCTTCACGCCAGCCCGCAGCCGCTGGCCACGATCTTTCTCGCCAAGCTGACCGTGATCCTGGGTCTGGTGGCAGGGCTGATCGCCTCGTTCACCGCGGCGATCTATCTCAGCGGCGTGCTCCCGGCGGTCATGCTCAGAACCGTCGACGCGCCGGGCGGCGCGTTTCCACTGGCGTATTTCCTGAAGCGCGGATTCAGCTTCTTCGTCGACGTGCTGCCGATCGTGGCGCTGCAGTACCTGCTGGCGGTGCGCTTCAGGAGCTTCCTGGTGCCGCTCGGCATCGGCATGGCGCTCTGGATCTTTTCGATCGGGACGATGAGCTGGGCCTACAATTACATCGTCCCCTACTCGTATGCCGGCATCGACTACCTGATGATCGAGTACCAGCGGAAACTGGTTCTCCCGGTGAGCCCGCGAATCCTCGCCGGCGCGTATTTCCTCGTTTTCACCGTCGCCGGCTACGTCGCTTACGTGTCGAAGAGAGACAGGGGCTAGTGCGGCGCGAGCTGGTCGCGCTGCTGCACGCCGGCTACTGGGGCCTATACGTCCTGCTGCTGGCGCTGATCTTCGTGATGGTCAGATTGCCGGAGCGGCCGGGGTGGCCGCTCTTCGCCGCGCTCGTCTGGTCGCCGATCGCCGCGCTCCTGATCGCGCCGAATGTCGCGGCCTTCTACACGTCATACGCGCTCCTGTTCCCGCGGCTGCTCGCGCGGCGGCGCATCGGCGGACTGATCGTCGCTGGCCTGGCAGTGTGTCTCGCGGCAGGGGCGCTGGGCCTCGGTGTGCTGGCGCTGTTCTTTGGGGTGGATCAACCGGTGTTCGCCAGTGCGACCGAGTTGGGCGGACTCTGGGTGAGCCTGGCGACGCTGGCGGCGATCCACGTGACGATCGCCCTGGTCATGCGCGGATTCGTGAACTGGTACGGCGATATCAAGGTAAAGGAGGCGCTGACCAGAAAAACGCACGAAGTCGAGCTGGCGCTGGTCCGGGCCAGGCTCGATCCCCACTTCCTCTTCAACACGCTCAACAACCTGGATGTGCTCATCGCCAGGGATCCGGCGATTGCCTCGGAGTATTTGAACAAGCTCTCCGACATCATGCGCTTCGTGCTTTACGAGGCCCGGGGGGAACGGATTCCGCTGGCCGACGAGCTACAGTACATCGACAAGTACATCGCGCTGGAGCGGATCCGGACCAGGCGTGCGGGCTATGTCGTCCACGAGGTGACCGGGGATCCCGCGCGGCCTGTCGATCGCACCGATGACGTTCATTCCGTTCATCGAGAACGCGTTCAAACACACCGAGGGACTCAAGGCCGACGGCGCCATCGTCAGCCGCATCGTCATCGAGGGCGGCCGGGTCAGTTTCGAGTGCGTCAACGCGCGCCGCCCGCCGCCGGAGGCGGCGGCCGAACCGGGCGGGCTGGGGCAGGCGCTGATCCGGGAGCGGCTGCAACTGCTCTATCCGGGCCGGCACACACTGGAAGCAGGGGAGTGTGGCGACACCTACGCGGTTCGCCTGACTATCGACACCCATGATGAGCCGCTGCATCATCGTTGAGGACGAACCGCTGGCGCTCGAGCGCCTCTCCGGCTACGTACGCCGACTGCCGCTGCTCGATCTCGTGGGCGCGTTCGAGAACGCGGTCGATGCCTTTACGTTCCTGAAGACGAACCCGGTCGACCTCGTGTTTCTCGACATCAGCCTCGGCGGCTGGTCCGGGATGCAGATGCTCGAGACGAGGGCGATCGGCAGCAAGGTGATTCTGACGACCGCACACCAGGAGTACGCGGCCAGGGCCTACGATCTCGACGTGGCCGACTACCTGCTCAAGCCGTTCACCTTCGAGCGGTTCGTCCAGGCGGTGGATCGGGCGCAGGCGATGCTCGCGGCCACCAAGGGCGGCGGCGCGCGCGACTTCATCTTCGTCAAGACCGAGCTGCGGCTCGACAAGGTGCAGTTGAGCGAGGTGCTGGTCATCGAAGGGCAGCGCGACTACCGCCGCATCCACATGACGTCGAGGCGGATCATGACGCTGCAGACCTTCGGCGAGTTCGAGCGGCAGATCGCACCCGAGGTGATCTGCCGCGTCCACAAGTCCTACATGGTGGCGCTCGACAAGATCGAATCGATCGAGGGGAACCGGATCACCATCCAGGGGATGACCATCCCGATCTCGGACACCTACCGCGAACGCTTTTTCGCTCTCATCCGGCCCCAGGGCTGATCCGGAACGTCGTCGTGGCGGCAATGACGAAGTGTTTCGTGTAAACTGCCGCGCGATGCCCCCATCGTCTTCCCGGCTGCCGACGTCGGCTGAACTCGAGATCCTGCAGGTGATCTGGCGGCTCGGGCCGAGCACCGTGCGCGCGGTCTACCGGACGCTGGCGAAGGAGCGCGAGATCGGCTATTCGACCGTCCTGAAGTTCATGCAGATCATGACCGAGAAGGGCACCCTGGTGCGTGACGAGACCGTGCGGCCGCAGATCTACCGGCCGGCGAAGGGGCAGCGTCAGGTGCAGCAGGGGATCCTGCGGGATCTCGTGACCCGGGTGTTCGGCGGCTCGCCGGTCAGCCTGGTGATGCAGGTCCTCTCGGACAGCAAGTCGAAGCCGGACGAGCGGCAGCAGATCCGGGCGCTGCTCGATTCGCTCGAGAAGCCGCAGCGAAAGAAGGGATGATGCTCGCGCCAATCGGCTGGTTCGTCGTCCATGCGCTCTGGATCGGGATCGCGATCGGCGGCATCACGACGCTGGTGCTGGCGCTGCTCGACGATCACCGCGCGCGGCTCCGCCACAACCTGGCGTACGCCGGCCTGCTCCTGATGGTCGTCGCCCCTCTCCTGGCCACGGCAGGCTCGATGGACCTGTTCACGCCGGCGGCACGCATCCAGGTGACGGAGGTCGTCGAACGCACCATAGGTCTGCCGGCGCTGGTGGAGTGGCGCGGCCGGGTCGTGCGCGGCGCAGCGGTAGCCTGGCTCGCCGGTGTCGCCTTCTGCCTGATCCGCGTCGGCCGTGAATGGCGCCGCACGGCCTGCCTGCGAGCGACCGGTCTCGCTGACGCCGGTCCGCAGTTGCGTGACCTCGTGACCCGGCTGGCGATCGAACTTCACGTCCGGCCACCGGTGACGATCGTTCGATCGGACCGCGCCGAGGTGCCGATGGTCTGTGGCTGGCGCCGGCCGGTGATCCTGCTGCCCCGAGGCGTCACCAGCCAGCTCGAATCAGGGCAGCTGCGCGCCGTCCTCGCCCACGAACTGGCTCACGTCCGGCGGCTCGACTATCCAGCCAACCTGCTTCAAGTAGCCGCCGAGGCGGTGCTGTGGTTCCACCCGGCGGCGCGCTGGGTGTCTCGACGGGTTCGCATCGAGCGCGAATACTGCTGCGACGACGTCGCGGTGACGGCCGGGGGAGATGCCGCGGAATACGTCCGGGCGCTCGCGGCGCTGGAGGATGCGAGGAGCGACTACCGGCTGGTGGTGGCGGCCGCCTCGGGCACGCTGCTCGATCGCCTCCAGCGGATCGTCGGTCATCCGCGCCCGACCTTGAGACCCGTCCACGGCACCTGCGCGGCCGTCGGGGCGGCGATCGTCGCGGCGGCCATCGTTACGTTGGCGATGGTGGTTCCGCCGGCGATGCCGCTCGACGCCCGGCTCCGCTCGCGGACGCCGGCGCCCGGCGCGATGCCCGGCGGACCGACCTTCCCACGGGTCCCTCGGCGCTGACCGCAGGTTCCGACCGCCGTGGCCTTGACGCTCGCTCTTCACTGGGGGATTGGTCGGCGATCTCAGCGAACTCTGCGGCGAACGTGGTCAGCTGCCTCCGTGTGAGCTTTGATGCGCGACGTCCACCGCAGTCCCCAGTGGACGTGCGTCAGTCCTCGCGCAGCGCGGCGAGCGGACTGAGACGCGCCGCGCGATGGGCCGGAAGGTACACGGCGCCGAGCCCGATCAGCGACAGCAGGATCGCGACCGCGCCCAAAGTGACCGGATCCGTGGGGGTGACCTCGTGCAGCAGGCCGGTCAGGATCTGCGACAACCACGCGGACGCCACCAGGCCGCCGACCAGGCCGGCGGCAATCACCAGCACCCCGTCGCGCAGGATCATCCGCAGAATCTGCCCGCGCGTCGCACCGAGCGCCACCCGGACGCCGATCTCGCGGGTGCGGCGGCCGGTCGCATAAGTGGCGACCCCATAGACCCCGACGCCGGCCATGACCAGGGCGACGGCGGCGAACAGTCCGAGCACGGTGGCGCTGAACCGCGGGCCGGCCACCAGCCTCGCGACTTCGGCATCGAGCGTCCGCACGTTGAACAGCGCGAGCTCCGGGTCGAGCGATCGTACGATGGCGCGCAGGTCGGCGGTCATGCGGTCGGGGGCGGGGCCGCGAACGACGACCGACATGGTGGCGAACTGCTTGAAGACGTCGAGGTTCTGCCGCAGCGGCAGGTAGGCCGACGGGTCCTGCTGGAGGCCAGCGGCCGTCGCCGGCTTCACCGTGCCGGCGACGCCGACAACCCGGCGATTGCCGCTTCCCGAGTAGAGCATCTGGCCAAGCGGGCTCCGGTCGGGGAAGTGAACCTGCGCCAGCTCCTCCGAAATCACCATCACCGGCTCCGAGCCCGCGGCATCGCTCGCCTGGAAGTCGCGTCCGGCGAGCAGCGGAATCCCCATCGCCCCGAGGAACCCTTCCGTGGCCATGCGGACCTCGGCGAGCTTCAACGCAAACGGGTCGTGCAGCAGCGGCACAGCCTGCGGGTCGTACGCGAACCGGCCGGTCGGTTGCCGGTTCGGCATCGCCGTGATCAGCCCGGCATCCTTGACTCCACGCACCTGGTGAAGCCGGGTGAGCAGCCGTTCGTGGAAGGCCATTCGTGCCTCCGGCGTCGAATACCGCGCCGAGGGCAGCGTGACCTGCGCCGCCAGGGCGCCGCGGCCGTCGAAGCCCTGGTCCTCGAGCATGAGCCCCACGAAGGATCGGAGGAGCAAGCCGGCTCCGACCAGCAGCACCAGCGCCAGCGCCAGCTCCAGCGCCGCCAGCCCATTCAGTCGGCGCCGCGATCCGCGCGACGAGAACAGCTGCGATTCGCGATCCGATCCTCCCAGAGCGCGAAGCGTGTCACCCACCACGATTCGTCCGGCCGAGAGAACGGCGAAGACGACGCTGGCGACGAACACCAGGCCGCCGGTGAACGCCAGCACCTGCGGATCGAAGGAGGTCTGGTCGAGCCTCGGCACATCGGGTGGGGCGATCCGGATCAGCAGCCTCACGAAGCCGGCCGCGAACAGGAGCCCGGCCGCGCCGCCGAGCAGCGCGAGCACGAGCCCTTCGATCGCCACCTGCCGGCCGAGTCGGCCGCGGCCCGCGCCGAGCGCGAGGCGAACCGAGAACTCCCGGGCCCGTCCGGCCCCCTGGGCCAGCAGGAGCAGCGAGATGTTCACCGTGGCGATCACCGAGACCAGGCCGACGGCGGCCATGAAGAGCCACAACACCCGCTGGACGCTCCCGACCATCTGCTCCTGGAGCGTCCGCACGACGAGTGTCTGGTCCTCGACAGATCCGGCATCGGCGAGGACGCGTTCCCCTTCCGCGATCACTGCGTCGACCGTGGTCCCCGGCCGCATCCGGCCGATCGCCGGGAGCAGCATGCCCCTCGAGCCTCCGGATGACAGCAGCACCGGAACCCAGAAGGCCGTCTCGGGCGAGGGAAAATCGAACCCCTCGGGCATCACGCCGACGACCCGGTGGGAAACACCGTCGAAGGTGACGAGCGAGCCGATGGTGGAGGAGGATCCGTTGAAGTAGCGCCGCCAGGTCGCGTGACTCAGGACCACCTGGTGCGGATCGACCGCGGCCGCTTCGAACGTCCTGCCGGCTGCCGCGGCCGCGCCGAGCAGTTGAAAGAGGTCCGGGCTGGCGGCGAGACCGGTCAGCCGGTACTGGTCCGTCGGCGGTCATCAGGGTCCTGGCCGCGTCGTTGTAGACCGCGACCGCGGACAGCGTCGACGATGCCGCCGCCCATTCGAGCGCGGACGAGACCGGGAGGGCGTCGAACGCGAAATCGCCGCGCGGGGTCCGGGTTTCGATCCGGAAGCGCACGATCCGGTCAGGCTCGAGGTAGGGGAGCGGCCGGAGCAGGACCGCGCGCACCACCGAGAAGATGGCGGTCGGCGCGCCGATCCCGAGCGCGAGCGTCACCAGGGCGGTGACGGCAAAGGCCGGACGGCGCGCGAACATGCGGAGCGCCCGGACGGCGTCACGGCCGCTGTCCCGTAGCAGGGTGTCAGGGGTCATCGGTGATCCGGCCGGTATCCTGACGTAACTCTTCGTCAAAGTCACGAAGTATTTCGTCACCGGTCGAGCGGCGCTCACGACCGCGGCCGGCGGCCGGGACTTGTTCCAGCGGCGACATCGACGCATCATGAACAGCGGCCAGGCGGCGGCATCCATGAACGTAGTGATCTTCGGCGCGACCGGCATGGTGGGGCAGGGCGCGCTCCGGGAGTGTCTGCTCGATCCCGATGTGCGCCAGGTACTGGCCATCGGGCGGCGCCCCATGGGCCGGACGCACGAGAAGCTGCGCGAGCTCGTGCTCCCCGACCCCGGCGACCTCTCCGGCGTCGAGCCGGAGCTTCGCGGCCTCGATGCCTGTCTGTTCTGCGTCGGCGCCTCCTCGGCGGGGATGAACGAGGAGAGCTACACCCGGCTGACGTTCGACCTCACGCTCGCGGTCGCCAGGACGCTGGTGCGGCTCAACCCCGGGATGACGTTCGTCTTCGTCTCGGGCATGGGCACCGACAGCACCGAGCGCGGCCGGCTGATGTGGGCGCGGGTAAAAGGCCGGACCGAGAATGCGCTGCGGCAGCTGCCGTTCAAGCGGACCTACATGATGCGTCCGGGGGTGATCATTCCGCTGCACGGCATCCAGTCGCGGACCACCTGGATCCGGGTGCTCTGCACCCTGACCCGGCCGTTCCACCGTGGCCTGCGCACGCTGCTGCCGAACCACGTCACCACGACCGAGATCCTCGGGCGGGCGATGATCGCCATCGCAAGGCACGGGTATCCCCGGTGGATCCTCGAAACCCGCGACATCAACACTGCCGGCGCGTCGGAACGGAGCCATTGACAGCCCCCGCGGCCGAGTGTTTTACTCACCACCTTTGTTGCACTGAGAGCCGATCGAGGGCCCGATGAGCGTCTCATGCCGTCGCCGGATTCAAGCACTGTGGTGCAGTGAGCACGAGTCGAACGCCTGGGTGTGGCTGAGCGGCGCGGGATGGCGCAAGCTCGACGACACCAACCGCGATGCCTGCACCAACCTCCTGGCGATCGCGGCGCTGGCCAAGGCCCGCAACGCCGACGTGATGGTCCGGGAGGACCTCCGCGACGACACCTGGTTCATCACCGAGATCTACGACTTTTCGCACGGCGGGATCTTTGCCGCACAGGAGGTCTCCTTCCCGGTGAGCGAGTGCATCTTCGGCTGGACCGCCGCCTTCGTTCAGCAGGGCACCCACATCACCGCCCGCATCCAGCTGAATCCCGACAGCGACGTGTCCGCCTCCCTGCTGGCAGAAGTCAAGGAGCGCTGGAAGCGCGGCATCGAAGACAAGTGGAACTACCGGTTCGCCTGCTGCGGCCGGCCGGGATGCACCGCGGCGTGCGCGCTGACCTTCGAGGTGCAATGGACGTCGGACCGCCCGCACCTCACGGTGCGCGTCAAGAAGGGGGACGGCCGCAGCAACCTGAGCCTGTGGCACACGGACGATTCCGGCGACGTGATGTCCCACGAGTTCGGACATCTGATGGGGCACCCGGACGAATACTCCGAAGACGATGTCTGTCCCAATCGCAATCCGGTCGACACCGGGACGGTGATGGACGACAACACCGAGGTCGTGTTGCGGCTGTGCCGCCCGTTCTGCGATCGGATCTCGCAGGACACCACGCCCGCGTAGAGGCCGCCATGCCGCAAGACGACAAGCCCCAGCCAGCCGCGAGCGTGCCGCAGCCGCCGCTTCAGGAACGCCTGTCGCGGGCGATCGAGGACGACGCCAGCCGCCGGCCGTTCTCGGTGAAACTGAAGGTGCGCGGCGGCCTGCCGTCGCGCAAGTACGAGTTCGACTTCAGCGCCAGCGGTGACGGCGCCGCCAGCTGCCGTTTCGACGATCAGCTCAGGAAACGTGCTGGGGCGAGCGCCACCGCGCGTTCGACGCTGAGCGACAAGGAGTTCATCACCCTGCTGCGGAAGGTGCAGCCGGCCCTCGACGCGCCGGTCGAGACCCCGTCCTTTCTACCCGACACCGTGATCGGCATCCTCGAGATCTCTGACGGCACCACCACCCGGCGGATCTATTTCGCCGCCGACCCCGAGCAGGCCCGGACGCAGGGCAAGGTTCCGCCCCGCGCGGTGCTCGAGGCGGTCGACGCGGTCTACGCGGCCGGCGCCGCGCTGTCGGGAACACGGAACATCAAACCCTGAACCGGAGGCACAATGGCCTGGCACAACGGCAAGAAAGTCGAAGCGCTCTGGTCGAGCGAGCATCAGTCGAACGTCCATGGCTGGATCGACGGCGCCTGGCGGAAGTTCGAGGACGTGCACGACGACGCCTGCACCAACTTCGCGATCCTGGCGGCGCACGCCAAGCAGGGCAACCGCAACGTCGACGCCCGCGTCGAGAACGGCCGGGTGAAGGAAATGTATGTCTGGTAAGCCGTCCGGCAAGCCGGGCCCGGCCGCCTTCACCCAGGAGGACATCGACGCGCTGGCCGCCGGGCGGAGGCCGGCCACCGTGACCCGGCGGCTGAAGGCGATCCGGCCCCCGGCCCCGCCACGGGGTCGCCGCGGCGCCCGGGCCGACCATCCCGCGCCGCCACTTCTCAAGCGCGGCGAACTGGCCTCCCTTCGCGCCGGCCGCCCGTCGCCTGCCGTCCGCAAGCGGCTGTTCAAGGCGTCCGACGCCGAGGGGCAGACCAGCGGCAACTCGGATGCGAAGCCTTATCCGTCGCAGCCTCCCCCCGCCCGAGCGCGCAAGCGAGAACCGTGAACCACCTCGGCCATCACGGCATGGTCGACAGGCTACTGACCCCCACCGGCCGGTTTGTCACTATTCCAGATGTCCGCGACAAGTTTCCACGAGCCGTTCGAATCTCGGCGATACACATGTAGACCCTTGCCAGCGTCCTGAATCTCCGGTCCACCCTGCGCGGGCCAGGCCGAAGCCTGGTACTGGACGCGCTCGAACGCCGCATCTCCCGACACGTCGATTCGAGAGGACGTAAACGAAAAGTTGAACCGCGATCTTTGGAACAGCTCGCTGAAGTAGCGCTCGATCTGCGCTCGGCCGTGGACCGAGGGGTGATGCGGCGGCATCAGCACGCCATCGTCGGACCACAATGACATGACGGCGGCAACGTCCGATGCGTTGACCGCAGCGAGCAGTGTAGCGGTGCTTTGAGCGATAGCCGAGGTCTCAACGGTGGCTGGTCCAGCGGCCGATTGATTCCGGTTCTTGCTCACCACGGTCGGCATTCTCATGATGACGTACGGTGCGATCGTGAAGCCACAGCGACGATACGCGCGAAGCGCGCGCTCGTTCGAACTGTGTGCGTACAGACGCAGGTCCACCGCCCCGGCAGCCGACGCCGCGCGGGCAAGATGGCCGATCAGAAGGTCGATCAGCCCGGCTCCCCGATGCTCGGGGACGATGAACAGGCTTTGAATCCACCAGTAGTGGCCGCCGTTGAAGTCGCTCCACTCGGTCACCACGGAGGTGCTGCCGACGACGCCTTCCGAAGTCTCGGCCACCCAATAGGTAGCGAGACGCGGGTCGGCGAACGCACTCTCGACGCCACGCCTGACGGCCCCCTCGTCCCTTCCGACTCCTTCGGCTTCGAACGCTTCCTGCAGCGTGAACCCGACGAGGGTATCGACGTCGCCTGGAACCGCCCGGCGGATCGTGTAGCCAGCTGCCATGTCTCCTTCTCCCGCCGGTTCGGCGCAACCGTTACTGCAATCTGGAGGCTCCGGCACTTGTATCATGGCAACCTGCCGAGAACATCCGGTCCATTGGCCAAGTCGGAACTCAGAAAAACCGGGGTACCTGCGCAATGAAGATGAAGGTCTACGCGAGCTTTGACGAGTACCTTGCCGGCCAGGCGGCACGGAACCAGGACGTCATCCGAGGGTTACGGAGGTTCGTGAAGCGCACTGCGCCGCAGCTCCAGGAGTCCGTGAAGTGGGGCAATGGGTGCTGGGTGAAGGGGAAGGCCCCGGTCGCCTACGTCTACTCGGCGCCCGACCACGTGCAGTTCGGTTTCTTTGCCGGCTCCGCACTGAAAGACCCGAATGGGCTCCTGAAAGGCCAGGGCAAGTTCGTGCGGCACATCAAGGTCCGCAAGCGGACCGACATCGACGAGGGCGCATTCGAGGCCCTTCTCCGCCAGGCGGTGAAATAGGGGAAGAGTGTCGGGAACAAACCCGCGCTTCGCGCCGTGGTCGCCGGGAAGGCCCGTGTTGGTTCTGTGGCAAATCGCGGCAGAAAACAGAAGCACCGCTGAGGGCGCGGTCGTCCAGAGACGCGACAGATCCCTGGCTGGCGAGGCGCGATCGAAGGGAAGCGAGGATCGCCTGCGGTTCGCAGTAAACTCTTGCGCGAGCATTCCTTGCGATTGCGTCGACCGCATCATTCTTACATTCCTCCCAGCGCAACAAACTCGAGCGTTCGAGACGCTCTTCCGCCACACACCGAGTTCCTCACGACAAACACGCGATCAAATGCGAACTGTTCAGACGTGGAGCGATGGTTGCTTCCACCGACCCTATGCAACAACCGATGCATCGGTGGGATAGGCCACAGCTCTGCTCGGGATGACGCCTACTCGTGATGCCCTCTGGAAATTGTTCGCGGCGCCACGGGCGCGGCTGATCGTCGGGCTGCTGTTCGCCGTTCTCGCCACCTTCGAATTCTCGCTCCTTGTCTGGACGGCGCTGTCGAGTCCGGCAGCCGACGCCGAGCTCGCTGCCCTCGATGCCGGCCGGGCCTCGACCCGGCTGCTCATCGGCATGCTCGCCGCCTGTGCAGCGGTCTGGCGGCTGGAGCCGTTGAACAGTCCCCTGACGCAGGCCAGGATCTCCCGTGTCTGCCGCTGGCTTGCCCTTTCGGCCGTCGCGCTCGGCATCGTTCCGCTGGTGCACCCCTTCTTCCTTCCTGAGTTTCTGGCCGGTCACGACGCGCCCGCTCACCAGACCTACGTATTCCTGTTCATGCGCGCTCTCGAGAGCGGTCAGTGGCCGGTGCGCTGGGTGGAGGGGATCGCCGACGGTCTCGGACAGCCGCTCTTCAACCACTACCAGGTCGGCTTCTACTATCTGGTTGCGCTGATCTACTGGTGCGGCACGAGCCTGTCGCTCGCGTTCAAGCTGACGGCCGCGGCGCAGTGGGGGGCGGCCGCCGGTTTCATGTTTCTCCTGTGCCGTCCGCTGGGGACGATGCCGGCCGCGATGGCGGCGGCGGTCGTGATGTGGTCGCCGTACCTGTTGCTCGACGCCTACGTCCGCAACGCCTATCCTGAGCTGGCCGCCATCGGCTTCGCCCCCGGTGTACTGTGGTCGATCGATCGCGTCCTCCGTACCGGCCGGCCGGTTTTCGTCTGCTCGCTCGCCTTGACGACTGGTCTGCTGTTGATCAGTCACCTGCCCACCGCGCTGATCATCGCGCCGGTCGCGGCTGCCTGCGTCGCCGGCGTGTGCATCGTTCACCGCCCGGGCGCGAAAGCGGTCGGCCTCGTCGGTCTGGGTGCAGGGTTGGGGGTAGGGCTGGCGGCGTTCTACGTTCTGCCGGCGATCTTCGAGCTCGGAACGATCAAGATCGGCAATCTCATTCGCGGTGGCTTCGATTACCACGCGCACTTCGTCGCGCCGGAACGGTGGTTCGACTGGTCCTGGGGATACGGAACTTCAGGGACAGGAGTCGACGACGAGCTGTCGATGCAGATCGGCGTCGTCCAGTGGGCCGTGCTCGCCGGAGCGGTGATCGTGCTGGCCTGGTCACGGCTCCGTCATCGGACGGCGGCCGCCCCGGCCATGATCGCTGGCTGCCTGGCGATCGTCGCCCCGTCTCTGTTCCTCATGACGTCGGCCTCCGTCCGCGTCTGGGAAACGATCGCGCCGCTGACCTTCATCCAGTTCCCGTGGCGGCTCCTGATGGTGCCGACGCTGGCCTGCGGGGTGTTGGCAGCGACCCTGGTGTCGGCGATCAGCCATCCGACCCGGCAAGCGCTCCTCGTGCTGTGCGTTGTCGCGATCCAGTGGCACGTCACCCAACCCTACCGGGCGATGGCCGCGGCGCGGGAGCGCGAGCCGATCCGGCTCGACTTGCCGTTCTGGCGGATCCCTGGCGACGGTCAATGGGCGTTCAGGGAAGCCGCTTACGACCCCGTGACCGTGCAAGGTGACGCCCGCCCGGCCAGCAGCCGCTGGACGATCCCGGAGGACAAGGGAGAGGTGATCCGGGCCTCGGTCAGCGACGATCGTCTCGACCTCGACGTCCGGGCCGAGGAACCCGTGAAGCTGGTGATCAATTCGCCGTTCGTGCCGGGCTGGCGGATCGCGGTCGATGGCCACCGCGTGGTCCCCTCGATCCAGTCGCCGTCCGGATACATGGAAATACAGATGGCGGCAGGAGCGCACCGAGTCGAGGCAGTGTTCGCCGACACCCGGTTGCGGGCGGTCGCCGAGCTCATTACGCTGATCAGCGTTCTCGTGCTGCTGGCCGTGGCATCCTCTCCCGCCTGGCGCCTGGTCAGGCATTCGCGGTCGGCTCTGGATACAATTAAGTCCTGGTCCGCCAGCCTTCGCTCACGACCGTGAGCCAGGAACGCCTGCAATCAGAACTCGTCCTGCAATTAGAACTAATCAATGTTAAGAGCTGGAATCGTCGGTCTGCCCAACGTCGGGAAGAGCACCCTGTTCAATGCCGTCACTCGCACCCGAAAGGCGGAGGCGGCCAATTATCCGTTCTGCACGATCGACCCGAATATCGGGATCGTGACCGTGCCCGACACGCGCCTCGCGGTCCTGCAGAAGATCGCCAAGACCAACGTCGTGATCCCGGCGGCGATGGAGTTCGTCGATATCGCCGGCCTGGTGAAGGGGGCCAGCCAGGGGGAAGGTCTTGGCAACAAGTTCCTGACGCACGTCCGCGAAGTCGACGCCATCGTCCAGGTGGTTCGCTGCTTCGAGGACGAGGACGTGCACCACGTCTCCGGATCGGTGGACCCGGTGCGTGACATCGAGGTCATCAACACCGAGCTGCTCCTCGCGGATCTCGATTCGGTCAAGCGTCGGCGCGAGCGGGTCGTCAAGGACGTCAAGCGCGGGGACAAGGCCGCGGCCGCCGAAGACGCCGTCCTGGCGAAGCTCGAGGCCGGCCTCGACGCCGGCAAGGCCGCGCTGATCGTCGATCTGGACGCGGAGGAGCGGGCGATCGCCCGGCCGCTGTTCCTGTTGTCCGACAAGCCGACCATCTTTGCCTGCAACGTCACCGAGGCCGACCTCGCGACCGCCGATACGAACCCGCACGTCCTGAAGGTGCGCCAGTACGTCGAGACGCACCTGGCCTGCGAGGCAATCGTGGTGAGCGCGCAGATCGAGAGCGATCTCGTCGATCTCGAGCCCGCGGAGGCGGCCGCCTACCTGAAGGAGCTCGGCGTCGAGGAGAGCGGCGTCGGCGCGCTGATCCGCGCGACCTACCACCTGCTGGGCCTGCAGACCTATTTCACCGCCGGCGAGAAAGAGGTCCGGGCCTGGACCATCCATGTCGGCGACACCGCGCCGAAGGCGGCCGGCGTGATCCACTCCGACTTCGAGCGCGGATTCATCAAGGCGGAGACCGTCTCGTACGACGCGCTGGTGGCCTGCGGTTCGGTCGCGGCGGCCCGCGACAAGGGCCTCTACCGCATGGAAGGGAAGGACTACGTCGTCGCCGACGGTGACGTTCTCTTATTCAAATTCAACGTGTGAGGGCCCCGGCGGTGAAGCTTGGGCCACTGGGTCGTCACGCCGCGCTACTCCTCGGTCTTCCAGTGGATCGCGTCGAAGCGGATCGTCTCGGTCCGTTCGCCGGCGATATTCCGGGCGATCTGCTGCGCGTGGAAGCGGCCGTTCTCGATGAACCACCGGTTCGTCCGGTAGCCACCGCACACGGTGCCCGCGATATACACCCCCCGGCGCGCGGTCTCGAACGTCGTCTCGTCGTAGATCGGGGTCCGGCAGCCATCGTTGGCAAACGTGACGCCAAGCGATTCCAGAAACGGGAAGTCGGGCTGATAGCCGGTCATTGCGAGCACCCAGTCGTTCTCGATCTCGAGACGTCCTTCCGGTGTGGACAGCACGAGGGAGGATGGCCGGATCTCCTCGACCGAGGTGCCGAAATAGGCCTGGATGCTGCCTTCCTTGATGCGGTTCTCCAGGTCCGGGCGGATCCAGTACTTGACGCTGTCGGAAATGGTGGGGGAGCGCGCGATCAGCGTGACCGCTGCACCGTGGCGGTAGCAGTCCAGCGCCGCTTTCGCGGCGGAGTTCTTCGCGCCGATGACCGCGACCCTCTGCTGCACGTAGGGGTAGGGCTCGCGGTAGTAGTGCGTCACCCTGGCCAGCTCTTCGCCTGGCACACCGAGCAGGTTCGGCTGGTCGAAGAACCCGGTCGCGACGACGATCGTGCGAGCCGGGTGAGTGCCCTTGTCGGTGGCGACCTCGAACTCGCCGCGGGTCCCGGTGATCCCGAGCACGCGCTCGTAGAGGCGAACGTCCAGCCGCTCGCGCTGCGCCACGCCGCGGTAGTACTCGATCGCCTCTTCGCGCGTCGGCTTGTAGCCGTGGACGGGAAAGGGATAGCCGCCGATTTCGATCAGCTCGGGCGTCGAGAAGAACTCCATGTTCGCCGGGTAGCCGACGATGGAGTTCACCAGCGCGCCTTTGTCGACGACCCGTGCGGTGAGACCGTGACGGTGGGCTTCGATTGCGCACGCGAGCCCTACCGGGCCCGCGCCGATGACGAGGAGGTCGTGCATGAGCACGAACAGTATCTCCGGTTTCAAGGGCAATCGCCCAACCGGGATCCGCCGCAAGGCGTCTACATCTGGGGTCCAATCGTGGTCAGACCATGGTCTGACCCCAAGATCTACACCTCAGTCTTCAGTCTTCGGCCGACCGTTGGCGATCGAGAGCCAGCGGGTCAGAAGGGTAGCGGCCTCGTCCGGCGTCTTGCCGTAGAACGGCATGTGCGCCCCGGAGATGCCGGCGGTGCGCCGGATCTGCGCGCGCCATTCAGGGCCGACGCTCGATACCTCGATGCGGTACTCACGTCCATTGATGGTCTTGTCGAAGCGGTGTACGTTCACGTCGGTGGCGCCGAATCAGAGATTGTTGAAGAGCCGTCATTCTAACGATCGTGCAGGATCGTTCAAGCGAAAGGAGGGTCGAAGGCGCATCAACACGGTGCACGCGGGCTGCTTTGCACCGGACTTCGCGCAAAATTTTGTGCGATCATCAAGCCGTCCACAGGACATGCACGCTTCTTCCACAAGATTTCCACAGGGGCTGATTTTCGCCTTCCTGATTGCCGTTTCCGTGGTGCCGGGCGCGCTGCGCGCGCAGGCACCGGGCACGCTGCTGTTTCGCATTTTCCTCAATGATGGCGGCACCCTGGTGAGCTACGGGGAGTTCGCGCGGCTCGGCAGCCGGGTCGTCCTGTCGGTGCCGGTGGGGGACGCGGTCGCCGAACCGGACGTCCAGGTGTTGACGATTGACGAGGCGCTGGTCGACTGGCCGCGCACCGACGCCTACACCGCCGCCGTGCGCGCGAAGCGTTTCGCGGTAACGCGCGGCGAAGAGGACTTTGCCCTGCTCACCGGCCAGGTGACCGTCGCGTTGAACGACATCGCCCTGACGCCGGACCCGGTGCGCCGGCTGGCGATGGCCGAGGAGGCCCGGCGCAATCTGGCCGCGTGGCCGGCCGCCAACCATGGGTTCAAGGCCGCCGAGGTCTCTCAGCTCGTAGGCATCTTCGACGACGTGATCGCCGAGATGCGTGTCGGGGCGGGACAAAAACAGTTCGAACTGAGCCTGGTGGCGACCGTGGAGCCGCCGCCGCCGGTCGAGCTGCTGCCGCCGCCCGATCTCCACGATTCGTTCGAGACCGCCTATCGCGCCGCCATGCTCGCGGCGGAACCGGCGGAGCGGACCGCTCTGCTTCGCGTGCTGTCCCGGTCGATCGCCGGTGCGCCCGCGTCGGCACCGTGGGCCGCCTCGTTACGGATGCAGATCAACGCGTCCCTCGCCGCGGAGGTCAGGACCGACACCGCTTACAACGTCCTGTCGTCATCGACGCTGGCTCGCGCCGGAACGCTCGCCGGCCGCGCCGACGTTACCAGCCTGCAGCGGCTGATCGCCCGTGCGCTGCAGGGGGACGCGAGGCTCGGGAAGAAGCGTCCCGGAGAGATGGCGGGACTGCTCGCCGCCCTCGATCTGAAACTGGACGAGGCGCGGCGGTTGCGGCTGGCACGGGATGCGTGGGGGCTGCGCGTCGAGGCGATCAAGGCCTACCGGAAACAGATCGCGGTGCCGCTCGGACGGCTGGTGGAATTCCGCAAGTGGCTCGACGGTATCCGCAACCTCTCGGGGCCGGATGCGAGATTTCTGCGGCCGCTGGGGGAGCGCGCCAGGCTCGCACATCTGGAGCTCATGGCGGTCCCCCCGCCCGCGGAAGCGAAATCGGTTCACGATCTGCTATCGGCGTCCCTTCATCTGACGCGACAGGCGGCCGCGCTGCGGACGACCGCGGTATCATCGAATGACATAAAGGTCGCCTGGGATGCCTCCGCCGCTGCTGCCGGCGCCCTGGCACTCGGCGAACGCGCGGTCGACGATCTCGAGCGGCTCATCTCTACACGAACACCCCGGTGATCACTCCACGTGCCACCCGCCTTCTGCGGGTGCCGGACCTCAATGCGATGCGTTCTGCCATCGCGCACTTCGCCGTGCCCGGCGACCTCTCCGTGCGCCGGACCGCGGTGCTGGTGCCGACCCGAGGAGCGGCCGAGGAGCTGCGCCGGTCGCTCGAGACCGCGCTGATCCGTCCGGGATCGCCCGCGCTCCTCCTCCCGGATCTGGTGACCCGCGCCGAGTTCTATCACCAGCTGCACATGGCTTCCCCGGGTGCACCGCCGCTGCTCAGCGCGCCGGAGCGCGAGGTCCTGCTGCGCCGGGCCGCCCGCGAGGCGGCCGCGGCCGGCACGTCGCCGCCGTTCAGGCTCCGGCCCGGTCTGATCGTCCAGATGCTCGACTTCTACGACGAGCTGCGGCGTCGCGAGCAGTCGCTCGGCGACTTCGAGCGGCTCGCGGTCGGTCGCCTCGCACCGAGCGCCGACATGGACCGTGGTGCGGAGCGGCTGCTGCGCCAGACCGAGTTCCTGGTCGCCGCATTCGCCGGCTTCGAGCAGCTCACCCGGGCGACGGGTTGCATCGACGAACACGGCCTACGCGCCCTGCTGCTGGAACCGGACATCCTCCCGCAGCGCGCATATGCGCACGTCGTCGTGACGGTGGCGGACCAGGCGGCCGATCCACGGGGCCTCTACGCCTCCGACTTCGGCCTCCTCACGCGCCTCGCCGGCGTTACCCGGCTCGACGTCATCGCGACCGAGAACCTGCTGGCGTCGGGGTTCCATGAACGCTTGCACGACCTGCTGCCGGGGATCGAGGAAGAGAGGTTCGGGCAAACCGCCAGCCTTCCGGTGCTGGTCGCACCCGAGACCGCCGAGCCGGATCAGCGCTGGTTCATCTGCCGCGATCGCGAAGAGGAGCTGACGCAGATCGTCCGCTGGCTGAAGCACCGGGCGCGTTCTCCCCATGAGTCGATCCGGCCTCCGGCGCTGGATCGCTTCGGGATCGTCTTTCAGCGGCCGCTGCCGTATCTCTACCTCGCCCGGCAGGTGCTGACCGACGGACTGGTGCCGTACCAGGCGCTCGACGCGCTGCCGCTTTCCGCCGAGCCGTTCGCGGCAATGATCGACGTCGTCTTCTCGTTCCTCGCCTCCGAAGGCAACCGCGCCTCCATCGTCGAGCTGCTGCACTCGCCTCACCTGACATTCAGCTCGAGCCTGACGCGTCAGGAGGTGGCGCAGCTCGATACGAAGCTGCGCGATCTGAAGTACCTCGGGCGGATGGGACCGGCTCGCGGAGCTTCCGGCGATCGCCGCCTCGGTGGCCAAGGCAGCCCGGACCCCGAGCGTGGCGCCGGCAGTCCAGCACGTTGTCGATGCGGCGACGGCGCTTCGCGCGGTTCTCGCGGCTGACTCCGCCTCCGGACAGATCGAAGCGCTGCTGGCGTTCGTCCGTCGATTCGAGCGGCTGCCCGGGCGAGAGCCGTCCCTCGCCGTTCCGGCGGAGAGCCCCCGGCCGCAGGAATCGCGGGAATCGCCGGAAGCCTGGACCGGCCGCCACCTGCGGGCACGTGCGGCGATCCTGGCCGCCCTGGAATCGCTCCGCGATGCGCATGCTCGACACGACGACGAGCCGCTCGACGTCGTCGAGCTATCGGGTTCCGTGCGGCGCTGGATCGACGCGCAGACGTTTGCGCCGCGCAGCGGCAACGACGGGATCCGGCTGCTCGATGCCACCTCGGCGCCGTACTCCGACGTGGACGAGATCCGCATCGTCGGTCTGGTGGAGCGCGACTGGCCGGAGCCGGCGCATCGCAGCATCTTCTATCCGGCGTCGATGCTCTCGAACATGGGCTGGCCGGCGGACGCTTCGCGGATGGCGGCGGCCCGCGCCCGGTTCCAGGACCTGTTGACCTCGGCGCGTGACCGGGTGTCAGCGTCTGCATTCACGCTGGAAGACGATGCGATCGTGCCCGGTTCGCCGTTCCTGGAGGAGATCGAGACCGCGGGTCTGCCGATCGAGCGGTGGCCGGCGCCGCCCGCGGCCAGGGATTTCATTCACGAGCTCGTCGAAGCCGGAATCCCTGCCGGAGAGGCGGGCGCGGTCGAATGGCTGGCGCTTCGACGCAGCCGGCCGCCGGCGGACGCCCGTTTCAAGGGGGCCACGGGCCCGCGCGTCCCGCGCACCTACGCAATCAGCTATCTCGAGCGCTACCTGGACTGCCCCTTCAAGTACCTGGCGAGCCAGGTATTGAAGCTGCCGGAGGAGCGTGACGAAGAGTCGGGGTTGACGCCGATCGAGCGCGGGCACTTCATCCACGACGTGTTCGAAACCTTCTTCAGGGAGTGGCAGGTTCGCGGCGGCGGGACCATCACCACCGCCACGGTTGCCGATGCACTGGAGCTGTTCGAAGTGGTCGCCGAGCGGAAGCTCGACGCGCTTCCCCAGGCGGACCGCGCGCTCGAACGGACGCACCTGCTCGGCTCGGCGGCCGCTTCCGGCCTGGCCGAGCGCGCCTTCGGCTTCGAGATCGAGCAGGGCGGGCAGGTCGTCGAGCGCCTGCTCGAGCACGTGCTCGAAGGCGAGTTCACGTTCGCCGGCGCAGCCGGGCCCCGCCGGGTTCGAATCAAAGCCAAATCCGACCGGATCGATCTCATGGCGGACGGCACCTTGCGCATCATCGACTACAAGCTCGGGAAGGCGCCCAAACTGGCGAGGGCGCTGCAGCTCCCGATCTACGGCGTGATCGCGCAGCAGGAGCTGGAGGGGCACCGGGGCCGGTCGTGGACGGTCGGCAGCGCCGGATACGTCGCCTTCAAGGAAAAGGAGGCGTTCGTTCCGCTCGGCGGCCGGACCTCGGCACTCGCGGCGGCGATCGCCGAGGGGCAGGAGCGCATGCTCGGCGCGGTCGACGCCATCGAGCGCGGTGAATTCCCGGTGCGGCCCGACGAGCCGTTCCGCTGCCAGTGGTGCGGCTACGCCGGCCTGTGCCGCAAGGACTACGTCGGTGACGAGTAAGCTGCCGCTCTTCGATCCGCCGAGCCCGGTCGAAGCCCCGGACGCCGACGCGCTCGCCCGTGCGTTCGCGGTCGATCCAGGCAATAACGTGGTGCTCGAGGCGTCCGCCGGCACCGGCAAGACGACCGTTCTGGTGCAGCGCTACGTCAACCTGCTCAAGGCGGGGGTCGAACCGGCCAACATCCTGGCGATCACCTTCACCCGCAAGGCCGCCACCGAGATGCGCGACCGGATCGTCCGCGAGCTGCGCAAGTCCGCCGCGCTGTCGGGGTTCGACCGGGCCCGGTGGGTAGCGCTGCGCGATCGTCTCGGGGAGATCTCGATCAGCACGATCGACGCGTTCTGTCTGGCGCTGTTGCGTGAGTTCCCGCTGGAGGCGGACCTCGATCCGGGATTCGATCTCGCCGACGAGACGGAGGTTCCGCGGTTCGTCGAGGAAACGCTCGACCGCTCGATGCGGATCTTCGGCGCGCTCGCCCGAGAGGATCCGGACATCGCGCTGGTGATCGCGCAGCTCGGCGTCTCGCGGACCCGTGCCGGCCTGGCCTCCCTGCTCGACCGGCGGCTGGTCGCCGAGGGGGCGCTCGACCGCTTCCTGACCCGCGGGCCGAAGAATCTCGACGCTGCCGGCGTCTGCGCGCGCGCCGGCGTCCAGCTGGCCGAGGTGCTCGACCACATCCCCGGAGGGCTCGCCGCCTTCATCGCCGACGGCCCGTCAGGCCATCCGCGTTATCAGCTGTTCATCCGGCAGGTGGAGCAGCTTCATCACCTGGAAGGCGCGACCGACGCCCGGATCCGCGCAATCCTGGACCGGATCTCCTTGCATTTCCTCACCCAGGACGGAGGACCGCGCAAGGGCGGGTCGATCCATCCCTACAACGTGTCGCACTACCCGGGCGAGGCGGCCGCCAGGCGACACCGGACGGCGGTGTTCGAGACGGCGCCGCAAGTCGAGCGGGTGGTCCGGCAGTTCGCGCGCGAACTGAACGCGGTGCTGGCGCGGGGCATCCGCCGGATGTTCACCATCGCGTTGAAGGAATACCGACGGACGCTCGATGCCCGCTCGGCACTCGACTTCTCGGACGTGCTCGACCGGGCGCTCGTGCTGCTGCGACGGATGGACGAGTTCTCGCAGAGCCGGTTCCGTCTCGAGTCGCGCTATCACCACGTCCTCGTGGACGAGTTCCAGGACACGAGCCGCGCGCAGTGGGAACTCGTTTCGCTGCTGGTGCAGTCGTGGGGGGAAGGGGCCGGGCTCGCCTCCAATCCATCCATCTTCATCGTCGGCGACCGCAAACAGTCGATCTACCGGTTTCGCGACGCGGAGGTCGTGGTCCTGCAGGAAGCCGGGCGCCACATCGATGGCCTGCGGCCGGGCGCCGGCTCCCGGCGCGCGATCTCGCGCAGCTTCCGCGCACTGCCCGAGCTGCTGTCGTTCGTCAACGAGGTCTGCGCCGAGATGGCGCAGGAAGGAGGCGCCGTCAACGGCTTCACCTACGACGAATCCGACCGCTTCCCGCCGGCGCCGGCACGCGATGAAATTCGCGGCCCGGCGCTCGGCATTTCGGTGGCGGATTCTCCCGAAGCCACCGCTGCCGCGGTGGCGGCCGAGATTCAGAGGATCCTGCGCGAAGACGTCGTCAGGGACCGCAAGACAGGGGTGGCGCGCGCCGCGAGACCGGCCGACATCGCGATCTTGTTCCGTTCGCGCACCAGCCACCGGGAATTCGAGCACGAGCTCCAGCGCCGCGCGATCCCGACCTACGTCTACAAGGGGCTCGGCTTCTTCGACGCGGACGAGATAAAGGACGCGTCGGCGCTGCTCCGTTACCTGGCTGAGCCGTCGTCGAACCTGCGCGCGGCCGCGCTGCTCCGGTCGGGCGTTGCACGGATTTCCGATTCGGCGCTGGCGGCGCTCGCTCCGGATCTCGCGGATGCGATCGTCAAAGGTCCCGCCGAACACGTGCCGCTCGACGCGGACGACGCGCGGGTGCTTGCTCATCTGCGACGGCACCTGCCCGGCTGGCTGGGGCTGGTCGATCGGGTGCCGCCAGCCGACCTGTTCGAACGGCTGCTGCCGGGGCTGGCCTACGCCTACGAGCTGCGCGGACCGAGGCGTCAGCAGGCATGGGAGAACCTCAAGAAGATGCGTGGCCTGATCCGCCGGATCCAGAACCGCGGATATGCCACGCTCGCGCGGATCGCCGACCACATCGACGCGCTCACGGCCGGCGACGAGTCCAACGCGGTGCTCGAAGCGATCGATGCCGTGAACCTGATGACCGTCCATGCCTCGAAGGGGCTGGAGTTTCCGGTCGTCTTCATCGTCAACATGGCGCGCGGGGCCTCCGGGTTGTCGCGTCCGGTCAAGGTCATCGCCGATGGTGAGAGTGATGCCCCCTCCGTCTCTGTCGCGCCGTTCATGTCCGAGCTGGATGAGCGCGAGCGGGATCGTGAACAGCACGAAACCCGTCGCCTGCTCTATGTCGGGATGACCCGGGCACGCGATCGCCTGTATCTCTCGAGCGGGCTGAAAGACGGCGTGCTCCGCCCTGGCCCGGGGAGTCTCGCGGACGTGTTGCCGGCCTCCTTGAAACCGCTGTTTGCCGCCGCCGCCACCCACGCCGACGATACGGTGACCTGGACCAGCACATCGGGCCGGCGGTTCACCTGGCGGGTGTGCCGTCCGCCGGCCGAGGCGATCTCCGGTCAGGAGCCTCCGCCCGACCACGAGGCGGCCGTGCCTGCCCCCGAAGACCCGCCGGCTGATCTGTCACCCTGGTTTCGCGGCGGTCAGTCGATTCCGCATCGCTCCGTCACGGAGTGGCTCGAGGGCCCCGACATCTCGCGGGATTTCCAGGAAAGAGGCAGCCCCGGCAACGCCCTGGTCGGCACGCTGGTGCACCGGCTCTTCCAGGCCTCCGGCCGGGCGGGTGCGGGGGCGGATCCGCGTGCGCAGGCACGGTCGCTGGTCCGGGCCGATGAACGAGCGGTCACTACGGATATTGACGCCGTGATCGAGACAGCGCTCGCGGCCTGGAACCGCGTCAGAGAGCAGGACGATGTCGCACGGCTGCTGGCATCGCCCGAAGTCCACGCCGAAGTGCCTTTTTCAATGAGGGTCGACGAGCCTGCCGGTCCGGTCGTTCTGCGCGGGACGATCGATTGCCTGACGGTAGCGGCGGACGGCACCATCCACGTGCTCGAATTCAAGACCGGCGGGAGGCGGGAGGTCCACCAGCACCAGCTGGAGATCTACGTCCGCGCCGCGCGCGAGCTGTTTCCGGGGCGCGAGGTCGAAGGGCTGCTCGTCTATGCGTGACCCGATTTATACGATCGGCCACTCCCGGCAGTCGGCGGCGGATTTTCTTTCGCTGCTCCAGGGGCATGCGATCCGTCAGCTGGCCGATGTGCGGCGGCTCCCCCAGTCCGCGCGCTACCCGCATTTCGGCCAGGAGCGGCTCGCGGCGCAGCTCGGGGCGAACGGCATCGTTTACCGGCACTTTCCGGATCTCGGCGGGCACCGCCGGCCGGAGCCCGACTCGGTCAACACCGCCTGGCGGGTCGAAGCCTTCCGTGGCTATGCCGACCACATGCGGTCCGACCGGTTTCGAATTGCGGCCGACGACTTACTGGATTTTGCCAGCGGGGCGAGGACCGCGGTGATGTGTGCCGAGGCGGTGTGGTGGCAGTGTCATCGCCGGTTGCTGGCGGATGCGCTGCTCGTGCGCGGGGTTCCGGTGCTCCATATCCTGTCGTCGGTGGCACCAAAGGCGCATGAACTCAGCGAATTCGCCCGTGAACTGGATGGTGAGGTCATTTACCCCGGGGTATTTTGACCCATTCAACTGGCGCAATCTGTAGCCTGCAGGTGTCATCCTGGGGCTCTCTGACGCAGGCTCCCAGCCACCTTTTCAGCGGGAAGGAACCAAACCGGCGCAACCCCTGTCTAAACCAATGTCTGGCGTTCAGATTGCATGAAGGGCCAGCGACGGGAGGTGCGGTATGCCGGTCCCAGCAAGCGCAGGAACTTACGTAAGACCCACGCCAACGGTGTTCGAGCTCGAAGCGCTCGAGGGCCTGCCGTGCGGTTGCGTGGCGGCAGCCTATCGCGCCAAACCGTGGGATGTCGCCGTGGTATCGCTCGAAGCCAAGGGGCCGCACTGCATTCTCGCGGGCCACACGAGCGGCCAGGTTCTCCGCCTCGGGGATCCCTCCGAGTTCGACGACGAGGAAGAGGCGGACGAGTAGCGGTTCGTCCCGGCCCCCACCCATCCCGACCGTCTTTCTTCAGACCACCAGCTTCAGACCACCAAGGCAAACAACAGAATTGGCAGTCAGGCGTCCAAAACGGGACGCCGCTGCCGGCAATCGGAGATACCGCAACTTCTTGATTGCGTATGGGAAAGCCGTTCCCGTACAATTTCAGGGTTGGAACGGCCGAATTGGCCGCCCCGAGGAGATCAGTCGAAATGGCATTGACCTGTCCGAACTGCGGGAACGACCAGAACTTCCTGGTCAAGACCCTGCAGATGCACGTAGTCCAGCTCCGCGAATCGCGCGTGGACGCCAATGAAGAGGGGCGGCCCGCGGTGATCGAGGTGCTCTGCGACGAGTGCGAGACGGCGCTCAATTTCGGCGACTTCGACGAGGAAGTCCGAAGCGAAGTGCTGTTGACGCTCGGCGCCCGCTAGCCCTCCGTTACCCCTCCCCCGCCTCCGCATCTTCGAAGTAATCGCACTCGGGGCAGATCCATTCGCGGACGATCCGTACGCCCGGCCGGCTGACGCCGGGCACGCGGTCCTGGACCTCCCGTACGCTCAGACGCATCGTCTCGCCGCAGAGCGGACATTCCTTCACGGCTGCCCCCCGGACGGCCGGGGAGGGGTCCGGGGGCCCATGAATGGCTGTCGATTCGCTCCGTTCATCGGTGCTATCGTAGCCTCACTTGCGGGCATTGCTCCTGCAAGAGCTGCAGTCGGGGTCGAGGCCCCCGGGATCGAAAGTCGGAAGGGTATGAGGGACTACTACGACGTGCTCGGCGTCGCACCTGGCGCGGGGGCTGCGGAGATCAAGCGGGCGTATCGCCAGCTGGCTCGACGCTACCATCCGGACATTTCAGGGGACGACCGCCCGGCCTCCTTCCGGGAGGTGGCGCGCGCGTACGAGGTCCTGCGGAACCCGGAGCGACGCCAGTCCTATGACGCCACCCTGCGGGAGGCGTCGAATCCCGCGCGCTCCGACTGGATGGCGGATGAAGTCGTCATCGATTTTCCGTCCGTTTCGAGCGTGCTCGACCGGATGCGGTCCTCGTTTTTCGGCGCCGAGGAGGGGACCGAGCTTTCGGCCGAGGTAGCCCTGACCCCTGAGGAAGCCTTCTGGGGGACGTCGGTGCCGCTCCAGATTCCGACCCGAAGCACCTGTCTGGCCTGCGGCGGCCGCGGCGAGGTCTGGGACCAGTGGTGCGCGACGTGCGGCGGCGGTGGGGACGTCGCTTCGCACCATCCGCTTTCGCTCCGAGTGCCGGCCGGAGTACGGGCCGGGGCACGGTTCCGCTTCAGCATCATGCCGCCCGGGGCGGTGCCGACCTTCGTCGAAGTGCGGATCAGCGTACGCTAGGCGGCAGGGAGCCGGGCCATGCGTTCACACCTGCGCCTTCTCGGCATTTTGCAGCTCACGTGGGGGGCGATCGGCCTGCTGCTCGGCGCGGCGCTGCTGCTGCTGGCGGTCGGGGCGCTGGCGATCGGCCTCATGGATACGGGAGACCGGGTCGCGGCCGGCGTGACGGCATTCACCTTCGGGGTATTCGCGGCGGCGCTGCTGCTCGGCGGGGCGGCCAACGCCTGGGCCGGCCGCGCGTTGCGGCGCCTCGAGCCGGCCGGACGCTCGGCCATCCTCTGGCTGAGCGTGCCGAACCTGTTCGTCCTGCCGTTCGGCACCGCCCTGGGCATCTACGCGCTGTGGGTCCTGCTGCACAACGAGGCCCGCGCCGCGTTCCTGGAACCGGGGCACTGAGGACAGGAGCTCAATGGACAAGACTGCGAGCGGGCTCGACCAGAACATCGCCGCGGCGCTGACCTACGCGCTCGGCTGGATCACCGGCGCGATCTTCCTCCTCACCGAACCGTCGAACAAGTTCGTCCGGTTCCACGCGCTGCAGTCGCTGATCGTGTTCGGGGGGCTATCGCTGATCTGGTTCGTCGCCATCTCCTCGGTCCCGATCATCGGTTTCGTGATCGCGCTGGTGCTCCTGCCGCCGCTCTCGGTCTTCCTCTGGCTGCTGCTGATGTTCAAGGCCTACCAGGGTGACCGCTTCAAGCTGCCGTTCGCCGGCGACATCGCCGATCAGCGGGAGCATTAGGAGCTGCCAGCTGCCAGCTGCCAGCTCCAGCTCAGCTCCCTGTACAATCGAAGCACCAATGAGCAATGTTACCGAGGCGGCCGTTCTCCAGGCGTTGACCGCCGTCCGCGATCCCGATTTCAACCGCGACATCATTTCCCTGAAATTCGTGAAGAACCTGCGGATCGACGGGGGCCAGGTGTCGTTCACGATCGAGCTGGCGACCCCGACTTCGTCGGCAAAGGAGGAGATGCGGAGCCTCGCCCGCGATCTGGTGGGGCGGATACCAGGCGTCACCGGAGTCGAAGTCCAGATGACCGCCATGGTCAAGCCGGCCATTTCGCCGGAGATCAACAAGGCCCCGGTCGAGGGGGTCAAGAACGTGATCGCGGTCGGCGCCGGCAAGGGCGGGGTCGGCAAGACGACGGTCGCGGTGAACCTGGCGATCGCGCTGAGCCAGGCCGGCGCCCGGGTGGCGGTAATCGACGGCGACATCTACGGCCCCAACATCCCGATCATGCTCGGCATCAGCACCCAGCTGCAGACCGACGGCAAGAAGATCGTTCCGGCGGAGCAGTACGGCATCCAGCTGGTGTCGATGGGCTTCATGACCTCGGACGACTCACCGGTGATCTGGCGCGGCCCGATGCTGCATGGGGTCATCCAGCAGTTCTTCCGCGAGGTCCGCTGGACCAACGTCGATTACCTGATCGTCGACATGCCCCCGGGGACCGGTGACATCGCGTTGAGCCTCAGCCAGACCGTCCACGTGTCGGGCAGCGTGGTCGTGACGACCCCGCAGACGGTCTCCGTGGCAGACACGCGCCGCGCCGTGCGGATGTACCAGAAGCTGAACATCCCGACCCTCGGCCTGGTCGAGAACATGAGCCACTTCGTCTGCCCGTCGTGCAGTCACGAAAGCGACATCTTCGGCAAGGGCGGCGGAGAGGCGCTCGCCACCGAGCTCGCCGTCCCCTTCCTCGGCCGGGTGCCGATCTACGAACCGATCCGCGTCGGCGGCGACACCGGCGTCCCGGTCGTGATCGGCGAGCCCAGGTCACCCGCCGCGCAGGCGTTCCGCGCCGCCGCCGAGCGTCTCGCCACCCAGATCGCGATCACCAACTTCAACGCCGGCAACGTGAAGCGCCCGATCCCGCTCACCCAAGTCAAATAACTCAGAACTCAGAACAAAGAACTACGAACTGCAGAATTCCGGCACCTGCGTAATCCCAGCGCCGTTGATTCGGGATGTCTAGTTCTTAGTTCTAGTTCTTAATTCTGAGTTCTTAGTTTCTCGGTCCCGCCCCAGCGCCACCATGCGACCGGCCATTTGGCGTTTACCGTGGGCGAGATTGCCGGTAGGATGCAACTGTGAATTGCTCGCGCAGGACGATGGCGGCGGCCGTGGCGCTGGCCGCGCTTCACGTGTCTGCCGCGGCGCGGCAGGCACCCGCAACGCTGCGGTCGGAGGTCCGCGCCGAGCACGGCGTCGTCGCCGCGGGACGGACGTTCTCGGCGGAAGCGGGCGCGCGCATCCTCTCGGCCGGCGGCAACGCGATCGATGCCGGCGTCGCGACGACGCTCGCGGCGGCAGTGGTCGAGATCTCGCACTTCGGCCTCGGCGGCGAGGCCCCGATCATCATCTATTCCGCAAAAGAGAACCGCGTCGTCGTCATCAACGGCCAGGGATCGGCGCCAAAAGCCGCGACCCCCGCGATGTTCGCCGGCCGCGCGGCGGTGCCGGGCAACGGCCCGAACGGCGCGACGATCCCGGCCGTGGTCGATGCGGTGGCGCTGGCGCTCGAACGCTACGGGACCAGGTCGTTGAGCGAGGTACTCGCGCCGGCGATCGAGCTGGCCGACGGGTTTCCGATGTACGCCTTCCTGGAGAACTACCTGACGTCCGAGCGCAAGGCGTCGGAAGCGTACCGAAGCCTCGAGCAAGACCTACTACCCGCAGGGCCGGGTGACGCGGGCGGGCGAGATGTTCCGCCAGCCGAACCTGGCCGCGACCCTGCGCGCGCTGGCGGCGGCGGAGGCATCGGCGAGGGCCGCCGGGGCGACGCGGGAACAGGGGATCCAGGCGGGGCGCGACGCGTTCTACAAGGGGCCGATCGCGCAGCGGATGACCGCGGCGGTCCGCGCCGCCGGTGGCGTGATGACCGACGACGATCTCGCCTCGTACCGCGGCAAGATCGAGGAGCCGGCGACGATCAGCTACCGCGGCTACACGGTCTACAAGGCCGGCTTCTGGAACCAGGGGCCGGCGCTGCTCCAGGCGTTGAAGATTCTCGAAGGGTTCGATCTGCGGCGGATGGGGATCGGGTCGGCCGATGCGCTGCACACGATCGTCGAAGCGATCAAGCTCGCCTATGCCGACCGCGATCGCTACTATGCCGACCCTGATTTTGCGAAGGTGCCGGCGGTGGCGCTGCTCTCGGGAGACTACGCCGCGGCGCGGCGGGCGCTGATCGATCCGCGACGGGCCAGCATGGAGCATCGGCCCGGAGATCCGGAGCGCGGCCGGCCAACGCTGACCGCCGTCCCGGCGCAGCGAACCGGCGCCCCGGCGCGCGAGCCCGGCGACACGACGTCAGTGCAGGTCGCCGACAAGGAGGGCAATCTCTTCTCCGCCACGCCGAGCTCCGGCTGGCTGCTCGGCGGGGCCTTCGTCGCCGGCGACACCGGCGTGCCGATGAGCAACCGGATGCAGGCGTTCCGGCTGGATCCCGCCAGCCCGAACGTACTGGCCGGCGGCAAGCGGCCGCGCACCACGCTCACGCCCACCGTCGTGCTCAAGGACGGCAAGCCGTTTCTCGCGGTCGGCACCCCGGGAGGCGACAGCCAGGATCAGCAGATACTGCTCGTGCTGTTGAACGTCATCGACTTCGGTCTCGACGTGCAGGCGGCGATCGAGGCGCCGCGGGTGAACTCGCTCCATCCGCAGAGCTCGTTCGACGATCACAGCGCCCAGCCCGGGGTGCTCGAAGTCGAGCTCACGCTGCCGCCGGCGGTCATCGAGGAGCTGCGGGCACGCGGGCACATCCTGCGCATGCGAGGGGCATATGGCATGTCGACCGGGGTGGTCGCGGCCGGCATCGATCCGGTCACCGGAAAGCTTCGAGGCGGCGCGGACCCGCGCCGTGAACGCGCGCTGATCGCCTACTGATGAACATCCCTTTCGTTCACCGCACCCTCGACAATGGCCTCGACGTCCTGGTGCACCAGGACCGCAATTGCCCGATCGTGGCGGTCAACGTCTGGTATCACGTCGGTTCGAAGAACGAAGTACCCGGCCGGACCGGGTTCGCGCACCTGTTCGAACACCTGATGTTCGAAGGATCGAAGCATTACGATCACGGCTACTTTCAGCCGTTGCAGGAGGCGGGCGCGGCGCTCAACGGCTCGACCAATGCCGACCGGACGAACTACTGGGAAGTGGTGCCGAGCAACGCGCTCGAGCTCGCGCTCTGGATGGAGTCCGACCGCATGGGCTACCTGCTGCCGGCGCTGACCGAGGCGAAGTTCGGCAACCAGCGCGAGGTGGTGCTGAACGAGCGCCGCCAGAACTACGAGAACCGGCCGTACGGGCTGGCCGGCATGGCGCTCGTCGCCGAGCTCTACCCGCCGGACCATCCCTACCACTGGCTGACGATCGGCGCGGCCGAAGACCTGCGTGCCGCCCATGTCGACGACGTGCGGGCGTTCTTCCAGACCTATTACCATCCGCGGAACGCCTCGCTCGCGCTGGCCGGAGACGTCGAGATCGACGACGCGCTGCGGCTGGCCGAGGAGTACTTCGGCTCGCTGCCGCCCGGAGTGGAGCCGGCACCCGTGACCCCGGCGGCGCCCGCGCCGCGCACCCGGGAAGTACGGCTGATGATCGAAGATCGCGTCGAGCTGGCGCGCCTGTATCTCGCCTGGCACTCGCCGAAGCTCTTTGCGCCGGAAGACGCGGAGCTCGACCTGGTCGCCGACGTCCTCGCCGGCGGCAAGACGTCCCGTCTCTACCGGGCGCTGGTCTACGAACAGCGCGTCGCCACCGAGGTCTCGGCCTCGCAGAACTCGCGGGAGCTCTCGGGATATTTCCAGGTCGTCGCCACCGCCGCGCCCGGACGCACCCTCGCCGAAGTGGAGGCATCGATCAGCCGCGAGATCCAGCGGGTCGCGGCCGACGGGCCGACCCCCAGCGAGATCGAGCGCGGCGTCGCGCAGGCCGAAGCGCACTTCATCTCCCGGCTGCAGACCGTCGGCGGTTTTGGCGGCAAGTCGGACCAGTTGAACGCCTACAACGTGTTCCTCCGCGACCCCGCGTTCTTCGACCGGGATCTCGGGCGCTACCGTCAGGCGAACGCCGCCGGCCTGGCGCGCGCCGCGACCGGCTGGCTCGGCGCGCATCAGCGGGTGGCGCTCAGCGTCGTGCCTCGCGGCCGGCCGGAGCTCGCCCTGGATGGCTCGGCGCCGGTCGCGGTGTCCTGATGGCGGTCGACCGATCCTCACTGCCGGCGCTCGGCGATCTTCCACCCTTCGCGTTCCCGTCGATCGAGCGGGGCACGCTCCCCTCGGGGCTGCGGGTCTGGACGGTCGAACACCGGGCCGTCCCGCTGATCACCCTGCTGGTGCTCGTCCGCCGCGGCTCGGCCGCCGATCCTCGCGGCGAGGAAGGGCTGACCGCCATCGTCGGCGACCTGCTGGACGAAGGGTGCGGCGAGCTGGATGCACTGGCGCTGCACGAAGCCCTCGGCCGGATCGGCGCGCAGCTCGACACCGAGGTCGGCTCCGACGCGACGCTGCTCGGGCTCACGGTGCTGTCACGCTTCGCCGACCGGGGGGCGGCGCTGCTCGCCGGCATGATCCGCGAGCCCCGGCTGGACGTGCGGGATTTCGAACGGGTCCGCGACCTGCGTCTCAACCGGCTCGTACAGATCCGCGACATGCCTCCGGCGCTGGCGGACCTGGCGTTCAACCAGCTGGTCTACGGTCCGCATCCGTACGGCCACCTGTCGATCGGCTCCGAGAGCGCCTTGCGCACGCTCTCGCTCGACAGCGTGAAGGCCTTCCATGCCGGCGCTTACGTGCCGGCCCACGTCACCGTCATCGCGGCCGGCGATGGCAGCCACACCGACCTCATCGCGCTGGTGGAGCGCGTCTTCGGCGACTGGGCACCGGGGCCCGGCGTGGCGGCGAATGACGCCGAGGTCCTCGCCGCCCCGCCTGCCCCTTCGACTCGCCTGGCGGTCGTGCACAAGGCGGGGGCAGCCCAGTCGGAGCTGCGGATCGGGCACATGTCGGTGGCCCGGAACGATCCCGACTACCTCCGGCTCCTCGTGCTCAACATGGTGCTCGGCGGGCAGTTCGTCAGCCGGATCAACATGAACCTGCGCGAGGACAAGGGCTACACCTACGGCGCGCGAACCGGCTTCGACGCGCGCCGGGGCCGCGGGCCGTTCCTGCTGCAGGCCAGCGTGCAGTCGGACGCAACCGCCGCGGCGATCCGCGAGAGCATCGCCGAGATCGACGCGATCCGCGGCGCCCGGCCGGTGACCCGGGGGGAGCTCGAGACCGGCCGCGCCGCGCTCACCCGCGGGTATCCCCGGAACTTCGAGACCGCGGAGCAGGTCGGCCGGGCAGCGGCGCAGATGGCGCTGCACGACCTGCCGGAGGACTACTACACGACCTTCGTGCCGAGGGTGCTGGCGATCGACGAACGCGACGTCACCGACGCCGCCGCCCGCCACCTCGATCCATCACGGCTGCTCACGGTCATCGTCGGAGACCGTGACCGTATTGGTGACACGCTGGCGCCGCTGGCGCTGGGCGAGCCGGCGCACCTCGGCCTGCCGGTGTGAGGGCGGCGCGCTTCCACGAGCACGGCGGGCCCGAGGTCCTGAAATACGAAGAAGCCCCGGATCCGCAGCCGGCACCCGGCCGGGCGATCGTGCGGGTGCGCGCCTGCGCGCTGAATCACCTGGATCTCTGGCAGCGCCGCGGTCTCGAACGGGTGAAGATCCCGCTGCCGCACATTTCCGGCGCCGACGTCGCCGGGGAGATCGTCGATGGCGGGGGAGCGTTCGAAACCGGCACGCGCGTGCTGCTGCAGCCGGGCCTGAGCTGCGGCCGGTGCGCCGCCTGCGGCGATGGGCGGGACAACGAGTGCGCGGCGTACAGCGTGCTCGGTTACATGTCCGACGGCGGCTACGCCGAGCTGGTGTCGATCCCGGTCGAGAACGTCGTCCCGATCCCGGCGCACATCGACTTCGTCAGCGCGGCCGCCTTCCCCCTGACGTTTCTCACCGCATGGCACATGCTGCTGACCCGGGCGGGGCTGCGGCCGGGGGAGACCGTGCTGGTGCTGGCGGGCGGGAGTGGCGTGGGGCAGGCGGCGATCCAGGTGGCGCGGGTGCATGACGCCCGGGTGTTTGCGACCTCGGGGCCGTCCAAAGTGGAGGCCGTCCGGGCGCTCGGCGCCGAGCACGTATTCGATCACTACGCGGAAGACTTCGCCAAGCGGACCCGCGCCCTGACCGATGGCCGCGGTGCCGACATCGTGGTCGAGCATGTCGGCGAGGCGACCTGGGACCGCAGCGTCCGTGCGCTCGCGCGCGGCGGGCGGCTGGTCACCTGCGGCGCGACCACCGGTCACGCCGCGGCGATCGACCTCCGCCACCTGTTCGCACGCCAGCTCTCGCTGCTCGGTTCCTACATGGGCCGCAAGCCGGAGCTGCGGGCCGCCGCCGAGCTGTTCTTCGCGGGCAAGCTCCGTCCGGTCATCGACGAGGTGCTGCCGCTGTCCGAGATCCGCACCGCCCACGAGCGGCTCGAATCCGGGCGGCAGTTCGGCAAGGTCGTTGTGACTCCTTAGAAACGTGCGACGTGCTACGTGCTGGGTGCTGGGTGCGTACGTGCTGAGTGCTGCGTGCGGTGCTATGTGCTAGGTGCGGTGCTAGGTGCGGTGCTAGGTGCCGCGTGCGGTGCTAGGTGCGGCGTGCGGTGCTAGGTGCGGCGTGCGGTGCAGGTGCGGCGTGCGGAGTGCCGTGCGGTGTGCCCGGCGACGTTCGGTGGCCGGGCGACGTGGCGTGGCGCGGTCAGAACCTTCAAGATCGCCCGCACCTAGCACCCGCGCTCAGCAGTGCACCCCGCAGGCGGCACTTAGCACCGCACCCCGCACGTGGCACCGAGCACCGCACGCCGCACCGAGCACGGCACGCCGCATCGAGCACGGCACGTAGCACTGAGCACGGCACGTAGCACTGAGCACGGCACGTAGCACTGAGCACGGCACGTAGCACTGAGCACGGCACGTAGCACTGAGCACGGCACGTAGCACTGAGCACGGCACGTAGCACTCAGCACCGCACGTAGCACCTAGCACCGCACGTAGCACTCAGCACGTAGCACATCGCACGTAGCACGTCGCACGCCGCACGTGTTTTTAGAGGTACTTAACGATGCCGGCGAGCGCTTCGTAGAGGGCGCCGGCGAGGGCGCGCATCACCGGCGAGACTTCGCCGGTGGCGACGGCATCGGCAACCGTGACCGGCTGGGTCACGAGCAGCCAGATGGTGGCGGCGGCAAGGGCCGTGGCGATGAGGCCGACCACGGCGGCAAGGCTGAGGCTGAGCCGGGCGAAACTCATATGAGCTTGTCCAGTCTAGGACACCCCTCCACCCCTCGCAACATGGAGACGGTGATTGGCTGCGCGGTCCCGGTGAACTGCGCGCGGTGCGCCTGCCGTCCGGATCGCCCGGCGGTCAGCGGTCTTCCGACAACGCTTTCCCGCCCGCCGTCGTCCGTCCGCCGCTCACCCGCATATCCGCGCAATTATGCTTTTGACGTTTCAAAGCCCCCAGCGGTTCCTCCCCCCGTCCACAGCACACCGCACATCGGACGCCGCACGTCGCACGCCGCACGTCGCACGTCGCACGGCACGTCGCACCTAGCACCGCACGTCGCACTTAGCACCGCACGTCGCACGCCGCACGTAGCACCCGCACTAGCACCCAGCACGTAGCCCACAGCACCTAGCACGTTAGAGATTTCTCCCCAAAAACCTGCACAGCGTCAGTCCATCCAGGTACTTGAACGGCGTCACCCCGGTGCTGTAGTGGCCGCAGGGAAGGACAGCGACCTCGTGCGGCAGCCGTTTGACGCGGAACTCGTTCACCAGCATCCGCGACAGCTCCAGCGGAAACGACAGATCGTAGCGCGCGTAGACGAGCAGCGTTCGCTTGTTGCGCAACCGCTCGATGTAGGGCAGCGGCGAGATCGGCATCCAGATGCGGCGCAGCGAGTCGAGATCGATGTTGTCGTCGAGTGAGGCGCGCACGTGCAGGGTGGAGAGCCCGCTCCAGGTCACGTCGGCGAAGTACGGCGAGATATGGTTCAGCGCCGCGACCTTGACCAGCGGCTCGTGGGCGGCCGTGAGCAGCGACAGGCAGGACCCGAGACTGGTGCCCATGATGCCGATCGACTGGTAGCCCCGCGAATGGAGCCAGCGCGATCGCCTGCCGCGCGTCGAGCACCGCCTGCCGGCACACCGCCAGCGTCCGGCCGATGTTCGCGCTGACGATGTAGTCGGCGCGGAGGAGCTCGGGGGGCATGCGGGTGTCGTGGTACGGCAGGCTGAGCCGCAGCGCCGTCATCCCGAACCGGTTCATCAGCCGGCAGAGCCCGACGTGCCCGTCGGCGTCGGCATTCCACTGCGGCAGCACCAGCACCGCGCGCTTGCGTCCCGCCGGAGAGGCGTCGGGAAAGTAGCGCGCCACCACGGTGTTGTTCTCGACGTGGGGGGTGACGACGGCGCTCGGGAAGGTGAGGCGGTCGCCGGTGAGCGTGTAGGTCGTAGCCGGGGCGGCGAAGAACGCGTCGCTGTTGGGCACGGTGGCGTCGGCCCAGTCGAGCAGCTGCGAGGGGGCGTCGGCGCCGCCGCCGTCGAGACCGGGCACCCACTCGAGCCCCCAGTCGAAGGGGCGAACGGTGCGATTCTCGGCCGCGGCGGCGAGCCGGCGTTCCCAGTTATGAAAGAGGCGAGTGATCATGATCTCGGCTGAACACGCGTGTCGGGATGTCTATGTCTGTTTGGCGAGTGGCTTGCACCCGGGAGGGCATGATCGAGCAGCCGCCCGTACCGGATGTGCCGAAGCCGCCGGATGTCCTGAAACGGCCGCAGCCGGTGAATACGCCGGTGCTGCCGGATGGGCCATCAGATCAGGGACCGGATACTCATCCGGTACCGCCGCCGACCGATCCGGCTCCACCGGTGATCTGAGCTTCGACCGCTTCCGCCACCCGCAGCAGCCCGCCGGTGTCACCACGCCGTCCGACCAGCTGCATGCCGATCGGCAGTCCGGCGGCGGTGCGTCCGGCAGGGATCGCGATCGCGGGATGACCCGTGAGATTGAAGGGCTGCGTCAGCCTGAGCATCGCGGCCCGAACCGGTTCCGGCGTTCCCTCGATGTCGACCGTGGCGGCTCCCAGCGTCGGGGCCGGGATCGCCAGCGCCGGCAACAGCAGGGCATCGCAGCCGTCGAGGGCGGCGTCGACCGCCGAGGTCAGCACCTGCCGCAGGTGCATCGCCCGCACGTAGTCTTCCGCCAGGATGTAGCGCCCCATCTCGAGCCTGAGACGCACGCCCGGTGAATACGCCGCCGCGTGCGCGGCGAGCAGCGGCGCGTGATAGTGCGCGGCTTCCGGCAGGACGATGTGCAGGTAGGCATCCGGCGCGAGCGAGGCCCGGGTGATTTCCACATCCTCGACCACGTGCCCCTCGCCCGCAAGGGCCCTCCTGACGCGCGACAGCGCCTCGCGGATTTCAGCGTCCAGCCGTTCGAGGAGGTAGCCGGATGGGATCCTGAAGGTGAACCGCCGTGTAGCGGCCACCATCGCGACCGGCTGCGCCGCCAGCACCTCGAACATCAGCCGCGCGTCCGTCACCGTGCGCGTCATCGGTCCGACGTGATCGCACGTGGTGCTGAGCGGCACGATCCCATCGCAGGGGATCTCTCCGTAGGTGCCTTTCAGGCCGACCGTGCCGCACGCGGCAGCCGGGATCCGGATCGACCCGCCGGTATCGGTGCCGATCGAGCCGAAGCACAGGCCTTCGACCAGGGCCACCGCCGCGCCGGAGCTGGATCCGCCGGCCGAGCGCGACGGATCGAAGGGGTTGCGCACGACGCCGAAGGCGGTTTCCTCGGTGGTCGTGCCGAACGCGAACTCGTGCAGGTTGGTCTTGCCGATGATGATGGCGCCGGCCTCCCGCAGCCGGCGGACGACCGGCGCGTCCTCGGTGGGACGGAGCGGCGGCACCGCCGAACCGGAGGTCGTCGGCGTGCCGGCGACGTCGACCAGGTCCTTGACCGAGATCGGGATGCCGTGGAGCGGCCCCCGGCAGCGTCCGGCGGCAATCTCTCTGGCCGCTGCGTCGGCCTCGGCCAGCGCCGTCTCCGCCATGACCGTGATGAAGACGTTCGATGCCCGGCCGGCTTCGATCCTGGCGAGGCAGCCTCGGACGAGGTCCACCGGGGAAATCTCGCCGCGGGCAATCAACGGCGCGATCGCCGCGATGCTGCGCAGGTCGGCCGCGGGGGTGGTCACGACTGCCCTCGAGGGTCGCGTTCCAGCCGGATCGCCTGGTCGGCGCGGCGCAAACCGGCGGTGGCGCGTGCCAGCCCCTCGAGGAGCGGTTTGAGCTCCGGCAGCCCGCGTTTGCCGGCGTCCGCGACCGCGGCCTCGAGCCAGTCCTCGATCCGCATCAGAAGCTGAGCGTCCCGCGCAGCGTGACCGGGACGGTGAGGAAGCTATGCTCGACTGGCTCGTCGAATTTGTTCCAGGCGAACTTGACCGCCAGCTGCACGCCGAGCGGCCCGACCGTCAGACCGCCGCCCCCTTCGGCGAAGAACCGGGAACCATCGCGGCCGTCCGCGTTGATCCGGCCGATGCCGCCGAGCACGAAGGCCATGCTGCCGAGTCCCCATCCCGCCGAACGATCCGCGACGTACAGCCCGGCGCCGATGTCGTAGGCGCGCGCCCCGGTCAACGCGTAGTCGTCGGGCGCGCCGGCCCCTTCGAAGTCGATCCGGATCGTCGGCAACTCCTCGATGCTGCCGCGGATCCCCAGCGTGGTGCCGACGCTCATGCCGAGCGGGTAGATCGCCACGCTCATCGCCTGGTTCCGCTTTCGAAACTCCTGGACGTCGATGAGGATCGCTTCGTCACGCGTGCGGTAGTCGTACTCCTCGCCCTGCGCGGAGGCGACCTCGCGGCCGACCAGGTCTTCGAGCGGATGCGAGGCGAAGTGCAGCGGCTCCGTGTTCAGCCAGTCGATGCTGATCGTCAGGAACTGCCGGCGCGGCTTCGGCGCCGAATAGTCCTGGGCCGACGCCGGCCCGGCCGGCAACAGCAGCATCAGCGCGATGAACGCGGTTCGGCGCATCGATCTACGGGTCGGGATCATGGGTATCACGGTGGAATCTGAGCTGGATCAAGGGTAACGTACGCGTGTGAGTGATCGCATCATCGCAGCGGTGATGCCTGCCCCGCGGCAGCGCATCGAGCTCCGGGATTTCGCCGCGCCCGATCTCGCTCCGGGTTCCGCGCTGTTGCGCACCGAGCGTTCCGAGGTCTGCGGCACCGACGTGCACCTGTGGCACGGGCGGCTCGCCGGTGTGCCGTACCCCATTATCCCCGGCCACGTGTCGGCCGGCACGCTGCAGGCCGTGCGCGGTCCGCTCCGCGGCCTCGACGGCTCGACTCTCGCCGAGGGAGACCGCGTGGTCTTCTTCGACGTTCATCGGACCTGCGGACGCTGCCGCGCCTGCACCGTGCACCGGACGCCGACCCGCTGCAGTGCCCGACGCGTCTACGGCATCACCGACTCGGCAGCTGACGGCCTGTTCGGCGGCTGGTCGCAGGCGATCTACCTCGAGCCCGGCGTCGGCATCGCCCGCCTCCCCGACGCGGTCGGCTTCGACGACTACATCGGCGGCGGTTGCGGCCTGCTCACCGCCGTCCACATCCTGGAGCGGGCGGCGCTCCGGCCCGGTGACAGCGTTCTCGTGCAGGGGACCGGCGCCGTCGGCCTGAGCGCCATCGCGCTGGCGCGGTTGAGCGGCGCCTCGACCATCATCGCCATCGGCGCGCCGGAAGACCGCCTGGCCATGGCGCGCCGGATGGGCGCCGATCATGTTTTCGACCTGGGATCCTCCAGCCGCGCGGCCAGGCTGGAACAGGTCCACGCCCTGACCCACGGCGAAGGGGTGGACGTGGTGCTCGAGGCGGCCGGATCCGCGGCGGCGGTCGAGGAAGGGCTGGACCTCGCGCGCGACGGCGGCCGCTACGTCATCGCCGGCCACTACACCGACGTCGGCGAGAGCTCGATCAACGCGCATCGCCAGATCAACCGCAAGCATCTCGAGATCCGCGGCTGCTGGGGCAGCGAACCCGGCCACTTCCTGCGCGCGCTGACGTTTCTCGAGCGCTATGCGGCGAGCGTCCCGTGGCGGGAGATCGGCGGGCGGACCTATGCGCTTTCCGCGTTGAACGACGCCCTCGCCGATGCCGAGGCGATGCGTATCACCAAGGCGCTCGTCGACCCCTGGGCCGAAGCATGAGGCGGACCAAGATCATTGCCACGCTCGGCCCCGCGAGCCACCATCCGGACGTCATTGCCGCGCTCATAGCCGGCGGCGTCGATGTCTTCCGACTGAACTTCTCGCACGGCACCCATGAAGCGCACGCCGAGGTCTACCGGCTGGTCCGCAAGGCCGCCGCCGAGTCCGGCCGCATCGTCGCCATCATGCAGGATCTGAGCGGGCCGAAGATCCGCACCACCACGCTCGAAGGGGGCGTGCCGCTGATGCTGACCGAGGGCCGGGAGCTGCGGATCCGCGGCGGTGAAGGCGTGGGGCGGGAGGGCGTCGTCTACACACCGTATGCCGAGCTCGTCCGATCCGCCGGCCCCGGAGACCGCCTGCTGCTCGACGACGGCCGGATCGAGCTTCGGGTGACACGGGCTGACCGCGACGAGCTCGTCACCACGATCGTCACTGGCGGCTCGCTCGGACAGAACAAGGGGATCAACGCCCCCGGGGTTGCGCTACCGGCCTCGGCGATCACCGAGAAGGATGCCGCCGATCTGCGGTTCGGCCTCGAGCTTGGGGTCGATTACATTGCGCTGAGCTTCGTGCAGACGGCGGACGATCTACGGCGTGCGCGCCAGGTGATGGTCGAGGCCGGCGGCAACGTGCCGCTGATCGCCAAGATCGAACGTCCGGCCGCGGTCCTGAACCTGGCCGAGATTCTCGAGCTGTCGCACGCGGTGATGGTGGCACGAGGCGATCTCGGTCTCGAGATGCCGCTCGAGCAGGTCCCCCGCGTCCAGAAGGAAGTCATTCGCCGCGCCAGGGCTGCCGGCCGTCCGGTGATCGTCGCCACCCAGGTGCTCGAGTCGATGCGGGTCGATCCTCGGCCCACGCGGGCCGAGGTCAGCGATGCCGCCAACGCGGTGGCCGAGGGCGCGGACGCGATCATGCTGGCGGGGGAGACGGCCATCGGCGCGTGGCCGGCGAAGACCGTCCAGACGCTCGCCACCATCATGCTCGAGGCCGAGCGCGCGCCGTCGGACACGGTCGTGTCGGTCGGGGACCCCACCGGCAGTCTTCACGGCCGCGCACTCTGCGAAGCGGCGGTGACGCTGGCGACGACCGGGCGGGCCGACGCGATCGTCGCAGTGACGCGCGAGGGGAAGACCGCCAGGCTGCTCTCGGCCCTGCGTCCGGACACCCGCGTGATCGCTGCCACCGCAAGCGACAAGGTTGCCGGCCTGCTGGCGCTTTACCGCGGGATCACCCCGGTGATCACCCCCGCCCGCGAGCTCCTCGCACTCGAGCGGATGTTGATCGAGCGCCGGCTGGTCGCCGCCGGCTCGGTCGTGGTCTTCATCAGCGTCAGCAACGACATGACCCGCACCGACGCCAACTACCTCAATGTACAGAAGATCGGGTGATGACCACGCCTGCAGTCAGCGCGCCCGCGGTGGTGGGCGTTTGCGATCGGCAAGTCGCTCCTGCTCGTCCTGGGCACGCTGATCGCGCTCGTGTGGGCCAACCTCGACCTGCCATCGTACGAGCGCCTGACCCACGGGCCGTTCCATTTCATCGTCAATGACATCGGCATGGTCTTCTTCTTCGCGCTCGCGGCGAAGGAGATCATCGAGGCGATGCTGCCCGGCGGGCCGCTCGCGTCGCCGCGCGAGGCCGCGGTGCCGCTGCTGGCCGCATGCGGCGGAATGCTGGCGCCGGCCTCCATCTATGCCGCGGGAACCTTGGCCATCGGCCGGCCGGAGCTCTTGCCGGGCTGGGCGGTGCCGTGCGCCACCGACATCGCCTTTTCCTACCTGGTCGCCCGCGTCATCTTTCCGGCCAATCACCCGGCCATCCCGTTCCTGCTTCTGCTGGCGATTGCCGACGATGCGCTGGGGCTGGTGCTGCTGGCGCTGTTCTACCCGAGCGGTCCGCTGTCGCTTCTGAATTTCGCGGCGTTCATGACCCCCGCGCTCGGCATTTCGTGGTGGCTCAAGCGGCGCCGGACGATCAGTTTCTGGCCCTATGTCATTCTGGGCGGCGGGCTGTCGTGGAGCGCGCTGTATTTTGGCGGAGCGCACCCGTCGCTGGCGCTCGTGCCGATCCTGCCGTTCATGCCGCACGGGAACCGGGACCTCGGGTTGTTCGACCAACGTGAGGACCGGCTGCCATTCACGATGAACCGGTTCGAGCACGCCTTCAAAGTGCCGGTGCAGTTCGTGCTCTTCTTCTTCGGGCTGGCAAACGCCGGGGTGCCGTTCGGGAGCGTCGGCGGCGGCACATGGCTGGTGCTCATCGGACTGATCGCCGGCAAGCCAATCGGAATCCTGTTGCTGACGTTCATCGGTGTCCGGCTGGGGCTGCGCATCCCCGGCGGCCTCTCGTACGGTCAGCTGCTGGTCGTCGGCATAACGGCGGGCATCGGGTTCACGGTGGCGCTGTTCTTCACGACCGCGGCGTTCGCGCCGGGTGCGGCGCAGGACCAGGCCAAGATGGGGGCGTTGTTGAGCTTCGTCGCGGCCCCGATTGCCATCCTGGTCGGGAGGATCCTTCGCATCGGCGCCGCCGGTCAATCGCCACAGCATGGGGAGCCTGTCCTATGACCACCCAGGAGAGACCAGTCGCGGACGCCAGCTGGGACGAGCACTATCGCGACGAGCGTGACGCGGCCTTCCTTTATCGGGCGCTCGCGGCGGTCGATACCGCCGGCCGCCGTGAGTTATTCGAGAAGCTCGCCGCGGTCGAGGACCGGCACGCGAGTCGATGGGAGGATCTGTTCCGCGAGGCCGGCCGTCCGCTGCCGCCCTACGCGACCGCCTTTCGCACACGCGCCCTCGCCTGGATCGCCCGGCGCTTCACGCCCTCGCTGGTGCTGCCGCTCATGCTCGCCGAGGAGGGGCGCGAAGTGCAGTCCTATCTCGGCATGGCGCGCCGCTCGACTCACGGCGGCATGTACCAGGCCGCCGTCGACATTGCCTCCGATTCGGCCACGCACGCACGCGAGCTCTCGGAGGCGATGGGGCGGCAAGGCGAGCCCTGGCACGCGGGTGGCGCCGGCGGCATGCTCCGCAGCGTGGTCTACGGCTTCAACGACGGATTGACCGCCAACTTCGGCCTCGTCGCCGGAGTGGTCGGCGCCGACGTCGCGCCTCACATCGTCATCATCAGTGGTGTCGCGGGGGCGATCGCCGACGCGCTGTCGATGGGCTCGAGCGGGTATCTCGCGGCCAAGAGCGAGGCGGAGGTGCAGGCTCACCAGATCGAGATGGAGAGGCAGGAGATGCGGCTGATGCCGGATCTCGAGGAGGAGGAGCTGGCGCTGATCTACGAGGCGAAAGGGCTCCCGGCAGAGCGGGCCCGCGAGACCGCCCGGGCGATGATGCAGGACCCGGCGCAGGCGCTCAACGCCATGGTGCGGGAGGAGCTGAACATCCATCCCGCCGAGCTCGCACCGCTCAAGGACGGCGTGGTGACCGGCACGGCGACCGCGGTTGGCGCCTTCATTCCGATCATCCCGTTCCTGATCATGGAGCACGGCGACGCCGTGTGGGTCTCGCTCGCCGTGAGCATGCTCGCGCACTTCGCCATCGGCGGCGCGCGCAGCCTCTTCACCGGCCGCGGCATCTGGGCCAGCGGCCGCGACATGTTCATCGTCGGCTTCGGCGTGGCCGCCGTCGGCTACCTGCTCGGCGAAGCCATCACCCGGCTCTTGTAGGGGGGCGGGGAAACTCAGAACTCAGAACAAAGAACTGAGAACCCGGAACCCGGAATCCGGAACCAGAACCTGGAACCGATTAAGGGCTCTTGCGAAGGGACTGCGCGTAGGTGACGACCGCCCAGATCTGCTCTTCGGTCAGCTCTTCTTTGAACGGCGGCATCTTCGGCCGGCGTCGACCGTTGAGGACCTTGTAGTAGACGACGCCATCGGGGTTGCGGCCGGCGCGCTTGGCATCGGTGAGATCCATGTCCTCGCGGGCGTCCGGATCCGCATCCGGTCCGTCGCCGACCCCGCCCGGGCCATGGCAGCGCTGACACTTATCCTTGAAGACGGCCTTGCCCGACGCCAGGGTCTTCGCATCGGCGGCCAGCGGGTTCTTCTTGGTCTCCGCATCTTCGCCGAGCGTCCACGCGCCGCCTGCTTGCACGCCTTTCGCCGCTGGTTCAATCGTCGCAATTGCCGTCGCCACTGTTGCCGCGAGCAGCCCCGCGGCGCACATGAGGTGTTTTCTCATCTGCAAATGATACTGTTTTCTGAGGTGCAATCGATTAGATGACACAACCGCTCGCCTATCACGATCTCGACTTTCTCAATAGTTCCGAAGCGCGCCCCCTCAGGATCCTGGCGGAATACCTCGAGCCGCAGAAGCGGTTCAAGGATCAAAACATCCAGGACACGGTGGTGTTCTTCGGGTCGGCGCGAACGCTGAGCCGGGAGGGAGCGGAGCTCGAGCTCACCAGGCTCGGGACCGATGAAGCCAAGAAGGCCGCCGACTACGAGGCGGCCCTGAAACGCGGGCAGAAGGCGCTGGAGTGGTCGCGCTATTACGAGGATGCGCGTCGCCTGGCGCACATGCTGACGGTCTGGAGCCTGTCGCTGGAAGAGCCACGTCGCCGGTTCGTGGTCTGCTCGGGGGGCGGCCCCGGCATCATGGAGGCGGCCAACCGGGGAGCGATCGAAGCAGGGGGCAAGACGGTTGGCTTGAACATAAGGCTGCCGTTCGAGCAGGGACCCAACGCCTACATCACCGAAGGGCTGCACTTCGAGTTCCACTACTTCTTCATGCGCAAGTTCTGGTTTGCCTACCTGGCCAAGGCGCTGGTGGTGTTCCCCGGCGGCTTCGGGACGCTCGACGAGATGTTCGAGATCCTCACGCTCGACCAGACGCGCAAGCTGTCGAAGAAGCTCTGCGTCATCCTCTACGGCAGCGAGTACTGGGACCAGATCCTGAACCTCAGGCCGATGGTCGAGTGGGGAGCGGTGAGCGAAGACGACCTGCGGATGCTGTGCCGCGCCGATACCCCCGAAGAGGCGTTCGAAGAGCTGAAGAACCACCTGCTGACGAACCACATGATCCCGTCGACGCCGCAGGAGAACAAGGCTCCGGGGATCGCAAAGACGACCGCCTGACCATGGACATCAAGGAACGTGAGCGGCTGATCGCCCTCTACCGGGACGGCTACCGCGCGATCGTCGAGGCGATGCAGGGCGCGACCGAGGAGCAGCTGGCCGCCCGGCCGTCGCCGGGGAAGTGGTCGCCGCGCGAGATCGTCCACCATCTCGCCGACAGCGAGATGACGGCGGCGATCCGGCTGCGGCTGTTGCTGGCCCTCGACCGCCCGACCATCCACGCCTTCGACCAGGACCGCTTCGCCAGCCGCCTGCACTACGACCGCCCGCACGAGAGCGCGCTGGAGGCGTTCCGCTACGCGCGCGAATGCACCGCACAGCTGCTCGAGCGGCTCGGCGAGGAAGACTGGCTCCGGGAAGGGACCCACACCGAGACCGGACCGTACAGCGTGACCCGGTGGCTCGAGATCTACGCCCCGCACGCGCACAGCCACGCACGCCAGATGCTCCAGGCGCTGGACCAGGCGAAAAAGGATCAGTAGAGCAGCGACGACTCGCGCAGCCGGCGGAAACGGTCTTCGTCGGCCTGCCATCCGTCCACCAGCGCCGGCACCGTCCCCTCGGCGACGGCCTGTCGCAGGCGATCCGATCCGTAGAGGATGTCGATCGGCATCTTGTCGTGCTCGTACTCGTAGGGAGGCTCGCGCCACTCGAACCGCGACGGCGACTGCCGGTGGAACTCGTCGATCAGCTCCACTGTCGAGCGGACCGGTCGAAACGCCTGCCGGTCGAGGACGTGAATCTGGCAGCCGCCGCAGGTCTGCCGGGCGTGTTTCTGAAACGTCGGCTCGAAAAAGGCCGGGCGGAAGTGGACGCCCGGCAGGTCGCGCGCGTTCATCGCATCCGCAAGCCGCTCGCCGTCGATCCACGGGGCGCCGATCAGCTCGAACGGCCGGGTCGTGCCCCGCCCTTCCGACAGCTTCGTCCCTTCGATCAGCACTGCGCCCGGGTAGACGATCGCGGTGTCGAGGGTGGGAATATTCGGCGAGGGCATGACCCAGGGCAGGGTGGTCTCGTCGTAGTACATCCCGCGGGTCCACCCATCCATCGCGACGACGTGCAGATCGGCGCCGATCCGGAAATGATCGTTGAAGAGCCGGGCCAGCTCGCCGACCGTCATGCCGTGCCGCATCGGGATCGGGTACTGGCCGACGAATGAGGCGTAGGCCTCGTCGAGCACGTTCCCCTCGACGTCACGGCCGTTGACCGGGTTGGGGCGGTCGCACACGATCACCGGGATCCGCTGGCGGGCCGCCGCCTTCATGCAGTTGGCGACCGTATAGATGAAGGTGTAGACGCGCGTGCCGACGTCCTGGATGTCGATCACCAGGGCCTCGAGCCCATCGAGCATCTCCGCCGACGGCTCACGCACCTCGCTGTAGAGCGAGAACACCGGCACCTGCCGCCGCGCGTCGCTGCCGTGCGGCGTCTCGATCATGTTGTCCTGCAGGTCGGCGCGGAAGCCATGCTGCGGGCCGAAGATCGTTGCCAGCGTCACCCCCGGATCGTCGAACAGCAGGTCGGCGCTGTGCCGGAAGCTGCCGTCGATCGAGGCCGGGTTGCAGAGGAGCCCGACGCGCCGCCCCTCGACCAGTCGCCGTTCGGTCGTCAGCAGCCGGTCGATGCCGAGCGCGACGATGGCGGTGCGCTCCGCGGTGTGAGCAGTCATGCGGGCAATTATAAACTCGGGCGCCGCGCCCCCTTGAGCTGCCCCGCGAGAAACGCGGAGACCACGGCATCGGCGAAGTTGTTGAAGCGGTAGTGCGCCGCCGCCGAGCCGTCGGCCCGGGCGAGGAGCAGGTCGCGCTCGATGCGCGCGACCGCGTGGACCGCGTGCCAGGCGCACACCGCCGTCCGGCCGCCGCCGACGAACACCGCCCGGGTACCGGTGAGCAACACCCGTCCGGCCGCCTGCACCTGGTCGGCGGGCAGGGACGCGGGAGCGCTGAAGTGACATCGCTCCGCGCCGATGACCCGGTGGCCGGTTTCGATCGTCGGCAACGCCCCGGCGGCGGCGGCCTGCTGGGCGGTGCGGAGCTGCTCGAGCGCATCCATCATCTCGAGCTCGATCTCGACATCCGGTTCCGCTGGTGCGAGCGCCTCGAGCCGGCGGCGCAGCTCGTCGTCGGTCGCGTCTCCACCCTCGATCGCGGCCGTCCAGGCCGTGCGCCACTGGGCCAGCGCGGTGCCGGCCCCCTTTTCTTTCCCCTTCAACCAGCCAAACAGATTCATCGCCGCTCGTGTCCTCGATTGGTCCCGTGGGTAGCTCGGCTCTTCCGGGCAATTATCCTGTGCGCGCGCCACTTTTTCAGGGGACGAGATTCCGGTCCGATACGGATGGGCTTGAACTAAGCTGTGCCGACAGTGTTGAATAGCGCCGACTCATCCACTGCGGTCCGGTTCAGGTTCGCGGTGCATCCGAACTCGCTCGAAGCGAGGACTTCAGCCCCGGAGATAGACATGCCGCGGAAAGCGCAACCGGACCTGCCCCAGGCAGACGAGTTCTCCCCGACCCGGCGTGCCGTCACCGGAAAGCGCGGCCCTGGCCGCCCCCCGATCCACGCCGAGGAATGGACCAAGGCGACGGTCGTGCTGTTCACGCGGCAGATTGTTTTCCTGGATCGGCTGGCGGCGACGATCCGGGCCCAGAACGGCGCCGCGGTGAGCCGTGCGCAGCTGATTCGGGCGCTGATCGATGCGGTGGGGGAGGCGGACGTCGACTTGACCGCCGTCCGCTCAGAGGCCGACATCAAGCGGACGGTCCTCTCGCGGCTGGCGCACTGAGGGTGCGGCGGGTGCCGATGCACCCACCGCCCCGGGCGTGATCGGCTTATCGCTTGAGCTCCAGCACGAGATCCTCGAGCCGGTCGTAGCTGATCCCGGCGCCTCTCGCCATGCCGGTGGCCATGACGATGTCGCGCACTTCCAGCGACGGGTAGCGGACGGTCGCGGTCATGCGGGTCTTGCCCCCCTCGTCGGCGAGCTCGGTCGTCACCACCGACGTGGTGTCGGGAAACTCCTCGAAGATCTCGGTGAACACCAGTCGGCTGGGGGGCGTGATCTCACGGTATTCGCCGTGGAAGGCGGCTTCTCCCTTCGGATGTCGATTGACGAAGCGCCATCTGCCGCCGGGCCGGAGATCGATCTCGCAGACCGGTACCGAGTAGCCCTGGCCGAGGCAACCCCACCAGCGTTTCACGTGTTCCGGCCTGGTCATCACCTCGAACACCAGCTCGCGGGGAGCATCGAACAGCCGCGTCATGCGGATCTCCTCGTTCGATGGGGTCGTGACCTCGAAGCTCCCGCTGTTGACCGTCGTTCCTGCCACCATTTGCGCCGCTCCTTTCCGAATCATACTCTCAACATAACCAATCAGTTAATTAACCTTGTGGTTTTATATACCCGGAGACCACGGGTGTCAAGTGGCCACCGTTCAACACGGTCCCACACGGTTCTTATGTGTGCCTTCCGCTGACGCGTGGCCGAGGATTGCGCCCGGCGGGAGCCGCAGCGTATCGTTGCCACATCCAAAAAATGATTACTGTCCTGCTCGCGCTGCTGCTCGTGATCCCCTGCTCCGCGACCCAGGTCGCGCCCGGCGCGGACGTGCGCCCGGGCCTCGAGGTCTTTCTCTCGGCTGTTCCGCCCGCGCTCAAAGGCAAGCGCGTCGGCCTGATCACCAACCACAGCGCGATCGATCGGGCGCGCAACTCGGCGATCGACCTGATCGCGCGCCACCCCGATCTGAAGCTCACGGCGCTGCTCGCGCCCGAGCACGGCATCCGCGGCGACGTCCAGGACGGCGTGACGATCGCCGACGACACCGATCCGAAGACGGGTGTACCGATCCATTCGCTCTACCTTTCGGAGGATCGCGGACCGACCCCGGCGATGCTCAAGGACGTGGACGTTCTGGTCTACGACCTCCAGGAGGTCGGCGGCCGCACCTGGACCTACGTCTCCACCATGGCGCTGGCGATGCAGGCGGCGGTCAAGAAGAACATCCCGTTCGTGGTGCTCGACCGCCCCAATCCGATCGGCGGCGAGATCGTCGAAGGGGCCCTGCTCGACCCGGCGTTCAAGTCGTTCGTCGGCATGTATCCGATACCGGCGCGGCACGGGCTGACCGTCGGCGAGCTCGCCACGCTCTTCAACCGCGAGCAGGGCATCGGCGCCGAGCTGATCGTGATCCGCGCCGCGAACTGGCGGCGGTCGCAGTGGTTCGATCAGACCGGGCTGCCCTGGGTCAACCCGTCGCCCAACCTGCGTTCGTTTGCCGCGCTCCAGAGCTATACGGGGAGCGTGTACTTCGAGGGTACCAACCTCACCGAGGGACGCGGCACCGAGCGTCCGTTCGAGCAGATCGGCGCGTCCTGGCTCGACGCGCCCGAGGTCGTACGGATCATGAACGGCCTGCGCCTGCCGGGCATTCGTTTCGAGGCCATCACCATGGTGGTCGAACCGACGGCCGCCAAGTTCAAGGGGCAGACGATCCCCGGGATCCGGTTCGCGGTCACCGACCGGCAGGCGTACCGGCCGGTTCGCACCGCGCTGCTGCTCATCGACGAGATCCGCCGGAAGCATCCTCGCGAGTTCGCCTGGAGCAGGACGATCGATCGGCTCACCGGCTCCGACAAGGTGCGGCTGGCGGTCGAGGCGGGCCGGCTGCCGCAGCTGCTGGTCGAATGGGACCGCGAGGCCGCCGCCTTCCTCGAGTTCCGCCAGCCGTTCCTGCTCTATCGCTGAGCGGCCGTTACGGCGGCATCGCCGCTATACTTCGGGGGCACCATGAGCATCACATTCAGATGAGAGTCGGGATCCCGAAAGAATCACGTCCCGGGGAGCGCCGTGTCGCCGGCACTCCTGAGACCGTCACCAAGCTGAAGAAGCTCGGGTTCGACGTTCTGGTGGAAACCCACGCCGGCGAGGGCGCCTCGTTTCTCGACGACGACTACGCCGGCGCGGGGGCGACGATCGCCGACACCAAAGAGGTCTGGGGGCAGGCCGATATCATCCTCAAGGTCCAGCCTCCCCATCAGCATCCGGCGCTCGGCGTTCATGAGGCCGCGCTCATGCGGCCCGGCACCACCCTCGTCAGCTTCCTGTGGCCCGGTAAGAACGAGGCGCTGGTCAAGCTGCTCGCCGACTCGCAGATCACCGCGATCGCGATGGACCAGGTGCCGCGCATCACCCGCGCCCAGCGGATGGACGCGCTGTCGTCGATGGCGAACATCGCCGGCTATCGCTCGGTGATCGAAGCGGCCAGCTACTACGGGCGGTTCTTCACCGGGCAGATGACCGCCGCCGGACGCGTGCCGCCGGCGAAGGTCCTGGTGATCGGCGCCGGAGTCGCCGGCCTCGCCGCGATCGGCGCCGCCCGCAGCCTCGGCGCCATCGTCCGCGCCTTCGACACGCGCGCCGCGGTTCGCGACCAGGTCAAGAGCATGGGGGCCGAGTTCCTCGAAGTGAAGATCGAGGAGGAGGGGGAAGGAGGCGGCGGCTACGGCAAGGAGATGAGCCCGGCCTTCGTCGCCGCGGAGATGGCGCTGTTCGCGGCCCAGGCCAAAGAAGTCGACATCATCATCACCACCGCGCTGATTCCCAACCGTCCGGCGCCGGTCCTGATCACCGAGGACATGGTCCGCCGCATGAAGACCGGCTCGGTGATCGTCGATCTCGCCGCCGAGAACGGCGGCAACTGCGCCCTGACCGTGCCGGGGGAAGTGGTGGAGCGGCATGGCGTCCACATCATCGGCTTCATCGACCTGCCGAGCCGGCTCGCCCCGACCGCCAGCGTTCTCTACGGCAACAACCTGGCGTATCTGCTCGAGGACCTCGGCGGCGCCGGGAACTTCCACATCGATGTGAACGACGAAGTCGTTCGTCACGCGCTGGTGGTGCACGCCGGGGCGATCGTGTGGCCGCCGCCGCGTCGCGACCCGCCGCCGGCGGCTGCGGCTCCCGCCACTGCGGCGGTCGGCGCGCCGGTCAAAGCGGAGTCTCCCGGAACCGGCCTGGCCGGTTCGGCGATCGCGATCGCGCTTGCTGCGGCCGCGCTGCTGGGCATCGGCCTGACCGCGCCACCCGCGTTCCTGTCGCACTTCACCGTATTTGCCCTCGCCTGTATCGTCGGATGGCAGGTCGTCTGGAACGTCACGCCGGCGCTGCACACGCCGCTGATGAGCGTCACCAACGCGATCAGCGGGATCATCGTGGTGGGCGGCATGCTGACGCTCACCGGACCGGCCACCGCTCCGGCCGCGGTCCTCGGAGCGGCGGCGATCCTGCTGGCCTCGATCAACATCGCCGGCGGGTTCCTCGTGACGCAGCGCATGCTGCGGATGTTCAGGCGATAGCGCATGCCAGCCACCCTCGTTACCGTCACCTATCTGATCGCCGGGCTGTTGTTCATCTTCAGTCTCGGCGGCCTGGCGGCCCAGGGCTCGGCCCGCCGCGGCAACCTGTTCGGCATGACCGGCATGGCGATCGCGATGATCGCGACCATGCTCGGGCCCGGGGTGACGAACTACCCGGTGATGCTGGCGATGATGGCGGTCGGAGGAGCGGTCGGTGCGGCGCTCGGCATGCGCGTGCAGATGTCGGCCATGCCGCAGCTGGTGGCGATGCTCCACAGCTTCGTCGGCGCCGCCGCGGTGCTGGTTGGCTTCGCCATCACGGTCGACCCCAGCATGTCGTTTCATGGGACCGAGGCAGTGGTCCACCGCACCGAGACCTTCATCGGGATCTTCGTCGGCGCCCTGACTTTCACCGGCTCGGTCGTCGCCTACGGGAAGCTGCAGGGGCTGGTGCGCGGCAAGCCGCTCCTCCTGCCCGGACGCCACCTGATCAATCTCGCCCTCGTGGCCGGCTGCGTCGTGCTCGGCATCCAGTTCGTCGGCCATTCCGGCGATCCCCAGGTCTGGCCGCTGGTGATCGAGACCCTGCTCGCCGCGCTCATCGGCATTCACATCGTGGTCGCGATCGGCGGGGCCGACATGCCGGTGGTCGTGTCGATGCTGAACAGCTACTCGGGATGGGCGGCGGCGGCGGCCGGCTTCATGCTGTCGAACGACCTGCTGATCATCACCGGCGCGCTGGTCGGGTCGAGCGGCGCGATCCTGAGCTACATCATGTGCGCGGCGATGAACCGGTCGTTCCTGAGCGTCGTGCTCGGCGGGTTCGGCGCGGAGGAAGGGGTCGCGCCGGCCGGCGCCGCCCCCGCCGGCGCGGTCCGCAGCATCACCCCGCAGGGCACCGCGGAGCTCTTGCTCCAGTCGCGGCGGGTGATCATCGTCCCCGGCTACGGCATGGCGGTCGCCCAGGCGCAGTATCCGCTCTTCGAGGTCACCAAGCTCCTGCGCGAACGGCAGATCGACGTCCGGTTCGCGATTCACCCGGTGGCCGGACGGCTGCCGGGCCACATGAACGTGCTGCTCGCCGAGGCGCGCGTGCCCTACGACATCGTGCTCGAGCTGCAGGAGATCAACCACGAGTTCCCCGAGACCGATGTCGCGATCGTCATCGGCGCCAACGACATCGTGAACCCGGCGGCGCTCGACGACCGCTCGAGCCCGATCTTCGGCATGCCGATCCTGGAAGTCTGGAAAGCCAAGACCTGCATCGTTCTGAAGCGGGGGATGGCGAGCGGCTATGCCGGCGTCGACAACCCGCTGTTCTACAAGAACAACACCGAGATGCTGTTCGGCGACGCCCGTGCGTCGATCGAGGCGGTGCTGGCGGCGATCCGGCAGGAAACCCTCTCGAGGAGCGCGTAGCCCAGCCGATCGGCTGTCCGATCCCGGAACGCCGGTGTGCGGCGCTGGACGTCATTCGGCGCTGACACCGCCGTTTCCGGCCCTTTCGGCCATGTTCGGACACGGAATGCGCCATGCTGTTCCCCGGCGCAGGAGTGTCATCCATGCTTCGCGATCTCAGGCTTGCCTTCCGGGCGTTCCGCAAGCAGCGCACCCATACCCTGGCGGTCGCTCTGACCCTCGCGGTCGGCGTCGGGGCGAGCACCAGCATCTTCACCTTCGTCGATGCGGCGTTGCTGCAGCCGCCCCCGTTCCCCGAGCCGTCGAGGCTCGGCGTGATCTGGGGTGTTGCCGGCCCCGAGCGCGCCGTCCGGGGAGCGTCCTTCCCCGAGATCAGGGACTGGAAGGAACGCGCTCGCACGCTGCAGGAGATCGTCATTTACGACGAGATCGACCTGAACCTGAGCGTCGGCGGCGGCAATCCTGCCCGGGTGGACGGCGAGATGGTCTCGTGGACCTATTTCCAGATGCTCGGCGCCAGGGCGGTGATGGGCCGGACCTTCACGGCCGAGGAAGATGCCGTGCCCGATCAGCGTCCGGTCGCGGTGATCAGCGACTCGCTGTGGCGCACGCGCTTCGGCGCCAGTCCCGACGTGTTCTCCCGCCCGGTTCAGCTCAACGACCGGCCGTTCACCATCGTCGGGGTCATGCAGCCCGGATTCTCAGGGCTCTCGTTCGACACCGACGTGTGGGTCCCGACCGCGATGATCTCGCTGACGGCGTCCCCTTCCATCCTCCAGAATCGCGGGAGCCGATGGCTCGCCGCACTGACCCGCTTGAACCACGGCGTCTCGATGGAAGCGGCCCAGGCGGATCTCGATGCTGTCGCCGCCTCGCTCGCCCGGGACTTCCCCGACAGCAACACCGATCGTGGCGCACAGCTCGTCACCCTGGAGAGCTTCTACCTGGGCGACACGGCCGGCACGCTGCAAATGCTCTTCATCGCCGTCCTGCTGTTCCTGCTCGTCGCCTGCTCCAACGTGGCGGCCCTCCAGCTGGCGCGCTCGAGCTCACGTCGACAGGAGACCGCGGTGAGCCTGGCGCTCGGGGCTACGCGCAAGCACCTGGCGCGGCAGCTGGCGGCCGAGGCGATCGTGCTCGGCACCGCCGGCGCCCTGCTCGGTGGGTTGCTGGCCTCCTGGATGTTGACCGCGATACGCGCGCTCCAGCCGGTGGGATCGCTGCCGGTGTTCGTCGAGCCGGCGATCGACGGCCGGGCGCTCGCCTTTGCTGCGACGATGGCTTTCGGGTCGGCGCTGCTGGCAGCGCTCATGCCGGTGTTCGCGTCACCCGCGGCCAGCCTCGCCGATGCCCTGCGCACCAGCGGACGCGCGGTCCGCGGCGGCCTCGGCCGGATCGCACGGCCGGCGCCGCAGCAGCTGCTGGTCATGGCCCAGGTCGCGGTGGCGCTGGCGCTGCTGCTCGGCGCCGGAGTGGTGATCCAGACGCTGCAGGCGCAGTTGCGCACCCCGCTCGGCTTCTCGCCGGACGGGGTCACGTTCGCGAGCGTCACGCTGACCGGCGCGAAATACACCCCGCAGGAACGCGTGCAGTTCGCGCAACGGTTGGAAGAGGCACTGCGAGCCTTGCCCGGCGCCCGGCACGCGGCGATCGCCGACACCCTGCCCTTTACCGGGTGGAGTGCTTCGATCCTGGTCAGGGAGCCGGACCTCACCGACCGCATCCGCTACTACGTGCACGGCGTGACCCCGGATTATTTTTCGACGCTTGGGATGCAGTTGGTTGCCGGCCGGATGTTCACCGGCACCGAGCGACCCGAGACTCCCCGGGTCGCGATCGTCACCGAGAGTGGCGCGCGGCGGATCTTTCCCGGCCGGGATCCGCTCGGCCTGAAATTCCGGCTCGGCGGGCCGTCGCGACCGGAAGCGGAAGTGATCGGCGTGGTGGCGGACGCACGGTTCCGCGACCTGACAACGGATCTCGGGGCGCCTCGGGCGGAACCGGACGTGTTCTATCCCTACGCGCAGATCCCGGATCGGGCGATCCGGTTCGCGGTGCGAAGCGCCGGTGCCGCGCCCACCGTACAGGGTACCTGCAGCAGGCCGTCTCGTCCATCGATCCGGCGCTGCCGGTCTACGGCCGCGAGTCGCTCAGCGAGCGCGCCGCGCGGCAGACCGCCAACGCGCGCTTTACGTCGGCGATCATGGGCGCCTTCAGCCTGGCGACGCTGCTGCTGGCCGGGATCGGTCTGTACGGCCTGGTCAGCTACGTCGTCAGCCTGAGCCGCCGCGAGATCGCGTTGCGGCTGGCGCTCGGCGCCGACCGCACCCGGGTGGTCGGCATGGTGGTGCGTAACGGGATGACGCTCGTGCTGGCCGGGACGATGCTTGGCCTGGTAGTGGCGTGGGGGCTCGGGCGGGCGTGGAGCCGCTGGATTGACGGCGCCCCGGCGATCGATCCGTGGACGGTGGCTGCTTCGGTCGGGACGCTGCTGGTCGCCGGCCTGATTGCGACGCTGATGCCGGCGTTGAGCGCGGCCTCGGTGCATCCGAACATCGCGCTGCGCGCCGACTGACGCCAGCCCGGCCGCGCAACCGCATAAGCAATTCTTATATTTCAGTTAAATTAATTGGCTTTTCTTATTCCGATCCGTGCGGCAAAGTGGTCCTCGAGGTTCGATTTCCAGAGAGGGTCTGCTATTGCACGGGTCTCACGAGTTGAAATGGCGCAGCGCCGGGCTGACCGACGGCGCGAGCCGGGCACCCGCCCGGGCGATGCTGCGCGCCACCGGGCTGACTGACGAGGACCTGCGCCGGCCGCTGGTCGGCATCGCCAACACCTGGACCGAGATCGGCCCCTGCAATTTCCACCTGCGCGAGCTGGCTGCCCACGTCAAGTCGGGAGTTCGCGAGGCCGGCGGCACCCCCCTCGAATTCAACACGATCTCGATCTCCGACGGGATCACCATGGGCAGCGAGGGGATGCGGGCATCCCTGGTCAGCCGCGAGGTCATCGCCGATTCGATCGAGCTGGTCGCGCGCGGCAACCTCCTGGATGCGCTGGTAGTACTCGTCGGCTGCGACAAGACCATCCCCGCCGCGGTCATGGCCCTGGCGCGTCTCGACATCCCCGGCCTGGTGCTCTACGGCGGCTCGATCGCGCCGGGGCAGTGGCACGGCCGCGACGTGACGATCCAGGATGTGTTCGAAGCGGTCGGCGCGCACGCGGCCGGCTCGATCACCACGGCTGATTTCGACGCGCTCGAGCGCCAGGCCTGCCCCGGTGCCGGGGCGTGCGGCGGCCAGTTCACCGCGAACACCATGGCCACGGTCTGCGAGGCGCTCGGCATCTCGCCGTTCGGCAGCGCCAGCGTCTCGGCCCACGACCCCGCCAAGCAACGAGTGGCGCGCGAGGCCGGCGTGCTGGTGATGGACGTGTTGAAGCGGCAGCTCCGACCGAGCCAGGTAATCACCCGGCCGGCGATCGAGAATGCGATCGCGGCGGTGGTGGCGAGCGGCGGCTCGACCAACGCCGTGCTGCATCTGCTGGCGATCGCCCGGGAATTGGGAGTACCGCTGGCGATCGACGACTTCGACGCAATCAGCGCGCGGGTCCCGCTGCTGGCAGACCTCAAGCCCGGAGGACGGTTCGTCGCGACCGACCTGTCCCTCGCCGGCGGCATTCCGCTGGTCATCAAGCGGCTGGTGGAAGGCGGGTTCCTGCATGCCGATGCCGTCACGATCACCGGACGCACGATCGGCGAGCACGCGCGCGAGGCGGTCGAGACCGCCGGCCAGCAGGTCGTTCGGCCGCTGAGCGACCCGCTCAAACCGACCGGCGGGCTGGTCATCCTCAAGGGCAATCTCGCGCCGGCCGGCGCCGTGGTCAAGGTCGCCGGTCACGATCTGCGCCTCTTCAGTGGTCCGGCGCGCGTCTTCGAATGCGAGGAGGCGGCGTTCGAGGCCGTCCAGACCGGTGCGGTCGCCGCCGGCGACGTCGTGGTGATCCGGTACGAGGGCCCGATGGGCGGGCCGGGGATGCGCGAGATGCTCGCGGTCACCGCCGCCATCGTCGGCGCCGGCCTCGGCGATTCGGTCGCGCTGGTGACCGACGGCCGGTTCTCGGGCGCCACTCGCGGGCTGATGGCCGGCCACGTCGCCCCCGAGGCGGCGCACGGCGGGCCGATCGCCGCCGTCGCCGACGGCGACATCGTCCGGATCGATCTTGCGGCGCGCGAGCTCAGCGTCGACCTTACCGACGACCAGCTCGCGGCGCGTCTGGCCGGCCGCCAGCCGCCGGCGCGGCAGGTTCCACCAGGAGTCATGACGAAGTATGCGCGGCTGGTTTCGTCCGCCGCGCACGGAGCGGTCACCACATGAAGCTCACCGGTGCACAGATTCTCTGGGAGTGTCTCGTCCGCGAGGGCGTGTCGACCGTCTTCGGCTACCCCGGCGGCGCGATCCTGCCCGCCTACGACGCGATGCTCGACTATCCCATCCGCCACATTCTCGTGCGGCACGAACAGGGGGCGACGCACATGGCCGACGGCTACGCCCGGGCCAGCGGCCGGGTCGGTGTCGCGATCGCCACCTCGGGCCCGGGCGCGACCAACATGGTCACCGGCATCGCCACCGCGATGATGGACTCGTCGCCGATCGTGTGCATCACCGGGCAGGTCGGCAGCCGGCTGATCGGCAGCGACGGGTTCCAGGAAACCGATATCACCGGCGTCACGCTGCCCGTGACCAAGCACAATTACCTGGTCACCCGCGCGCAGGACATCGGGCCGGCGGTGCGCGAGGCGTTCCACATCGCCGCGAGCGGGCGTCCGGGCCCAGTCCTGATCGACATCACCAAGGACGCCCAGCAGACCACGTGCGAGTTCGACTGGGAGGCTGCCGCGCCGCGGCCGCATGCAAGGCCCGAGAGAAAGGCCGACCCGGCGGCGCTCGCTCAGGCCCTCGACCTGATCAACGCGGCCAAACGCCCGATCATCCTCGCCGGGCACGGCATCATGCTCTCGGGCGCTTCAGGGATCGTTCAAGAGTTCGCCGAGCGGGCCGAGGTCCCGATCGCCATGACGCTGCTCGGCATCGGCGGCATCCCCGCGTCGCACCCGCTGAACCTCGGCATGATGGGGATGCACGGCGAGGCCTGGGTCAACACCGCGATCCAGCAGGCGGACCTGCTGCTGGCGTTCGGCATGCGGTTCGACGATCGGGTCACCGGCAACCTCAAGACCTACGCGTCGCAGGCCCGCAAGGTCCACATCGACATCGACCCGGCCGAGATCGGCAAGAACGTGCCGGTGGACGTCGGGCTGGTCGGCGATCTGCGGGACGTCCTCGGTACACTGCTGCCGGGCGTCGTGGCCGGCCAGCGCAGCGAGTGGCTCCGCCACATCAAGGAGCTCAAGGGCGACTCCGCCGTCCGCGACATCCAGAACCTTCCAGACGACGGCCACCTGTACGCGGCTCACGTCATTCACGATCTCTGGCGGAGTACCGGCGGGCGGGCGGTCGTCGTCACCGACGTCGGCCAGCACCAGATGTGGGAGGCGCAGTACTACCACCACGACACGCCCCGCTCGCTGATCACCTCCGGCGGCCTCGGCACGATGGGCTTCGCGCTGCCGGCCGCGATCGGCGCGAAGGTTGCCTGTCCCGACGCCGAGGTCTGGGTGGTTGCCGGCGATGGCGGCTTCCAGATGACGATGCCGGAGCTGGCGACGATCGCCCAGGAGAAGCTCGACATCAACATCGCGATCATCAACAACGGCTATCTCGGGATGGTCCGGCAGTGGCAGGAGTTCTTTTACGAGCGGCGATACGCGGCGACGCCACTCTACAGTCCGGATTACGTGAAGATCGCCGACGCCTACGGCCTCAAAGCGACCGCGGTGACGAGCCGGGCCGGGGTCGTGCCTGCCATCGCGGCGGCGCGCGCCCACGCGGGCACCGCCATCATCGAGTTCCGGGTCGAGCAAGAGGACACCGTTTATCCGATGGTGCCGGCCGGCGCCGACCTCGGCGCCATGATCCGGCGCCCCAGCCCGCTGGTCGAAACCGCAGAGGACGCCTGATGAAACCACATACGTTTGTTGTCACGGTCGAAGACCAGCCGGGGGTGCTCAACCGCGTATCGTCGCTGGTTCGCCGCCGCGGCTACAACATCGATTCGCTGACCGTCGGGCACACCGAGCGGCCGGGCGTCTCGCGCATGACGCTCGTCGTGCAGTCGGACGATGCCGGGGCCCATCGCATCGAGGCCAACCTCTACAAGCTGGTGAACGTGATCTCGGTGACCGACCTCACGTCCACGGCGGCGGTGTATCGCGACCTGGCGATGATCAAGGTCGCCGCAACGCAGGCGCACAGACCGGAGATCGTCCACCTGGTCGAGGTCTTTCGCGCCCGCATCGTCGACCTGGCTCCGGATTCACTGACCATCGAGATCACCGGAGCGGAGGAGAAGATCGACGGCCTGCTGGAAGTGCTGCGGCCCTACGGGGTGCTGGAAGTCGCGCGGACCGGACGTGTCGCCATGGCCCGCGGCGCACGCCTGCCGGCCGCCGCGGTTGAACCGGCCGCGGGGCCGGAGTCTCACGAATCTCACGTGTCGTACTCGGTCTGAGATCGGATGGAGAAACCATGACGAAGATGTTCTATGACAAGGATGCTGACCTCGGACTGATTCGCGGCAAGAAGGTCGCGGTGATCGGATATGGATCGCAGGGACACGCGCACGCGCTGAACCTGAAGGAGAGCGGCGTCGATGTTCGGGTCGGACTGCCGACGACCAGCCAGTCGGTGGCCAAAGCGCGCGGCGCCGGGCTGACCGTCACCTCGGTGGCCGAGGCCTCGGCCTGGGCCGATGTGATCGTCATCCTGATTCCCGACACGGCGCAGCCGGGCGTCTACCAGAGGGAGATCGCACCGCACCTGTCAGCGGGAAAGACGCTGATGTTCGCCCACGGCTTCAACATCCGGTTCGGCACGATCACGCCGCCGGCGGGGGTCGACGTCTCGATGATCGCGCCGAAGTCGCCGGGCCACCGCGTCCGGGAGCTCTACGTCGAAGGGGGCGGCACCCCGGCGCTGCTGGCCGTGCACCAGGACGCGTCCGGACGCGCCCACGCTTTCGCGCTGTCGTACGGCAAGGCGATCGGCGTCACCCGTGCCGGCGTCATCGAAACGACCTTTGCCGAGGAGACAGAAACGGATCTCTTCGGCGAACAGGCGGTCCTGTGCGGCGGGGTCAGCGCGCTCGTCAAAGCCGGATTCGAGACGCTCGTCGAAGCTGGTTACCAGCCGGAGGTCGCCTACTTCGAGTGCCTCCACGAGCTCAAGCTGATCGTCGACCTGATGTATCGAGGCGGCCTGAACTACATGCGGTATTCGGTCAGCGACACCGCGGAACATGGGGACTACACCGGGGGGCCGCGGATCATCACCGAGGAGACGCGCCAGGCCATGCGGACGATGCTGGGCGAGATCCGCAGCGGCGCGTACGCCCGGGCCTGGATCAAGGAAAACGAACAGGGGCGGCCGGTCTTCGACGCCACCCGTGCGCGGGAGCAGGAGCATCAGATCGAGCATGTTGGCGCCGCACTGCGGTCGATGATGCCGTTTCTCGACCCGGTCACGGTCCGGCCCGACGGCGTCGCAGTCTGATGATGAACTCACATGTCTGGTTGAACGGATCGCTGGTCGAGCCGGCGCGGGCCCAGGTACCGTTCCTGACGTCCGGCCTGCACTACGGCATCGGGGTCTTCGAAGGGATCCGCTGCTATGCGGGGCCGCTCGGCCCGGCAATCTTCCGGCTGCCGGAACACATCACCCGGCTGATCGAATCAGCACACATCCTTGGCTTCTCGCGGCTGCCGTACTCCCACGCCGACCTGATGGCGGCGGTGACCGACACGGTACGCGCCAGCGGCCACGCAGCGTGCTACATCAGGCCGCTCATCTATCTGGCCGAAGGAGGATGGGACCTGACCGTCGACAGCGCGCGGCCGCACACCGGTATCGCGGTCTGGCCGTGGACGACGTTTCTTGCCGAAGACGCGAAGGCCCGCGGCATCCGCGCCAACGTCTCGTCGTTCACCCGGCATCATCCGAACGTCATGATGACCAAGGCCAAGATTGCCGGGAACTACGCCAACTCGGTGCTCGCCCGCACGGAGTCGAAGCGACTGGGCTTCGAAGAAGCGATCATGCTGGACGCCCAGGGATATGTCGCCGAATGCACCGGCGAGAACATCTTCATCGTGAGGAACGGCACCCTGATCACCCCGCCGGCGGCGGCGATCCTGGAAGGGATCACCCGTGACACGGTGATGCTGCTCGCCGCGGATCTTGGCTACGGCGTGGCCGAGGCGTCGATCTCCAGGGATGCGCTCTACCGGGCCGACGAAGTATTCGTCTGCGGCACGGCCGCGGAAATCGCCGGCCTGAGCGAGATCGATTTCCGAACCATCGGCTCAGGACGCACCGGGCCGATCACCCGTGCGCTGCAGGAGGCATTTCACTCCGTGGTGACGGGCGCTCACCCGCGGTCGGCCGCCTGGCTGACGCCGGTCGGCGCCCCCGTCACCTCCTGAAGATCCCGCGCCGCCGAGCTTCTGGCGCTCGCCTTGACATTCCAGGTGAAGGCGGCCAAGTTCTACGTGCACAGGAGTGAGACCATGGCACGCGACCGGCGAGCCCTGGACGGCCTCGACCAGGACATCCGCGATCACATCGAGCGCGAAACCGACGAGAACATCGCCAGGGGCATGACCCCTGAGGAGGCTCGCCGTCAGGCGCTGCTCGCGTTCGGCAACCCGGCGATCGTCAGCGAGAACGCGCGCGCGGTCTGGGTCTGGTCGTGGCTCGACGAGATCCGTCAGGACGTTCGCTACGCGCTGCGCACGCTCCGGCGCTCGCCGGGCTTCGCCTTCGTCGCGATTCTCACGCTCGGCGTCGGGATCGGCGCCACCACCGCCGTATACAGCGTTGTCGACACGGTCCTGCTGCGGCCGCTTCCATTCGACGCTGCCGACCGCCTGGTACGGATCGTCGAGAACATTCCCCGCCCTGAGCCGAAGCTGCCGCCGTTCCAGCGCGGCGTGACCTACCAGGAGTTCCTGGAATGGCGCGCGCGGACCACGACCCTCTCCGACCTGGGCGGGATCGCACCTTCGATCGCCATGGTGAGAACCGCCGACGGCACGGCGCGGTTGTGGGGTGCGAATATCTCGGCCGGCTGGTTCTCGACGCTCGGCGCCCGGCCGCTGCTGGGGCGAACATTCGTGCCGGACGACGACCGCGACCCGAACGTCGTCCTGCTGGGTTTCAACGCCTGGCAGCAGCTCTTTCATGCCGATCGGGACGTCGTCGGAAAACCGCTCGAGTTTCTGTCATCCGGGCAGCAGCGTCGGCTGTTCACGATCGTCGGCGTGCTGCCGTCGACGTTCGAACTGGCCGGCGCAGAAGGGGACTTCTACACGCCCCTCGCCGTCGACGATGCCGCGAAGGCGCGGGTCAGGGTGACACTGCTCGGCCGTCTCCGGCCGGACGTGACGCTGGAAGCTGCCCTCCAGGACGCAAACGTCATCGGCGCTGCGATCACCGACTCCGCCGCCGGCCAATACTCCTCCGCGGACGGCGCCGAGATTCGAAGTGGAGCGTCTCAAGGATCGCGCGGTCAAGGAGCTGCGGCCCGCGCTGCAGCTGTTCCTCGCGGCCGTCTCGGTCGTCCTGGTGATCGTGTGCGCCAACCTCGCGAACCTGCTGCTGGCGCGCGGCAGCGCCCGGCAGCGTGAGATCGCCGTGCGGTGCGCGATCGGCGCCAGCCGCGGCCGGGTGGTCCGCCAGATCCTGACCGAATGCGCGGTGCTCGCGATGATCGGCGGCGCGCTCGGGGCGCTGGTCGGGGCGCTCGGCATCACGCTCGTGAGGATGCTGGCCTCCGTGGACGCGCCGGGGATCTTCCAGCTTTCCTTCGGCGCTTCGATCCTGCCTCGAGTCAATGAGATCGGGATCGACCTGCGGGTGCTCGGGATCGCGTTCGGCGCCGCCGCCGTGACGAGCCTGGTGTTTGGCCTCCTCCCCGCGCTCCATCTCTCGCGCCCGAACCGGTTTCAGGCGATGGGCCCGCGCGGCGCGACCCCCAGCCGCGGCGCATCGCGGCTGCGGGCAGGCCTGGTTCTCGGGCAGCTCGTGATGGCGACCGCGCTGCTCGTCGGCGCCGCATTGCTCATCCGCAGCTTCGCGGCGTTGTCCGGGATCGACCGGGGTTACGACCCGTCGAACGTGCTCGCCTTTCAGCTGGTGTTTCCCCCGAGCTATCCGATCGCCAGAAAAGTCGAGACGATCGAATCGCTGCTCGCCCGCCTGCGCGCCGTGCCCGACGTCAGGTCCGCTGGCTTCACCAGGGCCGGGATGCTGATCCGGGAACAGATCACACTGGGTACGTTCGTCCCCGAAGGCCGGACGGTGGATCAGATGGAGTCGTACGTGGTCAGGCCCTCGCTTCGACCGGTCAGCCCCGGGTATCTGACGGCGATGGGCGTGCGGGTGCTCGACGGACGCGAGCTCGAAGCGGACGGCGGCGACTCCTCCACGCCGGAGATCGTGATCAGCCGAAGTGTTGTCCCCCAGTTCGGGCCGGGCAGCCCGGTCGGACGCATTGTCGACTGGCACATGGGCAAGGGCCCGCCGACGCCGCTCCGGGTGGTCGGGGTCGTCGAAGACCTGCGCAACACCTCACCGGATCGCGAGCCGTACCCGGAAGTCTTCATTCACTATCGGCGATTGCTGGCGCTCCAGCAGCGATGGGGGGAAGCGCCGCTCTGGCAGCACGAGCGTTCCCTCGGGCTGTTGTCGTTCGCCGTCCGCACCCGCAACGATCCGAACGCGCTGATCCCGGCGGTTGGACAGATCGTCCGCGCCGTTGATCCGAATACCGGCGTCGATGGGATGCTTTCGATGGAGCGGCTGGTAAGCAGCTCGGTCGCGCGTCCCCGCTTCTACGCGGTGATGGCCGGCGCGTTCGCCGGCGTCGCCGGGCTCCTGGCGATCATCGGCGTCTACGGCGTCCTTGCGTATGCCGTGACGCAGCGGAAGCAGGAGATCGGCATCCGGATGGCGCTCGGGGCCCAGCGCTCGCACGTTCTTGCCCTGGTGCTTCGCCAGGGACTGCTCCTGACCAGCGTTGGAATCGTGCTCGGCCTGGGTGCGGCCGCCGCCGGGACGGGGTTTCTCCAGAGCATGCTGTTCGGCGTCACGCCGCTCGACACCGCCACCTTCGTGGCCGTCGCGCTGACGTTCGCCGGTGTTGCGGCGGCGGCCTGCTACCTTCCCGCACGCCGCGCGACGAAAGTCGATCCGATGGTCGCCCTCCGTACCGAGTAAGAAACGACCGCTCAGAGCCAACTCTCGCTGACACCAGCCGCGGATCGAGGCTGACGGCTTGCCTTGACTTCAAATAGATTTGAAAGTTATATAGTTGCGCATGAGGCATGCGCCCGCCGCCGAATCGGATCCCCGTTCCTTCCTCCCGCTGACACCGCTCGCGTTCCACGTGCTGATGGCGCTCGCCGATACCGGGCGCCATGGCTACGCGATCATCCAGGAGGTCGACGCCCGAACGGACGGGCTGATCCGGCTACGCAGCGGCACGCTCTATACGTTGCTGCAGCGGCTCGAGAGCGAAACGCTCATTGCCGAGACCCAGGCCCGCCCCAGGGCGGAGGACGATGACGAGCGGCGGCGGTACTACGGGTTGACGGACCTTGGACGCCGCGTGCTCGAGGCAGACGCACGACGGCTCGAGACCGCGGTCGCCGAAGCTCGACGCAAGCGCATCCTCAAGGGAGGGTCGAGGGCGTGAGCCGTCACTCGGGAGCGCTCGCCTGGATCGAGCGCGCCGGCCGGGTCATCCTGGTCGCGGCTCCCCACCTGTCGCCGGCGGGGAAAGAGGAGATCCTGGCTTCGGTGCGCGAGGCCTGCCGCCGCGAGGCGGAGCGCCGCGGTCCGGCCGGGCTGGCAATGACCGCGGCCGGCGAGCTCTTCGACCTTCTCCGGCTGCCGCTCCGTCACGCGCTGGGGACCGGCCCGCGGGTTACCGACTGGACTCCGCACGGCCCCCGCCCGATTTCGACGAGGACCTCAGATGTTCATCGAAGACTTTCGCCGCGCCGCCTCGCGGCTGCGCTCCAGTGTGGCGACCCTCGCCCTGACCGTCGGGATGCTAGCGGTTGCCATCGGCGTCACCGCGGCGATGTTCACCGTTCTCGACGCGCTGGTCCTGCACCCGGTGCCGTTTCGCGAGGCCTCCCGCCTGACCTCGGTGGTGCTGACCAACGGCGAAGGTTTCATGTCCACCGTCCCCGGTACGCTTCTCGGCGCCTGGCGCGACAGCCGCGTCTTCGAGGGGATCGAGGGAGCGGCACAGTCTCCGGTGACACTCGACACCGGGCAGGAACTGGTGACCAGGGGAGGCGCGCGCATCACGCCGGGGATGCTGGCGATGCTCGGCGTCCAGCCGATCATCGGCCGCGGCTTCCTCGAGGGTGAGGGCCGCGCCGGCGCCGACGATCGCATCCTGCTGTCGGAGGAACTGTGGCAGACGCTGTTCAACCGCGATCCTGGCGTGATTGGCCGAAGGATCCGCGTCTCCGGCGTCTCGACGGAGGTCATCGGCGTGCTGCCGGCCTCGTTCCGCTTCCCGTATGCGAATGTCCGCGCCTGGCGTCCGATTGACTTCACCGCGCCGCCGCCCGACCTGCAGCGTGTCCGCCCCATGGCCTTCGCCCGTCTTGCGGCCGGCATTCCGCCACCGGACTCGCTCCGGGCCGCCGAGAGCGCGGCGCGCAGCGCCTCGGCGCTGCCGGACGGCACCTCGCTGATGTTCAGGCCGATTGCCGCCGGCATGGTCGACAAGTACTCGCGCCGTTCGATCATGACGCTTTCGGCCGGCGTCGGCCTGGTGTTCCTGGTCCTGTGCGCCAATGCGATGAACCTGATGCTCACCCGGTTCTCGGAGCGGCAGCGTGAGTTCGGGATGTGCTCTGCCCTCGGCGCGTCGCGCGCCCGCCTGGTGCGGGAGGCGCTGGCGGAAACGCTGCTGCTCGGCCTGGCGGCTTCGATCGCCGGGCTGCTGCTCGCGCACGCCCTGGTCGAGCTCGTCACCAATTATCTCCCCGACGCGTTTCTCACCCGCACGCTGACCCCGGTTGCGCTCAGCTGGCGCGCGGTAGCGGTCACCTCCGCGCTCGGCATCCTGGCCGCGGCCATCGCCGGCGTGGTGCCGGCATGGATGGCGACGAAGGTGACGCGATCGCTTCGATCCGGCTGGCCGGCCGCAGCGGTACCGAGGTCCCGGCTCGGCGCCGGCTGGCGCGCGGCCTGCTCGTCGCCGAGGTCGCGCTGGCGACGACGCTGCTGGCTGGAGCCGGGCTGCTGGTGCGGACGTTCGTCAACCTGACGAATGCCGATCGCGGGCTGAACTCGGACGGCGTGATCACCGGATGGGTCGCGCTGCCGGAATTCACGTTCCGCGACCGCGCCAGCCGCCTCGCCTTTGCCAGCGCGCTCGAGACGCGACTGCGAGCGCTGCCGGGCGTCCAGATGGCCAGCCTGAGCGGCGGTGTGCCGCCGACCCGCGGCGGCATCTATTTCGGCAGCCTGCAGCCCGACACGGAGGGCGCCGCCCCGATCAAGCCCGGCGAGATCATGACCTACAGCGTCAGCGCGCAGTTCTTCGAGCTGTTCGACATCAAGCTGCTGGCCGGCCGTCCCTTCTCCGCAGTCTCGGCACCAGAGGATGTGATCGTCGGCCAGCGCCTCGCCCGCCTTCTGTGGCCCGACGGGCAGGCGGTCGGCCGCTCCTTCCGCCTCGAAAGCCAGAAATCCTGGTATCGCGTAGTCGGTGTGGCGACCGAGATCCGCAACCCGCTTCTCGATCCCCGTCAGGATGTGGCGGAGATGTATCACCCGCTCGTCGTGGAACGCAACGGCAGCGCCGAGGCATCGACCTTCGGCTCGGGACAGGTCTTCCTCGCTCTGCGCTGCGGCCAGACGTGCCCGGGGATCCCCGCGATCGCGGCGGCGATTCGATCGGTGAGCCCGCAGGTGGTGATCGCGTCGCTCGGGTCGATGGACGCCGAATACGCCGAGACGCTCACTCGTCCCCGCGCCGCAGCGGCTCTTGGCCTGGTCTTCGGCCTGGTCGCCTTGCTGGCCGCCGCCGGTGGACTGTTCGGTGTACTCAGCGCGGCGGTCGCACGGCGCCGGCGTGAGTTCGGCATCCGGGTTGCGCTTGGCATCGACCCCTCAAAGCTGGCGCGGCTGGTGGCGGCAGACGCGGTCAAGCTGGCGGCGATGGGACTCGCGGTGGGGCTGGTCGGCGCCTGGATGCTCGGACGCGGCCTTGCGGCGCTCACCTACGAGGTGTCGCCGGCAGACCCGCAGTCGCTGGCCGCCATCTCGGGGGCGCTGGCCCTCACTGTGATCGCCGCGTCGTGGCGGCCCGCGGTCCAGGCGATGCGCGTCGACCCGGTTTCACTCCTCAGGGAGGACTGACGCCACCGGATCCTCGCGCGGCCAGTCTGCCGCGAGACGATAGGTGCCTGGAGCAGGCATGCTGGCGTAGCCTTCCGACACCAGCGCCCGGTTGCCGCGTCCGGCCTCGGGCCGCGACAGCCCGGTCACGCGGGCCAGCTCGCCGGGGACGGTCAGCCCGGCGCCGGCCAGAAAGCAGCGGGCGATCTCGCGCAGCCCGGTCTCGCGGGCGATCCGCTTGCGCAGCGCCTCGGGAAACCGGCCGACCCCGAGCGTCCAGATGTAGGTGAACTTCGGCTGATAGAACACCTGGCTCGGCACCACGATCATCGCCGCCTGCAGCTCGTCGAGGGCGGCGGTGAACGCCTTGCGGTCCTTGATCCCGGAATCCTCGCGCAGATCCCAGGTGCTCATCTCCCATTCCCGCCGCAGCACCCGCAGGATCGCCTGTGCGTTCCGGCTGAGGCGTCCCTTTTCCTCCGACCGGCGGATCCCCCAGATCGCGTGAAAATACGGGATCATCCGCGCCGCGATGAACATCGCCTTCCCCCGCGGCAGCTTCGCATAGTAGACCTTGCCGCGCCCGACGATCTCGTCTTTCAGGACCCAGGTCAGCGAGGCTTCGGGATCCTTCTGCACGTTGCGCGGCATCACCGCGTCGCGGCGGCCGCAGACCGCGACGTAGAGCGACGGGCCCGGCCGGCGCGAGTCGGTCAGGCAGGCGGCGAAGCCGATCTGCTCGACGAAACGCTCGGCTTCGATGGCGGTTTCCACCTGCCGCGTGCCCTCGCGACGCCAGCGTTCGTCGCGGTACTCTTCGATGTCTTCGGGGATCTCCGGCGTGCGGCGCATCTGGCGGAAGTATTATGCGCTGTCGTGTCGAGATCGCAGGTGATCCGTGACCAAACACAGCTGGACCATCGATAACGGCCTGGTGCGAGACCTCCGGTTCGCCGTCCGCGGGCTTCGCCGCACGCCGTCGTTCACCATCGTCGCCATCGCCTCGCTCGCCCTCGGCCTGGCGCTCACGACGACGATGGTGTCGGTGGTGAATGCGTATCTGGTGCGGTCTTTGCCCTACCCGGAAGCGGACCGGCTGTATCACGTCCGCTATGCGCCGCCAGGCCCGTGGGAGCCTCGCGGCATGACGGGAATGGACTGGCCGTCGGTGCGCGACGTCGTCGAGTTTCCCGATCGCCAGCGCCGGTGAGTCGTTCTACCTCGATGACGGCGGTTACGCCGTGTCGCTGCGCGGGTTGAGAGTGATGCAGGGATTCGCCGAGGGGCTCGGCGTCACTGCGGCGATCGGTCGCCGTTTCACGGAGCAGGATTTCGCTCCCGGATCCGAACGAGTCGCGCTCATCGGCCACGCGCTGTGGCGCGAGCGGTTTGGATCCGATCCCGGCATCGTCGGACGAACGATCCGGACGGAACCGGAGTCCCGTCCCGGCACGTTCGAGACGTTCCGGATCGTCGGCGTACTGCCATCCGGCTTCTACTTCGGTCGTGAAAGCCGGACCCCGGTCGACCTCATGGTCCCACAGGCCACGCCGGTCCGCGCGTATCTGGTGCGGCTGCGTGACGGTGTGCCTCCCGCGGCCGCCGAGCAGCGGCTTACGGAAGCCGCGCGCCGGGCGGCGACGTCCCCGCTGCCGGATGACTGGACCGGCGTTCATCTGGAGTCCGCTCACGAGCGATGGGTGGGGCAGTTGCGGCCGGTCCTGTTCGGCGTCACCGTGGCGGTGAGTCTCGTGCTGGTGATCGTGTGCGCGAATGTCGCGGTGCTGATGCTGCTGCGCTCGCTGCAGCGGCAGCGGGAGGTGGCGGTCCGGCTGGCGCTCGGCTCCGGCTGGCGCCACATCGTCCGGATGCTCCTGGCCGAGTCGTCCTTGATTGCTGCCGCCGCGCTGGTCGCGGGTACCGGTATCACCGCGCTCGTTCTCGACACACTGGCGCCGATGATCGAGGCCCAGCTTGGCCGTCCGGCACCCGGCGCCTCGGGGATCGCCCTCGACACTACCGTGCTGCTGGTCGTTGTCGGCGTGAGTCTCGTCGCCACGATCTCGCTGGCGCTGGCGCCGCTGACCTCCTGGGGACGCGGGCTGACCAACGCGCTGCGGCAGGACGGACGGGTGGCAACCCAGGGCCGGCTGATGCGCCGGCTTCGCAGCGGTCTGATCGCGTTCGAGGTGGCCGGATCGCTGGTGCTGCTCGTCGGCTGCGGATTGATGATCCGCAGCGTCGGCCGGATGATGACCACCGAGCTCGGATTCAATCCCGACGGCCTGATCACCTCTCGGATCGCGCTGCGGCCGCGCGATCCTGCCGATGGCGGCGCCTACCGGCCGGTCTTCGAACGATTTGCCTCAAGGGTGTCGGCGGATACCAGCATGCCGGTGGTCTTCAGCAGCTGGCCGCCGTTCGTGCCTCCGCCGGCTCACAGGATCGAGGCGCAGCCAGGGGAGGCCGGGATCACCGGCGGGGTCGTCTCGGTGAGCGCAGGCTATTTTTCGACCTTTGGCATCGAGCTGAGGCAGGGGCGTGAGTTCACGGCCGGAGAGGCCGCGGCGGATGCTCCGGTTGCGGTCGTCAGCGAGACCCTCGCCGGACGGCTGTGGCCCGCCGGCGGCGCGCTTGGCGGACGAGTCCGCGAAATGGAGCAAACCCCAGGCGGCGTGACCGCCGGCCCGTGGCGCACCGTCGTCGGGATCAGCGGCGACGTGCGGCAAACCTATGACGATGGCGACCAGGCGGATTTCTATAAGCCGAAGGTTCCCGATGGACGGTTCGCGACCTTCTACGTTCGCACCGACCGGCCGGCGCCGATGCTGTTCGAGTCGCTCCAACGCGCGGCTGCCGAGGTCGACCGGGACGCCGTCGTCAATCCTGCCCGGTCGGTGGCCGGCGACGACAAGGCACGGGCCGGCAGCAGGTTCCTGTCGCTGTTGTTGACCGGCTGCGCGGTGATCGCGTCCTTTCTGGCGATGCTCGGCATCTACGGTGTGACCGCTTATGCCGTCCAGCAGCGGCACCGGGAGATCGCGATCCGTCTCGCGCTCGGCGCACCGGAACGGGCAATCATCCGGTTGTTCGTGCGGGACGGCAGCCTGGTGCTTCTGGCCGGTACGGCCGCCGGCCTGATTGGCGCCGCGGCGCTGTCACGCGTGCTGCGTCACCAGGTCTTCGGCGTCGGGAGCTTCGACGCCTGGACCCACGTGGCGGCATGCGCGCTCCTTCTGGCGGCCGGCTTCGCCGCGGTGTTTCGTGCCGCCCGCACCGCCGCATCGATCCGTCCGATCAGCTCGCTGGACTGTTGAACACCGACGCGTAGCCGTCAGGACACGAGTCGGGCTTCGATTGCGCGCAGCCAGTTCCATCGAATGAGCCAGCTGCCTGGGTAGATGATCCGCCAGTAGCGCGCAAACTGCCGCTGGGTCGCCTGGTCCACGGCGTAGACACGCGTCTCCGTCGTCACGCGAGTCCAGCCATCGGATTCGGGCACGGCGCGGAAGTTCATGACGGCTCGCGCGAAACCCGGTCGGTCCAGCGTGCGGAACAATGCAGGATCCAGCGACGGCACGGTGCCGCGCTGCGCCATGCGCACGATATCGGGTGGTGCGATGACGACCGCACCAAGGAGTAGCTCGCGGTCCGCCTGTTCCCCCAGCAACACGAATCCCCCGGCCAGCGCGACATCCAGGATCGGCTTGTCCTCGGGCGGATTGAGGATGTGCTCACCCGAGCCTTGTCGACTGGGATTCCGGAGAAAGGTGAGCGTGCGGAACAGGAAGATATCAGACGACCGCACCCGCCTGATCGCGGCGAACACCTGTCGAGGGCTGGCGCGCACGCGATGCTCGTGGTACTCGCCAAATTGCCATGCCGGGAGCCACTGATCGAGGAGCGTGTCGCGAGCAGGAGTCGCACGCGTCGGGTTCGGCAGCATCATCGCACCGAGCGCGATCACGAGTCCGGCAGCAGCCACCAGGGCGCCGCGCCGCCGCGTAGGAATGCCGATCCGGCGCAGCGGCCGGATCTGGCTGAGCAGACCGGCGAGAGCCGTGGCCGCTCCAAGATAGAAGAGGGCGGAAGCCGGTCCGTTGTTCAAGGTTCAACCCGTCGCACACCCGCTGCGCGGAGTACCACAGGATGCATCATGAGCGAAGGGCGAGTGGAATGGAACTGGCGGCGAAGCGGAAGCGGAATGGAGCGAGCCAGGCGGGGTGACCGACGAACCTACTCGCTTGGCTTGCCAACCGAAGCTCATTCGCCGTGCCGACAGCCCACCTTCGCGCTTCGCGCTATGGTGGGCAACCTTCGCTTGCATTCATGAGCGAAGGTTGGTGCGAAAGGGGGGATTCGAACCCCCACGACCTTGCGGTCGCCAGCCCCTCAAGCTGGTGCGTCTGCCAGTTCCGCCACTTTCGCGAGGAGGGTGCAGCGCAGTCTGACGACCGCACTGGATTTCAATTCTATCTACTTCTTCTCCGGCTGCGGCTTCGCGGGCGGCGTCGCCGGGGCCGACGCAGGCGCGGGCGCTGGAGCCGTGCCCGGCTCACCGCTCAGCAGCGATCCCGGACCACGCTGACCGACGATGGCGAGCAGGAGGGCGCCGAGCATGAACAGGACGCCGAGCACGGTGGTGGCGCGGGTCAGGACGCTGGCCCCGGCACGGGCGCCGAACGCCGTCTGGCTCCCGCCTCCGCCGAACGCGCTGGCCATGTCTCCGCCCTTGCCCTGCTGGAGCAGAACGACCATCAGCAGCATCAGGCAGGCGAGCACGTACAGGGTCACGGCCAGGTAGTAAAGCATAACGACCGATTTTAGCATGGGCGTTGCGCTTGATGCGACAGCGTGCGGTTTCGCCAGGTTTTATGCGGGTGTTTCGACCGTGTTCGTGAGGGCACGACTGGTCTGATCTGGACCTGTTGGGTTTGGTTTCTTAGAAGGGTTCTTAGACCTATACAAAGCCCGTTGGCGCGTTCCGGGCGCGGGCCTTTGGTCGATGCCTAAACACTGCGCGACCAGGCAGGCCCCATCTGCCTAATCGCGGATCTGGGGTGACTCCGGCACCTGAGAGGCCCCGCTGGTCGTCATCTGGAATTCGATGGAGGTCTGTTCGGCTGCTATGTGATCAGGCTACGAACCGCCGAGCCGTGGATTGCCATAGCCACCCCTCACCCCTCGGGCTACGCTCCCGCTCCCTCACCAGCCTGTTGCATCCCACACACATCACGGTGGTAGCATGCCGGGGCATCTTCACAAAGGAGACAACATGCCGACGATCGTTGGATATCACGACATCACAAAGGGTCAGGATCATTGGCTGCGCTCGCCGAAGCGAAAGGAGCTGTTTGGACGGCTTGGCGTCACCAACATCCGGACGTTCGTGGATCCGCAGAACCCGAAGAGAGTGGCTTTGGTGATGGATGTGCCGGACATGGATGCGTTGAACGCCGTCATGCGGAGCCCGGCGGCTGCGGAGGCGATGGCCCATGATGGCGTGGTGCCCGAAACACTGGTGATTCTGGTCGAGGCGTAAGCCGCGTCCTTGGGTGGCCTGTTATGATGTCGGGCCCTGCCCCGCCGGAAGACCCCACCTACTAGCGGAGTCGGAGGGAGCTGAGCATGTCGAAGCCCACGGACGTGAGATTTGAACTACACGACGTCGATCCGCGAGCGAGACGTCTGACGCTTGTCCTGTTTGCCGGGACGCTCGTCGCAGTCGTCTTGTACTACACGCGCTAAAACGGCTGGTCAAGCCTCGCATGGTGTGTCCACGGACCATGAGGCGGGCCGGCCGTGCACACCGACGCCCGAAAACTCGTCAAAAAAGACCTGATGCCGCCATAAGAAAGTCCTTCTTGCGCGAGCCCGGCCGTGCCGCTACGCTCACGCGCGGAGCGCATGGCAAGGAAGGTTCGATGAAAAACGCAGGCTTGATCGCAGCCGCCGTCGTGTTCTGGACCCTGGCGCCGACGGCGCAGGAACAGGCGCCGCAGCCCCCGGCGAAACCCATCGTCGAGGATTACGGCAGATTCACCGTCGGCGCTGTGCCGGCCGCCTTCGGGTACGATCCCGCCTTCTACAAGAAGTATGTCGATGCGCACGGAATCCCGGTCATCAGCTCCGACAAGGTCCCCGACGCCGCGCTGCTCGTGGCCCGCGACATCGTCGTCTTCATGCTCGGCAACCGGCCTGACATCCGCCGCGAGATGATCACCAGGAAGTTCCGGGTCGGCATCATGGCGGTCACCGAGATGACGACCGACATCCCCGAACAACGCAATCGAAAGAAGCCGGCGCTCGACGATCCGCGCTTGACGCGACGCGAGCGCGAGAACTACGACAAGCCGGGCGGCATCGCCAGCCTGACCGACCAGGAATACTGGAACCGCCGCGCGCGTGGCCTCGGAGGTGTTTACACGACCGGCGCCGAGGAGAACGTGCTCGGATATCCGGGCACCCGCTACTACGGCGAGAACATCCTGGTGCACGAGTGGTCCCACGGCATCATGAACGCGATCCGCACGGCCGACCCGCCGCTGTACGAAGAGATCCAGGCCGCCTACAAGGCGGCGATGGCCCGCGGGCAGTACAAGGGTCACTACGCGGAGACGACGGCCAACGAATACTGGGCGGAAGGCACGCAGTGGTGGTTCTGGTCCAACTACGAGTGGGTTGACGGGACGAAGCGGCTTCAGACGCCCGATGACCTCAAGGCGTACGACCCGACGCTGTTCGACCTGCTGGGCCGCGTCTACATGGGCCACCGGATACCGGCCGACGTTTACCACGCCAGGAACCTCCCGGCGCGACCCCGCTGAGAGGCTACGTCCGTCGGAGTGCGCGCATAGGGTCGAGCCGGGCACTCCGGCGCGCCGGCAGGTAGCCGGCTGCCAGGCCGATCAGCAACAGGAGCGCGGCTCCGCCGGCCAGAGCCACCGGATCGAAAGGACTCACCCCGGCCAGGAACGTGCTGAAGGCCGGCATCATGAGCAGTGACGCCATCACCCCCAGCCCGATGCCCGGCGCGACTATCCTGAGCGCGCGACGCAGCATTTCCCGCCGAATGCGCTGGCTCGAGGCACCGAGCGCCATGCGGATGCCGACCTCCGCGGTCCGCGCCGCGGCGACGTAGGCCATCACCCCGTAAAGCCCGATCACCGCCAGCAACAGACCCACACCGCCCATGATCCCCATGAGAAATGTTCCGGTTCGTCGCATGGTGAGCTCGAGGCTGGTCGCGCCGCGCAGCGTCTGCACGCCGACCGGGACGGCCCCATCGATTTCGTCGATGGCCCGGCGCACGGTTGCCACCTGTGTATCGGGCGCGGTGGCGGTCCGAACGTGCAGGATCAACTCCGACGGACGCTGGGCGTAGGCGTAGTAGACGACCGACGCTGGCGCCTCGCCGATCGTGCCGATGCGATGGTCGCGCACCACACCGATCACCTCCGCCTCCGGATCGTCGACCGTCTGCACGCGCTGGCCGACGGCCTCCTTGCCGGGGTAGTAGGTTCTGGCGAACGTCTCGTTGACGATCGCCACGACCGGCGCCTGGGCACGATCAGAAGTCTGGAAATCCCGCCCCTTCAGAAGCGGAATCCCGAGTGTCTGGAAATATCCGGGGCCGGCGCTGTAGGTCTCCGGACGGGTCCCGGGGATGTCGGTGCGTCCGGCCGGGTGAAAACTCTTGACCAGCGCGTTCCCCCCGAGCGGCACCAGACTCGCCACGCTGACCGACGACACACCGGGAATGCCCTGGATGCGTTCCACCAGCCGCTCGGCGAAGCGGACGCGTTCCTGGCCCGGATACTGGTTGCGCTCGAGCCCGAAGCGGGCAACCACGCCATGATCGATGTCGAAGCCGAGATTGGCGCGGGCGATCTCGAATCTGGCTGCGCACACAGAGTAGCGCCGCCACGATCAACACCAGCGACATCGCCACCTGCCCGGCCACCAGCATCTGCCGCAGCCGCATCCGTGGCGTGACGGACTCTCCGCCGTGCCGGATCTCCGATACGACATCCCCCCGCGTCGCCCGCATGGCCGGGACCAGTCCGCAGACCAGCGTCGACAGCAGGACGAGCCCGCCGGCAAACGGCCAGATCCGGCTGTCGAGGGCCATCGCGTCCTGCAGCGCCGACATCGAGGCCGGGAACGGCACGAAGTTCAGTGCGACCGCGAGCGGCAGCCCGACCGCCGCCCCGGCGCCGACGAGCAAAAAGCTTTCGGCGAGCATCGCCCGGACGACCCGTCCCCGTGCGGCGCCCAGGGCCACACGAATCGCCAGCTCACGCCGTCGCTGCGTCGCCCGGGCCATCAGCAGCCCCATGACATTGACGCACGCGATGAGCAGCACCAGGCCAGACGTGATCCACGCAATCGTCGAGAGGAACTTGAACTGCGCCGGAGTTCCGCGAAACTGAAGTGCCGCCACGGGAAACACCGCCGCCGGCCGGCCCTTCGACGGCAGGCGGTCAGGATACGCACGTTCCAGGTTTGCGCTGAGCGCGGCGACCGCCTGCTGCGCCTGCGGCGCGGTGGTGCCTGGCGCCAGCCTCCCGAGGACGGTGAGGCTCGGACTTTTTCGGCTGTCGAACACCGGCAGCGTCAGCCGGCTGAGCGGAACGTATACATCGGGGCCCATCCAGCCGGTGACCGGACGATAGTCGTCGCCCAGCACACCGACAACGTCGAAGGTCTCGCCGTTGACGACGAGCGGCTTCCCGATGGCGGCGGGATCGCTCCCGAAGTGGGTCCGCCAGAATCCCGCGGTGACCATCGCCACGCGCGGCTCGCGCTCGGGCCCGCCGTCGGCGATCGAAAGCGTCCGGCCGAGGAGGGGATTGATCCCGAGCACTTCGAAGAAGTTCGCGGTCACGACCATGCCGGCGGCGCGCGTGACGTCGCGTCCGGACCCGAGATTGAGGCCGACCGTTCTGAAGCCTGAGGCCCCCTGGAAAATGCCGCTGCCGATCAGGTCCTGATAGTCCGGATACGAAAACTGGTTCGCGTTGCCTGGTTCCACGCCCACCACGCGATCCGGATCGGCCATCGTCGGCTGATGACCGTAGATGGTGCTGATGCCCATGTAGAGGATCGCGTTCAATCCGATTCCGAGCCCCAGGGACAGCGCGCTGACCACGACCAGCCCCGGGCTTCGCGACAGGTTACGGAGACCGAGCCGCAGGTCCTGCCACAAACCGTCCAGCCACATCATGGGTGGAAGTGTAGCCTCTTCGTGACGCGCCTGCCGTCAGAACATGTGTTCGTCCGCGATCCTGATCCTGTAGTCCACCTGCTGCACGCCGTCGCGCACGATGACCGGCAGGATCGATCCGAATTGCCCGGCCTTGATCGATTCCGCCCGCTCCTCGCGGGTGATCAGCGGATCGCCGTCGAAAAGGATTCCGGCCGATCGCCGCGTCAGTCGCGGGCCTTCGAGACCGATGTGGATGTGCGCCGCGACGTTTCGGCCCGGGTACGGCGCCGGCCGGATCGTCCCGAATTGGAAGCGGCCCTCGGCGTCGGTCAGCGCCCAGCCTTTGAGGCGCCACGAATGCGGACCGTTCGACCGCACGTCGTAGTTGCCCTGCGCATCGGTGTGATACGCGAACACGGTGATGCCCGGCGCGGGCGAGCGGCCGTCGCGGTCGAACAGCCGCCCCGCGATGGTCAGATGGGGTGCCCGGCTCGCCCGCCGGCGCGATGCGGGCGTACGACGTCAGCGTCCGCGGACGCAGCTGCTGCGCGCGTTCCCAGGCGCGGATGAACTCCAGATCCTGCGGCGGGGCCGTTTCGACGGCCGGCACCCTGAGCGCGACGGCGATCGCAGGAAGCGCCGCCAGAAACATTCGTCGGTCCATCACATCCTCCACATCCCTAGAGACGCAGCGCCGGGAGCGACCGTTAACGTAGATGGACGATGGCGCCGGTATTCCTCAGCGGCCTGAGAGCCAGGCCGGCAGCGCGTCGCGCCAGTTCCGGATCCAGCCCTTCAACGGCGGCAGCGGCAGCGTGTCGCGCCAGCGCCACAGGCCGTCGCGATCGCCGCGGACCACGCCGTTGACGGTGACGTCGTCGGGCGGAGGCCACAACTCGGCGGCGCGGGCCGCGATCTGGTTGCTGCCGGGGGTGCGTCGCTCCACCAGCAGGAGCAGCGTCAGAACATCGCGGGGGCGGGCGAGGCCGACGATCGCGGCCAGGGCCGACGCTCGATCGGCGTCCTGGCCCTCTTCGAGCGCACGGACGGCCGCGAGAAACGCGGGGGCCGCATCCTGGAACACCGGCACGCCCGGCGCGCGGCCCGGGCGCATTTCACTCATCGCGCCGGCGGGTACGAGCGTCTCCTCGATGCCGTTTTCGAGCTGCACCCACCCCGAACGCACGCGCACGACGCTTCGGGTCGCGTCCGCCGTGAGATCGAACTCACACCCCACGTCGATGACTTCGCCGGCGGGGGTCCGGAACACCACGCTGCCCGGAGGCGCCCACACCCTCACGCGGACGGTCCCCCGGTCGAGGCTCAGGCGATGACGGGTCCCTTGCGTCGATTGCAACGTGACCCGTGCGTCTCCCTCGACCTGCATCGTCCCGATGCGCGCGATGCTGACACTCGCACGTTCCGACGGCGAGAGGGTCAAGGCTGACCCGACGGTCAGCCGGCCGGGGACAGTCGCGCCTGCGCTCTCGATCGTCCACGCGCGGCCGGCCGGCCAGGACCAGCGCCATGCCGCCGCCATTCCCCCGAACGCCAGAACCAGCGCCGCCGCGGCGGCGAGGCCGTACACCCAGCGCCGACGCGAGGGGACGGCCATGACGGGATCGGGCCATACGAGCTCTGTTCCGGTGGGTTCGAATCGCACCGGCGCCAGCATCCGCTCGAGGTCCTGCACGTCGCCAACCGGCGTCGCCGCGGGATCCCAGAGATATGCGTCGATCCGATCATCCTCTTCGGGCATGGTCATGAGGGACCTCCCAGGCGCGTGCGCAGCAGCCGAAAACCGCGGTGAAGGTTGACCCGCACCGAATCGGGGGTGAGGCCGGTCAGCGCCGCTATCTCCGGCCCGTTCAACCCTTCGACCAGGCGGAGCACGAGCGTCTCGCGGTAGGCCTCCGGCAGCATCTGGATGGCGGCCAGTGCGCGGCGAGCCTCCGTCGTCACGTCCGGCCGATCGTTCGCGGCCACGTTGTCCACGAGCGGTGACACGAGGTGGGCGCGGCGATGATGATCGATGGCCCGCCGCCGGGCGATCGCGCAGATCCATCCCCCGAACGCGGCCGGCTCGCGCAGGTCCTTGAGGTGTGCGAAGGCATGCATGAAGACGTCGTGCACGACGTCCTCGGCGTCGGCCCTCTGGAGACGGGTGATGAGCACGCCGTGGACGGCGCGGCTGTAGCGGCCATACAGCTCTCCGAACGCCTCGCGGTCGCCGTGCGCGGCGGCGTCCACCAGGGCTGGGAGATCCTCATCGGACCTCATGCTGCTCACAGGACGCTCGCCGGGGCTGGAGTGTTAACAAGACCGGGATACTCGAGGCGGTTCCGGTCGAGTTTAGTCTCGTAAACCACTGGTTCGGCTACATCATCAGTTACGCGTGGTTCGGGCGTATGTTGGTCGGATGGTGAAGCAGCACCGCACGGTCGTGCTGGTTGCGGTGGCCGGTTTGTTGGGGCTCGCCGCCGTGGGGCTCCTGCGCCGCACGGGAGCCGAACCGATTGAAATCGCGACCGCTGAAGTCACCAGCGGGCCGATCGTCCGTCGCATCATGGTCACCGGCACGCTCGAGCCGATGCGAACGGTCGCCATCGGCTCTCAGGTCTCAGGCACCATCCAGTCGGTCGAAGTGGATTTCAACGACACGGTGAAGGCAGGACAGATCGTGGCGCGCCTGGACCCGTCCTTGTACGAGGCACGGTTGATCGAGGCCGGCGCCGGGCTCGCCCAGTCGCGCTCCGAGCTTGTCAGGCTGCGGGCTGTAGCTGACGACGCAAGAACGAAGCTCGATCGCGTCGAGGAGCTGGCAGCCGACGACCTGGTGCCCACGGCGGAGCTCGATCTCGCACGGTTGACCGCAAGGGATGCGGCGGCCGCTGTGAAGGCCGCCGTCGCCGGCGTTGATGCTGCGCGCGCCTCGGTTGCAGAGGCCCGCGTCGGTCTGAACCACACGATTGTCCGCTCCCCGATCGATGGCATCGTGATCAGCCGAGAGGTCGAGGTCGGGCAGACGGTTTCCGCCTCGGTTCAAACGCCGCTTCTGTTCACGGTCGCGGACCTGCGGCAGATGCAGCTGCTCGCGGAGATCCCCGAATCCGATGTCGGCGGCGTCCGGCCGGGATCCCGGGTGAGCATCCAGGTCGAGTCGATCGCGGGAAAAACGTTCGCGGGCACGGTGTCATCAGTGCGGCTGCAGCCGGTTGTCGAGCAGGCGATCGCTTCGGGCCAGGGAGCCGGGTCGGGCACGCCGACCCCGACGGGCACGTCCGGCACCGCCAGCCCGCCAGGAACACCAACCACGCCGGCGGCAACCTCACCAGCCGGCGCCCCAGTCGGCGCAGCTGCACCACCATCGCAGCCATCCACAGCAACTGCTTCGTCAGCTGGCGTCGTCACCTACACCGCCGTGATCGATGTGAACAACACCGAAGGAGCGGTCCCTCCCGGTGGTACTGCGATCGTCGATCTAGCTGGTCGCGAGCGGCAGGGAGTTGTGCGCATCCCGAACAAGGCCCTGGCGTTCCGTCCATCGGCCGAGGCCTTCGCCGAGGTGGACCAGGACCCTCCCATTCTCGACCCTCCACGATTGCCCCGGGAAAAATCGAACAGCGGCATCAGGCAGGCCTATGTGTGGAAGTTCGAGAATCGACGCTTCGTGCCGATCGCCGTCGAGGCCGGGCTGGCGGACGACAACTGGACCGAGCTCGTGGAGGGTCAACTTCGCCCGGGGGACGTCCTGCTCACGGCCGCCGCGCCGGCGAAGAAGAAGTAGAACGTGTGTGTGATCGTCGTCCCGAGCGTGACTCTACACAGGAGGGCAAGAGTTCAAGAGACCCTTCTTAGCAGAGCGTCTCCTGATCTTCTAACCTCTTGTTTAAGGCGAGCGAAGCTTCTCAGCGGTCCAAGGCGCTGACGTCTCGCAACCTTCTCGTCAACCGCGCGCGTCATCGCCTCGGGACGTCCAGCGCGGGATTCCTCGAAAAGAAGCTCACCGGCACCAGCTTGAACCCGGCGGTCTGCGCGCTCATGATCGGCCATTCCTCGGGGCGCGGAATATGCGTGATGCCGAAGGTGTACCAGGCGACGACGTCTTGTCCTTCGAGCGGGCGGTCTTTCGCGGTCCACTTCGGCAGCCCTTCGCCGGGCTCGCTCTGATTCGGATACTCGCCGGCGGCGTGCTGTTCGGCGGGGTCGAACGGCGTGGCCCAGAAGTGATGGTCGATGAACCCGCCGCGCCGGCGGATCGGTGATTCGGGATGCAGGTAGGGCGTCGAGTTCTCGCCCGGAACGAGCAGGTAGCCGGCCGTCTGCCCCAGGGCGTTGCGCTCGGCCGGATTGACGATCAGCCAGCGGCGCGCGGAGGCCAGGTTGAGATCACGCCGCGCCTCGAGCTCGGTGCGAAGCGCCGTTTCCGCCATCTCGAAGGCGTTGTAGGCGGGATTTCCCGGTCCACCGGGCACCGCCTGCGCGTTGATTTCTCTGACGGCGTTCACGGGACCGTCCACGTCCAGGTCGAGCCGGAAGTTCAGGAAGTGCTGGTGGTGCGGGGCCGCCACGTTGGGCGCGACCAGGTGCCATGAGTGGCGGCTCGCGTCGGCATGCGTCTGATCGTCCTTGGTGGCGGCGACGCCTTTGGCGAGCATGATGCCGGTGAAGACGCCCTGCATCTCCAGCGAGCCGTCCTGTCTGAAGATCCAGTTGATCCCGTAGTCGTAGTTGCCGACGGTGACCACCGTGAACAGCACCAGCTCGCGCGCGCGCCGCGCGTCAGTCGAGCCGCTGTAGTACTCGAAATGCCTCCACAGCACGCCGCCGTCACGTTCGTAGAGCGCGACGGCGCGCGGCACGGTTACGGGCTTGCCCGTGTCGTCGGCGTAGACGGCGCTGAACAGCCGGGCGTGAGACGGTGCGTCGGTGCCCACTTCCATCGAGGTGGTCAGGCGGCCGAGGCCGTATTCCCCTTCGTCGAAGGCGTTACGGAAGCTCCAGTTCGACGCCGGATCGCCGTACGGCACCAGCATCTCCGACAGGGAGGCCCGATAGAGAATGGGCCGCACGCGTCCGCCGTCTTCGTATCCGACCGTGTGCAGAACGAGGCCTTCGCGGGGGTGGATGGAGAATCGAAAGCGCCACTTCTGCCAGCGAACTTCCTGGCCGCGCACCTCGAAGCTCGGACCGAGCGGCTGCACGGCCCGCAGCGGTTTCGGCGCGACCCGTTGCCGGCCGATCGACCGCTCGTCGAGATCCGCGGTCTGCGGCGGGAGCGGCAACGCACCCGTGTCGATCACGCGCTCGACGGCCATCGTCGTCAGGTTGACGATCGCGACCACGCCCTCGATCGGGCGGGCGTAGACGTTCTTCTGCCGTCCCTTGAGATAGGAGAGCGCACGCGCCCACCGGATCGTCCGCGGTTCGGTTTTGGGATCGAGCAGGCCCGGCGCCCACGGGTCGACGTGGACCTCGGCGAAGTTCGTGATGCCCCGGCTGCGCATGGCGGCCTGCCACGCGGCGTCGGCGCGGACCAGGGCCGGAACCCGGTCGAGCTCCTCGAAGGTGATCGCGGGCTGGGCGCCTTCGATCTGCTTCATCGACGTGACGGCGCGGGTTCCCAGATCGACGATGGCTTCGAACGTGCGGTTGCCTGGCCGGTCGAAAACCAGTGCGAACGCCTCGCGGCGGACAGGGGTGCCCGATCGGTAATCGCGCACGTACTGCTTCGGCGGCTCGCTCAACGCAATCGAGGGAAACAGGGAGCCGGCCGGCACCTGCGGATGCGCCCTCAGCGCCTGCACCGCCACGGTGATCTCCCGGGCGGTGAGCGGGTCGAGTGGATGCGCCACCGGCACGGCCTGGCGAGCGCGTGGTGCAACCCGATCGGGCCTTTCGACCGGCACCTGCGCGAGCGTGGCAAGCGGCCAAAGCAGCGAAGCGGCGAACAGCACAAAAATCTTGATGCGCATGCCGCACCTTGTACCACAGCGCGCGCGGAGTACCTCCTTTAGTCCCGCCTGAGCGCGACAATGGGATCGACAGTCGTCGCACGGCGGATCGGCCAGTACGCTCCTGCGGTCGCGGCAAGAATCAGGAGCGCGCAGACGAGCGTATAGGTCAGAGCATCGGTCGGCTCGACGCCGAAAAGCAGTGCGTTCATGCTTCTGCTCGCGATGAACGCGGCGATCAGACCGACGAGCAGTCCTGTCGCCACGACGCGGCCCGTCAGCATGGCAAAGAATCGCACGATCTGCTGGCGGTGCGCTCCCAGCGCGATTCGAATACCAATCTCACGCGTGCGTTCCGCTACCTGACGCGAGAGCAGCGCGTACAGTCCGATCACTGCCACGACTACCCCGAGTACGGCCAGCAACGAAAAGAGCAGCGCCGCGAAGCGCCATGGTGCCATCTGACGGTCGACGACCGCGCGCATCGGGCGGATCTCGTCGACTACGGCCGCCGGGTGCACTGAACGGATCTCCGATCGCAGCCGCCCAAGAAAAGTCGAAGGGTCCACTGATCCCTGCACGATGAGGTGCTTGACGGCGTCTTCGGATTGCAGATACGGCTTGTAAAGATCGAACGTCGGTTCTGTCAGGCCCCGGTATCGGGCATCCCCCGCTACGCCGACCACTGTCTGCCAGTCCCCGTCCGGGCGGTCGTAGCTGGCGATGAGTCGCTTGCCAATCGGATCCTGACCGGGCCAGAGGCGGCGGGCAGCCGACAGGCTGACGATCACCACGGGAGGTGCACCTTCGGCATCGCGATCGGTGAACGGACGTCCCTGCACAATCGGAATCTTCATCACCTTGAAGTAGTCGGGCGTGATCGCTTCGGCGTTGAGCGACGGATTCATGCTCCACGCCTCACGGTCGCGCGGCGATTGCCCTTCGAGCACGACCGCCACACCTGATCCGATCGGTCCGAATTCAAATGGCCGCAGGTAGATGCCGGCCACCGCCGAGACGCCGGGCAGCTGCCGGACGCGATCGATCGCCTCCCGGTAGAACCGCGTGTTGGTCTCGCGTTTGTCGTAGGTTCCGGCTGGCGCCAGCACGTCCACAGTCACGAGGTCGGCGGGATCGAAACCGAGGTGAACTCGTTGAATGGCGTGAAAGCTCCGGACCGTCAACATCGCGGCGACGAGCAGCACGACTGCCAGCGCCGTCTGAGCAACCAGCAGGCCATTGCGGACCATGGGCGACGTCGGCCGGATCGTCGCTTCCTCACGTCGGAGAAGACCCACAGGAGTCCGTCCTATGACGACGGCGGGGAAGATGCCGCACGCGAGAGCCGCCAGCACACCGATTCCCAGGCCGAACGCGGTGAGCATGGGCGTCCGCAGGGTGACCTCATTGAGACGCGGCACGGTTTCGGGCGCAACTGCCGTCAGGATCGGCACGCACCAGAACGCGAGGAGGACGGCGGCGGCCATCCCGGCAACCACCACTGCCGCGCCTTCTGCGACTGACTGCCGTATCAGGCGCCACCGATCCGCGCCCAGCGCGATCTGAATCGCCAGCTCACGACGCTTCGCCGACTGCCGGGCGAGGAGCAATCCGATCACATTCGCGCAGGCCAGCAACAGCACAACTGCGGCGGCGGCCATGAGCAGGAGCAGCGCCGGACGTGTCTGTCCGAAGATGTGATCGGCGAGCGGCGTCACGACGCTGGACCGGCCGGTTCCGGGCTTCCCCGTCCCAGTCAGGCCTTCGACGAGAGTGTCCATGTCGGCCTGTGCCTGGGCCAGGGTGACACCGGGTCTCAGGCGTCCGAGGACGTACAGAATCCCGAGATCGCGGGCCGCCAGCATGTCGTAGCCCTCTGCAACAGAGAGTCGCGCGAGCGTGGGCGCGATCGGCAACCACAGTGCGGCTCCGCGTGGATAGTCGAATTCCGGCGCCATCACGCCGACGATCGTCACCGCAGATGGGCCCGCACCGTCGTCCATCATCGCCGTCCGGCCGACTACGCCCGGGTCCGCCTGGAACTGATTTCGCCACGTTTCGTCGCTGAGAACTGCGACCCCCGGGCTCCCCCGAGCATCGTCCGCTCTCGTCAGCGTCCGGCCCAGCGCCGCCCGTGCGCCCAACACGTCGAAGAACGTGCCCGAAACGGCGGCAAAGGGAAGGATGACGGGCCCGTCTCTCTGCACCAGGCGAAGCGACCAGTTGATCGAGCCAGTCGCAGCCAGATCAGTGAAGGACCGATTCCGCGATCCCCAGTCGATGAAGTTGGGGTAGGAGACCTCCCAGACCGAGACTCCCCGCTGTTCGGCGCGTTCCCACATGATCACCAGCGACTGCTGGTCAGCGACAGGAAGCGGCCGGAGAAGGACGGCGTACGCGACGCCGAAGATCGCGAGGTTGGCGCCGAGCCCGAGGGCCAGAATCGCTACCGCCGGGGCAGCAACCGATGGGTCGCGGCGACAGAACCGGAGGGCGTGGACGATGCTCTCGGGGAGAAACGGCATGGCGGCGCGGTCCCGGGTGCTGACTTTCTACATGAGGTCAAGAGTTCAAGGGAACAGTTCTGAGAGAGAGTTCTCCTGAACTCCTGAACTCCTGTTCAAGAAACACCGGATCGATCGACGATCAGACGGCGCTTTGCCGGCTCCGGGCGACGATATCGAAAAAGGCGCGGACGTCCAGGCTGGCTCCGCCTACCAGCGCCCCGTCCACGTCCGGCAGCAGGATGAGCTCGTGGATGTTGTCCGGCTTCACGCTTCCGCCATAGATCACGTGAGCGTGGTCGGCCGCGGCGCCGCCGAACCACTGCCGCAGCCGCGACCGGATGTGCGCGTGGGCTTCGCCCGCCTGCTGCGGGGTGGCGTTGCGTCCGGTGCCGATCGCCCAGACCGGTTCGTAGGCGATGACCAGCGAGCCGACCTGGTCGCCGGCGAGGCCGTCGAGCCCGAGCTTGATCTGGCGGTCGAGGACCTCGAGGGTGCGGCCGGCCTCGCGCTCCTCCAGCGTCTCGCCGATGCAGACGATCGGCGTCATCTCCGCCGCCAGGGTCGCGAGCAGCTTGCGGTTCACGGTCTCGTCGGTTTCCTGGAACAGCCGGCGGCGCTCGCTGTGGCCGATGACCACGAACTCGGCTCCGGCCTCCTTGACCATCGCGGCGCTGATCTCGCCGGTGAACGCCCCTTCACGCTCCCAGTGCACGTCCTGCGCGGCGATGGCGACGGGGGAGTTGCGCGCCGCCTCGGCGGCGGCGTGCAGCGCCGTGAACGGCGCCGCCACGACGATCTCCACGTCGGTGACATCCTTGACGAGGCTGCGAAACTCCTTGATGTAGACGACCGCCTCGTGGACGGTCTTGAACATCTTCCAGTTCGCCGCGAGAAAAGGCGTTCGCATTGATTGACCTCGGAACAACCTCGGGGATCATCCCAGCGCTACGACTCCGGGCAGCTTGCGTCCGCCGAGAAACTCCAGCGACGCGCCGCCGCCGGTCGAGATGTGCGTGATCCGATCGGTGACCCCGGCCTTGGCCACGGCCGCGATCGAGTCACCGCCGCCGATGATCGTGGTCCCTTTGACGCCGGCGACCGCCTTCGCCACGGCGATCGTGCCGGCGGCAAAGGCATCGATCTCGAAAACGCCCATCGGCCCGTTCCAGATGACTGTCCGGGCGGTGCGGATGACCTCGGTGTAGCGGGCGATGGTTCGAGGCCCGATATCGAGCCCCATCCTATCGCCAATCGCCGGATCCGCCACGTCGAGTACTTCGGCGGGCGCCCCGGCCTCGAGTTTGGGTGCCGTCACGTGATCGAGCGGAAGCTCGAAACGGAGTTCTCTTTGCCGGGCCTGCTCCTCGACCTCCCGCGCGGCGTCGAGCAGGTCCTCCTCCACCAGCGACTTGCCGACGTGCATCCCGCGCGCCTTGAAAAACGTGTAGGCCATGGCGCCGCCGATCAGCAGCGCGTCGACGCGTGGGACGAGGTTCTGGATGACCTCGAGCTTGTCCGACACCTTGGCGCCGCCGAGGATCGCGACGAACGGACGGTCCGGCGCCTCGAGCACCCGGCCGAGATACTCGACCTCGGCCGCCATCAGCAGGCCCGCCCCCGACTCCTTCACGTGCCGCACGATCCCCTCGGTCGATGCGTGCGCCCGATGCGCCGACCCGAACGCGTCGTTGACGTAGACGTCGGCCATCGCCGCCAGCTCGGCGGCGAACGCCGGGTCGTTGGCCTCCTCGCGCGGGTCGAACCGGAGGTTTTCGAGCAGCACGACCCCCTCTGCCGACGGTTGGTCGAAGGCGACCGGCTTGCCCAGCAGCTCCGAGAGGTGGGTCGCGACCGGTTTGAGCGAGAACTCCGGGTTGGGCTTCCCCTTCGGCCGGCCCGAGGTGGGAGGCAAGGATGACGGTCCTGGCCCCCTGCCCGAGCACGTACTCGATGGTCGGCAGCGATGCCCGGATCCGGGTGTCGTCGGTGATCGCCCCATTCTTCATCGGGACGTTGAAATCGACCCGGATGAACACGCGCTTGCCGCGCAGGTCCATCTCCTTGACGCTGCGCACTACAGCCCCTTCGTGCCGAGGAAGCGGAGCAGGTCCACGCAGCGGTTCGAGTAGCCCCACTCGTTGTCGTACCAGGCGAGCACCTTGAGGAAGTCGCCGTCCATGACTGCCGTGTAGGGCGCGTCGAGGATGGCGGAATGGGGGTTGCCGCGGTAATCGATCGAGACCAGCGGCGCCTCGGTGTATTCCAGGATGCCGGCGAGCGCTCCGGCGGCGGCGTTCCGGAACGCCGCGTTGACCTCCTCCTTGGTGGTCTTCTTGTCGACCAGCACGGCGAGATCGATGCAGGACACGTTCGGCGTCGGCACGCGCATCGAGATGCCGTCCAGCCGTCCCTTGATCTCCGGCATCACTTCGCCGACCGCGATCGCCGCGCCGGTGGTGGTCGGAATGATCGACAGTGCCGCCGCGCGCGCGCGGCGCAGGTCCTTGTGCGGCAGGTCGAGCAGCTGCTGGTCGTTGGTGTAGGAGTGCACCGTCGTCATCCACCCCTTGCGGATGCCGAAGGTCTCGTGGATCACCTTGGCAACCGGCGCGAGACAGTTGGTGGTGCACGACGCGTTCGAGATGATCTGGTGCTTGCCGGCGTCGTACTTCTCGGCATTGACCCCCATGACCAGGCTGACGTCGGGCCCCTTGGCCGGCGCGGTGATGATCACCTTCTTCGCTCCAGCGGCAATGTGCTTGGCCGCATCGTCGCGCTTGGTGAACAGCCCGGTCGACTCGAAGACGACGTCGACGCCGAGGTCCTTCCACGGCAGCTGTGCCGGGTCCTTGATCGAGAGCACCTGGAATTCCTCGGTATTGACCGAGATCCGGTCCCCCTTGGCCGAGATCGTGGCGTCGAGGTTCCCCAGGATGGAGTCGTACTTGAGCAGGTGCGCCAGCGTCTCCGCATTCGTCAGGTCGTTGACCGCGACGAAATCGAGGTTCGGATCCCCCATCGCGGCCCGCATGATGTTGCGGCCGATCCGGCCGAACCCGTTGATACCGACTTTGATTGCCATCTGCGATTCCTCCAGCAGCACCAGAAACAGCTGATTTTAATGAACGGCTTGCGCGGGGGTCAAACCGCGGCTACATTCTCGTAACACCACCTTCGCGCCTTTGCCGCTTCGGTGTGTAAACCTCGTCATCCTTCATGTATGCGCTTTACAGCGTTCTGATCGTCCTCTTTTTCGTGGTCATGTCGCCGTACTTGCTGTACCAGGCGATCCGCTACCGGAAGTACGTCACCAGCCTGCCGCAGCGGCTCGGGATCCTGCCGGTGTCGTTCAACCTCGATGGCGACGAGTCGATCTGGATCCACGCGGTGTCGGTCGGCGAGGTGCTGACCGCCCGGGCGCTGCTGCAGGAGCTGCGCGAGCGCTACCCGCGCCTGCGGATCTTTCTCTCGACCACCACCATCACCGGGCACCAGGTCGCCCGCAACAACCTCCAGTACGTGGACGAGGTCTTCTACTTTCCGTTCGACTTCGGCTTCATCGTCAAGCGGACGCTGCGGCTGGTCCGGCCGCGGCTCTTCATCATGATGGAAACGGAGCTGTGGCCGAACCTGCTGCGCGCCTGCCGCGCCGCCGGGGTCCGGACCCTGCTCGTCAACGGCCGGATCTCGGCGCGCTCCTATCCGCGGTACCGCCTCGCCCGGCCGCTGTTCAAGCACGTGCTCGCCCACGTCGACCGTTTCTGCATGCAGGGGGAAGAGTCGGCCCGCCGCATCATCGACATGGGGGCCGACCCCGCCCGGGTCACCGTCACCGGCTCGCTCAAGTTCGACTCGCTCGAGATCCCCGGGGCGGTGGCCACCACCGACCGGGGGCGCAACCGCGTGCTTCGCTACTTCCGCCTCGCTCCGGACCGGCCGGTCGTCATCGCCGCCAGCACCCTCAAGGGGGAGGAGGAGCCGGTACTCGAGGCCTTTCAGCGGGTGCGCTCGACCCGGCCCGGCGCGCTGCTGATCATCGCCCCGCGCAAGCCCGAACGGTTCGACGAGGTGGAACGGCTCGCGCGGCGGTCGGGATGGCACGTTGCCCGCCGCAGCGAGCTCCGCGTCGATGCCGAACCGCGCGAGGACGTCGTGGTCCTCGATACCATCGGCGAGCTCGCCCAGCTGTTCCAGGTCGCGACCGTGGTGTTCGTCGGCGGCAGCCTGGTCGACAGCGGGGGCCACAATATCCTCGAACCGGCGGTGTTCGGCAAGCCAATCATCTTTGGTCCCTACATGCAGAACTTCGCCGAGATCGCGCGAACCTTTCTCGACAACGGCGCCGCGGTCGAAGTGCGAAACCCCCGTGATCTCGAGACCGTTCTCGTCGATCTGCTGAACGATCCGGTGCGCCGGGCCAGCCTCGGCGCCGCCGCCCGCGCCCTGGTCGAAGCCAATCGCGGCGCCCGCCTGAAGAGCCTCGACGCGATCGCGCAGTTGCTCAGGCCCGAGGGGCTCGGCAACGTCCGGGCGTTCAGGGCGATGAAGTAGACGCACCCGAGGTGCTCTCCACGATCTATGCGGCGGTGGCGCGGCGGCGGCGCGAGTGGTACGCGGCGCGGCCGGACGCGCGGCGTCGGCTGCGGCAGCCGGTCATCAGCATCGGCAACATCGCCGCCGGCGGACGCGGCAAGACGCCCTTCACCGCCACCATCGCCCGGCTGCTCATGGAGCTCGGCGAGCGGCCGGCGATCCTCAGCCGCGGTTACGCGCGCACCCACCCGGAAGACGGCGTGGTCATCGTCCGGGACGCGCACGGGCTGCGCGCCGATCTCGCCCGCTCCGGCGACGAGCCCTTCATGCTCGCGCGCCAGCTCCCCGGCGCCATCGTGATGGTCTCGGCCGACCGGTTCATTGCCGGCCACCTGGCCGAACATCATCTCGGCGCCACGGTTCACCTGCTGGACGATGGGTTCCAGCATCTTCAGCTGGATCGTGACATCGATATCGTGCTGGTGGCGGCCGCCGATCTTGCCGGCGGCCCGACCCTCCCCAGCGGCCGGCTGCGCGAGCCGGCCGACGTGCTGGTGGCCGCCGACGCGATCGTCGCGATAGACGATGGGGATGTGCCGGCGAGCCATGGCCCGGTCTTCCGCGCCCGCCGGCAGGACTGCCGCCGCGGTCTTCGACCCCCCCGGCGGCGATGACGGATCCCGAACCGTTCTCGCCCTCGCCGGCATCGCCGACCCGCAACCCTTTCTCGCCGCCGTGCGGACCGCCGGGTGGACGGTGGTGGCCGAGAAGACCTTCGCCGACCACCACGCGTACTCGAGCCGGGACGTCCTGGGGATCTTCGGCGAGGCGAAACGGGCCGGGGCTTCGGCCGTCGTGACCACCGAGAAGGACTACGTCCGCCTCCTCCCTCACCGTCCGTTCCCGGTGCCGGTGGCATGGGTGCCCCTTACAATGGAGCCTGAGCCGGCGGGGGAGTTCCGCCAGTGGCTCGTCACCTCCATGGCCGCCGCCCGCGACATCGTCCTTGCCTGAGCCGCCCCCCTCGTTCCGGCATCGCGCCGAGTACGCGGCGGTCGCCGCGGTGGTTGCATTCGTCCGCGTGCTGCCGATGCGGGCGGTGCTCGGGGCCGGGTCGCTGCTGGGGCGGGCGTTCCACGCGATCGACGGCGGGCACCGGCGGCTCGCGGTCGAGAACCTGCGGCATGCCTTTCCGCTCCGGTCCCGGGCCGAATGCAAGGTGATCACGCGGCGGATGTTCGAGCACTTCGGCCGGCTGCTGATGGTCCTGCTGAAGTTCAGCACCCTTACGCCGAAGCAGATGCTGGCGCTCGTCGAGTTCGATGGCGAGGAGCGGGTGCGCGCGGCCCATGCCCAGGGACGCGGCGTGCTGCTGTTCACCGGACATTTCGGCTTCTGGGAGATCAACGCCCTGGTGCACGCCCTGACGATCGAGCCGATGTCGGTGCTGGCCCGCCCGCTCGACAACCCGCTGCTGCACGACCTGCTCGAGCGCGTGCGGCGCTCGACCGGGAATGGCGTCATCTACCGCCAGGGAGCGATCCGGCGGGTGCTGCGCGCCCTCGGTTCGAACCACGCGGTTGCCGTGCTGATCGATCAGCACATGCTGAGCGCGGACGCCGTCTACGTCGACTTCTTCAACCGTCCGGCGGCCACCACCTCGGCGCTCGCGGCGCTCGCCCTCAAGACCGGCGCCCCGGTGGTGCCGGTGTTCGCGCTGCCGCTGCCGGGCGGCCGGTTCCGGATGGTCTACGAGCATCCGGTGGAGCCGCCGTCCGCTGACAGCGAGGGGGCGATCCGCGAGTTCACGCAGCGCTGCACCGACGTCCTCGAGATGTACGTGCGCCGCTATCCCGAGCTGTGGCTGTGGATGCACCGCCGGTGGCGCGACGTCCCCGCGTCCGATCGTGTCGGACCGATGTTCCCGGCCGGCCGGGTGGAGGCCGAGGTGGATGACCAGGGCTGACGCGCCGCCTCATCGCCTGCTCGTCCGGCTGCCGAACTGGCTGGGGGATGTGGTCATGGCGCTCCCGGCGCTGGCGTCGGTACGATCGATGTTCCCGGAGGCACACCTGGCCGTCGCCGGGACGGCAGCGGTGACGCCGATCTTCGAAGAGCAGACCGGCGTCCGCCCGCAACAGATCATCGTCCTCGACAAGGACAAGGAAACGAAGCAGCTGCGCGAGGGGAGCTTCGACACCGCGCTGCTTCTCACCAACTCGTTTCGCACTGCGTGGACGGCAAGGCGAGCCGGCATCCCCGCGCGCTGGGGATACGCGGCGGGCGGACGAGGGCCGCTGCTGACCCGGGTGGTGGCGAGGCCGCGCCGTGGGCTGCACCAGTCGGAGTATTACCTCGAGCTCGTACGAGGGCTGGGCATGGACGCGCCGGCGGCGCCGCCGCGAATCACGGTCACCGGCGTTACCCGTGAGCGTGCATCGCGGCTGTTCGAAGCATGTGGGATCGCGCCAGGGTCCACCATCGTCGGATTTGCCCCGGGCGCGGCCTACGGCCACGCCAAGCGCTGGCCTACCGACCGCGTGGCGGAGGTCGCCGTCCGGGTCGTTCGTGAACGGGGCGCGGCCTGCGTGCTGGTCGGCGCCGCGGCCGATCGCGAAGCCGGCCGTGCGATAGAATCCACGCTGCCGCCGGACGTGAAGGTCACCAACCTGATCGGCCGGACCGATCTGCGGTTGCTGCTCGGGGTGCTCGAGGCGTGCCGGGCGTTCGTCTCGAACGATTCCGGCGCGATGCACGTCGCGGCCGCGGTCGGTGTACCGGTCACGGCGATTTTCGGCCCGACGAACGAACGGGAAACGGCGCCGATCGGCGACCACGATGTGATCCTCCACCAGGTCTTCTGCCGGCCATGCATGCTGCGGGAGTGCCCGATCGATCACCGCTGCATGAAGCGAATCAGCGTGGATGACGTGTACGGCGCCGTGACGCGCCGGATGGACCGCCAGGTATGACCAACCCCGGGAGAACCGCACCGGCCGACGGGCAACGGCTGACGGCACTCGTCGATGACTTCGCCGGCCTCCGGGTGGCGGTGTTCGGCGACCTGCTCGTCGACGAATTCATTTATGGCGAGATCGCGCGGGTCTCCCGCGAAGCGCCGGTGCTCATTCTCAACTACGATTCGACCGAGATCGTGCCGGGCGGGGCCGGCAACGCCGCGAGCAACGTCGCCGCACTCGGCGGCAGGCCGGTCATCGTCGGACTCGCCGGGCGCGACCCGGCGGGGGACAGGCTGGTGGAGGTGCTCCGCAACGTCGACGTGGCCGGCGTGGTGCGGCCACGCGACTATCGGACGCCGACCAAGACGCGGATCCTGGCCGGCGGCGTGCACTCGGCCAAGCAGCAGGTCGTGCGGATCGACCGGGCAGCGGCGAACGATTCAGGCGGTCAGCATCGCCAGGCGGTGGAAGGCAAGCTGTTGCGCGCGGCGTCCCGCTGCGATGCGATGCTGGTCTCCGACTACGGCACCGGCCTCGTTTCGCCGGCGCTGGTCGCCGCCGCCCGCAAGCTGATGCCCAAGGGAGCTCCGCTGCTCGTCGACTCGCGCTACGCACTCGACCGGTTTCGCAGCCTCACGGCCTGCACGCCGAACGAATCGGAAGTCGAGGCGCTGCTCGGGGTGAGCATCGGCGAGAACGTCCGCGTGCTCGAGCGCGCCGGCCGCGAGCTGCTCGACCGGACCCGCTCCAAGGCGGTGCTCGTCACCCGGGGCAGTCGCGGCATGGCGCTGTTCGAGCGCGACAAGAAGACCCGACACATCCCCATCCACGGCTCGGACCAGATCGCCGACGTCACCGGCGCCGGCGACACCGTCATCGCCACCATGACGCTGGCCCTGGCTGCCGGGGGGACGTTCGAGGAGGCGGCGCACCTCGCCAACTACGCCGGCGGGATCGTGGTGATGAAACGCGGCACCGCCACCGTCTCGGCCGACGAGCTGCGCGCCGCGATCCTGGCCGACCGTGGTTGAGAAGCTCCTGTCACGCGAGCGCCTGGCGGCGGCGGTCGCAGCCGATCGGCGCGAGGGGCGCACCATCGCCTTCGCCAACGGCATCTTCGACCTGTTGCACGTCGGTCACGTCCGCTATCTCCAGGCCGCGGCCGCGGAGGCTGACCGGCTGGTGGTGGCGATCAACGACGATGTGACCGCCGGGGCAAAGGGTCCCGGGCGCCCGATCCTGCCGGCGGCCGCCCGCGCCGAACTGGTTGCGGCCCTGCGTGGCGTGACCTACGTGACCATCTTTGCCGAGCCGACGGTCACCGAGTTGCTCACGCTGCTGCGGCCGGACGTTCACTGCAAGGGGACCGACTACACCGCCGAGACCGTGCCGGAACGCGAGGTGGTCCGGGCCTACGGCGGCCGGGTCGCGATCGTCGGCGACCCGAAGGACCACTCGACCCGTGATCTGCTCGCGGCGGATCCGCCGATGATGCCGCCGGCCGGGGTGCAGGGGCCTGCACCATCCAGCATCCTGCTCGTCCGGCTCGGGGCACTCGGCGACATCGTCCATGCGATTCCGGCCGCCGCGGCGATTCGCGCCGCTTTCCCGTCGGCGCGGATCGACTGGCTGGTCGACGCGAAGTGGCGCGAGATCCTGGACCTGGTCCCGGTCCTGGACCGGGTCATCGTCCTCGAGAAGCCGAGGGTGAGCGGGTGGCTGGCGGCGGCACGGGCGCTGCGCGCGGCGCGCTACGATGTGGCGCTCGACTTCCAGGGGCTGATGAAGTCGGCGGTGCTGGCGCGGGCGTCCGGGGCGAAGCGGGTGCTCGGTTTTTCGATCTGGCACCTGCGCGAGAAGACCGCCCGGCCGTTCTATTCGGAGTCGTTGGATCCGGCCGCCGATTCGCCGCACGGTCATGTCGTTCACAAGAACCTCCGGCTGGTCGAAGCGCTGGGCATCAGGGAGCCGGCGGTGGAGTTTCCGCTGCTGTCGCTGCCGTCCCCGGCGCGGGACGCGATGGTCGCGGCGGCCGGGGGGATACCGTTCGCCGTCTTGAACCCGGGGGCGGCGTGGCCGAACAAACGGTGGTACACGGATCGCTTCGGCGAGCTCGCGGCCTTCCTCCGCGAGGTGCGCGGGTTCGTCCCGTTCGTGCTGTGGGGGCCTGGCGAGGAACCGCTCGCCCGCGCGGTAATCGAAAGCTCGAACGGCACAGCCGTCCTCGCGCCCGCGACGCGGCTCGCCGACCTGGTGGAGATCTGCCGGAGCGCCGCGCTGATGGTCTCCGGCGACACCGGCCCATTGCACATCGCCGCCGCCGTCGGCACGCCGATCGTGTCGATCTTCGGCCCGACCGATCCGGCGCGCAACGGCCCGTGGTCCGCCGACGACATCACCGTGTCGCGGTTCACTTCGTGTGGCTGCCACTACGATCGCCGGTGCCGGCAGGAGGAGTGGTGCCTGACCACCGTGCCGGTGGTGGAGGTGACGGCGGCGGTGCAGAGGCGACTGGGAAGAAATTAAGAATTCAGAACGAAGAACTCAGAATATAGAACTAGCGACCGGTCAGTGACGGCAGAAAGAAATCACCGCCGAGGGCGCAGAGAGCGCAGAGAACACCATCAGAAGAATCCTCTGCGTGTTCCGCGGTCTCTGCGGTGAAAGGGTCACGACCGCGATGCCGTCGTTGATTGTTGGGAGTTGGAAGTTGGCCGTTGGGAATTGTTGATGCTCCGTAAGATCGCGCGGCTTCGTGTTCCGCTCGGGTTTCTCTTCGGCGCGATCGTGCTCTGGCTGGCCGATCCGACGCCGCGGGCGTTGACTATCGGCGCGGCGATCGCGATCATTGGCGAGCTCATTCGCATCTGGGCGGCGGGGCATCTCGAGAAGGGACGCGAGGTCACCGCGTCGGGACCGTATGCGATCACCCGGCATCCTCTCTATCTTGGTTCGACGATCATCGGGATCGGCCTGGCGGTTGGTGCAGGGAGCGTCGTGGTCGCCGCCATCGTGCTCGGGTATCTGGCGATCACCGTCACCGCCGCGATCCGGACCGAGGAAGCACACCTGACCGACAAGTTCGGCGCCGCCTACCCCGAGTACCGCGCCGGCCGAGTCTCGGTGCTCCGTCAGTTCAGCCTCGAACGCGCGATGCGCAATCGCGAGTATCGCGCCGCGGTCGGCGTGCTGGTGGTCCTCGCCGTGCTGTTCTGGAAGGCACAGGCCCCGGGCACGTAGAATGGTCGTTGCGGGCGGTTAGCTCAGTTGGTAGAGCTCCGGCTTTACACGCCGGCTGTCACAGGTTCGAGTCCTGTACCGCCCAACCTCCGCTCATGGAGGCTTCGATCGAACGAGCTACGGCTGGTAGACAAGTTGCGATTGCGCCCGCGCTGGCCCGACCGGTATAATCGTTGTCTTTGGCACCCGCCGGATGCGTCAGCGTCGGCGCGGGTCAGAGAATGGGGTCGTAGTTCAGTTGGTTAGAACGCCGGCCTGTCACGCCGGAGGCCGCGGGTTCGAGTCCCGTCGACCCCGCCAATTTGTGGCCGTAAGAGCCGCCCAGTTTTGGGCGGCTTTTTCGTTATTGGGGGGCGGCTCGGGCTGAGCGCAAGCTGTGAAAGACGCGGGGATTTCCTTGCTGCCGTCTGCGTCGATCAAGGTTCGATCCGCTGTCCGATGAGCGTGGCGCACATCGTCGAAACCGCGCTCCCACTGGTATTGAAGATTTCTACCGAAACGCTTCCAGTGACCTCGTCCCGATCAACTGGGATTTCAAAGGTGTTGGTGATTTTCTGCGTTCCGGTCCAGCCACCAGCGGCATTGAACAGGAGGGCCATGCTCACCGCCCTGAACGTATGATCGCCGGTTTTTTCCCACGCTCCCAGCCCGGGACTGCGTACCGCGGGGCTGGCGCCGTTGGTGACGTTGATAAGGGTGCCTCCCTCCGCAAACGAGTAGAGAGATGAAAAGGTCCCCAATGCGACGCCGGTTTGACAGTTTGTGGCGGTAATGTTCATGAGCCACGTTCCCGCAAGTTTCTTGGATTCCGCCCCGCTCACAATTGGTCCGGACGTCCCCGGGATCGCGCCGACCAGCGCCAACAGCAGCGTCACGCTCCCGAGATAACAGTTCTGAATCGCCATGTCGCCCTCCTTGGGTCGATCGTTGGACCTCTTCTGCTTTCTTCCTGCTTATAGAGCGGAAAGCGCCTGTGAAATGAGGCAACGGAAAGACTAAAATCGCCGCATCACGGACGACCAACCCGAAGTTACGGCGCTCCTTCTCCAATGGGCGCAGGGCGACGAGGCCGCCCTGGAGCGGTTGATTCCGCTCGTCCATGAGGAGCTTTATCGAATCGCGCGGCGCTGCATGGCGGGGGAACGTGCCGGCCACAGCCTCCAAGCGACGGCGCTGGTGAACGAGGCGTATGTCCGTCTGGTCGAAGCAGGCGCTGTCGCGTGGCAGGACCGGGGACATTTTCTCGCCGTGTCGGCGCGGCTGATGCGGCGGATTCTCGTCGACCACGCCCGGACACGTGGCTCCCAGAAACGTGGCGGTGGAGCCGTCCAGGTCAGCTTCGACGAGGCGCTCGCCGTCACCGGCGAACCGGGTGATGATGTCGTGGCGCTGGACGACGCGCTCGAGGCACTCGCGAAATTTGACCAGCGGAAGAGCCGCGTCGTCGAACTTCGGTTCTTCGGCGGGTTGAGCGTAGAGGAAACCGCTTCAGTGCTGGCGGTGTCGCGCGACACGGTCATGCGCGACTGGCAGCTCGCCAGGGTCTGGCTCCGGCGCGAGATGCGCTCCCATGAGGCCTGACGCTGCCAGCGGTGCGGGTAGTGACGCTAGAATGTGAACCGGATACCCAACTGCACGGTGCGCGGTGGTTGCACGTTGCCCCCTTTGCCGAAGTTCGTGCTGAATTGCTGATGTGCGCCCGGCAGGAATCCCTGGAAACCTGCAAGATTCGGCACATTGAAAATGTCCAGGTCCAACTCGAGCCGGATGCCGGCGTGCAGGCGGAATACGCGTCCGACTCGCAGATTCACATAGTGTCGCGCCGGCAGCGCAAACTGTCCCTCGCTCCTGGTGTCAAAGGCGAAACGCGTCGTCGTCGCGAGCGGGTTCGGTACCTCCCTTCCGTTCGACAACGTGACGGTGGGCGGGCCGAATTGCGGATCCGCGGCCGGGAGGCGCGCCACGATCGGGCCTGACCACCACCCCTTCAGGAGCGTGTAGGTGGAGGCGACGACGATGTCCCATGGCGCGCGATAGACACCCGAGAGATTGACGACATGGTCCATCCACTCAGGTCCGGACCACAGGCCCGTACTGCCGTCGCCATACGCATTGTTCAGCGTTGCGTTCCGGTTGTCATTGACTGGAAGCCCTCTGCCGAAAGCGAATGCGTCGGGCTGGATGAATGCGGCGGGGTCGTTCGGCTGCCACGTGCCGTCGAGGCGTGACCAGGCCCGGGTGTAGCTCGCCAGAAACTGGGCTCGAGCGGTCCGCTTGGTGGCGATGACTTCCAGCGCGCTGTAGACCGGCCAATTCCACCGGTTGTTGGTCACCAGAAAAATCTCGTTCTGGTTCTCGTTCCGGAGTCCCACGAACATTTTCCCGTCATAGATCGCGTTCCGCTCGACCAGTGCCGTCCGGTCCCGGAAGTCGCGATGGATGAAGCCGACATCCACGCTGCTCTGGCGCGGGAGCTGACGACGGTACCCTGCCGCCCACTCGTTGACGTATGGCTGGTGATAACGCGAGTCCATGATCCGGTTCGGGTTGTTCGCCGAAGCCGCGGGAGTGGAGAGCATCTTGTCGAAGATGCCGTCCGCATCCGTGTCATACATGTCGTCGAACCCGACTGTCTGGGCGCCCACGCCCTGACTACCCGCACCGCTGGCCGACAGGTGATTGACGGTGGGTGGATCGTGCAGCCGCATGAAGGACGCGCGCACGGAGTTGAGCTGATCCGACGTCAGCACGTAGTTCACACCGAGCCGCGGCCCGAACTCGAGGCTGTTCTGCAACTGCTCCCCGGCCAGGTCGTCGGTGCGCCGGATCTGATCGAGGCGGAGCCCAAGACTGATCGTGACCCCCGATGTGGGACGCCAGAGGTCCTGCAGATAGACGGCATTGTCAGAGATGTGCCCGTCCGCCAGGACTCCGCCGGACGAGTCATAGAACCGGCGGTGGAACGGCCTGGTCCCGGCTGACGCGTTCGCCGCATCCAGAAGCACGAGATCCTCCAGCGCGAACCCGCCGTTGGCGTAGACGATGGAGTCTTGCCGATGGATGCTCGGCTGGAGCGATACGCCCACCTGCACGTCGTGCGTTCCGAGCCACCCGGTGCGGTAGATCGTGGCGTCTCCGGCGATGGTCCACTTGGTATAAGGAGATTGGGTCTCGCTGGCCGAGTTGTCGAGCGTGGCTCGCTGCGTGCCGCCCACCAACGTTCCGGCCGAGGGGAACACCCTGAGGTAAACAGGCCGGGACGGCTCTGAAGCCTGCCCGCGCACCAACGATCGGATGCTCCCCTTGTCGTTCCAGGAGACCGTCAGCCGGCTCGCCAACCAGTTCGACCAGGCCGAAGACAGGCGCATCGAGATGGCATGTCCCCCGGTGACGACCTCGGTGAACTTGCTGGTGTTGAAGGCGGTATCTTTCTCGTTCGTCGTGGCGTCGTAATTGTAGAAACCCGAGAGCTGTTGCGTCGGCCGGATCTGTCCCGTGATCTTGGCCAGGACGATGTTCGCGCTGATCCCGTTGTCGAACGGCTCGAAGCCGGGGACGAGCGCCTTCATGTCGGCAATCTGATCCGCCGGACGACTCAAACCAAGGGTCCCGACCCGCCGGCGATACGCTCCGTAGAACCACGCCCGATCCTGCCGCAACGGTCCGCCGAGCGCCACCTCCGGTTGGTTGACCGTCATCGTCTGGCTCGTGCCGCAGCAGGTGTGTTGTCGCTGACCCACCGCCTCGGGGTGTATGCCCAGGTGCCGCTTCCCTGGTATCGATTGGTGCCGGACTTGATGACAACGTTGGCCGCGGCCCCCATCCCCAGTGGGGCGGACGCATCCAGCCCGCTCGTCCGGATCTGTACGTCGGCCACGGCGTCCTCGGGAAACGCCAGATACCCGGTCCACGGATTGACCGCAGAACTGATGTCGGCGCCATCGACGATCGTCGATCCCGACACCACTCCAGCGCCATGGACGAAGAACACCGACGCCTGGTCGGCGGTGGTGTCGGTCGAGACAACTCCGGGTACCAGCCGCAAAACCTCCGACCAGTGCTTCCGCGCGGCCAGCGGCAGGGACCGCTGGAGCTCGCCGCTGACATTCACGGCCTGGCCCGCGCTCGACGTCTCGAGCAGCGGCGTCTCAGCTTTGACGGTAATCGTCTCCCGCACGGCTCCGACGGCCAGGACGAAGTGAATAGTCAGGTTCAGGCCGGCGTGAACGACGACATTCTCACGCACCTGCCCGGTAAAACCGCTGATCTCGGCGGTCAGCGCGTAGCGTCCGGGAATGAGGTTCGACAGGCGATAGGCGCCCTCTGCCCCGGTGATGACGACAAGCGGCAAGGGAACGTCGGCGCTGGTAGCGGTCACCCTCACACCCGCAAGCGGAACGCCATGCACATCGCGGATCTCTCCTCGGATCGATCCGTCGGACATCTGGGCCATGGCCCCTGCCCGTCCGCACATCAGCAGCATGAGACAGAGCGATAGTTTCAGGGAGCGAGTCATCTCGCGGCCCGGGTCCGCGCCTTGACGTCCTCGAGCCAGTGCAGCACCACCTCGATCCTATCGTCGGATCCGGTGTCGTACTGCGTGCCTCCCGCTGTAATCAGACCGACGAACTGCCCGTTCGCGGTGATGTCGTAGTTGGTTCGAGCGCCTGGAGGGCCCATCAGGAACGTTCTCGCCAGCGGGACGGGAGTCCCGAAGGCGAATGTGGGCTGCGTCGTCACGCTGACGGCCTCGAAGCCGCCGAGCCTCGGGTTGTAGAAGATTTCTCTGCCATCCCGGGACCAGACCGGTTCGTGCGGCGCGTCGGCCCCTTTCCGACCGAGCTGATACTTCCGGTCACCATCGGGCGGGAATGGCTGGACGTAGATCGTCGTCGCGCTCCGGATCGCATTGGCGTAGGCCACCCATCGACCGTCAGGTGAGAAGACCGCACCGGTGGCATAGGAGGCCGACGACGGAGTGATGACGGTGAACAGCGACCTCTTCCCATCAAGCAGCGAGAGCGTCCACAGCGACAAATCAGATCCCTTGGCGACACTGAACAACAAGGTGCCGGTCTTCTCTGACCACGACTCCGGGGCGTGCGTTGTCTGCTGGTCCGGCGTGGTCACGCGTTGCGCGCTCCCGCCGACGGATTGCTGAAAAATCGCGAGGTCGCCGGCGCGATCCGACTGAAACGCAAGGCGGTTGGACGATGTCCACACTGGAAACCGGTTGTTTCCGCCGAAGGTGACCCGCTGCGGCGGCATGGTCCCGGAGAGTTCATAGGTCCAGACGGCGGCCTCCCTGCCGTCCTCGGTGGTGAAAGCCAGCCGTTTTCCGTCCGGCGACACGCGCGGCGACGCATACCGGCCGGGTGGAAGATGATCCAGCACGTCTACCTTGCCGGTTCTTCGATCGACCATGGCGACGTTCATCAAGGCATCGGCCGGCGTGAGCGGACCTGGGACGTAAGTGAGTGAACCGTTGTTCGAGATGCTGGCGTTGACGGCGCCGGTGTAATTCGCCGCCGATCGCCTGACGCCTTCAACGATCGATACGGGATCCCCTGTGACCCTCACTCCGCGCTGATCGAATGCGACGGCGAACAGCCTTCCGCCGACGGCGTACACGATGTGACCGCTGGGGACATAGCGAGCGTCGCTGCCATCTTCTATGATGGTGGTCCTTTCCCCGGATATCAGCGACTGCACCACGATTCGAGCTTTGTCCCACCGATCGGCCGCGGTGCCGGTCGCCAGGGTAAAGAGCACCTGCTGCCCGCCGGGCAGAACCTGCGGCCCGTGGGCGGCTTCATTGACTTGGACGCTGACGATCCGGACCGGTGCGCCGCCGTCGAGCGACACTCGCATGATGCCTTCAGCGCCCTGGCCGAACACGATACCGTCGGGTCCCCAGCTCATCCCGAACGGGGTCTTGGCCGGGCAAATCGTCACCGGCACGCCCCCTTCGACCGGAATCCTCTTCAGGGTCTGGTCTGCGTAGAACGCGATGCGAGCCGCCATCTGGCGAGAAGACCGGCTCTCTCAGGGTCCGAAGTCCTTCGGTGCCACGGATTGTCGTGATCTCGTCCGTTCCCATCGGTCTCAAGTAGAGGGCAAGGGGCAGTGCGACGAACACGATCCGGGCCCCGTTCGGAGAGAGCGCGAGAATGTGCCCGCCGCCGCTTCCATCGAGCCGCTGACCGGTGGGAAGTGTCAGACCCAGTCGTGTGACGGGCAACTCCTGGTGCTTGAGGTTCCAGGCGACGGTGCCGGCAAGGGCTGCCGCGAGCGCACCAGCCACGATCCACGCCACTCGGCCTCCGCGACGGTCGACCGGATGCGTCGCCGCGACCGGCTCAAGCGCGACGCCACTCAGGAGATCCTCGATCGTGACCCTGGCGTCACCGATCCACTGGAGCCGGCGCTTCGGGTCTTTCTGGAGGCACAGGCGAAGGAGTCGCTGGAGTTCGGGAGGAACGGTGGACGGGAGCGAGGCCCAGTCCGGCTCCGTTTTCAGCACTGCCGCGAGCGTCTCGGTGACGGTCTCGCCGACGAACGGCCGCTGGCCGGTGACCATCTCGAACAAGACGACGCCGAACGCCCAGATGTCCGTACGCCGGTCGACCGGCTTGCCGGATGCCTGCTCGGGGCTCATATAGGCGTCCGTGCCCATCACGGCGCCGAGCGCCGTGCCGCCGGAAATCCTGCCGTCTCTAGACGCTCCGGTCTTCCCTTCGCTGGCGACGGACTTCGCGAGCCCGAAATCCAGAACCTTTACCGCGCCGGCCGCCGTGATCATGATGTTCGCGGGCTTCAGGTCGCGATGGATGATCCCCTTCTCGTGCGCCGCCTCCAGCGCGTTCGCGACCTCCTGGGCAATGCGCAGTCCGTCTTCAAGCGGCAGGCCGGCGCTTTCGCTCGATCGTCGAGGGACTTCCGCGAGCGTCTCGGCGAGCGTCCTGCCCTCCACCAGCTCCAGCACCAGGAACCGGAGGCCCTCCACCTCTTCGATCCCATGAATGGCGCAGATGTGCGGATGATTCATCGCCGCGAGCAGGCGAGCTTCGCGCTCGAAGCGTGCGAGCCGATTCGGGTTGCTGGTGAAGGCGCGGGGCAGAATCTTGATTGCGACGTCGCGCTCCAGCGTCGTGTCACGAGCTCGATAGACATCGCCCATGCCGCCGGCACCGAGGAGGGCTCCGAGGCGATACGTCCCGAGCCTGCGGCCGGTCATCTCACCGGGTGCAAGATCGGCAAGCAGATGCGCGGGAGTAACGATCGGCGACCGGGCGAGGAAGGCATCCTCGACCGCCTCCTTTAAAAGCGATGCAACGTCATGTTGTAGCGCGTTGTCGTCTCGACAAGCCTTGGCCAGAAACGCGTCACGCTCGGCCACCGGCAGGGCGAGCGCCGCGTGATACAGCTCCTCGGTCCGCATCCAGCGTTCATTTGTCATGGGCAGTCGCCGTGCCGCAGGCGCGCGTCCCCGGCATTCTAAGCCTTCCGGAGCCCTTCCAGATGTTTGGACAGGATGACCGCGGTTACCGCCTGAAAGAATGAAGAGTTCCGTGTCTCACGGTTGAGGCGCCTCACCTGACGTCCGGCCGCTCTCTCCCGACGCCCGACTTTTTGTCGCTCCTTTCCGCTTTAGTAAGTGAGGAGCACCATGGCGAAAAGACGACAAGCACGGACCGTGTTTCCAAGGCGCGGGATGCGGCGCATCACGCAAGCCCTGGCGCTGACAATACTGGCCGGCGCACTTGCGGCCTGCGACAAGAGCCCGACCGTCCCCAGTCCCCCGGTGACCAGTCCCCCGGTGACCAGTCCTCCGCCCGTGCCCCAGGCGCCAGCTGTCGTGCGTGTCGAACTTGGCGGGCCCTCGATGATCGCCCCAGGCGAATCGACCCAGCTCACGATGACTGCGGTCCGGAACGACGGCTCGGTCGAGGACGTTACCGCGACGGCCGTGTGGCGCACCTCGAACGATCGCGTGCTCGAGATCAGCGCAGCGGGCGTCGCCCGAGGTCTCGCGGTCGGTGAGGCTGACGTTATCGCCAGATACCAGTCGTGGAGCCGGGCGGCGCAGATGATGGTTCTGCCAGCAGGGACGCACCGGCTCACGGGCCGGTTTTCGGTCAACGGGATCGCGCTTCGCGACGTTGCTGTGACGGTGATAGCCGGAGTTGGATCCGGCCTCACCGCGGTCACCAGTCCAGACGGAAGCTACGCGCTGTACGGTGTCAGCGGACCGATCCGGCTCCATGCACAGAAAGAAGGCTATGCCAACAGGATCGAGGCCCTCGATGTCGCTGAGGACCGGACCTTCGACCTCGAGTTGGTTCCGGAACAGCCGGTGGTGGATTTTTCAGGGACGTATGCGCTCACCATTACGGCGGCGCCTTGTCGCTACGGACAGACGCTGCCTGCCGCCGCGAGAAATCGTGGCTACGTAGCGACGGTCTCACAAGACGGCTTCCGTCTAAGTGTGACGCTGACCGGCGCTGAGTTCATCTCGACGGGCGATCGCGGCAACAGGTTCTCGGGCTTTGTCGATGCAACCGGCCTGGTCCAGTTCGCCATCGTCGGGGACATCGACATGTTCAACGATCCCTACTACTACTTTGTGGGGCACGATCTCGCCGAGCGGTTGAGCGAAGCCCGCACGTTGCTCATAAGCGGGATCGTGACTGCGCAGGGCACGCAGTCCGGGATCTCCGGTCGGCTCACCGGCGCAATCAACGTGGTCGACGGCTACGACTATCCTTTCGAGCCAGACTACGCCGCCCTCTGCTCGGCAGACGGCCACGGGTTCGACATGCAGCGGCGATAGGACCATGGCATGCGTCTTCGCCGCCGTCTCCTGACTCTCGTCGCGGTCGCAGCAACCATGGTGATTCCGTCGTTGCGGGGACCAGCGCACGATCCGGCACCGCGTCCACGTAATCTGCTGGTGATCACCCTCGATACCATCCGGGCCGATCGGCTGCCCCCCTATGGATTCGCCGGCGTCGAAACGAACGCGCTCGATCGGCTCGCGGCCGAGGGGGCAGTCTTCGAGCAAACGTTCGCGGCGGTTCCGCTCACACTCCCCTCGCACGCAACGCTCTTCACCGGGCTCTATCCCCCACGGCTTGGGGTTCGAGATAACGGCGGCACGCCCCTCGCAGCCGGTTTCCAGACGCTGGCCGAGGTCCTGACCGAGCGCGGACTTGCGACAGCGGCCTTCGTGGCCTCGGGGGTGCTGGCAAAGGGCCGAGGCCTCGAACAAGGGTTCGCGGTGTACGACGAGGGTTCCAGGGCCCCATGCGAGGGACGAGCTCGCGCGCGCCGGCGCGCAAATGAGGTCGTGGACGGTGCGGTGGCGTGGCTCGGAGGCCGAGACGCGTCACCGTTCTTTGTATGGATTCACCTGTATGACGCGCACCGGCCCTACGATCTGCCAGACGATTACCTGCGACGCTATGCCGACCCTTATCTCGCAGCGATTGCGTTCCAGGATGCGCAGATGTTGCGCGTCATCGAGACTCTCGAGACCCGCAACCAGCTGGAAAGTACGTTGGTGGTGGTCGTCGGTGATCATGGTGAGTCACTGGGAGACCATGGGGAGGAATCGCACGGGCTGTTCCTCTACGATGAGGCGTTGCATGTGCCGTTCGTCATGCGTGGCCCGCGGATTCCTCCGGGTCGGATCCATGCCATCACCCGCGTGGTGGACGTGATGCCGACCATTCTGGAGCTCTTCGGTTTGCCCACCACCGGTGTGGACGGCGTCAGCCTGGTGCCTCTCGCCACCGGCAGCGGACCTGATCCCCGACTCGATGTCTACGCTGAGTCGTTGTATCCAGAGCGATTCGGGTGGGCACGGCTGCGCTCGCTGCGCGACGATCGCTACAAAGTGATTGAGGCTCCACGTCCGGAACTCTACGACCTGATCAGCGATCCGCGCGAGCAACGCGATGTGCTTCACCAGCACCAGGCGATCGGGGCCGCCATGCTCGACCGTCTGCGCGACTTCGACGAACGGCTGGACGGTTCGTCGAGACCACGACCGCAACTCGATCGTGAAGTCGCGGCGCGCGTCTCGGCGCTGGGTTATGTCGATGGCCGGGAGGACCATATCCCGAGAACGGGCAGCAGCCAGATAGACCCGAAAGATCGGGTTGCGGAGTTCAATCGCCTGGCGAGTATGGGTTGGAAGAAGGGCATTGCGTGCTTTGCTGAGTAGCGATGCCGGCAATGTCAAGCTCAGGTTCGCACCAGGACCCAAGGCCCCAGTGAACCAGCCGTCATGAAGGTTGGGACGTGCGTTGACCAGCCTCAGCGAGCCTGGTACGCAACATGCTCTGACTCGCTCGGCAACATGGCCGCGCGCCGTTCAATTACACACCGCCCGGCCCATCAGATCATCTTTCCCCCAGGAGACCCGACCTATGGCTCAAGCAGGCACGCTTCACGACGCATTCATCGATGAACTGCGCGACACATATGACGCCGAAAAACAGCTGACCAAGGCACTGCCGAAGCTGGCGAAAGCCGCCAGCTCACCCGACCTCCGCGCCGCGTTCGAATCGCACCTCGAAGAAACGAGAGGGCAGGTCGCACGGCTGGAGGAAGTATTCGAAAGCCTCGACGAGAAGGTCCGCGGCAAGCACTGCGATGGCATGGCCGGGATCATCGAAGAGGGCAAGTCGGTGATGGAAGAGGACTTCGACGAGACCACGATGGACGCCTGCCTGATCGCCTCGGCCCAGCGCGCCGAGCACTACGAGATGGCCGCGTACGGCACGCTGGTGGCGTGGGCGCAGGCGATGGGTCACACCGAAGCGGCTGACCTGCTGCAGCAGACCCTCGAAGAAGAGAAGTCCGCCGACCAGAAGCTCTCCGGCCTCGCGGAAGGTGGCATCAACCAGGAAGCGGCGGATGCAGCTCATCCCGAAGGCCCCGAAAGCGATGAGGATGAGGACGATGATGTGAAAAAGCCGAAGCTTGCGAAGAGCGCACCGCGCGCCACGGTCAAAGCGGCCCGTCGGCGCTAGTCTCCAAATCCACATGCCTGCCGCCGTGCCCGTCGGGAAATCCGATGAGCACGACGGCCAGGCAGGTCCGTGCGGATGAGGGCCCCGGCCGGATCAACGGTCCGGGGGGGCCTGATTCGCCTTCCACTGCATGGCGGCGCGAATGCGGGTGCGGCCGCTCGGATGATCGAAGAAGATCATCTCTTCGAGCGGCCCCGGATCGAGCTTGCGGTAGTCCCCGAGCAGCAGGGCCGCTTCGGCGAAGCCGTCGGGCTGGCGGGCGGCGTTGAGGCCGAAGATATCGGCCTCGTACTCGTTGGTCCTGATGATCGTGTTCTGCACCGGCGTCAGCACGAACAGGTAGGCGCCGAGGATCAGCACCACCAGCGGCAGGCCGGCCGGGTCGGCGATGCCGGCGATCCGCCACCGATCGCGATAGCGGGCCGCGAGCCGCTCGAACGCCCATCCGGTGAGCCCGAAACCGGCCGCGATGATCACCGCGAAGTTGACGATCATTTCGTAGACGTGATTGAGCACGTAATGCCCCATCTCGTGCCCCATGACCGCCTCTACGGCCGCGGGTGATGCCCGCTTCAACAGATTGTCGTTGAGCGTGATCCGATCGGTGCCGAACATGCCGCTCACGTTGGCGCTGATCCGGGTCGTTTGTCGTGACGCGTCCATTTCCCAGACCTCATCAGCCGCGATGCCGTTGGCGTGCGCCAGGCGCAGGATCGGTTCACGGATCGACGCGCTTTCGAGCGGCTTGTAGGTGTTGAACAGTGGGGCGATAAAGACCGGCCCGAGGGTGGCGATAAACGCGATGGCGGCGATCATGACGACCGAACCCCAGAGCCACCAGGTTCGGGGCATCCTGCGTACGACGGCGTAGAGGCCGGCAGTGAGGATGGCCCCCAGCACCAGGCCGAGCCCGAAGCCCTTCAGCTGATCACCCATCCATCCTCCGAAGGTCTGGGTCGCAAGCGCGTACTGGTGCTCGCGCCAGAAGCCGGCATAGACGGTCATCGGGAACTCGAGAGCCGCGGTAATCACCAGGAAAGCGACCCAATAGATGGCCGGGTGCAACCACCTGTGACGGGTCAGGCGTTTCGCCGTCTCGCCGATACGCGCCGAGATCCCGGTGTGGAGCATCAGAATCAGCACCAGTGACGACAACAGGAACTGCCACAGGCTGAGCCAGTAGCCCCCTTCGAAATACGAGTCGGAGCGCGCCCTGGCCTCCGCGGGAACCGTCGCCAGATACGCGTCGGTTGCCGCATCGACACCCAGGACGGCAGGATCCGGTGGACGGCGGTCCTGGGCCGCCACCGTGGCGGACGCCACGGCAATCAGCAGACACGCCACGACGCGTCCGAGCCGCAAGTTCATCCGGGCTGGCAAGAGGGGCATCACGCGACGGATTATAGGCGCCACCGAAGCGCGGCGGTTTCCGAAAGAGATCCTGGCCCACAGAACGTTTGGTGGGGTGGCGCCGTCTAACGGCTGAATGCGGCGCATCCAGCCGGCGCTCATGTCGGCCGTCTTCGCCGGCCTGCTGCTTGCGGACGTCACGGCTGCGGCGGCGCAGGAGTCCAGTCGCGCCTCGTTGTCGGCGGTGCGGCTGGCGACGCCCCCCGCCATCGACGGCGTGCTCGATGACGAGGCGTGGCAAGCCCAGGCCCAACCCATCGGTGAGTGGCTGTCGTACAACCCGTTGCACGGCAGCCGCGTGCCGCAGCAGACACGGGTGTGGGTGGGGTATGACGCGCGCTACCTGTACTTCGCCTTCCAGTGCGACGATCCGGAACCGGCGCGGATCAAGACCTCGATCACCCGCCGCGACAACATCTGGAGCGACGACTGGGTCGGTCTGAGCCTCGACGCCCTCGGCACCGGGCAGCTCTCCTACCACCTGATGGTGAATCCCAGCGGCATCCAGCTGGACATGATCAACACCGCCTCCGGCAGCGAAGACGAATCACCGGACTACATCTGGGACAGCGCCGGCCGCGTCAACGATCGCGGTTACGCGGTGGAGATCCGGCTGCCGCTCGCCTCGATCCGGTTCAAGGGTGGCGACAGCGTCCGGATGGGGGTGCTGTTCTGGCGGCGGATCAGCCGGGCCGGCGTCTCGGTCGCCTGGCCGCCGCTCGAGCCCGGGCGATGGGTTTTCGAGAAGCATGCGTCGTTGACCTTCGATCGGCTCGAGTCGGTGCTCACGCGGGAACTGATTCCGAGCGCCACGTTCTCGACCAGCCAGGAACGTCAGGCACCGGAGCGCTGGGGCTCGGCCGATGGCCACGGTGACTTCGGCCTCAGCACCAAGCTCGGGCTCACCCCGACGATCACCCTGGATGCGACGGTCAATCCCGACTTCAGCCAGGTCGAGAGCGACGCCTTCCAGATCGAGGTCAATCAACGGTTTCCGGTCTTCTTCTCCGAGAAGCGCCCCTTCTTCATGGAAGGCGCGGGGCTCTTCACCCTTGCCGGCAGCGGCATGGACAGCAGCATGATCTCGGCCGTCCATACCCGCCGGATCGTGAATCCGAGCGCCGGCATCAAGCTGACCGGCAGTACCGGCCGGCTCCAGTTCGGCACGCTCACCGCAATGGACGACGTGCCGGAGGTCGAGGGTCGAGCCGCCGAGGACCGGCTGTTCAACATCGGGCGGCTGCAGTACAGCCCCAGCGCCGGCAACTACGTCGGGGCCATCTTCACCGACATGGAATCCGACGCGGCGTTCAACCGTGTTGCCGGCAGCGATCTGTCCTGGCGGGTCAGCGCGAACCAGCGCGTCACCGGGATGGCGTTGTATTCACGGTCACGCGAAATCGACGGCACCGGGGCCCGCGGCGGGTTTGCCGGCTCCGCCAGCTGGACCTACAGCACGCGTCGCCAGAATATTCAGGGGTTCTTCGAGCACTACGATCGCGACTTCCGGATGGACACGGCGTTCTACAACCGGGTCGGGATCACCAGCGGATGGGGCTACACCGACTGGAGCTTCTATCCCGGCGCCGGGAGGTTCTCGTGGGTCCGGCGGATCACTCCGTTCGTGTACGCGCAGTACGGCCGCGACCGTGTCGCTCGTGGAGACGACCGGGTGATGGTTGCCGGCGTGCGCACGAACTTCACCCGCCAGGGCTTTCTGCGCATCGACCAGGTGATGGGAGAAGAGCCCTGGCAGGGGCAGCAGTACTCGATCGACCGTCCGCGCGTGCAGGGAGAAGTGCAGCTGTTCCGCTGGATCCGGATCAATGGCAGCATCAACTGGGGAGCCGCTACCTTCTACGACGAGACGGCACCATTCGCTGGCTGGTCCCGTGCCGGCTCCCTCGACATCTTGTGGCAGCCGACTGCACGGATGAACCAGTCGATCGGCTACCGCCGCGTCGACTTCCGCCGCGCCGACACCCGCGAGCCCGTCTACGAGCTCGACCTGCTGAATACCCGCACGACTTTCCAGTTCAGCAAGCAATTCTTTCTTCGCGCGATCGTCCAATACGACAGCCTGCGCGCGCGCGTCCTGACCGACTTCCTGGCCTCGTACGAGCTGCGGCCCGGAACGGTCGGCTACGTCGGCTACGGCTCGCTCTACGAACGTCGCGATTTCCTGGGGGACGCGTGGGTACCGGGGGCAGGCGAGTACCTGACCACCCGCCGGGGCTTCTTCATGAAGACGTCGTACCTCTATCGGTTCTGAACGCGGCTCGATTCCGTCTGCCGGCGTCCCCGCGGTACCGGGCTTGCAGTTCTCGACCGGGCCAGCTCTGAGGTCACCCGTGCGGCCGCATCCAGAGACACTTCAGCCGTATGACGATCGGCGGGCAGCCGGCGCCGACCTCGCCAGCCGCCTTGGCGCGTACGCGAACCGCGATGACGTGGTGGTGCTGGCGCTGCCGCGCGGCGGCGTCCCCGTCGCCTTCGAGATTGCCACCGCGCTCGGCGTTCTCCTCGACATTTTCCTCGTGCGCAAGCTCGGCGTCCCCTCGCAGCCGGAATTGGCGATGGGGGCCATCGCGTCCGGAGGAGTACGCGTCCTGAACGACGAAGTGGTCAGCTGGTACGGCATCGACCCGCAGTCGATAGACGAAGTCGCACGGCCGCGAGCAAACCGAACTCGATCGCCGCGAACGGGAGTATCGCCAGGGCCGCGTCCCCGCAGCGCTCCAGGGGATGATCGCGATCCTCGTCGATGACGGCCTGGCCACCGGCTCCACGATGAAGGCTGCGGTCCAGGCGGTCCGCGCCCACGCCCCGTCGCGCGTCGTTGTCGCTGTCCCGGTGGGTGCGCCCGATACCTGCCTTGCGCTGGCGGCGTTGAGCGACGAAGTCGTCTGCGCCCGCACGCCGGCGCTGTTCTCCGCGGTCGGCCTCTGGTATCGAGACTTTTCGCAGACGACCGACGACGAAGTTCGGGAGCTGCTCGAGCGGAGCCGAGCGTTCGCGGCGAAGGAGAAGTAAGCCCGCCGTGGTGGGGTCAGACCACGGTCTGATCCCGAGGTACAAATACTTACTGCTTCTTGAACCGGAACACCTGCGGTTTCTGCTTGTCCGAGCCGCTGACGACCGCCTCCAGGGTGCCATCGGATCCGAGCGTGTACCGGATCATCTTCGGAAAATCGTGGGCCGGGTTCTCGAAGGTCAGGCTGTTCCCGTCCCGTTTGGTCAGCGTAAAGTCGGTCGCCGGCTGCCGGCCGTTCGGCATCGCCTGGTAGACCAGCCCGCCGTTGCGCTCGACAATGCAGAGGAACTCGAAGGCGTTCATGACGCCGTTCCTCATCGTCCGGGCCACGGCCAGCATCGATCCGCCGGCCGGCGGCGTCCAGCGTTCTTCGAACGCGCTGGCGCCGGTGCCGCCGACCCACGTGCCGCCAAGCCAGTCGATCTGCGCGATCGTCGCTTCGAGCGGGGCCGCTGCGGTCACCGCCACTTCCGCCGGCGGACCGGTCTTGCGGTACAAGGTCGTGACGGTGCGCGGCTCGGTCATGCTGGCGTTGCGGAACGTCATCTCGATCGCCAGCGTGTCAGGGGCCTGCAACCGGAAAGTGGTCCGCACCTCCATCTTCGTCATCGTCGTGGCGCCCGGCGGGACTGATCCGACCAGGGTGGTGAGGAGCCGGTCGCCCTGCCAGGCCGCGGTCCAGACCGAGTGAGAATCCCCCTCGCACAGACGTCCGGGAGTGCGGCTGCGGCTCTCGGAACCATCGAGTGGATGGACGACGTGGACGGTCTGGCCGCCCATGACCTTCGCGATCGTGATCGCGCCGGGATCCTGCCGGATGTTGATCGTCGGCCCGAAACCGGCGGCCACCGCCGGCTTGCCGTTGGGCGCCAGCGGGGCGTCGGGCGGCAGGCTCCACGTTCCGGAAAGATCCGGTGGCTGCTGCGGTGACGCGGACGCGGGCAGCGGCAGGGCGAGAAGAGCGACGATCGGCAGGTGGCGCATGCGGGTGACTCTAACGCGGCCCGTGCGCATTCCGCTTGAACAAATGCGACCGCCGCGATAGTTTGCCGGGCACCCATGAACTACCGGGAGTTTCCCCCCTCGCGTGCGCTGGCCCGATTCGTCGACCGGATCTGGACGCTGACCGGGCACGCGTCGGAGCTGGACGGAGCCGTGCAGCCGGTTCTGCCGGACGGCCGGCCGGAGCTCGTGATCCATTTCGGCGACCCCTTCGATCGCGTCTCCGGCGATGGAACCGTCGCGCGTCAGCCGCGCGTGCTGTTCGCCGGGCAGCTGTTGGAGCGGCTGGCGCTGCGCCCCACTGGAGAGGTGGCGGTGCTGGGGGTCCGGTTCCACCCGTTCGGCGCCTCCGCCTTCGTCGACGTCCCTCAGCATCATCTGATCGGCCAGACGATCGCGCTGGACGACGTGTCCTCGTCGCTGGCCCGAGCGATCCGCGCCGTATTGAACCGCACGGCAGACGTCAACGACGCCGTAACCCTGGTGCAGCAGGCGCTCGAGGGAGCTATCCGTCCCGACGACGCCGATGCGCGGGTTCGGTTCGTGACTCACACCATCGTGAAGGCCGGGGGCACCGTGTCGATCGACGCCCTCGCCGGCCAGGCGTCGATCAGCCGGCGGCATCTCGAGCGGCGCTTCCTCGACGCGGTAGGCGTATCACCCAAGCGGCTGGCGCGGATCACCAGGTTCCAGCGCGCGCTCGCCGTGCTCGAAGCTGCCGACCCGCGCCAGCGCGGCGTGGTCACCGCGGTCACTTGCGGCTACGCGGACCAGTCGCACTTCATCCGCGAGTTCCGTCAGCTCGCCGGCTGTTCGCCGTCCGAGCACCTGGTGAACGCCGCGGAGCTGACCGGTTTCTTCGTCACCGGAGATAGCGTTTCGTCCCAGCGCCTCTGACGTCGTATCCACCGCGTGCTAGCGTCGGAGCATGATGAAACTGCTCCGATTCGCAGTCCTCCCGGCCGTCATCGTTACCTGCGCCATGGGCGCCATGCTGGCCCAGACGAAGAGCGCGGCGGGCGACGCCGTCCGCAAGACGATCGAGGACCATTACTTCAAGGCACAGGCAACCGGTGACGGCAGCCACCTCAAAGGCACGTTCATCGACGAAGGGCGGATGATGTGGATCGCCGACGGGCAGCTGCGAACCCGCACCAGCACCGAGTACATCGCGGGCTTCCAGGGGAAGCCGGCCGCCGACGAAGCCAGCCGCAAGCGGCGTGTCGTCATGGTCGACGTGACCGGGGATGCCGCTGTCGCCAAGGTGCAGCTCGATTTTCCTGACACGACCATCACCGACTACTTCTCGCTGCTCAAGGTCGGCAACGACTGGAAGATCGTGCACAAGTGGTTTCACCGGGCGCCGAAGGCGAAGTCGTAGCGGACCACCGGCTCGGCGCGCGACGGTTGCCGGGCTTTCACTCCGCTCGAGATCCGGAGTCACGCCGGATCCGCTGGGCCAGCCGCTGAAGCAGCCGGCGTTCCGGCGCGCTGCAGGACAGGTGCATCGCCGCCTCGAAGGCGCGATGCGCGCCCTCCGGGTCGCCGGATGTGGCCAGCAGCCGTCCCTTCACCGCGGGCAGGAGGTAGTAGTTCGCGAGTGACGGCTCCCGTTCCAGCGCCGTCAGCTCGCCCAGCGCGGCAGCCACGCCGTGCACCTTCCAGACCGCGACCACGCGGTTGAGGCAGACGAGCGGCGAGCGCTCCAGTGCGACCAGGTCGTCGTAGAAGCCGAGGATCAGGTTCCACGGCGTCTCGGCGGCGCTTGGCGCTCCGGCATGAACGCCGGCGATGGCGGCCTGCAGGTGATACGCGGTCACGGCGTTCCCTTCGGCGCTTTTCTCGAGGTGGCTGAATCCCAGCGCGATCAGCCGGGGATCCCAGACCCGGCGATCCTGGTCCTCGAGCAGGACGATCTCCCCGTCATGGTCGACCCGCGCCGGCAGCCGCGCCGATTGAAAGGCGATCAGCGCAAGCAGCGCGTGCGCGGACGGCTGGGCGGTCACCGGGTTGCCGGCGACCAGGCGGGCCAGCCGGAACGCCTCGGCGCAGAGATCCACCCGAACGAGCTCGTCTCCCGCGGCCGCGGCATATCCCTCGTTGAAGAGCAGGTAGATCACTTCGAGCACCGAATCGAGCCGCTCAGAGAGCGCCGCGCCGGCCGGCAGGTCGAACCGGACCTCGAGCTCGCGCAGCCGCCGCTTCGAGCGGACGATGCGCTGGGCGATGGTGGCGTCGTTGGTCAGGAATGCCCGGGCGATCTCCGAGACGCTGAAGCCGCCGGCCAGCTTGAGACTGAGCGCCACCCGGCCGTCCTTCGGAAGATCCGGGTGACAGCACAGGAAGATCATCCTCAGCTCATCGTCGTGGATCACCCCGTCGTCGGGACCAGCGACGGCGGAGTCGAGGACGGCGGCCCGTGTGAGCTCGGCGACGATGGCGTCGGCCCGGTCGCGGAGCGAGGCGTCGTGCCGCAGACGGTCGATCGCCGCGTTGCGCGCTACGGTGACGAGCCATCCGGAGGGATTGGCCGGAATGCCGGCGTATGGCCACTGCTGGAGCGCCTTGAGCAACGCGTCCTGCACGACCTCTTCGGCCAGGTCGAGGTGTCCTGCTCCGAAGATTCTCGTCAGCCACGCGACCATCTGCCCCGCGCGTTCGCGGAACAGATGGTCGACCAGGCCGGGGGTCTCACTCATTCGGGAACAGTATCGATCTCCCGGACCTCGAGCGTTCCGCCGTACTCGAAATGCGGACAATCCCGCGCCAGGTCGACCGCCCGGTCGTAGTTGTCGGCGGCGACGATGTAATAGCCGCCCAGGACCTCCTTGGTCTCGCTGTACGGACCGTCGGTCACGCGGACCTGGCCGCCATTGCCCCGCATCACCCGGCCGGGCTCGTCGGTGAGTTTCTCTCCGCCCTGCAGCACGCCGGCCACACGCAGGCGCTCCCCCCAGGCGACGTATTTCTGGATGACCTGTTGAATCTGTTCCGGGCTGAGGGCGGCCAGGGCCTCAGGGGCGTCGTGCAGCAGAAGAACGTATCGTGGCATTCCGTCTCCTTGTCCGTCAGGACAAACTAAACTGGTGGTGTCGATTACGGCGGCCCATCGACATTCTGAGCATTGTCTGGACCCCGCGCCGTGTTTGGATCAGAGACGAACGCCGGGACCGGAAATCGACGAAACACCCCCGAATGGCTGCCCCGCGGCCCGCATCTTGCGATAGCCACCTGCAGATGAAATACCTCTCCCCGGCCATAAGTCGTCTGAGATCTGCACTTTCCGGCCGCCCGCGGACGTTGGGGAGCCTCGTTTCGGCGATGGCGATTGCACTGTTCCTGACCGTCGGGTATGTCGCCTGGTTCAGTTATGACCTGACCGCAGGGTTGCCGAATTCCCAGGCGGTCGGCGGCCTCGGCGATATGGCCCAGTCGACCACCATCTACGACGCAAATGACCAGGCCGTCTTCACTATTTTCAAGGAACAGCGGATCGAGGTGCCCCTCGAGAAGATGTCCCCGAATTTCATCAAGGCGGTGGTGTCGGTCGAGGACCAGCGTTTCTACGAGCACAGCGGGGTGGATGCGATCCGGGTGGCGGCCGCGGCGCTGCGGAATTTCCAGGAGGGGCGGCGGGCGGAAGGCGGCAGCACCATTACCCAGCAGCTCGCCCGACAGAGCTTTCTCAGTCGCGACAAGACCTACCGGCGGAAGCTGAAGGAGGTCATCCTCGCGGCCCAGATCGAGAGCCACTACACCAAGAAGCAGATTCTCGAGCTGTACCTCAACAAGGTGTATTTCGGGGACGGTCTGTATGGTGTTGAGGCAGCTTCGCGCGGCTACTTCGGCAAGTCGGCGTCGGCGCTTTCGGTCGCCGAAGCGGCCCTGCTCGCCGGTCTCATCCAGTCCCCCTCGAGTTACGCCCCCACGGTCAACCTGGATCGTGCGATCTCCCGCCGGAACGTGGTGCTGGGCGCCATGGTGTCGACCGGGGCGCTCGACGCCGCCGGCCTCGAACAGGCGAAGGGCCAGCCGGTAAAGCTGCAGAATGCGCTGGAGATCCGCGAAACCTACGGGTTGTATTTCAAGGAGCAGGTGCGCAAGGACCTGGTCGACCGTTTCGGCTGGCAGCGGGTCTACCAGGGAGGCCTCAAGGTCTACACCACGATGGATTCCGACCTGCAGCAGGCGGCCGAAGCGCTGGTGGAACGCGGAGTCGCCGAGATCGAGTCGCGCAAGGCGTTCAAGTACCAGACCCGCAAGGAACAGACGGTCCCGAAAGAAGGGGAGCAGCCCGCCTACCTGCAGGGCGCGCTGGTCTCACTGGATCCGGCGACCGGCCACGTGCTGGCGATGGTCGGAGGGCGCGATTTCAACGAGAGCCGCTTCAACCGCGCGTCGCAGGCGAAGAGGCAGTCGGGTTCCGCGTTCAAACCGTTCGTGTTCGCGGCCGCGCTCGAGGCGGGCTACAGCCCGGCGACGGTCATCACGAAGCTGAACGACCCGATCCAGACGCTCCAGGGCGAGTGGGTACCCGAAGACGAGCACTCGACCGTCGACTCCATGACGCTCCGGACCGCGCTGCGCACCTCGAGCAACCGCGCCGCCGTCCAGCTGCTCAACGCGGTCGGTATCGCCAACGCCGTCGGCTACGCCGAAAAGCTGAATATGGGCACGCCGCCGAGCGTGCCGTCGATGGCGCTCGGCACCAGTGACGTCACCCTGATGGCGATGACCTCGGCCTATGGCGCATTCGCGGCCGAGGGGATCATCCGGCAGCCGACGTTGATCCGCCGCGTCGAGGACAGTGAAGGGGGCGTTCTCTACCAGGCCGACACCAAGGCGCATCAGGCCGTCAGCCGCGGCACCGCGTATCTGATGGCCAGCATGCTCTCCGACGTTGTGAACTACGGCACGGCCTACCGGGCGCGGCAGGTCGGGTTTACGCTGCCGGCGGCGGGCAAGACCGGCACGACCAACGACTACGTGGACGCCTGGTTCGTCGGTTTCACACCGCGGATCGTGACCGGCGTCTGGATCGGCTTCGATCAGCCGCAGACGATCATCGCCAACGGCTACGGCGGCGAGCTGGCGGTGCCGATCTGGGCGAACTTCATGAAGGTCGCCACCAAGAAGCACAAGAGCGACTGGTTCGAGCGGCCTCCGGAGGTCATCGGCGTCAACGTCTGCCGAATGTCGGGGCGTCTCCCCAACAACGGTTGTGACAGCGTGCAGGTCGTGTCGTCGGAGGGCTTCGTCGAGTCCAAATCGATGATCTATACCGAGTTCTTCATTCGCGGCACGCAGCCGGACTCGCTCTGCCCGCTGCACGCCAGCCCGTCGCTGCTCGACCGGCTGGCCGGAGTCTTCGGCGCCGGCGACGCCGGACGCCCGGTCTCGTCCGACGAACTCGGTCTGCCGCCGACCGCCGCCCGGACCAGCGGCACCGCCGCTCCTCCCGCCGGCACTCCTGGCGCCACCCCCGGCGAGACCCCGCCGACGCAGAAGGTCGAGGAACCGAAGAAGAAGCGCGGCTTCTGGGGGCGCCTGTTCGGCAAGGGAGATGACAAGGACAAGAAGGATCCGAAGAAGGAGGATCCGAAGAAGAAGCCGGGAGGAGGGGGATAAAGCTCCCAGCTTCCAGCTTCCAGCTGCCAGCTCCCAGCTTCGAGCTCAACTCCCAACTTCCAAGGTCCAACTTCCAAGCTCCAGCCGTCTTTCAGGTAGACGCGCGCCTTCTCAACCAGACCGCCTCCGATGAGCGTGCGCGAATCAGCGCTCTTTGAACAGGCAGAAGATCGAGAGTCTTTTCCGATCCTCCTGAACTCCTTATGTCTCCTGTCAGAAATCCGCGACCGTCGGCTTCGACCGATGACCGCCGGCGAGACAAGGCTCCTGAACAGGAGGTCAGAAGAGCAGGAGGCTTTTGGATCCGGTTCTCCTGAAACTCCTGGTCTGCTGTGAGAAATCCGCGGCCGTCGGCTTGACCGATGACCGTCAGCGAGACAGCGCTCTTTGAACAGAGGGTCAGAAGAGCAGGAGGCTTTTGGATCCGGTTCTCCTGAAACTCCTCGTCTCCTGTCAGAAATCCGCGACCGTCGGCTTCGACCGATGACCGCCGGCGAGACAAGGCTCTTGAACAGGAGGTTCAGAAGAGCAGGAGTCTTTTCTGATCCTCCTGACCTCCTTATGTCTCCTGTGAGAAATCGGCGACCGTCGATTCCCTGGCCCGCGCCGCGGAGCACGCAGCCCGACGTCGCACGCCGCACGTCGCACCGTGCAGAAGCACATCGCACCGCACGCCGGACGTAGCACCGCACGCCGGACGTAGCACCGCACGCCGCACATAGCACCGCACCCCGCACATCGCACGTAAGCACGTAGCACCTAGCCCGTAGCACTAAGCACGTGTTACTTTCCCCCATGCCCTTTCGCGAGATCGCCGGCCATCATCAGGTGAAGGCGCTCATAGCCGGCGCCGCGATCCGCGGCACGCTGCCGCCCAGCCTGATCTTTGCCGGGCCGGCGGGAGTGGGGAAGCGGATGGCGGCAGTCGCGCTGGCGCAGCTGGTGAACTGCCTCAGTCCCACCCCGGACGACGCCTGCGGCGAGTGCGCCTCCTGCCGTCGCATCGCCCGTGGGGTGCACGCCGATGTCCTGGTCATCGAGCCGGGAGACACCGGCTCGATCAAGATCGAGCAGATCCGCGACGCGGTCGAGCGCGCCGCCTACCGCCCCTTCGAAGGACGGCGGCGGGTGGTGGTGATCGACGATGCGGAGCAGATCATGGCGGCGGCGCAGGACGCGCTGCTGAAAACGCTCGAGGAACCGCCGAACGGCACCACCTTCGTGCTCGTGAGCTCGGTGCCGGAAACGCTGCTGCCGACGATCAGGTCGCGGTGCCAGCGGCTTCGATTCGGACGGCTGTCGCCGGCCGAAGTCGCCGGCGTGCTGATGGCCGCTCACGAGTTGTCGGAAGCGGACGCCTACGCGGCGGCCGCCTCCTCTGACGGAAGTGTCGGCCGCGCCCTGGAAGTGGAGACCAGCGAGTTCGTGGACGCACGCGCGGCCGCGTTGCAGCTGCTCGAAACGGTGGCGGACTATCCGCCGCCGGCCCGGCGGATCATGGGCGCCGGCGGGCTGCCCGGGGCCGGACGCAGCAAGGCCGACCGCGATGCGCTCGGTCAGAGCCTGCGCGCGCTGGCCACCATCCTGCGTGATCTCGGTATCCTCGGATCGCACGCGGACGAGCGCGGCCTCGCGAACGCGGATCTGCGGAAGAAGCTGGATCGCCTCGTGCCCTCCTTCGACAACGAGAGAATTCTCGGCGCCTTCGCGGCGGTCGACCGCGCGCTCGACGCGCTCGACCGCAACGCCAGCCCCAAGATCGTCGCGGACTGGCTGGCGTTCCAGATTTGATAGGGTGCCTGTCCACGGATCTGATGTTGATCGGGGACAGGCACCTTTCCAGATTTGATCGGGGACAGGCACCTTTCGTTAGGGTGCCTGTCCCCGGACCTTATTAGGGGCCTGTCCGGGGGACACGGCACCTTTCGTTAGGGTGCCTGTCCCCGGACCTTATATAGTTGAGGCCGCGATGAAGGCCCGCCCGCTCGTCAGCGTGAAATTCTCGCCGATCGGGCGGACGTTTTCATTTGCCCTGCCGGACCTCGATCTCGATGCGCTCGACGCGCCGCCTCCCCTCCCCGGTGAAAAGGTCATCGTGCAGACCGAGGCCGGCCCGTCGTTCGGCACGGTGACGGCTGCGATCCGGCCCCTGGCCGAGCGCCGGCCTGCTCCGGCGCCGGAGGCCCAGGTGGTCCGCCGGGCGACCAAAGAGGACATCATCGCCCGGCTCAAGCACGAGCAGCGCGAGCAGGAGGCTCATCGCACCTGCCTGTTGAAGATCCGTGAGCGCCAGCTGCCGATGAAGCTCGCGCGGGTCGAGCAGCTCTTCGACGGCTCGCGCCTGATCTTCTATTACACCGCCGAGGGGCGGGTGGACTTCCGCGAGCTGGTCCGGGACCTCGCGGCGCACTTCCGCGTCCGCATCGAGATGCGGCAGATCGGCGCCCGCGACGAGGCGAAGATGCTGGGCGGCTACGGCGCGTGCGGGCGTCCGCTCTGCTGCACCACCTGGCTGACGACGTTCGAGCCGGTGTCGATCAAGATGGCGAAGCAGCAGAACCTGAGCTTGAATCCGTCCAAGCTGTCGGGAATGTGCGGCCGCCTGAAGTGCTGTCTCCGCTACGAGCTGCCGAACGGCAAGGGGGTGAAGCACGGCGGCTGCGCCGACGAGGGAGGCGGCTGCGGAAATCCCACCGGGCCCGGTTGCGGCTCCTGCGGCGCCGGTGGCTGCGGGTCGTGCCGGCGGTGACTGCCAGGCCGCGCGTCGCCATCACCACCGGGGACCCCGCGGGCATCGGTCCGGAGATCGCCGCCCTGGCGGCACGAGATCCGCAAGTAATTGCCGTGTGTGAGCCGGTGCTCTACGGTCCTTCATCGGAAGAGGAACTGTCGGCCTTCGTTCGCGGGCGGGTGAGTGAGGCGGCCGGCCGGGCGGCCTACAGCTCGATCGTCCGCGCGGTCGAAGATGCGTCCGGCAGACGAGTCGGCGCGATCGCCACCGCGCCCATCAACAAGGCGGCGTTTGCCGCCGCGGGCTTGCCCTGGAAGGGCCATACGGACCTGCTGGCGCACCTCACCGGGGCCCCTCGTGGCGTGATGATGTTCTACTCCGAGTCGCTGCGCGTCGTGCTCGCCACCGTCCACATCCCGCTGGCGGAGGTACCGGCGGCCATCACGCAGCCGCTGCTCGAGGAGCTCATCGGCCTGACCGCGAGCGAGCTGCCTCGGTTCGGCATCCCGGCGCCGAGGATCGCGGTGGCCGGGCTGAACCCCCATGCAGGAGAGAATGGGCTGCTGGGCACGGAAGACGAGCGCGTGTTGCGGCCGGCGGTGGCGGCCGGCGCGGCCAGAGGAATCGCCGTCCACGGTCCGTTTCCGGCCGATACGATCTTCCTCCGGGCGATGCGCGGAGAGTTCGACGCCGTGATCGCCTGCTATCACGACCAGGGGCTGATCCCGGTGAAGATGGCGGCGTTCGGCAAGGCGGTGAATGTGACGCTCGGCCTGCCGATCATCCGCACCTCGGTGGATCATGGCACCGCGTTCGACATCGCCGGGCAGGGCACGGCGGATCCATCCAGCATGATCGAGGCGGTGAAGCTCGCCGCCAGGTTGGCAACAGTCCATGGCTAAGACAGCGCGCGAAGAAGCGCAGAAGAACATCGCCGAGAACCGCAAGGCGTTTCACGATTACCACATCATCGAAACGTTCGAGGCCGGCATCGTCCTGGTCGGCACCGAGGTGAAGGCGATCCGCGAGGGGAACGCCAACCTCCGCGACAGCTTCGCCCGGCTCGAAGACGGGCAGGTGTGGCTGTACAACGTGCACATCAACCCGTACAGCCATCGCGGCTACGCCGACCACCTGCCGACGCGGAAGCGCAAGCTCCTGCTGCACCGCCAGGAGATCCGCAAGCTGATTGGCAAGACGGTCGAGAAGGGCATGACGCTCGTTCCGACCCGGCTCTACTTCAAGAACGGCCACGTCAAGGTGGCGCTCGCGCTGGCCAAGGGCAAGCAGGCGCACGACAAGCGCGAAACGATCAAGCGCCGGGAGGCGGATCGGGAAACGCGCGCCGCGGTCAAGGAACGGCAACGCTAAATTGCAGGCCCGACCCCCATCCCCAGTTTTGATAAATTGAGACTCTTACGGAGGATTCATGAACGGTAATCGCGCCGCACTCGCCGGCGTCCTGGCTCTCGTGCTGATCGGCGGTGGATGGTGGCTGTTCAGCCGCAGCAGCAGTGCTCCGCCGGTGGAGCTGATCCCGATGTTCGCATCGGCAGAGAAGCGGCCGCCTGGTGGGACGTTCGAAGTCGTCGAGGCCGATCTGAACGGGGAGAAGAAGCAGGCGATCTACACGATGCCGACCTCCCGGCTGATCTACAAGGTCCGGATCCCGGACGATGCGTGGATGAGGGTGTCGGTGGGGATGAAGCCGGAGTCGTGGACGCAGGAAGGGGACGGCGTGCTGTTCCGCTTCGGCGCCTCCGATGGCCGCACCTACGACGAGCTCTTCACCCAGCACGTCAACCCCTTTGCCAACGCCGGGGACCGGAAGTGGATCCAGGTGTGGGTCGACCTGTCGGCGTATGCCGGCGAGGAGATGGAGTTGATCTTCAACACCAACACCAGCCCGGAAGGGAAAGGGGACGACCCGCGAAACGATTACGCGCTGTGGGGCGAGCCCGCGATCGTCATCCGTTGAGAGCGGCAGTGACCGTTCCTCTTCTCGATCTCCAGGCGCAGTACCGTCCGCTGCGCGACGAGCTGCTCGCTGCCGTGACGCGGGTCTGCGACAGCCAGCGCTTCATCCTCGGACCGGAAGTCGACGCCCTCGAGCGCGAGCTCGAGCGCGCGCTGGACGTCCCTCACGCGATCACCATGTCGTCGGGCACCGACGCGATTCTGGCGGTCCTGATGGCGCTGGGGATCGGACCCGGAGACGAGGTGATCACGCCCACCTTCTCCTTCTTCGCCACCGCCGGATGCGTGGCGAGGGTCGGCGCCACGCCGAAGCTGGTCGAGATCGACCCGCTCAGCTTCAACGTGGATCCCGGATCGGTGCGCGCCGCGATCACCCCTCGCACGAAGGCCATCCTCCCGGTCCATCTCTACGGACAGATGGCCGACATGAAAGGGTTGCTCGAGATTGCGGCCGAGCATGGGATCCCGGTAATCGAGGACGCGTGCCAGGCGATCGGCGCGCAGCAGCACGGACGGCAGGCCGGCACCCTCGGCCTCGCCGGCTGCTTTTCGTTCTTCCCCAGCAAGAACCTCGGCGCCTTCGGCGACGCCGGGCTGGTGACCACCACCGACGCCAGCCTCGCCCACGAACTGAAGCTGCTGCGCAACCACGGCGCCGAGCCGAAGTATTTCCACAAGCGGATCGGCGGCAACTTCCGGCTCGACGCGCTGCAGGCCGCGGTGCTGCGGGTCAAACTGCCGCATCTCGAACGCTGGACCGGCGCGCGGCGCGATAACGCCGTCCGCTATGCCGAGTTGTTCGCCGCCGCCGGTCTGGACGGCACGGTGGTGCTGCCGACGGAACAGCCGGGGAACCGACACATCTTCAACCAGTACGTCGTCCGCGTCCCCGACCGCGACCGCGTCCGCGCCCACCTGGCCGAGCATGGCATCGGCACGGAGATCTACTACCCGGTGCCGTTTCATCTCCAGGAGTGCTTCGCGGCGCTGGGGCACCGGCGCGGCGACTTTCCGCACGCGGAGCAGGCAGGCGACACCACCATCGCGCTGCCGATCTACGGCGAGCTGACCGCGGAGCAGCAGCAGGCGGTGGTCGCAGCGGTCGGCGAGGCGCTCACCGCCTGATGCGCGTCCTCGTGACCGGCGCCCGCGGCCTGCTCGCCGGCGCCATTGTCCGCGAGTTCGGCGCCGGCCATGACGTCGTTGCCTTGAACCGGGAGCAGCTCGACATCACCGACGATCGCGCGGTGGCAGACGTCGTTGCTGCGGAACGCCCGGAACTTGTCGTCAATTGCGCCGTGCACAACGGCGTCGACGCCGCCGAGGAGGATCCCGCGCCGGCACTCGAGGTAAATGCGTTCGGCGTGCTCGCCCTGGCCCGGGCGGCAACAGCGGCCGGCGCGGCCCTGGTCCACTTCAGCTCGGACTTCGTCTTCGATGGGGAGACCGACCGGCCGTACTCGGAGGAAGATCGCGCCAACCCGCGCGGCGCCTACGGCGCGTCGAAACTGCTCGGCGACTGGTTCGCGCTGGAATGTCCACGCGGTTACGTGCTGCGGGTCGAAAGCCTGTTCGGCCCGGCGTCGGCCGACGGTCGCCGTGGGAGTCTTGCGACGATCGTGGACCGGATCCGCCATCGAGACGAAGTCCCGGTCTTCATCGATCGCGTTGTCTCTCCCACCTGGACGCCGGAGGTGGCGCGGGCGGCCCGGGTGCTGGTGGAGCGGGAGGCGCCGCCCGGTCTCTATCACTGCGTCAACAGCGGTCACGCGACCTGGGCGGAGATCGCCGAACGCGCCGCGCAGCTGCTTGCGCTGCCGCTGCGGAAGCGCGAGCTGACGCTCGAGACCGCGGGGCTGCGGGCCCGGCGCCCGCGCTACTGTGCGCTGTCGAACGCGAAGCTGGCGGCGGCCGGCGTGACGATGCGGCCGTGGGAAGATGCGCTGGTCGAGTTCCTGGCGCTCCCGCCGGCCTGAGGTCGGGCCTGTTTCGTCCTTCAGACCCTTACAGCCGCTCTTCGACCAGGCCGGCGACGCGCGCGCCGATCGCCAGGCAGGCAGTGAGCCCCGGCGAATCGATCCCGGCGGCGTGAATCAGTGCCGGCTGATGCGCGTCCGGCCTGATCATGAAATCGGCGAAGCGCTCATCGGGCGGGTGCAGCTTCGCCCGGATCCCGCTGCCGCCGCTGCGCAGATCCTCGAGGGTCACGTCCGGGAGGAGCATGCGTGTCGGTTCGAGAAACGCCTCGACCGGCAGCCGATCGTTTTCGTAGTCGTCCTTCCGCTCCTGATAGCGGATCGTCGGGCCGAGCATGACGGCGCCGCCGGTCGTCCTGGTGAGATGGACGCCGAGGCCATGACCCGACGGGTGGGGCAGCGGATAGACCAGGCCCTGCACCCAGGATCGCCGCGACGGTTTGAGCTCGGCGTACTCGCCGCGGCACGGGTAGATGGCGAACGACTCCCCGCCCATGGCTCCGGAAACCTCGTCGGCGTAGAGACCGGCCGCGTTGACGACCGTGCGCGCGAAGATCACCTCGCGATCGAGCGTCAGCCGGAAGCCGTCCGCGGTCGCGGTTCCCCCGATCAGCCGGGAGCCGCGCAGCAGGGCCGCGCCCGAGGCCTGGGCCTGCTCCAGCAGACGCCGCACCAGCGCTTCAGCCTCCACTCGTCCGCTGCCGGGGGACCAGAGTGCCGCCACCGCGCGTACGTGCGGCTCGCGGCCACGGACGAAGGCGGCGTCGACGAGCTCGAGGCCGGTCACACCGTTGGCCGATCCGCAGCGCAGCAGGGCTTCGAGCCCGGCAACCTCCGAGGCGTCCGTCGCGACGACCAGCTTGCCGCAACGCTCGTACGGGACGGCGCCGGCCTCGCAGAACGCGTAGAGACGCTCGGCTCCCTCGACGCACAGCCGGGCCTTCAGCGATCCCGCCGGGTAGTAGAGACCGGCATGGATGACGCCGCTGTTGTGGGTGCTGGTTTCGAGGCCGGGGCGGGGATGGCGCTCGACGATCGCAACGGTGTGGCCGGCCGCGGCGATTGCCGCGGCCGATGCCAGGCCGGTGAGGCCGCCACCGATGACGGCGGCGTCGATCTGCTCGTTGCGGGCGGTCATGGGGACCGCCGCAGTTTATCGCGGGCGTCGTGCGATCGAGATCAAGCCGGGTTCCGAAGCCGTTAACGCGGCCCGGCGATACGCCAGTTGGTGTCGGAGATTCGACCCGGATTGATCGCCAGGCTGGCGGCGACATTCGGGCCATCCAGCACCCAGACCGCCAGCTCGCCCGTGGTGTCGTTCTGCCAGATCAGGTCCGGGCGGCGGTCGCCGCTGAAATCGGCAGTCGCGACGACCTGCCATTGGCTGTTGGCCATGATGAGCTGCATGCCGCTGCTCAGATACTGGCGGTCATCCATGTTCCAGACCAGGAACTGTCCCCACGATGTGTGGCGCCAGAGGATGTCGAGTTTGCCGTCACCGTCGAAGTCCTCGAGGGCGGCCAGCCGCCAACGCGGATCCGAGACCGTCGCGACCAGCGCCTCGTCGCGCCGTTCGAAGCCGTCCATATACCAGACGGCGACACGACCATCAGGATGCTGCCACGCGATGTCATCGAAGCCGTCGCGATCCATGTCCCCGGTGCCGACGATGCGCCATCGTGGGTCTCCGCCGGTAATCGACGCGCTGGGTGGGCCGTCGGCAACGGACGCACTCGAGCATCACGTTTTCGATCCGGGTTTCTCCGGCCATCCGCCAGATGGCGACCTCACCGTGGTCGTGTTGAAAAAGGATGTCAGTGTATCCATCGCGGTCGGCGTCGAGCGTACCCATGATCTTCCAGTTGGTGTCGCCGACGTTGCCGGGTGCAAGGTAGTCCCCCCTGGCCAGCTCCGGGCCGCGCATCCGCCAGACCGAGACTTCACCGGTGGAATGGTTCTGCCAGATCAGGTCGTTTCGTCCGTCGCCGTCGAGATCGCTTCGAACCCGACCGCCCTGCGTGATCGTGATCGACCGGTTGCCACTGTAGAGGATTGCGACCCTGGGGGTGCGCAGTGGGTTGGCCGCCATGGTGTAACCGAGAGCCTTGGTGCCGGTGCCGCTGGAGCTGTTCAGACTGATCCAGTCGGCGTTGCTGCCGAGGCTCCAGTCGCATGTTGCGCCCGTCTTGACGGTGAAGCCGCCAGCCCCGGGCTGTGCGCCGAAGACCTGACCGCTGGTCGAAAAAGCCATCGTACATGGCTCGAGGATGATCTCGTTCGAGGGTCGGCTGACCACACGTTTGCTGTCATACGCGCGCACGACAAAGTAGAACGTCGCTTCGCCGGCGGGTCCCTGAACGACGTAATCGGTACGGTTGCCGACGTCGATCGTCTTGGAGTGATTCCCCGAGGAGGTGCCGTAGGCGAGCATGTAGCCGACCACCTCGGGATCCGGCGACGCATCCCAGGCCAGCTTGACTCCGGACTGTGCGGCCGCGGTGGCAGGACCTAGCAACAGGACGAGGAAAAGCGTTGGTACAAGGCGAAACATGGCGGACGTCCTTCTTGCAATTCAACCGGACCCGAAGACGAGGAATACCGGGTTCGTCGCAAACGAACGGCCTGAAAGGGGCGGGGGTGAAACCACACGAAACCGGCGTCTTTTCGCCGATTCAAGTCACTGAACCTGATTGCAGGACTCGGGGAGAAGATGCTCTTTTGTAATCGATCTTACAGAGTTGGCAAAACGCAAACAGGGCCGCCCCATCTGGGAGCGGCCCTGTTGACGGAAGGATAAAAGGTTCGAACTACCGCGGGCCGACGATCCGCCAGTTGGTATCGGCGATTCGTCCAGGGTTGAGCGACCAGCTGTTCAAGAAAGTTGCGCCATCCATGAACCAGGCCGCCAGTTCACCGGTGACTCCGTTTTGCCAGACCAAATCGGCTTTGCCATCGCCGCTGAAGTCGCCAACCGCCACGATCCCCCATTGCATGTTGGAAACGGCGAGGTTCAATGACGCGCTGCCAATGTACTTGCCATCGTTCAGGTGCCAGATCGTCATGTCACCGGACCCCGAATGACGCCACAGAATGTCCAGCTCCCCATCGCGGTTGAAGTCTTCGACGACGGCGACTCGCCACCGGCTGTCCGACAGCGTTGCAATTATCGAGCTCTGACGGACCTGGTAGCCGGTGCCATTGAAGTACCACACCGCGACGCGACCGTCCGCGTGTTGCCAGATGATGTCGCTGAAGCCATCACGGTCGATGTCACCTGTGCCGACGATCCGCCAGCGTGGCTCGGACGCAACCGACAGCGCCAGCATGACGGTCTTGGCGTGCTTCTCGCCCGACATCTGCCAGATGGCGACGTAACCCTCGTCGTGCTGAAACACGTATGTCGGTCTCGCCATCCAGATTGGCGTCAAGAGTCCCCATGATCTTCCAGTTCGTGTCACCCACGTTACTGGGCGACAGGGACTCGCCGCTGATGATGTTGACGCCGTTCATCCGCCAGACCGACAGGTCACCGGTCGCACGATTCTGCCAGACCAGGTCATTCCGGCTGTCGCTGTTGAAGTCGGCGATCCGCGTGCCCTTGGCGGCCTGCGAAATGGTCAGTGATCGATTTCCGCTGTAGAGGATCCCGCTCCTGAGGTCACCTGAGTTGTTCGCGGCTACGTTGTAGCTGATGACCTTGGATCCGGTGCCTGAAGTGCTCGACGAGCTCAGGGTGAGCCACCCGGCGTTACTGCCGACCGTCCAGGAACACGAGTCGCTGGTGGTGAGCGTGAACCCTCCGCCGCCTCCACTGGCGCTGAAGCTCTCACTCGACTTGGAGAAGCTGATCGAGCAGGTCGTAGAGGGCGGCGGCGGAGGGGGAGGCGCGATCGTGCCGCCTCCGCCGGAAGAATTGCTGCCGACGAACTGCCCAACCGTGCGAGCGAACTGGCTGGCGGTGACGACGAGCCACTTCTTCTCCCGCGTGCTGGTGGCCATGCGCGGATGGAAGTTGCCGTTGACCCCGGTCGTCTCGGTGACCAGGAAGCCATTGTCGTAGGCGTCGCCGTCCGCCTTGATCGAAACACCGGCATCTTCGTGATTGATGCCATGGGTGACCAGGAGGTACTCCCCAGCGGATTCGTTGAAGTCGATGTCGAGCGCGTCGTAGGCGGCGTAGTACGCCGACACCACCTTGATGCCGGTTACGGCTGCGCCGTTCGAGTTGAGGATCAGGCCGTAGTGCAGCCGGCTGCTCGAGGCGGTCTGGTTGTGCCAGGCGAAGAGGAACTGATCGTGCTTCGCACTGTAAGCCATCGACGTGATGCTCACCCCCACCGCCTGACCGAAATCGCCCTGGGGGCCAAGCGCGCCGCTGCCGGCGCTCACGCTGCGCGCTGCCGAGTATCCGAACCGGCCGGCCTCGTTATACACGCCCCACCCGACCACGAACTTGTTGCTGACCGGGCTATATGCGACCGAGGGATCGCGGTCGTAGAGGGCCGCGGTGCCGGCCGAGACGAGGATCGTGTCGCCAAGCAGGGTGCCGCTGTTGTTCACGCGCTGGGCGAAGATGTCGAACGTCGTGTACTTGTTGCCCCCCCACACCACCAGAAACTCACCGCTGGCGGCCGAGTACGCCGCCGGCGCGCCCATCGTCCACTGGGTGGACAGCTGCGGCGTGGTGGCATTGACCGCGATGTCGAACTCGCCGGTGACCGCCTCGCCGTTGGCGCTGAAGATCCGGCCGCGGACCCTGCCGATGTCGCCGATGCTGGCGTGCCAGGTGACGAGGTAGCCGCCGCCGCCGGCGATGTGAGGACTGAAGGCGACGCGCGGGTTCTGAGCGTATATGCCGCTGTTGGTGACGTTGAAGGTCCGCAGGATGCCCCCGCTCGCGTTGAGCAAGTGCGCCTCGATGAACACCTTCCCGGCAACCTGGAGGTACTGGTCGTTGCTGGCGTCGTAGGCAACATCCGGCTGTTCGACCGGCTGCGTGGTCCCCCCGAGGTTGAAGGTCGGGCCCACTCGGAATCCCTGGGCGGCCGCCAGGCCGGGAGTGAGGATCAGGGAACCGCAGAGTAGCGCTCCCGCAATTATTCGTCGAACCATGGAGTCCTCAGGAGTCATCCCCCCTTGGGGCGTTTCGGGCTATTTATCGGACGTCTTGGGAGGCGGGAATAGGGTAAGTGGGCGGACGGGAGACTGTAAAGGGCAAAAGTGCCTCATCGCCGGGTCACCAGAGCCCTCGCCGCTTCGACCCGTACCTCGGGAAGCGCATCACGAAGGGCCTTTCGCAGGATCGGATAGCCTCGCTCGGACCGGGCCACATTTGGCAGGAGTCGCGCCGCCATCATCCGGATCGGGGCGGCGTTTTCGTTCAGGGCCGCGAGCACCACCGGCTCCGCCCGATCGAACCGCCCCCGGCTCATCAGCAGGTCGGCCGCCCCGAGGCGGACCGCGGCGTCCTCATCCGCCAGGAGTGCCTCCGCGAGGCTCACCCAACCGGGACTTTCAGGATCACGTCGGGCCTCGGCACGGGCATGCAGCAGGCGGAAGTCACCCAGGGGGCTCGTCGCCAGGGCCGCAGCGTCATCGCGGTACTCCGGATCGCCCAACAGCCCGAGCGCGACCCTCACCATCGTTCTTACCGAGGGCTCCGGATCGGCCGCGGCCGCACGCAGCTTTGGCAAGGCTTCGACGGCACCAAGCTCGGCCAGCGCGTTGGCCGCGGCGATGCGAGACGGCGGGGCGGGATCCGATAACGCTTCAGCTATGGCGTCCACGGTTCCTGGCTGTCCGGTTTCTTTCAGGGCGTTGATCGCTTCGCTCTTGTCCAGCGGACCGCCAGCCGCGATCCTGGCGCGCAGCCGTGGGATCGCGGACGGATCACCGGCGCGTGCGAGCGCCGCTTCGGCCTCGACCGACAGCTCGGTCTGCCCGGCCAGGGCTCCGATCTCCTTCCGTGCCGCCGCATCGCCATACCTCGCGAGCGCCCCCAGCGCCGTGAACCGGGCGCGCGGGTTGTCGCTGGCGGCGAGGGTCCGGAGAACCGAGACCGCGATCTCGTCGAGCAGGAACGGGTCCTCCTGCTTGCTCGCGGTCAGCCATCGCTCGTAGCTATCGAGCGCGCGATTCGATCCGGGTCCGCGAAGCGCCGCGGCGACCGCAAGGCTGATGGCGTCGTGATCGGTCGGCGAGAGTTTCAACAGGCGGTCGGCGACCGTCTCGGCAGCGGCCGCCCTGCCGGCGGCGATCTCGCTCCAGCCACGCGCCAGCTGAGCGTCACGCGACCCGGTCTGAGCCTGGACCAGGGGGGGTGTGGCGGCGAGCAGCAGCAGGGTGCAGCCGCCCACAAAACATTGCAGCAATGGGACCTCCGGGCGAGCCATCAGCTATACTAACCGCTCGCTGGCCTGAGTCGCCGCCCCCGTTTCTCCGGACCGCAAAGCTGAATGACCCTGGCAGACGCCCGCAGGGCGCAACGCGCCGAGAGTGTGAGCGCCGGGACCTACATCGGTCTCGCCCTCGTCGCCCTCTCCACCCTCACCTACGAAATCCTGCTCACGCGCATCTTCAGCGTGACGATGCTGTATCACTTCGCATTCGTCGCGCTGTCGCTGGCGATGTTCGGAATGACGGTCGGCGCCCTGATCGTCTATCTCGCCCCCGGGCTGTTCGCCCGGGACGAAGCTGACCGAGCGGCTCGCCCTGTTCAGCGTGATTTTTCCGGTTGCGATCCTCTTGAGCTCGCTGACCCAGTTCAGCATCCCGTTCAGGATTCACCCGTCGATCGTCGCCATCTACGCGATCGGGCTCACCTACGTCGTGATCGCGGTTCCCTTCATCGTCAGCGGCATCATCGTGTGCCTGTCGCTCACCGGATACGTGTCCAGGGTCAGCCGGCTCTACGCCGCCGACCTCGCCGGCGCGGCACTCGGCTGCGTGATGCTGATCCCGATCATCGGCTGGTCCGATGCGGCGACCGCCGTGCTGTGGGTGGCGGCGCTCGCCGCGACCGGCGGGATTGCCTTCACGCGTGCGAGCGGCTCACGAGGGCTTCGGGTGGCGGCGGTGAGCATCACCGCCGTCCTGGTGATCGCGGCCGCCGGGCACACCGCGCTCGTCTGGCGGCAGTTTCCGGTCTTCCGGATCATTTACGTCAAGGGTGACTTCGAGGCGCGGCCGCTCTACGAGAAGTGGAACTCGTATTCGCGGGTGCGCGTGAACGGCGATGCCGGCGCCGAAGTGCTGCCTCAGGGGTGGGGGCTCAGCCGGGCCCTGCCGGCCGACATTCGTGTCCGGCAGCTGCAGATGGACATCGACGTCGCCGCCGGGACGGTGATGACCGGGTTCGCCGGCGACCTCTCCGCGGTCCGGCACCTCAAGTACGACGTCACCAACATCGGTTATCACCTCAGGCCAGGCGGTGACGCCCTGGTCATCGGCGCCGGCGGGGGACGCGACGTCCTGTCGGCGTTGAGCTACGGCGCCAGCAGCGTGACCGCGGTCGAGATCAACAAGGACATCCTCCGCACGGTGAACGGCCGCTTCGGCGACTTCACCGGCCATCTCGATCGCGATCCGCGGGTGCGCTTCGTCAACGACGAGGCCCGCAGCTTCATTGCCGGCTCCCCCCGGCGCTACGACGACATCCAGATCTCTCTCATCGATACCTGGGCCGCGACCGCGGCCGGCGCCTTCGTGCTCAGCGAGAACTCGCTCTACACGGTCGAAGCCTGGACCACGTTTCTCTCCCGGCTGACCGACGATGGGGTTCTGAGCGTGTCCCGCTGGTACTTCCGCGACCGTCCCGACGAGGTGTACCGGACGACGACGCTGGCGGTCGAGGCGCTGGGCCGAATCGGCGTCCAGGACCCGCGGAAGCATCTCGCCATCGTCCGCAACATGCGGATCGCGAACCGGGCGGACCTTCCCGATGGCGTCGGCACGCTGCTCGTCAGCCGGGCGCCGCTGACCGACCCGGAGATCGCCGCGCTCGAGCAGGAGGCGCAGCGGCTGGAATTCGAAGTCGTGTTCAGCCCGCGCCATTCAGCCGACCCGATGTTCGAGCGCCTGACCGCCGGTGGCGATCTCGCGGCGCTGCTCGACGCGCACGCCACCAACATTTCGGCGCCGACCGACGACAGCCCGTTCTTCTTCAACATGCTCCGGCTGCGCGATGTGTTGCGCCTCGACCTGCTCGAGGCGGGGAAGCAGACCCACAACGTCAAGGCGGTCGCCACGCTGGCGCTGCTGCTGATGATCGTGACCGTCCTGACGGCGGCTGTGCATCGTGCTGCCGCTGTGGTTGACCCGGCATCGCACGCCGCTGCGCGGAGCGGGACCGCTGTTCATCTTCTTCATCGCCATCGGCCTCGGTTTCATGCTGATCGAGCTGTCGCAGATGCAGCGGCTGATCATCGCCCTCGGCCATCCCACCTACGGGCTGTCGGTCGTGCTGTTCGCGCTGCTGCTGTCGAGCGGGGCCGGGAGCTTTCTGACGTCGAACCTGAGCGCCGCGACCGTGGCCCGCGCCGGCCGCGTGCGGCTCATCGTGCTGCTCCTGGTGCTGGCCGTCTTCGGTGTGGCGACGCCGCCGATCGTGCACGCCATCGAGCCGGCGCCGACGTTGTGGCGGATCGCGACCTCGGTGGCGGTGCTGTTCCCGATCGGATTGATGATGGGCATGGCGTTCCCGATCGGCATGAAGGTCGCCGCGGAGCGCAGCGAAGCGCTGACCCCCTGGTTCTGGGGCTTGAACGGCGCCGCCTCGGTGCTCTCGTCGGTGCTGAGCGTGTGCATCGCGCTGACCTGGTCCATCTCCACGGCCTTCTGGGCCGGTGTGCTCTGCTACGCGGTGGCACTGGCCGCGTTCAGCGTCGCGGCTCGACGCCCGGCGATATACTGAGGGTTCGCAGCATGGCCAAACGCGCATTGATCACGGGTATCACCGGGCAGGACGGCTCCTACCTCGCCGAGCTTCTCCTCGATCGTGGCTACGAAGTCTTCGGCGTCACCCGCAGGGCGAGCGCGCCGAACTTCGGGCGCATCGAGCATCTGCTCGACCGGATCGAGCTCAGGCCGGCGGACCTGCTGGACCAGCTCTCGCTCATCCGCGTCCTCGCCGACGTCAGGCCAACCGAGGTCTACAACCTCGCGGCGATGTCGTTCGTGCCCGCCTCATGGGACCAGCCGATGCTGACCGGCGAGTTCAACGCGCAGGGGGTGACCCGCGTGCTCGAGGCCGTCCGCCACGTCGATCCCTCGATTCGACTCTACCAGGCATCGTCGAGCGAGATGTACGGCAAGGTGCGCGAGACCCCGCAGACCGAACTGACCCCGTTCTATCCGCGCAGCCCTTACGGCGTCTCGAAGGTGTTCGCCCACTACATCACCGTCAATTACCGCGAGAGCTACAACCTCTTCGCGGTCTCGGGCATCCTCTTCAATCACGAGTCACCGCGACGGGGCCTCGAGTTCGTCACGCGGAAAGTGACTGACGGGGTCGCGCGGATCAAGGCCGGTCTCGCCGACACGGTCGCCCTGGGCAACCTGGACGCACGGCGCGACTGGGGCTTCGCCGGCGACTACGTCGAGGCGATGTGGCTGATGCTCCAGCAGGACGAGGCAGACGACTACGTCATCGCCACCGGGCAGACGCATTCCGTCGGTCAGCTGGTCGAGGTGGCGTTCGGCCACGCCGGGCTGGACTGGCGGAAGCACGTGAAGATGGATCCGGCGTTTCTCCGGCCCGCTGAGGTCGACCTGCTCATCGGCGACGCCAGCAAGGCCCGGGAGAAGCTCGGATGGGTGCCGAAGGTCGATTTCGAGGGGCTCATCAGGATGATGGTGGACGCCGACCTCGGCCGCCACGCGACCGTCTAGCGCTCGTCGCGCATCTCCTGCCGTCCAGCACTCATGAGGATTGCCATCCCCGGTCTCAACGTCGCGGTCACCGTGAACAGGTCACCGTTCTGGCGGCTGGAGGTCGCCCGGCGGCCGCTCGGTGACAGCCTCCGTTCGACCGGTTCATCCACCTCGCACGCCTCGACCTACAGCGGTGATGGCCTCGCCGTCGAGAGCCGGATCCTCGACGCCCTGCAATCCGAGCGATTCCGCGCTGCTTACGCCGCCGGCATGCAGACGCCGCATCAAATCGGCGGGGGCAACCTTCGACTCCACTGGCGCGTGCTCACCTGTCTCTGGGCCGCCGAACACGGGCTGTCGCTCGCCGGCGACTTCGTCGAGTGTGGCGTCAACACCGGCATTCTCTCGCGCGCCATCTGCGAGTACGTCGACTTCGCGCGCGTGCCGAAACAGTTCTACCTGTTCGACACCTTCGAAGGGATCCCCGAGTCCCAGGCGGCCCCGGAAGAGCGCGAGCATGTCAGGAGCAAGAATGCGCGTCTCTACCGTGATTGCTACGAGGATGCCCAAAAAACGTTCGCGCCGTTTCCGAACGTCCGCCTGGTGCGAGGCATGGTCCCCGACACGCTGACGACGGTGTCGATCGAACAGGTCTCGTACCTGTCGATCGACATGAACCTCGTTTATCCCGAGATCAAGGCGCTCGAGTTCTTCTGGGAAAGGCTGGTGCCCGGGGCCTTCGTGGTGCTCGACGACTACGGATTCGAAGGGCATCGTCATCAGCACGAGGCGATCAACGCCTTCGCCGCGAAGCGGAAAGTCGCGGTGTACACCTCACCGACCGGACAAGGTTTGCTCGTACGACCACCCACCTGAGTCTGCGCGCCGACGGAGCCCCTGATGGCCGTCTCTGAAAACCACGGCCGGGTGATGCGTCAGAGCGCCGTCATTCTGACGTCCGGATGGCTGCTCGCGCCACTCCAGTTCCTGACCGCCATCATTGTCGCCAGGATCGTCGGGCCCGAAGGGAAGGGTGCCCTGGCGCTGCTCACCGGTGTCACCGCCATACTCGTTGGCCTGATCGGTCTCGGGATCCCGTCCGGCGCGGCCGTCCTCTATCCGCAGGGGGCGGATGCGAGGCGTGCGGTCATCGGGACATCGCTGGTGCTGACCTCGGCCGCCTGCCTGCTCCTGCTGCTGGCCTATCTGGCCGGCGGCCCGATGCTGTTGCTGGCGCTGCTGTCGGAGCGCGATCTGGCGAACCTCGATCCTGCCTGGATCCTGCTGGCCCTGGCCGCCGTGGCGCCGGCCGCGTTGGCGGCGATCGCCGATGTGATCCTGATTGCGGCCAACGCCATGCGCACATTCGCGGTCCGCGCCGCAGCGAGCGGCGTGCTGGGGCTCGCGCTCACATGGCTCCTGACCGTCCATCTGGGGTGGGGCGTGACCGGCGCGCTGGCGAGCTATCCGCTGGCCTCGACCTTCGGTCTTGTCCTGTTCGGCCACTGGTGGTGGCACCAGAAGGACCTTCGTCCGTCGCAGGTCACGGTGGCCTGTGCGCGCAGTCTTCTGCGGGTCGGCGTGCAGCAGCATGCGATCGGCATCATCGCGCTGGTGGCCAAGCGCGTCGACGTCTTCCTGGTCGCCAGCCTGCTGACGCTGCAGGACGCCGGGTTCTACGCCGCGGGCATTCTCATCCCGCAGGCGGTGATCAGCATTCCACGCGCCACGATGTGGCCGCTCGTTTCCTCGCTGTCGAGCCAGGATGGGGGAAGCCTCGAAGCGGTCGCCCGTGTCTCACGGGTCCAGGTGCTGTTGATGGCGCTGATGTCCCTGGCATTGCTGCTGCTGGCGCCCCTTGTCGTCCGGGTGCTGTTCGGCGAGGTCTTCTCGCCGTCGATCCGCCCCTTCCGGTGGGCGTTGGCAGGACTGCTGTTCACGCCGGTGACGATCACGGTGAATGCCATCCTCACGGCACGCGAACGGCCGGGGCTCAGCATTCTCTCGGCGCTGGCCGGCACCGGCGTCCAGCTTGCCCTCACGATCCTGCTGATACCGAGATGGGGAGCCGCCGCCGCCGCCGCGGCCTTGAGTGCGAACTTCATGGTGACTGCGTTCGTGCAACTGGCCCTGGTGCAGGCGCAGGGGGTGCCGGCTGGATCGCTGCTGATCCCGACACGGAAGGATGTCGTGAGCCTGTTGCGGGCATTGAGGGCGCGGGTCCGGGCGTGATAAAAGTGATGGCGCATTGGCCAGGCTCAAACACGACATCCGCTCCGTGACGGAATTGCCCACACGCCAGTCTGATCGTCCCGCCTCCGCATGAAGGCCGTCATCCTCGCCGGTGGTCTGGGCACGCGACTCGCCGAAGAGACGGAGGTTCGACCGAAGCCGATGGTGGAGATCGGCGGCCGTCCGATTCTCTGGCACATCATGAAGCACTATTCGCATTTCGGCTTCAAGGAGTTCGTGATTGCTCTGGGCTACAAGGGTGAGGTCATCAAACGGTACTTTCTCGACTATTGCAGCCTCAGTGCAGACATGACCCTGCGTCTGCCGATCGGACAGTCGAGAAGCACGACACGGAGGTCGAGGACTGGACCATTCACCTGGCGGACACGGGCATGGACTCGATGACAGGTGGACGGTTGAGACGGGTCCGGCATCTGATCGGATCCGAGGCGTTCATGCTCACCTACGGTGACGGCGTCTGCGACATGGACCTCGATGCCCTGCGGCAATTCCATCTCAGACAGGGCCGTCTCGCCACCGTTACGGCCGTGCGTCCGCCCGCCCGGTTTGGCGGCATGGTCCTGAACGGCGATCTGGTCGCGGAGTTCACCGAAAAATCGCAGGTCGGTGAAGGATGGATCAACGGCGGGTTCATGGTGCTCGAGCCCGGCGTGTTCCAATACCTGACGGGGGACGAATCAGTCCTCGAGATCGATGTGCTCGAGCGGCTCGCTGTCGAAGGGCAGCTAGCGGCGTACCGCCACGACCGTTTCTGGCAATGTATGGACACTCTGAGAGACAAGCGGCTGCTCGACCGCCATTGGGAGAGCGGGACCGCGGCCTGGAAACTGTGGGCGTGACGCCGTTCTGGCGCGATCGGCCGACCTTCGTGACGGGCGCGACGGGGCTTGTCGGCGGATGGCTGGTGGCGCGCCTTCGAGGCCGGCGCGGTGCCGGTTTGCCTGGTTCGCGATTCGGTTCCGGCGAGCGACTTCGTGCGCGCCGGACTCATCGATCGGGTGACGACCGTGCGGGGAGATGTCACCGACCAGGCGCTGCTCGAACGCATTCTGGGCGAGTATGAGATCACGACGGTCCTTCACCTCGCGGCCCAGACCATCGTCACCATTGCGAACCGAAACCCCGTCTCTACGTTTGAGACGAATATCCGCGGGACTTGGGCTCTGCTCGAAGCATGCCGCCGCACCCCGACAGTGCAGCAGATCGTGGTCGCCTCGTCGGACAAAGCGTACGGTGACCAGCAGAATCTGCCCTACGACGAGACGACGCCCCTTCAAGGTGCCCATCCCTACGATGTCAGCAAGTCGTGCGCGGATCTCATCACGCTGACATACGGCAACACCTATGGACTGCCGGTCGCCGTCACGCGCTGCGGGAACTTCTACGGCGGCGGAGACTTGAACTTCAGCCGCCTCGTGCCCGGCACCATTCGATCGGTGCTCCGGAACGAGCAGCCAATCATCCGGTCCGACGGCCAGTACATCCGCGACTACTTTTACGTCGAGGACGGGGCGGCCGCTTACATGCATCTGGCAGAGCTGATGGCCAGCGATGCCACGATCCGCGGGCAGGCCTTCAATTTTTCGAACGAAGCGCAGGTCTCCGTCCTTGCGCTCGTCGATCAGATCCTTCAGATTGATGGGATCGGAGCTGGAGCCTGACATCCGCAATGAGGCGTCGGGCGAGATCCGGCGACAGTTTCTCTCGGCGGCGCGGGCGCGGGAGACGCTCGGCTGGGCGCCCCGCTTCTCGCTCGAGGACGGGCTGCAGAGAACCATTGCCTGGTACCGCCGCATGCTGCCGCCCGGAGACTGATGCTGGCGGCGACGGAGGCGGGGCCTGGCACTCGCACCTGACACGGCGCGAGGACTGCGTCGTGCGGCCCGATCAGCCGGCTGGCTGATCGTCGCCGGCTGCTGCGCCGGCCTCCTTCCTGCCTTCTTCTCACTGCCTATTCCGGCCGGTATTACGGTCAGCCTGGTCGTGGTGGCGGCGCTGGCGATGTGGAGGACGGCGGACGCACTGCTGATCCTTGCCGCATTCGTTCCGCTGGCCGGCGCGGTGCACGCGATCGCGGCGCCTCCCTGTGATTCGACCGCGCTGCTCGAAGCATTCGTCCTGACGGTGCTCGCCGCGGCAGCCGCGCGCGCGGCCGGCAGCGGCGCGCCGCTTCTTTCAAGCCGGTTCGACATCGCGGCCGCCGGCCTCATCTGTTTCGTCCTGGCATCCTGTGTCGCGCTGCTGCCGACCATGCTGCTGCGGGCGGGAAGCGCCGACTGGGTCGAAACGCTGTCGGCATTCGCGCTCAGGGACTATTTCCTACGCCCGGCCCCATTCGTGGCCATCGAGCGCACCGCGGTAATGGTGGAGGGACTGGCCCTGGCGGTGCTGGTCGCGCGGGTAGTCCGCGGACCGGACCTGATCCTGCGCCTCTCGACCATGGTCGTCATTGGCGGCGCGGCGGCGGCTGCCCTGAACGTTTACCGGCTGGTCGAGATCGCGATGCGCCGACCGTCGTTTCTGGAAGGCATCGTCTGGTCCTTGCAGACGCAGCGCTTCAACACGCAGGACGGCGACTTGAACGCGGCCGGCTCCTACTTCGCGATGGTGACCGTGCTCGCCTGCTGTCACGCCGGATTCCGGACGCGGCGCGAATGGATGCACGCGGCCGCGGTGCCTCTGCTCGGGTGTGCCCTCTGGGTTTCCGGATCCCGGGTGGCGCTGGTCGCCACGCTGCTGACCACCGCGACGGTGGTGTTCCTCAGATCCTCCGCAGGTGTACCCGCCTGGCTCAAAGCCCGCCGCAACCTGGCCGCCGTGGCGGGCCTTCTGGCGGTCGCGTTCGGGCTGCTGCTGTTCCTGCTGCCGGTGACCCGGCACAGCAGCTTCATGTACTCCGTGACAACCCGGATGGAGCTTCTCAAGACCGGGGTTCAGATGGTGGTCGACCGGCCGGTTTTCGGCGTCGGGCCGGGCCAGTTCTACGCCCTGTTTCCGCACTACGCCACGTCGAAACTGCAGCAGACGTTCGCCGAATCGCTGGGCTATACGGTGCAGCGGGAGAACGCACACAATCAGTTCCTGCAGGTACTTGCGGAACTGGGTATCGTGGGGTTCATCTCGTTCATGGCCGTCGTCGCGCTGGCGATGCGGTCTGGCGGGCGGCTGGAGTCGAGACGCGGGTTGATAGCGGCCCTGGGTGCCTTCCTCCTGACTTCCCTGGCAGGTCATCCGCTGCTGACACCGGTGGTGTCGTTTTCGTTCTGGATCGTCATTGGTCTGGCCGCCGCAGCAGCCCCAGCCGGGCGTGACGACGCCGTCCGGCCGATGGCGTGGGGTCTCGCGGCGACCGTTCTGCTGCTGACGGTTTCGATGTCCTCGCGGTGGGCCACCGAACGCCGCGAAGCGGACCTCGCGGACGTCACGATCGGCCTCGGCCAGTGGCAGCGGGATGCGGAAGGCGTGCGTTTCCAGGCCGCCAGCCGACGAGCCACGCTGTTCATTTCACGGGATTCACCGGATGTGCACATTCCGCTGCGATCACCCGATCAGCAGCCACGGCGCGTCCAGATACTGCTGGATGGAGAAACCGTCGCCGGAGTCCGAGTGATGCCGGACCGATGGCTCGACGTGCGCCTGCCACTGCTGCACGCGGCACGCGCGCCAGCCTTTCGCCGCATCGATCTGGTCGTGGAAGGAAACTACGCGGTGGACGGAGGAGGGGGCGCTGAGGGCCTCATGGTTGGTCGCGCGGTCGATCGGTTGCCTTAGACCGTGAGGCGTCGTTGCCGGGAGGCATCGAAGGCGAGCACGGCAAGCATGCCAAGGATGAGCGCGAGGAGAACCGCCGCCACGGTGTTTCGCAGCGATCTCGGCGCGACCGGCGCATCGGGTGGCAGGGCAGCATCGAGGATCTGCAGGCGCGGGCTGCGGATCGTGCTCTGGAGCCTGGCGCTTTCGTAGGCGTTGGCAGCGTTCAGGTACGCTTCCCTGGCGATATCGCTGGCGCGGGTCAGCTTGCCTAGCTCCGTTTCCACTTCGTACAGACGGTTCAGCTTGGTGAGGGCAGGCGCATCGAGCTGGAGCCGTGCCGCCAGCTCCTTTCGCTCCTGCTCGAGACCAGCGAGCTGCGCCCGATAGGTGCTGACGTCGCGGGCGATTGCCTCGTAGACGGGATTCACGAATGGATCGAGGAGATCGCCGCGGATCCGTAGATCCTCCGGTGTCCCCGGCGTGGTGGCGCGGCCAGGCGCCGTGCCCTCGACCGCATCGACTCCACGTCGTGTCGTCCTGACCTTGTCCTGACGCGCGAGCTCCGCCTCGGCCTGCTGCAGGCGGGCCCGCATTCCCTGGATCCGTACGGTCAGGTCGATGGCGTCGGGACGGCGCGAAACGAGAGCGTCCACGTCCTCACGAAGGAGTTCGACCTGCGCGTCGCGCTGAAATTTCTCGAGGCTCTGCTCGACCGCAGCGAGCCGCTCGAGCGCTGCATCCCGCTGGCGCTTGATCCGTTCGGCCGTGTAGTCGATGCCTTCCGTATTCAAGCGCTGTGCGGTCTGGATCACCTCTTCCGCATAGCGGCGGGCGAGCCGGACCACCAGGTCGCGATTCTTCAGGCGAACCGCCACTTCGATGATGTTGCTGTCGCGGATGATTTCCACGATGACGTGGCCGGCGAGGAACTTCTCCGCCGTCAGGTTGTGCGGCGGCTTGTCCAGGCCGAACTCCGCCACCAGGCCCGCCGCCTGCGTCGGACTCTCGACCAGCTCCTTGAACGCCACGATGGTGAAACGGTTCCCCGCGTTGCCCTCGGTTCCAGCCTCGGTGCCCATCAGACGGAATCGACTCTCGAAGGTCGGCTCGAGGCTGCGATTGATTGCGTAGGTGGCCGCCCCCACGATCACCGCGATCAGAAGCAGCACGTACCGGTACCGCCAGCACGTCCCTGCATACGCGAGCAGATCGATCTCGTCGCTGTCAGGCGGCGGCACCGGACGCGGCGGAGCGGGCGAGGCCTCCTTCAGGACACCGCTCATCGAGACGCCGGCTCCCGGCGGTATTCCTGAACGATGGCCCGCACGGCCTGGTGCACGCTGACGACGTCCGCTTCGGTCATCGCCGGGTAGAGAGGCAGTGATACCAGGCCGGCGTAGAGCCTCGCCGCATTCGGGAAGGCGTCAGCCCGGTAACCGAAGGTATCGCGGTAGTACGGGTGCAGGTGGACGGGGATGAAGTGCACGCTCGTCCCGATGTTGCAGCGGGCCAGCTCGCGAATGATTTCGTCACGCCCGATGCCGAGGCGGTCCGCTTCGAAGCGGACCGGATAGAGGTGAAAGGTGTGGTTCCGGTCGCCGTGCCTTACCGGCAGACTTACCTCCGGCAGATCGGCCAGCGCGGCGTCGTACAGGGACGCGTAGCGCTGGCGCACCGCGGTGAACTCGTCCAGGCGCTGCAGCTGGTGGATCCCGATCGACGCCTGGATGTCGGTCATGTTCTGCTTGTAGCCGGGCTCGACCACCTCGTAATACCAGGATCCTTCACTCGTGTATCGCTGCCAGGCGTCGCGGCTCATGCCGTGCAGCGACAGCCGGCGGCAGCGCTCGGCCAGCTGCGGATCATCGGTCGTCAGCATGCCCCCTTCCCCGGTGGCCAGGTTCTTGGTGGCGTAGAAGGAGAAGACCGTCGCCCGCCCTGCCGGACGCGGCCAGCGCTCGTCGAAGGCGGCGCCGATGCGTCGGCCGCGGTACTCGCTGGCGACCGCGTGGGCGGCATCCTCGACTACGGCCAGCCCGTGTCGTGCGGCCAGCGCGTAGATCGCTTCGAGGTTGCACGATTGGCCGCCGTAGTGCACCGGCATGATTGCGCGCGTCCGCGGCGTCACCGCCGCTGCCGCGGCGACCGGATCGATGTTCAGGTCGTCATCGACGTCGACCAGAACCGGGCGAGCGCCGAGCTGAACCACGACATTGGCGGTGGCGCAAAAGGTGATGGTCGGGAGAATGACTTCATCACCCTGTCCGACACCCAGCGCGTGCAGCGCGATCTGGAGTCCGGCGGTGCAGGAGTTCATCGCAACCGCATGGGGTGCACCGGTGTACTCGGCGAACGCGGCTTCGAACCGCTTCACCTTGGGCCCCATCGTGATCCAGCCGGACCGTAGCGAATCGACGACCTCCGCGATCTCCGCTTCGCCGATCGAAGGCAGCGCGTATGGGAGGAAGGTCGTTCGAACCAAACCAGCGAGCGCGGAACTGTGAATCATGGTTGGACCATTACCCGGAAGGAAAGCGAACCGCCGACCAGCCTGAAGCCGCACCGTTCGTACAGCCGCGCCGCCGACACGTTGCGGAGCTGGGTGCCGATCTCCACCGACGCGGCCTGTTGATCACGAAACCATTGCCCCGCCGCTGCCAGGAGCTCGAAACCGACGCCGCGGCCACGGGCCAGCTCACCCGTTGCGATCAGGAAGATTGTACCTGTAGCGCTCCGCAGATGAACAGCAGTGTCGGGCAGCATTCGGCACGCGACGAAGCCGATCGGGCCGGTCCGATCTTCAGCCAGGATGACCGCGTCGGCTGCCGAACCATGGCAACACGCCGCCGCCCACTCCCGGTAGACATCGCGCGCCCGCTCCGGCGGGACAGCCGGATCTGAATGATAGCGGCCGTCACGAAACGAGTCCGCCGCGATGTCGGTGATCGGCGCCGCGTCCGCCGTTCCCGCACGCCGAAGCACGAGATCGTCGCGCTGCGAGGGCCGCGGCAGGACGCCGGCGGGGACAGCGAAGGTCATCAACGCGTCGACGTTGAGGAATCGGCTCGCCTCCAGCGCGTGGATGACGGCATCGTCGGCGGCGTCGACCCGGATGCTGAGGTGGCGAAGGCCGCCCTGCGCGGCGTTCGAGACGGCAGCTTGGACCAGGGCACAGGCGGCCTCGTAACGGGTTGGATAACTACCGTCGACGAACAGCTCTAACCGCGCTGCCGGCATTGCCAGCACCCGCGTGTCCCACGCGAGCGGCAGCAGCGTGCTGAATCCCGCGAGGCCGTCGGAGTTCCGTGCGCACCACACGCGCGCTTCGCTGTCACCAAGGTTGCGCTGGACGCGGCTGACCGTCAGCGCGCTCGACAGAACCCGGTCGCGTCCCCACCGGTGGGCGGTGAACGGCCAGCCCTCGAAAAAGCGTTGCAGCTCCGCGACCGGTGGCGACCCGGGCTCGATTTGCAGGCGGCTCATTTGTCGACCGGGTTCGATTTGCGGCCGAAGACGCCCCGTCCGGCGAGCACGCTCGGGATCGTCCGGCCGAGGATCCACAGGTCCTGACGGAGCCCGAAAGAGGCCACGTATTGAACGTCCAGGGCGCGCCGCTCCTTCCAGGCGAGGTCGTTGCGGCCGCTGACCTGCGCGAGCCCCGTTATGCCGGGGCGCACTTCCAATCGGCGGCGGTCGGCGGCGCTGTAATGGCGCACCTGGTCCGGGAGGTCCGGGCGTGGACCGACGAGGCTCATATCACCGCGCAGGACATTCCAAAGCTGCGGTAATTCATCGAGGCTGGTCCGGCGCAGCCAACGACCAACCGAGGTCACACGAGGATCGTCGGCGGCGGAATACGTCGACCCGTCGGCGTTTCTCAGATCGGCGGCGTCCACCTTCATCGTCCGGAACTTCAGCATCTCGAATGTGCGCCCGCCGGCGCCGACCCGCGGGGCCCGGTACAGCACGGCTCCGGGGCCGTGCAACCTGATCGCGATCGCGATGCCGGCCAGCACGGGGGTCGCGAGGATCAGGGTCGGAACGGTGACGCCGATGTCGACCAGCCGCTTCACAGCGCGGTACACGGTGTTCTCGCGCTTTCGGGAAGTGCCAGGCGTGGAACCGGTGGCGTGGAGGTCGCGGCGGTAGTTGCCGCATTCGGGCCTGCTCTCCGGATGATCACCATCTTGCAGGCCAGCGTCATCGCGACGACCGTCCAGAGATGTGGATTCAAGTAGTCGGACGCGTTGACCATGCCCACCGCCTGGGCAAGGAGGTCCAGCTGGAAGAATCGCAACCATCCAAAAGCCTGGGCGACCGCCGGATCATTGGCTAGTAACGCGGCGGCAGGCCGGGGGAACCACAGCAGCCGTCCCCAGAACCAGAGGAAGGCAAGCAGCCCGGGAAAGCCGGTTTCGGCAAGAACCTGCACGTACAGGGAATCGGACGCGTACTGACTGCGCAGCACCCAGGCAGGGTCTTCGTAGAAGGGCACGATGTACTTGTCGATGTTCCCCAGGCCGATGCCCATGATCGGCGCCAGTCTCCAGACTTCGAGTCCGGCGAACACGCTGTCGATGCGGTTGCCGGCCCCGCCCCCTCCCTTCAGCACCAGGCCGATGCGCGAAACCGAACGGTCCAGGAGGTCGGGCAGCTCCGGAGTTATACCGACCAGCCACAACAGCAGGAATCCGTACGCCGCCACCCCGACGGTCAGCTTCTGCCGCCGGCTGAGCGTGAACATGTTCCGGCGCCACATCTGGGCCACACCGACGGCGATCAGGAACGTGCACAGGATTACGTATCCGAGCAGGCTGTTCGCGCCGTAGAACGCGACGACGAACAGGGCCAGGGCGGCGAGATGGCGACGCCGCCGAGTCTGCATCCAGAAAACCAGCGCCAGCGCAATGTAGTGGACGTAGTAACGCGCCGCCCAGCTGGGCTCGCCAAAGAACGACGATGCGCGGAAGCCGGTCGTCAGCCCCTCGCCCACCTCGTAGTCTGCGCTCTGGAGAGTGATCGGCGCCAGCCAGGGAAAAAGTCCCAGCCCGCCATGCACCATCTGAACGATGGACAGGATCGCGGCGGCGATCCCGAGCACGTAGTAGGCCTTGACCAGGAGCTTCAACCGAGCCCATGTGATCCAGCGCACGATCGACCACGCGAACACGACATAGATCGTGAGGTGGACGAAGGTCTTGAGGAACTGAAGCGGGTCGGACGCTGGCGCCAGCGCCACGCTGACGATCGACAGGCCGCAGCCGGCCCAGAACACCAGCATCGGCGTGAGTATGCCCGGGACCCGGAGCACCGCCGACCAGCGCCGCTCCCGGGGAGGAACGAGCAAAGGCAGCAGCATCAGGACCATGAGGAAGGACGGCCAGGGCAGGTCGATCGATCCGACCTCGAGCGCGTTCTTGTTCCAATACTCCGACCCGAGCGAGAGCATCAGCAGCAGCACGAAGCCGTGCCAGGCGGTGGGCCGCGGCAGGATCAGTCGACGGCGCAACGCCGCGATGTTCAAGTCAAGCCTTCGGCAGGGTAGATGAACGGTCTACCGTCGAGAATTCCGTCGCAGATCAAGTCGAGGCCGCGGTCCCGTCCGCGTCGGAGCTGATCCAGACTCGTCGGGCCGATCCGGTAGCTGACCTGCCGCGCGGTGAGACCGGTGGCCGGCACGATGCTCGAGACCGGGATCATCCGCCGGAAAAAGAAATGGTAGGCATACCGCCGTGCCCGGGCGATGGTGTCCTGCGGCAGGCGTCCCGGCCCGGGCAGCTGGTCCAGGATGGCGTAGTACTCGTCGGCCGAACGGGCGTCGGTCGTGATCCCTTTGTTCCGGATCCAGGCCTCGCCGCACACGACGACTGGCACCCCTTCACTCGTGAGCTCGACGCCCGTCTTGGTTCCGTAGATGACCACGGCGTTGCACCGCATCATCGTGACGTAGGTACTGATCGAGCTGTCTGGTGGAATGATGAATACGTTGGCAGGGAGTTGCGGAAACTGTGCGCGGATCTCCTCCAGCACCGGCTGGCGCGAGGGAACCGAGCCGGTGATCTCGGCCGGGTGAACCCGGATGAGCAGCTGCAGGTCCGGACGGTCCCGGAAGTAGGCAATGGTCCGAACCAGCCAGTCCATCATGCTCGGGAACGCATTCGCCGGGTAGTGGAGCTGGGCATCCCAGATGACGTTGGTGAGGAGCCCGATCGTGGGTTTCGAGAAGTCGATCCCGATCTCCTGTTCGATCGCCGACGTTCGCTCCTCAGGATTGCGGTTGAAGGTGATCCAGTCCTGCGATCCCTGCCAGCGACTCCTCAGGTAGGCCATCAGTTCCGCTTCGCGCGCCGCATCCCAGGGCAGATCCTCCCAGGATGATGCCGGTTCGTTCATCAGGGTGTGATGGTAGGTGTCGCCGTGGCTGAATATGAAACTCTGCACGCGGTAGCCGGGGTTCCAGTTCACCACGCGGACCCCGGCCTGTCTCGCGACCTCGCCGATTACCCCATGTGGAATGTAGATGCCGTGGTTGAAACAGGCCGCTTCGAACCGCGCTTCCGCCAGGAGCCGGCGCGAGGCGTATGCGGTCAGCAGGCCGGCCTCGAAGTAGCGGCGAAGGACCGCATCGCTCGCCCCGCCTGTCAGTGCGCCGCGCGCATAGAACCGCAGGGCGCCGGCGAGCGCATGTTCGCCGATCGCCAGGCCATCGAGCGTGAAGCCGGGAATGGCGTCGGCGGTGACCTCGGCGGCGAGCTCGCGGGCCTGCTGCCGCTCGTGCTCGGTGAGCAGCGATCCCAGCGTCCGCACCCGCAACCCGAGCGTGTTGTACATCGCGACGCCCGACGAATAGCACCGGATGCAGCCACTGCCCTGAGGCCCTTCCTCGATGAACGTCTGTTCGTTCGGGACGGCGGTCACGTGCGAGCGGAGACACGCGGGAAGTTGCTCGTCGCACAACAGCAGCTGAACGTCCGCCCCGCGCAGCGTCAAGGCGACGGCGAGCAGGCTCTCCAGCGTCGTCGAGGGGAGGTGCCCGCCCACGGCGGTCGCGATCAGCACGCGGGGCCCGCCGCGGGCGTCGTCGAGGGCCCGGCGCCAGTCGGCTGCCGACTGGCGCAGCATCGGACGCCAGTCGGGTTGATCGAAATCGGGTTTGATCGCCTGGACGGCGCGTTGAGCCGCGCGGAGGAGCCTGAGCCGGATCATCTATCGAACGGCACTTCGTCGGGGACGAACAGGACGTCGCCGACGCCGGCATAAAGGGCGGGATCCAGTCGCCGGAACCCGTGCTGCTCGAACACCATCGTGCCGTAGCGGCGGCTCGAGAAGAACGCGAACACCTCGGCTGGCGTCCACCCATATCTGGCGCAGTAGTCGTCGTGAAGCTCGCAGAACACCAGCGGGCGCTCGGCGTCGATCATTGCCGCGGCGCCACGCAGCACCGTGAGCTCAGCCCCCTCGACGTCGCATTTGACGAGTCGGACCCGTCCCTTCGGGTTCTGCCGCCGGAAGGCGTCGATCGTGAGCGCACGCACCCGGACCTTCTCTCCTTGATCTCCGTCACGGCTGATGCGGGTCATCCCGGTGAGCCGCCGGCCGGTCGTGTCCTTCCAGATGATCTCGACTTCCCCTTCGTGGTCGCTGACCGCGCCGGCGATGACGGTGACATTGCGTCGCCGGAGCAACGCCAGCGTGGTCTTCAGAACCCTGGCGTAATAGGGGAGGGCCTCGAACGCGTAAACGTGGCCCTGGGTCAGCCAGCGGGAAGCCGGGACCGTCCAGCTGCCGGCGTGGCCGCCCACGTCCAGAAAGACGTCATCGGGCGCGAGGAGCGGAAGAAGTGGGGCCAGCTCGGGTGCCGGCAGACGGCCGGCCATGTGGCGCCGCGCCCAGACGACGGCGTGGACCAGATGCCTCACGCGGTTTGCCGGGCGAGCGAAGTTTCGACCCGGGCGGCGAGTGAGGCGCCGTCGAGCCGATGCACGCCGAGCGCTTCGGCCGGCGTGCCGCAGGCCGGCAGACCATCGACCCCGAAGACCTCGAAGCGCCGCGTGCCCAGCAGCCGGTGTTTCACCAGGACGGCCAGCAGGTGATCACCCAGTGCGCCGGTCGGGCCGTGGTCCTCGACCACGAAGAGGGGCACACCAGAGCCGATCAGCGGCGCCAGCCACTCGAGGTCGAAAGCGTTCAGCCACGGATGGTTCACCACGGCAAGCGCCAGACCCTGGCGCTCGAGGATCTCGGCGGCAAGGAGCGCTTCGTTCAGCATCACCGGCCCGTAGGCGAACATGAGCGCGTCGGTCCCTTCCCGTACCGATCCACCCGCGCCCGCGCTGCAGTCGATAGCCAGGGGGGGAATCGATCTGCCGGGGGGATGGGCCGATCACCAGCCGGAGCATCGAACTCCCGGGCGCCTCGTCAACACAGTAGTCGAGCGCCTGCGCGGTTTCGTCGCCATTGGCCGGCTGAACGATCGTGAAGTCCGGGAGGTTGGCGAACAAGGCGACGTCACGCAGGCTCTGATGCGACTTGCCGGGTCCGGCCGGGATCAGGCCGGCGTAGTGACACACATAGACGATCCGGCTGCGTTCGCTCGCGTTGTTGTAGATCTGCTCGTTCGCGCGGGAGGCAAGGAAGCTGGCGAACGAGTTGACGACCGGCAGCAGTCCATGGCGGGCGAGGCCACCGGCCATCGACACCATATCCTGTTCGGCGATGCCATTCTGGATGAAACGGTCGGGCCAGTCGAGCTCGAAGCGACGTGTCCGGCAATCGGCGGCGAGATCGGCATCGAGCACCACGACGTCGGACCGGCGCGCGGCGACGTTCAGCAGCGCCGCTCCGTAGGCCTCGACGACGTATTCGCGGGTCATGGCGGGGGTTGCCGCCTGGCCTCCCGTGACTGATCGGCTCTCCCAGCGCATTCTTGGCAAAGAAGGGCTCGCCCGTCGAATCGTGCCGGACATCGGCGAGAAGCAGCGCCGGCTGACCGATGTCGGTGAGAGCCCCGTTCACCCGCGCGACCAGCTCGTCGTGGGCGGCGATGAAGGCCTCGTCGGAGGGCGCGCCGGCGTGCCAGCGGTAGTAGCCGCCCCCGTCCGCCAGGGCACGGCCGTGCTCCATGAACGAGACGCCGCGTCCCTTGATGGTGTCGGCGATCACGACCTTCGGCCGGTCGGTGATCCGGCGAAGCTCCGGCCAGAGCCGCTCGAGCGCGGCATGATCGTGGCCGTCGCAGCGAGTGACGTACCAGCCGGAGGCACGGAACTTCGCCTCGATGTCGCCGAGGGAGACGATTTCATCGACCAGCTTGTCGGACTGGACCTTGTTGTGATCGACGATCACCGTCAAGCCGGTCACCCGCTGCTGGAGCGTCGATTGGAGGCTTCGTAGTTCTGCCCCTCCTGGAGCTCGCCATCGCCGGTCATCACGAAGACATGCCCGCCCACGCCCCGGAAGCGCTTCGCCCATGCGATACCGCGCCCCTTGGAGATTCCCATCCCGAGTGAACCGGAGTTTGCCTCGATTCCCGGCACACCGACATCGGGGTGGCCGTCGAGCCCCCCCAGCCGGCGGAGCTTCAGGAGCCGTTCGTCCGAGATGACGCCAAGGGCGTGGAGGACGGCGTACAAGCCGGGCACGTCGTGGCCCTTCGAGGAGAAGTAGATGTCACGCGCCGGGTCGGTCCAGCCGAGGCGGCGGACATTCATCTCGTGGAAGTAAAGCCAGGCCACGATGTCCATGGCGCTGAAGCTCGAGCCGAGGTGTCCGGACCCTGCCAGCTTCACCGCCGACAGCGCGTTGATGCGGCACATGTCGGCCAGGATGGGCACCAGATCGCGGGGAGGCAGGGTCGTCGCCTGCACGCGGGCGAGCTCCTCGACCGGTACGAAACGGATATCAACACTCATGAACGATGATCGACCTCAGGATCGGGAACGTACGGGGGCTCGGTCACTTCCGGGAGCACCGCCTCGCCGCGGGCAACGAGCAGCTCCGCCAGCTGCCAGTCATACGGGTGATTGACGTCGAAACCTTCGAATCCTTCCGTCAGGAAGGGCAGGATGTTGACTCCCGCGATGGTTCGGGAGGCCCGAAGCGCACGTGTCCAGGCGATCTCGAGACTCGCGTTCTGAACGTACACGACCGGCAGCGACGGGTACTGGCTGCTGTGCCAGGGCTGACTCTCCGGCCCGAAGGGCAGCAACGGCAGCAGGCGGTTGCCGCGCTTGACCCACATCTTGGCCGGGTGCTGCTGACACAGCTCGACCGCGCGTAGCGAGTCTGCACCGGGATCGCGGACGAATGCCGCCCAGGCACGCCGGATAGTGGCCGCCAGGCGAAACGGGCTCGTCGGACGGAGGATGCTGAAGGCATCGAACTCACGCTTCGAACCTTCCAGGGCCTCGAGCGTATGCTCGACCCACTCGATATCAGGCGAGGCGTCTCCGGCCAGCGCCGCCGGCCGCAGCGACGGTACCTCCGCTCCGTAATGTCGGGCGATCGCCGCGTACCGTTCCGAGTCGGTCGAGACTACGACCGTGTCGAACACGCCGCTGCCCCGTGCCGCGGCGATCGTATATGCCAGGAGCGGATGCCCGGCCAGCGGTGTGACGTTCTTGTGCGCAACGCGCTTGGATCCTGACCGCGCGGGCACGAGAGCGACGGCGCGAATCTCCTTCACAGCCGGCTGTCGTCGATGTTCAGGTAGATGTCCTTCAGGGACGAATACACGTCGAGTGCTTCGGTGCCCGGCTCGCGTGTGCCATTGCCCGACTGCTTGACCCCGCCAAACGGCATGTGCGGCTCGCTGCCGAAGGTGCCGGCATTCACCACGGCGACGCCGGCCTCCACCCGCTCCACGAACGCGAGGGCGCGGTCGATGTTGCGCGTGTGAATGCACGCAGTGAGCCCGTAGCGGAGAATCATTTGCGAGCGCGAGCGCTTCGCCAAACCCGCTGACCGTGTACAGCGCCGCTACCGGGCCGAACAGCTCTGCCTGTGAGACAGGGTGTTTGTGGTCGAGGCCGTCGACCAGTGTCGGTTCGATGTAGAACCCGTCGGCGAGAGCACCGGTGGTCGCACGATGACCCCCGGTCAGGATCCTGGCGCCGTCGCGGCGGGCCTGTTCCACCGCTCGAAGAATCGCCTGCATCTGACGTTCATTGATCACCGGACCGAAGTCGTCCTCATCACCCGAGCCGACGTGGAGCAGCCGGGTCGCCGCGACCAACCGGTTCCGGAACTCTTCGGCAACCGCGGAAAAAACGATGATGCGGCTGCCCGATGCACACCGCTGCCCGGCGTTGCTGAAGGCCGACAGCACGGCCCACCGGACCGCCCCGTCCAGGTCCGCGTCGTCGCAGACCACGAACGGGTTCTTGCCCCCGAGTTCCAGTGAGACACGGGCGAGACGGCTGCCGGCGACTCTCTGGATCTCCCGCCCGACTGCGGTTGATCCGGTGAAGCTGATCACGCCGACATCGGGGTGTTCCACCAGCGGCGCCCCTGCCTCGGCCCCGAGACCGTGCACGACGTTGACTACCCCTGAAGGCAGCCCGGATTGCGCGGCCATTTCGGCGAAGAGCGCGGCAGTACCGGGCGTGTCTTCCGCCGACTTGAGCACGACGGTGTTGCCGCAGACGAGAGCAGGGAAAACTTTCCAGGCCACGTTGGCGATCGGGGTGTTGGCCGGCACAATGAGTCCGGCCACGCCGATCGGCTGCCGGATCGTCATCGCCCGCCGGCCGGCGACGGAGCTGGTGGTGGTCCGACCGTACATGCGCTGGCCTTCGCCGGCGAAGAACAGCCCCACTGCCGCAGCCGCGGCCGACTCCCCGCTGGCGTCCTTCCTCGACTTGCCGGTTTCGTCGGAGACCATCGAGCGAGCTCCGCCTGCCGGTCCTGCATGATGCGCACGAGCCGATGGAGCGCAAGCCCGCGTTGCACGCCGGGTGTGGCCGCCCAATCCGGGAACGCGCGCCGGGCCGCCTCAACCGCGTCGTTGATGTCCTCGCCCGCTGAACGTGGCACGGACGACAGGGATCGGCCGGTAACTGGACTGATCTTGTCGAATGCGGCGGCACTTCGTGCCGGCCGGAGCGACCCGCCGATGAAATTCCGGATCGTCACGCCGTTCAAGCCGTCACCATGCGGTGTAGCCGCCGTCGAGCACCAGGTTCGCTCCGGTCATGTATGAAGAGGCTTCCGACGCGAGAAAAACGATCGCGCCGTTGTATTCGTCGGGTCGCGCCATCCGTCCGAGCGGGACCCGGCGGGTGTATTCCTGCAGGAACGCCGGATCCTGTTCGTTGAACACTCCGGCGAACGTCACGGTGTTGACCCGCACGCCATTCGGCGCCCAGTAGGTCGCCAGATACCTCGTCAAGTTGAGGAGCGCAGACTTGGAGGTGGCGTACGCCGCCGGTTTGAAGAAACGGTCGCCGGCCAGCCGCCGGTATTCATAGATCCGCTGATCCGGCGAAATCAGCCCATAGATTGACGCGATGTTGATGATGCTGCCGCGGCCGGCCGCCGCAATCCGGCCACCGATCACCTGACAGCACAGGAACACGCCGGTGACGTTGACATCGATGATGCGGCGCCAGACGTCGACCGGATAGCTCTCGAATGGTCCGTTCGCCGCCGCCGGAGCGTCCGGCGGGGAATCGAGGGCCGCGTTGTTGATCAGGATGTGCGGGACGCCCCATTGCGCCTCGATGCGGGCCAGCCCCGCCTCCAGCGATGCGCGATTGGTCACGTCAGCGGCGACGTGCAGACAGCTGTCCGAGTCGGGGTCGGGCGATTCGCGCTGGTCGAGCACCACCACCCGGGCCCCCGCCGACATCAGCGCGGCGGTGAACTGCCGGCCCAGTTGCCCTAGCCCTCCAGTTACCACCGCGACCTGGCCATCGAGAGCGAACAGCCGGTCGCTCATGCCTGCGCCCCCTCCGCCTGGTGGTAGGCGCGGGCGACGAGGTCACAAACTTCGCGCACGGCGCCATGGCCTCCGGCCGCATCGGTCCGATAGCGAACGCACGCGAGCACGTCAGGGTGCGCGTTGCTGACCGCAATCGGCAAGCCGACGCCCTGGAAGCAGAGGAGGTCGTTGATGTCGTTGCCGACATAGGCGAAGCCGCTCAACGGCACCCCGGTTTCCAGTCGCAGTTGCTCGAGCTGCTCGCGCTTGTTGTCGATCCCCTGATAGCACTGAATCCGCATCTTGCGGGCGCGCACACCGACCACGGGGTTGGTCTCGGTGGACAGGATCGCCGAGCCGATGCCCAGCCCATCGAGCTTTCGCAGGCCGAGGCCGTCACCTCGCCAGCATCGCACCATTTCGATGCCGTCCTGACTCACGTACACGGCGTCGTCGGTGAAGACTCCGTCGAAGTCGAAAACGATGAACCGGATGGCGCGAAGCTCGGTGGCGGCGGCGCTGTGGAGCGGCGGAACGTCAGCCACCACGGCGTCAGACCTTCACGCCGAGTGTGGATGGTTCCACCGCGTCGTGGGTGAGGGTCGCGTCGAGGTCGAGAGAGCGAAGCAGCCGGCGTCCGATCAGCGACTCGAGCGCGGTCGGCGGCAGGCCGTCCCCCGGCGATCGCACTGCGATGTCCGCCTCTTCGAGGATGTGCCCTTGTGGCAGCGGCCGCGCCGCCACCAGTTTCTTCCCCATCTTGTTCAGCGCAGGGATCTCGATCGGCAGCGCTCGCTTGATCCCGTCGCCGACAGCGAGGCGGGCCCGCTGAAGGTCCCGGACCATCTTGTTCATCCCGATCGGTTCCAGCGAGAGCGCGTGGTCCGTGCCTTTCCAGGTGTGATTCAGCGTGAAGTGCTTTTCGACGATCCGGCTGCCGAGCATGTAGGCGACCACCGACATGGCGATGCCGTTCGAGTGATCCGAGAGCCCGACGACCGCGCCCGGAAAGCGCTGCCGGAACGTCTGGATCGCCCCGAGGTTGAGATCCTCCGGCTCGGTCGGGTAGGAGGCGGTGCATTGAAGGATGGCAACCTGCGAATTGATGTTCGCCACCGCATCGTAGGCGCGTTCCACTTCGTCCATGGAGGCGGCGCCGGTGCTGAAGATCACCGGCTTCTGAAAGCCGGCCACGTGTCGAAGAAGCGGCAGGTTGCGCAGGTCGCCCGAGGCGAGCTTGTAGGCTGGCATGTCCAGCCCTTGCAGAAAATCGGCGCTCGGCAGGTCGAACGCCGTGGCAAAGAAAGTCAGCTCCAGCTGCCGCGCGAGCCGCTGGAGTTCGACGTACTCCTCACGACCGAACTCGAGAAACTCCCGGTGTTCACCGTAGGTGCGACCGAAGCTGTTCTCGTTGTCGTACGGCCGGTTGTACATCTCGGCGGTGTACAGCGACCGGTTGTCGCGCTTCTGGAGTTTGACGGCATGAACCCCGCATTCCTTGGCGCGATGGAACAGCTGCTGCGCCTTGGCGAGGTCCCCCTGGTGGTTGTGCCCGATCTCCGCGATCACGTAGCAGTCCGTGTCATCGGCGATCCGGTGGCCGGCGATGGTCAGTTCTCGGTTCATGAGGGAATCAATCATGTCGCGCGCGGTCCGCGCCTGCGGCGATCTTAACAAAACTGTTCGGGTGCCATGCCTGGGTCAGCGTATGCCCGATGGCTGCCTTCGCAAACCGAAGCACCACCAGGGGAACCCACCACCGGTGGCCGGAGGGTAGCACCGGGGATCGCCAGAGGTACGGCCCCGCAGCCATGGCGAGACGCCACCGGGGGCGCGAGCCCAGCCACAGGCGGCCGAGTGGCTCATCCGCGTAACGCTCCGCGATCGGCTTCGTCCGCACCAGCCTTCGATGAAGGATCTGGTCTACGGCGGCGAACCGGCCCGCCATGGCGACCCGGCACATCAACAGACGATCCGACGCGATCACCGGCGCAAAACCAGTGAACGCACGTTTGATGAAGCTCGTTCTGTAGAGGCCGTAGATGAAGAGGTGATAGGGACGGCCGCCGGCAAGCTGCATCGTAAGCTGTCGCGCGCTCATGCGCGAGGGGTCCGTCGGCCCGGCGTATCGGACGACGTCGATGACGCCTCCGTTTTCATCGACCCGCTCCACCGCACTCATCGCCACGACGCTCGCAGGTGGCTGCTCGAGAGCGGCGACCAGGCGACTCACGAACTGCGGATCCCACCAGTCGTCGCACGCCGCCCACATGAAATACGTGCCGCCGGCGAGGTCGAGCACCCGCGCGAAATTGGCCTCGAACCCTGCATTGACGCTGGACCTCAGGACGCGAACCCGGCCATCCCGCAGAGCAAAGGCCTCGGCGAGTTCCGCCGACCCGTCGGTCGACGCGTTGTCGGAGACCAGGATCTCGAGGTCCGGCCAGTCCTGGGCCAGCAACGCACCGAGTGCGCGGGGGAGAAACGTCGCCCCGTTGTAGACCGGCAGGCCGACGGTAACGAGCCGCGTGTTGCTCACGTTCAGGCCCGCCCCTCGGGACGCATCAGAGCCGGCGCAGCCATCCGGCCGGCCAGTAGGTGACCGGTTCGTTGATGGTTCCTTCCTGGAAGGGGAGAGGCGGCTGTTCGCGGACGAACTCCGGGTGAGCGGCGGCGAACTCGGTCACCGCCGCGGTGGGATGATTCCAGCTCCAGTCGACCTGGCCACCCGGTACGTCGTGCAGGTCCGCCATGATGCCGTCGGCGACCCCCAGGTAGCAGTCCGGCGTCACCAGCTGTCCGTAGGCCTCGAGCTCGGCTCGTACATGCGCCTTCGTATGATTCGAGTCGAGCAGGACCATCACCCGGCTGCCAGCCGGAATCGAGCGCTTGACTTCGGCGACGATCGAAGCGTCGGTAGAGCTGCCCTCGATCAATTGAATCCGGGACGCCAGCTGGTGGCCCTCGATGGCCGCACGATTGTGCGGCCGGACCTCGATGTCGACGCCGATGACCTGTCCCCGCCCCATCACTTCGAACAGGCTGGCATAGAAGACGAGCGAGCCGCCATGCGCGACGCCCGTCTCAACGATGATGTCCGGGCGCGTTCGCCAGATGATCTCCTGGATCCTGAGGAGATCCTCGGGCAGCTGGATGATCGGCCGACCGAGCCATGAGAAACCATAGCTGTAGCGCTGCGCCCAGCCAATCCGGACCCACTGCCGCGAAAGAGCCGCAAAGGCTTCCGGCGTGTAGAGATCCATTTCGGTATGCCCTCCCGCGTCTTCGACGGTGACTCTGCGGGCATCGGTGTCAATGACTAGGCGCAACGAGTTGTCCTCCGTGCATGAGATCGCCGGATCTGGCGTGGCATCCGCACTATGCTCTCCCCCGGATGGCATCCGCCGATTGCCACCACCGAACGACCTCGTCCAGGCGTCCGATCCCCTCGGCCGGTGGGTTCCATCCGACCTCATTGCGCAGCCGCGAGACGTTCGCGCACACCAGCGCATTTTCGGATGGACCAGGCTCAATCGTCAGCAGATCCGGTCGGCCGACCTGCAGGGCGACGCGACGCGCGACGTCCGCGATCCTGACCGGCAACCCCGACGCGATGTTCACCGGTCCACTGACGCTCGACCGCAGGAGCGCCACCAGGGCGGCCGCCGCTTCTTCGACGTGCAGAAAATCGCGAATGTGACTGCCCGTCGGCGCACCGCGCCGGCTGGCCCGCGCTCAGCGACCGAACCAGGGACGGCACGAGCCGGACCGGAGAATCGAACGGCCCATACAGAAAGAAGAGGCGTCCCCAGGCGGCACTGATCCCCGTCTCGCCCGCGTAGGCTTCGATCGCGCTGCCGCAGGCAGCCTTCGTGACGCCGTACAGCGAGGCCGGTAGCAGCGGCGTCACGCCCTCGGTGCAGTAACCCTGACGCCAGTCGTACTCTGCACAGCTCCCGACCCCGACAATGCGTTGGCCGCCGTGCTCGACGAACAGTCGAACGAGATCGAGACTGGCGGCGAGCCAGCGTAGATTGTCCGGCGATCGCCAGTAATCAGGCGGTCGCGCGCACCAGGCGAGATGCAGCAGCCCGTCCGGTCGTGCCGTCGCGATCACCCGCTCGCTCTGCTCCCGATCGAGCAGGTCCGCCCGGTGCCAGATGGTCTCTCCAGGAGGTCGGCTCCAGCGTCGAGGCGACCGCGTGCACTTCGAAGCCGGCGGCGGCGAGCAACGGCGTGACCTGGCGTCCGACGAAGCCGCCGGCGCCGGTGACGAGGATCCGCTTCACTGATCGAAGTCCGGATAACTGCGATCGCCTGCCGACATCACGCTGGGCGGCAACGGCCATTCGATCGCGAAGGCCGGGTCGTTCCACCGCACACCTCGCGCCAGGCTCGCATCGTGTTGCTGGTCGATCAGATATAGAACCTCGACATCGTCCGTGAGCGTCTGGAATCCGTGGGCGACGCCGACGGGGACGTAGAGAGCCACCTCGTCATCGCTCTTGAGAGTCTGCGCCACCCAGCGTTTGTAGGTGATCGAGGCCGGCCGCAGGTCGAGCAGCACGTCATGGATCGCGCCGCGGACACAGCGCACGATCTTGACCTCCTGCCCCGGAGGGGCCTGGTAGTGCATGCCGCGGATCGTTCCCGCCTGCCGGTTATACGAGAGGCTGCACTGCTGGAGTGTGGTGGCGAGCCGTTGCTGGCCGAACTCCGACGCGCACCACAGCCGGGCGAAGTAGCCCCGCTCGTCTTCCCGGCGATCCATCAACAGCCGCCACGCCCCTTCAAGTATTGTCGGTTCGAATCGCACGGATCACACGATCGCCGGAACCGGGAGTGGAATGATGAACCGCCCGCCCCGCCGCCGGTACTCGGCCTGCTGCTGCAGAATTTCGTCGGCGAAATTCCAGGTGAGCAGAAGCACATGCGACGGCATGCGCGAGAGCAGCTCTTCGGGCGGACGGATGGGCAGGTGAGTGCCGGGTGTGTAGTGGCCTTGCTTGACGGTACTGCGGTCGACGACGAAGTCGATGGTTTCGGCGCCGATACCCAGGCAATTGAGCAGCGTGCTTCCTTTTGCCGAGGCGCCGTAGGCGGCGATGGTATGGCCGCCTCGCTTCAAGTCGCCCAGCAGTTCTCGAAGCTGATGCCCCAGCGCTGCGACGCGCCCGGCGAAGTCCGCGTAGTAGCTCGACGTTGTCAGCCCGTCAGCCGTTTCCCGATCCAGCAGCCGATCGACCCGGTCGCTGCGGCCCATCGAACCTGGATGACGGATCCACACCCGCATCGACCCTCCGTGAATCGGGACGATGTCGACGTCGAAGACGGCGAGCTGGTGACGATCGAACAGCTTCACCAGCGCGCTGAGTGAAAAGTACGACAGATGCTCGTGATAGATCGTATCGAACTCGAGGTGGCTGACCAGTTCCCGGACCCACGGCACCTCGATGACGCAGACGCCTTCAGGATGCAGCAGACGCTGGATTCCCGACACGAATCCATTCAGGTCCGGAACGTGCGCGAGCACGTTGTTGGCGTGAATCACGTCAGCGCGGGGGCCCGTCTCCGTCAACCGTTGTCCGAGCTCGGCGCCGAAGAACTCGTTCAGGGTTGGAATCCCGCGGGCGGTGGCGGCGGCCGCGATGTTCCGGGCCGGCTCGATCCCGAGGACCGGGATACCGGCCTCCACATAGTGCTGGAGAAGATAGCCGTCGTTACTGGCCGCCTCGACGACCAGGCTCGACCCGTTGAGGTGTCTCTCGGCGATGATTTGTCGAGCCAGGCGGCCGGCATGCTCGACGGCGGCATCGGAGAACGACGAGAAATAGACGTAATCCCGGAAGAGCAAATCAGGCGGGACGGTCTCCTTCAGTTGAACCAGAGAACAGGACGTGCAAAAGACCACGTCGAGTGGAAATCGCGGCTCAGGTTTCGCCAGCTGCGAATCCGACAGCAGCGCATTGGCCAGAGGGGTCGATCCGAGTGAGAGGATCGGCTCGATCTTCACGCCGTGGCAGGATCGGCACTTGAATCCCGGCGTGCGGTTCTCTATGCGCGCCTGATCATCCACCCGGCCGGCCTGTGCTCACATTCATCTGTTCGATGGCAAAGAAGACACTTCGTGCCCGTCGGTTACACCGCTCACGACGCGCGCGCGGTGCCATCCGCTCCTCGGATGCGAAATTGTACTGGTTCTTGATGGGACGTGTCACCCTTCCGAGAGCACGGTGTGACTCGATCGGGGGCCGACACCAGGCGTCGGGGAGGCGTAGGTTTCGACCCAGTCGCTCAAAGCGGCTTCGAGCGCCGCACGGTCGGTTCCGGCCCGGCTGAAGTCCTCGAGCAGTCGATCGATGTCAGGCGCGACGGCGCGCTCCTGGACTCGCAGGACCTCCGGGTGCGCCGTGCCATGCACCCGCGCGCCCGGTTCCCAGAGTAGCTCGATCAGCTTTTCTCCGGGACGCATCCCCGTAAAGACGATCCGGATTTCGTCGAGTGAGAACCCGGACAGCTTGATGACGTCCTGCGCGAGGTCTACGATCCGCACCGGTTCCCCCATGTCGAGCACGAAGAGATCGTCGCCGGTTCCCAACCCCCCGGCCTGGAGCACGAGATGGACCGCCTCGGGGATGGTCATGAAGAACCGCTCGCATTTCCGGATCGGTGACCGTAACCGGCCCACCCAGCTCGATCTGGCGCTTGAAGTGCGGCACCACGCTGCCGCGGCTGCCAAGGACGTTGCCGAAACGGACCGACACGAAGGGACGGCCCGACCGGCGGGCCGCATCGCTGACGATCGCCTCGGCGACACGCTTGGAGGCGCCCATGATGCTGCTGGGCGCGACCGCCTTGTCGGTCGAGATCAGCACGAAGCGCTCGGTGCCCTGGGCCAGAGCCGCCCGCACCACGACCGCGGTCCCGAAGACGTTGTTGCTGACGGCTTCCTGCGGATTGTTCTCCATCAGCGGCACGTGCTTGTGCGCGGCGGCATGAAACACGACCGCGGGCCGATGCGCCGCGAAGATGTCGTTCATGCGCGCCTGGTCGCGGATATCCCCGATCACCGGCCGCAATTGCACCTTCGGAAACGTGCGGCGCAGTTCGACCTCGGCATCGAAGATGCTGTTCTCGCCATGGCCGAGGAGAACGATGGCCAGAGGATTCGCCCGCGCGACCTGACGGCTCAACTCGAGGCCGATCGAGCCGCCCGCACCCGTGATCAGCACGACCCGGCCGACCAGGTAGTCGGGTGGGCCATAGGCCGTGATCGGTGCGCGCCTCAGCAGGTCGGTGATGTCGATCTGCCGGAGGCGGCTGACGCTGACCGCGCCGTCGAGCAGCTCGAACACGCCCGGCATGGTCCGCGATGGCACCCCCGCTTCGCGGGCTTGCTCGGCGATCCGCCTCAGGGCCGTGCCCGGCGCGGTGGGCATCGCGATGATGACCTCGTCGATGCGCCGCGCGGCGAGGACGGTCTTCACCGCGGTCGTATCCCCCAGCACCGGCACACCCGTGACGCGCTTGCCTCGCTTGCCAGGGTCGTCATCCAGAAAGCCGACGACCGTCATCCGCAACTGCGGATTCCGGCGGATCTCACGAACCACCATGGTGCCGGCCTGCCCGCCACCAACGACCAGCACGCGCCTCAGGGCGTCGCCGCCCGGCCCTGCTCCCCGCAACCGCGCCTCGGCGACGACCCTGACCGACAGCCGCAGCCCGCCGACAGTCACGAGCGTCAGCAACCAGTCGATGAGCAGGATGGATCGCGAGAAACCGTAGGACAGCTCGAGCAGCGTCGCGGTCGCGAAGAACACCGCGAGCGCGAACGTCGATGCCGACACAGCCAGGCCGATCACCAGCAGATCGTCGATCGTGGCATAGCGCCAGTACCGGCTGTACATCCCGAAGGCCACGAAGATCGGCGGCTTCAGCACGACAGCTCCGAGCACACACCAGAAGAACAGGTTGCGAGGAAGAGCGGTGGCGAAGAAGGTGAGGTCGAGCCGGAGAACGAACGCGAGGAACATGCACAGCGCAATCAGCGGGAGGTCGAGAACGAGGAGATACCGATTACGCATGTCGTTGGTCGATTAGATGCGGACGGGTCAGGGCTGTCAAGGGAGTGACACGAGCTGCGGGCGCACCGATCCGGGCTGACGATCGATGCTCCACGTATACTCTCCGAGCGATCCACGGCCTCAGCGCCCGATCGCCGGCGCTGATGCGCCGATGCCTGGAGATCAGATGTCCGCGCGTCACCGCATGCTCATGGTGTCACCGGCCGCACCATGGCCGGCGACCACGGGCGGCCTCGTCCGCATTGCTGCGATCCTGCGGCAGATGGCGCGACACTTCGAGGTTACGTTCGTGTCGCCGCGCCGCCCGGCTCAGCAGATTCCCACGGATCTTCCGGTCCGATTCGTCTGTCCGCCGATCGGCGACGCCAGTCGTCTCAGGCGAACGCTGGCCTACGTCGATCCATCCCGACCGTTTCACGCGGTCGTCTACTCACGCCGGGCCATCGCCCGCCTGATCGACCGTGAGCTGCTCATCGGCGGCCATGAGGTCGTTTACAGTCATTTCATCTACGGAATGGACTATTTCCGGAGCCGTCCACTGCCAATCGTCATCGATCAGCAGAACGTCGACCGGGTGTACTGGCAGAACAAGGCTGATCAGTCGCCCTTTCCCATCAGTCTGTTCGCGGCCTGGAACACCTGGCGCACCGTCCGCTACGAGACCGGCGCGTTGCCGGGTATCTGGGGGTACGTATCCGTGTCGGACGAGGATCGCGATCAGACGCGCGCATATGCAGCCGACGCCGAGCGGCAGTTCTGGGTTGCTCCGAACGGTGTCGACACGCACCGGTTCTTACCCGGACCTCCACTTCATTCGACTGATGCGATCACCCTTGGTTACCTCGGCAGCATGGACCTGCAGATGAATGTCGACGCGGTTGACCGGTTATGCAGAAACCTGCTGCCCCTCATCCGACAGGCCCTGCCGAGCATCGAAGTCAAACTGCTGGTCATCGGTCGCGAGCCGTCGGCGGCGCTCCGCGCCCTGGCCCACGGCAACCCGTTAATCCGTTTTTCGGGCACCGTGGATGACGTCGTCCCGTGGCTGCAACGGGTAGACATTCTGGTCGCTCCGCTGCGTATCGGTGCCGGCACCAAGCTGAAGGTGGCTGAGGCGATGTCCTGCGGACTGCCCGTAGTGGGGTCGCCGCTGGCATTTGCCGGGTTGCCGGGCCGATCCGGCGAACACTACCTCCGGGCGGAGACGGATGCCGACTTCGTCGCCGCAGTCTGCCGGCTGGCATCTCAGCCGGGCGCGCGTGCGGAGATGGGTCGCCGGGCGCGGCAACTCGCCCAGTCATCCCTCGAGTGGGACGCGATCGGAGACCGTCTCGCCGAGGAGATCGCGAAAGGGCTCGCGGGGCGGTCGCAAACGGCCCATGGGTAAGGACGTCTGGATCGTAAATCCCTACGGCAGCCTCCCGGCTGAATCGTGGGCGACTTACCGATCCACGATGCTCGCGCGTTGTCTCGTCGCGCATGGCTATCGCGTGACCCAGTTCATTTCGAACTTCGAGCACCGGAGCAAGACCTTCCGGACACGACACGGCACTACTTTCGCCACGGATGGCTACCTGGTTGAGGTCGTTCCATCCACGGCCTACGACTCGCACGTTTCGCTGGACCGAATTCGCTACGAGCGAACGTTTGCCCGGAACGTTGTATCGCTGGCCCACGAGCGGCCTGCGCCCGACTTTCTCGTGCTCGCCGAACCGGCCCTCTTCTATTACGACCTGCTGTTGCCTCTGCTGAACCGAAATCCAGGTACCGCGCTCGTGCTTGACGTCATCGACATCTGGCCCGAGCTTTTCGAACTGGTGATCCCGAGGAGCCTGCGGTGGCTTTCGGCGGCGCTGCTCGCGCCGCTGCACTGGTGGCGAAAGCGCCTCTATCGCCGGGCCGATGCGGTCGTCGCCGTCGCCGAAGACTACCTGTCAATCGCTCGGGGGCTCGTGGCCGGCCCGTTCGTGCCGCTGGAGGTCGTCTACTGGTCTTTCGATGATCGCGAGGACCTCAGCGGAGAAGGGCCAGCCGGTGCTGAGTCACCGGTGCAGGCGCTCGTGGCGCGAAAAGAACCGGGTGAAATTTGGCTGCTCTATTCGGGGACCCTCGGTGAAAACTATGACATCGACGCGGTAATCGAACTGTCACGACGGTTGCCCCACGCGCTTCGCGACAAGCTCAAATTGACGGTTATCGTGGCCGGCGATGGTCCGCTCGCCGCGAGGTGCCGGGAGAGCGTCAGTGCGGACCTGGTATTTGTCGGACGACTCGGAACCGCCGACCTGACTCTGCTGTCGCGAAATGCGGATATCGCCCTGTCGACGTATCGTGGCGAGTCCACGGTCGCGATGCCGATCAAGGCGTTCGACTACCTGCGTCATGGGTTGCCGATTGTCAACTCGCTCGGAAGGGATCTCGGGGCCCTCGTGCTGGAGCACGAGGTCGGCCTCAACTACGACCCCGCCGTGCCTTCGGCGCTGTCTGCAGCAGTCGAGCGGCTGGTGGGCGATCCGGCGCTTCGCAGCAGAATGTCCGACAACGCCCGTCGCCTGGCGGCGACGTTTGCGCCCGAGCAGCAGTACTCCAAATTCGTGACCGTACTCGAGACGCTGTCTCAGCGCCGCGCCAGCACTCAGTGACCGGTTCGCGGCGCCCCTTTGGCGGCAACGATCGCGTAGTCCATGAACGTGAACATCCGCGCGTTGAGCTTTTCGACGTTGGCGTTGAAGGTCTCGGTCATCTCGCGGAGGGCCGCGTCGGCGGACGCCGGCGACCGGGATCGGCTGGAGGCGGTCCTGCGGCGGCACGGGGGAACGGAACTCGATCGCCGCGCGGGTGAAACCGCTGGCGGTGACCAGGTACTGAAGGGTCTCGGGGTGCAGCGGCCACCGGTGCGTGACGTCCCGGATGTAGCTTTCGAAGAACGCCGTCCAGCACGCCGGGTTCAGCGTCTCGAGGACCAGGATCCCCCCGGGCTGCAGCTTGTCGAACGCCAGATCGAGGAAGCGGAGCAGGTAGCCCGGCTCGAGGTGCTCCACTACCTGGGCGGCGAACAGACCGCCGAGCGACCCGTCCGGCAGGCTCGACAGATGCCCGACGACATCCGCCTCGATGACGTCGAGGCCGCGTGACCGGCACAGCTCGGCCATCTCGTGATTGAGATCGATGCCGCGGGCCGGGATGCCGTAGGCGGTCAGCAGGTCGATGAACTCGCCGCGACCGCAGCCGACGTCGAGCACCACGCCCCGCGGGCTCGTCGTGCCTGGGTCGAGAAGGTGCGCGAAGAACGGAAGGTACGACTCCTGCCTGGCGCGGATCACTTCTTCGGGACCGCGGAACCGGTCTTCGAAGCCGACATACTTGTAGGCGTCGAGGGCCGGGGCAAAGGCATCGGCGCCGGCCGTTCGCGGCGGGGGCATGCCGGCCGGGCCCGCTGGTGAGGAAGAATCCGGCAGCGTAGGAGCGGGACCGCCCGCCGCCACCGTCCGCTTGAGCATCGCGATGGCCTGCTGCGCGACGCCGATCATGCCGCGCAATTCCTCATGCGCCGCCGACAGCGCCGTCGTCCGCGCGACGTAACGATGTTCGCGCGCCGCCAGCGACTCCCGGTATTTGCCCTGCGCCTCGGCGAGCTCGCTGATCGCCGTGTTGAGCACCAGCGCGCCGCCGGCGCTGTCGCGGTCCTTGGTGTCGACGTAGGCGGTGATCTGCTGCAGGTAGACCATCAGGCGCGCGTGGAACGCGGTGAGCGCCTCGGCCTGCGCGCGGAGCGCCGCCGCATTCTCGGTGTCGCGGCGATGCGCCAGCCGCAGCGCTTCGACGTTCCGGTTGATGTGGTCGACGAGCACCGAATTGAAGGTCAGCTGCCGTTCCAGGTACGGGGCCACAGTCCGCCAGACGAACCCGGCGAGCTTCTGGCGAAGACCGCCCGCCGACGGCGGCGCCGGCAGGATGTTCCAGGCCTGGTTCAGGGTGGGGAGCTGGTGCTCGTCGAGCGGCACGACCGGGTCGGGCGGCGCCGGCGTGCCCGGCACCGCGCCGTCGAGCGCGGTCAGCGCCTCGTTGTAGCGGCGGTCCGCCTCGTCGCGCTCCTGTTCGAGGCGCCGGAGCCGGGCTTCGAGCGGCTCCGTCATTTGGTGGCGGCCGCGGGGGTCGAGCCGATCAAGCCGCCGGTGGGGCTGCTCGCGGAGGCGAACTCCCGGCGCGGGATCCGGCCGGCCAGGAAGGCCATCCGTCCGGCCTCGACCGCGAGCTTCATCGCACCGGCCATAACGACCGGGTCGTCCGCGAGGGCGATCGCGGTGTTCATCAACACGCCGTCCGCGCCGAGCTCCATCGCGACCGCGGCGTCCGACGCGGTGCCGACACCGGCATCGACGATCACCGGCACGCCGGCCTGCGCTTTGATGATGCGGATGTTGTTGGGGTTCTGAATCCCGAGCCCCGATCCGATCGGCGCGCCGAGCGGCATCACCGCCGCCGCCCCCGCCTCTTCGAGCTTCCGGCAGATCACCGGGTCGTCGTTGGTATACGGGAGCACGACGAACCCCTCTTTCACGAGGATCCGCGTCGCTTCGAGCAGCGCGACATTGTCGGGAAACAGCGTCCGTTCGTCGCCGATGACCTCGAGCTTCACCCAGTTCGACAGCCCGACCTCGCGCCCCAGCCGGGCCGTCCGGACCGCCTCGTCGGCGGTGTAGCAGCCGGCGGTGTTCGGAAGGATGAAGATCCGCGACTGATCGATGTAATCGATCAGCGATTCCTGAGGGCCTGCCCCGAGCCCAGTCGAGGGCGCTCGAGGGGGTTGTCCCGGGCAAGGCCACGCTGAGGTTGACGCGGCGGACCGCGACGGTAACCATGTCGGCCGCCGATGCCCGGTGCGCATCGGCCATGACGACGTGCGAGGGGTACTTGCCGGTGCCGACGATGAGCCGGGACCGGAACGTCCGGCCGGCGATGACCAGGGGATCAGAGTTCATTGGGTGACCACATCACGCTGCGCGGGCCCGTGCCCGGATCTTCGGGGCCGGGAGAGGAGCCGCCTCCGACGAAGTTCACGATCTCGACCTCGTCGCCGTCGGCAATGAGCGTCGAATCGTAGGCCTCGCGCCTCACCACGACCAGGTTGTGTTCGACGGCCACGCGTCGCGGATCGATGTCGAGCGCGGCGAGCAGCGCGCTGATGGAGACGGGATCGGCGAGATCGCGGGCCTCGCCGTTGACTCGTATCGTCAAATTCTACCCCAGACATCGGCGGTGAAACCGAACGGGCCGAGCAGCTCGTCGAGCCGCTCGGCGCCGGTCGCGCGAAGATGCGGCGGCAGCGCCGGCGCCGGCGAAGGGGTCGCGATCGCGAGCGCGAGAACCCGCCGATAGTCGTCCACCATCCGGGGCAGCGAATGCTCCCGCTCCCAGTACTTCACGGCGGCGCGGCCGAGCGTCCGCCGCAGCGCCGGGTCGGCAGCGAGCCGCCGCATGGCCAGCCGCAGCGAGTGGTCCTCGTCCAGGACGTCGATTTTCACCGTAACCGGATCCGGGTTCACCGCTGGGGACTGCGAGGCATGGGTAAGCGTCCAGGTCCGCGGGTCGAGTGCCGGGACGTCGGCGGTATGGGCGAGATCGGTCGTGATCGTGGCGCGCCCGGCCGCCAGCGCCCGCAGCCACGGCCCGGAGATCTCCCTCGCGGTTGGCCAGCGGAGGTTGACCGCCACGTCGCACGCCGCGATGTGGTCGGTGAACGCCTCGCCGTCTTCGACGTAGCCGGCGATCGCCACGCTCGCGGCGATCCCGAGCCGGTCGATGTCGGCGGCGAGGTCATAGTGCGGCGCCGGTGCCCCGGCAAGCAGCAGGCGCGCCTCGGGCGCGTAGGGGAGCAGGGCGGCAAACGCCTCGAGCACCTGCGGCAGCCGTTTTTCCGGGGTCAGGCCGCCGAATACTCCGAAGAGGACCGCGCCGGAGGGGATGCCAAGTCCTCCCCGCACTCGCGCCGATGCCGCCTCGGCTCGTTCCGGTGAGAGGCGCTCTCCGTGTCCGAGCCGGATCGCCTCGACGACCGCGCCCGGGGTCTCGTCGCGGAGGGCTTCCGCTTCCAGCCGCGCATGCACGGCGGTGACTCGTGAGGCCTGCACGACGAGCCTGGTCATCGGCCAGCTGTAATAGAGGTGGGTATCGAAGCCGGCAATGGCGAGCTCCGCGGCATCCACCGAGACGTCCGGATGATTGGCGGCGAACTCGTCGCGGTAGTCGCCGATCCGGCGCTGCCGCAGCAGGGCTGCGGCGCGGGCATGGTGCAGCTGCGCATCGTGAAGCACCGCCAACCCCGGGTAGCGGAAAAGATAGGGCCAGAGAAAATCGTGCGCCGAGGAGTTGCCCAGCTGGTAGACCGTCAGGTCGTAGGGCTGCTGCCGGTGTTTCCAGATGAAATCGTGCGCCGATCGCACCGCGACGGCACTGCCGGGCGCAGCGCCGTTGCCGGCGGCCGTTCGGGGGACGAGCGGCTCGTCGACAAAGAGGTCGATGTCATGGCCGTCGGGCCCGCTGCGCAGCGCCCCGACGAGCTCGAGTGTGTAGGGAGCCACGCCGGTCCTCGCAGGAGGGACAGGACTGAACCATGCGAGGCGCGCCACCGCTTCATTCTACGGCGCAACGAGATAAGGTCAGGGGGGCCAAGGTGCCTGCCCCCGATCGAGTCTGGACGAGCGAAGTCACGTGATACGATTCGGGGGATCGGATGGGCCGCAGGAATTGTGGACCTCCACCGCGTCTGGCTGGTGCCGGGCGCGCTTTTTTGCCTCCCCTTGAGAAAACATTCACAAGGGTGGGCGCGCAGGATGCATGCACGGCTGGGTTCCCATCCTCATCATGATCGGGCTCGGCGCCGGGTTCGGGGCGTTCAACATCGTGCTCTCCCATCTGGTCGGGCCGAAGAAGCCGACGCCCGAAAAGCTCGCGCCGTACGAGTGCGGCATGCCGCCGGTCGGCGATGCCCGCGAGCGGCACCCGGTGAAGTTCTACCTGGTGGCGATGATCTTCCTGCTGTTCGACATCGAGGTGGCGTTCCTGTATCCGTTCGCCATGGCGCTGCGCGAGCTCGGGTGGACCGGCTTCGTCCAGCTCCTGGTCTTCTTCCTCCTGCTGACCGGCGGTTACGTCTATGTCTGGCGCAAGGGCGTGCTCGACTGGGGACATGAGCGCGCTTGAACCCTTGCGAACCGGGGATTGCAGATTGTTGAGACATGGCTGATATCGAGATTCCGATTCTCACCACCAGCGTCGAGAAGATGGTCCAGTGGGCGCGCCGCTCGTCGATCTGGCCGGTCACCTTCGGGCTGGCCTGCTGCGCGATCGAGATGATGGCAATGAGCGCGGGGCGCTACGACGTGGCCCGGTTCGGCGCCGAGGTCTTCCGCGGGTCGCCGCGGCAGTCGGACCTGATGATCGTCGCCGGACGGCTCTCGCGGAAGATGGCCCCGGTGCTTCGCCGCATCTACGACCAGATGCCGGAGCCGAAGTACGTGATCTCGATGGGCGCCTGCGCCTCGGTCGGCGGCGTGTTCGACAACTACGCCATCGTCCAGGGGGTCGACCAGGTCGTCCCGGTCGACGTCTTCGTGCCCGGCTGCCCGCCGCGCCCCGAGGCGCTGATCTACGGCATCATCCAGCTGCAGCGGAAAATCGATCAGATGAAGATGAGTGCGTGATTCGACTCGACTGACCTGAGTGATCCGGCATTCGCTGACATGACAGACCTTCTCGAAAACCACCTTCCGCCTGGTTCGTTCGAGGCCGTTCCGGCGGCCGACGGCATGCCGACGGTCTATGTACCGCGCGAACAGCTGGTGTCGACGCTGAAGACGCTGCGCGACGCACCGGAGCTCGGTTACACGTTCCTGGCCGACATCACGGCAGTCGACTTCCTGCCGCGCGAGCCGCGCTACGAGGTCATCTACCTGCTGGCAAACCTCGGCACCGGCGGCGCCGGGGCGACGCCGAAGCGCCTGCGCGTGAAGGTCCGCGTCCCCGGAGTCGATCCGAGCGTGCCGACGATCATCGATCTGTGGAAGGCGGCCAACTGGCCCGAGCGCGAACTGTGGGACATGCTCGGCATCCGGGTCGACGGGCATCCCGACCTGCGGCGCCTCCTCATGCCCGAGGATTGGGAGGGGCATCCGGGGCGGCGCGATTACCCGGTCCAGATCAAGCAGCCGGTCAAGACTTACGAGCCCTTGCAGGTGTCGGAAGAGGAATTCGTCGCCAACATCCAGACGTCGCGGGATCGTTCGAAGCGGTGATGTCGGCGGGCAACCCGGTTCCCCTCGATCACGCTTCGCCGACGACGGCAAACTCGTCGCCATGGACGGGTGTGGCTTGATGGCGGTCGGGGAAGACGCGGCGCAGGTCAGGCAGATCATCGAGGCCGCGATCGAACTGCACCGGCGGGTCGCCGTCGAGACGCTGGAACCCGTTGTGCAGGCGGCGGCGACGATCCGCGCGGCACACGACGCCGGCGGCAAGCTGCTGATCTTCGGCAACGGCGGCAGCGCGGCGGACGCCCAGCACATGGCGGCCGAGCTGGTGAACCGGTTTCAGCGGGAGCGGGCGGCGCTGGCCGCGATCGCGCTGACGACCGATACGAGCGTGCTGACCTCGATCGGGAACGACTACAGCTTCGATCGCGTGTTCGCCCGGCAGATCGAAGCCCTCGGCTCCCGCGGGGACGTCGCGCTCGGCATCTCGACGAGCGGCGACTCACCGAGCGTGGTGACCGCGCTCGAAACGGCGCGCCGCCGGGGCCTGGCGACCATCGCCCTGACCGGCCGCGACGGCGGCGCGGCGGGGCGGGCCGCCGACGTGCACGTGAACGTACCGGATGAATCGACCGCGCGGGTGCAGGAGGTCCATCGGACCCTGATCCACGCGATTTGCGAACTGATCGAAGGCTGATGTCGACCACCGAACTTCGCACCGAGACGATGACCGTCAACATGGGGCCGCAGCACCCCAGTACCCACGGCGTGCTCCGCCTGGTGCTGGAGCTGTCGGGGGAGACGGTCCTCGGCGCCAACACCACGATCGGCTACCTCCACACCGGGATCGAAAAGACCGCCGAACAGAAGAAGTGGCAGCAGATCATCCCGCTGGTCGAGCGCATGGACTACCTCGGGGCGCAGTCCAGCAGCCTTGCGTTCTGCCTCGCGGTGGAGCGGCTGCTCGGCGTCGACGACACCATGCCGCAGCGGGTGAAGGACATCCGCGTGCTCATCGCCGAGCTGCAGCGCATTGCCAGCCACCTGGTCTGGCTCGCCACGCACGCTCTCGAGATCGGCGCCGTCTCGGTGATGATGTACTGCTTCCGCGAGCGGGAGCTGCTGCTCAACATCAACGAGATGCTCGCCGGCTTCCGGATGTTCCCGAGCTACCTGCGGGTCGGCGGCCTCCGCGAAGACCTGCCGGTCGGGTTCCACGACGCGGTCAACGCCTTCCTGGCGCGGTTCCCCGGCAAGCTCGAGGAATACCAGGGGCTGCTGACCAAGAACCAGATCTGGCTGAAGCGGACCAAGGGCGTCGGCGTCATCAGCCAGGAAGACACGATCAGCTACGGCCTGGTGGGCCCGCTGGCGCGCGCGGTCGGGGTCAACTATGACGTGCGCCGGGCCTTCCCCTACTGCGGCTACGACACCTACGAGTTCGATGTGCCGGTACGCACCGCCGGAGACGTCTTCGACCGCTACATGGTGCGGATCGAAGAGATGCGCCAGAGCGTGCGGATCTGCCGGCAGGCGCTCGACCGGATCTCGCCGCGCGGCATCTTCGACATTCAGGACTACCGGATCGTGCCGCCGCCGAAGGACAAGGTCTACACCGAGATGGAGGCGCTGATCCAGCACTTCCTGATCTACTCGCAGGGGTTCACCGTGCCGGCCGGTGAAGCGTACGTGCCGATCGAAGGGCCCCGCGGCGAGCACGGCTTCAACATCGTGTCCGACGGCACCAACCGTCCCTACCGCGTGAAGCTGAGGGCCCCGTCGTTCTACGCCTGCCAGGCGGTGCCGCAGATGATCACCGGCGGCATGATCGCCGATGTCATCGCCGTCATCGGCTCCACCGACGTCGTCATGGGAGACGTGGATCGATGAGTTTTCATCCGCTGATGATCTACGACCCGTCGAAGTTCCAGCAGTCGGAACGCGACGTGGTTGCCGAAGGACCGCCGTTCACGCTGACGCCGGAGCGGCGTGCCAAACTCGATACCATCCTGTCGCGGTATCCAGCCGACCGGAAACGGTCGGCGGTGCTGGCTGCGTTGTACCTGGTCCAGGAGCAGCAGGGATACCTGACCGGCAACGGCATGCGCCATATCGCGCCGCTGCTCGACCTGACCCCGGCCGAAGTCGAAGACGTCGCGACCTACTACGTGATGTTCTACCGCGAGCCGATGGGCAAGTACGTGCTCCAGGTGTGCCGCACGCTGTCGTGTGCGCTGAACGGCGCCGAGCGGGTGACCGAAGCGCTCTCGGAAAAGCTGGGCATCGGCGTCGGCGAGACCGACGCGTCGGGCACGTTCACGCTGCTGGAATTCGAGTGCCTTGGCGCCTGCGATCGCGCTCCGGTGGTGATGGTGAACAACGAGCTGTGGCACGAGAGGCTCGCGCCCGAACAGGCCGGAAAGCTCGTCGACGAGATCAAGGCCAGGGGTGACGCTGCGTTCAACGGCTGCTACCTGAAGGTGGAACGGTAGAGGCCGCTCGCGAACGGCCCTGCGCAAAATCAACATGGAACCGATCCTCACGAAATACGTCCGCGAGCCCAACTGGTACACGCTCGACTTCTCGGTGAAGCACGGCGCCTACGACGGGCTGAAGAAGGCGCTGACGATGCAGCCGGCCGCGGTGATCGACCTGGTCAAGGCGTCGGGCCTGCGCGGCCGCGGCGGCGCCGGCTTCCCGACCGGGCTGAAGTGGCAGTTCGTCCTGAAGGACACGCCGCTGCCGAAGTACATCGCGTGCAACGCCGACGAGAGCGAGCCGGGCACCTTCAAGGACCACCTGCTGATGGAGCGCAACCCTCATTCGGTGTTCGAGGGCTGCCTGATCGGCTGCTGGGCGATCGGCGCCAAGGTCGCCTACATCTACATCCGCGGCGAGTTCTTCCACGTGCAGCAGGTGATGGAGGCGGAGCTCGAGAAGGCCTATGCCGCCGGCTACGTCGGCCGCAACATCATGGGCTCGGGCTTCGACTGCGACATCGTGATCCACCGCGGCGCCGGCGCCTACGAGGCCGGTGAAGAAACGGCGCTGATCGAGTCGCTCGAGGGCAAGCGGGCGCAGCCGCGGATCAAGCCGCCGTTCCCGGCCGTCTCCGGGCTCTACAACTGTCCGACCGCGGTCAACAACGTCGAGACGCTCTGCAACCTGCCGCCGATCCTGCTCAATGGGGCCGAGTGGTTCACCAGCCTCGGCCCCGAGAAGAACGGCGGGCCGAAGCTGTTCTGCGTCAGCGGCCACGTCAAGAACCCGGGGGTCTACGAAGCGTCGATGAACATCACGCTGCGCGACCTGATCTACGGCCGCGCCGGCGGCATTCGCGATGGCCGCAAGCTCAAGGCGGTGATCCCGGGCGGCTCCTCGGTGCCGATCCTGCTCGACCACCAGCTCGACATCCCGGCGTCGTTCGACGATGTAGTCAAGGCCGGGTCGATGCTCGGCTCGGCCGGGATCATCGTCATGGACGAAACGACGTGCATGGTGTGGGCGGCGCGCAACCTTCTCTATTTCTACAAGCACGAGTCGTGCGGCAAGTGCACCCCCTGCCGGGAGGGGGGAGACTGGCTCTGGAAGATCCTGACCCGGATCGAAGCCGGCGAGGGGGTCATGCGTGACATCGACCTGCTGGTCAGCGTGGGGGAGAACATCGCCGGGAAGACGCTCTGCGCCTTCGGCGACGCCGCGGCGACCCCGGCGTTGACCACCGTCAAGCACTTCCGCCCCGAGTTCGAGGCGCACATCCGCGAAGGCCGCTGCACCGTGCCGGCCGAATGGCGGGCGGCAAAGATGCCGGTGGCGGCGCACTGATGGACGTCAAGCGATGAGCATCGATCCTCAGATCGTCGCCCACCTGGGGCTGATCTTCGTCATCTTCAACATGCTCGTGCTCTCGGCCGCGTTCATGGTGTGGATGGAGCGCAAGGTCTGCGCCTACATCCAGGACCGTGTCGGCCCGAACCGGGTCGGGTTCGAAGGGGTGCTCCAGCCGTTCGCCGACGTCATCAAGCTGATGTTCAAGGAGCAGCTCCGGCCGAAGGCCGCCGACGTGCTCCTGTTCACGATTGCGCCGGTGATCTCGGCGTGCGCCGCGTTCGCGGCGTTCTCGGTGGTCCCGTTCGGCAGCTCGACGACGCTGTTCGGCCTGCTCGACGAGCCGATGCTCCTGCAGGTCACCGACGTCAACGTCGCGGTGCTGGTCATCTTCGCCATCGCCTCGATGGGGGTCTACGGCATCGTCCTCGCCGGCTGGTCGTCGAACAGCAAGTATTCGCTGCTCGGGGCGCTGCGCTCCGCGGCGCAGATGATCAGCTACGAGCTGTCGTACGGGCTCGCGCTGGCGGCGGTGATCATGCTGGCCGGCTCCCTGTCACTGCGCGAGATCGTGCTCAACCAGTCGGGCACCTGGTGGGGGTTCATCCCGAAGTGGTACGTGTTCCTGCAGCCGGTCGGGTTCCTCGTCTACATGATCGCGGGGGTGGCGGAGACCAACCGTGCGCCGTTCGACTTCCCCGAGGCGGAGCAGGAGCTGGTGGCCGGGTACCACACCGAGTACAGCTCGATGAGCTTCGCGCTGTTCTTCCTCGCCGAGTACGTGAACATGGTGACCGTCGCGGCGGTCGCGACCAGCCTGTATCTCGGCGGCTGGCTCGGCCCGCTGCTGCCTGACTGGCTGGCCTGGGTCTGGTTCCTGCTCAAGGTCTTCCTGATCCTGTTCTTTTACGTCTGGATGCGCTGGACGCTCCCGCGCTACCGCTACGATCAGCTGATGGAGTTCGGCTGGAAGTGGTTGCTGCCGGTCGGGGTGCTGAACCTGCTCGCGACCGCGGCGCTCATTCTCTGGATAGGCTGATATGGACGTCAACGCCATCGCCTTCTATTCCTTCGCCGCCATCACCGTCGCCGCCTCGATCGGCGTCGTCGGGCAGCGGAACCCGATGCACAGCGTCATGCTGCTGATCACCTCGTTCGGCGGGCTGGCGGGGCTCTACATCCTGCTGGACGCGCCGTTCACCGCGGTGACCCAGATCATCATCTACGCCGGCGCCATCATGGTGCTCTTCCTGTTCGTGGTCATGCTGCTGAACGTGCCGCGCGAGGAGCCGCCGCCGCCGGGGATCCTGGCGTCGGTGGGCGCGCGCGGCCTGCGGATCGGGGCGGTGCTGTCGGTCGTGCTCGGCATCGAGATCGCCTGGGCGATGTCGAAGGTCGGGCTGGCCTGGTTCGGGCAGGATCCGGCAGCCACGTCGGTGAGCTCGGTGGCGCTGATCGGCAAGAGCCTGTTTACGCGGCACGCGTTCGCCTTCGAGGCAACGTCGATCCTGATTCTGGTGGCGATGGTCGGCGCGGTGGTCATCGCGCGGAGGGAACGCTGATCGTGATCCCGTTGAACTACTACCTGATCCTGTCGGGCATCCTGTTTGCCATCGGCACCTCCGGGATTTTCCTGCGCCGCAACCTGATCACGATGCTGTTGTCGGTCGAGATCATGCTGAATGCGGTCAACCTGACCTTCGTTGCCGCCGGCCGCTACCTCGGCACGGTCGACGGCCAGATCATCACGTTCTTCGTGATGACCGTGGCGGCCGCCGAGGCGGCGGTCGGGCTGGCACTGGTGATCGCCCTGTTCCGCCATCGAGAGACACTCAGCCCTGATGCCTTCACGGCCCTGAAATGGTAAGCGGGTCGATGCTCCTACTCATCCCGCTGCTGCCGTTCGCCGGCTTCGTCGTCAACGCGTTCGTCGGACGGCGGTTGTCGAAGTCCCTGTCCGGCGGGCTGGCCTGCGCGACGATCATCGCGTCGTTCGCCGTGTCGGTGGCGGCGGTGTGGACCGTCGTCAGCACCCACCACCCGCTCGAACAGACGGCCTTCTCATGGATTGCCTCGGGAGAGCTGTCGATCCCGTTCGCGTTCCGGCTCGATAACCTGTCGTCGCTGATGATCCTGGTCATCACCGGGATCGGATCGCTGATCCACATCTATTCGACCGGGTACATGCACGAGGAGTCCGACAGCGAGTACGCGCGGTACTTCTCCTACCTGAACCTGTTCGCCGCGTTCATGCTGGTGCTCGTGCTCGGGGCCAGCTTCCCGGTGATGTTCGTCGGCTGGGAAGGGGTGGGCCTCTGCTCCTACCTGCTGATCGGCTTCTGGTACCGCAAGCACTCGGCGGCCGACGCGGGCAAGAAGGCGTTCGTCGTCAACCGGATCGGCGATTTCGGCTTCATCCTGGGGATGCTGATCCTGTTCGTCACCTTCGGCACGCTCGACTTCCAGGCGGTCGCGGCCGCGGCGGCCTCGACCTACGCCGCGGAAACGGCGGGCATCGGGATCATCACCGCGGCCACGCTGCTGCTGTTCCTCGGCGCCACCGGCAAGTCGGCGCAGATCCCGCTCCACGTCTGGCTGCCGGACGCGATGGAAGGGCCGACCCCGGTGTCGGCCCTGATCCACGCGGCGACGATGGTGACGGCCGGTGTCTACATGATCGGCCGCTGTGCCGTCCTGTTTTCGCTGGCGCCGATCACGCTGTCGGTGGTGGCCGGCATCGGAGTCGCGACCGCGCTGATGGCCGGCACGATCGGGCTGGTGCAGAACGACATCAAGCGGGTGCTCGCCTACTCGACGGTTTCACAGCTTGGCTACATGTTCCTGGCGATGGGCGTGGGCGCCTATGCGGCGGGAATCTTCCATCTCTACACCCACGCGTTCTTCAAGGCGCTGCTGTTCCTCGGTTCGGGCGCGGTCATTCACGCGCTGCACGGCGAGCAGGACCTGCGCAACATGGGTGGTCTCAAGAAGCACCTGCCGATCACCTACTGGACGTTCCTGATCGGCGCGATCGCCATTGCCGGGGTCCCGCCGCTGGCCGGATTCTTCAGCAAGGACGAGATTCTCTGGAAGACGTTCTCCGGCCATCACTACGTGCTCCTGGGCATCGGCATGCTCACGGCGCTGCTGACCGCGACCTACATGTTCCGGCTGGTGTTCATGGCGTTCCATGGCGAACGCAGGCATGACGCGCCGGCCGAGCATCCGGAAGAGCCCGCCGGGCACGGGACGGCGCACGCGGCACGCCTCACGCCGCAGGCTACGGCGGGCAAGCATGATGCGGGGCACCTCCACGATGCGCCGCCGTCGATGGCGTTTGCGCTGATCGTCCTGGCGGTCGGATCGGTCCTCGCCGGCTTCGTCGGGATTCCCCATGCCCTCGGCGGCAGCAACTGGATCGAAACCTTCCTGGACCCGGCTTTCCTGGCGCCGGGCGCGGCCCACGAGACGGCGCTGGCCCATGCGGAAGCGTCGACCGAGCTGATGCTGATGGGCCTGTCGGTCGGGCTCGCCGTTGCCGGCATCGGGATCGCCTACTACTTCTGGATCGTCAATCGTTCGGCCGCCGCCGGCATGGCGCGCAGCATGAGCGGCCTCCACCGGCTGCTGCTGAACAAGTACTACGTGGACGAGATCTACGACGCGGCGATCGTCCAGCCGATCAAGATCATCTCGACCGGCGGTCTCTGGAAGGGGGTCGATGCCGGCGGCATCGACATGGCGGTCAACGGTGTCGGCCTCGGCGTCCGCGCCGGCAGCGGCGTTCTGCGCCGGCTGCAGACCGGGTCGATCCGCGCCTACGCCGCCTCGCTGTTCCTCGGCGCGGTGCTGGTGCTGGGATATTACTTGTGGATTTAGTCACGTGCGGGGTGCTGGGTGCGACGTGCTACGTGCGTACGTGCTGGGTGCTACGTGCGGTGCGTAGTGCTACGTGCCGTGCGAACGTGCTGCGTGCAGTGCGAACGTGCTGGCGTGCGGAACCTGGAACCTGGAATCGGGATTTTGACCGATAGATGATGCTGTCACTAATCGTCTTCCTTCCCCTCGCCGGGGCGCTGCTGGTGCTGCTGGCCGGCGGGCGTGGTGATCGTCACGATCGCGAGCCGCTGGTCCGCAACATCGCGATGGCGTTCTCGCTGGCGACCTTTGCGGCGACGCTCTGGCTGTGGTGGCGGTTCGATCCGATCAGCGCGGACTACCAGTTCGTCGAGCAGTACGCCTGGATCCCCGCCTTCGGGATCCAGTATTTCCTCGGCGTCGACGGCATCAGCCTGTTCCTGCTGGTGCTGACCGGCTTCCTCACCCCGCTGGCGCTGCTGTCGTCGTGGGAATCGGTCCACAAGAACGTCAAGAACTTCTCGTTCTTCGTGCTCGCGCTCGAGAGCGCGATGCTCGGCGTGTTCGTCTCGGTCGACCTGTTCCTGTTCTACGTGTTCTGGGACGCGATGCTCATCCCGATGTATTTCCTGATCGGGATCTGGGGCTACGACCGCCGCGTCTACGCCGCGGTCAAGTTCATCCTCTACACGATGGCCGGCAGCGTGCTGATGCTGATCGCGATCATCGGCCTGGCCTGGGCGCTACTCGGCGGCCAACGGCGCCCCCAGCTTCAGCCTGGTCGACCTCTACAACGTGGAGCTGCCGTGGCGGACCGAGGCCTGGATGTTCCTCGCCTTTGCCCTCGCCTTCGCCATCAAGGTGCCGCTCTTCCCGTTCCATACCTGGCTGCCGGATGCCCACGTCGAGGCGCCGACCGCCGGCTCGATCATCCTCGCCGGCGTCATGCTGAAGATGGGGACCTACGGCCTGCTCCGGTTCGCGTTCCCGCTCTTCCCGACGGCGGCGCTCTATTTCGCCCCGTGGCTCGGGCTGCTGGCGGTCATCGGCATCATCTATGGCGCGCTGGTGGCGATGGTCCAGCCCGACATGAAGAAGCTGGTCGCCTATTCATCGGTCAGCCACCTCGGGTTCGTCGTGCTCGGCCTGGCGGCGATGAACATCCAGGGCGTGCAGGGGGCGGTCTACCAGATGCTCAACCACGGCGTGAGCACCGGCGGGCTGTTCATGATCGTCGGCATGCTCTCGGACCGGCGTCACACCCGCCTGATCTCCGAGTTCGGCGGCCTGAAGGCGGTCATGCCGCGGCTGGTGGCGGCCTTCCTGGTGATCACCCTGGCCTCGATCGCGATGCCGCTGACCAACGGTTTCATCGGCGAGTTCCTGATCCTGATCGGCGCGTTCAAGTGGAGCACGACCATGGCGGCGTTCGCCGCCAGCGGCGTCATCCTCTCGGCGATCTACATGCTGTGGATGTTCCAGCGTGTGAACTACGGTCCGATCACCAACGAGAAGAACCGGACGCTGCCGGATCTCTCTCCTCGCGAGTGGGCGCTGATGGTGCCGACGGTCGCGATGTGTATCTTCATGGGGGTGTTCCCCAACGTCTTCCTGAAGCCGATGGAGCCGTCGATCAACAAGGTGATCGAGCGGGTGCACAGCCGCGAGGCGGCGGTGGAGTCAGCCGGCAGCCCGCCTCAGCTGACCGCCAGCACCTATCGATGATCGCAGAGCCCCACCCGCGCTCGCTCGGGCCGCAGGCGCTTCCGAGTCCCGACTCCAAAAATGACTGAGTACGCCGCCATCATTCCGATCACGATCATCGCGCTCTCCGCGATTGCGGCGATGATCGCCGAGGCGATCCGCCGGCCGGGCGAGCGGATGCCGATCGCCGGCTTCGGGCTGATCGGCGCCGGCGGCGCCGCGCTCGCCTCGGTGTTCCTCTGGGACAGCGACGCGCAGAGCTTCGGCGTCATCCGCTCCGACAACTTCGCGCTCTTCATCAACATCATCCTCTGCATCGTCGGCGTGCTGACGATGCTGTTCTCGCATGAGACCGTGGAGCGGGAGGAGATCCCCGCCGGCGAGTACTACGCGCTGACGCTGTTTGCCCTGTGCGGCATGATGATGATGGCGGCGGCGACCGACCTGCTGGTCATCTTCGTCGCGCTCGAGATCCTGTCGCTGTCGGTGTACGTGCTGACCGGGATCCGCCGGGCGAGCGCCGCCGGCGCCGAAGCCGCCTTCAAATACTTCCTGCTCGGCGCCTTCTCGAGCGCGTTCTTCCTCTACGGGATCGCGTTTGCCTTCGCGCTGTCCGGCTCCACGCGTCTCGACGAGATCAGCGTCGCGCTCTCATCACAGGCCGGCACCGCGCCGTCGACGCTGGCGCTGCTGGCGATCGGCCTGCTCGCGGTCGGCTTCTGCTTCAAGATCTCGGCGGTGCCGTTCCACATGTGGACGCCGGACGCCTACGAAGGGGCGCCGACGATCGTCACCGCGTTCATGTCGACCGGCGTCAAGGCGGCGGCCTTCGCCGCCTTCGTCCGCGTCTTCCTGTCGCCGCTCGAGCCGCTGCAGGCGCACTGGATCCCGCTGCTGTCGGTGATCGCCGCCGTCACCATGATCCTCGGGACCGTCGTCGGCGTGGTGCAGACCAACGTCAAGCGGATGCTCGCCTACTCGAGCATCGCCCACGCCGGCTACCTGATGCTCGGGATCATCGCCGCCAACAGCACCGGCAAGGCGGCGGTGCTCTTCTATCTGCTGACCTACGCGGTCTCCAACCTCGGGGCGCTGGGCATCGTCGCGCTGCTGGGCAGCGCGCAGCAGCCAGCACGACGAGCTGCGCGATTTCGCCGGGCTCTGGAAGTCGCGGCCGGGGCTGGCCGGCCTGTTGACCGTGTTCCTGCTGTCGCTCGGCGGCTTCCCGCCGATGGCCGGCTTCATCGGCAAGTGGTACATCTTCAGCGCCGCCGTCCAGGAAGGGCACTACTGGCTCGCCATCATCGGCGTCCTGACCAGCGTGGTCTCGGTGTTCTTCTACCTGCGGATCGTCGTCATGATGTACATGACGGAAGGGACCGAGGTGGTCCGGCCCGCGTCTCCCGGCGACCGCCGTCGCCGGGCTGGCTCTGGCGACCATCGCGGTCTTCTACCTCGGGGTGCTGCCGACGAGAGTGCTGGACCTGGCGCTGGCGTCGATCTCGACGATCTTTTGAGCTATCAGCTCTCAGCTGTCAGCTATCGATCTAGCTCCTAGCTCCTAGCTTCCAGCGCCTACCCCTGAGGGCACGCCTTGGTCTCGGCCTGCATGCTTCCGAGCTGGTTGACCAGGCCGCCGAACCCGAACGAGCCGCCGGCGCCGAAGTTGCCGCTCACCGGCCGGCCGCGAAGCGACCGGATGAACATGCTGTGCTCGTCCAGCGGCAGCGCGGCGACGTTGGCGCAGAACGCCGGCCAGAGCCCCTGCTGGTCGAGGTATTGCTCGACGTTCGACAGGTAGAACGCCGCCCACGACCCCGCCGTTCTCCTTGAGGTACTTGCCGACCGCACGCAGCGCCTTGGGACCGCCGAAGTTGCCGACGACCGGCACGAACAGGTTCTTCGCGTGCAGGTCCTTCAGGACGAGGAAGGTCTCCTCGCTCGCGAGGAAGGCGCGGTTCCGCCCGCCGCCGTCGTCGCTGACCATCAGGTCGAAGTAGGTCGGCATCGGCGCGCCCGCCGCGGCCACCGCTCGAGCTGTAATGGATCCCCGGGCCGTACCAGTAGAACGAATAGGCGACGTATTCGATTCCCTTGAGGTCGTCGTCGCTCAGGGCGAGCCCGCGCTTCTTCACCAGGTGGTCCTGGACGCCTTGAGGTTCTCCTTGTAGATCGCCTCGCTGGTCGGGACCTCGGAGTAGGCGGTGAAGATCTCGAGCGCGCGTGGACTTCGCCCTCAGCCCGGCCGGACGCTTCTTCGCGAACAGCCGGCCGACGAACTCGGCGCGGTCGGCCGACAGCTCGAACAGCGCCTTGTACATCAGGTGCAGGTGCAGGTTGCCGCGCCGACGTCGACGATGAAGACCATCGCCGGTTTGAGCGCGGCGATGTAGGTGAAGTTCTGCTCCGGGCCGACGCCCAGGTAGACTCGGCCGGGCTGCGCCGTCTTCAGCAGCTCGGGGATGACGTGCTGCATCCAGATCTCGTTCGAGACGAGATTATCGGAGCGGAAATAGCCGTTCGGTTCCGACAGGGACGTGGACAGCTCCCAGAACTCCTTGTCGGGAAGCTGCTGCGGCAGGCTCGCGTAGCCGCCTCGGGCCGACGGCTGATCGGACAGATACCACGCGGACACGATCGCGATGATGAGTCCCGGACAGCGCGAGGCGGCGGCGGGTCATGGGTAGCGGAAAGACATTAGCACGTGCGGCGGGCTACGTGCTACGGGCTGGGTGCGTACGTGCTGGGTGCGGCGTGCGGTGCTGGGTGCGGCGTGCGGTGCTGGGTGCGGCGTGCGGTGCTGGGTGCGGCGTGCGGTGCTGGGTGCGGCGTGCGGTGCTGGGTGCGACGTGCCTGTGCTGCGTGCGGCGTGCAGTGCTGAGAGCGGCGTGCAGTGCTGAGAGCGGCGTGGTGTGCTGCGTGAGGCGTCCGTGGGCGAAGGTCAGTCGAACAGGAGGCTGAGGCAGGTGAGGGCAGCTTCCGCCTTTTCGAACTCGCTGGTGTCGATCGATTTGGTGGCGAAGCCGAGCGCATCGAGCTTGCGGCGGGTGAGCGGGGCGGATGCGGCGACGTGGACTACGTCGCCGACGAGCAGCGCGTTGGCGCCGTGCGGTTCCTCCGGCGCGACCGGGACGCACTGCCAGCGGCTGAACAGATCCACGTCGATCCAGGCCGGGTTGACCAGCACCGTTTCATCGCCGATGAACGTGACGGCAGACTTGAGGTGCAGGCAACCGGTCGGCGTGACCGGCACGATCTCATAGCCGTGCGGCCCGAGGAACTCCTCGAGCTGCCGCGTGCCTTCGGCGTTGGTGCGCGGCGGTCTGCCCGACGAAGAAGGTTCGGCCGACGCGCAGCACGTCCCCTCCCTCGAGCGTGCCGGGGGCGGTGATGCGGCTGGCGGGACGAAAGGCAAGGAGCGCGGCGGCAATGCTCTCGACCTCGCCGCGGCGGCTTTCGATCCCCGGCCGGGTCAGCACCGCGCACTCGTCCACCACCACAGCCGTATCCTCGACGAACACGGCGTCGGGGAGGTCGCGGATCCGGCGGCAGCACGTGCACCTCCACGCCGATCGACCGCAGCGCGGCGACATAGCGATCGTGCTGCCGCAGCGCCGTCTCGAAATCGATCGGTTGCCGCGTCAGAAACGTCAGCGCACAGCGGCTGAGGGCCGGCGACGGCTGGCGCACGATGGCCCGCATCCGCCTCAGTGTAAACGGTGTGCGGGCTCGATCGGTATAATCCCTCGTCAGCCTGACCACGGGCCCACCACCACGGCTCACCACGGCTCAACACGGTTCAACACCGTTCACGGTTCCCGTTCATCGGAGTAGCGCATGAAACGTCAGACTTCCATATTGATCGTCGCGATGGCGATGGCCGCCGCCGCCCTCCCCTCCGGACAGGGGCAGGACCGCCTCAACGAGCAGCTGCTCGCGGGGCTCGAGCTGCGCGGCATCGGGCCGGGCTTCGTGACCGGCCGCATCCAGGACGTCGAGATCGACCCGAAGAACCCGAGCGTCTGGTATGTCGCCAGCGCCTTCGGCGGCCTCTGGAAGACCGAGAACCGCGGCATCAGTTTCACGCCGATCTTCGACAACGGCGGATCGTTCACGCTCTGCTGCGTGGTGGTCGATCCCAAGGACTCCAACGTGGTCTGGCTCGGCACCGGCGAGAACACCAGCCAGCGGAGCGCGCATTTTGGCGACGGCGTCTACAAGTCGACCGATGCCGGCAAGACGTGGAAGCGCATGGGGCTCGAGAAATCAGAGCACCTCGGCGAGATCCTGATCGACCCGCGCAACTCGAACGTGGTCTACGTCTCGGCGCAGGGGCCGTTGTGGGCCGCCGGCGGTGACCGTGGCCTCTACAAGACGGCTGACGGTGGCGAGACCTGGAACCGCGTGCTGCACGTCAGCGACGACACCGGCATCAGCGACATCCGCTTTCAGCCCGGCAAGCCGGACGTGATCTACGCGTCGGCCTACCAGCGCCGTCGCGCCGTCGGCCAGATGATCGGCGGCGGCCCCGAGGGCGGGATCTACAAGACGACCGACGGCGGCAAGAAGTGGACGAAGTTGACCAAGGGCCTGCCCACCGGTGACACCGGACGTGCCGGGCTGGCGGTCGATGCCAGGAACCCGAACCGCGTCTACGCGCTGATCGACGCCAAGCGTCCGGAGTCCGGCTTCTTCCGCTCCGACGATGCCGGGGCGAGCTGGACGCGGATCGGCCGCGAAGTAGAGCGGCCCGGTGCCGGGCGAGGCGGTGGCGGACGCGCGAGCATCGTTCCGGCGCAGCCCCCGACCCCGTGCCAGCCGCTCGGTGTCGCGGTCAAGACCACCGCACCTGACGGCGGTCTGGAGGGATCGGCCGAAACCGAGGACCTCCAGCTCGTCCGACGACCAGGCGGCGCAGCAGACGCCACCCGCGACCCCGCCCGCGACACCGCCGCAGAATCCGCCGGCGCCGCCGCAGGCCCCCCAGGGTGGCCGCGGCAATCAAGGCCCGCAGGACGACTGCTATCGCGGCGGCGGCGCGCAGTACTACCACGAGATCTACGCCGACCCGTATCGGCCGGACTGGGTGTGGTCGATGAACGTCAACGTCGAGTTGAGCAAGGACGGTGGCAAGACCTGGAGCGACACCGGTCTCGAAGAGACCGGCGTCCACGTCGATCACCACTCGCTCACGTTCGATCCGACCGACCCGAAACACCTGGTGCTGGGCAACGACGGCGGCCTCTACGAGTCGTACGACGAGGGGAAGACCTGGCGCTTCTTCACCAACCTGCCGATCACCCAGTTCTACCGGCTGTCGCTGGACAACGCCAAGCCCTTCTACAACGTCTGCGGCGGCACCCAGGACAACTTTTCATTCTGCGGCCCGTCGCGCTCGGCCAGCCCGTGGGGCGTACGGACCAGCGACTGGTTCATCATCAACGGCGGCGACGGCTTCCAGTCGAGGAACGATCCCGAAGACCCGATGATCGTCTACGGTCAGTCGCAGGACGGCAACCCCTCGCGCTACGACCTGCGGACCGGCGAGCGCCGCGCCATCCGCCCGCCGCAATCGAACGGCACCGGCGGTGGCCGCGGTGGCCGAGGCGGCGGTGGCGGTGGTGCGGTCCAGACCGCGCCCCCGGGGCACCCCAGGCGCCGGCCGGAGCTGTCGTTCCGCGCGACCGTTCGAACTGGGACACACCGTTCATCATCAGCCCGCACTCGGCCAGCCGGCTGTACTGGGCGAGCGAGTACGTCTATCGCTCCGACGATCGCGGCGACACCTGGACGCGGATCAGCCCGGACCTGACGCGGAAGCTCGATCCGTTCAACATTCCGATCATGGGCAAGGTCTGGCCGCGCGACTCGGTGGCGTTGAACACCTCGACGACCGCGCTCAGCAACGTGGTGTCGCTCGACGAGTCGCCGCTGCTCGAAGGGCTGCTCTACGCCGGTACCGATGACGGGCTGCTGCAGATCAGCGAAGACGGCGGCAAGAACTGGCGGAAGGTCGAGGACTTCCCCGGCGTGCCGAAGTACACCTACGTCTCGGATGTGGCGCCGTCGCCGCGCGACGCCAACACGGTGTTCGTCGCGCTCAACAACTGGCAGCGCGGCGACTTCAAGCCCTACCTCGTCAAGAGCGCCGATCGCGGGAAGACGTGGACGAACATCACCGGCAATCTGCCGGACCGCCACGACGTCTGGACGGTGCTGCAGGACCACGAGAACGGCAACCTGCTGTTTGCCGGTACCGAGTTCGGCCTGTTCGTCAGCGTCGACGGCGGCGGCCGCTGGGTGCAGATGAAGGGGGGCCTGCCGGTGATCCAGGTGCGCGACATGGCGATCCAGCGGCGCGAGAACGACCTGGTGCTCGGGACCTTCGGCCGCGGCTTCTACATCCTCGACGACTACAGCGCGCTGCGCGACATCACGCCGCAGGCGCTTGCCGACGAGGCCCGGTTGTTCCCGTTGCGCGACGCCTACCTGTTCACGCCCAAGGGGATGGCGCCGGCGGGGTCGGCAGGCATCGGCACGCTCTCGGGCAACACTACCTTCCCGAATCCGCCGACCGGGGCGGTCTTCACCTACAGTGTCGGCGGCAACATCCCGGCCGACGCCAAGCTGGTGCTCACGATCAGCAACGAGCAGGGGCAGCAGATCCGCCGCCTGGACGTCGACAAGGCGCCGGGCCTGCGCCGCGTGACCTGGAACCTCCGCGGCGAGACGCCGGCCGCGGGCCAGGGCCAGGGCCGCGGACGCAGCCGGTGCCGGAGGACCGGGTGCCGGAGGACGCGGGTGCCGGAGGACAGGGAGCCGGAGGGGCGGGTGCCGGAGCACCGGGTGGCGCCGCACAGGCCGCGCTCCAACCGGCCGCCCAGCAGTTCGGCGGCGGCCGCGGCGGCCAGGGAGGGCCGATCGCGACCCCGGGTCTCTACCGCGCGCAACTCGGCCGCCAGGTTGGCGACAAGGTCGAACCTGTTGGGCCTCAACAGACGTTCAGGGTTACTGCGATTACCCCCTAGTCGATCGCGGATTGCGTGACTGCGGATTGCGGATCGACGGATTGTCGGATTGCGGATTGTGCGCCTTGGGCTCAATCAACAATCCGCAGTCCTCGTCGAATCCGCAATCCGCAATCAACGATCCGCAATGCTGAGGATTCTCCAGTCTCCCGAAGCCAACTCGCGCGCAGCGAACTGATAGATGACCACGCGCTTCGGCGCGAGGCGCTGCGGGTCGGCGCGGCCGAGCATCTCACGTGTCGCATAAGAGCCGGCATCGTTCTGGACCATCCGGTCTACCGGGCGACGCAGCGCGTGACTCAGGTGCTCCACCAGGCCGCCGCTGCTGCCCCAGCCGATCGACTCCAGCGAATAGATGTTGGCGAAGCTGTCGCCGAGCACGAGCACGTCGGCCTCGGCTGACGCGCGCCACGGCGCTGCCGTCGGCCTGCACGACCCGGCGGATCGTCACGGTTTCCGCGCGCAAACCAGCGTCTGGCTCGCCGGCAGATCGAGCATGTTGAAGATGTCGCCGCGCCCGGTGATGTCTACCGGTTCGATCCGGTAGCCCGGATCGCCGGCCGAGGGTAGCGTCACGGTTTGCCGGATGCTGCCGGCCAGCGCTTCGGCGACCATTTCCATGGCTTCCGGGCGCCAGTGGGTGTCGGTCGCCAGGTATTGCGTCGCCCCCGACGTGATCTTCGCCTGGGCGAGCAGCGATGCCGGGTCGACGACGGTGATCCCGGCGCGACGGATCTCGTCGAGGAGCGGTTGGTAGTCCGGGTTCTGCGGCGCGGCGCGTGCCTCCACGGTGGCGAGCATCTCCGGATGGATCGTCGGTTTCACCGGGACCGGTACGACGATCAGCGCGATGCCTCGCGCGGCGAGATCGCGGTGCAGGCGAAAAATCGCGGGCCGCGGATCGGGCTGCGGCGGATCGGTCCACTCCGCCGCCCCGCGGATGCGCCGCAGCCGCACGTCATCGTCCAGAAAGCCGGGGCCGGTCACGTACTCGACGTCGGCGCGATAGAAGAGCCAGCCGTCCCGGCCGACGTAGGCCTGTTCGTTGCCGGCGCCCAGCCTGCCGCTCAGAAGCAGCTGCGCTCCCGGTCGCAGAGAGCCGGCCAGGCGCGACTCGTCTTCGAGCGACTTCTCGAACTCGTGCAGCCCTTCCAGCACCGCGCGGTTGGCCGCGAGCAGCCGGCGCCACGTTCGCTGGAGCGCGCCCTGGGCGTCAGGTCCAGGGTCCGACCGCCACCCCGCTGACGTCTGGTCGATGACGGCGTGCAGGCGGACCCAGGGACGCAAGGCCGCCTCGTTGCCGCGGGCCACCCGGGTGAGCTCGAACGCGCCGCTCGCACAACAGATCAGCAGAAACGCCGCCATCATGCCGCGCGCCAACCCCGGTGTGATCGTGGTCTGGCCGATCTCCACCTGTGCGATCTCTTCACGCGTTCGCGGATCCAGCGCGCCGTGGGGCAGGGTGGTCATCAGAATATGAAGTAGATGAACGGGTTGTACGCCTGCGTCGTGAGCGCGACGATGGCGAGAACGAGGACGGCGAACACCGTCACTCCCTTGGTGGCCGTGAGCTCACGCGACCAGTCCCACGCCTGGGGCGCGAGCCAGGTGGCCGCGGCGGCGGCGGCAAAAGTGAGAGCGTAGTACGGCTGATAGATGATGCCGGACAGCAGCGCCGCGCCCGCCGGCGCGTCGCCGAGCCCCGCCATGTCGCCGAGATAGCGGATCGCGGTCGGCACGTCCGCGGCGCGGAAGAACACCCAGGTGATCAGCACGATCACGAAAGTCACGGTGATTCGCAGCGGCGCAGGCAGCCGCGTCCCCCAGCCGCCGGTGGCCCGCTCGAACGCGAGCAGCGCGCCGTGGATGCCCCCCAGATGACGAACGTCCAGGCGGCACCGTGCCACAGGCCGCCGAGCAGCATGACGACGAAGAGGTTGATGTAGGTGCGGGCGCGCCCCTTGCGGTTCCCGCCAAGAGGTCGATAGAGGTAGTCGCGCAGCCAGGTCGACAGCGAGATGTGCCAGCGGCGCCAGAAGTCGGTCATCGAGTGCGCGAGGTACGGATCGTCGAAGTTCTTGGCGAACACGAACCCGATCATCAGCCCGAGACCGATCGCCATGTCGGAGTAGCCGCTGAAGTCGAAGTAGATCTGGAAGGCGTAGGCGGTGACGCCGTACCACGCGTCGAGCGCATTGAGCGACCCGGCGTCGAACGCGAGATCGGCCACCTTGCCGCACGGGTTGGCGAGCAGCACCTTCTTGGCGAGGCCCAGGGACACGAACGCCACGCCGCGGGCGAACTTGGTGATCGTGTGGGTCCGAGAGCGCATCTGGTCCGAGATCTCCGAGAAACGGATGATCGGCCCGGCCACCAGCTGCGGGAACATCGACGTGTAGCAGGCAAAGTCGATGAAGCTGCGGACCGCTTTGGCGTCTCCACGATAGACGTCGATCGCATAGCTCATCGACTGGAAGGTGTAGAAGCTGATCCCCAGCGGCAGCGTGATCTTCAGCGCCACGTCGAGCCGCAGCGCCGGCATGCCGATCCAGGTGACCAGCCCGTCGAAACTGTCAGCCCCGAAGTTGAAGTACTTGAAGAATCCGAGGATCAGCAGGTTGCCGGTCAGCGAGACCGCGAGCGCGATCCTCGCCCGTCCGGTCGGGCGCGATGACTGGCCGTGGAGGCGCCGCTGCCGCTCGATGAACAGCCCGGCCGCGAAGTCGATCGCCGTGGACGTGAACAGCAGGACGAGGAACAGCGGGTTCGCCCACCCGTAGAACACGTAGCTGAAGATGGTGAGAACGAGGTGACGCGCCCGCATCGGCGCCGCGTAGTAGAACAGCAGCGCCAGCGGCAGGAAGTAGAAAAGAAAGAGGTAGGAGCTGAAGACCATCTCAAAAGTCGTTTGCGGATCGGGGATTGCGGACTGCGGATCGACGGATCGAGGACTTACGGTTGCTGATTGAGGTCAGTCCTTCGAATCTACGTTCCCCAACCCGCAATGCCCAATATCCAACTACCAAATCGACAATCCCCAATCCCCAATCAGGCAATCCGCAATCCGCAATCCGCAGTCACCAATCCGCAGGGTCAGCGAAGCGCGTAGTACACGCGAAGCTTCGGAGTGTCGCTGGCGCTGATGACCCGTTCCCCTTCGAGCTCGGGGTGGGCGTCGAAGCGCTCGACGGTCAGGCGGTGGATACTGCCGGCGGGCTTCCGGGCATCGGGCAGCACCTTCCGGTCCCGGATGACCCATTGCGCCACCAGGATGGTGTCGCCGTTGTAAGACCCCTCGACCACCCGTGTCACCTGGTACTCGTGGACGAGCAGCGCGTGTCGGTACGGCTCGATCGACTCCGGGCTTGGCACCGTCGGCGTCTTCAGCAGCTTCACCTCGACCACCGTCCGGTCCGCAGAAGCGGCGGGGGCGGACCCCGGAGCGGTGGACCTCTGGGCCACGGCACCGTCCGGGCCGAGCGTGCGGCCGGCGGTCGGGTGCGGGTTGTCGGTGCGGTTGATCCAGACGTCGGGGTACGAATCACCGCCGCTATTGCTGGTGACGCGATGCCAGGATTCGACCCGCGAGTAGTCTGCGGCGAAGCGGCCGAGATACACCTCCGCCTGCGCGCCGCCGCTCCGCACCTGGTTGTCTCCGCCGAGGTTGTAGGGGCCTGACGTCACCAGGAACCGGGGATGGTTGGTCCAGCGCGGGTGATACACCTCGTCGTTGCCGAAGCCCGGCACACCGTTGATGTTCACCGTCCAGCGCTTGCTTGTCCGCACGTCGACGAGCGTGAGGTTGCGGTGAGCGCCATCGAAATACCACATCAGCGGTCCACGCACGCTCGCCATCGCCGTCCAGCAGCCGTCCCCCATCTTCTCCAGCTTGCCGTTCGGCAGCTCGGCCACGCCGGCCTCGGGCCACGGAAACAGTCCGCCGGCGTGCCGGCCGTCTGGCGAGACCTGGAAGGTGTCGCCGCTGACCAGCGTCTTGTTCCAGACCACCTCGCGCGCCGAGGGCTTGTCGATCGGGAACCTCACGATCGCGGGGAAATCGTACCCCCCGGGTGCGGCGTCGATACCGGCGTAGACCCATTCGCTCGAATCGGCCGGGTTCTGCCAGACGGACACCGCGAATCCCTTTCCCAGGCTGCGCAGTCCGGAGCCGTCCCAGCCGACCACGAAGACTTCAGGCCCTCCGGGGCCGGCGTGACCGCGCGAGAACACGACCCGCTCACCGCGTGCCGTGATCATCGGCTTCATGTAGCTGCCGCGGTCGGCGAGAATCTGTCGCTCACCCCGAGGGTCACTGCTGTCGAGCCCCATCAGTGCGAGGTTGACGCCCAGGGCGAACGGGTCCTTCCCGTCGGACTGCACCCAGACCGCGCGGGCATGTGTGCCGGTGAACTGCTCGAGCGGGCTGGCCGGGCCCGCCCCCGCCGAGCAGCCCAGCGTGCCCAGCAAGACCAGTGAAACGGCGACGCGTGCCATGCGCCCTTTGTAGCACGTCCGGCTTGCGGGGCTGTCACGCCGCCGGTAACATGCGGCGGTCTGCGTACGCACCACTGACTTCAGGAGAGACCCCATGCGCCGTGCCTTCGTTGCAACCGCCGCCGTCGGCCTGGCGGTCGGGCTCACGCTCGACCTTCCCGTGGATGCGCAGCAAGCCGGCGGCCGGGCCTTGAAGATCGAGGATTACTACCGCGTCAGGAACGTCGGCGGCACCCAGATCTCTCCCGACGGACGATGGGTGCTGTTCGCGGTGTCGACCCGCCTCGAAGAGGACCAGGGAACCCGGTCGGAAACCCACGTGGTGCCGGCGGACGGCGCGGCACCCCCCCGGCACGTGCAGCACGAAGGGCGCGAGCTGGCCAACGCGAGCTGGACCGCCGACAACCTCCTCCAGTACACCGTCGAACGGCAGGCATGGAGAGTCTCGCCGGCGGGCGGAGCGTCACCGCTCAAGGTCGAGGGGGCGCCGGGGGGCGGCGGCGGCGGTCGGGCCGGCCGTGGCGGACGCGGCGGCGGGGGTACGTTCCCGGGCCCGGGCGGCAAGTGGATCGTCTCCACCCGCGAGAAGGAACAGCCGAAGCAGGACCCCGCTTACGCCAACGACTTCGACAAGCGACATCAGGAGCGGTTCAAGGGAGCGATCTTCGACTGGAAGGACTTCCAGCGCGACGGCGCCGCGTTCCCCGCACCTGATCCTACGGCGCAGCCGGCGGTTCAGCTCCTGCGCACGCGGGCCGGCGAGAGCGACGCGCAGCCGCTGCTCGACCTCGACCTGAGACCGGCGGGCATCACCTGGCATCCCGACGGGCGGACGATCGCCTTCACCGCCGACCCGCGCTGGCGCGATCCGCTCCGCTACAGCCGCTCCGACATCTGGACGATGGCGGTCGATGAGGCCGACGCCAAACCCACCCGGCTGACCGACGACGGTTACAACTACAGCGACCTCGGCTACTCGCCGGACGGCCGCTATCTCTGGTACGCCCGCACCTTCGGCACCGACATGGTGATCGAACAGAAGCTGAATCACGGCGGACCGCGGGACCTGTTCGTTCGGCCGGTGACCGGTGGATCGCCGGTCAACCTCACCGCCAGCTGGGACCTCGAGCCGGGGGACACCCGGTGGAGCCCCGACGGCAGCTACCTGTACTTCACGGCCGCGACCGGCGGCGAAGCCCACTTGTTCCGGGTCAGCGTGCCGGCCGGGCGCGTGGAGCAGCTGACGAAGGGTCCGCGCCGGATCGCCGCTCTGACCTACGACCAGGCGATGAAAACCATTGCCTACACGGTCTCGACCCACGCCGCGCCCCCCGATGTCTACGTCGCGAACATCGACGGCACCGGCGAACGCCGGCTGAGCGACGTGCACAAGGACACCGTTGCCGAGATCGCCTTCGGCCGTACCGAGCGGCTGCAGTGGCCGAGCCGCGACGGCACGAAGATCGAGGGCTGGCTCACGTTCCCCTACGGCTACGATCCGGCGAAGGGTCCGTACCCTCTCGTCGTGACCAGCCATGGCGGCCCGCACGCCGCGACCGGCTACACCTTTGATTTCAAGGACCACTACTTCGCCGCCAACGGCTATTTCGTGTTCGACACCAACTTCCGCAGCTCCACCGGCTACGGCGAGGCGTTCAAGTGGGCGACCTGGGGGGCGTGGGGCGACAAGGACGGCCAGGATGTCATCTCCGGGATCGACTACGTGCTGAAGCGCTATCCGATCGATCCAAAGCGTGTCGGTCACACCGGACATTCGTACGGCGGCTTCATGACCAACTGGCTGATCACGCAGTATCCCGACCGGTTCGCCGCCGCGATCAGCGGCGCCGGCATCTCCAACTGGGTCAGCGACTACGGGACCGCCGACATCTACCGGACGAAGGAGACCGAGTTCTTCGGTCCTCCCTGGGACCAGGCCGCGCGCGACCGCATGATCCGCCAATCGCCGCTGACCCACGCCGGCCGTGTCCGGACGCCGACGTTGTTCATCCATGGTGAAGTCGATCAGCGGGTCCCGTACGAAGAAGGGGAGCAGATGTACTTCGCGCTGCGCCGCCGCGGGATCCCGGCGAAGATGATCCAGTACCAGGGGCAACCGCACGGCATCGCCGGCCACTGGAACAACGTCCACCGCATGCTCAACGAACTGGCCTGGTGGCAGAAGTACCTGAAGCCCGGGCCGGCCGCGACGACCAATCCTCAATCGCACAGACAGTGAACCTCAATCCAAGGGGCGCCATGCCTGACCTCCACCGCTTCACGCGACTGGCCCTGCCACTCGTCGCCATTCCCTTCCTCGTGGCCACGGTCACGCCGCAGCAGCAGCAGCCGCCCGTTCCGGCACAGCAGGTCATCAACGCTCCCGACGATCCGTTGCTCGCTCCGTTCCGCTTTCGCTCGATCGGCCCCGCCAGCATGGGCGGGCGCATCGACGACGTGGAGGTCGCCGCCTCCGACTCCAGCATCATCTACGCCGGCTACGCGGTGGGCGGCGTGTGGAAGTCGGAGAACAACGGCACCACCTGGACGCCGGTGTTCGACACCTACACCACCGCCTCGATCGGCGACATCGCGATCCACCCGACCAACCCGAACATCGTCTACGTCGGCACCGGCGAGGCCAACAACCGGCAAACGACGTCGTTCGGCGATGGGATCTACAAGACGACCGACGGCGGCAAGACTTTTCAGAACATCGGGCTGAAGGAAACGCAGAGCATCGCTCGCATCGTGATCGACCCGAAGAGCCCCGAGACGGTCTACGTCGCGGCGATCGGTCATCTCTTCGGCCCCAGCCCGGACCGCGGCATCTACAAGACGACGGACGGCGGCAAGAGCTGGAACAAGGTCAAGTTCGTCGATGACGACACCGGCTTCACCGATCTGGCGATCGATCCCTCGAACAGCAGCACGGTCTACGCGGCCAGCTACCAGCGCCGGCGATCCGGCTGCTGTTTCAACGGCGGCGGCCCGGGCAGCGGGCTGTGGAAGAGCACGGATGCCGGCCGGACCTGGACGAAGATTTCGAGCAAGGGGCTGCCTGGCGGCACCTACGGCCGCATCGCGCTGGACGTCTCCCGATCGAATCCCAACGTTGTCTACGTACAGATCGAGGCTGGCAACGTCGGCCGGCCGCAATTGACCAGCGGCAACGATCCGAATGCGGAGACCGAAACCACGCCCCCAGGCGCGGCAGCCGTACCGGGTCAGCCGCCGGTGCCGAACGCGCCGGTGCAGCCAGGGGCGCAGCGCGGTGGAGCCGCACCCGGTGGCCGCGCTGGCGGCGGTGGAGGGGGCGGCCGCGGCAACCAGTACCAACTGGTGCAACAACGGGGGGCCGGGCCGCGGCTTCGGACGCGGCCGTGGAGGCGACGTACCGCCCGCGCCGCAAACGCCTCCGCCGCTCGACCCCGCGAACGGCGGCATCTTCCGCTCGGAGGATAAAGGCGCAAGCTGGACGCACGTCAGCAACTGCAATTCGCGGCCGATGTACTTCAGCCAGCTGCGGGTGGATCCCACCAACGACAAGGTGGTCTACGCAGCCGGCCTGCCGTGGGCGAAATCACTCGACGGCGGCCGGACGTTTGCGACCCTGGACGCCGCCGGCGGACACGGCACCTCGGGGCATGTCGACCAGCACGCCCTGTGGATCGATCCGAAGGATCCCAGACACCTGATCATCGGCAACGACGGCGGGCTCAATATCAGCTGGGACCAGGGGAAGACCTGGGACTTCGTCAACACCAAGGCGACCGCCCTGGCCTACTGGGTGAGCGCCGACATGCGGCGCCCGTACTACGTCTACATCGGGCTGCAGGACAACGGCAGCTGGGGAGGTCCGAGCGCGACCCGCACCGGCGATGGGATCCTCAACTCCGACTGGTTCGGCATTGGCGGCGGCGATGGCTTTCAGACGGCTGTGGACCCGACCGATCACAACATCGTCTATACCGAGTCGCAGAACGGCAGCACCAACCGCTACGACCTGCGCAGCGGCGGCCGCGGGCAGAGCATCCGTCCGCGGGGGACGAACCTCGGCGGCCGCGGAGGGGGCGGCGGCCCTTCGGCAGGCTCAGGGCAAGCGGCTGGGGGCGGCGGCGGCCGCGGCGCGACGCCAAACGTGCTCAATGCCGCTGCTAACGACGAGGTGTACCGATTCAACTGGAACACGCCCTTCCAGCTCTCGCCCCATAACCCGAGCATCGTGTGGCTCGGAGGCAATCGCCTGTTCAAGTCGTACAACCGCGGCGACACGTGGATCGCGAGCGCCGACCTGACGAAGCGCATCGATCGCAACAAGGTCCCGATGATGGGAGTCCCTGGCGACCGGTCGATGCTCTCGAAGAATGACGGGGTGACCTCGTACAGCACGATCATCTCGCTGAACGAGTCGCCGGTGATGCCGGGCGTCGTGTGGGTGGGCACCGACGACGGCCTGGTCCAGGTGAGCCGCGATGGCGGCGTGACGTTCACCGAGGTGGGGAAGGGCATCCCCGGGCTGCCGCCGGACCATCAGGTACCTGGATCTCGCGGATCTCGGCATCCAACTTCGATCCGGCGGTGGCCTACGTCTCGGTGGACGGGCACCGGAACAACGACCTGAAGCCGTACGTGTTCGTAACCCGCGACTACGGCAAGAGCTGGCAGAGCATCGCCAGCGACCTGCCGGAGTTCGGCAACGTCCAGGTCGTGCGGGAGGACCCGAAGAACAAGGACCTGCTCTATGTCGGGACCGAGTTCGGGCTTTACCTCTCGACCGATGGCGGAAAGGGGTGGAAGAAGTTCATGGGCAACCTGCCGACCGTCCGGGTCGACGACATCCTGGTGCATCCGCGGGACAACGACCTGATCGTCGCGACCCATGGCCGCAGCGTCTGGATCGCCGATGACATTTCACCGCTTCAGCAGCTCACCCAGACCGTTCGCGACGCAGATGCACACCTGTTCGACATCCGTCCGGCGGTGATGTGGTTGAACGACCAGCAGGCGGGGCAGCAGACCGGCGGCCAGAAGTACTTCGCCGGCGAGAACCCCGACCGCGGCGCCGTCGATTCACTACTTTCTGAAGTCGCCGGCGAGGTGAAGCTGGCGATTGCGGATGGGACCGGCAAGACGATCCGCACGCTCACCAGCCAGGGGAAGGCCGGCCTCAACCGGGTGATGTGGAATCTGCAGCAGGATCCGCCGCCGGGCCGCCAGGGAGGCGCCGGCGAGGCCGGAGGCCAGGGTGGTGGCGGTGGCCGCGGAGGAGGGGGCGGAGTGCCCGCAGTTCCGGGCACGTACCTGGTGACCCTCACGGCCGCCGGCAAGACCGCCACCAAGCCGGTGACCGTGCTCGAAGACCGCTGGATGGGTGAGCGATAACTTTCCCTTCCCACCTCATGCAAAACGGACGCTACCGGAAAGCCGGTAGCGTCCGTTCCAAAAATCCAACCGTCCATCAGGTTGGATCCAAAAACCCGATCCTCAGACGACCCTAACCTACTGGATTGGAACACTTTAGGCTTGACCAGCGCCTCTCCTGAGCAATAACCTTTCGGGTTTACACATTCATGCTGGGCCGAGTCGACGACTGTCGATGGCCAGTGGTCTGTTTCGGGGGGCAAAGATGAGACATTGTGTGTTGCGTGCATGGCTGACAACGGCGCTGATGAGCGTCGTGCTGGTCACGTCGGCGTTCGCCCAGGGGGGCACCGCGTCTTCCATCATCGGAACGGTCACCGACGCGTCCGGCGCAGTGATCCCTGGCGCCAGTGTCGTGGCGAAGAACGTCGCCACGGGCGCCGATTTCACCGCCACGACGAACGAGCAGGGGGGGTTCACCATCCCCGCTGTGAGTACAGGTACCTACTCTGTGACCGTGACGCTCTCGGGGTTCAAGACCGCGGTCCTGAACGACGTCGTGGTCAACGTCGCGACGCCGGCAACGGTTCGCGTCAAGATGGAAGTCGGAGGACTCGAGGAGACGGTCACCGTCAACAGCGCCTCCGAGATCATCCAGACGCAATCGGCAGCGGTCACGTCAACGATCGACACCAATCAAATCCTGAAGCTGCCCACGGGCAGCCGGAGCGCGCTCGACTTCGTGACCACGCTCCCGGGCGTGAACACACCTGGCGGCAGCCGTGATTCCACGATCAATGGACTGCCGCAGAGCTCGATCAACATCACGATCGACGGGATCTCGGCGCAGGACAACCAGTTGAAGACGACGGACGGCTTCTTCGCCCGCGTCAGCCCGCGTCTCGACGCGATGGAGGAAGTCACCGTCAGCAGCGCGGCGCAGGATGCGGCGAACACCGGCCAGGGCGCAGTGCAGATCCGCTTCGTCACGCGCGGGGGCACCAACAACTACACGGGCAGCGGCTACTACTATCTCCGCCACTACGAGCTCGACGCCAACAGCTGGTTCAACAACCGCGACGGCATCGCGAAAAGTGAAGACAAGCTGTTTCAGCCGGGCGTGCGCTTCGGCGGGCCGATCCGGATTCCCGGACTCTTCGACGGCCGGAACAAAGCGTTCTTCTTCGTCAACTACGAGGAGTCGCGCTCGCCCGGGCAGAACGTCGAGAGCCGAACGGTGCTGCACCCACGCGCGGAGCAGGGCTGGTTCCGATGGAATGCCGGCGCCGAGGTTCGCGAAGTCAACGTGCCTGCAACTGGCGGCGCAGAACGGGCACCTTGCCGAGTCATCGACCCGACGATCGGGGCGTCTGATCGGCGACATCCGCAACGCCGTCGCCGGCGGACCATTGGTCGATCTCGAGAATCCCCTGCACCAGGAGTTCCGGTATCAGTACCAGTCCGACAGCATCACTCGCTACCCGACGGTCAGGATCGATTACAACCTGACCGACAAGCACCGCCTGAGCGGCTCGACGAACGTCACGCGGCTGCTGTCGACGCCCGACACGACCAACAACACCGAGCCTCCGTTCCCCGGCTTCCCGAACACCGGCGCGCAGCACTCGGACCGCTACACGGTGCAGGCGAACCTGCGCTCGACGCTGACGGCGAACATGGTCAACGAGTTCAAGATCGGTGGCAGCGGCGGCGCCACGCTGTTCTCGCCGGAGATCGGCATCAGCCAGTTCAACGCCCCGATCGCCAACATGAACGGCTTCCTGCTCGACATCAACGACATGGGTATCAGCGCCGCGACATCGACCGGCAGCTACCAGGCGCGCGAGGCCTCGACCCGCATCCTCGAGAACACGCTGAGCTGGTTGAAGGGGACCCACAACGTCCAGGCCGGTTTCGCGTTCACGCAGGCGAATGTCTGGGTGGAGAACCAGCAACACGTGCCGACGATCACCTTCGGAGTGAACGCGAACGACCCGGCGGATGCAATGTTCCGAACCAGCAATTTCGCGGGCGCCTCGACGGGACAGCTGACCGCCGCGCGCGAGCTGTTTGCGATGCTCACCGGACGCGTCGACGGGACCACCTCCGAGCTCCGCCTCGATGAAGATACCGATGAGTACCAGTACCTCGGCCTTGGCGTCCAGCGCGCGCGGCTGCGCGACTACGGCTTCTTCCTCGCCGACACCTGGCGCTGGAAGCCGAACCTGACCTTCAATCTCGGCCTTCGCTACGAGCTGCAGCAGCCATTCACCTCTTTGAACAACAGCTACTCGAACGCGACGCTCGCTGATGTCTGCGGGGTATCGGGAATCAGCGCGAACGGCGGCTGCAACCTGTTCCAGCCCGGCGTACGCTCGGATGTGACGGGGGTGTTCCAGCAGTTCAACAAGGGGCAAGCGGCATACAACACCGACAGGAACAACGTCGCGCCGAGCGCCGGAGTTGCCTGGACGCTTCCGGCACGCACCGGACTCGTGGGGCACATGTTCGGATCCCAGGAAGGTGACAGCGTGCTGCGGGCGGGTTACACGCTCGGCTACAACCGGCCGGGCATGTCGGACTTCACCGCTGCGATCGACGACAACCCCGGCATCGCGCAGAATCTGCGAGCCGCAATCACACGATCGGGAACCTGGGCACCCCCGGGACGTTCTTCCTCCGCAACCCGGCCGATCTTGGGCCGCTGCCGTTCTCGGCGACGCGTCAGTATCCGATGACCGACGTGGTCACCGGCGACATTCTGGCGTTCGATCCCAACCTTCAGGTGCCGTACTCGCAGACCTGGACGGCCGGCTGGCAGCGCAAGCTGACGAAGACATAGCCATCGAAGCGCGCTACGTCGGCACGCGTTCGCTCCAGAGCTGGCTGAACTATGACTACAACGAGGTCAACATCGTCGAGAACGGCTTCCTCGACGAGTTCCGCCTCGCGCAGCAGAACCTCCAGGCAAACGTCGCCGCCGGACGCGGTTCGAACTTCCGCTATTTCGGACCGGGCACCGGAACTGCGCCGCTGCCGATCTTCGTGGCGTATTTCGCCGGCCGCACGGATGCCAGTAACACTGCGGCGTATAGCAGCACCAACTTCGCGAGCAACACGTTCTTCGACGATCTTGCGATCCGCAACCCTGATCCCGACGGGCTGGCCACTGCCCTCGATTCCGATGCGGCGCGTCGCCAGAATGCCCTGAACGCCGGGCTGCCGGCCAATTTCCTCGTCACCAACCCGAATTACCTCGGAGGCGCAGAGGTCGTCAGCAATGGCGGCTACACGAAGTACAACGCCCTTCAGCTCGAGCTGCGGAAGCGGCTGTCGCACGGCCTCCAGTTCACTTCGAACTACGTGTTCGGCAAGGCTTACATCGTCGCAACGCTTCGGGTTCCGTCAGCCGCGGCTCAAGGTGCTGGACACCGGCACCGACCCTGGCGGCGTCACCCACGCGTTCAAAGGGACGTGGACCTACGAGCTGCCCTTCGGCCAGGGCCGCAAGTTCGGCGCGGGCGCCGGGCCGATGCTCGACCGCATCATTGGCGGCTGGTCGTTCGACGGCATCGCACGCATCCAGAGCGGGCGGATGTTTGGCCTTCAGGGCGTTCGCCTGGTCGGCATGAACGAGAAAGAACTGCAGGACATGTTCCAGCTGCGGTTCGATCACGCCGGGAGAGTGATTTTACATGCTGCCGGATGACGTCATCGATAACACCGTGAAGGCGTTCAGCGTCAGTGCCACCTCGCCCGACGGATACAGCGATCTGGGTCCGCCCTCAGGCAAGTACCTTGCGCCGGAGAACGGCCCGGACTGCATCGCTGTCACCGAGAATTTCGGCGAATGCGGTCCCACGCAGATCAATCTCACCGGACCGACATTTTTCCGGTTCGATCTCAGCGCCGTTAAGCGCGTGGCGATCAAGGGACGGCTGAACTTCGAGTTCCGGGCGGAGTTCCTCAACGCATTCAACTCGCCGCAGTTCACGCCGGTCTTTCCGGACACCGCCGATCTCGACGACCCCGACGAGTACCGGGTCACTGGCGCCGGCGGGGCGCGCGAGATCCAGCTCGTGTGGCGAATCAACTGGTAACGGCGGCGCTCCGCGCCGTCGATCGCCATCGCGATCGGTAGATTGATCGACGCCCGGCTCTGGATCTTCAGGGCCGGGCGTTTTTTTTGGGGATGGGCATGGGGATAGGGGATGGGCAACTCCAGGTTCCAATTCCAGGTTCTAAATCCAATTTCAATCTGTACCCCCACCCCCCGCACCCCCCACCCCTTCCCCATTGGGAGTTGGCAGTTGGAAGTTGGAAGTTGGCGGTTGTCTACTTCCCCCCCGCCTTCCTCAGCGTGCGGACGACCCGCGTGATCGCCTGCCCATCGATCCCGATCATCGCGCGGACGACATAGTCGCCCGGCGGGAGGCTGCCGATCGGCACGGCGCCGGTCGCGGTGTAGCGGGCCTCGCCGGCGGCTTCGATCGCCATCGGCAGCGTCACCAGCGCGGGGCCGTTGAGGGATCCGGCGAGCTCGACGCCGGCGGCGAGGCGCGTGCCCGGGGCGACGCCGTACATTTCGACATACGCGATCGCGACCGGTTCCGAACCGAACACGAGCCTCGGTGTGAACCTCCCTTCCCGCGAAAGTCCGAGGATCAGCGAGCTCAGACGCAGCGGGCCGGTCTGGACGATCTCGGCTTCCAGGTCGTAATCGGTGGTTCCGCTTCGGCCGGTCGTGTCGATCGCGGCCACCCGCAGCCGGTACGCGCCCTGGGTCGCCGGCATCGCGCCGATCACCGGTGCGCGCTGCAGTTCGTCGGCCGTTGCGGTCCAGTGCGAGACCAGCTTGCCGTCACGGTCGAAGAGCGCGGCCACCAGCGAGCCGAACTTCACCGTCGGTTCGACCGGTTCGACGATGGTGATGACGCGCAGCGACTTGCCGTCGACTTCGAGTGCGGAATAGGCACTGGCGCGGAGCGGCAGGTTGCGGAAGACCGTCGCGACGCTGAGCATGTCGCGCGGCGAGGGATTGAGCGGGCGCCGGTCGATGGACTCGCGCCTGGCGAAGGTCACGTTCGGCCGGGCGCGCAGCGTGACCCCCGGACGCGAGACCCGGATCTCGAGCTGCTGGCTGCGGCCGGTGCGATCGTTGCCATCGGGTTCGACCGCGGCGAGATAGTAGCCGGAGCTTTCGGCGAGGATGCGTCCCATCGCGCCATCCACCGTGCCGGTCAGCTGCAGCATGGTGCCGCCGGTGACGCCGACGAGATGCTCGATGCCTTCGATCGGGTTGTCCGAGCCGATGTAGCCCGAGCCGGCGATGTTCTCCGTCTGCGGGCGCGCCGGCACCAGCATCATGTCGCCGGGCTGGATCACGTAGAACTGGGCCCGCGCCGCGCCGGCCGCGATCCCCACTTCGCGGAAGGTCTCGGTGCGCAGCTCGCACATGCCCGGCGCCATGGTGACCGGCGCGTCGCGGCGGGGGGCGGCCAGCCCGCCGGTGATGAACATCACGGTGAGCGGCGCCTCGCGGATCCCGTGAGAGCCGTCGAAATAGCCGGCGAGCGATTCCAGCGTGCGCCTGGTTCGGCAGGCGAGCTGCGATCCGTTCTCGTGACCGGTCGCCTGGCCGACGACTTTCAGCAGCGCCGTCCGCACTCGCGCATGGTCGCTGGTGAGCGGCACCTTGACCCCGCCGTACGGCATGGTGACGAGCGTGAGCCGGTCGCGGCTGGAGAGTCGCGCGATCAGTCCGTCGACCGCTTCGCGCAGCGGTCCTTCGCGGCCGGCTTTGAAGGAGTCGTCGTCGATCAGCAGCGCGAAGTCACGGCCGCGCTCGCTGGAGTCGTTGGTCGCGAACGGCGACGGCAGCGACGCTTTCTCGGGCACCGGTTCGGAGCCTGCGACCGAGATCAGCTGGAGCGACCGCACCGGGCGCCGGCGTCCGCCGATGCGGACCGAGACATCGGCCGCCTGAAGGTCGGCCACCGGGCGACCGTCGGCCGAGATGGCCGTGAAGTCGATGGCGATCAAATCCACGCCGCGTTCAGACGGCTGTGCTGGCGGAGACGGTTGTTGCGCCAGCGGGACCGCGTTGACGGCGAACAACCCGAGGCACAACGCGAAGCTCAACGAGATGCCTCGGGTGGCATTCATGCCGAAGAGGATAACCGTACCGCTGCTTCACTCCTTCAAGGCGCCCCTCCGGGACTTCCCAGCGCTCGACTTATCCGTGTGACCAGTTAATTGAACCGGCCATGCAGTTTTTTGGATTGGTACCATCGCCCTGAAAAACGTGACGAAACGCGCACGAACTGACTTGACTTGCGGCTTTTCCGGGATTAGTTTCGTGTCCAATCGGCTGCGAGAGAAGATTTTCCTGCCCATCTCTTGTTTCTCGTGTGCGCGAGATGGCCGATACGCCCCGCGGCTCTCTTATCGCTCATGGAGGATCGATGAAGTTGAAATTCCGACTTGCGTTGACGATACTCGTCCTGGCGGCGGCGGTGCTGCCGGCGTCCAGCTCCGCCCAGACAACGCTGGGTGCGATGTCGGGAACGGTGCTCGATCAGTCCGGCGGTGTGCTGCCGGGCGCGACGGTGACGCTCACCAACACCGGCACCGGGCAGGTGATGACCGCGGTCAGCGGTGATGCCGGTGCGTTCCTGTTCCCGCAGGTGCCCGTCGGCACCTACAAGGTGGTGGTGAGTCTCGAGGGATTCAAGGCCGCCGAGTTCACCGACGTGAACGTCGCCGTCGGCCAGCAGTATTCGCTGACTGCGAAGCTGTCGCTCGGCGCACGGACCGAGGTGGTGACCGTCACCGCCGGCGCGTCGCTGATCTCGACAACGACGCCCGAAGTGACCAGCACGGTCGTGCAGAAGCAGGTGCTGGACATCCCGCTCGCAAATCGCGACGTGACCAACCTGATCAACCTCCAGGCCGGCGTTGCCGGGGTCACGACTCGCGCGAACACGGTGATCAACGGCGGCCGTCCGACCTGGACCCAGGTGACGCTCGACGGGATCAACATTCAGGACAACTTCATCCGCACCAATTCGCTCGACTTCCTCCCGAACCGGCCGACCTCCGACAACGTCTCGGAGTTCTCGATCACGACCTCGGTGTCGGGGGCCGACGCCGCCGGCGGCGCGACCGCCGTCCGGATGGTGACGCCGTCGGGCACCAACCGGTTCACCGGCAGCGTCTTCGAGTTCAACCGCGACGCCAAGTTCGCGGCGAACTCGTTCTTCAACAACGAGTCGCAGCTGCCCAAGCCGGAGCTGTCGAGGAACCAGTTCGGCGGCCGGATCGGCGGGCCGATCAAGCGCGACAAGCTGTTCTTCTTCTTCACCTATGAGGGGCAGCGCCAGACCCAGGAGCCGGCGTCCGACCTGACGATCCCGGCGAGCCAGGACTTCTACGACGGCGTCTTCCGCTATGTCGACCTGTCGGGCAACGTCCGGTCGGTGAACGTCATGCAGTTGTCAGGGCTGGCGATCGATCCGCTGGTCCGCGTCGCAGATCCTGTCGCAGCTGCCCCCGCCCTCCAACGTGAACAATTTCAACGATGGCGACTCCGAGCCGGGGCGGTTGATGAATACGGCGGGTTATCGCTTCCTGCAGCAGGATCTGAACGAGCGCGACTCGTTCACCGGTCGGCTCGACTTCGCCATGTCGGACGCGCATCGCTTCGACGGCGTGTTCAGCTATTTCAAGGAGATCGACGACCGCACCGACCTCGATGGCGTATCACCGCGGCCGCTGGTCTACACCGACTCGAATGCAAAGCGCTACGCCCTGGCCTGGCGCTGGGCCGCCGGCTCGAATTTTCACAACGAGCTGCGTGGGGGAGCCAACCTCGCCCCGGTGGCGTTCGTCAGCGACTGGGAGTTCCCCGGCGGGATCATCTACAACACCGCGCTCGACATCGACAATCCGGTCGCGACTTTTCAGTCGCAGGGGCGCTTTACCGACACCTATCAGTTGAACAACAACGCCTCGTACGTGAAGGGCGATCATCAACTGCAGATGGGCGGCAGCTGGCAGCGGAACCGGGTGAACCCGTACAACTTCGCCAACCAATATCCGGCGGTGACGTTCGGGTTCAGCACCGCGGCGCCAGCGAGCGTTCAGTTGAACTCGGCGCAGTTCCCGGGCGGGATCGCGTCGGCCGACCTGGCCACCGCCAACTCCATGGCGGCCTTCCTCGGCGGCGCGGTCAGCTCGGTCGGGCAGACGTTCCGGGTGAAAGACCAGACGTCCGGCTACGTGCCCGGCATTCCGGCCAACGAGTTCTACACGCTCGACAACATCGCGGTGTTCGCGCAGGACAACTGGCGGTGGAAACCGAATTTCACCGTGCGCGCCGGCCTGAAGTGGGAGTACGACAGTCCGCTGCGCGAGGATAACAACCTCGGCCTGCTGCCGGTGCTCAACGGCTCGTTCAACGACACGATGTTCGATCCGAACACGATCCTGACCTTCGTCGACGGCAATTTCTACGAGAAGGACATGAACAACTTCGGGCCGACCGCCGGCTTCGCCTGGGACCTGACCAAGGACGGCCGCACCGCGCTTCGCGGCGGCTACTCGCTGACGTTCGTGAATGAAGACACGATGACGGTGGCGCGCGCCGCGTCGACGGCGAACGCCGGTCTGAGCACGGCCGTCACGCTCAGCAACCAGTACGCGCTCGCTACGAACGGGGTGCCGCTGCCGGCGACGCCGACGTTCAAGTCGGAACGGACGCTCGCCGACCAGATGGCGCTCAGCACGACGGGCGTGTTGTGGGGGATCGATCCCGACATCCAGTCGCCGAACGTCCACCAGGTGAGCATCGGCATCCAGCGCGAGCTGCCCTGGTCGATGGCCATCGAGGCGCGCTACGTCGGCACCTTCGGACGGGGGATCTGGCGCGGCATCGACAACAACCAGATCCAGATGACCCAGGCGTTCATGGACGACTTCGCCCGCGCCCGGTCGAACGGCTTCCTGGCCCAGCAGGCAGGTCTGGCGTTCAGCCCGGCGTTCAACCCGAATGTGCCGGGCAGCCAGCCACTGACCGTGCTGCCGACGTTTGGCGGGGGCCTGCTCACCAACGTGAACGTCGTCCAGGCGGTTCAACAGAACGAGCCGGCGCGAGTCGCCGACACTTACATGACCGGCCTGAACGCCGCGGGACGGGACGCGGCTCGCGCGGTTTTCCTGCAGAACCCCGGCATCTACTCCTCCAACGCCATCGCCAATGGCGGCTTCAGCGACTACAACGCCCTGCAGCTCGAGCTCCGGCGTCAGTTCCGGAACGGCTTCTTCGCCCAGGTGAATTACACCTTGTCCGACACGAACACCGATTCGGACGGCACCGGGCAGAACCGGTTCGAAGCATTCATGGACAACAATCGGCCCGGGCTGAATTACGGCCGATCGGTGTTCCACAACACCCACGTGATCAACGCCAACGCCATCTACGAGCTGCCGTTCGGCGTCGGCCGTCGCTGGCTCAACGGCGGCGGGCTGACCAACGTGCTGCTCGGAGGGTGGCAGGTCGGCACCATCGTCAACCTGCAGAGCGGATCGCCGGTGACGATCTTCTCGGGCCGGGGCACGTTCAATCGCGCCGGGCGTTCGAATTGCGGCACCCAGGCGAGCTGCAACACCGCCAACAGCTCGCTGAGCGTCGACCAGATCAAGGAGCTCATCGGTGTCTTCAAGACCGCCGATGGGACCATCTACTGGATCGATCCGAAGGTGATCGACTCCGCGACCGGGCGTGCGGTCGGTCCGGACACTCTCGACAACACCGTGCCGGGCTTCGCGGGACAGGTGTTCTTCAACCCCGGCGCCGGCGAAGTCGGCAGCCTCCCGGTAATGGCGTTCGACGCGCCGAGAATCTTCAACATGGATCTCGCGCTCTCCAAGCGGACGCGGATCGCCAGCCGCTATAACCTCGAGTTCAAGGCCGAGGCGTTCAACCTCACCAACAGCGTGAGCTTCACCAACGGCGACGAGAACATCAACAGCGCGACCTTTGGCCAGATCACCGGTACGGCCGTCGGCTCGCGGGTGATGCAGTTCTCGGTTCGTTTCGATTTCTGACGCCGGCGGTGAATGGAAGATGGTAAATGGAACGGCCATTTACCATCTTTCATTGCCGGAAGGTAAGAAAACCCATGCGCCGATATCTGACCGGGATCCTGCTGGCGTTCTGCGCGCTGGGTGTCGCCATCCGGGCACAGTCGAACGACGAAAAGCACGTCTTCGTGACGGCGCTGGACAAGGACGGCACACCCGTCGTCGGCCTCACGGTGCAGCATTTCGCAGTCAGGGAGAGCGGCCGGGATCGGACGGTTCTCAAGGTCGAGCCGCTACAGACGCCGATGCACGTCGCGGTGCTCGTGGACACGAGCGCGGCCAACGGAGCGCCTGACGAGAACTTCCGCTCGGCGGTGGTCGGCTTCGTCGAGCGTCTCGCCGGGCTCAATCACGTTGCGGTCTACTCGTTCGGGGATCGGGCCGCCAAAGCCGTCGACTTCACGCAGGACGCGGCGCAGCTCCGGTCAGCCACGAGCGCGCTGTTCGGGTGGTCGCATCAGCGATCACATCTGATCGACGCGATCGATCTGGCCGTCCGGGATTTCGAGAGGACCGAGTACCGCCGGCCGGTCATCATCGCGATCGCCTCCGAAAGCCCGGAGGCCAGCACGCGAACGGCTGGATCGGTGATCAAGCGGCTCATCGCCGAGTCGATTGCGTTCCATGCGGTTTCGCTGGCCAGCGCCTCCGCTGCGGGGCAGACAGCGGAGGTCAGCTCGGATGTCCCGGCCAAGAGCCGGCGTCTCGGGGGCATGGTCGCCGCCGGCGAAGGGGATCGCGAACGCAATCAGGTGATCCAGCAGGGAACCTCGACGACCGGAGGCGGCCGCCAGCGGGTGACGAGCACCCTGGCCCTCGCCCCGGCGCTGGCGAGGGTGGCCAACGAGCTGGCCAACAGCTACCAGGTCACCTTCACGCGCCCCGGCTCGGCGAAGATGCAGGACCTGCAGGTGGGCATCCTGGTGGACGGGGTCACGCTGCGCGCCACCGCCGCCACGTTCGGCACCCGATAGCACGATCCCACTCCCGATCCCCGATTCCCGATCCCCATTCCCGATCCCCCATTCCAGGGAGCCAGCTCATCCGGTAACTTGGATGAAACTCATCCGTTATCTTGGATACCATCTCGTCACGTTAAAAACACCCTTTGTCCCATTGACGGCGCATTTGGCCCCGTTTTCGCAGTTGACCATCCCAGCTGAACGGGATACGTTCACGCCACCGACCGCGATTCTCAGCTCGAGTCGACGGGGCAGAGGTCCCTGTGACACCACATGTGCGTGTGGCGGGCGGTGAATCCCGCCTGGTTTGTAAGCCGCAGACAATTGCTCGTTTTTTGGATGGATGGGGGATCGATGAATCGACGTCTGTTCAGGCTGGGACTGTGCGCAGCCCTTGCCTTCGTGGTGTCCGCCGGCGGCTCGCTGGCCTACGCACAAGGAAGTACGACAACCACAATCAGTGGACGTGTCGTCGACACGTCCGGGGGGGTGCTCCCCGGTGCAACCGTTACGGCCACGCACGTGGTTACACACGTCGTCAGCACGACGGTCAGCAACAGCGAGGGAGCATTCACGCTGCCGAGTCTGCAGGCCGGCGCCTACGAGGTGACGGTTGCACTGGAAGGTTTCAAGACCACCGTCGTGAAGGACGTGGTCATCACGGCCGTCCAGGGCGCCAACATCAGCGCCAAGCTTGAAGTCGGCGGCGTTTCCGAGACCGTCACCGTGGCCTCGTCGTCGGAGATCATCCAGACGCAGTCGGCCACGGTCTCCGCGACCATCACCACCAACCAGATCACCAAGCTGCCGCTGACCTCGCGTAGCGCGATGGACTTCGTGAACTTCCTGCCGGGCGTGTCGACCCCGGGCGGGAACCGGAACGCGACGATCAACGGCCTCCCGCAGGGGGTGATCAACATCACCATCGACGGTGTGAACGTCCAGGACAACACCAACCGATCCGGCGACGGGTTCTTCTCGATCGTCAGTCCCCGCCTCGACGCGATCGAGGAAGTGTCGGTGACCACCGCCGGCCAGGGGGCCGAGGCCGGGCAGGGGGCGGTGCAGATCAAGATGGTGACCCGGTCCGGGGGCAACATCTTCACCGGCAGCGGTTATTACTACTACCGGAACGACGCGCTCAACGCCAACACCTGGTTCAACAACCGGGTGGGTACGGAAAAGGCCGACCTGGTTCAGCACCAGACCGGTGCCCGCGTCGGTGGCCCGCTGATCATCCCGGGAATACTCGGCAGGGGGAAAGCGTTCTTCTTCGGCAACTATGAAGAGTTCCGGCAGCCAGCGGAAACGACCCGAACCCGGACGTTCCTGACCGCTTCGTCAGCTCAGGGGAACTTCTCGTATGGCGGCGCCACGGTCAATGTGCTTACCCTGGGCGCCACCAGCGGTGTCGCTGGCGTCAGCAATACTTCCACGGTCGACCCGACGGTCGGGGCGCTGATGGCCGACATCCACGCGGCCGCGGCCAAGACCGGCGCCATCTCACCCGTGTCGGGCGACGCCAACCTCAGCGAGCTCCGGTTCAACGTCGCGACGACGGCGCTCAGGCGGTTCCCGACCGGGCGCATCGACCTCAACGTCACCGATAACCACCGGTTTTCGTCGGCGGTGAACTTCAACTACTACACCGACGCGCCCGACACCCTGAACAACTTCGACCCCACGTTCCCGGGATTCCCGGCGCAAGGCGGGCAGACCTCGAAGCGGCTGGTGTTCAGCAATTCGCTCCGCTCGACCTTGAGCCGGAGCCTCGTGAACGAGTTCCGCCTGGGGTACAGCAGCTCCCCGCTGGAGTTCTTCAACGACATGAACAAGGACATGTATGTTGGTCCCGTGGCGAATCAGAACGGCCGTCAGCTCGTATTCCCCAACGTCGGCTCGGCGCTGACCAGTGCCGGCAACAACGCGCCAGGCCCGTCGTCGCGCGACGTCACCGACATCACCGTCGACAACAACCTTACCTGGTTGAAGGGGAACCACAACATCACGGCCGGTGCGTCGTGGACACGGTTCAGCGCCTGGCAGTCGAACAGCCAGCTCGTGCCGCGCGTTAGCTTCGGTCTGCTGGCGACCGATCCAGCGGCGAACGTGATCACCTCCGCGGCGCTGGCCGCGGCGACTGGCGTGACGCCGTCAGCGAACCAGCTCACCGCAGCTCGTAACCTGTACTCCCTGCTGTCCGGACGGGTCACCCAGATCGCCGCCCAGGCGACGCTCAACGAAGACACGGGTCAGTACCAGTACGTCGGCATCGCAACCGAGCGAGCCCGGCTGCAGGAAGGCGGGTTGTTCGTTCAGGATTCCTGGCGCGTGAAACCGAACTTCACGGTGAACGCCGGTCTGCGCTACACGCTCCAGCTGCCGTTCCAGGCGACGAACAACTTCTATTCGTCCACCACCCTCGCGGACCTCTGCGGCCCTTCCGGCGTGAACGGCGAGGGTAACGGGTGCAACCTGTTCCAGCCCGGCGTCATGCCTGGCAAGGCGCTGTCGGAGTTCTACCAGCTTGAAGAGGGCAAGAACGCGTACAACACCGACTGGAACAACTTCGCGCCGAACCTCGGCTTCGCGTGGACGCCGGAAAAGCGCGGCGGATTGCTTGGAACGCTGATGAGCGAGGAGTTCGTGGTGCGTGGCGGCTACTCTCGCGCGTTCAGCCGGGAGGGGACCTTCGCGTTCACCGGTCAATACGCCTCCAACCCTGGCGGTACGCTCTCGATCACGCGCAACCAGGCGAACAACAACATCCTGACCCCCGGCGGGCCCGGATACCTGCTGCTTCGCAATGAAGCCGACCTCGGGCCACCCTCGTTCCCGCAGGCGCCTGTCTACCCGATGACCGACCTCGTGAGCCAGGACATCCGCCTGTTCGATCCGAACATCCAGACCCCATGGGCCGACTCCTGGAGCATCGGCATCCAGCGCAAGGTGTCGACCAACATGGCGCTCGAGGCGCGGTATGTCGGCACGCTGTCGAGGGACCGCTGGGTGGCACGGAACTACAACGAGACGAACATCTACGAGAACAAGTTCGTCGACGAGTTCCGGGTCGCCCAGGCGAACTTGCAGGCCAACCTCGCGGCCGGCAACGGTGCGCGGTTCAACTACACCGGTGCGCCGGGCACCGCTCCACTGCCGATCATGCTGGCGTGGCTGAGCGGTGTGCCAGGCGCGCAGGCCGGCAACACGGCGGCCTACACGGGCGCGTTCTGGAACGACGCGACGTTCCTGAGCAACCTCGCCGTCCGCAGTCCGCAACCGACGACGTTGGCGCAGAACTTCATGGCCAATGCGACCATCCGGTCGAACGGTGCCCTGGCCGGAATGCCGGCGAACTTCTTCATCGCCAACCCCAACCATCAGGGCGGGGCGGTGCTGACCAGGAACGAAGGGGAAACGGACTATCACTCGCTGCAGCTCGAGCTGCGCCGGCGCCTCGCGCACGGGCTCCAGTTCCAGAGCAGCTACGTGTTCGGCCGCGCCCTCCAGTCGGTGTTCTTCACCCATCGCCGCGATCTCGAGATGCTCCGAGACGTCGGCGATCCCGGCGACGTGACCCACGCGTTCAAAGCCAACATCGTCTACGACCTGCCCTTCGGCCAGGGCCGCCGTTTCATGGGCGGTGCCGGTGGAGTGCTCGAGCGGCTGGTGGGCGGGTGGCAGATCGGGTTGAACACGCGCATCCAGAGCGGCCGTCTGATCGAAGTGGGCGGCGTCCGCCTGGTCGACTGGGGCGAATCGGAGGTTCGCGACGCGTTCAAGATGCGGTTCGATGACGCCGGCAAGGTCATTTACATGTGGCCGCAGGACGTCATCGACAACACGATCCTTGCATTTAGCACTGCGCCGAACCTGACCGGCTACTCCGGCGCCGCACCCACGGGTAAGCACTTCGCCCCTCAGAACGGCCCGGATTGTATCGAACTGGTGAACGGTCTCGGCGAGTGCCCAGGGGCTGTGAAATCGTTGATCCTCTCGGGTCCGCTGTTCCAGCAGTCGGATCTTCGGGTGTCGAAGCGCACGCAGATCGTCGGGCGGCTGAACTTCGAGATCGCCGGCGAGGCGCTCAACGTGTTCAACAAGGCGAACTTCGTTCCGGTTGCCGGCATCACCAGCACGCTGAGCGACTGGCGCGTCACTGGTCTCACGGGGACCAACACCGCGCGGGTGATTCAAATCGTCTCGCGGCTCAACTGGTAGGCGCGGTTCGGCGCTGACATCGAAGGCCGGCACCCGTTGGGGTGCCGGCCTTTTCCGTTCACCTGAGCTCAGCAAAGAATCACGCCTCGGCCGAGCTGGACTGTTTGATCGTTTCCGCTCGGGCCCAGCCCGCCTCACCACGTACACCCCAGCCTTCGATAGTTATTGCAATCCAATTCCGCCGAAGTTCCACATTCAAGAAAATTGATGGGGCCGGAGGTGTGATGAATTGTTGGTTTTCAGTGACGAGCGATGTGTCGGGAGCTCTGCCGCGGAATTGGGCGTTGACCCGTCCGGTTTTCGGATGAAAGAGTGGTGGTGACGTTTTGTAAGTCACCACTGTTGTTTGGAGGAGCAACAAATGAACTCTACCTGGCGACTGTGCTCGCTGGCGTTAGCCGTGTTTCTCACGGCTGCGCCTCTCGCTTCCGCGCAAGGCAGCGCGGCCTCGTCACTGTCCGGCGTCGTCACTGATACCGGCGGCGGCGTCATTCCCGGCGCGACCGTGGTCGTGCAGAACCTCGGGACCGGGGTCTCATCCGACACCACGACAACCGCCAGCGGCGCGTTCAACGTGCCGGCGCTCGATCCCGGCATGTATTCGGTGACGGTGTCGCTCGGCGGCTTCAAGACCGTCGTCGTCTCGAATCTCCGGCTGGTCACCGCTACGCCGGTGAACATTCAGGTGAAGCTCGAGGTCGGTGAGCTGACCGAGACCATCGAGGTCAAAGGCGGCTCTACTCTGGTGCAGACGACCTCCACCGCGGTCACCTCGACGATTGCGGTCGAGCAGTTGAAGGACCTGCCGCTGGTGTCGCGGAACGCGCTCTATTCGGTGGCGTTCCTGCCCGGCGTCGAGACTGCCGGCGGCCCGCGCGGCGCGATCATCAACGGCCTGCCGAACAACGCGGTGAACATCACCATCGACGGCATCAGCACCGGCAACGCGCTGCAGTCGACCGACGGGTTCTTCTCGATGGTCACGCCCCGCCTCGACGCGATCGAGGAGATCACCGTCACCGGCGCGACCCCCGGCGCCGGCGGCGGCTCCGGCGCGGTGCAGATCGCGTTCACGACCCGCGCCGGTACCAACGAGTTCAACAGCAGCATCTATCACACGATTCGTGATCCGCGGCTGAACACGAACTACTACTTCAACGAGATCAACGGGCTCGAGAAGAACAACGTGAAGATGCACACCTACGGCGGCCGGATCGGCGGCCCGGTGATCATCCCGGGGCTCTATGACGGGCGCAACCAGGCGTTCTTCTTCTTCAACATGGAGCACCAGTACCAGCCGAGCGAAGCGACCCGGACGCGCGTGATCCTCAACCCGGAGGCCCAGCAGGGCGTGTTCTCCTGGTTCCAGACGGTCGGTGGGGTGCAGACGCTCCGCAGCGTCAACCTTTACGAAATCGCGGCGCAGACCGGCAATACCGCGACCCCCGACCCGTTCGTGCTCGACCTGCTCACCCGTCTCCGGCAGTCGACGACGACCACCGGGAACGTCGCGACGCCACTCGGCGCCACCAATAGTCAGGATTTCGTGTTCCAGGCCTCGTCGAAGGGCAACCAGTACGCGCCGACCGGACGCCTCGACTACAACGTGACCGACAACCACCGGGTGACCGGCACCTACATGTGGCAGCGGTTCCTGGCGGTCCCGGACCTGCTCAACAACGCCGAGTCCGTGTTCCCCGGGTTCCCGGTCGAAGGCCACCAGACCTCGTATCGGACAACCGGCTCGGTCGGCATGCGGTCGACGCTCTCGTCGACGATGGTCAACGAGCTCAAGGGGGGCTGGCAGTGGTCGCCGAACAACTTCTTCGGCAACATCACCCGCGACTTGTACGAGCCGTACGGCGGGTACCGGTTGAACTTCCCGGGCCCGAATAACGCCCTCGCACTCAGCGACCCGACGACCGCAAACCAGAACAACCCGGCTCCGCGCAACACCGCCAACTACAGCATCGAGAACACCCTGAACTGGCAGAAGGGATCCCACAGCTTCTCGTTCGGTGGCGGCTTCGCGCGCATCGCGCACGAGCAGAACAGCCGGAACGAGGCAGTGCAGATCGACTTCGGCGTCGACACCAACGGGTTCGATCCGGCCAATGCCATGTTCACGACGGCGAATTTCCCCGGTGCGTCGAACACCGTCCTGACCGATGCGCGGAGCATTTACGCCGTGCTGACCGGTCGCGTGCTGGCAATCCCTGGAACCGCCCGGCTCGACGCCGAGACCGGCCAGTACGTCTACATGGGCAACCTGCTCCAGAAATCGCGGATGGACTCGTTCGACCTGTTCGCCCAGGATCAGTGGCGTCTGACGCCCACCGTCACACTGAACTACGGCCTGCGGTGGGACGTGCAGCTCCCGTTCGAACCGGTGACCAACACGTGGTCGACCACCACCCTGGCCGATCTGTGTGGCGCGTCGGGTATCGGCGACGGCCCGGCCGGCCGCTCCTGCAACTTGTTCAAGCCCGGCCAGATGCCTGCTGGCGCCAACTTCGTGCCGACCTACACCGAGTTCAGTCCGGGCACGCAGTCGTACGACACCGACTGGGACAACTTCGGTCCGAACCTCGGCCTCGCGTGGCGGCCCAACGTGCAGGACGGCTGGCTGCGAAGCGTGCTCGGCGATCCCGAGCAGGCGACGCTGCGAGGCGGCTACTCGATGACCTATGGATTCGAGCGCATGGATCGTTTCACCGGCCTGTATGGCGCCAACCCCGGCGGCACCACGGTCGCGACCCGGAACTACGGCACCGGTTTCCCGATGCTCGGCCCCGGCGAAGTCGGTCCGGTGCTGTTGCGCGAGACCCATCGCCTCGGCGCTCCCGCCTTCCAGCAATCGGTCGAGTACCCGATCCGGGCCACTGCGGCCAACAGCGTCAACCTGTTCGATCCGAACATCAAGACGCCGTACGTGCACCAGTTCTCGGCCGGCTTCCAGCGGTCGATCGGCCGCGACATGGCCCTCGAGATCCGTTACGTCGGAAACCGCAACCACAACGCGTGGACGACCGAGGACTGGAACGGCGAGGAGGGGCTGTTCGAGAACAACTTCATCGACGAGTTCCGGAACGCCCAGGCAAATCTCCGCGCCCACGTGGAGCAGGGCTGCGGCAGCGCTGCCGACCCGTGCACGTTCGCGTATCGCGGCGCCGGCACCGGCACGGTGCCGCTGCCGACCTACCTGGCCTACTTCAACGGGTCGGCGAACGCGGCCAGTGCGGCGGCCTACACGTCGACGAACTTCCGCAACAGCGCCTGGACCACTCACCTCAGCCAGTACGAGCCGGATCCGGCCGACGCCGCCAACGACCTGCACGCCAGCGCGACGTTCCGGCAGAACGCCATCAATGCCGGCATGCCGGCGAACTTCTTCGTGATGAACCCGGCGATCGGTGCCGGCAACATCACCCGGTCGCTGGCCGGCACGCGCTACAACGGCCTCCAGCTCGACCTGCGGCGCCGGCTGGCGCAGGGTCTGCTGGTGAACGCCAACTACACCTTCTCGAAGAGCTTCGGCACGTCGCTCCAGACGCTGCGGCAGGACCGCATCTACCTGGAGAACACCGACGTGCCCCACGCCTTCAAGATGCAGTGGGTCTACGAGATCCCGGTGGGCCGCGGCCGTCGCTTCGGCGGCGGGATGAACAAGTGGGTCGACGCGGTGCTCGGCAACTGGGAGTACTCGGGCACCGGCCGCGTGCACAAGGAGCTGTTCGACATGGGCAGCGTGCGCGTGGTCGGGATGTCGATGAGCGAGCTGCAGGACGCGTTCAAGATCCGCACGGTCCGTGACGGCGAAGGGACGACCACCGTCTTCAGTTTCCCGCAGGACATCGTCGACAACACCCGGCGGGCCTATAACACCGACCCGACGTCGCTCACCGGCTACAGCGGTGACGGAGTGCCGACCGGCCGCTACATCGCCCCGGCCAGCTCGCCCAGCTGCATCGCGATCTACCGCGGTGACTGCGGTGCGCCGCGCCAGGTCAAGCTGCTCGGCCCGGTGGAAACCCGCTTCGACATGCGCATCAACAAGCGGTTTCCGTTCGGACGGAAAGCGAACTTCGAGTTGACCCTCGAGATGTTGAACGTATTCGACAACATCAACTTCAACCACAACGCCACGCCGGGCGGTGACGCCGATACCTTCCAGGTGGAGACGGCCTACACCGACATCAATACCACGGCGGATCCGGGCGGCCGGATCGGTCAGATCCAGTGGCGCATCACCTGGTAAGAAGGCAAGTCTGAGCAAAAAGGCCGGCAGCCCTTCGGGGTCGCCGGCCTTTTGTTTCTTGCTTCGGTGGTCCAGGTCAACGCTGCGAGTTTGCCTCCCTTGGTCGTTGGGAGTTGGGAATCGGGCGTTGAAGCATGTCCAGAAGAAGTTGATCCTGCTCCGGCAGCACGGTTCGCAGGTCGAGCACCACCCGGTCGTTGTCGATACGGGCGATGACCGGGGTCTCGAGCGAGCGCAGGTACGTCTCGAGCGCGTCGGCGCGGTGTGCTGGATGGGTCAGGGCCAGGAGCCGGGTCGGCAGTGACGCGCCTGGCGCGCTGCCGCCGCCGATCATCGAGACGCCGTCGATGACCGACACCGTCAGCCCGCTGCCGCTCAGCGCGTCCGCCAGGCGCTGAGCCCGAGCGCTGACCTCGTCGGCCGTCAGCGCGATCATCCTGGCCACCGGAATTTCGTCGCGCCGGCCGGCCGCGCAGGCCTGGAGCGTCGCCTCGAGCGCCGCGTAGGTCATCTTGTCGACACGGACGGCCCGCATCAGCGGGTGGCGGCGGATCCGGTCCAGCAGCGGCTGCTTGCCGGCGATGATTCCCGCCTGCGGTCCTCCCAGCAGCTTGTCTCCGCTGAACATCACGAGGTCGGCCCCGGCGGCGAGGGTCCCCTGGACGGACGGCTCGTCGCGCAACGGCAGCGCCTCCTCCCACAGGTGACCGCTGCCGAGGTCGTCGACCAGCGGGATGCCGAAGCGCAGACTCAGCGCGGCAAGGTCCGGCACTGACGGCCGCTCGGTGAATCCCTCGATGCGGAAGTTGGACGGGTGCACGCGAAGAATCAGGGCGGTGCGGTCGCTGATCGCCGCCGCGTAGTCACTGGCCCGCGTGCGGTTGGTCGTCCCCACCTCGCGGAGCACCGCGCCCGACTGGGCCATCACGTCCGGCACGCGGAAGCCGCCGCCGATCTCGACCAGCTCGCCGCGCGAAACGATTACCTCGCGTCCCGCCGCCAGCGCCGCCAGCGTGATCAGCGCCGCGGCTGCGTTGTTGTTGACGACGCAGGCGGCCTCGGCGCCGGTGATGTCGCGAATCAGGCGTTCGGCGTGAAGGTCGCGGCGGCCGCGCGTTCCGCTGGCCAGGTCGTATTCAAGATTGGAGTAGCCGGCGGCGAGCTCGGCGACCTGCGCTGCGGCCCGATGGCTGAGCGGCGCACGTCCCAGGTTCGTATGGATGACGACGCCGGTGGCGTTGATCACCGGGCGGAGCGACGGCTGCGCGCTCTCGCGAAGGCGGGCGGCGGCGTTTTCCTGGATCGTCCGCCCCGCGTCGTCATAGGACGCCCCCGCGATCATCGCCTCGCGCACCGCCGCGGCCTCGGCCCGGAGGGCGTCGAGCACCGCCCGCGCTCCGAACTCCGCCTCGAGCGCCGCCACCAGCGGCCGCTGGCGGAGCCGGTCGATCGAAGGGATGCCTCGCTGGCTGCTCATCGGCTCCTGACTCTCGATCCCGGGCGGTGGCGTCCGGGAGGGTACAATACGTCCGCTAACGTGATGTCTGACAATACGCCGCCCGAGGTACCGGTTCCCGATTATCGCCCGGTGGAGCGCTTCTGGCCGTACGTCGAGCTGCCGGAGCAGCCGACGCCGGAGGAGCTGGCGGCGATCCATCCCGAGCTCGCCGAAGCGCTGTTTGGCACGCCGAGGCTGCCGTTTTCGCTGTCGCTGGAGTTTTCCCCCTTCGACGGCGCTGATTACGCCCAGGCCGTGGCGCTCGCCCGGGGCTCGGCCGATTACCGGGAGCTCGGCTCCGGACCGGCGCTGCGCCATCGGGCGCGGTACTTCCCGGACGACGTGGTCCGCCTGCGTGAGCTTTTCGAACTGGTCGGCCGCTTCGATTCGACCGACGTCCTGATCGACGACAAGCCGGTCCCTTATGCCCGCGAGTTGTGGTTGCCACTGGTATGGATGCTGATTCGGTAAATGAGCCCGACATCACGAGCGACTTGAAACAGCTCACCACCGGCCTCAAGCAGCTCGAGGCCGAGTACAACATGTTTTTCGCCGGCCGGCTGCCCCGGCCGCCGTGGGAGACAAGAACCCGCATCGCTAACCTCTTCAAGCGCTGGGATCGCCGGCGGATCGATGCCTCGGTCGATCGATTCCGGTTCCAGACGCTCCAGGCCCGCTACGCCACCTTCGCGGATCTCTGGGACCGCGGCCAGCGGGCGCGGGAGGAAGGGCGGCCAGGCCCCTTCGCCCAGGCGCCGCCGCGGGACATCAAGCCGAAGAAGGAAGCGCCTCAGGAGCACCGCATCCTCCACGTCACCGCCTTCCGCGATCCGCTGCGCGAAATGGACAAGCTGCACGCGCTCTACGACTCACTGATGGACGCGCGCCGGGAGGCGGGGGACGACGTGGTGCCGTTCCACCGGTTTGCGTCGCTGGTCAAGGACCAGGTGAGCAAGCTGCGGGAGACGGGGAGCCCCGAGGTCGCCTTTCGGGTCGCGATGAAGGATGGCAAGGTCAACTTCACCGCGCGCGGACTGCGTGGCGCGACCGAATGATGCGTGTGGCGGGTGGGACCGGGCCGGTACAAACAAAAAGGCCGGGAACCTCGCGGCTCCCGGCCCGTTTGATCGAAGTCTCAGTTAGCTAGGCTTGGTAACGTTGCCGGCCTGCGGGCCCTTCGGACCGTCGACGATCTCGAACTCGACCGCCTGGCCTTCCTCAAGGGTGCGGAACCCGTTCCCCTGGACCGCCGAGAAGTGGACGAACACATCGCTGCCGCCCTCACGCTCGATGAATCCATACCCCTTGGCGTTGTTGAACCACTTGACCTTGCCTGTGATACGCATCGTACTTGTCCTGCCTTGCAATTCGCGGCGCGCAGCGCCGCCGTGATACCTGCCCGCCGCCGGCCCGCCCGTGGGCGCGCGTGGTGCGAGCATAAAAAAAGACCGCGCGAGTGCGCGGCCTCGGCTTACGACGCTGGCCCCGCTTCGGCGCTTTCGCGCGTCGGCGTGGGCATGCTCAGCGCCGGGGGCATAGTAAGCGGGCCCACTCGGCCGTGTCAAGAACAGGCTGGCGCGGGCAAGACTTCCGCGAAGCGGTCCTGGGCCGGGCGCGTCGAGTTACGTTCTTGACGGTCGGTGCGGTCGTGCGCCCGAGTAGGTCCGCGCCCGGTTTTCGGAGAAAATCATCGCCATGCGCGCAATCCTGAGTGTGTCGGACAAATCCGGGCTCGCCGAGCTCGCCCGCGGGCTGGTGGCCCGGGGGGTCGAGCTCGTCTCGACCGGTGGCACCGCGAAAGCGATCGCCGCGGTCGGGCTCCCGGTGGTCAACGTCTCCGACATCACCGGCTTCCCCGAGATGCTGGACGGTCGGGTCAAGACGCTCCATCCGGCGGTGCACGGCGGCATCCTCGCCCGCCGCCACCGCGAGGAGGATCTCGCCGCCATCGCCGCACACGGGATCTCGCCGATCGACCTCGTGGTGGTCAACCTCTATCCGTTCGGCCAGGCGGCCGAGAACCCGGATACGCCGTTCGATGAGCTGGTCGAAGAGATCGACATCGGCGGTCCGAGCCTGCTGCGCGCCGCGGCCAAGAATTTCATCGACGTCCTGGTGGTCGTCAGTCCTGACGACTATGGGGGGGTGCTCGAGGAGCTCGACCGGCCCGGCGGCCCGTCGCTGGACTTCCGCCTCAGGCTGATGAAGAAGGTCTTTCTCCACACCGCGCAGTACGACGGCATGATCGCGATGACGATGCAGCATGTCGAAGTAGCCGGGACATCGCTGACGCGCAACGCGCCCGGCCACGGCCCGGCACACGCGCACACGCAGCCCCGCGACCTTCGCTACGGCGAGAATCCGCACCAGAAGGCGTCCTGGTTCCCGGTCCCCGATCAGTTCAACCAGGCCTGGAAGGTGCACCAGGGGAAGGAGCTGTCCTACACCAACCTGCTGGACCTCGATGCCGCGCTGCGCGTCGCGGTCGAGTTCACCGAACCCTCAGCGGTCGTCATCAAGCACACCAATCCCTGCGGCGTGGCGACCGGCGAGTCGATCGACGAGGCCTACGTGCGGGCGCGCGATGCGGACCCCCTCTCGGCCTTCGGCGGCATCGTCGGGCTGAACCGGCCGATCGACCTTCGGGCGGCGCAGGCGCTGACGTCCACGCTTCATCGAGGCGGTGATCGCGCCGGCCATCGAGGAGGAGGCGCGTGCCATTCTCGCCGCCAAGCCGAACGTCCGCGTCATCACCACCGACTTCACCGCCGTCTATCAGCCGATGGCCAACCAGGAGCCGCGCGAGATGCGCTCGTTCCTTGGCGGCGTCCTGGTGCAGGAGCCGGACCGCGTCACCGAGGCGAAAGCGCCGTGGCCCTGCCCGGATCCCGCCCAGCCGGCCTTGTTTCCCAGGGTCGTCACCAAACGGCAGCCGACTCCGGACGAGTGGATCGCGCTCAGGTTTGCCTGGCGGGTATGCGCGCACGTCAAGTCGAACACCATCGTCTTCAGCGGAACCGACCGGACGCTGGCGGTCGGCGCGGGGCAGATGAGCCGTGTCGATTCGGTGAAGATTGCCGTGCTGAAGGCCGCCCCCGGCTCGCTGGCCGGATCCGTTGCCGCTTCGGACGCCTTCTTCCCCTTCCGCGATGGCCTCGACGTGCTGGCGCAGGCCGGCGCCACCGCCGTCGTGCAACCAGGGGGATCGGTCAGGGATGCGGAGGTGATCGCCGCGGCCGACGAGCAGGGAATCGCGATGGTCTTCACCGGCCGCCGGCACTTCAGGCACTGAATAGAAACTCAGAACTCAGAACAGAGAACTAAGAACTAAGAATCTAGGAGCTAGGAGCTAGGAGCTAGGAGCTAGGAGCCAGGAGCTAGGAGCTGGAAGAACCTGGAACCCAGAACGCTAGGAAGACGACGGAGCTGAGGAACCACGATCGAAGCCTGGAACCACGATCGAAGCCTCCAGAACCATGATCGAAGCCTCCAGAACCATGATCGAAGACGCCGGAACCACGATCGAAGCCTCCAGAACCATGATCGAAGACGCCGGAACCACGATCGAAGCCCCCAGAACCATGATCGAAGACGCCGGAACCACGATCGAAGACGCCGGAACCACGATCGACGACCCCAGAACCATGATCGAAGACGCCGGAACCACGATCGAAGCCCCCAGAACCATGATCGAAGACGCCGGAACCACGATCGAAGCCTCCGGAACCATGATCGCAGCCCCCAGAACCATGATCGAAGACTCCGGAACCACGATCGAAGCCCCCAGAACCATGATCGAAGACGCCGGAACCACGATCGAAGCCTCCGGAACCATGAATCGAAGAACTTGAACCCACAGACTGTCCGAACACCGGTCCTCCTGATCCTGCTCGCCTCGGCGCTGGTCCTGTTTTTCGTGGACCTGGGTGGATCCTCGATCTGGGACGCCAACGAGGCGTTCTACGTCGAGACGCCGCGCGAGATGCTCGAGCGCGGGGACCTTGTCTTCCCGACCTTCAACTACGAGCCGCGCGTCAACAAGCCGGTCCTGAGCTACTGGATCGTCGCCGGCTTCTACAAGCTGTTCGGCGTGTCGGTCGCGGTGCAGCGGATCCCGATCGCGATCGGCGGCGTGCTCCTCGTGGTCATCGCGTTCTGGCTCGGACGGCTCGCCAGCGCTGAGCGGGACGGTCCGGCGGCAGTCCAGGCCGGCCTGTGGGCGGCGCTGGGGCTTGCGGTCTCGCCACGGCTGGTGATGTTCTCGCGCCGGATCTTCATCGACATCTACATCACCCTGTTCATGGCGGCGACGTTGCTGTTCTTTGCCCTCGCCGAGAGGTACCCGGACAGGCGCCGGCTGTTCCTGACGCTGATGTACGTCTCGGTCGGCCTGGGCGTATTGACCAAGGGTCCGGTCGCGGTCGCCTTGCCCGGCCTCGTCTTCTTTCTCTACCTGCTGGCCTTTGGCGAGCTGCGCCGCGTCACCCGCATGATGGTCCCGACTGGCGTCGCCATCGTCCTGGCGATCGTCGTCCCCTGGTACGCGGCGCTGTACCGACGGGACGGCTGGACCCACATCACGTCCTTCTTTCTCGGCGAGAACCTGGGCCGCTACAGCGACGGGATCGGTTACGTCACCGACCGCGGGCCGTGGTACTACGCCGGCGTCTTGTTCAGCGACGGTTTCCCCTGGTCGATCCTGCTGTTCGCGGCGGTGCTGCTGGCGGTCCACAGCTTTCGGAGGAAGGGTGAAGTCCTGCCGAGCTCCGCCGCTACGTCCCAGGCGTTGAGCCCTGGTGCGGCGCGGGTCCAGGCGCTCCTGATGATCTGGATCGCCGCCATCGTGCTGTTCTTTTCGTTTTCAGCCTCGAAGCAGGACCTGTACATCTACCCGGTCATGCCGGCTGTGGCGGCGCTCGGGGGGGTGGTCATCGCGGCTGGCGCGCCCGGAGCACGATGGCTGTCGGCCCTGATCGGGTTGCTGCTGGCGGTCGCGGGCGCCGTGATCCTCTACGTCTTCCAGGCGAGTGGCAATGTCTACGCGGTCGAAGGGGTCGGCATCGTCGCCGCGTTGGCCATCGCGGGAGGGCTCGCGGCAGTGGGGCTGGCCGCCGCGGACAGGTGGCAGAAGGGACTGTTTGTCTTCCTGATCGCCGGCGTGGCGGTCAACTGGGTTCTCGTGCTCCGGGTTCTCCCCAGCTTCGAGAAATACAAGCCGGTCCCGCAGCTGACGCGCTTCCTCGAGCCACTGGCAACGCCCGACGACGTCGTTGCCCATTACAGCATGGCGCTGCCCAGCATGGTCTATTACCTCCGGCGGCACATCGAGGTCACTTACGATCGCGGAGCGTTCGTCGAGATCATGCGCCAGCCGAAGCGCGTGTTCGCTATCCTGTGGACCGAGGAGTACGCGCGGGTGCGCGATGATCTCGGAGTGCCGACCTGCGTGCTGCAGCGGACGCCGTCGTTCAACATCAAGATCGGCGCCGTGATCCAGCGCACGCCGCTGCCTGAGGTGGTCGTGATCACCAACCGGTGCGACTGACTGCCGAGGGCTTCTTCTGTTTCCGTGATTTCCCGGCCAGTTCATCGATCGACACCGTCGCGGGACCGAACTTGCCGACGACGATGCCGGCGGCACGGTTGGCGAGCCGGGCCGCGTCCTTGAGCGAGGCGCCTGAGGCAAGCGCGAGCGTCAGCGTCGCGATCACGGTATCGCCGGCGCCGGTCACGTCAGACACCTCGCGTGCTTCAGCCGGAAACGCGGTGTCGCCGTGCGGAGTGTGCAGCCACATCCCGTGCTCGCCGCGGGTGATCAGCACGTTCTCGCAGCCGGTCACCTCGCTGACCCGCTTCGCACAGGCCGGCACATCACCGTCGCCGCGGATCCGCATGTGGCTGACCGCCTCGGCCTCGTGATGGTTGGGAGTCACCAGCGTGGCCCCCTGGTAGTAGCCCGAGTGCGGCACCTTGGGGTCGACGGTGACTGGAATTCGCGCGGCGCGCGCGGCGCGGATCGCTGCCGCTGCCACCTCGCGCGAAACGGTTCCTTTCAGGTAGTCCGAGACGAGGACCGCCCGCGCGGTCGGCGTCAGCCGCTCGATCTGGGCGACCAGGGCTGCGGCGACCTCCCCGGACGACTCGGCGTCACTCTCGTAGTCGATCCGCGCCACCTGCTGGTTGCGCGAGGTGACGACGCGTGTCTTGCGGGTGGTGCAGCGCGCCGGGTCGGTTACGAGACCCGTAGTGCCGACGCCGGCCCGCTCCAGCGCCTCCCGCAGGCGGTCCCCCTCGGGATCCTTGCCGACCAGGCCGATCACCTCGACCCGCGCGCCAAGCGCCTGCAGGTTGGCGGCGACGTTCGCCGCCCCTCCGAGCCGGTAGTCCTCCCGCGCAAATCGCACCACCGGCACCGGAGCCTCCGGTGAGATCCGTTCCACCGACCCGACGACGAAGTGATCCAGCATCAGGTCCCCCACGACGAGGACGACCTGGCCGGCGAGGCCTTGGAGGATGTCGGCAGGGGGCATCAATTGTGGGGTTCCGCGGCCTCCGCCGCCAGGGGACGCGCCACCGCGTACGGCAGCGTCACGAGCAGCAGGAACAGCATCAGGAACTCGGAGTCGCCGAAATTGTATTCGAACATCCCGGCCGCGAACATCGCCGCGACGATCGCCAGGCCGGCATTCGGCAGGAACGGCGCCAGCGAGCGTCGCCGCTGGCGGATGAAGTCGCGGAGCAGCACCACGATGAACCCGAGCCACACCGCGAGCGCCGGCAGGCCCCGTTCGGCAGCGATCTGCAGCGGCACGTTGTGAAGGTGCGGGTTCAGCTGGTTTACCGCCTCCTTGTCTCGATAGACCGGATAAACGTCCATGACCATGTCGGGACCGACGCCGGTCAGCGGATGGTCCTTGATGATCCGGATGCCCGACCGGATCATCGCCAGCCGGTCCTGGTTCGACCTCACGCTGGCCTCGGTCGCGGCGTTCTGGCGTCTCTGGTCCTGGATCCGGAACATCGAGTAGAACCGGTCGGTCAGCTGCGCCGGCGCCAGGGCAATAAAGACGGCCGCTACCACCGGCAGCAGCCCGATCAGACGCAGGTCCCGCATCAGCAGCAGGATCGCGATCCCCGTGCATGCGCCGACCCACGCGTTGCGGCTCTGCGTCGTGGCGAGCGCGCCGATGAGCGCGGCCAGCACGAGCATCGGCCAGACCCGCTCGCTCTTCGAGAACAGCACCCGCGAGACCGCCAGGCAGGCGACCAGCATCAGCTGCCCGGAGTAGGTCATGTACATCCCCAGCGCCCCCTGCGGCCGCTGGCCGAGGTCGTCCCACTTGAGGATCCCGAACTGGACGATGCCGATGGCCGCGCTCAGGGCGGCGACGCCGATGATGACGTCCACCGCGATGAGGCTGCGGCTGCCGCGGAGCAGCCGATAGGCGATGGGGACGATGGCGAACAGCAGGAGCTGCTTGCTGTCGATCAGGCTCTTCTGGGGTTCGATCGAGAAGACGGCCGCCACCAGTGACATCACCGCATAGGCCGCGAGCGGCCAGAACATCGACGGGACGTCGATCCGCTCGCGCCGGACGATGACCAGCGCCAGCCAGAGGATGGCGGTCAGGCCGAGCAGGATGTTGGCGGCGGCGATCGACACCTGGAGCGACGCGGCGAAGGCGAGCAGCGAAAAGTAGGCCGCGCGCTCCAGCCCCGCCGGCGCCGCCGGCGGTTCCGCTACGGCCGCCATGCCAGCGCCTTTTCCGCCGCGGTGATTACGTCCTCCGGACGCAAGGTTGTCAGACATCGGAAGTCGCCCGGTTCACACACCCGCTGCTCGCACGGCCGGCAGGGCAGCCCCGCGACCTCCAGCGCCAGCGCCGGGATCGCCGGGTCCCGCCACGGCGCCGACCGCGCCGGCAGGGTCGGTCCGTAGAGTCCCACGATTGGCGTCCGGGTTGTCGCCGCGATGTGCAGCGGCCCGGTGTCGCCGCCGATGAACAGCCGGCTCCGGCCGATCAGCGCCCGCAGTTCAGCGAGGTCGAATTCACCGAAGTCCACGACCCGGTCGGCGGCCGCGCCGAGCGCCATTCTCGCCGCCGCGGTCATCCTCCGGGCGGCCGCGCGGTCCGACGGCCCCGAGCTCACCACGATCCGGCGGTCAGGCGTTTTGTGCGCCAGACCGACGAGGAGCGCGGTGAAGGCCGGCTCCGGCCACCGCCGGAACGGGTTTCCCGCACTCACATGGGCCACGACCAGCTCGTGCTCCGCCCTGACACCCGCCTGTTCCAGCCGCTGACCAATGACGGCATCGGCCGCCGGATCGAGCGGCATTTCGACCGCGTCTCTCGTCCGATCCGCGGGCCCTACCCCCGGGCCCGCTGCGCCGGAGCCGGGTGCGCTCGACTCCAGGGCCTGGAGCAGGTCCCACTGATTGATCACCGAGTGGCGCGGCCTCAGTTCGCGCGGGCGCGGCACCGCGGTGGTGTACATCCAGCTTCGCCCCTGGATGGTGTAGCCGATCCGCCGCGGTGCGCCGGTGGCAAGAGCCAGCCATGCGCTACGCGGTCCGCCGTGAAGGTCGAGCACCACGTCGTAGCGCCCCCGCCGCAGTCTCGCCGCCAGCGCCAGGTCGTCGAGGACGCGTCGAAGCCCGCGGCGGCGTTGAACAATGATCAGATCGTCGATGTGAGGATTGCCGGCGAGCACCGGTGCGGCAGCCTCTTCGACCAGGTACGAGACGCTGGCGTCCGGGTACAGCCCGCTTGATTGCCCGCAGCAACGGTGTCGTGAACACCACGTCACCGATCAACCGCAGCCGGATCAGCAGGACCTTCACGACCATTCCACGACGTAGGCCTTGCGCTCACGGAACGGACGACCGTGGGAGCGCGAGGCGGGGGGTCTGGAGCCGTCCGGCGTCACGGCTCCACTGTGGCTTCGTCCAGCAGCATGACGGGGATGTCGTCCTTGATCGGAAACACACGCTTGCACTGGGCGCACTTGAGCGCCGTGCCGTTCTTGACGAGGTCGACTTTCGTCTTGCAGTTGGGGCAAGCGAGGATCTCGAGCAGCTCTGCGTCGACAGCCATGGGATCTCCAATTAAGAATTCTGAATTCAGAATGCAGAATTCTTGATTCTGCTCAGCTCCAGGCTCCGAGCTTCCTGAATTCTTGCTCCTGAATTCTTGGTTCTGAATTCTTAGTTCGTCGTTTCTGCAGGGCCTATTATAGTCAGGCAGATGCGGCGACTCGCCCCGCTCCTCTTGTCTTTGGTGATCTTGCCGGTATCGGTGAACGCGGCCCCGCGTCAGCAGGCGGCCGCGCCCGGCGAGACCGCCGCGTACAACTTCCTCCTGGCGCGTCACCTGGAGAGCGCCGGCAAGACCGAGGAAGCGATCGCGGCGTTGCGCCGCGCCATCGAGCTCGAGCCGAAGTCGGCCGAGCTGCGCGCCGAGCTGGCCGGGGTCTACGCGCGGCAGGACCAGATCCTCGAGGCGCTCACCGCAGCCGAAGAGGCGCTGACGTTCGATTCGGGCAACCGGGAGGCGAACCGGCTCCTCGGCTCGATCTTCGCGGCCCTTTCCGAGCAGAAGCGTCCGGTGCGGCCGGGGGACGACCCATCGAAGTACGCGGCGCGGGCGATTGCCGCCCTCGAAGCGGCGCGTCAGCCGTCCCGCCTGGACCTGGGCATCGACCTCACGCTTGGCCGCCTGTATCTGCGCGGCGGGCAGCACGACAAGGCGATCGCGGCGCTTCGCAGCGTGTTCGAGCAGCAGCCGGAGTATTCCGAGGGCGGGATGCTGCTGGCCGCGGCGCAGGAATCGGCCGGCCAGGTGGATGCGGCGATCGCAACGCTCGAATCGACGATCCAGCACAATCCTCCGTTCTTTCGGGCCTATCCCCGGCTGATCGAACTCTACGAGCAGCAGCGTCGCTGGAAGGACGCGGCCGGCGCCTACGCGCTCGCCCAGGGCATCAATCCACGGGCCGACCTGGCCGGTGGCCGCGCCGCCGCGCTGATCAACAGCGGCGAGCCGAAAGAGGCGCAGGCGGTCCTGCAGGAAGCGATCGCGAAGAAGCCGGCGCCCGATGCCGCGCTCTTGTATCTGCTTGCCGAGTCGCAGCGGCAGACCCGGGACTATGCCGCCGCCGCCGCGACGACCAGCCGGCTGCGGACGGCGTTTCCCGACGACACGCGTGGCCTGCTGCTCGAAGCGCAAATGCACCTGACCAACGGACGCAAGGAGGATGCGGTTGGCGTCTTCGGCGACCTGGTCAAGCGGATGCCGGGGGAGCCCACCTTTGTCTACCAGTACGCGCAGCTGCTCGAAGATACCGGGCGATTCTCCGAGGCGGAGAAGGCGCTGCGCGATCTGCTCTCGCGCGATCCCAAGGATGCCAACGCGCTGAACGCGCTCGGTTACATGTTCGCGGAACGCGGCGAGCGGTTGCCGGAGGCGGTGGAGCTCCTGCAGCGGGCGCTGACGATCGAGCCTGGCAACCCCTCCTTCCTCGACAGCCTGGGCTGGGCCTTCCTCAAGCAGGGAGAGCTCGCGCGCGCGGAGAGTCCGCTCGCCGAGGCCGCCGCCCAGCTGCCGCGCAACTCGGTCATCCAGGACCATCTCGGCGATCTCCGCTTCCGGCAGCAGCGCTTCGGCGACGCCGTCGCCGCGTGGGAGCGGGCGCTGGCGGGTGACGGCGAGTCGATCGACCGGGCGATCATCGAGAAGAAGCTGGTCGAGGCGCGTGCCCGCGTGCCGAAGAAATGAGGCGGCCAGGCCGGCTCGCCTGCTGCGCGTTGGTGGTGGCGACGTGGGGCTGCACCCCGGCGCGGCCGTCGCTGCCGACCGGTGCGGGGGACCCGCTCGCCGGCTTCGAGGCGATCTACGAAGAAGCGGTGCGCGACTGCCGCTCGGCCCGTACCGTCGGTCGCCGAGCTCGGGCTGTCGGGTCGCGCCGGTGACACCAAGCTGCGCGGCCGGATCAACGCCGGCCTGTCGGCGCCGTCGGCGCATCCGTCTGGAGGGGGTGGCGTTCGGCCGGCCGATCTTCGTCCTGGCCGGTCGCGATGACCGCGCCACGCTGCTGCTCACCCGCGACGACCGGGTGGTCCGCGACGCGCGCCCGGAGGCGATCGTCGAGGCGCTGACCGGGGTGGCGCTCGCCCCGTCCGAGCTGCTCGCCGCGGTTGCCGGCTGCGGCCTCGGCGCCTCCGCCCCTGCCAACGGTCGCAGTTTCGGCGGCGACTGGGCGGCTGTCGACGCGGGGCAGGGAACCACCTACCTTCGCCGCATCGAAAATCGCTGGCGGGTCGGGGCGGTGGTCCGCGGGCCGCTGACGATTCTCTACGCCGACTTCGCCGGCGGCCTGCCCGGCGCCGTCCACATTCGCACTGGCACGGTGGCCGACATCACGCTCCGCGTGTCCCAGCTCGAGATCAACACCACGATCGACGACAAGGCGTTCGACATCGAGGTGCCGGCCGACGCGCTTCCGTTGAGCGTCGAGGAGCTTCGCCGTGCCGGTCCGCTTGGCGACCGGTCGGGCGGTTGACGGACGTGCTTCCCACGCCGACCGCCGTTACGGTCAGTTTCGCGCGCGCTGCGATTTTTCGGAGCACCCAGCCTGGATGACGAGAAAGCCGACCCGCCTGCACGTTCGCGCCCACGCGAAAGTGAACCTGGATCTGCGCGTCTTCGGCTCCCGCGCGGACGGTTTTCACGAGCTGCGGACCGTGTTCCAGTCGATCGATCTGCACGACACGCTCATCTGTGCCGACCGTCCCGGCCCGTTCGTGATCCGGTCGCGGAACTCGGCGGTGCCGCTGGACGGATCCAACCTCGTCTGGAAGGCTGGAGCCGCCCTGTGGAAAGCGCTCGGGCGTCCGGGCGACCCGTGCGACACGACCGTGACCATCGAGAAGGTGATCCCGATGCAGGCCGGGCTCGGCGGCGGGAGTGCCAATGCGGCGGCATCGCTGCTTGGCTTCGCCCGGTTGTGGGGGGGCGCGCCGATCACCCTTTTGAGGGAAGTGGCGGCGGGGATCGGATCCGATGTCCCGTTTTTTCTATCCGGTGGCACGGCGCTTGGCCTGGGTCGCGGGGAGGAGATCTATCCGCTCGTCGACCTGCCGGTCCACTGGGTGGTGATCGTCCAGCCGGCATTCGGCGTGTCTACGGCTGAGGCATACACCTGGTACGACGAGGACCGCGCGGCCGGACTGAAGGAACCGCGTGAGCTCCAGACCCTGCCCGTTCCGTGGCCTTCCCGGGCGGCGCAGATGGTCAACGACCTCGAGCCCCCGGTCGTTCGCCGCCACCCCGAGATCATCGACATCAAGCTCGCCCTCAAGGAGGGGGGGGCGGTGGCTTCGTCCATGTCGGGGTCGGGATCGGCCGTTTTCGGCCTGTTCCGCACGCGGGCGGCCGCCGTCCGGATGCTGGGACCGCTGGCCAAAGGGGGGGCGCGCACGCACCTGACCCGCACCCTGACCCGCGATCAGTACGAGCGCCGTTCCCGTGTGGTTGCCAAAAGGGCGTAGCCGCGGCTAAACTAGACCCTTTGCAGTGCCGTCGTCGGGCCGCCCAGGGGGCTTCGCCTTCGGGTTGCGGCTCAAAGGTTCTCGGATCTGGCGATCGAGGTTCTGGGTTCTTCGATTGAGGTTCCGGGATCTTCGATCGAGGTTCCAGGGTTCCCCGGGTTTAATTTTGATCGGGGACAGGCACCTTTCGTAAGGGTGCCTGTCCCCGGACCTCAATGATGGGGCGTGGCCAAGCGGTAAGGCGCGGGACTTTGGCTCCCGTATTCGGAGGTTCGAATCCTCCCGCCCCAACCACGACGGTCAGGGACGGCCCGAACGGTAGACGATTGCAGGCCGGGACGTGAGTAACGAGAGCGTTCGGGAAATCCTCCGCAGGCAGCCGGAGTTCCGGGGAACCGACGATTTTATGAGCCGCGGACAGTTGAAGCTGTTTACGGGGAGCGCCCATCCGGCGCTCGCCTCTGAGATTGCGGAGTTCCTCGGTGTATCGATGGGGCACGCGCGCCTGCATCGGTTCCCCGATACGGAAGTCTCCTTCCAGATCGAGGAGAACATCCGCGGCACGGACGTCTTCGTGGTGCAGCCGACCTCGGCCCCGGTCGACCAGCACCTGATGGAGCTGTGCGTGATGATCGATGCGTTCCGCCGCTCGTCGGCGTCGCGCATCACCGCGGTGATCCCGTATTACGGGTACGCGCGGCAGGACCGCAAGGACAAGCCGCGGGTGCCGATCTCGGCCAAGCTCGTGGCCAACCTGCTGAGCGCCGCCGGGGCCAACCGGGTGCTGACCATGGACCTGCACAAGGCGCAGATCCAGGGGTTCTTCGACATCCCGGTGGATCACCTGTTTGCGGCGCCGGTGATCGTCGAGCACTGCAAGACGCTGCAGGCCGACGATCTCACGATCGTTTCGCCGGACGCGGGTGGCGCGGAACGGGCCCGCGCCTACGCCAAGCGGCTCGGCGCCGAGCTGGCGATCATCGACAAGCGGCGCAGCGAAGACGGAACCGCCGAGGTGATGAACGTCATCGGCGATGTCGACGGCCGGACCTGTATTTTGCAGGACGACATCATCGACACCGCCGGCACCATCGTCAAGGCGGCGATCGCGTTGAAGAAGAACGGCGCCGAACGGGTGCTCGCCTGTGCCGTGCACGGTGTGCTCTCGGGGCCGGCGATCGAGCGGCTCGAAGCGGCGCCGCTCGACCAGGTGATCATCACCAACACCATCCCGCTCAACAGCGAGCGGGCGCGGTGCTGCAAGAAGATCAAGCAGCTCTCGGTCGCCAGGCTCCTCGGCCAGGCGATCCGGAGCATTCACGAGGAGACCTCGGTCTCATCGTTGTTTGTGTAGCTTCACACGTTGCAGTGAGCTGGAACTGCGAGCTGGAAACTGGAAGCTGATATGGACGCAACACTTCAGGCGGAAAAGCGTGAGACCCGGGGCAAGAACGAAGCGCGGCGGCTGCGCGTGGCGGGGCGGATCCCGGCGGTGGTTTACGGCGCGGAGAAAGGCAAGGCGGTCGAGATCTCGGTCGACCCCAAGATCCTGTCCCGCATCCTGCACTCCGAGTCAGGCGCCAACACGCTGATCTCGCTGCAGGGGCTGGGCGGCGCCGGCGATACCCGGGTGCTGGTGAAGGAATATCAGCTCGACCCGATCTACCACAAGATGCTCCACGCCGACTTCTACCAGGTGGCGATGGACAAGACGCTGACCCTGACCGTGCCGATCGTCCTCAAGGGTGAGGCGAAGGGCGTGAAGCAGCAGGGCGGGATCGTCGACTTCGTCAACCGCGAGATCCAGATCGAAGTGCTGCCGGGCGACATTCCCGAGCACATCGACATCGACATCAGCGAGCTGATGCTCGGGCAGGGGGTCCGCGTTCGCGACATCCACACCGAAGGCGTCAAGTGGACGCCGGTGAGCGACGCCGACCTGATGCTCGTCCACGTGGTCGCGCCCAAGGCCGAGGAGCCGGTCGCGGCAGTTGCTGAAGTGGCTGTGCCGGGCGCCGCCGCCGAGCCGGAAGTCATCAAGAAGGGCAAGACCGACAAGGACGAGGAAAAAGAGAAGTAAGCGCCTGCATCCGCGAGCACTGATAAATGCCCGCGGGGTCTGCGATGAAGTTGGTTGTAGGGCTGGGGAACCCCGGTCGCCAGTACGCCGGCACCCGCCACAATGTCGGCTTCGACGTAGCCGACACGGTGGCGCGGACGCACGGTCTGGAATGGGAAGCGGCCCCGCGCGGCGGCGAGGCGCTGGTCGCACGATGGCGGCAACGCGAGACGGCGGTCGTCAAGCCGCTGACGTTCATGAACCTGAGCGGTCAGGCGGTGGTCGGCCTGCTGCAGTTCTACAAGATCGAACCGGCCGATCTCCTCGTCATCGTCGACGATGTGAATATCGAGCTGGGACGGTTGCGGACGAGGGCGCGGGGATCGGCGGGCGGGCACAACGGCCTCAAGTCGATCATCGCCGCGCTGGGATCGGAAGAATTCGCACGGATGCGCGCGGGGGTCGGCCGCGGAGACGGCCGGCGCGATCTCGCCGATCATGTGCTGGCGAGGTTCGACGCGGATGAGCGCGCGATCGTCGCCGAGATGGTGAATCGGTCAGCCGAGGCCATCGAACTGTTCGTCGCCGAAGGTATTGGACCGGTGATGAACAGGTACAACAAGAAGGAAGACGCGGAATAAACCGTAACTCCTTGCCCACCGTAGCGCCGAAGGCGCGAAGGGGTGGGCCACTGGTCCATAAGGAGAGTCAATTGAGTACGTCAAGACAGTACGAACTCGTCTACATCGTCACGCCCGATGCGTCCGAGACGGACGTCGCCGAGCTCCACACCCAGATCGAGCAGATCATCGAGCGCCTCAAGGGCGTCCTCGACAAGACCGAAAACTGGGGCCGCCGCAAGCTGGCCTACGAGATCGGCAAGCACCGCGAAGGCACTTACGTCGTCGAGACCATCACCGGCTCGGGTGAGCTGATGAAGGAGATCGACCGGCGGCTGCGGGTGAACGACGCCGTCATCCGTCATCTCGTCGTCCGGGTGGACGAAGAGCTGCGGGTCGCGGATCGCACCCGCACCGCGCGCCAGACGGCCACCGCCCGGCGCCGGGTCGCCCGCGGCCTGCCGCCCGAGCGCCAGCCTGGTGAAAGCCGTGACGGGGATCAGAACGACGACATGGAAGGTTCGGAGGTCCAGCGATGAGGGAAGAACGAGGCGGAGGCGGCCGCGGCCGCGACAAGGACAAGAAGGACGGCAAGGCCGGCGAGGCGCCGCGCCGCGGCGGATTTTTCCGCCGCCGCCGGGTCTGCAAGTTCTGTGCGGAGAAGATCGACTACATCAACTACAAGGACGTCCGCCTGCTCGCGCCGTTCCTGCCCGAGCGGGGCAAGATCCAGCCGCGGCGGATCTCCGGCACGTGCGCGCTGCACCAGCGCAAGCTGCAGGTCGCCATCAAGCGGGCCCGCCAGCTCGCGCTGATTCCGTACGTTACTGACTAGGACGAAACCATGGAAGTCATCCTTCGCGAACACGTGGACAACCTGGGCCGCCGTGGCGACGTCGTGAAAGTCGCCTCCGGCTACGCCCGCAACTACCTGCTGCCGCGCAAGCTGGCGCTGCCCGTCACCCAGGCGAGCCAGCGCCAGATCGAGCGCGAGCGGGCCAACGCCGAAGCGCGCGACGCCGAGGAGAAGGCCGGCGCCGACGCCCTGGCGGAGCGGATGGCCGCTCTCGACATCTCGATCGCCCGTCGGGTCGGCGAGAACCGGACGATGTACGGCTCGGTGACATCGGCTGACATCGCCCAGGCGCTCAAGGCGAAGGGCTTCGAGGTCGACAAGCGGAAGATCGTGCTGGCCGATCCGATCAAGGCGGTCGGCGAGCACGCGGTGCCGGTGAAGATCCACCGCGACGTGACCGCGGAGGTCAAGATCAAGGTCGTTCCCGAGTAGATCAGCATCCGTTGTCGCCAACGCGCAGGGGCGACATCGGTCCTCCTGCCGCAGACGAAGATCGACGGCCGCTCCCGGGCGGCCGTTTTTCTTGATGCTCCTCTCGCGCCACGCCTTCGGCTGCTGACTTTTTCTGCCGTGCGATCGCGTCGCGGTCTGGTATCCTTCTGACTCCGCGAGCCACACCAATGCCGGACACCGCCGTCGCTGCCCCGGAACGTACGCTTCCACACAATCTCGAGGCTGAGAAGTCAGTTCTCGGAGCGATCCTGATCCAGAACGAGGCGTTCAACCATGCCGCGGAGCTGATCGACTCGAAGGATTTCTTCCGGAACGCGCACACCCGCATCTTCGAGAAGATGATCACGCTCAGCGAGCGCGGCGATGCGATCGACTTCATCACCCTGAAGGACGAACTCTCGAAGAGCGGCGAGCTCGAGGACGTCGGCGGCCCCGCCTACATCGCCTCGCTTGCCGATGGCGTGCCGCGGTCGGCCAATGTCGAGTACTACGCGCGCATCGTCAAGGAGAAGTCGACCCTTCGCAGCCTGATCTACTCGGCGAACAAGATCCTGGCCGAGGCCTACGAGGCGGAGCAGGAGCCGGACCTGCTGCTCGACGAGGCGGAACGGTCGATTTTCGCGATTGCCGAGGACCGGATCCGGGCCGGCTTCGTCCCGCTGCGCGACCTGGTGCAGAGCTCGTTCACCACCATCGAGAAGCTGCAGCAGCAGAAGGGCATGGTGACCGGCGTGCCCACCGGCTTCGTCGATCTCGACGAGATGACCTCGGGGCTGCAGCCGTCCGATCTGGTGCTGGTGGCCGCCCGGCCGTCGATGGGCAAGACCAGCTTCGTCCTCAACATCGCGCAGCATGTCGGCACCTCAACCGACATGACCGTAGGGTTCTTCTCGCTCGAGATGTCCAAGGAACAGCTGTTCATGCGCATGCTGACCTCCGAGGCGAGGATCGACGCGCACCGCTTCCGGACCGGATTCCTGAACGAAAAGGACTACGGCCGGCTGTCGCACGCGCTCGGCACGCTGGCCGAGGCGAGGGTGTTCATCGACGACACGGCATCGATCGGCGTGCTCGAGATGCGGGCCAAGGCGCGGCGGCTCAAGGCCGAGCACGGGTTGCACGTGCTCATCATCGATTACATCCAGCTGATGCAGGGGCGTGGCCGGTTCGAGAGCCGGCAGGCGGAGATCGCGTCCATCTCGAGGTCGCTGAAAGGGCTGGCCAAGGAGCTGAACGTGCCGATCGTGGCGCTGTCGCAGCTGTCACGCGCGTCCGAGACCCGCGCCGATCATCGGCCGCAGTTGTCGGATCTGCGCGAGTCCGGGGCGCTGGAGCAGGACGCCGACGTGGTGATGTTCATCTACCGCGCCGAGCAATATCGCGACGCCGACGGCAACCCGAACACCGAGGAACAGGGGACCGCCGAGATCATCATCGGCAAGCAGCGCAACGGCCCGGTCGGCACCGCGAAGCTGGCGTTCATCAAAGAGCACACACGGTTTGAGAACCTCGCGCACGGAGGCGGTCAGTAGCAATCCGCGCGGCTGGCCCGAGCAAAGACTCACCGCTGAGGCCGCTGAGAACGCGGAGCGGTTGAAATAGGCAGAAGATGCGAGGCCCACCTCAGCGTCCTCCGCGAGCTCCGCGGTGATTCCGGTTCCCCCATCAGCCATTTTCCATTTACCATCACTGAGTGATCCGTCCGACGCTCGCGAGCGTAAACCTCGACGCCATCCAATCAAACCTGCGGTCGATCCAGTCGTTCCTGTCAGCGGGAACGGGGCGGGCGCCACGTGTCATCGCGGTTGTAAAGGCAAACGCCTACGGACACGGGGCCGCGCAGGTGGGGCTGGCGCTTGAAGAAGCGGGGGCGGCGATGCTGGCCTGCGCCGACATCGAGGAAGGGATCGTGCTGCGGGACGCCGGCGTGCGCGCGCCGATTCTCGTCTTCGGCGCGCTCAGCGTCAGCGATCTGGACGGCGTCTTCACCCATGACCTCACGCCGACGATCTCCACGCCGTCGGCCGCCCGCGCCCTCCAGCAGGCGGCTGCGAAGCGGGACGCTCGCCTGTCATGCCACTTGAAGATCGACACCGGCATGAACCGGCTCGGCTTCCGTCACGACAACCTGCAGCGGACGCTGCCGGAGGTGGCGGCCAGCGGCCATCTCCAGATCGACGCGGTCTACACCCATTTCGCCACCGCAGAGAACCCCGATCATCCCGCCTTCGGCGAACAGCGCCAGCGTTTTGACGCCGCCCTCGAACGGCTGCCGGCGATCGGGATCCCGGTCCTTCACCGGCATGCCGCCAACAGCGCCGCGCTGCTGCGGGACGAGCGCGTCTGGTACGATTTCGTCCGTCCGGGACTGCTCCTCTACGGCGTCGTCCCGCCGCCGCTCGCTACCACCATCCCGCTGCGACCTGCCCTGTCACTCCATAGTCGTATCGTGGCGGTGAAGGGGCTCCGCGCCGGCGAAGCCGCCGGGTACGGCCTGAAGACGCCGGTCGATCAACCGGCGTCGATCGCGATCGTGCCCGCCGGGTATGCCGACGGCCTCGACCTCCGGCTTGCCGGGCGCGTTTCCATGCTGGTACGCGGCCGCCGCGCCCCGATCGTCGGCTCGGTCTGCATGGACATGACGATGCTCGACGTCACGGGGATGGCGGTTGCCCCGGGCGATGACGTGGTGATCATCGGAGATCAGGCCGGCGACGAGGGCACCGGCACCGTGACGGTACGCGAGATGGCCGCCGCGATCGGTACGATTCCCTACGAGTTGCTCTGTCGCCTCGGCAGCCGGATCGACAGGGTTTACGAGTGAGACGAGAAATGGAGACATGAAGCAGAAGACTGTCTTTGCGTGTCAGGAGTGCGGCGCCCAGGCTTCCAAGTGGCTCGGCCGCTGCAACGACTGCGGCGCCTGGAACTCGCTCGTCGAGGAGCACGCGGTGCCGGAGGCGGTCGCGTCTGCGTCGGCAGGCAAGCGCTACGCGCTCGCCGCTACGGCCGGGCCGCAGCTGTACGCGGATATCGACACCGTTCACGCGGAGCGGCTCACCACCGGCATCGGCGAGTTCGACCGTGTGCTCGGCGGCGGCGTCGTTCCTGGCTCCCTGGTGCTGCTGGGAGGGGAGCCGGGCATCGGCAAGTCCACGCTGCTCCTGCAGGCGGCGGCGCACTTCGCCAAGACCTATGGACCGGTTCTCTACAGCTCGGGCGAAGAGTCGGAACATCAGATCAAGGCCCGCGGCCAGCGGCTGGGCGTGGCCGATGGCCCGCTCTACATCCTGGCCGAGACCTGCCTCGAGCGGATCCTCGAAGAGATCGCCCGGCTCAAGCCTGCTTTGATCATCGTCGACTCGATCCAGACCGTGTTTTCGCTGAAGTTCCAGTCGGCCCCCGGCAGCATCGGCCAGGTCCGCGAATCCGCCACGCAGTTGCTGTTTGCCGCCAAGGGACAGAACATCCCCACCTTCCTGGTCGGCCACGTGACCAAGGACGGCAACATCGCCGGCCCGAAGGCCCTCGAGCACATCGTCGACACCGTCCTGTACTTCGAGGGTGCGCGGCAGCACGCCCACCGCGTCGTCCGCGCGGTGAAGAACCGTTTCGGTGCGGTGAGCGAGCTCGGCGTGTTCGAAATGACCGGGATCGGGCTGAGGGCTGTGGCCAACCCGTCGGCGCTGTTCCTCGCTGAGCGTCCGGTAAACGCCCCTGGGTCGGCGGTGCTGTGCTGCATCGAGGGATCCCGGCCCTTCCTCGTCGAAGTACAGGCGCTGGTCAGCAGCAGCTCCTTCGGCAATGCCCGGCGGATGGCCAGCGGGATCGATCAGAACCGTCTCTCGTTGCTGCTGGCCGTCCTCGAGAAGCGGGCCGGTCTCAACCTCATGGGGGAGGACGTCTTCGTCAACATCGCCGGAGGGATGGTGGTCGACGAGCCCGCTGCTGACCTGGCGATCATCGCGGCCGTGGCGTCGAGCGTCCGGAACCGTCCGATCAAGGAAGGGACGGCGGTCTTTGGCGAGGTCGGCCTGGCCGGCGAGGTCCGCGGCACCACCCAGGGGGCCCTCCGGGTGAGAGAAGCGGCGCAGATGGGATTCGCCCGCTGTGTGCTGCCGCCCGGCAGCGGTTCCCTTCTCGACCTCCCCGGCGGTTCGGCTTCCAGCCGGTCCAAGGACTCGTCCGCAGGCCTGTCCGCCGGCTTGTCCGCCGAAGCCTCGGCGAAGGCGGAAGCCTCGGCGAAGGCGGAAGCCGGGCCGACGATCGAGCTCGTCGAGGTCCGGACGGTCAGCGAGGCCCTGGACGCCCTTATGGATTGGTAGGATGGGCTGGCAGCCTGTTCGGCCGATAGAATAAACGTATGCCCTGGGTTCTGATGGTCCGCGTCCTCTTCGTCCTGGCGGTGACGTACGCGACCGCTCTCACCCGTCCGTTCGGCCTGTCGCTCGAGATGAACCTCGCGGCCGGGGCCGTGCTGGGTATCCTGATGATCGCGCTCGAGACCCGGATGCGCAGCGCGGAGGTCACCGACCTTCTCGGCGCGCTGATCGGCGGCGCCATCGGGCTCGGGCTGGCGAAGACCATCGGTGCGGCGCTGTTCTGGGCCGACACCACCGACAACCGGATCGTATTTCTTCACAGCTTCATCCTGCTCGTGTTCCCGTACCTCGGGATCGTCATGGGGGCGCGTAAAGGGGAGTGGCTCGAACCGGCGCGCCTGGTGGCGCTGTTCCGCGATGCCGGACCGCAGAGGCGTTACCGCATCCTCGATACCAGCGTGATCATCGACGGCCGGATCGCGGACATCTGCGAGACCGGCTTTCTCGACGGCACCCTCGTGATCCCGCAGTTCGTGCTCAAGGAGCTGCAGATGGTCGCCGACTCCGCCGATGCGCTGAAGCGGAACCGCGGCCGCCGCGGCCTCGACATCCTGCAGAAGATCCAGAAAATGTCGGGCGTCGACGTCACGATCTCGGACATCGACTTCCCGGAAGTTCGTGAAGTCGACCTGAAACTGATCGAGCTTGGACGCACGCTGCAGGGGAAGATCGTCACCAACGACTTCAATTTGAACAAGGTCGCACAGCTGCGCGGCGTCGACGTCCTCAACATCAACGAGCTCGCCAACGCCCTCAAGCCGGTGGTGCTGCCGGGCGAGTTCATGAAGGTCTTCATCCTCAAGGAAGGCAAGGAATACAACCAGGGCGTCGCCTACCTCGACGACGGGACGATGGTGGTTGTCGACAACGCGCGGCGGATGATCAGCCGCAACATCGACATCGTCGTGACCAGCGTGCTGCAGACGACCGCCGGCAAGATGATCTTCGGCCGCTACATCGAGGCGCCGCCGGCGGTGCAGTCCGGCACCGGGGGCGCCAGCGCGCAGAGCGGCAGCGGCCCGGCGATTGCGGCGGCGGCCGTGTCGGGCCCGGCCGCGACCGCGGCCGTGTCGCGAACCCACAACGCAAAATAGGGACCGGACGCCGCGGCAGATGGCTGAGTCGATCCGACCCGAGACGCGGCAGCGGTGATCCCCCCCTTTCACTGGTGGCGAACGGTCTTCTACCTGATTCCGGCCGTCACGCTGTACACCGTCGTCCTTGGCACCGTCTCACTGGTATCCACTCTGTTCGACCGCTCAGGCAACTTCGCGCACGGCTGCGCCCGGGCGTGGGCGCGCCTCATCCTGGGCACGACGGGCGTCCGCGTCCACGTCAGCGGGCTCGAGCACCTGGAGCCGGGACGCAGTTACGTGTTCGCGGCGAATCACCAGAGCATTTACGACATCCCGATCCTGTTCTCGTCGGTGCCGGCGCAGCTGCGGATCGTGGCGAAGGAGTCGCTCGGCAGGATTCCGTTCATGGGGTGGCACCTTCACCGCGCCGGCCATCTGCTGGTGGACCGCCACAACCCGGGTCCGGACATCGTCGAGAAGATGCGCCGCCTCGTCGGCGAGTCGAGCTCGCTGATCGTGTACCCCGAGGGCACTCGCAGCGTGGATGGCACCATCGGACGGTTCAAGAAAGGCTCGTTTCTCGTGGCGATCGACGCTGGCCTGCCGGTCGTGCCGGTGAGCGTTTCGGGCAGCCAGCACGTCATGAAAAAAGGACGGCTGATGGTCTGTCCGGGAGAGGTACGGCTCGTAGTGCACCCGCCGATCCCGACGATCGGCGTGCCCCGTGAGACGGTGCTGACCTTCGCTGCCCGGGTTCGCGACATCGTTCGCGCCGGGCAAGGTGAGATAATCGCCGGTTGATGCACGTTACCGCCATCATCGCGGCCGGAGGCGCAGGTCGAAGGATCGGCGCGGACGTGCCCAAGCAGTTGCTGCTCGTCGGCGGCCGCACCATGCTGCAGCTGAGCGTGGAAGTGTTCGCGCGCCACCCTCGGGTGACCGAAGTGATCGTCGCCCTGCCCGGGGACCTCGCGGCCGCTCCGCCGTCGTGGCTCGTCGACTACGGCAACGCTCGAGTGGTCGCCGGCGGCGGCCGGCGCCAGGATTCGGTGGCTGCGGCGTTCGACCAGGTCGCGCCCGCCAGCTCAGTCGTTCTGGTGCACGATGCCGCGCGTCCGTTCGTTTCCGCCGACCTCATCGGCCGCTGCATCGACGCCGCTGCGGCGCACGGGGCGGCCATTGCCGCGATCCCGGTCAGCGACACGGTAAAACAGGTGATCACCACCGATGGCCGGACCATGGTCGCCGGCACCATCCCTCGGGAGTCCATCTATCTCGCCCAGACGCCGCAGGCTTTCCGCCGCGCCGTGCTGGCCGACGCCGTAGCCGCGGGGCGGGCGGGCGCCGAGGGGACCGACGAGGCGGCGCTGGCCGAGCGGGCGGGGCATCGCGTCGAGGTTGTCGAAGGGCATGCGGAGAACGTCAAGATCACCACCCGCGAGGACCTCGAGCGCGCTCGTCTACGGGTCGCGCCGTCCGCGCTATCGCGGGTCGGCACCGGCTACGACCTGCACCGGCTGGTCGAAGGGCGTCCGCTGATCATCGGTGGCGTCGAGATTCCCTCGGAGCGGGGAGCGCTCGGGCACTCCGACGCGGACGTCGCGTGCCACGCGGCGACCGACGCGGTGCTGGGCGCCGCCTGCCTCGGGGACATCGGCGGCCACTTCCCCGACAGCGATCCGCGCTGGAAAGGGGCCTCGAGCATCGAGCTCCTCAGGCAGTCCGCCGCGCTGGTCCGGGATGCCGGGTTCACCATCGAAAACCTCGACGTCGTCATCGTGCTGGAGCGGCCGAAGATCGCCCCGCACCTCACCCAGATCCGCGAAGGCCTGGCCGGCGCGGTGGGCATCGCGGTCGACCGGGTCAGCGTCAAAGGGAAGACGAACGAGGGGGTCGATGCCGTCGGTCGCGGGGAAGCCATCGCCGCGCACGCCGTCTCTCTCTTGAGTTCTTAGTTCGTAGCTCTGAGTTCTGAGTTTCTTCTTATGCGTTTGCGCTTTGCTCCCAGTCCGACCGGTCAGCTGCACGTGGGGAACGCGCGGACGGCGCTGTTCAACTGGCTCCTCGCGCACGGCAAGGACGGCACCTTGGTCCTCCGCATCGAAGACACCGATGCCGAGCGCTCGACCCGCGAGTCCGAAACGAGCATCCTGGATGACCTGCGCTGGCTCGGCCTCGACTGGGACGAGGGGCCGGACGTCGAAGGGCCGCATGGTCCCTACCGGCAGTCGGAGCGGCTGCACCTGTACGCCTCATATGCCAACGAGCTGATCGCCGGCGACCACGCCTACTACTGCTTCTGTTCACCGGCGCAGCTCGAGGCCGAGCGGCGCGACATGCTGGCGGCCGGCCGTCCGCCGAGATACGCCGGGACCTGCCGCGAGCTGTCGAACGAAGAGACCTCCAGGCGCATCGAGACCGGTGAACGGCCGGTGATCCGCTTCAAGGTGCCCGAAGGGGTCGACGTCACGTTCGAGGACCTGGTGCGCGGCGACGTCACCTTCAGCAGCGAGGTGATCGGCGATCCGGTCATCGTGCGGTCCGACGGCCGGCCGGCCTACAACTTCGCCGTGGTCGTGGACGATGCGCTGATGGAGATCACGCACGTGATCCGCGGCGAGGACCACATCTCGAATACGCCGCGGCAGCTGCTGATGTACCAGGCGCTCGGCTTCACGCCTCCGAGCTTTGCGCACCTGTCGCTCGTGCTCGGGCCGGATCACACGCCGCTGTCGAAGCGCCACGGCGCGACGTCGGTCGCCGAGTTCCGCGAGCGCGGATACCTGCCCGAGGCGCTGGTCAATTACCTGGCGCTGATCGGCTGGTCCCCGGGTAACGATGAAGAGTTGCTGCCGGTCGCCGAGCTCGCCCGGCGCTTCGAGCTCGAGGACGTCGGTCACAGCGCTGGTGTGTTCGACCCCGAGAAGCTCGCGTGGATGAACCGGCACTACATGAAGGAGGCGTCGCCGGGGCGGCTTGCCGCCGAGAGCGCCCGCTATTTCCTCAAGCACGGCTTCATCGAGCAGCGGACGCCGGAGGCGATGGAATACATCGGGTCGCTCCTGGGGATGGCGGTCGGGTCGGTCGATCGTCTCGAGGAGATCCCGGATCGCCTGCGGTTCGTGTTCGCCTATGACGCGGCCGCGGCGCTGGCGTTGCCGGAGATCGGCCACATGCTGCACGAGCCGTCGGCCCGCGACGTGGTGCTCGCGCTCGCCGAGGAGATCACCGGCCCGATGCTGGACCGCGAGTCGTTTCGCGCCGTCGCCACCCGGGTCAAGGAGCGCACCGGGCAGAAGGGCAAGTCGCTGTTTCATCCGATCCGCGCGGCGCTGACCGGGGAGGGTGGCGGCCCCGAGCTCGACCTCGCCGTCCCGGCGATCGATCGCGGTGCGCTGCTGCCGGCCGACGCCCGGGTGGGGCGGGTGGTGAGCTGCCGCGACCGGGCGGCGGCATTCGCGCGCGTGATCGCGTGATCATCTACGGCCTCAACCCGGTCCTCGAGGCGCTGCGCGCCGGACGCGTCCGGCGGCTCTCCCTGGGCGCGCGCGCCGACAAACGGATCGACGAGGCGCTGGCGCTGGCGAAGGCCGCGGGCATCGCGGTCGCGCGGGTGGATAGCCAGGCGCTCGAGCGCCTGGCGCGCGGCGGTGTGCACCAGGGGATCGTCGCCGAGCTCGCGCCGGCGCGTGACTACAGCGTGCAGGAGCTGGTCGAGGGGGCGGCCCCGGCGGCGCCGCTGCTGGTCGTGCTCGACGGGGTCGAGGATCCGCACAACGTCGGCGCGATCACGCGGACCGTTGACGGCGCCGGCGGGCACGGGATCATCCGCCAGGCGCGGCGGGCGGCCGCGCTCGACGGCGCCGCCGCGAAGGCGTCCTCCGGCGCCACCGCCTTCGTCCGGTTCGCCACCGTCGTCAATATCGCGCGGGCGCTGGAGGAGCTGAAGGAGGCGGGAGTCTGGACCGTCGGGTTCGTCGGCGAGGCGGCGGAGGCCTACGACGAGGCGGATTTCACGCTGCCGTCGGCGATCGTGGTCGGCGGGGAGGGGGAGGGGCTGCGACGTCTGACCCGCGAGCGCTGCGACCGGCTGGTGCGGATCCCGATGGGGGGCTCGGTTCAGAGCCTGAACGTCTCGGTGGCGACCGGGATCGCCTTGTTCGAGGCCGCTCGGCAAAGGCGGGCCAAATTGCGGTAGAATGGAAAGTTCCGATACGGTAAAGATCGGGGGCTCAGGTGGTTGACGGGGTTTGGCGGGGCGTGGGGGCCCGTCCACTTGCCAGCGTGGCACGCGCTGTGCTACAAATGCTCTTTTGTCTGGGCTGGCGTAGCTCAGTCCGGTAGAGCAGCTGATTTGTAATCAGCCGGTCGGGGGTTCAAATCCCTTCGCCAGCTCCATAGCATCGGGAAAACAGGGGTTGTCGAGCCGGTTTCCGCAGGGGCACTCGCGACACGGCGCAAATCCTGACAGATCACAGCAACGAAGGCTTTCAGCCGTCAGCCGCGCATGCGCGGCTGAAACGTGGAGGCCGGGTATCGGCGAGGTAGCGAAGCGGTCAAACGCAGCAGACTGTAAATCTGTCGCCCATGCGGCTTCGAAGGTTCGAATCCTTCCCTCGCCACCAGCCTTCGCCTCGCCGAAGCTATCGCACCGCGAGGCTTCGGCCAGGCAGGCCGAGAAGGCGATAGCGAAGGTGGGTTTCGGTTGGCGAGCCCAACCTTCGTCCGAGGTTGGTCGAGGGGTGGGAGGCAGGCTGCCCGCCGTAGCGGCGAGTCAGCGAAGTCGGGAAAACACCGCGGCGGGCTTGCCCGCTGAAGCGGCGAGTCAGCGGGCGGAAAATGACGCGGCGGGCTTGCCCGCCGTAGCGGCGAGTCAGCGAAGTCGGCGAGCCGCGAAGGCGGGAGTAACTCAGTGGTAGAGTCACAGCCTTCCAAGCTGTTGGTCGCGGGTTCGATCCCCGTCTCCCGCTCCAGACTTCGCTCGATGGCTTCGCTGCGCGAGCTCCGTCTGGGCAAGCCACGCGGCTTACCGCGGCGAAGTGGCGCGAAGGGGCCTGCCGTCGCCGAAGCGATGAAGCGAAGTAGGCGCGTAGGCGAGGCCGATGTAGCTCAGTTGGCAGAGCGCGTCCTTGGTAAGGACGAGGTCACCAGTTCAATCCTGGTCATCGGCTCCATTCGACTCGGCCCTGCGGGCCTCGCTCATGGCAGGCCCGGCACGGGGCCGAGGCGAATGTCCTGAGCGAGCGTAGCGAGTCGAAGGACTGACAGGACGGCGATTTTGTAGCAAGACTTGTAGGGCGGACACGGGGTCCGCCGATCGGCCGGCGGGGTAAGTCCCCGCCCTACACCGCGGGGAAGCACACCCCCGCCAGTACCGGATGAGGGCAGGACAAGAGACATGGCAAAAGAGAAATTCGATCGATCCAAACCGCACGTCAACGTTGGCACCATCGGCCACATCGACCACGGCAAGACGACCCTGACCGCCGCCCTCACCAAGGTTGCGGCCGACAAGGGTTGGGCGAAGTTCGTCCCGTATGACGAGGTGGCGAAGGCCTCGGAATCGCAGGGCCGGCGCGACGCGACCAAGATCCTGACGATCGCGACCAGCCACGTCGAGTACGCGACCCCGAACCGTCACTATGCCCACGTCGACTGCCCGGGTCACGCGGACTACATCAAGAACATGATCACCGGCGCGGCCCAGATGGACGGCGCCATCCTCGTCGTCTCCGCGGTCGACGGCCCGATGCCGCAGACCCGTGAGCACGTGCTGCTGGCCAAGCAGGTCAACGTTCCCTACATGGTGGTGGCGCTGAACAAGGTCGACGCGGTCGACGATCCCGAACTGGTCGACCTGGTCGAGCTCGAAGTGCGCGAGCTGCTGACCTCGTACGGCTTCCCCGGCAACGACATCCCGGTGGTTCGCGTCTCGGCGCTCGGCGCGCTGAACGGCGATCCCGCGGGGGTCGACACCGTGCTGAAGCTGATGGAGGCGCTCGACACCTACATCCCGATGCCGGAGCGTGAGGTCGACAAGCCGTTCCTGATGCCGATCGAGGACGTGTTCTCGATCTCCGGCCGCGGCACCGTCGTGACCGGCCGTATCGAGCGGGGCACGGTCAAGGTCGGCGAGGAAATCGAGATCGTCGGCTTCAAGCCGACCGAGAAGAAGGTCGTCACCGGCGTCGAGATGTTCCGCAAGCTGCTCGACGCGGGCGTCGCAGGCGACAACGTCGGCGTCCTGCTTCGTGGCGTGGAAAAAGACGACGTGGAGCGCGGCCAGGTGCTGTGCAAGCCCGGCACGATCAAGCCGCACACGAAGTTCAAGGGCGAGGTCTACATCCTGTCGAAGGACGAGGGCGGCCGCCACACCCCGTTCTTCAACGGCTACCGTCCGCAGTTCTACATCCGCACGACCGACGTCACCGGCTCGCTCAAGCTGCCGGAGGGGGTCGAGATGGTGATGCCCGGTGACAACACCAGCATCACCGCGGAACTGCACACGCCGGTCGCGCTCGAAAAGGGCGCCCGGTTCGCGATCCGTGAAGGTGGCCGCACCGTCGGCGCCGGCACCATCTCGGAAATCATCGAGTAGGACGGCGCGAGCCGAAACCGGGAATGGGGAATCGGGAATGGGGGATGACATCCCCCAAACCCCATCCCGTCGAGGAACACAGCTATGAGAGACATCATCACGCTCGCCTGCCTGGACTGTAAGCGGCGGAACTACACGACGACCAAGAACAAGAAGAAGACCAGCGAGCGGCTGGAGTTCAGCAAGTTCTGCCGCTTCTGCCGCAAGCACACGGGGCACAAAGAGATCGAAGTAAGCTCGACTGCGGATTGCAGCTGACTTGCAGGATTGCTCGATCGACAGGATTGTCTGAATCGGGGATTGCAGATTCGATTCGGAACCGGGCGAGCGGAGCGAAGCGAGAAGCGGCCGGAACGGAGCGAGCGGAACGTAGTGAAGGCCGCAAGCGCGAGCGCAGGAGGCGCGCCCGCGATAGATGCAGGACAGTAGCTCAATTGGCAGAGCACCGGTCTCCAAAACCGGGGGTTGGGGGTTCGATTCCCTCCTGTCCTGCCAGTTCGTAGCGTTCAGCTGTGAGCAGTCAGCTTTCAGCCGGGGATGGGGTAGCGCGGTTTGAAGCTGAGAGCTGAGAGCTTCAGGGAACGGAAATGAAAGCAGCAATGGTTGAGCACGACGAGTCGATCGGCGGACGCGCCCGTGACAGCGTCACCGGCTGGTGGGGGCGTTCGCGACGCTTCCTCTCCGAGGTCCGCAACGAAACCGCTCGCGTGACCTGGCCGAGCAGCAAGGAAGTCTACGCCACCACCCTGGTCGTGATCCTGACGTCGATCTTTTTCGGAGTTTATCTCTACGGCATCGACGTGCTGTTCTCGGCCATTGTCAGCTGGATCTTCCAGTCGTTCGCAGCATGAGCACGATGACCGACGATCGCACGAAGCAGTGGTACATCGTCCACACCTACTCGGGCTTCGAGAACAAGGTGAAGGAGTCGCTCGAGCAGCGGGTCAACGCCTACGGCCTGCAGGACGAGATCGGCGAGATCCTCATCCCGACCGAGCAGGTCGCCGAGATGCGCGGCGGCAAGAAGGTGGTGAGCTCGAAGCGGTTCTTCCCCGGCTACATCCTTGTCGAGATGCACATGTCCGACAACGCGTGGCACGTGGTGAAGAACACGCCCAAGGTTACCGGGTTCGTCGGCGCCGGCGCCAAACCGACCCCGCTCACCCGTGAAGAGGTCGACCAGATCCTCAACCAGGTGACCGAGGCGGCCGAGAAGCCGAAGCCGAAGTACACGTTCGAGAAGGGGGACCAGGTGCGGATCAACGAGGGTCCGTTCACCAGCTTCAACGGGGTGGTGGACGAGGTCAACCTCGACCGCAACACCCTGAAGGTCATGGTCACGATCTTCGGCCGCGCCACGCCGGTCGAGTTGGATTTTTTGCAGGTAGAGAAACTCTAGCTATCAGCTCTCAGCCGTCAGCTCTCAGTAGCTGACAGCTGAAAGCTGCTGATAGCTGAAAGCTGAAAGCTGATGGCCAAAAAAGTACAGGCAATGGTGAAGCTCCAGATCGCCGCGGGGAAAGCGACCCCGGCGCCGCCAGTTGGGACCGCTCTCGGTCCTCACGGCGTCAATATCATGGACTTCTGCAAAAACTTCAACGCGAAGACCTCCAAGGACGAGGGATTGATCATCCCCGTCGTGGTGACGGTCTACGCCGACCGGTCCTACAGCTTCATCACCAAGACGCCGCCGGCGCCGGTCCTGCTGAAGCGGGCCGCAAACCTGGCCAAGGGATCCGCCGAGCCGAACAAGAACAAGGTCGGCACCGTGACCCGGAAGCAGGTCGAAGAGATCGCCAAGTTGAAGATGCCCGACCTGAACTGCGAGTCCGCCGAAGCCGCCTACAAGACGGTCGCCGGCACCGCCCGTTCGATGGGCATCGATGTGATCGGCTAGAGCTGCCAGCTGCCGGCTGCCAGCTCCCAGCTCGAGTTTGAAACTCGAGCCGGCCAGTGTTCTAGACCGAATCGTTCTCCAAGCAGCCTGGGGTTGCTAAATACCGGCCCGAGCGAGAGCGAGGGCTGGCAGGGGCTGGGGGTGGGGCCCCAGCGCAAATCAATAAAAGTGGGAGGGCCTCACGGCCCGCTTGCACCACGGAGGCAAGATGCGTAAACAGGGTAAGAAGTTCGCTGCCGCACGGCAGCAGGTGCCTGAGCGTCCGCATTCGATCGAGGACGCGATTCCCCTCATGCAGAAGGTGAAGTTCGCCAAGTTCGACGAGACCGTCGAGCTCGCGATGCGGCTTGGCGTCGACCCGAAGCATGCCGACCAGATGGTCCGCGGCACGGTGGTGCTGCCGCACGGCCTGGGCAAGAGCAAGAAGGTGCTGGCGATCGCCGGTACCGACAAGCAGAAAGAAGCCCTGGAAGCCGGGGCCGATCACGTCGGCGGCGAGGAGCTGGTCGACAAGATCCAGGGGGGCTGGATGGACTTCGACGCGGTCGTCGCCACCCCCGACATGATGCGTGCGGTCGGCAAGCTCGGAAAGGTCCTCGGCCCCCGCGGCCTGATGCCCAACCCCAAGACCGGCACCGTCACCCCGAACATCGGCCAGGCGGTCAAGGAGATCAAGGCCGGCAAGGTGGAGTTCCGCGTCGACAAGACCGGGATCGTCCATGCCCCGGTCGGCAAGCTGTCGTTCCCGGCCCAGAGCCTGATCGAGAACGCCCACGCGCTCGTCGACAGCGTGGTCAAGGCCAAGCCGCCCGCGGCGAAGGGCAAGTACCTGAAGAGCGTGACGATGTCGTCGACCATGGGGCCCGGCATCCTGATCGATACCACGCACGTCACGGAAGTGGTGAAGCACTAGTCATGGCTATTACGCGAGCATCCAAAATCGAGGACCTGAAAGCGCTCGAAGGGACGTTCCAGAAGACCGAGAGCGCCGTCCTGGTCGACTACCGCGGCCTCAAAGTCCCGGAAGTCACCGAGCTGCGCCGTCAGGTCCGGGCGGTCCGCGGCCAGTACAAGGTCGTCAAGAACTCGCTGGCCAAGCGGGCGCTCAAGGGCACGGCCTTCGAGCCGCTCGACCAGTTCTTCATCGGCACCACCGCCATCGCCTATGCGGGCGAGGACCCGGTGGCTCTGGCGAAGGTGTTGACGACGTTCGCCAAGACCGCGCCGGCGCTCCAGATCAAGGCCGCGGTGGTGCAGGGGCGGACGATCAAGCCGGTCGAGGTCGCCGAGCTCGCGACGCTGCCGGGCAAGCCGGAGCTCTACGCGAAGCTGCTGTTCCTGCTCCAGGCGCCGATGGTCCAGCTGGTGAGCGTGCTGAACGCCGCACCGCGCGACCTGATGAACGTTTTGGTGGCGGCGGAGAAGAAGAGATCGGAAGCGGGCGCCTAGCCGCCCTTCGTAGGCAACTGAAGGCAGTAAGTCGAAGCTAACCAGCGGCCCGACGAAGCGAAGGGCTAACGGGGAACGTAGGAATCAGCGGCGCGAGCGAGCAGCGAGCGCTGGCAGGCGGTGGGGGTGGGGCCCCATCGCAAATTGAGTAAAGAGGACAGTAATGGCCGAATTGAATCAGCAGCAGGTGGTCGACTACATCAAGGGGATTTCCGTGCTCGAGCTGTCGCAGCTCGTGAAGGCGCTCGAGACCGAGCTCGGCGTGTCGGCGGCCGCGGCCATGCCGATGGCGATGCCCGGCGGCGGCGCGGCGGCCGGCGGTGCGGCTCCGGCGGAAGAGCAGACCGAGTTCACCGCGACCCTGACCGAAGTCGGCACCAACAAGATCAACGTGATCAAGGTCGTCCGCGAAGTGACCAGCCTCGGCCTCAAGGAAGCGAAGGATCTCGTCGAGAGCGCTCCCAAGGCGATCAAGGAAGGCATTCCGAAGGACGAAGCCGCCGCGATCAAGAAGAAGTTCGAGGACGTCGGCGCCAAGGTCGAGATCAAGTAGCGGCGTGCGGGGCCTGGGCCCCGCGCTTCGTATCGTGCCGGGGAGGTTTACGAACGTCTCCGGCAGGCCGGGTTCATCCCCGGTATCGTGCGGCGGGGCGTTAAGCCCCGCCCACACGTATCTTTCGACCGCTCCCGAGGTCTTCAACGCATGTACAGCCTTCCCAAGAACGTCTACCGCGAGCGCATCGACTTCTCCAAGATCAAGACGACGATCCCGATCCCGAACCTGATCGAGATCCAGAAGAAGTCCTACGAGCGGTTCCTGCAGATGAACCGGCTGCCTTCGGAGCGAGAAGACGCCGGTCTGCAGTCGGTTTTCAAGTCGGTCTTCCCGATCAGCGACTTCCGGGAGAACTCATCGCTCGAGTTCATCGAGTATTCGATCGGCAACTGGGAGTGCAAGTGCGGCCGCCTGGCCGGGCTGCACCACCTCCGTAAGCCCTGTACCAACTGCGGTCACACGCTGGTCGCCGACCCCTACGGCGAGCACGACGTGCTCTGCCCGCGCTGCGGCAAGCCGAACGAGGCTCGCGGCGACGTCTGTGACATCTGCGGTCACACTGTCGCGTTGAAGCTCAAGTACGACGTCGACGAGTGCCAGGAACGTGGCATGACCTACGCCGTGCCGCTCAAGGTCACCATCCGGCTCGTGGTCTGGAACAAGGACCCCGAGACCGGCGTGAAGACCATCCGCGACATCAAGGAGCAGGAGGTCTACTACGGCGACATCCCGTTGATGACCGACAACGGCACCTTCATCATCAACGGCACCGAGCGCGTCATCGTGTCGCAGCTCCACCGTTCGCCGGGCGCCTTCTTCCACTCCGAAGACAAGACGCTCTACATCGCCCAGATCATCCCCTACCGCGGCTCCTGGGTGGAGTTCGAGTACGACGCGAAGAACCTGCTCTACGTGCGGATCGACCGCAAGCGGAAGTTCCTCGCCACCGTGTTCCTGCGCGCCCTCGGTCTGCGTGGCGCCGACGAGATCATCCGGTCCTTCTACTCGGTCGATCGCCTGACCCTGAAGGGAGGCTCGATCCACTGGGCCGTCAGCGACAGCCTGCAGGGGCTGCGCGCGGCGCGCGACATCAAGATCGGCAACGACGTGGTCACCCACGCCGGCAAGAAGATCACGACGACCGCTCTCACCAACCTGAAAAAGGCCGGGGTCGAGATGGTCGAAGTGTCGGACGCCGAGCTGGAGGGCGCGTTTGCCGCCGGCGACGTCGTCGATCCCTCGACCGGTGAGGTCATCCTCGAGACCAACGAAGAGGTCACGCCGCGCGCGATCTCGCTCGCCCAGGAAAAGAACGTCGAACGGCTCGAGATCTTCTTCCCCGAGCGCGACGAAATCGGTCCGGTGCTCAGCTCGACGCTGAAGAAGGATCCGATCCACACCCACGAAGAGGCGCTGATCGAGATCTACCGCCGGCTCCGTCCCGGTGATCCGCCCACGCTCGAGAGCTCGCGCTCGCTGTTCGAGAACATGTTCTTCAACCCGCAGAAGTACGACTTCTCGCGCGTCGGCCGGCTCAAGCTGAACACCAAGCTGAAGCTGAACACGCCGCTCGACGAGAAGATCCTGCACCCGCAGGACTTCTACGAGGTCATCAAGTACCAGCTGAAGCTGCGGCGGAACCCCGCCAACGTGGACGACATCGATCACCTCGGCAACCGCCGCGTGCGGTCGGTCGGCGAGCTGCTCGAGAACCAGTTCCGCATCGGCCTGGTCCGGATGGAGCGCGCGATCAAGGAGAAGATGTCGGTCTACCAGGAAATGGCGACCGCCATGCCGCACGACCTGATCAACGCGAAGCCGGTCATGGCCGCGATTCGCGAGTTCTTCGGGTCGTCGCAGCTGTCGCAGTTCATGGACCAGACCAACCCGCTGTCGGAAGTGACGCACAAGCGTCGTCTTTCCGCCCTCGGGCCCGGCGGTCTGTCCCGGGAGCGCGCCGGCTTCGAGGTCCGCGACGTGCACCCGACCCACTACGGCCGCATCTGCCCGATCGAGACGCCGGAAGGCCCGAACATCGGCCTGATCTCGTCGCTGTCGTGCTACGCGCGGATCAACGAGTTCGGCTTCATCGAATCGCCGTACCGCAAGGTCAAGGACGGCCGGGTGATCGACTACGTCCAGATCACCAACGCCGGCAACACCAAGCACAAGGTCGGCGACATCGTCGAGGCGTCGCAGGTCGGCGCCGACAAGGACACGGAGAAGGCCGGCACCGGCCGCCGCCGCCGTGGCCTCGAGTACGAGCCCTACTCCTACTACCTCTCGGCGTGGGAAGAGGACCAGTACATCATCGCCCAGGCCAACGCCAAGGTCGACGATGACGGCCGCTTCGTGAACGAGCGCGTCAACGCCCGGCAGGCGGGCAACTTCATCCTCTCCCCGAAGGAGAAGATCGAGTTCATCGACGTCTCGCCGAAGCAGCTGGTCTCGGTCGCCGCCTCGCTGGTCCCGTTCCTCGAGAACGACGATGCGAACCGCGCGTTGATGGGATCGAACATGCAGCGCCAGGCGGTGCCGCTGCTCCGGGCGCGGGCGCCCTACGTCGGCACCGGCATGGAGTACATCACCGCGCGTGACTCGGGGGCGGTCATCGTCGCCCGCCGCTCGGGCACGGTCGACTTCGTCGACAGCCAGCGCATCGTCGTGCGCGTGGAAGGAGAGTCGGAGGCCGCCTCGCGAGAGATGGGCGCCGACATCTACCCGATGACGAAGTTCAAGCGGTCGAACCAGAACACGTGCATCAACCAGAAGCCGATCGTCCGGGTGGGCCAGAAGGTCCACAAGGGGCAGGTCCTCGGCGACGGGCCGTGCACCGAGCTGGGCGAGCTCGCCCTCGGACGGAACGTGCTGGTCGCGTTCATGCCGTGGCGCGGCTACAACTTCGAAGACGCGATCCTGGTCTCCGAGCGGATGGTCAAGGACGATTACTACACCTCGATCCACATCGAGGAGTTCGAGATCGAGGCCCGCGACACCAAGCTCGGACCGGAAGAGATCACCCGCGATATCCCCAACGTCGGCGAGGGATATCTCAAGGATCTCGACGAGAGCGGCATCATCCGGATCGGCGCCTCGGTGAAGCCGGGCGACATCCTGGTCGGCAAGGTCACGCCCAAGGGCGAGACCCAGCTGACGCCGGAAGAGAAGCTGCTGCGCGCGATCTTCGGTGAGAAGGCCGGCGACGTCCGCGACGCGTCCCTGGTCTGCCCGCCGGGCATCGAGGGGATCATCGTCGGCGTCAAGATCTTCTCCCGCAAGGGGATCGAGAAGGACGACCGCGCCAAGGCGATCGAGCAGGAAGAGCTCGACATGATGGAGAAGAACCTCCAGGACGAGATCCGCATTCTTCACGACGAAGTGAAGAAGCGCGTGGTCGGCATGCTGAAGGGGCAGGAGTCGCGCGCGGACCTCTACGACGAGCACGGCCGCGAGCGGCTGCTCAAGAAGGGGACGGCGCTGACGCCGGAGCTGCTCCAGGAGCTGCCCTACGAAGCGATCGTCCGGATGAAGATCAGCACCGACGATCCCCGGCTCGAGGAAGACCTCCGCGAGCTCGAGGAGCGCACCGAGCGCCAGGTCGAAGTGATCCGCAACCAGTTCGAGGAGAAGAAGGAGAAGGTTCGTCGCGGTGACGAGCTGCCTCCGGGCGTCATCAAGCTGGTCAAGGTCTACGTCGCGATGAAGCGCAAGCTGTCGGTCGGCGACAAGATGGCCGGCCGCCACGGCAACAAGGGCGTGATCGCGCGCATCCTCCCCGAAGAGGACATGCCCTACCTGCCGGACGGCACCCCGGTCGAGATCGTCCTGAATCCGCTCGGCGTTCCGTCGCGTATGAACGTCGGCCAGATTCTCGAGACCCACCTCGGCTGGGCCGCGCACGCGCTCGGTCTCTACTTCGCGACGCCGGTCTTCGACGGCGCCCGCGAGAACGAGATCAAGCACTGGCTCGAGGAGGCCGGATTGCCCAAGAGCGGCAAGACCAGCCTGTTCGACGGCATGACCGGGCAGGAGTTCGAGCAGGACGTGACCGTCGGCTACATCTACATGCTGAAGCTGTCGCACCTGGTCGACGACAAGATCCACGCCCGCTCGATCGGACCGTACTCGCTCATCACCCAGCAGCCGCTGGGAGGCAAGGCGCAGTTCGGCGGCCAGCGGTTCGGCGAGATGGAAGTGTGGGCGCTCGAGGCGTATGGCGCCGCGCACATCCTCCAGGAACTGCTCACCGCGAAGTCGGACGATGTGACCGGCCGCGCGAAGATCTACGAGGCGATCGTCAAGGGTGACGCGTCGTTCCAGCCCGGGCTGCCGGAGTCGTTCAACGTCCTGATCCGCGAGCTCCAGGCGCTGTGCCTGGACGTCGAGCTGATGAAGACGAAGAAGCGGCCGATGCTGGAAGCGGTGCCGGAGCCAGGCGAAGGTGTGCCGGGTACTGACGGAAGGCTAGCTGTCAGCCTTCAGCTGTCAGCTATCAGCCACGAGTGCTGGTAGCTGACCGCTGACCGCTGATTCCCGAATATCAGCACGGATTGCTGATAGCTGAGAGCTGATAGCTGAGAGCTAAAAAATATGAGACCAAGTTTCGATAATCGTGGATCGCTGACGTCGGACTTCGACGCCATCCGTATCTCGCTCGCCTCGCCGGAGAAGATCCTCTCCTGGTCGCACGGCGAAGTGACCAAGCCGGAGACGATCAACTACCGCACCTTCAAGCCGGAGCGCGACGGTCTCTTCTGCGCCAAGATCTTCGGGCCGGTCACCGACTGGGAGTGCCTGTGCGGCAAGTACAAGCGCATGAAGCACCGCGGGGTGATCTGCGACAAGTGCGGCGTCGAAGTCACCCAGGCGAAGGTCCGCCGCGAGCGGCTCGGGCACATCACGCTGGCGACCCCGGTCAGCCACGTGTGGTTCTTCAAGGGGCTGCCCAGCCGCATCGGCCACCTCCTCGACATCTCGCTGCGCGATCTCGAACGTGTCCTCTACTTCGAGGCCTACGTCGTCATCGAGCCGGGCGATACCGACCTCAAGCAGCACCAGCTGCTGAGTGAAGAGCAGTACCGCAAGGCCCGCGAAGAGTACGGCCCGGTCAAGTTCCGCGCCCAGATGGGGGCGGAGGCGATCAAGGAGCTGCTCAAGCGGATCAACGTCGAGAAGATGGCGACCGAGCTCCGCGACAAGATGCGCGCCGAGGCCTCGGCGCAGAAGAAGCTGAAGTACGCCAAGCGCCTGAAGGTGGTCGACTCGTTCCGTCGCTCCACCAACAAGCCGGAATGGATGATCCTCGACGTCATCCCGGTCATCCCGCCCGAGCTGCGGCCGCTGGTGCCGCTCGACGGCGGCCGGTTCGCCACCTCGGACCTCAACGACCTCTATCGCCGCGTCATCAACCGCAACAACCGGTTGAAGAAGCTGATCGAGCTGAAGGCCCCCGACGTCATCATCCGCAACGAGAAGCGGATGCTGCAGGAAGCGGTCGACGCGCTGTTCGACAACGGCCGCCGCGGCCGCGTGCTGCGCGGCGCGAACAACCGTCCGCTGAAGTCGCTGTCGGACACGCTCAAGGGCAAGCAGGGGCGGTTCCGTCAGAACCTGCTCGGCAAGCGCGTCGACTACTCCGGCCGTTCGGTCATCGTCGTCGGACCGGAGCTGAAGCTGCACCAGTGCGGGCTGCCCAAGAAGATGGCGCTCGAGCTGTTCAAGCCGTTCATCTACAACAAGCTCGAAGAGCGCGGGCTGGTGTCGACCATCAAGCAGGCCAAGGAGATGGTCGAGCAGCAGCGTCCGGAAGTGTGGGACGTGCTCGAAGAGGTCATCCGCGAGCATCCGGTTCTGCTGAACCGCGCGCCCACGCTGCACCGGCTCGGCATCCAGGCGTTCGAACCGGTCCTGGTCGAGGGCAAGGCGATCCGGATCCATCCGCTCGTCTGCACCGCGTTCAACGCGGACTTCGACGGCGACCAGATGGCCGTCCACATCCCGCTGGCGCCGGAGGCACAGATCGAGGCATCGGTGCTGATGATGTCCTCGAACAACATCCTGTCGCCGGCATCCGGCCAGCCGATCGCGATCCCGTCGCAGGACATCGTGCTCGGGTGCTACTACCTGACCAAGGCCAAGGTTTCGGCCAAGGGCGAAGGCCGCGTCTTCGGCAACGCAGATGACGTGGTGCTGGCGCTCGAAGCGGGTGAGCTGGAGACGCTGACCCCGATCCGGCTGCGCTGGACCGGCGAGCTGCTCGATCTGACCGTCGCCCGCGACGACCAGGCGGTGCTGCAGTCGGAAGTGCAGAACGTCCAGAACAAGATCATCAACACCACCGTCGGCCGGGTCATCTTCAATACGTCGCTGCCGAAGGTGATGCCGTTCGTGAACGGCCTGCTCAAGAAGAAGGGGCTGCAGCAGGTGGTGCAGTACTGCCACCTGCACTTCGGCCTCGAGAAGACCGTCGAGATGCTCGACTCGCTCAAGAATCTCGGCTTCACCTATGCGACCCGGTCCGGGCTGTCGATCGGCATCGACGACCTGATCATCCCCGAGCAGAAGGCGCCGCTCGTGGAAGGGGCCCGCACCGAGGTGATCAAGGTCGAAGGGCAGTATCTCGAAGGGGCGATCACCAACGGCGAGCGCTACAACAAGATCATCGCGATCTGGTCCGACGTCACCGAGAAGATCGCCGACGAGATGTTCGGCGAGATGGAGTCGCTCGACCGATCGGGCCGGAACTTCAACCCCGTCTACATCATGGCCGACTCGGGCGCCCGAGGCTCGAAGCAGCAGATCCGGCAGCTGGCCGGGATGCGCGGCCTGATGGCCAAGCCGTCCGGCGAGATCATCGAGACGCCGATCACCGCGAACTTCCGTGAAGGGCTCGCGGTCATGGAGTACTTCATCTCCACCCACGGCGCCCGCAAGGGTCTGGCCGACACCGCGCTGAAGACGGCGGACTCGGGCTACCTGACCCGCCGGCTCGTCGACGTGGCGCAGGACGTCATCATCCACGAGATCGACTGCGGCACGATGGACGGCATCGAGGCGCGCGCGATCGTCGAATCGGGGGAGATCATCGAGCCGCTGCGCGACCGGATCATCGGCCGGGTCAGCCTCGAGAAGATCATGGATCCGATCAGCGGCGGCGTGATCGTCGAGGTCAACGACGAGATCGACGAGCAGAAGGCGGAAGACATCCAGGAGGGCGGCATCGAAAAGGTCCGGATCCGTTCGGTCCTCACCTGCGCCAGCCGCCGCGGATGCTGCGCCAAGTGCTACGGCCGCGACCTCGCGACCGGACGGCTGGTCGAGCTCGGTCTCGCGGTCGGCGTCATCGCCGCGCAGTCGATCGGCGAGCCCGGCACGCAGCTCACCATGCGCACGTTCCACATCGGTGGCACGGCGTCGCGGGTCTCCGAGCAGTCGACGCTCGACGCCAAGCACGCCGGCACGGTCCGCTACCAGGGCCTGCAGGTGGTCGAGGCCAAGGGCACCGGCGAGAACGCCGGCCAGATGGTGGTCATGAACCGCACCGGATCGCTGGTGGTCCAGGACGCCAAGGGACGCGATCGCGAGCGCTACCCGATCGTCTACGGTGCGCGGCTCAAGGTCCACGACGGCCAGCCGGTCGAGCCGGGCGAGATCCTGGTCGAGTGGGATCCCTACACGTTCTCGATCCTCACCGAGGATTCGGGCACGGTCAAGTACAAGGACCTCATCACCGACGTCACGTATCACGAGGAGCTGGACGAGGTCACCGGCCTGTCGCGGAAGATCGTCGTCGACAGCGCCCGACGAGAAGAAGCAGCCGACGATCGAGATCCGCGACAAGGCCGGCAAGGTGGCGCGCAAGTACCACATGCCGTCGCATGCCCACCTCATGGTCGAGGATGCGGATGCGGTCTCGGCCGGCCAGGTGCTGGCGAAGATCCCGCGTGAAACCACGAAGACCAAGGACATCACCGGCGGTCTGCCGCGCGTCGTCGAGCTCTTCGAGGCGCGCAAGCCGCGCGAAACCGCCGTCATCTCCGAGATCGACGGCATCGTCAAGCACGGCGGCATCGTCAAGGGCCAGCGCAAGATCATCATCGTGCCGGAGGATGGGGGCGAGCCGAGAGAGTACTCGCTGCCGCGCGGCGTGCACGTCAACGTTCAGGAAGGCGACCGCGTCCGCGCCGGCGAGCCGCTGATGGACGGGCCGAGCAATCCGCACGACATCCTGTCGGTCCTCGGTGAGAAGGCGCTGCACGCCTACCTGGTCAACGAGATCCAGGAGGTCTACCGCCTGCAGGGCGTCAACATCAACGACAAGCACATCGAGGTCATCGTCCGGCAGATGATGCGGTGGGTGAAGATCGAGGATGTCGGCGACACCGAATTCCTGATCGAGGAGCAGGTCGACCGCTTCCGGTTCATGGAAGAGAACGAGCGGGTGATCATGAACGGCGGGCGTCCGGCCTCGGGCCGTCCGCTGCTGCTCGGGATCACCAAGGCGTCGCTCTCGACCGACTCGTTCATCTCGGCGGCGTCGTTCCAGGAGACCACGCGCGTCCTCACCGAAGCGTCGATCTCAGGCAAGGTGGATCACCTCCGCGGCCTGAAGGAAAACGTGACGATGGGCCGCCTGATCCCGGCCGGCACCGGCTTCGAGTATTACCGGCACGTGCGGATCCCGGCGGACGAGCCGCCACCGCCGCCGCCGCCGACTCCGGAGGAGCTGGAGCTGGAGCGGGAGATGGAGTACTTCGTGGAGCCCGAGGAGGCGTTTACGCGCGACGAGATCGAATAGCCGCGCGTCTGTCGATTGCGGACCGCGGATTGCGGACTGCTGATTGACGGATTGGGATTGTGATTGCGGATTGAGGGGCGGTGGGCCTGCCCACTGTAGCGCTAGTCCTTCAGGGCGAAGGTGGGCGATGGTCGAAGGATCATCGCCCTTTTTCTTTTTCAATCGACCGGGACCTGCGGTGCTGTCACAGACTCAGCGGCGCGCTCCAGTGACGCGCATTTGAGCTCGGTCCGGACCGAGTTCGTAACTCGGCTCGCGGCCAAGCGGCAGCACGTTAGACGGCGCTAGAATGAATCGGCAGGCTCCGGTCATGACGCTGGCCGAATACAAATCTCTTACCCGTGACCTCCCGAGGCCGACCGCGCCACAAATGGAGGATTTTGCGGAGTTTGTATCTCTTGCTCATAGCTGGTACAAGCATCTGCCGCTGTTTCCTCCCTGTGCTCCGCTGTACCTTTTCCTGGATCCCGCCGCAGGCATGCAACGTGCGGAAGCGTCGGACGGCTCTATTCGTGTGTTCGAGCGTGAGAAGACGGGTTTCCACTACTCATGGATTCCTACGCTGGAGTATCGGAGACGCTTTGGGTATCTTGCCTTCTGCAGGTCGAGGGGCACATCTGTGTCTCTCATCGGCGGCGGTGAGCGTCTCATTCCGTCAGACGACGATCCACTCGTCTATGACTTCGAGCACGCCCGGCTTCTCCCGGTTCCCGATGCCGTGGTCCAAGCCGGCATGGTCCTCGTCAGCGGCATACTGCACACCCTGGCTGTCGGGTTCGGTTTGTGTGAGGACTTTGAGCAGGGCTCGATAGACTGGCCGCAGGAGAGTGGAGGGGCGCTGGCTCTTCAGGCCATCCTTGATCGCTGTCGCTTGCTGAGAGAGGACCCCTCACTTCAGGAGCGGCTGACGATCGAGGATGCTTGGGTTAGGAAGGACTATCACCTCCGCGATGTTGACTATCCATTGCACGAGCTGATTTCGCCAGAGCGCAGGCGCCAGCAGCGTCAGATGGTCCTGGCGATGACGCGAGCGTTGGACATGAGTGCGGGTTGATCCATACGGGGTTGGCCAGAAGAGGTTTGTGTGCCGGCATCCAACTCGATAAGCCTGGAGCGTGCAACGCCGGGTATGGCTCCGATGCTAAGCAACCTTCTGGAGTTGTATATCCACGATCTCAGCGAGATCTTCCCGGTCACACTCGGGCCTGACGGTCGCTTCGGGTACGAAAAACTGCCGCTGTATTGGGCAGAACCGGCGGTGCACCATGCGTTTCTGATCAAGCACGGTCGTCACGTTGCAGGCTTTGCGTTCGCCACGCGCGGGTCGCCCGCGAGCGACGATCCAGAGGACCTCGACGTGGCGGAGTTCTTCGTCCTTCGCGGCTATCGTCGCTCGGGTGTTGGTCGCCAGGCGGCCGTGGCCCTGTGGGACAGCCTGCCTGGACACTGGGTCGTGCGCGTCTCGGAGGCGAACCTGGCCGGGCTCGCGTTCTGGGGCGAGGTCATCCGGTCGTACACGTCCGATGACTTCGCAGAGAGTTCCCGGTCGGGTGATTCGCAACGCTGGCGAGTCTTCAGATTTGCAAGCACGGCCCGGCGCGAGGCGTTGTGACGCGGTTCGACGACTTCGGCCCGGACCCTTGGAATGTGTGGGCCGTCTAACACGCATCGCACCAGACGGCCGACGGTGGGTGCATGAGCGGCCGCTGGTGAACGCTGACGTGAGGCGGCGTTTGCAGCTGACGGCGGTCGGTGCGATCCTGAGCCGCCGCGCTTGCCCGCCGTAGCCGAAGGCGGTGGTCGGCTGAAACGCAGCACGTTGAGCGGACCGAGCGAAGGCGATGAGCACATGCGCATCATCGATTGTGGCGACCGAAGTCCGGACGCCGGTTCACGGGTGTCTGGCGAATCTCGGCCACTACCTCGCTGCCTGCCGGTTCGAAGGCTCGTGTCTGCCTTGAGCGAGGATAGCTCGAAGGCTGCTCGGAGACAGGAGGATCGCGTGCGTGACACGTCTCGGAGTCGGCAGGCCTCCGCCATCCAGCCGCTGCACGCCGTCGCCAGGATGTTCGTTGTGTTTTGTATTGTCATGGCCCTACTCGGCTTGCTGACTTTCTGGCCGCCGAGCTCTCCTGCGATCGTTGCGTGGCTACTGGTGTGGACAATCATTTGCCTGGGCACGGGCATCGCGATCGTGCGGCGTGCCCGCTATGCGCCGAGCCTTGTATGGAGTCTCGTTGTCTTGACTGGTTACAGCGCTGTCTCCGCCTTCCGCAGTGGGTTGCTCGAGGGCGTCGGGATTGTCATTGACATAGTGCTGAGCATCCCGCTGATTTGGTTTGCGATCTGGTACCAGAGGCACCATGGGGGAAGAACGGCGCAATGATTGGGTCGGTGTACTCGCGGTGCGTTACGTCCCCACCGCGCTCGCTGCAGGCATGGATGGCATCGACGAGGTAATGATGCAGAAGAACGTCGTTCCGATGTTCCACGTACCAGACGTGCGAAGAACGGTCGACTGGTACCGGGACATCGGCTTCGAGCTCAAGGAGACCTACGGTGACGGTGGCGACGGATTGAGCTTCGCGATCGTTGCGTTCGGCGCTGGTGAAGTGATGTTCAGCTCAGGCGGATCGCTTGGCTCCAGGCATCGCCGCGAAGTCGATCTCTATGTGTACACAGAGGAGATTGATCAGCTCCACGATCGAATCAAGGATCGCATCGAGATCATTGAAGAGCCGCACGACATGTTCTATGGCATGCGCGAGGTCATCGTCCGCGACCTGAACGGCTTCTGGATCACGTTCGGTCAGGAAATTCCCGCTGAGATGCTGACACCTTGGCCGGCCGAGGACCCAGGGCGTCTGCAGCCCTACACGGGCAAGTACATCAGCGACGGCGGATCTGCAGTGCTGGTCACCATCCACGAGGGGCGGCTGCTCGCGTTTCCGGACGATGCGCCGCGCGTGTTTTTGAGGCCGACAGCCGAACACACGTTCACGCCGGTCATGGGTCACCAGGCCAGCGTCTCGTTTGAAGGCAGCGCGGGGCTGATGACGTCGCTGACGTTCGAGCAGGGCGGCAGCGCAATGCGATTTGTTCGTGTGCGGTAGGGGGCCGAATGCCGAACGCAAACATCACCGTCAAAGATGCACTCGAGCAGCTCGAAGCACTCGGTGACGAGAAAGTGCGTGCGCACAATACCAAGTACGGTGCGGGCGACAATCAGTTTGGCGTCAAACTCGGCGACGTTCGCGCGCTGGCGAAGAAGATCAAGACCAACCACGAGTTGGGTAAGGCACTCTGGAAGACCGGGAACATCGACGCCCAGTTCCTGGCGACCCTCATCATCAAGCCGAAAGACCTGTCAGCCGACGAGATGGATCGGATGGTGCGGTCCGGCAAGTTCGTGCACGTGGCGGATTGGCTGAACTCGTATGTCGTCAAGGACCACCCCGAGAAGGAGGCCCTTCGCCAAAAATGGATGTCCGATGGTGACCCTTGGGCTGGGCGCGCCGGATGGGCCCTGACTTCAGAGCGAATCGCGAAGACTCCGGAGGGACTGGATCTGCCAGCGCTTCTGGACCGTATCGAGTCTGAGATGGGGAGTGCAGCTCCGGAAGTGAAATGGACGATGAACTTCTGTCTTGCCGGTATAGGAATCCACTTCCCCAAGCATCGCAAACGTGCTATCGCTATCGGAGAGAAACTGGGAATCTATCGCGATTATCCGGTTTCCAAGGGCTGCACCTCTCCGTTCGCACCGATCTGGATCAACGAAATGGTCCGTCGGCAAGGTTGAACGATTGAACCATCCGCATGGGTCACTGAGAGCGTTCTTCGCGCTGGCCTACTTGCTGACGTGGGTTCTGCTTGCGCCTTTTTTCTACCTCATATCGTCCGTGCTTCACGAGCCATTCCCGTGGTGGTTCTGGGGCCTGGTTCCCTTCGCGTTCATTGGCGGATCCGGCCCGTCGGTGGCGGCGCTAATCATCACCGGCCAGACTGAAGGACGCGAGGGGCTTCGACGGCTGCTGGCATCTCTAGCCGTGTGGCGTGTCCACATCCTCTGGTACTTCTTCGCTCTCGGCCTACCGCCCGCCGCGACTGCTCTAAGCATGCTGATCGCCGATGGCGGGCTCGGTACCCTGCGGCACTTCAATGCTGGCGCCGCATTTCGAGGCCTTCCTCTCGCTTACGCGCTGGCCCTTCCGTTCGGTCCGTTAGGAGAAGAGCTCGGGTGGCGCGGCTACGCCCTCCCACGCCTCCTCGATCGGTTCGATGTATGGAGGGCGACGTTGCTTCTGGGATTGATTTGGACCTTCTGGCACGTTCCCATGATGCTCTTCTGGCCCGGCGCTTCGATACCGACATTCCTCGAGGTGTCACCCCTCTCGGTGGCAGTTTATCTGGGCTGGATCATGTCGGGGGCGGCACTGCTGACGCTGCTGTTTCTGGGAACACGCGGGAGCGTGCTGCTGGCTGTGCTCGGCCACCTTGGGCTCAACACGGCCGAGTCGATCGTGTTCAACGGATTGCCGGATCTGTCTGACGTTCAAGTCCGCCAAATCTACTTTGTCAATGTAGCCGTGCTCGGCTGCACCGGGTTGGGTTGCCTTGTCTTGGCCACGCGTTGGCGCGCCAATCGACGCGCGGTCTAACGACGAACCGATTGAGATCAAAATGACTGTGAAGCGATTTGTGTTGGCGGGATTGGTTCTGTCCGCGACTCTTGTCGTCGGGGCCGCTCAGACGCAACAGGCAACGAAAGTCTACCGGGTGGGAGCCCTCTTCAACCGTGCTCCGGCTCAGGAAGATCGGGATGTCGAGATTCTAAAGGAAGGCCTTGCCCGCCTGGGTTACGTGGAGGGTGCCAATCTGGTGATTGAAGCCCGTTTCGCCGACGGCAATCTGGACCGGCTTCCCGGTTTCGCCGCCGAACTCGTCAGCCTGGGCGTTGATGTCATGGCGGCCTATGGTGGTCCACCGACAAGGGCCGCGCGGGGAGCGAGTACATCGGTCCCGATTGTCGCGAATCTTGTCGCGGATCCTGTCGCTCTTGGATATGCAGCCACGCTCGAGCGTCCCGGAGGGAATGTCACCGGGATCACAAATCACGACCCCGACCTGGCCATGCTGCAGTTGACAATCTTGCGGGAGGTATTCCCAACGCTCGAGCGCGTCGCCTTTTTGAGCGACGCGGACATCCCCGGCGCCGACTCGACCGGTTTCGTTCCGATCGAGCGCTCGAATATCGCCGCAGCCGCAACGATGAAGATCACGCCTCAGGTGTTGAAGCTGCGAGGCCCTGACCCCGATTTCGATGCTGCGTTCAGCGCCATGGCTGCGCAGAAGGCACAGGCGCTCGTCGTCCTCGAAGTGCCCGTCCCGTTCGGCCATCGAATGCGAATTGCAGCAATGGCGGCGGCACGCCGGATCCCGACGATGTTTTGGGGTGGTGCCTCGACCGCGGGTGGAATGATGTCCTTCGGCACAACCTTCTCGGATGGCTATCCACGCATGCCGATCGTCATCGACAAAGTTCTCAAAGGAGCGAATCCAGCGGTTACTCCTTTTGAGGTGACTACCAGGCGCCAGTTCGTAGTCAACCTCGAGGTCGCTCGAGAGCTCGGTGTGACAATTCCGGATAGCGTCTTGAAGCGTGCCGATCGAATCATCCGTTAAGGCAAGGATGGAAGACTGCCACACACGATTCAGACGGGCCGGCGCGCGACCGCGTCCTGGCGCGACTCCCTGGTCCGCTTGAGCGTGCTTCACGACCTTCGCTACGCGATCCGGCGGCTCCATGCCAGCCCAGGCTTCTCGGTTGTCGCGATCGTCATCATCGCGCTTGCCGTCGGCGCGAATACGGCGATGTTCAGCCTCGTGAACGGGATGTTCCTGAGGCCTTTGCCATATCCGGAGTCGGACCGCATCGTCCGCGTCCTCGAAAGGCTTCCCAGTGGCGGCCCCAATGCGATCTCCACCCTGAACTATCTCGACTGGACGAACCAGAATACGGTCTTCGAGTACATGGCCGCGGAAGCAGCGTGGCGTGCCACGTTGGCCGGCGGGGACCAACCGCTCGCGGTTCAAGCCGCACGCGTCTCGGCGCGCTACTTCGACATCTTTGGCGTGAAGCCGGCGCACGGGCGCACGTTCTTTCCCGACGATGATCAGCCGGGCAAAGACCGCGTCGTACTGGTGAGCCATGTGCTTTGGGAAGCCCGCTTCGGGGCCGATCCCGCGATCCTGGGACGCGAGATCCTGTTGAACGGCGAGCCGCACATAGTGATCGGGGTCCTGCCGGCCGGCGGGCCGTTCGATCGGACCGCGACCCAGATCTGGAAACCGCTGGCCTTCGAGCCTTCGCAGAAGACGCGTGATTTCCGATGGCTCGGCGCAACTGCCAAGCTGAAGCCAGGCGTGACGCTCGAGCAGGCGCGGACTCGAGATGGACCTCATCGCCCGGCGCATCGCTGATGCCCACGCACGCTCGAACGAGGGCTGGGGAGTGGCGGTCGACCGTCTCGCCGACGTGCTGATCGGCACTCAGGTGAGGACCGCCATCACCGTCCTCTTTGCCGCGACGGCGTGCGTGTTGCTGATCGGTTGCGCTAACCTGGCGAATCTCGCACTGGCCCGTGGCCTCGGCCGACGGAGCGAGATGGCGGTGCGCCTTGCGCTCGGTGCCAGCCGACGACATCTGGTCCGGGACGTGCTGATCGAGAACGTCTTGATTGCAGGGTGCGGCGGCGTCGTGGCGGTCGTGGTTGGCTACGTCATCCTCAGGTGGATCCTTTTCTGGATGCCTCAGCACTCGCTTCCGCCGGCAGTGCACGTCGGGATGGATATGTCGACCCTGCTCTTCACGCTGATGGTCGCCATCGGGGCGGGTCTGCTATTCGGCATTGCGCCAGCCGTGCAGGCAACGACGCCGAACCTGGTGACCGCGCTGAAGCAGGATAGAAGCGGTACTTCGGGGGCCAATCCTGGCCGCCGCGTCCGCGGCGCGCTCGTTGTCACCGAGATCACGCTCGCTTTCGTGCCTGCTGGTCACGGCGGGGCTGCTGATGCGCAGTTTCGTCAATCTTCTTGACATCGATCCCGGCTTCGATCCGACGGATGTCCTGACCGCGGATCTCCCGCTGACGCCAGCACAGCATTCAGATCCTGCCGAACTGAACGCCTACCTCGACTCGATCCGTGCGGCGGTGGAAACTGTGCCCGGCGTTCGCACGGTGGCGATGACCTCGGCCCTGCCGCTGCAGGGTTGGGGCTACGGCGTTCCATACTCCATCGCAGATCGCGCGGGCGCGGACCGGGCGAACCGCCGCCGCGCGTTCTTCAAGACGGTGAGCCCGTCTTACGTCGACGCACTCGGAATCACCCTGCGGGCGGGACGCGTGTTGAACGGCACCGACACGCTGGCGGCGCGGCCCGTGGCGATGATCAACGAGACGTTCGCCAGGCGTGAGTTTCCCGGTGAGAATCCGATCGGCCGGCGGATCCTGGTGCAGACAATGGCCCCCGGCAAGACCGCACTCGGTCCGGAGGTTGCGCTGGGAAATCGTTGGCGTGGTCGCCGGGGAGAAGATCACAGGACTTGGCGATGCGATCAGCGCCGGCATGTACGTGTCGAATCGGCAGAGTCCGACCTACGATGTCCACCTGATCGTTCGAACCGGGGTTCCTCCGCAGTCCCTGGAGAAGGCGATTCGATCGGCCATTCACGGGGTCAACGGCAGCCAGGCGCTGAGCGATGTCCGCACGCTCGAGCAGATCGTGCGTCAATCCACGCTCGGAAACCGCGCGGTAAGTACGCTGCTCACGGTGTTTGCCGCCATTGCATTATTGCTGGCGGTCGTGGGCATCTACGCTGTGATCACCTATACGGCGGCCCAGCGCGGGCACGAGATGGGCATCCGCGCGGCGCTCGGGGCGAGCGCGGCCCACCTGCGTTGGCTGATCATTCAGGGAGCGCTGCGGATGACGCTGATCGGTCTGTTGCTCGGGCTTGTCGGAACGGTTCCCGTGACCGGGTTCATGGCGTCGATACTCTACGGGGTCGATGCCGACGATCCCCTGACGATCGTCGTTGTCGCCGCCTTGCTTTTCGCTGTCGCCGGGCTCGCGTGTGTCGTGCCGGCCTGGCGGATCACGAAGAACGAGCCTATGGACGCGCTGCGGCGGCAGTGAAGCTCAGCGTAGGTTGACCCCATCGCATGACAGGGTCAACCAGCCATCTCGCGGAAACTACTCGCGGAAACTCAGTTCGTTCCCCCTTTGCACAGCCCCAATGTGCCCGGAGCGCCTTTCGGAAGTCCGTAGATCTTCCAGGAATCCGCCGCAGTCTGCACCTGGTTGAGGTTCTGTCCCTCTTGATCGTCGAGGTCATTCAGCCCGCTGTAGGCGCATTCCGAGTTCGCATGCGCAGGAGCGCCGGTGGCGTTCGTGTTGTTCGCAGTGCCCCGGCGGTCCCTTCACCTCACCGGCGAATGCGCCGCCCGCACCGATCACAAGCAGCGAAGCCGTGATAGCCAGTAGCCCTCGTTTCATAACTTCTACTCCCTTTTAGTGATGCCGAACCATGACCGAAAGTTGCGCGTATCCGACCGAGGAACAGCGCGCGACGGTCGCGCCGGCATATCGTGGCTAAATTGCTGAGCTGAAGTCAACGGTGAAACCCGGGTGGTGGTGATTACAGATTTCGGTCATGCGGCAACGCGCACCCGGCGGGGGAGTCGATGTAAGACGCGCTGAAGTCTGAACTTACCGGCCGGCGACTGGCGTCATCTGCGTCGCGATCTGCTGCCACCGGCCGTCGCGACGCGTCCAGATCGACAGCACCCGGTCCTGCCCCTTCTGCGCCTGGCCGCTGTATTGGCCGGCAACCGTCATCAGCGCCGTATACACGGCGATGTCGCCGTAGATCCGGACCTGCTCCTCCTTCGGGTCATGGGCGATCGAGGCGAGCGCGGTCTGGCCGGTGCGCAGGTTCTTGATCCGGTCGGCGCGGGTCAGCCGTTCGCCGCTCGGGTTGACGAACGTGTATTCGTCGGCCCAGAACCGTTCGGCCGCCGCCGCGTCGGCCCGCTTCAGCGCCTCGTCGTACTGGCGGATCGCCTGGCGCACCTCGGCCTCGGCCGTGGCCGGCGAAGTGGTCGCGGGTTTCTGAGCCGACAGGTGAGGAGCCTCGATCAGGAGCAGGGAGAGCACCGGCAGCAGCCGCAGGAACGAACGGAACATGTAAACCTCCTTCGCAGTATCCTACCCAACCCGTGGCCATGCAGGCCAGCCCGCTCGGCCGGAGGGACAGTGATGAGCAGACGTCTGCGCTACCAGGTGGCCGTGAGCCTCGACGGATTCATTGCCGGACCCAACGGCGAGTACGACTGGATCGTGCCGGATCCGGCCGTCGACTTCCGCGCGCTCTACAAGGAGTTCGACACCGTGGTGATGGGACGCAAGACATACGAGGTGATCACCGCGCAGGGCGGTCACGGTGCGATGCCAGGCCTGAAGGTCGTCGTATTCTCGCGGACGCGTCCGCCGGCCGAATATCCAGGCGTCAGCATCCTGCGCGACCCCGCGAAAGTGGTCGAGGCCCTGAAGCGTGAGAAGGGACGAGATATCTGGCTCTTCGGCGGTGGTGAGCTCTTTCGTTCGCTGCTGGATGCAGGCCTCGTCGACACCGTCGAAGTCGCGGTCAACCCGGTCCTCCTCGGCTCGGGCATTCCGCTCCTTCCGCCGGGTGCTTCGACCAAGCTCACGCTCGCCGACAGGAAGATTCTGCCAAGGAGTGGCATGGTGATGCTCGCCTACTCCGTGCCTGGCGGCACTCCGGCTCCGCGCATTCGTTACATCAAGCCTTCGAAGCCGCGGCGGAAGGAGGCAAAGCCCACCGCCACGAAGACCGGCGCCAGGAAGCAGACGGCACGGCGGCGATAACCAGCCTGCTCGGTTGTGTAGGTATTCAAGACAGCCGGTCGCATCACGGAGCGCTCGTCATGATCTTCACCCAGCGTCTTCGGGAAGGCATTCGACGTGGGAGGATCAGGTGCAGCGTTCGCATCTGGAAGCGGCCACACGTCAAGGTGGGCGGTCGTTCCGAGTGGCAGAAGCGAATGAGCCGAGCCGCGCTTCATCTACAATCTCGCATGCACTGGCACGGCATGTCTTGAACGACAGGAGGCAAGGGTAACCATGGATCGTCGAGACTTTATCAAGCTTACGAGCGTCGCGGTCGGCGGAGTTGCGCTGCCGACCCAGGGCCTGCCGAAACATGGACCGCCGGCAGCAGACAAACTGTGGCACTTGTGGGACGCAGCCTTTGCCCGCGCACGTTACGTGTCGTTGTCGCACGTATTGACGCCCGACGCGCCACTGTGGAAAGGCTTCCCTCCCGGTACGAAGTTCGAGCGCGGCTCGGGACGGCTCGACGACACCTCGCCCTACACCCCTTTCACCTACGAAGCCAGTGGTCTCGAGACGACGGCGTATACGTTCGTCGCAGATCAGTTTGGCACTCAGCTGGATCCGCCCGCCCACTGGCACCAGTGTTTTCCAGCGATCGACGAGCTGCCCGCGACGCTGGCGTTGCGTAAGCTCGCGGTGATCTCGATCGCCGACAAGGTGCAGGCCGACCCCAACTATCACTTGACCGTCGATGACGTTCGGGAGTGGGAAGCCGCCAATGGAAAGGTTCCGACCGGATCAGTCGTGATGGTGCGATCCGACTGGTACACGCGGTGGCCCGACCCGGCGCTCTTTCAACCCGCGGATGGCAAGTTCCCTGGGGTGTCGCTCGATGCGCTCAAGTTTCTCCATCTGAAACGAAAGATCCTCTTGCACGGTCACGAGCCGATCGACACCGACTCCACGCCGACCTTGATCGGCGAGGACTGGCTCATGAACAACGGCTACATGCAGGCAGAGGGGGTCGCCCGCCTCGACCAGGTGCCTGAAACCGGTGCGCTGGTGGCGATCGGCTTCCCGCGGTTCAAAGGCGGCACCGGTGGGTTCGCCACCTTCACGGCGATCTGCCCCGCCAATTGGCATCAAGGCCTGCGGCCTGGCGACGAAGACGAAGCGCCTCTTCCTTACAACGAAAATCGCCTCGTATGGAATGAAGAGAGTGGCGTCCGCGAGCGCATCGCACCGTGCGACAAGCCGAAAGGGAAGCTCAGTTTCAATCCGTAGGACCCGAGCGGATGGCCATCTCAGTTCGTTCCGCTCGACCGTCCGACGCCGACGAGGTCGCCCATCTGACCGCGCAGCTCGGGTACGACGTCGAAGGTTCGGCGCTGGCAGCAAGGTTCGCGCGCATTCTTGCGCAGGCGGATCAGCGATTGCTGATCGCCGAACTTGACGGGCGTCCCGTCGGTTGGCTGCATGCCGTTATCTGGGAGTTCGTCGAAACGGACCCCTTCGTGGTGATTGCGGGCCTGGTCGTTGACAGGGCCCACCGGAAGCGAGGCATCGGACGTACGCTGATGAGACAGGCCGAAGAATGGGCCGTGGAGCGAGGATGTTCGTTCGTCAGGCTCTGGTCGAGTTCCGGCCGAACCGTGGCGCATCGGTTCTACGAGCGCCTGGGCTATAAGAAAATCAAGACTCAGGACTCGTTCGCCAGGTCCCTCGATTCGAACGGGCACGGCGATCTGAAGCAGTTCGTTCCGCGAATTGAGGACTAGACCTTCGTCGAAGACGTCAGGCGACCAACAACTTCTTGTGACCAAAGGACCCGAGGAACCCGCAGACGGCGATCAATCCACCCGAACGGCAGGCGTCTGAGCCGAAGGAATCGGTCATCCGCTGGCTGCTCGATTCTGACCCATCGATCCGTTGGCAGGTGCTGCGAGACCTGACCGATGCGCCCGCGCAAGAAGTCGCGGCCGAGCGGGCAAGGGTCGCCACCGAGGGCTGGGGCGCGCGGCTGCTCGCCTTGCAGGAGGCCGACGGCAGGTGGGGTGGCGCGGCATGGAATCGCGGGTGGAACTCCACCATGCACGTCCTGTGGCTGCTGCGCCAGCTGGGCCTCGATCCCGCCAGCGAGGAGGCGCGACGCGCGGTGGGCCTCGTCCGCGACAACGTGACGTGGGAGGGTTCGGCCCCGCCGGAGTGCGACCACAACCCCTTCTTCGCCGGCGAGGTGGAGCCGTGCATCAACGGACAGGTGGCGACGGCCGGCGCCTACTTCGGCCAGGATGTCCGCGGCATCGTCGACCGGCTGCTCGGCGAACAGCTGTCGGACGGGGGCTGGAACTGCGAGGCGCCGAAGCATTCGACGCGGTCGTCGTTCAACACCACGATCTGCGTGCTGGAGGCCCTCCTCGAGCACGAACGAGCCACGGAAGGGCGCCCGGAGGTGACCGAGGCCCGTCTCCGCGGGCAGGAGTACCTCCTCGAACGCCGCCTCTTCCGGCGGCAGTCGACCGGTGAGGTCATCGAGCGCGATCGAAAGGGGGGCACGGCGTGGACGCGCTTCGCCTTTCCGACGTGGTGGCGTTACGACGTGCTGCGGGGGCTCGAGTACCTGTGCAGCGCCGGCGTCACGCCAGACGAACGGGTGGCCGAGGCGATCGAGCTGGTCGCATCGAAGCGCGACGGCAACGGGCAGTGGCCGCTCGAGCAACGCTATCCCGGTGCGATGCCGGTCGAGGTGGGCGAGGGGGAGGGACAACCGAGCCGGTGGAACACCCTCCGCGCCTTACGAGTGTTGGACTGGTATTCAGCACGAGAACATCGATGACGTTACGTGGAAAGGCTTACTCAGCGCCGCGGCGAATCAGCCGCGTGGCGGCTCGACGAGTGTTTCAGAAGCCGGGCAACCCAACGCATCCCGTGATTCTGACGATCGGCGTTCCACAACCTGTTCCTGGGTCAGATTGGGGTTGCGCCGTTCAAGTCACCGGTTTGGACCGCTGGTTCAGCCGGCCGCGCTTCGTTTTCGGAATCGACGGTCTCCAGGCGCTGCAGCTGGCGATGCAGTTTGCCAGTGCGACGCTGGAAACATCCGGGTACGAACTCGAGTGGCTCGGGCAACATGGCGACTTGGGGTTCCCGCGGGTTCTCCCTAATCTGCCGAAGCCCCAGCAGGAGCGACTCGAGAGGATTGTCGAACGAGAGGTAGCCCAGTTCTACGCAACTGCCAAGCGTCGAGCCGATAGGAAGAGGAAGGCCGGTCGGCGTGGCACCAGCTCGTGATACACGGAATCGGGGTTAGAGCTCGTGCGGCTGTCTGACATGCCGCTGCAGCCGACGAACGGCACCCTCGCGACTCGATCCTCTGAGCTCGGTCCGGACCGGGTTCGCGAGTATATGAAATCTGGCTGCCCCTTCTCACGCATGAAGCCGGACGCCGCCTGACCCGCGCTTGAAGCTGGCTCGCGTAGATTGATTAGAGCAGCCGAGCGCGGTTGCACCGTCAGCCTCCCTGGTGCGATCATGGCGTTCCGCACATCCAAGTCGCAGATCCCAACCGATAACTCGAGGAGACAGACCCAGACCATGCCCGCAATGCACGAAATCGACTACAAGATCTTCGGCGACGACATGCAGTACGTCGAGATCGAGCTCGATCCGAACGAAGCCACCGTCGCGGAAGCCGGCGGCATGATGTACATGGACGATGGGATCGAGATGGAAACGGTGTTCGGCGACGGCTCGCAGCAGCAGGGCGGATTCCTAGGCGCCCTCGTCGGCGCCGGCAAGCGCCTGCTGACCGGTGAGTCGCTGTTCATGACCGTGTTTCAGAACCGCACCGGCCAGCGTCGCAAGGTCGCGTTCGGCGCGCCATATCCCGGCAAGATCGTGCCCATGCATCTGGCCGAACTCGGCGGCGAGTTGGTCGCGCAGAAGGACTCGTTCCTGGCGGCGGCGAAAGGGGTCTCGGTCGGGATAGCGTTCCAGCGCAAGCTGGGCGTGGGCCTGTTCGGCGGCGAAGGCTTCATCATGCAGCGGCTCCAGGGGGACGGCTGGGCGTTCGTTCACGCCGGCGGCACCCTGCACGAACGGACGCTGCAGCCGGGCGAGCTGATCAGGGTCGACACCGGCTGCATCGTCGCCTTTCAGCCGTCGGTCAACTACGACATTCAGTACGTCGGGAAGATCAAGTCGGCGATCTTCGGCGGCGAGGGGCTGTTCTTCGCGACCCTGCGTGGCCCGGGCCGCGTCTGGCTGCAGTCCCTGCCGCTGAGCCGCCTGGCCAACCGGATCATCGCGGCGGCGCCGGGCCTTGCCCGTGGTGGGAAGGAGGAGGGCTCGATCCTCGGCGGTCTCGGCGGACTCCTGGACGGCGACAACAACTAGCGATGCTCGCCGCACGGCCGCCTTCCAAGTGACACTCGTAATCATTTTTGGACCTCCGGCGGTGGGGAAGATGACCGTCGGTCTCGAGTTGGAACGTCTCACCGGCTTCCGGTTGTTCCACAACCACATGACCGTCGACCCTGTCATCCGGCTGTTCCCGTTTGAGTCCGCCCCTTACCGTCGCCTGGTTACGGAGTTCCGTCGACGTATCTTTGAAGAGTTCGCGGCGAGCGGTTCGAAGGGTTTGATCTTCACATTCGTCTGGGCGCTCGACGACCCCGAGGACCGCGCCTTCATCGACCGCACCAGCGAACTGTTCACCAGCCAGGGAGGACGTGTGTGTTTCGTTGAACTGGAGGCCACTCAATCCGAGCGTCTGCGGCGGAATGCGACCCCGTTGCGCATGGCGGAGAAGTGGCCGCAACGTAACGTCGATGGTTCGCGTGATTTTCTCTTGAAGGCCGACCAGACCTACCGCATGAACTCGCGTGAGTCCTTCTTTTATCCGGAGCGGCACCTCAAGGTTGACAACACAACCCTGGAACCCGACGTCGTCGCTCGCCAGGTTGCCGCGTACTTCTCGTTGGTGTCAGATTCTGCGGGCTGACAGGAACCGGAATCCTAGCCAGACGTGCCGTCGCCGACAATCACGCGAAGGCTGAAAGCATTGTGGTGTGTTCATTGACTGCGCTGGGGCGCGGGTTCTGTATGCGGCGCGCATGGATGGTCCTCGTCTGTGTGGTCTCGAGCCCGCTTGTCGTGCACGCGCAGATCGATCAACACCAAGCCGACCGGTATTTTCAGTGAAGCCGCGGCATTGTGCGAGCGTGACGGTGGCCGGCTCTGGGGCGTTTCGCTGTGCGGGCCGATGGTCTTTGCCGACGCCGCGACGCGATCGATTGTCGACCAATCAACCGGCTCCTGAAGCCCCTCGGCCGCCGGTCCTGGGATTTGTCAATGCGCCAATCGACTGGGGTGGCACTCGCTGGTCAGCCTACGTGTGGTCGACGATTCCCGCCGATGATGCACAGGCGCGCGGACGGCTGATGGTGCACGAGCTCTTCCACCGGGTGCAGCCGCAGCTGGGGCTGATCGTCGGAGGGAAGCCGAATGACCATCTCGACACGATGGAAGGGCGCTACTGGGTCCAACTGGAGTGGCGGGCGTTGGCCCGCGCTCTTGGTGCGTCCGGCTCAGAGCGTAGCGACGCAGTTCGCGACGCGCTGACCTTCCGCGCAGCCCGGCGCGACCTGTTTGTCGGCTCCGCAGAGAGCGAGCGGGTCGACGAAATCCGTGAAGGGTTGGCGCAGTACACGGGCACGGTCGTGGCGGGTCGGTCGGAGGCCGGGGCCAACGCCGATGCGATCGCGCAGCTGGCCGCCTTCGAGAAGACCGCAACATTCGTTCGGACGTTCGTGTACCCATCCGGAGCCGCGTACGGACTGCTGCTCGACGCCTGGTCCCCTGGCTGGACCCGTCGGCTCAAGGCCACCGACGACCTCGGCCATCTCTTGATGGAGGCGGCACGGATTCGGCCAGCGGGCGATGCCGATGTGGCCGCCGGACGATATGGTGGCCCTGACCTCCTGGTGCTCGAGAAGAAGCGGGCCGCGGAGCGACAGGCTCGGATCGCCGAGCTGCGGCGTCGGTTCGTTGACGGCCCTGTGCTTGCCGTGCCCCGCGGGCGCGGAGCGATGCTGAGTACCCTCGGCGCCACTCCCATTCCGAATGAAGGAACGGTCTTCTTCGAGTACCGCCTGACCGCCGAATGGGGCAGTCTCGAATCGACCGGCATACTTGAATCAGCTGACGGCCAGACGTTGAGGCTGCCGGCGCCATTCCAGGCGGACCGCGGCACCCTGATTGGGGATGGCTGGAAGATCACTCTTGGCGGCAGGCTGGGCGGTGCGTCCCGGGCGACGGCCGGGCGACTTCGAAATCGTGCGCGAAGCAAAATAGCTTGAGCGCGTCGGCGGCGATTCTGCCTGCCGCTCGACGAGGCGCACCAACGTGAGGCATCCAATGGCCAAGAAGCGCGTCGTCCGACGACGGAAGAAGATCACTCCCAGGTCCGTTGGTCTCAGTGCCGCGGAGACCGCCAACACTCAGGAGGCCGCGACGCGCTCTCTTGCGGCCGACATCGGCGAGAACGGTGGAGCGGTGCTGGGGACCTATCTCGAGCCGTTCGGCGGGACCCCGGTGATACTCGCCGCCCTGCCCATCGATCAGGTGGAGCCCACCCCGTACCAGCGGGATCCCTCCGAACCGCACGTCAAGCGGCTCATGAACGTCATCGAAAAGCTCGGGCGTTTTCTCGACCCGATCATCTGTGTCGCTCAAGATGGTGGATATCTGACGCCGAACGGCAATCACAGACTGCAGGCGATGCGAAAGCTCGGTGCGAAATCGGTCGTTGCGCTGGTCGTCCCCGATTCACAGGTCGCGTTCAAGATCCTCGCCCTCAATACGGAGAAGGCCCACAACCTGAAGGAGAAATCGCTGGAGACGATCCGGATGCTGCGCGCGCTGGCCGACGAGCAGGGTGCGCGCGAGGAGCGCGAGTTCGCCTTCGAGTTCGAGCAGCCGGCGTTTCTCACGCTCGGGGCCGCATACGAGGAGCGACCGCGATTGAGCGGCGGGGCCTACAATCCGGTGCTGCGGCGGATCGAGGACTTCCTCGATGAGCGTCTGTCGCGGGCCCTGAAGGAACGGGTCCGGCGCGCCGCCGTCATCCTTGCCATCGATGACGAAGTTGGGGAGATCGTCGCGAAACTGAAGAAACGCGGCTTCACCAGTCCGTATCTGCGGCCGTTCGTCATCGCGCGGATCAATCCGATCCGCTTCTCCAAATCCACCGAGTTCGACTTCGACGATGTGCTCGGGCGAATGCAGAAGAACGCAGAGAAATTCAACGTCGATCGCGTCAAGCAGGAGGATGTCGTGCGCGCGGGCGGCGCCATCGAGGAGTCCGAATGACTCCGGAACCGCCCGAGCGCCTATGAGAGTCTCGAGGTATCGGTTCCGACTGACGCGTTCTTCCTGATGGGCGACAACCGACAGAACTCTTCGGACTCCCGGCACTGGGGAACTGTTCCCAAGACATTGATCTTGGCGAAGGTCGTTCTTTCCTGAACCCGTCTGACTTTGCTAGCCTTCGACAGGAGATCAGGAGGACAGGAGAACTCTTAAAGCACTGTCTCTTGAGCTCCTGACCTCCTGTGAAGGTGTCGCGAAATGATCAGAGAGCTGCCTATGCCCAGCGAAGTAAGCCTCGAGACCCTCAAGGGCTTCCTGGAAGCCTTCAACCGGCACGACCTCGATGCGATCATGGATTACTTCCATGATGACTGCGTCTTCTATATGCCACGCGGAAAGGGACCCCGCGGCGATCGCTACGTCGGAAAGCAGCAGGTTCGGGACGGCCTGGCCACGCGCTTCGAAGGCATCCCGGATGTTCACTACGGGGAGGACACCCACTGGACCTGCGGCAAACGTGGCGTCTCCGAGTGGACCCTCACCGGCACACCGAAGAGCGGAGGTCATATCGAGGTTCGAGGTGTCGACCTCCTGGAATTTCGGGACGGCAAGGTAACCCGAAAGGACTCCTTCTGGAAGATCCTTGATTCGCCTGATCTCTCAGCCCGGCGCTCATGAGCGACTCAGCACGCCAGGCGGACGACATTGCGGCGTACTACGCCCATGGCCTCGAGCGCGACCGGCTCGCGAGCGGGCCAGGCGCGCTCGAATTTGCACGCACCCAGGCACTGCTCGAGCGCTACCTTCCGGCCCCACCGGCTGAGGTCGCGGACGTCGGCGGGGGTCCAGGGCGATATGCCATCTGGCTGGCCGAGCTCGGGTACCGAGTGCACCTTCTGGATCCAGTTGCGCTGCACATCGAGCAGGCTCGCGCTGAGTCAGGCGGGCGCCCCGGCCGGACACTTGCGAGTGCCGACGTGGGCGACGCCCGTGCGCTCCAGCTGCCAGACGAGAGCGTCGACGCGGTGCTCCTGCTTGGGCCGCTCTACCATCTCCCCGAGCGCGATGATCGACTCCAGGCGCTCGCCGAGGCTCGCCGCGTGTGTCGTCACGGTGGCGTCGTCATCGCCGCTGCGATCTCGCGTTTTGCATCTACGCTCGACGGGCTCCGCCGGGGACACCTTGTTGACCCGGCGTTCCGCGAGATTGCGGCCACGGATCTGCGCGACGGCCATCACCGCAATCCGACGGGCGACCCTGCCTACTTCACGACTGCCTACTTTCACCGGCCTGAGGATCTCGCGGCCGAGTGCGCGGCGGCCGGGTTGACACATGAGGTGACGCTCGCGGTCGAAGGGGCCGCCTGGCTGTTACCAGACCTGGCCGCCTGGCTCGCCGACGAGGACCGCAGAGCGCTTCTCCTCAATACCCTCGGGCAATTGGAGGCGGAGCCGACGCTCCTGGGGGTGAGCGCGCACCTGCTGGCTGTAGTCACAGCCGGTGATCCGTCGGCGCACCCCCGACGCAACTCCCGCCGGGGTGTTTCGTATCGGCGTCGCGAGACGGCCCTGATGTTTCCTATCGCGAGTTGCCGTACAGCCGGAAGAAGGTCACGCGGGTTCCGGCATCCATGTCCTGCGCGAACAGGCGCACGTTCGGATCGCGGGCCAGGCGGGCCAGGGCCCCCTCGTACAAGTCAGCGCGCCCAGGCACTTCGTGCACGACGAGGATATTGGCCCCTCGCTCCTGCAGATATGTCAGCGACGTGGTATCCGGGAACCCCCGCGCGGTCAGCAGGAGCTCGGTATAGGAGTGCGGATAGTGGCCGCTGTACCCGTTCACCAGCGGACGCCAGTGCAGCGTCGAGCGATACATGTATTTGACGTCGACCATATCGTGCAGACGCCAGGGCACGGTGACAGGCCACTCGAACACCACACCGTCGGGAATCGTGCGAAGCCATGGGTACCATCTGGAGACGCGCTGGTCCACCTCCTGCAACTGCGGCCTGGCGAGAGACTCGATCGAGGCCACCGCAATCGCCAACGCCGCGAGGGCAGTCGCGAGGCTGCGGCGCTTGACCGTGGCGGTCAGTCGAGCAAGTCCGAAGCCGGCCAGCACGGCCGTCGCCAGCAGGATCAGGATGTCGGCGCGCGCCGGGACGCGCAAACCGCGAAACGGCAACACCCATTCGTACAGCCAGGGGTAGATGACTCCATTGAAGCCGAGCGCAAGCTGGAGCGCCACTGCCGCGCCCGCGACATACAGCAGACGGATTCGATCGAACGGAGGCCACAGCCCGATGATCACGAGAGCTGCTGCGGCAATTCCCGGAAAGAAGTGGCGCTCGTGCACGGCGTTCGATTGGGTCCAGCCGTACAGCACACTGTTGCCGGGGGCGCTCAGAAAGTCGGTCATCCTGGCACTGTAGTTGCGGTTCTCGGTTACTGGTCGGTCGCCGAGACGATCGCGGTTCCCGAGATAAGGCACTGAATATATCGCCAGCACCAGCAGCGGCGGCAGCAACATGAGCGCACCGGCCTTCGCCGCCTTCATGGGTGTGCGTACGAACCACAGCGTGGTTATCGCGGTCAGCCACGTCAGGAGAAACAGCCCGTGGTAAATGGAGCTGAGGATCTGACAGCTTGCGAGCGCGGCTACCTTGAGGTAGCCGCGCGCCGCGTCAGCGGTCGCGGCCCGGTGCCAGGCGAGCATGGTGAGAGGAATCCAGAACGCAAACTGCAATTCCAGATGATCGAAGTGATCGAACCGATGGGGCGAGAACGCGAAGACGACCCCGGCAAAGAGTCCCGCAGGCACGGAGCCAGTGAGCCGGCGCACCAGCAGGTACGCGGCCACGCCGCTCAGGATGAACGCCAGGATCAGCGTGAGGTTGTAAACGGCGACCGGCTCGAGTCCGGCCCAGGCGAACGGCGCCATGACCGTAGCGGGCAGCAGCATCGCGTCCGAATAGGCGAGCGTTGCGCGCTCCGGGTAGAAGATGTTGCCATCGAACAGGTGACGTGGGTCCGTCCGCAGCTGATGTGCCACCCACGCCAAGCGCCAGACAGAAAACATCGCATCGCCGTGCTGACCGATGGTCGAGCCGGGTTTGATCGCGAGCGGATACGAATTGACGATCGTGAGGCTCGCGAAAAACGCCACCACCAGCGATACTCGGGCCCAGCGGCGTAGGTACGGGAACCCCGCCAGGCGTCCAAAGTAGGAGTCGGATTCGCGCGTACGTGGGTTCGTGCAACGGCGTGATCGGTGTCGAAGGACCGGGTGAGCCCGCTTCCGTGGCGGTCCATGGATCTCACGGTGTGCGCCACCGCTCTCGCGGTTCATCGATCATATCCTTCGTGAGGCAAGGTGCTGGTGCCGAAGCACGATCGCTGGCGCATTGATCTAACCTCTGCAGCACCAACCATGAGCTTCGGGCTCCACATTCCAGTCAGGGGCGCACTTGTCGAGAACGGATTCGCCGTGCTAGAGATCTGACAGGGAGCCTTCATGCATTACGCGAACAGGTCGATCGCGACCGTGATCGCCGGGATCATGGCGCTGGGCCCTGGGCTGAGGACGATCTCGGCTCAGGTCAGCATCGATCGCGAGAACAGGTATCCCAGCGTCGGGGCGATCATGGTCTGGCTTGTCGATGACGCCGGAAAGCCGGTCCAGTTGCGTGGGTTCGCCAGCGGCACACTGATTCGAGATCGCGTGATGCTCACGGCAGGTCACTTCACCGCTCCGGCGAAGGCGCTCGGCTCATTGCCGCCGTCGATCCGAATGTTTGCGAGCTTCAGCCCAACCGACGCCAAGGATCCCAGGACCTGGATTCCGGTGGTCCGGCAAGCGACGCATCCGTCGATGCCGCACTGTCCGCCGCCGCCTCAATGCGATCCCACCGACGACATTCTGGTCGCCCCACTTCAGCCCGGGATCGCGGATGTCGGACTGATATTCCTCGAGCACGCGCCGCCGGGCATCAAACCAGCGCGTCTCGCGAATCACGGGACGCTCCCGAGATCCGAGGGCGCACAGACGACCATCGTGGGATACGGCACCACGACCCCAAGAAGCCGGACGGCACCGCCGGACCCTTCGGCATGGGATGGAAAACGGCGCCTCAGGGCTTCGACGCTACGGAGAGTCGTCGACGAGACCTGGGCGCTCTGGTCCATACCCAGCTATGTCTGCTCCGGCGACTCAGGTGGGGCAATCTTTCTGAATGCCTCTCCGGACCAGAGAGCCAGTGACGACGAACTGGTCGCGAACGTGAGCGACGGCGGCCGCGACTGCCGTCGTCAGAACAACAACAATCGGCTGGACACGCCTGCCATCCAGAAGTGGATCAACGACACCATAAGATAGCGCGGTGGCGAGAATCGATTGATCCTCAGGCAACTCAACCGAACTCCTGCGGTAACATCTCCGGTCATGCCGCACCCCGTCGGCCGTCGCGCGTTCATGCTCCTGACCGCTTCCGGCCTTGCCGGGGCGGCGTTGACACCCCGTTTGCGAGGGATGCAGCCCGCCATGCCTGCCGCAGCCGCCGTGGACCATTTGATCGTTGGCGTTGGAGATCTCGATGCGGGCATTGCCTGGTTCGAGCGCCGGAGCGGAGTTCGACCGGTCATCGGTGGGACTCATCCCGGCCGGGGCACGCGCAACGCATTGCTCGCCCTGGCCGGACGCCAGTACGTCGAGATCATCGCGCCCGACCCTGCCCAGAAGATGATGCGCCCGGACCTCAAGGAACTGGCTGAACCTCGGATGATCGGATGGGCAGCCGCGGCCGCGGACATCGCCGCGGTGGCCAGGCGAGTCAGCGCCGCGGGGCTCTCCTCGCCAGGACCGCAAGCCGGGTCCAGGGAGAGGCCCGACGGCCGCACCCTTCAATGGACGACACTCGGTCTCGCGCCGCAGCTCAAGGTCGGCACGATCGACCCGGTGCCCTTTTTCATCCAGTGGGGCGCCGAGTCCGTGCACCCGTCGCAGGACTCGCCGAGGGGATGCGAGTTGGTGTCCCTGGATTTCGAGCACACCGATGCCGACGGCCTGAAACGGACCCTCTCTCAGCTCGGCATCGAGGCCACCGTCCGCGCCGCCGGGGAGGCGCGAATCCGCGCGACTTTGAAGACGCCGAAGGGAACCGTCGTTCTCACGTAGGCGGCCATGAGATAGCGGCCGATTCAACCGACCACGGCGGATACAGACTGACAGGAGCTCCATGCGAATTGTGACTGGCGTTGCCGTTGTCCTGCTCGCCATCGCAAGCAGCGGACGAGCGCAACAGGATGCAACGCCCGAAGCCGTCGTGCAACGGTTCGTTGACGCAGCCAACGCTCGGAACGTCACCGCGATGGCGGCCCTGGTCGCCCCTGATGCCGTCTTCGCGCGATTTCCGGGTGGCCAGGTCATCGCGCAGGGTCGTGACACCATCCAGCAGCACTACTCGCGGCAATTGCAGTCTTTGCCTCCCGACTTCCGTGTCACCGTCAAGCCCCGCATCGTCGAAGGGCAGTTCGTCATTGACCAGGAGCACTTCACGGGGATGCCCGCCGAGCGGAGGACCGCCACCTGGATGTATCTCGTGCGTGGCGGCTTGATTCAGCGCGCCTGGGTCCTCGAGGGACAGCCGGTGCCGTAGGACAAACTACTGAATCCCGGTATTGTCAGGTACGCGTCCCCAGCCGAATGACCCATCAGCCCGCCATCCATGTCGCTGCGCTTCGAAAGGAGTACGGACGCACGGTCGCGGTCGACGCGGTGTCCTTCGAGGTGCAGCCGGGCGAGATCTTTGGCCTGATCGGCCCCAATGGCGCCGGCAAGACCACGACGATGGAGTGCATCGAAGGATTGCGGAGACCGGATCGTGGCGTGATCTCCGTGCTCGGGCTCGATCCCGTCCGGGATGCCTACCGGCTGCAGCAGCGGATCGGTGTCCAGCTCCAGGCCGCGCAACTCCAGAAACGGATCAAGGTTCGGGAGGCGGTGGCCTTCTGGGCCTCACTCTACCCGCACGCCGCCGACGGTGATCAGCTGATCGAGCAGCTCGGCCTGGTCGAGAAGCGGGACGCCTGGTTCATGACGCTCTCGGGTGGACAGAAACAGCGGCTGTTCATTGCGCTCGCGCTGATCAACGACCCCCAGCTGGTGTTCCTCGACGAATTGACCACCGGCCTCGATCCGCAGGCGCGCCGCGCAATCTGGGATCTGGTGAGAGGCATCCGGCAGCGCGGAAAGACGGTGTTCCTGACCACCCATCTCATGGAGGAGGCCGAGCGTCTGTGCGATCGTGTTGCCATCATCGACCACGGCCGCATCGTCGACATCGGCACGCCGGCGGAGCTGGTGCGGCGCTACTGCCCTGAGCGAACCGTGATCGTCGGCACCGATGATCCGGAGGCGACGCAGCACTTCAACGCCATCCCGCAGGTCGAGTCGGTGGAGCGTCGCGGCTCGGAGGTCGTCCTTCGCGGCCAGGGTGAGGACCTCGTCACCCACGTGATTCGGTGCCTGGCGGAACATCGGATTCACGTCATCGATTTTCGCAGCGAGATCCCGACCCTGGAGGACGTGTTCCTCCGGCTGACCGGCCATACGATCCGCGACTGAGGAGGGAACAGGAGCTGATGGGGCGGATGTTGCGACTGGCGTGGCTCGAGACCAAGATCTTCGTACGCGAGCCGATGGGTCTGGTGGGCACGGTTGGCGTGCCGGTGCTGATCTTCGTCGTGCTTGCACGCCTGGCCGCCGAGCGCCGCGACGATGCCCTAGCGGACGTGCCGCTGTCGATCGCCGGCGACCTGCCGATCGTCGGTGCGATGTTCATCATCGCCACCACCGTTCTTTCGCTGGTGACGATCATTGCGATCTACCGGGAGGGGGGGATCCTCAAGCGGCTGCGTGCCACGCCCTTGCGTCCCCCGGCCATCCTCACCGCGCACGTGCTGGTCAAGCTGCTGTTCACGCTGATCACGCTCTCCCTGATGTACCTCGCCGGCCGCCGTTATGGTCTCGTCGTCGACAGGGTTCCGATCGTGTCGTTCGGTCTGGCGCTGCTGTTCTGCACCGTCTCGATCATTTCGCTTGGATTCGTGATCGCGAGTGTCGTTCCCACCGCGCGTTTCGCGCAGCCGATCGGCACCCTGGTCGTCTATCCGCTGATCGGGATGTCGGGGCTGTTCGTGCCGGTCGAGATGTTGCCGCCGGCGATGCAGGCGATCGCCCGCGCGATGCCGTTCACCTACGCCGCGTCGCTCCTGCGTGGCGTCTGGCACGGCGAAAAGTGGGGCAGCCACGGTGGTGACGTGCTCGCGTTGACCCTCATGTTCGTCGTCTTCACCGCCGTGTCAACGAGGGTGTTTCGGTGGGAATAGCATGACAATGACCTCCACGCCTGATAGCACAAAGCTCACCGGGATCGTCCCGCAGTTTCTCGTGGACGATCTGCAGGCTGCAATCGCGTACTACCAGGCGAAGCTCGGCTTCGACCTGGACTTCTGCTACGAGTCGTTCTACGCGAGTGTAAGCCGCGACGGTTTCGCGATTCATCTCAAATGCGCGGCGAAGACGATCGCCGACAGGACGCATCGCAAACAGCATGAACATCTCGACGCCTACATCGGCGTAATCGGTGTCGCGGCTTTGCATGACGAACTTCGGTCGCGCGGAGCGCTGATCACCAGGCCCCTGGGAGAGAGGCCGTGGTCCGCCAGGGATTTCTACGTCGAGGATCCCGACGGCTACATTCTCTGCTTCAGCGAGCCGACCACCTGACACAGGCCGAGCTGGGGCGGACGTCCCGCTTGCGTGCCTCATCCTCCTGGTGGTAGCTTCATGCAGGGCGTACAGGGCGCCTCCCGTCCGCGGACAGGACTGAGTCCACCTGAGCGAATCCAGCGAAGTTCGACGCAATCGCCGAACCTCCTTGCCCGATGCCAGCGGACCACGGGCTCATTGAGGAGGCTCGTCATGCCGGTCCGCCGCCTGCCCGTCCGACCCGATCTGGAGCAGCTTCATCGTCAGGCCAAGGAATTTCTCCGCGCCATCCACTCCGGCGACGCGAATGCTGTCGCCGAGTTGCACGAGCACCATCCCGCAACGACCGATCCCTCCGCCGCAAAACTGGCCGACGCGCAGCTCGTGCTCGCGCGGAGCTATCAGGCTTCGAGCTGGACCCGGCTGGTCCACGCGGTGCAGCTGGCGGACGCGATCTGGCGCGACGACGCCGACGCGGTCCGGCGCGCTCGTGACCGGTAATCCAGCGCTGATCCAGGAGGATGTCCTGATTCGTGCGGACAGCAACTGGGGACCCCCGATGACCTACGCGGCGAACCTTGGCCGGGACCGCATCATCCGTCTCCTCCACGACCACGGTGCCAGGGACCTCGAGTCGGCGGCCGGCCGGGCGGCGCTCCAGGGCAAGGCCGACACGGTGCGCATGATCTACGACCTGTCGGGACGTCCCTCGCTCGACAAGTTGACGCTCGCCGGTCCCGCCTACACGCTGAGCGTCGAAGGCACTGCGGTCCTGCTCACACTCGGCGCGCGCGTCGTTGGTCCCGAGGGAGTGGTGGACCACAACACCATGGAGCACCTGCTCGGGACCGACAGCCGGAATCCGCCTGCCAAGCACCGGATCCTGGAGATGTGGGTCGAGCACGGCTTCGAGCCTCCCGACACGCCGGTGATGGCGCTGCATCGCGGGCGGATCGACCTGCTCGAGGCGCACCTCGCTCGCGATCCGGATCTCCTGACGCGCACGTTCGACATCGCCGAGGTCTATCCGCTCGCCCCGGCTTGCTCCCGGGAGCCGTACACCGCTCAGGGGACACCGGTGCACGGGACAACGCTCCTCCATATCGCCGCCTACTTCGACGAGGTAGAGATTGGGGCATGGCTGCTCGACCGTGGCATGGATCCGGACGCGCGGGCGGCGATCGACGCTGACGGCTTCGGCGGCTACACGGCGCTCTTCTCGACGGTCGTCTCACAGCGCAATTTCTGGGTGAACTACGGTAAGGGACAGCCGGATGAAGCCTGGTTCACGCGCCTCCTGTTGGATCGGGGTGCCGACCCGAACGTCCGGGCGTCTCTCCGGCAACGGCTCGAGGAGGGTCACGGGGGCGGACCGCTTCGCGAATACCGCGATGTGACGCCGCTCGGCTGGGGCGAACGGTTCGACGCGAAGATCTTCGTGAGCCGGGAGTCGCTGCGGCTGATCGAGTCGCACGGCGGTGGTCGCTAGCGGTGCGCGTCTCCGGAGCCGTTGCTCAGCATGAGTGACCCCACCGATCGACCAGCGTTTGCAGCCGGCGGCGGGCGGTGCGATCATGAGCCCGCAACTTTCAGTGGAGGCTCATGATGCGGCATCCGGTGAAAACGTTTCTGACTCTCCTCGCTGTTTGCGGCTGGTTGGCGGCCGGGGTCTCCTCGCAGCAGCCGCAACCCTTGGGGGACACGTACCAGGTCGTCAAGGTCTGCTCGCTCGTCCCGCTCGCAGACGTGAAGAAGCTGGCACCGTGGGCGCCGCACCTGGACTCGTTCGCAAAGGCGGAAGAAGAAGCGATCGGACCGCGAGGGTCGTCGTGCAACTATCCAACCGCTCACGTCCAGGTGATGGCGTTCCGGCAGTCGACGATCGATGCCATGCGGAAGGCCGGTGCGATCGAACCGGCAGCGGGCGTGGGCGATGAGGCTTATCTCCGCAACAATAAAGATCGCTGGGCGGAGCTCGTCGCCAGAGTCGGCCCGCACATTCTGACGGTCCAGATGAGCATCGGCCCGAACCAGACGTACGATTCAGCGAAGCCGTCGGTCATCGCCCTGGCGAAGGCGTTCGCCTCGAAACTGCGCTGACGATTGGCGGGTCGGGCCGTTGATTGTGTGTGTTGCGGCGGGCCCCGCGAGGTAGCCAACAGTCATGGCGCTGGTCGTGCTTCTCAAGGGTGTCAACGTCGGCGGCTACCGGACCTTTCGTCCGAGCCTCCTTGCCAGGGAGCTGAAGCGATTCGACGTCGTGAACATTGGCGCGGCGGGAACCTTTGTATTTCGACACCCGGTCGGTCGCCGGCAACTGCGCACGGAACTGCGGCGTCGACTGCCCTTCACGGCTGACGTGATGATCTGTGAGGGCCGGGACATCCTCCGGCTCGCATCCGGTGATCCCTTCGCCGGCCAGCCCTCCGGGCCCGACATCGTTCGATTCGTCGGCGTGCTGGCGAAACGCCTGCAGCCCGGCCCCGCGGTTCCCCTGAATCTGCCCTCCAGCCGTGGCTGGTGCCTGAGAATCCTCACCTGTCAGGATCACTTTGTCGTCGGGATCCACCGCCGTGAGATGAAGGCCATCGGCTACCTCGGTCAGCTCGAGAAGATCCTTGGAGGATCGGTAACAGTGCGAACGTGGAACACGATTCAGGCGATCGCCCGGACGCTGAAGGAGCCGTCGAGTTAGAATGCCGGTCCCTATGCGTTTCCTGATCTCGCTCCTCCTCGTTGCCGGGGTTGCGACTCCCGCTGCCGCTCAAGAATCGAGGCGGCGCTGGGAGATGCAGCGGCAGATCCGGCTGGACAAGTTCGACCAGGTGCTTCCGCGCGTCATGCGGACGCACGGCATCGACATGTGGATCGTCGCCGTGAAGGAGAACCACCGCGAACCGCTCTGGGAGGATCTGGGCCGCGGCTACGTCTCCGGGATCGGCTACTACGTGTTCACCGATCGCGGCGCCGACCGGATCGAGCGCGCGGCGCTCGGTCCTGACGGTTACCTTCTCGAACAGTCGGGTGCTTACGACATCTTCGCCCCGGCGTCCCAGCTGGCGGAGTTCGTCAAGGTGCGGAACCCGAAACGCATCGGCGTGAACATGTCGGAGGAGATCGGGCCTGCTGACGGGTTGTCCTACACGATGCACCGGCACCTGGTGAAGACGCTCGGTGAGCCGTACGCCTCGCGCCTGGTCAGCGCGGAGCGGCTGGTCAGCGAGTTCCGGTCACGCCGCGTCGCGTCAGAGATCGTTGCGTTCGGTGAATCGGCAGGGCTTGCGGTGCAGCTTGCCGAACGGGCGCTGTCGAACGAGGTGATCACGCCTGGAAAGACGACGCTCGAGGAGGTCGCGTGGTGGTTGCAGGATCGCCTGCTGGAGCGTGGCGTCGGCTCCGAATTCGACATGCCGTCCGTGTACGTGGCCGGTCCCGAAGGGATCGTCGCGGTCTCCACCGCACGCGCGATCATGCCGGGCGACGTGATCATGATCGACTGGGGCGTTCAACTGATGAACTTCGGCAGCGACGTCAAACGCGTCGCCTACGTGCTGAAGCCTGGCGAGGTCGCGCCGCCGAAGAGCATCCAGGCGGCATTCGACAAGGCGCTCGGTGTGAGGGCCGTGCTCAAGGCCGCGATCAAGCCCGGGGTGGCGGCAAACGTCACCATGAAGAACATGGATGCGGCGTTGCGCGCCGCCGGGTATGGGGTGATCGCCTTCAACCGGCCCAACCCGGACGAGAAGACCGACGTCGCCTACGGCTTTCACCCGGTCGGCAACACCGGCCACGACATCGGGCCTTCGTTGACGACCTGGCAGCCGCTGCAGAGCACCTTCGAGATGCACCCGCACCACATCTTCTCGTTCGAATACTTCGCCTACACTCCGTTGCCGGAGTGGGGTGGCAAGAAGCTCCGCATTCCGATCGAAGACAACGCGATCCTGATGGAGGAGGGGATCCAGTTCGTCCATCCTGCCAACTATCGGCTGCTGGTGATCCGCTAGGTCCGGAAGCGACACGACCCCTTGCGCAGGTAATTCTGAATTCTGAATTTCTTACTGCACTTTCACGCGCAGGATCGTCAGCGAGTGAGCCGGGAATGTGTAGGTGAAGGACTTGTCGGCGACCGCGAGTGACACCGTCCGGGTCACCGGCCGGACCTTGTTGTCGTCGCCGAACGTATGCGTCGCCTTCAGGTCCGGGTGGTTCAGCTCCCAGACGGCCGCTTCGCTCAGGAGCCGTCCCTCCTGATTCTCGATCTGGGTAGCAATCGCGCGGTCCTTGCTGCGGTTCAGCACGTTCACGAACAGCTCTCGGGTGCGAGGGTTGAAGGTGCTCGAGACGTCGAGATAACCGAGCGGGGGCCGGTTCGGAACGGTGTAGGTCGGCGACGACACCCACGCGTTGACGGCCGTGTTGCCGCGCTGCTTCCCGTATTCGACGATCGGGAAGAAGGTCGGCTGCAAATAGAGCCCCTGTTTGTTGGTCATGATCGGGGCGATCACGTTGACCATCTGCGCCAGGTTGGCCATCTTGACCACATCGGCGTGGCGGAAGAAAGAGTTGAAGAACAGCCCCATCGCCAGCGCATCCTCGAAGTTGTAGACCTCCTCGAGGCCGTTCTCCGGCGTGCCGCGGTACCACACGTTCCACTCGTCGTAGGCAACATAGATCGGACGGGGATTCTGCTGACCGGCCTGGGCCTCGCGAATCAACCCGGCGGTGATCTCGATATAGCGGTCGATGAGCTGCGACCAGGCCATGTAACGCTCGAAGTCGTTCGCCCGGTTGTTGATGTAGGTGTGGATCGCGATGTAGTCGATCGTGTTCCTCAGGGTCTGCACCACGGTGCGGTTCCAGCCGATCCAGTCGCCGCCGTAGTTGCTCGAACCGTTCGCGACCAGCTTGATCGTCGGATCGATCCTGCGCATTGCCTTGCCGGCTTCGAGCGCCAGCCGCGCGTATTCGTCGGCTGATTTCTGCCCGATCTGCCATGGCCCATCGAGCTCGTTGCCGAGCGCCCAGTACTTCACGTTCCACGGCTCGGCGCGCCCGTTCTTGCGGCGCTCGCGGGAGAGGGCCGTATCGCGCTTCTCGTTCGTATATTCGACCCACTCGTAGGCGTCGCGGACGCTGGCGGTGCCGAGATTGATGCAGACGTAGGGTTCCGCGCCGATCCGCTCGGCGTAGCGGAGGAATTCATCCGTGCCGAACCGGTTCGATTCGAGGGCGTTCCAGGCGAGGTCGGTCCGGACCGGGCGCTGCGCCTTGGGGCCGATGCCATCTTTCCAGTCGTAGGTCGAGACGAAGTTGCCCCCCGGCCACCGGAGGATCGAGACGCCGAGCTGGCGCACCGCATCGAGGACGTCCTTGCGGAACCCGTCCGCGTCGGACAGCGCGCTGCCTTCCTCGTAGATCCCGCCGTAGATCATCCGGCCGAGATGCTCCGCGAAGTTGCCGAACAGGTGCGGATGCACTTCGCCGATCGCGCGGTCGATGTCGATCTTGATGCGAGCCTGTGGACCGGCCTCTTGCGGTCCAGCCTGCAGTCCGGCGACGAGAAGGCCGGCGACAATCAGCGCGAGCACCGAACGGCAGAACAACCTCAGCATCGTGATCCTTTCGCCCTCAGGTATGTGAGGGTGCAGCTATTCTAGTGTCAGGTGTTGGGCAGATAATTCCAGGATCATGGACACCGAGGTGATTCTGCGTCGGTTCGAACAGCCTGACGAAGTGCGCGAGCTGGTGCTCGGCCGCTTCGAAATCGTGCGCATCGCGGGAATGACCATCGGCCGCGCCACGTATCAGCCCGGCTGGCACTGGTCAGAGCACGTCGGCCGTGCGCTCGGCAAGGACCGCTGCGAGGTCGAGCATCTGGGCCTCGTGATCGCCGGGCAGGCCACGGCCGAATTCGCCGACGGTCGGGTGATCTCCCTGCGCGCGGGGGAGTTGTTCTACATCCCACCCGAACCGCACGACAGCCGGGTCGTGGGTGACCAGCCGTACGTGTCCCTGCACTTCATGGGAGCGGAGAAGTACGCCAGGTAGGAGTATTCTCAACGCTCCCTGTTGAACGAGCCCTATCCGAGTCCTTCCCGGTGAAGAAGATCGTCCTGGTCTACGGCCTGCTCGGCGGCGTGCTCATCGCCACGCTGAAGATGCTGGAATACCGTTTTCTCGTCCTGGAACACTCGCTCGAGATCTACGGCGGCCTGGTGGCGATCATCTTCTCCGGCCTCGGGATCTGGCTGGGCCTCAAGCTCACCCGGACCCGCGAGGTCGTGGTCTGTACGCGAGGTTCCGATCCCCGTGGAGGTACGCGTCCCCGTGCCCACTTCCGGTCCGTTCCAGCGGAACGAGGCCCGGCGCGAACAGCTCGGGATCACGCCGCGCGAGCTCGAGATACTGGAGGCGATGGCCGCCGGACTCAGCAACCGTGAGATCGGGGAGCGGCTGTTCGTCAGCGAGAACACGGTCAAGACGCACGCGGCCCGCTTGTTCGACAAGCTTTCGGCGCGGCGGCGGACGCAGGCGGTCCAGCTCGCCAAAGAGGCCGGGCTGATCCCCTGAAAGCATGATTCGGACGGTTTTCACGCAGAATCATCCGTTTGGATGACGCGGAAGGCGTGGTGGAACAGCGAGACTGCTCGGTGTTCACCCATCACTTTCCACATCAGAGGTTCCAGCCATGAAGAAAACAGTGCTCACCTTCGGCCTGATCTCCGGCGCCATCCTTTCGGCGATGATGCTCCTCACGCTTCCTTTCATGGATGCGATTGGTTTCGACCGCGGCGTCATCATCGGCTACACGTCGATGGTCCTCGCGTTTCTGCTGATCTTCTTCGGCATCCGGTCGTACCGGGACAACCTCGGCGGTGGAACGGTGCGTTTCGGGCGGGCGTTCGCGGTTGGGTCGCTGATCTCCGTGGTCGCGTCGCTCTGCTACGTGCTCACCTGGGAGATCGTCTACTTCCAGTTCGCCCCGGACTTCCTCGCCAAGTACCAGACGCATATGATCGACAAGGCGCGCAGGAACGGCGAGACCGAGTCGTCGATCGCCGCGAAGAAGGCCGAGATGGAACGGTTCGCGAAGCTCTATCAGAATCCAGCGTTCAACGCGGCGGTCACGTTCCTGGAGCCGCTCCCTGTCGCGCTCGTCGTGTCGCTCGTGTCGGCCGGCGTTCTGAGCCGACGGAGGAAAGCCGGCGCCGGCCAGGCGGGAACGCTCTCGAGCCCAGCCGTCCACTCATAGTCATCGGATCGTTCCAGGGAATGTATTCCAGGCAACATCTCACCACCGATCTCCAGGCGCTCGGCATCGCCGCCGGCGACGTCGTCATGGTCCATGCCTCGGTCCGCGCGGTTGGCGAAGTCGCCGGAGGGCCGGACGAGCTCCATCTCGCCCTCAAGGACGCACTCACCGCCGAAGGCACGCTGATGATGTACGCGGGCTGTCCGCAGTACGTCGACGAAGTCGGCCGCGGCAACCTGTCGCCCGCGGAGGAAGCGGAGGTTCTCGAAAAGCTGCCTCCGTTCGACGCCGAGACGGCACGCTCGGCGCGGGATCACGGCGTTCTCGTCGAGTTCCTGCGGACCTACCCGGGGTCGCGCGTCAACCACCATGTGACGCGCTTCGTGGCCTGGGGCAAGCAGGCCGAGTACCTGTTGTCGTCTCAAGCCTGGGACTACGCCTACGGCGACGATTCGGCACTGGGCCGCCTGGCCGCGCTCGACGGCAGGATCCTGCTGCTCGGGTGCGACCACGACACCGTGACGTTCCTGCACCACGTGGAACACATCGCTGAGATCCCCGACCGGCGCGTGGCGCGATTCAAGGTACCGGTTGTGGAGGACGGCCGCCGCGTCTGGAAGGAGATGGAGGAGTTCGACACCTCCGGCGCCGGTGTGCACGGGAACTGGCCGGACCGGTTTTTCGCCAGGATCGTCGACGCTCATCTGTCGGCCACGCGGAACGCCGGCGGGGTAGTCGGTGATGCCCGCTGCCACGTGATGTCGGCGCGAGAGCTGCTCCGGTTCGCACGGCCGGTGATGGAGCGTGTGGCGCGCGACCCGCAGGCGGTCGACGGGCTCCAGATCAAGCAGTGACCGACGACCGGCCCCTTGCGCTGGGATGCATGCGGCTCTCGACCGAGCGCGAGCGCGACGAGACGACCGCAATCGCCGTACTGCACGCGGCGCTGGATGCCGGCGTCAACTTCCTTGACACCGCTGACGCCTACTGCTGGGACGATGATGAGCGTGGTCACAACGAACGGCTCATCGCTCGCGCCCTGAAGGCGTGGCCAGGCGATCGCCCGTCGATCGTCGTCGCAACCAAAGGCGGCGTGACACGGCCCGGCGGACGCTGGGTAGCGAACGGCCGTGCGAAACACCTGACCGCAGCCTGCGAAGCCAGTTGTCTAGCGCTGGACGTGGAGCGCATCCGCCTCTATCAACTTCACGCTCCGGACCCTCGCGTCGGGGTAGCGACGAGCGTCCGCGCGCTCGCCACGGTGAAACGCCAGGGCCTCATCGACAGGATTGGGCTGTGCAACGTCACGGTGGGGCAGATCGAGGAAGCGAGACGGATCGTCGAGATCGACTCAATTCAGGTCGAGTTGAGCCTCTGGCAGGATCAGCACTTCCTCAGCGGCGTCGTTCAGTACCTGTGTCGCCAACCGGCTGCGTCTCCTGGCGTATCGCCCGTTGGGCGGCAGTAAATCGCGTTCGCGCACCGCGAACAATCCGGTGCTCGGAGCGGTCGCGGCGCAGCATGACGCGACGCCCTTCGAGGTGGCCCTGGCGTGGCTCGCAGGGTTGTCCGAGTACATCGTGCCGCTCCCTGGGGCGACGAGCGTCGCTACTGCGCGCTCGGTCGCGCGATATCGAACGCTCCAGCTGACCGGCGAACAGATCGCTCGCCTCGACGAGATCTGCCCGGCCGCGCGCGTGCTCAGGACTGAGAGAACGGCGAATCCCAAGCCGTCCGTGCGGCCGGACGCGGAGGTCGTGGTGGTGATGGGGTTTCCCGGCGCCGGGAAATCGACCCTGGCGCAGGAATTCGCCGCGCAGGGCTATCTGCGCCTGAACCGCGACGATGCCGGGGGCACCCTGCGCAGCCTGGTTCCGGCGCTCGATCGCGCTCTGGCGTCCGGCACATCGCGTATCGTTCTCGACAACACCTACGCGTCGCGAGCGTCGCGGGCAGCCGTGATTCAGGCGGCGGCTGCTCGCGGAGTAGCCGTTCGCTGCCTCTGGCTGTCGACCTCCATCGCTGACGCGCAGGTGAACGCCGTGGCGCGGCTCGTGGAGCGGTACGGCAAGCTGCTCGATGTCGATGAACTGACCGCGCATCACAGGCGCGATCCGATCGCGTTGCCGCCGACCGCCCTGTTCCGCTATCAGCGTGAACTGGAACCGCCGGAGGTATCGGAAGGGTTCGCGCGTGTGGACGTTGTCCCGTTCGAGCGCCGGCCGGATCCATCGCGCGTGAACCGCGCAATCATCATCTGGTGTGATGGCATCCTGGTCCGGAGTCGGTCTAATCAGCGCGTCCCGACGGGCGTCGACGACGTCGTGGTCGATTCAGGACGCGCCGCGACCTTGCGGCGGTGCGCGGAACAGGGCTTTCGTCTTCTCGGGCTCTCGTGGCAGCCACAGATCGCCGAGGGCGCAGGCACCGCAGCCGAAGCGGAGGCGGTGTTCGCACGTGTCAACGAGCTGCTTGGGCTCGCGATCGAGGTCGAGTACTGTTCCCACGCCGCAGGTCCGCCGCAGTGCTGGTGCCGCAAGCCACTGCCTGGCCTCGGGGTGCTGCTGATGCACCGTCACCTCCTCGACCCGGCGGCATGTATCTACGTGGGTGATGGATCGCAGGACGCTGGTTACGCTCGCCGGCTCGGTTTCCAGTACCCGTACGGCGCAGGCGTTTTTCGACAACGAAGCGGGATGACCATCGCCGGTGTCCTCGTTCTGGCATGATCGAGCTGGTGGCGTGGCTGCGCTGATGGTTCAATGCGACGAAGAGAATTCCTGACCTGGAGCGGCCGGGGACTTCTGGCCTCGACCCTCGCGCCGCTCGGCGCCTGTGCCGGCAGTGGCAGGCAGATCCCGGCGCCGCCGGCGACGTCCGCCCACCTCGCGCGGCTGGTTACCGCGCTCGAGCGGCAGATTCCGGACTGGATCCAACAAGCCAGCGTCCCTGGACTTGGCATCGCGCTGATCGAGAAGGCCACCGTCGCCTGGGGTCGGGGCTTCGGCGTCAAAGACGTCTCTTCGAGCGCGCCGGTTGACGACGACACGATGTTCGAGGCGGCGTCGATGAGCAAGCCGGTGTTCGCTTACGTCGTCATGAAATTGTGTGAGTCCGGGGTCATGGATCTCGACACGCCCCTGACAAAGTATCTATCCGACAGGTTTCTTGCCGGCGATCCGCGGCTGGATCTGATGACTGCCCGTCATGTCCTGTCGCATACCGGTGGATTCCAGAACTGGCGATCGGAGAAGACTCCGCTGGCGATTCACTTCGAGCCCGGGTCCAAGTACATGTATTCCGGTGAGGGTTACAACTACCTGCAGACGGTTGTAACGAAGCTGTTGGGCCAGCCCTTCGAAACCTTCATGACGAAGCGGCTCTTCGAGCCGTTCGGGATGACCTCCAGCCGCTACGTCTGGAGCGACGAGGCGGCCCGCCGAATGGCGCGGCCGCACGATCAGGACGGCAAGGCAACCGATCAGAACAGGTCCACGGAAAACAGCGTGGCGCGATATGGATCCGCCGGCGCCCTGCTCTCGACCCCGGCCGACTACGCGAGATTCACGATCGAGGTCATCGATCCAAAGCCGGCCGATGCGTTCCGCCTGAAACCGGAAAGCGTGCGGGAGATGCTTCGCCCGCACGTGAAGCTCGAAGGCGGCGAGTTCCCTGCCTCGTGGGCGCTGGGCTGGCAGATCTTTCACAACCCGAACCGTGACTTCATCCATCACGGCGGCGACAACCGGGGCTTTCACTGCTTCGCGATTGCATCGGTTGCGGGAAGGTCCGGCTGTGTGGCCATGACAAATGGCGAAAGCGGCACCTCGGTTCTGCGAAGGATCCTGACGCTGGACGTCATGCAGGAGTTCCTGGCAGCCTGACGCCGGGAAGTTAACCTTTCCGCGCCTGCTGCGTAGTAAGGCTTCGAGTGTTGACTCAGCCGAGGCTTCAGTATCTGCGCAGCCCTCAGATCGGGAGACTCCATGACAACCAGGCGGTGGCTTCTCGTGCTCGCGGGCACAACGGCCATGTCCGTCTTGGCCACCATCATCTCGGAGCGGGTTCTTGACGACGAGGCGCCCGTGGCCGGGGCTCTCCCCTTCACGATGCGGTCGACCGTCCTCGGCGAGGATCGGGAGTTCTTCGTGCACCTCCCCGAGGGTTACGAAACGGACGCGGCTGCCCGGTATCCGGTCCTCTACGTTCTCGATGGCACTTCTCAATCCGGCCACACGGCCGACTCCGCCAGGCTCCTGGCCCGTATCGGCACGATTCCACCGATGATCGTCGTCGGGGTGCCGAGTATCAACGGGGAGGCCAGGAACCGGGACTACACACCGCCCGGGATGCGACTCGATACCGACGCTCCGACGAGCGCGATGGGTGCAGCGGATCGATTTTTGTCTTTCCTGCAGACCGAGCTGATCGCCCGTGTCGATCGGGACTATCGCACCACCCGGCCGAGAATGCTCGCCGGCTGGTCGCGGGGTGGGTTGTTCGTCGTCTACTCCGCAATCGCCGCGCCGGCGCTCTTCGACGCGAGGTTCGCCCACAGTCCGGCACTCTGGCGGGACGAGGACCTGATCGTGGCTCGCCTGCAGGCGGCGCTGGCTTCAGGAGCGCTGCCGGCTGGGTTCCTCTACCTCAGCCTGGGCGAGCAGGAGAACGAGAAGATGACTGCGTCTTTCCGGCATATCGTCGCCGTGCTGGAACACGGCGCGCCTGCGACGCTCAGGTGGCGTGCCGACTTCAGTGCCGGCGGGCTGCACGAGTCGAATCCACGCCTCTCAACCCCCGTGGGGCTCTGTGTGATGTTCCGACCCGATCAGCCATGTCGGTCGGTTCAACATCCTTTCGCCAGGCACTGATGAATTAGATCGGGACGGTCTCGGAACCAACCGCATTCGGTTAGAATCTTCTCCCGATGAGTATTGACAGCGCGAAGGCTCTCCCCCCACACGTTCAACTGATACAGATGGCGGCCGGCTCCTGGGTGGCTGCGATCGTGTACGCCGCAGCGAAACTTGGTCTCGCCGATCACCTGGCGGCCGGGCCCCGGAGCGCTGCGGAACTGGCCGGCGCAACCGGTACGCACGCGCCAACGCTGCATCGCCTGATGCGTACGCTCGCCGGTCTCGGCATTCTGACCGAGCGCGACGAACAGCGTTTTGCCCTCACACCGCTGGGCGACGCGCTCAAATCCGGCGCTCCCGGCTCGGCCCGCGCCACATTGATCTCGTTCTGCGGCCCGGCTTTCTGGCATAGCTGGGAGGAGATCATCTACTCGCTGGAAACCGGCAAGACAGGCTTCGAGAAGGCCTTTGGGATGCCGATATTCGATTACCTGGCGCAACATCCTGAGGACGCCTCGAATTTCAGCGAGGCCATGGTCGGGTTCCACGGCGCCGAGCCGCCGGCGGTTGCGGCAGCTTACGATTTCTCAGGTGTCCAGACGCTGGTTGACGTCGGCGGCGCCACCGGCAACATGCTCGCCGCGATCCTGTCCCGCCATCGCGGCCCACGCGGTGTGCTGTTCGACCGTCCGCATGTCGTGGGCAACGCTCCGGCGCTGCTCAAGGCGCACGGCGTGGAAGATCGGGTCACCATCGAACCGGGCGATTTCTTCGAGACAGTTCCCGCCGGCGGTGACGTCTACCTCCTGTCGCACATCATCCACGACTGGAACGAGGAGCAGTGTCTCACCATCCTCGGTCACTGCCGCAAGGTCATCAAGCCGAACGGTCGCCTCCTCATCGTCGAGACCGTCCTGCCGCCGGGCGACACGCCCCATCAGGGCAAGGTCCAGGACATGGTCATGCTGGTCCTTCCGGGAGGGCAGGAACGCACCGAAGATGAATATGTCGCGCTCCTCGGCAAGGCGGGCTTCCGCCTGAACCGCGTGGTACCGACGGAATCCGTCGTGAGCGTGGTGGAGGCCGTTCCCGCCTGACGCGGCCACTGCCAAGGAACTTCGCTGGCCTTGAACAGGAGGTTCAGGAGAACGCTTTCAAAACGGTCTCTTGAACTTCTGACCTTTTGTAGAAAGTCAGCAGCCGGCGGTCAAAGATTCAAGAGAAGGGCCTCACGCCCGACTGTAGCCGCAGAGCCGAAGCGCTTCCTTGATCTCGTCGAGAATCGCGGGATCGTCGATCGTCGCCGGAACCGAGTAGGGTTGACCGTCGGCAATCGAACGCATGGTGCCGCGCAGCACTTTCCCCGATCGGGTCTTCGGGAGCCGATCCACGATGGTGGCCTGTTTGAAGGCGGCCACCGGGCCGATGCGATCGCGGACCATGGCCACGACCTCGCCGATCACCTCCGCTGGATCTCTGATCACTCCGTTCTTCAGCACGATGAAACCGAAGGGAACCTGGCCTTTGAGCGGATCATGGACGCCGACCACCGCGCACTCGGCGACGTCGGCGTGTGCCGCCAGGACCTCCTCCATCTCACCCGTCGACAAGCGATGGCCGGCCACGTTGATGACGTCGTCGGTCCGCGTCATGATCCAGAAATAGCCGTCCTCGTCTTCGTATCCGGCGTCGGCGGTCGTGTAGAACCCCGGGAAGTCGGTCAGATACGACGCCACGAAGCCGTCGTCGTTGTTCCAGAGCGTCGGCAGGCACCCCGGTGGCAGCGGCAGCGCGATCACGATGTTGCCGATCTCCCGTTTCTTGACCTCTCGACCGCCCGCGTCCACGACCGATACCGAGTAGCCGGGCATGGGCTTGGCGGCGGACCCGTACTTCACCGGCTGCTTCGCCAGGCCGATGGGATTGGCGCAGATCGGCCAGCCGGTTTCGGTTTGCCACCAATGATCGATGACCGGGACGCCGAGCTGTCGCTCGGCCCATTGGATCGTGTCGGGATCGGCCCGCTCTCCGGCCAGGAACAACGTCCGGAAACCACTGAGATCATGACGACCGATGAACTCGCCGTTTGGATCGGCTCGTTTGATCGCCCTGAACGCGGTCGGCGCCGTGAAGAGAATGTTCACGCCGTGTTGTGAGATGACCCGCCAGAACGCCCCGGCATCCGGGGTACCGACCGGCTTGCCCTCGTACAGGACCGTCGTGCAGCCGTGGAGAAGCGGCCCATAGACGATGTAGCTGTGACCGACAGCCCAGCCGAGATCCGAGGCCGCCCAGTAGACGTCTCCCGGTTCGGCACCGTAGATGTGGCGCATGCTCCAGGCCAGGGCCACGGCATAACCGCCGTTGTCGTGTACGACCCCCTTCGGTTTTCCAGTCGTGCCGGACGTATACAGGATGTAAAGCGGATCGGTGGCCAGAACCGGCACGCACTCGTGGACCGGCTCGGCAGCCTTCAGCGCGGCGGACCACTCGAGATCACGCCCCGGCTCGAGGACGGCCTCTCTCATCGGCCGCTGCAACACCAGGCAGCCTTCGGGTTGATGTGACGCGAGCTGGAGCGCACCATCCATCAGCGGCTTGTACTCGATGACCCGGCCCGGCTCGATCCCGCAGGACGCCCAGACGATGGCCTTCGGGCGGGCGTCGTCGATGCGTTTCGCCAGCTCGGGAGCGGCAAACCCGCCGAAGACGACCGAATGCACCGCACCGAGGCGGGCCGACGCGAGCATCGTCATCACTGCTTCCGGGGTGTTGGGCATGAAAATCAGGACCCGATCGCCCTTCGAAACACCCAGGCTTCGAAGCGCCCCCGCCACGCGCGCCACCCCGTCGCGAAGCTCGCGGTATGTGAAGCGTCGGATCAGGCCGGTGACCGGACTGTCGTAGATGAGCGCAAGCTGGTCGGCCCGCGGGCCGTTCGCATGACGATCGACCGCGGAATAGCACGTGTTCAGCATCCCCCCGGAAAACCATCGGTAGAACGGGGGACTCCGCCGGTCGAGCACCGTTGTCCATCTCTGGTGCCAATCCACGGCTTCGGCCGCTTCGGCCCAGAACGCTTCCGGATCACGCAGGGAGCGGGAGTACACATCGTCGTACGCGTCGATCGATTTCACGGGGCGATTATAGTGGTGGCTGATGCTTCAGGACGTCGGCCATACTTGGCGCTATCAAGAATGACTCGCCGCCGGGCCCAAGTCCTCTGTGCGTGCCTGCTCGCCTGGGGCCTGTCGGCAACCGAGGCTCGTGGACAGACTCAGCCTCCGTCGCCTTCAGCGACAGAGTCATGCTTCCTGCTCTATGAGCTCGGTGTCGGCGAGGTCCGCCGCAATCCGGCGCAGGCGTGTCGGACACGGGTCACACCTGCTTCGACCTTCAAGGTGCCACATGCCCTCGCGGCTCTCGATGCCGGTGTGTTGAGTGGTCCGGACGAAGTGCTCCGGTATGACGGGAAAGGGCAGTGGCCGGCGTCGGCGCGCCGGGATCACACGTTGGCATCCGCCGTCCGGCACTCGGTGCTGTGGTACTTCCAACGCGTCGCGGAACGGCTTGGTCAGGAACGGGAAGAGAGCTACCTGAAAAGGCTTGATTTCGGAAACATGGACAGCAGCAGTAGTCTGACCGCGTTCTGGCTCAATGGCTCTCTGCAGATCACCCCTGAGGAGCAGTTGGCGTTCTGGCGAAAGTTCTACGAGGATCGCTTGCCGATTGCTCCGGGCGCTGTCGCGGCGGTCAAACAGATGCTCGTTCAACCATCCGGCAAGGTGATCAACGCCGCCGGCGAGCAACCCTTTGCAAATCTATGGCCCGGGAAGCCGGTGGTCAGCGCGAAGACTGGCAGCGCCACGGATCGCTCTGGCCGCGCCGTCCGATGGCTCGTCGGGCATGTGAAGACTGGCGACAGGGCCTTTGTCTTCGTCAGCTGCGTCATCGGATCGGGAACTCTGGATGCGAACGCGGCAATCGATCTCGCGGCACGCTCACTGCGAGCCTCGGCGGAGTAGATCCATGCGAAGAGGGCTAAGCGTTGTCGCGCTCCTGCTGGCGATCGCAAGCAGCGCGCCGGCTAAACAGGCCACGTCTCCCGCCCCGGACGCGATCATCGGCCGCATCGTCGGGATGGCTATCGCAAATGGCGGGGCCTACGACTTCCTGCGGCGGCTGACCGATTCAATCGGCGGGCGCGTGACCGGCAGTGCTGAGTCGAGGGCGACTGCGGACCTGTTGCTCAACACACTGCGCGAGGCCGGCTTCGCAGACGCACATTTCGAGGAATACGCGCTCGAGTCGCGTTGGCAGCGCGGGCGCGCGGTGGCACGCGTCGTCAGCCCCGTGTCCCGTCCGCTGCCGATTGGGTCCTATGGCTGGGCGCCAGGCACCAGCGGCGAGTTGACCGGTTCCCTCGTCGACCTTGGCGCGCCAGCCAGCGACGCCCTGGAGATCTCCGCGGACCGGGTCCGAGGTGCGGCGGTCATTGTCGAGCCGCAGTCGGTGGCGGGAGCGCCGGCTCAGGTCGCACGGGCCGCCCTGGCTCGTGCTCTTGCGAAGGCCGGGGCAGCAGCGATGCTGATCCCGTCGGACAAGCCGCATCGCATGCTCTACACGTCGGCCTTCGGCCTCTATCCTGCGGCCCCGTTGCCGGTGCTGTCAGTGGCCAGGGAGGATGCCTTGTTTCTGCGGCGGCTCCTGTCCGCCGGCCCGGTGCGGGTGGCGCTCGACGTGGCCAACACGTTCGATGCGAGCCCCGCACAGGAGCGCAACGTCGTTGCCGAAATCAAGGGGACGATGCCCGGCGAAGTGGTGCTGGTCGGCGCTCACTTCGACTCGTGGGATCCAGCGCAGGGCGCGCAGGACGATGGGGTGGGAGTGGCAGCCATCCTGGAAGCGGCGAGAATCCTGAAGTCCCTGGGCATCAAGCCGCGCCGAACGATTCGGTTCGTGTTTTTCAGCGGCGAAGAGCAGGCACTTCTCGGGTCGCGAGCCTACGTCGAGCGGCATCGCGACGAACTCGACGGGCTGCGCGCCGCCGTGATCATGGACTCGGGTGCGCAAACTCCGCACGGGTTCCAGATCCACGGACGATCGGACCTCGAGGCCGCCGCACGGACGGTCCTGGTCCCCTTGGCCGCGCTCGGCGCCTCGGGAGTGAGCCTCGCGGCGAGCTTCGACATGGACCATGGGCCATTCCTGGTGGCCGGGATCCCGGTTTTCACGCTGTGGGTGGATGAGGGTGAGTACGACACGCACCACCACGCGGTGTCGGATACCTTCGACAACGTCGATCCACGACTGCTCGGCCTCGACACCGCGGTCATGGCGGTCGCGGCCTACCGCCTCGCCGACGCTCCGGAGCCGGCGGGTCGCCGCTTGTCCACGACCGAAGCCGCGCAGCTCCTGAAGAAACTCGGCCTCGAATCACTGCGTCGCGCGGTCTACGAGCCCGGCAACGCCAGGTGATAGGCTGGCGACAGCATTCACAGCGGATGGAGATGAAATGGCGGGATGGGGAGTGAACGGCAACGTGTTGATCGCGTGCAACTGTGACTATGGCTGCCCCTGCAACTTCAACGCGCTGCCCAGCCGCGGTCACTGCGAAGGGGGCTGGATCTGGTTGATCGAGAAGGGACACGTCGATGACGTCAGCCTGGACGGCCTCGGCATCGCCCTGTTTGCGAAGTGGCCGGGCGCGATCCACGATGGCGGCGGACATGCGGCGTGCTACGTCGACGACCGGGCCGACGCAGCGCAGCGCGGAGCCCTCACCAGGGTCCTGAGAGGCGAACTGGGCGGTCCCTGGGGAATCTTCTTGAAGACATACGCCCTGGCGGAACCAGCTGCTCTCCAGTTCGACGTGCACCTGGCCGATCACGCCACCCGCGTGCGGATCGGCAGCGTCCTCGAGCTCGAATTGCAGACGATCCGCAACCCGGTGACGAAAGCCGAGGTCCACCCCGAGGTGGTCCTGCCGGAAGGGCTCATTCTGAAGCGCGGCAGCATGGCGGCGTCGAAGGTGTTCCGGCTGGCGGATGGTGTTCAGTTCGACCACTCAGGGCAGTACGCGGCATTCGGTCGCTTCGACTACCACTGATCCCCGCCGAGTAGTTTTAACTCTCGAGGTAATGCGTGCCGCGAAAGCCACTCCTTGTCGTGTGCCTGCTGTTCCTGGTTGCGCTCGGAGGATCGGGCCTGCGAGCGGAAACGTCACCAGGTCTGACGGGCCTTGGCCAGCGCGAGCCGAATACCTGGAGTGCGCGTAGCAGCTCGGGCCGCACGCTGGGGGGTACGTGGAGCGCCGTCGCCGACCCGGCGACCGGAAGCGTCACCGGCACGTGGACACTCGTCGACGCAACCGGGAAGCCGGTAATGCGCGGCGGATGGTCCGCCGCAAAGGCCCGCAAGGGATGGACCGGGGCCTGGCGGGCGGCCGTTTCCGGCAGCAAGGCGGAGTACTCCGGCACGTGGAGCGCTGACGTCGATCTCAAGCCGGACGCGCCCCTTGCGGATCTGTTCAAGTCGGCCGTGCAGACGGCGGTCAGCGGCAACTGGCGAGCCGGCAGCCACTCGGGTGCGTGGTCAATACGGGTGTTCGAGTAAGTTCTGGCTGGCACCCAAACTGGAGAGAGCAATGGCAGACCAACCGAATCCCGAGAGGATTCTGCAGACGGGCCTGGCCTTCTGGGCCTCGAAGACACTGTTGAGCGCGATCGAGCTGGGGCTTTTCACCGAGCTGTCAAAGGGCCGCCAGCGTTTCGATGCCCTCAGCGCCCGCCTCGGCCTGCACCCCCGGTCGGCGCGCGACTTCCTCGACGCCCTGGTGGCGCTTGGTTTCCTGCAGCGCGAGGGGGATACCTACGCAAATGCACGCGAGACGGATCTCTTCCTCGACCGGAACAAGCCGTCCTACATCGGCGGCATGCTCGAAATGGCGAACGCGCGCCTCTACCCGTTCTGGGGCCACCTGACGGAAGCACTGCGCACCGGGCAGCCGCAGAATGAGGTCAAAAGCGGCGGTCCTGGGCTCTTCGAGACGCTCTACGCCGATCCGGCACGCCTGAAGCAGTTTCTCGCGGCGATGACCGGCATCAGCCACGGCGCCAACATGACGATCGCGCGGGCGTTTCCGTGGAAGGATTACCGCACCTTCGTAGACGTCGGCACCGCGCAGGGGGACCTGGCGGCACAGATCGCACTGGCCAATCCGCACCTCCGGGGCAAGGGGTTCGACCTGCCGACGGTTGCGCCGATATTCGAGGAATATGTCGCGAGGGTGGGTGTCGCCGACCGGCTCAACTTCGAGGCTGGTGACTTCTTCACCCAGGATCTTCCGAAGGCGGACGTGATCCTGATGGGACACATCCTGCACGACTGGGACCTGCCCATGAAGAAAATGCTGATCAAGAAGGCGTTCGACGCCGTCCCATCCGGCGGCGCGCTGGTGGTCTACGAGGCCATCATCGACGACGACCGCTCGAAGAACGCCTTCGGTTTGATGATGAGCCTGAACATGCTGATCGAAACGCCCGGTGGCTTCGACTACACCGGCGCTGACTGCGCGGAATGGATGAAGGAGGCAGGCTTCTCCGCGACCCGCGTCGAGCCGCTCGTCGGTCCGGATTCGATGGTCATCGGAATCAAGTAGGCGGACTGGCAGAGTACACTCCTGCCCATGCGCTCGAACCCAATGAAGCGTGCTGCCGTCTCGACGATCGTCTGCCTCCTGGCTTGCGCCGCCGGCGCCGCACAGTCGCCGCGAGAGCCTGACTGGACGGCCGTCGAGACCGAGACCATGCGCCACTTCCAGGCCCTGTTGCGCCTCGACACCAGCAGCCCGCCCGGCAACGAGCACCGGGCCGCCGAGTATCTCAAGCAGGTGCTGGATGCCGAGGGTATCCCGGCGCGGATCCTGGCCCTGGATCCGGCGCGGTCCAACGTGGTCGCTCGCCTCAAGGGCAACGGCAGCAAGCGTCCCCTCCTGATCATGGGCCACACCGACGTCGTCACGGTCGATGAGGCGAAGTGGACGCATCCGGCCTTCAGTGCGACCCGCGACGGCGGATACGTCTACGGCCGCGGCGCGGTGGACGACAAGGACAACCTCGCGGCTGCCCTGATGACGATGCTGATGCTCAAGCGGCTGGAGGTGCCGCTCGATCGTGACGTCATCTTTCTGGCCGAATCAGGCGAGGAAGGCAACACCAGCGTCGGCATCGAATTCATGGTGAACCAGCACTTTCCCGAGCTCGAGGCCGAGGTACCGCCTCGCCGAGGGGGGCGGTGCCACCCGGATCAACGGTGAGGTCAGGTACGCCACGGTCCAGACGCTCGAGAAGCGGGGCCGCGGCATCGAACTGGTCGCACGAGGGGTGGCCGGGCACGGGTCCGTGCCGCTGAAGTCCAACGCCATCGTGCACCTGGCCGGCGCCGTGGCGAAGATCGGCGCCTGGAGGCCGGAGATCCGGCTGAATCCAACGACCCGTACCTACTTCGACCGGCTGGCGGCGCTGTCACCACCCGAGGTGGCGCGGCACTACCGCGGCGTGCTGTCGGCCGACCCTGCGGTTCGTGCGGCGGCGGACGACTGGCTCTTCGACCACGAGCCGCGTCACTCGTCGATGCTCCGGAGTTCCGCCTCGCCCAACATCATCGCCGGAGGCTACCGCTCCAACGTCATTCCATCGGAAGCCAAAGCGACCCTGGACGTGCGCATGCTGCAGGACGAAAACCCCGAAAAGTTTCTCGAGGACGTGAAGCGGGTAGTCGCCGACCCGGCGGTCGAGGTTCGGTTTCCGACCGAGTTCAGCCGGCCGCCGGGGGTCGAGAGCCGGCTGGACTCGGAAGCGTTCAAGGCGATCGAAGCGTCGGTGCGCCGCGTCTACAACACGTCGACGCTGCCGGTGATGAGTACCGGCGCCACCGACATGGCTTTCTTGCGGGCGAAGGGTATCCAGTGCTTCGGCATCGGGCCGGCCACCGACATGGAAGACGGGCCGAAGGGCTTCGGGGCCCACAGCGACCAGGAGCGCATCCTGGAAAGCGAGCTGCACCGGTTCGTGCGCTTCAACTGGGATCTCGTGAGCAGTCTTGCCAGAGGAAAGTGATCGATCCGGATCTCCCGACGTTGGCGATGCGGCCACGATCAGATATTCTCCTCTCGTGCCCATCAATCGTCTGTCGTCGCGTGATTCCAGATTTGTCTGGCTGCTGCTCCTCCCGTTGGTCCCCCTCCTGTGGATAGCCGGTTGTGGTGAGACGCCGCCGGGCAATCCGAAGGTACCGGCCGGCGCCACCAGCTCCGGCGGCAAGCACGGGGTCATCGAGACCGACAAGGGCCCGATCGAGATCGAGTTCTTTGCCGAAGAGGCCCCGAAGGCCGTCGAGAATTTCCGGCTGCTCGCCGAGCACGGCTACTACGATGGCTTGACCTTCCACCGCATCGTGAAGGGGTTCATGATCCAGGGCGGGGACCCGTCGGGCGACGGCACGGGTGGCGAGAGCGCCTGGGGCCCTCCCTTCGCCGACGAGATAAAAGACGACTCGGCGCTCTACCGGGGCGGCTACCGCCGCGGCATCATCGCGATGGCCAACTCGGGGCCGAATACCAACGGCAGCCAGTTTTTCGTCATGCACCAGGACTATCCGCTGCCGGCCAACTACGTGATCTTCGCGAAGGTCACGTCAGGCCTGGAGGTGGTCGATGCCCTCGCCAACACGCCCACCACCATGGGGGCCGATGGCAACATGAGCCGGCCTCTCACTCCGGTGATCATCAAGAAAGTTACGATCCGTCCGTAGCGGACGTTCAGGTAGTGTCGGGCTGAAGGTATACGGCCCGAACGGAGTGAATCAATGCGACTCGACATCTACGTCAACTATCGCGGAAACTGCGAGCAGGCGTTCCGCTTCTACGAGCAACACCTTGGCGGCAAGATTACGAGCATGGCCCGGCACGGAGAGCAGCCCAACCCGAACCTGCCGGCCGACTGGAAGGATAAAGTCCTGCACGCCCGCATCGAAATCGGCGCGACGGTTGTCATGGGTGCGGACATTCCGCAGGCCGAACCGATGCGCAGCGCTTATCTCAGTCTCTCTCTGGACCGTGAAGAGGACGCCGAGCGCGTCTATGCCCTGCTCACGAACGGTGGCGAAGTCTTCATGAAGATGGAGAAGACACCCTTCGCCAACCGTTTCGCGATGCTGCGCGACCGGTTCGGTGCCTCATGGATGCTGCTCCATCAGCCCGAGGTCAGATGACGCCAGAATCGGGACGCTGCACGGACCGAGTTACCTGATCGTCTTTTTGGTCGTCGGCGGCGCGATGATCAGCGGATCCAGCCCCTTCCGCAACTGCGGCACACCTTCGGTCATCCACACCGGCGCCGGCGCACCCTTCAGGTAGTGGTCGAAGAACTGGCGCATGCGAATCTGGAACCGCCAGGGTGCCGAGTTCCTGTTGATGCTCAAGAAAGGCGCTGACGGTTCCTACGCGGTCAACTGGTACCCGCTCGGTCCCGTCAACGAGCAGCTTCGGTCGGGCGAGGACCCCTGGCTGCTGTGGGTCCGCGACCAGGTCGGCAAACGAACACCGCAGCCTGACAAGCCGCAATGAGGGGTGGATCAGTCATGACACTTGTCGACGATGACGTAAGAGCGATCGACGCCATCCGGCACGCGCTCGAAGCGGCCGAGAATGCCGGCGACGCGGATGCAGTGGCGGCCCACCTGGCCGATGACGCGGTGGCGATGGTGCCGGACTTCGATGTTCAGGAGGGGAAGGCCGCGTGCACCACCTTCATGCGCGACATCATGGGTTGGCTGTCCGTTCACTTCGATCGGCAGATCTCATACGTGAGTGCCGAAGTGGTGGTCATCGGTGAAATGGCGTTCGATCGGGGCTCGTTTTCTTTCACCGTGTCACCGCGATCCGGTGGCGACCGCAACCAGGTGACAGGCAAATACCTCTGGCTTCTCCGGCGAACCGCCACCGAGCCGTGGCGAATTACTCGCCTGATCGTGAGCCGCGATGCCGAATCTGACGAGCACGCCGCGGACGGCGTTGAAAGTGAATCAACGGTTCAGGGCGCCTGAACCCGACGCGTGGCCAGGATCCAGGCCGCGATGTCGCGGATCACTTCCTCGGCGACGTGCCCCTGGACCTGGTACTCCGCGGGCAGGCTGGGCCCGGTACCGGCGATGAACTGATGGTTGAGGGCCGCGTAGGCGTGGAAGGTGACATCGCGCCGCGAGCCGAGGGCGGTCTTCCACCTCGCGAAGTCATCCAGCGTGACCTGGAAATCTCGTTCCCCCTGGAGGATCAGCAGCGGCGCCTTCACGTCTCTCGCCGTGGACGGCGGATCGTAGCCACGCAGGTCGAGCCAGTAGGACGCAGCTGCCCCGGAGATCCTGCCGCCGCTCTTCGCGTCTTCCGGTGTCAGTGCGCGCACGCGTTGGACCAGCGCCTCAGCCTGGTCGATCGCCTGCTGCTCTTCTGGTGAGATCGTGCCGTCAGCCGCGGTCAGGTACCGCACCTGCGCCGCCATCGCCTCTTCCAGCGGACGCGCTGGGCCCGCCAGGACGATCAAGCCCGCGATGGTCGGGTCCGCGATCCCGATGCGGGGGGTGAGCATGCCGCCGAGGCTGTGCCCAAGCACGTAGACCCGCGTGGGATCGATCCCCGGCTGCGCGCGCGCGGTCTTGACCGCGTGCAGCGCATCCTCGATCACTTCCTGATGGACGGTGAAGTCCGTGGCCGCCGCCATCTTCGCGGCGTGCACTCTGGTCCGCTTGTCATATCGCAGTACCGCGACCCCGCGCGACGCCAGTCCGGCCGCCAGATCCTTGTAGGGCTTGTTGGCGCCGGCCGTGCCGTCGCGGTCGCCGGGGCCGGATCCGTGCACGATGACGACGGCTGGCACGGATCGCGTGGCGGCCGGCATGGTCAGCGTTGCCGGGAGAGCCCATTCGCCCGATCCAACCGTGACGGCCGTCTCGACGTAGGACGAGGGGTTTGCATAGGCGGGTAGCGGGTACGGCACCGACGCGCTACTGATCGGACGGAAAACGAGGCCAGAGATCCTGCCGGCGGTGTCGAACGCGAACTGGACGTCGACCGTTGCCCGCTCGAACTCGCACGCCGTGATCACCATCTGCTTGTCTGCGATCTTCCTGACCCGCGGGTTCGTCTCGCAGCTCTTGTGCGCCCCCGACTGAAACAGCAGCCTCGTCCACATCGCTGCCAGCCGGCCGGCCGGCAGCGCCGCCTTCATGTCGCCGGTGAACCGCTCCTCGACGCTAGCGAAATCACCCGCAATGACGGCTGCGAGAACGGCCTGCGCCTGCGCGACGACGTCTGCCGGCGGCTCCTGTGCGGGCGACGGAGTCTGCAGGAGGCTGATGACTCCGAGGGCGGCAGCTACGAGCGAAATCATCCCTGAAGTATAAATGTCGCTGCGGACGAGCCGACATCGGCGAACCCTCGCCTTGCACCCTCCGGTGGCAATTGCGATCATGAGCCGGTGCCGGCTGACAACCCTCGATCACTCTTCGCCGTGCGCCAGGCCCACGTGGGTGATATTCCGCTGCTGGCCCTCCATCGCGCAGCCATGTTTCGGGACATGGGGCAGCTCGCATCGCATCAGGAAGCTTTCCTGCAGCAGGCAACCGCCTTGTACCTGCAGGATGCCGTGCCGCGGGGGGACTACCTGGCGTGGGTCGCCGAAGACGACGGCTCGCCGCCGGCGCCGATTGGTGGTGCTGGCGTCCAGTTGAGACCGATCGTGCCGCGACCAGGCGCTGGCGCGGACGACCTGGAACTGGGGCCCGAAGCGATCATCCTCAACGTCTACGTGGAGCCCGACTGGCGGCGTCGCGGCGTCGGCGAAGCGCTGATGCACGCGGTCATGGCCGCGCTGGCGGCACGCGGGATCCGGCGCATCGTCCTGCACGCTTCAAAGGATGGCCGGCGGCTCTACGAGCGGCTCGGCTTCGTGGCGACCAACGAAATGCGATGGATCGGGCCGTGAGCATGGAATGGCGCCCGGCTTCATGGCGAAACAGGGTGGCCCGGCTCGAGCATCACGCTCAGGCCTGGTGCGTCGAAGTTGAGCAGGTGTTGGAGACGGACAGCTCTGTTCTCGCCTTTGGGCGGCGACGTGGCCAGCCGGTGGTTCTGAAGGTCATTCGGCACCCGGGCGACGAGTGGGCCTCTGGGGATGTGCTGGACAGGTTCCAAGGCACGGGCGTCGTTCGCGTGCTCGAAAACGTTGGCGGCGCCGTGCTGCTCGAACGCCTCACGCCTGGCGACTCTCTCCTGAATTTGTCGCTCGGCGGAGAAGACGCCGAGGCCACCGCGGTGCTGGCGGTCCTGATCAGGAAAATGGCACCACGATCGCCTCCACCACAGTGTCCCGGCGTCCGCGACTGGGCGCAGGGATTCGACCGCCATGCGGCCGGCGGGCAGGAGTCGATCCCGCGCCCCCTGCTGGACACAGCACATCGCGTTTACTTGAAGCTATGTGACTCACAGTCACAACCACGCCTGCTCCATGGTGATCTGCACCACTACAACGTCTTGCACGATCTCGACCGAGGGTGGATCGCGATCGACCCGAAGGGGGTCATTGGCGAGATCGAATACGAGGTTGGAGCCGCCCTGCGGAACCCTTACGAGCGGCCTGATCTCTTCGCGGACCCCGCCACCGTCGAACGCAGGGTGGCCCATTTCTCACGCGAACTTCGGGTCGATGCCAGACGGATCCTGGGATGGGCGTTCGCCCAGGCCGTTCTGGCTGCTATCTGGGAAGTCGAAAGTAATCATCGTCTCGATGGCGGTCACGGATGGCTGGCGCTGGCCGACACGATTCAGCCGATGTTTGATAAAGGGTCTGGCCTCTGACTGGTTGTGCGCTCGGGAGGCCCGTGGCAGGATGTGCCGGTGAAGCGGAGTGGCAGCCGATTGCGGAGTCCGGTGCAATTGACGCTTGAAAGTCGGTGGATTCGATGACATCTCAATCAGGCAGTGCGGCGAAGGCCGGGATCGGCTTCGGCAGCGCTCTGGCGATCACCATCTCCTGGAGCGTGAACAAGTCGATCCTGTGGGCGATCATCCACGGCTTTCTCTCGTGGATCTACGTGATCTACTACGCGCTCAAGAACCAATGAATGACGGCCAGCGACTTGTGGAGGGGGAATGGCCGCGGGCGTAAATCTGTACGACAACGTTTACGGCGACTACGAGAGCCGTGCCGAGGCGGCGGTCCGCCTCGAAACCTACGGGACGGACATCGGCCAGAGCAGCTGGATGACCGAGACCGAGTGGCTTGGCTTCGCCGACCGGCTTCGGCTGCAGGGGACGAGCCATGTGCTGGAAGTCGGCAGCGGCTCCGGCGGGCCGGCGGTCCACCTCGCGGCGTTGCGCGGTTGCCGGGTCACCGGTGTGGACATCAACCAGAACGGCGTCGGCAACGGTGAACGGCTGGCCGCGGATCGCGGCATCGCTGACCGGGTGAAGTTTCTCGCCGTTGACGCGAGTCAGCCCCTGCCGTTTGCTGACGCGACGTTCGATGCGGTCGTCTCGAACGACGCGATGTGTCATATCCAGAATCGCCTGGACGTCCTCGCGGACTGGCACCGTGTGGTGAAGCCGCGCGGCCGGATCCTGTTCACCGACGCCATGATCATCACCGGGCTGGTCTCACACGAGGAGCTCGCCGTCCGTAGTTCGATCGGGTTCTATCTCTTCCTGCCTCCTGGTGAGAACGAGCGCCTCATCGCCGAGGCAGGCTTCACCCTGCTCGGCAGCGAGGACCTGACCCCGGCTGCGGCGGCGATCGCCCGACGCTGGCACGATGCACGCGAGCGGCACCGGCCGGAACTGACCAGGCGCGAGGGGGATGCCAATTTCGCCGGCCTGCAGCGCTTTCTCGCCGTCGTGCACCGGTTGTCTGCCGAAGGCCGGCTCTCGCGCTATGGCTATCTCGCGGAGAAACCGTAGCAAGGCCACCTCATCCGTCTGGGACTTGGTGCGCGTTTGGCAAGCTCTCCCGTCGGAGGGAGAGATATGAAGGACATCGCTTTGGGTGCGCTGGTCGCACTTGGTTTTTCGGCCAATCTCATCGGGCAGCAGCCGGTGGCCGTCCGGGCCAACCCCGACGATAAGGTCACGGTGGTTGGGTGTGTGGTGAAAGGGGAAGGCGGTTACGTCCTGTCGAACGTGGCCGATCCCTGGGTTTCGGGTTCCGGCTCCGCCGCGACGACGGTGACGTCGGCTTCGAATGTCGCCGGACGGACGTTCTACTGGCTCAACGATGACGAGGATCTCGACGAGCACGCGGGGCGCAAGGTCGAGGTGGTGGGGAAACTGGACAAGGATATCGACAAGGGAATGATCTCGGTCGAGCGCGAAGACGGGATGGTCGAGATCGAGTTCAAGGCCGACGGCGAGCGCAAGGTGACGGTCAAGGTGCCGGAGGCGCCAGACGCGGTCGGTACTGCGGGCGCGACGGATCGTGAGAAGGAACATCGCGTGGTGATCCGGAAGATCGACGTCAAGTCGGTCAAGGTGCTGGCCTCGACCTGCCAGTAGCGCCCGGCGTCGAGGACGGGGCGGCGATCGAACGGTTGCCGCCCTTCTTGTCCCTGCCTGTTCTCGCATCGATGGACGAAATGACGCTGGTCTGGCCCGCGCGAGAGTACCTGCCGAGCTACGTCGCGGCCCTCGAGCGCGGGTGGTCACCGGACAATCTCCGTCGCGAAGCCTCACGGGAGGAACTGACCCGAATCACCGCGGACGCGGATGGCTTTCTGGCGAGCATGGTCGACATCGAGGCTGTCGGCGGTCCGGTCACCCTCGCGGACGGCACGGAGGCGGCGCGACTTCCCGGCTATCGACGATGGATGTGGGATGGTGAGTTCTGTGGAAGCATCGGGTTGAGGTGGCAGCCGGGGACCGAGGCGCTGCCGCCGTATTGCCTGGGACACATCGGCTATGCCGTCGTGCCCTGGAAGCAGCGCCGCGGATATGCCACGCGCGCGGTCCGCGGGATGCTGCCGGATGCGAGGGCCAGGGGGCTGCGGTATGTCGAGATCACCACGGCGCTCGACAACCTGCCGTCGCAGCGGGTCATCCAGGCCAACGGCGGGGTGCTGGTCGAGGAGTTCACCACCTCCGTGGCGCTTGGCGGGAAGCGCCATCTGCGATATCGAATCAACCTTCAGGACGCCCCTGACGGGCCGACATTACTCGACGATGGTCCGGCAGGATGACAGCGACAGCTGCAACGGAGAAACGATGGCGACCAGTCTCAACCAAACGCTCACGATATTGTTCCGCGAGCTCCTCGACGGCCCGGACGCGAACGCTTCCTGGATGCTCAACAGCGGGGATGCCGGGTTGCTCGGCTCCCTCGACAAACTGACAGCCGCAGCGGCGTCGACGGTTCCGCCCGCGGGCGGGGCGAGCATTGCCGCGCACGTCGACCACGTCCGTTACGGTCTAACGTTGATGAATCGCTGGAGCGGAGGGGAGGCCAATCCCTGGGCAACCGCCGACTGGACCAAGAGCTGGACGCGCACCGTCGTCAACGACGCGGAATGGGCGGAGCGGCGAAAGGCGCTGGCGACCGAAGCACGCAACTGGCTCGATGCCCTCGGTAGGCCCCGCGAGTATTCGGAGATGGAATTGAACGGCGTCATCGCCAGCGTGGCTCACCTGGCCTATCATCTCGGCGCCATGCGTCAGATCGACCGCACGATCCGCGGGCCGGTTGCGCCTTGACCAGGTGATCGGGTCCGACCTGTGACGACGGATCGATCCAGCGGCGGATTCATGCGCCTGCTGGGTTTCTTCCTGCTCACCTTTGCCATGACGTGGACGATCTGGCTGGCATCGGCGAGGCTGGCGTCGCCAGGGGACTGGGGCTTGTTCAATCTTGGCGGTCCAGTGTTCCTGCTCGGCGTCTTCGCACCGGCCTTCGTCGCCCTGGGCCTCACGTGGTACGACGAAGGACGCGCCGGCGTGGCGCAGCTGCTGGCGCGCATCGGCCGGTGGCAGGTGGACGCGCGCTGGTATCTGATCGCGGCCGGCTACATGGCCAGTGTGAAGTTGGCGGCGGCACTGTTCCACCGGCTGGCCACGGGTGCCTGGCCTCCGTTTGGCGCCACACCCTTGCTGCTGATGGCCGGCGCGATTCTCGTGTCGACCTGGGTACAAGCGGGAGAGGAGCTGGGTTGGCGAGGATATGCGCTGCCGCGCCTCGGGAAATACCTTGGCCTCGGCGGCGGCAGCATCGTGTTGGGCATCCTCTGGGCGCTCTGGCACCTGCCGCTCTTCTTCATGCCCGGCAGCGGAAGCGACGGCCACTCCTTCCCGATCTACCTGCTGTACGTGACCAGCCTTTCGGTGGTGATGGCGTGGCTCTACTGGAGAACGGACGGGAGTCTTCTGCTGGTGATGCTGATGCACGCGTCGGTCAACAACACGATCGGCATTGTCCCGGCCGAGTTGCCCTACGCGGTGCACCCCATGTCGTTCGACGGGTCGCTGATGGTCTGGCTGACTGTCGCACTGTCCTGGGGCATTGCCGCGGTGCTACTGTTCCGAATGCGTGGCTTGCGATGGCTGATACCAGCGGCCCGGCCGATCCCTACGATCTGAATCGCTTCGTCGAGGCGCAACGTCACCACTACGAGCAGGCGCTCGTCGAGATCCGAAGCGGCCGGAAGCGGTCGCACTGGATCTGGTACATCTTTCCGCAGTACGACGGGCTTGGTTCGAGCGCCACATCGCGGCTCTACGCGATCAAGAGCCTCGCCGAGGCTAAAGCCTATCTGTCCCATCCCCTCCTCGGCGTGCGGCTGATCGAGTGCGCTGAGGCAGCGATCGGCGTCGAAGGGCGGTCGGCGTCCGAAGTGTTCGGTTCACCCGACGACCTGAAGCTGCGCTCGTGCGCGACGCTCTTCGCCCGCGTATCGGCGCCCGGGTCGGTGTTCGAGCGGCTGCTCGACAAGTACTTCGAAGGCGCGGCCGACGACCGGACGCTTCGGCTGCTCGACGCCGCGGCCAACGGCGCGTAACCGGTCTCGCGCCGGCATCGAGGTAAGATGCCGCTGCAGCACGACATGGCAATCGCTGAAGTTCTCGACCGGCCGGGGCGGGCCAGCGGCGTCCAGCCTCACGCCCGGTGGGTCCGGATCTCACACTGGATCGTTGCCGTGAGCCTGTTCACGCTCGCCTTTACCGGCGTCGTGATCCTCATGGCTCACCCGAGGCTCTACTGGGGGGAGGTTGGGAACGACCTCACGCCGGCGCTGTTCGAGCTGCCGATCAGCCGGAACTACCAGCACGGTGGCTGGGAGAAGCCGATGCCGTTCTTCCAGAACGCCGCCGGGCCGATCAGCGCCAGCCGGACCTTCGACATCTTCAACCAGAACGGCTGGGGGCGAAGCCTCCACTTTCTCGCCGCCTGGTGCCTCGTGCTGCCCGGAGCCGCCTACCTTCTCGCCGGCCTGGCCGGTGGTCACTTCCGTTCGCACGTCTGGCCTGCCCCGGGCGAGCTGACGCCGCGTCACCTCTGGCGGGATGTCGCCGACCATCTGCGGCTGAGGATTCCTCCGGCCAGCGGCGGGCCGCACTACGGTCTGCTGCAAAAGTGCGCCTACACGATCGTCGTCTTCGTGGCGGCGCCACTGATCGCGTTGACCGGGCTGGCGATGTCGCCGGCGGTGACCGCCGCAGTACCGGTTCTGTCGGCGCTGTTCGGCGGCTACCAGTCGGCGCGCACGATCCATTTCTTTACGTTCGTTGCGCTGCTGGTGTTCGTGTTCGTGCATGTGATGATGGTCATCAGGTCCGGGCTCCGGCGGCAGATCCGGGCCATGACCATAGGGGAGTGAGATGAAGACCACCGGCCTCATTACGCGCCGCCGGGCGATCATCACCGGGCTGGCCTCGGTCGGCGGACTCGTGCTGACGCGATACCCGAAGGAGCTGCCGCCTACCTACGGCAATCTCCTGCGCATGGGCGACACCTTCACGTATGCGGCCCATCGAGCTCTCCTGCCCGCGCAGTCCCTGGTCAGGGAATACGGCCCCCGCGACATCACCGCGTTTCCGGCCACCGGTACCACCGATCCAGGTGCCGGCGGCAAGTGGCCGCTCAGCAAGGACTACGCCCTGCTGCAGACCGGCTCGTTTGCCGACTGGCGGCTGTCGATCGAGGGCCAGGTCGCGACACCGCGATCGTTTTCACTCGCCGAGCTGAAAAGTCTTCCCTCGCGCACGCAGATCACCCGCCATACCTGCGAGGAGGGCTGGACCGCAATCGGGCAGTGGACCGGCGTGCCCCTGAGCCAATTGCTCGCAGCGGCCGGCATCCTGCCGACCGCCCGGTTCGTGATGTTCTATTCCTACGACGACTGGGCCGACAGCATCGACCTCCTTGACGCCCTGCATCCCCAGACCATCCTTGCCTACGGCATGAACGGACGGGACCTCCCGATTCAGCACGGCGCGCCGATCCGGCTGCGGGTCGAGAGGCAGATGGGCTACAAGAGCATGAAGTACCTCCAGCGGATCGTCGTCACCGACAAGTTCGACGATGGCGGGGACCGGGGGAACATCCAGAACGGATGGGCGTGGTACACGGGGATCTGATTCTGCAAGGAGAGAAACATGGAGCTCGGCGCGTTCTCGGTGAGCCTCGCGGTCAAGGACATCCAGGTGCCGCTGCTGTCCGAGGCGGATGAGACCACCACCGGCCCTGCGAGCTTCATGGCGGTCGACCCTGACGGCAACCAGATTCTCGTCGACCAGCACGTCTAAGGCGTGATGCCGGCGCGTCCTTCGAATATTGCGGCCGTCAGTGTCGAAGTTGTGCGTTAACGTGAGGCGATCACGACCGCCAGGGCTCTGGCCGGTTTTGCGGCTCGCTCTTCTCGTGCTGCCGGCCACGAACCTGGTGGCGCAGAGCGACCGGACCGACGCCTACATTCGGACCGAGATGCAGCGCCAGAAGATCCGCCTGGTGCATCACCGCGGCGGCATGCCGGGGTTTCGCGCCGACATCGCCCGCTTGGTCGACGCCGGCTTGACGGTCATCGTCCTCATGAATCTGGACGACGGCGACATCGACACGATCGTCCGCGGGGTCGCGGCTCTCTATCTGCCGGCGGCAGCGTCCGCAGCGGCCGCCCGTTCCACCGCAGACGTCCCGCCGACGACCGGCAGGCGCAGCGAGGTGCGATCGAGATCGACCGTCAATTCCGTGCCGGGCGCCGGCCACAACGTGAAATCCCGGTCGCTCGAGAAGATCATCAAGCCGATGCGCTTGCCGGCGGGAACGATCTGATCGTCCGGCTGAAGGTCGAAGGTCAGATCGTAGAACTGTCCGGGGACCAGCGGCTCGCCGCGCTTGCGGGAGTCGTAGTTGCCGCCGTCACGCAACGAGCGATGGTTCTGCGGATCGGCCCAGCCGCGCGTGATCAGGTTGGCCGGGCTGATCGGCCCATCCGTCCAGGGCAGCTGCACCAGCCATACCGACAGGTTCGCCGCCGGCTTGCTGGAGGCGAGGCGGAGGGTGACGCGAGCCGTACCCGAGAGGTGCAGTGGCGCCGTCAGTTCCGGCGTCGCATACAGCAAGCGGTGGGTCGAGCTTTCGGCCGCCGCGAGAACCGCGCCGGCGGATTCGACATTGTCGATGAGCATCTCGCGACCCTGTCCGTCCTGGCGATCGAGAGCCAACCCGCCGGTCCGCCCTCCGCCCGAGAGGAGGTGGAGTGTTACCGGGCTGGCCGCCGGGTTGGGATAGTCGGCATACGGCACCGGCGGCGGGGTCGGTGCGCGGCCCCGGCCGCGGCGTCCACCCTCGGCGGCCGGCGGCGGCTCCGGTGCCGGAGCGGGTGCGGCGGCCGCGGTCTCGCGAACGATCCAGGCTTTCGGTTCGCGTTCGACGCCGTTCTCGACACCGTAGAGATATCGGGTGAACCACCGGTTCATCATCTCGAGCGGCGGCGCCCCGCCGTGTCCGCCCTGGTGGTAGTACGCCCGCAGCGGGACGCGTCCCTTGAGCGCCTCGTAGATGCGGACGCTGTGCTCGGGCACGACGTTCCAGTCATTGAAGGCGTGGGCCATGAAGACCGCGGCGCGGATCTTCTTGACCTTGGTCAACAGATCGCGCTGGCGCCAGAAGTCGTTGTAATCGCCCGATGCCCGGTCGCGTCCACGCGCGAATTCGCCGTCGCGATAGGCGCGATTGCATCCCTCGCGACGGGCGGGGTCGCCGCTGTTCACGAAGTCGTAGAGAAAGTCGATGTCTTCGCCCAGCCAGCCGCCCGGGTGGCGGACGAGGCCATTCGAACGGTAGTAGTGGTAGTAGGACGTATTCGGCGCGACCGGGATGATCGCCTCCAGGCCACGGACCCCGGTCACGGCAGCGGCGAGCGGAATGGTGCCGTTGTACGACGTCCCGGTCATGCCGACCTTGCCGGTGGACCATCGCGCCGTCATCTCGTCGTTGCCGTCGATCGTGCTGAAACCCTTGGCGCGGCCATTGAGCCAGTCGATGACCGCCTTCGGGGCCAGCTGCTCCGGATCCGATCCGACGGTGACGCAGCCCTGCGACAGCCCCGTCCCGGGCGCGTCCGAATGGACGACGGCGAAGCCGCGCGGCACCCAGGTGGCCACCAGTGAGGTCGATACGCTGGTCCGATCCGCCCTGAACTCGGTTGCCGGCTGCGACGTGCGCGGCGGCGGCTGAACGCCGAGCTCCTGCTTGACGTCCCAGAGGAACTGGCGGTTGCCCGAGGTCCCCGCATAGTAGGGGGACGATTCGTAGATCACCGGCACCTTCAGCCCCTCGGTCTCGGTCTGACGCTGCCGGGTGACGTCCACGAACATGCGGTCACGGCGGCCGTCGGCGTCCGAGTCGAACTCGGTCTCGACCCAGAGCTTTTCCTGGATCCAGTCGGCGCTCTCCTGGAACTCGGGGACGATCTGCGCCTGGCCGTCGGTAAAGACCGGGTGGGCCGCCCGCGGCGGCGTCTCGGCCGCGAGTGACGTCAATGCCAGAAGAGCGGTCACCAGTACCGCTGAAGGAGCCGGAGCGAGTAGTCGCATTGGCGAATCTTATCCTGTCGCGTCAGGTTCCGGGCGTCGGTGAGCTCGGGCTACAATCCGTCCAGTTGATTCGCAGGGGAGAGAAGCATGCGCATTTTCTCCGACGCGCCATTCGCCATTCGCAACCTGGCACGGTCGCCGGGCTTCACGGCGGTCGTCGTGCTCACGCTTGCGCTCGGCATCGGCACCAGCACCGCCATCTTCACCGTCGTCAACGCGGTCGTGCTGCGGCCGCTCGCCTACCCGGAACCACAGCAGCTGATCCGCATCACCAGCGAGCTACGCGGTACCGGCGGCGCCGACACCGGCGTCGCCCCGGCCGAGCTCTTCGACTATCAGTCGCAAACCGATCTCTTCGCTGGCGTAGCCGGCATGATGCCGGTCAGCGCCAACGTGACCAGCAGCGAAACCCCCGAGCGCGTCGAGATGATGCTCGTGAGCTGGAACTACTTCGTGGTTCTCGGGGTTGCGCCGGTGCACGGCCGGGTCTTCGCCCCCGACGACGATACGCCAGGCGTCGCTAACATCGCGGTCGTGAGCGACGCCTTCTGGCGCCGGAGGCTCAGTGCCGATCCCCGAATCGTCGGGGGGACGGTCGTCATCGACGGCGACTCGATTCAGGTCGTCGGCGTTATGCCTCCAGGGTTCCGTCATCCCGGCCGTACCGTCCAGAGCGAGGTCGACGTCTGGAGTCCGGCCGGATTCGGGCGCGGCGCCGGTCCGCCGAACCGGAGCCGCCGCCGCCTCGAGGGCTGCCTCGCGCGATTGCAGCCCGGGGTCACGCCGCAACAGGCGCAGGCACGACTGCTGGATTACGGTGCCACGGTAAGCCAGCAATTTCCCTCGGAGTATCCGACCCGAAACGGCTGGAGACCGCTGGTGGTTCCGCTGCAGGACGACCTGGTCGGCAGCGTGGCGACGCCGATGTTCGTCCTGCTCTCCGGCGTTGGGCTGCTGCTGCTGGTCGCCTGCGTGAACGTCGCGCATCTGGTGCTCACCCGCTCGTCGGGACGGCGTCAGGAGATGGCGATCCGTCAGGCGCTGGGGGCTACCGTCGGCCGCCTGACCTGGCAGCTCGCGACCGAGAGCCTGGTGCTCGCGGCCGCCGGGGGCGCGCTCGCCGTGCTGGTGGCGTCGTGGGCCCTGCGAGGGCTGGTCGCGCTGGCACCGGGGCGGGTGCCGCGGATCGGAGAAGTCTCGATCGATCTCACCGCCATCCTGATCGCGGCGCTGATCTCGCTGGTCGCGACGGTGCTGTTCGGGTTCGTCCCGGCGATGCGGATGCGGCGCCTCGAGACCTACATCGCCCTCAGGGACGGCGGCCGCGGCGTGGCGGGGGGCGGCGGGCGCGGTCGCGACCTTCTGGTGACCGCCGAAGTTGCGATGGCGACGGTTCTGCTCATCGGCGCCGGCCTCCTGGTGCGAAGCGTCGTCGGATTGCTGAACGTGCCGGTCGGCTTCGAGACCGCGGACCTCATGACCGCGCGCGTCACGTTGCCGAGGCCGAACGACCGCAGCCGCGCCGCTTATCTCGACGCCGGTCGCCGCACCGAGTTCTACCGCGAGACGCTGCGCCGGGTGGCCGCCCTGCCGGGCGTCGAACGTGCCGCCCTGTCGTCGCAGATCCCGATGGGTGGGTTCAATCCGCCGCTGTTCCTGGAAATCGATGGCCGCGATCCGGGTGATTCGAGTCTCCGCCCGGTCGCCCACAACTTCCAGGTTTCGTCGGGCTATTTCGAAACGATGGGGATCAGGATCGTCGCCGGCCGGCCGTTCACCGCGTCCGACCGGGCCGGCAGCGAGCCGGTCGTCATCGTCAGCCAGGCCGCCGCGCGGATGTTCTGGCGCGATCGCGATGCGGTCGGGCAGCGGGTACGGTTCGCGCCGGATACGCCATGGATGACGGTCGTCGGTGTCGCGGGGGACGTCCTCAACCGCCGCCTGACCGAGACGCCGCAACCGCTTCTCTACCAGCCGCTCGAGCAATCGTCGGATCTGTCGATGGCGTTGCTCATCCGCGGGGAAGCGCCTGGCCTTGCCGAGGCGGTGGCGCGCGAAGTCCGCGCGGTTGATCCGGACGTGCCGGTCTACTCCATGCGGTCGATGACCGACCTGATCGAGGCGTCAGTCGCGCAACGCCGGTTTCTCATGCGCGTCCTGGTGACCTTCGGTGGGATGGCGACCGCCCTCGCGCTGCTCGGGATCTACGGCGTGATGGCCTATTCGGTATCGCAACGAACCCGCGAGATCGGCATCCGCATGGCCATCGGTGCACGCCAGGTCGACGTCTCGCGAATGGTCATGCGGCGCGGCATGACGATGACCGGCGCCGGGATCGTCGCCGGTATCGCGGCGGCGCTCGGCCTCTCCCAGCTGCTGCGGTCGCAGCTGTTCGGCGTCCAGCCCTCCGATCCGGTCACGATGGCGGCGGTGCTCCTGCTGATGACGGTGGTCGCGATGGCAGCTGCCTATTTACCGGCACGGCGCGCCGCTCGAGTGGATCCGATCGTGGCGCTGCGCTCGCAGTAGACGGGCGCGCTGGCCGCCGGTTGCGGCCCCGGGCAGTGTCCGGCCGGGCGTCCTGTGGCAGAATCTGCTTTTCTGTCGGCTCAAACACCACCTTGGAGGATGCATGTCCCGCATCGTTGCCGCCGCGCTCGTACCTGTTCGCCCTCGCCGTCCAACCTGCACTGACCGTTCCGGTCGTGACCGGACCGTGTGTCGTCTTCGCGGTGCGCTCCAGTGCTACGGCCCGACCGGCGAGGCGATGGGACCGCAGGATATCTCGTTCAGCTGTAACGTCCTCAGATCAGGGTACTCGTCATGGATGAAAAATCTCTCTTCACCGATTTCTGGCTGAACGAATCGAAGACCACCCGAAACGTGCTGGCGCGGATTCCGGAGGGCTCCGACTACAAGCCGGATCCGAAGTCACGGACTGCGCTCGAGATCGCCTGGCAGATCGTGTGTGAGGAGAAGATGATCATCGAAGCGCTCGAGAACGGGAAGGCGGAGTGGTCGCCGCCGCCAACGCCGTCGACGATGGCCGAAGTGCTCCAGGCGTATGAGAAGCAGAGTGCGGGAATGCCTCAGCGCTGGAAGTCGCTGCCCGCGGCGCGCTGGCACGGCATGCTCGAGTTCTTCGGCCAGCACCGGCCGGCCTCACCGATGGCGTGGAGCTTCCTCTTCGACATCGTTCATCACCGGGGGCAGATCACCACCTATCTCCGGCCGATGGGATCGACCGTGCCGCAGATCTACGGGCCGAGCGGCGACGAGCCGTAGCGGCGGCGCGGTCAGTTCTTGTTCGGCGTGACCGCTTCCACCACCAGCGCCAGCGCCGCGTTGGTCGCGCGTCGCGCGGGCCCCTGTCCCCGCATGTGGCCCATGCGGACGATGACCAGGTCCTTCGACGGGACGATCCATGTATTCTGCCCTCCGGCGCCGGCGGCGAAGTAGGCGTCGGCGGGCAGATTCCATGTGCCGATCCGGTTGAGCCAGAACAAGCCGCCGTACTCAGGACGCTTCCAGGCCGGCGCCGGCGTGCTGACGAACGTCGCCCAGCCTTCGGGCAGAACCCGCTGCCCCTGCCAGACGCCGTCCTGCAGGTAGAGCAGCCCGATCCGCGCCCAGTTGCGGGCGGTGCCGTAGTCGTAGCCGGTGATCAGGAAATTTCCGTAGGGATCGGTCTCGAGCACCTGACGCCGGATTCCGATCCGGTCGAAGAGGGCGCGCTGCGGCCAGGTCAGAAAATTCTCGCCGCGCTTCGTCACCGCCAGTTTGGCCAGGTAGGTGATCGTCAGCGGATCGCTGTTGCGATAGCGGCCGTCGGTGTTCGGCGGATACTCCTGCGGCCGGGTGATGGAGTAGTCGAACGCGTCGATGCCGCCGGTGTAGATGTAGTAGTGATCCGGGTAGGTCTCGTCGGCGCCAGGCTCCTGGTTGCCGAGAAACTTGAGACCGGCGCTCATGCGCAACAGGTCGATGTTCCGGATGGCGCCGCGGGGATCGCCCGGCTTCTGCCATAACGGCACCGGCGCCGGTTGCTCCAGCCGGTAGGTGCCATCCTTCACGAGCAGCGCGAACAGCGTCGCCGCCAGGCTTTTGCCCATCGACCAGCTTTCGAGCTGGGTCTCGGCGCTGATGCCCGTGGCGTAGCGCTCGGCGACGATCTGCCCCTTGTACAGGACGAGAAAGGCGGCGGTCATCGCCGCCGGATCCGCGAACGCCGCCGCCACTGCCGCGTCGATCTTGGCGCGATCGATCGCCGGCGCCGCGGCCGCATCGACGCGATCCCCCATCGGCCATGGCTGCGACGCGGCCGACGGCAGCGCGGTCTTCACCGCCACCGGCGTGAAGTGGATCCCCGGCGACGCCGGGTTCTCGATGATGCACCCCTGGTCGCCGTAGTAACGCGCTTCGCGCGTGGTGGCGCCGAGCGACGCCCGCGCCGTTCCAGCCTGTCGATCGATCGACCATTTCACCAGGCTCTGTTCGGCGCGCGGCACGAAGAAATAGGCGCTTCCGGCCGCCACGTCTTCCGGGGTGCGGCCCGAGACGAACACTCCGGAACAGAGGATCTTCGCGTATCCGGCCAGCCCGTTCTCGGTGTGGGTGCCCTGCGGCGAGAGGATGGTCGGCCGGGTCGCGGCCTGCCTGGCGTCACCCGATCCGGTGGCCAGGACGGCAGTGACCAGCGACAGCAGGACGACGGCGAACCGTGGTGTGACGCATGCGCTCCTCGCTCCGATGACGTGATTCGTTCCTGCGCCCTTGACGATGATCAGCCAGACGTGCAGGATAGCGCGGCATGCGCCTTCTCGTGCTGTGTATCGCCGCTCTCGGTTTGGGCGGTCCTGGATTGGCACAGCCGGGGACGTCCGGCAATCCGATCCTGCCGGGATGGTACGCCGACCCCGAAGCGCACGTCTTCGCCGGCCGGTACTGGATTCATCCGACCTACTCCGCCCCCTACGATCAGCAGACCTTCATGGACGCGTTCTCGTCCCCCGACCTCGTCACCTGGACGAAGCACGAGAAGATCCTCGACGTGTCGAAGCTCACCTGGGCGAAGCGCGCCCTGTGGGCGCCGTCCATCGTCGAAAAGGACGGTTGGTACTACCTGTTCTTTGGCGCGAATGACATCCAGAACGACCGGCAGGCCGGCGGCATCGGCGTGGCGCGCGCCCGCAGCCCGGCCGGGCCCTTCGAGGACCATCTCGGCCGGCCGCTGATCGACCGTTTTCACAACGGCGCGCAGCCGATCGACCAGTTCGTGTTCAAGGATCGCGACGGCGCCTTCTACATCGTCTACGGCGGCTGGCGGCACTGCAATATCGCCCGGCTCAACGACGACTTCACCGGCTTCGTGCCCTTTCCTGACGGAAGCACGTTCAAAGAGATCACGCCCCAGGGTTACGTCGAGGGGGCGTTCATGCTGCTGAAGGACGGCAAGTACTACTTCATGTGGTCGGAGGGGGGATGGACCGGGCCGAACTATGCCGTCGCCTACGCGGTCGGTTCCTCGCCGTTCGGGCCGTTCGAGCGGGTAGGAAAGATCCTGCAGCAGGATCCGTCGGTCGCCACCGGTGCCGGGCATCATTCCGTTCTTCAGGCTCCGGGCTCCGGCCGTTGGTACATCGTCTACCACCGGCGTCCGCTGGGAGAGACCGACCGGAATCATCGAGTCGTATGCATCGACGAGCTGCGGTTCGATGCCGACGGAATGATTGTGCCGGTGGTCATCACCAAGGACGGAGTGGCGCGCGACCCGCTGCGCTGATCGCCCAGCCCCCGGCCCGGTGAACACGTTTCGATGAGCTGCTGGCAGCGCAGCCGGCGTATCCTACGCCGCATGACGCTGCGGTTCACGGCCATCGCGGTTCTCACCGCCACCGTCTTCTTCGTCCCGGCGTCCGCGCAGCGATACTCGGCGGCCGACGGACGCATTCGTGTGGCGTTGACGAAACAACCGTTTTCCCCGACGGGACTCTCCAAGGGGCCCGCCACGATGGCGGACGGAGGGATCCAGGGCATCCTGTCGGAGGTGGGTGCCGAGGTGAAGGTTCTCGAAGCGAGCCTTACCGCAGAGGAAGACAAGGAGTACGGCGGCTGGAAGCGGCTGGGGATGGCGCTCGGGCACTTCGCTGACCTGGTCGCGCGGAATGAGACGGAAGGGTACCTGACCGTGGGGCTGCTGGCGACCTGTCCGTCGATGCCGGGGCTGGTCGCGGGGCTGCAGCGCGGCGGAACGGCCGGCAAGCCGCTTCGTGTCGGCATGCTGTGGCTCGACGCGCACCCCGATTTCAATACCCCTGAAACGACACGCAGCGGATCGCTCGGCGGGATGCCGGTCGCAGTCGCCACCGGGCGGGCGCTGCAGCGGATGCGGCTCGACGCGAAGCTGGACCCCGCCCTGGACGATACGCAGGTGGTGATGGGCGGCGTTCGCCTGACCGATCCGCTGGAGCAGGAGCTGCTGGACGCCTCGAAGATCGAACAGGTCAGCGTCGAGGACCTGAAGACCGCAAGTGCCGCGGTCTTCCGCCAGCTCGATCGTCTCGATCGTTCCAACGACAGGATCTACGTCCACATCGACATGGACGTGCTCGATCCGCGCGAGGTCATGGGCCACGGCAACAAGGTGCCGGGGGGGCCGTCGAGCGCCGAGCTCGCCCGGCTCTTCGAGGAGATCTTCCGTCGCTACGACAAGGCCTCGGCGATCGGGTTTGCGACCATTCCGGCCGACGACAAGGACGGGTTGTCGATCGCGGCGGTGAATCGCATGATCGCCGCCGCCGTCCGCGGGGTCAAGGCGCGCGACCGTCGCGGCAAGGTCCCGTAGCGCCCGCCGGCGACGTCGGTCTCCGCATAAAATGCCGGTCATGGACCCGTTTCGACGAGGCGGACTCCCTCATCCGTTATCCTCCTCGTGATGAATGTCGGGTTCGGCCTGATGCTGATCGCCGTCCTGAGCCCCCGGCAACCAGCCGATGAAACGAACCACTCGTCTCGAGGTTGACTCATGACCTTCACGCTGACCAACGCAATTGCCATTCTCGAACGGACGCCCGGCACCTTTCGCGCCTTGCTCTCGGGCCTCCCGGAAGCATGGACGGCACCGAACGAAGGGCCCGACACGTTCAGCGCCTTCGACAACGTCGGGCACCTGATCCACGGCGAACGCACCGACTGGATACCGCGGGCCCGGATCATCCTGGCCCAGGCGGCCAACCGCCGTTTCGAGAAGTACGACCGCTTCGCGCAGGTGCGGGAGAGCCAGGGAAAGACCCTGGCGCAACTGCTCGACGAGTTCGCCGCGCTGCGTCAGGAGAACGTGGCAACCCTGCGCGGCTGGAACCTCTCGGAACAGCAGCTGGCGCTCGAAGGCGAACATCCGGAGCTGGGGAGAGTGACGTTGGAGCAGCTGCTGGCGACGTGGACGGCGCACGACCTCGGACACATCGCGCAGACCACGCGCGTGATGGCCAAGCAGTATCGCGAGGCGGTCGGCCCATGGCGAGCCTACCTGCCGGTCCTCGATCGGTAGGTTCCGGGTTCCGGGTTCCAGGTTCCTGGTTCTGAGTTCTGAGTTCTGAGTTTCGACTATGCTGTGGGGCATGTCCAGCAGCTCAGAGCGTCGAACCCAGACCGATCGCCGCAAAGCCGTGCGCGGAGGCCGAAGACCCTACGACGAACCCGGCTCGGCTCCCCTGGTAATGGTTGTCGGCAACGGCCGCGATCCGCAGCAGGAATCGGAGACGATCCTCGGCGAGCTCAGGTTCGCCGTGGCTCCGGCGGCCAGCGTCTCGGAGGCGCTTCGGGTGGTCGGCAGCCTGCGCCCCGACCTGATCGTGGCGCGGCCGGAAGAGGCGTCGCGGCTGCGCGCCGAGGGCACAGTCGGCGTACCGATCGTCGAATTCGACGGAGCCGCCGCCGGCGACCTGGTCGAACGTCTGCGTGAAGCGATTCGGAAGCGGCGTTAGGCGCGCCAGCTTTTCCGGAGTTCACGATCATCTTTCCTGCAGCAGACGGTCCTGACCGGGCTCGGCTCGGCGCGGCGCTGCCGTCCGCGATATGACCTCGGCCCCGACCGCGCGAGACCTTCGCCTCCCGCTTCGGCACGATCATGACGATGATCGGCGTCGCGGTCGGCCTGGGCAACGTCTGGCGTTTTCCCTACATGGCGGGCACGTTCGGCGGCGCTGCCTTCGTGCTGTTCTACGTTCTGGTGGCGGTGGTCATCGGCGTGCCGGCGCTGATGGCTGAATATGCGCTGGGCCGCCACACCCGCCGCGGCACCGTCGGCGCGTTCGCGGTCGGGGGATTTCCATTCGGCCGCCAGGTTGGCTGGTTCTTCTTCTGCGTGGTGATCGCCGCGACCGGCTACTACTCCGCGGTGATCGGGTGGGTGCTCTACTACGCACTGGCGCAGGGGGGCCAGGCGCTCGGGATCGCGCTCGACGCCGCCGCGATCCTGCCGCCGGACCACGGCTTCGATGGGCGCTCCTTCCTGTTGCAGCTGGCCTGCACGGCGGTGGTGATCGTCGGTTCGGCCCTGGTGGTGGCGAAGGGGCTTCGCAAGGGCATCGAGCGCGCGAGCACGATCATCATGCCGGCGCTCTGCCTGATCCTGATCGTGCTGGTGGTCCGGGCGCTGACCCTGCCGGGCGCCGGCGCCGGGGTCCGCTGGTTCATCCTCGAGTTCCGTCCGGCTGATCTCACACCGGGCGTGATGATGGCGGCGATCGGCCACATGGTGTTCTCGCTGTCGCTGGGCGGGACCTTCATGGTGGTCTACGGCTCCTACCTGGGAGACCGTGAGAACGTTGCCGGTCCGGCGATCTGGACCGTCATCGGCGACACCGGCACGTCGCTGCTCGCCGGGCTGGCGATCATCCCGGCGGTCTTCGCGCTGCAGATGCCTCCCGCGCAGGGACCCGGGCTGCTCTTCACCACGCTGCCGCAGGTCTTCGCCGCGATTCCGCTCGGCTGGCTGTTCGGCCTGCTCTTCTTCGCCGGGCTCTGCGGCGCCGGCTACCTCTCGAACGTCGCCGCTTTCGAGGTGCTCGTCGCCGGTCTCATCGACAACACGCGCATGAACCGCAAGCAAGCAGTCCAGGTCATGGCGGCTGCCGCGTTTCTCGTCGCCATCCCGCCGACGATCAACAACGCGATCTTCGTCCCCTGGGACCTCACCTTCGGCTCCGGCATGCAGACGCTCGGTGCGCTCCTCGCCGTGCTCACCGTCGGCTGGTGCATGCAGCGGAGCGTCGCGTTGAAGGCCCTGGCAGCCGAAGGTGGCACGCCGATCCCGGTGTGGCTCTTCTACTGGATCCGCTTCGGCATCCCGGTCGTGATCCTGACCGTCGGGATCTGGTGGCTGCTGACCAGCGTGCTCGCCGTTCCGCTCTGACGAGCTTCCGGAAAATCTCACTTCCGGAAATTCTCACATGGAGAAACGGAGAACTGAGGAACGGAGGAAATGGGGCTGCAGTCCCACGCTGAGTCCCGCGTTTGGCCGAGCGCAGTTCTCTCACCGGTTACGCCATATAGTTACGTCTCGTGGCCGTCTCCACTACCGCCTCGACGCTCATCTACCGCGCCCTCAAGGAGGAGGGAGTTCGGATCGTGTCCGCGCTCCCCGAGACCTGGCTGGTCCACCTGATCCGGATGGCGGAAGAGGACGAGGAGATGACCCTGGTCCGCCTGGCGAAGGAGGAGGAAGGGGTTGGCATCAGCACCGGGGCGCATCTCGCCGGCGTGAAGTCGGCGATGCTGATGCAGAACCACGGCTTCCTTGCGGCGATCAACGGCATCGTGTCGTGCGGTCAGCTCTATCGGATCCCGCTGCTGATGCTGATCAGTCAACGCGGGTCATTCGGCGAACGCGATCCCTGGCAGTGCGAAGGCGGCGGGGTGACCGAGCACGTCCTCGAGGCGCTGCGGATTCCATTCGACCGGCTCGACGCGCCCGAGCACGTCGCCAAGCGGATCGCCAAGGCGCAGACGCTGGCCTATTCGGCCAGCCGTCCGGTCGCGCTGCTGCTGTGCCGCGACCTGATGTGGGAGGACTGATTGCGCCGCCTCGATGCCATCCAGGCAATCTATCCCGAGCTCGACCGCTCCATTGTCGTGACCATCATGGGCGCGGTCGCGGCGGAGCTCCAGTCGATCGGGCACCGCCCGAACTTCTTCTACCTGCAGCATGCGATGGGCCTCGCATCCTCGGTCGGCCTCGGCATCGCGCTGGCGCGGCCGGACCTGCCGGTCGTGGTCTTCGATGGCGACGGGTCGCTGTTGATGAACCTCGGTGGCCTCACGACGCTGGCGCGCTACCGGCCCAGGAACCTGGTGCACGTCGTCTTCGACAACGAGAGCCTGCTGTCGGTGGGCGGCTTTCCGACCGCCACTTCGACCGGCAGTGACCTGGCGGCGATCGCCCAGGGGGCCGGGGTGCCGCGCACCGCGACCGTCCGTTCGCTCGACGAGTTCCGGACGGCGTTTCTGGCCGCGCAGGAGGCGGGAGAGCTCACGACGCTCGTCGCCAAGGTGGACGCGGTCGGGCCGTCCGGCTACGTCACCGACCTGTCGCTGCTGGAGAATCGCTACCAGTTCGCGCGCCATCTCAAGGGACGGTGAATGGCCGTCGCGCCGATCGTCGCGCGCATCCCCGAGACCAAGGAGTCGCCATGTCGGTGCTGAACCAGTTGATGGCCGAGCTGAATGCCGGAACGCTGAAGGTGGTGGACCTCACGCAGCCGCTTGGCCCCGATACGCCGGTGATCGGGCTGCCGCCGATGTTCGCCTCCTCGCCAGGCGTGTCGCTCGAGGTGATCTCGCGATTCGACGACCACGGCCCCGGCTGGTACTGGAACACGATCCGGATGGGGGAGCACACCGGCACGCATTTCGATGCGCCGGTGCACTGGATCACCGGCCAGGACCTGCCCGACAACGCGTGCGACACGATCCCGGCGCGCCGGCTGATCGGACCGGCCTGCGTGATCGACGTCACCGCGGACGTCGAGCGCGACGCCGATTTCCTGCTGATGCCCGAGCACATCGTGGCGTGGGAGTCGGTGCACGGCAGGATCCCGGCCGGCGCCTGGGTGCTGCTGCGCACCGGATGGAGCCGGCGCACCGATCCCGAGTCGTTTCTCAATGTCGGCTCCGACGGTCCGCACAGCCCCGGGTTCCATCGGACCTCCTCCGAGCTGCTGGCCCGCGACCGTGACGTGCTGGGCGTCGGCGTCGAGACGGTCGGCACCGATGCCGGGCAGGCCGGGACCTTCGATCCGCCCTTTCCGAATCACGCGACGATGCATGGCGCAGGGAAGTTCGGGCTGGCCAGTCTGACCAATCTCGATCAGCTGCCGCCGGTGGGCGCGGTAGTGATTGCCGCGCCGCTGAAGATCGTCGGCGGCAGCGGCAGCCCGCTGCGGGTCCTCGCGATCGCACCGGCCCTGGAACTCTCGTAGCCGCACCGGATAAAATCTCTCCTCGATGAGAGATTTCAGCACCAGCATCGCTATCGCGGCCCCGCCAGAAACGGTGTGGCGGATCGTGCGCGACGTCGAGCGCTGGCACGAGTGGACGCCGAGCATCACCAGCGTCGAGCTGCTCGACGGCGGCGGCCTCGTGCTGGGAGCGCGCGCCCGTGTCCTTCAGCCGAAGCTGATGCCCGCCGTGTTCCGCGTCACCGCCCTCGAAGAAGGCCGCAGGTTCATCTGGGTCACACGGCATCCCGGCATCGTCGCGACCGCGGACCACCTGGTGGAACCGCTGGCGGGTGGCAGCCGCGCGACGCTCGCGCTCCGCTTCGACGGACCGCTCGGGGGGGTGATCGGATGGTTCTTCCGCCGGCTGAACGAGCGCTACCTGGCGCTCGAGGCCAATGGCCTGAAGGCGCTAGCCGAGCGGACGGCGGGCTGAAGCACCGCGGGGGAGCTGCGGCAGCGCGTCGAGGAGCTCGCGCAACTTTTCGACTTCGGTGGTGATGCCGGCCAGGTGCGTGCGCGGCGCCTCACCGAGCTCCATACCCGCCAGCTCGCCGGTGAGCCGGCGCAGGTTTGTCACTGGACGCCGCAGCAGGTCGATCCGCTTCACGACCTGTTCCTGCTCGAGCCCCTGTTCGCGCGCGATCTGAAGAATGCGCTGCTGGTCGTCATATCCGCGAACGCGCTGGATCAGCAGGAAATGCCGGCCGCCGGTCGCCACCGCGATCAACGCCAGCGGCAGGTTCTCGCCGCCGGGGCCGGAGACGATGCAGGTGTCGCCATCGAGGCGTCCGTTGGCGGTCTGCTCCCAGAACGGCCCGGCCTCGGACATGAAACCATCGAGCACCGGGAACGCTTCCAGCAGCGTCACCGCCTCGCCGCGGATGCTCCTTGTAGAACGTCTCCGCGAACCAGGCCGGCGGCGGCCGGTCGCCGACCCGGGCCATCGCGCCGCCGGAGAGGCGCTCCAGGATCACCAGGTCGAGGACCTCGAGGAGATCCGCCATGACGGCGTCCGGGAGATCGGAAGGTTCACCGGGCGTCATGCCGCGACCATTCGCCGGGTCAGGTTCCGGAATGCGTCGTCCACGCCGTCGCCGGACTTGGCGCTGGTCCTGATGATCGACCAGCCGTCTTCGGCGAGGCGCCACAGCGCCCGGTCGTCGACCCGCCACTCCTCGGCGAGATCCGTCTTGTTGAGGACGAGGACGAAGGGGACCGCGCCGAGCACCCCCTCGGCGGTCTTCTGCAGCTCGCGCGCGGTGTCGAGCGTGAGCTGCCGCGTGCCGTCGGCAACCAGCAGGTAGCCGGACGCCCCCTTCAGGTACGAGCTGCGGACGGTCTGGAATTCATCCTGCCCGTAGATGTCCCAGAGCACCAGCGTGACGTCGGTGCCGTCCACCGCCATCATCTTCTTGTCGACCTTGACGCCGATCGTCGTCAGGTACTTGTCGGAGAAGATGCTGGTGACGAACCTCGACACGAGACTGGTCTTGCCGACACCGGTCGCGCCAAGCATGCAGACCTTTTTCTGGATCATGAGCCTGGCTTTCCGGACGGCGCCGGCACCGACAGCAATCGCAGGGCGACGCGGCGATTCAGCCGCTTCTCCGCTTCCGTGGCATTCGGCCTGAGCGGCTGGCGGCTGCCCACTCCGTCCGCGGCGAGGTCGATCCGCGACAGGCCCAGCGCTTCGATCGCCGAGCGCACCCGGGTCGCGCGCCGCACGCTGAGCGGCTCGTTCTGGGCGGGCGGCCCATCGGCGTCCGCGTGACCGGTGATCTCGATCCGGTAGCGGGCTCCGGCCGCCTGGGCCAGCGCGTCGAGCTCCCGGATGCGGGCCAGGTGGGTCCTCAGGATCTCGTCGCTGCCGGTCTCGAACGCCGTCGAGCCGCGGGTGAACTGCAGCGGAGAGGCCTCGAGCTGCTGCGCCACCCTGCTGAGGGCTCCCTCGATCAGCGGCCTGGCATCGTAACGGGTGACGCCAGGTATGAGCGGTGCCACGCGCTGGCTGTCGACCAGCCATGACGTGGAAGCGACGCCGCCGGCGGTGAGCACGCCGTCGGCAAATTGCAGCGTCACTTCGTCCGGCGCGCGGAGCAGCAGCCGGGCCCGGCCGGCGACCAGCTGCGGGTCGAGCGCCTGGTACAGCTGCCAGTGGGCGGTGACATCGGAGACGGGGATGCCGGCCGCCGCCAGCAGTGACGACGGTTCGGTCGCCAGCGGATCGCGCAGACCGCTCACCGCGAACTTCCCGCCGCTGCGCCCGGCCGAAACGACGACGATGCCCGGCTGCGCGCGCAGGGCGTCGAGATAGGCTGTTCCAGCGGTTGCGTGAGGTGATGGCGAAGAAAGCCCAGACGCCGAGCCCGAGCAGGAGAGCGGCGGCCACCACCCACAGGGCCGGCGATGCTTTCTTTTTCTCACCTCGATACCGGGCCTGCAGACATGCTTCCAGCGCCGGGCGGACCTCATCGAAGGGGGCGGTGTCGCCGTCGAACGCCGCCAGGTTCTCACCGAGCCGCGCGTGGACGTGCTCGATCGCCTCCTGCATCGTGACGCGCAGGTCGGCCGGCGCGTTGCCGCGGATGACGGCGGCGATGATCGCGTGCGGCCCCTGTTCGATCCAGACGGAGAGGTCGCCAACCTGCAGGGTATCGAGCGCCTCGTCTTCGGCGACCCGGAACGAGTCATGGGCGAAGTCGCGGATCGCCGTGAGCATGCCGGAGACCATGTCGGCATCCTGCGAGGGAGAAATGCCCGCGGTCGACGTGCTGCAGCAGCAGCCCGGAGCTCCGCTCGATCAGGAAGACCTGCTCGACCCGGTAGACCAGCGTGTTGAGGAGCACGACCTCGGCGAACGACTTGCCGGTGCGCAACGCCGTGATCCGCCACTGGATGGCGCGCCACGAGAGGCTGTGCTCGAGTGTCCGGTTGAGCGATTCGAGCATGCCGCTGAGGCTGGCCGCGATCGCCTTGCGGATCGCCGGGCCGAAGATGGGGAACAGCGCGTCGGCCAGCGGCCGCGGGTTCCGCCGCACCGAGGAGGTGATTGCCTCCTCGACCGTCGGTGCGAGGGCGCGGGTCATCTGGGGGTCGTCCTTGCGCAGCAGGATGGCCTGCGGCAGCACCCGGCTGACCGCCCGGGTGTGCGCCCCCTGGTCGTCGAGCCGGGCCTGCAGCGTCCGGAGCTGACGCTGCTCCGGGCCGATGATCAGTGAGCGCAGCTCGGCGAAGTCGCCGGTCTGGACGGCGCGCGGGGCGGCCGGCTGACGGTCGCCCTTGGGCGCGGCCGCGGAATTACTCACGCGGTTCGCCTGTCGCCGGCGGCAGCCGGAAGTCGTCGGTGAGCCGCATCGCCATTTCGGTGAGGAGGGCCGCCAGTGAGGCGCGGTCGGTCTTGTCGGTCCGCAGCTCCTGCGACTCGCGCGCCAGCCGCTCGAGGATCTCGTCCGCCTGGCGCTTGAGATCGTCCGAGAGCTGCTGGTGCTGCTCGTGAATCTGCTGGCGCAGCTCGCGCATGCCTCGAGCGAGCTGATCGTCGATCTGGCCGGTCTTCTTCTCGAAGGCACGGGCGGTCTCGTCGATCTGCCGGGACAGGTCGGTGGCCCCGCCGGTGCGCTCCTCGTGTTCGGTCTTCAGGCGGTCGTTCAAGGTCTCGACTTCCCGGCCGAGGAGCGCCTCGATCGCCGAGAGCCGCTTGCGGACCTCCTCGCGGAGGTCGCTGGTTTCCCTGGTCAGCTGCGCCTCGAGCTTCGCGAACTTCCGATCGGTGTCGCGCATCTGCACACCGAACAGGAGGTCGCGGACCTTTTCAAGGCTGGCGACGCCGTCGGTTTCGGTCGAGTTGCCGGCCGTGCCTGCGTTCTGAGGATCGAGGGTGGTTGTCACGGCAGTAGCCCCTGAGTTGGGCCCGTCGCGCGCCCCGGAGGCGCGGGGGTAGTAGACGCTCCAGAGAGCCAGATTTGCCCGGGGACGGCAGGGTAACACAAACCTCGGCCGCTGAAATCGCCTTGCCGGCGGTTCCAACCTTCCGCTCGACGCACGCGTCCAAGCACAGGTCAGGAGGGGGATTTCCATGAAGTGTCTGCTGCTCGCCGCCACGCTGGTTCTGTTCACCGCTGGATCGGCATCCGCCCAGCTGGACGGCTCGTTCACCCTCCGCGCCGACGAGGCGGGTCGGGTCAATCTGAATCTTCAGTACGGCGACGGCCACTCGAACCACGGACGCACGCTCGAACGCGCCGCTTTTTCCGAGGTGACCCCGTCCGGTGACCGGATCACCTTTTCGCTCCGGCGGGCGCCAGGGAGCTTCCGGTTCGAAGGCCGCGGCTCCATGGACCGCGCCGCCGGCTTCTACGTTTTCACCCCGAATGCCGATTTCGCCCGGGACCTCGGTGGCCTCGGCTTCCGCAACATCGAGCCGCGCGACCTGTTCGTCTTCGCCCTCGACGACCTGACGATTGCCAGCGTGAAGCAGTTGAAGGCGCTGGTGTCGAATGAGCTCGATACCGCCGAACTGGTGCGGCTGATCAACCATGGCGCGGGCGTCCGCTTCGTCCAGTCCATGACCGATGCCGGGTTCGCGAAGCTGAGTTCGGATGAATATCGGCGAGCGCGTGACCACGGGGTGTCGGCGGAGCTGGCGCGCGAGATGAAGGCTCTCGGGATGCCGATGTCGCTCGAAGAGCTGGTCCGGACGCGGGATCATGGGGTGACGCCGGAGTACGTCCGGGCGATGCACGCCGCCGGTTTCAAGGTCGGGGCCGAGGAGCTGGTCCGGGCACGCGATCACGGCGTCACGGCTGACTTTCTCCAGCGCATGCAGTCGCTCGGCTACGACAGCCTGCCGCTCGACGAGTACATCCGCATGCGCGACCACGGCGTCACGCCCGACTACGTCGCCGAGCTGCGGGCCGAGGGCTTCACGGAACTCTCGGCGCGCGACCTGGTCAGGCTCCGCGACCACGGGATCACTGCCCGCTACGTGCGGAACGCCAAAGATGCCTTCAGCGGCACGCCGACGGTCGAGCAGATCATCCGCCTGCGCAACCGCGGCGGCCTCGACCCTCGCTGATCGCTCACGTCATCGCCGCGTGCAGCCGGCGCCTCCCGGCAGTAGGATCAGGGAGATGCAGTGCTGCTCTCTCCGCCGGCCGTAGGTGCTTAACCTCCAGCGCGCTCTGCTCGGGTTGTGCCTGGCGGCAACCGGATGGGCGGTGATCCTCGCCACAACCGGCGGCTTCCTCCTGCGGCTCGGCTCACTTCGCCTCTCTTCCCGGAATCCCTCTACCGCGGTGGCGATCGCGATCGTCAGCGCCCTCCTCCTGATCGCGCTGCGATGGCGCGCATCTCCGACGACCTGGCAGGACGAGTGGAGGTGGTGGCAGGCCCGGCTGCTCGCGACGCCGCGCCCCCTCCGTCCTCTCTTGATCCCCGCCGTGACGATTGGCCTGATCGCCGCCGGCCTCGAGGTCGTGCTGTGGCTTCGCGCGCCGCCCTTGTGGGGCGACGAGGAGATGATCGCCCTCAATATCCGCGATCGCTCGTTCTTCGAGCTTCCGGGGGCGCTATGGCTCGGACAGAGCGCTCCGCTCGGATGGCTCGTGGTCCAGCGGATGATCCTGCTCATCCTCGGGCCCGCCGAAGTCGCGCTGCGCCTGGTTCCCCTGCTGTTCGGGATTGGCACGATCGCGGGCGCGGTGTGGGTCGGCCAGCGCTGGATGAATCGGCTCGGCGCCGCGGTCCTGGTGCTGCTGTGCGGGTTCGGACCGTGGCTTTCGTTTTTTCCGTTCGAGCTGAAGCACTACTCGGCCGACGCCTTCTGGGGGCTGCTGCTGCCTGCCGTCGGCGCCTGGGCGATCGCGTCGGACGATGCCGGGGCGGGCATCAGACGCTGGACGATCTGGTGGATCGTGGCCGCCGCCGGGCTGTGGTTCGGCAACGGCGCGCTCCTGGTCACCCCCGCGTGCGCCATCGTGCTGATGGCGGCGATCTGGCAGCGTAACGGCGTCCGGTCCGCCGCGCGCTTCGCCGTCAGCGGACTGATCTGGGGGGCCTCGGCCGGCGCGCATTACTGGCTCGCGCTAGAGGCGGCGCATCGCAGCCGCTACCTGCGGACCTACTGGGCCGACAGCGTGCCACCGGAGGCACTTGGGCTGTTTTCCTCCGTCGCCTGGGTCGCGGAACGGCTCGACCAGGTGGCCTTGAACCCGGCCGGCTCCTCGCTGGCGGCCGGCTTCTGGATAGCGGTGGCCTGTGGGTTTGCCGTGACGCCGAATCGCGTCCTCGGCGCGCTGTTCGCGACCGTGCCGCTTTCGGCGTTCGCACTGGCCTCGCTTCGCCTGATGCCGATGCACGAGCGGCTCGCGTTGTGGATCGTGCCGGCGTTGTACGTCGGGATCGCCCTGCTCGTGGACCGTGGCGGCGCGCTCGCGCTCGAAGCCTGGCGGCTCCGTCGTCCGCTTCGCCTGGTTCCGGCCGCGCTGTGCCTTGGCGCCGCGCTGGTCGTAACCGCCAACATCACCGCGAAGGGAACACCGCTGCTCGACTTGGCGCCGCGGCGGACCAACCACGGGCTCGATGATCGCGCGGCGGTGCGCTGGCTGATGCAGCAGCGGCAGCCCGGCGACGTGCTCCTCACTACGCGGCTCGGCTGGCCCGCGGTCTGGTGGTACGGTCCGTTGTCGCTGCGGAACTATCCTTCGGATGGCCGGCTGGCAGACGGCACGTTGATGTACGAAGTCTTCCAGGCGCCGACATCAAGGGAATGCGAGCGCCGTCTACGCGACGGGCTGAACGGCCACGCCCGTGTTCTCGTGCACGTCGGCTTTCCCGACATGCCCCCCGGGTTCTACGATCGCCTGCTCCGGGAGATCGCGCCGATCGGTACGGTGGTTCAGTCACGCGCCTTCGCCGACAGCCGTACCGCGGTGATCCATTTGCGCGAGCTGGCGCCAGCGGCCGACGGGGCGGTCCGGCCGACCGAAGATTGCGTCGGCGTGGGGCCGGCACGGCTCTGGTGACCGCGGACGGTGACCGCCGACGGTGACCGCCGACGGTGACCGCGGACGGTGACCGCGGACGGTGACCGCGGAGGCGGCAGCTTCGATCTTCGGCCGGAGCACGTCCCCTTCGTTGAAGACCGAGCCGTCCTTGGCGCCCTGGCCCGCGCCAGCATCGCCGGGTTGGCCCGGATCGATCGCACGATCACGTTGTAGTTGTCGCGGAAGCTGGCCGCGAGGATCTTGCCCTCGTCGGTGCTGGAGTAGCCGCCGACGCCGACTCCCAGCCGAGTACTCCCAGCCCGCCGACACCGAAGTCGGTCTTCCGAACGTCCTTTTTCTGGGCGAACGCCGGGGACGCGCCGGCGATCGGCTAAAGTCGGGGCCGCGGCGTCGTTTTCCAATGAGGGGATAGTGGACTTTTTCGACGGACTGGGCTTCCTCGCCGTGCTGACGGCGTTCATCTTCGCCGTCGTGGCGATTCAGCGCGCCAACCGGGCGGATCACGGCGTCCGCCGCCTCCTCGACCGGCTGGACGCGCTCGAACGGGCCGTCGCGCGGCTCGACCCGGCCAGGGAGTCGCCGGCATCGGCACCAGACCCCGTCGCACCGCAAGTCCGGCTACAGCAGCCCGTCGCGCTTCCGCCGCCTCCGCCGTCACCGTCGGCGCCAGTCCCTGTTCCAGCCGTCCCGGGTGCCCGGGTCGAGACCGAAGACCTGGAACAGCTGATCGGCGGACGCTGGCTGCTCTATGCCGGTGTCGCGGCGGTCGTGCTCGGCATGAGCTACTTCGTCAAGTTCGCCTTCGACAACGGATGGATCAGCGAGCAGCTGCGGGTGGCGGTCGGGGTTGCGGCCGGCGCGCTGCTGGTAACCGCAGGGATCCGGTTCTGGTCGCGCGGGCTGGCGCTCTTCGGGCAGGCACTCGCCGGCGGCGGCATCGTCGTGTTCTACGTTTCGATCTACGCGGCGCTGCACTTCTACCAGCTGATCACCCAGGCTCCCGCGTTTGCGCTGATGGTCGTCGTAACCGCGGCCGCGGCCTGGCTCGCGGATCGCCAGCGGTCGCAGCCGATGGCGGCGCTGGCGCTGCTTGGCGGTTTCGCCACGCCGCAGCTGGTCGGCGGCGAACGCAACGCGCAGATCGTCCTGTTCACCTACATGGCGATCCTGGTGTCGGGCACTGCGGTGATCGCGCGGCGGCACGCCTGGCCGCTGCTCGGCGCCGCGAGCTACATCTGCACGTTCGTGCTGGTGGTCGCCTGGTTCTTCTCGTCCTACCGCGCCGGGCTGTGGCTCCAGACGGAACTGTTCCTCACGCTCTACGCGGCTCTCTTCGGCTACCTGCTGTGGGCGTTGCTCAGATCAGGCGACCGGTCTCCGCAGCGGCATCTTGCGGTTGCGGCGCTGGTGACCGCTCCGCTGGCGTACCACTTCGGCTCGCTCATTCTCCTCAGCGAACGTCCCGGACCGTGGCTCGTCTACCTGGTCGCCATCACCGTGGCGGGGCTGATCGTCAGCCAGCGGACGCGTGCCGCGTGGCTGCGCGTGACGGTACTCGTCCTCGTCGGCCTGCCGTTTGTCGCCTGGCTCCAGTTCCTCGACTATCCACGCTGGTACGCCGCCTCGGTGGTGACCGCGTGCGTGCTCTACGTCCTGCACCTGGCCGCGCAACGGGAGGCCGCCGGTGAGGAGGGGAGCGGTGACCGGACGCCGGTCATGCAGGTGGTCCACGCGCAGGTGAACGGCCTGATGCTGCCGCTGTCGCTGTATGTTTTCATCGAGCCGCGCTACGCGGCCTGGAATCCATGGATGGTCGCGGCCCTGGCGGCCTGGAACGCGTCGCTTGCCTGGATGGCGCGGGCACGCGCGCCGCGGCTGGTGCTCTCGTTCGTTGCGTTGAGCGCTACGCTTGCCGCTGTCGCGGTCGTGCTGGCCGTCGACGGGCCGGCGGTCGCGGTTGGCTGGGCGGCGGAAGGCGTGTTTCTCGGATGGCTCGCGCTGCGGGAGCGCAGCCGCTCCCTCGGCCTCGGCTCGGCGACGCTGATCGCGATGGGCGGCCTTCGCATCGCCGGGCTTCTCCTCCAGCCTCTTGCCGTTACCGCGCAACCGCTGTTCAACGCCAGGACGCTGGCCGCCGCCGTGGTGATCGGGCTGTTCGCCTGGCTCGCGTGGCGCCTTCGTGGCGACGAGGCGCCGGCGGTGCGCGGTGAGGCGCGAAACGCTCTCATCATCCTCGCCAACCTGCTGGCGCTCGGTCTGCTGTCGGCCGACATCCAGGCCTGGTTCGTCGGCCGCGCGCTCGACGCCCACGGCGCTGGTGACGCCCGCGCCGCCGGGGCCGCCGGGCTGGCCGGTCAGGTGACGCTGTCGGTCGCGTGGGCGCTGTACGCAGTCGGCCTGATCGCCGTGGGGATCCGGCGGCGCTACGCGCCGGCACGCTACCTGGCGATACTTCTGTTCGGCGTCACCGTAGTGAAGGTGCTGGCGCAGGACATCGCCGGTCTCGACCGGCTGAACCGGATGCTGAGCGTACTGGGGGTCGGAGTGCTGCTGCTGGTTGCGTCGTATCTCTATCAGCGGATGGCGATGCGGGCGCGCGATGAGCGGACCTGAGCTCAGGATCGCCCGCGATACCGGAACGCCAGCACGGTGATGTCGTCTTCCTGCGGCTGTCCGGCCGCGAAGGCGGTCACGGCCTGGACGAGATCGCCCACGACCTGCCGGACTGGCTGCGCGGCACTGGCGGCAAACGAGGCGCGGAGGCGGGCGTCCCCGAACAGTTCGCCGCTGCCGTTGATCGCCTCGGTGACGCCGTCGGTGATCAACAACAGGACGTCCCCGGGGACGAGCGCCGTACGCCCCTCGTAATATCCGGCATCTTCCAGGATGCCGAGGGCGATCCCGCTGTCGGCCGCTTCGAGCTCCCGCGGCGGCTTCAAGCCGGAGCCGCACAGCGGCGGCAGGTGACCGGCGTTCACGTAGGTCAGCGCACCGGACCTCAGGTCGAGGCGGCCGATCAACGCGGTCACGAAGAACTGCCGCTCGTTGTCGCGGGCGAGCTCGGCGTTCATCCGCTCCGCGACCGCCGCCACCGAGCTCTGGTCGTGCGCGACGGCGCGGAACAGCGTGCGCGTGACCGCCATGAACAGCGCGGCGCTGACCCCCTTGCCGGCGGCGTCGGCGACGATGAACCAGAGCGTGTCGTTGACGATCAGGAAGTCGTACAGATCGCCGCCGACCGCCCGCGCCGGGATGAGCGCCGCATCCATCTCGAGCTCCGGCCGCTCGGCCACGTGCCGCGGCAGCATCGCCATCTGGATCTCGTGCGCCAGCGCCAGCTCGTGGTCCTGCACCCGGCGCGCGGCCGCCTCGTCGGCCAGCGCCACGTTGCGGATGCGCAGCGCCGCCGCCGACGCCAGCGACACCAGCAGCTCCATGTCTTCTTCGCCGAACCGCCGGACGTGGGCGCGTGAATAGATCGCAACCATGCCGATGCACTCGGCGGCGTCGCTGATCGGCGCCGCCAGGATGCTGCGGACACCGGACCCCATGATGCTGTCGGACCCGGCGAACCGTTCGTCGATCGCCAGGTCGGTCACCAGGGCGGCGGTTCCCTTGTCGACGACTTCACCGATCAGCCGACGCGACACCAGCAGCTCGCCGGTCGCGCCGGGCAGCCGCCGGCTGGCCGCGGTCGTCAGCGTCCCGTCGGCCTGCCGCAGCAGCACGACCCCTTCCTCGGGCTGGAGCGCGGTGAACAGGCGCTCGAGCAGCGTCTCGAGCAGCGCATCGAGCGCGATCGGCCCGGCCAGCGCGCGATGGAACTCGTTGATCGCCTTGAGCCGCGCCGCCACCCGCGAGGGAGCGGCGCCCGGCAGGTCGAGCTCGCCGGTCATCTCGGTGACCCGGCGGAAGATCGAGGAGCTCAGCTCGCCGCGGCCGAGGGCGCTGGCCGACTCGGGGCGCGGACCTCCGACCCGGACCACGGTCGCGCCCATCTTGATCACGTCCCCCGGCACGATCCGCCGCCGCGCGGTGATCCGCTCGCCGTTGACGTAGGTGCCGTTGCGCGCGCCGAGGTCTTCGACGACCCAGGCGTCGCCGTCGGCGGCCACCCGGGCGTGATGACGCGACATCGACTGGTCGCTGACGACGACGTCGGAGTCGGCGCCGCGGCCGAAGGTGACGGTCGCCTGGGTCCAGTCGCTGTCGGAGGGCTGCCCGGCAGGTGGCTCGATCCGAAGCCGGATGACGTTCACGTCTGTGCCGCGAAAGTCGCGAGCGCGTCGTCGCGCGACGGCTCGACGCGGAAAAGCGGCAGGAAGCCGGCGAGGCGGAAGACCTGGCGGACCGGCTCGGGCATGCCGCACAACACCAGGCGTCCTTGCAGATCGCGCATGCGCTTGGCGAGAACGAGGAACACCCGCAGCCCGGCGCTGCTGATGTACTCGACCGCGGCGAAATCGACGACCAGATCGCGCGCGCCGCCGTCCACCGCGCTCCGCACCGCGGCCTCGACCGCCGCGCTGGTGGTGGTGTCGATCCGGCCCGACGGGGCGAGCACGGTCACCCCGTCATGCCTGACTTGTTGGATGTTCATCTGCTCCTGCTCCGCCACCCGAGGGTGCGGTGTCGATCCGCTTCCGAATCGTAAGAATATTTTGTGTCGTCCGCTCGTACTGGACGTCGTCCATCAGCGCCTTGACCAGCGCGATACCCAGGCCGCCCGGCTGCCGCGATTCGAGCGGCGACGTCGTATCCGGCTCCGCACGGGCCAGCGGATTGAAGGCCGGCCCGTCGTCGGCCACCCGGATTTCGACGAAGCCCTCCTTCCGGCTGAACCATACGTCGATGCTGGCGGCCTGCCCGGCGGGAGCCGTGGGCGACGACGTTGGTTACGATCTCGTCCAGTGCGACCCGCAGGCGCCACGCCACCTCATCCGGAAGCCTTTCGGACGCGCAAAAGGCGTCCAGGGCGCCGGCTGCCTGGCTGATGGCCGGCGCAGCCACGGGGAGATGGGCGTGATGGCGCTGGCATGCGCGGATCCACGGCTCAGCACGCATCATACCCTCCCGATCGATATGCTATAAGTCGCCTCCAACTTTCCGGGGACAATCGTGTATTTACAGGTAGGCACAGAAGACGAGGACGGACTGATCGGCCGGTGCCTCGACGGGGACAGTGCCGCGTTCGAACCGTTGGTGGAGCGCTACCACCGGCCGCTTTTTCGGGTGGCGGTTCGGCTCCTGGGCGACCGCGAAGAGGCCCAGGACGTCACCCAGACCACGTTTTTGAAGGCTTACCGGGCGCTGGCGACCTGCGATCGGCAGCGGCGGTTCTTCAGCTGGATCTACCGGATCCTGGTCAACGAGTGCCTGAACACGCTGCGGTCGAGGCGGCCGATGCAGATGCTCGACGAGAGCATCACCGCACCGGGCAATCCAGCCGACCCGGTTGAGGTGAGTGAAACGCGGCTGCGGGTGCGGCGGGCGCTTCTGCAGCTGACCGACAGCCAGCGTGACGTGATCCTGCTTCGACATTTCGCCGAGCTGAGATACGAGCAGATGGCAGCCGCGCTCGGCGTTCCGGAAAAGACGGTGAAGTCCAGGTTGTTCAGTGCGCGACAACGGCTGTGCGAGCTGCTGTCGGGGGAGAAAGTGTAGACATGCTGCACCGAGACGAGTTCGAGCTTCTTCAGCGCCGCCAGGATGGCGAGCTTTTGCCGGACGAGAGCGCCCGGGTCGAGGCGCTGCTGTCGCGCAGCGAGGAGGCGCGCCTGACCGCAGCGGCCCTGAAGACGCTGTCGCTCGGGCTCGAACCGGCCGCCGACTCGGTCGAACCGGCCGGCGACTCGGTCGCACGGATCATGACGGGAGTGCGGGGCCTGCCGCGTCCGGAGCGGGGTGGCTGGATCACGCGCCTGCGGAGTTTCGTCGGGCGGGGAGTGGATGCGGTTGAAGATGCGGTTGCGGGGCCCGGTTCCCGTGTGGAGGATTCGATGTCGAGCAGATCGAAGATCGTTTGGGGTATCAGTTCGGCGGCGGTGGTCATCCTCGCGGGCTTGTGGATCACCGGGATCGTGCCGCCGGTGTCGGACGGGGCCGACGCCACCATCGGCGCGGCCAAGCGCTACCAGGCGCCGCAGATCGCGGCGAAAGACGTCGCGCTCGGCGATACGCAGGCGCAGGCGTTCATGCAGAGCGAAACGTTCGACCGGATCCTGAAGGATCCGAACACGCGCAAGCTGCTCTCGAGCAGCGAGCTGCGCTTGTTCTTCTCGGACGCGCAGATCAGCGGCGCGCTGCAGCAGCCGGAGTTCGCGGCGGCCTTGAACCGGATCGCCGGCGACGCCGGCCTCTCGCGCCTGTTCGCCGACCAGGCGTTCGCCGCGGCGCTCAGCCGCCACGAGATCAGTGCGGCGCTGGCCGAGCCCGAGATGCAGGCGGCGCTGTCGGATGGCGCCGTCGAGGCCGCGCTGAACCAGGCGGCGGTGCGTAACGCGCTGGCCGATCCGGCGCTCGCCGCTGCGTTCGCGGACCAGAACCTGCTCGCGGCCTTCGCCAACGTCCGGGTGCAGGAGGCGCTCGGTTCGAGTGACTTCCGCGAGGGGCTCGCGAAAGTCGATCTCGGCGCCGCGCTGAAAGACCGCTATGCGGCGGCGTTCGCCGACGCCAACCTCCAGACCGCGCTGGCCCGCAACGAGGTGAGGTCGGCCCTGGCGGCCCCGGCGATGCAGGCGGCGCTCGCCCGCAACGAGATGGTCGCGGCGCTCTCGGCATCGGCGTTCCGTGACGCGCTGGCCGACGCGCAGGTCCGGAGTGCGCTCACCAGCGCCGATCTGATGAAATCGTTCGCGGACGCCCAGATGGTTGCCGCGGTGAGAGGGGCGGCGCTGAACCGTGCGCTGTCGTCGGTCGAGCTGTCGAGCGCGCTGTCGAACGCGGCGCTCAACCAGGCATTTGCCGACGCGGCGCTGAGCAGCGCGCTCTCGTCGTCCGACCTGCGGGCGTTGCTGTCGAGCGCTTCCTTCATGGCCTGGATGCAGTCGGCGGCCATGCAGTCGGCCCTGCAGCACCCCGGGTTCGCCGCGGCGCTGCAGCAGTCGTCGTTCGCAGCCGCACTCTCGCGCGCCGAACAGTAGCCGCGTTACCGCGTCAAACAACAGCGCCGGGCTGCCTCACGCAGCCCGGCGTTTTCTTTTTGCGCCCGGCTGGCCGTCGCTGCGATAGGATCTCCCCGTCTCCCAGACGAACCCATGCGATACCTGCGAGCCGCGGCGACCGTCATGATCGCCTGCGTCGCGACGGTGTGGCCCCGGCCGGCGGCGGCACAGCTGAGCACGCAGGAAGGGGCGCACCTTCGGATGGTCTACTTCGAAGGCGCCGAATCGTACCTCGTCCCCTACGCCGTCCGGACCTTCTTCAACTCTCTCGCCTTCCAGCGCAAGTTGCTCGGGTACGAACCGGACACCGACATCACCGTGCTGCTGGCCGACTTCGAGGACTGGGGCAACGCCGGCGTGTCGGTGGTGCCGCGCAGCACGATGATGGTGCAGGTGTCCCCGCTCAGCTTCGCGTTCGAGACGATCGCGGCCAACGAGCGGATGAACACGATCATGAACCACGAGCTGGTGCACGTGGCCACGATGGACCAGGCGACGCAACGGGACCGCATGTTCAGGCGGTTGTTCGGCGGCAAGGTCAACCCGATCGCCGAGCAGCCGGAGACGATCCTCTACATGTATCTGACCGCGCCGCGGGTGGCAGCCCCGCGATGGTTTCACGAGGGGATCGCGGTCTTCATCGACACCTGGATGGCAGGCGGGATGGGACGCGCGCAAAGCGGATACGACGAGATGGTGTTTCGCGCCATGGTCCGCGACAACGCCCATTTCTACGACCCGCTCGGGCTGGTCTCCGAAGGGACCAAGGTCGACTTCCAGCTCCAGATCAACTCGTACCTGTACGGCACGCGTTTCATGATGTGGCTGGCCAGCACCTACGGGCCGGAGAAGCTGGTCGACTGGGTGAGGCGCCAGGAAGGCAGCCGCGGCTACTACGCCAACCACTTCCGGCAGATCTACGGCCGTTCGCTCGACAGCGCCTGGGCCGCCTGGATCGCCTCGGAGCGAATCTTCCAGCAGAAGAACCTCGAAGCCATCCGGCAACACGCGACGACGACGTATCGTGACGTCTCGCCGCGTCCGCTGGGGTCGATCTCGCGCGCCTTCTACGACGAAAAGGCCGGGAAGCTGTACGCCGCCTTCAATTACCCGGGGGTGGTGGCGCACGTCGGCGCCATCGACGTGACCACCGGTGAGCTGGAACGGATCGTCGACATCAAGGGGCCGGTGATCTACACGGTGACGTCGCTCGCCTACGACCCCGACAGCCAGCAGCTGTTCTACACCACCGACAACGGTTCGCACCGCGACCTCGTCCGGGTCGATCCCCGGACCCACCGGACCGAGCAGCTGATGAAGGACGCGCGCATCGGCGATCTCGCGTTCAACCGGGTGGACCGGAGCATCTGGGGGATCCGTCACCTGAGCGGCATCGCGTCGCTGGTGCGCATCGCCCCTCCCTACAAGGAATGGACGCGGGTCCACTCCTGGCCCTACGGCACGGTCGTCTACGACATCGACGTCTCCCCGGACGGCACGCGCTTTTCCGCGTCGTTCGGAGAGATCGACGGCAAGCAGAACGTCCGGGTGTTCGCCACCGAGCGGCTGCTCGCCGGCGAGGTCACGCCGCAGGCCGAGTTCGAGTTCGGTCCGTCGGTGCCCTCCGGCTTCGTGTTCACGCGCGACGGTGCCTCGCTGGTCGGCAGCTCCTACTACACCGGTGTCTCGAACATCTTTCGCTACCAGATCGCGACCGGGAAGGTGTCGGCGGTCAGCAACGCCGAGACCGGGTTCTTTCGGCCGGTGCCGCGGCCGGAGGGCGACGGCCTGTTCGTGTTCCGTTACTCGGGCGAGGGGTTCATCGCCACCACCATCGACGCGACCCCGCTCGAGGACGTCAGCGCGATCACCTTCTTCGGTGAGCGGCTCGTCGAAGCCCACCCGGTGCTGAAAAGCTGGATCGTCGGTTCTCCCAACGACGTGGACGTCGAGGCCAAGCGGCTGGTCACGGGGCGCTACCGGCTGGCCGGCGGCCTGCAGCGCGAGTCGATCTACCCGGTGGTGCAGGGTTACAAGGACACGCAGGCACTCGGCGTCCGGGCGAACTTCTCCGATCCGCTGCAGTTGAACCGGCTCAATTTCGTCGCCTCCTACAGCCCGTGGTCATCGCTCGACTCCGACGAGCGGCTGCACCTGCGGGCCGACTACCAGCGCTACGACTGGCGCGCCAGGGCCACGTACAACGACGCAAATTTCTACGACCTCTTCGGCCCGACCAAGACCGGTCGCAAGGGCTACACCGCCGGCATCGGCTATCACCGGACGCTGGTCTACGACGAGCCTCGCCGGATCGACCTGGAGACCGACGCCATGTTCGGCGGCAATCTCGACCGGCTGCCCCAGTATCAGAACATCGAGGTCGACGTCGACCGGCTGTTCGCCGCGGAGGCGACCCTCAAAGGGAGCAATATCCGTTCGTCGCTCGGCCGGGTGGACGACGAGAAAGGGGTGCACTGGTCGGTCACGGCCGACACGACCCAGGCGGCGGGCACCTGGTTCGTCCGCACCCGCGGGACGTTCGACGCCGGCGTGCCGCTGCCCGCCGGCCACTCGTCGATCTGGCTGCGCAGCGCCGCCGGATGGTCGCCGGGTTCGCGTGACGACCCGTTCGCCAACTTCTACTTCGGCGCGTTCGGCAACAACTGGGTGGATCGCGGCGAGGCGAAGCGCTACCGGGAGTACTACGCCTTCCCGGGGGTCGACCTCAACGAAATCGGCGGCCGCAACTTCGTGAAGTCCACCCTCGAATGGAACCTGCCGCCGCTCCGCTTCCGCCGCGCCGGCACCGCGGCCTTCTACCTGACCTGGATGCGCCCCGCCCTGTTCGTCGGCGGGCTCGTCACCAATCTGGATCACGACAGCTTCCGCCGCACCGCGACCAATGCCGGCGGCCAGCTCGACTTCCAGTTGACCACGCTCTCCTCGCTCGACATGATGCTGTCGGTCGGCGGCGCGGTTGCCTTCGAGCAGGGGTTCGGGCCGCGCCGGGAGGTCATGGTGTCGTTCAAGGTTCTCAGGTAACGCCTTCCCGATGGTGAACCTCACCGCAGCGCTGGCGCCGGTGCTGTGCCTGCTCGCGCTGCTCATGCTGATGGACAGCTTCAAGCTGGTCCCCATCCGCTTCGTCTTCCAGGCGCTGGCGGCCGGCGCCGCCGCCGCCTTCGTCGCGCTGTTCATCAACGTGCAGCTGATCGACGCCGCCGGCGTCCCGATACCGGTCGTGACCCGGGTGCTTGCCCCGGTCATCGAGGAGCTGCTCAAGCTGCTGTTCGTCGTCTACGCCGTCCGTTCCCGCCGCGTCGGGTTCCCGGTCGACGCCGCGATCGTCGGGTTCGCGGTCGGGACCGGCTTCGCCGTGGTCGAGAACGCGTACTACCTGGTGGCGGTGCAGTCGGCCGGCGCCCTCCTCTGGCTGGTGCGCGGGTTCGGCGCGGCGATCCTGCACGGCGCCACCACCGGGATCGCGGCGATCGCCGCCCATACCGTTGCGGCACGCCGGCCGGCCCAGGGGCTCCGCGTGTTCGTGCCCGGCACCCTCGCCGCGATCGCCACCCACGCGGTCTACAACCAGTTCGTGCTCCCGCCGGTCGTCTCGACCCTGGTCCTGCTCGCGGTGCTGCCGCCGCTGGTGCTGATGGTGTTCGAACGCAGCGAGGCATCGACGCGCGAGTGGATGAGCGGCGGGCTCGATCTCGACGTCGAGCTCCTCCGGCTCGTGCTCTCGGAGGACTTCGGGCAGACGCGGCTCGGCGCCTACCTTGGCGAGCTGCGCTCGCGCTTCCCCGGGCCGGTCGTCGCCGACATGTTCTGCCTGATGCGGCTCGAGCTCGAGCTCGGGATCCGGGCCAAGGGGCTGCTCATGGCGCGCGACGCCGGGCTCGATGTTCCGCTCGACGACGAGCTGATCGCCCGGCTCGCGGAAGTCCGGTATCTGGAGAAGGCGATCGGCCCGACCGGGCTGCTCGCGCTGATCCCGCTCCAGGTCTCCTCCGACCGTGATGCGTGGCACCGGATTCTGCTCAAGGAACACCGGCACCGCTAGCCCGCCCACCCCGTCTGACCAGGGCCGCCCGCCGCTGGAATCTCTTCCTTAAAACCTCCTGTCGGGGTAGGATCTGACCCGACCCACACCGTTAAAATGGCCGGGAACCGAGCGGGGCTGAGCCACGGCCTGCGGATCGAGCACTGGAGGCGCGCGTCGTGATTCGAGCATGCGGGGTATCGGACGCCGGGCGGGTCCGAAAGAGCAACGAAGACAAGTTCGTATCCGACACCAGCCTGGGGCTTTTCGCGGTCGCCGACGGAATGGGCGGCCACAAGGCGGGGGAAGTCGCCGCGCAACTGGCCATCGACGCGATCAGCGGGTTCATCGGCCGGTCCGACAAGGACTACGACGTCACCTGGCCGTACGGGATCGACGACACCCTGTCGTTCGACGGCAACCGCCTGCGCACGGCCATCTTCCTGGCCAACCGCAAGGTCTTTCGCGCCGCCGAGAGCAGCGACGACTACGGCGGCATGGGCACCACCATCGTCGGCCTGCTGATCACCGGCCAGCACGCTTCGATCGGCTCGGTCGGCGACAGCCGGGTGTACCTGCTCTCGGGCGGCACGCTGACCCAGCTGACGTCGGACGACTCGTGGGCGGCGACGATCCTGGCCCAGGATCCGAGCATGCGCCCGGAAGACGTCGCCCACCATCCGATGCGCAACGTGTTGACCAACGTGCTCGGCGGACGACCCACCGTCGACGTGCACCTGATCGAGCAGGTGCTCAGCGGCGGCGAAGTGCTCCTGCTGTGCTCCGACGGCATCCACGGCGTGCTCGATCCGGAGGCGCTCAAGGGGATTCTCGAAACCGTCCCCGACGAACAGCGCGCGGCGCAGGCGATCGTCGACCTCGCGCTCGAGCGCGGCAGCCGTGACAACGTGACGGCCCTGGTCGTGCGCTACGAGGCCGGCGCGTGACGATCGCCTCCGCCACCCCCGCTGTGCCCGAGTACATCGGGCGGTATCGCGTCGTCGAGCGGATCGGCAAGGGGGCCATGGGGGCGGTCTACTCGGCGCTCGACGAGCAGCTGGGGCGCCGGGTCGCGGTCAAGCTGATGCTCGCCGCCTTCGAAGAGGACCCCGAGCTGCGCGAGCGCTTCTACCGCGAGGCCCGGATCACCGGCCAGCTGGCCCACCGCAACATCGTCACCGTGTTCGACCTCGGCGAGAACGACGGACGGCCGTTCATCGTGATGGAACTGCTCGACGGCCTGCCGCTCAACGAGCACCTGCGGACCGAGGCGGCGGGATCGCTCGACGCCAAGCTCGATCTGATGATCCAGATCTGCGACGGCCTGCAGAACGCTCACCAGGCCGGGGTCGTGCACCGCGACATCAAGCCGAGCAACCTGATGGTCCAGACCGACGGCACGCTCAAGGTGCTCGACTTCGGGGTGGCGCGGCTGGCCTCCTCGAACCTGACTGCCGCCGGGATGCTGCTCGGGACCCCCGAGTACATGTCTCCCGAGCAGGCGCGGGGCCAGAAGATGGACGCGCGGGCCGACGTGTTCTCGGCGGCCGGGGTCTTCTATTTCATGCTCGCCGGGCATCCGCCGTTCGGGTCGCGCGACCTCCGGAAGGTCCTGCACGGAATCATCCACGAGGCTGCCGCGCCATTGACCGACGAGCAGGCGCCGGAGGCGCTCCGAACCGTGATCGCCCGCGGCCTCGCCAAGTCTCCCGACGAACGCTATCCGCAGTGCGCCGACATGCGGGCGGATCTGGAGCAGGTGCGGCGGACCATCGAAGCCAGCACCGCGCGGGTGGTGCAGGCGGCCCGGCTCCGCTACGAACAGATCCTGGCGCTGATCGACCAGCGGCGAACGCTTGGCCGTTCGCTCGGCGTCGAGGGCATCGACGCCGCGTGCGATGACGCCGCCTTCGGCATCCAGGTGCGTTTCCCGGCGTTCGTCGACCAGAGCGCGTTCCCGCCGGTGATGGACCGGGCGGTCGCCAACGCGGCGCTCGAGGCACTCCAGGGGCGGCACAACGCCGAGCAGGCGGCGCTGGCCGCGCTCCAGCAGCGCGCCGCCGACGCCGCCCGGACCCCCGGGCGGTCCCGCACCTCCTTCTGGCGCGGGCTGTTGAAAGCACGCGGGAACTGAGGGCGGGAACTGTGAGAAAGACGCTGGTCCTCAGCGACGGCACACGCGAGCGTGAACTCCACCTGGTTGGCCGGATGGTCGTCGGCCGCGATCCGTCATGCGAGATCAGCCACGACGACTCGCTGTTGTCGCGGCGGCATGCGGAGTTCGTCACCACCGGCGAGATGGTCACGGTCCGCGATCTCGGCAGCCGCAACGGAGTGTTCGTCAACGGCGTCCGCGCCGCCGTCCAGGTACTCGAGCCCGGCGACGTCGTGCAGATCGGCCCGTTGCGCGCGCGCTTCGTCCTGGACGAGGCCGCCGAGACCATCACGCCGGAGCATCTCGACACCGACCGCACGGCGTTGATCCGCAACGCCTTCACCATCGACACGGACCTGCTGGAGGAATCGGACCTCGGCCGCGGTGATGAAGACGACCAAGAGGATCAGGATGACGAGGACGAGGAAGTAACGCGCCTGGTGCCGGCGCCGCGCATGCCGAATCCAGCACGCGCAACCCGGCACAAGGCGCCGGTCGCCGCACCCCGGCCGGTCGACGACGATGAGGCACCGACGCATTTCATGGCGGCTCCCTCTCCGAAACGGGTGGCGCCTGATCCGCCGGCATGGGACCAGGCGTCGACCCTTGCTCCGCCCGTCGCGGTAGCCCCGCCGCCGGCGAAGGTCGGGTCCAGTGTTGCGATCGACTCGCGCACCTATGTCTTCGGCCTTCTGCTGGTGCTCGCCGGAACCATCCTGGCTGGCGCGCTCGTGCCGATCCTGGTCTGGCGTCGCGACGCTGTCGCGAGCGGGGTCGCGCCGATGCCGCTCGGCTGGGTCGCGCTGCCGGTCGCGGTTGCGCTGATTGCCACCTATGTCGTCGGCTCGTCCATCACCCGTCGCATCACCCGGACGCCTGCCGCCGGACACCGCCGAAGGTAGAAACAAGTGGCGAAGCTCAAGATCACCGGAGGAGACGGCGCCGATCAGGTGTTCGACATCCGCGGGTCGCGGGTCCAGATCGGGCGCGGCCGCGACAACGACGTCGTCCTGCCGGACCCGGAGAAGGGCGTGTCGCGGACCCACGCCGAGCTCCGGCTCGAAAACGACCGCTACCTGATCGTCGATCTTCAGAGCCAGAACGGCACCTGGGTCGACGGACGCCGGGTCGAACGGAAGACCGAGGTGCCGTTTGGCGCGGAGATCGCTGTCGGCGCGTATCGCCTGACGCTGGTGAGCGAGGCGGCGGTGGCCCGGCCGCATCCGGTCCCTGCGCCGCGGGTCGATCCACTGGACGACATGCGGCGGACCAAGCTCCACGACCCTCCCGTGTTGCCGCCGCCCCGGCCGCCGGTCACCACGCCGGCAAGCGGCCGGCGTTCACCGGTCGGCGTTGCCGCGGTCGTGGGCGTCATCGTTGCGCTCGGCGCGGTGTCGTGGCTGGCCCGGAACGGAACGCTGCAGCGCGTGTGGTCCGGGGCCGGCGCCGCCGGATCTACGGACGGCGCAGCGGCTTCGCTGGGTATCCCGTCCGCGCCCGGTTCGACCGGGCAGCCGGCAACGTCGAGGGGCGGGGACCTGCCCGACCTCCCGGCCGGATCGCCGGCCAGGCGGCCGGCGGACCGGGTCCCGGCTGCCGGCGCGGCCGCGAACACGCGCATCCAGCGCCGGCCGGGGGAATCGGCCGAAGCCTGGCGCAGCCGCGGGGCGGCGCTGCAGATGCGCTACGGCTATTCGAAAGCCGCGCTCGACCGCGGCGACTTCGCCGCCGCTGCCGGGGGCTTCGAGGCGATTCTCATGGAGGAGCCTGGCTTTCTCGACGCGCCGGGACTGCTGGTGCAGGCGCAGTCAGGGCTGCGCGCCAGTGCCCGTCGCCTGTTCGAGGCCGGGCGCGCGCTCGACGGCACCGGCGACTGGATGGGGGCGCTGCAGAAGTACGAGCAGGCGCGGCAGATCTATGCCGGTATCCCCGGCCTGGCGGAGGGCCTCCAGCGCGTGCGCGGAAAGCTGCGCACCGCCGGGACCAATGCCTTCAACGAGGCGCGTCAGCTCGAGGCGGGCGGCCGCACGCAGGATGCGCTGAAGGAGTACGAGAAGGCGATCCAGTGGCTGCCGCCGGACGATCCGAACCGGCAGGTCGCCCGCGCCCGGGTCGAGCAGCTTCGCAGAGACGAGTGAGGGAGACCCAGGTGGCGAGCACGAACCCAGAGAAGATCGGGCGGTACCAGATCCTCGAACGCGTCGGCAAGGGGGGCATGGGCATCCTCTATCGAGGCATCGACCCGGTCCTCGATCGTGAAGTCGCGATCAAGGTGATGCTCGTCGACTTCTCCGACGATACCGAGCAGATGCGTCCGCGGTTCTACCGCGAGGCCCAGGCGGCGGCGAAGCTTCAGCACTCCAACATCGTCACGATCTTCGAGTTCGCCGAAGACGACAACACGCCCTACATCGTGATGGAGTTCCTCCGCGGCACGCCGCTCGACGCGCGGATGAACGTCGCCGCTCCCGCTGACGCTCGACGACAAGCTGAACATCGTCGCCCAGTTGTGCGGTGCGTTGAACTACGCCCATGCGCAGGGGGTGGTCCACCGTGACATCAAGCCGGCGAACCTGTTCATCCTTCCCGACGGCACGGTCAAGCTGCTCGATTTCGGCGTCGCCAAGCTCACGACCTCGACGCTGACGCAAGCAGGGGGACGTGCTCGGCAGCGTGGCCTACATGTCCCCCGAGCAGGTGAACGGCAGCGAAGCGATCGACGGCCGGTCGGACATCTTCTCCGCCGGCGTCCTGCTCTACGAGCTGCTGGCCGGCCGCAAGCCGTTCAAGGGGGAGACCGCCGACCGCGACGATCGTCCAGATCCTGCGCGAGGATCCGCCGCCGCTCGAGACGCTCGTTCCCGGCTTGCCGCCGCAGCTCGTGGCCGCGGTGCGCCGCGCGCTCGCCGAAGGAGCCGGCTGACCGGTTCGCGACCGCCGGTGAGTTCGGGCGAGAGCTCCAGATGATCCGGCGCACGCTCCAGAACATGCAGGAGACCTCGGGCCTCGACGAAACGCGTTTTGCCAGCCAGGCCGAGATGCAGGATCTGCAGGTGCAGCTCGACAAGGACGCCGCCGCGCGAGCGCAGAGCGCCCCGGGCAGTTCGAGGCGGCGCTGGCTTGCGCCGGTCGGGGTCGCGGCCGCCGCCCTCATCGGCGTAGCGGCGCTGCTCGGGCTTCCGCGGGTCGGGCTCCGATGATCCCGGTTCGACCGCGCCGACCGCAGCCGCCGCGGCTGCCTCCAGCGGCACGGCCGCCGCCAGGGTGCTGCGCGTCGAGACCAGTCCTGCCGGCGCCGAGGTCACGCTCAACGGCCGTTCCACGGGTGAGATCACTCCGGCACCCCTCAGTCTGGCCGGCGTCGGGCCGTACACGCTGCGCCTTTCGAAGCGAGGCTTCGTGCCGCAGGAGATCCGGCTGACCGACGACGATCTCAAGCGCGACACGCTCAACTACACCCTCGCGGCGGTGGAGGTCCAGCGTGTGCCGGTCACGATCACCAGCGCGTACCCGGTCGAAGTGCTGAATGGCTCCCAGACCATCGGCGCCGCGGCGCAGTCGCACCAGCTGACCGCGCCCGCCGGCTCGCGGTTGCGGGTGGTGGCCCGCGAGCTGATGCTCGACGCCGGTCGTCAGCGTCGGCGGCAAGCCGGTGCAGTACAACGCCCCGCCGGTCGGACGGCTGACGGTGCTGACGAAGTTCGAGACCTGCACCGTGAAGATCGGCGACCGGCTGCTCGGCTTCCCGCCGATCACCCGCATGCCGGTCGTCGCCGGTCAATACCGCGTCGACATCGTCTGCCAGGGAGGCAACAACCCGCCCAGCCAGTTCGTGACCGTGGCGGCCGACGACACGGCGACCGTGAGGATCCACTGACCCGCATGACCGAAGACATCGCTCCTGCCCGCGCTGCTCGGCCTGGCGCTTGCCGCCGGTGAAGTGCGTTTCTCGGCGCAGGCGACCGAGGACCTTGCCCGACGGCAGTACCGAAAGCGGCCGGGCGTTCGTGCAGAACGGGCGCTACGTGGAGGCGCTGAAGGATTTCCAGGCGGTCGTCGATTCGTTCCCGCAGAGTGCGGTCGCGGACGACGCGCTGCTCGACATGGCGTTGTATCAGCTCGACGTCGCGCGCGACCAGGCGGCGGCCCAGGCGGCGGCCGAACGGCTGCTGAAGGACTATCCGGCATCGGACTCTGCCCCCATGGCGCTACGTCCTGGTCGGGCGGCTGACGGTGGCGAAAAGCCGCGCCGCCGCCGACGTCGAGACCGCGCTCGCCAGCTTCGAGCGGGTGCCGCGGCTGTTCCCGAGCTCGCCCGCGGTCGCGGCGGCCCGCTTCTACGCCGGCGACACACTGCGTCTCGCTCGCCGAACCGACGAGGCGCTGAACAGCTTTCGCCGCGTGTCTGTCGAGTATCCCGGCTCGCTCTGGGCGGCCCGCGCCGACCTCGCCGCCGCCAGCAACCTGGTCGCCGCCGACAAGGCGGTCCAGGCCTTCGGACGCCTCCAGCGCATCCGCCAGCTCTTTCCCGGTTCGTCCGAGGCAGGCGTGGCGCTGAACTTCAACACCATCCTGTACCGCCTCTACATCCGCAAGCCAACGCCGTATGCGTTCAGCGGGCGTTTCGTCGGCGGCGACAAGGACCGGTTCCGCGACGTCGTCGGCGTCCAGGTCGACGACGCCGGCCGCGTTCTGCTCGGCCACAAGCAGGGCGTGTCTATCTTCGACGCGACTGGGGCGATCGTCAGGACCGTAGCGGCGGCGGAGCCCTCGTCGTTCTTCACCGACGGACGCGACCGCATTGTCGTCGCCCGAGGGGACGTGCTGGTCCCCGAAAAGGCGACGCCGATGGCGATCATGGTGCCGGTGACCGGCAAGGTACCGCGGCAGGTCGAGGAGATTCCCGCGGTCGATGACCCTGTCGGGCGGGGACCGCCTGGTCGCCGACCGCAAGGCGAAGACCGTTCTGCGGATTTCTCCGGCGGGGAAGTTCATCGCGAACTTCGCCACGCTGAACACGGAACGGCTGGCGCGGAACGAGTTCGACGATGTGGCGATGATCGACCGGGACACGAAGAGCATCGTGATCGTCGATCGCGACGGCCGGAATCTGAGCCGGATCCCAGCGAAGGGGACCGCCTACCAGCTCGATGACCCGGCCGATATCGCCTTCGATGGCCTCGGTCACCTGTACGTCCTCGACAGCCGCCGGGCGGTGATCCACGTGTTCGCTCCCGGAGGGCGGCTGGTGGCGAGCATCACCGCGCCGGGGAAGGAAGCCGGCGCGCTGCAGAAGCCGCGCGCGATGGCGCTCGATTCTGCCGGCCGCTTGTACGTGTTCGACGAGAGCTCGCAGCGTCTCCAGGTCTACCAATGAGATCCGTCCTCACGTTCCTGATCGCACTGCTGACAGCGGCCGGCACGTCGGCGGCGCCGGTCCAGCAGCCGGCCCCCGAGGCGCTCTTCCAGGAAGGGCGGCGGTTGTTCGACGCCCTCGACTACGAGCGCGCGGTCGCCGCGCTCGACCAGGCGATCACCGCGCTGCAGGCCGGCGCCGCCGACGCGACGCGAAACGACCGGCTCGGCGCCGCCTACGAGATGCGGGCGAGGTCGAGGTTCGGCCTCGGCGACCAGGACGGCGCGAAGAGTGACTTCGTTCTGCTGCTGAAGCTGGCCCCCGGGCACGCGCTCGCCGGCCAGGTTTCCCCACGGGTCGTGGCGCTGTTCGAGGAGACGGCGCGCGACACCGTGACCAACCTGACGATCGCGCTGACGCCGGCGACCGCGCGGCTGCTCCTGGACGGACAGCCCCTGGCGGGTCCGGGAACGATCCGGATCGCCGTCGGCGAGCACGTGGTGGCCGCCGAGCAGCCGGGCTATGGTGCAGCCAAACAGGTGATCACGGCGGTGGCGGGCGCGACGAGCGACGTGACCCTCACCCTGGAGCGGATGTCATCGGTGATCCGGATCATCACGACGCCACCCGATGTCGAGGTCAAGGTCGACGGCGCGGTGGTGGGGCGGACGGCGGCCGCGAGCGATCCGGCGGCCGCGGCGGCATCGGCTCCGCTGATCGTTGGCGACGTGGCGACCGGGACGCACACGGTCGAACTCACGCGTCCGTGCTTCGTCGCGGTCACCCAGCGCCTGGAGGTCGAACGCCCCGATGACTATACCGTCGGGCCGGTGAACCTGCGCCCGGCGACCGCCGCCCTGTCGGTGACCGCGAACCAGCCCGGCGCGCAGGTGTTCATCGACGGCCGTGACCGCGGCGTCGCGCCGCTGAGCGTGCCGGACGTCTGTGAAGGGGATCATCTCCTCGAGCTCCGCACGCGGTTCGGGAGCGACTCGCGGCGCATCACCGTCCGCGCCGGTACCGACATGTCGGTCGCGGCGGTGCTGAAGCCGGCGTTCGCGCTCGTCTCCATCAGCGGCACGACCCCGCCGCAGCAGGACGCCAGGCTCATCGTCGAACGGGCGTTCGCGGATGCGCGGACGGTGACGCTGATCGCGCCGCCGATCGAAGACGCCGACAAAGCGCTGAAGGGAAGTCAGCTGTCCCAGGATTGGCTGGCGACCGACGCGGCCGGCCGACCCGTCGGCGCCTCCGCCCAGATCGCCGGTCCGCTGCGGCGCGAAGCCTCGGCGAAGCTGGCGGATGCGTTCCGCGCCCAGGGTGTGGGCTCGGTCACCATGGTCGGTCCCACCCAGGCGGTGATCGCCCTGCTCAGCGCCGGCAGCGGCATCCCCGACGTCCTCGAAGTGGCGCTCGACAACCCGGCGTCGATCGCCGCCGCCATCGCCCGGCTGGATCGGTCGGTCAGCCTCTCGCGGACGTCGCTCGGGCTCCAGGTGATCGACGTGGCCGACGTGGCCGGGACGGTGGTGGTGGGGATCGACGCCACCGCCGCCGCGGTCGGCCAGCCGCCGCATGTCGGCGACGTCATCATGCAGGCCGACGGCAAGCCGGTTGCCGACGCGGCGAGCCTGGCTGCGCTGGTCGCCGCGCGTAACGCCGGGGACATGCTCGCGCTCGACATCCGTGAGCCGGCCGCCGGATCGAGACGGGTGGACCTGAAGGTCCTGCCGACGCCCCGCCTGATCGGCCTTTCGGAGCAGGGTCTGCTGGCCAACCGCGTGCTCCTTGACCTGCGCGCGCGGCTCGCCGATGCCAGCGACCCGTCGCAGCAGGCGATCATCCGCCTCAACATCGCGGTGGCGCTGGCGCGCCTGGGCGACTGGGCGACCGCGCGCGAGGAGCTGCAGCGCGTGAAACTTCCCGAACAGCCCGGGGTCGGGAACGGTACGGTGCAGTACCTGCTCGGTCTCGCGGCGGAGAATCTCGCCAACCGGGTCGAAGCCGAGACTGCCTTCAGGGCCGCCGCAACCTCCAGCAGCCAGCTCACCGAGGACGGGCCGCCGGTGAAAGAGCTGGCCGAGGCCAGGCTGGCGGAACTGCTGAAGACCGCCCGATAGCACCGGAATGGCACAGCCACGACGGCGGCGATGTACCGGATAATTGCTCCGTGGACGCGACGCCAATGACCGGGCTCAACTGGTTCTGGATCTCGATCGCTGCAACGGTCCCGGCCGTTGTCGGTCTGCTGGCCGCGTTCCCTTTCTGGCGCCGGAGCGATGCGATCTTCGGCAACATCGTCGCCACTGCGATCATCTTCGCGTTCGCGTTCGCGATGATCTGGCGCGAGCACGTCGAGCTCGATCGGATCGTCCAGGCGTGCCTGGACGAAGGGACGGTGTGCTGGCCGAACCCGGCGGCGTTCACCCGCTTTGTCCTCTACGCATCGATCGGCCTGGTCGAAGTGTTCATGGTCTTCATTCTCAGCCTGCGGATCGAAGAGCGACAGCGCCGTCGCGATTACGCGCCTGAATGGCGATGAGACGCTGCCGGCCATCTCTCAGCTCCTGGCCACGGTGACCCGATGCTCCGGGTGACCGACGAGCTCTCCATTCCCGAAGCGGACCTGGAAGAGCGGTTCGTTCGAGCCTCCGGGCCCGGCGGCCAGAACGTGAACAAGGTGGCGACCGCCGTGGAGCTGCGCTTCGATGCCGCCCGATCCGCACTGATTCCGGATGATGTGCGCCAGCGGCTCCGGACGATGGCCGGCAGCCGGATGACCAGCGACGGCGTGATCATGATCGACGGCCGGCGTCATCGCACCCAGGCGCAGAATCGCGAGGACGCCCGCGAGCGCCTGGCCGAGTTGATCCGGCGCGCGCTCGTCCGGCCGAAGCGGCGGCGGAAGACCAGGCCAACCAAGGGGTCGGTCGAGAACCGCATCGGCACCAAGAAGAAGCGGTCCGAGACGAAGCGCGGGCGGGGCCGCGTCGAGGACGTCTGAACTTGCGCGCCGCACGAGGTGAGTACCGATGTGTCTTTTTCGATGCACGATCGCGTCGCTCATGCTGCTGGCGACGGCGCAGGCGCAGTCACCGGTCCTTCCCGATGCCGTCCGCGCGACCGCCGACCGGATCACCGCCGCGCAGCTCGGGAAGGATCTGGACTTTCTCGCGTCGGACGAACTGGGCGGGCGGAACACACCGTCGCCTGGCTTCGACCGGGCGGCGGAGTTCATCGCCGCCCGGCTGACGAAGGCGGGGGTGAAGCCGCTCGGTGACGCGGGGACCTATTTCCAGCGTTACGAAATGCACGAATCGCGCGTGGATACCGGGGCGACCTACCTCGAGGTGGATGGCAAGAAGTTCGCCTTTGGTACCGACCTGGTGATTCGGAGCTTCGGCGGCGAGCTGTCGGGAGCCCTGCCGGCGGTCTATGTCGGCCACGGCTGGAGCATTCCGGCCAGCAGCATCGATCCGTACGCCGGAGTCGAGGTGAAAGGCAAGATCGTGATCGCGCACGGACCGCGCGCGCTGCCGAAAGGGATCGAAGTTCGGCAGATCGGCCGGATAACGCCGGGAGCGAGCAACGTCGTGACCGAGGCCGCCCGCCGCGGCGCCGCCGGGGTGATCTACATTCCACAGGCGAGCGCGCTCGAGAACTGGGAACCGATGACGCGCCAGAGCCTGTCGCGCAAGGAGCTCATGCCGTCGGTGCCGTCGGCCTATGCCGCGGCCTCCTCGACCTCGGTGCTGCTGTCGCGGGCCGCGACCGAGGCGCTGTTCGCCGGGGAGCGGGTCGCCGGGGGCGAGCTGCTGTCGCGCGGCGACGCCGCCGACTACCCGGCCTCATTCGATCTCGCGAAGAAGGTCACGCTGCACGTGGCCGCGGCGACGACGGTTCACCGTCCGTACAACGTGGTCGGCCTGGTCGAAGGCAGCGACCCGGTGCTGAAGGACGAGTACCTCACCGTCGAATCACACCTCGATGGCGCGGTCGGCACCCGCACCGTCGACGGTGACGCGATCTACAACTCCGCCGACGACAACGCCTCGGGGAGCGCGGCGAACCTGTCGATCGCGGAGCTGATGATGGCGGGTCCGCGGCCGAAACGGTCGATCATTTTCATCTGGGACAGCGGCGAAGAGCAGGGCCTGTGGGGGACGCGCCATTTTGTCGCCCATCCGCCGGTGCCGCTCGACCGGGTCGTGGCCCACGTCAACATCGACATGATCGGCGCCAACCGCGCCCCGGGGTCACCCGACGTCGCTGAGACGCGGGTCACCGGGCCCAACGAAGTGTTGCTGATCGGCCCAGGCGTCCTGAGCGAGCGGGTGAGTGCGCTGCTCGATCAGGTCAACCAGGCCTACCTGAAGATCACCTTCAACCGCGACTGGGACAAGGCGGAGAGCGAGTTCTTCTACCCGAGAACCGACGCCGGCCCCTTCCTCGAACGCGGCGTCCTGACCGTTGGGTTCACGACCGGGATCCACGGCCGGTATCATCTCCCGAGCGACGAGGCGAAGACCCTGGACCCGGCGAAGATGGAATCGATCGCGCGGACCGTGTTCGTCAGCGTGTGGGCGCTCGCCGACGTCGCCGAGCGTCCGCGTATCGACAAGACGATTCCGCAAACGGTGCCTCGGTATCGCTGACGCTGCCGAATGGGTTCAGTTCAGCTTGAAATTCACCGTCACCGTCATGATCACCGGCACCGGTACACCGTTCAGCATGGTCGGCGTGAACTGCCATTGCCTCACCGCCGTGAGCGCCGCTTCGTCGAGCAGCGGTTTCGAGAGCAGCACCTTCGCTTCCTTCACCCGGCCGTCGGTGCCGATCACGGCGGCGATGATCACGATCCCCCCGACCCGGGCCTGCTGCGCGATCACCGGATAGACCGGCGGCACGTGTCGGATCTTGGTTGGCTCCTTGATCCTGCCGCCGACCGGCAGCGGCTTCGGCGGCGGTGGCGGCGCCGGGATCGCCGGCACGTCCGGCAGGACGCCGCTGCCGCCGACCAATCCGTCGGGCAGGCCGCCCGGGACACCGTTCGGATCGCCGAGCACGCTCCCGGTGGTCGCCGGTTCCGGCGCGATCATGTCGGGCGCGTCGATCGGCGCCACGGCCGACGATGGTGACGGACGTGCCGGTTGTGTCGAGGCCACCGCAGCGCGCGCCATCGGCGGCGGCGGTGGTGGTGGCGACGGCTGCGCGGCGAAAGCGCCGATCACCGTCCGCGGTGTCGGCAGCACGTCGCTCGCCATCAGCGGCACGATCACCAGTCCCGCCGCGATCGCCACGTGCGCGGCAATCGACAGCGGCAGCGTATACCTCGATTGCGATCCGAGCTTTGCCGACGGCTGCACGACCTCGCCGAAAATCTCGCGCGGCATGATCCCTCCTCCTCGTTCGTACAGTTCCGCACCCCTCGCACCCTTCCGCACCCTCCGCACCCCTCCGCACCCTTCCGCACCCTCCGCACCCTTCCGCCCCCTTCCGCCCCCTCCCTCCGTATGACACCGGCTGCGCCGAATCGGCCACCGCTCGGCTAACATCTGCGCATGAAGAGCAAGCTCTCGCTGCTGTTGGTGCTGGTTGCGATCGGTGCGTGCGCCGGTCACACGCAGAGCCGGCCGGCACAGGTCGTCCCCCAGGCGAAGGGGCCGGCCACGGCCACGCACGAGAACCTCAACGCCGTCGTCTGGATGCAGACGGCCCTCGAGTACCAGGCCAGCGCGCTCCAGGCGTTTCGGCTGGCGCAGCTGCAGCTCGATGTGGCGCTGGCGGATCCGGCGTGGTCGGCGGCGGTCGAACAGCAAGGGGATGCGTCGAAGCTGCCGCCGGCGGTGATCCTGGACATCGACGAGACGGTGCTCGACAACTGGTACTACCAGGCGCGGCTGATCCGCGACCACACACTCTTCGCCATCGAGACCTGGGACGCCTGGGTGCAGGAGGGGCAGGCCACTGCGATCCCGGGTGCGCGTGAGTTCACCCAGTACGCGGTTCAGAAAGGAGTGACGGTGTTCTACGTCACCAACCGGACGGCGAATCTCAAAGCGGTCACGCGCAAGAACCTGGCGGCCGAGCAGCTGCCGCTGTCAGCCACGGTCGACACCGTTCTGACTCGCGGCGAGCGCCCCGAGTGGAGCGCCTCGGCCAAAGGCCCCCGCCGCGCCCACGTCGCGCGCGACTTCAGGATCCTGCTGCTCGTCGGCGACGACCTCGGCGACTTCGTCGTCGATGCCGCCGGCTCCGTGGCGGAGCGCCGCACGCGCAGCGAAGCCCACGCCGGCTGGTGGGGGCGCCGCTGGATCATGATTCCCAATCCGACCTACGGCTCGTGGGAGCGCGCCGTTGTCGGCACCTCGCCAGACCCGGTCGCGGCCAGACGGGCCGCGCTCAAGTACGGTCCGCACTAGAATCCCCTCATGATCACGCTCTGGCTGGCGCTTTGCCTGACGCTCCTTCAACCGGCGCAGCCCGCGCTGCCGGCGCCGGCGGAAGGGGATTTCGTGCTGAAGAACTTCCGCTTCACCTCGGGGGAGACGCTGCCCGAGCTGCGGATGCACTACCGCACCTACGGCACCCCGCGAAAGGATGCGCAGGGAATCGTCCGGAACGCCGTACTGATCATGCACGGCACCGGCGGGACCGGCGGCCAGTTCACCGGACGGGGTTTTGCCGGCGAGCTGTTCGGGCCCGGGCAGCCGCTCGACGCGTCGCAGTACTTCATCATCCTGCCTGACGACATCGGCCACGGCGCTTCGAGCAAGCCGAGCGACGGCCTTCACGCGAAGTTCCCGCGCTACGGCTACGTCGACATGGTCGAGGCGGAGCACCGGCTGGTGACCGAAGGGCTCGGGGTCAACCACCTGCGACTGGTGATGGGCACGTCGATGGGAGGCATGCACACCTGGATGTGGGCGTCACGCTACCCCGACTTGATGGACGCCCTGATGCCGCTCGCCAGCGTGCCGACGCAGATCAGCTCCCGCAACCGGGCCTGGCGCCGCGTGGTGATCGATGCGATCCGCACCGATCCGGAATGGAAGAACGGCGAATACACCTCGCAGCCGCAGAGCCTGCGGACCGCGGCGCAGATGCTGTGGCTGGTCGGGAGCAACCCGCTGATCCGCCACCAGGCGGCGCCGAGCCTGGCGGAGGCCGATCGCGTCCTCGATCAGTACGTCGCCAACTACGTCAAGACCGGGGACGCGAACGACATCCTGTATGCCCTCGAGGCCTCCCGCGACTACGACCCGGGGCCAGGGCTCGAGAAGATCAAAGTCCCGCTGCTGGCGATCAATTCCGCCGACGACATCATCAATCCACCGGAGCTGCAGATCCTCGAGCGGGAGATCAAGCGCGTCCCGAAGGGGCGCGCCATCGTCCTGCCCCTGAGCGACCGGACGAGCGGCCATGGCACGCACACGCAGGCTGCGGTGTGGAAGCCGTATCTGGTGGAGCTGTTGAAGGAAACCGAACGACAGGGATCGCCGGTCAGCCGGCGCCCTTTACCCTGACCGTGAGGCCCAGCAACCCGATTCGTAGATCAGAAACGGGATGATGAGCCACAGCAGACCCTTGACGAGGAAGAAGAGAAACGCCGCGACGCCCACTTTCCTACCACTCGGCACCATCACGCCGTACAGTACTCCGCCCGACGCGGGCAGTGACCTACTCGGCGCGCAACGCTTCTATCGGGTCGACGCCGGCGGCACGGCGCGCCGGGATCACACTGGCCACCAGTGCGGCGGCCGCGAGCACGACGACCGCCGCGGCGAAGGCGCGCGGATCGTTTGAGTCGAGCCTGAACAGGAACGTCCGGGCCGCTTCGCTGAGATACCAGGCTCCGGCAGCCCCGAGCACCAGGCCGGCGGCAACCAGCATCGCGGCGTTGCGCAGCACCATGCCGATGACGTTGCGCCGCGTGGCGCCGAGGGCCATCCGTACGCCGATCTCACGAGTTCGCTGGGCGACGACGTAGGCCATCACCCCGTAGATGCCGACCGCAGAGATGACCAGGCCGAGAAAGCCGAAGGATCCGAGCAGCAGCATGTTCAGACGGCGCTGCGCGATCCGCCGGCCGTAGCTCGTTTCCATCGTGCTGACCGTCCGGAGCGGCACGTCCGGCAGCACCGCCAGGACCGCGGCCCTGACGGCCGGCAGCACGTCGTACGGATTGCCGGTGGTCTTGATCACCAGGTCCGCCGATCCAGCCGGCAGTTGCGCGAGCGGGATGTACATCTCGGCGATCGGCTCGGTTTCCAGGCTTATCTGGTGAACGTCTCCAACGATTCCGATAATGGTCCGGTCCTGGTCGTTGGTCTTGATCGAACGCCCGACCGGATCCTCACCGGGGAAGTACTTTCGGACGAAGGCGTCATTGACGATCAGGACGTCGGGCGCGCCGGCCCGGTCGGTCGCCTCGAAGAACCGTCCGCCGCGCAACGGAATGCCCATGGCCAGGTGGTAGCGCGGGCTCACCCGGCGGATGCTGACGCCGCCGCGGTCTTCCTCCAGCTTCTTCCCGGGAATCGTGACCGAGGTCGAGCTCATGCTGCCGCTCAGCGGCAGCCCGCCTCCGAGCATGGAGGCGTGGACCACCCCAGGCGTCTGGCTGATCCGCTCGATGATTTCCCCGAACGCGGCGGCGTTGTCCGGCGGCTTCGAGCCGGGCTGGGATCGCGGCGCCACGTACGCGGTCAGGACGTTGCGGGAGTCGAAGCCCGGATCGATCCGCATCAGCGTCACGAAGCTGCCGATGAACAGCGCGGCGCCGACCAGCAGGATGACGGCCAGCGCCACTTCGATGACGACGAGTGCGGCGCGGAGGCGCTGACGCCCGGCGCCGACGCTGCCGCGCGCCCCTTCCTTGAGCGCGTGGGTCAGATCCGGCCTGGACAGCTGCAGCGCCGGCACGATCCCGAACAGGATGCCGGTGAGGATCGACAGGCCAGCGGCCGCCGCCAGCACCCGCAGGTCGAGCGCGATCGACGCCACCCGCGGAACCCCGTCGGGCATCGAGGTCCGCAGCACCTCGACCGCCCACCACGCGAGCACGATCGACAGCACGGTGCCGGCGATCGACAGCACCAGGCTTTCGACCATCAACTGCCGGATGATGCGCCACCGGCCGGCGCCGAGGGCGGCGCGGATGCCGACCTCGCGCTCGCGGGCGCTCGCCCGCGCGAGCAGCAGGTTGGCGACGTTGGCGCAGGCGATCAGCAGCACGATCCCGACCGCGCCGAGCAGCATCAGCATCCACGACTTCGTCGAGGCGCCGACCAGGTGGTCGCGGAGCGGACGCACGCCGATCGTCCGGTCCTTGTTCCATTCGGGATGGGCATCGCGCAGCGCGGCCGCGATCTGGTCCATCTGCGCTTGCGCCTCGCGAAGGGTCACGCCCGGCTTCAGCCGGGCGACGCTCTGGAGGTAGAAGCTGAAGTTGTGCGGGTTCCGCACGCGTTCGTCGGGGGGCACGACGTAGGGCACCAGGACGTCGGTCGGCCGGAGCGACCCGATCGGATAAGCGAAGTCCGGACGCATGACGCCGATCACCTCGTAGCTGACCCCTTCGAGCGGGATGGCGCGACCGAGGATGGCGGGATCCGCCGCGAAGCGCCGGCGCCAGAGGCCGTCGCTCAGGAGGACGACCCGGTTCCGGCCGTCCACTTCGTTCTCAGCCGTGAACATCCGCCCCATCGCCGGCCGGACCCGGAGCACGTCGAGGAACGATGCCGTCACCATCAACGCCCGGAGGTCCTCCGGCTCCGCCCCCGGCTCGCGCAGCGTGACCGCGCGCGTCACCATCGCGGCCATCGACTCGAAGACCTGCTGCTGGGCCGCCCAGTCGACGTAGTTCTGCGGCGCGATGCTGTTGAACGCCAGCGGGTCCCGGCCCGGTACCACCTCGGCGCCGGGGGCCCGGCGCTCTCCCACAGCTACCAGCCGGTCGTGTTCGTCGAACGGCAGGCCGCGGAGGACGACGGCGTCGACCACGGAGAAGATCGCGGTGGTGGCGCCGATCCCGAGCATCAGCACGAGCAGAGCCACGGCGGTGAACGCCCGGGAGGACCGGAAGGAGCGGAAGGCAGCTCTCAGATCGTCGCGCATGGGGATTAGACGTCCAGGTGACAGAAGCGTTTGGTCAATTCCGGCGGCCGGCCGGCTGACAGCACATCAGATCGCCCAGAAATTACCACGCCACCGGTGATGGTTCGCCGGCGCTATTCGTCGGGGCCTGGACGCGGCTGGCCGGGGGCGCCTTGCGGCACCAGCGCCGCTCGGCCACAATTGTCCGCACCATAGATGGCGTCGAAGCCCGGATTGCTCGATTACGTCACCGCCGCCTTCAACGCCCGTCCCCTGGGGATGTTCGTGGCCCCGAACTGGGTCGGCCTGGCGGCGTTCGCGCTGCTTGGGCTGTCGAACCCCGGCTTCTGGGTCCTCGGCGCCGGCCTCGAGCTTGGATACCTGCTGACGCTGGCCACCAACGGCCGCTTCCAGCGGGCCATCTCGTCGCGTCCGCTCTCGGCCGCCCGGACGGAATGGAACACCCGGATCGAGCGGCTGACCAGCCGGCTGAACGCCGAAGACAACGGCCGGTATGCCGCACTCGCACAGCGGTGCGCATCGATCATCGACCTGCAGACGCATGGCGGCGCCGAGACGCCGCTGGGGATCGAAGCGCAGGCCGACAGCCTGGGACGCCTCTCCTGGATGTTTCTCCGCCTGCTGGTCGCGCGCGGCACCGATCCTGTCGGTGCTGACCGGCGGCGAAGAGGACGAGACGCTGGAACAGCGCCGCCGGACGCTCCAGCGGCAGGCGGACGACGAGACCGTGCCGGCCGATCTGCGGCGGAGCCTGTCGGGGCAGATCGAGATCCTCGGCCAGCGCATCGAGCAGCGCGACGAGGCGGAGAAGAAGCTGGCGTTCATCGACGCGGAGCTGGCCCGGATCGAGGAGCAGGTGGAGTTCATACGCGAGCAGGCGGCGCTGTCGACCGATCCCGAGATCCTGTCGCAGCGGATCGACGAAATCACCGCGACGCTGGGCGGCACCGGTCAATGGATCCGCGATCAGCAGAAGGTCTACGGCGCCATGGATGATCTGTTGACCGAACCGCCGCCGCTCGCCGCCGACGCGCGCGCCAAGGAGAGCCAGTGAACGAACTGCCGCGCTGGGCGGTCGAGATGCGCGACCTGTTCCGGTCGGGATCCGCCGCGCAGTTCCTGATCCACGGCAACGTCTTCGACGTGGTGCCGCACGGCGGACGCCTGCTGTCGCTCCCGGCGTTTCTCGACGCGGTGATGTTCTCCACCTACGACGTCGTGCTGCACTACGACCGCAGCCGCGGCGTGCGCGCGACCCGCGGCGCCGAAGACTGGGGCGGCTGGCTGGACCAGGCGCTCGGCCGCGAAGGCAACCTCCAGTCGCTGCTGCGTGAGCCGGGCTCGGCGCTGGAGCTGATCGACCGCTATCTGCTCCGGACCCTGAACCTGCGAGCGCTGGCATCCCCGATTCCCCAGCCCCCATCCCCCGTACCCAATTCCCCAGCCGGGGCCGTGCCCGTAGCGTCAGCCCCGGCTCCGTCTGGCGCGCGGGCGCCTGCTCGAATCGCCGTGGTCATCGAGTTCGCGGAATTCGTAGTGCCGCGCGGCGACGCGCTGCAGCTGGGCGGCGGCTTTGCCGCCAATACGGTGAAGGTGCTCGGCTGGGCCAACGATCCCGGGATCACCCAGGCCAACATCGTCACCGTGCTGATCAGCGAGGGGCTGCGCGACCTCAACGACCTGGTGGTCGACAACCCGCACGCGGCGTCGCTGCACGTGCCGCTGCCCGACGAAGCGGAGATGAGCGCCTACGTGCAGGCGCTGGCGACCAGCCAGTTTCCCGAGCTGCCGGCGAAGACCGAGGTGCCGTTCGAGACCCTCGGCGCCAAGCTCACCGGCCTGAGCCGGGTCGGCGCCCGGACGGCCATCAGCCTGGCGCTCAGAAACGACAAGCCGATCACCTCCGCCTGGCTGTCGGGGATCAAGAAGGACCTGATCGAGCGCGAGTGCCAGGGTCTGCTCGAGTTCATCGAGTCCTCCTTCACGCTCGACAACGTCGCCGGGCACGAGGCGGTGAAAGCCTGGTTACGCGAAGACACGACGCTGCTGCGCCGCGGCGCGCTGCGAGCGCTGCCGATGGGCTACCTGATCGCCGGGCGGATCGGCACCGGCAAGACCTTCCTGGTCCAGTGCTGGGCGGGCGAGATCGGCATCCCGTGCGTCGTGCTCAAGAATTTCCGTGACCGCTGGGTGGGAGCGACCGAGTCCAACCTCGAGAAGATCTTCGCCGTGCTGCGGGCTGTCGGCCAGGTGGTGGTCTTCGTCGACGAAGCAGACCAGGCGGCGGGCAAGCGCGGCGGCGGCGACGACGACAGCGGGCTGTCGGGGCGGGTCTACTCGATGCTGGCCAAGGAGATGTCCGATACCCGCAACCGGGGGAAGATCATCTGGGTGTTTGCCACCTCGCGGCCCGACCTGCTGGAAGTGGACCTCAAACGGCAGGGGCGCCTCGACGTCCATATTCCGCTGTTTCCCCCCGAGACGTCCGAAGAGCGCGCGGCGCTGCTGCTGGCGATTGCCAAAAAGCTGAAGTTTCCGCTGGCCGCCGGGGATCTACCGCCGTTTGCCGATGGCCAGGCGCTGGGGGGGAACGAGCTGGAAGGGGTGCTCGTCAGAGCGTTGAGATTGCACGAACTGAGCGACGAGCCGCGCCGCCCGATCCGTGAGATCCTTGCCGACGTTCTGACCGAGGTCCGGCCCAGCCCGCACACGCGCAAGCTCGAATACATGGACCTCGTCGCCGTCAAGGAGTGCACCGACTCGCGCTTCCTGCCGGAGCGGTTCCGCGTCCTCACGCCGGAAGAGCTCGAGTCACAGATCGACGCGCTTCGCAGATTCGTCTAAAGGAGACTCAACGATGTTTTCCCGCATCGGCCGCCTGTTCCGAGGTTTTCTCGGCCTGTTCATCAGCGGTCTCGAAGAGGCCAACCCCGAAGCGCTCATGGAAGCGGCGCGCACGGAGTTCCGCGGCAAGATGACCCAGTACAACCTCGCCCTCGCGCGGATGGCGGGTGTCGCCGAGCGCCTGAAGACCCAGGTGAAGGGCAAGGCGGTCCGCGCGCAGGAGCTGGAGCGCCGCATCCTGGCGAATCACCGCGCCGGCAACATGGAGCTCGCCGGCACGCTCGCGCGCGAGCTGCAGGAGCTCAAGGCGGACCTCAGCGTCGACTCGCAGGAGCTGAAGGAGACCGAGGAAGCGTACGACGCGAACCTCCGCCAGGCGAAGCTGGCGCAGCGTGAGTTCGAAGACAAGGTCCGCCGCGTCGAGAAGCAGCTCTCGCAGGTCAAGATCAAGGAGGCGCAGGCCGAGGCGGCCGCCGCGCTCTCGAACGTCGCCTTCAAGGTCGGCGACCTGGGCGACACGATGAAGACGGTCGAAGACATCCTCGAGAAGCGCTACGAGGTCTCGGCCGGCAAGGCGCGGGTTGCCCGTGACATGGTCGACCTGGAGAAGGTCGAGGAGAAGGAGAACGAGCGCAAGGCCCTCGAACAGGTCGCGCTCGCGGAGTTCCTGGCGAGCCAGGGAATTCAGGCCACGCCCGCCGCTGAGACCCAGTCGCCGGCAACGGCGAAGGAGATCGGACCGCAGCAATGACCGACCGCCCGCGTTTCACGTTTCTCGGCTGGATCGCTTCGCTCCTCCTGATCGTCGGCCTGGTCGGGCTCGGTGCCTTCATGCTGCTCCGCGGCGGCGGCGCCGGCCCGGCCGGCGGCGACGCCGCCGAGGAAAGCGGCGAGGCGCCGGCGGTCAGCGAGGTGAAGGTCGAGGTTCCCCGGCTCTCGCCGCCGGCCCCCTTCAACTACAAGGACAACATCGTCCCGATCGAGATCAGCGAATACGCCGGCTACGCCGGCCTGATCGCCGCCAACGGCGGGCTCGACCCGACCGAGAACTCGGTCTTCTTCAGGAACCACGGGTTCAAGGTGAAGCTCACGATCAGCGAAGACGAGAGCTGGTCCGAGCTGAACGAAGGCAAGATCGCCGGCTCGGTGACCACTGTCGACGTGCTCGCCGCCTACGGCCGGCAGCTCCACGTCGTGGTGCCGGCGCAGATCGGCTTCTCGCGCGGCGCCGACGGCGTCATCGTCAAGACCGAGATCAAGCGGATCAATCAGCTGAAAGGGCAGACGATCGCCGCGGCGCAGTTCACCGAGGTGGACTTCTTCATCCGGTATCTCGCGCAGGAAGCGGGGCTGCCGATCCACACGCTCGGCAGCCTCGACGCGACGCCGCATCCCGACCGGCTGAACCTCGTCTACACCGAGGACGGCTTCGCCGCCGGCGACCTGTTCGCCGCCGAGCTCAAGTCGGGCAAGAACCGTCTTGCCGGCGCCGTCACCTGGGAACCGAAGGTTTCCGAGGTGGTCGAGGGCAGCGGCGGCAAGGCCCACGTGCTGACGACCAACCGCAACCTGCTGATCGTCGCCGACGTGCTGATCCTGCATCGTGGGTTCGCGGAGCAGAACCCCAAGGTGGCCGAGGGGCTGGTGCAGGGGCTGCTCGAAGGCAACCGGATGGTCCGCGATCGCCCCGACCAGTACCTCGACATCATCGGACGTGCCTTCAAATGGTCGTCGCGCGATGAAACGAAGGCAGAGCTCGGGAAGGTGCACCTGTCGAACCTGCCGGAGAACCGCGCGTTCTTCTCTGGTGCGATCGACGCGGCCGGGAGCTTTGGCGGTATCTACCAGTCGGCGGTACTCGCCTACGGGAGCGATCTGGTCAAGGACGCACCGGACGCCACCTACTTCGTCCGGGGTCAATACCTCGAGGCGATCGAGAAGGCGGGACTGTTCAAGGAGCAGGTGATCGCGATCGCGCCGATCCGCACCGGTACATCCTCGTCGGTCGAAACGGATCCGCTCCTGAGCAAGGACGTCCGGTTCCTGTTCGAACCGAATTCCGCGGCGCTGGACATGTCGAACCAGGAGAACCTGCGTAATCTCGAGACGATCAAGAAGATGCTGCAGGTCAGTCCGGGTTCGACGATGCTGCTGCGGGGCCACGTCGACAACGCGCAGGTGCCGGTCTTCCGACAGAAGGGTGGAGAAGCCTACGTCCGCAAGATGGCGCTGAGCGCGATCGAGCTGAGCAAGAATCGGGCGGGGGAGATCCGCAAGCTCCTGATCGACAAGTTCAGCGTCGATCCCAAACGCCTCGACATCGTCGGCCGTGGCTGGGAAGAGCCGGCCGGGTCCGATTCGGCGCAGAACCGGCGCGTCGAAGTCCAGTGGTTCACGATCGAGTAAACGTGCGTCGTGCGGGGTGCGACGTGCTGGGTGCGTACGTGCGATGTGCTACGTGCGGTGCGGTGTGCGACGTGCGGTGCGATGTGCGACGTGCGGTGCGATGTGCGACGTGCGGTGCGACGTGCGACGTGCGGCTGCGACGTGCTGGTGGGCGACGTAGTGTGAGGGTAGCGAATAATGCCGAATCTCTATAGCCAGCTTCATCGTCGTTACGGCAAGCCGGACGGGATTACCCGGCGGGACATGATCCAGCGGTCGCTGGCGGCGGCTGGAGTGCTGTTGATCAGCGACCGGATCGGGTTCGCGATGCCGCAGGGCAGCGCCGGGCGGGTGGTGGTGATCGGCGCCGGGTTCAGCGGCCTGGCGGCCGCGTACGAGCTGACCCGCGCCGGCTACGACGTCACCGTGGTCGAAGCGAGGAACCGGGTCGGCGGCCGGGTGATCAGCTTCTCCGACATCGTCCCGGGCAAGAACGTTGAAGGGGGCGGAGAGCTGATCGGATCCAACCATCCGGCCTGGGTCGGCTACGCGAAGCAGTTCAAGCTCGACTTCCTCGACGTCGGCGAGGAGGACCTCGAGTTCCCGATCGTGCTGAACGGCAAGCGCCTGTCGGGCGACGAATCGGAGGCCCTGTGGGAAGAGATGGAGAAGGCGTTCGGCACGATCATCGGCGATGCGGCGAAGGTTGACGCCGACCGGCCGTGGACGGCGCAGAACGCCGAGGCGCTCGACCGGCGGACGCTGGGGGCGTGGATCGATGCCATCGACGCGTCGCCGCTGTGCCGCTCGGCGCTGCACACGATGATGACCGCCGACAACGGCGTGGTCACCGAGTGGCAGAGTTATCTCGGCAACCTCGCGATGGTCAAGGGCGGCGGGCTGGAGAAATACTGGACCGACTCCGAGGTGTTCCGCTGCCGCGGCGGCAACCAGCAGCTGGCCGCGAAGTTCGTCGCCGGCATCGGCGCCGCGAAGGTGCTGACCCGGACGATCGTCCGGTCGGTCGACGTCACTGACGGCGGTGTCCGCGTCGCGCTCGCGAGCGGCAAGGTGCTCGAGGCCGACCGCGTCATCCTGACCGCGCCGCCGTCGACGTGGAACCGGATCGCGATCGACCCGGCGCTGCCTCCCGGGTTGGCGCCGCAAATGGGCACCAACGTGAAATTCCTGATGGGGCTCAACGGCCCGTTCTGGCGGCGGGCCGAGCTCGCCCCCGATCTGCTCAGCGACGGACCGGCGAACATGACGTGGCACGGCACCGAAGGGCAGCGCGGCGCAGGCGAGGCCCTGGTCTCGTTCTCCGGTGGCCCGTCGGCGGAAGCCTGCCGCGACTGGGGCGCCCGGCGCGCCGAGAACTACCTCGTCGAGCTCGGCAAGGTCTACAAGGGGATCCGCGGCAGCTACACCGGCAAGTCCCGGTTCATGGACTGGCCGGGTGATGCCTGGTCCAAGGCTTCCTATTCGTTCCCGGCACCGGGCCAGGTGACCGCCCAGGGGCCGACGCTGTACGACGGGATCGGGCGGCTTCACTTCGCCGGCGAGTATTCGAGCTACGCGTTCATGGGCTTCATGGAGGGAGCGCTGCACTCGGGAGCCGCGGTGGCGAAACGGATCGCGGTCAAGGACGGCGTGGTCAAGGGAGCCGCGGCGTGAAGCTGACCGGTGCTCTCGCGCTCGGCCTGGCGACGCTGGTCGCCTGCTCGGCGTGCCAGCGCCAGTCGACCGATTCGGAAGGCAACGAGTTGAGCCGGTCGGATCGCCGCATCGACGAGCGGCTCGCTCCGCAGGCGGCCGCGGAGCCGCGCGAGGGCCTCGCGGCGGCGATCGTGATCGACGTCTCCGGCAGCATGTCGGAAGACGTGCCGGGGGAGAAGGGGCGGGATGAGCCCAAGATCGAGATCGCCCGCCGGGCCGCCAGCGACCTGGTCGACCAGTTCGTCCGCTACGCCCAGGAACATCCCGACGAGCCGGTGCTGCTCGGTGTCTACGAGTTCAGCGAGCGGTCCGGTGTGGCGGATTGCCGGCCGGTCCTGGCAATGGCGCGGCCGGACCGCGAACGCGCCCGGTCCGCGATTGCCGCGATGCGGGCGCAGGGGGGCACGCCGATCGGCAACGCGATGATCGCGGCCAAGCGCGAGCTCGATGCCACCGGCCTGTCGCGGCGGCATCTGCTGGTGGTGACCGACGGCGAGAACACCGACGGCTTCGAGCCCGAGGCGGTGGCCGCGGCGATCAACCGCCGTCCCGAGGCGGAGCGGCCGTCCATGTATTTCGTCGCGTTCGATATCGATGCGAGGCGCTTCGAAAGGGTCCGCGAGTCGGGCGCACTCGTTCTCGGCGCCGCCGACGCGCGCGATCTGAACAAGACGCTCGACTCCCTCCTCCGCGGCCAGATCCTCCTCGAAAAATAACCAGCGACGACGTCAGCCTGCCACGGCCCTGAACAGGAGGTCCGAAGGTCAGGAGAACGGCTCTGTTCAAGGGGACTCTTGAACTCTTGCCCTCCTGTAGAAAATCAGCACTCGGGGCCGCAACGGGCCCGTCCGCATATAGTGTCCTCATGTCGATTACCTGTGAACGCGACTGGAAGGGGCTCCGGGACGTCGGACGCGTGGTCCGGTTGACGCTGGACGCGCTCGAGCGGCATGCCGTCCCGGGCGTGACCACCGGCGATCTCGATCACATCGCCCTCGGTGTCTTCGAAGAGCACGGCGCCCGGTCGGCGCCGGCGTTGACCTACGGCTTCCCCAAGACCGTGCTGATCAGTGTCAACGACGAGATCGTCCATGGGATCCCGGGCTCGCGCCCGCTCCGCCGTGGAGACATCGTGAAGCTGGACGTGACCGCAGAAAAAGACGGCTACGTTGCCGATGCGGCGCGGACGGTCGTCCTCGACGGGGCCGACGAGATCACCCGGCAGCTGGCCGCCTGCGCCGAGGCCGCGTTTCTCGCCGCGCTGGCGGTCGCCCGCGCCGGCAACCGCGTGAACATGATTGGCCGGGTGGTCGAAGCGATCGTGACCCGCAGCGGTTTCTCGGTGGTGCGGTCGCTCGAAGGGCACGGCGTTGGCCGGACCATCCACGAACCGCCGAACGTGCCGAACTATTACAACCGCCGCCAGAAAGACGTCCTGAGCGAAGGACAGGTCATCACGATCGAGCCGCTGATCGCGGCCGGCGGCGGCACGGCCTACCAGGATGCGGACGGCTGGACCATCCGCACCAATGATGGCAGCATGGCCGCGCATCATGAGCACACCCTGGTCATCACTACCGGTGATCCGGTGTTGCTGACCGCCGCCTAGAGAGCGTTCGCGTCGACCGGAGGACTGGCTATGACATCGCGCACGATCGTCGGACTTCTTTCCCTGCTGCTGATTACCGGAACGGTAGCCGCGCGGCAGGCGCAGCGGCAGCCGTTTCAGCAGCGCCGGGCGGTCCAGTCCGCGGACGCCGAGAAACGCGGGCTCGCCGATCCCTTCAAGGGGATCACGGCCGACGGGACGGTCGTGCCCGGCCTCTTTCCGCTCCGTTCCACCGGCGTCTCGACAGCTCCCGTTCAGGCCGCGGCGGCGACTTTTCTCAAGGGGCTGACCCCCGAGCAGCGCACCAAGACCGCCTTCGGGGTGGATGACGACGAGTGGCGGAAGTGGATGAACCAGCACTTCTACCTGCGGCAGGGGGTCGGCTTCGCCGAGATGTCGGAGAGCCAGCGGGAACAGGCCATCGGCCTGCTCCGCGCCTCGCTCAGCGCGAAGGGGCTCAAGCTCTCGCGCGACATCATGCGGTTGAACCACACCCTCGGCGAGTTGAACAACAACAACTTCGAGGAGTACGGCGAATGGCTGTACCACTTCACCGTCATGGGAGAGCCCTCGGCGACCGAACCGTGGGGCTGGCAGCTCGACGGCCATCACCTGATCGTCAACTACTTCGTGCTCGGCGACCAGGTGGTGATGACCCCGCTCTTCGTCGGATCGGAGCCGGTGACCGCGACATCGGGCAAGTACAAGGGGACGACGATCCTGCAGGAGGAGCAGAACGCCGGCCTGGCCCTGATCAACGCGCTCGACGAGCCGCGGCGAAACAAGGCGATCATCCAGGCTGCGAAGGGTGGCAACAACAACCTGACCGAGGCCTTCAAGGACAACGTCGTCCTCGATTACGCCGGCGTGAAAGGCGGCGAGCTCACGCCCGCGCAACGCGAGCAGCTCACCGGCCTGATCGGGTTGTTCGTCGCCAACATGAAGGAAGGGCATGCGCGGGTCCGGATGGCGGAGGTCCGGCAACACCTCGACGACACCCGGTTCGCGTGGGTCGGGCCGACCGATGCCAGCGCGGTGTTCTACTTCCGCATCCACAGCCCGGTGATCCTGATCGAGTTCGACCACCAGCGCCCGGCCAATCTCCGGCACCTGGCAAAGGATCCCCAGCAGCCCACCCGCGAGCACATCCACGTCGTGGTGAGAACCCCGAACGGCAACGACTACGGCAAGGACCTGCTGCGCCAACACTACCGAGACCACAAGCATTGAAATTAAGAATTCAGAATTCAGAATTCAGAATTCGAAGAACCTGAGAACCTTTAGAACCTTTAGAACCTAGAACCTCAGCGAAGTACCTTGGCCCTGACCGCGACCGTCTATAACCTGGCCATCGACCTGGCCGACGCCGACCGCGGCGTCTACGAGACGCTGGAACTGCGGGTGGCGCGGCATCCGTCCGAGTCGGAGGAGTTTCTGGTCGCGCGGGTGCTGGCTTATTGCCTCGAATACCGGGACGGCATCGAGTTCTCGCGCGGCCTGTCGGAGGCCGACGAACCGCCGGTGGCGATTCGGGATCTCACCGGGGCGATGACCGCCTGGATCGACGTCGGCACGCCGGCAGCGGATCGCCTGCACCGGGCGGCGAAGTCGACGCCGCGGGTGGCGGTCTACGTCCACAAGGAAGGGACCCAGTGGCTCGCGGGGCTCGCGTCCTCACGCATCCATCGCGCCGGCGACATCGTGCTGCGGGGGCTGGACCGCTCGCTGGTGGCCGCGCTGGCGTCGCGCCTCGACCGCCGGATGTCGTTCGCGCTGGCGGTCGCCGAAGGGGAGATCTTCGTGTCGCTCGCGGATGCGACGCTCACCGGCCGGGTCGAACAGCTCCGTATCGGCTGACGCTGCAGAACCAAGAAAATCCCTTGCGTTGTCAGCGTGCTCGGCGTTGATTGACTCTCTCAAAAGAAGCTCGTGGCGCGGATGGATGACAATTTGGCATGCGATCCGTGCCGCTGACTATCCTGCTCCTCACCTGTTCCAACGTGTTCATGACGTTCGCCTGGTACGCCCACCTGCGTGACCTGTCGGCGATGTTCCGCGGGTAGCCTCCATCGGCGGCGGCGCGTGCTAGGATGCGCGGCATGTTCAAAGAATTTCGCGAGTTCATCGCCCGTGGAAACGTCATCGACCTCGCGGTCGCGGTCGTCATCGGCGCTGCCTTCGGCAAGATCGTCAGCACCCTTGCCGAAGGGATCCTCATGCCGCCCATCGGTCTGGTCACGGCCGGGATCGACTTCACCAACCTCTTCTACGTGCTGGACGGTTCCAGGGGCATTCCAACCACCGTCGCCGAGGCCAAGGCCAACAACGTTCCGATCATCGCCTACGGCCAGCTGATCACCGACATCATCAACTTCCTGATCATCGCGTTCGCGGTGTTCATGATCGTCCGCCAGGTGAATCGGCTCAAGAGCAAGCAGGAAGGGTCGGCCCCGACCACCAAGGATTGTCCGCTGTGCCTGTCGACGGTCCCGCTGAAAGCGACCCGCTGCGCGCACTGCACCAGCGCGCTGTAGCGTGACCCCGACTTTCTTCAAGACACCCGCGCAGCTTCGCCGCTGGCTGCAAAAGAACCATGCCTCGATGGCGGAACTCTGGATCGGCTTCTACAAGAAGGCCACTGGACGCCCGAGCATCACCTACAGGGAAGCGCTGGACGAAGCGCTCTGTTTCGGCTGGATCGACGGGGTGAGAAAGCGCCTCGACGAGGAGGCTTACGTCCAGCGGTTCACGCCGCGCCGGGCCAGGAGCTACTGGAGCGCGGTCAACATCAAGCGCGTCGGCGAGCTGGAGAAGGCCGGATTGATGCACGCCGCCGGCCGGGCCACGTTCGATCGCCGCGACAAGACAGCCGTCGACCGTTACTCCTTCGAGCGCGCCGCCGCAAAGCTCGATCCGGCAGCGGAGAAGCTGTTCCGTCGGGACCGGAAGGCCTGGGCCTACTTCGAGGGGGAGGCCCCGTGGTACCGGCGCGTCGTGCTCCACTGGGTCACGAGCGCGAAGAAAGAGGAGACCCGCGCCCGTCGCCTGAAGACCCTGATCGCGGACTCCGCCGCCGGCCAAAGGATCGGGTTCCTGAAGAAGACGAAAGACCCAGAACCTGGAACGTAGAACCTGGAACCCAGGAACCCAGAACTCTAAAAGAACCGCCTGGGAGCCTGTCTTGGCTGATTCAGTAGCGGCAGAAAACAGAAGCACCGCCGAGCGCGCCGAGGGCGCAGAGAAGAACCACTGGAAGAAATCCTCTGCGTTGCTCCGCAGGCTCTGCGGTGACTGTCTTGTCGATGGTACTGATTCATCGAGGACGAGCCACTAGGAACCGATGCGAATATCCTGCGTCTTCGTTTCCCCAGGCTGCAGCGTGAAGCGCAGCGATGTCGACTCGAGCTGCTGGAGAAACGCCGGGTCGGACGTTGCGCCGGGCTCGAGATCGAACACCGGGGCGATGCGGTACTCGCCGGGGGGCAGGTTTCTCAGCGTGAAGCGGCCGTCGGTGGCCGGACGGGTGGTCTGGATGCGGCGCGAGTTTCCGGTCCAGTAGCGTGAGTCGGCCGGAAAGACGACCAGCGTGTAGACCGGGGCGGGCTGCTGGCTCGCGTCGGTGATCGTGCCGCTCACCTCGGTCGGCTTGTCGGTGAAGGTGATCACCGCGCCGCTCAGATTCTGGTTCCCCTTGACCTCGAACGGAAAGTCCAGGGCATCCTCGGCACCGATGGCGGACGAATCGGTGAACCATCCCGCCACCCCGCTCGCCGTCAGGCGATACCGCCCGGGAGGCACGCCCGGGATGGTGAAGCGTCCGCCGGCATCCACCCGGCCGTTCGAGGCGCCGCCGAACGGTGTCGGTTCCGACGGCGACATCGTCACGCGCACCCGGGTCAGGTCCTTCGGCGGCGGCGTCGCGCCGTTGAACGCGATCTGCCCCGATACGCTCACTCCGTTCTGCAGCGTGAGCAGGACGTTGGAGAGCGTCCGCCCATCCACGGTGATATCGGTCGAGGCCCAGACCGTGGTTGGCTCGACCCGTTCCCCCGGCCCGGCGCCTCGCCCGGCGACCGCGGCGCCGCGGCCTCCGGACGTCGGATCCGCTTGACGTGCCGGCACGATCGTGGCGCGCGCCGACAGCCGGTACTGCCCCGGCGGCACGTTGGGCAGCTGGAACCGTCCGTCGCTCTCGGTGCGGGCGCCAATGTTCGTCACCGAGAGCCCGGCCTGCTGGGCGTCCGCCAGGCTGACGTTGATCTCGCGGAGCTGCGCACCGGTGGAGTTCATCACCGTGCCTTCGACCCGAGCCAGCGGCGCCAGCTGCAACTGAATATCGATCGCCGGCCGCTCCTCGCTCACCGCGAGCGTGACGGCCGCGCTTACGGACGGTGACAGCGTCCCCGGGTAGCACACCGGCGCATACCCCGGCGGCACTCCCTCGTCCGACTCCGGCATCGACCCCTGCAGCGCCGTGATCCGTTCGCGTACCACCCGCGCCTCGTCTTCGGTGACTCTCGAGACCGCCTCGACGTTCTGCTGCAGCGCCTGCAGCTCGACTCGCATCCGGTCGAAGTCTCCGATGTTGTTGTTTCGCGGCGTGGCACAGACGACGTAGTCGCCGGGGAGGAGACCGAAGATGCGGTAGATGCCGCGGTCGTCGGTCGTGGCGTTGTTACTCCCCTGGAGCGTGCGCCGGCCGTTCTGCGTCACGACCCGCATCACGCGCACCGGCGTCTGCGGCGAGGGCTCACCGTTCTCGTCGACCACCGTGCCGGTGATGACGCTGCCGCGCGGGAGCTGCAGGTTGGCGGTGAACTTCTGTCCATCGGCCAACTGGATCGGTGTGCCGGCCCGACCGGGACGCGGCTGACCGTACGTGACCGACACGAATCCGGGCCGGTTCGCGCTCAGGTTGTACCGTCCCGGCGGCAGCGCGGTAAACGAAAACCGCCCGGAGTCGTCTGTAGTGGCGGAACGTCCGGAACGCAGTTCTCCACCCGTCAGGCTGACCCGGACCTTCCGGGCCGGCTGCGTGCTGCCGGCCATCGTCACGGTCCCGGCAATCACGGCAGTGCCGATTACCGCGGCCTGCTGCGAGGCTGGCCGCGCGTCGCGCGGGGGTGGCGGCGGCACCTGGGCGCGGGCAGTGGCGGCGGACGCCAGCGCGACGGCGAGCAACGCGGAGAAGGCGCGGATCACGGTGGTCATCGGTGGTTTAGACGGCTCAGCCCGTCCGGGCGTTTGCTTCGAGCGCCTGCCCCGGATTGGCGGCTTCGATCCGGGCCGCCCGCCGCAGCGCAGCATAGTTGAAAAGTGTTATTGTTTGGGGCCTCTTCCCACCGATTTTTCCCGAGCTCTAGCTTGATTGCACGACACAACGGAGGACATATGACGAATCGTCTGGCGCGCCTGGTGCCCGCTTTGGTTCTGGCACTGTGCCAGCTGCCCTTGGTGGCCCAGGGTCCCGCCCGGATCAATTCCTGGGCGGACGACATCATCAAGAAGGACACGTATGCGACGCCGCCCCCGGAGCTGGCGGATGCCGTCCTTGCGCCGCGCCACCTCAATGTTTCGCTGTCGAGCATCAGCCCGGACAAGAAGTGGTTCATCGACGAGATCGGCGACGGTCCGGTGGCGATGAAGACCTTCTCGAAGCCGTTTCACGAACTGGGCGGGGTCTTCGTCGACTACAAGGCGAACCGCGCCCGCGCGCTCACGATCCGGAACAACGTCGGGCTCCAGCTGATTTCCGCCGCCGACGGCTCGAAGCGGATGATCCAGGTGCCCACGGGTCTGCGGGTGTCGAACCCCGTCTGGGCGCCGGACGGCGCGTCGATCGCCTTCTTCGGCCACGCTGAGGACGCCACCCATATCTACGTCGCCGACGTCGCCAGCGGAAAGTCCCGCCAGCTGTCGAAGACGCCGGTCCTGGCGACGCTCGTTTCGGCGATCGAGTTCGCCGAGGGCGGCAAGCAGATCGCCACCGTGGTGGTTCCAGACGGCCGCTCGCCGATGCCCGCCGCCCCGACGGCGCCGACCGGGCCGACCGTCAAGCTGGCCGACACCGACAAGAACCGCCTGCGCACGTTCCCGAGCCTGATGAACACGCCGTACGAGAAGGAGTTGCTCAAGTGGCACTCGACCGGCCAGGTCGCGCTGATCGACGTGCAGAAGGGGACGATCCGGAAGTTCGGCCAGCCGGCGATGGTGCGCTCGATCGACTTCTCGCCTGACGGCAAGTTCGCCCGCGTCACCCGGATGGTCGAGCCGTTCTCCTACGACGTTCCGGCGAACAACTTCGGCACGGTCGAAGAGGTCTGGGATGCCGACGGCAAGTCGCTGGCGAAGCTGACCGAGCGCCCGATCAACCTCGGCGTGCAGGACGACACCCCGCAGACTCCTCCAGACCCGGCCGCCGGCGGCGGACGCGGCGGCCAGCAGAACCAGCAGGGTAAGCGCGAGCTGGCGTGGCGCGCCGACGGCCAGGGGCTCACCTATCTCGAACAGGAGCCCGCGCCCGAAGGGCAGCGCAACAACCGCGGCGGCCAGGGAGCCGCGCCGGCCGACGATCAGGCAGAGCCGCCGCAGCGCGGCGGACGCGGCGCCGGTGCGCCGCCGCAGCGGAAGGATCGCCTCTACCAGTGGCTCGCGCCGTTCGACGAGGCCAGCCGGAAGGTGGTCTACGAGAACAGCACCCGGATGACCGGCCACCGGTTCTCGCCGGACCTGAAGGTCCTGTTCTTCAGCGAGCGGGCCGGCCAGAACGCGATCGACAAGGCGGTCTATCTCGACGACACCTCCAAGCAGTACACCCTCGTCCGCTACCGTGCCGACGACATCTATGCCAATCCCGGTTCGATCGTCGGCCTGCGCGGCGGCGGTGGCGGCGGCGGACGCGGCGGCGGTGGTGGCGGCCGTGGTGGTGCCGGCGGCGGCGGGGGCGGACCGGTGCTGATGTCGGCCGACTCCGAGCACGTGTTCTACCAGGGGACGGCCTACGCGAAGAACCCGAACGACGTCGGTCCCAAGACGTTCATCGACAAGATCGCGATCAAGACCGGCACCAAGACCCGGGTCTACGAGAGCGACAACACCAACGTCTACGAGCGCGTCTCGACGATTCTCGATGCCGAGGCCGCGCGCTTCATCGTGACTCGCGAGAGCCCGACCGAGGTGCCGCAACAGTACCTGGTGCAGAACGGCCAGCGGACCCAGTTGACTCAGAACAAGGACGTGACCCCCGACCTCACCCGGATGAAGGTCGAGCGGTTCACCGTCGAGCGCCCCGACGGCTTCAAGTTCCGGGTGACGGTCAACCTGCCGCAGGGCTTCACGCCTGGCAGCAAACCGCCGGCGCTCTTCTGGTTCTACCCGCGCGAGTTCTCGGATCAGGACTCGTACGACCGTCCGGACCGCACCTTCAACCGGAACACGTTCCCGAACTTCGGCACGCGGTCGATGGAGTTCTTCACCCGTCTGGGCTACGCCGTGGTCGAGCCGGACGCGCCGATCGTCGGCGCTGCCGGCGCGATGAACGATAACTACGTGCACGATCTGCGGACCAACCTGTCCACGGTGATCGATGAGCTCGACCGGCGTGGCCTGGCTGACCGCACGCGGCTGGCGATCGGCGGCCACAGCTACGGCGCCTTCTCGACGGTCAACGCGATGGTGCACACGCCGTTCTTCAAGGCCGGGATCGCCGGCGACGGCGCCTACAACCGCACGCTGACGCCGCTCGGATTCCAGAGCGAGCGGCGCGACCTGTGGCAGGCGCCGCACGTCTACCTGTCGATGTCGCCGTTCCTCTACGCCCAGAACATGACCGGCGCGCTGCTGATGTATCACGGTTACGCCGACCAGAACGTCGGCACCGATCCGGACAATTCGATCCGGCTCTATCACGCGCTGAACGGGCTGGGAAAGACGACCGCGCTCTACATGTACCCGCTCGAGGACCACGGGCCGGCGTCGCGCGAGACGCTGCTCGACCTGTGGGCGCGCTGGGCGGCATGGCTCGACAAGTACGTGAAGAATCCACAGAAGGCCGAGCCGAAGAAGGTCACGACGGAGTCGGCCTCACGATAGGCGGGAGTAACTCGCGGGACCGCTCGGCATGAGGTCGTTCATCCGCGAAGCCCGCGGCACCGGGCTCATTGTCGCCGGGATCCTGTCGGCCGGCCTCGGGCTGCACGGCTTTCTCCTGCCGAGCAACCTGATCGACGGCGGGGTCACCGGCATCTCGATGCTGCTGTCGAAGGTGAGCGGCTGGCCGCTGGCGGTGCTGATCCCGCTGGTGAACCTGCCGTTCATCTTCGTCGGCTACCGCCATCTCGGGCTGACCTTTGCGGTCCGCAGCGCCCTGGCGATCGCCGGCCTCGCCCTCGCGCTCGCCTTCATGCACTTTCCGATCGTCACCCAGGACCGCGTGCTCGACGCGGTCTTCGGCGGCTTCTTTCTCGGCGCCGGGATCGGCCTGGCGATGCGCGGATCGGCCGTGCTCGACGGGACCGAGATCGCCGCGCTGCTGATCAGCCGTCACAGCGCGATGGTGAAGGTCGGCGACGTCATCCTCGGCTTCAACGTCGTCCTGTTCCTCATCGCGATGGCGGTGCTCGGCGTCGAGTCGGCCCTCTACTCGATCCTCACCTATATGGCGGCGGCGCGGACGCTCGATTTCATCATCCACGGCATCGAGGAGTACGTCGCGGTCACGATCATGTCAGAGCAGGCCGATTTCATCCGGCGGCGGATCACCGGTGAGCTGGGTCGAGGGGTCACGGTCTACCGGGCGCGCGGCGGGATGAGCGGCGACGAGCGCGAGATCCTCTACTGCGTGGTCACGCGTCTCGAGATCGGCCGCGTCAAGACGATCATCCGGGAAGTCGACCAGGCGGCGTTCGTCGTCATCAACCCGCTCGCCGACGTGCAGGGGGGGACGGTCAGGAAGCGCGCGCTTCACTGATAGGATTGCCACAATTCGTTGCTGGAGGTCAGGCGCCATGATGAAGGATCCGCAGCTCGAGCGGGCGGTCGAAGAGGCGATGAAGCTGCTCAAGGCCAAGCCGGTCAACCGCATGATCACCGAGCCCGCGGCTCCGACCTGGGGCAAGCGGAAGGGCTCTTGATTGCGGATTGGAGATTGGGGATTGCGGATTGGGTTGACTGTTGATTGTTGATTGTTGATTCTTGATTGCTGATTGCTGATTGGCGCTTCCAATGCACCGATTCACGTTCCCTCTCTTCGCCCTCGGTCTGATGCTCATGACTGCCGTTCCAGACGCACAGCGACCCGCGACGCAGCCGCCGGTGGCGGCAAAGATTCCGCACGAAACGAAGATCCACGGCTACACGCTGAAGGACGACTACTTCTGGCTGCGGCAGAAGACCGACCCGGACGTCATCAGGTATCTCGAGGAGGAAAACGCCTACACCGAGGCGGTCATGGCGTCCACCACCGGGCTGCAGGAAACGCTCTACAAGGAGATGCTCGGACGGATCAAGCAGACGGACCTGAGCGTTCCGACCCGCACCGGCGGCTACTGGTACTACTCGCGGACCGAAGAGGGCAAGCAGTACCCCTACATGTGCCGGCGCAAGCAGACGATGCAGGCGCCGGAGGAGATCCTGCTCGACCTCAACGCGCTGGCGGAGGGGCACAAGTTCCTCGGTCTCGGCGGTTTCGCGGTCAGTGACGACGCCAACTGGCTGGCTTATTCGACCGACACGACCGGCTACCGTCAGCACACGCTGTTCGTGAAGAACCTGCGGACCGGCGCGCTCTCGAGCGAAAAAATCGAGCGAACCGGCTCGGTCGTCTGGGCGAACGACAACCAGACCATCTTCTACACGACCGAAGATGCGGTGTCCAAGCGCTCGGACAAGTTCTGGCGGCACGTGGTGGGGGCCGCCGGGAGCGACCTGGTCTACGAAGAGAAGGACGAGCTGTTCGACATCGGCGCCGGCCGCTCGCTCGACCGGAAGATGATCTTCGTGGCGTCGTATGCCAAGACCTCGCGCGAGTACCGATACCTGCCGGCCGACCAGCCGGCGACCACTCCCAGGGTCGTGGTGCCCCGGACCGAAGGGCACGAATACGACGTCGATCACTACGACGGACGGTTCTACATCACGACCAACAAGGGGGCGAAGAACTTCAGGGTCGTGACCGCCCCGATCGCCGATCCGTCCGAGAAGAACTGGAACGAGTTCATCCCGCACAACCTGGCGGTGAAGATCGAGTCGCTGTCCTTCTTCAAGCGACACCTGGTCGTGTCCGAGCGCGAGCGCGGGCTCAACTACCTGCGGGTCATCGAGATGACGCCAGCCGAGGGCAGCGGACAGACCCGGGTCGGGCGTTCTCACCGCATTGCGACCGACGAGCCCGACTACGCGATGGGCCTGGGCGGCAACCCCGAGTTCGATACCAGCAGCATCCACTACACCTACCAGTCGATGGTCACGCCGTCGACCGTCTACGAATACGACCTGAACACGAAGGAGCGGAAGCTCCTGAAGCGGCAGGAGGTCCTGGGAGCCTACGATCCCGATGCCTACGAAGCGAAGCGAGTCTGGGCGAACGCCCGTGACGGCAAGCAGGTGCCGATCTCGCTGGTCCACCGCAAGGGGCTGAAGCTGGACGGCAAGGCGCCGCTGCTCCTGTATGCCTATGGTTCGTACGGCGCGTCGATGGCGCCGACGTTCTCGTCCAACCGTCTCAGCCTGCTCGACCGCGGGGTGATCTATGCGATCACTTACATTCGCGGCGGCGGCGAGCTCGGCGAAGAGTGGCGCGAGCAGGGACGGATGATGCTGAAGATGAACACCTTCAATGACTTCATCGACAGCGCCGACTACCTCGTCAAACACCGGTACACATCGTCGGACCGCCTGGTGATCCAGGGAGGAAGCGCCGGAGGGCTGCTGATGGGGGCGGTCGCCAACATGCGTCCGGACCTGTTCAAGGCGGTGGTCGCGCAGGTGCCATTCGTGGACGTGATGAACACCATGCTCGACGAAACCCTGCCGCTGACGACCAGCGAGTACACCGAGTGGGGGAATCCCAACGAGAAGCCGGCCTTCGACTACATGATGCAGTACTCCCCGTACGACAACATCAAGCCGCAGGCGTACCCGGCGATGCTGGTGCAGGTGTCGCTCAACGACAGCCAGGTGCCGTACTGGGAGGGAGCGAAATTCGTCGCGCGGCTGCGCACCGTGAAGACCGACTCGAACCCGCTGCTGCTCAAGACCAACCTCGGCGCCGGCCACGGCGGCGCCTCCGGCCGATACGATGCCCTGCACGAGACCGCCTTTACCAATGCGTTCGTGCTCTGGCAGATGGGGCTGAAGTAGCTACCAGCTGCCAGCTGCCAGCTACCAGCTTCCAGCTCCCAGCTCGTTGTTACTTCAACCGGCGGCCGGCTCTACTGAAGCGGATTCGAGGTGGCGGGCGAGGATGGCGTTGATCTCGCCGGCGCACTGGATGGGCACGGCGTGGCCGGCCCCCTTGAACTCGACATAGGTCGATCCTGGGATGGCGGCGGCGAGCGCCCGCCCGTAGGCCGGCCGGGCGATCCGGTCGTGTTCGGCGCTGAGCACCAGGGTCGGGATCGCTGCCAACGCCGCCAGCTTCCCCGACACGTCGAACCGCGCCATCGCCCGCAGCTGCCGCATCACGATCGGTGGCTGGTCGGCGAGGTCGCGGCCGAACAGCCCCTGCAGGTTCTCGCACAGCACGTCGCGATCGATGCCGGCGAGATAGGCAGGGGGCATCACCAGTTCGACGAACGCGTGCCGGCGCATCCGCCTGGTGCCGATCCGGGAGCGCAGCGCGGTGACCAGCATCCCCATCGACATCGCCGCCGCCTGCCGGCCCTGATAAAAGGTGCAGAGCAGCGCCAGGCTCGAGACCCGCGACGGGGCGGCGAGCGCCAGTTGCTGCGCGATCAGGCCTCCCATCGAGTGGCCGACGAGATGGAAGCGGTCCAGCCGTTCCGCCGCCGCCACGGCCAGGACGTCCGACGCCATGTCCTCGACCGACAGCACCCCGCCGGTCATCGCGCTCTGACCGATCCCGCGATTGTCGATCCAGATCGCGGTGTAGCGGTCCTTGAAGGCGTCGATCTGGGGCCGCCACCCTTCGCCGATCACGCCGGCGCCCTGGACGAATAAGACTGCCGGTCCGCTACCGGTCTTCCAGGTACTGGATGCGGGCGCCGGGAGTCGCGATCGTGGGCATGGGGGTTTCAGGCTCATCCGGGGTCAGCGGCCCAGGAACGCCGCATCAGCTTCCACTCTATCGCAGGGCTAGCCGCTACCGGCTGCACCAGGTCGAACGGATCGATTCTTGAAACTCTTCCTGCTTAGGAGGCAGTTTCGATGAACAAAGACGAACTCGACGGCAAGGTTGAACAGCTGAAGGGCAAAGTGAAGCAGGCCACCGGGGATCTGACGGACGACGAACAGCTCCACGACGAAGGGGTTGCTGATGAGGTAGCCGGTGACGTCCAGGAAGGGTTCGGACGCGGACGCCGCAAGGTGGGTGAGGCGATCGAAGACCTTGGGGAGAAGCTGAAGAGGTAGGAGTTTTCGCCACCTCGAGCGCCAGATCGTCCGGCCCAGGCCATACAGGGCCGGCTGGCGCTCGAGCTCCTTTTCTGGCTACCCCTCCGCGTCACCCGGTCCCACACCCCAGAGTCCGCCCCAGCCCAAGGGTCTTCCCTCAAGAGTGTCCGAAGGGTTGCATTCAGCCGCTCCCTTCTGGTATCTTTGCAAGGTTCTGGTCGGTCCTAGGACACCCTATCTAGGACCAGACACCAAGAAGCGGCCGGCCAAGTACCGAATTGCCGGGCGCGTCGCCAGCGTCCAAACAGACGCAGACCAACAACTTTATAGGGTAAGTCAGCTCCAGGTGCCGGGCCGTGTCATGCGGCTCCCTAGGCCTCGAGCAAACAACCGTTGCCGGCCCCGGATTTCGGGGCCGTGAGCGGCGTTTTCACGTTTTCGCGTGCGCAGCTGCGCGCGCGGTGGAGTGCTTCGACTGTGCCGACGATCAGCCAGCTAGTCCGGAAAGGGCGCGACAAGGTCCTCACCAAGACCAAGAGCCCGGCGCTGCAGGACAGCCCGCAGAAGCGCGGGGTCTGCGTGCGCGTGTTCACCCAGACACCGAAGAAGCCGAACTCCGCCCTCCGCAAGGTCGCGCGCGTGCGGCTGACCAACGGTATCGAGGTGACCACCTACATCCCGGGCGTCGGCCATAACCTCCAGGAGCACTCGCTCGTGCTCATCCGCGGCGGCCGTGTCAAGGACCTTCCCGGCGTGCGTTACCACGTCGTCCGCGGCACGCTCGACGCCGTGGGGGTGCAGGGGCGCAAGCAGGGACGTTCGAAGTACGGCGCGAAGCGCCCGAAGTCGTAAGGAAATTCGAAGATGCCTCGTAGACGCGAAATCGCAAAACGTGAAGTGCCGCTCGATCCGATCTACAGCAGCGCGCTGGTGACCAAGTTCATCAGCACCCTGATGAGCGACGGCAAGCGCAGCACCGCCGAGAAGATCATGTACGGCTCGCTCACCTCGATCCAGGAGAAGACGGGCGACGATCCGATCAAGGTGTTCAAGAAGGCGGTCGAGAACGTCAAGCCGGCGCTCGAGGTCAAGTCGCGCCGGGTCGGCGGCTCCAACTATCAGGTGCCGGTCGAGGTCAACCCGAACCGTCGCCTGTCGCTCAGCATCCGCTGGCTGGTCGGCTTCGCCCGTTCGCGCGGCGACGGCAAGACGATGGTCGAGAAGCTCGCCAACGAGCTGCTCGACGCCGCCAACCTTCGCGGCGGCGCCGTGAAGAAGCGCGAAGACGTCCACCGCATGGCCGAAGCCAACAAGGCTTTTGCCCACTATCGCTGGTAATCGAAGCTCAGCTGCCAGCTGCCAGCTGCCAGCGGGAATGAACGAATTTTTCGGGAAGCTGGAAGCTGGAGCCGGAAGCTGGTAGCTACAGCGCAGACGTCAATGCCAAGAGAAACACCGCTCAGCCGCACGCGCAACATCGGCATCATGGCCCACATCGATGCCGGCAAGACCACTACGACCGAACGCATCCTGTTCTACACGGGCATCACCTACAAGATCGGTGAGGTCCACGAGGGCACGGCGGTCATGGACTGGATGGAGCAGGAACAGGAACGCGGCATCACGATCACGTCCGCGGCGACCACCTGCTTCTGGCGCGAGCACCGCATCAACATCATCGACACTCCCGGCCACGTCGACTTCACCGCCGAAGTGGAGCGCTCGCTCCGCGTCCTCGACGGCGCGGTCGCCGTGTTCGACGCGGTTGCCGGTGTCGAGCCCCAGTCCGAGACCGTCTGGCGCCAGGCCGACAAGTACCGCGTGCCGCGGATCTGCTTCGTCAACAAGATGGACCGCATCGGCGCGGACTTCAAGCGGACGTTCGAGCAGATCATCAGCAAGCTGGGGGGCAATCCGGTCGCGATCCAGCTGCCGATCGGCAGCGAAGACAAGTTCCTCGGCGTGGTCGACCTGGTGCGGATGAAGTCGATCACCTACAAGGACGAAACCATGGGCGCCGACTACGTCATCGGCGAGATCCCGGCCGACATGCTCGACGACGCGAAGCACTTCCGCGAGCAGTTGATCGAGAAGGTCAGCGAGGCCGACGACAAGATCCTCGAGAAGTACCTGCACGGCGAAGAGGTCACCGAAGAGGAGATCCGGGCGGCGTTGCGCAAGCGGGTCAACACCTCGGTGCACACCACCGGCGACCAGGCGGAGCCTGCCTTCGTGCCGGTGATCTGCGGCTCGGCCTTCAAGAACAAGGGCGTGCAGCTGCTGCTCGACGCGATCGTCGACTATCTGCCGGCTCCGATCGACGTGCCGGCGATCAAGGGCTACAACCCCGACAAGGGGCCCGACGTCATCGTCGAACGTCCGGCGGCCGACGACGCGCCGTTCTCCGCGCTCGGCTTCAAGATCATGACCGACCCGTTCGTCGGTCAGCTCACGTTCATCCGCGTCTACTCAGGGGTCATGACCGCCGGCTCGACGGTGTTCAATTCGACCAAGCAGAAGTCCGAGCGTCTCGGCCGTCTGCTGAAGATGCACGCGAACAAGCGCGAAGAGATCAAGGAAGTCTACGCCGGTGACATCGCCGCCGCCGTCGGGCTGAAGACAGTGACGACCGGCGACACGATCTGCGACGAGAGGAACCCGGTCGTTCTCGAGTCGATGAGCTTCCCCGAGCCGGTCATCTCGCTCGCGATCGAGCCCAAGACCAAGGCGGACCAGGAAAAGCTCGGGCAGGGTCTCGGCAAGCTGATGGCCGAGGATCCGACCTTCCGGGTGAAGACCGATCCGGCGACCGGCGAAGTCGTCATCGCCGGCATGGGCGAGCTGCACCTCGAGATCATCGTCGACCGTCTGAAGCGCGAGTTCAGCGTCGAAGCCAGCGTCGGCCGCCCGCAGGTGGCCTACAAGGAAACGTTGACCCGCCCGGCCGATGGCGAGATGAAGTACGCCAAGCAGACCGGCGGTCGCGGTCAGTACGGCCACGCGAAGATCCATCTCTACCCCGGCGAGCCGGGCTCGGGCTACATCTTCGAGAACAAGATCAGCGGCGGTTCGATCCCCAAGGAGTTCATCAAGCCGATCGACGAAGGGATCAAGGAAGCGCTCACCCGCGGGGTGCTGGCCGGCTACCCGGTCGACGACGTCCGGATCGAGCTCTACGACGGTTCGTACCACGACGTCGACTCGTCGGAAATGGCGTTCAAGATCGCCGGTTCGATGGCGTTCCAGGATGCCGCGAAGAAGGCCAAGCCCGTGCTGCTCGAACCGGTCATGCGGGTCGAGGTGGTCGTACCGAAGGAGCACATGGGCGACGTCATGGGCAACCTGTCGAGCCGGCGCGGCGCCATCCAGTCGCAGGAAGATCGCGGCGGTACGCAGATCATCAACGCGCGGGTGCCGCTGTCGGAGATGTTCGGCTACGCGACCGACCTGCGTTCGCGGACGCAGGGGCGCGCCACCTACTCGATGCACTTCGATCGCTACGAGCCGGCGCCAAACCACGTGAGCGAAGAAGTCGTCGCGAGGATGCAGGGCAAAGCGTAGAGAAATCAAGAATTACGAATTAAGAACTAAGAATCATTCTGAATTGCTAAACTCTTAATTCTGAGTTTCAGAGACAGACCATGGCATCACCTTTTAGTGACAAGATCCGCATCCGTCTGAAGGCGTACGACAGCCGGGTGCTGGACCAGTCGACGACCGAGATCGTGGACACGGCGCGGCGCACCGGCGCGCGGCTGGCCGGACCGATCCCGCTGCCGACCGACAAGAACAAGTGGACCGTGCTCCGCTCGCCGCACGTCGACAAGAAGTCGCGGGAACAGTTCGAGCTCCGCACCCACAAGCGCCTGATCGACATCTTCGAGCCGACGCCGCAGACCGTCGACGCGCTGATGAAGCTGGATCTTCCGGCCGGCGTCGACGTCGAGATCAAGGCCTTCGGCAAGGAACACAAGTAAAGCTTCCAGCCTCCAGCGTCCAGCTTCGAGCTGGAATGCACGGAGGTTGTAAGCGGAGAGCTGCTGGCGGCTGGCAGCTGGAAGCTGGAAACTGAGATGCTCACAGGAATCATCGGTAAAAAGGTCGGAATGACCCAGGTGTTCGCGAAGGATGGCACCGTGGCGCCGGCCACGATCATCAAGGCCGGCCCCTGCGTCGTGGTCCAGGCGAAGACCGCCCAGACCGACGGCTACGAGGCGGTGCAGGTCGGGCTGGTCGAGGATCGCCCGTCGCGCGAGAACAAGCCCCAGGCCGGCCACTTCAAGAAGGCCGGGGTGCCGCCGACCCGCGTGCGCCGCGAGCTGACGGTGGCCAAGGGCGCCGAGGCGCCGAAGGCCGGCGATCAGGTGCTGGTGAACAACGTGTTCAACAGCGGCGATCGCGTCGACGTCATCGGCGTCAGCCGCGGCAAGGGCTTCCAGGGGGTCATGAAGCGCCACAACTTCGCCGGCGGCGCCGCGACCCACGGCTCGATGTTCCACCGGGCGCCCGGCTCGATCGGCGCCTCGTCGTATCCGTCCCGCGTCATCAAGGGGATGCGCGCCCCCGGCCGCATGGGCGGCGATCGCGTCACCGTGCGGAATCTGAAGATCGTGCAGATCGACACCGAGAACAACCTGCTCATCGTCCGGGGCGCGATCCCGGGGGCGCCGGGCGGGTATGTCGTGGTGCGGAAGGCGATCGCCGCGAAGCCGGAGCCGCAGATCCAGGTCGAGAAGACCGGCAAGGTGACGATCGCGAAGAAGGCGAAGAAATAGTTTCCAGCCTCCAGCTGCCAGCTTCCAGCTCGAACGAGCCGGACAGCGGGACGCAAGCTGGAGCTGGAGCGCTGGTACGCTGGAAGCTGGAAGCTGGAAGCTGATTGCTATGAAACTCGATATCGTGAACGGGCAGAACGAGACGGTCGGGGCGCTGGAGCTGAAAGACGAGCTCTTTGGCGGGCGCATCAAGACCGATCTGATCTGGGAGTCGGTGGTGCAGCAGAACGCGTCCGAGCGCCGCGGCACGCATGCGACCAAGAACCGTGCGCTGGTCAGCGGCGGCGGCATCAAGCCCTACAAGCAGAAGGGGACCGGCCGCCCGCAGGTTGGCTCGAGCCGGACCCCGCTGTGGCGCAAGGGCGGCACGGTGTTCGGGCCGCAGCCGCGCAGCTACGATTTCGATCTGCCGAAGAAGGTCCGGGTGGGTGCACTGCGCGCGGCCCTCGCGGCCAAGCTGCAGGACGGTTCGCTGATCGTCGTCGACAAGCTGGCGTCGGAGGACCGCAAGACCCGGGGCACCGTCGAGCTGTTGCGCCGGCTCGGCGTCACCGGCAAGACGCTGCTGATCGACGTGCAGCCCGACGAAGGGTTCACCCTCTCGGCGCGGAACATCGCCGGCGTCCGGGTCGTGCGGAGCTCGCGGGTCACCGCGCGCGACCTGATGGACACCACCAAGGTGGTGGCGACGAAGGAAGCCCTCGAGAAGCTGCAGGAAGCGCTGGGATAGCTGCCAGCTGCCAGCTGTCAGCTTCCAGCTCGATAAGAGCGGGGGCTCATGCTGGAAGCCGGAAGCTGAACGCTGGAAGCTGAATAGTCATGAAACTCACAGACGTAATCCGCCGCCCTCTGATCACCGAGAAGACGACCACCGCGCGTGAAAGCGCGCGGACGGTGGTGTTCGAAGTGGCGGCGGGCGCGACGAAGATCGACATCAAGCGCGCGGTCGAGAAGCTGCTCGGCTCCAAGGTCGAAGGGGTCCGGACCGCGATCGCGCACGGCAAGTTCAAGCGCCAGGGCAGGTTCGTGGGGCAGCGGTCCGACTGGAAGAAGGCCTACGTGAAGCTCCGCGACGGCGAAAAGATCCCCGAATTCCTGGAGGGAGCGTAGAAATTAAGAATTAAGAACTAAGAACTCAGAATCGGTTTTCGTTCTGAGTTCGAGCTTCTGAGTTCTGAGTTTCACGGAATACCAACGATGCCGATCAAAAAGTACAAGCCGACGTCCCCGGCCCGCCGGTTTCACACCGTGCAGGTCAACGACGACATCACGTCGACCGAGCCGTATCGGCCGCTGGTCGAGCCGCTGCGCAAGAGCGGCGGACGCAACAACCACGGCGAGCTGACCTCGTGGTGGCGCGGCGGCGGGCACAAGCGGAACTACCGGATCATCGATTTCAAGCGCGACAAGCACGGCATCCCGGCGACGGTCTCGACCATCGAGTACGACCCGAACCGCTCGTCGCGCATCGCGCTGCTGACCTACGCGGATGGCGAGAAGCGCTACATCATCCAGCCGCTCGGGATCAAAGTCGGTGACGTCATCGTCGCCGGCGAGGGGGTCGACATCCTCCCGGGCAACGCGCTGCCGCTCAAGAACATCCCGCTCGGCACCCAGATCCACAACGTGGAGCTGAAGCCGGGCAAGGGTGGGCAGATCGCGCGCAGCGCCGGCTCCTCGGTGCAGCTGGTCGCGAAAGAAGGCGGCTACGCCTCGGTGAAGATGCCGTCGGGCGAGATCCGCAAGATCAACATCGACTGCTTCGCGACCATCGGCCAGGTCGGCAACGTCGACCACGAGAACATCTCGATCGGCAAGGCGGGCCGGAGCCGATGGCTGGGCAAGCGGCCGCACGTGCGCGGTGTCGCGATGAACCCGGTCGACCATCCGCTCGGCGGCGGCGAAGGCAAGACCTCCGGCGGCCGGCACCCGGTGTCGCCGTGGGGCATGCCGACCAAGGGATACAAGACGCGGAACCGGAAGAGCACCGACCGCTTCATCGTCACGCGGAGACCGAAATAACTCGGCTTCCGGCTTCCCGCTTCCAGCGTCCCGCTGGGAGCTTCCGGAAGCTGGCAGCTGACAGCTGGTAGCTGAAAGCTTATGTCCAGATCACTGAAAAAAGGCCCGTTCGTGGACGTTCCCCTGCTCGAGAAGATCGAGGGCATGAACCGCACGAACGACAAGAAGGTCATCAAGACCTGGTCGCGCCGCTCGACGGTCATCCCCGAGATGGTCGGCCACACGATCGCGGTGCACAACGGGCGCAAGTTCATCCCGGTCTATCTCACCGAGAACATGGTCGGCCACAAGCTCGGCGAGTTCGCCCCCACCCGGCAGTTCAAGGGGCACACCACCAAGAGCGACAAGGCGGCGACGGTCGGCGCGCCGGCCGCGAAGGGTTAGTCATGGCAGTCCAGGCACACGCAACGGCGAAATACGTCCGCACCTCCGCCCAGAAGGCCGGGCTGGTGATGGACCTGATCCGCGGTCGCGACGTCAACACGGCGCTCGCCACCCTGAAGTTCGCCCGCAAGGGCGTCGCCCGCGACATCGAGAAGGTGCTGCGGTCGGCGATCGCCAACGCCTCACAGAAGGACGGTTTCGGCGGCGACGTCGAGCGGCTGTTCGTCAAGGCCTGCTACGCCGATCAGGGGCCGTCGCAGAAGCGGATTCGTCCGGCCCCGATGGGCCGCGCCTTCCGCGTCGTCAAGCGGACGGCGCATCTGACCGTCGAGGTCAACGAGCGTCCGTCGCGGGTCACCGCCGCGCCGGCGGGCGGCGCGCCGAAACGGGCCCGAGGCGCCAAGCCCAAGGCCACGCCGAAGCGCACGCAGGGCGCCAGGGCGGGAGCGAAAAAGACAACCGGGAAAGGTAGCCGCGCGACCGCGGCGACGGAGTAGGCATGGGTCAGAAAGTTCATCCGAACGGCTTCCGCCTCGGGTTCAACAAGACGTGGCGCTCGCGCTGGTATGCCGACAAGGACTACGCGAAGCTGCTGCACGAAGACCTGAAGCTGCGCGACACGCTGAAGAAGCGCTTCGCCCACGCCGGGGTCTCGAAGATCGAGATCGAACGGGCCGCCAACAAGCTCAAGATCGACATCCACACCTCGCGGCCGGGCATCATCATCGGCCGCAAGGGGACGGAAGTCGACAAGCTGAAGCAGGAGATCCAGAAGAAGACCAACCGCGAGGTCTTCATCAACATCCAGGAGATCCAGAAGCCCGAGCTCGATGCCCAGTTGATCGGCGAGTCGGTGGCGATGCAGCTCGAGAAGCGGGTGGCGTTCCGCCGGGCGATGCGCAAGGCGGTTGAATCGGCGCTGCGCTTCGGCGCGCGCGGGATCAAGGTCCGGGTGTCGGGCCGGCTCAACGGCGCCGAGATCGCGCGCTCCGAGTGGTACCTGCACGGCCAGCTGCCGCTGCAGACGCTCCGCGCCGACATCGACTACGGGTTTGCGGAAGCGTTCACGACCTACGGGGCGATCGGCGTGAAGGTGTGGCTCTACAAGGGTGAGCGCCTGGTGCCGCGCGTCGGCCGCGAAGAGGACTACCGGACGCCGCGCCGTCCCGACCGGCCGAGGTAGACAGCCTCGATCGCCAGGGCGAGCTCGCCGGAAGCTGTCGAGGCTGGGAGCTGGCAGCTGATAGCTGACAAGGAACACGAATTATGTTGATGCCGAAGAAGGTCAAGTACCGGAAGCAGCAGCGCGGCCGCATGGCGGGCAAGGCGTGGCGCGGCTCCGACGTGTCGTTCGGCGACTACGGGTTGAAGGCGATGGAACCGTGCTGGATGACGGCGCGGCAGATCGAGGCGGCCCGGGTGGCGATGACCCGGTTCGTCAAGCGCGGCGGCAAGATCTGGATCCGGGTGTTCCCCGACAAGCCGATCACCAAGAAGCCGCAGGAGACCCGGATGGGCAAGGGCAAGGGGGCTCCGGAAGAGTGGGTCTGCGTCGTCCGCCCGGGCAAGATCCTGTTCGAGATGGAAGGGGTCAACGAGAAGGACGCGCGTGAGGCGATGCGGCTGGCCGCGGCCAAGCTCCCGATCAAGACCAAGTTCGCGACCCGGTTCGCCGAAGAGAGGGCGTCATGAAGGTAGCGGAAGTTCGTGACCTCGCGGTCGACGACCTCCGCCAGCGCGTGAAGGAGCTCGACGATCAGCTCTTCCGGCTGCGGATCCAGAAGTCGATGGGGCAGGTCGAGGCGGGACAGAAGCTCAAGGTCCTGCGGCGGGACCTCGCCCGCATCCAGACCGTGCTGCGCGAGAAGGAGTCGGCATAGTGGCTACCAAGGCACCCGTCACTGGCGTGGTCGTCAGCGACAAGATGGACAAGACCGTGAAGGTCGCGATCGAGCGCCAGGTGCGCGACGCGCTCTACGGCAAGACCCAGCGCCGGACCTCGACGTTCCTGGCGCACGACGAGAAGAACGAGGCGAAGGTCGGTGATCGCGTGTCGATCGCCGAGAGCCGTCCGCTCAGCCGCCGCAAGCGCTGGGTCGTGACCCAAATCGTCGAAAAGGCGAAGGTGATCTAGCCATGGTTCAGATGCAATCGGTGCTCGACGTCGCCGACAACTCGGGCGCCCGCAAGATCGCGGTGATCCACGCGCTCGGCGGTTCGACCGGCCGCTATGCCCGGCTCGGCGACCTGGTGACCGCCTCGGTGAAGGAAGCGACGCCCGACGGGACGGTGAAGAAGGGGCAGGTCGTCAAGGCGGTCATCGTCCGCACCCGCAAGGAGCAGCGGCGCAAGGACGGCAGCTACATCCGGTTCGACCGCAACGCGGCCGTGCTGGTGAACGACAACAACGAGCCGATCGGCACGCGCGTGTTCGGACCGGTGGCGCGCGAGCTGCGCGAGCGCCGGTTCATGAAGATCATCTCGCTCGCGCCGGAGGTTCTGTAGGGTCCGTTCGCGAACGGCCCCTACGAGAGACAGATATGTCGAGACTAGCAACCCCCATTCGGAAGAACGACAACGTCGTCGTGATGACCGGCAAGGACCGCGGCAAGCGCGGCCGGGTCGTCCGCGTCGTACCCGAGAAGAATCGCCTCCTGGTGGAAGGCGTGAACATCATCAAGCGCCACACCAAGGCCAACCCCCAGCGCAACGTCAAGGGGGGCGTGGTCGAGCGCGAGGCGCCGGTGCATGCCTCGAACGTGCAGCTGGTCTGCCCCGAGTGCGGCAAGCCGACCCGGATCGGCAAGAAGATCCTCGGGGACGGCCGCAAGGTCCGCATCTGCCGGAAGTGCGAAGGAGTCGTGGATAAATGAGCCGCCTGAAGGAACGTTACGAGAAGGACGTCGTGCCGGCGCTCCGCAAGGAGTTCGGCTACGGCAACGTGATGGCGATCCCGAAGGTCCAGAAGATCGTCGTCAACATGGGCCTCGGCGAGGCGACCCAGAACGCCAAGATCGTCGACACCGGCGTCGACGAACTCGGCAAGATCACCGGCCAGAAGGCGGTGGTCACCCGGGCCAAGAAGTCGATCGCCCAGTTCAAGGTTCGCCAGGGGATGCCGATCGGCACCATGGTGACGCTGCGCGGCGACCGCATGTGGGACTTCCTCGATCGCCTGATCTCGGTGGCGCTGCCGCGCGTGCGCGACTTCCGCGGGGTGTCGACCAAGGGCTTCGACGGCCGCGGCAACTACACGCTCGGGTTGAAGGACCAGCTGCTGTTCCCGGAGATCGACTACATGAAGGTCGACAAGGCGCGCGGCATGAATATTTCGGTCGTGACCACGGCCAAGAGCGACGAGGAATCGCGGAAGCTGCTGCAACTCCTCGGCATGCCGTTCCGGACTACGTAGCGCAGGGCCGCCCCCTGCAATCAGGAAGAGATACATGGCCACTACCGCCAAGATCGCCAAAGAAGCCAAGACGCCGAAGTTCAAGATCCGGCTGCGCAACCGCTGCAACCGCTGCGGCCGGCCGCGCGCCTACATGCGCAAGTTCGCGCTCTGCCGTCTCTGCTTTCGCAAGCTCGCCCACGAGGGAGACATTGCTGGCGTCACGAAGAGCAGCTGGTAAAGGGGAGCTGCCAGCGTCCAGCTCCAGCTGCCAGCCGAGTGCTGGCGTGCGCTGGGAGCTGGCAGAGCTGGAACGCTGAAAGCTGATTAGCGAGAGTTAGAGAATATGACTGATCCCATCGCAGACATGCTCGCGCGGATTCGCAATGCGACGCTGGCGCGTCACACGCGCGTCGACATGCCGTCATCCCGGTTGAAGGTCGAAATCGCCCGCATCCTTCAGAGCGAAGGCTACATCCAGAGCTTCACCACGCTCGAGGCCAAGGCCGGCGAGCGCGTCCAGGCGCAGCTGCGGCTCTTCCTGAAGTACGGCCCGCGCGGCGAGCGGGTGATCACCGGGATCGAGCGCGTCAGCCGGCCGGGCCGCCGGGTGTATTTCGGGCGCGACGACGTGCCGGAAGTGCTGGCCGGGCTCGGCACCAGCATCCTGACGACCTCGCAGGGCGTGATGACCGGCCGGGCCGCGGTCAAGGCCGGGGTCGGCGGCGAAGTTCTCTGCAACGTGTGGTAATCAGCCGCCAGCTGTCAGCCTCCAGCTCATCAGCTGGAGCGCTGCTGAAGCTGGAAGCTGGAAGCTGGAAGCTAAAAGAGTCATGTCAAGAATCGGCAAGAAGATCATTCCGATCCCGAAGGGCGTCAAGATCGACGTCCAGCCCGGGGCCGTTGAAGTGCAGGGGCCGAAGGGCAAGCTGCGGCAGGCGCTGCCGGAAGGCATCGGCTTCGAGGTCGAGGGCGATCAGCTCCACGCCCGGACGCTCCGGGAGGATCCGGAGCTCGGCAAGTTCCACGGCCTGGCGCGCAGCCTGGTCGCCAACGCCGTGCTCGGCGTCACCGAAGGCTTCAAGAAGGAGCTCGACATCGTCGGCGTCGGCTACCGCGCCGAGCTGAAGGGCAAGCAGGTGCACTTCGCGCTCGGCTACTCGCACCCGGTGGTGTTCGACATCCCGCAGGGGATCGACGTCGCGGTCGAGAAGCAGACGCACATTACCGTCACCGGCATCGATCGCCAGGCGGTCGGCCAGGTGGCCGCGAACATCCGCCGGCTGCGCAAGCCCGACCCCTACAAGCAGAAGGGCGTGCGCTACACCGGCGAAGTGCTGAAGAAGAAGGCCGGCAAGACGGGCGCGAAGTAAGCCGCCAGCCACCAGCTGCCAGCTGTCGCAGCTGAGAGCGTTTGAAGCGCGCTGAAAGCTGGAAGCGGGAAGCTGAGAGCCATGAAAATCACGACGACGAAAGACCGACGCAAGCGGATCTCGCTGCGGCAGCGGAAGCGGATTTCGGGAACGGCGGACCGGCCGCGGCTCCGCGTCTTCCGGAGCGTGTCCCACATCTACGCGCAGGTGATCGACGACATGACCGGTACGACGATCGCGTCGGCGGCCAGCACCGAGCCGGCGCTGAAGGGTGCGGAAGGGGTGCGCGGCGGCAACACCGCCGGGGCGCAGGCGCTCGGCAAGACGATCGCCGAGCGGCTGATCGCCAAAGGCATCAAGCGGGTAGTATTCGACCGCGGCGGCTACCTGTACCACGGGCGGATCCGGGCAGTGGCGGACGCGGCGCGCGAGGCGGGGCTGGAATTCTAAGAAGCTGTCCAGCTCACCAGCTTCCAGCTTCCAGCATGATGCTGCGGAGTTCGAAGCTGGAAGCTGGAAGCCGGACAGCTGGAAGCTGAACTATATGTTTGAATCTCGCGAAAAGATCGACGCCGCGCAGCTGGACCTCAAGGACACGGTGGTCAACATCAGCCGCGTCACCAAGGTCGTCAAGGGCGGCAAGAACCTGAGCTTCAGCGCGCTGGTGGTCATCGGCGATGGCCATGGCGTGGTGGGCTTCGGAGTGGGCAAGGCCAAGGAAGTCCCGTCAGCGATCAAGAAGGGCATCGAATCGGCGAAGAAGTCGCTGATCCGGGTGCCGCTGCAGGGCACGACCGTGCCGCACCCGGTGCTCGGCCGCTTCGGCGCCGGGCAGGTGCTGCTCAAGCCGGCTCCCGATGGCACCGGCATCATCGCCGGCGCCGGCGTGCGGGCGGTGGTCGAATCCTGCGGGATCTCGAACGTGCTGACCAAGTCGATCGGCTCGGCCAACCCGCACAACGTGGTGCGGGCGACCTTCCAGGCGTTGAGCGAGCTCAAGGATCCGGCGTTCGTGCGCCGGCTGCGCGGCAAGGAAGAGGAAGAGCCGGCCGTTTCGACGTCAGGCCAGTGAGACACGATATGGCAAAGCGCACAGCAAAGAAGGCCGAGGGACCCCGCGTCAAGGTGACCCTCGTGAAGAGCACCATCGGGTTCAACCGGAACCAGGCCAGGGTGGTCGAGGGGATGGGCCTGCGCCGGATCGGCCACAGCGTCGAGCTGCCCGACACCGATGCGACCCGCGGAATGATCCTCAAGGTGCGACATCTGGTGACAGTGGATAGCTGAGAACTCAAAACGAATCGAACTCCGACACCGGCAGTACTCCGGACGTTGCGTGGCGGTTCGATCGTTCTGAGTTCTTAGTTCTGAATTTTAGGGAACAAGCATCATGAATCTCAGTGATCTGCGTCCCCCCAAGGGGATGAAGCATTCGAAGAAGCGGGTCGGCCGCGGCCAGGGCTCCGGCCAGGGCGTGCAGGCGGGCCGCGGGCACAAGGGGGCGAAGTCCCGCTCCGGCTTCAAGCACAAGCGCGGGTTCGAGGGCGGGCAGATGCCGCTCCACCGCCGGGTGCCGAAGCGCGGCTTCCACAACATCTTCCGCGAGGAGTTCGACGTCGTGAACCTCGACACCCTTTCGGAGCGGTTCGAGGCGGGGGTCGAGATCACGCCCGAGCTGCTCAAGGCACGCGGGATCGTCAGCCGGAACCAGCGCGTCAAGATCCTGGGGCGCGGTGACGTGACCAAGGCGCTGACGGTGCGGGCGCACAAGTTCAGTGGCAAGGCAGCCGAGAAGATTGCCGCTGCCGGGGGCACGGCGGAGGTGCTGGCCTAATCATGATCGACAGCCTGAAGAACATCTTTGCGGTCGCCGACCTGCGGAAGCGTGTGCTGTTCACGCTCGGCCTGCTGGCGGTATACCGCATCGGCAGCAAGATCCCGACGCCCGGCATCAATCCGGAAGCGCTCGCGCAGCTGATGCAGAGCGCCTCGAGCGGCGTGTTCGGGCTGTACGACATGTTCTCGGGGCAGAACCTGTCGCAGATGACCATCTTCGCGCTCGGGATCATGCCCTACATCAGCGCGTCGATCATCCTGCAGCTGCTGACGGTGGTCTGGCCGTACCTGGAGCGGCTGTCGAAGGAAGGGGAGCTCGGGCGGCGCAAGATCACCCAGTACACCCGCTACGGCACGATCGTGCTGGCGGTGGTGCAGGCGCTCGGCATCGCGATCTTCCTCGAGCGGAACACCGAGATCGCCGGCGGGCTGCCGCTGGTCTATAACGTCGGCTGGGGCTTCCGGCTGATGACCGTCCTGACCCTGACGACCGGGACGGCGTTCGTGATGTGGCTGGGTGAGCAGATCACCGAGCGCGGGATCGGCAACGGCATGTCGCTGATCATCTACGCCGGCATCGTCGTCGGGCTGCCGAGCGCGGTGTTCGTGACCCTGGACCAGATGCGGACCGGGCAGATCGGCCCGCTGACGCTGGTGATCCTGGCGGTGCTGATGGCCGGGGTGATCGCGGCGATCGTGTTCGTCGAGCGCGGTCACCGGCGGGTCACCGTTCAGTACGCGAAGCGGGTAGTCGGACGCCGGCAGTACGGCGGCTCGAGCACTCACATTCCGCTCAAGGTGAACACCGGCGGCGTCATCCCGGTGATCTTCGCCTCCTCGATTCTGGCGTTCCCGGCGACGTTTGCGCCGATGCTCGACATCAACAACCCGATCCGGCGCGGCCTCGACCAGATCGGCATGGGCATGCCGCTCCACGACCTGCTCTACGTCGCCGGCATCATCTTCTTCTGCTACTTCTACACCGCGATCATCTTCAACCCGGATGACGTGGCCGAGAACATGCGGAAGTACGGCGGCTTCATCCCCGGGATCCGGCCGGGCAAGCGGACCGCGGAGCACATCGACACGATCCTGACGCGGATCACGCTGGTCGGCGCGGTCTACCTCGCCATCGTCGCGATCCTGCCGCAGTTCCTGATCACCGGGTTCAAGGTGAACCAGATCCCGGTGATCGGCGAGCGGCTCTACGCCGCGCTGCCGCGGTTCTTCACCGAGGGGCTTGGCGTCCAGTTCTTCTTCGGCGGCACCTCGCTGCTGATCATCGTCGGCGTCGCCATGGACACCGTCCAGCAGGTGGAGTCGCAGCTGATCATGCGGCATTACGACGGGTTCATGAAGAAGGCCCGAATTCGCGGGCGACGTGGATAATCTGGTGCTGCACGGTGCAGACCGCCCGGCGTTGAACGTCGTGATGCTCGGTCCCCCGGGGGCCGGCAAGGGCACCCAGGCGGAACGGCTCGCGAAACGCCACCGTCTGCCCAAGATCTCGACCGGCGACATTCTGCGCGAGGCGGTGCAGACCGGAACCGATCTCGGCCTGGTCGCCAAGACGACGATGGAAGCCGGCAACCTGGTCGGCGACGAAGTGATGATCGGGATCGTGCAGGAACGGCTCGACCGCGACGACGCGCGCTGCGGCTTCGTGCTCGACGGTTTCCCCCGGACGGTCGTCCAGGCGGCGGCGCTCGACGGCCTGGTGGAACGGCGCGGTCCGCTGGTGGTCCTCGACATCGTCGTGCCGGAAGACGTCCTGGTGCGGCGGCTGGCGACGCGGCGGATCTGCGGCAACTGTGGCGTCAACGCCGCCGTGGAGTGGACCGGGGACTGCCAGAAGTGCGGCGGCAGGCTGATCGCGCGAATCGACGACGGCGTCGAGATCGTGCGTGAGCGGCTGAAGATCTTCCTGCGGCAGACCAAGCCGCTGGTCGACTACTACTCGCGGCGGGCGACGTTCCGGTCGATCGACGGGAACCAGCCGCCCGACGTGGTCACGGCCCGGATCGACGATGCCTTGAACGAGGCATGCCGGAGCGCCACGCTGTGATCGTCTGCAAGTCGCCGGCGGAGATCGAGAAGATGCGGGCCGCGAGCGTGCTGGTGGCGGAAGTGCTGGCCGAGCTCGCCGGCATGGTGAAGCCGGGCGTCTCGACGCTCGACCTCGACGCCGAGGCGGAACGGCTGGTCCGGGCCGGCGGCGCCGAACCGGCGTTCAAGGGGTATCGCGGCTACCCGTCGACGCTGTGCGCCTCGGTGAACGAGCAGGTGATCCACGGGATCCCCTCGAAGCGGGCGCTGGCCGACGGCGACATCATCTCGCTCGACATGGGCGTGAAGATGAACGGGTATTTCGGGGATTCGGCGGTGACGGTCCCGGTCGGGCGCGTATCCGAGGAGGCCCAGCTGCTGCTGCGGGTGACCCGGGAGTCGCTCGAGAAGGGGATCGAACAGGCGCGGCTCGGCGGACGGATCTCGGACATCGGTCACGCGATCCAGAAGCACGTGGAGGCGCAGGGGTTCTCGGTCGTGCGCGAGTTCGTCGGTCACGGGATCGGCGCGTCGCTGCACGAGGAGCCGCAGATCGCCAACTACGGGGATCCGGGACGCGGCCCGCGGCTGGCGGAAGGCATGACGCTCGCGATCGAGCCGATGGTCAACGCCGGGCGGCCCGGCGTGAAGATGCTGGCAGACGGCTGGACCGCGATCACCCGCGACGGCAGCCTGTCGGCACACTTCGAGCACACGGTCGCGATTACGAAGAACGGTCCGCTGGTGCTCACGAAGGCGGCGGCCAGTGTCCGATGAGCGACCGGAACGGAGCGCGAGCGAGTGAAGGTCGCCAGCCGGGGTGCAGGGGGCCCCGGCGATAAATGGATGAGCGACCGGAACGGAGCGCGAGCGAGTGAAGGTCGCCAGCCGGGGTGCAGGGGGCCCCGGCGATAAATGAAAGACCTGACGGAAGACGATCCCCGCGAGGGTGGCGGCGGGACGGTGACCGGCCGGGTCATCGAAGCGTTGCCCAGCGGGTTGTATCGGGTGGAGATCGATCGGCAGCGGCAGGTCACCGCGCACGCGCCCGGGGGCGCCGGCCGGACGTTCATCCGGGTGCTCATCGGCGACACGGTCAGGCTGGAGCTTTCGCCGCGAGATCTGACGCGGGGAAGAATTGTGGGAGTAGTAAGGTCATGAAGGTCCGAGCGTCGGTCAAGAAGATTTGCGACAAGTGCAAGGTGGTGCGCCGCCGCGGCGTGGTGCGCGTGATCTGCACGAATCAGAAGCACAAGCAGAGGCAGGGGTAGTAGGAGCTAGGAGCTGGAAGCTAGAAGCTGGAAGAGTCTTGACACGAAACGACACTCCAGCTCCTAGCTCCTAGATTCCGACGAGGAACAGAAAATGGCACGTATCGCTGGTGTTGATCTTCCGCGGACCAAGCGGATCGAAATCGGGCTGACCTATATCTACGGAATCGGCCGGAAGCGGTCGGGGGACATCCTCACGGAAGCCGGGGTCAGCCCCGACATCCGGATCAAGGACCTGTCCGAAGACGACGTCCGGAAGATCAGCCGGGTGATCGAGGAGCAGGGGCGCGTCGAAGGAGACCTCCGCAAGGAGATCTCCATGAACATCAAGCGGCTGATGGAGATCGGCAGCTGGCGCGGCATGCGGCACCGCCGGAACCTGCCGGTGCGCGGTCAGCGGACCAAGACCAACGCGCGCACGCGCAAGGGTCCGCGCAAGGGCGCGGTCGCGAAGAAGAAGACGGTTTAATCAGCTACCAGCTCCCTGCTCCCAGCTCCCAGCTGGAAGCGCCTGGAAGCTGGAAGCCGGAGCTGAAGCTGGAAGCTAAAGAGTTATGGCAAAGAACGACGCGGTAGACCCGACAGCAGCCCCGGAAGGCGGCGGCAAGAAGCCGGCCGGCAAGCCGGCCAAGAAGAAGACCTTCAAGAAGCGCGGCGAGAAGCGGATCGTGCACCACGGGTTTGCGCACATCCAGGCCTCGTTCAACAACACGATCGTGACGATCACCGACGCCGAAGGGGCCGTGGTCGCCTGGTCGAGCGCCGGCGGCATCGGCTTCAAGGGGTCGCGCAAGGGGACGCCGTTCGCGGCCACCCAGGCGGCGATCTCCGCCGGCAACGCCGCCAAAGCCATCGGCATGCGCAGCGTCGAAGTGCGGGTCAAGGGGCCGGGAGCCGGCCGCGAATCCGCCATCCGCGCGCTGCAGACGATCGGTATCGAGGTGAAGTCGATCCGCGACGTGACCCCGATCCCCCACAATGGCTGCCGGCCGCCAAAGAGACGAAGAGTCTGACGCTGACGCGTCAACTCCCAACCTCCAACTCCCAAGAAGTTGGCGAGAGGTTAGGGAGTTGGGAGTTGGTAGTTGGGAATTGACAAGAGGTAAGGATTAAGAATGGCTCGTTACATCGGACCCGTCTGCCGCCTGTGCCGGCGCGAAGGCATGAAGCTCTTTCTCAAGGGAGAGCGCTGCTACACGGAGAAGTGCGCGATCGAGAAGCGCAACCTGCCGCCCGGGCAGCACGGCAAGCTGCGCAAGGCGAAGATGGTCGGCTACGGGATCCAGCTGCGCGAGAAGCAGCGGGTCAAGCGCATCTACGGGGTGCTCGAGAACCAGTTCCGCCGCTATTTCGAGATGGCGGACCGGACCCGCGGCATCACCGGCGAAACGCTGCTGCAGCTGCTGGAGCGGCGGCTCGACAACGTGATCTACCGGCTCGGCCTGGCGACCTCGCGGGCGCAGGCGCGGCAGCTGGTCCGCCACGGGCACTTCATGGTGAACGGCCGCAAGGTCGACATCCCGTCGTACTCGGTCAAGGCGGGGGACGCGATCACCGTCCGCGCCACCAGCGCCCAGAACGCCTCGATCGTGCACGCGATGGAAGAGGTCAAGGGGCGCGGTATTCCGGAATGGCTGATGTTCGACTCCGGCCAGCTGACCGGCCGGATCCAGTCGCTGCCGACGCGCCAGCAGATCAACCTGCCGGTGCAGGAGCAGCTCATCGTCGAGTTGTATTCGAAATAGCAAGGTCGGGGCGGTTCGCGAACCGCCCCGACGCCAGACTCTCCGCCCGCAGCCTTCCCGGACCTGCGGTGGGAGGCGGAGAGCGAAACAGCAGGCCCGGCGCGCCGTCCACACTGGACGCGTGATTGAAAGGACGCAAAGCAATGCTCTGGAAAGGTTTTCAGCGGCCCAAGCGGCTGGAGTTCGAGCGCGAGACCCTCAACGACCGGTTCGGACGTTTCTTCGCCCAGCCGTTCGAGCGCGGGTTCGGCACGACCATCGGCAACTCGATGCGGCGCGTGCTGCTGTCGTCGATCGAAGGGGCGGCGGTGACGGCGGTCAAGATCGACGGGGTCCTGCACGAGTTCTCCCCGATCCCCGGCGTGGTGGAGGATGCGACCGACATCATCCTGAACATCAAGCAGGTGCCGCTCAAGATGCACAGCGACGCCACCAAGACGCTCTACCTGAACATCACCAAGTCCGGTGAAGTGCGGGCCCGTGACATCCAGACCGACGCCGACGTCGAGATCCTGGAACCGGATGCGCACATCGCGACCGTTGCCGATGGCGGCAAGCTGGTGATGGAGATGCGGGTGAAGCGCGGCCGCGGCTACGTCGCCGCCGACAAGAACTTCGACGAGGACCTCGGCATCGGCTGGATCCCGATCGATTCGGTCCACTCGCCGGTCAAGAAGGTCCACTACCTGGTCGAGGCGGCGCGCATCGGCCAGAACACCGACTACGACAAGCTGACGATCGACGTCTGGACCAACGGCTCGGTGACGCCGCGCGACGCGATCTCGCTGTCGTCGAAGCTGATTCGCGATCACCTCAACATCTTCATCAACCTCGAAGAGGTCGGCGACCTGCAGCTCGAGGCGGGGGGCGACCAGCCGCGCGCCGCGTCGAACGAGAACCTCGACAAGAGCGTCGAGGAGCTGGAGCTGTCCGTCCGCTCCTACAACTGCCTGAAGAACGCGAACATCCGCACCATCCGCGAGCTCGTGCAGAAGACCGAGGGAGAGATGCTGAAGACCAAGAACTTCGGCCGCAAGTCCCTCAACGAGATCAAGGAGATCCTGACGACGATGGGTCTCAGCCTCGGGATGCGTCTCGACCAGGGTGCCGCGGCGGCACAGGACTAAAGTCATGCGTCACAGAACCAGCCATCGCAAACTCGGCCGGGTTACGGAGCATCGAATCTCGATGCTCCGCAACCAGGCCACCGAACTGCTCCGCTACGAGCGGCTCGAGACGACCGTGCCGAAGGCGAAGGAGCTGCGCCCCTTCGTCGAGCGCATCATCAGCCTGGCCAAGCGCGGCCTCGCCGCCGGCGAGGCCAACGGACGGGTGCTGCATGCCCGCCGCCTGGTCCTGCGCGACCTGCAGGACCGCGACGTGGTCAGCAAGCTGTTCGAGACGATCGCGCCTCGCTTCGAGGCGCGGCCGGGCGGCTACACCCGGATCCTGCGCACCGGCTATCGCCGGGGCGACAGCGCCGAGAAGGCCCAGATCGAGCTGGTCGGCAGCGAGTTCGATCCCAACGCCGCGACTGACGAAGCGGCGCCGGCACAGGCCAAGAAGACCGGGGTCGGCGGGCGCCTGCGCGCCGCCGCCGAGCGGCTCCGCGGCAAGAAGGCGGAACCCGCCGAGGACGAAGGTGGAGAAAACAAGGCCAAGCCCAAGCGTCAGCTGAAGAGCGACAAGGGGGGCCGGGCCACCACCAAGGGCAAGGCGTCAGCACCGCGCGCACCGCGCAAGGCCGGCGGCGCCTAGACCGTACAGCAGCACTCACGGACCCTCCGCGCCGCGGAGGGTCCGCCTCTTTTCTACCCCATCCTTCATCAACGGTTGAACTGCGAATCGTCACAGTGCATAGTTGCTTCCCTGTGGGGGACGGCAAACGCACGATGGACAGGCAGGCACAACCGCCTCAGGGGTCGACCTTTTCGGCCCTGTTCGACTCGTATTTCGCCGTAGTCCCGGCCACTACGGTCGAGCTGCTCGAGGCGGCCTACGCCCTCAGATACCAGGTCTACTGCGTCGAGCACCCGTTCGAGGACCCCGCCAAACAGGTCGGCCACCGGGAAATCGACCGCTACGACGCCCATTCGATGCACGCGGTCCTGATCTCGAAGCGGTCGGGGACGGTGGTGGGCTGCGTTCGGCTGATCCTGCCGCCTGCTGGTGGCGGCGAAGCGGACCTGCCGATCCGCGGGCTGCTCACGGACGAGTGGAGGGAGCGGCTCGACCGGTTCCAGATCGACAAGACCGCGGAGATCTCCCGCTACGCCATCGCCAAGATGTACCGTCGCCGCGAAGGGGAGAGCCTTTACCCTGACGTGCAGATCGATGAGATCCCTTCGCAGGACGCACGCCGGCTCGTGCCGCACATGAGCCTGGGGCTGCTCCGCGGGGTCGCGAACCTGGCGGCGGCCAACGGCATCACCACCGTCTGCGCCGCGATGGCCCCGTCGCTGCTGCGCCTGGTGGAGCGCTTCGGCCTGCTCTTCGAACGGCTGGGAGAACCGATCGAATATCACGGCCTGCGCCAGCCGTGCGTCGCCGAATGCGGGACGCTGCTCGCCGGACTGGCCGACCGGATCCCCGAGTACTACAAGGTGGTTGCAGGGGAGTCAGCGCCAAAGACGCCGTGACCCCCATTCCCCAAGACCAATTCCCGACCGGCCGTTCCCGCCGTCCCCGAGCTCAGGCTTCCTCGGCCGTTTCCTGCCCGCGTTCCGCCCGGGCCGCGGAGATGATCTTGCCGTGGAGGTGGTTGGGCACTTCCTCGTAGTGCGAGAACTCCATGTGGTACGAGCCGCGGCCGCCGGTCGCGGAGGTCAGGTGTTGCTCGTAGGTCAGCATCTCCTGCATCGGCACCTTGGCGCGGATGACGGTGGAGGGGCCCCGGGTGTCCATGCCCCCGATCCGTCCGCGCCGGCTGTTCAGATCCCCCATCAGGTCGCCGGCGTAGTCGCTCGGGGCGTAGACCTCGACGTCCATGATCGGCTCGAGCAGCGTCGGCCGGGCCCGTGACATGCCGTCCTTGAAGGCGAGCGAGGCCGCCATCTTGAACGACATTTCACTGGAGTCGACCGCGTGGTACGAGCCGTCGAACACGGTCGCGCGGAAATCGACCATCGGGTAGCCGGCGAGAAAGCCGCGAATCCGCGCCTCCTGCAGCCCCTTTTCGATCGCCGGCACGAACTGCCGCGGGATCGAGCCGCCGAAGATGTCGTCGACGAATTCGAACTCGCTGCCGCGCGGCAGCGGCTCGAACTTCACCTTGCAGTCGCCGAACTGGCCGTGGCCGCCGGTCTGCTTCTTGTGGCGGCCGTGTGCCTCGACCGCGGCGGTGATCGTTTCGCGATACGGGATGCGCGGCGGCTTGAGCAGCACCTCGACCCCGAACCGTCGTTTGAGCTTGGCGACGGTGACCTCGATGTGCAGCTGTCCCTGGCCGGCCAGCAGCAGCTCCTTGGTCTGCGGATCGCGATGGTAGCCGATTGCCGGATCCTCTTCCTGGAGGCGGTGCATCGCGGTCGAGATCTTCTCCTCGTCGCCGCGGCTCTTCGGCTCGATCGCGTAGGAGATGACCGGTTCGGGAAACTTCATCGGCGCGACCCGGACGGTCGTGGCCTTTTCGGACAGCAGATCCCCGGTCAGCGTCTCCTTCAGCTTGGCGACCGCGCCGATGTCGCCGGCCCGGATCTCCGGCACGTTCGTCTGCGTCTTCCCCTGGAGCAGGACGAGGTGGCCGAGCCGCTCGGGCGATTCGCGGGCGATGTTCTGCACCGTCGAATCGGATTTCAGCGTGCCGGACAGGACCCTGAACATCGTGATCCGGCCGGCGAAGGGGTCGGCGATCGTCTTCCACACGAACGCCGCGGCCGGTCCGGTCTCCGAGGCGGCGAGCTGCGAGCCGTCCTCGAGCGTGATCCCGTGGGCGGCCGGCGCCGGCACGTAGGCCACGATCGCGTCGAGCAGCGTCTGCGCGCCGACGTTGGCGGTCGCCGAGGTGCAGAAGACCGGGAAGATCCGCGACGCCGCGATGCCGCGGGCGAGGCCCTCCATCAGTTCTTCCTGGGTGAGCGTGCCGGCGTCGAAGAACCGCTCCATCAGCGCATCGTCTGCCTCGGCGACCATCTCGATGAGCGCATCGCGCGCCGCCTGGGCGGCGTCCTGGATCTCAGCCGGGACCTGCGCTTCGGTCGGCTTCCCCGACTCCCCGGCGAAGGTCCACGCCTTCATCGTCACCAGGTCGACGACCCCCTTGAAACTCTTTTCTTCACCGATCGGAAGCTGCAGCGGGATCACGGTCCGGCCGAACACGGCGCGCAGCGAGTCGAGGGAGCGGTCGAGGCTGGCGCGCTCGCGGTCGAGCCGGTTGAGGACGACCAGCCGCGGCAGCCCGAGCTCGTCGGCAGCGGTCCACATTTTTTCGGTCGAGACCTCCGCTCCCGCGACCGCGTCGACGACCACCACTGCGGCGTCGGCGACCCGCAGCGCGGCGCGTGAGTCGCTGAGGAAGTTCCCCATCCCGGGGGTGTCGATGAGGTTGATCTTGTGGCGGTTCCACTCGGCGCAGGCGAGGCTGCACGACAGCGTGTGCTTGCGCGCGATCTCTTCCTCGTCGTAGTCGGTGACCGTGGTGCCGTCGTCGACCCGTCCGTGGCGGTTGACAGCGCCGGCGTCGAAGAGCAGCGCCGAGATCAGCTGCGTCTTCCCGGCGCCGCTATGACCGACGAAGGCGACATTTCTGATGCTCTGCGCGTCGTAGACCTTCATGGCAGGATCCTCCGGACTTCAGCTACGAGCTTCCAGCTACCAGCCTCCAGCCCGGAGTGACTATCTGCTCAGCCGAGCCACCAGGCCGGATAGCATGCGTCGGACCTCCTCGATCTCGCGAGCCCGCTGGTCGTGGAGCGGCCCGGGCACGAAGCCGAGATCCCGCGCAAGAAGGAAATCATACTCAAGTTCGTTCGCCGATCCCAACGAGTGAAGCAGGAAACGCCGAAAGTCCGGATCGGTGCCGCGGCCCGCTCCCTCGGCGATATTCGAGGGGATCGATATCGCCGCCGGGCGCATCTGGTCACGCACCGGCCAGGCGTCCGGGTGGCGCAGGTGCCTGGCCGAATCGGCGTACACGTCCAGCACCAACCGGTGCGCTTTCTGCCATACGAGAAGGTTTCTGTAGTCCTGCATTGATCGGCCTCCGTACTGGCCGAACACCAGGGCAATTGGCGTGCTGAGCTGGAAGCTGGAAGCTGGCAGCTGGGAGCTGGAAGCTGGAAGCTGTCTATTCGTAGCGTAGCGCTTCGATCGGGTCGAGGCGCGAGGCCTTGATGGCGGGGAAGAGGCCGAAAAAGATGCCGACGCCGGCCGAGAAGCCGATCCCGATGGCGAACGACCACCAGGGGAGCGAGATGGGGAACTCGGAGATCCAGTGGATCAGCAGGCCGATGCCGCTGCCGAAGAGGATCCCGAGCACCCCGCCGAACGAGGTCAGGAACGCCGCCTCGATCAGGAACTGCCAGAGGATCTCCCGCCGGCGGGCGCCGAGCGCCTTGCGTACGCCGATCTCGCGGGTCCGTTCGGTGACCGAGATCATCATGATCGCCATGACCCCGATGCCGCCGACCATCAGGGCGATGGAGGAGATCACCACCAGCGCCAGGAACGTCGCCTGGCTGAACTGGTCCCACACCTTCATCATCGCGTCCTGCGTGAGCAGGTCGAAGTCGTTGGGCTCGTCCAGCCGGACGTTGTGGCGGATCCGCATCAGCTCTTCGACCTCGCCCATCGCGACGTCGCGCGGCACCTCCTCGCGCGGCACCACCGCGATCATCGCGGTGCGGTTGCGGATGCCGACGCGGCCGTAGAACTTCTCGTGGGTCGTGTACGGGATGACGACGAAGTCGTCGGCGCCGCTGGCGAGCCCGCCCATGTTCGGGCGCTTGCCGAGCACGCCGATCACGGTGAACTCGCGGGTCCCGACCCGGACCTTCTTGCCGACCGGGTCCACGTTCTGGAACAGCGACTGGTAGGGAGTCTGGCCGAGCACCACGACCTGGCGGCGGTTCTGGACTTCCGACGGCACGATGAACCGGCCGTGCTCGAGCGCGACGAAGCTGACGGCGGCGAAGTTCTCGGTGACGCCGAGCACGCCGATCTGTTTCGTCCGCGTGTTGCCGTAGTAGACGCGCGCCCCCGACCCGCCCATCGCCCCCAGCCACATGTCGACCAGCGCGACCGATGGCAGCTCGGCGATCGCGCGGGCGTCGGCCGGCACCAGGTTGGGGCGCTTGATCAGCTCCTGGAACGTCTTGCCGGCGGTGAAGCTGAGCGCCCCCATCTTCTGCACGTAGATGGTGTTCGGCCCGAGCTCGCGGATCGAGTCACGCAGCGTCTCGTCGAAGCCGCGGATCAGCGAGGTCATCCCGACGATCGAGGTGATGCCGATGACGACCCCGAGTACGGTCAGCGCCGACCGCATCTTGTTGGTGCGGAGGGTGTCGACCGACATGCCGACGATCTCACCGAGCAGCCCTGCGCGTATGCCGGCCATCTGCTACTCGCGCCTCAGCGCTTCGATCGGGTCGAGCGACGCCGCCCGCATCGCGGGATACATGCCGAAGAACAACCCGACCATCGCGGTGATGCCGATCCCCATCATCACCGACCAGAACTGGACCGCGGCCGGGAGCGGCGTGGCGCTGCTGATCGCGAGCGCGAGCAGGAAGCCGAGTCCCACCCCGACCATCCCCCCGAAGGTGGAGAGCGTCACCGACTCGGTCAGGATCTGCCAGATGATGTCGCGGCGGCGCGCGCCAAGCGCCTTGCGCAGGCCGATCTCGCGGGTGCGCTCGCTGACCACCATCAGCATGATGTTCATGATCACGATGCCGCCGACGACCAGCGACAGCGCGACCACGCCGACCAGGACGGCAAAGATGCCGTTGGTCGCGGTGTGATAGAGGCTGAGCAGCGAGTCGGAGGAGAACATCCCGAAGTTGTCCGGCTCGTTGGGGCGAAGGCGCCGCTCGATCCGCATCGCCACCGTCGCCTCGTCCATCGCCGCCTTGACGACCTCGGGGCTCCGCGGCTTGACCAGGATCTGCAGGCTCATCCGCGAGCCGAACATTTTCTGAAATACGCCGATCGGAATGACCGCGAACTCGTCCTGTGACTCTCCGAAGATCGATCCCTTCTTCTCGCTGACGCCGACGACGCGGAACTGCGTAGTGCCGATGCGAATTGACTTGTCGATCGGGTCGGCCGGGCCGAACAGCTGCTCGGCGGTCTGGAAGCCGAGGATCGTCACCGGCCGTTCGCGGTCCACCTCGGTCGGGACTGATCGGCCGACCGCGTTCGGCGTTGAACGTCGAGAAGTGAGATGTATTCGCGTGACACCCCCTGGACCTGGACACTGTTCAGCGTCTGGTTTCGATAGGTGATCCTCGTCCGCGAGTTGCCTTGCGTCGCGACCGCCATGATGTGGTCGCCGAACTTGCGGACGGCGGCCGCGTCGGCGGTTGTGATCGGCGGGTTGCTGCGGACGCGCTCCTCGTCGGCCTGCGTCCGGACGACCGGGTTCCGCTGGATGTTGAAGTTGTCGGCGCCGACGTCGGTCACGATCGCGTTGGTGACGTAGGCGTTCATCCCCTGGATCAGCGACACGACGGCAATGATCGAGGTGACCGCGACGATGTTCCCGAGCACGGTCAGGAACGATCGCAGCTTGTTCGCCCAGATCGCCTGCAGCGCGATGCCAGCGGATTCGAAGAACTGGTTCATCTTTGCGGGACAGGCACCTACGGAAGGTGCCTGTCCCGACCTTCTGACGGGGACAGGCACCCTAATTCGAGAGTGCCTGTCCCCGCGCTCTTACTTGACCGGGGTCGAACGCGGGGCGGGGGTCGCCTTCACCAACGCCCCGTCCCGCAGCTCGCGCACCGAGCTGAACGGGCCGACGACCACCTGGTCCGTCTCCTTGAGCCCCGACAGGATCTCGAAATACTTCTCTCCCGCGATGCCGGTCTTCACCTGTTCGAACAGTACCTTGTTGTCGCGAACGACGAAGACCCCTTCCAGCTCCTTGCGCGACTGCCCCGGCTTCAGCTCCCCGGCCGGCGTCGCCGGACGGCGGCCCTGGACCGGCGTCACCGGCTCGCGCACGATCGCTCCTTTGTCGTCCACGACCATCTCGCGCACGGTCGTCGCCTGGATCGGCACCGCCACCACCGCCTTGCGCGTGGCGGTCGTGATCTCGGCGGTGCAGGTGAAGCCGGGACGCACTTCCGGGATCTCGCCGTCGAGCGTGAGCACCACCTTGAAGTTGGTCGCCTGCGTGGCCGCCGCCGGGCCGGCCGCCTGGATCGGGCTGTTGCCGATTTCGGTCACCTTCGCGGTGAAGGTCTTGCCCGGCATGGCGTCGATCGTCACCTTGGCGATCTGACCCAGGGCGACCGTCGGGATGTCGGTCTCGTCGACCTCGACCTCGGCCTCGATCACCGACATGTCGGCGATCGTCAGCAGTACGGTGCCGGGATTGTTCATGGTGCCGGTGACCGCCGTTTCACCCTCCTCGATGTTCCGGCGGGTGACGATCCCCTTGATCGGCGATTCGATCCGCACCCGGCTCAGGTCGTATTTCGCGCTCGACAGCGAGGCGCGCTCCTGCGCGATCCGCAGCTGCTGGGTCTTGACGTTCTGCTCCTGCACCCGGAGGTTCGCCTGCTGGGCATTGAGCTCGTTCTCGGCGCGCTCGAGGGCTTCGCGCGTGGTCAGCCCCCCCTTCCACAACTCCTGCTGCCGGTTGAAGTTGTCCTGGGTCTGCTTGAGCGACAGCTTCGCGTTGTCGAGCGCGAGCCGCAGCTGCTCGGCCTGCGAGGCCGAGGCCTGCAGCGAGGCTTCGCCGCTGTCGACCCGCGTCCTGAGGTTGCGGGGATCGATCTCGAGCAGGAACTGACCCTTGTCGACCCGCTGCCCCTCGTTGACCGCCAGGCTGGTCACCCGTCCCATGGTGTCGGCGCTGATGTTCACCAGCGTCTTGGGCTGGATCTTCCCCGAGGCGGACACGATCGACTCCAGGTCCCGCTTCTGGATCGCCTCGGTGTTGACCTCGACGCCGTCGACCTTCTTGAACTTGAAATTGGCGAACGCGATCGCGCCGAGCACGACCACGACCGCGACGCCGATCAGGATCTTCTTCTTGCGCGTCATTACCCTACTTGCTCAAGAACGCCGCGGCAGCGACGATGATTACGGCGTAGATGCTGAACAGGGTGATGGCGATCGGCTGGGTCCGGCGGCGGTAGAGCACGGCCAGCCCCATGGCCAGCACCAGCAGCCACCAGATGATGAAGATGTCGATCATCCCGGCCAGCTTGCCGACGAACGACTGATCGTCGAGCATCGGCAGCAGCGCTCCCAGGCTCGTGGCGCTGGTCACCGCCCCCCGGAAGTAGTTGATCGGCCCGGTGAACAGCTGGCCGAGCGCCGAAATGACCCCGGCGTGGATCAGCACGGTCAGGATCTGCTTGTAGGTCGCATCCCCGCCCATTGCCGCGTTGAAGATCGCCCACAGGATGCCGGCCACCAGCAGCGAGATCACGATGCTGAAGACCAGCACCGATCCGCCGGTGGTGTACGGCGCCATCGACATCCGCTGCCGCATCTGCTCGTACATCTCGTCGGAGACCTGCATCCCGAACGACTCCATGCTCGACACCTGCTGGTCGAGTGCCGCCTGCTTGCCGGCCTCGGTCGTCATCGGCAGCGCCGCGCCGAAGGCGATGATCACCGCGGTCAGCACGTACATCCCCAGCCACTTCGGGTGGGCGACGACGCTGGCGAAGGTCGCCTTGGGTGCGGTGATGATGCCGATAAACCGCGCGAAAAGGTTCATCGGGGCAGGGGATGGCCCGGTCGGGGAAGCTGCAGTAGCCATATGAGTTGTGAGGAAAGGCCCGTTTCCAGGCAGTGTGACGTCTGCTGGGACGAGCAATTGTAGCGCACCTCCCAATACGTGAATTTGGGTGGGGATGTTTCGGAGCCAATCGGAGCTAAGCTGACGACCATGAGCAGGATACAGAGAATTCTGGCTGCCGCCGCCGCCCTGTGGCTGGCGCCGCTGCCGGCCTTCAGCCAGTCGTTCGCCGCAGTCGGCACTCGCGCGACCGGGATGGGGGGCGCCTTCGTCGGCGTGGCCGACGACGCCTCCGCGATTTACTGGAACCCGGCCGGCCTGGCGTCCGGCACCTATTTCAGCCTGGTCGTGGACGGCGGCGCCGGGGAGGCAACTCCCGACCTCTCCCCGGTGGGCAGCAGCGGGTCCGGCTCGATGATCGGGCTGGCGATGCCGGCACTGGGCCTTGGCTACTACCGCCTCCGCTCGACCCTCGTCGTCCCACCGCCAAGCCTGCTCGCTGCAGACGGAAGCCCGCCGAGCCGAAACCTCACAGCAGTGGCCGAGCTTCGGCTCGACACCCTGATTACGCATCACGCGGGGATAACGCTCGTGCAGTCGATCTACCCCGGGATCACAGTCGGGTCGTCCCTGAAGCTCGTCCGTGGCATTGCCGGGTCCACGCACGTGCTGGCTGGAAGCGCCGAAGAGGCGCTGGAAACAGAAGAGGCTGAACTGCTTGGGCGAGCGACCAATAAATTCGATCTGGACGTCGGCGTGATGGCGGCCGGTGGACCGCTGAAGGTGGGTCTGACGCTGCGAAACCTTACGGAACCGTCGTTCGAAGCTGCCGGAGACGTCGAGGAACTGACACTAGAGAGGCAAGCCAGGGCCGGCCTCTCCTACTCCTTCCTTCAGCGATGGGTAGCGGCGGCCGATTTCGACCTGCTCAAGACCCGGGACGCGTTTGGCGACCGCCGCGACATAGCGGTCGGGGTGGAGGGACGGCTCGGCTCACGGGCGCAGGTCCGGACCGGCGCCAGCATCAACACTGTGGACGCCGATTTCGACGGTTCCAGGCGCCAGGCCTACAGCATCGGGGGCAGCTACGCGGTCAAAGGGTCGGTCTACGTGGACGCCCAGTTCACCGGCGGGAGCGACCCGGTCGGGCAGCAGTGGGGCGTCGCCGCCAGATTTGTGTATTAGAGGCGAACGAACTTGACAAATTTCGTCAATCAGGTAAACTTTCTGTCTCCCCCAGCAGGCTCCCCTCCACCACGCGCGACATTTTTCGCCGTCGCGGTGCCATCTCTCAGAGTCTGAACAATGGCCGTTCGCATTGGCGAGCTTCTGCTCAAGGAAAAGCGCATCTCGCCTGCCCAGTTGCAGGAGGCGCTGAACTATCAGAAAACGAACGGCGGCAAGCTCGGTTTCAATCTCGTCGCACTCGGATTCGTAAAAGACGACGAGATCACCGCGCTGCTGAGCAAGCAGTACGGCGTCCCCTCGATCAACCTGGCGCAGTTCGAGATCGATGCCGGCGTCATCAAGCTGATCCCCTCGGAGACCGCACACAGGTACCAGATCGTTCCGCTCAGCCGCTCCGGCGCGACGCTGACGATCGCGATGACGGACCCGACCAACGTCTTCGCCATGGACGACATCAAGTTCATGACCGGGTACAACGTCGAGCCGGTCGTCGCGTCCGAGACGACGGTGATGGACGCGATCCTCCGCTACTACAGCGCCCCGGTCGCCCGCGGCCCTCGCGACGGCGCCGCGACGGGCGCCGACGTCTCGAGCAGCTCCTCGCTCGACATGGTCACCAAGGCCCTCGAAGAGACATCGTCGATCACCGATGACGATGTCGAGGTGCTCGAGGATCTCGAGCAGATCGATGTCGCCTCGCTCGAACGGCAGGGGGGTGAAGCGCCGGTCATCCGGCTGGTCAACCTGATGCTGATGTCGGCGATCCAGAAGGGGGCCAGCGACATCCACGTCGAGCCGTACGAGAAGGAGTTCAGGGTCCGCTTTCGCATCGACGGCATCCTCTACAACGTGATGGCGCCGCCGATGAAGTTCCGCGATGCGATCACCTCGCGCATGAAGATCATGGCGAAGCTCGACATCGCCGAGAAACGGCTGCCGCAGGACGGCCGCATCAAGATCCGGTTTTCCGACAACGGGAACAACAAGGAGATCGACTTCCGTGTCTCCTGCCTCCCGACGCTCTTCGGCGAGAAGATCGTGCTCCGGCTGCTCGACAAGGACAAGCTGATGCTCGACATGACGAAGCTCGGCTTCGAAGCAAATTCGCTTCAGAAGCTCGAGCTCGCCATCGCCAAGCCGTGGGGGATGGTGCTGGTCACCGGCCCGACCGGGAGCGGCAAGACGAACACCCTCTACTCGTCGATCGCCAAGATCAACACCAGCGAGACCAACATCATGACCGCCGAGGACCCGGTCGAATTCAACCTGGTCGGGGTCAACCAGGTGCAGGTCCGGGAGAACATCGGCCTCAACTTCGCCGCCGCGCTGCGCTCGTTCCTCCGGCAGGACCCGAACATCATCCTGGTCGGCGAGATCCGCGACTTCGAGACCGCCGAGATCGCGGTCAAGGCGGCGCTGACCGGCCATCTCGTGCTCTCGACCCTGCACACCAACGATGCCCCGAGCACCATCAACCGGCTGATGAACATGGGCATCGAGCCGTTCCTGGTGGCGAGCTCGGTGAACCTGATCTGCGCCCAGCGTCTGGTCCGGCGGATCTGCTCGAACTGCAGCGCCGAACATCCCCATCCGCCGCAGGCGCTGATGGAGGCGGGCTTCACGGCGGATGAAGCCGGCAAGGTGATCCCCCGCAAGGGGGCCGGCTGCGAGAAGTGCAACAACACCGGCTACAAGGGGCGCGTCGGTCTCTACGAAGTCATGGAGATCAGCGAAGAGCTCCGCGAGCTCATTCTCGTCGGCGCTTCGGGCATGGAGCTCCGCCGCAAGGCGGTCGACGAAGGGATGATCACGCTCCGCCGGAGCGGTCTCCACAAGGTCATCGAAGGCGTGACCACGATCGAGGAAGTTGCCCGGGAAACGGTGAAGTAGGGGCGGTTCGCGAACCGCCCCTACACAAAACAAAATGGCTACATTACCCGAACTGTTGAACGCGCTCGTGGGCCTCAAGGGCTCCGATCTGCACATTACGACCAGCACACCGCCGCAGGTCCGCGTCCATGGCAAGCTGCAGACCCTCGATCTCCCGGTGCTCGGCCCGGCCGAGACCAAGGCGCTCGCCTACAGCGTGCTCACCGACGCCCAGAAGAAGCGGTTCGAAGAGACGCTGGAGCTGGATTTCTCGTTCGGCATCCGCGGGCTGGCCCGCTTCCGCTGCAACGTCTTCAACCAGCGCGGCGCGGTCGCGGCGGTCTACCGGCTGATCCCGGAGACGATCCGAAGCTTTACCGAGCTCAACCTGCCGCCGGTACTGGCGACGCTGGCCGACCGCCCGCGCGGACTGGTGCTGGTGACCGGGCCGACCGGCAGCGGCAAGTCGACGACGCTGGCCGCGATGATCGACAAGATCAATACCGAGCGGCGCGAACACATCCTCACGATCGAGGATCCGATCGAGTACATCCACCAGCACAAGGGCTGTCTCGTCAACCAGCGCGAGGTCCACAGCGACACGCACGGGTTCGCGAACGCCCTGCGCGCCGCGCTGCGCGAGGACCCCGACATCGTCCTCATCGGCGAGCTGCGTGACCTCGAGACGATCGAGTCGGCGCTGCGCATCGCCGAGACCGGGCATCTCACGTTCGCGACGCTGCACACCAACTCGGCGGCGCAGACGATCAACCGGATCATCGATGTCTTCCCCTCCCACCAGCAGGGGCAGATCCGCACCCAGCTGTCGCTGGTGCTCGAAGGAATCGTCTGCCAGGCGCTGCTGCCGAAGGCCGACGGCACCGGACGCGCGATGGCGCTCGAAGTCATGGTCCCCACGCCGGCCATCCGCAACCTGATCCGCGACGACAAGGTCCACCAGATCTACTCGACGATGCAGACCGGCCAGGAGAAGCTCGGGATGCAGACGATGAACCAGTCGCTGGCGACGCTGTACCAGCGGCGGATGATCACCCTGGAGGCGGCGTTGACCGCCTCGTCGATGAAGGACGAGCTCGAGCAGATGATTGCCCGCGGGGCCGGGGTCGTGCCCGGCGCCGGGATGCACCGTCCCGGGATGCCGCGACCGGCCGTTCGGTAAGCCAGAAAGACAGCCATGCCAACATTCGCATACTCAGGGCGTACCCGCGGCGGGCAGACGGTCAGCGGAGAGCGCATCGCCGACACCATGGACGCGGCCGTGTCCGCGCTCCGGCGCGAACAGATCATGGTCACCAAGATCGACCAGGCCAAGGCCAAGGCCGCCGCGCGGCGGCGAAGGCCGGCAAGGGCGGGGTGCGCGTCCCGTCCAAGAACCTGGCGATCTTCACCCGCCAGTTCTCGGTGATGATCGACGCCGGGCTGCCGCTGGTCCAGTGCCTCGACATCCTGGGCAAGCAGGAGCCGCACAAGGGCTTCTCGGCGGTGATCCTGAAGGTGCGCGAGGACGTCGAAGCCGGCGCCGCCCTGGCCGACGCGATGAAGCGGCACCCGAAGACCTTCGACGCGCTCTACTCGAACATGATCGCCGCCGGCGAGGCGGGGGGCATCCTCGACACGATCCTGAAGCGGCTGGCGGTCTACATCGAGAAGGCCGTCAAGCTGAAGGGGGAGGTCAAGTCGGCGATGATCTATCCGGTCGCCGTCATCGTGATCGCCGCGATCGTCGTCGGCGCGATCCTGTGGAAGGTCATCCCGACGTTCGCCCAGCTGTTCGCCGGTCTCGGCGCCCAGCTGCCGATGCCGACCCGCGTGGTCATCGCCTTGAGCGATGGTCTCGTGGCCTACGGCTGGATCGGCATCATCGCGATCGGCCTGATCGGCTACGCGCTGAAGAGCTACTACGCCACCGAACGAGGGCGTCGGGTCATCGATGCCTTCATGCTGAAGCTGCCGATTCTCGGCAGCATCCTGCGCAAGGTAGCGGTGGCGCGATTCTGCCGCACGCTGTCGACGCTGATGGCGTCGGGCGTGCCGATCCTCGACGGCCTCGACATCACCGCGCGGACCGCCGGCAACTCGATCATCGAAGACGCCATCCAGGTGACCCGCTCCAGCATCGAGCGCGGCGAGACGATCTCCGCGCCGCTGCGCGAGACCAACGTGTTCCCGTCGATGGTCGTGCAGATGATCAACGTCGGCGAGACCACCGGCGCGCTCGACGCGATGCTCTCGAAGATCGCGGACTTCTACGAGGAGGAAGTGGACACGGCCGTCGCCGGCCTGCTGACGCTGATGGAGCCGGTGATGATCGCCTTTCTCGGCGTCATCGTCGGCGGCATCGTCATCGCCATGTATCTGCCGATCTTCGACTTGATCAGCAAGCTCACGTAAGCGCAATGAAACGCAGAACTCAGAACTCAGAACTCAGAACAAAGAACTCGGAACTACGGCTCTCAGGGCGTTCCGGTTCAATTCTGAATTCTGAATTCTGAGTTTCCGAAGTTCTCCATGTTTTCCACCGTTCGCCGGAAGCTGCTCTGGCTGATCGCCGCCCGCGCCGCGGTGGTGACGCTGCTGCTCGGGTCGGGCACGCTCCTCAAGAGCAACTCCCCCGAGCGGCTGCCGATCAACACCGAGGCGTTCTACGCGCTGATCGGGGTGACCTACGCCCTGACGGTGGTCTACGTGCTGCTGCTCAAGCCGACCGAGCGCCATCACTGGCTGGTCGATCTGCAGCTGGCGCTCGACGCCGTGATCGTCTCGGCGATCGTGTCACTCACCGGCGGGATCAACAGCTACTTTTCGTCGCTCTACACCCTGCCGATCATCGCCGCCACGATCGTCGAGTCGAGGCGCGGCGGCCTGATGGTCGGGATCCTCAGCTGCATGCTGTATGTCGGGGTGGTGGTGGCCCAGTTCGCCCGGCTGCCGGGCTTCGATCCGCTGCCCGGGCAAGTGTTGCCGGCGGTCAAGCTGGCGCTCTTCACCGTCAGCCTGAACCTGTTCGGCTTCGGCGCCATCGCGGCGCTCACCGGGTATCTCGCCCAGGGGCTGCGCCAGGCCGACCTGCAGCTGCAGCGGGCCTCGGACCAGATCGAGGACCTGCAGGCGTTCAGCCAGCACATCATCGACAGCCTGACCAGCGGCCTGGCGACGATCGACATCGAGGGGCGGATCCTTACGTTCAACCGCGCGGCTTCGACGATCACCGGGATCTCGATCGCGGAGGCGGTCGGATCGCCGGTGCTGGAGGTCCTGTCGCTGCCCGCCAGCTTCAAGACGCTCTTCGGCGCGCAAGCCAAGCGGTCCCAGCTGCCGCGCGTGGACGTCGACTTCAAGCGGAAGGACGGCAGCCGGATCGAGCTCGGGCTGAGCACCGCGATGCTGATCACCCCGCGCGGCGAAACCGGCTTCCTGCTCACGTTCCGCGACGTGACCGAAGCGCGGCGGCAGGAACGCGAAGCGCGGGTGCAGCAGCGGCTGGCCGCGGTCGGCGAGATGGCGGCCGGCATCGCCCACGAAATCCGCAACCCGCTCGCCTCGATGGCCGGCTCGATCCAGATCCTGCGCCACGAGGTGCCGCTGACCGCGGAGCAATCGCAGCTGATGGACATCGTGCTGCGCGAGTCCGAGCGGCTGAACGACACGATCCGGAGCTTCCTGGAGTACACGCGGCCGCACCGGCAGGCAATGTCCAGGGTCGACGCGCGCCGCGTGATCACCGACGCCGCGACGCTGCTTGAAAACAGTCCGGAGCTCAGTGAATCCCACAAGATCGCGGTCGACGTCCCGGCCGCGGAAGTGTGGCTCCAGGCCGACGAGGGGCAGCTGCGCCAGATCGTCTGGAACCTGGCGATCAACGGCCTCCGCGCGATGCCGGCCGGCGGACGTCTGGGGCTCGCGGTTCGGGCCGGCAGCGCCGCCGGCGACGGGCCGGCCGACGTGGTGCTCGAAGTGAGCGACCAGGGGACGGGGATCGCAGCGGCGGAGCTCGACGGCATCTTCCAGCCGTTCCGCGGCGGCTTCACCCGAGGCACCGGCCTCGGCCTCTCGATCGTTCAGCGGATCGTGGCGGAATACAACGGAGAGATCCAGGTAACCTCGGACCATGGCACGGGCACCACGGTGGTCGTGCGGCTTCCCGCCACGGCCGATGCGCCGGCGCCGGCAGCAGTGACGGAGAAGGTTTCATGATGACTGATCGCGCCTGGGACACGGCGCTTCGACCGCCGGCGGAAGCCGGCTCGCTCCCCCGTATCCTTGTCGTCGACGACGAGCCGGGCATCCGGCTGATGCTGTCGGCCGCGCTCCGGCGCGAAGGGTACGAGGTGCTGGTCGCCAGCGACGGCCAGACCGCGCTGACGATGCTCGAGGCGGCCCCCGTCGACCTGGTGGTCACCGACATCCGGATGTCGCAGATGACCGGTATCGAGCTGCTCGACGCGGCCAAGCGGATCGATCCCGGGCTGAGCGTGATCATGATGACCGCGTACGGCTCGAAGGACACCGTGCTCGACGCGCTGCGCCTCGGCGCCACCGACTACGTCGAGAAAGGGGACAAGCTCAAGGACGAGCTGACGCTGCGCATCCGCAAGGAGCTGGCCCGCAAGCGGCTGCAGCAGGAAAACGTCCTGATGAAGCGGACGCTCAAGAGCTCGCACCAGTTCTCGAGCATCATCGGCGCCAGCGACGCGATGGTGGCGATCTTTCAGCTGATCGAGACCATCGCCCCGACCAGCAGCACGGTGCTGATCGCCGGGGAGTCGGGCACCGGCAAGGAGCTGGTGGCGAGGGCGATCCATTTCAACTCGGCGCGGAAGGATCGGCCATTCGTGGCGCTGAACTGCGGCGCGCTGTCGGAGACGCTGCTCGACTCGGAGTTGTTCGGGCACGTGCGCGGCGCCTTCACCGGCGCCGACACCAATAAGAAGGGGCTGATCGAAGTCGCCGAGAAGGGGACGATCTTTCTCGACGAGATCGGCGAAATGAGCCCGATGGTGCAGGTCAAGCTGCTGCGGGTGCTCCAGGAGCGCCGGTTCCGGCGGCTCGGCGGCACCGACGAGGTCGACGCCGACATCCGGATCCTGGCTGCGACCAACCGCGACCTCTCGAAGATGGTCGCCGAAGGCCGGTTCCGCGAGGACCTCTTCTACCGGATCAACGTCATTCCGCTCCGGCTGCCTTCGCTGCGGGAGCGGCGTGAAGACATTCCGGCGATCGCGGAAAGCTTCGTTGCGCGCTTCGCCACGCAGATGGGGAAGGGGATCACCGGCATCTCGGGGGAGGCGATGCGGTTCCTCCAGGATTACGGCTGGCCCGGCAACGTGCGCGAGCTGGAGAACGCGATGGAGCGGGCGGTGGCGCTGGAGCGGACGGCGACGATCCTGCCCGAGAGTCTGCCGGAGCCGGTGCTGGCGATCCACGACGCGCCGCTGCCGATGGCGGAAGAGGCGTCGATCCTGCCCGGGGGGGCCTTCGACCTCGAGGCGCACGTCGCTCGCGTCGAGAAGGAGTACCTGGCGCAGGCGCTGAAGGAGGAGCACGGCGTGAAGACCAAGGCCGCCGAGCGCCTGGGGCTCACCTTCCGGCAGTTCCGCTACCTGCTGAAGAAGTACGACGTGCGGGACTCGTAGGGTCCGCGCCGGCGGCAAGTCGGATCGCTGTGGCGCAGCCAGTCCGTCTGCCGCCGAAGCTTGGCTTCCGTGTCACGTCCACCTTTGAGTAGCCTCGCAGCCCGCCATCCGCGGTCTGCCCTGCACCAGTTCCGCGCTATCTCGAAGCGCTTGCTTGTACCGGGTGGAGAAGGAGTCCCTGTCCGAAGCGCTGGAAGAAGCGCCGCGCCCTATGTCTCGATGGATTTTGCAGCGACTTTTGGTCAGCCCACCGCGCTCGATCAACGTCTAGAGGTTGGGGGTGGGGAACGGCTGCCAGGGTCGCTGCAGGCGCATTTTCCGGCACCTGAGGTTGACAGGAAGTGTCGGCCGGACAAAAATTGTCAGGGTCCTTGATCGCTGGCTGGCTCGTTTGGAAACCTTTAACTCATAGTAAAAGAAGCATTTATGGCATGGCAAGCACGCGGTTTGTTGCGTGGCACTGCCATTGCTGAAGTGGGGACATCGGCCGCCGAACTCGCGTCGGGCCGACCACCACCACCACCACAGGGCGGCCAACAGTTTCTCCAAGGAGCAGTCTCATGAAGGTTCGTAATCAGAAGGGTTTCACGCTTATCGAATTGCTGATCGTCGTGGCGATCATCGGCATCATCGCCGCCATCGCGATCCCGGGTCTTCTGCGCGCCCGCATGTCCGGTAACGAGGCCTCGGCCATCGGGTCGATGCGTGCGGTCGGCAGTGCGGAAGCCAGCTATTCGGCTGGTGCGGCGCAGGGTGGCTACGCGGTGTCGCTCGTGCGGCTCGCGACGGCGTGCCCCGGCGGCACCCAGGGGTTCATCTCGACTGACCTCGCGCTCGATCCCTCGGTCAAGAGCGGCTACACGATCACCCTGGCGGGCGGCGCCGGATCCGTGGCGCTGACCGCGCTCGACTGCAACAGCGTGGCCGGCAACACCGGTTTCTACGCGATCGCCGAGCCCCTCACTGCCGGCACGACCGGCGGCCGCGCGTTCGCGACTGACGCCGGCGGCTCGGTGTGGCAGAACATGGCGGCCACGGCCCCGACGCAGCCCTTCACCAAGGCTGGAACCGTCGCGCCGATCCAGTAACACGGTTCTCATCGATCCTCCATCGGGGCGCCCTCTAATCCGGGCGCCCCGTTTTTTTGGCGCCTGCACGGTCAATGAGGTGGCGCGATCGTGCCGATACGCCGGAACCGTCACCTCACGTTTCCGTTTCAGCAACCCGCGGTGCCGGCGCGTCCGCTTCCGCTTCACCGGCAGACCGCCACGCTGGTTTTTTTCGGGGATCCGAGCAATGAAGGTTCGTAATCAGGACGGTTTCACGCTCATCGAACTGTTGATCGTCGTTGCCATCATCGGCATCCTCGCGGCAGTGGCGATCCCGGGCCTGCTACGCGCCCGGATGTCGGGCAACGAGGCCTCGGCGATCGGATCGATGCACGCGGTCGGGGCCGCGCAAGCGAGCTACGCCGCCGGCGCGGCTCAAGGCGGTTACGCGTCGTCACTGGCGCGCCTGGTGATGGCGTGCCCCGGCGGCGCCTACGGCTTCATTTCGACCGACCTGGCGCTCGATCCCTCGCTGAAGAGCGGCTACACGGTCACTCTGGTGGCGGGCAGCGGATCGGTGGTCTTGACCGCCCTCGACTGCAACGGCCAGACGGCTACCACCGGCTTCTACGCGAGCGCCGTGCCGGTGACCGTCGGCTCCACGGGCGTCCGGGCGTTCGCCACCGACAATGGCGGAGCCGTGTGGCAGAACCTGGCCGGGATCGCGCCGCCCCAGCCCTTTGCCAAGGCCGGCACCGTGGCGCCGATCCAATAGCTGATTTCCCTGCCCTCATCGACCCTTCTCGGGTAGATTGGCCAGGGGATGTGGAACGCAACCAAGGCCGCCCACGGCGGCCGGCAGCGCGGGTTCACGCTGATCGAGCTGCTCATCGTCATCGCCATCGTCGGCGTGCTTTCAGCGGTCGCGATGGCGGGCTACCGGCATGCACGGGTCACCGGCTCGGAGGCGTCGGCGCTGGCTGGACTGCAGGCGATCAACCAGGCGCAGTTCACCTTTTCCCAGACCTGCGGCGACCAGCGGTATTCACCCACCCTCGCCGGGCTCGGCGTCCCGGCGCCGGGAACCGGCCACGCGTTTCTCAGCCCCGACATGACGACCGACCCGGCCGAGAAGAGCGGCTACCAGTACGTCATGAGCGGAACGGCTGCTCTCGAGGTGCGTCCCACGTGCAACGGCCTGGCGCCCGTCACGAGCTACCGGGTGACGGCGGATCCGATGCAGCCGTCGATCTCCGGGGTGCGGTTCTTCGCGACCAACACCGACCGGGTGGTGTTCGCCGACAGCGCCACCTTCACCGAGGACATGCCTGAGCGGGGGGCGCCGGCCCACGGCACGGAAGTGAAGTAAACTGGGCCGCAGAACAACACGGCACAACCCGGACCCCACGCGGTCCTTTTCCTACCCGGATCCGTATGTCTTCAAAGAGCCGGACGCTGCTGCTTGCGTTTGCCCTGCTGGGTCTTGGCGCCTCGATCGTTTCCAGTTACGTTCACTACCAGCTGCTGACCGACCCGGGCTATATCAGCCTGTGCGACGTCAACGCCAGGGTCAGTTGCACGGAAGCCTACTTGAGCCGTTTCGGCAGCTTCCTCGGGGTGCCGGTGGCCATCGGCGGGGTCATTTTCTTTGCCGTCGCTGCCGCGCTCGCCGGGATGGCGGGCAGCGCCCGCTCGTCGGCGCGTGACAATGCCGCCGGCTACATCTTCACCCTGTCGACCGTCGGCCTCGCCTTCGCGCTCTACCTCGCCTGGGCGTCCTATTTCGTGCTCGGTGTCTTCTGCATCCTCTGCGCGATCACCTACGTGTCGGTGATTGCGCTGTTCGTCATTTCCGGTGGAGCCGCGACGGCGCCGATGAAGACCCTGCCGGATCGCGCGGCGCGCGATCTGCGGACACTGGTTTCCAGCCCGGCGGCGCTCGTGGTGCTGCTCGTGCTCGGCGTCGGCAGCGCCGCGCTGATTGCATCGTTCCCCGACGAGTCCCGCGGCGCCGCCACGCAGGCGGAGGCCGCCACCAGTTTCCAGCCGCTCCCGGCTGACCAGCGGCAGAAGCTCGAACAGTGGTGGGCGGTCCAGCCCACCGTCGAACTGCCCGTACCTCCCTCGCCAGGTACGAAGGTCCTGATCGTGAAGTTCAGCGACTACCAGTGCCCGGCCTGCCGCGCGGCGCACGAGGCCCTGAAAGGGGTGTTGGCGAAGTACGAAGGGCAGGGGGTCGAGTTCGTCCTGAAGCACTACCCGCTCGAGCCGGAGTGCAACGCCAACGCCGCCACCATGAACCATTTCGGATCGTGCGAGGCGGCCGCCGCTTACGAGATGGCCAAGACCACCACCGGTCTCAAAAAGCTCGACGACTGGCTCTTCGACCATCAGCAGACGCTGAACAAGGAGACTGTCCGCGAGGCCGCCCGCGAGCAGGCCGGCATCAGCGACTTCGATACCCGCTACGAGGCCGCGCTCCAGACGGTGAAGACCGACGTCAGCCTCGGCGCGCTGCTCAAGGTGAATTCGACCCCGACGATCTTCATCAACGGCCGCCGTCTCCCGCCGAACATCCCGCCGGCGGCCTACTACGACGCGATGATCGACATCGAGTTGAAGAAAAGCAAGTAGAACTCAAGAATTCAGAACTCAGAATTCCGAATTTGGGAGCTGAGAGTTGGCAGTTGGGAGTTTGAGGACCCGGAGCGCCCCCTGCTCCCGGGCCGCCGATGTGCCGATAGGTAGCCTGTGTCTTTCGCGGTTCAGATTGAGGCGCTGACCAAGGACTATCCCGTCGGGTTCTGGAAGCGCCGCAACTATCGGGCTCTCGATCGTCTGTCGTTGACCATCGACTCGGGGGAGGTTTTCGGCTTTCTCGGGCCGAACGGCGCCGGCAAGACGACGACCCTGAAGCTGCTGATGCAGCTGATTTACCCGACCTCCGGCCGGGCCGAGATCCTGGGGCGCCCGGTGGGGGATGTCGCGGCCAGACGCCGTATCGGTTACCTGCCGGAGAACCCCTACTTCTACGACTACCTCACCGCCGAAGAGCTCCTGACCTACTTCGCGCAGCTGCTGGAAGTACCGGCGACCGATCGCGCCCGGCGCGTCGCCCAGCTGCTCGACCGCGTCGGTATCGGCCGCGAGCGCCGGTTCCAGCTGCGCAAGTTCTCGAAGGGGATGATCCAGCGGGTCGGAATCGCGCAGGCGCTGCTGAACGATCCCGAGGTGGTGTTTCTCGACGAGCCGATGTCGGGCCTCGATCCCCTCGGACGGCGGGACGTGCGCTCGATGATCCTGGAGCTGCGGGACCAGGGGCGGACGGTGTTCTTCAGCTCGCACATCCTGGCGGACGCCGAGGCGCTGTGCAGCCGCGTCGCCATCGTCGCCGGCGGACGCCTGGCCGCGACCGGAAAGCTGGGGGAGCTGGCCGAGTTCGAGGCGCGGGGCTGGGAGATCGTCGCGTCGAACCTGGCGCCCGAAGCCGTGGAACGCCTCCGGCCGCTGACGACGCGGATCACCGAGATCGCCGCCGGCCGGTACACGCTGGAGCTGCCGTTGTCGCAGGCGCCCGAACAGATCGTGCCGCAGATCGCCGCGACCGGGGCGTCGGTCGTGTCGCTGAACCCGGTCCGGGAGACGCTCGAGGACTTCTTCGTGCGGCGGATCTCGGAAGCAGGCGAAGGAGCGCGCACCGAATCGGTCGAGGAACAGCATGCGAGCCGTTAGGCACATCGCCCTCAACGTGTTTCGCGAATCGGTGCGCGACCGCGTGCCTTACAACCTGGTGCTGTTCGCGGTGCTGCTCATCGGCTCGTCCTACCTGCTCGGCCAGCTGACCGCCGGGCAGGACGTCAAGATCATCAAGGACCTCGGTCTCGCCGCGTCGTCGGTGTTCGGCCTGTTCATCGCGATCTTCATCGGCATCGGCCTGGTGTCGAAGGAGGTCGAGCGGCGGAGCATCTACGCCCTCCTCGCCAAGCCGATCAGCCGGCCGCAGTTCGTCGTCGGCAAGTACGCCGGGCTCGTGCTGACGCTGGCGGTCAACGTGGCGGTGATGACCGCGGCGATGTACCTGGTGCTCGGCTACATGACCTGGGTCGAATCGGCGGAGTTCAAGGCGTCGTGGGAAGCGCCCGGCACCGATCCGGCGCTGCTCAAGGCGATGTTCCTGATCTTCGTCGAGCTGATGCTGGTCACCGCCATCGCGCTCTTCTTCTCGACGTTCTCGAGCCCGATCCTCTCGGCGGCACTCACTTTCGGTCTCTACGTCGCCGGCAACTTCAACGCGGAGCTGCGGAATTTCGAGCACGTGGTCAACTCGCGGGCGGCCGCGTGGCTGGCGCGCGGGTTATACCACCTGCTGCCCGACCTGTCCGCCTTCGACGTCAAGACCCAGGTCGTGCACGGCCTGCCGGTGTCGGCCGGCTATCTCGCGTCGACCGCGGCCTACGGCGCCGCCTACATCGCCGCGCTGCTGCTCGCCGCGACCGTCATCTTTTCGCGGCGGGACTTCAAGTGATCCGGGTCGCAGGCTCGGTTCTCTGTCTGGCGCTGGCCGTCACCCTGCAGGTCTGGCGCGACCAGGCGTTCCCGCGCCGTGATCCGGAAACGCAGCGGCTGCTCTACGTCCGGTCGCCCGAGGCGCTGAAACGGATCGTCCTCGGCTTCGATGCGCTGGCGGCCGACGTCTACTGGATCCGCGCGATCCAGCACTACGGCGGCGACCGGCTCGATCATGCCCGGCAGCGCCGATACGCCCTGCTCTACCCGCTGCTCGACATGGCGACGTCGCTGGACCCGTACTTCAACATCGCCTACCGGTTCGGCGCGATCTTTCTCAGCGAGGCCTACCCCGGCGGGGCCGGCCGGCCGGACTACGCGGTTACGCTGTTGCGGAAGGGGATCGCCGCCCAGCCGGGCAAGTGGCAGTATTACCACGACATCGCCTTCGTCCATTACTGGGCGCTTCGGGATCCGGTGACCGCGGCATCGTGGTTCCGCCGCGCGGCGGAACAGCCCGGCGCACCCAACTGGCTGATGCCGGTCGCGGCCGCGATGCTCACGCAGGGGAGCGACCGCGCCTCGGCCCGCTTCCTCTGGAACCAGATCCTCGGCGCCGACCAGCCCTGGCTCCAGCGGCGCGCCGAGCACGCGCTCCGGCAACTGGACGCGCTCGATGAGATCGATCGGCTCCACGCCATCATCGCCGGCGTGCCGCGGCCGGCCGGGCAGCCGTACGCCTGGGCCTGGCTGATCCGCGCCGGAGCACTGCGCCGGGTGCCGGTGGATCCGTCCAACAGCCCGTACGAGATCGACCCGGCTACCGGACGGGTGGACGTGTCGAAGTCGTCGATTCTGTTCCCGTTGCCCCAGCCCCTGGACCCGAAACGGTGACGGCGGATCCCGTCGAGCTGGCGATCGTCGTCTTTTTTGGCCTGGCGATCGGCAGCTTCCTCAACGTCGTCATTCACCGGCTGCCGCTCGGCGAATCGCTGGTGAGCCCCGGTTCACGGTGCCCGTCGTGCGGCGCCGCCCTGCGGGCGGTCGACAACATTCCGGTGGTGAGCTACGTCGTGCTGCTCGGCCGCTGCCGCCGGTGCCGGACGCGGATCAGCCCCAGATATCCGCTCGTCGAACTGGCGACCGCGGCGCTGTTCGTCCTGCATTACTTCGTCTTCGGGTGGACGCCGCTCCTGGCCGTCCGGCTGGTCTTTGCCGCCTCGATGGTGGCGCTCTTCGCGATCGACCTGGAGCACCGCCTCCTGCCTGACAAGATCACACTTCCGGGAATCGGCGCCGGGCTCGTCGCCAGCCTTTTCCTGCCGCCCGGCATCCGTGACGCGGTGATCGGCGCCTTCGTCGGCGGCGGCGTGTTGTGGGGGATCGGCGAGGCTTACTACCGCTATGCCGGTGAGGAAGGCATGGGGGGTGGCGACGTCAAGATGCTGGCGATGATCGGCGCCTTCCTGGGCTGGCAGCTCGTCCTGATCACACTCGTGCTCTCCTCGGTCACCGGGGCGGTCATCGGCGTCATCGTGATCGCGCTCAGGCGTGGAGACATGAAGTACGCGCTGCCGTTCGGCACCTTCCTGTCGCTGGCGGCGATCATCGCCTCGCTCTACGGCGAGCCGATGGTCCAGTGGTATACCGGGCTGTATCGATGAACGAGAACGGGGCGCTGTTCATCGGCCTGACCGCGATCATCGCCGGGCTGGTCGGCGTGCTCGCGTTCGCGGTGATGAAGTTCGTGGCCGCCGCCCGCGCCGTCGGCAAGGAGCGCGGCGTCGGCGTCGAGACCGCCTTCATGGCCGCGGCGATGGAGCAGGCGGTGCAACGGCTCCGCGACCAGGAGCGCGCGATGAAGGAGCGCGCCGAGGCGTCCGAGCGCCTGAGCGAGGAGATCATCGCCAGCATCACCTCGGGCCTCATGGTGGTGACCGGCAACCGCACCGTGCGCACGCTGAACCCGGCCGGCCGCCGCATCCTCGGCCTGCCCGAGGCCCGCCCCGACGCACGGATCGAGGACGTGTTGCGGACCGCGGTGCCGCTCGCCGCCGTCATCGAAGAGTGTCTCAAGTCGGGCCGGCCGGTGCTCCGGCGCGCGGTGCAGATGGGGCATCCCGAGGGGGCCGCCGTCCACCTCGGCGTGACGGTGTCGCCGATCCGCGACGGCGACGGTGAGGCGCACGGGGCGATCTGCCTCTTCACCGACCTCAGCGCCGTCGTCGAGCTCGAGGAACAGCTGCGGCTCAAGGACAGCCTGGCCCGCCTGGGAGAGCTCACCGCCGGGATCGCCCACGAGTTCCGCAACGGGCTGGCGACGATCCATGGCTACGGGCGCCTGCTCGATCTCGAGCGTCTGCCGGAGGACTTCCGGCCCTACGTGCAGGGCATCCGCGACGAGACCGAGGCGCTTCGCCAGGTGGTCATCAACTTCCTGAACTTCGCCAAGCCGGCGGAGCTCGCGCTCTCACCGGTCGCTCTGAAGGGAATTGCCGAGCGGGCGGCAGAGGAGATCCGGGCCGAAGCAGTCTCGCGCGGCGGCGGGGTCCGCGTCTCCGGAGACTTCGGCGTCGTCCAGGGGGACGAGGTGCTGCTGCGCCAGGCGTTCAGCAACTTGTGCCGCAACGCGCTCGAGGCCTGCGTCCGGCCCGAGGTCCCGCCGCGGATCGCGATCGACGGCACGATCGATCGCGCGCAGCGCACGCAGGTGATGACCGTGACCGACAACGGTCCCGGCGTCACGGCGAACGTGACCGCGAGGATGTTCCGTCCGTTCTTCACCACCAAGAAGTCCGGCACCGGGCTCGGCCTCGCGCTGGTCCAGAAGATCATCGTCACCCACAACGGCCGCGTGACCGCGGCCAACGCCGATGACGGGGGGGCCCGGTTCATCGTGACCCTGCCGCTCGGGGGGGAGGGATCGCCAAATCCGTGATTCTCGTTGCAGAACTGCACGCCCGCCGGGCCGGACGGCCTCCCGCCTGTTCGCCGTAAATCACTGCAAATATTCAAGAAAGGTCCCCTGACCATTGGCCGGGCGGACCTGCCTCCCGCCATGGCAGCCCCATTGCTCAACCGTGTACGCCGATGTCCGACAGGTTGCAGTGCCAGAGGGGTTTCTCGCTTACCGAGTTGATGCTCACCGTCGCAATAGCCGCGACCATCATGGGCATCGCTACCCCCGTGCTGATCGATGTCTCGGCGAGCATCAAGGTCAACGAAGCGGGGCGGATGATCGAGCGCGAGCTGCAGGATGCGCGGCTGAAGGCGGTGTCGACCAACCGGCCGCTCCGCGTCCGGACCAACTGCCCGTCTTTCGGCTTCGTGCGGACGGTGGAAGTGCTGAACGACTCCCGCGACAGCGCGCCGAACCGGTGCCTGACCAACGGTGACTATCCGTTTCCGTCAGACCCCGACCAGGAGTTGAGCACCCGGCCGAACGCGGATGGCCCGGTGCGCGCGATCCCGAACGCTGCCACCGTCGGCACCGTCACGTACCAGTTTCATCCCGACGGCACTGTGCTCGTCGTCGTCTCCAATACCGCGGTCCAGATCACCACCGAGCAGACGGTGACGATCACGCGGGCGAACAAGTCGCGGTCGGTGAAGATCAATGGCGCAGGCAAGATTCAAATCCAGTAGCGGCTTCAGCCTCGTGGAGGTGCTCATCTCGATGGGCATCCTGACGGCGGTGTCGCTGGGCGTCGCGCAGCTGTTCGCGCTGTCGACCCGGGCGACCTTCGTCGCCCGCGGCCAGACCTCGACCACCGCGATGGCCGAACAGAAGATGGAGCAGCTTCGCGCCTTGACCTGGGGCTTCGACATCGAGGGGCAGGGGCTGCCGGTGAGCGATACCACCACCAATCTTGCGGTCGATCCGCCGTCGGCCAGCGGCTCGGGGCTCAATCCGTCCCCGTCCGACGCGCTCGAACAGAACACTCCGGGCTTCGTCGACTTCATCGACCCGCACGGCGCCTACGTCGGCACCGGCTCGACGCCGCCGGGCACGGCGGCCTACATCCGGCGATGGGCGATCCGGCCGCTGCCCACGAACCCCAACAACACGCTGGTGTTCCAGGTGCTGGTCACGCCGGTCGCGAACGAGCAGTCGCGGGTCGCCAGCGCAGGTTCCCGCGTCCGGATGCCGGGAGACGCGCTTCTCGTCACCGTCAAGACGAGGAAATCCCAGTGAGCCGACGCAGCCGCTTCGCTTCGGAATCCGGTTTCAGCATCACCGAGCTGCTGATCTCGACGGCGATCATGATCACCGTTACCGGTGCCATCTTCGGCCTGATGAACCCGGCGCAGGGCAGTGCTCAGGCCCAGCCCGAGGTCGCCGACATGCAGCAGCGGATGCGCATCGGCAACGACATGCTCTTCAAGGAACTGGTCATGGCCGGCGCCGGCCCCTACCAGGGGGCGACGACTGGATCGCTGATCAACTTCTTCGCTCCGATCCTGCCGCGGCGGACCGGCCTGACCGGCGCCGACCCGTCGACCGGCACCGCCAGCTTCAAGACCGACGCAATCACGCTCTCCTACATTCCGAACAGCTATTCGCAGACGACGATCTCGCAGTCGATGCCGCCGCAGTCGGCGGAGCTCAAGGTGTTCGATCAGCCGAACTGCCCCAAGGGACGGGAGCTCTGCGGCTTCGACATCGGCATGCAGGTCATCATCTTCGACAGGATCGGACACTTCGACATGTTCATCGTCACGAACGTGCAGGATTCCGCCGGCCACCTCCAGCACCGGCAGCAGGACCTGAACTATCCCTACGACGCCGGCGCCAACATCACCCAGATCGTCAGCAACACCTACTACTTGGACCGGACGACCAACAAGTTGATGCGCTACAACGGCGCCTACGAAGATCTCGCGATCGTCGATGACGTTGTCGACCTGCGCTTCGATTACTTCGGTGATCCGAATCCGCCGCTGTTTCCCAAGCCGCCGCCGGGCATCGCCAACTGCCTCTACGACACCGGCGGCAACTACGTCGGTCCCGCCGCGCTGACGCCGGGCGACGGGTCGCTCGTGGCGCTGACCGCCGCGATTCTGACCGATGGCCCGTACTGCGGCAGCGGCTCCAACTCTTTCGATGCCGACCTGCTCCGGGTCCGCAAGGTTCGCGTGTCGCTGCGGATGCAGGCGGGGCTGGCGGCGCTGCGCGGCGGCGATACCGCGCTGTTCCGCAACCCGGGGTCGGCCAAAGGGGGCGAGCGCTACGTGCCGGACTACCGCGTCTCGTTCGAAGTGGCCCCTCGTAACCTGAATCTGGCCCGGTGACGCCCATGATCCGCATCCGCGCCCGACTCGCCAACCAGGACGGCACCGCGCTCATCATCGCGCTGATGTCGATGATGCTGCTGACGGCGCTCGGCGCCGCGGTGGTGATGGTGAGCCGCACCGAGAGCGCCATCGCGGGCAACTACCGCAACGGCCAGGAGGCGCTCTATGCCGCCGACGCAGCCGTGGAGCGCGTCGTCCAGGACCTGCTGATGGTCCCGCGCTGGAACGACATCCTCTCGGGAGCGACGGTGTCGGGCTTCATCGAGGGGACCAGTACCGGCTCGAAGGGGCTGCCGGGCGGCGGCCACATCACCCTCTGCTGTGGCACCGGGACCGCGACCGGGGAGCTGCAGAGAGAGACCGACACCCTGGACCTGTGGGGCACCAACAATCCCCGGTGGCAGCTGTTCGCCTGGGGGCCGATCTCCAGCCTGCTGGGTACCACCCACATCGACAGTTCCGTCTACGTCGCCGTCTGGGTTGCCGACGACCCGGCCGATGGTCCGAGTGCGGACGCGACCGACGGCAATCCACTGCTCGACGCCAACGGCACGCTGACGATCCGGGCTGAGGCGATCGGCGCCGGCGGCACCCGGAAGGTCATCGAGGTCACGGTGGCGCGCACCTCGGGCACCGAAATCGAGCGCGGGCAGATTGCCCAGCGCGGTCAGGAAGAGCTCAATCAGCGCGCCCGCAAAGCAGCCGTCCAGACGCCCGGCAAGGGGCTGACGAAGATGCACATGAACACGGGCACCGGCAACATGGGAGTGCAGTAGATGGCAGCGATTTCGAGCCGCAGACGTTTGATGCCCGCCGCGCGCCGGCGCGCCGGGGCACTGGTCTGCCTGGGCATCACGATGTGGTGGACCGCCACCGCCTCCGCGCAGCTCGACCCGCTGCAGTTCGTCAAGCGGGTCCCGCCGACGGTCATCATCGTCGTCGACACGAGCATGCGGATGCTCGAGGACGGTCTCGGCAACTACTACGACCCGAACGAATACGTCGTCAGCAACGACACCGCCGTCGCCAGCGCGCTGGGTGTGTCGGGTGCGACCCGTTACCGCCGGACCTACCGCAACCTCCAGTACGAAAGCATCCAGGACGCCAACAACAAGTTCGAAGCCACGGATATCCAGGCCGTGCCGAACACCGACGCCAACTACGCCAGCTTCTACGACAATGCCCGGATCGAGATCGCCAAGGACGGCATCGAACAGGCGGTCGGTGAGAACGTCGGTGCCGCCTACCGCTGGGGCCTGATCCGGCTCCGCCAGCTGTCCCCGGCGTGGCGGGTTTCGCCGAACTGCGACAAGCCCGTCAGGGTGACCGGCAACGCGGCGCTGGCGCTCGTCAACGACTCCAGCCCGTGCAACGCCGGCTCTTCCGGCAAGTTCGCCTTCTACCCGCCGACGGTGAGCGCGCCCAACCATCTCAGCGAAACCGTGTATGGCGGCGGCGCGCGCGTCATCGTCCCGGCCGCCAACACCGGCGACCACCATCGTCCAGATCATGCAGCGCGACATCGGCAATATCACCGGCCTCATTCCGGCCGGCGCCGGGGGGCGCGACTACGAAGACCGGCCCATCGCGCACGCGCTCGACGATGCGCGGGCGGCCGCGGCCGCGGCGATGTCCGCCGACGCCAGTGCCACCCGGACCTGCCGCAACACGGTCGTAATCCTGATCACCTCGGGGAAGGACGACGGCAATTCGGCCTACGCGTCGAGCCACGATCCGACCGCGGTGGCCTCGACCTTCATGAGCGTGACCGCCGGTGGCACCACCAAGCGCGTGCCGATCCACGTGCTGGCCATGCGGCCCCCGGCCGGGGACGTGTCGGAGCTGCAGGCGATCGCGAACAACAGCGGCGGGCGCTACGTGAGCGTGACGACGCCCAGCGACATCGCGCGGCACATCAACTATGCCGTCCAGGCCGGGTTTGCCCGCTCCAACGAATTCGACACCGGGACGGCCAGCGAGTTCGTCGGGGTCAGCCCGGTCGTCGGCACGGTGAATCTCGAGAACGCGCGCAGCGCAACCGGTACCCCGCTGCCGAATACCGATGTGAACGCCAGCCCCGGTGGTCAGCCGCTCACGCAGCGCAGCAACGTGTTGCTGTCCGCCGGCTTCTCGCTGCCGGGATTCGACGGCGTGTTGCGGGCGTTCCGCGTCTATCGTCCGGAGCCGGACGGCACCAAACCGACCGGCTGGAAGTTCGTCAACGACGGCACGAAGCTGTGGCCGGACCTCGACGGGCGGCCCCACCTGGCCGGGCAGGCCCGCACGCCGGCCAACCCGAACAACCGGAACGTTTACACGTTCGTGCCCAACGGCAGCGGCGGGGGCTCGGTCGTCGCATTCACCACCGCCAACGAACCGACTCTCCGTGCGCACATGAACATGTCGGGTTCGGCGACGTCGCTCATCGACCTGGTCCGCGCTCAAGGGCTCGGCGCCATCATCGGCTCCACCCCGGCGCTGATGGACGTCCCGTCGCTCGACCCGCCGCCCGATGACGACTACGGTTTCGCCGATGCGGTTGGGACCTTCGCCGGCAAGTACAAGAAGCGGCGGGCGATGATCTTCGTCGGCGGCAACAACGGCATGATCCACGCAATCGATGCGCGCACCGGCTATGAAGTGTGGGCGTTCATCCCGTACAACCTGCTGCCCAAGCTCAAGACGCTCGAGGATGGTCAGCCGGTCGAGCAGTTCGACTACTTCGTCGACAGCTCACCGAAGATCGCCGAAGTGAAGATCCAGGGGGAGTGGCGCAGCCTGCTGCTGATCGGGCAGGGGCCCGGCGGCACCTTCTACCAGGCCTTCGACGTTACCGAAGCGGGGATGAACGTGGCGCCGGAGTTCGATGATGCGGCGGCCGTTTCGTCCTTGCTCAGCCAGTTCGATAGTCCGGACGAATCGATCGAATTCATGTGGTCGTTCCCGAACTATTCGAAGTTCAACCCGAACTACACCGGAACGTTCACGTTGACCGACGGGACCCCCGCCGGGAAGATCAAGATCTTCGGCGACCTGCTGGCATCGGCTACCACCGCGGAGAAGACGGTCGGCTTCACCTGGTCCGACCCGGCCGTCGGGCCGCTCACGACCGACCGCTCGAAGAACGCGGTGATCGTCGGCTCCGGATACTTCCCGGCGATCGAGTCGTCGCTGCCCGGACGAGGCGCGTCGGCGCCCCGCGCGGGGAGTGCGTTGTACCTGATCGATCCGGCCACCGGGGCGCTGATCGGCAATGGCAGCGGAACCTGCGGAACCATCTCCGATGGGTCCGGCAGCAGCAATGGCTGCGCGCTCCTCGCCGATGCGAGCAACGGCCGGAAGAACGCCCTGCAGGCTGACCCCACCGCCGCCGGGGATGCGGGCGCCATCGTGGTGAAGAAAGCCTACCTGGGCGACATCGACGGTATCTACTGGCGCTTCAATTTCACCAGCGCCGGCGCGATCTCGGCTACCGAGATGTGGGACACGGGGCAGCCGATCTACGCGTCGTCCGCGCTGCTGTTCATCGGCACGGCGGAGGTCTACATGTTCTTTTCGACCGGCAGCGACATTCTGCCGACGACCGCCGGCGGCGGCACCGGGACCTTCAAGCTGTTCGGGTTGAAAGACAACGCGCCGGCCGGCGGAGGGTCGAAGAAATTCGAGATCAGCCTCGCGCCGACCACCAGCGTCGGTGGTCTCGCCACCGGCGAGCGCCCCTCGACCTCGCCGTCGGTTGCCGGCGACATCGTCTTCTATACGACGACTATCGAAAATGCGACGACGCCGTGCGCCGACTTCACCGGCAAGCTCTACGCCGTCACCTATGCCGGAGGTGCGGCCTACGACTCGAGCGGCAACGGCAAGATCGACAACAACGAGAGTCCGGTGGCGGCGACGATGGCCGGGCGGGCCACGGCACCGTTCATTGTCGACCAGCATCTCTACCTCGGGACGGTCGGCGCGGCGGGCGCGGGCGTGGAAGCGTTCGGCGACCCGCAGGATTTCAACAACGGCGTCGGCCAGGTCGGGGTCCGGATCCTCTCGTGGCGCGAAATCCGCTGAAGCGGCCGGCGGCCCCGCCCCCGGCCCCGGAGAAGTACGGCGCTGGTCCCGTCCTTGGCGGCCTTGCCGGCGCCGGCGCGGTGCTGGCGCTCGCGATGTGGTGGATCGCCGGCACGCCGGCGCCCCGCCAGGTTGTCCCAGTCACTTCCGAGCCCCTCACCGTAATTGCAGCGCCTGTGGAGGGGATCCCTGCGGCCGCGGCCGCAGCGCCCGCCGGTGAGCGGCAGTTCCTGGACTCGTCCGGCGCCGGAGCGACCGCTCATGCAGCCGGCGACTACGAGACGGCGCTGGCCCGGTACCGCGAGGCGATCGAGCGCAATCCGGACGACGCCGAGTCGCACAGCAACCTGGGGCAGATGCTGGTGCGGCTGAAGCGTCCGGCCGAAGCGCTTCCGCATTTCGACCGCGCCATTCAGCTGCTGCCGCAGCGCTGGGCCTACCACTTCAATCGCGCACGCGCCCTGGCGCTGCTCGAGCGGTGGGAGGAGGCCGTGGCCGGCTATCGGACCGCCCAGCAGATCTTTCCCGATGACTACGCCACCTCGTTCAACCTGGGGCAGGCGCTGCATCGCCAGGGGAACGAGCCTGCGGCGGTGGACCAGTTCCGCCGCGCGATCGACCTGGATCCCGCCGACCCGTCGTTCCGTCTTGCCCTCGGTATCAGCTACGAGCGGCTCGAGAAACGGGCCGACGCCGCCGCCGCGTACACCGAGTACCTGCGGTTGAAGCCTGACGCGCCGGACGCCGAAAAGGTCCGCGCGCGGATCGCGCATCTGACCGGCGCATCGTAGAATCCGCCCGTTCGACCTCTGATCCACGGCGCACTTTCTGCGCTACATCTCCGTGCGCCGGCATGCACCTGTTCGAAAATCCTCGCGAATCCGCAGCCTCTGACTTTCACGGCCTCGGGCCCGGCCTGTGCAGCTGACTGCCCGCATGTCGAACCGGGGTTTCTCGCTCATCGAAGTGCTGGTGGCGCTGGCGATTCTCTGCGTGGCGGCGCTGGGTGGGGTGCAGCTCGTGGCCGTCGCGACCGGGATGATGGGGCGCGCCCGCGGGCAGGCGCTCGCGGCCGGACTCGCCGCCGTCCGCATGGAGCAACTGCGGGGTCTCCAGCTCGAGTTCGACCCCACCGGTCCGCGACTGACCGATGTCACCACCCGACTGGCCAGCGATCCGGCCGGTCCGGGGGGTGCGGGCCTGACCTCCTCGGGAGCCGGGTCGCTCGCTGCCAACGTCGATGGATTCGTGGATTTTCTCGACGGATCGGGTCGATGGCTCGCCGGCGGTACCACCGCGCCACCGGGCGCGTCGTTCGTCAGGCGCTGGTCGATCGAGCCGGCGGACGCCAACGGCGACCTGCTGGTGGTACAGGTGCTGGTCCGTCCGGTCTCGGCCGCTTCGGCCGCCGGGCCGCGGCGGCTGAACGGCGAGGCTCGCTTCGTCTCCGTCCGCGCGCGGGTGCTGCGATGAGCCGGGGCTATTCGCTGATCGAGCTGGTGATTGCGTCCGCCATCATGCTCACGGTCAGCGGCGCCGTTCTCGGGCTGGTCCACGACGGCCTGGCCGGCACGCCGATCCTCGAAGAGACGACCGACCTTCATCAGCGAGCGAGGGTGGTTGCCGACGCAGTCGCCGCCGATCTCCGCGCGGCGGCGGCCGGCACACCTTCCGGCTCGCTATCCCGCCATTTCGCGGCGGTCGAGCCCAGGCGCCCTGGTGATCCGCCTGGAACCAGCACCGGCCTTGCGATCACGCTGCGTTACGCAGTGTCTGGCGGAGCGCACAGCCGGCTGGTCCAGCCGCTCGACCCCGGCGTGCCGATCGCGATCGTCGACGCAGTGAATGGCTGTCCGGCCGGCACGGCTGCCTGTGGATTCGTCGCCGATACGACGGCGCTGGTCTTCGACAGCGCCGGCCACGCGGACCTGGTGAGCATCGACAGCGTCGGGCCAGGCGTCCTCAGCATCACCGACGTGTCAGGCGGGCGGGCCGCGTCGTATGCCGCGGCGACGGAGATTGCCGAAGCTACCCAGGTGAGCTACCTGTTCGATCCCGCTGCCGCGACCTTGCGGCGCGAAGAAGGAGGCGGTTCGTTTGTCGTGGCCGACAACGTCATCGGTGTCGCCTTCGAGTATCTCGACGCCGCGATGGCCCCGATGCCGCTCCCAGGCTTCTCGGACGGCCCATTCGCCGGCGCCGGTCCGACCGCGTTCGACCTCGACCTGCTTCGAGTTCGCACCGTGCGGGCGACGCTTCGACTGCAGACTGGCGTCGATAACATGCGCGGCACCGACCCGCGATTCTTCGCACGGCCGGGGACCGCCACCGGCCCCCGCGTCATCCCCGACCTCGTGTCACAAATCGAGGTGGCGCTGCGAAACGGCGGCAGCTGAGATGGTCCACTCCATTGCGTCCCTTCGCGGCGAACGCGGTACGGCGCTGCTGCTGGCGCTGACGCTCGTCCTCCTGCTCGTGGCGATCGGCGGGGCGGTCTCGATCGCCAGTCGGACCGAAACGCTGATCGCCGCAAACTTCAGGCAGTCGCAGGAAACGCTGTATGCGGCCGAAGGGGCCATCGCCCTGGCGATGCACGACCTCGGCGGGATCCCCGACTGGGGAGCGGTGCTGTCCGGCGCGGTCGCCTCCTCCATTACCGACGGCGCGGCAATCGGCGGCCGGACCCTGCCGGGGGGTGACAGGGTCGTGCTGTGCTGCAGCACGCCCTCGCTGACAGACGACGTCCAGCGGCGCGCGCATGGGGGCCGGAGCTGGGGCGCCGACACGCCGCAGTGGCAGATTTTCGCCTGGGGCCCGGTTTCGGGCTGGCCGTCTCCGAATGGCGTCGACAGCGCCATCTACACCGTCGTCTGGGTCGCGGACGACAGCTCCGACGGGGACGGGAACCCGGCGGCGGACGCGAACGGGGTCGTCGAGCTGCACGCCCACGCCCTGTCGCCGGGCGGGGGGCGAAAGGTCGTGGAAGCGCTCGTCCAGCGTGCACCGCCCGGGGCCGGGCTCCCGCCGGCAGCCTTGAAGGTTCTCTCCTGGCGCGACGTGAGGTGGTAAAATAGAGGCTCCCATGGCCCGAAGATATGCGGTGACGGCGGTTCTGGCGGCGGCGCTTCTCGCGCCAGCGGTGGCACGCGCCCAGCAGTCCCCCACGCTCGGGGAGCTCGCGGTCAAGGAACAGGAACGCCGCAAGAGCTTGAAGCCAGCCACCAAGGTTCTGACGAGCAAGGACCTGCCGCGCGCGGCGGTTCCGCCGCCCGCAGCGCAGCCGGCCCCCGGTCAGCCGGCCCCCGGTCAGGCGGACCCGAAGGCGACCGCCAAGCCGGAGGAACCGGCCAAGCCGGAAGAGCCGGAAAAAACCGAGGCCTGGTGGAAGGAGCGGATCTCCCAGGTCCGCGAGGAGCAGCGGCGCAACGAGATGTTCGCCGACGCGCTCCAGACCCGCATCAACTCGCTGACCAACGACTTCTCGAATCGGGACGATCCGTACCAGCGGGCCCGGATCGCCGAAGACCGGGCGAAAGCGGTTCTCGAGATGGACCGGGTGAAGGCGGATCTCGAGTCGAATCGCAAGAAGATCGCCGACATCGAAGAAGAGGCGCGCCGGGCCGGCGTACCTCCTGGCTGGCTCCGCTGACCTCGGCCCGCGTGCTCGCTCCCGCCCGCATTCTCATCGTCGAAGACAAGGACTCCTTGCGGGCCATGATGCGGCATGCGCTCGAGCGCCAGGGCTACGAGGTGGTCGAGGCGCTCGACCAGCCGAGCGCCGTGCAGCTGCTGCAGGATGCGCAACCGGCGCTGGTGCTCTCGGACCTGCGCCTGCCCGACGGTGACGGCTTCGGCGTGCTGCGCGCGTCGAAGGACATCGACCCCGACGTCCCGGTGATGGTGATGACCGCCTACGGCAGCATCGAGGACGCGGTCCGGGCGATGAAGGAAGGGGCGATGGACTTCCTGGCCAAGCCGGTGGATCCCGACCACCTGCTGTTGCTGGTTCACCGCGCGCTCGAGCAGCGGCGCATCGCCAACGAGAACCTGCTGATGAAGGAGGAGCTCGCCGTCCGCCGCGGCGCGCCGCAGATCGTCGGCGAGGATGCCTCGCTGCGGAAAGTCTTCGCCGCGCTGGAGCGGGCCGCGACCACCGATACGACCGTCCTGATCGAAGGGGAGAGCGGCACCGGCAAGGAACTGTTCGCCCGGTCGCTGCACGCGCTGAGCGAGCGGGCGTCGATGCCGTTCGTGGCGATCAACTGCGCGGCGATTCCCGAGACGCTGCTCGAGACCGAGCTGTTCGGCCACGAGAAGGGGGCGTTCACCGGCGCCGTCGCCCGCAAGCCGGGCAAGTTCGAGATGGCGCACCACGGCACGCTGTTCCTCGACGAGATCGGCGACCTGCCGCTGTCGCTCCAGGCGAAGATCCTGCGGGCGCTCGAGGAAAAGCGATTCGAACGGGTCGGCGGTACCGCCTCCGTCCAGGTGGACGTCCGGCTGGTCGCGGCGACCAACCAGGGGTTGCGCGCGCAGGTCGCGGCCAAGCGCTTCCGCGAGGACCTGTTCTTCCGGCTGTCGGTGTTCCCGATCACGGTGCCGCCACTGCGTGAACGGACCGGGGACGTCGTTCTGCTCGCCCGGTATTTCGTCGACCGGTTCTGCCGCGAGCTGAAGAAGCGGCCGCTGACGCTTTCGCCGGAGGCACAGGAAGCGCTGCAGGCCTATCACTGGCCCGGCAACGTGCGCGAGCTCCAGAACTGCATCGAGCGCTCGGTCATCCTCGCCGACGGCGCGATCATCCAGCCGCGGAACCTCAACCTGTCGTTCGTCCAGAGCCTGCAGCCCGAGCCGCCGGCCGATCCCTGGGCGTCGTTCGACCTGTCGGGCAGCCTCCACGACGTCGCGCGCCGCGGTGCTGGTGAAGCGGAACGCCGCAAGATTCAGCAGGTGCTCCGGGACGCGGAGCAGGACAAGCCGCGCGCCGCGGAGGTCCTCGGGCTCACCTACAAGGCGTTCGTCAGCAAGCTGAAGGAACACCGCATCGAGTAGGCCGCCCCGGCGGCTGACTCAGGCCCTGCGCAGGCCGACGATCCGCAGCGCGGTCTCCAGTTCCGCACTGGTGACGTCGGTGGCGATGACGGTCTTTCCGATCGCCGCGGGCAGGACGTAGTGGAGCGTGCCGTCGACGACCTTCTTGTCGCGGGCGACGGCGTCCAGGATCTGGGCAGTCTCGAGGTCTCCCACCGGCGGCAGCGGCCCCATCTTCACGATCAACGCTCTCAGCGCGTCGCGGTCCGCCTGCGGCATGACACCCCGCGCGGCGGCAAGCTCCGCGGCGGTGAGCATTCCGTAGGCAACCGCCTCTCCATGACGGAAGCGCCGGTATTTGGTGATCGCCTCGAGCGCGTGGCCGGCGGTGTGGCCGAAGTTCAGCATGCGCCGGGGGCCTGACTCGCGCTCGTCCTCGCCGACGACGGCGGCCTTGATCCGGCACGATTCGGCGATCACCGGAACCAGTGCGCCCGCCTCCCGGGAGAACAACGCCGGCAACTGCGCGTCGATCGCGTCGAACAGGCTCCGGCTGGCGATCACTCCGTACTTGACCACCTCGTAGAGCCCGGCGCGGAACTCACGCCGGGGCAGCGTGGCGAGCAGCTCCGGGTCGACGAACACAGCGGCTGGCTGGTGGAACGCGCCGATCAGGTTCTTCCCCAGCGGATGATTGACGCCGGTCTTGCCGCCAATCGCGCTGTCGACCTGCGCGAGCAGCGTGGTCGGGATCTGGACCACCGGTACGCCGCGCAGGAAGGTGGCGGCGGCAAAGCCGGCGACGTCGCCGATCACCCCGCCGCCGACGGCGATCAGCGCGCAGCCGCGGTCTGCCTGCGCCTTGACCAGCGCGTCGTAGATGCGTCCGACGGTCGAGAGGTTCTTGAACCGTTCGCCGTCCGGGATCAGGATGGGCTCCTCGGCGGTGAGCGGAGCGAACCGTTCGCCGTGCAGGCGCCAGACGGTCGGGCTCGAGACGATGAACCGGCGGCGCGGCAATCGGGCCGCCTCGAGCCCGGCGGCCAGCCCCCGCGACGAGCCGGCGGCGATTTCGACGGGGTACTCCGACGATGCGGTTCGCACGGTGAGCCGTACCGGTTCGGGTGTCTCGGAGAAGGGCATCAGGAGTGGATGGTAGGATAGCAGCAACGGCACCGGCTTGGATCTTGTCGCAGACTTCCTCCACCTTCCTCATCATCGGCAGCGGCATCGCCGCGCTCCGGGCCGCCGCCGAACTGAGCGGCGCCGGCGACGTCCTCATCCTCACCAAGGCTGAACCGGAAGAAGGCAACACCGGCTATGCGCAGGGCGGGGTCGCGGCCGCGATCGGCGCCGACGATTCCCCGGCGCTGCACGCGGCCGATACGCTCGCGGCCGGTGACGGCCTGTGCGACGAAGCCGCCGTCCGGGTTCTGGTCGAAGAAGGCCCCGCCTACGTCCGGGAGCTGATGGACTGGGGCGCCCGCTTCGACCTCGCGCCTGACGGGACGCCGGCGCTCGCGGTGGAAGGGGCGCACAGCGCGCGACGGGTGCTGCACGCGCGCGACGCCACCGGACGGGAGATCGGTCGCGTGCTCTGGCGCCGCGCGTCATCGCTGCCGGGGATCACGGCGCACGCCCACGCGCGCGTCGTCGATCTCACGGTCGAGGGAGGGCGCTGCACCGGCGCCCGGTACATCGGGCCGGATGGCGAGCTTCGCCACACCCGCGCCGGCGCCGTGCTGCTGGCGACGGGAGGGGCTGGCCAGGTCTATCGCGAAACCACGAACCCAGCGGTGGCCACCGGTGACGGCGTGGCGATGGGATATCGCGCCGGAGCGGAGGTGGCGGACCTCGAGTTCGTGCAGTTTCATCCGACCGCGCTGAAGGTCGACGGACAGCCGCGCTTTCTCCTCTCCGAGGCGCTTCGCGGCGAAGGAGCGCGGCTCGTGAACGGCGATGGCGACGCGTTCATGGAGCGTTACGAAGCGGCCGGGGACCTGGCGTCGCGCGACCGGGTCTCGCGAGCGATCGCCCGCGAGGAACTGCGCACCGGCCGGCCGGTGTCCCTGAGCCTGAGGGATCTCGATCCGGCCTACGTCCACGCCCGCTTCCCGCTGATCGCCGACGCCTGCCGGAAGGCGGGCCTGGATCTCGCCCGCGATCTGATCCCGGTCGGCCCCGCCGCCCACTACGTGATGGGCGGCGTCGTCACCGACCTCGACGGCCGGACGACGATCCCAGGGCTCTACGCCGCCGGCGAGGTGGCGTGCACCGGGGTGCACGGCGCCAATCGCCTGGCGAGCAACTCGCTCCTGGAAGGGCTCGTGTTCGGCGCTCGTGCCGGACGGGCGATGAAAAACGGCCGGGGCGACGGTTTCGAGCGGGCCGCCGAGGCCCTCGGCTCCAGGATGACCCGCATTGCGGATGCAGGAGCGGCGGCTCCTCGAGAGCCGGACATCGCCGGGCTCCGCACCGCCGCAACCGCTGAGTCCTGGCTCGCCGGCAGCTCGAAAATCCGCGGCCTGATGTGGGAGCACGTCGGGCTGTTCCGCGAGCGGCAGACTCTGCAGCAGGCGGTCGATGCGCTCGAGGAGCCCTGGCGGCAGGTCGACGCCCATCTGCGGGGGGCGGGCCGCTCGGTGCCGATCAATGGCGCAGCGTGAACCTGCTGACCGTCGCCCGCCTGATCGCCCGCGCCGCGCTGCGCCGCGAAGAGAGCCGCGGCGCCCACTATCGCGACGACTACCCGCAGCGCGACGATATAAACTGGCTGAGAAGAATTGCGGAGCGCGGAGTGCCGAGCGCCGGTTGACTGATTGCTGATTGGGGATAGTGAAATGGCGGAGCAAGCGACGAAGGAGCCGAAGGGCAGCGGAAAGAAAGACTCGATGGTGACCGAGATCACCCCGCAGTCCGAGGACTTCTCGCGCTGGTACCTGGACGTCGTGCGGCGGGCCGAGCTCGCCGACTACACCGACGTCAAGGGCTGCATGGCGATTCGCCCCTATGGCTACGCGATCTGGGAGTTGATCGTGCAGGGGCTCGATCGCCGCTTCAAGGCCACCGGGCACGTCAACGCCTACTTCCCGCTCTTCATCCCCGCCAGCCTCCTGATGAAGGAGAAGGAGCACGTCGAGGGCTTCGCGCCGCAGGTCGCCTGGGTGACGCGCGGTGGCGACGAGGAGCTCGCCGAGCCGCTCGTGGTGCGCCCGACGTCCGAAGCGATCATCGGCACCATGTACGCGAAGTGGATCAAGTCATGGCGTGACCTGCCGGTCCTGATCAACCAGTGGGCCAACGTCGTCCGATGGGAGAAGGTGACCCGTCCGTTCCTGCGGACGACCGAGTTCCTCTGGCAGGAGGGGCACACCGCGCACGAGACCGAAGCGGAAGCCCAGGAGGAGACGCTGAAGATCCTCGCGCTCTACAAGGAGTTCGCCGAGACCGAGCTGGCGATGCCGGTGGTCGACGGGCAGAAGAGCGAAAGCGAGAAATTCGCCGGGGCGTCGCGGACCTACTCGATCGAGGCGCTGATGGGGGACGGCCGCGCGCTGCAGGCCGGCACCTCGCACAACCTCGGACAGAATTTCGCCAAGGCGTTCGAGATCCAGTTCCAGGGGCGCGACAAGACCGTGCAGCACGCCTGGACGACGTCGTGGGGCGTCTCGACGCGGCTGGTGGGCGGGCTGATCATGACCCACGGCGACGACAGCGGCTTGATCCTGCCGCCGAGGATCGCCCCTTACCAGGTCGTCATCGTGCCGATTCCCCGCGGCAACTGGCAGGAGACGGTCCTGCCGAAGGCGCGCGAGCTCCAGGCGGAGCTGGTCAAGGCCGGCGTCCGGGTGATGCTCGACGACCGCGATGCCTACACGCCCGGCTGGAAGTTCGCCGAGTGGGAGCTGCGCGGCGTGCCGCTGCGCATCGAGATCGGTCCCAAGGACATCGAGAAGTCCGCCGTGATGGTCGCGCGCCGCGACACCCGTGAGAAGGCGTCGCTGCCGATCGACGGCATCGGTGCGTCGGTGGTGCGGCTGCTCGACGAGATCCAGCAGGCGCTGTACGACCGCGCGCTGAAGTATCGCGAGGAGCACACCCAGCGGGTGGCGACCTACGAGGAGTTCAAGGCGGTGATGGAGGGACGCCCCGGCTTCGTGATCGCTGCCTGGTGCGGCAGCGGCGAGTGCGAAGCGCAGATCAAGGCCGATACCCAGGCGACCGTCCGCAACATCCCGTTCGGCTTCGAGCGGGTCAGCGGCAGCTGCGTCAAGTGCGGGCGCGACGCTTCGGTCGAGGCGTGGTTCGCGAAGTCGGTACTGAGCGCGTTCGCGGCCTCGGGAAACCGTCCGTCGATCCGCTTCAGGACCGCACTCCGCCGCGCGACTTTTTCCCGCTTCACGATCGCGTGGAACGCGGCTTCGAGCTGCAGGCGCCACCTCGCCTGGTCGTCCGGTGTTCCCGCCTGCGTACCCGCGGTCCACGCCGCCGCGATCGGCTCGAGGCAGGACTCGTCGCCGACGACGTGCAGCGCGGCGAGGAAGGGGGCCGGCAGCGGGCCCTGGCCCGCCGATACCGTTTCCCGCAGGTCGTAGACCGCCACGCGGCTGCCGCGCAGCGCGAGCGCCTGGTGCAGTGCGCCGCGCAACTGCCGCCAGGCTTCCCGCCGCGGCGGCGTGGTGGCGGCGTCCTCGCGGCTCCTGGTCGCCTCGACCAGCTTCTGGAGCACGCTGAGCGGCGCCGATGCTCCCTTCTGTTTCAGCGGTTCCCGCAGCACCGCCGGGTCTTCGGGCAGGTTGCCGTCGACGGCGTCCTGCCACGCGGCGTCGGTCACGGCGGCATCATGGGGGCGCCGGCGGCGCGCGCCTGGACGCCGGGATCCTCGTCGCGTCGAAGCGCCTCGGCCACCCGCTCGCGCACGGCCGGCGGCATCTCCTGGAGCGCATCGAAGGCGGCCAGCCGCAGGCGCCGTTCGACTCTTTGATCGAGCGCGGTGGCGACGAGCGCGTCCAGCGCCTGGGTGGCGGCGCTCGCGACCGGTGAGTGCAGCAGCGGTCGCAGCATGGAGATCGCCGCCACCGCCAGGTCGCCGCCGGAGGTCAGCGCGTCGCGGCTGATGGCAATCGCGCGGGGATCGGCGATCGCCTCGGACACTCTGAGGATCACAAAGCGGGTCTCGCGGTCGGCCGTTGCGTAGGCCGCGATCAACCGGTCCACCGCCCGCGATCCGATGATTGCCAGCCGCGCCACCGCCGACTCGCGCTTGACCTCGTCGTCCGAGGCCAGCGCCGCGATCAGCGTCCGGATCTCGGTCGCGGCCGAGGGCTTTATCGACATTCGAACGGTTCTGGCTAGGACTAGGAGCTGGGAGCTCGAGCGCAGCTCCCAGAACCTCTATCGGAGATCCCAGAACCCTGGAACCTCAAGCGCAGTTCCGCAGACCCCGGAACCTCTACCGAGGATCCCAGAACCTTTTGGAACCTACACCTAGAACCTCAGCGTCAGCGTTGAACCCTGACGACGAGCGCGGCGCGGCGGTTGAGGCGTCGCGTCTCTTCGCGGGCGTTGTCGTGCTTCGGCCGCTCCTCGCCGTAGCTCACCGTCCGCAGGCGGTCGGCGCCGATGCCGCGGCTGGTGAGGTAGTCGCGGACCGCGGTCGCGCGGCGTTCGCCGAGCGCGAGGTTGTACTCCGCCGTGCCGATGTTGCAGGTGTGCCCTTCGAGCTCGATGCGCAGCTGCGCATTCTCCTGCATCGCCTTGATCGCTTCGTCGAGCGCGCGCGTGGCCTCGGGGCGGAGCGAGTAGCGGTCGAAGTCGAAGTGCACGTCCTCGAAGACCACTTCGCGCACCGCCGGCCGGATCACCTGGATCGTAACCGCGTCGGTCGCGGTGGCCCCCTTCGAGTCGCGGACCTCGATCGTGACCGGCACGGCCCCTTCCTGCATCGGCGCGGTCCACGGCGACTACCCGATCCGCCGGGTTGCTCAGCGTGCCGGCGGCGGTGCTCCAGCGATAGGTGAGCGCATCGCCGTCCGGATCGGTGGCGTCGGCGGTGACGGTCGAGGTCCTTGCCGATCTCCACCGTGCACGGCTCGCAGCGCGCGCGGACGGTCGGCGGGCGATTCTGCGGCGCCGCCGCTGGCGCAGGCGGCGGCGGGGGCGGCGGTCGGTGCGACGTAGATGCGGACGCCGGGGTGGTAACCGAGGCGGAACTGGAAGCCGGCGGCGTCACCGGTCTCGTTCTCGAAGCTGCCCGAGTCGCTGCGGCCATCGAGCCGCAGGTTGTAGTTGATGCCGGCGCCGGCGAAGAAGCCGTTGCGTCCCTGCCAGGTGAGGCCGAGGGACGCGTTGATCGGGCCGTTCTGTTCGGAGCTCACCGGGATCAGGAGCGATCCGCCCTGGATCTGCGCGCCGGTGAATTCGACGGCGTCCCCGAGATAGTGCTCGCCGTGGAGCTCCGCGGTCAGCCGGAGGCTCTTCCGTGTCGGCATGCCGGCGCCGACGCCCCAGCGCACGCCGTTCAGCAGATCGTAGGTGTCGGGATCCCCGCGGAAGATCATGCCGCCGAAGCCGGAGAGCTCGACCCGCTCGTTGATCTCCTTGCTCACGATTCCGTCGAACGCGAAATCCGTGCGCCCGGTGCCCACGCCGTCATCGTCGCTTGCCGTCGGCAGCTTGATCATGGCGCGGACCGCGAGCGCGGCCGGCTGCTGGCGGTACTGCGACGTCAGGTTGAGCTTGCCGCCGAGCCAGAGATCGCCGATCCGGTTCCCGCTCCAGCCGTCGTTCACGAACGGATACTCGTTGACCACACCACCGGCTCGCGGCAGCAGCGGCGTGAACAGCGGCCGCAGGTCGCGATCGATGCGGGTGACGGCGGTGAACGCGCCGAACAGCTCGACGCGGTCGGCGACGCCGTAATCCGACGGTCACCGGCCAGTGCGACACGTCGGTGAATCCCTGTTCGTAGTCGAAATTGACGCGGTAGGCGCTGAGCGACCACTTGCGAGCGGGAAGGATCTCGCCGGTCGGCACGAACCACAGCCCGGTGTCGCCGCTAGTCGTGGTCGTGGCAGGCCGGGTCTCGGCCGCCGGCGGCGGAGTCGTGGTGCCGGTTTGTGCCATGGCAGGAGCGGCGGCGCAGACCATCGCCGCCAGGCATCCCGCAATGTCGCTGCATGATCATCTGGACCTCTGGGGTCCGCGATCCGCGTCACCCGCGCTCGGGGACAGGCCGGACGTGACTCATCCATACTAAAGCAAAAAGCCGCCGAATTGTGCGTTTTGTAGGCCTACCGCGCTGGATCGAGCTTGCGCGGCGCGACGATCCAGGCAATCAGGATGCTGATCGCGTAGAGCAGCGAGCATCGGTCCCGCCATCAGCGCCTGCGATACGACATCGGTTCCCGGGCTGATCACCGCGGCGACGATGAAGATGATCAGGACGGCGTACTTCGTGTTGCGCGCGAGGAAGCCGGCGGTCACGACCCCCATCCGCGCCAGGAAGAACACGACGGTCGGCATCTGGAAGATCAGGGCGAACGCCGAGCAGCATCTTCACGTAGAGACCGAAGGTCTCGCCGATCGAGGGGCGGAACTCCATGTAGTCGGTTTCCCAGCCCAGGAAGAACTTCCAGGTCCAGGGGAACGCGACGAGGTGGGAGAAGGCGGCGCCCATCGCGAAGAAGATCGTGCAGAACAGCACGAAGGGAATCGCGTACCGCTTCTCGTTGGCGTAGAGACCGGGAGCGATGAACAGCCAGAGCTGGTAGATGATCGCCGGCGCCGCGAGCATCAGCCCGGCCAGCGCACCGATCTTCATGGTCAGCATGAACGGCTCGAAGCCGGCGGTGAACATGAACTTGGTGCCGTGCAGCTGTTCGAACAGCGGCGTCCAGATCTCGGCCTGGATCCGGCCGACGAAGAGAAAGGCGATCGCACAGCCGGCGACCAGCGAGTAGACCGAGTAGATCAGCCGCTTGCGCAGCTCGTCGAGATGCTCGAGAAACGACATCCGCGAGCTGTCGTCGTCGAACGGCTCGGGGTCGGTCAGCTGGATGTCCGGATCGTCATCGCGACGCCCCGGAGAGGCACTAGGGAAGGGGACGAGGGCCATGGAGGATCAGGCCTGGTCGCCACGGCTCCGCGGCACCGAGTCGTCCACCGTGTCGGCCGGGCGGGGAGCGCTCGCTGATTCGGGCGGGCGCTGCCTCTCGGTCGATCTCTGGTCCTCGATCCGGATCTCCTCGTCCAGGGTGTTCCTGAGCTCGTTGGAGGCCCGCTTGAACTCGTTGAGGCTGCGGCCGAGCGAACGGCCGAGTTCAGGCAGCTTCCGCGGACCGAAGATGATGAGCGCGATCGTCAGGATGATGATCAGCTCGGGCACGCCGATTGAACCAAACATACATAAGTCCTTGCCGAAGCTGAGGTTGAGGGAGAGTGCGGCCGAAAACCGACCGCTCTCGTCGAATTATAGGAAGCCCCTCAGTGCAGGGTCAAGCACGCCACCGTTCATTATCCCCGGAACTCTTTGCGGGCGTGACACTTCGTCTGTTAGGATGACACTATGCGCAGTCCGCGTTTTATTCCGGCCGCCCTTTTCGCAGTGCTCGTCTCCGCCGGTATCGGCGGCCTCTACGGCCGCAGCGCCTGCGGCGTCACAGGACGACCTGATGCAGCAGTATGGCATCTATACGGCGGCCCTGGCGGCAGTCCAGCGCGAATACGTCGAGGCGGTCCCGTCGGACCGGCTGGTTTACAGCTCGATCGACGGCCTGTTGAAGACGCTCGATCCGCACTCGAGCTTCTTCGAGCCGCGCGAGTACGCGGCCATGCGCGAGCGGCAGCAGGGCAGCTATTACGGCCTCGGCGTCACGATCGCTTCGATCGACGGCGACATCACGATCCAGGCGATCTTCGAAGGGTCTCCCGCCTACAAGCAGGGCATCCGCCGCGGCGACGTGATCGCGCGCGTCGAAGGCGAGGACATGAAGGGCTGGACGACCCAGCAGGCCGTGAGCCGGCTCAAGGGGCCGAAGGGCACGCCGGTGAACATCTCGATCCGCCGGCGCGGCGCCGAAGGGCTGATCGACATGGAAGTCATCCGCGACGAAGTGAACATCACCACCGTGCGCGGCGCCTTCATGCTGGACAAGGAAACCGGCTACGTGAAGCTGGGGGAGTTCTCCGAGACGTCGGACCGTGAGCTCGGGGCCGCGCTCCAGCAGCTTCAGGCCAAGGGCATGAAGCGCCTGATGTTCGACCTGCGCGACAACCCGGGCGGCCTGCTCGACCAGGCGATCCTGGTCTCCAATCGCTTCCTGCCGCAGGGAGACCTGATCGTCTACCAGCGCGGCCGCGTGCCGAACGCCGACGCCGACTATCGCGCCACCGAGAAGAGCGAGTACACGCAGCTCCCGATGGTCGTGATGGTCAACCGGAACAGTGCCAGCGCCTCCGAGATCGTCTCGGGCGCTCTCCAGGATCACGATCGTGCGCTGGTCGTCGGCGAGACGACTTTCGGCAAGGCGCTCGTGCAGTCGGTGTATCGCGTGCCCGGTGACGCCGGCGTCGCGGTGACCACCGCCCGCTACTACACGCCCAGCGGACGGATGATCCAGCGGCCGTGGGACGGCAGCTTCGACGAGTACCTCACCTACACTCTGCGCGACCAGAGCGACTCGAAGCCGCGCTCGACGGCGGACCTGAAGTACACCGACGCCGGTCGCAAGGTGTACAGCGGCGGTGGCATCGAACCCGACAAGTTCCTCGCCGGTCCGATCGAAGGATTCTCACCGACGCGGTTCGGCCGGCAGCTTTACGCCCGCCAGGCGTTCGCCCAGTTCGCCGACCTGTTCACCGCCGAAGGAGATACCCGCCTCGCCGCCGCCAACAAGAACAAGAAGCCGATCGCCCGGGGCTTTACGGTCACCGACGACATGCTGGCCGAGTTCCGCAAGCTGCTCGATTCGCAGAAGGTCAGGATCGACGAGACCGCGTTCCAGCAGGACGCCGACTTCGTCCGCGCGATGATCCACTACGACATCGACGTGGCCCTGTTCGGCATCGAAGAGGCGCGGCGCAACCTGATCGGGAAGGATCCGCAGGCCCAGTTCGGCCTGCAGCAGTTCAACGACGCCGTGCGCCTGGCCGGGATGGCGAAGACCCGGGTCCAGCGCGCGCCAAAGGAGTAACAGTAGGGCTTTGCCCCAAGATTTTGGGGTCGGATTTTGCCCTTGCCCTAGGTATAGGGCCTTGCTAGACTGACGACCGTTCTCTGACGCCAGGGGCCATTCCGCTTGGGGCGGGGTGTGGCATCGGAACTTGCGGTCTTGTTACGTCCACCTTTTCACTTCAAAGCACTCCCAGCTGCTTCCAGGCACGACGTCCGTACCGTGTCTGGCGCAGCTGTTGTTGTTTGCAGGAGGCCTCTCGCCGGCCTCACCGGGATCCACTGCACCAGGGAACACGACCATGCGATTGAATCGAATCGAGATCGCCGGCTTCAAGAGCTTTCCGGACCGCTCCGAACTCACCTTCGACGAGGGGGTGACGGCGATCGTCGGGCCGAACGGCTGCGGCAAGAGCAATGTCGTCGACGCGCTCACCTGGGTCCTCGGCGAACAGAGCGCCAAGAGCCTGCGCGGCGATCGTATGGAGGACGTGATTTTTGGCGGCAGCGATGCGAGGAAGCCGACCGCCGCCGCGGAAGTGCGGCTGAAGCTGTCCGGAGTCGCGGCGCGCGTCCCGTCCGGCCAGGAGGGGGGCAGTACCCGGCCGATCGTCGAGCCTGCTGGTGAGTTCCTGGCGCTCGGAGGCGTGGGTCTCGAAACCGCCGTGGCGGTGGAGGACGAGCTGCCGCTGATCGTCAAGGACGTCGAGCTCATGCGTCGTCTCTACCGTTCGGGTGAAAGCGAGTACCTGATCGACGGCGAGAATTGCCGGCTCCGCGACGTCCAGGACCTGTTGATGGATGCCGGGCTGGGCATCAAGGCCTACGCGGTCATCGAACAGGGAAAGATCGGCCAGATCCTCAGCGCCCGCCCGACCGATCGCCGCCAGCTGATCGAAGAGGCGGCCGGCGTCACCAAGTACAAGAGCCGGCGCCGGCAGGCGGAGCTCAAGCTCGAGGCTGCCCAGCAGAACCTGACGCGGGTCGACGACATCGTCTTCGAGGTCGAGAAGCAGCGCGGCACGCTGAAGCGGCAGGCGGCCAAGGCGCGGCGGTATCGCCGGCTCCGCGACGAGCTCCGGCGGTGGGAGAAGGTGCAGTTCGCGAGCCGGTACCGGGTGCTGGGGGAGTCGATTGCCTCGGCGCGGACGCGGCTGACCGCGGCGCGCGAGCGCGAAGCCGGCGCCGCAGCCCACCTCGCTGAAGTCGAGGCCTCCCTCGAGCGGCTCCGGCTCGAGCTGACGGAAGCGGATTCGAACACGACCGCCGCCCGCGAAGCCGCCCACGCCCGGGAGCTGGAGATCGGCCGCCTCCAGCAGCAGATCGCGTTCGACCGGCAGCAGGTCGAGTCGCTCACGAAGACCGCCGGCGAAATCGAGATCGAGGTGCAGGCGCTCGACGCCCGGCGCGAGCCGGCCCGGCTCGAGCTCGACGCGCGCCGCGACGCGCAGGCAAGGGCGGCCGCCGAACGCACCGCCGCGGCCGACACGATGAAGGCCGAGGAAGTGGCGTACGCGGATCTTCAGCGCGGCATCGAAGGGCTCGAGGCGGATGTCGAGGCGGCCCGCAGCGAGGTGTTTGCCGCGGTCAACGCCGCGACCGCGCTGCGCCACGCCATCGAGCACGCGGTCTCGTCCCGCGCCCGCATCTCCGAACAGCTGAACAAGCTGGAGATCGAGGGGGCTGACCTTCGGGTCGAGGCCGAGCGCGCAGCACGCGAGCGCGCCGCGGCGGAGGAAGCCATGGCCCGCGCCCGCGAGGCGATCGAGAGCCTGCGCGTGGATCGCGCCATGCGCGAGTCGCAGCTTGCCGGTGCGCGAACCGACCGCGAGGAGCGGGGCCGCGAGTACCGGATGCGGGAGCACGAGCTCGCCGGTCTGCTCGGACGGCTGAAGTCGCTGGAGGAGCTGGCGGCCGCGCGCGCGGAATATGGCGACGGCGCCCGCCTTGTCCTGGCCGAATCCTCCGGTGACGTGTCGCACCTGGGTTCGGTTGCCGACTTTCTCGAGGTGGACGCCGGCTACGAGCGGGCGGTCGAGGCCTGCCTCGGCGACATCCTCCAGCACATCGTGGTGCCGACCGACGATCACGCGGAAGCGGGCCTGCGGTTCGCGCGCGGCCGCGAAGCTGGCCGCGTCGGATTTCTGATCGCCGCCGCCGGCCCCGGTCCGATCGGCGCCGGCCCCCGCTCCGGGGTTGGTCGCGATCACCGAGGTCGCCCGCGTCACCGGTCCCGCCGCCGATGCCATCCGGGCGGCGATCGGCAACATGTGGATCGCGCCGGGCTACGAAGCCGCCCGCACCGCGGCTCTGGCGACGGCCTCGCCGATCGCCACCCCGGAGGGGGACGTCTTCCGCGGTCCGCAGGTCGTCGAGGGGGGAACCCCGGCGGAATCGCGCGGCATCCTCACCACCCGTCGCGAGATCAAGGAGCTCCGCGAGCGCGGAGAGGTGGAGCGGCAGGTCGTCGAGCGTCTGCGCACCGAGATCGGTCAGCTGGACGTCGTCATCGCCGGAGCGGAATCGGCCATCCTGTCGCTGCAGGGGGAGCTTCACCGGCAGGAGAAGGCGATCGTCGGGTACGAGCTGCAATTGAGTGGCGCCCGCGAGGCCACCGACCGCGTCACCCGGAAACAGGACCAGATCGCCACCGAACGGCGATCGGCGGAGGAAGAGCTTCGGACCCAGGAAGCCCGCCAGGACGAGGCGCGTGAGTCGATCGCCCGGATCGAATCCGAGCAGCGCGGCGCTGACGAACAGCTGAACACTGCACAGCGTCGGCTGTTCGAAGCGCGTGAGGCCACCCAGGCACAGGGCACGAAGACGGCCGAAGCCAAGGCGGCGCACGCCGCGCTGGTCGAGCGCGCGAGCGGCCTGACGATTGAGATCCAGCGGCTCGACGAAGCCGCACGCGAGCTGGAACAGCGGGTGGAGCGTCGTCGTGAAGACCTGGAGCGGGCCGTTTCGCACCGCACCAGTCTCGGCGAGTCGATCGTCGCATCGGAAGCGCGGCTCGACGCCGACGTCCACGCGTTCGACCAGCTGCGCGAGCAGGTGCGGGTCGCCGACGAGCGCTCGCAGGCACTGCGCTCCGGGTTCGAGGCGCAGGAACTGGTCATTCGTGAGGCACGAAAATCGCTGGAGGGCGTCCGCGCCGAGATCGCACGCCTCGACGTCGAGCGCGCGACCGCGGAAGCGGACCTGACGCACCTCGCCACCTCGTGCAGCGAGGCGGTGCAGGCGACTCTCGACGAGGTCACCGCGGAGGTAGCGCAGTTCGAACGCGACGGCCTGCTTGCCAGCCCCAGGCCGGTCGATGACGCTCCCGAGGCGGCCGAAGTCGAGGATGAGCCCGGCGCGGTCACCGAGCCCGCCGACGAGGCACGGACGGCGCCGGCCGAGACCAGGACGATGACGCCTGACGAGATGGTCGCCGATCTCCGGACCAAGATCGAGCGGATGGGGGCCGTCAACATGATGGCCATCGACCAGTTCGATGACCTCGAGTCACGCCATACGTTCCTCACCGCCCAGCGGAAGGACCTGGTCGATGCCATCGCCGCCACCGGCGAGGCGATCCGGAAGATCGACAAGACCACCAGGGAGCGCTTTCGCGAGGCGTTTGCCGTCATCAACCAGAACTTCGAGGGGACGTTCACCACTCTGTTCGGCGGCGGCAAGGCCGGCCTGGTGCTGCTCGACGAGAGCGACCAGCTCGAAAGCGGGATCGACATCATCGCCCAGCCCCCCGGCAAGCGGCTCCAGAGCGTGCAGCTGCTCTCGGGCGGCGAGAAGGCGCTGACCGCGATGGCGCTGATGTTTGCGATCTTCAAGTACCGCCCCAGCCCGTTCTGCCTGCTCGACGAAATCGATGCCCCGCTCGACGACGCGAACATCGGCCGGTTCGTCGAGATGCTCCAGGGGATGCAGGACCACACGCAGTTCATCCTCATCACCCACAACCGCAAGACGATGGAGATCGCCAATCGTCTCTACGGCGTGACGATGGAGGAGCCGGGAGTCTCCAAACTGATTTCGGTGCAGCTGAACTGACGCTGTACCGCTGAGGCCGTCGCGGTTTGAACGAGCCCAAATCCTCCCGATACCACCGGCTGACCCGGCGAGCGGACGTCGTCTCGCTCGCCGCCACCGCCTCGCTGCTCACCGTCATGCTCTGGCTGCGGCCGGGAGTGCCGGTCGCGCTCTACGTGCTGCTGCTGCTGGTGCTGCACGCCCTGGTGACCCTGCCGGTTGCCTTCTACCGCAGCTACGTCCTCGAGCACCGCTACGACCTGTCGGCCGAACCCGCGTCGACCTGGCTCCGCGACCACACCAAGGCAATTGGCATCGCCGCGGTCTTCGGGGTGCTTGCCGGCCAGGTCGTCTACGCCCTGATCGAGTGGAGTTCCGCGTGGTGGTGGCTGGCCACGGCGCTTGCCGGGACACTCGCCACGATCCTGCTGGCCCGGCTCGCCCCCGTCCTGCTGCTGCCGCTCTTCTACCGGTTCACGCCGCTGGACCGTCCGGAGCTGAGCGCGCGGCTGGTGGAGCTGTCGGCGCGTGCCGGCGTGCCGGTGCTGGGGGTGTTCGAGTGGGGGCTGGGGGCGAAGAGCCGCCGGGCGAATGCCGCTCTCGTGGGCTCGGGGAAGACCCGCCGCATCCTGGTCTCGGACACCATGCTGGCGCAATACAGCGAGGATGAGATCGAGGTGATCCTCGCGCACGAGCTCGCCCACCACGTGCACCATGACATCACCAAGGGGATCGCGGTCGAGTTCGCCCTGCTGGTGGCCGCGTGCTACGCCGCGGCGACCGCCCTGGGGCAGCTGTGGCGTCCGCTGGGCCTGGGTGGTCCGGCGGACCCCGCCGGGCTGCCGCTGCTGCTGCTGGCCGCCGGCGCGGTGATGCTCGCGGCGACGCCGCTGGTGAACGCGTTCTCACGGTCCAACGAGCGGCGCGCCGACGACTTCGCGCTCGCCCTGACCGGCCGGCGCGACGCCTTCGTCAGCGCGATGCGACGCCTGGGCGCACAGAATCTGGCCGAAGAGAGTCCGTCACGGGCGGCGGTGTGGCTGTTCCACACGCATCCCCCGATCGAACAGCGGATCGCTCAGGCGCGGGCCGCAGGCCCGCAGGTGGGAGGGGCTACTTGACGATGATCTCGCCGTGCATGCCCTTGCAGCGGTCGTCCTGCGTCAGATTGCAGTAGAACCGGGCGTTGCCGGCGGCACGGAATTCGAAGGTTACCGTCTGCCCGGGGCTGGCGCGCTTGGCGATCCGGTACTCGTCGACGGTGAAGCTGTGGGCTATGTCGACCGCCGTGAAGGTGACCTTCACGATGTCGTCCTTCTGCACTTCGATCCGGGTGGGTGAATAGGCGAACTGGTCCCCCCGGATCGTGAACTCGCGGACCGTCCCCTGGGCCGCCGAGGCGGCAGGAGCGGCCATGACCGCGAGGGCACCCAGACAGGCTGCCACGGAGGTGATCCCAAGTAAGGTCTTTTTCACATTAGTTCCTTACTGATTAGACGCTCCGGCGCCCGGGTTAGTTGGCGGCGGCCGGGGTTGGCCCCCAATCCGCCGCCGGTCACCCCTGAGCTAGTCCTTGCGGTCCTGACCCTGCGCCGCCGGCTGCTTCCCCTCGTCCGGGTTGAGCAGCACCTTACGGCTGAGGCGAATCTTGCCTGAGGGATCGATGTTGATCACCTTGACCATCACCTGTTCCCCTTCCTTCAGCTCGTCGCGGACGTCCTTGACCCGGTAGTGCGCGATCTCGGAGACATGCAACAGGCCGTCGAGGCCCGGCATGATTTCCACGAACGCGCCGAAGTCGGTGATGCGCTGCACCTTGCCGAGATAGGTCTTGTTCAGCTCGGGGGTGGCGGTCAGCTCCTGGATGATGCCGATCGCCTTCTGCGCCGAGGCTTCGTCGGCCGACGCCACGTTCACGCGGCCATCGTCCTCGACGTCGATCTTGACGCCGGTGCGCTCGATGATGCTCCGGATCATCTTGCCGCCCGGTCCGATGACGTCGCGGATCTTGTCGACCGGGATCCGGATCGTGACGATGCGCGGCGCGTAGGCCGAGACGTCGGTGCGCGACTTCGCCAGCGTGTCCTGCATCTTGCCCAGGATGTGCATCCTGCCCTGGCGCGCCTGCTCGAGCGCCTTGCGCATGATCTCGGTCGTAATACCCGAGACCTTGATGTCCATCTGCAGCGCGGTGATGCCCTTCGCGGTGCCGGTCACCTTGAAGTCCATGTCGCCGTAGTGGTCCTCGGCGCCGGCGATGTCGGAGAGGATCGCATGCTTGCCGGTCGCTTCGTCCATCACCAGGCCCATGGCCATGCCGGCCACCGGCGCCTTGAGCGGCACGCCGGCATCCATCATCGCCAGCGAGGCGCCGCACACCGAGGCCATCGAGGACGAGCCGTTCGACTCCAGGATCTCGGACACGACCCGCACGGTATACGGGAACGTCTCCTCGGCCGGCATCATCGGCGAGAGCGCGCGCTCGGCCAGTGCGCCGTGCCCGATCTCGCGGCGTCCGGGGCCGCGCAGGAACTTGACTTCACCGACCGAGAACGGCGGGAAGTTGTAGTGGAGCATGAAGCGCTTCCAGGTCTCGCCGTCGACGGTCTCGACCTTCTGCTGGTCGTCGGCGGTGCCCAGCGTCGCGGTGACCAGCGCCTGGGTCTCACCGCGGGTGAACAGGCAGGAGCCGTGGGTGCGCGGCAGGACGCCAACTTCGATCGTGATGTTGCGGATCTCGTCGAACTTGCGGCCGTCGAGGCGCTGGCCACGCTCGAGGATCTCGTCGCGCAGCACTTTCTCCTTCAGCTCACTGAGAATCGACTTGGCATTCGCCTTCTTCTCGAGATCGTCCTGCGGGAGGGCGGCGATGAACCCCTTCACCACCTGATCGACGGTGGCGTAGTTTTCCAGCTTGTCCTTGATCTTCATCGCCGCGGTGAGCGGAGCGAGGACGGCGCTGTGGACCTCCTTGACGAAGTCCTGCGGGATCTCCTTGACCGCGGTCGCGACACGCTTCGCCTTGCCGGCCTGCGCCGCGAGGGCGTCGATCCCGGCGACGATCTCCTTGATCGCCGCGTGCGCGCGCTCGAGCGCCTGGACCATCTGCTCTTCCGTGACTTCCTGTGCCCCCGCCTCGACCATCACGATGCCGTCCTTGGTGCCGGCGACGATGAGATCGAGGGTGCTGCGCTTCCGCTGCTCGAAGGTCGGGTTGATGATGAAGTCGCCGTCGGCGTGGCCGACGCGAACGCCGGCGAGGGTGGCGCTCTGCGGGATGCTGGACAGCGCGAGCGCCGCCGAGGCCCCGGTAATCGAGAGCACGTCGGAGTCGTTGTCGGAGTCGGCCGAGATCACCAGCGCGATGATCTGCGATTCACTGCGCCAGCCTGACGGGAACAGCGGACGGATCGGGCGATCGATCAGGCGGCTGGTGAGCACTTCCTTCTCGGGTGGCTTCCCCTCGCGCTTGAAGAACCCGCCGGGGATCCGCCCGGACGCATAGGCGTTCTCCTTGTAGTCACAGGTCAGGGGCAGGAAGTCGACGCCTTCGCGCGGGTTGGCATCCGCGCAGGCAGTCACGAGGACCATGGTGTCCCCGAGTCGGACGACGACGGCGCCGTCGGCCTGCTTGGCCAGGCGGCCGGTCTCGATCGAGATGGTTCGCCCGGCAACGTTGATTTCGCGTGTGTGCATAAGTCTCTCTGTCTTTGTGAGCTGCGCCAGCTTTCAGTGCTTTCGCGGTGATGGCCAGGAGCAGGAAGCGGGGAGGCGGAACCCGGGGGTGCGCACGCGCGCGTTGTCCCCGGCCGCCGTCCCAAGCGGCCTGCCTGCTGGCGGTATTACTTCCGGATGCCGAGCCGCTTGATCAGATCCGCGTAGCGATCGGTGTCCTTGCCCTTCAGGTAGTCGAGCAGGCTCCGGCGCTGTCCGACGAGCTTGAGCAGCCCGCGGCGCGAATGGTGATCCTTTGCGTGGGTCTTGAAGTGTTCGGTCAGGTAGTTGATGCGTTCGCTGAGGAGCGCCACCTGAACTTCCGGGGAGCCGGTATCACTGCCGTGGGTCTTGTAGTTGCCGATGACTTCGGTCTTCCGATCCTTGCTGAATGCCACTCTTTACCTCCACGAACGGCCCAGACATCAGCGCGATATTGCGCTGCACCAGCCCGCCGTCAATTCCAATAGAGTCAATATCTTACACCAGCACGATGGAGGGGCGCAAAAGCCCGTCCGGGCCGGTTTCCGCGATCGCCAGCAGGCGTCCCGCGGGGTCGAACACGCGCACCCGGCCGGGGCCTGGCCCCGATTCGGCGGGGGAGCCCCCCGAATCGGGGCCAGGCCCCGTTTCGGCCAAGTCGTTCGAGCTGAGGAAGTTGCCGTGACTGATCCGGTCGGCTCCCCGATCGGTGACCCGGACGGCGGGGAGCTCAGGGACCAGCTCCTCCAGCGGGATCAGGCTCGCCTCGAGATCGACCGACCCGCGCTCGAGGTCGTCGAGCCTGACGGCGCGATCCAGTCCGAAGCGCCCGGCCCGGGTCCGCCGCAACGTCTCGAGGTGGCCGCCGCACCCAAGCCTCGCCCCGAGGTCGTGCGCCAGCGAGCGGACGTAAAACCCGGGTGACGTCACCAGCTGCAAACGCACCAGCCCGGCATCGACCCCGAGCAGCGTCAGCGCATGGACCGTCACCATGACGGCAGCGAGCTCCGTGGGCTGGTTCTTCCGCGCCAGCTTGTAGGCGGGCACCCCGGCGACCTTCTTCGCCGAATACGGCGGCGGCATCTGCTCGAACGTGCCGCGGAAACCGCACAGGGCCTCGGTCACCTGCGCCTCGTCCACGTCGGGCGCTTCGGGCACGGCGCCACCGGCCGCCAGCCTGGCGGCGGCATCGTACGTGTCGGTCGCTGCGCCAAGCCGGACCGACGCTTCGTACTCTTTTTCCGTGGACGACAGCAGCGACGACAATCGGGTGGCGCGGCCGATCACCAGCGGCAGTACGCCCGTCGCCAGCGGATCCAAGGTCCCGGTATGGCCGATCCGCTTCTCGCGCAGGACGCGGCGGGCGTAGCCGACGATGTCGTGCGAGGTCGGCCCGGCCGGCTTGTCGATGACGAGCACGCCGTTCATAAAAGGGGATGGGTCATGGGGGATGGGGCATGGGGGATGGGCAATTTGAAACTGGTGGAGAGGAAAGGGTAGATGGGTTATGGCGATGGGACTGGGTTGTCTTCACGTCATCCCCCTTCCACTTCCTCGTTCCGCGCTTCCCCATACCCCATCCCCGATCCCCGAATGACTCACCCCGGCCTGCTCTCCAGCCCCTCGGCGATTGCGCCGACCAGGCGGTGAACGATGCCGGCGCGCACGTCCTTCAGCGGGCCCGACACGGTGAAGCCGGCGGCGTTCTTGTGGCCGCCGCCGCCGAACTCTCCCGCGACCTTGCGGACGTCGACGTCGTACTTGGACCGCATGCTGACGCGGACCTCGCCGGCCTTCGAGACCTTGAAGAACACCACCGCCTGGATCTCGCGCGCGGTCAGCGGCAGGTTGATCAGCCCTTCGGTGTCGTTGTTCGTGCTGCCGGTCGCGGCCAGCATTTCGTCATCGAGGTAGAGCACCGCCAGACGTCCCTCGTCGGCGAGCTCCATGTCGTCGAGCAGCGCGCCGATCAGCTTCAGCTTGCCGAAGCTGTTGCTGTCGAAGACCCGCCGCGCCATGACGGCGGGCGTCACCCCGGCTTCCACGCACTGTCGGCAGATGTCGAACGTCCGCGGCGTGATGTTCGAGTGGTGGAACGACCCGGTGTCGGTCAGGATCCCCAGGTAGATGTGGGTGGCGATCTCCTCGGTGAAGGGCACCGCCAGCGCCTGGATCACGTCGAAGATCATCTCGCCGCAGGCGGCGGCCGATTCGTCGTGCCAGTTCACCGCGCCGTACATGTGATTGCCGGCGTGATGGTCGATGTTGATCAGGAACTCGTGTTCCAGCCCGGCCACCCCGGTGCGGCTCAGATCGCTGCACTCCATGACGATCACCGCGTCCACCGCGGGACGCTCGATCCGGCTGGCGATCTCGATCCGGTCCATCCCGGGGAACTCCTGGTAGTGCTCCGGCGCCGGGTCCGAGTTGACGATCCGGACTTCCTTGCCGAGCGCGTCCAGCGCGAACGCCATCGCCAGCTGCGACCCGATCGAATCGCCGTCGGGCCGGGCGTGCGAGGTGATCAGGAATCGCTGCCGGGCGAGGATCTCGCGGCGAATATCTTCGATCCGGGCGGATTCGGCGGCCGGCACGGGACCGGAGTCGCTAGCGTGGTTCGTTGCTGTCATTTGTTTGAATCGGCGGGGCCCCCTGCACCCCGCCTGGCGACCTCCACTCGCTCTCGCTCCGTTTCGGTCGCGCTTTCATGATCGGCGGCGCCGTCTGCACCCCGCCTGGCGACCTCCACTCGCTCTCGCTCCGTTTCGGTCGCGTCCGCGGGATCGGCGAGGGCCTTTTGCGCTGTTTCGGTCGCGTCTTCGGCAAGCAGGTCGTTCAAGTGGGGGTTCTCGGCGCGCTCGGCCTGGATGTCCAGGATGATGCGCTCGATCCGGTCCTGTTGCACGATGCTCTCGTCGTAGAAGAACTCGAGCGCCGGGACATGCTTGAGCCGCAGGCGCCGGCCGACCTGGCGGCGCAGGAACGGCGTCGCGCGAGCCAGCGCGCGGCCGGTCTCTTTCCGCTGCTTGTCGTCGCCGATCGTCGTGTAGTAGACCCGGGCCTGCTGCAGATCCGGCGTGACCTTGACCTGGGTCAGGGTCAGGAAGCCGATGCCCGGATCGTGCACCTCGCGCGCGATCAGCTCGGCGAGCTCGGCCCGCAGCTGATCTCCAACACGAGCCGGACGGGAACCTTGGGGCATGGGAAGGAAATTAAGAACTAAGAACTGAAGAACTTTAGAATCGGGAAACCACGAATCGCACCTGAACGCAGAATCCGAATGACGCGTCGATGCCGAGTTCTGAATTCTGTATTCTTAGTTCTGAATTCCTAGGCTGGCGTCATGACCCGTTCGTTGACGAACACCTCGATGACGTCGCCGACCTTCAGATCGTTGTACTTCTCGAAGCCGATACCGCACTCGAAGCCGGTCTTCACCTCCGAGACGTCGTCCTTGAAGCGGCGAAGTGAGCCGATCTTCCCCTCGTAAACCACCGCGCCATCGCGGATCAGGCGGGCCTGCGAGTCGCCCGAGCGCGTGATCCGGCCCTCGGTAACCATGCAGCCGCCGATGGTGCCGAACTTCGGGGTCTTGAAGATCTCGCGCACCTGGGCCGCGCCGACGCGGACTTCCTTGAAGGTCGGGTCGAGCAGGCCGGCCATCGCCTTCTTCATCTCGTCGACGACGTTGTAGATGACCGAGTGCAGCCGGATCTCGACCTTCTCGCGCTCCGCCACGTCCGCGGCGTTGCGGTCGGGCCGGACGTTGAAGCCGATCACGATCGCGTTCGATGCGGTCGCCAGCAGGACGTCCGACTCGTTGATCGCCCCGACGCCGCTGTGGATGATCCGGACCTTGACCTTGTCGTCGCTCAGCTTGGTCAGGGTGTCGCCGAGCACTTCCGACGAGCCCTGCACGTCCGCCTTCACGATGATCGGCAGCTCCTTCATGCCCCCTTCGGCAATCTGGGCCTGCAGCGACTCGAGCGTGAGCCGGCTGCCGCGGCTGCCGAGCGCCTTTTCCTTCGCCTGGGACTGGCGGAAGGTCGCGATCTGGCGCGCCTTCGCCGCGTCGGTCAGCGCCTGGAACGGATCGCCCGGGACCGGCAGGCCACCGAGGCCGAGCACTTCGACCGGTGTCGCCGGTCCGGCGGTCTTGATCTGACGTCCGCGGTCGTCGATCAACGCGCGGACCTTGCCGACGATCGTGCCGGCGATCAGCGTGTCGCCGACCCGGAGCGTACCGTCCTGGACCAGAATCGTCGCCACCGGTCCGCGACCCTTGTCGAGCTTGGCTTCGAGCACGGTCCCCGACGCGTTCCGCTTGGGGTTCGCCTTGAGGTCGCTGATCTCGGTCACCAGCAGGATCATCTCGAGCAGCAGCTCGAGGTTCTCCTTTTTCTTGGCCGAGACCTCCACCATGACGGTCTGGCCGCCCCACGCTTCCGGGGTGAGCCCGAGATCCGACAGTTCTTTCTTGACCAGCTCGGGGTTCGCGTTGGCCTTGTCGATCTTGTTGATCGCGACAAGGATCGGCACTCCCGCCGCCTTGGCGTGGTCGATTGCTTCCTTGGTCTGCGGCATGACGCCATCGTCTGCCGCGACCACGAGGATGACGACGTCGGTGACCCGCGCGCCGCGGGCTCGCATCATGGTGAACGCTTCGTGACCGGGCGTGTCGAGGAACACCACGTTCCGGTCGTTGACGTTCACCGAGTAGGCGCCGATGTGCTGCGTGATGCCGCCGGCTTCGCGCTCGGCGACGCGCGCCGAACGGATCGCGTCGAGCAACGTCGTCTTGCCGTGATCGACGTGGCCCATGACGGTGACGACCGGCGCCCGGGTGACCCGGTCCGCCTCGTTGACATCCTCGGCCTCGACCTGCAGCATCTCCTCTTCGAACGACTGCATCTTGACGTCGGCGCCGAACTCGCGCGCGACCATCGCTGCCGTCTCGTCGTCGAGCGTGCTGTTGATGGTCACCATCATGCGGCGATCCATCAGCTTCTTCATGACGTCCTTCGCCTTGACGTCCAGCTTGGCGGCGAGATCGGCCACGGTCATGCCTTCGGCCAGCGTGATCGTACGGGTCACCGGCGGCGGCGCCGCCGGGGCCTGCTGCATCATCGGCGGCCGCGGCCCTTCGCGGCGCGCACCGGAACGGTGCACCGGTCGCGGCGGCGGACGATAGCCCGGAGACATGCCCGGACGCGGCGGCTGCGACGGACGGACCGGCTGCGACGGGAGCGGGCGCGGCCCACCCATGGGCTGCCGCGGCGGCAGACCCGATGGCGGACGCTGTATCGGGCGTCCGGCCGGGCCGGGAGCGCCCGGTCGCGTGCCCGCGGGCCGGATCAGGTTGCCGGTCGGCGCCTGGGGCGCTGCCGGAGCCTGTGGCGGGGTCGGACGGACGAGCAGCGGACGCCGCGGAGCCGCCGGCGGCGCCTGGCCAGTGCGAGGATCCTCGACCCGGAGGCGGATCGTCGGCGGCACCAGCCGGCCGGTGTGAGCCGGCATCACCGGACGAGGCGGTGGCGGAGGTGTCAGCACCTGCGGCCGCGGCGCAGGGGCAGCCGCAGGCGCAGGCGTTTCAACGGTTTCCGGTTCGGGGGCCTTAGCTGCCAGAGCCGGTTCCTCGACAGGCTCCTCGGCGACCGGTTCCGGCACCGCGGGTGGTGCCGGCGGCGCCGGCGTCTCTTCGACCGGCGCTTCCAGCTCGGCGACCGGCTGCGGCGCGGGGGGCGGAATCAGGACCCCCTCGGCGGACGGAGCCGGCTCGGCGACCTCGATTGGCGGCATCACCGGCTTGGCGGTCTTCACGAGGCGCGGCGGCGGCAGGGCGGGCGCAGCCGGCTTCGCCGGCTCGGGGGCCTTGCCGGATGGCTTCTTTCCCTTGATCGGTGCGGGCGTATCGGCGAAGGACGCGTTCGACGGGACCGTCAGGCCGCGCTGGCGCGCCATGCGCGACACGAACTCCCGCGCCACGACTTCTTCGATCGTGCTCGATGCGCTCTTCACCTCGATGCCGTGATCACGCTTCAGCAGCGCGATGACTTCCTGGCTCGTGGTGTTGAGCAGCTCGGCGACTCGATAAATCCGGACTGTTGCCATTAATTAAGTAGATTCCTTACGTATTCTTGGCTTCTTCGTCGGCGCCGGCGGGCTCTTCGCTCGCGTCGGCCGGCGTGTCGGCGACCGGCGCATCCGCCTCGGCGGCCGGCGCATCCGCCTCGGGGGTCGACGCCTCGGCCTCGACCGCCTCTGTCACGGCGGGTTCGTCCCCTTCGACCGCCTCGGTCGTCCCGGCCTCCTCAGCCGCTTCCGCGGCCTCGGCGCTGACCACCGCCTGCTCGTCCGGTGCGGCTTCGGCCCCCTCGGCAGTGCCTGCCGCCGCCTCACCCTCTTCGCTCCCGGCCGTCTCGAGCTCACCGAACTGCGCCTCGACTTCGCGGCGCTTGTCCTCTTCGCTCTTGATGTCGATCTTCCAGCCGGTCAGCTTGGCGGCGAGCCGGACGTTCTGCCCCTTCTTGCCGATCGCGAGCGACAGCTGCTTGTCCTCGACGATCACTTCCATGACCTTCTCGGCGTCGTCGACGATCGAGACCCGTTGTACCTTCGCCGGGCTGATGGCGTTGGTCACGAACAGGATCGGGTCCTCGGACCATTCGACGATGTCGATCTTTTCGCCGCGCAGCTCCCGGATGATCGACTGCACGCGCGTGCCCTTCATGCCGACGCAGGCGCCGACCGGGTCGACGTCCCGCTCCCGCGAGTAGACCGCGACCTTGGCGCGATCGCCGGCTTCCCGGACCGCGCCGCGGATCATCACGGTACCGTCGTAGATCTCCGGCACTTCCTGCTCGAACAGCTTGATCAGCAGGGCCGGATCGGTGCGGGAGAGCACGATCTGCGGACCCTTGGCGCTGCGGTTCACGCCCCGGACGACGGCGCGGACGCGGTCGCCGACGTTGTAGTTTTCCGCGCGCGACTGTTCCTTGCGCGGCAGCTGCGCTTCGACCCGCCCGAGCTCCATGATGATGTCGCCGTTCTCGAAGCGCTTCACCATGCCGTTGAGCACGTCGCCGATGCGTTCGCTGTACTCGGCGAACACGTTCTCGCGCTCGGCCTCGCGCACCTTCTGGAAGATCACCTGCTTGGCGGTCTGCGCGGCGATGCGGCCGAGGTCCCCCTTGTCCCTGGGGAACTCCACTTCCATGTCCACCTCGGCCTCGTCGCCATACATGGTCTGGGCTTCGGTCAGCGAGAACTGGGTGGCCGGGTCGGTCACTTCCGCGACGATCTTCTTCACGGTGAAAAGGTCGAAGTCGCCGGTCTCGGGATTGAACCGGGCGCGGAGCTCTTCCCCTTTGTATTTCTTGCGGGCAGCCGCCTCCAGCGCGTCCGAGACCGCGCTGATGATGATCTCCGGCTCGACGCCTTTTTCCTTGGCGATCGCGTCGATCTGCTGCAACAACGGATTGACAGTGGCCATTAGCTTTCAGCTATCAGCAATCAGCTTTCAGTCCCCAGCCATCGGTCTCAGCGCCCATCGCTGAAAGCCGACCAGCTGCGAGCTGAAGCCTTCCTCAAAATTCCACCGCGAGCTGCGCCCGCTTGATACGCCCGAGCGGCACGCGGTGAACCTTGCGTCCCTCTTCGAGCACGACGTTCCCTTCATCGACTCCGCGCAACCGGCCGGCAAATGCCGACTGGCCGTCGAGCGGCTCGGTCGTCACCAGCTTCGCCAGCCGTCCGGCAAACCGCCGGTAGTCCGCCTCGTGCCGCAGCCGGCGATCGAGCCCCGGCGACGACACCTCGAGCGTGTACTGCTGCGCCAGGGCGACCTCGCCCAGCTCTTCTTCCTCGACATCCAGAACCGCGCTGAGGTCCTGGCTGACGCGCTGGCAGTCTTCGATCCCGACCGCGTCTTCAGGCGTTTCGACCACCCCGCGATCGGGACGGTCGATGACGATCCTGAGGACGCTGCCAATCGATTCCCGGCGCAGCTGCACGTCGAAGATCTCGAGCCCGTAACTACTGGCGACGCGCTCGGCGGCCTGACGTATCCGCCCGATCCTCTCGTGGTCTCTGGCCATGCTCGACTGAAAAATGGGCCCTTAAAAGCAAAGAGTGGGCACGGGCCCACTCGGGACTTTCCTCGAAGCTGGCACCAACCAATATAACACGCACCTTCGCCCAGTGTCCTGCGCCAATACGCGCCGGTAATCGATCAACTTGCCGGGGCTATCGGCGCCGCCAGCAGGTCGTATCCTTTCGCGCCCACGATCCGGGCTCGGATGAGGTCGCCGGAGCGGTAGTCGGCAGGGTTGCAGTCGGTCAGAAAGACGACCGGGTCGATTTCGGGGGCCTGGCCCCGAAGGCGCCCTTCCAGGACCAGCTCATGCTCGGCCGAGGGCCCGTCGATCAGGACCTCGACCTCGTGCCCGATCCTTGCCTTCTGCGCCGCGGCCACGATCTTCTTCTGCCGGGCCATCAGGGCGTTCCGCCGCTTCCGCTTCAGCCCGGCCGGCACGTCGTCCGCCATCCCGAATGCCCGCGTCCCCTCTTCGTGCGAATAGGTGAAGACGCCGACGTGGTCGAACCGCAGATCGCCGACGAAGCCCTCGAGCTCGGCGAACTCTTCGTCGGTCTCGCCGGGAAAGCCGACGATCAGCGTCGTTCGCAGCGTCACGTCAGGCACCCGGGTGCGGATGCGGTTCAGCAGCTTGTCGTAGGTCCGGCGGTCGCCGGGACGACGCATCCGCTTCAGCACGGCGGCGGAAGCATGCTGCAGCGGCAGGTCGATATAGCGGCACACCTTCTCGCACTCGGCCATCGCCGCGAGCACATCATCGGTGATCGTCGTTGGATAGAGGTAGAGCAGCCGGATCCACTCGAGACCGTCGATCCGGTTCAACTCGCGCAGCAGGCGCGCGAGCGCGCCGCGTTCACCGCGATCGATGCCGTAGAACGTGGTGTCCTGCGAGATGAGGAGCAGTTCCTTCACCCCGCGGGCCGCCAGGCCGCGCGCTTCGCGCAGGATCGACTCGGCATCGCGGCTCCGGAACTTTCCGCGCAGCGTCGGGATGATGCAGAAGGCGCAGGTGTAATCGCAGCCCTCGGCCACCTTGACGTAGGCGAAATGCTTCGGCGTCGTCAGCAGGCGTGGGGTGTCGGCGTCGTAGAGATACGTCGGGAGTGCGGGAACGGGGGATGGGGCACCTGGGATGGGGGATGGGGAATCAGGAATCGGGGCTGAGGGATGCGGGATGGGAGACGAATAGAAACGCAGTGGAGACACGCCGCTTCCAGCCGCGATCCCCCGACCCTCATCCCCATTCCCGATAGCTCCCAGGATCTGATCGACCTCTCCGGTTCCGAGGACGGCGTCGATCTCCGGGATTTCGCGCCGCAGCTCGTCGCGATAGCGTTCGGCGAGGCAACCGGTCACCACCAGCCGCGTGCAGTTCCCCCCCTGCTTCAACTGGGCCATCTCGAGGATGGCGTCGATCGATTCCTGCTTGGCGGACTCGATGAAGGCGCAGGTGTTCACCACCAGCACGTCGGCGCTGGCCGCGTCGGCGGTGAGCTCGTGCCCGGCGTTCTGGGCAATCCCCAGCATCACCTCGCCATCGACGAGGTTCTTCGGGCATCCGAGCGAGAGAAAACCAATCTTCACGTGTCTCTCTCACAAAAGTTCAGGAGATCAGGAGGTTCTTGACAAGACTTCTCCTGGCCTTCTGTTCTCCTGTTCAAAAACTCAGTGGACGTCCTCACGGGTACATCCGGTGAATCATCCGTGGATACGGGATCGTTTCACGGAGATGATCGATACCGCAGATCCAGGTGACGACGCGCTCGATCCCCATGCCGAAGCCGCCGTGCGGCACGCTGCCGAAGCGGCGGAGATCGAGGTACCACTCGAACGCCTCCTGGGGCAGCCCGTGCTCCTTGATCCGCTGGACGAGCAGCTCGAGATCGTCGATCCGCTCGCCGCCGCCGATGATCTCGCCGTACCCCTCGGGGGCGAGCAGGTCGACGCTGAGCGAGACCTCGGGGCGCTCCGGATGCGGCTTCATATAGAACGCCTTGATCGCGGAGGGGAACCCGTGCACGAACAGCGGACGGTCGTGCCCCTCCGACAGGGCGGTTTCGTCCGGCGCGCCAAAATCCCCGCCCCACTCGAACGGCAGCCCCCTGGCTTTGAGCGCTTCCGCCGCGGCGTCATACGAGATGCGCGGGAACGGCGCCTGCACCCGCTCGAGCATCGCGGTGTCGCGCTCGAGAACCTTCAGCTCCCGCTGACGCTTCTCGAGCACGCGGGCGACGACCGAGACGACCAGGCCTTCCGCCACGTTCATGACGTCGTCCAGGTGCGCGTAGGCCATTTCCGGTTCCACCATCCAGAACTCGGTGAGATGGCGGCGCGTCTTGGACTTTTCGGCGCGGAAGGTCGGCCCGAAACAGTAGACGCGGCCGAGCGCCATGGCGTTGGCCTCGTTGTACAGCTGTCCGCTCTGGGTCAGAAACGCCGTGGCCTCGTCGAAGTACTGGACCGGGAAGAGCGTGGTCGTGCCTTCGCAGGCGGCCGGGGTGAAGATCGGCGTGTCGGCGAGGATGAAGTGCCGGCTGTTGAAATAGTCCCGGACCGCGTCGATCACTTCGTGGCGGATCCTGAGGATCGCCTGCTGGCGCGGCGCCCGGATCCACAGGTGGCGTCGATCCATCAGGTAGTCGACGCCGTGCTCCTTCGGCGTGATCGGATAGTTCTGGGCTTCGGAGACGACCTCGATCCCGGTGACATCGAGCTCGTAGCCGCCGGGGGCGCGGGCGTCGGCGCGGACGGTGCCGTGCACGATCAGGGCGCTCTCCTGCGACAGGTGATCGGCGCGCTTGAACATCTCTTCGCCGACCGCCTGCTTCGACATCACGCACTGCATGAAGCCGCTGCCGTCGCGGACGGTCAGGAAATGGATCTTGCCGCTCGACCGGCGGTTGTGGAGCCAGCCGCGAAGCGTAACGGCCTGTCCCTCGAACCCGGCGATGTCTTCGATATACGCGATCATCAGTCCGCGAGCGCGCGTTCGATGCGCTGCCGCGCGCGCCGCGCCTCCTCCAGGACGGCCGTGGGGCTGCCGGTATTGGCGAGCTCCATCAGGTACGTGCCGTCGTATCCGATCTTCTGCATGGTCACCAGGGCGGCGGCCCAGTCGATCGTCCCCTGGTAGGGCACGAGGTGGTCGTCCTCCCGCCTCCGGTTGTCGTGCACATGGGTGGTGATCAGGTGTTCGGCCGCCAGCTCCACCGCATCGGCCACGTCTCCCATGATGTGGGCGTGGCCGAAGTCCATGCAGATGCCGACGCTCGAGCCGTCGAAATCACGTTCCAGCATTGCGACCAGCGCGGTGGCCGACGACAGGTCGTTGGGGATCACTTCCAGGGCCACCCGGGCGCCGAGCGGCTCGGCCGCCTTGCAGATCTCCTCGACGCTGCGGGAGGCGGCGGCGCGGCTGTTGTCGTTCCCCCCCGTCTTCGCCGCCGGCGCGCCGAGGTGCACGACGATGAAGCGCGCGGGGATCTGCTTCATGATCGCGATCGCGGCCTCGGCCTCGCGTACGGCAGCCTGTCGTCTGGCGCCGTCCGCCGATGCGGTGGAGAAGGTCTGACCGCTCGCGCCAGCGCCAAAGGTCTCGAAGATGGGCGCATGGATGCCGTGCAGTACCAGCCCCGTCTCCTTCAGCCACTGTCGCAGTTGGGCGACCGCCGCGGCATCGTGGTAGTCGAAGTGCGAACGGGTGGCGAACAGCTCCACGGCCTCGAACCCGTAGCCGGCGATCTGGGCCAGGTGCTCACGGCCCAGCCGCTGGTCGTGGTAGAGGTGCGTAGAAATCCCGAACTGCATGTGTATGAATGGGTTCAGCAGAAGGCTGCGAACCATTCATTATAGCCGTTCCGGGCGGGTTGCCGCCCGGACGAGCCCGTCAGCGGAACTCTTCGACGTGCGTCGACAGCAGGTCGGCCAGACGGGCGAAGTGCGGCAGGTTGTCCAGGTTGTTCCGCACGTGCCGCAACGTCCGGGGGATGTACTGGATGTACACGGGATTGCGCCGGGCGGTCGTCTGGTAGCCGAACGTTCCCAGCGCCTTCAGGTTCCGCTGCAGGGCCATCAGATCGAACCGCTGGCGGAATTCGTCCGCCTTGGCCGTTTCCCCCTTCAACGCGAGGAAGTAAGCCATCAGCTCGTCGACCGTCTGCTCCGGCAGGTCCACATAGGAGTCGCGCAGCAGCGACACCAGGTCGTAGGTGTCGGGCCCCATGCGGGCGTCCTGGAAGTCGATGATGTACAGCTCCTCGTCGTGGAGCATGAGATTGCGACTGTGGTAGTCGCGATGGCAGAGGACGCGTGGTTCCCCGGCCAGCGTCTGCACCAGCCCGCCGAACTCCCGCCGCAACGCCTGGCGCGCCTCGTCCGAGAGCAGGACGCCGCGGTAGGCCTCGAGGAAGTGCTTGATGAAGAAGTCCATCTCCCACGTCAGCTTCTCGACGTCGAAGGCGATCCCGTAGGGCAGGTAATCCGGCGACTCGAGCTCGGCGCCGCGGCGCTGCAGCGTGGCGATGAGCGCGACCGATTGCCGGTAGAGCGCGGCGTGCTCGGCGGGGGTGGCGGCGCCAAGGTGCGCCTGCAGCGTGACGTCGCCGAGGTCCTGGAGCGCCAGCACGCCCAGATCGTCGGCGTGGCCGAGGACCTCGGGGATCGGCACCGGCATCTGCGCGAGCAGCCTCGCGACGTTGACGAACGGCAGCGTGGCGAAGTCGAACGGGGTCGTGTGCAGCGAGAGCACCATCGACGCCATGTCCGGCAGCAGCACGCGGAAATACCGTCGGTCGGAGGCATCGCCGGTGAGCGGCACGACCCGCGGCTCGCGGGCCGCGAGACCGCTGCGCTGCAGGTAACCGGCGATCCGCTCGCGGGCGTCGGCGCCATCGCGCTGGCGTTTGTCGGGCATCGTAAATGGGGCCAGTCACCCCGGGACAAAGGCAGACCCGGCGGCCTGCGGGTTACAGCGGCCGGACGAGCAGCCCGTGCTCGATCCGTTCATCGCGGTCCGCCCGCCGCGATCCGGCCGGGATGATCGCGCACCGCGTGTACGCCAGCCCTTCGCCGATGTGTGCGCCGTCCGCGACGACGCAGTCGCTCAAATGCGCGCCGGACGCGACGATCACATCATCCCACACCGCCGTCCGTTCGAGCACCGCCGACGCGGCGATCCGGGCCCTCGGGCTGCGGAGCCGATCTCCTTCTTCCCGCGCCAGGTCGAGGCAGGTGGCGAGGTAATCGGCCGGCGTGCCGATATCCCTGAACGCCGCCGGACCGACGAACGCCGCAATCGCGCGCGGCGTCTGCCGCATCAGTTCCGGATACAGAGCGTTGACCGATTCGTGCGGCACTCCGTCCGGCAACGGGGCGAACACCCGGGCCTCGGTCACCTGGACCCCGACGAAGTGGTAGGTGTCGACCGCCGCGCCCGCCTTCGTGAAACCGGCGACGAAGCCATCCGGGGTGACCAGCACGCCGCCGTACTTCTCCGGCGCGGGGTTGGGCACGAGCGCCATCGTGATCAGCGCGCGCGACTCCTCGTGCCGCCGGATCAGCGCGGCGAGGTCGACGTCGGTGAGGGTGTCGCCGTTGACGATCAGGAACCGCTCGCCGCCGCCGTCGACGAGCAGCGGCAACGCATGCCGCGGGCCGCCGGCCGAGCCCAGGACCGGCTGCTCCCAGGAATAGCGGATCCGGACGCCGTGCGCCGTTCCGTCCCCCAGCGCCGCGGCGATGGTCGCCGGATGGTGATGCAGATTGAAGACCTGGTCGCTGAAACCCTGCGCACCGAGCCAGCGCGATACCCGCAGCGCGAGCGGCTCGCCGTTGACCGGCACGGCCCCCTTGGCCCGTACGTACGGACAGGGGCCGAAGCCGCGTCCCCAGGCCCGCGGTCAGGATCAGCGCCGGAAGCGCGGTCATCCGCGGTCGGACTCGAAGACCATGTCCGCGCGGGTCAGGCCGAAGCGCTCGCGGTGGGCGAGGTAGAGGCCGCGATAGGAATCGAGCAGATAGTCCGCCGGGCTCCTGCCGAACGCCTGGGCCATCTGGGTGATGCCCAGCTCCGTCCCCTCGATCTCGACGAATACGCCGACCGGCGTTTCGTCGATCGCGACGATCACATCCTCGTGGCAGAACTCTTCGCGGAATTTTTCGTAGCGGAACCAGATGTGAAGCCCCAGCTCCTCGAGGACCCGCAGCAGCACTTCGCCGTCTCCCACCAGCGTCTCGACTTCGTCTCGCACCTTCATGTCGGCCGGCTGCACCGGCCCCTTGAAGGTCAGGCGGCTCTTGCCGTTCTCGGTCCGGACCCTGAGCACGCAACGTCGCCGGCGAAGCTGCTCGTCGTCAGTGTCGAGCAGCGCATCCTCCTGAAGGCGCCGTCCGTGCAGCGGCGTCGCGCCGGCGGCGAGCACCATCGCCCGCGCTTCTTCCGCCGAGCCGCAGGCCAGCTTGATCTCCCGTTCCACATAAGTCGTAGTCATAAGGCAATCGGTCTCGAGGCGCCAGACGGGACGCGCACGGCAAGGTACATGACGAAGCACTCCACCGCAAATGCCGGAAACCGCCGAACCCGGGGATGGACGTCTCGAAGAGCTTGATCTCCGGCAGCCGTCACAACCTGACGATCATGGCGCGAGGCGGCGCCCGGCAGCAAGCAGGGCAGCAAACGGCGATGGGGGATGCGGACATGGGGATCGGGAATCGGGGACCGGGAATGGGGGATGTAGGGTGGGGATTCGGGACTGCCCATTCCCCATCCCCCACCCCCCAGTACCGAGGAGCTACTTCTTCGTCATGGTGATGAAGAGCTCCTGACCGCCGCGCCAGACGAGGATGAAGATCGGGGCACTCGGACCAGCTGCCTGGAGCGCCTTGGTGATCTGGCCCGGGCTGGTGACGGCCTGGCGGTTCACCTCGAGGATGATGTCGCCGGCGGCGAGGCCGGCGTCCGACGCCGGGCTGTCGCGCTCGACGTTGACGATGACGGCGCCGCCGCGGTTGCGGGGCAGCTGAACCTCGCGGGCCACCTCGGGGGTGATCGGTTCGACATGCATGCCGAAACCGGTGGCGGTCGGTTCAGCCGCCTCAGGCGTCCGGTCGTTCAGGGCCCGTCCACCGCCGGCTTCTGCCTCGAGATCGAGCTCGTCGACCGTGATGTTGAAGGTACGACGCTGCTTGTCGCGGACCACCGTCAGCGGAACCGTGCTCCCCGGCTTGGTCGCGATGACCATGGCGACCAGCTCACCGTTGTCGCTGACCGGACGGCCGTTGAACTCGACGATGACGTCCCCTGGCTGTAGCCCGGCGCGCGCGGCCGGTCCGCCGGCGGTGATGGTCGCCAGCAGCGCCCCGCGCCCCTCGGCGACGCCGAGCGCCTTGGCGGCCTCCGGCGTAAAGCGCCGGTTGACGGTGACCCCGATCACGCCGCGCGAGACCTTGCCGTTGCGGAGCTGTGGCACCAGGTTCTTGAGGGTGTTGATCGGCGTCGCGAAGCCGATGCCGATGTTCGCCTGGCGGGAGGCGTCGGTGTAGATCGCGGTGTTCATCCCGACCACTTCGCCGCGGATGTTCAGGAGCGGGCCGCCGGAGTTCCCCGGATTGATCGCCGCGTCGGTCTGCAGCATCGGCTGTTCGCGGCCGCGGACCACGGTGGTGAAATCGCGACCCAGCGCGGAGATGACGCCGACGGTGACGGTGTGACCGAGGCTGAACGGGTTGCCGATCGCCATCACCCAGTCGCCCTGTTCGAGCTGTGCCGAGTCGCCGAACTTGACCTCGTGCAGCGCCGCCGCCGGCATCTCGGTCAGCTGGATCAGCGCGCTGTCGGTCAGCGGATCGCGTCCGACGACCTTGGCGGAGTAATCCTCGTTGAGGCCGCCGTTGAACAGGCTGACGCGGATCACGTCGGCGTCCTCGACCACGTGGTTGTTGGTGAGGATGAAGCCGGCCTTGTCGATGATGAAGCCGGTCCCGGCGCTTCGCGTGATCCCGTCGCCGTCACCCCGTGGACTCTGGCGCGGGTTGCGGCCCGGGGGACGCTGCTGGCCGAAGAACCGCTCGAAGATGTCGTCGCCGTCGGTCATCTCGCGGCGGGCGCGCGACTGCGTGCTGATGTTCACGACCGTCGGGATCTGCGCCTTGGCGATGTTCTTGAAGGTCGAAGCGTCGATCGGCCCGTTGAGCGGCGCGCTGTTGGTGCCCGGCACGTTTACCGTCTGGGCGCCGGAGGCGGGCGTCAGATCCAGCCGCGAGGCGATCACCATGCCGACCGCCAGCGAGGCGACGGCGATGAGCACGGCATAGAACAAAGTGGTTTTCCGCGTGGACATTATTTCTTTCTCCCTTGCATCGGCTGTATCGGCCGGTCGAATCTCCGGCTTGACGCCTGACCCGCGCAATCAGGCGAGAACGACGATCTCCTGCTGCAGGGGGCCGGTGACCTGAGCCCCCCGTTCGCCAACGAACATGTTGATCTCGGTCCGCACGCCGAATCGGTCGGTGTAGACGCCGGGCTCGATCGTGAAGCCGGTGCCCGGTATCAACCGCCGATCGTCTCTCGTTTCGTAGTCGTCCATGTGCACGCCGTTGCCGTGCACCTCTTCGCCGAGACTGTGGCCGGTGCGGTGAAAGAACAGCGGCCCGAAGCCGGCCCGTTCGATCACGTCGCGACAGGCGCGGTCCACCTGCCAGCCGCGCAGGTCGGCCCCCGCGGCAGCCGACGAACGCACGAGCTCGATGGCCGCATCCCGGCCGTCGCGTGCCGCGCCAAACGCGCGCCCATACTCTTCAGGCACCCTGGTACCGGTGTAGCCGACCCAGGTGATGTCAGCAAACACTGCGCCGGCCGTCGGTACTTTCCCCCACAGGTCCAGCAGCACAAGCTCGTTGGGACCAATGGCGCGGCTGCCGCTCTCGTGCCGGCATGTAATGGGGGTTGCCGGCGTTCTCCTGGGCCGAGACGTTGGGCGCCTCCGGCTTGAGGCCGAGCTCGCCGAACCATCCCACCATCCGCTGCTGCAATTCGTACTCGTTCAGTGGCGCCGCGGCGCGCACCCGCTCGCGGATCAGCGTCGAAAGCGCGGTCCTTCACCTGGTACAGCCGATCCGACGCGGCGACATGCGTCTCGTACACCTCGTCGGTCCACACCGCCTCGAACCGCTGCACCAGGTCGCCCGACGAAACGATGTCGACGCCGAGCTGGCGGATCGCCTCGATCGTGCCGGCGTCGACCCGCGAGAGGTAGGGGATGTTGTTCCCCGGGGAATACTCCATCGCCACCCGCTTCATGCCGCGCAGCAGATCCTTCAACCCATCGTCGAGCTGCTGGCGACCGGCATACGGCCGCTTCTCGCCTGGCAACTCGTCGAGATTGTGACGCTCGATCGCATGCACCAGTCCCCGCGGCTCACCGTCGGCCGGGACCAGGTAGTACCAGCGCCGGGTCGCCAACTTGCCGGCGCGATCCAGTCCGGCGATGCGCGTTGCGATCGGGTTGGACCCATGGAAGTCGTAGAGCAGCCAGCCGTCGAATCCCTCATCCTTCAGGGCCCGCTGGACGGCCTCGATTGGCAATGACATTCGTTCAGTATAACGTCAGCCTGACTGATCATTAAGACGACCGGGACCGCCGCTAAGTTGTTAAGCTTGTTAACATTTACCTGATGCGTCCCTTTCCGATCATCGCCCTCGCCACAGCCGTCGTGGCCGTGGGGCCGGCGCAGCAGCAGCCCGCGCCGCCGCAGCCTGGCGTCACCTTCCGGGTCGAGGTCAATTTCGTCGAGCTCGATGCCGTCGTTCGTGACGCGCAGGGGAATTTCGTTCGTGACTTGACCAAGGACGATTTCGAGCTGCTCGAAGAAGGCCAGCCGCAGAAGATTGCCGCCTTCACCCTGGTGGATCTGCCGGTGCATCGCGCCGACCCGCCGCTGTCGCGGACGGTGCCGGTCGAGCCCGACGTCGAGACCAACCTCGAGGAGTTCAACGGTCGGGTGATCCTGATCGTGCTCGACGATCTCCAGACCGACTTCCGCCGTTCGCCGTTGGTGAAAGCAGCGGCGCAGCAGTTCGTCCGGCGCTTCGTCGGCGCCAACGATCTCGTCGCCGTTCTGCACACCGGCAGCGGCACCAGGAGCGGCCAGGAGTTCACCAACAGCCAGGCCCGCCTGCTGGCGGCGGTCGACAAGTTCTCCGGCCAGAAGATCCCTTCCAACACGCTCACCAGGCTGGACGACTACTACCGCCAGCGCGACATGGGCACCGGCCGGGCCGCGCGCGACACGCTGGACGCGGAACGTGCGCACAAGGCCCGCAACACGCTCACCACGCTCCGCGCCGCCGCCGGCTTCCTGGGCAACGTGCGCGGACGGCGCAAAGCCGTGGTCTGGTTCGGTGAGGGGATCGACTACGACATCACCAACGTGTTCGAGACCGGATCGGCGACTCAGATCCTCGATGAGATGCGCGAAACGATCGCGGCGGCGACCCGTGCCGGGGTCAGCTTCTATGGCGTCGATCCGCGCGGCGTCGGCGCCGGTCTCGACCAGATGATCGACATCGCCTCGCTGCCCGACGATTCGGGCGTCAATTTCGGCCCCGGCGCGCTGTTCGACGAGGTGCGCCGCGCGCAGGACTTCCTGCGAACCATGTCGACCGAGACTGGCGGCTTCGCGGTCGTCAACCAGAACGATCTGAACACCGCCTTCACCCGGATCATCGCCGAGAACAGCAGCTACTACCTGCTCGGCTACCATCCGGCGAACGACCGCCGCGACGGCAGGTTCCGCAAGGTCGAAGTCCGGGTCAGACGGCCCGGGATGCAGGTCCAGTCGCGAACCGGCTACACCGCACCGAAAGGCCGGGCAACCGCACCTTCCGCGCTGTCGACGAACACCGAGGCTGCGCCGGAGATCCGCGCCGTCCTCGACAGCCCGGTACCGGTGAGCGGTCTCGGCATGCGGGTGTTCGCCGCCGCATTCGCCGGCCCGGCGAAGAAGTCATCGGTGGCGGTCGTCGTCGAGTTCGATCCCGGGCGCTTGTCCTTCGTGCAGAAGGAGGGCGTCCAGGCCGAGGACCTCGAGCTGGTGATCCTCCCGGTGGACGCCTCCGGCAAGGCGCTGCGCCGGTTCGCGGGACCAGGTGCCGTTGCGGCTCACGCAGCCGACCTATGACACGGTCCGCGCCCAGGGCTTCCGGCTGACCCGGCGCTTCGACCTTCCTCCCGGCCGGTATCAGCTCCGCGTCGCGGCCCGCGCCGCCAACGCGGGGGCGGTCGGCGGCATCAGCTACGACCTCGACGTGCCCGACTTCACGAAGCCGGCGTTGTCGATGAGCGGGATCGCGCTGATGTCGGCCGCCGCCTCGCGGGTCCCGACCCCGCCACCGGGGAAGGAGTTCCTCGAGGTGCTGCCCGGCGTGCCGACCGCGCGGCGTGAGTTCGCGGCCGCCGACACGCTGGCGCTCTTCGCCGAGGTCTACGACCGCCGGCTCTCGACGCCGCATCGCCTCTCGATCACCACCACGGTGACGGGCGACGACGGCCGGGTCGTCTTCAACGCGGCCGACGAGCGCCGGAGCGACGAGATCAAGGGCGACACCGGCGGGTTCGGACACACGCTCAAGGTTCCGCTCGCCGGGATGGCGGCTGGACGATACGTCCTGAGGGTCGAAGCCAGGATGCTGCTTTCAAACGGAGCCGTGGCTTCGCGCGAGCTCGAATTCCAGGTCCGGTGACCACGCATGCGTGAGATCGAGCTCGACGCCAGGGCGGCGTCGTCCACGGGGCTCGAGCCCCAGTTCGCCGGCGCGCTGGCCTATCTGGCCGGCCCGTTCTCCGGGATCATCATTCTGCTCGCCGAGCGGACGAACCGCTTCGTCCGGTTCCACGCCTGGCAGGCGATCATCGGCCTCGGCGGGCTGGGGGCCTTCGCGGTCGCGCTGCTGGTCGGCGCGTTCCTCGGGCTGTTCGTCTCTCCGGCCCTGTTCAAAGCGCTCTACTGGGGAGCGTTCGCCTGCGCGGCAGTCTGGCTGATCGTCTGGGCCGTCTGCCTGGTGAAGGCGTTCGGAGGTTCCGCCTGGAAGCTGCCGATCGCCGGGAACCTGGCGGAGCGGCGGGCCAATCGCCGCTGAGCGGCTCCCGGCGGCCGCCGCGCGCCGGTCAGAACCGCTCGCGCCGGCGCAGCTCGGTGATGTGGGCGACGTGATGACGTCCGTGCCAGGCGTAGACCTGCAGCAGCCGGTCCAGCGTCATCGGGCCGTTCTCGGGGTGGATGAGCGGACGCCTCCAGTCCTCGTCCTTCAGCGATTCCAGCAGCACCACCCAGCGCGCGTGCACCACACTCAGCAGGTCAAGTGACACCGACGGCGGCGTCAGCCTCGTGTCGGCGAGATCGGCCCACGCGGTCTGGTTGTACGCCTTGATCGTCGGATTCTCTTCCGTCAGCGTCCACTTGAACCGGATGTAGGCGTTGAGGTGGCTGTCGGGCACGTGATGCACGAGTTGTCGCACCGTCCACCCGCCCGGGCGATACGGTGTGTCGATCTGTGCTTCGTTCAGCCCCTCGACCGCGCGGCGCAGGGCGCCGGGCGCCTCGGCGATCTGCCGGATCCACGCGGTGCGTTTGCCGGGGGTGACCTCGTTGTCGTAGGTGAGCTTGCCGATCGGATACTGCAGGTCGGTCATGCGCGGATCATAGCCCGCCCCGCGTGAGCGGAGCGGGCCGCCGCGGCAATGGATCCGTCGAAAACGCTTACTTGAAGGCCTTGACCGAAGTGGCCTTGGCCTCGCCGTACGCGTGGCGGAACATGATCTGGTTCCGGTGGAGCGTCACGCCGGCGGGGATCGGGGACCGCATGGTGATCTCGACGATCTCCCCCGGCTGGATCGGCGCTTTCTTGTGGGCGTAGGGGGAGCCGGAGACGATCTTCATGTTCTGGTCGTACCAGTATTCGTCGGCCTTGAGCAGGTTGATCGCTCCCTTGGAGGTGTTCCGCACCTTGATCACGGTGACCATCTCCTTGCCGACCCGTTTGGACGGTGCCTGGATCACCTCGATGGTCGCCTGCCCCTTGACCGGAGCGACGAACTTGGCGGGTTGCGCGGGCGCCTGTGCCTGTAACGCCAGCGCAGGAATGGACGACGCGCACGCGAGAGCAGCCAGAAGAAGAAACCGTCTCATAGAGCCCCCCTTTTGAGAATTCGGAATCGCCTTACATCTCTCCGTTCCAATCTTCCGGTTCGGGTTGGGTCGACCGGAAGATCTCCATGTGCCACTTGCCGCCGCCCCACGGCTCGATCACGTCGCCGACAACGACGTCGACCAGGATCTCGGCGAACGAGCGCCCCTCGGGATCCCCTTCGAGATGATACGCCTCCTCGTCCCAGCCGAAGCTCGGGTACAGGACCATCGTCAGGAAGAGATCGTAGCCGTCGTCCACCACGACGATCTGCCCGCACGGGCGTTTCTGGGTCGAATGATAGACGAGGTACTTCTCGGCGCTGTGCGCGCGGATGTAGCGCTTGAGTACGAACTCGCGGGAGACGATCTCCTCGACGGCGATCTTCTTTTCCCAGCAGTCGCGGCAGTAGCGCTCCTCGCCGCGCGGTTCGGAGATCTCTTTTGCACCGCACAGGGCGCAGCGTGACTGGTCGGTTGATTTGCGGGACATCAATAAGGTTCGGGGACAGGCACCCTAAAGAAAGGTGCCTGTCCCCGCTCAATTAGCTTTCCGGGACCGGCACCCTGCTGAAAGGTGCCTGTCCCCGATCGAATCTGTCGGCCTTCGGGTTTCTTCTTATCCTACACCTGCGCCGTCTTGCCGGCGGCGGTCGAGTAGAGGTCCTCGGCGTACTGCTTCACCATCCGGCGGGCGCTGAACCGCGGCGTGACCGACACGATCGCGCGGCGGACGTAGCCCAGCCAGCGCTGCGGCACACCGGCACCGTCGCGGTCGTAGAAGGTCGGCACGATCTCGCGCTCGAGGAGTTGGTACAGCGCCTCGGCGTCGGCCGCATCGGTCGCGTCCTGGTCGCCGGAGAACTTCGGATCGATCAGCCAGCCGTTGTCTCCGGTGAACCCTTCCGCCCACCAGCCGTCGCCGATGCTGAGGTGCGGCACGCCGTTCATCGAGGCCTTCATGCCGCTGGTGCCGCTGGCTTCGAGCGGCTTGCGCGGATTGTTCAGCCAGACGTCGCAGCCCTGCACCAGGAAGTGCGCCACATGCAGGTCGTAGTCGTCCACGAATGCGACACGGCCGCCGAACGCCGGATCGATGGCGCGGCGATAGACCTGCTGCAGGTGATGCTTGCCGGTGTCGTCGGCCGGGTGCGCCTTGCCGGCGTAAACGATCTGCACCGGACGGCGGGCGGCGTTGAGGATGCCGAGCAACCGGTCCGGGTTGTGGAAGATCAGCTCCGGCCGCTTGTAGCCGGTGAACCGGCGGGCGAACCCCAGCGTCAGCGCATGCGGGTCGAGCAGCGTACCGGCCGCCACGACGCGGGCGGCGCTGACATGCTCCTCCTTCCACCGCTGGCGCGCGCGCTCGCGGATGAATGCAAACAGATAATCCCGCAGCGCCTGCCGGGCGGACCACAGCGCTTCGTCAGGGATCGCCAGGACCTTCTCCCAGGTCTCCGGGTCGTCGTGGCCGTCGCGCCATCCCGGCGACAAATACTGGTCGAACAGCGCGGTCATCTCCGACGACAGCCAGGTCGGCATGTGGACGCCGTTGGTGATCGCCCGCACCGGCCGCTTGTCGTCGGCGACCCCGGGCCAGATCGGTCCCCACATCTCCCGGGTGACCTGGCCGTGCAGCTGGCTCACGGCGTTGGTGGATCCCGCGGTCCGCAGCGCCAGCGCCGTCATGTTGAACAGCGTACCGCTGCCGTTGTCGTACTCGCCGAGCGACATGAACCGGTCGCGGTACGAGCCCAGGGTTCCCCACGCCCCGGCCAGGTGGGTTTCGACCAGCGCGAACGGGAACGCGTCGTGGCCGGCCGGCACCGGCGTGTGGGTCGTGAACACGGTGGTGCGCTGCACCTCGGCGAGCGCCGACTCGAACGACTCGCCGTGTTCGATCATGTCGCGGATCCGCTGCAGCACGACGAAGGCGGCATGCCCTTCGTTCAGGTGCCAGACCGCCGGCGTCGAACCCAGTGCGCGGAGTGCGCGCACACCGCCGATGCCGAGGATGATCTCCTGCTGGATGCGCGTCTCGCGGTCGCCGCCGTAGAGGCGCGCCGACAGCTCGCGATCCCACGGCGCGTTCTCTTCGAGATCCGTATCGAGCAGGTACAGTTTGACCCGCCCCAGCCGGATGCGCCAGACCGACACCACCACGCTGCGGTCCCCCAGCGGCACCGCGATCACGCAGGGCTGGCCATCCGGGGTGGTGGCCGGTTCGATCGGGGCCTCGGCCCAGTTCAGGCGCTCGTACTGCTCCTGCTGCCAGCCTTCCGGCGACACCGCCTGGTGGAAGTATCCCTGCGGATACATGAAGCCGACGCCGATCAGCGGGATGCCGAGGTCGCTCGCCTCCTTGCAGTGATCGCCGGCCAGCACCCCCAGGCCGCCGGCGTAGATCGGCAGCGACTGGTGCAGCGCGAACTCAGCGGAAAAGTAGGCGATCGGCCCGGTCACGTCGGGGAAGCGCTTCTGCCACCAGGTGTCGCGCGCGCTGCGGGCGCCGTCGAGCGCGTGCATCGCCGCGTCGTAGGTGCGCAGAAAGCGGGCATCGGCCGCCGCCAGGTTCAGCATCTCCTGCGAGATCTGCTGCAGCATCAGGACGGGGTTGTGCGCGGTCTGCCGCCACAGCGTGTAGTCGAGCCGGCGGAAGACCTCACGGGCCTCGGCATTCCACGTCCACCACAGATCGGCGGCAAGTTCAGGCAGACGGTGGAGGCGTTCCGGAATATTGGGCGTGGTCATGGGATTACGTACGGTGCGGTGCGTGGTGCTGGCGTCGCCCTATGGGCAAGAGGCGGTCAGGTGCGCGAAGCGCGCGAGGTCGATGTTACCGCCCGAGACCACGGCCACGACCTTGCGGTGGCCGCGCCGGGCAAAATCGGGCGACAAGGCAGCCGCGACCGCGCAGGCGGCCGCCCCCTCCATGATCACGTGTACCCGGTCGGCGACCAGCTTCATCGCGCGGGCGGCGTCGTCGAGGGAGACGACCAGCGACTCCTGCACCATGTGCTCGAGCAGCGGCCACATGGTCTCGAGCACGGTGCGCCCGCCGGCGCCGTCCACGAACGACGGCTGCCACTGCGCGAACACACTCGCGTGTCCGGTCCGGAACGACAGCTCAAGCGGCGCCGCCGTCTCCGGTTCGGCGGCGTAGATTTTCGTGTCGGGCCGGAGCTCGCGCATCGCGGCGGCGATGCCCGTCAGCAGTCCGCCACCGCCGATGGCGGCGATCACGGCATCGACGTCAGGCAGGTCCTCCACGATCTCGAGCCCGATGGTGCCGTTGCCGTTGATGAAGCGGTCGTCATCGAACGGGTGGATGAACACCCCACTCATCTGGTCGGAACCATGCCGCTCGACAGTTCGCCAGCACTCGTCGTGCGACGCCTTGACGATCTTCGCTCCGAGCCGCTCGATCGAACGGAGCTTCGTCTCGGGCGCGGTATCCATCACCATCACGCTGCACGCCGCTCCCGCCATCCTGGCCGCGAGGGCGACCCCCTGAGCGGCGTTGCCGGCGCTCACGGTCCACACGCCCTGGGACAGCTGATCGGGGGAAAGCTGACGCACGGCGTTGTAGGCGCCGCGGATCTTGAACGAGCCGATCGGCTGCAGCGATTCGAGCTTGAGGAAGATCTCCGGGCCGCCGGAGCCGAGGCCCGGCAGGTCGAGCCGCACCAGCGGGGTCCGAACGACGACGTCGTACGCGACCGCCGCGGCCGCACGGATGGCATCCAGGGATATCTGTCGGGTCATCACGAGGGGAACGTGCCCTTCCGAAATGCGAAAAGCCATTATAGTAGCGCCCGATGAGGAGGCGTGCATGTCGAAAGTCAACCGCAGGGAGTTTGTGAAGGCCGGGACCGCCGCGGGGCTGGCGGCGGCCGCCCCCTCGACCGTGTTTGGATCAGGTCCGGTGGTGATGACCCAGGGCAGCTCGCGCCCCGTCGTGGTCTCGTCGGCGAACGGCCATCAGTTCAAGAACGGCGGCGACAAGACCTGCGTCGAAACCGCCTTCGAGCGGATGATGAAAGGGGAGGACGTGCTCGATGCGCTCATCGCGGGCGTGAACATCGTCGAGCTCGATCCGGAAGATACCAGCGTCGGCTACGGCGGCCTGCCCAACGCTGAAGGAGTCGTGCAGCTCGATTCGTCGGTGATGCACGGCCCGACCAAACGCGCCGGAGCAGTGGCGTCGATCGAAGGCGTGCGCACTCCGTCCCTGGTCGCCAAGCGGGTGATGGAGGACACCGATCATCACCTGATCGTCGGCCACGACGCGCAGCGGTTCGCCCGGACGATGGGCTTCAAGATCGAAGACGACCTGAACACAGAAACCTCCCGTCGCGTCTGGCTGGAATGGAAGCGCCGCTCGGATCCGCTCCACTACCTGTCGCCGGTCAAGAAGCAGGCGGCGCTGCGGCGCGTCGACCTGGAGATGATGGCGGAGGGCTGGGTGGACCCCAACCACTTCTACGGCACCATCAACTGCAACGGGGTCAACGCCCGCGGTGACGTCTGTGGGGTCACGACCACGAGCGGTCTGTCCTGGAAGATCCCCGGCCGGGTCGGCGACTCGCCGATCCTGGGCGCCGGCCTCTACGTCGACGGCGAAGTCGGAGCAGCGGGGTCGACCGGCAGGGGAGAGGCGAATCTCTACAGCCTCGCCTCCTTCCTGATCGTCGAAGGGCTGCGGCGAGGGCTGCACCCGAAGGATGCGGGCCTCGAAGCGCTCAAGCGGATCAAGGCCAACACCGTTCAGCGGCTGATGAACAAGCGCGGCGAACCGGGCTTCAACATCAACTTCTACATCCTGAATCGCAAAGGGGACTACGCCGGCGTCGCGATGTACTCACCCGAGCGCAACCGTGCCCGCTTTGCGGTGTGTGATGACAAGGGTCCGCGGATCGAAATGTCGGAGCCGCTCCTGCCCGGGAACCCGGCGGATTGACCCGCGCCTGATCATTTCAGCTTGCGCAGCGTGCGGCTGGCGACTCCGGCCTGCTTGCCGTCGACACTGATGGTGACCCGCATCGTGTAGTCCCCCGGCTCCAGGGTCGCGATGCCGAACCCGCCGTAGGCAATGCGGGCGTCGTCGCCGGGACCGGCGCCGACCGTTCCCTGGCCGTTGCCCATGACCTCGCCGTCAGGCTTGATGATCTCGAAGGTCGTCTCGACCTTGGCGTCCTTGCTGACGCCGTAGATCTCGATGAACCCGATCGCGGCGGCGTCGGCGGCGGTGAACGCCAGCTTCGGTGAGAAGCCCCCCTGCCCGACGCCAAGGAGCATGGTGCTCAGTTTGACCGGCGGGGCGTCCGGCAGTTCCACCGCGAGCGGATAGTCGGTGGTGCCGGCCTTGCCGGCGCTGTCGCTGGCGGCAACCCGCATGCGGTATTTTCCGGGCGCGGCCGTCAGGGCGGCGACGATCGGCGAGCGTCCGAGCTCGGCCGCCTGCGCGGTCCACTGCGCCTTCAGGTTGCCCTTGTCGTCGAACAGCGCGACGATCGCGGCCGTCAGCTTCGCCGCCGGGTCCTCGGGCTCGAACAGCGCGACGACCTTCATCTCTTTGGCGCCCGGTTGCCTCGAGACGAAGCCCGCTGCCCGAATCGGCACCTCGCGATAAACGGTCGGCACGCGGATCATGTCGCGGGGTGAGCCGGCCTTCGCGGCTGCACCCGCGGCGGAGCCGTCCGCGGCGCCGGTCGGGCGCGCCGAAATCTTGATGCCTTCCCGGCTGGTGCGGACGTCGACGCGGCGCGACGCAGCCGACGACTGGTCGAGGGTGGCGAGGTAGTACGAGCTGGTCTCGGTGAGGATCCGGCCCAACGCCGGCGAGTTGCCGCCGCTGATCCGGATCCACTCGCCGTTGATCGACCCGGTGATGTTCTCGAGCCCCTGCTGTGCCTCCCGGACGTTCATCACGGCGGCGAGGCCGTCGGGGTAGTGCAGCATGTAGATGTTGGCCGGCGAGGCGGCGGCGGCCGCCGACAGCGCATCGAAGTCATTGCTGCGGATCTGACAGACGTCCGAGAATTCCGACTGCGACGCGTCGCCGGTGGTCTTCCGCATCGGCTGAACTCCAGTTGGCGATCCTGGCAGGCCCGGGCTGATCATCACGATGGTGCGGCCCACCGACGAGGCCCGCAGTGCGGCGGTCAGCGTCTGCATCGCCCGCTTGGTCCGGCAGACCATGTCGGGCACCGTCTCCTTCGGCGAACCGCCGCCGACGAACTTCGCCAGCGTATCCCCGACGATGCCGGCGGGAGAGGCCGGCACGTCGAAGCCACCCTGGCGCAGGCTGATCAGCCCGAAGCGGTCGCTGGCCGCGGCGCTGGAGAGCAGTTGCGTGACCGCGTCACGCACCGCCGGTTCGCGACCGGGCCCGACCCCCTCCTCGTCGAGGATGAACAGGAACTCGCGTCCCCCGGCCGCCGAGGGCGCCGCCGCGGCGTTGGAGGCGTAGGGTGCGGGCAGCGCCGCTGCCGCTGCTGGCTTGGCCGGACCGGCCGCCGGCGGCGTCCCGGTCGGCACGGTGACCAGCTCCAGGCTCTGAACCTTCCGGTCCTTCCCATCAGCGCGGATGGTGAGCTCCTCGGGCTTCAGGTCGGTGACCGGTTGCCCCGCCCCCGTGAGCGCACGGACGATCACCCGGTTGTCGGACTGCGGCGCCGCCGCCGACAACGCCACCGGACTGACGCCGCAAAGAAGAGCCGACAGAACGAACGAACGCGTCCGGACGCGCATCATGGACCCTCCGAGAAACTCAGAACTACGAACTCAGAACTCAGAACCTGAATTTCAGAACCTGCAACCCAGAATCTGCGAAACCCAGGAACCCGGAACCGAACCTGGAACCTAGAACCTGGAACCTGGAACCTGGAACCCAGAACCTGAATTACCGCCCCTCCCCCGTCGCGGTTGGTGGCGGCGGCGCGACGGTCAGCGTGATGCCGTGCTTGCCGAGCGCGGCGCTGAGCGTGCGCGCCCGGGTGAGCAGCGCGTTCGCGTCGTTGATCGCCGCCGGCACACCGGTCTTCGCCTCGGTGTAGGCGGTCATGATCGCCTGGGTCGGCCACATCCCGCCCATCATGCCGTTCTTCGCCTGGGCCGCGCGGGCGATCGCGCCCGGTTCACCGGCGCCGCCGCCGCCACCACGGCCGCCGCGACCGCCACCGGCGGGCACGAGCTTCGTCGCCATCGCGGTCATTTCCTTGTCGAGCGCTTCCGCCTGGTCCTTGAGATCAGCCGGGAGGTCGGTCTTGGCCGCCACCTGCTTCATGACTTCCGGCATCTGGCGCTGCACCGGGACGAAGCTCGAAACCACGTCGTTGGCGCGCCGCTGCAGGCCGTGCAGCTCCATCGCCATGTCGAACAGGCGCTTGCGCTCGGCCTCGGTCAGCACCACTTCCTTGTCAGCCATCACCCGCAAGGGCCTGGTCTCGATGGTCTTGTTGTCGACGATCAGCGCGATGTTGTAGACGCCGGGCATCACGAAAGGACCTGGATTGGCGCCTCCGCCGCCGCCGAAGCCGCCGCCTCCGCCGCCGCCCCCACCGCCGGAACAACCGGCGCCGAACGTCGTCGCCGGGGCCGCCTGTCCACCGCCCTGGCGCCCCCCGCCCTGGCGGCCGCCACCCTGACCCTGCGGCTGGGGGAGATCGGGAGCCGGCACCGGCTGCACCCGCAGGTCCCAGCAGGCGGACTGGATCCCGGCCCGCAAGCTGTTGGCCAGGACCGGCCCGGAGATCTCCCGGACTTCACGTCCACCGGCGTCGGTGATGCGCAGCTTCACATCGCCGACTGCCTTCTTGTTCAGCCACGAGAGCACGGCCGCCTGCGGCGGGTTCTCGCCGAAGAACGTCTGGTCTCCCCAGAACTCGTAGTTGCGATCACGCACCGGCCGCTGATACCAGGCGAACGGAGGCGGGGTGAAGAGGGCCGCATCGGCGGTCGTCTGCTGCGCTTTGGCGTACTCCTGGATCGGCTCGAGGTGATCGAGGACCCAGATCGCCCGGCCGTGGGTGGCCAGCAGCATCGCGTTGTCGCGCGGATGAATGGTGATCTCGTCGATCCGGACGGTGGGGAGATTGGCCTTGATCCGCCCCCAGCTGCGGCCGCGATCGGTGCTCACGAACAGCCCGGTCTCGGTGCCGAGGTACAGCACGTCGCCGTTGCGGGTGTCTTCGGTGAGCGTGCGGGCGACCTCACCGGCCAGGTTCCCCTTCAGAGGACGGAACGTCTGGCCGTAATCGTTGCTCGCGTAGATGTAGGTGTCGTAATCGTTTTCGCGGTGCCCGTCGAGCGTGACGTAGACCGTCGCTTCATCGAACCGCGAGGGGACGACCTCCGACACGAAGACACCTTTCGGCGCTCCCTGCAGCTTGTCGAAGACCTTGGTCCACGTCTTCCCGGCGTCTCGCGAGACCTGAAGATTGCCATCGTCGGTGCCGGCGTAATAGAGCCCGGCGCGCTTGGGCGACTCGGCAAACGCCACGATCGCCGGCCATTGCGAGATGCCGTCGTTGCGCGAGATCCGGATCTCGCTGCCTTTGACGCCCATCGTGACGATCTCGTCGCGGTTCTGGCCGTCGGTCAGGTCGCCGCTTACCGCGGTCCACGACAGTCCTCGATCCGCCGACCGGAACACCTTGTTCGCCGCGGCGAAGATCACCTTGGGATCATGGGGCGACTGCGTCAGCGGCGTATCCCAGTGCCAGCGGAGCGCAGGCTCGCCGGGGCCCGGCACCGGGCGAATCCCCATGGTCTCGCCGGTCACGCGGTCGACGCGCACGATGTTGCCGTCCTGCGATTCGCTGAAGGCGATGCGATAGTCGGTCGGGTCCTGCAGGACGACGAAGCCGTCGCCTCCCTGCAGGGTGGCCCAGTGGTGATTGCCGATGCCGGCGGCGCCGCGCACGGCGCTCGGGCCGCACCAGTTGTAGTTGTCCTGCATGCCGCCACAGACGTTGTACGGCGTCGCCATGTCGTAGCTGACGTGGTAGAAGAGGCCGACCGGCAGGTTCGGGACGAAGATCCACTTGTTCGCCTTGTCGTAGGAGTAGGCGAGCCCGCCGTCGTTGCCGATGATCACGTGATCGGAGTTCATCGGGTTGACCCAGATCGCGTGGACGTCGTCGTGGGTCGAGACCGCTACGTCGGTCGCGATCGTCTTGCCGCCGTCGAGGGTCTGATGGAGGCCGACGCCGCCGAGATAGACGACTTCCGGATCGTTGGGATCGATGCGGACCTGGCTGAAGTACATCGGCCGGGGGTTCGCGTTGTTCACCTTGCGCCAGGTCGCGCCGGCGTCGTCGGACCGGTAGAGCCCAGTGGGGTCGTTCGGGTTCAGCACCTGCTGGCCACGGCCGCCCGGGCCGCCGCGCTGTCCTGCGCCGGGGGCGCCCGCCGCCGCGCCCGGGCCGGCTTCCGCCGCCGCCGGAGCGCCGCCGCGCCCGCCGCCCTGCTGTGACGGACCCTCGATCAGGGCGTAGAGGATGTTGGAGCGGCGGCGATAGACGTCGACCGCGATCCGGCCGAGGGGCTGATCGAGCACGCCTCCCTTGATCCGGATCCAGGTCTCGCCGGCATCGATCGACTTCCACAGCCCGCTGCCCGGTCCACCGCCGTTCATGCAGCAGGTGGTCCGGCGGCGCTGATAGGTGGTGGCGTACAGGACCTTGTTGTCGGTCCCGTCCATGACCAGGTCGTTGGCGCCGGTGTCGTCGTCGACCTTGAGGACCTGCTTCCACGTGGTGCCGCCGTCGGTCGTCTTGTAGACGCCGCGCTCACCGCCAGGGCCAAACAGGGCGCCGGTCGCCGCGACGAAGACCGTGTCGTTGTCGCGCGGATCGATCAGCACCCGGTTGATGTGCCGCGAGGTCTTGAGCCCCATGTGCGTCCACGTGTCGCCGCCGTCAGTCGACTTGTAGACGCCATCTCCCCACGAGGTGCTCTGTCGATTGTTCGATTCCCCCATGCCCGCCCACACGAGGTCCGGGTTGGTCTGCGAGACCGCCACATCGCCGACCGACATGAGCCCGTGGTCCTGGAGCTGGGGCTCGAACGTCGTGCCGTTGTTCGTGGTCTTCCACACGCCGCCGTGGGCGGTGCCGACGTAGAACAGCGCCGGGTTGGCTTCGAACACGGCGACGTCGGAGATACGCCCCGACATCGAGGCCGGGCCGATCGGGCGGAAGTGCAGCGAATCGAACGGCCCGGACGGCGGGGCGGCAGGCGCCTGCTGCCCCTGGCCGATCGTGCTCGTGCCAGCCAGCGTGGCAGCGAGCGCCACGGCGGGGAGAATCAGTCGAAAGTGCTTCATGCGGGAACGTGCCTCCAGGCGAGTTGTACGCGGACCAGACGGATTATACGGATATCCGCTGAATACGCCGGTGGCGGCGGAGGATTTACCTGATCCGATTTCAGGCGACGCCGAGGTCGGCGTGCACGATCAGGCGTCCGGCCTCGGTGTGTACCGTGAGCCCGTTGACGTATCGGAGCATTGCCGCCTGGCCGCGCTGTGCCGCCAGCATCGGCAGATCGACGAGGATTCGCTCGCCGTCCAGCCGAACCCCAGGCGGCAGGAAGCCGGCGATCGCGCCGCCGGCGAGGCCGAACAGTCCGCTGAGAGTCGCCATCCGCAGGACGAGAACCGGCGTATCGGGAAACTGCGGCTGGGATTCGATCTCCAGCTTCAGCGTGATCGCCGGCAACATCGGATGCCTGGGCACTATTCGTACGGCCAACCGGTCACCGGGTTCGGGCTGAACCGTGACGCTGCGGACCGGTGCGCCGGCCGGCAGCGCTGCGCTGACGATCCGGTTGAGAAGCTCTTCGGAGACGGGGATGGTGGCGCCGATCCGGGTGCCTTCGATGCCGTGAAAGCCCGAGGACTGCAGCTGCTGAAGAATGTCGGACACCCGGTCGGGCACGGCGGCTCCTCAAAATTGGATCGACTCTCGTCGAGTGGTCGACTGTGTCGACGGTCCCCTTCGCCGACGGTCGAGTTGCCTCGACGGTCGACGGCTGCTGCCTGTTGCGCGCCGAAGGCAGCCGCGGTAGGGTGGGCCCTGCGTTCGTCCAGGAGGTCCCATGTTAGCTTTGCACGCCTCGATTTCCATGTTTCTGACGGTCGCTCTCGGGATAGGCCAGGCGGCGCCGCCGCCGATTCAGCACCCGCATGAAGCCGGCCAGCCGCCGCAAAAGCTCGGGCAGGTCAGCTTCGACAACTCCTGTGACGCATCGGTTCGCGCCGATCTCAACCGCGGCGTCGCGCTACTGCATTCGTTCTGGTTCGGCGCCTCCGCCACCGCGTTCACGAGCGTCGCCGAAAAGGATCCATCGTGCGGCATCGCCTGGTGGGGGGTTGCGATGAGCCGGTGGGGCAACCCGTTCGCGCCCGGCCGTCCGGTGGCCGCGGTCCGTCAGGGTCACGAGGCGATCGAGCGCGCCCGGGCGGCCGGAGCAAAGAGCGAACGGGAGCGCGACCTGATCGAAGCCGCGGCGGCGCTCTTCAAGGACTTCGAAACCGTGGACCAGCGCACGCGCGTGGTCAACTACGAGCGCGCCATGGAGCGCGCGCACCAGAAGTATCCAGACGACAAGGAAACGGCGGCCTTCTACGCTCTGGCGATCAACCAGACGGCGCTGCCGTCCGACAAGACGTACGCCCAGCAGTTGAAAGCCGCCGCGATCCTCGAGCCGTTGTTCAAGGCGATGCCCGACCATCCCGGGCCAGCCCACTACCTGATTCACGCCTACGATCACCCGCCGCTGGCGGAACGGGCGCTCCCCGCGGCGCGCAGATACGCGAGCATCGCTCCCGACGCCCCGCACGCGCTGCACATGCCCTCGCACACCTTCACGCGGGTCGGTCACTGGGAAGATTCGATTTCCACCAACCTGGCGTCCGCGGCCGCCGCGCGCAAGGCAAATTCCGCCGCCGAGACCCTGCACGCGCTCGACTACCAGGTCTACGCGTACCTGCAGACCGCACAGGATCAGGAGGCGCGGCGGGTTCTCGGCGAGCTCGAGGCGATCCTGCGGGAGGTGAACACCGCGGAACAGTACGGGCAGGTCGGCTTCTACGCCGCGGCCGCGATCCCGGCACGGTTCGCGCTGGAACGCAGCGACTGGCGCGCCGCCGCGGCTCTCCAGGTGAGGCCGACATCATTCGCGTTCATCGACGCCATCTCGCACTTCGGGCGCGCCGTCGGCGCGGCGCGAAGCGGCGATGCCGCCGCCGCGAAGGCCGATGTCGAGAAGCTCGCCGCGCTGCGCGCCACGCTCGTGAGCAACAAGGACGACTATTGGGCGCAGCAGCTCGAGATCGCCGGGAAGGCGGCCGCAGGCATGGACCGCGCTCGCCGAGCAGAAGAAAGATGAAGCGCTCAGGCTGCTCCAGGAGGCGGCGACGCTCGAGGATTCCACCGACAAGTCGGCGATCTCACCCGGGCCGCTGGCGCCGGCGCGCGAGATGCTCGGCGAGATGCTCATCGAGTTGAATCGGCCGGCCGACGCGCTACGCGAGCTCGAGGCGGTGATGAAGAAGGAACCGAACCGTTTCCGCACGCTCCACCAGGCTGCGCGCGCGGCATCGCTCAGCGGAGACAAAGGGAAGGCGGCGCGCTACTCCAAGCAGCTGGTCGAGATGTGTCCTAAAGGGGAGCGCGCGGAACTGGCAGAAGCTCGGAAAGGATTCTGATTGCGGACTGTGGACTGGGGATCGCTGAATAGGGATTGGGGATTTGGGATTGGGGATTGGTTGAGATTCTGAATTCTGAATTCTGAATTCGTAATTTTCCCGGTTCCGGTGCTAAACCGGAACCGGGAACGAGAACGGTTGGGTTACTTGCGAATCTGCGGCGTCGCCGGGCAGGAGCCCTCGACTTCGCGGATCGACGTCACTTCGAACTCGGGCAGCTCGACCTTGTCGGGGCTCACGTTCTTGTCGGGTGCCGGGGCTCCGGCGGTCGTGTCGCCACGTTCTTTATCGACACGCCCTGTAACTTCTACGCGCTTCCCAACCACAGCCTTGAGCTGCTCATCAGCGATCTTCTCGAGCTTGAACACCTTCGGTGCGCTCATCATGCCTGAGGTGCCGGCGGTTGCGGTCGGCGGGGTTGTCCCGCTGGTGCCGGCGGTCCCGCTGGCGGGCGAGGCAGACGCTACCAGAATGTAGTCCTCGAGCACACCGGCCTGTTCGGCGACGTTTGGGCTTCGGCCGGGTATGTCGGCCTCTTTGTACACGCAGCCCTGGATCGTGGTGGTCGGAGCGGTTGCGGGCGGTTGCGTCTGCGGGGTCTGTGCGGTTGCGGGCGGCGTCTGAGGCGGCGTCTGCGGTGGCTGCTGAGCACCCACACTCGCAATCGACAAAGCCATCATCGCGGCGGCACCGCTCATCCATAACCTTTTCATCGTCTGGTCTCCTTTCAACCGTTGAGTTTTATCGCTCTCGCTGGAGACTGACGGTGCAAATTCGAGACCCGTACAACTCAACGGCGGCGGGTTCAACCCCGCCGCCGTTGAGTTTTTCGCGTTGAAAAGGCCTACCTCGACACCTGGCTCGTCGGTGTCGTCGCTTCCTTCTTCTTGAACATCGGCGCCACGTCGCGCTTGCCTCTGTCGAGGAAGGGCACGCCCTTGTCCATCCATTCCGGCCGGGGCTTGCCGAGCAGGTAATGGTCGAAGAACTCGTCCATGTGAACCGTCCAGTGCTTCATGTAGTCACGGTTGCTGAGCCCGTGGCGCTGGCCGTTGTAGTTGAACATGAACCCTTCCTTGCCCAGCCGCCGCAGCGCCGAGATGAACTCGATCCCCTGCTCCCACGGTACCGCTCCGTCTTCGTCGTTGTGAATCGTGAGATACGGCGTCTGGATCTTCTTCACCCAGAAGATCGGGGAGTTCTCGATGAACTGGAGCGGCGCGTCCCAGGGAGGCGCCCCGATGCGGCTTTGCGTCTTCTCGTACTGGAAGGCGCGCGACATGCCGGTGTCCCACCGGATCCCGCCGTAGGCGCTGATCATGTTCGACACCGAGGCGCCCGGCTTCGACCGCGGCGAAGAGGTTCGTCCGCGTGATCAGGTGCGTGATCTGATACCCACCCCACGAGTGCCCCTGGATGCCGATGCGCTTCGGGTCGATGTATCCCTCCGCGACGATCGTGTTGACCGCCGGGATCACGCATTTCTCGGCCGCCTCACCCGGATACCCGGTGGTGTAGACGATGTCGGGCCGGAGCAGCACGTAGCCGTTGCTGACGTAGCGCGGGATGTTGATGCTGGTCCCCACGTTCGGGGCGCTGAAGCTGTGCAGCCCCTGCGTCAACTCCTCGTAGATGTAGACCATCAGCGGGTACTTCTTCTTCGGGTCGAAGTTATCCGGCTTGGTCAGGATCGCCCGCAGCTTCTGGCCGTCGGCGTTGATGTATTCGATCAGCTCGGACGTCCCCCAGCTGAACTGCGAGAGCTGCACACCGACGTTCGAAACCTTCTTCATATCCTTGAACGACGTGTCGCTGGTCCACAGGTCGGGATACTCCTCGAAGCGTGACAGCGTGAACACGACCGTGTCGGCGTTCTTCGCCTTGTTCACCGCCCCGAACGCCTTGTCGAGCATCACCACTTTCTCGGGGGCCGCGGTAGCCGTCAGGCTGGCGAGCCGGTAGAAGCCGGTCGCCCTCGTCCGGTCGTCGGTCGCCGACAGGAGCAGCGGCTTGTTCGCCGGCACCACACGCTCGTCGGGATCCATCGACCGGTAGCGGAAGGCGACGCTGGCGGTGCGACCGGCGCCGGTAGTGACGTTGCGTGCGCCGGACCCGTCCGGCTTCACCTCCCAGATATCGAACTGGTCGTAGAGCAGCACCGAGCGATCGTCAGCCGTCCACCCGGCAGTGCCATAGGCGCCGGGCAGATCCGGTGTGTCGTTCTCCTGCTGGAAGCGGACCTTCAACTTGTCGGTCAGGTTCACCCGCGTGCCGTCGGCGACGCGGTAGGTGAACCAGTGGCCGTTGCCCTCGTCGAAGTAGAGCAGGTACTTTCCGCCGGGGGACATCGACGTCGAGTTGCTGCCCCAGTGCTCGAGCACCCGGCTCGGCTTGCCGGTCTTGATGTCGAGCAGGAAGACATCGTTGTAGGTCTGGTCCCAGGACAATTCCATCCGGTAGGGCAGGTCCGAGGTGCCGATCGCCTGCGACAGATCGTCGGCGGGCGAGACGGTCGGCAGGTCGGGTGTCGCCAGCTGGACGAACTTCTTGTCAGCCAGGTGGAACACCGCGCGGTAGTTGCGGGTCCGTTCCTGATCGGCACGGACGCGCTGCATCGGCTGCAGCCACGGGTCCTTCGAGGACCAGAGATCGACCGGGATCGGCTGCGGCGCGGTGCTGTTGCTGTTCGGATCCGCGGTGGGCGGCGGGGGCGGCGCGGTGGCGAGGAAGATGCGGCCGCCGTCGCGCGAGAATCGCGGCGCGGCGTTGTCGGCCACGACCATTCCCTTCGGTACGCCGGCCGTTGATGCCGACACCATCTCGGTCGCCGATCCGGCGCCGGCCTTCCAGTAGTAGACGCGGTAGGGCGCGACCGGCTTGTCGAACTCCGCCTGGTCGCTGAGGAACGTGATCTGCTGCCCCACCTCGTCGAAGGCCAGGCTGCGGTAGCGCCCCTTCCCGGCGTGCAGGGTCGTCACCGCTCCACCGGGCAGGTTGCGAACGAACGCGCCGTCCTTGGTGGCGTCGTTCGACGAGACCGCGTAAGCGAGGTAGGTACCCTTGCGGTTCCACAGGTATTCGGTGACTTCGGGAATCGTCGTCTCTTCACCGGTGCCGAGGTTGCGCACGATCAGGTCGGATCCGGGTTGCTTGCGTTCGCGGCCGGTGGCGTTGGCGCCGCCGCGGCCTTCGGCCTGACCGCCACGTCCGCCCGCTGGAGCGCCGCCCCCCCGACCGCCGCGTCCACCGCCGGCCGCGCCGCCTCCGGCTCCGCCGGTTCCCTTGTAGTAAGCCAGCCAGGTCGGGTTCTCGTCCGCGAGACGGAAGCTGCCGACCTTGTCGACGGTCGTGACCTTGCCGTCGGCGAGCGACATGATGCCCAGGCCGGTGCGCGGCTGCGTGTTTCGCGCTGCGCCACCCTGGCGTCCTCCGCCCTGCCGCCCGCCTGGCGCCGCCGCCGGCTGCTGCGGCTCCCCGGTCGCCGGCGGCGTCGCACCACCGGCCTGGGTCTCGCCACCGGCCCCTTCGCCGCGGCCGCGGTTCTGGATCCGCTCGCGTTCCTCGTCCGCCTTCGATTGCGCGATCGTGAAGACCACGAACTTGCCGTCGGTCGTGAACTGTCCGCCGGTGCCGCGCGGCTGCTTGAACTCTTGTGACGTCTTGAGGTTCCGGACGACCAGCTCGCCATCCTCGGCCTGCGCCGTGACCGAGTACAAGAGCCAGACGCCGTCGTCGGACAGCCGCGTACCGCCGATCGATTTCCACGAGTCGACGACGTCGTAGGTGAGCGGACGCTTCGAGGACACGGACGGTTGGGACTGGGCGTCCATCGTCCACTGCACAACGAACAGCGAGCCGACCAGCAGGGCAAACGCGCGCCCGTGCAGCCGCTTACGCATGAGAACCTCCATCGAGAAATGCTGACGTCTGATTTTCCGGGCCTGAGGCGAACCCCCTGCCGGGTCACGCACCTATACGCCGGGCGCCGGCCAATTATTGCAGCCGGTCACCAGATTCGTACCCGCTTTGTGGGGTCGCGATACAGCTTATCGCCGGGCTGGACGCCGAAGGCGTCGTAAAAGGCCTGCAGATTCGACACGGTTCCGTTGGCGCGATATTCCTCGGGGGCGTGCTGGTTGAGGAACAAGGTCTGGCGGACGTACGCGTCGCGAGTCTTGCCCCGCCAGACCTGGGCCCAGCGCAGCAGCAGGCGCTGTTCGCCCGACCAGCCGTCGATCACCGGTGCCGGCTTGCCGCGGAGCGATAGCCGATAGGCCCGCACCGCGACTGCCAGGCCGCCGAGATCGCCGATGTTTTCGCCGAGAGTGAGCTGGCCGTTCACGAACTGCCCCGGCAGCGGCGCGTACGCATTGAACTGCTCGATCAGACTGATCGCCCGCGGCAGGAACTGTTCCTCATCTTTGGCCGTCCACCAGTCGCGGGCGCGGCCGTAGCCGTCGAAGCGCCGGCCGCGCTGGTCGAAGGCGTGGCCGATCTCGTGGCCGATGATGGCGCCGATCCCGCCGTAGTTCACCGCGTCCTCGGCCGCCGGGTCGAACAGGGGAGGCTGCAGCATCGCGGCCGGCAGGATGATCTCGTTGCGCGACGCCGTGTAGTAGGCGTTCACCGTCTGCGGGGTGATCAGCCACTGGCGGGGCTCGGCCCGGCGGCGAAGCCGCATCATCTGGTAGTCGTTCTCGAACTTGTGCGCCCGCTGCGCGTTGCCGAGCAGATCGTCGGGCCGGATGCGCAGGCGGTCGAACCGCCGCCACACGTCCGGGTAGCCGACGCCGGTTTGCAGGTTGTCCAGCTTGGCGCGGGCGTGCCGCCGCGCCTCCGGCGTCATCCAGTCCGCCTCGTCGACCGCCTGCCGGAAGGCCTCGACGATCGTGCGAACCATCTCGCGGACGCGCTGGCGCGAGGCCTCGGAAAAATGAGCGCGGACGTAGAGCCGGCCCATCTCGTCCCCGAGGTAGCCGTTGACCATCGAGACCCCGCGCTTCCACCGGTCGCGCGGGACTTCCTGGCCGCTGAGCACGCGGCCGAAGAACTCGAACCGCGCGTCGGCGAACGGCCGGGAAATGAAGATCGAGGAGGCGGTGATGTAACGGGCTGCGAGCCATGCCTTCCAGGTGTCGAGCGGCGTGGTGCCGATGGCGGCGGCAAACGCCCGGAAGAACGCCGGCTGCTCGAACACGATCGAGGTGGCGTGATCGAGGCCCTGCGGCTTCCCCCACTCGCTCCAGTCGAACCCGGGCAGCTCGCGCCTGGCGCGGCCGAGATCGTAGGCCTGGCCGGCGCCGCCGATCCGGGTTTCGGCGTGCGGCTGCTGCGCCCGTGCGAGCGTGGTCTCGAGCGCCATCACCGCCCGCGCCTGACGGTCCGGATCCGTCCGTCCGGCGAGGGTGAAGATGTTGGTCAGGTAGGCGATGTACTGGTTCGCGGATGCCGCGGGTCGCGGCGTCGGTGTTGAAGTAGTAGTCGCGCTCCGGCAGGAGCGTGCCTCCCTGCGTCACGGTCACGACGAGCGCCGAAGAATTTCTGGCGTCCACGCCGGCCGACGCGCCGAACGGTCCGCCGGCGTTCATCGACGAGAGCCGGCCGATCTGCCGGGCGAGCGACGCCGGGGAGTCGATGGCATCGATGCGATCGAGCTCCTCGCGGATCGGCTCCGCCCCGAGCGCCTCCACGCGGTCCTCGTCCATCATGCTCGCGTAGAGGTCACGGATCTGCTGCTCCGGCCCGCCCCGGCCGTCGAGCCCTTCGATCAGCCGGCGCACGTCGTGCTCGGCGCGATCGGTGAGCTCGGCGAAGGTGCCGTAGGTCACGCGGTCCGCGGGGATGTCGGTGCTGGCGAGCCATCGGCCGTTCACGAAGCGGTAGAGATCGTCCTGCGGGCGGATGGAGCGGTCGAAGGTGTCGGGATCCAGCCCCGACTTCATCGGCGCCTGGCGGGCCGCGACCGCGCCGGCGCCGGCGACCGCCAGGAGCGCCAGCAGTAGCAGGTACGCGGGGCGTCAACGCGCACGTCGAACCTCCAGTCGGCTGACTACCGGCCGTACTTCTTCAGCAGATCCCTGAGCTCGTCGAGCGGCAGCGCCCGGATGGTTCGGCCGCCGCCGCTGATGTCGACCGCCTGGAACAGTGAGTTGTAGATCGCTTCCTCGGTCGCGTCGAGCGCCGCCTCGAACAGCCCCGACACCGCGTCGGTCGGCAGCGCCATCCTGACCTGCGGCGTGTTGCCCCCCGACATCCGCAGCGAAGGATGGGTCGAGAACGCGATGGCGAAATCGCCGCTGCCGTTCGAGAACGTCGAGCCGGTCCGCGCCATCCCGTAGATCGCGCGTGCCGCCAGCCGCTTCAGGTCGCGGGCGTCGATCGGCGCGTCGGTGGCGACGACGATCATGCAGGAGCCGTCTTCTGCCGCGGCCGGACGCGGCGTCAGGTTCTTCCAGACCGGAACGCCGTCGATCACCAGCTTGCCGCCGTAGTTGGTCTGGACGAGCACGCCGACGGTGTAGGTTTCGGTCCCCTGCCGGACGCGTCGCGACGAGGTCCCGATACCGCCTTTCCAGCCGAACGCGACCGTGCCGGTGCCGGCGCCGACGGCCCCCTCCTGGACGGCGCCTCCCTTGGCGCTGGTGATTGCCGCGATCACATGATCGCGGGTCACGTGCAGCCCGCGGATGTCGTTGAGCCCGCCATCGTTGGTTTCGCCGACCAGCGCGTTCACCGACCGGACGTTCTCGTTGCCCGGCTGCGACAGCGTCCACCGGACGACCCCTTCCATGGCCGTCCCGACCGACAGCGTGTTGGTCAGGACAATCGGCGATTCGATGGTGCCGAGCTCATCGACCTGCGTCGAGCCGGCGAGCTTGCCGAACGCGTTGCCGACGAACACCGCCCCGGCCACCTTGTCCCGGAAGACGTTGCCGGCGTGCGGCACGATCGCCGTCACCCCGGTTCGCACTCCCTCACCCTGGATCAGCGTCGTATGGCCGACGCGCACGCCGGCGACGTCGGTAATCGCGTTGAGCGGGCCTGGCGCCATGGCGCCGGGTGTGATCCCGAGATCCCGCGCCCGCCCGCGCGACTGTGACGCGATCGTCATGGTCGCGGCGATCAGCAGGAGGAGGGCGGTCAGGTTCATGACGCCCCTATAATAACGGCGCTGTGAAGATCTACCTCGCCTGCACCGTCCGCGGAGATCGCGGCCGGACCGTCGTCGCCCGGGCCCTGGCGGATGCGCTCGAGCGGATCGGCCACACGGTGCTGACCCGCCACCTCCTCGAGGAGGACGTCGAGGGAGCGGAATCGCTCTTGAGCGAACGAGCGGTGTTCGAGCGCGACCTGGCCTGGCTCGAGGCTGCCGACCTGCTGATCGCCGAAGCCTCGGGATCGAGCTACGGTGTCGGCTTCGAAGTCGGCTACGTGCTCGGCCGCGCCGACACCCGGGAGCAGCGCGTGCTCCTGGTCTACGACGCCGCCCGGCGGGACATCGTCTCGCGCCTCATCTCCGGCAACGTGCATCCGCGCTGCACCACCTACGCCTACCGGGACGCCGACGACCTGCTGCGTTTCGTCGACGGCTTCCTGTCACCGGTCCGGGGAACCGAATATGTTCAGAGATGACCGCGCCTCAGCCGATCCGCTCACCGTCCGGATCACGAGAATTCATCCCGAGGCGCGGCTCCCCGAATATCAGTCGGCTGACGCCGCCGGGTTCGACCTCGCCGCCGTCGCCGACATCACGGTGGAACCGGGCCGCGTCGCGCTGGTGCCGACCGGCCTCGTCATCAAGGTGCCGCTCCGCATGTTCCTGGGGATCTTCGCCCGCAGCAGCACGCCGCTGAAACGTGGGCTGATGGTGGCGAACGGCGTCGGGGTCATCGACCCCGACTACTGCGGACCCGAAGACGAGGTCAAGATCGCGGTGATGAATTTCACCGCCGAGCCGGTGACGGTTCGGGCCGGAGACCGCATCGCCCAGGGAATCCTGCTCGAGGCGCCGCACGTCCAGTGGGCCGAAGCGGAAGCCGCCGGCGCGTCACGGGGCGGCTTTGGCAGCAGCGGCTGACCTTTCGGTGATCCGTCCAGCCAGCGAAGAAGTGCGATCCGCGCGACAATGTGTGGGAGGCGGTGCCACCCTCATATCTCCGAGGCCGGGGACTATTACCGGCACTTTGAGTGTTCTTCCAAGTACCACCGGTCCCCATGGCCAGTGGAGGAGGCAGCATGCGCGCAATACGTCCCTTTACCCTTGGTCTTCTAATGGCCACCCTGGCGGTGCAATCCGCCGCTGCCCGCCAGAAAACGGTCAACGAGGAGTTCGACGCGATCCTCGCCAACATCAGCGACGTCGGCGGAACCGGGCTGACGCCAGTGACGATCCGCATCAACCGGTGGACGCCGGATGAAGAGAATGAGCGCCTGTTGAGCACGCTCCGTGAGAAGGGGCAGGATGCGTTCCTGAGGGCGCTCCTCGACGTCAAGCCGGTCGGCTCTATCGCCACCCCGACGTCGCTCCGCTACGACTTCTTCTATGCGCGGGCGACCCCCGGGGACGGCGGCCGGCGCATCGTGCTGATCACCGACCGTCCGATGCCGTTCGCCGAGCGGGTCAGCGGCTCTCGCAGCCGCGACTACCCCTTCACGGTCATCGAGCTTCGACTCGACAAGGAGGGCAACGGACAGGGCACGCTTGCCCAGAGGGTGCAGTTGAAGCTGGTCGGGGAGTTTCTCGGCGTCGAGAACCTCGCCACCAGCACGATGAAGCTCGGCGAGGTCAAGAAGGTCAAGTGAGCCGCATCATCGGATGCGGAACAGCGTGATGCCGTCGCGGCCGACGGCAACGCGCTCGAGCGCCGGGTTGGCGAGCGCTCGGGTGAGCGTGATCTCCGCGTCGGCTCCGTAACGACGGGGGTGCACCATCAGGTGCGTTCCCCCGGCGGCTCGCATCGCGTTCACCGCCCGCGGGTCGGGAAAGTCCGAGAACGCCGGAGCGTACTGCCGATACGTGGCCGGCGTGTAGCCGCTGTAGCCATTCATCAGCGGGCGCCAGTGGGCGGTCGAGTTCAGCACGTACTCCGCGTTCTGAAAGATGACCGGTGGCAGATAGAACGGTACTTCGACCAGCACGACCGGCCCCGGCTCGCGGGCAAGCCACGAGTAGGTCTGAGGAATCCCTTCGTACTTCGTATAACCGATCGCCGGGCGCAGCGCCTCCAGGGTGACGAGCAGCAGCGCCGCGACACCGAGACAAGCGGCCGGAATTCTCGGCACGCGTTTCAGGATCTCGCTCAGCCCGATCCCCCCCAGCATCGCCGTCCCCAGCAGAAACAGCCCACCGAAGCGAGCCGCCGCCCGCAGCCCCGACATTGGCGGGAATACCGCGTAGAGCCATCCATACAGCGGAGTGCGCGTACCCAGCGACAACACGATGCCGACGATGCAGAGGCCCGCCAGCGTGACGATCTGGCCTCGGCTTACCGGGCCGCGGCAGCGTCCGCTGACGGCGAGTGCCAGTGCCACCGCTGCCAGCAGCCCGACCACGATCCCCGGGAAGAACGCGTCGGGGAACTCGCGGGGCGCGCCGGCGTTCCACAGAAAGCCGTGCAGCCGGCTGTACGAGGCGAGGTAACCGTCCAGCGTGGCCGAGAATTGCACGACGCTGTCCAGGTTGCGGGTCATGCCCTGTTCGACGGCGACGCGCCGGTAAGGGAGATAGATCGGGGTCGCCGCCACGGCGGCGATCGCCGCAGCGAGTACCGAATCCTCCGATCACCGGAGCGGGTCTCCTGACCCATGCCGCAGTCCGGGCCACGACCAGGACGGCGAGCGCGATCGTCGTGAAGATCACCAGGTAGCCGGACGAGTAGGCCATCAGGGTCATCCAGACGGCGAGCCAGATCGCACAGGTGCGCCGGCCAGTGACGATCAGCCGGTCGGCTGCGAGCAGCGCCAGCGGGATCCCGTAGGCATGGGCAGCTTGAAGATGCTCGAGACGCACGAGCGACTGCGTATTGAAGGTGAAGGCCGCGCCGGCGACCAGGGCCGCGAAGTGATCGCCGGTCCAGTGGTGGGCCAGCGCGTAGCCGCCGAGCATGGTCAGGCTCAACCCGGCGAGCAGCAGCAGGTTGTGGACCAGCACCGGGGATCCGCCGAGCAGGCGCACCGGATACCCGAGCAGCGCCGGAACGATCAGTGGCTCGGAGAAGGCCAGCGCGTCCGGCGCCGGGTAGAAGATGTTCGCCTGGAACAGCTCGAACGGGGCCTGCAGCAGCTGGTGCTGGACCCATGCGACGATCCACTCGTTGAGCATCGCGTCGCCGTGGTAGTTGAACGACAACACTCCCGGCGACGTCGCCAGCGGCCAGGTGTGGAACACCGCCAGGGCGATCGCGACCAGCGCGGCCCGGGTCCAGTGCGACCGCAGCCCGCCGGTCATCGCGCAGCGAGGCTGCGGATCAGGGTCAGGAGCATGTCGATCGCCACGGCGTTGTGGCCGCCCAGCGGGATGATGATGTCCGCGTAGCGCTTGCTCGGCTCGACGAACTCAAGGTGCATCGGCTTGACCGTGCCGAGGTACTGCTCGATTACCGAGGCCACGGTGCGGCCGCGCTCGGAGATGTCGCGCTGCAGCCGCCGGATGAACCGGGTGTCGTCGTCGGCGTCGACGAACACCTTGACGTCCATCAGGCGCCGCAGCTCGGCGTCGGTGAAGATGAGGATGCCTTCGACGATGATCGCGCGGCGCGGCGGAACGGTGATGGTCTCGACGTTCCGCGCGTAGCGCGCGAAATCGTAAACCGGCACTTCGACCGCCTGCCGGTCGCGCAGCCGCTTCACGTGCTCGACCAGCAGGTCGGTCTCGAGCGAATCGGGATGGTCGTAGTTGAGCGCGGCCCGTTCCTCGAGCCGCAGGTCCCCGCGATCGCGGTAGTAGCGGTCGTGCTCGAGCAGGCTGACCTGGTCGTCCCCCAGGCTGTTGACGATCTGCCGGACGACCGTCGTCTTGCCGGAGCCCGACCCGCCGGCCACGCCGATCACGAATGGTTTCATCGCGTCACGAAGAGTTCCGGACGCCGACCGCTACTTCTTCGTGTCGCGCGCGATCTTCTGCGCCTGGTCCATCACGCGCAGCAGGTTGCCGCTCCAGATCTGCTCGATCTGCGCTTCGGTGTAGCCGCGCCGCACCAGCTCCAGGGTGACGTTGAAGGTTTCGCTGGCGTCGTTCCAGCCGTCGACGCCGCCGCCGCCGTCGAAGTCCGACGAGATGCCGACGTGGTCGATGCCGATCTTCTTGACCAGGTAGTCGACGTGGTCGACGAAGTCCTTGACGTTCGCGCGCGGTGGTGCCGGGAATTTCGCGTTCAGGTCCTCGAGCTTGATCTGCAGCGCGGCTCGCTGCTCCTCGCTGAGCGCCGCGAGCGGATCGTTGCCGCGTCCCCGTCCCGCGCCTGCGCCTGCGCCCGCCGCACCCGCTGCGGTCGCCGCGCCTGCCGCGCCCGCACCCGCCGCGCCCGCTGCGCCGCGGCCCGCGCCGCGCCCTCTTCCGCCGCGGCCGAGAGCGGTTGCCGGAACGTTGTACTCCGCCGCGAGCTTGGCCAGCGCCGCCGTCCGCTCAGCCGAGGGCGGGGTGACCTTCACGTAGCCTGCGAACGCCACCGTCTGCACGACGCCGCCGTTCTTCTTGAGCGCCGCCAGCTGCTCGTCGTCCAGGTTGCGGCTGTGATCGAACATCGCCCGCGCGCCCGAGTGCGACGCGATCACCGGGGCTCTCGACAGGGCGATGGCCTGGAGGTTGGCCTCCTTCGACGGATGTGAGATGTCGACCAGGATGCCGACCCGGTTCAGCTCGGCGATCACCTGTTTGCCGAGCGGGCTCAATCCTTTGTGCAGCCACACGCCGTCCGCTTCACCGGTGTTGGAGTCGGCGAGCTGGCTGTGACCGTTGTGCGCCAGCGAGAGATACCTCGCGCCGCGGTCGTAGAACTCCTTGACCCGGGCGACCGCGGTGGTCTCGTCGCCGAGCGGGTAGCCGTTCTCGACCCCGATCAACGCCACCTTCCGGCCCGACGCGGCGATCCGGCGGACGTCGGCCCCGGTCAGCGCCAGCTGGATCTTGTCGGGCGCAATCTCCTTGGTCAGGCGGTGGATGGCGTCGAATTTCGCGCTGGCCTCCTGGTAGGCCGCGTCGTACGCCGGCTTGGTGAACGCCTCCGGTGTCCGGTTCTGGCCGACATAGACGATGAAGAAGGAGGCGTCGAGCCCCCCTTTCTGCATCTTCGGGAGGTTCACCTGGTTGCCGAGATCCTGGGTGTAGTTCCGTTCCGCGGTGAAGTTGTTGACGCCGATGTCGTTGTGCGTATCGAGCGCGATGACTTTGTCGTGAATCGCGCGCGCCTTGGCGGTGATCGCCTCGTCGGCCGGGGCCTGTTGCGCGACCATCGAATGGTTGAGCACCCCAGCGGACAGGATCAGGTCCAGCAGCAGACACGGGCAGCAATCGCTTCATCCGGAAACCTCCGAAGCGGATTGTATTCGACCGGGGGGCACCATGGTGCCCCCCGTCTACTCGGCTCGCAGGGCCCGGATCGGATCGATCGCGGTGGCCCGGCGCGCCGGGAGGTAGCCGGCCGCCAGGGCCGCGGCCATCAGGACGGCGCCGAACAGCGCCGCGACCCGCGCGTCGCTCGACACCACGCCGACGAGCGCTGCTTCCAGCAGGCTGCTCAGGCCATAGGAGAGCACCAGGCCGAGCGCGACGCCGATCGCGGTCATCGAGGCGGCCTGGCCGATGGTCAGACGCAGCACATCCCGCCGGTTGGCGCCGAGCGCCATGCGGACGCCGATCTCGTGCGTCCGCTGGGTGATGATGAAGGCCATCAGGCTGTAGACCCCGACCACCGCGAGCACCAGGGCGAGCAGGCCGAAGATCGCCATGATCGCCGCGACGTACTGCAGGCCGATGGTCTTCTCGCGGACCGCCTCGCTCAGGGTCATCACGTCGAAGATCGGTTGGGCCGGGTCCACGTGCCGGACAGCCGCCCGAACCGCCGGGACCAGCGAGGCGAGATCACCATCCGCCCGCACCGCGATCGCGAGGTAGCCGGTCGGCGCCTGGGTATATGGACGGTAGACGGTGGGGAAGTTGCGGCGCGAGAACCAGTCGTGGATCACGTCCCCCGACACCCCGACCACCGTGAGCCAGGGGCTGGTGCCGAGCTTGACCCGCCGGCCAATCGGGTCGACGCCTGGGAAATGCCGCTCGGCGGCCGCCTGGCTGATGATCGCGACCGGCTGCGAGTCGGGCGTGTCGGCGGTGGTGAAGCCTCGCCCCTGCAGCACCGGGATCTGCATCGTCGGGAAGAATCCGGGCGCGACCGCCCGGAAGTCGGCCATCGGCGGGTTCGCCGGATCGGGGTTCGGCCGGCCGTCGACCTCGATCGGACGGCTCGAGTTGTTGTTGGTCGAGGGCATCACGTTCGACACCGCGACCGAACGGACGCCGGGCAGCGCGGCCAGCCCGGTCTCGAACGCTTCGGCGAAGCGAACGCGGGCGGCCGGCTCCGCGTATTTCGCATCCGGCAGCACCGCGCGCATGATGAGCAGCCCCGTTCGGTTCGTAGCCCTGCGATCCGTTCAGGAACCGGTTCGCGCCGATGGTGCTGAGGCCGGAGGCGACCAGCAGCGGCAGGGCGAGCGCGACCTCGGCGATCACCAGGGTGCGGCGCAGGGTCTGGCGCTGCCGGCCGGCGCTCGACCCGCGGCCGCCCTCCTTCAGTGATTCGGTCATCGACGGGCGCGAGGCGCGGAGCGCCGGCAGCAGCCCGAAGACCAGCACGGTGATCATCGCCAGCAATGCCGTGAACGCGATCAGCCGTCCGTCCACGTCCATTGACTGCCAGCCTTCGACGAACCGCATGAGGCGAGGGGGCAGGTTCACCCGGATCATCCTGATGCCGAGCCAGGCGATCCCCAGGGCGAGCGGGATCGCGGCGGCGGCCAGCACCCCGCTCTCCACCAGCATTTCGCGCACGATCCGGCCGCGGCTGGCGCCGAGGGCGGAGCGGACGGCGAGCTCGCGCTGGCGCTCCGCGCCGCGGGCGAGCAGCAGGTTGGCGATGTTGGCGCAGGCGATGAGCAGCACGAAGCCGGCCGAGGCCTGCCACAAGCTGACGATCGGCCCGAGCCCCTGGTCGCGCATGCCCTGGACGAGCGTCATTACCCGGGCGCCGCGGTCCTTGTTGGCCTCGGGATACTGCTGCTCGAGCCGCTGCGCGACGACGGCCATCTCTGACTTGGCATCGTCCAGGCCGCGGCCGCCGGCGAGCTTGCCGATGACCGACAGGTAGCGCGCGTCGCGCTTCGCCGCCTCTTTGGCGTCGAAGGCGAGCGGCGCCCAGAGATCCGCCCCCAGTGGAAAGGCGAACCCGGCCGGTGCGACGCCGACGATCTCGAATTGTTCGCTGTCGAGCAGAACCGTCCGGCCGATGATGTTGCGGTCGCCGGCGAAGCGGCGCTGCCACAGGTCGTGACCGAGGACGGCGCGGCGGTGGTTGCCGCGCGTCTCCTCATCCGGGGTGAAGGTGCGGCCCAGAGCCGGCACGACCCCCATGGTGGCGAAGAAATCCGAGCTCACGAAGAAGCCCGAGACGCGCTCGGCTTCGTCGGCGCTGGCCAGGTTGACATCCCACCACTCGAAGGCGACCAGGTGCTCGAAGGCGCTGGTCTGCCGCTTCCAGTCGATGTAGTTGGCCGGCGAGACCGTTTGCTGTGTGTCGAGCGAGTTGCCCGGCTCGGTCTCGGCGACCATGACCAGCCGATCGATTTCCGGGATCGTGAACGGCCTGAGGATCAGCGCGTCGATGACTTCGAAGATGGCGGCGTTGGCGCCGAGGCCGAGCGCCAGAGTGATCACGACCAGGGCGCTCAGCGCCGGCCGCTTGACCATCGAGCGGACCGAGTGCCGCGCATCGGTGAGAAGGCTTCGCATCAGCGTGTCTCCGGGATTGTTCTCGTGGGTAGGGGATGGCGACGGGCGGAAGCGGTCGGCGGTCCGGCGAACGACTGCCCGGCATCCGAGACGCAGCGCCTGCCAGGCGTACCAGCGGCGCGCGGAGCGGCTGCCGTGGGTCGCGGCGCGGGCCGCGAACTCCTCGTAGAGATCTCCCAGCACCTCTTCGAGGCTCTGGCGGCCACACAGCGTCCGCTGGAGGAAGGCGGTGCAGACCTGCGGCGGGGTGCGTTTCATGGCCGTTCGATCTGGGATTCGACGCCGTTCCACAGCGCGAGCAGCGCCGCCCGGGTGGCGCGCAGCGAGGCCAGGCCCGCGGCCGAGACGTGGTAGTAACGCCGTGATCGTCCGCCGCGTTCCGGCAGCGGATCGCTCATCTCCGAGGTCAGGCAGCCCTTGGTTTCGAGCCGTTCGAGCGCGGTGTAGAGCGCCCCGCGGGCCACGTCGCGTCCGGTGCGGGCTTCGATTTCCTGCCTCACGGGAATGGCGTAGGCCGCGTCCCCGAGTCGCAGGATGGCGAGTAGCACGATCTGCTCGAATTCCCCCAGATAGACGTCAGGCATGGATGGTCTGCATTGTAGGCCTTATACGGAGTCGCGCGGCAGTTAGTTCGTTTCAACTGTCCGGAGGTCTCCTATTGACTTCCTATAGGAGGGGTGGTCTCATGTCGGAACTCGATAGGAGTTTGCGCTTGGCCGACAACAAGACCGATCTGCTCCGTGGCACGCTGGACCTGCTGATCCTTCAGACGCTCACCCTCGGGCCCAATCACGGCCTCGGCATCTCGCGGCGCATCGGGCAGGTGACCCGCGGCGCCTTCGATGTCCGCCCGGGATCGCTGTTCCCGGCGCTCCACCGTCTGGAGGAGAAGGGCTGGCTCTCGTCGCAGTGGGCCGGCTCCGAGAACAACCGCAAGGCGCGCTATTACGAGCTCACGGCGGACGGACGGGAGCAGCTGGTCGCCGAGACCAGGAACTGGGGCCGGGTCTCGCTCGCGATCTCGCGCGCGCTGAAAGCGACGTAGCGCATGGCTGTTCATCGCCGCCTTGTCAGCCTGGTTCGAAATCTGGTCAGCGGACGACGGGTCGAGGGGGACCTCGATGCCGAGTTGCGCGGCTACGTCGAGATGCTCGCCGACGAGAAGGTGGCGTCGGGGGTGCCGCTCGAGCGGGCGCGCCGGGAGGCGCTGATCGAGCTCGGTGGCGTCGACCAGGTGAAAGAGGAGGTTCGCGCCGTCCGCGCGGGTGCGCTGCTCGAGCAGCTGGTGCAGGACATCCGCTACGCGGTGCGCGGGCTGCGGCGCGCGCCGGCCTTCGCGATCACCGCGATCGTCACCCTGGCGCTCGGCATCGGCGCCAACACCGCGATCTTCTCGGTCATCGACGCGCTGCTGCTGCGGCCGCTGGCGGTCGCCGACCCCGATCGCCTCGTCGCGGTGTACCGGGGCGCCGACGGGAGCGAGGGGGCCTTTTCCTACCCTGTCGCAAAGGCGATTGATGCCCGCCGCGACGTGCTCGCCGGCGCCGCGGCATGGACCACCTCCAGCTCCTGGCTCGGCGGCACCGGCGACCTCGAGCGGGTCAGCGTGCACAACGTGTCACCCGCGTACTTCGACCTGCTTGGCGTCAGGCCGCAGATCGGCGCCGGCTTCCTCACGGTGAACGACGAGGCCTCCACCGCCACCGCGGTCATTTCCGACCGCCTCTGGAGAACCCGCTTTGGCGCGGACCCCTCGGTCATCGGCCGCGCGATCTCGCTCGAGGGGCTGCCGGTGTCGATCGTCGGGGTAGCCCCCCGCGGTTTCGCCGGGCTGGATCCCTCCGCTCCGGCAGATGTCTGGATCACCTTCGCGACCGTCGCGCTGTTGCAGCCCGGTTGGGACTTCCGCGATCCGAAAGAAATCTGGCTCCAGGTCATCGCCCGGCTCCGCGACGGCGTCGGCGTCCGCACTGCCGAAGCGGCGATCCAGCCGGTCGCCGAGATGACGACCGGCGGTTCAGGGACGGCGGCGGCGCTGCGCCTCGTTCCGGCCGCAACGCCGATCTTCGACCCCACCGCCCGCGCCTCCTCCTCGCACCTGGCGATGCTCGTCGCCGGGGTCGCGCTGTTCGTGCTGGTGGTGGCCTGCGCCAACATCGCCAACCTGCTGCTCGTGCGGGCCGGCGCCCGCCAGCGCGAGGTCGCGATGCGGCTGGCCGTCGGCGCTTCCCGCTCTCGCCTCGCGCGCCAGATGATCACCGAGAGCCTGGTGCTCGGGATCGCCGGCTGCGTCGCCGGGCTCCTGGTCGCCTACTGGACGCTGCAGGCGGTCGTCGCGCTCGCACCGGCGAGCGCCATCCCTCGCGGCATCACCGTGTCGCTCGACGCACGGATCGTGATCTTCGCCATGCTGCTGTCGCTCGTCACCGCGCTCATCTTTGGTGCCGGGCCGGCGTGGCAGATGTCACGCGTCGATCTGCTGCCGGTCATGAAGGGCTCGCCTGACGACCCGGTCATCGGGAGAGGCGCGATCGGCCTGCGCCGCGGCCTGGTGATCACGCAGGTCGCGCTGTCGGTGGTGTTGCTGGTCGGCGCCGCGCTGTTCCTGCGCACGCTCGGCAACGCCTTGTCGGTCGCTCCCGGCTACGACGTGCGGCACGTGATGCTCGCCACGGTGGATTTCACCGCGGCGAAGTTGTCACCGGCCGCGACCCAGACGGCCGCCGATCGCGTCCTGGAGCACCTGCGTGCTGTCCCCGGCGTGGATGGAGTCGCTTTCGGCCAGATCGTGCCGTTCAGCGGCGCCTTCGTGTCCCGCCCGGCAGTCCCCGAGGGGCGGACTCTCACCGACGCGAACGAAGCGGAGTTCATGACGCCGTATGCGGTGGTCTCGGACGGTTACTTTCGCGCGCTCGGCATGCCGCTCCGGGGGCGTGACTTCACCGCCACCGACACCAGCGATTCGCCGCGCGTCGCCGTGATCAACGAGAGCCTGGCACGCAGGTTCTGGCCCGGTCAGGATCCGATCGGCCAACGGATGACGCTGCCGCTCAATGAGCCGGGCCCGACCTTCGAGGTCGTCGGCGTCGTGCCGGACGGCAAGTACGTCTCGCTCACCGAGGAGCAGCATCCTTACATGTACGTGCCGTGGAAGCAGATGCACCGCGCCCGCATGACGCTCCACCTGCGGACGGCGGGTGACCCGCTCGGCGCCGAACCGGCGGTCCGCGACGCGATGCGGGCGGCCGGCGGCCTGCCGGCCTACAACTTCATTGCCCTCGGCACCTACGTCGATCGCTCGATCGGCCAGCAGCGGGTCGTCGCCCGACTGCTGCTGATCTTCGGCGCGATCGCGCTGACGCTCGCGGCCGTCGGCGTCTACGGTTTGACCGCCTACACGGTCGCCCGCCGCGGCAAGGAGCTCGGCCTCCGGATGGCGCTGGGCGCCCGGCCGGCCGATCTCGTCCGCATGCTGATGGTGCAGAGCGGGGTCCTGGTTGGGACCGGGCTCCTGCTCGGTGGGCTGGCCGCGCTGCTTCTCACCGGCTTCGTGCAGGCGCTGCTGTTTGGCGTCACCCCCGCTGATCCGCTGTCGTTCGCGGCCGGCGCGACCGTCCTGGCCGTGGCGATGCTGGTCGCGACCCTGATCCCGGCGAGACGTGCGACCCGCGTGGACCCGCTCGCGGCGCTCAGGGTCGACTGACCTCACCCCCGCTATAATGTCTCCCTCCAAGGAGCACTGTTTGAAACACTGCACGCCGCTCGTCGTTCGCGCTTCCATGGCCCTCGTGCTTGCCGCGGGTCTCACGCAGATCTCGTCCTCGGCGCAGGACCGCCTGCCGACGATGCCGGGGTATGAACAGTTTCAGCGGGTAAGCGCGGAAAGCCGCGATGCCGTGAAACCCGGCGGCCTGACCGTCACCTGGAAGGATGCGCGGACGTTCGAGTACGCGCACGACGGCAAGCTTTACCTCTACGACCTCGCCACCAAAGCGGCCACCGAAACCGGTGTGGCGCCGCCGACGACCGGGCGCGGCGGGCGGGGTGGACGCGGCGGCGGGCAGGGAGCCCCGGAGCGTGGCCGGCAGTTCGACTCGGCCGAATCCCCCGACAAGAAGTTCCGGGCGGTCTACCGCGACCGCAACGTCTACATGGTCGATGTCGCCAGCGGCGGCGAAGTCCCGGTGACGACCGACGGCAACGAAAAGGCGCGCACCAAGAACGGGACCGGCAGCTGGGTCTACGGCGAAGAGCTCGGCCAGCGCACCGCCATGTGGTGGTCACCCGACAGCCGCAAGCTGGCCTACTACCGGTTCGACGAGAGCAAGGTGCCCGACTACTATCTCCAGTTCGATCAGACCAGGCTCCAGAGCCGCGTCGACACCGAGGCCTATCCAAAGGCCGGCGTCGACAACCCGATCGTCGAGCTGTTCGTCTACGACGTGGCGGCCGGGAAGTCCACCAGGGTCGACGTCCGCAGCGGGCAGCCCTTCGAGAACGGTGTCGTCGGCCACTACGTCTACCGCGTCGCCTGGTCGCCGGACGGCAGCGAGCTGCTGTTCAATCGCACCAACCGCCGCCAGAACATCCTCGAGTTCGCGGCGGCGAACCCCGAGACCGGCGTGACGCGGGTGATCGTCCGCGAAGAGTGGCCGACCGGGTGGGTCGACAACAGCCCGTCGATCACCTGGCTGAAGGACGGCAAGCGGTTCATCTGGGAATCGGAGCGCAACGGCTGGACCAACTTCTATCTCCACGACGTCAGCGGTAGGCTGATCGCGCCGCTCACCTCGCACACGACGTTCGAGGCCGGCACCCTGGTCAAGGTCGATGAGGCCGCGGGGGTCATCTTCTACACCGCGCGCGACGGCGACAATCACCTCAAGCTGCAGCTGCATCGGGTCGGGCTGAACGGCAAGGGTGATGTCCGGCTGACCGACCCTGCCTTCAATCACACCATCGGCGGCTGCATGACGCCGCCGGTGACGGCGCCGGCCGGGCTGCCCGCACTCGGCCCCGGTTCCTGCGGGATCTCTCCCGACAACAAACATTTCGTCGACGTCTACCAGACGCACGACACCCCGCCGGCGACGCGTGTCGTCGATGCGTCGACGCGGCAAGGTGGTCGCCGAGGTCGCGCAGAGCGACCTCACCAAGTTCACCGCCGTCGGCCTGAAGAAGGCCGAGATGTTCACCTACCTCGCCACCGACGGCAAGACGACACTGCGGGGGATCATCCAGTTCCCGTCGAACTTCGATCCGGCGAAGAAATACCCGTCGCTGCTCACGGTCTACGGCGGCCCGGCGTCGGGCGGCAACACTGCCCGCGAGACGTTCATCACGCCGAGCCCGCTGACCGAGTACGGCTTCCTCGTGCTGAACCTGGATTCACGGGCGGCTCCCGGGATGGGCAAGCGAACGCTCGACTCCATCTACATGAAGCTGGGGCAGGTCGAGATGGACGACATGGCGGCCGGGCTCAAGGCGCTGGCGTCGCGGCCGTACTTCGACAAGGGACGGGTCGGCGTCTACGGCACGTCCTACGGTGGATACACCGCCGCGATGATGATCCTGCGCCACCCCGATCTGGTGGCGGCCGCTTCCGCCTCCTCCCCGGTCACCGCGTGGGACCACTACGACTCCATCTACACCGAGCGCTACATGTGGATCCCGCAGGAGAACAAGGAGGGATACGCCGCCGGCAGCGCCATGACCTACGCCGGCGCGCTGAAGGGCCGGTTGCTGATCTACTACGGTACCGCCGACAACAACGTGCACCCGTCGAACTCGATGCAGTTGATCCGGGCGCTACAGCAGGCCGGCAAGAGCTTCGATGTGCAGGTCGGGCCGGACCTCGGTCACACCGGGGTCAACCAGCAGCGGATGATGGAGTTCTTCATCGAGAACCTCGTCGTGCGCGCGCCGAAGGCCGCGCTCACGACCACTGCCGGGCAGTAGCCGCCGCCAGGATGTTTCCGTCGGCCGGCGGAACGGCTGACTTGGTCCGGCGTGGAGACCGGTTTACGCTTACGCGATGCCGGCCGCCACGCTGGACCGTGGACTCGAGCACGACGACTACCTCTCGCTCGAGCACCTGTTCCCCACCTCGGTCACGATCACCCGCACGTCGGAAGAAGATTGGAAGTCACGCCAGCTCGTCGTCGCGATCGACGGACGGCGCGTGGGTGAGCTGCTGTGGGGAGATTCGCTGCTGTGCGAGCTCACGCCTGGGCCGCACAGCCTCCGGGTCCACAACACGCTCGTCTGGCGCACCGAATCGTTTGTCGTCGCCCCCGGCGAGCAGATTTTCTACGAGGCGATCAACCGCGCCGGCGCGAGCACGTTCTTCCTGCTACCGGTCTTCGGCATCGGCCCGCTCTACGTGACGCTCCGGCGTATGGGATAGGGTTCTTCGATCGTCGGTTCCAGGTTCCAGGTTCTGAATTCTGAGTTCTGAGTTCTGAGTTTCGATTTGCTCCTTGACCATCTCGAAGCGCTCGCGGGCACGATCGGTGAGCGGAATGTCTGGAAGTACGAGGCGCTGCGGCGGGCGGCGGCGTACATCCAGGACGATTTCCGCGCCAGCGGACACTCTCCCTCGATCCAGACCTACGAGGTGTCGCGACTGCCGGTGAGCAACATCGAGGTCACGCTCGAGGGCACCTCGAACGCGGAGGAGGTGATCGTGCTCGGGGCGCACTACGACACCGTCGGCGGTTCTCCCGGCGCGAATGACAACGGAACCGGCGTTGCCGCGCTGCTCGAGCTCGCCCGGCGGTTCGCCGGCCGTCGACAACCGCGAACGGTTCGATTCGTTGCGTTCGTCAACGAAGAGCCGCCGTTTTTCCAGACACCTCAGATGGGAAGCGTCGTCTACGCCGCGGCGGCGAGCGCACGACGGGACCGTATCACCGGAATGCTGTCGTTGGAGACGATGGGGTATTACTCGGAGGCGCCGGGCAGCCAGCAGTATCCCGTGGCTCAAATGGGCGAGTCGTTTCCCGACGTCGGCAACTTCATCGGGTTCGTGTCGAATGAAGAATCGCGGCATCTGGTAGATGCCGCCGCCCGAGCCTTTGCCGCCCATGCGACGGTTCCGGTGCAGGCCGCCGCCATGCCGGCCGATCTGCCCGGCGCCGGATGGTCGGATCACTGGTCGTTCTGGCAGGAAGGATATCCGGCGCTGATGGTGACCGACACCGCGCCGTGGCGCTATCCGTGGTACCACACCGCCGCGGACACGGTCGACAAGATCAACCTGGACAAGCTGTCAGACGTGGTGCAGCACGGCCTGGCGAGGAAACGTTTCCGTTATCGCCGATCGCGGCAGTTCGCGAGGCCGCTGGCCGCGAGGACGGCCACGCGGCGATGACTCGTAGGCACACTCGAGACGGACCCTCGAGCCGGCGCCTCGAGCGCAGGCTTCAGCGGGACACCGCCGCGTATTCCTCGTAGGTTCCCTTGAAGTCTTCGATCTTCTGGCCATCGAAGTGCCAGATCCGCGTGCCGACTTCCTCGATCAGGTCCTGGTCGTGGGTCACCAGCAGCACCGTGCCCTCGTACTTCTGCAGGGCGATGTTCAGCGCGTTGATCGACTCGAGGTCGAGGTGGTTGGTGGGCTCGTCGAGCACGAGCACGTTGGGCTTCTGCAGCATGATGCGGCAGAACAGCAGCCGGGCGGTCTCGCCGCCCGACAGCGCCTCGGTTGGTTTCAGCCCTTCCTCGCCGCTGAACAGCATCTGACCGAGCAGGCCGTGGATGTCCTGGCGGGCGGCGTCGGGATCGAACTGGTGCAGCCACTCGACCGCGGTCATGCCCTTCCGGATCGCGCCGGTGTGGTCCTGGGCGAAGTAGCCGATCGAGACCTCGTGCCCCCAGCGGACGGTGCCGGCATCGACGTCGTCGGGAGCCGCCGGCAGGTTGGGCGAATCGGCCAGCAGCGCCTTGAGCATCGTCGTCTTGCCGAGGCCGTTGCGCCCCATCAGCACGATCCGCTCGCCGCGCGAGATGATCGCGTCGAAGTCCCGGACGATCGACAGCCCGCCGTGGGCCTTGGTAATCCCCTTCGCCTCGAGTACCGTGCGGCCCGACGGGCGCGCCATCTGGAACCGGATGTAGGGGCGCTGGATGTTGGACCGGGCGAGCTCGGTCGTCTGCAGCCGTTCGACTTCCTTGCGCCGCGACTGGACCTGGCTCGAGCGGGTGCCGGCGGAGAAGCGGGCGATGAAGTCGTTCAACTGCTCGATCTTCTTCTCGCGCTGGGCGTTCTGCGACTCCACCCGGGTCCGGATCTGCGTCTTGGCCATGACCATGTCGTCGTAGCCGCCGGTGTAGGTGATGATCGTCTGGTAGTCGATGTCGGCAGTGTGGGTGCAGACCGCGTTGAGGAAGTGGCGGTCGTGCGAGATCACGATCAGCGTGCCGTCGTAGCGGACCAGGAACTCGTGCAGCCAGTGGATCGAATCGAGGTCCAGGTGGTTGGTCGGCTCGTCGAGCAGCAGCGCGCGCGGATGGCCGAACAGCGCCTGCGCCAGCAGCACGCGCACCTTCTGGCCCCCCTGCAGCTCCGACATCTTCCGGGTGTGCAGCTCGTCGGGGATGTCGAGCCCCTGGAGCAGGATCGCGGCGTCGCTCTCGGCGGTGTAGCCATCCTCTTCGCCGACGATCCCTTCGAGCTCGCCGAGCCGCATGCCGTCCTCGTCGGACATGTCGGGCTTCTCGTACAGCAGGTCGCGCTCCTGAAGGGCGCCCCACAGCCGCGCGTTCCCCATGATCACGGTGTCGAGCACCCGGTAGGCGTCGAAGGCGTACTGATCCTGCTTGAGCACGCCGATCTTGTCCGGGCGCACGATCGTGCCCCGCTGAGCCGTCAGCTCACCGGTCAGGAGCTTCATGAAGGTCGACTTCCCCGACCCGTTGGGGCCGGTGAGGCCGTACCGCCGTCCGACGGAGAACGTGGCGTTTACGTCGTCGAAGAGCACCTTCGAGCCGTACCGCATGGAAACGCCGTTTACTGAAATCATCGATCACACCACGGAGAGGGAAATCCGACCGGAGGGAACATTTGATTTTACCCTATCGCGGTAGATTACGCTCGCATGACCCGACCCCATCCGCATCTGCTCGAGATCTCGGCCTGGCCGTGGCTCACCCGGTTGTCCAGGGACGCCGGACGGCTGATCACCCTGGCGGACGTTCCCGCGACGGCCTGGGACGCGATCGCCCGGCAGGGATTCGACATCGTCTATCTGATGGGCGTGTGGGAACGGAGCCCGCTCGGGCGGGACCTGGCCCGCACCGACGAGCGGTTGCGCCCCCAGTACGAGCGTCTGTTGCCGGGCTGGACCAGCGACGATGTACCCGGTTCGCCGTACTGCATTTCGGGGTATGTGCCGGACGCCCGCATGGGAGGCTGGCCCGCGCTCGACGCCTCCCGCGCCGCGCTGCACGCGCGGGGACTGCGGCTGATGGTCGACTTCGTGCCGAATCACACCGGCTTCGACCATCCATGGGTGCTCGCGCATCCCGAGAGATACGTCCTCGGCGACGAGGCCGATATGACCCAGGCGCCGAACGAATTCCGGCGCGCCGGCGGCGCGATCATCGCCTGCGGCCGCGATCCGTTCTTTCCGCCGTGGCGTGACGTCGCTCAGCTGAATTACTTCAACCCGGACACGCGCGCCGCCATGATCGGCGTCCTGGCCAGCATCTCCGGGCATGCCGACGGGGTCCGGTGCGACATGGCGATGCTGCTGCTCAACGAGGTCTTCGAGCGAACCTGGCGGCAGCAGTTGGGCGATAGGTGGGCGGTGCCGGCGGGAGAGTTCTGGCCTTCGGCGACCGCCGCCGTGCCGGCGCTTACCTACCTCGCCGAGGTCTACTGGGATCTCGAGTGGCGGCTGCAGCAGCAGGGGTTCGATTTCACCTACGACAAGCGTCTGCTGGACCGCCTGCACGTGTCCGCCCCCGGTGATGTCCGAGCCCACCTGCGGGCCGAGGCGCCCTTCCGCGATCGGCTCGCGCGGTTCCTCGAGAATCACGACGAGCCGCGCAGCGCGTCCCACCTCGCGCCCAGAATTCCCGCCGCCGCCACGATGCTGGCGACGCTGCCGGGGATGCGTTTCTTCTTCGACGGGCAGATGGAGGGCGCGAAGCTGCAGGCCCCGGTACAGCTGGGCCGATGGCCTGACGAAGAACCGTCCCCGGCGGTCGGCGACATCTACCGCCGTCTGCTCGAGGCCGCGAACGACGAGCTGTTTCACGTGGGGGAGTGGCAACTTCTCGAGCTCGAGTCCGCCGGCGACGCGACCAGCGACGCGCTCATAGCGTGGCGGTGGTGGCACAAGGGGCGGATGGCCGTCGGCGTCGTGAACCTCGGGGAGGTGACGGCGCAGGGAAACGTCCGGCTCCCGGAGCTGCCGGACGGAAGCGCCTGGGACCTCGAAGACCGGCTGACGGGAGCGCAATATCGCTGGACCCGTGAGGCGCTCAGCGCCGATGGGCTGTACGTCCGGCTCGAGCCGGGGAACGCGCATCTCCTGCTGTTCGCCGCTGCCTGATTAAGGATAGCGACAGGCGGCCGACGCGGCTCAGCGTCTGACAGCGCGGCGCAGGATGTCGGGCAAGGTCAACGGGTGCCGCTGCGCCGGCGTCATCAGGCTGCAGACGTATCCGCCGAGCGTGCTGCCTGCGATCCCGCCGAACAGCAGGAAGTAGAGGGCCACCGGGATGGCGCAGAACGATCCGACCGCCCAGCCGGCGTCGCGCATCAGCAGCGTCACACTGACGCCGCTGCTCCACGAGATCAGCAGCACCAGGAACGCGTCGACGACGAAAAGCAGCAGCGCGTCGATGACGGCGGCGCCGCAGCGGGTCCATCGCGGCGACGGCGCGCCGTCCGGCTTGCGCCTCACCATCGCCTTCCATGATTCCACGCCGTTCACCGCTGCCTCGCGCCACGGTTGAACACGGTTCAACATCGCCTCGCGCCACGGATCGACACGGTTCAATACGGCCTCATGCCACGGCTCAACACGGTTCAACGCGCCCTCATGCCACGGCTCAACACAGTTCAACACGGTCTCATGCCACGGCTCAACACGGTTCAACACTGCGTCGTGTCGCGATTCGACACGGCTCGACACTGTCTCGTGCGAAGGTTCAGTACGGTTCAACACAGGTTCGAGCCGCTGTTCAACGCGACTCGCGGTGGCTCGCTCGACGGCTTCGCGCGCCGCGCGGTTCACCGACGCTGACCATGACTTGATGACCGCTTCCGCTTTCACCCGATCAACCGAAGCCGACAACGACTTGAGTAGCGGCGGGAATGATGGCAGCCGCGAGGGCAAGTTGGTGAGCTGTCGCTTGAACCGTTCGACCGGGCTCGACCCCTTGGCTTCGTTCATGAGCGCGAGCGGATCGGGAGCGCCGGGCAGGAAGGCCTCGACCGCGGCAAGCGCCTCCTCGGGGTTCACGCCCACGGCGCCGGCGAAGGCCCGGACGTAGGACCGGGCGTAGAGGCCGGATGGCAGCTGCTCGAACCGCCCTTCGTCGATGTGCCTGAGGACGGACGGGCTCAGCGCGGTGCGGGCGCCGATCTGCTGGAGCGACAGGTGACTGTTGATCCGGGCGTGGTACAGATACCTTCGATTCTCCACGTAGAGCCTCCGCCCCGCCTATCGGAGGCACGGTAGCCGGGCATAAGCTCAGCCATGGAGGGGTTCCGGGAGCACACGCGCCGGGATCGGGGGCTACTCCCCGTCGATCTCGTACCAGGCTTCGTGCGGGGAGGCGGTGCTGCAGCGGAGGCACTCGGTATGGGTCCACTGCTTGGCGCAGCCGGGGCAGAGGGCGCGAGTCTCGAAGGTATTCCAGACGTGGCCGCAGCCGCCCGGGGCGCAGCACCAGGCGTCCCCCTTCGAGGGGGTCCAGCCGCAGGCCGGGCAGCGGATGCGCTCGCGCCGATCCCGCAGCCAATCGGTCTCGTGAATGATGCGGGGTTTCCGCGAAAAAACGAATCCAAGCGGGAGCACGAACATGGCGACGCCTCCCCTTGACGATAGCACCGGCGGCCCGGCCAGGCCAGCAGTGATCGTGTATAATCGGTGATTCCAGCCGGTTGAAATTCTCCCTTCGTGCGGAAGTGGCGGAACTGGCAGACGCGCTAGCCTCAGGAGCTAGTTGCCGCAAGGCAGTGGAGGTTCAAATCCTCTCTTCCGCACCAACTCTCAACTCACTGTAGGCGTGGTCTTCGGCGGGTTCCGCTGGGGTGGGATCCTGCACGACGGCTTGTGCGTCATTGGATCGGTTCTGCAACGCTTGTGCAACGGCAGGCCGGTGTTCCTCCAGCTTCTGCATCGCGCCATGCAGACCGCGACGGGTGATGTTCACGGTCACGAAGGATGTGGACGTTGCCGACAACGTCGAGAGGGAGGGTCATTCCCGGCCCCCCGGATCGCATGCCCCGCAGCCTACCAGCTGGCTCTGGAATTGCACGGCGCCTGGCGGCAGCCTGAAGGCCTGCCCAGGGAACCTGCAAATAACCCACAGGGGGTGTCACATGATTCCGCGAAGGCTGATCGTGTCCGCCGGCATGGCAGTGCTGTTCGCCGCGGCAAGCGTGGCCGCTTCGAGAGAAAGGGTCGGAGTTCAACCGACGCAGCCCTCGTGCAAGCTTCGGGAGTCCAACGCCGAGGCGCTGCTCATCCTCAGCAATTACTATCCGGGGTACTGGTGGGACCACACTGACCTCACCATCGCGGTGCAGCCGCATCCCAAGGCGACGGAGGAGCAAGTGCAGGCGGTCCAGGACGCCATTGCGACCTGGAGTGACGTGCTGGACGACTGCTTCGACGGCCTGATCACCCTCACCGACGTCACCGGCTCGGATCAGAACCCGCAACAGGCCGCCGACATCGTCGTCCACTTCGTACCGAAGGCCGGCGGTGTCGTATTCGGCGGTTATGCGATCTGCGGTGACCATGGATGCCCGAACATCCTGGTGGGATCCGATCTGCCGCCAGCCCTGGGCGCGGATCCTTACAGCCCGCAGTACATCGAATGGGTCGCGCTCCACGAGATCGGGCACGCCCTCGGGCTCGGCCACGCCACCAACCTGCTCGAAACTACGGACCTCATGGGATATGGATGGCCCACTCTCGGGGATCCGGTGCTGTCACAGTGTGATATCGACGCGCTCGCGTACATCTTTGCCTGGGCGCTCGAGGGAACGGAGCCGCAACCGCCCGGGCCGGGGCCGTTCGTGTGCGACGCGGAGTAGGAATCGGGGTCGAGAAAGGGGATGGGATCGGTTCCATTAACCTGCGGCTGGGGTGACTCGTATCGCCTCAGGAGATGAAGCAGCCGATCCGTTCCCTGCTCGCCGTACCACGTTTACCGTCGCCGCAATCGATAGAGTGAGGCCTCTGCCCTTCTGTCAACCTGGACACGCGGCACGGGCCGCACACGGGCTGTACAGAATCGACGCCGTGTGACCCGCAGCTGCTCGACTGACGACGGCTGCAGGTGTTGGGGGTCAGGTCCCGGGATGAAGAATCGAGGCTAAAAGCGATGTGCATTCGAACATGCCTGGCGACGCTCGTTCTCGGCACAACAGTGTTCGCCACCAACGCCCCCATGTCGGCGCTTCAATCGCCATCCCAATCGGTGGCGTCGCCAGGCGACCCTGCGGTTGACGCATACATCACATTTGTCGAGGGGAAAAGGCCCGACGTCCCTGTTGACCGCGCGTTCGTTGTTGCAGCCCTCGACAGGCTCGTATCGGCAGTCGAGGCTCTCGCACTGCGACGCGCAGACCCGGACGAGAAACTCCTCTCCTCAGCGCACAAGGTGCGACGTGAGATCCGCCGTCTCCAGCCCCACGCGGGTGATAGCCCGTCGCAGATCAAAGACCGCTGGAACGTTTTTCTCGCCGTCGCGCAGCTCGTGGCGGACGTCTCTCGCGAGATCGGCCCACCCGGCGCCCGTCAGGGCGTGACCGCCGCGCTGCTCACGGCGGCCGACGGGCTCGACTACGACTATCCCCTCCGGTCGCAGCCCAGTAACATCGAAATGTACTTCGATCTGGCATCACGGGCGCTCAAACAAATGATGCCGTGAGATTGCGCTGTTGGGTGCGACAGGCTTCGTAGGTTACGACCGTGCGCAGCATCGACCCACGCAAGATCCTCAGGTCGAGTTCGTCGATGACCATGGCGTCAGAGCCACCGACCCGGTGACGATTGGGCTGGTGACAGTTGTCGTGGTGGTCACCGCTCTGGTCGCCACCTGGCAACCAGCGAGACAGGCAACCCGCGTAGATCCGAAAGTATTGCTGCGGAACTGATCAGTGACCGTGCCCGCCAACTTGTCTCGCCTCATTCGAATTAGTTATGGGCCTCGGGGCCGCGCGAGGCGCTACGATGCACGAAAGCCAGTGAGGTGACCGGATGACCAGCCGAACGACGTCCCCGATGATGACCAGGCGCCAGCTCCTCGAGGCGATGGGGACGATGACCGTGGTGGTGGCGGCCTCGCCGCTGATTGACGGCTTCGCGGTGTCGGCCCAGGCGCTGCCGCTCGCGGCGGTCGCCGGCCCCGACCGCGTGGTGATGCGACACGGCAAGACGTATCTCAACGGATGGGTGGGCTATGGCGCGCCGCCCCGGCGCGGACGCCGTGGACGGGGGGCGCCGCCGCCCGCACCGGATCCAGGTCCGGCGCCCGCGACAACCTGGAGCAAGCTGTCGGGACCCGGCGACGTGACGTTCGCCGACCCGAAGGCGGCCGTTACCACCGCAACCTTCTCGGCGCCGGGCGAGTACGTTCTGCAGGTGGTCGCCGACAACGGAGAGGCGAAGGCCTCGTCGACCCTGACCGTGAAAGCCGAACTGCCGCCGCCCGCCACGCCGCTGACACCGATCGTCACGAAGAACTACACGATCACGAGCCCGTTGTGGTGGGGGCGCGCCAGCGCGCTGATCGGCTCGTGGATCCCGCACTGCATCGATCAGATCAACCGTGACGATCTGCAGCAGGGGCCCGGCGGCATCGACAACTTCGTCGAAGCGGCGAAGGCGCTGCGCGGCCAGCCGTTCACCGCGCACAAGGGCTACGTCTTCTCGAACGCCTGGGTGTACCAAACCGTCGAGGCGATGAGCATCGCGCTGATGGTGGACCCGCGGGGCGAGGAGCCGGTCATCGCCGCGCAGCGGAAGATGAAGGCGACGCTCGAGGACTGGATCCCGAAAATCCTGGCGGCGCAGGAACCCGACGGTTACCTGCACACCGCGTGGACCCTTCGCAACGCTCCGCGCCCGGAGACCGCCGGCACCACCGTCGGGTAATCCACGCCCGCGGTGGAGCGAGCGATGGACGCCGCAGTTCCGTGGCAACCACGAGGGCTACGTCGCCGGCTACTTCATCGAAGCCTCGATCAACCACTACACGATGACCGGCCACAAGGACGCCCGGCTCTACCGCGCCGCCAGGAAGCTCGCAGACTGCTGGTGCGACAACATCGGTCCGGCGCCGAAGCGAGAATGGTTCGACGGTCATCAGGAGATGGAGCAGGCGCTCGTCCGGTTCGGCCGCTTCGTCAACCAGGTCGAAGGCTCGCATCAGGGTGACCGCTACATCTCGCTGGCGAAGTTCCTGCTGGATTCCCGGCGCGACGGCAGCGAGTACGATCAGAGCCATCTGCCGGTGCAGCAGCAGTACGAGGCCGTCGGGCACGCCGTCCGTGCGGTCTACAACTACTCGGCGATGGCGGACGTCGCGGTCGAGACACGCGACGTCGACTACCAGAGCGCCGTCAAGTCGGTCTGGGACAACATCGTCCACAAGAAGTACTACGTCACCGGCGGCGTCGGCAGCGGCGAAACATCCGAGGGGTTCGGCCCCGACTACTCGCTGAGGAACAACTGCGTACTGCGAGGCGTGCTCGAGCTGCGGCGAGATCTTCTTCCAGTGGAAGATGAACCTCGCCTGGCACGACGCGCAGTACGCGGACCTGTACGAGCAGACGCTGTACAACGGGTTGCTGGGCGCGCTCGATCTCGACGGCAAGGCGTTCTATTACACCAACCCGCTCGACGCGAACGCGCCCCGGACGCCCTGGCACAATTGCCCGTGTTGCGTCGGCAACATCCCGCGCACGGTCCTGATGCTGCCCACCTGGGCTTATGCGAAAGCGCCGGACGGACTCTACGTCAACCTGTTCGTCGGAAGTGTCGTGACCATCGACGACGTGGCGGGCACGAGCGTGGAGATGGCGCAGACGACCAACTACCCGTGGGACGGCAAGGTGTCGATCACGGTGAATCCAGCTGTGGCGAAGCGCTTCGCCATCAGAATCCGTGTGCCCAACCGCGATGTCAGCAGCCTCTATCGGTCAGCGCCGAGTGCCAACGGGATCGCATCCCTCGCGGTCAACGGCGCCCGGGTCACGCCGTCGACCGCACACGGATACGCGGCGATCGTTCGCACGTGGAAGGCCGGCGACCGGATCGATCTCGAGCTGCCGATGCCGGTTCAGCGCGTGCATGCCAGCGAGAAGATCGCGGCCAATCAGGGGCGCGTCGCGCTTCGCTATGGCCCGCTGGCCTACAACATCGAGCAGGTCGATCAGAACATCGATGCCACCCTCGCGCCGTCGGCGGCGCTCGAGACGCAATGGCGCCCGGAGCTGCTCGGTGGCGTCGTCGTGATCAAAGGCGCGTTTGCCGACGGATCGCCGATGCTGGCGATCCCGAACTACGCGCGCTACAACAGGAATCCGCCGCCGCCGCCGCGTCCGGTGACGCCGCCGGACCCTGGCGCGCCGCGGCCCGCTCCGCCCCCGCCCACGTCGATCGTGTGGATACGTGAGGGGTGAGTTGTACCGTTCGGGAAATTGTGAATTGTGAGTTGTGAATTGACAGGCGCCGGCCTGAAACCGTCCGGACGGCTCGGGCCGGTTGCCTGTCAATTCATAATTCGCAATTCACAATTTCCGCTGGCCAACTCTGTCCCCCTCGCCTTTCATCGGCGTTCGCACTCTCCCTACGGTCGCAGCGGGTTTCTGACCTCCTGTTCAAAAGAGCGCTCCGTCGTGGGCGGTCATCGGATAGAACGCCCGTGGCGGCACCGGGCCAACCGCTCAGGCTGCGCAGCGTCTAAACCGGACGCGGGCCGGACTCGATTTGTAGAGCCGCCCTCTCCCCGCGCTTGCCGCAGAAGGGCCTGACATCCATGAGCATCGTGAGACACCTGACCGGCTGGACGATGGACAACTTCTGGCGGGATACCCGCTACGGCTGGCGCGCCCTCCGCCGTGAGCCCACCTTCGCATTCACCGCCATCGTCACGCTCGCCCTCGGTGTGGCGACCGCGACGACGATCTTCAGCGTCGTCGATGCGGAACTGTGGCGGCCGCTTCCTTACCGTGACGCCGACCGACTGATGGCCGTGAGCTCCGCGGGACCAGGCGGGCGCACCGAGAGTGTGTCCGGGGCTGATCTCACCGCCTGGACGACAGAGAGCCGTGCGTTCGACAGTCTGGCCGGCACGACCGAGAGCAGGCGGCGTGTGCTGCAGGGGCAGACGGCGCAGTCGTTGATTGCGTCGACGGTCACCTGGAATTACTTCGCGACGCTGGGCCGCGACCCGCTCCTCGGCCGGACGTTTTCCGCCGTGGACGGCCGCGAGGGCGCTGCGGTGTTGACCGATCGGGCGTGGCGGCGTCTGTTCGACGCCGATCCCGCGATAGTCGGACGGCCGGTCACCGTCGACGGCCAGCTCCTCCGCGTGGTCGGGATCGTGGCGGCAGACGATTCGCTCGGCCCGGAGGCCGAGCTCTTTCTCCCGGTCGATCCCTCCGCCGCCGAGTTCCTCGATCCGGCGGCGAAGACGGTCAGCACGGTCATCGGCCGGCTGCACACCGGGTGGGAGCCGGCGGGTGCGCAAGCAGAGCTTCAGACGATTGCCGGCCGCCTCGCCGGTCAGTTTCCCGAGGGCAGGACCGGCCGGGTCGTGCGGGTCAGTGACCTTCAGGCGCACTACACCGGCTACAACTGGCGGCCTCTCTATTTCCTGCTCGGTGGATCCGCCCTGGTGCTGGTGCTGACCTGCGTCAACGTTGCCGGACTGTTCGTCGCGCGCGCGCTGCGGCGCCGCCGCGAGTTCGCGGTTCGCAGCGCCCTGGGTGGCGGAACCCGAACGCTCGTCAGTCAGCTGGCCACCGAGGGGGTGCTGGTCGCGTTGCCGGCCGGCGTGATCGCGCTGTTCCTGACCCATTGGGCGCTGGGCTTCCTGGCGACGCAGGTGCCACCGGGCTACCTGGTTCGGGGCACGACGATCCCTCTCGATGCCCGTGCCGGCCTGTTCGCGCTCATCGTCGTCGGCTTCACCGCGGTGCTCTTCGCCATCGTCCCGGTCCTGACCGCGCGGCGGACGGATATCAACCTCACGCTCGGCGACGGCGGACGGACCGCCGGTTCGGCACCGGCGCAGACGGTGACCCGCCGGATTCTTCTGACCGTGGAGATCGCGCTGACGCTGGTGCTGGTCGCCGGCGGCGGATTGTTCTTCAAGAGCTACGCCGCCTTGCTGCAGGTGCCGCTCGGGTTCGAGGCCGGCGACCGGATCGCGGTGCGCCTGACGCTGAGCGGGCCGCGCTATGCGACCGACGATCAGATCCAGGGATACATGCGCGTACTGCTCGAACGCGCCCGAGGAGTGGCCGGGGTCACTGGGGCTGCGGTCGCCAGCAGCTCACCGCTGACCAGCGGCCCGATCGTCCGCTTTACCGCTGGCGGTCGGCCGGCGCCGGCCGCTGGTGAAGAGCCGCGCGCGATCCTGCGCGCGACGACGCCGGATTTTTTCCGGGTGCTCGGCATTCGCTTGCTCCAGGGGCGCGAGCTGTCCGACAACGATACTGCCGGGGGGCCGAGGGTGGCGGTGGTGAACGAAGTGCTCGCGCGCCGGCTGTTCCCCGGTCAGGATCCGGTGGGTCAAACGCTGACCCTGGTACCCGGGGCCCGCGCGCCCTGGACCCGCCGTCCAGGCGCCGTGACGATCGTCGGCGTCACGGCGAATGTAAAGGAGGTCGGCATCAACGAAGTGGAGTTCAACGACATCTATGTGCCGTACGCGCAGATGCCTGCGCCCGCAGTCGAGCTGATCGTCCGCGCCGGCGTGCCGGCGGCGGGACTCGTGAGCATGCTGCGAGGGACCGTGGCGGCGATCGACGCTAACCTGCCGGTGGGATCGGTGACGCCGCTGCAAACCCGGGTGGCGGAGGCGCTGCGCCAGGACCGCTTTCACCTGCTGCTGATCGGCTCGTTCGCGATTGTCGCGCTCGTGCTCGCCGCGATCGGCATCTACGGCGCAGTTGCCTACGGGGTGCAGCAGCGGCGGCGCGAGTTCGGTGTCCGTCTCGCGCTGGGCGCGCGTCCGCGCCGCATCGTGCTGGTGGCGCTGCGCGAATCCCTGCGCCTCGGCGTCTGGGGTGGCGCCATCGGGCTCGGTTTCAGCCTGGTGATCGCGAAAGTACTGGGCAACGCGCTTTATCTCGTCCCCGGTGAGCACAACGGCCTGCTGTTCGGCGTTCGGACCACCGATCCCACGGTGCTCGCTGTGGCGTGGGCCGGCATGGTGGTACTGGCGCTGCTCGCGGGTGCGATCCCGGCTCGCGCGGTCGCGCGCCTGGATCCGGTGACGGCCCTCCGGCACGACTAGCCTGGTGGTTGTCCCCGATGGATCACTGCGATCGACAAAACTTCACCGCAGAGGGAGCGGAGCAACGCAGAGAATCTTCTAGTGGTTCTTTCTCGCCCTCGGCGCTCAGCGTGAGTCTGTTTTTTGTCGCTCTACTGAATCAGCAAAACTCCGGCACGACTGTGTGGCCGCGTCGGCAGGCTCAGGCTCGGGAGTCTGACCGACGCCGGATCGCCACCGGAGGGGCCGCGCGCCGGGCCGCGTCACGAAAGTCCGACGGCGTGCACCCGAATGCCCGCCTGAAGGCGAACGTGAAGTGGCTGTGGCTCGAGAACCCGAGATCCAGCGCGAGACCGGTGAGGTCGTCGGCGTCGGGCAGTTCGGCCAACGCACGGGCGAGACGCAGCTGGGTCAGATAGTGGTGCAGCGATATCCCTTCGACCCGCGTGAACAGATCGGTGAGATAGGCAGGGGAGGCGCGGACCTCCCGGGCGATATCGGCGAGCAGGATGCGGGTCGCCAGGTGCGCTTCGAGGAACTCCTTTGTCCGGCGAACCAGGCTTGCGGTGCGGGTGCCGTTTGGCGTCTGGCGGTGGCCGTCCGGACGCAACGCCGCGCGCAGCAGGGCGAGAACCAGTTCTTCCGCCTCCAGCGTGTCCTTGAGCGAGCCGGCCACCGCCCATTGCCGCAGGCGGGCGCCGAAGCTCTGGAACCCCGGCTGAGCGCGCCAGCTGCGTCGCTTGAACAGCGGGTGCTGGGCGAGGTGCTCACCCGGGATGTGCGCGATTTCCGACAGGACCTCGACATCAGGCGTAATGATCAGTTCGGCGTATCCCTCGGCCAGTGGATCACGCATCCGGAACGGCTCTCCGCTGCGCACGAACACGATCTGGTTCGGGTCGCCGACCACGTCCTCGCCGGCGACGTGCCAGACGAACAGCCCCCGGTAGGGAAGGCAGATCTGGAAGTCGTGGCTGAACCCCTCGGGGCCCGCCTCGCTGTGAGCACCCTCGCGGCACAGGTCGTCGATCTTGCCGATGGGCAGGTCGAGGAGCCGGGTGCGGGATTCGAGATCGTGCAGACCCGTGTTCATTCCGGGCCGCTGCCCATTCCGATCTGCGCCCCCCGGGCTCGAGCAGGGCTGGTCGAGAAATGCGTCAGTCATCGAGTGGTCAGACCTCCTCGAATGCTACGGAACCCGCAGCCTCGAACGCTATCAGATTGTTTCGATCGGGTCAGCGGACCCGACTTCCCACACGAGCTTGGCTCGACCTCGCCGGCTGTTCGATGATGGTCAAGGAGGTAAACATGGAACATATGCGAACTGTCGAGCAGCGCGCCGCGCTCGCCGACACTGCGCAGGACGCGGTCACTGCTGCGACCCCACGGGCCCTGCGCGCAACGGCGGTCGGGGCGCTGGCGATTGGCGCGGTGGCGCTCGGCGCGACTGCGATCGGGGCGCTGGCGATCGGGGCGTTGGCGGTCGGCCGGATGGCCATCGGCAACCTGGCCATGAAGCACGGCCGGATCCACTTTCTCGCGATCGACGAGCTCCGGGTCGACCGGCTGCACGTCGGCGAGCTCGTGGTCGATCAGCGGTAGCGGTGGCGAAGGACGCCAGATCGCCTCGGCGTCCTTCGCTGACTTTCCAGGTCGCTCGCCCGGTTCGGAGTCAGATCCGTAAGTCATCGCTCCGATGTGTAATCGCGGGCCGGGGGCGCCGTTCGATCCGTTCGTCAAAATCTCAGAACTGTCGCGGGAAAATGCGATCATCAAGGCTGAGGCAGCGCATTTGCACTCGCCGGCGGCATGAGATTCCTGCGTCCCATCCGCGTCGTCATGCTCACCGCTTGCGTGCTTGCCGCCTCCACCCCTGCCTGGAGCCAGGAGCAGCCCGGCGGCTTCGCGAAGGAGGGCGGATTCGCGGCCGTCACCTTCATGCCCGGATTCACCTTCGACGGTGAGACCTTCGATGGCGAGACCGCCTATCAAAAAGTCGATGGCGAGGAACTCGTGTTCCTGCCGAAGATCGACAAGCAGCCTCTGATTCGCGCGATCCTCGGCTATCGCGCGAAACAGGTCTCGCTCGAGATCAGTTACGACCGGACGCAGCATGACGGCTCGTTCGCGGGTACCCCGATGGAGGCCACGTTCCAGGCCGTCAACGTCGACGGTCGCTACTACTTCGCCCCTTCGAGCCGGATCCAGCCGCACGTCCTCGCGGGCGGCTCCTTCCCGTGGTTCAGCGTCGAGGATGGCAGCGTTCTGGATGGAAATGTCGGTGATGCGCGCTTCCGGGGGTACGGCGTAAACACGGAGGCGGGCGTGACCGTTTATCCGCACCGCCAGCTCGGCATCGGCGTGGGCTACGCCTACCGGGTGATCTGGTTCGACCGCGCCACCGGCGTCGCCGACGAGTTCGGGGAGCTTCGCCCCCGCTTCCGCGAGACCAGCGGCAGCGTCGCCGTTACCGCCACGTATGTTTTCTGAGACGCCGATCGCCTGAACCACCCCTGATTACCGACGAGCCGGCAGCCGGCGATCCGTTCGCCTATACTCGAAAGTCCGCTCTCTTTCGAGGAGGCAAGTCGTGGCAGTGCGTCGCAGCGTCTGGTTAGTTCTGGCGCTTCTCTCCGTGGCCGTGGTCATCTCCGCGGCCGGGCTCGTGTTCACCGCGCTGCTGGTCGGCCGCGACCCGCAGGTGGCTACCAACTCCATTCTGACGATCCGCGTCTCGGGGGATCTCCAGGAGCTGGAGCCCGGCGGCGTGATCGGGCAGTTCCTCGAACCGCCACCCACCGTCCGGTCGCTGATCGAGGCGCTGCGCAAGGCCAAAGTCGACCGGCGTGTCACCGGCGTCATCATCCGGCCGACCGGCACCGCCGCACTGTGGGCCAAGGTGCAGGAGGTCCGCGACGCGATCACCGACTTCCGCTCGTCCGGCAAGCCGGTCGTCGCATATCTCGAGCAGGGGGGCGAGCAGGAGTTCTACCTGGCAAGCGCCGCCGACAAGGTCTTTCTGATGCCGACGGCATCGCTCGACCTGACCGGGGTCGCCACCTACGAGTTGTTCCTGCGCGGCACGCTCGACAAGATCGGCGCCTATCCCGACGCGCTGCATATCGGCGAGTTCAAGACCGCCTCCAACATCTACACCGAGAAGACCTATACCCCCTCGCACCGCGAGATGGCGGAATCGCTGAACCGCGATCTCTACGAACAACTGGTGCAGGGGCTGGCGCAAGCCCGTCACAAGACCGAGGATGAAATCCGCGCGCTGATCGATCATGGCCCCTTTCTGCCGGAAGACGCGGTCCGGGCCGGCCTGATCGATGACGTGGCCTACGAGGACGAGCTCGACGACAAAGTGCCGCTGGCGACCGGCTCCCCGCGCTTTCTGACCGAGGCGGACTACCGTCACGTCAGCGGGACGTCACTCGGCCTGAACCGTGGTCCCCGCATCGCGGTGCTCTACGCCGTGGGAGTCATCAGCACCGGCGAGAGCAGCGACGATGCGACCGCAGGTGGTCGGCTCGGACACGATCGTCGGTTACCTCCGCAAGGTCCGGGCCGACAGCTCGATCAAGGCGATCGTGCTGCGGATCGACAGCCCGGGAGGGTCGGCGATCGCCTCTGACGTCATCTGGCGCGAAGTGATGCTGACCCGCGCCGTCAAACCGGTGATCGCCTCGATGTCGGACGTCGCCGCCTCGGGCGGTTACTACATTGCGATGCCGGCCCACCAGATCGTCGCCGAGCCGGCCACGCTGACCGGATCGATCGGGGTCGTCATGGTCAAGTTCGTGATCGACGGCACGCTCGACAAGCTCGGCATGAACCTGGACCGGGTGACCAGCGGCAAATACGCCGACCTCTACTCTCCGATCCGGCCGTTCTCGCCTGAAGAGCGCCTGAAGGTCCAGGGGCAGATGCAGGCGACCTACGAAGCGTTCGTCGAGAAGGCGGCCGTCAGGCCGGCAGACGACGCCGGAGCGGATCGACGCGATCGCGCAGGGACGGGTGTGGACCGGCAAGCAGGCGAAGGAGCTGGGTCTGGTCGACGAGCTCGGCGGCCTGCAGCGGGCGCTGGCGCTCGCCCGCGTGCGCGCCAAGATCGCGGAGGAATCCGAAGTGGAGCTGGTCATCTACCCGCAGCGGCGGTCGATCTACGAGCTGGTGCAGTCGCCGTTCGGCACCGAGTCGGCCGGCATGCTCGGGGTGCTGCTCGGATGGCGCGATGCCCGGGCGGTCCAGACGCTGACCGCGCCGCTCCGGCTGTTCCGCCGCGGCGAACCGCTCGCCATCATGCCGAACGTGTTCGTGCGGTAAAGGCACGTGCTACGTGCTGGGTGCTACGTGCTACGTGCGGGGTGCTGAGTCCTACGTGCGGTGCTGGGTGCTACGTGCGGTGCTAGGTGCTACGTGCGGTGCTGGGTGCTACGTGCGGTGCTAGGTGCCAATGTGCCATGTGCGACGAGGGGTGCGAGGTGGTGCGTGCAGTGCTGAGGGCGAGGTGCTGTTGCGTGCGGTGCTGGGCGATTGCGATTTGCGGCGATGAGCTGAGTGCACGTCACACAGCACTTAGCACCGGCACACAGCACTTAGCACCGGCACGTAGCACGTCGCACCGCACGTAGCACCCCGCACGTACGCACATAGCACGTAGCACCCAGCACGTCGCACGTGCTATGAGCCCTGCGTAAGTTGCGCGAGGAGCTGATTGTTGATGCGGACGTTCATCCGCTCGCGCGCCTTGCTCATGTAGGAGGCGAAGAAGCGGCCGCGGCGTTCGCTCATCAGCTCGTCCTTCGTCTGCTGCTTGCCGGCGGCGACCTCTTCGGCGGTCGGGTTCTTCCGCTCGACGACTTTGATCACCACGGCGCCGGTGTCGGTCGTGATCGGGTCGCTGACCGCCCCGGCGGCCAGCGCGAAGGCGGCGGCATCGATCGCCGGGCTCACGCCCGGCGTCGCCGACCGGCGCACCGCGGGCGATCAGGTCGGTCGTCTTCACCTCGAGGCCGGCGGCCTTGGCTTCGGCCTCGAAATTGCCGCTCTTCAGCCGGGCGGCAACCTCGGTCGCCTTCTGCCGGGCGACGTCGATCGCCTTCTTCTTCAGCACGTCCTCGCGGACCCGCGCCTTGACCTCGTCGAGCTTGGGCACGTAGGCGTCCTGGCGGCCGGTGACGGTGATGAAGGCAAAGCCCTGTGGCGTCCGGATCGCCGGGCTGACCTCACCATCCTTCAGCGAGAACGCCTGGCTCGGCCGCCGCCGGCGCCATGCCGAGGCCGGCGATCGGTTCTTCCTGCGCCGAAGAAACCGGACTCGGCGACGGTCAAGACCGCGCGGCCTCGCCACCGTGTCGAGATCGCCCGGCTTCTTGAACTGGGCGGCGATGTCGTCGGCCGTGCGCTGCGCTTCTTCCTGCGCGCGCTGCCACTTGATCTGGTCCTCGATCTGCGCCCTGCACTTCGGCCAGCGGCCTCGAGGTCGCGGCCCGCTTCTCGGTGAGCTTGACGACGTGGTAGCCGAAGGAGGTCTTGAAGGCGATCGCTGACCTGGCCGGGCTGCAGGCCGAAGACCACCTCGTCGAACTCCGGCACCATCTGGCCCCGGCCGAAGAAGATCGAGGTCCCCACCCTTGGTGTTGTTGGTGTCGTCTTCCGAGTGCTGCTTGGCGAGGGCGGCGAAATCCGCACCCCCCTTGGCCTTGGCGGCGAGGTCGTCGGCGAGCTTCTTGACGTCCGCCTCGTTCTTCCCCTCGGTCTTCAGCAGGATGTGGCTGGCGCGCACCTGTTCGGGGGTGGAGGACTGCTGGGCGTTGTCCTCGTAATAGCGCTGGACGTCCTGCGGCGACACCGTGATGCGGTTGCGGATGCCTTGCACGTCGAGCAGCGCGTAGCGGACCTTCCGCTTCTCGGCGACCCGGTATTCGTCCTTGTGGCCGTCGAACCAGGCCGCGACTTCCGCGTCGGTCGCCTGGGCGCCCTCACGGAACTTGTCGGCGGGGAAGCTGACGACCGCCAGCTTGACCTTCTCGTTGCGCTTCCGGAACGCCGCTTCGATGTCGGCGTCGGAGATGCTGATCCAGTTGGTGAGCGCCGCCTGGAGCTTCTCCATGGTGATGCTGCGCCGCACCTGCGCCTCGAAGTCCGACTCGCGCAGCGGCGGGTTCTGGATCTGCAGCATCTGACGGTAGCGGTCGTAGCCGATGAACCGCCCGTTCTCCTGGAAGGATGGGATAAGCAGAATCCGCTGCTTCACCTCTTCGTCGCTCGCGGTGATGCCGAGCTTGCTGGCCTCGGCCAGGGAGACCTCCTCTTCGATCAGCTGCTGCACGATGCGCTGGTCGATGCCGAGCTGGCGGAGCATGCGCTCGTCCATGTTGGCGCCGTAGACCGAGCGGTAGGCCTGCATCTGGCGGGCGTAGGCGCTGGCGGAACTCGGCGACGGTGACCTCGTTGCCTTCGACGGTCGCGACAGCTTCATTGAGGCCGGCGCCGTTGGCCGGATCGTTGCGAAGTCGGGAATGTAGAGCGCTATAAAGGCCAGCACCACCAGAACCAGACTCCATTTGAGCCAGTTCTTATGGCGGCGCATCCGGTCGAGCATCGTCATGGTATCTGAGCCTCGTTTTCGGGGCGGTGGAAACGCATGATTATGCCACGTTCCGCCGCCTGGTCATTGTGCTATATTTTCGGTGGATAGAAGGACTTAGAGGCATCCGTCATACCAATGGGACGCAGAGCCGATTGACCCGGGGTCGGCAACCTCGCGCCCGTCGCCCACCGCAACCGAGGACCAGTAGAGCCGTCGTGGTCGCGGCCCCGGACCTCGCCGCGCGGCTGCGGCTGTGCCAGACACCGTTGCGACGGCAGCTGTCGCGCGCCGATGCGCTGGCCGAGATGATCCGGGCTGTCAACGCCAGCCTCGATCCGGCGCGCGTCGCCGAGGCGCTGCTGGGACACCTGGCCGAGCTGGCTCCCGGCCACCGCCTGGGCGGTGATCGTCGGCCGACGAGCAGCTCGGCCTCCGGCCGATGGCCACCCGCGGCCTGACGGCGGCCTCCGAGGCAGCGGCGCAACGCCGTCGCGCGATGGGTCATTCGTGCCGGTGCCCCGTTCATGTCGGCCGACCTCTCGGGCGATCGCCGGACCCCGCGCAGCCGGCGCGCGACCGCGCTGGCGCTGCCGTTGATCTGTCGCGGCCGGACGGTCGGGGCGGTGGTGGCGCTCGATCGCCACGTCTCGACCGAGGAGCCGCGGCTGACCGCCGCCGCGCAGGCGGCGCTCGAATCGATGATCGTGCCCGGGGCGATCGCGCTCGACAACGCGCTGCGGATGCAGCGCGCCGAAGCCCTCTCCGTCACCGACGACCTGACGTCGCTCTACAACTCGCGGTATCTCTCGCAGGTGCTGCGGCGGGAGGCCAAGCGCGCCTCGCGCAGCGGCCGTCCGCTGTCGCTGCTCTTCCTCGACCTCGACGGGTTCAAGTCGATCAACGACACGCATGGGCACCTGTTCGGCAGCCGCGCCCTGGTCGAGGCGGCCGCCGTGATCCGGGCCAGCGCCCGGGAGACCGACATCGTCGCCCGTTTCGGCGGCGACGAGTTCGCGCTGGTGCTGCCCGACACCGGCAGCGACGGGGCGATCGCGGTCGGCGAGCGGGTCCGCGAGCGGGTCGCGGCGCACCGGTTCCTGGAGAACCGACGGCCTGGCGCATCCGGCTGACCGCGTCGGTCGGCATCGCGACGCTGCCCGATGTCGCCGCCTCGGTCGAAGGCGCTGATCCAGGCCGCCGACCAGGCGATGTACCGGGTCAAGGAACGCGGCAAGAACGGAATTTTCGTGGCCGGGTTCGAGGTGGCGGACTGATCATTGCGGAGTGCGGACCGCGGATCGACGGATTGTTGATTGATGAGTGTCGGAGCGGCGACAATCACCAATCAACAACCACAATCCACAATCCACAATCCGCAGTCCGTCGATCCGCGATCCGCAATCCGCAATCCGCAGTAGAGGAGCGTCATTGAGTCTTCGTTCTCTTTTCTCCCTCTTCTCGAGCGATCTCGCGATCGACCTTGGGACCGCCAACACCTGCGTCTACGCGCGGGGCAAGGGCATCGTCGTCAACGAGCCGTCGATCGTCGCCATCAACAAGGTGAACGGCCGGATCGAGGCGGTCGGCAAAGACGCCAAGGAGATGCTCGGCCGCACTCCCGGGAACATCGTCGCGATCAAGCCGATGAAGGACGGCGTCATCGCTGACTTCGAAGTCACCGAGAAGATGCTGACCTACTTCATCAAGAAGGCGCACAACCGGAACGTGTGGGTGCGGCCGCGGATCGTCATCGGCGTGCCGTCCGAGATCACCCAGGTCGAGAAGCGCGCGGTCAAGGACAGCGCCTACCGGGCCAAGGCCAGCGAGGTCTACCTGGTGGAAGAGGCGATGGCGGCGGCGATCGGCGCCGGCATGCCGATCACCGAGCCGTCGGGCAACATGATCGTCGACATCGGCGGCGGCACCACCGACATCGCGGTCATCTCGCTGGCCGGCATCGTCTACAGCAAGGCGGTCCGCGTCGCCGGCAACGAGATGGACGACGCGATCATCCAGTACATCAAGAAGACCTACAACCTGCTGATCGGCGAGCGCACCGCCGAAGCGATCAAGATGGAGGTCGGCTCGGCCTTCCCGCTCGAGGAGCGGATGACGATGGAGATCAAGGGGCGCCACCTGATCGAAGGGGTGCCGAAGACGATCACCATCACCGACGAGGAGATCCGCGAGGCGCTCGCCGAGACGGTCAACGTCATCGTCGACGCCGTCCGGGTCGCGCTCGAGCGCACGCCGCCGGAACTGTCGGCCGACATCGTCGACCGCGGCATCGTCCTGACCGGCGGCGGGTCGCTGCTGAAGAACCTCGACAAGCGGCTGCGCGAAGAGACCGGCCTGCCGCTGGCGATGGCCGAGGATCCGCTGTCGTCGGTCGTGCTCGGCGCCGGCAAGATGCTCTCGGACTTCAACCTGCTCCGGAAGATTTCGATTGATTAGCTGTCGTTCGCGGCTGTCAGGTCGCAGCAGATTCACATTGACCGGGACGGGCACGCGGCCGTCCTCGGGGCTGCAGAACTGACGGTTTAGAGCCGAAACTCCGGAGAGCCCTCGGCTCAGCGCTGATCGCTGAGAGCTGATGGCTGATGGCTGATAGCTTTGCTTGATATCCGTAAACGCACCGGCTGGATCTTCCTGAGCGTGATGCTCGCGCAGATGCTGCTCGTGTCGGCGCAGGTGCAGACGCGGTCCGGGTGCCCGGGTGATCGAAGCGGTCTCGTTCGGCGCTTTTGCCAAGGTGCAGGGGGTGACCTCGTCGGGGGTCCGCGGCGTCCGGGACGTGTGGAGCAACTACGCCGAGCTGCGCGGCGCCCGTGACGAGAACCAGGCGCTCAAGCAGCAGCTGGCCGCGCTCGAGCTGCAGCTCCAGGAGCAGCGGGCGCTGGCGGCGCGCACGACGAAGCTCCAGGAGCTGCTGTCGATGCAGCAGGCGACCCCGCTGCCGACGATCGCCGCGGAGGTCATCGGCGGCAATCCGAATGCGATGCCGGGGATTCGCGAGATCACGATCGGCCGCGGTACCGCCGACGGGGTGCTCCCCGGGATGGCGGTGATCGTGCCGCGCGGAATCGTCGGCCGGGTCATCGGCCAGCCGGCGGCGCGCGCCGCCCGGGTGCAGCTCCTGATCGACCGTTATGCAGCGGCCGGCGCCTTGACCGAGCGGACACGGGCCGGGGGCATGGTCGTGGGGTCCGAACGGCAGCCGCCGCTGGCGATGGATCTGGTCTCGAACCTCCAGGACGTCAAACCCGGCGACCTCGTCATCAGCTCGGGCATCGACGGAATCTACCCCAAGGGCTTCGCGATCGGCTGGGTCGAAGCCGCGGAACGTGGGCGCGGCCTCTATCTGAACATCTCGGTCCGGCCGGCGGTCGATTTCAGCAGCCTCGAAGAGGTGCTGGTCGTGCTGGTGCCGCCGCGTCCGGCGATGACCGACGAAGAGAAGCCGGCAGGAAGCGGCGTCGCGCAAGTGAAGGCGGTCGCGGTCTTCGCCGCCCTGGTCGTCGCGCTGCTGTTCCAGACCACCCTGGCGGGGATGTCGCTGGAAGGGGGAACGCTCGTCAACTTCGTCCTGGTCGCGGTGGTTTACGTCGCCCTGGCCTTCGGCGCCCTGACCGGGTTGCTGGCCGGGACCGCCGGCGGCCTCGTGCAGGATGCCGTTGCTGGCGGTATCGTAGGGATTGGGGGGATTGCCAAAACGCTGGTGGGGTTCCTCGTCGGGGTTTTCGGCGCCCAGTTCATCGTTTCGCAGCCGGCCCCGCGTTTCGTGATGTTCGTCGGCGGCACCGTGCTGCACGAGCTCTGTTTTCAATCGCTGTATGCGCTCGTCGACGGTCGAGGTATCCACTTCGCCTGGACGGCCATGTTCACCCAGGCGGCGATCAACGGCTTGATCGGTATTCTCGCGTTCCAGCTCGTCGAAGGGGTGCCCGGCCTGATGCAGCGCCGCGAAGCCCGACGGGCTACATTCGGACGCCGTCGTTTCTAGAGGTTCGTAGGTTCCAGGGTTCTGGGTTCTGAATTCTGAGTTCTGAGTTTCTTCATGTCCCAACACGCCGGTCCTGACGATAGACGAAGCCTGCAGGTACGGCTGACCGTCCTTCAGTACGTGCTCGCCCTGGCGTTCTCGGCGCTGGCGGTCGGGTTCTGGATCTTCCAGGTGGCGCAGCACCAGCAGTTCAAGGACATCGCCAAGAACCAGTACCTGCAGCGGGTGCCGCTGCCGGCGCCACGCGGGCTGCTGGTCGACCGCAACGGCAAGGTGCTGGTCGAGAACCAGGAAACCTTCCGCATCGTGCTGCTGCGCGAGCGGACCAAGGACATCGACCAGACGCTGCGGACCCTGGCCGAAGCCACCGGCACCGATGTCGAGCAGCTGCGCGAAGCGGTGAACCGCCGCCGCTCGGAGCCCAGTTACCGGCCGATCGTCCTGATCGAGAACGCCACCCTCGCGCAGATCGCGGCCTACCGCGCGCGCAGCCTCGAGCTCCCCGGCATCGACGATGCCCCGGTGCCGACCCGCCGCTACGACGGCGAGATGGGGGCGCACCTGTTCGGCTACGTCGGTGAGATCACCGAAGACCAGCTCCAGCGCGCCGACTACAAGGGGCTCAACGCCGGCGCGATCATCGGCCGCGCCGGGGTCGAGTACGCCTACAACAAGCTGCTGATGGGCACCGAAGGGGCCAAGGACGTCATCGTCAACAGCCGCGGGCGGGAGATCGATCTGCTCGGCGAGGAGGCCCCCGAGGTCGGCACGCCGCTGCAGCTCACGATCGACGCCGACCTCCAGAAGGCCGCCGAGGACGGCTTCCGCCACTTCGGCATGGTCAACGCCGGCGAGCCGTACAACGGCGCCGCGGTGGTGCTCGACCCCCGATCCGGCGAAGTCCTGAGCCTCGTCAGTCTGCCGGCGTTCGACCCGAACAAGTTCGCCGTCGGCATCGACCTGGCCTCGTGGAACTCGCTGATGACCGATCCGAACCGGCCGCTGCAGAACCGGGCGCTGCAGTCCACCTATTCGCCGGGATCCACCTTCAAGATCGTGGTGGCGACGGCGGCGATGGAGGAGGGGGTGGCGACCCCCGACTTCCGGGTCCACTGCAGCGGCGGTGCGACCTTCTACGGACGGCGGTTCGCCTGCTGGAACAAGGGCGGGCACGGCTCTGTCGACATGCGCCGGGCGATCGAGCAGTCGTGCAACGTGTATTTCTACACGCTGGGCCAGATGCTGGGGGTCGACCGCATCCACAAGTGGGCGTCGGCGCTCGGGCTCGGCGAAATGAACGGCATCGATCTACCCAACGAGCTGCCCGGGCTGGTTCCGTCGGAGGCCTGGAAGCTCCGGGTCCGCAAGGAGCGCTGGTATCCGGGCGAAACGATCTCGGTGGCGATCGGCCAGGGGCAGGTCAACGTCACGCCGCTTTCGCTGGCGGTGATGATGATGACGGTCGCCAACGGCGGCACGCGCTACACCCCCCACGTGCTGAAGGGGGTCAACCGCGGCAACGGCTGGGAGCCCTTCTCGCCGCCGCCCCCCCGGTCGAACCTGCGGATGAAGGACTCGACCGTCAAGGCGCTGCACGACGGCCTGTGGCTCGCGGTCAACGGCGCCGGCACCGCGGGTCGGGCGCGGATCGACGGGCGCGATGTCTCCGGCAAGACCGGCACCGCCCAGGTCATCTCGCTCACCGGCGCGCAGCGCGCCCGCGGCAAGATCGACGTGCGCGACCATGGCTGGTTCGTCTTCATGGCGCCGCGTGACAACCCGGTGCTGGCCGGGGCGATCTTCGCCGAACACGCCGAACACGGCTACTACGGCGCGTCGATCGCCCGGCACATCATCGAAACCTATTACGCCAAGCTCGAGGGAAAGCCCCTGCCGCAGCTGGTCAAGCCGGTGGCGCCGGCGATCGCCTCGACCGCCAGGCCGGCCGCCGCTCCCCGCGGCACCGGGGGAGGGCGGCCCTGATGTTCGACCGCCGGCTGTTCTTCCACATCGACTGGGCGTTGCTGACGGCGCTGCTGGCGATCGTCTGCATCGGCGTGGCGATGATCTACAGCACCACCTACGTGCGCGGGATCGACGGTGGCCACGTCGGCCCCCAGGTCCGGACCCAGATCACCGCGCTGATCCTCGGCCTGATCGCGCTCATCATCTTTCTCGCGCTCGACTATCGCCTGCTCGCCGAGCACTCCCTGTTCCTCTACCTGGGCCTGGTGGCGGTGCTGCTGTTCGTCCTGTTCAAGGGCTCGACCCAGTTCGGCGCCCAGCGCTGGATCGCGGTCGGGCCGCTGAACCTGCAGCCGTCCGAGTTCGCGCGGCTGACGGTGGCGCTGATCCTGGCGATGTTCTTCAGCGAGAACCGCCGCGGCGCGCGCAACACCAGCGATCTGGCCATCGCCGGCGGCTTCACGCTGGTGCCGCTGCTGCTGATCGCCAAGCAGCCGGACCTCGGCACCGCGGTGACGCTGCTGCCGGTGCTCCTCGGCGCCGCCTACCTGGCCGGCCTGCGGATGCGGCTGCTCGCGGTGATCGCCCTCGCCGGCGTGCTGATCGCGCCGGTGGCGTGGAAGTTCGCGCTGCAGGACTACCAGAAATCGCGGATCCAGACCTTCATCGACCCGAGCCAGGACCCCCGCGGCGCCGGCTACCAGACGATCCAGGCCCGGATCACCGTCGGCTCCGGTGGCCTCATCGGCAAAGGGTTCATGCAGGGGACGCAGAACCAGTACAAGTTCCTCCCCGTCGCCCACAACGATTTCATCTTTTCCGTGCTGGCCGAGGAGCAGGGGTTCGTCGGGGTCCTGGTCGTACTCGCCTTGTATTTGTTCGTGATTTTCCGGTCGCTGGAGGCCGCGCGGCTCGCCAAGGACCGGCTCGGGGCGTATCTGGTCGGCGCAATCATCGCCGGATTCTCGTTTCAGGTGATATACAACGTAGCTATGTCGGTCGGGCTGGCGCCCGTGAAGGGCATTACCCTGCCGCTCATGAGTTATGGCGGCTCGTCGCTGATCGCGACAATGGCAACTTTCGGCCTCATCCTCAACGTCAGGATGCGGCGCTTCACCAATTGACGTCTTTCGATATGACGCTGCTGTTCTGTGCGACCGTCGCGTGCTGGCTGGCCGGGCTGCTGCCCGGGCGGGCCGGCGCGTCCGCGATTGGTCGTGCCGGCGCGTCATCCACCCATTTGCGGAGCTTCTTCCATGAACAAGGAGATGATCATCTCCTCGAACGGTCACGACACGCGCGTGGCCATTCTCGAGGACGACCAGGTCGTCGAGATCTTCATCGAGCGCGAGAATCAGCGGGGCGTTGTCGGCAACGTCTACAAGGGCCGGGTATCCAAGGTGCTACCCGGCATGCAGTCTTCCTTCGTTGACATCGGCCTCGAACGCGACGCATTCCTTTACGTGTCGGAGGTCGTCACCCCGGCCGAATTCGAGCGGCTCGAGGGGGTCGACGATGACGAGGGACCGAGCGCGATTCCGGTCCTCGGCGACGCTCCCGATCCAACCCCCTCGGGAGGCCTTGAACAGCCGGCGATCGCTCCTGCCGTCGCCGTCCTGGAACGGGTGCCGGAGCGCCGCGCCGGGAGCCGTGGACCGCGTGACAGCCGCGACGACCGCGAACGCCCCGAGGTCCGCATCGAGGACCTGCTCAAGGAAGGGCAGGAAGTCCTCGTCCAGGTAGTCAAGGAGCCGCTCGGCACCAAGGGGGCCCGCCTCACGTCGCACGTGACCATGCCGGGGCGCTTCCTCGTCTTCATGCCCACGGTCGATCACGTCGGCGTCTCGCGCAAGATCGAATCGCGCGACGAGCGGGCGCGGCTGCGCGGCATCGTCCGGGAGTTCCGCGAGGAGCACGGCTTCACCGGCGGGGTCATCATCCGTACCGCCGCCTCCGGACGATCGAAGGACGACATCGTCAGCGACCTCGCCTATTTCCACCAGGTCTGGACCGAGATCCGCAGCCGGATGGAGACGCGCCGTCCGCCGGCGGTGCTGTTCCAGGAGCAGAGCCTGGTCGTCAAGCTGCTGCGCGACCTGCTCACCGAGGACTACAGCGCGATCAGGCTCGACAGCGAGCAGGAGCACCGCCGCGTGCTCGCGCTGGTGGAGCGGATCATGCCGAGCCTGGTCCCCCGGGTGAAGCTGTACACCAAGGACTTTCCGATCTTCGAGGAGTACGGCGTCCAGGCGGAGATCGACAAGGCGCTGCGCAGCAAGGTGTGGCTCAAGTCGGGGGGCTACCTGGTGATCAACCAGACCGAGGCGCTGGTGGCGATCGACGTGAACACCGGGCGCTATGTCGGCAAGAAGTCGAGCGGCCGGCTCGAGGACACGATCGTCAAGACCAACCTCGAGGCGGTCAAGGAGATCGTCCGGCAGCTGCGGCTCCGCGACCTCGGCGGCATCATCGTGCTCGACCTGATCGACATGGAAGAGAAGAAGAACCGCCAGAAGGTCTTCCAGGAGGTCGAGCGGGAGCTGCGGCGGGACCGGTCCCCCTCGAAAGCGCTCCAGGTCTCGGACTTCGGTCTGGTGATCGTCACCCGCAAGCGGGTGAAGCAAAGCATCGAGCGGCAGCTCACCGACCCGTGCCCGTACTGTTCCGGATCAGGCTCGATCAAGTCGGCGTCGACGATCTGCTACGAGATCCTGATCGAGATGAAGAAGATCGCCGGGGACATCGAAGGGCAGGGGGTCATCCTGCGGGTCAACCCCGACATCGCGCGGGCGCTGAAGGAAGAGGAGAGCAGCCTGCTCCGCGAGATGCAGCACCTGCTCGGCAAGGGAATCACGCTGAAGCCCGACGCCCATCTGCACCACGAACAGTTCGACGTCATGGCGCAGTAGCGGATCCTTGGGGGTTCTAGAGCTTCCAAAGGTTCCAGAGGTTCTGAAGAAAAGGGCCGACTGATACCAGTCGGCCCTTTTTTCGTGGTTCCGGGCTCTACGTTCAGGAACCCTTAGAACCTTAGAACCGGCGGTGAGCTACTTCGTCTCCGAAGCCCCCGTGGCGAGATGAATCAGGTAGTGGTTCCCCGCCTTGTTGAACCACACGCGCATGTACTCGTTGCCGCGGAGCATCTGGACCTTCGAGGCACCGGCGCGCGGCGGAGCGTCCTTGGCCACCTCCTTGGCCTCGGCGGCCGGGACGATCGAGACGACCTCGCGCCCCTTCACCTCGCCCTTCTGGACGAACTCGGCCCAGCGCTCGAGCGCTTCGGTGGTGCCGACCGCCTCGGGCTTGGCTTCCTGCGCCGTCACGCGGACGGTATAGGTGCCGGCTGGGAGCGGCTTGCCATCGGCGGTGACGGCGCGGGTGATGCGAACCGAGCCCAACGCGACGTCCCCGGTCGGCGATGCCGGAGCGGCAGCTGTGTTCGGCTGCTGGTTCGGCGCCTTGTGCTGCGCGAGCGCGTCTCCGGCGAGCAGCGTTCCCGCCAGGATCCCCACCACAACCCACTGCTTTCTCATGTCAAGTTCTCCTCAGAATCAACCTTGTCCCCACGACCTCGGCAATTATATCGAGTTAGGACCTCTCTGAGGATGAGCAAGGTGGGTGCCACGCACCTCGAGTTGGCGACCCGGGCGGCCGCCGGGGGCAATCCGCTCCTGGCCGGGATCCGGCCGGGATTCTCTGCTGTTGTGAAACCCGACAGTAGGGTGTGCCGCCGGACTACTTCTTCCCGATCAGGACGGTGCCGGAGAACGTCGTGATGTCGAGCATCGCGCTGCCGTCGCCGAATACGCCGCGGAGCGCGCGGGTTCGGCCTCCCTGGCCGCGGCGCCCGTAGTCGGCGGCTCCCTGGCGTTCGTCCTTCAGGGTCAGCTCGGACTTGATGTCCCCGCTGAACGAGTTTGCGTCCAGTTCGAAGCCGGTGTTTCCGGTCGGAATGATACGGATGACGCCCGAGTGGGAGTTGAGCTCGTAGCGGCCGTTCTTCGACAGCGGGGAGCTGAACTCGATGTCGCCGGAGAGCGATTGCACGTCGACCCGGGCGCAGTCGACGTCGGTCACCATCAGGTTGCCGCTGATGGTGCCGAGGTCCATGCGCGGGACGCGCGACTGCCGGATCACCAGGTCACCGCTGAGCGTGCTCGCCTCCAGGGCGATCGCCGAGTTCAGGTTCGCGATCTCGACCTTGCCGGAGGTCGACTTTGCCGACATCACCCGCGACCCGTTCATGATGATCACATCACCGCTCAGCGAGACGGCGTTCAGGTCCCCCTTGATGTCGGAGATCCGGATGTTGCCCGAGAGCGAGCGCGCCGCGATCTTGGCGTTCTCGGGGGCGGTCACCGTGTAGTGCACCGAGACGTTGACGTTGCGCCCGGAGCGGTTCCGTTCTTCACGTCCGGGGTAGGCGACTTTCACTTCGGCCCGCGCGCCGCGTTCTTCCACGTCGACCCTGACGGCGGTCAGCATCTCGCGCGCTTCCTCGACGGTGCGGCCGCGAGCCACCTTGACCGCCTCGAGCTGCGCGCTGTTGCCGGCACCGCGCGTGATGACGATGTCGCCCGAGAGGTTCGAGAGATCGAGCTCGCCGCTGCCGCCGATCTTGAGCGTGCGGCTGATTTTCTCGCTCTGCTCTTCCCGGAACTCGCGGCGGTTCTGGTTGGCGCGTTCCTGCGCCCGCTCGCGTTCCCGCTGCTGGATCTCCTTGGCCCGCTCCTGGCTCTCGCGCGCCCGTTCCTGAGCCCGCTGCTCGGTCTGGGTCTGCTGCGTGGTCTGCACGACCACCCGCGTTTTCACCGCGCTCTCGGAAACCTGGGCCGCTGCTGACGCGGGCACCAGCACCGCCGCCGCGATGATGCCGATCAAAGTTTTCATGTGTGCTTTCTCAGGATTTGCTGCCGCCGTCGACGAGTTGCGCCGCCCCCGCGGAATTGCCCTTCCGCATTTCGTTCATCAGCGCGATCGTGTCCTGCAGCAGGTTCACCTTGCGGCGGAGCGCGTCGAACAGGCTGTCGCGCGCCGGTGCGCTCTGGGGTTCGGCCTGGAGCGCCGAACGGCTTTCCGCGATTGCCTGGTTGATCACCGGCAGGTTCTTCTCGAACACCGCCGCCATCTGCGGATCGATCGATCCGTCGTCGTTCTTGATCGCCGCCTCGAGCTTGGTGATGGCCGACTGGTAATGCTGTTCCGCGGTCATCAGATCGTCTGTAATGCTTTGGACGGCATCGGCCGCCGCCGCGTTGCCCTGCCCGCTATCGGGCTGCGCCCCCGGACCTGCCGCGACGCTCCCCGCCGGCGAGGCCGGGTCGACGCGGCTGAGGAAGTACAGCGAGCCGCCGATCGCCAGCACCAATGTCGCGGCGAGGGCGATCAGACCCACGTGCCGGTATCGCGCGACCGGTTGCGCGGTGACCCGCCCTTCCTTGTGAAGCTGTCCGGCGATCCGCAGCCAGACGTGGTCGGGCGGGCGAACAGGCTGAATCGATGCCGCGGCTTCCCGGATCTTCAGCAGGTCCGCGGCGAGCCCGCGGCAGTCGTCGCACTGATCGAGATGCGTCTGCAGTTCGGCGCGGCGGACGGGGCCCAGCGTGCCGTCGGCGAGCTCGTGAATCGCGTCCCGGTATTGAAGGCAATGCATAACGTGCTACGTGCTGCTGCGGGGGCGGGTCCCGCCGCCGAGCAACCCTCTCAGTTTCAATCGCGCCTTGTGCACCTGTGATTTCGAGGTGCCTTCGGCGATCCCCAGGGCTTCGGCGACCTCCCGATGTTCCAGCCCCTCTACATCATGGAGCAGGAACGCCGCGCGGCACCCCTCGGGAAGCTGGGCGACGGCCCGCTCGAGATCCATGCGGTCCACGGTCCGATCTGCGATCCCCCGGCTCCCCGCATCCGCCAGAACCGGCTCGTCTTCGAATGCGTCGGTCAACTGCCCGGTGCGGGCCGCCCGGCTCCGCAGGTAATCGAGGCAGTGGTTCGCCGCCAGGCGGTACAGCCACGTCCCGAGCGCCGATTCACCGCGAAACCCATCCAGCTTGCGGTGGGCCGACAGAAACACCTCCTGGAGGAGATCTTCGGCGTCGGCCGGGTTCCCGACCATCCGCAGGATCAGGCCGTACAGCTTGCCGGCGTGGCCGCGATAGATCTCTTCGAACGCGCCCAGGTCCCCGGTCCGGCAGCGCTCGACCAGCGACGCATCGCTGGCCCGGCCTGGCGCCGGCGCCTCGCGGGGACGGAAGGCTGTTACCTTAGACGGGGTCATCGGGGGTTCACGTTGCTTTGCCGGGGCCGGCCGGGGGCTTTCCAGCGCCGGGCCGTGAACTCTCTTACGCGATTACCGGCAACAATGATCCCTTCGGCGCGCAGCAGCTCGCGTTTCATCTGCAGGTTGCCGCCGTAGCCCCCGAGCTGTCCGCCGGCGGCGATCACGCGGTGACAGGGCACCGCGGCCGAACGGCAGTCCCGCATGATGTTGCCCACCGCCCGCGACGCGCGCGGGCTGCCGGCGGCCGCCGCCACGTCACCGTAGGTGGCGACACGCCCGGGAGGAATCCGCCGCACCGTGGCAAGGACCCGTGCGCGAAAAGGAGTGGAGCTCATGAAATCAGAATTCAGAACTCAGAATTCAGAACGTCGGAACCTCAGCGTAGAACCCAGAACCTCAGCGTCAAGACCCCGGAACCACAGCGTCAGACCCCAGAACCTCGGCGTAGACCCGGAACCACCGTAGACCCAGAACCTCGACGTCAGAACACAAGCCTCATCCCAATCCCGACCTGGAGGCCGCCGCTGTCGGTTGAGACGGGGCGCGGCCCGGGAGCGTTGAGATCCACGGTCGCGCGCGCGTAGCGGACCATCATGCCGCCGCCGATCCGCCGCCCGAACATTCGCGACAGGTCGACGCCGGCGTTGAAGCCGGCAGCCGAGCCACTCACCCGCGTGGTCCTCGCCGCGCCGAACGATGCGGTATCGAACGGAAAAGCCTCCACGGTCTCGACGCCGGTCACCAGCTCCTGCTCGACGTTGAAATAGCTCGGTCCGGCGAAGAGTTTCGCGCGCCACGGCCCGCGCGGCCGCAGATCGTAGTAGAGCTGCAGGTGGACGGCAGTCTCGGTCCGGCTGATGCCGGGTGCCTCCCCTTCGACGTGGCGATGACGGTCGTCGAAAAACGGATGCGGGACCTCCGCCACCACCGATGCGACGCCGGAGCTGGCAGCGTGCGAGACCGCAACCGCCACGCCCATTCTCCCGCGGACTCGAATGCCGAACCCGCCATCGACTCCGACGCCGGTTCTCCCCGGGTACTGCGCCTCGATGGTGCCGGTTTCCGCGTTCGCTTCGAAGAACAGCCGGTCGCTCAGATCGGCGGCCGCCGCCTGCACCACCGCGTCGAACGTAATGAATCCCCGTTCGGCCCCTGCTGGACGACGCGCGACCTGTGCCTCCGCCGGACCGGCAGCCAGCACCAGGAGCAGGACGCAGAGGCCTGGCAGCCCCGCCCTCCTCGTGCCGGGCACCTCAGTTGACCCCAACGGCCGTCCACGCCTCGGTCACCGCGCGTTCAGCGGCGCTGCCGCCGCCATAGAGATCCCGCGCCGCCTGGATGGTGGCGCTCCTCGCCGACGCGAAGGTCGCGTTGGCCGGAAGCAACTGCGTGAACGCCCGGTAGAAGACGGTCTCGATCTGCACGCGGTTGGCCGCGCCGACCCCCTGCACCGCGAGGCCCGACACCCGGTTGGTGCCCCCCTCGATCGCCAGGTAGAACGCGTGGTTGGAGATGCTCGAGTTCGTGTGCACGCCACCGCCGTCCGACGTCCCGGTGAACCTGACCGAATAGTGATCGGGATGGCCATATGCGCTCGGGTTCGCCAGCGAACGGATGCCGTCCGTCGCCCCGCGGACGACGTCCTCGGCGCACAGGTAATCCGCCCGCAGCGGGCCGTCGCCAGGCGGCTGAAAGAAGAACTCGACCGCGGTTCCCATGATGTCCGAGAAGGACTCGTTCAGCGCCCCCGACTCGTTGAGATAGATCAGGTCGGAAGTGAACTCGGTCACGCCGTGCGTGATTTCGTGCGCCACGATGTCGAGGGCGCCGGCGGTCTGGTCCCAGCTGCGGCCAGACGACGTGACCCCTTCGGGCAGGCCGACGCCGTAGAGCATCAGGCCATCGCCGTAGTAGGCGGCATTGTTGAAGAAGGTGGAGAAGACCCCCGAGAACAACGGGAAGTCGCTCCGGCGCACCGGGTGCACCATCGTCTGCATCCGCCGGTTCGCGTCGTCGAGGCCGCGCCGGGCGAAGCGCTTGAAGTAGTAGTCGTAGGTGTAGCCGGAGTAGATGTGGGCGTCGCCGAGAGCCGCGTCCGCCCACGTGTTGTCGGCATCGGTTCCGACGTCCGTCTGCCCGAGCGACACGACGCCGTTGATCACGCTGGTGGTCCTGAACGGATCCCCCTTCATGTCGTAGGTCCGCAGCGCCGGCGGACGCAGGGCATCGTCGAGGGTGAAGGCGCCGCCGAAGCGGGTCGTTGAGATCTTCTTCGAGTCGCCGAGCACGCCGGTAGCGCGACCGACCGCCTGCTGCGACTGCAGGTCGCTGTAGTCGAAGGCGATGGTCCCGGAGCGCGCGTCGACGAAATACTCGCGAAGGTCCTCGCCGCTGGCGGCGCGGATCCTCCAGGTCAGCTTGAAGTCGCCGATGTCGCGGGGAAGGATGACGAGCTCACCCGCGCGGGCCGGACCGAGGCGCACGCCGGCATGGCTCTCCACCAGCCGCCGCGCCTCGTCTTCGCTGACCGCGGGGTCCGGATCCACGTCGATGTCGTCGTAGAGCGTTCCGAGCATCGACACGACCTGCCCGCCCGCTACCTGGCGGGCGACGTCTGCACCGAACACCCGGACGCCGCGATGGTATTGATCGGCGCGCTCGATGCGACGGCCCGGCACCAGCTTGTCGACCTGCCGGCTGCGCATCCGCAAGCCGCCGCCGCGCAGCATCCGGTCCACGCGGTCGACCTGGGTGCGAAGCTCCGGTACCGTCCTGGGATCGATCGAGGCGGCGGGCCGCTGCTGCGCGTTCGTCCCCTGGCCGCAGAGCAGCAGCACCGCGACCCCGGCACTGACGGCCGCAACGGTCGCAGGTCTAACGCGCATCATTCTTTCGGGGCTCGGCTGGCCGTCGCAGCAGCACGACGCCATCGGTGGCGGCGAAGGGGGCGCCGGCGAGGCCGGCGAGGGTCGGGGCGATGTCGGCGGGGGTTGCCGGCCCGTCATGGACGCCGCGCGCGACGCCGGCGCCGAAGAAGATGACCGGGACCCGCTGGTCGTAGGGGTAGAGGGTGCCGTGGGTGGCGGCCGCGGAGGAGAGCAACCAGTTCTCCTGCGGCACGATGATCAGGTCGCCGCTGCGGGGGGCGTAGTAGCTCAGCGCCGCGGCGCGCTTGACCGGATCGGCGCCGCTACGGACCGCAGGATCGCTGATCTCGTCGGCACGAAAAGCGTGCGCGACTCCGGGCAGGGCGCGTAGCGCGTTGAGCACCGCGGCGGATGCGGCCGGCGAGGCCGCGAGCTTTTCGAGCACGCCAGGGGCCAGGTAGATGTCGGTGTAGGCGGTGTGCGCCACGTACTTGCCAGGGCCGAAGATCGGCGCCAGCGCGCCATCGATGGTGGCGATGATCTCGGCGGATGGCTGCCGTTTCGCGCCCGACTGCTCCGGGATCGTGGAGATGCCGTGATCGGAGCTGAGGGCGAGCACGTATCCGTCGCGTCCCAGGCGGGCGTCGAGATGGTCGAGCAGCCGGCCGATGGTGCGATCGAGGTGAAACAGCACGTCCTGGACCTCCTGGCTCGCCGGCCCGTACTGGTGGCCGACGAGGTCGAGGGTCGAGAAGCTCACGCCCAGGAAGTCGGTTCCGGTCCCGCGGCCGAGATCGAGGCTGTCGATCGCCTGCGCGGCCAGCCGCCCGAGATACACATCGGCGAACGGGCTGCGCTGCCACTGCGCGCGGAACTGGGCCGCCGGTTCTCCCACCAGGTGGGGGAAGACCCTGGTCCAGCCGGCCGGCGTGCGTTCGCCGACCCCTTCGTCCTCGCCGGAGTAGGCCTCGAGCGGCAGCAGCCGCTCCCATGTCTTGCCGCGATCCGCCTCGATCGGGTTGGCGTCGATGAACGCCTGCACCCACGGCACCGGCTTGTCGGTGAACGCGGCGGATGTCGTCCAGCCGGCCGCTTCGTCGAACCACAACACCGCGTCGGCCCCGCGCCCGGCCATGGTGATCGCGGAGCGCGGCTTCAGCGACAGCGCGACCGAACGTCCGTGCGTGCCTTCGCGGAGCTGCTGGCCGATCGGCGGCAGCAGAAGCGAAGCCGCGCTTTCCCCGCCCGCCGGTTTTCCCATGTAGCCGATGCTCGCCGCCTCGGGATCCGACGTGCAGGCGGTCGACCGGGCAGTCCGGCGGTCCCACCACGCGTTGAGCACCATGCCGTGCCGGTAGGGGAACGCACCGGTGCCGATGGTGGAGTGGCCGGCGCAGGTTACGGTGTTCAGGTAGGGATAGGCGGCGCGGCGGAACCAGGCCCCCTCCACCATCAGGCGTTTCAATCCCCCGGTGAAATGCGCGCCGTAGGTTTCCAGGTACGAGCCGCGCATCTGGTCCACGACCAGAACGACCACCAGCGGTGCCCGCCGGGCCGGGGTCACGGCCGGCGGCGGGGCGGTCGCGCAGCCGAGGATGGTGACGGCGATGAAGGCGGCTGCGAGCGTGTGTCGTTTCATGGGGCTCAACGGCGTCGCAGGATGGGCAGGTAACAGACGGCGCCGATGAACACGTCGTACGAGGCGCACCCGACCGCGTACCAGCTCGGCGCGACCCCGTCGGGCAGCACCCCCGGACGGTGAGCGACGTCGATGATCGCGTGGGCGGCGAAGCCCAACGCGAGCAGCGTCAACGCCTGGCGGGGATCGCAGATCATCGTGTAGGCGCACAGGACGAAGAAGCCGGCTGCCAGGGCAATGTCGACCCCGATGCCGGTTCGTCCATCACTCGTCGCCGCGAACCCGATATAAGCGCCGGCCGACAGGGTCAGCAACAGCGCCGCGATCTGCGCCAGCCGCAGCTCGGCGACGAGGCGCTCCGGGCTCGAGACCGGGATGGTGGACGTCTTGATGGACTGGAAGCACAACGCGGCGCCGATAGCGCCCGCCGCTACCAGCAGGGTACGAATGCCTTCGGACATGTGATCCGGTGAAATTATAGCCGCCGGCGATCAGCAGCCTCTTAATCCAGGAACGTGAGCGGATCGACGCCGAAGGCTGCCGGGTCGAGCGGGCTGACGATCGACTGCTCGGCGGAAACGGCCGGGTCGAACAGACTCCGATCGAGCGGCACCTCCAGCCGGGCGCCATCGGCGGCGAAAATCACCCGGACCCGCGGCCGGTGGGGATCCGGCGCGTGCGTCTGGAGCACGACCGCGATCTCACCAGTGCTGAGCCGCACGAGGTTCCCCGGCGGGTAGATCCCGAGGAGCTGGACGAACCGGCGGACCAGGTGCTGGTCGAACTGCTGCCCGTCGTTGCGCTTGAGTATCGCCAGGATCCGATCGGTGGGAAACGCCTCCTGGTAGCCGCGATGCGAGCGCATGGCGTCGTAGACGTCCGAGATGCTGCACAGCATCGTCCCGAGATTCAACGTGCTCCGCTTCGCCCCGACGGGATAACCGGTTCCATCCAACCGCAGGTGATGTTCGAAGGCGACCACCGGAGCGAGCACCGGCATTTCCGGTGTCTGTCGCAGGATCTCGGCGCCTTCGACGGTGTGCCGGCGCATGATTTCGAACTCGTCGTCGCTCAGTTTGTCCGGCTTGTTGAGGATGTCCTTCGGCGTCCGGACCTTGCCGAGGTCGTGCATCAGCGCCGACAGTCCGAACTCGCGCAGCAGCCGGCCGTCGATGCCGAGCGCCCGCGCCTGGCCCATCGTCAGGATGGCGACGTTGACCATGTGGGTGAAGGTGTAGTTGTCGTAGTTCCGCATCGCCGTGAGCGCGACGACCGCGGTCCGGTTCTGGGTCACGGCGTCGGCCAGTCCGTCGATCGCGTGCAGCGCTCCCGGCAGATCCGGCTTCCCTTCGGTCAGGGCCGCGTCCCAGACCGATTCGGCGATCTGGACGGCGTTGGCGTACAGCCGCCGGATCGCGGCCATGTCGCTCGCCACGCCGTCCTTCCGCTGCTCCTCGGCGGTGATCCGCCCCACCCGGATGTGGGGGAAGGTCGGTTGCTGGTCCGCGTCTTCCTTGCTGGATTTCGTCGCCATCGCCAGCATGAACCCGAGCAGGTCCGATGGGGTGATGCCACGCTCGAAGGAGATCCGTTCGATCTGGTGATCCTTGAGGCGCTTGATCAGTTCGCCCATCGATGCGCTCGCCTTGGGCATCGGGGTGTCGGCGACGACGAACTGCCCGCCGACGATGCCGACGGTGAGCGAGGGGGCGGCCTGGAGCAGCGGCTTGAGCGCGGCCAGCAGCCCGTCGACGTTCCGCGCCACGAGCGGGTGGTCGCGGGCGTACAGCTGGCCCGCGCGCACGCCGGCGGCGAACCGGCGCAGGAGCTCGTCGTAGAGCGCCACCTTCGGTTGTCCGTCCATGCGCGGCTCCATCAGTCGAGACCTGAAAGGTGCGCCCGCGCGGCGGCCCTGGTGCCGCGCCCGCCGCTGGTCGCCGCGAGCTTCAGGGTTTCGACCGCCTGGGGCGTGCCGATGCGCCGCAGCGAGGCGGCGGCCGCCGTCCGTACCCTGCGGGTCAACAGCGGCGCCCACCAGTCGCCGCGATACAGCGCGATCTTCAACGCGTCTACGGCGTCCGGCGCCGCGAACGTTCCGAGAGCGTCGAGCGCCGACAGGTACACCTGGGAGGTGCTTGGACCGGTTGAGATTCCGGACAAGGTAGCAGAACAGCGGAGACGCCCGGCTGTCGCGGATGCTGGTCAGTTCGGATATCAGCGTCTGGCGGGCACGGCCGCTGACAGTGGCGAGCGCCTGGACGAGTATGGCGGCCGCCTCGTCGCTGCCGTTCAGCACCAGGCCCTGCACCGCCTCCCGCTGGACCAGCGGTTCGCTGTCGGTCAGCAGCGGGATCAGTTCCCGCAGCCCTTCCGAGCCGCCGAACTCGCGCAGCAGGAACGCCGCCGTCCGCCGCACTTCCCAGTTGGGGGCGTTCATCAGCTGCTGGACGACGTCGCGCCCCTGGGCGCCGAAGCCGACCAGTACGTCGCGCAGCCGCCGCCGGGCGCGTGCGTCCTGCTCCGCCGAGAGCACTTCGGCGAGCGGGGCGATGACCGGCGTGCCGATCGCCCGGCACAGGCCCTCGAATCGCTGGAAGTCCTCGTCGTCGGCGGTGCGCAGGTGAGCGGCGACGTGGGTCATGAACGATGCCCGGCCGAAGCGCTGGACGATCTGGCCGAGGTGGGCGGCCCGCGCCGGCTGCGTCTGCGCATGGCGGATGATCGCGTCGACCAGCTGCCACGCCGGATCGAAATGGCCGACCCGGACGAGGTCTTCCGCGTGCCCGGCGGTCGTCTCGGCGACGTCACGCCATCGGGCCGGATCCGCTTCGATCGCGAGAAGATCCTGGAGGAGCTGGTGGTCGAGGCCGCGCAGCGCGCGGTCGTTGACCGTCGATACCCAGTCCGAGACACGCTCGGGTGGATCGTCGGTCGAATGCTCGACGGCCACCGGGTTCGTCTGGGCGCTCCACAGTTCCCGCGCATAGGCGTCCGAGACGTAGTTCGCGTCCGAATACGACGTGACCATGGATTCGACCTTGCCCCACAGCTCGTCGAACGAGGCCTCTGCTCCCAGCGTGGAGCCAGCGACCTGCTCTTCGGCCAGCGCCAGCAGCCCGCGTCGCCGGTCGGCGTCCGGCACGAGCGCCTGAAAGGCGTGGGCCAGGCGCGCGGTCGCGCCGCGCTCGGCGATCACCGATCCGGCGACGAATTGCGCGACATCCTCGTCAGCCATGTGTTCGACGACCGCGCCGACCACTTCGCCCCCTTCACCGCCGGCGTCGCGCCGGGCCAGCAGCTGGAGGACGTCCTCGGCGGTCAGGTGCGCGGTGACCTTGCCGAGCTGTCGCAGGGTGGCGTCGAGCTGCCCGGGATCAAGCTCTTTGGTACGGGACACGATGTTCTGGAGGAGCTTGAGGACAGCCGCGGTCTTGGCATCTCCGCCGCGGGCCTGGGCCGCGGTCTCGAGGCCGGCCATGAGCTGGGCGACCTGCGCCGGATCGCCGAGCATCGCCAGCAGCCGGTCGACGCTGTCGTCATCCAGCCGCATCTGGGTGCCGTCGAGCGCGGCGGCGATGATCTCGTCGAGGGTGGCGCCGGTGCCCTGCTTCTCGCGCAGGACCTCGGCGTAGTCGATCTCACGGATGTCGACGCTGGGCCCGCCGGCGGTTCCCCAGAGGTGCGCGATGCCGCCGTCGGCGCGCACCTCTTCCGGCGTCCGGGCGAGCAGGAGCAGCAGCGTTCGCCAGGAACCGGCGTCCGCGCCGGCGTTGACCGTCAGTGCGCCGATCAGGTGGCGGTGCAGCAGTTCGGCGAGCTCCACGACCGCCTGGTCCGGCTTGGTCAGTCCGGCGTTGCCGATGAGCAGCGCGTTCTGGCGGACCTGGAGCTGCAGCGGTCCATTGGCGGTGAGCCTGCCGGTGGCTTCGACCAGCCGGTCGAGGGAAGCGGCGATCGCCGGATGCTGCCCTGGATAGAGCGATACCGCGCGTGCGCCGGCCTTGCAGGCGCGGGCGAACTCGACCAGTCTCGCGGCGGTCTCGGCCGGGAGCAGTTCGGGCGGCCTGGCGTCGGTCATGCGCGGGGGAACATGTTCCAGGTGATGTCGAAGACGGTGACGATTCTAATCCATTGGCTCGTCGAATCATTTGCGGTTGAGCGCCGGTGCGGCTAGAGTGACGCCGGAGGTGGAAGTTATGCGGCAGTTCATGATTGGTATCGGGTGCGCCATTGCCCTGATCGCGGGTACCGCGGCAGCGCAGGAGCAGCCGACCAAGACGGTCAGCGGGACGATCAGCGCGATCGCCGCTGATTCGGTAACCGTCAAGGCCGGCGACAAGGAAATGACCTTCGCGATCGATGCGAAGACCCAGGTCATCGCTCCTGGGGGCAGCACCAAATCGCGGGAGGCGAAGGCGGAAGGGAAGGGGACGGCGATCGCCGATGTGCTGAAGACCGGACAGGCAGTCGAGGTCCGCTATCACGAGCAGGGGATGCACGCGGCTCAGATCCGCGCGATCGCCCAGGTGCCGGCGGCGGCCGGACCGAAGGCACAGACTGCAACCGGCGTGGTCTCGGCGATCGGCGGGAGCTCGCTGACCGTCAAGGGCTCCAGCGCTGAATGGACGTTCGCCGTCGACGGCGAGACCACGGTGATCGGCACCGGGGTCGGTACGGCGAAGAAACAGCTGGTGAGCGAAGGGAAGAAGCCCACTCTTCTCAACCTGCTGCAGGAAGGGGACACGGTCAGCGTGACCTACCACGACATGGGAGGGACGAAGCACGCGTCGGAGGTGCGGATCACCAAGCGGAAATCCTAAAACCGGGCACGCAGCCCGGTCGCCCGAAAACGAGGACGCGGTCTTTGCCGCGTCCTTTTTTCTGGGCGGAGCGCCCGGCGGCTCCGGACGCCTTTCGCGAAGCGCAGCCATCATCTATAGTAAGGGCCGGCTTCAGCCGGACAGCATTCCCAGAACAGATGCAGGCGGTCGACCTCATTCGTCGCAAGCGTGACGGCGGTGCGCTCGACCGCGATCAAATCGAGTTCTTCGTCGCCGGCGTGACCGGCGGCTCGATACCGGATTACCAGGCGTCGGCGCTGTTGATGGCCATCCTCCTCCGCGGGATGTCACCGGAGGAGACTGCCTGGCTCACCGACGCGATGGTCCGGTCGGGGGTGAAGGTCGACTACCCGGACGTCGCCGGGAGTCCGGTCGACAAGCACAGCACCGGCGGGGTCGGCGACAAGACCTCGCTGATTCTCGCCCCGCTCGCGGTGGCCTGTGGCGCCGTCGTCCCGATGATGTCCGGCCGCGGCCTCGGTCACACCGGCGGCACCCTCGACAAGCTCGAGTCCATCCCCGGCTTCCGTACCGACCTGTCGATCGCGGCGTTGCGCCGCGCCATCGCCTCGATCGGCTGCGCCCTGATCGGCCAGACCTCCGAGGTCGCACCCGCCGACCGCAAACTCTATGCGCTGCGCGACGTGACCGGCACGGTCGAAAGCATTCCGCTGATCTCGGCGTCGATCATGAGCAAGAAGATCGCCGAGGGGATCGGCGGGCTGGTGCTCGACGTCAAGACCGGCAGCGGCGCGTTCATGAAGACCCTTGCCGACTCGCGCGCGCTGGCGCGCTCGCTCGTCGATATCGGCGAGGCGAACGGCGTTCGCACGGAAGCTTTGATCACCGTGATGGACGCCCCGCTCGGCCGCATGGTCGGCAACTCGATGGAAGTGATCGAATCGCTCGAGGTGCTCAAGGGGCATGGCCCGGCCGACCTCGAGGAGCTGTCGGTGCAGCTCGCCGCCCGGATGCTCGTTCTCGGAGGGGTCGAATCGAACGAGGCGGAGGCGGTCACGCGGGTGAAGAGTGCGATCGCGTCGGGAGCCGGCGTCGAGATCTTCCGCCGCATCATCGAGAATCAAGGGGGAGACCCACGGGTGGTGGACGACTACTCGCGGATGCCGCTGTCAGCGGACCAGGCGCACGTTTCCGCGTCACGCAGCGGGTTCGTGGCCGGCCTCGAAGCGGAAGCCATCGGCCGCGCGGCGGTCGCGCTCGGCGCCGGGCGCAGCCGGCTCGAGGACGTCGTCGATCCCGGCGTCGGCATCGAGGTGTTGGCGCACGTCGGGGACCCGGTCACGGCACAGGATCCGGTGCTGCTGGTCCGCCATCGCGCCGGCCGGGGCCTGGCCGACGCCCTCAACCTGCTCGCCGGCGCCATCCGCATCGAGGAGGTCGCACCCGATCCGCGGCCCCTCATCGTCGACCGTGTCCGGAGGGACGATGATCACCAGTGAAACCGGGGCGGCCGCGCCCCCGCCGCCGCCGCTCGCCCGGGCACCGTTCGAAGCCCGCGATTTCGCCGTGCTCGGGGCCGCCGCGATCGCGGCCGCGGTGCTCGCGATGCTCGCCCGGTACGGCGGCATGCCCCGCATCCAGCCCCTCGTCGGTTTGATCGTGATCATGAGCGTCGCCTATGCGTTCTCGACCAACCGGCGTGCGATCGATCGGCGCACGGTGGCCTGGGGGCTGGCGTTGCAGGTGGTGTTCGCGCTGCTGGTGCTGAAGACCGCCGCCGGCCAGCGGCTGTTCCAGACGCTGGGGGCTGCGATCAACCGGTTGCTCGACTTTGCGTTCGTCGGCTCCAGCTTCGTGTTCGGTCCGCTCGGCAGCAAGGAAGTCTGGCCGCGGATCATGACCAACGTGCTCGGCGAGGAAGGGCTGCGCTACGGCGTGGTGTTCGCCTTCCAGGTGCTGCCGACCATCATCTTCATCGCCGCGCTGTTCGCGATCCTCTACTACTTCGGCATCATGCAGCTGATCGTCAGGCTGTTTGCCATCGTCATGCACCGGGTGATGCGGGCGTCGGGGGCCGAGTCGCTGAACGTCGCGGCCAGTATCTTCATGGGCCAGACCGAGGCCCCGCTCACGATCCGGCCCTTCCTGCCGCGCATGACCGAGTCGGAGCTGATGACGGTAATGACGTCGGGGATGGCCCACATCTCCGGCGGCATCATGGCCGCCTACATTCTGTTCGGGATCGAGGCGCAGCACCTGCTGACCGCGGTGATCATGACCGCCCCCGGGACCTTGATGATGGCGAAGATCTTCGTGCCCGAGACCCAGGTGCCGGAAACCATGGGCACGGTCAAGCTGGTGGTGGAGCGCACCGACGTGAACGTCATCGACGCCGCCGGACGGGGCACCGGTGAGGGGCTGGCGCTGGCCCTCAATGTCGGCGCGATGCTGATCTCGTTTCTGGCGCTGATCGCGCTGGTCAACGCTCTGCTCGGGCTGGTCGGCCTCAGCCTCCAGGAAATCTTCGGCTGGGTCTTCGCGCCGATCGCCTGGAGCATGGGCGTGCCGTGGCGCGACGCGACCACCGTCGGCAACCTGCTGGGCACGCGCATGGCGCTCAACGAGTTCGTCGCCTATTCGCAGCTCGGGGCCCTGAAGAGCACGCTGGATCCCAAGTCGTTCACCATTGCGACGTTCGCGTTGTGCGGTTTCGCGAACTTCAGTTCGATCGGGATCCAGATCGGCGGGATCGGGGCGCTGGCGCCGACCCGCCGGCACGACCTGGCCCGGCTCGGCTTCCGCGCGATGCTGGCCGGAACACTCGCCAATTTCATCACCGCGACGATCGCGGGGTTCCTGCTGTGAGCGGTCCCGACGCGGCATCGGGATACTTCGAGCAGGTCGAGGCGGCGGCCCGCCTCGTCGAAGCGCGGATCGGGGCCCGGCCGGACGTCGCCATCGTGCTCGGATCGGGGCTGGGCGGCTTCGCCGACCGGCTGGCGGACGCGATTGCGACGCCGTACGGCGAGATTCCGAACTGGCCCGCCTCCGCGGTGATCGGGCATGCCGGCAAGCTGGTGGTCGGCACCCTGGGGGGCAAGCGAGTGGCGGTGCTGTCCGGGCGGGCGCATTTCTACGAAGGGCACGGCCTCCGTACCGTCACCTTCGCCACGCGCGTGATGGGCCGCCTCGGCGTGCGCCGGCTGATCCTGACCAACGCCGCCGGGGGCATCAACCTGTCTTTCCCTCCCGGCACGCTGATGGTCATCGACGATCACATCAACCTGCTCGGGAGCAATCCGCTGGTCGGGCCGAACGAGGACCGGTTCGGCGTCCGCTTTCCCGACATGACCGAGGTCTACTCGAAGCGGCTTCGCGGTCTGGCCGACGAGGCGGCGAAGGCGACGGGCGTGGGCGTGACGCACGGCGTCTACGTCGCCGTCCACGGACCGAGCTACGAGACTCCCGCCGAGATCCGGTTTCTGCGCACCATCGGGGCTGACGCGGTCGGCATGTCGACCGTACCCGAGGCACTCGTGGCGCGCCACATGGGGCTCGAGGTGCTCGGCATCTCGTGCATCACCAACCCTGCCGCCGGCGTGCTGCCGGAGCCGCTGCACCACGACGAGGTCATGGAGGTCGCGCGGCGGGTGCAGGGGGAGTTCTCGGCGCTGCTGGAGGGGGTCGTTGAGCGAATCTGAGTCGAAATCCTGGCCAGGCAGCGAACGGCGCACCCGCAAGGACCGCCGTTCCGGCACCGACCGCCGCGACGAGGCCGCATGGGTGCCGGTGCCGCTCGACGGATCGGCCGGCACCGAGGCCGCGCTGGTCAGCGCCGCCACGCAGGCGAGGCAGCACGCGCAGGCCGGCTACTCGGGGTTCAAAGTCGGCGCCGCGCTCGAGCTGCCGGACGGCACAATCGTCACCGGCTGCAACATCGAGAACGCGACTTACGGCCTGACGATCTGTGCCGAGCGCGTCGCCCTGGTCAAAGCGCTCTCGGACGGTCACACCAGCTTCACCCGCATCGCGGTCGTCGCCGATACCGAAGCGCCCACTCCTCCCTGCGGCCCGTGCCGGCAGCTGTTGTGGGAATACTGCGGCGACATCGAAGTGATTCTCGCCAATCTGCACGGTCCTGCTGGCCGGCACCGGCTGTCGGCGTTGTTGCCGCTGCCGTTCGACCGGCGACTGCTAAAATAACTTTCATGCTTCCTACGATCGAGTGGCAGGGCGACACCGTCGTCATGGTGGACCAGCGCAAGCTCCCGGGCCAGGAGAACTACCTTCGCTGCCGGACGTCGCAGGAAGTGGCCAAGGCCATCCGCACGATGGTGATCCGCGGGGCCCCGGCGATCGGCGTGGCCGCGGCGATGGGCATTGCGCTCGGCATGAGCCGGAGCACCGCCAAGGGGACCAAGCAGTTCGCCGTCGAGTTCCAGAAGACGTGCGACATGATGGCCGCCACCCGGCCGACGGCCGTGAACCTGTTCTGGGCGATCGACCGGATGAAGCGGGCCTTCGCCGAGGGAGCCCAGGCGGGGGAGTCGACCGAGGAGCTTTCCGCCCGGCTCGAGCGCGAGGCGCGCGCCATCCACGATGAGGATGTCGCCAGCTGCCGCGCGATGGGCGCGTTCGGGGCCGAGCTGCTCGCGGACGGTATGCGCGTGCTCACTCACTGCAACGCCGGCGCGCTGGCGACGGCCGGTTACGGTTCCGCCCTGGGAGTGATCCGCGCCGCGGTCGAACAGGGCAAGAAGATTGCGGTCTTCGCCGACGAGACGCGGCCGTTCCTCCAGGGATCCAGGCTCACCGCCTGGGAGCTGGTGCGGGAGGGGATCAGCACCACCGTGATCACCGAAAGCGTCGCCGGGCCGCTGATGCGCGCCGGCGAGATCGATTTCGTCGTCGTCGGGGCGGACCGGATCGCCGCCAACGGCGACACCGCCAACAAGATCGGTACCTACACCGTCGCCGTCCTCGCCCGCGAGCACAAGGTCCCCTTCTACGTCGCCGCGCCGCTGTCGACGATCGATCTGGCGACCCCGGACGGCGATCACATTCCGATCGAGGAGCGCGACCAGCGTGAGGTGTCGCACCTCGGCTCCTCCCGGCTGGCTCCCGAAGGCGCCAAGTTCCGCAATCTGGCGTTCGACATCACGCCGCACCGATACATCAGCGGCATCATCACCGAGCGCGGCATCTTCCGTCCTCCGTTCAGCGACTCGCTCCGCAAGGCCTTCGCCGACCGCGCGCTTCAGGCAGGCTGATCCGGTGCGCGTGCTCGGCATCGAAACGTCGTGTGACGAAACCGCCGCCGCCGTGATCGCCGAGACCGGCGACGCCGCGCGCCCCTGGTCCGTCGCCTCGAACGTTGTCGCCTCGCAGACCGCCATTCATCGCGAGTGGGGAGGCATCGTTCCGGAACTCGCGTCGCGGCAGCATGTCAGGGACATCTGCGGCGTCACCGAGAAGGCTCTGGCCGATGCCGGCATCACCCTCGCCGACATCGATGCGGTCGCGGTCACCCAGGGGCCGGGCCTCGTCGGCTCGCTGCTCGTCGGGGTGTCCTTCGCGAAGGCACTGGCGTGGTCGCGCGCCATCCCGGTCGTCCCGGTGCACCACCTCGCGGGGCACATCGAATCGCTGACGCTCGCGCACGGCGAGCTGCCGCTGCCCGCCGCGGTTCTCGTCGTCTCCGGTGGGCACACCAGCCTGTACTTCGTCACCGCCCCCGGCCAGTACCGTCTCATCGGCCGCACCCGCGACGATGCGGCGGGGGAGGCTTACGACAAGGTGGCGAGACTGCTCGGGCTGGGATATCCCGGCGGGCCGCTGATCGACCGGCTCGCGGCCCGGGGGAACGATCGCGCGATCTCGCTGCCGGTCACCCGGCTGACGCACGCGGACCGGAACGTTCCGGCGAGCACCTCGAACGGGCTGCTGCCGCCGGATGTCGCCCGGCGAGTGGACTTCAGCTTCAGCGGTCTCAAGTCGGCGGTACTCCGTCACGTCAGGGAGGCGCAGGCCCAGGAGGGGGCGTTGACCGAGCTGCTGGTCGCCGACATCGCCGCCAGCTTCCAGCGGGTCGTCGTCAATACCCTGCTCGACCGGACGTTCGAGGCGGCTCGCTGGCTCGACGCGCGGAGTATCGGGATTGCCGGGGGCGTCTCCGCCAACAGCCGCCTGCGGGCCGATGCCGAAGCACGCGGACGTCAGCAGGGTCTGCCGGTGTTCATGCCGCCGCTGTCGCTCTCGACCGACAACGCCGCGATGATTGCCGCCGCCGGCCTCCGCGGCCTGCGCGCCGGACGGACGGGCAGCTGGGATTTCAACGCCGAAGCCTCGCTGGCGATGTGACCGCCTCGGTTGCTCCAACTGTCAGCGTTCCACTGTGTGCATTGCTTATGGCCATCTTCACCGACTACCTCTGGTTCGAGACGAAACAGCGACAGGAGTTCGTGCGGATCACCGATGATGTGGCCGGGATCGTCGAGCGCAGCGGGGTCAAGGAGGGGATGGTGCTCGTCTCGGCGATGCACATCACCGCCGGCGTATACGTCAACGACTGGGAGAACGGCCTGATCTCCGACTTCAAGGTGTGGCTCGAAAAGCTGGCGCCGGCCGGGCTGCCGTACAAGCATCACCAGACCGGCGAAGACAACGCCGATGCCCATCTCAAGCGGACGATCATGGGGCACCAGGTGATTCTTCCGATCACCGCCGGGGCGCTCGATCTCGGCCCCTGGGAGCAGGTGTTCTACGCCGAGTTCGACGGCCAGCGCCGCAAGCGCGTGATCGTCAAGGTAATGGGTGAGTAGTGCGGCCGGCGGGCGGGCGTGAGGCCGGTGTGAAAGGAGCACGGGCGTGACAGTGTCGCGGCAAGCGGCGTACGCGTTGATGACCGAGTGGACGACGGGCGAGAGCCTGCGGAAGCACATGCTGGCGGTGGAAGCCGCGCTCACCGGTTACGCGCGGCTGTGGGGAGAGCCGGAAGAAGACTGGGCGGCCGTCGCGCTGCTCCACGACTTCGACTACGAGCGGTACCCTGAGGCCGCGGACCATCCCTTCCGCGGCGTCGAGGTGCTCAAGGAGCAGGGCTATCCCGAGTGGGTGACGCGGGCGATCCTCTCGCACGCCGACTACTCGGGAGTCGCGCGCGAGTCGCGGCTCGAGCACGCGCTGTATGCCTGCGACGAGATGTCAGGGTTCGTGACCGCGGCCGCGCTGGTCCGTCCGTCGAAAAGCGTCATGGATCTCGAGGCGGCGTCGGTCATCAAGCGGATGAAGGACAAGGCCTTTGCCCGCGCCGTCAGCCGCGACGACCTGCGGCGGGGGGCGGAAGAGATCGGCCTGCCGCTCGACCAGCACATCACGAACGTGATCGCGTTCATGCGGGAGCGGGCGGATGTCCTGGGTCTCCGCGGAGGCTAGTGCCCGCGTTGTCCGAACTCGGACATTCGGTTTCCCGTATAAGCTAACGCGTGCAGATTACCGAGGTTATGGTCGAGACTCCGAGCACAGTTCCTGCCGGGACGGATCCCGTCGTGCACCTCGACGGTGTCAGCGTCATCTATGGGAAGAACCGCGCCCTGAAGGATGTGAGCGCGAAGTTCGCGCGCGGCGCGGTCGGCCTGCTCGGGCCCAACGGCGCCGGCAAGAGCACGATGCTGAAGGCGCTCCTCGGGTTCATCAAGCCGGCCGAAGGGCGAATGACCGTGCTCGGCCTCGACGTCGCCCGGCATCCGCTCGAGATCCGCGCGCGGATCGGTTACATGCCGGAAAGCGACGCCCACATCCCGGGCATGAACGCCGTCTCGTTTGTCGGCTACTGCGGTCAGCTCGCGGGGCTGCCTGCGGTCGATTCGATGCAGCGGGCGCACGAAGTGCTGCAGTACGTCGGCCTCGGTGAGGCGCGGTATCGCAATATCGAGACCTATTCGACCGGCATGAAGCAGCGCATCAAGCTGGCCCAGGCGCTCGTCCACGATCCCGACCTGCTGTTTCTCGACGAGCCGACCAACGGCATGGATCCGAAGGGGCGCGACGAGATGCTCGAGCTGATTCACGACCTGGGTCACAACAAAGGCGTGAACCTGATTCTTTCGTCGCATCTGCTCCCGGATGTGGAGTTCACCTGCGATCACGTCATCGTCATGGACAAGGGGCAGGTCGTCGCCCAGGGACCGATCGAAGAGTTGAAAGGGCCGGCCGGCCGGGTGTTCGAGCTGCGGATCAAGGGGGACCTGCCGGCTTTCGTCGAGGCGCTCCGGGCCGGCGGCATGGAATGCCATTCGACCGACGAAGACGTCATGCGCGTCTTCGTGCCCGCCGGCCGCGACCAGCGCGAGATCTTCGCCCTTGCCACCGCGCACCGGGCCCAGATCCGCCACCTGCGCCCGAGCATCCCGACGCTCGAGGACGTCTTCGCCAAGGCCATTGGGGAGGAATGAACATGGCCAGCGGCAAACAGACTCAGCACGCTAGCACATAGCACCGCACATAGCACGTCGCACATCGCACGTCGCACATCGCACATGGCACACCGCACGTAAATGCCCATCCACGATCAAAGTTATCGCCGCTACGGCGGCCACCGGGCTGCGCTCGGGCGCTCGTGGACCGTGATCGCCAAGGCCGGCATCATGAACATGCTGCGCAAGCGGGCGTTCATCGGCCTGATGCTGTTCGCCTGGCTGCCGTTCGTGGTCCGTGCGGTCCAGATCTACGTGGCCGCCAACTACCCGCAGACCGCGACCTTCCTCGAGCCAGACGCCAAGATGTTCCGGCAGTTCCTCGAACAGCAGGACTTCTTCATCTTCGTGATGACGATCTACGTCGGCGCCGGGCTGATCGCCAACGACCGGCGGGCCAACGCCCTCCAGATCTACCTGTCGAAGCCGCTGCTGCGGACCGAGTACATCGCCGGCAAGGCGGCGGTGCTGTTCACCTTCATCATGCTGGTGACCTGGCTGCCGGCCGTCCTGCTGCTGTTCCTCCAGGTGATGTTCAAGGGGAGCTTCGAGTTCCTCCGCGCCAACCTGTTCCTGTTCCCGGCGATCACGGTCGGGTCGCTGCTCCAGGCGCTGCTCGCGACCTTCACCATGCTGGCGCTGTCGTCGCTGTCGAAGAGCAGCCGCTACGTCGGCATCCTCTACGCCGGCATCCTGTTCTTCACCGCGGCGATCTACGGCGCGATGTACATGATCACCGGCAGCACCAGCGTGTCGTGGCTCTCGGTCGGCTCGAACCTGTCGCAGGTGGTCGACGTCATCTTCCGTCAGCCGCCTCGCTACACCACCCCGTGGCAGGTGTCGCTGATCGTCGTGATCGGCCTGATCGCGCTGTCGATCTCGGTGCTCGAGCGGCGGGTTCGCGGTGTGGAGATCGTTACATGATCACCGCCGGCGCTCCCATCGTCACGGCGGCCAAGGTTTCGAAGTGGTACGGCCAGGTGATCGGCCTCAACGATGTGACCGTGTCGGTGCCCCCGGGCATCACCGGGCTGCTCGGGCCGAATGGCGCGGGTAAGTCCACGTTCATGAAGCTGATCACCGGCCAGCTCGCCCCCAACAAGGGCACCATCGAGGTGCTGGGGGAACCGATCTGGCGCAACCCGCGGCTCTACTTCCAGATCGGGTTCTGCCCCGAGCAGGACGCGTTCTACGAGCGGATGACCGGTCTCGAATGGGTGACCGCGCTGGTCCGGCTGAACGGGCTCGGCGAGAAGGAAGCGACCGAAGCGGCGACGCGGGCGCTGACCACCGTGGACCTGATGGAGGCGGCCAACAAGAAGATCGGCGCCTACAGCAAGGGGATGCGGCAGCGGGTCAAGCTGGCGCAGTCGATCGTCCACGATCCGCAGCTGCTGATCCTCGACGAGCCGCTGGCCGGCATGGACCCGATCGCGCGGCGCAAGACGATCCGGATGATCCGCGACTGGGCCCGCGCGGGCAAGAGCATCATCGTCTCGAGCCACATCCTGCACGAGATCGAGTCGATGACCGCCAACATCCTGCTGATCAACAACGGCCGGATCCTGGCCGAGGGGGACGTGCACGCGATCCGGGACCTGATCGACGAGCATCCGCACACCGTCTACGTCCGGGCCGACAACCCCCGCGGGCTGGCCCGCGACTTCATCGACCGAACCGACGTCAGGAGCATGCGGTTCGAAGACGGAGCGGTGGTGGTCGAGACCGGCAAGCCCGACGCCTTCTACACCCGTGTCACCGAGCTCGCCGCCAGCGGCGAGTACGGCACGATCGAGGAAGTCACCTCCCCCGATGACAACCTCCAGGCCGTGTTCCAGTACCTGGTGAAGTAATGAGCCAAATCGCCCAGACCCGCACGCTGCCGCCGGCGCCGCGTTTTCTGCCGTCGAGCCTGCGGATCATGGACCTCTCGGTCGGCGAGATGCTGTGGTCGCGCCGCACCGTGTTCATGATGCTGATCGTGAGCGCCCCCGTGCTCATCGCGCTGTTCGTCCGGCTGCTGGTGGCGCTGGGGGCGCCGCTCTTCGAAGAGACGCGAAACGGGGTGACCAGCGTTCGCATGACCGGCCCGGCCATCTTCGGGATGATGATCTGGATCTTCTACCTCCGCTTCACCGTCCCGGTGCTCGGCGTCTTCTACGGAACCTCGCTGATCGCCGACGAAGTGGAAGACAAGACGATCACCTATCTGTTCACGCGCCCGATCGCCAAGGGGGCCGTTCTGGTTGGGAAATACCTCGCCTTCCTGGTCTCCACGATCTTCGTGGTGCTGCCGTCGGTGATGCTCGTCTACCTGCTGATCGTGCCGATGCAGGGGAGCCTGGGAGGCTCGTTTCTCGACCTGGTCAAGGATCTGGCCCTGCTCGCGCTCGGCCTGGCCGTCTACGGCGCCGTGTTCGCGTTCATCGGCGCCAAGTTCAAGCGGCCGCTGATGATCGGCCTGATCTTCATCTTCGGATGGGAGCAGGCGGCGCTGGCGTTCCCCGGGTATCTGAAGTACTACACGGTCGCCTATTACCTGCAGGCGCTGGTACCCCATGCCATGCCGAACGACAGCACGCTCAGCATGATCCAGGGGGTCTTCCGTGACACCCCGAGCTTCCTGACCAGCCTGGGCGGGCTGGCGGTGATCTGGGCCGTGTTCCTCGCCCTGGCCGCCTGGGTTGTCGAGCGCAAGGAATACGTTCTCGAGCAATGACGGTTTTAGGTTCTGGGTTCGGGGTTCCAGGTTCTGGGAATTGGCCAGTTGGGAGTTGGGAGTTGAAGATCCCGGTTTCCGAGACTGTCCGTTATCGAACACTTACGGAACTTTTTACCTCTCCCATCTGTATAATCCCTCCAGAGGGCCACGCGAATGACAAAGAGAACCCGATACTTCATGGCTGGATCAGCGGCAGTGCTCACGGCTGGGCTCTGCACCGGGCTTGTTGCTTACTTTGCCGGTGGGTTCCAGCCGGTCTCGGCCGCACCGATCGCCAATGAGCTCCGGTACGTGCCGGCCGACTCCGCGGTCGTGGCCTATGCGGACATCCGGTCGATCATGGACTCCGACCTTCGGGCGCGCCTCAAGGCCGCCATGCCGATGCATGAGAAAGGGCAGGAAGAATTCCAGGCCCAGACCGGCATCGACATCGAAAGAGACATCGACTACATCGTCGCCGCCGCCGCCGGGGTCTCCGCCGACAGTCCTGACGGCCTGATCGTGGCCCGCGGCCGCTTCAACAACACGCAGCTCGAGGCGCTCGCCCTCCAGCACGGCGGCCAGGTCGAAGAGTACAAAGGCAAGCGGCTGATCAACTCCCCCGAGAGCGAGAACGGCAAGGCAATGACCCTGGCGTTCCTCGAGTCCGGGCTCGTGGCCATCGGCACCAAGACCACCGTTCAGCGCGCCATCGACGCCCAGTTGAGCTCGCACTCGATCACCGCCAACAGCGAAATGATGGATCTCGTCGGCGAGATCGGCAACTCCAGCAACGCGTGGGCGGTCGGCCGGTTCGACACGATCGCAGCCCAGGCCAACCTCCCCGCGGAGATCGCCAGCAAGATGCCCCCGGTGAAGTGGTTTGCCGCCTCCGGTCACGTCAACGGCGGGATCTCGGGCACGCTCCGCGCCGAAGCCAATGACGACGCCTCGGCAGAGCTCCTGCGCCGGCAGGTGAGCGGCGCCCTCGCGTTCGGCGAGATGGTGGCGAAGTCGGATCCCAAGCTCGGCGCGCTGATCAACTCGCTGCAGCTCTCCGGCAGCGGCAAGACGGTGGCGGTCTCCTTCACCGTCCCGGCCGAGATTCTCGCGCTGATCCCCGCCGCCGTCGAAAAATAAGCGGCGAACGCGCCTCGACACCCGGGCCGGCGAGCTACTCGCCGGCCCTTTTCTTTTGTCTCCGAGGCGTGTACGCTTCGTCCCACCCGTGGCAGATTTCGTCTTCTTCTACGGCACGCTGATGGCGGGCTTCGACCGCCGGCGGCGAGCCGGCATCGACAGCAAGCTGACCTACCGCGGCCGCGGCTCGATCCGCGGGGCGCTTTTCGACCTCGGTATCTATCCCGCGGCGGTGCCGGCGCCCGAAGGGCGCGTCTGGGGAGAGGTCTACCAGATGGCCGACCCGGAGGCGGTGCTTGCCGCGCTCGACGACATCGAGGGCTACCGCCAGGATGATCCCGACAAGAGCCTCTACGCGCGCGCGACCGCCGACGTCACGATGCCCGACGGCAGCACCGAGCGGGCCTGGGTCTACTTCTACAACGCGCCGCTCGGGCAGGCCCCGCGGATCGCGTCGGGCGATTATCTCGAACACACGAAAGTCAGATGAGGTCCGGGACAGGCCCCTTAAGGTGCCTGTCCCCGCTCAATCCAGGGAAGTGACGATGAGGCGTGGTTTTGCGGCGGCGGCGATGCTGAGTGCGGTGCTGGCGGGCCGGTTTCCGGCCGCGGCGCAGACCCCGGCGCCCGCGCAGACCACCCCGACGCCGGCGCCTGCCGCGAGGCTACGCCGGCACGGCGGCTACGCCGGCTGGAGAGCTCGACGCCCGCATCCAGAAGCTGGTCGCCTCGATCTCCGAGGAACGTCTCAAGCAGTTGCTGACCAAGCTCGCCAGCTTCCAGACGCGGAACACCTGTCGGACCCGAACCTTCCGAACGGCCTCGGCGAGGCACGGCAGTGGATCCTCGACGAGATGAAGAAAGCCAGCCCGCGCCTGCAGGTCAGCTTCGACACCCACACCATCCCGGCCGGCGGCCGGATCACCGCCGAGACCGAGCTTCGCAACATCATCGCGGTCCTTCCGGGGAAGTCACCGCGCCGCATCTACGTCAGCGGCCACTACGATTCGCTGAACCTTGGCGAGCGCGGCCAGGCGGGGCTCAATACGGGGCGTGGTGCGGCAGGGGCTGCAGGGTGCGAGCGGGTGCGCCGGGTGCGGCGGGTGCGCAGGGTGCAGGCGGGGCGCCGGTGCGCAGCGCGCCGGGCGCGCAGCAGCCGCGGCCGTGCGCGATCCGAACGTGGTCGCGCCGGGGGCCAATGACGACGGGAGCGGGACGGTGCTGTCGATGGAGCTGGCGCGGGTGTTCGCGGAGAGCGGCATCGAGTTCGACGCGACGCTGGTGTTCATGACGGTGGCGGGCGAGGAGCAGGGGCTGGTCGGCTCGCGCGCTCACGCCAAGCGGATGAACGAACAGAAGATCCCGGTCCAGGCGCTCTTCAACAACGACATCGTCGGCAACAGCACCGGCGGCAACGGCATCGTCGACGGCGCGTCGGTGCGCGTCTACTCGGAAGGGCCGGAGGATTCGCCCTCGCGATCGCTGGCGATGTTCGCCAAGCGGATCGCCGAACGGTACGTGCCGTCGCACGAGATCCGGTTGATGGCCAGGCGCGACCGGTTCAGCCGCGGCGGCGACCACAGCGGCTTCAACGCCGAAGGATTGGCGGCGATCGGGTTCCGCGAATCGCGGGAGAACTATTCCAAGCAGCACAATGCCAACGACACGCTCGACGGCGTGTCCTTTCCGTATCTCGCGCAGAACGCCCGGGCGAACGCCGCCGGGATGGCGGTCCTGGCGCTGGCGCCGCCGCCGCCAGAGGTCACGGGCGAACATGCTGAGCCGCCAGCCGTCCGGTTACGACGCGCGGCTGCGATGGACCGCGTCGCCGGGCGCCGCCGGCTACCGGATCTTCTGGCGCACCGCGTGGGCCCCCGACTGGCAGCACGAGCTCTACGTCGGCAACGTCACCGAGTTCGTGCTCGCCCACAAGAACATCGATGACCACGTGTTCGGCGTGGCGGCGGTCGGCGCCGGCGGCCATGAGAGCACGATCAGCGCCTACGTCATGGCGTCGCGGAATGACTGACCACCGCCCCGTGCGATCCCCAGGGCCAGGGCACGGCCATCACCGCCGAGGTGATGGTTTTCGAGCCGGTGACCGTCCGGGACATCACGCCGGACGGCCTGCAGATCGAGGCGCCGTTCCCGCTGCAGAACGATTCCCTGCACGAATTCCGGTTGACCCTCCGCGGCCGGTCGCTGGTGGTGAAGGGACGGATCGGGCGCTGCGAGATCGGCGAGCTGCACGAAGGAGCGATCCGTTACCGCTGGGCGGTCGAGTTCGTGGAGCCGACGCCGCACGCCATGGTCGCGATCCAGGAATTCGTCGCCGATCACCGCCGGCTGCCGGTGATCGACGGCGAAGTCTCCTGACCGCCGTCCCCCTCCATCGCTCCCCGGTCGAGCGCGCCGCTCCGATATAATCGAGAGCTATGGCTACCAGCACCAGCGTCGGCGTAACCACTTACGGCAACTTCATCGACGGCGAATGGACGCCGTCGGCATCCGGCAAGACCTTCGAGAACCGGAACCCGGCGAATACCGACGACCTGATCGGCATCTTCCAGAGCTCCAACCGCAAGGACGTCGAGGCCGCGCTCGAGGCCGCCGCGCCGCGCCTACGAACACTGGCGTCTGGTACCCGCCCCGATCCGCGCCGAGATGCTGTACAAGGTCGCGCAGCTGATCGCCGAGCGCAAGGAGCAGTTCGCGCGCGACATGACCCGCGAGATGGGCAAAGTCCTCAACGAGACCCGCGGCGACGTGCAGGAGGCCATCGACATGACCTTCTACATGGCCGGCGAGGGGCGCCGCATGTTCGGTCAGACGGTGCCGTCCGAGCTCCGGAACAAGTTCGCGATGTCGGTGCGCCAGCCGCTCGGCGTCTGCTCGATCATCACGCCGTGGAACTTTCCGATGGCGATCCCGTCGTGGAAGATCATCCCGGCGCTGGTCTGCGGCAACACCGTGGTCTTCAAGCCGGCCTCGCAGACGCCGCTGTCCGCGCTGAACTTCGTCAAGGTGCTCGAGGAAGCCGGCATCCCGCGCGGCGTGGTCAACATGGTCACCGGCGACGGCGACGAGGTCGGCACGCCGTTGACGTCGAGCGAGGTCGTGCGGGTGGTGTCGTTCACCGGATCGACCAAGGTGGGGCGGATCGTCAACCAGGCGGCCGCGCCGACGTTCAAGAAGGTCCACCTCGAGATGGGCGGCAAGAACGTCATCATGATCATGGAGGATGCCGACCTCGAACTGGCGGTGGACGGCTGCCTGTGGGGCGGCTTCGGCACCAGCGGCCAGCGCTGCACCGCCGCCAGCCGCGTCGTCGTCCACGAGAGCGTGCACGACCGGTTCGTCGAGGCGTTCGTGGCCCGCGCCAAGGCACTGGTGGTCGGCGACGGCCTGGACGAGAAGGTGCAGGTCGGCCCCTCCAACAGCGAGGGACAGCTCAAGACCGTCATGAGCTACGTCGAGATCGGCAAGAAGGAAGGGGCGACGCTGGCCTGCGGCGGCAACCGCCTGACCGCCGGGGCCTACGCGAACGGCTTCTTCCACGAGCCGACGATCTTCACCAACGTCGATCCCAAGATGCGGATCGCCCGGGAGGAGATCTTCGGGCCGATCGTCTCGGTGATGAAGTGCGGGTCCCTGGACGAGGCGATCGCGATTGGCAACGATGTCGACTACGGCCTGTCAGCCGCGATCTACACGCAGGACATCAACCGCGCCTTCGTCGCGATGCGCGACCTCTACACCGGGATCTTCTACATCAACGCGCCGACCATCGGTGCCGAAGTGCACCTGCCGTTCGGCGGCACCAAGAACACCGGCAACGGCCACCGGGAAGCCGGCGTGGCGGCGCTCGAGGTGTTCTCGGAATGGAAGTCGTGCTACATCGACTTCAGCGGCAAGCTCCAGCGCGCGCAGATCGACGTTGAACAAATCTAGGCAAGGTTTCTAGGTTCCTGGTTCTCAAAGGTTCGGGTTCGAGGTTCGGCACGCAGGAACCAGGAGCCATGAACTGGGAACCCAGAACCTGGAACGTAGAACCTAGAACCTTTTCCTGGCTGCGATCTCAGCTTTGAGCTCGGGATGGACCTTGAAGCCAGCCTTCTCCGCATCCTTGATCGCCTTTTCGGCGGCGTCGAGCCTGCCGGTCTCCATGTAGACGACCGCGAGGTTGCTGTGCGCTTCGCCGGCCTTGGAGTCGGCGGCGACGGCGGCGACGTATTCCCGCTCGGCATCGGCCAGCCGTCCGGCCCGGAAGTAGGCGCTGCCCAGCGAGGTCGAGACGTACGACGGCACGGACGTTTCGAAGCCCATCGTGCTCTGACCCCGCGACATCAGTTCTTCGATCTCTCGACGACGATTCTGGAGCTGGCGGATGGTGTCGGACGTCCGCGTGCTCTGCGGCCCCGACTGGTAGGAGCGGATGATCTCGTCGATCTCGCGTAGCCGCGTTTCGCGGGCACGCTGCCGTTCCTGGGCATTCGCGAACTCCTTGCCCAGCTGCGACCGGTACAGGTCGCGGCATTTCTCGTAGGCGCCGATCGCGTCGACGAACTTCTTCTGCGCCATGTGGACGCGACCGAGCATGTAATAGGCGAGCTCGAAGCCGGGGTCGATCTCCGCCGCGGCCCGAAACGACTGCACCGCCGCGTCCCAGGCTTCTGCTTTCATGTTTTCCATGCCGACGCTGTAGGGGATCTGGGCGCGGTCTCTGATGTCCCCCGCACGCTGCGCGAGCAACACGGTCGGGACCAGCAAGACGACAGCAACGAACCACGAGCGCGTTCGCATGACGACCTCCTGCGGACTTCCGGGTCAAACAAAAAACCCCGCGGGCCGGGGCCCGCGGGGCAAAGATAACCGAGTCGAACGGCGTTTAGAAGATGAACTTCACGCCGAACCGTGCCTGAATCGGCGCCTGGAACGCGCTGTCCATGAGGAAACGCGGATCCACGACAACTCCCTGGGGGGCGATGAGATCGGCCAGGTTCAGCTGTCCGAGGTAGAACGCCTCTTCGCTCGTCGGCGTCACACCGTTGACCTTCTGATAGGTCGAGTGCTTCGAGATGGCCGTGTCCTGGTTGAACAGGTTCAGGATGTTGAAGCTCACCTGCAGCGCCCGCGTGCCCATGAACCGGAACTCGTGCTGGAGCAGGAGGTCGGTCTGCGAGAACGTCGGCGTCCGGCCGTCGCTCATCCGGCCCATGTACTGGACCGGCAGGTTGTTGCCGGGATAGATCCCGAGCTCGCGCGACACCGGCAGTCCGCTCGCCACGTACTGGTTCAAGCCCAGGCTGGTCCCGAAGTTGAACTGGTAGATGAACTGCGTCTTGAACTGGTGCGGCCGATCGGTTGGCAGCCGACCGAAGACCGGCTGGCCTCCGTCCATGAACATCATCATCGGGTAGTCATAGAGGCGGCCGACGTTCGGGCTGGTGCGCCCGTTCTCGTCCGACTGGGACAGCCCCGAGTAGTTGCCATAGAGACGGCTCCACAGGTAGCTGGTGCGGAGGTACCAGTTGTCGGAGAAGCGCTTCTCGGCCGCGAATTCGACCGAGTCGTAGTCCCGCTGCGGCTTCGGAATGCTGGCGAGGATGGAACCGTCAGCCGACCGGAACGCCGGCTCGGCGAGACCCTCGCCCGGGTTGGCGATGATGTAGATCTCGTTGCCGTCGGCGTCGAGCGTCGCGGTCTGCGTGTCTTCGATCGCGCGGTCGATCTGCTTGTGGACGTAGCGGACGCTCACCGCGATCCGGTCGTTCAGCTGGTGCTCCAGACCGGCGGTCGCCTCCTGCTGCTTCATCGGCTTCAGGTCAGGCTCGATCGCGCTGCTGCCGACCGAGATGTGCCGGAAGTCGGTGACCCGCATCTGGGTGCCCGGGCACGCCGGCGGACAGGCGGCGTTGGCCACGAGGTTGGGCCAGTCGAAGGTGTCGAGCGTGTAGTAGTACTCCAGCCACTTGTCGCCGCCGAACGAACCCCGCGGCAGCTCGAGCTTGAAGATGTCGTAGAACACACCCCAGGAGCCGAACACCTTGGTGCGGCCGTCGCCCCTGACGTCGTAGGCGAAGCCCACCCGCGGCGCGATCTTGTCACCGAATCCGAACTTGAAACCGAAATCCGTTCCGGCGGTCTCGGTGTCGTAGTACGGAATGCCTTCCTTCTCGGTACGAACGCCGGCGTTCACCGTCAGCTTGTTGTGGATCGTCCAGGCATCCTGGATGAAGAGCCCGATGACGTTCATGTTGATGTCGCCCTGGGTGATGAAGCCACGCCGGGGATCGACCGCATTGCTGCGCACCGAGTAGTAGCCGTAGGGGCCGCGGCAGCCCGCCACGCCGGCGCAGTTCGCGGAGTTCGACGACAGGGGAGCGTTCCAGCGGATCGTGACCCGCGCGCCCGCCTCACCGCTGTCGACCCGGTTGCCGAGGCGGTCGGCGGTGACCCCGAACTTGAGCTGGTGCGCGCCACCAAGATTGCCGTACACCGTGCCGTCAGCCTGGAAGTAGGCCCGCGTCTGCTTGTCTTCCAGCGTTTCGAGGTTCGACAGCACCGACGTGAATCCGGTCGGCTGCTGCAGGTTCGCCGGCACGTCGAGCAGACCGACGTTCGAGGTGGTCGGCCAGTTGTAGCGGGGGACCTTGGTGACATCGGTGTCGTAGGTGTCGCTCAGGGAGTATCCGGCACGGATGCCGAAGAACAGGCTCGGGCTCGCCACCCAGTCCATGTTGCCGGCGAGTGACCACACCGGGAAGGTCGACGTCTTCCGGTAGTCCGACCCGGCCAGGTCAGAGGCGTTGAGCGACGGGAGCAGGCCCTCCTGGCGGTTCCAGCTGTTGTTGAAGGCGAACCGTCCCCGCAGGCTGTCGCTCAGCTGCGAGGTGATGTTGCCGGTCATGTACTGGACCTGCGTCTTCTGCTCGTTCGAGTTCGGCACCGCGCTCGGATTGGCCGCCGATTCCGCGGTGACCTCGCGGTCGGTGGTGATCAGCGCCGGCTGATATGCGCCGAAGAACCATCCGCGGTCACGGACGATCGGGCCGCCGATCGAGAAGCCGGGCTCGATCCGGGTCGAGTCGTCCTTCGGATAGGTGATGTACTCGGCCAGGTCGGAGTTGGTCAGCGTCTGCCGCAGGGTCGGCCGGTTCTCGCCGGCCAGGCCGCTGCTCTGGAAATTGAGCAGCGCACTCCCGCGCCAGTCGTTGGTGCCGCTCTTGGTGATGACGTTGATGACACCGCCGGTCGCACCGCCGAATTCGGCGGTGTAGCCGCTCGACTTCACCTGAACCTCCTCGACGAACTCGGCGATGAGGTTCTGACCCGAGGTGCCGCTCTGGATGTTGGTGGTCTCGATGCCGTCGATGATGAAGCGGTTTTCGCCGGCGCTCGCACCGTCGATCGAGATCCCGCCGAGTTTGGCTTCCTGATTCGCGCCTGGCGCCTGCGTCACGAGCGTCGTGAAGTCGCGGCCTTTCGGCAGCAGCTCCACCTGCTCGGCGCGGATGTTGGTCTGCCGCGCGCTCTGGCGGACGTCAACCAGCGGCGACTCGGCGGTGACCTGCACCGCTTCGGTCAGACCCGCCACCGACAGGGCGAAGTCGACCTTCTTGACCTGCCCGAGGCCGACGCGAACCGCCTCCTGTTTGCCCGGGGCAAATCCCTGCAGGTTCGCGGTCATCACATAGTCTCCCGGCGCCACCGACGGGAATCGATAATTCCCGCTCTCGTCGGAGGCGGTTGTCAGCACGGCGCCGTTGGCGGCGCGCGCCTCCACCGTCACCCCCGGCAACACCGCGCCGGAGGCGTCCCTGACGACACCTTCGAGGCCGCCACGCTGTTCCTGGGCCGCGACCGGCCAGGCCATCAGCAGAGCTGCCACCAATGTGGCTAAGGTACGTACACGCATTACTGGTCATCCTCCCTGTATCAATGAACGTCAGGCCCGGAGCGGTGAAAAGCGGGTCGTGCATCTCCGGCTTGGATTTCTGACGGCCAACCGCGTTTGAGCCGCTGGCGCAGACGCAAAAAGCACACAGTGTGCCGAGCGGTGTGACGAACGTTTCCGACGAAACTGGGCGAATTCAGGCCATAAACTCATCAATTTCGATCCAGCGATTCGAATAGTTGGATTCATTGGGATGGATCGCGGGACGAGTTCCGACCCGCGTCTGAGAGTCGATTGCGGGGTGGTTGAGTATCATTGACAGGATATGGACCCGAAGGAAGTCGTCATCGTGGGGGCGGCCCGTACTCCCATCGGCCGGTACGGCGCAGCGTTCCGCAATGTCCATCCCGCCGAGCTCGGGGCCGTGGCCGCGCGCGCTGCGCTCGAACGATCCGGCGTCGCCCCATCCGACATCGATGAAGTCCTGATCGGCCATGCTCGTCAGGCCGGGTCCGGGCCCAATCCAGCCCGCCAGGTCGGGCGTCGGGCCGGCCTGTCGGACGAGGTTCCCGCCCAGACGATCAACAAGGCGTGCGCCTCCGGCATGCAGGCGGTGGCCACCGGCGCGCAGTCGATCATGCTCGGTGAGGCCACGACGGTGCTTGCCGGTGGCATCGAATCCATGAGCCGGATGCCCTACCTGGTCGACTCCGAGGACGCGCGGTGGGGTCACAAGATGGGGCACTTCACCCTGGTCGACGCGATGTATCGCGACGGCTTCACGTGCTCGCTGAGCGGCATGATCATGGGGGAGACCGTGGAGCTGCTCGCCCGTGAGTACGGGATAGCGCGCGACGCCGCCGAGGCCTACGCGGTCGAGACCCAGCGCCGGGCCGGGACGGCGATCGCGTCCGGACGGTTTCGCGACGAGATCGCTCCCGTCACCGTCACCGACGCGAAAGGCCGTGCCGTCACGACCGAGGCCGACGAGCATCCACGCCCCGACACCACGATCGAGTCACTGCGCAAGCTGCCGCCGGTGTTCAAGAGCGTCGAAGGGGAGCCCGGCTCGGTCACCGCCGGCACCTCCTCGGGGATCACCGACGGCGGCGCGGCGCTCGTCCTGATGGCCGCCGACCGCGCCCGTGCGCTGGGGCTCACGCCACTGGCGAAGATCATCGGCTGGGCATCGGCGGGGGTGGACCCCAGACGCATGGGCATCGGTCCGGTGCCGGCCGTCCGCAAGCTGTTCGCCCGCACCGGTCTGGCGATGAAGGATTTCGACCTCGTCGAACTGAACGAGGCGTTCGCGGCGCAGGTGCTGGCGGTGCTGAAAGACGAGCCGATCGATCCCGGCCGGCTCAACGTCAACGGCGGCGCCATCGCGCTCGGCCACCCGATCGGCGCCACCGGCGCCCGGATCATCGTCACGCTGCTCCACGAGATGAAGAAGCGCGAGGCCCGCCGCGGTCTCGCCACCCTGTGCGTGAGCGGCGGGATGGGGATGGCGATGGGGTTTGAGAGAATCGACGGGTGAACATGCGCATCGCGATCATTCCCGGCGACGGCATCGGCAAGGAGGTCACCGCCGAAGCGGTGAGGGTCCTGGAGGCCGTCGGGCAGAAGTTCGGCCGCCGCTTCGATCTCGAGACGCTGCCGTGGAGTGCGGACCATCTGCTCGCCACCGGTGAGACCCTTCCCGCCAACGGCTACGACCTGCTGCGCCAGTTCGATGCGATCTTCATCGGCGCCCTCGGCGATCCGAGAGTCCCCGACAATCGCCACGCGCGGGACATCCTGCTCGGCACCCGCTTCGAGCTCGACCTCTATGTGAACTACCGGCCGGTGCGCCTGCTCGACGAGCGGCTGTGCCCGCTCAAGGGGCGCGGGCCGGCTGACGTCAACTTCGCCGTGTTCCGCGAGAACACCGAGGGGGTGTACGTCGGCATCGGTGGCCGCTTCAAGCCGAACACCGTCGACGAGGTCGCGATCCAGGAAGAGATCAACACCTACAAAGGGGTCCACCGGATCGTCAAGCACGCCTTCGAGCACGCCAAGGCGAACGGCCTGACCAAGGTGTGCATGGCCGACAAGAGCAACGCGATGACCCATGGGCACGCGCTGTGGCAGCGGGTGTTCAAGGAGCTGGCGCCGCAGTACCCGGGCATCACCGCCACGCACTACTACATCGACGCGCTCGCCATGTACATGGTGCTCGATCCCGGGCAGTTCGAAGTGATCGTCACCAACAACCTGTTCGGCGACATCGTCACCGACCTCGGCGCGACCTTCCAGGGGGGCCTGGGCATGGCGGCCTCCGGCAACATTCATCCCGGCCGGACGTCGATGTTCGAGCCGGTCCACGGTTCGGCCCCCAGGTTCGCCGGCAGGAACATCGCGAACCCGATCGGCGCGATCGCGTCGATGGCGCTGCTGCTCGAGACCCTGGGAGCAAGCGACGAGGCTGCCGCGATCGATGCCGCGGTTCTGAAGGCCGTGCAGGAGAACCAGGTCACGAGCGACATCGGTGGCCAGCTCGGTACGCGAGAGGCTGGCGACGCCATAGCGGCGTTGGTCACGAGTTCAAGCTAGTGCGTCGGGAATTGGGCAGGGGAAGTTGGGAGTTGGCAGTTGACTGACAAGGACATCTTCATACTCGGCGGGGCACGGACCCCGATGGCTGAATACGCCGGCAAGCTGAAAGACATCACCGCCCTGGAGCTGGGCGCGATCGCGGCGCGCGCTGCCCTCGACCGCACCGGCGTGAAACCCGAAGCGGTGGACCACGTCGTCTTCGGCAACGTCCTGCAGACCAGCGCCGACGCGGTCTATGGCGCGCGGCACGTTGGGCTGAAGGCCGGGCTGCCGATCGAGGTGCCGGCGTTGACGGTGAACCGCCTCTGCGGCTCCGGCATCCAGGCGGCGGTCAGCGGCGGGCAGATGATCCTGCTCGGCGAGGCCGACGTCGTGCTCACCGGCGGCATGGAGAGCATGAGCCAGGCGCCGCACGTCATCCGCGGCCTCCGCAGCGGCCTGCGGCTCGGGCAGGGGCAGCTCGAAGATACGCTCTGGTCGGCGTTGCTCGATACCCACTGCGGCTGCACCATGGCCGGCACCGCGGAGAACTGCGCGGCGAAGTACGGCATCAGCCGGGAGGCGCAGGACGAATACGCGATCCGCAGCCAGCGGCTGGCCGACGAGGCATGGAAGAGCGGCCGGATGAAGGACGAAATTGTCCCGGTCGAGCTCAAGTCTCGTAAGGGCACCGAGCTCTTTTCGCAGGACGACCACATGCGGCCGGAGACGACGATGGAGGTGCTGGCCAGGCTGCCGGCCGCCTTCAGCAAGAACGGCTGCGTCACCGCCGGCAACGCCTCCGGCATCGTCGACGGCGGCGCCGCGCTGGTGCTCGCCTCGGCGAAAGGGGTGAAGGAGCACGGCCTCACGCCGCTCGCCCGCCTCACCCACTGGGCCACCGTCGGGGTCGAACCGACGCTGATGGGGATGGGGCCGGCCCCCTCCACCCGGATGGTGCTCGAGAAAGCGAAGCTCTCGCTCGATGACATCGACCTGATCGAAGTGAACGAGGCATTCGCCGCGCAGTATCTCGCGGTGGAGAAGGAGCTCGGGCTCGATCGCGACCGGGTGAACGTCAACGGCGGCGCCATCGCGCTCGGGCATCCGCTCGGGATGACCGGCACCCGCCTGCTGCTGACGCTGGCGCTGGAGTTGCGGCGACGCGGTCTGAAGCGTGGCCTCGCGACCGCCTGTATCGGCGGCGGCCAGGGGATCGCGGCCATCATCGAAACTGTGTAGCTGAACGAAGTCAGGGGACAGCGATGGAAATCAAGACGGTAGGCGTTCTCGGTTGCGGTCTGATGGGCTCAGGGATTGCGCAGGTGTGCGCGGCGGCGGGCTACAAGACGATCGTGCGCGAGGTCGAGCAGTCCTTTCTCGACAAGGGTCTCGGCCGCGTGCGGAAGTTTCTGACCGACGGCGTCGACAAGGGGAAGGTCACCCCCGAGGCGAAGGAGCAGACCCTTGCCAACCTGTCGGGCACGACCAGCATCGACGAGCTCAAGGGCTGCGATCTGATCATCGAGGCGATCATCGAGAACGTCGAAGACAAGGCGCGGACCTTTGCCGCGCTCGAAGCGGTCGTCGGCGACGCGACGATCTTCTGCTCGAACACCTCGTCGCTCTGCATCACCGAGCTGGCCTCGAAGACCAGGCGTCCCGAGCGGTTCGCCGGGCTGCACTTCTTCAACCCGGTGCCGCTGATGAAGCTGGTCGAAGTGATCCGCGGGCTCACCACCAGCGATGAGACCTACCAGACGGTCTTCGCGTTCGCTCAGTCGCTCGGCAAGGAGCCGATCACCGCTCCCGACAAACCGGGCTTCATCGTCAACCGGTTGCTGGTGCCCTACCTGCTCGACGCGGTTCGCGCCTACGACCATGGCCTCGGCACGGTGGAAGACATCGACAAGGGGATGAAGCTGGGTACGGGCTACCCGATGGGGCCGTTCACGCTGCTCGACTACGTGGGGCTCGACACCACCTACTACATCGCCAACATCATGTTCGACGAGTATCGCGAGCCCGCGTACGCGCCGCCGCCGCTGCTCAAGCGGATGGTCCTCGCCGGGAGGCTGGGCCGGAAGTCAGGCCAGGGGTTCTATAAGTATTGAGAAACTCAGAACTCAGAACTCAGAACTCAGAACTCAGAATTCAGAATTCAGACTTCAGACTTTCTGCTGTCGGAGTGTCGTCAGCAGCCGCTTGGCCTGAGCTTTGAATTCCTGGTCTTCCGGGATCCAGTCCGGATCCGGCGAGAGATCGATGACCCGCTGGAGCTCGCCGATCGCTTCGGCCTTGCGGTCCATGTCGAGGAGGGTCTCGGCGAGGAAGAACCGGGAGGCGATGCTGCCCGGGTTGTAGCCGAGCGACTTGCGCAGGTGCTCCTCTGATTTCTTGCGGCTGCCACCGAACAGCCCCGGCACCTTGAAGTACCAGCGGCCGAGCGCGCGGTCGGCGGATCCCTGCTGGAATGCCGGGTCCAGCTTCAGCACGATCAGCAGCTCGTCGCGAATGTCACCGCGGTACTTCAAGCCTTGCCGCAGGCCGAACGATTCGGCGAGCGCGCCCATGTTGGCCGCCGTCCAGAAATGCCCTTCCGGACGATTGGGCTGCAGCGCCGCAGCGGCGCGGCCGGATTCGACGCCGGCTTCGAGAAAGGACTTTCGCTCTTTCGCCGGAGCATGGCCGCCGAGCCAGTAGTTGGCCCGCGACCGCTTCCAGGCCGCCTCGAAATCCTGCGGGTTCGCCTGGAGCCGCTGCCCCCAGATCTCGGCGGCGCGCCGCGCGCTGCTGACGTCGTCACGCTGGCGATAGAGCGCGTCGGGATCGGCCGGCTGGGGCGGCGAGGCCGCGAAAACCGCGAGGTACAATAAAGCGATGCAGGAAATCATCCGTCAACTACTCGCGCAGCTCGGCGAGGATCCGTCGCGCGAAGGGCTGCTCGACACGCCCAAACGGCTCGAGCAGTCGCTGCGGTTCCTCACCAGCGGGTACCAGGCGGACGTCGATGCGGTGCTGAACAACGCCCTGTTCACGGTCGATTATAACGAGATGGTGATCGTGAAGGACATCGACTTCTACAGCCTGTGCGAGCATCACATGCTGCCGTTCTTCGGCCGCTGCCACGTCGCCTACATCCCGAACGGCCGGGTCATCGGCCTCAGCAAGATCCCCCGGATCGTCGACATCTTCGCCCGCCGGCTGCAGGTGCAGGAGCGGCTCACCAATCAGATCGCAGCGACGATCAACGACAAGATCAAGCCGCTCGGCGTCGCCGTCGTTACCGAGGCGGCCCACCTGTGCATGTCGATGCGCGGGGTGGAGAAGCAGAACTCGATCGCCGTCGCGAGCGCGATGCTCGGCGGCTTCCGCACGGACGCGCGTACCCGCTCCGAGTTCCTCGAGTTGATCAAGAACCGCAAAGCCTAAAAGAAACTCAGAATTCAGAATTCAGAATTCGAATCCGGGACTAAGATTCGCGTCCAACGCTTCGCCCGATGCATTCGTGCAGTTGCTTGACCCCTTCGGTCAGTGAGGCGGGTCCGGGCTGCAGGATGACGGTGGATCGAATTTCGTAGACGTGGCCGTTGCGCACGGCCGAGACGCGGTCCCATCCCGGGCGTCCGGTGATCGTGGCCTTCTTCACCCCCTTGCCGCACCAGGAGGCGATGATCACCTCCGGATCCAATGCCGCGACCAGCTCGGGCGTGACGATCCGGTCCTTGGCGAGCCGGCCGGTCCGCAGTTCCGGGAACAGGCAGGTGCCGCCGGCGATCTCCACCAGCTCGTCGACCCAGCGGATCCCGGAGATCAGCGGGTCGTTCCATTCCTCGAAGAACACCCGGGGACGACGCGGCAGCAGCGCCGCGCTCGCGCGGATGTCGTCCAGCCCCGCCTCCAGCCGGGACGCCAGCGCCTCGGCGCGCTCTCCGGCGCCGACCAGGCCGCCAATCAGACGAATGGTCTGGAGGATCTCGGCGACGCTGCGCTGGTTGAACGTCACCACCGGGTAGCCGCGGCGAATCAGCTCGGCCGCGATGTCCGCCTGGAGGTCGGAGAACGCGAGCACGAGATCCGGATTGAGCGCCTCGATCTTGTCGAACCGCGCGTTGATGAAGGCCGAGATCTTCGGCTTGGTCCGCGCTTCGGGGGGCGAACCGTGTAGCCCGAGATGCCGACGATCCGTTCACCCTCACCGAGCAGGTACAGGGTCTCGGTCGTTTCTTCTGTCAGGCAGACGATGCGGGTGGGGTAAGGATGCATTGCGGATCGATGACTGCGGATTGTGGATCGACGGATTGTTGATTGCTGATTGTAGATTGGCGGATGGCAGATTGCTGAGTGTAGATTGCGGCGTGCGTTGGCGGGTGGACGACTTGCTATACTGCGGCCAATGCGAACGTCCGTGCTTCTTGCCGCGTGTCTCGTCATGCTGCTTCCGCTTGACCTGGCAGCCCAGCGACGAACCACCAAGAAGAAGCCGCCGCCACCGCCGCCGTTGAAAACCGAGCCGGCGCGGGTCCAGTGCCGCGAGACACTCGGTGTCGGCGTTCGCACCAAGTCGTCCTATTGCTTCGTGCTCGCCGGCCGCGACCCGGCGGCCGGGGTCATCGTCACCATCCCGGCGCATACCGGCCCGGCGACTCTGACCTTCAACCTGCACAACCGCCACACCTACTCGGAAGAAGACATAACCGCCGGGCGTGGCTATGCGAGCTATTCGGCGGTGATCGGAGTGCTCACGCTCACCGGCGAGCTGCTCGGGCGTGGAGCGGTGACCAGCGAGTTCCGAACCGCCAAGGACATGTTCGAGCGGATCGGCGGCGGCGCCGGACCGGGGGGCGCCAAAGCGGTCGCGCCGCTCGGCAGCGAGACGGTGATGACCACCATCCCCGCCGCGGTGACGCAGGTGAGCCTGCTCGGCGAGTTGCTCGACGCGCTGACCAGCATCGGCCGCGAAACCGCCTCCCCCGGCCGCCCGGTGGCGATCGTCTCGAACGTCAGGGTCGAATATCGGCCGAAGTGAATTTAGAGGTTCTAAAGGTTCCGGGTTCCGGGTTCCGGGTTCGTGAATTCTGAATTCTGAATTCTTAATTCTTAGTTTCCTTGCCTTCCCAGTCGTGCCTGGCGACGATCATCTTCATCTCCAGCAGCTCGATCAGTGACCGGCAGCGCGCGAGCAATCCCTCGCGCTCGAGGAGTGCCTGCTTTTCGAGGGGTTCGAGCTCCATGTACTGGGCGAGGGTGTTGACCAGCTCCTCGTCGTTCATCGCCGGAGGCAGCGTCGGGTGGGCGCCGCGGCCGGTGGGCTGGGGCACGAGCAGCCGTTCGAGCTGCTGCCGCGCGGCCCGGATCTCCGGGCGTTCCGCCTCGACCAGCGGCTCGTGCAGGCTCTCGACCGTCGCCAGCCGGTAGGCAAGGCTGGTGTCCTCACCGGTGACGCGGAACTTCTCGAGCCCGCGCAGCACGATGTTGTAGCGGCCGTCCGAAGTGCGGTCGTGATGGGTAATGACCCCGGCGCAGCCGACCGGATAGACCGGCGGCCGCCCTTCGTAGTGCCCCTCCCACCCCGGCCGCAGCAGCACCATCCCGATCAGCCGGTCACCCTCGAGTGCGGCCGCCACCATCTCGCGATACCGTCCCTCGAAGATGTGCAGCGGCAACGACACGTTCGGAAACAGCACGACGTTCGGCAGCGGGAAGATCGGCAGCGTGCTGGGCAACATCAGAATTGCGGATTGGGGAGTGGGGAGTGCGGATTTACGGATTGTTGAGTGGGGATTGGGGATCGGGATTGGGGATCGGGACTGCGGAGGGTTGAGTGCGGAGTGGCGCTCCATCCGCAATCCCCAGTCCCCAATCCGTCGATCCGCAACCCACACTCCCCAATCCGCAATTAGTGAATGGTCCTTGTCTTGTTGTCCATGTAGTCCATCAGCACGTAGCGACCGAGGGTGCGCGGGGTCGTGAAGTAGGCCTTGCCGTGGCAGATCTGTGCGACCCGGCGCACGAACGCGACGAGATCGTGATCGCGGGCCAGCATGAACGTGTTGATCATGATCCCGGCCTTCCGGCAGGCCGCGACCTCGGCGAAGGTCTCCGAGACGATGAAGGGATCGAGGCCGAACGCGTTGCGGTAGATCTGGCCGTCGGGGCGGGTGAGGGCCGAGGGTTTGCCGTCGGTGATCATCACGATCTGCCGCATGTCCTTCTGCTGCCGGTCGAGGATCCGGCGCGCCAGCCGCAGCCCCTCCCGGGTGTTGGTGTAGTAGGGCCCGACCCGCACCCGCGCCAGCTGCGACAGCGGGATCTCTTCCGCGGAATCGTGAAACAGCACGCACTTGAGCGCATCTCCGGGGTACTGGAGCCGCACCAGGTTGGCGAGCGCGAGGGCGACGCGCTTGGCCGGCGTGAACCGGTCCTCTCCGTACAGGATCATGCTGTGGCTGCAGTCGAGCATCAGCACCGTGGCGCAGGAGCTCTGGTACTCGCCCTGCGTGACCATCAGGTCCTGATAGTCGACGTCGATGCCGGAGCTTTCACCGGCCGGACGGTCAGCAGCCTGCGGCGCCCGGCGCACCGCGTTGAGGATCGTTCCGGCGGCGTCGAGGTTCATCGTGTCGCCGAATTCGTAGGGCTTCGATGCGCCGCTGGCCTCGATCCCCGTGGCCATCTCGCGGGTATCGTGCCGCCCGATGCTGCTGCGGCCGATCGATCCCATCAGGTCGCGCAGCGCACGGTAGCCGAGGAAGTCGAGGCTCTTGTCGGTGATCTCGAAGCGGACCTTGCCGGTGTCACCGTCACCCCCGCCGGCGCCGCGGCGGCGCTGCTCGGCCGACAGATCCGGTGACGGGGTGATGTATCCCTGCTGCTGGAGCTTCTCGACGATCCGCGCCACCAGCTCGTCGATCCGTTCCTCGGCGTCCTCGGCGTTCTGCCAGTCCTTGCCGAGCAGCCGCTCGAGCATTTCGTCGGACAGCGCTCCGCTCAGCAGCGCTTCGAGGATGGCGTCGTGCAGCGCCTCCATCGGATGCCCCTCGTCACCCGGCAGGCCGTAGGGGTCCTCGAAACCGCTGCCGAGCAGCATGTCCGAGAGGCGCGACAGCAGGTCCTCGAGGTCCAGGTCGTCGAGATCTTCCGGGCGGTACTTGGTGTAGCGATACTTCATGATCGCTAGTTGTAGTACTTCTTCTTGTTGCCGGTCAGTGGCAGCTCGCGATCCAGAAGCGCGTCGGCCGGCGCCGGCCGCTGCGGCCGCCGCGGCTGCTCCACCCCCTGGTACTGCCGGTCGTCGGTGCGGCTGATCTTCTTGTGGGCGTAGAGGCCTTCGAGCACGAAGTCGACCGCCGACGCCAGGAAGGCGTTCGACTCACCGGCGGCGGTGCCGGCCTGCCGCGCCAGATCGTGCAGGCCCTGCACCACCGAGGTGCGCTCCAGCAGCGCCTCGGCCGAGAGCGTATCCTCGACCTGGAGCGAGCCGCCGAGCTCGAACCATTCACCGACCGGGGCATGATCGGCCGCGGCGAAGACGCCGCCGAAGACGGTGGCCACCGCGTTGCGGATGATCTCGCGGGCGACGTTGTCGGCGCCGCGCAGTTCCCCTTCGTACTCGAGCTCGAACTTGCCGGTGATCGACGGCAGCGCGGCGTAGACGTCGCTGACCCGGGGCACGACCGTCGCTTCGTTCGACAGCAGCGAGCGCCGTTCGGCGTTGGAGATCACGTTCTCGAGCAGCGAGATCGGCAGCCGCTGGCTGACGCCGGACCGCTTGTCGACGCGTGAGTCCTGCCGCGCCTGGAAGGCAACTTCCTCGACGATCTCGCGGACGAAGTCGGGCACCTGCAGCTCGAGCCCGCCGCCGCGGGTGGTCCAGGCTTCCTGCGCGGTGATCGCCATCCCGTCGTGACGGCTCGCCGGGTAGTGCGTCCGGATCTCCGAGCCGATGCGGTCCTTGAGCGGGGTGATGATCTTGCCGCGGGCGGTGTAGTCCTCGGGGTTGGCGCTGAACACCATCATCACGTCGAGCGGCAGGCGGACCGGGTAGCCCTTGATCTGGACGTCCCCTTCCTGGAGGATGTTGAACAGGCCGACCTGGATCTTGCCGGCGAGGTCGGGCAGCTCGTTGATCGCGAAGATCCCGCGGTTGGCCCGCGGCAGCAGTCCGTAGTGGATGGTCAGCTCGTCGGCGAGGTGGAGCTTCGAGCGCGCCGCCTTGATCGGATCGAGATCGCCGATGATGTCGGCGATCGTCACGTCGGGGGTCGCCAGCTTCTCGACATACCGGGCGTCGCGCGGCAGCCAGCCGATCTCGACCGCGTCCCCTTCCTCGCCGACCTGGGTGCGGCACGCCCGGCACAACGGCGCCAGCGGATCGTCATGGATCTCGCACCCGGGCATCACCGGGATCTCGTCGTCGAGCAGGTCGGCGAGGGCACGGAGGATGCGGCTCTTGGCCTGTCCGCGCAGGCCGAGCAGGATGAAGTTGTGGTGCGAGAGCACCGCGTTGACGATCTGCGGCACGACCGTGTCGTCGTAACCGATGATCCCGGGGAACAGCGGGACGCCGGCGCGCAGCCGGACGATGAGGTTTTCGCGGATCTCGTTCTTGACGCTGCGACGCCGGGTCGTTCCGGACGCGGCCGCCGCTCGAAGCTGGCCGATGGTTGCGGGGGAGGGCATGAAGGCATCTTACCTGACTTTGGAAAGCGGCTAAGATGCCGCCGTGGCCCTCGTTTACGCGCATCGCGGCGGCGCCGCGCTGCGCCCCGAGAACACCATCGCGGCGTTCGATCACGGCCTCGCCTGCGGCGCCGACGGGCTCGAACTGGACGTCCAGCTCGCGCAGGACGGCGTCGTCGTCGTTCATCACGATACGACGCTCGAGCGAACGACGAACGGGCGCGGGCCGGTCGCGTCGCTGACCGCGGCCGAGCTCGCCGCGCTCGACGCCGGCTATCACTTCGGCGACGGTCAAGGCGGCTATCCGTTCCGCAATCAGGCGATCGGCGTGCCCCGGTTGCGGGAGGTCCTGGAACGCTATCCCGGCCGCATGCTGATCATCGAGCTGAAAAGCGGCGGATCGCTGCTCGCCGAGCGGGTCGTCGACGAAGTCCGGGCTGCCGGGGCGGTCGATCGCGTGGCGATCGGCTCCTTCTACGCGGATGCCCTCCGCACCGTCCGCCGCTGCGAACCGGCGATCGCCACCGGCGCGGCCAAGGAAGAGACCCGCTGGGCGCTCTATCGCTCCTGGGTCGGCTGGACCATCGGCGAGACCCCGTACCGCGAGTTCCAGGTGCCGGAGCGGTCCGGACTGACGCCGGTCGTCACCCGCCGGTTCGTCTCGGCCGCCCATCGGGCCGGCATCGCGGTCAAAGTCTGGACGGTGAACGCCCCGGCGGACATGCGACGCCTGGTTTCAATCGGCGTCGATGGGCTGATCACCGATCGCCCCGACCTGGCCCGTTCGGTCATCCCGCTCTCACTCCAGGAGCCGCCCCATGACTGAACATGAAGCGGTCGAAGCGGCATTACGGGAATCCGAGCTGCGCTACCGCACGCTGTTCAATGCCATAGACGAAGGTTTCTGCGTGTGTCAGATGCTGCTGGACGACGCCGGGCAGCCGTATGACTACCGCTTTCTGGAAGTCAACCGCACCTTCGAACAGCACACCGGGCTGGTGGGCGCTCTCGGAAAAACGGCACTGGAGCTCGTCCCCGGTCTCGAACCGCACTGGATCGAGGTGTATGGACGTGTTGCACTGACCGGCGAGTCCTGTACGGTTCGAACAGGGGTCCGAGGCGATGGGCCGCTGGTTCGACGTCTACGCGTTCCGCTTCGGCGAGCCGGGCAATCGGACCTTCGGAATTCTCTTTGCCGACATCACGACGCGCAAACGGGCCGACGAGCAACTCCACCGCACCCAGGCCCGCCTGCAGTCCGCGCTCGACGCTGGCCTCGTCGGCACGTTCCACTGGGACGTCCGCCAGGACCTGGTCATCACCGATGACAACATGATGCGGTACTTTTCGTTGAGCGATCGCGCGTTGAGCATCGGGGTTCCGCTCGACGACGTGCTGCCGGCGATCGATGAGGAGGATCGGCCGCGAGTTGCGCAGGCGATGGCCGAGGCCGTGCGCCAGAAAAGCTCCTACCAGGTCGAGTTCCGGGTTCGTCACTCGGACGGGGGAGTGCGATGGCTCTCGGCGCGAGGCGGGGTCGAGTGTGCGGCGGATGGCCAGCCGCTCGGCCTCGCCGGATTCGCGGTCGACGTGACCGAACGCAAGCAGGCCGAAGATCGCCTCCGCGCCAGCGAGGAGCGCTATCGCGCGATTGTCGAGAGCCAGGCCGAGATGATCTGTCGATTTCGTCTCGACGGTACCATCCTCTTCGTGAACGGGGCCTACGCCCGGGCCCGGCACACGTCGCCCGAGGCGCTGGTCGGTCACGACTTCTGGAGCTTCATCGAGGAGGCGGACCGGCCGCACGTGCTGGCCCTCCTCAACCGCCTTCGTCCCGACGCTCCCGAGATCCGCATCGAGAATCGGTTCGAGACCCTCGACGGTACGCGCTGGACGCTGTGGACCAACCGCGGGCTCGCCTTCGATACGGACGGCCAGGCGACGGAGGTCCAGTCCTCGGGCATCGATATCACCGACCGCAAGCGGGTCGAAGAGGCCCTGGCCGAGAGCGAGGCGAGCCTGCGCAATGCCAACCGCATGAAGGACGAGTTCCTCGCCACGCTGTCGCACGAATTGCGCACGCCGTTGAATGCGGTGCTCGGCTGGTCCCACATGCTGCGTACCGGCACCCTGAGCCCTGAAGCCATGGAGCGCGCGTTCGACTCGCTCCAGCGGAATGCCCGGGCGCAGACCCAGCTCGTCGACGATCTGCTCGACATGTCCCGCATCGTCTCGGGGAAGCTGCAGATCAGATTCGACCGCGTCGATCTGGCGGTGGTGGTCGAGGCCGCCGCGGAAACCGTTCTGCCGGCTGCCGCCAGCAAAGGCGTGTCGCTGGAGGTGATCACCGATCCAGAAGAGCCGATCGAGGTGCAGGGAGACGCGGACCGGCTACGGCAGATGGTGTGGAACCTGATCTCGAACGCGGTCAAGTTCACGCCGCCCGGCGGTCGAGTGGAAGTCCTGCTCGGGCGGCCCGATGGCAGCGCCGAGATCGTCGTGCGCGATACCGGGGAAGGGATCGCCGAGCGATTCCTGCCGTTCGTGTTCGACCGCTTCCGCCAGGCCGATGCGACGACCACACGGCGCCATGGCGGTCTCGGAATCGGGCTGGCCATCGTGCGCCACCTGACGGAAGCGCACGGAGGGATCGTGACGGTGCAGAGCCCCGGCGTCGGCCAGGGATCCAGCTTCACGATTCGCCTGCCCACCGCTGCCGTGGTGCCGAAACCTGTCGGGGTGAACCGGGCCGAGCGCCGGCAGGTCAGCCGCCGCCTCCAGGGCCGTGAGATCCTGGTCGTCGATGACGAAGCGGACGCGCGCGAACTGCTCAAAGCCGTGCTGGAGGCAGAGGGGGCCGAGGTGGCGCTCGCGGCCTCAGCCGCTGAGGCGTTGGGGTTTCTGCACCGACGGCGTTTCGACGCGCTGCTGGCCGATATCGGGATGCCGGACCAGGACGGTTTTTCACTGATCCGGGCGGTTCGGACTTCCGACAGCGGGAATGCCCGGCTGCTCGCCGTCGCCGTGACGGCCCACGTTGGTCCGAAAGACCTCGCGATCGCGATCGACGCGGGCTTCAGCCTGCATCTGTCCAAGCCGGTTGAACCCGAGGTGCTGGTTGCCGCGGTCGCCGGCGGACTTGCCGCCCGGGATCGTCAACCCGGCTGAGGGTTGAGGATCCTCCGATCGCCCACTGCTGCCGCCGCGGGGCTACAATAGGAAGGTTAGGGCACAGCGAAATTACCTGAGGATTCATACGCAATGAGGAACCCAGCAGCGCAGGACACCTCCGAGCTGGAGGCGGTGGAACAACGCGAGTGGCGCGAGTCGCTCGATTACGTCATCCAGCAGGGAGACCGCGGGCGCACCGAGCGGCTGCTCGCCGCGCTCCGGCACCACGCCCGCATGTCCGGCGTGGCGCTGCCATTCACGGCGGTCACCGCCTACGTCAACTCCATCCGTCCGGAAGACGAGACGCCGCTTCCCGGCAGCCAGGAAATCGAGCGCCGGATCAAGAGCCTGGTGCGCTGGAACGCGATGGCGATGGTGGTCCGTGGCAACCGCGCCTCCGACGGCATCGGCGGCCACATTTCCACCTACGCTTCGGCCGCGACCCTGTATGAAGTCGGCTTCAATCATTTCTTCAAGGGGAAGAAGGACAACGAAGGGGACATCATCTACTTCCAGGGGCACGCCTCGCCGGGCATCTATGCGCGCGCCTTCCTCGAAGGACGGATCTCGATCGACCAGCTGCATAACTTCCGCCGCGAATCGGCCGCCGGCGGCGGCCTCTCGTCGTACCCGCATCCCTGGCTGATGCCGGACTTCTGGGAGTTCCCGACGGTCTCGATGGGGCTGGGGCCGATCATGTCGATCTACCAGGCCCGCTTCCAGCGCTACCTCGAGGACCGCGGCCTCAAGAAGCCGTCCAAGCAGAAGGTCTGGGCGTTCCTCGGCGATGGCGAGACCGACGAGCCGGAAGCGCTCGGCGCCATCAGCCTGGCGGCGCGCGAAAAACTCGAAAACCTGATCTTCGTCATCAACTGCAACCTGCAGCGGCTCGACGGTCCGGTACGCGGCAACGGCCAGATCATCCAGGAGCTCGAGGCGGTCTTCCGCGGCGCCGGCTGGAACGTGATCAAGGTGATCTGGGGCAGCGACTGGGATCCGCTGCTCGCGAAAGACCACGACGGCCTGCTCGCCAAGCGGATGGGCGAGGTCGTCGACGGCCAGTACCAGAAGTACGCGGTCGAAAGCGGCGCCTACCTGCGGGAGCACTTCTTCGGCACCGATCCGCGGCTGCTCGAGATGGTCAAGCACCTCTCGGATGATCAGCTGAAGCGGCTGCGCCTCGGCGGTCACGATCCGGGCAAGGTCTACAACGCCTACAAGGCGGCGACCGAGCATACCGGCCAGCCCACCGTCATCCTGGCGCGCACGATCAAGGGATACGGCCTCGGCGAAGCAGGTGAGGGCAAGAACGTCACCCACCAGCAGAAGAAGATGAACGAGTCGGACCTCCGCTCGTTCCGTACCCGCTTCGGCATTCCGATCTCCGACGAGGAGATCGCCGATGCGCCGTTCTACCGTCCGGCCGATGACAGCCCGGAACTGCAGTACATGCGCGAGCGCCGCAAGGCGCTCGGCGGATTCGTGCCGTCGCGCACGGTCAAGGTCGAGCCGCTGATCGCTCCGATCGATCCGATCTTCGAGGAGTTCTACAAAGGCACCGAGGGCCGCAAGGCCTCGACGACGATGGTGTTCGTGCGATTGTTGTCGCAGCTGCTGCGCAACAAGGAGATCGGTGACCTGATCGTGCCGATCGTGCCGGACGAAGCCCGGACCTTCGGGATGGAATCGCTCTTCCGGGCGGTCGGGATCTACTCGCACGTCGGCCAGAAGTACGAGCCGGTCGACATGGACACGCTCCTCTATTACAAGGAGGCGCAGGACGGTCAGATCCTCGAGGAAGGGATCACCGAGGCCGGGTCGCTGTCGTCGTTCATCGCCGCCGGCACCGCCTATGCGACCTACGGCGTCAATACCATCCCGTTCTTCATCTTCTACTCGATGTTCGGCTTCCAGCGGGTCGCCGATCTGATCTGGGCCGGCGCCGACTCGCGCATGCGTGGCTTCCTCCTCGGCGCCACCGCCGGGCGGACCACCCTGGCCGGTGAAGGGCTGCAGCACCAGGATGGCCAGAGCCACGTCTATTCGCTGGCGACTCCCAACTGCGTCTCCTACGACCCGGCCTACGCCTACGAGCTGGCAGTGATCATCCAGGACGGGATCCGCCGGATGTATCGCGAGCAGGAAAGCGTCTTCTACTACCTGACGGTGATGAACGAGCAGTACCAGATGCCGGCAATGCCCGAAGGAGCGCGCGACGGCATCCTGAAGGGGATGTACCGCTTCAGCAAGGCGTCCAACGGCAAGGCCAAGGCGAAGGCCCAGCTGCTCGGCAGCGGCACCATCCTCAACGAGGTGCGCGCGGCGGCGAAGCTGCTCGAGAAGTACGGCGTCGCCGCCGATGTGTGGAGCGTGACCAGCTACAACGAGCTGTATCGCGACGCCCACGCCTGCGACCGCTGGAACATGCTCCACCCGGACCAGCCGGCGAAAGCGCCTTATGTGACCCAGTGCCTCAAGGACACCGCCGGAGCGATCGTCGCCGCCTCCGATTACCTCAAGGTGCTGCCATCATCGCTCGACCGGTGGATGCCGCGCCGGGTGCGCTCGCTCGGAACCGATGGGTTCGGGCGAAGCGAGGCCCGCAAGGAGCTGCGCGAGTTCTTCGAGGTAGAGTCGCGCTACGTTGCCCTGGCGACGCTCGCCGAGCTCGCCCAGAACGGCGATATCGACCAGAAGGTCGTCGTCCAGGCGATGAAGGACTTCGGCATCGATCCCAACAAGAAGAATCCGGCAAAAGATTGATCTCTCACAGGAGGACAGGAGATCAGGAGTTTCTTGTCCGCTCCTTATCGCGTGTTCTCCTGTTCATGAAGACTGACAAATAGCGATGCCGATCGAATTCAAGATTCCCGAGCTGGGGGAGAACATCACCGCCGGCGATGTCGTCCGGCTCATGGTCAAGGTGGGCGATGTCCTGGCCAAGGACCAGCCGGTCCTGGAGCTCGAGACCGACAAGGCGACGATCGAGGTTCCCTCGGACGTCGCCGGCACGGTCACCGAGATCAAGGTCAAGCAGGGGGACAAGGTGAAGGTCGGTCAGCTCGTGCTGACGCTGGACGATGCCGCGTCGGGCAAGGCGGACGAGCCAGCCAAGACCAAGGGGTCTGCGACCGCCGAGGCGAAGGAAGCGCCGGCGACCGACGAGGCGGCGAAGCCCAAGGAGCAGCCGGCCGCAGCCGCCGAAGAGGGAGGGCTCAGCCAGAAGGCTGACGCCGATCCGGCGCCAGCCTCCGGCGGCGGCGAACGCGCGGCGAAAGATCGTGGCGACGGAGAGGCGGACGCCCCGGAGGCGCAGACCGCGGAAGACGCGCCGAAGCAGAAGCGCGGCGAAGTCGTCGACATCAACCGTGGTGCGCGCCCTCAGCCGGCGGCGCCACAGCCCGCCGCAAGCGCCTCGGCTGAAGGCAGTGGACCGGCGCCACCGGCCGCGCCGTCGGTTCGGCGCATGGCCCGCGAGCTCGGGGTCGAAATCGGCCAGGTGTCCGGCACCGGAGACGGCGGCCGCATCAGCGTCGAGGATCTCCAGGCGTACGTCAAAGGGGTGATGACGGGTTCGGCTCCGCAGGCTGCGCCTGCGTCGCTCACCGCAGGCCGGAGCCTGCCCGATTTCAGCAAGTGGGGTGAAGTCGAGCGCAAGCCGATGAGCAACATCCGCCGCAAGACCGCCGAGCACCTCGGTCACGCCTGGAACGCAATTCCGCACGTGACCCAGCACGACAAGGCGGACATCACCGACCTCGAGAAGCTGCGCAAGGAATACGCTCCTCAGGCTGAAAAGCTTGGCGGCAAGCTGACGATGACGGCGATTGCGCTCAAGATCGTCGGCGCCGCGCTCGCCCGGTTCCCGCAGTTCAACGCCTCGATCGACCAGTCGCGCAACGAGATCGTCTACAAGCGCTCGATTCATGTCGGCGTCGCAGTCGATACCGAGCGCGGCTTGCTCGTGCCGGTGATCCGCGACGTGGACCGCAAGGGGATCCTGCAGCTCTCGGCCGAGCTCGGCAAGGCCAGCGAGAAGGCGCGCGCCGGCAAGCTCTCGCTCGACGAGATGCAGGGAGGCGGCACCACGATCACCAACCTTGGCGGGATCGGCGGCACCTCGTTCACCCCGATCGTCAACTGGCCTGAGGTGGCGATCCTCGGTATTTCGCGCGGGTCGCACGAGCCGGTGTGGGACGGTCAGGCGTTCCAGCCGCGACTGATGCTGCCGTTGTCGCTGTCCTACGACCACAGAGTGATCGACGGCGCGGATGCCGCACGCTTCCTGCGGTGGGTGTGCGAAGCATTCGAACAGCCTTTTGTACTGGCGCTCTGACTGTCTGAATTCCTGACCGCCGAGGTCGCAGAGCGCGCAGAGTGTTTTGGGGTTTTCTAGTCTTGCCTCGGCGTTCTCCGCGTCCTCTGCGGTGAATCCGTGACCGCGGGTGTGGAATGGCTATGTCTTCGACTCAACTTGCTGTGATCGGTGCCGGCCCCGGAGGTTATGCCGCCGCGTTCTACGCCGCGGACCTCGGGATGCAGGTCACGCTGATCGATCCCTCGGTCAACCCCGGCGGGGTCTGCCTGTACCGCGGCTGCATCCCGTCAAAGGCGCTGCTGCACGTCGCCCAGGTCTTGAACGAGGCGCAGCATGCCGAGGCGTGGGGAATCTCCTTCGGCGCGCCGAAGATCGACGTCGAGCGCCTGCGCGCGTTCAAGACCAAAGTCGTCAACCAGCTGACCGGCGGTCTGGGGCAGCTGTCGAAACAACGGAAGATCAATTACGTGCAGGGCACCGCGGCATTCGTCGATGCCAGGACCCTCGAGATCTCCACGGAAAGCGGCAAGAAGGACACGTTGACCTTCGAGCACGCGATCATCGCGACCGGCTCACATCCGGCCCGGGTGCCCGGCCTGTCGATCGACAGCCCGAGGCTGATGGACTCGACGACCGCGCTCGATCTGCCTGATATTCCGAAGTCGCTGCTGGTCGTGGGCGGCGGCTACATCGGGCTCGAGCTCGGCAGCGTCTACGCCGCCCTCGGCACCAAAGTGACGATCGTCGAGATGACCGGGGGACTGCTGCCCGGCGCCGACCGTGACCTGGTCAACGTGCTCGCCAAGCGGATCGAGACCATGGCCGAGGCGGTGCTCCTCAACACCAAGGTCGTCGCCCTGAAGGAGCAGAAGAACGGCATCGCCGTCACCTTCGACCCCTCGACAGGCTCGGGGCAGGGCCCTTCGACAGGCTCGGGGAAGAGCGACAAAAAAGAGCAGACGTTCGACCGCGTCCTGGTTTCGATCGGCCGCAAGCCGAACCCGGTGCCGGGCATCGACAAGACGAAGGTCAGGGTGAGCGACCGCGGCTTCGTCGAAGTCAACGAGGCCCGCCGGACCGCCGAGCCGTCGATCTACGCGATCGGAGACGTGGTGGGCGAGCCGATGCTCGCACACAAGGCGTCGCACGAGGGACGCGTCGCGGTCGAAGCGATCGCCGGGCAGAAGGTGGCGTTCGAGCCGCTGGCCATCCCCGCGGTGGTCTTCACGGATCCCGAGCTCGCCTGGTGCGGATTGACCGAGGGGGATGCGCAGAAGCAGAACCGCGAGGTGACGGTCGCGCGGTTCCCCTGGGGGGCGTCCGGACGCTCGCTGACCCTGGACCGGTCGGACGGAATGACCAAGCTGGTCCTCGATCCAAAAACCGAGCGCATTCTCGGCGTCGGGATCGTCGGACCGGGCGCCGGCGAGCTGATCGCCGAAGGGGTACTGGCGGTCGAAATGGGAGCCAACGCCACCGATCTGAAGATGAGCATCCATCCTCACCCCACCCTTTCCGAGACGCTGATGGAATCGGCAGAAGTGTTCTTCGGTCACGCGACGCACGTCTACCGCCCGCGCAGGAAGACTGTTTGAAGCGCATCGACACCGGGCGCTTCCTGGTCAAGCCCGATGGCCGGGTGAGGCTGGCCGCGTACGATCCGGCCGAGACCACTCCATTCCAGTCCGAGGAGGAAGCCAGGGGGCTGTTGAAGAAGGCGACCAGGCGCCTGTTCGACCTGACCGAGATCCTCTATGCCCAGGACTGCTGGTCGTTGCTGCTGATCTTCCAGGCGATGGATGCCGCCGGCAAGGACAGCGCGATCAAGCACGTCATGCGCGGCCTCGATCCCAAGGCCACCCAGATCTTCACCTTCAAGGCGCCGACGCCCGAGGAGCTCGACCACGATTTCATGTGGCGGTCGCTCAAGGTGCTCCCCGAGCGCGGCCGCATCGGCATCTTCAACCGCTCCTACTACGAGGAAGTGCTGGTCGTCCGGGTCCACCCGGATCTGCTGCAGCGGCAGCATCTGCCGGCGGCGCGCGTGTCGTCGCGGATCTGGTCGGAGCGCTACGAAGACATCCGCGACATCGAGCGCTACCTGTGCCGCAACGGCACCGTCATCCGCAAGTTCTTCCTGAACGTCTCGAAGGTCGAGCAGCGCCGGCGATTTCTCGCGCGGCTCGACGACCCGGCGAAGAACTGGAAGTTTTCGATCAACGACGTGGACGAGCGGCTGCGGTGGAAGGACTACCTGCGCGCCTACGAGAGCGCGATCTCGGCGACCAGCACATCGCACGCTCCGTGGTACGTCATCCCGGCCGATAACAAGTGGTTCACCCGGCTCGCCATCGCCAACATCGTCATCGATACGCTCGAGAGCCTCGACCTGGAGTTCCCCCCGCTCGACCGGCGCAAGCAGCGTGAGCTGGCGCTGGCACGAAGGCGGCTTAGAGCTACTTAGGGGTTCGCGGGGTGCGGAAGGGTGCGGGGAGTGCGGCAGGGTGCGGGGTCGGAGTGCGGCGGGTCGGGTGCGGAAGGGTGCGGAAGGGTGCCGCCAGGGCGGAAGAGTCCGGGGAGTGAGGAAGAGTGCGGCGGGTGGATCCCTTAGCGCTGGTCCGGGAGCAGATCGTTCAGTGCCAGCGGTGCGAGCGCCTGCGCAGCTACTGCGGGCGTATTGCCGCTGAAAAGAAAGCGGCGCACCGGGGGGACACCTACTGGGGACGGCCGGTGCCGGGCTTTGGCGATCCCCAGGCGCGGGTCCTCGTTCTTGGCCTGGCGCCGGCGGCCCACGGCGCGAACCGGACCGGCCGGGTGTTCACCGGCGATGGCTCGGGCGACTTCCTGATGCGCGCCATGCACGCCGCCGGATTCGCGAACATCACGACCTCGCAGCGTGCGGACGATGGGTTGACGCTCAACGACGCGTATATTGCGGCGGCCGTCCGCTGTGCCCCGCCGGATAACAAGCCGCTGCCCGCAGAGATCACCGCCTGTCACCCCCACCTTGTTGCTGAAGCCGCCGCCCTGCCCCGGATGAAGGTCATCGTCGCACTCGGCAGGATCGCTTTCGACGCGGCATGGCGCCTGCTCTCGGACCGGGGGATCGTCGTCCGGCCCCGGCCGGCCTTCGGGCATGGTGTGATCGTCCGTACAACCGGGCCGACGGTGGTCGGATCGTTCCATCCCAGCCGGCAGAATACGAACACCGGCAAGCTCACGCCCCCGATGCTCGAAGCCGCGTTTCGTGCGGCCGCCCGGATCGCGGCGGAATAGCTAAAGCGTGCGGATCGGCGTGCGCTCCGCCTCGTATGCCTGCGTCTGTTCGTGGGCGTGATAGGAGCTGCGGACGAGCGGGCCGGACTCGATGTGGCGGATGCCGAGCTCGAGTCCGATGCGTTTGAGCTCGGCGAATTCGGACGGGGCGTAGTAGCGCGCCATCGGCAGGTTGGCGAGGGACGGCCGCAGGTACTGGCCGATGGTGACGATCTGGCAGCCGACACGGCTCAGGTCGCGCAGGGTGTCGACGACCTCCGTCCACTCCTCGCCGAGGCCGACCATCAGTCCGGATTTCGTCGGGATCCCCGGCGCGTAGACGCGTGCGCGTTCGAGGACTTCGAGCGCCCGCTCGTAGCGGCCACCGGGACGCGCGGTGCGGTAGAGACGGGGCACGGTTTCGATGTTGTGATTGAGCACGTCGGGGGCGGCGTCGAGCACCGTCCGCAGCGCGGTCTCGTCCCCCTTGAAGTCGGGGATCAACACTTCGATCCGGCACGACTGGGTCCTGGCGCGGGTTTCCGCGATCGTTCGCGCGAAGTGCGACGCCCCGCCGTCGGCCAGATCATCACGATCCACCGAGGTAACGACGACGTAGGCGAGCTCCATGGCGTGGATGGCGCTCGCGACCTTGGCCGGCTCCCCGGCGTCCGGCGGCTTCGGCGCGCCGTGGGTCACGTTGCAGTAGCCGCAGGATCGGGTGCACGTGTCGCCGAGAATCATGAACGTGGCGGTGCCGTGATGCCAGCACTCGCCGATGTTCGGGCAGTTCGCCTCTTCGCAGACGGTGTGCAGCCCGAGGGTCCGCATCAGGCCCTTGAGCCGGTGATAGTTCTCCGAGCCGGGCGCCCGCACCTTGAGCCACTCGGGCTTCCCGCCACGAGGCATCTCGCCGGCGCGCTTCCGGCGGCCGCGGATGAAGTTGAGGGGGGCAGTGGTCATATCGGAGACTGTCCAATCGTTATATTTATACTGCCCTCATGTCCAAACTGGCGATTCAGTGGCTGGGTCACGCGACGTTCGTCATCACCACTCCCGGCGGCAAACGGATCGTGACCGATCCGTGGCTCGAGGGGAACCCGGCCTGCCCGCCGGAGATGAAGAAGATCGAGCGGGCCGACGTGATCCTGCTGTCCCACGGTCATTTCGATCACACCGGCGACGTCCTCAACGTCGCGCGCGCGACCGGCGCCACGACGGTGGCGGTCTTCGAGCTGTCACAGTGGCTGGAACGCAAGGGGCTGCAGAACGTGATCGGGATGGGGATCGGCGGCACCGTCAAGGTCGCCGGCCTGGAAATCACGATGACCCCGGCGGTGCACACCAGCTCGATCGTGGAAAACGACACGACCGTGTATCTCGGCCTCGCCGCCGGCTTCGTCGTGCGGACCGAGGATCAGCGGTCGTTCTATTTCGCCGGCGACACCGCGCTGTTCGGCGACATGCGTCTCATCGCCGAGCTGCACAAACCGGAGATAGCGTTCCTGCCGATCGGCGACCACTTTACGATGGGTCCCGAGGCCGCTGCGCTCGCGGCGCGCATGCTCGGCGTCCGCCAGGTGGTGCCGATGCACTACGGCACGTTCCCGGTGCTGACCGGCCGGCCCGAGGATCTGAAGCGGTTCGTGGATCCCCACGGGATCGACGTGCTCGTGCTCGCGCCGGGGCAGACCGCGGTCTGAGACCACGACAACTCCCAACCCCCAACTACCAATTCCCAGCTTCCAAGGTGGCTGGAAAATTTGGAAGTTGGACGTTGGGAGTTCGAAGTTGGCAGCAGGGAATTGACTCGCGTCAGTACTCCGTAAAGATCCGTCGAAGCTCCTCTGCGTCCCTGGTTCTCGTCAGGGCCAGCATGAGCAGGATGCGCGCCTTGATCGGGGCCAGATCCTGGCCGGCGATGCTCGTTCCACTGTCGCCGTCGGAGATCCGGCCGCTGCCGGTTCTCGTGGTGATGATGACCGGAATCCCCTTGGACGCGGCGTAGCGAACGCCGTCGGGTTGGGTGCCGCTCGTGGCTCCGGCCCCGGCGGTCGCGAGCACGACCCCTTGCGCCCCGGCGTCGACCGCCGCTTGAATCAGATCGCCGCTGGCTCCCTGATACGTCAGGATCACGTCCACCCTGGGCAGCTGCGTGATCGAACCCACATCGAACTCGCTGTCGGATGTGTGACGGCGCTCGACCCGGCGGAAGAACACCACCCGGTCGCGGTCCACCACGCCGAGCACGCCGTAGCCGTGGGTCTGAAACGTCTGCAGCCTGAGGGCATCCGTCTTGGTCGCCTCGCGGGCGGCGTTGATCTCGTCGTTCATGACCACCATGACCCCGCGTCCGCGCGCCGCCGCATCAGCCGCGACCCGGAAGCCCTCGAGCAGGTTGGCGGCCCCTTCATACCCCAGCGTGCTCGGGTTGCGCATCGAACCGACGACCGCGACCGGCCGCGCGTCACGCACGGTCAGGTTCAGGAAGTAGGCGAGCTCTTCGAGGGTATCGGTGCCGCAGGTGACGACAATGCCGGCGAGCTGCGGATCGGTGCGGAAGACCTCGTTGATGCGCCGCGCCAGCGCCACCCACTGCTCGAGCGTCAGTTGCGAGCTGGCGACGTTGGCGAACTGTTCGTACTCGGGCGCCGCATACCGCGGGAGATCCGGGACTGCCTGCACCAGTTCCGCCGCCGTCAGCCGGCCACCGGTGCGGTTCGAAATCGTTCCGCCGGTGGCTATCAGCCTGACGCGCGGCGAAGGACGTGCGGGATCCGCGGCGGCCGCCGGTACCGGGCCGGCGGCAGGCGGAGCCGGCGCCGGGGCGCTTGCCCCCGCCTGCGGCGGAGAGGTTGACGGCGGTCCGGCCTGCGGCGCCCGAGCTCCGGCGCATGAGAGTGCGATGGCCGACCCGCAGACGCAGACGAGACCACGAAGACGCGCGCGCATTGCGCGGCAGTGTACTTCACGGCCGGCACTCGACTGACGCCGCTGGCAGTCACCCGTCTTTCGGTGTACCAGCGGCAGTTACATGAACACGGTGGTCCGCCGGGCCGGCCGCTGGCAACTCGCCGGCAGCGTCGCCTTCGCGCCGCGGCGAAATAGCTTCCAGCTTCCAGCTTCCAGCTCCCAGCTTCAGCAGTCAGCTCTCAGCCGTAGCTGTCAGCTGGCGGCTGGTAGCTGGTAGCTGGAGCTGGAAGCTGAGAGCTATCCGATCTTCCGCTCGATCGTATTGACGATGGCCTCCACCTTGGCGGTGGAGGTGTCGATCGTGTGGTCCGCCATGGCGTAGAGCGGCTCCCGGACCGCGAGCAGCCCCCGCAGGTCGGCCATGGCCTGCGGGTGATCCGCCATCGGCCGGCGATCCCCCTGGCGAACCACCCGGTTCCAGTGGTCCTCCGGTGACGCACGCAGCCAGACGGTGAGCGCCGCGCGTCGCAGCATCGCGAAGGTCTCGGGGGACGCGACCAGGCCGCCGCCGGTCGCCAGGACCATCGGCTTCCCTTCGTTGAGCACCTCCTGCAACACCGTGCGTTCGAGCCTTCGGTAGTAGTCCTCGCCGTGCAGCGTGAACAGCTCACCGAGGCTCAGGTCGGCCGCCTGCTCGATGCGCTTGTCGAGCTCGACGAACGGCACCCGCCTTCGCTTCGCCAGCCGCCGGCCGATGGTCGTCTTGCCTGCCCCGCGCAGTCCGAGCAGTGCGATCACCGGACGGCCCGGCGACTCCTCCCTCGTCAGCAGCGCCGCCGGCGTCGTTTCGAGCGCGCCCGCGACGTCGGCCAGCCGGCGCACCGAGATGTTTCCGCGGCCCGACTCGAGCTGCACCAGGAAGCGGGGGGACAGGCCGGAGCGTTCGGCCACTTCGCGGAGCGTCCACCCGCGCGCCAGTCGGTGCGCCCTGGCGCGGCGGCCAAGTGCGGCCAGGATATCGTCGGCCATTTAGCGCACTATATTACACCTAGCTAGTTTTGTGCGCAGTATAGTGCCTTGACACCGTCGGATTACCGCAGGTACGCTTGCCGGAATGGCTACCGCGACCAACACCACTCCGGACCGCATCTCCTTCGAGAGGTCACCGGCGACCTATCACCACTGGAAGCTGGCGTTCGACGGGCCGGTGGCGACGCTCTCGATGGACGTCCAGGAAGACGCGGGCCTCTCCCCCGATTACCGCCTCAAGCTGAATTCGTACGATCTGGGCGTCGATATCGAGCTGGCCGACGCGATCCAGCGCATTCGCTTCGAGCATCCCGAAGTCCGCACGGTGGTGGTCACCAGCCTCAAGGAGCGGATCTTCTGCGCCGGCGCGAACATCTTCATGCTGCGCGGCTCGACCCATGCCTGGAAGGTGAATTTCTGCAAGTTCACCAACGAGACGCGGCTGGCGATGGAAGACGCGAGTGAGAACTCCGGCATCAAGTTCCTGGCCGCGCTGAACGGGATCTGCGCCGGCGGCGGCTACGAGCTGGCGCTCGCGTGCGACGAGATCATTCTCGTGGACGATGGCAACTCGGCGGTGAGCCTGCCGGAGACGCCGCTGCTCGCCGTGCTCCCAGGCACCGGCGGCCTGACCCGGGTCGTCGACAAGCGGAAGGTGCGCCGCGACCTCGCCGACTTCTTCGGCACCATCGCGGAAGGCGTGCGCGGCAAGCGGGCGGTGGAATGGCGGCTGGTGGATGCGGTCTACCCGACCAGCCAGTTCAAGGAGCGGGTGGCGAAACGCGCGCAGGAGCTGGCTGCGAAATCGGATCGCCCGGCCTCCGGTCCGGGCATCACCCTCGGTCCGCTCAACGCCCAGGTAACCGATGACGCCATCAAGTATTCGGCGGTGACGCTCGAGATCGACCGTCCCCGCCGCGTCGCGACGCTGACGGTTGCGGCGCCAGCCGGAGACGAGCCGCGGACGCCCGAAGAGATCCTCGCCGCCGGCGACCAGTTCTGGCCGCTGCGCGCGTTCCGCGAATTCGACGATGCGCTGCTGCGGCTGCGCCTGAACGAGCCGCTGATCGGCACCGTGGTCGTCAAGACGTCCGGTGATCCGGCCCGGGTGCTGGCCGTCGACGCGACGCTGGTCGAACACCGCGACCACTGGCTGGTTCGCGAGATCATCCATTTCATGAAGCGCGCGCTCAAGCGGATGGATCTGACCTCGCGCAGCTTCTTCGCGCTGATCGAACCGGGCAGCTGCTTTGCCGGCTCGCTGTTCGAGCTCGCGGTGGCGGCGGACCGCTCCTACATGCTCGACGATCCGGACCGGCCGAACACCGTGGCGATCTCCCCGATGAATGGTGGTCCGCTGCCGATGAGCAACGGCCTGACCCGGCTGCAGACCCGCTTTCTCGGCACGCCGGAGCGGGTCGACGAGGTGCTGTCGGAGCAGCAGCCGTTCGATGCGCAGGCGGCCATGGATGCGGGGCTCGTTTCGTTCGCGCCGGATGAACTGGACTGGGACGACGAGGTGCGGCTGGCGGTCGAAGGGCGTGCCGCGTTCTCCCCTGACGCGTTGACCGGCATGGAGGCCAACCTGCGGTTCGCCGGGCCGGAAACGATGGAGACCAAGATCTTCGGCCGGCTGACCGCGTGGCAGAACTGGATCTTCATCCGTCCCAACGCTGTCGGCGAGCAGGGCGCGCTGACCGCGTACGGCACGCAGAAGCGCCCGGAGTTTGATTTCAACAGAACGTAGCTCTCAGCTCTCAGCTCTCAGCCGTCAGCTTTCAGCTGGTCGCTGATGGCTGATGGCTGATGGCTGATAGCTGATAGCTGATAACTGGTGCACCATGATTTCTGCCGAAAAAATTCCGAACAACGTCGGTCTTTCCAGCAACAAGCGCCTGCAGCGGGCGCTCGAGCACTGGCAGCCACAATACATCCAGTGGTGGAAGGACATGGGGCCGCAGGGCTTCCAGGACTATCACCAGGTCTACGTCCGGACCGCCGTCAGCGTGGATCCGTCCGGCTGGGCGCACTTCGAGTACGTGAAGCTGCCCGAGTACCGGTGGGGGATCTTCCTGGCCGATCCGGTTCACGACCGCCGCATCGGCTTCGGTGACTTCTTCGGCCAGCCGGTCTGGCAGGAGGTGCCCGGGGAGTTCCGCAACCAGCTGCGTCGCCTGATCGTGACGCAGGGAGACACCGAACCGGCGTCGGTCGAGCAGCAGCGCTGGCTCGGGCAGCGATGCCCGAGCATGTACGACCTTCGCAACCTGTTCCAGGTCAACGTCGAGGAGGGGCGCCACCTCTGGGCGATGGTCTACCTCCTGCACTCGTACTTCGGCCGCGACGGCCGTGACGAGGCCGAGGAGCTCCTCGCGCGGCAGAGCGGCAACCGCGACAAGCCGCGGATCCTCGATGCCTTCAACGAGCCGATCGAGAACTGGCTCGACTTCTTCATGTTCACGATGTTCACCGATCGTGACGGCAAGTCGCAGCTGCTGTCGCTGTCGGAGAGCTCCCTCGATCCGCTGTCGCGGACGACGCGCTTCATGCTCACCGAAGAGGCGCACCACATGTTCGTCGGCGAGACCGGCATCGCCCGCATCGTCGAGCGGACCTGTCAGCTGCTGAAAGAGACCGGATTCTCCGAAGACGTGCGGAAGCTCGGCGGGATCGACATCCCGACGATCCAGAAGTTCATCAACCTCTGGTTCAGCCTGTCGCTCGACCTGCACGGCAACGAGATCTCGACCAACGCGGCTTCCTATTTCGGCAACGGCCTCAAGGGACGGGCACAGGAAGAGAAGTTCACCGACCACCACGTCGGCGAGTCGTACTACGAGCTCGACGTCCCGAACGGCGCGAACCTCGAGCGCCAGCACATCCCGATGCGTTCGGCGATGAACGAGGTGCTGCGCGACTGGTACGTCGGCGACTGCGAAGCGGGGGTCGTGCGCTGGAACCGGATCTTCGAGAAGCACGGCATGGCGGAGCGTCTGCGCCTGCCGGACCGGAAGTTCAACCGCGGCATCGGCATGTTCCGCTCGCTGCACTACGAACCGAGCGGCGCGCCGATCTCCGAAGACGAGTGGAACCGCCGGAAAGGAGAGTGGCTGCCCGCTCCCGCCGATCGCGAGTACCTGCTCAGCATCATGTCGCGGCCGGTCTACGAGCCCGGCAAGTTCGCCAATTACATCGCGCCGCCACTGCGCGGCGTCAACCGGATGCCGATCAACTTCGAATATGTCAGGACCGAGGCTTAGCAACGTTCCAGGTTCCAGGTTCCAGTGTTCTGAGTTCTTTGTTCTGAGTTCTGAGTTTCCCTATGGCACAGAAGGTCCGCGTCAGTGTCGCCGATGGCGTCAGTACCATCGAGCTGAACGACCCGCCGGCGAATACCTACTCGTACGAGATGATGCTCGAGATCGATTCGGCGGTTCTGACCGCGCGCATGGATCCGAACGTCCATGTCATCGTCCTGCGCGGGGCCGGCGAGAAGTTCTTCTGCGCCGGCGCGAACATCGGGATGCTGAAAGACGCGGATCCCGAGTTCAAGTACTACTTCTGCCTCCACGCCAACGAGACCCTGACCCGCTTCGAACAGACGCCCAAGCTGGTGATCGCCGCGCTCAATGGCCACACCGTCGGGGGTGGGCTGGAGGTAGCGATGGCGGCCGATATCCGGATCGCGCGGCAGGGCGCCGGCAAGATCGGCCTGCCGGAGGTCGCGCTCGGCGTGCTGCCCGGCACCGGCGGCACCCAGCGGCTCGCCCGGCTGGTCGGCAAGGCCCGGGCGATCGAGCTCATGGCCACCGGACGGCTGATGACCTTCGATGAGGCGCACGCCCTCGGGATCGTGACCGAAGTCTGGGGTGACGAACAGCTGCAGGGGCGTACTTTCGCCGCCGCCGTCCAGGAATACGCGAAGGGGTTCACGCCGCCGAACAAAGCCAGCAAGGCGGTGGGGCGCATGAAGCGCGCGGTGCAGTCGGGCGCCGAAGCGGGCTTCCTCGAAGGGCTGTCGATCGAACGCGAGCTGCAGCAGCTGCTCTTCCAGGGGGATGACGCCCGGGAGGGCATCGCCGCCAACCTCGAGAAGCGCCCGGCCCGATTCACCGGCAAGTAACCGACCGGCGCCCCACCGCAGCGGGCGCACGCACCCACCGTGAGGTCTTCATCGATGTCAGCCATCGTCGCCGAACAGAAGCAGCTCTTCATCAACAACGAATGGCGCCCTGCCGCCTCGGGCAAGACGATGGAGGTGGTCAACCCGGCGACCGAGGAGGTGTGCGCCACGGTCGCCTCGGCCGATCGAGAGGACCTGGACGCCGCGGTCACGGCGGCGCGGGCAGCGTTGAACGGACCGTGGGGCCAGATGTCAGCGCGCGAGCGCGGCCGCCTGGTGCGCAAGCTCGGCGAACGTCTGCTGGAGCGCGCCGACGAGATCGCGCGGCTCGAAACGCTGCACAACGGCAAGCCGATCATGGAGTCACGCCAGGTCGAGATCCCGGCGGCCGCCGAGTGCTTCGAGTACTACGGCGGGTGGGCCGACAAGGTGATGGGGGAGACGATTCCGGTAAAGGGGAACTATCTCAACTACACGCTTCGGGAGCCGCTCGGCGTCTGCGCCGCTATCGTGCCCTGGAATTTCCCGCTGCTGATCGCAGTCTGGAAAGTCGCCCCCGCGCTCGCCTGCGGCAACACGATGATCCTCAAGCCGGCGAGCCAGACGCCGTTGACCGCGCTGGCGCTCGGCGAAATCGCGGTGGAGGTGGGGCTTCCGCCCGGCGTCCTCAACGTGCTGACCGGTCCGGGTGCCAGCCTGGGACAGGCGATCGTCGAGCATCCCGGCATCGACAAGATCGCCTTCACCGGCGACACCAGCACCGGCAAGGGCATCATGCGCGGCGCCGCCGACACGCTGAAGAAGATCACGCTGGAGCTGGGCGGCAAGTCCCCCAACATCGTGCTCGCCGATGCCGATATCGAAGCGGCGATCCGCGGCGCCTCGATCGGCATCTTCTACGGGAAAGGGGAGGTCTGCGCCGCCGGTTCGCGGCTGCTGGTCGACCGCTCGATCAAGGCGGAGTTCATCGACAAGCTCGCCGCCCGGACGAAAAAGATGGTGGCCGGCGATCCGATGAACCCGAAGACCCGCTTCGGCGCGCTGTCGTCGAAGAAGCAGATGGAGACCGTGCTTCGCTACATCGCCTCGGCGAAGACGGAAGGCGCAACCCTCGTCGCCGGCGGCGAACGAACCGACATCGGCACCGGCAAGGGTTACTTCGTACAACCAACCGTGTTCGCCGACGTCACTCCCGAGATGACGATCTCCCGCGAGGAGATCTTCGGTCCGGTGCTTGCGGCGATCGAGTTCGCCGACCTCGACGAAGCCATCGCCCGGGCCAACGACACGCCTTACGGCCTCGCCGCCGGCGTCTGGACCCGCGACATCAAGAAGGCCCATTACGTCGCCAGAAAGCTCCAGGCCGGAACCGTCTGGATCAACACCTACAACGTCTACGACACCGCCACCCCGTTCGGCGGCTACAAGCAGAGCGGCTTCGGTCGCGAGATGAGCGCCCACGCGCTCGACCACTACACCCAGATCAAGTCGGTGTGGGTCGATCTGAACATGTGACCGGGGCCTGAAGCGGACTCTGGTGGTCTTGATCGATTGTCAGTGCAGCTAGAGGGAAGATACTTCGGCATGCCGGTTATCGACGCCCACATCCACATCCAGCCGTTCCACATGATGAAGCCCGAGGTGCAGCGCACGTTCTGGCACAACAAGCCGAACCGGGCGGAGCTGGAGGCGCTGGCTGAGGACCCTGGGAAGCTGCTCGCGCAGATGGACGCGGACGGCATCGAGCGGGTCGGCCTGATCAACTACGTCAGCCCCGACGTGATGGGCTTCACCAGCGAAGTGAATGCCTGGATGATGAGCTACGCGTCGGCCGACCGGTCACGCCTGATCCCATTCGGCTCGGTCCACCCGGCCTACACCGACGACCCCGGGGCGGAAACCGATCGGATCATCGAAATGGGGGCGAGGGCACTCAAGATTCATCCGCCGCACCAGATCTTCCGGGCCAACGCGTATCAGCAGGAACTGCCGGGGCTGGCCGCGGTCTACGGCCGCGCCGCGGCAGCCGGCATCCCGGTCACGATTCACACCGGGACCTCGATCTTCCCCGGGGCGCGCAGCCGCCTCGGTGATCCGATGGACGTGGACGACGTCGCAGTCGACTTTCCGAGCCTGAAGATCCTGCTCGCCCATGGCGGGCGGCCGCTGTGGATGGAGGCGGCGTTCTTCGTCGTCCGGCGGCACCCCAACGTGTTCCTGGAGATCTCCGGTATCCCGCCAGCCAGGCTGCTGGAGTATTTCCCCCGGCTCGAGCAGATCGCCGACAAGGTCGTCTGGGGCACCGACTGGCCGAGCCCGGGGATCAAGTCGATGCGCCAGAATGTCGACCAGTTCCTGCAACTGCCGCTCAGCGACGAGACCCGCCGGAAGATCCTCTACGCCAATGCGATCCGCGTGTTCGGCGAATGAAACGACAGCGGCCTCTCGCCGGCTTTCGCGCGGCATCGGAGCGAGATAAGCTCTGGACACCGCTCGTGCTGTGGAAAGACCGATCAAGAGTGCCTCTACATGACCGATAGTCTGCTCGCCTGGCGCAAGGAATTCCCGATCGTCGACACCTGCACCTACCTGGTGAGTCACTCGCTCGGAGCGATGCCGCGCCGCACGTCGGCCTATCTGCAGCAGTTCGCCGACGAGTGGTCGAGCCGCGGCGTCCGTGCCTGGTCGGAAGGATGGTGGGAGGTCGGCCGGACGACCGGCGATCTGCTGGCCCCGGTGCTTGGCGTTGCTCCCGGCACGATCTCGATGCATCAGAACGTGACGGTGGCGATGTCGATCATCGCGTCGTGTCACACCTTCGATTCGCGCCGGAACCGGATCGTGATGACCGACCTGGAGTTTCCGTCGAACATGTACCTGTTCGAAGGATTCCGCCGCTACGGTGCGGACGTCGTCTACGTCCGCTCGCCGGATGCGGTGCGCACCGACCTCCAGGCGCTGCTCGACGCGATCGACGAGCGGACGGTACTGGTGCCGCTCTCGTACGTGCTGTTCAAGAGCGCCTACATCCAGCAGGCCGCGGCGGTCATCGAGAAGGCCCACCGGGTCGGCGCCCGCGTCATCCTCGACGTGTATCAGGCGGCCGGGACGGTGCCGCTCGAGATCGAGCGGCTCGGCGCCGACTTCGCGGTCGGTGGTTCGGTGAAATGGCTGTGCGGCGGGCCAGGCGCCGGATATCTGTACGTGCGTCCCGACCTGGCCAATCAGCTCGAGCCGGGCATCGTCGGATGGGCGGCGCACGCCGAGCCCTTCGCCTTCGCCGGCGGGGCGATCAAGTACGCCGGCGCCCCGGAGCGTTTCCAGAGCGGGACACCCAACGTCCCGTCGCTGTATTCCGCCCGCGCCGGCTACGAGATCGTCGCCGAGATCGGCGTGCCGGCCATCCGCGCCAAGTCCCTGCGGCTCACCCGGCGGCTGATGGATCTGGCGGTCGAGGCCGGCTTCCGGATCAACACCCCCGAAAAGGACGAGGAGCGCGGCGGGTCGGTGATCATCGACGTGCCGGGCGCCAGCGCGGTGGCCGACGAGTTGATTCGCCGCGAAGTGATCGTCGACTACCGGCCCGGCGCCGGCATCCGCATGGCGCCCCATTTCTACAACACCACAGAGGAAATCGACCACGCAATGTCGGAGCTGACCCGGATATGTCGATCAGACGCATAACGGTCCTCGGGGCCGGGACGATGGGGCACGGCATCGCCTACGCGGCGATGTCGGCCGGGTACGACACACGGATGTTCGACGTCTCCGAGGCCTCGCTCGAGAAGGGCCGAACCGCGATCGATGGAATCATCCGCAAGGGTGTCGAGCTCGGCAAGCTTCAGTCCGCCGACGCCGACGCCGTGAGCCGGCGGCTGGTGACCACATCGAAGATCGACGAGGCGCTCGACGGTGCGGATCTGGTGATCGAGGCGGCGCCCGAGCGGATCGACCTCAAACTCTCGCTGTTTGCCGATATCGATCGCTTCGCGCCGCCGTCCGCGATCGTGGCGACCAACACCTCCGCGCTCAGCATCACCGAGATGGCGGGCTCGATGAAGCGCCCGGCGCGCGTCGCCGGGATGCACTTCTTCAACCCGGTCCACAAGATGAAGCTGATCGAGATCGTGCAGGCGCTCGAGACCGCGCCCGACACGCTCGAGGCGATCGAAGAAGTCTCGAGGCAGATGGGGAAGGAGACCGTGCTGGTCCGCGAATCTCCCGGTTTCATCACCACCCGCGTGAACGCCAGCCTCGGGAACGAAGCGTTCTTCATGCTCATGGAAGGGGTCGCCTCGGCCCGCGACATCGACAAGGCACTGAAGCTCGGGCTGAACCATCCGATGGGCCCGTTCGAGCTCGTCGACCTGGTCGGCCTCGATACCCGGCTGTCGATCCTCGAGTACCTGCACCGCAGCCTGGGGGAGAAGTACCGGCCCTGTCCGCTGCTCACCAAGTACGTCAAGGCCGGCCGCCTCGGCCGCAAGGTCGGACGCGGGGTCTACGAGTACTAGGATGGCCAGCCCCTCGCCATCGTTCGACTGGGGTGAGGAGCTTCCGCGGGTGGCAGGGCGGCGGGTCGACCTGCGCTGGCTCACCGCCGCTGACGCGCCGGCACTGCTGCGGGTGTTCGGCGATCTCGAAGTGATGCGGTTCTGGAGCGCGCCGCCACTCGAAGGCGAGGCGGCCGCGGCCGGCCTCGTCAGCCACATCCAGTCAGGCTTCCACGATCGACGGTTGTTTCAGTGGGGCATCTCCGCCCGCGATACTGACGACGTCATCGGCACCTGCACGCTTCACCATGTCGAGATGGCGCACCGGCGGGCCGAGGTCGGGTTCGCGCTGGCGCGCAGCGCCTGGGGCCGCGGGCTCGCCACCGAGGCGCTCGACCTGCTGATCCGGTTCTCGTTCGAAACGCTCGGCCTCCAGCGGCTGGAAGCGGACGCGGATCCCGACAACGAGCGGTCGATCCGCACCCTCGAGCGTCAGGGCTTTCGACGAGAAGGGTACCTGCGCGAGCGGTGGTTCCACCTCGGCGAGCTGAGGGACACCGTGTTTCTCGGACTGCTGCGGCGCGACTGGACCCGTGAGACGACACCATGAACAACATCCGCATCGACATTTCCGAATCGATCGCGACGCTGACCGTCGACCGCCCCGCGGTCAAGAACGCGCTCGACCTGGCGACGGTCACCGAATGCCACCGGGCCCTCGACGATCTGGCCGCCGACGCGCAGGTCGGCGTGGTCATCATCACCGGGGCCGGTGAGACGGCGTTCGTGTCCGGCGCCGACATCAACGACATCCGCGCGCGGAACGGCACCGACGGGCTCGCCGCCATCAACTCCACCTTGTTCGCCAAGATCGACCGCTTCCCGAAGCCGGTCATCGCCGCGATCAATGGGTATGCGCTCGGCGGCGGGTGTGAGCTGGCGCTGGCCTGCGACATCCGTGTGGCCGCCGACACGGCGAAGTTCGGCCAACCCGAGCTCGGCCTCGGCATCATCCCTGGCGCCGGCGCCACCCAGCGCCTTCCCCGCATCGTCGGGCTCGGTTGGGCGAAGCACCTGGTGCTGACCGGCGACATCATCGACGCGAAGCAGGCACTCGAGATCGGCCTGGTGAGCGCGATCATGCCCGCTTCGCAGCTGCAGGTCCGGGCGCGGGAGCTGGCGAAAAAGATTCTGCGCCAGGGGCCTCTGGCCGCGCGGCTGGCCAAACTGGCGCTCAACGCCTCGGCGCGGGTCGACCTCGACTCCGGCCTGCTGATCGAGACGCTGGCCCAGTCGATCTGCTACGACTCGTCTGACAAACAGGAAGGGACCACGGCCTTCCTCGAGAAGCGGAAGCCCAAGTTCACCGGCCGGTGAGTGGGCAGCGTACGGTGGACCAGCGAGGAGGGCGCTCTCACCGCGGAGGGCGCCGAGTACGCATGGGCCGTCTCAGGCTCCGCGTCCTCCGCGGCCGGCGGTGCAGCCACGGCACACGCCCACTACGCGACATGGGTTCTGGCGATCTCGCCTCGCCGTTCAGCCGCGCCTCGCGCGGTGGTCACCGGGAAGCCCGAGTGGTCCGTAGCCAATTGAGCCACCACCGAGGATCCGCCGCATGTCTGCGCTCCAGCGAGCGTAGGGTTAGTGGCCGGGTCGCAGTCCCGGGCTCCGGCCAGCCCGCGTCCTGTCGGCTCCGGTCTTTGGTACAGGAGTTGCCAGCTCGACAGCCGTGGCCGACGTCTCGAGCGATTTGCGGACGGCCCGCGAGCAAAGCGGGGCCACGCTCCAGGAGATGGCCGCCCGGACGAAGATTAAAGTCTCGTTCCTGCAGGCTATTGAGCGCGGTGAGTTCGAGCTGCTGCCCGGTGAGTTCTTCGCTCGGGCCTTCCTGCGCACCTACGCCCGCGAGCTTCACCTTTCCGGCGACACCATCCTGCAGGCCTACGATGCCGCCCGAAAGTCTCCCGTTCAGGCTGAGCTCCACGTCTCGCCAGCAGCTTTGCCCATAGCGATGCCTGTTTCGGGACCGCGGTCTGAAGGGCCATCGGGGTCGCGGGCGTTCGCTTCGGGCGCCGCACTCCTTACTGTGACGGGGCTGGCGGTCGCCGCCGTCATCGCGTTCACGGTGTTGCGAGGTCGGCAGGAAGCTTCGGAAGCCGGAGCGGTTGGCACCGGTGGCATCGCCGAAGTGGCGCCGGCGCCGGCTCCGGCGCCATCCCAGCCGCCGGTCGACCCGGACGCGGAAACGCTCGAGGTGGAGATTCGCCCCTCCGCCGTCATCTGGGTGACCGCCACCGCCGATGGCGAACGCGTCCTCTTCCGCCTGCTCAAACCGGGCGAACAAGTGAGCGTGAAGGCGCGAGGGGACCTGTCGTTCCGTGTCGGCGACGCCGGGGCGTTTCAGTACTCGGTCAACGGCGCCGCCGGCAAGCCGGTTGGCACCTCCGGCGAAGTCACCGAGTTCCGGATCACCCGCGAAAACTACCGGACGTTCCGTCGCTGATCTAACTGGAGTGCTCGAGACTCGAGCACTACCGGACCTGCCCTCGCCGCGCGCGAGCTGGGTTAATCTTTCTAAATACCATGCCGGTCATCACTCACGTGTCCCCGCGCAGCGGTGACGTTCTCCTGCTCGTCGGTACGATGAAAGGCGGGTTCATCCTGCGCGCCGGCTCCGCCCGCGATCGCTGGGAGGTCGGCGGCCCCTACTTCCCCGGCAGCGCTGTGTATGCCATGGCGTTCGACCGGCGCCAGGGGCGCCAGCGGATCTGGGCTGGGCCGAACAGCATGCATTGGGGAGGGGTGCTCCGGTCGACCGATAACTTCGGCGTCACCTGGACGAACCCCGAGGCCGCCAACGTCAAGTTCCCCGAGGGCACCGATGCGGCGCTGAAGCAGATCTGGCAGATCGTGCCGGGCCGCGAGGGGGAGCCCGATACGCTCTATTGCGGCGTGGAGCCGGCGGCGATGTTCGTGTCGCGCGATGCCGGAGAGACGTGGCAGCTGAACGAGGGGCTCTGGAACCACCCGCAGCGCCCGAGTTGGGAACCGGGAGGGGGCGGGCTCTGCCTGCACACCATTCTTCTCGATCCGGCTGACCCGCAACGGCTGCGGATCGCGGTGTCAACCGGCGGCATGTACGTGACCGAGGACGGCGGAGTGAGCTGGCGCCCCTCGAACCAGGGCGTCCGCGCCGACTTCCTCCCGGACAAATACCCGGAGTTCGGCCAGTGCGTCCACAAGGTCGTGCAGGCGGCGGCGCGGCCCGACCGAATGTTCCTGCAGAACCACTGGGGGCTGTATCGCAGCGACGACCGCGGCGAGAGCTGGACCGATGTCGCCAACGGCGTCCCCTCCGACTTCGGGTTCGGCATGGCGGTGCACCCTCGCGACCCCGACAGCGCCTGGATCGTGCCGCTCGAGTCCGACGAATTCCGATGCACCCCCGAGGGCAGGCTGCGGGTCTACCGGACGCGGGACGGCGGTGGAGGCTGGCAGCCGATGTCGTCCGGGCTGCCGCAGCAGGGCGCCTATGAGACGGTACTGCGTGACGCCCTGGCGGTGGACGCGCTCGAGCCGGTCGGGGTGTTCTTCGGCACGCGCAGCGGCAAGGTATTCGGCTCCGCCGACGAAGGGGAGACCTGGTCGGAGCTGCGCGATGGCCTGCCCCCGGTCATCTCGGTGAAGACTGCCGTGATCGCCTGATGCCGCTGGTGTTCGTCATTCCGGGCCCGTTGAAGGAGTTCGCCGGCGGCCGCGGCGAGGTCCTGGTCGACGCCCCTGCCGCCTCGCTGCAGGAGGCGCTTGCGCTGTTGTGGAACGAGTGCCCCGGCGCACGCGACCGGGTGCTGACCGAGCGCGGCGAGGTCCGGCCGCACGTCAACATCTTCGTCGACGGCGGCAACGTCCGTCATGCCGGCGGGCTCGCCGCCCCGATCCGCGCTGACGCGGAGATCGTCATCGTGCCGGCAGTCAGCGGCGGCAGCTGAGAATGATCCGGTGACCGCCGCAAACGAGCCGCGCCGCTGCTCCTGGGCGCGCACGCCGCTGAGCATCGCCTACCACGATCGCGAGTGGGGCGTAGCGGTGCACGACGACACGGTCTTCTTCGAGTTCATCATTCTCGAAGGGGCGCAGGCGGGCCTGAGCTGGGAGACGATCCTCAGAAAGCGCGAGGCGTATCGCGAAGCGTTCGCCGGCTTTGATCCGGTGAGGGTCGCGCGATTCACCCCGGCACGGGTGGAACGGCTGCTGCTCGACGAAGGTATCGTGCGGAACCGGCTGAAGGTCGAGAGCACGATACGGAATGCCAGGGCCTTTCTGGCGGTGCAGCGGGAGTTCGGCAGCTTCGACGCCTACGTCTGGCGGTTCGTCGGTGGCGCGCCGCTGGTGAACAGCCCGGGCTCGCCGGCGGACATCCGGCCGACGAGCCCCGAGTCGGACGCCCTCAGCCGCGACCTGCTGGCCCGCGGCTTCAAGTTCGTCGGCTCGACGATCTGTTACGCCTTCATGCAGGCGACCGGACTCGTCGACGATCACACGATCGATTGCTTCCGCCATGGCGCAGCCTCCACGCGCCGGCCACCGCGCCCGGCGCGCGCGGCGCCGCGAAAAAAGAGGCGCGGATGATGAATCGCAGCCGCCGGGATTTTCTCGCGCTTGCCGGCGTCGCGCTCGCCGGAGGCTTGGCACTCGGAAAGCAGCAGGATGGAGCAGGCCAGATGTATGGACTGATCGGCAAGATGAATGCGGCCCCTGGCCAGCGCGACGCATTGATCGCAATCCTGCTCGAAGGCACCGGCCAGATGCCGGGTTGCCTGAGCTACATCATTGCCAGGGATCCGGCGGACGCCAACGCCATCTGGATCACCGAAGTCTGGGACTCAGAGGCCAGCCACAAGGCGTCGCTGTCGCTGCCGGCGGTCCAGGCAGCGATCGCCAAAGGAAAGCCGCTGATCGCCGGCTTTGGTGAGCGGTTCGTCACCGCACCGGTCGGAGGCTTCGGCCTTACGCCCCCCCGATAGTTACCTGGTGGTTCCCGACGCGTCCGGCCGGACCCACGGGCGGCAACCCGGCCGGGGATCGGTTGGCATTGGCGGAACCGGGAACGATTGGGCGGCGGCAGCCCGCAGTCTCTCAGGATCGCTCAAGTCGTACAACTCCACCGCCACCGTCCCCATCGTCAGAGACGCGAAGTACGCCGACTCGCGTTTGTGGCCGATCGTGCCGAGGTAGCGCTGGAGAGCAGCCTGGGCGACGCGGAACGGGCGAACCGTCGCGGTGATCGTCCAGACCCGGGGTGAGCCGCGAAACCGGTCGACGTCGAGGATGTAGGCGCGGGTGTCATCACTGTCGCAGACGCCGGTGGTCCATTCGTAGGGCTCGAGGCCATATCGCGGGCCGTAGTAGAGCAGGCCTATCCGCGTCAGCGGAAACACATAGACGATGTCCCCGGGCTGACGCCGTGCTTCCAGGAAGGTCAGCACCGACCTGGTGTGCTCGAGCTCGTACGGTGGGGGAGTTGTCACCACGGTTGCGACCGGCACGGCCAGCAGGCCGGCCATCAACCCCCACCCGAGTGCGTCATGGACGCGGGACACTTGTTGCCTCGCCCACTCGGCTCCCGCGGCGAGCGCGAGCAGCAGGCACGGCATCAGAAACATGACCAGACGTCCGCGAAACGGAAACTGCTGCGCCAGTGCGGCCGCGAAGAGGACGACGGCTGGCCCGGTCAGCATCAAACCCAGAGCCGGTCGTCGTCTGAGGATGACGCCAAGGCCGGCCAACGACACGAGCAGGAATATCGTCGGCCACCGGTAGCGCAGCAGCCCGGGGTCCCAGAACAGGCTGAGGGCGCGATCCCAGAACCAGGCGAGCTTCACCGGTGAGTCGAGCGGCAGCGGAAAGAAACCGGTCGCCCAGAAATCCTGCATGAAGGCGCGCGTGGACGGCGTCATGCTCCGCATGCCGGCGATCGTCGCTCCCACCGAGGCCACGGCCCAGATCGGTATCGTCAGCGTGAGCATCCGCCACGTCCGCCGGTCGCGCGAGACCAGCCAGGTGATCCCGGTGGCCAGACCGATCCCGACCATCACGATGACCGAGGCCTGTGAGAACCAGATGACCAGCAGGCCGGCCGCCCCCGCGAGCAGGAGTCGACTGCGGCTCGCGTCGCGCTGATGCAGATCGATCGCCAGGAGGAGGAGGACGGTCGTCACGGTCGCGTCGAGGCCGTACTGCTTGACCTCCGCGCCGTACTTGATCAGCGGGACTCCGATCGCGTACAGCGCCAGCGCGAACGGAACCGCGGGGCCCTCGAGCACCCGCTCCGCCAGCCGGCGGAAGAGCAACAGGCCGGCGATCCCGCAGAGGAACGGGAACAGCCGCAGCGCGAACTCGCTTTCGCCGAAGAGCCGCACGGCGATCTTCTCGAGCAGCAGGAAGCCGCGTGGCGCAACCTGATCGAGCTTCAGCGGCTCGGTGAGAAGCGCCGCGGTCGGGAGCTCGAGGATGTTGCGCGATAACAGGACTTCGTCCAGCCACAACGACGGGTTCCCGAAATACGCCCACGCGCGCAAGCCAACGCCAAGCAGCAGCAGGACCGTCAGGGTGGTGCGGCTGCACACCACCCGCCCGAACACCGATGACTGCCGCGCCGCGTTGCTGTCGGGGCCCACGGTCGGAACCGGCAGGATCGTTGCCATGGAGCGGTGATGTTACTGCCGATGCAGGCTGGACGCCATGCGGCACACCGGGCTCCGCCTTGCCTGCCTGTCCCCGCGCGCATTACAGTGCGGGGCATGGCTCCACAATTTCGTGCCTCCCTGGCCCTGCTGCTCGCATTGTTCGTCACCGCGCAGGGGGCCGGCAGGATATCGGCGCAATCGACCGTCCGCGGCGCCGCCAATCCTCCGGCGACCTTTGCCGATCCGGATCGCCGGGCGAAGCTGGCGACTGCCTTCCCTGAGATCGACCGGATGGTCGCCGATTTCATGACCCGAACCCACGTGCCCGGCGCCGCCTGGGGGATCGTCATCGACGGCGAGCTCGCCCACATCGGTGTGTCGGGCCATCGCGATCTGCCCGGCAAGTCGCCGGTCACCCGCGACTCGGTCTTCCGCATCGCCTCGATGACCAAGAGCTTCACCGCGATGGCGATCCTCAAGCTTCGCGACGAAGGCAAGTTGTCGCTCGACGACCTCGCCGAACGTCACGTCCCCGAGCTGAAGAAGCTCCGCTACCCGACCACCGATGCGCCGAAGATTACGGTCCGGCATCTGTTGTCCCACGCCGCCGGTTTCCCCGAGGACAACCCGTGGGGAGACCAGCAGCTGGCGGCGACCGAAGCGGAGTTCACGCGGATGCTGGAGCTGGGCATCCCATTCTCGAACCCGCCCGGAGTGGCATACGAATACGCGAACTACGGCTTTGCGATCCTCGGCCGGATCGTCACCAATGTTTCCGGCACCCCCTACCGCCGCTATATTGCCGACGCGATCCTGCGGCCGCTGGGTATGACCTCGACCACGCTGGAGCCGGCGGCCGTGCCCGCCGATCGTCTCGCGCACGGCTACCGATGGGAAGACGAAACGTGGAAGGAGGAGCCGCCGCTGCCGGATGGCGCCTTTGGCGCGATGGGCGGGATGCTCACGTCGGTCTCCGACCTCTCCAAGTACGTCGGCGCGTTCCTCGCGGCATGGCCCCCGCGGGATGGTCCCGAGTCGGGACCGATCCGCCGCGCCTCGCTCCGTGAAATGCAACAGGTCTGGCGCTCACGACCGGCAAGGGTCAACCGGACCGCGGCCGGCACGGCCAATCTGAACGCCGGCGGTTATGGCTACGGCCTCGGCGTCAGCCAGTCCTGTACTTTCGACCATGTCGTCGCGCACAGCGGTGGCCTGCCCGGGTACGGATCGTTGATGCAGTGGCTGCCCTCCTACGGCGTCGGCATCGTCGCGTTCGGCAACGTGACCTACACCGGCTGGGGCGGCGTGGTGAACGGGGCCTTCGAGGCGCTGGCGAAGACCGGCGGCCTGGTCCCGCGGGCGGTGCAACCTTCACCGTCGCTGGTCGACGCACGCGACAAGGTATCCCGCCTGATCGTGGCCTGGGACGACAAGCAGGCCGATCAGATCGCCGCGATGAACCTGTTTCTCGACCGGTCCCGGGAGCGCCGCCGCAAGGAGGTCGAAGCCCTGCGCGCGAAGGTGGGGCAGTGCACCGCTCCTTCCTCTTTCGATTTCGTCGAGAACTGGCTGCGCGGGCAATGGACGATGAAGTGTGAGCGGGGGGATCTGCGGGTGGCGATCACGCTGGCGCCGACTATCCCGCCGGGCGTGCAGCACCTCGAGGTCAGCGAGGCTCCTCCCGGCGCCGCGCCCGGCGCCCCACCCGTCTGCCGGTAGCTGCTCGACTGCACATGCGCCGAAAGCACGCGCTGGCGATCTTGGTTCGTCGCGTCGATGGCGGGGTGTTCGGCGTCCGCTCCGGAGCAGCCGGCCCGGCCGTCCATTCAACTCGACGGATGCAGCCCTCGCGGAATTGACGGTCAGGCGCTCTGTGGCACCTACGAGGTGCCGGAGGACCGCCGCAACGCCGGCGGACGGCGGATCCGGCTCAACATACTCGTCCTCCCGGCGGTCGACCGACCGCGCGCCGCCGACCCGGTCTTCTATTTCGCCGGCGGACCAGGGACGTCGGCGACGGCGGCGGCGCCGTGGGTCTCGCGGATGCTGCAGGCCGTCCAACAATCGCGCGACCTCGTATTCGTGGACGTCCGCGGGACGGGGCAATCGCAGGCGCTGCGGTGCCCCCAGCCGCCGGACGACGCGCCGCTGCAGGAACGCTTCGACGAGTTCCTGGCCGACGACTACGTACGGCGGTGCCTGGCGGCCCAGCAGGCCGACGTCCGCTATTACACGCAGCCATTGGCGATGGACGACATCGACGAGGTGCGCAAGGGCCTCGGCTACCAGCGGATCAACCTGTTCGGCTCGTCCGGCGGAACACGGCAGGAGCAGCTCTACGCACGGCGCTACCCTGCGTCGGTGCGCACGATCGTCCTGCACGGCGTGCAGCCGATGGATGCCGAAATGCCGCTGGCCTTTTCACGCGCGTTGGACGACGGCATCGCGGCGCTCGTCGATGCCTGCCGGAACGACCGCGAGTGCCATGCTGCGCATCCGGAGCTCGCGGCCGAGTGGGAGCGTTCGAAGCGACGTTTCGACAACGGGCCGGTCGACGCCGACGTCGAGCATCCGCGGACCGGCCGGCGGGATCGAGTACGGATAGCGCGCGGCGTGTATGCCGACGGCGTTCGTCACCTGCTCTATGACTTGCGCACCGCCTGGCAGCTGCCGGCGCTGATCCGGGATGCCGCGAATGGTGACTTCAACTCGTTCGCCCGGCACGAGCTGGCGCAATCGCTCCGTTTCGCCGACCAGCTCGCCGACGGGATGTTCCTGTCGGCCACCTGCGCCGAGGACGTTCGCTTCATCGACGAAGCAGACATCAGCCGCGCGACGCAGGGCACCTTCCTGGGCGATTACCGGGTGCGTCGGCAACAGGCGGCGTGCCGCATCTGGCCGCCAGGCGAGGGTATCGATCAGCAGTTCCAGCAGCCGCTGCGGACGGATGTACCGGTGCTGGTGCTCTCGGGAGATGCGGATGTCGCGACCCCTCCGGCCGATGCGGCGCGGGTGACGCAGGCGTTGCCCAACGCGCGCCATATCGTCTTTCCCAACCAGGGGCACAATTTCTCGAACCCGGGCTGTGCCGCACGCCTCATCGCCGATTTCATCCAGGCCGGAAGCGCGGCCGCGCTCGACACCGCCTGCGTCGCCACGACCCGGCGTCCGCCGTTCGCGGCCGGTCACCGCTGAGGGGCGCCCGCTACTGTCGGATGATGATCCGCCCTCGAACGTTGGGGTTGTCGGGGTCGTCGTGATCGTGGAAGCCGCATGTCCGGACGATGTTCAGGTTCCCGGTCTCGCGGTTCTGGCCGGTATTGAGCGCGCCGACGTTGTTGATCTCGGGGCAGTCCTCGTGGTCCGGATGAGGGTCCGAGGTCATGTTGCGGCGCCGGTTGTCGTTGTTCACGAACAGCACCCTCGTCCCGGGGGGCACCGTCAGCTCCTTCGGGTTCACGCCGCTGGTCGAGATCGTGAACGTGTAGGGGTTCGCCGGCGGGGGCGGGCCCGGCGCGGTCCCGCCGCCACCGCCGCAGCCCGACAACGACAGGGTGAGACACAGTGAACCAAGCCGCGTGAGTGCCGGACCTGCCATATGGGAGGCCTCATTATGGCAGGTCCGGCCGGCGCGCCGGTTCCGGTCCGGTGATCTCTCGCCGGCGACCGCGTGAGCCCGGTCTACTGGATCGTGATGCGGCCCCTCAGGCTGCCGTTGTCCGGGTCGTCGTGGTCGTGAAAGCCGCACGTCCGGGCCGCGGTGAACGCATTGGTCAGTCGGGTCTGGCCATTGGTCAGGTTGTTGACGGCGTTGATCGATGGGCAGTCGGTATGGTTCGGATGCGGATCCGACGAGACGTTGTGCCCGCGGCCATCGTTGTTGACGAACGTGACGCTCTGGCCGACCGCGATGGTGACCTCGCTCGGATTGACCCGGCCATTGGTGATTGTGATCGTTGCTCCGCTCGGCCCCGGGCTGCCGCTGCCGCCGGGGTTCGCGCCTGGCCCGTTTGGTGAACTACTGCCGCCGCAGGCCGCGAGCCCGGGCAGGATGCCGATCGCCAGAATGTGTGCTGCAAGAAAACCCTTCGCCCGTTTCACGCGTCCTCCATGCCGAGCCTGCCTGCGGGTTCGGCGAATCGATCGCCCCACCCGTCCGGAAGCCGGCGGTTTAGAAAAACTTTCGCGAGAGATTGAAGCCGAGGTACCACTGGTCGTAGTCCACGCCGCCGCGCGAGACCTGGCCGAGCGTGGTACCGAAGCCGTTCGAAACATTGATCTGGAACAGGTGACCGCCGGCGCGGGTCTCGAACGCGAACAAGATCTGGTCCGCGAACGGCCGGTAGCCGGCGAACCGCGGCGTGTACTCCGCCAGCAGGTACATCGAGCGGCGCATGCGCACCCGCGCGCTCAGGCCGATCATCGCCGTGTGCTCGTCGCCGACCTCGAACGGGTTCGAATTGATCACGAAGAGCGGTTCGGCATAGACGGCCGCGCGCCGGCCGAGATTCCGGGAAATAACCAGACCGAGAGCGCTCTGGTGGTGCTCGGTGAGGTTCTGCTCCCCTTCGAACGTCGCGATCGCGTCGAGGCCAAAATGACCGCCGTCGCGCTGGTTCATGAAGTTGTGCTGGGCGAACAGCTCGGTGGAGCGGTCGCTGGTGCGATGGACGCCGATCTGGGTGCCAGTCAGCAGCCCGTAGCGGACCTCGAGCCCGACCTGCGAACCGCCGTCCAGGCCGAACAGGTTCGCTATCGTGTCGCCGAAATCCCCCTCGCCGAGATCGCGGGTGAACCGGTGCGTCACCCGGAAGGCAAACTTGCCCTTGGGCATCCGCAGCGTCGTCGGCAGCGCCCCGAGCGTGAAGTCGGGCTGCAGCGGATCGACGAGCACGTCGGGATCGTTGCGTTCAGGTGCAGCCTGCGTGGCCGGCGGTGTCGAAGAAGCCGGCGGCGGTTCCTGCCCGGAAGCCGCCACCGGAAGCGTGCAGGCCATTGCGGCGAGACGAACGGCGGAAAGGAATGCAGAACGGCGACGAAACAGACAACGGAGCATGCGGACCTCACTGATCGCAAGCGGAGTGCCGGAAGAAAAACCGCGGATCTCCAGAGAAAACAACAGGTTACGCTCGAAATCCGTTACTCGACGCGTAACGGGTTTCGCTCAGCGTAAGCTGCACCCACCGCACGCCGGGCGAAGCCCGCCCCAGGACCCGGCCGCACCCGTCCGCACCCTTGGAGCACCAGGGGTGGATCCGGCCCGCACTCCTGATCCGTTATTCGACCCGATGCTTCGCGAGGTAGTAGCTGAGGGCGCGCTGGCTGATGCCCATCAGTTCCGCGGCGTCTTTCTTCACGCCGCCGCAGGCGTCGAGCGCGCGCCGTACCGTCTCGCGCTCGGCCCAGTCCAGGTTCAGGCGCAGGGTCATGGATGGAAGACCCGTCGCGGAGGTCGAGGCCACCCCGAGGATCCGGACAACGTCCTGGCCGATGACCGTGTTCGGCGACAGCACCACCGCGCGCTCGACCGTGTTCTCGAGCTCGCGCACGTTGCCGGGCCAGTCGGCCGACTGCAGCGCCTCGAGCACGCCGGGGGCGAGCCCGTCGATCCGCTTGCCGGCGCGCTGCGAGTGCTTGGCGATGAAGTGCTCGACCAGGACCGGGATGTCCTCGCGCCGCTCGCGCAGCGGCGAGATGTGGACCGGAATGACGTTGAGCCGGTAGTAGAGGTCCTCCTGGAACCGGCCGTCGCCGACCATCTGGCGCAGGTCGCGATTGGTCGCGGCGATCACCCGGAGGTCCACCTTCTGGGTGCGCTCGGATCCGAGCGGCTCGAACTCCCGTTCCTGCAGGACGCGCAGCAGCTTGGCCTGCAGCGCCGCGCTCATCGTACCGATCTCGTCGAGGAAGATCGTGCCGCCGTCGGCGAGCGCAAACTTTCCCTTCTTGCTGGTCGTGGCGCCGGTGAAGGCGCCGCGCACGTGGCCGAACAACTCCGACTCCAGCAGCGTCTCGGGGATCGCGGCGCAGTTGACCTTGATCATCGGCATCTCGCGCTGGGCGCTGTGGTAGTGGATCGCCCGCGCCACCATCTCCTTGCCGGTGCCGGTTTCGCCGGTGATCAGGATCGTGCTCTTCGATTGCGCGACCAGCTTGGCGGTCTCGATGACCTCCTGCATCCGCCGGCTGCGCCCGACGATGCCGTAGTGGTTGAACTCGGCGTCCCGCTCGCTGATGAGATAGCGGTGTTGGGTCCGCAGGCGCTGATGATCCAGCGCCCGGTTGACCACGACCAGCAGCTCGTCGATGTCGAACGGTTTCTGGAGGTAATCGAGGGCGCCGAGCTTCATCGCCTCGATTGCGCTCTCGACCGTGGCGTGGGCTGTCATCATCAGGACCTGCGGCCGCTCCCCCTCGGTAGCGGCGGCGGTCAGCTCGCGGATCACGTCCAGCCCGGTCATGTCGGGCATGAGGTTGTCGATCACCAGCAGGTCGAAGACCCGTTGCGTCAGCAGGCGCTGCGCCTCCCGGCCGCTGGCGGCGGTCGTGACCTCGTGGCCCTCGCCGCGCAGCGCCGAGGCCAGCGCGTTGAGGATCTTGGTCTCGTCGTCGACGAGGAGTATGGCGCCGGTAGCAGTAATCAGTCGGGTCATCGGGTCATCGGGTCATCGGAATGTCGATCCGGACATCGGTGCCATGTCCGTGTTGGCTGGAGACCATGAGAGAACCCCCGAGACCCTCGATGATATTCCGCGTGATCGCCAGACCCAGTCCGGTGCCGGTCCGGCGGGTGGTGAAAAAGGGGTCGAAGATGCGCGCCAGGTCGTCGGGGGCGATGCCGGTGCCACGATCGCTGATGTGGATCCGGACCCGGCTCTCGGACGTCTGGCTGGTCCGTACCGTAATCGCCCCGGGTTCCAGCTGCCGGCAGGCCGCCTCTACGGCGTGCCGGGCATTGGTCAGCACGTTCACGAGCGCGAGGCGGAGCCGCTCGCCATCGGTCACGACCGTCGCCAGCCCCGGCGTCAGGCTCAGGTTGACCCCGCCGCCCGCCCCGTCGCCCAAAGCCGCCCGGGTCGCGTCGGCGCACAGCGCGTTGATGTCGACCGGGGCCATGTCGAAACGGATCGGACGGGCGAAATCGAGGACCTCGGAGACGATCCGGTTGAGCCGCTCCACTTCTTCGTCGATGTCGGCGACGACCGCCCGGACCTGCTCCGGCGCGGCCTCGCCGCCACGGAGTGCGCGCAGCGCCGTCTTGATGATCATCAGCGGATTGCGGATCTCGTGCGCGACCACGGTCGACAGCCGGCCCAGGGAAGAGAGCCGTTCGCGCTGTGCCGCTTCCTGCTGGAAGCGGGCGATCGAAGCGGTCATCGAGTTGAACGAGGAGGCGAGGAGCCGGGCGTCCTCGTCCTCCCACGGGATCCCGGTTGGCAGCGGGATGCGGCGGGTCAGATCACCCGTCGACGCCATCTCACGCATCGCGTTGGTCACCGAGCCCAGCGGCCGGGTGACCGTGCGGGCGATCGCGTAGCTCGCCAGGGTCGCGGCGAGCACCGCTGCGACCGCCATCAGCAACAGGGTCTGATGCAGCCCGCGCAGGAACTGCAGCCGTTCGGTGCGCGATCGCAGGATGATCGCCGTAGGGGCGGGCGCGCCCGCTTCCCCGAAAACCGACGTCCGGGGAGAGAGCGAGCGGGTGGCGGCGATGTAGTCGTGTCCGCCCAGCCGAACGCTTGGTGTGACGCCATCGCCGGCGAGCAGCGGCGTCAATGCCGGCCACACCTCGGGCGGCATCGTCCCGGCGCGGATGACCCCCGCTTCGGCAAAGAAGATCTCGCTGTTGGTGAGCGCCTTGAATCGCTCCGCCGAGGGCGAGTCGAGCGTGAAGCCAACGCTCAGCGTACCGAGGAGCTCGGGTGTCTCCTCGCCGATGGTGATCGGCACCGAGACCACCTGCAGGATCCCGTTCGGTTCGGACGTGCCGATGCGCGCCAGCTCGCGCCCGCGCGGGCCGGTGACCAGGAAGAAATCGGCGCCGAGCTGCTTCTGGTAGTCCTCGGCGATCGGCCGAAGCGTCGGCGGATCGTTGACGGCGACGGCGGCCTTCAGCTTGGGTAGGTCGGCGACCAGGCGCGCTTCGCGGTTGAAGTGGTCGAGCAGCGGGGTCCGATACTGCTCGACCAGCGTGCCGGCCTCGTCCAGGCCGCGCCGCAGCTCTGCCTCGGCCTGCGCGGTTACCGCGGCGGTGGCGTAGTAGGTCGCCGCGCCGATCGACAACACCGCCAGCAGCGCCATGGCTGCGAAGAGGCGGTTGGTCAGCGACGAAAGCATCGTCATTTCCGGCTGAGCGCGAAGTTGAGGTCGACGTCGCCGCCGTCGGGTACAGCCACCCTTCGGGAATCCGAGTCCACCGCCTCGTTCCAGGCGACAACTGTGTAGCTCCCGGGAGGCACATTGTCGATCCGGTAGCGTCCCTCGTCGTCGGTCACCGCGAAGTAGCGATGCGCGAACACCAGGATGTAGGCGCTCATGTGCGAGTGAATATCGCAGAACACCCGGACGATGCCCGGCTTCTCGAACCGGATGGCCTTCGACGATCCGGCCGCATAACGTCCGAGGTCGAAGGCCCGGGTCTTCGAGAGCGAGAACACGTTGTGATAGGTCCGGTCGTTATTGGGGAAATCCACCGTCGTCCCGGCCACGATCGCGAGAACGTGCGGAACGAACGTCTCGTTCCGCTGGTCGAGCCGGGCGCGTGGCTCGTCGCGGGCATCGAAGGCCGCGCGCGGCGCCGGGTCGAGGTAGACCACCGACCGGCGGCGGTCGGTCGGGCCATGACCGGTGTGCATGCCGAGCTCGGCGACGTTCGGCCGCGGCTCGTGATCGGCGCCAGCCGGCCGGAGCTCCACCCGGCCCCGGATCACGCCGTTGGCGGCGCCCGGCGACTCGCCGCGGGTCGAGGCGCCTGGAAAGCACAGTAACCAGAGGGCGATGCATGCTGCGCCGGCGCCTGCGGTCCGCGCCGTCCCGACCCCGCGAAGGTGCCGGATCAGAACCACCATGCCACCTGCCCCGAGAGGAAGGTCCGGTCCTCGACGCGTCCTCCCTCGCGATGGTTGATCTGCACCACCCCGCGCAGCACCAGGTTCCGCTGCAACAAATAGCCGCCGCCGACCTCGAATCGGGTCACCGGGGCCTCCCAGGGCGTCGGGGCGCCGCCGAACAACGCACCGGTCACGCGGGAGAACGCGAGGCGGTCGGCGCGCCCGGCGAGGTAGATTCGCGGCGTGAGCTTGTAGCGTCCTTCGACCCACGCGCCAAGGGCGGTGACCGGGGTGCCGTCGACCGGCGGGGTGAGGAAGGGCAGGCGCCAGCGGCTCCACACCATTTCGCTCCGTACCACCCAGTGGTCGCGTGAGTATTCCAGGTCCGCCCCGAGCGCCGCCTGCGATCCGGAGCTCGGCGCGCCGGCGACGTCGTCGGAGACCCAGGCGCCTTGCGAAGCGGAGCCGCCGAGGACGAGGCCGGTCAGCGGACGGCCGCTGACCCGCGCGGCGACCTGCTTGCCACCGTTGTCATCGCGGACCCTCGGGTTGGCGAGCGTCCCGTTAGTGACTGACACCGCGGCCTCGAACGAGGGGGCCGCCCATCGTGCCTGGACCCCAGTGTCCCAGCGGAAGGCGGAGATCAGCGGCACGCCGGGGGCGGGGTACGGGGATCCGACCGGGAAGCTGGCGAGCCACCCGCGGCCGCGCATCCGCAGCAGGTCATCGGTGCTCGCCGGCTGCGCATCGGCGCGCATCGAGGTGAGGTATTGATAGGCGAGCGGGTAGCCGATCAGCATCCGGTCGGCTTGGTACGTCCGCCGTCCGAACGAGCCGAACACCGGCGGGATCCGGCCGGCCTGGATGTCGAAGGGGACCGAACGCCACGGGCGCACGCGGATGAAGGCGGCATAGGCTTCGAAGTGGCTCAGGCCGTCGAGTCGCACCTCCGCGAGCGCCGCGACGCGATCAGCCGGCTGCCAGATGGCCGTCAGCCCGGCGCGCACCCCGCGGAGGGCGTTCCGCTCGTAATCCGTGTAATTGAAATACGCCTCGTGATCTTCGGCGCCCACCGTGGCGGTGACGTCGCCGCCAATCCGGACCCGGCCGTCGAACAGGCGCAGGGGCTCGGTCGGCAGCACCTGGGCAGCGGCCGCCCGGGGCAGCAGCAGGGCGAGCAGCAACGCGATCGGGGGGGTCTTGCTCAAAACAGCCTGCCGCAGACCGGAACCGTGCCAATTATAATCACTCGCATGATCCCGTCCGCCGATCCGCAGATCTTCTCCCTCAACCAGGCGGTCGAGCTGCTGCCGCAGGTGAAGCACGTGACCGCTGACGCCGTCCGCCAGGCGGAATCGCTCGCGGCGCAGCTGCGGGGGCTGGCCGACGACGACCCGGAGCACGAATCGCTGTCGGCGGCGCTCAAGGACGTCGTCGAGGCGTGGGCCGAAGCGGTGCAGTCGCTCGGTCTCGAGGCCAAGGGCCCCTGGCTGGTCGACTTCGACAACGGCGAGGGGTACTACTGCTGGTGTTATCCGGAGCCAACGGTGGCGCATTATCACGGGTACGACGAGGGATTCTCGGGTCGGACCCGGATCCAGTAGCGAATTCGGCGATTCACCGAAGCCTTCAGCCGCAGACTTTTGTACAATAGACAGTTGAGATGGCTTACATCATTACTGAACCGTGCATTGGAACCAAGGATTCGGCCTGCGTTGACGTCTGCCCGGTCGACTGCATTCATCCCCGCAAGGACGAGCCGGAGTTTGCGACGACCGACATGCTGTTCATCCACCCCGACGAGTGCATCGATTGCGGCGCCTGCGTGCCGGCGTGTCCGGTCGAGGCGATCTTCGCGCTCGACGAGACGCCGGAGAAGTGGAAGGACTACATCACGAAGAACGCAGCCTTCTATCAGAAATAACAGGTTCTAAAGGGTTCCAGGTTCTTCGATCGAGGTTCCGGATTCTTCGATCCAGGTTCCGGGTTCCAGTTCTGAGTTCTGAGTTCTCAATTCTTAGTTTCCCCGAGCCGTTCCTCGAGCAGCTTTCGCGCCTTGAGCCTTTCCGCCCGCCGCAGGTCGGCTTCGGCGGCGCGGCGTTTTTCCTCGTCCGTCTCCAGGATCAGCCCGGGTATGCGGGTGCGCTGGCCGTCCCGGTCGGTCGCCACGAATGTGAGATAGGCGCGGCTGGTCATTCGCCGCACCCCGGTCAGCGTCTCTTCCGAAAACACTTCCACTTCGACTTCGAGCGACGTGCTCCACGCCGCGGTCACGCAGGACCGCAGGATGATCAGGTCGCCGACCTTGATCGGGTGGAGGAACTGCAGCCCGTCGACCGCGGCCGTGACCAGCAGGGTGCGCGTGTGGCGGTGACAGGCGATCGCCCCGGCGATGTCGATCAGGTGCATCACCGTGCCACCGAGGATGAACCCGAGCGGGTTGGCATCGTTGGGCAGCACGACCTGCACCATCTCGGTGAACGTTTCGGACGGTTTCTTCGGCGCGGGAATCGGCGGTGTCTGCACGGTTGAAGTCTGACTGATCGAAGGGGGAAGGCTCGGGGTGGACGCGGCGCCGGAACTGCGTCAGTTGCCGCAGTTCCGGTCGAGAAACGATTTCAGCGTGCACCGCAGCTCCGGCGGCAGGTCGTCGTCCCTGATCGTCCGGAGCAGCGATACCGTCGACTCGTAGGTCTTCAGCTGCGCGACGCAGCGGGGGCATGCCGCCAGGTGGCGTTCGAGTGAGGCGTGCACGCCCGGCGGCAACTGGTGCTCGACGAAATCGGCCAGCAGACCGACCAGGTCCTTGCAGTTTCGTACGGGCACGTCAGCCTTGCATCCTCATCGCGTCTGCCGGCCGCCGACTAGAAGTCGTAGCCGATCCACATGGCGAACCGGGGCTTGCGGAACCAGTCGCTGCCGCTCGTGCCTTCGAGCAGCCCCTGGTAGGCGAACACGTAGTCTTCGTACTCTTTGTTGAACATCGTGCGCCACGACCAGTCGAAGTGGATCGGGAAGCCCAGCGCGAACGTCTCGAGGCCGACGCCGTACGACGCCCGGCCGTCCACCAGCTTGAAGCCGCCGATGCTCTGGGTCGGGCCGAACACCGGCTTGATGCCGACCAGCGACGTCGGGTCCTGCTCGAAACCGATCAGCGGCGTGTATTCGATCGGGTCGTTCGTCCACACCGTCATCGGCACGCCTTCGTACCCGGAACCGCCGAAGTTGGCGAACAGGACGCCGCGCAGGCCACCGATGACGCCGAGCGGGGTCAGGGCCGCCTCGATGAGCGGGAAGCGCAGCTCGGCGTTCGTGAAGAAGGCCTTGTTGCCGAGGAACTCGAGGTAGTCGTAGCCGCGCAGCTCGGAGTTGCCGCCGTAGTACATGTAGCCGGGGAACTCGCCCCAGCTCTTGTAGCCGCGAGCCCGGAATGCCAGCACGCCGTTGGTTGCCAGGCGCAGGTAGTAGCGCGCGTCGATCTCGGCCGTCTGCCGGGTCATGAAGTTGCCGATCCCCGGAGCGTACTCGTAACCCAACCGCACCGTGTTGCCGGCGAGCGGACCGTACTCGCGGAAGATGGTCGTTTCCTGGATGTACTCGATCCCGAGCGGCATGAAGTTGCCGCTGTTGAACAACGTCCGGCCAAACTGCTCCTGCTGGTAATCGTCGGCCAGATCCTGCAGCGTCTCGTCGTTGTACCCCTGCGAGTAATACAGCAGGCCGGCTGAGAACTGCAGCCGGGCGTAGCGGTTGATCGGGTAGATGCCGAAGCCGGTCACGCCGCGCGAGGTCTGCGTCGCGAGTGCCTCGTCGCGATCGAGAAAGGCGTAGTCGTAGTCGTAGAGCAGTCCGGGCTGGTAGCCGTAGTAGAACTGCGTCTGCGAGTACGCCTGCAGGGCGTACTGGAACCGGCGCGACAGGTTGGTGTACGAGAACGACATCGTGCGGTACTGCGCCACCGAGGCGGCGAACATGTTGAACTGCTTGTCCCCCAGCACATCGGTGAAGGTCACCTGGGTGCCGCCGAACACGTCGCCACCGCTGGTGACGCCGACGTTCACCGGCGGCCGCCCTTCGAGGAACAGCTTCTCGAAGGTTCCCTTGGTCCGCATGTTGTTCTGAATCAACGTGTGGGTGAGCGGCGGCTGAAAGTCGATCACCGGGCCGGGGGAGCCGAAATCAGAGCTGGCGACCGTGTGCAGCGCCTGGTCGCGGTTGAGCGTGTGGATCTCGTACTCGCCCTTGTAATAGCTGACGAAGGCGATCCGCGGCACCTTCTGATCCCGGAGGATCACCGGCGACACGTTGGCGGTCAACGCATCGGTGTACTGCCGGAGCTCGCCGTTCTTCAGGCTCAGCGTCCACAGGTTGTAGATGGTGCCGTTGCGCGCCATCTCAGGGTCGATCGGCTGGTTCGGATCGGTCGCGGTGGAGGAGAACACCAGCGTGCTGTCGTCGATGAACTGCGCGCCGCCGTCGTCGTGGGTGCCGAAGGTGAGCTGCGTCTTCTTGCTGGTCGCGAGATCGAGGCTGAACAGCTTGTCGTTGCCGCTCACCCGCGCGAGATAGACGATCGACTTGCCGTCAGGTGAAAAAGTCGGCGCGTAGTCGCCGAATTGATCGTTGGTCACGTTCTTCGTCTCGCCGGTCTCGACGTCGACGACGAAGATGTCGCCGATCGCGCCGCTCAGCGCCGAGAACGCGACGTGCTTGCCGTCCGGGCCGATATCGGGCGACTCCGGCATGTCGACGTTCTTGAGCTCGACCCGCCGATCGACCTTCCGGGTGACCACGTTCTGGAGGATCAGCGTCTTGTGCTTCTCGGTCCGGACGAAGTAGCCGATGTGGTCGCCCGACGGCGACCAGGACATCCACGGCACGGCGTTGTTGCGGAAGCCGCCCGGCGTGACGATGTACTCGTAGCCGCGGTCCTTGTTGAATCCGCTGGTCAGGTTATGGGTGACCTTGCTGTCCTTGGTCGACATCAGGATGATGTCGAGCTCCTGGTCCTTGCGGTTGCCGGCGGCGACCGCCATCATCTCGCCGGACGGGGAGGCCTCGATCGACACGACGACGGAGTAGGGGGTCTTGTCGCGCTTGGGGGCGAGGTTGCGCCCGTAGTCGGCCGGGCGCTCCTTGTCGCGGAACGGCTTGAAGCGGTCCTTCAGGTACTTCTCGAACTGCTCGTCGAACTCGTCGGCCTTCAGGCGGAAGGCTTCCTCGTAGGCGCTCTCGCCCCCGCCGATGACGGCCTTGCGCAGCGCGAACAGGAACTGGCGCAGCCCTTCCTTGCCCCAGCGCGACTCGATGAACTCGAAGGCGGCGTGCCCGAGGTTGTAGGGAAGCCGGCCGTCCACGAAGGCCTGCCCCTGGAAGTCGCTCATCGGGGGAATGTTGTCGGAAATGGCGGCGTCGCGGACGGTCATCAGATCGAACGGGTTCCAGTAGCCGGTCATGTGATCGGCCAGCCCTTCGTCGACCCACAGTGGCAGGCCGCGGCGCAGCAGCGAGCGCGGGATGATGTCGAACTCGAACTGGTGGGTGAGCTCGTGGGTGATGAGCCGGTAGAGCGCGTCGGTGGGCTCGTCGATCGGCAGCACGACCCGCTGGCGGTACGGCTCGGCAAAAGCCAGCACGCCCTCGGGGAGCTCGGTCGGTTCGATGTTCTGCTGCTGGAACTCGCTCTGCGTCTTGTAGAGCACGAGCGGCACTTTGAAGGCGAGATCGTGCTTGAGGTCGGCGCTCACCTGCTGGTAGGCGCTCTCGGCATAGCTGGCGATCCGTTCCAGGTGCTGTTCGATTTCCGGGTAGTAGTAGATCTCGAAGTGGTCGGTCGTATAGATCTTCCACTTGAAGTTGTCGAACCGGATCCGGTTCTTGCCGAGATACGGCACGTAGGGCGTCTGGGCGAGGGCGTCGAGACCGGCGCCGAAAAACAAGGTCAACGCCAGCAGAGCCACGCCGATCGGCGTGGAGGTGCCGCGCGAGTTGCGCGTGCGCATAATTCACCTCAAGAGCAGCGAATTCCAGGCCCGGGGGCAGGCACCTTCCGTCAGGGGGCCTGTCCCCGATCCTCAGTGATTGCCGCGATGTTACTGTAGCTAAGACGGTTGCCGCAACGGAGTTGTCCCCGCCTAGCAACCGCCGTGCCCCGACGGAAGCCGATGGAAACGGGGGGATCGGTGGGCCCCGGGCGCCGCACCTGTCCTCCTTCCCGAACGCCGCCGTCCTGCCCCGGATACAATGATCGGGGACAGGCCCCGTTTCCCGCCGGGGACAGGCCCCGGCGTCGAACGGGGCCTGTCCCCGGTGCCCGGGCCGATCCCTGCAGGTTGTTGGAATAAAGGACGTTGTCGCCGGTGTTCTTGACCGGTGGGCGTCCGCACGGATTCGATGGTCTTCCGCCGACGCTCAACGCCGGGCGGACCGCCGGCGCCAGGCGCCGACGACCCGTTCACGACCGAGGCCCTGTCGTACGTCGACAGCCTCTATGGCACGGCTTTGCGCCTGACCCGGCGCCCGGCGGATGCCGAGGACCTGGTGCAGGACACCTACCTCAAGGCGTTTCGCGCCTCGGGGCAGTTCGCGCGCGGCACGAACCTGAAGGCATGGTTGTTTACGATCCTGCACAACACGTTTCGCAACATGCGACGCCACGACGGCCGCAATCCGGTCGACGTCGACAGCGAAATGGTGGAACAGGCAGTTGACGCCGCCGGCGCGCAACGACTCGCCGGAGCAGCTGCTGACACGGGCGACGCTCGACGCGGACCTCCAGGCCGCGCTCGACGGTCTGCCCGACGCTTTTCGTCAGGCGGTCTGGCTGCGCGACGTCGAGGAGTTCACGTACGCAGAGATCGCGCAGATGGTTGGCGTGCCGATCGGCACGGTGATGTCGAGAATCTCGAGGGGACGCCGCATGCTCTACGAGCGTCTGTCGAAAGTGAAGGCAGGAGCAGCGTGAACCAGTCCCGGCCAACCGAACCCATCAACGAATGCCGCGAATGCGAGCCGATGCTGGCCGCCTACGTGGACGGCGAGACCGCCGCATGTGACTGTTCCCGGCTGCTCGCGCACGTGCAGTCCTGCGCCTGCTGCCGCGATCGGCTCGCTGGCGAGCGGGCGGCGCGCGAAGCGGTTCGAGCCCGGCGCGATCGCCTGCGCGCCTGCGCTTCGCCGGGCCTGAAGGCACGATGCGCCGCGGTCGCCGCCGCGCCCGCAGTCCCGGGAACAACGGCCGCCGGTGTCCGGCCGACAGCCGTAACCCCGCGGCAAGGCCCGGTCGCGTTCGTCCGGCGCTGGGCGCCGTTGTCGGTGGCCGCGACGCTCGTGCTCGCAGTCGCCGTCGTCTTCGGGTTTGGCTTGACCAACCAGGGGCAGGCGCTCGCCTTCCAGTCCACCCTCGATCACGTCAAGTGCTCCCGCCTGCTGCCCCAGACCGCTCATGCCGACCCGATCGCCTCGGCGCGGCAATGGCAGACCACCTACGGCTGGCCGCTCATCGTTCCCCCCTCGTCGGCGGGATCGCAACTCGAGCTCCGCGCCGTCCGGCGCTGCGCGGTCACCGACGGGCGGGTCGCGCACCTGATCTACTCGTGGATGGGGGAGCCGCTGTCGGTCTTCGTCCTGCCCAAGCGCACGCTCGGCGAAGCCGCCGAGTTCGTCACGCGCTTCCGCCACAACTCGGTCATGTGGTCGGAGAACGACCGCACCTACATCATCGTAACGCCGCACCGGCGCGATCCCGAGCTGGATCAGGTCGTCGCCTACGTGCGGGCGAAGGCCTTCTGAGAGGACGAGATGAAGAACGCGAAATGGATCGTGGCGGCGGCGGCGGCGCTGGCGGTTGGACTGCTGACGCTGCCCCGGTTCCTGACCGGCGGATCATCGGCGGTGACGCCGGGAGCCGAGGGCACGCCGACGGCGAAGGCGTGCAAGGCCGAAGGGCCGGCCAACCTGAACCTCACCCTGAAGGACATGAACGACGCCGAGTTCAAGCTGTCGCAGCTCAAGGGAAAGGTGCTGCTGGTGAACTTCTGGGCGTCGTGGTGCGCCCCGTGCCTCGCCGAGATCCCGGAGTTCATCAAGGTCCGGGAGGAGTACCACGACCGCGGCTTCGAGATCCTCGGCATCTCCACCGACGACAGCGCCGCGCAGCTGCGTGACTTCGCCGCGACGAACAAGACGAACTATCCGCTCGTGCAGGTGACTGCCGAGGTCGAGGACGCGTACGGCCCCGTGTTCGGGCTGCCGACGTCGATTCTCGTCGGCCGCGACGGCTCGGTGTGCAAGCGCCACTTCGGCCCGCTCACCCGCGAGCAACTCGAGCGGGAGCTCAAGTCGCTCCTGTAGTAGAATCACTTCAGAATGTTGAAGGGATTCACTCACGCGCGCCTGGCCTGCGGATGCACGATCGGTTTCCGCGACGGCGTTGAGGGCAGCCCCGTCACCGTCGTCGTCGAACAGAAGGGCCCGGGCTGTCCGCTGTCGCTGCACGTCCGCGACCTGCCGCTGTTCGACCACCGTGAAGCGCTGCGCGAGCCAACCCGCGCCCTGCCGCCGCTCGAAGAAGACTACGAAGAAAGCTAGAACTCAGAACTTAGGACTCAGAACTGGATTCTGAGTTCCTCATTCTGAGTTCTTAGTTTTCCCGTTTTTCGTTTCCCGTCCTGCCTCTCTCAACACACGACGCAGCAGGAACTCGATCTGGCCGTTCAGGCTGCGCAGGTCGTCGTCTGCCCAGCGCTGAACGGCGTCGAGAGTGTCGCGGTCGATCCTCAGCAGGAATGGTTTGCGGTCCGCCACGGCGGGTTACTGGTAAATCGTGCCGGTGTTGATGATTGGCTGGGTGGAGCGGTCGCCGCACAACACGACCAGCAGGTTGCTCACCATCGCCGCCTTGCGCTCGTTGTCGAGCGACACGATCTCGCGCTTGTTCAGCATCTCGAGCGCCATCTCCACCATGCCGACCGCCCCTTCGACGATGCGCTGGCGGGCGGCGATGATCGCGCCGGCCTGCTGGCGCTGGAGCATCGCGTGGGCGATCTCCGGGGCGTAAGCCAGGTGGCTGATGCGGGCCTCCATGACTTCGACGCCGGCGCGCGAGAGCCGATCCTGGATCTCGCGCTTGAGATGGTCGGCCACCGCCTGGGTCGTGCCACGCAGCGACATGGTGTGATCGTCGTGCGCGTCGTAGGTGTAGTTGGTCGCCAGGTTGCGGAGCGCGGACTCGCTCTGGACCTTGACGTAGTTGTTGTAGTCGTCCACCTCGAAGACCGCCTCGGCGGTGTCGATGACCTTCCAGACCACGACCGCTGCGATCTCGATCGGGTTGCCTTCGTTGTCGTTCACCTTGAGCTTGGCGCTCTCGAAGTTGCGGACGCGCTGCGACACGCTCTTCTTGGTGTAGAACGGGTTGGCCCACCGCAGGCCCGGCGCCTTGACCGTGCCGGCGTAGGAGCCGAAGAACTGGAGCACTTTCCCCTCGTTGGGGTTGACCACGAAGACGCCGGCCATGAGGAACACCGACAGCAACCCGGCCAGGAGGCAGATGATCAACAGCCCGACCGCATCGTTGTCCGCAGCGGAGATCCCTCCCCAGATCGACAGACCGGTTGTGGCGATCAGGACGAGCAGTACCGGGACTCCCGGCAGTGGCGTGGTTTCGCGTTCACGAATCATGGCGTTCAGCCTCCTGAGCTAGATGTCAAAGTGATATCACTTTGCAATCTCGGTTGTCAATACGGACCGGCTGGCCAGGAAGTTCAGCCCCCTTGCGCGGAGGACAATAGCCCATGCTGATTCGCTGGATCGTGATCGCGAGCCTCATCTTCGGGGCGGTCGAACCCTCTCTCACGGCTCGTCAGGACCGGCCGGATGAAGCGGCCTTTGCCGCCGGCGTTGCCGAAGCGGAGCTCCGCCGCTACGTGCGCGAGCTGGTCGCTTTCGGACCGAGGATGGGCGGCACGTCCTCGAACGACCGCTCAGCCGCGTACCTGTCCGCCTTTTTCAAGCAGCACGGGCTGACCGTCACGACGCAGGAAGACCCGCCCGCCCTCGCGCATTCGGAAGGCGCGTGGCAGGTCGCGCTCGAGGATGGCGCGGTGATCGAGAGCGCCTGGCCCTTCGGGTTTTCCGGTTCGACCGGCGGCGTGCGGGAAGGCAAACTGCTGCTCGTCGACGACCTTGCCAGGGCGACGCCGACCGGGGAGTGGAAGGGGCGGGTCATCTACACGCCGGGTGACGTCGGCCGCGCCTACGCCGCGGTGATCAAGAGCGGCCACCTGCCGGCCGCCATTCTGTCGAGCGCTCCCAACGATCCGAAGCGCTACGTCGACTGGTCGCGGCTGTCGTCGCTGCCGGCGAGCGCCACCAACCCGGTCCCGGTGTTCGCGGTGTCCTACGTGGACGGCCGCGCGCTCGCCTCGGCGGCGCAGGCGGGACGGAGGGTGCGGGTGTCGCTCGACGCAACGATCCGCGAAGGGCGGGGCAAGACGGTCATCGCCACCCTGCCGGGACAGAACGCCGAGGGCTACTATCTCGTCTGCGCTCACGGCGATTCGGACTCCGGCGGGCCCGGCGCCGATGACAATGCCTCCGGCGTCGCCACGGTGATGGAGATCGCCCGCGTCTACGCGGCGCTGGTACGCGACGGCAAGGCGCCTCGGCCGAAGTACTCGATCCGGTTCGCGGTGTGGGCCGCCGAGTACCGTTCGGCGCACACCTTCATCCAGCAGGAAGGGAACAAGCTCGCGCAGCTCAAGGGGGTGTTGAACTTCGACGAGACCGGCACCGGCGCCGAGCGCGATGCGATCTACTTCGAGTCGAACGACGTCCCGTGGAACGAGCCGATGCTGCGGACGCTGGAAGCCGTCGCCGGCGACTACACCGGGCGCCCCGGTTTCTGGACGGAGTACACGACCAATCCGTCGCAGGGCGGAACCGATTCCTATGCCTTCCTGCCGCGACAGTACCCGGGGCACCGGCCAGACGACGCTGCAGATCCCCTCGACAACGATCTACACCGCCGCCTGGGACAAGCTCGCGGAGCTCGATCAGCTCCCCGGCTGGGAGTCGAAGGGGACGCCGGATCCGAAGAAGCTGAAGATCGACTACTCGCTGTACTACCACTCGTCGGGGGACACGCCCGAGAACACCACCGAGCGCGAGCCGCAGAACATGGTGCGCGCGGTGAAGGTCACCGGCCTCGCGCTGATGCGGATGAACCGCTGACGCCAGCGCCCAGGCTGCCGCTCTTCAGAAGCCGATCCGGAAGTCGGCCACGAGCGGCAGATGGTCCGACGCCATCAGCGCTTTCCGGGTGCGCGCCAGCTCCATGCTCCGGACGGTGACGTCGCCTTCGTAGTAGATGTGATCCAGGTGGAGCAACGGAAACAGCCCCGGGTAGGTGCGGCGGCGCTTCAGATGCTGCGCGATGTCGATGCTCTCGAACAGCGCCGACAGCGTCCGCGTCGCCAGTCCTTTCATCCACTCGTTGAAGTCGCCGAGGATCACCTTGGGCGCCTTGATCCGGTGGTCGTGGACGAAGGCCGCGAGCCGCGCCGCCTGGTAACGCCGCTCCAGCACTGCCGTCCCGAGGTGCACGTTGTAAATGTGCAGCACCGCGTCATCACCCAGGTCCAGGTCGACCCGCTGGCACGCCCGGGCCTCGCAGGTGCGCCATGACAGGTCGTAGTGGCCGTGGTGCACGACCGGGTAGCGGCTGAGGACGACGTTTCCGAAATGATGGTTGCGGAGCTGACGCACCGAGTGCATCACCCACCCCATGCCGAGGGCGGCGCCGATCTCTTCCGCCTGGCCGGCGCCCGACGGCCCGGCGCCGATGACCTCCTGCAGCGCGACCACGTCGGCATTCAGCTCCCGGATCACCTCCGCGATCCGGGCCGGCATCGTCCGCCGGTCCATGCCGCGGCAGCGATGGATGTTGTAGGTGGCGATCCGGATGTCGAGATGCCGCCGGGACTGTCGCTCGGTCACTGCTGGCGCTCCAGTATCCAGATGAAGGGGCCGACGATCTTTTCCCACACCGGCCGGCGCTGCCATCGTTCGAGCGTGATCTCCTCGCTGTCGAGCAGGTCCTGCCGGTAGTCTTCGAGCAGCCGGGCGGCAAGCGCCGGGTCCCGGAGCGCGACGTTGATCTCGTCGTTGTGCTCGAACGAACGGTTGTCGATGTTGGTCGTCCCGAGCACGATCCAGAGCTCGTCGACGATCAGCACTTTGTTGTGGGTCATGCCGGCCGAGTATTCGTGGATCCGCACGCCGGCGTCGAGCAGCTTCCCCCACATCCGCCGGCTCGCGAGCCGGACCCAGCGCTGGTCGGTGAGCCGCCCCGGCACGATCACGTCTATGGCGACGCCGCGCTTCGCCAGGGCGACGAGCGTCCGGCGCAGCGCCCTGTCCGGCAGGAAGTAGGGGGTCGAGATCCGGATGTGATGGTCGGCCCCCTCCATCAGCAGCTGGAACGCCACCCGGGACGCGGTCGCCCGGTCGGATGGTGAGCTCTTGATCACGAACGCGGTCGTTTGCCCGGCCGGCTCGAGCGGCGGAAAGTACTCGGGACCAGTCATGATCTCACCACAGCACTCGAGCCAGTTCTCGGCCGCGACCCCCTGCAGCGCGGCGACGACCGGCCCTTCGATCCTGGTCATCGTGTCGCGCCAGGCTGGATGCTTGCCGTCGCGATACGCCCACCAGTCGGCGATGCCGGCGCCGCCGATGAACGCCGTCCGGCCGTCGACGATGAGCATCTCGCGGTGGGTCCGGTTGTTCAAACGCGCGAGGCGATGCCATTCGAACTGCTGGTACGACTCGACCCGGCAGCCGGCCTCGCGGAGCCGGCGCAGCGGCCGGCCCCAGAGGTTGAAGCTGCCGATGGCGTCCACCACGATGGTGACATTGATGCCGAGCCGCGCCCGTTCGGAGAGCGCCTCGATGAACTGGTCGGCGATCTTGCCGGGCTGGAAGATGTAGCACTCCAGGTTGATCGACCGCGTCGCCGACCGGATCCCGTCGAGCATGGCGGGGTAGAAGTTCGGCCCGTTGGTGAACACGGTGACCAGGTTGCCGTGATGCAGCGCCGCCTGGCAGGTGGACTGGAGCGTGTAGAGAAAGTCGTCGGCGTGAACCGACGTGCGCCGGGCGAGGTGGTAGTTGATGCCCGGGGTGAAGAGGAACACCAGCACGAGCCACACCAGAAACAGGGCGCCCGCGGTGGACAGCCAGTCCATTCAGCGCAGCGAAAACCGCTCTGCCGGTGCGGGGACGAGCATGGGGATATCATAGTCGCATGCTGCGCCGCGCGTCTGTCGTGCTTGCCGCCCTGGCCCTGACCACCCTGGCCGCGTGCTCGGATCCGCCGCCGCCGATCTCGGTGGGGGAAGGCATGGTCACGGTGCTGAATCAAACCGAACAGGACTGGAAGGAGGTGCTCATCACGGTGAACGACCACTTCCGGGGATACGTGCCGGTCCTCAAGGCGGACGGGCGGGCCAACGCCCCGCTCAACCAGTTCACTACCGGCCACGGTCAGCGCTGGGCGGACGGGACTCCCGTCCGCACCGTCGATGTCACCGCCAAGGATGCGGCGGGCACCGAGGTGAAGCTGACGTGGGGCAGGGATGAGAAGAAGAAGCGCTGATTTCGGATTGGTGATTGCGGATTCACGGATTGCGGATTGCGGATTGCGGATTGGGATTGTGGATTGTGGATTGTGATCGGATCGCCGGCGGCCAGCGGGTGGAGGTAGCGAGATGAAGCTCAAATCAGAATTCGACGTGCGGTGCCCCTGCTGTTCGTCGACGCTGGTCATCGACTCGAATCTCCGCCGCGTCGTGCGGCACGAGGAGCCGGCCCGCAGCGACACTCCCGAGCTGAGCCAGGCGGAGCGCATCCTGGCCGACGAAGCGGCGCGCCGCGACGCCCTCTTCGCCCGCTCCTTCGAATCGGAGCGGACCCGTGACGATGCGCTGTCGAAGCGGTTCGAGGAAGCGATGAAGCAGGCGGGCCAGGAGCCGATCACGAAGCCCACGCGGGACTTCGATCTCGACTAGAGGGTAGTGGGGAATCGGGGATGGGGGGATGGGGTCCAAAACTCCCAACTCCCAACTCGCAACGCCCAACCAACTCCCAGGGTCCAAACCGTCCGCGAGGCAACCTGGAACCTAGCCCCTGAACTCCCGTGGTAACTCCGTCCAGTTGCGTCTGCCGGCGTAGTAGGTCGGCTTTCGGCCCGGGAACTGCTGCCTGAACTTCCGGTATCGCGCGCGCAGCCGGTCGATCCGGCGTGTCCGACGACCGGATCTCCCGGTGCGGAACGTCGAGCAGCAGGCGTTCCACCTTCCAGACGTTCTTCTCTGACAGCCGCCAGTCGTAGTCCCCGAGCAGCCGGAGATCCACCACCGCGTAGCCGGTTACCCGTCCGGTGTAGTCGACGTACCCGTCCACGTAGCTGAGCGCCAGGTCCCGAGGCGTCCGGAACACCGGCTTGCGCCCATGCAGACCCGGATCTCGTGAGCGCCCGATCGCTCCCCAGCGCCCGGCACGCCGGTAGATGAAGATCACGTGGTCGAGGTTGTCGATCGACTCGAAGCTGAGCACCAGCGGGGGATAGCCGTGCTGTTCCAGGATCACTGCCGCGGCCAGCGCTGCTTCGAGGCAGTGGGCGGTCTGGTGACGCAGCACGCCGCGGAAGCTCCGCAGCTTGGCGCGCTCGGGCGGCGGCTCGGTGTTGTACGGCAGCGCGTTGAGAAACCGCTGGACCAGCGCCGGCGTGCGCAGCCGCCGGATCACCCGCCGCTCCGCCGGCGTGAAGCGGGCGAGTGGCGGTGCACTACCGTGCGGCATCGGCGGCGCGGATCTCTTTCAGCAGCTGCTCCGGGGTCCAGTCGCGGCCGTTCTGCACCGTGACCAGGCGTCCGTGCCGGTCGATCACCGCGGTCCGGAGGTTGTGCATGATCTCCTCCAGCTTGCCGTCTTCACGCATGATCGAGACGCCGAACGCCGCAGCGAACCGGTCGACGTGGTCACGCGATCCGGTGAGATACGACCAGGTCGCCGGTTCCGCGCCGGCGCGGGCGGCATGCTGCGCGAGTACCGCCGGAGTGTCGTAGTCGGGATCGAAGCTGACCGACAACAGGTGCACCCGTTCGCGCAGCGCCGGATCCGCCGCGAGTGCCTTCTGCGCCGCGGCGAAATGGCGGTCCATCAGCGGGCAGAAGTCCGGCAGCGGACATCGCGTGTATACGAACGTGACGGCAATCGTCTTGCCCCGCCAGTCCGACAGGCGTCGCGGTCGTCCGGCCTGGTCGATCAACTCCGCGTCCGGCACTTCCGTGCCTGGATCGATCATCGGCGCCAGCCGGGCTTCGGGCATCTCCGCCGGCAGTGGTCCCTCGCCGGTCTTCGTGATGTCATCGAGATAGCCGCGGCTGTCTTCGACGATCAAGGTGGCGGTGATGAGGTCCCCAGGTCTGGCGGCGGCAACGTCGGCCGCTTTCCGTACCTTGAACGGCATGGTCATGCCGGGCATGAAGCCGCGGACGTCCTCATGCTTGACCGTGATCTCCTGAGCGGGAACGTTGACCGCGAGGATCTGTCCGGTGAACGGATAGCGCTTGTCGCGCGAGCACGCGGCACAAATCAGGACACAGACAATGAAGAGAAGCAGGCGACGCACGCTTCACTTTAGCTCGGCCATTGGACCGGGTAAAGCTCGAGCGGATGCGGCACGCGATCTGCTATATAGTCCGCCGCAAGTGAGAACGTTGACGCAGCAACCGCAGGAGTAATTGACAGTATGGGCAGGAGACTCTACGTCGGCAACCTTCCGTATTCGGCCACCGAGGAACAGCTCAGCGAGCTGTTCAGTCGCGCCGGTCAGGTCGACAACGTACGGGTGATGAAAGATATGGCCACCGGCCGCGCCCGCGGATTCGCCTTTGTCGAGATGGCGTCGGACGAAGATGCGCAAAAGGCGGTCACCGAGTTCAACGAGTACAACATGGACGGGCGGCCGCTGGTGGTGAACGAAGCACGCCCGAAGACCGAAGGCGGCGGCAGCCGTGGCGCGGGAGGGCGGAGCGGCGGCGGCAACCGCAATTTCGAGAGCGAGGATTTCTCAGGCGGCAGGCGAAAAGAGCCGCGGTGGTGAGCATCGCAATGCGCAATGCGCAAGGCTGAATGCTGAAGGCTGAATGCCGAACTTTTTCAGCATTCAGCATTCAACTTCAGCCTTCAGCACTGCCTTTACTCGTCGACGATCCAGCCGTCGCGCAGATTGACCACCCGGCTGCCGTAAGCAGCGTTGGCCTCCGAGTGCGTGACCTGGATGATCGTCGTCCCTCCCTCGTTGAGCTTTTTGAAAAGCTCCATGATCTCCCGCCCCTGGCTTGAATGCAGGTTGCCGGTCGGCTCGTCCGCGAGAATGACCTTGGGCGTCGAGATGACCGCGCGGGCCACCGCGACGAGCTGCTGCTGACCGCCGGAGAGCTGGTTGGGGTAGAGGTCCTTCTTGCCGACGATCGAGAACTTGTCGAGGATGTCTCCAACCAGGCTCTCGCGTTCCGCCTTCTTGATATCGCGGTACGACAGCGGGATGTCGAGGTTCTCGTAAACGGTCAGGTGGTCCAGCAGGTGATAGCTCTGGAAGACGAAGCCGATGTGCTGCTTGTGCAGCCGCGCGCGATCCTTCGCCGCCAGCTTGTGCACCGGCTGATCGAGAAAGTAGTACTCACCCGTCCAGGCGGAGTCGTGCATCCCGATGATGTGAAGGAGCGTGGACTTGCCGGCTCCCGACGGCCCCATGATCGAGATGAATTCCCCTTCCTTGATGTCCAGGCTGATCCGGCGCAGCACGTAGGTGCGGCTGGTGCCGTGGGCGTACGATTTCTCGATGTTCCTGAGGGCGATGAGCGCGTGCGGCGCCACCGCGGCGTCCGACGAGAGGACGTCGGGCTGCCGCACCGGCTGGCTGGACTTGAAAAATGACATTTTGTTCCTTAGACGGGCTCACCGGGTCGCCGGTTTCTAGGCCGCTGAAATTATAGCTACTCGGCGCCGCCAAACCTCAAACTTCGCGTTCCCGTGGGCCGGGGAGTATTCCTCCGGACGCGCGTGATCGGCCTACTCGGCGCGCAACGCCGCCATCGGATCGACCCGCGTGGCCCGGCGTGCCGGGATGAAGCAGGCGGTGGCGGCGACCAGCAGGAGCAGCCCGGCGGTCGCGGCCAGCGTCAGCGGATCCCCCGGGGTGACCTCGAACAGCATCGTTGCCAGCCATCGCGCGACGACGACCGATCCGGCGACGCCAAGCACGATCCCGATGGCAGTCAGCTTGAGGCCGTCGCCGAGGACCAGCCTGAAGACCTCCGCCTGGGTGGCGCCGAGCGCCATCCGGACACCGATCTCGGTCGTTCGCTGCGCCACCACGTAGGCCATCACGCCGTAGATGCCGATCGCCGCGAGCGCCAGCGCCAGCAGCGCGAAGGCCGCCGACAGCACGGCGAAGAACTTCGGCTGCTCGATCGAGCTGCCGACGATGGTCTCGAGCGTCGTGACCGCCTGGACCGGCACGTTGGGATCGATTGAGAGCACTGCCTGTTTGAGCGCGGCTGTCAACAGCGCCGGATCGCCGGTGGTCTTGAGCACGACGTTCATGCCCGGTTCCGGCAGCTGCCAGTAGGGCACGAAGGTTTCGATCCGGGCCGCCTGACGCGCGCCGCGGGCCTTGGCGTCCCGCACGATCCCGATGATCGTGAACCATGGGCCGTCCGGGTTGAAGCGGACGCGCTTGCCGATCGGTTCCTCGCCGGGGAAGAACTTTTTCGCCATCGCGTCGTTGACGACCACCGACGGCGCGGCTTCGCGCGTCTCGAACCCGCGTCCGCTGCGCAACCGCATGCCCATCGTGTCGAAATAGCTGGCAGTCACCAGACGGTACCAGGTCACCGGCGTCTCGGTCGGGGCCGGCGCGGGCCGCCCTTCGATCATGAAGTTCATGTCGCTGTCGCCGCCGAGCGGCAGCACCGAGACCAGCGCCGCCTTCTGCACGCCGGGCAGGTTCGACACCTTCTCGTACAGCTGGTCGTAGAACGCGACATGCTTCGCCGCGGTGTCGTAGGTGACGCGGGGCGGGTTGACGAAGCCGACGAGCGCGTTGCGCGGATCGAATCCGAGATCGGCGTTCTGCAGGCGCAGGAAGGTCTGGAGCAGCAATCCGCCGCCGGTCAGCAGGATCAGCGCGAGTGCCACTTCCGTCACGATCAGCGCGCGCCGCAGCGGTCGCCCGGAGGCGGCGGAACCACCGCGCGCGCCGTCCTTGAGCGAGTGGGTCACATCGCTGCGCGACGACTGGAGCGCCGGGGCGAGGCCGAACAGCACGCCGGTCGCCACTGTGATCAGCGCGGCAAAGCCGAAAACGACCGGGTCGAGGCCGATTTCGCCGACCCGCGGCGCACTGGCCGGAGCGATCGACACCAGCGCCTCGACCGCCCAGACGCCGAGCAGCACTCCGGCGAGCCCGCCGATGCCGGCCAGCAGGACGCTTTCGGTCAGCAGCTGGCGCACCACCCGCCGCCGCGCGGCGCCGAGGGCCATGCGGACGGCCAGCTCCCGCGCCCGCGACGAACCGCGGGCGAGCAGCAGGTTGGCGAGGTTGGCGCACGCGATCAGCAGAACGAAGGCGACCGCACCGAGCAGGGCCAGCAGGCCGGGCTGGATGTCGCCAACGACCCGGTCGTGGAGCGGCTGCAGGTTGAACCCGACCTTTTCGTTGTGCTCCGGGTACATCGTCTGAAGTCGTCCGGCCAGGGCGGTGGCGGCGGCCTGCGCCTGCCCGGTCGTCAGGCCGTCGCGGAGCCGGCCGACAACGCGGTAGATGATTGCGCCGCGCGATGGTGACGCGGTGTTGATACGGATCGGCCGCCAGATCTCGCCGGTGTCGCTGGCGACGATCGGCCGGAACCCCGCCGGCAGCACGCCGATGACCTGGTGCGGTTCGCCGTTCAGAGTAACGATCCGGCCGATGACCCCCGGCTCGCCTCCGAACCGGCGCTTCCACAGCGTGTCGGCAATGACCGCGACCCGCGCGGCATTGGGCACATCGTCTTCGGGTTGGAAGGTGCGGCCGAGCGCCGCCCTGACACCGAGCACGTCGAAGTATTCGTGCGTGACCTGTTCGCCCGGGATCGGCTCCGGCTCGGCCCCGCCGGCCAGGATCGGCCGCCAGCCGCCGATCGCGGCGACCCCTTCGAAGAGTGACGCTTCGCGGCTCCAGTCCACGTAGTTCCCCGGGGACGCCCACTCGTCAGCCGGGCCGCCGCGCGCCCGGAAGTCCTGCCAGACCATGACCAGCTCGCCCGGGTCCGCGTAGGGGAGGGGGCGCAGCAGCAGCGCATTCACCACGGTGAAGATCGCGGTGTTGGCGCCGATCCCGAGGGCCAGCGTCAGCACCGCGACCAGCGCGAACCCGGGAGACCGGGTGAGCATGCGGGTGGCGTATTTCAGGTCGTGCAGCAGAATGCGCATCCGGTCTCCAATCGGGCAGTGAAACGTTCGGCCGGACAGCCGTGGCAGCGAGAAGCGTGCCCGAGGCATGATGCCGGCAGAGGCCTCTTACTGCAGGACTTACCGGCGCTCCAGGGCCGTACAGGCTACCGCGTTATGTTCAGTTGCGAACAGCCGTCGTCCCAGCCGCGGGCACCGATCGTGGAAGCCGTACCGGTGAATTGGTCGTCATAATGGGTACCGTGCTCATCGGATTCCAGGCGCTGACCCTGGCGGTCGCGCTCGCACAAGCGCCCCAGCAGGGGACCGCCAACGCGACACCCCCGCCGGCCGCTCCGGCGCAGGAGGACGCCCGCCCGGTCGAGCTCCCGGTTTCGCTCGAGCGGATCCAGGAGGCTTTGTCCCGCCCACCCGCGATCAAGACGCGCACGGACCGTCCGGTCTTCCGTGTCGAGGTCTTTGCGCGGCAGCCGACGGTGGCCGACATTCTCGGCCCCGACTACCTGAACGGGCCGGTGCCGGCCGCCGGCAGCATGTCGCACCGCGAGTTCCTCGACATGGTCACCCCGGTCGAGTACCGCGGTATGTCGATGTTCTCCAACAGAGAGGTGATGACGATCGCCGCGACCTCGATCGGCCTTCAGTGGGCGGTGATGAAGGCGGTGGACAAGCTGAAGGAGGCGAAGTCCGAGCGGGCGAAGGAAGCGGCCCGCCAGGAGGTCCTCCAGGCGATGAACGAGCTGGAGGCCGCGCGGAAGAAGGCCGGACTCCCTCCCCGATAGCGCTCCAACCAATTCTAAAGAGCGTTCTCCGGACCTTCTAGTCTCCTGTTCAAGGCCAGCGAAGCTCCCGTCGTGGCCGCGAGCGCTGACTTTTTACAGGAGGGCAAGAGTGCAAGAGAACCAACTCTAAAGGGCGTTCTCCTGACCTTCTAGTCTCCTGTTCAAGGCCAGCGAAGCTCCCGTCGTGGCCGCGATCACTCCATCTTCTTGTTCCGCTCTCCGCCACCGTGCGGCAGGCCGCACTTCGCACAGGCCGTGGCCGCGACCGCGTTGTCGACGTAGTGGTCGATCGGCTTCAGCGTCTTGAGGTAGGCGAACACCGCCTTCAGGTCCTGATCGGTCATGTTCCGGTAGTGCCCCCACGGCATGACGTCGCTGAGCTGACGCTCGCGCACGCGCCCGGTCCGCATGGTTTCCAGGAACAGTTCCTCGTTGTAGTAGGGGATGCCGTTCGGCGAGGGTGTCAGGTTGGCAGAGGCACGCGGCGCACGAGCGTCGCCGTGCTTCATCGCGTTGCCGCCGGCGAACTCCAGGCCGGGGAGGTAGTTTCCCTGGTGCATCGGCGTATGGCAGTCGGAGCAGGAGGCCAGCGTGACCAGGTACTGTCCGCGCTTCTCGGGCGTGCTGAGATCCGGTTCCGGCACCGCCCCCTCGATCGGCTCGGGCACCGAGTTGATCAGCCGGCTGACGGGAAAGGGAATCGCCGTCTTCGGATGCTCCTTCCGTACGGCCGGAAGCGACCGGATGTAGGTGATGACCGACGCGAGGTCCTCGTCCGACATGATCCGGTAGTTCAAGTACGGCATCAGCGGGAACAGCGTGCGGCCATCGTGGCCGATCCCTTCGCGAACCGCACGGGCGATGGCGTCATCGGTCCACGAACCGGCGCCGGTCTGCTGGTCAGAGGTGATGTTGGGCGCGGTCAGCCAGGGCATGTCCTCGGCGGTGAACGGCCGGCCGGCTCCCAGCATCCCGGCCCGGACCGGCAGCCCCTCGATCGACGGATCCAGGTCCGAGTGGCAGAACACGCAGACCGCGACGTTGCGGACGATGTAGGCGCCACGTTCGAGGCGGGCCGGGGTCGGGTCGAACCGGCGGTCGGTGAGCGGCCGCGCCCGCGGGCCGACGAACGGACGCCAGCCGATGGTCGCGGTGATGCCCGCGAGGAGCACTCCGCCGAGCACCAGTACGATCGAGAGAACGGTCTTCTGCCAACGTTTCATGTGTCCCCTGAATTGAGATGGATCGGGCCGGGATTCTACCAGAACCGCCGCCGTTCACCGGCTGCAAATGGGCATTCACCGAATGCGGCTGCCGCCGCCCCCCTCGCGCCGCCTATCGTGGTTGTGGCACGAAGGGCAGGACACATGAAGGAATCACCCTCGGCAGAAACTCACGTGCTCAACCGCCACGTTCTCGTCGGCCTCGCGATCATGCTGGTCGGCGTGGCGCTGATGACCGATCGCGGCGACGGCTGGAACCTGGAGCCTTCGGGCTGGTGGCCGCTGCTGCTGCTGTTTCTCGGCGCGCTCCGGATGATCGATCCCGGGCTCCGGCGCGGCCGCCGGCGCTCGCGCCGCGGCGGCCTGTGGCTGCTGGCCGTCGGCACCTGGGGGCTGGTGAGCGAAGCGGAGCTGTTCGGCCTGGACTACTCGACGTCCTGGCCACTGCTGATCATCGCGGCCGGACTGATCATTGCCTGGCGCGCCATCGAGGGACCGAACGTCCCCGCAGGATCCAGGAGAATTGAGATGGAAACCGGTGCGCCCCCCTCGACCGTGCGACTGACCCCCCACCTGATGTTCGGCCTCCTCATCATCCTCGTCGGCATCGTCTTCACGCTCGACAACCTGCGGCTGGCGGAGGCCGGCGACTTGCTCCGTTACTGGCCGGCCGGGCTGATCGCGATCGGGCTCGCCAAGCTGTGGCAGGTCCGGGCCGGCCATGGCAGCGCTCTCGGCGGGGTGCTGTTCATCGCCGCCGGCAGCTGGATGCTGCTCGACACGCTCGGTCTCATCGCCGTCAGTTTCATGGACTTCTGGCCGCTCCTGCTGGTCCTCGTCGGCGGCATGATCGTGTGGCAGGGGCTCCGCGGGCACCAGCAGCGCGCGACGGCGGGCGGGGACGACACCGTGAATGCGATCGCCATCCTGAGCGGGGTCAACCGCGGCAGCAACTCGACCGCGTTTCGCGGCGGCGAGCTCACCGCGTTCATGGGCGGGTGCGAGATCGACCTGCGCCACGCGGCGATCAACGGCGAGGCGGTGATCGACGTGTTCGCGATGTGGGGCGGGATCGAGATCCGGGTACCGGAGAACTGGACGGTGATCGGCCGGGTCACGCCGCTGATGGGGGGCTTCGACGACACCACCCGGCCGCCGCAGGGAGCCAGCACCCACCGGCTGGTCATCCGGGGCGTAGTGATGATGGGCGGCGTGGACGTGAAAAACTAGACCATGCACCCGCTTCTCGCCAGGGGCGAGCGGCTCGCACTGTATCTTGCGCTGTGGCTGATCGCCGGCGCGCTGCTGGCGATGCTGCTGGCGGCCGAGGCCGGGCTGACGGTGCGCGCCGCCACGGTCGTGGCGTTCCCGCTCGCGCTCGGCTATGGCTTCGTCTGCCTGTCGGCCTGGTACGTGTCGCGCAGCACGCCGATCGCCACCTCGGGGACGGCCCGGCTGATCGCCACCGCGCTCGGCGCGTCGTTCCTCAGCAGCGCCGCCTGGCTGCTGCTGGCCCGCTTCTGGACCGGTACGCTCAGCCATCTCTGGCGTGTGGATATCCCGTTCGACGAGATCGCGGCGATCTTCTTCGGTTTCGGCGTGCTTCTCTACCTGCTCTCGATCGCCGTCGGCTACAGCGTGGCGGCATTCGAGCATGCGCGTGACGCCGAGCGCCGGCAGCTGCAGGCGCAGGTGCACTCCAGGGACGCGGAGCTGCGCACGCTGCGGGCGCAGATCGATCCCCACTTCCTGTTCAACAGCCTGCACTCGATCAGCGCGCTGACCAGCGTCGATCCGGCGGCGGCCCGCCGCATGACCGTCCTGCTCGGCGACTTCCTGCGTGAGAGCCTCGCGCTCGGCGCCGCCGAACGGATCCCGCTGTCGCGCGAGCTCGCGCTCGCGGAAAAATATCTCGAGGTCGAACGGGTGCGGCTGGGCGACCGGCTGCAGGTCGCCATCTCCCCCGGCGCCGCCAATGACTGTCTCGTGCCGCCGCTGGTCCTCCAGCCGATCGTCGAGAACGCGGTTACCCACGGCGTCGCGCACGTGCTCGAAGGCGGGACTGTGACGGTGACCGTGGACTGCACGCCGGTGCGGGTCACGATCGTGGTCGAAAACCCCGCGGACGCCGACCGCCCGCGCAAGACCGGCACCGGCCTGGGGCTGACCAACGTCCGGTCACGGCTGCGCGCGTTGTTCGGCACCGAGGCATCCGTACACTGGGCGGAGCAGAACGGACGGTGGCGGGTCGAACTGTCGCTGCCGGCGGTCCACGCCGGCGGGGCGGGGGATACTGGAGTCGCCGGTCGAACCGGCATGGTCCCCGGCCACGAGCCGGTCGCGGTAACCGGCTCGGATCCTGTGAGAGCGAGCGATGGCTGACGAACAGACGCTGCGGGTCGTAATCGTGGACGACGAGCCGCTGGCGCGGGCGGTGATCCGCGAGTACCTGCGCGCGCATCCCGGGGTGGAGGCGGTCGCCGAGTGCGGCAACGGTTTCGAGGCGGTCAAGGCGGTGACCGAGCTGACGCCCGACCTGATGTTCCTCGACGTGCAGATGCCGAAGCTCGATGGCTTCGAGGTGCTCGAGCTGCTCGGGCCGGTCGATCCCGGTCATCTTCACCACCGCCTACGACCGCTACGCGCTGCGGGCCTTCGAAGTCCACGCCGTCGACTACCTGCTCAAGCCGTTCAACGAGGAGCGCTTCAGCGAGGCGCTGTCGCGCGCGCGCGGCCCGCATTCAGGCGCACGAGGTCATGCCGGTCGAGGACCTGGTCGCCGAGGCCCGGCCGCGCCAGGCGCCGCTCGAGCGGGTGCTGATCCGCGACGGCTCCCAGGTCCACGTGCTGCCGGTCGACGGCGTCGACTACGTCGAGGCGCAGGACGACTACGTCTGCTTCAAGTCGGGGGGCAAGGACTACCTGAAGGACCAGACGATGGCGGCGGTGGAGGCGGCGATGGACCCGGCCCGGTTCGTCCGGATCCACCGGTCGTATCTGCTCAACATCGAGCGGATCGCACGGGTGGAGCTGTACGCCAAGGACAGCCGGGTCGCGATCCTCCGCGACGGCCGTCGTCTGCCGGTGAGCCGGGCGGGCTATGCCCGGCTGGCGAAGCTGTTGTAGCGCCCCAGCCCATTCCCCATTCCCCATCCCGCTCCCCGGCCAGCGCCGTCCGCTTGACAAAACTAACCAGTTAGTTATATTAACTATCTAGTTAGTTATGAAGCGTCGAGCCGCTCTCCGCCGCCCCGGCCCGGGCACCCGCGACCGCCTGTTCGCCGCCGCCGCCACCGAGTTCGCCGCCCGCGGCTTCGCCGGCGCCAACGTCGACCGCATCGCCACCAGCGCCGGGGTCAACAAGGCGATGCTCTACTACCACTTCAAGAGCAAGGCCGGGCTCTACGGCGAGATCCTTCACGACATGTTCGAGGCCGTCGCCGCCCGTCTCTCGCTCGCAAGTGCCGACGACATCGATCCCGCCGACCGCATCCGCGCCGTGGTCGTGGCGATCGCCCGGGAGGCCGAGGCCCGGCCGCACTTCCCCGCGATCTGGCTCCGCGAGATTGCCGAGGGAGGCACCCACGTCGACAAGGGGACGATGGCGACCATTGCCGGGATCCTGCACCACGTCGCCGGCGCGGTGACCGCCGGGGTCGCCGCCAGGAAATTCCGGCCCGCCAACCCTCTCCTCGTCCAGCTCGGCATCGTCGGACCATTGTTGATGTTCTTCGCCACCGCTCCGATGCGGCGCCGGGCCCCGGCCCAGCTCGCGCTCGCCGCGGAGCTGACGACCGAGCAGGTCATTGCCCATGTTCAGCGGGTCGCGCTTCTCGCACTGGAAGGAAAGTCGTGATGACTCGAGTGATCTCGATCCTGGCCGCCGCCGCGGTCGTGGCCGCAGGTGCCGGGTGTCGTAGCCGGGATGACGGCGTGCCGCGGGCCTCCGGCTACGTCGAAGCCACCGAGGTGCGGGTCGCGGCCGAAGTCGGGGGGCGGGTGGTCGAGATGCCGGCAGAGGAAGGGAAGGTCGTCGCCGCCGGCGACGTGCTGGCGCGGCTCGATACCAGCGATCTCGAGATCACGCTGCGGCGGGCCGAGGCGGACCGCGACCAGGCCGGCGCCCAGCTGCAGCTTGCTGCAGGCCGGGTCGCGGGCGGAGGACATCCGCCAGGCCAGTGCGCAGGCCGAATCGGCCAGCGCAGACATCGCCGCCGCCGAGGCGGAGCTGAAGGCCGCGACCGAGGATCTTCAGCGGTTCGAGGGGCTGCTCGCCGCCAACGCCGGGTCGCGCAAGCAGCGGGACGATGCCGCGGCGAGAGCGTCGATCGCGCGGGCGCGCGTCACCGCCGCACAGGAGCGGGCCCGCGCCGCGGACGAAGGGGTCAAGCGCCTGCGCGCCGGCGCGCGGCGAGAAGAGGTGGCGGCCGCCCAGGCCCGCGTCAGCTCGGCCAACGCCCAGATCGCGGCGCTGCAGAAGAACCTGGCCGACGCCACCGTCAAGTCACCGGTGGCCGGCACCGTCACGTCGAAGCTGGTCGACGCCGGCGAGATGGTCGCCGGCCCGGACCCCCGTCGCCGTCATCTCGGACCTCGATCACGCCTGGGCGAACGTCTACGTCGACGAACCGGTCGTGCCGCAGCTCCGCCTGGGTCAGGCGGCGACGCTGCTCACCGACGCTGGCCACCGGCTGACCGGCACGATCACCTACATCTCGCCGCGCGCGGAGTTCACGCCGCGGAACGTTCAGACCGCGGAGGAGCGTTCGCGTCTGGTCTACCGGATCAAGGTGAGCGTCGACAACCGGGAGGGGATCCTCAAGCCGGGCATGCCGGTCGAAGCCGAGCTGCCGGTCCCGGTGAAGGGGCAGTAGCTTCGGAGGGCCGATGACTGCCGTCGAATTCAGCGAGGTCAGGAAGTCCTACGGCGCGATCAAGGCGCTCGACTCCGTCTCGTTCACGGTCGGCCGCGGCGAGATGTTCGGCGTCATCGGCCCTGACGGCGCGGGCAAGACGACTGCGATCCGGATTGCCTGTGGATTGCTGCGGGCCGACGGTGGCGCGGTCCGGGTGCTCGGCAAGGACCCGGTGAAGGACCACCGCGGGATCACCGGCGCGGTCGGCTACCTGTCACAGCGCTTCTCGCTCTATGGCGATCTGACGATCGACGAGAACGTCGCGTTTTTCGCCGAGATCCACGGCGTGCGCGATTACCGCGGCACGCGGGACCGCTTGCTCGAGATGACCCAGCTCACCAGGTTCAGAGGCCGGCGCGCCGACCGGCTGTCGGGCGGGATGAAACAGAAGCTGGCGCTCGCCTGCACTCTCGTCCACGAACCCGACATCCTGATCCTGGACGAGCCGACGACGGGGGTCGACCCGGTGGCCCGCCGGGAGTTCTGGAAGCTGCTGTCGGAGTTCCTGTCGCGCGGATTGACGATCGTCATGGCGACGCCGTACCTGGACGAAGCGGAACGGTGCGGCACGGTCCTGCTGCTGCACGAAGGCCGGGTGCTCGCGATCGACGCGCCAGCGGTGCTGCAGGCGTCGCTCGCGGGACGGCTGTTCGAGGTGATCGCCGCCACGCCGCGTCCGCCGCTCCAGGTCCTGCGCGGGCTGCGCGGGTGTATCGGACGCACAGGGCTTCGGCGAACGCGCCCACGTGACCTTCCAGGAAGTACCCGAAGGGGATCCGGCCGGGCGGATCCGCGCCGGGCTGACCCGCGAAGGGATTGGCGTGACCAGCGTGCGTTCGATCGGCGCCACGCTCGAAGACGTGTTCATCGCGATGCTGGCGGCGAAATGAGGGAGAGGATGAACGAACGAGAGTGTTCGCGGCGGCGAATCCGGGTGATGAGATTCGGTGCGTGGTCGCTGGCAGGCGTGCTCGCGGCGGGCGTGGTCGGGGCCCAGGAGCCGTTGACGCTCGAAGAGGCGATCGCCCGGGGACTGCAATACAGCGCGCGGCTCGCCGAGCTCGAGGCCAGGCAGGCGGGAGCGGCCGCGGCCGAAGCCGGGCGTGCTGCCGCGAAGCTGCCGATTGTCGCCGCGCAGGCGGGCTACACCCGCACCAACCACGTCGAGGAGTTTTCCATCTTCACGCCGGGGCGGGCTGTGGAGGTGATCTATCCCGACGTTCCGGACAACTACCGGAGCCGCATCGACCTGCAGTGGCCGATCTACACCGGAGGACGAACCGACGCCCTGGTGCGTGCCGCCAGGGCAGAGGTCAACGCCACCGGCGAGGACCTGGCCGTCGCGCGGGCCGACCTCCGGCTCGAGATCACGCGCGCCTACTGGGCGCTGGTCACGGCGCTCGAAACCGAGCACGTCCTCGGCCGGTCGCTCGAGAGCCTCGACGCCCACGTGAAGGACCTGCAATCCCGGCTCGACCAGGGCCTGATCCCGCCAAACGACGTGCTGTCAGCGCAGGCCCAGCGGTCCCGCCAGCGCGTGCTGTCGATTGAAGCCTCGCGCGACCCGGCAGATCGCCGAGGCGGATCTCCGTCGTTTGATCGGAGGGGAGGGGAGGGTAACTATCAAGGGTGCGGGGGGTGCGGGGCGGTGCGGGGAGTGCGGGGGGTGCCGGCGGGTGCCGGGGGTGCGGGGAGTGCGGCTGCTACGCCCGAGCGGGCTGAGCGGCGGGCGCTCGATCAGCGGCTGATCGCCGCGCGCGAGCGCGGGGCGGCGGTCGGCGTCCGGGAGCAAACCGCAGGTCTCTGTCGGCGGCGGCTACGACTACGCGCGGCCCAACCAACGGATCTTTCCGCGCGTCGACCGGTGGGAGGACTCGTGGGACGCGTCGATCAATCTCTCCTGGACGTTGTGGGACGGCGGCCGCCGCGGGGCGGAACGCGCGGAGGCGGCCGCCGCGGCGCGCGCGGTCGAGGCCCGGATCACTGACTTCGACCGGCAGGTGGCGTTCGAGGTCGAGGCGCGGCGCCTCGACCTCGAGTCCTCGGCCGCTGCCATCGCCGCAGCGGAGGAGGGGATCCGCAGCGCGGTCGAGGCCCGGCGCGTCGTGGGTGAGCGATTCCGCGCCGGGGTGGTGACGCCGACCGACGTGCTCGACGCCGAGGTCGCGGTGCTGCAGGGGGCGCTCGACCTCACCCGCGCCACCGCCGCCGCCCGCCTGGCCGAAGCCCGGCTCGAGCGCGCGCTGGGGCGCTGACGTGAACGCCATCGAAGTCAGTCATCTCACCCGCCGCTTCGGCGCGTTCACCGCCGTGGACGACGTGTCGTTCGAGGTCCGGACCGGCGAGATCTTCGGCTTCCTCGGCAGCAACGGCGCCGGCAAGTCGACCACTATCCGGATGCTGTGCGGCCTGCTGCGCCCGACGTCCGGCACCGCCCGTGTCGGTGGCCAGGACGTCGGCCGCGATCCCGAAGCGGTGAAGCTGCGCATCGGCTACATGTCGCAGCGGTTCTCGCTCTACGAGCTGCTGACGGTGGATCAGAACATCGCGTTCTTCGGCGGCATCTACGGTCTCGACCGCGAGCGGCTGGCGCGCCGGCGCGAGTTCGTGATCGAGATGGCCGGGCTGCGCGGCCGCGAGTCGACTCTGGCCCGCGACCTGTCCGGTGGCTGGCGCCAGCGGCTGGCGCTGGGGTGCGCGGTGCTTCACGAGCCGCCGATCCTCTTCCTCGACGAGCCGACCGGCGGCGTCGACCCGCTGTCGCGCCGCCAGTTCTGGAGGTTGATCGACTCGCTGTCGGAGGCCGGCGTGACCGTTCTGGTCACGACCCACTACCTGGACGAAGCAGAACGCTGCCACCGGGTCGCGCTGATTCACGCCGGGCGCCTGGCGACGATCGGCACCATCGCCGAGGTCAAGCAGGTCTTCGCCTCCCGGCCGATCGTCGAGATCCGCGCGGCACGGCCGGTCGAGGTCATGGCGGCGCTGGACGCGATGGCGGAGGTAGAGAAGACCTCGCTGTTCGGCACCGCCGTGCACGCCGTCCTGAGACGCAATGACGTGGACCCGGCGATGATCCGGACGCGGCTGGTCGGATCAGGGGCACGAGGTCGGCCCGGTCGAGCGGGTCGAGCCGTCGCTCGAGGACGTCTTTCTCGATGTGGTCGATGCCGCGGAAGCCGGAGCGGTCTCGTGACCGGCGCGCTGGCGACGATCACCGCGGTCGCCAGGAAAGAGCTGCGCCAGATCCGCCGCGACCGCCGGACGCTGATGATCCTGGCGTTCGTGCCCGCCTTCTTCCTGCTGGTGTTCGGTTATGCCCTGAACTTCGACGTGCGCAACGTCGCCCTCGCGGTCGAGGACCGCGACGGGACCTCCGAGAGCCGCGCGCTGGTCTCCGCCTTCGTCAACTCCGGCTACTTCAACCTCGCTGGCGCCGTGCACAGTCCCCGCGCCGCCGAATGGATGCTCGACCGGAACGAGGCCCGCGCCGTGCTGGTGATCCCCGAGGGCTTCAGCCGCTCGGTCACGACCGGCAACATCGCCCCCGTCCAGGTCATTGTCAACGGCGACAACGCCAACACCGCCACGGCGGTCGTCGGCTACGCCACCAGCATCCTGCAGACCGCCAGCGCGCAGTTCTCGGGTGGCGCCAGCCTGTTCGCAACGTCGACGGCCCGGCCGGGCGTGCCGGTCTCGGTCGAGCCCCGGATCTGGTACAACCCGGAGCTTCGCAGCGCCCTCTTCCTCGTCCCCGGCCTGATCGCCTATCTGACGATGCTGATGTCGGTGACCTCGACCGCCCTGTCGATCGTGCGTGAGAAGGAGTCGGGGACCATCGAGCAGGTGCGGATGGCCCCGGTCGGCACCGTGCCCTTCATCCTCGGCAAGACCGTCCCGTACTTCGCCATCTCGCTGGTGTCGGCGGCGCTGGTCTTTCTCGCCTCGCAGCTGCTGTTCGACCTGCCGATGCGCGGCAACTGGATCACGTTGACGGCGGCCTTGTCGCTCTATCTGCTCGGGGCCCTGGCGACCGGCCTGCTGGTCTCGACCATCGCCGACACGCAGCAGGTGGCCTTTCAGATTGCGCTGCTGGTCTCGCTGCTGCCGACGTTGATGCTGTCCGGGTTCATCTTTCCGATTGCCAGCATGCCGGCGTTTCTCCAGCAGGTCACCCGGATCGTGCCGGCCCGCTACTTTCTGGTCGCGCTTCGGGGGATCGTGCTGAAGGGAGCGCCGGCATCGCATCTGCTGCCGGAGTTCGGCGCGCTGGCGATCTACGCCACGATCGTGCTCGGCCTCGCCTCACTGCGGTTGTCGAGGGACAGGGCCTGAGATGCAGCGCCTCCGCGTCCTGATCTGGAAGGAGTTCCTCGAGATCCGGATGAACCCGCGCCTGTTCGGGATCGTGATCGTCGCGCCGATCCTCCAGCTCGCGATGCTCGGTTACGCCGCCACCACCGACGTCAAGGACGTGCCGCTGGTGATCGCCGACGGCGATCGCTCGACCGCCAGCCGGGAGCTGATTCACCGGTTCGACGCTTCACGCAATTTCACCGTGGTCGCGACCGTGACAACCGTCGCCGAGATCGATCCGTTCCTGGAGCGCGGCACGGCATGGATCGCGCTTGCGATCCCGACGAATTACGGCGCCGATCTCGCGATGGGGCGCCCGGCCGTGCTCCAGGCCGTGGCCGACGGCACCGACTCGAACTCGACGACGGCGGCGCTCGGATATGCCACCGCGCTCGTCGGCGGATACGCGCGTGAGCTGACCGACGCGGCGGGGTCAGCCGCCGGCGGTGCGATCGACGGCCGCATCCGTGTCTGGTTCAATCCCCAGCTCGAGAGCCGGCACTTCATGATCCCCGGCGTGCTGGCGCTGGTGCTGCTGCTGGTCACCGCCAATCTTGCGGCGATGGCGATCGTGCGGGAGAAGGAGATCGGCACGCTCGAGCAGTTGAACGTGACCCCGCTCCGGCGGTGGGAGCTGATCGCCGGCAAGCTGTTTCCGTATGGACTCATCGGCCTGCTGGACATACTGCTCGTCACCGCGGTCGCGGTGCTGTGGTTCGAGGTCCCGATGCGCGGAAGCCTCTGGCTGCTGTTTGCCCTGAGCCTGCTCTACGTGCTGTGCACGCTGGCGCTGGGGCTGCTGGTCTCGACGATCTCGGACACCCAGCAGCAGGCGATGATGACCGCGACGTTCTTCTTCCTGATGCCGATGATCTACCTGTCAGGCTTCATGACGCCGATCGAGAACATGCCGGAGATGATCCAGTGGATCACCTACATCATCCCGCTCCGCTACTTCCTGGTGATCGTGCGCGGAATCTTCCTGAAGGGTGTCGGCCTCGAGGTGCTCTGGCCCCAGGTGGCCGCGCTGGCGGCGTGGGGCACGGTGGTGATCTCGCTGGCAGTCATGCGGAGTAGTAAGCGGCTCAACTGAACCCAACTCCCAAGCTGCCCATTCCCCATTGCCCATTCCCGATCCCGTCCCCATCTACCGAACCACGTATTCCAGTCCGAGCGCCTTGGCGCGGGCGTTGATCTCCGCCACCTCCTTGGCCAGCAGCGCCTGCACCTCCTGCTCGATCGGCGCGAGCTCACCTCTCGAGACCGGCGAGCACCTGCTTCATCCCTTCGGTCGGTGGCCCCAACCCTTCGGCCGCCCACATCTGGAGCGGCGACAGTCTGGAGTAGGGGCGCGCGCCGCCGCGTTCGGCCAGGATGTCGTAGGTGACCTCCGCTTTCGGGTTGTGCAGCTTCGCCTCGAGCAGGTCGACCTTTTCGATCGCCGACGTTCCGAGCTTGAGCAGTTCGGCGACCGGGCCTTCGGCCTTGCGCGGTTCCAGCGCTTTTGCCCGTGCCGCCAGCTGCTCCTTCACCGACCGCATCGACCCGACCAGTGCCGTTACCTTTGAGATCGCGTCGCGCACCGAAAGCGCGAAGGCCAGCTGGGCCTCCATCTCGGCCTGCGGCACGGTTCCGCGCGGGTCCGGGTTCACCTTCACGGGGGCTGTGAGCGTGCGTCCTGCGGCAATCAGCCGGACGGTGTAGGTGCCGGGTACCGCGCGTGGTCCCTCGGCTGGATCGCCGGTGTCGATCTTCGCCCCGGGAATCTTCCGGGCGCCTTCCCAGGTCAGGTCCCATTCGACCCGGTGAATGCCCGGCTCCGTCGGGAGCGCCGCCTTCTTCAGGTCCTCGGCGTCGTCTTCGTCGCCGCTCCGGTCGGACGTCCGCGGCACGCTGCTGAACGTCTTCACGATCCGGTTGGACGAATCGAGCACCTCGATCTTCACTTCGTCCTTTCGCTTGTCCTTCAGGTAGAAGTAGATCGACGCCCCCATCGGCGGGTTGGGGAAGCTGCCGTACTGTGACGCCCAGTGGCCGTCCCCCCTGGTCCATCGCACCGCATCCGGCACGGCAAACAGGTGCGTCTCGGCACCCAGCAGGCTCGCGGTGGTCTCGCGGATCGGCTGCAGGTCATCGAGGATGTAGATCGAACGGCCGTGCGTGGCGACCACCAGGTCGTCGTTCTTCACCGCGAGATCGTGCACCGCGACCGTCGGCAGGTTCAGCCTCAGCGGCCGCCAGCTCGCGCCGTCGTCGGTGGAGAACATGACCCCGCGTTCGGTGCCGAGATAGAGCTGGCCGCGCTTCGCCGGATCTTCCCGGACGACGTGGAGGTATTCGTCTGGCGGCGAGCCTGGCGTGCAGCGGCTTCCAGGACTTTCCGTAGTCCGACGTCTTGTACAGGTATGGCCGGGTGTCGTCGAGGCGGTGGTTGTCGATGACCACGTAGGCGGTGGCGGGATCGAACGGCGACGGCTCGATGATGCTGATCGTACCGAGCTGCGGCGCCCCGGCCATGCCGCCGGTCACGTCCGTCCAGGTCTTGCCGGCATCACGGGTGATGTGCACCCGTCCATCGTCGGTGCCGGCCCAGATCAGCCCTTTCTCCTTCGCGGATTCGGCGATGGTGAAGACCGTGCCCCAGGTCTCGACCCCGGTGTTGTCGCCGGTGATCGGCCCGCCGGACCATTTCTGCTTCGACTTGTCGTTGCGCGTGAGGTCCGGGCTGATCACCTCCCAGCTCTGCCCACCGTTCGAGGTGCGGAAGATCACCTGCGCGCCGTGATAGACGACCTTGGCGTCGTGGGGGGAGACGTGGATCGGCGCGGTCCACTGGAAGCGATACTTCATGAGCTCCCCGCCCCAGCCCGAGGGGTTGTCGGGCCAGGCGCTGACGTTGCGCGCCTCGCCGGTACGCCGGTCATGCCGGGTCATGATCCCCAGGTACTCGCCCGCATAGACGATGTTCGGATCGCTCCAGTCGGAGACGACGAAGCCGGCTTCACCGCCACCGACTCCCCACCAGTCCGCGAGCGCGATGCGGCCGCGCGGGTTCATGCTCGGACCCTGCGCGGTGCCCCAGTCCTGCATCGAGCCGCCGATCCGGTAGGGCACGCTGGTGTCGACCGACACATGGTAGAACTGGGTGATCGGCAACGCTGGCGCGAACCACGTCTCGCCGGCGCTCAGGCTGATGTCGACACCGCCGTCGTTGGCGGCGATCATCCGCTTCGGATTGAAGGGGTCGATCCAGAGATCGTGGTGATCGCCGTGGTGAAACTCCTTCATGTACTGCAGGCTCTTGCCGCCGTCGATCGTTCGAAGCATCGGCACCTGCGGAAACCAGACCTCTTCCTGGTTCGTCGGGTGGACCGTGAGAGTCGTGTAATACCAGGCCCGCTGGCGAATCGCCCGGTCGGCGCTCGCGAGGGTCCAGTTCTCACCCCCGTCGTCTGACTTGAACAGCCCGCCCTTTTCCGCCTCGATCAGCGCGTAGACGCGATTGCCGTTGGATGGGGCGACCGCGACACCGACCTTCCCCCAGAGACCCTCCGGCAGACCCTTCTCCTTCAACTGCTTCCAGGTGTCGCCGCCGTCACGGGAAACGTAGAGACCGCTGCCGGGGCCGCCGCTGGTGAGGTCCCATGGGGTCCGGCGAGCCTGCCAGAACCCGGCAAAGAGCACCGCCGGATTCGACGGATCCATCGCGATGTCGGAGGCGCCGGTGTCGCTGTCTTTTTTCAGGACCTGCACCCAGGTCTTGCCGCCATCGCTGGTGCGATACACGCCGCGTTCGGGATTCGGGCCGAAGGCCTTGCCGAGCACGGCGGCGAAGGCCACGTCCGGGTTGGCGGGATGAACGACCATCGTGCCGATCTGTCCCTCCTGGATCCAGACGCGGGTCCAGGTCTTGCCGGCGTCGACGGTCTTGTAGATCCCGTTGCCGGCGGCGACGTTGCCGCGGATGTTCGCCTCGCCGGATCCGACATAGACGATGTTGGGATTCGAGCGCGCGATCGCCAGCGAGCCGATCGATGAAACCGGCTGGTCGTCGAAGACCGACTTCCAGGTGGTGCCGCCATCGATCGACTTCCATACGCCGCCCGACGCGGTCGCCGCCCAGTAGGTCGAAGGGTCACCCGGCACACCGGCGGCACGCGAGACACGGCCGCCGTTGGCCGGCCCTATCAAACGGTACTTGAGCGGTTTGAACTCCTTGGGAGTGGCGTCCTCGGCCGCAGGTTTGACGGGGTCCTGGGCGGACAGGCCGGCGGTGATCGCGGCGCTTAGCACCACGGCGAGAAGGGTCTTGAGCGAAGGTGTCATGGCTGATGAATTGTAGTCAGTTCGTGTTGCCGGTCAGAAAGTAGCCGCGGGCGAGCCCTTCGAAGGTCCGGACCTGGTGGCGCTGCCAGTCGGCATCGCGGTGCAGTTCACCGGCGAGCAGCGCCGCGGCCGCCGGCGCCATTCGCGCCGCGGATCGGGCGTCGAGGAACAACGCCCGGCATCGCCGCGCGAGAACGTCTTCGACGGTTCGCGCCATCTCGTTGCGGGCGGCCCACACCACCTCGGCGCCGATGCAGGGGAGCGCGTCGTCCAGCGGAACGCCGAGCTCCGGCCGTTCGCGCACCAGCCCGGCGATACCCGGCGCGTCGGCGCCGTAGGTGGAGAGCGCGCCATGGCGACCAGGATCGCGATCGAACCCGTGGATTCTCAGGGTTGCGGTGGTGCACACCCGGCGCGGCAGGCCAGCGGCGGCGGCGGCGCGATCCACCGTCTGCTCGGCCATGTGGCGGTAGGTCGTCCACTTGCCGCCGGTCGTCGTGATCAGCCCCGATCGATCGACCTCGATGGTGTGATCGCGCGACAGCGCCGCGGTGACCCGGGTCTCACCGCGGCTGATGAGCGGTCGCACGCCGGCAAAGACGCTGAGGACGTCGGCGGCGGTCGGCCGTCCCTGGAGGTAACGCCCGGCGGTCCGCAGCAGGAAGGCCACTTCTTCGTCCAGGGCTCTCGGCTCGAGGGAAGGTGCCGGGATTGGCGTGTCGGTGGTGCCGATCAGGGTGTGCTCACGCCAGGGCAGCGCGAACATCACGCGGCCGTCACCGACGCGCGGCACCATCAGCGCCGCCGGTCCGGGCAGGAAACGGCGATCGAGCACGATGTGCGCCCCCTGGCTGGGAGCGATCATCATGTCGGCACTCGACGCGGCGAGCCGTCTGATCCCGTCCACGAATGCCCCGGTCGCGTTGACGACGACGCGCGCGGGCAGGCGGAGCTCGGTGCCGGACTCGGTATCGGTGGCGACGACGCCGTCCACCGTGCCGGCGGTGGTCGATATCGCGTGGACCGCCGCGTAGTTCAGCAGCACGGCGCCGCGTTCGGCGGCGGTCTGGACCAGATTGACCAGCAGCCTCGCGTCGTCGAACTGCCCGTCGTAATAGAGAATGCCGCCGCGCAGGCCGTCCGGGTTCAGTGTCGGCAGCCGCCCGAGCGTGGACCGGCTCGAGAGCATGACCGAACGGCCGAAGCCGGCGCGACCGGCGAGCAGGTCGTAGGCGGTGAGGCCGGCGCCGTAGAACAGGCGCTCCCATTGCGTGTAGGCGGGCACGACGAGCGGCAGGGCCGTCACCAGGTGGGGGCAGTTCTGGCGGAGGATCGATCGCTCCCGGAGCGCCTGGCGAACCAGCGAAATGTTTCCCTGCTGAAGGTAGCGGACGCCGCCGTGTACGAGCTTGGTGCTGCGGCTGGACGTGCCCTTGCCGAAGTCGCTCTGTTCGAGCAGGGCGACCGAGTATCCGCGGGCGGCGGCGTCCACCGCGATCCCTGCTCCGGTTGCGCCGCCGCCGATGATCACGATGTCCCAGGGGCCGTGGTGGCGCGCGAGGCGCGCCAGCATCTCTTCACGGGTCATGTGCGCCCGGCATCCGCCCAGCCGCGCGATCGCGCTACTGCTTCGCGCCAGCGGCTCCGCAGCGTGGCGACCTGGGTCGCCGGCATCGCCGGCTCGAACCGGCGGTCGACGCGCCACTGCTGTGCGATCTCGGCTCGAGAACCCCAGAAGCCGACCGCCAGCCCGGCGAGATAGGCGGCGCCGAGCGCAGTGGTCTCGGTCACCGCCGGACGGACGACCGGGACACCGAGCAGGTCGGCCTGGAACTGCATCAGCAGGTCGTTGCCGGCGGCGCCGCCGTCGACCCGCAGCTCGCCGAGCGGGATGCCGGCGTCGCCCTGGACGGCCTCGAGCAGGTCGGCGACCTGGTAGGCGATGCTTTCGACCGCGGCCCGCGCGACGTGCGCGGCGGTGGTTCCCCGGGTAATGCCGATCATCATGCCTCGGGCATACGGATCCCAGTGAGGTGCGCCGAGGCCGGCAAACGCCGGGACCAGGTAGACGCCGTCGCTGTCGGGCACGCTGGTGGCCAGGCGCTCGACGTCTGAGGACCGCTGGATCAGCCCGAGGCCGTCGCGCAGCCACTGCACGACCGCGCCGCCGATGAAGACGCTGCCCTCGAGCGCGTACTCGGTACGGCCGTCCACCTGGCAGGCGATCGTGGTCACCAGCTGGTTGGTGGAAGGTACGGCCACCGTCCCGGTGTTCTGGAGCAGGAAGCAGCCGGTACCGTAGGTGTTCTTGGCCATCCCCGGCGTCACGCACATCTGCCCGAACAACGCCGCCTGCTGGTCGCCGGCGATGCCGGCGATCGGCAGGTCGGCGAGACCGAGACCGGCGGACACCCGCCCGTAGACCTCGCTGGACGACTTCACCTCGGGCAGCATGCTTCGCGGCACCCCGAGCAGCCGCAGCAGCTCGTCGTCCCAGGCGAGGGTGTGGATGTTGAAAAGCATCGTTCGCGATGCGTTGGTGACATCGGTCAGGTGGACCGCGCCTCCGGTCAGGTTCCAGACCAGCCAGGAATCGATCGTGCCGAAGGCCAGCCGGCCGGCGTCGGCGCTGGCCCGGGCTCCGGCGACGTTGTCGAGGATCCACGCGACCTTGCTGCCGGAGAAGTAGGCGTCGATCACCAGGCCGGTGCGCTCGGCGATCAGCACCTCGTGACCGCCGGCCTTCAACCGGTCGCAGAAATCGGCGGTGCGGCGGTCCTGCCACACGATCGCGTTGCACACCGGGCGCCCGGTGCCGCGGTCCCAGACCACCGTGGTCTCGCGCTGGTTGGTGATGCCGATGGCGGCGACATCGGACGCGTCCGCCTGCGCCCGCCCGAGCGCTTCGACCGCGACCGCGCTCTGCGTCGCCCAGATCTCGCCGGGGTCGTGCTCGACCCACCCCGGGCGCGGGAAGATCTGCTGGAACTCCTTCTGGGCGACCGCCGCGATCGCGCCCTCGCGGTCGAAGAGGATGGCTCGCGAGCTGGTCGTGCCCTGGTCGAGGGCGAGAATGTATCGCATGGGTCAGGCTCCGACGGGGTCTACTGTATACTCCCGGCTATTTTCGCCGTCTGCACAGGAGACCATCGATGCCCGAGCGCGGAACTGGAACGGGTCGAGAGGCGCTGGCCGAGTTCCTCGGAACGTTTGTGCTCATCGTGTTCGGCGTCGGCGTGGTGGCGCAGTTCATCCTGAGCGACCGGACGGCGGGCTCCGCCCTGTCGATCAACCTGGGCTGGGGGCTGGCGGTCGTGATGGGCTGTTACGTGGCCGGCGGCGTCTCCGGCGCGCATCTGAACCCGGCCGTCACCCTTGCGCTCGCGGTCCATCGCGGATTTCCCTGGCCCAAGGTCGCCCCCTACATCGCGGCGCAGTTCGCCGGCGCGTTCGTCGCCTCGGCGGTGGTCTACCTGACCTATGCCGACGCCTTGAACCACTTCGACGGCGGCCTGCGCCAGGTGGCTGGCGCGCAGGGCACGGCCACTATCTGGGCGACCTACCCGCGGGACTTCCTGGCGCCGTTCCCCGGCGGCGTGATCGACCAGTTCGTCGGCACCGCGCTGTTGATGCTGGTGGTGCTCGCGATCTCCGACGCCCGGAACGCACCGCCGGCGGCGGGGATGGCGCCGCTCATCGTCGGGCTGGTAGTCGCGGTCATCGGCATGTCGTTCGGCTACAACGCCGGCTACGCGATCAACCCGGCGCGTGATCTCGGCCCGCGGCTGTTCACCGCCGTGGCGGGATGGGGCAGCGAGGTGTTCCGCGCCGGCAACGGCTGGTGGTGGGTACCGGTGGTTGCGCCCGTGCTCGGCGCGATCGCCGCCGGCTGGGTGTACGACGGGCTCATCGGCCACCGCTTTCCGCCGGGGCTGTCGCCGACGAGCGCCGGCTCCGCGACGCCCGTGCCACAGCCCGGCCAACTGCCGCCGGATTGAGCCGGCGGCGGCCGCTTCAGGGCTGCCGGCGTGGAAACTGGTCGGGGTTGTCGGTGAACACCGCATCGACGCCGTACTCGTACAGGATACTTGGCCATCTCTTCGCCGACGGTCGCGAACGAACCGCTGTTCGACGAGCGGAACGTCCACGGTGTCACCGTCAGGCCGGCCGCGTGCGCCCACTTCACGAGCTCGGGACGGGCGGCGACGATCATCTTGTTGGGGCCAAGACCGGTCGCCCAGCCGGCGATTTCGCGCACCTTGGCTTCGGAGTCGATGCGGCCTGCCGAGGACGGTTCCACCAGCCACACGCGCGGTACCTGCGGCAGCTCCGTAGCCAGGAGCTTCATCGTCGCTTCGTCGAATGACTGGATGATCACCCGTGACGTCCCGCCTGTGCCGATCAGTCCGTTCTTCTTCAGGATGCCGGCCAGCAGCTTCTCGGGGCTGACGCCGCGCTCGCGATAGAAGGCGGGATCCTTCAGCTCCGGGTAGAGCCCGGCCCGCTGGCCCACCGCATCGATCGCTTCCTGGAACGTCGGGATCCTGGCGCCGGCGAACTTCGCATTGAACCAGGACCCGGCGTCGAGCTGCTTGATCTCGGCGAGCGTGAAGTCGCCGACCAGCCATCGCCGGACCGGCGCAGACCCGGTCTTGTCCTCGACGAACCGCGTCCGGGAACACCTCCTCGACGTTGGTCGTTCGCTCGAGCGTCAGATCGTGGATGCAGACCAGAACGCCGTCCTTCGTGACCGCGAGATCCTGCTCGACGAAGTCGGCCCGCTGCTCCATGGCGAGCTTGTAGGCCTCGATCGTGTGCTCCGGCGCGTAGGCCGATGCGCCGCGATGCGCAACCAGCTGCTTCTTCGTTGCCGGCTGCGCCGCGAACCCGCTGATCATGACCATGCCGACCAGCATGTTGATCGTGAGGCCGGTTCGCGACGTGGTCGAGAGCATGGTCAGAAGGTCACCTTGAAGCCGAGCTGGAGCTGGCGGGCATCGTAGGTCGTGGTGATCGAGCCGTAGCTCCCCTGGCTGCGGTTGCCGTTGGGCGCGCGGAAGTTCACCCGGTTGAGCAGATTGAACGCCTCCAGCCGGAACTGGGCACGCGTGTTCGCGCCGACCGGCAGGCGGAAGTCCTTGGCCGCGACCAGGTCCATCTGCCAGAACCACGGCCCGCGCGCCACGTTCCGCGGCGCGTTGCCGAACGGCTGGCTGGGATCTGTCGGCAGGGTGACGGTGTCGCGGTTCAGGTAATTGATGACCGAGCTGGTATCGCCATACGGGCTGCCGGAGAGATTCGGCCGGTAGTTGTTCGCGCCACGGAAATCCTGGTTGATGCCGGACACCTGGAATGCGGTCGTGGGCGTGTAGACCAGATTGACCACTTCACCGGAGGTCATGACGTTGACGCCGCTTATCGTCCAGCCGCCAACGATGGCGTCGACCACCGGACTCGCGTCGGCGAGCCAGCGGTGGCCCTGGCCGAACGGCAGTTCCCACACGACGCTGGTCGTGTTGTTGTAGGGCTGGTCATACGCCGACGTGCCGTAGTCGGCCTCGATGTCGTTGAAATCCTGGGGGACGGGAAGTTGCCGTTCGGTGCCTCGAGCGTGCCGGCGCCGTTGTCCTTCGCCTTGGACCAGGTGAACGAATTGAGGAGCATCAGCCCCCGGCGCGGACGGTAGTCGTACTTGACCTGCAGACTGTTGTAGCGGGACTTGCCGCCGTTGAAGGCGTAAGTGATGTCGGCGAAGCCGGCGATCGGCCGCCGGTTGGCGAGCGGGATCGTCCCCGCCGAGTTGTTTGGCGCGGCCTGGTTCAGGTTGGCCAGCAGCAGCAGCTCGTTCGCGCGATTGCCGACATACGCAACGTCGAGCAGCATGTTCCGGGCGATCTCGCGCTGTACCGACACGTAGTAGCTGTGCACCTCGCTCGAGTGGTAGTCCTCGGGCATGTAGGTGACGTTGGCGGCCAGCGGATTGAAACGCGAGGGATCGGTGAGGTCGGTCGGATACCCCTGCTGGGTGGTCAGGAAGCTCGGGCTCGTCGGATCGCTCTGGTTGACCACCGCGTTGATGACCTGGGGACCGTTGATCGGCAGGATGTTGGCGCCTCCCGCCCGGTTGAAGTGCACGTAGCTCATGCCGTAGCCGCCGCGGACGACGGTCTGGGGCAGCACCGACCAGGCGAAGCCGAAACGCGGGCCGAAGTTGTTCCGGTCCGGATTGATCAGCGAGCGCTCACGCAGCGATCCATCCGTGGCCGCGACCATGCTGTTGGTCTGCGGATCGTAGTTCGTGAGGATGTTGTCCTTCTCCCAGTGCGGCGTCGCGTACTCGTAGCGCAGGCCGAGGTTGAGCGTGAGCTTGTCGTTCACGCGGAAGTCGTCCTGCACATACGTGAAATGCATCTGCTGACGCAGATTGGCGATCAGGATGTTGCTGATCGCGTACTGGCTGCGGAAGCCGAACATGAAATCCGCGAGGTTGTAGAGGGTGTTGGCCGCAGCCCCGGGGACGCGGGTGATCTGCCCGATGTAGGTGTCGCGGCCGTAGAGCGGGTTGACGTCCTGCACTTCGGTCGAGATGTGCTGGAACTCGTAGCCCGTCTTCAGGGAGTGCCGCCCGGAGACCCAGGTGTAATTGATCTTCGGGTTCCAGACCTCGGGGTACTGCCATTGCGGGTTGGTCGCCTGTCGTCCCCAGTCCGAGAAGGGCGGGTTGACCAGCTGCGTCGGCAGTCCGCCGGCAATGCGCTCGTCGGTCGGCAGGCCCGATATGCCGTAGGCGTCGAGCGCCCCGGGTGTCCCGAGCGACAAGGGTGACTTGCCCGCGACGGTCCGCGACCAGCCGAACCGGCCTTCGAGCAGCGACGCGGCGCGGGTCATGGTGAAGCCCGCGACGAACTGCTTGTTCGTGACGTAGGTCAATCCATTGCCACTTCCGCCCGACGGCAGCGGCAGCGGTGTGTTGTCCACGATGTCGGCGTCACGGTAGCCGTAACGCGCGAACCCACTCAGCGCCGGGTTGATCTGGACATCACCCTTCACGTTCATCTTGTCCGTGTTGTTGGTGAACTCCTGCAGGATCGAGTAGTTGTTCGCGGCAGCTGAGGAGGTCGGATCGGGCAGGTCGGACAGGACCTTGCGGGCGAAATCAGTCATCGGAATCTGCGTCCCGGCCGGGTAGACGACGCCGGTCACCGGGTTGCGAACGTCCAGCGTCAGGATGCCCTGGCGCTGCAGCGCGGTCGGAACGGTCTGGAAAGCGACCTGCTCGCGCGTCTGCCGGAACCCCTCGTAGTCGGTGAAGAAGAAGGCACGATTCCGCAGGAGCGGACCTCCCAGCGTGCCGCCGAACTGATCGCGGCTCATCGGCGGCTTTTCACCGCTGACCGGCTTGAAGAACCCGGTGGCGTTCAACGCGGTATCACGGTAGAACTCCCAGCCCGCCCCGTTGAACGAGTTGGTGCCGCTGCGATAGGCGACGTTGATCGTGCCACCGGCGCTTCGGCCGTATTCCGCGCTCATGTTGTTGGTGACGACGCGGAACTCGGCGACGGCGTCTGGCGAGGGCTGCATCACCTGGTTCGAGAAGCCCTGGTTGCTGGTGCCGTAGGCGTTGTTGTCGATGCCGTCGAGCAGGAAGTTGTTGAAGGTGCTGCGCAGACCGTTGATGTTGAACGATCCCTCGCGGACCGTCGATGCGGACCCGGTATTGAGCGCCGACAGCCGGACGCCGGGGCTGAGCAGCGCCAGCGACGAATATTCGCGGCCGTTGAGCGGGATCTCCACGATCTGCTGGGCCGTGATCACCTGGCCACGCTCGCTCGAGTCGGTCTCGAGCCGGGTGGCCGCCCCCACGACCTCGACCGTTTCTTTCACGTTGCCTGGCGTCAGCACCAGTTCGACACGCTGCCGGGCGCCGACCGTCGCCTGCACATTGTCGGCGAAAGCGATCGAGAAGCCCTGGAGCTCAGCGGCGACGCGGTACCGGCCGATCCGCACCGTGGCGAATTCGAAGGCGCCGTTCTCGTCGGTCACCTTGGTGGCCGAGATGCCGGTGTCGATCGCGGTCAGTGTCACGGTCGCACCCGGCACGACGGCGCCGGTGTTGTCGCGCACCGAGCCGAGAACGGTCGCGGTGTCGAACTGCGCGAACGCGGTCCGGGTGCTGCCCAGCAGAAGCAGGCAGAGGAAGCAGAGGGTCGTGATTCGATGGCGGATTGGCACGTGACCGGCCTCCGGAATCTTGAGTGGAACGAGTGTGCAGAGAATTGGTTCGGGAAAATGAACGAGCCCATAGTGAATCGACTCATCGCGGCGCGTCAAGTCAAACCCAGGTAACACCCGGACGATACGCCGCAGCTATAATTCGCGTCACCGATGGCCGTACCCACCAGCACGACCCACGCCGCGGTGGGTGCAGGGATCGATCGACGCGTACAGGCGTCATCGCCGCAGCGTCTTCGCCGGGATCTTCATCGGTTACGCCGCCTACTACCTGGTGCGCAACAACCTGGCGCTGGCGATCCCCGACATCCTGCGCGAGTACCCGCAGCACACGAAGGCCGAGCTCGGCCTGGCGCTGACCGGTCTGTCGCTCTCGTACGGCGTCTCGAAGTTCCTGATGGGGGCGGTCTCGGACCGCAGCAATCCGAAATACTTTCTCCCGCTGGGGCTGCTGCTGTCCTGCGGCATCATGCTGACCACCGGCCTGGTCAAGGCGGTGTACAGCTCGCTGGTGATCCTGATCGCGCTGCAGACGCTCAACGGGTGGGTGCAGGGGATGGGCTGGCCCCCCTGCGGCAAGACGATGGTCCACTGGTTCGGCACGCGCGAGCGCGGACTGGTGGTCTCGGTGTGGAACGTCTCACACAACGTCGGCGGCGCACTGGTGGCCAACTTCGCCCTCCTCGGGGTCGCGCTCTTCAACGACTGGGGGGCGAAGTTCTACTTCAACGCGCTGATCGCCGCCGGCCTGGCGATCCTGGTGTTCGCGCCTGATGCGCGACACCCCGCAGTCGGTCGGGCTGCCGCCGGTCGAGGAGTACAAGAACGACTACCCGCCGGACTACAACGCCGATCACGAACGGACGTTCACCTTTCGCGAGATCTTCTTCGAGCACGTGCTCACCAACAAGTACCTCTGGGCGCTGGCGGTGGCGAACGCGTTCGTCTACTTCGTCCGCTACGGCGTGGTGAACTGGATCCCGACCTATCTCGAGACCGCCAAGGGTTTCTCGTTCCGCGAGTCGAGCATCGCCTGGTCGCTCTACGAGTACGCCGCGATCCCCGGCACGATCGCCTGCGGCTGGATATCGGACCGCGTGTTCAAGAGCCGGCGGGCGCCGGCCACCATCCTGTTCATGGCCCTGACGCTGGTCGCCGTGGTCGTCTACTGGCTCAATCGCGAGGGGCCGCTGTGGATCGACTACGCCGCGCTCATCGCGATCGGCTTCCTGATCTACGGCCCGATCATGATCATCGGCCTCCACGCGCTCGACCTGGTGCCCAAGAAGGCGGCCGGTACCGCCGCCGGTTTCACCGGCTTCTTCGGCTACGTCTTCGGGTCGGCGATTGCCGGCACCGGCGTCGGCTGGATCGCCGACCACTGGGGATGGAGCGGGGTCTTCATCACGATGATCGCCTGCTGCCTGCTGACCATCTTCTTCAGCGCCTTTACGCTCGGACACCGCGCCAGCAGCGCCGGGCGGACTTGACGCCGCGTGCCGGGGATGGGAAGCTGCGCGGGATTCCATGCCCAACCTGAAACCTTTCATCAATGCGCGCCTGGTCGAGCGGACCGCTTTCTCTGACGAACGCGAGCGGTTCGTGTTCGAGCCTGAGCGCCCGGTCACCTTCAAGCCCGGACAGTACGCGACTCTCGGGGTCACCGACGGCGACCAGGTCATCCAGCGCGCCTATTCGATCGTCTCGTCCCCGCACGAACCGACGCTCGAGTTCTTCATCGAGCTGGTGGAGCATGGCGAGCTGACGCCGCGGATCTGGGAGCTGAAGGTCGGCGACTCATTGTTGATGCGCGAGCGCATCGTCGGCGCCTTCACCCTCGGCCCGGTGCCCGGACTGACCCGGCGCCTGCTGGTCGCGACCGGCACCGGCATCGCCCCCTACGTCAGCATGGTGCGCTTCAAGGCCGAGGCGCTGCGCAACGGCGTCGACGATGGCTGCGGCTATTTCATCCTGCACGGCGGCAGCCGGGCACACGATCTCGGAAGCTACCGCGACGAGCTGACGGCGCTTTGCGCCGGCGGCTGGCTGGACTATGTCGCCACGGTCAGCCGTCCGTGGGAGAACCCGGACTGGTCCGGCGAGGTCGGCCGGGTCGAAGACGTGCTCCGCAAGCACGCCGACCTGCGCGGCCACGACGCGGCCAACGCGGTTGCCTACCTGTGCGGCCATCCGCAGATGGTGGAATCCGGCAAGGCGCTGCTCGCCCGCGCCGGGTTCCCCAAGCCGCAGCTCAAGGAGGAGAAGTACTTCACGCTCCCGGCCGCGGAGGTGGTCTAGCACGTGCTACGTGCGAAGTGCTGGGTGCTGAGTGCGGACGTGCTATGTGCTAGGTGCGGTGCTATGTGCTGGGTGCGGTGCGATGTGCTGAGACCAAATCCATGCTGAAAGAGCTGCTTCGCGACACCTTCGCCTTCATCCAGCCCGCGGCGATTGTTGGTGATCTCACGGCAGAAGAGGCCGCGCGGCGGCTGGAGCTTTCCCCTCACTCGATCGGCGAAATCCTGGGCCATGTAACCTTCTGGCAGGACTGGTTTCTGGCGCGCTGTCGCGGCGAGGCGCTGCCGATGGTGGCGGCGGCGGCAGATGGGTGGCCGCCTTTGGATCCTTCCGCGTGGACCGGATTGCGGGATCGTTTTATCGCCGGACTCGATGCCGCGGTCGGGATGGCGGACGAGGCGGCGCGCTCGGATCGACCGATCTCGCCGGCAATCGAGTTCCCGCCGATGGCGGCGCTCACGCTCCGAGACGCCCTGACCCATGTTGCGGTCCACAACGCCCACCATCTCGGGCAGATCGTGACGTTGCGTCAGCTGATGGGCCGGTGGCCGCCGCCGTCCGGCCCCTGGACTTGGTAGCGCGCGGCGGGCACTGATGTACGAGCGGCTCCCCGCAGGTGATATAAAACTGCTAGCCGCGTGTCCAATCCCCAGACCCTGAATCACTATCGAATCCTCGGTCCGCTCGGCAAGGGTGGCATGGGCGAAGTCTTCGCGGCCGAAGACACCCGGCTGCACCGGAAGGTCGCAATCAAGGTCCTCTCCGCCCTGATGGCCGCCGACCCCGAGCGCCGCGAGCGCTTCCAGCGCGAGGCCCAGGCGGTCGCCGCCCTCAACCACCCGAACATCGTCACCATCCACTCGGTCGAAGAGGCCGACGGGTTGCCGTTTCTGACGATGGAACTGGTCGAGGGCAAGCCGCTCGGCGAGATGATGACGGCTGGCGGTCTGCCGGTCGACGCGCTGCTGCGCGTCGGTATCGGCGTGAGCGACGCCATGTCCGCCGCTCATCAGGCCGGCATTACCCATCGCGACCTGAAGCCGGGCAACATCATGGTCACGCCGGACGGCCGCGTGAAGGTGCTCGACTTCGGTCTCGCGAAGCTGCGCGAGGTCCAGGCCGAGGTGACCGCCAACGACGTCACCCGCATGCCGGCCAGCGATCTCACCGGCGAGGGACGCATCATCGGCACGGTCGCCTATATGTCCCCCGAGCAGGCGGAGGGCAAGCCGGTCGACCAGCGGTCCGACATCTTCTCGCTCGGCGTCGTACTGCACGAGCTCGCTACGGGGGAGAAGCCATTCAAGGGAGACACCAACGTCTCGGTGATCTCCGCGATTCTCAAGGACACGCCCAGGCCGATCACCGACCTGAATCCGTCGCTGCCGGCCGACCTTGCGCGGGTCATCCGCCGCTCGCTGGCGAAGGACCCGTCGCGCCGCTACCAGACCGCTACCGACCTCCGCAACGAGCTCGAAGACCTGAAGCAGGAGCTCGACAGCAGCATCAACCGATCCGGCATCGTCGAACGACCGGACCTGAGACGTGGGGTCGATCCTCTCAAGGGGCTGGCGATCGGCGGCCTGGTGATGGTCCTGCTCGCGGCCGGGGCGTTCGGCTACTCGCTGTGGAAGAACCGCGGCGTGACGCCCGCCGAAGGGCGCTTCGAAATCGATCGGTTGAGCCGTCTCACCAACACCGGCAACGCGTCGCTGGCGGCGGTTTCGCCGGACGGCCGTTACGTCGCGCATGTGAAGAACGATGCCGGGCAGCCGGCGCTGTGGATGCGCCAGACCGCGACCACGAGCGACGTGCCGATCGTGCCCGCCGCGCCCGTGCGCTACGACGGGGTTACCTATTCCCCGGACGGTGACTACGTTTACTACGTGACCTATGCGCTCACCGGCGGGGTCGGCACGCTCTACCGGATCGCCGCGCTCGGCGGGGCGCCGCAGAAGGTCCTCGAGGACGTCGACAGCCGGATTTCCTTTTCCCCGGACCGGGCTCGATTCACGTTCACCCGCGGCGCGCCGGCGGCCGGGACGTCGTGGGTGATGATCGCCAATGCCGACGGGAGCGAGGTGCGAAAACTTGCCGCGCTCGATCCTCCCGATCAGTTCCTGCTGAACGGCCCCGGCTGGTCCCCGGACGGCCGCACGATCGTGGCGCCGGCGCAAACACGCCGCGAGGGAACCCATTCGGTGGTGGTGGCGATCGATGTCGAATCGGGTGCGAAGACCATGCTCCCGCACCGCTGGAACGGCGTCGGCGATCTCGAATGGTTCCCCGACGGCCGGTCTTTCGTGATGGCCGCCGCCGAGTACGGGCCGAACAGCGTGCAGCTCTGGCAGATCACCTACCCGGGCGACCAGCGCCGAAAGCTCACCAACGACCTGAATAATTACGTCTCGCTGAGCCTGTCGGCCGACGCCAAGTCGCTGGCCGCGGTGCAGGCCGAGACGGTGGCCAATCTCTGGGTCGCTCCGGTTGCCAACTTAAGCGCCGCCGTGCAGCTGACCCGCGGCCCCAACCGCGGTGATGGCCTGGGAGGCATCGACTGGACGCCAGACGGCCGCGTCGTCTACGGGTCATCCGCCTCCGGCCGGCCGCAGATCTGGATCAGCAAGGACGATGGCAGCGAGGTGCGCGAGCTGACGACCGAAGCCGACCCGGCGTTTGCGCCGAGCGTGACACCCGACGGCCGCTACATCGCGTTCCAGCGCTTCAGTGCCGGACGCATCCAGATCTGGCGGATGAAGGCGGACGGCACCGAGCAAACCCGGATCACCACCGGCGCGCTCGACCTCAGCCCGGTAGCGGCGCCTGACGGCTTCATCTACTACAACACCCCGAGCGCCGGCGCTCCCCGAACCTTCAAGGTGCCGATCGAAGGAGGGAGCCCGGTATCGCTCGGCGATCACTATTTCCGTCCGACCGACATTTCCAAGGATGGCACCCAACTGCTCGGGGTCGGTTGGGATACCCAGGAACGCCGCTCTTCGCTGGCGATCATGCCGGTGGCCGGGGGGCCGCCCCACCTGGTGCGTGAGGTCCGGGCCTTCGTCGGCGGATGGGGACCGGATGGCCGGAGCATCACGTATCCGCTGCCCGACAAGGGCAATACGCGACTCTTGAGCTATAGCCCTGCCACCGGGCGGACCGAGACGATCGGCACCGTCGCGGGCAACTTGTTCGGGGCCTCGTGGGCGCCTGACGGCAAGCGCCTGGCCATGGCGCGCGGAGAGACCACCAGCGACGTGGTCCTGATCACCCTCACGATGCGATGAGGATCGCAATCACGACGCCGCCGCCCGTCAGTCGGCCCGCAGCGCCGTAAGCGGGTCGATCGCCAGCGCCCGCCTGGACGGAATGTAGCTCGCCAGCAGCGCGACCATCAGCAGCAGCGCCGCGACCGCGCCGAAGGTGAGCGGGTCGGTGGGTTCGATGCCGAACAGGAAAGTGGCGATCACTTTCGTCGCCGCCATCGCCCCGGCCAGCCCGATCCCGACGCCGATGACCGCCAGCTTCATCCCTTCACGAACGATCGGTGCGACGACCTGCGAGGGGCGTGCGCCGAGCGCCACGCGAATGCCGATCTCGCGCGTTCGCTGGGCGACCGAATAGCTGATCAGGCCGTAGACACCGATGGCGGCCAGCGCCAGCGCGGTGGCGGCGAAGACTCCGAGCAGCAGGGTTCGGAACCGCGGCTCCGCCACCGAATCACGCACGACCTGCCGCATCGGCCGTGCGGTGTCGATCGGCATCTCCGGATCCAGCCGCCGCACCTCGGCGCGCACCGCCGACGCGACCGCCGGCGTCCCCCCGGGACTGCGCGCCACGATGCTCATGAACGGCAGCGTGAACGCCTGATAGGGGATGTAGATCAGCGGCTCCGGACTGGTATCGAGCCCCCGGTTGCGCGAGTCGGCGGCCACGCCGACGACGGTGAGCCACTCGTCCTCGGTATCGTCGAAGCGGATCCGCTTGCCGAGCGGATCTTCTCCCGGCCAGATGCGCCGCGCCAGCGAGGTATTGACGATGATCGGGATTGGCGCCGGGTCCTGGTCCTGCGGCGTGAAATGGCGGCCCGAGATCAGCGCGATCCCCATCGTTCTCAGGTAGTCGGGGGAGATGGCGGCGAGGTTGGCCCGGGGGCGGTCGGCGCGGGTCGCGGTGGCGCGCCCGTCCACGCTGAAGGATCCTGAGGCATTGCCCCCCGCCAGCGGATTGGGGAACACCACCGCCGCCATCTCGATTTCGCCGCGGCTCTTCAGCCCATCGAGCACGCTCTGGTAGAACGCCGCCTGGGCCTTGCCGTCGGTGTACTTTCCCTGGGGCAGCGGCAGCTGGACAAGGGTGACGCGATCGATGGCAAAGCCCGGGTCGGTCCGCTGCAGCCGCAGGAAGCTGTTGGCGAGCAGCCCGGCCGAGACCAGCAGCACCAGCGTCAGCGCCACTTCGACGACCACCAGCGTCGCGCGGGTCCGCGCCCGGCGCCTGCCGGCCGTGGAGGCACGATCACCGCCCCCTCTCAGTACGGTCGACGCATCCCCTCTCGAGGCCTGGATCGAGGGCACCAGGCCGAACAGGAGGGCACTTGCGAGCGACACCAGCAGGGAGACGGCGGCGACCCGCGCGTCGAGCCCGATCTCCTCGACGCGTGGCACGCCGTCAGGGATCACCGCCACCAGCAGGGCCACGGCCCACGCGCCGAGCAGCAAGCCGAGGAGGCCGCCGGCGGTAGCGAGGACCAGGCTCTCCATGAGGAGCTGCCGCACCAGCCGTCCGCGTGACGCGCCGAGCGCGGCCCGGACCGCGAGCTCGCGCTGCCGCCCCGAACCGCGGGCCAGCAGCAGGCTGGCGACGTTGGCGCAGGCGATCAGGAGCACGACCGTGACGGCACCGAGCAGAACCAGCAGCGCCCGGCGTACGTTTCCCACGATCCGCTCGTGCAGCGGTTCGACCAGCGCGCTCTGGCTCTGGTTGCTGCGGGGGTAACGTTTCGCCATGTCGGCGGCGATCGCGGTCACCTCGGCCTGGGCCTGGGCCAGTGTGACCGACGGCTTGAGGCGGCCGATGGCCAGGAAGTACTGGATTTCGCGCTGCTCGAGCAGGTCTCCTTCAACGTCGAACGGCGGCGGCGGCACCGGTCGGCTCGAGAGGAGCCAGGCCCGTGCCCCGAGCGGGTAGTCGAAGCTCTCGGGCATCACACCCATCACGGTGTGGGGCACGCCGTTGATCCGCAGCAGCCGGCCGATCACCGCCGGGTCCGAGGCAAGCGTGTCGCGCCACGTCTTTGCGCTGATCACCGCCCGGGGCTCGGTGCTGCCGGCGTCGGCGGCGCCGAACGTCCGCCCCTGCAGCGCGGCGACGCCGAGCACGTCGAAATAATCGATCGTCACCAGCGCGCCGCTGATCCGCACCGGCTCAGCCCCCTCGGGGGCGATGGTCAGCGCGTCATCCCGGTAGCCGGCGAGGCGCTCGAGCGACTGCGTCCGGCGCTGGAGCTCCAGGAAGCCGGCCGGATTGTGGTTGTCTTTCGCGTCCGCGCCGCCGGTGGTCCAGACCTGGACGATCCGCCCGGCGTCGGGATAGGGGAGCGGCCGCAGCAGCACGCCATTGACGACGCTGAAGATGGCGGTGTTGGCGGCGATGCCGAGCGCAATGGTCAGGACCGCGACCACCGTGAAGCCCGGGTTCGCGGCGAGCGATCGAATCGAGTTGCGCATGCCTCGGATCATACCGCCACAGTCGGGCGACTGTTCAGCTCCGTCGCTCAGGCGTCCGGGCCCGGGTTCGTCAGCGCCGCGGAGAAGCGGCGGGCGAAGTCCGGACCGAGTCCCTGTTCCTCGTGCTTGAAATAGACGAACGCGTCGTGCGGCGGCAGCGCCTTGACCGTCCCGGCCCAGCGCTCGATGTCACCCTGTTGATAGCCTTCGTCGCGGAGACGGAAGTAGGCGTAGTCGGCGGTGGTCTCCACCGGCGTGCTCATCTTCTCGCTGTCGGCGACACACAGCGCCACGTTGCGGGCGCGAAGCGCATCGAACACCTCGGTGTCGAGCCAGGAGTCGTGGCGGAACTCGAATGCCGCGCGAGTGCCGTGCGGCAGGAGCTCGAGGAAAGCTGACAGGATGCCCGCATCTTTCTTGAAGTTCGGCGGCAGTTGAAAGAGCAGCACGCCCAGCTTCGGTCCGAGGGTGGCGGCGGTCCGGCAGAACGCCTGGAGCGTGTCCTCGCATCGCTGCAGCCTGGCGTCATGGGTGATCCGCCGCGGCGCCTTCAGCGTGAAGGTGAATCCGTCGGGGGTGCCGTCGGCCCAGCCCTGAAGCAGCTTCTCGGTCGGCATCCGGTAGAACGTGTAGTTGATCTCGACCGTGCGGAAGCGCTCGGCATAGAAAGCCAGCATCTTCGAAGTGCTGAACTTCTCCGGATAGAACGTGCCGCGCCACTCGGGATAGTTGTAGCCGGAGGTACCAACGAGAACGTTATCGCTCACCGGGCAATCTTATCGAAACTCAGAACTAAGAACTCGGAACTCAGAACCTAGAGAACCCGGAACGCAGACCCCAGCACCACGATCGTCAGATCCCAGAACCACGATCGAAGAACCCAGAACCACGATCGTCAGACCCCAGAACCACGATCGTCAGACCCAGAACCACGATCGAAGACCCCAGAACCACGATCGTCAGACCCCAGAACCACGATCGAAGACCCCAGAACCACGATCGAAGAACCTTAGACTCCAACCTGCCTGCTGGCGAAATCGATGATCGCATGCTCCGCCCAGTAGCCGTCGAAGCCATCGGCCGATGGGGCCAGGAATCCACAGTGACCGCCATGCGGGGTGAGCTCGAGCGTGATGTAGGGGTTGGACGTCACCTTCGGATCCTGGAACGGGGCGGCCGGCACGAACGGATCGTCTTCAGCGGTGATGATCAGAGCCGGGACCTGGATCCGGTCGACCACCCGCATCGCGCTGGCCCGATAGTAGTAGTCCTCGGCCGACGTGAATCCGAAGAACGGGGCGGTATAGGCGGCGTCGAACTGGCGGACGGTGCGGATGCTCCGCAGCAGCCCCAGGTCGTAGCGCCCCGGATGCGTGAGGTCCTTGCGACGCATCCGCGCCCGCAGTCCGCGGACGAAATTCATCTGGTAGACCACGTTCACCGGACGTTCCAGGGCGTCGACACAGCGGCCGATCTCGATGATCGGCGAGACGGCGCAGACCCCGCGGAGCTGGCGCGGCGGGGCTTCGGCATAGTCGCCGGCCAGCTTGAGCGCCAGGTTGCCGCCGAGCGAGTAACCGGCAACGATGATCCGGTCGATGCCGTCGGTCGAGGTGACCTCGTCGATGACGTGCCGGGCGTCGGCGGTCAGGCCGGAGTGATAGAGCCCTGGACAGAGCGCTTCGGTGCCGCCGCAGTTGCGCTGGTTCAGCAGCACCACGTTGAAGCCGCGGGCGAACGCCTTGTCGGCGAGGCCGCGCATGTAGTGGGCGGTGCTCGAGCCTTCCAGGCCGTGCAGGGCGAGGAGCAGCGGATGTGGCGCGCGGTCCGGCTGCCAGAAGCAGTGCGCCAGCACCCGGGTGTCGGGCTCGGTGTCGAAGTACCGGGACTCGGGGGCGGGGAGCCGGTCGAAGCGGCGGGGCCGGGCCCACGCGAACACGGTCATCAGGTGACCGTTGCTCAGTCCGCGACGCGGGACGAACGGCGTCACTTCAGGCGATAGACCCGAAGGTTGCCGCTTTCGAAGGCGAGCGGCAGTTCGAGCGCCTGTTCGGTGACCAGAAAGTCGAGATCGTAGACCGCGGCGAGCGCGCGTGCGTCGGCCGGCGCCAACCGGCTGAAGTCGGGAACGGCCTCGAGCCGTTCATTGGTGCGGATGGCCACCTGGCGATCGTACATGCCGATGGCGGCGTCCTTGACCGCTTCGACCAGGACATCGCGCTCGCCGGCGACCCGCACGCTGGTGCCGTAGAGCACCGCGTGCATCGGGTCGGCCAGCCATCCTGCCTTCTTGTCAGTCGTCCGGGCCCACGCCATCACCCGTCCCCAGTCATCGTCCGGAATCGAGACCTGCAGCAGCGGCCGCCTGGCCTCGGCGAGCACGTAGACGCCCCGGGCCGCCGACAGACACAGGATGATCAGCGTCGCAACCAGCGCACGGCGGCGGCCGGTGACCGCGGCCAAACCCTTGTCCGTCTTTACACCACTCGCTCTCGGCGCGAAGAGGTTGCCTTCGCACACCGCCCACACCGCGTAGATGATCGCGAGAAAATCGAACATCCAGAATACCCGCGCCGGCTGCAGCTGAAACGCCAGCGTGATCTTCGCGGCCTGGAGCACGAGCGCCACCGCGAACACCGCCGCCAGCGAGAACGAGCCCAGGGTCAACGCCCGTTCGGCCGGCTCGACCTGTCCGGCCCGCGCCCGGAGCCGGTAGAGCCAGACGATCGCCGCGAGATACCCGAGGTTCAGCGCCCAGGCGTAGAACGGCCACTCGAGCGGGAAGAGGTAGTCCTTGGGAGCAAGCAGGCGCTGCCACTCGGGATCCATGACCGTGAGGCGGCCGGCCAGCGGACCAGCGGTCACTGCCCATACCGCTCCGGCCGCTGCCGCGAGGGCCACCAGTCCCAGCCCCTTGCGCAGGCCGGGACGCGCGATGGCGGCCGCCACCGCGAGCCAGACGGCAAACCACAGCGCGGTGGTGGGATGCAGCGCAAAGGCGAGGATCAGCACCGCCGCGGTCGCCAGCAGCCGGCCGCGGAGGAACGCGGCAATCGCCAGCGCGCCCAGCGCGTAGGCGATCAGGCGCGGTTGCAGGTAGCCCTCCAGTGTGTTGGTCCCCGAACGGGCGATGGCGTGGCGGAGGGTCATCGCCGCCAGCAGCGCCACCGCCGTCCATCGGTCGCGATACAGCGAGAGCCCGATACGCCAGACTCCCCACGCGAACGCAACGAGCGCGGCCACGTACAGGCTCGGCAAAGACGATCGGGACCGAAGAACCGGTGAGCCGCACCACCATCGCAATGAGCTCGTCGGCCGCGGTCAGGTGGGCCTGGGCGGCCAGTACCGGAGTGTCGCGGGGAAAGAGCGCCGGATCGAGCTGCTTGAGTACGGCCGGCTGATAGAACGCCTGGTCGGAGGCGCCGTAGCGATACCCGCCGGAGTTCAGGACCGCGAGGACGACGAACGGCACCACGCAGAGCGCGAAGCCGGACGTTCGTCGCTCATTGCTCACTGCTCGTCGGCGCTGGGACCATAGATCGGCGGAACCGGAACGTCCTGCAGCCGGAGGTAGACGCTCAGCTGTCCGCGGTGATGGATCAGGTGATTCATGACGAACGAGCGGATCGCTGCCACTCTCGGCAGGGTGAAGATCTCGTGGTCGCCGCTCTTCAGCTTCCAGGGGGCCATCATCTCGCCGTCGGAGGCACCGGCCAGGCTGGCCCGCGCGGTTTTCACCTTCTCGTCGAACTCGGCCAGCATGGCGTCGCGCGATGCCGGCACCGCCAGCTTGGCTTCCTTGTCCCCGGCCGCCAGGTCATAGAACGGCGCCCTGATGGTCGCGGTCAGCCAGAAGGGGATGTTGGCCACGTGCCCGGCCAGCTCGCCGAGCGACATGGATTTCGCATGCGGCTTCCACTGGAACTGCGCTTCCGGCACCCGTTCGAGCAGCCGGCGCGTCGTCGCAAGCTCGTGGTCGTACTCAGGCAGGAGTGAATTGGCGATGCTCATCGAGCCATTCTACAGGCTCAGTGGACAGGGGAGAGAGCCAACGCCCAAAAGGCCAACTCCCAACTCCCAGGAACGTTGGAAGTTGGAAGTTGGAGGTTGGGAATTGTGGCTATTGCATGAACGTCGTGTCGGCTTCGACGGTGACGGTCTTCTGTCCGATCACCTTGTCGCCGACCATGATTTTCACCAGGTAGGTGCCGGCCGGCACGGCGACGACGCCGCCACCGCGGCCGCCACCACCGCCCCCACCCGCGCCGAACTGCTGCGGCTGCTGCGCCTGCTGGGCCTGTTGTGGCTGGGCTCCCCGCGCTCCGCCGGCACCGGGCGGCGTAGGCGGAGGTGTGGCGGTTTGCGCCGCGCCCTGCTGCGCGGTCTGGGTGCCCTGAACGCCGGGCGCGCCCGCCGTGGCCGCCTGCTGCTGGCCACCGCCGCCCTGGCCGCCGCGACCCCGGCCGCCCGCGCCCTGCGGTGCCAGGTTCCATTGCACGCGGTGCAGGCCGGCGGCCTTCGGGCCCTCCAGTGAACGGATCTCGCGCCCCATGATGTCGCTGATCGTGATCCTCACGTCAGCGGCCGCCGGCGTCTTGAGGTAGTAGCTGATCGCCGTGCCGCGCGCCGGGTTGTCGCCGCGGAAGTGCTTGGCGCTCTCGACCGAAATCGTCCTCTGGATGTCGGTGAGATACGCCACCGCCGGGCGCACGTCGAACACATGGCTCTCGGCGGTCATCACCTGGTCGCTCAACTGCTGGAGCGCGGTGATGTCGTCGAGGATCCAGATGCTGCGGCCGTGGGTGCCGATGATCAGGTCGTTGTCGCGAGGGTGCACCAGGATGTCATCGATCCGGACATAGGGCAGGCCGGTCATGAACTCCTTCCACTCCCTGCCCCCGTTGAGCGAGACGTACATCGCGTACTCGGTACCGAGGTAGAGGAGATTGCGGTTCTTCGGGTCCTCGCGGATCACGTTGACGTTGCCTTCCGGCAGGTTCCCCGCCACCGAGGTCCAGGTCTCACCGAAATCGGTCGTCTTGTAGACGTACGGCTTGTGATCGTCGAGCCGGTGGTTGTCGATCGTGATGTAGGCCGTGCCGGCATCGAAGTGCGACGCTTCGACGCGCGAGATGTGGGCTTCCTTGGGCGCGCCCGACACCTTCTCGATGACGTTCTTCCACGTCGCGCCGCCATCGCGGCTCACCTGGACGTTGCCGTCGTTGGTGCCCACCCACAGGATCCCCGGGACCACCGATGATTCGCTGATGGTGATGATGTTGCTGTAGGAGGCGGCGCCGTCGTGCTTCGACGCCATGGGCGCCTTGCCATCCACCCCCATGATCGGCCTGTCGTTGCGTCCCACGTTCCGCGTCAGGTCGGGTGAAGCGGTCCAGGTATCACCACGATCGTACGACCGGAACAGGCGCTCGGCGCCGAGATAGATCGTGCGTGGATTGTGCGGCGAGAGGATGAACGGCGTGCTCCAGAAGAACCGGAAGTTGGTGCCCGGCTGGACGGGCGGAACGACGTTGCCCTGCTGGTTGCCGCCGGTGAACTGCGCGACGAGCGCCTGCTGTTCGGGAGTCATCGGCGGCGCTCCGGGGCCGGGGGCCGCGCCCCCGGGGCCGGGGGCGGCCCCACGGCCCGCCTGCGGGCCTCGCGGTCGGATCGACTGGCTGCGTCCCGTGCGAAGGTCCACGCGGTTGGTGGCCCCGTCCTGCGACTCGGAAAAGAGGACGGTCCAGTCGGTCGGATCCTGCGCGGTGTAGAAGCCGTCCCCGCCGCCCACCCGGAACCAGTCCGAATTGAGGATGCCGAGGTTGGTGGTGCGCGTGCCGCTCGGGCCGCACCAGCTGCCGTTGTCCTGGAGGCCGCCGCACACGTGGTAGGGCTTCCGCATGTCGGCGCTGACCGCGTAGAACTGGCCGAGCGGCATCGTCGAGATCGCCTCCCAGTTTTCTCCCTGGTCGTACGACACGTCGAGGCCGCCGTCATTGCCGAGCAGGATGTGGTCGTTGTCGCGGGGATTGATCCAGATGGCGTGATGGTCGCTGTGTCCGACGCCGTCGATCTCACGCCACGACTTGCCGCCATCGGTGGTCTTGAAGAACGGTGCGCCCCCCTGGTAGGCAATCTGGGGGTTGGTGGGATCGATCCTGATCTGGCTGTAGTACATCCAGCGGTCTCCCCGGTTCGACAGAAAGATCCAGTTCTTTCCGCCGTCGTCTGAACGCCAGATGCCGGACTTCTTCGGATCCTTCGGATCGCCACCGCGTCCGCCGCCGCGTCCTTCGAGCGGGGGAGTGGCTGCGGGTGCACCGGCGCCGCGTCCGGCCGGAGGGGTTGCCGCGCCAGTGGTGGCCGGAGGGGCTGCCGCGCCAGCGCCGCCGCCGCGCTGGCCTGGTTCGCGCAGCGTGCCATCATCGTTCACGCCCGCGCCCGTGCCGCCGCTGGGGCCCACTTCGATCGACACCATGATCACGTTCGGGTTCGAGCGCGCGATATCCAGGCCGATCCGCCCGATGACCGGGTTGTCGGGAAGGCCGTTGCCGGTCAACCTGGTCCAGGTCTTGGCGCCGTCAGTCGTCTTCCAGATCCCGCTGCCGGGGCCGCCACCGTTGAAGCCCCACGGTTGACGCAGGCGCTGGTAGGACGCGGCAAACAGGGTGTTCGGAGCCGTCGGGTGCATCACGACGTCGGTGAAGCCGGTGAACTCGTCGATGAACTTGGTGTTCGTCCACGTCTTGCCGCCGTCCGTCGTCTTGTAGAGCCCGCGCTCCTTGTTCGGTCCGAACAGGTGCCCGACGGCCGCGACGTAGGCGATGTTCGGATCCGTCGGGTGAACCACGATCCGGGCGATGCTTTGCGTTTCCTTCAGGCCGACGTATTCGAACTTCTTGCCGCCGTCGGTCGACTTGTAGACGCCGCCGCCGAAGGTCGAGCTCTGGCGGTTGTTGGGTTCACCGGTGCCCACGTAGACCACGTCAGGGTTCGACGGCGCAAGGGCGATGTCACCGATGGAGGAGATCCGATATGAGTCGAAGAGAGGGGTGAAAGTGGTGCCGTTGTTGGTCGTCTTCCACAGACCGCCCCCGGCCAGTCCGATGTAGAAGGTGGACGGCTTGCTTTCGTTGACGGCGATGTCGTCGATACGGCCGCCGATGTTGGCCGGCCCGATCGACCGCCAGACGAACGGCTTGAGCAGCGGATCGGCCGACTGGTTGATCGGTGGCGGCAGCGGTGCTACCGGCTGTGGTCCCTGCCCCTGCGCCATCAGTCCCCGGCCCGCGAATGCCGTCAATACGATTCCGGCCCAGACGAGCAGGCGTACCCGGAGTAGTCCTCGCTTCACACGTGTCTCCCTTGAAATGTTTGGAAAAACGGAAGGCTGCCAGTGGGATCTTACGACAGAACCTGCGGGCTCGCTTACCGGCTTCGAGAGGTGAAGGTTCTAGAGGTTCTATAGGTTCTGCTGGGATCTCGAGGTTCCAAGGGTCCGGGAGAACCCTGGAACCTCTTGGAACCACTTGAACCTTGGAACCTCATTGACCGAGCGATCGCGAAGCGTCTGCGCTACTTCCCGAAATCTACCTTGGGCGCCTGCTGGGCGTCCTTGGGCGCCTCGAAGTAGGGATACTCCCCGAAGCCGAAAATCTTGGCGGTCATGTTCGACGGGAAGCGCCGGCGCGTCGTGTTGTACTCCTGGATCCGCTCGTTGTAGCGGCCGCGGGCCACGGAGATGCGGTTCTCGGTGCCCGAGAGCTCGTCCATGAGGCGTTGGAAGTTCGCGTCCGACTTGAGCTGAGGATAGTTCTCCACCACCACCAGCAGCCGTGACAGCGCCGAGGACTGCTCGTTGGCCGCCTCGATCGTTTCCTGCGGCGTTTTCGCGCCGGCCAGCTTGGCCCGTGAGGCGGCGATGCTGGTGAAGATCTCCTTTTCCTGCGCGGCGTAGCCCTTCACCGTCTCCACCAGGTTCGGGATCAGGTCGTTGCGCCGCAGCAGCTGGTTCTGCACCTCTCCCCACTGCGCCTTGATCGCCTCTTCCTGGGTCGTGAACTTGTTGTAGGAACAGCCGGAAAGCGCGGCCGCTACGCAGACGACCGCCGTGATCTTCAGCATGGACAATGTCCGTTTCATCTTCATTTCCTTTCGAATCACCAGCCGCCGGAGGCGCCACCGCCTCCGGACCGTCCGCCACCGAACCCACCAAAGCCGCCACCGCCCCCGCCGCCAAAGCCCCCGCCGCCGAACCCGCCGAACCCGCCGCCAAAACCTCCACCGAAGCCGCCGCCGAACGGCCCGACGCCGCTCGACCACCCGCCGCCGCCCCATCGCCGGCCGCGGCGCCCTCGCCGCCCCCGGCTCATGAGCATGAAGATGATGATCATGAACACGAACGGCCAGATCGAGGATCCGCCGGTCCGCCGCGACGCCGGAACGGCGGTCGTCGGCACGTTGTCGAGCCGCACGCCGCGCTCCTGCGCGATCCGGTTGATCAGCGCGGTCGTGCCGTTCACCAGCCCGGCGCCGTAGTTGCCGCCGCGGAAGTCCGGCAGCATCCGCTCGCGGATCACCGAGCCGGCCATGCCGTCGGTGATGAAACCCTCGAGGTCGTAGCCGACTTCGATCGCCGCTTTCCGCTCGGCGATCGCGACCACCACCAGGAGTCCGTTGTCCTTCCCCTTCTGGCCGATGCCGCGGCCGCCGTTCTCGAACAGCCGGACCGCGAACTCCTTGATGTCGGCGAACCCCTCGATGTTTGCCACCGTGGCGACGACCACCACGTCACCGCTGGCGTTCATCAACGCGTTGATCCGCCGCTGCAACTCTGCCTCGCTCGCGGGATCGATGACGCTGGCGAGGTCGTTCACCGCGCCGGTCAGCGCCGGCGTCGGCGGCTGTGCCTTCGCCGGGCCGGCGATCGCCGCGACGAGCACCAGCGCCGCCAGTGCGCGTCGAACCGGCCGCGTTCCGCAGGTCGCCGCCCGCGCGCGATGGTTCATGCGCGCTTCCACCCGTCCACCAGCTCCCAGATGCGCTCGACCGACTCGAGGTAGCGGGCCAGCAGCGCCGTCGGATCGGTGATGGTGGACGGCCCGCGGTCCGCACTCGCGAGGATCTCACGGGTCAAATCCGCCGGCACGCCGAGGTGGGTCTCGGCCCCCTCCGCAAGGTCTCCGTCGCGCCCGGGGCTGCCCGGTGCGACGAGTGCGACGATGTTGGCGATCAGCCGGCGGAAGCTTTCGGCCGACGACCCGATCAGCCGGGCAACAGCGCGCGGGTCGCCGCCGGTCTCGAGGTACGCCTCACGCAGGTGGATCAGGTGGCTCTTCGCCTGGAGCTCGCAGCCACGCCGCACGTCGGCCTCCGCCACCGCCAGCCCGTCGAAGGGATCCTCGCCATAGATGGCGATATGGGTCGCGATGATCTCGCCATATTCCAGCGGGAAGACGTCGAGCGTGCGGGTGAACTCGTCGCGCTCGAGGATGAGCGGCACGGCCAGCCCCTGTGCGTTCCACCCGCGTGCCATCGGCACGCACGCGGCGAGGTCTTCGAAAGCCATCCGCTCGACCAGGGCGATGCTGCGGAGCTCCGCATCGTCTGCGCCCGGCGGCCCGTAGGCGGCGACCGCGTGCAGCCGGTTGCCGAAGATCCTGCGGAGATCCGTGGCCAGCGCGTCGAGCGCCGCACGTCGGGCGGGGGAGAGCGTTGCAGAAGCCATCAAACTATTATTGACGCAATGCGCCTGCGCACCCTCAACGTCGGCTGCTTTGGCGGCGGTACTGGGCTGCCGAGCCTGCTCGGCGGCCTGAAGAGCAATCCGTGGCTGCAGGTCAACGCCGTGGTCACGATGTTCGACAGCGGGGGCAGCTCGGGGCAGCTCCGCGACGAGCTCGGCGTCCTCCCGCCCGGGGACGTGCTCAAGTGCGCCCTGGCGCTCGCCCGCAATGAGCGCGAGGCCCGCCGGGTCCTGCTCGCCCGGATGCCGACCATGCAGCACGAGCGGCTGCGGGGGCACACCGGCGGCAACCTGCTGCTGTCGATGATGGAGCGGTACAGCGGCGACTTTCTCGCCGCGGTCGACGGCCTGCGCGCGCTGCTCGGCTGCCAGGGGCGGGTGTGGCCGGTGAGCGTGGAGCAGGCGACCATTTGCGCCGAGTACCGCGACGGCTCGCAGACGCGGCGCGAGGTCGAAGTGGATGCCGGCCAGAACGACGGCCGGGCGATCCGCCGCCTCTGGCTCGAGCCCGAAGTGCGGCTGCACGAAGCCGCGGCCGCGGCCATCCCGCAATTCGACGCGGTCATCGTCGGGCCCGGAAGCTTCTACACGAGCCTGATGCCGATCCTGCTGGTGAAGGGGACGCCGGAGGCGGTGCGTCAGGTCAGCGGGCCGGTGATCCTGGTGACCAACCTGCTCACCGAGGGGAGTGGCATGGCGTCGTTTACCGCCGGCGAGGCGGTGAGGCTGATGGGGGCCGCGCTGGGGCGGCCGGTCGACGTCGTTCTCGTGAATCACGCGAAGCCGAGCGAGGCAACGCTGGCCCGCTACCGGGCCGAGAACAAGCAGCCGCTCGAGCTCGGTGAGATACCGGACTCGTGCGAGGTGGTGAGTGGAGACTTCTGGTCCGGCGACATCGCCCGCCACGACCGCCGCAAACTCGCGACCGCGGTCTGGGCGGTCCTGGCGCGACGACTACTCTAAGAAATTCTGAATTCAGAATTGTGAATTAAGAATCCCCGATGGGCCGCAATGGGGATCTAAACCAGTGGCAGTGAAGTGGGAAACCTGGGACCACGATCGTCAGATCCGGAACCACGATCGTCAGTCCCCGGAACCACGATCGTCAGCCCCAGAACCACGATCGTCAGAACCGGAACCACGATCGTCAGAACCCAGAACCACGATCGTCAGATCCCAGAACCACGATCGTCAGATCCCAGAACCACGATCGTCAGAACCGGAACCACGATCGTCAGCCCCGGAACCACGATCGTCAGCCCCCAGAACCTCTAGGACTTGATGAGAGCCCCGGTCGCCTTGATCTGGTACTTCTTCGAAGCCGCGGCGTCGTGCTTGCCGTGTTCGCCGGCCGCTTCGTTGGCGTGCTCGTCGCCGGCGGCGATCGCTTCGAACACTCCTTCAGCCGAGACCTTCTTGCCCTTCGCCGTCATCGGGAACTTGATGACGCCGTCCTCGACCTTGAGGCGCACCGTCGTGCCCTTGGCGTCGTTTTCCGGTGCGACCGCCATCCAGCAGCCCATCTCCTCGCAGACCGCGGTGGCCACGCCGTCGATTCGAATCGTCTTGCCGACGTAATCGGCCGGTTTGGCGATGAGCGCGGAGATCGGCGTCGCCTCCTTGAGCGAGACGCCAGTGCCGAGTTTGGTGTCTTCCGCAGCGCCCATCGTGACCGTGGCGAGCGCCAGCAGCGCCGCGCCGAATAGTGTTTTCATCCGTCCTCCTAGTATCCTGAATTGTACTCTTAACTTCAGCAGCCACCATCCAACCTCCAGCATTGCCGCTTCTCACTCTCGACGCCGTCTCGCTCGCGTTCGGTCACCTGCCGCTGTTCGAGCGCGCGAGCCTGCAGATCGACGCGGGTGAGCGGATCGCGCTCATCGGCCGGAACGGCTCCGGCAAGTCGAGCCTGCTGAAGGTGATCGGCGGCGCCGTCCAGCCCGACGCCGGCACCGTCTGGCGCGCCCCCGGCGTGCGCACGGCGCGGCTGGAGCAGGACGTTCCGCTGGTCGGCACCCGGACGGTGTTCGACGAAGTCGCCGATGGCCTCGGGGAGCTTGGCTCGGTGGTCGCCGCCTACCACCATGCGGCGACCGCGGTCGCCGAGATCCCCCACGACGACGACAGGCATGCGAAAGCGCTGGACCGGCTAGGGACGCTTCAACAGCAGCTCGAGGAGCGGGACGGCTGGCGCCTCGAGCAGAAAGTGGAGCTGGTGGTCTCGCGCCTCGACCTGCCTGCGGACCGGCCGGTCGGCGAGCTGTCGGGCGGCTGGCGGCGCCGCGCATTACTCGGGAAGGCGCTGGTCTCGGAACCGGACGTCCTGCTCCTCGACGAGCCGACCAACCACCTCGACATCGATGCCATCCGCTGGCTCGAGGACCACCTCGCCTCCTTCGCCGGCGCGCTGCTGTTCGTGACCCACGACCGTGCTTTTCTCAACGCCCTGTCGACCCGGATCATCGAGCTCGATCGCGGTACGCTGACCTCCTGGTCGGGCAACTACGCGAAGTATCTCGAGAAAAAGGCCGCCTCACTCGAGAACGAGACGCGCGACATCGCCCGCCTCGACAAGAAGCTGGCGCAGGAGGAAGCGTGGCTGCGTCAGGGGGTCAAAGCCCGGCGGACGCGGAACGAGGGGCGGGTCAAGGACCTGATGGACCTGCGGGCCCGGCGCGCGGCCCACCGTGAGCAGTCCGGCAACGTGAGGCTGGCGATCGACAGCACGGACACTTCAGGCAAGCTGGTGTTCGAGGCCGACCGGGTCAGCAAGGCCTTCGATGGCGTGACCGTGATCCGCGACTTTTCCGTGCGTGTGCAGCGGGGTGACCGGATCGGGCTGATCGGTCCGAACGGTTCCGGCAAGTCGACGCTGCTGCGGCTGTTGCTCGGCGAAATGCAGCCCGACAGCGGCACGGTCCGTCATGGCGCCCGTCTCCAGGTTGCCTACTTCGATCAGCAGCGCGAACAGCTGGACCCTGAGGCCACCGTCGCCGACAGCGTCAACGAAGGCAACACCACCGTCGTCGTCAACGGCGAGCCCCGTCACATCATCGGGTATCTCGCCGACTTCCTGTTCCATCGCGAGCGCGCGATGTCGCCGGTCAAGTCGCTGTCGGGAGGGGAGCGCAACCGCCTGATGCTGGCCCGCCTGTTCGCCCGTCCGGCCAACGTGCTGGTGCTCGACGAGCCGACCAACGATCTCGATATCGAGACGCTGGAACTGCTCGAGGAGCTGATCGGGTCCTTTGACGGGACCGTGCTGCTCGTCAGCCACGACCGGGTCTTTCTCGACCGGATCGTGACCAGCACGCTGGCCTTCGAAGGCGAGGGGCGCGTCCGGGAATACGTGGGAGGGTGGGAGGACTATCTCCGCCAGCGGCCGTCACCTGCCTCGCGTGCCGCGTCTGCGCCGGTTTCACCCGTCCGTGAGCGGGTGATCGAGGCGTCGAACAAGGTCAGGCCCCCGGCCGGTCCGAAGCGCCGGCTCTCGTTCAAGGAGCAGCGCGAACTGGAGACACTGCCGGCACACATCGAGGCGCTCGAAACCGAGCACGCGAGACTGCAGAAGGAGTCCGAATCCCCCGAGTTCTACCGCGCCGGCGCCGACCACATCAAAGGAGTGCTGGCGCGGCTCGCGACGATTCCCCCGGAGCTCGAACGCCTTATCGCCCGGTGGATGGCATTAGAAGAAATGCGCTGACGATAGGGCTGCGTACTGCGGATTGGCTACTGCGGATTGCGGATTGACGGATTGTGGATTGTCGAATGTGGATTGATGCCGCCCGATCCGCAATCAACAATCTACAGTCCGTCAATCCGCAATCCGCAGTACCCAATCCGCAATCATGAAGACTCGAACGACTTGGTAAAGAGCGCTTCGATGGCCCGCTTGCCGTTGTCGGCGATCGCCCGGGTGCCGGTGCCGGTGAAGTGGGGATGCGAGATGCGCGGGATGTCGCCGTCGCGGTCCTTCCAGGCGCTGCCGGTCCATTCGAACCAGCCGTCCTTCTCCTGGTCGAAGACGAAGAGCGGCTTGTTGCACAGCTTGGCGAATTCAGCCCCCCAGCCGGTGCCGCCGCGCACATGGCCGTCGTCCAGGATCACGCCGATCACGTAGATCTCCTGCCCGTGGTTCACCTGGTACCAGAGCGTCTGGAGAATCTTGCGCAGGGTCGGGCTGTCGCTGTATCGCCGGTTCATCAGCTTCGACACGTACTCGAGGCTGACGTCGCCGGATTGCAGCTCCTCGTGATTGAGCACGCGGATGCCTCGGCGGCGCGCTTCGGTGTGCCCGTCGAACGTGAAGTTGACCTCCTCGATGCCGTGCCGCTCGGCACACGCACCGAACTCGGCCTCCGCACCGGGAGCCGCGCCGCTGAACAGGATGAAGTCGCTTTTGTTCATGTCTCTCTCAGGAGCTAGGAGCTAGGAGCTGGAGCGAGGGCGTTTGGTCTTTGACCTCGCCGATGTTGCGGTCTTCTTCGTTCCCTTCGCGCTCGACCTGGTCTTGGTGCGGGGGCGCGCTTGGCCCAGCCGGCCGTTCGTCTGCGCTGGCGCCGCCTGGCGGCTGTCGGCCGGCGCGGGTGGCTTTCCCCGCCTTCAAGGCGGCGGCGCGCTCGATGATGGTCGCGAGCATTGCGCCGGCCTCTCCTCCCTTCGCGGGCCGATGCGACTCCCAGACGTCCGGCTTGTCGGCGGCGAGAATGTCTTCGAAGTCGCCGTCGCTCTTCACGCTCTTCGGTGCGAATTCGATGATGTCGACCGCCCCGGCCCATTCATCCTTGTGCTTGATCAGCAGCCAGCTCCGGCCGTCGCCACCGCCCCAGCGTCCGCCGGTACGCACCAGCACCCACGACCCCTTCAGCTTGTAGCCGTCGAGGGTGAACTTGAGGTCCCCCTTCTTCAGCGCCGCGTCGACGTCGTCCGACTCGGGCTTCCAGGTGCCCTGGTCCCACAACATCACGATCCCGGCGCCGTAGCCGGAGGGGATCACCCCTTCGAACGTTCCATACTCGATCGGGTGATCCTCGACGTGCATGGCCAGGCGCTTCGTCTTCGGGTCGAGTGAGGGCCCCTTGGGCACGGCCCACGACAAGAGCACTCCCTTGTACTCGAGGCGGAAGTCGTAGTGCAGGTGGCTGGCGAGGTGCTTCTGGACGCAGAAGAACAGTCCCGCGTCGGGGTTCTGCGCCCTGGCGCGCTCAGCCGCGAGCCTGGTGTCGCCAGACGGTTCCGGCGTCGAGGTGAAGTTCCGCTTCTGCTTGTATTTTTCGAGGACCATACTAGCTATCAGCCTTCAGTCAGTCACCCTTCAGCCTTGAGCAGTCACCCTTCAGCAATCAGTTGACCTCGCCCATCAGCCGCTTCATCCAGGGAACCAGCATGAACAAGATGACGCCGGCGACGACGGCGAACGCCGTCACCGCGCCGAAGAGATCCGGCAGCGGCATCGCTTCGTAGAAGCCCGACAGCCGGCCGGCGATGAAGTTGCCGACCGAGGTCGCCAGGAACCAGACGCCCATCATCAGGCCGGCGATCCGCGCCGGCGCCAGCTTGGTCATCGCGCTCAATCCGACCGGGCTCAAGCTCAATTCGCCGATCGTGTGCAGCAGGTAGGTCGTCGCCAGCCACATCGGGCTGACCTGGATTCCCTGCGCCGCCAGCCGGGCCGCCACGATCAGGATGCCAAACCCGGCGCCAACGAAGATGAGCCCGACCGCGAACTTGGCCGTGGTCGACGGTTCCCGCGATCCGAGCCGAATCCAGACCCAGGCAAACACCGGTGCGAAGGCGATGAGGTACAGCGAGTTCAGCGACTGGAACCAGCTGCTCGGGAACGGCAAGCCGAATAGCTCGGTCCGGGTGTCGCGATCGGCGAACAGGTTCAGGGTCGAGCCCGCCTGCTCGAACACCGACCAGAAAAGGGCCGCGGCGAGAAAGAAGATTCCGATCGCGTAGAGCCGCTTCCGCTCCTCCGGCGTCCAGTTGGCGCTGGTGAACAGCCAGGCGAAAAACACGACGGTGACGATCAGCAGGAAGTAGCCGGCGCCGTCGGCCACCTGACTGACGGTGATCGGCAGCGCCCCGGTATACGTGGCGAACGCGAAACCCAGCACGGCGACGATGACGACTCCGCCCCAGATGGTGACCCTCTTCTTCAGCTCCGCGAACGCCGCCGGTGAAGCCGCCGGTGCCGGTCGCATGCCGGCGTCACCCAGGTACTTGGACCCGAGCAGGTACTGCACCACCCCGAGCGCCATGCCGATCCCGGCGGTGCCGAAGCCGAGGTGCCAGTCGACGTTCTGTCCGAGGTATCCGCACACCAGCGGCGCGATGAACGCCCCCAGGTTGATCCCCATGTAGAAGATCGAGAAGCCGGCATCGCGGCGCTTGTCGGTCTTGCCGTACAGCTGTCCGACGATGACGCTGACGTTCCCCTTGAGCAGACCGGTGCCGATGACGATGAGGAAGAGGCCGATGTAGAAGGTGGCGAGCGACGGCACCGCCATGCAGAAGTGCCCGAGCGCGATGATGATCCCGCCGTAGAGGACGGCCCGGCGCTGGCCGATCAGGCGGTCCGCGATCCAGCCGCCCGGCAGGGTCATCATGTACACCATCGAGGTGTACAGTCCGTAGACCGCCCCGGCGGCGGCGGTGTCGAACCCGAGCCCTCCCGCCGCCAGCGGCGCGGTCATGAAGAGGATGAGCAACGCCCGCATCCCGTAATAGCTGAAGCGCTCCCACATCTCGGTGAAGAAGAGCGTCGACAAGCCGCGGGGATGTCCGAAGAACGCCCGGTCGTGCGCATGCGGCGCCGGTCCGGTCTGCGCGCGGGGCTCTACGGACACCGTCGATGACGTCGGATCAGCCATGGCTGTAAAGAATACGTCAACCGGCTGGGCATGACAGAATCGACTGGTGCCCGCCGCCTTGCTGATTTCGACCTACGACATGGGACGGCAGCCATTCGGCCTGGCGTCGCCGGCGGCCTGGCTTCGCGAGGCCGGCGTCGAGGTGACTTGCGCCGATCTGTCGAGAGAGCGGCTTTCCCAGGAGGCGGTGCGCTCCGCCTCCATGGTCGGCCTGTTCCTGCCGATGCATACCGCCACCCGGCTCGCGCTCCCGGTCATCGATCGCGTTCGTCAGCTCAACCCGGCGGCGAGGATCGTGGCCTACGGGCTCTACGCAGCGCTGAATGCCGAGCTCCTGCGGCAGCGCGGAGTGCACACGATTCTCGATGGCGAATTCGAGGAAGCCCTGGTGAAGGCGGCGCTGGCGCCGGCGGGCGGCGATGTCGCGGCGGCGCCGGCCGACGGTCAGATCGCACGCCTGGCATTCAAGGTGCCGTCCCGGGCCGGGCTGCCGGCGCTCTCGCGCTACGCGGCGCTGCAGTTTGACACCGAGCGGCGGGTGACCGGTTACACCGAGGCGAGCCGGGGGTGCAAACATCGCTGCCGCCATTGCCCGATCGTGCCGGTCTACGACGGGCGCTTTCGGGTCGTCGCTCCCGACGTGGTGATCGCCGACGTCGCCTCACAGGTCGCCGCCGGAGCGGCGCACATTACCTTCGGCGATCCCGACTTCTTCAACGGAATTACGCACGCCCGCACGGTGGTCGAACGGCTGGCGCGCGAGTGTCCGGGCATCAGCTACGACGTCACGATCAAGGTCGAGCATCTGCTCAAGCATGCCGACGCGCTGCCGCTGCTGCGCGACACCGGCTGCGCGTTCGTGACGAGCGCGGTCGAGGCGCTGGACGACCGCGTCCTCGGTTACCTCGACAAGGGGCACACCGCCGCCGACTTCGAGCGCGCCGTCGCATTGTGCGAAGCAACCGGGCTGCAGATGTCCCCGACGTTCGTGACGTTCACGCCATGGACGACGACCGCGTCGTACCTCGATTTCCTCCGGACCATCGATCGCCTCGGCCTGGTCGGGAACGTCGCGCCGATCCAGCTCGCGATCCGGCTGCTCGTGACCGACCGGTCACGGCTGCTGGAGCTCGAGGACGTGCGCGCGGTCATCGGCCGGTTCGATACGGTGTCGCTCACGTATCCCTGGGCGCACGCGGATCCGGGCGTGGACGCGCTGCACGCGGCCGTGGCGAAGATCGTCGGCGTCCGGATCGACGCGCCCCGGGCCGAGGTCTTCGCCAGGGTGTGGGAGGCGGCCCACGCGCACGCCGCTCTCGAGCCGTCGCTCCGCCGGCAGCTGCCCGTCCTCCCGGCGCGCGCGTCCATCCCGTACCTCACCGAGCCCTGGTACTGTTGAGCGGAGCCCAATGCAGAGCAGGTGGCTCTGGTGTGACCGGGAGCTGTCAGCGATTAGCTGTCAGCTGTCAGCAAATCAGCAATCGACAATCAGCAATCCGTCGATCAGCAATCCACAATCGAGGATCCGCAGTGTGAGAGTCCTCCTCTTATCGACGACGACTGGTTACCAGCTGCGCTCGTTCGGCGAGTCCGCCGCGCGGCTGGGCATTGAACTGGTGCTGGCTACGGACCGGTGCCACCACCTGGACGATCCATGGCGGGACGCCGCCGTCGCCGTGCGCTTCCACGACGAAGAGACGTCCTTGAAAGAGATCGCGGCCGCGACCGAAGGACGGCCGCTGTCGGGGGCGCTGGCCGTGGGGGACCGGACGACGGTGCTGGCCGCACGGGTGGCGGAGGAGTTCGGCCTGCCGGGCAATCCGGCCGCCGCCGCGGCGGTGAGCCGCAGCAAGAAGGGGATGCGAAACCGCTTCGCCGCCGCGGGCATGCGGACCCCCTGGTTCTTCGACCTTCCCGCGGACGCCGACATTACCGCTGCCGCCGCCCGCGCGCTCTATCCCTGCGTCGTCAAGCCGCTCGGGCTGAGCGGCAGCCGGGGCGTGATCAGGGTGGACAACCCGGAGCAGTTCGAAGCGGCGGTGAGGCGCGATCGGGTGCTGCTCCTGCGGCTCGACCTGCGGGCCCAGCGCACCGGCCTCACCGACGGCCTGCTGATCGAGGGCTACATCGAGGGGCGCGAATATGCGGTTGAGGGGTTGGTAACCGGCGGCGTGCTGCGCGCGCTGGCGGTCTTCGACAAGCCGGATCCGCTGGACGGCCCGTTCTTCGAAGAGACGATCTACGTCACGCCATCGTCACTCGCTCCCGAGGCACAGCAGGCGGTCGTCGCCGAGACGCAGCGCGCCGTGGCGGCGCTCGGCCTCGTCCATGGCCCGCTGCACGCGGAGTGTCGCGTCGATGCCGCCGGGGTCACGATGCTGGAGGTGGCCGGACGGCCGATCGGCGGGCTGTGCGCGAAGGTGCTTCGGTTCGACGCCGGCGGGGGCCTGGCACCGCTCGAAGAGCTCCTGCTGCGGCATGCCGTCGGCGAGGATGTTTCAGGCTATGCGCGCGAGTCGCTGGCGGCGGCGGTCATGATGATCCCGATCCCGCGCCGAGGTCACTACAAGGGGGTCGCGGGCGAGGAACGGGCGATGGGGGTTCCGCACGTCGAAGAGGTGCGCATCACCGCCAAACCCGACCAGCTGCTGGAGCCGCTGCCCGAGGGAGACAGCTACCTGGGATTCATTTTCGCGCGGGCGCCACGAGCCGCCGACGCCGTGGCCGCGCTGCGCGAGGCGCACTCGCACCTCACGTTCCAGATCCAGCAGACGGTCCGGGTGGTGGAACGGGAAACTAAGAACTAAGAACTCAGAACTCAGAACCTAGACCAGAAGCCCCGGAACCGCGATGTAGGACCCGGAACCTGGAACGTAAAACCCAGAACCACGTCCGAAGTCCGACAGAACCTAGACCGAAGCCTTCAGAACCTACTTGCTCTGCTGCGGGACGTATCCCGGCGGCAGGGCGGCTCCTTCGCCGAAGAAGAAGTCTTCCATGTGCTTCTTCACCAGCTCCTGCGCCTCCTTCTGCCAGGGCATGAGGCGGTACTCGTTGAGGATCATCTTCATACGCTCCTCCCACAACTTCCAGGCTTCCGCCGAGATGTTCTGGTAGATGCGTTCGCCAAGCTCACCGGGCCATGGCTGCTTGTCGAGGCCAGGCATCTCCTTCTGGAACTTCTGGCAGAAAACTTTGCGACCACCGGCATTGCCGGCGGGTGGGATTGGTTGGGGCGGGCCGCCACAGGCGCTCATGACCCCAAGTTTACCAATTCAGCGGCACCGGGGTGTAGCGAATTACTCCATCGATGCAGGGTCTACAACCGGGACGTCAGCGGTATCCCATCGATTTACATGGACTTATGGGCTGACTCTGCCGGCGAGGACCCGCCCCAGCCGTGGCACAGGGTTTGATAGATAGCCCGACGGTAGCTAGACCGTACGAGGTGAAACACGTTCAGGGAGAGTCGGCGTTGACGAAACCGAGGCAGGAAGAACCAAGGCCAGATCAGGAACCGGAAGAAGCGCCCGAAACTCCCACGGATGAACCCAAACCCGTGCCCGTCCAGGACCCGCCAGCAGAGCCCGATTCGGCACCCTACGTGGTGCGCATGGCGGACCGGCGAGCCAGCAGAGAGAGAAAATCATCATGAATGAAGCCGTCAAAGGTCGTGAGTCAGGAGACCGCAAGGAACGCCGCGGTTTCGCGTCGATGTCACCGGAAAAGCAGCGGGAGATCGCCAGCAAGGGTGGGCGGGCTGCGCACCAGAAGGGGACCGCTCACGAGTGGACCTCCGAGGAGGCTCGTTCGGCTGGCCGCAAGGGCGGGCAGATCAGCCGCGGCGGCCGCGGACGGCTCGCGGACGGCAGCGAAGCGCCGCCGGCGGCCGAATCGATCGGGCAACCCGGCGAGCCGGACGGGTCCGACGGCGAATAGTGTCGTCTACGGCGGCTAGAGAGGACGGAGGGCGTGTGCGTATTTATAAACGTGTAGCGATGACGATGGTCGTCGCGTCGATGGTGGCTGGGTCAGCGTCGGCCCAGACTGGCGGCGCCGGACAACCGCCGGCCTCGGGTCAGCCGGCGACCGGGCAGGCGGCGACGGGTCAATCGACGACGCAGCCGCCGGGAGCGATGCCGATGGCCGTCGAGACCAGGCCCGGCACCACTACCTTCATGGGCGACACGGGCCTTTGGTTCGTGCCGACCGGCGACGTGCTCCCGGCCGGCCGCTGGTCGGTGAGCGGCTACCGCACCAACTTCGACTTCAACCAGGGCTTCACCGACGTGTCGAACTGGCCGTTCACCGCCGCCTATGGCCTGGGTGACCGAGCCGAACTGTTCGGCGCCTGGACCGTCGTCCGGCGCATCGACCGTGACGTACGTCCACTGTTCACGGGCGACCCGACCTCGGGCGGCCTGGTGAACGAGTATCCCTTCGTCAGTGATGGATGGTCCGGGAACAAGGTCGGGGACCTGTGGCTCGGCGCCAAGGTGAACCTGACCTCGCAGTGGCGCCAGCAGCCGGCGGCGTTCGCGCTGCGCGGCATGCTCAAGTTGCCGATTGCGAGCGATGAGGACGAAGGGGTTGGCACCGGCAAGGTCGACTTCGCGATCGACGCGATCGTCAGCAAGGAAGTGAACGAGCGGGTCGAGTTCTCCGGCTACGGCGGCATGATGTTCCGGGGCAAGCCTGACGGGGTGGAGTTGAGCAACGGGTTCCGATGGGGCGTCGGTGCCGGCTTCCCGACCCGGAGCAACCTGCGGCTCACCGCGGAACTGCACGGCGAAGCGTACTTCGAGGACACGCTGACGATCTCGCGCGTCATCACCGCCGCCGACGGCACGGTGGCGCCGTTGATCACCAACCTGGATTCGCCGTTCGACGCGTCGATCGGTCTCACCTGGATCGGGCGGAACGGCCTGTTCGCCGGGGCCGGCCTGAACTATCGGATCAAGATGGACGGCCGCGGTGACTTCGGCAACTACGAAGACGAGACCGGCGACTCGCTGGGGCTGCAGCTTCGTCTCGGCTATCACCCGGGCGTGCGCATCTACGTCCCGCCGCCCCCACCGCCGACGCCGCCGCCCGCACCGGCCCCGGCGCCGGCTCACGATCTGACGGTGAAGGCCGACTGCAACCCGTGCACGGTGGATGTCGGCAAGGTGTCGACCGTTACCGCCACGCCCCTCTCGTCGATCGGTTGTTCGGTGACCTACAACTGGTCCGCTCCGACCGGCACGCTGGCCGATCCGAAGGCGCGATCGACATCGTGGACCGCCCCGATGCAGGAAGGCAGCGTTCCGGTGACGGTGACGGTGACCTGTCCGCAGGACGGCAAGACCGCGACCGCCTCAGTCAACATCCAGGTGGTCCGACCGGTGGTCAAGGAGATCATCTTCGAGGACGTGCACTTCGACTTCGATCGTTACTCGCTGCGGCCGGAAGCAACCCGGGCGCTCGACGAGGCGGTGAAGTCGCTCCAGACCGATACCGGGCTGCGGCTCGAGATCGAGGGCCACACCTGCAACATCGGCACGGCCGAATACAACCTGGCGCTCGGCGAACGGCGCGCGCACGCAGTGCGCGACTACCTGACGTCGCGCGGCATCGGCGTGGACCGTCTGCGCACGGTGAGCTACGGCGAGGAGCGTCCGAAGCACGACAACGCACGCGAAGAGACGCGCCGGCTCAACCGCCGCGCCGCGCTCGTTGTGAGAGTGCAGAGGTAACAGAGCTACCCAGCTACCAGCCTCCGGCTTCCAGCCGGAGCTGGTAGCCAGCTTGCACCGATAGCTGTCAGCTGCTGGGCGGTAGCTGGTAGCTGGAAGCTGGGAGCTCATATGCGCTTTGTAAACATCTATCTCGTCGGCTACTTCCTGCTGGTCATCGGCGCCCTCGCGGCGCTGTGGTACGGCGGCGTCCTTCGACAGATCGCGCCGATGTGGACCATCATCGGCCTGGTGATCGCCGTCGGCCTCGGCATCATGCTGTCGGTGTCAGCCGGGAAACCGGAGATAACCAGGGAATAACCTGAGAGGTGCGGTGAGCCGTGGAGCTCGCCGCACCTCCGCACTCCAGAGCGGACCCTCCGCACTCTCCGCACGTCGCGCAGATCCCTCCGCACCCTTTTCCGCACTCCCCGCACCTGGTGCCTCGCGCGCGCCGCACCCTTAGGTTGGCCTCCCTTTTGAGTACCATGCAAGCCGTGCCTCCGTCCCGACAACATTTTTGGACGTTCTGCCTGGTGCTGATCCTCGCGCTGGCCGGCGCCTGCAAGGACGAAAGCGGCGTCAAGGTCACGAGCTTCACATTCAGTGGGAACCAGGCGGTGACGAGCGCGCAACTCAAGCAGGTACTCGCGACGCAAGCCGGGTCGAAGCTGCCGTGGGGGCAGAAGCGGTACTTCAGCCGCGAGCAGTTCGAGGCGGACCTCAAACGGATCGCCGCGTTCTACACCGATCGCGGCTTCCCGGACGCGCGGGTGACCTCCTTCGACGTCAAGTTGAGCGAAGATCAGAGCTCCGTCAAGATCGCGATCAACCTCGCCGAAGGGGAGCCGATCCGGATCGAGCAGATCGTCTTCGACGGATTCGACTCGCTGCCGCCCGATCACCGGACCGCGCTCGAGACCCGCCTGCCGCTGAAGGCCGGGCAGCCCCTGGACCGGGCGCTGATGCAGGCCAGCCGCGAGACCGCCCTCGACGAGCTGCGCGATCACGGTCATCCCTACGCCTCGGTGCGTGCGGCCGAGTCAGCCGGCAGCAGCGATCACCGGCGTGTCCTCAGCTTCCACGCCGAGCCCGGTCCGATTGCGCACCATGGCGAGGTCGAAATCAGCGGCAACCAGTCGGTCGGCGACAACGTCGTGCGGCGTCAGCTCACGTTCAAGCCGGGGGACCTGTATCAGCTGAGCAAGCTGCGCGAAAGCCAGCGCAAACTCTACGGCCTCGAGCTGTTTCAGTTCGCGAACGTCGAGCCGGTTCGTATTGAAGAGCGCGCCGTCGTGGTCCCGACGCGGGTAACGGTCACTGAAGGCAAGCATCGCCGGGTGAAGTTCGGGTTCGGCTACGGCACCGAAGAGAAGGGCCGCGCCGAGGTCAACTGGCGGCACGTCAACTTCTTCGGCGGCGGCAGAACCGCCACGGTGCTGGGGCGCTACTCGGGCATCGACAGCGGGGCCAGGGTGAGTCTTTCGCAGCCGTACGTGTTTTCACCACGCTATTCCCTGGGCATCAGCGGCCAGGCGTGGCATACCGAAGAACCGGCGTATACGCTGAACACCGCGGGCGGCCGTGTGACTCTCACCCGGCAGTTCGACCGCGTCGGCGGCGGCCCCATCTTCGGCACGCGTCCGACGATGTCGTTGTCGCTGACCTACGTGAACGAGCAGGAGAACTACGAGATCTCGAACGAGGCGCTCACCGACCTGTCGTTCCGCGACGAGCTGATCGCGCTCGGCCTCGATCCCCGGTTCGGCATCGGCGAAGGGCATCGGTCGGCGCTGATGGTCGACGCCAGCCGGAACACCACCGACAACCTGCTGAATGCGAAGCGCGGGTATTTCATGGCGGTGCACGTCGAACAGGCGGGACGGTTTCTCGGCGGCACCTACGACTACTCCGAGGTGACGGCTGAGGGGCGCCTCTACCAGAACATCGCGAGCCGGGTGGTGCTGGCCGGTCAGATCCGCGCCGGCTCGATCGACGCCCAGGGAGCTCCCGACGTGAAGGTCCCGTTCTCCAAGCGCTACTTCCTTGGCGGCGCGACAAATCTGCGCGGCTGGGGGCGGTTCGAGGTGTCGCCGCTCAGCGGATTTGGCCTGCCGATCGGCGGAACCTCCTTCATGAATTTCTCGGCCGAAGTCCGGTTCCCCATCTGGAACGCGATCGGCGGCGTCTTCTTCCTGGATGGCGGCAACGTCTTTACCGATGCCTGGGACTTCGACCTCGCGGGTCTGCGCTACGACGTCGGTCCCGGCCTGCGCTACAACACGCCGATCGGACCGATCCGCGCGGATCTGGGCTACCAGCTGAACCCGATCCCCGGCCTGCTGGTGAACGGCAAGCTCCAGCCGCGCCAGTACCGGTTCCACTTCAGCATCGGCCAGGCGTTCTGACCATGAGGGCCGTGCGAAGACTGCTGCAGGCGGTTGCGCTGACCGGCACCCTGATCATCGGGGTCGTCGCGGTCGCGCTGATCGTGTCGCAGACGCCGTGGTTCCGCGACTGGCTGCGCCGCTACATCGTTCGTCAGTCGGAGCAGTACGTCAACGGACAGGTAGCGATCGGCGGGCTCGCCGGCAACCTTTTCTTCGGTGTGCAGCTCAGTGACGTGACCCTGGACATCTCCGGGGAGCGCGTCGTCGCGGTCAAGGGGGTGGAGCTGGACTACAGCGTGTTCCAGCTGGTGTCGTCGGGGCTGGTGATGAACGAGGTCAAGTTCAACCAGCCGACGCTGGTGCTGCGGCGGAGCGGCCAGGGATGGAACCTCGCGCAGGTCGTCAAGGAGCGCGCGCAGGAGGCCGACCGCAAAGGGCCGGGCCGGCCGGTGTCGCTGCCGTCGATCGAGATCAGCGACGCCAGAGTCACCATCCACGACCAGGCGGTGGGCACGACCGGCTATCGTCTGCCGGAACAGATCGATGATCTCGACGTCCGGGCCTCGTACGAGTACGCGCCGGTTCACTACACGGTGGGGCTGGATCATCTCAGCTTCCGCGGCCTGTCTCCCAATCTGGCGGTCAGCCAGCTCGCCGGCCGGATCGCCGTTCGCGACGACAACCTCTACGTCGAGAAGCTGAAGGTCGACACGGCGGAAAGCTCTCTGCTGCTGGACGGCGTCATCGAGAACTACCTGAAGACCCCGGTCATCAAGGTCACCACGACCGGCAAGGCCTCGATGCCGGAGCTTGGCCGTGTGATCCCCGCACTCGCACCCTACGCGCTGCACCCGGCGTTCGATATCAAGACGGACGGCCCGGCCGACCGCATGGCGGTGAGCCTGAACGTTCGATCGGAGGCGGGGAACGTCCGCGGCCAGCTCACCGCCGACCTCCAGGGGCCGGCGATGGGTGCCAAGGGGGAGGTCGACGTCGAGCGGCTCGATCTCGCACCGCTCGTTCAGGACGCCGCGCAGCGCAGCAATATCACGGGCCGCGGGCGCATCGACCTCGCCGTCGCCGAGGCCGGCCCGGCGACGCCGGTCATCGATCGGCTGAGTGGTTCGTTTGCCTTCACCGGGCCGCGGGTCGAGGCTGCCGGGTATCGCGCGCAGAACGTCCAGGTGCGCGGCAACATCAAGGGACCACGCATCGAGCTCGACGGTCGAGCCGCGGCCTACGGCGGCACCGCGACAGCACAGGGCTTCATCGTCACGCCGTCCGGCCGGCGCCGGCTGGCCTTCGAGCTGCGGGGGCAGGCGGCCCATCTCGACCTCCGCGCCCTGCCGGCTTCGATCGGTGCGCCGGAGGTCGAGACCAACCTCTCGATCGCGCGATACGAGATCAGCGGCGCCGGCGGAAACGTCGACGGAAGCGCCGCGTTGAACCGCTCAACCGTCGAAGGCACGACCATCGGCGACGGTACCACCGCCACCTTTCAGCTTCGTCCCGGCACCATCAGCTATTCGGCAAACGGCAGTGTCACCGATCTGGACCTGGAGCGAACCGGCCGGGCCTTCGAGGTCACCGCGCTCGCGCGGCCCGAGTACGCCAGCCGCGTGAGCGGGACCTTCGACGTCAAGGGGTCGGTGCCCCGCCGTCCGGCCGGCCGGAAGCCGCCGGATTCGGCGATCGCCGCGATGACGCTGGATGCGACCGGCAGGCTGAAGGATTCCGAGATCATGGGCGGACGGCTGCCGGATCTCGGGTTCGAGGCGCACGTGGCCGAGGGGCGGCTGGCTGGCCGTGTCGATGGCGCCTTCGAGAACTTCGACCCGGCGCACATTGCCTCGCGCCCTGACTTGCAGGGCATGGTCAGCGGCACGGTGAGTGCCAGCTTCACCATCGCGGACCTGGCCGCACCGATCACTCCCGAGGCGATCACCGCTGATGGGCAGGTGAGTCTGACGCCATCGACGGTCGGCGGTCTGAAGATCGACAAGGTGTCGGTCGATGCCAGCTACGCGAATCAGGTCGGAGAGGTGAGGCAGTTGACGCTGTCTGGCCCCGACGTGAAGGCGGAAGCCTCGGGACGGGTCGCCCTGGATCAGTCGTCGGCGTCCGATCTGAAATACCGGATCGACGCGATCAACATTGCGGAGCTCGCGCGCCTTGCGGGGCAGGAAGCCATCGGCGGCAGCGCCACACTCGAGGGAACCGTTACCGGCAACCGCTCGGCGCTGAAGACGGCCGGCACGCTGGATGGCAGCAAGCTGTCATACCGCGAGAACAACGTCCTCGATCTCAACAGCAAATACACCGTGACCGTCCCGGATCTCCAGCTTGCCAACGCGAAGGTCGAGGCCACTACCGAGGCGGTCTTCGTCAAGGCCGGGGCATTCGAGATCAGCCAGATGACGGCGACGACCACCTACGATCAGCAGAAAGTCGCCTTCACCACCCATATCAAGGAGCGGACGCGGGAGGTTGACGCGACCGGCGAAGTGATCCTCCACCCCGATCACCAGGAGATCCACCTGCCCGGCCTCGCCCTGCGCACGCAGGGTGTCGAGTGGCGCTCAAAGCCGGGTACCGAGGCGACGATCAAGTACCGCCCGGAAGGAATCGAGCTCGACAACGTTCAACTGGTCAGCACCGACCAGTCCCTCTCGGTCGATGGCACGATTGCGCTGAAGGGTGATGCGCCATCGGCCGCTCTCGAGGTGACCGCTCAGAACGTCGACCTCCTGCAGCTCGAGACGCTGCTTCTTCAGAACCGCGGGTTCTCCGGCAAGCTGAATGCGAACGCGAAGCTGACCGGGACCATCGAGGCACCGGCGGTGGACGGGCACGTCGAGATCCACAACGGCGGTTTTCAGAGCTACAAGTATGAGTCGCTGATCGCCGACGTCGACTACGTCGGGCAGCGCGCGACCGTGGACGCCACCCTCACCCAGACGCCGGCCGAAAAGATCACCGTCAAGGGCACCGCCCCGATGTCGCTGTTCCGGCCGAGTGAAGGAACCGGTCACGTCGGGGCCTCGGCCGGGGATGAGGTCGATCTGCATGTCAAATCGACCGCGCTGGGGCTGGGTATCGTCCAGGGGTTCACCAGCCAGGTCGCCAACGTCGCCGGCACGCTCGAGGCAGACCTCCGCATCACCGGGTCAGGCAACGATCCGCACCTGGAAGGGCGGATCGACATTCGCAACGGGGCGTTCGGCGTCCCCGTGGGCGGCGTCTCCTATAGCGGCCTGAACACCCGGATCGACCTGACCCCCGATTCGGTCAAGCTCCAGAGCTTCCAGATCCTCGACGAGCACGGCGAGCAGCTGAACGTGTCTGGAGAGCTGGCCGTCCACGAAAAGGCCGTGGGCGCGGTGAACATCCGCCTTGATTCCGACAACTTCGAGATCATCGACAACGAGCTGGGAGACGTGGGGATCGATTCGTCGCTGCGCATCACCGGCGAGCTGAGGCGGCCGAAAGTCGAAGGGCAGGTCAAGATCGAGGCGGGACGGATCGAAGTCGATCGGGTCCTGATGCTCTTCTACGATCCCTATTCGACCGAGTCGCTGCCCGACGTGGTGTCGGCGGAACGGGCGGTAGAGGGCAGCGGCAGCGCGCAGGAAGCGACCAAGGCCGCGCTGCAGAGGGCTGAGGCCGCGCCGCCTGTGGCCGCTCAGGCAAAGCCTGCCCCGGCGGCACCGCCGGAAGCCGGGTTGTTCGACGCCGTCGAGCTCGACGTTCAGCTGGTGATGCCCGACAACCTCGTGCTCCGCGGCAGCAACATTCGCCCCGGTGGTCCGACCCGGTCGGCGCTCGGTGACATCAATCTCACGGTCGGCGGCGAGCTGCAGGTGCGCAAGGCCCCGGGGGATCAGGTCCGCCTCGTCGGTACCGTCAGGCCCGTGCGCGGCACCTACGAGTTCCAGGGACGCCGGTTCGATCTGCAGCGGGATGGGCAGCTGCGGTTCGTCGGCGAAACCGAGATCAACCCCTTCCTCGATGTCAGCGCGATCCGGGTGATCCCGAACACCGGCGTCGAGGCCCGCATCCACGTTACCGGCACGTTGCAGGCCCCGGTGCTCGAGCTGACCAGCAATCCGCCGCTCGACGAGAGCGACATCCTGGCGCTGATCGTGTTCAACCGTCCGGTCAACGAACTGGGAACCGGGGAACGTTCGACGCTCGCGGCCACCGCCGGCGGGATCGCGACCGGCTTCATTGCCGCCCCTCTCGGCGAGTCGATCGGGCGTGCGCTCGACCTCGACCTGTTCGAGATCACCACCATGACTGAAACCGGTGAGTTCGGCGCGGGGCTCACGATCGGGCAGCAGATCGGAGACCGGGCCTTCCTGAAACTGCGGCAGGAGTTCGGCGAGCGCAACCTCACCGAGTTCATGCTCGAGTTTCAGCTCTCCCGATTCCTGCGGCTCTCGGCGACGGCGGCACCGGAGACCAGCGGCTCCGGCAACCGCATCGATCAGCAGCGGATCGAGCGCGGCGGTCTCGACCTGATCTTCTTCTTCAGCTATTAGGCGAGCGGCTCAGTGGCGGCCGAGCGTCGCCACCTGCACGCGCGCGTCGTTGAAGCAGGCGCCGCCGCCGAGGTCGGTCAGCGAGTCCGGCACCAACGCGTTCGAGGTCAGGCCGTTGTAGGTGCTCTTCCGCCACAGCCCCTTCGGCAGGCAGACGGTACCGGGGCGCACTTCCGGGTTCAGCGCGACCGGGCAATGCACCTCTCCGAGTGCGTTGAACACGCGAACCGGATCGTCGGTCGCGATCCCGCGCTGCTGCGCATCGTCGGGGTTCATCTGCAGGACCGCGGCGCGCTCGCGCAATTCTCCCAGCGTTGACGACACCGTTTTTTCGCTGGCCGGCGAGATGAGCGCGAGGGGATACTCCTCGGTCGCCGGGTCCGCCTGATAGCCGTACATGCCGGCCGGCGCCCCGCGGTCGAGCAGCTGCGGAAAGAGATCCACCTTGCGGTCAGGCGTGAGCGGGAAGACGTCGACGAACTGGACCGGCACCCCGTCGTACGGCGGGGCGGCGATCCCGCTGGCCGAGAGACTGGTCGCAATCTCGCGGCGGAAGCTTCGACAGCACCCGCATCAGGGTGTCGGTCTCTTCCTCTGCGACGCCAACTCCCACCCGCTCGGCCAGGTCGGAGAAGACCTCGGCGTTGGGCCGCGCTTCTCCCACCGGCTCGATCACCCGCTGCACCAGCTGCAGCGAGATCGGCCCGTAACCCTTGGCGATGTCGTAGTTCTCGACGAAGGTGGTCGCCGGCAGCACCACGTCTGCGTAGCGGCAGGTGTCGGTGAAGACCTGCTCGTAGACGACGGTGAAGAGGTCGTCCCGCTGCAGCCCGTGGATCACGCGGTTCTGGTCCGGCATGGTCGCGACCGGATTGCAGTTGTAGACGAACAGCATCTGGACCGGCGGCGCGTCGAACTCGGTGAGCGCCCGACCGAGGTGATTCATGTTGACCAGGCGGGTGTTCGGCTCGGGGTTGTCGTCCATCCACGCCGCCGCCTTGATCCCCCAGGCGGAGGAGTTGCTCATCGAGAACCCGCCGCCGCGGACGCCGAACTTACCGGCCACCGCCGGGAGTGCCATCACCGCCGCCGCGGCGCTGCCGCCGTTGCGGTTGCGCTCGAGCCCCCATCCGCAGCGCACCAGGGCCGGGCTCGCCTCGACGTACATCCGGGCAAGCTGCCGGATTGCCGACGCGTCGACATTGGCGACTTCGGCGGCGCGCTCGAAGGTCCACTCGCGCCGCCCTGGCCCGCAATTGATCGGCGCCGGTCGTGTGTGCGGCGAGGAACGCCTGGTCCGCATGCCCCTCCTCGAACAGATGACGATGGAGCGAGAGCGCGAGCGGGAGGTCGGTGCCCGGCTTCGGCGCGATATGGAGATCGGCCTGCCGGGCGAGCGAGGTCGCGCGGGGATCGATCACCACCAGCTTCGCGCCCGCGGCCCGCGCCTCGTTCAGGAAGGGAATGATATGGATGCCGGAAGCCGCCGGGTTGACTCCCCAGAGCACGATCAGCTTTGCGTGAACGTAGTCCTGGTAAGTGACGCCCGGCATCTTGCCGTACAGCGCCTGGTTGGCGGCGCCGGTCGGGGCGGCGCACACCGTCCGCGCGAGGCGCGAGGTGCCAAAGGCGCGGAAGAGCGCCGCGTCGTTGGTGTCCTGGGTCAGCAGCCCGTTCGATCCGCCGTAACAGAACGGAAGGATCGCTTCAGCCGAGTGCTGTTCGCGGATCTCGAGCATGCGCGCGGCGATGTGGTCCAGGGCTTCGTCCCAGCTGACGCGGGTGAAGGTGCCATCACCCTTGTTGCCCTTGCGGATCGCCGGGTAGAGCAGGCGATCCTCGCCGTAGACGCGCTCGGGGAACCGGCGGACCTTGGCGCAGATGTACTGACGCGTGGCGGGGTTGGCGTCGCCGCCGTCGATCTTGAGGATGCGCCCCTTTTCGAGCGTGACGTCGAGGGTGCAGGAGTCGGGGCAGTCGAGCGGGCAGGCGGTGCGGACCGTCGAGCGGCCCCAGGTTTCTGGTGCAGTAGTGCGGGGCATCCGCGAATTATCACACGCCTTCGGTCACCATCACCATCACTCGCGCGGAGCGGTCCAATCGTGCAGCGGACCGGATGATCTCCATCTGCGGCGCCCGTGCGATCGCGGTCAGCGCGGCAACGCCGCAGGCACCGGAGGGACCGGCCTCGATGCGCTCTGCATCAGGGCCAGCGCGCATCATCTCCATCGCTTCGCGGGCCAGCGCGTCCGGCACCGCGACGAAGGCATCGACTCCGGCGGCAATCGACGGCCACGCCGCGGGTGAGGGCTCGGCGCAGCGCAGCCCCGCCATGATCGTGTCGAGATCCGAATCGATCGTCAGCATTTGCCCCGCGCGCGCCGACATCAGCAGGCAGGCGGCGTTGTCGGGCTCTGCCGCCACGAAGAACGGCCGGTCCTTGCCGAAGCGCCAGGCGAACCAGTTGGCGGCCGCACAGACCAGCCCGCCGACACCAGCCTGAACGATGACCAGAGTCGGCGGTGCGTCCCACTGGGCGGCGGCTTCGTCCAGCAACCGCGTGTACCCGGCCATGATCCAGCGCGGGATCCGTTCGTAGCCCTCCCACGACGTGTCCGAGACGATCGTGGCGCCGGTGCGTGAGCCAAAGGCCGCTGCCTGCCGTACGGCCTGCTCATATGTCCCATCCACGTCGACAACTGTCGCGCCGTCCGCCTGCATTGCGGAGATCCTGGCGGCGCGGGTTCGAGCCTCGATCGGATCGTGGGTTGTCATGGAGGGCAGGAACACCGTGCACGGGATCCGCCGCTGGTGCGCGACCCGCGCGACCGCGCGTCCGTGGTTGCCGGCCGTCGCGCAGACGACTCCGCGGGTGATGGGGGAGGCTGGTTCGCGATCTTCGTGCCGGCCGGCGTTCACCAGCCGGTCGACCGCGTAGCTGACGCCGACGATCTTGAATGCGTTGAGGCCGAAGCGATGGGTTTCGTCCTTGGCGTATATCGAGGCGACGCCGAGGGTGTCGGCCAGCGCGCGCAGCGGCTTCAGCGGGGTGGGTGAGAGCTCCGGGTTCGAGCGGAAGAACGCGCGGACGTCGTGGTAGTCACCGTCCGGCCACAGCCCGCGGAACTCATCGTCCCGGCGTACCGCCGGGTTCAGATACGAACGCATCGACCAGGCAACGATATCTCCGAAACGACGATCGCTCCGCCACCTGACCGGATCCGCCCATATCCGGCGAGCTTGCCGTCGTCCATTGGTTCCTCACTGTGGATCATTCGAGCAGGTGGAGTGCCACCGGGTTATCGGATAAACTCCGCGAACTTGTGCGGCTCGGCAGTTGTTTGTGAAGGGGAGAGTTCTGATGGCATCACTTGGAGCGCGGATGGCGGGGGCGATGACGGCGAACACGGCCACCTTCGAAGAGATCGAGGCCGATCCCTCGGCGATGGGCCAGGCGGTCACGGTCATCCTGATTGCCGCATTCGCGGCGCTGGTCGGGAACATCTTCCGGGCCGGCCTCGGTTACGGCATCGGGATGATGATCATGTCGCTGGTCGGGTACGGGATCTGGGCGGTCGTGGTCACGCTGGTCGGCACGAAGTTGATGCCCGAGCCGACGACCAAGGCTGACTTTGCGGAGACGTTCCGGACGATTGCGTTTGCGGCGTCGCCGGGGGTGTTCAACGTCCTGGCGATCATTCCGTTCCTGGGGCCGCTGATCGGCTTCGCGATCTCGATCTGGTCGCTGATCATCATGGTGATCGCCGTCCGCTCGGTGCTGGACTATTCGAATACCGGCCGCGCCGCGATCGTCGTCCTGATCGGCTTTGTCATCTACTGGATCGTAACCATCCTCATCCTCACGCCGATCCTGATCACGTCCTTCATGCTGAGGTAAAGACGGGGCCAGGCCCCTTAAGGGGCCTGGCCCCGTTTCGCGTAAGAGCAACATCCGCCTGGGGTTGGGGTGATCGAACAACGCCGGGAGGACGGTGTCTAACGGGGGCGCATGATCTACTTCCTGTGGACCCTTCTGGTCCTCGCCGGACTTCAGGTTTCTTCCCCTTCCCCGACGATCGACCCGGAGCTCCAGGCCGTCGTCACGCGCTTCTTCGAGACCCAGCAGGCCGAGGACGCCGACGGCTACCTCGCCCTCTGGAGCCTGAAAGCTGCACGCCCCGCCCGCGAACAGCTGAAGTTCATCTTCGATTCCGGCGACGACACCTTCATCGACATCCAAATTGCGCGCGCGGCGGTCACCGGAGATTCAGCGCGTCTGCGCATCGCCGTCACCCGCGTGCGCACCGACCTCCGCGCAAAGAACCCGGACGGGAGTCCTCGCCTCTTGAGTACCCGTCTCCAGCTCGCCCTGACCCTCGCCAGGGAGGAGGGGGCGTGGAAGATCGTCCGTGAAGGGACGCCGGCCGACGAGCTCGCCGCGGAGCTGATCGACACTGCGGACCCGGCTGCCCGGCGCGCCCTGCTCGAGTCGGACCCCGAGTTGGTCAACATCCGTCTCGTCGAAGCGATCAGGCGGCGGGCAGACACCCTCGCGCAGGTCATGGCGTACCGGAAGGCACAGGCGATCTACGAGCTCGGGCTCGAGGTCGCCGTGGCGATCGGGGACCGGAAGGCCGAAGGACAGGCGATCCAGAACATCGCCAACAGCCTCTACTTCCAACGGGATTTTCCCGCCGCGCTGGCCCACTACGAACGCCGCCTCACCCTCGAAAAAGAGATCGCCAACGACGAAGGGATTGCCGGCGCGCTGACCGGCATCGCGACGATCCGTTATTCGACCTACGAGTACGGCGCCGCGCTTCAGGGATATCGGGAAGCCCTCGCGATCCAGGAACGTCTCAACGATCAGTCCCTGATCTCCACCACATTGATCAGTACCGGCAACGTCCTCTATTTGCAGGGGGACTACGAAGGCGCGATTGCCGACTACCGTCGGGCCGAAACCCTCAAGCGCCGGCACTTCGACCTGGGGGGCGCCGCGACGGCGCTCGAGGGGCTTGGCCGCGTCTACTCGGCGCAGGGGGACTACGCCGCCGCGCTCGGCGCGTTCGCCGGCGTGCTCGAGGAGCGGCGACAACGCAACGACGTCGCCCGGCAGGCCCTCGTGCTCCAGAGCATCGGCGACATCCACTTCCGCCTCGGGAACACCGAGCAGGCGCGCGCCTCCTTCGACGAGTCGCGCAAACACTTTGTCGCGCTCAAGGATGCGGCCAGCGCCGGGCGTGTGCTCCAGGGAACGGCGCTCAACGAGCTGGTCATCGCCCGATTCGCCGCCGGCGAGAAGGCATATGCCGAAAGCATCAGCCTGTGCACCGGCGCGAAGGACGCCGAATGCATCGCCCGCGCCCAGGTCGGGCTCGCCTTCGCCCTCGCGGCGCAACAGAAGTACCGACGATGCGATCACGTGGTACGTCAGGAGCCTGGCCTCCTTCGGGGGGCTCCGAATGGAGGACCCGGCGGCGCGGGCGCGCGTCGGGCTGGCCGAAGCTCTCTACGGCAAAGGGGAATACGCGAGGGCGCTCGAGGAGGCGGTGACCGCGCGGCGGACGGCGGCCGCCCTGGCCAGCGACGATCTGCTGTGGAGGACACTCGTGTCGGCGGCCCGCGCCGAACGCAAGCTGGGACGAACGACCGAGGCGCTCGGCACCGCACGCGCCGCGCTGGGCGCGGTACAACGGATGGCGACGGCGGCCGTCGATCGTCCGGGACAGAACGTGCCCGCCGACACCACCGCGGCCTTCGCGACCACCGCGGTGCTGCAGGCCGAAGCCGGAGATGGGGCGGCCGCCGCCGCCACCGCGGAACAGATGCGCGGCCACGCGCTGCGGATCTCGCTCGCGGCCAACGAGCGGGAGATCGCCCGCGGCATGACGGACGAGGAGCGCGCCGAGGAGCGCCGGCTTGCGACCGAGCTCACGACGTTGATCGTCCGCCACGATCGGCAGAAGCAATTGCCGAAGCCGGACGCCGCGCAGATCGAGAAGCTGAGCGCCGCGATCGCGGAGCTGACCGCGCGGCGCACCGCGGCGCGGACGAAGCTGTTCACCCGGCTGCCCGAGCTTCGCACCTGGCGCGGGCTCGGTCCGCCGGCCTCGCCCGAAGACCTCGGACTTCTGGTTGATTCTCCGGGCACCGTCCTGCTTCAGTTCGTCGTCGACGAGCACGATTTGGTGGTGCTCGCGGCGTCGCGAGCGGAGCCGGCCGCGGCCGTCGAGACACTGGCGCACGTCGTCACCATCGAGCGGCAGGAATTGGCCGAACGGATCGCCCGTGCGCTCGACGGCGGCGCCCTCGCGGCGGTCGAATCCTGGCGAAAGAGCAGCGTCGAGCTGTTTCAGCTGCTGCCGGCGACGATCGTGGAACGGCTGGCCTCGGCCAAATCCATCATCATCGTGCCGGATGATGTGCTGTGGCGGGTGCCGTTCGAGGCGGTTCCTGTCCAATCGAGGTTCCTGGCCGACCGCGCGTCGGTCAGCTACGCGGCGTCCGTCACCGCGGCGGTTCGAACGGTTTCGCCAGCGATCACCAGCCCGAAAACCCCGATCGTCATCCTGCACTCGCCGGAGCTGCCGCCGCAGCTGGTGAGTACTCTCAAGGTCACCGCGCCGGCGTGGACGCTGAGAGGGGATACGGCCGCGGAAGCCGAGCGCGTCTCACCCGCGTCGGCAGCCGCGGCGCCGGTCGTCCTCAACGGACCCCTGGCGACCAAGCAGCGCCTGCGGGAAGCGATCCGGTCGTTACCGCCAGACGGCGCTGAGCATTTGCCTGCTGCGCTACACATCGCCGCCCCGTTTCGAATCAACAGCGCCGGGCCACTCTTTTCTCCGTTGCTGCTGGCTGCGGCCGGTGAGGAGGAACCAACCCGGGGAGAACCCGAGCTCGAGGTACGGGAGCTCTTCAACCTGGAGCCGATGGCGGCCCTGGTGATGTTCTCGGATCCGGCGGCACTGTCCAGGCGCGACGGCGCCGCCAGCGTCGCTCCGGTCGACTGGGCCTGGCGGGCGAACGGCGCCGGCACGGTCATCTTCAGACGATGGGGGGGCAACGATCCTGCGGCCAACGAGATCATCGGCCGGTTCTACGATTCCCTCAGGGCGGGGCGCAGTCCGGTTGACGCGCTCGACCGGGCGCGAACCGCCGTTCGCAACACCGAAGAAGGTCGGGCACCTGCTGCCTGGGCAGGGTGGTTGATCATGAGAGGACGTTAGCGCTAACGAGCGACCCTCTGCAGACGCCGAGCGGGAGATAAAATTCCCCTTTTCAGTAGACTTCGCCGCCCAGCTCGACAGCATAATCTGCCCGCCAGCGGCCTTTTTTCGTTAAGAATCTCGCTGGTACGAACCTCGCCTACCTGGGTTCACAGAATTTCCCTTCAGGTCGTTCTTCGCCTACGTTCCGTCGGCGTTCGCACGCTTTGGTATGGTCGCGAATTCAACGGGCTGAAATTTCGTCATGGTCAGCTTTTCGGACATCTATAAAGGACTGTGGTCGCCGAGGGCCGATAACCTGGGGGCCACGAGCGCGAGCAGTTCACTCGATGCCTTCAGCTCGGAGCACTCGAGGCAGGAGCCCGAGGTCGGGCGCCCGTCGGTTCCGGTCACCCGGGCCGGGAACAGGTGGATCTTCGCGCTCCTGCTGCTCGTCGGCGGGGCCATCGGGCTCGGCCTGGGCGGATACGTCCTCCAGAAGTGGCCACCGTTCCAGGTGGAAGCGGCCTCGGTATCACTCACGATCGAATCGATGCCCGCAGGCGCCGAAGTCTTTGCCGGGGGAGTGCGGCAGGGCACGACGCCGCTGACTTTCCCGGTGGCCCCTGGCGAGCACGTCTTCGAGCTCGTGCACGACGGGCGCCGGACGCCGTTGCGCGCGGTGGCGCGCGCGGGTGCCGCGACTGTCCATCACGTGCAGCTCACCGCGGTTCCTTCGGTCGTGGCGCCTGCCGCGGGGAAGGCATCGCTGCGGATCATCACCGAGCCGGCCCGGCTGCGGGTCGCCGTGGACGGCGTGCCGCTCGGCCTCTCGCCTGTCACCGCCGACAACATCACCCCCGGGTCTCACGCGGTGCAGGTGAGAACCACGCAGGGTACTCACAATCGCAGAGTCCACGTGGCGGCCGGGGAAACGGCGTCCGTCATCATCGACGCCACGCCGAAACCAGCTACGCCTCCCGGTGCGGGCTGGCTCACGGTCACGTCGGCGGTGCCGCTCGACGTACTGGAAGGCGCCGAGGTGGTTGGCACCAGTCAGTCCGCCCGGATCATGCTTCCGGCTGGTCGGCACGAGCTCCAGTTCGTCAACCAGGCTCTGGGATTCGCGGTGCGACGGAGCGTGCGGGTGGACGCGGCGGGGACGTCGGTGGTCTCGGTCGAAATGCCCAGCGCCCCGCTCAGCGTCAACGCGCTACCGTGGGCGCAGGTCTGGGTCGACGGCGTGCCTCTCGGAGAAACGCCAATCGGCAATCACCAGGTCCGGCTGGGAACCCACGAGATCCTGTTCCGTCATCCCGAGCACGGCGAACGGCGCGAGACCGTCGTCGTGTCGTTGCACAAGCCGGCCCGGGTGTCGGTGGACATGAGGAAGCCATGAAGTCTCGAGCCCGCCGCCACGGCGCTTCGATTTCACGTGGCGTGGTGTCTGTGGCGGCGGTCGCCGTGCTGGCGGTGGCGCCGCCGGCAGCCTCCGCCGCGCAGTCTCAACTCCAGGATCTCGATCGCGTCCGTACCCTTTATGTCGCGGCGGCCTACGAAGAGGCGCTGGCGGCGATTCCCACCGCTGGAGCCGAGCCGGCGCGGACCGATCTGGAGCAGTACCGCGCCCTCTGCCTGCTCGCGCTCGGCCGCGAGGAGGAGGCAATGGCGGCGGTCGAGCGGCTGGTCCGGGCGAACCCGACCTTCCTGCCGCCGGCCGGGGACACTTCGCCCCGCATGCAGGCGATCGTCTCGTCGGTCCGCTCCCGGGTCGTGCCCGAGATCGTCAAGCGCACCTATTTCGAAGGGAAGGGAGCGTACCGAGGCCAGGAATCGCCCGGCGGCGCACGCCGCGTTCCAGCGCACGCTGGATCTGATCGCGACCCTGCCGGAGCCGGACCAGCGAGCCATGGCTGACGTCAGGCTGCTGGCGGCGGAATTCCGGGAGCTCTCGGTCGTGGTCACCAAGATTCCGCCGGTGACGCCGCTGCCTCCCGCGGCGTATGTCGGGCCGGTGGCGATCCGGGAAGAGCTGCCAGCCTGGAACCCGCCGGACAGCACGGCGATGCGGACCGCGTACAACGGCGTGCTCCGGCTCGTGATCGGTACCGACGGATACGTGCAATCCCTCAGGATGGTGCGGGGGAGTCACCCGGCATATGATGCGGCGGCGATCCGCGCCGCCCGCCACTGGAAGTACTCGCCGGCGACCATGGGAGGGCAGCCGGTCGAGTCCAGCAAGGATATCCAGATCCAGCTTCGCCCACGGTGATTTAACCGGTCCTGGCGCTCCAGCTGGACTCGCAACAGACCTCATCCTAGAGGTTTCGGTCCAGAAATAACACTTTTGTTCGTGCTGCCAGACGAATAAAGTCTGCTGTTTGGTGGACTTTTGTCAACCTATACCGGTCACTCTTCCAGCGACTCCGAGCACCGGCATCCCGCACTCTCCGCCAAATCGGGGGTGTTTCCGCAAAAATGGCCCCCAATAGGCTGACCAATGTCGCCTGCGGCGTGGCGACTTCCTTGCAGTCAGCCGAAAGGTACAACGAATGGTCACGGCCCCGGCGTCAAATCCTCCCAGCGACGTGGGTCTTCAGCGGGTCCGCACGGTCCGTCGGTGCGGTGAGGCTACCCGAGATTAGGTATAGAGCGGATGAAGCGCCGTTTAGGGGATCGCCGGGGACGTCCCCGGTTCGAAATCGTCGGGGACTTGTGGGGCACGCTCGATACCGTCATCGGGATGCCGCTGCTCAACGTCGGGATGGGCGGGGCGCTGGTGCAGTCCTCGGTGCCGCTCACTCCGCAGTCGGTCCATCACGTGGCCGTCAGCTGTGATGGCCAGCAGACGCCCACCAGCGTCCAGGTCCGGCACGTGCAGCCGGTCTCGGGCTCGGATGGCCGCGATTACTACCTGATTGGCCTCGAGTTTCTGTCGGTGCCATCGGCGCTGGCGGCGCAGATCGAAGCCTGGATGAGCGACGGCCATCATGTCGCCGCCGGGGGGGCGTGAAATGGACCAGACGGGCGAACGCCGGCGGACGCCGCGGATCGAATTGAAAGATGAAGAGGTCGTGCGGCTGGAGCTGCGGCACCGCGTCCAGCTGCTCGACATCAGTCAGACCGGGGCGTTGGTGGGGTGCGAGGCCGGTCTGCCGGTCGGCACCCGCGCTCAGATCCGCCTCGGGCTGGCGGCGCAGCCATTCAGTGCCGAGGTCGCGGTGAAGCGCCATCACGTGAAGTCGGTGCGCCGCGGCCAGGTGGGCCTCGGCACCATGTTCGGATCGATGGACGACCGGAGCAAACGGCATCTCGAGCAGTTTCTGCAGCGAGCAAGGGATTGAACGGTCACGTGGAGACGCACGAATGAGAGCGCAGGGTAACGCGGAGTTGATCGGCGCGAGCGCCGTGATCGGGGAGCTGGTCCAGGAGATTGGCAGGATCGCGAGGTCCGACGCCAAGGTTCTGGTCACCGGTGAGAGTGGCGTGGGCAAGGAGCTCGTCGCGACCGCCATCCACAAGCGGAGTCCGCGTGCCGGACGTCCGATGGTGACGGTCAATTGCGCCGGGCTTCCGGAGACGCTCCTCGAATCGGAGCTCTTCGGGCACGTCAAGGGATCCTTCACCGGGGCCTATCGCGACAAGATCGGCAAGCTCGAGCTTGCCGATGGCGGCACGATCTTCCTCGACGAGATCGGCGAGATGACCCTCCGCATGCAGGGGCTCCTGCTGCGGTTCATGGAGACCGGCGAGCTGCAGAAGGTCGGCACCGACCGGATCAGCACCCGGGTCAACGTCCGGGTCATCGCCGCCACCAACCGGAACCTGCGCGACATGATCACGCAGGGCACCTTCCGGGAAGACCTGTTCTACCGGCTGAACGTCATTCATTTGAACGTGCCGGCGCTCCGTGAGCGGCGGGAAGACATCCCGGCGCTGATCGAGCACTTCCTCCACCAGTTCACCCGCGGCAACGGCCACGTCGCCAAGGCGCTCACGCCCGACACGATGCGGCTCCTCTGCGAGTACTCCTGGCCGGGGAACGTGCGGGAGCTCGAGAACGTGATCGAGCGGCTCATCGTCACCGGGCGCAGCGAATCGATCGTGCCCGAAGAGCTGCCGATGGAAGTGCGGATGCACAACAACGTCAGCCTCCGTCCGAAGCGGGAGCGCCGCCGGACGGTCGCCGACGATCTCTATAAACGGCTGGTCGAGGAGCGCGAGTCGTTCTGGGCCGCGGTCTACCCGCTCTACATGGACCGTGAGATCACCAAGGGCAACGTGCGCGACCTCGTGCGCAAGGGGCTCGAAGAAGCTCGCGGCAACTACAAGATCGTGGCCCGGATGTTCAACATGGAGCAGCGTGACTACAAGCGCTTCCTGAACTTCCTGCGCAAACACGACTGCCAGGTGCCGTTCAAGGAATACAGACAATGAATACTCGAATCGTCACGCTCGTCGCGGCCCTGCTCGTCGCCGTCGCCACCGTCCAGGCTCAGCAGAAGCCGGTCCCGCCGCTGCCCCAGAAGCCGGCACCGACGACCCAGCCGGCCCCGCCGGCAGGGAACGGCGTACGACCGCGAAGCCGCCGGCTCCGCCCACGTCCCGGCCGGCGTCGTCCACACCGGCCGGCTATGTGATCGGCCCGGATGACGTGCTGGCGGTGGTGTTCTGGCGCGAGAAGGATCTGTCGGGCGACGTCGCGGTTCGCCCCGACGGGATGATCACGCTGCCGCTGCTGAACGACGTCAAGGCGGCCGGGCTGACCCCCGACCAGCTGCGCGATGTGCTGACCAAGGCGGCCGAGAAGTTCGTCGAAGTTCCCTCCGTCACCGTCGTGGTCAAGGCGATCAACAGCCGGAAGGTCTTCATCACCGGCATGGTGTCGAAGCCCGGCCCTTACCCGCTGATGGCGCCGACGACGGTGACCCAGCTGATCGCCACGGCCGGCGGGGTGCACGAGTTCGCCGACAAGAAGAACATCACCATCCTGCGAGTTGAGAACGGCCGTGAGGTCGCGTTCAAGTTCAACTACCAGGACATCATGAAGCGGAAGAACCTGGGGCAGAACATCGAATTGAAGCCGGGCGACACGGTCATCGTTCCGTAGGCCTCCGAAACGAGCTGCACAGAACGCGTCATGTCACCCGGATTTCGTTTCATCACCGCCTTGGCCGTCGCGGCCGTCGCGCTCGCGGCGCCGGCGGACCTTTGGGCCCAGGCCGGCGACCCGCAGCCGGCCAGCGTGCGCCGGCCGTACCGCGGCCTGTTCGGCGGGCCCTCGGATTCGTCGACGCCGCAATCGCTGGTCGTCACCGGATCGGTGTATGGCGCCTACGACGACAACGTCCTCGAGGGGCTGTCGGAGGGGCAGGCGCCCAACTCCTGGCTGCAGCAGAGCGGCACCTACTGGGGGGCCAACGCCGGGATTGATTACGCCCTGTCGAAACCGGGGGAACGCTTTTCGTTCGGGGGCACGGAGCATCGCGCAGCTCCAGTACCGGGAAGCGGGAGAGTCCTCGGGTGTTTCGCCCTATTTCATCGGCGAGCTTCACATGGACGCACGGCTGACGAAGATCGGCCACACTCGGCCTCAGCCAGAGTGCATCGTACACACCCAACTACGCCAACATCTTCACGCCGGTCGGGCCGGGGACGACTTCGGCCAGGACTTCATCGTCGTCCCGAATCCGGATGACCTCGAGCTTTTCCCCCTCCAGACGATCCAGACGGCGGAGCCGTGTGAGCTTCTCCCAGACGTTCGGACGGAACATAACGCTGTCAGGCAGATTATCAGTTCCGCATGATGGACGTCGACGAGGGCGATCTTGATACTGAAGGCGCCGCAGAACCCGACCTTGCATGACTATCGCTCGCACTCCGCTGCGGCGAGAATCGGCTATAGCAAGCCGCTTCTCGGCGAACGCGACGCTGGTCCTCGGCTATGGCATCAGAGTCTCGGACGGTCGCGGCAACGCGGCGGAACCGCGAGTTAATGCACAACGTGAATGCCGGGGTCAACTACTCGCGCGCGCTGTCGTTCTCGCGGCGTACAACGCTCAGTTTCGGCACCGGATCAGCGATTGTCGCGAGCGAACGGCTGCAGGTGGACGGGGCTGAACCAGCGCACCCGGTTCCATCTGCTGGGGAACGCCACCCTCGCGCATGAACTGGGCCGGACCTGGACTGCGCAGCTGGGCTACGCCAGGACCCTCGTGTCGCGCGATGGTTTCGACGAGCTGTACTCCACCGACGGGCTCACGGCAACGATCAATGGCCTCATCACCCGTCGTGTTTCGCTCGAGCGGCTCCGCGACGTGGGCCCTCTCGACGCTCGATCGGCCGGGCCAGAATCGTTACAACGGCATGTCGGCCACGGCGCAGCTGCACTATGCGCTGACGCAGTACCTGGCCCTCTACAGCCGCTACATCTATTACCAGTACCAGTACGACGAGGGCATCCCCCTCGACCCGAGACTTGCGCGAGCGATGGATCGGCAGGGCGTTCGTGTGGGCCTGACGACGTCCATTCCCTTGATTCGATAGGAGAGTTACAGTGCTGCCCGGAAAAAAGTACAAACCGGAAGATTTTCTCGCGATCGCCTGGCGCCACAAATGGGTGATCGTCGTACCCTTCGTGCTGTTCGCAGTCGGCGCGGTCATCTACAGCCAGTCGCTGCCGAACCGTTACCGCTCTGAAGCGATCGTCCTGATCGTGCCGCCGCAGGTGTCCGAGTCGGTCATTCGACCGGCGATCACCGAGACGCTGCAGGAGCGCCTGGACCTGATGAAGCAGCAGATCCTCAGCCGGGCGCGGCTCGAACGGATCATCGAGGAGTTCAATCTCTACCCGCGCGAGCGCCAGACGCTGCTGATGGATCAGGTCGTCGAACTGATGCGCCGGGAGATCAGCGTCGAGCCACAGAAAGTCGGCAGAAAGCAGGATCCCGGACACTTCGCCGTCCGGTTCGAATCCGAGAATCCGCAGACCGCCATGGTGGTCACCGAGCGCATCGCCTCGTTGTTCGTCCGAGAGAACCTGACCGGGCGCGGCATTCAGGCCGACACGCCAGATTCAGTTTCTCCAGAGCCAGGTCGACGAGACGCTGCGGAAGCTCCAGGAGCATGAGGCGCGGCTCGAAGCGTTCCGTAAGGCCAATGCCGGGCGCCTGCCGGAAGAGGTCGAAGTCCAACCTGACGATGATGGAGAACGCGCGGCAGGAGCTGCGCGCCCAGACCGACGGCATGAATCGGGATCGCGATCGCCAGATCACCATCGAGCGCAGATTGCCGACGAGATGGCGCTCGGACCGATCTCGAACGGCAGGGCTTCGACTGGCACTGTGCAGTCGGCGGCGCAGGAGCTGGCCGCGGCCAATGCCGCGCTCTCGGCGTTGCAATTGCGCCTGAAGGAAGACCATCCGGACGTGCGGATCGCCAAGGCCCGGATCAAGGAGCTCGAGAAGAAGGCCGAATCCGAAGCGCTTCAGCAGCCGCTCGCGGACGGTCGTCCGGCCGGACCGGTCAGCCCCCAGGACGCCGACCGGATGCGGCGTCTGCAGGCGCTCAAGGCGGAGTTCGACAGCCTCGGGCGGAGCATCCAGAACCAGCGGGCGAAAGCCGCCGCCGCGCAGGCGGCCATCACCTCCTACCAGAGCCGGGTGCAGACCGCGCCGCTGCTCGAGTCACAGCTGTCCAGTCTGATGCGCGATTACAGCACGCTCAAAGCCACCTACGAGGGGCTGCTGCGCAAGACCCAGGACGCCCAGATCTCGGCCAACCTCGAACAGCGCCAGCAGGGCGAGGTGTTCCGCATCATCGACCCGGCCCGCCGGCCCGAGCGCCCGTACGGCCCCGACCGGATCCGCCTCAATCTCATCGGCGCGCTGATGGGGCTGGGCCTCGGTCTCGCGATTGCCGGCCTCAAGGAGTATCGCGACACGTCGGTGCGGAGCGAGGAAGACGTGCTGGTGGCGCTGTCGCTGCCGGTGCTCGCGCTCGTGCCGACGATGCACACGAGCATCGAGAAGCGGAATCCGCGGCGGCGCCGCTGGCTGCTGCTTGGGTCTTCTGCCGGCGCGATGATCGTGGTGTCGCTGGTGGCGGTTGCGTGGAAGCTGCGGCTGTTCTCAGCCTGGATGGAATGATGTACGAATCCTTCTTCGGCCTGCGCGAGCGGCCATTCGACCTGACGCCCAACCCGCGCTTCCTCCTGATGACGGCGACGCATCGCGAGGCGCTGGCGAACCTCCAGTACGGAGTCTCCGCCCGCAAGGGGCTGACCCTGCTCATCGGCGAAGCCGGCGCCGGCAAGACGACGGTGATCTCGACCGCGCTCGATGAGTGGCGGACCGCCGGTCACCTGCTGGCCCACATGAGCAACCCGCGGCTCACGCGAAGCGAGTTCTTCGAGTATCTCGCCGGGGCGTTCGATCTCACTCCCGAGGCGGCGATCTCCAAGGTGCGGTTTCTCACCGAGTTCACCGAGCTCGTGACCAGCCGCCATGAACAGGGGCAGCTGACCGGCCTGGTCATCGACGAAGCGCAGAGCCTGTCCGACGAACTGCTCGAAGAGGTCCGTCTGCTGGTGAACGTCGAAACGGCGAGCGAGAAGCTGTTCCAGGTCGTGCTCGCGGGGCAGCCGGAGCTCGGGGTCCGTCTCAACCAGCCGGGATTGCGGCAGATCAAGCAGCGGATCGCCCTGCGGTGCACGCTGGCGACGCTCAACGTCCGTGAGGTCGCCGCCTACATCGCCGGCCGCCTGCAGATCGCCGGCGCCTCGGCGGCCCAGGTGTTCACCCGCGAGGCGGTCATGGCGATCCACCAGTATTCCGGCGGGATCCCGCGGGTGATCAGCGTGATCAGCGACAACGCGCTGCTGGCGGGCTTTGCCGCCGGCATCCGTCCGGTCACCAGCGGACTGGTCGAAGAGGTGTGCCGGGAGTTCGACATCCAGCGCGCGAACGTGCCGGACGACACGGCGTTCGACACGCTGGCCAGCCAGGACCCGTCGTCGAATCGGCAGCCCACGCGCCGGGCGACCGCACCGCCAGGACGCCCCGATCGCGGCCGAGGCCCAGCGCCAGCGGCACGTCGCCAGGCGAGCCTGCGGCGGCGAGCGGCGGGTTGTTTCAGCAGTACATCGCGGCGGGCAAGCGTCGGTTCTCTTTCTTTTGAAACGCGAGTTGATGCATGACACGAGTGAGTGACGCCCTGGCGAAGGCGGCGACCGGCAAGACCGACGCGGCGCTTCCAGGACAGGACAAGGCGGCGGGGATGCGGCCGGCCGACCTGGAGGTCGACTCGTGGGCCAGCGAGGCGCCCGAGCAACGAGGAGCACGAACTGGCGCAGCCGGCGCACGCCGTGGAGCCGCGGGCCGAGCCGGTCGCCGAACTCGCCGCCGAGTCCATGGGCGCCGCTGGAAGCCCGTGGCCTGACCGAGAAGCTGGTCACGGCGGTGTCGCTGCCGCCACGATCGGTCGAACAGTACCGGCGCCTCGCCGCCCGTCTCCACCTGTCCCAGGCGGAGCGGGGAACACGGACCGTGATGGTCACCAGCGCCGCCGTCGGCGAAGGCAAGACCCTGACGGCGACCAACCTGGCGCTGACGCTGAGCGAGTCGTACAAGCGGCGCGTGCTGCTGATCGACGCCGACCTCAGGCGCCCCTGGGTGCACGAGTTGCTGCGGGTGCCCAACATGTCGGGGCTGAACGACGGGATTCGCTCCGGCGTCGACCGGAAGGTGCCGCTGATCGCGGTGTCGGAATACCTGTCGGTGCTGACCGCCGGCCGGCCCGACCCGGATCCGATGAGCGTGCTCGCTTCCGACCGGATGCGGCGGGTGCTGGCCGATGCGTCGCGGTCGTTCGACTGGGTGATCGTCGACACGCCGCCGGTCGGGCTGTTGAGTGACGCGCACCTGCTCGCGTCGCTGGTCGATACCGTTCTCCTGGTGGTCAGGGCGGGAACGACACCGCTCCGTTCGATGCGGCAGGCGGTGGACGCGATCGGCCGCGAACGGATTCTCGGGGTCGTGCTCAATTGTGCCGACGAGGCCGCGCAGACCGCGGAGTACCTCTATTACGCCTACGGCGACCGGCCGCAGAAATCGCTAGCCGTTTAGCCGAGAGGGTGGAGCAGGGGAGTGCAAAATATCAATCTACGGTCGACCGGCCTGATTTTCTGCGAGACCGTCCTCATCCTGCTTTCCGTACACGCGGCGGCGTTCATCCGTCTGGGCGAGCGCGAACCCGAGAAGATTCTCGCCGATCTGCCCGAGGCGCATGGTCATCGCGGGCGTAACCCAGCTATGTCTGTATCTCGCCGATCTGTACGACTTCCGGGTCATCTCCGATCGCCGCGAGCTGTTCGTGCAGTCGGTCCAGGCGCTCGGGTCCGCCTCGCTGATCCTCGCCGCTGCTGTACTTCTGGTTCCCCGATCTGGTGGTGGGACGCGGCGTGTTCGCGCTGGCGGCCATCCTGGTGGTGACGCTGGTCTTCGGCTGGCGGATCGTATTCGAGTGGACCAACAGCCATCTCGTGCCCGCGCGAGCGCCTGCTGGTCGTCGGCACCAACGAAGCGGCCGTGCGGCTGGGTCGCGAGCTCTATCGGCGCGCTGATCTGGGGGTGGAGATCGTCGGCTTCATCGATCCCGATCCGGCGAGAGTCGGCATGCCGGTCATCAACCCGGGGATCATCGGCACGATCGAAGACATTCCGGCGATCGTCCGCGCGAGGAACGTCGACCAGGTGGTCGTCAGCCTGTCGGACGCGCGCGGCAAGCTGCCGATGGACAAGCTGCTGGAGATGAAGCTCGACGGCGTGCGGTTCGAGCACCTGGCGTCGGTCTACGAGCGCTACACCGGCAAGATCGCGGTCGACAACCTGCGTCCGAGCTGGCTGATTTTCTCGGAGGGGTTCAAGCGCAGCCACTGGCAGGATCTGGCCAAGCGGGTGATGGACCTCTCGCTCGCGTCGATCGGCCTGCTGCTGGCAGCGCCGCTGATGCTGCTGACCGCGCTGGCGGTGAAGCTGATGTCGCGCGGCCCGGCGCTGTATCACCAGGAGCGCGTCGGCCATCACGGGCGGGTATTCGTGCTCCACAAGTTCCGGTCGATGCGCACCGACGCGGAGAAAGAGACCGGTGCGGTCTGGGCGAGCGCGACCGACAGTCGGGTCACCGGCATCGGGAAGTTCCTGCGGACGACGCAGGCTCGACGAGCTGCCGCAGCTCTGGAACGTGATCTGCGGGCACATGAGCTTCGTCGGTCCCCGTCCGGAGCGCCCGGAGTTCGTGTCGTCGCTGACCAAAGAGATCCCGTACTACGGACAACGCCACATCGTCCGCCCCGGGCTGACCGGCTGGGCGCAGGTGCGCTATACCTACGGCGCCAGCATCGAAGACGCGATGATGAAGCTCCAGTACGATCTGTACTACATCAAGAACCGCACGCTGGCGCTCGATCTGTTCATCATCGCGAAAACGTTCAAGACCGTGCTGATGCGAAAGGGGGGGCAATGAGTCGGGTGCTCAACGCCATGACGGTCGACGTGGAGGACTACTTCCACGTCAGCGCCTTCGACGGCGTGGTGCCGCGATCCAACTGGGACACCCTCGAATGCCGCGTCGAACGCAATACCGACCGGCTGCTCGCGATCTTCGACGAGAGCGGTATCAAGGCGACTTTCTTCGTGCTCGGCTGGGTCGCGGAACGCTATCCCGCGCTGATCGGGCGGATTGCCGCCGCCGGCCACGAGGTGGCCTCGCACGGCTACGCCCATCGGCTGGTCTACGACCTCACCCCGGCGATGTTCCGCGACGACGTGCGGCGGTCCAAGGCCCTGCTCGAGGAGGCCTCCGGCGTCGCGGTGCAGGGCTACCGTGCGCCGAGCTATTCGATTACGCCGCGATCGCTGTGGGCGCTCGACATGCTCATCGAGGAAGGCTTCGGTTACGACGCCAGCATCTTTCCGATTCACCACGATCGCTACGGGATCCCGGTGTCGGCGCGGCATCCGTACTGGCTGCAGCGCGGCGCCGGCGAGCTGATCGAGGTGCCCGGTTCCACGGTTCAATGGGGACCGCTGAACCTGCCGATCGCCGGCGGCGGCTACTTCCGGATCTTTCCCTACGCCCTGACGTCGTGGGGCATCCGTCGCATCAACCGTCTCGAAGAGCGTCCGGCCATCTTCTACATGCATCCCTGGGAGATCGACCCGAAGCAGCCGCGCCTCCCCGGCGGCCTGCTCACGCGCTTCCGCCATTACCGGAACCTCGACGCGACCGAAGGCCGGCTGCGCCAGCTGCTCGCGGACTTCGACTTCGGTCCGGTGAAGACGGTGCTCGGACGAACCCTCGGCCGGCCGGTGTCGTCGACCGCTCACACGGCGCCGCTCCCATATCTGTGGTAACCCCCGGGTCAGCTTCATGAATATCGCCATCATAGGAACCGGCTACGTCGGACTGGTCAGCGGCGCGTGCTTCGCGGATTTCGGCCATTCGGTGATCTGCGTCGACACCGATGCCAGCCGCGTCGCCCGGCTCGTCGCCGGCGAAGTGCCGTTCTACGAGCCGGGGCTGGCTGAACTGGTCCAGCGGAACACCTCCGCCGGCCGTCTGCGCTTCACGACCAGCACCACCGACGCGGTCCGCGACTCGCTCGTCGTTTTTCTCGCGGTGGGCACGCCGGAAACCCCGGGCGGCGCCGCCGATCTGTCGCAGATCGCGGCCGCCGCGGCCAACATCTCGACGGCACTCGACGGCTACCGGGTGATCGTCACCAAGAGCACGGTGCCGGTGGGCACCGGGGAATGGCTCGAAGCGCAGATCCGGATGCACGCCGGCCGGCCGGTCGAGATCGACATCGTGTCGAACCCGGAGTTCCTGCGTGAGGGGGCGGCGATCGGCGACTTCATGCGGCCGGATCGGGTGGTGATCGGCACGTCGAGCGACCGGGCGGCCGGGGTGATGCGCGAGATCTACCGCCCGCTGTTCCTGCTCGAAACGCCGATCGTGGTGACCGACGTGGCGACCGCCGAGATGATCAAGTGCGCGTCGAACGCGTTCCTCGCGGTCAAGATCAGCTTCATGAACGAGATCGCCAATCTCTGCGATCAGGTGGGTGCGGACGTCCATGGCGTCGCCAAGGGCATGGGGCTCGACAAGCGGATCGGCTCGAAGTTCCTCCACCCCGGCCCCGGCTACGGCGGCTCGTGCTTTCCCAAGGACACGCGGGCGCTGGTGGCCCTGGGGGCGTCGTGCGGGGTGCGGCAGCAGATCGTCGAGAGCGCGGTCGACGTCAACGAGCGGCAGCGGGAGGTCGTGCTGGCGAAGATCACCGCGGCGCTCGGCACCGTCCGGGATCGCACCATCGCCCTGCTCGGTCTCGCGTTCAAGCCGAACACCAGCGACGTTCGCGAGTCGCCGGCGCTGTTCATCGGCCGGGCCCTGGTCGACGGCGGCGCGCGGCTGCGGGTGTTCGATCCGGTGGCCGCCGGTGATGCCGCCCACGCGCTCGCCGACCTCAGCGCCTCCATCACCTACGCCGCCGATGCCTACGATGCCGCCGACGGCGCCGACGCGGTCGTGATCATGACCGAGTGGAACGAGTTCCGCAGCCTGGACCTGCCGCGGCTGAAGTCCCTGCTGCGCGAGCCGGTCCTGATCGATACGCGCAACGTTCTCGACATGGGGCAGGCGCGGTCCCTCGGGTTCGCCTACTACAGCACCGGCCGTGATCGCGTCGGCGTCTCCGTGGTGCCGGCATGACCGGCCTGGCGACGGCTCGCCGGCAGGCGGCCGCCATCTCGGTGCACGCCGACCCGGATCCGGGGCGCTGGAACGCTTATGTTCGGCGGCATCCGCGACGCCTCCGCCTACCATCCGTACGACTGGTCCGACCGTGATCGCGCGGGCCTTCGGGCACGAGACCACCTACCTGACGGCCGAGTCCGACACCGGTGTCGTCGGGATCCTGCCGCTCGTCGTGTTCCGCAGCCGGCTCTTCGGCCGGTTCGTCGTGTCGATGCCGTTCCTGAACTACGGCGGCGTGCTGGCGGATTCCGATCGCGCGGCGGCGGCGCTGCTCGAGCGAGCGATCCAGGAGACGACCCGCGTCGGCGGTGCCTATCTCGAGCTCCGGCACACGCGGCAGATGTTTCCGAGCCTGCAGGCCAAGCGTCACAAGGTCGGGATGGTGCTCGGTCTCCGCTCCTCGGTCGAGGAGCAGTGGCAGGCGCTCGATCGCAAGCTGCGCAACCAGATCCGCAAGGCCGAGAAGTCCGGTCTGCGGGCGGTGCACGGCGGCATCGGAACTGCTCGAGCCCTTCTATACGGTGTTCGCGCGGAACATGCGCGACCTGGGCACGCCGGTCTACGGCATCCGATGGTTCCGCGAGATCCTGGACACCTTTCCGCAGTCGACGCGCGTGTTCGTCGTGTTCTCCGGAGCGCAGCCGGTGGCCGCCTCGCTCGTCTACTGGCGTGCAGCGTTGCGCAACGCGAGCGACGGGTCGCGGAGGCGATGGAAGTGCCGTGGGCCTCGGCGATCCGCGAGTTCAACCCCCAGTGCGCCAACGTGTTCCTCTACTGGGAGATGGTCCGTTTCGGGTCGAACGGGGCTTTACCAGGTTCGACCTCGGACGTTCCACGCCCGGCGAAGGCACCTTCCAGTTCAAGCGCCAATGGGGCGCCGAGCCGCGCGAGCTGGTGTGGGAATACTGGACGCCCGACGGCCGGCCGCTGCCGGATCTGAGCCCGAAGAACCCGCGCTTCGAACGGGCGATAGCGACATGGCGACGGCTTGCCAGTCGGGCTGACCAAAGTCGCTCGGCCCGCGGATCGTCAGTCACATTCCTTGATCATGCTGGTGCTCTTCTGGCTTTCGGCTCGGCGTCCTCCTGTACGCCTACGCGGGGTATCCGCTGCTGCTGCGGCTCATCGTGCGCGCTGCGCGGCGCGCGACTGGTGCGGAAGGGCGCGGCACCCCGCGCGTGACGCTCGTGATCTCCGCGTACAACGAGGCGGCGGTGATCCGCGCGAAGCTCGAGAACGTCCTCAGCCTGCGACTACCCCGCCGACCTGCTCGAGGTCGTCGTGGTCTCCGACGCATCCCGTGATGGCACCGACGACATCGTCCGGGAGTTCGCCGATCGCGGGGTCAGGCTGGCGCGGCAGGACGAGCGTCGTGGCAAGACCGCGGGGTTGAATGCCGCGGTGCCGCATGTCGCCGGTGAGATCGTCGTCTTTTCGGATGCCAACGCGATGTACCAGTCCGACGCGTTGAAGATGCTGGTGCGGAACTTTGATGATCCGGCAGGTCGGTTGCGTCACCGGCGAAGCCCGCTACCTCGAGGGGGGCAGTCGGCTGCCGACGTGGGCGAGCGCGCGTACTGGAATTACGAGATCCAGGTGAAGCGGCTCGAGACCGCGGTCGGGTCGATGGTCGGCGGTGACGGAGCGATTTATGCGATTCGCAAGCACGCTGTGGCGGACGCTGCCCGACAACGCCATCAATGATTTCCTGAACCCGCTGCAGATCGTCGCCGCCGGCTGGCGATCGGTCTACGAACCCGAGGCGGTCTGTTTCGAGGAGACCGCCGGCGGTGTCCGGCACGGAATACAGCCGACGCATCCGCATCGTGAGCCGCAGCTGGCGCGCGGTCTTCCAGGAGCCCGGCGTGCTCAACCCGCTGCGCGTCGGGCTTCTTCAGCGTTTCGGTCGTCTCGCACAAAGTGCTGCGGTGGCTATCGGGCCCTCCTGGTGCTGGCTCGTGGCCATTTCCGGAGCTGTTCTGTTTCTGGGAATCGCCGAGAGACGCCCGAGTCGAGCTGTCGATCGGCATCGTCGGTGGCGGCCTGTTCGCCTGCTGTACCGCGCCCGCCCGAAGGATCGCTGCAGTTCGGGCTGTACTTCGGGTCATCACGTCTGGCGTCGGTCGTGGGGCTCGTGAAGGGGACCTGTCGGCCGTGTCTCCGGAACGTGGAGCACGCCACGCGAGGCCACGTGGGACTGGCACCGGGCTGGCCGGCCGTACGCTTCTCTCCGGGCGTGGCTGTGCTGCTGATGGCAGGCGCGCTGACCGCGGGCCTGACCATTCTCGCGACCACGCAGGGAGTCTTCAGTGCCGTCACCGCGCTGTTCTGGGTCTCGGTCGGCGTGCTCGGTTATGTGTACTTCGCCTATCCGCTTGTCGTGACGGTCCTGAGCGGCCGCGGCCGCCACCCGGTCCGCCAGTCTGCGGTCGAGCCGTCGGTCTGCCTGTTCATCACGGCAAATGACGAGGCGGCGGTGATCGCCGCCAAGCTGACCAACGCGCTGGCGCTCGACTATCCGCGCCGGAAGCTCGAGATTCTCGTGGCATCCGACGGCTCTGTCGACGCGCACCAACGAGATCGTGCGAGCGTTTGCACCCCACGGGGTCAGGCTCCTCGCATTTCCGGAGCGGCGGGGAAAGATCGCAGCTATCAACGACGGCATGCCTTCGGTGACCGCCGAGATCGTAGTTTTCTCCGACGCCAATACTTTCCTCGAGACTGGCGCTCTCCGCGCGCTGGTCCGGAACTTCGCAGACGACACCGTCGGCGCTGTGAGCGGCGATGTCGTGCTCGAAGGAGAACGGGCCGCGCTTGGCCGTTCCGAAGACCTCTACTACCGCTACGAGCGCTGGCTCCAGGCCTGCGAGTCGCGGATCGGCACGATGGTCGGCGTCGACGGGGCGTTGTACGCGATCCGGCGGCGAGCTGTTTGTCGCGCCGCCGACCGACACGATTCTCGACGACATGGCCATCCCGATGGCGGTGACGCGGGCGGGCCGCCGCGTGGTGTTCGAGCCCGAGGCCCAGGCGCACGAACGGGGATCTGAAACGGCGACCGAAGAGTTCATGCGGAAATCCCGCGTCGTGGCGGGCGCGTGCAGTTTCTCAGCCGACCCGACAGCGCCGTACCGCGGCAGAACCGCCAGCTGGTCGTGACGATGATCTCGCACAAAGCGCTGCGCTGGCTGTCGCCTGTGTTTGCGCTGCTGGCTTTTGTCACGTCGGCTGTGCTGGCCACTCCACTCGACGTGGTTTCTCGTCCTCGCCGTCGGGTCAGTTTCTGTTCCTGCTCGCGGGCGTGGCGGGCTGCGTGCCGGCACTGCGGCGGCTGAACACAATCGCTCTGGCGCATTACTTCTGGCTGGTGCAGGCGGCGGCGGCCGTTGGCTTCATGCGAGGTCTGCTGGGTCACCAGTCGGTGGCCTGGCGGCGCTTTCAGCGCGCCCCCGTGGAGGTCGCGTGATGGCCCCCGGGAGGGATCGCGCGATCGACCGTCGCACGTGCAATACCCGACGGCCTGTTGCGCCGGTTGCGCCGTGGGGCAGCTCCGGCGGCGAAGCGGCTTCTGTACCGCACCGGCGCTTACCCGGTGCTCCGGAAGCTGCGTCCGAGCCGTGGTCTGGCGATCCTGCGGTATCACGCAGTTTGCGGACCTGAGGGTCACGAGTACGCGGAGCCTTCGATCTGTGTGACGCCGACGGCCTTCGAGCAGCACGTCGCCTACCTGACCTCCAGTTACCGGGTGATGTCGCTGCCCGAGGCCGTCCAACGGATCCGCGACGGCAAACCCCTGCCCCTCAACGCCGTGGCGATCACGTTCGACGATGGCTACGCCGACAACCTTGCAGCGGCCCGAGTGCTCGAAGCGCACGGCGCCAACGCCACGTTCTACATTACCGCCGGGTGCCTGTCGGGTGAATCGCCGTTCTGGCCCTGCGAGATTCGCCAGCTGTTGGCCCGGATACAAGACCCCATCGATTCAGCTGACGCCAGCAGGATCGGCCATCTCGATCTCCTGCGCGAGCCCGGCCGACCGGCGCCGGCGGCAATCCGCACGCTTGCACGACTGTTCAAGTCGCACACCATTCCGGTGCGGGAGGCGCTGCGGGACCAATTGCGTAGCAGGCGCGGCGGCGGCGCGGCCAATCGCCAATGCTCACCTGGGACGAGCTGCGCGAGATGCATCGTCTTGGCATGACGATCGGCTGCCCACACCGTGACGCATCCGAACCTGCCGAATGCGGGGCCCCATCGATGCCGGGCGGGAGATTTCACGAGTCGAAGGCGCGGCTGGAACGCGAGATTGGCAGGCCAGTCACGATGTTCTCGTATCCCAACGGCGGGGCAGAGCGTACATGACGCCGGAGATCGCTCGACCTGGTTCGCGAAGCGGGGTTCGAGGCGGCGAGACCTCCGGAATGGTTTGCGGGTCGCAAAGAGTGATCTCTTTGCGCTCGAGCGCGTCCAGGTGAAAGAGCGGCTGGAGGACCTGGCATTCGCGCTCGAGGTCGAGCGGTTTGCGTTCAGGCCCCTGCCTCGGCCACGAGAGGTGGAGTGACGAGTGGCGCCTCGCCAGCTCGCCCGACGCCTGGCGAGGCTTCGCGCGACTTCCGCTGCAGAGATCGCCCACCGCATTCGGTATAGCACCTTCTGCTGGTTCGAGAGGCGCGCGCATCGGGCCGGCACGCTGGCAGCGCGCGACCGTCTCCGCGAAGCGTTGTCGCCGCCCATCCGCACCAGTGCGGACTGGCAGGACAGGCTGATCGACGGCCGCTTCGAACGGCCCGCAGCTTTCTTCGCGGTACCGCCGAGCGGTCGAGCATGCTCGCGCTCTTCGAGCGGGATTACGCTCGTGAACGCAGTGCCGCCATCGAGGCGGCGGACCGCGTGCTCAGCGGAGAGGTGTACTTCTTCGGCCGTTCGGTTCGGCTCGAATGCGGCAACTGGAATGTCGATCCGGTCACACGCGGGGAATGGCCCCGGCGCTATCACCGCGACGTCCCCACGCACGCCCAAGGCCGCTGCGGCGACGTCAAGTACGTGTGGGAGCTGAATCGCCATCAGTTTCTCACCGACCTGGCCCGTGGCTCGTTCCTGACGGGACACGAGAAGTACGCGACGGCCGCTACTGCGCTCATCAGCGACTGGGTGGCAGACAACCCGTATGCGACCGGCGTCAACTGGGCCTGCGCCCTCGAACCAGCCTTCCGGGTGTTCTCGTGGCTCTGGACGTACCTACATGTGCCTGGATCAGCTGCGGCCCGACCGCGACTCGCATCTGATCTGGCTGACCACGCTGTACGATCACGGGCGTTTCCTCCATCGTCACCTCGAGCACTACTCCAGTCCGTTCAATCACCTGATCGGCGAGGCTGCCGCGCTCTATATGGTGGGCGTATTGTTTCCGGAGTTCGAGGAATCATCCTCGTGGCGCCGTCGCGGGCGGGCGGTGCTGGAGTCTCAAGTCTCGCGGCAGTTCTACGCCGATGGCGGCAGCGTCGAGCAGTCGACGTTCTATCACCACGCCACCCTGGGTTTCTACACGCTGGCAGCCGTGCTGGCCCGTCGCAACGGCGAGGAATTCTCGAACGAGGTGTGGCACGCGATCGAGCGGGCGATCGACTTCTCCGCCGCGCTGATTCAGCCCGATGGCCTGACGCCGTCGATCGGCGGCGCCGATGACGGCAAACCGCTGCGACTCGAGCACGCACCGTGGTGGGACTTCAGGGCGTTCCAGGCCATCGGCAGCGTTTTGTTCGGTCGTTCCGATCTCAAATGTGTGGCCGGACGATTCCACGAGGACGCTCTCTGGCTGCTCGGGCCGGATGGGTATCACGCCTTCAGCAGCCTGGCAGCGACGGCTCCGCCCACGTCCATCGCCCTTCCCGCCAGTGGCTACTACGTGCTGCGGAGCGACCGCACGGCGAGCGCCGACTATCTCTGCATCGACTGCGGAGAGCAGGCGGGCGAGCTCAGAACCGACGCGGTTCCGAATTCGGTACACGGCCATGCCGACTGCCTCTCGATCGTGCTCTGGCTTGGCGGGCGGCGGGTCCTGGTCGATTCGGGACTCTTCTGTTACAACGGGGATCCGGAATGGGAGGCGCACTTCCGGCGCACGGCGGCACACAATACCGCTCGCATCGACGGCCGCGACCAGGCACTCCATCTTGGCAAGATGGCCTGGTCGTACAGCTACACGGCGCGCCCCGAGCTGTGGTGGACCCCACAGGGTGAAGCGGCGTTCATGGGCTCGCATGACGGGTACACACGTCGAGGGGGTGACACGGTCCACCGCCGCCTCGTGTGGCTCCGACCGGAGGGCTATGTCATCGTGTATGACGAGTTCGAGTCTGCCAGCAAACACGACGTCGAACTGAACCTCCAGTTCGCGCCGGGGCCACTCGTTCTTCTCCGGGCCGGCCTCGCGCGCTTTGGGTCCGACGTTCACGTGGCCTGGTCAGGATCGCAGCCCCTTCACGCGACTGTTGCCGAAGGTGGATCACGACCGGATCAGGGCTGGATCGCCCCAAGCCTTGGCGTGCGGGTTCAGGCGCCTCGACTTACGTTGGCTGGCCGCTTTGGGGGCGGCACAGGAGCCCTGACCGTGTTCGCTGCGCCGCTCAATGGTCAGGCCGTTGCGGTGTCGGTTGTCGCGCCCGGTGACGACGGCGCGCGGGGCGTGATCAGGGTGAGGGGCTCCAGCTTCGAGGATGTGGTCGCCGCTCCGGCGGTGGGGCTATCCGGCACGCCGGGCGACACCGACGGGCGGGTTGCCATCTGGCGTCTGGACGGCGATCGCGTGCTGGCCGCCACTCAATTGGGCGGCACTTACGTCAAATGAGTCGCCGAAGCTGCGCGACGGGGCTGTCGCATTCGATCACGGCGTCTCCGGAATCGGTCTAGGCCACGGCCTCGACCCGACGGGAACGATAAAACTCGAGCAGTCGCGCGTGTACGTCGGCACACAGCTGCTCAACCCGTTCGGGTAACTCTGGAGCGGAGTAACGTCCGACCGAGCGTTCATAAATCCCGGCAACGAAGCTGGGATCGAACGCGCTACCGACAAACTCGAAGACCTCCGGGAAATACCTCAACGGCTCCTTCACGAGATCTTCGTAGCGCACCAGCAGCGCGTCTTCCCGCTGGTGCAGCTGTAGATCGAAGAACAACGAGTTCCTGAGATACCACATGATCGCGTGTGCACCGGCCAGCGACAGGTTCGGCGTGTAGAGCTCATGGACCAGTCCGAGTTTCTCAGCCGTCTGGCCGCCGGCGCGCCAGCCGACGCGTTCGATATCCCCACTGGCCAGCGATCGCACGTGACGGAGTGCACTGGTCCACTTTTTCGCTGCCGAGTTCACGGCGTCCCGATAATCGCGAAAGATCCAGACGACTTTGGCATTGGGGAAGGTCCCCAGGAACTCGACCGCGCGATGTGACTCGCAGATTGGTTTGAGAACAACCGTTCGAAATGGTGTGGCGCGCAGCAGGTCGTGGATCACCCGATCTTCCCGGAGCAACGCTCCGCGGAACAGCTTGGGGTGACCTTCGGTATAGGTGATCGTCTCTGGCGATCGCTCCAGGGCGACCAGCGGCACGCGGGTACCGGAACGGCCGGAACCTAGGACGAACACCGCGTTCGGCGTTTGATGTGAGCCCGCAGATAACGTGGTCACGTGTCGCGCGGCGACCTTCCAGGTGCGCTTCAGCTTCCCATTGATCCGATCTCGCACCGGCACGTCCTCCTTCATCGACCAGCTCCCCCTGTCGAACGCCATGACCGCAGCGGCAGCTGCCGGGCGCGCAGGCGCAACCGCGCTTTGTACACCGTATCGGCCCAGTATTCGCGCGTGGACATCCGTCGGATCACGTTGTCGATCTCCCAGTAGAACGCCCCGAGATGGCCCGGGGCCGACCGCGTGGGTGCCGCCGCCTCGTAGCCATAGCGCGCGAGCTGCGGACCGGCGATGGCGACGAACATGTCCTGCTCGCGTCGTGAGAGGTCCGTCTTCCACTTGCCGAAGTTTCCGGTACGGAGATCACGCGCCGCAGATTGACCCACCGTCGCGCTCACTTGACCGTCCGGATCCTCGATGTCGAGGAATGCGATGATGCGTGCGAATGTCCCGACCGGGTTCGTCAGTAGGTCCTCGTAGCGCAGTTCCATGAATGCGGTTTTGGGCACCATGGCGGCGAACGTCTGCACCTGGGTCAACACATTGCTCCATTGTCGTGCCGCGGCGTAGGCGTTCTTGGCACCAAAGTGCATCTGATAGCCCGACAGCGCCACGTCACGACCATCGCGCACGATGTGGATGAACTGCGCAGTTGGGAACAACTCCTGCAGCACCGGCAGATCAGCGGTGTACACCGGCGTCTTGTCGCCCCACCGCTCCATCTGCTGACATTCCGCGTTCTGCCGCATGATAGCGGCGAGGACGCCAGCGTAGGTGTGGGGTTCCGCTTCGCGGACGGCGCGGTCGACATCGAGCCGCACCCCGTACTTCTTCGAACGCTGAAAAAACCGCTCGCGGCTCAGATCCTCCACGAGCAACCGGCGCTTCGGCTCGTGAGTCAGATCCCCATACCGGGCGAGTTGCCGGTAGTAGCGGATGAAGAACTGGCTCTCCGTCCCGAAAGCGACCTGCAGGTATTTGCGGATGAGACTGGCAAGGATGCTGGTCCCGGACCGCCCGTGACCCACCACGAACACCGGGTCCTTACGCCGGTGCCGGATCGGCACGGCTAAACCCTGCTGTGCGTCGAAATTTTCCTGGATTGTTGTCGCCATGTAACTTCGAATGGGGGGACGCCGGCGTCGATGCTCGGCCCGAAACCAGCTGAACAAGCAAATCACTTGCCACTGGCCATTCGATTCCGTGCTCAGTCAACCGAAAGTCTACTGCAGCATCCTCAAAAAGCCACCGAAAGGATGACTAGAGTCAACCGTGCCGGGACATTCTGTGCTCGGGACACCCCTGACCGCCGACAGCCCTGTTACGTGATGCCGTTTTCTGTGCTGGCAGTCGGATTCGCCAGCCCGTGAGCACGATCGCACGATAATTGCGGGCGAAGGTGCCTGGGGCGAGCCTGGGGTAGTCTTTGGATGCCCCAAGCGGCTCAAGAACCTCGTCATGAAATCCGTGCTGATGATCGCGTATGCCTATCCGCCCATCCTGACTGTGGGCCGGAATCGCACCTTGCGCTTCGAGCGTCACCTGCGGTCGTTCGGCTACGAGCCGATCATTCACACCGTCAGGAATCCCGACCGGGCGCGCGTGAAGACGGCCACGGATTGGCCGCCCGACGGGCCCAACATCTATCGATCGCAGGCGCTCAACCTGGGCCGGCTCGCGATGGTCGTCAGCTGGATCGGCGACAAGCTGGCGCGCCTCGTTGGCGTGGCCTTGCACCACGATCCGCTGCGGCGGCTTCTGTTTTTCCCGGATGTCCATCTCGGGTGGATTCCACATTGCGTGGTCAAGAGCCTCGCCATCATCAGACGCCATCAGGTATCGGTGATTTACGTCACCTGTAGTCCGTTCAGCGCGGCATTCACCGGTCTGATTCTGAAGAAGTTGACGGGTCTACCACTGGTCCTTGATTTTCGGGACCCATGGTCGTTCAACGACCACAACGTCGATTTCGCTTATCTCCCCGCCTGATTCGGTTCGCCGAACGGCGTCTGGTTGCACGGATGCGATGCCCTGGTCGCCAATACTGCGACCTCAGCCCGCACCTATCGCGAGCTCTACCCTGAGCACGCCGACCGTATTGCCCAGATCTACAACGGCATCAACGCTCCGCCGTGGGTTCCGGCCACGCCTGCGCCATGCTTCACGTTGCTCTATGTCGGTGCCTTCTACAACATCGAGTACTTCGACCTGCTCTTCGAGACCGTGAAGGATCTGTTCGGCACTTGCGAGATTCGGATCGAGTTCGCCGGATTCGAATCTGCCGTTCTCAACCGCGCCATCGATCGCCACGGCATGCGCGAGCGCGTCACGCTGCACGGCTTCATCGAGGTCCCAGAAGACCTGCAGCGGATCTATCGACGCGCCTCGATGCTGCTGTACTACAACGGCTTCAAGGAGGACGGCACAGTCATTACCAGCGTCGTCCGCGCGAAGCTATATGACTACCTCGCGACCGGCGTTCCGATTCTGGCAATCGCGCCACCTGGGGAAGTCTCGGAACTGCTGGCCCGCTTCTCACCTGCGAGCGTAACTGTGAGCGGCGATCTTGGCACGAGTGAGCTGCGCTTGGCGTTCGCGCGTGCCCTCGAGGGCGCGTATGAACAATGGCAGCGGGGTGAGCTCATGACGCAGCCGAACAGTGAATTCCTCCGGATGTTCAGTGGCGAGGAGCTGACCCGCCAGCTTGCAGCAGTTCTCGATGGCGTGGCCGATCGGGCTGGCCATCGGGCGCTTGCGCACGACCATCCGGGCGGCGACGGGCGCTAAGACTTTCCCCGCGCAGTGTCGCTCAAACAAGCCTCCACCCAGAGGCCTGGCCCATCAAGCTCTCCAATTGCAGGCGTCCTTTGTCAGCGAGTTGCAGGCTGAACCGGAACATCTCCGCGAAGTCAGTCTCGTTCGCGGGATGCAACCCCGACACAATTTCGAGGTCCCTGCGATGCAGGTCGGGGTAGGCGTTGAGCGACACGTGCTGCTGCGGGTCGAGGCCAGCCAACACGTACCGACCACCATCCCGCAATACCGAGAGCGCTTGCGACATCGACTGCTCGCTGGCGATTGCGTCGAAGGCCATGGCAAAACCTGCACCGAGATGGGTCAACTTGACCGCTCGCGCGAGATCGCTCGGCGTCGGATCCGAGAGCTCAGCGTCGATGCCGACGGACGCCGCAAGTTCGCTGACCGCTTGCGGGCCGCGACGTGCAAACACGATGGGGGAGGCGCCCTGCAAACGGGCCCACTGCAGCAGGAGCAGCGACCACGGATCCGCGCCAAAGACCAGGACCGCATCGCCAATCTGCACCTGCGCCTCGCGCACGTATCTCATGGCCAGTGCCGAGAGACCAGCAAGCAACACCCGCTCGGTCGCTACGGCTCGCAAATCGATGGGGCCGACCGGATTCCAGGACACTCCCTCGGCATGGCACGTTCCCAGTGCGTACGCCGGCGCCGTCCCGACCGCACCGGCACGGTACCCCTCGATCACGCCAAGATGAATCAGCGGCCGCGGAGGCGTTGCTGACTCGGCGACAATCGACGCGAGGACCCGCGGGCGCAAAGCTCCAGGGTTGTCGGGGGACGAATCATCCATCACGGGAGGTTGCATCGCACTGATCATCGTCGTCAGCTGGATAACACGAGGGAAGCCTGTGTCTTACCCGCGGAGCCGTAGGCGGCCTCGACAATCCGGGTGACCCCGCGGCTGTTCTCGGGAGGGATATCGAGCGGCGTGCCGAGCAGAATGGATCGTGCGAACTTCTCGATCAGCACGGCCCGGCTGTCGATCTCGGGCAGTTCGGGAAACGAGTGCCAGCGCCCGGCCGCGAAGCCGGTGATGGGTTGGCGTGTAAAAAACCGCGACCCTTCGCGAGACAGCCGAATCTGGCCGAGGGTGCCCCAGAACGACTGGTAGTCCTGCATGCCGGGACAGCGTGAGCAGGCGCTCAAGATCCCCAGAGCTCCGTTCGCGTACCGATAGTGGACGGACACGCTGTCTTCGACCTCGACGCCAGCCGGCATATGCAGTGAGTCGTAGTCCCCACACACATCGCCGACGGACTCGCCGGTAATGTAGCCGGCGTAATCGAGATGATGGACCATGACGTTCGCCATGATGCCGCCGCCGCTCTCCTTGCGTTTGCCGCGCCAGTTCAGCCGCATCGTCGCAGAATCGATCCAATACGAGTCGCGTTTCTCTTCGCCAAAAACAATGCACGACCCCAACAGGCGACCGAGCGCTCCCTGCCCGACCAGTTGTCGCGCGAACGCCACATCGGCCTCATATCGCCGGGAGTAGTTGGCCATCAGCAGGACGCCGTGCTTCTGGCAGGCGGCGATCATCGCGTCGACGTCGCCGACGGACGTCGCGAGCGGCTTCTCCATGATGATGTGCTTGCCCGCTTCGGCGCAGCGGGTCGCAATCGGTTCATGCAGAAAGTGCGGGACCCCAACGAACACCGCATCGACGTTCGGGTCATTCAAGATGTCGTCGAGGCTGTTGGTGGCCCGCACCGGGAAGGTTCGTGCAAATGATTCCGCGACTCCGAGGTTGACGTCCATCGCGGCGACCAGCGTCGCGCTTGGGGCGGTGATGAACCCCTTCGCGGTTTGCGGTGCCGCCGCACCACAGCCGATGAGCGCGAAGCGGACGTTTCCCACCGCTTCACGGAGGTCCGGGGGCATGATCTTCTTGGTCTGTGCCCGGCGCTGGGCCCATTGGGTCAGCCACTGCTTGGGACGGAACCCTTCGCGAAGGGGCGTTGCCGCATCCGGCGCGGTCCACGCTTCGCGCGACGCGCCGAGCTTGTCCCACTCGATGACGGCGCCGACCACCGAGGTGTCGTCAAGCGCAAGCTGCCGGTAGAACTCGCTCACGGTTGAGGGCGTGAGACGGTGCGAAATCAAGTCGTGCATCGACAGTCGCCCTTGAGCAATCCAATGCAGGAACTGCTCGGTGCACGACTGCTTCGTCCGGACGCCCGGGTTCTCCGCCGAGTCCGGGAGCGCACGAATATGAGCGCCCAACACCTGAATATGACGTTTGTGGATAGCCTCCAGCGGCAGGTTCTCGGTGATCCCGCGAGGGCTTCCCAGCACGACGAAACGCCCGCCCGCGCGCACTCCCTTCACTGCTTCGGCAACGGCGGCCGAACTGCCCGTCGCATCGATTACGGCATCTGCCGACAGCGCCGCCAGGGCGTCGATGGTCAATACCTCGTCGGCGCCACACCGGCGCGCCAGCTCGCCGTTGCGTGAGCTCCGAGCCACCGAGACCAGGCGGAACCCGCCGGCCGTCTGCAACAACTTCAGAGCCAGCAGTCCCACCAGGCCGCGGCCGACGACCGCAACCGTTTCCCCAGCCACCGGCCTCGCCCGATAGATGCCGGCCAGTGAAATCAGTGCCAGCGAGTGGAAACAGGCATCGTCATCGGAGACCGCGTCCGGCACCCTGTTCACGCGCGAGGCTCGGATGACGCCATGACTGGCATGCCCCACAGAGGTGACGACGCGGTCCCCTCTGGTAAGTCCGCGCACGTGCGGCCCGACGGCGAGGATCTGTCCAACCGCTGAATATCCGGGGGTCATGGGAAATCGGCCGCCGGCGTTGGCCGCATCCATGAAAATAGCTCGTTCGGTGCCAGGGCTGACCAGCGAGCGTTCGTTCCGAACGAGCACCTCGCCGGGGCCGGGACCAAGGGTAAAAAACTGTTCCAAGGACGAGGCGCCCACCGTAGGGAAGGTCACGCGAGTGCCGCTGACGATGCGACGGCCCGTGAGCAGGCCCTTGGCCTGCAACTGAATGCGGGGATGCCACCGGTTTGGTTGAAGCAAATTCACGAGCGTGCCTATCTTCGTCGATTGATGCGTATTTCTTGAAAGGCCTGGTCAGAGTGCAAAACTGTGACCGGAACTACGTGGCGGGCCTTCGTAGCGGTAAAAAGTCACTGCGCTCCGAATCGCGGGTCGACCTCGACAGATTCTATCGACAAGTCTGCCCAGAGAAGGACTTTTTCTCGACGTGACAGACTCTAACACAGCCCCAGGCGTGAGCCGGGGCGTCCGGCAACTCCCCGGTCGCGCAATCAGGCCGACTTCCCGCGAGCTGATCGGACAGAGCTTTGCTCGATTACGATTGGCCAGGTGCTGACGCCTTGGCGAGAGACTCTGGGACACTCTACGAAGAGTGACCGAATAGCACGGCACACATCCGCATCACGGCATCGGTTTCAAGCTTGACGAAGACAGTATTCATCACGTCCGAGCCCCTCGATCTCGTTCCCGCCGAGATTCTCCGGGATTTCTCGAGCACCCCTGTGACAGCACTGGGTCTCAACGGAGGCGAGGGCGCCAGCCTTCCCACCGGCTGGTCGATCGTCAATCCAAGCGATTTCGCGGAGGCGAGCGAGCTGAGGCAGGAATTCTTCGGCTTCCTGGATGCGTGGCCAGACCGAGCCGGGAGAGACGGCCGATCCTTCAACGAGCTGTTCACGGTTGGGGATGGCTACTCGCTCTGGTGGACAACCGTTGCCGCCGACCGCCAGGCAACTCGCGGCGTCGTGAAGTACTTCCGCTACGCGGCTTTGGTCGACCGAGCCGTCGCACGATGGAAACCCGATTCGATCCTGCTCTTCACCAAGGACCCTCTTTTCGCGACGCTGCTCCGCTCACGTGCCCAGCACTCCGGCACTGCTGTGCAGTCGCTGCAAGGCTGCGCAGATCCCGTAGTCTCTACCGTCAAAACCGGTAGAGAGTGGCTGTTGCGGTCCTTCTGGCATGCTCTGGCGTCTCCGTTTCAACGTCTCGCTTTTGCCCTTCGCTGCCGGTGGGCACTGCGCCACGCCGACCTCTTTCAGCGCTCTGCGCGGCCGACCGTCGTGTTTGCATCGACCTGGCCGAGACATCTCGCGGTTCGTAATGGCCAGTTCTCTCGAATCTACTGGGACGAAATTGCGACCGCGCTGGATGCGGTCGAACCGCCCCTGGTCCAGGCGTATCTGCCTCGAAAAGTTGAAGAAATCGTGGATGCCGGCAGCTCGCGCGCCGGTCTGGATGCGATCAAACGCGTTCGAGCGCCGCTGTTGATCTGGGAACGGTTTTTTCCTCTGAGAGGCGCATTCTCCAGAATCGCCCGGCAGATCGATCTGCTGTGGCGGTTCACTCGGCTGGCCCAGCGAACCGAGTTCCATGAGTCGTTCCGCTACGCCAACACGAATCTGGCTCCCGTCCTGCTGCCTGACCTGAAAACGGGCGTCGCTCGGGCGATCGACTGGTCATTCAAGGCCGCCCAGGTTGGCGCCGCCTTGCGCGCCGCCGGCGACGTGAAAGTCGTTCTGGTGAGCGAAGAAATGTACCAGCCGGCGATGCCGACGCTCTCGGCAGCCAAAGCGCTCGGAATTCCCAGTGTCGGCGTGCAGCACGGCACGATCATGCCGACCCATTTCATGTATGCGCTTCCGCGCGGCCACGTCCAGCACGCCCCTGTGCCAGATTATTTTTGCGCATATGGTGAGTACGCCACCGAGGTTCTCTCGGTGCACGGCTGCTATCCTCCCGACCGGGTGTGGATAACCGGCGCGGCCCGGCTCGATCCTCTCGTCACTCGGCTGCCCGATCAGTCCGCTGCGCGCGCGGCGCTGGAACTGCCAGCCGACGCCAGAATAGTCGTCCTCGCGACCCAGACATTCCCATGGTTCGTCTCGGCGATGCGCGCGGTCCTCGAGTGCATGCGCGAACATCCCGAGGCATTGCTGTGTCTGAAGAGGAACCCCAGCATCCACGCGATGCCGCTGACACAAATTGAAGCAATGGCGGCGGACCTTGGGGTGCGGAACGTACGCGGCTTCGAGGCGCATACCGAGTTGCTGCTGGCGGCGTGTTCTGTCTGGATCAGCGCCTCGTCGACGACGATTCTCGAGGCAACGCTGATCGGGAGACCTACAATCTGCTTGAACTTCTCGGGGCAACCCGATCGTTATCCGGACGTCGAGGAAGGGGTATCCATGTCAGCACGAGGAGTCGGCGAGCTCAAGACGGCGCTGGCACACGTGCTCTCGCCTGCGGGCGCAGACCCGTGCGAGAAGCGCCGTCTCGCGTTTTTGAAAAGGCATCTGGGGCCGACGATCGACGGATGTGCCGCCGCTACACTGGCGCGACGCGTGGCAGGCCTGGCTGCCGGTTCACGATGAGTGACACCAAGGCGCTGGAAATGGACCTCGGGCCCGACCGGGAACCTCTCGAAGGGCGCGCGATGCACGACCTCGCGCGCCGGTTGTTTCCCATTTGCCGCAGCATCACCGGCGACGGCGTGCGTCAGACCCTGCGAATACTCTCGGATCTCATGCCTGGTTTACGGATTCACGAAATTCCTTCAGGCACACGCGCGTTCGATTGGGAGGTTCCGGACGAGTGGAACATCCGCGACGCGTATGTCATCGATCCGGACGGCAAGAAGATTGTCGATTTCCGCGAGAACAATCTCCATGTGCTGGGCTACTCCCAACCCGTCGATGCCGAGATCGGCCTCGACGAGCTGCAGCAACATCTGTATTCAAGTCCCGAACAGCCTGACGTGATCCCCTACGTCACGTCCTATTACGAGCGCCGCTGGGGTTTTTGCTTGTCGCACAGCCAGCGGGAGCAGCTGGGGCCGGGGAACTACCGCGTCAAGATCGACTCTACGCTGGCGCCTGGACATCTGACCTACGCCGACCTCATCCTGCCAGGACGAGAGCGAACCGAGGTGCTGCTCTCGACCTACGTGTGCCATCCGTCAATGGCCAACAACGAGTTGTCAGGTCCAGTGGTGGTGACGTGGCTCGCTCGCTGGCTCGCGTCTCGACCCGATCGGCGCCATACGTATCGGCTGCTGTTCGTGCCGGAGACGATCGGGTCGATCGTGTACCTGAGTCTCCACGCGGACGAGATGCGGCAGCGTACCATTGCCGGCTTCGTCGTCACCTGTATCGGCGACGACCGGACGTATTCGTATCTGCCTTCGCGCCGGGGCGACACCCTGGCGGATCGCGTGGCGCTTCACGTCCTGCACCGGCGCGCGCCGGGGTTCCGCCGGTATTCGTTTCTGCAGCGGGGAAGCGACGAGCGCCAGTATTGCAGCCCGAGGATCGACCTGCCGGTCGCGTCGATCATGCGCAGCAAGTATCGCGAATACCCGGAGTATCACACCTCCGCTGATGACCTCGACCTCGTGACGCCGTCCGGTTTGCAGGGCGGCTATGACGTGTTGCGTGATTGCCTCCTTTTGCTGGAACACAACGAGGTGCTGCGCACGACGTGTTGTGGTGAACCGCAGCTTGGTAAGCGAGGCCTGTATCCAACGATCAGTCGAAAGGGTTCGAGCCAGACCGCCATCGACCTCAAGAACGTGCTGGCATACGCCGACGGCACCCGCGATCTGATCGACCTGGCGGAGGTTATCGAAACCGACGCGGTGAGTTGCCTGGCGACCATCGCCAGGCTCAAAGAAGCGGAGTTGCTCGAAGTGCTCGACAAGCCTGTCTCGCCGAGCGATGGAGACTGAACAATTGGCCAACGAGCGTTACCTGTTTCTGGGAGGTCACCGCAAATGCGGCACGACCATGCTGCTGGACCTGTTCGATGGACATCCTGACTGCTGCGTCTACCCGACTGATATCGCGGTGCTCTACGGCTATTACCCCGTGTGGACCGCTCCAGAATATTCAGCCGATCAGCGCCTCGCACGGCTGGATCTCGTCGTGTTCGGAACGCTCGCCAAGATCCGAGAGCGTCACCGACTGCACGACCGGCTCGACCTCGAGGCGATGCGGGAGCATTTCTTCAATCGCCTGGACGCGAGTCGCGCCGACCAGATCGAGCTCGTGATTCGGCAGGTCATTGATTCGTATCGGTTCGTGACGAAACAGCCAGTCGACCAGAGACCGATCACGATCATCAAAGAGACCAGCCTGGAGATATACGCGAGAGAGCTCGCGGGTTTCTTTCCTGAGTCGCAGTTCGTCCAGGTCGTCCGTGATCCACGCGACAACATGGGTGCACTCCAGGCCGGAGCGGAGAAGCGCTACAAGGAAATGGGCGAAACCGAACGGCACATGCTGGCGAGTCTCATCCATCGGACCGGACTGGGACTGCGGCTGGTTGACACCAATCGTCAGGCACTTGGCGACGCCAGGTTCCGAACGATTCTGTTTGAGCGATTGACCCGGGACCCCCGCGCGGAGCTTGAAGGCTTGTGCCAGTTCACGGGACTGCGGTATTCGCCGACCATGCAAACGCCCACCATCATGGGCGTGCCAACCGGTGGGAACAACTTCGAGGGCGAGCAGCTTCGCAGTGTCAGCGCCCGGAACGTCGGGCGTTGGCGCGACCGGACGTCGGAGTTTGCCGCACGGGTCATCGAGTTTCACCTTGGCGAGCTGATGGAGGAGCACGGTTATGCCCTCGAGTTTTCCAGCGCTGATCGGGCAGAGGCGGCGTCGGAGTTCTACAAGTGGACGAATTACCAGTATTTCTATCGGGATGGCTTTGCCCGGCTCCAAAGGCTGATGCCCAGTTCCTGGCAGCCGCCGGCCGCACCACGCAAGGAGTGACTGTTCTTAGTGAGTCTGCCAGAGAAGGGACTATATTCCTCCTTTGTGCAGACTTTTGTCGCCTTTGGTGGTCCAGATGACGGCCGCCAGAGGTCGTGACAATGCTAATCAACGCAATTTGGGCCCTCGCGTGTTGATCAGCTGGACCGGCCTTTGCTTGGTTTCGTGAGATGTGCCACCTACCCACAGCGGCGTCGCCGCCCTGCCGCACGCATGGCTGAGCAGGAATCGCCTTGGTCGGGGGCTCATGGACCTCTGCTGATCGCCGAGATCGGCGGCAACCATGAGGGGAACTTTGCGTACGCCAAGCGGTTGACCGAACTGGCCATTTCCTCAGGCGCTGACGCAATCAAGTTTCAACTGTATCAAGGGGCCACCTTGGTCAACGCCCTGGAGTCCCCTGATCGACACAGCCACTTCAAGCGATTTGAGCTGCAGCGCGAGCAACATCTCGAGCTTGCCGAAATGTGCAAGGCCGCAGGCGTGGCGTATCTGGCCTCGGTCTGGGACCTCGAGATGCTAGAATGGATCGACCCGCATCTCGCCGTCTACAAGGTTGGTTCCGGCGACCTCACGGCCTATCCAATCCTGCGCCACTTTGCTCGACGCGGAAAACCCATGATTGTCTCGACGGGCCTGTCGACGTTGGACGAGGTGTTGGGCGCGGTGTCGTTTGTCCAGTCCGTCAACGCCAGCTACCGCCGGGCCGACCGGCTTGCCCTGCTGCAGTGCACGGCGATGTACCCCATCGCCGACCGCGATGCGAATCTCCGCGTGATGGACACGTTGCGACAGGCGACCGGCCTGGCGGTTGGATACTCCGACCATACGCGTGGCCGCACCGCCCTGTTCGTCGCGGCGGCACGTGGCGCCGAACTGCTCGAGTTTCACTTCACCGACGATCGCACGAACAAGACATTTCGCGATCACCACCTGTCGCTGACCGCTGAGGAAGTGCGCACGCTCTGTGCGGACCTGGATCAGTTGCGAGAACTACTCGGGGACGGCGTCAAGCGTCCGCTGCCGTCGGAAATCGAGACTGGGCACGTCACCAGCTTCCGGCGCGCCGTCTATTGCCGTCACGCGATTGCGCAGGGCCAGGTCATTTCTGCCGATGATCTGGTCGTGTTGCGCCCGAATCACGGCGTCGACGCCCGTCAATTCGACGATCTGGTCGGCAAGCGGGCCGCGCGCGACTTGCAGGCGCTCGAGCGCGTCGAGGTGGCCTGACGTGCGGGTCGGAGCGATCGTGTTCGCGCGAATGAGCTCCAGCCGGCTTCCCGGCAAGGCGCTGCTGCCGATTGGCCAGCGGCCGCTGCTCGGCTGGGTGCTGGAGCGCACTGCTCGTGCCCGCGGGCTGGCGCAGGTCGTTGTCGCGACCTCCACCGATCCGTCGGACGATGCGCTGGAAACCTTCGCCCGCGAGTCAGGCGTGGCCGTGTATCGCGGATCGCTCGACAACGTCGTCGGGCGGGCGCTCGCATGTGCGCGGGAGTTTGATTTCACGGCGTTTGCGCGAGTCTGCGGTGACCGCGCGTTTCTCGAGCCGGCCGATATCGAGGTGGCCATTCAGCACATGACGCAGGACGCTGCAGCACCATTGGACCTCGTCACCAACACGCTTGGCGGCCCCGTGCCTGCCGGCCTCACGACGGAGGTCGTGCGCACCGACGCACTCGCCGAGGTGCTGGCGCAGACGTCGGATCCGCAAGACCTCGAACACCTGACCAGATACTTCTATCGTCACGCCAATCGATTCCGGATTGCCGGCAGCGCGTCGGTGCCGGCGGTACTGCAGGATGTGCGGTTCGTCGTCGACACCACCGAGGATCTGCAGCGTGCACGCCATATCGTCGAGCGGCTCGACGATCCCGCAACTGCGCCGCTCACCGAGATTGCAATGCTTGCCCGCACCTGGAATGCGGATCGCACTGGGCAACAGTGTGCGTAACACACCCGGCTGGTACGCGGATAGTCCGCTGGTAACCGTTTACATTCCCGCTCGCAACTACGGCCGTTACCTGCAGCAAGCGGTCGACAGCGTGCGCCAGCAGCTCTATCCCACCTGGGAGCTGTTCATCGTCGACGAGGCGTCGAGCGATGAGACCAGCCTCATTGCTGCACAGGCGCAGCAGCGCGATCCGGCGAGGATTCGCCTCATTTCGCACACCGAACCGCAGGGCCTGCAGCGGGTCGCCAATCGCGTGCTGGCACTGGCGAGCGGGCGCTACATCATGCGGCTGGACGCGGACGACTGGCTCGAGGAGTCGGCGCTCCTCCTGATGGTTGCCAAGTTGGAGTCGGATTCACGCCTCGGCGTCGTCTACGGAAACTACTTCTACACCGATGCCGATGGACACGTGATTGGGGAGGAACGGCGGCAGAAGCTGGGGAGCGAAGACGAGGCGCGACATCTCGCCCCCCACGGCGCGTGCACCATGGTGCGGACCCGCGAGCTCAAAGCCGTCGGCGGGTACTCCGAGGATGTCGACGCCCAGGACGGCTGGGACCTGTGGCACAAGCTCAAGGACCGTGTGACGACGGCCAACCTCGAAGCGCCGCTCTTCTACTACCGGCAGCACGAACAGTCGCTGAGCCGCAACGATCGACGGCTTTTGAGCGCTCGGGACACGATCCTGGCAAAGGCGCGGGCACGACTGGACGGAAGTTACAAGCCCTCCTGCCTCGCTGTGATTCCGGTGCGGGAGTCGTATCCGAACTTCGAGGGGGTGCCGTACGTCGAGCTCGAGGGCCGCAGCCTGTTGCAGCGCGCCATGGAGGCGGCGCAGGGCGCCCCCGCAGTGACGGAAGTCATCATCACCTCGCAGAGCGAGAGCGTGCTCGAGTTCGCCAACGACCTGCAGCAGCGCGGTCTGGTGGACGCGCACCTCCGCGTTCATCGGCCGCCCGAGATGAGCCGCGCGCGGATCCGCCTGCCGGAGATCCTGATTCATGCGGGGGAGGCGTACCATACCGCGCACGGACGCTACCCTGATCTCATTGCCTTCCTGAGCCTGCACGCGCCCCTGCGGCGCGCCGTCGATGTCGACAAGGCCATCGACACGCTGCGCATTCACGCCTGCGATTCGGTCGTGTCGGTGTGCGAGGAGGTGGAGCCGGTGTTCGCGCACGGTCGCGATGGGCTGCGCCTGCTCAACCCGGGGCGCTTCGACGGGCTGACCTACGAGCGTGAACGGCTGTACCGCTTCAATGGGGCAGTGCTCGCAGTATGGTGGGAGGTCCTGGCGGCAGGCGACCTGTTCGGCCAGCGCATCGGCTACGTCGAGATGACGCAAGAGGACAGCTTTCAGATCAAGCGGCCCCTGGACGTCGAGAGCCTGAGAGGCCGGCTCGATGCCCGCGTCGTGCAGTCGGCGTCGTTCCCAGCAGATTCATGACCATGCGGTTGCCCAATTTCATCATCGTCGGCGCCATGAAATCCGGCACCTCCACGCTGCGGGATTTGCTGACGCTGCGCGACGATGTCTTTCTGCCACCCGGTGAGGTTCACTTCTTCAGCGATGATGAGAAGTACGCTCGGGGAATGGATTGGTATGCTTCGCTGTTTGCCACGGCCCAGACCGCGGTCGCGGTTGGGGAGAAGACTCCGACGTATTCGTATCTTCCCGAGTGCGCCGTCCGCATTCACCAGCACCTGCCCGACGTGAAACTGGTGTGGCTGTTCCGCGATCCCGTCGCACGCACTTATTCGCACTACTGGCACTCGGTCAAGAACGGCAGCGAGCGGCTCTCGTTCCACGCCGCGATCGAAACGGAGTCCGATCGCGTCCGCAAGGACCGCTGGCGCGGATATCAGTTACGGAAGTTTGTACCACCAGCAGGTCGAGCGGTACCTGGAGCTGTTCCCCAGGACGCAAATGCACTTTCTACTACTGGAGCATCTGCTGCGTGACCCGCTTAATGAGACCAACGCCTTGTTGTCCTTCCTGGGTGTCGAGCGGCTCGAGGTTGCGCCCAGGTTGCCGCGCTCGAACCAGACGTTCATCCCTCGCAGCCGAACGACGCAATGGGCAATCCGACGAGTATTCCGATCGGGCACTCGTCCCTACCAGCTGCTCTCGGGCTTCAACCGTCGCGGTGTTCCAGGATACCCAAAGATCGATCCGGCCATGGGGGCGCGGCTGCGGGCGAAGTTCCATGAGCCGAATCGCAAGCTCGCTGAGTTGACCGGCCTTGATCTGACTGTCTGGGACACGACCGAACGGCCTGACGTCGGACGCGCGCCGGAAAGTGGAAGTGCATCTCGCACCAGGTTGTCATCGCCCTTGACCATGCGATCGAAGTGAGGCCGACCTTGCCTACTGCCCAGGGTCAGTCGCCCCCTGCCAGACGCCGGCACATCAGGGTCGGAACGAAAGCTTCAAGACCGCCGCTCATATGGCCGTGTCGCTCGCGCGAGCGTCGCCTGGGGTTATTTACGCGCTGGTCTGCAAGCGCTGATCGGGATACCCGCGGCTATTGCGCTCGCGCGGTTACTGACGCCGGAGGAGTTCGGCATTGCGGCGGCCGCGACATTCTTCGGTCAGTTATCCGCACGGCTGGCGAGTGGAGGTCTGGCCTCGGTGCTCGTCCGCCAAAAGGAACTGCGAAGCGAACACATCTCCACCATCTTCACGATCAACGCCGCTATCACCTCCCTGATCGTCGTTTCGCTTTTGAGCGCCGCACCGGCGATTGGCCGATTTTACGGCAGTGTCGAAGTGACTTGGCTGATCCCGGTTGTCGCCGTGACGTTCGTTCTTCGGCGCGCTTTCAATGGTGCAGCAGGCACTGCTCAGTCGTGAGCTGCGCTATCGGGAGACGGCGACGATCGCCACCGTCGACCCCAACGTGACTACCGTCGCCGCGGTGGTCTTCGCCGCGTTCGGGTTTCGGTACTGGGCCTGGTGCTGGCCGAGATGTGCGGGGCTTTCGTCAAGTTCATCTATGGTGTTCGTCTCGTCGGTGGCACGCCAGACTCAAGTTCGTGCCTTCCGCCGCGCGTGAAATTGCATCGTTCGCTGCTGGTTCCTACTTCAAGCGACTATTGGAACACCTGACGCGAAATGTCGACAACCTGGTCGTCGGCCGAGTGCTCGGAATGACGGCGCTGGGCTTTTACGACAAGGCGTTTTCGCTCGTCAATAAGGTCTTCCTCAAGATGACGGTGGTGGGCCCCGGCGTCTCGTTTCGTATCTTCTCGATCATTCAGGACGAGCCTGAACGCTTTCGGCTGGCATACCACAAGGTGGTGATGACCACCACGCTCATGACTTACTGTGCATTTGCCACGGTCGCCATCATGGCACCGCACCTCATTGTCGTCGTCCTCGGCGCGCGATGGAGTCCCGCAATCGTACCGTGTCAGGTGCTCTGCGTGTCGTTTGCACTGAAGGCGATGAACCAGTACTCGGTCACCGCCGCGAACGCCCGCGGCTGGGTGTGGCCGACCGTCTTTCGTCAGATCATCGGCGTGCTCTGCATCGCTGGCGGCGTTTACTATGCGGCCCCTCGCTGGGGGATCGACGGTGCTGCCTTCGCGGTATGGGTGGATCGATTGTTACCGCTGTTTGACCCAAGGTATCATGCGGGCGGCAACCGGACTCGCCTGGGCGGATACGTTGAAGCCCCAGGGCCCAGGGATCGCTCTCGCGACCTTGGTGGGGAGCACGTTGTGGGCGATCGACTGATCCTTGCTCCGCGTGCAGGGTCTCTGGTGATCCTGTGTGTGCAGTCGGCGGCCGCCGCGCTGATCGCACTCGGGTTTGCGGTGTGGTGCCCGTTTCGGGAAGCGCGCGTGTTGCTGCACGACGCCGTCAACGACTACTTTCCTCGGCTGGCGGCCCGTTTGTGGAGGGATGTTGCTGTCAGCCAGGAAGCAAACAAGCAGCGGCGCCGCGCAGTCAAGAAAGCAGCCGCCGAGGCGCAGGCCAACCTTCCGTCCTAGGCCGAGATGATGGATTGCTGTCTGGAAGGGTACACGCGGCAGCTCGTCCACGCCGAGCGATTCGATGACGAAGGGCCTGTCCAAATTGGTTGAGCCAGGCGAGACGCTCTCGGACCGTGCACTCGCCCTACTGGTCGACGTGCGCAACTCACTACGGCCAGACTCGGCACGGAAGGTCGTCTACCTGCACATCGGCGCTCACAAGACCGGCACGACCGCGATCCAATCGATGCTCCGGACGGAGGCGAGGCGGCTGCAGTGGGCGGGCTACTTCTACGATCGACGATTTTACAGACTTGGGAAGACTCTGGCCGGTCGGTCGCCACTGCCAGAGCAGGAGCGCAGAAGCTCTCCGGCGCGACGTAAATGGGTGGCTGCGCGGGCGACGCGAACCGAACATCATCGGCAGCTCGGAAGCGCTGTTCGGCGATCTGTTCGCGTCCTATGCCAACATTCAAGCTGTCGCCACGGATCTCCGAGCCATTCTCGCGGACCACGAAGTGCGCGTCGTCGCCTGCATCCGGCGTCAGGACGACTTCATCCAGTCGGTCTACCACCAGCACATCAAACGCGGCGGGACGCTCGATTTTGATGCGTTCCTGCGCGAACACGATGTGCACGCTTATCGCTGGAACGAGCTGCTGGCCAGGTACGCAGCGGTGTTCGGTCGGCAGGCGGTCTCAGTGTTGCTGTTGAGTCTGAGGACGTGTTTCAGGCGCTGACCGGAATCCTGCAGCGTCTGCCCCCGCCGCTGGCGACGTCCGGGTTCCGGAGCAAGGCGCAGCCAGCCGTGAGAAACCCCTCCTTGTCGCCGAAGGGCATCGAGATCGCCATCCGGTGCAACGACCTGCTGGATACGAGGGAAAAGCGCACCTTTCGCCGGTTCCTCCAGAAGGCCTTCAAACAGCGGCCGGGAGAGAAGCACACGTTGTTCTCAGAGGCGCAGCGACGGGAGCTGCTCGCCTTCTACGCCCCCTCGAACCAGCAGTGTGTTGACGAGTTCCTCGATAGCCAGGCCAGCGGCCGGTCGTACCTGCTCGGCATCCCGGAGGCCGTGCGTTCAAGGGGTCAGGCGTATGCCCTGAGGATGAATTTCGCACGCAGGAAAAAGTTCGCGACCGGATTCGCGACCACCGGACCGAAATGCCGCAGTGTGTACGGCGAGGGTAATCGTTCTCCGCCGAGGCGAAGCCGGCGTCGAGCAGGATCTTTCGCCACACGCCGCCGGTCTGATGGATTTTCCAGTTCGTGCTCAGCCGCTTGCGGCCCCACGGCCGTCGCAACCCGAGCTTTCCGAGTCAGCGAAAAGAAGCCGTAACGGCTGGCGTCGGTCACACAGAACACGCCGCCGGGATTCAACAAAGACAAGATGTGCTGCGAGATCTGCCGGTAGCGTTCGTACAGTTTCGCGGTGACGCAGCGCATGATACGGTGACTCGTAGAGGTGATTGATCGACGACTGGGACACGATCACGTCGAACCGGCGGCCCTGCGCATCCCACGTGTTGAAGTCGGCGTTCAGCAACTCGACGATGTGGCCGACGTTCAGGGCGGCGATGCGACGTTGCTGAATCTGGAGCAGGCCGCCGCGGGAGCCGGCGAGTTCCGGGCTCCGTGTTCACCACGTGCCGCGCACTCTGCAGCGCCAGAGAACATGATCGTCAGACCGCGGCCGCTGCCAATTTCAAGAACCTCTTTGCCCTCGGGATCGACTCGACCGTAGAACCGCTCGGCGCCAAGGCAATACCGCTCCAAATCACCGTAGCCGTCTTCGACGAGCATGCGTTCGAACGCCTGCCGCCGAGCCGAATCCGCGGCAATTCTCTGGTAGAAACGAACGGCTGCGGACACCGACGACCGGTTGTTCGCAGCTGCTGTCACGCGTGAGGACTCCTGGTGTATGAGACGCGGACGAGAATACCACGCGTGCCTCGATCGCGCATCGCGGCGCACATGCCGGCAATGGCCTTCTCCCGGTTCCACCAACGCCGGAAACCGCATGCCATACTGAACCAATGAAAGGATCCGACGCGTTGAAGCTAGGGGAAGTCAGGTGAGGCGGCCGGAACGAAACGGCGTAATGTCGACGCGGGCGCGATCGCGACGCCAGCACCCGGACTAAGGTGCGGATCCTCGAGATTTCCTCCTACCCGCCCCCGAGGGCTGGTTGGGGAGTGCGGGTTGAATTCCTGAAGAAACACCTCGAGTCGCTCGGCCACGAATGTGTCGTGTTGAATATCGGCTCGAACCGAACGATCCCGAGCGAAGAGTACAAAACCGTCATGAACGGCTTCGACTACGTGAAAAAGCTCGTTCGGTTTTCGTTGCGCGGGTTCGTCGCCCACGTGCACGTCAACGGGGCGTCACCCAAAGGGTTCGCACTGGCGCTGTGGCCGAGATCATCAACCTGCTGAGCGGCCGTCGCTGCTTCCTGACCTTTCACGCCGGCGTTGAACAAGTCTATTTCCCTCGGCCGAAGTCCCCGTGGCTGTGGCCCATGTTCTGGCTGATGTTCAGCATTCCGCGGCGGATCATCTGCAATAGCGAAGAGGTCAAGAAGAAGATCGTGGAGTACGGGATCAGTCCCGGCAAGATTGTGCCGATTCCCGCCTTCAGCCACCAGTACTTCGAGCGCTCATCCACGCCCCTCCCACCGGATGTGGGAGTCGTTCTTCGGTCGATTCGAGCACGTGGTCTTCTGTTACATCAAGATGCGCCGCTTGTTCTTCCCTGAAGACACGATCAGGGCCTTCGTGCGACTCGCTGAGCGGCGGAAAGACGTGGGCTTGCTGCTGTGTGGCGTCGGTGGCTACACCGATGCGCGGCATCTGGCCAGCCGTCCAGGCGCATATCGCTCAAGGCGACCTGCATGACCGCGTTTTAGTCGTTCAAGACTTCTCGCAGGATGCCTTTCTCCATGCGTTGAGCCGATCGAGCGTGTACCTGCGAACCCATTTGAGCGACGGCGTCTGTTCATCAGTGCTCCAGGCGCTCAGCCTGAGAGTGCCCGTCGTTGCGATCGAAAACCACAGCCGTCCGCCGGGTGTGATTACCTACCCGCCCCACAACGTTGAGGGTTTGGCCGACCTCCTCGACGATGTGCTCAATCGTCGGCATGAAATCTGCCGCGGCGCTTGAACCTCCACCGGTGCGAGACACACTGTCAGAGGAAGTCACGATTGCTGACATCGTAGTTCCGAACCATGAACGCCCTGATCGCCCGCTACGGGCTCTTCTATCCTCCGCGAATGTTGCGCGGCGAGCACGTGTGGCGGTTTCTGCGCGAGGTACGGGAGGTCGAGCATTTGACCCCCGATGAGGTCGGGCAACGGCAGTGGGACCGTCTGCGTGCTGCACTGGTACGCGCGGCCTCGTTGCCCTACTACTCGCGTCTGTTTCACGAGCTCGGCTTCAACCCGAGACGCTCGACCGACGCGGCTTTGAATGCTTGCCACTGCTCGACAAGCCCACGATTCGCGCGCATTACAGAGAGATGCGTTCCCGCAACGCGGACAGCATGGCGGTCCACGAGCGGCTCAACTGGAATGCCATTCGTATTCGAAAAAGACGCCAGCGCCGCCGCGTACATGGACGCGGTGATGTACCACGTTTACTCATGGCACGGCATCAAGAGATCGGCGCGCCGCAAGTTGCGATTCTGGGGCATGCCATTCGCCAGGCGTGCACGGACGATCGCAAGGCTGAAGGACCTGTTGATGAACCGGATCCGGTGCAATGCGTTTCGTACCAGCGAGGTGGACCTGCGCCGGTTCTACTGGCGGGCGAAGCGATTTCACCCGGAGTACCTCTATGGTTATCCGAGCCTGATTCACGACTTCGCCAGATTCGTCGTCGAGCGCCGTCTCGACTGGCCGTTGCGGCTGAAAGCCGTCATCGGTACGGAGAGTTGCCGCTCCGGAGCACCGCGACGCCATCGAGCGGGCATTCGGAACCCGATTCGTCAATGAATACGGCTGCAGCGAAGTCGGGATCATCGCCTTCGAATGCAACAGGGTCGGATGCATGTGATGGCTCACAACGTGCTGGTCGAAGTCGTGAACGACGGCCAGACGTCGGTGGACGAAGAAGGAGAGATCATCGTGACCGAGCTGAATGCCACGACGATGCCCTTCCTGAGGTATACGGATGAACGACCCGGTAGGCTGTTGAGCGAGCGCTGTTCATGCGGATTACCGCTGCCGCTGATCGACGTATCGGCAGGGCGCATCCGCGGGCAGCTGACGTTCCGAGCGGCCGCTCCGTGTACGACGCCATCTTCTCCTATACGTTCAAAAAGGGCATCGCCGCATTCAAGGCCATCCAGGCTGTCCCCTGCCGAGGTCCAGCTGTAAAATCGTTCCAGCTTCGGACTTTTCGGACGAGCTGATGGAGCACTACGTCCGTGTGCTGACCGAGAAGACGTTTGGCGAGATTCGGTTTGCAGTGAACCTGGTGGAGCTACTGCCGCGCGAGCGGTCCGGCAAGCTCCGCTACTTCGTGAACGAGATGACCGCCGGTACCGTCCAGGTCGGCGGACGCTTGACGCGCTTTCTCTCTCAGCGGGCGCGCTCCGCCGCAGTTCTCCAGGGACGAACCCTTCTCCCTACCGCTTCGGCCGCAATCTGCCTGAGGATCACCGGGTCGTAGCGGTGAAGATGGGTCAGGAGATACAGCACGCTGAGATATCGGTTCCTCGCGCGCTTTCGTTCAGCGTCCCTGGCGTGGCGGGCGCCGCCGTTCTCGAGGGCCTCCTGAATCTCCACACACATGCGGCCGAGCCGCTCGTCAAACCGCTCGTCGGCGGCCGGTTCAGGACGGTAATCGTCGCGGATCTGGATGCCATCCGTTCGTTCTAGGCGGATCTCGTCGCGAGCCAGCTGCAGGCGCACGGCCATGCTCCGCCGGCAGTCATCGTTCCACGATTGGTCGAAGAGAAAGTTTCCCAGGCTGTAGAAAACGTCCTTGCCCTTGTAGCACTCGAACCCGTTCAGAACGTGCGGGTGATGCCCGAGGATCAGGTCGCAGCCCGCATCGACCGAGCGCCGCGCGAGGGTGATCTGCTCGAAGGTGGGGTAGGTGATGAACTCCCAGCCCCAGTGGAAGGAGCAGACCACTATATTGTCCTTCGACTTGACGCGCTGAATGTCAGCGATGATTTCGTCGGGTCCGGCCTGCGCGTAGAGCGGGGGGCCAGGGTAGTACTTGTCCTTCTCGAACGCGTAGCCGAGAAAGACGATCTCCGTTCCACGGACCTCAACGCGTTCGGCGCGGCAGTGTGCCATCCTGCCCGCCAGACCGACTGGGATGATGCCTTTTGACCGGAGAGATCGACCGTTTGCTCGAAGGCTCGCCGGCCGTGCTGAAGGATGTGGTTGTTGGCCACGTTCAGCACATTGAAGCCGGCATTCACCAATTGATCGGCGTACACCGCCCGCCCCCGCATGTGCTTCGACCGCAAACGGGAGGATCGAGCCCGTCGTCATTGAGCACGGTTTCGAGGTTGCCGAAGACGAGGTCGAGCCCTGAAGGAG
>CAVUDT010000003.1:0-756611 GCA_963740275.1 uncultured Acidobacteriota bacterium | reverse complement strand
GGTACCCACCTCTGCGCTGGGCGACGGTCGCAGGCCGCTCTTCAGCCAACGCACATAGTCCCGCACCGCCTGCGGTGCACCGTTACTGCCGTGCTCGGCCACCACGTTGACGATGGCGCTGCCGACGACCGCGGCGTCGGCGTGGCGGCAGGCGGCGGCGACATGTTCGGGACTCGAGATCCCGAAGCCGATCGCCACCGGCAGCGAACTCTGACCCTTGACCCGGTCCACCAGCGCGCCGGCATCCGCTGCCATGTCTTCGCGCGCGCCGGTGACGCCGAGGCGCGAGATCACGTAGAGAAAGCCGGCGCCAAGCTCCGACGAGCGCCGGATCCGCTCGTCGCTCGTCGTCGGGCTGATCAGGAAGATGGGATCCAGGCCGGCAGCGACGAGCGTGGTCCGCAACGGTTCGGATTCCTCCACCGGATAGTCCAGTATCAGCACGCCGTCGACCCCCGCCTCCCTCGACGATTCCGCGAACCGCACCGGATCCATCCGGATGACCGGATTGGCGTAGGTGAACAGCACGATCGGCGTGTCGAGCTTTGCTCGTACCTCGCCGACGAGGTCGAGGACGCCGCGCAGGGTCATCCCCGCCGCGAGCGCCCGCTCGCTGGCGCGCTGGATCACCGGGCCGTCGGCCAGCGGATCGGAAAACGGCACGCCGACCTCGATTACGTCGGCCCCGCCCTCGGCCAGGCCGAGCAGGATCCCCGCCGAGACCGCGCGATTCGGATCACCGGCCGTGACATACGCGACGAGACCGCCGCGCTTGTCGACGCCGGAGCCGGGCGAAGGTGTCAGCCAGACGCCCCATCTACTTCCCCTCCAACGCATTCTGCACGCTCAGGACGTCCTTGTCGCCTCGTCCCGAGAGGTTGACGATCATCAGCCCGTCCGGCCCCAGCTCCGGCGCCAGCCGGCAGGCATGCGCGATCGCGTGCGCGGATTCGAGGGCCGGGAGGATCCCTTCCTCCTGACCGAGCCGCTGGAACGCCGCCATCGCCCCCTCGTCGTCGATCCAGGTGTACTCGGCGCGGCCGGACTCGTGCATGGCGGCATGTTCCGGGCCGATCGCGGCGTAGTCGAGCCCGGCGGAAATCGAATGCGTCAGCTCGATGTTGCCGTCATCGTCCTGGAGGACGAAGCTGCGCGTGCCCTGGAGCACGCCGCTGGCGCCGCCGGCGAATCGCGCCGCGTGCTGCCCCTTGCGAATCCCGCGTCCGCCGGCCTCGACGCCCACGAGGCGGACGCCCGGGTCGTCTACGAATGCGTCGAAGATGCCCATTGCGTTGCTGCCGCCGCCGATGCAGGCGACGATCGCGTCGGGCAGGCGGCCGGCGGCTTCGAGAATCTGGGCGCGCGCTTCCTGGCCGATGACCGACTGGAACTCGCGCACCATCAGCGGATAGGGGTGCGGCCCCAGCACGGAGCCGAGCAGGTAGTAGCTGTCGGCCACGTTCGCCACCCAGTCGCGCATCGCCTCGTTGATCGCGTCCTTCAGCGTCCGGCTGCCGGCGTCGACCGAGCGGACGGTCGCGCCGAGCAGGCGCATCCGGAACACGTTGAGCGACTGCCGCTCCATGTCGTCGGCGCCCATGTAGACGTGACACTCGAGGCCGAGCAGCGCACAGACCGTCGCGGTAGCGACGCCGTGCTGGCCGGCGCCGGTTTCGGCGACCACGCGGCGCTTCCCCATCCGCCGGGCGAGCAGCGCCTGGCCGAGGGCGTTGTTGATCTTGTGCGCGCCGGTGTGGGCGAGGTCCTCACGCTTGAGGAAGATTCGCGCGCCGCCGAGGCTCGAGGCGAGCCGGCGCGCTTCGTAGAGCGGCGTCGCCCGGCCGACGTAGTCGCGCAGCAGCTGCATCAGCGTGGCGACGAACGCCGGGTCCTGGCGGGCCTCGAGATACGCGCGTTCGAGCTCCTGGACCGGGGCGACGAGCGTCTCGGGCACGAACCGTCCGCCGTACGCGCCGTAGTAGCCGCGCGCGTCCGGATCCCGCCGGCCGAATGAAGGCTGGATTTCAACCATGTGCGGGTGATCCATCAGCGGCATCGCGCGTGACCGCCAGGGCGCGGAACAACGCGCGAAGGCGGTCCGGCGTCCTTGACGCCCGGGGAGGCCTCGACACCGGACGAAAGGTCGACGCCGTAGGGGGCGACGCGAGCGATCGCGTCGCCGACGTTTTCCGGGGTCAGCCCGCCCGACAGGAACAGCGGACGCCGTGCCGCCGCCGCCGCGGCAAGCGACCAGTCGATCGGCCGACCGGTGCCGCCACGCCTGACCGGATCGTGGGCGTCCAGCAGCACCGTGACTTCGGCCGGAAACCGGTCCAGCGAAGCGGGCATGAAGCCGGCCGTGACCGGCACCGCCTTGATGACCGGGTGCATCAACTTCTCTATGTAGTCCATCGACTCGTCTCCATGCAGCTGGATACCGGTCAACCGCACCGCCTCGGCGATCCGCCGGACCTCGTCCACCGGCTGGTCGACGAAGACACCGATTGTCGAGACCCGGGGCGGCAGCGCGTCCCTGATCATCCGTGCCCGCGCCTCATCCAGCAGCCTCGGGCTGCGCGGCCAGAACACCATCCCGATCGCGTCCGCGCCGAGCTCGGCGGCGAGCAGCGCATCCTGCACCCGGGTCACGCCGCAGACCTTGACTCGCGTCACGAGGCCCTCAGCTCCGTGAGCGCCGCGCCAGGATCCGCCTGCGTGATCAGCCGCTCGCCGACGAGAAAGGCGTCGTATCCAAGCGAAGAGAATCGCCGGATGTCGGCGCCGGTGCGGATGCCGCTTTCGGCCACCGCAACGACATCGTCGGGGATCATCCCGGCAAGCTGTTCGACGACGGCGAGGTCGACCTCCAGCGTCCGCAGGTTCCGGCTGTTGACGCCAACGATCCGCGCGCCGGACGCGAGCGCGCGCTCGAGCTCACCGGCGGCATGGACCTCCACCAGCACCGCCAACCCCAGCGACGACGCCAGCGTGTGCAGCCGCTCCAGATCGGCATCGCCGAGGGCAGCCACGATGAGGAGGATGGCGTCGGCTCCCAGCGCCGCCGATTCGTGCACCTGGTAGTCGGCGACCACGAAGTCCTTGCGCAGGATCGGAATGCTCACCGCCCCCCGCACCGCCGCGAGGTGCGACAGCGCGCCGTCGAAGAAGGTCGGTTCCGTCAGCACCGAGATCGCCGCTGCCCCGCCGGCGGCGTACGACGCCGCGTGAGCGGCGGGATCGTATTGTGGGCGAAGGATGCCGCGGGACGGCGAGCGCCGCTTGCACTCGGCGATGATCCTCGGGGTGCCCGACGAGCGCACTGCATCGAGAAAGGCCTCGCCGCCGGCCGCGCGCGCCGGGCGCGCCGGCAGGGATGCCGACGGCTGCTGCCGCTCACGAACCGCGACCGCGGTCCGGGTGGCGGCAACGATGGTCGCGAGCAGGTCCGGGGTCGAGAGCGTCGTCATGACTGGGTCGTCACTCCTGCCCGGCTGACTGCTGACAGGCGGTCGAGCACCCCGGCGGCGCCGCCGCTATCGATCGCCTCCGCGGCCTGGTCGATGCCCTCGGTCACCGTCGCCACCGCGCCGGCGATGAGCAGCGACACGGCGGTGTTGAGCAGGACGATGTCCCGGGCCGGGCCGGCAGCCCCGCCGAGCACGCGGCGGGCGATCTCGGCGTTCTCGGCCGGATCGCCTCCCCGGAGCGCCTCTGGGGCCGCCTTGGGCAGGTTGAAATCGGACGGGTGGACGTAGAAAGTGTTGACCGCTCCGCCGCGGCACTCCGACACCTTGGTGTAGCCGGTGGTCGAGATCTCGTCGAGGCCGTCCGCGCCGTGCACGACCCAGGCCCGCTCGGCGCCGAGCAGCGCCAGCGAGCGGGCGACCAGCTCGGTCAGCTCGGGTCTCGGCACACCGACGAGTTGCCGGGACGCGCCGGCGGGGTTGGTCAGCGGACCGAGCAGGTTGAAGGCCGTCCGGATGCCGAGCTCCTTGCGCACCGGCGCCGCGTGACGCATCGACGGATGGAAGATCGGCGCGAAGAAGAACGCGATGCCGGCCTCCTCGAGGCAGCGTTCCACGACCTCGGGCGGAGCCGTGATGTTGACGCCGAGCGCCTCGAGCAGATCGGCGCTGCCGCAACGGCTGGAAACCGAACGGTTGCCGTGCTTGGCGACCCGGAGGCCGCACGCCGCGAGCACCAGGGCGGCGATGGTCGACACGTTGAAGGTATGGGCCCGGTCGCCGCCGGTTCCGCAGGTATCGAACACCGGCGTGAACGATCGTGACAGGGTCGTCGCCCGCTGGCGCATGGCCCGGGCCAGGCCGACGATCTCGCTCGGGCGTTCTCCCTTCATCCGCAGGGCGACCAGCAGGCCGGCGATCTGTGCCGGCTGGGCGCGGCCGTCCATGATCTCGGCCATCGCGGCCGACGCCTCGTCGGAGGTCAGGTCCTGTCGCCGATTCAGTTTCTCGAGCAGCGGGGCGAACATCAGAGCTCCAGGAAGTTGCGCAGCAAGTGGTGCCCCTCGTCGGTCAGCACCGACTCGGGATGAAACTGGACGCCGTGAATCGGCAGCGACCGGTGCCGCAGCCCCATCAGCGTGCCGTCTTCGCTGTGGGCGGTGGCCTCGAGGTCGTCGGGCAGCGGATCACCGACGATCAGCGAGTGATAGCGGCCGGCGGTGAAGTGCTGGGCCATCCCCTTGAAGACGCCCTTGTCGTCGTGAACCACCGACGAGACCTTGCCGTGCATCAACTCCGGCGCGCGGACGATCGCGCCGCCGAACGCGAAACCGATCGCCTGGTGGCCGAGGCAGACGCCGAGAATCGGCGTCCCGGAGCCGAACCGGCGGATCACGTCCACCGAGATACCGGCCGCCTCCGGCCGGCCGGGACCCGGAGAAATGACGATCCGCTCGGGCCGCAGACTGGCGATCTCGTCGAGCGTGATCTCGTCGTTGCGACGGACGACCGGCGCCGCACCGAGCTGCCCCAGGTACTGCGCCAGGTTCCAGGTGAACGAATCGTAGTTGTCGATCAGCAGGATCACAGGGTTCTCAGAGTCCGGCTTCCGCCATGGCCAGCGCCTGCAGCATCGCCCTTGCCTTGTCGCGCGTCTCCTCGTATTCGGCCGCGGCATTCGAGTCGGCGACGATGCCGGCGCCGGCCTGGACGCGGGCTCGCTTGTTGCGGATGGTGATCGTGCGGATCGCGATACAGAAGTCCAGGTTCCCGGCGAAATCGATGTAGCCGACGGCGCCGCCGTAGACGTCGCGGCGGGTCGGCTCGAGCCCGGCGAGAATCTGCATCGCGCGGATCTTCGGCGCGCCCGAGACCGTGCCGGCCGGGAAGCACGCGGCCAGCGCGTCGAGATGATCGTGGTCCTGCGCGAGCGTGCCTTCGACGGTCGAGACCAGGTGCATGACGTGCGAGTAGCGCTCGAGCGCCATGTACTGCGGCACGCGGACCGAGCCGAACTCGCACACCCGTCCCAGGTCGTTGCGCCCGAGGTCCACCAGCATGACGTGCTCGGAGCGTTCCTTCTCGCTGCGCCGCAGCTCCTCGGCCAGCCGCACGTCCTCGTCGTCATTGGCGCCGCGCGGCCGCGTGCCGGCGATCGGATGGGTTTCAACCCGCCCGGCTTCGACCCGCACCAGCATCTCCGGGCTCGAGCCGACGATCGCCAGCTCCCCCATCCGCATGAAATACATGTACGGCGACGGGTTGACGTGGCGCAGGGCGCGGTAGACGGTGAACGGATCGGCGGTGACCGCGGCCTCGAACCGCTGTGACAGCACCGCCTGGTAGATATCGCCGGCGCCGATGTGTTCCTTGATCGCGCGTACGCCGGCCTCGAACTTTTCTTTCGAGAGGTTCGACTCGACCACCGGCGGTTCGCCGACCGTGCGCTCGGGCTGCGACAGCCCGCGTTCGAGCTCACGTTCGAGGAAGTCGATCTTGGCGCAGGCGAACTGGTAGAGGGCCTCCAGGTCTTCGTCGGCGGTCACCCGTGCGTTGGCGATGATCAGGATCCGGTGCTTGACGTGATCGAACGCGAGCACCGTGTCGAACAGCATGAAGCCGGCGTCGTCTTCCGATCCCTCTGCCGCGGACCAGCCCGCCTGATTCCAGGCCCCTTCGAGCGACGGTTCGAACACGACGCTGGCGTCATAGCCGATATAGCCGACCGCGCCGCCGGTGAAGCGAGGCAAACCGGGGACGAACGGGGCGCGGAACTCGGTCATCAGCCGGCGCGTGAGCTCGATGAAGGGCTCGTCGCTCTCGGTGGTGACGCCGGAGCGGTCGATGCTCGTCCGGCGGCCGCGGGCGCGGAGGACCAGGAACGGATCCTTGCCGAGGAAGGAGTAGCGCGCGACCTGTTCGCCTCCCTCGACCGACTCGAACAGGAACGCGTAGTCGGAATGCTCGGCGATCTTGATGAAGGCCGAGACCGGCGTCAGCAGGTCGGCCATGATCTCGCGCACCACCGGCACGAAGGTGCCGCGCCGCGTCAGGTCCACGAATTCTTCGAACGACGTCTGCTTCACGAACGGGCTCCCGTTTTCCATCCGGCTGCCGCATCGACGGCATCGCGGAACAAGCCGGCGGGCGGCGCCGCCCCGGTCCAGGTCTCGAATTGCTTCTCGGCCTGGGCGATCAGCATTTCGATGCCGCCGATCGTCCAGCAGCCGGCGGCGCGCGCCTGCGCGATCAGCGGGGTTTCCACCGGCGAGTACACGAGGTCGAACACGATCTCTCCATCGAGCGGGACGCCGGTCATCGGGCTCTCGTCGTCGGCGAGGCTGCCGCTCGACGTCGCATTGACCAGTACGTCCCACGATCCCGGCGGTGGCGGAAAGCTGCCGGTGCCGACGCCGACGAGCTCGGCGACGTCGGCCGCCGCCTGGTGCCGCCGCGCGCAGATGCTGACCTCGGCTCCTTCGTGTTTCAGCGCCACCGCGACCGCGCGCGCCGCACCGCCGGCGCCGAGGATCGCCGCCCGTGTGCCGCGGAGCGCCATCCGTCCCTTGAGCGGCGCCAGGAAGCCGGCGACGTCGGTGTTGCTCCCTTCCCAGCCGCCGTTGTTCATCGCCAGCGTGTTGATGGCGCCGACTTCCTTTGCCAGCGCGTCGCAGTGACCGACGTGGTCGAGCATCGCCACCTTGAACGGGGCGGTCACGCTGGCCCCCCGGATCCCGATCGCCCGCGCGAAGGTCACGAAGTCGTTGGCGTCGCGGGCGTCGAGCGCGACATAGGCGGCGTTGCGGCCGGCCTGGGCGAAACCGGCGTTGTGCATCGCCGGCGAGAGCGAATGGGCGATCGGCGAGCCGACCACGGCGTAGATGTCGGCGTCGGAGCGGATCCGGCGGAACTGAAACTCGCCGAGCATCCGGGTGCTGGGCATCTGTCCCGGGGCGACCGCGTCCCCGGCATAGGTCCAGCGATTCTTCAGCCGGGCGGCGAGCACGCGGGTGTGGACGCCGCGTGGGCCCATCGCTACCAGCAGGTGATCCTGCCGCTCGGCGGACGGGTCGGTGTCGGCCGCCAGCGCGAAGAGCGGCAGGGTGTCGGCCAGCGACTCGACCTGCATGGCGAACTTGACGACCTCGGCGCCGGTGGACCTCAGGCTGCGCACCCGCTCGGCGGCATCCGCCGGGTGCGGCTCGAACAGGTGCATCGAGGCGATCACGCCGCGGCCGCGCCGGAGCCGGACGAGCTCGGCGGCGAATTCGGCGCGCATTTCGACGTCGACGAACTCCGCCCCGGCGGTGATGGCTTCGACCAGGATCCGCCGGCGTTCCTCTTCGGAGCCGTCGAAGGCCCCTCCTTCCCAGCGGGGCCGGCAGGTGACGATCACCGGGCGCCGGCGACCCTCCAGCGCGGCGGCCACGTCCGGGCGGTCGACGCCGTCCAGGCGCAGTTCGACGAGGTCGGCGCCGATCGCCGCATCGCGGCCCCGTCGCACCTCCTCCATCGTTCGCCCTGTCACCGTCACGCAGAGTTGTGTCATTGAAAATAAAAAAGCCTCCTCAGCTCGTGGCTGGGAGGCTTGGTTCCGGGAACCGTCTATTATGGACGGCTAGCAGTTCCTCCTCTCAGCACAGACGGACCACCACCAATAGGACTGGTGCGGATGGCTCGACCGGCTGGAGGCGTTCTGCGTCAAAACGTTGTGAACATAGCAGAGCGCCGCGCGGGCTGTCAATTTCGGGCCCACGGCCGAGTCGTGGTCACTAGTGTTGGTCATCTGACCTGTTCGACCGTTTGCCCTTGATTCTGAAGCAGTTGATCCTTATAACAAGTTAAGTGAACCCCAACATGAATATCCGTTCCGGCGCGGCAGCGCTGTTCGCCTGTGTCCTTCTCGCCTCGCTCCCCGGCGCCCAGTCCCGGATCATGCCGATCGACGAGGTCAAGCCGGGCATGGTGGGAGTCGGCCGCACGGTGTTCGAAGGGGCCGAGCTCAGCGATTTCAAGGTCAACATCATCGGGGTTCTCCGCAACATCCAGGGACCGAAGCGGGATCTGATCCTGGCCAGGCTCGAAGGGGGTCCGCTGGCCCGAACGGGGGTCGCGGCAGGCATGAGCGGCAGCCCGGTCTACGTCGACGGCCGGTTGATCGGCGCGGTCAGCTACTCGATCGGGGCCTTTCCGACCGAGGCGATCGCCGGGATCACGCCGATCGAGGAGATGAAGGACGCCACGGCGATGGCCGCGCGGCGGTCCGGCGAGGTGGCGCGGATCGAGCTGCCGATTACGCCGGGATCGCTGGCCGCCGCCCTGCGCCAGTCGTACATGCAGCTGGCACCGTTCGCGGCGCGCGGGACCGACGTGCAGTCCTTCGGCGTGCCGGCCGCCGAAGGGGCGCAGCTGGCGACGATGCTGCGGCCGATCGCCACGCCGCTGGTGATGAGCGGCTTCGAACCCGAGAGCGTGAGCCTGCTCGACGTCCCTGTTCAAGGATGCCGGGTTCGCGCCGATGGCCAACGGAGCGCCCGGCGGCCGCGCCTCGCTCGAAGAGCGTGCCGCAATGAACGGACCGCTTCGCGAGGGGGATGCGGTCGGTGTCTCGCTGGTGGGCGGCGATCTCGAAATGGGGGCGACCGGCACGATCACCCATATCGACGGCGACAAGGTCTACGGTTTCGGCCACCCGTTCTTCAACCTTGGGCCGTCGGAGCTGCCGATGACCCGGGCCTACGTCTACGCGATGCTCCCGAGCCTGATGTCGTCGTTCAAGATCTCGTCGATCGGTGACGTGATCGGCACGATGCGGCAGGACCGGGCCACCGCGATCGCCGGCACGCTTGGCAAGGGCCCCGCCACCGTCCCGATGACGGTGACGCTGCGATCGCGCCGCGGCGACGAGGTCACCAACCGGACGTTCACGTTCCAGATCGGCACCGACCAGACGTTCACACCGCTGCTGTCCTACGTCAGCCTGTTCAACACCCTGTCCGGCTACGAACGCGGCTTCGGAACCGCGACGTTCGCCCTCAAGGGGGCGGCCAAAGTGAAGGGGCACGCCGACGTGACCTTCGAGGACATCTTCGCCGGCGACGCGCCGACGCTCGCGGCGGCCACCTCGATCGGCGGGCCGCTGACCATGCTGCTGGCGAACGATCGGGAGAAGGTCACGATCGAATCGCTCGATTTCACCATCGACGCCAGCGAGACGCCGCTGGTCTCGACCATCGAGCGGGTGTGGATCGACGAGCTGCGCCCGCGCGCCGGCCGCAAGGTCCCGCTGAAGGTGCTGACCCGCAGCTACCGCGGCGAGGAGCGGATCTCCACCACCGAGGTCGAGATCCCCGCCAACGTCTCCGGTCCGCTCTCGGTGCTGGTCACCGATGGCCGGCAGCTCAACGCCCTCGAACAGCGCGAGATGCGCCGCACGCTGCAGCCGCAGAGCGTGGCGCAGATGATCCGGGTCCTGAACCAGACCCGGCGCAACAACCGCATCTACGTCCGGCTGCTGACCGGCGCCCCCGGAGCGGTCGTCAACGGCGAGGCGCTCACGGCGCTGCCGCCGTCGGTACTCTCGGTGCTCGAAGGGGACCGCAACGGCGGCAGCTTCAGCCCGATCCGCAGCGCCGCGGTCGGGGAGTACGAGATCCGCATGGACGTCGCGGTGGTCGGCTCGCGCATGCTCACGATCGACGTCGAAGCGCGCCCCGGTTCGGGCCGATAGCGCCCGGTGGTTTTCTGCTAACGTTCAATCCCATGCTGAAATTGCGTGTCGTCGCGGCCGCCCTCGCGGTCTCGGCCGGCTTCCTCGTAGTGGTCCGGGCCGCGGCCCCGACCTTCTGGACGGTCGGCACCCAGGCCGACTTTCTCAAGGGGGACGTCGAGAACCTGTCGATCGACAGCGACGGCCGCATGCTGCTCGGCCCCTCGGCGTCGGTGGTGGCGGATACTTCCGCTCCCTTTCTCTGGACGCTGCACGCCGGCAGCGACGGCACGCTGTGGGCCGGCAGCGGCAATGAAGGAAAGCTTCTCCGGGTGAAGGACGGCAAGGTCAGCACCGCGTTCGACGCCGGCGAGCTCGAAGTCCATGCCGTCGCCCCCGCGCCAAAGGGAGGGCTCTACGTCGCCACTTCACCCGAGGGGCGCATCTACCGCGTCAACGCTGACGGCTCGTCTTCCACCTTCTTCGATCCCGAAGACAAGTACATCTGGTCGCTCGCGGTCGATCGCGCCGGCAACCTGTTCGCCGCCACCGGCGACAAGGGGGTCATCTACAAGATCACCGCCGATGGCACCGGCGCCCCGTTCTACCGGACCAACACCACCAACGTGATCGCGCTGGCGTTCGACCGCGACGGCAACCTGCTCGCCGGCACCGAGGCCCCCGGACGTGTCTTCCGCATCGACGCGACCGGCAAGCCATTCGTGCTGCTCGATTCGCCCTACCGCGAAATTCACGCCCTGCGAGTCGCCGACGACGGGACGATCTTTGCCGCGGCGGTGAACGCCAGTACCGGCAGTGCGCCGACCGCGTCGGAACCGGCTGCTTCGGAGGCGCCACGCGCGCCGGTTCCCACCGTCTCGGCCGAGATCACCGGTGTGTCGGCGATCGAGAGTCCGATCGCCGGCACTGCGTCGGCTTCGACTCAGCGGCCGCCGCGCCGCGCCGGGCGGGGCGCCATCTACCGGATCCGTCCTGACGGCTTGTGGGATCTCCTCTGGGACGCCGGCGAGGATGCACCGTTCGACCTGATCATCGAGCCGAACGGCGCGCTGCTCGTAGGTACCGGCACCGAAGGCAAGATCTTCCGGATCGCCGGCGATCCGGCTCGCGCGACCCTGCTCGCCCGCGCCGGTGCACGCCAGGTCACCGCGCTCCTGCGCGAGCCGTCCGGCCGCATCCTCGGCGCCGCGAGCAATCCCGGGAAGGTATTCGCCCTGTCACCGGAGGCAGCGAAGCGCGGTACATATGAGTCCGACATCCGCGACGCCGGCACGGTGGCGAGCTGGGGGGTGATTCGCTGGCGTGCGGCGCTGAACGGCGGACAGATCGAGGTCTCGACCCGCACCGGCAACACCTCGACCCCCGATGAGACCTGGAGCCCCTGGTCGAAGCCCTATACGAACGCCGGCGGTGAGCAGATGGCCAGCCCCAACGCCCGCTACCTTCAGTGGCGTCTGACCATGAGCTCGACCGGTACCGTGGGGCCGGTCCTGACCTCGGTCACCGCGGCGTATCTGCCGCGGAACCTCCGTCCGCTGGTGAGCTCGATCACCGTGCACCCTGCCGGCACCGTGTTCCAGCGTCCGTTCTCCACCGGCGAGCCGGAGATTGCCGGCTATCAGGACCCGACGCCGGACGGCCGGCAGCCGACCGCCGCCGGTGAGGCGCGCCCGGCGAACCCGCCGGCGCTGGGGCGCCGGCTCTATCAGAAGGGTCTCCAGGCGTTCGTGTGGAAGGCGGAGGACGGCAACGACGACCGGATGCAGTTCGACGTCTCGTACCGCCGTGAGGGGGAAACCGCCTGGCGCGTGCTCCAGCGCGGGCTCTGGGATCCGATCTTCGTCTGGGACACGACCTCGGTGCCGGATGGCACCTACGTGGTGAAGATCGCGGTGAGCGACGCGCCGTCGAACTCACCCGGCAACGCGCTCACCGGCGAGCTCGAGAGCGCGAGCTTCGATATCGACAACACCCCGCCGCGCGTCGACATCCTGCCTGGTTCACGCACCGGGCCCCGCACATCCGTGAGCTTCAGCGTCACCGATCTCCAGTCCGCCGTCCTGCGCGTCGAGTACCTCGCTCGATGCCAGCCGCTGGCGCGTGGTGCATCCGAAGGATGGGATCCCGGATTCGAAGCGGGAGGAATTCGAAGTGGTGCTCGACGAGACCGAGGCCGGCCGCAGCGTCATCCTCCGCGTCACCGACGCCATGAACAACGTGGCTACGGCGTCTGTGGAGGGGAGACGGTAGGGGGTCGCGGAATGCGGAATAGGGAATGCGGATTAGGGAATGAGGGTTGGGGAATGGGGATTGGGAGTTTTCATCCCCCCCATTCCCCAAACCCCATCCCCGTTTAGGTTTTCCCCGGCTTGACCGTCGTATTGGCGAGGAGCCAGACGAGATTGACGGCGACGGGGTCCCCGCCGTACTGCGCCGGCTCGAGGCGGCCGCCGGCGAGCGCTTCGACGAGCGCCTTCACCTGGCGCGGCGTGAGGCTGCTGTCCAGCATCGCCAGCCCTTCGAACCGCCCTTCCCTCGTCACCTTCACCGACAGCGGCACCATCACATCGTCGGGGATGCTGGCGTGCTCGAGCGTGGCATAGACGACGCCATCCTGCGGAACGGTCGGCACCAGCACCGGCGTCGGCCCCTTGTTCAGGCCGCGGCCATCGAGCGGCGCGGGGTTGAGATCGGAGCCGGCTTCGGCGCCGAGCATGGCGAAGACCGCGGCCAACGAATCGGTCCGATCCGGCGTGGCGTGCACCATGTGGAGGATCGATCCGGTGAGCACGACGGTGACCGCTGCCGACGCCAGCCCGATCCACACCAGGTGGACGTCGTCGATGAAGCGCTGCGCCTGGGCGGCCCATGAGGCGCTCTGTTCCGCGCGCATCCGGCTGATCACCCCGGGTTGCAGGCCGGTCCAGTCGTCGGCCGGACCCGGGGCGGCGGCGAGCCGCAGGGCGTCGCCGAGCGACTGGATCTCGCGGAGGTCGCGGGCGCACGGCGGGCAGGTGCCGATGTGCGCTTCGACATCGATCAATTCGCGGACAGGCAGCTCCCGGTCGTGGAACGACTGGAGGCGCCTCCGCACCGACGAGCAGGTCATCAGTGTCATGCGTCCCTCAGTTGTCCCCGCAGCGCCTCGCGGGCGCGCGCCAAACGTGACTTCACCGTGCCGACCGCGATACCGAGCGAGAAGCCGATCTCTTCGTAGCTGAGGCCGTCGATCTCGCGGAGGACCAGCGCGGTCTTCTGGTCGAAGGGCAGCCGCTCGAGCGCGATGCGGATCCGTTCGGCGAGCTGTTTCTGCCCGAGCATCCGGTCCGGCGAACGGCCGTCACCCGCTTCCGGCAGCTCGCCGTGATCGCGGATATGTTCGTCGAGCGATACCTGCTGCGCCTTGTGGCGCCGCCGCCACCAGCGCTGCCGGTTGCGCGCCTGGTTGATGACGATGCGGTAGATCCAGGTGCGGAGCTGCGACGCGCCGCGGAAGGTGTGGATGGTGCGGAACACGCGCAGGAAGACCTCCTGCGACAGGTCGAGCGCCTCGTTGTGATCCCCCAGCAGGTTGAGCGAGAGCTGGTAGACCATGCGCTGGTGCTCGTTGACCAGCTCGGCGCAGGCGTCTTCATCGCGGGCGGCGCAGCGCTGGATCAGCGCCGCTTCTCGCCCGCCAACTTCCGTCCACGTAATGGAAGGAACTGGCTTCACGGAGATTCCTTGAGCCATGTTACCACCTGACCGGGCCGTCCACGGCTGCCCCTGCACCCTTAGAAACCGGCCCGGGTGAAAAGGTTCCCGCCTTCGCGCCTCTGGCGCTTCGGCGGGGCAAACCCCGATCGGCGGGGCGAGTCCTCGATCGCGCCTCCGGCGCTTCGGCGGGGCAGGCCCTCGATCGTCTGGCTTTGCGCCACGGGTCAATTTGCCACGGAACAACACGGGCGCCGCGGGGCTCGTCGGCCACGCGGCAGCGGGAAGCACACGACGGACGCCGTGTTGAACCAGTGTTGAACCGTGGCTGGTTCGTCCGAAACTGACCCACCACCTGCGGCCGGTATTCGCGCCTGGGGCCCTTCCGTGGGCCAGCGGCGGTGCTACGATTCCTGCGTGAAACGCGCGTTTGGCGTCCTGCTGCTGGCGGCGATCGCCGCCGGGGCCGCCTATGGGCTGGTGGTCACGCAGCGGGAGGCCGCCTACCGGCGGTTCGTCGAGCAAGGGGACGAGGCGCTTGCGCGCGACGACAGCTTTGCCGCGGTCGAAGCCTTCAGCGTGGCGATTTCGCTCAAAGCCGACTCGATGGCGGCTTATCTGAAGCGCGGGGAGGCTTACCGCCGCCGCCGACAGTTCGAGGAGGCAGAGCGTGACCTTCGCCGCGCCGCCGAGCTCGATGGCCTCGCCGTCTACCCAAGGGAACTGCTCGGCGACGTCCACTACGCGGTGGCGAACTCGAACGGCGCGCTGGCGCAGGCCACCTTCAGCCTCGCGGTCGACCGGTACCGTGAAGCGGTCGCGCTGGACGATGGGTCGGCGCGGCTGCAGGTACAAGCTGGGGCTGGCGTCTTACCGGGCGGGGGCTGTGGATCCGGCGCTCGCGGCGCTGCGCCGGGCCATCGCGCTCGACGCTCGCTTCGCCGAGGCGCACTACGTGCTCGGCCTTTGCCTCCGGGAGGCACAACAGCGCGAAGCGGCCGTCGAGTCGCTCGAGCGCGCGGTGGCCCTCTCCCCCACCCTGCCCTCGGCGCGCGAAGAACTGGTCGATCTCTACGCCGACCTGCGCCGCTACGATGCGCGGCTCCCTCACCTCGAGGTGCTGCTGGCGCTGCAGCCGGCGCCGGCTCGGGAGCGCGCCTTGAGCCTCGGGTATGCGCGCGCCGGTCATCTCGATCGGGCGATCGGCCAGCTGGCGCACGCGTCGAAGCGTTATCCCGGCGACGCCGAGATCTACATTGCTCTCGGCCAGCTGTGGCTCGAACGAACCGCCGGCGGCGGAGGCGTGGAAGTCAACAAGGCGCTCGAAGCGCTAAAGGGAGCGGTTGGCAGCGACAGCACCAGCGAGGCGATGACGCTGATGGGGCGGGCGCTGCTGCTCTCGGGGGACGCCGGCCGCGCCGAAGAGATGCTGCAGCAGGCGTCACGCCGCTTTCCGGTCGACCCTGACGCCTTCCGCTACCTGTCCGAGGCGGCGCAGCGGCGGGGGCACACCGCGACCGTCCATCGCGCACTGCTCGACTACTCGGTGCTCGTGCCGCCGGAGTCGATGGCCCCGTCGCTGCTCGCCCGCGTGGCCGAAGCGCACATGCAGGCCGGCCACCTGGTCACCGCGCGCCGACTGATCGACGCGGCGCTCGCCAGGGACCCGGCCAACGACCTGGCGCGGGCCCTCAAGAGCCGACTGTCGTAGGCACGTGCCACGTGCGAGGTGCGACGTGCTACGTGCTACGTGCGTGCGTGCTGGGTGCCACGTGCGGTGCTCTGTGCGACGTGCGGTGCTTTGTGCGACGTGCGGTGCGACGTGCGTGCGACGTGCGACGTCCCGCGCGACGTGCTACGCGCGGAGGTGCATTGCCGATGTGCTGGGCCCGAAAACAAGTCACCTGGCAGTTCGCGCCAAAGCACAGTCGCACGTCGCAGGAGGCACAGGGAAGTCGCACGCGGGCACAGCGGGTGTAAGCACAATGCAACTCGACACAAAGGCACGTGGCACACTGCACCCGGCACGCCACGTCGCCCATGGCACACAGCACGGCACGCCGCCGCGCGTAGCTCACAGCGCCGCACGTCGCACGTCGCACGTCGCACATGGCACGGCACGCCGCACGTAGCACCGCACGTCGCACAGAGCACCGCACGTAGCACCCAGCACGTACGCACATAGCACGTCGCACCTGGCACGTAGCAACGTGTCTATCCCTCTATCCCCAACCTCCTGATCATCTTGGCGAGACCCTGCCGGGTGACGCCGAGCGCTTCGGCGGCGCGGCCGCGCTGGCCGTTGGCGCCGGCGAGGGCGGCACGGACGAAGCGGCGCTCGAACTCTTCGCGGGCGGCCTCGAACGTGCCGGACCCGGCCGCGGTCGCCTGGGCGACCTGCCGCGGCAGCGCGGACGGGCCGATCCGGCCGCGGCGGGGGGAGTGCACCGCGATCCACGCGATCACGTTCTGCAGCTCGCGCACGTTGCCGGGCCACTCGTAGCGCGCCAGCGCGGCCAGCGCTTCGCCCGAGAGCGTGGCCCGCGAGCCGACCCGCGCCGAGGCGTCCTGCCAGAAGTGCGCGGCGAGCAGCGGAATGTCGGCTGCCCGCTCGCGAAGCGGCGGCACGATGATGCGAACGACATCGAGACGGAAACGAAGGTCGGTCCGGAACCGCCCGGCGGTCACCTCGTCTTCGAGTCGCCGGTTGGTGGCCGCGACGACCCGGACGTCGACCCGGCGCGGGAAGTTCTCCCCCACCCGCCGGACTTCCCCTTCCTGCAGGACCCGCAGCAGCTTGGCCTGCGCCCGCGCCGACAGCTCGCCGACCTCGTCGAGGAACAGGGTGCCGCCATCCGCCTCCTCGAACAGCCCGGCGCGCTCGTGGGCGGCGCCGGTGAACGCGCCGCGGGCATGGCCGAACAACTCGGTTTCCACCAGGTCGTCGGTCAGCGCGGCACAGTTCAGCGCGCAGAAGCGGCGGTCGCGACGGGAACCCAGCCGGTGAACGGCCCGCGCGACCAGCTCCTTGCCGCAGCCGCTCTCACCTTCGATCAGCACCGGGAACGGCGCGCGTGCCGCCCGCGCCGCGGCGTCTCGCAGCGCGGCGGCGGCCGGGCTCTGGCCAAGCAGATCGCCCCAGGCCCCCGGGGGTGCTGGCGACACCCGATCGAGCAGGGCACGGGCATGCGGGGCGGCCGAGAGGGCGGCCGCGCGCAAGAGCACCGCGGTCCGGTCCGCATCGATCGTGGCACCCGGCGGCCAGCGACACGTGATGGTCGCGATCACGTCGCCGCCATACCGGATCGGCTCGGCTGACTCCTGGGGCTCTCGACCGGGATCCGGCCGCTGCCCGGTGCCGTGGACCAGCGTTTCGCGCGCGGCCACCGGCATCGTCGACCAGCCGCGGCCGTGCACCGCCAGGGCCCGGTCGTCGCTGCCGAAGATCGCCGCGGTGGTCGCTCCCAGCCGTTCGGCGACCGCCCGACAAAGCTCCGCCGCCGCGGACGCATCGTCTTCTGCCCGTTGCGAAAGGTCGAGCAGCTTCTCCAGTTCGGCGACCGGTTCGAGCGGACGAGGAGCCGGCGGCGCGCTGGCTTGCCCGACTCGATGCGCGAGGAGTGGCGGCAACTGCAAACGGCTCAACCGGCTGATCAGACGGCGGCGCGCGTCGGGATCCCCGTTGATGGGCGAAATCAGGACGGCGCGGATCCGGACCAGCGGCAGGTGGTGCCGGTGCGCGAGGCAGAGGGCCCGGGCGATCGCCCCCTCTGCCCCTTCAGGGTCATCCACGGTGGCGAGAACTTCCGCCGCCGCCAGTTCGATGGACGCCCGCAGGTGCGGGCCGTGGTCGTCCGCCAGACGCTGCGCGGCCCGAGCCGTTCTCAGGGCGGCCACGGCCTCGCCGCCTCTCACCTGCACGCGGGCGAGCACTCCGAGCAGCCGGACCCGTGCGCCCGGTTCTTCGTCGGCCGCGTAGTCGATGGCGGCGATGACCGCAGCGGCCTCTTCGAGACGCCGCTGCCACATCAGACAACGGGCGAGCGCGGCCGCTGCGTTCAAGATCATCGGCCGGTCGGACACGGTGTCCGCCGCCGCCAGCGCGCCTCGCAGCGCGGCTTCGGCCTCGAGCAGCCGGTGCTCGTCGGTGAGTGCCACACCGGCCCCTACGCGTGCCTGGAGTTCAACCGATTCGTCACCTCCGGCTTCGACCGCTCGGCCGAAATGGCGTCGCGCGACCGCCGGGGCGCCGCGGTCGAGGGCGAGCCAGCCAAGCTGCATCGCACACCGGGCGGCTTCGGCGTTGCGGCCGCGCCCGGCGAGCACCCGGATCCCTCGCTCGAGCACTCGCGCCGCGGCCGAGTGCCGCCCACGGTCGGCCAGCGTGGCCGCACGCTCTCCCGCCCGCAGCGCCGCCCCGAGCACCCGGCCGCCGGTCAGCCGGCCGCTGGTGACCGCCGGTTGGCGGACGGTCGGCGGCGACTTCACGTGATACGCGGCGGCACGCTCATGCACGAATACCGAATGATTGACGGCCCGGTAGGCGCCACCGAGCCGCGCGACGAACACCCCAGGCAGTCCGTCGGCGGCCCGCGCGGCGGCGAACAGTTCCTGCTCGTCAGGATCTCCCTCGGAGTAGACCATCCCGACGAGTGTACGCACGCTCAGCGGTTCGAGCGGGATCGCCCTGGTGCCCGGTGAGGTCGCCCGCTGGAATCGCATCACGACATGTCGGCGCGTACTGCGCTCTGCCAGCGCGGTGATGAGACGTGACACCGCAATCGCCGAGCGCCCCTTCTCGTCGACATCATCGAGGACGCACACGTGCCGTTCGACCAGGACGCCGAGCAGCGCCGGGAAGCGATCGACCGCGACCGCACTCACCGGCACGAAGCCGCGCAGCCGGGCGGAGCGCGCGGCCAGCGTGCGCAACGTCCGCAGGCCGGCATGACTCGCTCCGCTGACGTTGACAACGACCGGTCCAGCCGGCGAGAACTGGTCGAGCGACTCCTCGAGCGCCTCGAGCGCACGCCGGGCCTGGATCGTCAGCCCGATCGGCCGATGCCATGAGCCGCGGCCGGCGACCACCGTGCGCACGATGAGCGGGCCGCGTGCGCTCGAGATTGCCAGGCCCGACGCCCGGAGGAAGGCGGCGACGTGCCGCAACGCGCTTTCGCCGTGAGTGGCGCCGAGCGCCACGGTATCCGAGCTGGGAACGTCGTAGGCCTCGAAGCAGCATCCCTGGGGACCGCCGCCGTAATCGAGCAGCGTATTGACCAGCGGATGACGCAGGTTCGAAAGCCGTGCGCAGCGTTCGCTCCACTCGAGCTGATCGTCTTCTCCCGGCGCCACGTGGATCCGGACGGCGCGCCCCGATGACGCGTCGATCCACTGCGATCCTGCGGTGAAGAAACGATCGGCGAGCCAGGGCATCGCACCACCTCCGCAGCGCGGTGCTGCAAGCACCTGTCCGCCGCGCGGTCGCGTGTTTTCCCGAGGGAAACGGCGCCGCCGCGCGAAAGTGCGCGCAGTTTCTTCGTATACAATCGATCACTTCATGGTCCGTTTTCTCACCGCCGGCGAATCACACGGCCGGGCGCTGGTCGTGATTCTCGAAGGCATCCCCGCCGGCCTCACCCTCGACCTCGATCGCATCAACCACGAGCTGCACCGCCGCCAGGGGGGCTATGGCCGCGGACGGCGGATGGCGATCGAGTCCGATCGGGCCGAGGTGCTGTCCGGTGTGCGGCGTGGCGAAACGATCGGCGGCCCGATCGCGATGACGATCCAGAATCGCGACTGGCCCAACTGGCAGCACACGATGAGCGTGGAGGCCAACCCCGCGGCGGACGCCGGCGGCGCCCGGCGCGCCCCGGTGACCCGGCCTCGGCCGGGGCACGCGGATCTTGCCGGCGTGGCGAAGTTCGACCGCGCCGACGTCCGCGACGTGCTCGAAAGAGCGAGCGCACGCGAAACGGCGGCCCGGGTCGCCGCCGGCGCGGTCGCGAAGCAACTGCTCGCCGCCGCCGGCGTGCGGCTGACCAGCCACGTGTTTGCCGTCGGCGCCGCCCGGCTCGCGGAAACGGCCGTGGTCTCGTTCGATCGCGCCGCTGCCCTCGCAGACGATGCCCCGTTCCGCTGTGTGGATGCGGAGGTCGAGCGGCTGATGATCGCGGAAGTCGACGCCGCGCGTCAGGCCGGCGATACGAAGGGCGGGGCGTTCGAAGTGATCGCCACCGGCCTCCCTCCGGGTCTGGGCAGCTACACCCAGTGGGACCGCAAGCTCGACGGGCTGATGGCGCAGGCGCTGATGTCGATCCCGGCGATCAAGGCTGTAGGCATCGGCCTCGGCCCGGAGGTTGCCTACCGCCCTGGCTCGCGGGTGCACGACGAGATCGTGATGGACGAATCGGCCACGCGGTCGACCGGCCTCGCCCGGCCGACCAACAATGCCGGCGGGCTCGAGGGAGGCGTCACCAACGGCGAGGACCTGCGGGTTTCCGCCTGGATGAAGCCGATCTCCACGTTGATGAAGCCGCTGCGGTCGGTGGACATCACCACGATGACGGAAGCGGCGGCAGCGATCGAACGCAGCGACGTGTGCGCCGTGCCGGCGGCGGCGGTCGTCGGCGAAGCGATGGTCGCGCTCGTGCTCGCCGGCGCGCTGGTGGCCAAGTTCGGCGGCGATTCGATGCCGGAGCTCACGCGCGCGATGAGCTCGGCCGCCGCGGCGACCCGCGCCCGCTTTCAACCGCCCGGCGAATGATCCGTCCGATCCTGCGGTACGGCGAGTCCGCTCTGCACGTGCCGGCGCGGCCGGTTGAACAGTTCGACGACGACCTGCGGGCGCTGCTGCGTGACATGGTGGAGACGATGTACGCCGCTCCGGGGATCGGCCTCGCCGCCCCCCAGGTGGGGGTTCCGCTGCGGGCCTTCGTGATCGACATCACCGTCGGGCAAAAGGGCGGTGAGCTGCACACGCTGGTGAACCCCGAGTTCGTCTCGTGCGCCGGAATGCAGCTCGAGGAAGAAGGCTGCCTGAGCATCCCCGGCTTCAATGCCACCGTCGTCCGGCCGGCGCGCGCGGTGGTGAAGGGGCTGGACGCGAATGGACAGGCGATCACGCTCGAAGGCACCGGCCTGTTGGCCCGTGCCCTCCAGCACGAGATGGATCACCTCGATGGCGCGCTCTTCGTCGATCGTCTCCGTGGCATCAAGCGCGAAGTCATCGTGCGCAAGGTGACGAAGCTGCGCCGCGCCGGGAAGTGGTGACCGGTGCGGCCCCTGCGGATCGTCTACCTTGGCACGCCTGACTTCGCCGTCCCGGCGCTGCGCCGCCTGATCGACTCCCCTCATTCTGTCGTCGCGGTCATCTCTCAGCCGGACCGTCCGAAGGGGCGCGGTCAGCGATTGCAGCAGACGCCAACCAGCGTCGTGGCCCACACGGCCCGAGTCCCGGTGCTGCAGCCGACGCGCCTGAAGGACGAGGCGTTCGTCGATGCGCTTCGCGCGTTCGCGCCCGACCTTGGCGTCGTCGCCGCATACGGACGGATCCTCCCGGACCACGTGCTCGGCGTGCCGCGTCTCGGCATGATCAACATCCACGCGTCGCTGCTGCCGAGGTACCGCGGCGCCGCCCCGATTCACCGCGCGGTGATCGCGGGTGACCCCGAGACCGGCGTCACCATCATGCGCGTGGTCAGCGAGCTCGATGCCGGACCGATGCTGGCGGTGGCTCGGCGGCCGATCGGACCGGACGAGACGACACCCGAGGTCGAGCGCGGGCTCGCCGATATCGGCGGCGCTCTCGCGCTCGAGGTGGTGAACCAGCTGGCTGCCGGCACGGCGACCGAGATCGAGCAGAACCATGCGGCGGCGACCTACGCCCGCAAGGTCGAACGTCATGAAGGATTGATCGACTGGACGATGGCGGCTGCGGTGATTCACAACCACGTGCGAGGACTGCAACCGTGGCCGCTGGTTTCGGCGCACATCGACGGCCTCCGCTGCCTGGTTCATCGAACCGTCGTGACCGCCGAGACTTCTCACCTGCCCGCCGCCACGATCACCCGGGCATCGGGAGGTGTCCTGGCGGTGGCCGCCGGCGACGGACGCGTGCTGCAGATCCTCGAGATCCAGCCCGAAGGCAAGCGCGTGATGCCGGCGCGCGATTTTCTCGCCGGCCGCCGCATCGAGCCGGGCGGCGTGATCTCCAGCGGCGGGTGACGCGTGCTGGCCCCTGCCCGCGTCGCCGCATTCGAGGTCTTGCGTGCCGTCGGCACCGGACGGGCCGATCTGGGATCGGCCCTCGCCCGTCACCGGAGCCGTCTGCCGGACGAACGCGATCGCGCGCTGGCCGGAGAGATCGCCACCGGGACCCTGCGCTGGCAGGGGGCGTACGACCACGTGATCAGCGCCTTTGCCGGGCGGCCCCTCTCGAAGCTCGATCCCGAAGTCCTCGACATCCTGCGGCTGACGATGTTCCAGGTCCTGCGCCTGGACCGGATTCCAGTGTCGGCGGCGGTGAAGGACGCCGTCGACCTTGCCGGCAAGGCCGGCAAGCGCAGCGCCTCCGGACTGGTCAACGCGGTGCTGCGCCGGGTGGCGCGGGAGCGCGACCGGCTGCCGCTGCCGGCGCCGCCGGCCGATCCGAGCGACCGGGATGCGGCGATGGCGTATCTCTCGGTCACCCTGTCGCATCCGCCCTGGCTCGTGGCGCGCTGGCTCGATCGCTACGGATTTGCCGCGACCGAGACCTGGCTCCGATTCAACAACGCCCCGGCACCGCTGACCCTTCGCGCGAACGCCTTGAAGATCACCCGCAACGAGCTCGCCGGCCTCCTGCGCGAGGCGGGCATCGAATGCGAGGAGGGTCGCGCGGAGGATGGCCTGGTGGTTCGGGCCGGCAACCCGGTGGGGACGCGGCTCCACGCTGAGGGCCTGTTCGTCATCCAGGACGAGGCCTCGCAGATGGTCGGCGGCATTCGCCGGGGCCCGCCCGGGGGAGCGGGTTCTGGACGCCTGTGCCTCGCCCGGCGGCAAGACGATCGCGATGGCGGCGGGCATGAAGGGCGAGGGAACGCTCGTAGCCTGTGATGTCCGGGGGCGCCGGGTCGACCTGCTCCGGCAGACCGTGACGCGCTCCGGCGCGGCCAACGTCGCCATCGTCCAGGCGGACGCGACCTTGCCGCTGCCATTCGGTCCGGTGTTCGACCGCGTTCTCCTGGATGCGCCCTGTTCCGGCCTGGGCACCCTGCGGCGGGATCCCGACATCAAGTGGCGGCGCAGCGAAGCGGATCTGGCCGTCCTGGCCACGGCCCAGCTGGGGATGCTCGAGCAGGCGGCCGACGTTCTCGGGGCCTCTGCCGCGCTGGTCTACGCGACCTGCTCCAGCGAGCCCGAAGAGAATGACGAGGTCGTCGGCCGATTCCTGGATCGGCGGCCCGAGTTCCGGCTCGCCGGGGAACCCTTCCGGACCCTGCCATTTCGCGACGACCTCGAGGCCTTCTTTGCCGCCATGCTGGTGAAGACTAAGGACTTGCGCTAAACTTTCGGAGTCCATGGCCTTCAAGACGCGCGTCTGGAGCGCAGGCAAGTTGCTGCTCCTTGGCGGCGCCCTGCTGCTGACCTACGGTCTCTTTGCCTTTGCCTCGATGCGCTTCGCGTTGAAGACTCGCGAGGTCGAGGTCCCATCCCTGGCCGGGCGCACCGTTAACGAGGCACGCACGGCGCTGGCCGCTACCGGGCTCAACCTGCGGGTGGAAGAGGCGCTACGCTCCGATCCGAAGGTGCCGGCCGGCCAGGTGCTGACCCAGGATCCGCAGGCCGGCATCCGTACCCGTCGTGAGCGCAGCGTCAAGGTGTGGGTCAGCTCGGGAGCGCGCGCCTCGGTCGCCCCCGCGCTGATCGGAGAGTCCGAACGGAACGCCCAGCTGCGGCTGCAGCAGGACGGGCTCCAGCTGGTGGCTGCCTCCGAGGTCCGGTCGGCCGATTACGCCTCCGGCACGGTGGTGGCGCAGACGCCCCCGCCCAAGACCCCGACCGCGCAGGTCGCGCTCCTGATCAATCGGGGGGAACGCGGCCTGACGTTCGTGATGCCTGACCTGATCGGCATCAACGGCGACCGCGCCGCCGACGTCCTGCGCGTGCGGGGCTTCAGGGTTGCGGTGGTCGGCGATCACCCGTATCCGGGCGTTCCGGCCGGGATCGTGCTGCGACAGAACCCGCAGGCCGGCTTCCAGATCTCCCCCGGTGAAACCATCTCGGTGGAGGTCAGCCGATGACGACCATCCGACCGATCCTGATCGCCCCCTCGATCCTGGCGGCCGATTTCGCCGCGCTGGGGCAGGCAATACGCGCAGCCGAAGCCGGCGGCGCCGACCTGATTCACGTGGACGTCATGGACGGCCACTTCGTGCCCAACATCACGATCGGGGTGCCGGTCGTGCGCTCGCTGAAGAAAGTGGCGAAGGTGCCGCTCGACGTCCACCTGATGATCGAGGACCCGGACCGCTTCGCCGAGGATTTCGTCCGCGCCGGGGCCGACCGGATCTCGGTCCACCTCGAGGTCCTTCCCCACCTGCACCGCACGCTCCAGTACATCAAGTCGCTTGGCGCCAGGGCGGGGGTGGCGATCAACCCGTCGACGCCGGTGTCCGCCCTCGAGGAGATCGCCGCCGACGTGGATCACGTGCTGGTGATGTCGGTCAACCCCGGGTTTGGCGGCCAGACCTTCATCCCGCGAAGCGAGTCTAAGATTCGAGCGGTCCGCACGCTGCTCGACCAGGCCGGCAACGACGCGCCGATCGAGGTGGATGGCGGGGTCGATGCCACGAACGTGGCCAGGCTGGTGGCGGCCGGTGCTTCGATCTTCGTCGCCGGCGTCGCGATTTTCGGCGCGCCGGATCCCGCGGCGGCGACCCGGGAGCTGCGGGCCGCCGCCACCGCCGCCGGAGCGGCGACGCGCTGACGTGGCTGCGTCGACCACCACCTTGCGCGTGCGTTACGCCGAAACCGACAAGATGGGGGTCGTCTACTACGCCAACTTCCTGGTGTGGTTCGAGGTGGCCCGCGCCGATCTGCTGCGGTCGCTCGGATGGACCTATCGCGACATGGAAGCGGCCGGTGTGAGCCTGCCGGTCATCGAAGCGCACTGCGAATACCGCCGCCCGGCGCGCTACGACGATGAGATCGAAGTGAGGACGGAAGGACAGATGCTGTCAACGGTCAGAATGAAATTCAGCTACACGGTGATTCGGAAGGCCGACCAGGTGCTGGCCGCCGAGGGCTACACGATGCACGCCGCGGTGGATCCCTCCGGCCGGCCCTGCCGGCTGCCCGAGCGTGTCCGCCAGGTGTTCGCGTGAAGGCGCTGGTGACCGGCGCCGCCGGATTCATCGGTTCCCACCTGTCCGAGGCGCTGCTCGACCGCGGCGCCGAAGTCGTCGGGCTGGACTCCTTCACCGATTACTATCCCCGCCCCATGAAGGAGGCCAACCTGGCGGCCAGCCGCGGGCGGACCGGGTTCTCTTTCGTCGAAGCGCAGATCCAGGATACCGACCTCCCGGCACTGCTCGAAGGCGTGACCCACGTCTTTCACCTGGCGGCGCAGGCCGGGGTGCGGAAAAGCTGGGGGCGGGACTTCCAGATCTACACGACGAACAACGTTGACGCGTCGCAGCAACTGCTGGAGGCCTGCGTCGATCGGCCGATTCACCGCTTCGTCTACGCCTCGAGCTCGTCGCTGTACGGCGACAACGTGTCGATTCCGATGCGCGAGGATGCGCTGCCGCAGCCGGTCTCTCCGTACGGCGTGACCAAGCTCGCCGCCGAGCAGCTCGGTTACCTCTACCACGTCAACCACGGCGTCCCGACCACGGCGGTCCGGTATTTCACGGTCTATGGACCGCGGCAGCGGCCCGACATGGCGTTTCACCGGTTCATTCGCGCCTCGCTCGACCGGACGCCGATCACGCTCTACGGCGACGGCGAACAGACCCGTGACTTCACCTATGTCGCCGATGCGGTCGCGGCAACCATGGCGGCCGGCGACCGCGGCGTGCCGGGGCGCGCCTACAACGTCGGCGGCGGTTCACGGGTCTCGATGAAGCAGGTGATCGACATCATCGGCCGCGTCGCCGGACGCCCGCTCGAGGTCCGGCGCGAGCCGGCCCAGAAGGGGGACATGCGCGACACCTACGCGGATACCACGCTCGCCCGCGCCGACCTGGGGTTTGCGCCGAGCGTCACACTCGAACAGGGAATTGAAGCGGAGTATCGATGGCTTTCGTCAGCACCCGCGCGCGGCTGATCGTCGCGCGCAGTCTCTGTCTGCTCGCGCTGGCGGCGCTGGCGCCGGCCTGCGCCTCGGCCCCCAAGAAGCCGCCGGTCGGCGCCGAAGAGCCGGACAAGTTTCTCTTCGAGCACGGCACCACCGCGCTCGACGACCGGCGTTGGCTGGTCGCCCGCGAGTTTTTCCGGCAGCTGCTCGACAGCTATCCGCAGAGCATCTATCGCGCCGACGCCAAGCTCGGCGTCGCCGACACCTACCTTGGTGAAGGCTCGGTCGAGGCCCAGGTCCTGGCCATCAACGAGTATCGCGAGTTCCTGTCGTTCTACCCGACGCACGAGCGCGCGCACTACGCGCAGTTCAAGCTGGGGATGGCGCACTATTACCAGATGCGCGGCTCGGCGCGGGACCAGACCGAGACCAAGGAAGCGATCACCGAGCTGACCAACTACGTCAAGCGCTTCCCCGACAAGCCGCTGATGCCGGAAGCCACCCAGCGCCTGCGCGAGGCCAAGGACCGCCTGAGCGACCACGAGTACAGCGTCGGGTTCTTCTACCTCCGATCGCGGATGTCGATCCCGGGCGCGCTCGACCGGTTCAATTCGATCCTCAAGTCGGATCCTGAGTACACCCGCCGCGACGCCGTCTACTTCAACATGGCGCAGGCGCTGGTGATTATGGGGCAGCCGGCGGCGGCGATCCCTTATCTCGACAAGCTGATCGCGGAGTTCGAGGAGAGCGAGTACCTGGAGCGCGCCCACAAGCAGGTCGACGAGCTCAAGACCCAGATGCAGGCGCAAATCAAGAAGTAACGGCTCGACCCGGAGACATGATGCCCAGCACCGGAACTCGTCTGATCGTCACCGTGTTGTTTGCCGGCGCAACCGGCGTTGTCGCCGGTGCCCAGGCGCAACGCCCGCTGCCTGCCCGCGCCATCCCAATGGAGGTGCTGTGCGGGCCGCTGGCGACGCTGACGGCGCCGTCGCAGGCGATCCGGATCACCGGCGGCCTGGAGCGGATGAAGTCGCTGTTTGCTCCCGGCGACACGGTTACCATCGGCGCCGGGACCGCCCAGGGAGTTGCCGTCGGCCAGCACTATCTCGTCCGCCGGGTGGTCGAGGACCGCTTCACCGTCCGCACCACCGAGAAGCAGCCGTACAGCATTCACACCGCCGGCTGGGTCACGGTCACCGAGGCGCTGGACAACTCCGCGGTGGCCCGGATCGCGGAAGCCTGCGATGGCATCGGCGAAGGGGACTATCTCGAGCCGCTGGTGCTGCCGGCCGAGGCCGCTCCGGTTCCGCCCGGCCAGCCCGACTTCGAACGCCCGGCCCGGGTGATCCTCGGCGACGAGCGCCGCCAGCTGGGCGCAGGGGGCGGCTCGATGATGGTCATCGACCGCGGCTCCGACCACGGCCTGCGCGCCGGGCAGCGCCTGACCATCTTCCGCCCCTCGGTTGACGCCTCAGGGCCAGTCGTGGCCATCGCCGACGCGATCGTGTCGTCTACCCAGTACGAGACCTCGCTGATCCGGATCGACAAGTCGAAGGAAGCGATTGAGGTCGGGGACCTGGTGGCGATTCACCGGTGACCCGCGTCCACTCCCAACTGCCTAACCTCGCAACTCCTGAACAGGAGCAATACATCCGAGATGCATCTCGGCACTCTTGGGAGTTGGATGTTGGCAGGTTGGAAGTTGACGGTTGAAGGCTGAGCTCTACCGCTGCGATAGCAGGTGATTGAACCGGCGGTAATAGTCGATCCCCGACACGACGGCGGTGATCAGAGCGACCCAGAGCGCGACGATCCCGAGCACGAAGAACTGCTGCAGGTACTCGTGCCCGAGGATCAGCGCCAGGATCGCGGTGACCTCCGCCGCCATTTTCAGCTTGCCCAGTGGCGAGGCGGCGATCACGACGCCGCGCGAGTGGGAGATGCTCCGCAGGACGGTGACGAGAAACTCCCGGCCCAGGATCACCGCGACCATCCACGCCGGCGCGAGCCCCATCTGCACGATCGACACGAAGGCGGCGGTGATCAGCAGCTTGTCGGCCAGCGGATCCATCAGCTGGCCGAACGTGGTCACCTGGCGGCGGCGGCGCGCCAGGTAGCCGTCCAGCCAGTCGGTCAGCGACGCGATAGCGAAGATCGCCGCGCCCACCAGTTCGTGCCGCACACCGAGCAGCTGTTTGCCCTCGAACTTCGTGAGCAGCACCACCACCAGCAGCGGTACGAGGAAGATGCGGGCGAGCGTAATCGCATTCGGCAGGTTCATCCGGTTTTGTTGAACACTTTACTTCAGCCCTGCCTCCCTGCGCCCCTACTTCCGCATTCATAATTCAGCCATCGGCATAAGGTCTGGGGACAGGCACCTTCCGTCAGGGTGCCTGTCCCCAATCCATTGCAAGCGAGGTACAATTGCCGGCTGACATGAAGGCCATTCTTCTTGCCGGCGGCAAGGGCACTCGCCTGCGGCCGCTCACCGTCCACACGCCGAAGCCGATCGTGCCGATCTTCAACCGGCCGTTCCTCTACTACCAGATCGATCAGCTGCGGCAGGTGCCGGAGATCGATGAAGTGATCCTCAGCCTGAACTACCAGCCGCGCCGGATCGAAGAGATCCTCGGCGAGGGTGACGGGCTCGGCGTGCGCATCCGCTACGTGGTCGAGCCGATGCCGCTCGGCACCGGCGGCGCGATCCGCTACGCCGGCGATCAGCTGACCGAATCGGTGATTGTCTTCAATGGCGACGTGCTGACGCAGGTGGACGTGAACGCCGTCCTCCGCCTCCACCGCGAGCGCAAAGCCAAGGCGACGATCGTGCTGACGCCGGTCGACAACCCCCGGGCGTACGGGCTGGTCGAGACCGACCCGACCGGCAACATCCAGCGTTTTCTCGAGAAGCCGGGGGACAGCGAGATCACCTGCAACACGATCAACGCCGGCATCTACATCCTCGAGCCGGACACCTTCGACCGGATCCCGAAAGACACCGCCTGGTCGATCGAGCGCAGCTACTTCCCGTCGCTGATCGAGCGCGGTGAGACGTTCGTGGCCTACGTCGACAACGGCTACTGGATCGACATCGGGACGCCGGCCAAATACCTCCAGGTCCACCGCGACATCATGGACCGCCGCTACGCCGCGCCGCCGTTCGACGGCGCCGCCCCCGGCGCCCCCTGGGTCGCTCCGGACGCGCGCATCGAGGAAGGGGTCGAGCTGCACGGGCCCTGCTTCATCGATGAGGGGGTCGTCATCAAGGCCGGCGCCACGATCCTCCCCTATTCGGTGATCGGCCGCCAGACCCACGTCGAGGAGCTGGCGGTGGTCGACGGCTCCGTCATCTGGCCGAATGGATGGATCGGGCGCGAGGCGGTCGTGCGCGGCTCGATTCTCGGCCGCAACTGCCACGTCGGCCGCAATTCCACCGTCGAGACGCCGGTCGTGCTCGGCGACAAGACGGTCCTGACCGATTACAGCAAGCTATGACCATCAACCGCTCGATCTTCAAGGCCTACGACATCCGCGGCCTCTATCCGTCCGAAATCGACGAGGCCGCCGCCCGCCTGATCGGCCGCGGCTTTGTCGCCTATCTCGGCGCCAGGCGGATCGCCGTCTCGCGCGACATGCGGCTCTCCTCTCCGTCGATCGCCGCTGCCTTCATCGACGGCGCCACCGAACAGGGAGCCGACGTCGTCGACTACGGGATGATGGCGACCGACATGATGTACTTCGCCGTGGCGCGCGACGGCCACGACGGCGGCGTCCAGGTGACCGCCTCGCACAATCCGAAGGAGTACAACGGCATCAAGATGGTTCGCAAGGAAGCGTTTCCGCTCAGCGGCGACGCCGGCCTTGGCGAGATCCGCGACCTGATCGCCGGCGGCCAGCTGCCTCCCCCGGCGGCGACGCCGGGCAAGGTGACGACGAGGAACGTGATCGAGGATTACGTGACCAAGGTGCTGTCGTTCATCGAGGAGAAGAAGATCAAGCCGTTCAACGTCGTGCTCGACGCCGGCAGCGGCATGGCCGGGATGGTCGCGCCCAGGTTGTTCGAGCACCTGGCGTGCCGGACGACCCGGCTCTGCTTCGAGGTCGACGGCACCTTCCCCAACCACGAAGCGAATCCGCTGATCGAGGAGAACCGCCGCGACATCGTCGAGCGGGTGGTCCGGGACAAAGCGGACATCGGGATCGCCTGGGACGGCGACGCCGACCGCTGTTTCTTCATCGACGGGAGCGGCGAGTTCATTGCCGGTGACTTCATCACCGCGCTGCTGTCAGAGGCGTTCCTGCTGAAGCATCCCGGCGCGAAGATCGTCTACGACGTCCGGGCCAGTTACGCGGTGAAGGACACCGCGGCGAAGTACGGCGGCACGGCGCTGATGAACCGGGTCGGCCATGCGTTCTTCAAGCAGCGGATGCGCGAGGAAGGGGCGATCTTCGGCGGCGAGGTGACCGGGCACTACTACTTCCGCGACTACTTCTTCGCCGACAACGGGTTCATCCCGGCGCTGCTGATCCTCGAGCTGATGTCGATCAAGGGGCAGACGCTGCGCGAGCTGCTCGAGCCGCTTCGTGCCAAGTACTTCATCTCGGGAGAGATCAACACCAAGCTCGCCGACATGAGCCGGATCCCGGCCAAGCTCGATGGCCTGTCGGCCAAGTACAGCGACGCGCGGGTCTATTCCCTCGACGGGATCTCGGCCGAATACGACGACTGGCACTTCAACGTTCGCGCCTCGAACACGGAACCGATGCTGCGGCTGAATCTCGAGGCGACCTCGCAGGAGCTGATGGAAAGGAAACGCGACGAGGTGTTGGAGTTCATCCGCAAAGCTGAAGGCTGAATGGTGAAGGTTCAATGCTGAATGCTGACAGTTCATCCTTACCTCAGCATTCAACATTCCTCCTTCAGCATTGCCAATGAGCCACATGATAAAATGGCTCGATCAGAGCGGGCTTAGCATAGTGGTAATGTCCTGGCTTCCCAAGCCAGTCAGACGGGTTCGATCCCCGTAGCCCGCTCCAACCTTCGCTCGCGCCTGTCGACGGCCCCGCGAGCTACGGCTGGCAAGCCAACGTTCGCTCGCGCCTGCCAACGTTCGCGCGAGCTACGGTCGGCAGGCCACCGTTTCCTTCTCTTGCGGTCCGGATGACGGGAACGGGCCGTGCCCTACTTGTTGTTTTTCTTGCCGGGTTCGGTCGGGGTCAGCGGGCGGAGTCGGCGCTCGGTGTCGGTGGGCAGAACCGGGTGGCTCGGGGATGTCCGGGACGGGAGGGCGCCGACGCGGATCTCGTCGCGCAGCAGGCGCACCTGTCGATTCAATTTGCTGAGCTCAGCGGCGAATTCTTTCTCCCTTGAGAAGTCGCTCACACGTTTGTGGTAAGCCGATGATCAGGATCGGGCTAACATTCTCCTGTGACGGGGGCTGTAGCACGATGCATGCCGGTGCAACCTGAATGCTGAGGCGCCTGCTCGACCGCGGCCGGCCCGTGCCGGATTCGTGGCGCTTCCACGTCGACGAAAAGGAAGCGATCAGGCACAAGCGCGAGCGTCTGGTCCGGCTCAACACCGTCACGGTGCCGCAGTTCCGGCTGGTCGGCTACGCACTGGTCTCGCTCACGGTCCTCCTCCACAACCATCTGGCGTTCGGTGCCGTGGACTGGCCGGCATGGATCCGGCTCAACGTCGTGCTCGCCGCGTACTGCGCGGTCTCCGCCTACCTGCTCCATCTCTTCTATGCCGACCTGAAGCCGTATTTTGATCTTGGCCTCGTGTTCCTGGTCGCCGACCTCTGGTTCGACGGGATGGCGATCTACGCAAGCGGCGCGGACGCGAGCTGGCTGTTCTTCCTGGCGATCTTCCGCGTGGTGGACCAGACGCCGATCTCAACTGGACGGTCGCTGTTTTTTGCCCAGCTCGCCCCGGTCAGCTATCTCGGGGTGCTGCTCTACGTGGTCTGGGTGGATGGCCGAACGGTGCCGGTGGGGCCGGAGCTCGCCAAGCTGACGGTTATCTATGCGGGGGGTCTGTACGCCGCGATGGTGGCGCGCAGCGCCGACCTGCGGACCAGGCGACTCGGGGAAGCCATGCGAGTGGCTCGTCAGCTGGTCGGTGAGCTGGCGCAGAAGTCGGAGGCGCTGCAGGCCTCTTCCGCCGACCTGCGACGCTCGCTCGACACCGAGTCCAGGCTGGCCGGCGAGAACGCTGCACTCTACCAGTCCGCCCAGGTCGAACGCTCACGGCAGCAGCAGATCTTCAATTCGACCTCGGACGGGATCATCTTCGTCCGCCGGGACGGACGGATCGAGGCGGCCAATCTCCGGGCGGCCGAGCTGCTGTCATTCGAGCCCGACAACGTCATCGGCACCGAGCTCGCCGGGCTGGTGTCGAGGCTCTACTCGGTCGGGGAGGGGGACAGCTTTCTGCCGACGCTGCACCGGCTGATCGAAGACCCGTGGGCCGGCGGCCAGGGGGACCTGCAACAACCGACGACCGGGCGCGTGCTTCACTGGAGCGCGCAGCCGGCGCGCGACGTCGGCGGCAACATCTCAGGGCTGACGTTCAGCTTCGAAGACGTCACCCGCGCGCGTGATCTCATCCGCCAGCTGGACGACAAGACGCGGCTGCTCGAGGAAGCGCGGCTGAAAGCCGAGGAGGCGCACCGCGCGAAAGGCGAGTTCGTGGCCAACGTGAGCCACGAGATCCGGACCCCGCTGAGCGGGATCATCGGGATGGTTCAGCACATGGAGGATGTCGGCCCGCGAGAAGACATGGTCCGGCGTATCGGGACGTCGGCCGAGTCGCTGATGGAGATCATCGACGACATCCTCGACTTCTCTGAGATCGAATCGCGCAAGCTCACGCTCGAGCGGGTGCCCTTCTCCCTTCGGCACACGGTCTCGGCGACGATCAACAAGCTTCGTCCGCAGGCCGCCGACAAGCGGCTCGAGCTCCGGCTCGAGATCGCGGAGGCGACGCCCGACGGTCTGCTCGGCGATCCGCTCAGGCTCGGCCAGGTGCTCCAGAACCTGGTCGGCAATGCGGTGAAGTTCACCGAGCGCGGCGAGGTGCGCCTGCGCATCGGCGTCGCAACCTCGCTGCCCGATGCGGTGTGCCTGCACTTTGGCGTGAGCGACACCGGCATCGGCATTCCCCACGACAAGCAGCAGGTGGTGTTCGAGGCCTTCTCGCAGGCCGACGGCACCGCCGCACGGCGGCACGGCGGCACCGGCCTCGGCCTGTCGATCTCCGCACGCCTGGTCGAGATGATGCGTGGAGACCTGTGGCTGGAAAGCGAGGCCGGCGAAGGGTCGACGTTCCGGTTCACCGCCATCTTCGGGATCGCTCCCGCCGGCGCCCAGGTAGCGCCGGCGACAGTTGGTGAAGAGGCTCGCAGTGCCTCATTCAGCGTCCTGGTGGTCGAAGACGAGGACGTTCATCGCGAGCTGCTCACGTCGCTGCTGGCGACGCGCGGCCACTCGGTCGTCGCCACCCGGGACGGTCGCGAGGCGCTGCAGGAGCTGGCGCGTACGCCGGTGCAGGTCGCGCTGATGGACCTCCAGATGCCCGGCCTCGACGGCCTGCAGACGGCGGCGACGATCCGCGCCTGGGAGCAATCGACCGGCGGCCACCTGCCGATCATCGGCATGAGCGCCTCGGCCATCGAGGACGAGCAGGACCAGTGGCGCGAGGCCGGCATGGACCGGTTCGTCTCGAAGCCGGTCGCGCGCGAGCGCCTGTTTCGCGCGGTCGAGGAGCTCGGACGGACGTCGGCGAGTGGTGAGATCCCGCCGGAGCTCGCCGGCCGTCCCGCCTTCCTCGCCGGGCTCGGAGGAGATCTCGAGCTGGCCCGGAAGCTGGTGGACATCTTCCTCGGCCAGAGCAGCGCGCTGATGGAGCGTGTTCACGCCGCGATCGCCGCCGGCGACGCCCTCGAGCTCCGGCGCGCGGCGCACGCGCTGAAGGGCACGATCAGCAATTTCCCGGCGGGCACGGCCGGCGCCGTCGCCGCCAGGATGGAACGCCTCGGCCTGGACGAGGACCTTGCCGCCGCCCTCGAAACGCTCCCGATCCTGGTCCGCGAGGTGGACCGGCTGAGAACGCTGCTGCCCGCGCTGATCTGACCGCCCGCCTCAACGCGTTACGCGAAACGCGGTCAGCAGGACCTGCGGCTTCCCCGCCGCCGTGCCGCTCAACTCGACGATGTAGTCGCCGGGGGCGAGCGGGGCGAGCGTGATGTCGGCGCTGATCCAGCGCTGCCCCGTAGCATCGGTTCGTTCGGAAAGCGCGACCGGCAGCTCCATGGCGTTGCCGTTGCGATCGAGGATCCTCGCGGCCTCGACCTTCGTATCGCTCGCGGCGGGCAGTTCGAAGCGCGCGCGCTCGGTGCGGCTGAAGCTCGGCTCCCCCATCGGCTCGATCCGATTGCCGGTGCTCGGGCCGCGGCGGTACAGCAGCGGGGATGCAAAGCCGCCGGGCGCATCCACCCGCATCATGTCGGTGAGCGGCGGCTGCCCGGCGTCGCCGGCGATACGTATCCGGACGTCGATCGGCTCGCTCATCCGCCGCTTGAGCACCAGCGGCACGACGAAGGCGCGCTGCCCGGCCGCGAGGGCGGCGGTGGCCGACGTGCTCTCGCTCCCGAGGCTCACCGTGACCTCCGCGGTTCTCGATGCGCTCGACGGGGCCGACAGGTCACCGGCCACCCAGATCGTCGCCGCATCCCCCTGGAGGGCGATCGCCCGGGCCCGGAACGGCGCCGAGGGCCGCAGCCGGGTCAGGCCGGCGAGTGCTTTCTGCGCGACCACCACGCTCTCGGCCACCGGCGGCGGTGCCGCGTTGCGCGCCTCGGTCACCTCACGCTCGGTCGCCGCCTTGTAGCCGCGCCGCGCCCTCACGTCCACCCCGGGCCGATTGACCCGTACCTTGATCGTGCGGAACCGGCCATCGAGCTTGGCGTTGGTCGAGTAGTACCCGAGCAGGTAGTAGGACGTCAGGTCGTCGGCCATCCGCCGCAGCCCTTTTTCGATGTCGTTGCTGTTCGTGGTCGCGGTTCCGTCGGTGTTGTCGGCCAGCACCCGCAGGGTATCGATGCGGTGTGTGAGATTTGCCTGATCGACCGACGGTGGCGGCGGCGGTGCCGGCCCGATCGGCGCGTCGAACACCGGCAGACCGCGCGGATCGACGGTGTAGAAGCTCGCATTCGCGCGGTTGGCATCGTCGATGATGTCGCGGAAGTAGCGGTCGTTGTCGATCTGGCCCAGCGACATCCGGTCGCGGTCGCAGTCCTGCTTGTTGAACAGGTTCAGGCCCTCCTGGTTGCCGACCCGGAGCCGCCCGTCCGGGCCGGTGCCGATCGGTTCAGGGCCGGGGACCGGCTCCGTCTGTCCATTCGGTCCGATGACCCGCGGCCGGGTCAGGTCGTTGTTGCGTCCGAACAGCGCCCACCCCTCCGATATCGTCAGGATCGCCTTGCGCTCTTCCCGTTGGCCCCTCAACCATGAGACGAGCTCCGACATGGCATCGAGCGTCGTGCGCTCGCGCCGCCGGGCGGTCATCTCGGCGACGACGGCCTGCGTCTCGGGCCAGGGGTAGCACGCCTTGTACATCACCTCGCGCTCGTCTTCCGCCAGCGTGAAGCGCTCCCCCCATGGCCAGCGGTCGCGCAGCCCGCCGGCAATCACCTGCGTCTTGCGGGCGAAGACGATGTCGGAGGCGGCCATCATCGGGGTCATGATGCCGACCAGGTCGTCGGGCCCGAGGATCCGGTCGAGCAGCCGGATCAGCGGCTCGCGGATGTTCCAGGCGCCATGCATCGTGACGTGCGGCACGTCCAGGAAGAGGACGAAGACCCGGGCCCTCGGATCCTTGAGCGCATCCCTCGATTCGGCGATCGTGTTCGGGTCGCGCCGCTCGCCCCCCATGCCGGCGCTGACCTGCACGAACTCGAAGGTCTCGACTTTCTGCGGCACGCCGTCCTCGAGAACCTCGAAATCCGCCTGTGACAGGTCCTTCACCGGCGCGCCGTCCTTTGTCGGGAAGACGTCGACGCGGACGAAGTTCGCCTCGGTCCGGAACACCGGTCGCTGCGGATCCTGAGCTGCCGGCGGGGTCTGAGGTGTCTGGGGCGTCTGGGGTTTCTGGGAGGCCGGGCTCTGCGCCGTGACACACACGACCGCCATCGTGAATGCGGCAGACGCCAGGCTAACGCGAACTGACATGGGCGACCTCTCAGGTCCGACGGACGGCAGGCTGGCAGGCAGCAGTCTATTCCACAACGGTCACGGCCTTCGGTATCTTTTCCGGCGGCACCGATCTCGAAATCCGGATAGTCGTACGGACGAGGCTGGCCGCACCGACTCGGCCAGCAAGTTGCGATCGAGCCCGGCACCCGCTCATCGTGCAAGAACGGCGGAACCGGCGAGTATCATCTCCAGATGACCCGCGCCGCTGCCTTCTGCCTCGCCCCTGTTTTTCTGGCGAGCGTTCTCGCCACATCCCCGCGCGCACAATCCGCTGCCTGGGGTCTCGAGATTGAACCCACCAACAGTCCGGCCGGGCCGCAAAGCGGCCAGCCGCATCTCTCTGTATCGTCGCGCGGCGTGATCCTGAGCTGGGTCGAGCGCGTGGACACGGTTGCGACGCTGAAGTTCGCCGAGCTCTCATCAAGCGGCTGGACGCCGCCGCGGACCGTGGCCTCGGGCCGTGACTGGTTCGTCAACTGGGCCGACGTACCGTCGGTGGCCCGGCTCCAGGGTGGCGCCCTCGCGGCGCACTGGCTGCAGAAGAGCGGCGCCGGCACTTATGCCTACGACGTCCGGCTGTCGGTACTCGAAAGACGACGGGCGGACATGGTCCCCTTCATTCGTTCCCCACCGCGATGGCACCCAGACCGAGCACGGTTTCGCCTCGCTGTTCGACGCGCCCGGCAACAGCCTCGGGCTCGTGTGGCTCGATGGCCGCGCGATGAAAGGGGACCACTCCGGCGGCCACGAGGGATCCGGCGACATGTCGCTGCGGTATCTCTCGTACGGCGCCGACTGGAAGCCCTCGGCCGAGGCCGCGCTCGACCTTCGGGTTTGCGAGTGCTGCCCGACCGCGGTCGCGGCAACGGCTGATGGTCCGCTGGTCGCCTACCGGGACCGCGGCGCGACCGAAGTGCGGGACATCTACGTCACCCGTCTCGAGAACGGCAAGTGGTCTCCGCCGGCCGTGGTCCATGCCGACGACTGGACCGTGCCGGCGTGCCCGGTCAACGGCCCGGCGCTCAGCGCCCGCGGCCGCGATGTGGCGATCGCGTGGTTCACCGCCAAGGGAGACCAGCCCCGAGCCTTCGTCGCATTCTCGAGCGACGCCGGCCGGACCTTCGGCTCCCCGATTCGCCTGGACGATCAAGCGACGCTGGGCCGGGTCGAGGTCGAGTTGCTGCCCGACGGCAGCGCCGCCGCGTCCTACGTCGAGTTCGCCGATCAGAAGGCATCGTTCCGCGTTCGCCGGATCGAACGCAGCGGCAGGAAATCGGCCCCAGTGACCGTGACCGGGATTGCCGGCAACCGGGCGAGCGGGCTGCCGCGCATGGCGATTCATGGCCGCGAGCTGATCTTTGCCTGGGTCGATCGCGAAGGCGGTTCGCAGGTGCGCACCGCGCGCGCCGTGCTGAAGTAACCCTGGACCTGCCGGCCGCGACCGCCTGCGTATGCGTGCGCTCATTGTCGAAGACGATCAGACGATCGCCGACTTCGTTGCCCGTGGCTTGAAGGAGGCCGGGTTCGTGGTCGATCGCGCCGCCGACGGCACGACCGGCCTCGGTCTCGCGCGCAGCGGCGACTACGACGTCGCGATCGTCGACCTGATGCTCCCCGGCCTCGACGGGATCAGCCTGATCCAGGCCATGCGGCGCGACGGTCTGCGCACGCCGGTGCTGATCCTGAGCGCCAGGCAGACGGTCAACGATCGCGTCACCGGCCTCGAGATCGGCGGCGACGACTATCTCACCAAGCCGTTCGCGTTTCCCGAGCTGCTCGCCCGCGTCCATGCGTTGATCCGCCGGGCCAGCGGCGGTCCTGCGTCCAGCGAGCTGACGGTCGGCGACCTCACGCTCGACCTGCGCACCCGCGCCGCCTCGCGCGGCGGCCGGACGCTGGAGCCGCTGCGGCCACGCGAGTTCGCGCTGCTCGAATACCTGATGCGCAATGCCGGCCGCGTCGTCTCGAAGACGATGATCCTGTCGCATGTCTGGGACTACGGCTTCGACCCGAGAACCAACGTGGTGGACGTGCTCGTGTTCCGCCTCCGTGAGAAGGTTGACAAGGGTTTCGAGCAGAAGTTGATCCATACCGTCCGCGGCATCGGTTATGTACTCAAAGTGGCGTGAGCGGCTGAGGAAGGCGGTCGGCTTCAGGCTGGCCAGGTGGTACGCACTCGTCTTCACTGCGAGCGCGGTCGCGCTGGTCGGGATCAGTTACGTGCTCCTCGCCGCGACCCTCCGTCAGTACGACCGCGAGATCATCCGGACCACGCTGGTGCAGTTCGCGTCCGCCTACGCGCGCGGCGGCGTCGACGGGTTGACCCGCGAGATCCAGCGGACGCAGGCCAGCGGTGCCGCAGGTCCCCTGCTGGTGCGCACGCTCGGCCACCGGCAGGACGTCGTCTACCTGAGTGTGCCCGAGGGATGGGGACAGTTCGACCTGTCGCAGCTGGACGAACCGCCGCTGACCGGCGAGCAGCGCTGGGCCACGGTCGAAACCGGGCTGGACGATGGCGCGGTGCTCGAGGTCGCGTCGGTGCGGCTGGCGGACGGCACGCTGTTCCAGGTCGGCAAGAGCACCGAGCGGCGGGCGGAGCTCCTCCGCCGCTTTCGTCGCGTCCTTCTCTTCGACGTCGCCTCGATCGTGTTGATCGGCCTGGCCGGCGGCGCCGTCCTGACCTGGTCGGCGCTGCAACCGGTTCGCTCGCTGGCCCAAACCGTCCGCGGCATCCTGCGCACCGGGCGCACGAGCGCGCGCGTGCCGGTGCACGAGCCGGCTGACGAGCTCAGCGAGCTGAGCGTGCTGGTGAATGCGATGCTGGACCGCATCGACGCGGTGGTCGGCGGGATGCGGGGCGCGCTCGACAACGTCGCCCACGACCTGCGAACGCCGATGGCGCGGCTGCGCGGGATCGCCGAAACCGCGCTCGAATCCAACGATCCGGCGACGCTGCGCGAGGCGCTGGCCGACTGCCTCGAGGAGTCGGAACAGATCGTCGCGATGCTCAACACGCTGATGGACATTTCCGAAGCGGAAACCGGCACGATGGCGCTGCGGCTGGAGCGGGTGCCGCTGCAGGGCCTCGTGCGCCAGGCGGTCGATCTCTACGAAGACGTTGGCGAGGAGCGCGGCCTAGCGATCCGTTCGCAGGTGCCGGGAGCGCTGGCGGTCGAAGTCGATCCGATCCGGATCCGGCAGGTGCTGGCCAATCTGCTCGACAACGCGATCAAGTACACCGGCGCCGGCGGGACGGTCGAGGTCACCGCCCAGGACGCGGCCGACGGCACGGTGATCGCCGTGTCCGACACCGGGATCGGCATCCCGGCAGATGAGCTGCCGCACATCTGGAATCGTCTCTACCGCGGCGACAAGAGCCGGTCGACGCGCGGCCTCGGCCTCGGCCTGAGCCTGGTGAAGGCGATCGTGGAGGCCCATGGCGGTCGGGTGTCGGTGACGTCCACCCCCGGGACCGGCAGTCGCTTCGAGATTCACCTGCCCCGGAGGCCGAACATTTCACCGTTGTAATGTTCCGGACATCCGCGGGTAATCCACGCTCTCTATCCTCGAGGAAGCACTAACTACTCGTGGAGGAGAGCATGACATCCAACAATCTCACACCGGTTCCCGCAAAGGGACAGCCGCGCCGGCTCGCCGTGTTCGGCACCGCCCTGCTCCTTGCCGGATCGGTATTCGGCTGGACGGCCGCCGGCGCTCGCGAAGAAACGCCGTCATCTGCGGCCGCGGCCCCGCCGGCGGTCGAGCGGCTCGTTGACGGCTCCGCCGCTTCGTACGCGTCCATCGTCGATCGCGTCGCTCCGGCCGTCGTCACCATCCGCTCGGAGCGCATGGTTCGCATGACGAGCCAGTCGCTGCCCGACAATCCGATGTTCCGTGAGTTCTTCGGCGACCGCCTGCCCGATCCGCGGCAGATGCCGGACCGGCGTGAAGGCGGCATGGGCTCCGGCGTTCTCGTCCGCAAGGACGGCTACATCCTGACCAACCATCACGTCGTCGACGGCGCCGAGGAGGTCAACGTCGAACTGACCGACGGCCGGCGGTTCAAGGCGAAGGTGATCGGCGCAGATCCGCCAAGCGATCTCGCCGTGCTGAAGATCGATGGCTCGAATCTTCAGACGCTGGCGCTCGGGGATTCCGATGCCGTCCGTGTCGGCGATGTCGTGCTGGCGGTCGGCAACCCCCTGGGGGTCGGCCAGACGGTGACGATGGGGATCGTGAGCGCCAAGGGTCGATCGACCGGCGGCGCCGGGGATGGCAGCTTCGAGGACTTCATCCAGACCGATGCCCCCATCAACCGTGGCAATTCGGGCGGGGCGCTGGTGAATACCGAGGGCGAGCTGGTCGGCATCAACTCGCAGATCCTCTCGCCTTCCGGCGGCAACATCGGCATCGGCTTCTCGATCCCGGCGAACATGGCGCGCAACGTGATGACCCAGCTGATCGATCACGGTGCGGTGCGCCGCGGCCGGCTCGGCGTGACGGTCCAGGCGATCACGCCCGATCTCGCCCGAGGCCTGGGGTTGAGCGGCACGACCGGCGCGCTCGTGAGCGATGTTGAAGATAGCAGTCCGGCGCACGCCGCGGGTCTGGAGCGTGGGGACGTCATCACCGCGCTCAACGGCACGGCGGTCAAGGACAGCAACGTGCTGCGCAACGAGGTCGCCGAGCTCCAGCCTGGCAGCGAGGTCAAGCTGACCGTCATGCGCGACGGCAAGGAGCAGGTGCTGACGGCGCGGCTCGCCGAGCTGAGGGCGGCCGGCAGGGTCGAGCCCACCGAACGCGGCGGCGAATCCTCCGGCCGGTTCGGGCTGACGGTGGAGCCGCTGACCCCGGCGCGTGCTCGAGAGCTCGACGTCCGGGCCCGGAGCGGGGTCGTGATTGCTGGCGTCGCCGCCGGAAGCCGGGCCGCCGAGGCCGGCCTTCGCCCCGGAGACGTGGTCGAACAGGTCGATCGCAAGCCGGTCGCATCGGGAGAGGCGCTGCGCGATGCGATGACCAGCGGCAGCGGTCCCGCCCTGCTGCTCGTGCACCGCGGTCCGACGACCGTCTTCGTGACGGTGGAGCGGAATAGCTACCAGCTCCAGCTCCAGCTTCCAGCTCTCAGCCAGGTAACACAGCCGGCGGCCAAACAACGGCCGCCGGTTGTTTGCTATTCGGCTGAGAGCTACTACCTTGTCCTGCCCGTTCGATGTAAGCTCCGCCCAGAGGAGGACCCCCGGATGGACCATTCCGCTGCCAGCAACGATGACGCCGACAGGATCAACGAGCAGATGGTGCGGCAGATGGAGTTGCGGCGTCAGCAGCAGCCTGACCGCCGCCAGCGCCGCACCGGGGGGCCGGACAAGGAGCGACGGACGATCTGCGCTTATTGTTTTCAGCCCGGCGATCATCAGAGCCCGGCGCAGTGTCTGCGGGCGCTCGAGCGATAGCCGCGAGCGAGGTCAGGACTCGACGCGTTCGCGCGCCGGCATGATCGCAAAGGGTTCCACGTCGGCGGCCTGGCGGCGGCGCTCGGGGTTCGTCTCTCGTTCCCCGGCGCGACGGTTGGCGGTGCGGCGGTCCAGTACGACGACGTATTCGCGGCGTTTCAGGAACGCGCAGGAGAGCGCCTGATAGAGCTCAGGGCGGTCGCGCCGAACGATGACCCAGTGACGTGCCACTTAGCACTGTTCATCGGTCGCTCCCATCCCAAACTGTAGCCCGCCGCTGCTGAAGACGCCCCTGATGATGGTGGCTCTGCTCCACCGCGGCTACGAGTCTGACTTCCTCCGGCCCGGGTGCTGCCCCGCCCGTCTTCGCTTCAGCGCCTGCAGCCCATCCTGGTGCCACATGTGACCGCAGCCCTCGCAGCGGCAATAGGCGCCCCGCTCGGTCGGGACCGTGACCGTGATCCGGGCATGCCCGCACGAGGGGCACGGATGGTTGGATGCGTCTGGTGGATTCATGGCGAACGAGCCGTTGGATCCAAGAATATGCAGGAGCGGCGCAGAGAGGAACGCCCGGTGAGCGGCTTGCGTGCTCAAGGGCGCATCAGATGTAGCTTTCAGGATACAGAAAGTGCCGGGGGATGGAGGAGGGCCTCGCTGAGGGACGGTCAGGCGGGTCGATCAGCCGCGAATCCTCGCTCCGGACGCGCCGGAAATGATGCTCCCCCGCTTGCCTGTCGGGCGCGGCGGGCGCACCTTTGTCCGGCGCTCGGGTGGCGTGGAAGCGGCGAGATCCGCAGCCGCCTGGCTGAGAGCCTCGGCCGCTTCCCTGATCCGGAATGACTCCTTCAAGGCCTTCTGCAGCTCACTGATCAGGGCCTGCAACTGCTGCTCGCGCTCAACGTCGTCACGCATGTCGGCCCTCCCTGCGAGAGCTGAAGTCCAAAGCCGTGCCCGATTGGGTGGTGTCAGCTTCGATATGTCACGGGGTGACGGTATGGTCGCCAGAGTCGAGCCTTGAGTGAACCTGATGACTCTCGCGACAGCTGCAGCAGGAGCGCAGGAGTACAGCCTCTATACAACCGCGAAGCGCTTTTGCTACGCCGGCCGGGACGATCGCCACGCCGTCTGTTTCGGTAATCCGTCAAACAGGCTCGTAATGCCCGACCGTTCCGGGCGAGCGTGCCGATCTGTGAAGATTCAATAATTTGATCAGGAAAATCGCCGACTCCCTATCGACCTGAACAGGGGCATGCAGGTTGCGACTCGCCGGATCATCCCCGGAGGGTTCGATCATGTGCAGGTTGTACGGTGGGCGCTGGCGCGCCCTGGCGGCGTTCGTCTTGTGGCTTGTTCCCGCAGTGGTCTCGGCCGACACCGTGACGCTCGCGTGGGACCCGAGCGCGGGCGCCACCGGCTACACCCTGAAATGGGGAACGACGGCTGGCTCGTATCCGAATGCGGCCAACGCCGGCAGCAGCACCTCCTATGCGATCACCGGTCTCACCGCGGGCGCGACGTACTACGCGGTGGCGCAGGCATACAACGCATCAGATGTCAGCGCTCTTTCGACACCGCTTCAGTTCACCGTTCCCGGCGGGACGCCTCCGCCCCCGTGCAGCTACTCGATCAATCCGGTGAGCATCAACGCGGCTGCCGCGGCGTCAACCGGCACGGTGCTGGTGACGACGCAGACCGGTTGTGCGTGGAACGCGACGAGCGCCAGTGGATTCCTGACGTTCCAGAGCGGCACCGGGCGCGTCGGGTCCGGATCGGTCGGCTTCAGCGTCGCGGCGAACACCGCGACGACCGCGAGAACTGGAACCGGCACGATTGCCGGCATCGGCTTCGCCGTCTCGCAGGCGGCGGCGACGGCGGCCTGCACCTATTCCATCAGCCCTGCGACCACCAGCGTTTCGTCGACGGCAGCAACCGGAACCATCACCGTCACGACGCAGGCCGGCTGCGCCTGGAGTACGACGAGCCAGAGCAGCTTCCTCACCTTCCAGAACGGGACCGGCCGCACCGGACCGGGATCCGTTAGCTTCAGCGTCGCGGCCAATACTTCCACCAGCGGGCGCACCGGGTCAGCGACCGTCGCAGGAAAAAGCTTCGCGGTCACACAGGCGGGCGTGACCGCCTCGTGCAGCTACACGATCAGTCCGACGAGCTTCAACGCTCCCGCTGCCGGCACGACCGGAACCATAACGGTGACGACGCAGAGCGGCTGTGCCTGGAGTGCGACCACGGGCAGTGCGTTCCTGACCTTCCAGAACGGAACCGGACGCACCGGCTCCGGATCGGTGGGCTTCACCGTCACGGCCAACCCCGCCACCAGTCTGCGGACCGGAACCGCGACCGTCGCCGGCAAGAGCTTCACCGTCTGGCAGGCGGCGCAGGCCTGCACCTACGTGGTCAACCCCACGAACATCAACACCTCGGCCGCGGCGACGACCGGCTCCATCACGGTGACGACACAGACCGGTTGTTCCTGGAGTGCGAGCAGCTTGAGCACCTTCGTCACCTTCCAGGACGGCACCGGACGCAGTGGCTCCGGCTCGGTCGGCTTCACGCTGCCGGAGAACCCGACCACCAGCGCTCGAACCGCGGTCGCCGGCATCGCCGCCGCGACCGTCTACATCACGCAGGCCGGCGCCGCGACCGTGCCGCCGCCACCGGTCGCATCGCCGTGGTCCTCGGACTTCGACGGGGATGGCAAGAACGATCTGCTGGTCCACGACTCGATCGCGGGAACCGTCGAAGCCTGGTTCCTCGACGGCGCGACGATCAAGGGGACGCAGTCACTCAGCCACAGCCTGGACGCGAACTGGGCGCCGGTCGGCCGCGGTGACTTCAACGCGGACGGCAAGCCGGACATCGTCTGGCAGCACAAGACCGAGGGATGGGTCGAGCTCTGGTATATGGACGGCACGAACCGGATCGCCGCTACTCCCCCGTCGATCAGCCGGCTCGCGGATCCACTGTGGCAGATCGTCGGCGTCGGCGACTTCAACTCCGATGGCAAGCCGGACCTGATGTGGCAGCACGCCACCCTCCGCGACCTGGCGGTCTGGCAGATGGACGGCGCGACCGTGAACCAGACGCTGAGCCTGACTCCCGTGCGTGCCGACCCGTTGTGGAAGGTGGTCGGTGTTGCGGACTTCAACAACGACGGCAAGACCGACCTGCTCTGGCGTCACACGGGGCTGGGTGATGTCGCGGTGTGGTTGATGAACGGCGTCTCGCGGATCGTCCATGCGCCGCTGACCCCATTCTCAGTGCCGGATCAGCGGTGGCAGGTCGGGGCGGTGACCGATCTGAACGGCGACGGCAAGCCCGACCTGGTGTGGGAGCATACCGACGGCACGGTAATGATCTGGCACATGAACGGCACGTCGCGCACGACCTACCCGATCATCCCGGTCACCATGCCGGCGGGGTGGAATATCGTCGGGCCGAAGTAACTCCCCGGACTGAAAGCGGCAGGCTCACGGACGCCGGTGGCCGGCGACTGATGAGCGCATTACATTTATCGATTGGCTTCTCCCGTCCCACGGCCTCACGATACCGGCGATAACCTCGCAGGTAGTGCCGTCTTGCGGCCTTCGCCGCTGAGGAGCAGCCGAGATGAAGCAATTCCTATGTATCGTGGCGGCCATGCTGGCGCTGGCGGCCCCGGCCGCAGCCCAGGAGCAGGGTGGATCGATCGAAGGGACGGTCAAGGACAGCGCCGGCGGCGTCCTCCCCGGCGTGACCGTCGAGGCGCGGAGCCCGGCGCTGGTGGGCGTCAGGAGCACGGTCACGGACGCGAATGGCCAGTATCGATTTCCGGCTCTCGCGCCGGGATCGTACACGGTGACCGGGGCGCTCCAGGGTTTCGCGGCCGCGAACGTGTCGAACGTCTCGCTCGAACTGGGCAAGGTGCTCAAGGTCGATCTGACCATGGCGCCGGCCGGCGTTGCCGAGACGATCCAGGTGACCGGGGACTCGCCCCTCATCGACGTGAAGCAGAACGCCGCGGGGGCCAACCTCCAGGCTGAGACGATCGAGCGGATTCCGCGCGCCCGCAACTTCACCTCACTGGTCACCCTCGCACCCGGCGTGACCGAGGAAGCGCGCGGCCGCGGCATCCAGATCGACGGCAGCAGCGGCGCCGACAACCGCTTCATGATCGACGGCGTCGACACCACCGATCTGCGTTTCGGCACCTCCGGCAAGACGCTGGCGAACGATTTCGTTCAGGAAGTCCAGGTCAAGTCGAGCGGCTACAACGCCGAGTACCGCGCCGCGATCGGCGGCGTCATCAGCGCCATCACCAAGTCCGGAAGCAACCAGTTTCACGGCAGCGCCGGCATGTACTTCCGCAATCAGGACCTGCTCGGCGACGTCCGGCCGTCGCTGCGGCTCGTGCCGAGCAACACGACACTCTCCGAGTACTTCACCACGCCGGCCGACGACTTCACCGATACCGAGCCGGTCTTCGAGCTCGGCGGCCCGCTGCTGCGCGAAAAGGTCTGGTTCTATGCGGGCTATAACCCGGTCACCACCGAGACCCGCCGCACCGTCCGTTTCACCGCGAACCAGCAGGTTGGCACGTTCGAAGCCAAAACCGCCGACCAGAACTTCACCGGCAACCTGACCGGCCAGCTTCATTCCAATCTGCGTGGCCGGTTCACGACCACGATCTTTCGCAGAGAAGGGCCGGTCGGGCTCCCGGCGATCAATGCGGATGGCACGAGCAACAGCACGCCGTCCCAGTTTCCGATGACCAACCGCACCGACTCCTTCAACGATTCCTATTCGGGGGTCCTCGACTGGGTGGTGAACAACAAGACCTTCGTGAACTTCACGACCGCTTACCTGACATACGGCGGCAAGGGGGTCGGAACATTCAGCGACGCGCAGCGTCGCGTGTTCAACGGTTCCACGAATTTCTGCAATCCGAACGCGGTTCCGGGCTCATCCGGTTGTCCGTTTCCGGAGATCCCGGCGAATCTGCAGCAGTTGAGCGGTTATTCCGATTTTCCAACGAGTAACCGGCAGGTGCGCGACGATCTGAGCCGGTTGAACTTCAACGCCGACGTGACTCGATACCTGAACTGGGGCGGGCAGCACACCGTGAAGGCGGGCGTGCAGTTCGAGCACATCGAGAACAGCGTCCTCTCGGGCGCGCAGGCCGAGACGATCGATCTCTTCTGGAACGCGGACTACGTGGCGAATAACGGTCAGCGGTATCGCGGCAAGTACGGCCACTACAACGTCACCCGGCTCTACACTCAGGGGGACATCACCGCCGACAGCGTCGGGCTCTTCATTCAGGACTCGTGGACCGTCAACAATCGCCTCACCCTGAATCTGGGGTTGCGGAGCGAGCGGGAGGACATCCCCTCGTACCGCGAGGACAACCCCGGCATCGACTTCGGCTTCGGCGAGAAGATCGCGCCGCGGGTCGGCTTCGCCTGGGACGTGAACGGCGACAGCAAGATGAAGGCCTACGGCAGCTGGGGGATGTTCTACGACCAGATGAAGCTCACTCTCGGCCGCGTGATGTTCGGCGCCGACCGCTGGATGAACTGGCACTTCACGCTCGACACCTTCGACTGGCCGTCGATCACCTGCACCGATCCGCCGGACTTCGGTTCCCCGTCCTGCCCGGGGACTTTCATCGAGTCGTTCGACTTCCGCCCGGTCGCCAATGACGCGAACGACCCGAACTTCCAGCTGGTCGACCCCGACCTCCACCCGATCCGCACCCAGGAGTTCACCCTCGGCCTCGATCGCGAGCTGACGAAGTCGATCTCGGTCGGAGCGCGCTACGTCCACAAGTGGACGGACTACGCCATCGAGGCGGTGTGCGACCTGGTACCCTCGGGCGAGGCCTGCGGCGTCAACAACCCCGGGTTCGGCACCGGGGAATTCCCGTTCGGCACGGACGCGCCGGCACAGCCGAAAGCCGTGCGCGACTACGATGGCCTCGAGATCCGGCTGCGGAAGCGCTTGTCGAACCGCTGGTCGCTCGACACCAGCTATCTGTTCAGCCGCCTCTATGGCAACTGGTCGGGGATCGCGAGCTCGGACGAGGCCGTAGGCGGGCTCCAGCCGTATTCCGGCCGGTCCTTCAACCTGCTGTACTACTCGTACGACGCCGCCGGCAACGCCAGTTACGGACGGCAGGGCACCGATCGTCCGCACCAGTTCAAGCTGCAGGGCACCTATACCCTGCCTTGGGACATGGTCGTCGGCACGAACTTCCTGGCGGAATCGGGCGTGCCGTTGTCGACCGTGTCGCAACAGAACAACATGGCGTTTTTCCCCTACGGCCGCGGCGATCTCGGCCGCGCCCCGGCATACACGCAGACCGATCTCTTCGTGGAGCAGCACATTCGGCTGACGGGGCGCACCCGGGTATCGCTCGGTGTCAACGTTGCGAACCTGTTCGACCAGCAGACGGAGACGGCCTACGTCGTCACGCCGTACCGCGATAACTTCAATCTGCCAGACGCACAGTTCTTCGGCGGCTTCGACCCTGCGGCGATCGCATCGGACCTGCGCTTCCGCCCCGACGCGCGGTACGGCCTCGCCAGCGGCTTCCAGGATCGGCGGTCGATCCGGCTGCAGGCGAAGTTCAGCTTCTAGCCGCCGCTGGGCGGATGCTTTGGATGCTTTGGGGTCAGACCATGGTCTGACCCCAAAGGACTACGAACTCGCCTGGGGCGCGAGGCGGCTGGCGAGCTGGTGCAGGAACAATCCAACGTCGGTCACCAGACCGATCGTCTGCGAGGACCCCCGATCGGCAAGCTTCGTCACGACCGCTGGATTGATGTCGACGCAGACGACCGGCACCCATGCCGGCAGCATGTTGCCGACGCCGATGCCGTGGAGCATGGTCGAGAGCACGATGACCATGCCGACGTCGGCGAGCGCCGATGCGTAGAGATCCTGCGCGGTCACCATATCGGTCACGGTGTCGGCGATCGGCCCATCGTCGCGGATGCTGCCTGCCAGCACTAAGTCGACCCCGTGCCGGATGCACTCCACGATCACCCCGCTGGTCAGCACGCCTGCCTCGACCGCGCCACGCAGGCCGCCGGCGCGGTTGATCGCGTTGATGGCGCGCATGTGGTGACGATGGCCACCCTGGACCGGATTGCCTTTCTCGAGGTCCACCCCGAGCGACGTGCCGAACAGCGCGAGCTCGGCGTCGTGCACCGCGAGTGCGTTCCCCGCCAGCACGAGGTTCACATAACCGAGTCTGATGAGCTCGGAGAAGTAGGTGGCGCCGCCGGTGTGGACGACGACCGGCCCAACGACGAAGGCAATGCGGGCGCCGCGCCCGCGCACTTCCCGCATCATCGCGGCGATCTTCTCGACGCTGGCCTCGACTCGTCGCTCCGATGACACTTCATTGGTCATGAATGCAAAGTCGGCGCGGTCGCGGTCGCGGAACTCCGGTGTGACGCGCAGGCCGAGCACGCCGCAGACCACCCGGTCCCCCGCCCTGACCTCGCGAAGCTTCCGGCACATCGCGCGGTCGCCTTCGATGGCGATCACCGCATCCATCCTCTGGTTGACGACGGGGATCCAGGCGCCGTCGATTCGCACCTCGGTGCGCTGGTTGGTCGTCGCGTAGAAGTCGTCGGGGACACAGCCGTCGCGGTCGGCGGTCCGGACCAGCGCATCCTGCTCGGTGACCGTGTGGCAGCCGAACGGAATGAGCTCCTCGAGCAGCCGCGCCAGGGTGGCGGCGGACGGCGCGGAGATCCGCAGCCGCAATTGCGAGAAGTCGTCGTTGGTGCGTCCGAGCTCGAAGTGCAGGACGTCGAACGCCCCGCCGCGTTCGATGACGGTATCGAAGATGCCGGTGAGGATCTGTGAATCGACGAGATGCCCCTGCGCGGTGACGACCGCGGCGAACGGGCTGGCGTCGGGCCTCATCGCGGACACCTGGCCAGCGGCGCGGACGGCGCCGACCGGGGGCCGGACGGCGATGTCAGGCGGCGTCCGTCTGCCGGCGACGGGTGTCCACCGGCAGGTCTTGTCGCCGGCGCTCGAGCCAGAGATGCCCGCATTGCTCGCAGAGGCAGTAGGTGCCCGCACGGGTCAGAACCGTGTTGGTGGTTGGCCGGACTCCACACTCCGGGCACGGCACGTCGAGGGTTTCGGTGAGAACCTTGAGCACTGGGGTTGTTAGGGCGGAGAGTATACGACAAGACCGGCTCCAGGAGAAAATGACAAGCCGGCTCGACACCGTCGGGCGCGGCCGCACTGAAAGCTCAGCCAGCTGCCCGGGCTGACTACCGCGCCAGGGCGATCCCGATCAGGCCCACGATCGAGACGAGCAAGGCGCCAGGTAACGCGAACCTGATCCAGCGGCCGTAGGCCACGTCGGCGGCGAGCAGCACCGCGAGCAGCGCACCGTTGGTGGGCGTGATCAGGTCCATCAGGCCCGCGCCGGTCTGGTACGCGATCACGCCGGCATCCCGGGAGATCCGCAGCAGGTCACACAGCGGCGCCATCACCGGCATCGTCAACACGGCTTGACCGCTGACCGATGGTACGGGCACGTGGAGCAGCGCGTGCGCCGGGACCATCAACATCGCCGCGGCCAGGCCCGGGAGCCGCCCCAGGGGTGTCGCCAGCGAGTACAGGATCGTGTCGAGGACGCGGCCGTCCGACAGCACGACGCTGATCGCGCGCGCGACGCCAACGAAGAGCGCCGCGGCGAGCACCCCTTCCATTCCCTTGAGAAATCCAACCGCCGAATCAGAGAGGCTGCGTCCCGCCACGAGTCCCACGGCGAGTCCCGCGACGAGGAACAGCGCCGACAGCTCGTTGAACCCCCAGTCGGTCCTGCAGCACGCCAAAGACATAGGGAATGAAAGGCACGAGCACCACCGCGAGCAGAACACCATCGCGTCTGGTCGCCGGCCCGACGGTTACCAGTTGGGTGTCGGTCGGAACCCGGTCGCGTGATGTCATCGCGATCGTCCACCCGATCCAGACCGCCACCGCGGCGATCAGCAACCCGAAGCGCAACCCCGGCTGGCTGAGCGGCGGCATCTCGGAGAAGCGCAGCGCAATGCCGGTCTGGAACGGGTTGGTCGGACCGAATGCCGAGCCGACGGCGGCGGCGCCCGCGCTCATCGAGAGCGCGGTGATCGGTCCAAACCCGAGGCCGCGGCTGAGCACCAGCAGCACAGGGATCAGGGCAATGATCTCCTCCTGCATGTTCTCCAGCGCGCCGAGCGTCGCAAACGCGAGGCACACGAGCATGACGATGATTCGAGGATTATTCGTGCGCCCGACCAGAGAGCCCACCAGGCGCGAGAGCGCACCGGTGGCGTCGAGAAGCCCGAAGGCGCCGCCGACGAACAGTACCGTCAGTACCTACGTCGGCCCCGGCGACGATGCCGCGCGGCACCGACAGCAGTGTGGCCATCAGCCCGACTGGGGCGGGCTCGATCCTCGCGTACGTCCCGGGCACCACGAGGTTCCGGCCGGTTGCCGGGTCGGCGCGCCGCTGGTAGGCCCCGGCAGGCAGGATCCACGTGAGGGCGGCAGCGATCGCCACGCCACCGAGCAGGAGGATGAAGGGATGTGGGAGCTTGAACTTCCCCATCACTTCTTCAGATCTACCCTTCCGGCGTTGCCGATCGGCGCCGTGACTTCGTGGACGCCGAGACCAGTGCCGGGAGTGGGAGCCAAGTGCTGTGGATTATAGCGGCCAGATAACGACGGGGTGGAATACTCCACCTATCGCACCGGGCCGGAGCTTAGAACCGTCATCGTATCGTTTGCCTCGACCCGACCGGAGAGCAGCATCGGTCCCGCCGGATTCGTGGCGGCGTCGATCACCTGTCGGAATGCATCAGCCTTCTTCGGATCCGGCCCAAGTCGAAACGACTCCGTGGTGCCGGTCACGATGAGGAGTAGTCCGCCGCCGCGTTCAACGAGCGTGCCGACGGCATCGACGTCGGCAGCGCCGGAGTTGAAGCCGCCGTCCTTGATGATCTTCCGGAGCTGCGCCAGCGTCACGGCGTTGCCGGACTTGAGCCGCACCGAAGTCATCGCCCGCTCGAGCGATACCTCGACCGAATCCACACCCGGAAGCTTCCGAACAGCCACGCGCACGGCGTGGGCGCAGGTCGCTCAATCCATCCCCAGGGTCTTCAGGTCGACCCGGCGCAGTTCGGCGGAGGTCACTGAAGGGATCAGCAGCAGTGCCAGCAGGGCGGCTGACGAAACAATCGCGCGATTCATGAACGGCTCCTATCGAACCCAGAAGAAGTAACTGAAGTTGACGGCGAATCGAAAGCGCTCCCTGGGCTGGCTGCCATTCAGGCGCTGGTACAGCGGGAACAGCATGCCGCCCGAGATTCCGTACTCCTTGAACAGCAGCAGGGCGGTCGGGCCGGCGAGCACGACACGGCCCCCCGTATCCTCCATCGTCACGGCGGCGTGCCGCGCCGTTCCGGTGATCTCGCCGACCGATTCGACGAAGAAGCGCAGATCGGGCTTTGGATAATCGAGCCGCAACGCCTTCGGCCGATAGCCGTAGACGATGCTGTAGGACTTGACGTCGCCGGGTCGCTCTCCGCCGTTTTCGAGCGGCCGGTGGTAGCTGCCGCCGACCCAGAAGTAGTGCTCGCGGGAGGCGTATCCAGTAGCCACAGAGCCCGAGACCGACGGCGCCGTCGGCATGCCGTCGTGCTGCGATCCGATCGGGACGGTGCCTCCGAGATACGCGGTTGATTCGATCCGGGCGCGCTCACCGATGCCTCGGCGCTGAAAGCGCCACCCGACGAGCACCTCGGCATCCTGATTGCCGGACATCATCGCCATCATCCGGCCCATCGGCATCCGGTCGCGGCTGGTCAGCTGAATCGGCAGTGAAGCCGTGATCTGAAGATCTTCGGTGATGCCGTAACCGATCATGGTTCGCAGCATCTGGTCGTCATCGCCGGTCCGATCCCGGCTGCCCATCCACGCCTGGTCGAGCGACCAGCCGTTCCGCCCCAGCGTGGGCGTGGCTCCGCCGAACACCGGCCCATGCCCCGACGCGGCGACGGCGTGAGTCCAGCCGACCGCGAGCGCCATGGTGAGCCCGATCAATCGAGAACGCATGACTTATCCCTCATTCCAGACTCTCCAGCACGAACAGCGATCCGTAAGTCACGGCGAGTGCCGTGAGGTAGAGCGCGGCCGAGAACCAGAACACCCGGCGATTGAACCGCATCACCGGACTGTCCATGTGGCAGATCTCTCCTGGCGCGCAGCGCCGCGGGCGCACCACGACGAGCCAGTAGTTCACGGCCATCAGGCCTCCGGATAAGACAAAGACCACATCCTTGTGCCGGCTGATGACCGCCAACCACGGAGCGGTGGTGACGGCGGACGCGACGACAGACCCTAGACCTAGGGTTACGAAAAGTATCGGGAACGCTCAACACACGAGCGTGGTGACCGACGAGAGCAGTCCAAACAGGCTGCTCGCACGTTCGGCGCGCATCCGTGCCTCCCTTCAGCGAGTGACGTACTTCTGAGCGGAATTGGCGAAGGGGACGATCAGATCAGGAGGACCGAGGTCAGGAACGAAGGGGGGCGTTTCAGTCGCGCGTCGAGGGCGAGGCTGAACGCGCGTGCGGCGCTCTCGGTTGAAGCCGCGCTGAAGAGAGGCAGGTCGGCGGCCACTGCCTGCACCGGTGGAATGCTGAGGAGGAACCCGCTGGTCGGGGCCGATTGCTCGCTACTCTGCTCGCTCGAGCCACAGCAGGCATCGGCCGCGCTTTGATCGGGGCACTTATGCTGCTGCTTCTCGCAGCACTCCATCCGCGCCGCCGGCGTGCTCTGCCAGCCGAAGCACTGAACGGGTGCGACGCTCACCAGCATGAGCACGAAAGCGAACAATCCGGCAAGCCGCCGCATACCACGATCATGCGGCCCGCCGGCGGTTTCGTCAAGGCCATGGAGCCGGCCCTCGGTCTGCTCGATCTGTTATGGTGCAACCTGCGCGGACTCGACTGCGTCAGTCTGTCGCATTCCGCAAACCCAACGACCGTAGACAGCCTTCTGGAACTCATGGACTATGCCATCGGGATTGCACTCGCGCTGATCGTCTCCGGTTGGGCGGCGCGGGGGAAGGAGCTATGGCAGACCGCCAACTGATCGGCCCTGTTCCCCCCACCACGCCGGCAAAGGCGGCATCGCCAGGCCATCGTCGACGGGCGCTGCCCGCCGATCTGCTCAGGGATGCATCTCGCCGGCTGGGGATCATGTCGCTCGTGGCCTGCGGGCTGTGGACGCTTGGCTCGGTGCTTGGACATCTGGCGGTGCGGTCGATGTCCCACGACGATACCCGGTGGCGTCACCTGGGAGGTCCGGACGCGATCGCCGCTCTCAGCGTGCTCGTCTCGGTGCTGCTGTTCTCTTACACGCGCAAGGGTGACCGGGATCCCCTGAGCATCCTGAATCTGGGCCTGGGCTACATGGTGTTCACGGCCTTGGCGCTCGGTCTCACGTTCCACTGGGCGCCAATGCCAGACAACCAGAGCGTTTCGCCGGCGATCTCCTGGATCGGTGCGGTCGTGCTGATGTTTGCGGCGATTGTCCCGAGCACGCCGGCCAAGACTTTACTCGCCGGAGTACTGGCCGTCTCCATGAATCCCATCGCCATGTGGATCGCGCGGGCGAGGGGGACCTGGAACTTCGAATCCCCGGCCGACGCCTTGCTCATGCACTATCCCGACTACCTGCTCCTCGGCGTCGCGGTCGTCATCTCACACGTGGTCACCGGGTTGGGGCAGCAGGTCGCCAAGGCGCGAGAGATGGGAAGCTACCAGCTCGGCGAGCTGCTCGGTCGCGGCGGAATGGGGGAAGTCTACAAGGCCACGCACCGGATGCTCGCACGGCCGGCGGCCATCAAGTTGATTCGTTCCGAGGTGATCCGCGGAAGCGACCCGGCGGCCGCGCAGCTCGCGGTCACGCGTTTTCGCCGCGAGGCGCAAGCGGCGGCCAGCCTGCGATCTCCGCACACGGTGGAGCTGTACGACTTCGGCATCACCGATGACCAGACGCTGTATTTCGTGATGGAGCTGCTGGACGGCCTGGACCTCGAGTCACTGGTTCGCCGCCACGGTGCGCAGCCAGCCGGACGCGTCGTTCACATCCTCAGACAGGTGTGTGCGTCACTTGAAGAGGCCCACGTGCGCGGGTTGGTGCACCGGGACATCAAGCCCGCCAATATTCATGTCGGCCAGGTGGGACTCGTCCGCGACTTCGTCAAGGTCCTCGACTTCGGTCTCGTGAAGCCCGTCACCGACGGCCCCCTCGAGCACTCGCTCGCGACCCAGGCTGGCCTGGTGATCGGGACGCCCGGCTACATGGCGCCCGAGACGGCGCTGAGCGACAGGGTGGACGGGCGAGCGGATCTGTATTCGCTCGGATGCGTCGCCTACTACCTTCTTACCGGCCGTCAGGTTTTCGAGGGGGACACGATGATGCAGGTGTTCGCTCAACACCTTCAGGCGGTCCCCGTGTCACCGTCGCAGCGAGGACCGTCTGCGGTCCCGCCAGACCTGGAGCAACTCGTGTTGAGTTGTCTGGCGAAGGCACCTGAAGACCGGCCGCAGAGTGCCGCAGAACTGGACCGCGGGCTCGCCGCGGCCGATGTCGAGCCCTGGACAGACGTTCACGCGCAGCAGTGGTGGGCGGCGACGCAGCCGCTGGCGGACGACACGGACGGAAATGTTGACACGCATCCCGGCCGCCGCGCGTCAGGCGACAGCGACACCCGCCTCGAGATTGACCTGAGCGAGACTTCCGCAGCACCGAAGCGCCCCGCCCAACCCTAGGTGGCGAGCACGGTGCGGTCTGATACGATCGCTCGGAGGCCGTGGCCAGGGAGTGATTCGATACCGTTTCAGTGATTTCACGCTGTCGCCGCAGCGGCGGCTCCTCGTCCGCGAGGGGCGCGAGGTGCCGATCATTCCCCGGTATTTCGACCTCCTGGTCCTGCTGATCGAACGCCGCCACGAAGCGGTGCATCGACGCGAGATCTTCGAGCTGGTCTGGACCGACGCGACCGTGTCGGACAGCGCCCTCAGTCAGGCCGTTCGCACCATCCGCCGCGCACTCGGAGACGACTCGCGTGAGCCGCGCTTCATCCGCACGGTTTCGCGCCACGGCTACCGGTTCGTCCTCGACGTGGTCGAAGAAGAGGACGACGCCGCACAGCCGGCTCCCCCGCCGGACTCGGCGGCATCCCCGGCGGAGATCCCGGTGAACGGCGTCGAACCGGTGCTCGAACGACCGGACGCAGGCCGTTGGACCAGGGCATCGGCCGGCGCCGCGGTGGCCGGGATTGCGGCCGGAGGGCTGGGCGGATTGATCCTCGCGGCGGCCCCGGGCAGCGCCGCCCCCCTTGCGATCGCGCCGGTCCTGGCCGTCATCGGCGGCGCTTGCGGCGCGCTGGGCGGCGCCGGCGTCGGCGCGGGACTCTCGCTCGCCGACGCCAGGGCGCGATCCCACCGCGCACTGGCGATGATCGTCGCCGCCGCGGTCGGCGGCGGCCTCGTGGGAGTGGCGGTCCAGTGGCTGGCCCGGTGGGCGCTCGCCGACCTCCTGGGCCTCGACGTCGACGTTGGCGGCGGGCTCGAGGGGCTGGCGATCGGGGGCGCCGCGGGAGCGGGCTACGCGATCGCGACCCGTACCGCTGAGGCGGGCATCTCGGCGCCGCGCGGCGGAAGACGCCGGCACCTGGCCCCCCTTATCGCCCTCCTCTGCGGACTGGCAGGGATTGCGCTCACGCTCGCCGGACGTCCCCTCGTCGGCGGCACCATCCACGCGATCGCGACCGGGTCGGAAGGGTCTCGCGCGACCTTGGCGCCCCTCGGGCGGCTGCTCGGCGAGCCGGATTTCGGTCCGGTATCGAGAACGATCCTCGCATTCGGCGAAGGGGCCATGTTCGGCCTCGGGCTCGCCTATGGCCTCATGCGCCGTCCGCCGGGCGCGCCGGAGGCCCCCTCCAGCCGGGCCTGAGCCCGTTCCGCCCCACCTCACTCACATCTCACGCAACCCTCACCGGTGCGTCACGACACCAGCGGGCTGTTCGCGCGATGCTCTCTCACGCCCTCATGCAACTCACCATCCGCAACCTGTCTCAAACCTACCCCAACGGCACACAGGCGTTGAAGGACGGAGAGGCCGGCAATCGATGACGCAACCAAGGACGATCGCCCTGATCCTCGTGACGGTGGCGTTCTCGGCAATGGGACAGCTCTTTCTGAAGTCCGGCGCCCAGCACCTGGCGTCATTGGGCCGCCTCGAGTTCCTGCTCGCGGCCGTCCGGAACGTGCACGTCCTGTCAGGCGTGGCAGCCTGGACTGCTTCGATGCTTTGCTGGCTCTACGTCCTCCGTGCCGCCCCGCTGTCCGTTGCGTACGGGCTGACCAGCCTCAACTACGTGCTCGTTCCCCTGGCGAGCCTCTACGTCTTCGGCGAACAGATTCGCCGTCCGCAGGTCGTCGGCATGGCGCTGATCATCATGGGTATCGCCTGTGTGCTCTCCGGAGATTGATTGTTCGTGAGGGAACTGGCCGACCGTGCCTGCTTTGTTCTGTGCCTGGCTCTGGGGCGGATGCTCCGATCCGCGAGGTATACGAAGGTCTGGATCGCCGACCAGGACGGCGGGCTTCAGGTACGAAAGCACCGCCGGTTCTACGCGCCTCTCCTGGTCTGGACGAGTGGTCCGCTGCTCTGGCTCCTGGATGCCGGCGTGCGGGTCCTCGCGCAGCGGGCTTGGGAGGAGCGGGAGCGGCTCGTCTACCAGAGCCTCCGCGGTACGTCGATTCGGATCGACGCCCACGGCATGCTCGTCCTGCCTCGCCTCGCGGGAGAGACGCTGGCGACCTTGCTCGAGGATCCGGCGCTGGAGGAGCCGGTCAGGAAGATGGCCATCGAACGGGCGGTCATCGCCCTCGCCGAGTTCCATCGCCTTGGATTTACCCACGCGGACGCGATGGCCGAGAACGTTCTGGTCGACGTCGAGGCCGGAGCCGCCCACTGGTTCGACTTCGAGACCATTCATGACTCGAGTCGCCCGATTGCCTGGCGACGTGCCGACGATGTGCGAACACTGCTCGTCACCTGCCTGCTCCGCACGCCGGCCGAGAAGTTCGCCGAGACCCTCCAGTTGATCCTGGACGTCTACGAGGACCTGTCGCGCCGAAGCTGCGAAGCAGCGAAGGCGGACGAACAAGTCACCCGCCTTCTGGCCCCGAGCTTCGCCTCGGCATGGCGGCGCCCGCTCCCCTTCCACCTCTCCCAGGCGGGGTTGTCGTTTCAGCGTTTCCGGGAGATCGGCAGGTTGTTAGGAGAGCGCCTCGACGGCCGTATCAACGTGGCTGGCCAGAATGACGAACGCGGTTGACCGACCACCCATGACAATATCGACGCAGCGAAAGTGACTTTGGGAACTGATTCACTCCAACGCCATCGCGCGGCCGTACGGGCACGCCTGCTTCGATCGGACCACGTGCGCGCCGGGCCGGAAAGCATTACCTGGAAGGTCAACCGCGAGATGATCGTGGTTGCCGGCTGGGGCCGTGCCATCCTCCTCCAGCTGGCGCATCCCGCCGTTGCCGCCGGCGTGCACCACCACAGCTCCTTCCGCGGCAGCCTTCTCTCCAGCTTCCGGCGGCTGCACTCGACCGTCGGGGCGATGCTGTCGCTCACGTTCGGCGATGCCGAGCAGATGATCGCGGCCGCCGCCGCCATCAATACGATTCACGACCGGGTGCGCGGCCACGTCCCCCCTGCGCCAGGGCCCCGGCGGACAAGTCCGCTGGGGAGTTGCGAGGGGGCGGGCGAGGCCTACTCCGCCCACGATCCCGACCTGCAGCGCTGGGTGCACGCCACGCTGCTCGAGTCGATTCCGCTCACCTACGAGCTGCTCGTGGGTCCGCTGACCCTTCCTGAGCGGGATCGCTACTGCTCGGAGGCGGCGATAATGGAGCCGCTGCTGGGGATGCCGGCCGGATGGCTCCCGCGGGACTCGGCCCAGCTCGACACCTACATGCGCGAGATGCTGGCGGGCGGGCGCATTGTCGTCACCGACACCAGCCGGGCAGTCGCCCGGGCGGTGCTCTACCCGCCGCGGTGGTACGTCGCCTGGCCGGCGTTCCGGGCGATGCAGTTGCTCACGATCGGATCGCTGCCGCCATCGATCCGCCGGGCGTACGGGTTCGAGTGGCGGGCGCGCGACGTGCGAGCGTTCGCGCGCTGGACGACGGTGCTCCGCACGTCGTTGCGGCTGCTGCCGCCGCTGGCACGCGAATGGCCGGCGGCACGCGCCCCGGGCGCGGACGGCCGCCGCACTCTTCGCCGTGCCGCGATCGCCAGGAGGCCGTAGCCACTCGTCGTGATTCGATACCGCTTCAGTGAATTCGCGCTTTCGCCTCGGCGCCGGCTCCTCCTGCGCGACGGCCGCGAGGTGCCGCTGATCCCGCGCTATTTCGACCTGCTCGTCCTGCTGATCGAGCGACGTCAGGCGGCGGTCCACCGTCGCGACATCTTCGATTGCGTCTGGACCGACGTCATCGTCTCCGACAGCGCGCTGAGCCAGGCCGTCCGGACGCTCCGCCGCACCCTCGGCGACGACTCGCGCGAGCCGCGGTTCATCCGAACGGTCGCCCGCCATGGCTACCGGTTCGTCTTCGCCGAGGTCATCGAAGAGGAGGACGATGGCGCGTGGCCCGAGCCGGTGACGGGGTCGCAGCCGCAGGCTGTCGAAGTCCCGGCTGGCGATGCCTTCGAACCGCTGCTGGATCGTCTGACCCGTGTCAGTGGTACCGAGGACGACCGCCGCGAGGCAGCCGAGCTGCTGCATGCGCTGGGAACGTCGGAGGCGCTGAGCCGCCTCGGCACCCGCCCCGGTCATGCCTCGGCGCGCGCGCTGCTGCGCGATGTGCGCTGGGATGCGCCCGGCGCGGGAGAGGTGCCGGTGCTTGGCGCACCGGCGCCGCTGGCGGTCGCGCGCGAGCTGCTGCGGCTCCGGCTCCGCCGCGCCGCGCGAATCGCCGCCAGCCGATGGGCGGGCGCCGCCGCGGGCAGCGGTCTGGCAGGAGTCGCGGCCGGCGCTGCCGGCGGATTGCTCCTCGCCGCCGCCCCGGGAAGCGCGGCCCCGGTGGCCCTCGCGCCGGTGCTGGCGGTCATCGGCGGCGCGTGCGGCGCCCTCGGCGGCGCCGGGGTCGGGGCGGGTCTGTCGCTGGCCGAGGCCAGCGCGCGCTCGCACCGCGCCCTCGCCCTGATTTCGGCCGCCGCCCTTGGCGGCGGCGTCGTCGGAGGCGCAGTTCAATGGCTTGCCCGATGGGGTCTTGCCGCGCTCGTCGGCCTCGACCTCGACGTCGGCGGCGGGCTGGAGGGGGTCGTCATCGGCGGAGCCGCGGGAGCGGGCTACGCGATCGCGACCCGGACCACTGAGGGTGGCATGGCGGCGCCGCGCGGCAGCCGGCGCCTCCGCTCTGGCACTCATCACCGCGGTCATCTGCGGACTGGGCGGGCTTGCGCTCACGCTGGCCGGACGTCCCCTCGCCGGCGGGACCATCCACGCCATCGCCGACGCGGCGGAAGGGTCTCGCGCGACGCTGGCGCCCCTCGGCAGGCTGATCGGCGAGCCGGATTTCGGTCCGGTCTCGCAGGCGATCCTGGCGTTCGGCGAAGGCGGTCTGTTCGGCCTTGGTCTTGCCTACGGGCTGATGCGCCGTCCGTCGGGCCGGCAGGCGCTTGGCGCCCAGGACCCACCCATTCGCCCCGCGTGAGGCCACTACTCCCCCACCTCACCGACATCTCACGCAACCCTCACCGGCGCGTCAAGACCCCAGCTGCCTGTTCGGGCCATCCTCTCTCACGCCGCCGGTCCCGATCGACCGGTGGGCGAGAGGAGGACCACCCCATGGAGACACTGGTGCCCGCGGCAATCTGCCACCACGGCCGGATCCGCGTCGCGACCGAGCGCGCGGTCGAGTTCATCGACCTGACGAAGCAGATCGAGGCCCTGGCCGCCGAAGCAGGCATCCGCGCCGGCCTCGTCAACATCCAGAGCCTGCACACCACCACCGCAATTGTCATCAACCAGGCCGAGCCGCTGCTGCTCGTGGACTTCGACGACCCTGCTCGCCCGGGTGGCGTCGAAGGACGCGCCCTATCGCCACAACGACACGAACGTCCGGACCCTGGCCCCGGGTGAACGCCCCAACGGTCACGCGCATTCCCAGGCCCTGATGCTCGGGTCGTCGGCGTCGCTGAATTTCGCGGAAGGTCACCTGCAGCTCGGCCGCTCCCAGCGGGTCTTCCTGGCGGAGCTCGACGGCCCGCGCGTTCGCGACGTCTCGGTCCTCATCCTCGGGGAGGGCATGCGATGAGGGCAGCTTCGGAAGGCGCCGTCCATTGATGGAGATCGGGCTGAATCAGGCCCTCCATGTCCGCGAAGAACGGCTGTCGATGCGGCCCGACGCGTGTCGGTTGCTGTATGTCAGCGACATTCACCTCCGGAACGGTCGTTCCGACACGCTGTCCCGGCAAGTCGTGGAGGCCGCGACTCGCTGCAGTCCGGACGCGGTGCTCCTGGGGGGCGACCTGGTGGATCGTCCCTCCGAGTTGAGCAAGCTCAGTCACCTGGTTGGCAAGCTCCGCGACCTCGCCCCGGTGCTTGCGATTGGCGGCAACCACGACCGCCAGGTCGGGATGGGCCGAGTCCGTGAGGCGGTGGTGCATGGCGGCGGGCAATGGATCCACGATGGCATCGCGCGGCTGACGCATGGGCGGCGCGTGATCGCGGTATCCGGCCCTGAAACCGAGGCGCATGCCGACGGGCATGTTCGTGTCCTCTGCGCTCACAACCCGCGAATCTGGAAGACTGCCGGCGACGCCGGCTATGACCTCGTCCTGGCCGGGCATCTGCATGGCTGCCAGCTGGTCGCCTGCGAGTATCGAGACCGGCTGTTTCCGGGCGCGCTCTTCTACCCGTATTGCTTCCTGAGTCACCAACGTGGTCCGACACGGCTGGTGGTCAGCCGCGGGGTCACCGATCTCCTGCCGATCCGCTGGCGGTGTCCTCGGGAAGTCGTGCTGTGCCATGTCTGACCGGAGCCCAGACACGGCGTCGAAGCGAGTGCCCGGGAACGATGCGCGCCAGCCTCGTGTCGGTCGGATGTCTTCTCCGCGGTCTGCCGCTGTTCTTTCGCGCAGCGCCCAGGACGCCCCTGCGAGCCCTGGGCATCATCGCGCTCGACATCCTTCATGTGCTTCGCCATTCGCAGCCATTGCCGCGCAAGAGAATCAGCGAGCTGGCGATGCTCATGGATTTTGAAGGGTGCACGAATGCGGCCTGGGATCACAAGGATCTGTGCCACGCACAATACCGGGCGATCCGGCAGCGCCTGGAGCAGGCCGGCCTGGGGTTGTGCGTCGAGGGATACCTCGGCCGGCTTCGAGAACTGGAAAGCGGCCGCCCGTCCATCGGCGGCGATCGGCGGCGTTTCGACGAGGTTCGCGTGTACCGCGAGGCCGTTGCGCGGCTGTCGCTGGCCACCGCTGCCACGATCGCGTTGAACGCCGAGTGGCGCGATGCGGACATCCGCGCGGCTCGTTGCGACGGCGATGTGGACACGCTCTTTCGGATCCTGATGCAGTGCCAGATCATCGACGACGTGGTCGACTACACCGAGGATGTGTCCGCCGGCTTGCCAAGCTTTCTGACTTCATCCGCGTCGCTGCCGCTGGCCATGGAATTGACTGCCAAAGCGGCACGGTCCTATGCCGCGCCTCCCCAGCATTCAGCAGGCACCGGCGTGTTTCCGTTGCGCGTGGCGCTGCGTGTCGTCACGGCGGTCACCAGGCTCGTTGTGGGTGTTGCCGATTGGCGACACCGGAGCGCGCGACAATATGCGCACTAGCGCGCTTCTCACCTGGATCTCAGACGAGCCGCCAAGGGAGTGAAGATTGGAAACTGAGGGAACGTGGACGAGTTGGAAGCAGAAGGGGCTTGGTCTGATTACCCTTGCCGGGGGCCTGCTCTTCGCGCTGGTGGCAGGGCTGTTTCTCTACATCGGCGCGACGTCGAAGCCTCTGCACCCGAACCCGCAGGAGGTGCCATCCGTTGCGCATCTGACTCCATCGTCGAAGTGGGTCGAGGCGGTGGAGCGAGGGACGGCAGATCGTCCGTGCCAGTGTCGCTGAACAGAACCTGCCTGGAGTTTCGGTGGCGGTCGGCGTCGAGGGCGGCATCGTGTGGGCCGAAGGCTTTGGCTGGGCGCATCTCGCGAACCGGGTGCCGGTCACGCCCGAGACGCGCTTCAGGATCGGCACCGCCTCCCAGGTGCTCACCTCGGCCGCCGTCGGCCTGCTGCTGGAGAAAGGCGCGCTGGGCTTCGACGACGAGATTCAGATGCACGTACCCGCATTCCCGAAGAAACAGTGGCCGGTGACCCTGCGCCAGCTGATGGGACATGTAGCCGGCATCAGGAACGACGAGGAGGGCGAGGAGCCGGTGTCGGTGTCAGACGACGATCCGCAGTCGGTCCGATGCCAGGGGCCGGGAGACGGGCTGGAGCGCTTCGCGGACGGAGCGCTGCAGTTCGAACCGGAGACGCAGTTTCGGAGTTCGAGCTACGGCTGGATCCTGGTGAGCGCGGCCGTCGAAGAAGCCGCGGACGAGCCGTTCTCCACGTTCATGCGCAAGAAGATCTTCGAGCCGCTGGGAATGAGCGATACGATGGCGGACTCCCCGAGGGAACCGGGCCCGGATCGGATGCCGTTCTACTTCCCGAGATTCTCGGCGGACCCCAAGTACGGTCCGGACGAGGGGCGCGACGTCGACTATTCCTGCTTCTCGGGTTCCGCCGCATTCCTGTCCACCCCGTCCGACCTGGTGCGCTTCGGCATGGCGATCAACAGTGGCAAGCTGCTGCGACCCGCGACCGTCCAATTACTCCAGGCGCCACAGCGACTGACCTCGGGGCAAGACACCGGTTATGGTCTCGGCTGGGACCTCGAGACCGTCGAGCTCATCGGTGAACAAACGCGCCTGGCCGGCCACGACGGCGAGTTGATGGGCGGGATGGTGGCCTCCTTGATTACGTTCCCCAGGCACGGGATCGTCGTGTCGGTGACCACCAACATCGCGTTCGCGGACACGTACTCTGTGGCGGTAAAGATCGCGCAGGCTTTCGCGGAACAAGAGAAAAGTCCTGCTGCCAGGTGACGCCTGTCTCCGTCGCGCCGCATCGGTGAGATGCGTCAGCGATGTCGAACGATCGCCGCTGACATCTCGTATATCAACCGAATGGTCAACTCCCTCCGCGACGTCCTGATTACCGCTCGCACCCTGATCAAAGCACGGGCGTTTACGGCTGTGTGCGTCACCTCACTCGGCCTTGGGATGGGCGTCGTCATTGCGCTCTTTCTGCTGATGCGTCTGGTGCTCGGCACACCGCCCGGCGTGGTGGTCGATGGCCTGGTTGAACTCGTGATCCGGCCGAGCGGGCAGCTGCGGGCACAGGCGGGCGCAGAGATGATCGATTCGTGGTCGTACGCGGACTACCTCGATGCGCGTGACGCCGCCCGCGGTATGGCGATCACCGGCTGGAGCCGTGGCGAGGGTCTCTTTCGCCCGGCGGACCGGGGCCCGGCGGTCCCGCTGGCTACCGTGTATGCGTCGAGCAACTATTTCCGGACCATCGGTGTCGTGCTGCCGCTGGGACGGGGCTTCACCCCCAGCGACGACGCGTCGCGCGCCGAACCGGAAGCGGTGATCAGTCATCGCATGTGGCAAGTGCGCTTCGGCAGCGACCCCAACATCATCGGGCGCGCTATCACGATCAACCAGAACGAATATGTGGTCGTCGGGGTGGCGCCGAAAGGGTTCCGCGGCCACGTCAGCGGCCTGAACGAGGCGCACTATCAGCTGTGGCTGCCGCTGTCCCGTCATCCGCGTCTGACCGAGACCGACAATGCTCGCCTCGATCGCGAGGCCAGCTGGGTTCGCGTCATCGCGCGGCTGGCGCCGGGCACGACCGTCCCGCAGGCGGATGCGACCGTGCAATCGGCGATGGCGCCGCTGGCCGCGCGCTATCCCTCGAGCAATCAGGACAAGGCCGGCGGCGTCGAGCCGTACTTCCCGTCCGGGGCGCGGACGCGGTCGAACTTCAGCCGTATTCGGATGACGATGTTCGGACTTTCAGGGATGGTGCTGCTCGTCGTCGGCCTGAACATCTCCGGCATGATGCTGGTCCGCAGCGCGATCCGCGAGCGGGAACTGGCGATCAGGCTGGCGATGGGTGCCAGCCGCTGGCGCCTGATCCAGCATCACCTCACCGAGGCGCTGGTCTTGGCCGTGTTGGGTGGCGGCGTTGCGTCGGCGGTGCTGTTCGGCGGGCCGGTGGTTATGGCGTGGTGGTTCGACGTGCAGGGCCCCGCGCTCGAGGTGTTCAGACCGGATGCCTGGATCGCGCTGCAGTGTATCGCCCTCTGCTTCGTGACGAGCCTGGTGTTGGGACTGCTGCCGGCGCTTCGGTTCAGCCGGCCTTCGATCATCGCCGCTCTCAAGAACGACACTACTGGCAGCGGCCGCCGCGTCGGCCGGTTGCAGCGATTCACCGCGGCCGCCCAGGCCGGCATCGCCGTCCCGTTCCTGGTCATTTCTGGTCTGCAGTTGGACCAGGCGCGGGTGACCGCGTTGACCGATGTGGGGTTCAAGCCGCAAGGGTTGTACGCCGCCCGGCTGAATCTGTCGGCCATTGCCAGGACCGAAGACGAACGACGGCTGTTCCTCCGGACGGTGCAGGAGAGCCTCGCGCCACGCGCCTGGTATTGCCTCGGTGAGTGTGGCGGATGGGGTGCCGCTCGACTTCAAGTACCGCAACACGCGCGTAGCCCCTGAAGGCGAATCGACGTTTGTCACCGCCCACACGACGCGCGTCGGACCCGGCTACCTGGACACGCTCGGCACGCGCCTGCTCGCCGGTCGCACGATAGACGCGAACGATCGTGAGGGCGCCGAACAAGTCGTCGTGCTGTCCGAACCGCTGGCACGAGAGCTGTTCCCCGCCAGTGATCCGATCGGCCGGCGGTTGGAGTTCGCATTGGAAGAGAACGAGCGGCAGACCTACACCGTGGTGGGCGTGGCGGCCGATCTCGTGTCCACGCAGATGGGCAATCCGCGGCCGCAGCTCTTTCTGTCTCTGGCACAGCAGCCAGCTTCTTCGGTGCTGGTGATCGGACGCGGCACGCCGTCCGATCCGTCGATGCGCGGCGCGTTCGAGAATGCGATCGCAGACGCCCTTCGACAGCGCAGCCTCAGGGCAGGCCCTTCGACAGAGCTCAGGGCAGGCCGATCCTGACAGCGTGTTCCGCGAGCTGATCACCGGCGAAGGACTGATCAAGAACAGCCAGTCGGATCTTCTGACGAGTTCCGCCGTCGGGGCAGTTGCTGCCGGTGTGGCGATGATACTCGCGGCGCTCGGCGTCTATGGCGTGATCGCGTTCATGGTCGCGACGCGAACCCGTGAGATCGGCGTCCGGGTGGCGCTCGGCGCATCCCGCGGACGCGTGATGCGAGACGTGCTCGGCGACGCCCTCAAACTCGTCGTCCCGGGAATCGGCGTCGGTCTGCTGCTGGCCGTTCTCTGGGTACGACTGGCCGACCCGGCGTGGTATCCACTCGGCGGTGTCGAGCCGCTCGTCTACTCACTCGCGGCGGCGACGGCGTTTGGCGTGGCCCTGCTCGCGGGCATTCCCTCCGCCCGCCGCGCGGCGGCGGTGCAGCCAATCGTCGCCATGCGATCCGAGTAGGTTCGTCCGCTTCGTAGCAGTAAGCTCACACGACTGAGCGACTGCACGAACTGAATCATGGCGACGAGTCGAAAAGAGGCCTGGCTCACGGCGATCAGCCTGGCCGTGGGCGTGCTGTTCGCGGCGGGAGTCGGGATCTATTCGTTTCTCAACGCCACGACGCCGCTGCATCCGAACCCGCAGGACGTGCCCGTCGGTCAGTCATGCCGTCCCATCGAAGGAGTGGGCGGACGCTGTGGAAAAGGGGCGACAGCTCGTCCGTGCGAATCTCGTCGAGCAGAACCTGCCCGGACTCTCGGTGGCCGTCGGCGTCGGTGGCAATCTAGTCTGGGCCGAAGGCTTTGGCTGGGCCGATGTCGAGAAGCGAGTACCGGTCGGGCCGGGTGTCCGCTTCAGGATCGGCCACGCGTCCAAGGCGCTCACCTCGGCCGCGGTCGGTCTGCTGCTGGAGAAAGGCCGGCTGCGGCTCGACGACGAGATTCAGACGTACGTGCCGACGTTCCCGAAGAAGCAGTGGCCCGTCACCCTGCGGCAGTTGATGGGCCACGTGGCGGGCGTCCGGCACTACCGCAATGAGGCTGACTACATGCCGTCGGCGCACTGCGAGCGGGCGGCCGAGGGGTTGAAGAGTTTCGCGGATGACCCGCTGCAGTTCGAGCCGGAGACCCAATACAAGTATTCGACCTTCGGCTGGATCCTGGTGAGCGCCGCGGTCGAAGCGGCGGCGGACCAGTCTTTTTTCGCCTTCATGCGCACGCGGATCTTCGAGCCGCTGGGCATGGTCGGTACGACCTACGACTCCTCTACCGAATCGATCCCGGATCGCGCGACCTTCTACTACCCGAGATTGAGTGGAGACCCCAGTTCCGGTCTCGAGCTGGCGGCCACCGTCGACTACTCCTGCTTCGCGGGAGCCGGCGGCTTCCTGTCCACGCCGTCCGACCTGGTGCGGTTCGGAATGGCGCTCAACGGCGGCAAGCTGCTGCAGCCCGCCACCGTCAACAAACTCCAGGCACCACAGCTGCTGGCTTCGGGCGAGGAGACCGAGTACGGGCTCGGCTGGATGCTCGAGACCGTTCCACTCGCGGGCGAGCCTACGCGGCTGGTGAGCCATGCCAGCCGAACCTTGTTGGGGGCCTCTACGTCGTTCATGACATTTCCCGAGCGCGGGCTCGTCGTGGCCGTGACGTCGAACACTTCGTTCGCGAACACGAGGCATATCGCACTAGGGATTGCCGAGGCCTTCGCGGAGCATCGACCTCGATAGCGAGCTCACAATTTGGACTTGATGTGACCTTCCGGATCCAAAAAGTCCGGTAGACCAATGGCGTGCTGAGTTCGGCGCAGTTAGCTTCGTCAGTCGTTCCATCCGAAATCAAGCAAAGGGCCGGTCGAGGAACTACCCGCTTTCACCCTGCATGCGGTCGCACTCAGCCTTGTAAGTCTCGATCAGAGCCGTGAGCTTGGTCTGGAAGGCGCTTTGCGCTGAGTAGACCTCGCCGAGAGGGCCGACGATCTCTTTCTGCTTCAACTCGTCCTCAACCGTCAGCGTCAGCTCCCCAAGCCGCTCGAGATTCGCTCGTGAGTGGAACTCAAGCTCCTTGAGCTTTGCGAGCACGACGAGCGAGCCTTCGAGCGCCGCCGGTGGCTTCGGCGTGGGGCTTGGGCTTGGTACGGCGCTCTTCTGGGCCGAAACGTCATCAGGCCCGGCGGCGTGTTCGACGGCCCCGCCTTTGTTCTTCGCGGACGTCACCCGCTTCTTGCCTGGCTGCGTCACGGGCGTCCCCTCCGTGCCCTGGTGCTTCTTCACCTGGGTGACCTTCTTGGCGTGTGCAACATTGCGCGGATCAGACATAGAGCCCCCCGGAAAGTTTCAGTAAATGACTCCGACAAATCATCCGCGCATGGTGGCAGAACGCGGCGATGCCGTCTGTTCAGTTGTGACCACTCGATCCGCCGTGTGGTGGTGGCCGTCGACGTCACCGATTCCGGCGTTTCTGCCGCCTTCACCTCGTCCGACCATTCGACCACCTGATACCCATCCCTGTCCATCACTGAGCCGATGTGTGGGCGGACGTCTCGGGGCAAACATTGAGACGTTCAATGGAGAGGCATTCTCCGGCGTTCATGTCTCGCCGCGCACTGAGCTACACTCCTGCGTGCGCAGCTTGACCGACCTGCCGCGGACGCCTGTTCGCGGGGGCTCGGGCACCATTCTGGAGGATTTCGCGTGAAACAACGTCTGCTCGTGATGGCGGTGATGGCGACCGGCGTGGCAGTGAGCGCGGCGGGGCTGGGGCAGGCCGGCCGGCCGTTCACGACGGCATTCCCGAAAGACGAGTTCGCCGTGCGCCGCCTCAAAGTCGCGGAGGCGATCGGCCCAGGGGCGGTCGCGCTGATGCAGGCCGCCCCCACGGTGCACTCATCGGCGATGTTTCGCCAGTCGAACGAGTTCTTCTACCTCACCGGGGTCGGCGTGCCGCAGGCGATGCTGGTCATCGACGGCGCGACGAAGAAGAGCACGCTCTATCTTGCCAAGCAGGATGCCTCCCGCGCGGCGGTGGAAGGGGCGCTGTTGTCGTCGGACGATGCGGCTTCCGCGGTCGCCCTCACCGGAATAGACGAAGTGAAGGCGGTCGACACGCTGCAGGGCGACCTGGCCGCTCGCTACAAGGAAGGCCGGCGTGATTTGTTCGTGCCCTTTCAGCCGGCCGAAGGCAGCGCCGAGAGCCGCGACGGGGCCACCCGGCGGAACAACGACGCCGCCGCGGATCCGTGGGACGGCCGCATTTCCCGCGAGGCCCACCTGCGTGTGCTGCTGACGATGCGGGCCGGTAACTACGTGGCCCGCGACCTATCGCCGATCCTCGACCAGATGCGGGCGATCAAGAGCCCGGCGGAGATCGCGGTGATCGATCGGGCCACCCAGATCGGCGGCGAGGCGATCATGGAGGCGATGCGCAGCACCGCACCTGGCGTCGCCGAGGGTGAGCTCGACGCGATCGCGCGCTTCTTCTACGTCCGCCACGGCGCCCAGGGGGAGGCTTACCGCGCCATTGTTGCCAGCGGCGGTAACGCGTTCTTCGCGCACCATCGCGCCTCCGACAAGGTGATGGCCGACGGCGAGCTCGTCCTGATGGACTACTGCCCGGACCTCCACTACTACCGCTGCGACGTTACCCGGCAGTGGCCGGTGAACGGCAAATTCTCGCCGGTCCAGCGCGAGCTCTACACGTTCTATCTGGGCGTCTACGAGGCGATTCTCTACTCGATCAAACCGCACGTCACCGCGCAGTCGATCCTGAAGGAAGCCGTCGGCAAGATGGACGTCATGATGGCGACGATGAAGTTCTCGAAGCCGCTGTACGAAAACGCGGCGAAGCAGTTCGTCGAGGGGTACCGGCGCCGGGCGGAAGCCACTCCCGGCACTGGCACTGGCCGCGGCGGGGGCGGCGGCAACCTCGGACATGCCGTCGGCATGTCGACGCATGACATGGGCGGCGGCTCCGGCATGATGCGGCCGGGGCTCGTCTTCACGATCGAGCCGCAGTTTCGCATTCCGGAAGAGCGCATCTTTATCAGGCTCGAGGACATGATCGTGATCACCGACACCGAGGCGCGGATCACCTCCGACTTCGTGCCGCGATCGATTGCCGCCGTCGAGAAGCTCATGGCGGAAGAGGGATTGCTGCAGAAACACGCGAAGCTGCGCTAGCTTTCACGTGACGGGCGTGAGCCCGTGGTTCGCACGCGCGCTTTCGCCAAGTCCCGCCTCGATGCGGCGCTCATGCGGTTCCCGGCTCGAGGAGAGCCTCGACGAACTCTTTGGTACCCGGAGGACCAGACAGTTCGAGAGCGAACGGGCCGCCGTCGGGCTCCACGGTGATGACGAATCGTAAGAACCGGCAGCAGTGGCGCTCGGCCTCGACGACACCCGCAACCAACGCCAGGTTTTCCGATGACGCAGCGAATCGCAGCCAAACGCCGAGGGGTGACCACTCTCGCGCCTCGGCGCGATTCAGCAGACTTGAAAGAAGCCCACTCCGCCTGGTGTTGAGCGCCTCAGGCCCCAGCGTGCAGGCGATTGGCAGGTCTGGCATGGGGCACCTCAACCAATCCGTTTGCCACGATTCGCGGCGCAGCCGCAAACCTCCGGCGGGTTCTCGGGCCCGCAGCAACTGGCTTTCGTCTCCGCACCACAGCAGGTCTCGCAGTGTCGTCGATTTGCAGCACGCAGGCTCCGGTGTCCGAATCGCGTTGCTGTCGGATTGCGGTTTCGTCATATGGCCTCCTGTTTGTTGATCGGTGTTTCGCTGTGCACTACCGGGATCGCCAGACTGCCGACTACGAATGACAGCGCCATTGCGCCAAGTACCGCGCCGTAGGTGAATCGGCTCGCCAGGAGGGCCAGCAGCACTGGGCCGACTGCGCGCGCGAGCTGTTGATTGCGCGCGACGCGCCCGGTGAGGTCGCCGGCTCGCTCGATCCCGAAGACGCTCTGAATCAGGTACGGGACGTACGATGGTGATGAGGCCAGCGCCGACCGCAAAGACGGTCGCTCCGGCTGCGATCGCCGCAGGCGACGACGCGAACGCGATTGTCCCGAGACCAGCCGCGTGCAGGAGAAGGCTGATGGCGAGAAGCAACGTCGGCGAACCTGCCAGCCTGCCGTTCATCAGCAGCGCGCGTCCCGGCACCTGCATCGCCCCCATGAGCCCGCCGACGAGAGCCGCCGTACCTGGCGGCACACCACGTTCCCCCAACGCCGGAACGAGGTTCGTCATCAGCGCGGCGCTTGCGAGGGTCGCCAGTGTGAACGCGCCGGCAAAGGCCGTGAACGAGAACCTGTTCGCGGGATAGACCGCGGTGTGAGCAGTCACCGAGAGGACCGGCGCCATCGTGTGGCCCGGCAACTCGCGAAAGACGACACGGGCCGTGAGCCAGGTCGAGAGTGCCAGGATGATGGCCAGACACAGCACCGCAATCCGCCAGCCGAATGTTGTGACCAGGAAAGCAGTCGTTGGGAGAAACACGGTGCTGGCGAGGCCGCCGCAGACGGTGATGAGCGCCAGTGCGCGCAGACGCTCGGCGGAATTCCCATACGTCCTGCCGACGATCACAAATGCCGGTTCGTACAACACCGCCGCCATACACAGTCCCAGGGCCGACCAAATCAGGAACAGCGCCGGTGCCCCGCCGGTGACCGACCACGCGGCCAGCAGCGCCGCTGCGGTGAATCCACCCGTTTGCATCACAACCGGACCGCGTCCGCGATCGCACCACCGGCCGACGCGGGGCGCGACCGCCGCAGACATCAACAGGGCGAGTGAGAAGGCGCCAGTAACGACCCATGTCGGGACGTGCAGTTCACGCGCGAGCGGCATGACGAGCACAGCAAAGGCGTAGTAGAGAACGCCCCAGTTGATGCACTGCCCGATTCCGAGCGCGATGAGAGCACGAGTCGTCATGCTCGCTCAGCAGCAGTTCGCCGCTTTCGGCGCCGCCGGGACGATCGATGCCGACGAACGCGCCCTGACCCCGCCAACGGCAAGCGTGATCGGTTCGGGCGCAGTGCCGCAGCAGCTACTGGCGCCATCGCCCAGGCGATCCGTCGAGCACACTCCGGTTTCCGGGAGTACGAGCTCCACGCGCCGCGCAGCCTCCCAATCGCCGGCGATCGCGCTCACGACCGAACGCGCCTGTTCGTAACCGGTGAGCATCAGAAACGTCGGCGCACGACCGTAGCTCTTCATCCCGATGACGAAGAGATTGGCATCGGGGTGCTTCAGTTCCTCAGCGCCGTGGGGCGGAACCGTGCCGCAGCTGTGGACGTTCGGATCGATGAGCGGAGCAAGTGCTCGCGGACTTTCGACGGCGGGATCGAGATCGAGTCGGACTTCCGAGAGGATGGACCAGTCCGGCCGGAATCCCGTGGCGGCGATGATCTCGTCGACCGGAGCCAGGGCACGATCGCCATCGCTCACGATCACACCGGCGGCGCTCGTCGCGATCCGGTCGATACCGAATCCGGTGATGAGTTCGAGGCGTCCCTCGTTCAAGAGCGCCCGGACGCGCGCGCCGAGTCTCCCGCGCTCCTGCAGCTGATCCTCGCGCGCCCCGCCGAGCAACTGGCCGAGGACCGGACGACGAATCACCCATGTCACCCGCGTGTCGGCAGCGTCGTCCGCGAGCTGCGCCAGGTCCAGCAGTGCATTCAATGCCGAGTGTCCACTGCCAGCGACGAGCACGCGCCGGCCCATGTATCTGCTGCGCTCAGCGCCCAGGACATCGGGAATGCCATAGCGCACGAACGACGCGGCCGCGCGTTCCCCCACCGCCGGCAGTCCAGACGCGCCCAGCGCGCCGGGCTTCTCGATGGTTCCCGAGGCGTCGATGATGGCGCGCGCCAGGATCTCTTCTTCGCCGTGGATGGTCTGGAGGCGAACGACGTAGGCCGCATCCTGCCGGCCGGCGTCTTTCATCCGATCGTGGCCGTCACGCGTCACCGCGATGACCCGCGTGTTGAGGCGGACACGGGACGCGAGCTCCGGCGTTGCCGCGAGCGGCTCGAGATACTGCTCCACGAGGTCGGTGCCCGTCGGGTACTCCTCATCCGCCGGCGGTGTCCAGCCTTGCCTCTCGAGCAAAGCACGGGCGGCCGAGTCGACGTCGAACTTCCACGGCGAGAACATGCGGACATGGCCCCAACGGCGAACCCCATCGCCGACGCGAGGGCCCGCTTCGAAGACGAGCGGGGTCATGCCGCGGGCGACGGTGTGCGCTGCGGCAGCCAGACCGACCGGCCCGGCACCGATGATGACGACAGGAAATGCGGTCACGTTGGCTCATAGCCGGTCCTTCTCAGATCCAAGGTTCTCAGGGATCAGTCGCTCGACGATCACAACGTCGAGCCATTGACCGTCCAGGCGTCCGTGCTTCTCGTAAATACCGACTTCGCGAAAGCCGCACGCGCGGCAGAGGGCACGGCTGCCGGCATTGAATGGAAAGATCCGCGACACCAGCTTCCAATAACGCCGGCCGCGGGCGGCGTCGATGAGGGCGGTCAGGAGCTGGCGGCCAATACCTTTACCGCGGGACGTTCGCTCCAGATAGATGGAGAACTCCGCGATCCCGGCGTAGCAGGCTCGCGAGCGGTAAGCACTGAGGCCCGCCCAGCCGACCACCGTACCGCCCTCGAGAGCAACGAGGATCGGGAACCGATCGCCTTCGGTGAGTCGTGCCGACATCTCTGCAGCGGTTCGCCGCTCGGTTTCGAATGTGGCGCCGCGGTCCTCAATTCCCTGGTTGTAGATGGCAGCAATGGCCCCACTATCAGGTTGATTCGCCTCACGGATCGTTACAGTCATATTTGTCACTAGCAACTAATTGGGCCCGAGAACATCAGTCGCACGCCGGCTCGCAACTACCTGCCGGCGCGCAGCACCCACCTACCGAGACGCCCGAACGGAATCGTGAGTCCGCAGCGCGCGCCAGCCCGCGTATGACGTTGACGACGGCGTCCCGCACGTCCGGATCGAGATCCTGGAGCAACTGCTTCTGTTGCTCGACGAGGTCGTCGGTGATGCGCCGGTAAAGGCGTTTGCCGCTCGCAGTCACGTGAAGCGCAATGGCGCGGCCGTCGGCGTCATCTGCGCGTTGATCGACGTAGCCTTTCTTCACCAACGTCGCGACGACGCGGCTGGTGGTGCTCTTATCGAGGAAGAGCCGCTCCGCCAGGGCGCTCAAGCGCATGGGCGCCTGGTCGACCAGCGTTTCGAGCGCATAGCACTGGGTCACCGAGATGTCGTGGCAGCAAATCCGGTCGCGATCCCGGAACTGATAGACGCGAACGAGCTCCGCAACGGCCGATTGGAGCGCGACCGCGTCGCGCTGCAGATCGGAGGACTTGACGGCGATCGAAGGGCCTTCTACCATAGTTGCTACTAGCAACTGTATTGCGGTTCCCGGTTCGTGTCAACAGTTCCCCACCAACAAGGAGAGCATGAGGTGCGCATCGCCATCTTCAGCGATATCCACGGCAACCTCCAGGCTCTCGAAGCCGTCCTGGCGGACCTAGCGACCCAGAAGCCGGACGCCATCTACTGCCTCGGCGACCTTGTCGGTTACGGCGCATCACCCAACGAGGTCACCGGATGGATCCAGCGAGAGGGCTTTCCCACGGTCATGGGCAACTACGACGATGGTGTGGGGTTCGACCGTGACGAATGCGGTTGCGCATACCGGGAAGAACACGAGCGACGTCTTGGCGACCGATCACTGGCGTGGACCAAGGCGCAGACGACGGCGGAGAACAAGGCGTTTCTGAGGTCACTTGAAAAGGAAATCCGCTTTGGCGCGGACGGCAAGCGCGTCCTGCTGGTGCACGGCAGTCCCCGCAAGATGAACGAGTACCTCTTCGAGGATCGCCCGCTCTCGAGCTTTCAACGGCTCGCGGCATCTTCGAACGCGGATGTGATCGTCTTCGGGCACACGCACAAGCCCTACGCGAAAGAAGTTGACGGCGTCCTGTTCGTCAACGACGGTTCTGTCGGCAAGCCGAAGGACGGCGACTGGCGGGCCTGCTACGTCATCCTCGAGAACGGCGCGGTGACCTTCCGCCGTGTGGAATACGACGTGAAGTCGGCCGCCGCGGCGATCCGCGCGACTGACCTGCCCCACGAGTTCGCGGAGGATATCGAGACCGGCGGGGTCCGCCCGGCTCTCCCTTCCTGAACGGCGGGAGGCGCGGCGGCGTTTGTGTGCAAGCACGATCCTAAACGGAGCGCTCACGCCGGACTTTGTTGTGTTCGACGAACAGAAACACAGCCATCCCTCAGTTCGGATGACACCACTGCCGAGGTGATAGGTGGCCCATGGCTGTGGCGCGATGGCTGGTCCCTTGCATTTTCAAATCGGTGGAGGTGACGAACAATGGAAAAGACAGGACGCTCCTCTACAGTCGACTGGTCGGTAGAGGATGAGTACCTGGCGGACGAACTACAAGAGCCGCCCGTATGCAGCCGGCAGCACTTACGACCGGTGGCAGCCCGGCTATCGATATGGCTACGAGTCAGCCGAGCAATACAAGGGGCGCAACTGGAACGACGTTGAGATGAACCTGCGCTCCGACTGGGATCGCTACGAACACCGCGGGAATAGCACTTGGGAACAGATCAAGGACGCGGTGCGCGACGGCTGGGAGCGCATGACAGGCCGACGGTAGACCTCAGCGGTCCCTGGAGTACCTCTGGGGACCGCGCCTTCTGCACAGCTCTGCTCCAGGATTGAAGCTCGCGCCGAACGTCGTTTACTCCACCCGATCAGCTTTCGGAGTCGACCTCGAAGCCGCGGGGCCAGCCGGTCCCATGTCAACACCCTTGAGCCCCTCTGACCGCACTGCCGATGTTCCGTGCAGGTAAAACGCGCGACAGTTTTACGCGAGGCGAGGGTGGACACGTGCCATCAGGCCCGTTTGTTGCAACACCTTCCACCTGCTCGCGCTATGACGTTTCCTCCTCTGAGCACTCCGGGAGAAACCATGTTTCGACGCATTCAGGAGTATCGCCCAATCGAAATGAAGGGCCGTTGGTACAAACCGCGCGCATATGGCGACCCGCAGTCTGACGGCACATGGAATGGATGGGTCGTGTTTTTCACGTTATCTGGCAGGTCGGCCATTGCTCCTCCATCGCCGGAGACCACGCAGAGCAATCTCGGTGCGCTGGCTCTCTGGGCTGAGAGCTTGACGCTTTTGGATCTCGAGGCCGCCCTTGCCCGAGCGTTGGCCGTAACGCAGCAGACGCCGTTGATCGATCAACTGGACGCAGCCGAGTACCGAGGCGCTCAAGGACGCTGAGCTACTCGAGACCTCGGCCGCGGTCGAGCGCGCCGCTGCGGACCTCGATGAGGCAGCCGCAAGTGCTGCGCGGGCCGACGCCGACCGCATTAAGCGGGAGCGTCTGGCCACCGAGGAAGCGCTCGCCGCTAGCGAAGAAGCCGCTGCCAGACTGGACGCGGAGCTACATGAGGAGGCGGCCCGAGACGCCCGCTCCGTTGCTGCCGATGCCAACCGGCGGCGTCGTTCTGTCAAATCGGCAGCCAAGCAAGGAACCAGTACCAAGCGCCAGAGCAAAAAGAAGAAGTGACAAGCGCGAACGATCACGGCCGTGGTTCACGGTACCCCGCTCGGGACCCAGTGCCGAGGACGCTACGGTGACTCTCGTTGTAGGAGAACCGCTCGCCCGGCACGCGTCCTCGTCATACGCCGAGCAACACGCCACCCCGGCACCGCCTACGTCTTCGGCAATGCGGTAAGGCGAGGCCGCGAAGTCATTCAAGAGGGTCACCCTTGCGGCAACCGGTCTCGATCGCAGCTTCCACGATGGCACGAAGGTGCGGTCCGCACGCTGCAATATGCGCTCGCCTTAGCCCTAGCAGCGCGTGGTAAAAGTCTGCACGGGGCGGCTCTAGTCAGAATCACGATCTGGGTCGATTCCCATTGCCGTCAGATGTGATCGCTGTTCGGGCGTCAAATCACCTTCAAAGGTGCTGACATAGTCTTTGAACGCCTCGTAGTTGGTGGTCGACACGTACCAGAGAGCGATAGCTCCGTGCTTGAGAGCGACATGCTCGGTCGACGTCACGTCATACTGGCTCGCAATTCGCTCAAGGATCTTTGCATCGTTCTCAAAGGCTCTTATCCTATCCTTCAGATTCATCTGAGCGTCCCTCGTTGTTTACCGTACTCCAAGCCACCCGTCCAGAGACGCCGAGTGAGGGTCGACACGATCAATCCGGCGTACTGACGTGCAACTGTGAGGGCCGCGAAGGAACTTGGCGTCGATTGCCGGAGGTCACCATGTCTCGGATTACCGTCCGTTATTGTGCCTATTGAGTGTCCGGCCTGCACGCCGTCCGGGTGGCGGCGCGTCTTCGTCGTGAACTGAAATCCGACGTCGAAATGGTCAAGGGACGCTATGGAGAATTCAAGGTGCTGGTCGACGACCAGACCGTCGTCGACGCCGGCGCGCTCGCGGCACTCGGCGTACTCCCGTCCGGCAGAAGGGTGGTCGCTGCCGTGAAGGCTAAGCTCGGCTAGTCCTCCATCACGTTCCCCTTGCGTTGCACGTCAGCAAGTTCGCGGGCGCGGCGAGCGTCGAGTAACTCGCTTATGTGAGTGCTTACGTCCGCTTCTGCCGCCCCCAACGCAGATCCGCAGCGGCGAGGCAGCATCGAAGCCGGTTCGGGACTGGCAGGGCCTCCCACCCGGAGTCGACCATTGAACCCTCACCCGTATCGAATCAGCTGCTGTTGCGGGGTCCAGCCGACAGTCTGACCCTAGGGGGCGCCGAAGACAATAAGGGGACCGTCCTCAGCGGCAAAAGCGGCCAGGAGCGCGGCGAAGTATGCTGCCATCGCGACTCCTGCGATCAACAGCGTCGTCTTGATGGGGCTCGTGGACTTGCGTTTTCAGTTCGACGATGTCACCACGCGAGTATCGCTGACCGGTTGTGGCAACCAGGTTCTGCCCTTCAAGACTTTGCACCTTTAACTTTTCCTTGCGACCGTTGCGGAGCTGCAGCGCCACCCTGTCGCGCGGAGCGTGGGCGGAATTTGCTTCACGGGGAGCATCAATTGGTATCCGGGGGAGTGCGCCGGATGCGGCGCTCTTTACAACTGAATCGCGCGTACGCAGCGAGGGCCGCACTGTGGCGGCCCCTGTGCCTTCGCTCAGCGGCGTGCCGTCAGCCTCGCGGTGCCGGCACCGGAAACGTATGGGAAGCCGCCTGGAGGCACCATCAGACGGCGCACGGACATATCGGGGTTCCAAGAACGGGTATTCCAGACTCAATGCCATGGGCTTGCCGCTGTCGTCCGGCACAATCTCAAGCTCGACGGGCTCACCCGGCGATGCTTCCACTAGCACACGCCGGCAAGGCCCCCCATCCCCCGCCCACCCACACCAGGGCATGTCCCCCTCGACGCGCACGCCAACCGATTCGCCCGGCCTGATCACAAGCGTCGGGTATATCCGGATCGCCGGACGATCTGCGGCAGCCCAGCACGGCCCGATGTTACAAGAACCACCCGTCGGCTCAAAGTGCCCTGCGGTCATCCTCGTATCCAGCCGGACCGGTGAATCTAAGGTCGACCAGCTTCCAATCACTCGGAAGAGTTAGTGGGAGGGTAAACGTGCCATCTTCGCCGGACGTTGCAATCTGCTTCGCCAAAGCTTCGCCAATCCATAGATAACTCCTTTCCGACGGGGACGCCCACGCAGAGACCGATACCCGCACGTTCGCGACGGGACCTCCCGCGTCGGCGTTGACCACACGGCCACCGAATGCGACGGTGACCGTCGCAGTCGGAGCCGACGAGGGCGGACCCGACGAGGGCGGAGGCGGAGCGGGGCCGGTCAACTTTCCGTCGTCGCATCCAACGCTGGCTCCGACGCACGCACACACCGCGAGGAGGCCAAGATGTCGCAACATATTCCACTCCGTGCGCAGAGGGTATCACGCTGAATAATCAGGCACGCGGTTCGCAGCGGGTAAACTGGTTGTCGTGGGTCCGTACACACCGATGCGCCTTCTGCGCATCCCAGAACCCTTCGACCATCCTGATTTCCTTTTCGAGCCGAAGCTGGATGGATTTCGCGCCCTCGCGCACATCGACCGGCATCGCTGCTCGGTGATCTCGCGCAACGGCAATGTGTTTAAGTCCTGGCCGCAACTCTGCGAAGAACTCGCCCGGGCGGTTCGGTGCAGAAGCGCCGTGCTTGATGGCGAAATCTGCTGCCTTGATCCGGACGGCCGCACCAACTTCAAGAGCCTGCTTTTCCGGCGCGAGCAACCGTACTTTTACGCGTTCGATCTGCTGATGCTGAACGGGCGAGATCTGCGAGGGCTGCCGCTGACCGAACGCAAGCGACGGCTAGCCGCGATCATGCCGCCGTCCACCGGGCGCGTGCTGTTTCTCGACAGCCTTGCTGAACGTGGACGAGATCTATTCAGGGAGGCGTGCGAGCGCGATCTTGAGGGGATCGTGGCGAAGTGGACGCACGGCAGGTCCGGCCCAGACGGCCGCTTCCGAAGCGTGCAACCCTCGCCTTAGTCTGACTTCTCGCCCTAACGATCGCCCTTGTCGCCCTGGCCTGACTTCACCGTGCGCTTGGCTCTGCGCGCGCGGTCGGCACGCTGTGACCGGCCTACGTCGTCCGATTCATCACCAACTTGATTTCAGAGTTCGGTTGATCCTGCTTGCCCGCGTCTAAAACACGTCGGACGCGGCACGGATGCGCCCGGTGCTGGTTGAGCCCACGGCAGACAAAAGTCTAAGTTGGAGGGGGCTATGTCTCCCTCCGACAAGACTTCCGGGGGGGGCGGGTTACCGCAGACCGGGTGCTCATCCTTACGATTCCGCGTCTTTTGGCGCAAAATCAGCAGGTCTGGAGCACACGGGCTGACAATGGGGGGCCATGCGCTTTCCTTTTTTCATGGTTCCGGCATTGCAGTCGCGTCATCGAGCGATCTACGCTTAAAGGGGAGTCAAAGTTGTTCGACAAAGAGCTGGACTATTTCATCTCACACCAACAGGAACTTGTCGCCCGGCACGCTGGGAAGATCCTCGTCCTGCGCGGTGAAGAAGTGGTCGGCGCTTACGGTTCGCCCCTTGAGGCGTTCAACGCGGCGAAGGAGCAGTTCCCGGTCGGAACATTCATGCTGCAGCGGTGCGAACCTGGACCAGACGCGTACACAGTGATTATCAATTCACTTAATCGCGGCGGCGGCTCCGTTATCGATGGCGCACGACCCTAAGTTTCAAGCCTTCACCCTCAAGTCACCCGGCACCCTCAATCGAGTCATCACGGACATCGGAGTAAGCGCGGCATTCGACCCCGCGGCCCCTCCGACGCCTGAGCCGACGCTGACCGGCGCGAAGGCACTGTGGGATACCGGGGCGACGAAGAGCGTGATCTCGACCGAACTGGTCAAGACTCTTGCGCTTCAACCGGTAGGTGTCAGTAAGGTGAATCACGCCGGCGACGAAGGGACCAGCCACACGTATCTGGTTAACTTCCGGCTTCCGCACGCGGTCGGAGTTGCCGGCATCCTCGTCACCGAATTCCCGTCAACGCCTGGCGACTTTGGCGTGATTGTCGGGATGGACGTCATCTGTCTCGGAGATTTCTCCCTGACGAACATGGACGGTAAGACATGGGTTTCCTTCCGCATGCCTTCGTGCGGAACGATCGACTACGTCGTGGAATGGAACAAGGAACGCCACACAGCGGTCAGTTGGAACTCACCGTGCCCGTGCGGGGCGGTGAAGCCCGATGGATCACCAGTGAAGTTCGAGCAGTGTCACGGGCGTTGACGATACGGCTACGATCACAGAATGGCTGAACCCGTCCTCAAGCTTGGTCGGTGGAACGGCACGGCGATAGACATCGGCGAACTCTGGACGCTGCTCAAGCGCCCTCCGGCGCGACCACCGGGGCGTTTGCGTCAATTTTGTGTCAATGAAAAGCAAACGGGCCGACCCTCTGACGTGAGAATCGGCCCGTCCTTATTGGTCGGGATGACTGGATTCGAACCAGCGACCCCCTGACCCCCAGTCAGGTGCGCTACCAGGCTGCGCTACATCCCGAAAATTCGATCGAGTTCAGCCGAAATTTTCGCCCACCGAAGCGGCAGAGCCGCGAAGGTGGGCCGCTACGAACTACTGAGTTGCTCTTCCGGGCAGCCATCGACGGAACGACTTGAGCGCCGATCGACTGGACCGCCCTACCTCTACGAAGCCCGCTTCCCCGCCTTCCGCACCGGCGCCTTGTGCACCGGCTTCTTTTCCTTCTTCGGTGACCGCCGCGGCTCCTGCAGTACGAACGCGTCAGCCCGCTCGTCCTGAGGACTGCCCGCGAGCATCGCCTGCAACTCCCGCAGCCCCTGCTTCACCTGCATCAGCCGCTCCCGGACGTCGCTGCCGAGCAGCGCGTCGAGGTCTCCCGATGCTTCGCTGATCACCGGCGCCTGCTCGGCGTCGAGCTTGCGCCGCGCGCCGGCCAGCGTCAGCCCTTCGACGAACAGCAGATGCTTCAGCCGGAGCACGCGTTCCAGGTCGGCACGGCGATAGACCCGCGGGCCTCCCGCGGTCTTCGTCACGCCGAGGTCCGGGAACTCCGCCTCCCATGAACGCAGCATGTAGGGCTGGACCTGCGCGATCTCGCAGACCTCAGGCTGCCGGAACAGCGAGCGGTTGGGGATCTCCACTGTGGAAACGGGCATCTGGAGCGCACCGGCAGTATACCAGAGACTTCGGCTAGAATGCCCCGAACCGTTTGACATAGTGACCCTTAGCGCCGCGAGGAACCTCTCCGGCGCACGCTCCGGCGCCACGTGACCAAGCTGATCTCGACTCCGCCCGCCGACGACGACCCCGACGAGTCCCGGCTCGAAGCGGATGAGACGCGCCTGGCCCCGACGAGCCGCCACTCCTCCTCCGGCGGTCCCTCCCAGCCATCGCCCACCGCGGCCGGATGGCTCTCGAGCTCAGGCGCCCTGGACCACGGACGGTTTCCTCCCGGCACGATCTTCGGCGGCCGCTACCGCATCGTCGGACGGCTGGGCAAGGGAGGGATGGGCGAGGTCTTCCGCGCCGACGACCTGAAGCTCGGTCAGCAGGTGGCGCTCAAGTTCCTGCCGCCCGAGGTCGATCGCGACCCCGCCCGTCTGACCCAGCTCCACACCGAAGTCCGGATGGCGCGGCAGGTCTCGCACCCGAACGTTTGCCGCGTCTACGATATCGACGAGGTCGAGGGGCACACCTTCCTGTCGATGGAGTACGTGGACGGCGAGGACCTGGCCTCCCTGCTCCGGCGCATCGGCCGCTTCCCCGAGGAGCGCGGCCTCGAGATCGCCCGGCAGATCTGCGCCGGCCTCGCCGCCGCGCACGAACGCGGCGTCATCCATCGCGACTTCAAGCCGGCCAACGTGATGGTGGACGGCACCGGCAAGGTGCGGATCACCGACTTCGGCCTCGCCGGCCTGACCGGCGAATCGCTGCGCGCCGGCACGCCGGCCTACATGGCCCCCGAGCAGCTGGCCGGCGGCGAGGTCACCGCCCGCAGCGACATCTACGCGCTCGGCCTGGTGCTCTACGAGATCTTCACCGGCAAGCGCGCGCTCGAAGGCAGCAACCTCGCCGAGCTGATTCACAAGCGCGAGCAGTCCGGGATCACGCCGCCGACGGTCCTGGTCCGCGACCTCAGCCTGGATATCGAGCGCGCCATCCTGCGCTGCCTGAAGCCGGAGGTAGCCCAGCGTCCGGCTTCCGCGCTCTCGGTGTCGGCGGCGCTGCCCGGCGGGGATCCGCTCGCGGCGGCGCTCGCGGCCGGCGAAACGCCGTCCCCCGAAATGGTCGCAGCCGCGGGTGAAGACGACGTGCTGCGGCGAGGCGTGGGGATTGCGCTGTTGTCGTTCACCCTGATCGGCCTCGGGCTCGCGGCCTACGTGGCCAGCCGCGGCCTGCTGGTCAACCGGGTGGCGTTCACGAAATCCGCGGACGTCCTGGCGGAGCGCGCGCGCGAGATCATCGCCCTCGCCGGTTACACCGACACCCCGGCAGATACGGCGCGCGGCGTCGCGGTGAACATGGAGTACGTGCGGTGGGTCGAAACCAACGACCCGTCGCCGTCGAAATGGGACTCGATCGCCGACGGCACTTCCCCGCTCCTGGACTTCTGGTTCCGCACCAGCCCGCAACCGCTGGTGCCGCTGAGCCCGTCCTGGACGCCGCTGTGGAACGATCCGCCGCTCGGCACGTCCGGGATGGTCACGGTCGTCGTCGACGACCGCGGACGGCTGGTCGAGTTCGGCGCGATGCCGCCGCAGCTCGATCCCCCGTCCGGCGCCGGGACGACGGTCGACTGGAGTCCGATGTTCCAGGCCGCCGGCCTGCGCCCGGCCGACTTCGCCGAGGTGCCGCCGCAGTGGACGCCGAAGATCTACGCCGACGGCCGGATGGCATGGGAAGGGCCGATGCCGAAGCGGCCGGAAGTGCGGCTCAGGATCGAAGCGGCGTCGTACCGCGGCCGGCCGGTTTCCTTCAAGGTGGTCGGACCGTGGACGCAACCGGCGCGGACGGACCAGCCACAGCCGTCGGGCATGCGGCGCGCCATCTCGTTGCTCGGCTCGGTGGTCGTGCTGTCGCTGCTCGGTGGCGCCGGCCTGCTCGTGCGGGCGAACCTGAAGTCAGGTCGCGCCGATCGTCGCGGCGCGAGCCGGGTGACGCTGTTCCTGCTGATCATCTGGACCGCGTCGTGGGCGCTCGCCGCCCGTCACACCGCTGACCTCGACCAGGAGACGAACCGCTTCTTCATGTTCTTCGCGTTCGCGCTGATGAACGTCGGGTTCACCTGGTTGTTCTACCTCGCGCTCGAGCCCTTCGTCCGGCGGCAGTCGCCCGACATGCTGATCGGCTGGACCCGGGCGCTGGTCGTGCAGATCCGCGATCCGCGGGTCGGGCGCGACCTGCTCGCCGGCGTGGCGACGGGTGTGCTGTTCGTGCTCATCGCCTCCGCCGGCACGATAGCGGCGCTGCCCGGGGCGGCACCCGTGCAGCCTAAGGTCTCGAACATGTCGTATTTCATGGGGGCGCAGTACGCGCTGTCGTACATGCTCCTGGTGCTGCCCAACGCGCTGCAGAGCGCCATGCTCGGCGCCTTCTTCTACGTGGTGCTGGTCGCCCTCGTCCGCCGCCAGTGGATCGCCGCCAGCCTGGTGATGGCGTTCGTGTGCGGGGTCATCCTGTCGGAGTCCGACGATCAACGCCTCTGGCTGACGCTCATCCTCGCGCTGGCGCTCGGCGGCGGTCACGGTCGTCGTGTTCCTGCGCTTCGGGTTGTTGACGCTGGCGACTGCGCTCTACGTCCTCCAGGTGCTCAACAGCGTGCCGCTGACAGTGGATTTCTCGCAGCCTCACGCCGGCGTCTCCGCGCTGGCGATGCTGATCGTCGCGGGGATGGGGGTCTACGGCTTCCACGTCTCGCGTGCGGGTCACGGCATGTTCCGCCGTCTTCTGGCAGCGGCCTGACCCGGGCATGTCGACCGAAGACGTCACGCGCCTCGCGCCCTCCACTGCTCCGGAGGGGAAGTCCACTCCGGAGGCGAGGAGCTCCCCCTCGTCGTCCGCGGCTTCGTCGAGCGGCGCCGGCTGGCTCACCAGCTCCGGGGCGATCGATCACGGGCGCTTTCCCCCGGGCACGATCCTGGGCGGCCGCTACCGGATCGTCGGCAAGCTGGGCAAGGGCGGCATGGGTGAGGTCTTCCGCGCCGACGACCTGAAGCTCGGTCAGCAGGTGGCGCTCAAGTTCCTGCCGCCGGAGGTCGATCACGACCCCGCCCGTCTGACGCAGCTCCACACCGAAGTCCGGATGGCGCGCCAGGTCTCGCATCCGAACGTCTGCCGGGTCTACGACATCGACGAAGTCGACGGGCACACCTTCCTGTCGATGGAGTACGTGGACGGTGAGGATCTGTCGCTGCTCCTCCGGCGCATCGGCCGCTTCCCCGAGGAGCGCGGCCTCGAGATCGCGCGGCAGATCTGCGCCGGTCTCGCGGCGGCGCACGAACGCGGGGTGATCCATCGCGACTTCAAGCCGGCCAACGTGATGGTGGACGGTAGCGGCAAGGCGCGGATCACCGACTTCGGCCTCGCCGGCCTGACCGGCGAATCGCTGCGCGCCGGCACGCCGGCCTACATGGCCCCCGAGCAGCTGGCCGGCGCCGAGGTCACCGCGCGCAGCGACATCTACGCGCTCGGCCTGGTGCTCTACGAGGTCTTCACCGGCAAGCGCGCGCTCGAAGGCAGCAACCTCGCCGAGCTGATTCACCGCCGCGAGCAGTCGGGGGTCACGCCGCCGACCGCGATCGTGCGCGATCTCACGATCGAGATCGAAACGACGATCATGCGGTGCCTGCGCCCGGACCCCGCCGAGCGTCCGGCATCGGCGCTCGCGGTCGCCGGCCTGCTGCCCGGCGGTGATCCGCTGGCCGCGGCACTGGCCGCCGGTGAGACGCCGTCCCCCGAGATGGTCGCGGCCGCCGGCAGCCATGAGGCGATCTCCGCCCGGGCGGCGGTGGCCGGCGCCGTGTGGGTGGTGATCTCGCTGCTCGCGATCCTGGTGATGTTCCAGCGCGTGATGATGATCAACCGCGTGCCGCCGGCCAAGTCACCGGCGGCGCTCCAGGACCGTGCCGAAGAGGCGCTGCACCGCCTCGGCTACGGCGACGGGGTCGTCGGTCGCGCGTCGGGGATGGGCGTGTCGATGGACTTCGCCCGCTATGTCGACAGCACCACGCAGGCGCCGGACCGCTGGAACCTGCTGCGCGGCGGCCGGCCCGAAACCTTCCTGCTCTGGCATCGCACCAGCCCGCGTACGCTCGTGCCGTGGGGCTCGGAAAACCAGGTGCACGGCACCAACCCGCCGCTCGGCATCGCCGGGATGACGCTGGTGGTGGTGGACGGCTCCGGACGTCTCAGCGAGTTTCTCGCCGTGCCCCAGCCGTTGGTGGCCGACAACGTCGCCCGCGTAATGGACTGGTCGGTGTTGTTCTCCGCCGCCGGCCTCGACATCGCGGCCTACAAGCCGGTCGAGCCCGGCTGGGTGCCTCCCGTGTTCGCCGACGAGCGCCGGGCGTGGGAAGGCCCGCTCCCCGAGCACCCGGGCCAGACCTTCCGGGTCGAGGCAGGGGCGATGCGCGGCCGGCCGGTCTTCTTCTCGCTGACCGGCCCATGGAGCCGGTCCGCCCGGGCATCGCAGCCGCTGCCGCAGACCGGATTCTCCCTGTTCCTCGCGCAGGTCTCGGGGCTGGTGATGCCGGGGCTGATGCTCGCGGCGGCGCTGCTCGCGTGGCACAACGTCCGGGCCGGCCGCGGTGACCGGCGCGGCGCCTCGCGCGCGGTCGCCATTCTCTTCGTGCTCGAGATCGCCGGCTGGCTCCTCGGCAGCCAGCACACCGGCGTGATCGGCCAGGACGTCCAGCGCCTCTTCGGTGCGGTGGCCCGGGCGCTGTTCGATTCCGCCCTGCTCTGGCTCACCTACCTGGGGCTCGAGCCGTACATCCGCCGCTTCTCTCCCGACAGCCTGATCGGCTGGACGCGCCTCATCGACGGACGCTGGCGCGATCCGCAGGTGGCGTCGGACACGCTGGTCGGCATCTGCGCCGGCCTGGCGATGACGGTGCTCTACGCGGCCCACAACCTGATCCCGCCCTTGTTGGGCCGGCCGGAGCCGATGCCGCTCACGCCGGCCGATCCGAACGTGCTGTTCGGCGTCCGGTTCGTCCTCGGCAAGATGCTCACCCAGGTCGGGAGTGCGATCTCTTCGGGGATGCTGGCGGTCTGCGGGGTCGTGACGCTGCTCATCTTCCTGAAACGGAAGTGGGCTGCCCACCTGGCGAGCAGCCTGATCTTCGTCTGGGTGGTGATCGCCGGGATGTTTCCCTCCGGTACGCCGGTGCTCGACGTGATCATCGGCCTGGGGATCATCGGGATCTGGACCGGCGTCATCCTGAACGCCGGCCTGCTCGCGACGGTGGTCGGCCTGGCGACCCACTTCATCCTGCTGCGGGCGCCGATCACCGTCGAGCTCTCGAGCTGGCGCGGCACCCCCGGGCTCACCTACCTGCTCGTGCTCGGGGGGGCCGGGCTATTTGCCGCCTACCTTGCCCGTTCGACCCCACCTGTCAGGCGCCTGCCTTCCTGAGCTGGCACCCGGTATGCTCAGTTCTGCACGCGGAAGGGCCGGAACGGCCCCCATCCGGCTCTAATCCGGGAGCAGGGTGGTATCGTGATTCGCGCGGACCGGCGCCCCTCGCCGGCCGCGGGGGGCGTCGCCGCAGCCGCACAGGCCATGAAATCGATTGTCATCGTCGACGACTCCCCCACGATCCGCCGGATGGTTCGTGCCTCGCTGGCCGGCATCCCGGCCGGCCGCTTCATCGAAGCGGGCAGCGGCCTGGAGGCGATCGAGCAACTCACACTCGGGCCGATCGGCCTGATGGTGCTCGACCTGAACATGCCCGACATGCACGGCCTCGAGGTGCTGAAATTCGTGCGGCGGCATCCCGCGTATCGCACCCTGCCGGTGATCGTCTTGACGACCCGGGGCGACGAAGAGAGCCGCGCGGCCGCGATGGCCGCCGGCGCGACGATCTATCTGACCAAACCGTTCCTGCCCCAGGTGCTCGCCACCCAGGCCAGCGCCTTGTTCCAGGGAAGCGCCCGCGGCGACGAGGAAGCCGTCCGTGTCGAACCCTGAGACCGGTCCCGGCAACTTCCTCGCCGCGTTCCTCGACGATTATTTCGCCGAGTGTGACGAACACCTGACGGCGATCCGCCGGCTGCTCGCCGCGATCCATCCGTCGGTGCCCGACGGCATGCCGTCCGCAACGATCGAGGAGCTCTTTCGCGCGTTCCATTCGATCAAAGGGCTTTCCGGCATGGTGGAGCTGCGCGACGCGGAACTGCTCGCGCATCACATGGAGAGCTACTTGCGGCTGCTCCGGGCCCGCGAAGCGGTGGCGACGTCGCACGGACTCGATGCCCTGATCAGCGGAACGTCATTGCTCGAGCGGGTGATCGGCGCCAGGCGTGCCGGCCGCCCCGGACCATCGATCGACGAAGCGACGACCCAGCTCGAAGCGTTGTCTGCGTCTCCCTCACCGGCTAGCGCGCAGCCCCGAACAACGGAGCAGCGAATGCAACCGGCAGGCGCCTGGGAGGTCGTATTCGATCCCTCCCCCGCCCTGGCGGCTCGCGGCGTAACGGTCGACCGGGTGCGCGCCCGGCTGGGAGAGATCGGCCGGATCGTGCACGCGGCGCCGAAGATCGGCGATGCGGGCGGGATCCGGTTCGAGTTTCTGGTCGAGGACGTCCGCGACGAGTCGCTCTTCTCTACCTGGCGGGATGAGGGGATTACCGCCAGGCCGCGCGTCGAACCACCGGCCATCGTCGAGAGCGGCGCAACCGAAGCGGCCGTAGCGCCGCCGGCGGCCCCCTCGACGCATTTCGTACGCGTCGACCTCGGACGGCTGGACGAGTTGATGCGGATGATCGGCGATCTGGTGATAACCCGCGCCCGCCTGATCGACTCGTTGTCGAAGCTCGAACGCCGGGTGCCGCCGGTCGAGTGGCGAGCGGTGCAGGAGAACAGCCACGCGATGGAGCGCCAGCTCCGCGACCTGCGCGAAGGGGTGATGCGCGTCCGGCTGGTCAGGGTCGGCGAGATCTTCGAACGGATGCCGTTCGTGGTGCGCGACCTGGCCCGCGAATCCGGACGCGTGGTCGAATTGCAGATCAGCGGACGCGAGACCGAGATCGACAAGTACCTGGTCGAGCGGATGATGGACCCGGTGCTCCACCTGGTGCGCAACGCGGTCAGCCACGGGATCGAGCCGGTCGAAGAACGGCGGGTGGCCGGGAAGTCCGACGCCGGTCAGCTGACGCTCAGCGCCGCCAGCGTCGGCGATCTCGTCACGCTCGAAATTGCCGACGACGGCCGCGGCGTCGACATCGCGGCGGTGAAGCGCCGCGCCCGCGCGATTGGCCTGCCGGTCGGCGACGGCCCGCTCGAGGGGCGTGAGCTGCTCGACGTCCTCTGCGCGCCGGGATTTTCGACCCGCGATACCGCCGACCGCGCCGCCGGACGTGGCGTCGGCATGGCAGTGGTGCAAAGCGCGGTACGCGAGCTCGGCGGCACCATCGCGCTCGACACCGTCCCCGGTCAGGGCACCCGCTTCCTGATCGAACTGCCGCTCACGCTCGCGATCACCGACGCGATCATCGCCGCCGTCGGCGGGCAGATGTTTGCCGTCCCGCAATCGTCGGTGCGCGAGGTGATCGACGTCGACAACACCATCGTCCGGGCGCTGGAGAACCACGAGATCATCCCCTATCGCGGCGGTGTGCTGCCGCTGCTCCGGCTGTCGTCGCTGTTCGAGCTCGCGCCGCGCCCCGGCCGTACGCTCCACGTCTTCGTCGTCGGCCACGGATCCTCGGCCGTCGGTGTAGCGGTGGACCGCATTCACACGCAGCGTGAGATCGTGGTGAGATCGATGAGCGATCCGCTGATCAAGGCCGAGGGCATCACCGGGGCGACCGATCTCGGCGACGGGCGGGTCGTGCTCATTCTCGATCTGCCGCGTATCGCCGCGACCGCTTCTTCCCCGGGCCGCGCCGCCCGCCGCGGCGGGGCGCGGCACCCTGGTTCACGGAGCGGGACATGAGAGACAACTACATCCTGTTTTCGGTGGGATCGACGACGTACGGGCTGCCGAGCCATGATGTCGCCCACGTCGAGCTCGTCGAAGACGTGACCCGGGTGCCGAACGCCCCGGGCAGCGTCGACGGCGTGGTGTTCTCGCGCGGCGCGGTGGTGCCGGCGCTGAATCTCCGCGCCCGCTTTGGTTTCGAACGGATCCCCTACGACGCGCGGACCCGGCTGATCGTCGTCCAGCAGGATGGACGCAGCGTCGGACTGATCGTCGACGCCGCCCGCGAGTTCGTGACGATCCCGCCGGACGTCATTCAGCCGCCGGCCGAGGGGTTGACCGGGACCAGCGGCCGCTACCTGCACGGCGTCGCCACGCTCGGCGACCGGATGATCCTGATTCTCGACGTTTCTGAATTATTGAACAATGACGAGCTCACGGCCGCCGCTTCCGGCGCCGTGCGGACCCCTGAGGAGAAGTGACCATGGCACGCAACGGGAAGGCAACCGTTCGGACGAGCGCACCCGCGACTATCGGGAACGGCCGCGGGTTGCTCGATCAGGCGGATCTCGTGGCCGGATCGGCCGGGGTGATCGCGCGCGTCAGTGACCAGGTGGCCGAGGGTGCCGAAGCGCAGCTCGCCGCCCTCGACGACGCGACCAACGGGCTGACCGAAATGACCGCCTCGCTGCGAGACACCGCCGTCCAGGCCGAGTCGGTGGCGGTGTCGGCAGAGCAGCTCGTATCGTCGGTCAACGAGATGGCCGCCTCGATCGAGCAGGTGACCGCCAATGCCGGCAGCCTGGCCACCTCGGTCTCCGAGACTGCGGCCTCGATCCAGGAGTCAGGGGCCTCGATCCAGAGCGTCACCGGCATCGCGCAGGAGATCGCGACCGCGGCGCAGCAGGTCACCACGTCGATCAACCAGGTGGCCGCATCAGCCCGTTCGGTCAGCCGGGATACCGAAAGCCTTCAGAGCGCGGTGACCGAGACCGCGGCGGCAATCGAAGAGATCTCGCAGTCGATTCGCGGGGTCGCGAGCAACGCTGACGACCTGGCCGGCGCCGCCGAAGAGACCGCCTCGTCGATCAACGAGATGGCGGCGTCGATCGAGGAGGTCGGCGCCATGACCGAGAACCTGGCGACGGCGGTCGAGGAGAACTCGGCGTCGATCGAGCAGATGTCCCGGTCGGTGCAGGCGGTTGCCCAGAATGGCCGCCGGATTACCGATGCCGCCACCGCGACGGCCGCCAGCGCGACCGAGCTGGAGCGATCGAGCGAGGCGGTCGCCGTGCTCGCCCGGCGGGCGGACGAAGCCAACACCCGGGCAGCCCGTGATGCCGAGGAGGGTGGGACGGCCGTCCAACGGTCGATCCAGGGGATCTCCCGCCTTCGGGAATCAATGTTGCAGTCGGCCACGGTGATGAAAGAGATGGGACGACGGACGAACGACATCGGGTCGATCGTCGATACCATCAACCTGATCGCCGAGCGCACCAACCTGCTGTCGCTGAACGCCTCGATCGAGGCCGCCCGGGCCGGCGATGCCGGACGCGGGTTCGCGGTCGTCGCCGAAGAGATCCGGAACCTGGCCGACCGCTCGGCCAAGGCCACCGCCGACATCGCCGGAATCATCAAGGCGCTCCAGGAGGTCTCGCAGGACGCGGTCACCGCCTCCAACGAGGGGCTCCGCGTTGCCGACGACAGCAGTCAGCTGGCCGAGAGCGGCGGTGCCGGGCTCAAGAAGATCCTCACCGGCCTGTCCGAGACCTCGACCCTGGTCGGACAGATCGCGCGCGCCACCGAGGAGCAGCGGACCTCGGCCAAGGCCGTGGTCGGGTCGATCGTCGCCACGTCGGAGCAGGCCCGCCAGGTGGCGACCGCCACCGCCGAACAGGTGACCACCGCGTCCAGCATCGTCCAGGCGACCACCCAGATGCGCAAGATCGCGCAGGAAACGGCCAAGGCCGTCGCCGAGCAGGGGCGCGCAGCGCGCGACGTGATCAAGGCGGCGCAGACCAATTCGAAGCTCGCCGTCCAGGTCCGGAAGGCGACCGGCGAACAGTCGAAGAGCGCGGCGGAGATCTCTCAGGCCGTGGAGTCGATGCGCCGCGATGCCGCCGCCACGGCCCGGGCGGTCGCCGAGCAGGTGGCCGCCACCGACCAGATCGCCAAGGCGGCCGATTCGCTCTCGCGCCAGTCGACCCATCTGTCCCGCGCGATCTCCGAGCAGAGCACCGCGGTGAGCGAGATCACCACCGCGGCGGCGGGGATGCGCCAGCAGTCCGACCAGGCGGCCCGCGCGCTCGTGGAGCAGGCGCGTGCGGTCAAGGACGTCGCCGCGGCGGCGGCGAGCACATCGAAGAACATCAAGCAGATCCAGCGCGCCAATCGAGAGCATTCCGGCGTATCGGAGAATCTGCTGACGCGGCTCGCCGAGATCAGGCGGATCAGCGACCGCAACGCGGCCGGGGTCGCCGAAACGCGGGGCAGCGCCAAAGACCTGCTGGCGCGGGCAACCGCGCTGCGGACGGCGGCGAGCAGCGGCCAGAAGCCCCGGACGCGGGTCAACGGCCGCTGACCACCCCTGCATGACTTCACCTCGCGATATCGGCGTCCTCACGACCGACGCCGACCTCATCGTCCGAGGCTGGGACGACTGGCTGGCGGAGGCAACCGGGATCCTCGCGGATCACGCCAAGGGGCGGCCGCTCGCCGAACTGATCCCCGGTCTGCACGAGCGTGGCCTGCTCGAGCGGTTCCGCGAAACCCTGACCTCCGGCATGGTGCAGGTGCTCTCCCCTGCCCTGCACCGAACGATCTTCCCCTGCGCACCGCGGGTGCCGTCGCCGCATTTCCAGTTGATGCAGCAGCGAGTCACCATCGGCCCGCTGCTGGACGGCGAGCGGATCGCCGGGCTGCTGGTGACCGTTCAAGACGTCACGCCGCAGCTCGACGCCGAACGGCGCCTGGCGGCCGCGCTGGTGAGCGCTGATCCCGACAGCCGGCGCGCGGCGGCCGATGCCATCGTCGAGGCCGAGCGCGTCGAGTCGCTCGAGAGCTTTGCCCCGGCGCTGCGCAACGACGACTGGCGCGTACGCCGCGTCGCGGTCGGCGGGCTGGTCGCGGTGGCCGACCGCGACCTGCTCCACGCACTGCTCGAAACGTTGCGCCGCGAGCATCGCAACTTCAGCACGCTGAGCAGCGCACTGAAGCTGTTCGCGACCACCGACGTCGACCTCACGGCGCCGCTCGCCGAGCTGCTGCACGACGCCGACGTGGATCTTCGGATCCAGGCGGCGCTGGCGCTGGGCGAGCAGCACCACCCGGCGGCGGTGGAGCCGTTGCTCGGCGCGCTCGAGGATCCTGACGTCAACGTGCGGTTCCACGCCATCGAAGCGCTCGGCCGGCTGCACGCCGATGCGGCGGTCGACGCGCTGGTGAAGATCGCCGGATCCGGCGACGTCTTCCTCGCCTTCGCCGCGCTCGAGGCGCTGGCGTTGATCCGCGATCCCCGCGTCGCGTCCGGCCTGACGCCGCTGCTCGGTGAAAGCGTCCTCCGTGAAGCAGTGGTCCGGGCGATGAGCGAGCTCGGAGACGACCAGGTCATCCGGCCGCTGGTCGCGACGTTGAACAGTTCGCCCGAGAGCACGCTGGTCACGGTCGGCGCTCTGGCGAGTGTCGGCGACCGTCTCGCACGCGAGGGGCTCGACGTCTCGTCCATCGTTCGCGAGTCCCTGTCGGACGCCGGACGCGCGCACGTGCTGGCGGCGGCAGCCGGCTCACCCGAGTCGGCGATGCCGGCAGTCGCGCGGGTGCTCGGCTGGAGCGGCGGCGACGAATCGATCGCCGCACTTGGTGTGCTGCTGACGCATGCCGGGGCGCGCGAGGCTGCGATCGATGCGCTCGTCCGGCAGGGGGAACAGGCAGTGGACGCGCTGGTCGCCAGGCTGGCCGACGATGACCAGGACGTCGTGAGCGCGGCGATCTCGGCCCTCGGTCAGCTGGGCAGCCGGCGCGCGACCTCCGCGCTCGTCGCCCTGCTCGACGACCCGACGGCGGTAATCGCAGCGTGCGGCGGGCTGGCGCGGATCGGCGACCCGGCGGCGTTCGAGCCACTACTCGGGCTGCTGGGCGCAGCCGGATGCGTCGGTCCGCCTCGCCGCGATCGGCGCCCTGAACTCGATCGGGCACACCGAGATGCCGGCGAGGATCCTGGAGATGCTCGGTCACGACGATCCCCTGATGCGAGAGTCGGCGGTGAGGATTGCCGGCTACTTCGGTTATCCGGCTGCTCTCGACGCAGTACTGTCACTGGCCGGAGATGGCGACGAAATGGTCCGCTCCGCCGCGCTCGAGCACCTGCCCTTCTTCGATGAAGATCGCGCGCTGCCGGTGCTCGCCGCCGCGATGGCCAGCGGTACGCCGAAGGTAAGAGCTGCCGCGGTGCGGGCGCTCGTCAGGGTCGATGCGCCCGAAGCGTCCGTTCTCTTGTCCAATGCCCTGGCCGACGGCGAGCACTGGGTCCGGTACTTTGCGGCCAAGGGTCTCGGCGAGCGTCCGGTCGCAGCGCCTCTCACCGCGTTGCTCCGGCTTGCCGAGGGGGACCCGTCGACCCCGGTCCGAATCGCGGCGATCGAAGCGCTTGGCGCCAGCGCCGATCCGGAGCCAGTCGCCACGTTGAAACGCTGTGCTGCTGACGACAACGTCGACGTGGCGGCGGCTGCGATATTCGCCATCGGCCGTGTCGGGGGCGCAGAGGCGCTCGAGGAGCTGCGCCGGGCGGCGCATGCGGACCAGGCCCGGATCAGGGGAGCAGCGGTGAAGGGGTTGACGGCGCTCGGCAGCAGCGACGCCGTCAGGGAGCTCGAGTGGCTGGCTGCGGGGGATCCCGATGCGCAGGTCGGCGGGCGGGCGATCGCCGCCCTCGGCGACATCGCGGCTCGAACCGGCGACGGGGCCGACGCGGCGATAACTGCGCTGGTGGCACTGCTGGCCGATCCGGATCGATCTGAACCCGCGATCTCGGCGATCATCCGACTCCCCGTCGACCGGCTGCCGCAGGTGGCCAGCGGGCTCGCTCACCCACAGCTCGGCGTACGGCGGCGGACAGTCGACGCGCTCGCGCGCTACCGCCGGCCGGAGGCCACCCGGCTGCTGCGGCCGGCCTTCAGCGATGATGACCCCCGCGTTCGTGAGACCGCCGCCCTGGCGGTGATGCGGATCGGAACGAGGTCGTTCGACGACACGCTCAGAGAGCTTGCACACACCGATGGGTCCAAGGCCGTGCGGCGCGCGGCTGCCGACGCTCTGGCCGGCGTTCGGAACGCGAACTGATCGTGGCGCTCGATGTCGACAGTCTTGGCCTCGTCCCCGGCGCCGTGTCGCTCGTCCGCGACCTGGTGCACGACCGGTTGGGCGTCTACTACGAAGAGGGCCGGATGGCCCAGATGGCGGACCGCCTCGCCCCGCTCGTCGCCAACCGCGGTTTCGAGAACTTCCTGGACTACTACTACCTGCTCAAGTACGACACAGCCGCGGCCGACGAATGGCCGCGCGTGGCCGACGCCCTCAGCGTGCCCGAGACCTACTTCTGGCGCGAGCACGACCAGCTGCAGGCGGTCGTCGACGTGATCATTCCGGCGCTGGCGGCGCAGCGGCACCGGCCGTTGCGGGTGTGGTCGATTCCCTGCGCCACCGGCGAGGAGCCGCTCACGCTGGCGATGATGCTCGACCAGCGCGGCTGGCGCGAACAGGTCGAGATCGAGGGCAGCGACGCCAGCCAGGCGGCGCTCGACATTGCCGCCGCCGGCCTCTACCGCGAACGGGCCTTCCGCACGCTGCCGCTCGATCTGCGCGCACGGTACTTCACCGCCGAAGGGCCGCGCTGGCGGATCGACCCGGCCATCTCGCGCCGGGTGTCGTGGAGCCGCGTGAACCTGATGGACCAGGCCGCCGTGCGACTCCACGCCGCCGCCGACGTCATCCTGTGCCGCAACGTCTTCATCTACTTCTCCGAAGCGGCCATTCGGGGCGTCGTCGGGACGTTTGCCCGGGCGATGCCGACCCCGGGGTATCTGTGCGTCGGGGCGGCCGAATCACTGTTGCGGATCACCGACCGGTTCGAACTGGAACAGGTCGGCAGCGCCTTTGTCTACATCAAGAAGACCCCCGGGAAGGAAGCAAGTCGATGACGGACCTCGTGCGCGTAGTAGTGGTGGACGACTCCGCATACGTGCGGAAGGTGTTCAAGCAGATGCTCTCCCGCAGCCCGTTGATCGACGTGGTCGGCACCGCCCGCGACGGGGCCGAGGCGCTCGAAATGGTGGCCGAGCTCAATCCCGATGTGGTCACCTGCGATCTCAACATGCCGGCGATGGATGGGGTCACTTTCGTCCGCAGGCAGATGGCTGTCCGGCCGGTGCCGATCCTGGTGATCAGCATCGCCAGCAGCGCCGGCGAACAGGTGCTCGCTGCGCTGGACGCCGGCGCCGTGGACTTCATTCAGAAGCCGACTGCCCTGGCGACCGACCGGCTGCTCGAGATATCCGAGGAGCTGATCGAAAAAGTGAAGGCGACGGCGCACTCCGCGCCGATGCACCTGGCGGAGTTGCCGGCGTCACCGGCGCGCATCGAGCCGGCCCGCCGGACCGCCGCCACCGCAGCCACCGCCGACATCGTCGTCATCGGCGCTTCGACCGGCGGGCCGCAGGCGCTGAAGGCGCTGTTCGCCCAGCTGCCAGCCGATTGCCCGGTGCCGATCGCGATGGTGCTGCACATGCCGGTCGGCTACACCGAGATGTACGCGGCCAAGCTGAACGAGATCTCGCCGCTGACGGTCATCGAGGCGCGAGGCGGTGAGGAGGTCGGCGTCGGCATGGCGTTTCTCGCCCCGGCTGGCCGCCACCTGACTTTCGCAAGGAACGCCGCCGGCGTGGTGGAGACCCGCCTCGGGCTTCATCCGCTCGATACGCCGCATCGTCCGGCAGTCGACGTGCTGTTCCAGTCCGCGGCTGAATTGTACGGATCCCGGGTGCTCGGCGTGGTCATGACCGGCATGGGGGCCGACGGCCGCGAAGGCTCGGCCTGGATCAAGGCCAAGGGGGGCCGGGTGATTACCGAGGCCGAGGCCAGTTGTGTCGTGTACGGTATGCCGAGGTCGGTCGTCGAGGCCGGCCTCAGCGACGCGTCTGTTCCCCTCCAATCGCTGGCTCGGACCATAATGGAGCTCCTATGACCGGCAGAGTGCTCGTCGTCGACGACTCGGGCCTGGCGCGCCGCAGTGCCCGCCGCGTTCTCGAAGGGGCCGGCTACGAGGTGGTCGAAGCGGAAGACGGTTTGAGCGCGCTCGAACAGTACTTCGTCCACCGGCCCGGTTGCGTGATCCTCGACCTGGTGATGAAAGGCATGTACGGCCTGGAGGTTCTCACCAAACTTCGCGAGCTCGATCCCGCGGCCCGGGTCATCGTGCTGTCGGCCGACATCCAGACGTCGTCGCGCGAGATGGTCGAGACCGGCGGCGGCGCGGACTTTCTGAACAAGCCCGTCCAGCCCGAGGCCTTGCTTGCGGCGGTTCGCAAGGCCCTGGAGGAGCGGGGTTGATGGACCTCACCAGTTCACAAGAGGACGCGCTCAAGGAACTGCTGAACATCGGATTCGGACGCGCGGCCGCTTCCCTGTCGGAGCTCACCGGCCACCGGGTGCTGCTCGAGGTGCCCGCCGTATCGATCCACCCGCTCGGCAATCTCAAGAACGCGCTGGCCGATGTGGTCAAGGACGACGTCGCCAGCGTCCACCAGATCTTCTCGGGGCCGGTTGCCGGCGATGCCCTGCTGATCCTCAACCACCAGGCGGCGGGAATCCTGAAGCAGCTCCTCACCGACGAGCCGCCGCTGCCGCTGCAGGTGGACGCCTCGGCCCGCGAGGTCCTGACCGAGGTCGGCAACATCCTGCTCAACGCCTGCCTCGGGACCTTCGGCAACCTGCTCGACGTCCAGGTGTCGTTTTCGATCCCGCACCTGAACCTCGATACGCTGCAGGGGATCCTGCAGTCGCTGCTGGTGAACCGTGAAGGGATGCGCTACGGCCTGCTCGTACACGCCGGCTTCCGGCTGCGCGACGCCGAGGTCACCGGCTATCTCGTCATCGTTCTTAGCGTCGCCTCGCTCGATCGCCTGCTCAAGGCGGTCGAGGTGTGGGAACAGGGACAGGGCTGACCCATGGCCGCCGATGAGCCGCTGATGAATGCGGCGATGCTTCGCTGGTTGTACGAATCGGCGAACCAGGGCATCCTCACGACCGATCGCGACCTCCGCATCACCAGCTGGAATCGGTGGCTGGAACGGCAGTCCGGGCGTCTGGCGGCGGAGCTGATCGGCCAGCCTCTGTTCAAGATTTTTCCGGAGATCAGCACGCGCGGGTTCGAGCGCTACTACCGCGCCGCGCTGGCCGGCGAAGTCAGCATCCTCGCACAGCCGCTGCACCGGTACCTGATCGAGATCCCGGTTCGTGCCGACGGCGACTCCACGGTGCCGATGCCGCAGAGCTGCCGCATCGCGCCGCTGACCGCCGATCCCGGACTTGCCGGCACGATCACGGTGATCGAGGACGTGACCGACCGGGTTCGAAGCGAAGCCGAGATGCGCCGCCAGATCCTGACCGCGGAGCGGGCCCGGGAGACGGCCGAAGACGCACTCCGGCTGAAGGACGAGTTCCTGGCCACCCTGTCGCACGAGATCCGCACGCCGCTGAACGCGGTGATCGGGTGGGCGCGCATCCTTCTGAGCCGCACGGTGGACCCGGCAATGCTGGAGAACGCGCTGCGGGTCATCGAGCGCAACGCACGGGCGCAGTCACGGCTGGTCGAAGACATGCTCGACATGGCAAGGATCGTCAGCGGCAAGCTCCGCCTCGAGCTCGGCCCGGTCGATCTCGTCGCCGCGACCTCCGCGGCGATCGACGTGGTCGCGCCGGCCGCGTCAGCCAAAGGGGTGCGGATCGAAGCGGCCCTCAACCTCAGGCCGCGGGCCATCGTTGCGGATGCCGACCGCGTCCAGCAGATCGCCTGGAACCTGCTGTCCAATGCCATCAAGTTCACGCCGCGCGGCGGGACTGTCCGGGTCGTCATTCCCGATGAACCCGGACCGGTGCGGCTGATCGTCAGCGATACCGGCCAGGGGATCGCCCCCGACTTTCTCCCTTTCGTCTTCGAGCGGTTCCGTCAGGCGAACGCGTCGACCAGCCGGACGGAAGGGGGGCTGGGTCTTGGGCTGGCGCTCGTACGTCAGCTCGTCGAGCTCCACGGGGGCCGGATCTCCGCCGAGAGCCCAGGGCCTGGGCAGGGTTCGGTTTTCACCGTCACCTTCCCGGAGCTCAAGGAAGAGGGGCCGGTCGAGCCGCTGAAGGCACTCGCGATCTCGCCGACCGCGCTCAAGGGCATCAGCGTCCTGCTCCTCGACGACGATGCGGACTGGCGCCACCTGCTGTCGCTCGCCCTCGAGGACCTTGGCGCTGACGTTTCGGCGACCTCCAGCGTCAATGAAGCCCTCACCTTGCTGGAGTCGACGCGGGTCCGGCCACCCGACGTGATCCTGGCCGACATCGGGCTCCCGCGCCAGGACGGCTACGCCTTCATGGCGGCGCTCCAGAGGCTCGGGCCGGAGTTGGCCGGGGTGCCGGTGATCGCGGTGACGGCCTATGCCGGAGCCGACAACGAACGGCGCGCGCTGGCGGCCGGCTTCCGCCGGCAGTGCACGAAGCCGCTCGAACCGGAAGCGGTCGCCCACGCCATCCTCGGCGTCCTTCGCGCTGCCGGCTGAACCTGACTCAGGCGGACGCGCTCTTCTTCTCGCGCCGCCGCACGTGCAGCCGGATCGGCGTCCCTTCCAGCTCGAACTTCTCCCTCAGCCGGTTGATCAGATAACGCTGGTAGGAAAAGTGAAACTCCGTGGCGATGTTGGTGAAGAAAACGAACGTCGGCGGCTCGGTGCCGATCTGCGCGGCGTACAGCACTCGGACGGCCCGGCGTCCGGGGCTCTTGGGCGGATGCTCGGCGGTGATCTGCTGCACGAACCGATTGAGCTCGCCGGTCGGAACCCGGCGCGACCGCGCGGCCGCGACCTTGTCGACGGCCTCGAGCACCTTGGTGGCCCGCTCGCCGGTGGCAGCCGAGATGTGCAGGATCGGCGCGTATTCCAGGAACTTCAGCTGGCGCCGCAGCTCGTCGTCGAAGGTCTTGTAGAAGTCGGGACCCTTCGACTTCATCAGGTCCCACTTGTTGGCGGCGATCACGATGCCGCAGCCGGCCTTCTCCGCCTCCCCCGCGATCGCGCCGTCCTGATCGGCCGTGCCGATCGATGCGTCGATGACGAGCACGGCGACGTCCGCCTTCTGGATGGCCCGCCGCGCCAGGATCACGCTGAGCGATTCGAGCTGGCCGCTGCGCGCGACCCGCCCCGGCCGCCGGATCCCCGCGGTATCGACGATGCGGAAGGTCCGTTTCTGCCACTTGAGGACGGCGTCGACCGTGTCGCGGGTCGTGCCGGGGGTCGGGCTGACGATCGAGCGCTCGGCCTTCAGGAGCCGGTTCAGCAGCGACGACTTGCCGACGTTCGGCCGTCCGACGATCGCGATGGCGGTCTCCTCGTCGGTGTCGTCCCCGGGTTCCTTTCGGGCCGGCAGGTACTTCACCACCTCGTCCAGCAGGTCGCTGACCCCTTCGCCGTGCTCGGCGGCGATCTCGAGGACCGGCTCGAAGCCGAGCTCGTGGAACTCGAGCACCCGGCCGCGGGCGCGCTTGTCGTCGGTCTTGTTGACCGCCATCAGGACCGGCGACTTCGACCCCCGGAGGTAGGAAGCGATCTCCTGGTCTCCGGAGACCAGTCCCTCCCTGCCGTCGACGACGAAGACCACGACGTCAGCGGTTTCGAGCGCCCTGCGCCCCTGGATCACGACCAGTTCGTGGAGCGGATCGTCGCTGGCGCCGAACATCCCCCCAGTATCGACCAGCCGAAATGGGGTTTCGAGCCACTCGGCCGGCTCGTCGATGACGTCCCTGGTCGTCCCGGCGATCGCCGTGACGATGGAGCGGCGGGTGCGGGTGATGCGGTTGAAGAGGGTCGACTTGCCGACGTTGGGGCGGCCGACGAGCACGACGGTCGGGAGCCCGAGGGCCCGTTTCACAGCCATTTTGAATGTCTAGTTAGCACGATGCTTGACAGCGTAAGTCCCGATATTTATGATAGTTACAACTCCTGAGGGATCGCTAAGCATGATCAAGGTTGACATCGTCAACGAGGTGTCGAAGATCGCCGACATCACGAAGGTCAAGGCCGAGGTGGCTGTCGACGCCGTGTTCGATGCAATGCGTCTCTCGATGCAGCGCGGCGAGCGGATCGAACTGCGCGGCTTCGGCGTGTTCCAGGTGAAGCCCCGGAAGCGGGGGATCGGCCGGAATCCCAGGACCGGCAAGGAAGTGCGGATCCCGCCGGGACGCACGATCCGCTTCAAGCCGGGCAAGGATCTCCAGAACATCGGAGGGTAATTGACCTACCCTTTCGACGAGCCGAGCCGGCGCCTGCCGGCGTCCATCCCCCCGATCGACACCTACTACGTTCAACGCGCTCCTCGTAAGTTCCGCAACCGCCTGTGGTTGCACGTAACCCTGTTCTTCCTGACACTGGCGGTCACGACGCTGGTGGGTTCCTCTCATTATCTCTCGTACATCACCGAGTTCGGCCGGCGGCCGTTCGCGATCACCTGGCGGACGCTGGTCGATGGCCTGTGGTACAGCCTGACGCTGCTCGGGATCCTCGGCGCGCACGAGTTCGGCCATTACTATTTCTGCCGGCGCTACGGGGTGGATGCGACGCTGCCCTATTTCATCCCGGCCCCGATCCCGCTGACCGGGACCCTTGGCGCCGTCATCAAGATCCGGGAAGCCTTCCCGACCCGCACGGTGCTGTTCGACATCGGCGTCGGCGGGCCGATCGCCGGCTTCGTCGTCCTGGTGCCGGCGCTGTTCATCGGGATGAGCATGTCGACCGTGGTTGCGGTGCCGACCGGGCCGTCCGTGTTCTACATGGGAGAGCCGCTGCTGTTCCAGTGGGCGGCGTCGCTGAACTTCGGCCCCCTCTCCCCCAACCAGACGATCAACATCCATCCGATGGTGTTCGCGGCCTGGTTCGGGATGTTGGCCACCGCGCTCAACCTGCTGCCCTTTGGCCAGCTCGATGGCGGGCACATCACCTACGCCACGCTAGGACGCTGGGCGACGCCGATCTCGCTGGCGACCGTCGGGATCGCGCGTCCTCATGACCTTCAACTCGACGAGCTGGCTGTTCATGACCCTGATGATGCTGGCCATGCTGCTGTTCCTCGGCCCCCGGCATCCGCGGGTGATCTACGAGCACGAGCCGCTGGAGCCGGGACGGCGCTGGGTCGCGGTGCTGGCGCTGATCATCTTCATCCTCTGTTTCACGCCGGTGCCGATCGATACGCTGATCGAAACCAAGCGCTGAGCTCCGCCGATCCGCACCGTCCACGCTGACGCGGGTCAGAGGACCGACATCGGGTCCACGTCGACCACGGTTCGCCGCTTGATCTCAGGTCGGGCATCCAGCGCGGCGACCAGCGCCCGGCGCATCGAGGCGCGATGCGTCCCCTTGATGAAGAACTGGGCGCGGTGTTCCCCCTTCAATCGGCTGAGCGGCGCGGGGGCCGGGCCGAGCACGCGGTACGGCTCCCCTCCCCATCGCAGTGCCCGCACGATGTCGGCGGCGTCGGCCATCGCCCCCTCCCGCGTCCGCGCCTTGACCACCGCGTTGATCATCGCGACCACCGGCGGGTACTTCATCCGGCGCCGGAATTCGATCTCGTCCACGAAGAAGGCGGCGTAGTCCTGCCGGCACGCGTGACGGATGCTGTAGTGGGTCGGGTAGAGCGTCTGCACCAGCGCTTCACCCGGCAACTCGCCCCGTCCGGACCGCCCGGCGACCTGGGTGAGGAGCTGGAAGGTACGCTCCCCGGCCCGGAAGTCCGCCATGCCGAGCCCGACGTCGGCCGAGATCACTCCGACCAGCGTGACCCGGGGAAAGTCGTGCCCCTTGGCGATCATCTGCGTGCCTACCAGGATGTCGAGGTCGCCGGCGCCGAAGCGGGTCAGCAACCCGGTGATCGCCCCGCGCCTTCGCACGGTGTCGCGATCGACCCGCGCGACCCGCGCCGCGGGGAAGAGCTTCCTGATCTCCAGCTCGACGCGCTCGGTCCCGAAACCCTGCTGCTCGAGATAAGGCCCGCCGCAGTTGGCGCACTTCGTCGGGATGCCGACCGAGTGATTGCAGTAGTGGCAGCGCGCACGCCGGATCGCCTTGTGCACGGTCAATGACACGCTGCAGTTGGGACACTCGAGCGTCTGCCCGCACTGGCGGCAGAAGACGACCGTCGCGAATCCGCGGCGATTCAGCAGCACGATCGCCTGTTCGCCGCGCTCGAACCGCTGGCCGAGGGCGGTGACGAGGGCGCTGCTCAGGATGACGTCGGGGCCGCCGGCGGCGAACTCCTCACGCATGTCGACGATCCGCACCTCGGCCATCGGCCGGTCGAGGACGCGCCGCTTCAGAACCACCAGCCGATATCGTCCGCTCTGCGCGTTGTGAAACGTCTCCATCGACGGGGTGGCTGAACCGAGCACGGCAAACGCCCCGGCCTGCTGCGCCCGTACGACCGCCACATCGCGCGCATGGTAACGGGGGCTCTCTTCCTGTTTGTACGAGCCGTCGTGCTCTTCGTCCACGATGACCAGCCCGAGGTCTCGCAGCGGCGCGAATACCGCCGACCGGGTGCCGACGACCACGTCCACTTCGCCGCGGCGGATGCGGTGCCATTGGTCGTGGCGCTCGCCGTCCGAGAGCCCGCTGTGCTGAATCGCGACCCGATCTCCAAAGGCGCCGCGGAACAGCGCCGCCACCGCCGGCGTGAGCGCGATCTCGGGCACCAGCAGCAGCACGCCGCGTCCGCTGCGGCGGACGAGGTCGGCGAGACGCAGATAGAGCTCGGTCTTGCCGCTGCCGGTGACGCCGTGGAGCAACGCACAATGAAAGGCCCCCGACGCCGACCAGCCGCGCAGCTGTTCGAAAGCCTCGGTCTGCTCGTCCGTCAAGGTGACCTGCACCCGCGGTGCGACCGGAAGGGCGGCTGCCTGCTCGAACGGGTCACGCTCGAGCCGCCGCCGATGGATCGCGACGAGCCCGACATCCACCAGGCGCTTCAGCGTCGCCGCACTGATGCCGGAGGCGACCAGGGAGGCGGTGTCGATTCCGTCGGGCGCTCCCCGCAGCCGGTCGACCGCCTCGACCTGGCGCGCGCCTCTGGGCACCGCTTCCGATAGCGTGAGCGTCGCGACGCGGACGGTGCGGAAGGCCGCCGCCGATCCCTTGAGAGGACGGGTAATCTCGACGAGCCCATCGCGCTCGAGACCGGCGAGCGCCGCGAACACGCCGGTGCGCGTCGCCAGCGCGTCGACGCGAAGCGGCTTGTCGTCGGGCAGGCGGCCCAGGACCTCTCCGCGGAGCCCTTTTTCCTGCTGCCGGCGGAGCCGTCCGGCATCGGTGATCCGGGCATGCCGCTCGCTCTCGATCCAGGCGCGCGGTGGCATTGCCGAGGAGAGCGCCTCACCGGCGCCGCACGCGTAGTACTCCGCCACCCACCGCACCAGCTTCAGCACGTCGGCCGGCAGAAAGGGGTCGGGGTCGAGCACGTCGATTATCGATCTCATCGACGAGGGCGCGGACAGGAGTGCGGGGGGCTTCGACGAGGGGGGGGGACAGGGGTGCGGGGGGTGCGCTGGGTGCGACGCGAGTGCGGAGGGTGCGGCCGGCTCCAGAATGGCGGGGCCGAGGACTACGCCGGTGAGGACCCGGGTACCGAGCGGGACCAGGACCCGGGCGCCGGGGACGGGGTCGGGGAGATGATCGGGGACGGCGTAGGTCAGCGCGTCGACGGCGGGGACCGGGACCGCGACGGAGACGAGGCGCATCGCGCTACGCGTCGGGACCGGCGGGGGCGGACGCCGGCGCTTCCCGGCCCATGACGGCGAGCGCCTTCTTCAGATCCTCCCACGCGTACTTTTTCTGGCCCGGGCTGCGGAGGAGGAACGACGGGTGGAAGGTCGGGATCAACGTCGCGCCGTGATAGTCGTAGAGCCGCCCGCGCAGCCGCGAGATCGGGTCCTGCGTCTTGAGCAGGGTCTTGGCCGCGAACGCGCCAAGCGCGACGATGACCTTCGGCTTGATCGTCTCGATCTGGCGGAAGAGGAACGGCTCGCAGCTCTCGATCTCGTCCGGCTCGGGGTTGCGGTTCTCTGGGGGACGGCACTTCACGACGTTGGCGATGTAGACCTCCTCGCGCCGGAAGCCCATCGCCTCGATCATCTTGGTGAGCAGCTGCCCGGCGCGACCGACGAAGGGCACGCCCTGCACGTCCTCGTCGGCCCCCGGCGCCTCACCCACGAACATCAGGTCGGCATCTGGGTTGCCGACACCGAAGACGACCTGCTTCCGGCCGAGCGTCGCCAGCTTGCACCGCGTGCAGTCACCGATGTCCTCGCGAATCGTCTGCAGCGTCCAGACGCGCGGGGATGACTCCGCGGTTTCGGTGAACGTGGCGAGCCAATTCCGCGGACTGTGGATCTGGGCCTGTCATTGGGAATTGGAGGTTCCCGCGATCGCCACCGCGCGTCGCGGCTGATGCCGGCGACCCCGATCTCCTGGTAGAACCGGAGATGCTCCGCGAGCTGCCTGGGATCCATCAGCGGACGGCGACGCGATTGAGGAAGTGTTCGGCGCGATCCAGGATCACGCCGGCGATCTGCGCCTTGGGGGCGAGCGGAACGACTTCGTCCCCCTCGGCGGTGACGAGCGTCACCGCATTCGAGTCGGCGTCGAAACCGGCGTCGGCGCGGCTGATGTCGTTGGCGACGATGAGGTCGGCCCGTTTGCGGGTCAGCTTCTCACGTGCCCGGGCCGCGGGGTCGCCGCTCTCTGCCGCGAAGCCGATCAGCACGGTCGACGCGCCGGCCGCACGCCGCTCACCCAGCTCGGCCAGGATGTCGCGCGTTCTCACCAGATCCAGGGCCAGCGGCGCATCCGACTTCTCGATCTTGCCGCCGGTGCGGAGGCGCGGGGTGTAGTCGGCGACGGCGGCGGCCATGATCGCGACATCGGCGCCGGCCGACTGCGCCATCACGGCGGCGTGCATCTCGGCGGCGCTCCGCACCCGGATCAGCTCGACGTTCGCCGGGGCCGGCAGCGATGACGGTCCCGAGACGAGCAGCACCCGGGCACCCCGGCGCGCCGCTTCAGCCGCCAGCGCATAGCCCATCTTCCCGCTCGACCGGTTCCCGATATACCGCACGTCGTCGATGTCCTCGTAGGTTGGACCCGCGGTCACGACGACCAGGCGTCCGGCCAGTGCGCCGGTCGGGCGCAGCATGGCGTCGGCGGCCTCGACCACGTCCTCGGGTTCGGCGAGACGCCCCTTTCCCACCCAGCCGCAGGCGAGATAGCCTTCACCCGGCTCGACGAAGCGGATCCCGCGAGAGCGAAGCGTCGCCATGTTCGCCCGCACCGCGTCGTGCTCGAGCATGTTGGTGTTCATCGCCGGCGCCATCAGGATGGGGACGCGCGTCGCCAGGTAGAGCGACGTCAGGAAATCGTCGGCGATCCCGTGGGCGAACTTGCCGATCACGTTGGCGGTGGCCGGCGCAACCACCAGCAGGGCGGCGTTGGTGGCGAGCGAGATGTGTTCGATGTCGGAGTTCGCCCCTTCGGCGAACTGGTCGGTGATGACCCGGCGGTGGGTGATCGCCTCGAAGGTCACCGGGCCGACGAAGCGGGAGGCAGACCGGGTCATGATCGCCACCACCTCGTGGCCGCGCTTCTGCAGCCCGCGCGCGATCTCGACCGCCTTGTAGGCGCCGATCCCGCCGCAGACGCCGAGTGCGATCAGAGCCATGTGCTACTTCTCACGCTTCACAATGCCTCACCGCCGAGCGCCGCAGAGAACCTGGAGTGTTTCTGCGCTGCGTTCTCCGCGTCCTCTGCGGTGAGCCCGTGGCAGCTTTCGACGGCGGCCCCTGGTTCGAGCTTCCGGATCTTGCCTTCCCTGACTTCCTTCTGGGCGAGCCGCGCCGGCTTCTCGCTGCCCTCGAGACGGGGAGTGCAGCCGGCCAGGAGCTGGCGGGCGCGCGCACTCGACACGGTGACGAACTCAAACGCGTTACGAATTTCCGATCGATCAGATATCTTCAACGGGGCGCCCTTTCGGTAAACGATTCGACGATTCTTTCGGCTTCCGGACGAACGGAGCGCAGCCGCGACCGCTCCGCCAGGACGATCGCCCGCAGCCGCTCCACGCAGGCTTCGAGCTCGTCGTTCACGATCACATAGTCGTACTCGGCGAATGCCGCGACTTCGTTGCGCGCGGTGCGCAGGCGCCGCTGCATCGCCTCTTCCGGGTCGCGGCTGCGGCCGCGCAGCCGCTGCTCGAGGACCTCGAACGACGGCGGCAGCACGAACACGCCGACGGTGTTGGCGTAGCGCAGCCGGACCTGCCGCGCCCCCTGGACGTCGATCACCAGCACGATGTCGCAGCCGCGGGCCAGCTCGCGCTCGACGTCCGCCGCGCAGGTGCCGTAGAGGTTGCCGAAGACGTCCGCCCACTCGAGAAACTCTTCGGCGGCGACCATCTCTTCGAAGCGCGGGCGGGTGACGAAATTATAGTCGACCCCGTCGGTTTCACCTCCCCGCAGCGGGCGCGAGGTGTACGACCGGGACAGCGCCAGATCCGGCACGAGCTGCACCAGCCGCTCCACGACGGTGGTCTTGCCGGTGCCCGAGGCAGCCGAGACCACGAAGAGCAGCCCCCGCCTCAGGCTGTGGGGATTACTCGACATTCTGGACCTGCTCCCGCATCTTCTCGAGCTCCGCCTTGAGCGAAACGACCAGCTCGGACACCCCCGGCCCTTCCGCCTTGGATCCGACCGTATTGACCTCCCGGTTCATCTCCTGCAGCAGGAAGTCCAGCTTGCGGCCGCACGGCTCGGGGGACTCCGACAGCGCCTTCCAGTGTTCCAGATGGCCGCGAAACCGCACCACCTCCTCGGTGATGTCGGACCGGCCGACGAACCGGGCGATCTCCTGGGCGACCGTCCCTTCGTCCGCCAGGCTGTCCACGCGCAGCGTCCGCACCCGCTCCTCGAGCCGGGCGCGGAGCCCCTCCATCCCGGATTCGGAGGCAGCGTGGACGCGGTCGAACAGATCGCCGAGCAGGCGCCGGCGGGCATCGAGATCGGCGCGCAGGAATTCCCCTTCGGTGACCCGCATTGCGTCCAGGCTCTCGATCGCCGACCAGAGCGCCTCTTCGATGCGCGGCAGCAGCTCCCCTTCCTCGGCGAGCTCCTGCTGCTTCTCGCGGATGGTGAGCGCCTGGGGAAACCGCAGCAGGTCCCCGGTGGTCATCGGTCCGGCGATGTGCCCGCGCTCGCGGGCCCGGTCGAGGGCCGCGCCGAGCGCTTCGAGAAACGGCTCGTTGAGATCGACTTCGACCGACGGCACCCGGCGCTGCTGCATCGCCACCGCGACCTCGATGCGGCCGCGCGAGACCTTCTGCTGCACGATCCCGCGCACCCGGGACTCGAGCGCGGCGAACGACGGCGGGATCCGGACCTGCAGGTCGAGGAAGCGGTGGTTCACCGACTTCACCGTCACCGTAATCGTGGCGGCTTCGTCGTCGCGGGTGAGCGAGGCGAAACCGGTCATGCTCTTGATCATTGAATGGTCGGGTGCGCCCGGACCTGCCCGGGCCGGCGGCCTTCGAACGCCTGGAGTGAATACAGCTTGGAGTAGACGCTGCTCGGGCGCGCCAGCAGCTCGTCGTGTTTGCCCACCTCGACGATGCGCCCCTTCTCGAGCACGATGATCTGGTCGGCCCGCCGCACGGTGGACAGGCGATGCGCGATGACGAACGACGTCCGGTTGCGCATCAGCGTCTGCAGCGCGTCCTGGACGAGCAGCTCGGACTCGGCGTCGAGTGACGAGGTCGCTTCGTCGAGCACCAGGATCGGGGCGTTCTTCAGGATCGCGCGGGCGATCGCCAGCCGCTGCCGCTGCCCGCCCGACAGCGTCTGGCCGCGCTCGCCGATCCGGGTGTCGTACTTGCCCGACAGGCCGGTGATGAACTCGTGCGCGTGCGCCGCCTTCGCGGCGGCCTCGATCTCTTCGCGCGACGCCCCCGAGGACCCGTAGGCGATGTTGCTGGCCACCGACTCGTCGAACAGGACCGTCTCCTGGGTCACGATGCCGATCTTGGACCGCAGCGACGCCAGGGTCAGATCGCGGATGTCGACGCCGTCGATCCGGATCGCACCGCTGGTCACGTCGTAGAACCGCGGCAGCAGGTTCACCAGCGTCGTCTTGCCGGCGCCGCTCAGCCCGACGATCGCGACCATCTCGCCGGCGCGAGACCTTGAAAGAGACGTCGCGCAGAATCGGCTTGGTCGGCCGGTCGTCGTAGACGAACGCCACGTGCTGGAACTCGATCGCGTGGCGCAGCGCCTGGAGCACCGCGGCGCCGGGCCGTTCCCGTACCTCCGAATGCGTATCGAGCACCTCGAAGATCCGTTCCGATGCGGCCATGGCCTGCTGCAGGTTGGCGTTGACCCGGCTCAGTTTCTTGATCGGCGTGTACATCATCAGCGCCGCGACCACGAACAGCAGGAACTCCCCTTCGGTCAGTTGAGGCGGGTCCGCAAGGATCTGGCGGCGGCCGTACCAGACCAGGAACACCGTCGCCGCCCCGCCCAGCATCTCCATGAGAGACGGCAGGATCGCCAGCGTGCTCGTCACCTTCAGGTTGGTGCGGTAGAGCTGGTGCGCCGCCGCCCGGAAGCGGGCTTCCTCGTGCGCCTCTGCGCCGAAGGCCTTGACGATCCGATGGCCGGTGAAGGCTTCGGCGGTCACGTGGGTGAGGTGCTCGAGCTCTTCCTGGCTGCGCCGGGTGGTTCGCCGGATCCGCTTGCCCAGACGCACCAGCGGATGAATGGCCAGCGGCGCGATGAACACCGTCACCATCGCCAGCTGCCAGTCCATGAAGAACAGCACGATCGCGAACGCGACCAGCGACAGCCCCTCGCGAAGCAGATCTCCCAGCGTCTCCGAGACCGCCTGCTGGATCTGGTTGACGTCGTTGGTGATCCGCGACATCAGCGAGCCGGTGCTGCTGCGCGCGAAGAACCCGGCCGATTGGTCGAGGATGTGCCGGAACAGCCGGTTGCGGATGTCGCGTACCACCCGCTGCCCGATGTCGGTCATCAGGAACGTCGCGAAGTATCCGCCCAGACCCTTGAGAAAATAGCCACCGATCACGAACCAGGCGAACGCCGCGAACGGGACTGTCCCCTTCAGGACGGAATCGATCAGCGTCTTGATCTGGTAGGCGACCGCGGCGTTGGCTGCGGCGTAGATCACCATAGCGGCAAGCGCCGCGATGAACCGCCCGCGGTACGGGCGGGCGTAGGCGAACAGGCGATGGAGTGGATTCACTCAGTGAATCGATACTTCAGCAGCACCCACAGCGCGACGAAGCCGTCCCGCCAGGTGATCTTCTTGCCTTCGTCGTAGCCGCGGCCGTCGTAGGTGATCGGCACCTCGTAAACCCGGTAGCCGCGTTTGAAGATCTTGGCGGTCATCTCCGGTTCGATCCCGAAGCCATCCGAATGGAGCGTGAACGAGCGCAGCACCTCGGTGCGCATCACCTTGTAACACGTCTCCATGTCGCTGAGCATCGTGTTGTAGAGCACGTTGGTGAGGAGGGTCACGATCCGGTTGCCGACGTAGTGCGTGAACATGAACACGCGGTGGCGCCCCAGGAAGCGGGAGCCGTAGACGACGTCGGCCCGCCCCTGGCAGATCAGCTCGATCAGTTCGGGAAATTCCTCGGGCGAGTACTCCAGGTCGGCGTCCTGGATCACCACCAGGTCGCCGGTGACCTCCTGGAAGCCGCGGCGGAGCGCCGCCCCCTTGCCAGCGTTGACCGGCTGAAAGATCACCTTGATCGGCAGTTCCGCCGCCAGCCGCGTCAGGATCTCGCGGGTCCGGTCCTTCGACCCATCGTCCACCACGATGAGCTCGGTGCGGATCGGCACCGCGGTGACCCGGCGGATCATTTCCTCGATCGTCGCCTCCTCGTTGTAGGCCGGCATGACCACCGAGAGAAGCGGATCGAGGAGCTGCCCTTTGAGACGAGACATCAGCGACCCACCCCCTGCGGCGAGCGGTAACCAGCAGGACGAGGCTGGCGCCACTGCCAGGCCGTCCTCACGATCGTGTCGATCTCTTCGAAGCGAGGGGCCCACCCCAGGTCCTGCTTGATCCTCACGCTCGAGGCGAAGAGTACTCCCGGATCGCCGGCGCGGCGGGGCCCGATCGTCGCCGGCACCGGACGGCCGGTGACCCTGGCGACCGCGTCGACAACCTCTTTGACCGATGTCGGGCGCCCGTTGCCGAGGTTGTAGCGGGCCGACGGGCCGCCGGAGCGCAGCGACGCCAGCGCCCGCACGTGAGCGTCGGCCAGGTCGGTCACGTGGATGTAGTCGCGGAGACAGGTGCCATCGGGCGTGTCGTAATCATCGCCGAAGATCTGAAACGTGTCCCGGCCGAGCGCGGCATCGATCGCCCGCGGGATGAGGTGCAGCTCGGGGGTCGTGGTCCTCCCCGAGGTCGCCGTCCGGATCGGCGCCCGCGGCGTTGAAGTAGCGGAGCGCGATCGACCGCAGCCCGTAGGCTGTCTCGTAGTGAGGGAGCGCCCGCTCGATCGCCAGCTTCGTCTCACCGTAGGCATTGATTGGATGCCTCGGGATGGTCTTCGGTAATGGGGGTCTCGACCGGGTTGCCGAAGACCGCGGCGGTGGACGAGAAGATCAGCCGCGAGACGTTTTCCGCCACCATCGCGTCGAGCACCGCGAGTGCCCCGACGACGTTGTTCCGGTAGTAGCCGGCCGGATCGCGCACCGACTCGCCGACCGACAGCCACGCGGCGAAATGCATCACGGCGTCCACGTCGTAGTCCCGGAAGGCGCTGCGCAGCTTTTCGGTGTCGTGCGATGTCCCCCTCGACGAAGGCGTCGGCGAACCGGACGGTTTCGCGGTGGCCGGCCGAGAGGTTGTCGTAGACCACGACGCGCTCGCCGGCCTGGCGCAGCGCCTTGACGGCGTGGCTGCCGATGTATCCCGCCCCGCCGGTGACGAGAACGCTCGTCATCATGCTCGGGCGGGCCGCCCGATCGACGAGTAAGTGAAGCCCTGGGCGCGGATCTGTTCCGGGTTGTAGATGTTGCGGCCGTCGAAAATGACCGGCTGCCGCATCAGCTTCCGCATGCGGGCGAAGTCCGGCTCGCGGAACTCGTTCCACTCGGTCACCAGGGCCAGCGCGTCGGCGCCGGTCAGCGCCGCATAGCTGTTCTCCGCGTAGGTGACCTTCGAGCCGAAGATGGTCTTGGCGACTTTCATCGCCTCCGGATCATAGGCCTGGACGATCGCGCCGTCGGCCAGGAGGCCGTTGATCAGCGGCACCGCCGGCGCCTCGCGCATGTCGTCGGTGCGCGGCTTGAACGCGAGCCCCCAGACGGCGATGCGCTTTCCCTTCAGGCTCCCAAGGTGGCTCTTCAGCTTGCTCGAGGAGGCGCAGCTTCTGTTTCTCGTTGACCGCCTCGACCGACTTGAGAATCTGGAAGTCGTACTTGGCGCCGTGGGCGAACCGGAGCATCGCCTTGACGTCCTTGGGGAAGCAGCTGCCGCCGTAGCCGACGCCGGGAAACAGGAACGACGGCCCGATCCGGCGGTCGGCGGCGACCGCCTTTCGCACCTGGTCGACGTCAGCCCCCATCGCCTCGCAGACGTTGGCCACTTCGTTCATGAACGAAATCCGCGTCGCCAGCATCGCGTTCGCCGCGTACTTGCAGAGCTCGGCGCTGGGGCAGTCCATCAACATGATCGGCGCACCGGTTCGGGTGAACGGCGCGTACAGCTCGTTCATGAGCTCCGCCGCCCGAGGGTCCTCCGCGCCGATCACGACCCGATCCGGCTTCATGAAGTCGTCGATCGCCGCCCCCTGCTTCAGGAACTCGGGGTTGCTCACCACGCTGAACGGGTGCGTGGTCTCCCGTCGGATCAGCTCGCGCACCTTGGCGGCGGTGCCGACCGGCACGGTGCTCTTGTTGACGATCACCTTGTAGCCGTTCATGGCGCGCGCGGTTTCGCGGGCGACATCGAGCACGTGCTTCAGATCGGCCGAACCGTCCTCACCGGTCGGCGTGCCGACGGCGATGAACACGATCTGGGCGGCGCGCACGCCCCGGGGCAGGTTGGTGGTGAAGGTGAGGCGCTTTTCCGAGCGATTCCGCCGGACCATCTCCTCCAGACCGGGCTCGTAGATCGGGATCTGCCCGCGCTGCAGCTTCTTGACCTTGTCCGCATCCTTGTCGATGCAGACGACCTCGTTCCCGTTCTCGGCGAAGCATGCGCCGGCCACCAGGCCCACGTAGCCGCTTCCGACGACCGCAATTTTCATCTGAGGAGAGTCTCCACTGGATACAAAACCCTAACGCTAGCACAGCCGGAAAAAGGCTGTCAATCTATTGAGCAACAAGGGTTTGTCGCCATCCGGCGGCGCCCGGACCGACCCTCCCGCTGTGGTACCATCCGCCCGCTTGCGCATCCTCATCGACTACCGCTCCGCGCTGCGCCAGCGCACGGGTGTCGGCGAGTACGCGCATCGCCTCGCGGCGACCCTGGCGGCGCGCCAGCCGGGGACCGTCACCCTGTTTTCGAGCTCGTGGAAAGACCGCCTTGCCCCCGACGTCGTCCCCGGCGCGACAACGCTCGATGCCCGGATCCCGGTTCGTGTCCTGAACTTCGTGTGGCATCGGCTTGGCTGGCCGCCGGTCGAGACCCTCGGCGCAGCCCCGGACGTCACCTGGTCGCTCACCCCGCTACTGGTCCCGACCCGGCATGCGGCGCAGGTCGTCACCGTCCACGACCTGTATTTTCTCGACCACCCGGAAGGCACGGTCCGGGAGGTGCGGCGCGACTACCCGGCGCTGGCCGGCGTGCACGCCCGCAGGGCCGACGGCGTCGTGGCGATCTCGGAGCACACGAAGCGCCTGGTCGTGGACCGTCTGGGCGTGCCGGCCGATCGAGTGACGGTCTGCTATCCCGGCGCACCCGCCTGGCGCGTCCGGGAAGAACCGCCGGTGCCAGGCCCCATCCTTCACCTCGGGACAGTCGAGCCGAGGAAGAACGCCGGCGCGCTGGTCGCGGCGTATCTCACGCTGGCCGCGCGCGATCCCGAGCACACTCCCCCGCTCCTCTTTGCCGGACGGGTCGTGACGCCGGTGACGAGCCCATCCGACGATCAGCAGCGGCGCCTGTTCAGGAGTCACGTGAGGTTTCTCGGCTACGTCAGCGACGAGGAACGGCTGCGGCTGTACCGCGAAGCCTCGATGCTCGTCATCCCCTCGTCCGACGAAGGGTTCGGGATCCCGGCGCTCGAGGCGATGACGATCGGCCTGCCGGTCGTCGCCGCGGCACGCGGCTCGCTGCCGGAAGTCCTGGGGGACGCCGGGCTCCTGGTGGACCCGGATGACCGGGCGGCCCTGGTAGCGGCGATGGCCCGGCTCCTCGGCGATGAGGCTGTGCGGCGCGAGCACGCTGCCAGAGGCGTCGCGCAGGCGCGGCAGTTCAATTGGGAGGACTCAGCGGCCCGTCTGCTCGAGGCCTTTCGCGAAGCAGCGGCGCGGCGGGCCAGGCGATGACGAGGTTGCGAATCGGCATCGACGCGCGCGAACTGCTGGGCTCGCCTACGGGTGTCGGCAGGTATCTTGGGGAGCTGATGTCGCGCTGGACGATCCGGAGAGATGCGGATACTCGCGAGTTCCTCCTCTACAGCCCGGAACCGCTGGGCGTGCGCTGGCCGGGCACGACCGTGCAGATCCTCGGCGGCGGCCGCGGCACCTGGTGGGAGCAGACGACGCTGCGGACGGCGGTCAGGCGGGACCGGCCCGACGTCTTCTTCGCCCCGGCCTATACCGCGCCGCTTGGCGTTGCGGCGCCGCTGGCGGTCGCGATCCATGATGTGTCGTTCAGCCGGCATCCCGAGTGGTTCCGCTTCCGCGAAGGCAAACGGAGACATCTGCTCTCGCGGGCTGCGGCGCGGCGTTCCCGCGTCATCGTCACCGGGTCTGCCTTCTCGCAGCGCGAGATCCACGAGCTGTACGGGGTGCCGGTCGATCGGATCAAGGTCGTGCCGAACGGCCTGCCGGCGCGACGTCCGGACGCCTCGCCGGTCCGCGAGCCGCTGGTGCTCTATAGCGGCTCGATCTTCAATCGCCGCCGGCTCCCGGACCTGATCGCCGCCTTCGCCGCGACGCTGCCGGCCGTGCCGTCCGCCCGGCTGGTGATCGTCGGCGACAACCGGACCTGGCCGCCGCAGGACCTGCGGGCGATTGCCTCCACGCACGGCGTGTCGGGGCAGGTGGCGGTGCGCGACTACGTGAGCGATGAAGAGCTCGCCTCGCTCTACGGCCAGGCGTCGGTGTTCGCGTTCCTGTCGGAATACGAAGGGTTCGGCCTGACGCCGCTCGAGGCGTTGTCGGCCGGCGTGCCGATCGTCGTGCTCGACACGCCGGTCGCCCGGGAGATCTACCGCGATGCCGCCGAGTTCGTGCCGCAAGGAGATATCGGCGCGACCGCCGCGGCGCTGACCCGGCTGCTCACCTCGCGTGATGCCGTCGCCGCGCAACTGGCGCGCGCCCCCGGCGTCCTGGCGCGATATTCGTGGGATGAGGCGGCCGACACGACGATCGGCCTGATCGAAGGGTTGGCCTCGCGCCGATGACGCCGCGGCTGTCGATCATCATCGTGAACTTCAACGGCGCCGGTCATCTCGAGAACTGCCTGCGGATCGCTCGCGGCGCACCCCCCAGCGGTCCCCACCGAGATCGTCGTCGTCGACAACGCGTCGCTCGACGGGAGTGCGGCGGTGGTGGAGGGCCATGCCGGCGCGCGCCTGATCCAGCTCGCGGCCAACGTCGGATTTTCGGCCGGCAACAATGTCGGGATCCGCGCCAGCAGCGGAGAGTTCGTGCTGCTGCTGAACAACGACACGGTCGTTCCCGCCGGCGCGCTCGACCGGCTGCTCGCCCGGCTGGAGGCTGATGCCGCGGCCGCGGTCGCGGGGCCGCGGCTCGTGGACGGCAATGGCGCCGCCGAGCTGTCGTTCGGGCCGATGATCTCGCCGCTCGGCGAGCTGCGGCAGAAGGTCGTGACTGCCCTGCATGCGCGCGGTTTCGGTCCGGTTACCGGATGGGTGGAGCGGACAACCCGCCGCGAGCGCTACGTCGACTGGGTCAGCGGCGCCTGTCTGCTGGTCCGGCGCCGGGCGGCCGAGGAGGCCGGGCTGCTCGATGAGCGGTTCTTCCTCTACACCGAGGATGTGGACTTCTGCGCGAGCGTCCGCGCCCGGGGCGGGAAGGTGCTATTTACGCCGGTCGCCGAGGTGGTGCACCTCCGGGGCCGCTCGCGGACCACCGCGCCGGTGATGCTGAACAGAGCCTACCGCCGCAGCCACCTGGCGTTCTACGAGAAGCACCATCCTCACTGGGTCCCGCTGCTCCGCGCCTATCTGCGGCTGAAGAAACAGCTGCCCTGACGGGGATGGGGGGCGGGGAACGGGGAATGGGGCAACCCCAAACTCCCAACTTCCAACTCCCAATCGCCATTCTGCATTCAGCATTCAGCATGCATTCAGCATTTCCCCTTCCCCCATGCCCGATCCCGGTAGTTGATAAGATCCCCCAAACGTGCGAATAGCGATCGATGCGCGGAAGCTGCGCGACTACGGCATCGGAACCTACATCCGCAATCTGGTCCGGCACCTGGCGCGTATCGACCAGACGACCGAGTACGTCCTGATCGTTCAGCCGGCCGACATCGAGATCGCTACCGAGCTGGGGGAGAATTTCCGGGCCGTCCCCGACTGGTCGCAGGGCTACTCCGTGCGCGAGCAGTTCTCGATTCCGCTCGACCTGCGGCGAGAGAAGGTCGATCTCTTTCACGCGCCGCACTACGTGCTGCCGCCGCTGACGCCGTGCAAGGCGATCGTCACGATCCACGACTGCATCCACCTGCGGTTCCCGCAGTACCTCCCCAACCGCCTGGGATACGTCTACGCGCGAACCTCGCTGTGGGTGGCCACCCACCGCTCGGCCAGGGTGCTGACGGTGTCGGAAACGTCGAAGCGGGACATCCTGCGCTACTTCCGGGTGCCCGAGTCGAAGATCGACGTGATCTACAACGCCATCGACGAGCGGCTCGGCGGCGCGCCGACGGAGGCGGAGGTCGCGCAGGTGCGCGAGCGCTATCAGCTGAACGCTCCGTTCGTGCTCTATGCCGGCAACATCAAGCCGCACAAGAACCTGGAACGGCTCATCGAGGCCTTCAACACCCTGCGCCGCGGCGGCCTCGAGCACGTCCAGCTGCTGATCATCGGCGACGAGATCTCGAAGTACGCCAGCCTGCGGCGCGCGGTCCATCGCCATAAGCTGCACAAGCACGTGCGGTTCTTCGGCTTCGTTCCGGACAAGACGCTCGCCAGTCTTTACCGGCTGGCCAGCGTGTTCGTGTTCCCGTCGCTCTATGAGGGCTTTGGTCTTCCGCCGCTCGAGGCGATGGCCGCCGGTACGCCGGTGATCACCTCGAACATCTCCTCGCTGCCGGAAGTGGTCGGCGATGCCGCGATCCTGATCGATCCCTACGAGCCGGACGAGATCGCCCGGGCGATGCGCCGCGTGCTCACCGAACCGGCACTGAGCGAGGACCTGCGCGCCCGCGGCCTGGCGCGCGTCCAGCAGTTCTCGTGGGACCGTTCGGTGCGGCGGGTACGGGAGATCTACGGCGAGGTCTTTTCCTCGTGACCTCGCACCCCTCGCACCTTCCGCACCCCCCGCACTCCTTCCCCGCACCCCTCCCCGCCCCCAACCGCTATCCCCCATCCCCCATCGCCGTCGAAGGTCGCCATCGTCCACGACTGGCTGACCGGAATGCGGGGGGGCGAGAAAGTGCTGGCGGCGATCTGCGAGCTCTATCCGCGCGCCACCCTGTTCACGCTCGTCCGGGTGCCCGGCAAGGTCAGCGACACCATCGAGCAGCGGACGATCCGGACGTCATTCGTCCAGCGCCTTCCGAGTCCGGGCCGGCTGTACCGGTACTACCTGCCGCTCTACCCGGCGGCGGTCGAGATGTTCGATCTCGACGGCTACGACCTGGTCATCAGCAGCAGCCACTGCGCGGTGAAGTCGGTAATCAGGCGAGGCGATGCCCGGCACATCTGTTACTGCCACTCGCCGATGCGCTATGCCTGGGATCAGTTCGACGCCTACTTCGGTCCGGCCCAGGTCGGGCGATGGCCGAGCCGGGCGCTGCGGCCGATCATGGCCGGGCTGGCCCGCTGGGACGCGTCGACGGCCGGACGGGTCGACCGCTTTCTCGCGAACTCTCAATATGTTGCGGGCAGAATAGGCCGATACTATAATCGCGGGTCGATCGTTGTGTATCCTCCAGTAGACACTGAGTTTTACCGTCCGGAGCCGACCCGCGTGCAATCCGGCACGGGAGCCTTGATCGTGTCTGCCCTGGTTCCCTACAAGCGTCTGGACATTGCCATTGAAGCCTGCCGGCTGGCTCGTGTACCGCTACGGATCGTCGGGCAAGGGCCCGAAGAGGCGCGATTGAAGCAGCTCGCGGCTGGTACTCCAACGGAATTCCTGGGCTGGCGCACCGACAGCGACGTCCGCGACCTCTACCGGTCCGCCGCCGTTGTCCTGCTTCCCGGAACGGAAGACTTCGGGATCGTCCCGGTCGAGGCCCAGGCGTGCGGCGTCCCGGTCGTGGCGCTGGCCCACGGCGGTGCCTGCGAAACGGTCGTTGACGGAGTGACCGGCTTCCTCGGTACCGGAACTCGATCCGGCGATGTTCGCCGAGGCCATCCGGCGGGTGATCGAGATACCACCCAACCCGGACGATATCCGGCGCCACGCCGAGCGATTCTCGATCGCGCGGTTCAAGGCCAGCTTCACTGCCGCGGTCGACCAGACCCCGGCACCGCCGGTGGCCGCCTCATGATGCGGCGCTACAACCGGGTGCTCGTCGCGTTCTACATCCTCAGCGACGCGGCACTCGGGATGGTGGCGTTCCTGCTCGCCTATCTCATTCGTTTCGAAAGCGGCTTGATCCCGGTGGTCAAGAACTACCCGCCGTTCGGCCAGTACGTCAACATGGCCCCGTTCATCGCGATCATCGTGCCGATCGCCTTCCACGTGCAGGGGCTCTACCGGCTGCGGCGCGGGCGATCCCGGATTGACGACTTCTTCGCGGTGTTCGTCGGCACCGTGCTGGCCGGCATCATCGGGCTGGTCGCGAACCTCTACTTCCAGGCATATCCTGCCCCGTCGCTCTTTCCCCGCCTGGCGGACGCGGCCGGCGAAGCGCACGAGATCTCCCGGGTCGTGCTGGCGCTGTTCCTGACCATCAACGTCGCTTTCACCTACGGTTCGCGCGAGCTGGTGCGCGAGGTGCTCGAGCATCGCTGGAAGAACGGGATCGGGCTCAAGCGCGTCCTGATCGCCGGCTCCGGTGATCTCGGCCGGCTGGTCGCCGACAAGGTGCTGCAGCACCGCGAGCTCGGGTTCCAGGTGGTTGGGTTCGTCGACGACCGCGCCGCCGGCGATCACATCGGCTATCGCGGCCTGCCGCTGCTCGGGACGCTCGGCGAGACCGACGAGATCATCCGCCACGAGAAGATCGATCACGTCTACGTCGCGCTGCCGCTCGAAGAGCACGTCAAGATGCTCGGCATCGTCGAGGCGACCAACCGGGAAGGGGTCGACGTGCACGTCGTGCCCGACCTGCTGCAGTTCATCGCCCTGCGCGCCCGGCTCGAGAACCTCGACGGCGTGCCGATCATCAGCCTGAACGACGTGCCGCTGCGGGGGTTCAACAGCGTCCTGAAGCGGACGATCGACGTGGCGATCTCCGGCTCGGCGCTGCTCGGCCTGGGGATCCCCTTCCTGGTGATCGCGCTGCTGATCCGGCGCGGCTCGCGCGGCCCGGTGTTCTACACCCAGGAGCGCATGGGGCTGGACGGCAAGGCGTTCCACGTTTTCAAGTTCCGTTCGATGTACGTCGGCGCCGAGGACGACACCGGCCCGGTCTGGGCGCGTGACGACGACCCGCGGTGCACGCCGGTCGGCCGGTGGTTGCGCAAGTTGGATCTCGACGAGCTGCCGCAGCTCTGGAACGTGCTGCGCGGCGACATGTCGATCGTCGGCCCGCGTCCGGAGCGGCCCTACTTCGTCGAGCAGTTCAAGCACCGCATCCCGCAGTACATGCTGCGGCACAAGGTCAAGGCCGGGATCACCGGCTGGGCCCAGGTCAATGGCTGGCGCGGCAACACCTCGCTCGAGAAACGCATCGAATACGATCTCTACTACATCGAGAACTGGTCGGTCGGCCTCGACCTGAAGATCATGTGGCTCACCCTCGTCCGTGGATTTCACCGGCATGCCTTCTAAGCGGATCGTCATTACCGGCGCGGCCGGCTTCATCGGGTCCCATCTGTCGGAAACCCTGCTCGACCGCGGCTACACGGTGATCGGCATCGACAACCTGCTGACCGGTGACACCGCCAACATCGCGCACCTGGTGAACCGGGACTTCACCTTCATCAAGCACGACGTCACCAACTACATCTACGTCGAAGGCCCGGTGCACGCGGTGCTGCACTGGGCGAGCCCGGCCAGCCCGATCGACTACCTGGAGCTGCCGATCCCGACGCTCAAGGTCGGCGCCCTCGGCACCCACAAGGCGCTCGGCCTCGCCCTCGCCAAGAAAGCGCGGTTCGTGCTCGCGTCGACCTCCGAGGTCTACGGCGATCCGCTGGAGCATCCGCAGAAGGAAACCTACTGGGGCAACGTCAACCCGATCGGTCCGCGCGGGGTCTACGACGAAGCCAAGCGGTTCGCCGAGGCGATGACCACCGCCTACCGGCGCTATCACGGGCTCGACGCCAAGATCGTCCGGATCTTCAACACCTACGGAACGCGGATGCGCGTCCGCGATGGCCGCGCGGTGCCGGCGTTCATGAGCCAGGCACTGCGCAACGAGGACGTGACGATCTTCGGCCGCGGCGACCAGACTCGCAGCTTCTGCTACGTCACCGATCTGGTGGACGGCATCCTCCGCCTGATGGAGTCGGACGTCCACGATCCGGTGAACATCGGCAATCCCCACGAGATGACGATCGAGGAAATCGCCAGGGTCATCATCCGGATCTCCGGTTCGAAAAGCCAGATCGTCTACCGGCCGCTTCCCGAAGACGATCCCAAGGTCCGCAAGCCGGACATCACCCGGGCGCGCACGCTGCTCGGCTGGGAACCGAAGGTCCCGCTCGAGGAAGGGCTGCTCAAGACGCTCGACTACTTCCGGACCAAGGTTTCCTGAACTTACGCTGAGGTTCCAAAGGTTCCAGGGTTCCAAGGGTTCCAGCTCTGTTCCGGTTTCGACGTTCCACTTCCCGCTACCCCCATGCGATCGATGCGCTTCTACGCGGCTGCCATTGCGATTCTCTTCCTCACGTCTGCGAACGCGCAGACCCCGGCGACCGACACGGCTCCGGCGACGGTCGTTCCGGTCTCGGTCAACGGCGATCCAGCGGCTCGGTTCTCGCTGGTGGTCATGAGCGATGGCTACACGGCGGCCGACATGCCGAAATATCGTGCCCAGCTCGACAAACACCTGAACGTGCTGTGGAGCATCGAGCCGTTCCGCAGCTATCGCAACTACATCAACGTCTACTCCGTCGAGATCGTGTCACCCGAATCGGGTGTCACCTGTGATCCGGCGCACCGCGAACCGCGGAAGACGCCGCTCGGCGCGAACTTCCAGGGTGGCTGCACCAACCCGAACGCCCGCGGCATTCTCGTCAACCAGGAGTCGGCGCGCGGGTTCGCCAGGCAGGCGACGCCGGATTTCGACCAGATCCTCGTGCTCGCCAATACCGACACCTACGGTGGCATCGGCGGCGGCGTGGCGACGACCTCCGGCGGGAACTCGCTGGGGGTCCTGATCACCCCTCACGAGCTCGGACATTCGCTCGGCCGGCTCCAGGACGAATACACCTATCGCGAGCGCGGTGTCGCCGGCGGCCCCTACACCGGCGGCGAGCCGAACTCGGTGCATCACACGCTGATGACCGCCGAGCAGATGCGGACGGAGCAGAAGAAGTGGTTCCGCTGGCTGGGCGAGGAGAGCCTGTCGGGCGGCCCGATCGGCCGGTTCGAAGGGGGCAACTACCGGACGACGGGTGTGTGGCGGCCGAGCAAGCACTCGATGATGATCTCGATCGGCTACTACTTCGACCAGGTCAGCCGCGAGCGCATGGTGCAGCGGATCTCGGAGCAGGTGAACCTGATCGCAGACTCACGTCCAACCGCCACGCCGCTCGGCATCAACGAAATACTCTGGATCGAGCCGGCGCACCCCAGCGACCACGAGCTCGACATCACCTGGCAGCTGGATGGCAAAGAGTTTCCCCGCCAGCGGAACTCTCCGTATTGGAACGTGAATGCCATGAACCTCGCGAACATCGGCAAGCCGCATACGTTCACGGTGATCGTGACGGATCCGACGCCGTTCGTCCGCGATCCGGCGGTTCGCTCCAGCGCGTTGACCGCAACCCGGACGTGGACTCTGGGAACCGCGACGACACCGGAGCCGCTGGTGAAGGTGGCCTTCACGGGCTCGACCCCGACGGATCGTCCGGTCGGCGGCACCGATGTGGTCTACGTCACGACTACCCAACCGGTCCGACGGCCGCTGGAGGTGACGTGGCGCCTGAACGGTACGGCGATCGACATGCCGACGACCAGCCGCGCGCTCCGGCTGGCCGATCAGAAGCTGCCGGCCGGGACGCACGCGTTGACCGCGACGGTGGTCGACTCGAGCAACCCGCGTGCTGGGAGTCAGACGCGCACATGGACGATCGACAACACGCCGCCGCAGGTGAAGTACACCCTGTCGACGCCGCTGGAAACGAAGGCCGAAACCGACGGCACACCCCACTTCGTGTTCAACGAGGAGTTCACCATGCAGCTCCAGCCTTCGGATGACCAGAAAGGCTACGTCGTCGCCGAGTTTCGTGTGAACGGGGATGGCTGGCACCACTACTACGGCTGGCCGGACGCGCCCGAGGGCACACCCTTCAAGTTCACGCCGCGCGGTACGACGATCAAGGAGCTGGTCTACGGCAGTTTGAGCAGCGAAGGGCTCTCCCCGCAACCGTGGGAAGAGCGAAAACCTGGCTACGGTACCCACCGGATCGAATACCGCGCGATCGACGCCGCCGGCAATATTGGCCCCGCGAAGGCCTTCGTGGTGACCGTGAAACAACGGTAGAGCCAGCTCGAGCGTTCAGCCACCAACGTAACCGTCCCGCAGCGCTCTGAAGACCTGCCGGGGAGAGACGTTTGTCGGTAGACTGGATGACTCAGGCCGGACCGGTTTTCCCGGACCGCCTTGCAGGCGCCGCAACACCGGTGGTGCCTCGCATCCCGGGATCGACCGCCCTCACCCAAATGGATCCGATTCTTGCAGGGTCATGACCGCTTCGATGTCATCCGTGACCGGGCCGGTTTCCGCCAGCTTTCCGCGCCGCACCAACGCGTGCGTCCTGGCGTTGATCGCGGTTGCCTGCGCGCTTCTGTCGTACGCCTGCCAGTCCTCATCCCAGCAGATCACCGCGCCGAGTGGTCAGAAGTGCCAGATCTCCGTGCCTACCAGCCTGCCTCCGGTTGGCCCCGAGGGAGGCAGCGGCACCCTGACGATCACGGCGGCGCGCGAGTGCGCCTGGACCGTGGCCAGCGGCGTCCCGTGGATCACCATCGCCGGCAATCGCACCGGCCAGGGATCCGGCACTGTCACCTACACAGCTGCCGGGAATCCGGCGCCGGCGGCCCGGCGCGGTACGTTGAACGTCGACGATCAACAGATCGAGCTGCTGCAGGAAGCCGCGCCCTGTCAGTTCACCTTCACGCCGCCCGCCCTTGCGGTTGAATCTCCCGGCGGCGAGAACGTCGTCACCGTGGCCACGATCGATGGCTGCGCCTGGACAGCGGTCAGCGAGAGTAACTGGATCGAGGTCGTAGGTTCAGCAGAACGATCGGGTGCCGGCCAGGTTCAGATTCGAACCCAACCCAACCCTGGTCCGGCACGCACCGGACAACTGCGGATTGCCGGACAGATTTATTCGGTCACCCAGGGGAGCACGACGCCGTCCGCGTGTGCGCCCGCGGTCGCGTCGCCCGAGCGCACGGCGCCGGCCGGCGGAACGACGCTGAGCGTCGGGGTGACCGCGCCGGGCGGATGCGTCTGGTCCGCGACCAGCCATGCCTCCTGGATCACGGTTACGGAGGGCGCAACCGGTACGGGCAACGGCAACGTGGCGCTGGTCGTTGCCGCCAACACCGGTCCGCAGCGTGTCGGTCTGGTCACCGTCGCCAACGTGACCGTGACGGTCACCCAAACAGCCGGCGCGCCCGCCGCCTGGGCCGACCTGCTCGTATGCGCTCGGTTCGACCGGGCAGTCGGTGCCGGCGGCCGGCGGCGGGGTCACCGTCGCCGTGACCACCACCACGGCCTGCGCGTGGACGGCCACCACCCAGGTGCCGTGGATCACGATCAGCGGAGGTGCGGCGGGCAGCGGCAACGGCACGGTCGCGCTCACGACTGCGGCAAACACCGGGGCCGAGCGAACCGGAACCGTCAGCATCGCCGGCCAGGTCTTCACGGTCAGACAGGCAGCCGCATCTCCCCCGCCGCCGCCGGCCTGCACCTATGCGCTGAGTGCTTCGGAGCAGGCGGTGGGCGCCGCTGGTGGTCCCGTCACCGTCAGCGTCACGGCCGCGGCCGGATGCGCGTGGACGGCCGCGACCCAGCTGCCGTGGATCACGATCACCGGAGGCGCGGCGGGCAGCGGCAACGGCACGGTGGCGCTCACCGATTGCGGCAAACACCGGGGCCGAGCGAACCGGAGCCGTCACCATCGCGGGGCAGATCTTTACCGTCAGACAGGCAGCGGCACCTCCGACGCCGCCGACCTGCACCTATACGCTGAGTGCTTCGGAACAGGCGGTGGCAGCTGCTGGTGGTCCGGCCACGGTCGGCGTGACGGTGGCGGCAGGATGCGCGTGGACGGCGACCACCACCGCCGACTGGATCACCATCACCAGTGGCGCGGCGGGCAGCGGCAATGGCACGGTGGCGCTCACCGTAGCGGCAAACACCGGGGCCGAGCGAACCGGAGCCGTCACCATCGCGGGGCAGATCTTTACCGTCAGACAGGCAGCGGCACCACCGCCGGCCTGCACCTATACGCTGAGTGCCTCGGAGCAGGCGGTGGCTGCCGTCGGTGGTCCGGTCACGGTCGGCGTGACGACGGCGGCCGGATGCGCGTGGACGGCGACGACCACCGCCGACTGGATCACCATCACCAGCGGCGCGGCGGGCAGCGGCAGCGGCACGGTCGCGCTCACCATTGCGGCAAACACCGGGCTCGAGCGAACAGGAACCGTCACCATCGCGGGGCAGATCTTCACGGTCAGGCAGGCAGCGGCACCTCCGCCCCCCTGCACCTATACGCTGAGTGCTTCGGAGCAGGCGGTGGCGGCTGCCGGTGGTCCGGTCACGGTCGGCGTGACGACAGCGGCCGGATGCGCGTGGACGGCGACGACCACCGCCGACTGGATCACCATCACCAGTGGCGCGGCGGGCAGCGGCAGCGGCACGGTCGCGCTCACCATTGCGGCAAACACCGGGCTCGACCGATCAGGGACCGTCACCATCGCAGGCCAGGTCTTCACCGTGAACCAGGCCGCCGCGCCCCCGCCGCCCTGCGCCTACGACCTGACGGCCAGGGACCAGGCGGCGCCGGCCGCCGGAGGCGTTTTCACCGTCGGTGTCACGACCGCGAACGGCTGCGCATGGACCGCCGTCAGCCAGGCAGACTGGATCACCGTGACCGCCGGTGCCGCCGGGTCTGGCAACGGCACCGTCAGCCTCACCGTCGCCGCGAACACCGGGCCGCAGCGAGTGGGCACCGTGCTGATCGCCGGTCTGACCTTCACGGTTACGCAGGCCGCGGCCTGCACCTACGTCGTCACCCCGACGGAGCAGGCGGTCCCCGGCCTCGGCGGCAATTTCAGCGTTGCGGTCACTACTCAGCCGGGTTGTGCCTGGACCGCGACCGCAAATGCCGAATGGATCACCATCACCAGCGAAGCCTCCGGAACCGGCGATCAGACGGTGACCTATCGGGTGAGTCCCGGGACGATCCTTCTCGCGCGGCAGGGCACGCTGACGGTGGCCGGACAAACCGTGACGATTTCGCAGGCCGGCTTGATCGGTGGCGGTCTAATGGAGGCGGCCGAGCGTCAGCGTCCAGATCGCTCGACGCGCCTCCTCGCCCTCGGTGCGGCGGCCCCTACCAGTCCACCTTCACGCCGAACTTCGCGATCCGCGGCCCGATCACCGTCGTCGCCTTTTCGTACGACGTGCCCGACCGCCAATTGATGTTGACCGCGGTGTCGGCGTTCAACGCGTTGAACAGATCCACGAACAGACCGAGCTTGCCGCGGTCCGCGAACGGAAACTGCTTCTCGACCCGGAAGTCGAGCACGACGATGTCGTCCTGCCGCCGGGTGCCGATCGGTTCGACCAGCACCAGCTGCGTCCCGTAGTTCGAACAATTCGTAGTCACAGTCGCGCTGCAGCCCGCGACCGAGAAGTACCCGTCCGTACGGAAAGCCGCTCGACGCCTTGAACGCCGGCGTCACCCGAATGCCCCAGCCGGCATCCACCGTGCCGCTCAACTTGATCATCCAGTTCGCGAACTCGTTCTCGGTGTGTTCGTTGGGGGTCGATGGGAAGCTGCCAAAGAACGAGAAGTTCGAGATCGCAGTACCCGAAGCGGTTGTTCGCGTAATTGTTGTTGAACTCGTGCGTCCAGATGTAGGAGTAGGACGCATTCAACGACCAGCGGCGGCTGTAGCGCTTGTTCGCCGAGAGCTCGATGGTCTTGTAGGTGCCCTCGTAGCCGTCGATATTCGTCGTCAACTGGCTCGAGCCGCGGTTCGTATCGTCGAGATTGAGGAACGCGAACGTACCGTTGTCGGCGATGGTCGCGGCATTGCCGTCCGGCCCGGGATCGATGATCGTCACCGGCACGTTGTACACGCTCAGCGGACGCAGGGTGTTGACCTGCTGCCAGCCGTCGTTGTCCTTCTTCCAGACGAAACCGGCCCGGACGCCCAGGTCGGGGATGACGACGCGCTCCAGGAAGACGGATGCCTCGTCGGTGAACGAGTTCTTGAGGTCGGGATCGATCGAGGCGTTGGCGACGCCGCCGAAGCGCGTCTGCAGCACACCCTCTTCTCCGGCCTGATACACGCGGTCGTCGTTCAGGTCGTTCCAGGCACGGTCGGAGTACTGATTCGCCGTGTTGGGATTGACAGAATCGGCGAGGTTCACGCCCGGGTTGTAGTAGAACCGTCCCCAGTTCCCCTTGAGCACCGTCCGGCCATCACCGGTGAGATCGTAGGTCGCTCCCAGCCTCGGGGCGAGGTGATTGAAGACGACGACCTCACTGACCGCGGCGAAGCTGATCGGATCCGGTACGAATCGCCCGGCGGGGAGCGACTGTTCGGGCAGCCAGACTCGGTACCGGTCGAATCGCGCCCCCAGGCTCATGGTCAGCCGATCGATCCGCCATGTGTCGGTCACGAACGCGCTGGTCGTCGCGAGGGCGCTCAGGCTGTCGGCGTTGTTCGCAAGCCGGACCGCCACCGGCGTCGTCGCGGCGACGCCGTTCTGCAGCGACCCGTTGACGAAGTGGACGACGTTGTCAGCGTAGTACTGATTCCAGATCGTCTCGCCGGTTTCGTCCAGGTATTCCCCGCCCAGCTTGAACTGGTGCGAGCCGCCCACGAAGTCGTCCTTGAAGTAGCTGACCGCACCGGTGAACTGGTTGCGCCGCCGCTTCAGCAGCCATAACCGTCCGCCACCGAGTATTTCGTTCGTGCTCAGCGACTCGTAGCGCGTGGCGGGGGTGTTGCTGTCGAGGCCGAAGTTGTAGCCGAACTGGCCGGCACGGAACTCGGCGAAGAGGTTCTGGGTGAGCGTGCCGTTCCATTCCCCTTTGAAGACCCAGCTCGGAGAATCCTGCAGCACAGTTGAATCTCCGGCGATGTGGACCGGAGCGCCCAGCCGGTTGCTGACGTCCGTCCGGTTCGGTTGCTGCTTGGTGCCGTGCTGCAGGTAGCCGACGAACTTGTTGTTTGGATTCAGCTGGTAGGTAGCCTTGCCGGTGTAGTTGAACAGCTTGGTGTCGAAGGGTGTCCCGTCCAGGATGCTGCCCGAAGGAGGCGCCGCGGACGAGTTCTGCTGGTTCAAGTAGGCGAAATAGCCCCAGAGCCTGGACGGAATCAACGGACCGCCGACGCTCAGGTTCAGGTTCTTGTACTTGGCGAGCCGGTTCCCGTCTGGCCGGATCGTCGCGCCCGGTGACGGAATGGTCGCCTCCCCCGGAAGATTGCGGCTCTGGATGCTGTCATTCTCGTAGTCGTAGTACATGTTGGCCGACAGCCGGCTGCCGCCGCTTCGGCCGACGAACTGCGTGAGTACACCCGGGTTCGGCATCTCGGCGGAGTTCCCCGCCGCGCCGATGAAGACTTCCTCGAAGGAGCCGTAGTCGAGATAGAACCCGGCCGCCGAGGTTCCCTCGGTCGTGTTGATGCCTTCGATGAGCGGGCGGTTCTGGCCGAAGAAGCCGTAGGCGAAATAGTTGGTCTGCGTTCCGGCCGTGCTGCCGCCGACGTCCACCCTCGCGAGCGCGATCGACGGCGTCGCCCCGAGCAACGACCACATGTCACGCGCGTTCGGCAGCGATGCCAGCGTCTCGCGATCGTAGTTGGTCTGCAGGCGCGTGGTTGACGTATCGACGACCGGAGACTGGCCGGAAACGGTGACCGCCTCCTTCAAAGATGCGACCCCCAGCTTCACCGGGACGGCCGCATTGAACCCGAGCGTCACGCGGATGCCCTCGCGGACGAGCGGGTTGAAGCCGGCCAGCGTGAACTCGAGCCGGTACTCGCCGGGCGCCACCGCTGGAAAGCGGTACATCCCCTCTTCGTTGGTGACGGCCGTCAACTGGCCGATCTGCGCCGGAGATGTCGCCTTGACGACCACACCCGGGAGCGCGCCGCCGACGTCGTCGATAACCTGTCCGCTGATACTGCCGGTTGAGCTTGCACCGCCGCCCTGTGCTGATGCGAAGGCAGGAGCCGCCAGCATCATCGTCGCGACTGCAAGAGTGGCCAAGTACTTCATATCCCCCCCTCGTAGTTGCCGCGTGATTTCGGCCGCGCGGATTCTGGCACGGTCCGCGCGCGGATTCAACCGCAGCAGGAACGAATTACGCCGAGAGAATGTGCGGGGAACTGTCCGGCTAGGTTCGCGGCTGACCGGCGTCGCTGGTGGTGAGCCGCACGACCTGCAGAAGGTAGTGCGCGGCCGAGATGAACGTAATCACGAGCGAGGCGTAGATGAACCCGGTCACGATTTGCGATGGCTGGTCGAGATAGTTGAAGTACAGCGTGACGACCCCGGTGACTATGTAGGTGGCAGTCGCAGCCTTGCCGAAGATCGACGGCCGGAACGTCCTCGGGCCAACCGCCAGATTGAACACCGCAACCGTGCCGACGATGGCGACGTCGCGGCTGATCACCAGGACCGTGAACCACAACGGCAATCGATTCGCCGAGCCGATCTCCGGCAGCGTGAGCACCACGAACATTGTCACGAGCAAGAGCTTGTCGGCCATCGGGTCGAGCCAGGCGCCCAGCTCGGTGTTCTGGCCGGTGTAACGCGCGATCAGGCCGTCGAGCATATCGGTCGCGCCGGCGGTGAGAAAGGTCAGCAGCGCCCAGCCGCGATAGCCGTACATCAGCATGATCACGAAAGCCGGTATCAGCAGCATCCGGAGGATGGTCAGCTGATTGGCCGCCGTGAGGTTCTTCATCATCGCCGGCGGCCGGCCAGGTCGACGAGGCGGTCGACGGCCGCCACTGCTTCGCCACCCGTGACCGGCGTCGACAACAGGAACGCGCCTCCCTCGCCCGGCACCATCACGCCGGCCTCGACCGCCATCGCGGCCGCGGGATAGTTCAGGTTGCCGGGAGACAGGTCGGGAAACTTGCGCTTGGCGGTCCGCCACGACGCGCCAAGCTTCGGGTTCTCCACGGCAATGGCCGAGAGGATCCTGCTGACGGCGGTCGCGAGGTCGCCGCGTCGCACGGTGGCGGACGGTTGGAAGGTGTGGTTGGGATAGACCTCCATGAATCCCGCCCGGGCCACCGGCAGGATCCACTGCGCCGCCCAGTTCGCACGCGTGTCGGTGATCACCGCGCTGTTCTGACGTGGTGCGCGTTTGAGCAGCGCATCGAGCCTGGTGCCGATCAGCGCCGCGAGCTGCGCGCGCGTCACCGTCGTCGCCTGCTCGATCGTCCGGAACTCGGGTGGCATCGCTTCGAACGCGGCCCTGGCGCGGACGATGTCGAGTCGAGCGCTGAGCGCGTCGGACGGCTCGAGCGCCGCGGCGCTGGTCAGCGCGCCGGCCGCCTTGTCGAACTGCCCCATCGCCTCGAGGACGTCCGCCAGCACGATGAAGCTCCGGGCGTCGTTGGGATCGAGGGAGATCGCCTTCTCGCTATGCTGGAGCGCCTCCGGCAGACGGGCGTCCCGGCGCTCGACCGTCGCGAGCTCGCGATGCAGGAACGGACTTTGTGGAGAGGCCTGGATGGCCTCGGTATATGCGGTCCTCGCCTCGGCCAGCCTCCCGGCTTCAGCCGCCTTGCGCGCCGTCGCGATGCTCCCCTGCATCCCCTGGAAGCGCAGAACGTCGGCGGTGGTACGAAGGGACGTGAGCCCCGGGTCGGCCGCGAGCGCAGCGTCGAAGCTGGCCAGTGCCTGCGCCCGGTCATTCATCGCCAGGTAAGTCTGTCCCTTGCCAGCCAGTGCCGGAGCGTAGGCCGGCTGTGCGCCCAGTGCCCGATCGAAATGCTGCAGCGCGTCGTCGTAGTCTTTTCGCGTGAGCGACAGGTAGCCGAGGCCGGCGTGCGCCGGGAAGGCCGCGGGCGCGCGCTGCAGGACTGCCTTGTAGCGGCGCTCCGCTCCCCGTCCATCGCCGGATTGCAACGCCTGCCATGCCGCCTCGAGGTCCTGGAGGTCGCGCGGAGCCAGCGGAGCGGCGGCTGCGGGAAAAACGAAGTCGGGATGCCGAGGCGCGCCCGGGGCTGCCGTCACCGGCGGCCGCTTCGGCGCGCAGCCGGCGGCCAGTGAGACGAGCAGGACGGCGGAAGCCAGGAACCTGGCGGTGGTCATGGTCGGCGCGCCTCCCGGCGCGAATGCGTGCCGCGCAGCCGGTCGACGGCGCGGCTGGGAACCTCCGCCTCGATCGAGACGTGTCCGTCGGTCGCGACGTGGCTGCGGATCCGCCCGATGCGGTAAAGGTGCGCGATCCGCTTACGGTCTTCTTCGTCGTCGGATGCGAACTCGAACCGCACGACCGTCGTGTCGAGCGCCAGCCGTCCCTCGAGCACGGCGACCAGCTCGCTGCGGCCTTCGCCGGTCAAGGCCGAGACGCACAGCGCGCCAGGATAGACCGCCCGGACCCGCGCCCGCTCCAGGTCGTCGAGCTGGTCGCACTTGTTGAAGACCTCGACAACCGGTACCTTCTCGGCGCCGACCTCCGCGAGCACGCTGCGAACGGCGGCGATGTGCCGGTCGCGCTCCGGGCTCGAGGCGTCGATCACGTGCAGCAGCAGGTCGGCGGCAGCCACTTCTTCGAGGGTGGCGCGGAAGGCCGCAACCAGCGAGTGCGGCAGGCGCTCGATGAAGCCGACCGTGTCGGAGACGAGCAGTTCGCGGCGGTCCGGAAGCTTCACCTTGCGCACGAGCGGATCGAGGGTCACGAACAGCGCGTCCGAGACGACGGCGGCGTCGCCGGTGAGTGCGTTGAACAGTGTCGTCTTTCCGGCGTTGGTATAGCCCACCAGGGCGACGGTCGGGGCGGAAGACTTCTGCCGGCGCTCGCGCAGCTGGGTTCGACGGCGCCGCACCGTATCGATCTCATCGGACACCATGCTGATCCGATGGCGGATCCGCCGCCGATCGGTTTCGAGCTTGGTCTCGCCTGGTCCCCGTGTGCCGATGCCGCCACCGAGGCGCGACAACGCGGTGGCGGAGCCGACCAGTCGCGGCATGAGGTACTTCAGCTGAGCGAGCTCGACCTGGAGCTTGCCCTCGCGTGTTCTTGCGCGCGAGGCGAAGATATCGAGGATCAGCTGGGTGCGGTCGAGCACCTTGCAGTCGAGCGCCCGCTCGAGGTTCCGGAGCTGCGCCGGGCTCAGCTCGTTGTCGAAGACGACGACATCGGTGCCGGTTTCGGCGCACGCCGCGGCCAGCGCCGTGACCTTGCCGCTGCCGAGGAACGTCGCCGCATCCGGCCGGGAGGTCTTCTGGAGAACGCGGAGCACCACCGTCGCCCCGGCCGCCGCCGCGAGTCCGGCGAGCTCGTCGAGCGAGTGTTCGGGATCGTAATGGCGGGAGGTTCCGGTCAACAGGCCGACGAGCGCCGCGCGCTCGCGCGTGCCGTTCGCGGTCGAGCGTGAAGCAGCGCGCGTCACTGAATCGATCTTAGCACGCGGTCCCACGCGATCGCGCCGGCGCGTACGAGCTGCGGCACCGCGCCACGGAGGTCCACGATCGTGGAAGGAAGCCCGCCGGGAGTATCGCCGCCGTCCAGCACCAGGTCGATGCGGTCCCCTAGTGCGTGTGATACGGCGACCGCCGAGGCGGACGGCGGCTCGCCGCTGCGATTGGCACTGGTCGCGGTGACGCAGAACCCGAGGGCTTCCGCCAGTTGCCTGGCTATGCCGCTCGCCGGCACCCGAATCGCCACGCTGCCATCGTCCGCCCGAGCACCGCGCGCCACCGCAGCCGTGGCCTCGAGCACGAAGGTCAGTGGACCCGGCCACAGGGCGGCCGCTGCTCGGCGCGCCACGTCGGTGAACACCGCCGCCTGGCTCGCCTGCTCGAGGCTGGCCGCGATCAGCGGAACCGCGCGCCCCTGCTCGCGTTCCTTCACCGCAAACAGCCGCTGAACCGCCTCATCCGAGCGCGGATCAACCGCGAGGCCGTAGAGAGTGTCCGTGGGGTAGGCGACGACCCCGCCGCGTCGAAGGATCTCGACGGCCCGTTGAAGATCTGCTGGAGAGATGGCGCTCACGTGGACCGGGTTGCCATTCTGAATTCTTATTCTGAATTCTGAATTCTAAATTTCTTCGGTTGGTGGTGAGGTTGTGCGAGGAAGAGGGGCGGTGATCATGAGCCGCGAGACCATGAGCGCGAGTGCGGCGAGGATCAGCGCGTCCATCAGGAAGACCGCGCCGATGCTGGTGGCTGCCAGCAATCCGCTGACGACCGGGCTGACCGCAAGGCCGACGAGCGACGCCGTGGTCAGCAACCCGAAACCCGAGCCGCGCGCGCTGAGCGGAATGATGCTGCTCGCCGCCGTATAAGCCGCGGTGGTCGCGGCGCCGATCGCCACCCCGAATACGGCGGTCGGGGGAGCGAGCCACCACGGGCTGCCGGCGAGCAGGTAGCCGGAGACGCCGGCTGCCGCCGTCGCACAGGAGGTGGCGATGACGCGGCGCGCTCCGATGCGGTGCATCCAGGCGCCGCACAAGTGGTTGCCGAGGGCGCCGGCGCCGGCCGAGATCGAGAACAGGATCCCGGCTATCAGCGGCACCCGCGTGCTGCCGGTCCCGAGCTCGCCGACGAACAGCGGGAGCACCGGGCCGAAGCTGCGATCCACGAACTGCAGCCCGAAGATCACCGCCATGAGAAGGACGAAATTCTCGAAGGCCAGGACGCTGCGAAACGTGATCCGCCCGGCCTCTCCGGTCGCGGCCCGCTTGAACACGCTGCGTTCGTCGTAGCCGAACGTCACGACCACGACGGCCGCCGCGTAGAAGCTGGAGGTGACGAAGAACGCGTTGCGCAGCCCAACCGCCTGGGCGACCAGGCCGCCGATCACCGGGCCGAGCGCCGGACCGATCCGCTGCGCGGTCTGCACGACCCCGATCGCGTATGCCGTCTGATCTTTCGGTGCGACATCGGCCGCCATCGTCAAGGTCAGCGCGCCGTAGCCCGCGAACAGCCCCTGCACCGTCCGCAGCGCGAAGACGTGCCATGGCTCGGTCACGAAGGCCATCGCCGCCATCACGAACACGAAGCTGACGAGCGAGCGCTGGACCATGATCTTGCGGCCGTAGCGGTCGGCCAGGCGGCCCCACAGGGGGGCCATGAAGGCGGTGACGGCCGGGGTGACGCCGAGGCTGAACCCCGACCACAGGGCGATCTCTCCGACGTCGGTCACGCCGAGCTGCTCGAAATACAGGGGGAGGAACGGCATCACCAGGGTGAAGCCGGTGAAGCCGATGAACCCGGCGGCCGCGACCGCGTACAGGTTTCTACGCCAGGGCACGATCGGTCCTGGGGGGCAGCGTTAGAACCGCACCCTCACCACCCGGTCCTGCTCCACGTGGATCGTGTCGATGAAGCGGATGCGGGCCGGCGTGCTCTGCATGATCAGCGAGCTGGTGCGGACTCCTTCGCCGAAGAAGCGGACCCCTTTCATCAGCGTGCCATCGGTCACGCCGGTCGCGGCGAAGATGATGTTCGCGCCGGAGGCCAGGTCCTTCGACCGGTAAATGCGCCTGGGATCGGTGATGCCCATCGCGCGGCATCGCTCCTCGTCCTCGGGTTTCCGGACGACCAGCCGGGCGAAGATCTCGCCGTTCAGGCAGCGCATGGCGGCGGCGGTGAGCACCCCTTCGGGGGCGCCGCCGATCCCCATCACCGCGTGGACGCCGCTGCCGACCACCGCCGCCGCGATGCCGGCCGACAGATCGCCGTCGCCGATCAGCCGGATCCGGGCGCCGGTTGCGCGGATATCCTCGATCAACTGGGTGTGGCGGTCCCGCTCGAGGACGACGACCACCAGGTCCTCGACGTCGCGCTCGAGGCAGCGCGCGATCGCCTTCAGGTTGTCGGCCACCGGGGCGTCGAGGCTGACCGCGTCCTTCGAGCTCGGGCCGACGACCAGCTTCTCCATGTAGAGATCGGGGGCGTGCAGCAGCCCCCCCTGGTCAGAGGCCGCCAGCACCGCGATCGCGTTGGGCGCGCCGGTCGCACAGAGGTTCGTCCCCTCGAGCGGGTCCACCGCGATGTCGACCTTGGGAAAGCTGATGCCCCGGCCGTCCGGCTTGTTGGCGATCCCGACCTTCTCGCCGATGAACAACATCGGCGCCTCGTCGCGCTCCCCTTCGCCGATCACGATCGTGCCGTCGATCGGCACCGAGTCCATGCAGCTGCGCATGGCCTCGACCGCCACCTTGTCGGATTTGTGACGGTCCCCCTGCCCCATCGTGTGGGCGCAGGCGATCGCCGCCTGTTCGACGACGGAGAGGAAATCGAGTGAGAGGTCTGAATTCATCCTGGATCCTGTCCCGCAGGGGCGGTTCGCCGAACCGTCCCTACCTCCTGTCTCCTACTTCGCAGATCGCCGGCAGCTCGCAGCGGAGCGGCTTGTCCTGACGGAAGCCGAGCACGTAGTCGGCCTGCATCAGCTTGTGGATTTCGCGGGTGCCTTCGTAGATGACCGCGCCCTTGCAGTTCCGGTAGAAGCGGCCGACGGGGTACTCGTCGGAGTATCCGTTGGCGCCGTGGATCTGGACGGCGTCGCCGGCGGCCCGTTCGGAGGCGACGGTCGAAAACCATTTCGCCAGGCCGGTCTCGCGGGTGTTGCGGCGGCCGCGGTTCTTGAGCGAGCCGGAGCGCAGCCACAGCAGCCTGGAGGCCTGGTAGTCCGATTCCATGTGCGCGATCATTTCCTTCACCAGCTGGTGCTCGGCGATCGGCTGGCCGAAGGTGCGGCGTTCGAGCGCGTACTTGGCGCTGGCGTCACGGCAGGCCCGGATCAACCCGGTGGCCCCCGCGGCTACGGTGTAGCGCCCCTGGTCGAGTGCGAACATCGCGATCTTGAACCCCTCCCCTTCGCGGCCGAGGAGGTTCGCCGCCGGCACCTCGACCTCCTCCATCTTGAAGAAGCCGGTGTTGCCCGCCAATATTCCCCACTTCTCCTTCAGCGTCCCGCTCGAGAATCCCTTGAACGATCGCTCGATGATGAACGCGCTGATCCCCGAGGTGTCGCGCTGCTTCTTCTTCTCGAGGTCGGTCCAGGCGAAGACCAGGAAGTTGTCGGCCACGTCGGCCAGCGAGATCCACATCTTCTCGCCGGTGACGTAGTAGTTGTCCCCCTTCTTGATCGCCACGGTCTGGATGCCGCGGACGTCGCTGCCGGCGGCCGGCTCGGTCAACCCGTAGGTGGCGATCTTCTTTCCCTGTGCCTGCGGCACCAGGTAGCGCTGCTTCTGGTCCTCGGTGCCCCAGGTCAGGAGGGAGAGGCAGTTCAGCCCCGCGTGAACCGACATGATGACCCGCAGCGAGGTGTCGACGTACTCGAGCTCCTCCGACACGATGCCCAGGCTGATGTAGTCCATCCCGGCGCCGCCGTATTCCGACGGCACGGAACAGCCGAGCAGGCCGAGCTCGGCCATCTGCACGAGGATGTTGCTGTCGAAGCGGTGCTCGCGATCGAGCTCGCGGATGCGGGGCGCGACTTCGCGCGCCGCCCACTCCCGCACCGAGTTCTCGAGGATCGTGTGCTCCTCGCTGAGATCGAAATCAATCATGAAGGCGTCCTTAATATGGTTCGGGGACAGGCACCCTCCGGTAAGGTGCCTGTCCCCGCTCATCATCGGGTTCGGGGACAGGCCCCCTCCGGTAAGGTGCCTGTCCCCGCTCATCATCGGGTCCGGGGACAGGCCCCCTCCGGTAAGGTGCCTGTCCCCGCTCATCATCGGGTCCGGGACAGGCCCCCTCCGGTAAGGTGCCTGTCCCCGATCATCATCAGGCAAATGAACGCTCCATTCTAGTTCAGGTCCCGGGCGCCGGGCGGGGACCGACCGATCGAGTATTCTTCGGTCATGAGACCGGTGATAGCGCTGCTCAGCGATTTTGGATCTCGGGACCATTACGTCGGCACGATGAAGGGGGTCATCCTCGGGATCTGCCCGGACGTTACGCTAGTCGACATCACGAACGAGATCACGCCGCACGACGTGCTCGACGGCGCGCTGGAGCTCGCCGCCGCCTATCGGTTTTTCCCTGCCGGCACGATCTTTCTCGCGGTCGTCGACCCCGGGGTGGGCTCGAGCCGCCGCGGCATCGCGGCGGAGGTCGGCGATTACCGGTTCGTGTGCCCCGACAACGGGCTGCTGTCAGCCGTCGCTCGCGAGACGCCGCCCAAGCGGATCGTCGAGCTGACCGAGCGGCGTTACGCCCGGCCGACCGTGAGCCGCACCTTCGAAGGGCGTGACCGCTTCGCGCCGGCCGCCGCCTGGCTGGCCAAGGGGATACAGCTCCAGGCGCTCGGCCGAAACGCCCCCGAGCTTCAGCGCCTCGACATTCCCCAGCCGGTGGTGACCGACGACGAGATCCACGGCGCGGTGCTGCGGATCGATCGCTTCGGCAACCTCGTGACCAATATCGATCGGAAGTCGTTCGAGAAGCTGTCGCGGGGAGGGTCGGTGCAGATCGGCGCCGGTGGGGCCAGCGTCGGGCGGCTGGTGGCGACCTATGCCGACATCCAGCCGGGAGAGGTCTGCGGATTGTTCGGCAGCACCGACCATCTCGAGCTGGCGGCGAATGCCGGCAGTGCCGCCGACGGGCTCGGGTTGAGCCGGTTCGCGCCGATCGTGATCCGCCGGGCCTGAGGGAGCGCTAGCGCTTCCTCAGCAGCATCTCGCGGGTGCTGTTCTTCAACAGGAACGACTCCGCCACCACCAGGCCGTCGAACATCTTGATCACGTCGCGGTTCGGCACCGCGATCTTGGCGCCGCCGGTGCCGGGGTGATGCCGGTGCCGGAGCGACTGGTCGTCCACGACCTCGAACTTCGTGAACGGCGCGCGGTCGACCGCCGCCGTGCAGAAGAACCCCATCACCGCCCCGCCGGGACGCAGCATGCGGACGACATGCCGGGCGAGCGTCTGGGCCGCAGGTTTGTCCAGGAAGTCGAAGAGATCCCAGCAGAGGATACCGTCCACGCTGCCGTCCGCCTGTTTGAGGCGGGCGTCGAGCACCGCCGCCATTCCCGACGCGGTCCCCGCCTTCTTGTGGCGATCGAGCTCGGTGATCAGGTCCTCGATGAACAGCTTGCACCCGAGCCGCTCGCCGAGGAAGGCGACGTTGCCGCCGATGACCGGACCGAAGTCGATGACGATCGACGGCTCCGGCTGATTCTTCACCGCCGACAGGAATTTCGGGAACGCCTTGGAGGGCACGACCAGTTCGGTGCCCTTCGGAGGCGAGATATCGGCGGGATCGGGCTTCTGGGATCGTTTACCCCAGTTGAGCAGATCTGACAGCATGTGTCGCTCTATCGTCGCCCGCCCGGCCCATTACCGATCAACCGGCTGATCGGCTGGAAATGGATCGACCGACCGCCAGTGGCGGCGATCGGTCGACGGGCGCGTCGATTCAGCGCGTGACGCCGGTCGTCGCGGGGTTGGCAGGCTGCGCGGCAGCCGGGGTGGCGGGCTTGACCTCCGCCTTGTCCGCGGCCTTCTCGCCGGCCTTTTCTCCGGCCTTCCCGGTCCGCTGCATGTCGATACTGCCGCGGAAGTGCGCCCCTTCGGCGATCGCGACGCGCGGCGACGCGATGTCACCGTCGACCGAGCCGTTGTCGCGGATCTCGACCTTCTCGCTGGCGGTGACGTTGCCGACCACCTCCCCGAGAATGATCACCGCTTTGGCGAACACCTGCGCCTTGATCTTGCCGTTGGCACCGATCGTCAGCGCGTTCTGGCGCAGTTCGATCTTCCCTTCGACCTGGCCTTCGATCGTCAGGTCCTCGCTGCCGTTCAGCTCACCCTTGATGACGACGGATTTACCGATATTCACAGTCGATCTCTCCTGTCCTCGTTGATGGTCACCGGCCGTCGGTCGGACCGCCGGCTCTGGGGACGACGTCACCGTCGGGGACGGCGTCGCCGGGGGGGCGGCAGGCTTCGCCGGTTCATCACGTTTCCACATAGGCACTCTCCACCGTTCCGAAAATCGCTCGCAGGGTGTTCTATTTTGAGCGGCTGGGCAGCAAGTCCGGTCAGTATACGGGACCCCTCCGGCCCTGTCCAGTCTCGTGCTAGTCCTTTTATTGCTGAGGGTTACGGGTGAATGCTATGATGAAAAATTCCGATGCGGACCTATTTCGATCACAACGCGACCACCCCGGTGGACCCGGAGGTCCTCGAGGTGGTCACGCGCGTGCTCCGCGACGAGTTCGGCAACGCCTCGAGCGTGCATCATTTCGGGCAGCGCGCCAAGGCGGTGCTGGATGATGCGCGGACCGCGGTCGGGGGCCTGATCGGCGGCGAACCGTCTGAGATCGTGTTCACGAGCGGCGGCACCGAGGCCGATAACTTTGCGCTGCGGGGGGCGGCCGAGGCCCTCGAGCCGGCCGGCCGCAAGCACCTGATCGCCACCACCATCGAGCACGAAGCGGTCCTGGTGACCCTCAAGGCGCTGGCGCGGCGCGGCTGGAAGGTCACGCTGCTGCCGGTCGACGCTACCGGGATCGTCTCCCCCGACGCCCTGCGCGAGGCCATTACCGATGACACCGCGCTGGTCTCGGTGATGCACGCCAACAACGAGATCGGCACCATCCAGCCGGTGGCGGAGCTGGCCGGGATCGCGCGCGCCGCCGGCGCCCTCTTCCACACGGATGCGGTCCAGTCCGCCGGCAAGATCCGCCTGGACGTCCGGTCGATCGGAGCGGACCTGGTCTCGATCTCGGCGCACAAGTTCTACGGCCCCAAAGGGGTCGGCGCGCTGTGGATCCGCCGCGGCACCCGGGTGACCGCGATCATGACCGGCGGGAAGCACGAGCGCAGCCGCCGCGCCGGCACCGAAAACGTCGCCGGCATCGCCGGGCTCGGCGCGGCATCGCTCCTTGCCGTCCGCAAGCTCGAGATCGAGGGGGCCCGGCTCGGCGCCCTCCGCGACCGGCTCGAAACCGCCGTCCTGGCCTCGACTCCCGGCACGGCGATCAACGGCTCCCGCGAGCCCCGCGTGCCGAACACGACCAACATCAGCTTCGACGGCATCGAGGCGGAATCGCTGCTGATCGCGCTCGATCTCGAAGGATTCGCGGTGTCGACCGGGTCCGCCTGTTCGTCCGGCACCCTGGAGCCCTCGCACGTGCTTCGGGCGATGGGGCTTCCAGCTCACCGCACGCAGAACTCGATCCGCATCAGCCTCGGGTCGCGCAACACGGACGATGAAGTGGATGCGTTCCTCGACAAATTGCCGAAGGTGGTGGGGAAATTGAGGCGAGTTACTGGAGCGAGGAGGTAAGTCGAAGAAATTGTGAATCTCTGAATTCACCGGACGCAGGAACTAGAGAACGCTGAACCGCGGCTCTGAAGTTCATTCACAATCCGAATTCGCAATTTCAGAGATTCACCATGCGAATCGTAGTCGCCATGTCGGGCGGGGTCGACTCCTCGGTCGCGGCCGCCTTGCTGGCCGGCCAGGGGCATGACGTCATCGGTCTGTCGATGCAGCTCTACGACCAGTCGGAGGGGCAGACGCAGTTCGGCTCCTGCTGCACGATCGACGACCTGCACGACGCCCGCCGGGTCGCGGCCCGCCTCGGCATCCCCCACTACATCGTCAACTTCGAGGAGAAGTTCAACCAGACGGTGGTCTCGGACTTCGTGCGCGAGTACGCGGCGGGACGGACGCCGATCCCGTGCGTACACTGCAACGGCGACCTGAAGTTCGCGACGCTGGTGGACCGCGCGGCCGGCTTCGGGGCGGGGCTGGTCGGCACCGGGCACTACGCCCGGGTCGAGCGCGACGAGCCCACGGGGCGGTATCGACTCCTCCGCGGCCTCGATCCGAACAAGGACCAGTCCTATTTTCTCTTCACCCTGACGCAGGCGCAGCTGGCGCACGCGATCTTCCCGGTGGGGGCGCTCGACAAGGCCGCGGTGCGCGAGCTCGCGCGGGACCTGGATCTGGCGGTCGCCGACAAGCCGGACAGCCACGAGATCTGCTTCGTTCCGGGGGGCGATCACGCCAGCTTCCTGCAGGCACATGGGATCCGCAACAGCGAAGGGGTCATCCGGACGGTCGAGGGGGAGGTCGTCGGCCAGCACGCCGGGGTCCACCGCTTCACCGTCGGCCAGCGGAAGGGGCTCGGCCTCTCCTCACCGATCCCGCTGTACGTCGTCGGTATCGATGCCGACTCCAACGCCGTGACCGTCGGCCCGCGGAACGCGCTCGACCGGTGTCAGCTGACCGCCTCAGGCGTGAACTGGATTTCCGGTGAGATCCCGGCCACCGGGAGCCGGGTGACCGCGCAGATCCGGCACCGCCACCAGGAAGCCGCCGCCACGATCGAGCCGATCGGCCACGACCGCGTATCGCTGGTCTTCGACCAGCCCCAGTCCGCCATCGCCCCCGGCCAGGCCCTGGTGATGTACAGCGGAGACGAGGTCGTCGGCGGAGGATGGATAGAAACTAAGAATTAAGAATTCAGAACTAAGAACTACGAAGTCCCGCAGTTCTGAGTTCTGAGTTCTTAATTCTTGAGTTTCCCCGAGGTGTTGCGGTACGCCTTCCAGGTACTTCTCGGCGTCGATCGCGGCCATGCAGCCGGAGCCGGCGGCGGTGATGGCCTGGCGGTAGACGTGGTCCTGGACGTCGCCGCAGGCGAACACGCCCGGGATGCTGGTACGGGAGCCGGCGTGGGTGATCAGGTAGCCGTTCGGATCCATGTCGAGGTGTCCGCCGAACAGCGAGGTGTTCGGCGTGTGGCCGATGGCGACGAAGACGCCGTCCACCGGGATCGACTTGGCTTCGTTGGTCTTGTGGTTCCGGATGTTGAGCGCGGTGACTTCCCCCTTGGTGGTGTCGTCGACGCTCTCGACCTCGGCGTTCCACTCGAAGGTGATCTTCGGGTTGGCAAACGCCTTGTCCTGCATGATCTTGGACGCCTTCAGCGCGGCGCGCCGATGGACGACGGTGACGTGCGAGGCGAAGCGGGTCAGGAACATCGCCTCCTCCATCGCCGAATCCCCGCCGCCGATCACCGCGATCGGCTTCCCCCGGAAGAAGTAGCCGTCGCAGGTGGCGCAGGTCGACACCCCGTGGCCGAGCAGGGCGCGCTCGGACGGCAGGCCCAGCAGGCGGGCGGAGGCGCCGGTGGCGATGATCAGCGTGCGCGCCTCGTACACGACGTCCGACATCGTGACCTTGAACGGGCGTGACTGGAGGTCGACGGCGGTGACGTGCCCGCGCAGGATCTCGGCGCCGAACCGCTCCGACTGGGCGCGCATCTCGGCCATCAGTTCCGGCCCCATGATGCCGTCCCGATGCCCCGGCCAGTTCTCGACCATCGTCGTGAGCATGAGCTGGCCGCCGGCCTCGAGCCCTTCGATCACGAGCGGCTTGAGGTTGGCGCGGGCGGCGTAGAGCGCAGCCGTCAGACCGGCGGGGCCGGATCCGATGACGATGACGTTACGCAACATGCTTGTCGAGCATCTTCTTGAGCGAGTCCTTGTCGGCAAGGCCGACGACCTGCTCGACCAGCTGGCCCCCCTTGAACAACAGGAGTGTGGGGATCCCGCGGATGCTGAAGCGCATCGGCGTGGAGGGGTTCTCGTCGACGTTCATCTTGGCTACGAGGACCTTGCCGTCGTAGTCATTGGCGAGCTCATCAACGGTGGGAGCCAGCCGGCGGCAGGGGCCGCACCATTCCGCCCAGAAATCGACGAGCACCGGCTTGCCGCCGTTGATCGTCTGCTCAAACGTGCCGTCCGTCAGAACCGTGACCTTTTCAGATGCCATTTAGCTGTTCCCTGCGCCCTTTCGGCTGTCACCTCGTCGGTCGAGGTCTCTATACACTTTGACATACTCCCGGGCTGAAACGTCCCAGGAGCGATCCCCCGCCATGCCGGCGTGCTGAAGGGCGGCCCACTGTTCCGGCGCGCGGTAGAGGTCCAGCGCACGCTTGACGGCGGCGACCAGCGCTTCGGGAGTCGCCTCTGAAAATTTGATGCCGTTTCCGCCGGGCTTGGCCGCGTCGATGACCGTATCTTCGAGCCCGCCGGTGGCGCGGACGATCGGTATCGTGCCGTAGCGCAGGCTGTACAACTGGTTCAGGCCGCAGGGCTCGAACCGGGACGGCATCAGGAACATGTCGGCCCCGGCCTCGATCAGATGAGCCATCCGTTCATCGAAGCCGATGGCGGTCGAGACCCGGTCGGGGTGCCTGGCCGCCATGGCGCGCCAGAGGTCTTCGTACTGGCGTTCCCCGCTGCCCAGCAGCACCCACCGGGCGTCCAGCGCCATCAGCTGCTCGGCGGCCTGACCGATCAGGTCCAGCCCCTTCTGATAGGTCAACCGGGAAACCAGGCCGATGACCGGGCGGGAGAGCGCGGCGTCATCCGACGGGAGTCGGGCCTCCTGCAACAGCGCCCGTTTCGCTTCGCGCTTGCCGGCCAGGTTTTCGGCGGAGTACGGCGGCACGAAGGGGTCTGCCGCGGGATTCCAGCGGCTGGTATCGATGCCGTTGATGATTCCGCGAAGATCGGCCGCCCGCCGGGCCAGCACCCCTTCGAAGCCGAACCCGAATGCCGGGGTGAGGATCTCGCGGGCGTAGGTCGGGCTCACGGTGGTGATCGTCTCGCTGAAGTTGATGCCCCCCTTGAGCAGGCTGATGTTCCCCCAGTGCTCCAGCGCTTCATGGTGGAACACATCCCGCCCGAGCCCGATAGCCGGCAGCGTGTCGGCGGGAAAGACTCCCTGGAAGGCCAGGTTGTGGATCGTGAAGACTGCCGGCACCCCGCCGACGACCGGATCCGAGGCGAGCTGCATCTTCTGGTAGACCGGCACCAGGCCGGTCTGCCAGTCGTGCGCGTGGATCACGTCCACGCGCGGCCCGTGATGACGGGCGTATTCGAGTGCCGCGCGTGACAGGACGGCGAAACGGAGCGCGTTGTCGGGAAAGTCGCGGCCATCGACACCGTAGAGGCCGGCACGGTCGAACAGCTCCGGGACATCGACCAGCACCGCGCGGACGCCATCGACCAGATGCTCTTCGACGAACCCGACCCTTACCGTCCGTGCGCCCATGGCCAGATCGACTACGTGCGCCGGACGCGCATCCGGCCGGACGCCGCGGTAGCGCGGCAGCACGAGGGTCACGGAATGGCCAAGCCGCGCGAGCGCAGCGGGCAACGCGGCCGCTACTTCCGCGAGGCCGCCGGTCTTTGCAAACGGGTGCGCCTCGGGGGTCACCATGAGGATGCGCAGCGCCCGGGGTTCCGCCTTCGCCGCCGCTCGCTTCGGGCCAACCGCCGGCCTGGGCGCAGCTGCTTTGGGCGCGGCCGGCTTCGGCGCCGCCGGCTTCGATTTCGATGACGACGGCTTGCGGGCCGCGGGCTTTCCCGCCGGGACGTCAGGCGACGCCGGCGGTCGAGCGTCCTTGCGAGGGCCGGGAGCGGGTTTCCCGGCTGGAGACTTTCGCTTTGCCGCCGGCCTGGGCAAAGGGGGTTGTGCCGATTCCGGAGCCTGCGGACTCGGTGCCGTCGGATCGGGGACGCTCGTGCGCTCGACCGGCGCGGCAGGCTTGTTTTCGGAAATTGGCGATGATGCAGGAACTGACGGACGCTTCTTCGGCGACATCAAAATTGAACCACGAAAAACACGGTGGGCAGGGATCAGTACTTCAAGAGAACTCGCCGTCCGGCGCGGCCCGGGTAGCCCTCGGTCTACTCCGAACCCAGCCTCTGGGCCGATGAACGATCCCTCGATTTTATGTCAGTTCGTTGCCTTGCGGCTGCGTGCCGCCTCGAGCGCGCGCCCTTTTGCCCCTTCGCTCTGCGCCTCCGCCGGACGCCCGGTGCGGCTGTACAGGTCCGCCAGCACATAGTGACCGAGCGGAGCGAAGCTGCTGCGGCTGCCGATGGCGATCCCGCGCTTCACGATCGCGATCGCTTCGTCGTAGTTCCGTTCCTGGTCGAGGTACAGCTTCGCCAGGTAGAAGTAGCCCTCGGCAAAATTCGGGTTCAGCTCGATCGACTTCCGGTACGCCGCTTCCTGCGCCTTCGCGTCGCCGGTCTGCTCGTGCAGCTTGGCCAGGTTGAACGCCGCTTTGAAGGCATTCTGCTGGGTGTCGATCTCGGTCTGGTACTCGCGGGCGGCGGTCGGGAGGTCGCGCCGCTGCTCGGCGAGCAGCGCGAGATTGAAGTGCGCGAGCTTCACGTCCGGCTTCTGCGCCAGTGCGGCCCGGATCTCCTGTTCCGCCTTGGTCAGATCGCCACGCTGCAGCGCGACGACTCCGAGCGCGTTGCGCGCGGACGCGACCCGGGTGTCGTCGATCAGCGACTGGCGGAAGGCGTCCTCCGCCTTGTCCAGCTCGCCGAGGTCGACGAACATCTCCCCCATCTGGTATCGCACCCAGGCGTTCTTCGGATCCTTCTGGAGGTAGCGCTCGTAGCCGAGCAGGGCGGCCTTGTAGTCCCCGAGCGCGCGGTAGGCTGCCGCGAGGTTGACGGTGGCGAGATCGTAGTCGGGCTTGAGCTGCAGCGCGCGCTTGTACTGCTCGAGCGCGGCCCGGTGATCGTGTTGCCGGAAGTACTCGTTGCCGAGCATGACCCAGGCGTCGAGGATGTTCGGATCCATGGCGACGACCCGCCGGAGGCGGTCGACGGCGGTTTCGGATCCCTCCTTGCCGTTGGCCTCCTGGGCCGACGTCATCAGGTTGAAGATGTCGATCTTGTCCTTCGGATCCGGCAGCAGCTCGCCGGGCTTGCGCGGCGTGTTGCTGAACGAACCGATGTAGCCGAGTGCAGCCAGCCGCTCTCGAGTCTCCGGATCGACGGCGGCCGGGCCAGTCTGGACCTCCGTCGCCTCGACTGCAACCCGCTGCAGCTCCGCCGCCATCCGGTCGGCGAGCGATCGCCGCTCAGCGTACACGTTCGTCAATTCGCCCGGATCGCGCTCGAGGTCGTAGAGCTCCGGCTTGGTCGTCGCGATGTACTTGAAGCGGCCAGATCGAAGCGCCTTGAGCTCGCTCCAGCCGTAATGGTTGAAGGCATAGAGCGATTCGGTGTACGCGTCGAGCTGCAGATCCTGCGACTCGCCGGTGAGCAGCGGCGCCAGCGACTGCCCCTGAACGCCTTCCGGGCTCGCCCGTCCGACGAGATCGAGCACGGTCGGCATCAGGTCTTCCGACCGCACGGTGCTGCGGACGCGGCGTCCCTGCATCCGGTCGAACGGCGCGCGGACGATGAACGGGATGCGGGTGGTGGCGTCGTAGATGAACAGTCCGTGCGTCCCCTCACGGTGTTCGTTGAGGCTCTCGCCGTGGTCCCCGACCGCGATCACGATGGTGCGGTCCGTCAGCCCCTTGGTGTCGAGCCACTGCAGGACCCGTCCGACCTGCGCGTCGACGTAGGCGATCTCTCCGGCGTACGGCTGGCGGCGGAAGCGCGACTTGAACGGCTCGGGCGGGTCGTACGGGGAATGCGCGTCGTAGAAATGCAGCCAGGCGAAGAACTGCTTGTCGGCACGGGCCTCGAGCCACGGCAGTGCCTGATCCACCACTTCCCCGCCGATTCGCGCGACGTCGCCGAGCGACACCGACTTGTACTTGGAGACGTCGAACTTGTCGTGGTAGGTGTCGAAGCCCTGGTTCAGGCCCCACTTGCCGTCGAGCACGAACGCGCCGATGAACGCGCCGGTGTCCCACCCCGCCCGCTTGAGGATGCTGGCGAGCGTCGTGTGCTTCGGATCCAGGACGTAGCCGCCGTTGTCGCGGACGCCGTGCCGGGTCGGCAACAGCCCCGTGAACAGCGTCGAATGCGCCGGCAGTGTCAGCGGAGCGCTGGTGACCGCCTCTTCGAACAGCACCCCCTCGGCCGCGAGCCGATCGAGGTTCGGCGTCTGCGCGGTCCGGTCACCATATGCTCCCAGCCGGTCCCATCGGGTGGTATCGAGGGTCAGCACGATGACGTTGAGGTCCTGCTGACGGACGCCGGCCGGCAGCCGCCCGAGGTCGGCGCCGGACGCTGAGGTGCCCGAGGATGGGCGGCTGGCAAACCACCACGCTCCGGCCCCCGCGACGGCGAGCATCACCAGGATCGGCCCCAGCCAACCCCGGCCGGCGCGCGGGCGAGCGGCGGCCGGCGCCACTTTCGCCGACGCGCTGCCGCCACGCTTGCGTGCTCCAGGCATGGGGCTATTTTATCTTTGCCAGCGCGTCCCGGGCGGGCTTGAACGCCGGATCGGCCTGAAGCGCGAGCTTGTAGCGGCGCGCCGCCTCGGTCGTATTGCCGCGGCGGGCGGCGATGACCCCGAGGTTGTAGTGGGCCGGCGCCACCTGGTACTCGAGCGCGATCATTGCCTCGAACTGCGCGCGCGCGACTTCGAGACTCTCGACCCGCAGCGCCGCCCCGGCCAGGTTGGCCCGGGCGCGTGGATCGCGCCCGTTCAGCTCGACCGCACGGCCGAAGGCGGTGAACGCTTCGGCCCACTGCGACGCACGTTGATGGACCACCCCGAGCGTGTAGTGACCGTAGAAAGAATCCGGTTCGATCGCCAGCCCCTGGCGCACCCGCGCGACCGCCTCGCTGGTCTTGCCGCGGACGGCCAGGACCTTGGCCGCTTCGAAATGCGGGGTTGCGAGCGACGGGTTGAGTTGGGCGGCGACTTCGTATTCTCCGAGCGCCGCGTCGTGGCGTCCCTGCATGAAGTAGGCGTTCCCCAGATAGAGGTGGGCTTCGAATCCGCGGACGTTGGTTTTCACCAGGCTCTGAAGCACCGCCGCCGCTTCGGCCGGACGCTCGCGGCCGAGCAGCCCGAGCGCCCGGTTGAACCGGTCGCGATACTGCTGGTACTCGGTCGACGTGGTCCTTGGGATCTTCGGTTCCGGCCGTGGCGGTCACCGGAGCGAACGCGCCGACATATCCCAGCGCCTGGAGACGCTCCACCGTCGCGGCATCAGGTTGCGCGGCGGGGTTGCGTGGGGCCTGGGAAAAACCGGAGGTGATCCGCTGGAGATCCGCCGCCAGCCTCCCGCCAACGTCCCGCCTCGTGGTGGCCAGGTTCTTCCCCTCCCCGGCATCGGTCCGGAGATCGTAGAGCTCGGGCTTCGGCGCAGCGACGTACTTCCACTCGCCGACTCGTGCCGACCGCAGCTCACTCCAGCCGAAGTGCAGCCGCGGATACCAGCTCTCCGCAATCGACACCGGAACCTCACGTCGCCGTCCGCCGTCGAGCAGTGTCTGCAGACTTTCGCCGCCGGCTGGATCCGCCTCCCAGGCCGCGCCGGCGAACCGCGCAATCGTCGGCGCGATGTCGATGCTCCGCACCTGCTCGGCGACGATGCGGGGGGCGAGGCCGGGACCGGCCATGATCAGTGGAACCCGAAGCGTGGAGTCGTAGAGGAAGAACCCGTGATCCGGCTCGCCGTGCTCACCAAGCGCTTCACCGTGGTCGGACGTCACCACGATCATCGTGCGCGACCGGTTCACCCCGCCGAGCAGCTTGCCGATCTCGGCATCCACGTAGGCGACTTCGGCATCGTAGGGACGGCCGGGTGCCGCCGCCGCGTGGCGTGGCGGCGCGTCGTACGGCAGATGCGGATCGTAGTAATGCACCCACAGGAACCAGCGGCCGGTCTGGCGTTCGATCCAGCCGCGAGCCGCAGCCGTCACCTCCGCCGCGCGGCGCTGCAGGTCCGCGGTGGCCATGGTCGCGCGCACCGGTCCGGCGATCGCATCGTCGTACTCGTCGAATCCCTGCGCCAGCCCGTTCGCCTGGTCGAGGACGACACTGGCGACCACCGCCCCGGTGTGGTAGCCCTGCGCCTTGAGGCGTTCGGCGAGCGTGTTCGCGCTGGCGGGCAACGGGTCCATGCCGTTCAGCCGCAGGCCGAAGGATCCCGGATAGCGGCCGGTGAGGATCGCGGCGTGTGACGGATAGGTCAGCGGCGCGTGGGCGGTCGCATCGGCGAAACGAACGCCGGATCGGGCCAGCGCGTCGAGCACCGGGGTGCCCGCCAGCTTGTAGCCGTAGCTGCCGAGCCGGTCGGCGCGCAGCGTGTCGATCGTGATCAGGAGGATATCGGGTGCCGCGACCGTCTGGGCTGGGATGGCCGGGGATGACGCGACCATGCCGGCCAGCGCCAAAGCCGCCACCATTCTCCAAACATCCGTTCGACTGAATCCGGCCGGTTGAATCGACATGTTAAAGATGTTCCCCGGGGAATTTCGGTGTTGAATCGTCGCACAAACCATCTAGGATATCTTCGGGCCCGGGGGGTTCTCTGGGTCCATCACGCGCCGCCTGCGGGCGACGCGTGATGTCGTGCATCGGCGAGGCCGATGCTTCCACAACAAGGAGTGACTCTCACATGAGAAGGAAGTTGCTCTCGCTGGTCGTCGCGGCACTCCTGCTCAGTCCCCTGCCGGCGCTGGCCCAGATCGGGCAGACGGCAACGCTGGCAGGCACGGTGACCGATGCGACCGGAGCGGTGTTGCCCGGCGTCACCGTCACGGTGGCCGGCGATACCCTCATCGGCGGGACCCGGTCCGCGACTACGGACGCGGGTGGTTCATATCGCTTCCCGGCACTCCCGCCGGGGCGATACAAAATGACGGCGGAAATGTCGTCATTCCGAAAATGGGAGCAGGAAACCGTGCTCGAGCTCGGTCAGACGATCACGGTCGACGTGAAGCTCGAAGTCGGTGGCACTCTCCGACACGATCACGGTCAGCGGCGACACGCCGCAGGTCGACGTGCGCTCGTCGGCGGCGCAGAAGAACCTCACCACCGACGTGATGGAGAACATCCCGTTCACCAACCGGTTCGGTCCCGGTGCCATGCTCCTGTCGCCGGGCGTCAACCCGAACAACTACAGCGCCTATGGCAGCGGCGCGGCGTCGTCGAACGCATACATGATCGACGGCGTCGACGTCAGCGATCCCGAGTCCGGCACGATCTGGGTCTTCGCCAATCACAACTGGATCCAGGAAGTACAGGTCATCGGCCTCGGCGCGAACGCCGAGTACGGCGGCTTCACCGGCGTGGCCTCCAACAGCCTGTTCCGGTCCGGCAGCAACATGTTCAAGGGGTTGTTCGAAACGCTGTACGAGAACGACGCCATGACCGGCGAGAACGTCTCCGACGAGGTCCTCGCGCTCAACGAAGACCTCACCCCCGGCAAGACGCACTACGTGACCGACACCACGTTCCAGATCGGCGGGCCGATCAAGCGTGACAAGGCGTGGTTCTTCACCAGCTTCCAGTACTACCGTCCCAAGACGGCGCCGGCCGGCTACCCGCCGACCCCGCCCCCGGGCTACGCGGTCACCGGGATTGGACCGGAGGCGCGCGAGGAGAAGTCGCCGCGGTTCCTGTTCAAGCCGACGATCAAGCTGGGTGCGAGCGATCAGCTGACCGGGTTCTTCGAGACCGACATGTACAAGGTCGACGGGCGCGGCATCAGCGCCCGGGTCGCGACCGAGGCGGGCGTCCACCAGGACTCCCCCGAGGTCACCTGGAACGGCAACTACACCAAGGTCATCAACTCGTCGACGGTGTTGGACGCCAAGTACTCCGGCTTCTGGGGCTACTACTACCTGAGCCCCTATAACGGCGATGACACGCCGGGCTGGTACGACGTTGACGAGGACTTCTACGCCGTCAACTCCTATTACTTCTACAACGCGGACCGGCTGCGGCACCAGGCCAACGCCAGCGTCACCAAGTTCGCGTCGGGTTACGCCGGCGAGCACAACCTGAAGTTCGGCGCCGAGTTCGAGCGCAGCTACATCAAGAGCGAATACGGCTACCCGGGCGACATGTACGTGCTGGCTTCCTTCGGCGAGCCCTACTACGCATATCTCTACGACGGCTACCTGAAGGACAACATCAACACCCGCTGGTCCGCCTTCGCCCAGGATTCCTGGACGATCGGCTCGAAGTTCACCATCAATCCGGGCCTCCGGTTCGACCGGAACACCGGCTACAACAAGCACCTCGGCGACCAGGTCTTCTCGACGACGTCGATCTCGCCGCGGATCGGGTTCGCCTGGGATGTGACCGGCGACAGCCGGACGGTCGTGCGCGGCCACTACGGCTGGTACTTCGATGGCGCGAAGTCGAGCTATTACGATCTGCTCGACCCGCAACAGGCGCCGCTCTACGGCGCCTACATCGACAGCAACCTGAACGTGATCAGCGACGTCTACCTGATCACGCCGGGCACCAGCCACACGATGGATCCCGACATCAAGCATCCGCGGCTGAAGCAGGGCATGGTCGGGTTCGAACGCGACCTCTGGAAGGGCGTGTCGTTCGGGGTCACCGGAATCTGGCGCGACAACGACCAGTTCATCGATGACATCATCCAGACGCCGCTCTCTGAGTACGAGGACCTTCACGCTCGCCGATCCGGGCCCCGATGGGACGCCTGGCACCGGCGACGAGACCGACGCCACGGTGAAACTCTACGATCAGCAGAGTGATCCGAACGACAACACCTTCCTGATCACCAACCCGGATGATGCGTTCCGCCGGTATCGCGGGCTCGAGTTCGCGTTGAACAAGCGGATGTCGGCCAAGTGGCAGATGCAGGCGTCGTGGGTCATCTCGAAGATCACCGGCAACTACAACAACACCGGCAACGGCGGAAACTCGACGGCGGAGTACAACAATCCGAACAACGATCCCCGCCTGCAGCCGTTCCGCGACGGCCGGTTGACCAACGACAACACCCACATCGCCAAGGTGCTCGGCAGCTACCGGGCGCCGTGGGACGTCCTCGTCTCGGGCGCGTTCTTCTACACCTCGGGCCAGACGTTCGCGCGGACCGTCCGCACGGCGCGGCTGGGCCAGGGGCGGTCGGACGTGTTCATCGAACCGCGGGGCTCACAGCGCTTCGACGCCCAGCCCCGTCTCGACCTCAAAGTCGAGAAGCAGTTCCGGATGGTGGGCGACCGGCGTCTCGGCCTGACGTTCGAGGCGTTCAACCTGACGAACAACTCGGCAATCACCGCCCAGACCACCCGGTCAGGTTCGGCATACGGCACGCCGACCGCCATCGTGCAGGCGCGGCGGCTTCGCCTCGGCGCGGTCTACCGCTTCTAGGCGTTCACTCGTTCGGACGACCATGGCCGCTTCTCCCTTCGGGGGAAGCGGCCTTTTTCTTGGCTGCGGTGAGGCTCGTCCACCTTCACCCTTCAGCCTTCACCCTTCAGAATTCACCCTTCAGACTTGACCTCGGGACTTCAGCTAAGATCCTGAGGTGTCAGAGAAGCCCGAGCACGACGAGAGCGACGAACCCCAGGAGACGCCGGAGGCGCCCGAGGCGCCCGAAAAGCCCGAACGGGCGATCGGGCGCGCCGAATCGCGCGAGATCGTCGAGCTGCGCCGTCTCCGGGTGGAACAGCCGGAGCTGGCCTCCGCGGTCGACCTGCAGATCGAGCTGCTGCAGCTGCAGCGGCGCGTGCAGGCGCGGGTGCCGCTGCCCTCGATCAAGCTGGATACCGACTACTTGAACGGGATGCTGGCGAAGGGGCCGATCCTGGAGTTCGAGCACCTGCCGATCGACTGGAGCGATGTCCGCTTCCTGCTGCGCGCCACCGCGCTGGCGATGCGGAACCAGGGGGCGATCGAAGATGCCGAGGTCAAGCGGATCGACGGGCTGTGCCGCGACGCCTCCCGTCTGCCCGCGGTTCTCCGGTCGTGGTACGACGCCGTGCGTCCAGGGGGAGGAGCGATCGATCCGGATGCCGTCGGGCTCGAGTCGGTGCTGCAGCAGGGGATGCGGCCGGTGCTGACGCGGTGCGCCGACGCGATCATGGCGAAGACGGATCTGTCGGCCTGGCACCATCACATCTGCCCGCTGTGCGCCGGCGAGCCTGACCTGGCGGTCATCACCAGGGCGGCCGAGCGGCTGCTGATCTGCTCACGCTGCGCGGCGCGCTGGCGGTTCGACCAGATCTCCTGCCCGTTCTGCCTCAACGACGACCGCACCAAGATCACGTCGCTGGCCAGCCGCGACGGACGCTACCGGCTCACCTGCTGCGACGCCTGCCGGCGCTACATCAAGGCGTTCGATGCGCGGCGCGGCTCACGCCCGGTCCTGCCGCCGGTCGATGGCGTCGCGACGCTGCCGCTCGACGCCGCCGCGATTCAGCGCGGATATCAATAACACCCAACTGCCAACTTCCAACTTCCAACCGGAGCGGTCGAACGCAAAACAGGCGGCCTGCCCGACTGGGCCTGCCGCCTGTAAAACCCGAATCCCGTTTTGGGAGTTGGAAGTTGCGCGTTGGGAGTCTACTGATCCTTCGTAGTGAACAGATCCGCCGCCTTCTGGTTGACCCAGTTGAACAGGTGGCGCGTCTCCCAGAACCGGCCGGTATTCGATTTGGCGCCGAGCACCACGACCGCGACGGTCTGCTGGCTCTGGGGCAGCCGGAGCAGCGTGGCCAGGCAGTAGCCGGCCTTGGTGATGAAGCCGGTCTTGCCGGCCATCACGTCGACGCCGGTGCCGGTGAGCAGCTTGTTGGTGTTGTTGATGCGCAGCGTGCGGCGGCTGGTGGTCAGCGTGTAGTGCTGCATGCGCATGATCGAGGCGATGCGCTCGTCATTCGAGGCGTAGGAGATCAGCCGCGAGAGGTCGTAGGCGGTCGAGATGTTCGCCGGGTTGAGCCCCGAGGGATCCGAGAACGACGTGCTCTCGAGGCCCAGCTCGATTGCCTTCTCGTTCATCCGTTCGACAAACGAGGCGGTACCGCCGTGCGAGACCCTGGCGAGGGCGCGGGCGGCGGCGTTGTCGGACGGAATCAGCGCCAGGTGCAGCACGTTGTCCAGCGAGATCCGCTCGTTGGCGCGCAGGTAGGTCGTCGACGCGGCATAGACATCGCTGCGCTCGACGGTGATTTCCTGCGACAGATCCGGGTTGTCTTCGAGGAAGACCAGCGCGGTCATCACCTTGGTGATGCTGGCGATCGGCCGCTTTTCCGAGCCGTTTTCCTGCCAGACGATCTCACCGGTGTCGGGGTTGAAGGCGATGGCGGCAGCGGCGCGAAGGTCCGGCACGAGGGACCCGGTTGCATCGGTCTTGAACCGCGGGGTCATCGCCTCCTGGAGGGCGGCGGCGGCCGCACGCATCCGTGAGGCTTCCCGGACCCTGGCGGCGGCGCGGGCGCGGGCGAGCCGGGCCTTGCGTGCCTTGGCGGACGAGGCGGAGTACGCCGGCCGCGGGGCCGTCGCGCGCGCAGTGGATGCGCTCGCCGGGCTCTTCTTCGGGGTTCTCCGCGTCTGCGCCTCGACCCCAGCGGGGAGGCACACGGAGATTCCCAGCAGCAAAGCGGCCAGACGAAGTACGTACAGAGGGCGAATTACGCGCACGAGTCCTCCGATACGACAGCGGTTGGCTGGGAAACAACCGATGCAGTGGTGGTTGAGACCAGAGTCTAACAGATAAACCCACGTGTTGCAAGCGGTTGCGCGGCTCTAGCCAAAATGTGTCAGTCGCCGCAGCGACCGCCACCAGGCTTCTCCCGCCGGGTTTGCATTCAAGACACGTTCCCGAGCTGGGCCGCGGGTGAGCCCGGGAGTCTTGAAGCCGTTGCCGGCGCTCTGACGGTTGCCAGAATGGAACGCCTGCAACGCCACTGTGATATTTTTCGGTCGCTTGACTGGACGAGAACAGACCGAATACGCCGCCATGCGCGACACCATCCGGCAGCGCGGCACGGCGCGGATGGTCCTCGTTCCGGTGACATTTATCGGCTGGGCCGGCACCGCGGTCGCCACCGCCGCGGTCATCACCGTCGCGCTCAGCACCCTGGTGCCCCTGCTGATCCTGGCCGCCGGCTTCGAGGCGATCTTCGCGCTCCACATGAACGTCGAGCGGATCGGCCGATATCTGCAGGTCTTTCACGAGCAGGATGGCGGCTGGGAACAGGTGGCGATGCAGTACGGCCAGCGCTTCCCCGGGGCCGGGCCCGATCCCCTGTTCGCGCAGCTGTTCGTGTTCGGCGCGTCGGTCAATTTTCTTCCGGCCGCCCTTGGTGGGGAGCCGATCGAAGTCGGCATCATCGCCGTGCTCCATCTGGTCCTGATCTACCGGATCCGCACCGCGCGCTCGGCTGCCGGCCGGCAGCGCGTGCAGGATCTGCAACGGTTCGAGCTCCTGCGAGCCGAGGCCTCCACCCCGAAACCGTAGTCGTCCCGGGGTCAGGCACCCGGCCAAACCGAATTCAAAACTTTGGTGTCGGGGATTCAAAGGAGGCGCTCTTCTTGACACCGCCTCCAGACTTTTGTCTGTCCGGGCGGGGACCTTCGGCGCCCGTTACCAGATATTTCGAGCAGTTTGCGCCAGTTCGCCCAACGATTTCGCATCAAGCTCTTCGGTACAGTAATTGCTCCGTGACGCCATCGGGGGCCGTCATGATGAGTCTGGTTCGTTTACTCGGGTTCACGACACTGGGTTGCGGCTGCGTCACCGGACGCTACCGCGAAGTCGCCACTAACCGCGAGGTCACCTACGTCGAGGAAAAAGGTATGACCTGCGACTGCACCGCGCATCGCCGCAATCACACCCTGTCCGCACGTCACGCCGCGCTCGGCGCGCTGTCCGCCCAGGCATCCTGACCCGTTCGTGATCGGCAGGCCCTCCGGGGGCGTGCGAGCCGCAAGGCTTGCCGCTCCCGTTTTTCTGTACACTGTCGGCTCCACCCGCATGCACCGACGCATCGAACAACCGTGAGCCGTTCCGGCAGCATCCCCGGGCTCCCGCGCCCGCACACGACGATCCGGGCTCCCCGCTGCACGCTGCGCTTCTACCGTGGCGACTGCCTCGAGGTCATGTCGGCCCTCCCGGCCGGTCAGGTCTCCGCGATCGTGACCTCCCCACCCTACAACCTCGGGATCCGATACCGAAGCTTCAAGGACACGATGCCGCGCGGCCAGTACCTGGAGTGGTCGGACGAGTGGATCGGCGCGGCGCGCCGGGTGCTCGAGCCACACGGTTCGCTGTTCCTGAACGTCGGCGCCAAGCCGACCGATCCCTGGCCGGCGCTCGACGTCGCGCAGGCGGCGCGGCGCCACCTGCAGCTCCAGAACACCATCCACTGGATCAAGTCGATCGCGATCGACAAGCTGGCGGCCGGCGCCACCGGTGACGTCTCGGTCGGCCACTACAAGCCGATCAACAGCGACCGGTTCGTGAACGATTGCCACGAGTTCGTCTTCCACTTCACGCCCGAGGGCAAGACGCCGCTGGATCGCACCGCGATCGGCGTCCCCTACCAGGACGCCTCGAACGTCGCCCGCTGGGCCTCCGGAGGGGGGAATCGCCGGTGCCGCGGCAACACCTGGTTCATCCCCTACCAGACGATCCAGAGCCGCGACAAGGATCGCCCCCACCCCGCGACCTTCCCTCCCCGCCTGCCGGAGTACCTGCTTCAAGCTGCACGGCTTGTCCAGGGTCAGGCTCGCCATGGACCCCTTCCTGGGCCTCGGCAGCAGCGCCGTCGCCGCCGCTCAGCTCGGTCTCGATTTCATCGGCATCGAGGTGGACGCGCATTATCTGACGGAAGCGATCACCCGCGTCAGGAGCGCCATCGCGCCATGATCGGGGCAGTCTTTCGTCGCACATTTGTTACGGCAGCCGGTGTAAAATCGCAGCCGTCCCCAATTCTTGTCTTGCTTGGCCCCTTCTCTGGAGTTCCGATGAATAAGCTTCTGAAACGACTGGCCGCGACCGCTCTCGTGGTGCTGCTGCCGGCGTTAGCCACGGCGCAGACCGCGGCAACCGGCAACGTCGAGGGTGTCGTCACCGACCCGTCCGGCGCTGTATTGCCCGGCGTGACCGTGGTGGTCAGAAATCTTGGAACCAATGCGACGCGGCAGGCCATCACGGATGAGGGCGGTCGCTACCGCGCGACCGCGCTCCAGCCGGGCACTTACGAGGTCACCGCCACGCTCTCCGGCTTCGATGCCCAGCCGCTGACCGATATTCCGGTCCTCGTCGGTCAGACGATTGCGATCGACATCCGGATGCGCACCGCCGGAGTCACCGAGACCGTGACCGTAACCGGCGAGTCGCCGATGATCGACACCAATCGTACCGACGTGAGCAACGTCGTTGGCGAAAAGGCGATCGAGAATCTCCCGATCAACGGCCGCCGCTGGGAGAACTTCGTGCTCCTCGGTCCGGCCGTGACCAACGACGGCAATTTCGGTCTCGTCAGCTACCGCGGCATCTCCGGCCTGTACAACAACAACACGGTCGATGGCGCCGACAACAACCAGGCGTTCTTCTCGGAAGCGCGCGGCCGGACCCGGACGTCGTACTCGATCAGCCAGGCGTCGATCAAGGAGTTCCAGGTCGGGATCAGCAACTTCTCCGCGGAGTTCGGCCGGGCCGCCGGCGGCACGGTGAACGCGGTCACCAAGTCCGGCACCAACAACTATCGGGGCGAGGGCTTCTATTTCATCCGCGACGATGCGTTCCAGGAGAAGGATCCGTTCATCCCCTTCAAGCCCGACGAACGGCGCCAGCAGTTCGGCGTCAGCACCGGGGGGCCGATCAAGCGGGACAAGATCTTCTTCTTCGCCAACTTCGATCAGCAGTTGCGCGACTTCCCCTACTTCGTGCGCCCGGCCCAGACCTCGTTCCTCCCACCCGTTGCCGCCTGCACCGTGCCGGGCTGCGCCGCGACCGTGGCGTTTTACGAATCGCTCGGCGCGTCCTACCCGCGTGAGGGGAACAACAAGATCGGCCTCGGCAAGGTCGACGTTGCGATCAACCCCTCGAACAACCTGACGCTGCAGTACAACGCGCATCGGTGGGACTCGCCCAACGGCGTGCAGACGCAGCCGGTGATCTCGGTCTCTCCATCGGCCAACGGTTCCGACATCGTGAAGACCGACTTCGCGCTCGCCACGCTCAACTCCGTGCTGTCGGCGCGCTGGCTCAACGAGGTGCGGGTGCAGATCGGACGCGATTTCGAGGCGCAGCTGCCGAACTCTCCGATCGGTCCCGGCACCACGGTCACCGGCGGCATCGACATCGGCATCCCCAACTTCCTGCCGCGCACCAAGTATCCCGACGAGCGGCGCTATCAGTTCGTCGACAACATCACCTTCTACGCCGGCGCCCACAGTGTCAAGGGCGGATTCGACATCAACTACGTTCAGGAGAGTCTGATCAACCTGTTCCAGGGGGAGGGCATCTACGCCTTTCCGAACATCAACGCGATCGCGTCGGACTGCCCGATCGGGGCCACCGGCTGCACCCCGCTGATCACCGGTGCGGCGAATGACCTGCGGCACTACACCAGCTTCAACCAGCAGTTCGACCTGCGCGGCGGCGGTCTCAACGGCGAGGTCGAGTTCCAGACCACCGACTACAACTTCTTCATCCAGGACACCTGGCGCGTCAACAACCAGCTCACGCTGAATCTGGGCCTCCGCTACGAGTACCAGCAGCTGCCCCAGCCGACGGAGACCGAGGTGGAGGGAGTCGCCTTCACCGGCAACCCGGCCTACCCGGCCACGGTGACGTTCCACCAGGACAAGAACAACTGGGGGCCGCGCGTCGGCTTCTCGTACGACATCAACGGAGCGCACAAGACCGTCATCCGCGGCGGCTGGGGCCTCTACTACGGTCGCTCGAGCAACAGCCTGATTTCGGCCGCGCTCACCAACAACGCCGCGACCTTCGGGGCGTACAACCTGACGCCGACCACCGGCGGCCCACAGTACCCGTCGGTCTTCGACGCGCCGCCCCCGCTCGCCAGCGCCAGGCCGTCGATCCAGTACCTGTCCCCGACCATCGAACGGCCTCAGATCAACATGGCGGAACTGACCCTCGATCAGGCGCTCGGCAGCAACATCACGGTCTCGGCCTCGTATCTCTACAGCCGCGGCACCCACCTGCCGACGTTTGTCGACACCAACCTGCCGGAGTCGAATGCGACGGTCGAGTACTTCGTCGACGGCCAGAGCCAGGGGACGTTCCCGTTCTTCCGCGGCACCCGGCCGGACGGCAACATCAACAACGCCATCGAGGTCGCCGACATCGTCGACTCAACCTACAACGCGCTGGTCCTGCAGGCCAACAAGCGCTTCAGCGGCGGGCTGCTGTTCAGCGCGAACTACACCCTGTCGAAGTCCGAGGACACCGGGCAGAACTCGACGACCTTCATCAGCAATTTCGCGTCGCAGGTCAACCCCTTCGACAACGAGGCCGAGAAGGGGCCGTCGTCGTTCGACCGCCGTCATCGCGCGGTGATCAGCGGGCACTACGCTCCTGACTTTCTCTGGGGCTTCCAGATCGGCGGTTCGGGCACGTTCGAGAGTGGCCTGCCGCTGACGCCGACCATCTCGATCAACGCCGGCGCACTCAACAACACCGGCGTCGTCAGCACTCAGAGCGTCAACGGCACCGGCGCCTCCAACCGCGTGCCGTTCGAAGAGCGCAACAGCTTCCGGCAGGATGGGCGCAAGTCGATCGACATGCGCGTGTCGAAGGCGTTCAATATCGGCGGCCGCCGACAGATCGTGGCGCTGTGGGAAGCGTTCAACGTCTTCAACTGGACGAACTACACGGTCTACGGCGCGACCAAATACCGGGCGACGAGCTCGAGCTTTGACGCCGCCACCAACCGCGCCGTCGTCAACTTCACCGCAGACCCGGGCTTCGGCAATCCGACGTCGGCCAGCAACACGCTCTCCGCCATGCGCGACATGCAGCTGGGATTCAAGTTCCTCTGGTAACTGCGACATGGGGTCAGACTGTGGTCTGACCCCAATAGACAAGAAAGGCCGTCCGACTCGGAGTCGGACGGCCTTTTGTTTTTCTCGGGGCTGGCGGCTTATTTCGCGGCGTCCTTCGGACGTAGCGTGTAGAACGTCTTGTGGAAGACGTTCATCCCGGCGCGCGAGACCTTCACTTCGATCTGGCGGCGCTTCTTCGTGGGGTCGGGGTTGTTCGAGTAGTAGCCGACCATGTAGTAGTCGCTGGTTTCGGCGTCGATCCGCTTCAGCGCCTTGTTGAAGTCGTTCTGGTTCACGATCGCGATGCCGCCGGTCAGCTCGGCCAGCGTGCGCAGGCTGTTCTGCGTCGAGGTCACGTGGTTCTGCCATTCGACCATGTCGATCTTCTCGTCGAGGTCGGGTCCGCCGACGAGGCCGCGTGGATCGATCGTGTAGAGCGTGACGTTCGCGCGGTTCGCCTGGCGCGTCAGCTCCGCCAGCTCCGACACCAGGTCCGCTTCCGCGAAGCGATTGCCCTGCATGGAGAACGGATTGATGTCGCTGTTCTCCGACCCGTCGTCGCCGTTCTGGTTGAGCCGTGAGAACCGCTCGTTCATCGCCTTCCGGCGGCTGTCGGCAAACGGGTTGAAGTCGTAGCCGTTGCTGATGTAGATGAACGCCTTGCGCCGGTTGTGGACGTCCTGAAGCCCCTTGAGCATGTCGTAGACGGTCGACATCGCGGTGTGCGCGCGGTAGCGGAGCTCGGGCGGGCCCTGGGCGCCGTCCGGCTGGTCGAGGATGTCCTGCGGCCGCATGCCACCGCCGGTCACCTTCTTCAGCGCCTCGTCGAGCCGCCGCCGGTCGTGCGTGAGCGGGATCTCGATCGACGCCGGCCCGCTCGACACCACCGCGAACATGTCCCCTTCGTGGATCAGTTCGGTCGACACTTTCTTGAACAGGTCGCGGATCCGTCCGGTATTGCGGAAGTCGAGATGCAGGTCGTCGACGAAGATGATGAAGATCCGCCCCGACGCGTCGTCCGGCGGGCGGGCCGGTGGCAGGATGATGCCCGCCTGCACCTTCGGCGGCGCCGGAAGCATCTGGTTGTAGACGCGGCCGCCATGGGTGAGGACGAACGAGACGACATCCTGCTTGACGCCGTCTTCGTAGACTTCGAACTCCCCTTTTTTCAGATCGGGAACGAACTGGCCGAGGTTGTCACGGACGATGACGTCGGTGGTGACCAGGTCGATCTGGCGCCGGATCACTTCGCGCGGCGGCTGCTGCGGCTGCGGCTGCTGCTGCCGGGAGTGGGCGGCGCAGCGGGCGGATTCTGCGGGGACGTCTGCGCCCCGGTCGAAACGCCGGTGAGCACCGCGAGAGCCACGGCCGTCGACTGGAGCATCCGCCTCATGGTGTTTCGCCGCATATCGTGATTATACAAACCTCGAGCACGTGACCGGGACGCTAATGTGACGGCTCGGGACGCTCGGCCTTCCGGCCGGCGCCAAAGGCGCTGCGCAGAGAAGCAAACGTCGATTCATAGGATTCGAGTCCGGCCGAAACGTCTGCGCTGGTGACCCAGGCGTCGGGATTAAGACGCTCGGCCAGCGTTTTCAGCTCTTCCTGGCGTTCCGGCTCCGGGATCCGCTCCGCGATTCGCGCCAGAGTCTCGGAATATCGCGCTCTGAGCCGGGTGAGCCCTTCGGACCCCAGCCGGGCATGGGCCGCGGTCGTAGGTTCCGGCAGGATCTCGGGCGCGGGTGCGTCGACAACGGCCACGGGCATCGCCGGCGGCGGGGACGGACGCCGCTGCGGTTCCACCGCGGCCGGGCGGCGCTCGCGGTCCCTTCGCGGCTCGCGTCTCTCGGCTGGTGGCTCGTCGGCCTGCCCTTTGAGGATCCTCGTCCAGTCGAACTCGAGGTCCGGGTTGGAGGCTTCGATGATCCGGATCGCTTCTTCGTCGAGCGGGCCGCGGCCGACACGGACCCCCGGCGGGGTGCGGAACCAGGTACAGGATTCTGGTGCGCCCCTTCCCCCGGCGGCGGGACGGCTGGACCACGAAGGTGTTTTCGTAGCCGCGCTTGTCCTTGTTGAACCGTAACTGCGGCAGGGTTTACTTCCCCTTTAGCGGCTTGGACGTCTTCTTCACGGCCGCCGGCCTGGCCGTCTTTCGTGCGGCAGCGGGGGCTGGCTTCTTGACCGCGGCCCGCTCCGGTTTGGCGGCCGTCTTTGGCGCGGCTGCTTTCTTCGCCTCCGCCGGAGTGGTCCGATGCACCAGCGTGAACCGCGTTTGATCGCCGATCGTGTGGAAGCTCCACAGTTCGGAGAGATTGACGTGATTCTCCGAGGCAAGACGCCGGGCGATCTCGACCGAGCCGACCGGCACATACAGGTGGAAGGGGGCGCGGGCGCGGCCGAGGTGCGCCCACTGCGCCATCGCCTCGAGATGATTCACCGATTCGGCGGTCTCTACCTCGACCGTCCCGACGAGCTTTCGGGCCTTGTCCGCGGTCGTCAGGACCAGGTCCGGATAGATCTGGACCGTACCGATCTTTACCGGGGCGCTCTGATCGGCGCCGATATTCGCCGTGACGTCGTGTTTCCGTTTGAGACGGATCAGGAGCAGGCGGATGACGCGATCATGCTCGAGTTGCTCGCGGACAGGGCGTACGAGAATCGGGCTCACTGAGCCTCCGGCGGAATTGCGTTGGAATCATTAAGGAAACCCGGAATTCTAGCGCATTTGCCCTCAAACTGTATAGCGATCCTTCCTCCAGCCATCACCGCTTGACGCATTTCTCCTTACGGCTCAGAATGTTAACGTGATTTCAGCGGCCGCCCATTCGACTGAATCCCTGGTCGGCACCATCCTTATCGTGGACGACGACCGGTCGGTCGCCGACACTTTTGCCAGGATGCTGCAGCTCGAGGGCTTTCACGTGGCGACGGCGCTCGACCCGTCGGTCGGGCTCCAGCTGGCTGACACCATCCTTCCGCAGGCGATCATCCTCGACATGCGGATGCCGCTCATCAACGGCATTCAGTTCCTGCGCCAGGTCCGAGCCCGTCCGCATCTCGCCGACGTCCCGGTTGCCATCGTCACCGGTGACTACTTTCTGTCCGATGCCCTGCAGCAGGAACTGACCTCGCTCGGCGCCTCGCTGCGGTTCAAGCCGCTGTGGCTCGAAGACCTCGTCGCGCTCGCGAAGACCCTCATCCCCCGGTGAACGATCGCTTCCTGCGCGCCTGCCGGCGCGAACCCGTTGACGCCGTGCCGGTCTGGTTCATGCGGCAGGCCGGACGCTACATGTCCAGCTATCGCGAGCTGCGCACCCGCTACTCCCTGCTCGAGATCTGCGCCGCGCCGGAACTGGCCGCGGCGGTCACGCTTCAGCCGGTCGAGGCGATCGAGGTCGACGCCGCCATTCTGTTCTCGGATCTGCTGATACCGTTCACGCCGCTGGGCCTTCCCTTCGACTTCGTCAAAGGCGAGGGGCCGTCGATCGAGAACCCGATCCGGACCGCCGATGACGTCGGCCGCCTGAGGCGGTTCGAGCCACGCGAGGCGCTCGCGCACGTGCTCGAAACCATCAGGATTCTGCGCCGCGAGCTGAGCGGCCGTGTGCCGCTGATCGGGTTCGGCGGCGCACCCTTCACCCTGGCGGCCTATGCGATCGAGGGAGGGCCGACGACCACTTACGCTCGCACGAAGCAGTTCATGTACTCGCAGCCGGCCGCCTGGCACGAGCTCTGTGCCCGGTTCGCGGACACGATTGCCGACTACATGAGGGCGCAGATCGAAGCCGGCGCGCAGGCGATCCAGATCTTCGATTCGTGGGCCGGCGCGCTCGGCCGCACCGACTACCGCGAGTTCGCCCAGCCGCACAGCCGCGCGATCTTCGATCGCCTGCGCGACACCGGCGTGCCGCTGATTCATTTCGGCGTCGGCGCCGCCGCCATTCTCGAGGATCTCGCCGACGCGGGTGGTGACGTCATCGGTCTCGACTGGCGCCAGCCGCTCGACGAAGCCTGGGCCCGCCTCCCCGGCCGGGCCGTCCAGGGGAACCTCGATCCGCTGCGCCTCCTTGCTCCCCTCGAGAGCCTGTTCACCGCCACCGACGACGTGCTCGCCCGCGCCGCCGGCCGCCCCGGCCACATCTTCAATCTCGGCCACGGCGTCCTGCCGCAAACCTCGCTCGAACAAGTGCAGGAGCTCGCGCACTATGTGCACGGGAAAACTCAGAGCTCAGAACAACGAACTCAGAACTCACCCTGGGACGCCAAGGTGTGACAGTGTGCTGGCTGGCAGTTTCTGACACCGTGTTTGCGAATTCTTAGTTCTTAGTTCTTAGTTCTGAATTTCTTCATGGTTGCCCTCATCGGTGGCGGCATCGCCGGTCTCGCGGCGGCGTTCGAGCTGACCACGCGGCGCGTGCCGTTCGTGCTGTTCGAAGCCTCCGACCGGCTCGGCGGGCTGGTACGGACGGAACAGGTTGACGGTTTCACCATCGAGGCCGGGGCGGACTCGATGCTGGCGCAGAAGCACGCCGCGGTCGACCTGTGCGGCGAGCTGGGGTTGACCAGCCGGCTGATTGCGCCGAAAGCACCCCGCACGGCGTTCGTCCTGCACGGCGGCCGCCTCCATCCGCTGCCTTCCCCATCGATCCTGGGCATTCCGGCGACCTGGCGGCAGCTCGCGCGATATTCGTTGCTGCCGGCGCCGGCCCGCGCCCGGGTCGCGCTCGAACCCCTGGTGCCGGTGAAGACCGACTGCCGGCGACGAATCCGTGGCGGCGTTCTTCCGTCGGCGGTTCGGCGCCTCGGCCGCCGCGCTCATCGCCCAACCGCTGCTCGGAGGCATCCACGCCGGGGACACCGACAGGCTGTCGCTGCCGGCCTTGTTTCCGCGGCTGGCGGACGCCGAGCGATCCGGCCAGAAGGTGTTGCGCTGGGTGCAGCGGACGGCAGGCGCCGGCGACGGCGGCAGCCCCTTCCGGTCGCTCGCATCCGGCATGAGCGAGCTCGTCGAGGGGATCCGGCGGCGGCTCCCGGACGGTGCGGTTCGCTGCGGATCACCGGTAACCTCGCTCGTCCGGCAGGACGATGAGTGGCAGCTGACCACCCGCCATGGGACGGCGACGTTCGGCGCGGTCATCCTCGCCTGCCCCGCCCACGTGGCTCGCGATCTGCTCGCGACGGTGGATGCGCGCGCGTCCGGGATCTGCGGCGCGGTCCGTTACGTATCGACGGTAAGCCTCGCGCTCGGCTGGCCGCGCGGCGCGATCCGCCATCCGCTGAGCGGCAGCGGCTTCGTCGTGGCGCGCACCTCCAGCTCGGAGCGCATCACCGCCTGCACCTGGGCGTCGTCGAAATGGGACGGACGGGCGCCGGCCGGCCACGCGTTGCTGCGCGCCTACGTCGGCGGCGCGCACGATCCGGCGGCGGTCGACCTCGCCGACGATGAACTGGTGGAGATGGCGGTACGGGAGCTTTCGGCGATACTGTCGATCAGCGGCCCACCGTCGGTGGTTCGCGTCGATCGCTGGCGGAACGCCGGCGCCCAGCACGAGGTCGGTCACCAGGAGCGGATCGGCGAGCTCGAGGCCCGGCTGGCGGGATACCCCGGGCTGTTCGTGACGGGCAGCGGCTTTCGATCCATCGGCATCCCGGACTGCGTCGCCGATGCGCGCGCGGTGGCCGGCAAGGCAGGGACAGCTTCGCGCATGAAAAGAAATATCGTCGGGATCCTGGTCGCACTCGCGGCCGCCAGCGTCGTGCTGGTGCAGGCGCAGTCGGCCGATCACGCCCGGCTGCTGAAGGAGATCAAGCAGCGCGACAAGGGGCAGCTTGCGGTCTCGGAAGAGGACGGACGCTTTCTGCGGCTGATGATCGCGTCCGGCGGGGCCAAGCGGGCGCTCGAGATCGGCGGCGCGAGCGGCTACAGCGCGATCTGGATGGGGCTGGCGCTCCGCGAGACCGGCGGAAAGCTGGTCAGCATTGAGTACGATGCCGTGCGCGCGAAGGAGCTGGCGGTGAACATCCGCCGCGCCGGGCTCGCCGATACCGTGCAGGTCGTCACCGGCGACGCCTTCGAGCAGATCCCGAAGCTGCCCGGCACGTTCGATTTCGTCTTCCTGGACGCCTGGAAGCGCGATTACAAGCGCTTCTTCGAGCTGGTTTACCCGCGTCTCGACAAGGGAGGGCTGTTCATCGCCCACAACGTGGTCAACAAGCGCGATGAAATGGGGGATTTTCTCGACGTGGTCCAGAAGCATCCATCGCTCTGGACCACCATCGTCTCGCCGTCGGGAGAAGGGATGTCGGTGTCGCTGAGGCGCTGACTAATCGTCGGCCGGTTCGGCGACCGCGACCGCCTTTTTCGGTACGCGCTTCTTGCGTACCTTCCCCTTCATGCCCGGGGGGAGCGGCTCGCTGCTCGGCTCGAGCCGCGACATGGCCGTGAGAAATTTCTTGATTCCGTGCTCGTCGAACTGCACGCGCGTGTAGTTGTCTTCGACTGCGACGACCGATCCCAACCCGTAGGTTGGCTCGACGACCCGTGATCCAACGTCAAACCGCTTCATCGCTGCTCCCTTGTAAGCCTCATCGTATCTGATATTTAGCGGCGTCGTCAATGGGCTGAGGCTGTGGTACATTTTTCGCGCATGCGTGCCGCCCATATCATCGGTGTTCCGCTCGATCTTGGCGGCAACCGGCGCGGCGTCGACATGGGCCCGTCGGCCCTGCGGATCGCCGGGCTGACCGAGCGCCTGACCTCGCTCGGGGTGCGCGTGGTCGACGAGGGAGATCTCGTCACGCCGATCCCCGAGAAGAAGTCGATGGGGGATCCCCGCAAGAAGTACATCCGCGACATCGCGCGCATCTGCGATCGGCTGTACCGGACGTCGCTGGCGGCCCTGCACAGCGGCGGCATCCCGGTGGTGCTGGGCGGGGACCACAGCCTGGGCGCCGGCTCGGTCGCTGCGACCGCAGATTTTCTGCGCAAGGACGGCAAGCCGGTAGGCTTGCTCTGGGTCGATGCGCATGGCGACATGAACACGCCGGCGAGCTCCAGCAGCGGCAACGTGCACGGCATGCCGCTGGCCGCGCTGCTCGGGCCAGAGCCGAGCGAGCTCGCCCGCATCGGCGGCTTCTCGCCGAAGGTCCTGCCCGAGCACACCGTGCTGATCGGGATCCGCAATCTCGACGACCGCGAGAAGGAGATCGTCCGCGACGCGCGCGTGCATGTCTTCACGATGAAAGACATCGACCGCTCCGGCATTGCCTCGGTCGTCGAGCGCGCGCTCGCGCTGGCCGGGGCGGGGACCGGCGGCATCCACGTCTCGTTCGACCTGGACGTGTGTGATCCGGCGATCGCGCCCGGCGTCGGCACGCCGGTGAAGGGGGGGCTCGATTATCGCGAAGCCCACCTGCTGATGGAGATGGTGGCCGATTCGGGGCTGATGCGGGCGCTGGACCTGGTGGAGGTCAACCCGATCCTCGACGATCGCAACGTCACCGCCGTCCTCGGCGCCGAGCTCGCCTCCTCGGCGATGGGTCAGAAGATCATCTGAAGTTGGGCGATTCCCTGCGTGATAGCATCGAAGGCCGGTTGGGCCGCTAGCTCAGTGGTAGAGCACCTGACTTTTAATCAGGGTGTCCCGGGTTCGATCCCCGGGCGGCCCACCACCCAAGCCCTCCGTCGCTGCCGACCGCCCCTTCACGACCGCCTCGATCACCTCCCGGGCACCAGCGACCAGCGCCGTTTGATGTTTGCGGAGAATGCATATAGGCTGTCCGCCGGCCCTCTCGTGAACGTTTGGGAGGAACGCGATGAAACACCTCGCTACGCCGCTCGGCCTCCTGGCTCTCGTGTCCGGTTGCAACTCCAGCGATCGGGAGTTCCCAACCACCCCGCCGCCTCCGCTGGTCGTTAGTTCGCCTCAACCCCCAGCACCGACAGATCCACGCCCCGTGGTGCCGATCTCAGTTGGGCAAGAGGTCACCGGTGCGTTGCTCGTCCACGATGGCAGCGACGTCTTCGAGCTGACGGCTCCTTCGGCCGGCACGCTGGTTGTGCGGATAACCTGGAATGCCGCTCGGGGCCTCATTGAACTGCGACTGGCGAACGCGGAGTTCGACGCCGAGGCCGGCAATCCCATCATCGCCCGACTGAAGGTGGAGGCCGGTCAAAAGTATCGGCTGACGGTCGTCGACGGGGCTCCATGGGACTACGGCGAGCTGAACCTTCCCTACTCCCTGAAGACTGCGATCGAGTGAGACCCCGGGCTCGGACGGGGTTGCTCTCCAAATTGCCTGAGCTCGGCCGCCTTGACGCTCCGAGTTCGGGCTCGTTCTACCACCGTGATGATCGGCCTGCGGCGTGGCAGCAGCGTAGCTGAATCATTCGTGGTGAAGACGTCGCTCCGGCCCAACTGACGCCCCTCCGTCCTCCGCCCGCCAGTCGGCGCTCCTCGTCCTCGCACTCAAGTGTTCACCCGATTGCTTTCGCGGAGCATCGAGCGCAGCCTTGTCTGGTTCGCGCTCCGGTGAGCGGACGGCAGCCATTTTGCTGAGAAGGCGTTCGTGCTGCGAAAGGCGGTGATCGATGCCTCATTTGCGAACGAAGGACGGTCCCGTGGATGGTACCTCGACGGACGTGAACGACGCCGCCACTTCGGGCCACGTGCTCGTCGCCGGCGGTGATGCCGATTCGCGCGAGCGGCGCGAAACGCAGCTGCGCGCGGCCGGTTACCGCGTATCTCTTGCACGCACCGGGTTCGAGGCGATCGTCAAAGCCTCCTGCCACGTGCCCGACCTGATCCTCATCGACGATTCGATCGGCGATATCGAGGCCGCCGAAACCGGGCCGGATGATCACCACCTGCCCGGTGACCGCCCACATTCCCATCGTCCGGGTCGCCTCCGGCCGACGCGTGCCGCCGCGCGTATTTACGCACCTCCGCCGCGGGCTCGGATAGCGTCCCGCTTCTTTTCCTGTAGAATACGCGCCGCTCCCGGACAGGAGACGGCCTGATGCGTGTATGCGTGCTCGGTGGCGTACTGCTCTGGCTGTGCCCTGTCTTCACGGTTGCCGGAATCGGTCTGGGATTGCCGATCGGCGCCGCGATCGCTGTGGGTATTGCGGCGGCTGCCGCGGTCGCGTTCTTTCTCACTCCGACCATTCTTCGGGCAATTGCCCCCAGCCTGAAGTCGTCCCGTCTGCTTCGAGTCAGCCTCGTTCTCCTGACGGCGGTCGCGATCCTCCGGATTGCCTGGTTGAGCATGTTCATGGGCAACGCGGGGCTGCCGGCGTACTCGCTCGCGCCGGACGATGTATTTCGCACCCAGCACAGCTGTATGTCGTCCTACGCCGAGGCAGCGCGCTTTCTCGACGAAGGAGCGAGCAATATTTACGATGCGCGCATGTATCAACCACGCTTCCTTGGTGCGCTGAAGGTCGACCCCTACCACTATCCCCCGCCATTTCTGCTGGTGCCGCAGGCCGTGCGTGCGGCGACCGGCGACTTTTTCCGGTTCAGGGCGTTGTGGTTTGCCTTCCAGATGGTCGTGATGGCGACCGCGTTGATCATGGTGGCGGTGTGGGTCGGCGGCACTGCGGGCACCATCGCGTTGACCGGCAGCGTACTGTTCCTGGGGTTGCCGGGCGTGCTCTACGGCTTTCAACAGGGGAATTTTCAGGTCACCGCCGCGCCGATCTGCGTGGTCGCGGTCATCCTGATGAGCGGACGACACCTCCCGTCCGGCACCATGCTGCTGGCCTATGCGGCCGCGGCCAAGATCTTCCCCGGTGTACTGGTCGTCTACCTGGCGGCGGCTCGGAGATGGCGGGCACTCGCCTGGGTTGCTGTTGCCGGCGTGCTTCTGCTCGGGCTCACGCTGGCGCTGCAGGGCGTGGGGCCGACGCGCGCCTTTCTGATCCATGCCCTGCCGGAGATCTCGAGCGGCGTCGCGTTCCCCCACACCGAGCAAGGGCGGACGTCGACGATGAACTGGACGGTCTATGGCCTGACCGTCCGGCTCCGCCACCTCGGGATCACGGCGCTCGATCAGCCGGCCGGCCTGCGGGTGGCGTCGATCTACGGCCTGCTGGTGATCGGCCTCGCCGCTTGGGCTGGCTGGCGCCACCGTGTCGGGCTCGAGACCAGGCCGCGTCAGCTGACCGTGCTTCAAGTGTCACTGGCGCTGCTGGCGCTGGCGTCGTTCCGCAGCCCCTTCGCCGGCGCGCCTTACGGGTCGATGTCGACCTTGTGGCTGATGACGTTCCTCGCCGCCGGTGCCGCCAGCCTGCCGCGGAGTCTGGCCTGGCTGGGTGGGATGATCGCGCTCGCGAGCGCGATCTGGGCGCTGCCGTCCCCGTCGCACGACCAGACGCGGGTCACCCTCGTCCTGTCCGGTCTTCTTTTCCTGGGTTGCCTCGCGCTGAACCTGTGGGCGGTGTGGCGAGGAGTGAAGTCGCTCAGCATGGTTGAACGGCCGGCGGAGACGGCCGTGCCACTGGGCGCGCCAGTCAGTTGACGGCGTGGGACAGCTGGCGCGTTGGCTAATCGGTGCCCCCCCTGTTATCATCAAGCGTTCCGGCCACGGGCTGGAACAGCGCATAGCCTCCCTCGTGTCCCCATCGTCCAGAGGCCCAGGACGCCGGCCTTTCACGCCGGTAACGCGGGTTCGAATCCCGCTGGGGACGCCATAAAGGGTGCAAGGCCGGCAATCCCTGAAAACAACCGCCCTAGCTGCACTTCCCCTTCAAAGCGGTAAATCAGTTCGTCGCCTTTTTCGGGCGTGAACCGGATCGGCCCGCTGAGCGTCTCTCGGAACAGTTGCCGGCCGTCCGCCACGCTAGACATGAGCAACGCCCGCCATTCGATCAGACGCTCCAGCACGAGACGCTCTATGGCCTTTCGGTCGAGCGGTGACTTGACTGTTGTGGACGCCATGATCGTGCGCTGTAGCGCCTCTCTGCGAGCCTGACGGGCCTTGAGCGCGTCCAACACCGGCACCATGTCCCCGCCGCTCGCAAGCGCTTCAACCAATCGACCGATTTCTGCCTCTAGGTTCGCCAGCTCACCACGAGCATGGGCAATCGCCGGCCCCCCGGTCCGCTCTGCGAATGCGTCGAATACCCCATCCAGCACCGCGGCGACCACGGCGGGGCGCAGGACATCGCCCCCGATCGCCTGAAGCACCGCAGCCGCCCGCATCAATACAGTCCTGCATCTCGTGCCCGTTCCCGCACACCGCTTGCCCCCGCTTATGGTTCGCGCTGCAGCCGTAGAAGAACACGCGCTTGCGACCGTGGCTGCGGCTGAGCGGATAGAACGAACCGCCGCAGAGCCCACAGCGGGAGAATCCGGTCAACAGATGAACGGAATCGACGTCCCGTGCGCCGTCGTCCGAGGTTGCCGCCGCTGGCTTCGCACTAATCGCGCCTTGATCCCGGTGAGACGGTCCCGGACGCCCGCCCATTGCGCCTCCGAGATGATCCGGAGCTCCGGAGCCTCGATCGTGACCCACTCACGCCCAGGGCGGGCCGTCTGCGTCCTTCCGGCCCCACTTGTCGCGCTTCCGTGTTTGGTTCCAGACGATCAGGCCGCGGTACAGCGGCCTTTGCAGGATTTCATGCACGGTGGACGGTGCCCAGCCGGACGGCCGCCCCTGTTGCGGCCGTGGGGCCAACGCGCGTTCCTCGTTCAGCAGCTTGGCAATCCGCGTGTAGCCGGTCCCCTTGGCGCAGAGCTCGAAGATCCGGCGCACGATCGCCGCTTCGGGCTCATTGATCCGTCGCTCGACGTGCGACCGCTCCCGTCGCGTCCGAGCATCTCCACGTTGTCGTAGCCGAACACGCGCCCGCCTGTGACGTGCCCCGCGCGCGCCTTTCGGATCATGGCGTCGTACGTGCGCTGCCGTGCCTTCTCGCGCTCCAGTTCATCCGCGAACGCCGTTAGCGACAGCATGATCTTGTCGGTGGGACTGTCGAGCGTCCGCTCCCGGTCCTCGAGGTAGAAGAACACCCGGACGCCGGCCTGCACGAGTTGCTTGAGCGCATACGCGGTCTCGATCGCTTCACGTCCGAGCCGCGACTCCTCGGACATGACGAGCACCTGGAACGCCGGCCGCGGCTTCAGTGCGTTCATCAGACGGAGGAATCCAGGCCGGTTCGCAAACTCCGCACCGCTGATGCCATCGTCCACGAACATGCAGCCGTCATCGACGTCCCACCCTTTTGCGTCGCGGCATACTCGGTCGCGTGCTCGATCTGGCGGGCAACGGATCGCTGATCCTCGGCAACCCCTGCCTGCTCTGTAGATTTCCGAGCGTATATTGCTGCGATCATGATCCCTCCCCTTCGATCCACGGAAACGAAAACACCTCGTGCGTGTTGAACTGCGGTGTTGGCTCGGCTGACATAAGGCTGACCCCTAGAACGAGGGCATGGTACCTCTGCAATGGCGCTTCAATTGCGTTGATCGCTTTATCTATTTCCGCGAAGGTCATATCCTCGGGAATGTTGCGGGTCTTGTGCGCGACGGTTCTATTCGCGAACTCCGTAACCTTCTGAAGCGCCTTCTCCAATTCCCTCAGATCCGCGACCACTATCTCGGGCTCTACGTGGTCCAGCGAAGGGTCCGTCGGGTGCGGTCTCCGCACCCATGCAGCTGTGAACTCTTTGTCGACAATCTGTTGGACGAACGGTGAAGCCGCAGCACCGATGATCGCGTTGCGCCGCCCGCGCGTGATGACTTCAGGCTGCTTGATGATCGAGTGAAGAAGCTGCTTTAGGTTAAGAGTTTCATTCTGGTTGTCCGTCACGGCACGCACGCGCATCAGGACGCTGGCCGTGTAGTTCATGAGCATCCAGGTCCACAAGTGCGCCCCGGTTTCCTGCAAACGTTTGTTCTTCTTGAAGACGTCATATACCTCTCGGAAGGTGCGCCTGATTATGAAGAGCGTATGCACGTCTTGAGCGATGCTCCTCAGGTCCTTCATCCAGCCGCGATAGACCTCGTCCGGATTCATTCCCACCCCTTTGCACGGAAACTTGCGCGCCACTCGAGCGCCACGTCCAGCAGCGTGCGGCCGTCTACCGCAGTGCTTCCGCGCGGTGCCACTCGCCGTCAACGGTGAGCCGCGCCTCCCCGCCCTTCGGATGCGTCCAGAAATGGCAGGACGCCGCGCGTTTGCCCTTGAGCAGCGTCCGGAGTTCGCCGATGTCTATCGCCGTGCCGTTCCCACCGACCAAGCTTGAGGACGGATTCAGCCATTTTGTGATCGTAGCCGTATCGTCAACGCCCGTGACACTGCTCGAACTTCACTGGTGATCCATCGGGCTTCACCGCCCCGCACGGGCACGGTGAGTTCCAACTGACCGCTGTGTGGCGTTCCTTGTTCCATTCCACGACGTAGTCGATCGTTCCGCACGAAGGCATGCGGAAGGAAACCCACGTCTTACCGTCCATGTTCGTCAGGGAGAAATCTCCGAGACAGATGACGTCCATCCCGACAATCACGCCAAAGTCGCCAGGCGTTGACGGGAATTCGGTGACGAGGATGCCGGCAACTCCGACCGCGTGCGGAAGCCGGAAGTTAACCAGATACGTGTGGCTGGTCCCTTCGTCGCCGGCGTGATTCACCTTACTGACACCTACCGGTTGAAGCGCAAGAGTCTTGACCAGTTCGGTCGAGATCACGCTCTTCGTCGCCCCGGTATCCCACAGTGCCTTCGCGCCGGTCAGCGTCGGCTCAGGCGTCGGAGGGGCCGCGGGGTCGAATGCCGCGCTTACTCCGATGTCCGTGATGACTCGATTGAGGGTGCCGGGTGACTTGAGGGTGAAGGCTTGAAACTTAGGATCGTGCGCCATCGATAACGGAGCCGCCGCCGCGATTAAGTGAATTGATAATCACTGTGTACGCGTCTGGTCCAGGTTCGCACCGCTGCAGCATGAATGTTCCGACCGGGAACTGCTCCTTCGCCGCGTTGAACGCCTCAAGGGGCGAACCGTAAGCCCCGACCACTTCTTCACCGCGCAGGACGAGGATTTTCCCAGCGTGCCGGGCGACAAGTTCCTGTTGGTGTGAGATGAAATAGTCCAGCTCTTTATCGAACAACTTTGACTCCCCTTTAAGCGTAGATCGCTCGATGACGCGACTGCAATGCCGGAACCATGAAAAAAGGAAAGCGCATGGCCCCCTTGTCAGCCCGTGTGCTCCAGACCTGCTGATTTTGCGCCAAAAGACGCGGAATCGTAAGGATGAGGACCCGGTCTGCGGTAACCCGCCCCCCCGGAAGTCTTGTCGGAGGGAGACATAGCCCCCTCCAACTTAGACTTTTGTCTGCCGTGGGCTCAACCAGCACCGGGCGCATCCGTGCCGCGTCCGACGTGTTTTAGACGCGGGCAAGCAGGATCAACCGAACTCTGAAATCAAGTTGGTGATGAATCGGACGACGTAGGCCGGTCACAGCGTGCCGACCGCGCGCGCAGAGCCAAGCGCACGGTGAAGTCAGGCCAGGGCGACAAGGGCGATCGTTAGGGCGAGAAGTCAGACTAAGGCGAGGGTTGCACGCTTCGGAAGCGGCCGTCTGGGCCGGACCTGCCGTGCGTCCACTTCGCCACGATCCCCTCAAGATCACGCTCGCACGCCACGCGAAACAGGTCCCGGCCACGTTCAGCGATGCAGTCTAGAAAGAGCTCGCCCTCGGCCATCACTTCAACTCCGGTGCGCGCTGAGTGACCCTTAACGTGTATCGCTGACAATACCCAGAGTGTACCCGGGAAAGTCCGCCTGAACGTGAAGCCCAGGTAGTCCAGCCATTCCCCAATGAAGGAGATGGCCGGAAGGAACGACAGCCACCCTGATGCCCGCCCTCACCTCTGCTCGCCGACGTTCGATGAGACGCTCAGCCCGCATAGTCACGGGTAAGACCGGGCGACGCCCGTCGTGGGCTTCGTGAAGCATGTTGATCGCGTAGGCCAACGGCCACACACGCCAATAGTCGCCTGTCAGTACGGTCACACCACCGATGTACAGCTGCTCCGCCCTCCCCTCGCCAAGCCGCTTAAGTAGCTGCTGCCGCACTCGCGTGGGCGACTGCAAGCCCGTCTCGAACACAACCACGACGAGGAGTCCCGCGGACAGCGCCCGCCAATCAGCGATTGCTGGAAAGGCCCGCGCCAGAATCAACAGCGGGCATATGACAATGAGCGGGATTGCGGGCGCGATGTGGCGGCCAACCCCACGAAAGAACAGAGCCATGGTGCTCCCGTAGAGGAAGGTCGCCACGCCCACTCCACACAGGATTAGTACAAGCCCGCGGGTCTGTTCCCGACGGACTGCGACCACCCCCGCAACGACCCATGCCACGCCCATGGTGACGAAGTACGTCAGACCCATCTGACGAACCGCGTCCTGCCAGAATGCCCAGATAAGCGATGGTACGGCCTCCACTGCCGGTATGCCTATCCCGGTGCGATCCAGCAGAGGACCGGACGCCAAACCCTGCAGACCTGCGTGGACAAGGATCGAAACGATCGTCCCGGCTAGCACTGCGATCGCGTCGTCCCGGGTCGTCCGGAAGCATACGAGCGTCAGCGCCACGGTCCCGACGAAGAGGGCGACACCGGCGTTTGTCCAAGCTGCGAGGATCATTACCGTCACGGCCGCGACTCGGGAGATCAACGTCGCGCGTCGCGACAGGTAAATCGCGATGCCAAACAGGCCGAGGGACGAGCCGTAGGATTGGTTGGTCGTCAGCAGCAGCCGCGGGATCTCTCCCGCACGGAATGCGAGCAGGACTGCGAGGGTGAGGAGCGCCCACGTCATTGGCTGACGAGTCTCCTGCCGTCGGAAGGTGCATGCGACGCCGGTAAGGAGCAGCGCCGCGGTGAGGACGTTCTGCACCATGAGGTTCCAGAAACTGTCCGTCACAGGCGTAGCCAGCAGCGGCAGGAGCATCCCGAACCGATCCTGACCCCAGTAAAAAAGGCTCCACGAGTCAAGGCTTACGAACACCGGAACTAATGAGTCCGCGTTCGCAAGACGGGACCCCGGCCCACTAGCGACGGCGTATGCGGAAACAAGCACGAAAAGGATTGCGCTCGGGAAGCGGCGCCAGCCTTGGAGAGCCGTCTGGAACATCATCGCCCTAGTCACAACCATCTAACGCTGGCGTGTTACGTATTTCGGCCGAGCCGCGCTCGCCCCTTCCTCGCACACCGTCCACTCTATGACGCCTTCCTAAGACATGACAATATGGCAAGCAGGGCCGCCACAGTGCGGCCCTCGCTGTGTACGCGCGATTCAGTTGTAAAGAGCGCCGCATCCGGCGCACTCCCCCGGACATCTGTCGGGTGGAGCGCGCCGATGAGTCGTGCGACCTGCGCAGCGGGTGTGGGCTTACTGCGCGAGAGTGGCGACGAAAAAGGTGAGCCGGTTAGGCTCAGGAGAGTCGTTCTGCACTCGTTGCCCGTAACGCTGACTGCTGATTCCGGTGTTCGAGTCCGGCGGACACGAACACCGTCACACCCGCAACGACAAGCGACAGCGGCAGCGACCAGAGCGCGAGACCAGCGACAGCCAGGACGAAGCCCAGAAGCATCATGGCGGCCGCCATTACGAGTTCACCTCGCCTGCGGCTCTGAGCAGCGATGCGGTATCGCGTACACGCGCTTCCATGCTTCAGGCGAACGCGACACGCACCACGTCGAGCGGTATGCCGGTTGATCCGCGCCACTCACCATGGCGATTGCGGTCAGCCGTGCCCGTCGAATGCGTCGAAGGTGTCCCCCTCGATAGCGCTCGGTCACCTCCTGGCGAGACCGATCGTCGACCCGGAACTCGATCGATAGTCCACGGTTGCGGCGCAAGAGGTGTTCCGGCCGTGGCAGGTCGGCCTCGAAGTACAGCCCGTCCCGCAGAGAGAACGCACGCACACCAATCACCAGCACTGGTCCGCCGTGCCCGTCCGTGATCGGCACGATCGACTCATCAAAGGCGCCCGGCTCGAATAGTTGGTACCGCCCCCGCTCGGATCTCGGTCGGCTCGCCGTAGGGCACGGCCCGCCCGACGATGCCCAGCCCTTCAGCCCGTTCGATCTCCGCGCGCAGCGCGTCATTGCGGTCCTGACGTTCGCGCGTCTGCCGCATGGCCTCGCTCAGACCTGGGTCAGCACAGGATCGACACAAGGAACGGTTATCCCGGAGCGTGGACGCCATCGCTGCGCGGCATTCCTGGCAGCGTTCCGGGCGCTTGTCCCAGCCCATCACGCGGCGGTACGACGCCATGAAGGGCGGATCGATCGACCGTGCGCCGGCTGCAAGCTCATAGTGCTGACTAGCCACGGCTCACCGCCATCAACCGCTCACGTGTCAGCCACTGTTCGACGCGGGACTCGTTCCAGTGACGGCTCGTACCGCGATTCGCCATTCACGAGGGTAAATACCTGACCGGCCGCGCTTGGGAAACCCATCGTCAGCGCCACCGCAAACGAGTTCTCGTCAAGGCCCGCGAAGGCCATGACTTCATTTCTCGTCAGCTTGGGTATCCGCGGTTGCGGCGGCGGTGGAACGGTTCTGAAAGTCGCCGGGTCGATGAGGGCCGTCTTCACATTCGACCAGGCTGGTGGACCCTCTGGCAACCGGACGGCGACCGGCTCGTTCCCAGGGGTCTCCAGCCACCCGCGAATGGGCTCAGGCCATCGACCCGCGCCGGCCCTCAACTCGAGAATCTCTCCAGGGGCAAAGCTGAACATCTCGCTTGCGATGCCTACCAGCACCTTCGCAAACTGCGCGTCTTTGTTCTGTGATCCGAGAAATGTCATTGTGCGTTTGTCCTTTTTGTCTTGTTCCGGTTTCCGACTACTGCCACTCGATCGAATCCGGTTGCATGCCCGTCGAGATCGGCTCCTGTCGCCTCAGGGCTAGGCAAGCGGTGCAACGGCGCGGCTGCTTGAAGTTCATGCGCTCGTAAAACACTTGCGCGACGGTTTCGACCTCCGGCTCGGACTCCACGCGCTGGGCCGGCGGCGCCGCCGCTTGGACCGACGACGGTACCTTCGCCTGCGCGGCGCGACGCTCCGCCATCTGCTCGAGCGCGATCAGCTCGGGATTCTTGCCCGACCGGGGCTGTCATCCGCGGCCTGGCTGCGTTCGCCCGCGCATTCGCGAGGCCGTCGCGTGGGGTCTCTCGCGCGGACGAACCGCCGGTTGGGGGTGCCGTTACCGCCGTGTACTGAATAAGACTCGATGAACCGGAAGGATCTGTCGGCCTGATCGAGAAGTCCCGCGGCAACGCGGGCCTGATTAGTTCGCTCACGCGGTTCCTGCATTCCGTCGTGAGTTCACCGAGGCCTTATGGTTCGACTCGATGCAGAACTGAAGCTGTGGCTCAAGGGAACTCCTGAACCGATCAAACTTCAATTCAACAAGAAGCTGCGCATCTACGAGGTGCAAAGCGTTCTTGCGGGTTACGTCCTCCGCTGAGGCTGTGGGCTTCGGTCGAACAAGGAGGCCAGAGTGGAGGTTGCGAACAGCACTGCTGCACCCGGTTGCGTTCGACAGTGCGCCCTCATATACTCCGCCCTCTGGAGGCCCTCATGGATTATGTATGCGTCGTTTTTCCCGTTCTCGATGGCAAAACGGAAGATGCTCGCAGTTTCATGCGGGAGCTGGATGGTCCTCGAATGGCCGACTACGACCGCTCCGAACAGGCGATCGGGATTCGCAAGGAGCTGTGGTTCCTAGCCTCTTTGCCGGGTGGGGAGGCGCTGGTGGGGTATATGGAGGCGACGAACTTCGGACAGGCGGTGGGGCAGTTCGGGGCATCGAGAGAACCGTTCGATGTCTGGTTCAAACAGCGGATGAACGAAGTGACAGGGGTGGACTTCAACAACATCGCTGCTGATTTCCGTCCGCCCGAGCTGTTGTCCCGCTATGAGGCTGGCGCTACGCGCTGACCGCTCATGGGCCAATACGACAGCTCCAAGACCCGCGTGCAGCCGGCTTCGGGCAGGTGGCTATCAGCTTCGCGATTCCTCGATCACCTGCTCGAGGGTGAGCCCGCCCACCACTTGTCGTTTCAGAAAGTGCCGTCCCTCAATCTTGTTCATTTCTTTGATAGCTGCGATCCGTTCGCTTGTACCTTGCCCTTCGTCCAGGATGATTGCAGAGAGCACGCGGTCGCGCCGATCGGCATTCGCGATCGCCACTTGGTTGCGGCGGTCGGTACGCGCCTTCAACTCTGCGACGAGGTTAGCTTTGGTTAGCAATCTGGACGCGGTCACTTTGGCGGAGCCCGGGGCGTAGCCGGCGAGGATTGCCGCTCGCTTGCCATTGCCGGCGGCCTCGCTCCAGTATGCCGTCACGAAGGCGCGCTCGCGGGCGTTGAGTCTTCGACGTAGAAGAGCCGGACCTTGCGGTCCGCCGCGAAGTGCTCCCCAGGGCGAGCACTTCAACGGGTCATGCGGAGAAACTGGCCGCCGCATTGGGCGACCTCGCGACCCTGCGAATCGAGTTGGCTGGCGTTGGCTCTGGACACCAGTCTGCCCCGGGAGAAGCATGGTCGGGCGGAAGTCACATCCGGCAGCCGGCCTCGAGGCCCGGGGGGAGTCATGCGGTCTACGTGTCGCAGCCACAGGCCGTCGCGACGATCATCACGAAGGCCGTACACGGGGTGGTCTTGGCGACGCACTAGGACCGGAGCAGAAACGATTCGAGCGATTGCGGGTCACGTCCGGCAGCGCCCGCCTCCTTGAGGCCAATCAGTCCTGCCGACGAGAGATCGAACCTGGCAGTGGTCGTCTCTATGGTAGTTATGATGATGTTCATTGGCAGTTGCGCCCGCGCCATCTTCACAATGTCGTCGTTGGTCAGTGGTACACCGCTCTGAGCGGCCGCAAGCCGAGTCAGTGCGACAACACAGATGAGTGCGAGTCGTAAGCTGGCTCGTGATATCAACATGCCATGGACCTTTGCGATTCGTGAATCACGGAAGATTTCGTAGCAGAACAGGTGATTGATCACCTATCAGCCCGTCCGCCGCCGCTCCAGGACGATCACCTGCTCGTCGTAGCCAATCACCATGTCAGCAATTTCGTACCCTTGTGAGACAGCCTCGGCCAGCTCTTTTGCCAGGGTGGAGACCCGCTTCGTGCCCAGCACGAGATATTCGTGCTGGGGCCCGGGCGTGACGGACTTCTCCATGACTGCCCCAATCTCGAGGGCCACGGCCCTGCCGAGAAGCGTCTTCTGGACGCCAGTCAGCGTCTGCGGCAAAAATCGAAACCCGCGAGTGGCGCCGCTGTTTATTTCGTGCTGGAGCGTAGAACTCTTGGTCGTGGTCAGTACAAGGTACTCGAGGTTCTCCTTCGCTTCCGGCACTTTTTCGAGCAGCAAAAGAATCTCCTTGGCACCCGACCCGAACCGAACACGGTAGCCACCGGCCGCGCGCTCGCTCAATTCGGTTTGCAGGGTTGCCGCCTTCTTCGTTGCCAGGAGCTTGAAACGGTCACTCGGAGTGGTACTCTGTCGAAACGCCGGCCTCAGCGCCTCGAGGTCGTTCCAACACGGCAACGTGCTCACTTTCGCCGCTGGCCATTCCCACGATGCCGTACCCTTTGCCCACGCCTTCTGCGATCTCGCGCTCGAGGGTTACCGTGCGGCTGGCATCGACAACTAGATAGTCGTAGTGAAGCGCAGAGTCCGGGTCTCTCTCCACGACGGCTCCCGGCCAGTCTTTCGTACCAAGGGTGGCAGGGATAACGCGGAAGCCTTCGTCGGACGCCTTCTTCAATTGGTCCTGCAGACTCCCCAGCACGCGATACTCGCGGCGGCGCGGTGCGGAGGTTTTCTCCAGAATCAGCAGGTTGTACGCCGCGTCGCCGAACACGACACGGTAGCCTGCCGCTGCCGCCTGGTCTACTTCCTTTTGCAGGGTGTCGGTCTTGGCCGTGTCGAGGACCAGGTAGCGCTGCGCGGAATCGGTTCTCAGCTCTTGGCAGAGGACCGCTGGTGGCCAAAGCAACAGCAATCCGACGGGCGCCAGAGACAGCACGCGAAGCATAAATCCCTCCCTATTCTCGTGCCAGGGCGAAGACCAATTGCGATGACAGCGCCCCCGTTGCGAACACGACGGCGAACATCGGCCCGCCGAGCCATCGCCGATTCAGCTTGGCGAGGGCAGTCTAGCTCCCCTATCCGGCTAATGCGCGAGTTTAGGCAAAAACAGCTCACCGAGGCGCTTATCGTCAAAGCGACTCTCTCTTTGGCGGCCGAAGCCTTGGTCTCGGTCCGCAGGTTCTCAGCTGCCATATGATCGCCGGTGTCATTGGGATGCCGCGGCACGGCTTCGACTTCGCCACCAACTCGCGACGACTGCGCCGACGGCACTGCGTTCAGATTGCGGTGCTTCTCTGGGCGCGCGGGTTAGAACCCGGGCTCGCAATCAGGCTCGCTGGCTTTCGGGGTCCGTAGTTCGACCTTCCCATCCGCCGAATACCGCGCGGCAATTCGCAGCGCGATCCCCGCGACTCTGAAACGCGGAACATTCATGAAGGCAGTTGACGGCAACTCTCCATCAACAACGATGGCTGAGCGCTTTCCGGTGCGCCGATGGAAGAGAAGCAGGATCTATGCGATGACGAGCCCGCCCACGAGTGCCGGAACTATCAACGAGCAGTCTTGCCCTTTCCCACTGGGTAACCGTCTTCAGCGTTAGGATTGCAATCCCGGAAACACAGTGAAAGGACCCCGCCGCCCAGAACTCGCGCGTTGTTTTTCGGCCGGCCCGGAAGGTCGAAGCGCGCCCAATCGACCGTCACCCGGAAGAACGCCCAGTCGAACCCGCCACCGATCGATACCTCGGGGCTTCCCTCCTTGGTCCCAGTGGAGGTCGTCTGGGAGATGTAGCCTCCCATGGCGTGAGCGAATGCACGCCATCCTTTTCCCTGCGGGCCAAAATCGTAGGGCGACGTGACGGTCACACCCCCGAGATATTGCCAGGCGTGCGCGTCATGGCCGGCGCTCGTGCGCGCGACCTCACCAGTGACACCCAACCAGGGTAGGAATCGAACGGTCGCACCGAACCCGCCGCCCCCCAGTCGGTCTTCGCTGCTCCTTCCTCCCTCGGAGTCGCCAGATGAGCATATCCGCCGAAGATATCGAGCCCGAGAAAATTGGCCTCGCCACTGTTGCCGCTCTGGGCGTTAGCGGGGACTGCCGTCAGCAGCCAGACTGCAATCGTGAAAACCGCTCGGGCAAGTCGCATGATCGGCCTCCTCGGGATGTAAGGCGCGAAAGCGTATCATTGCGGCTCAGGTCGATCCAGCCATCGATTTCGAGCGGGAACGACTGCCCGCCGCCACAGGTCACCAGCCGACTCGTTTGAGCCGTCCGCCGCCAGGATGACGCCTTACAGGCGAAGGATCACATGATGAGAGCCGTTGCGCGATTCTTGCCGCTGATCGTCGCTATCCTGGCGCCAACCGTCGCTGCGGTTCAGCCCTCGGGCGGACCTGCCCGGGTCGCAGGACTCGGGGACAGCACGGCTAAAGCGCACGGCAAGGAGCTCAAGGCCACGGCGTTGTCGACGGACGGGAAACTCCTCGCTTCCGGGTCGGAGGACAGGACCATCAAGCTGTGGTCGATTCCGTCCGGCGAGCTCCTGCGCACGATCAGCGCGCACAAGGAGACGGTTTCGCGCGTGGCATTCACGCCTGATGGACGGCTGCTGATCGCTTCCGCCTGGGACAAGACCGTCTCGGTCTCGTCGACAGAAGACGGCCGGCTGCTTGCCTCTCTGACGGGTCACACGAAAGGAGTCGACAGCCTTCTCTTGTCGCCGGATGGCACTGTTCTGATCAGCACCGGCGGCAAAGAGCTGAGAGCGTGGTCGATTCCTGACGGCAAGCTGCTCGCGGCAATGCCGTCGGAGACATCGGCAGACGTGGCCGTCTTCCTGCCGGACGGGAAGACGTTTGCGTTCTTCAGCCCTGCGAACGTGCGGTTCGTCTCTGTTCCTGACCTGCGCGATGCCGGGATGCTCGACTGCCCCTCTGGAGGCTTCGTACGACCCAAGCCCGCCATTTCAGCCGACGGAACGAAGCTCGTCGTGGCCTGCAACGGCAAGCTGACCGTCTGGTCCCTCCTCGATCGCCGTCTGCTCACCACTATCCTCGCGGAAGGACGCTTCAACAACACTCTGCAACTCAGTCCCGACGGGGTGACCGCCGCAGCTGGAGATCCGCGCGGCCCCATCCGCCTTTGGAATCTTGTTGATGGACGGGCGGGAGCCGTACTGCAGGGACACTCCGGTCCCGTGGTCTCGCTCGCGTTCACTCCGGACGGCAAAAGGCTCGTGTCCGGTTCATGGGATGGATCCGTGAGAGTCTGGGCGGTCGATGAGGGTACCCCTCTGACGGTTTTCGAGGGGCATAGCGGTGGCATCGACCATCTGCACATTACGTCCGACGGGTCCACCATCATCAGCGGGCAGTCGTCGACGCTCGGCATCGTAAGTTCGACGAGCATGAGGATAGTGAAGGCGGATGCCCTGATCGCCCTTTGGGACGTCAGCCCGCCACGCTTCAGACGGCTTCTCGCGCGCTGAACGCAGTTCCCTTCTTTCCGGAGCAACCGCACGTCCCCTTGACGAGCCGCAGGGCAGACGGAGGCCGGGTGTCACGGAGACTCGACGGCCTGTGAGCAGGTCCGCAGCTGGCCTAAGGAGCTCGCTTGCAGCCAACAGCACGCACCTCTCCACGAATCGATCGCGTCCACTCCGGCACAACCCCCACCGAGGGATCCACCGTAACGCTGAAAAGCGCCAAGCCGCTGACTCGCGATTTTTGTAAGTGCTGGTTCTTTGACACGCCTTCACCAGCCGAGCAGGCCCCGGGCGACGGGTTCGAGTTCCGGCTCGGGCTCGAGGTAGAAGTGTGGCGGGACCTTCGGCCGCGGGTGTGGCCGCAGGACGGCCGGGGCTAGCCGTCCGGGGCGCTGGCCGAGTGGCTCGCCGTGGACGTGCGACGCCGTGATCCGGCGGGGCACAAGCGGTGGCTGGGGCTCGCGCGCGAGTGCGAGGACGCGGAGTTGCACCACTACGGGGAACGTTCGGAAGGCGTGCTTCCTACGTACGCGCTGACCTGCGCGCTCCGGAAAAGGGCGAAGGGGCGCTTTGTGCATGGACAGGTCAGCGACCGCTTCGCGGTGCTCGAGGTCCGGCTTGCCCAATTGCGCAAGAACGACCAGCAGGAGGCGAGAAAGTGAATTTCGATCAGGCTACCCTGAACGTCGTCTTCATGCTTCAGATTGCGCCCGAGCCGATCCAGCCGTCGGCCGACCAGCACGTCGAACCGCCGCCGCTTCGCATCTGAAACGAGCCGATCGAGCGATCGACGCCGGTCCTTCGCTCCGCTCACGCCCTTGTCAATGTATTCGACAGCCGCCCAACCACGCGCTTCGGCGTAGCGACGGAGTTCCTGAAGCTGGTTCTCGGGTTCTTGGTCCGAGGTGGAGACGCGAGCGTAGACGGCACAGCGCATGTCTTCAGTGAACGCCCCATTCGGGCCGGAGGAGGGCCGCCATAACCGAGTTTTGAGGTACCCCCCGAGTCGGTTGCATAAGCGCGGTCGGCTACTGCTTGATAAAGAGGTCCATCTCAATGGAAACGATCAGCGGCACCGCCCTTCCATTCAGCACAGCCGCCGTGTACTTCCAGCTTTTCACAGCGGCGACAAAGATCGGATCGACCGCCGAGTCCAAGGAGCGCTTGACGCGAACGTGGCCGGTCGTTCCATCCGGCAGCACCACGGCCTCGAGCACGACCGTGCGGTCCAAGTATTTCTGCCAGTGCTCCGCCGTGAGGCGGGGTCGGACATAGTTCACCAATTTCGGCTGAACACCGCCTGCCTTCCGGAGATCATCTTCGTTCATAGAACCCTCCGGGGCGGAAAACTCACCGTCGGTCGCTCGCATGGCAATGTTGCGTAGCTCGAGCACGCCCTTCTTCAGATTCTCGAACAGGATGTGGCCGCCAAAACGTTCGACCTCGAACACCCCCGCCAGTGCGTCGTTCACCATTACTGTGACCCGCCGTCCCTCAGCCTTCACGCGAATCTTCTGCCACTCGTCACCCGGCCGCATCACCACATCGTGTGATTCAACGACCTTCACCTGCTCCTTGAGGCCGGAGAGCACGGAGAGCAGATAGGCGTTGGCCGGCTGACCGCTGGTCGGCAACCGCAGCCGCACGCCTTGGAGGGGCCAGACGTCAAATGGAAGGCCGCGCGCATCCGGAGTTGTCCATGCTCGGATTCCCACGACTGCTTCCGCGTCGGATGCGCTCCTATATTCGAACGTCAGCTCGAAATCCAAGAAGACCTGTCGACTGCGCAGCCAGCCTCCGCCCGAACCCAACATGTACACCGTCGCTGACCGAGTACCTGGCATTCCTCTCGACTACGAGAGCTGCCGGCTCGCCGGTGACCGTCTGCTGCGTCAAGCTGGTCAGGCAAAGAAGTAGCTGGATCGTCAGCATGCGCTCCGCACCTTATGGCGACCATCTGAACGTACGCCCCGACCGTCAAGAGACTTGTCGAGGATCATGGTTCTTTGTCACGAGCACCGTAAGTGACTTCATCTTCCTGGCGCGCACGAATCAACGCCTGAACGGCACTCTCCAGCATCCTCCGTTGGCTCCATGCCTCCGTTGTAACGAACGCGACCGATTTCCCTTCGCCCTTGGCGGCCGCCACGGGCTCATTGTTCATGTTGAACAAGAGTATTCTCCCCGTATGGGTGCCGACAATCCCCGTGGTATAGGTCCCGATAGGATCAATCCTGCAGCGGAGAATCAAGTCACGTGCCGACTCGGGCATGGCAAGCGCCTCTGACTGGTTGATAACGGTAAACACGGATGCTCTCTGCAAGAGGTTGACGAGGAGATCGAAACGCTTATCACGATCGTCGAACGGCTCGACATATATGTATCGGTACGAATGCAGCGGACGTGATGCGGGGCTGCCGAATTTGATCGCCCCAAAAAGAGCGGTCGCAAGCTGGTTGACGTTGGCAGCCCGTTTTGTCGCGATGTACGCATCCGCCGCGTCGTAGCACTCCAGCGCGACAGTCAATGGCTTGGGGAGTCGGGCTCGCACAATGCACCGCGCGAAGTAGGCGCGATCATTCGCCGACACAGTGTCGAGTGTCGGAACCAGCAGACCATCAAAGAGCTGGAGTGCTTCGTCTGTCCGCAGCGCGTTCGTCTGGCGCTCGGCGCCCGGCGAACTCTCTAACGCAAGACGTTTGATGGCGGCCAGGGATCGGAGTTGTGCGTCCGCGGAGTCCACAGCGACGAAGGTCAGGAACACGATGAAGGCCCCGACCTGGTGACGTGAAACGGTGGTCATGATTGCTCCTTCGTCGGTGAAGGCGCCAATGATAAGGTTTTCGGCTCATCCTGGCCATCGCGATGATCGCGGCGCCGAATTGGTCTGATGCGGTCCTCGTCGAAATCGGTGTAGAGGTACACTCGCGCGCCGAACTGCGGCTGATACCCGGAGCGCCGCGATCACTCACACGAGGTCGTCATCGTTACTCCACGCGGGCGAACCACTGACGCGCCGGAGGATCGCTGGCTGCGCCTGGTCCAGCCTTTCGCGGCGATAAACGCTCGCGCACCACTGATCTGCCGGCTAACGCTCTTGGCGTTCTCGGCCACGTCGTCTTGCGCGGTGCCTTTCCTAACGTAGACGGCGGCGATCGTGGCCGTCCCTTCGGGTCATTGACTCAGGTTTTCACGGCCTCAAGCCCGCCGTGGCCGATGCGGTGCCAGGCTTCCTTGAACTGCGCTGGTCATAACCGGGTGGCTGCAGGAAATACTGAACGGTTCCAGTTTTCGTCGGAACCGCTCGCTCTTTCACCTCAGAGGGCGTGAGCACAAACGCGGATGGGGCATCGGTATGAACGCGGTTCACAATCACCCAAAAATCACCCATAAACTTGTCGCGTGATTTTCCGAGCGGCACCGGGTCGCGCTTGGTAAGGGCCTTCACTTGGATACCAAGGAAGCGCGAGGCGTCGGCGCTATAGGCAATGATGTCGACGCCGCGGGCGTTTCGCGCCGTCGGCATCGCGTTCCAACCCATCAACGACAGCTTGTAGCAGCAGTAATACAAGCCGACGTTGCCGGTGACGAGGGGCGGAAGCGTCCCTGTCTTCTCCTTGGGCGCGGGCTCGTCGGGCGGGGCTTGCGGGCCGGGTGCGTTTGTCATTCCTGCGTTCCTGCGGCGGCGTGGGGCGCCCGTTTACAATTGCGGAAGCCCGCTTCGCTCGTTGTCGAAAGGTATACGCCTTATTCTAGGCCGCCCTTCCGGTGCCGACAGCTTGAACTTCTCCAGGGATCGCCTTTGTCCACTCAGGCACAACCCCCGCTGGGGACGTATCAGTTGGACGAGCCCGTCCAACAGCGCTTCCGGCTTCGCCGGGGCCTCCCACCGTAACAACCACTCCGGCGCCGGTTCGTGGTGAAGCAGGATCGGGCCGACGAGCCGTCGGAGCACCAGCCGGGCGACCTTAGGCTCGGCTCGCAGGTCAGCCTTCCACGCCTCGGCCCGCTGTTCGAGGGCGGCGCGGAGCATCTCGACGTTCGGGTGCTCGGGCCTCGGTGTGCGGAGCTTCGCTTCGACCTTCGCGAGCGCTGCCTGCCGCTCCCTGATCTTTGGCGCGACGGTGTCGGCCGGGACGCCGGAGGCGACCAAGTCCATCAGGTTGTCGATCTCCCGCCGGAGCCGATCGCGGTCGGCTTCCAGGTGCCCGGCCGACTCGGCTCCGCCACGGTCGACGAGGCCCAGCAGCTCGTTGATGAAGCGCGTCCCGAGCACCTCGCCCTCCACGATCTCCAGCACGGCATCGTCCGTCTCGGCGAGTAACCGTCGTCGATGCCGAGTTCGGTCCGTCGAATTGCCATTTCCTCCGGCGTCCGTTCCGGCAGCGGCCCCAGTGCACTCACGCGTTGTGCGCGCAAATGCTTTTCGATGCGCTCAAGCATCGCCAAGGAGCAGATTAAGAATCCGTTGATGGGCAGAAGGATGAACATCCCCCTCTATTACTTGTTCGGAGTTGAGAACCAGCCCACAAGCTTCGCCTCCTACGTACGCCTCGCGAAGACAGCAGAAAAGAGGCATCGCGGAGCGTTCGCTCAGGCCCGACGCATGGCACAAGAGGCGGGTGGGGCCCAGCTACATCATCGTCCTTTCCTGGATACGTCACTGCCCGACGACGACAATTCCCATGCATACAGGGGTGGCTAGGCCGCCCGCCGCGGCGGCCCGCCTGGCGCGTGGCCCGGCCGACTTAAAATTCCCCCTGAATATATTGACCACCGCGCCGCCTCCTTCCATCCGACGGGGAATGAAGGCCATCATCTCAGCGGCACTGCATCGTCGCGGCCCTTTCGTAACCACCCGCGTGACAGCGACCATCAGCGGCGTTATAGAAGCAGGGGTAGATATAGCCTGGCTGGCCACACGCAGCGACGCGTGGAACACAGCCCTCGGCAGCACGCACCTCAGTACAAAAGCCCGGAGGGGCACCAGTGCTGTTGGTGTTCGGATCGCACTGCGCTCGCGATAGATTCTCGCAGGCACTCCATCTTCGTTCAACTTGGCCATTACAGTCCCAGTCCCAACTACCGTTTGAGGCGGGTGCATCACGAAACTCCACGATCGGAGAGGCGCCGGTGGCGCAGGCACCAGCGCCAACCGGCCTTTGCGAAGACTCAGTGGGAGGACGCGTTTGGGGGGAACGATCTCGAAGGCCTTCTGTGAGCCACCACGTGATAATCCCGGCGACGACAGCAGCAACGATTCCACCGACCCATTTCGGCATGTCTGCAGCCCTCAGGCAGGTTTCGTGGCCTGACTATACACGACACGCAACGGATGAGTATCGACTAGCGTTAGGCGGCAAGCCGACGCAGCTGCCCCCCGACGCGCGGGCCGGCCGACTTGAAAATTCCCGCTGGGGACGCCATCGCTTGTGGACAGACAATTCCGCTGAAAAACGTCATCAGGGTGCCGGGCACCTGGAAGGTGTAGCGCCCGGCTTGCCGGTCCGGCGTGAACACGATTCGCCCCTCCACCAGCTTCCGCACCATTTGCCGCGCGATCGGCGCGTGCTTCCGTAGCAGCGCCTGCCATTCCTCCGATTTGGCCCGCAGGGTAGCCGTGAGCTGTCCCACGTTCATCGGAACGACCCGGGGCCGCTCCAGGTTCGCCAGCTCGGCGCGGATCGCCTGTTGGCGGCGTTCCTGATCGCGAATTGCCTGGACCAGCGTGGTCACCGAGCCCCCCTCCGCGACCGCTTGCGTCAGGCGGGCCAGGGCCGTGTCGGCGTGCCCGAGCGCGGTCTCGAGCGCGTGCCGTCGGCCGACGAGATCCTCCGGCGGGGCTGCCACGCGGGACGCTGCGCGAGCGGCCGCCGCTTCCAGGATCTCCGGGTCGAGCAGCTCGCGCTCGAGCGCCGTCAGGATCGCGTCATCCGCATCGTGCAGCCGCATCTCCAGGGAGTTCGGGCAGACGACCTTTCCGCGGTGATGGAACGACGAGCAGGCGTAGAAGTGGGCGCGCTGCCGGCCGTGATCTCGGCTCCGTACGATCATCGTGCCCCCACACAGCCCACAGCGCGACATCCCGGTCAGGAGGTACTTCGACTCGTGGCCGTCCACGGGCCGGCCCCACAGATGGCCGTGCGTTCCCCGCAGGTACGTCTGCCGAGTCTGCTCGAGACGGCCATGGGCGGCGATCCATTGCGCGTCCGTGAGGATGCGCAGGTGCGGCGCATCAACCGTGATCCAGTCGGTGGCGACCTTCACACTCCGGCGCTCGAGCCCCCAGGCGTTCCGCTTTCGCGTCTTGTTCCAGACGATCACCCCGCGGTAGAGTCGGTCGATACAGGACCTCGCGGATCGTCGTCCCGATCCATGCGCACGGCCGGCCCTGCTGCGCGCGGGGCGTCGGCACGCGGTCCTCGTTCAGCGCCTTGGCGATCGTGCGCAGGCCCTGGCCGGCGGCGCAGACGTCGAAGATCCGCCGGACGACGACCGCCTCCGGTTCGTTGATCCGGCGCTCGACGTGGCGACGCCGGCCCTCCGGCGTCGAGCACGTCGACGTTGTCGTAGCCGAACACCCGGCCGCCGGTGACGTGCCCCGCCCGCGCCTTGCGGAGCATCGCGTCGTAGGTGCGCTGCCGCGCCTTCTCGCGCTCGAGTTCGTCGGCGAACGCGGTCAGCGAGAGCATGATCTTGTCGGTCGGGCTGTCGAGCGTGCGCTCGCGATCCTCGAGGTAGAAGAAGACGCGCACGCCGCCGGTGACGAGCTGCTTCAGTGCGTACGCCGTCTCGATCGCTTCACGGCCGAGGCGCGACTCCTCCGACATGATGAGCACCTGGAACGGCGCCCGCGGCTTGAGCGCGTTCATCAGCCGCAGGAACCCGGGCCGGTTCGCGAACTCGGCGCCGGAGATCCCGTCGTCGACGAAGACGCTGCGCGTCGTCGACCGTCCAGCCCTTTGCGCTCAGCGTACTGACGCGCGTGGTCGATCTGGCGCGCGACGGACTTCTGCTCGTCGGCGACGCCGTGTTGCTCGGTGCTCTTGCGGGCGTAGATGGCGGCGATCATGGAACATCCTCACGACGGGCGGTAAACCCGATGACTGCGACGCGGTTGTAGACGAGGAACAGCCAGACGCTGCAATGCGGCGCGTCCGGTCTGAGTAGCCGCCGGCCGGGGCATGTTGGCGTCGAACTCGAGGGTTGCGTTGCTCGATACCCCGGCTGGATTAGGCCGGGGAGCGTTTGATACGACTTAGAAAAGCCAGGAGGCGCATCGGGGACAACACCATCGGGAAACGACGCCTTCATTGCACGCGAATGACTTCGCCTACCACTCGCGTGTCGCCAAACGGAACCCATGCAAGTGCTGTCTCGGAAAACTTGACCGCTGTGATCACTAGGTCGATCCTACCGTGGGTCGATGCGGCAGTTGATGTGATCAGTTCGACCGGGAACCGGGCGTAGGTGATTACGTATTCGGCGAACTGCTGCGGGCACACACCATTGCGGACGGGCGACGGCGGGGCGTCTCCGTACCACCCCAAATTGGTGCCGGCCGTGAACTCATAGTGGGTTTCCGAGTTCGTGACGGCTCCCCAGTTGTCCACCGTGCCGAAGTGCTGGGACTCGAAAAAGCCGTCCGTGCCAGACATCGTAACCGTGACGTTCTGCGGCGCGGTGCGGGTTGCGTTCAGGTTTTGCAGAACGCAATCGAAAGGGTTATCCATCGAGACGATCGTCATCGAAAAGGTTCGGCTCGACGACGGCGGCCGCGGCTGAGGTGCGTTTGGCCCCACGGCGAATATTCCCGGTGGGCTGGATGGCGCCGTCGGCAGTCGGCTGCCCTCGCAGCTACTCAGCACCAGGCATGCGACAAGCAGAAGAAAAGCGACACCGACGCGGGATATTGACTGCGTCATCTGTTTCTCCGGGAGTCACGACGACCGGCGAGTTCGTGGGTGGCCGTGCGTATGGATTTCCCCCGTTCTGACCAAGCTACTCAGCTGACCGGAAGTATTCGACGCTATCGTACGGTTGACGCCCAGAACCGTCTGTAAATCGAGTGTGAGTCATTACCCGGAGGCGCCCGTCTTGAAGTACCTGTAACTCCTGAGTTCGTTGTGCGAAGAAGGGGTTCCAGGCAAGGACCAACACGCCATCGTCCGCATCAGCCAGTGAGGTCTGCCGCTTCTCCCCAGTAGCATTCCGGGATACAGGCCCCCCACATGTGGACCAGGAAAGCGTCGCCTAATACACGAATCGATACTCTGGTATTTCCGCCTGGGTCAGGATCTTCGTTTCGCCAACGGCCGACAAAAGGAGAACTGAAAGGAGAACTGAAAGCGGCCTGCGTCATGGTGACGGTCACGTCCGCGACAGTAAGTGTTCCCGTCCGTTCGCTCGTCTCAAAATTCGCCTGCACCGAATAGTTCAGCGAACCGTTGCCGCTCCCAGAATTGGCGGCGGTGATCGTGATCCAACTGGTATTACTTCTCGCGGTCCAAGGACAGCCGGCTGTGGTCTGCACATCGACAATTCCGGCCTCGCCGTTTTGTCCGATTGAAACAGCTAACGGTGATACGGCAGATGTGCACGAGGGTGAGGTTAGCGGGGCAGGCGAGGGTGAGGTTAGCGGGGCAGGCGTTTTGTCACCGCAGCCGATTAGAGCAAAGACCAACATCGAGGTTCCGGCGAGCCGTCGGTTCATGAGCGTGCCTCCCTACAGGAACGCGAGAAGCACGAACAAGCTTGCTCAGGCGAACGGCAAGTAGCGTTTCTCGCAGTCGGCGGACGGTCGAGTTTACTCCTTTGAAGGCAAGCCTCGCTCGGTGGGCTTCTGACCGGCGAGGCTGCGTTCCAACTAATCTGGTGCCGGTACCGGGATTTGGGGAAGGCCGGGACGGCGGCGATCATTGCCGTTACTTCGGATCATCGACTGCGGTTTTCACGGCCTCAAGCCCGCCGTGGCCGATGCGGTGCCACGCTTCCTTGAACTGCGGCTGGTCATAACCGGGTGGCTGCAGGAAATACTGAACGGTCCCAGTTTTCGTCCGAACCGCACGCTCTTTCACCTCAGAGGGCGTGAGCACAAACGCGGATGGGGCATCGGAAACAACGCGGTTGACGATCACCCAAAAATCACCCATGACCTTGTCGAGTGATATTCCGACCGGCACCGGGTTGCGCTTGGCAAGGGCCTTCACTTGGATACCAAGGAAGCGCGAGGCGTCGGCGCTATAGGCGATGATATCCACGCCGCGGGCGTTCCGCGCCGTCGGCATCACGTTCCAACCCATCAACGACAGCTTGTAGCAGCAGTAATACAAGCCGACGTTGCCGGTGACGAGGGGCGGAAGCGTCCCTGTCTTCTCCTTGGGCACGGGCTCGTCGAGCTTGGCTTGCGGGTCGGGTGCGTTTGTCATTCGGGCGTTCCTCCGGCGGCGTGGGCGGCGCCCGTTTACAATGGCGGCAGCCCGCTTCGCTCGCTGCTGTCGAAAGCTATACACCTTCATTCTAGGCGGCCCTTCCGGTGCCGGCAGCTTGAACTTCTCCGGGAATCGGCCGTGTCCACTCAGGCACAACCCCCGCTGGGGACGTACCAAATTCAGGCAGTCCGGTCAGCGATTTACTGCCGAAGCACTACACGGCATCGCGCCGGATGACCCTGTCGGTTCACGGAATGCGCGGGCGGATTCGAAACGGATCGCACGCCGGCACGGGACGCCAGGTGCGGAAGTGTTCGACCAGCTGCTTGTCGATCCCGGGGACCGCGTCGCGACGATTGACTCGAATCCTCCGTTGGACGAGGTCGAGCGGCGGCGGAGGTGATGGCGGACAACCTTCGATCAACGTTCCCTCCGCGACCTCGAGAAGCCCGGCCGTGTGTTCCTCGACGGCGTTCGACGAATTGGGCCAGGTGAGCGTGCCCGTAGCGATCGGCCCTTTCGCTGGTACCCAGGACCACTGTAGTGTCGTCTGAGCGGTGGTCATCCATCCGCCCACAGACCAGGACGTCTGTGCGTCCCACTTCTCGGCGGCGAGTACCGGCGTCAAGCCGCTCGGCAGCGCGTAATACTCGGCTGCGGGCTGAACTTCCTCCGCTTCCTTCAGCAGCAACAGCGACCAAGCTGTCTCGCGCAAATTGTCCAGCCGCAGCGTCCCTGCCACTGTGCGCGATCGTGCCGCACGGTGCGTTGCGCGGCGATCGACGCCTCCCCCCTCCAGCAGAACCAGGTCAGAGCAGCTTTCCGCGATGTATGCGGCGCCCGTTTCCAGGTGATATGCGCCGATAGCTTCGCAAAACGAGTAATGTCCCCGCCGTCCCCACACGATGAGCCATCCACTCGCCGGTGCGTTCAGACGGCCGAGCGGCAACGTCCAGCGTTTCGGCCGCAGCGACTCGAGGCAGTCTCTCCAGGCTCTGTATCGCAGTACGGCCGGCGCGTCCGCCGCACTCTGCTCGCAGCTGCCGGCACTACCGGCTGATGTGGACTTCCGCTCCTCGTCTCTCTCCCGAGCCTGCTCTCGGACACGGTGGAGCGCAAGGAACGACTCGGCGCGAATTCGCCACCCAATCGTATCCGCCGCGCAAGCCGGATCGTCGAGCGCACAGAGCAAGGGCGCGAGGTGTGGGGGGCCGGCGCCGACGCGCAGCGTACGCCGCGCGTCCGGCGGCACGACGACATGTTTCTTCAGGTCGGTCGTGAGTCCCAGTTCGGGTAGCTCGAGATAGCTCGCCAGCCACTCGTGGCCGCCGTCCTCCCACCACGTTTTCAGCGACAGCGCGGTATCAGGGGCCGGCATTCGCGGAGATTCGAGAGCGAACCGGAAGCAGTCAGTGGCGATCAGTGCCGTGAATTCGTCGAGCGCGGCACCAGGCGGCTCGTCGTCGGCCAATCCCTTGATTCGCCCGTGCAAAGCTCCGAGCGCTTGTTGACCGGCTTTCCATACGCCGCTCTGAGGCTCGCAGCGGCGGGTTTCGCCACCCACGGATTGTGGCAGCCCGGAGACGCGTTGGGCGGGGCTCGGCCCCGGCCAGGGTGCGGCGAGCAACGCGACGGTCAGCCCACATGCCAGGCGCATCACGACCGATTAGACCCCGTCGAGCGCGGCGAGGACCGCGTACCCGGCCAAATGCGGGGGGTCCGCCAACTCTGAATGTTCCGGGGGAATAGCGGCATCAACCGGGGCGAGGAGCAAGGCCGATGCCCCTCGCCCCTGGGACTCCGCGATGCATTCCATCGAACGTCCAATCTCCAGATTGAGACGCCGATTACAAATCCGGTGTTTGTCTATCGAGTGAAATCGATCTATCGCTCCTACGCGGCATTAGCGCTGCCGACCGCCCGATCCACACAATGTGGTCAGTGACCCGCCGAGGCCTCGCCCGGAATCGCGGCCACGGCCAGAAGAACGAATATTCCAAGCCCGGATCGCGCGCTTTGAAAGCGTCCCGAAGAGGGTAGCTTGATGAGCAAGGTCACGGCCGGGGTGCCTGCGGCTCTGGGCACGGCAATGTGCCCTCGTCTAACCAGTGCTGATACAGCGTCCCCTCACCGGGGTAGCCGTCGATTCGTCCCTCGAAGGCATTCCGTCCGATGTACACCCGATACGTCGAGGGACCGCGGTTCGAGATCATCTGCGTGTAGCGGGCGTCTCCCTGATACCGGTTCTTCAGGTGGCTGAGCGTTATGCACGGCGTAACCCTGTCCTGGCGAAGGGCGACAAACGCCGGGACGAGCCGTACTGTGAAGCGGTAGCGGACGCCAGACCTGTACAGCGCGTCCGACAGCAGAAGGCCGGGGATCTCCTCCACCTCGCGATCCGGCGCGTGATAGAGGTGCGGACGCGGCGTGCTGCTGGCGTAGAGCGGCCGCATCGCATCGCGGCCATCACCTCCAGATGTCGGATCCTCGTGCACCACACCCACCGAAGGGGCATAGCGCCCACCCGGTTCCACCTCAATGGTGTACGTGATCGTGAGGCCGAGCGGGCGTCCGGAGGGTGACAGATATGGCGCGTACTCGACGTCCCTTACGCGCGTTTGCGGTACCGTAATCGTGCCTTCGGGGTTCGCGGCGACTCGCCGCTCGCGCGCCGCAACTGCCTCTGCCAGCATCGCCTCGAACTCTTTCCGGAGCCCATCGCGCTGCGCAGCCGGAACAGGCATGGCCTCCATGCCCTCGAGCGGTGAGCGCGGCGGCGTCTGCACCGGCCGGAACAGCTGCCGCTGCAAGCCGTGAAAGCGTCGTCCGGTGTGGGTGATGCCCCGAACGACGATGCGGAACGGTTCGCTGGGGACGGTGAGCATCCCGACGAACTGGCCGGAATCGAGCGGCATGGTGTCATCCGTGACCATCGGGATGCGTTCCATGAACGCGTTGCTCTCGTTCACCATTTCGAACCAGAGCGAGCGGACCGAGTCGAGACCGCTCATCGACGCGTCCACTCCGTAGCGGACGCCGCGTGTGGGCTCCCCGTCGATCCTGCCGAAATGGGCCGTGAGCACGTGATAGATGCCGGGCTGCTGGAACCCGAAGAACATGTCCAACTCGGTGAAGTCGAGCCGGCGGGTCACGTCCCTGACTGGGAGCGGGCTGCGGCCGGCATCAGGCGTGGACTGACCCGCCGCGAGTGTCAGGATTGCCGGCAACAGGATGAGCGTCCGGAACATGTCGGTGCCTGACACGTGCAAGTCGCGCTCCGCGAGAAAACGCTGGCAACACGTGCCATGCGGCGCCGGAGCGCACAATCGTGGGGCCGCGCTGACGAACTTGTACGCGGGCGGCTAAGCCGCCCGTTTGGGTGCGGCAGCGGGAACGTCGCCGGGAATCAGGCGCGTCCACTCAGGCACAACGCCCGCTGGGGACGCCATACCGACGGTCACAGTCCAAGGCGTTGTGCGAGTGGCATAGCGACGCCGATCATCATCGAGTTTTCGGAAGACGATCTCGCGTCGCCCGAACGCCGCGCCGCCCTCCAGGACAAGGTTGACGGCGGCAGTATGCCCGCAGGGCTGAACGCATGGGAACGTGGGTTTACGTTGGTGTGGTCAGTGCGGCTGAGGAGTGATCACTCGCACCGAAAGCGCGACGAGTGGATCGATGAAGGATGCCTTGACCGCCGGCCCGCAGCACGCAACGAACATGAGCGCGATCTCCCCGCTTGCATGACCACCTCCACGAGTTCGACGTCTGGGCGGACGGCCAGCGGTTCCTGAGGATCCGATCGGATCACGGAACCTTCCCTCGCGTTCCCCCGTCCCTTATAAGCATCGTGGCGCAAGGTATCATGCAACACACGGCTTTGGTCTGGTCATGGCGACTGTAAGTGCTTCGTGGACCGAGCAGATGCGGCGAGGCGGGCTGGAGCTCGCCATTCTGCTGACCGTTGCGCCCGGAACGCGGTATGGGCTCGAGATCATCCGGCACCTGCAGGAGTTCACCGATCTCGTCGTCACCGAAGGCACCATCTATCCAATCCTGGGCCGGCTGGCGCGAGACGGGATGCTCAAAGCGGAATGGCAGGCAGCGGCGGCGCACCCGCGGAAGTACCACACGCTCACGGCGGCGGGCCGGCGGCGGCTTCGGGTGATGGTCGAAGACTGGCGCGAGTTCGCGAGCAAGATCGATCGGCTCGTGCAAGCGGCAGGCAAGGAGGCGGCGAATGAACCTCTCTGAAGCGGGAGAGTCGAGGATCCGGGGCTACCTCTTCATGCTCGAGAGCTCGCTCCGCACGTTCCTGAAGCGCGATGTCGCGGCGGATGCGGTGCGCGAGGTCGAATCGCACATCCGCGAGCGCGTCCGCGAGACCGCCGCGATGCCGAACGAGCGCGATGCACTCAATCGCCTTCTCGACGCACTCGGACCACCGCACCGCCTGGCACGCGCCTACTCCGCCGAGATGACGGCAGACGAGGCGACTTCGAGCGGTCGCATCGGAGCGATGGCCCGGGCTCTCCTGGCCGGCGCGTTGAACACCGTCGAAGGATTCGCCGCCGCTGTCGCGCTCTTCATCGGATATCTGTTGTCTGTCGGCCTGCTGATCGTGGCGATCATGAAGCCTATCTTCCCGGACAACGTCGGCGTGCGCTGGGTGAACGGCGAGTTCCGCGGCGCCGGCTGGGAACTCTCCATGCCTCCGGGCACGGTCGTGACGCCATGGCTGGTGGGTAATGCTGGTCTGTGCGGTGCTCGGCACCATCCTTCTGTGGACGACGCATCGCGGGGCACGGCGGTATCTTCGGCGCGTGAGCCAGCGCCGGCAGGAGCGAGTGGCATCAGGGGCCAGTTCGTGATTCCGTTCGCTCTTCGACCGGCCGACTAGAGGCCCAGGCATCGCGCGAGGTTAGGCTACAGCCAGTCAGTGCGCTGAGGCCCTTCGTTCGTAAGGACGCTTCGATTGCCACGGGAACATCAAAGGGAAGGATGCGCACTTTCGTGCCGGGCGCGATCTCGTAGATGCGGCCTTCCGGCCAGTCGAGCATCGTCATCGCGTGCCAGCCGTCATCTGTCAACATAGCGTTGACCATCGTTCGCGCCATGTCCGCCTGTCTCCACTCGAGCTCCCGTTCGCTTTGCGTCACACTTCGTCGAAATTGGGCGATGCCGATCGACGCGACGACGAGCGCGCTGAGAATCGCTGCGTACTTTCCAATCCATTCGAGTCAGGTGGCTTGTCATGGCATCGTCCTTGGAACGTATCGAGGGGCTGAGCGGGCGGTCAACGCGACATCCGGTCTGGACCGAAACAACGGGTAGCCGCAATGCGAAAGCGATGGTGGTTGGGCCTTGCGCTTGGTGGAGCATGTATCGTCACGGCCGGACTCGGTTACTTCGATGTTCAACTTGATGCTCCAGACGACAACCCCTGGACCGTCGCCGCGATGCACGTCGTATTTTGGCCTGTTGATTTCTTGCTGTGGGCAACTGGTCCTGGTCCTGAGGCAGCGTTAGCTGATGGCCGCTACGAATGGACCCCTGTCCAGGATTTCGCTGTCTGGCTCGGCGCTGGTGCGTCATGGGCCTTTTGGGTCATGGTGGGCTGGATGATTTGGTCGCGGCTACTTCCGCGTCAGAACGCTCCGAGGCGAGACCAAGCGAATTAGGGCACCATGTCGTACTATGCTGCCCTTCCGCTGCCAACGGCGGGCACTTCGCCGGTAATTGCCTTCGTCCACTCAGGCATCCGATGAGATGGAGCAAGCGTCGGCGGTGTACCGGCGCACAGAGTCGGCCGACGCTGTCGTCGGCCGTCCCAGCGCGTATGATCGGGACCATCGAACCATGACGGTCCTCCTGCTCGTCGACAACCAGCCGCTCATCGGGGAAGCCGTGCGGCGCACTCTCGCGCCCTACGCTGACATCGCCTACCACTACTGCAGCCATCCCGCGTCGGCGTTCGACACGACCTTGGAGGTGAAGCCCACCGTCGTGCTGCTTGACATGGTGATGGGCGACTTCGATGGACTGGCGCTGATCAAACGGTTCCGCAACACGCTTTCGACTGCGGAGCTGCCACTGGTCGTGCTCTCGGCTCACGAAGATGCGAGGCTCAAGGCCGAGGCGTTCGCGGCAGGCGCGAACGACTACCTCGTGAAGTTTCCGGATCGCGCGGAGCTCGTGGCGCGAATCAGGCACCACTCAAAGGGCTTCATTCACATGCTCGAACGCGACGCCGCGCATGCCGCGCTCGCCAGAGAGCTGGCAGATGCCGCGTCGTACGCCCATTCACTCTTGCCTCGTCCGCTTCGCGGACAGATCAGGACCAACTGGACACTGGTCTCCTGCCAGGGCCTGGGTGGGGATTCACTCGGCTATCACTGGCTGGACGACCATCACTTCGCGATCTATTCCCTGGACGTCGGCGGGCGCGGCGTCGGCGCGGCCCTGCACTCGGCGCGCGTGGTTCAGGCCGTCCGGCATCATGGCCTTCACGAGGCCACCGACTTCCTCGATCCCGGTTCTGTGCTGTGGGCCCTGAACGATGCGTTTCCGATGGAACGCCACCGCGACATGTTCGTCTCCGTCTGGTACGGCGTGTTCGACACGCTTGACCGGCGTCTCGTGTACGCGAGCGCCGGACACCCACCCGCCGTGCTTCGAACGCGCGTTGCGGGTGAGTCTTGCCTGCTCGACACACCGAACATCTGCGCGGGCGTTTTTCCCGACACGCGTTTTGCTGCAGGTGACGTGCATGTGCCGCCCGACGGCATTTTGTACGTCTTCAGCAATGGGGTGGCCGAGCTCGGGAACGGCGCGCAGGGACAAAGCGGACTGAACGCGTTCATTGACATGCTGTCAGCGCCCCTGGACGACGGCGCTGCGGACATTGAACGTCTGAAGTCGCAAGTGCAAGGGCTCGCTCGTGGCGCATTCGGCGACGACCTGTCGATACTTCGCGTCGACTTCGGGCGATGACCACTAGCCGGCGATCCGCTCCCGCAGCCGGTTCTTGTCGACCTTGCCGGCGGCGTTGATCGGCAGGTCGGCCAGGACGTGGACGCCCGACGGCACGGCCACGGCGCGCAAGCTTTCCTTCAGTCTCGTCCAGAGCCGCGCTTCGAGGCCGTCGCGGCCCTCCGAGGCGGGCACCACGAACAGGTGCACCGCGTCGCCGTGCGGCGGATCGGGCACACCGACGGCCGCGGCAGCTGACACATCCGGCTCGCGGAGGGCGACCTCCTCGATTTCAGCGGGACCGATATTCGAGCCGTCGCGCACGATCAGGTCTCGGAGCCGGCCCTCGAGCCAGAGGTAGCCGTTTTCGTCGGCGCGCGCCAGGTCTCCCGTGCGCATCCATCCATCGCGCAAGACCTCGAACGTTGCGAGCGTGTCGTTCCAGTACCCCACCATTGTGTCCGGTGTGCGGACAATCACTTGACCCACCTCGCCGGGCGGGACGTCGTTCTCACCGGCGTCCACCAGGCGCAGCGCCACGCCAATCGGCGGGACGCCGACCGACCCGACGCGCTTCTCTCCAGACGGCGGATTCATCGCGTACGGCCCGGTCTCGGTCATACCGCAGAGCTCAACGGGCTCATAGCCGAGGACTGATCGGAACGTCGCGTCCAGCGCGAGCGGCAGGCGGTCACCCCCGATCAGCCAGAGGGCCTGCGGTCGTTCGCTCGCGGAGGGCGCAAGCGGATGCGCGAGGGCCGCCGCCAACAGATTCGGCGTGAGGGCGAGCAGCGATGTCTGAGGCTGATCGAGAAAGGCGCGCCAGAATGCCTCTGCGGTGAATTGCCGCAGCAGCACGACAGTGCCCCCGACGCGCAGCACAGCCATCGCCAGTAACTGGAACGCGAGGGGCTTCATCAGCGAAATGGGCACGAGCGAAACCGTGTCGGCTGTGAGCGTGGCCTCCTCGATGAATTTGTCGATCCGGCTCACCGTTCGCCGGCTCGTGTGCGTCACGCCCTTCGGCCGGCTCGTCGTCCCCGACGTGAAAAACACCGTGCTCAGGCGGTCCACGTCGTTCGGATGCGAATGCACGCCTGCCGTGGGCGCCGCTGCCAGGATGGTGGACAGCCAGTCGTTCTCGTCCACGCATAGGACCTCTCGCACGTTGGCGATGTGACGGGCGCCAACGAGCGCGCGCCACGTCTCGCCGAGCGTCACGATGACTGTCGCACCGGCACGCTCGAGGCAGTACGCGACCTCGTCTGGGCGATATCGGAAGTCGAGCGCCACGGCAATAAGGCCGGCACGAAAGCAGGCGAGATAGGCGACGAGTGCCTCGGCGCAGTTCGGCAGCCAGAGCGCGACGCGATCACCGTGACGGCATCCACGACGGACGAGGTCGGCCGCGAAATGATCGGCCGCAGCCACGAACATTGAGTACGTGAGTCGCTGGCTTCCGCAAATGATGGCTGTTTTGTCGGGCGATTGCTGAAGAGCGGCATCCGCGATTTGATTGAGCAGCACGACAGCGCGAATCGTAGCCGATTACGGACGTCGAGTCCTGAATGTAGCCGGGCAATTCCTCGAGACTTCACGTTGCATGAGAGCGTTGCGCCCAAATCCGGACCAAACCCTTGCTCTGTAGCGACGCGAGCCGCTCACAAAAGAACTGCTCGGCTTCGCCGCGGAGCACGATTTACAGCATGTTTCAGGATCCGTTACAACCCCGTTTCTCGCGGTTGATACTTTTGGCCCAGCGCTCCTCGCGTGGAACATATGGTGGGTTCAACCGCCGCTTCTAGGTAGGGACGGGAAAGGCACCGGTGGCGGATTAGAGTCGCCGGTGCCTTTCTGCAGTCGCCCGCAAGGCAGCGTCAACGTGCGAGATCCACTAGCCTAGTCTAGTGGCCTGTCTTGGTTGATTCAGTAGCGGCAGAAAACAGACGCACCGCTGAGCGCGCCGAGGGCGCAGAGACAAACCACTGGAAAATTCTCTGCGTTGCTCCGCGGCCTCTGCGGTGAATGTCTTGTTCGATGGTACTGATTCATCGAGGACGGTCCACTAGTCATTCGTGAAGGGCTCGCTGCAACAAGCGTGGTACTGGCCGTAATTGGTCCCCGCTGGTCACGTATTGGCCGCATCAAGAGTCTGACTGCTCGACGAGATTTGGGTGGCGGTCGAACTGGCGCTCGCTCGAGACTTGGGTAAGCCCGTGTTGCCTGTCCTCGTCGGAGGTGCGCACCCGCGATAGGAAATGCACCCCTGATCATGTCGCGCGATCGCGTCGGCATCGCGCAGGAAATCGCGCTGATCGCGCGGTGAACCCGGTCGTCGTGGATCCTCCGTCCCGTCGTGGATGGCTCCGTCCAGCCGTGGGTCCTCTGTCTCTCGTCGTGAAAACGATGAGCCGACTCACGATCAAAATCTCCGCGAAATCGCGAATCTGTGTTTTTGATGAGCTGAACCTTCCCCCCGGCCAGCTGGCACGAGTTCTGCGCAATCAGTAGCCGTCCCGGGCGCTTGAATGACCTGAGACTGCCGACAGCCATTAGCGGTACGTCGGCTGGTTCACGCGCCATTGCGTTGGCGGATGGCCTGATGGAGTTCACGCATGTTGAAAAAAAGTGAGTGCATTCTCTTCGCCCTTGTGTCCCTCGCTCTCTCATCCACCCTCGCGAGTGCGCAGCCCCCCCCTGAGGTGCGCACAGAGATCACCCTGCGCGGGACGGTCGAAGCCGTCGACCACGCTGCGCGAACGGTCAGAATCCGCGGGCAACAGGGAAACGTCGTCACCCTCGACGTCCCGCAGTCGGTCGCACGCTTCGATCAGGTCAAGGTCGGCGACATCATCACGGCGTCGTACTTCGACGTGGTGAGCGTTCGCCGGAAGCCGGCCGGCGAGGCCGCCGTTGACCGGCACATCCCTCCCGTCACATCGCCGACGCCCGGTACTTTGCCCGGCGCCGTCAAGGCATCGCAGCGTGTGACGACGGTTACCATAACTTCCTGGGACCCTGCGACGCGCACCGTGACGTTCACGGGACCGACCGGGACCAGTTACATGCGTCGTTTGCTGGAAACGGACGTCAGCCTCATGCAGGGGCTCAAGGTGGGCGACCGCGCGGACGTCACCCGAACCGAGTCGGTGACCTTTTCGGTCGGAGACCCCACGGTGGTGCAGGCGACTCCGGCCGACGAGTTTCGGCATCGCTTCACGATCTCTGCCCTCTTTGGCGTGGACAACTCGTTTACTGGAAAGATGATCAAGGAGGCATCCGGGACGACGACCGGGGGGGCGCCGATCAACCTGACCGAGACGAAATTCGACGATGTGTACGGCCGCATGGAGATGTTCAAGATTGGCGTCGGCTATCGGACGACCCCGCGCACTGAAGGCGTGCTCAACTTCATCATCTCCAGAAGTTCGTCGCAGACGGTCACTGTCGGCACGGTGGGTTCGACGCCGCTCGCGGTGGACTTCACCGACTACAACTATTGGGGGTTCGAAGGCGGCCAGCGGGTCTTCTTCGCGCGTACCCGCTTCACGCCCTACGTGGGATACCTGATTGGCATCAACCGGTACAGCGACATCAGGGGCACCTTCGTTGACGTTCCCCCTGCGCAGACGCCCGGCCTCGCGGCACAAGACGGAAAGTTCTTCGAGAAGGCCTGGGCGTTCAGTGTGGGCCCCACGGGGGGGTTCCTCATCGGCGTTGGCCCCTTCGAGATAATGGCCGAGACGCAGCTGCGCTTCATGGGCGGTCTGTCGGATGTCGATTGGCTCGTCGAGGAGGGCTTGCGCGACATCAACAGCGAGAGCTCGCGGTGGTCGCTCCCGTTCATGGCCGGCGCGAGAATTCGGTTCTGACGGCAGACGACGAGGGGTGCGTGCCTGTGCCGATCGACGAGAACACGGCGAAGTTCGCGATTCCTCAAAAGTACAACCGCCCTTGGTCTCCAGTTCCCGTCAACGCACCCACATGTGGCAGGCCGCTATGGAGTCGCAGCGGTGCAGATTGACCGTCCTCGGTGAGCACTATTGAAGGTTGGAGCGCAAGCGGATCTAGGTAGACGGGCTGGCACTTGCCAGCCCGTCTCGTTTCAGCGCCTTCAGATCCTGCGTCAAAGCTCAGGCGCCGTTTACGGCGCCGGTAACAACCGGCGTAACGATGCTAACTGGCGTTTGCGCTCACACGTGCACTCGACGCCGGAGAGCCAGCGTCGGCCGGCGGCCGCGTGCAGGTCGCCGCGCCGGGCCTCGCCTTACATCAGCGATTCGATCGGCAGGATCCCGTACATCCACGCCTTGAAGCGCCGCCAGCGGCTCGCGCGCGGCTCGCTCGTGAAGCGCTGCTCGCGTCCCTTGTCGGTGTCCACCCATTCCAGGTGCCTGGCACCGTTTGACGTCGTCGTCAGCTCGAGGCGGAAGGCACCGCGTGCGAACGTCTGGTCCAGGCCTTCGCACAGGCGTCCCGCGACGTCGGGCGCATCGACGATGAACCCGATCTCGGTGTTCGTGAACGCCGACCGCGGATCGAGGTTCATCGACCCCACGAAGAACTGGAGGCAGTCGAACGACAAGACCTTGCCATGCAGCGCCCGCGCGCGGCGCTTTCGCGTCGGTCGCGTTCGCGCCGTCGGACGTCTGCAGCGGGCCGGCCGGTCCGTCGAGGTCGTAGGCGGGATCGATCTCGTAGAGCTCGACGCCCGCTTCGAGCAGCTGACGGCGGTACTTCTTGTACTTCCCGAAAACGGGCAACACGTCGGCCGATGCGAGGCCGTTGGTGAGCACCCTCACCCGGACCCCTCGCGCACGCAGCGACCGCAGGAACTCGACGCCGCCCTTGCGCGGGCACGAAGTACGGCGACACGAGCATCACCGACTCGCGCGCGCCGTCGAACTGCGGCCTGAGCTGCGGCATCAGGTTCTGGGAACGGTCTTTCCCCGCGTACTCCACCTTGATGGGATCGTCCGACGTGACCTCGATGCGCGCGGGGCTGAACGAGACGCGGCCGTCGCGCAGTTCCTGCGAGAGCCGGCTCTCGCGCATCGCCTGGGCGTAACGCGCGTCTCGCTGCTGCTGTTCGAACGCACGCAGCCCTTCCGCCGCGCGTTCGAGGTCGCCGGACGCAGGCGACTCGTGACGCAGCTCGGTGATCCCGTAGACGATCGGGCTGTTCCAGTAGCGATCGAACCTGGCTGACACCGCAGCGACGGCGGCGCCGATCGCGAGCGCGTCGAGGTCGGCGTAGTTCATCGCCGTGCTGGCCTCGAAGTACTCGTCGCCGATGTTCCGGCCACCGACGATCGTCATCTGGTTGTCCGCTGTGATCGACTTGTTGTGCATGCGGCGATTGACGCGCGAAAAGTCCGAGATCATCCAGAGCGCCTTGACCGACCGCGTGGAAATGGGATTGAAGAGTCGCACCTCGATATTCGGGTGCGCGTCGAGCAGCAGCAGCGTCCGATCGTCAGGCGACGCGCCCACGTCGTCGATGAGCAGCCGCACGCGGACGCCACGATCAGCCGCGCGCATCACGGCCCCGATCAGCAGCTTGCCGACCGTGTCGTCGTCCCAGCTGTAGTACTGCAGGTCGAGGCTGCGCTCGGCGAGATCGACGAGGGTGAGGCGCGCAAGGAACGCATCGGGACCGCGGGGTATCAGGTTGATGCCCGACGGCCCGTTCAACTCGGTCATCCTGCGGGCCACCACTCGCCCGAGCGACGTCGAGTCGGCGGTATCAGCGAGCGCCGACGAGGGGCTGCATGTGTGCGTCTTCGGAAGTGAGGCGCAGGCGGCGCACACGAGGAGGGCGATGCCTGGCAGGGCGAACCGGACGCGACGCCCGTTCGAACGGGGCGAAGTGTTAGGCCCCACGAACGCAACTGCGCCGGAGACGAAGGGTCGCCTGTGTTTCTGGGGCACTTCACACACGTCGGCTCGGTCGTCTCCTCGCATGTGTGTCCCTGACCGGCATATGACTATCGGACTCACGAATCTGCATCGCATCTGAAGGTGACCACAGTGGAAGCCGCGGGATTGGATGGGCAACCTATCGTGCCGTTGACCTTCTCCAGTTCGAAGCGATCTTCAAGGGTCGTCACGGGTGAATCGTAGTTGATCGGCCTTGAGTCGGGGGCGAGGCTCCGGGGTAAGGAGTGGGCGCATGGGAGTCAACGCCTGCGCTGAGACGGCTGAGACGAGTATCGGAGATCAGAAACCCATCCAGCTCTTGTCGTGCGTGCCGAGATCCACTTCGGGAGGGATCGCGTCGAGCAGTCGCAGCAGTTCATCCTGCGGTATCGGGGACCCACCGGATCGTCCGTTAGGCATTGTCTGGACTCACGAATTGCCGCCGTCAAGCTTCGGGACGGGCAGCAGGCGCATGGAGGTGACTTATAGCACCGATTGCTCGGGACGTTGGGAGGAGTAGAATGGCGCTTTTCAAAGGGGGCATCCAATGGCACCGCGCGTCGTCGAATCGCTGAGCGGCGTCGGAGACATTTACGCCGGCGATGTGCTGCTGCGCTCGACTCCTTATCGCCTCTCCGTACTCCGCGACGATGACTCACCCGCTGAGGCCACCGCCCCCAAGATCGAAGGGCACATCGATATCACGGGAATCGCGGAGGCAACCGTGCTCGCCGGACCGCAGGCGCTCACGCTGCGCCTGGAGGACGGGCGCCGGCTCGAGTTCGCGATCACCAACACCGGCGGCACGATCGTCGGGAAATCGGGCCTGCGGCAGGCATGAGGTTTCCGAGCATCCAGTCGCGTAGGCGGATCAGTCTCCACGCGACCACTTGATGGTTCTGAAAAGCCTCGAGGATCCGTTAGCGTGTCGCCTACTGTCGCGGTGGCCAACCCCAAAGCTCAGGCGCCGTTTACGGGGCCGGTAACAACCGGCAAACGAACGTAAGTCGGATTCGCACCGTCACCCCTGTACCACGCCCGAAATCGCCGGGAATGTCTTCGAGTTGCGGGGCTCCGCGTTTGCTTACCCAGGCTGCGAAGGAGCGTCAGCAATGTCCACTCGATATCATCTACTCATCGTCTTGACCGGTGCTGCGGCCCTGTTCGTCGGGTGCGAGAACGGACCCTCCGAACCGGCCAGTCCCTCTGCGGTTGAGAACGCCAGTCCGGCTGTGGTCACCCAGCCCGCTCGGCTCGCCAGCACACGCCAGGCTCAGCACGCCGTTACCATGTTCGATGCCTGCGATCCCGAGACGTTCAACGCGGCCCTCGGCGCTGGAACGTGCACGAGATCGGGAGGCGTGCGGTTCGAGAAGTTCCTCGAACAACTCGGTCTGCATCATTCCATCGGCGCCTGGCACTTCGCTCCGCCGAACGTGACCATGCGCATCGGCGAGCGGCTCGTGGCAACGAACCGCGGAGGCGAGGTGCACACGTTCACGGAGGTCGAGGAGTTTGGCGGCGGGATCGTCCCTGACCTGAACGAGCTCACCGGCTTGCCCACGGTCGCCCCCGAGTGCACGCGGCTCGCGCCCGGTGATTTTCTGCAGCCAGGCGCGTCGTCGAGCGAAGTGGAAGACGAGGCGGGCGTCGAGAAGTATCAGTGCTGTATCCACCCATGGATGCGGGCGGAGGTTCGTATCGCACAGAAGTAACGGCCGCGCGGGCTGAGGAGGCGGACGGATGCATCAGTCATCCGTCCGCGCCTCAACGAACTGCTGCCCGTTCTTCAGGGGTGCGCCACTGGAGACAGACCCGGATAGAGCCGATCACGAAGAGTACCGGCTGCCCTGAACGTTTGCGCCGATCAGCCAGCCTGCGAGAGTCGCGCGACGATGAGCGTTTACACGCGCCTGTCACTCGCGGCGTGCGGCCACCGTGACTCTTCCTGGGACGCCTATGATCCATGCCTCGCCCTTCGCTATCTGAACGCTGTGGCGGAAATCGTACGGCCAGGTTCCCGGATCCCCAGGGAACAGTCCGATCTCTTTCTGGCCGTCCAGCGGAATCAGGTTGAGGTTTACGGCTTCACCGCCGGCCGACGCAACCACGATCCGCCGGCACCGAGCGGACTCCCATCCACAGACATAGGATCCGAGCGAGATGTGCGTGTTGATCGACTCGCCTGGACGGATCGTGATGGTCGGGTACACCCTCAGCGTGCTCACGGCTGCGTTCGGGTCAACGTAGATCGCGACGGGGCTTTCGTATCCGTCTCGGTGCACGCCGAGAGCCATTTCGGACCAGCCCATCGAGAAGCTGCCGGTGAGCACGAACCGTCCGTTGCTGTCGGAGGTCGCGCTCGGCGCCGGCCGGGGAAGAGGGCGATGGAGGTCACGGATGTGAACAACGGTGACCCTCGCTTCGGGCACCGCCTGTTCGGTGTCGGCGTCGATGACGACTCCTTCCACACGCACGGCCACGGCCTCGGGCATGCCGACCGCGGCGGGCGGTGCCGGAGCGAGCGGTTTGTTCCCCTCGCAGCTGGAGGCGGTCAAGAGAATCACGAGCACCAGGATCCGTGAGCCGCCGGTGTTCAGCCGCATCGCTTCCCTCTCGGACCGGGAGGATAGCACGACTCCCATTCATCACAAATTCAAGCATGAGGGATCAACCGCAGTCGGTCACTGATGCAATCAGTGACTCGAGAACGGCGGGTTCGGCGGGCTTGGTGAGGTGACGGTCGAACCCGGCCGAGTAGGCGCGGCGCTGGTCCTCCTCCTGCCCCCAACCTGTGAGTGCGACCAGGAAGACGCGGCGGCCGAGAGCCGCGCGGATGTGGCGCGCGGCGTCGTATCCGTCCATTCGCGGCATGCCGATGTCGAGCAGCGCGACCTGGGGATCGAACTCCTGGGCCATCTCCACCGCCTGCACGCCGTCGGCTGCCACCTGAACTTCATGACCCATGCACTCGAGCATGAGCCGCATCATCTCGGCCGTGTCGGGGACGTCCTCGGCCACGAGCACCCGGCACGATTTCGACGATGGCGCACGCTGCACCGTCGGCTTCTGTTCGCCGGCCTGAGCGACGACCGGCAGTCGCACGGTGAACGTCGCGCCGGTGCCCGGCCCTCCGCTGCTCGCGTCGATGTGCCCCTGGTGGAGCTCGATCAGCCTCTTCGTCAGGGCCAGACCGATTCCCAAACCGCCGCGGGCCCGGCTCGAACCCTGCTCGATCTGGACGAACATGTCGAAAATGCCCGGCAGGTGCGTCGGATCGATGCCAATCCCGGTATCGGTCAGGGTGACGACGGCTTCGCCGGCATTTGCCGAAGCCGAGACCGCGATGTGCCCTCCGCGGTCGGTGTACTTCACCGCATTGTTGAGAATGTTGGCAAACGCCTGCGCCAGCCGCGTGAAGTCGGCGTAGACCCAGAGCGGATGTGGCGAGAGGTTCACGGCCACCACATGGCCGGCGGCGTGGCTCAGCGGCTCGATCGTTTCGAGCGCGCTGGACATGACGGCGCGCAGATCAACCCGGTCGCGCCGGAGCTCGATCTTGTTGCGGGTGATCCTCGACACGTCGAGCAGGTCGTCGGTCAACCGGACGAGCTGCTGTACCTGGCGCTCCATGATCGCGAGCGCGCGGTCGGTCAACGCCGGATCATCACCGCCTCGCCGCATCAGTTCGAGCGCGGTCCGGATCGGCGCCAGCGGGTTGCGCAGCTCGTGCGACAAGGTGGCCAGGAATTCATCCTTGCGCCGGTCCGCGTCACGCAGCACATCTTCGACCCCTTTTCGCATGGTCATGTCGACGCACACGCTGACGCACCCGCAGACGTTGCCGTGCCGGTCGTAGAGCGGCTCGACGTCATTCTGCACGTAGACGACCGAACCATCCGCACGAACGATCTCGATATCGTTGGCGACGTGCGTCCGGTGGGCAACGGCGTACTGCATTGGCAGCTCGCTCGCCGGGATGTCCCGCCCGGCGCGCTGAATTCGATACAACGGCCGCTCGCCGGGGGGCGGCGTCAGCGAGATGTTCACGTCCGAGGGCACGCCAAGAAGCCGGGTCAGCGCGTGGTTTGCGGAAATGAACTGGCAGTCCGCGTCGAGTGCCACGGCGATCGGAACCGGGGCGCGCGCGACGAGCTCGGCAAGCGCACGAAGCCGCGCCCGCAACTCCTCAGGAGTCGCATCGGCTGGCGGTTCGAACGCGTCGGCCAGACTGAACATCAGGATCCCGGGGACAGAATCAGTGTCGTCACGGCGTGCCACTTTCCTTTGACGAAGCGGCGAGTAGCGCCGGCTGTCAGGAAATCCCGCCGCTACCTGGGCAAGACTAACCGCAAAACGACCAGCGAACCGGGAGAAGCGCACAGAAGTAGCGGGCGGCGTGCGGATAGCCCCTCCGGACGACAAAAATATACCGTTAGGGCTATGGTCTCGGGACCCGGTCGGCCCTTAGGCTGGCCGCAGCCGGTTGGAGGTCCCGCCTGCCACCACCCCGGTCCAATCCGGTCGGGCGGGACCTGATTTTCTCGGGCTGTCCACACCTCTGGCTGGCAGCCGCGGAATCAGGAACCACAGCTTGCCATGCTCCTCTTCGCTACCGGCCTGTTCGGCGCAGGCGCGCGCCGCTCGAGACCGAAGCGGCCATAAGCCGCTCACGAACGAGGTGTCGCATTGGTGGGAACCGTCAACGATCTGGCGCGATAACTCGCAGAGCGAAGTCGAATCTCAGTCCGGTTTTGTCCGGCCGACAGAGGGTAGACTCCTCCGATATGGCTTCGGCCCATCCGTCCAGATCGATGGTTTACCGCGGGCGGGTCACTACGCGCCAGGCGATCCTCACCGGCTGGCTGCTCTGCGCCGTCCTTGACATCACTGCGGCGTGTCTCCAGGCCTGGATCCAGGCCGGCCGTGCGCCTGCGGAGGTCTTGCGGGGCGTCGCCTCGGCGCTCTGGGGCGCCGCCGCGATGAAGGGCGGACTCAGCATGGCGGCGATCGGCCTCGCGATGCACTTCACCGTGGCGCTGACGGCGACGCTGATCTTCTACGCGCTCAGTCGTCGAATCACCGTCCTGCGGACCATGCCGTTGTGGATGGTCGGACCGCTTTACGGCGTCGTCGTGTTCTGCGCCATGAACTACGGCACGCTCCCGGCGCTGTCGTGGCTGCGCAGCCTCTACCTCCACACCGCGCCGCGATGGCCGGGTTCGATGAGCTGGCCGCAGCTCGCCATTCACATGGTGTGCGTCGGCATGCCGATCGCGTGGGGGGTCAGACGTGGCCGGTAGAAGCTGGAGCATCTATGACCTGGTCGGACCGTCCATCTACCAGCGCTTCATGCGGCTGTCGATCACTACCATCTGCTATCTGGTCATTGTCGGCGGCCTCGCCGCGCTCCGCTGGAGAAAGGTTGCGTGAGCTGGGACGATCAGCCGAATGTTTTCAACGGCTGGCTTCACAGCGATAAGATGACGCGCCATGACCGAATCGAAGCTGACGATCGAAGAGCGGCAGGCGGACGAGGTGACGGTCCTCGTGCTGACCGGACGAATGCTGCTCGATGACGGCGATCTGGCATTCGGAAAACGGATCGGCGAGCTCATCGATCGAGGGCGCACGAAGATCCTGATCGATCTCGGCGGCGTTGCCTACATCGACAGCTCCGGCGTGGGCATGCTCGCCTATCAGCTGAAGACGGTGAAGCAGCACGGCGGCGACATGAAGCTGCTCCATCTCAACCGACGCGCCGAAACCCTCCTCGGGATGATGAAACTCCTCATCGTGTTCGAGAGTTTTCAGGACGAGGCCGCAGCGGTACGGAGCTTCGGCTGGAAGCGGGACGGCCAGATATAAAGGTCAGCCTGAGAGCCGCTGCCTAGAACCGCTTGGGGTCACCCGGCCGCGCCTTCGCTCGCCGTTCTTCAACCGTCCAGACATCGCCGCAGGTCTCGCAACGGAAGTAGATCGCCATCGCGGTTACCGTCGTGCGGGCCACTGTGTGCCGGCCACACTTCGGGCAGGATTGCGGCGGCGACACGTTCACCTGGATGGGACTCGTTTCCACGGGGAGCGGATACTATCACGAAATGGATGAGCTAGCGTCGTCCCCGTCGGCATTCAGCCTGCAGCATCGCCCCTTTGGTCACTCGATCAGCGGTGAAAGGGGTAATTCATTGGACAGAAACGACCAACGTACGCTCGACATGGTGAACCGGTTGGCTACTCGCGAGGCTTTGTGGGCACTCCTCTCCCCCGCCACGCTTCACAAGATCATGCAGAGTGTCGCCAAGGAGGCGGGGCGCAGTCCTCGGACCTACGGGAGGTCCCAGTGACCGATCTGCGGTGCCCGACCTGCCGGTCGGAAGACGTCAGACGGTCGCACCGTCGTTGGTGGGATCGTTTGCCACTGCTTCTACGACTCACCCCCTTCCGCTGCCGGTCGTGCCGCCATCGCTTCTGGAAGCAAGCGACGCCCGGGGGGGACGGAATACCAGGGTACGGTTTCTGAACCGTGATTGAATCGTACCCGCATGAAGCCGAACGAAGCGGACGATGACAGCGACGCCGAGGAGCACGCCGTCGAAGAACCCGCACTCCCCGCTGCTGCGGCAGGCAAGAACTACATCACACCAGCCGGTCTCCAGCGGCTGAGGGCAGAGCTGAAGTTTCTCCTCACCAGGGAACGGCCGGCCGTGACCGAGGTGGTCGCCTGGGCGGCAGGCAATGGAGACCGGAGCGAGAACGCCGACTACCTCTACGGCAAGCGGCGGCTGCGCGAGATCGATCGGCGGATTCGCTTTCTCAGGAAGCGGATCGACGCGGCCGAAGTCGTCGACCCCGAAGCGCCTCGAGCCGGGCGCGCGGCGACGCATGCCTTCTTCGGCGCGACGGTGCGATATGCGAACGGCGTTGGAGCAGAGCGGGTCGTGCGCGTCGTTGGCGTCGACGAAATCGATCTCGATCGCAACTACATCAGCTGGCTGTCGCCGCTCGCGCGCGCGTTGTTGAAGTCGGGCCCTGGCGACTCCGTCGTCCTTCGGGCGCCGGCCGGTAACGAGGAATTGGAGATCCTCGAGGTGCGCTACGAGCGCATTCCGATCGAGCCGTTCGTCGAACCTCCCGGAGCGCAGGCGGCGACGAGGGCTCGTCACCAACCCGAACGTTAGGCGGTCGCCGACGATGCTGTGGACCAGTCGCCGTGCAACCTCACGGCTGCACCAGCCACCGCAGGCCTGCGACCAGCGCGCCTGCCAGCTCGCGCGGCCGCTCGATGTGGCCGTAGTGCGTGATGGGAACATCGAACAACGCCACTCGAATGGGAATGTCGGGGTTGTGCTTGCGGAACTCGTTGGCCGTTCTGGCTTCCGAGGGAATACCGTTGCGCATGCTTGCGTGCCCGTCCAGCTTCCCGACCGTCCAGAGCATCTTGCGGTAGCCGGTGACGCCCGCGCGGCTCGGGAGAAACAGGTCGGCGATCACCTCGTCCGCTGACACGCCGAGGCCGTTGTCCCGCAGCGCGTCTCTGATCTCTTTCGAAGTCTGCTCACGAAGTTCGTCCGCAGCGCCATGCTCCAGGTCCTGCAGCTTTTGCTTGAATTGCGGGCGACGTCGCTGCTCACGCTCGAACCAGCAGTGCGCCACTTTCAACCTGTCGGCATCAGCAGGCCGGCCATCGGCGCCGAGCTTTCCGGCTGTCCTGGTGTCGAGGCAGGGGTTCAGCGGTCCGATATAGACGTTCTCCAGGGCGTAGGCGTCGGCGCTGCGAACTCTGAGGTGCTGCACCGGCGCGTACTTCGAGTATCGGGAGACAACGCTCTTCAGGTGCGCCTCCGGCGTCGACAACGTCTTGTCCAATACGGCGGGCCCGCCGCTCCCCCATCCGAGAAACAATCCCTGCATCCGCGGCTTGAGGCTCGTGTTCATCAGGAGATACGGAATCTCGCCGCCCGTCGAATGTCCAACGACGACGACCGGACCGGTCGTGTGCTTCTCCACGATCTGTCGCACTCCGTCAACGATCACGCGGAACGTGAACACGGCGTTGCGAACCTTGGCTTCCTTCGGGGAGATCTCCTCCTTCAGCACATAGCCGGGGATGCGTTCTCCGTATTCGGTGCTCGCCCAGCCGCCATGCCGATAATTGCCGGGAATCGTCAAGAGGAGAACGGGGACCCTCTGCGCCAGATACTGACCCAGGCCGGGATTATTGAACTGGTCGACGAAGAACTCGTACCAGTTCGCTGAACCTCCGTGGATGATGACGAGGGTCGGAAGGCCTGGGACTGGCCGCACCGGCGTCAGATGCAGTCCGGGGATGTCCCAGTCGAGGCCGTACACCCGGTAGCGCTCTTCGATCCATTTCGCACGGTAACCGAGCCGGTCGCTCGGCAGCGACTCGAGCTTTCGCGGATCGAAGGCCCCGCCCGGCGCGGCGTCGCCGAGCCCCTTCACGAGGGACCCTTTATCCGGAAGGTCCCAGCCGAATTGGTCAAAAAGCGCCGGAGAAACAGCGTGATACGGGCGATCCCCCTGAAGCAGCTGCGCCAGTGCCTCGTCACCCGGTACCTGGGCAGGAGCGATCACGACGGACCGAACCAGCGCGAGAACGAGCAGCCAATGTGCCATCACAGGGTTACTCCTTATCGCGTGCAGCATACTTCGCAAGTAAACGCGGTCACCGTGTCTTACACCACTTTACCAATCTGAAGCTCACGCCGATGGAGCTCGGCAATTTCAGGCTGCTATTTCGTCAGCCGATAGCCGACGACCGCGCCGATGGCTGCGCCGATCGGCGCACCGATCATCATGCCTCGCAGACCGCTGGTGTCGTCGTCCGGGTTGTCCCGGTTCGCCGTGGCGTAGTACCCGATCGCGCCGCCCATCAGCCACCCGCTGCACACGCCGGCGACGACGGCAATGATCTGGTCGGTCTTGTTGAACCGTTTCGGAGCCGTAGCCTGAGCGGCCTGCCACGGCGTGCGCCGCCATACCGGTCGAGACTGTTCGTTCAGGAGACGGTGCGGCGCGTCGTCCGCCCTGGGCGCACTGTCCGGAAGATCGAGGTTGAGCCTCATCGACACGACCGGGTTGCGCGACGGCTCCGACGCTGGCGCCACGGCGGTGGAAGAGACCAGCACCGCCATTGCGAGCGCGATTGCGTTCATCGTCTGCCCTCCTGACCCGTAAGGCGAAAGGCAAGCCGATATCGGCTCACAGGGAGCGGCTCCGGGATTGTTTGCGCGCCGCTGCAGGTTGCGTCAGCGCAACGGGGGACGAGACCCTTCAATGATTTGCACCCGGAGCAGGAGCCGGTCGGCATACTGAAACGACTCGACGAGCATCACCCCGAACACCACGGCCGAGGCAGCGACACCCACTCCAATGAACCAATGCCGGGGCCGAAACTGGCTCAGACGCGGCGCGAAGGTGATGAGACCGAGAATTCCCCCGATTACCGTTACCGCGTCGAAGCTCGCCCGCTGCCAGTAGCTCCCGCCCAGGTGCAGCCACAACCCGAACTCATCGAAGGTCAGGCCCAGGCCAACTCCATAGACGCTCGCCGCCGCCACCATGGCGTTCCTCGAAGGGCGGGCAAGCAACAAATACGCGCCGACGCCGCTCAGCAGAAAGATCCCGTAGTTCAGATGATGGACATGCGTGCCGCCGAGATGCAGATAGATGTCGGGGATCCGGCGTGACACGATCATGAAGACCGTCACGCGAGCCGCGATGAACGTCAGGACAAAAGCGACCAGGATGGTTCTGGCGAGGACGTGAAACAGCGAGTCGTGCTCTTCGAGACGATCCAGCACTAGTGGTGGGTGATCTATTTCGGTTTTTCCGACTCGCCGTCACCGTACATCGTGCGACCCGGCATCGGACTGCGGTGGCGATTCTGACGTAAGCGTGCGCGGTGGCCTTCGTGTTACACGGCCGTCGGGGGCACGGCCACGACATCGGCGGCGACGAGCGGCACCGCGATGGTGAACACGCATCCCTGGCCGGGGATGTTGCGGATGGTGATGTCCCCACCCTGGGCTCTAACCGCCTTTCGCGCAATGGAGAGGCCAAGCCCGAGGCCCGTGCGATCCTGACCCCGCCGGTCGCCGAAGGGCTGAAACGGATCCCCCGTGGATTGGTCGATGCCGCCGCACTCGTCCTCGACTTCGATATTCACCTGCCCGGCCTGTTCCCGTGCGCGCAGTGTCACCCGTCCACCCGGGCGGCTGTACTTGAAACCGTTGCCGAGCAGGTTCATCAGCGCCGACTCCAGTAGCTGCCGGTCCACCCGTGCGAGCAGGCCGGGATCGACCTCGTCGATCACGAGCTCCAGCCCGCTATAGTCCGCTTGAAGGCGCGCCGCGACCGCGAGGTCGGTCAGGAAATCCGGCATCGAAACCGTCTCCGGACGATGATGGCTGGCGGCAACGCGGACGTCGGTGAGGGTGCTGTCGACCAGGTCGCGCAGCGCGACGAGGCTTCGGCCGAGGTACAGCGCCGGTGCTGCCGCTCACGCCGACCGTGCCCTGCTTCAGCACGGCGAAGGCCAGCAGGGCGCTGTTCAGCGTGTTCCGGATCTCGTGGGTCAGCCGGCCGACGCGCTCAAGTTCGTCACTGAGCTGCGATGCCGCCGTGATGCGCGCGTGCTCGGTGACCGCGTCCGCGATCGCGGTGTCGAGACAACGGTTCAGGATCTGGAACTCGATCGCAGTGATCGGGGCGTTCTCTTCCTGAGCAAGCTCGGTGATCGCCTGGCAGATGTCGCCGTAATCGTGGACCACCTGTGACACGGTGAACCCCCGTGCCAGCAACTCGCTCCCATGCCGCGTGGCCGACGTGCCAATGGCGGTGGCGGAGAACGGCGAGTCAGTTGCCTCCAGGCGCAGTGTCTCCGAGAGCTGGGTCAGAAAGAGCGGCAAGCCGCTCTCGAGTTCGACGGCCGAGGCAGGCGGCCAGGGCCGCGATATCAGTTTGTGCCTGGCCTTGGCCATGATGGCCTCGCGGTGGAGTGTGACAAATTCGTAAAGCACCGATCCTCCAGCGTGCGACAGGCCAATTTTCGCGTAGGGTTTTAATACGCGTGTCCAAGACTATACCTCCGTTGGCATAGACGGATGTGCCGACCGGGATATGGTCCCAGACTTATTGACCAGCTAGACTCCAGTCAGCACTTCCCGCTCCCCGCGTGCAGGTGAACCGACTCCATGGATTTGAACGATTCGCCGCCCGACGGGTCGGTGTGCCAGCACTGCGGAGGTGAAGCCGAAGCGGAGCGCCGGGAGCGCCTGCTGGTGAATCGTCGCCTGGCGGAGCTCGAGGCCGAGAACGCACAACTCCGGAACGCAGCCATCACCTTTGGCGAGCTGGCGGAACGACTGAACCGCCAGCTCCGCCATGAGCGTCGCAGCAGCACCGATCGACGAAGGCCTCAAGCCTGACGATGAGCACCGGCTGACCGGAGGACGGTCAGAATTCCCTGAACGCTCTGCTCGACCTCGAGCCGGGCGGTGTCGACGACCAGCGGCTCCCCCTCCCACTGCCGATAGTCCCGTTGCATTACTTCCGGCCAGGTCGGCAGACGGTGGCCGGCGATATCCGGCGTCCGGGATTCGACCCGCCGCTGGTGTTCCGCGAGGTCGGAACAGACGATCTCGACGTCGACGACAGCGACGCCGGCACGATCCGCCACGGCCCGCCACGTGTTGCGAGTAACCGGCCAGGGGTTCACGCAGTCGGCAATCACAGTCCGTCCAAGACGCAGGTTGTCTTCGGCCAGCGCGTAGGCGACGGCATAGCCCTCCCCTTCGACCTGCCAGCCCGCCACGCGCAAGGCCTGTTCGATCGAGTCGATGCGCAGGTGCACGGCCCCCGTGAGGCGAGCCAGTTCGCGCGCGATGGTGGTCTTGCCCACGCCCGGCAGACCGCTGAGAGCGACGAGCACGAAGGCAGTCTATGCGAACGGCTCGGGTATCATCCTCTCGATGACGCGCACGGTCCGCATCCCGCCGGCGGCGGCGGCGATCGCCGTGGTCTTCACGCTCGCTTACGCCGTTCATGCGCTCGTCAGGCACTGGTCGTTCGGCAGCAGCGGCTTCGACCTGGGCATCTTCGACCAGGCGATCTGGCACCTGAGCCGGTTCGAGCGTCCCGCATCGACCGTCGGCGGATACGCCAACATCTTCGGCGATCACTTCCATCCAATTCTGCTGCTGCTGGTGCCGCTCTATTCCGCGTGGCCGGCGGCCGAGACGCTGCTGGTGGCCCAGGCGGCGCTGCTCGGCGCCTCGACCATCCCGGTGTTTCTCTATGCGCGGCTTCGGGTGGGAGACCGGACGGCGAGCGCCTTCGCGATTGCCTACGGGCTGTTCTGGGGGATGCAGAAGGCCGCCGCCTTCGACTTCCACGAGATCGCGTTCGCGCCGTTGCTCATCGGCACCGCGATCCTGGCCGTCGAGACGGGACGCCTGCGCCTGTTCTGGGCCGCGGCCGTGGCGCTCTGCCTGGTGAAGGAAGACCTGATCCCGGTCGTGGCGATGTTCGCGCTGCGGCTGGCGGTGCTCGGCCACATCCGTCACGCGGCGGCAGCCGCAGCGGTGGCGTTATTTGGCTTCGCCGCCGTCATGCAGTTCGTGATCCCGTGGGTGAAGGGGAACGACGTTTACGCATATCAATCGGTCTACAGCGGGCTCTCGCTGTGGAACGCTCCGGCACGGCTGTTCACTCCGCCCGGAAAGATGATGACCGTCGTGATGTGGCTCGCCCCCTTCGCGTTTCTCCCGCTGCGGTCGCCGCTGTTGCTGCTCGCGCTGCCGCTCGCGCTCGCGCGGCTGCTGTCGAACAATCCGAATCACTGGGGCACCGCGTTTCATTACGGTGCGCCGCTGGCGCCGATCCTCGCCACCGCCGCGGCCGATGGCATCAGCCGCATTCGGGCGCTGGCCGGTCGAGAACGGGTTGAGACCGGCGCTGATCGCGGTGATGATCGTGTTCAGCGCGACGTTGCCGGGCCGATTGCCGCTGTGGCGGCTGTTCTCCCCCGCCCAGTACGCCCATGTCGCCGCGGCTCGGACCGGCTACGAGGCGCTCGCGGTCATTCCGCCCGACGCCTCGGTCACCGCACAGGACGCGATCGTCCCGCACCTGACCCGCCGGGCGCACGTCTACACGCTCGGTAATAACCCGCCCAGGACCGAGTACGTCATCGCCGCCGCTCCCCTCCGTCCCTGGCCCCTGCCTGACTTCCAGGCGGTGGCCGCCATTCTCGAACAGCACCGCGCCGACGGTTACCGGGTGGTCTTCTCCCGCGATGGCTGGATCGTGCTGCAGCGGCCGGTATCCGCCTACGCCCGGCGACCCTAGCTGAGGTCAGCCGTTTGGCAAGTGCTGTGCGTTAGCCGCTCGAGCGGCTGGAGAAGAGCGCCATGAACCTTGAAAATGCTGAGGTTTTTCGCTCTTGGGTCTGTACGCATTGCGGTTTGTCAGCCTCAGCGGCGACAAAATGTCAACTTCCCGGCGCAGTCACGTGGAGTTTCAAATGCGTAACCTTCGTATCGCTGCTCTTCTGGCGGCGCTGATTGCGCCGGCGACCACCGCCACCGCCGCCCCCTTCGTCTTTTCCGGGACGACCGCCGGCGGCCCAACCTGGAACCGCCCGCTGGAGGACCTCGCTGACCTCTCGAATATCGGCACCGCCGTCCCCTTCGATGTCTTCGGCTTCATGATCGACACGACGACAACCGTCAGTTTCGTCAGCGTGCCGACCACGCTGGACTTCGACAATTTCCTGCTTCTCTACCTGGGCAGCTTCGACGCCGCGATGCCACTGGTCAACGCCGTGATCGCCAGCGACGATCTCAGCGGCGTTGGCGTGGATGCCGGCTTCACCATTGACCTCCTGGCTGGCACGCGGTACTTCCTCGTCACCACCGGCTTCGAGAACCAGGACTTCGGGACGTTCGAGAACACCATCACTCCGCGCGAAGGATCCGTAGTCGAGGCCGTCCCTGAGCCGGCGACGCTGTCGATGCTCACGCTCGGGATGGCCGGCCTTGGCGCGCGGCGCTGGCGGCGGCGAGCGGCCTAACCCCGTTCGCCAGGCGGTTCAACACTCGACGCTCTCCTCGCCGCCCTTCCGCCATCGGATGGTGTAAAGTCGGCGCGGAACATGTCCGAAGACCTGATCCCACCGGAAACCTATCGCCTGCTCGTCGAGGAGTCGCTCGTGGGCGTCTACATGGTCCAGGACGAGCGGCTGCTGTACGCCAACCGACGGCTGGGCGAGCTGTTCGGCTATTCGCGCGAGGAGATGCTCGAGCTGCCCTCGGTCCTGAGCGTGATCGCGAAGTCGCACCGCGACAACGTCCGCGAAACGATGCGCCAGCGCCTCAAGGGCGAGATCGACGAGATCGAGTACACGGTGCGCGGGGTGCGCAAGGACGGCAAGCGCATCCACCTCGACGTACGCAGCGTCCGGACTCAGCACAAGGGGCGTCCGGCGGTGATCGGCACCATGGTCGATATCACCGCGCGCAAGCAGTTCGAGGATGCCCTGCAGACGCTGGCGCTGGTCGACGAGCTGACCGGGCTGTACAACCGGCGCGGCTTCGTCACGCTGGCAGAGCGGCAGCTGAGCATGGCGCGCCGCAAGAAGCATCCGCTGGTGCTGATCGCCGCCGACGTCGATGACCTCAAGGGGATCAACGACCGCTTCGGCCACGCCGTCGGCGACCAGGCGCTCGTCGCCGCCGCCGCCGTCCTCCGTCAAACCTACCGCGAAGCCGACATCGTCGCGCGCCTGGGAGGGGACGAGTTCACGGTGTTCCCGATCGAGGCGTCCGCCGACAGCGCTCCGCTGCTGATCACGCGGCTGGAGACGAACATCCGGGCGTTCAACGAGCGTCGCGAGCGCGAGTTCACGCTGTCGCTGAGCACCGGCGTGGCGCTGCTCGAGGGGGAACTGTCGAAGGACGTGCAGCAGCTGCTGTCCGAGGCCGACAGCCAGCTCTATCAGCAGAAGCGCGAGCGCGGACGGCTGCAGCGGACGTCGTCCCTCAACGTCCCGTTCTGGGCCGGCACCAGCGAGTAGCCACCCTCACTACAAAACCGCGGACGGCGTGGCGCGGATGCGTCGAACGATCTCGTCGTCCCGCTGTGGCGACCGCCCGCGACTGAACACGAAGAACGCCTTCCGCGCCGGAGACCGTTTCGACAGATAGCGGTCGTATTTCTCGTGCAGCGCACGCTCGACGCTGGCAACCCGCTCGAGACCCTGCGCCTCGAATCGCCCCGCCCACCACTTCCAGTCCGCCCAGGTCAGATGCCCGTTAAATCGAACACCGGGACGGCTTCCCCGTTCGTCCGGTCCACCTCCTCGCGATACTGCGCCGGCCGCAATTGCCGGAGATCCGGCAGGGTGGAACGGACTTCAGGCGCGAGCGTCCGTCTGAATTCGTCGGACCTGGCGAGCTCCAGTACGATACCTTCAAGCCGGCTGCGGTACACTCCCGACGTGGGCAGAGGCGCGGTATTCGTCGACCGTGACGGGACGCTGATCGAGGAAGCCGGCTATCTCAGTCGCCTCGACCGCCTGGCTTTCTTCCCGTTCACCGTCGACGCCATTCGTCAGTTGAATCGCGCCGGTCTCGCGGTGGTCGTGATCACCAACCAGTCCGGCATCGCGCGCGGCATCGTGACCGAGCAGTTCGTAGCCGAGACGCACCGCCACATTTCGGCGCGGCTCGAAGCCGGCGGCGCGCGGGTGGACGGCTACTACCACTGCCCTCATCATCCCGACGCAACGATCCCCGCGCTGCGGCTCTCGTGTGACTGCCGAAAGCCGCTGCCCGGGCTGCTGGTCCGCGCCGCCGCGGACCTTGCCCTCGACCTGAAGCAATCTTTCACCGTGGGAGACCGCCGGGACGATGTGGAGGCAGGGCTGGCAGCAGGGACGCGCACCGTGCAGGTCCGGACCGGCTACGGACTGACGGGTGATTCGAAACCGCCGGGGACGGCTGACGTCGTCGTCGACAACCTCGCCGCCGCGGCCGCCTGGATTCTCACGAGAGAGCGCCGCTAGGTTTCCAGCGACTGCGGTGGGCTCGGAAAGAAAGATGATCGGATCTGAGAACTACCTGCTGCTTGTCGGCGGCGCGATCGTGAACCCCCGGAACGCGGTCACGCTGTCTCGCTTGGTGTAGAACCCGACCCGCCCGGTGACCGGCCCCGGCAGCGTGTGTTCGATGCGGAGCTTGCCGTTCACCGTGGCCACGACGCGGGTGCCACGGACTTCCACGCGCAGGTCGTGCCAGGTATTCAACGGCAGTTGCAGGTGCTCGGTGCCATCGACCATCCGCGTCCGCTTGCCGTCCGCGAACCGCCAGAGGGCCATGTTGCCGTCCTTGGTGTTGTACCTCGCGTAGTAGTACTCGGCGGCGGGAGAGATGCCGAAGGCGAGCCCGGCGATCTGGTCCGACTCCCCGGCGATCAGCTTGAACTTCGCCGAGAGGACACCATCTCGGAAGTCGTTGACACCCCGGACGGCGGCCAGGGGGAACGGCGTCTCCGCCTTGACCGTCTGCCACTTCCGGGCGTCCGCCAGGATGATCGTCTCGCCGTTCTCCGTCGCGCTCTCCCAGTGCCCGACCAGCGGATCGATCTGGAGCGCGGGCTGCTGCGCCATCGCCAGCCACGGGAGCCCCAGCGTCAAGGCCACGACCGCGGCATGTTTCTGCTCTCGCAACGCTTTGCGCCGGCGCTTGCCGCTAAGCTGGACCCAGACCATCCACAGGCCGCTCACCCAGAGCAGGAGCAGGGTGAGCCCGGCCGGCAGAAACAGCCCGAGCTTCGTCCAGTCGCCGGCAAAGAAGGATCCGTCGTGAATCGACTCGATGAGGTCGGACCGGCGGTAGGCGGTCTGCATCACCCGACCGTTCGCCAGATCGAGCTGTACTTCCCAGCGGCTCTTCAACGTCACTTTCACTACACCCCTGCCCGGCCGCACATCCATCCGGTCCACGTCGTCCCAGCCGGTGACGCCGAGATCGGGTACGGACTGCAACCCGGCCATGATGTGTTCGAAGCCGATGGCCGGTGAGGTCCCGGTGCCGCGGTGTTCCGTCGGCTGGACCCACGACCACTGCTTCTTCGACTGCAGAAGGATACCGCTCGCGATGATCACGAGGAGCGGCAGGCCGGCGATGAAAGCCGCCCAGAAGTGGACCCTGCGGTTAGCGACGTTGTAGTGCACGTGGAGGTCCGGCAATTGGACTGCGATGGTCCCAATTACTACCAGCGGCCGTACTTCCCCGAATGGTTTAGGATAGACGGCGACTCCAAGCCGATGCGCTACTACGTTCTGCTCGTCCTCATCGCCTGTGCCGCGACCGCTGTCGTCAGCACGCTGGCTGCGCTTGCGTCGGCGGCGGCATGGCCGATGATCCGTCGCGGCACTCGCGACCTGGCCGCCAGCACACGAGCACGAATGATCGCGGCGGCGCGGCTGGCGCCAATCGCGGCGGGAATGCTGTTCGCCGTCATCGTTTCGGCCGCGTTCATCCGGTACGAACCGAGCGACACCGCCGAGACGCCAGGGATTCTCCTTATTGCTGCGGCGTTGTTCAGCGTCACCCTGCTGGTCCTGGCAGTCTTCCGCAGCCTTCGCGCTGCGCGCGCCGGCGCCGTGTGCGCCCAGCTGCTCCAGCAGTGCGGCCGGCCAATCGTCCGCGCCGACGGCACCAGGGTCTGGATCGTCGAGACGCCGTATCCGGTCGCAGCGGTCACCGGCGTCTTCCGTACCCGTCTGCTCCTGTCGACCCGGATTCTCGCGGAGTGCACCGCCGACGAGCTCGAAGCGGTAGTTCGCCATGAAGCGGCGCACGTACGCCGGCGTGACAACCTGGTCCGCGCGGCGATGCTCTGCCTGCCGGATCCCTTTGCCCTGTTGCGCGCCGGACGCGAGATGCAGGACGCCTGGGCGGCTGCCGCCGAGGAGTCGGCCGACGATGCGGCGGCCGGGGAGGAAGCGGCGACGAGGACGGTTCTCGCAGCGGCGCTGGTCCGCGTCGCGCGGATGGCCACGACCCCTGCACCACCGTGGATGCCAGCCCTGGCCTTTTTCGAGGGCAAGAACCTCGAGAACCGGGTCAGGCGTTTGCTCGATTCCGGGCGGCCGGGGAGCGGTACGCCGGCCCGGGCGATCGCCGCCCTGCTCGTCGTCGCCGCGCTCTCTGCCGGCGCGCTCACCGAGACGGCCGCGCGCCAGCTGCACGGATGGATGGAGTTCGCCGTCCATCTGGTGCCCTAGACCAGCCCACCGAGTCCGCAGGGCACGGCGTACACTCCTCGCGTGCCGGACGGTTCACAGCATGACGTTCTCGTTGTCGGGGCCGGCGCCGCCGGGCTCGCCGCAGCGATCTTTGCCCGCCGTCTGACCAGGGCGGAGGTCTGCGTCGTCGACGGTGCGGCGCGGCCCGGCGCCAAGATCCTCGTCAGCGGCGGCTCGCGCTGCAACGTGACCAACGCGGTCGTGACCGAACGCGACTACTGGGGTGGACGCCGGACGATCATCAAACGCGTCCTCTCGCGGCTCACCGTCCCTCAGACCATCGACTTCTTCCATGAGATCGGCGTGCCCCTCAAGGAGGAGCCCTCGTCGAAGCTCTTTCCGCGTTCTGACCGCTCGCGCGATGTGCTCGACGCCCTGCTCGCGACCGCCGGGGCGCTCGACGTCATTCTCAGCCCCTCGACCCGGGTACACGGTTTAACCGGCGGCGCGGGAAAGTTCACCGTCGAGACTTCGCGCGGTTCCATCCGGGCGAAGGCAGTCGTGCTCGCCACCGGTGGACTCTCGTTGCCCAAGAGCGGAAGCGACGGTGTCGGACTGCAGATCGCGCGTGGTCTCGGGCACTCGATCGTCAGAACGACACCCGCCCTCGCCCCGCTGGTATTGCGCGACTCACTCAACGGATCCATCTCCGGCGTCGCCCAGGAGGTCGAGCTGCGCCTGAGGAGCAACGGAAGATCGGCCGAGACCATCGGCGGTCCGATGCTCTGGACGCATTTCGGGGTCAGCGGCCCTGCGGCGCTCGACATGTCGAGGCACTGGTTGCGGGCGAGGCTCGAGGGCAACGCCGCGAACCTGACGTGCAACCTGCTGCCCGGCACGCGTTTCGACGGATTGGATGCCTCTCTCACCACCAGCGCCGTGCAACATCCGCGGCTCACGCTACAGAGCGCGCTCGCCGGGATGGTCCCGGCGTCGGTGGCCTCAGCGCTTCTCAGCCACCTGTCGATCGATGCCGGCACCCGGCTCGCCGCCCTCACCCGAGAGACGAGACGCGCCGTCGCTCATGCGCTGACCGAACTGGAGCTTCCGGTGGTGGACAGCCGGGGCTATGACTATGCCGAGGCCACGGCCGGTGGGGTCGCGCTGGACGAGGTCGATCCGGCGTCGATGGAATCGCGCAAGTGTCCGGGATTGTTTCTCGTCGGCGAGATGCTGGACGTCGACGGACGGCTGGGCGGCTTCAACTTTCAGTGGGCGTGGTCGAGCGGCCGAACCGCAGCGGAAGGGCTGGCGAAGCGCGCGGACCTCTGGTCGTGAATCAGCGCGGGTCCTGCTTCTTCAGCTGACGACGCTTCTGCTTCACCAGCTCCTCGAGGGCCTGCAGCAGGTCGGCGCCGCCGTCCTGGGATCCAACCGACTCGACGAGGTTGGACAGGACCGGAACCATGCCCCCGTTTCGGGATTCGAGAAGGCCGGCCAGGACGTTGCCGGCGATCTGGGCCTGGAGCTCGGCGCGCGTCAGCGCGGGAGAATACAGGAACGCGCGCCCCGCCGGGCGGCGGCGCAGCACGCCCTTCTTGAACAGCCGGTCGAGCGTCGTCATTACCGTCGTGTAGGCGACCGGGCGCGTCAGCCGCGCCTGGACGTCCCGGACGGCGAGATCCTCACCCGCCCACAGCACGCCCATCACCTCGCGCTCGAGGATCCCGAAGGCCTTTTCGAGCGGATCCCCGGCGGATCCCGCCCATCGACCGCCGAGCAACTTGTGAAGCACCTGAAAAGTATCTGGAGTTCGCAGGCGCCTTGTCAACCGGCGCGGCCCGTGGCGACGGCGGCGGGAGGCTCTGCGGCCGCCTCTTCGCGCGGTTCGACGCGCTCTTCCCCACGCTCGTCCCACACGTCGGCCTCGGCGATCGCGCGCACCTCGGGTTTGTTGCGGACTTCCTTCACCAGTTCGGACCGCGGATCGGCGAACCCCCATTCACGGACATCGATGGTAAAGCTGAAGCGCGAGATCATCGGGCCGCGGGTGAAGTCGACGTCCGGTTGTTCACGCGAGAATTCTTCGTGCGCGTTCTGGAGCAGCCGCTCCGGCACCCATGCCGGAATGTTCGATTTGTACCCAGGATAGACGTAGGCGAACATCAGGACCTGCGACAGGAGCAGCGGCCAGTTCTCGCCGACCCGATCGACGAGCCGCTGCCAGTCGAGCGAGTCGCCGAGGCAGAGCATCAGGTGGACGATATCCGACATGTCGTGACGATGGCGCTCGCTGATGAACAGCCGATGCCAGATCAGTTCTTCCGCCGGGGCGATCTTCACCGGCGTCGCCGCGAGAATCCCCTGGTGGCTGTGATTGATCCAGCCTTCGTCGATGAAGGCGATGGCGTTCCCCATCCCGTAGATCAGGTCGACGAAGTAATCGCCGTGGGTCGCCTTGGCGAGCCAGTGCTCGTCTTCCAGGCGGGTCACGAACCCGGCATCACGCAGCGCACGCGCCGCCGGGACCACTTCCGCGGGCTCGAAGAACAGGTCGAGGTCCTTCGTCTTCCGGTAGATGCCGGTGTGCTCGTAGATGGCGTAGGCGCCGGCCACCACGTAGCGGACCCCGGCGGCATTCAACGCCTCGAGCGCCCGTTTGTAGACCTCCCGCTCTTCGTCGGGGATCCAGAAATCGCCGTGGGTCAGCGACTTTCTCTCTTCGGGTGTCAGGCGCCTCGGACGACGCCCTTTCAGATTTGGCACATCCACCTCGTCCGCAGGCGATCCGAGCAACACCCGGGCCACCGCTAGAGCTCGCAGTCGCCGGCCGCCCGCTTGACGCTGGAGACGTCGAGCCGCTGGATCGACAGCTGGGTTCCGGTCTGCACGGTCGGGTTGGCCCCGCTGCCGGCCGTTCCCGTCGCCTTGTCGGCCGATTGCGGCGACTGCCGGGTCGCGATCTGCGACCGTTCGTTGACGACACCGCTGACTTCCACGCGGTGACCGACGTGATCCTGCAGGTTCACGCCGGCATTGCCGGCCAGCTCGTAGGTCGCCGTCGGCGCGCCGTCCACTGTCTTCGCCGTGGTCAACACGAATGTATTTTCAGCTTCCCCGGCCCGCAGGCAACCGGTGACGGTGGCAGGGGAATTGGCTGGCTGCGACGTCGCCGTCTCAGCCTGGGCAGCCGGCACCTCCGCGTCACGCCCACGGCAACCGGCCGCGACCACCGCGACGGTCATCAGGATGCACAGGTTGAATCGTGTGTTGAAACTCTTGAAACGCATGGGCTCTCCTCTCGCTTACCAATCTGCAGGATGCAGGCCATGCGGACGGAGCCTGAGGTCAGGCGTGCATCCGGCGCCCGACGAAAAACGGCCCCAGGCGTTCCAGGTAGAGCGACGTCTGCTGCGTGTTCCGCATCGACTGCACCACCGCGGAAAGCGGAAACAGATTTTTCCCGATCAGGCCGATCACGAAGTCGTTGTCGCTGCGATCGAGACCGTGGCACGCCAGCCGGACGTCGTGGGCATAGTCCGCGGCGCCGAAGGCCTTGCCGATCGCGCCGTGCTCCGCGAGAATCCGCCGCTGCTCATCGGCGGACAGCTGCGGAAACGCGCCGTTCCTGCGCAGCGGATACCAGATCGCCCACGGCCAGTCGGCGTTGAACACGGTTCGCCGCGGCCGCTCGAGCAGCGTGTCGCGCAGATCGGGTTCATAGCCGAGCGAATAGGTCCGGCCCAACATCGTGTATTCAGGCTTGAGCACCAGCGCCGCCAGCTCGGGGCGGGCGAGGCACCGGCGCAGGGTGTCGATGAACGCGCTCGGATCGCGCGCGAGCGCGAGAATCGCCACCCCGGCAGGGTCGTTGAGGTCTTCGTAGACGACGGTCTCGATGGGCAGCGTCGCGAGCAGAGCCACCACCTCGCGCGGATCACGGCAGCCGCCGAAGGCCAGGAGCTGCATGAAAAGCCGTTCGTCCGATCGTTGAGCCTCGCCGTTTCTGAGGCCGCCCTTTTCGCTGAGGTCTGGCGGGTCGATCTGCCCGCGTCTGCTATGGTCGGTCATTGATGCTCTGAAGAAACTCAGGTAGATTCCTTGTATTCACTATGACGACTCCCGCAGATCCCCGCAAGGCGGCAGAGGCCCGCATCAACGAGATCATCGCCATCGTCGAGCAGCAACCCGAGGGGGAGGCGCGCGCCACCCTGCTCGAGGAGTGCCGGGCGCTCGCCCGGGCGATCGGAGCCTTCCACATGGAGGGGATCCGGTTCCGCGCCTTCAACGTCGACCGGCTGCTGCAGAAGGGCACGCTGCCGCTTCCGGCGGCGGCGACGGAGGCCTTTCTCCTGATGCGCGGGCACCTCGAAGAGGCCGGATTCCACACCAGGTCGCACCAGTCGCCGGTTTGAGGCCCACGGCTGAGCCGGTAACGGCTCTGCTGAGAATGCCGTCGGAGTTGGTAGAATTGCTCTACCCCGATGACACGACTGAAAACGTTACCCGATACCGACGCGCTGGCGGCGGCCATTGCCGAGTCTGCGTACGCGTCCGGTCCTGATTTTCAAGCACAGCCGCACATGCGGCATCAGCTGCGAGGCATTTGACGCCCTCGCTGCCCACCTGTCCGACGCCCCGGTGGACGCGTCCTACAACCTCATCACTGTCCAGAGCCACCGCCACGTCTCGGACGAGGCCAGCAGCCTGCTGGGCATTCGGCACGAGACCCCGCAGGCGATCGTGCTGCGGGACGGCGCGCCGGTCTGGAGCGCGTCTCACTTCCGGATAACCTCGGACGCGCTCAAACGCGTCCTTTCGTAAGACTCCTTCCCTAGATAGATCGCTCTGCCGGTCGAGTGGGCCGCGTCCCGGTTCCGAGAATCGTCCGCAGGACGGCCTCGGTCGGCTCGAGTGATTCGATCACCTCGACGGATGGGTCCGGCGGCGTCTGCCCGTCCCGATTGAACCACACGGGCCGGATCCCGGCGGCGCGAGCGCCCTCGACGTCGTTCGCCCACGAATCGCCGACCATCACCGCCTCCCGGGCCTCGACGCCGGCCCGCTCCAGCGCGACGACGAAGATCCGCGGGTCCGGCTTCGAGATGCCGACTTCCTCCGACACCACCAGCACGTCGACGTGGCGATCGAGCTGGCAGTCGCGCAGCTTGGCTTGCTGTTCGGCGAGCAGGTTGTTCGACACCACCACCACTTTGGCGTAGTCGCGGACCGCCGCGAGCAGGGCGGCCGCTCCTCGCACCTCGGCGCGCGCGCCGATGTAACCATCGCGATAGACCAGCGCGGTCCGGGCCGACAGCTCGTCGCCGGCCTCGATCCCGGCGGCCCGGTAGAGGCGCCGGAACCGCTCGACCCGGGCGGCATCCAGTTCCAGCCGTCCGGCGAGGACGTCGAGGTGCAGGGTTTCGAGAATGTCGGCGTGCGACCGCTCGAAGCGGTCGGGATCGAGCGCACCGAAGGCCGGGTGGAGGGCCCGGACGCCGGCGAGCGCCGTCCGGGCGCAATGCCGATGGTCGAACAGCGTGTCGTCGAGATCGAACAGGACGGCGCCGATCACGATGCGGTTGCGCCGCCGGCCGGGGCCGGCCGGCGTTCCGTCGAGGTCACTTCGCCGTGGCCTGGAGGTGTCGGTGATAAACTTGCGGCTGTGCCAGCGGTCGTCATTGCAGCCTCCAACCTGATCTCCTCGCTATGCGAGCACCTCGAAGGCGAGGGGGAGCTCGTTACATTTCCAGACACCGAGCCGATCCAGGCGCTCCAGGCCATCCTCGAGCGTCGCCCCGAGGTGATCGTGCTCGAGCGACTGTTTGCGGCGACGCCACGCGGCGCGGCGCTGATCAATCGCATCAAGACCGATCCGCAGCTGGCGGAGGCCGAGGTCCGGGTCATGTCGCACACCGGCGACTACACGCGGCAGATCGCGCGGGCGGCAGCGCCGGCGCTGGCCGCGGGAGCCGGTTCGTCGTTCACCGGCAGCGGACCCTCGGAGGGTGAGAGGCAGCCCGGGCGTCCGCTCGACTGGCACGGCACGCGCCGGGCGCCGCGATATCCGCTTCAGCCCGGGATCGAAATTCAGCTGGACGGCAACCCGGTTGCGCTGGTCGACCTGTCGACCTCCGGCGCGCAGGTGCTGTCGGCCACGATCCTCCGTCCAAATCAGAAGGTTCGGGTGACGATCCCCCAGGACGAAGCGGTCGTCCGCTGCCGCGGCGCGATCGCGTGGGCCAAGTTCGAGCTGCCCAATCCCAGCTCCCCGCCGATCTACCGCGCCGGCGTGGAGTTCATCGACGCCGACCACGGCTTCGTCGAGCAATTCGCCACCCGTCACCGCCGCCAGTAGCCCCGGCGACGCCGGCCGAGCCGCTGGACCCCCTCGACCTCACCGGCGATTGAACCATCGCGCCGCGACCGAATCGTCGCGGATGATCGTGTCTTCCCGCTTCGAGCCGGTCGAGACGATCGCGGCGGGGACGCCAGTGATCTCTTCGAGCCGCGCGATGTAGGCGCGCGCCTCGCGCGGCAGATCGTCGAAGCGGCGGATCCCGGCGGTCGGAGCGGTCCATCCGGACAGCGATTCGTACACCGGCTCGCACGCCGACAGCTGCGCGTGATCCCCGGGCATCTCGGTGAGCGTCGCCCCCTTGCAGCGGTAGGCGGTGCAGACCTCCAGCTCGGGCAGGCCATCGAGGACGTCGAGCTTCGTCAGCGCGAGCGCGTCGAGCCCGTTGACCCGCACGGCATAGCGGACCGCGACGGCATCGTACCAGCCGCAGCGGCGCGGACGGCCGGTGACCGCGCCGAACTCCTGGCCGCTTTCGCGCAGCCGGTCACCCATCTCTCCGGTCAGCTCGGTCGGCAGCACGCCCTCCCCCACCCGCGTCGTGTACGCCTTGGCAACGCCGAGGACGCCGTCGATCGCGCGCGGCGGCACCCCGAGCCCGGTGCACACGCCGCCGATCGTCGCGTTCGACGAGGTGACGTAGGGGTAGGTGCCGTGATCGATGTCGAGGAGCGTGCCCTGCGCCCCTTCGAACATGATCGAGTGTCCGGCGGCACGCGCCCGGGCGAGGAACAGCGATACGTCGGTCACCCAGGGTGACATCCGCTTCCAGGCCTCGGCGAGCTCGTCGAGCACCTGGCGCGCGTCCATGGTCGATTCCGGGATGATCCGGTTGCGCGCCGCCACGTTGTGCTGGACGGCGCTGGCCAGCGCGTCCATGTTCGCCAGGTCGCCGACCCGGACGCCGCGCCGCGCGATCTTGTCCTCGTAGGCCGGCCCGATCCCCCGCGACGTCGTGCCGATCTTGCGTTCCCCCCGGCGGGCTTCGCTCAACAGATCCAGCTCACGGTGGTACGGCAGGATCAGATGAGCCTTGTCGCTGATGATCAGGCGGTCGCCGATCGTGACCCCGGCCGCCTGCACCTCGTCGATCTCCGCGAACAGCGCCTGGGGATCGACCACCACCCCGTTGCCGATCACGCAGGTGATGCCGTCATGGAGGATCCCCGACGGCAGCAACCGCAGCACGAACTTGCGGCCGTTGGCATACACCGTGTGCCCGGCGTTGTGTCCGCCCTGGTAGCGGCCGACGATCGAGAAATTCGGTGTCAGCAGGTCGACGATCTTCCCCTTGCCTTCGTCACCCCACTGCGCGCCGAGCACTGCGATGTTCATAACCGCTGTATTCTACATCGCACAAAACACGTGCGACGTGCTACGTGCTACGTGCTGGGTGCGGGGGGCTACGTGCGACGTGCGGTGCGGACGTGCTAGCGGTGCGGACGTGCGGTGCGGACGTGCTATGTGCCGGACATGCCACGTGAGGTGCGGACGTGCCACGTGAGGTGCGGACGTGCTACGTGAGGTGCGGACGTGCTACGTGAGGTGCGGACGTGCTACGCGCGGTGCTGGCGTGCTCTGCGGAGATTCTGAGTTCTTTATTCTTAGTTCTTTGTTCTTAATTCTTAATTTTAATGCTTCTCCTTGATGGCCGTTCGCTGACGCTCGATGACCTCGCGGTTATCGCTGACGGGCTCGAGCAGGTGGCGCTGGCGCCGGACGCGGCAGCACGCGTGGATGCGGCGCGACGGGTGGTGGACGGCAAGGCGGCGGGCGACGTCGCGGTCTACGGCGTCAACACCGGCTTCGGTGCGCTGGCCGAGACCGCGATCCCGCGCGATCAACTGGGCGCGCTTCAGCTGAACCTGCTGCGAAGCCATGCCGCAGGCGTCGGCGAGCCCCTGCCGGTCCGGGCGGTGCGGGCGTCGATGGCGCTGCGGGCGAACGTGCTCGCGAAAGGGTACTCGGGCATCCGCCGCGGCACATTGGAACTGCTGCTCGAGATGCTCAACCGCGGCGTGCACCCGGTGGTGCCGAGTCGCGGATCGGTCGGCGCCAGCGGCGACCTCGCGCCGCTCGCGCACCTCGCGCTGGTGCTGGTCGGCGAAGGGTTCGCGACCGTGAACAATTCGCCGCCGATGTCGGGGATCGATGCGCTGGCCCGCGCCGGGCTGGCGCCGCTCACCCTGGCCTCGAAAGAAGGGCTGGCGCTCATCAACGGCACCCAGCCCTCGACCGCGCTCGCTGGTCTTGCCCTCGTCGCCGCCGGCCGTCTCGCCCGCGCGGCTGACGTCGCGGCCGCGCTGTCGATCGACGCGCTGCGCGGCTCGATGCGTCCCTTCGACCGCCGCATCCACGAAGCCCGTGCTCACGAAGGGCAGCAGGTCTCCGCCGCCAACATCCTCGCCCTGCTCGAAGGCAGCGGCATCAACAAGTCGCACGAGTACTGCAGCCGCGTCCAGGACGCCTACTCCCTGCGCTGTGCGGCACAGGTGCACGGCGCGGCGCGCGACGCCCTGCGGTTCGCCTCGCAGACGCTGACCATCGAGGCCAACGCCGCCACCGACAACCCGATGGTCTTCGCCGACTCCGGCGAGATCGTCTCGGGTGGAAACTTCCACGGCGCGCCGATCGCGATCGCCGCCGACCTGCTGGCAATCGCCGTGACCCAGTTCGCCACCATCAGCGAGCGACGATCGGACCGGCTCGTGAATCCCGCGCTCAGCGACCTGCCGGCGTTCCTGACGACGGCGAGTGGTTTGCAATCCGGTTACATGATCGCGCAGGTGACCGCCGCCGCGCTGGCGTCCGAGTTGAAGACGCTGGCCCACCCGGCGAGCGTCGACACGATCCCGACCTCGGCCAACAAGGAGGATCACGTCAGCATGAGCATGGGGGCCGCGCTCAAAGCCGGACGCGCGGTCGACACCGCCGCGCACGTCGTCGCCGTCGAAGTTCTCTGCGCGTGCCAGGGGATCGATCTGCTGGCGCCGCTCGAGACCTCGGCGCCGCTGCGTCTCGCGCATCGCTTCGTACGCACGATCGCGCCGACCCTGACCGAGGACCGTCCACCGGCGCCCGATATCGAGCGAATTGCCGCGGCCATCCTCGACGGCTCATTCGCCCGCTCATGTGGCGTGGAAGTCAAGTAAGAAATTTTCGATTTGGATTTGACAAGCGCGTCATAGGTTTTTAGATTGCAAGCTTCGCCACGTTCCCAATCGTCATGAGCATTCTCAGCCGCCACGTCAGCGCGCCCCGCGGCGCGATCCGCACCTGCAAGGGATGGGCGCAGGAAGCGGCCATGCGGATGCTGATGAACAATCTGGATCCGGAGGTCGCCGAACGTCCCGACGACCTGGTGGTCTACGGCGGCTCCGGCCGCGCGGCGCGGAGCTGGGAAGCGTACGAGGCGATCGTCGCGACGCTGAAGCGGCTCGAGAACGACGAGACCCTCGTGGTCCAGTCGGGGAAGCCGGTGGCAGTGTTCCGCACGCATCCCTGGTCCCCCCGCGTCATCATCGCCAACGCCCTGCTGGTGCCCGCCTGGGCGACCTGGGACAAGTTCCGCGACCTCGAAGACCGCGGCCTGACGATGTACGGCCAGATGACCGCGGGGAGCTGGATCTACATCGGCACACAGGGGATCCTCCAGGGCACCTACGAGACGCTGGCCGAGCTCGCGCGCCGACATTTCGGCGGTTCGCTCTCCGGCCGTCTGGTGGTCACCGCCGGTCTCGGCGGCATGGGCGGCGCGCAGCCACTCGCCATCACCATGAACGGCGGCGTCGCCCTCGTCGTCGAAGTCGACCCGGCACGGATCGAGCGGCGGCTGGCGACGCGCTACGTGGACGAGCGCGCCGATTCGCTCGACGTCGCGCTCGAACGGGTTGCGCGCTGCCAGGCGGATCAGACGCCGCGGTCGATCGCGCTTCTCGGCAATGCCGCCGACGTGCTGCCCGAGCTCGTGCGGCGCGGGATCACCCCCGACGTGCTGACCGACCAGACCTCGGCGCACGACGCCCTGACCGGCTACGTGCCGCGCGGGCTGTCGCTGGCCGAGGCGGACCTGCTGCGGCGGACGGCGCCGCAGGATTACGTCGTTCGCTCGACCGCATCGATGGCCGACCACGTCCGGGCGATGCTCGAGCTGCAGGCACGCGGCGCGGTGACCTTCGACTACGGCAACAACATCCGCGCCCAGGCCGAGAAAGGCGGGGTGGCGAACGCCTTCGACATCCCCGGCTTCGTGCCCGAATACATCCGTCCGCTGTTCTGCGAAGGCAAGGGACCGTTCCGCTGGGCGGCACTCTCGGGTGATCCGGCCGACATCGCCGCGACCGACCGGCTCGCGCTCGAGATGTTCGCCGACGATCAGCCGCTCTGCCGGTGGATCCGGCTCGCCGCCGAACGCGTGGCCTTCCAGGGCCTGCCGGCTCGCATCTTCTGGCTCGGCTACGGCGAACGCGCGAAGTTCGGTCTCGCGCTCAACGACCTGGTGCGCCGCGGCGTTGTCTCCGCTCCGATCGTCATTGGCCGGGACCATCTCGACACCGGATCGGTCGCGTCGCCGAACCGCGAGACCGAGGGGATGCTGGACGGCAGCGATGCGATCGCCGACTGGCCGGTCCTGAACGCGCTGCTGAACGCATCGTCCGGCGCGACCTGGGTGTCGGTGCACCATGGCGGCGGGGTGGGCATCGGCTACTCACTGCATGCCGGGATGGTGATCGTTGCCGACGGCACGCGGGAGGCGGACGAAAAGCTCGAACGGGTCCTGACCTGCGATCCGGGGCTCGGCGTCGTGCGTCACGCGGATGCCGGCTATCCCGACGCGATTGCCGCCGCGCGGAGACACGGGATCGACATGCCCTCACTGCGTCCGGAGGCGTCGCGATGATGATCCCGGAACGCCCGGCGCTGGAGCGTCGTGTGCTGTCGGCCCTCGACGGCAGCGGCGGTGCTGCACCTCGGATCCCGGTGCTGCTCGGCGGCTGCGGATCCGGACGCACCTCGGTGCTGCTCCGGCTGCGCGACCTGATCGGCCGCTCGCAGGCCCACTACCTCGACATCGAGCGGATCGCCACCACGCCGGAGCGCTTCCTCGAATCGATGCGCAAGAGCTCTCCGTTCCCGGTCCATCCGTACGGCCAGGGGGCCGGGGAGCACGGCGCGCGCGATGCTTTCGATGCCTCGCTCGCGCTGCTCGACACGGCGCGAGGCCCGGGAGACGCTCCGGCGACGTTCCTGCTCGACGAGTTCCTGGACCTGCGGACGTTCGAGAGCTTCCCCGGGCTGCGGAGCGTGATCAAGGACCTGCTCGGCGCGCTCTCGTCCAGCGGCAACCGCTTCGTGCTCGCCACTCGTTTCGTCGCCCGCGCCCACCGGCTGCTGCGCGATGCGCCGGCGCGGTTCGAGATCATCCACCTCTCGCCGCTCTCGCCAGCCGAGATCCGCTCGACCATCGCCTGGCCGCAGAACGATCACCTCGAAGACGACGACCCGCGGCGCGAGGATCTCGCCCGCATGGTGCACGCGCTCTCCGGCGGCCGCCCGCTCTACGCCCGCATGATTGCCGAAGCCTCGGCGGCGATGGCGACCCGCGGCGGCGCCGATCCGGTCGGCGCACTGGCCTCGCTGCTCGCCCAGGGCAGCACCCTGGCCGCCGCCTGCCGGTTCTGCTACGAGCTCCGGCTGCACCGGGCGCGCGGATACGGGGCGCTCAAGGCGATTCTCGACGTGCTCGCCGAAGAAGAGCCGCTCACCCTGACCGAGATCGCGCTGCGGCTTCGACGCACTCCCGGTTCCACGAAGGACTATCTATCGTGGCTGGAAGACGTCGACCTGATCATCTCGCGCCAGAAGCGCTACAGCTTTGCCGATCCGATGCTGCGGCTCTGGGTGCGCCTGCACTGCCGCCCTGCCCCGCCGACCGAGGAGGAGATCGCGCGCGAGGTGCACACCTACGTGCTCGCCCATCTGCCTCCGGCCGAGCCCGCGCTCGCCCTCGCCGGCAGCAGCAACGGCGGCGGCAACGAGAAGTCCTGGGGGATTATCGAGATCGACTGAGGCCAGGGTTCAATGCTGAAGGTTGAAGGCTGAAGGGTGAAGGTTGAAGGTGCTGAGGGTGAAGGTTGAAGGGCGACAGGTGAATCGCTGAACCACGTTTTAGCCGCGGTTTGAATTGGATCTCGCGGTTTTCTGGGCACAGGTAAAGATTGCGACCAGTTGGCCGGCTTCGCTCCTCAGCTCTCGTTCGAGCCCCGGTTTGACAAGCCTGCAGGCGACCGAGAAGTCCAACCAGAATTCGGATTCATCGCTTTCCTCGATAACCAGGCCGATCTTCGAAATAAAGTCAGGCTTCGATCGCGCGCGGCACGCGGCTCGATAATTGGCCGCCACGCTCGTTGCCGATCGGAACAACTGACCGGCAACATGCCTGCCCTTGTACGTTCGTGGCAACAGCTCACAGAATTCACTGATCGCGACGGCAAACGCCATCGTCCGTTCCCGCAGGTCGTTCTCTCGAGCCACTCGACGGAAGGTGCACAATTCCCGCCCGCGCCGGAATTCGAGGAAAAGGCACTTAGTCGCAACCGGCCTTCGCAGAAATTGCGACACCTGGTTGGAAGGTTGAATGCTGAAGGGTGAATGCTGAAGGTTATCGACCTTCGACCTTCAGCATTCAACCTTCACCTTCAACCTTCACCTTCAACCTTCACCATTCACCCTTCAGCATTGAATGAGCTGAGCGCTTCCCGGGCCGCCGTCTGGGCTGCTTCCTTCTTGCTCTTCCCCTCCGCCTTGGCGATCACTTCCCCGCCGACGACGATTTCCACCTCGAAGCGGCGGCGATGAGCCGGGCCGATCTCGGCGGCGAGGCGGTAGGTCGGCAGCCCGCGCCCCTCCCGCTGGAGCCATTCCTGCAGCGCTGATTTGTAGTCTTCGGTGAAGGCGGCTTGCACTCCGCTCTGGCGGGCGGCCTCGATCAGGTCCTGGAACTGGCGCTGGATGAAGCCCTGGACCGGTTCGATCCCGCCATCGAGGTAGATCGCCGCGATCAGCGCCTCGTAACAGTCGGCGATGATCGCGTGTTTGAGGCGGCCGCCGGTCTTTTCCTCGCCGCGGCCGAGGATCAGGAACTCGCCAAGCCCCAGCCTCTCGGCCAGGCGCGCCAGCGCCGTGGCGGAAACGATCGAGGCCTTCAGCTTCGACTTCTGCCCTTCGTTGTGCTGTGGAAACTGCCGGAACAGCATGTCGGCGATGACGAAGCCGAGCACGGAGTCGCCGAGGAACTCCATCGACTCGTTGTCGAACACCCCGCCGCTGGCGTCTTCGTGCACGCGGGAGCGGTGCGTGAGCGCGTGCTCGAGCAGCCCGCGATCGCGGAACCGGTAGCCGATGCGCTTCTCGAGCGGCGCCAGCTCGGCGCCGAACGGCGTGACCCGCCGGTCGCCGGCGTCGTCGCGGTGGCTCTCGATGATCCGGGTGGCATGCTCGGCATCCTCGTGGCTGACCATCACCTGGATCTCCCCCACCGACAGCGGGAAAGGCGTGCGCGAGAGGTCGGACGAGATCATCGCCGTGACGCCGTTCGCCTCGAGCAGGCCGCGAACGACATCCGCTTCGCTCTGGGACTGGGTGCGAAACACCACCGCGAGCGGCTCCATCAGGCCGGCACCGCGTAGGGTTCGGCGAGCGCGAAGGCATGTTCCACCTTCAGCAGGATCATGGTCATGTCGTCGTGCTGATCGGCCCCGCCGACGAACGCCTCGATCTCGCGCAGGATCCGTTCCCTGAGCTCACCGGACCCGAGGTGGCCGTGCTCTTCGATGATGCGGCCCAGACGTGAATCGCCGAAGAGATCCCCGGCCGGGTTCATCGCTTCGGTGATGCCGTCGGTGTAGAGCGCGATGACATCGCCGACATCGAGCTGGATGCGGTGTTCTTCGAGCAGATCGCAGAACTTTTGCGCCGCCCCCGGAATGCGCAGGCCCACCACCATTCCGCTCGGCGTCAGGATCTCCGCTTCGCTGCCAGGGGCGGACGACAGGTAGATCATCGGCGTGTGCCCGGCGCGGCAGTAAGTCAGGATGCCGGCGCGGCGGTCGATGACGCCGTAGGTCATGGTGATGAAGCTGCGGCTGTCCAGATTGTCGGAGATGATCCGGTTCACCTCGATCAGCATGTCGCGCGGCGACTGCTGCGTCTGGCTCAGTGCGAGCACCAGCCCCTTGAGCTCGGCCATGTAGAGGGCCGCGGACGTCCCTTTCCCGGCGACGTCCGCGATCAGGACGCCGAGGCGATCCTCCGGCAGGTGGAAGAAATCGTAGTAGTCGCCGCCGACTTCGCGGGCCGGGACGCAAAGCGCGGTTACGCCGAGGCCGGGCAGGTCGAGCGGCCCGCGGGGCAGCAGCGACATCTGGATCTGCCGCGCGATGCGCAGTTCTTCGTCGAGCCGCTTCTTCTCCGCCGCCGTCTGCAGCAGCCCCTCGATGCTGCCGGTCATCTGGTTGAACGACTGGGCCAGCTCGCCGAGCTGATCGTTCGACACCACGTCGATGCGGTGGGTGAAATCACCGTGCTGCACACGCTGGGTGCCGACGAAGAGCTCGTGGATCGCGCTGGTGATCGAGCGCGCAAGGGCCAGCCCCATGATCAGCGCGACTCCCTGGATGATGAGGAACAGCACGGCGACCAGGCCGAGGATCAGCAGGAACACCTGCCAGATCGGCAGCCCGCCGAGCCTGACCGACTGATCGGCGGTGAGCCGGGTCCACAGCTCGCGGACGCTGTAGGTCGTGGAGATCGCGGCGCGGCGATCTTCACGGCCACTGTCGACCCATGGGGTCCAGTCGAGATAGGAGACGCTGTTCCGGAACAGCCCCCAGCTGCTGCCGTCACCCTGCGCAGCCACCACCGCAGTCGCGGCCGCATTGTTGTCGGGGTTCACCGCGGAGGCCGAGCCTCCCTTCACACTGGTCCTGTCGTACAGATAGCCCAGGGTCTGATCGTCCACCGCCAGGTCGATCACGACGTGGCCGATGAATCCGGCCGGGCCGCGTGCCGGGTGCACGGCGCGGATCACCAGCTGCACTGCGTCCGAGCCTTTGTCGAGTGGCACGGTGATGGTGCCCTTGAAGCCGTCCGACTGGGTCCACGGGGGCAACGAGCGGGGGGCCGGCAGGTGGTCCCACGGCCCCAGCGTCACGGCGGCGGCGCGGAAGTTGGGCGTCGGCAGGAAGGCGAGCGAGATCTCGGGGTATCGCAGCCGCACCGCCTGCTGGTTCCGGGTCAGGGTCTCCTTCGCGGTGGTGGGATTGCGGCCGATCTCGGTGGCGGCCGCCTCGGCCATCAGCCCGATGTCGTCGACGATCGAATCGTAGCCGTCCTTGAACAGGTACGCGCTCACGTTCATCGACACGACTCCCGCGCTCAGCAGGAAGAAGCCGATGATCAGCATCGCGGGTACGACGCCGATGAAGATGTAAGAGATGATCAGCTTGCGCCTGACGCGCCACAGCAGGTGCCGCTTCGCCAGCACGAACAGCCGCGAGAGGAAGTAGATCAGCGAGAAGCCGAGACCGACGGCGGCGAGCGTGCTGAGGATGTCGGCGACGGTGACGAGTGCCGGCGCCTGCCGCAGCAGCGCCGCCAGCATCCGGATGCCAGTGGAGGCGAGGAAGATGCGCCCCGGCCAGGAGCGGAACAGCAGGTCGCGCGCGGTGGGAAGCCCCGCCTCCACCGGCGGCGCCGGCAGGAGCGGTGCGTCACGCCGCCCCGCAGACACCCGGTCGGGGAGTCGAAGCCTGGCCATTCGCGTCGAAGACGAAATGATAACCTAACAGCCGCATGAAACTGCCCGAATCCGCCCGGTTCTCGACGATCTGTATTCACGCCGGGCAGGAGCCAGACCCTTCGACCGGCGCGATCATCACACCCATCTTCCAGACGTCGACCTATGTCCAGGAAGAGCTCGGGAAACACAAGGGCTACGAGTACGCGCGGACGCAGAACCCGACGCGGTTCGCGCTCGAGCAGAATCTCGCGGCGATCGAAGCCGGAAAAGCGGCGTACGCGTTTGCTTCGGGCATGGCGGCGATCGATGCGATCACCACGCTGCTCAAGTCCGGCGACCACGTAGTCGTCACCGACAATACCTACGGCGGAACGTTCCGGTTGTTCGACAAGGTGCTGACCCGGTACGGCCTGGAGTTCAGCTACGTCGACACCTCGCAGCTCGACCTGGTCGAGCAGGCGATCCGGCCGCAGACCCGGATGCTGTTCGTCGAAACGCCCACCAACCCGGTGCTCCGCCTCACCGATCTTGCGGCCATCGCCGGGATCGCGCGGCAGCACGACATCCGGCTGGTCGTCGACAACACCTTCGCCAGTCCCTGCCTGCAGCGTCCGATCGAGTTCGGCGCCGACCTGGTGGTGCACAGCACCACCAAATACCTCAACGGCCACAGCGACAGCATCGGCGGCATCGTCATCGCGGCGCGCCAGGAGGATGCCGACTGGTTGCAGTTCGTGCAGAACGCCGCCGGGGCGATCCTCAGCCCGTTCGACTCGTGGCTGGTGCTGCGGGGAACGAAGACGCTGGCGGTGCGCATGGCGCAGCACAATCTCAATGGCCAGGCGCTCGCCGAGTATCTGCAGGGCCATCCCAAGGTCAAGCAGGTGATCTACCCGGGGCTCCCCTCGCACCCGCAGCACGAGCTGGCGAAGCGGCAGATGAAAGGGTTCGGCGGGATGGTGTCGTTCGAGCTCGAGTCGTTCGAGGCGGCGCGCCGGGTCTGCAACAGCGTGCGGCTCATGGCGCTGGCGGAAAGCCTCGGGGGCGTCGAGACCCTGATGACGCACCCGTCCTCGATGACCCACGCGTCGGTGCCGCCGGAGCGCCGGGCGGCGATCGGGTTGCCGGACAGCCTGGTCCGGATCTCGGCGGGTATCGAGGATCCTCAGGACCTGATCGACGACCTGGCGCAGGCGCTCGGCTAGAGCGGGCGCGTCAGACTCCGCGGTCGGCCGTCGAATCGCCGATCCAGGCGAGGTAGGCGGCGCTGCCATCCACGACCGGAAGAACCACGAACTCGGGGACGTCGTACGGATGCAACTCACGGAGCTTTTCCCAGAGCGCCGGCACGCGGCCCCTGGCCGTCTTGATCACGATCTTCTGCTCGATACTGGTTTCGACCGCATCGGCCCACCGGTAGACGGAGGTCACGGGCGACAGGATGTTGACGCAGGCCGCGAGCCGCGCGTCGACCAGTGACCGCCGCCAGGCTGGCCGCGTCGGCGCCGGCCGGCAGAGTCGAGAGCACGATCACGTATTCCTCTGACATGGGCGTCCCCTGAGCGTCGGCGGCGGCGCCGGAAAAAACCGCGGGCGCACTGCCCTGCCCTCTATTTCCGCGGCTGCGTTGAGCCGAAATTATCGTACAGTCTCAGCGTCCATCGACCATTCAGCGCGAAAACCCTCTGAAACAGCCCATGCCGTCCGAGCCTGACGTCCGTTCCGCGCCGCGAAAGCCGGTCCGTGGCCCCGAGCCACTGCGGCGGAAGCGCGTGCCGGCGGCCGCCCCCGCGCCGTCGCCGCAGCGGCGCAAGATCCTCCACCTGCTTCTGGGTTTTGCGTCGGCGGTGCTGCTGATCGATGCCTTCGTCGGGGAGAAGGGTCTGATCGAAGGGCTGCGCGCCGGCCAGGCTTACGAGCAGGCGGCCGGGGCGTTGAATGCCCTGAAGAGCGAGAACGCCGGGCTGCGGAGGGATATCCAACAGTTGACCGAGGATCCGTCGGCCATCGAGGCACTCGCCCGTGAAGAGCTGGGGCTCATCCGTCAGGGTGAGGTGCTGTTCATCCTGCGCGACGTTCCCCCCCACCGCTAGTCGCGGTCGCGCGGCTCCGGGTGGCTGGCGCCGTGATCCGATCCATCGCAGAACACACACACCACGTCGAGCAGCCGGTCGATGTCGATCGGCTTGGGGAGATAGGCCACCGCCTCGGCGTTGTGGGTCATCTCGCCGGTCGCGGCCGACACGACCACCACCGGCACGTCGCGCAAGTCGGGGTCTCGATCGAGCGCCCGGCGGAACTCCCATCCGTTCATGACCGGCATCATCAGGTCGAGCAGGATGAGGCAGGGTTTGTGGCCAGCGTGTAGCTTGTTGAGGGCATCACGGCCATTGATGGCGGTGGAGACCTCGTGGCCCTCGAGCTCGAGTGTCACCGCCATCATTTCACGGACATCGTCGTTGTCTTCCACGACCAGAATGTTTGCCATGTCCCTCGCGCGGCTCAGCGCAAGAGGTAACGATGCAGTTCCGGTGCCAACCTGTTGGCTCTACTGTGGCCCCAAGAGAAGGCGGCGAGTTCATTGACCGCCGCGATTGCGCATGTTACGATTGGGTTTCTCTGACGCGGGGTGGAGCAGTCCGGTAGCTCGTTGGGCTCATAACCCAAAGGTCGCAGGTTCAAATCCTGCCCCCGCAACCAACCTTGATCCGGGGACTTCGCGTTTCCCGGACCCCTTACACACTCTCTCGCGGGGAGCCCCTCTTCACTCCGCTCGCAGTTCGTGCGGCTCACTCGCAGCGCTCCACTCGCATGCACTCCTTAGATCCGTCGCAGACTCACCCTCCCGGGACCCCTTAACACTTTCACAGTTCTCGCGAGGAGCCCCTCTGCCCCGCTCCGGTTCGACAGAGAATTCCGTCGCTGCCTCGCGCGTAACTTCCGTCAGGTAACTCGCGGCAACCAGTGAGGATGGACGTCATCAAGAGAGCGGTCTGAAACGGGCTTCTTGTGGCCAATTCCGATGCAACCATTCCTGACGTTCGGTGTATATCCAACAGAAGTCCACACATCTTCAAGCCGACCTGGTTCGCTGAAGTTGGGTCACAAGGTTTGTGTGGAAGGAGCCACTACCTGGGCTGCGCCACGCGCACGACCGTCTTTACGCTGACCCTCCCAGTGCCTCTGGCGCAGACGGCAGTTGCGTTGACCGTCTAAAAGGAGGACGCATGGCTCGATTACATCGGACTCCAGTCGTTGTAGCAATCGCTTTGCTGGCGCCCCCTGCCTTTCCGGCAGGGATGGGGCAAACCGGCCCCGGCGCTCAAATTTCACAACTCGCGCTCTGTCCGCCGTACTGTCCGAAACCGGAGCCGAAACGGTGGGACTTCAACGGCGACGGCTACAAGGATCTCGTGGTCGACGTGCCGTACGAGACCATCGGAGGTTTCAAGAGAGCCGGTGCGGTGCAGGTCCTCTACGGTGGATCGACCGGCGTCACCGCGACGGGGAACGAGCTGTTCGCGCACGTGACCTGGCCAGAGACCGGGAGAGGGCTCGCTGGCGCCAGTCTGGGAAGCGGTGATTTCAATGGCGACGGGTATGGGGATCTTGCCGTAGGCGCTCCCGAGGCGCCGGGTCCCTCTGGTAAGGCCAACGCGGGTACGGTCGACGTGATGTACGGCTCGTCCTCGGGTCTGAGCGGCTGGAAGCATCAGGATTGGTACAACAGCAGCGAGCCCTCCTGGCCAGGTCCAGACGACGCCAGCGCGTTCGGAAGATCACTCGCCGCGGGAGACTTCAACAACGACGGCTACGATGATCTGGCGATTGGCGCCAGCGATCCAACAGGCGGGCATGTCATCGTAATCCGTGGCTCTGCAAGCGGGCTCACGTCGGCGAGTTCAGTTGTGTGGAGCCAGGCCACGCCTGGCATCCCTGGCACCGCAGGGCCGTATGACAACTTCGGTCTGACCCTCGCGGTGGGGAATTTCGGTAAGGGCCCCGAAGAGGATCTGGCCATCGGCGTGCCTGGTGATGTGGTTGTCTTGCTGCGAGGGGAGGTTGAAGTCGAGGCGGGCTCGGTCCACGTCCTGTACGGGTCGGGCAGCGGGTTGAGCGTGTCGGGGAACCAGCGTTTCGTTCAAGGAAGTGTGTTAGGAGATATTCCCCAGGACTATGAGGAATTCGGTGCCTCCCTGGCGACTGGCGACTTCAACGCGGACGGATCCGCCGATCTGGCAATTGGTGTTCCTCAGGAGACCACGCCAGATCAGGGGATGGTTCATGTCATCTACGGGAGCTCTGACGGTCTCGATTCGTCCACCGCTTTGACGCTGTCGGCTGCCTCGTTCGGGATCACAGGTGGCGCCTCGCTCGGTCACAGTCTGGCTGCGGGCAACTTCGGCGCGAAGGGCTGTAATGGCTGCGACGATCTCGCCATCTCCGCACCGATCGAGGGGTTCGACCTCAACGGTGCGGTCTATGTCATCTACGGTTCGACCAGCGGCGGGTTCGGCCCGTACCAGCGATTTGCCCAGGGAGGCGCAATTCCGGGGCAGAACCACTTCGGGGCCAGCCTGGCTGCGCACAACTTCGGTAAGGGAGGCCACGCTGATCTGGCGATCGGCGGGACCCAGGAAGCCAATAGCGGCATCTACGGGTCCGGCGGGGTGGTCGTTCTGTATGGGGGATCGACCGGCCTGTCGACGACGGGAGTGCAGCTCTGGACGCAGGGGAGCACAGGCATCCAGGGGACCCCCGAGATCGAGGACAACTTCGGCCTCGGCCTGGGCAAGTGGAATCCGTGGTTCTATTAGCTGCGGCGGGCTGAAGGAGCCTCAATTCGATTTGAACCGTCTCGCCGGCCTGGTTTGGAGTGAGGACGTGGCGTCCACGCCCGCGGTCCCCTACTCGCTTCGCAACGCTTCGGTGGGATCGATTCGGAGGCCGCGTCGGGCCGGACCCACCGAAGCGAGGACGCCGACCAGCAGCATGAACGCGGCCGCGCCGGGGAGGATGCCGGGAATCGGCAAGCCGCCGACCTGTTCGATCGGCACGTACCGGCCGGCGAGGTAGGCGGCGAGCATCCCCACCGCCGAACCGGCACCGATCTGCCAGAACGCGCGCCTGAACACAGCCGCCACTAGATGGCCCGGCTGCGCGCCCAGGGCGGAACGGATACCGATCTCACGCCGGCGTTGCGCGACCGTGAACGCCGTGAGCGCGTACAGGCCGGCGGCCGAGAGCAGCAGTACGCTGCCGGTGACCGCGCCGATGGTGATGGCGCCAAGGTTGTCGCCGAAGCGGTGCTCTCGATAGATCTCTGCCAGCGTACGGACCTGATCGACGTGCAGCGCCGGGTCGATACTCGCGGCGACGTCGCGGAGGCGTTCAGCGAGCCCGGCCGGACCGCCTCTGAGGCGAAGTTGCAGGTGCGCCGGATGGATCTGACCCGGGGCCGCCGCATGGTACGCGACACTTGCGTCGGTCGTCACGGGCAGGTTTCCGACGACACCGACGACTTCGTACCAACGGTCCGCTTCCGGCCCGTGCAGCCACTCGCCTTCCATCGCGCGGACGTACCGGAAACGGCGTCCGAGCGCGTTGCCGCCGGGGGCGATGGTCTCGGCGAAGTTGCGGTTGACGATGACCGCATCGGTCTCCGCGGCAACGTCGCCCTCCTTGAATCGGCGACCGCCGAGGCCAGGCACCTGATAGATATCGAAGAACGCGGTATCGACCTGGTTGAACCGGGCGCGGAATCCCGGCAGGCGGCCGTTGAGGACTTCGGTCGGCACGTCGCGGCCCTCGATATCGACGAACACCCACGGCTCCTCGCCGGGTGGCCGCAAGGCGGCCGCCACGCCGAGGATGCCCGGGTCGGCCAGCAGCAGTCGCGCCAACTCGCGCTGGCGAGTGCCAAAGAGCACGGCGCGTTGTCGCCGCGCGGCCTCCGGCTCGCTGGCCATCTGCCGTGGCGCCGCATTGCTGTCAGGCCTGTCGGGCGCATCGAGCCCGCCCCGGCCCCCTTCCAGCGCGACGCGCGCGGTCGCAAACTCCTCGGCGGCGAAGCCCGGACCGACGACGCCGGTCCGCAAAGTGCCCCAGGCGAGTTCGGCGGCCAATGGCAGCACGCCGACCGAGAAGGCGACCTGCGCCATCACCAGCGTGGTCCACGTGGCGCCGAGCCGCACACTGGTCCGTCCAGCGAGCGCGCCGGCGCCCAGCCGCGCCAGGCGCCCCGTGGCCTGGAAGGCCGGCACCAGGCCGGACACGGCGGCCCCAACCAGGGCCAGGCCGGCGACGAAGAGAAGCGTGCGGTACGACACGCCGAAAGTCATCCAGAACGGCGGGCCGCCGGGGATGTTCTGCAGGCGCCCGGCCACCACGACCGACACGACGCGCAGGACCAGCAGGGCGACACCGGCGGCCGCGGCCGTCAGCACGAGCGCCTCGATGAACAGCTGCCAGAGGATCCGCGCGCGGCTGCCGCCGAGGGCGTGACGCGCGGCGAACTCCTGCTGCCGCGTGACGGTCCGCGCGTAGTTCAGGATCGCGATGTTCGCGCACGGCGGTAGCAGCAACAAAACGAGCACCAGGCTCGACAGCGACCACACCAGGCCCAGCTCGCCGCGTTCGAAGTCCCCCGTGAAGGCAAACGTGTACGGCACCACGCGCGCTCCGGTCGCCTCGGGATTCGGCCGCGCGTCGATCGACCCTCCTCCGCGTTGCGCGCTACGGAGGGCCGGCGGGAGGATGCCGAGCGCCGACACCTCAGCGTGCGCGCGCGCGAGCGTCGCGCCTGGCGCGAGCCGGCCGAAGACGACGCCTTCGGGACCGGTGTTGCGCAGCATCCCGTCGGCCTCGAACCGGAGCGGAACCCAGTACCGGAAGTTGAACGGGAACTGGAAGCCGTCCGGCATGACACCGACGACGGTATGCACGTCCTTGCCGAGCCGCAGTTCGCGTCCGATGACGTCTCGCGCCCCGGCGAAGCGCCGCTGCCAGACGTCGTAGCCGATGACGACGACGGCGGCGGCGCCGGGCGCTGCATCGGCGTCGGCGATCGGCCGGCCGATGAGCGCCGGCACCCTCGCGACCCGAAACCCGGCGGGCGAGATCTCAGCGACCGCCGCGAGCTCGATCGATCCGTCGGACGTGATGATGTTGCGCCGGATCGTCTGGAACGCGCCGACGTCACCGACCGATTGCAGGTTGGCGCGCCAACGCTCGAGGTCCAGCCACGTCGTGTCACGCCGCCGGCCGGCCTCGCGGTCCCACACCTGGATGGCGACAACCCGGTCACCTTCGTCGAGCGGAAGCGAACTCCACATGACGATGTCGAACGCGGCGAACACGACCGCGGCGATGGCGATCGCCAGGGTCATCGCCAGCCCGCCGACCAGCGTCAGCCCCCAGTTCCTGACGAGCAGGCGGAGCCCGAGCCTGACATCGAGCCACGACGAGGCGAGCCAGGGCAGCCCGCGCTGTTCGCGCAGCGCTTCGACCGCCTGGATGCGGCCGCCGGCGGCGGCCCGGGCGAGCCGCGCGGCGTCGCTCGGCGCGTGGCCCTTCCGCCGGAGCTCTTCTTCAGCGAGGGCAAGGTGTCCGGCAAGCTCGCGCTGCAGGTCATGGTCGGTCCGGCGGCCACTGAGCGCCCCCAATACCCGGCGTGTCCACTCGCGAAGCGAGGAGCAGACCTCCTGGAGCGTCATGCCGGATCCTCCCGGAGGCATCAAGCCGGGTCCTCAAAGAGCGTGTGCATGACGGACACCATCTGATCCCACGCCTTCTTGTCGGCGGCCAGCCGCCGGCGTCCGGCGGCGGTGATGGCGTAGAAGCGCGCCTGGCGGTTGTTGTCGGTGACACCCCACTCGGCCTTGACCAGGCCCTGCTGCTCCAGGCGCATCAGGCCCGGGTACAGCGTGCCCATGTTCAGCGTGAGCGCGCCCGACGAGACCTGCTCGAGCCGGGCGCCGATGGCGTAGCCGTGCTGCGGCCCCAGCGCAACGAGCGTCTGCAACACCATCAAGTCGAGCGTGCCGCGCAGCACTTCCGCCTTGGAAGGTTCTCTATTAGACATTCCAATAGACTATGGCGGCGTTCCATTGGAAAGTCAAATGAAGACGCCCTCGCGCCGGGACGGTCAGCGGGTCAATTTGAAGGGGGGCAGAATAGCTCGCAGACCGTTTGAGCAAAGTGGCGGTATGGTCTATAAATCGCGACATGCGACCTGTGTGGAAGCAAGCTGTTGGTTCTTGCTTCGCCATCCGCCGGCGATAAGATCATTGTGTTCGTATGCAAGAGGAATATGATGAACGGTTTCATGAAGAAGCGGCGGGTTGCCGCTGCTGCTGGCGCGATCAGCGCAGGGCTTTGCCTCGCCGCGCTGACGGCCCGCGCTCAGTCGCAAGTCCCGGGGATTCCGCAAGTCACAATTCCCGACCGGCCCGACAACGTGAACGTTCGCCGCGATCCGGCACAGTTGATCGGCAACATCACCTGGGTCGGCCATTCGCAGGTGGGCGCGTTCCTGTTGAAATCCTCTGAGGGCTACATCCTGATCGATCCGACGTCGACCAATAACTGGTCGTGGGTCCGGATGAACCTGGACAAGCTCGGGGTCAAACCCCGCGACATCAAGATTCTGCTCAACCTGCACGCGCACGAGGAACACATGGGCGGTCTCGCGGCGATGAAGGCGCTCACCGGGGCAACGGTCGTCTTGTCCCGCGCCTCGGCCGACGAAGTTGCCACTGGGGGCCGGACCGACTTCCGCGAGGACGGCCGGGAGATCTACACGCCGGTCCGCGCAGACCGCATCGTCGAAGACGGCGGCACAGTCACACTCGGGGACGTCACGCTGACGGCCCATCTCACCCCCGGCCATTCGCGCGGGTCGACGACCTGGACGACGACCGTGCAGGAGGGCGGGAAGGCCTACAACGTGGTCTTCATGGGCGGAATGGCCGTGCCCGGTATCGATCGGTCGCCGCTGCTGGACAACCCGAGGTACCCCACCGTCGTAGCGGACTACCAGCGCTCGTTCGCAAAACTCCGGTCACTGCCGTGCGACGTATGGTTCTATCCGCGCGCGACCACCATCCGGCTCGACGTCAAACTGGACCTGCTTGCCAAAGGCGTAAAGCCGAACCCGTTCGTCGATCCGGTCGGCTGCCAGTGGTACATCGACCAGTACCGAATATGAGTTCGCCGACCAGCTGGCGCAGCAGCTCCGCGCGCGTGCCGCGCGGCTGGAGAAACAGCTCACCGGAAAGTAGGTCGCCGGTTGCCGGGGGCCTCTCATGAACTAACCTGTCGTTGAATCGAGCTCCACGGCGTCCAGGAACCCGAGCGCGGCCTGATTGCGTGCTCTCTGTGAATGCGTTTGAGAAGGGATTCGAATGAAGGCGATCACCGTTGAACCGCACAAGCCCGAGACCGCACGCCTCGAAGATATCGCCGAGCCAGACGCACGTGGCGGGTCGGTCCTCGTGGAAGCCATTGCGGTTGGTGTCTGCGGAACCGACGTCGAGATCGTCGAGGGAAAGTACGGGTGGGCCCCTCCAGGCAAGACACGTCTGGTGCTCGGGCACGAGTCGCTGGGGCGGGTGATCGACCCGGGCCCGACCTCGCTCAAAGAGGGTGATCTGGTCGCTGGCATCGTCCGTCGACCTGACCCCGTGCCGTGCCCCAACTGCGCAGTGGGCGAGTGGGACATGTGCCGCAACGGCCAGTACACCGAGCGCGGTATCAAGGAAATCGACGGGTTCATGTCGGAGCGGTGGCGGGTCGAGCCGGAGTACGTGGTGAAGGTCGACCCCTCGCTCGGCATCCTGGGTGTACTGCTCGAGCCCACCACCGTCGTCGCCAAGGCGTGGGAACAGGTGCGCATGGTCGGCCAGCGAGCGTTGTGGGAGCCGCGCACCGTCCTCGTCACCGGCGCCGGGCCGATCGGGCTTCTGGCGGCGCTGATCGGCCAGCAGCTGGGGCTGGAAGTCCATGTCCTCGACCGGATCGAATCGGGAGCCAAGCCGGAGATCGTTCGTGCCCTCGGGGCCACCTACCACGCCGGCGCGATCTCGGGTATCGACTTCGAGCCCGACGTCATCATCGAGTGTACGGGCGTCGGGCAGGTCATCGTCGATTCGATCCAGGCCGTCGCACCAGGGGGGGTGGTGTGCCTCACCGGCGTCGGGAGCGGCGGGCACACCGTCAGCCTCCCGGCAGCCGACACGGCATCCAACATCGTCCTGCGCAACAACGTCGTGGTTGGCACCGTCAACGCCAACAAGCGACATTGGTACAAGGCGGCGCAGTTGCTGGCACGCACGGACCACTCGTGGCTGGAGCGCCTCGTCACGCGGCGGGAGCCGCCGGCCGAGTTCAAGCGAGCGCTCGCACGGCAGCCGGATGACATCAAGGTCGTCGTCCAGTTCGCGGAAGCCTGACCGTGGGCGAGCAGCTCGACGTCCGCCAGCATTCCCTGGCTGGTCCTTGCCGGGCGCTGCGGCGCTCACTCGTGGCGAAGGGCGATCATCGGATCGACCCGTGACGCTCGTCGGGCCGGTCCGTAGCCAGCCACGAGCGCCGCGCTCAGAAGAATGCCGACCGCCACAGCCAGCGCGCGAGGGTCGTTCGGCTTCATGTCGAACAGGAACGACTCGATGAGCCGCGACGCGCTGAGCGCCGTCGGCACGCTGATCGCCAGCCCGAGGATGGCCAGCACACACACTTCGCGCAACACCATCCACAGGACGACGCCGCGTCGCGCTCCGAGCGCAATGCGGATGCCGATTTCTCTCGTGCGCCGCGCCACGGTGTAGGCCATGGTGCCGTAGAGACCGACGCCCGCGATCACCAGCGCCAGGATCGCAAACGCAGTGCACAGTCTGGCAAAGACGATCTCCTGATTGATGGTCTGATCGATGTCGGCGGCCTGGGTCTTGACGTTCCTGAGCGGCACGCGCGCGTCGGCCTCACGCACGATCTCCCGCACGGCGGCGACGTAGCCCAGCGGATCGCCGTCGGTGCGCAGCGCGAATGTCATCTGCTGCAGCTGCGAGGATGGAACCTGCGCGTATGAGACGTATACGACAGGCGGAATGCTGCCCTTGAGCCCACCGTATCGGGCCGTGGCCGCGACGCCGATGATTTCCGGATCGAGAGGCATCGAGCCGCCGATCTTGATCCGCCGTCCCACCGGATTCTCCTCGCCGAAGTAGGTCCGGGCGAACAGGTCGCTCACGACGGCGACGGGCATACTCCCCTTCCGGTCGCGATCCTCGATCTCCCGGCCTCGCAACATCGGAATCTGCATCGTCGTAAAGAAACCTGGGCCCGTCTGGAGGATGCGGTGGCCGCGCGCCACAACGCCGTTGATCGTGACCGGGTGCGCCCTGCCGGCCCTGATGAGCGAGGCATGCGACAGCGTCGCCTGGCGCACCCCGGGAATCCCGCTCAGGCGCTGGCGCAGCTCGGCGTAGAAGGCAGCAGCCTTGACCTCCGGGTATCCGGCCTGGGGGGCATTCAGTTCGAACAGCAGCACGCTGTCGCGATTGAACCCGAGTGGGATGGATTGGAGATTCGAGAGCGTCCGCACGAACAAGCCTGCGGCGACCAGCAACAGCAGCGAGATTGCAATCTGGGCCACCACGAGCGCCTGCGTCGCGCTTGGGCGCGGGATGCCGTGACGCACGCGGCCGCGCCGCTCGGTGACGGATGTGTCTTTCAGTGCCGGCATCAAGGCCGGACGAGCCAACTGCATCGCCGGAGCGAGGCCGAACAGCAGGCCGCAGACGAGCGACAGCCCCAGCGTGACGGCCAGCACGTGCCAGTTCAGTTCGGCGTGAAGCGTGAATCCTTCCTGTCCGTTGGCCAGGAGCCGCGTAACCACCCGGATGCCGGCGACGGCGATGAGGATGCCCAGCGCGCCGCTGAGCGACGCCAGCAGCACGCTCTCAGTCAGCAGCTGGCGCACCACGCGGAACCGTCCGGCGCCGATGCTGAGCCGCACGGCTATCTCGCGTTTGCGCGCGCTGGCCCGTGCGAGCAGGAGATTCGCCGTATTCGCGCACGCGATCGCCAGGATCAGGCCGACCATCGCCCACAGCACGTAGAGCGGCTTCGAGTACCTGGCGCCGAAGGCTGTCGAGTCCGCCCGCTGCTGCCTCGAGGTGCAGTACCGGAAGATTCGCGCGCTCGCGATCGCTTGTCGCCGTCGAGGCCACCCATTGGGTGAAGGGTCCGGCAAGCGCCGCCTGAGCCTGCACGAGGCCAACGCCGGGGTGTAACCGTCCCATCATCTCGACCCAGTAGTAGTTCTGGTCGAGGTAAGCACTGCCTGCAGCCGGGTCGAAGAGCAGACTGGCGTGCATTGGGAGATAGACGTCCGGGGCGGCTGCCGGATCCACACCGAAGAACTCTGGCGGTGCAACCCCGATCACGGTGAACGGCAGGTTGTTGATCAGAATCGGCTGCCCGGTCGCGCTGGCGGCATCGCCGAAGCGCCGTTGGCTATAGCCCAGGCTCAGGACCGCGACCGGCGCGGCACCGGCGCGGTCATCGTCGGCCACGATCAGGCGGCCCGCGGCGGGCGACACCGCGAGCCCGCGGAAAAACTCGCCGGAGACGTACTCCCCCTGCGCGAGCTCCGCCTCCCCCTTGATCATCACGTTCACGTCCCCGGCCGGTTTGTACGCGAAGAGGCTGGAGAGGACGGGTGCCGATACTTGCTGCAGGCGCTCGAAACCAGGGAACGGGAAAATGCTCGCCGTAATGCCCTCCGGGTCGCTGTAGGTGCGGCCGTCGACGGAACGCATGACGAACTCGGCGGACGCGTCGCCGAACTTGACCGGTTTGCTGCGCCATTTCACGACCACCAGCGACGCCGGGTCCGACACCGGCAGCGACCGCAACAGGATCGAGTCCATGAAACTGTAGATCGCCGTGTTGGCACCGATCCCCAGGGCGAGCGAGAGGGCGGCCATGGCGGTGAACAGGCGGTTCTTGAACATTGTCCGAAGGCCGTAGCGAACGTCCTGCGCCAGCTGCTCGAGCAGGATCCACGACCAGAGGGGGCGCGTGTCTTCCCGCAGCAGCGTCACATTTCCCAGGTCGCGGCGAGCGGCCCATCTCGCCTGGTCTTCCGGCAACCCGTCGGCCTGGCGCTCGCCCGCTTCCTCCGCCAGATGGAACTCCAGCTCCTCGCGGAGCTCGTCTTCCTTGCGCCGGCGCTGCAGCCACCAGGTCAACTTGCGAAAGAGCGGGGTCATCGTCCCTCCTCAACGACCGCCTTCAGCAGCAACCCCATGGCGCGAGCGAATGCGTCCCATTTCGAATGTTCGCTGGCCAGCTGCTTTCGCCCCAACGGAGTGATTCGGTAGTACCGCGCGCGCTTGCCCTTCTCGGACAGCTCCCAGGACGCCGCGACCCAGCCGTTGGCCTCGAGCCGGTAGAGGGCCGGGTAGAGAGAGCCGGTTTCGACTTTCAGCAGGTCTTCCGAGGTCCGTTGAATATGCTTGGCGATCGCGTGGCCGTGACTCGGTCCCGGCAGCAGCGTCCGGAGAATCAGGAGATCGAGGGTGCCGCGAAGGAGCTCAACACGAGAAGGTGGCTTCAGCGCCATTGTGTAGGAAGTCTACACACTTTGTGTAGAAAGTCTACTTCACAGGGCCGTCTCGAATCGTGAGTTGAGAAGTTGCGAATTGCGACGGGTCGGTTCACGATAGCTTCGGCGGCAACCTTGTCAACAACCAAGGAGAACTCCGATGCGGCCGAGAAACATCCTGGCGGTTTCCATCACGCTTTTCCTGGCAGCGCAGGCATCCGGAGCGGCGCAGGTCAACGAGACTCCGAAGGCAGGCCCCGGCCAGCCCGTCTTCATGCCAGCCGGTGACCTGAACTGGACGGACCTCGATCCGAAAGGTGCTCCGGGCGTCAAGGTCGCGAATCTCTGGGGCGACCATACCAAGGGGGCGTTCGGCGCCTTCTTGAAGTTGCCCGCGGGTTTCGCGGCTCCCCTTCACACCCACACCCACGCTATGAAAGTCGTGTTCCTGTCGGGCACGTACATCCAGGCGCCGGAAGGCAAAGCCGAAGTGCGGCTCGGCCCGGGCTCGTACATGATGCAGCCGGGCGGGAACTACCGACACACCACTTCCTGCGACCAGGCCTCGGAATGCGTCTTCTTCGTCGAAAGCGACGGAGGGTTCGATCTCAAGCCGGTGGAGACCGGAAAGGCACCTGCGAAGGCTCGAGCTACTTCTGCCGGCTCTTGATCTCGGTCGCAATGCGACTGAGCGTCGTACGTTCGTCGGACGAGACGCGATGAATCCCGAAGAGACCGCCCGAGGCGTCGGCGACCGCCTCGCAGTACTTGATGATGTCGTCCGGCGTGACGTCGAAGCGGCCTCCCGACTCAAACAGGGCGCTGATCAGCCTCCCCGCGCGGCGGAAAACGCTGTCGTCGGGTCGCCGATCGAGCCAGTCCGCGAGCTGACCGTCCGCCGTGCTTCCGGCCTCGATCCCGCGCCCGCGTGCGAGGTCGACCACCAGCTTCCGTTCCGCGCCGGTCACCCCGCCCTCCGCCCACGCCATCTCCAGGACCGGCATGAGCGGCAACAGCTTCACCGTTTCCGGCGTAAACCCCAGTTCGGCGAGCTCTCGGCTCAGCTCCGGATCGGTGACTCCCACCTGCTCGCCGAGCTCGCGCAGCTGCTCCTGGACCTTCGCCCGCTTTCGCATCTGCTCGATGAGCTCGCGGTCCTTCTTCTGAAAGTAGTCCTCTTCCTGCGCGCGCTTTTTGCCAGACAGGGGATCGTCCACGATGAAAACCTCCGGGCTAGATAACTACCTGATCCTAGCAGGTGTCGAACCGGTACAGAAAGGCCGAGCGTTCGTGTGCGTCGCCGACTACTGCCCCAAGGGGTAGGGTCTAAACCGACAACAGGCGACTAGACTGCCTGGTTGGGAGTGGGTAAAGGGTGAACAAAGACAACGGTCGCCCGCCTGACCACCGTGCGCGGCCCCATCAAGGAAAAGGAGCAACCCATGACGCCCACCCGCAGTCCAAGCATCATCACGGCGCGCACTCGGACCATCCTGCTCGCAGGCGCATTGTCGCTGTCCTCCATGCCGACGTTCGCCCAGCCCCGACCTGAACGTCTTTCTGACAAGGAGGTCAAGGCGCTGATCGAACAGGTGGATGAGGGCCGCGACAAGTTCGAAGGCAACCTCGATGGCAAGTTCAAGGGATCGACGCTGCGCGGACCGGGCGGCGAGGTGAAGGTCGCCGGCGCCCTCCAGGATTATCAAGACAACACGAAGAAGCTCAAAGATCGCTTCACCCCGGACTACTCCGCCAGTGCCGAGGTCGCCACGGTCCTCAAACAGTCCACCGCCATCGACGCGTTCATGCAAAGCGCACCGAGCGCCATGAAGGGCCGCAACGAGTGGGATCGGCAGACGACGTATCTCAAGCGGCTGGCGGCATCCTACGGCGCTACGTTTCCTCTTCCGGATTCGGCCACGGTCCGCCGGATGAACGACAAGGAGACCGCGGGGACCGCGGATGCGATCGCCACCGCCGCGGGCCGCTTCAAGGGCGACGTCGACAAGGCCAGCACGCTGGCAAAGGCTGACAGGGACGCAGCCAGGAAGGACGCCGACCTGCTGATCAAACAGGCCAAGGCCGTGAAATCCCGTACCAGCGACGGCAAACTTGCCACCGCTGAAATGCGAGAGCTCGTCGAACAAGTCGCCAAGCTTCAGGCGTTTGTCGACGCGCACCCGATCCCCACCATGACGAATTGGCAGGCCGTGCAGACCTCGCTCGCTAACCTTCAGCAGGCCTTCGGTCTGAAGCCACAGCCATGAACATCAGGTCCTGAGAGCGCTCGATTTACCGTCAGGCGTCCTTCAGGTTTTCGACCGGATCGAGCCTCGATGCTCGCCTGGCGGGAATGGCACTGGCGAGGAACATGGCCGCGATGAAAAGCCCCGCGGCGGTTGAGAACGCCCCGACATCGATGCCGAGGATGCCGTTGTACTCGGACTGAATCCACCGGCTGGCCGCAACTGCCGCGCCGCCTCCGGCAAGGAGTCCGATGACGGCCAGCCGCATCGATTGGCGCAGGACCATCGCCAGTATTGCTCGTGGCGCTGCGCCAAGCGCCATCCGGATTGCCAGCTCACGCGACCGCATCGCTATGAGATACGACGAGACGCCATACAACCCGATCGTCGCGAGCAGGAGCCCAATCGCGCCCATTATCGTCGCCGCTCGCGCGAGCCACAGCTGCGTCGCATACGAGCGCTCGTTGAACTCGGCGAGCGACCCGAGCTCCGCAATCGGCACGCGCGGGCCAATCCTGCTGACCACCTCGCGGACTCGCCGTACCAGCGTCGTCGCTTCCCTGCTGGTTCGAATGTAGAGCGCGAGGGCGGGTTCCGGTTCGATCGGCGATGGCAGGTATACCTTGGCGGCGGGCGGCTCACCCTGCTCCAGCCTGGGCTCGATCGCGGCCTCGACGATGCCGACGATCCGAACCTCGATGGATGACTCGAAGTCGCCGTTCCGTGGGGCGATGCGCAGCATGCTGCCAAGGCGCCGGACCACTGACCGCATTCGCGACAGTCTCGTTCACCACCGCAACCTGCGGCCGCATTCGCCGGTCCGCCTCCGTGAAGCCGCGTCCCTCAACGATTCGCAGACCGACCGCGTCAAACAGGTCGCCTTCCGCCACACCCCCGATGGTGACGTGACCCTCCTGCGGCCCGTCGGTCGGGCGCCACACGACCACTGATGCGGGAGCCGCGCCCTGGCCGAAAGTCCATACCGACGTGGGCCGGGCAATCCCGACTGCTTCCACGTCCGGCATTCGCGACACTTCGGCCAACAGCTCGCGGTAGAAACCTTCGGTCTCGTCCGGTGAGAGCTTCAACGGCGCCAGGTCAAATCGTGCAATCAAGAGCCGCTCAGCCGCCGTGCCGGCCGAGACCGCATCCGAGCGAACCGTCGACACGAGTTGCGACCCGGTCCCGAGGAGGGCGAGCGAGAGCGCGACCTGCGCAACCACAAGCGCGCGGCGCATCCGCGATTGCGCTGGAACAGCGTCGCTGCGAGCGGCAACGGGTCCAAGGGTGATCGCCGGCTGCTGCGCGCTCCCGCGAACCGCCGGTGCCAAGCCAAATGCCACCGTAGTGCCGGCGGCGGCCAGAACGGCAAGCGCAAGCACCGTTGTATCGACGGGGATTGGAATGCCGAAGGGCGTGGGCGCCAGCTGAAGGCCCCACCAGGCGACTGGCACCGCGACGGCAGTCGCGAGAGATGCGAGAACCGCACTCTCGATCAGCAGCTGACGAACGATTCTGCTGCGCCCTGCGCCAATCGCCAATCGGATGGCCAGCTCCCGCTGCCGTTGTGATCCACGTGCCAGCATCAGGTTGGCTGCGTTGACGCAGGCAATCGCAAGCACCAGGATGGGGATCGGCATCACGACGAGGATGCCAAGGTGCCAGTTCCTCGGATCCACCCTCCAGACGCGCAGGACCTCTGCCCGCGTCCCTTGCGATCGTTCACCTCTCGAGGCGGCAACCCCGCGGGCCAGGGCGGCGGCTTCGGCCTGGAGCTGCGGCAGCTCCACCTGCTCCTTCAGCCGACCTACGAATCGGAAGCCGCGTTCCTGCCGAGTCCGCTCGGTGGAGGTGACCGGCAAGACACGGTCGGCCAGCCACATCGGCAGCCAGACGTCCGGGGCCCGACCCACCCCCATGCGCCGGCGTCCCGCCGGCCGTGGCTGATCGATGCCGCCAAAAAGCGGCGGCGCGACGCCGACGATCTGGACAAACTGATCTGCCACACGCATCGACCGGCCGATCACCGACGGGTCAGCATCGAATTCCCGTATCCACATGCTGTGGGCGATCACCGCGATCTCGGCGTGTGTTTCGGCGTCGATCGCGCTGAACGTCCGTCCCAAGGCAGGGCGCACGCCGAGGACGTCGAAGTAGTTCGCCGACGCCAGGACGCCTTGCATCGAGCGGGCATCGGGCAGGCCAAGAGCGATATCGCCGATCGCATACGCCGCAAGGCCCTGCACTCCGGTCAATCCTTCGCGAGCGATCTCGTAGTCGCCGGGGGCGGACAATGGGATCCAGCAGTCGGGTCTGCCGCAATTCCGAAGCATCGTGACGCGAACCAGCCGCTGCTGCTCGGTCACCTCTGGGAACGGCAGGAACAGCAAGGCGTTCAGCAACGCGAGCGCGGCAATCGTCACCGCCATACCGACCGCGAGACTTCCGATCACCCAGATCGCAGTAAACCCGCGATGACCTCAACGAGCGACACGCGTAGCGGATGTCCTGGGCAACCGCGTCGACCCAGGCTCCGGTCGCGCTCGATCGCACGTGTTCTTTCACCTGCTCGACGCCTCCAGTGGGCCTGCTCGGCGGCCAGCTGCTCACCGGGCCGCGGACCGGCGTCGGGACCACAAGAACACCACGGTTCCGACCTCATCGTCGCCACAACTGCGAGCGTCGTGTCAATCGAGATATTTGATGAGGAGCACCTCGTTGCCGCGCTCGTTATAGACGAGCTCGTCGACCACGTTCTTGACGATCAACATCCCGAATCCTCCCGGCCGTAGACCCATCTCGGCGCGGCGCATCGCCGTCGACATGACGACGTCGGGATCGGTGTTCGCCACTCTGTGCTCGAGACTTCCCGGCTCGAAACCCGCACCGGGATCGCGAAAGTGATACACGATGGCGCGCGCGGTCCTCGCGGCGGTGACCTCGATGACCTTCTCGGGATCGAAGCCGGCGCCATGTTCCATTGCGTTGAGCAACATCTCGCGGAATGCCGTGATGAGCAGGTCGCGGTCGCCAGGAATTTTTGACTGCAGCTCGGTCATGAAACGGACGAGGCGATCGGCAGTCAGGAGGTGACAGGACGCACGAAGTGTCAGCCAGTGCGGGAGGCCCGAGACGACCTGGATGGCGTCACGCCAGTTGTCGGCGCCGAGCGCATTGCCGGCCATCGACGCGATCTCGGCGTAGTCGAAGGGAGAGGTGAAGCAGGCAAACACCTTGGCGCGGATCGCCGTCACGACATCCTGTTGCGTCGCCTCGGGTGCGAGCAAGATGATGCGCACGGCCGGACGCACCTGCTGCAACTCGGCGGCGAGCGCCAGATCGTCGTCGACCGCCGTCGCCTCATCGGTCACGACAACGTCGATCGCGCGTTCGCGGACCCGCCGGATTGCCTCGGCGCTGCCGACACAGAACTCCAGCTGGTGTCGACCCAGGTCGAGGGCCGCGGCGAGCGCGTTCACGAGTGCCGGGTCAGGCCGGACTGCGAGCACTCTCGCCATGGACGCATCCCTTCGCGGGCAACACAATCAGCGGATTGCGCGCCTCATCCGATGGCGTTGGTCTCGACATTCGGGATCACGTCCGTGTGGTGTACCGATGCGCACAGCCACCGCTCGCCAATCCGATGAACCACGAACGAGACGATCGTCGTGTGTGGTCCGGCCTGGGTGACCCCACCGCCAGGCGCCTGGCCCGTCAGCGTCATTCGCGCGTGAACCACGGCGATGTCGGGTGACAGTTGCTGGACCTTCGTCGCCTCGGTCGTCACGGTCGATTTGCTGAAGACACGCTCCAGCCCGTCGGCGTGCGCCTTCCGGATCGACTCGCGGTCGTGCCAACACACCCCGGTGACGTTGACGAACTCGGCATCCTCATCGAAAAGCGCGGCCAGCGCGTCGGGATCGCGGTCGTTCCAGGCCCGGGCGAACCGTCCGGGAAAGGCTTCCGCCGGCGTCCGTGCGGTTGCCGACAGATCCTCCCACGCCCATCGGCCGTAGAACCCCACGAACTCGGCGCCGTAGCGGTTCAAAATGTCGGCGGCGATGATGCGTTGGGCCCGGCGTTTCGTCAGCACCATGATCACGAAGCGGCCGGCGCGAATATCCTCGACGTGATGCGTCAGGTGCTTGAACTCGTCGAGGTCGAAGGTCCGAATCACCGTCCGCTGAAACTGCGCGAGGAATCCGTGCTTGGCGCCGGTCGGATCGAGACGATGGATATCCTCCTCGCCGTGCAGGATGTCGACGTCCTCGCGATGGAATCCGGCCTGCAGGAGCGCGTCGATCGCGGTCCCCGCGGTATCGGCGTCGCCGACGGTTCCGACCACGCAATTGGTCGCGTACGGTCCGAAATCCCTTCGCGCAGCACTCAATTCATTCATGGCCATGACCTTGTTCGACTCGCCGACTGCATCTTCTACGCAAGTTGCTCGCGGCTGTCAAGGGCTTCGAAGCGGCAAGGCCGTGTTGCTGCGGGGGAAATGATGACCACGACCAGTCGGCGCGCTTGACCGTCGTCTGAGTTCGTGAGTAACATCGCGACCGCAAACTCGGAATTTCGACCGTTCACCCTGCGCCCCAACTCTGGAGTGGCGAAGATGTGGCGTCACCGATCCATCGCGGACCCGCGACCTGGGCAACTGTCCTCCGGCGCTTCGGAGTCGTAGCCTAGTGGCCCAGATTTTCCCTCCATGGTTGAACAAGCTCCCGATCGTGGCCGCCATCGCCGGCAGCCTCGCTCCGATCCTCGCGATCGCCGGCGTCTGGTACTACTTTTCGCCGTGGTACACGGACGTGGGCTACCGTCCGGTTCAGCCAGTCCCGTACAGCCATAAGCTCCACGTCGGCGAGCTCGGACTCGATTGCCGGGTACTGCCATGCCTCGGTCGAGGTTTCTGCGGTCGCCAACCTGCCGCCGACCCTGACCTGCATGAACTGCCATCAGACGGTGAAGCGGGACAGCGAAAGGCTGGCGCCGATCCTGGCCAGCGCCGCGAGCGGCCGGCCGATGCGCTGGATCCGGGTCCACGAACTTCCCGACTACGCCTATTTCGCCCACAATGCGCACGTAGCGGCAGGCATCGGCTGCGTCACCTGCCACGGCCGCATCGACGAGATGGAAACGGTCACCCAGATGGCGCCTCTCAGTATGAGCTGGTGCCTCGACTGCCACCGCAACCCCGGTCCGAACCGACGCCCCGTCTCGGAGGTCACCAATATGAAGTGGTCCCCTCCCCGGGACGCCCAGATGCTCATGGCGCAGCTCGACCGCGAACGGCCGGTCCATCCGCCGACTGACTGTTCGGGGTGCCACCGGTGAGTCGCACATACTGGCGAAGTCTCGCGCAGGTCGAGGAACGGCCCGAATTCCTCCCCTTCCTCGAGCGTGAGTTCCCGGAGGGAGCGTCGGAACTGCCCGAAGGGGTCACCCGCCGCGACATGATGATGCTCCTGGGGGCTTCGCTGTCGCTCGCGGGGCTCGCGGGGTGCCGGCGTCCGGTCGAAGAGATCGTCCCCTTTGTCACCGCTCCCGAGGATGTCGTCCCCGGGATCCCCCGCTACTACGCGACGACCATGCCGTTCCGCCGGAGCGCCTACGGCCTGATCGTCGAAAGCCACGAAGGGCGGCCGACCAAGGTTGAGGGAAACCCCTCGCACCCCTCGACGCTCGGCGCCTCGAGCTCGCGCGTCCAGGCGTCGGTGCTCGGCCTCTACGATCCCGACCGCTCGCAGACGATCCGGCTGAAGGGGGAGGCGAAGTCCTGGAGCGATTTCGCGACCGCCTGGGGGTCGCTGTCCGAGGCGCACGCCGCGGATGGCGGCGCCGGCCTTGCGGTCCTTTCCGAGTCCTTCTCCTCCCCGACTCTGGCGCGCCTGGCTGCCGAGCTCCGTACCCGCTACCCGAAGTTGCAGTGGGCGACCTACGAAGCGGTCAGCGACGAAAACCGGCTGGCCGGCCTCAAGGCCGCCACCGGGCGCGACCTCGACCTCATGCTCCGGCTCGATCAGGCCTCCGTCATCCTCGCCCTCGACGCCGACCCGCTGCTCAGCGATCCGGAAATGATCCGGCATGCACGGGGTTTCGCGGATGGAAGGCGTGCGGGAGTCCCTTCGCACTGGCTCAGGGCAGGCGATGAACCGACTCTACGCGGTCGAGGCGGTCTACTCGCTGACCGGAGCGATGGCGGATCATCGGCTTCGTCTCGAGAGCCGGCAGATCGCCCCCTTCCTCGCGGCGCTCGCTGCACGTCTGGCTCCGTCCGCGAGTCCGGGGCAGGCCGGCGTCACCGGCGTCGACCCGCGCTGGATCGACGCCCTGGCCAAGGACCTTCTGGCGAACCGCGGCAAGGGGTTGATCGTGGCCGGTGAACGTCAGCCCGCGGCCGTCCACGCCGCGGTCTGCGCCCTGAACACGACTCTCGGCAACACCGGCAAGACGGTCAGCTACTACGAGACCAGGGATGCAGCGCTTCCGAGCGTGAGCGCGCTGGCCTCGCTCGTCGGCGCGATGAATTCGGGCGTGGTCAAGACGCTGGTCGTCCTCGGGGGCAATCCGGTGTTCGACGCCCCCGCCGATCTCGACTTCGCCTGCCGCCATGGCCAAGGTCCCTCACTCGATCGCGCTCGGGCACGCGGTCGACGAAACCTCCTCCCGGGCGGAGTGGCATATCCCCCGCGCTCACTACCTCGAATCGTGGGGAGACGCACGCGCGGTTGGCGGCACGCTCAGCGTCGTCCAGCCGCTGATCCTCCCCCTGTTCGGCGGACGAACCGCCGTCGAAGTGCTGGGACTGATGGTCGGCGGCAAGGACCGTCCGGGCCACGAGATCGTGCAGGAAACCTGGAAGCCGATCCTGGGCGAGGGAGAGTTCGACAAGAAGTGGAACCGCGTCCTGCACGATGGATTGCTTTCCGGCAGCGAGCTCCCGGAAGTTGTCCCCAATCTCACCGGACAGCCACTTGGCGGAGCTCTCCCGGACGATTGGGGGCGCGACCGCGACCGGTTCCGGAGATCTGGAGGTCGTGTTCCTCCCCTCCCCGTCGCTTCACGACGGCCGATTCGCGAACGACGGGTGGCTGCAGGAGCTGCCCGATCCCATTACCAAGCTCACGTGGGACAACCCCGCGCTCCTGAGTCCAAAGACCGCCGAGACGCTCGGTCTTGCGAGCCAGGATGTGGTCCGCCTCGATCATGCGGGCCGCTCGCTCGAGCTCCCCGTGTGGCTCCTTCCCGGGATGGCGGACGGCGTGGTCGCCCTGACGCTCGGCTATGGCCGTTCGCACGCGGGCCGGATCGGCTCGGCGGTCGGGTTCGATGCGTTCACCGTCCGAAGCTCCACCGCACCTGGCTTCGGCAGCGGGGGCAAACTCACCAGGCTGGCGCGCACCTACCCGCTGTCGGCGACCCAGGAGCACGGCAGCATGGAGGGGCGTCCCGTCGTGCGCGAGTCGACCCTGAGCGAGCTCCGGGCGAAGGCAGCCGCCGTGCCGGCCCCGGCCGAGCCGGCCGCGGCCAAGGGGACGCATGAACCGGATCCGCATCAACCTCCGAAAGGAACCGCCAGCCCTCTCGGTGTCTTCCCGGAGGACCCGCCTCACTTCTCCCTCTGGAAGGAGCACACCTACGACCAGGGGCACCAGTGGGGGATGACGATCGACCTGAACGCGTGTATCGGCTGCAACGCGTGCATGACGGCCTGCCAGAGCGAGAACAACGTGCCGGTCGTCGGCAAGGACCAGGTCGCCAGGGGGCGCGAGATGCACTGGATCCGGGTCGACCGGTACTTTTCGGGCGAGCCCTCCGGCAACCCCGAGATGGTCTTTCAGCCGGTCCCCTGCATGCACTGCGAGGACGCGCCGTGCGAACAGGTCTGCCCGGTGGCCGCCACCGTCCACGACGGGCAGGGCCTCAACGTGATGGTCTACAACCGGTGCATCGGGACCCGCTACTGTTCGAACAACTGTCCCTACAAGGTGCGCCGCTTCAATTTCTTCAACTTCACCAAGGACACGCCCGACATCCTCAAGCTCGCGATGAACCCCGACGTCACCGTCCGCGCGAGAGGCGTCATGGAGAAGTGCACCTACTGCACGCAGAGAATCAATCGGGTGAAGATTGATGCGAAGCTCGCCGGACGCGAGATTCGTGACGGCGACGTCAAGACGGCCTGTCAGCAGGCCTGCCCGGCCTCGGCCATCGAGTTCGGAAATATTCGGGACCAGTCGAGCCGGGTGGTGAAGGCGAAGGCCGATCCACGCAACTACGCGCTGCTCGAGGAGCTGAATACCAAGCCCCGAACCACCTATCTGGCCAAGGTGCGCAACCCGAACCCGGACCTGGAAGGCGTTGCATGAAGGGGCGCACGCTGGGCTGGCTCGTGCTCGTCGCTGTTGTCCCCCTCGCCGGGTGCGCCCGCGGCTGCACGTCGAGCCGCCCGCCCATCCATCTCAATCCCAGCATGGACAACCAGCCGAAGGTCCGCCCCCAGACGGCCAGCACGTTTTTCTACGACGGCCAGTCCATGCGCCAGCCGGTTCCAGGAACGGTTCCGATCGGCGGGCTGAAGGAAGACGCGGCGTTCTTCACCGGCAAGGGAGCGGACGGACAGGCCGTCGCGACCATCCCGGTGACCGTGAACGAGACGCTGGTCGAGCGCGGCCGCCAGCGGTACGTGATCTATTGCCAGCCTTGTCACGACGCTCGGGGGGACGGCAAGGGAATCCTGTTCCAGCGAGGCAGCGTCCCGACCGCTTCCTTTCACCAGGAAACGATCTTGAAGTACCCGGACGGGCAGATCTTCGACGTCATCACGAACGGAAAGGGGCTGATGGCTGGCTACCGGTGGCCGATCCCTCCGGCCGACAGGTGGGCGATCGTCGCCTACGTCCGGGAGCTCCAGCGCAAGCGGGCGACGGCCGCCCGCGGCCCCCGCAGCCTCCGCCGAGCCTCCCGGAGCGGCCAGAGCCCGCAGGCGATCAAATGAGGGAGATGCCGCGATGAACGGGGTGATGAACCGCAAAGTGCTGGTCCTTCTCGGACCGCTCGCCGTACCTGCGTGATGTTCGCCGGCGTGGTCTGGACGGCGTCGTCGCTGATGAAGCGCGAGTACAAGAGCCGTACCGGGCCCCTTCCGCGACCGTGGACCCGACGCCCCGCGCCGGCGGACTGGTCGACGAGCGGGCAGACGCGGAGACCAAGGCCCGGGCGAAGCCCTACGTCGAGGCCGAGTACCGGCGGTTTCCCGTCGTGGGAAGCCGCGTCGCCATCTGGGCGGTCGCGCAGCTTCACCTGCTGTTCGCGGCGTTCGTCCTGGCCGTGCCGATCTTCGCGTTGATCATCGAGGCGATCGGCTACAAGACCGGAGATGCGCGCTACGACCGCCTCGCGCACGAGTTCTCCAAGCTCCTCTCCGTCTCGTTCTCGCTCACCGCGACCTTCGGAGCGTGCCTGACGTTCATGCTCATCATCCTGTATCCGAAGTTCACGAACTACCTGATGAGCGTGTTCTCGCCTACTTTCCTCCCCTACGTCCTGCTCTTCTTCGCGGAAGCCTTCTTCCTCTACACCTACTATTACGGCTGGGGGAAGTTCCACCCTCTGGTGCATCTCGGCCTCGGGCTCGGGCTCAACCTCGTCGGCACGGCGATCATGATGATCGCCAATGCCTGGCTCACGTTCATGATGTCGCCGAAGGGAATCTCGGACAGTGGCGCGGTCATCTCGGTCGCCGACGCGATCTACAACTACACCTGGATGCCGATCAACGTCCATCGGTTCATCGCCAACATCGCGTTCGGCGGATCGGTCGCCGCCGCCTACGCGGCCTTCAAGTTCCTCCAGGCGGAAACCGACGAGGAGCGCGCGCATTACGACTGGATGGGATACATCGGAAACTGCGTCGCGATCAGCTCCTTCCTCCCGCTTCCCTTCGCCGGCTACTGGCTCGCCAAGGAGATCTACGCCTACTCGCAGACGCTCGGGCTGACAATGATGGGCGGGGCCTTCTCGTGGCTCTTCATCATCCAGGCGGTCCTGATCGGGAACCTCTTCCTCGCGGCCAACTACTACCTCTGGCTCGGGATGGGCCGGGTCGAGGGGGCGCAGCCGTTCCAGAGGTTCATCAAGTACCTGCTCGGCGCGATCGTGCTCTGTTTCATGATCTGGGCGACGCCGCGGTCGATCATCGCGACCGTCTCCGAGATCCGGGCGATGGGAGGATCGGCGCACCCGGTGCTGGGCTTCCTCGGGGTCATGTCCGCGAAGAACACCGCCGTGAACATCCTGATCCTCACGACCTTCATGAGCTTCCTCCTCTACCGCCGGACCGGCAAGGTCGCGACGGTGGCGTGGGCCAAGACGGGCCATGCGGTGCAGCTCTCCATCTTCGCGGCCGCCGCGATCTTCGTCATCTTCCTCGGCGTCTACGGGTACTTCGTCGAGGCGAGCGTCAGGATCGGCCTGTCGGTGCCCCAGGTCGGCTCGGTCCTGCTCGCCATGGTGTCGATCACCGCGATCGACGTCTTCCTCTTCCGCAAGCCGAAGAGGACGGGCGAGGTGCGCTGGGGAAAGATGCCGGCGATCTCCCAGTACGTGCTGATCTTCATCGCGGTCACCTTCACCTGGCTGATGGGTCTGATGGGCTACGTGCGGTCCGGGCTCCGCCAGCACTGGCATGTTTACGGCGTTATCCGGGACAACTCGCCCGACGCGTTCACGCCCACCCTCGGCTTCGCGACCCAGGTGGTTTCCGCGACCGTGCTGGTGTTCTTCCTTCTGATCGGCTTCGTCTTCTGGATCACGAGCCTGCACGACCGGCCCGATTTCAATGGGGGGACCAAGGCGTGAGTCTTTCCTCGAGCGAGCGCAGCGAGCAGCCACCGAGCGGAGTGGGGCCTTGGCCCCGCGAGCGCGCGTGTGGGGATTCGGGGGCGAAGTCGCCCGACGTCATGACGGTTCCGCTCCCCGCCCGGATCGGAATGCTCGTCCTCGCGACCACCGCGTTCTATACGTGGGTCGGCCAGCTGGTGCCTCAGAAGGAAGTCCAGCCTCCGCAGGAGACCGTCCTGAGAAGCGACATGACCACGGAAGACATGGCCAAGGTCGGCCGCGAGATCATGGAGGGCAAGGGGCTCTGCATTACCTGCCACACGATTGGCAAGAGCGGAGCGCTCCGCTTCCCCGACCTCGACGGGGTCGCCATCCGCGCGGCAACCCGCATCCCTGGGCTGAGCGATATCGACTACCTCGCTCAATCGATGTACGAACCCGACAGCTACATCGTCGAGGGGTTCAACCCGGGAATGCCCACCATCAACAAGCCGCCGATCGGCCTCACCGATCAGGAGATCCTCTGCGTGATCGCGGCCCTCCAGTCTCTTGGCGGCAAGCCGACGGTCACGCTCCAGACGAGTCATAAATACTACGGTGGCGCGCCCGCACCGGGCGGGGCCCAGCCTCCCGCGGCCACTCCGGCCCCAGGCGCCGCGCCCGGCAAGCCGCAGCCCCTGGAGATTCCCAAGAAGGGCGGGGCACCGGGGCTCGATGGAGGGGGGCCACGATGAACATCCTGGTCGTCCTCGCCGTCGCCGCGGCGTTCGCCCTCCTTCGCTTCCGTCGGGCCAATCTGCTGTTATGGGCCGCCGTCTGGTGGGTCGGGATCTACGTTCTCCTCCGATTCGGATTCAAGGCCCCGATTCCGGCCTCCGTGATCTCGCTCTACATGGGCATCATCACGATTGCGATCCTGGCGTACATGTCGTCGAGCCAGGAGCGGCGGGACGAAGTCTCCCGCCCGCTCATCCGGTTGATGACGGAGAAGCGGTACGCCCCGCTCCTGGTCGCGACGGTCATCGCCCTCCCGGCTCTCGCGGCGGCCAACGTCTACGTCCAGATGAACGTTCCGCTCGAGCCTCCCTTCTTCCCGCGCACGGTCCATCCGGCATCGCCGGCCTCGATCACGGTGCACGACAAGAAGATCGACCTCGACGCCGGCGAGAACCCCTTCCTGCCACTCGAGAAGTCGAACCCGGAGGAGTACCGCAAGCGGGTCGAAAACGGCCGGCGGACCTACTATCGAAACTGCGTGTTCTGCCACGGCGACACCATGGCGGGCAACGGCATGTTCGTGCACGGGCTGGACCCGATCCCGACCAACTTCACCGACCAGGGAGCGATCTCGATGTTGCGGGATACGTTTCTCTTCTGGCGGATTTCCAAGGGCGGCCCGGGCCTTCCCGAGGAAGGCGGGCCCTGGGACACGGCGATGCCCGCCTGGGAGAAGATCCTGAAAGAAGAGGAGATGTGGGAGACGATCCTCTTTCTCTACGATTTCACCGGCCAGCGGCCTCGCGCCAAGGAGGAGCACGCGCAGCAATGATCTCCCGCCTGATCGGTCCGCGCTCGTCTCTCGCTGCAGGTGTCGCCGCCCTGATCGCCTCACTGTGTGCCGCGCCGACCGGATCGGCGCGCGCGGCAGCCCAGGACGTCGGGACCGAGGCGCAGCGCGAGTCGGGCAAAGCGCTCTACCTCAAGTACTGTGCGCAGTGCCACGGCGAGAAGGGTGACGGCGAAGGCTACGCCGCGCCGCACCTGTACCCCAGGCCCCGGAACTTCACCACCGGCAAGTTCAAGGTCAGGTCGACACCGAGCGGGTCTCTGCCGACGCACCAGGACCTCGTCAACATCATCAGGCGTGGCATGCCCTACACCTCGATGCCCGACTGGCCAACCCTCTCCGACCAGGAAGTGTCGGATATCGCCCACTTCATTACGACGTTCTCCCCCGACTTCTCGAGCGCCGAAAACGTCCCCCAGCCGGTGCCGCTTCCGAGCGCGCCGAAGGTCTCGAATGAGTCGATCGAACTCGGGAAGAAGCTCTACGTCGAGACCGGCTGTGTAAAGTGCCACGGTACGCTGGGACGCGGCGACGGACCTTCGGCGTCAACCCTGGTGGACGACTGGGGGGTTCAGATCCGCCCGGCGGACCTCGCGCAGAGCTGGACCTTCCGGGGAGGCTCGTCCCGCGAGGATATCTTCCGGACGATGAGCACGGGGTTCAACGGCACGCCGATGCCGGGGTTCGTCGACGCCCAGACGCCCGAGCAGCGCTGGGCGATCACCGACTACATCGTCTCTCTCTCGGGTGAGCAGGGGCCCGCCTATACGAACCTGGTCGTCGCCAGGCACGTTCTGGATCCGATCGACCTTACCAAAGGAGCCGCGAGCTTCGCATCCGCGCCTGCGGCCCGTTTTCCCGTCGTCGGGCAGATCATGGAGCCCGGACGCGCGTTCCATCCTCCCACGACCTCCGTAACCGTTCAGGCGATCTACGACGCCGAGTCGATCGCCTTCCTCGTGCGCTGGCACGACATGAGCGCGGAGAAGACGGGCAAGAACGGACCGACGCTGCCCGTTCCTCCGGAGGAGGAGGAGTGGGTCCCGAAGGTGCGGCCCAGGTCGAAGAGGACCCCTTCGCCGCGGCGGCGGCGCCAGGAGCGGCGCAGCAACCGGCAAAGGATCCGTTCGCCGAGGAGGCAGCGGCGCCCGGCGGCCAACCATCCGAGTTCTCGGACGCAGTGTCGATCCAGATTCCGTCGCAGGTGCCGACCAGCGCCCGCAAGCCCTACTTCATCTTCGGCGACCCCCAGAACTCGGTGGATCTCTGGTTCTTCGATCTGGCCCGCCCCGATCCCCTTCAGTTCACCGGCCGGGGCAGCACCGACGTCGCTGCGAATGACACGGGGGATCTCACCGGCGTTGCGAACTACGACCAGGGCGAATGGTCGGTCATCTTCAAGCGCCCCCTCCGCGCAAGCTCGGGCGCCGCGTTCACGCCCGGACAGTTCCTGCCGGTCGCCTTCTCGGTGTGGGACGGGCTCTCACGCGAGCGTGGCAACCGGCGAGGGCTCACGGCCTGGTACTCCATCTACGTCGAGCCAGAAGTGGTCCCATCGGCGGTGGGCCCGATGGTGACGACCGCGCTCTTCATCCTTGTCATCGAACTGGCCGTGATCGGTTGGGTCCGGTGGCGTTACGGCGCTCGGACACGCGGCGGCGCGCAGCAGCCGGCCACGAACGTGTAAGCAGCTTGGCGCGCCGAAGCTGTAGCGGAGGCGGGCCGGGGCCAATCGGAGAACATCATGTACAAGAGCATCTACGTTCCCGTCGATAACTCAGACCACTCGAACCGCGCTGTCACCTGCTCGCTCGCGCTGGGCAAAGCGTTTGCGGCGAAACTGGTGGGCTGCCATGTCTATGCGGCCAAACTGCACGACTATCGCTTCAGGCAGATGGAATACACGCTGCCGGAGGAGTACATCGACGAGGTGGAACTGGAGCGCCAGCGGAAAATCCACGACAGCCTGATCACGATGGGGCTCAAGCTGATCTCCGACAGCTATCTCGATGGCATGTCGCGACTCTGCAAGGAGTCGAGCCTCGAGTTCGAACCGCGGATGATGGACGGGAAGCATCATGCCGAGATCCTCAAGGATCTCGACGGATCGCCGCACGATCTGGTCGTGATCGGCGCGCTGGGGATCGGGCGCGCCCGGGACAGCGTGATCGGCTCGGTCTGCGAACGCGTCTCCCGCCAATGCGACCGTGACGTCTGGGTGGTCAAGCACGTTCCCGAGCCGGGCGAGGCGGAGCGCGACACGATCCTGGTCGGCATCGACGGCAGTCCCCAGTCGTTCGGCGCGTTCATGACCGCCGTCGACCTGGCGCGCGCGTTCGGCAAGAAGGTCGAGGCGATCGCCGTCTACGACCCCTACCTCCACTACTCCGTGTTCAACGGCATCGTCAACGTTCTCACCGAGCAGGCGGCGAAGGTCTTCCGCTTCGAGGAGCAGAATCAGCTCCACGAGGAGATCATCGATACCGGGCTGGCCCAGATCTATCAGTCTCACCTCGAGGTGGCCGAGCGGATGGCCACCGAGACGGGGGTCGAGATAAAGAAGACGCTGCTCGACGGCAAGCCCTTCCAGAAGATCGTCGACCACGCGCGCAAGACGAATCCCTGGCTGCTCGTGCTGGGGCGGATCGGCGTCCACAGTCCGAAGGACGAGACGGGCGCTGGGGAGCAACGTGGAGAACATTCTCCGCGCCTCGCCCTGCGACGTCCTGCTCTCCACCCGCCTCGAAGTGCCGCGGCTCGACGTGCGCGCCGAGGAGACCGTCCGCTGGACGCCCGAAGCCGAGGAGCGGATGACGCACGTCCCCGAGCAGGTCAAGGGCATCGCCCGCACCGGCGTCCTTCGCCTGGCGCTCGAGAAGGGGCATTCGGTGATCACCAGCGCGGTGATCGACGAAGCGATGGACCGGTTCATGCCGAAGAGCGCCTCGGCCGCTGACCAAGGCGCTGGCCGAGGCCGTAGCGCTCGAGCGAGCGAAGTCCGGCCCGGTGTCGATGTGCCGGGCGTGCGGTGTCACCGCCACGCAGAGTGGCGCCGTGAAGTGCACGGTCTGCGGCGCCAGGGATTTCGAGGTGATCTCGCAGGAGATGATCGAGAAGATCGCGGAGGTGGAGGGCGGTCTTCAGGAAGAGACCACCTACGACGGGCGCAAGCTTCGCTGGTCGGAGGACGCCAGGAAGGGCCTCTGGACCATGAAGAACGCCTATCAGCGCCGCCGCGTCAAGGCGCGGGTCGAAAAGCGCGCGCGTATGAAGAGGCTCGACGCGATCACGCTCGACTTCGCCCGCGCAGGTGATCGAGGAGGAGACGGGAGCGCCGCTCGACATCCAGGCTCGTCGCCAGCGCCGTGCGCTCGGCGGAAGCCGCAGCAGCGAGCCGGCGCGGGCGAGACGAGGCTCATTGCTCGCGACGACAAGAAGAACCCGTTGATCTCGACGTTCGACTGGACGGATGACGCCGTCGCAGCGAATCTTGCGCGTCCCGGCCGGCTTCATGCGGAACAAGACGCAGGAGAGGATCGAGGAACTGGCGCGCGAGCGCGCCGCGACGGCGATCGACCTGACGCTGGTCGAGGATGGGATCGAGATCGGCAAGAAGATGATGGCCGAGATGATCGCGACCTACACCCCGCCCGCCATCGACGCACCGGAAGCACAACCTCAACGAGGTGAGACCGCTCTACGGCGCGACCTCCAACGGCAACGCGTGAGGGAAGGTTGGGATTCGCAGATGGTCCTATCGCTTCTGTCGAACCGACGACATGGCGCTTCTCGTCGAAGCGCTGAATCGCTGTTGGACGTCCCTACTTTCCCGACCAGCCGCCGATGACGCCGGCCGCGTTCAAGCGGTCGATCCGCGACCTTCAGGTGTGGTGCAGCAGCTGCATGGTCGCCTTCTCGGGTTGCGACCCGATCGGCGTCCTGATCGGCGCCAAGCGGCCGTCCGGGACCCTGGTCCACAGGATCGCCGTTCATCCAGATCATCGGCGGCAGGGTCATGGCCGTCACCTGCTCGACCTCGATCGAGCTCGAAGCTCGCGATTCTCGGGCCGCCGCGAATGATCGCCGAACTCCCCGAGGCTCTCGTCGCGGCCTCCGGGCTGTTCAGCGCCAGCGGGTATATCCGAGAAAGCCGTCCTGAGCGACTACGTCTGGCAGAGGACGCAGTCGGCAATGTGGTGGCGCAGGGTCGAGGGAACCTTCGTCATCCCTGTCACCGTTGACGATCTGGCCGCCAATGGCCTGCTCGGCGAGGATCACCCGCCAACCTGCTGGGAGCGCTCGGTGGAGACTCTCACAGCCAGGAAAGACGAGATCGCGGGACTTGCCGTCGCCTCCGACGAGCGGATCGAGGCCTACATCCTCTATATAAAGGACGGGGACGGGGAGATCGTCTCTCTCCGCACGTTGGTCGACGACGGTGGAGAGCTGTCTCGCGCACCTGCTCCAACGGCTTCGCGGCCCAGGGCATGGGGACGTTCCGGCTCTCGAAGGTCCATTCCGGCGGAGATTTCCGGCGATGCTTCCTGAACACGCTGGGTTTCCGCCCCGCCGGCGGGCATCGACTCTACACAGCCAGGGCGGCGTCCGGTTAGACTCTCCGCTTCCATGCCACATGAAGTCCCGCGCGGGGCGCAGGATTCGGCCGATACGACATTCGCACTCCTGGAGAGGGCAAAGGCCGGCGACCAGTCTGCCATCGAACGTCTCTTTCAACGTTACAACTTCACGGGAGCCGTTTGTGACCGATGGACTGGTGATCTTTACGCTCGAGACGTTCGGGCAGCAATGCAACGTCAACGTGAACGCGCGTGTGTCCGGCAACCAGATCACGGGCACATTCAGCCGGTTCCAGCCGAACTGCACGTCGTGGTTGCCTGACCCGGAGTCCGGCACCCTCGAACTCAATCGTGAGTGATGCCGTCCGGGGTCAGACGGGGGTGCGACCCGTCTGACCCATGGAAGTCGACGACCTACTTGGCGGTCGGGCTCCAGCTCAATTCCGGGCGGTACCTCGACATGAACCGCTGGATCTTCTGGACGATACCGGCCGCCTTGAGCTCCATCTTCGCCGCGCCCCCAGGCCCCAGCGCGATCTCGAACGGGTGCCCCTTGTCCATCGCGGCGTAGGAGTCCATCCCCACCGCGGTGACGTAGCCACCGGTGTTCTCGCCGTACATCACCTCCATCACGTGATAGCCGCGCACCTGCGCCTTCTGCATGGCCGGCACCACGTCCTTCTTGATGAAGGCCTCGAACTCGGCACGCTTGCCCGGCACGATCTCGACGATGGTGATGATCGACACCGGCGTGGGCTTAGCCGCCGGATCGGGCACGTACCAGAGGTCTGGGCGGGTGCGGGCGATGATGGCCCCGGCCGGTTCTGAGACCTCTGCCAGCTTCAGGTTCAGTGCGGCGGCCCCCTCCGGGCCGAGCGCCTTCTGCATCGGCGCCGGCTCGTCGAACTGCGCCATGCTCATGATCGGCGATATGAACACGAACTCGCCGGGTGTGCCGGCGATGCCGCTGCTGAAGGCCTGCCGTCCCGGCGACCCACCCTTCTGCTGGGCCGGCATCACCTCCTTGGTCTGGAGGTCGATGTACTTCGGCCCCATGCCGGGCCGGACGTGAGTGAACGAAATCAGCATCAGCTGCGGCGCGTCGACCGCGGGCTTCGGCGCCTGTGCCAACGTGTGCATGGAGACGAAGGAAAAGACGACGACGAGCGACGCCAAGCCAACGAGACGACGGATGGACATAACAGCCTCCTGTCCCGAACGATGGCCGACGAGTGGATGGTGACTGTGGAGGCGGCGAGTCTAGCGCTGGCCTGAATCCAAGTCAAATGGCCTGCTCGACGACGGTGAGCCACAGGTGTGCTGGGAGCGTTCGGTCGAGACGCTCACCGCACGGAAGGACGACATCGCTGGATTCGCCGTCGCCTCCGCCGAACGAATCGAGGCCTATCTGCTCTACTCGGCGGGCGGCGTGGCGGAGATGGAGATTCTGTCGCTGCGCTCGTTCATCGAGGATGGTGGAGCCCGTCTGGCGCTGCTGCTCTCTCAGATTCGTCGGCCGGGCATGGGGACCGTTCGATTCCCGAAGGTCCACCCGGCGGAGGCCTCGAAGGAAGCCCTGGAGACACTCGGTTTCCTCCCGGACGGCAGGCACCTGCGCTACGCAGGGAGGGCGCGGTCGGAGTAGGCCTCACTGTCCACTCGAAAGTCGGGCGACTACACATCGCCCGGGAAGAGCTCTGGCCCTGCGGCATCGTTTCCGAGGTGCGCCTGGTTCCACGCCGTCTCGAGGTTGGCGAGCTGCGCGGCAGCTTACTCCTTCCCCTCGGCTTTTCGTCGGGCGCTCCACGCTTGTTGCCGCTCGCCTAGCGTGCGATCGCGCTCGGTGGCCGAGGCGATCCACTCCTGATACGACGGGTTCTTCACCATGAACGGCAGGTATCTCGGATACTTCGCGGGATCCGCGCCCTCGAGAATCTCGAGCGTCGTCTTGAGCGCGGCGGCAGAAAACGACGTCCAGATACCGCGTCCGAGTGCGGCGTTCCCCAGCCGCGGCGCGCCGATGTAGCCGGGCCAGTCCTTCTGCCTGGCCGCCGCGACACTTTCGGCGTAGGTCGAGCCGGTGATCGAGGTCGCCTGCCGGAATTCTGGCGCGACCAGGTTCGGCTGGAGATGCAGCATCAGAGAATGCTCGTCCGCGCCGGCGTGCAGCGAGACGCCGTCCTCTTTTTTCTGCGCCTCGGTCATGACGCTCATGGCGCTGCCCCACCCGCCAATCACGGGCAGCAACCCCCAGAGGTTCACCATCCGCCCGCCGTAGGTGTCGCGAAAGTAGTCCCCCGCATCGTCGAGCGCCGCAATGTGCATGGGCGATCCATGGACGTGGACGACCATGATCCACTTGAAGCCCTGCTCGCCAAGCTCGGTGGCAAGGTCCATGTAAATCGCCCTCAGCGTGGACGGCCGCACCGCATACGTCCCCGGGAAAATGAATTGCCGGCCGATCTCGTTGTAGCCGCTCGCGCCGATCGAGACAGGCGGAAACAGGAGGGCCGTCCACTCCGGCTTTTTCGCGACGACGCCCTGTGCGATCTCCTGGGTGAGGCGTTCGCTGAGAATGCCGTCGGTGAACGCCGGGAGGTAAGGACCATGCTCCTCGAGCATGCCGCCCTGGAGCAAGACCACGGTCTTGTCACGATCGAGCGCGCGAATCTGGCGTGTATTCAGATCCCCCACCCGGACCACTTCCGCCGAGGCGCCAGATCCAACGAGGGTCAGCGCGAGTACCGAAGACAACTGATCGAAGCTGCATACATCTCCTGAAAAGTGAGCATTCACGACGCGGATGGGGCCCGTGACTGCCGCCGATTATCGTCAATCGGGCAGGGATACGAGAGAAACGCAGCGTCTAGCGCCTCCCCGTCCACCTGATCGCGCCCGCAATCTGCCGCTGGAATCTCTGGTCGCGCCAGGTTTCGGCGAAATGTCCGAGGGCGTTGTAGTAGGCGCGGCCGCTTCCAACCGCGTGCGCCCAGGCAAGCGGAAAATCCCCGTCGGCGCCGACGGAGGCCGCATCGAGCCGCAACAGCACCTGCACTCGTGGCCGGGGATTCTCTCTAAAGGTGTAGAACTCCTCCGTCAGGTTGAACCGCGCGTCCAGGCCCGCGGTCGCGGGGTGTGACGCATCTTCGACGACCACGGTGGCGTTCTGCGTCCAGGGATGTTCCCTGAAATAGGCGCCGACCAGCGTGCCGTACTCGGGCCAGTCGTAAAGCGTGTCGGACGCGCTGTGCGCGCCGATGAATCCTTTGCCGCCGGAGACGAATGCGAGCACCGCTGCCTTCTGTGCATCGGTAAGTGGGAGTTCGCCGGTCGTGAGGGCGAAGAACAGCACATCGTACGACGCCAGATTGACAGTTGAAAGAGCGGTGAGATCTTCGGTCGGCGTGACGACGAACTCAGCGGTCGACGATCCCAGCGCGGTCATCGCCTCTCGCGCGGCGGCGATCGAGTCGTGCCGGAACCCGGCGGTTGCCGTCAGCATCAGGACCCGGATGGGCGCTCCGGGCGGCGTTGGCGCGCCAGGCTGAGCTCCCGAGCAGCCGGCGAGAAGGACAAGGGCAATGGCGGCTACGGGCGACCGCATGAAGACAGCATAGCTCCATCGCGGTGCGGCCACGGTGTAAGCTACGTCAGCACGGTGAAGGGCTACCACGACATCGTCGGCGACGGAGCACTTCTTTTACATTTGTGCGCAGCCGCGTTGGGCACGACTCCCGCAACTCAGCTCGCTGGGTCTCGCGATTGTCCCGAAGGTCTACCCGGTGAACGAGCCCCGCCGTCCTCGAAAATGCCCGGTTACGAGCAGCTGTCGTTGTCGTTCCCTCCGAAAACGTTCTTTTCTACGGTATTGCCGGCCAGCGGACCCTTGAGACCACACGCGTTCATCAGGATCGTGTTCTCGATGACCGCGTTGCCGGTCGCCGATCCGGTCGGCGTCACCGCGAAGTCGACGCCGGCAGGGTTCGAAATGACGGAGTTCTCCTTGATCAGGTTACCCGTCGCGAGGACTCCCATCCGAATTCCTGCGAGTCTGCTCGACGCCACATAGTTCTCCGTGACCGTGGTATCGATGGCGCCAAACAGGAGAATGCCCACGTTGTTGCCGAAGAAGGAGTTCTCTTTGACGATGTTGTCCATCGAGGCGCCCCTGAGCATGATGCCCCGAGCACCGTGGTTCCGGAACTGGTTCTCCTTGATCGTGTTTCCGATGCAGCCTGCCTGACAGTCCACGCCATCGTTGTTCTGGTTGAAGTCGACCCCCCTGACTACGACTTTTGTCGATTCGGATATCCCGATCCCCGCTGTGAAATTCGTGATCGTGCCATGGGAAATCCTGACGCTGGTCCGCCCGGCTACGTCGATGCCCACACCGCTGCGCGAGCCCGCGATCGTGTGGCCGTTCAGGTCGATGGTGATCCCGTCAGCTCCGGCGATCAGGCCGCCGGCCGGGCAGGTCAGATCGTGGTCGAGTTCGAGGTTCGACATGATCGTTGCGCCGCAGAGATCATCGGCTGCAGCGCCGGGGAAGAACAGCATAGGCAGACACGCCAGCGTCCATCCAAGCTGCCGCCACGAGGTTCCGTGCACCAGAAGAGCGTCGTTCTCACGCATGTGGTTGCCTCCTGCACCGTGGGGATGATCGGAAAAGGACGGATTTCCCCCAAGCGATGATCCAGGACGGTATGACTGCGAGTCGACCATGGCAACCGGTAAAGACGCGCAAACGTGGGCATTGTGGGGAGCGGGTCCTGGCGTGTGACGCGCGTCGCGAAAACTGGAGCTCACCATCTCGTCCTTTCAGCTCGCGCATCCACGATTTGCGGATGGTGAAAAAGGGGACTAGAGTGACGCCGTCGGTTCTCTCTGGGGGTATTCGATGCACCCGACCCCGATGCCCGCCCGCGATCGGTCCGCTGCGGCTGTGCAGACCAGGCTCGACTCCTGGAAAGCGATCGCGGACTACCTGAAGCGCGACGTCAGCACCGTCCGTCGGTGGGAAAAGCGCGAAGGCCTGCCCGTTCACCGCCACATTCACCAGAAGCTCGGGTCCGTGTATGCCTATCAGGCGGAGATCGATGACTGGTTGAAGCACCGCGGCAACTTCGAAGTGGCCGAAGTGCAGGACGCGCATGCCCTCGTGTCGCCGGACGCAGCTGGCCCCTATGCGGGGAAGGCAGTCATCAAGCGGTTCGCACTGCGCCGGTTCGTCGCGCTGGTTGGGATGGTGGCTCTAGCCGGCGTCTGGCATGGCCTGCCGAGCCCGCGCCGCAGCTCACCCGCCACGAATCGGATGCCTTTTCTCGCCGGTACTGCCGTTTACGAACGCGTCCGGGCACCCGGCCGACGACGTCTTCGTGGATGGGCTGACGGAGGGCATTATCGACAGTCTGTCAGCAGCGCCAGGCTTGAAGGTCATCTCGCGGATGTCGGCATTCCGTTACAAGGGACGGGAAATTGTGCCCCGGCACGTCGGCCGCGAGCTGGGTGGAATCGACGCGCTGCTGCTGGGACGCGCGCGAGAGCACGGCGAACAGATTACGCTCGATGTCGAGCTGATCGACGCCCGTGACGACCGCCAGCTGTGGAGCAACTCGGTACAAGAGCGGCGACAGGCCGATTCGAGCGCGTTCCTTCGCGATGCCGTGGTTCGCGATGTCGTGCGAATGTTGACGAACAGCGAATACGTCGACCGCAACAGCCGGTATGCGAGCAACGCAGAAGTCTACGAGCTGTACCTGCGCGGCCGCCATCACTGGTTCAAGCGGACGCCTGAGGGGTTCGACCGGGCGATCGCGGCATTCACTCGAGCAATAGAGCGGGACCCGGAGTTTGCGCCGGCATACGCCGGCCTGGCAGACGCCTACACCTTGATGGGCTATTTCGCTTATCTGATCCCGTTCGAGGAAGCACGCTCGAAGGCGAAGCAAGCCGCTCTCGAGGCCCTGGCCCTGGACGACTCGCTGGCTGAGGCGCATACCTCGATGGCGAGTGTCATGGAGTTCGAGCGGTTGGACTGGGCTGGCGCCGAGCGTGAGTACAGACGCGCCATCCAGCTCGCACCGAACTATGCCACCGCCTATCATTGGTACGCGAACAATCTATCCATTCGGGGACGCCACGACGAAGCGATCTCACAGGCCAGCCGCGCCGTGGAGCTCGACCCTCTTTCGCCGATCCTTCACGTCGCGGCCGCCCACGCCTACCTCCTCGCCGGTCGGGAGGACGAGGCCATCAGCCGGCTCGAGACAGCGCTGGAGATCGAGCCGGCTTACGCAAGCGCCCACCTGTTCCTTGGAATGGCCTACGAGAGAAAAGGCCGCTTCGACGAGGCCCTCACCCAGATGGTCAAGGCGGACGGACTGATGGAGAACTGGGTCTGGAAGGCGTTCCTCGCGGACTTGTACATGCGCATGCAACGACCCGACGATGCGCGGCGCATCGTGAGGGCATTCGAAATGCGGCGGCCGAACGCATCCCGGGTGACGACGGCGGCGATTTACGCGGCGGTCAGGGAACGCGAGCGGCCGCTGGCGCTGCTGGAGCAGGCGTGCGACGCGCGCGATCCGGATATCGGCTTCGTCAAGAGCATCCCTGCGTTCGACACGTTGCGGCAGGAACAGGCGTTCCAGACGCTTCTCCAGCGGATCGGTTTGAGCTGAAGGTGATGTCTTATGGCCGACCGCTCGGGTCGCAGCGTCGCCGGTCTCGTTCGGGAGGCGATCGACGCATGTGGTCCGCCCGTCCGTGCGGGACCCCTCGCGCTGTGGGACGGCAGTAGCCCGGCGAACTGCGACTATCCCCGACAACGGCGATCGTATCGGTCTGGTTACATCACCTCCGCGATCAGCCCGGGACGGTATAAGCTACGCCAGCACGGTGAAGGGCTACCACGACATCGTCGGCGACGGAGGGTCCAGAGTCCTCGAGCAGGTTGCCGAGCAGCGCGCCCGCATGACCGACGGGCTGGCCGGGGTGCGTCATCTCGTGGCCGTGGGCTCAGGCAAGGGGGGCGTCGGCAAGAGCACGCTGACCCTGCATCTCGCCGGCGCGCTTCGCGCCCGCGGACTTCGGATTGCGATCCTGGACGCGGACTTCAACGGCCCCTCACAGGCGCGCATGGCCGGGGTCCAGGGGGCGCTGTTCGTTCCCGGCAGCCACAAAGTCGCGCTCCCGCGGACCACGAACGGGATCGGGGTCTTCTCGATGGGATCGCTCATCCCCGAGTCGGAGGCGCTGGAGTTCGACAGTGCGGCGCACGGAGAGTCCCATACCTGGCGCGCGACCAGGGAGTTCGCTCTCCTCGGCGAGATCCTCGGGTCCTTCGATTGGGGGCAGCTCGATGTGCTGATGTTCGATCTGCCGCCGGGAGCCGAGCGGACCGTCCAGTACGCCGATTTTCTCAGCCCCTTCGACAGTGCTCAGGGCAGGCCCTTCGACGCTGCTCAGGGCAAGCCCGACGGTGCTCAGGGCGGGCCGCGGACCTCTTTTCTGCTGGTCACGATCCCATCCGAGGTCTCACGGGGCGTCGTGGCGCGCTCGGTGGCAGCGCTGTCGAAGGGGCCCCATCGCGTGCTCGGCTATGTCGAGAACATGAGCGGCTATTACTGCCGTGACTGCAACGCGGTCAGGCCGCTCTTCGCCTCCAGCGAATCCCCGAGCCTGGGAATTCCATGTCTCGGGACCGTCCCATTCGATCCCGAGCTGGCCCGGCACTGCGATCGGGGTATCCCGCTCGAGGACCTGCCCGCCACGCCCGTTGGCCGGGCCCTGGACCATGTGGCGCAGCAACTTCTGGACAGCCTCCCAGGCCGCTGAAACAATGACGGCTTCGATGGAAAATGGAAGACGTAATTGCCGGACAGGTAGGGAGCCTCACCGATGAAATTCCTTTGTGTCCCCTGCGATAGCCCGATGAAGCTGCAGACCATCGGCCCGCCCGAGCGTGGCTCGCTGTCGGTCGTCTACTCGTGTCCCGAGTGCGGCTACGAGATGGCGATGCTGACCAATGCGTACGAGACGCAGGTCGTCCAGTCGCTCGGCGTCCGGATCGGGCCGGCCGAAGCTTCGGCGGAGCCGGGCACGTCCGGCGGTCGCTGCCCGTTCTCCGCGATGATCCCGGGCAACGACGCGGCGCAGTCCAGCCAGCCCGGCGAGGCGCTCCCTGTTCGATGGACCGCGGCCGCGGAAGCCCGGCTCGCGAATATTCCCGAGTTCGTCCGCCCGATGGCGCGGACCGGCATCGAAAAGTTCGCCCGGGACAAGGGCTCGCACGAAGTGGACGAGAAGATGCTCGACGCCGCCCGCGACTTCTTCGGGATGTAGCGCCAGGCGCACCCGTTTTGAACAGGAGAGCAGGAGATAAGGAGTTACTCTTGTTTTCAAGAATTAGGACCTCCTACCCTCCTGACCTCCTGTAAGAATGACCGTCTCGAAGCCGCTAATCAGAAACATGCCGCAGCTGACCACGAGCCCCTTCGACTCCGCGCAGGACAGGACTTTCCCCCGGCCCTACGTCGTCTCCTGGAACCTGACCTACCGCTGCAATCTCGCCTGCGAGCACTGCTATCTCGACGCCGGTCCCACTCCCCTGGTCGGCACGGAGAACTTCGCCGATCGGAGCGAACTCGGCACCGAGGAGTGCTTCAAGGTTATCGAGGAGCTCGCCGCCTTTGCGCCTGAATGCGTCACGATCCTGACGGGAGGCGAGCCGCTTTTGCGGCGCGACATCCTCGAGATCGTCCGGCGGGCGGCGGAGCGTGGGCTTTGGGTCGTCGTCGGCACCAACGGCGTGCGCATCACCGAGAACCTGGCGCGGCGCCTGGCCGACGCCGGAGCGCGGGGGCTGTCCCTGTCGCTCGATGCGCTCGATCCCGATCGTCACGACGGTTTCAGGAACGTGCGTGGCGCCTGGAAGAACACGGTCGAGGGAGCGGAGATCCTCCACCGAACCGGACTGCCCTTCATCGTGCAGACGACTGCCGGCTCGCACAACCTCGGCGAGCTCGACGCGATCGCCGACTTCGCGCACGATCGCCTCGCCGCCAAGGTCTGGAACCTCTACTTCCTGGTGCCGACTGGGCGTGGACAGTTCGTGTCGGACATCACCCCCGCGCAGTACGACGAGGTTCTTGCCTCGCTCTACCGGATCCAGGGGAAGTACAACGGGCGGATGCTGGTCAACGCGAAGTGCGCGCCGCACTACATCAAGACCGTTCTCGAGCACGGTCTCCAACCCGGCTCCGAAGCCGCGACCGACGCCCATCCGATCAGGACCTACTCTGGAGGGGCGGGCGGATGCCCGGCCGGCACACACTACATGGGGATCCGCCCCAATGGCGACGTCACCCCCTGCCCGTATCTCCCGGTCTTCGCGGGGTCGCTTCGTCGCGCCAGTCTGAAGGACCTCTGGACGTCGTCGGAACTGTTCACCGGCATTCGCCTGCGCACGTCGCTTGGCGGGCGATGCGGGGAGTGCGAGATGAATGGCCACTGCGGAGGCTGCCGCGCCCGGGCCTACGGGATGACCGGCGACGTCATGGCGGAGGATCCGCTGTGCACCCACACCCCCGGCACGTTCACCGGCTCTCCCCTTCTCACGCGCCTGGGCGCGCCGCAGGCGTCCTCCGGTCCAACGATCCAGGTACGGAGCCGAACCGCCGACCTCGATCGCCTGGGACGATGCGGCCGCCGCGCGCATGAAGAAGATCCCCGCGTTCGTCCGCGGGATGGTGGTGAAGGCAGTCGAGGATTCGTGCCGCAAGAACGGCATCAATCGCGTCACATCGGAAGAGTTAGAAAAGATCCGCGCGCGGATGCCAACCCCGAAGATCTTCGGGTAGCGGCGACCGGAACGGAGCGGGGCGCAGGGCCCCGCGAGTGAAGCGAGCCGAGGGGGTCCGGGGAAGCGCCGAGTCTTCGAGGCGATATTCCCCCGGACAAGAAAAATCCGCGCGCGGATGCCAACCCCGAAGATCTTCGGGTAGTCCCTCCCTTTTAGCCCAACAGTTCTGGGTCTCTGGCTTTGCGCTTGCACCTCAAAGTCCGGGGAGGGATTGATGGAACTCACCACTGGACTCTTGGTCGTAGCCGGGCTGTTTCTGCTGACCCTGGTGCCGTACCTCGTGTTCGAAATACGCCGCGGCAAGGCGCACGGTCACACGTGGTTCACCTGGTTCAAGCCACGCGGCCACAGCGATATCGGGCCTGATACGGGCGTTCGCTATACAGAGCCAGGTGTGGACGAGGCGCGGGGCGCGCGGCACTGAGGCAGCGGTTGCGCCGCTGAGCATAAGGCAGGGCCTGCCGCGCCGTAGCACGAAGGCGGGCCTACTTGAATGGGTCCGGGGCGCTCTGCTCCGCGATCCGTTCCTCCAGCCACTTCTGGAACTCCTCCGCGGTCTGGACCGTGACAAAGCCCCGCATCCGGTAATGGCCTAATCCGCAGAGTTGGGCGCAGGCAATCTGGTACTGAAATTCCGGCTTCCCCGTCCGGGTCCGCATCTCGGCAGTCGTGACGTCGGGGACGAACCAGATCGGAATCGTGAGCCCGGGGATCGCGTCCTGTTTCACCCGGAACTCAGGCACGCCGAAGCTGTGGATGACGTCCTTGCTCCTGAGCCTCAGGATGATCGGCTTGTTCACCGGCAGGTAGAGCTGATTGAGAGTCGTGACGTCGTCCTTCGCGGCAGGATCGGAGCGATCGAGTCCCAGCGGGTTCTCCGTGGCGTCGAGCAGCTTGATGTCGGTGCGGCCGAATTTTCCGTCGGGGCCGGGATAGTGGACGTTCCAGGCGAACTGCTCGCCGGTGACCTGAACCACCAGCGCTTCGTTGGCTGGAGGGATGCTATCGACCCTCGCGGCCCACATCGGGACTGCGAATCCGAACAGCAGAATCGCCTCGACCACGGCCACGCCGACCTCGGAGTAGTTGGACGCGTGCGACTTGACCCCGGTGTAGTTCGCCACCGGATTGCGCGACTGCCGGAAGCGGATCAGGGCGTAGGCGATGAACCCTCCCCAACCGACGAAGAGGATGAGCATGAACACGTGGATCCAGCCGAGCAGGCTGTCGATCTGCGCGCCGTGAGTCGCGGCCAGCGGTGGAAGTCCGAGCCACTCAGTCATCATGATCTCGACACTCCCTGGAGCTCCGACCATTCGGTGTCCAGGTCGATTTCAGCCATGCGTTTCGCACGCCTGCGGAGGTAGAGGAAGAAACCCAGGAACCCGCCCTGCACCGCGAGGGTGATACCCAGCATCACCAGCACGCCGAGCCTGGTCCCGTCGATCATCGAGGTCTCCTCCGCCCCGAAGCACACCGGGCAGGCGAGGAGGCTCGTGCTGCCGCAGATGGCCACGGCACACCGCCGTGGTCAAGCAAGCCTGGCCAGTCCCGCCGATGCAGCGGCTTGTCCGCCGTAGCGCGAAGCGGCGAAGGCTGCGAGCGCTGCGAAGCGAGTCGAGGTCATCGCAGCGTCCTTGTCTTGCGCAGGAACCACGAGTCGTAGAACACCAGGCCGAGCGACACGGCGAAAGCCGCAACGGCCGCCAACAGGCTGGCGACTCCGTCTCCCCGCCCGTACTGGGCGAGGCACCAGACACCAAAGAGCGCCGCCAGTGCCGCGGAAAGGAGGATCAGTCCTGCGTGGACCCACCTGAGGCTCATTCGTGAATCCCGTAGCTGTTGCCGACAGTCAGGGCGGGCAGGGCCAGCAGCGCGATGAAGAAGACGAACGTCAGCGCGAGGACCGCAACGATCAACTTCTTCTCGGAGATCAGGTGCATGAAGTAGCACGCGACCAGCGATCCCTTGACCGTCGCGACCAGCAGCGCCACGGCAATCGCCATCGGCGTGGGAAGGTGGAGGTAGGAGATCGCCACTGTGATGAGAGTCAGCGCCATGAGCGCGACGAAGACGATGATGTAGACCCTGACGTGTTTGTCGATGTCGGCGGCGTGGTCGCCGAGGCCAGGTCCGTGCCCGCCGAGGTCAGCTGTGTGGTCGCTCGTCATGGATGCCGCCTACAGAAGATACAGAACCGGGAAAAGGAAGATCCAGACCAGGTCCACGAAATGCCAGAAAAGGCCCGAATTCTCGACACGGTTGGTGAACCATACCGGGTTCGTCTTCCAGAGCTTCGAGCCGGGGCCCCAGAAATAGGCGTTCACCGCCATCCCGCCGGCCACGTGCAGCATGTGCAGGCCGGTCAGCGTGAAGTAGATCGCGAGAAAGTTGTTGGTGCTGGGATAGAGCCCGTGGTGGAACTTGGCGCTGTATTCGAAGTACTTGACCACCAGGAACACGAACCCGAGCAGGATTGTCGCCCCCATGTAGATCCGAAACGTCCCGAAGCGGTGCCGCATCAGCGACGCCCAGGCCATCACCATCGTGATGGACGACGAAATCAGGACGATCGTGTTGACCGTGGCGAGCGGCACGTTCAGGATCGTGTCTCCCTTCGGCCAGTGCGGCGCGCCGGTCCGGATCAGGATGTAGCTCGCGAACAGGGCGCCAAACAGCATCACCTCCGAGGCCAGGAACAGCCAGATGCCGATCTTGCCGTTGGTCAGACCCGTGTCGCGGCGAACCTCTACGGTGTAAGGAATTTCCATCGCGAATCAGGCCTCGTGCTGCGGCGAGAAATCCCTGGCCGCTCCGGGAACGCTGTACTCGTAGGGTCCGCGGTACGCCTCCGGCGGCACGAGGAAATTGCCGTGCGGCGGCGGTGACGGGGCCGCCCACTCGAGCGTCGTGGCGTGCCACGGGTTCCCGTCGGTCTGTTCCCCCTTCCAGATGCTCCAGAAGAAATTGAAGATGAAGGGAAGCTGGAAGATCATCAGGATCCACGCGCCCCAGGAGGAGACCACGTTCATCTGGAGGACCGGCTGCGCAAAGTCGTAGCTCGCCCCGCCGTCGAACAGGCGCCGCGAGACGCCGGCCAGCCCCATGATGAACATCGGCATGAAGATGACGTTCATGCAGACGAACGAGCCGAAAAAGTGGATCTTCCCGAGGGTCTCGTTCATCTTCCGCCCGGTTGCCTTCGGGAACCAGTAGTAGATCCCCGCGAACAAAGCGAAGATCGTCCCCGGCGCGACGACGTAGTGGAAGTGGCCGATGACGTAGTAGGTGTCGTGGAGCGGGATGTCGGCGATGTTGAAGCCGAGCGGAAGTCCGGTGAGCCCGCCGATGCCGAACATCGGCAGAAAGCCGACCGCGAACAGCATGGGCGTGTTGAAGCGAATCGACCCGCCCCAGAGCGAGATGACCAGGGCCGTGAGGATCACGACCGATGGGATCGAGATGATCATCGTGGTCGTCTGGAAGAACGCCGCCATCGACGTGCCCATGCCGGTCATGAACATGTGGTGCGCCCACACGATGAACGACATGAAGCCGAGAAAGACGAGCGAGTAGACCATCGACCGGTAGCCCCACAGCGGCTTCCGCGTGTTGTTGGCGATGATCTCGGCCACGATGCCCATGGCCGGAAGGATCAGCACGTAGACTTCCGGGTGCGCCAGGAACCAGAACAGGTGCTGCCAGAGGAGCGGATTGCCGCCGCCGGCCACGTCAAGGACCTGGCCGCTGATGACCAGACCGCTCGGGAGGAAGAAGCTCGTGCCGGCCAGACGGTCCATCAGCTGCAGGACCGCCGCCGCCTCGAGCGGCGGAAAGGCCAGGAGCAGCAGAAAGGCGGTGACGAACTGCGCCCACACGAAGAAGGGGAATCGCATGAAGGTGAGCCCCTTCACGCGCAGCTGGATCGTGGTGGCGATGAAGTTGATCGCGCCAAGCAGCGACGAGGTGATCAGGAAGATCATCCCGATCAGCCAGACCGTCTGGCCCGTGCCGGCGATGATCGCCAGGGGCGTGTAGGAGGTCCACCCGCCTTGCGCGGCTCCGCCGGGGACGAAAAAGCTGCCCAGCATCGTCATGCCGCCGAGGAAGAAGAACCAGTAGCTCGCCATGTTGAGCCTCGGGAACGCCATGTCCGGGGCTCCAATCTGGAGCGGGAGCACGAAGTTTCCGAATCCTCCGACGGCGAGGGGCACGACCCCGAGGAAGACCATGATGGTGCCGTGCATCGCCCCGAGCTCGTTGTAGAAGTCCGGGAGCATCGTCCCGCCCGGCATGCGCGCCTCGCCGAAGAGCGTGCCGAGCACCGGCAGCGCGGCGCCCGGGTAGGCGAGCTGCCAGCGCATGAGCATCATCAGCCAGAAGCCGAAGAGAAGGAACAGAAGACCGGTGATGCCGTACTGGATTCCGATGACCTTGTGGTCGACGGAGAACACGTACTTGCGCCAGAAGCCGAGCTCCTCGTGATGATGCGCTTCGTGCCCGCCGTGCGGCGTGGGTGCGGCGACAGCTCCAGGCTGACTCATTCAGTTGGTCTCCGGATCCCTACTTCGCGGCGGGAGGGGCGAACTTGAAGGCCTGGGTCTTCGTTTCGTTGGCGCCCACGGTAACCGAGGCCGTCTGCGTTCCCAGCCTCTCGTGCCAGGCGGTAATCTCGTAAGTCCCGGGGTCGAGGCCGGAGATCGTGAACTTCCCGTCCGTGCCGGTCACCGAGAAGAAGGGGTGGGTGAAGGCACCGACGTAGGCGCTCATCCAGGGGTGGACGTCGCACTTGATCTGGAAGACCGCCTCCGCCTTGTCGAACGTGGCGCTCGACTCCTTGAGCGTCGCCGGCATCGGCCGGTTGAATCCCTTGTTGATCTTGGGAAGGGCGTGGACGTTGTGAAGGATGCCATCGGAGTTGAGGATCCGGTAGGCCTGGCCGACCATGATCCCCATCACGTGCGGCACGTACCTGACAGCCCTTCTGATCCAGAGTTACCGGCGTCTTGGGAGCGGGCCAGGTCTTGCCGGCCGGCAGCCCCTTCGTGACGTAGACCATGACGTTCCCCATGGTGCTGCCGCCGCCAAGGACGAGCATCTCGTTCGCCACGGGTCCGGTGTGCTTCTTGGCGCACGCGGGGTCGGCATCCATGGCGAGAGGCCTGAGAGTGGGGGCCTTCCCGGCGAAGGTGATGGTTCCAGTGATGGTCGAGGCGGCGACGGCGACGCCCGGCCAGAGTGATACCGCTACCAGCCCAGCCGCCAGCCACAATCTGTTCCCTGTCGCGCGCATGCTCAGCTCCTTGGTCATCGCAATCTCGTCTCCATCGACGTTCGTCGGAATGGGCCGACTCTATAACGGGCGCGCCGTGTGTGCAACCCTTCAACAGCTCAGATGTTCTCGAAGGCCAGCGATTCGGCGAGCCTCGGGTCGCGTATTGGTACGAGCGCCTGGCGTCGCATCAGCCAGCTCGCCGCCCCCACGAAGCAGCCGCCGACGGCAAGCAGCGCGGCCACGTCCAGAACCGACGGGCTTATCCCCTCGGGATGGAGTGTCGGCATGACCTGCCAGTAGATATCCAGGAAGTGCATGACGAGGAGCCACCCTCCTCCCAACGCCAGTGTCCATCCTTTCCGCTTGACGTCCCGCCCCATCAGATACAGGAACGGAGCCACGAAGTGGCCCGCTATCAGGACGATCGAGACCATCTTCCAGGACCCCTGAAGCCGCGCCTGGTACCAGATCGTCTCTTCGGGGAGGTTCCCGTACCACATGAGGAAGAACTGGGAAAAAGCGATATAGGCCCAGAACGCCGTGAAGGCGAACAGGAACTTCCCGATATCGTGGAGGTGCTCGGCGCTGATGACCGTGTTGAGCAGCCCGGCCGAGCGCATCGCCACCGTCACCACCGAGAGAAGCGCGATGAACCCCACGAAGGAGCCGGCAAAGAAATAGACGCCGAAAATGGTCGAGTACCAATGCGGCGTCAGCGACATGATCCAGTCGATCGACGCGAACGTCTGGGTCACCGCGAGGACGATGATGGCGGGCCCGGCGAGGCGGCGCAGGCGGGCCGACACCCCGGGGTCCCCGGTCACGTCCTGACCGCGCGAGCCCCGGTAATAGAGGATGGCAATCACCGACCAGATTCCGAAGAAGAGCGCCGCCCGGATCAGGAAAAACGGCACGTTGAGGTATGGCGCCTTCCAGCGAAGCAGCGCATCGTGCTCGGCTACCCCGGCGTGGGACCATTCGTAGAGGTCGTGCATGCCGAGGACCACCGGCAGGAACAGGGCCGCCATCACCGGCAGCGTGCAGAAGATCGTCTCCCCGATCCGCCGCAGCACGATCCCCCAGCCCCCCTGGGACGCGTACTGGATCAGCACGAAAAAGAGGCCGCCAAGGGCCAGGCTCAGAAAGAACATGAACGACACGAGCCAGGAGAAGAAGAATTGCTTCGGATTGCCCGCCCCCAGCATGGCGCAGACCACCGCCCCCAATAGAGCGCTGACGGCGGCAATGACCGGAATGCGGTTCCACGGGTGCCCCGGCGGGATCGTGGCCTTGCCCACCGTAGCTTCAGCTGAGGTGGGCTGCTCGAGATTCATTCAGGACTCCAGCAGCTCGACGCTTTGTGCGCCGAGGGACTTCAACAGCGTCCCGGTGGCCGACGGATCGAACCGCGGATCCCACGATTCGATCGAGATGAAGAAGGTGTCGTCGCTCGCCCGCTCGAACACCTTGGATTTGAAGAGCGGATGGTGGTGCATCGGGAGCCGGTTCAGGCCGAACATGCCGAAGACGGCGCCGAGCGCGCCGAACAGGACAGCGACCTCGAACGTGACCGGAATGAAGGCGGGCCAGGTGAAAAACGGCTTGCCGCTGATCACCAGCGGATAGGCGCTGGTGTGGACCCACCACTGCAGGACGAACCCGAGCGCGGCTCCCATGAGTGCCATGACGAGAACGATCCAGGGGAGCGTCGAGCGTCGCAGCCCCATCGCCCGGCTGAGACCGTGGACCGGGAACGGCGTGTGGGCGTCCCACCGGGTGAAACCCGCGTCACGCACCCGCTCGCACGCGTGATAAAGGGCCGCCGGCGTCGCGAATTCGGCGAGCACTCCGTAGTACGGCCCCTTCGGGAGCCGCGACAGCAGCGGCACCTGGAAGCTCCAGCGGGAGCCCGCCTTCACGCCGTCGACCAAAGCGGGCGCGTCCGCAGGAGGCTGGTCGGCGTGCGGGTGGGCCGGGATCTCGCCCGCCTTCGCGCCGTTGAGATGAGCCGGCGCTTCGGTGGGCAGGTGTCCGGTTTCCGGCCGCCAATGCGGATCGGCCTGCGGCAGGACGCTCTTGACCTCGGCGGTGGCCACCATCGGAAGAAAGCGCACGAACAGGCAGAACATCGTGAAGAAGAGCCCGAAGCTGCCGAGCAGGCACAGCACGTCCCACATCGTGGGCGAGAAGTAGCCCCAGGACGAGGGCAGGAAGTCACGGTGCAGCGACGTCACGATGATCACGAACCGCTCGAACCACATGCCGATGTTGATGACGATCGACAGCACGAACAGGACCGGGATGCTGGTGCGGGCCTTTTTGAACCAGAAGATCTGGGGGCTGATCACGTTGCAGGTCACCATGATCCAGTAGGCCCAGGCGTACGGTCCAAGCGCGCGGTTCAGGAACGTGAAGAGCTCGTAGGGGTTGCCGCTGTACCAGGCGGTGAAGAACTCCGTGGCATACGCATAGCCCACCATCGTCCCGGTCACGAGCATGATCTTCGCCATGTAGTCGAAGTGCCGCAGGGTGATGATGTGCTCGAGGCCGAACGCCGTGCGGCAGATCACCATGAGCGTCAGCACCATGGCGAACCCGGAGAAGATCGCGCCCGCGACGAAGTAGGGCGGGAAGACCGTCGTATGCCATCCCGGGAGCAGGGAGACCGCGAAATCCATCGAGACGATGGAGTGAACCGAGAGGACCAGCGGCGTCGCCAGGGCGGCGAGAACGAGATAGGCGGTTTCGTAGTGATGCCACTGCCGCTGGGAGCCCCGCCATCCAAGGGCGAAGATCCCGTAGACGATCTGCCGGGTGCGGGTCTTCGCCCGATCGCGCATCGTCGCCAGGTCGGGGATCAGGCCGACGTACCAGAACAGGACCGAAACGGTGCCGTAGATGCTGACGGCGAAGACGTCCCAGAGCAGCGGGCTCCTGAAGTTGGGCCACGTGCCCATCTGGTTCGGGAGCGGGAACATCCAGTAGGCGACCCAGACGCGTCCGACGTGGATCCCCGGGAAGGTCAAGGCGCACATCACCGCGAAGATGGTCATCGCCTCGGCCGCGCGGTTGATCGAGGTGCGCCATGTCTGGCGGAAGAGAAAAAGGATCGCCGAGATGAGCGTCCCGGCGTGCCCGATCCCGACCCAGAACACGAAGTTCGTGATGTCCCACGCCCAGCCGACGGGGACGTTGAGGCCCCAGATGCCGATCCCCTCCCAGAACAGCCACGCGACTGCGACGCCGAGAAGGCTGAGGAGCGCGAGGGACGGGAGGAATAGGAGCCACCAGCCGATCGGCGTCGGCCGCTCGACCGTCTCGGCGACGGCCTCGGTGATCGAGTGGAAATCCGGCGAGCGGAGGATCAGGGGGGGACGGCCCGCGACAGGGTTGTCGAGCAGCTCTGCTTCCATCTGGGCCAAGCGTGTTCCCCGCTTCGAGTTTAAAAGTGGCCGTTTTGTACCATCGCGCAATCGCGCGAGTCAAGCGTCCGCCTCGTTAATCCATCTTCGACAGCTGCGCCAGGGTCGCGTCGATGGGCACCTTCGCGCAGGTGAACATCGGGTCGAGCCGGTAGAACGAATGGTTCGGAAACTGGCGGCGTTGCCGGTCGAGGCCCCGGCCCGCGACGATGCCGTTGGGGTCGAGGTCGACGGAAGGGCCGCGGTGGGTCGAGGGGGCTGGAGCCCCGGGAGAGTGCTCCATGCTCATAGCTGCGGGTCGGCCAGCGGCTGAAAGCCGCGCCGACACCGCGCCTGGCCGCCCCCGTACCCGCACTCGTCAGCCACGTGAAGAGGCAACGTATGAAACCTGCCACGGATTGTCAAGCGCGCCGCTCTCACTCATGCCGCCGCAGGCCACCGTGAAGGGTGAATGGCGGGATCTACCTTAACGCGGTCGGACGCGTTGCCAGCTAACGGGCGGGCAGGAATTCGACCGCCACCACCCGCCGCGTGCTCCCCGCCTTCTTCCAGGTAAGCCGGACCGGATCTCCCTTGCCCCTGCCACCGCAGGTCATCGGTCCTTTGAAGTCTGGCGTGTGGGCGATGTAGTCGACGTCCGCCAGTTGCAGGGCCTCGAACCGCTCGACGGCACTCTTCACGCGCAGCGTGAACAGAACCGGCCGTCCGCGCGGGCACTCGACCCGCTGGAGCAGCCCCTCGATCACGGATTCACCCTTCCCGGGCTCCCGGTAGACGGGCCGCTCGGTGGACGGCTTCGTCGGATCCGCGCGCGGCGGTTCCTGCGCCCCCGATGACGGCACAGCGAGCATGAGGAGCAGGATCACGAAGCGCATGACGAAGTCTCCACCCGATCGCGCATGAGGCAGGCGTGCGATCCAGGCGATGCTACAACAACAGCTTCAACCAGTTTTCGGGACATACTCGATGGTGGAACATCGGCGATGAAGCGCTGGGGCGCTCTCGTGAAGCTCGGGTTCATGGTCGTCGGCTGCGCGTGCTCCATGTCCTGCGGGTCATCCCCCTCGGAGCCGGGCGGCGCCGCGACCATCTCGATCGGCCCCGCCGGGCTTGCGCCGGCAGAAACGCGCATCCGGGCCTGGAACCATGTCACCTTCGTCAACAACGACACCAGGCCGCATGTCATCGTGTCGGACCCGATCGACGTCCATGATGCGTGCCCGCCGATCAATCGGGTCGGGCTCCTGAATCCAGGCGAGCGCCGCGACACCGGCACCTTGACGCAGACCGGGGCCTGCGGCTTCCACGATCACAGCAACCAGACGGATCCGGCGCTGAAGGGCCGGATCGTCGTCCAGTGATTTCATAAGCCCCAGCGCAGCCGGATCCTCCGCGTCGTCGTCGAGGACTGAACCGATGTTGACACTCCATCGGGCATGTGTTTAGGATGCAGGCATAGCTAGATATGCTTACGCGGGGGAATGGGGCACGGGGTATCAGGAATGGGGGATGGGGGGCTGGGGATGTTGAGTGCCTACTAAGAACGACATCCTGCAGGGGACGCTCGGATTGCTGGTCCTGAAGACCCTCGCCTCGAACAGGCGGCTGCATGGCTACGCCATCACGACCCAGATCCAGCGGGCGTCGGCCGACCTTCTACGAGTAGAAGAGGGCTCGCTGTACCCGGCGCTGCACCGCATGGAACAGCAAGGCTGGCTGCGTTCGGAGTGGGGGCTGACCGAAAAGAACCGGGAGGCGCGCTTCTACTCGCTGACCCCGGCCGGACGAAAGCAACTCGCGCGGGAGGAAGAGAGCTGGTCGAAACTCACCGAAGGCGTCGGCCGGGTCCTTCGTTACGTGTGATCGTGAGGCGATGGATGTCGTGGCCCCGGCGGCTGCTGAATACGCTCCTGCCCTCGAGAAGCCGGCGCGAGATCGAGCGCGAGCTGGCCTTTCATCTCACGGAGCGGGCGGAGCAGCTGCGGGCGGACGGCGTTGACGATGAGGAGGCGAGGCGGCGTGCCCGGCTTCAGTTCGGCAACCCGGCCGTGCAGGCGGACCGGACCCTGGACGTCGACATCGCCAACCGGGCCGACGCCGTGCTGCGAACCATCCGCCATGCGGCCCGTGCGCTCCGCCGCACGCCCGGCTTCAGCGCGATGGTCGTCCTCACGCTCGCGGCAGGGATCGGTGCCAACAGCGCGGTGTTCTCGGCCATCGATGCGGTCCTGATCGAGCCGCTCCCCTTTCCCAACAGCGACCGGCTGGTTCGGGTCCGTCAGGTCATGGACACCGAGACCCAGATCGCCCCGGCCCGTCTCGAGGACTGGCGCCGCCTGAGCACCTCATTCGAGATTCTCACCGGGTATTACCTGGAAGACGCGTCCGACACCACTGGAACGCTGCCGGAGCGCATCCGGCGGGCGGTGGTCGCGCCGCAGTTCCTGGAGGCCTGGGGTGTCGAAGCGATCCTGGGCCAGGGCTCTGTGGATGCGCAAGCCGCGCACCGGCGGTCCGTCGGGCGTGGTCATCAGCGATCGCTACTGGCGCAGGCGGTTCGGCGGCGATCCGGAGGTGCTGACCAGGACGGTTCGCATCGATGGGCAGAGTCACGCGGTGGTTGGCGTCATGCCACCGTCCTTCGTATTTCCAGACCCGACCGTCGACATCTGGTGGCCCGACCCAATCGATCGCAAAGCGGCATACGACCGGGAGCTCCAGTGGTACACCGGCATCGGCCGCCTGCGGGCCGGCGTCACGCTCGAGCAGGCGCACGCCGACCTCCGCGTCGTCCAGGCCCAGCTGGGCAAGGCCCATCCGGCATCCGACGCGGGGATCGGTGTCGCCATCGCCTCCTACAAGACGACGGTCACCGGCCCAGTGCAGGGTTCGCTGTGGTTGCTGTTCGGAGCCGTCTCCGTGCTGCTGCTCATCGCCTGCAGCAATGTCGCCGCGCTTCTGCTGTCGCGGGCCAGCCAGCGCACGCAGGAGGTCGCGGTGCGCTTCGCGCTTGGCGCTTCGAGAACGGTTGTGTTCTGGCAGCTGCTCACCGAGACGGCGCTGCTCGCCTTCTTCGGCGCGGCCGGCGGACTGCTGGTCGCGATAAACGCCTCCAGCGCGATCGGCGCGCTCGCCCCTGATCTTCCCCGCCTCCAGGAGATCGGCATTGACGGCCGGGTGCTCGCCTACACGATGGCGTCGGCGGTGGTCGTGGCACTGCTCTGCGGCGTCCTGCCGGCGTTGCGTGCCAGTGCCGGGGCCACCGCCCTGGCCGACGGAGGGCGAACCCAGGTCTCGGGCCGGCACGGCGGGCAGTGGCTGCTGGTCGGCGTGCAGGTCGCGCTCTCGGTGACGCTGCTCGCCGGCGCGGGGGTGCTGTTGCGCAGCGCCGTCCGGTTGGCGCACGTCGATCGGGGCTTCGATCCTGCGAACGTGCTGGCCTTCCGCGTCAGCGGCAACTGGAACGAGGCCAGGGATCGCGCCCTCCTCGTGCAGCGCATCGAAGGGACGATGGACCAGCTCCGTGCGCTGCCGGGCGTCGAGTCGGTGGCGACATCGTGGAGCCTGCCCGGCGTGCCGCGTCAATACCAGATCGAGTTTCAGCTGAGCGAAGGACGAGCCGAGTCCGAGCCGCCCCTCGCGGCCGAGTGGCGCACCGTGTCGCCCGGCTATTTCGGTACGCTGCGGATCCCGCTGGTCGCGGGCGACATGTGCCGCTTCCCGCGCACCGGCCAGCCGGCCCCCGAGGTCATGGTGAACCGGAGCTTTGCCGAGCGCTACTTCAACGGCAGATCCGTGCTGGGCCTTCACTTGAACTGGGAGGCGGCATCGCAGTCCGGACGGATCGCCGGCGTGGTTGCGGACGCACGCGAGCTTGGCATCGACCGGGCACCGGCCCCCACCGTCTACGCGTGCGACAGCGCGCCGAGCGCGTTCCCCTGGTTCCTGATGCGCACACGCGGCGAGCCGCTGGCGCTCGCTGGTCCGGTCCGCTCCCGGCTCAAGGAGCTGGAGCCGCTGCGGTCGGTGTACGACGCCACGCCGCTCGAACAGCGAATCGACGGTGCGTATGCGCAGAACCGGCTGCGGACGCGGCTGCTGGCGCTGTTTGGCGCCACGGCGCTGGCCCTGGCGTGCCTCGGGGTGTACGCGACGCTGAGTCACGCCGTCAGCCGGCGAAGGCGTGAAGTCGGCTTGCGCCTGGCACTCGGCGCGCCGCGCGGCAGGGTCCTCGGTGAGCTCGTGGGCCAGGGCTTGCGGGTGGTGAGCCTGGCCTGTTTCGGCGGGCTGATCCTGGCGGTAGCCGTGAACCGGGCCCTGTCCGGCATGCTTCACGAGGTCTCAGCATCTGATCCGTTCACGCTGGCCGGCGTCCTGATGATCGTGCTGACCGTCGGCTCTGCCGCCGCGCTGGTGCCGGCAGTCCGCGCCGCCCAGGCGGATCCGCTGCGCGCCCTGCGCGACGAGTAACCGTTCCCGAGAGGGTCGGACACGTTCCACCATCCGCCCAAGTCTGTAATTTCCATTACGTTTCTGTCGCCTTCCGGCCGCCCTCCCGGTGGTCATCTGCGGGGATTCACCTGCCTCGGTCGAGGGCACTGGTCTTGCGCCGGTTGTAATTCCCCGACCGAAATCGTCACGAACATGGCTCCCGCAGGAGCTCCGCTCGAGGTCCGCAGTTAATGAACCTGAAAATCACATGGCGGGTGTTCATACTGGTCGCTGTCGCGACGCTCCTGATGCCGTCGGCCGTAACGGCCCAGGTCAGCGCCCCTCTTCGCGACCTTAGCCTGGACGACCTGATGGGGGTCAAGGTTCAGCCGGTGTTTGGCGCCTCCGAGCGCCTGCAGCCGGTGACCGAGGCCCCGTCGTCGGTCACCATCGTGACCGCCGCCGACATCCGGCGATACGGCTACCGGACGCTGGCCGACATCCTTCGTGGCGCCCGTGGCTTCTTCGTCAGCGACGACCGGAACTACAGTTACGTCGGCGCGCGCGGCTTCGGCCTGCCGGGGGACTACAACACCCGGGTGCTGCTGCTGCTCAACGGACACAAGGTCAACGACAACGTCTACGACCAGGCCTACATCGGCGCCGAGCTCGGCATAGATCCGGCGATGTTCGAGCGGGTCGAGATCATCCGCGGTCCCTCGTCTTCGCTCTACGGCACGAATGCGTTCTTTGCCGTCGTCAACATCGTCACCCGCACCGGGGCGGCGTTGAACGGCGCGTCGGCGGTGGCAGAGGTCGGGTCGATGGGAGAGCTGCTGATGCGCGGCTCTTTCGGACAGGAGCTCGCGCCGGGGATCGACCTCGCCTTATCGGGCACCTACGGCCGTAGCGACGGCATGCAGCGTATCTACTTTCCGACGCTGGACAGTCCCGACACCAACAACGGCGTCGCCGAGAACCTCGACGGCGAACGGCTGCGCGCGTTCTACGGCCGGCTCCGCTTCCATGACCTCACGGTGACGGCAACCCACGGGCGGCGCCTCAAGTACGTCCCGACCGCGTCCTTTTTCACGCTGTTCAACAACCAGGATCCCCGCGAGCAGACCGTCGACCAACACACCCTCATCGGAGCGCAGTACCGAATGGGTTTCAGGATCGACCCGCATGGTGGCGGACCTGTCGTACGATCAGCGCTCCTACGACGCGCTCTATCCCTTCCCTGGCGAAAGCCCGGACTACCCCGTTCTCGTCAATGACGACAATTCGGCGGGCGATCGATGGACTGCGGGCCTTCAGGTCACCCATCCCCTGCCCGGCCGGCAGACGGTGACCGCCGGGGTCGAGTTCATCGCCAATATCTCGCAGGACCAGGTGAGCTCGTTCAACGATCCGCTGATCGACGATGGCTTCGTTCTCAATCATTCGTCCAGGCAGGGGGCGATCTATGTGCAGGACGAAATCCGGCTCCGGCCATGGCTGCTGTTGAACGGCGGAATCCGGCACGACACCTATGAGCGTTTCGCCAGGACCACTCCTCGCGGCGCGGTGATCGTGATGCCGTCGGCGAACCAGTCCTTCAAATACCTCTATGGGCGCGCCTTCCGCGCGCCGAACGTCTACGAGCTCTACTACTACAGCCTCACCACCCCTGACCTGCGGTCGGAGTCGATCGGCACCCACGAAGTCGTCTGGGAGCAGTACGCCGGCCAATGGCTGCGTACCTCGGTGTCGGCCTATCGTTACTCCGCGTCCGATCTCATCTCGCTCGAGGTTGCGGAGGGCATCTCGCTCTTCAGCAGCGGCTTCGCGTTCGAGGGCTTCGCGTTCTTCAACCGGGGGACGGTCGAAGCCAAGGGGCTGGAGTTCGAAGCCGAGGTGCGCTCCAGGTCAGGGTTCCAGGCGCTCGGCAGCGTCGCGGTCCAGCGCGCGGTAGATGAGGACGGTCAGGTGCTGAGCAATTCGCCGAGAGAGATAGCCAAGCTGCGATTCAGCGCGCCGGTTCCGCTGAAGAATGCGGTGGCTGCCTTCGAGCTGCAGTACCTCGCACCGCGCCGGACGGTCGCCGGCGACCGGGTCTCGGCCACGACTCTGGCCAACGTCACGTTTACGGCACGGGTCGCGCCGACCCTCGAGTTGCTGGCGACGGTCAACAACCTGTTCGACCATCGATTTTCCGACCCGGCGTCGGACGAGCATCCGACCGATACCATTCTTCAGAACGGACGGACGGCCCGCATCGGTCTTCGCTGGGACCTGTGGACGCGCAAGCCGTGAGCCTTTTTCCGGCACACATCAAGACGCCGTAACGTGGAGACCGAGTGACCCTGTCGCGATTACTCCTGTGCGCCCTGCTGCTCCCGGCGGCGACCGCGACCTCGTACGCGTCCGGCAAGTCGGCGCAAAGCGCTGCGGCGCCGCAGCTCAAGGCGGCGTTCCTCTTCAATTTCGCCCGCTTCACCGAGTGGCCGGAACTGACCAAGGGCGCGCAGCTGGAGCTGTGCGTGCTTGGCGACGACCAGGTCTCGTCGGAGCTCTCCTCCGTGGTCCGGGGCCAAAGAGTCAACGGGCGCGAGCTCAGCGTGTCGAAAGTTTCGACCGTCGCGGCGATCCGCGGTTGCCAGGTCCTGTTCGTGAGCGCCTCGGAGGTCGCTTCGAACGCCCCGCTGCTCGAAGCCGTCCGGACCCTGCCGGTGCTCACGGTGAGCGACAGCACGCGATTCGCCGAGTCCCTGGGGCTGGTCGAGCTCTACGTGGAGTCCGGGCGCATGCGGTTTGCGGTCAACCTGGACGCGGTCCAGCGGACCAGGCTGCGGCTCAGCTCGACGCTGCTGGCGATGGCGAAGATCGTCCGTGAAAAGGAAGGGCGGGTCGGGGCCCGATTCTGACCTTTTTTACTGTCTGGTGCACGAAAACCGAAATCAGGGTATAATCGCCGCTCGCTCCAGTTGTAAGCCAGCCTGCGTCATCCAGCGCCGACCGGTCTGCGGGCAGGCGTTGGATTCGACCCTCACCCGTTCTGCCAGAGCGTATCCGTATAACTGGAATTTCAAAGGACAGCGTAATGGCACCCATGAACGGCACGATCAAACGGCTCGTCAGCGACAAAGGCTTCGGGTTCATCCTCGCAAGCGACGGCAACGAGTACCTTCTTCCACAACTCCGCCTGCACCGACAGCCGGTTTGACGACCTTCGCGAAGGACAGAACGTCACGTTCGAGCGCGGACAGGGCCCCAAGGGCCCCCGCGGCGAGAACGTCAGGCTCGCCTAACCTCCTCGAACCTTCGAGGCCGGAACAGACGAAAGGCCGCCCTTTGGGGCGGCCTTTTGTTTTCCCTCCAACCACGACAACAGGACCTTCAAGTTCGAACGCCATAGCGCCCGCTACCTCAGGCCGCGCTTTGCTTCGTCGATCTTCGCGAGCAGCGAGGCCGTCGCGCCGGCGGCGGGCAGCGTCCCAACGGTGTCGAGCGCCTGGCGATACCACTCGAGCCAGGCGGCAGTGACCTTCGCTTCGATCGCGCGTGCGGCAACCTGGTCCGCTGCGCGCGACACGATCTCCACCCCGTGGCGGCGCTCGAGCCCGAGCCGGGCCGCCGCGGCGCGGCCGACCAGGTCTACGAGCGCCGAGGCGTCACGCTCGTCGGCCGCGGCGAGGAAGTACGCAGAGGTCGCGACCGTGATCCCGACGTTCTCCATCTCCCTGGCGCTGACCTTGTCGACGGTGTCCTGATTCGTATGGTAGAAGCGGTCGGTGAAGTGCCAGTTCAGCAGCGACGGCACCCCGGCACCGGCGAACACCGTGTGGTCGCTGCCCCCTTCGTAGGGGTTGGTACGGACGACCCAGCCGACGTCCCGCGCTCGCCGGTTCGCCACGGCGATGTGCAAATCGTTCAACAGACTGCCCTTCAGGCTGTCGACCTTGACCTGGCCGGCGCCCCATTCGCTGTGAGGATCCGAGGGCCGCGGCCACACGGCCGAGGGGTCGGCCTGCTTCTCGATCAGGAAGGATCCGCCGGTCCTGGTCACATCCTCTCCGGTCATGTCCATCGAGAACATGTACTGGACGTTCTTCGCCTCGGCCGGATGCGCGGCGATCCATTGCCGGCTGCCCCCGATCTCGTCGACCCACAGGAAGGTGACGGTCCGGTCGGGGGCCGGCAGCGCGCCGCGCACGATCGCTTCGTTCATGGCCCGAGCCACGCCGAGCAGCGTCGCGCAGCCGCTCGCGTTGTCGTTCGCACCCGGTTCCTGAACGTGCGCAACGATCACGATTCGCTCGTCAGGCTTCACACCCCCGCGGATCTCGGCCGCGAGCGATTTCACTGGACCGGTATAGAACGAAGACTCGACGTCCGCCCGAATCCTCAGGTCCGGATTCTGTTTCAGAGCCAGACGGAGCCTGGCGGCCGCCCGCCAGCTGGCCTTGAAGCCGAAGCCCTTCAGCTTCTCGTCGTAGGGCACGCTTCCCCACTGCAAGACGTCCCGCTGTGCCTCGTCCATCAACGCCGGGTCGCCGGGCCTGATGTAGCTGGCGATCTCGGTCGAGATGACTCCCGCCGCTCCCCCATTCCGGACGGCTTCACGCCAGAGCAACCCCAGCCCTGCGTCCCCCAGGACGATCGCTCCCTTCACGCTCCTGCCGGCAAAATCTGCCGGCCTGCCGGCACCGACATCCACGAGCGGCGCGATGAGGCCTCCGGGCGCGGTCGAGAAGGAGTTGATCGCGAGCGACACCCGATCGCGTTCTTTCGACAGCACAGGGATCGGGTCCCCCTCGATCGAGATCGTGCCCCGGGCGTAATCCCAGCCCGGTCCACCGTTGGGATACTCCTCGACGCGAACGCTGGCCGCCGCCTCGGCGGACGCGGAGAAGCCGGCACCCATCAGCTTCTGCCGGATGTGATCGATGGAGGCGTTGTACCCGGGGTTCCCCGCCACCCGCCAGTACCGCTGCATCACCTCGACGGCGTCCATGGCTTCGGCGCGGTCGAAACGGGATGCCAGGGCGGTGTAGGCCTGCTCGGCAGTCGGGGGCAGCCCCTGTTGCACAGGCTGCGCGATGACGACGGAACTTACCTGGGCGCAGGCAGCCACGAACACGGCACCCTTCAGCAGCGCCGTTCCCCTCATGGCTGCGGCTGCAGTTCGATGGCGGAAAAATCCAGCAGCAGTTCGACTCCGGAGGTCTCGTGATCGTACCTGCGATCCCCGCCGCCCGGGACACGTCACCGGCGAAGCGCTTGCCGCTACCTGCGCGTGATAATTCGCGCTGACCTCCGGGGCGACGTAGCCGACCTTCTCGCCGTTGACCAGAACGGCGATCGCCTGGTGGAAGTAGCGATTGCCGGGCTCGGCCACGAGGGTCGCGGTGAAGGTCGAGGGCAGCCGGCGCACGCGCTCGATATAAGCCACACCGCCGACCACGGGAATGCGTTGCAGAATCTGAGGCACCTTCAGATTGTAGGCCTACCGCCAGCGGAACATCTTCAGCGCGGCAGTGAAGCTGACCAGCCCCCAGGTGAGCAGGATGCCGAGCTGGGTCAGCACGCCGCCGAGGCCGGCGCCGTCGATCATGACCGCTCGCAGCGCCTGGTTGAGGGCGGTGAGCGGCAGCAGCGAGATGAACGGTTGCATCGCGTCCGGGAAATTCTCGGACGCGAAGAACACACCGGAGAAGATCCACATCGGGACCATCACCAGGTTCATCAACCCTGAAACTCCCTCCACCGTCTTCGCCCGGCTGGCCACCAGCAGCCCGAGGCCGGAGAAGGTCACCGCGCCCAGCAGGCAGAAGCCGGCCAGCGTGAGCCACGAACCGGAGATGGGGATGCCGAAGACCAGCCGCGCAAACCCGAGCAGCGCGATCACCTCGAGCACCAGGAACATCAGCCGCGAGAGCATGTGCGACAGAAGGTAGTGGCTGCGTTTCATCGGCGTGGCCATCAAGCGCTTGAGCAGCTTCCGGCCGCGCGCCTGGACGACGGAGAAGGCGACGCTCCACATGCCCGTGCCCATGATGTTCATGCCGAGCAGCCCGGGGACGACCCAGTCGATGTACCTCGAACCCGGCATGCTGACCAGCCGGTCGCTGACCGGCACCGCCGCCTTGCGGCCGGCCGCGGTCTGGATCAGGTCATCGACCAGGTAGCGGCCGACCCGGCTCTCGGGACGGCTCGGATCGAACTCGTAGGTCACCGGGTCCCCGGGCACCACCAGCAAGTGGATGGCGCCGTGGCGCAGGCCTTCGTCGGCCTGGGCCCGGTCGACCATCCGGACCCGGACGCCCTCAGCCCTGGTCAACGTCTCCTGCAGCGCCGCCGCCGTGGGGCCCGAAGCACCCCTACGAGCACGTCCGGGCGCCCCTGCGATCGGAACGCCAGCCCCAGCGCACAGGCGAGCAGGACCGGAAACGCGAACACCCAGAAGACCGCCTCCGGTTCCCGCAGGAACTCCCGGAACCGGGTCATCGTGAGCTGCCAGAGCGGATGCGTAGACGACATCGACGATTGCCTGACCCTATTCTTCGCGCAGCTGACGGCCGGTCAGCGACACGAACACGTCTTCGAGCGTTGCGCTGTGGGTGGTGAGGAGCGTGAAGGCGTCGGGAGCGTCCACCGCCCTGAGCAGCGCCGGCAGCGCCTCGTGCAGATGCGACACGATCAGCGTGCCGCCGGCGGCCTGCAGCGATGCCCGCCGCACCCCCGGCAGGCCGAGCAGCACCGCCTCGGCCGGCAGCGCGATCCCGTCGCGCAGCTCGAACGACACGACGTGCTCGGCGCCGAGCGATGCGATCAGGGCGAGCGGCGTCCCCTGCGCGATCACCCTCCCGCGATCGACGATGGCGACCCGGTCGCAGAGCGCCTGCGCCTCGTCCATGTAGTGCGTCGTCAGCAGAATCGTCCGCCCCTCGCTGCTTGAACCCGCGCAGCAGGTCCCAGATCTGGCGCCGCGACTGCGGGTCGAGCCCGGTCGTCGGCTCGTCGAGAAACAGCAGGTCGGGGTTGCCGGTGAGCGCGCAGGCGAGGGCCAGGCGCTGCTTCTGCCCCCCGACAGCTTGCTGTACCAGGCGGTGCGCTTGGTCTCGAGACCGACGCTGGCGACCAGCTCACCGACGGTCGGCCCCTGCGCGTAGAACGACCGGAACAGCCGCAGGATCTCTTCGACTGTCAGCTTGTCGTTCAGCTGCGTCTCCTGCAGCTGGATGCCCAGGCGCTGCCGCAGCCGGGTCGCGTCCCGGTCCCAGCGCATGCCGAGAACCTGGACCTCACCGGCGTCCGCGGCCAGCAGCCCCTCGAGGATCTCGATCGTCGTCGTCTTGCCGGCGCCGTTGGGGCCGAGCAGCCCGAAGCACTCGCCCGGACGCACTTCCAGGTCGAGGCCGTCGACTGCCAGCACATCGCCGTAGCGCTTGACGAGGCCTCTGCAGCTGAGCGCGGCCGAGGCCTCCACCTGAGCGTGGACCGGGGGAGCGAGGTTCATTGGTGTGCAGCCTGTCTCGAACACGCACCGTCTGGGCGTGGAAAGCCCATAATCCTATCAAACAGTTACGACCCGGGCCGTTCGCGAACCGCCACCCACCATGGACGAATCGATAATCACCGTCGCGAACCGCCTGCGTGAATCGCCGCGTGTCACCGTGATCACCGGCGCCGGGGTTTCCGCGGCGAGCGGTGTGCCGACGTTTCGGGGGGCCGGCGGCCTCTGGCGCAGCTTTCGGGCCGAAGACCTGGCGACGCCGCAGGCGTTCCGGCGCGACCCCGGCCTGGTGTGGGAGTGGTACGAGTGGCGGCGCGGCCTGATAGCCGGCTGCGCGCCGAATCCCGCACACACTGTCCTGGCGCGGTGGGTGAATCGCTCAGGCTTCACCCTGATTACCCAGAACGTGGACGGTCTTCACGAACAGGCCGGGGCCGGCGCCGTGATCCGATTCCACGGAAGTATCTGGCAACTGGGCTGTGCGGCAGGCTGCGGGCAGGCGTCGTGGGAGGATCGGTCCGTACCACTCGATCCGCTTCCGCCGCGATGCCCTCGCTGCAGCGGTCTGGCTCGCCCGGGTGTGGTGTGGTTCGGCGAGTCGATCGATCCGGCAGTGCTCGAAATGTGCGGGCGGGCGGCCGAGTGCGACCTGTTTCTCTCGATCGGCACGTCCTCGCTGGTCTATCCGGCCGCCGGGCTCGTCCACGCCGCGCGCGCCGCCGGGGCGTTCACGGTCGAGATCAACCCCGACCCGACGCCGGCCGGCGTGGATCTCGCGATTCCCCTGCCGGCGGAAGTTGCGTTGCCGCGGATCGACCGGGCGCTGAACGGGTGAGCCCGTTCCCGGTCCCCTTGGTCTTCCTCAGACGCGATCAGAGCCGGGGCAGCGTGACTTCGCGCTGACCGAGATACTTCCCCTTCTTGTCAGCGTAGGAGACCTCGCACTGCTCGTCGCTCTGGAAGAACAACACCTGCGCGATGCCCTCGTTGGCGTAGACCTTGGCCGGCAGCGGCGTGGTGTTCGAGATCTCGAGCGTCGCCGTCCCCTCCCACTCCGGCTCGAACGGCGTGACGTTGACGATGATGCCGCAGCGGGCGTAGGTGGACTTGCCGAGGCAGACCGTGAGGACGTCACGCGGGATGCGGAAGTACTCGACCGTCCGCGCCAGGGCAAACGAGTTCGGCGGCACGATGATCGTGTCGGCCTTGATGTCGACGAACGAGCGCGGATCGAAGTCCTTCGGGTCGATCAGCGCGTTGTTCACGTTGGTGAACACCTTGAATTCATCCGCCACCCGGATGTCGTAGCCGTATGACGAGAGGCCATACGAGATGACCCCCGACCGCACCTGCCGGTCTTCGAACGGCTCGATCATCCGGTGCTCGAGAGCCATCCGCTTGATCCACTTGTCGGCCTTGATCGCCATCAATTCACCGTCGCAGCAATGAGAAAACGAGCGTGAGAATGATACTCACAACGATCGACGTCACGATCGGAAAGTGGACGGCGAAGTTCCCCCGGCGGTAGGACAGGTCACCCGGCAGCCGCCCGAGCGGCAGCCCCATCGTGATCAGCAGCCCGATCCCGGCGACCACCAGCCCGAGGACGATGAGAAACTTGCCCACGTCGGTCAGCGCGAGAATTCGATCCCGGGGAAGAAGTAGCCAAGCTCGAACGCCGCCGTTTCCGGTGCATCCGAACCGTGCGTCGCGTTATGCTCGATCGAGGCGCCGAAGTCCTTGCGCAACGTGCCGGCCTCGGCCTTGGCCGGGTCGGTGGCCCCCATCAGCGTCCGCCACTTCTTGATCGCGTCATCGGCTTCGAGCGCCAGAACCACGCAGGGCCCCGATGACATGAACTGCGTCAGGCTGCCGAAGAACGGACGTTCCCGGTGCACGGCATAAAAACCTTCGGCTTCTTTGACCGACAAATAGCGCATCTGTATGGCACGGATAGTGAATCCTGCCTGTTCGACGCGCTGAATGATCTGGCCGGTATATCGTGATTTGACGGCATCCGGCTTGATGATGGCAAATGTGCGTTCCATTCAGGAAATTATATGCGACCAGATGAGCCGAAACCGGCGGGTCATGACGAAGACGAGCACATTGGCGCAGTCGAAGGGGACCGTGCCACCGATTCACCGAACCAGGGAAACCCGAACGGCACGGGGATAGACGACGAGGGCAGACCAAACAATCCGATCGGTACGGCGGAGGATCGGATCGGCGCGAATCTCGACGAAAGCGAAGGCGGGTAGTTCAACTACCAGCTCCCCAACTTCCAACTCCCAAGGGGCTCGAGCTCGGATTGGAGTCTGTGAGTCTGGAAATTGGGAGTCGGGCGTTTTTTAGCGCGAAGCCGTCGGCGTAGTGACCGGCTTCAGATATTTCGCATACCAGTCCAGGTATCGCTGCATCCGATCGACACGGTAGCTCGGGACCGTGATGCCGTGGAACTGGTTGGGATAGATCACGAGCTGGGTATCGACCCCGAGGCTGCGCAGCGCCTGGTACATCTGCTCGCTCCCAGCCAGCGGCACGTTGAAGTCGTTCTGGCCGACCAGAAACAGGGTCGGCGTCCGGATCCGATCCGCCTGGAAGAACGGGTACGAGATCTTGATCCACAGGTCCTTGGCCTTCCAGGGAGGACCGATCTCCTGCTCGTACTGGGTGATGTACATGTCGGAGCCGTACATCGAGATCTGGTTGGAGCTGCCGGCGCCGCTGATCGCCGCCTTGAACCGGGTGTCCTGCGCGATCGTGTAGTTGGTCAGGATCCCGCCGTAGCTCCAGCCACCCAGGCCCAGCCGGGTCGAGTCCACCCACGGCAGCTTCTGCAGCGCGTCCATCGCGCCGAGCAGGTCCACGACCTCCTTGTTTCCCCAGTCGGCGAAGATCGCCTTCTGATACGCGGTGCCGCGCCCGTTGCTGCCCCGATAGTTGACGGCGATGACGACGTAACCGTTGGCGGCGAAGACTTCCCGCTCGTAGTTGAAGGAATGCTGGTCCTGCCCGTTCGGACCGCCGTGGATCCGCAGCAGGACCGGATACCGGCGATTCGGGTCGAACCCCGCCGGCTTGGTCACCAGGCTGTTGACGACGGTGCCGTCCTTGCTGGTGGAGGTGAAGTCTTCCGTCGTGCCGGTGACGACCCCCTTTATCCAATCGTCGTTCTGGACGGTGAGCTTGCGCAGCTTCCCTCCCTCGAGAGCATGAACCTCGGGAAGTTCGGTGTCGGTCGAGGCCAGCAGCGCAAAATTGCCGTCCGCGCCCGGCGACAGATTGCTCACCACCCGGCGTCCCTCGATCACCCGCTGGACTGCTCCGCCGGCCGCCGCCACCCTGCCGACGTGGACGGCCCGGTCGTCGGTGATGGTGAAGAACAGCGCCGAGCCGTCGGCCGTCCATGACGCGTTGCTGACCGGACGATCGAGCGAACGCGTCAGCGGACGCGCCTCGCCACCGGCCGCCGGGATCACCAGCAGCTGGCTCTGGTCGTAAGCCGAATACTTCACGTCGTCGCCGAGCAGGTAGGCGATCTGCTTGCCGTCCGGGCTCCAGGCGGGACGACCGCTCTCTTCAGCGGTGGTCGAGGTCAGGCGGCGCGGCTGGGCGCCGGGTCTGGCGTCGATGACGAACAGGTCGGTGTTCGGCATCTTGTCCACGTCCCCTTCGCCGTGCACCCGCATGAAGGCGATCTGGCTGCCGTCGGGTGACCACGCCGGGGAGGTTTCCTCCAGGGAGCCAGGGGTCAGGATCTCGGGCTTCTTCGCCTGGAGATCGAACAGGTAGAGGTGGGGCCGCTCCCCTCGCAGGAAGCCGTCGCCGTCCGCCTTGAACCGATACCGGTCGAGGACGATCGGCTTGGCGGTCTTCTTCTCATCCGCCGGCTTGTCGGCGTCCTTGTCGGCCGGATCAGGGTCCTTGACGACGAGCACCAGGCGGCGGCTGTCGGGGGACCAGGCGTGATCGGACACGCCACCCTTGACGTCGGTCAGCTTCACCGCCTCGCCACCGGCGCGGTTGAGCAGCCAGACCTGGCCGTACTTGGAGCCCTGCCGGGAAGACACGAACGACAAGTATTTGTTGTCGGGGCTCCACCGGGGGGCCGACTCCCCTTCCGGCGTCGAGGTGACCTGGATCTGCTGGCTCCCGTCCCAGCTGACCATCCAGACGTCGGTGTTGTTCTTGTCGGTATCCTTGACCGCCGTGGTCACCGTGTAGGCGACCCACTTGCCGTCGGGCGAACGCTGCGGATCCCTTATTTCCCGGATGTTGAAGACATCGTCGACCGCCAGTGGCCGCTGCCCCTGGCTCGAGAGAGTGATCGGCGAGGCGAGAACCAGAACGGCGAGGGCAAACCGGACGATCTTCATGGTGGGTCTACTTCAAGGATTCCATGATCGAGTCAAGCACATCCCGGCCAGGGCGGACGCGGTCGAGCGGCAGTGTGGCGAGCGGCTCGTCGACGAGGTTCAGCAGTGTCGTGAAATCGTGCTTCGCCGGCTCGATGTAGAGCACACCGGTGGCGAACTCCCCGCGCGCCCCGGTCTCACGGATCAGGGCCAGGGCGGTGGCTTTCTCGGTCGGATCGTAGTGCTCCGCGACCTTCTTCAGGAACAGCCGGGAGCCGTCGTGCATCTTGACCTCGGTGGTCGTCCCGGGCTCGTACTCGATCGAGATGTCCTCGAAGAACGGCACGAAGCTGATGTCCCCAGCCGGTTCATCGTGGTCCTTCGCGTAGGCGTAGCTCTTGGTCGACCCCTCGTGATCGTTGAACGTGACGCACGGCGAAATCACGTCGATCATGCAGGTGCCGCGGTGGCTGAGGGCGGCCTTGAGGATCGAGAGAAGCTGCTTCTTGTCGCCCGAGAACGACCGCGCGACGAATGAAGCGCCGAGCTCGATCGCCAGCGTGCAGATATCGATCGGCGGCAGATCGTTCACGACGCCGTTCTTGAGCGTCGACCCGAGGTCGGCGGTCGGCGAGAACTGCCCCTTGGTCAGCCCGTAGCAGCCGTTGTCTTCGACGATGTAGATCAGCGGGACATTGCGGCGCATCAGGTGGACGAACTGCCCGATGCCGATCGCCCCGGTGTCACCGTCGCCGCTCACCGCGATGGCGATCAGCTGCTTGTTGGCGAGCAGCGCGCCGGTCGCGACTGACGGCATCCGGCCGTGAACCGAATTGAAGCCGTGCGCTCCGCCGAGAAAGTAGGCCGGGCTCTTGCTCGAACAGCCGATGCCCGAGAGCTTGATCACCCGTTTCGGATCGATCCCCATCTCGAAAAAGGCGTCGATGATCCGCTCGGAGATGGCGTTGTGGCCGCACCCGGCGCACAGCGTCGTCTTGCCGCCGCGGTAGGGCTGCAGCTCGAGGCCGATGCGGTTGGTCTTGCGGCCGGGCTCTGGGGTGGATGTGGTCATTGGTATTGGTCCTAGATGCGTGCGCCGGCCGCCAGCTGGGCGGTCTCGACCCCTTCCTGGGCCAGGATGTCATCGGTCACCGAACGGGCGTCGATCGGCAGACCGTTGAAGTGACGAACGCTGCGGAGCCTGGCGGTGAGCGCCGGGTCGAGTTCCATGCGCATCAGGCTGAACATCTGGCCGTCCCGGTTCTGCTCGACCACGTAGACGCGGTCGTGGCGGCCGATGAAAGCCGCCACATCATCGGTGAACGGGTAGGCCCGCAACCTGAGGTAGGACGTCGGCAGCCCTCCTTCGCCGGTCAGCTGGTCGCGGCTCTCCTCGATCGCAAAATGCGTGGTGCCGTAGGCGATGATGCCGACCCGCGCCCCGGGTCTCTCGTCGATCACCGGTTTCGGTACGAACTGGCGCGCGGTTTCGAACTTGCGCGCCAGCCGCTCGACGTTGTTCACGTAGTCGTCGGGGCGCTCGCTGTATTGACCGCGGTCGTTGTGCCCGGATCCGCGGGTGAAGTAGGCCGGCATGCCGTCGCCCGGGATCGTCCGATAGGGGATGCCGTCGCCGTCCATGTCCTTGTAGCGGCCGAACTCCCCCATCTTCTGCAGCGCCGCGGCATCGAGCAGCTTGCCGCGGTCGAGCGGCTTGTCCGGATACTCGAACGGGGTCGACATCCAGGTGTTCATGCCGAGATCGAGGTCGCTCAACACGAAGACCAGCGTCTGGAATCGCTCGGCGAGATCGAACGCGTCCATCGCCGTGGTGTAGCACTCCTCGATCGTCGCCGGCAGCAGCATGATCTGCTTGGTGTCGCCGTGCGACAGCATCGCCACCGTGAGGATGTCACCCTGGGCGGTGCGGGTCGGCAGGCCGGTGGACGGCCCGACGCGCTGAATATCGAACACCACCCCTGGCACTTCCGCGTAGTACCAGAGCCCGGTGAACTCCCCCATCAGCGAGATGCCCGGGCCGGAGGTCGAGGTCATCGCGCGGGCCCCGGCCCAGCTCGCTCCGAGCACCATGCCGAGCGCCGCGATCTCGTCCTCCGCCTGCACGATCGCAAACGTCGCCTTGCCGGTCTCCTTGTCCATCCGGTACTTCTTCATGTACTGGATCAGCGTTTCCGGCAATGAAGACGAGGGAGTGATCGGGTACCAGGCGACCACCGTCACGCCGGCCATCATGCAGCCGAGCGCGCCGGCGGCATTTCCCTCCATCAGGATCTGCCCGGCGGTCTTGTTCAGCGGCTCGACCGAATACGGATCGCGCTTCGGCAGATGCTCGGCCGCATAGCGCTTGCCGGCCTCGAGCGCGGCGAGGTTGAGCTCGATCGCCTTGAGCTTCTTCCCCATCTGCCGGCGGAGCGCGTGCTCCATCTGCCCGAGATCGATGTCGAGCAGCTGGGCCAGCACCCCGTCGTAGATCATGTTCTTCACGAGGCGGCGCAGCTTGGCGTCCTTGCAGACCTCCGCCACGATCTTGTCGAACGGCACCGGATAGAACACCAGGTCGGAGCGAAGATCCTGCAGCTTCAGCGGCTCGTCGTAGACCACCGCGGCGCCGGCGCCGAGCGACATGACGTCGTCTCTCGCCGTCTCGGCGTTCATCGCGACGAGCAAATCGATTTCCTTCTTGCGGGCGACGTAGCCGTCCTTGTTGGCGCGGATCGTGTACCAGGTAGGAAGACCGGCGATATTCGAGGGGAACAGGTTCTTGCCGGAGACCGGGATCCCCATCTGGAACAGGGACCGCAGCAGGACGAGGTTGGCGGTCTGGCTGCCCGACCCATTGACGGTGGCGACCTGGATGCTGAAGTCGTTGACGATGCGCCGCGTGGACGCGGCGTCAGTCGGGGTCATTTACAGTCCTTCGAAGTAGATCTCAGCTCTCAGCCATCAGCTGTCAGCCGGCCTCCTTCCCGTGAGAAAGCTCGCGGTTTTCAGCTCGAACGCAGCAGCAGGGTCGGCAGCTGATAGCTGAAAGCTGAATCGCCGTCAGCTACTAGGCTGAATTATATCGCGCTCCTGACGGCCTCGCCGATGTCGGCGGGGCTGCGGACCACGTGCACGCCGGCGGCGGTCAGCGCTTCCATCTTTTCCGCCGCCGTCCCCTTCCCGCCCGAGATGATCGCCCCGGCATGCCCCATGCGGCGGCCCGGAGGCGCGGTCTGCCCGGCGATGAAGCCAACCACCGGCTTCTTGAAGTTCGTCCGGATCCAGTCGGCCGCCTCCTGTTCCGCGGAACCGCCGATCTCGCCGATCATCACGACCGCTTCGGTCTGCGAATCGCCGGCAAACAGCCCCAGGGCATCGATGAAGGAGGTCCCGATCAGCGGATCGCCGCCGATCCCGATGCAGGTCGTCTGGCCCAGCCCCAGCTTGGTCAACTGGTGGATCGCCTCGTAGGTCAGTGTGCCGCTCTTCGACACGATGCCGACACGCCCCTCGGTGCAGATGTGGCCGGGGATGATGCCGGCCTTGGCCTGCCCGGCGGTGATCAGCCCCGGGCAGTTCGGGCCGATCAGCCGGGTCTTCGACTCGCGCAGCACCGCCATCGCCGTCATCATGTCGAGGACGGGGATCCCCTCGGTGATGCAGACCGCGAGCGGCATCGCGGCGTCCGCCGCTTCCATGATGGCGTCGGCCGCGAACGGCGGCGGCACGAAGATCACCGTCGCGTTGGCCCCGGTTTCACGCACGGCGTCGGCGACCGTATTGAACACCGGCCAGCCCTCGTGCGTCGTGCCCCCCTTGCCCGGGGTCACCCCGCCGACGACCTGGGTGCCGTACGCCTGCGCCGCCTTGGCGTGGAAGGTTCCCTCGCGCCCCGTGATCCCCTGGACGATGAGGCGGGTATTCCGGTCAATCAGATACAGCCATGTAATTTATCTGCCCAGAGCGACGACGCGCTCGGCCCCTTCGCTCATCGTGTCGGCGGTGGTGAAGTTCAACCCGCTGTCCCTGAGCATCTGTTTGCCCTTCTCGACGTTCGTGCCTTCCATGCGGATCACGATCGGCACCGGCACGCCGAGGTCCTTGACCGCCGCGATCACCCCTTCGGCGAGAATGTCGCAGCGCAGGATGCCGCCGAAAATGTTGATGAAGACCGCCTTCACCGCCTTGTCGGACATCAGGATGCGGAAGGCGTTCTTGATCTGCTCGGCGTTGGCGCCGCCGCCGACGTCCAGGAAGTTGGCCGGCTCTCCGCCCGCCAGCTTGATGATGTCCATGGTCGCCATCGCCAGCCCGGCGCCGTTCACCATGCAGCCGATGGTGCCATCGAGCTTGATGTAGTTGAGCGAGAACTTCGACGCCTCGACCTCGAGCGGCGCTTCCTCCGCCACGTCGCGCAGCTCGCTGAGGTCAGGGTGACGGTAGAGCGCGTTGTCGTCGAGAGTGATCTTCGCGTCGAGGGCCAGCAGGTTGCCATCGCCGGTCACGATCAGCGGGTTGATCTCGACCAGCGAGGCGTCGGTGGCCTTGAACGCGGTCCAGAACGCGGCCATCAGCTTGCCGGCCTGGCCGATCTGGGCCCCTTCGAGCCCCAGCGCAAAGGCGAGCTGACGGGTCTGGAAGGGACTGAGGCCGGCGGTCGGATGGATGAAGACCTTGTGGATCTTCTCGGGCGTCTCTTCGGCGACCTTCTCGATCTCCACGCCCCCTTCCTGGCTGACCATCAGGACCGGCCGCTCGGTCGACCGGTCGATCAGGATCGCGAGGTAGAGCTCGCGCTTGATGTCGAGCCCCTGTTCCACGAGCACGCGGCCGACCACCTGCCCCTCGGGGCCGGTCTGGATGGTCACGAGCTGCATGCCGAGCATCTTCTTCGCGGCCTCCTCGGCTTCGTCGGCGCTGCGCACGACCTTGACGCCGCCCCCCTTGCCGCGGCCGCCGGCGTGGATCTGCGCCTTGACCACGACCACGGCGGTCCCAAGCCGTCGTGCGGCCTCGCGCGCGCTGGCGGCGTCGAAGACCACCTCTCCCTGCGGCACCGGCACGCCGTAGCGCGCAAGAATTGTCTTTCCCTGATACTCGTGAATTTTCATGGTGTAGGGGTGCGTTCCTGTCGAGAGCGCAACCTGTCAATTCTGTCTCACTCGACTGAGCGACGCAAGCAAGCGACACCGTAGCCTTCGCCCAGCGGCGCAAGGTACAATCTGAACGTTTGGCCCCTTCGGAGTTTCGCGCCCTTATGCCCTCTCGCTTCCGCCGCGTCTTTTCCTCGTCGGTCGGCACCAAGCTGCTGATGGGGCTGACCGGAGCCGGCCTCTTCGTCTACATGCTGCTGCACCTGGTCGGCAACGCGCTGATCTTCGCCGGCGCGGACGTCTTCAACGAGTACTCCCACACCCTGATCTCGAACCCGCTGATCCTGCCGATCGAGATCGGCCTGCTCGCAATCTTCCTGATCCACATCTACAAGGCGGTGACGATGTGGACGGCTAACCGTGCGGCCCGGCGGGTGGCCTATCTCAAGAAAGAGCTGGCCGGCCACACCAGCCGCAAGAGCCTCGCATCCTCGACGATGATCTGGTCCGGGCTCTTCATCCTGGTCTTCGTCGTCATCCACGTGAAGCAGTTCAAGTTCGGCACGTGGTACCAGGTCACCGACAGCACCGTCCGCGACCTCTATCGGACCGAAGTCGAGGTGTTCCAGAACCCGGCCTGGGTGGCGGTCTACGTGATCGCGACGCTGCTCGTCGGGCTCCATCTTCGGCACGGGATCGCCAGCGCCTTCCAGTCGCTCGGCCTCGATCACCCGCTGTATACGCGGCGGCTCACCGCCTTCGGCATCCTGTTCGCGGTCCTGATCGGGGTGGGGCTTGCGATCATCCCGGTCTGGGTTTACTTCCGTTACTGATTCCTATGCACCTGGATTCCAAGACCCCCGGCGGTCCGCTCACCGAGAAGTGGGACCGCCACAAGTTCGAGTCGAAGCTGGTCAACCCGGCCAACCGCCGAAAGTACACGGTCATCATCGTCGGCACCGGGCTGGCGGGAGCCTCGGCCGCTTCGTCGCTGGGTGAGCTGGGCTACAACGTGCTGAGCTTCTGCATCCAGGACAGCCCGCGTCGCGCCCACAGCATCGCGGCTCAGGGGGGCATCAACGCCGCCAAGAACTACCAGAACGACGGCGACAGCATCCAGCGGCTCTTCTATGACACCGTCAAGGGGGGGGATTATCGTTCGCGCGAGGCCAACGTCTACCGGCTCGCCCAGCTGAGCGTCAACATCATCGACCAGTGCGTCGCCCAGGGCGTGCCGTTCGCGCGCGAGTACGGCGGGCTCCTCGACAACCGGTCGTTCGGCGGCGCCCAGGTGTCCCGCACCTTCTACGCCCGCGGCCAGACCGGCCAGCAGCTGCTGCTCGGCGCCTACCAGTCGATGATGCGGCAGGTCGAGCGCGGCACGGTAAAGTCCTTCGCCAACCGCGAGATGCTCGACATCGTGCTGGTGGACGGGCAGGCCCGGGGCATCGTGGTCCGGAATCTGAACACCGGCGCGATCGAGCGATACGCCGGGCACGCGGTCCTGTTGTGCACGGGGGGCTACGGCACCGCTTACTACCTCTCCACCAACGCGGTGAACTCGAACGTGACCGCGGCCTGGCGCGCCCACAAGCGCGGCGCCTTCTTCGCCAACCCGTGCTACACCCAGATCCACCCGACCTGCATCCCGGTGTCCGGCACCCACCAGTCAAAGCTCACCCTGATGAGCGAGAGCCTGAGGAACGACGGGCGAGTATGGGTGCCGAAGAACCAGGGTGACAAGCGTCCGCCGGAGCAGATCCCCGAGGCCGAGCGCGACTACTACCTCGAGCGGCGATATCCGAGTTTCGGCAACCTGGTGCCGCGCGACGTCGCCTCCCGCAACGCCAAAGGGGTGTGCGACGAAGGCCGCGGCGTCGGCGAGAGCGGCCTGGCCGTCTACCTGGATTTCAAGGAGGCGATCCAGCGCCTCGGCGAAGATGTGATCCGCGGCCGGTACGGCAACCTGTTCGACATGTACGCCAAGATCACCGCCGACGATCCGTACAAGGTGCCGATGCGGATCTACCCCGCCATCCACTACACGATGGGGGGACTCTGGGTGGACTACAACCTGATGAGTACGATCCCGGGGCTTCACGTGCTTGGCGAGGCGAACTTCTCCGATCACGGCGCCAACCGCCTCGGGGCAAGCGCCCTGATGCAGGGGCTGGCTGACGGCTACTTCGTCATCCCCTACACGCTCGCCCACTACCTTGGGAGCGCGAGCCTGCCGGCCGTGACCACCGACCATCCGGCGTTCAAGGAGGCGGAGGCCGGTGTCCAGGACCGGATCGACACGCTGCTTGCCGTCAAGGGATCGAAGACGCCGCGGCAGCTGCACCGGGAGCTCGGCGGCCTGCTGTGGGACGAGGTCGGCATGGCCCGAACGGACCAGGGGCTGCGGCGGGCACTCGAACGGATCCCGGCGCTGCGCGAGGAGTTCTGGCAGAACGTCAGCGTCCCCGGCCCGAAGAACAACCTCAACAAGAACCTCGAGTACGCCGGCCGCGTCGCCGATTACCTCGAGTTCGCGGAGGTGCTGACGCTCGATGCCCTGCACCGCGCCGAATCATGCGGCGGCCATTTCCGCGAAGAAAGCCAGACTCCCGACGGCGAGGCGCTCCGCGACGACGCGAACTATTCCTACGTCGCTGCCTGGGAGTACCAGGGAGTCGGGACGGCCCCGGCCCTGCACAAGGAAGCGTTGACGTTCGAGTACGTCAAACCAAGTCAGAGGAGCTATAAGTAACTCAGAATTAAGAACATACGAACTCAGAACTGGCACTGAGTTCGTAGTTCTGAGTTCTGTAGTTCTGAGTTTCAGCGAAGTCACCCGATGCGTATCTTCCTCAAGGTTTGGCGCCAGGCGGGCCCGACGGCCCGCGGCGAGTTCGTCGACTACACGGCCGAGAACGTCTCGCCGGACATGTCCTTTCTCGAGATGCTCGATGTCGTCAACGAAGGGCTGATCGTCAAGGGGCAGGACCCGATTGCCTTCGACTCGGACTGCCGCGAAGGGATCTGCGGCACCTGCGGGTTCATGGTCGGCGGGATTCCGCACGGCCCGGAGCCGGGCACCACCGTCTGCCAGCTTCACATGCGCCGGTTCAAGGAGGACGACCGGCTCGTGCTGGAACCGTGGCGGGCCACCGCATTCCCGGTCCTGAAGGACCTGGTCGTCGATCGCAGCGCCTTCGACCGGATCATCCAGGCCGGCGGCTACACCTCGGTGAATGTGGGCGGCGCCCAGGACGGCAACGCGATCCTGGTGCCGAAGACCGCGGCCGACCAGGCCATGGATTCTGCGGCATGCATCGCCTGCGGCGCGTGCGTGGCGGCCTGCAAGAACGCCTCGGCGGCGCTTTTCACCTCGGCCAAGGTGGCACACCTCGCGCTGCTCCCCCAGGGTCAGCCGGAGCGGGCGACACGCGTCGTCGCCATGGTCGAGCGCCACGATGCCGAGGGATTTGGCAGCTGCTCGAACGAAGGTGAATGCGAGGCGGTCTGCCCGAAAGAGATCCCGATCACGAACATCGCCCGGATGAACCGGGAATACTTCCGGGCGATGCTCGTTTCTCGCAGCGACTAGGCTGGTTCTCGCCGGCTCATCGCGTGAAGCCGGCGATCAGACTCCGGTTGCTGCCCCCGTCCCCGACCGCCTTGACGGTGGCGATGTAACTTCCGGGGGACAGCGCCTGGAAGAAGGACCCGCGATCCACGGTGATCTCGCCGTTCGACGCGACCGGCGGTTTGCCGAGGTCCGAGGTCACGAGCGGGCTCGTCACACCCGGGGTCGCCCCGCTCGCATATACCTCAAGCACGTACTTGTTGACGATGGAGTGGTCCTCGGAGGCCTGGAAGACCACCCACCGCGGCAGACCAGAGGCGCCCGCGCTGACCGTGATGGATACGGTGCTCGAGATCGTGGCGGCCCCCTGGTTGTCGGTCGCGACCGCCTTGATCGCATAGTCACCCGCGGGCAGGGAGCTGATGGTGTGCGAATACGGCGCCGTCGAGTCGCGGGTGAGCAGCGTCGAATTTGCGTAAAACTCGACATTGGCGATCTGACCGTCCGCATCCGAGGCGGTCGCGGTGATGGCGACCGTGGCCGGCGAGTTGAACGTCTGGCCGCTCAGCGGGGACGTCACCGTGACGAGCGGCGGGCGATTCGCCGGGGGGTCCTTCTCGGTAACGCGCAGACTGTCGACGACCGCAACCGTGGCCTCACCGGTGTCGTGGCTGCTGACCGCGATGCCTACGTAGACCGTACCGTCCATGAACACCGAGTCGCTGCCGATCTTCGTCCAGGTGGAACCGGTCGCGGAGCGGTAGGCCTCGATCAACGAGCCGGTCCGGACCAGTCGGATCCACCCCGGTGCCACCCCGCTGCCGCCGCTGGTCAGCTCCGTCGTCCCGCCAGGGTCCGAGCGCCGCTGGAACGCGTAGCCGTTGCCGGCCGATACCAACGCCAGGGCATGAGGCGAATTGGCGGCCAGCGATTCCCGGATCATCACGCCAGCCTTCGACCAGGCGGCCGCGGCGCCGAGCGACGTGACCCGGGCGACGACATCCAGGTCCCCGCTTACCTGCTGGTAGACGTAGTGGAACTGGTCGGATCCCGCCGCGATCCCCGCGCCCGCCCCCTTGATGGAGTAGCGGCCGCTGGCAAAGGATGCCCCTCCCTTGATCGACGGGGCACCGATGTCGCCGCTGGCCTGGCCGGCGGGAAGCGCCGCAGACGTGGAGGTGATGGTGACATTCGAGGCCCTGGCGGTGGTGCGCACCGAAGGCTGGCGGCTGGTGACCGCGACCCCCACGTAGGCGGTGGTGCCGAGGGCGATCGTCTCGTTGCCGATGGTCGTCCAGCCGGCGCCGTCGCCCGAGGTGTAGGCGGTGAGCCTGGTGCCGGCCCGAACCAGCCGGACCCAGCGTGGCGCGCTCAGCCCCGGCCCCGGGCTGCTCACGCTGCCGCCGCCGGAGGTCGTACGGCGTTGAAACGCGACGCCGTTCCCCGCTGACACCGTGGCGTAGCCGTGGGCGGCGTTCGGCGTTCAGGCTGCTCCGGATCATGACGCCGGCCCTGGACCAGGCATTGGCCGGTGAGACCGAGTCGATGCGGGCCCGGACGTCCACGTCGCCGGAGATGGCCTGATAGACGAAGTAGAACTGGTCGCTACTTCCCGCGATGTCGGTGCCGGCAGCGTCAATCGTGAATACGCCGTTCGAAAAATCCCGCCCTGCCGGCCAGGGCCGGCGCCCCGATATCGCGGCCGGCCCATGGGGCCGGCACCGACTGCGCACGCAGGACGGCGACGACCGAGCACACGCAAGCTACCGCACACAGGGCGACGCCAGTCGCCCTCGACTTGTTTTCCATTAGTTCTGGAGGTCCCTTCTTGATTCCGAAACGCCCGGGATACCCGGGGAATAGCAAGTCCGTTGCCGATTACTCAGCCGCTGGCCGGCAAAAAACCCGAGAAGAATCGGCGGGCGGACGCCAGGTCGATTGTGACGATCGTGTAACCGTGTAAATAGGAGGGAGAGGGGGGGTCTGAATCCGCGGGCTCGCGGGTCGAGGAAGGCGGTGGCGCTGAGGAGCGGGGGCAATCAGCGCCCCTCGCCCGTCAGCGTTCTCTACTCAGTGATGGCTAGACGCCAATGACGTCGGTGAGCTCCTTGACGGCCGCGGCCGATTTCTGAAGCGCCGCATTTTCGTCGGGCGTAAGCGTGATCTGGATGATCTGCTCGACGCCCCGGGCCCCCAGCTTGATCGGCACGCCGACGAAGAGGCCGTTGATGCCGTACTCCCCCTGGAGGAACACCGAGCACGGCACGATCTTCTTCTTGTCCTTGAGGATGATCTCGACCATCTCGGCCGCGGCCGATCCTGGGGCGTACCAAGCGCTGGTGCCCACCAGCTTGGTGATCTCCGCGCCGCCGTTGGCCGTCCGATCGCCGATCGCCTTGATCCTTTCCGCGGTCAACCCGGGATAATCGGGCAAGGGGATCCCGGCGATCGTCGAGTAGCGCGGCAGCGGCACCATCGTATCCCCGTGTCCGCCGAGCACGAACGCGTGGATGTTCTCCACCGACACCCCGGTCTCCATCGCGATGAACGCCCGCATCCGCGCCGAGTCGAGCACGCCGGCCATGCCGATGACCCGCTCGCGCGGGAAACCGCTCAGTCGGTAGACCGCCTGGCACATGGCGTCGAGCGGATTGGCGACCGGCACGATGATCGTGTTCGGGGAATGCTTGATGACCTGCTCGGTCACCGACTGCATGATCTTGTAGTTCACGTTGAGCAGGTCGTCGCGGCTCATGCCCGGCTTGCGCGGCACACCCGAGGTAATCACGACCACGTCGGAGTCGGCCGTCTGGGCCCACCCTTCCTCGTTCGCCCCGTAACCGACGACGCGTGAGTCGGATCCTTCGATCGGGCAGGCCTCGAGCATGTCGAGCGCAATCCCCCCCGCTTTCTGGTCGGCGATGTCGATGATCACGACATCGGCCAGCTCCTTGTCGGCGATCGCCCGCGCTACCGTAGCGCCGACGTTGCCGGCGCCCCCCACCACTGTCACTTTTCTGTTCATTGACGAAGCCTCGAAACCTCTACATGTTTGCGATGATCGTGTCGGCGAATCTGGACGTGGCGACCTCGGTGGCCCCCTCCATGAGGCGCGCGAAGTCATACGTGACGTGCTTCGAGGAGATGGCGCCGTCCATACCCTTGACCACCAGGGCGGCCGCTTCCGGCCAGCCGAGGTGCCGCAACATCATCTCGCCAGAGAGGACGACCGATCCAGGATTGACCTTGTCCTGATCCGCGTACTTGGGCGCGGTCCCGTGGGTCGCTTCGAAGATGGCGTGACCGGTCACGTAGTTGATGTTTCCGCCGGGCGCGATCCCGATCCCGCCGACCTGGGCCGCCAGGGCATCCGACAGATAGTCACCGTTGAGATTAGGGGTGGCGATCACGTCGAACTCTTCCGGACGGGTCAGGACCTGTTGCAGCGTGATGTCGGCGATCGCATCCTTGATGACGATCCCGGCGCCCGGTTTTCCTTCGGGGATCCGGCACCATGGGCCGCCATCGATCTCCACCGCCCCGAACATCTCGCGCGCCACCCGGTAGCCCCAGTCACGGAAGGCCCCCTCGGTGAACTTCATGATGTTCCCCTTGTGGACCAGGGTGACGCTCTTGCGGCCGGCCTGGATCGCATAGCTGATGGCGCTGTGCACCAGCCTTTCCGATCCGAGATAGCTGAGCGGCTTGAAGCCGATCCCGACCTCGATGCCGACGTTCCGTTTCGGTGCACCGATCTCTTCGAGCGCGGCCTGCCAGCCGCTCGACGCGTCCTGCGTCGCGAAACGGATCTTCTTGAACTCCTTCGGAAACTCCCGCTCGAGAAAATCCAGGACCTTCTTCGCGTCGGGCGTGCCCGCGGCATATTCGATGCCGGCGTAGATGTCCTCGGTGTTCTCCCGGAAGATCACCATGTCGACCTTCTCGGGATGCTTCACCGGCGATGGCACGCCGTTGTACCACCGCACCGGACGCAGACACACATACAAATCCAGGAGCTGCCGCAAGGCGACGTTCAGCGAACGGATGCCCCCACCCACCGGAGTCGTCAGGGGTCCCTTGAGGCCGACGTAGTAGGTGCGGAACGCCTCGATCGTGTCATCCGGCAGCCAGTTGCCGAACTGCTTGAAGCTCTTCTCACCGGCGAAGACTTCCATCCACGCGATCCTGCGCCGGCCGCCGTACGCCTTCTGCACCGCGGCGTCCAGCACCCGCACGCTGGCGCGCCAGATGTCCGGGCCGGTGCCGTCGCCTTCGATGAACGGAATGATCGGATCGTCAGGTACGACCAGGCGGCCTGACTGCCGGCTGATCGGATGGCCGTCGGAGGGAGGCTTCACGTTCGAGAGTGTAGGCATAGGGCTTTAGGTCACATCACCATTGCGGCGTCAGCCGATCTTCACAGAAGTTGTGGAAAAGTTTGTGGAAATCGTACGCGCAAACCGCCTTCAGGGGCATGATTCCGTGCATTCGAGCGGTTTGCACTACGTTGGTGCGCACGACCGGCAGTCGACGGCAGCACGACTGTGGTGAGCCTCGGTCATTATACTTACCTATCCATGAAACTCGTTGTTGCCGATCCTCTCCCCGCGTCCGCCATCGAGCTGCTGCGCAGCCAGTCGACCTGGCAGGTCGATGCCCGGACACCACGATCACCCGAACAGCTTGCCGAAGACGTCGCCGACGCCGACGCAATCATCGTCCGCAGCGCCACGACGGTGGATGGCGCCCTGATTGCCGCGGCGCCGCGGCTTCAGGTGATTGCGCGCGCCGGCACCGGCGTCGACAACGTCGACGTCGAAGCCGCCACCGCCCGGGGCATCGTCGTCATGAATGCGCCCGGCGCCAACAGCATCAGCGTGGCAGAGCTCACCCTCGGCATGATGCTGGCGTTGTCGCGCGGCATCCCCGCGGCCGACGCCGCGATGAAGAAGGGGGTCTGGGACAAGAAACGGCTGACCGGCGCGGAGCTGCGAGGCAAGACCCTCGGGATCATCGGGCTCGGCCGAATCGGCCAGGAAGTGGCCGCACGCGCCAGGCCGTTCGCAATGACGATGGTCGCGCACGATCCATTCATAACTGAACAAGTCGCCCAGTCACTCGGCATCAAGCTGCTGTCGCTCGACGATGTCTGTGCCGCCGCCGACTACCTGACGCTTCATATCCCGGTCACACCGGAGACGCGCCACCTTCTTAATAAGGAGCGACTCCAGCGCTGCAAGCCGGGTGTGCGAATTGTGAACACCGCGCGCGGCGAGTTGATCGATGAAGCGGCGCTGGCCGACGCGATCGAGGCGGGCACGGTCGCCGGGGCCGCGCTGGATGTGTTCGAAAAGGAGCCACCGGCCGACTGGCGTCTGGTGAACCTGCGGGGGGTTGTCGCGACCCCGCACATCGCCGCGTCCACGGTCGAGGCCCAGGAACTGGTCGGGCTCGAGACCGCAACGGCCGTCCGGGACTATCTTCTGAACGGCACGATCACCAACGCGGTCAACTTTCCGTCGGTTCGAGGTGACGATGCGGCGCGACTGCGGCCGTTCATGCAGCTCGCCGAGCGCCTCGGAGCGTTGCTGGCGCAACTCGAGAGCGGCCGGACGCACACGCTGAGCGTCCGCTACTACGGCGAATTCCTGCCGGTTCACGGCCCGCTGGTAGCCAACGCGGCGATTGCCGGACTGCTCCGCCCGATCCTGTCGACAGCAGTGACCGTGGTGAATGCGAGGGCGGTCGCGGCCCAGCGCGGCATCGAGATCGTCGAATCGCGCAGCTCGCGGCCGCGAGATTTCGCCAACTTGCTATCGCTGAGGCTGCTCAACGGAGACGGCGAACGGCTGGTGGAAGGCACGGTGTTCGAGCCCGCCAGCCCGAGGTTGACTCAGATCGACGGCGTCGAGATCGAGGCGCCGCTCGAAGGCACCCTTCTCGTCATTTCGAACGACGATCGACCAGGGGTCATCGGCGACATCGGCACGATTCTCGGCCGCCATCACCTGAACATCGCCAGCTTCGCGCTCGGCCGCGGACCCGCCGGCGCGGTCGGGGTCGTGAGCCTGGACGCGGACGGCGATCAGGATATCGAGGCTGCGATGGAAGAACTGCGGGGTGTGCCGGCGATCCGGAAGGTAGGCCTGGTGCGGCTCGGCGCCGCTGCGCGAAAAATCTAGCGAATTACGAGCCGGCGGGTGCCGCCGGTCTGAAGGTCCTTGAGCTCCACCGCGTCCGCGCCGACCGCGACCACGTCGTAGCGGCCGAGAATCCGCTGGCCGGCAGTCACCATCATCAGCTCGTCGTGTCCGCCGGTGATCATCGCGATCCTTACGATGCCCTCAGGACGGGTCGAGGCCGCAACGCCGACCAGCTCCATCGCCGGCTCCCGCACCTCGACGGCTGCCGCCGGCGCCGAAGAGGCTGGCAACGGTTGCGGAATGGACGGCGAGGCACGGCGCGCCAGTCGCGGTGAGAAACTGAAAGGATTTCGATCGGCCCTGGGGGCCGGCGCGGTCGCCAGCCGCTCGCGCAGCCGGCCGGTCTGCGCCTGGACGTCAGCCGCGAGCGCATCGAACTGCACCGCGTCTGCCGGCCTCGGCGTCATCCTGGCGGCCCGGGCCTGCCTGGTGACCCCGGCGGCCGATGCGAGCCACGCGCCACAGACGGCCGCGCCGATGATCCACGCCGCAACCCGCGAGGGGCTCATTGCGAGCCCATGGTACTACCGATGACGCGGAGCCGTCATGGTAAGATTTGCCGTGCCCCCTGTTTCCATCTCCGGGCCCGCGGTCAACTCCGGTTCTGTCTCTGTCGTCGCCATCATCCCCGCCAGATACCAGTCGTCGCGCCTGCCGGGCAAAGCTCTGGCCGATATCGCCGGCAAGACGATGATCGAGCACGTCTATCGGCGCACCGCGGCGGCGCGCTCGGTCGGCGTGGTGATCGTCGCCACCGACGATCAGCGGATCTGCGACGCGGTCGAAGCGTTCGGCGGACGGGCACAACTGACCTCTTCGAAACATCAGAGTGGAACCGATCGGGTCGCCGAGGTCGCCGCCGGGCTGACGTGCGACGTGGTCGTCAACGTCCAGGGGGACGAACCGCTGATCGAGCCATCGATGATCGACGACGCGATCGCGCCGTTCCGAGTCGATCGTGCGCTCCAGCTCACGACGCTCCGGCGACGGATCGTCGACCGTGAGGAACTGCTGAACCCGAACATCACCAAGGTGGTGGTGGACCGGGAAGGCTACGCGTTGTATTTTTCCCGCGCACCGATTCCCTACACACGCGAAGGCTGCCCGCCGGCCCCCGCCTGGCGGCACGTCGGTCTCTACGCCTACCGGCGCGAATGCCTGCTGCGGATCACCGCCGCGGCGCCGACGGCGATGGAACAGGCGGAGGCGCTCGAGCAGTTGCGCGCGCTCGAGCTCGGCATCCGGATCAAGGCAATCGAGACGGTTCACGATTCGATCGGGGTCGATACGGCGGAGGATCTGGCCAGGGTGAGACAGCTGGCGCGCAGCCCGGTGGCGGCAGCCCGGCCGTAGGGCCGCGCCGAACACCGGGCCGGTACCCAATCAGGAGACACGATGCAGCAGACGGATTCGAGCACACAGGAAAAGCCAGCCCGGCCCGTAAAGTACATCCTCGTGACCGGCGGCGTCGTGTCGTCGCTCGGCAAGGGGCTCGCGGCCGCATCGATCGGCGCGCTGCTCGAAGGGCACGGCTACAAGGTGGCCCTGCAGAAGTTCGATCCGTACATCAACGTCGACCCCGGCACGATGAGCCCGTACCAGCACGGCGAGGTCTACGTCACCGACGACGGCGCCGAGACCGACCTGGACCTCGGGCACTACGAGCGGTTCACCAACCAGGTCACGACCCGCAACAACAACTGGACGACCGGCAAGATCTACCTGTCGGTGATCCAGAAGGAGCGGCGCGGCGACTATCTCGGCCGGACCGTCCAGGTCATCCCCCACATCACCAACGAGATCAAGGACAACATCCGGGCGATCGCCAAGGGGGTGGACATCGTCCTGGTGGAGATCGGCGGCACCGTCGGCGACATCGAGAGCCTGCCGTTCGTGGAGGCGATCCGTCAGCTGCGGCAGGACGTCGGGCGCGAGAACACGCTCTACATCCACCTGACCCTGGTGCCGTTCATCGGCGCCGCCGGTGAGTTGAAGACGAAGCCGACCCAGCACAGCGTGCGGGACCTTCGGGCGATCGGGATCCAGCCCGACATCCTGCTCTGCCGCACCGACCGCTTCCTCGACCAGGAGATCAAGCGGAAGATCGCGCTGTTCTGCGACGTCGACGAAGAGGCGGTGATCACCGCGAAGGATGTCTCCAGCATCTACGAGGTGCCGCTGGTCCTGGCGGCGGAAGGGCTCGACCGTATCGTGCTGCAGCGGCTGAACCTCCCGGCCACCGAAGCGCAGATGGACGGCTGGGTCGACCTGGTGGACCGGATCAAGAACCCCTCCGACGAGATCACGATCCACGTCGTCGGCAAGTACGTCGGCTACGAGGACTCATACAAGAGCCTCAACGAAGCGCTCTATCACGGCGGCTTCAAGCACCGGCTGCGGGTCAACATCCGCTGGGTCGAAGCCGAGGCGCTCGAGCAGCCCGGCGGAGAACAGCTGCTCGATGGCGCCGACGGCATTCTGGTGCCGGGCGGGTTCGGCGATCGCGGCACGCGCGGCATGATGCGCGCGGCGGAGATCGCTCGTGAGCGCGGCATCCCCTACTTCGGCATCTGCTACGGGTTCCAGTGGGCCGCGGTCGAGTACGCGCGCCACGTCTGCGGCCTGACCGAGGCCGATTCCACCGAGTGCACACCCGATACGCCGCAGAACGTCATTTACAAGCTCCGTGACCTGCTCGGGGTAGACGACCTCGGCGGCACCATGCGGCTCGGCACCTACGAATGCGCGCTCAAGCCGGGCTCGCGGTCACACCAGCTGTACGGCGCGGATGTAATCCGCGAGCGCCATCGACACCGCTACGAGTTCAACTGCTTCTATGAGCCGGCGCTGACCGCCCAGGGGCTGGAGATCGTCGGGCGTTCGCTCGACGGCAAGTTCGTCGAGATCATCGAGCTGCCGACGCATCCCTGGTACGTGGCGGTCCAGTTTCACCCGGAGTTCACCTCCAAGCCGCTCAAGGCGCATCCGCTGTTCGCCGGTTTCGTGCACGCGAGCCACCAGCACAAGACCGCCGCGCGTCGGCCCGCCGCAGAATCGGTTGCAGGGTAACCGTGGAAGCCGTCCAGTTCGCCGGGCTCTCCGTCGGGGGGGGCACGCCGCTCCTGCTCATTGCCGGGCCCTGCGTGATCGAAAGTGAATCGCACGCCATCGAGACCGCGATGGCGCTGCGGGAGATCGCCGGGCGCACCGGCGTCCAGTACGTGTTCAAGGCCTCCTATGACAAGGCGAACCGCACCTCGTCAGGGTCCTTTCGCGGGCCCGGGTTGACCGAAGGAATCCGCGTGCTCGGGCGGGTACGCCAGGAGGCCGGGGTTCCGATCCTCACCGACATCCATGAGCCGGCGCACGCAGCCGCCGCGGCGGAAGTGGCCGACGTCCTGCAGATCCCGGCGTTTCTGTCGCGACAGACGGACCTGCTCAAAGCGGCCGCGGCCACCGGCCGGGTCGTGAACATCAAGAAGGGTCAGTTCCTGGCGCCGAACGACATGCGCCACGCGATCGAGAAGGTGACCTCTGCGGGCAACCGGCAGGTGCTCGTCACCGAGCGCGGCTTCAGCTTCGGCTACAACAACCTGGTGGTGGACATGCGGGCCTTCCCCATGCTCCGGGCCCTGGGGTATCCAGTGGTCTACGACGTCACCCACAGCCTGCAACTGCCCGGCGCGGGGGATGGAGTCACCACTGGCCAGGCCGCTTACATCGAGCCGATGGCCTCCGCCGGCGTCGCCGCCGGCGTGGACGGCGTGTTCATGGAAGTGCACCAGGATCCGGCGCGGGCCAAAAGCGATGCGCAGAATGCGCTTGCGCCTCGACCTGCTCGAACCTCTGCTCCGCCGGCTGGTGAAGATCCACGACATCGCCCGGGGAGTCGCCGCATGAGCGAGACCATCCCGGCGCTCGACATCGCCCGCAAGGTCCTCAAAACCGAGGCGGACGCGATCCTCGGGCTGATGGCCCGTCTGAATGGCGACTTCGAGCGCGCGGTCCAGCTGCTGTTCGAGTGCCGCGGCCGCGTCATCGTCACCGGCATGGGCAAATCCGGGATCATCTGCCGGAAGATCGCGGCCACCCTTTCGAGCACCGGCACCTCGTCGTACTTCCTCCATCCCGCCGAAGCGATCCACGGCGACCTCGGCGCCATCCGCGACGACGATGTGGTGCTGGCGTTGTCTCACAGCGGCGAAACCGAGGAGCTGGTACGGTTGCTCGAATCGATCCGCCGGATCGGCGCGCGGCTGATCGCCATGACCGGCGACCCGTCGTCCACGATCGCCCGGGCCGCCGACGTGATCCTCGACTGCGGCATCGCCGAGGAAGCGTGCCCGATGAACCTGGTGCCGACCGCCAGCACGACCGCCGCCCTGGCCCTGGGAGACGCGCTGGCGATGACGCTGCTGGTCCGCAAGGGCTTCCGCGAAGAGGACTTCGCCTCGCTCCATCCTGGCGGCAAGCTTGGGCGCCGGCTGGTCCGAGTGGAGCACGTGATGCACTCCGGGCCGGCCGCGCCGATCGTCCGCACCTCGACCCCGATGCCCGACGTGTTTCACGAGATGTCCGACAAACGGCTCGGCATGACCTGCATCGTCGACGACAATGGACGCCTGCAGGGCATCTTCACCGACGGCGATCTCCGCCGCCTGATGGTCGGGTCCTCCGATGTGCTGTCGCTCACGGCCGGCGACGTCATGAAGCGGAACCCGCGGACCATCGGGCGTGAGATGCTCGCCGTCGAGGCGCTGAGGATCATGGAAACCCACAAGATCACCTCGGTGGTGGTCGCGGGGGCCAGCGGCGAGGTCGAAGGCGTCGTGCACCTCCACGATCTGTGGCGCACGCAGATGATCTAGGCCGCGGATCGACACGGTTCTCGAGCCACGGTTCAAGACGGCTTCTTGCCACGGTTCAACACGGACAACACGGTTTAGAACGAAACACGATTCAGCACGGAGACAGTTGGCTACACTCAGCGTAGAGGCTCGGGCGAAGCGGATACGCCTCATCCTGCTCGACGTCGACGGGGTGCTCACCGACGGGACGGTGATCATGCACGGCGACGGAACGGAGTCGAAGGGGTTTCACATCCGCGACGGCGCGGCGATCGTGTGGGCGATGCAGGCCGGCGTCGAGGTGGGGCTGCTGTCGGCGCGCGCGTCGGCGGCGACGACCCAGCGCGCGAACCAGCTGGGGATGAAGATCGTTGTGCAGGGCGTGACCAGCAAGCCGGTCGAGTTCGCGCGCATCGTCGCCGACAGCGGACTCGAAGATGAAGCAGTGGCCTACATGGGGGACGACCTGCTCGACATCGGCGTGTTCCGGCGGACCGGCCTGGCCGGCGCCCCGGCCGATGCCGCCGAGGAGGTCCGGGCCGAGGCGCACTGGGTGAGCGCCTCGGGTGGTGGACGCGGCGCGGTGCGCGAGTTCATCGAGCTCGTGCTGCGCGCGCAGGGACGCTGGGACGCGATCGTCCGGGAACGCTCCGCCTGATGGGGCCGGCGACCACGATCTCGGTTCTCGTTGCGCTCCTGATCGGCCTCGCGGCCGGCAAGGCGTGGGAACGCTACAAGCTCACCGACGGGCGCTGGATCGACCGGCGGCGGGCCCGCGAGTCCCCGCACTACATGCTCGGCCTCAACTTCCTGGTCGCCGACCAGGTCGATCCGGCGATCGAGGAGCTCACCAAGGCAGCCCAGACCGCCGGCGACTCGCTCGAGATCCACCTGATTCTCGGTAATCTCTATCGGGAGAAGGGGCAGGTCGGCCGCGCCATCCAGGAGCACCAGGCGCTGCTGCAACGGCCAAACCTCCGCAAGCTGGAACACGCCAACGTGCTGCTCTGCCTCGGTCTCGACTACAAGCGCGGCGGCTTCGTCGACCGGGCGCTCGAGGCGTTCACCGAAGTGCTGCGATTGGATCCGCGGAACGAGTACGCACTCGCCAACCTGGAGAAGCTCCACGAGGAGCAGCACCAGTGGAAAGAGGCCTACGCCACCCGGCAGAAGCTCGAGGCGGCGGCGGCCGACGTGGACAAGCCGCGCCATCAGCGGATCCTGGCCTTCCTCGAAGACGCAATCGGGCTCGACGCGGTCCGAGCCGGCAACGCCAGTGAAGCGGCGCGGCGGTTCGAGTCGGCGATCGAGCTCAATGCCGCCAACACCCCGGCCTATCTGAACCTCGGGGACGTTCACTTCCGCGAGGGTGACGCCCCGGCCGCGATCGCGGCGTGGGAGCGGCTGATCAACAACTCGCCCGAGCGTGCCTATCTGACCTTCCCCCGGCTCGAGGCGGCCTATACGAAGGCCGGGGACCCGGCCCGCTTCCCCTCGCTGTGTCGGAGGCTGATCGAGGAGAACCCGCAGGACTGGCGGGCACGGCTGGCACTCGCGAGCCACATGACGTCACACGGCACGCCGCGCGAGGCGCTCGACGTCCTGTTCGAGGCGCTGGTGATCAACCCGCACGCCCTGGCGGTCCACCAGTCGATCTGGGAAACCCTCTCGACGCTCGACCTGCCTGCGCCGCTGGTGCAGCGATACGTCGAGCTGACCCGGCGGTCGGTGTTCTACGTCGATCCGCACATCTGCGTGCGATGCCGCTATCGCAGCACCGAGCTCCTCTGGCAGTGCCCGCATTGCCATGAATGGGACACCTTCGTCGAGGAGCGGATCGCGCCGGCGAAGGACGGCGACGCGCTGAGCTAGGATTCGACCTCGGTCAGAGGTCGGACTTCAGCGTTTCGAACAGCTTCTCCACCTGGAGCGCGGTCGCCGCGAACCCATCGTCCGTCCTGATCACGTAATCGGCCCGCGCCACCTTCTCGCTGATCGGCCACTGCGCCGCCAGCCGGGCGCGTGCGGCCTCGTCCGACAGGCCGTCCCGCTCGACGAGACGGCGGAGCTGTTCGAACGGTTCGCAGGCGCAGACCACGATCCGATCGAAATCATGTTCGTGGCCGGTCTCGAACAGCAGCGGGATGTCGGCGATCGCGAACCGTGTGCCGGCTGGCTGGTTGACGAACCACTCGTTGATGCGCCGGTAGACCTCGGGATGAACGATCGCCTCGAGCTCGGCGCGTGCGGCCCGGTCGGTAAAGACAATCGCGGCCAGGGCGGCGCGGTCGAGCGAACCATCGGCGCCGATCACGGAGGATCCGAAGCGGCGGCTGATCATGCCGAGGCCGGGGGATCCGGGGGCGACCGCCTCCCGCGACAGGATGTCGGCGTCGATGACCGGGACGCCGAGCGCGGCAAACCGCCCCAGGCAGAAGCTCTTGCCGGTTGCGATCCCCCCCGTCAGGCCGATTCTCAGCATCTTCAGGAGCCGGCGATGCGTCCCTTCGCCGCGGTGAGCGTGTTCTTCAGCAGCATGGCGATGGTGACCGGGCCGACGCCGCCGGGGACCGGGGTCATCGCCCCGGCGACGGCGAGGACGTCGGGGTGAACGTCACCCGCCACCAGCGACCCGCGCCTGGCGAAGTCTTTCATTCGTGGTGAAGCCGGCCCGAACAATGCGGCCGCCGAAGACTCGTCGCGGACGCGATTGATGCCGACATCGACGACCGTTGCCCCTGGTTTGACGAACTCACGGGTGACGAATCCCGCCCGGCCGATCGCCGCCACGAGAATATCAGCCTGCCGGGCGATCGACGGCAGGTCCACCGTCTTCGAGTGGCAGACCGTGACAGTGGCGTCACGCTGGAGGAGCAGCATCGCCATCGGTTTGCCGACGATCTCGCTCCGGCCGATGACCACCGCCCGCGCGCCGCCGATCGCGATCCCGGAACGATCGAGGATCTCGATGACCCCGGACGGGGTGCAGGGGGCGAGAGCAGCGCGGCCCTGCACCAGCCGGCCGACGCTGACCGGGCTGAAGCCGTCGACGTCCTTCGCGGGGGCGATCACCTCGAACACCTGCTGTGCCGCGTCGCGCCCCATCGATGCCGGCAGCGGCGACTGGACGAGGATCCCGTCGTGAAGCTCGCTGGCGTTGAGCCGGCCTACGAGATCGAGCAGAGCGGCGAGTTCGCAGTCGCCGGGCAGTCGCTGCAAATCGACGCGGAGCCCCGAATCGGTTCCCGCCTTGACCTTGTTGCGGACGTAGATCTCCGATGCCGGATCATCACCAACCAGCACGATCCCGAGGCACGGCGGCCGGCCCGTTGTCGCGGTGAAGGCCGCGACGCCAGGCATCACCTCCTGTCGGATCTGCGCGGCGATCGAGGTGCCGTCGAGGATGCGGGCTGTCATTCAAGGTCCGGGGACAGGCACCTTTCGGTAGGGTGCCTGTCCCCGCTCATCTCTGTCACCAGAACAAAAAACGGCCAGCCGACTCGCGCCGGCTGGCCTCCACGTGGCTGTGAACGGGCTACGTCTCGAGCCGGCTGTGTTTCTTGCCGTACACGAAGTAGAGGACCAGGCCGATCGCGAGCCAGCCCGCCAGTCTCATCCAGTTGGTCCAGCCCAGGCCGTAGATCATCGCCGCGCAGGTGACGATGCCGGCGGTGGCGACGAACGGAAGTGCCGGGACGGTGAAGCCGCGATCGATATCCGGCCGGCTGCGGCGCATCATCCACACCCCGGCGCAGACCAGGATGAACGCGAACAGGGTGCCGATGCTGGTCATTTCCCCGACGATGTCGCCGGGCACGAACGCGGCGAACGCGGCGGTGAACACGAAGAACAGCATGTTCGACTTGTAGGGGGTGCGGAACTTCGGGTGGAGGTCCGAGAAGATCGGCGGTACCAGGCCGTCCTTGCTCATCGAGTAGAAGACCCGCGACTGCCCCAGCAGCATGACCAGGATGACCGAGGAGAAGCCGGCCAGGATCGCCACGGTGACGGCCCGCGAGAGCCACTCGTAACCCGCCATGTACTTCGAGATCGCAAAGGCGACCGATGCTTCGCGCCCGGTGGAGCGGAAGTCTTCAACCGTGGCGACGCCGCTCAGCACGTAAGAGAACAGCACGTAGAGAATCGTGCAGATCACCAGCGAGCCGAGGATGCCGATCGGCATGTCACGGCGGGGATTCTTCGCTTCCTGCGCCGCCGTCGAGACCGCGTCGAAGCCGATGAACGCGAAGAAGACGACGCCGGCTGCGCCGAGGATGCCCATGATGCCACCGTAGGCATGGGTGATGCCCTGCGGGGTCACGTAGGTGGTGGCTTCAGGGATGAACGGGGTGTGATTCGCCGGGTTGATGTAGCCCCAGCCGATCCCGATCACCATCAGCACGATGGCGACCTTGACGACGACGATGATGCTGTTGACGAAGGCCGACTCCTTCGTGCCCCGGATCAGCAGCGCCGAGAGCAGGCCGAGAATGATGACCGCCGGGATGTTCATCAATCCTTGTTCGCCGGCCATCGATTCGAACGGCGAATGGGACCAGGCATACGGTATTCGCATGTCGAACCATTCGAGGACGCGATTCAGGTACTCGCTCCAGGCGATCGCCACCGTCGCGGCCCCGACCGCGTACTCGAGCACGAGGTCCCAGCCGATGATCCACGCTGCCAGCTCGCCCATCGTCGCGTAGGAGTAGGTGTAGGCGCTCCCGGAGACCGGGATCATGGAGGCGAACTCGGCGTAACAGAGCCCGGCGAACGCGCAGCCGACCCCCGCGACGATGAAGGCGAGGGTCACGGACGGACCGGCGCGATCCGCGATCGCGGCCGCCGTCCGGACGAACAGCCCGGCGCCGATGATCGCGCCGATGCCGAGCGCGATGAGTGACCAGGCGGTCAACGTCCGCTTGAGAGTGCCTTCGCCGGTGGACTGGGCGTCCGCGAGAAGGGCGTCGATCGACTTGGTTCGAAACAATGAGCCAGCCACTCTATGTCCTCGCTGTTCTGAATGTCAGCTTGCAACCGGCTGCCGCGATCGTCCGGCCCTGCAAGACGGCCGGGAACGTCGATCGGGCTCGAAGGGAGCCGGTACCCCCCGCGGAAAGATGAAACCGATCGGAATTATACGCAAACGCCGCAGGCGCGGCTACACGTGATCTGAGCGAGAGGGCGCAGCGGCTGGAAAGCAGCGGCCGGCAGAGGGTCACGACAGGGCCCGGAGCAGCGCTCGCACGCGCGCCTCCGCCCCCTCGGGAGACATCAGGTCGGAGATCACCGCGACCGCGGCCGCCCCCGCGGCAAGCACCGCCGGCGCCCGTTCCAGCGTCACCCCGCCGATGGCGACGACCGGCTTGCCACGCTGCGCGGCGTACCGCACCAGGGCGAGCCCGCGCGGCTCGTATCCGGTGTCCTTGGTGGCGGTGCTGAACACCGGTCCGACCGCGACATAGTCGGACGGCCCGGCCACCGCCTCGTCCACCTGCTCCTCGGTGTGCGTCGAGACCCCGAGGATGGCCCGGGGACCGACGATCGACCGCGCGGCTTCAGGCGGCAGGTCCTGCTGCCCGACATGAACGCCGGCTGCTCCCGCCATCGCCGCCAGGTCGGCCCGGTCGTTGACGATGACGAGCGCGCCGGCACCGGCGGCCAGCGCGACCACCGCTCGAATCAGCGCCAGGAACTCCGCCCCTCCGCCGTCGGTTCCCTTCTGCCGTACCTGAAGCAGCCGGGCGCCGCCGTCCAGGCAGCCCTGGGTGAGCGCGAGCGGCGGCACCCCGCGCATCCGGCAGAAATCGATGTCGATGATGGGATAGAGCGGCGGCAGGGAGAGCCGACGGCCGGGGTCAGCCGGCCTGTGCGAGACGTCCGTCACCCGTTTTTTTTTCCGGCGCGACCAGGTAGCGCTCCATGAACGACGTGCTGAAGCGCCCGGCGATGAAGTCAGCGTCGCTCAGGATCTTGAGGTGCAGGGGAATGCTGGTCTTGATCCCCTCGATGACCGTCATCTCGAGCGTGCGGCGCATCCGGGCGATCGCCTCCTGGCGGTCCCGGCCGTGGACGATGATCTTGGCGATCATCGAGTCGTAGTACGGCGGGATCGTGCACTCCGAATGCGCGAAGGTATCGACCCGGACCCCCGGCCCGCCGGGGACGCTGAAGGCATGGATCACGCCCGGGGACGGCTGGAAGGTGACCGGATCCTCGGCGTTGACGCGGCACTCGATCGCGTGGCCGTTGAAGGTGACGTCTCCCTGCTTGAACGAGAGCCGCTCTCCCGCCGCGATCCGGATCTGTTCCTTCACGATGTCGACGCCGGTGATCCACTCGGTGACCGGATGCTCGACCTGGACGCGGGTGTTCACTTCGAGGAAGAAGAAGTTCCCCTTGTCGTCGAGCAGGAACTCGAACGTGCCGGCGTTGGTGTACTGCAGCGCGCGGGCGGCGTCCACCACCGTGGCCCCGAGTTTCCGCCGCTGCTTCTCGGTGACCGCGATCGACGGGCCCTCCTCGAGCAGCTTCTGGTGCCGCCGCTGAATCGAGCACTCCCGCTCGCCGAGGTGGACCACCGCGCCGTGATGGTCGCCGAGGATCTGGAACTCGATGTGGCGCGGGTTCTCGACGTACTTCTCGATGTAGACGTCGCCGACGCCGAAGGAGGCCTCGGCCTCGCGCTGGGCGGTCTTGAGCGCCTTGCTCAGCTCCCCGGCCGCCCGGATCACCCGCATGCCGCGGCCACCGCCGCCGGCGACCGCCTTGATGATCACCGGCAGGCCGAGCTCGCGCGTGATTTTCTGCGCCTTTTCCTCGCTGTCAACCGGCCCATCGCTGCCCGGCAGGATCGGCACCCCCGCCTTCTTCATCGCCCGCCGCGCCCGCGCCTTGTCGCCGAGCAGACGAATCACGTTGGGGGCGGGGCCGATGAACCGGATGTGGCAGGCCTCGCAGACCTCGGCGAGATACGCGCTCTCGGAGAGAAATCCGTAGCCGGGGTGGATCGCGTCGGCGCCGGTGATCTCGGCCGCGCTGAGGATCGCCGGCACGCTCAGGTAGCTGTCGGCGCTGCGGGCCGGGCCGATGCAGACGTCTTCGTCGGCGAAGCGCACGTGGAGGGAGTTCTCGTCCGCCTCCGAATACACCGCCACGGTCTTGATCCCGAGCTCGCGGCAGGCATAGATGACCCGCAGCGCGATCTCCCCGCGATTGGCGATCAGGATCTTCTTGAACATGCGGTCAGGAGGTTCGGATGGCGAACAGCCGTTCGCCGTACTGGACCGGCTTGCCGTTTTCCACGTAGGCGCTGACGATCTCGCCGTCGTATTCCGACGTGATCTCGTTCATCAGCTTCATCGCCTCGATGATGCAGAGCACCTGGTCCTTCTTCACCCGCTGGCCGACTTCGACGAACGACGGAGCGCCTGGCTCGGGGGACCGGTAGAAGGTGCCGACGATCGGCGACTTGACGACCGCCAGCTCCAGCTCCTCGTCGGTGGGGCCGGCAGGGGCGGCGGGGGGCATCAGCGGCGCTGGCGCCGCCGGCGACTGGAACTGCACGGCCGGCATGGGTGACGGCATCAGGTGCGACACCGGAGCATGCGCCTTCTTCACCCGCAGCTTCAAGCCGTCGCGCTCGAGCTCGAATTCGGCGAGCTCGTGCTCGCGCACGAGCGCCAGGATCTTTTCTATGTCGTCGAATTCCATCGGTTCTCACGTGAATCGGCCGACGCGCGGGTGTGCGGCGTCACAGCTCGATCGGTACGTCGGTCAGCCGCTCGCAGCCCCCGCCAACCACGAGCACATCATCCTCGATCCTTACCCCGCCGAGACCCGGAACATACGCTCCCGGCTCGATCGTGAAAACCATCCCGGCCGTCAGCGGCTCTCCCGCCGGGGCCGTCTTCGAGATGCGCGGCTCCTCGTGCACCTCCAGCCCCAGACCGTGCCCGGTGCCGTGACCGAACGCCTCGCCCCACCCCTGGGCCTGCAGCACCGACCGCGCGGCACCATCGATATCGGCGGGAGCGGCCCCCGGCATCACCGCCGCGATCGCCGCCGCCTGCGCCGCCCGGACGGCATCGAACATCCGGCGAAAATCAGGCGGCATCACCCCCAGAAACAGCGTCCGCGTCAAGTCCACGCAGTATCCGTCGTAGACACCCCCGAAGTCCAGCACGACACCCTCCCCCGCCGCCAGCCGTCGCGGCGTCGGCCGGGCGTGCGGCAGCGCACTATTGGGCCCCGATGCGACGATCGTCTCGAACGCGGGCCGCTCGAAGCCGGCCGCTCGCATCGCCGCGTCGACGGCGGCGGCGACCTCGATCTCCGAGGCCCCGGCCACCACCCAGTCGCGTGCCCGCCGGGCGACGCTCGAGATCCGGCGCCCCGCCTCGCGCAGGATCTCCACCTCACCGGCGTCCTTCACCGCCCGCATCCGTTCTACCAGCCGCTCGGTCGGCACGAGCGCCGGCGTGCTGTCGGCCGGGGCGAGCGGCAGCGACCGCTCGGCCAGGGCGCCGGCGATCCGGTTGAACCGGTTGAGCGACAGGTGGTCACCCTCGACCCCGGCCCGGCGGACGTCGAGCCGCTTCATCGCCGCCACCGCAGCAGCGTCGAGCGAGCCTTCGCCGACCTCGATCTGGAGCCCGGCGCCATCACTCAGCAGACGCGCGGCAGTCGCGTAGCGGAAGTCGACCACCAGCACGCAGCGGTCGGCGGTGAGAACCGCGACCCCGGCGGAGGCGCTCAAGCCGGTGAGGTAACGAATGTTGGGGGGATGGGTCACGAGCAGCGCATCGAGCCCGCTGTCCCGTAGCAGACCCTGCGCCTGTAGACGCCGTTGGAGATGCACGGTCAGCCCGTGGAACCCACCATGCGCCGCCGGGCCAGGCGTACTCCATCGAGGAACGACTCGAGAGCCCTGAGCCGTGCTTCGTCTGGCGCGGGATGGTCCCGGTAAACAGGCACGGGCGACGTGGCCCGCGGGCCACCCGTCGCCGGGGTCGATTCGGCAATGGCTGCGGCCTGTTGATGGAGCTCGGCCAGGGCGCGGATGGCGGCGAGGTTCTCGGGAGCGGCTCTGAGAACCGCCTCGAGCTCGACCCTGGCGTCGTCAGGCCGGCCGGCGCCGAGCAGGGCTCGGCCGAGCGTGACGCGGGCGGAAAGATACGAGGGGTGGCGCTTCAGACCCGCGGTGCAGGTGGCGATGGCCTCTTCGAACCGTCCGGTGCGGCGGTACTCCTCCGCCAGCGCGGCAAAGATGATCGACGCCGGATCCTGCTGGACCCGGCGTCGAAGATCCTCAATTCTGGGGCTGTCCGTCATCCTCGTCTGGAACCGTTACTGCCACCGGCTTCGTGATCACCGACTTGCGGCCGATATCATCGGTCACCGTCAGGGTCACGTTGTAGGTGCGGGGCTGAGTATACCGGCGCGTGGCCTGGATGCCCGACCCGGTACCGCCGTCGCCGAAGTCCCACGCGTAGCTGACGATGGTCCGGCCCGGCGCCGCGACCGACGCGCTCGCATTGAATCTTACATCGTCGTTCGGCATCGGGTTGGTCGGCGAGAACGAGAAGTCCGGTGTTGGCGCCGTCGACTGGCCGACCGTGACCGGGACGGTTGTCGTCGACGAACGTCCGGCGATGTCGGTGCCGGTGAGACGGACGAAGAAGGTGCCCGGCCCATTGAACGTGTGGTTGACGTCGGCGCCGCTCCCCGAACCGCCGTCGCCGAAGTCCCACGTGAACTGGGTCACCGGGATGCTGGTCGGCAGCGTGCTCCGGTCGACGCTGAACAGCACCGAGGCACCCTGGAGCGGCGTGCTCGGCGAGAAGGTGAACGCCGGCGTCCAGCCCGATGGCGGCAGGACAACACCGGTTGGGATCAGCCGGATGCTCGCGGTGCGGGTCGGGCTGTTGCCGAAGCTGGTACCGATCGGGGTGACGGCGATTTCCACCTGCGACTCCGCCCCGGACACCGACGGCGCGGTGTACGTCAGGGTGGCGCGTCCCTGAGTGTTGCTGACAATCGACTTGGTGGACAGCGTGCCGAAATCGACGGTCTGGCCGTCGACGCGGATCTCCACGCGGAGCTGCTGGTTCGACAGCGGCTGGCCGGCGGAATCGAGCACCGTGACCGAGACGACCGACTGCGAGGCGCCGTTGCCGGGCAGGATGTCGGGTGACACCGAGACGTTGACCGAGGTCCCGAACTCGGACGGTCCGGTCAGCGGTGGTGCTTCCTGGTCCTTCATCGTGCAGGAAGCGGCGATCATCGTCGCGGCGACGAAGCCCGCGAAACGGCAGATTGTGGATGGCTTCATGGTGTCTGTCACTCGCCGTGGCGACGGCGCTCCGAGTTAGTTCGGGTCCCCGTGGTTCGCGAAATGGATGCCGATGTTGCCGGTGGCGCTGACTTCACGCCCGGTCTGGTCGTGGCCGTAGAAGGTGACCTCGGCGATCATCGACAGCACCAGCAGGTTGTTGCGCAGGGTCTGCAGCGGCGGTTCGAGCTTCGCCTGAGAGCGAACGAGGGTGAAACTGGCCGAGATGCTGTCGGACACCGTCACGGTGAAGGCGCCGTCGAATCCGTAGGGAACGTCGACCCCTGGCGCGTTCCGGCCGTCGGCCCGGATGTAGCGGACCCGGTAGCGGTTGACGGTGATGGAGTTGTTGGGCGACGGGGTGACCGGGTTGCCCGGCGACCCGGGATCCTTGAGCCCGAGAGAGAACGTCACGCGCCCCGGGTCGGCAAAGATCGTCTCCTGACCGGTGTCCTGGTCGACGGTCACCACGTCCGAGGGAAAGTCGCCGCCGAACTCGCCGGGCTGCGCCCCGGACGATCCCTCGAGCGCGTTGATGATCAGGTAGGAGGAGGCGGTCCCCTCGCGGGTCATGTCCCCGCACGAGACCGATGCCAGCAGAAGAACGCCGAGTAGTGCTCTTTTCATCGCGTTAGCCCTTGAGAATGCGTGGCGTAATGAAGATCAGCAGCTCGCGGCTTTCGTCCTGCACCGCGTCCCGCTTGAACAGCCAGCCGAGCAGCGGAATCCGGTGCAGCAGCGGCGTCTTGTCGGTGGACGCCTGTTCGCGGCTGACGAAGATGCCGCCGATGACGGTGGTGGCGCCGTCCTCGACCTGGACCTGGGTGTGCGCTTCCTGCGTGTCGATCGGCGGGATGCCGTTGACCTGCCGGCTGAAGTCGGCCGCCATGTTGGTGACCGTCACCTGCATGATCACGGTGCCGGCCGCGGTGATCTGCGGGGTGACCTGCAGCATCAGCACGGCCTCCTTGAAGGTCACCGTCACGGTGTTGTTCGCCACCGTCTGGATCGGGATCTGGATACCCTGCTGCACCTTCGCCTGGATGTTGTTCTGGGTGGTCAGGCGCGGCGTCGACAGCACCCGGCCCTTGCCGGACCGTTCGAGCGCGGTGAGCGCGACGTCGAGGTTGAAGGCGCCGTTCACCGAGCCGAGCGCCAGGCCGATGGCGGTGCTCACCCCTGCCGAGCCGAGGCTCTGGGCCGGCAGGCCGATGACCGTGCCGGTCGTTTCGGTCCCGCCAGCGCGGGGGTCGGTGCCGGTCGGTCCCTGGGAGCCGAGCCGCCCCCCGAGCGAGCCGCGGTTCGGGAAGGCCAGGTTGGTGGTGTTGCCGATCTCCGGCGTCATGCGGCCGTTCAGGCCCCACTGGATACCGATCGCCTTGGCAAAATCACGGGTGGTCTGCACGATCCGCGCTTCGACTTCGACCTGGGGCTCGGCGCGATCGAGCGAGGTGATCAGGTTGGCGGCCGTCTGCAGGCGATCCGGCAGGTCGGTGATGATCAGCGTGTTGGTGCGGGGATCGACCTGGATCTGGCCGCGGGTAGACAGCGCCGAGCGGGTCAACAGGGCCTGGAGGTCCGTCGCCTTGGCATAACTCAGCGCGAAGGTGCGGACGGTGAGATCACCCGCCAGCGCCCGCGCCTCGCCCAGCTTGCGGCGATCGGCTTCCTCTTCCGCCAGCACGTTGAGCGGCGCGATCCGGATGATCGTGCCCTCCGCCACGTAGCCAAGCTTGTTCGCCCGCAGGATGGTTTCGAGCGCCTGGTCCCACGGAATGTCGCGGACGAAGATGTCGATGGTGCCCTGCACCGAGGGATCGAAGACCACGTTGAGGCCGCCGTGCTCCACCAGAGTGCGGAGAGTGGCACGCAGGTCAGCGCCGTCGAGGTCGAGCGAGACCGGAGACCCGATGTAGCGGCGCTCGGTCGGCTGCGAGAGCGTCTGCGAGGGCGCCGGTCGCGGCGGAGGCGGCTGGGTCGCGGGCGGCGTCGGCTTTTGTGGCGGCGGCGTCTGGGTCGGCACCTGCCGCGCAGGCGCGGCGGCCGGCGCCGGGCTGGCCGGCGGGTTCGGCGGAACGATGCCGGCGGCGTTGGCGACCGCCTGCGCCATGGTGATCGCCGGCTCCGGCTCAGAGACCGTCGGTTCGGCTGGCGCGATCATGATCGTCGCCGGGTTCTGCGCCCGTTCGAAAACGACCGCGAGATCGCGGGCCGGGTCGGTGCCCCGCTCGATGTGATAGGTGGCTCCCGGCGACAGTTCCATGACCACTCGGGTGACCAGCGGCTGCCGGCTGTTGACCGCCACCCGGACCCGCTTCACCAGCGGGCTGTCGATGGCGGTCTGGGCCGCGGCCGTCGACGATACCCCGGCGAAGTCGAGCAGCAGGCGGCGCGGGGCTTCCGGCGTCTCTTCGACACTGGCCGGGGTGAGCTGGCCATCGCCGCGCAGCGTCACCGTCGTCCGGCTGGAGGCGTGGGAGGCCTGGATCGATTCTATCGTAGTCGCGGGTGCCGGCAGGACCGCGGCGAACGGGACCGCGTCGGTCACGAGCATCGTGACCGCGCCGGCGAGCGCCAGCGTCGCGGTGCACACGACGCGCGCCGTCGGGCGTCCAAGAGACAGCAACCTGTGCAGCGTCATCCGCGGTTCTCCTCGCCTGATCTCAACGTCTTGCGAACTTCCTTCTGCTTGACGGTCGACAATGGATCGGTCACGTCCTGCGAGAACACGACCGCGTCCTGGGTGATCGACTTGACGGTACCGTCGAGCAGCCGCTGCCCCTGGCGGACAGCGTAGGTCTTCTTGTCTGGTCCCTGGACCAGGGCGATGAAACCCGCTCGCTCCCTCATGATTCCCTTCAGGCTGATCTCGTTGATCAGCATCCCCGGCACGCCCGCCGGCCGGGACCCGGCGTTCTCGACCGACGACCCCCGCCCGACCAGGCTGACGAATGGATCGCGGCGTCCGGCCGCTTCGTAGCTGAACGCCGGCGATGGCGGCGCCGTCGCCGGCTTCTCGACCGGCGGCGTCGCCGCCGTCGGCGGCACCGGTCCGGCCGGCTGCTGTGCCCCGACGGCCGCGACCGTGGCGGCGGCCAGCAGGATGACGGCAGTGAGGTGGTTCATCACTTCCCCCCCGCCGGCGCTGCGGCGGCCGCCGGCGCGGCGGTCTTCCCTTCCTGCAGCACGAAGGTCGTCGCGATGCACTCGGCGACGATGGTCGCCGCGCCCGAGGACTGGGGCTTCGCCTTGATCGAGATCTCGCTGACGTTGATGATGCGGTGGAACTTGCTGATGCGATCGAAGAACAGCCCGAGATCGTGATACGTGCCCTCGGCCTGCAGCTTGTAAGGCAACTCGGCGTACAGCGGCTGTTGCTTGGGTGGCTGCGGCGTGAAGCGCTGGATCGACAGGTTCGACTGGGTGGCGAGCCCCTGCACCCGGCGCAGGATCTCGGCGACGTCTTTCTCTTCGGGCAGGACGGCCTTCAGCCCTTCCAGCCGCTGTTCGAGCTCGGTCACCTGTCCCTGGAACTCGGGCAGCCGTCGCGCCGTCGCCTTGCCGCGCGCGACATCGGCGACCAGATTGGAGAGTCGACCCTGCCGGATGTCGATGTCGGCCTGCATTTCGGTGACGTAGAAGTTCCAGAAGCCAAACACCGCAAGGCCGGCGACGACCACGAAGGCGCCGATCTGGCCGTACCACGGGAGTTTGCTGAGCGAGAGTTGCATCGGTTGCCTGCTGCCTGTTCCGTTATCGGGATCGTCTGCCAGTCGCGATTCAGGGCGCGTCGCCCTACTTCTTGGCGGCTCCGCCCGGTGCCGCCGGCGGCGCCGTCGGGTTGTTGAACGTCGCTTTCACGGAAAACTTGACGAGGTCCCCGCTCTTCGGATCCGACGACATCTCGCTGTCGATGATGTCGACCGGCTTCTTGAACCAGGTGCTGCTCTCCAGGTTGGCGACGAAATCCGACAGGCCGGTGAGCGAGGTGGTCATGCCCGCCAGCGTGAGGTCCTGCCCCTTCTGCGTCAGCTCGGTCAGCCAGAGCCGCTCCGGCACCGCCTTGCTGATCTCGTCGACAAGGTGGACCGGCCCTCCCTGACCGCGGCGCAGCTGCTCGATGAGCGTGACGCGCTGCTGGAGCTGCGCCTTCCGCGCCTCGAACTTCTGCACCTGGGCGATCACCGACCGCAGCTGCTGCGTCTCGACTTCGGCGCGGGCGATGTCTTCGTCGATCTGCAGTGAGGTCTGGCGCAGCGACCAGAACCACCAGCCGACCGCAAGGGCGGTGGCGAGCAGGATCAGGCTGGCCCCGATGGTCACGCGGTGGGCGGCCGGGATGACCGCGCTGGCGCGCTTCGGCGTGCCGCGCTCGACCGCCAGAAGGTTGATGCGAATCATCGGTCCCCCGCCCGCCGGAGTGCGAGGCCGACCGCCACCGCGGCGGTGGCGCCGATCTCGGCGGTGTCGCCGCCAAGCTTCCGGCTGTCGAAGGTGACCCGCTTGAAGGGATCGAAGGATTCCACCGGCGCCCCGAACCGCTCGGCGACCATCTCGCTGAAGCCCTCGGCCCGCGAGGCGCCGCCGCTGATCATGATCCGGTCGATGCGATCCGATGCGGCGGTGGCTTTGAAGAAGTCGAAGGTCTTCTGGATCTCCAACATCACGTTGTCGCTGACCGCCCGCAGAACCGGTCGCGCCTCATCGAAGGTGACCCCGTCGACCGGGATGCCGCGCTTCAGCTGGTCGGCAGCGGCGTATGGCAGGTTCAGCTCGCGCTGCACCGCCTCGGTATAGGCGTTGCCGCCGATCGAGACGTCGCGGGTGAAGACCGACTGATCGCCGCTCAGGATGTTGATGTTGGTGGCGCCGGCTCCGGCGTTGAGCAGCACGACGACCGCGCCCGGCTCGATGCCGTAGTTGACCTCGTAGGCGTTCTGGAGGGCGAAGGCGTCGACGTCGACCACCACCGCGGCCCGGCCCGCCTGTGAAATGACCCCGGTGTAGTCGGCGATCTTTTCCTTCTTGGCCGCGACCAGCAGGACCTCCATCGTCCCCTTGGCCCCGCCGGCGCCGGCGTCGAGCACCTGGTAGTCGAGGTTGACGTCCTGGATGTCGAACGGGATGTACTGCTCCGCTTCCCAGTAGATCGATTCGGCCAGCTCGGTGTCGGTCATCGATGGCAGCGTGATCTTCTTCACGATGACGGCATTGCCGGACAGCGAGGCGGCGACGTCACGGGTGCGGATCCCGCGCGCGTCGAACAGCCGCCGGATCGCGTCGGCCACCGCCGCGCCGTCGATGATCGCGCCGTCGACGATGCTGTCGGGCGGGAGCGGTTCGCTGCCGTAGGCGACCACGCGGTAGCCGCGGCCGGCTGGCTTCAGCTCGACTGCCTTGACCGCGCTCGAACCGATGTCGAGCCCGACAAGTGATTTCGCTCTGCGAAACACCTATTGCTGTCCAGTCTGGAAAGGTAAAGGCCCGGTTGCCGGGCCCTGGGTTCTGTTCGGGTATCGGCACCAGCCATGGGCAAGCCAAATGCCACTGTCGTCCACCGCACAAAAGCGGGAGAATCGTGCAATTCTGGTGGGGCGCCCTCGCGAGCGGGTTCTGTCGACTGACGATTCTGCAACATGATCACGATTTCGTAATGTCGCCTTCTGCACACCCCCGGTTTCGCGTCCGGGGGGCCCGAAATTCGGCAGTCCCCGGAAGACGGCACGCGCCTTGACAATCCCCGCAATCGTCAGTATCCTTTTGGTTTGCCGTCCTTAGATAAGGGCTGACCGCCTGCGCCGACGGGTTCGGCGGCAGGGCGTTGCCAGGGCGTAGTTTGAAAGGGTTTTCATGGGTTCGTTTGTTCCCACTGCCGGCAGTGTGGAGCGGCAGTGGCACGTCATCGACGCCGAAGACCTCGTTCTCGGCCGGGTGGCGACCGAAGCGTCGCGTCTCCTGCAGGGCAAGCACAAGGCGATCTACACGCCATATATCGATACCGGCGACCACGTCGTCATCGTCAACGCCGCGAAGGTCCGGCTCACCGGTCGCAAGGAAGAACAGAAGCTGTACCGGTATCACAGCGGTTTCGAAGGCGGGCTGCGCCAGGAGCGCGCCAAGGATCTTCGCCAGAAGAACCCGGTCCGCATGGTCGAGGAAGCCGTGCGCGGCATGCTCCCCAAGACGAAGATGGGCGAAGCGATGTGGCGCAAGCTGAAGGTCTACTCGGGTGCCGACCACCCGCACGCCGCGCAGATGCCGCGGGCGAAGTCAACCAAGCACGAGGTCGCATAGTGGCAGCAGGGATTCAGTACTACGGCACCGGGCGTCGCAAGACGGCAACCGCCCGCGTGTTTCTCCGGCCCGGCAACGGCGGCATGATCATCAACCGCAAGCCGATCGAACAGGCCTTCCCCACCGAAGCTCTCCGCACCCAGATCCGACAGCCCTTCCTGGTGACCGAGACCGCCGACAAGTTCGACGTCCTCGCGACGATCGCCGGCGGCGGGATCGCCGGGCATGCCGGTGCGCTTCGCCTGGGGATCGCGCGCGCGCTGGTCGAGTACAACCTCGAGCTGCGGCCGCGGCTCAAGAAGGAAGGCTTCCTGACCCGCGACGCGCGGATCAAGGAGCGGAAGAAGTACGGACAGAAGGGAGCGCGCAAGCGCTTCCAGTTCAGCAAGAGATAGAAAGCGTCCAGTTTCCCGCTTCCGGCTTCCAGCTGGGAGCTGGCGGCTGGCAGCTGGGAGCTTGATTACATGGAGGCAGCTTGAGCGGGATTGCGTTGAAGGATTTGCTCGAGGCGGGAGTCCACTTCGGACACCAGACCAAGCGCTGGAACCCGAAGATGAAGCAGTTCATCTTTGGCGAGCGGAACGGGATCTACATCATCGATCTCGGGAAGACCGCCAAGCTGTTCCGCGAGGCGGAACAGTTCGCGATGAACCTCGCCGCCGAGGGGCGCACGATCCTGTTCGTGGGCACCAAGCGCCAGGCCCAGGACGCGATCGCCGAAGAAGCGCAGCGCTGCGGCATGTTCTTCGTGAACCAGCGCTGGCTGGGCGGCCTGCTCACCAACTTCATGACCATTCAGCGCAGCCTGTCGCGGCTCCGCGACCTCGAGGCCATGGAAACCGACGGCCGCTACGATTCCCTCTCGAAAAAGGAAATCTCCCAGATCGAGAAGGAAAAGAAGAAGCTGCAGAAGAACCTCGACGGCATCCGCCACATGTCGCGGTTGCCTGACGCGCTCTTCGTCGTCGACACCCGCAAGGAAAAGATCGCGGTCGATGAGGCTCGCAAGCTGAAGATCCCGGTCATCGGCGTGGTCGACACCAACTGCGACCCGGATGAAGTCGACTTCGTCATCCCCGGCAACGACGATGCCCTTCGCTCGATCCGGCTGTTCGCGTCGCGGATCGCCGACGCCGTGTCGGGCGGCCGCGGCATCCGTGAATCGGCCCAGGTCGAAGAGGGCGCCGACGCCGACGGCGACGACCGCGGTCGTCGTGCCCGCGCGGCCCGCCAGGCTCGCCCGGAACAGGCCACGACCCCGGCGTCGGTCTGACGACTCGCTGACGCCGGCGCAGTGTTCCATCGCGCCGGCGTTGGTCTGTACAGCTGCGGAGAACACGGAAGCAATACCGGGAAAGTACGAGCGCGGCGCTGACGGCTGATGGCTGACGGCGGCGGGCCAGGAGTAAAGATGGCGACGATGGAAATCAATGCGGCGATGGTCAAGAAGCTTCGCGACCTCACGGGCGCGGGCATGATGGAGTGCAAGGCGGCGCTCACCGAGGCCGGCGGGGATCTCGAGGCGGCGAACACGATCCTGCGCAAGCGCGGGCTGGCCCAGGCGACCAAGAAGGCCGGCCGGTCCACCAACGAGGGGCTGATCGGCAGCTACATCCACATGGGCGGCAAGATCGGCGTGCTGGTCGAGGTGAACTGCGAATCGGACTTCGTCGCCCGCACCGACGACTTCCAGGCGCTGGCGCGCGAGATCGCGATGCACGTCGCTGCCGCGAGCCCGCAATACGTCAAGCGCGACGAGGTCCCGGCCGACATCATCGAGCGCGAGAAATCCATCTACCGCGACCAGGTGAAGGACAAGCCGGCCCAGGTCGTGGACAAGATCGTCGAGGGCAAGTTGAACAGCTTCTACGAGCAGGTCTGCCTCGTCGACCAGCCGTCGATCCGGGACCCCAAATTGACCATCGGCCAGCTGGTCCAGGCGACCATCGCCAAGCTCGGTGAGAATATCTCGGTCGCGAGGTTCGTGCGCTTCAAGCTCGGCGAAGGGGCTTAGCGGCTCCAGGTTCCGGGTTCGTTCGTTTCACAGGGCGCGCTGTCACACACGGCGCGCCCTTTGTTTTGTGAGAAGCCGGAACCCGGCGCTGAAACCTGCAGCCACGGGGACGCGGGCCACAGATATAATCATCGGGCATGTCCGCTCCCGCCTACCAGCGCGTCCTCCTCAAACTTTCCGGCGAAGCCCTCATGGGCGAGCAGCAATTCGGCATCGACCCCGGAGTCACCACCCAGATCGCGAAAGACATCCAGGAGATTCAAAATCTCGGGGTCCAGACCGCGGTCGTGATCGGCGGCGGCAACCTGTTCCGCGGGCTGGCCGCGAGCGCGAAAGGCATGGATCGCGCGACCGCCGACTACATGGGCATGCTGGCGACGGTGATCAACGCGCTGGCGCTGCAGGACGCGCTCGAGCACCAGGGGATCGCCAGCCGGGTCGCCTCGGCGATCGAGATGCGCGCGGTGGCCGAACCGTTCATCCGCCGGCGCGCCGTCCGCCACCTCGAAAAAGGACGGGTCGTGGTCTTCGCCGCCGGCACCGGCAATCCCTACTTCACCACCGACACCGCCGCCGCCCTCCGCGCGATGGAAATGAAGGCGGACGTCATCCTCAAGGGGACCAAGGTCGACGGCATCTACACCGCCGACCCGATGACACATCCCGAGGCTACGAAATATGATGACATCTCGTACCTCAAGGTGCTGGAACAGGGGCTCAAGGTGATGGACGCCACCGCCATCTCGCTCTGCATGGACAACAAGCTGCCGATCGTGGTCTTCAACCTGCGGACGCGCGGGAATCTGCGCCGGGTGATCATGGGAGAGCCGGTCGGCACGACGGTCAGGGCGTGACGGCTGCCGGCCGCCAGCTGCCCGCACCCGGCTCCCGGTTCCTGGCTCCTGACAGAACGGAGAACGTGTGATGGATGTGAGTGATCTGAAAGGCCTCTTCCTCGAGGTGAAGAAGCGGATGGACGGTCAGATCGACCACGTGCGGCGCGAGCTGGGTGGGGTCCGCACTGGCCGCGCCTCGGTGACGATCCTGGATACGGTGCACGTCGACGCCTACGGATCGCAGATGCCGCTCAACCAGGTGGCGACGATGTCGATTCCCGAGCCGCAGATGATCGTCGCGTCGCCGTTCGACCCGTCGCTGCTGGGGGCAATCGAGAAGGCCATCCGCACCTCGAATCTCGGCCTCAACCCGGCCAACGACGGCAAGATCGTCCGGATCCCGATCCCGGCGCTGACCGAGGAGCGCCGCAAGGAGATGTCGAAGATCGTCCACAAGTACGCCGAGGAGGGGCGCAACGGCGTGCGCCAGGTCCGTCGCGACGCCAACGACAAGCTCAAGAAGTTGCTCAAGGACAGCAAGATCTCCGAAGACGACGAACGCCGCAGCCTGGACGAGGTCCAGAAGATCACCGATCACCACGTGGCGATGATCGACGAGCTGCAGAAGAAAAAGGACGGGGAGTTGCTCGGGAAGTAAGACACTGCGGATTGTCGATTGGCGATTGCGGATTGACGGATTTGGGATTGTGGATTGTGGATTGTGGCCCAATCCCCAATCCACAGTCACAATCCCCAATCCACAGTCACAATCCCCAATCGACAGTCACCATCCACAATCCAAAATCCGGCCAATCCGCAATCGCCAATCACCAGTCCGCAATGTCCTATTTTTCCCACCTTGAATGCAGCGTGCCGTGTGGTACCGGACCGTTCGACCCCACAGCCGAGCAGCACCTTTGCATCTGTGGCGCTCCCCTGCTCGCGCGCTACGATCTCGACGCGGCGCGTGCCTGGAACAAGGCGTCCCTCAGCGGACGGGCCGCGAACATGTGGCGCTACCGCGAGTTGATGCCGTTGCAGGACGGCGAGGAGCCGTTGACGCTCGGCGAAGGCTGGACGCCGCTGATCCATGCCCGCCGGCTCGGCGCCGAGCTCGGGTTGTCGCGGTTGTTCGTCAAGGACGAGTCGCTCAACCCCACCAACTCCTTCAAGGCCCGTGGCCTGGCGGCGGCGGTGACCAAGGCCCAGCACCTCGGCGCGCGGATCCTGTCGATTCCGTCCGCCGGAAACGCGGCCAACGCGATGGCGGCGTATGCCGCAGCGGCGGGCCTCGAGGCCAAGGTGTTCATGCCCCGCGACGTCAAGGTGCCGTTCATCCGCGAGTGCGAGCTGTATGGCGCCGAGATCAACCTGGTGGACGGCCTCATCACCGATGCCGGTCGCATCGCCGCCGAGAAAGGCAAGCCGCTCGGCTGGTACGACGTCTCGACGCTGAAGGAGCCGTACCGCATCGAGGGGAAGAAGACGATGGCTTACGAGCTCGGTGAGCAGCTCGATTGGAACTTCCCCGACTGGATCATCTACCCCACCGGCGGCGGCACCGGCATGGTCGGAATGTGGAAGGCCTTCGAGGAGATGGAACGGATCGGCTGGAAGACCTCGACCGTCCGGCCGAAGATGGTCTCGGTCCAGGCCGAGCACTGCGCCCCTATCGTCCGCGCGTTCGAACAGGGAGCCGAGCGGTCCGAGATGTGGCTGAACGCCCGGACCGTGGCCGATGGCCTCCGAGTGCCGAAGGCGATCGGCGATTTTCTCGTCCTGAGAGCCGTCCGCGAGAGCGGCGGCACCGCGATCGCGGTCTCCGACGCCGACATGGTCCACGACATGCGCGCGCTGGGGTCCACCGAAGGCATCAGCGCCGCCCCCGAAGGAGGGGCCGCCCTCCATGCCGTGCGGGTGCTGCTGAAAGACGGCCGCATCAAGCCCACCGACACCGTCGTCGTCTTCAACACCGGCGGCGCGCTCAAATACCTCGACGCCCTCGGAAATTAGGAACTAAGAACACAGAACTAGAAGTCAGAACTCGGGCCTGTGACTTTTTGATGCCGCGGCTCGTACTTTTGGATTCTGATTCTTGGTTCGGATTCTTAGTTCTGAATTCTTAGTTCTGAATTTCCGTCAGTCCCCCAGCGAGATCCCCATCGCGCGCGCGGTGCGGACCACGTCGAAATCGAGCGGCACGTTGCGGGTGCGCCCGACGACGTTCTCGAGCGGGACGGCGACGATATCGGGTGGGTGGAAGGCGACCATGTGGCCGAACTGTCCGGCAAGAAGCAGTTCGACCGCCATGGCGCCGAACCGCGTGGCCAGGATCCGGTCGAAGCTGGTCGGCGCTCCGCCGCGCTGCAGGTGCCCGAGCACGACGTAGCGGGTTTCCTTGCCGGTCCGAACTTCGATATCGGCGGCGACCAGCGCGCCGATGCCGCCGAGCCGCTCGACGAATTCTCCCCTGGCCTCCTTGACCAGCGAAACCTTGCCGCCGACCGGCTTGGCCCCTTCGGCCGCAACCACGATGCTGAACCGGGCACCGAACCGCTCGCGGGTGCGGATGCACTCGACGATCCGCTCCATCTCGAATGGCAGTTCCGGGATGAGGATGACGTCGGCGCCGCCCGCCACACCGGCGTAGAGCGCGATCCAGCCGGCGTAGCGGCCCATCACCTCGACGACCATGACGCGATGGTGCGCCTCCGCGGTGGTGTGGAGACGGTCGATGGCATCGGTCGCGAAGCTAACCGCGGTATCGAACCCGAACGTATTCGTCGTCTCGACGATGTCGTTGTCGATCGTCTTCGGGACGCCGACGAGAGGGATTCCCATCTTGAAGAACTGGTGGGCGATAGCCAGGGTGCCGTCCCCGCCGATGACCACCAGCGCGTCCATCTTCATGCGGTGGAAGTTCTCGACCACGCGCGCCGAGTAGTCGGTCTTCGCTCCCCCGGCCGAGTCGTAAGCGAACGGATTGCCGCGGTTGGTGGTGCCGAGAATGGTCCCGCCGATGCGCAGGATGCCGGTGCAGTCGCTCGGGGTGAGAACGCGCCAGCGGTCCGGTTCGATCAGACCGTCGAAGCTGTCTTCGAGGCCGATGACCTCGCAGTTGCAGTGGGCGGCGCTCTTGACGACGGCGCGGATGACCGCATTCAGGCCCGGGGCATCACCGCCCCCGGTCATGACACCGAACCGCTTCACACCTGGACGCTTATCTGGGAGAGAAGGCATTGACGACAAGTATAGGCGGGCAGGCTCGGAGGGGTTCGAGCGGGGCCTGTGGGATGGCCCCGGCTGACGATGCGACGTTCGCCTTAGGGCGGAAGCGCCCGTGACCCGTCAGATTAGGTCATGCAGGCAATATTAAATGACATGTTTACTTGACTAAAAGTAAAGATACACATACATTATGTCGCGGAGGTGCGACATGTCTGCGACGGCAAAGCAAGGTCGGTCCGACTATTGGGGTTTCCTTGCATTCGTAGTCTGGGGCGCGGTCTACATCACAGCTCGCCTATTGCTTGAACTCCAGACTCTCGGCTGGGGAGCCCGCGTCGCGATCGCTATTGTGCCGGTCCCGCTGTTCGCGTGGGTCTTGTGGGATGTCTCTAAAGGCGTCGCCAGGATGGACGAGCTGCAGAGGAGAATTCAACTCGAGGCACTCGCGCTGGCCTTCCCCCTGACGTTGCTGCTGCTGATGACACTGGGGCTCCTCGAGCTTGCCATCGGACTGAACCCGAATGACTGGAGCTATCGCCACGTTTGGCCGCTGGTGTTCTTGTCCTACGTCGGCGGAATCGTCCGCGCCAAGAGGCGATACGAATGAGGAACCGGTTGAAGGTGTTGCGTGCAGAGCGCGACTGGTCACAAGCGGATCTCGCGGACCAACTAGCCGTGTCGCGACAGACGATTAATGCGATCGAGACCGGCAAGTATGATCCGAGTTTGCCGCTGGCCCTCAGGATCGGGCGGTTGTTCGGACACCCGGTTGAGGCCGTTTTCTTTCTGGACGATGCGCCACCGAACAGTGGCGGGCTACAGAGCGTGGCACCTGGCAATTCCTGATCGGCCCATGGGGAGCCCGCGATGACAGACATCGACTGCGCGTTCGCTCCGGCATGAGGGCTGCCTCGGTGACGCCGTGCGCGTGCCTCCAGCTGTCCAAAATGGCGACGACGGCACTCGGACGATCCGAGCACCGCTGCTGATATTGCCGATTTGTTAGGAAAGATTGGTGGACGGCGGGAGGATCGAACTCCCGACCTCCGCATTGCGAACGCGGCGCTCTCCCAGCTGAGCTAGCCGCCCACTTTATTGAGATTCGTTCCCGACCTCCGCAGCGTGGCCGCTGCACTCGAGAACGAATTCAAAGTCTATCATGCGGTTTCTGGCCCACGCAATACGCGGGCTAGGTGGCGGGCGTCGAGCGGCGCGCCTCGATCGCACCCACCAGGCCGCGCAGCGCCGCCGAGCCGACCGCATGCGCCGAAACGACCGGACGGACGGCGTCGAGGAGCTCGGCGTCGATCTCAGCATGCTCGTCGAGCGCTTCGATCCTCGCTTCGAGAGCGGCGAGCGCCGCGGCGGTATCGATTGCGCCGCGGAACGACGCCTTGAGGGCTCTGATCTCGTTGGGATCCTTCATGGCTCTTCAAATCTAACCCAATTGCAGGATTCGCAGTCCGGTTACGTTCTCGTCACGCGGGCACCGGCCCGTTCCCCGGGGAAAGCTCAAAACCGTCAGAATCCGGCCTGAATCCGTAGATGGACCTCGGCGCCGCCGAGTGGTTCGTGCGTTGCAGCCCGGAGTAAGCACCATCTCCATGTCTGGATTGCCAGAGGCTCGCGCCGTCTCGATCTCGACCGCCGGCTACCAGGACGGCCTCGGACGGAGGTCCGTCCGGTTCGACCGCGAAGTCGGGGGCATGCTCGAATGCCTGCACCTGCGCCCCGAGCTCTGGGCGTTCGAGGCGAGCCTGCGCCAGCAGGCGGACGCGGTCGCGGCGCTCGACGATGAGCGGTTCGTGCGGATCCGGACCATTGAACGCGCCCCGCTCGGGCTGGTGGTCGTCTCCGAGCTGGTGCCGGGGCAGCGGCTGATCGACGTCATCGAGACCCGGCAGCGCGATGATGGTGCCGGGTTCGGGATCGACGCCGCCCTGGGCTTCCTGCTGCAGGCGCTGCCGGCGCTGTCGGCGCTGCATGCCGCGTCGATCGTCCACGGCACGCTCGCCCCCGGGCGGATCGTCGTATCCCCTTCCGCCCAGATCGTGCTGCTCGACGGCATTTACGCGGCGCCGATGGAGCGTCTGAAGCTCAATCGGCGCGCGTTGTGGTCGTCGCTCGGCATCCTGCCGCCGCCGGGCGCCGGTGCCCCTCGATTCGACCGGGCGGGTGATATCGCGCAGTCGGCGCTGTGCGCGCTCTTTCTCGCGCTCGGCCGGCAGATCGAGGGCGTCGGCGATCTGTCGTCGCTGGCCACGCTGGTGCGCGAGGTGACCGAGCTCGCCGAGATCCGTGGCGGCTCGGCGTTCGCCCGGCGGGTCGAGCAGTTCTTTGCCGCGGTGCTGCCCCTCGGCGGCCGGGTGCCGTCGATCGCCACCGACGAAGCCGCCGCCGAAGTCCGCCGGGTCGCCGCCTTCATCGGCGAAGAAGCCAGCCACGCCGCCTTCACGGAACTGACCCGCTTCGACCCCGCTTCGCTGAAGGCCCCGGTCAGCGCCGAGAGCGCTCGCACTCGTCGTGCCGCACCCGTCGCACCCCCGGCACCGCGCAGTCAGGTCACGCCCGCACCTCCACCGAAGGTCGCGCCCGCACCCCCGCCGCACCTCCAGTGCCCGTCGCACCCTCAGTGCCAGCAGTCCCCGCGACCGCTGCGAAGGTTGCCGCACCCTCAGTGCCGCTCGCGCCCGCAGCGCCAGCGCAGCGTCGTCCGCACCGATTGCCTCGTTGCGCCCGCACCGTATCGCACCGCCCGTACCCGTCGCACCCCCGGCACCCGCAGCGCCGGTGCAGAATCGCCGCGCACCCCCGGCACCCTCAGTGCCGGTCGCGCCCGCACCCGCCGCACCGCCGTGCCCGCCGCACCCCCAGTGCCAGCGGTGCCCGCACCCGCTGCGAAGGTTGCCGCACCCGCAGTGCCGGTCGCGCCCGCACCCATCGCACCGCCCGCACGCGCCCGGCACCCGCAGTGCAAGTCGCGCCCGCACCCGCGGCGCAGGTTCGCCGCACCCTCGGTGCCGGTCGCGCCCGCACCCATCGCACCCCCGCACCCCCGGCACCCGCAGTGCAAGTCGCGCCCGCACCCGCGGCGAAGGTTGCCGCACCCTCAGTGCCGCTCGCGCCCGCAGCGCCAGCGCAGCGTGCGTCCGCACCAATCGCGTCGGTTGCGCCCGCACCATCGCACCGTCCGCACCCCCGGCACCCGCAGCGCCGGTCGCACCCGCACCGCCCGCACTCCCGGCACCCTCAGTGCCGGTCGCGCCCGCACCCGTCGCACCCCCAGTGCCCGCGCACCCGCAGTGCAAGCCGTGCCCGCACCCGCCGCGCAGGTTGCCGCACCCTCGGTGCAGGTCGTGCCCGCACCCATCGCACCCCCCGGCACCCGCAGTGCAACTCGCGCCCGCACCCGCGGCGAAGGTTGTCGCACCCTCGGTGCAGGTCGCGCCCGCACCCGCAGCGCAGGTCACGCCCGCTGCGCGGTCGATGCCGCAACCGTTCACCCCGATCGCACCCCTGCCTCCGGTTCAACCAGCGGCGGTGAAGGTCAGGGCGGAACCGCCATCGGGGTACGCGCCCGCGCGGACCGAGGCACCTTCACGCCCGCATGCCGTGCTGTTCAACGAGCGCCCGCGCGAGGAGGCCTTGCCCGCCTTCCCGTGGAAGCTGGTGGCGGCCGCCGCCATCATCCTGACGGTGGGCGTCGTCGCCGGACGCAGTTATCTCCAGGATCGCGCCGAGCCCGCGGCCGCGCCGGCGGCTGCTGCCGCGGTCACCGCGCCTGCCCCCGCGAGCGCACCGGTCGGGAAGACCGGCAAGCTGGTGATCGACAGCCAGCCCTCCGGCGCACGCATTACCCTGGACGGCGCGGATATCGGGGTCACACCGTTGAAACTCGAAGCGGTTCCGGCCGGCCGGCATACGCTGTCGATCGCGACCGCCACCGCCACGGTCAAACGGACCGTCCGCGTCGAGGCGGGCAGGGTGCTCGCGCTCGACGTCCCGGTTTACTCCGGCTGGATCGCCGTGTTCTCACCCATCCCGCTCGAGATCGCCTCGGGCGACACGTCCGTGGGCAACACCGAGACCGGAAAGATCCTGCTGCCCCCGGGAAAGCACGTCCTCACGCTGTCCAACGCGGAGTTCGGCTTCAGCGAGACCCGCTCCGTGGAGATCTTCCCCGGGGAGGAACGGGCCCTGAACGTCGAGCCCAAGGGGCGGGTGAACATCAACGCTCACCCGTGGGCCGAAGTCTGGGTCGACGGCAAGAAGGCCGGTGATACTCCGATCGCCAACCTCCAGGTGCTGCTCGGTACGCGGGTGTTCGTCTTCAAGCATCCGCAGTACGGCGAGCGCCGCGTCACCGAGACGATCCGTGCCTCGGGCGCGGCCCTCAGTATCGATCTCACCAAACAGTAAGCCCGAGCGGGCGCTTGCAATCTCGTAATCCGGAAACGGTTTTGATTCAGGTTGGATCACGCCCTCTCGCGCGGCCCGACGCGAACTGTGCTGAAACCGCGATATGTGTGCGTCGCGACAACGCGGGAGCACCGCCGCAGTTGGCACTTCAATTGCCACAGGCGTCCGTGTTCCCCCTGGTGCTTTTATGTGGAGCTGGATCTTCTGTTACGTAACCGGGCATGACTACAGCGTCAGCTGCAACGATGGAGCGATGTTCCTTCGCTGCTTCGCCTGTGGCCGACGATCGCAGGGTTGGGTCGTGAAGGACCACGACCACGACCATGCTCACGCCCACGCCCACGGTTCGCGATACTGAGCCGACCGTAACCTGGACCGATCAACTCGGATACGCTGGACGCGTGAGCGGACCAGGCCTGCCGGCCATCGTTCGACAACTCTGGTGCCTCGCCGAGATGCGCGGCACCCCCGACGCGCCCGACCTGCGGGCTGCTCTCCCGGTCCTCGACCGCCTCGACCCCGCGGTGCTCGATTCGGCACTCGGACGCATCCCGTTTCTGCTCCGGCGCCTCATCCAACTCCGCGTCGCGGATCACGAACAGGCCCTCGCACTGGTCCGTGACCTGCGTGTCGCGACCCTGGCGGACCTCCTGGCCGCCCTCGACGATCCCGAGATCACTTCCACTTTTGCTCCCGCCGACCGGCTGGCCGCCACCGCCGAGTTGCTTGCCCTCGAAGTCCGCCCGCTGCCACTCGGCCGCGCATTGGAACTGATGGCGCACCTGCAGGAGATCATCGCCCGCCACTGCCCCGCTTTCGACCGGACCGACGTCGCAGGCGACGCCCGGCGATACGAGCCGATCGTGAGAAGCCTGGTCCTGGTCGGTCGAACCAGCGATCCGTCCGGGGCCCTCGACTCGCTCGCATCCGCGCCGGGGATCGACGACGTCGTACACCGGAGCGGCCGCCGGGCCATCGTCCTGCTCCAGCACAACGAGGTCGACGTTCGTGTGTCGACAGCCGGGGATCATGGCACCGTGCTGTTTGCCGCGACCGGCGCGCCCGCGCACGTCCGGGCAGTCACCCGGCGATCACATCAGCCGCAGCTGCGGTCCGGCGAACTGGAGATCTACTCGGAGGCCGGGCTCTCGTGGATTCCACCGGAGGTGCGGAACGCGAGCGGTGAGATCGAAGCTGCGGCGGCCGGCGGACTGCCGCGCCTGGTCGAACGCCGCGACATCCGCGGTGATCTGCACATGCATTCGAGCTACAGCGACGGACAGGATTCGGTCGAGACCATGCTCGCCGCTGCGGCACGGTCCGGCTACGAATACGTCGCGATCACCGATCATTCGACGCGAGCCGCGGCCTCGCGCACGGTGTCGCTCGATCAACTCGAACGGCAGCGAGACGAAATCGCGCGGCTGCGCGAGCAGTTCCCGGGCCTGGTCGTTCTGCACGGCATCGAGGTCGAGATCCTGCCGGACGGCCGGCTGGACTTCGACGACAAGGTCCTGAGCACGCTCGATATCGTCCTGGCGTCGCTTCACGAACGGGCGGGGCAGAACGGCGCGGCCCTGACGCGGCGGTGCCTGCGCGCCATCCGGCATCCGCTGGTGAACGTCATCACCCACCCCGCCAACCGGCTCGTCGGCCGCCGCGCGGGCTACCCGATGGACTACGACTCGATCTATGCGGCCGCGGCCGAGACCGGCACGGCGCTCGAGATCGACGGCGCCCCCGGCCATCTGGACCTCGATGGCGAGCACGCGCGGGCGGCGGTCGCGAACGGCGTCACGGTGACGATCGACAGCGACTGCCATCGGGCAGCGGCGCTCGATCGGCAGATGGAGATGGGCATCGGCACGGCCCGGCGGGGCTGGGTCGAAGCCAGGAGTGTCCTGAACGCCCGCCCCATTGACGAGGTCCGGGCCTTCATCGCCCGGAAGAGGCGCGGCAAGTCCCTCTGATCCCCCTCGGTTGGCCCCTTCCGGGCTCGGCGCCCTCCCGTAGAGCGCATGCTAAGATGGGCGAAGCCCTGCCGAACCCGAGGTAATACATGCGCTTTCCGGCGCTTCTTTCTGCTTCAGTCATCGCCCTCCTCGTCGCGCCGGCCGCGGCCTGGCAGCAGTCCGCCCCGCAGGGAAGCGCACCGGCACAGTCGGCTCAGCAGGTGGCCGTGGCGCTGCAGGCCAGCTACGATCGCGTCCGGGACTTCTCCGCCGATTTCACTCAGGAATTTCAGAGCGTTCTCAAGCGGAAGATCGTCGAGCGGGGCAAGGTGCAGATCAAGAAGCCGGGAAAGATGCGCTGGGACTACACCGCGCCGGAGAAGAAGCTCTTCGTCTCCGACGGCCTGCGGATGTACACCTGGCTGCCGGCCGACAACCAGGTCATCACCAGCCGGGTGCCCAAGCAGGATGAGGTGACGACGGCCGTGTTGTTTCTCGTCGGCAAAGGCAACCTGGTGCGCGACTTCAACGTGAGCTTCGAAGGCGAAGCTCCGGCCGGCGCCCACTCGCTCCGGCTGGAACCCAAGCTCCCCGAGCGCGACTACCAGTGGATCCGCCTCGTCGTCGACCAGAAGAGCCTGCAGATCCGCACGCTGATCGCGGACCTGCGCGAGGGCGGGCAGTCGACGATCCACTTCTCGAATTTCAAGGAAAACGTCGGCATCGCCGACAAGACGTTCACGTTCAAAATTCCCAGACGGAGCCGATGTCAGGGATGCGGCAAGCCCGTCCCGCTGAGCGGCTGCGCGCCGGGGTCGCGGTCCTGGCGCTGGTGTGCCTGGCCGGCTGCGCCAGCAGCGCGGCGTTCCGGTCGGGCAATCGCGCCGAGCAGGCGCAGGACTACGACCTGGCGGTCGTCGAGTACACCAAGGCGGCACGGGAGCGATCCGAACGACGTCAACGCCCGGACGGCGCTCGACCGTGCGCGGCTGCGCGCCTCTCAGGATCACTTTGCCCGCGGTCGTCGAATGGCCGCGACGGAACGCTACGAAGACGCCCTCATCGAGTTCCAGCTCGCCGCCGAGCTGAACCCGAGCGATGCGCAGGTCCAGGCCGAACTGAAGGATGCACGCCAGAAGCTGCGAACCAAGCTGGCGGTGTCGCGTGAGGGGCGGACCGAACTGCAGGCGGTCATCGAGCGCAGCCGCAAGCTGCCCCCATCCGGGATGGACCTGCCGACCGACGTCAAGCTGCCGGAGTCGATGACCTTTGGCAGCGCCGCCACCAGTCGAACCATCTTCAGTGCTCTCGCCCGTTTCGCCGACGTCAACATCGTCTTCGATCCTGGCTTCCGCGACGGTCCGCTCGCCATCGATCTGCGCAATACCTCGCTCGAGGATGCGCTCACCGCGCTGACCGGCAGCACGCTGACCTTCTACCGCGTCACCGCACCGCGCACGATCACCATCATTCCCGACACGCCGGCGAAGCGACGGGAATACGAAGAGTCGATCGTCCAGGTCTTTCACCTGAGCAACGCCGACATCAAGGAAGTCACTGACCTGCTCCGGATCGTGATCGACATCCGGCAGATTTCGCCGATCACCGCGACCAACTCGCTGGCGATCAAGGACACGCCGGAGCGCATCGCCGCCGCCGGCCGGCTCATCGCCGCGATCGACAAGGCTCGGCCGGAAGTCGTGATCGACGTCGAGCTGCTCGAGGTCGATCGCACCCGTCTCAAGGAATACGGGCTGCAGATCGCGTCCCCGGGGTCGCCGGGGATCTCAGGGTCCGCCGACATCAACCGCGCCGGCTTCACGCTGCAGGACCTGACGAACCTGACCCAGTCCGACGTCCTGCTGGCCGGGATACCGGGCATCTACTACCGGCTGCTCAAGAACGACACCAACACCAGGGCGCTGGCCAATCCGCAGCTGCGAACCTCCGAGGGGCTGCCGGCGCAGGCGCGCTTCGGCGAGCGGGTCCCGATCCCGGTCACCACCTTTGCGCCGATCGCCACCGGCGGGATCAACCAGCAGCCGATCACCTCGTTCGTCTACGAGAACATCGGCGTGAACATCGACATCACGCCGCGGATGCACCACAACGACGACGTGTCGCTGTCGCTGAAGATTTCGTTGAGCAACATCTCGGGAGAGGGTTTCGGTGGTCTGCCGACCTTCGGCAACCGCGAGATCAACACCACGATCCGGCTCAAGGACGGCGAGACCAACATGCTCGCAGGCCTGATCCGCGACGACGAGCGGACCGTGCTGTCGGGAGTGCCGGGGCTGAGCGACCTGCCGGTTATCGGCCGCCTGTTCGCCAACAACCGCAAACAGACCCAGCAGACCGACATCCTGCTCACCCTCACGCCTCACATCGTCCGCGTTCTCGAGCTGTCGGAGAGCGACCTGCGGCCATTCAAAATGGGCCGGGACTCGGGCGGCACCGGCGGCGCCGGAGACCTGCCGCAGTTCCCCAGGCCGCCGCGCGACGAACCGACCCTGCCCGGCATGGAGAAGCCGGCGCCGGCTGCGCCGGTCGCCCCGATGTTTCCCCAGCCGCTGCAGGGGCCGCTGCCGGGCACACCGGTCGTGCCCCCCAAGAAGCCAGGTGGTGGCGGCGGAGGCGGTTCTAGGTTCTAGGTTTTGGGTTCCGGGTTTTGGGTTCCGGCAGTTCTTAGTTCTTAGTTCTGAGTTTCACGCGTCAGCACCTCTCGACCTGGGCTCCGAGGAGCGTCAGGCGCTCCACGAGCGACGCGTAGCCGCGCTCCACGGTTTCGACCGGCGCAACTTCACTCTCCCCCTCGGCCGCGAGCGCCGCGGCGATCAACGCCATCCCTGACCGAAGGTCCCGTGTGTCGAGCTGGCGTCCGCGCAGCGGCGTCTTGCCGGTGACGATCATCCGGTGCGAGTCGCACAGGAACAGGTCGGCGCGCATCGAGCTCAGTTGCTCGAGAGCAAAGAGTCGCAGCTCGTAGAGCCAGTCGTGGACGAGGGTCCGCCCTTCCGCCTGGGTCGCCAGCACGGTCACGAGGCTGACCATGTCGCTCGGGAAGCCGGGCCAGAGACCCGTGGTGATCCGGCGCGCCGCCGAGAGCCGGGACGACTCGATCCGCAGCGTGTCGTCGTCGTAGCGGCAATTGAGTCCCATCTTCAGCAGCGGCGCCGCGATTACTTCGAGGTCGGTGGTACGGGCGCCGCTGACCTCGATGTCGCCGCCGGTGATGGCGGCGACCACTCCCCAGCTGCCGGCTTCGATATAGTCGCCGTCGAGCCGGTGACGGGCGCCACGGAGCCGCTCGACACCCTCGACGCGGATGGTGGAGGTTCCCTCCCCTTCGACGCCCGCGCCCATCGCCCGCAGGAACCGGCAAAGCTCGACGACGTGGGGCTCCATCGCGGCATGACGGATCTCGGTGCGCCCCCGCGCGGCCGCGGCCGCGAGCAGCGCCGTCTCGGTGCCGGTCACGGATGCCTCGTCGAGATACATCGAGGCGCCGGTGAGCCCCTCAGGCGCGTCCAGCGCGTGGCCCGGCTCGTCAACCTGGACCGCCCCCAGCGCCAGCAGCGCCTGGAGGTGGGTGGAGATGGTGCGCCGCGCCGGAAAATCTCCTCCGGGCGGCGCCAGGCGCGCCGAGCCGCGCCGGGCGAGCAGCGGCCCGAGCAGCAGTACGGACCCGCGCAGCCGGCCAACCAATGCCGCATCCGGACGGTCGCTCGTGACCTTCTCGCACCGGATCGTCAGCGTCGACGTGCCGGCACCCTCCACAGACGCGCCGAGCCCGCGCAGGATCTCGATCAGGACCTCGACGTCGCGGATCCGCGGCACGTTCTCGAGCACGCAGGGTTCGTCGGTCAGCAGGCAGGCGGCCATCAGCGGCAGCGCCGAGTTCTTGTTGCCCTCGACCGACAACCGCCCCGACAGCCGGCGTCCGCCCTCAACCTTCAGTATCGACATCGTGTGTGTCACCAAACCCGAGCCGCACGATCTCGTCGCGCAGCTCCACCTGGAACCGTTCGGCGACGGCCCGGCGGCAGACATCAATCAACCTGGAAATGTCCGCCGCGCTGGCGCCGCGCTCGTTGACGATGAAATTCCCATGGCGCGCGGATACTCTGGCGCCCCCTTCCGACGCCCCCTTGAGACCGGCCCGATCGACCAGCGCCCCGGCTGAATACGGCACGTCGTCCGGCAGGCCGGTCGCGTGACGGATCCGGGATTCTGAAAGATACAGCCGGCGCTGGCATTCTCGAGCGGCTGGGTCCGCTTTCTGAACGCGAGCGAGGCCCGGGCGACCTCCCGCAACGCCGCCGGGTCTCCCGGCGCGTACCCGGAAATCGGCCGCGGCCACCACCTCTCCCGTGCGATGCAGGCGGCTGAAGTCGTAGGCGAACTCCATTTCGTCGGCCGGTGCCGACCGGGCCGAGCCATCGCGCGCAACGAGGTCCACGCGGACGATCAACTCCGAGATCAGGCGCCCCTGGAAATGGGCGTTGCCGTACACGGCGCCGCCGACGGTGCCGGGTGTGCCGGCCCAGGCTTCGAGGCCGGCCAGGCCGTGGGCCAGCGTCCATCGCACGAGGCCGTTGATCGTCACCCCGGCGTCGGCGCGGATCACGGCGTCGTTCACCGTCCGGACTTCCCCGCCGTCGGACCCGGATCACCAGCCCGCGCACGCCCTGATCGGCGATGAGCAGGTTCGAGCCGCCGCCGAGGATCGAGACCGGCACGGCATGATCCCGAGCGAGCATGATCGCCTGGCCGATCTCATCGGCGGTGCGAAGGGTCAACAGCCAGTCGGCGGGCCCACCGACCTTGAAAGTCGTGAGCGGCGCCAGCGGCGCATCGCGCGCCACGCGGTCGTCACCAAACGCGGTGCGCAGCGCGGCATCGAAGTCCGTCACGCGCCGATCCCCTGCAATGCGGCTTCCCGCCGGCGCAGCGCATCCACCGCTGCCGCGCGGCTGCACGGCTCGAACGCGATCCAGTCGCCGGGGGCGAGCTGTCCCGCGACCGGCAGGTCGGCGGTGATCACCGTGGCGATCTTCGGATACCCGCCGGTGGTCTGTCGATCAGCCATCAACAGGATGGGGCAGCCGGAAGGCGGCACCTGCAACGAGCCGATGGGGGTGGCGTCCGACAGCATCTCGATCTGCGGGTCTGCCCGTTCGAGACGCGGGCCGTCGAGGCGGTATCCCATGCGGTTCGAATCCGGGGTCACGGTATAGCGCCGGGTCTCGAACACCTGCAGAGCCTGGTCGGTGAAACGCGCTTCGTGCGGTCCGAGCACGACGCGCAGCCGGGCGCCGCCGTGAGGCGGCAGCAGCGGCCGGCCGGCATGCCGCTGCACGACCCGGGTGATCGACCCGATCGGCAGCGTGTCCCCAGGCCGAAGGGCGCGCCCGCCGAGGGGACCCAATCGTGCGGTCAGGCTGGTGGCGCGGCTCGCGAGCACCGCGCTGGGCGTGAAGCCCCCCCGACCGCGAGGGTAGCGCGGGTGCCGGCGACACGGCCACCGAAGCGTAGCCGCTCCCCGGGGCGGAGCACGAACGGCTCCGCCGGCCGGACGCGCCGATCACCAGCCGTCACCTCGAACTCGGCGCCGGCGATGGCGCACACCGTTTCGCTGTCGGTGACCAGCTCCGGCCCCATCAACGTGATCTCGAGGGCAGCGGCGTCCGGAGGGTTGCCGACGATCATGTTGGCCAGCCGATGCGAGTACCAATCCATCGGGCCGGCTACCGGCACGCCGAGATGCTGCTGTCCCCAGCGCCCGAGATCCTGGACGGTCGTGAGCATCCCCGGACGGATAACGGTGATCATGCCCATCAGGCGCCGGCCGCCGCGAACTCGTCGCGCGAGATGCTCCGGAACGTCACGCGGTCCCCGGCACGAAAGAGCACCGGCTCCACCCGCGATTCGTCGAACGGCCGGACGGTGGTCCGGCCGATCAGGTGCCAGCCGCCGGGGGTCTCCATCGGATAGATCCCGGTCTGTCCGGCGGCAATGGCGACCGATCCAGCGGGCACGCGGGTTCGCGGGGTGGTGCGGCGAGGGAGCGCGAGCCGTGCGTCGACCGGCCCCATGTAGGCAAAGCCGGGCACGAAGCCGACGACGAAGACGCGGTAGCCTCGATCGGCGTGGAGCTGGATCACCTCGGCGGGTGTGCAGCCGGCGATCCGCGCTACCTCCTCGAGATCCGGGCCGAGATCGCCGCCGTAGCAGACCGGGATCTCGATCGTCGCTCCGGTCGCGTCGGCGTCGATCGCGGGATCGGCGGCCAGTTCGGCGAGCTGATCTTCGAGCCATGCCGCGTCCAGGGTCAGCGGATCGAAATAGACCGTCAGCGTGTGGTAACCGGGCACCGCATCACGGACCGCTGCGCCCAGCCTTCGCATCGTCGCACCGGCGAGCGACACGACCCGGGCGCTGGTCGCAGGATCGAGACGCGCCGGGAGCTCGACCACCAGGGCGGAGTCGCCGGCGGCGCGGATCCTGAAATCGACCGGGATCACGGAGCCTCGCGCGCCTCGAGGGCGTCGAGCAGCTTCTGGTGGATGTTGTCGAAGCCGCCGTTCGACATGACCAGCACGAGATCCCCCGGCCTGGCCTGGCGCGCGACGGTGGAGACGATGTCCTCGGTGCGCGGGATGTAATCGGCTTCGATCCCGGCGTGCCGGAGGTCGGCGACGACTCCTTCGGCGGACAGGCGCTCGGGCTCGGGCAGCGTCGAGCGGAACACCGCCGGAAGGATCACCCGGTCGGCGCGGCCGAGCGCGCGCGCGAAATCGGCCTGGAAGATGCGCCGGCACGACGTCGCCGAACGCGGCTCGAAAATCGCCCAGATCCGCCGCGACGGGTAGGCCGAGCGGACGCCGGTCAGCGTCTCCTCGATCGCGGTCGGATGATGGGCGAAGTCGTCATAGACCATGACCCCGCCGGCCGTCCCGCGATGTTGCATGCGCCGCCGTACGCCGCGGAACTTGCGCAGCCCCTCCGCAAGCGTGTCGCTGTCCAGACCAACCGCCATCCCGACGGCGATCGCGGCGATCGCGTTGCGCACGTTGTAGGCGCCGAGCAGCGGCACCTCGAAGCTGGCCGATCGGCGTCCGGTCGCGTCGCAGGCCGAACCCGGTCGAGTTCTCGGCGACCTGCAGGTCGTGGGCCTGCCAGGTCACGCCGTCGGACAAGCCAAACGTCTCGACCCGGCATCGCGCGTGATCGCGCAACGCCAGCGCATCGGCGTTGTCGGCGCCGAGCAGCAGCAGGCCACGCCGCGGCACCAGGTTGACGAAGCGCCGGAACGCCAGCCGGATCGCGTCGAGGTCCGGGTAGATGTCGGCGTGGTCGTACTCGATGTTGTTGACGACCGCGATGTCGGGCAGGTACTTGAGGAACTTCGCAGTCTTGTCGAAGAACGCGCTGTCGTACTCATCCCCTTCGATGACGAACTCGCGCCCGCCGCCGAGGCGGTAGCTGCCTTCGAAGTTCTCGGCGATCCCGCCGATGAGCACGCTCGGGTCGGCGCCGCCGTGAGCGAGCAGCCAGCCGGCGAGCGAGGTGGTGGTGGTCTTGCCGTGGGTCCCGGCGATCACCACCGACCGTGCCGCCCACAGGAAATGGTCGCGAATCGCCTCGGGCAGCGAGCAGTAGCGGATCTTTCGATCCAGCACCTCCTCGAGCTCGGGATTGCCGCGCGAGATCGCGTTGCCAATGACGACGAGGTCCAGCTCCGCGGCGATGTGCTCGGGCTGGTAACCCTCGAGCAGTGTGATCCCCTGTTTGCGCAGGAAGTCGCTCATCGGCGGGTAGACGTGCTGGTCGGAGCCGCGGACATCGTGCCCGCGGGCCTTCAGCATGGCCGCCAGCGTACCCATCGCCGTCCCACAGATGCCTATGAAATGAATTCGCCGCATGACGCGCGCTGGCTGCCCTCCTGCGTAATTAGACCCGGATCCCCGGCGGCGGCTCGCCCAATCACGCCTGCACCGCCGCTTCATCGATGATCAGGCCGGGGCGCGAACCGGTGTTCACCCTCGCGGTGACACCAAAGGGGATCGTCAGCGTCGCGCCCGTCGTGTGTCCCGATGGCAGGCCGAACAGCACCGGGCCGTCGAAATCGCGCGTCAGGTCGCCGACGACGTCGCGGATGACCGGCGTGCCCGACGGCTCGTCGCAGCGCGGCAGCTCGTTGAACACGAGGGCGCTGGCGCGGTCGATGATCCCGGCCAGCCTCAACTGCGTGTAGAGCCGGTCGATCCGGTACGGCCGCTCCCCCACTTCGTCGAGGAACAACACGCATCGCTCCGGCGGGTCGAAGGCATAGGGGGTGCCGAGCGAGGCGGCCAGCTGCGTCATGGTGCCGCCGATCAGCATGCCGGACGCCTCCCCGGTGCGCAGCGCTTCGACGCGGGGATCGGTGATCCGGCCGACCGGGGCCGGACGCGCAACGCACCGCAGCAGGCTGTCACGATCGTAGGCGACCGGCCCGCGCGACAGCCGGCCATCGATCATCGGCCCGTGAAACGTGACGATGCCGCAGGTGAGGGTCAGCCAGGTCAGCAACGAGGTGTTGTCGCTGTAGCCGACGAAGACCTTGGGTGGCCCGTCGAAGTCCGCCGGCTGGAGCAACGGCAGCAGGTGGACGCTGCCGTAGCCGCCGCGCGCGGTGATGATGCCGGCAACCGCCGGGTCGGCCCACGCGCGGCGCAGCGCCTCGGCCCGGACTTCCGGAGTTCCGGCGGTGTAGGCAGCGCGCTCGAAAACCGACGGCTCGTAGGTGGGGACGAAATCGAGCGCGGTGAGCTCGACCAGCCCGGCGTGAAACTCGTCGGTCGCGAACGAGCTGGCGGGCGCCACGATGGCGACGCGGTCCCCGGGCTGGAGCGCGCGCGGCTTACGCATGCTCACGCGAAGCGGTGCATCTCGTCGGCGACCGCCTGGTGCTCGTCGCGCCCGAGCATCGCCCGCAGCGCGGCCCCCGACAGCGGTGCCACGCGCCGGACGAGAAAGCGCTCCTTGACGCGGCGGTGCCGCGACAGCGCGTCCTCGACCCGGGCCAAGGGCAGCGTGCCGTCTTCGGCGGCGCGGATGACCGCTTCGATCGCGCGCGCCTGGCGATCCTGGTCGTCACCGCACATCAGGACAGCGTCGCATCCGGCAGCGATCGCCATCACGGTGGCTTCCGGCATGCCGTAGCGGCCGCTGATCGCCTTCATCTCGAGATCGTCCGACAGCACCAGGCCGCCGTAACCGAGCCGGCGCTTGAGCATGCCGTCCACGATCGCCGGGGACAAGGTCGCCGGGCGTTCGGTGTCGAGCGCCGGGATGAGGATGTGCGCCGTCATGATCGAGGCCACCCCGGCATCGATCGCCGCCTTGAACGGAACCAGCTCCACGGCTTCGAGCCGGTCGGGAGGATGCTCGACGAGCGGCAGCTCGAAGTGTGAGTCGACGCTGGTATCGCCGTGACCCGGGAAGTGCTTGCCGCTGGCGGCGATCCCCTCCGCCTGCAGCGTCCGGATGATCACCGCGCCGAGGCGTGCCACATCCTCGGCCCGCTCGGCCAGCGACCGGTCGCCGATGACCGGGTTCTTCGGGTTGGTGAGCACGTCGAGCACCGGCGTGTAGTCGAGCGAGATCCCCACCGCCTTCAGCTCGGCCGCCAGCGCCTTCGCGAACCGCGCGGTCAGCGCCTCGTCACCACTGCGCCCCAGCGTCTGCATCGGCGGCCATTCGGTGAAGGGAGCCTTCAGCCGCGCGACCCGTCCACCCTCCTGGTCGACGCTGACCCACAGCGGCAGCTCGCGGGCGAGCTCCTGCGCCTCGCGCGACAGCTCCGCCACCTGCTGGGGCGACTCGACGTTGCGGGCGAAGTAGATCAGCCCGCCGAGATCGAACTCGCGGGCCAGGGATTTGAGATCGGCCGGGATCGAATGGCCGGAAAAGCCGGCAATGGCGAGCTGCCCTGCCTGCCTGCGAATATCCTTCAGCGACATCTGAAGAGCGATTATGTCTCAACTACCAAGCCCGGTTGACAGTTGGACGTTGGCGGTTGGTAGTTCTATGATTCTTCGTGCTCATCGAATCATCCGCGCCGACGCGGATCGACCTGGCCGGCGGCACCCTCGACATCTGGCCGCTCTACCTGTTTCACGACAAGGCGCAGACGCTGAACGCGGCGATCAGCCTGCGGGCCTACTGCTCCATCCGTCCGCGAGCCGACAGGCGGGTGGCGATCGTCTCCGACGATACCGGCACGCGCGTCGAGGTCGAGCACTGGTCGGAGCTGCGCGACAACCACGACCTCAAGCTGCTCGGCCGACTGCTGCACTACTTCCAGGCTGAAGGGCTCGAGCTGCGGACCCGTTCCGATTCCCCGGTCGGCGCCGGTATCGCCGGTTCGTCGGCGCTGAACATCGCCGTCTGCGGCGCGCTGGCGACGTGGTGCGAGCGGGCGCTGCCGGCGGAACTGCTGATGCAGATCGCCCAGAACGTCGAGGCGCAGGTGATCGACGTCCCGACCGGCGTGCAGGACTATCGTCCGGCCTACTACGGCGGCATCTCGGCGGTCGAGCTCGACGTCGACGGCGTTCGCCGCATCCCGCTCCCGGTCGATCCGGAGGAGCTCCAGAGCCGGATCGTGCTCGCCTACACCAACGCCTCACGCAACTCCGGCATCAACAACTGGGAGATGACCAAGCGCCACATCGATGGCGACCGGGCCGTCCAGGCTCGCTTTGCCAGGATCCGCGACATCGCCGGCGAAATGCGGCTGGCGCTCGAGCGGCACGACTGGGCCGCGGTCGGCCGCCACGTGGCCGACGAGTGGGAGAACCGCAAGGGACTCGCCCCCGGTGTCACGACGCCGGACATCGATGCGATGTTGTCGGCGGCGCGGGCGGCGGGGGCCGACGGCGGCAAGGTCTGCGGCGCCGGCGGCGGTGGATGCCTGTTCTGCATCGGCGCGCCGGCGGCGGTGCCGGCGATCCGCCAGGCGCTCACCGCCAGCGGCGCGCAGGTCCTCGACTACCGCATCGAGACCGAAGGGCTGAGGATCGAAGCCCGCGTCGATGCCTCCCCGGTGGCCGGCTGACGCAACATTGGATAACCTGAGCATCGCCCGGGTGCTCGCCGAAATCGGCGACCTGCTCGAGATCAAGAACGAAAACCCGTTCAAGATCCGGGCGTATCGCAACGCCGCTGACGCCATCGCCCACCACGGCGATCCGGTCGCCGGCCTCACGCCCGACGCGCTTCGCTCGATCCCCGGCATCGGCAAGGATCTGGCGGCCAGGATCGGCGAACTGCTGGCGACCGGCAGCATCCCCTACCACCAGGCGCTGCTCGAGGAATTTCCACCGACCGTTCTCGACCTGCTGCACCTCCAGGGTGTCGGCCCCAAGACCGTGGCCCTGCTCTACCACGGCCTCGGCACCCGCACGCTCGACGACCTCGAACAGGCGGCAAAGGACGGCCGGATCCGGGCGCTCAAGGGCATGGGCGCGAAAAAGGAGGCGCTCATTCTCAAGGCGCTCGAGGAGCGCCAGCACTTCACCGGCCGCCGTCTCCTGGCCGAGGCCCATGACACCGCGGCTTCGCTGATCGCCACGCTTCGGGCCCATGCGCCGCAGGCAGACATCGCCGCCGTCGGCAGCCTGCGCCGCGGCTGCGAGAGCTGCGGCGACATCGACATCCTGGCGGCCGGCGCGCCGGCCTCGATCATGGAAGCCTTCACTGGCTACAAGCTGGTGGAACGGGTGCTCGGACGCGGCGACACCAAGTCCAGCGTGCTGATCTGGGGCGGGTTCCAGGCGGACCTGCGGGTGGTGCCGGCTGAGAGCCTGGGAGCGGCGCAGCAGTACTTCACCGGCTCCAAGGCTCACAACATCGCGCTGCGGGACCGCGCGATCCAGCGCGGGTTCAAGCTGAACGAGTACGGCCTCTACCGTCTGGCCGACAACGCCCTGGTCGCCGGCCAGAACGAGGAGGGCATCTATGCGGCGCTCGGCCTCCAGCTCGTGCCGCCGGAGCTGCGGGAGAACCGCGGCGAGCTCGCCGCTGCCGACGCCGGCACGCTGCCGCGGCTGCTGACCCTGGAGGACCTCCGCGGCGACCTGCACATGCACACCACCGCCACCGACGGGCGCGCCGACGTGGAAACGATGGCAAGGGCGGCACGGGCAGCGGGACTGGACTACATCGCGATCACCGATCACAGCCAGTCACTGGCGATGGCCAATGGCCTCGACGAACGGCGCGCGCTCGAGCACGCCGCCCGCATCCGCTCCTTCAACGGCCGGATCGACGGGCTCACGCTGCTCGCCGGCATCGAGTGCGACATCCGGCCCGACGGTACGATGGATCTTGCCGACGACTGCCTCGCTCAGCTCGACATCGTCATCGCCTCGATCCATTCGGCCTTCAACCAGGAGCCGGCGCAGATGACCGAGCGGATCGTGCGCGCCATCGCCAACCCGAATGTGGATATCATCGGCCATCCCACCGGCCGCCTGATCCTCAAGCGGGAGGGCTACCGGATCGACTTCGAGCAGGTCCTGTCGGCGGCGGCCGCCGCCGGCGTGGCGCTCGAAATCAACAGCCAGGTCGACCGGCTCGATCTGGACGACATCAAGGCGCGCCAGGCGAAGGAGCATGGAGTGAAGATCGTCATCGATTCGGATGCGCACTCGACCGCCGGGCTCGGCGCGCTCAGGTGGGGGGCACTGACCGCGCGACGCGCGTGGCTGGAGCCGGCCGACGTACTGAACGCGCAGCCTCTCGCGGCGTTCCGTGCCTCGCTGCGGCGGCACCGCGGCACCTCGGCCGGACAGCGTCCCTGAAACGCATGGCGAAGAAGATCCATCTGACCCCGGTCCCGGCGCCGGTGCGGCCGACCGACGAGATCCTCGCCGAGATCAGGGGGATCTACTTCAACACGACCAAGGGGACGATCCTGCGCGACTTCGACCGCGCGATCGACCTGCTGAAGACCATTCCCGACGCGGAGGACCGCCAGCGCGCAACCGTCTACATGGACGGCCTGGCCGAGATGCGCAAGGAATTCAGCGGAGGTTCCGGGAAACGAACTTCCGGGCCGCGAGGCGGACCGGCTCGCCGACGTTCCGGTCCATCGACAGCATCTTGAGGTCCCGCTCGTTCAGCCGCTGAAGGAAGTTCATCGCGATCGCGGTCGGGGTCTTCGGATTCCGGGTCAGCGCGGCAACGACGTTGTAGTTCTTCACCCAGCCGCGGTTGGTGGCGATGATCCGGAGCACGTCTTCCGTCAGGTTGGCCATCCGCGCAAACCCTTCGATCTCGGCGTCGTTCAGCTTCGGGCTGCTCAACACCGCGACCGCGACCAGCTTGTTGGAATCACGAATCAGCTGGCTCCGCTGCTCGCGGGTGCCCCGCATCGCCAGCTTCATCCGATCGATGACCGGGAGCGTGGAGAGCACGCGCGGATCCGCCTCCGCCTGTTCCGCTTCCGCCACCTCGCCGGCCGGTGCCTCGAGCAGCGGCTGGTCCGCGTCAGGCGCCGCGTCGGCCGCTGGCTGGATCCCGCGGCCCGCGAAGAAATCGCGCATCTGCTGCGGCGCATCCGACCGGCCCAGGAACCTGGCCACGGCTTCCACCGGCAGCGCCTCGATCGTCGCCGTGGCGGTGGCGGCGATCACCGGGTCGGGATCGTCGGACAGCACCAGCAACAGCGCCAGTTGTTCGTGTGCGCGCGGCGCAAACGCCCCCTGCGCCGCCAGCAGCCGCACGTCCCGGGCGACCTCCCCGCGGCGGAAGAAATCGACGAGCGGTGAACGGACGCCGGGGTCCATCAGCAGGCAGGATCGGCGGACGCCAGGCGGATCAGCGGCGCCGTTCCGGCCCGCCCTGTCATTCCGCTGGTCCGGCCGGCTTCGTGCGGGGTCAGCGTCGACGGCCGGGCGCGCAGCACGAAGTAGACGATCACCGCCGCGACCACGAGCATCAGCGCCACCGCAAACAGGAACACCCGCGCGGCCCGCTGCCGGCGCCGCTCGAAGGCGAGCTCCTCTTCGGGGATGTGGACGACAGGTACTGGAGGCGGCGGTTCTTCCTCGAACCGTTCGAGGAAGGCGGTCATCGTGTCGTCGGGGTCCAGGCCTACTTCAGCGGCGTAACACCGCACGAACGAGCGGCTGAAGATTCCCCCCGGCAGTTTCGAAATGTCGTTGCGCTCGAGCGCCTCGAGCGCCGCGACCGAGATCTTCGTGCTCGCCGCGATCTGCCGGAGCGAGACGCCGCGCGCCTCGCGCGCCTGGCGCAGCTTCCCGCCAAAATCAGTCATGAAGCGCCCATTTAGACATGCCTCGCCGGCAGTGTCAACGCGTCTCGCAGCGCCCGCACCGCTCCGCCAATGTCGCGCGCCTCGGAGAACAGGCTGATCGCCGCGAGGCCGGCCGCGCCGGCGGCCGTCACCTCCGCAGCCCGCTCGACCGACATGCCGCCGATCGCCAGCACCGGCGTCGGGACGCGGCGGCAGACGGCTTCGAGCCCTTCGATGCCGGTGATCGGATGATCCGGCGGTTTGCTGGCCGAGCGAAAGACCGTGCCGAACAGCAGATAGTCGCACGAAGTGCCGGCGGCGGCGACCGCCGACGGGACGGAATGCACCGATCGTCCGATGATGAAGTCCGGCGGAACGAGCGTACGAACGTCTTCGACCGGCACGCTGTCGCTCTTCAAGTGCACGCCGTCGGCGCCGGCCGCCAGCGCAATGTCGGGACGGTCGTTCACCAGGACCCGCGTGCCGGCCGGCCGCACCGCGGCAATGACCTGTTCGACGAACCGCAGCAGCTGCCGGTCGTCGAACTGCCGCTCGCGCACCTGCACCAGGGTCGCGCCGGCGACCGCCGCCTCGGCGAGGCGCGCGAGCAGCCTGGCGCGCTCCTCGCTGTCCTCGGTACCGCGACCACGGGTGACGATGCAGATGGCGGGCCGGCGGAGGTCCATCGGTCAGCCCTCCTGGCGTTCGGTGATGTTGGGCTCGCGCCGGCGAAGGCCGAAGGCGCCGGCGAGCTCCGCGAGACCTGCGGAGGCGGTGATCACCCCCACCCCCGAAACGGCGCCACGGACAAACGGATTCGACAGCCACGACGACAGCGCCGGAGTCTGGGCGAAGAAGTTGCGGTCCCAGAAACCGGACCACGGCGCCACGATCAGGACCAGCCCTGCTTCCAGGAAATAGGCGGCGAGGATGAGACGCGTGAAAACGGAAATGGTCAGCCTTCCGTTTCGACTTTCGCGAGCCGGGTCACGCGCGCGGCCACGTCACGGTAGCCGGGGGCATCGGCGTCGAGCTCGAGGAAGACTGCCAGCGCCCGGCCGGTCTCGCCGATGGTCTCGAGCACATCCCCGAGATCGTACAGCACCGCATGCCCGTCGGCTGGATTCGGCGCCGGAACCTCGCTGGCACGCTCCAGCCACTCGATTGCCCGCGTCAGGTCGCTGGCATCGCGGTGCATCTGCGCCAGCATCGACGCTGCGGCGAAGCGGTGTACCGGGGAGCGGGCCGCCATCTCCAGCGCCCCGATCGCTTCCTGGGGCATGCCCATCTCGAGATAGGTCCCGGCGAGGGCCAGGTATTCCCCACCCTCGTCCTCACCCTGGTCCGCCGCGGCATCCGAGCGCAGCCCGGCGAAGACTTCGTCCAGTTCCTGCGGGCGCCGCGGCGCCGGCTCCGGCGCCACCGACTGCCCTTCGAGCTCACTCAGCAGCGCTGTCAGGTCGATCTCGGCCGGCATCCGCAGCTCTGGCTCGGCAGAGGGTGCCGTAGAAGGGGGTGCGGGGGTGCGGGGGTGCGACGGGGCGCGGGTGCGACGGGTGCGGACGCCGTCGTTGTCGGTCCGGGAGGTGCCGGGTGTCCGACGGGTGCGACCGGAACTGGTGCAGGAGGGGCGGGGTGCGCGACGGGTGCGGCTGCACTTGGTGCAGCAGATGCCACCGGTGCGGGCGCCGGCGTTGTCGGTGCGGGCGCTGTAACAGGTGCGGGAGGATCTGCCGGCACGTCGTCGAGCGCCTCGGTCGGATCGGCGGATTGCGAGCGCGAGGTGTGCTCGGCGATCACCGCGTCGATCCCTTCGACCTGCAGCATCTCGAGTGCGGATCGAAGCCGGGCGACGCTTGCCGGGTCGCCGGACTGACGGGTCACCAGGTCTTCGGCGATGACCCGCGCTTCGGCGGCCTGCCCGGACGCCAGGTAGGCGTCGGCGAGCCGCGCCTGGGCCTCGTACATGACCTTCTCGATCCCGGCATCCACGCAAAGCTCGACCAGCTTGAGGAGGATCGGCACCTGGCCGGGAACGCGGGTCGTGAGGTCGTCGAGCAGGCCCGCGGCCGTGGCGAAGTCGCCGCTCGCAACCAGGGCATCGGCGGCCAGCTCGACACACAACCCGGCCGCCGCTGGATGCTCGGACGTCAGGCTCCGGGCGAGGTTGATGACCCCGTCGCGCCCTGCCGGGCCGGACGCCAGCAGCCGATCGAGCTTCACCCGCGCGGCATCGAGACGGCCCTCTCGCAGGTCCATCGAAGCGAGCGGCAGCAGCACGCCGGGCTCCGCCGCGTCGGGGTCGCAGCGCACGCAGTCGGCGAGCGCGGCCAGTGCCTCCGCCTCCCGCCCCTTCGCGAGCAGCGCCTCGTAGAGCTCGCGGTACTGTCGCGCCGCCACTCCCAGTTGATTACTGCGCTCCGAGGCCCGGGCGGCCGCGAGCCCCGCCTGCAGGTCGTCGGGATCGAGGGTGCCGAGCCGAACGACGATCTCGTCGGCGCCGGCGACGTCGCCGCGCTGGCGGCGGCGATTCGCAATCGCCGTGTAGTAGGCCTTCGCGTCGGCCATCAGCCCCTGGGTCGCCGAGATCTCCGCCAGCCGCAGCTGCGCCCGCTCATCGTCGGGTGCAGTTTTCAGGATCTTCTTGAAGATGGCGGCGGCCTTGGGATAGAAGCCCTCGGCCAGGAAATGCTCGGCAATGCCACGGTAGAGCCCGACCGCCCGGTCGAGCTGCCCGGCGCGAATGCAGAGGTCGCCCAGCGTGTTGGCGCTGTTCCAGTCCCTCGGCTGGTCCTCCACCACGCGCGCGTATTCCGCGATCGCGGCGTCAAGCCGGCCGACACGGAGGAATTTCTCCGCGTTCTTCAGCGTCGCTTCGCGGTCAATGGCCAATGGTGAGTGAAGAATGTTGGGCGCACGGCCCGGCCGTGATCACTCGATGGTATCAAAGAGGGACGGGGGGCGAAACGAACGGCGGTGAGCCGGCGAGTAGCCGAAACGGCCGACGGCATCGAGATGGTCCCGGGTGGCGTAGCCCTTGTGGCGATCGAACCCGTAGCGCGGGTCGGTGGCGTGGAGCTCGAGCATCGCCCGGTCTCTGGTCACCTTGGCGACGATCGAGGCGGCGGCGATCGCGGTGCAGCGCGAATCGCCGTGGATCACCGGCTTCTGAGCCATCGGCAGCCCCGGCACGCGGAAGGCGTCCACCAGCACGACGTCGGGGAGCGGAACCAGCGACATCACCGCCTTGTTCATGGCCCGCAGCGAGGCCTGGTGGATGTTGATGTCGTCGATTTCGAGCGGGTCGCAGGCCGCGACCCCCCACGCGATCGCGCGGCGGGTGATCCGCTCGTAGAGCCGGTCGCGCTCGAGGGCGGTGACGGTCTTTGAGTCGCAGACCCGGGAAATGTAGCGGTCGGGGTCGAGCACCACCGCCGCCGCCACCACCGGACCCGCGAGGCACCCCCGGCCGACCTCGTCGACTCCCGCGACGTAGTTGAACCCCAGGCGCCGGAGCGAGTTCTCCAGGGTCCGGAAGGCGCGTACCCGCATGGAAATTAAGAATTTCGAATTCAGAATTAAGAATCAAAGAACTCCACGGATCAGAACCCGAATCTCGAGCGCCCGATTCCAGCTTCTAGGTTCTGAATTCTTAGTTCGTAATTCTCAATTTCTAAGTCGTCGGCTTCTTCGTTTCCTTCATCCTCGCCGCCTTGCCCTTGAGCTCGCGGAGGAAGTACAGCTTGGCGCGCCGGACCTTCGCGGTGCGCAGCACCTCGATCTTGTCGATGATCGGCGAGTGGAGCGGGAAGATCCGCTCGACCCCCTGGCCGAACGACACCTTGCGAACGGTGAAGGTCGCGCGCGAGCCGCCGCGGTGCTGGCCGATCACCATTCCCTCGAACACCTGGATGCGCTCCTTGTCACCTTCGCGCACCTTCACGTGCACACGGACGGTATCGCCAGGCTTCATCGCCGGACGCTGAACCATGTTGGCGCGTTCGACGGTTTCAACCGCAGTCATCTCTATCTCCTTTTATTGATCGGCGGGGACCCCTGCACCCCGCCTGGCGGCCTTCACTCGCTCTCGCTCCGTTCCGGCCGCACCTACCGATCGGCGGGGACGCCTGCACCCCCGCCGGACAGCCTTCACTCGCTCTCGCTCCGTTCCGGCCGCACCTACCGATCGGCGGGGACGCCTGTACCCCGCCGGACGGCCTTCACTCGCTTTCGCGTCGCGCAGGCCGCCTCTTCCGCTCCTCTGCCAGTTCCTCCAGCAGCTTCCGGTCTTCCGGGTCCAGCACCGCGTCTGCCAGCAGGTCCGGCCGGCGCTCGAGCGTTCGCCCCAGCGCCTCCCGCTTCCGCCACCGCTCGATTTCGCGGTGGTGCCCGGACAGCAGCACCGGCGGCACCGGGTGCCCCTCGAACTCCGCCGGCCGCGTGAACTGCGGAAAGTCCAGCAGTCCCTTCGAAAACGTGTCGCGCGCAACCGACTGCTCGTCGCCAACCACTCCCGGGATCAGCCGCGCCACCGCGTCGACGATCACCAGCGCCGGCAACTCACCGCCCGACAGGACGTAATCGCCGATCGACAACTCTTCGGTCGCGAGGTGCTGCCGGACCCGGTCATCCACCCCTTCGTAGCGGCCGCAGAGGATCACCACGTGCTCGAGATCCCGTAACCGCGCCGCCACCGCCTGCGTCAGCTTCGGCCCCTCCGGCGAGGTCAGTACCGACCGCGCCTGGCGCGCCATGTTCGGCCGCGATCGACGCGACGGCCTTGAAGATCGGCTCCGGCTTCAGCACCATCCCCGGGCCACCCCCGAATGGGATGTCATCGACCACCCTGTGCCGGTCGGTCGTGAACTCCCTGAGGTCGTGCACGCCGACCATCAGCGCCCCGCGGCCGATCGCCCGTCCAACGATCCCCTCGGCGAGCGGCCCCTCCACCATCTTCGGAAAGATGGTGACGATGTCAAACCTCATGGCTGATGCAATGCGGAAGTTGTGAATTCTGAATTGTGAGTTGAGCGGTTACCGAGCCAAGCCGTCCGGCCTGACGATTTGAGCGCAGCCGTCTCTCAATTCACAACTCACAATTCACAATTTCCCCTCGCCCGCCACCCGTCGCGCGTTCAGCTCGATCAGCCCTTCCGGCGCGGCGATGCGGATCCGCTTCGCCTCCGGCTCGACCGCCACACAGATGTCGGCGACCAGCGGGATCAGCACCTCGCCATGCTTCGCGTTCACCACCAGCCGGCTCATCTCGATCGGCCCTTCCACGGCGGCGACCTCGCCGATCGTCCGCCCCTCGCTGTCCTGGACCTCGCAGCCGACCAGCTCGTGCCGGTAATACGTCCCCTGCGGCAGCGGCGGCAGGCTGGCGGCCGGGACTTTCAACTCCGCCCCGGTCAGCGCCTCCGCAGCGTCGATCGTCTCGATGCCGTGGAAGCCGATCACCGGACGCCCCTGGTGAAACCGTGCGCTCTCGATCGTCCGGGGCTCGGCGGTGTCCCCGACCAGCAGCGTTCCGCCGACGGCAAACCGCTCGTCGGGAAAATCGGTGTCCGGGTTGACGATCACCTGCCCCTTGTTGCCGTGGGCCCGCGCCACCCGGCCGACCAGAATCAGCTCGTCAGCGGTCATCCCTGAAATCGACCGTCGCCTTGGTTCCGTCCAGCTCCGCCGCCAGCGTGACCAGCGTGCGGACGGCAGCCGCGGTGCGTCCCTGGCGGCCGATCACCCGTCCGAGATCCCCAGGCGCCATCGACAGCTCGATGAACGTCTGCCCCTTCGCTTCGCGCTCGGTCACCCGCACACCGTCCGGCTTGTCGGCCAGGGTCCGGGCGACGACCTCGACGACGTCCCGTGCGCGGCTCACGATGCCGGCTGGGCCGTCTCCGCCGCCGGTTCGGCCGCGGCCGGCGGCATCCGCGCGGTGAGCGTGCGGACCGTGTCCGAGGCCACTGCGCCCGCCTTGACCCAGTGGTCGAGGCGCTCGCGATTCAGCTTCAGCGTTTCCGGGTTGGTCCGCGGGTTGTAGAACCCGAGCACCTCGACGAAGCTGCTGTCGCGCGCGGTCCGCGAGTCGGTGACGACGACCCGGAAGAACGGGCGCTTCTTGGAACCGGTCTTTCTCAATCGAATTACTAGCATCGAATTCCCTTTAGCTTTCAGCTATCAGCCGTCAGCTCTCAGCGGGTGCCTGCCGACAGCTGATAGCTGACAGCTGAGAGCCGTTTTACCTGTTCATCAACGACTTCATCGCGCCCAGGCCGCCCTTCTTCTTGCCAAGGCCGGCCATGCCGCCGAGCTGCTTGAGCATCTTCTGCATCTGCACGAACTGCTTGAGCAGCTTGTTCACGTCCTCGACCGACGTCCCGCTGCCGCGCGCGATCCGCTTGCGGCGCTGGCCGTTGATCAACTGGTGATTGCGGCGTTCCTTCAACGTCATCGAGTTGATGATCGCCTCGACCCGCGCGAGCTGCTTGTCGTCGACCTGCCCGCGCGCCGCGGTCATCTCCTTGAGATTGCCCATGCCGGGCAGCATCCCGAGGATCTGCTCGATCGGCCCCATCTTCTTGATCGTCCGCAGCTGGTCGCGGAAGTCTTCCAGCGTGAACGCGTTCTTGCGGATCTTCTCTTCGAGCTTCTCCGCGTCCTCGACCGAGACCGCTTCCTCGGCCTTCTCGATCAGCGACAGCACGTCGCCCATCCCGAGCACGCGTGACACCACGCGATCCGGATGGAACGGCTCGAGATCCTGAAGCCGCTCGCCGCTGCCCACGAACGCGATCGGCACGCCGACGACACCGACGACCGAGAGGGCGGCGCCGCCGCGGGCATCGCCGTCCATCTTCGAGAGCACCACGCCGGTGACGCCGATCCGCCGGTTGAACTCGCCGGCGCTCTTGATCGCGTCCTGCCCGGTCATCGCGTCGGCGACGAACAGCAGATCCGACGGCACCACGGCGGCCTTGATCGCCTGCAGCTCGATCATCAGGTCGTCGTCGATGTGCAGCCGTCCGGCGGTGTCGACGATCACCACGTCGAAGCCGGCGTTCTTCGCCTCGGTCAGCGCCCCCGAGGCGCGCTTGACCGGATCCATTTCGCCGGCGGGATCGTGCACCCGCACTCCCGCCTGTTTCGCGACCACGTTGAGCTGCTCGATCGCCGCCGGACGTCTCACGTCGGTCGACACCAGGATCGGGTGCTTCCCCTGCTTGGCCAGCCACCGCCCCAGCTTGCCGCTCGTGGTCGTCTTGCCCGAGCCCTGCAGCCCGAGCATCAGGACGACGCGCGGCCGCTGCTGCGTCGCCGGCAGCCCACCCTGCGTATCGCCGAACAGCGCCAGCATCTCGTCGCGAACGATCGCGACCACCTGCTGCGCCGGCGTCAGGCTCTTGAGAACATCCTTGTCGACTGCCTTGTCGCGAACCCGGTCGATGAACGCCTTGACGACCTTGAAGTTGACGTCCGCTTCGAGCAGCGCCATCCGGATCTCGCGCAGCGCGGCCTCGACGGTCTCTTCCGTGAGACGGCCTTCACCCCTGAGGGTGCGAAACACACCCTGTAACCGGTCGCTGAGCGATTCGAACATGATCGGGATCCGGACTGCCCCTTATGGCTCTAAGGGCTTCAGCCGCAAACAGTTATGGTAGTCCAACCGTCTCAAAACGTCAAATTCCTGCCGAACTAGACGCCGCTTAGCTTGTGGCCGAGCTTGAGCTTCTTGGTGGTGAGATAGCGCCGGGTGTGCTCCGAGGCCGGGATCTCCAGCGGAACCCATTCGCTGACCGACAGCCCGTAACCCTCCAGGCCGACGAGCTTACGCGGGTTGTTGGACAGCAACCGCATCGACTTGACCCCCAGATCGCGCAGGATCTGGACGCCGATGCCGTAGTCCCGCTGGTCCGCCTTGAAGCCGAGCCGCTCGTTGGCTTCCACGGTGTCGTAGCCCTGGTCCTGGAGCTCGTAAGCGCGGATCTTGTTCGACAGACCGATCCCGCGCCCTTCCTGGTTCAGATAGAGGAGCACCCCCCGTCCTTCGTCCGCGATCTTGTCCATGGCGCTCTCGAGCTGCGGGCCGCAATCACACCGGGCGGAGTGGAACACGTCGCCGGTCAGGCAGCGGGAGTGCACCCGCACCAGGACGTTCACGCCGTCGCCGATTTCCCCCTTGACCATGGCGACGTGGGTCTCGCGGTCGATCAGGCTCTCGAACGCGATCACCCGGAAGTCCCCGTGTGCGGTGGGGAGGGACGACGAGGCGACCCGGCGAACCAGCCCCTCGGTCTGCATGCGGTACTGGATCAGGTCGGCGACCGTGATCATCAGCAGCTTGTGCTTCTTCGCGAAGCGGGTCAGCTCGGGCACCCGCGCCATCGTGCCGTCGGGGTTCATGATTTCGCAGATGACCCCCGCCGGATAGAGGCCGGCGATCCGCGCGAGATCGACCGCCGCTTCGGTTTGACCGGCACGCACGAGCACGCCGCCGTCGCGCGCCCGCAGCGGGAACATGTGGCCGGGGCGGGCGAGGTCGGCCGGCCGGGTGTCGGGATCGATCGAGGCCAGCACGGTTGCCGCTCGATCCGCGGCCGAGATGCCGGTGCTCGTCACCCCCTTGGCTTCGATCGACACGCAGAACGCGGTGTCGAAGGCGGTCGTGTTCTGCGTCACCATCAACGGCAGATCGAGCTCCTCGAGCCGCTGCGGCGTCATCGGCATGCAGATCAGCCCGCGGCCATGCGTGGCCATGAAGTTGATCGCCGCCGGCGTGACCTTTTCCGCCGCGATCGTCAGATCCCCTTCGTTCTCCCGGTCTTCATCGTCGACGACGATGATCATTTGCCCGTCGCGGATGGCCGCGACGGCCGCCTCGATGGACGCGAACGGAGACTTCGGACCGTGCGGTTTCTTCTTCGGGGTCGCCATGCCAGTTTCGTTGCTGCTCAGGATCCTGCCTCGGCCGGACGCGCCGCTTCCAGCGCGCGGCCGACGTACTTGCCCAGTATGTCGCACTCGATGTTGACGACGTCTCCCTGCCGGGCCCGTTGCAGGTTGGTGTGCAGCCAGGTGAAAGGGATGATCTGGACGTCGAAGTGCCGTTCATCTGCCCCGGCGACGGTCAGGCTGATGCCGTTGACCGCGATCGACCCCTTGCGGACGATGAAGGGAGCCATCGACGCAGGGAAGGCAACGGTCAGCCAGTAGGACTCCCCTTCCCCGCGGATCTCCTCGAGCGTGCCGATGCCGTCCACGTGTCCCTGCACGAAGTGGCCGCCGATGCGTCCGTCGGCCCGAAGCGGCCGTTCGAGGTTTACCGACACACCGCGCTGGATCGTGCCGAGATTGGTCACGCGCGCGGTCTCGGGGGAAACGTCGGCGTAGATCCCAGCCGCATCCGCCGAGACGACGGTCAGGCAGACACCGTTGACCGCGAGGCTGTCCCCGGGCTGCATCTCCGCCGCCAGCGCGGTCGTCACCCGGAGACGGGATCCCGCCGGCGTCGGCTTGACCTCCGAAATCTCGCCGACACTTTCAATCAGCCCCGTGAACATAGGCCTCCAGCAACGCATCGCTTCCAACTGGCCGGCCGGTCCGGGCGTGGACCCGGGGGGCACTCATCACGGGATCCACGAGCCAGTCCACTCCCCCGTCGCCGATCACACACCCGGCGATGTACATCTGGACGCGGTCGACGAGCCCGGCGTCCCAGAATACCCGGTGCAGTTCCACGCCACCTTCGACGACCAGGGAGCCGATGCCGCGGACGGCGAGCGCTTCGAGACTCGAACGCAGGCCGGCTGTCGCATCGAACGCCAGGATCTCGGCCCCCGCCGAACGCAGCGCCGCCGCCTGCACGGATGCCCGCTCGAGATCATGGTCGGTAGTGACGATTATGACCGGACCGGTATCGAGCGTCGAGAGCAGCCGCGACGAGGGGGGCAGCCGGAGCCGCCGGTCGTAAACGACCCGGACGAGAGGACGCGCGCGGAAGGCGACGCGCGGCGTCAGCAGCGGATCGTCGGCGATCGCCGTGCCGGACCCGACGGCGATGGCGTCGACCTCGGCGCGGTCGCGGTGAATGAGCCGGTTCGCCGCCGCTCCAGTCAACAGCGTCCGCGTGCCCGGCCGCGCCGCGATCCGGCCGTCCAGGCTCATCGCGACCTTCATCGTCACGAACGGCCGACGCCGTCGTCACCAGGCTGAAGAACGGGTCGTTCAGCCGGCGAGCCTCGGTCTCGAGCACACCGGTGCGGACCTGAATGCCCTGGCCCTGCAGATAGGTTCGTCCGCCGCTGGCAGCCGGGTTCGGGTCCTCGGTGGCAATCACGACCCGCGAGATTCCTGCCTCGGCGACCAGGGGTGCGCACGGACCGGTTCGGCCCCAGTGGGTGCAGGGCTCGAGGGTGCAGTAGAGCGTGGCGCCGCGGGCGCGTTCCCCGGCGTCACGCAGCGCGTGGACCTCGGCGTGCGGCCCGCCGGCGGTTTCGTGGGCGCCACGTCCGGCGATCACCCCTTCGTCGTCGACGACCACCGCCCCGACCATCGGGTTTGGCGACGTCCGGCCGCGTCCGCGCTCCGCCAGCCGCAGCGCCTTGCGCATGAAGAAGGAGTCGCGATCGTCTGACATGGCTGAAGCGGCGATACAGCTATGACGGCCGCTGGTCCACGAACCAGGTCTCTTCGAACAATGCGTCCACGTACTCGTCCGGGGAGAACGGGATGAGGTCGTCGATCGCTTCGCCGGTGCCGACGTAGCGGATCGGCAGCTGGAGGTCGTGCGCAATCGCCACCGCGATGCCCCCCTTGGCCGTGCCATCGAGCTTGGTCAGCACGATGCCGTTGACGCCGGCGGCGTTGGTGAACTCGCGTGCCTGCGTCAGGCCGTTCTGGCCGACCGTGGCGTCGAGCACGAGCAGCACCTCGTGCGGCGCCCCCTCGACTTCGCGCGCGGCGATCCTCCGGATCTTGTCCAGCTCGGTCATGAGATTGACGCGGGTATGCAAGCGGCCGGCGGTATCGACCAGGATGACATCGCGGCCGCGCGCCTTGCCGGCGACCACGGCGTCGAAGACGACGGCGGCAGGGTCGGAGCCGGCCTTGGCCCGGATGAAATCGACCCCGGCCCGCGTCGCCCAGATCTGCAGCTGTTCGACCGCCGCCGCGCGGAAGGTATCGGCGGCGCAGATCATCGGCACTTGTCCCTCGTCTTTCAGCAGGCGCGCCAGCTTGCCGACGGTCGTCGTCTTGCCGGTGCCGTTCACGCCGACGATCAGGACGACATGCGGCTTGCCCCCGCGGGGAGCCGGCCGGTCGGCGGCGCGGAGGATGGCGCGGATCTCTTCCTTGACCAGCGTGCGCAGCGATTCGCCGCGCGCCCGCCGGGCCTTGACCGCGTCGACGATCTGCCCGGTGGCGGCCACGCCGACGTCCGCCGAGATCAGCGCTTCCTCGAGCGCCTCGATGGTCTCCAGGTCGACGGGCCGGCTGCGCTTCTCCGGCTGGTCGGCACGCTTGACTACTTCGTCCAGCCGTTCGACGAACTGTTCCTTGGTCCGTGCGAGCGACTGCTTGATCCGGTCGAAAAAGCCCATGGGTTACCCGTCTGCCTCCGCGCGCTGGCGCCGCAGCATCAGCGCTTCGACGGCGCTCAGCGGAGAGCAGCGTCCATCCAGTACTTCCTGCATCTGCGCGGCGATCGGCAGCTCGATGCCGTGTTGGGCGCCCAGTGCCAGCGCCGCGCGCGTCGTCCGGACCCCCTCGGCCACCATCCGCATGCCACCGAGGATTTCGTCCAGCCGGCGGCCGCGACCGAGCTCGATCCCGACCCGGCGGTTACGGCTCAAGTCACCGGTGCAGGTCAGCACCAGGTCGCCGAGGCCGCTCAGGCCGGCGAGAGTGTCACGCCGCCCGCCTTCGGCAATCGCCAGCCGCGACATCTCCGCCAGCCCGCGCGTGATCAGCGCCGCGAGCGCGTTGTGGCCGAGCCCAAGTCCTTCGACACAGCCGGCCGCGATGGCAATGACGTTCTTCAACGCGCCGCCGACTTCGACGCCGGCGACGTCGTCGTTGGCGTAGAGCCGGAGACCGCGCCCGCGGAAGTGCTCCTGCACCGCCTCGGCTGCCGCGGCGTCGAGCGACGCCGCCAGGACGGCGGTCGGCAGCCCCTGGGCCACTTCGGCAGCGAAACTCGGGCCCGAAAGCACGACGGTGCGGAAGCGGCCGCCGGTCTCCGCCTCGATCACCTGGGACATCCGCTGCAGCGAATCGACTTCGATGCCCTTGGCGGCGCTCACCAGGATCGCATCCGGCTCGAGATGCGGCGCGGCGCGGGCCACCACCGCCCTGAATCCATGTGACGGCACCGCAATCACGACGAAGCGCGCACCGGTTACTGCGGTCTCGAGCGACGGGGTCGCCGAAACGCCGTCCGGCATCGCGACGCCAGGCAGGTAGTGTTCGTTCACCCTCGAAGCCCGGAGCTCCTCGACGAAGGCCGGGTCGCGCGCCCAGAGACGGACGCGGTGATCGGCACGCGCCAGGTGGACGGCGAGCGCCGTACCCCAGCTGCCGGCCCCGAGCACGGCGGTGGTCCTCACCGGCGGGCTCCGACGCGGCGCTCGGTTCCCATCCGCAGGCGATGCCAGTTCGTCCGGTGGCGGAAGAGGATCAGCACCGCGGCACCGGCCGCCACCAGGACGACCGACAACGGCGACCCGAGCAGCCAGGCCGCGGGAGGCAGCGCCACGGTGGCGGCGATGGACGCCAGCGACACGTATCGCGTGGCCCACGCGGTCACCAGGAACAGCGCCGCGGCCGCGGCGGTCGCGCCGGGGGACAGCATGGTGAAGACTCCGGCCGCCACCGCGACCCCCTTGCCGCCGTGAAACCTGAGCCACACCGGGTAGATGTGGCCGACGATCGCCGCCGCGCCGGTGAGCGCGATCAGCGCGGTCCCGCCGGCCAGCAGGTTGGCGATCGCCACGGCGGCTATTCCCTTCGACATGTCCAGCCCCATGACGATGACGCCGCGCCAGGGGCCGGTGGTACGGAGCACGTTCGCCGCCCCCACGTTCCCGCTGCCGGCAACGCGGACGTCGATCCCCCGCCGGCGCGCGAGCAGGTAGGCGAACGGCACCGAGCCGGCCAGGTACCCCAGGAGAATCGGGAGCATCAGCTCAATGGTACTCGCAGCAGCGGCTCGTAGACCGCGCCCTTCGGGGAGGTCCGGCTGCGAAAGACCGTGAGCGCCTCGATCCGCGCGTTGCCGGCATCGGCCGGTTCGGGCGCGATCGCCTGTCGTATCACCGCCCGCGCGGCCCCGTGCGGGGGCTCCTTGATGCGCGCGATCGTGAGGTGGGCCGAGTAGGCGCGGCCCTCGGGGGCAAATCCCCAGGGCTGCAGCCGGGCGCCGACTTCGTCGTGCGCGGCGGCCAGCTCAGGGAGGCCGTGGGTCACACCCATCCAGAGCACCCGCGGCGGGCCGGACGGGGGAAAGACGCCAAAGCCGGCGATGTGGACGTCGAAGGCCGGCACCGTCAGCGGCGGCTGCAGCGCCTCCAGCACCGCCGCCGCGCGCGGGTCCGATACTTCGCCGAGAAACCAGACGGTGAGATGCAGGTTCTGACGCGGCACCCACCGGATGCCGGCGGCCGCTCGTGCCGCGGCGAGGCGGTCCCGCAGACGCTCCGCACACGCCGCTGCCGCGTCCCTCACCTGCTCTGACGGTTCAGCCGCGACGAAGAGCCGCATTGTTCATTAGCAGCCGGCGCACGCGGTCGAGCGCGGTCTGGGCCGACTGAAACCGGACCATCTCCCGTCCGCCCGGGAACTGGTGCGTCCTGACCGACATCGCGTGCCCCTCGAGCAGGATCGCGATCACAACGGTACCGACCGGTTTCGCCGCGGTCCCGCCGTCCGGGCCGGCAACGCCGGTGATGGAGACCGAGATGTCGGCACCCGTGCGCGCGCGCAGGCCGTCGGCCATCGCCGCCGCAACCGGCTCGCTCACCGCACCGTGCGCGTCGAGCAGCGCGGCGTCAACCCCGAGCAACTGGATCTTGAGCTCGTTGCTGTAGGCGATGATTCCGCCCTTCACGTAGGCGGAGCTGCCGGGCACCTCGGTCAGACGCTGCAACAGAAGTCCTCCGGTGCAGGATTCCGCCGCCGCGATGGTGAGATGGCGCTCGCGCAGCAGGTCGCCAACGAACTGGGGCAGCAGCCGGCCGTCGGTGGAGAAGGCGGCATCGCCAATCGCCGCGACCAGCCGCGCCCGCGCCTGCTCGAGCGTCTGCCGGGCGGCCGGGCCGTCCGCCGACCGCAGGGTGAGATGAAGCTCGACCTGGCCAGGCGCCGCGAGGATGGTGGTCTCGATCGGCTGCGGGATGTCTCGCCACGTCGAGTAGATCGGCTGCGTGAGCTCTTCGACGTGCGACTCTGACAAGCCGGTCGTGAAGATCGACACTTTGAAGAGACGCTCGTCACCGGCGCGGGACCCGATCGCTCCACCGGGCGCGCAGAGCTCGAGCAGCATCGGCTGAAGCTCCCGCGGCGGTCCGGGAAGCAACACGACCAGCTTGTCGCCGGCCGGGATCAGCAGTCCGGGGGCGGAGCCGTTTGCGTTCGGCAACGACACCGCGCCGGGCGGGACCATCGCCTGACGGCGATTCATCTCCGGCATCCGCATGCCACGGCGCTCGAAGCGCTGGCGGATCCGCGCGGTGATGGCTTCGTCCTCGACCAGCTCCAGCGCCAGCACGTCGGCCACGGCCTCACGCGTGAGATCGTCATCGGTCGGCCCGAGTCCCCCGCTCACGATGACCAAATCGGCCCGCTCGAGCGCCTGGGCCAGGATCCCGCTCAGCCGCGACCGGTGATCGCCGACGACCGCCTTGCCACTGAGCTCGATGCCGAGGAGCGCCAGCTGCTCGGCGATGAACAGAGAGTTGGTGTCGAGCCGCGTCGAGCCGAGGAGCTCGCTGCCCACGGCGATGACTTCCGCCGTCCGAATGGGTCTGCTCATGCGATCCACCCGGGCATGAGCCACAGCAGGATGCGCAGCGACACGTTCGCGTAAACCGCCGCCATCGCATCGTCGGCCATCACGCCGAGACCGCCGTGAAGCATCTCGAACCGCCCTGCGGGGTAGGGCTTGATGACATCGAAGATGCGAAAGAGCACGAAGCCGGCCAGTGCACCCGACCAGCCGATATTCGGGATGAAGGCGAGCGTGATCAGCATCCCGACGACTTCGTCGATCACGATGGGCCCGGGATCGATGCCGCCGAAATACCGCTCAGCGGTGGTGCCGGCCCACACACCGGCTGCGAACAGAACGAGGATCAGGCCGATCTCGATCGCCGGTGACTGGCTCCACCAGGCCAGCGCGTAGAACAGCAGCCCGGCGGCGGAGCCCACCGTGCCGGGAGCGAACGGGAAATAGCCGCAGTAGCCGACAGTCGCGATGAAGACGGCGAGACGAGTCACGCCTTCACGACGCGGGTGTTCGCGAGCCGGTCGTGGAGGGCGCGACGGTCGCTGCCGATCAGCGCCGGCAGGAAGCCGATGCCGGCAGGCAGGACCGAGACGAGATAACCGGCGGCGCGCAGGACGGCCTGGCCGAGCGGCACACGATCGCTCGGAGCGGATTCGTCCATCGTGACCACCCTGGTGCCGGCGGCCATCTTGCCGATACTCTGGCCACCCGCCGCCGTGAAGGCGGCCATGTATCCCCCGTTGAGCAGCGCGATGAACGCGGCGAACGGTACCACCGGGATCCTTCCGGCCTCGGCGGGCTCGAGCCCGCAGAGCCTCAGCGTCAGATAAAGGACGCCGGCGTCGATTCCCGCCAGCAGCAGCAGATCGATGAGGGCGCCACCGAGCCGGGCCCCGGCGCGCGCGGTTGGCACCTCGCTCTCCCCCACGCCTTCGGCGGCGGCGGACGCCGCCGCGGCAGCGGCCGAGCCGCGCAGGCGGGCGACGGGCGCGCCGGGCTCGAGATCGAGACCAGGCTCCGCGGTCGAGGGACGCGGCGGGCTCGAGCGAACCGGCGCCGACTTGCGCACCGCCACCGGGGCGCGCGGCGACGCCGGCAGGTTCACCAGAGGCCGGTCGTCCTCTGGATGGCGGTCCCGGAACAGGGGCAGGTCAGGGGACGGGATGCTCTCGAACGCGGCGCGCCGCGACGGCGCGACGGCATCGACTTCTGCGTTTGACGACGGGTCGCCGACGTCGGCCAGCGAGAAGTCGGAGAGCGGCCCGATCGCTTCGTCGCCGGTCCGGATCGGCAGATCGAGCTCGGCGACGTCCACCGACAGCGAGAACTCGTAGCCGCAGTTCCGGCAGCGGTCACTCTGGTCGAAGCTGATGTACCTGACACTTGGGGCACTTCATGGGCGGCGTGAGGCGGGCTCCGGCCGGGCGGACTCGTTCGCGCGCGCTGCGTCGAGCAGCTGCCGTTGAATCAGGGCGGTCAGCTCGTCGGCGCGGGCCCGGTGCGGATCCCCGCCAGGCACCGCCTGCAGCACAGCCAGCGCGTCGCGCAGCCGTCCGCGCGCGTAAAGCGCCTCCCCTTTCGACATCGCGGTCTCGCCGATGGATGGCACCGGCAGCGGCGCCTTGAGGGTCGAGACCGGCACTCCTTCGCGTCCGCCGATCAGCGGCCATCCCACGAGTCCGGCCTGGAACAGCAGCGCGAACAACGCGGCGCCCAGGATCACGCCGGCCATGACGCCGGCGCCGATCCATTTCCAGCGCGCGCTCGGCGAAACACCGCCGCGGACCACCGTCGGGTCGGCCGGCCGTGCTTCCCGGCGCACCGGCGTCGTCCAGGCTGGCGCGGCGTTCTCGAGGCGGTCGATGCGGGCGATGAGGGCGAGCGCCTCGTCGGCGGGGGCGCCATGTTCGACCGCCGACGCCACCAACGCCCGCGCCGCGCCGGGGTCGCCGCGATCGAAGGCGGCACTGCCGGTATGGAGCAGCTCGTCACCCTTGCGCTGCCGTTCGGCGACCGCACTGCGGGCGCGCTCGATGTAGGCGCGGGCCCTGGCGTGGCCGCGATCGATGAAGAGAACCCGCGTCCAGACATTGATCGCGAGCTCGTAGCGCTCGGCGAAGTAGTGGTCGAGCCCGGCGAGCAGGAACTCCTCGATGCGGGCGTCGCGATCGCGCTCCGGGAAGTCGGCCCCGTTGAGAGGACGGTCGGAACGGAGCGGATCGGTCATGTGCGGATCGGCAATGGCGGCAGCTTCCGGAATTATAGTCTTGCGATGGCCATTATTGAATCGATTCCGAACGTCAGCGAGGGGCGGCGGCCCGAGGTGATCGAGCTGCTGACCGCGGCGCTGACGGGCACGCCCGGCATCCGCCTGCTCGACCGTTCGTCGGATACCTCCCACAACCGGTCGGTCTTCACCATCGTGGGTGACGCGCCGTCGCTGAAAGCGGCGACGCTGGCGTTGTTCGAGACCGCGCTGGCGCACATCGACCTGCGTTCGCATCGCGGCGAGCATCCGCGGCTTGGGGCCGTCGACGTCGTGCCGTTCGTGCCGATCGAAGGGGCCTCGATGGAAGACTGCGTCGGGCTCGCCCGCGACGTCGCCGCGGCGGTCGCGGATCGGTTTGCCGTCCCGGTTTACCTCTACGAGGATGCCTCGGCGCGCCCGAACCGGCGAAATCTCGAGGACATCCGCCGCGGCGAATTCGAGGCGCTGGCCGCCCGGATGGCCTCGCCCGACTGGCAACCGGATTATGGCCCTGCGCTCCCGCATCCGACCGGCGGCGCGAGCGTGATCGGTGCCCGGATGCCGCTGATCGCCTACAACATCAACCTCAACACCGACCGGCTCGACGTGGCGAAGAAGATCGCCGCCGCCATCCGGCACAGCAGCGGCGGCCTGCGATTCGTCAAGGCGATGGGGGTGATGCTCGACGACCGGGGGATCGCCCAGGTCTCGATGAACCTGACCAACTACCAGAAGACGCCAATGTTTCGCGTCTTCGAGATGGTCAAGCGGGAGGCGGAACGCTACGGCGTCACGATCCTGGAGAGCGAGATCGTCGGTCTGGTCCCGTCAGCCGCGCTGACATCGGCGGCGGAGTATTACCTGCAAATTGCTGATTTCACCCCCAACCAGGTCCTGGAGAACAAGCTGCGGGCATAAGCGAACGGAATAGCGCTAGACCGCTTCTTCTTCGCGGCGTGACGGGATGATGCCGAACGCTTTCATCTTGCGATACAGGTTGCTGCGCTCGACGCCGAGCGCTTCGGCGGTGCGCGAGATGTTCCCCTGCTGGGCGGCCAGTGCCTTCAGGATGTAATCACGCTCGAACCGGTCGCGGGCGTCGTGCAGCGGCAGCGTCTCGGCGGAAGGCTCGCTGATGGTGCGCACCGAGCCGCCGTCGACAAAGGCGAGATCGTCCAGGGTGATGACGTCCCCCGGCACCATGATGATCAGGCGCTCGATGACGTTGCGGAGCTCACGGACGTTTCCGGGCCAGCCGTAGCTGCGCAGCCCGGTCGCGGCGCCGGCGTCGAAGCGCTTCGGACGCCGGCCGTATTCGCGGGCGAGTTCGGCCATGAAATGGTCGGCCAGCAGCGGGATGTCGCTGTCACGGGACCGAAGCGGCGGCACGTACACGGGGATGACGTTGAGGCGGAAGTAGAGGTCCTCGCGGAAGCGCCCGGCGCGAATCTCGGTGGGCAGGTCCTTGTTGGTCGCCGCCAGCACCCGCACGTCCACCTTGACGCTCGAGGTGCCGCCGACCGGCTCGACCACCTGTTCCTGGAGCGCCCGCAGCACCTTCGCCTGGGTCTTGAGCGTCATGTCGCCGATCTCGTCGAGGAACAGCGTGCCGCCGTCGGCCAGCTCGAACTTGCCGCGGCGATCCGCCACCGCGCCGGTAAAGGCCCCCTTCATGTGGCCGAACAGCTCGCTCTCGATCAGCTCCTCGGGGATGGCGGCGCAATTGAGCTCGACGAACCCGGCGTTGCGGCGGCGGCTCAACGAGTGGATGCCGCGCGCGACCAGCTCCTTGCCGGTGCCGTTCTCGCCGAAGATCAGCACGCGGCCGTTGGTCGGCGCCGCCATGGCGATCTGCTCGCGCAGCTGCGCCATCGCATAACTCTCGCCGACCATCGTCAGACGGCGGTCGACGGTGGCGCGGAGCGCGCGGTTCTCCGCCTCCAGCCGGCGCTGCCGGACCGCGTTGCCGATCACCAGCACCGTCTTCTCGAGCGACAGCGGCTTCTCGACGAAGTCGTAGGCCCCGAGCTTGATCGCCCGGACCGCGGATTCGATGTTGCCGTGGCCGGAGATCATCACGACCGGCGAGTCGACCCGCCGTTCGCGCAGCGTCCCCAGGGTCGCCAGACCATCCATGCCCGGCAGCCAGATGTCGAGCACGATGACGTCGTAGGCGGCGCGCGACAGCCGGTCCAGGCAGGCCTCGCCGCTGTCGACGGCATCGACCGCAGTACCCCTCGTCACGCAGCACGCCGCTCAGCGCGCTGCGCACGCCGGCTTCGTCGTCTACGATCAGGACCGTGGGTTTCATGGGATCAAGGCTCTCAGCTGTCAGCTCTCAGCTGTCAGCTCGCTGCCAGCTCATACCGGCAGTTCGATGGTGAAGATGGTACCCGACGGGACGTTGACGGCCACATCGATCGCTCCACCGTGCTCGGCGATGATGCGCCGCACGATCGCCAGTCCGAGCCCGCTTCCCCGCCGCTTGGTCGAGTAGTACGGCAGGAACAGCTTTTCGCGATCCTCCGGCGAAATGCCGGGGCCGTTGTCGGTCACCGTGACGCGCACGACGCCGTTGCCCTGGTCGTGCTGGGTGGAGAGGCCGATGGCCGGTGGCGACCCGTCGACCCGGGGACCGGCGGCCGAGCCGCCCAGGGCTTCGACTGCATTGTCCACCAGGTTGATGATCACCCGGCGGATCTGCTCGGCGTCGATCCGCACCAGCGGCAGCGGATCCGCGAACTTCTTCTCGAGCACGATGTGCTTGAACAGGCCGTTGTAGAGCGCCACGGTTTCCGACAGCACCGCGTTGAGGTCGGCCGGAATCGCCTTGGGGGCCGGCATCCTGGCAAACTGCGCGAACTCGTCGACCAGCTGCTTGAGCGAGTCCACCTCCGTCACGATGGTGGAGGTGCACTCGTCGATCAGCGCCCGGGCGTTCGGCGGCGCGGTTGCGAACTGGCGGCGGAGCCGTTCGGCGCTCAGCTGGATCGGGGTCAGCGGGTTCTTGATCTCGTGGGCGAGCCGTCGCGCCACGTCGCGCCACGCCGCCACCCGCTGCGTCCGGATCAGCGGAGTGACGTCGTCGAAAACCAGCACGGTGCCGCCCGACGCGCTGCCTTCCGCCTGCAGCTGGGTCGCGGCCGCGGTCAGATGGACCTCCCGGCCGTCTCGCGTCAAGGCGATTTCCTGCGGCGGCGGCGGGCCGAGTGGCCCCCGGGACACGCCGCAGGATCTGCTGTAGCGGCCGCAGGTCGGCGCGGTCGAAGACCTCGGCGGCCAACTGGCCGGTGACCCCCGCGTCCACGCCGAGCAGCCTGATCGCGGCGCTGTTGACCGTCTCGATCTGGCCGGCCGGCCCGATCGACACCACGCCGGTGGCGATCCGTTCGAGGACCGTCTCGATGTAGCGGCGTCGCTCCTCCACCTCGACGTGCTTGCGCTCGACGTCGAGCCGCGACCGTTCCAGCTTCTGCTGGCTCGCCGCCAGCTCGCCGGCCATGGTGTTGAACGCCTCCACCAGCGAGCCGAACTCGTCGCGGGTCTCCGGCTCGATGCGGTGATCGAGCCGCCCCGCCCCGATCTCGCGCGCCCCCGCGGCGAGCGCCTGGATCGGCCGCGTGATCCGCTTGGCCAGGTACATCCCGATCCAGGTGGCGCTGATCAGGATCATCAGCGTCATCATCAGGAAGATCGAGAGGTAGACCCCCTCGAGCGCCGGGCGCATCAGCAGGAGCTGCGTGTAGCCCTGGTAGGCCGACGTGATCCGGCGCGAGTGCTGCGCCACCGCGCCCGACAGCACGTCGCTGGCGATGACGACGCCGGCAGCGGCGCCGCGGCTATCGCGCACCAGGTGTCCGGCGCGAACGAGGTCGCCGCCGCTGTCGAGCGAATCGTGCGCCGTGACGTCGGTGCTGCCGGAGGCGACGCGGGCGGCAAGCTGGTCGGCCGATCCGCGGTTCTTCAGCCGCGCCAAGCCCGGTGATTCGACCGCGACCACCGGACGTGGTGGCGCGCCGGCGGAGATCTGGTAGACCTCGACCAGCGCGACCCGGCCCTGCCGCACGTCCGCTTCGATCGCGCGACGAATGCCGGCGACGTTGCCGGTGCGGAGCGCCTCGAGCGGCACCGCTTCCGCAATCCGCAGGGCATGCGCCGCCACTTCGGCCTGGCGTTCGCCGTAGTACTCAACGGCGACGGCATTGGCCGACTTCAGGATCGTTTCGACCGGCTCGGCGAACCAGCGCGCCGTGCTGTTCCGTATCAGCTGCCCGCCGACGAGCAGCACCAGCACCGACGGCACGATCGTCAGGCCGAGCAACGCGAGCACCAGCTTGGCGCGAAAGCGTGAGAACGGGAGCCCCCGACGCCGCTCGACCACCAGCTTGATGATGTTTCTCGCCAGCACGAACACCAGCGCGATGAGCATCATCAGCACGCCGGCGGAGAGCAGGTAGACCACGACCTCGGTGAGGAAGTCGGGGTTCATCTCGGCCGACTGGTCGGCGAGCACCGTCATCGCCACCAGCGCGGCAATCAGCGCGATGATGCCGAGGAGGATCAGGCGGGGATTGTCGCGAAGCGGACGCCGCTCGACGGATGTCGGCCGCGCCGGCGCCTTACGGGCCGGGAGCGTGGGACGCACGACATCTTTCGACACAGCCACAGGACCCGGACTTTCGGAACCTAGAGAACCTCGATCGAAGAACCCGGAACCTCAGCGAAGCCCCCAGAACCTGGATCGTAGAACCAGAACCGCGATCGCAGCCCCAGAACCTCGATCGAGCCGCCAGAACCCCGATCGAAGAACCTGGAACCTCAGCGCAGCTCCCAGAACCTCGATCGAAGCCGCCAGAACCTCGATCGAAGAACCTGGAACCTCAGCGCAGCTCCCAGAACCTCGATCGAAGCCGCCAGAACCGCGATCGAAGAACCCGGAACCTCAGCGCAGCTCCCAGAACCTCGATCGAAGAACCCAGAACCACCAGCGAAGCGCTACTCCTTGACGTTGAGCAGATCCTTGAGCTCGGTCATGAACTCGCCGATGTCCCGGAAGTGGCGGTAGACGGAGGCGAACCGAACGTAGGCCACCTTGTCGAGCACGCGAAGCTCGTTCATGACGAAGGCGCCGACTTCCTCGGTGCTCATCTCGCGTTCCGGCTTTTCCTGCAGCGCCGACTCGACCCGGTCCGCGACCGCTTCGAGCGAGGCCACGCTGACCGGCCGCTTCTCGCAGGCCTTCAGCAGCCCGGCGAGCAGCTTCTGGCGTTCGAAGCGTTCGCGGCTGCCGTCCTTCTTGACCACCATGTAGGGGATCTCGTCGATCCGCTCGTAGCTCGTGAACCGGCGGCCGCAGCCGAGACACTCGCGCCGCCGCCGGATCACCTCCCCTTCCTTGCTCTCGCGGGAGTCCACCACCTTGTCACCAAGGTGCGCGCAATATGGACACTTCATGGGGTTCCTGAACTCGCCAGTTCCTGGGCGGTCTTGAACGTCAGCCCTTCGCGTGCCATGAGCGCGGCACCGACGAGCGTCACCGGAATGAACGAGATCGCATGCAGCACGATCGCGGCCCCGACCGCGCGATCGTCCGACGCGCCGAAAAACGTCTGCACCGCCACCTGATACGCGACGTGAAAGCCGCCGACCTGACCTGGGGTCGGGACCGCGACCCCGACGACCAGCAGCGTGAGCACCAGGAACGAACCCGAGAACGGGAACGTAATAGAAAAGGCCTGCGAAGTCAGCCACACACCGGCCGCCAGCGACAACCACAGGGGAAACGACTGCAACAGCGCGACCGCGAGGCGCGCCGGCTGACGCATCACCGCCAGCCCCTGGGCAAAGGTTTCGACGAAATGCGCCAGGATCCGCGCCGCGCGGGCCGGCAGGACCCGCTCGATGCGGCCGGCTGCGCGCCCGAGCCGTTCGGGATGGCCGGCCAGCGCGAACAGCACGACCAGGCAGCCGATCGCCGACGCCGCTGCGACCCCGCCCCAGAACTTGACGTGGGCCAGTTGCCCGTGGTCACCGGTCAGCACGCCGGCCGGGACGGTAAAGACGAAGAAACCGAACAGCAGGAGCACGGTGGCCAGGTCGAGCACGCGTTCGAGGATGATCGTCGCGAACGCCGCGGTCGGCCGCAACCCTTCCTCCTTCGCCAGGAGATAGGGCCGGATCACCTCCCCCGACCTGGGGATCAGGAAGCTCAGTGCAAAGCCGATAACGGTTGTTCGGAAGGCGGTCGCGAAGTGCGTGGGCCCGATCGGCGCCAGCAGCGATTGCCAGCGCCAGGCGCGAAGCGCGTAGGTCAGACCGGTAATCAGGACGGCACCCGCGAGCAGCCAGGGGTTGGCGCGGCGCGTCTCCGACCAGACCTGCGCCACGTTCACGTCGCGGAAGAAAAACGCGAGCAGTGCCAGCGTAATGACGAGAATAAGGATCGTCTGGATCCGGGATCGCATGCTTCTGTGGTTGAGGTACGGGAGTAGAATCCTATAACACTGCCGCCAAGTCTATGGGAAAACGTGAGTTATTGATCGCTTTCGCCTTCGTCTTCGTGGGCTTCGCGGTCTACCGTGTCACCGCGCCACCCGGGGAACCGTCGAGCACCGGCTTCTCGCTGTCCAAGGTCTTCGACGAGATCCGCCGCGAAATCCGGGGTCAACGGGCCTCGGCCGAGACCACCACTACGATCACCCACCCTGTGCCGGAGGAGGTCAACGAGCTTCGCGTCGTGTTTGCGTCCGGCACGATCACCATCATTGGCGAGGACCGCGAAGATATCGAGGCCGAGTTCAAGGTCCACTCGACCGGCGGCGACGACGCCGAGGCTCAGCGGCTGGCGAAAGAGTCCCGGCTGAAGTTCGACGAAGCCGGGCCGCTGCTGATCATCGCCTCGGAATATCCGGAAGCTGGCCGGCAGACTCCCACGCTCCGGCTGAAGGTCCCGGCCCGGCTTGGTCTCAGGATCGACGAGAAGGGCTCTGCGCTCGAGGTCGAAAACATGGCCTCGGTCACGATCGGCTCGGGGCGCGGCCAGTCCACCATCCGGCACATCGAGGGCCCCGTCATCGTCACCCAGCGCGGCAACGAGATCATCATCAGCGACGTCGGCTCGCTGCGGCTCACTACCTTCAGCGGAACCGAAGCGCGGGTCGTCTGAGGTGCACGGCGATGCGACCTTCTCGCTGCAGACCGGCGAGCTGCGGGCCGAACAGCTCGGCGGCGCCATCGAGATGGAGTCGCGCAACGCCGAAGTGCAGTTCGACAAGCTCGACGACCTGAAGGGCCCGGTCCGCATCAACGCCAACATGGGCGAGGTCGTCCTGGTCGGGCTCGGGGTCGAAACGCGCATCGACGGCCGGCGCACCGAGATCCGCGTCGACCATGCCGGCGGCGCTCCGCTCTCGATCTACAACGATGGCGACGAGCCGATCGAGATCACCGTCCCCGCGGTCGGCTTCACCATGGACGCGCTCGCCGTCGAAGGCCGCATCTCGCTCGACGCCAAGCTCGAGACCGCCGGCCTCAAGCTCGAGTCGATCGGCGGCCCGGAAGTCGAGAACAAGTCAACCCGCGAGGAGAGCCGCGTCACCGGCGCCGTTCGCGGCGGCGGCCCGGCCATTACCCTGCGCGCCACGCGAGGCGACATTGTCGTCAGGGCCCGATGATTGCGGATTGGTGGCCGGCAATCAGCAATCCGCCGTCGACAATCCGCAAGCGAGTGCGGTAAGCTTCCGTTCTTCCGCACGAGGGCTCCGTGATTTCCACCGCACCAGTTCTTCAGACATCGCTCGACGGTCTCACTCTGCATCGGCGCGGCAAGGTGCGCGACGTTTACGAGGTCACGCTCGACTCGGGGGCGACGGCGCTGGTGATGGTAGCGACCGACCGCATCTCGGCGTTCGACTACGTCCTCGGCTCCGGCATTCCTGACAAGGGCAAGGTCCTCACCCAGCTCTCCGGCTTCTGGTTCGAGCGCATGGGTGATCTCGTGCCCCATCACCTGATCTCCATGGACGTGGACGAGTTTCCGGCGGCGGCCCGGGCGCACGCCGACGTCCTCCGTGGCCGGACGATGCTGGCGCGCATGACCGATCCGATCCCGGTCGAATGCGTGGCGCGAGGTTACCTGTCCGGCTCCGGCTGGAAGGAGTATCAGCAGACCGGCGCCGTCTGCGGCATCCGGCTGCCGGCGCGGCCTCAAGGAATCCGACCGGCTGCCCGAGCCGATCTTCACCCCGGCGACCAAGGCCGACAGCGGCCACGACGAGAACATCAGCTTCGAGGAGGCGGGCCGCCTCATCGGCGTCGAGCTGGTCACCCGGCTCCGGGATCTGACCCTGGAGATCTATCGCCGTGGCTGCGAACACGCCGAGTCGAAGGGGATCATCATCGCCGACACCAAGTTCGAGTTTGGGCTGGCGCCGGCCAGCCCATCTCGCCGAAGCGCCGCAGGCGCGCAGGCGGACGAGATCGTCCTCATCGACGAAGTCCTGACCCCCGATTCCTCGCGCTTCTGGCCGCGCGCGTCGTACCAGCCGGGCCATGGCGTACCGAGCTTCGACAAGCAGTTCGTGCGCGACTACCTCGAAGACATCAAGTGGAACAAGCAGCCGCCGGTCCCGTCGCTGCCCGACGAGGTCATCCGCCGGACGCGCGAAAAGTACATCGAAGCCTTCCGCCTGCTCTCCGGCCGCGAGCTCCAGTAGCCGTGCGCGATCAGCTCGAGAAGCTCGTCCAGGAAATGCTCGACAAGGGCATCCTCTACGACGATGCGCGGCGCGAGTTCGAGAAGATGTTCATCGCCCGCGCCCTGCAGCGGTCCAAGGGCAGCGTCGGCGATGCCGCCGGCCTGCTCGGCATGCACCGCAATACCGTCGCGCGGAAGATGACGGAATACCGGATCAAGCGAAGCTGACCCCTGCCGGTTAGCACTCGGACTCGCCGACTGCTTGACATCCCCGACCCCCTCCGATAGATTTAGCAGTCGGGGCCCGCGAGTGCTACGGCCACCGGGCTCATCCAGGTAATTCCTAAGGTTTCTGGCCGTTCGAACCAACAATCCATTGTTTTCACGGGAGTGACGCGCAGTATGGCAGCCACGAAGTCCGCAGTCGGAATCCGTCCCCTGCACGATCGAGTGATCGTCCAGCGAATCGACGAAGGCGAACAGAAGGTCGGCGGGATCATCATCCCCGACTCCGCCAAGGAAAAGCCCCAGCAGGGCAAGGTCATCGCCGTCGGCAAGGGCAAGGTCGAGAAGGACGGCAAGATCACCCCGCTCGACGTCAAAGAAGGGGACACCATCCTCTTCGGCAAGTACTCCGGCCAGGAGATCAAGCTCCAGGGCGAAGAGTATCTGATCATGCGCGAGGAAGAGATCCTCGGCGTCATCACCACGTAGTTATCAGCGATCAGCCGTCAGCTCTCAGCCATACGCTGGGACCTGCGGCCGACATCGCTCGGCGGTTCAAACAGATTCGAAAAGCTGAAGGCTGACAGCTGAGAGCTGACAGCTGACAAACGGAGAAACAGAGAGATATGGCAAAGCAGATCATTTACGGCGAGGAATCGCGGCAGGCCATCCTGCGCGGCGTGAACCAGCTCGCCAACGCCGTCAAGGTCACGCTCGGTCCCAAGGGCCGCAACGTCGTCCTCGACAAGAAGTTCGGCTCCCCCACCATCACCAAGGATGGCGTCACCGTCGCGAAGGAAATCGACCTGAAGGACCCGCTCGAGAACATGGGCGCCCAGATGGTCCGCGAAGTGGCGAGCAAGACCTCCGACATCGCCGGTGACGGCACCACCACCGCGACCGTGCTCGCGCAGGCGATCTTCCGTGAAGGCGCCAAGAACGTCGTCGCCGGCGCCAACCCGATGGAGCTCAAGCGCGGCATCGAGCGCGCGGTCGAAGTGGTCGTCGCCGAGCTGAAGAAGCTCTCCAAGCCCGTCTCGGGCACGATGATCGCCCAGGTCGGCACGATCTCGGCGAACAGCGACGAGACCATCGGCAAGATCATCGCCGAAGCGATGGACAAGGTCGGCAAGGACGGCGTCATCACCGTCGAAGAGGCGAAGTCGATGGAGACCTCGCTCGAAGTGGTCGAGGGCATGCAGTTCGACCGCGGCTACCTCTCCCCCTACTTCGTGACCGATCCGGAACGGATGGAAGTCGTCGTCGAGAACCCGGTCATCCTGATCCACGAGAAGAAGATCAGCTCGATGAAGGACCTTCTCCCGCTGCTCGAGCAGGTCGCCCGCGCCGGCCGTCCGCTCGTGATCATCGCGGAGGATGTCGACGGCGAAGCGCTCGCGACGCTGGTCGTGAACAAGCTGCGCGGCACGCTGCAGGCAGCCGCGGTGAAGGCGCCGGGCTTCGGTGACCGCCGCAAGGCCATGCTCGAGGACATCGCGGTCCTGACCGGCGGCCGGGCGCTGACCGAGGACCTGGGGATCAAGCTCGAGAACATCAAGCTCGAGGACCTCGGCAAGGCGAAGAAGGTCACGATCGACAAGGACAACACCACCATCGTCGAAGGTGGCGGCGCCCAGAGCGCGATCGAGGGCCGGGTCAAGCAGATCCGCACGCAGGTCGAAGAGACCACGTCCGACTACGACCGCGAGAAGCTCCAGGAGCGCCTGGCGAAGCTGGTCGGCGGCGTGGCGGTCATCAAGGTCGGTGCGGCCACCGAGACCGAGATGAAGGAAAAGAAGGCGCGCGTCGAAGACGCGATGCACGCGACCAAGGCGGCGGTCGAAGAAGGGATCGTCCCGGGCGGCGGCGTGGCGCTGATTCGCGCGAGCAAGGCGCTCGACGGGTTGAAGCTCGACGGCGACCAGGCGGTGGGCGTGGCCCTGATCCGCAAGGCGATCGAAGAGCCGCTGCGCTGGATCGCGACCAACGCGGGCCAGGAAGGCTCGATCGTCGTCCAGAAGGTGAAGGACGGCAAGGGCGAGGAAGGCTACAACGCCTCGACCGACAAGTACGAGAACCTGGTCTCGGCCGGGGTCATCGACCCGGTCAAGGTCGTCCGCACCGCGCTGCAGAACGCTTCGTCGATCGCGTCGCTCCTGCTCACCACCGAGGCTCTCGTCAGCGAGATCCCGGAGGACAAGAAGGAATCGGCCGGCGGCGGCGGCATGCCGGGCGGCGGCATGGGCGGAATGTACTGAAATTAGGAACTAAGAACTCAGAACGAAGAATCAAGGGATTCTGAATTCTGAGTTCGCAATTCTGAGTTTCTTTGAGGTCGGCCGGGAGAGATCCTGGCCGGCCTTTTTTCGTGCTCGTTCATCGGTGCTGTGTGATTCGGGCGGGAAGATCCTTGCGCATCAAGATGCAGTGAAAAATCCTCGACCCGGTAGGCGCAGTTGATGAGCGCGACGAGGGCCGGCACGTCGCTCTCCACGGCGTCGCGGATTGTAAAGTCAGTCACCCAGATTTCGCGCTCCACCGGCGCCGGCAATTGAATCAGGTGTTCGGAGTCCGGAGTTCGTAGTTCTGAATTCGTAATTCTTAATTTCTTCGTGTCCTCCACACCCTGCCGTCCTGTCTCAGGCTGATGTTGGTTCCCGATGGGGACGGCGCAGTCATCACGTACAGATCGTCCGTGGCGTGGAGCTGCACGCCGTCTATCTGCACGTCCGCCGCCCCGAGTGGCGCGAGCGTCCGGGCGTAGCGGCCATTCGCGTTCCGGTAGTCTGTCTGGCGGTAGTAGAGACGTCGCAGCGCCCACTTGACCGGTTCGTCAGGGTTTTCGATGAAGGCTTCAGCCCGCGAGGGCTGGACCGCCGAGGAAAACTGCACATGGCCCCATCGTTCCGGCATGTGCATCGCGATGGCGCCCTGCGGGCTCCACACCCAGTTGTGTTCCGGAAGCTCCTGCCCTTTCGCGTCCCGGCGCTTCACGTACTTGCCGTCCCGGACGTCGAGCTGCCACTGCACGCGTGAGAAGTTCATGCGCCACTGCTCGCCGGCCTTCGGAGGTCGGGCACCAGGGGCCGCCTCGGCCAGGACCTTCCAGGGCATTGCAATCTCGATCGACCACCCATCGTCTTTGTCGCCGGGACGATTCAGCGTTCCTCTGACGTGGACGGCGGTCTTCAAGCCGGTAATGTCCCAGGCATCGATCGCCGGGCCACCATCACGGTACGGCCGGACGAGCATGAGGTCCCACACGGTATTCAGCGCGTTGATCTCGAGCTCGTAGTATTCGTGCGTGTCACCGTCGGGATCGATGAAGATCTCGAAATCGTTCTCCTGGTAGATGACGGAATCACGGGTCGTGAGCGTCCCCCAGACGTCCGGCTCCTCCAGGTCCGCGCCGACGTACAGGTAATCGTCATCCCACAACATCTTCGTGCGGGTCGCAAGGCGCGGCGCCGGACGCGCGTCACCTTCGATATCCACGTATGGCTCCGACCACGCCGCGGCGCGCCAGGACGATTCGTCGAGGCGGCCGTCAATCGACAATGGACTGGATGCGCGGTAGCAGATCGCCTTGCGCGGTGCGAACGGAAGCCGCTCGAGCTCCACCGCGGGCTGGAGGGCGGCCGCAGCCAGCAGCAGCGCCAAAGCGGCGGCCACGCGAATCATCGCCGCTGCAGTATCGGAGCGACGGCCTTCAGGTACTCGGGCGTCAGCATGTCCCCCTGGAACACACTCACACCACTTGCACCGCCGGCAAGCGCGCGCTCGATCGCCGCGGCGAGGTCGGCCGGCGGCAGATCCGGGACGTAGAGGCCCGAATAGAGCGGGATGCGTCCCGACAGCGCCCGCACCCCTTCGCGAGTCGCCCGCTCCACCCAGGGCACTCCCTCTTTGTAGAACCCGTTGTAGATCATCGGCAGAACGGCATCGAGCTTCCACTTCGTCCAGTCCTGGCGGACGAGCGCGCGCGCAATATCCGGCGTGGGAAACACCGCCGCCGTGAGCAGCTTGCCGGCTCGATGCGTGACGTCGCCGAGCTGCGCGACGACCTCGGTGATCGTGTCGTACCGGTATTGCAGCCAGGCGCGGCTCGATGCCGGATCTGCCAGTTCCTTGGGGTCCTCACCATGCTGGCGCTTGAAACTCTGGCGGCACACGTCGCAGTAGCAGAAGTCGAAGTCCGGATACTCCTTGTCCTGAACGAGGTTGTACTTGGGCCAGAGCGCCACCGGAAGGATCACGTCCGGATAGCGGATGTAGTCGAGGTGGATGCTGGAAAGACCATCCACGGCGGCAAGCCCACGCACGAAGTCACGAAGGTAGGCGCGCACCTCCGGCCGCGACGGACACATGAACTTGTAGTAGGGGACGTACGGCGGCTTGGTTGCGGTCGACACGCCGCTCCGGCTCACGGCGTACCACTCGGGATGCGCTTCGATGTTCTCGCCGCGCATCATGGTGAACATCCACGCGTGCAGCTCGAGCCCTTCCTCCCGCACGAGCGGAACGAACCGGCGGTAGGATTCAGCCTCGCCGTTCATCAAGATGGCATCGAACCCCGCGGCCTTCAGCGCCGCGAGCTGACGACGCCAGGCGTCCACATCCTGGAACTCGGCCTTCATCCAGGCCCAGTGTTTAGGGCGGCTTCCCCGCTGCTCGAGCGGCAGCGTCAGCGGCAGCACGAAGCCGCCCGCCACGACTTCCAGGAATTCGCGTCTATCCATCACCGCCCGGTTCGCGCCAGCCGGTCGGCGACGCTGAGGACCGTATCGATGTCCGCGGGGCTGACGTAGAGGTGGGCCGACAAGCGCACGCCTCGGGCATCGTTCTGCGCGCGGACGCGGATCTGGCGCTCCCACAATGCGTCCTGCAGCGCTTTCGCAGTAACTCCCTCGACGCGGAACGTGGTGATCGCGGCGGCGAAGCGCGCGTCGGCCGGGGAAGCCACGCGAGCGCCGGGAATCTTCGCGAGCCCCTCGCGCAGCCGCTTCGTCAACATCGCATCCCACCGCTCGATTCGCGGCATGCCGATCCGCTCGATGAACTGCAAGGCGGCCACCAGGCCGTCGATGACGGGCAGGCTGCCGGTCCCGTACTGCATGAACCGGAACGCGCCGTCCTCCTGGTTGTCCCACTGGTAGCTCGCCAGCGTGGTCCAGAATCGCTGCTGGACCTCGTTGCGCACGAACATGAAGCCGGTGCCCTTCGGCGCCATCATCCACTTGTGCGGGCTGCCGACGTAGGCATCGCAGCCAAGCGCCCGGACGTCGACCTGGATCTGCCCGACCGCCTGTGCGCCGTCCACGATTGCGAGCGCTCCCCGCTCGCGGGCCAGCGTGCAGAGCTCCCGCGCCGGGAGCAGCGCGCCGAGGCCGGACGTGATGTGGCTGAACATCACGACCTTGGTCCGCGGCGTCATCGCGGCGCGGAACGACCGGACGATCGCCTCGGGTGATTCGGCCAGCATCGGCTCGAGTGCCAGCTCCTTGACGACGATGCCGCGCCGCTTGGCCAGCAGCCGCCAGGGGGAAATGCCTCCGCCATGCTCCTGATCGGTGCTGACGACCTCGTCGCCAGCGGCGAGGTCCAGTCCGTTGGCGAGAAAGTTCATCCCCATCGTGGCGTTCTGCGTCAGGGCGATCTCCGGCACGGACGCATTGACGAACCGGCCGGCGGCGGCTCGAACAACGTCGAGCCGTTGGTACCCGGTCAACGGCTCGCCGTCGGCCTGCTCGTACGGCCAGGCGGCCAGCTCGGTCTCGAGCCGCCGGATGCCCTGCGTGAGAGCGTCCACCACTTCACGCGGGCAGGCGCCGAGCGTGCCGGTGTTGCCGTACGCAACACCGGCCGGAATCAGGAAATGACCGCGGGCCTCCGCGAAGACCGAGGCGTCATCGGCCTGGGCATCGGGAACGAACGGCGCAAGACGAGAGAGCGCGTTCAGTGCCGGCGCGGCGCCGACGAGCAGTCCGGGGACCGCCAGGTTGGAGAGGAACCGCCGTCGAGACTGTGCCATGGCGGCGAATTTTACTTCAGGGGTGCGGAAAGGTGCGGGGGAGGGGGCGGAAGGCGGTGCCGAGCGTGCGGGCGTGAAGGCTCGCACTCTTCCGCAGCCCTACCACTCTTCCGCACGCTTCCGCACTCTTCCGCACCCCCTGCACCCCGTTCTGCTACTTTCGGCGCATCGCGAAACGGTCGGCGGCCTCGATTACCTCGGGATCGTCGATCGTGAGCGCCCGGACCTCCCTCAGGCTAAGCTGGCCCGCCGCGCGATCGAACACCGTGACGTGCATCCAGAGCGCTTCGTAGGTCGACCACCAGCGCAGGCCAGCCGCCCCGGAATGCTTCGCATAGAGCCCCCGCGCCTGCGGCTGCGTGATGTCACGCTCGCGGGTCGCGACGACCGACGGCCGCAGTTTCTCCCGCCGCAGGACAGCGGGATCGTCGAGATCGACGAGCTCGGCCCCATCGGCGAGCTCCAGTTCAGCCAGCGCGAGTGGCAGGCCGCGGCGGCGGAGCAGCGATTCGGACAGACGCTGACCGCGGAAGCGCGCCAGCTGTTCGACAATGCAGGAGACCGCCCGGTCGGCGAGGTAGAGACACCCGTAAAGGCTGGGATTGTCGTGACGCCCTTCGCCCTGGAACTCGCGCGGATACCAGAGGGGCGCGTCGCTTTGATCCGGCCGCGCGGCCGCGTTCCAGGCGAAGCAGCGGAAGAGAATCACTGGAACGCGTCGGAGCGCTCGGCGCGGATCGCCCGCATCAGTTCCTCGGTGCGTCCGAGCCGGATCAGGTCGATCGGACGGCGGTCACCGAGGAGCGGATTGAGACCGAACAGCCAGGCCAGCGCGGCTTCGCGCTCGTAGAGGCGAAGCAGATTGGACCACACCAGCTCGAGCAGATCGACTTTTTCTGCGTTCAGCGGATCGATCCCCGCGCCGCGCAGCCACCGCGTCACCTGTGATCGACTCACGCCCAGCATGTCGGCCAGCTGCGCCGCGGAGCGGAAGTCCACCCGCAGCGCCTCGACCTTTCGGGCCACACCAATGGGCATGCCTTACGATAACGCAACACTTTCTGTTGCGCAACAGAAAGTGTTGCGTCGCAGGCGGAGCCGGCTCAATCGCCGGCAAGCAGGCCGCGGATCTCTTCCGCCCGCTCGCCGGCCGGGACGAAGGCCTCGCCAGGACGCCACCCGGGTGGCAACCGGACCAGCAGCGCGAGCGCACGTTCCAGGTCGCCGCGCCACTCCCCTGCGCTCGACACCTTCGCATCGAGCCCTTCGAGGTACAGCAGTTCTGCCAGCAACCACAGTTTCGCGGAGTCCGGCTGCCCGGTTGGCGCCAGCCACATCAGCAGCATGTCAGGATCGAGGCTCCGCGCAACCGCGAGATCGAGGCCGGCCTGCCCTGCGATCTCGGCAATCTCGGTCCTCATGCCGGTCTCGTCCCGCTCGCGCCGCAGGATCCGGTTCCGAAGCGCGACGAGTGCCGCACCGAGCCGCTCGATGAGTCGCAGAACGTAGTCTTGCCGGTACAAGGGTCATTCCAGATCGTCTACGGCGACTTCACCCGGGCGCCCGCCAGCTGGCCGATCGCAGCGAGCGTCGTCTGGGCCGCGTTGAGACCCAGGCGGAAGTCGGCATCGGTGAATGTCGAGAAGAGGTCCGTCGGCTGGTGCCAGTTCGGGTCCCAGCCGAAGCCGATGTGATCGCGCCGCTCGTTCTCGCGCATCGAGATCGCGGGGACGATGTCCTGAAAGGGCACCGAATCCGTGCTCTGCATGTGACTGCCCACGCTCGCCGGGTAGTCAGTCGCATACCGTTCGTTGGCGTCCTTGAAGTGCCAGGCGAGCTTCTGGGATTGGTCAGCCATCTTCGAGGTCTGCTGGAACTCGATATTCACGTCCGCCTCGCGGCGCTGCTGAGGCCCGACCTTGCCGTCCGGACCTGGCATTCCGTGGTCGAACATCATCATGTCGTGCTGAACCATCCCGAGCCATTTGGGCTCGGGGTACTTTCCAGACCCGGCTGGCTCTTCTTTCCCCTGGAGGTTCTGACGCTGGTGGACGTAGGCCCGCGCCCCCCGCAATCCGCCCTCTTCGCCGTTCCACAGCGCGAAGCGGATCGACACGTCGGTCGTCACCTCCGGCGCGCTGAAGATCCGAGCCAGTTCCATCACGATCGCGGTACCGGAGCCGTCGTCGTTGGCTGCCTCCGCGTAGCCGATGCCATCCATGTGCGCGCCGACGATGTACATCTCGCCAGGGCGGGTCGAGCCCCATTTCGTGCAATAGACCTCGTCCACCGGGCCGGGGATGATCGGGTGTGAGTTCAGCGCGCGCAGCGCTTCGTTGGGCTGTCTCATCGGGTCATTGTTCACGCCGGTCGGACCCCCGAACCCCTTCCCTCCCGCTCCCCGCCGCACGGGATCTTCGGGAGTTCCCGCGGGCGTCGGACGCGGCTCCGCAGCGCCGCGACCCCGTCCGCCTCGACCCTCTCCTCCGCGGCCGCGGCCGCCGCCTCCTCGCGCCGCCTCACCGGTGGGTGCCGGCACGGGCGCGGCGGGATCGTAGCTGACGCGGCCTGTTTCGCAGCCGTAGGACTTGAGTTGCGTCTCGATCCAGTCGACCGCTTTTCGGTTGCGTTCAGTCCCTTCCCGCCGGTCGCCGAACACCGTCAGCCCCTTGACCGTGGCTTTGTATTTGTCGAGGTCGAGACGTCCGACGAGCGTGCGAACGTCGTCCGGTGGCGTCGCCGCCACGGCCTGCTGTCCCTGGCTAGATGGTTGGGACTGCTGCGCGGCGGCCGATGCGATGCACAACGCACCGACCGTTGCGACAACCAAAAAACTCTGACTCCGTAACATCCGGTTTCCTCCGTCTGCGGTCTAACGCGGGGCAGTTGGGACTTCTTTAGCCGCCGGTCTTGGGTTCCTGGGGTTCCTTGGGTTCGGCCTCCGTGTTACGGGCCGCGGCACGGGCCGATCGCCAGAGCATCCAGACGCCGCCGCTGCCCAGGGCGGCCAGCACCCACGGCCACCGCGGGGCCCGCTCGGGCGATTTGAGCACCCGCTCCATGTGCCGCCGGGCGCTGTCTTTCGATGGATCGCCGTCGAAATATAGGTTGTCGCTCATGCCTCATTCTGCCAGACCCGGACCGGTTGCGATGGTTCCGGGTTCTGACCTACATTGGCGCGTCGATCTGACATCGACGAGGAGCCGACGATGAAGAAGACCGCTGGACACACGCGGCCGCAATCACCGAAGATTGAGCCGCTTCAGCAGATCTTCGAATCGCGGGTCGCCGCTCAGCCATCCAAACACCGGGTCCACCTTCACGTAGAGTACCGGCGCTGCTGCGTTCGGCTTCAGCGGTGCGCAGCCACTCCAGGGTGTCGTCGCGTTGCCGCAGCTCGGAGTAGAGCTTGGCAATGTCGAACGATGGCGGATAGGGTAGCGCCCGGAGCTCGTCGAGCGCGCGATGCGCGGCCGCCCGATCGCCGCGGCGGGCCTGGATCCGCCCGAGTGTGGCGACTGGCACCGCCCGGCTCGTGGTGGTCTTCAGCAGGCTGGTTACCTCTCGCTCCGCGTCAGCCAGCCGGTTCTGTTCCATGTAGCTCCAGGCGCGGTACATCCTTGCCGGCCGGAACGCGGGATCGCGTTGCAGGACCGCTTCACAGAGCGCAATCGCTTCCGCCTGGCGGCCGGCCAGGTGTGCGAGCCATCCGTGGATGGCCTGCGGCATCAACGCCAGCGGGTCCAGCTCCCGCGCCCGTTGCATGGAGGCAAAGGCTTCGTCGAACCGTCCGAGGGCAGCGAGCACCTCCCCTTTCCACTGGTGCGCCGTGGCATAGCTCGGGTTCAGCTGCAGCGCCTGTTGAAACATCTGCTCGGCCGACTTGTAGTCGCGTTCCAGCGCGAAGGCCAGCCATGCCCGCGTCGTGTGCGCCTCGGCCAGCGACGGATCGAGCCGCAGTGCGACCTCGACCGCCTCCCGGGCGCGGCCGTACACTTCCGCCGGCATCAGATCGCGGTAGTCCCCCAGCACGACGTACACGTCGGCAAGCCCGGCGTGGGCCAGCGCAAATCCCGGGTCACGGGCGATCGCCGTCTGGAACAATGTGGCGGCCTGTTTCAGATCCGCCTCGCTGCGCAGGTTCCAGTGATACCGGCCCCTCAGATACGACTGGAATGCCTGGGCGTCCACCTCGGTACGACGGGCAAGCTGGGCCTGGTCCGCCGGCGTCAGTTCTCCTCGGATCTCACGTCCAATCGTGGAGGCGACCTCCCGTTGCAGCTGGATCGCATCGCTCAACGGCTTCTCATACACGCCGCGCCACAGCTGCCGCTCATCCCGGGCGTCGATCAGCCGGACGGTGACCCGGACGTTCTCCGCGGTTCGCAGCACCGCCCCCTCGACGATCCCGTCGACGCGCAGCGCCGCGGCGATCTGGCCGAGAGACTGCGTGGTTTCCCGGAACTGCATGACCGACGTACGGGAGATCACCCGCAGGTCGTCTATTCCGGCGAGGTCCGAGATCAACGCCTCGGTCATGCCGTCGGCGAAATACTGCTGATCGGCGTCGCTCGACAGGTTGTCGAGCGGCAGCACCGCAATCGACTTGATGGTCCCGGCGCCGTCGGCACCGGCTACCGGATGCCGCGCCTTGTTCCACCAGAACCCGCCGGTAACGCCGGAAGCGAGCACCACGCCGGCGGCCAGCACCGCCGTCCGCGATGACCGTCTCCGTGGAACCGCTGTCGCGGCCGGCACCTCGCCGGTCGCCAGGCGTTCAAGCGCCGCGCCCACCTCCGACGCCGACTGATACCTCCGGGCAGGCTCCTTGGCGAGAAGCGTCCGGATCACGTCGGCCAGCCCATGTGGCACCGCGGCAGGAATCTCCGGAGCGTCTCGCAGGATCGCCGTCGACAGGGCGAGGCCGGTTTGACCGCGGAACGGACGCGAGCCGGTCGCCATTTCGACCAGCACGACGCCGAGCGCCCACAGATCGCTCCTGGCGTCGGCGGGCTGCCCCTCGAGCACTTCGGGAGCCATGTAGGGCAGCGTGCCGGCGATCTGGTCGGTCGAGGAGAGCGTGGCCACCGACTGTGTGGCGCCGGCGAGATCTGTCTTCGGAATCCGCCTGGCGATGCCGAAATCCAGGATCTTTGCCCGGCCGTCGGCGGTCACCGCGATGTTCGCCGACTTGAGGTCACGATGGATGATGCCGCGCGCGTGCGCATGGGCGAGCGCGTCCGAGATCTGGACACCGAGGCGGAGCACAGCCGTGAGTGGCAGGCCCCCTGTCGCGATCCGCCGGTCCAACGGCTCCCCGTCGACCAGCTCCATCACCATGAACGAATGGCCGTCGAATTCGCCGATCTCGTGGAGGGTGCAGATGTTGGGGTGGTTCAGCGCTGACGCGTTGCGTGCCTCGCGCAGCAAGCGGCCCGCGGCCTCGCCCGCATCGACGTTGGTGAGCAACTTGAGGGCAACTTCGCGTTCGAGCCGGGTATCGTGCGCCCGGTAGACCTCGCCCATCCCGCCGGCGCCAAGCGCGGCAGTGATCTCGTAGGGACCGAGGCGGGTGCCGCGAGCGAGAACCATGATCTGCCGAAGGCGAACTCCGAGCGAAGGCTACTCGAATGCTCCGGACACGGCGAGGCTCATTTGCGCTCCACGATCCAGATGTCCGCCTCGGCGCGCGAGGCGCCGTAAAAGATCGTCCGGTTGTCGGGGCTGATCGCAAACACGTCGTCGAACGAGGGGCCCGGCAGCCGGACGTCGACGACGGCGCGCTTGAGCGTCATGGTGTCGAGAACGACGAGCTCCGAGCCTTCCTTCGTGAAGTAGATGATGCGACGGCTGTCGGCCAGCCATTTCGGCCCGAACGTCTCGTCGGTGGAAACCGCCGTCGTGGTCCGTGCGGCAAGGTCGTGTACGCCGATGGCTGACGGGCGCCCGGTCTCCGACATGAGGTAGCCGGTCAGGCGCGTGCCGTCCGGCGACCACGAGGTTGCGCTCAGGGTACTTGCCGCCCGCCGTCGTGCCGGTCAGCGGCGTCGGTGGTGCCCCGGGGTTGGACCCGAACGGCACCGAGAACAATCCGATGACCACCGTCTGCGAAGTAAAAATAATCGAGTCGCCTTTGCGCGAGATCAGTGGATAGAGCGCGCCTGTACCCGGTTTCACGATCTGGCGCAGATTGCTGCCGTCGACGCCGATCGTCCATAGGGCCCAGGTGCCGTCCCGGTTCGAATAGAAGACGAGCGAGCGCCCGTCCGGCGTGAACACCGGAGCACGGTCCCGAGCCGCGTCATCGGTGATACGCCGCATCGGCCGGTCGGGCGCACTGATGAAAATATCTTCCTGGTGATCGGCGATGCTGAAGTACGCGATCTGCTTTCCGTCGGCCGAGACATCGCTCGGCACGCGGATGGCGTTTCGGGTATCGAGCACGAGCGGCACCCCGGCCCGGTTCGTCGCCGGATCGAACGGGATGGCGACCGGATTGATCGAGGCGACACGAGACCGGAACGCCAGGCGCGAGCCATCCTTGGAGAACCGGGGAAGTCCGGAGGCGGCCTGCACGCCGGCGGTCACCGCCTCCGGCACTCCGTTCGGACGTCCGGTCGACTGATCCATCGAGATCCGCCACAGATTCATGGCGCCGCCGCGATCGCTGGAGAAGTACACGAACCGGCCGTCGGGCGACCACACCGGCGACCAATCGATGGCCGCGTCCTGCGTCACCGGGACGCGCGCACCGCCGGCCGCGTCGACGACATAGATGTCGCGCTGCCCGTCGGTGTTGCTCCAGTAGACGATGTGACGGCCTGATGGGGACCAGGACGGCTGCGCCGCGTCCCCTTCGACGACCTTCCGCTGCGACCCGCCGCCGGCCTCGATGACGTACAGCCTGGACTCGTTCTGGCGTGCCGCCGGATCGTAGATCTCCTCGGTGCCAAACGCGATCTGCCTGCCATCGGGCGACCACGAGGGGTCGAAGCCGGCGTCGGTGAGCCGCCGCACCGACTCCCCGGTGGCGCCGGCGACAAAGATACCGCCGACGTCATCGGATTCGTGGAAGGCGATCAGGGCTCCGTCCGGGGAGAAGGATGGTCCCCCCTCGTCACGCTCCGGATCGTTGACGACCGGCGTCGCGTTGCGCCCGCCAACGCGCTGGGAATAGATGTCCCAGCTCCGGTTCACGCGCACGGCATAGACGACGGTGCTGCCATCGGGCGAGAGGCTGGGTGACGTCTCTTCGCCGGCGGCCTCGCTGATGCGTGTGAACTGGTCCCAGCGGCTGTCCGGAGCCAGCCGGGGCTCCTTTCAGAAGCCACGACCCCGCCAGTGCGACCGTGGCAACGGCGGCCACCGTCCAGGGCAGCCAGCTGTGCGCTCCACGGGCGGACTTCGGTCCGGCCAGCCGATCCGAACTCTCAGGGTCGTTCGCCAGGGCGGACGCGCCCGACGACGTCGAGCCGGTGGCCAGCGTCTCGAGCGCGAATGCAAGATCGGTAGCGGACTGAAATCGCAGCTCGGGTTTCTTCTCGAGGCACCGCCTGACGATCCGCTCCAGGGCCGGCGGGATCGCCAGCCGGGCGGCGTCCAGCTCGGGTGGATCCTTCATGAGGATGGCGGTCATCGTGTCGGCGGCGGTTTCACCCTTGAAGGCGCGACTGCCGGTGAGCATCTCGTAGAGGACGGCGCCGAAGGCGAACATGTCGGCGCGATGATCGATCGCCAGGCCGCGCACCTGCTCCGGAGCCATGTAGCCGAAGGTGCCCAGCACCGTGCCGGCGCTCGTCCCGGCGCCGACGCGTGTCACCTCAGGCTCGCCGACATCGATCGACTTGGCGAGACCGAAATCGAGGATCTTGACCTGGTCGTCGCGGGTGATCATCACGTTCTCCGGCTTGAGATCGCGATGAACGATGCCGCGCGCGTGCGCCGCGGCAATACCCCGGGCGATCTGCAGCGCGTACGCGACCGCTCGCCGCGCCGGCAGCGCTCCGGCCTCCAGCCGGGCACGCAGCGTCTCGCCGTCCACGAGCTCGGCGACCACGAACGCAGTGCTGCCCTCCTGGGCGAACTCGAAGATCGAGAGAATGTTCGGGTGGGAGATCTTCGCAACGCTCATCGCCTCGCGCTCGAATCGCGCCAGGGCGCCGGGATCCACCGCCAGCAGCGGCGACAGAACCTTGAGCGCCACCTCGCGATCGAGCCGCGGGTCGCGGGCACGATAGACTTCGCCCATGCCCCCCGCGCCAAGCGCACCAAGGATCTCGTAGTGCCCGAGACGGGAACCTGTCGTCAACGCCATTCTGGAAGGGACGAGGGGATTATAGAGCAGGCGGGGAAACTCTGAATTCAGAATTCAGAACTTAGAATTCAGAATTTCAGAACCTATAGTGACTACGGCGCGATTACTTCGGCGCGCGTTCCATCAGCAACTGCGGCTCGACATGGACGACATCCTGGGTTTTCTGCAGGTCACGCAGCCGCGTCAGCGCCTGCGCGACTCCCCCCTGCAGCGGGCGGAGCCAGGCGGCGTTGGCCGCATACGGCAGCGTCCGCTCGATCTCGAAGCCGGCGGCGGAGAACTCGTCCCGCCGGGTGTCTGGCGACACCCCTTCCTCCAGACGGACGAAGACACGGCCGGTCGGAACGGCCAGCGGTCCGCCGGGGCCGGCGGAGTACACCGGGCCGGCCTTATCACGGTCGGCGGCCGGCACTTTTCCCTTGTAGACGGTGTAGGTGCTTCGGGCATGCTCCGGGATGACCGCCAGCGCGGCCCCCGCCGACCGGGTCGGCCCGCGGTGGACGACGTAAAGGTCCGGCCGGCGCTCGAACACGGCGTCAGTGCCAACAGAAAGGCGATCGGGGCCGGTGGGTTTCTCGCTCACGACTGCTTCGTCCCCCGATTCTAAGCGTTCACGGGCGGGGTCAGGGGGCTGATCTCCGCGCAACGCACACAGAGAGGAAGGCTTCATGGCGACAGTGCAGGTGCAGTTCGGCGGCAAAGGTGGCAGGACCTACAGCCTCGAGACGAACCAGGACCTGGTGGCGGTCCGCACTTACGACAAGGCGCCGGTCCAGGACTCGAGATTGTCGGGCACGTCGCGAAAGCTGCTCGACACGCTCGAGCCGGTCAGCCGGTTCCCGGATGCGGGCGTCGAAGTCTTCCACGTCCGCAGCGGCTCGGCACGCGAGCGCGATGCGGTACGAAGCGCGCTGAAGGCTGAGCCGTCGATCCGGTTCGCGGGGCGGGTGCTGGCCGACCCGGTCTTCAGACCGGCGACCGGGGTCAAGGCCGCGACGGCGGCGGCGCCGACCCGAAAAGAGCCGGTCCTCTATTCGGAGAACCTGTTCGTCAAGTTCGCCTCGACGCAATCGGCCGCCTCCGCCCGACGAACTCTCGCCTCGCACAACCTGAAGACCAAGCGCGAGGTCGAGTACCTGCCCAACGCCTGGTTCGCACAGGCGCCGGAAGGAATCGGCCTCGGCGTCTTCCCGCTCGCCCTCGACCTGCTGCGCAACGTGCCCGGCGTCGAATTCTGCCATCCGGAACTGCTCCGCAAGCGGCAGTTCCGCGCCGCTTTCAAGCAGGAATGGCATCTCAAGCGAACGAAGGTCGGACGCTCGGTCATCGATGCGCACGCGCACGTGGCGGCAGCGTGGCGGATGAGCCGCGGCAAGGGGATCACGATCGCGGTCATCGACACCGGCATCGACATCGATCACGAGGAGTTCGCCTCGCGCGGCAAGATCGTCTTCCCGCACGACGCGACCGAGGAGGTGCCGGATCCCGACGACCCGCGCCCTCGTCTGTCGGACGAAGAGCATGGCACCTGCTGCGCCGGCGTGGCGTGCGCGGACGGCAGAAAGAAGGCGTCCGGCGTCGCCCCGCTCGCGAAGCTGCTGCCGATCCGCCTGATGTCGGGCCTCGGTTCGCAGGGTGAGGCGGACGCCTTCGCCTGGGCGGCCGATCACGGCGCCGACGTCATCTCCTGCAGCTGGGGACCGGAAGACGGCAAGTGGTGGCAGCCACGCGCCCGCGCCCACCGCGCCGTGGTGCCGCTCCCCGACAATACCCGGCTGGCCATCGACTACGCCCTCACCACCGGACGCCGTGGCAAGGGCTGCGTGATCTGCTGGGCGGCCGGCAACGGCAACGAGCTGGTTGAAAACGACGGCTATGCGTCGTATCCGGGAGTGATCGCGGTCGCGGCCTGCAACGACACGAGCAAGCGCAGTGTCTACAGCGACACCGGCGCGGCGATCTGGTGCGCCTTTCCCAGCGATGACGACGAGATGGACGCCGTCGCCACACCGCCGGCTGCTTCACAGGGCGGGGTCTGGAACGTGGACCATCCCGCACCGAAGACCCCCGGCATCTGGACCACCGACTGGTCCGGCGGGCCGGGCTACAACCCGGGTGGGACGTCGGACGGAGGTGACACCGCCGGCGACTACACCAACAGCTTCGGCGGCACCTCCAGCGCGACTCCCGGCGTCGCCGGCGTCGCGGCGCTCGTGCTGGCCTTGAACCGGAGGCTGCGGAACACCGAGGTCCGCGACATCCTGAAGCGGGCGTGCGATCAGATCGACCGTCCCAACGGCCGCTACGATGCGGCGACCGGGCACAGTCCGCTCTACGGGTATGGACGGGTGAACGCGCTCAAGGCGGTAAAGCTGGCGGTGGCGAAACCGATCCGAAAAGCGAAGCGGTCTCCCTCGCGCAAGAGCAAGACGCGGCCTCGGAAGGCGCGGACGAAACGGTGACGGCCTGCCACACCACTTCACCATGATCAACGCCGTCCTGCGTGATGATCGTTGTGTCGGTTCGTCACGCGAGCCGGCCCTCTTACCGTGCACTGTGGTGGGCGTGTTGACCGCGTCGCGGCGGCGGCGTTGTATCCGGTGTGCGAGACGTAAACTTAAACGGATCCGTTTGCGTCAAAGCAGTCATGGTCAGCGCGACGCGCCGATTCATCGGGCTCGCAAGCGCCTGCTGCGTGATCGGTGGCACTGTCATTCCTGGATTCGCGCAAACGAACATCGGCGACCGCCTCGCTGATCGGGAACGAACCTCAGCCACGGCATCACGCGAGTATCCGCCGGGCGGCTGGCTGCTCACCGAATCGGGCGCCGTGCCCAACAACCTGGTCGTCACCTCGTTCGGATCGCTCGTCGAAGTCATGCTGCGCGACTCCCCCACTTTCAGGCGCCAGTGCCAGCGCCTCGAAAACACCCAGATGCTGACCGTCAGGTTGGGGCGGCCGGTGCAGCCTCTTCCTCCTCACACCCGCGCCCGCACCCGGATCAGCCGCGAGCGATCGGGCATGGTCGTCGCCGAAATCGAAGTACCTGCGCTCGGCGACGACGTCGAGCTGATCGCGCACGAGATCGAGCACGTAATCGAGCAGCTCGACAACATCGATCTCGCGGCGACGGCGGCGCGTCCCGGGACCGGGGTCCACGTGCTGTCGCAGGGGCCGGTCGTGTTCGAGACGACGCGCGCTGCCAGAATCGGCCGCCTGGTGGCCGAGGAGGTTCGACGGACCGGACGCTGACGGCGGGCGCGGCGGTGATGGTCGCCGCGCTCCGGCTGCAGCCCGGAGGGCCGCCGGGGCTCGTCACCTTGCCCCAGGGGGATGCGTGGCGGGCCAACCTGGACAAGGCGGCTGTGGCCCTCAGCAGCGATGCCCGCTACGTCGCCTTCGTGTCCTATGCGTCGCTCGCGCCTGCCGACACGAACGGGCGGGCCGACATCTACGTCCTCGACCGGACCACCGGCAACGTCACGCTGGAGAGTGTTACGCCGGACGGTGCGCTGTCGGAACCGCCCAGCGTCTATCCTGGCGTCAGTGGCGACGGTCAGCTCCTGGTCTACGAGACTGGTCGCCCGGCCTGGGCCGCGAGCCCGCTGCGCGCCAATGTGGTGCTGCGCAACCGGCGGGACGGCACGGTGCGATTGATCGGTACTCCCGTCGGCGCCGCATCCGAAGAGAATCGGAGCCACAGCCCGGCGATCAGCGCCGATGGCCGCATTGTCGTGTTCATCTCCTCGGCGAACCCGACGCAGACCCCGGACGCAAACCGGACCGGAGAAGACATCTATGCCTTCGAGGTCGAGACCGGCCTGACCCGGCGGGTCAGCGTGAACGAGGCCGGCGTTCAGTCCGACGTTGGCTCCAGTGTCGGCCCGAGCGTCAGTGCGGATGGCCGCTACGTGGCGTTCACCTCAACCGCACCGCTGCATCGCGTGGCGGCCAAGGGTGGCACCCGCCCGCTGCTTCCCGGCCGTCAGGCGCCGCACGTCTACGTGCGCGATCTGGCGCTGAATGTCACCCGCCTGGTCAGCGTCACACCCAAGGGGGTCGCGGGTAACGCGGGGAGCTGGACACCATCGATCGACGCGAGCGGACGATACGTCGCGTTCGTCTCGATTGCGACCAACTTCGTGACCGGCGATCGTAACGGCGTCGCCGACGTGTTCGTCGCCGACCTTCAGTCCGGCGCGATCGAGCTCGTGAGCGGCAGCGCTCGCGGCGGCGCCGCCAATGGTCCCAGCGGCAGTCCGGTGATCTCAGCCAATGGGCGCTTCGTGGCGTTCCAGTCCGAAGCGTCCGACCTCGTGTGCGCGGGCGATTGTCCGCCTGCCGCCGAGGACATCAATCTTCTGTGGGATGTGTTCCTGTTCGATCGAGCGACGCGCACCACCACCCGGTTGAGCGCCGACGCTGCCGGCTGCTGGATGGAAGCCAGCGTCGGCCCGGCGATCGACGCCGCCGGGGCCGTCGTCGCGTTCTCCTCACGTCGTCCGATCGATCCGCAGGACCGCCGGCACGACTTCGATCTGTTCATTCGCTCCACGCCGGACCCTCATTCAGGCTCCGATCCCCGCCGGCGCTGAGGCAACGGCCTCAGCTTCCGATCTTGCGCGGCGTGATCCCCATGTTGTAGAGCACGAACGAGTAGATGTCGCTGGTGGTCTCGAGCGCCTTCGTCAGGCTGCTGGCGCCATGGCCCGACTTCGTTTCGATCCGGATCAGGATCGGCGTCTCCCGGCTGGCGAGCTCCTGGATGGTCGCCGCGTACTTGAACGAATGCGCCGGCACGACCCGGTCGTCATGGTCGGCCGTGGTGATCAGGGTGGCCGGGTACTTCACGCCCTTCTTGAGGTTGTGCAGCGGCGAGTAGGCGTAGAGCGCCTTGAACTGTGCCGGATCCTTGCTCGAGCCGTAGTCCGCCACCCAGTTCCAGCCGATCGTGAACTCCTGGAACCGCAGCATGTCCATCACCCCCACCTGCGGGATGGCGACGCCGAACAGCTCGGGCCGCTGGTTCATGACCGCGCCGACGAGCAGGCCGCCATTCGAGCCCCCCTGGATGGCGAGCTTCGGCGTCGCGGTGTACTTGTTGGCGATCAACCATTCGGCCGCGGCGATGAAGTCGTCGAACACGTTCTGCTTGTTCTGTTTCATCCCGGCTTCGTGCCACTTCTCGCCGTACTCTCCGCCGCCGCGGAGATTGGCTGACGCGTAGACCACCCCCTGCTCGAGGAGCGCCAGACGCGCCGCGCTGAAGCTCGGCGACTGGACGACGTTGAAACCGCCGTAGGCATAGAGCAGCGTCGGGTTGTTGCCGTCGAGGGTCAGCCCCTTCTTGTGGACGAGGAACATCGGGATCTTCGTCCCGTCCTTGCTCGGGTAGAACACCTGCTTCGTTTCGTACTGCGTGGCGTCGTACCCCGGGACCTTCGGTTCACGGAAGACGACGCTCTTCTTCGTCGCAATCTCGTAGCGGTAGATCGTCGGCGGCACGGTCAGCGAATTGAAGTTGTAGAACACGTCGACGGCATCCCGGGTGCCGCCGAAACCGCCGGCGACGCCGATGCCTGGCAGCGTGACCTCGTTTTCGAGCTTGCCCGACAGGTCATAGACGTAGGCGCGCGTCGTGACGTCCTTCAGGTAGGTGGCGAACAGCTTGCCACCCGCGGTGCCGGCGCTCTGGATCGGCTCCGGCTTCTCCGCCAGGACTTCGGTCCAGCCCGCTTCGGCCGGATTGTTCGGGTCCACCCGGACGACGCGCCAGTTGGGCGCCTTGTGGTTGGTCTGGATCAGCAGCTGGTCCCCGACGTTGTCGAGCACGCCGAACGTGTCGTCTCCGATGGTCGCGATCACCGGCCTGAACGTGGTCTCACCCTTCGAGAGGTCCCGGACGAAGACGGCGTTGCCTGCCTTCCCCTTGCCCCGGTCCGACACGTCGAGAATGGCGAAGCGCTCGTCCTCGGTGGTATCGACCCTGTGGAAGCGCTGCGGGTTGTCCTTGTCCTCGAAGACCAGGACGTCCTGCGACTGCGGCGTGCCGACCTTGTGGAAATACACCTGGTGGCCTTCGTTGATCGACGCCTTCTCCTTGCCCTTGGCCGGCGCCGGATAGCGGCTGTAGAAGAAGCCGTCACCGTGCCACGCCGCGCCGGAGACCTTCACCCATTCGAGGGTGTCGGACAGCGTCTTCTTCGTGGCGAGCTCCATCACCTTGAACTCCTGCCAGTCGGATCCGCTGCGCGAGATGCCGTAGACCGCATACTTCGCGTCCTTCGAGGGCGCGAAGATCGACAGCGCCACCGTTTCGCCCCACTGGTTGGGATCGATGAGGACCTCCGGCGTGCCGCTCAATCCCTTCTGGATGTAGAGCACGCTCTGGTTCTGCAGGCCGGCGTTCTTGCGGAAGAAGACGTACGGCCCCTTCCGCGTCGGTGCCGTGTACTTTTCGTAATCGTTCAGCTGCTGGACGCGTTTCTGGAGCTGCGCGCGGAACGGGATCTTCTCCAGGTACGGGAAGGTCACCTTGTTCTGCGCTTCGACCCAGGCGGCGGTATCGGGTGAAGTGTCGTCTTCGAGCCAGCGGTATGGGTCCGGCACCTTGGTGCCGTGATAGGTGTCGACGTGGTCGACCTTGCGGGTCTGGGGATATTGCCACTGGGCAAACAGGGATGATCCGGCGAGTGCCAGGATCCCGAGAATCGCAATTGAACGGGCCGGTCGAACGTTCTTCTGCATGGCTTGATTCTGCCATGTTCCGAGGCTGATTCAGCGGGCGGGACGAGTCGTCACCGTGAGCCCAGCCAGCGCCACCAAGGCACCCAGCGCGGCTAGTTTTGACGCTCGTGAAACCGGCGCGACCGGCACCCGCGCGGCGAGGTAGGCCTCAACCATGGCGACATGCTCGGGCGTGCCGAAGAGGCGACCGGTACCATCGCGGGCGACCGTCCGGCCCTGGCGGACGGCGTCCAGCACGGCCGCGGCGGACCGCTCCCCGGTCAGCACATACGTCCGGCAGAGTCCGAGCGGTGCGGTCATGTGGAAATCCGTCGAGCCGATCGGGGCGACGCCGGGGTTGACCGCCTGCACCCGGCGGAAGAAGCGCTGGAGCTGTTGGCGCCCGGGGCTGTATACGAGACTGCTCGGATGAGCGACCTCCGCGCCGTCCAGCGCGCGAAGTCCGGCGTCGCCGTCGTCGCGCCACGACAGCGGCAGCGGATGCGCGGCGATGGCAACGCCTCCCTGAGCGTGAATGGCTGCGATCGCCTCCTCCGCCGTCAGCTTCCAGTCGATCAGGGTCTGGATCCCGACCGCGACCATGTGGAATCGTGGAGTGGTGAGCTCCTGTCCCGGCAGCACGATCGGCCCATTGGGATCGAGCGGGATCAGGCGGCCGACCTGGAGCCCCACCCGGTTGTTGTGTCCGGTCACGGCAATGACGTCGACGCCACGGCGCGCGGCCTCCCGCTGCAGCTCCCAGACCGGCAGCGATCCGTCACCTGGATACGGGTGCACGTGGAGATCGGCGACCAGGACTCCTCCGCCCGGAGCGGCCGGCAGGGTCTTCCGGTCGAGGAAGGTTCCCGCCAGCACGCAGAAGGCGAACAGCGCCGCGGCGATCCTGTTCAAGAGACGAGCCCGGCGACGCGTGGCCAGAGGGCAACCGCGAAGGAGACGTAGAGAAGAACGAGCAAGTAAGTAGCGACCTGATGGAGCGCGACCCGCCGCCAGGCCTGGGCGCGGCCCATGCCCAGGTCGGTCTGGCACAGTCCGAGAAGCAGCCGGACCGTCCAGATCACCGGTACCGCGGCGGTCACCGCGAACAGCAAGCCGACCCCCCGGATCGCCGGAACCATCAGGAATCCGGCGTGGACGATCAGGATCCACAGCGACCAGGGCCAGTGGGTGGCGAAGTAGCGGTCCAGGGAAGGGGTCAGACGGTCTGACCCCGCGACCAGCAGGACGCCGGTCAGCAGTTGCAGCACCGGCACGAAGCTCCAGCCGAGCGCGCCGGCCACTACCAGGGACAGCGTGACGCGCTCGGTGGCTGAAACGGTGACCGAAGTGCCGATCACCAGCGCGACCAGCGCCATCCGGCCGATTACCCGCACGCCGGAATTATGGGGCACATTCGGCCCCGCCGTTCGTCCCTGCGGTGATATAACCCAACCTTCGAACGGCACCAATCACCGGTGCCGCGTACTGGTTCGATTCAGGAGGGTGTACTCAATGAACATGCGCAGATTCTTCATTGCGCTTTCGGTTGCGATGGCGCCATGCGTCGCCTTCGCCCAGGATCCGCCGCAGGATCCCCCGGCCGGCGGCGGCCGCGGCGGCCAGCAGGCGCGCGAGCCGCAGATCCGACCCTACGATCGCGTCATCACCAAGGAAGTGAAGACAGACGAAGGCATCTTTTCCGTCCACCGCATCGGGGACCGGGTCTATTACGAGATCCCGAAAGACAAGCTCGGACGAGAGTTCCTCTGGGTCAGCCAGATCGCCCGGACGACGCTCGGCGCCGGCTACGGCGGCCAGGCAGCCGGCAACCGCGTCGTCAAATGGGAGCGTCGCGGCGACCGCATCCTGCTACGCGCCGTGTCCTACGAGGTGGTCGCGGACCCGGCCTCGCCGATCGCCAAGGCGGTCGAAGCGGCCAACAACAATCCGATTCTTATGGCGTTCAACATCGAGGCCGAGAAGGACGGCGATCCGGTCATCGAGGTCACGCGGCTGTTCACCACCGATGTGGTCGAGTTCAGCGGCCGGACGCGGGTCGGCGCCCGCACCTTTGACGCCTCGCGGTCGTTCGTCGACCGCGCCGTCTCGTTCCCGGAGAACATCGAGGTCGAAGCCACGCACACCTATAACAACCCGCCCCCCGAGGCCGGAGCCGGCGGCCGCGGCGGGCCCGCTCCCGGTGGACGTGGCGGCGCCGTTGCGCTGCGCCCCGGGAGCCACAGTGTCGTGATGCACTTCAGCATGGTGCTCCTGCCCGAGAAACCGATGCAGGCCCGCCTGTTCGATGAGCGCGTCGGCTACTTCTCGACCGCCAAGATGGACTACAGCGTCGACGAGCACCGGGCGCCGCGCCGCCGCTTCATCACCCGCTGGCGGCTCGAGAAGAAGGACCCGAACGCGGCCCTCTCGGAGCCGGTGAAGCCGATCGTGTACTACATCGATCCGGCCACACCGAAGAAGTGGATTCCGTATCTGAAGGCAGGGGTCGAGAGCTGGCAGCCGGCGTTCGAAGCGGCCGGGTTCAAGAACGCAGTCATCGCGAAGGAAGCGCCCACGGCGCAGGAAGATCCGGATTGGAGTCCCGAGGATGCGCGTTACTCGGTGATCCGCTGGCTGCCCTCGACGACGGAGAACGCCTCGGGTCCGCACGTGCACGATCCACGCAGCGGCGAGATCCTCGAGACCGACATCCAGTTCTACCACAACGTCATGAACCTGGCGCGGAACTGGTACTTCGTCCAGGCCGGCGCGCTCGATCCACGCGCGCAGAAACTGCCGCTGCCCGACGACCTGATGGGCAAGCTGGTGCAGTACGTCGCGGCGCACGAGGTCGGGCACACGCTCGGCTTCCAGCACAACATGAAGGCGAGCTCGATGTACACGCTCGCGCAAGTGCGGGACCCGAAGTGGGTGAAGGAAAACGGCCACACCCCGACACTGATGGACTACTCACGCTTCAACTACGTGGCGCAGCCCGAGGACCGTATCGCGGTCGAGGACCTGATCCCGAAGATCGGGCCGTACGACAAGTGGGCCACGATGTGGGGCTACAAGACCATCCCGGGGGCAACGTCGCCTGACGCCGAGAAGAAGACGCTCGACGAATGGGCGAAGCAGCAGGACAGCACCCGCTGGCTGCGCTTCTCGACCGAGGGCTCGGCCGGCACCGATCCGGGTGAGCTGACCGAAGCGGTCGGCGATGAAGACGCGGTGGCGGCGACAACGCTGGGGCTGAAGAACCTCGAGCGGGTCGCCGGCATGCTGATGACCGCCACGACCACCACGGCGGGCGACCCCTTCAGCGACCTCGAAGAAGTGTACGGTCGCGTCCTCGGCCAGTGGGCGCTCGAGATGAACCACGTCGCCGCCATCGTCGGCGGATACAACTCACAGCAGAAGCACATCGGCCAGAACGGCGTCCGCTTCCAACTGATCCCGCGGGCCAAGCAGGAGGCGGCGGTCAAGTTCATCGTCGACAACGCCTTCAAGGCGCCGAAGTGGGCGCTCAACCCCGAGATCCTGCGGCGCATCGAACCTTTCGGCGTGCTGGATCGGGTGGAGGCGAGCCAGACGCGGGTACTCAACTCGCTCCTGAGCAGTCCGCGCGTCAACCGCCTCGTGGAGCAGGAGGCGATCGACGGCGCCGCTGCCTACGCCCCGCTCGACTTCCTCGCTGACGTCCGGAAAGGGGTCTTCAGCGAGCTCGGCACCGACGGGATGGGCGCCGTCCAGCCGATCGACGCGTATCGCCGGAACCTGCAGCGCGCGTACGTCGAAACGCTCAGCAACCGCGTGAACGGCGCGCAGGCGCAGTCGGATGATGTGCGCGCGTTCTTCCGGGGAGAGCTGAAGACCCTCGGCTCGCAGCTGGAAGGGGCATTGAACCGCCAGGGGGGCGACCGGGCCACCAAGCTCCACGTCGAGGATCTGCGCCAGCAGATCGCGCGGGCGCTCGACCCGACCGTGCAGGCGGCGGCAGCGGCGCGATCGACAACGGACCTCGACGAAGGTTCGATCTTCGACGTGACCACGGCCACCGACGTCTGCTGGCCGGACTACGTGGTGGTGAAGAAGAAGTGAATAGCTAGGAGCTAGGAGCTGGGAGCTGAGCTAGATAAAAAGGGCCGGTCCGCTCGCGCGGGCCGGCCCTTTGGCTTTTTAGCTGCAGCTCTCTATCTCTTTTAGCTCTAGCTCCTAGCTCCTAGCTCCTAGCGCAGCGTGAAAGTGAGCTCGATGTTCACCAGCACCGGGATCGGCTTGCCGAGGAGCGTGCCCGGGCGGAAGCGCCACAGCTTCACGGCTTCGATGGCTTTCTGATCGAGACCGAAGCGGTCGTCGAGAGAACGGACGATCTGCACCTGGCCGACGGTGCCGTCAGGCAGCACGACGGCTTCGACTTCGACGATCCCCTGCACCTTGGCGCGCATCGCCTCGGAGGTGTACTGCGGCTTCTCTTCGTGGATGATCTGGGGTGACAGCACACCGTTACCCGGACGCTTCGGCCCGCCACCGGTGCCGCCGCCCGAACCCGGTCCGAGCCCGGCGCCACTCCCCGACCCGATGCCTGTGCCGCCGCCGGTGCCTGCGCCGCCGCCGGTTCCGGATCCCTGCGAAGGGACGGCCGGCGTCGGCAGGTTGGAGATCATGCCCGGAAGCTCCATGACGCCGGTCGCGGTCTGCTGCGCCGGGATGTCGATCTGCGCCGGCGGTTTGGGGGTCTCTTTCGCCGCGATCTCGAGCTTCGGTGGCTTCTCGACGGGGACGGTGATCTTCTCGGCCCCCTTCAGCTCTGCCTTGCGGGGAGGATCCGGCATCTTGTTGCCACCGCCTCCGCCGCCACCGCCCGGGCCTTTGGTGTCGAGCCAGACGATGTCGTTGGGAAGTTCGTCCTTGGCGCCCGTGACCACCGACGGCGGGTTGGCAATGGCGACGAGCGCCAGCAGGACGAACCCGGCGTGCACGAGGATCGACATCAGCGTCGCGTTGCTGGCGCGCTTCGCGTCGAGCTTCCGATCCGCCAACTCTCCCGCGAGGAATCTGGCGTTCGGACTGGCGCCGGCGTGGAGGTCCTGGCTCATCGTGTCGGATTCAGGGAACTGGTCTCATTTTGGACGTTTCCGCCCCTGACCGCAAGGCTGCAATAAGAATGCCTCAGCCGTGCGCCAGTTCTGATGAAAAATCGATGAAAGAATCTGCGGGCGTCATCCACTTTGGACGCCTCATGCTGAAGAATGGACGGGGGGGCTAAGTGGCGGTTTTTGATGTGGCGATCGTCGGAGGGGGGCCGGCCGGGGCGTGGGCCGCGACGAAGCTGTCCGCCGGCGGTGCCCTGGTCGCGCTGATCGACGGCAGCCACCCCCGGGAAAAGCCCTGCGGCGGCGGAGTCACCGGCCGGGCCCTGGACCTGCTCGGGTCTTCGGTTGAGGAAGTGCCGTATGGCGTCCCGATCCACGATGCGAGCTTCGCGCATCGCGACCGGATCGCAGCCGTGTCCCTCACCGACAGTCCGTCCGCTCCCCCAGGGGTCAAGGAGCCACGCGACAAGATGCGGCCGCGGCTGGCGGTCGTGCCGCGGCGCGCGTTCGACCAGGAGCTGCTCGAGCGCGCGCGGGCGTCGGGAGCCTCTCTCCTGACGACCCGCGCCACCGAGGTGAATCGATCCGCAGCCGGATGGCGCATCACCACCCGCGAAGGGACCGTCGAATCCAGATGGTTGATCGGGGCTGACGGTCCCGGGAGCCTGGTGCGGCGTCGGGTGTCGACGCCGTTCCTCCGCGAGGATCTCTCCATCGCCGCCGGCTACTACGTCCACGGCGCCACCCGCGCTCAGGTCGACATCGCCTTCGAAGACGATCCGGCAGGATACCTGTGGTCGTTTCCGCGCCACGACCATCTGGCCGTCGGGGTCTGCGCCCAGGCGGATGTCACGACGACGGCGCAACTGCTCTCGCTCACGGAGAAGTGGATCAACCGGCACGTCGAGACCGGGCGACGCGAGCGTTACAGCTGGCCGATTCCATCGCTGCGGGTCGAGACCCTCCGTCGGGAGCAGCCCGCCGGCCCAGGCTGGCTGCTCGCCGGAGATGCCGCCGGCCTGGTCGATCCGATCACCCGCGAAGGCATCTTCTTTGCCCTGTCCTCCGGCGAGCACGCCGCCGCCGCGCTCCTCGAGGGGCGTGATCCGGCGCGTGCCTACGCCGAGCGACTGCGCGACACGGTCTACGCCGAGCTGTTGCTGGCAGCGCAGCTGAAGGCGCGGTTCTTCCGCCCCGCGTTCATGGGATTGCTGATCAGCGCGCTCAACAAGAGTGGCCCGATCCGCGCCATCATGGCGGACCTCGTCTCCGGGGAACAGCCGTACGGCTCGCTGCGGCGACGGTTGATCAGGACGATGGAGCTGCGCTTGATGCTGGAGCTGTTCGGCCTGACGCGCAGCGTTCGCGCTGATGCGATGAGCTGAGTCTGCCGAGGTTTCGAGCCCGGCCTCAACGGCCGTAGTAGCCGTCCCGTGCCCGAACTGAAAGTCCCGGCTTTTTCAAGCGGACCGAGATCGAGCGCCACTCGCTCTCACCCTTCACGGCTGGCCGCGACGGGGAGTATCCGAGCAGGTATTGCTCGCGGAGCTGCATCGCGATCCTGGTCAGGAGCTGGTTGAGCCCGGCCAGGTCACGGGCGTGAAACGACTGACCGCCGGTCAGCGTCGAGAGCTCGGCAAAGAGCGCCGGACGGATCTTCCCCAGCGCAATCGGATAGACCAACACGTTCGAGCGCCGCGCCCGGGCAACCGCTTCCGCCGCGGTCGCCTCGCTGTAGCGGTCGTCCCCGTCGGAAAGGATGACCAGCGCGCGCCGTCCGCTGGCGCCGTCGATCGATTCGATCGCGGCGATGATCGCGTCGTGCAGCGCTGTCGTCCCCCACGCGGTCAGCCCGTCCACCGCGGCGAGCTGTTCCGGCCGGGACGTCTGGGCGTGCGCGAGCACCGTGACCTGGCTGCCGATGCCGATGACGATCGCCTGGTCCGCCGGACGCAGCGCCTGGAGAAACGCCCGCGTCGCCCCCTTGACCGTCGCCAGCGGCGAGCCGGCCATGCTGAAGCTGCGGTCGAGGGCCAGCGCCACCGTCAACGGAAAGTCCCCGGCGGTGAAGGCCGAGATCTTCTGCGGCACCCCGTCTTCGAGGACCTCGAAGTCCTCCGCGGCGAGCCCGCGGACCGGTTCGCCGGAGCGGTCCGCGACGCTGGCGTAAACTTCGACCAGGTTGACGGCCGAGGTGAACTGCGCCGGAGCGATGGCGGCGTTTACGCGGAAATCAAGCAGGACCATCGCGGCCGCGACGACGGCGAGCAGACTCGCTCCCCGCAGGGTGATAGACTCAACTTTGTTCCCCCGCGTCCAAGGAGCTTTCATGTTTGGCATCGGCATCCCGGAGCTCATCATCATCCTGGTCATCATCCTGCTGCTCTTCGGGGCGAGCCGGCTCCCCGAGATCGGCCGTGGCCTCGGCAAAGGGATCAAGAACTTCAAGGAGTCGACGAAGGACGAGGAGAAGCCGTGAAATTCAGAATCAAGAATTCAGAACTACGAATCAGAAGGCTCGAACCCATATCTGACTGCTGATTCATAACTTCTGAATTCTTAGTTCTGAATTTCAGCTCTTAGTTTTCAGTTTCTCCTTCCTCTCCTTCCTCCCCGGCCGCTGCTTTTTCTTCGCTTTTCCCTTCGCGCTTCGCAGATGATCCTCGCGCTTCGGCTGCATCCGGCTCCGTCGGGGGCCGCGGTTCTCCTCGGACTGGCGGACGCGCTCGAGGATCTCTGACAGCCCCAGATCCACCTGCCGCCGCTCCATGTCGACCTTGACCACCTGCACGGTGACGCGGTCGCCGAGCCGGTATACCTTGCCGGTGTTCTCCCCCTTGAGCAGGTGCGCTTTCTCGACGAAGCGGTAGTAGTCGTCCGCCATGGTCGAGACATGGACCATCCCCTCGACGAAGTGCTCGATCAGCTCGATATAGAGGCCGAACGCACTGACCCCGGTCACGTAGCCGTCGAACTCGTCGCCGACCTTGTCCGCCATGAAGCGAACCTTCTTCCACTGCACCAGCTCGCGCTCGGCATCGTCGGCGCGACGCTCCCGCTCGGAGGTGTGCCGGGCGATCTCGGGCATGTCCTCGGTCAGCTGCTCGATCCGCTCCTGGTCCATCAGCTTGTGACGCGCTTCGCGCAGCGTTCGATGGACGACGAGATCCGGGTAGCGGCGGATCGGGGAGGTGAAGTGGGTGTAGCTCTCGGCGGCAAGGCCGAAATGCCCGAGGTTCTCCGGGTCGTAGCGCGCCTTCTGCATCGTCCGCAGCATGAGGAAGGCGATCGGCTTTTCCTCCGGCGTCCCCCGCATCCGTTCGACGAGCTTCTGGAAATGCCGGGGAGAGACGCTGTCCGGCGTGCTCGCCAGGCTGTAGCCGAGCGTGCCGACGAACTCCTCGAACGCCGCGACCTTGAGCGGATCCGGTTCCTCGTGGATCCGGTAGAGGGTCGGGACCTCGTGTTCGCTGAGATGCTGCGCGACGGTCTCGTTGGCGACCAGCATGAACTCTTCGATCAGGCGGTGCGCGATGTTGCGCTCGAGCGCGATGATCGCCTCGACCATCCCTTCGTCATCGAGGACGAGCTCCGGTTCCTTGAGATCGAAGTCGATCGAGCCGCGGCGGCGGCGCCTCGCGTTCAGAATCGTGAAGAGCTCCCGCATCGATTCGAAGAACGGCACGAGCGCCTGGTAGCGGGCGGACACCTCCGGGTCGTGATCCGTGAGGATCGCGTTGACGTCCGTGTAGGTCATGCGCTCGTTGCTGTTGATGACCCCGTCGTGAAGCTCGTAACGGACGACGGTTCCCTTCGCGTCGATTTCCATCAGGCAGGACTGGACCAGGCGATCGACCCGCGGATTCAAGCTGCAGAGGCCGGTCGACAGCTCCGACGGGAACATGTGCACCGCGCGTTCGGGGAAATAGACGGAGGTGGCGCGGTCGTACGCTTCGTCGTCCAGCGCGCTGCCCTCCTGCACGTAATGGGCGACGTCGGCGATGTGCACACCGAGCCAGTAGTTGCCGCTCGGCAGCCGCTCCAGCGTAATCGCATCGTCGAAGTCGCGCGCGTGCTCGCCGTCGATCGTGACCGTGGTGAGCGGACGGAAGTCGGTCCGCCCTTTGACGTCCTTCTCACGCACCGCCGCGCCGAGCCTGGTGGCTTCGGCGATCGCGTCCGAGCCGTGCTCGTCGACGATGCCGTACTTGCGGATGATGATCTCGGTGTCCACGCCGGGGTCGTCGATGTCGCCGAGCACTTCGGTGACCCGTCCGAGCGGTCCACGAGTGGGGGTGGGCCAGCGGGTGATCTCGACGAGGACCATCGCGCCCGGTTCGGCGTCCCCCTGCTCGCCGCCCGGGATGTGGACGTCCATGATCAGGCGGCGGTCGAAGGGGACGACGAAACCGACGCCGGACCCGTCCACGTCGAAGCGCCCGACGATGGTCGAGGAGGCGCGCTCGAGGATCCTGACGATGCGGCCCTCCGCGCGTCCGTCGCTGCCGATCCGCTCGACCCTCGCCACCACCCGGTCCCCATGCATCGCCTGGTTCAAATTGCTGCCCGCGATGTAGAGGTCACCCTTCCAGACGGGGCCTGACCCCCTTTCGTCCTTCTCCTTGCGGTGCAAGGACTTACGGGAAACGTCGGATTGCGGTTTTTCGGTGCGGCGGGAGACGGGGTCAGGCCCCCTGTCGACCGAAACGAAGCCGAAGCCGCGGGGATGGGTGGTGATCCGGCCGACGACGAGGTTCATCCGGTCGGGGAGGCCGTAGCGGTCGCCGCGGGTGGCGACGAGCTCACCTCGCCCGGTCAGCTCCTTCAGGAGCTTTCCGAGGGTGCCGCGCTGTTCCCGGGGTATCTTGAGGCGCTGCTGCAGTTCCCGCGCGGTCGCGGGGTGTTCGACCTTCTCGCGGATGAGTCGCAGGAGCTGCTCGTGATTCAACATCTGTCGCATCTTACTGCGGCGGCCCGGACGGCCTGCCCGGCCGATCTGCCTGACCAACCTCCAGGACGCGACAAATCCCAACCCTCCCCATCGTGGCTGAGTCTACAAAGCGTGTGACCGCACCGCAGCCCGCGGAGGTAACCGACCTCGACCTGGTACGGCTGGCGCAGGCCGGCGATACCGAGGCGTTCGGCGAGCTCGTCGAACGCAACCGGCGGGCCGTATTCCGCGCCGCCCTCGCCGCCGTCGGCTCGGCCTCGGAGGCGGATGACGTCGCACAGGAGGCGTTCGTGACCGCGTGGCGCAAGCTCGCGGGATTCCGCGGCGAATCACAATTCCGCACCTGGCTGCTGTCGATCACCTGGCGCAAGGCCATCGACCGCCGCAAGTCGATCACCAAGTGGCTCAAGCTCGCCGCCTCGTCGTCGCGTGACGACGCCGGCGAGGACATGTTCGATCTCGTGGAACAGGTGCCCTCATCCGACCGGCTGCCGGACGCCGCCCTCGAGTCGCAGGAGTTGCAGCGGGACATCCGGAAGCTGATACGGACCCTGCCGCGGAAGCTGCGGGACGCACTGCTGCTCGCCGGCTCCGGGGAACATACCTACGACGAGATCGGACGGATGCTGAACGCCCCCGTCGGCACCGTGAAGTGGCGGGTCGCCGAAGCGCGCCGGGTGCTGAAACGAAAACTCGGAGCGATGGGATATCTCGATGCCTAACCAGGAACGCGGCCGGCTCGACAACGCAATCGATCGCGCCGTCCGCGGCATGATGCAGGTGGACGCCCGTCCGGGTCTGAGCCACCGGGTGGCGGCCCGGCTCATCGATCGCACGCGGGCCCGGACGCCGAGCGTCGTTGCTGTTCCCGGCGTTCACCGCCGCCGCGCTGGCCGCCGGGATCCTCGCGGCGATTGTGCTGCTGCGTGCGCCGCAGCCACAGCCGGTGATCGAGCAGCAGGTCGCCGCGCCTCAACCAGCGCCGCAGACAGCCCCCGTGCCGGCTCCGCCGGTCGAGAGCGCGGCGCCGCCGGGCAAGCCGGAACCCCCTCGCACGAACGCCAGGAAAACCCCGGTGGACCCCGCCTCCATCTTCGGCCCGCGCCGCGACCGCGTCACCGCCGCCAGTCTCCCGTCGGGCCTGGCATCGGCGCCGGCCCCGGTCTTGGCCGAAGCGCCGCAGTCGATCCCGGAAGGGCTACCGGCCTTCGCGCCGATCGCCGTCAGCCCGATCCAGATGACGCCGATCGCGATTCAACCACTCAGCGTCAGTCCCCTGCCAATCCGTAGATGAGGACATCCATGCCGAACCGCTACCTCGCCCTGACTTCGCTCCTCGCCCTGCTGGCCATCGTCACGCCCGCCGCCCAGACCCCGGCGGCTCCGACGCCTGCGGCCCAGCCGCCCAAGGCCCCGGAGCCCGCCGCGCGGCCCGACCCCGCGCAGTCGATCAACGTACGCGTCGAGCTCACGATCTCGGAGCAGACCGGACAGTCGCCGGCGGCGAAGAAGGTCGTGACCCTGATGACCTCGGACCGGCAGAACGGATCGATCCGCAGCGGCGGCAGCGTTCGCGCCGGCGAGCGGTATCGCAACGTGTCGATCAACGTCGACGCGCGTCCCACACTGCTGCGCGAGGGAGCGCTGCGCATGGACGTCGCGCTCGAGTATCAGCCGCAGTCCACCGCGGGAGGCAACACCGAGCCCGGCCTCTGGACCGTGAACGAACGCGTCAACGTCATCCTGGAATCAGGCAAACCGCTGCTGATCTCGGAAACCTTCGACCCGACCGGTGATCGCCGTGTGACGGTGGAAATAAAGGCGACCGTCCAGAAGTGAGGGGATGTCAACTCCCAACTCCCAACTCCCAACCGCCAACTTCAGCTCCCAATTTCAGGCCGGGGCACACACCAGCGCACCAGGGAGCAAGTTGGGTCGAGTTAGAAGGTTGGAAGTCGGGAGTTGGAAAGTTGGAAGTTTAGGAACCGTCGAAACTCACCGCTGACTCCCCACCCGGATCGCTTCGAGCGCCTCGCCGGCCCGTGCGTTGGCCGACGGATCCAGCCGGCCGGCCAGCCGCTGTGCTTCCTCGAGGTGGGTCAACGCGGCGTCGATGTTGGCCGCCGCCTCGCTCTGCCGCTCGTCCTGATAGCGGGCCCTGACCTTGCGCAACGGCTCCTTGGCGTCCTCGAAACGGCGCGAGGCGTCGCCGAAGTTGTTGTTGTAGAGGCTGACCCGCGCGTCCAGCAGCGCACCCCGCGCCTCGGCCAGATCCAGCTGTTGCCGCGATTGGGCAAGCGCTGACTCCAACACCCTTCGCCCGGACGATCCCCAGGCGTAGCCCAGGCCAAGGCACACCAGCAGCGCGACCAGGAGCGACTGGAAAATACGTCCGCGTGTCATGCCTTCATTGTAAGCAAGACGTGGACGTCACCGACATTGGTCAGCGTCGGCCCCCACAGGATCAGATCGCCGAGCCGCGCCAGCGCCGCGTAGGCGTCGTTGCGGGCCAGGTGAGCGCCGAGATCGATCCCCAGCGCCCGGGCACGAGCCTCGGTGGTTGATGACACGAACCCGCCGGCCGCGTCCGTCGGGCCGTCGACTCCATCGGTGCCGGCGCTGGCCGCCAGCACCGGCCGCCCGCCGAGCGCGAGCGAGGCCGCCGCCCCGAGCGCGAATTCCTGGTTGCGCCCGCCTCGCCCATCTCCCCTCACCGTCACCGTCGTCTCACCCGACGCAATCACGCAGGTTGCTTCGCCGCGATCGATGGACCCCAGCGCTGTCCCGGCGAACAGCCGCCCGGCCTCGCGCGCTTCGCCGCTGGTGGGCGCGTCCAGCACGCGGACGCTGTAGCCTCGCCGACTGGCTTCACGTTCGGCGCCCGCCAGCGCCGTCCGGCGATTCCCGATCAGCATCCAGCGTGACCCCGCGAGCCTCGCGTCCCCCGGCTTGGGTGTCTCGTCGACGTGTCCCGCGCGGCCGGCCTCCAGCCGCGCACGCACCGCGCGAGGCACGTCGCAGTGCAGCTGGTCGAGGATCGCGATCGCCTCCGCGTATGAGCTCGTATCCGCCACGGTCGGGCCGGAAGCGATCGTCGCCGGATCGTCTTCAGGCGAGTGGACGTCCGAGAGCGCCAGCGTCAACGAGGTCCCGGCGGCGACGCCGAGCCGTCCACCCTTGATGCACGACAGGTGTTTGCGCACACAGTTCAAGCGGACGATGTCGGCGCCGGCGCGCAGCATCGCATCGGTCGCTCGCCGCTTGTCCTCGATCGATAGCCCCGGAGCCGGCGCGGCGAGCATGGAGGATCCGCCACCGGAGAGCAGCACGAGCAGCGTGCCCGCGCCCTGGCGCAAGCTCGCCAGCTCCAGCGCCCGGAGGGCGGCTCGTTCGCTCCGCTGGTCGGGCAACGGGTGGGCGCCGTCGATCCAGGTGATGCGCCGGGACAGCGTGCCGTCGCCGCGCAGTCCCACCGCGACGCCGTCGACCACGCGCTCCCCCAGCGCGGTACACGCGGCGTGTGTCATCGGCCAGGCGGCTTTGCCGGCGGCAACGATCCGAACGGGAATCGAGGATGAGAAGGAGGATTCTGTGGCGAGGGTGGTGGTGACGAGAGAGCCCGGGTCGACCGCATCGACCGCCGCGCGAAGGATCGCCGACGCGTCGTGTCGAAGGTCGTCCAGCGAGGGACTCAGTGAAGCTGTTTGGGATCCGACCAGCCCGACAGGCCGGTCACCGCGTTGAACTGTCGAAGCAGGCGTCCGATCAGCTGGTCGGCCCCCTCCTTCTCACAGAGCTGTTCGAGTTGCCCGATCACGCGCGCCAGCGCTTCGTCCGCATCGGTGATCGCCCGTTCCGAGAAGTACTCGCGTTGGCGCGCGAGGCATTCGCGGTGCCGGAGGAGCTCGTTGCGGTAGAAATCGGAAATAACGGGGACGGAGCCGCTGGAAACCCTGAGGGGGCTGACGCGTGCCATGCGAGTCCTCGCGTGGATCATGGATGGATGAATCGAGTGTAAACGGGAGATCCGTACCTGTCAAACCCTACCGCACCCCCCGGGCGACCACGTATCCCCCGATGCAGCCGAGCGCCATGCCGCCGAGCAGCAGGGCGGCGGCCAGCGGCAGCGGCAGGAACGTCAGTCCGCTCCCCCCGAGCAGGTCGGCGGCCGCCCCCATCCTCAACTTGAGGAGTTGGAATGTAGCCGCCAGCGCCACCAGGGCGAGGACCGCGCCGGCTCCGCCCTGGAGTATGCCTTCGGCCAGGAAGGGGCCGCGGACGTAGGCGAACGGCGCCCCGACCAGTTGCATGATCTCGATCTCATCCCGGCGGGCCGCGGCGGCCAGCCGGACGACGTTGGCGACCGTCATCGCGGCCGCAACCGCGAGCATCGCGACGATCACGGCACCGGCGATGCGCGCCCCGCGCACGACCGTGTTCAGCCGCGCCAGCCACTGCCGGTCGTAGCGGACATCGGCCACCCCGCCCATGCCCGACAGCGACGTCACCAGGCCGTCCACCGCTCCCGAGACCTCCCGCACATCCGTCTTCAGGCGGACCTCGAAGGAGGCTGGGAACGGATTGCTCCGCAGCGCGCCGGCGGTGGAGGCGAGGTCCGGGAAGTCCGACTTGAATCGCGCGAGCGCGGCTTCGCGCGAAACGTAGTCGCGCCGCGCAATCATCCCGCTGCGATCGCGCCATTTCGGCGATCTCCTTCAGCTGCTCGGCGGTGGCCTCGTCGTCCAGGTAGATGGAGAGCTCCGCGGATTCGCTCCAGCGGCTGACCACCTGCTGCAGGTTGGCGTTGACGAGCAGAAAGAACCCGAGCACGAACAGCCCGACCGCGATGGTGACGACCGCGAGCAGTGCCGCGGCGCGCCCGCGCCACAGGCTGGCAGCCGCTTCGACGAAGAAGTACCGCAGCGCCCGCATCAGGTCATCTCCGCGATCTGACCGTGGTTGAGCGTCACCGACCGCCGGCCGACGCGCCGGATCAGCTCCCGGTCGTGCGTCGCAACCATCACCGTGGTCCCCCGGGCGTTGATCTCGCGAAAAAGGTTCATGATCTCGAGCGAGAGGTCGGGATCGAGGTTGCCGGTCGGCTCGTCGGCGAGGATGATGACCGGATCGTTGACGATCGCGCGGGCGATGGCGACGCGCTGCTGCTCGCCGCCCGACAGCTCGAGCGGATAGGCACTCATCCGGTGCTGGAGCCCGACCCATTTCAGGACCTGAAAGGTTCGTCGCTGCTGCTGCGATGGCGCCATCCCCAGCACCCGTGGCACCAGCGCCACGTTCTCGAGCACGGTCTTGTTCTGCAGCAGCTTGAAGTCCTGAAAGACGAACCCGATCGAACGGCGGTAGGCCTGCACCTGTCTCGGGGTCAGCGCCGCGAGATCCCGCCCCCCGACGATCAGCTGTCCTTCGGACGGGACGTCACGGCGCAGCAGGAGCCGCAGCAGCGTCGACTTGCCGGCGCCGCTCGGACCGGTGAGGAAGACAAAGTCTCCCTTCTGGATCTGGAGCGTGAGGTTGCGCAGCGCGTAAACGCCGCGCGCGTAGGTCTTGGAGATGTGCCGGGCTTCGATCATGTGTAGCGGGCGACCTCTTACGACTCGATCAGCCGCCGGACGGCGGCCGCCACTTTCTCCGGATCGGCCCGGCCGCCGCTCGCCTTGATCACCTGCCCGACGAGGAAGCCGAGCGTCTGCTTCCTGCCGGCACGATACTGCCCCACCGGCTTCGGGTTCGCCGCCAGCGTGTCTCTCACCAGCGCGTCGATCGACGCGTCATCGTCTACCCGTCCCAGTCCTTCGGCCTCGACGATGGCCTCGGCGCGGGTGCCGTCGACGAACATCCGCTCGAACACCTGCTTGGCGATTGGCCCGGTAATCCTGCCTGACTCGACCAGCCGAATCAAGCCGGCCAGCGCGTCGGGTGTGATCCGGAGGTCGCGGATCTCCAGACCGGCGGCGTTCAACCGTCCGAGCACTTCGCCCATGATCCAGTTGCTCGCTCCCTTCGCGCTGCCCGATGCGGCCGCGGTTGCCTCGAAGTACGCGGCCAGCGCCGGCGTCTGGGTCAGCACCCCGGCGTCGTACGGCGGGATGGCGTATTCGACGATCAGCCGCTCGCGCGTCCGTTCCGGAAGCTCGGGCAGCGTTCGCCGCAGCTCCTCGAGGACCGCGGCACTGACCTGCAGCGAGGGAAGGTCGGGCTCCGGCAAGTAACGGTAGTCGTGCGCCTCTTCCTTGCCGCGCATCGACACCGTCCGGCCGGTGGCGCTGTCCCACAGCCTGGTCTCCTGCTCGACCGGCTCACCCCGCGACAGCAGCTCGATCTGGCGCTCGATCTCGAACTCGAGCGCCCGCTGCACGTAGCGGAACGAGTTGATGTTCTTGGTTTCGGTCTTCACGCCGAGCGGAGCATCGGGGGAGGTCCGGATCGAGACGTTGGCGTCGCAGCGAAGGCTGCCCTCTTCCATGTTGCCGTCGTTGACGCCGAGCGCGACCAGCACCTCGCGGATGCGGGTGAAACAGGCGGCGGCCAGCGGCGCCGAATCGATGTCGGGCTCGGTGACGATCTCGATGAGCGGCACGCCGCTGCGGTTGAAATCGACGCCGGTCATCGAGGGCGCATCGACCTCGCCGTGCAGGGACTTGCCGGCGTCCTCCTCCATGTGGAGACGGGCGATCCGGACGCGGCGAGGGCCGTCACGGCCGGTGATGGTGAGCAGTCCCTGCGTCGCCAGCGGTCTGGCGTGCTGGGAAATCTGATAGCCCTTGGGAAGGTCCGGATAGAAGTAGTGCTTGCGCGCGAACACCGAGACCGGGTGAACCGTGCATCCCAGGGCGAGCGCGGCGCGAACCGCGTGCTCGACCGCCTTGCGGTTCAGCACCGGCAGCGCCCCGGGGAAGCCCAGGCAGACCGGACAGATCTGGGTGTTGGGCTCAGCCCCGAAAGCCGTACTGCACGCGCAGAAGATCTTGCTGGACGTCAGCAGCTGCGCGTGCACCTCGAGGCCGATGGTGGGGAGGTACGGCAATCATCCCCTCGGACCGGCGGCCCTGACGTCTGGCGACGCGTCGGCCTCGAACGTCTTGAAGTTGTCGATGAACATCGCCGCCAGCTTCCGGGCCTGCGCATCGTACTCGTCGGCACTCTTCCAGGTGTTGCGGGGATTCAGCACCTCGGAAGGCACTCCCGGCACCGACTGGGGTACGTCGAGGTTGAAGATCGGGTCGGTCTGGAACTGCGCCTGGGCGAGCTCTCCGGAGAGCGCGGCGCGGATCATCGCCCGGGTGTGTGCGATCTTCATGCGGGTGCCGACGCCATAAGCGCCGCCGGTCCACCCGGTGTTCACCAGCCAGACCTTGGCGTCGTGGCGCGCGATCCGCTTGCCGAGGAAGTCGGCGTAGACGGTCGGGTGGAGCACCATGAACGGCGCACCGAAACAGGTGCTGAACGTCGCCTTCGGCTCGGTCACCCCCTTCTCCGTGCCCGCCACCTTCGCCGTATAGCCGGAAAGGAAGTGATACATGGCGGCGGCGGGCGACAGGCGCGCAATCGGCGGCAACACGCCGAAGGCGTCGGCCGTCAGCATGATGATGTTCTGCGGATGCCCGGCCAGGCCGGACGGCACCGAGTTCTCGATGTACTCGAGCGGATAGGCGCCCCGGGTGTTTTCCGTCAGCGACGCGTCGTCGAGATCGAGCCGGCGTGTAGCGGCGTCCATCCGCACGTTCTCGAGGACCGTGCCGAACCGCCGGGTGATGCCGTAGATCTGCGGCTCGGCTTCGGCCGAGAGCTTGATCATCTTCGCGTAACAGCCCCCTTCGACGTTGAACACGCCGTCCGCGCTCCAGCCGTGCTCATCGTCACCGATCAGATGCCGTTCCGGGTCGCTCGAGAGCGTGGTCTTTCCGGTGCCCGACAGGCCGAAGAAGAGCGCCACGTCCCCGGCCGGCCCGACGTTCGCGGAGCAGTGCATCGACATGACGTCGCGCAGCGGCAGCAGGTAGTTCATCACCGTGAAGATGGACTTCTTGATCTCGCCGGCGTAGCTGGTTCCGCCGATCAGCACCAGCTTCTTGGCGAAGTTCAGAAAGATGAACACTTCGGAGTTGGTGCCGTGGACCTTGGGATCCGCGGTGAGCCCGGGCAGATCGATGACCGTGAACTCCGGGGTGTGAGCCGGCCCGCCGGCGGCGTCCTTGGCCTCGATGAACATGTGCCGCGCGAACAGGCTGTGCCAGGCCTGCTCGGTGATGATGCGGACCGGCAGCCGATAGTTCGCGTCCGCCCCGGCGTAGCAGTCCTGGACGAACAGTTCCTTGCCTTCGCAGTAGTTGAGCATCCGCTGGTGCAGCGCGTCGAACTGCGCCGCTTCGACCGGCCGGTTCACCTTGCTCCACCAGACCTTGTCGCCGCTCGAGGGCTCGCGGACGATGAACTTGTCGTTCGGAGAGCGCCCGGTGTGCTGCCCGGTGCGGCAGACGAGCGGCCCGTCAATGGAGATCGATCCTTCGCGGCGGCGGACCGCCTCCTCGTAAAGCGCCGGAACGCTCAGGTTCCAGTAGACCCGGGCCACGTTCGTGATGCCGTGAACCTCGAGACCTGCCCCCTCCTGCTGCGCCTGTGCCATTGCTCCTCACTATTGGAAATTGACCGTAATCCGGGAGATCGTACCGACAGGGGTGGCGGGAAGTCAACGAAATCGGCGGAATCGAGCGCTCAGTCGATGCTGCGCAGGCGCGCGCCGGGATAGTAGCGCTCGAGCACCTCGACCGGCCTGGCGCCGGCCCTCAGGCGAGCGAAGGCTCCTGCCTGGCAGAGCCCGACGCCGTGGCCGAAGCCTCGTCCCTCGAAGATGAAGCGGGTGTGGTCGCGGCGGACCTGGAACAACGTGCTGCGGATCGCCCGCGCGCCGAGCGGCCGGGACATGACGTCGCGCAGGACTTCACCATTGACCAGCCGCTCGCGTTCGCCGTGCAGGGCGACCGTCGCGGCACGCCCCGAGGCGGAGCGGTCGAGCACGTCGATCAGGTCCAGCCGACTCCCGACACTCGTCCGCGGGTCGGCGGCGAGGATGGCGACGAGCCGGGCACCCTCGATCGTGTAGCTCCAGGACGCGTGCGCCTGCGCGGCCGCCCCGTCGTCTTCGACCCCGTTCAAATACGGACGACTGCCGCCTCCCCAGGCGTCACCCGGCGTGGTCGTGTGCCCGCCGCAGTCGGCGTGGAACAGGGCCAGCGCGGGCCCGCCGCCGTGCCACAACACCATCCCCGACGTCCGGCGGGCCGCTTCTACCGCCACGCCACCCCATCTCGACGTCTTCAAGCGCTCCGGCTGATACAGCTGGCAATGCGTCGTCGCGCAGACGTCGAAGCCGCGGGTTGCGTGCCGGCCCCGGCTCGCCAGCGCGTAAGAGCGCGCGACGATCGCCTGCACCTCGAACATCTGCGCGGCGAGCTGCGGGTCGCCCGACGGGGCCAGCTCGGAGACGATCGTGGCGGCCACGTAGTCCTCCAGCGCCACGCGGGTCACCGCCTCGCCGTCCGCGGCTGTCTGGACCCGCAGGGTCGAGGATGAAACCGGCGCAGGCGGCGCCACCGTGGTCGTCCCGGGCGGAATGGAACAGGCGGCAGACGCGAGGGCGAGCGACACGACTAGCACGGACCGCGGTTTCACATAGGGGTTATCGGGCCGGGCGGCGCCAGCCTCCACGCGTCGTCACGCGGTCATCGTGTAAACGACGATGTTGACCGCGAAGCGGGTGTTGTCCTCGCGCTGGAAGCGCTTGTTTCGCCAGTCGTAGTCCCACTCGCAGCCGTAGTCCTTGTTGCTATAAAGGACGCCGAGGCGGTCGCGTCGCTCCAGGCCGCGCAGGTAGTCGTGTACCAGCTCGTCTCCCCATCCGTTCAGCTCGTGCGACGTCTGGGGAGGGCCGGACTCGAAGACAAAGAAACTTCGATAGAGCGCATGGGTGTTTGCGAGCTTGGGCAGCGCACCGCCGTCCGCGAAGATCGTCCGCATCTCCTGCTCGAAGCTGCGAGCGTACAGACCGTTCACGTCGTGGTTGCAGTCGTCCGAGAACAGGAGCCCGCCGCTGTCGACGAACTGGCGCAGGCGCTCGCGTTCCCGGGCCGTGAATCGGACCAGCTTGTGTCCGGTCATGAAGAGGAAGGGAAAAGAGAGCAGCTCGTCGGATCCGGCCGCTATGACGACCTCTTCCGGGAAGACCCGGATCGAGGTGTACTCGACCACCGAGTTGAGCACGTTGGCCGCAACCTTCGGGTTGTAGTCCCAGTCGCCGGAGTCGTAGCGCAGCCGTGCGAACACGAATTCCGACCCGCGGGGCCGACCCTGCCCCCCGTCCTCGCCTGGGCTCATGAAGGCATTCTACGGGGCCTGTCCCCGATCCACGCCGGGGCCTGGCCCCAACCTGCACCGGGGCCTGTCCCCGATCTATAATGGAATCGCGGTAAACGATTGAGGCAACAGGGCGTATTCATGACAGGAGCGCAGGCGGCAGCCTCTCCGGGGCGCGAAGCCGACAGAGTCGCCGCCTCGGCGGTCAAAGCCCTGCAGGCCGAGAGCCGCCATGCTGAAGCCCGGGAACGCTATGCCGAGCTGGTCGGCAGGCACCAGCGGCGGGCCGCGCGGATCGCGTACCACTACCTGCGCGATCCCGCTGACGTGGACGAGGCGGTCCAGGACGCCTTCGTCAAGGCCTACTCGCACCTGGCGGGCTTTCGGGAAGAGCTGCCGTTCGAGGTCTGGTTCACGCGCATCCTGATCAACGGATGCCTGGACCGCATCAAGGCCAGGACGCGGCGCGAAAAATGGATCACCTCGATGCCGGACGGGCCCGGCGGCGAGCGGGATTTTGCGGAGCGGACGGCCGGGCACGGCCCTTCGCCAGAGGATCAGCTGTTGTCGCGCGAGCGGCGGCGGTGCCTGGCCGAGGCCATCGCGACACTCCCCGACCGGCAGCGGTCGGTGTTCATGTTGAGTCATTACGAGGGCTGCACATCGCGGGAGGTCAGCGCCCTCACCGGGTTGAACGAATCGACGGTTCGGGTGCACCTGTTCCGGGCGATCCGGAAATTGCGGGTGCTGCTCGGCGACGGTGCCGGGCAGAACAGGGGAAAGTGAGAAACGTGTCCATCCTTCGCCGCATGACCAGCCATCTCGACGACGCTGCGTTTGCCGAGCTGTGGACGAACGCGCTCGCCGACGGGTCCGCTCCAGCCGGACATCCTCATCTCCAGGGCTGCGCCGAGTGCCGCCTGCGCTTCACCTCCTTCTCCAACTGGATGGAGGATCTCCGCAACGACGCGCACCTCGAGGCGGACGAAACCCTGACCGGCGACCGCCTGGCCGCGCAGCAGGCGCAGATCTTCCGCCGGCTCGAAGCCGCGGAACGCCCGGCCCGTGTGATCGCGTTCCCGAAATTGCCGATGGTGTCATTGCGGCCGTCCCCGGTCCGCCGGTGGATCGCGGCCGCCGCCGCAGCCGGACTGCTTGCCGGCATCGGCCTCGGCCAGATGTTCGACTTGCGGCGGATCGCTTCCGGGCCGGTGACCTTCCCCGTCGATCGGGTCGTCACCACCGCGTCGCGTGGCCCGGTGAACCTGCCGGCGGCGATCCCGGTCGCGGCGCTGTTCAGCGAGGAGTCCACGCTCGCCGAGCTGGAGGAAGCCGCCACGCCTCATTACGAAGCGCTCCAGGCCTACGACACCTACACCCCGCGAGCCGCGGATTTCGTCAAACCCAGGTAGCCGTTGGCCATCTCGCAACCCCTGATCTTCCGCAAGGGCCTCGACATGAAAGAGGCCGTTGCGGGAGAGCTTGCCGAAGCCTACGACAGCCGCCTGGTCGACCAGGTCCGCGCCGAAGACTACCGCCACGTCGCCGGACGGCTGACGATCCATCTCGCGCGTGAGTTCGGGTTCTGCTACGGCGTCGACCGCGCGGTCGACTACGCCTACCAGGCCCGGCGCCGCTTCCCCGGCCGCAATGTCTTCCTCACCGGCGAGATCATCCACAACCCGCACGTGAACGACCGGCTGCGGTCGGAAGGCATCCGCTTTCTCTCCGATCCCGGCGAGCGCGCCAACACCCTCGGCCCGGACGACGTCGTGATCCTTCCGGCTTTCGGTGTCACGGTCGGCGACATGGCGCAGCTCTCCGCCCAGGGCTGCACCCTGGTCGACACCACCTGCGGGTCGGTGCTGAACGTCTGGAAGAACGTCATCCGCTATGCGCGCGAAGGCTTCACCTCGGTCATTCACGGCAAGGTCAAGCACGAAGAGACGCGGGCGACCGCCTCACAGGCGCTGAAGTTCCCCGATGGCCGCTATCTCGTCGTCCTCGATCGCGGCGAGGCGGCAATCGTCTGCGACTACATCCGCAACGGCGGCGATCGCGAGCAGTTCCTGCGGCAGTTCTCCGGCGCCGCCTCACCGGGCTTCGACCCCGACCGCGACCTGGTCCGGGTCGGCTGCGCCAACCAGACGACGATGCTGATGACCGAGTCTCTCGAAATCGGCGAAATGGTCGGCGCGGCGATGCGTGACCGGTTCGGCGCCGAGGCGCTCCCGGAGCACTTCCGGGCGTTCGACACGATCTGCAGCGCCACGCAGGAGCGGCAGGATGCGGTGATCGCGCTGCTCAAGCAGGAGGCGCTGGACCTCATGATCGTCGTCGGCGGCTACAACAGCAGCAATACCTGCAATCTCGCCAGGATCTGCGCCGACCACGTTCAGACCTTCCACATCGCCGAGCCGGACTGCCTCGTCTCGGCCGCCGAGATCCGGCACCGTCCGGTGGGCGCCCCTTCGACGACGCTGGGGACGGAGGTCACTGCGCTGGGATGGCTGCCCGCGTCGGGGCCGCTCAGGGTGGGATTGACGGCCGGGGCTTCGACCCCGAACAACATCGTCGGCGAAGTGATCCGGCGCCTCGGTGGCTACACTAACGAGACGGCCTGACGGCCGATTCGTTACTTCTGTAATCGGCCCGTTACTTTTGTAATCTGGACAGCTCGCGGGTTTCGCTCGGGGTCAGGACGATCCTGACCTTCTGGCCGCGCTGCCGGCTGAGAAACCGGAACAGGTCGCTACCCGGCCTGGCCATGACGGTGGCCTGCTCGCCCAGGGCGAAGTACCCTTCCTGGATTTCGTGGTCGGCCGAGCTCACCTGGACCGTAATAACCGTCTCGTTGGTGTCGTAGGCGCGGCCGATGCCGACGCCGACCAGCAGCAGCACGATCATGAGGCCGGCGGTCATCGTGATCTTCATGGTCCTGCTCCCGGTTCGGGCCGGCGCCACTACCGGCTCCACCCGAATCTGCAAGCGCGCTGCCACTGGACATCTGATTTATAATCAGTCAGATAGCCCCGCGCCCTCGCAGCCACCAGGGATGCGAGCGCCACAGGCGCGGTAAACGTGAGCCCCACTCACCGTCGTATTACGCCCTGTCATCGTTCATCCGGAGAGAAGCAACACAATGACTAGGCAATTGGGGTGGGGGCTTGCTGTCCTCCTCATCAGCGGCACGGCCGGGTCGGTCACCGGATCCGCCCAGCAGTCAGACGCAAAACAGAAAAGTCCACAGGTGCAGGAGGCCCGCCGCGACGATCGCGGCGGCCGCTGGATCTGGTGGAAAGACAAGGACGCGATCGGCCGAGATCGGCATCACGCCCGAACAGTCCGCCGAGATCGATCAAATCTTCAGGAGCTCCATCGAGAAGGCCAAGCCGCTGCGCGAAGAGGTCATGCGCCTCGAGCAGGCCCTGTCGGCGACGATCAAGGCGAACACCGCGGACGTCGCGGTCGTCGAACACCAGGTCGACAAGGTCGAGAAGCGCCGGGCGGAGCTCAACAAGATGCGCGTCGTGATGCTGTACCGCATCCACAAGGTCCTGTCGGTCGAGCAGAACACCAAGTTCCAGGCGATGGTCGACCGGTGGGAAGCGTCCCGCAAGAAGCAGGGTGGCGGCGACCACCACCACTGACGACACCCCGATCCGCTGAATTTTCGCAACGCATCATTGGAGGAATTTCGTGAGTAAGATCGTATGCACCCTGGCCGGCTTCGTCTTCTTCGCCTCGGCGCTCCCGGCGCTGGCGCAGAAACCGCAGGAGCCGTCGAAAGAACACGTCCAGGCGCTGATCGCCCAGGCGATGCAGCAGACGCCCCAGAAGCCCGCGACGCCGGTCGCAGGGTCCGTCGTGCAGGCCGGGCCCACCGTGAACCTGACCGAGCAGGAAGCGGTTCAGCGCGCGACCGAGCGAAACCTCACGCTCATCTCCGAGCGGATCACGCCGCAGACGTGGGACTTCTCGATGGCGGCGACCCGCGCCAACTACCAGATGAACCTGACCTCGAGCGTGTCGAACAACTCGCAGGTTCGTCTGACGACCGACGTGTTCTCCGGCGGTAGCAAGGTGACGACCGACACCCAGAACTGGTCGGCTGGCGTGGCCCAGAACCTGTGGCGAGGCGGCGGCAACTACTCCCTCAATTGGACCAACAGCCGCGCGGACAGCGACTCGGGGAGCTCCACCTTCAATCCAAGCTTCAATTCGGGCCTCGTGGCCAGATGGCAGCAACCCCTCCTGCGCAATTTCAGGATCGACAACGTCCGGGCCACGATCCTGACCAACGAGATCAACCAGGACATCGCAGACCTGAATCTGAGCTCCTCCGAAGTGACCGTGCTGGCGCAGACGCGCAATGCCTACTGGGAGCTGGTCTACGCGCGGCAGGCGGTGGAAGCCGCGCAGCAGTCCCTCGAGCTCGCCACCAAGCTGGTCGGCGACAACCGCGCCCGGGTGGAGATCGGCACGATGGCGCCGATCGACGTCGTTCAGGCACAGGCCGAGGAAGCCAACCGAAGACAGCAGCTGGTGACCGCGGAGGCCACGCTGCGCAATAACGAGCTGGCGCTCAAGCGGCTCATCGTCAGTGGTACCGACGACGAACTCTGGCGGGCTACGATCGTGCCGGTTGACCGTCCGACGGTCACCGCGCAGCCGATGGATCTCGAGGGCGCGGTGCGCAACGCGCTGAGCCAGCGCACCGACCTGGCGGTCACCAAGAAAAATCTCGAGGCGAGCGACATCACGATCAAGGCCATGCACAACCAGACCCTGCCGAACCTGGACGTCATCAGTCAGTACAACCTGACTGGTCAGGGGGGCACGGGGCTCGAGCGCGATCGGATCACGGGCGACGTCATCAACACAATCCCCGGCGGCTACAGTGACGCGCTTCGGGCGATCACCGGCTGGGATGCTCCGACCTGGAACCTGCAGCTCCAGCTTCAGTATCCGATCGGCCAGAGCGCGAACCAGGCCAACCTCGCGCGTCAGCGTCTGCTCCGTCAGCAGACGGAATCGTCGCTGAAGGCCACCGAGCTGCAGATCGCGACCGAGGTCACGGCGGCGGCGCTCGCAGTCCGCAACTCGCTCGAGGCGATGCAGGCGGCCACCGTGTCGCGCGAGCTGTCCGAGCAGCGGCTGCAGGCGGTGCAGAGCAAGTTCGACGTCGGCATGTCCACCAACTTCGAGGTCGTGCAGGCGCAGCGCGATCTCAACGACGCGCGCAACAGCGAACTTCGCCAGCAGCTCAACTACCAGCGCGCACTGGTCGACTTCCAGCGCGTACAGATCACGCGGTAACCGGTGCTCAATGCGTAAATTCGCCGTTCTCGGATTCTCAGCGTTCCTGGCGCTCGCCAGCCTCGCCGCGTGCAACAAGGGAGAGGCACAGGCGCCGGGAGCCGGCGGCGGGCCGGGCGGCGGACGCGGCGGCACCGGGGCGCGACCGCCGATGCCGGTGGAGTTTGCCGCGGTGAAACGGGCGAACGTCGCCGAGCGGGTCAGCATCGTCGGCAACCTGATTGGATCGGCGACGGTCGAATTGGTGCCCAAGGTCAACGGACGGCTCGAAGTCGTCGACGTCCGCCTGGGGGATTCGGTCCGCCGCGGCCAGCAGATCGCCAGGGTCGAGGACCGCGAGATCCGCGAACAGGTGCGGCAGCAGGAAGCGGCCTATCGGGTCGCCGAGGCGACGATCCGGCAGCGGGACGCGGACCTCAAGCTCGCGCAGACCAATCTCGACCGCAACCGCAGCCTGCTGGAGCAACAGCTGCTGCCCCGCCAGACCTATGACGACACCGAGGCGCGCCACCAGGCGGCGCTCGCCCAGGTCGATCTCGCCCGCGCGCAGTTCGAGCAGTCCAAGGCCCGTCTCGACGAGCTCCGGATAAACCTCGCGAACACGGTGATTTCCTCACCGGTCGACGGGTTCGTCGGCAAGCGCTACCTCGATCCCGGCGCGGCGGTCAGCCCGAACGCGCCGGTGGTGTCGGTGGTGGCCATCCAGACCGTCCGCATGGTGGTCAACGTCGTCGAGAAGGACGTCAAGCGGCTGACGGTCGGAATGCCCGCCGACGTCGAGGTCGATGCGTTCCCGGGTGAGAAGTTCACCGGCCGGGTCGCACGCATCGCGCCGGTGTTCGATCCGCAGACGCGGACGGCCGAGATGGAGATCGAGATACCGAACCCGGCGTTCCGGCTGAAGCCGGGCATGTATGCCCGCGTCGCCCTCACGATCGACAGCCGGCAGAACGCCCTTACCGTGCCGAGCAACGCGGTGATCGACTTCGACGGCAAGACCGGCGTCTTTGTCGCCGGCCAGGCGCCGCAGCAGGCCAGCAATCCGCCGGCCCCGGGCGGCGTGGCGGCCGGGATGACCGCGAAGTTCCAGCCGGTGGCGACCGGCATCCGAGACGGCGAGCAGGTCGAGATCAGGTCGGGCCTCGACGACGGGGTCCGAGTGATCACGACCGGGGCCACGGCCTTGAAGGACGGTGATCGCATCGTCGCGGCGAACATCGGCAATCGTTCGGGAGAGAGAACCAAATGAGCATTCCGCGTCTTGCGATCCATCGTCCGGTAACGATGTTCATGCTCTCCGGGGTCATCATGCTCATCGGTGGCCTGTCCTTCATGAGGCTTCCGGTGGACCTGATGCCGGACGTGTCGTTCCCCAGCATCACCGTCCGGGTCGGGTATGCCGGCGTCGGCCCGCTCGAGATGGAGGAGCTGGTCACGCGGCCGCTCGAGCAGGCCATGAGCGCGGTGTCGGGGCTGGAGAAGCTGGAGTCGACCTCGTCGGAAGGCTCGAGCCGCGTGTCGCTGAACTTCGCCTGGGGCACGGACTTGAACGAAGCGGCGGACGACGTGAGAAATCGCCTCGACCGCATCCGTGGACGCCTGCCCGAAGAAGCCGATCCGCCGGTGATGTTCAAGTTCGACGCGAACGCCCAGCCGATCATGGGCGTCGGCGTCGAAGGTGAATTCGACATGGTGCGACTGCGTGAGATCGGCGAGCACGATCTCTCGCCACGGCTCGAACGCGTTCCAGGCGTCGCCTCGGTGACGGTCGAGGGCGGCCTGCGCCGTCAGATCCACGTCGAGTTGTCGAAAGAGAAGATCACCGCGCTCAACCTGCCGGTCGAACGAGTCACCAGCCTGCTCCGGTCGGAGAACCAGAACATCCCGCTCGGCGAGATCGACGAAGGAGACCGGACCTACCTGGTGCGAAGCCAGGGGCAATTCGAGAATCTCGCAGAGATCAGCAATCTGGTGGTGATGACCCGGGAGGGTGTCCCTGTCTACCTGAAGGACATCGCCACGGTGAAGGACTCCACCGAGGACTTCCGCTCGTTCACCCGCATCAACGGCCGTCCGGGGGTCCGCCTGCGCATCACCAAGCAGTCGGGTCAGAACACCGTCCAGATCGCCGACGCGGTGCGCGTCGAAGCGGAGAAGATCAACCAGGAGATCTCCGGTATCAAGCTGAACGTTCTCGATGACAGCTCGATCTTCATCAAGCGATCGATCCATGCGGTCCAGGAGCACGCGCTGATCGGCGGCGTGCTGGTCATGCTGATCATCTTCCTGTTCCTGCGCGACCTGCGCGCGACCTTCATCATCTTCACGTCGATCCCGATCTCGGTGATCGGAACCTTCGCCCTGCTCTACTTCAACGGCTACACGCTGAACACGATGACCTTCGGCGGGCTGGCGCTCGGGATCGGCATGATCGTCGATGCCTCGATCGTGGTCATCGAGAACACCTTCCGGCACATGGAGCACGGCAAGGACCGGATGACCGCCTCGATCGACGGGTCCGAAGAGGTCTGGTCGGCGATCCTGGCCTCGACGCTGACCCACATCGCGGTGTTCGTGCCGCTGCTCTTCCTGACCGGCGTCTCGAGCATCCTGTTCAAGCAGCTCGCGGTCGTGGTCATGTTCTCGCTGACCATGTCCTTGTTCGTCGCGGTGACGATCGTGCCGGTGCTGTGCTCGCGGATGCTGCGGTTGCCAAAGCCGGCACACGAGCGGTCCGGCATCTTGGGCAGCCTCTACGGGTTCAGCGAGCGCTTCCTGAACGGCATGGACAACAACTACAGCCGCATCGTCCACAAGGCACTGGTCCACCGGCCCACCGTCATCGGGCTCGGGACGGCCGCGGTCGTGGCCGCGGTGTTGATCCTGCCGACGATTGGCTTCGAGCTCATGCCGCAGGCGGACGAAGGGGAAGTCAGCGTGACCGCCGAACTGCCGGTCGGGACGCGCGTTGAACGGGCGCAGGATGTGGCGCTGCGGCTCGAGAGCATGGTCCCCGAGCTCGTCCCCGAGACGCAGGACGTCATCGTCCAGGGGGGCGCCGGCGGCTTCATGGGAGGCGGCGCCAACCGGACCAACCTGACGCTCCGACTCACGCCGAAGGACGAGCGCCAGCGTTCGAGCGAGACGATCGCCCGCGACCTCAGCCGGCAGCTGGCCAGCGCCATTCCCGGCGTCATCATCACCACCCGCGCCTCGGGCGGCAACTCGCAGATGAACCGCATCATGGGGGGCGGCGACAGCCGGCTGTCGCTCGAGATCCGCGGCGATGACCTCGCGACCGGCGCCAGCCTGGCGCAGGCGGCCAAGAACGTCATGGACAAGACCCCCGAAGTGCGGAACGCGCGGGTCGGCCGCGACGAAGGACGGCCGGAGCTGGCGATCGCGGTCGACCGGCCGAAGGCGGCGCTGCTCGGGCTGTCGGTCACCGACGTCGCCGAGTCGATCAGCACCAGCGTCGGCGGACGGCAGGCCGCGTTCTTCCGCGAGTCGGGCAACGAGTACCCGATCATCGTCCGGCTGCGCGAGGAGGACCGTCAGCGGGTCTCGGACGTCAACGACGTCCTGATCAGCAGCCCCTCCGGCCAGGTGCTCCAGGCCAAGAACCTGATGCAGCTCCGCACCCAGTCGGGGCCGACCGAGATCCAGCGCAAGAACCAGGAGCGGATCATCAGGGTCAGCGCCGAGCCCCAGGTGACACTGAGCGAGTCGCTGGCCGCGGTGCAGACGCAGCTGTCGCAGCTCCAGGTGCCGAACGACTTCCAGGTCGGGTTCGGCTCCGAGGCCGAGGAACAGGCCCGCGCGTTCCAGCAGCTCCAGTTGATGCTGATCCTGGCCGTGATCCTGGTCTACGCGGTGATGGCGTCGCAGTACGAATCGCTGCGCGACCCGTTCATCATCATGTTCTCGGTGCCGCTGTCGGCGATCGGCGTCGTGCTGGCCCTGAAGCTGACAAATACGACATTCAGCCTCCAGGCCTACATCGGAGTAATCATGTTGGCCGGCATCGTCGTAAGTAATGCGATCCTGCTGGTCGACTACACCAACATCCTCCGCCGGCGCGACCGCATGCCGCTCCGCGAGGCGGTCGAGACGGCCGGGCCGAACGCGGCTGCGGCCGATCCTGATGACGACGCTGGCCACGATCCTCGGGCTCGTGCCGATGTCGCTGGGCATCGGCGAGGGCGCCGAACTTCAGGCTCCGCTGGCGCGCGTGGTGATCGGCGGACTCACCGCTTCCACGCTCATCACGCTGGTGTTCGTGCCGACGGTGTACACGATCTTCGAAGAAGGCTGGAAAGGTCTGCGTTCGGGGCTCCCGAAGCATTCGTAGGTAGCGACAGCGATTATGAAAAAACTCATCCTGACCCTTATCGTTCTGGCGACCCTCGGTGGGGCCGGCTACGCCTACTACATTCGCAAGGGGGCGCCGGAACCGACCGTCAGCACCTTACAGGTCAGCCGCGGCGACATCTCCGACACGGTGCAGGCCACCGGCACGCTGCAGGCGGTCGAGACGGTCAATGTCGGCACGCAGGTCTCGGGCGTGGTCGAGGCGCTCTACGCGGACTACAACAACATCGTCAGGAAGGGGGAGGTCATCGCCCGGCTCGATCCCTCGATCATCCAGACGCAGATCGAGCAGGCGCGGGCGAACGTCACCCGCGCCGAGGCGGACCTTGAACGCCTGCGCGTGAACCTGGACGACGCGAAGCGGAAGTACGAGCAGGCGCAGAAGATGTGGGACCTGAAGCTGATCCCGCGCGATCAGCTCGACACCGCCGAATTGAACGTGAAGACGCAGGAGGCGCAGATCCGGTCGTCGGAAGCCGGCCTGGTGCAGACACGGTCGCAGCTCAATACGCAGGAAGTGAACCTCGGCCACACGGTCATCAAGGCGCCGATCGACGGCATCGTGATCCAGCGCAGCGTCGAACAGGGGCAGACGGTCGCCTCCAGCATGAATGCGCCGACGCTCTACATCATCGCCGCCGATCTGACCAAGATGCAGGTGCTCGCCAACATCGACGAATCCGAAGTGGGCCGGATGCGTCCCGGCCAGCCGGTCTCGTTCCGGGTCGACGCCTACCCCACCGACACCTTCCACGGCAACGTCTCGCAGGTGCGGCTGCAGCCGGCAACCGTGCAGAACGTCGTCACGTATTCGACCGTCATCGACGTGCCGAACCCGCAATACAAGCTCAAGCCCGGCATGACCGCGAACGTCACGATCGAGATCGCGCGCCGGTCGAACGTGCTGCGCGCGCCGGCGGCGGCGCTGCGCTTCCGCCCGACCAACGACGTCTTCGCGGCACTGAAGCAGGAAGTGCCCGCCGAGTTGAACCGCGCCATGGGCCGCGGCCCCGGAGGTCCCGGCGGGGGCGGTGGACGCGGCGGCGGCTTCAACGGCGCCTCCGGTCAGCCGGCCTCCGGTCAGCCGGCATCCGGTCAGCCGGCATCCGGTCGCCGGCGCGGCAGCTCCTGGCGCGGTACAGCCCGCGGCCGACGCAGGCGGCAAGACGCCACAGCGCCGGGCCGAAGGTCAGGGGAATGGGAATGCGCCGAGTCGATCCGCCCAGGGTGGTGGTGATCGCAGCGGTGAGCGTCCGGCAGGCGACAGCGCGCGCGGCGGTGGGCGTGGCGGGGCGAACCTGACGCCCGAGCAGCGCGAAGAGCGCCGCAAGCAGATGGAAGAGCGGATGAAGAACATGTCTCCCGAAGAGCGGGAGCGATGGCAGGCGCGCATGCGCGACGGAGGCGGGCGCGGAGGGTCCCAGGGGAACGACGGCGCTGGAAACAGTCGCGGCGGGGACCGCACGGCGCAGGCTGACGGTCAGGGCCGGAGCCAGCGCTCGACCGGCGGCGCCTCCGGCATTGCCTTGACGAACGCAACAACGATCGACGCGTTGTTCGCCCCTCTGGCGCCGACCGAGGGCCGTGGACGCCTGTGGCTGTGGACGCCGGCGAAGCAGCTGAAGGCGGTCAACGTCCGCACCGGCATCAGCGACGGCACCTGGACCGAGATTCTCGAGGGTGGCGAAGCCAGCGAACTGCAGGCGGGCACGGAAGTGGTCACCAACGTCGTCACCGGGCTCGAGCCGCAGGCGCGGCCCGGCCAGCAGAGCCCGGGCGCCAACCCGCTGATGCCCCAGCAGCCGCAGCGCGGCAACCCGCGCGGCGGCCCGGGCGGCGGCGGTCCTGGAGGGCGCGGCCGCTAATGGCCCCGATCCTCCAGGTCCGCGATCTCGTCAAGACTTACCACGTCGGCGAGCACGTGGTCCGCGCGCTGCGCGGCGCCGACATGGACGTGCAGCGCCGGGGAGTTCGTCGCGATCACCGGCCCGTCGGGGTCGGGCAAGTCGACGCTGATGCACATTCTCGGCTGTCTCGACCGGCCGACGAGCGGGCAGTACATCCTCGACGGCGACGATGTCTCGCGGATGTCGAAGGACCAGCTCGCGGTCATTCGGAACCGCAAGATCGGCTTCGTGTTCCAGGGGTTCAACCTGCTGTCGCGCACGACCGCGCTCGACAACGTCGAGCTGCCGCTGCTCTATAACGGCCGCCTGAAGCTGAAGACGTCGGAGCGGCACGAGCGCGCCAAAGACGCGCTGACCTCGGTCGGCCTCGGCGAGCGCTCCGACCACTTCCCCAACCAGCTCTCGGGCGGCCAGCAGCAGCGCGTGGCGATCGCGCGGGCGCTGGTGACGCAGCCGGCGATTCTGCTCGCCGACGAACCGACCGGCAACCTCGACACGCGCACCAGCATCGAGGTCATGGACATCTTCCAGACCCTGAACAAGGAACGCGGCATCACCATCCTGCTGATCACCCACGAAATGGACATCGCCGAATACGGCACCCGGTTCGTGCGCTTCCGCGACGGCAAGATCCAGACGGATTCTCCGGTGCGTCAATCGGCGCGACGCCAAGAAGGAACTCGCGGCGCTGCCGCCGCCGGAAGAGGATCCGCCGGTCGACCGAGTCCGACCCGGTGCCGGTCGAGCACCTCGGCGGCGTGGTCTAGGAGTTAACGATGTCAATTCTCATGACGCTGCGGATCGCCCTGAAGGCGCTCAACCGCAACAAGATGCGCACGATGCTGACCATGCTCGGCATGATCATCGGCGTCGGCGCGGTGATCACGATGGTGGCGCTCGGCAAGGGCGCGCAGACCACGATCGAAGAACAGGTCAAGGCCGCCGGCACCAACATGATCAACGTCATGTCCGGCAACTTCTCGCAGGGCGGCGTCCGGATGGGCCAGGGGCAATCCAACACGCTGATGCCCGAGGACGCCGAGGCGCTGCGCGAGGTGCCGGGGGTGCAGTACGTCGCCGCCGGCGCGAGCACCCGCGGTCAGGTCGTCGCCGGCAACCAGAACTGGTCGACGCACGGCCGAGGGGACCGACGTCGACATGCCGCTGATCCGCAGCTGGCCGACGAAGTACGGCTCCTTCTTCTCACCGCAGGACGTCAGCGGCGCCGCCAAGGTGGCGGTGCTCGGCAGCGTCGTCGCCGACACGCTGTTCGGGCCGGACGTCGACCCGACCGGGGAGATCGATCCGGATCCGCAGCCAGCCGTTCAAGGTGATCGGCGTGATGGCGAGCAAGGGGCAGTCCGGCACCGGGCGAGGACCAGGACGACGTCATCTTCGTTCCCTACACGACGGTGATCAAGAAGCTGCAGGGACAGCAGCACATCCAGCGGATCCAGGTGTCAGCCGCCACCGCCGACGTCGCGCCGGTGGCCGCGTCGATCACCGAGGCGCTCCGGGTCGCGTCACAAATTGATGCCCGGCGATCCCGACGACTTCATGGTCCGCACGCTCGAAGAAATGGCCAGCGTCCGGTCGGAAACGGCCCGGACGATGGGCACCCTGCTGGCCGCGATCGCCGGGGTATCCCTGCTGGTCGGCGGTATCGGCATCATGAACATCATGCTCGTCTCTGTCACGGAGCGGACGCGCGAAATCGGCCTCCGGATGGCGATCGGCGCCCGGGGCAAGGATGTGCTGCTGCAGTTTCTCGTCGAGGCCGTGGTTCTCAGCCTGTTTGGCGGCATTATCGGGATCGGCTTCGGCTTCGGCCTTGCAGAGGCGGCGGAACGGTTCCTGCAGTGGCCAACGACGATTCCGCCGAACGCGATCGGCATGGCGTTCGGGTTCGCGGCGGCAACCGGTGTATTTTTCGGGTTCTACCCCGCCCGCAAGGCGGCCGGCCTGGACCCGATCGAAGCTCTGCGTTTCGAATGATCCGCCTCGGCCCAAACGGTGGTGGCGGACGAAACCCGCCTCGACCACGGGCTGCGACGGGACGAGGCGCACAGTCGGCAGCAAGTAGTCATCATCACAAGGAGCAGAAAGATGAAGCTGGCAAGAACAGGGATCATGGCGGCGGCGGTGCTCGCAATGGCGAGCGTGGCCTTCGCACAGAAGCCGGATTTCTCAGGCACCTGGGCGCCTGACGCGGCTGCGGCACCGGCCCCCGGGGCAGGTGCCGGTGGTGGCGGCGGTCGCCAGGGCGGCGGAATGATGGGCCCGATGGTCGTCAAGCAGACGGCGACCGAGCTCACCATCGAGCGCACCCAGGGCGAGACCAAAGTCGTCTCGACCTACAAGCTGGATGGCACCGAGTCGGTCAACAAGATGATGGGCCGCGGCGGCGAAGTCGAGACCAAGTCGACGGCGAAGTGGGACGGCGCCAAGCTGGTGATCTCCACGCAGCGGCCGGGCCAGGACGGCGCGATGATGACCCAGGCTCAGACCTGGTCGCTCGAAGGGGGCAACCTCGTGATCGAGCGTCCGGGCCGCGACGGCGCGGTGACCGAAGACGGTCTACAAGAAGACCACGTAACTCAGACCTACGAACACAGACGAAAGGCCCGGCGAGCAATCGCCGGGCCTTTGGTTCGGGTACATCCTTCGGTCCCTGGTTCCTAGGTTCCAGGTTCTACGTTCCGGTTCGACGTTCGTCGTTCTGAGTTCGTCGTTCTGAGTTCTGAGTTTCACCGGCTGTCGTCGCGGAGCAGCCGCTTGAGCAGCTCCGCCACCCGCATGCCGGCTCACCGGATCGACCATGTCGGGTGCGACCTCGGCGAGCGGACCGAGCACGAAGAAGCGCTCACGGAAGCGCGGATGCGGCACCTCCAGCCCGGGCTCGATGACGATGGAGGTGCTGTGAAGAATGAGGTCGAGATCGAGGGTCCGTGGCGGCGTTCGGAGACGAGCGCTCGCGGCCGAACGCCTGCTCCAGCGCCAGCAGCGCCTCGAGCAGTTGCGCGGGGAGAAGTCGGTCTCCCCGACCGCGACGGCGTTGAGGTAGAGATTCTGCTCCTCGGCCCCCTCGCCGACCGGCCAGGTTTCGATGATTTCGGAGATGGTGAAATTCGGCGAGCAGGCGCGGCGAGCTGCTGCGCGGCAAACGCGATCGCCGCGTCGCGATTACCGAGATTCGAACCGATCGCGATGGCTACGCGGGACACGTCAACAAACCTCCAACTTCCAACTCCCGACATCCAATTCTGAGAGTTTGGAAGTTGGAGGTTGGAAGTTGGAGGTCCAAACCGCTGGAGCTATTGCCCACCCACCGCGTCGGCATGACGCCGTCGCCGGTGCCGGCGCCGTCGGCGCGGCGGCCGAGCAGGTCCTCCCGGCCGGCGAGCGCCTGCTCGAAGAACCGCTGCTGCTCCAGGGTCTCGCCGAGGATCACCCGCAGCAGGCTGCGGTGGCGGGCGTTTGGCAGCGCGTCGACGCGGTCGCTCCAGCGCTCGACGAACTTCGCCGCCGCATCGCGGTCGGCGGTCGATTACGTTGCGCTGGGCGTCCTTGCCCTTGCCGGGCTCGAGGACTCGGCAGCGGCTGCTCTTCCGGCGTGCCGCCGGTGTCGACGATCGCGTCCTGCAGCCAGCGGACGTGCATGTCGTCGCGATTGATGACGTACTGGTATGTGTTGTTGAAATTGTAGTCGGGCACGAACTGCGCGGCCGCGACGTGGCGATTCCGCACCGCCAGCTTGTCGCGGTAGAAGGCGGTCAGGAAGTCCAGCAGCTCGGTGGCCTTCACGAGCTCTGCTTTTCCTTGCAGGTGATGCAGACCCGCGTCCACGGGATGGCGTTCAGGCGCGCCGGCGCGATCGGCTCGCCGCAGTCGCGGCAGATCCCGTAGGTCCCCTTCTCGATCCGGAACAGCGCTTCCTCGATCGCCTGAAGAATCTTGGCGTCGGTCTGCTTCAGCTTGAGGGCGATGTGGACTTCGTTGTTGCCGCTCGCCTGGTCCGCGAGATCCCCCTGGCGCGTGTTCATCTCGGTCGAGGCCTGCAGCGGCTTCGCAGCGCCACCGGCCGCCAGGATTTCTCCACGCTTGCGCAGCAACGCTTCCTTGTACGGTGTCAGGTCAGGTGCGGTCATGGTTTGTCGGCTCATCGACGTCGGGGCTTTTCGACCCATCTGCAAAAGCTAATCTTATCAAAAGGCTCAGCGTTCCGTGCACCCCTCGACGCACCCCTCCGCACCCCTCCGCACACCTCCGCACCCCTCCGCACACCTCCGCACCCGCTCATTCGGCTCTCAGTGTCGCCAGCGGTTTCCGGCGCAGAACGTCGCCGCTGGCCACCACGCCGATAACCGCCACCAGGATCGTGGTGATCACCGCGCCGGCGATCAGGATGCCGGTGGCCGGCTTCCAGTCGATCTCGAAGACGAAACGGCACACCGCCCAGCTGAGTGCCAGGGCGCCGGCCGAACCGATGACCCCGGCCAGCAGCCCGAGCGCCGTGTACTCGCCGGCGAGCATGGCTGCGAGCGTGCGGCTGCTGGCGCCCAGCGTCCGCAGGATCGCGGTCTCGTAGACGCGCTGGAACTTCGTCATCGCCACCGCCCCGACCAGGATCAGCACCCCGCCGAACAGCGCGATCCCGCCGACGATCGAGATCGCCAGGGTCACGTTGTCGATGACCTCCTTGACCGACGCCAGCACCTCCCGCACGTCGATCGCCGAGATATTGGGATAGGCGGTCACCAGGTCGTTCTGGAAAGCGGCCCGCTCCTGGGCCCCTTCCGGCGCACGGATGATCCCGATGTAGGTGTGCGGCGCCTGCGACAGCGGCCCCGGCCGGAACACGAACATGAAGCCGCCGTTGCGCGAGTCTTCCCACTCGACGTCGCGAATGCTGGTGACCCGCGCCATGATCGACGCGGCCCAGAACGTCGAACCGCATGCGGTCACCGACGTTGATGGCGAAGCGGTCGTGGATGCTGCGTTCGATCGAGACCTCGAGCTCCTCGGCGTCAGGCGGCAGCGCCCCCTGCCCCGCCCAGAAGGTCCCGCCGATGACCCGTTCGTTCGCCTCGAGGTGATCGCGGTAGGTGATCGTGTACTCACGCGCCAGCGACCCCCGGCCCCGGACGTCCTGGAAGCCTTCGAGGTTGACCTCCGCGCCACGGACCGCGGTCACCCGGGCGCGCAGCACCGGGATCAGCCGCGGCGGCGCGGATCCGGCGGCCATGCGCTCGCCCAGGAAGCCGCGGACCCGTTCCACCTGGTCCTGCTGGATGTCGACGAGGAACATGTCGGGCCCGCCGGCGTTGAGCTCCAGCGAGAACTCGTCCAGCAGGTTCGACTGCAGCGCCCGCACCCCGAGCACGAAGAAGGCGCCGAGACCAACCGCCAGGAGGATGACGCGGGTCTGGTTGCCCGGCCGCTGCAGCCCGAGCACGGCGTGGCGGAGCGCGAACACCCGGGTCTTCGACAGCGGCCGGATGGCGCGGATCAGCCCGATCCCGGCGCCGTGCAGCAGGATCGCGCAGGCCGGCAAACCCGCCGCACACGATCAGCCCGACCTGCGAGGGAGGCCGCCTGCCACGACGCCACCGCCACGAGCGCCAGGCTCACCACCAGGCCGACCACGGCCTGGACCCGGTCGATTTCCCGCAGTCGCTGCATGACCGGCTGTGCCGCAACCCCCGGCGCCGGCATCGACGCCCCGCCGCCTCGGAGCAGCAGCAACGGCTTCACCCGGCGGACCTCGAGCAGCGGCACCAGCGAGAAAAGCAGCGACACCAGCAGTCCGACGGCGGTTCCCTGCAGCACCGCCGACGTCGTCAGCCCATAGGGCGCGCCGCCGAAGCTCGCCGTCACCGAGGCCGGGATCGCCCGCAGCCCCGCCGCCGCGAGCCCGACGCCGAGCAGGCTGCCGCCCAGCCCGAGCAGCATCACCTGCAGGACGTAGGTCCCCAGCACCTGCCGGGTCGTCGCGCCGACGCACTTCAGGATCGCCACGCTGCGGATCTTCTGCTTGACGAAGACGCGGGTGACGCTCCACACGCCGATCCCGCCGAGCACGACGATGACGAAGCCAACCAGGCTCAGATAGTTCTCCGCCCGCTGCATGTCTTCGGTGATGTTGTTCTCCGCCGAGCGGTAGGACCAGGCGTTGGCGAACTTGTCGCGCACCTCCGCGCGGAGCCGGCGCGTCAGTTCGTCGACCCCGCTGTTCGTCGACCCGCAGCATGATCTGGTAGCTCGCCCGGCTGCCGAAGGTCAGCAGCCCGGTCTTGCGCAGGTCGTCGAGATCCATGAATACGCGGGAGCCCAGCGTGAACGCCCCGGTCCGGCGGCCCGGCTCCTTCTCCAGGACGGCTCGCACCACGAACGGCTCGCCGCCGACGAGAATAGTGTCCCCCTGCCGGATGCCCAGCTGGGCCAGCAGCTCCGGACGCACGATCACGCCGCGCCCCTTCAGCAGGTCGTGCGAGTAGCGCACTCCCCCCTGGAGCTCGAGCTCGCCGTAGAACGGGAAGCGTGGCTGCACGCCGCGCAGCTCCACCATCCGCGCTACCGCGCTCCCGTTCGCCGCCCGCACCATCGTCGTGGTCTCGACCGCCTCGATCCGCTCGCGCACCGGCGCGGCTGCGATCCGGTCGTCGATGATCTTGAGCAGCTCGGGTGTCCACCCGCGGTTGGTCGCGAGCATGACGTCCGAGGCCATCATCGCGCGCGCCTCGCGGACCAGGCCGCCGCGGACGTTCTGGATCACTGAGCGCAGGGCGACGATGGCGCCGACCCCGATGGCGACACAGATGAAGAAGAACAGCAGCCGGCGCCAGGAGGCCCGCAGCTCCCGGAGCGTCATCCGAAGGACGAACTTCATCGGACCGGCTCCACCACCCGGCCATCGCGAAGCGCGACCGCGACGTGGGCCCGGGCCGCCAGCTCCGGATCATGCGTCACCAGCACCAGCGTCGTCTTGCGGCTGCGGTTGACGCCGAGCAGCAGTTCGATGATCGAGTGGCCGGTGGCGGTATCGAGGTTGCCGGTGGGCTCGTCGGCGAGCAGGAGCGGCGGATCGTTGGCCAGTGCCCGGGCGATGGCGACGCGCTGCTGCTCGCCACCGGAGAGCTGCGACGGGTAGTGATGCGCCCGGTCCGCCAGGCCGACCTCGTCCAGCAGCTCGGTCGCCCTCGGCGCCGCGTCGGCGACTCCGGCGATCTCCATCGGCACCATCACGTTCTCGTAGGCGGTGAGCGACGGGAGCAGGTGGAAGAACTGAAACACGAACCCGATGCGCGCGCCGCGCAGCCGCGCCAGGCCGTCCTCGTCGAGGGCGGTGATGTCGACGCCGTCGATGATCACCTGCCCCGCTGTCGGGGCGTCGAGGCCGGCGACCAGCCCGAGCAGGGTCGACTTGCCGCTGCCCGACGGCCCGGTGATCGCCGCGACCGTACCGCGCGCGATGGTGAGGTCGAGTGGATGAAGGATCGTGAGGGTGCCGCTCCCGCTCGGGACCGACTTGGTGACCCCGCGCAGTTCGATCATGAGGCGGCGGACATCTGGTCGAGCACCGGACGAAGCACCTGGAACAGCGTGTCGGCGATGATCGCCGCCCCCTGCGGGTTGGGATGAATCCCGTCTCCCTGGTTCAGCGCCGGATTGCCGGCGACGTTGGCGAGCAGGAACGGCACGTACAGGACGCGCTGCTCGCGGGCCAGGTCCTGGAACGCCTTGCGGAACGACGTCGTGTACTCGGGCCCGTAGTTGGGGGGCGCTTCCATGCCGGCAAGGATCACGACGATGTTCTTCTCCTTCGCGTGGCGGATGATCTCTTCCAGGTTGCTCTTCATCTCGTCGACCGACAACCCGCGCAGACCATCGTTCGCGCCGAGCGCGACGATCATGATCCGCACCTCCCCTTCGAGCGCCCAGTCGAGACGGCGCAGCCCCCCGGCGCTGGTGTCGCCCGACACGCCGGCATTCACCACCTCGAAGGGGTAGCCGTCGGTGTCGAGCTTCTTCTGGAGCAGTGCCGGGTATGCCTGGTTCTCGAGCAGACCCAATCCCGCGGTGAGACTGTCGCCGAGCGCGACGATCTTCGGGCGCTCCGGGGCACCCCCCTCGGACGAACCGGCGGGCGCCGCAGTCTGTGGTTGCTTAGACGTCTGTTCGTCGGGGGCGTTCCCGCGGCACCCGGCAATGAGCAGCAGGCAGGCGAGCAGCGCCAACCACGAGGCGCGACATGTCTTCACGATCGTTTCAGTATACGGGCCTACCGCGACTCGCCGAGTGAGGCGAGCTGCGCGTCGAGCGCCTCGATCGCCTGCTCGAGCATCTGCCGGTGCGCCGGCACCGTGGCGCGGCTCATGTCGGCTTCCGCCCGGGCCCGCGAGAGCTGGAGGGCCTCGCGCTTCGACTGGTCGGCCTGCTGGGCGGGTGTCAGCCGGGGACGCAGGACCTTGTCGCGCGTTGCCTCTTCCTGTTGAGCTTCAACGAACTTCGAATCAAAACCCCTTGCCATTCCTTGATTTTAGCCTTCTCGGGGCCATGGCGGGGCGGAATGCCGTTTGCTCACCCAACTGCATGCCCACCGGCAAGGACATCGTCCGGGTCGCCGCCCTCGGCGACATTCACCACGGCAAGAATGCCGCCCAGGGGTCGCTGCAGACACTGTTCGCCCAGATCACCGAATCAGCCGACATTCTGGTGCTGTGCGGGGATCTGACCGACTACGGTCATCCCGACGAGGCGCGCGCGCTGGCGCGCGAGATCACCAGCTCGGTCAAGATCCCCTGCGTCGGCGTGCTCGGGAACCACGACTTCGAAGCCGGGCAGCAGGCCGAGATCAGCCGGATCCTGAGCGACGCTGGCGTCGTCCTGCTCGACGGCGATACCACCGAGATTCACGGCATCGGCTTCGCCGGAGTCAAAGGCTTCTGCGGCGGCTTCGGCCGCCGGGCGCTCGGCCCGTGGGGCGAGGAGATCATCAAGCACTTCGTGCGCGAGGCGGTTGACGAAGCGCTCAAGCTCGAGTCCGCGCTCGCCCGGCTCCGCAACGACCGGCTCGTCGCGATCCTGCACTACGCGCCGATCCAGGCGACGGTCGAGGGTGAGCCGCGGGAGATCTTCCCCTTCCTCGGCTGCAGCCGGCTCGAAGAACCGATCGGCCGCTTCCCGGTGTCGGTGGTCTTTCACGGTCACGCTCACCACGGGCAGCCGGAAGGCCGGACCGCCGCCAACGTACCCGTCTACAACGTGTCCGCCTCCCTCATGCGCGAGATCTTCCCCGAGCGGCCGTTCCGCCTCGTGGATATCGAGATGAAGCCGGCGGAGCCACAACCTGACTCTGAACGTCGCGCCGGGCGCGACCGCCGCTCCGTCGAGCGCATCGAGGTATCCAAGTGACCCTGACCGTCGTGACCCTTCTGCTCTCCCTGGCTCAGGCCACACCCCCCGCCGGAGCCGCCCAGGACCGGCAGCGGCGCAGCCGCGTGGCCAGCACCCGGACGCTCTCGCGGTGCAGGTCGCGCTGGACCGGGCCGGGTTTTCGCCGGGCGCGCTCGACGGACGGACCGGCGCCAACACCCGCAAGGCGCTCGACGCCTATCGCCGCGCCAACGGCGGCGAACCACCGGCCACCGAGCCGGTCACGAAATATCGCATCACCGATGAGGACGCCGCCGGCCCGTTCGAACCGACGATCCCGAAAGACCTGGTCGAGCAGGCGTCGCTGAAATCACTCGCTTACCGCACCTCGCTCGAGGCGCTGGCGGAGCGCTTTCATTCGTCGCCGGCCTTGCTGCAGCGACTGAATCCCGGCTCGACCTTCGCCGCCGGCGAGGAGATCACCGTCCCCAACGTCGATCCGATGGTGCTGCCGGTCGCGGCGCCAAAGAGCAACAGCGCCGGCGCGGAGAAAGGCCGCGGACGAGGGCCTCAGGCTGAGGCGAACACCAGGGCTGACGCGAACGCCAAACCTGAAGTGACGATCGAAGTCTCGAAATCCTCTTCTGCTCTCACCGTGACCGACGCCGCCGGCAGGGTCCTGCTGTATGCCCCGGTCACCACCGGCAGCGAGCACGACCCGCTACCGCTCGGCAAGTGGAAGGTGAATGGCGTGTCGCTCAATCCGCCGTTCCGCTACAACCCCGAACTGTTCTGGGACGCCGACCCGACGCACACCAAGACGCTGATCCCGCCCGGACCGAACAATCCCGTCGGTCTGGTGTGGATCGACATCTCGAAGGAGCACTACGGCATCCACGGCGGCCCCGAGCCGGCAAACATCGGCCGGACCGAATCACACGGCTGCGTCCGTCTCACCAACTGGGACGCGCTGCGGCTGGCGTCGCTCGTCAAACCAGGAACGGCAGGTACTCTTCCAGCAATAGGCCGTGCTGTCAGTCGATCTCAAGCGGAATCTCCGGCTCGCCTCGATCGCGGCCCTCTGCGGCTTCCTCGCCGGCGCCCTCACGGTCGCCGCCGTCGTCTGGAAGGCCGAGCGCTCCGACACCTGGCTGATGGCCGGAGCCCGGTTCCTCGCCGAGCGCCAGGGGACCCCGACCCGCTTGACTGGTCCGGTCGATGACGATGCACCGGTCCTCGAATCGCCGGTGGGGACCGTCGGCGAACCCGGGGGTCCGGTGCCTACCCCCTCGATCAGCGCCCCGCCCGGTGCGGATCTCGAGGACCGGGACCTGGCGATGCCGGTCGAGGGGCTCACCGCCGATCGCCTGGTCCGCTCGTTCGATGACTCGCGTGGCGCCCGGAAGCACGAGGCGATCGACATCCTCGCGCCGATGGGTACCCCGGTGAAGGCGGTCGAGAGCGGCCGGATCGCCCGGCTGTTCAACAGCAAGACCGGCGGCATCACGATCTACCAGTTCGACCCCGGCGAACGCTATCTGCTACTACTACGCTCACCTCGACCGCTATGCCGACGGCCTTGCCGAGAACGCCACCGTCCGCAAGGGGCAGGTCATCGGCTATGTCGGGGTAACCGGCAACGCCCCCAAGAACACCCCGCACCTCCACTTCGCCATCTTCCGGCTCACCAGCGAAAAACGATGGTGGGAAGGCACACCGGTCGACCCCTACGACATCCTGCGGTAAGGTTCCAACCTTCCAGGGCTTCCGCCCCGTCCAAGCTGGTGCAGGAAAGGAGCTTGCGCACCCACGCAGGCCTTACAGGACGGGAGCTTGGGCACGGGAGCCATACTGCTGCAGGTCGAAACGCCGCTGACGGCCACACGAGCATCCGGACTCTCTGACGACGTGGCACTCGCCGCGGCGGGTGACGTCCGGGCGTTCGAACGGCTCTACCGGGAGCATCTGCCCCGGGTGCACGGCCTCGTTCGCCGGATGACCGCCGGGCGGGACGCCGACGAGCTGACCCAGGACGTCTTCGTGCGCGTCTGGCAGAAGCTCGCGAGCTTCCGCGGCGATTCGGCCTTCGGCACCTGGCTGCATCGTCTCGCCGCGAACGTCGTCATCGAGCGGTTCCGGACCGACGCCACGAGACGGCAGCGGCACGTCGACGGCGAAGAGATCTTCGACACGCTGCCGGCGCTGCGGGCCTCCGGCGACCTGGCCATGGACCTGGAAGGCGCCCTCGAGAAGCTGCCCGACGGTGCGCGCGAGATCTTCGTGCTGCACGACGTCGAGGGCTACAAACACCAGGAGATCGCCGACCTCCTCGAGATCTCGGTCGGGACGTCGAAGGCGCAGCTGCACCGCGCGCGGATGATGCTGCGCCGGCATCTGAATCCACCGTCCGGCAGGTAGGAAGCGTATGACCAACCAACACGATCACGTCACCGAGCAGCTCTCGGACTACATCGACGGCGAGCTGGGCGCGCCGGACCGGGCGCGGATCGACGAGCATCTCGCGACCTGCGGCGACTGCCGGCGCGTGCTCGACGAGCTGAACGACATCGTCGGCGCCGCGGGCCGCCTGCCGGTCTCGCGTCCCGAGACCGAGCTCTGGGACGGCATCGCACCGCGTCTCGAAGGCTATCGAGTCGCACGGATCGCCCGCTTCACTCCCCGCGCGTCGCGCCGTTTCAGCTTCACGGCGCCGCAGCTCGCCGCCGCCGGGATCGTCTTGATGCTGCTGTCCGGTGGCGTGGTCTACATGGTCCGTCCTTCCGGCAGGGTGCCGGCCGCCACGGTGGCGAGCCAGGAGGCTGCGGCGAGTGACGGGGCCGTCCTGGTCAGCCTGGCCGATCCGCAGTACGACGGCGCCGTCGCTGACCTCGAGCGGACGCTCGAGCTCGGGCGCAATCAACTCGATCCGGAGACGGTCCGCGTGCTGGAAGCAAACCTGACCGCGATCGACGCCGCGATCGACCAGTGCCGGCGCGCGCTCGAAGCCGATCCGGTCAACACGTTTCTCAGCAATCACCTGGTCACCGCCCGACAGCGCAAGCTCGCGCTGCTGCGGCGCGCCACCGCCCTTACGACAGGATCCTGATGATGTTCGGACCCACAGTGTTGATGATCGCGGCGCTCGCTCTCCCGGCCGCGCAGGAACGGAGCGCACGGGCGCCACAGACGGACGAGACCGTGGCGGTCGCCCGGGGCGCGCGACTGACCGTCGACAATTTCGCCGGCGAGGTGCTGGTCAAGGTGTGGGACCGCGACGCCGTCCGGGTGCAGGCGCGCCACACCTCGGGGGTGAAGGTGAACCTCCGCACTACGCCGGCCGGTCTCACGGTGACGGCCAGCCAGGAGGCACACGGATCGGTCGACTACGAGATCACCGCGCCGGCATGGATGCCGGTCAGGGTCGTGGGGACCTACAACTTCATCACCGTCGAGGGTTCCCAGAGCGAAGTCTCGGCCGAGACCACCCGCGGCGACATCGTCATCAAGGGAGGCTCAGCCACGGTGACGGCGAAGTCGATCTCGGGTGAAGTGATCATCGAGGGGGCGCGCGGGAAGATCGTCGCCAGCTCGGTGAACGAAGGGATCCGCATTACCGGTGCGTCCGGGGACATTACCGCCGAGACCACCAACGGCGACATCTCGCGTGACCCAGGCCAAGTCACAGAACGTCGAGGTGAACACGATCAACGGCGACATCGAGTTCGATGGCACGCCGGCCGACCGCGGACGGTACCGGTTCACCACCCACAACGGCGACATCACCATCGCGGCGCCCGAATCGGCGAACGTCAGCTACAACGTCAGGACCTACCAGGGCAGCTTCTCGACCTCGCTGACGCTCAACGGCCCGCCGCGGTCCGAGGTCAGGCGCGGGCGACGCACGACCTACATCTCCGGGAACGGCAGTGCCGAAATGGAGGTGGAAAGCTTCGGCGGCTCCATCCGCATCGTCGGGCCCGACGGGCTCAAGTCCAAGACGCGCGCCAAGGATAAGGAACGCGAGAAGGAACGCGAGTGACCCGGGCCGGCCGCCCGAACCGCGGTCCGGAAGCGAACTCCCCCTGTGCGGAACCGGACAGTCGAAGGACGCCGGTAGCCGAAAACACGCCAAATGACCGGGTTATTGGCGTGGCACACCGCTTGGACTCACGTCGGCGCCGATGCACGTCCCCTGCTCCACTCCACCCCGGATTCTGATCGCCGACGACCAGCCCGATCTGCTCGACGCGCTGCGCCTCTTGCTCAAGGGTGACGGGATGCTGATGGAGGCGGTGACCTCACCGGACGCCGCGCTCGCCGAGCTCTCCACGCGTCCGTACGACCTGCTGTTGATGGACCTCAACTACACCGGGGACACGACTTCCGGTACCGAGGGAATGGATCTGCTCTCCCGCGTCCAGGCGTTCGACAGCTCGCTCCCGGTGGTCGTCATGACCGGCTGGGGATCAGTGGATCTCGCCGTCGAGACGATGCGGCGCGGGGTGCGGGACTTCGTGCAGAAGCCCTGGGACAACGCGCAGCTGCTCGCCATGCTCCGCACCGAGATCGCCGCCGGCCGCGAGCGCCGCCAACGCGCGGAAGACGACAAGCGCGAGATGGACGAGGCGCGCCGGATCCAGCGGAAGCTGCTGCCTTCCGCCGTGCCCCAGATCGACGGCTGCGAGATCGCGTCGCAGTGGCAGCCGGCGTCAGGCGTCGGGCGGCGACTGCTACGATCTGATCTCCGTTCGGCCAGTCGCGCCTCGCGGTCTGTATCGCCGACGTGGTCGGCAAGGGGATCCCGGCGGCGCTGCTGATGTCGAACCTGCAGGCAGCGGTGCGCGCGTTCGCGACCGAGGCGGCGCAGCCCTCCGAGCTCTGCGACCAGGTCAACCGGATCCTCTGCGGCCGGATCGCCGAGGGGCGGTTCATCAGTTTCTTCTACTGCAAGATCGACACGGCGCTCGGCATGCTCACCTACTCGAATGCCGGCCACTACTTTCCGATCGTGATCCGGCCTGACGGCGGGGTGACGCGGCTGTCGGCGGGCGGCCCCGTCCTCGGCGTGTTCTGCGATGCCACCTACGAGCAGGGGCAGACGCAGATCGGCTCCGGCGACCGCGTGATCCTGTTTACCGACGGGGTGACCGAGGCCCGTAACCACGCCGACGAGGAGTTCGGCGAGGAGCGGCTGATCGAGGCCGCGGTGGAGAACCGGACCTGCAGCGCCCCGTCCCTCGAAGCGCGGCTGTCAGAGGCGGTCGCCGCCTTCACCAGCGGCGCCCTGCAGGACGACGCCACGCTGATCGTCGTCGCGGTCGAATAGGGAGGGACGAAACCCCGTTTTGGAGGTTTGGAATGCCGCTCCGGGAGGACTGACGGAGGGGCACCAAGTCCGATCTTGACGCGGGACCTGTCGGCGGCCGATAGTTTCCTTATGACATGCAGAAACCCTGGACGCCGCCTCTGCGGTGGGTGTTCGGAGCGGCCACGATCTTGTGGTTGTTCTCGACGGCGCAGGCCTATCGACTGACCGCCCTGACGAGCAAGGATCCGAGCCAGATCGAGATCAGCTCGCTGCTGATCCTGAACTTCGCCTACTGGTTCATCCCGGCCGCGATCTGCCCCGATCATCTTTCGCCTGGTCCATCGCTACCGGATCGATGAACAGCGGCTGAAAGCGCTCGGCGTCCACGTGTGTGCCGCGCTGCTCTTCACCGTCGTCCATGCCGTCGGCATGCTTGGCGTCCGCTGGTTCCTCTGGGGGATGCCACCGCCATCGGGATGGCTGACGGCCCTGCAGCGGACGCACCTCACCAACCTCGACTGGCTGCTGATGACCTACACGACGGTCGTCGGCTTCACCTATGCGGTCGGCTACTACCGCGAGGTCCAGGCGCGGGTGGTCCGCCAGGCGCAGCTCGAGACGCGGCTCATGGAGGCGCGGTTGAAGACGCTCGAGGCCGAGCTCCAGCCCGCACTTTCTGTTCAACACGCTGCACGCGATCTCGACCCTCGTTCACACGAACCCCGACGCGGCCGACCGGATGATCAGCCGCCTCAGCGACCTCCTCCGGCTCACCTTTGATCGGAGCGGTGCGGCGCGGGTCCCGCTGCAGGAAGAGCTCGAGTTCCTGCAGAAGTACCTCGAGATCGAGCAGACGCGGTTTCAGGACCGGCTGACGGTGCGTTATGAAATCGATCCGGCGACGCTCGACGCCGAAGTGCCGCGGCTGATCCTGCAGCCGATCGTCGAGAACGCGATCAAGCACGGGATCTCGCCGAGATCCGGGCCGGGCGTCGTCCAGATCACTTCGAGGGTCGAAGCGGAACGGCTGTGGCTCGAGGTGCACGACAACGGTGCCGGGTTGAGTGGCAGCGCCCGCTCGAAGTTCCACAGCGGCGTCGGTCTCGCCAACACCCGCGACCGGCTCGAATGCCTGTACGGCGAGGCGCACCGGCTGGAGTTCTCTGATGTCAACGGCGGCTTGACCGTTCGCATCGCCCTGCCGTTGAAGCCCGCAGCCGCATCGACCGACCTGGCTGCCCGCGTCGCATGACCGAGCCGAAGCCGCCGCGCATCCGCGCGCTGATCGCCGACGACGAACCGCTGGCGCGGGAACGCTTGCGGATGCTGCTGAAGTCGGTGGACTGGCTCGAGGTGGTCGAGGAGGTCGGTGACGGCCTGTCGGCGATCGCCGCCATCCAGAAGCTCCGCCCCGACATCGTGTTCCTCGACGTCCAGATGCCCGGCGCGACCGGGTTCGAAGTCATCGAAGCGATCGGTCCGGATGCGATGCCGTTCGTCGTGTTCGTGACCGCCTACGACAAGTACGCGCTCAAGGCGTTCGACGTGCACGCGATCGACTACCTGCTCAAGCCGTTCGACAAGGAGCGGTTTCATTCGGGGCTCACCCGCGTCCGCCAGCAGATCGAGCGCCGATCGAGCGGCGAGCTCGAACGCCGCCTGCTCGAGCTCGTTCAGGACCTCAAGCCCGCGTCCAGCAAGATCGAACGGTTCGTGATCAAGACCGGCGGCCGCGTGTTCTTCGTGCGCGCGGAAGAAATCGACTGGATCGAGGCGGCCGGCAACTACGTCAAGCTCCACGTCGCCGCCGAAGCGCACCTGTTCCGCGAGACGATGAACGCGCTCGAGGCCCGCCTGAACCCCGACACCTTCTATCGGATCCACCGCTCGCACATCGTCAACATCGAGCGCGTCCGCGAGCTGCAGCCCTGGTTCAACGGCGAGTACGTCGTGTTCCTGAAAGACGGGACCCGCTTGACACTGAGTCGCGGCTACCGCGAAAAGCTCCAGGAGCGGCTGGGACGGACTCTCTAAAGGGTTCTGGGTTCCAGGTTCTGCAGATTCCGAATTCTGAATTTCAGCGATAGAATCAGAACCTAGAACCTGTTGAGCCACGCAATCGATAGTGCGGTGGCTCCGTCCCGAAGCCCCTTCGCCAAATCCAGTCGCAGCACGCCGGCGCCGGGAAGGGCGACCCGGAGCCCCGCGCCGGCATCCACATGCCACGCGCGTCCCGGGCGAAGCCGGTGCCGGGCGCCGGCGGCATCCACGAACACTGCCGGCGCGATCCGGATCACACCCATCACCGGCTTCAGCCAGTGACGCCCCTCGCCGCTGGCGGAGAACAGCCGGCGGCCGAAGACGTCGCCGTCGATCCGGCCGTCGTCGAGCAGCGGGTGGGCTCGCAGCAGCGGACCGCGGCCGTGTCCGGTGCCGGCGCCGGACCACAGGGCTCGCGGTGATTCCGCGCCGGCGGCCTCGACCCCGGCGGCCCCGATCAGGACGGCTCCGCTGTGCCGCACCGACGAGCGGAAGTCCAACCCGGACGCGGCGGTCCAGGTGCGGAACGCGCCGGCGACGAATGACCCTCGGGCATGGACGGAGAGGCGGTCGTCGAACAGCCGCTGGTCCACCAGCGCGGAGACCGTCCCGGTGCGACCGATGCCTGCCCACCGGTCGAACCCGGCGCCGAGCTGCCACCGGGTCAGCGTGGACGTCCACTGCGACAGCGCGACGGAGCCGCCACGTCGCTGCTCGACCACCGCCTCCTCTGGCCGGCCGTAGGTCTGTTCCTCGCCGAACAGCTCGGCGCGCCAGATCCCGAGTGAAGACGGGATCGCGTAGGCGGCGGCGATGCGCGGACGATTGTTCCACCAGCGCCACGAGACGGTAGCCAGCTCGCCGGCGCCGATCAGGCTCGCGGCGCTCAGCACCAGCTCACGATCGATGGCAAGTCTGACCGCCGCCACCGCCAGGGTTGCTCGCGACGTCGGGAACCGCTCTCGCTCCACCGCCACACCTTCGACGCTGGCCCGTCCTCCGGGCAGCGGCCGGTAGGACACGCGCGCGAGGTCCGCGGCCGGCAGGTCCCCGAGCCGCTTACCGGCCGCCGCGAGCCTACCGGTAGTGAGAACGGTTTCCGCCTCGAGCCCGATCAGCCGCGTGGCCACGGCGTGACGGGTTCGACTCAGCCCCTGGACGCTGACCAGATCGATCACCGGTTCACCGGCGGCGTTCCAGGCCGCGAGCGCGGCGGCCGGATCTCCGGTGACATAGGCGCTGGTGGCGAGGATGCGCCAGGCGTCAGCATCGGCGGGATCGCGGGCAACCGCCGCGCGTGCCAGCCGTCCCGACTCGGGCCACTTGCCGTCGAGCGCGTAGACCCCGGCCGCCTCACGCAGCGGCGCCGGGTCGGACGGACACACCGAGGCGGCCGCGGTGAACACCTCGAGCGCCCCCGTCTTGTCACCGCGACCGGCCGCATCCACGCCGCGAGCGATGAGTTCAGCGCAGGGGGATGCGGCCGAGGGCCGGGGCGCTTCGACCGCAGGCGCGGGCGCAGAGACCGCACCCCCTGTCGGGGGCAGCGCCAGCATCGTCCAATGATCCGACTTCGTCCACGCGGCGTCGAACGACTCTTCACGCACGACTCTGAACGGTGTGCGGGCGGGGTCATGGTAGATGACGCTGCCGCCGCTCCACGCGACGATGACGACGAAGTGGAAGGAGCCGGGACGGTCTTCGATCAGCGCGACGACCGGCTGCCGATCGGCGAGCCGCGCCGCGACCAGGGATCGGTCGCCACGAAACGAGCGCGCGTCCCATCCGCGCCCGCGCAGGTCACGCAGCAGCGCGTCCGCGGGAATGCCGCGGCCAGATCCGTCGAGGAGCGGCGCAAAGGATTCGGCGGTGATCCCGGTCGCCCCCCAGTAGCGCATGACCATCGCGGCGGCAGCGCCGCCGCACAGGGATTCGCTCTGTTGGATGTAGGGAACGTCGAGAAGTCGAACCGGCGAGGGAAGCGGCTGGGCGGAAGCACCCGCCGAAGCCATCACGATGATGGCAACGGCGAGTCGGAATGTTTTTGCCCTGAGCAGTCCAGCCTCTAGTCGGCGATTAGAACAATCAGGATCACGAGCAGCAGCACGATGATGATCGTCGTCGTCGAGATGACGATCGTCGAGGCGCCGCCCTCGAGCTGGTTCTCGACCTGCCGCGCCTGCTCGGCGAGCTGCCGCAGGTCGTCGCTGCCCAGTGTTGACACCGCCGCGGTCGCCTTGTCGAGCGAGAGACCGGCCTTGCCGGCCACTTCGCGGACTTCCGCGCGCTGCAGGAGCGTCTTGATCGCGTCGCGGTCACCCTGATCGCGCGCCACGCGTTCCTGGACCGCCTTGTCCAGCGCGGCTCTGTCGATCACTCGGGTCTGGGCGCTGGCTGCCGGCACCATTACCAACACTGCCAGGCAAATTGCCAACATACGCCGAACCAATCTCATTGACGCCTCCCTGCCATGACGTTGCACGAACGCACCCGTCTCTGCGGGGTCGAACAAAGCATCTTCTATGCCTGCATTATGGCAGAGGTTGAAGCTGCTCGAATTCCTCGGGGTGTACGGCTCGCGCATGAGCGTCCCGCCACTCGAGCGCCCCCTCCTTGACCAGGCGGGCGAGCGATTCCTCGAACGTGAAGGACCCGTTGCGGCGCGTGATGGTGATCTCCTGGTGCAGGTGCTGGAGGGCGTTGCGCCGGATATGTTGCCGGGCGCCGTAGCCGACCATCAGAAGTTCTGCGGCCGGCACCACCCCGCCGCCCACCCTGGGCATCAAAGTCTGGGTCAGGACGGCCGCCAGCGCCATCGCCAGTTCCTGCCGAATCGTGTTCTGCCGCTCCGCCGGGAACGAGTCGGCGATCCGCGAGACTGCCGACCCGACGTCGGTCGTGTGGACGGTCGAAAGCACCAGGTGACCGGTCTCCGCGGCCGCCAGCGCGATCTTCATCGTCTCGGGGTCGCGCATCTCCCCGACCACGATCACGTCCGGCGCCTGCCGCAGCGCGGCCCGCAGCGCGGTCGGGAAGTCCGGCGCGTCGATGCCGATCTCGACCTGCTCGACGAGACTGCCGTGGTGGCCGTGCTCGTATTCGATCGGGTCTTCGATGGTCACGATGTGCCGCTGATCGCGCCGGTTGATCTCCTCGACCAGCGCCGCGAGCGTCGTGGTCTTGCCGGACCCGGTCGGCCCGCCGACGAGCACCAGACCGCGCGGCAGTGACGCCAGTTGCTCGACCTGCGGCGGCAGGCCGAGCGTCGCGAGCCGGGGCACGCGTTGCGGCAGCAGCCGTACGGCGGCCGCGGCGCGGCCGCGTTCGCGGTGCAGGTTGATCCGGAATCTGCCGACCCCCTGGATCCGATAGGAGGCATCCACGATGTGGGCGTCACGGTAGATTCGCCGCGCGTGCGGCGGCAGCGCCGCGATCACCGCCTCCTCGATCTCGACGCCGTCGAGCGGTCCTTCTTCGAGCGGCAACACGCGCCCGTCGACGCGGACCGACGGGGCGGCGCCGGCGACCAGCAGCAGATCGGTCCCGTTGCGAGCGGCCACGGCGTGCAGCCAGCGGTCGATCCGCGTCGTGTCACCGATCGCCGGCGGCAGCGGCGCGTCCGGGATGGTGGCGTTCAGCTCGCGAATGAGCTCGTCGAGCTCGTCGGACTCGTCGGGAAAAGGGCCGGCCATTGCGGCACTACGGTAGCAGGCGTTCGCGGAAATTGCGACTGAGGCGAAGCTTCTGCCCGTCATGGAGCAGCACCTCGAAGTCGCCATGCCATGCCGGCGTGATCTCCTTGATCCGGTCGATGTTCACCATCGTGGAGCGGTGGATGCGGGCGAAGCGCTTCGGGTCCAGCCGGCGCTCGAGCTCGGCCATCGTGATCCGGAGGAGGTGGTGCCCCGTGCCGGTCGTCAGGCGGACATAGTTCCCCTGCGCCTCGAACGAGGCGACGTCCGCGGCGGGTACGAGCCGGTACCCTTCGCCCGACCGGACGACGAAGCGCTGCAGGTGTTCGGCCGATCCGGAGCGTTCGGCGATCAGCTCCAGCAGCCGGCGGCGGGAGTCGTGCGCGCCGCGCGCCGCGATCTCCGCGCGTGCCCTCCGCATCGCCGCCTGGAAGCGCTCCGCCGAAAAGGGCTTGAGCAGGTAGTCGATGGCGTGCACCTCGAACGCTTTGATCGCGTACTTGTCGTAGGCGGTGACAAACACGATCGTCGGCAGGCAGGTCGCCGCCAGCGCATCGACCACTTCGAAGCCGTCGAGCAGCGGCATCTGGACGTCGAGGAACACGAGGTCCGGCTGCAGCGACGGGATCAGCGCCACCGCGCGCCGTCCGTCGGCCGCTTCGCCGACGATCGTGACATCGCTCTCGCGGGCCAGGTGCAGCCGCAGCCCCTCGCGCGCCAGCGGCTCGTCGTCGACCACGACCGTCCGAATCATGTCGCCCATGCCGCCTCCTTCATCGCTCCGGCCTCCCGGAACGGCACCACGATCGAGACGCAGGCGCCGCGGGCGCCGTTCTCACACGTCACTCGCTGCGACCCGCCGTAGAGCTGTTCCAGGCGCGCGCGGGTATTCGACAACCCGATGCCGTCGGATCGTCCGGGAGGGGGGAAACCCGGGCCGGTGTCGCAGACCTGGAGCTCCAGCTCCGCGCCGAGGCGGCGCGCCCGCAACGTGATCCGCCCGCCCTGGACCTGCCCGGAGACGCCGTGAACGACCGCGTTCTCGACAATCGGCTGGAGCACCAGGCTGGGGACGAGCGCGTCGTAGAGCTCGGTCGGAATGTCACGCTCGACGATCAATCGATCGGGAAATCGTACACGCTGGATCTCGAGGTAGCGGTCCGTCAGCTCGATCTCCTGCGCCAGCGAGACCTCCTGCGGCAGCCCCTCGATCGTGAGCCGCAACAGGTCGGCGAGCAGGCTGAGCGTGTGCGTTACACCGGTGCTGTCCCCCTTCATCGCCAGGACCGAGATGGCGTTGAGGGTATTGAAGAGAAAGTGAGGATTGAGCTGGGCCCGCAGCGCCTCGAGCCGCGCTTCGGACAGGCTCGCTCTCAGCTGCGACGCGCCGATCTCTCGACGCTTCAATTCGCGGGCGTTGTCGAGCGCGTAGCAGCCGCCGACGATCCCCCAGTAGACGACGAGGTCCAGCGCGAGGTAGGCGGTCGCCATCTTCCAGAGGTAGAGGCTGAAGCGCCCCATGTCGTCCCAGCGCCAGGCCATGAACACCGCCATCACGGATTCATGGGTCAGCGCGAAGAGCACCGCCGCCATCATGTGGGCGGCAACGGCGATGCCGGGGCGCGGACGGTCCAGGCGAATGCGGCGGGCGACCGCGACGACCACCGGTACCAGCGCGGCGAGCACGATCCACGCGGGCAGCGCGTCGACCAGGCCGATCGACCACGAGAACGCCCGGCTCTGAAGCTCGGCCCGCATGTAGTTCTGCGTGGTCTCGATGAGACCGATCACCGTGGCGCAGGCGACGAGCAGGCCGTAGACGGCCAGCCGGCGTGATCGCGGGGCTTCGTTCGACACTCGGCAGGCATTCTACCCGTCGAAATGTCACCCGCGGACGGCGGCCTCATCCGTCACGCGAGGCCGCCACTGGTCACCCTAATGCGCACCTCATCCCGCGGGCCTCGGGCGATAAACAGCCCCTGGCACGATCCTCGCTAACGTGAGAGCCTCATGAGCAGACCGGCCTCGCTTGGTGTTGGAGGGCTGATCCTTCTTCTGGTCGCGCTTCTGACGGCCGTCCTGGGGTCGAATCGATCGACCGATGCAACACCGGCTCAGCCTCTGCCGGATGTGCGAGTACCACATTCCTACGTCACCGTAATGCCCCCGGCCGTGACCGCCATGCCCGCGGCAGTGAAAACGGATCGGGCGCCGGTTCGCGTCGCCGCCGCATCGCCGTCCAGGCGGCCGGATCCGGTGCAGCTGGCGACAACTCGCCAGGTGGGCATGCTCGCCAAGGCCCGTCGGGCCCTGGTCGGCGATGGCCGGTATCGGCCTGAGCCTTTCCCGCGGATTCGCGAACACTGAGCCGCGACTTCTGCCGCGCGCGCTAGAATCGAAGCGGGATGTCCCTCCGTACCCGCCTCATCATTGCTTTCCTGCTGCTCTCGGTGCTCCCGCTCACCGCGGTCACGCTGTTGTCGTACCGCTCGTCGGTCGGGGCCTTCGAGAAAGCGGCTGAGCAGGAGGCCACCGACAGCGCTGCCGACGTCAGCCGGCGCATGGACGTCATCACCGCGAACGTGGGCGAGCGCGTCGACCGGATATTCGTGAGCGCCGCGCAGCCGGACGAGGCGGGCGTGCGCGATAGCGTAGCCCCGGCGCTTGGCGACACCGCCTCGCTCGTGGAGCGGGTGGAGTTCCACCCCGTCGCTGCGCCACCCGCGCCGCCGCAGCCGCCGGATGCTCCGCCGCCGCCGGCGACCGAAGTTGCCCCGTCGCCGCAGTCCCGCGTGATCGTCATGGACGTGCCGAAGTTGATGGAGGAAGCTCAGCGCGCGGTGCGCCAGGAGACGACCGGAGTCGATCCGGCGGTGGTGAAAATCATCGAGCAAGCGATGATGGCCGGCGCCGCCGGCGCGGAGATCGGGCTGAAGGCTGCGGCCGAAGCCATGGCGCGACCGAACCCCGCCCCCCGGGCCGATGCGCGGCCCGGCCGCGTGCAGATGGACGTCGACGGCCGCCAGCTGGAAGTCGCGGTGCGCAAGGACGGCAAGCTGCTCGGGCGCGCCAACGCGACGCTGAACATGGATCGCACGATGCAAGCCGTCCTCGCCTTCGCGCAGCGCGAGCGCGGCGAGATCCCGTTCGCCATCGACAAGCGCGGCAAGCTCTATACGCCCCGGTCCACCGACGTGGGCCGCCTGAAAGAACTGAACGTCGAGTCGCTGGCCCGCAATGCCGCAGGCGGTACGCCGCGGCGCGCCGGTGACTGGATCGTCGTCGCCAAGCGCGATGCCGGCGGCAGCATCTTCGGCATCGCGCGGCCGATCGGCGACTCGCTGCGCGAGATCCGGCGCGCATCCGTCCGTAACCTCGGGCTCGGCCTCGGCGTCATCGCCCTCGCGGTGATCGGCATCGTACCGATCTCGCATCGCATGACGCAGCACCTGTCGGCGCTCAGCGCCGGCGTGCGACAGCTCGCCGGCGGCGATTTCACGGCCCGGGTGCCGGTTCGATCATCCGACGAGTTCGGCCTGCTGGCCGCGTCCTTCAATCAGATGGCCGCGGACCTCGAACGCCACCAGGCCCTGGTCGTCGAACAGGAACGGCTGCGCGGCGAGCTGGCCCTGTCGCGGCTGATCCAGACCGAAATGCTGCCGAGCATGCCGCTGCGCAGCACCGTGGCCGAGATCGCCGGTAGCTCAGTGCCGGCGCGTGAAGTCGGCGGCGACTTCTTCAACTATTTCGACCTGTCGGACGGACGGCTGGCGCTGCTGGTCGGCGACGTCTCGGGCAAGGGAGTCAGCGCCGCCCTGCTCATGGCCAACGCCCAGGCCACGCTGCGCGCCCGGCTGCCGCTCGAGAACAATCTCGCGGCGCTCGCCGACGCCTTCGACCGCGACCTGGATCGAAACACGCCCAGCAACGTCTACGTCACCCTGTTCATGGGGGTGCTCGAGCGCGATGGCCGGATGCTCCGCTACGTCAACGCCGGCCACAACCCGCAGTTTCTCATCCGCCGGCGCGGCGGCATCGAGCCGCTCGGCGCGACCGGCCTGCCGATCGCGCTGTATGCCGGCCACGGCTATCGCGAGCTCGCCGTCCCGGTCGAAGCGGGGGATCTGCTCTTCTTCTACACCGACGGCCTGGTCGAAGCAGAAGACGCCGCCGGCGACATGTTCGGGGCCGAACGGCTCCAGGAGCTGCTCGCCGCTGCCCAGTCGCGCGAGATCGACGCGCTCCTGCGGCACGTCGAAGAGGAGGTCCGCGCCTTCCGGGGCGGGGTCGAGGCGTTCGACGACGCGACGATGATGGCGTTGCGGGTTATCTGAGCTGCAGCTGGTCGATCACCTGCGTGACCCCGTTGGTCTCGCGCGCCAGCGCCAGCGCCCGCTCCCGCTCCGTCTCCGACTTCACCGTCCCCTTGACCGTCACCACGCCGCCGCTGGTGTCGACATCGAGATTCAGCGCGTTGACGGTGTCGTCGAGCGCCATCTTGGCCTTGATCTTCGTCGTCAATCGGCCGTCGTCGATCGCCCGGCGGGTCGTGTCAGCCGCCGCGGCGGTCCGCTCCCCGATCTCCGCCCCGACCTCGCGCGCCCGCCCGGCCCCGGTAGTACCGACGGCTCCACCCGGGCCGTCGATCCGCCGGAAGTCGCCGATGTCATAGCCAAGGAAGAAGGCGCCGATGACCACCACGGCGAGCACGAACAGGATGAGCTTCAGCAGACCTCTGATCATGGTTAGCTCCCTGGCAGGCGTGCGCCCGCCATGTCCCCGTTTGGAGCACCAACCATGCCAGCTGCGCGCCGCGTGATTACGCACCTGTAGAATGCGCAGATGCTTGCAGCGTTCCTTCTGGTTCTCACCCTTGCGACGCCCCAGCAGACCGCACCACCCCCGCAAGCCCGGCTGCAGGTCTTCCTCGACTGTAACGATTGCTTCGCCGACTACCTCAGGGAAGAGTCCCCGTTCGTGGACTTCGTCCGCGACCGCAGCCAGGCCGACATCCACGTCATAATCACCAACACCGGCACGGGCAGCGGCGGCCGGGAATATGCGGTTTCGTTCACCGGCCTGAGAGCGCTGACCGGACGTGACAGCACGCTGAAGGCTGTCACCGGCACCGGCGACCCCGAAGACCTTCAGCGCCGTCAGCTGCTCACCACGCTGCGAATCGGCCTGCTGGCCTACATGGCGCGTGACGGCGTGCCGCAGGCCCTCACCGTCGACGTGGAGCTGGCCGCCCCTGACACCGCGGCTGCCGCACGCGCCGACCGCTGGAACAGCTGGGTGTTCAGCCTCCGCGGATCGGGTTCGCTGAGTGGCGAGGAAACCAACAAGGAGAGTCAGCTCAGCCTGGAGATCAGCGCTGACCGGATCACACCCGACTGGAAGACCACGTTCGGGCTCGAGATCGACCAGGAAACCGAGGAGTTCGATCTGGACGAGGACGATCCGGTCAAGGTTCACCGCCGCGAACGGGACTTCAACTGGCTGCTGGTCAAGGCGCTCGGCGAACACTGGTCGGCCGGCGCGGAGGGAAATATCGAATCCTCCACCTTTGACAACATCCGTCTGGGAGCCACCGCCGCGCCGGCGATCGAGTTCAATGTCTTTCCCTACTCCGCTTATCAGCGCCGGCAGTTGCGCTCCAAGTACGCCGTAGGAATTCAGCGGCAGTCGTATTTCGAGGTAACCCTGCTCGGAGAGACCGAGGAAACGCTTCCCGCCCACGAGCTCTCGGTCGCCTACGACCAGCGAGAGCGCTGGGGCTCGGTGGCCGGACAGATCGAGTGGTTCCAGTATCTCCACGACCTTTCCAAGTCGCGGCTGGAGGCGAACGGTGAGCTGTCCTGGCGGATCCTTCGCGGCCTGTCGGTGTCGACCGAGGCGAGCGCCTCCCGCATCCGCGATCAGATCTCCTTGCCACGGCGCGACGCGACGCAGGAAGAGATCCTCCTCCGGTTGCGTCAGCTGCAGAGCGGCTACGAGTACGACTTCTCGGTGAGCGTCACCTACACCTTCGGCTCCATCTTCAGCAGCATCGTCAATCCGCGGTTCGGGCAGTAGCGGACCGGCCGTACCACACCAGCATCGCCGCCGCGGTGCAGGTCAGGATCCAGAACAGCGTCCTGGACCAGGTGTAGAGCCGGTAAGGGTAGGCGTTGCTGACGTACGCCGCCTGGCTGGCCACAACGCCCCCACGTTCGTTGGCATCGGCGCGCTGCTCCGGCGACCACTTATGCCCCGCCCCTTCGTGTGTCGGTGTGCTCAGCACCGGTTCGTAGTACTTCTCCAGGATCCGGTTCTCCAGCCAGGCGCCCCGAACATCTGCGGCAGCCCACAGGCGGTTGCGCTCTCGAACGTGCTGAATCCCCTCGGTCAGGTACTGATCTTCCCGCGAGAGACGTACGAGTTTTACCGGCGGCGGCTGCCGTGCCCAGGCGGCGGTGCGGTCCTGCTGCAGATCGCCTAACCGTGCCATCGAGAAGCGGGAGGTGAAGGCGCCGATCTCGTCGTCGGTCAGCCGGTGGCCGATGTGCACGACGTCGAAGAACGCGGCAAGCGCGATCAGCGCGGCGGCGGCGACGCTGGCCACCCGCCGGCGCGCAGCGGCCGGAAAGGTGGTGAATCGGCGGACCGGCGGATCCACCGCCAGGCTGAAAAGCAGCCCGCAGCCGATCGCGACCAGGTTCAGAAAAATGTCCTTGAGCTCCCCCACCCGGTTGGGGATGAACCACTGCAGCCACTCCTCCACCGTGCCGACGATCAGCCCGGCGAGCGCCGGCAGCAGGATGATCGAAAGGTCCGACAGCGGTCGCCACACCCGGTAGAAGAGGAACGCGATCAGGCCGTACTGCAGGAAGTGAAACAGCTCGACGACGTTCGAATCGGGATTCTCGCCGGCGTTGCCGACGGAATAGACGGTTGCCACGACCAGCGCCAGGAGAATGGCGCCGTAGCGAAGGGCGCGACGGTCCCTGATTCTCAACGCCGCCGCAGCCAGCGCGGCGCAGAGCCCCGCCGCCACGATGCCGCCGACGATCAGGACGAAGTGACCGGGGAACGCCTGCCGGATGGCGGCGCGGATCTGGCCGACGAATGGTGCCGACAGCACGAGCGCCGCCGCAACCAGGATCGCGGCAGTCAGCGGGCGGTACCGGGTCTGCTCCTGCGCCACCGCCATGGTCTAGCCGCGGCTCACCGGCAGACGGACGGAGAAGGCGGCCCCCTGGTCCTTGCCGCGGCTCTCCACCTGGATCCGGCCGTCGTGCGCCTCGACCAGCTGACGCGCGATCGACAAGCCGAGCCCAAGGCCGCCGTATTCCCGCGCGGCGGCGGAGTCGGCCTGTTTGAAGCGGTCGAACACGAACGGCAGAAACTCCGGCTCGATCCCAATGCCTGAATCGCTCACCCGGACCTCGACCTCCGTTCCCAGATCCTGGATCGAGACGCAGATCCGCCCTCCGGACGGCGTGAACTTCAGCGCGTTGCCAAGCAGGTTGAAAACCACTTGCTCGAGCCGGCTGCGATCGCCTCGTACTCGCGCGGCCGGCGCCGGCGGGAACTCGAGTGTCACCCCTTTTACCACCGTCTCGGGGATCAGCGATTCGACGACGCTCTTCACCAGCTCGTGGAGCTCGAGGTCTTCGCGCTCGAGCGTGAGCCGGCCGGACGAGACGCGCGAGAAGTCGAGCAGCTCCTCGATCAGACGGGCCTGCCGGGTCGCATTGTCGTGGACCGACTGCAGCGCACGGGTGGCGAGCTGTGCGTCCATCGTGTTCTGCCGCAGCATCGCGGTCCAGCCGAGGATCGCGTTGAGCGGCGCCCGCAGCTCGTGCGAGACGATCGACACGAACTCGTCCTTCAGGCGATTGGCGGTCTCCGCTTCCGCCCGGGCCTTCTGGGCGGCCTCGTAGAGACGCGCCCGGTCGAGCGCCTGAGCACAGTCCTGTGCGACCGATACCAGCAGCGCCCGGGTACTCATCGTCGAAGTTGACCGGGGCGGTGAAGTAAAACGCGATCACGCCGATCGGGTTGCGATCGACGAGCAGCGGCACCGTGGCGGACGAGACGTAACCGCCGTCGGCGGCGCGCGCCGCGTCGGTGGGGTACCGCTGCTGCCACTCCTCGAACGAGCTCATGTAGATCGCGTGCCCCTGGCGGACGGCGTCGGTGGCACAGAAGCCTGGTTCAACCGGGTAGTGGCCGGCGCTGGCCATGCCGTCCCCTTCGGCGTGGAGCGTATCGAAAGCCTTGCCGTCCTCGACCAGCAGCGTCACCTCTCCGGCGGTGGCGCCGACCGCCACCCGCCCCTGGCGCACGACCGCCTTGGCGACGGCCGCCAGCGTGACCGATTCCGAGAGCGCGGCGGTGAGGCCGTGCAACCGGCTGGTGCGGGCTGCCAGTGCACGTCCCCGCGCCTCGCTCGCGCGCAACGCGACCTCGATCTTTTCGCGTTCGCCGATCTCCTGGTCGGCGCGGGCGCGGTGGGTCTCGGCCTCGGCTCTGGCGCGCAGCGCGTACTCGTATTGCCAGGTGCGGTCGAGTGCCTGCGCGGCGCGCGTGCTCAGCACTTCGAGGTAGTCGCGGTCGGCGTCCGCGAACATGCGGCGGTTCGAGAAATCGAGCTGCACCAGCGCCGCCACCCGGCTGCCGATCATCAGCGGCACGACGACCGTCGACTGGTACGCGGACCCGCCCGGCGCAGCCGTGAGTTCGGGGTATTCAGCGGCGCGGGCGCGCGGGGTCGCGATGTAGACCGGCGCGCCGCGTCCGGCGGCGTCCGAAGCCGGAGTCTTCTCGGCGAGCAGGAGCGGCGCCCATTCGCGGTTCGCGGGGTAGCCGATGGCGCGGGCCACGTCGGCCGTCTTGCCGTCGTTGCTGGTCAACAGCATGACCGCCGCATCCGCTTCGAGCGCATGGAGCGGCTCCTGCAGTGCCGATTCGATCGCCGTGGCCGGCGTGCGCGCCTGCGCCAGCGCCGCCGTCAGCTGCGCGATCCGGTCGGCCTGGAAGGCCGCGCGCTCGGCGGCAATGCGCCGCAGGCGCTCGGCGCGCATCTGCCGGTGCACCCCCTCGACCAGCACGCAGAACAGCAGCCAGCCGGTGAGGAACCCGACGTACGCGAACGCCGCGCCGGCGGTGTGAAAGCGCAGCAGCGAACCCGGCTCGATGACGAAGAAATCGATGGCGAGGGCGGAGAGGACGAGCGCCAACAGGCCGGCCGGGAGGCCGCCGAACCACACGCTCACCGCGATCGCCAGCGCGAGCGGCGTGAGCGACAGGTGGGCGGCCTCGGATCCGACGATCAGGATCTCGAGCCAGGCCGCAGCTGTGACCGTGACGGCGGCCAGTGCGTACGGCGTCATCCGCCGGAACGACTCGCGGCCCGCCGAGTCGTCTTCCATCGATTTCTCCCAACGCCATCGTCGCAGTGATGACGGGTCGAGGTTACCACGGTGCGCAGCACGGCAGAGTCGTCAGAAACTCGTCCGGCTCTCGACAATCACCGCTTCGCTGGCGATACTCGTCTACGAATCGGCGCCATGAGACGCCTCGTCATCGCTACTGCGCTCGCATCCGCCGTCGCCTGGTTGGTGACGGCTTCACGCGCCACGCCGGACGCGTCCGTCACACCGGTCGCGACGCCAGCCGGCCCGTCCGCCGGACCGCTCTACGATCCTGACCCGGCCCACATCTGGAACCGGGTGGACCGGCAGCTGCGGATCAGGATCACGGACGATGGTGTCGAGCATGGGGCAGACGCGCTCGATCCGCCGCTGTGGCGATCAAGCCGTCACCTGTTGTCTCCACCAGTCCATGCCACAACGCTCGCCCTGCTGGACGAGTTCCTGCGCAGCGGAGCGGAGCGTCTGGTTACCGATCCGGTCAAGCGGGCGATCTTCCAGCGTGATCTCTGGGCCGTGTTCGACTGGACGGTGTCCGCGTGGGAAACGGACGCCGAGGCCCGTCCGGCGCTGGCCGCGCCCCTGGCGAGGATGATCCGGAAGGTAGCGCTGACGCCCGAGCAGATCGCGAAGCTGCCGGATCCGCATGCCGCGGCCGTCGCCGCCGGGCGGCACCCGGCCGCGCTCGACCCGGCCCGGCGAGACCTCGCTTTCCTGCCGCCACGACTGTTCGATTCGACCGGGCCGTGGGTGGCGATTCACGGCACCGTGCCTGTCGAGCAGCACAGCGATGAGTTGAGCCGTTCGTCGTTCGGCGTGTTTCTCAGCCTTCCCGGCGGGCGCCGCACCACGACTGATTACCTGAAGAGGTTGTGGGAGACGCCGGAGCCGTTCGTCGCCGATCGCTCCGTCGCCGGCGAACAGCGCACGATGCTCAATCCCGCCCTTCACTCGTTGCCGCCGGGCACCCACATCGCTCTCGTCAGAAGGATGCTGCTGGTCGACACGGAGGGACAGATTCGACAGAGCCCCCTCGTCGAGAGCTTGCAGATCCGCGTCTTCAGGACCGCCGAACCGGTGCGAAGCGTATCCGGCGGACACAACGACCAGGACTTTTTCGAGTTCGTTCTGAGTCGTTCCGGATTGTTCGCCGCGCCGGCGCTCGGCCTCCGCGCGCTACGGCGCTCGGACGAAGAGTTCCTGACGTTCTCCTCTCACGGTATCGACCCGTTCGAAAGAGATCCGCGCCTGCCGCTGCACCCGGGGCGCGCCGCTGGAGCGGTGCGTCGCGTGCCATCACGAGCCCGGTCTCGCCTCGGTCCGGAGCGCGAGGCGGCTGTTCAAGCCGTACACCCTTGCGGATGCCGGCGGGCCGGGAGGGGCCGGGATGCCGGAGTTCTGGAAGTCGCGACGGGCCGACTGGGGATGGCTGCAGTCGTTCTGGCGCGGGGATCCGCCGCCGCGCCGATAGAGTCTCAACGATCGCGCTCTCCACTGTTCCTATAGGATGTCGCAGATGCTCGAGATGCTTCGCGATCTGATCGCGCACAAAGGAGACGCCAACGCCGCACTGCTGACGGCAATCCAGCAGAACCCCGCCGCCGCCGCTGACCCCGACCTTGGCGAGCTGCTCCGCCACGTCCTGCTGGCCGAGCGATTCTGGCACTGCACGATCGCCGGGCTGCCCTTCGTTTTCCAGGACGAGTCTCGTGCGCTAGCCTCATTCGATTCGGTGCCCGAGGCCTACCGCCTCACCCAGGACCAGCTGGTGACCTGGCTGACGAACGCGACGGAGGTTGACCTCGCACGGATGCTCGAACACCCGCTCATTCCGGGCGGCAGCTGCTCGGTCTCGCAGGCCCTGATGCAGGTGTGCATGCACTCACACGGTCACCGGGCACAGTGCGCCAAACTGTTTCGACGCCACGGCGGCGTGCCGCCGGCATCCGACTTCATCCTGTGGATCACCAATCGTCACGCAGCTAAGTCAGCTTCACGTCACCCTTGAGGACGATGAACACAAGGACGACGTCGAGGAGGGCGAGGTAAGAGACGAACAGATCGGGACCGTACGGGACCGGGAGCAGGGGAAACCCGAACCACCCAACCACCCACAGCGCCACGAACACCGTCGCTCCGACCCTGCCGACTTCCTCCGCGAACCACCCGAACCCGAGCAGGACCCAGAAGGCGACGTGAGCGATGACGGCCGCGACGCCGGAGGACATGATGGAGCGAGTGTAGCCGGTCGGCTCCACGGTTCAACACCGGATGACAGTTGAAGTTGTGAATTGCGAGTTGTGAATTGAGGAGCGTCTGAATCGGTTCGAGCGTTCGGACGGCGCGAACCTCGCTGATTCTGCTGAATTGCAATGGAGCATGACACCTGCGATAGTCATCCCGCTCAGTGAGTCTCTAGCTGTCTGAGGCAAAGGAACGTTATGTCCAGTTCCTCAGTTGGTCGCGCAGGGCTGCTGGCCCTTCTGCTCGTCTCGGCCTCATGTGCTGAAACGACACCCCCTACGACACCTCCTGTGCCTCCGCCGGCAGTAGCAGCCAATCCTGTTCCACCGCCGGCCCCGTCCCCGTTTCCAGGAGTGGGGGTCTATGTGTTCGTGCAGACACCAGGCGTTCCTGTCCAGCCGTACACAGCAGCATCGCGTTACGTCCTCAATGATGACGGTACGTTCGCGGTGCAGTTCCCCTCTGGCGAGTATCGCGGCAGGTACATCGAATCCGAGGGGCGCCTGACCTTCGCCTTTAATGACTGGAAGGACGGGAGCGCTACCGGAGCGTTCACGGGCGACACGCTTGCGGTCTCTTACAACCTCTATCTGTCAATGACAGATTTTGAGAACGCGCGATATGTTCGTGTTCCCTAATCCAATGATCCAACCAATGAAGCGGCGTTCGATGGCCCGCAAGATTTTCATCACGGTGGCCGAAGCGGTAGTGATCAGCGCAGTGCTGATGTTTCTTGCTGAATATTTTAGCTGGCCGCTTTTCCGAGAAGCAGGCGGTGGCATCGTCAGCGCCTGGAACCTACCGTAAGCCAGATCCCTCAGTATCGTGCTGCCGGGGGTGGGGATCGAACCCACACGACCCGAAGGTCACGGGATTTTAAGTCCCGAGCGTCTGCCAGTTCCGCCACCCCGGCCGCACCCATTCTAGACGCGGTCGCTCCGGCAGACCGAACGGAGAAGGTTCAACCGCAAGACCGTCAAGACAGGTCACTAAAGTGACGGCGGGGCCCAAGCCGTCCGGCCGGGCGGTTCCAGCAGCCGGGCCGACAATCGCAACTCGCAATTCACAATTTTCAGCACCTGGCGTCCTTCAGCGCGAACCCGCTGTGACCGCATCGTGTCCGGCTTGACGCTGCGCATCGTTTGACAAGGTAGGCGGGCGCTCGTCGCATAGGCGTATACTCCCGCCGAAAAGCGTCGTCCACTCGTTGGCAGGTCGTCATCCCAGCTCATCAGGGAGTCGCAATGTTGAACCGTCCCGTTCGCTGCGCAGCGGCTGATCGCAATCCTGGCACTGTCGACATCATGCTCGGACGGCGGGATGCCGGCCCCGCCGACAGCGCCGGCCGCAGCGGTCCCGCCCACCGCACCAGCCGATCCGCTTCCGGAGCCGACACCGTTTCCGGGGCCGGGCGTCTATGCGTTCGCTCCATCACCAGGGGTGAGGGTGCAGTCGTACACGTCAGGATCGCGCTATGTCCTCGCCAATGACGGCACGTTCGTCCTGGAGTATCCCCACGTCGCCTACCGCGGCAGGTACTCGGAAGTCGGCGGGCGCATCACCTTCGACTGGGACGGCTGGAGTGTCGCGGGTCCGTGGGGTGCGAGCGGAGTCTTTAATGGCAACTCGATGATCGTTAGATACAACCTGATAATGATCCATTCAGACTTCGAAGATGGGGTCTATGTAAAAACCCCCTGAGTTCCGTGATCTGATACGTCCGACATTTCGAGCAGCCAACAACATCGTTTGCGGCCGTTATCTACCGCGGTTCTGGCGGCTAATACGACGGTCTAACGGTTTCGCCAATCAGCAGCCTGGCGTCCCGCAGGCGATCCGCGGCGAGACGTAGATAGTCCGCTGTTGCTGCTGCATCAGCCCGTCTACGACACCGGCTGCCGCGCCGGCGGCGGCCCCTCCGGCCAGCGTCCGAACCGACGGAGTGTGCAGGCTCCCTTTGAACGCCGAACCCACGAACATCTCCATCCCGGCGAGCACCAGCGCACCGCTGAGCGCCCCGCCGAGCACGCGCTTCGGGAACACCGCGCCGGCAGGACGACGGAGCAGGTCGACCCGCACGACCTCCAGCCGCTCGACGTCGGCCTCGGCGCCCTGCTCGATGATCCGGATCCAGTCGGCCCCGGCCCGGACGAACCGGCCGGTGTGCGTGCTGCCGTCCGCAGTCATCAGCCCGACGATCGAACCCGGTTCCAGAATCATCACGGCGTCCCACCGCCCGACGGGCGACGGCGGGGCAACGGCTATCCCCCGCGGCCCCGCCATCGACCGCGGCCCGAGATACATCGGCGCACAGGCCGACATCGACAGAGCGAGCACCACGACCACGCCGGCGACGGAAATTTTCTTCATCAGGGGCCTCCTTCGGATCGAAGGCTATCCGGAGGGGCATTGCCAGGTCGTGAGGCTGCCCTGAAGAATGCTGAGGAATTGTGTGTTGCGCCGGGCGCAGGCTCATCAGCGAGACACATCCCCACTGCTGAGTTTGGGACGGCACTAATCCACGCTATAGTCAGATCAAATGGCCGACCGGCAAACGATCCTCGTCGTGGAGGACGACGACGATCTGCGGCGTCTGTTCCGCACGACGCTCGCACTGGCCGGCTACGACGTGGTCGAAGCCGGCGATGGCCTGGAAGCGCTGGTGCGGATCGACCAGGGACCTCCCGATCTCGTCGTCCTCGACCTCCTCCTCCCCGGCCTCAGCGGCGTGGTCGTCCATCAGGAAATCTCCGCACAGACCGGCACCAGGGAGATCCCCGTCGTGGTGATCACCGGCTCCACGATCGACCCCGCCGGGATCGACGTGGACTGCTTCCTGCGCAAGCCGGTCGCACCGGACCAGCTGATACGAACCGTACGGACATGCCTCGGTCGTCACGATCAGCTGTCCGGCGGTTCGGGTCCCGCAGGACCCCAACCGCCACTAGCCGCCGCGGTCTCCGGGTCCCCATTCCCCATTCCCCATCCCCGAACTCGCGTCCCGAATTCGCGTACACTGTGCCGCCATCAAGGAGCACCGCATGTTCAAGTCTGCTCTCGCCCGCCTGGTCCCCATGACGCTGTTCGTGCTCGCGACCGCGGCCCCGTCTGCCGCTGACCCGATCAAATTCGCGCGCTACCCGCACGTGGCCCACGGCAAGCTCGTGTTCTCGTACCACGGCGACATCTGGATCGCCAGCCAGGACGGCGCCAACCCGACGCGCCTGACCGCACACGTCGGACGCGACACGTTTCCCCGCTTCTCCCCCGACGGCAAGCTGATCGCCTTCACCAGCAACCGCTTCGGTAATGACGACGTGTTCGTGATCCCGGTGACCGGCGGCGAGCCGCGTCAGCTGACGTTCAACACCACCGGCGACACGGTCCAGGGCTGGATGCCGGATGGCAAGAGCATCATCTTCGCCACCCAGCGGAGCACCAGCCCCTGGCGCAGCCCGCTCTACACCGTGCCGGTCGAGGGTGGGCTGCCGGTGCCGATGGCCATGGACACCGCCAACACCGGCACGGTGAAGCAGGACGGCTCGATGGTCGCCTTCACCCGGAAAGGCGGGGCGTACTGGCGCAAGGGCAACAAGGGCAATCGCACCGACGACATCTGGGTGCAGGACGTCGCCAGCAAGAAAATCACCCGGCTGACCGATCTCGACCAGAAGCAGTTCCGCACCTGGGTGCAGGACACGACGCCGATGTGGGGGGCCGACGGCCAGATCTACTTCGCCTCCGAGCGGGACGAGATCTTCAACATCTGGCGGATCGCTCCGGCTGGCGGCGCGCCGGCCCAGGTGACCAGTCACAAACAGGATGGCATCCAGTTCCCGTCGATCAGCCCGGACGGCAAGGTTATCGCCTACGAGAACGAGTTCGAGCTGTGGACGCTCGACGTCCCGGCCGGCACGCCGCGCAAGGTCGTGATCGACATGGCCTTCGACCCGAAAGACAACCTCGTGACCTGGGTGAACACGCGTAACAAGGCGGAAGGCTTCGCGCCCTCACCCGATGGCGACTACGTCGCGGTCGACTTCCGCGGCGAGATCTTCGTGGTGCCGACCGACAGCGAGATCGGCGAGAAGACCCAGGTGACGAGCTCGTCGTGGCGCGATCAGGGGGGCACCTTCTCTCCCGACGGCCGCTACCTGGCCTACGTCTCCGACGAGTCGAAAGAACAGGAGGTCTGGATCTTCGATCGCACCACCAATGCGCGCAAGAAGGTCAGCACCCATCCGTCTTTCAAGGAATCCACCACCTGGTCTCCCGATTCGAAGAAGCTCGCCTACGTCGCGGCGAACCGGCTCTTCATGGTGGACCCCGACGGCACCAACTCCGTCGAGGTGGCCTACAACGAGGCCGGGCGGCTATCAGCTGTCCGGCTTCTCCCCCGACAGCAAGTGGCTGATCTACACGCGGCGTGACGACGACCAGAACTCGGATGTGTATCTGTTCGAGATCGCGACGAAGAAGGAACACAACCTCACCGCCAACCCGTTCAACGACTCGCGCGGCACGGTCACGCCGGACGGCAAGTCGGTCGTCTTCATCTCGGATCGCGAAGCCGGGGTCGCCCATCTCTTCAGCGTGCCGCTCGACCGCCAGAAGGAGGACCCGAACGATCCGCTGGTCCGTGAGCGTCTGAAGAAGGCTGCGCCGGCGCGCGGTGACCGCGGCGGCCAGACCCCGGCGGCCCCGCCGGCACCAGGCAATGCGCAGGCTCCCGGCAACGCACCGGCTCAAGGCAACGCCCCGGCCCCGACGCCCGGACCGGCCCCGGCGCCGACTCCGCTCACTGTCGACACCACCCGCATCGACCGCCGCGCCGTTCAGCTGACCACCGGCGAACAGGCGATCCAGGCGTATTTCCTCTCGGCCGACGGCAAGGTGATCTACTTCCGCTCCGCCGACGAACGCGGCCCCGGACTTTTCACCATCACCATCGAAGGCAAGGACCGGCGGCGGATCTCGGACGGACCGTTCCAGGGGCTCACGCCGACCAAGGACCGCCGCAAGATCTTCTACACGCAGAACCAGGACGTCTATCACATGGAGCTCACCGGCGAGCGCCGCAAGACGCAGGTGATGTTCGCGTTCTCGGTAAAGGTCGACCAGCGCGCCGAATGGGCGCAGATCCTCGACGAGAGCTGGCGGGTCATGAAGTACCGCTTCTACGACGAGAAGATGCACGGCCGCGACTGGGCGGCGATGCAGCGCCAAGTACGAACCGCTGCTCAAGTACGTCGGCGAGAACCAGGATGTCTACGACCTCGCCAACGAGATGATCGGCGAGCTCAACGCCTCGCATACCGGCGTCAGCGGCCCGCCGAGCCGGGTGATCGAAGACGCCTACCAGACCCGCCATCCCGGCTTCGAGCTCGAGCCGCTCGAACGGCCTCTACCGGGTCGCGCACATCTACCGCGACGGCCCCGCCGACAAGGAATGGCTCGAGCTGAAGGTCGGCGACTACATCCTGGCGATCGACGGGACGCCGGTAAAGGCCGGCGACAACTACTGGTCGCTGCTCAACAGCCCGCTGAACGAGTACGTCACCGTGACCGCGGCCGCGGCGCCGACCGGCGCGCCGGTGCGCAAGCTGCGCATCGGCACGGTCACCACCCTCAACGACATCAAGTACGAAGAGTGGGTGCGAAGCCAGGCGCGCGATGGTGGACAAGCGAGACGAACGGCCAGATCGCCTACGTCCACATCCGCTCGATGAACGCCGCCGTCGCTGCGCCGGTTCGAGAACGAAATCAACCAGTTCTCGAACAAGAAGGGGATCATCGTCGACATCCGCTTCAACGGCGGCGGCAACATCGACCAGGAGATCATCGACATCCTCGAGCGGCGTCCCGTACGAGTACTGGAACAACCGCTGGGGCTCACGCACCTGGGGCCGCCGCCCGCGCCAGGCGATCGCCGGACCCGAAGGTGATGATGATCAACAGCCGCTCCGGATCCGACAGCGAAGTGACGCCGATGGCGTTCCACCAGCTCGGTCTCGGGCGGATCGTCGGCAACCCGACGGCGGCGGCGGTGATCGCGACCGGGTCCTACCGCCTGATCAACGGCGGCACCATCCGGACGCCGGGGTCGCTGGTGGTCACCTACGATCCGACCAAGCCGAACAACTACGGGATCAACCTCGAGAACTACGGCGTCGCGCCGGACGTGTGGGTCGAGAACACCCCCGAAGACGAGCTCAAGGGGTTCGACCGTGAGCTGAAGACGGCCATCGACGAGGCGATGAAGATGCTCAAGGACGGGAAGTTCCAGTACACGACGACCGACGTCCAGAGTACGAAAATAGCGCGCCGCGGATCCAGACGCCGGATCACCGGGTGAGCCGGCGTCTGATCATCCACGCGGGAAAGGCCAGCACCAGCACCCACATGGTGAGTACCGGCGCGGTCCGAGCCGCCACGATGGTGGTCTCGAGCGCGCTGTTCACCGCGGCCGTCCAGCCGTCGACCAGCGCGTTGCGCAGGCGGGTCGATACCGGGAGCGGCCCAAGGTCCATTGCGGCGTTGCGCTGCGCGGTGAGCTCGACTGCGATCAACGCAAACGTGATCCGGCGGTCGAGTGACTTGCGATCCGCTTCCATCCGCTCGATGTCGCCGCGTACCCGGGCGATTTCCTGCTCGACCGCCAGCACGTCGGCCAGCTTGCCGGTTCGCTTGTCCATGATCTCCTTCAGCCGCACCTCCGCCGCGCGTGCGTTCGAGAGGCGGGCGTCGAGATCCACCGATTGCTGGGTGACGTCCTCGCCATCCTGGGTCTCGGCGGTCACCTGTCCAAGCTGCTTGAGTGCGACCAGGGCCCCATCCAGAGCGGCGGTCGGCACGCGGAGCGTGGCGCTCAGCGAACGCGCGCCCGCCTCGCGGCTCGCGGATGGCGATGTTGCCGGTGTAGCCGCCGGCGGCGGCGACGATTCGCTCCATCGACGCGCGCGCGGCGTCGAAGTCGCCGGTGACCAGGAGGCTCAGCCGGGCAGTTCGAACCAGGAGTACGGCCCAGCCGGCTGCGCCGGCGCTCGGACGCTGCGCGAGCGCCATCCGGCGCGCGCCTCCGGTGCTTCGCTGCCGCGCGAGCTGCGACGGAGTCGCCGATGCTGTGCGAGGGCAGTCGCTGATCAGTCGCCGCTCGGCGACCAGCGTGCGCCGCTCGGAGCTTGCGCGGTCAGGCGTCGAGGCCAGCCACACCGCTCCGGCGCCAGCGGTAATCACCAGTCCCGCGGCGATCGGCAGCCACCGCGGCAGCGAGGCGAGCCGTGCGCCTCGCGGCTGCGGCAGCGCAGCGACTCGGGCGCCTCTTCGACCTGCCATGCCGCCAGCCGTCCGCTTACGCCACGCATCTCGGCCTCCATCCGTTGACAGTCGCGGCAGCCCGCGACGTGCGTTCGCACCCGTTCGGCCTCGGCCCCCGTCAGCTCACCATCGAGCAGGGCCATCAGCTCTTCGAGCTCCACCTTGTGATCAGGGAAAGTCATGGTCGTTCCTGTTCCGCTCGTGCCTGCTCCGGGAGCAACGCCGCCCGGAGCGCCATGCGGGCCCGGAACAATCGCGAGCGCACGGTGTTGACCGGCACACGCTGCAGATCGGCGATCTCCTGGTAACTGAGCTGCTCGTACTCGCGCAGCATCAAGACCTCGCGATCGCCCGGGTCCAGCTGCATCAACGCGTGACGCACCCACATCGTGTCGTCCGGGTCGGGAATCCCCTCGATTGGCGGATCGATCACGAGCTCCTCGACGACCGTTCGCGCTCTGCGCCGGCTGGCCATCAGCACGTTGTAGGCGATGCCGAAGAGGTAACTCCGGAACGCCGCCTGCGGCTGGTAGCGCGGCGCCGCCTCGAGCAGCGCGGTGAAGACGTCCTGCGCCAGCTCCTCGGCCCGACCCGGATCGGCGACGCGCCGCCTGAAGAACCGCCACACCGGGTCCCGGTAGCGCTCGAAGAGCCGGCTGCCCCCCCGGTCCCGCCGTGGCGGAGGTCGAGCATCAGCTCTTCGTCGCTGCGGTCCGGCGAGGCGGTGGCTGGTGTGCTCACGGTGTGAATGGCGCCCTCGAAGAGGTAATGTCGGCCCGGGCCGGAAAGTTCCCGAAGTGTAAACTGTGGCGTGCCGTCAAAGGTCCTGCTCGTCGTCATCGACGCGGCGACGCCGCATGTCGTCTGCCCCGCGATCCAGACCGGACGACTCCCGGTCATGCGGCGCCTGGCCGAGGCCGGGGCGATGCACACCGGATCGGTGACGATGTTCCCGTCGATCACGCCAGCCGCGACCTCGACGATCATCACCGGCGCGTATCCGAGCGGAGCACGGCATCGCGGGAGCCTCCTGGTTCGACGCCGCCAGCCAGGAGGTCGCCTACTACGGCGACGACTTCTGGATCATCCTGCGCGAGGGGTTCGGCCACTTCATCAACGACTTCCTGCTGCGCCTGAACGGCGACCGGCTGAAGGCCCCGACCCTGTTCGAGATGGTCGAACGCGCGGGCCGCACGGCGGCGTGCCTCAACTACCTGGTGTTCAAGGGAGCGGTTCCTCACAAGGTCAACCTGCCGGGGCTGATGGCGGCGCTACCCGGCGTCCCGTTCACCGAAACGGTCGAAGGTCCGTCGATGCTCTGCCTCGGCGATTTCGTCGGCACCCGCACCCCGCACGGGCACAAGCCCGAGGAGAAGGGGGGCCTCCTTCACCGGTTCGGCATGGACGACGCGTCGACCGGCGCGATGCTGAAGGACCTCGCCGGCAGGCAGGCGCTGCCGGACTTCACCGTCGCCTATTTCGCCGACAACGATTACGTGAGCCACGAGGTCGGGCCGGTCGCGGCGCTGCCGGTCGTCGAGCGAGTCGACCGCATGCTCGGCGAGGCGTTCGAGGCCGCGGGGGGATTGGACCGGTTCCTCCGCGACACCGCGGTCATCGTGACGTCTGACCATGGCCACTGCGATGTGCTGCACGACCCGGGGGTGGTGATCCGGCTCGATCGGCTGCTCGACGGATTTCCGGCAGGCGGAGCTCGGGCGGGCGTGGAAGCCGGCCGACGAAATCATGATCTGCCCGAACATGCGGGCGGCGCAGATCTATCGTGCAGCATTCGCGCGAAGATGTCGTCGAGCAGATCGCGTCCACGATCCTGAAGGATCGGAACGTCGACCAGGTGATCTGGCGCAGCCGCACCGCCGACGGCGGCCTCCCACTACACCGTGCGGACGCACCGCGGACCCTGACGTTCGCGCGCGAGCACGGCGCCGACCGCCGTGGCCGATCGGCGTCGGGGGCCGGTGGAGCTGGAGCGGTGAAGGAGCGGCGCTGGATGTCCGGCAGGACGGCGGCACGCTGGACTTCGGCGACTACCCGAACGCCTTCGAGCGGATCGCCGGCGTGCTCGACCTCGAGGCAGAGCGGCGAGCTCTGGGTGACGGCCCGTCCGGGCTGCGAGTTCGAGGTGCCGGGCGGCAAGGCGCACGTCGGCGGCGCCTCGCACGGCGCGCTGCACGCGCTCGACTCGCTGTGCCCGGTGATCGTGGCCGGCGGGGCGGCGCCGAAGCGGCTGCCGGCGGCGATGCGCTCGGTCGATATCGCGCCGCTGTGCATGGAGATCCTGGGGATCCCGATGCGGTATGCCGTCGGGGATCCGCGGAAGTAGGATGGTGTATGGCGAGCGCTGATCCGATTACCGAATTCCTGAACGCGAAGCAGCGGGCCGAGGCGCACCAGATCGATACCGCGCCGATGACCCTGGCGACTGCGAGCGTCGATGGCCAGCCGTCCGCACGGATCGTGCTGCTGCGCGGCGTCGACCCGCGCGGCTTCGCGTTCTTCACCAACTACAACAGCCGCAAGGGTCGCGAGCTGGACGCGAATCCGCAGGCGGCGCTGTGCATCCACTGGATCGCGCTCGACGAGCAGATCCGGATGAAGGGCAAGTCGAGCGGCTGCCGGCCGAGGAGTCGGACGGGTACTTCAACGGCCGTCCGCGCGGCAGCCAGCTGGGGGCCTGGGCGTCGGACCAGAGCCAGGTGCTGCCGTCCCGGGAGACGCTGGAAGAGCAGCTACCGCGCGACCGAACGCCAGTTCGAGGGGCAGGTGGTCACGCGTCCGCCGTTCTGGGGGGGCTTCCGCCTCGTCCCGCGGCGGATCGAGTTCTGGTATGGCCGTCCCGACCGGTTGCACGACCGCGTCCTCTACGTCCGCGACGGCTCCGCCTGGCGGATCGAGCGGCTGTATCCCTGAGACGGGGCCAGGCCCCGTTTGGGCCAAGTCACTCTATCCCAACGACTTCTGGACAGCTCAGCTGTAGGCGTCCCGGATGACGGGGCCAGGCCCCCTCTGATACATTCCGCACAACTTCTGTGACCTTCAAGCGCGCGCTCGGGCCGTTCGACGCGACGATGGTGGTGATCGGCGGCATCATCGGGTCCGGCATCTTCATCAACCCCTACATCGTCGCGCAGCGGCTCGACTCGCCGACGCTGGTCCTCGGCGGCATGGATCGCGGGCGGCGCGATCGCCCTCGCAGGCGCCTACTCCTACGCCGAGCTCGGCGCGCTGTTCCCGCGGGCCGGCGGACAATACGTCTACCTCCGGGACGCCTACCACCCGGTCGCCGGCTTCCTCTACGGCTGGGCGCTGCTCGCGCTGATCGAGAGCGGCGCGATCGCGGCAGTCGCCATCACCTTCGCCAACTACGCGCTCCGCCTCGTCGGACGCCCGGACATCGCCGCCGTACCGGTCGCCATCGCCGCCGTCGTCCTGCTCTCGATCATCAACTTCTTCGGCGTGAAGCCGGGCAGCCGCGTCCTCAACGTCCTCGTCGTGCTGAAGGTCGCGGCGCTCGCGGCGTTGATCGTCGCCGGCGCGCTGGCGCCGGGCAGCCCCCGGCTGGTGGACGGCGTCGCGCGCATCGACCTCGACCGGCCTCGGCACCGCCGTCAGCTTCGGCGCGGCGCTGATCCCCATCCTCTTCGCCTACGGCGGATGGCAGAACGCGAACTACGTCGCCGAGGAGATCGAGAACCCCCGCCGCAACCTGCCACTCAGCCTGCTGGCCGGGACGGTCGCGGTCGTCATCATCTACGTGCTGGTCAACGCCGTCTACCTGCGCGCGCTCGGTCTCGAAGGGCTCGCGGCCACGACCACCCCGGCCTCGAAAGCGGCGGCAGGACTGTTCGGCACCTGGGGAGACCTCTTCGTCACCGCGGCGATCGCCATCTCGACCTTCGGCTTCCTCGATCTCGCGATCCTCGCGCCAACGCGGGTCTACTACGCGATGGCGGCCGACGGCGTGTTCCTCCCGGGGCTCGCCAGGCTGCATCCGATCTACCGGACGCCATGGCTGGCGATCGTCATCCAGTCCACCTGGTCCTGCATTCTCGCGGCGACCGGCAGCTACGAACGCCTGCTCAACTACGTCGTTTTCGCGGACTGGATCTTCTTCGGCCTCACCGTCGGCACCGTCCTGGTCTTCCGCCGCCGGAACCCGGTGGCCGAACGCCCGGCGGACGCCTACCGCGCCCCGGGATATCCTGTCGTCCAGATCCTCTTCGTGCTCGTCTCGGCCGCCGTCGTCCTCAGCGTCGTTCGCGACGATCCGTCGAGCGCGCTCCGTGGCGCGCTGCTGCTCGCGCTCGGCTTGCCGGTTTACTGGTGGTATTCACGCCGCTCATGACCCTACGCTTTCACGCCCCGTACATGGAGTGGGCGAAGACGCGGCCCGCCGCGCGCTTCGACCTGGCGATCAGCAACGTGCTCGCCTGCACGCTCGAGGACCTGCCCGGCGCGGCCACGCCCTGGCATTGACCGGCCGCAACGACAACGGCTACGCGCCGCTGCTCGAGGCGATCGGACGCCGCTACCGCATGCCTGCCTCACAGGTCACCACCGCCCAGGGGGCGTCCGGAGCGAACTTCCTCGTGTGCGCGGCCCTGCTCTCCCCCGGAGACGATGTGCTGGTCGAACGGCCCGGATACGATCCGCTCATGGGGGCGCCGCGGTTGCTGGGCGCTAACACCGTCCGCTACGACCGGACCTTCGACGACCGCTTCGCCCTCGACCCGGCACGGATCGCGGCGGCGATGACGCCGCGCACGAAGCTGATCGTCGTCACCAGCCCGCACAACCCGACGGGGGCGCTGGCCAGCCAGTCCGCTCTTCTCGAGGTCGGACGCCTGGCGGACGCGCAGGGGGCGCACGTCCTCGTGGACGAGGTGTACCTCGACACGATCAGCGGCGAAGTGCCGACCGCGGCGCTCAACGGCGACACCTTCATCGTCACCAGCAGCCTCACCAAATCGTACGGCCTGGCCGCGTTGCGCTGCGGATGGGTCCTCTCGTCGACCGACGTTGCGGCGCGTCTCCGCCGCGCCCGCGATGTGATCGATGGCACCGGATCGATCGTCGCCGAACGCCTCGGCGTCCTGGCCTTCGAACATCTAGAAACGCTGACCGCCCGCGCGCGGGCTCTGCTGGCGACGAACAGCGCCGATCGTCAACGCCTTCCTGGCCGGACGACCTGAGCTGGAATACGTCACGCCCGAGGGAGGCACGGTCGTCTTCCCGCGGATCAAGGGTGTCGCCGACACTTCGCGCTTCGCCGAACGCCTGCTCGCCGAGCACGACACCGCCATCGTCCCCGGCCGCTTCTTCGATGCCCCGTCGCACTTCCGCCTCGGCTTCAGCGGGCCGACCGAGGTGCTCACCGAGGGTCTCACGCGGGTTGCCAGAGCTGTTGATGAACTCTAGACACGTGCTAGGTGCTAGGTGCTACGTGCGGCGTGCGTACGTGCGATGTGCTACGTGCGGTGCTAGGTGCTACGTGCGGTGCTGCGTGCCACGTGCGTGCTACGTGCGACGTGCGGTGCGACGTGCGTGCTACGTGCGACGTGCGTGCACGTGCGACGTGCGGTGATAGGTACTACGTGCGTGCTGTGTGCTGTGCCACGTGCGGCCCGCGCGCAGCAGGTGGCACGGCACGGCCGCGTCGCACCGCACACAATACCTGCACCGCACACAGCACCGCCGACAGCACCTCGCGCCGCACACAGCACCTCGCACCGCACACAGCACTTCGCACCGCACACAGCACTTCGCACCGCACACAGCACTTCGCACCGCACGCTCGCACGCAGCACTTCGCACGTCGCACGTCGCACGTACCGCACGTCGCACGTAGCACCGCACATCGCACACAGCACCGCACGTCGCACGTCGCACATCGGCACCCAGCACGTAGCACGTAGCACATCGCACGTGACGGAACTCCCCCAGCCCCTGAGCCGTCTACAGGTACCGAATGGACGCCCTTCGCCTCGACCTTCGCTACGCCGTCCGGGCGTTGATCAACCGGCCGGGCTTCTCGTTGATCGCGGTGCTGACGCTGGCACTCGGGATCGGCGTGACCACGGTGGCGTTCAATGCGATCAACGCGCTCGTGTTGCGGCCGTTCCGTGTCGACAACGCTGACCGCGTGGGCTGGATCCGGATCGAAGGCAAGGCCGCCTATGGCCAGGCGACACAGAAAGAGTTCGAACACCTGGCCAGCGCCAGCACGTCGTTCGATGCCATCGCCGCCGAGGGCCGGCTGCCGGTCAGCCTGCATACCGCGAATGGCGCACGCCAGGCCTGGTCGGCCCTGGTCAGCACCAACTACCTGAACACGGTCGGCGCCCGCCCCGAGATCGGGCGGGTGTTCACCGCCGACGACCTGACCGGCACCGACCTGCCGGTGGTCGTTTCGCACCGATTCTGGAAAGAGACGCTCGGCGCTCCCCGCAGCCTCGGCGGCCAGACGATCGTGGTCAACACCCGGACCTTTTCGGTGGTGGGGGTCCTGCCGGACGACTACCAGGGACGGGGCGGGCTGTTCTCACCCGATATGTGGCTGCCGCTGGCTCGCCGCGATGTCCTCAACCTCCCCTCCGCGTTGCAGGACGACGATAGTCTTCTGATGTTCGGTCACCTGCGGAACGGCGTCGAGCGTGCCCAGGCGGTGGCCGAGCTCGACGCGATCAGCCGGCAATGGGCGCCGGCATCGAAGGAAGCCGGCGCGGAGCGCATCGCCCGTTTCTATCCGATGGACGAAGGGCACCCGGAGGTCCGTGAAATCGCCAAGTACGCGTGGCTGGCGCTCGCGATCGTCGCCATCGTCCTGGTGCTGGCCTGCTTCAACGTCGCGGCGCTGCTGATGGCCCGCGCCAGCGAGCGTCAACGCGAGATCGGCGTGCGAATGGCGCTCGGCGCCGGCCGCGCCCGCATCCTGCGCCAGCTGACCACCGAAGGGATCGTGCTGGCGGTGCTGGCCGGAAGCGCCACGCTCGTACTCGCGGCCTGGAGCGGCGACCTGCTGGCCACCTTCAGCCTGCCGGCGCCGATTCCGCAGCGCATTCACCTGGGGATCGACCGGACCCTGGTCGGTTTCACCGTGCTGCTGGTGCTGATCGCCGGCGTCGCCCCGGCGGTGCTCCCCGCTCTGCAGGCGACCAGACAGAACGTGCTCGCCTCATTCCGTCTCGAGTCGATTCTCGGCGGACCACCCTCACGGGTCCGCAACGCGCTGGTCGTCGCGCAGGTCGCCGGTTCGACGCTCTTCCTGGTCGCGGCACTCCTGCTCGTGCGCAGCTTCCTGAAGAACTCGGCATTCGACAACGCCTTCGACACGGCGAACACCGTGGTCCTGCAGGTGGAGCCGTCGATGCACGGATATCAGCCTGCCTCGGCGCGGCTGCTGGTGGAGGACCTCGAGGCCCGCCTGCGCGCATTGCCTGGCGTCGTCGCGGTCGGGGCCGCGGATCGCATCCCGATTTCGTTCGGGACACCGAAGCGCCTCGAGTACAGCGCCGGCGAGTCCGATTGCACGGTCGTCGACTGCCGGCTGGCAGTGGTCTACTCCGTGTCGCCCGGCCACCTCGAGGCGCTGGGCGTGCCCTTGCTCGACGGCAAGCACTTCACCGCGGCAGACATGGGCAGGGACGACGTAGTCATCGTCAGCGAACATCTGACGCGACAGATGTGGCCGGGGACATCCGCCGCCGTGGGTCGCACTTTTCTCCTGGGCGACGAGGGACGCCGGGTGACGGTCATCGGGGTGGCGCGCGACATCAGGAATCGGTATGCCGCCGACGGGACGGTTCCCTACGTCTATCGTCCGATGTCGCCCGAATCCTGGGCGGGTGGCATCACCGTGATCATCCGCAGCAACGCCACCCCCCGGAATCTGCTCGCACCGATCAGGGACCAGATGCGTGCACTCGACGAGAATGTGCCGGTCCGGGTGGACACCGTGACCGAGTTGATGAAGCTGCAGCTGTGGCCGTCCCGAACGGCGGCCGGGTTCTTCCTCATCTGCGGCGTGCTCGCAACCATCCTCGCAACGGTCGGCCTCTTCGGCGTGCTCTACTTCACCGTGCTGCAGCGGACCCGTGAGTTCGGGATCCGGGTCGCGCTCGGCGCCACCCGCGGCCGCGTGCTCGGTTCGGTGATCCGCGAAGGCATCAGTCTCGTTTTGCCCGGGCTCGCGCTCGGCTCGATCGCGGCGTATGTCGCCGCCCGGCTCCTCTCCCGCACCCTGTTCGGCGTCAGCCCGGCGGATCCGCTCAGTTTCTCGGTGACCGCGATGATCCAGCTCGCCGTCGCGCTGGCCGCCTGTGCGCTGCCGGCATTCAAGGCCACCAAGGCGGATCCGATGGTCGCGCTCAGGCAGCAGTAGGGACGTGGGGGTGCGGAAGGGTGCGGCGGGTGCGGGGGTGCGGAAGGGTGCGCAAAAGGGTGCGGGGGGTGCGGAGGGTGCGGAGGGGTGCGGAGGGGTGCGGAGGAGTGCGGCCAAGGCGGAGGGGCGCTGTGAGGTGACGGAGGCCGGTGGGCTACCGGCTAGCACAGCTGACAGCTGATAGCTGGTAGCTGGCAGCTGGTAGCTGGCAGCTGGCAGCTGGTAGCTGGTAGCTGGTAGCTGGTAGCTGGCAGCTGGCAGCTACTTGAACCCCAGCCCTCTGATGAACTGGTCGAAGGCGGCGGAGGCCTGGGTCACGGTGGCGATGGGGCCGGTGAACTTGACGAAGTACGGGCCTCGCGGGGTTTCGACGACGGCGGCGCGCATTCGGTAGTTCGGTTTGTTGTGTCGCTCCGCCGCGCCCGGACGGACTTCCGCGACGTAGGTTCCGCTCACGTCGACGGTCGTCACTTTCAATTTCCCGACCGTCAGCGCGCCGCGGCTGCCGGTGGCCGCGCCGCCGGACGGCTGCTGAAACTGCCCGACCCAGCGCTCGATGTTGGCGTCGACGCTTCCGCCGGTGCCGCCGAAGAAATACACGATCACTTCCGCATCCTCGGTGTCGGGTGCGGTCTTCGGCACCACGAACTCCGCGACCCGCATCGTGCTCGCCGCCGGCCGCGGCTTCCACGCCGCCGGAGCAGTAAAGGTCAGCTCACCGGTCTGGACGAGAACCGGAGCCAGGAGAAGCACGGCCAACAGCATCGAATTCATTCCAGCCATCCTAACCTAACCGCGCCGCCGCCGACGCATATGGCCAACCCGGTACGGAACGCCGGCCAGCGTGCATCCCCGGTTCGCGCGCCAGCCAGCGGGAAGGCCCGTATTGTTCCGGGGCAAATCGATCCCCTGCCGCGCCCGCTCCTATCGGGGCTCCAGCGTCGGTAGAAACCGCGGCGCCCGGCGGTGTTTCGTCGCCTGCTCGTAGGCGTAGGCGAGCCCGATCAGCCGCGCTTCGCTCCAGGCGCGGCCGATGAACGAGATCCCGATCGGCAGTTCCTGGACGTAACCCGCCGGCACGGTGATGTTCGGGTATCCGGCGATCGCCGCAGGAGTCGAGCTGGCGCCGAGAAAGTGATCACCGTTCACCAGGTCGATTGGCCAGGCCGGCCCTCCGCTCGGCGCCACCAGAGCGTCGAGCCGATGCCGGGTCATCACCGCGTCGATGCCCAGGGCGCGCGACCTCGTTCGGCAGGTGGTCATCGCCTTTCGGTAGGCAGCGGATGTCAGCGGACCCTTGCGCTGCGCCATCTCGAGGATCTCCTGCCCGAAGAACGGCAGTTCACGCGCGGCCTCCTTCGCGTTGAAAGCGATCAGATCCTCGAGCGACTTGACCCTGCCGCCGGGTCCGCGCGCCCGCAGGTAGGCGTTGAGGCCGTCCTTGAATTCGTAGAGCAAAACCTCGAACTCGCAGTCCTCCAGACCGGCCGCCGTCGGGATGTCGGCCGGGTCCACGATCACCGCGCCCTGCTGGCGCATGACCCGGATCGCTTCGTTCACCGCCTCGTCGGTCTTCGGGCTGTAGCCGAAATACCGTTTACGAGGGATACCGATCCGTGCGCCCTTCAAGGCTCCGGCGTCGAGCGCCTTCAGGTAGTCGGCAACGCGGGCCCGAGCGGTCGCGGGATCGGCCGGATCCGGACCGGCCAGCGCGGTGAGTACCGCGGCGGCATCGGCGACGGTTCGGGTCATCGGACCAGCGGTGTCCTGCGTCTTCGAGATCGGGATGATCCCGGCGCGGCTGATCAGGCCGACGGTCGGCTTGATCCCGACCAGCCCGCTGACCGATGACGGACATACGATCGAGCCGTCGGTTTCGGTACCGACGCCGACGGACGCCAGGTTCGCCGCAATCGCCGCACCGGTGCCCGAGCTCGAGCCGCACGGATTCCGGTCGAGGACGTACGGATTACGCACCTGACCGCCACGCGCGCTCCATCCGCTGGTAGATTTCGTCGAGCGGAAGTTGGCCCACTCGCTGAGGTTGGTCTTGCCCAGGATCACGGCACCGGCAGCCCGCAGCCGGGCGGCGACGGAGGAATCGCGCGGCGCGCTGGCCCCTTCCAGCGCCAGCGATCCGGCGGTGGTCATCATCCGGTCGCCGGTGTCGATGTTGTCCTTGATCAGCACCGGGATGCCGTGGAGCGGCCCCCTGACCTTCCCTGCCTTCCGCTCGGCGTCCAGTGCGTCCGCGATCGAGCCGGCCTCCGGGTTCATCTCGATCACCGAGCGCAGCGCCGGGCCGTTCCGGTCGATCTCCTCGATCCGGCGCGTGTAGCTGTCGACGAGTTGCCGGGCGGTATAGCGCCCGGCGGCCATCCCCTCCTGCAACTGCGTGATGGTGAGCTCGTCGAGAGTGAAGGGAGGCGGTTGTTGTGCGGAAGGTACGGGGTCGAGCGAGAGGGCGGCGAGGATCGCGGTAGCGACCGGAAGAAGGCGGCGTTTCACGTCGAAAGCATACACCGCGCGTCCGCGCCTCCCGGGCGCGGTCGGCCGGTTCAGGCCGTCAATCGGTCGACGATCGCGCGCCAGGTCTGGGCCGCGGGCGTGGACTCGGCCGCCAGCGCCGCGCCGCACACCAGCGTCCCGCCATCATCGGACGCTTTCGACCACACCGTATCCACCGAGAGATGCAGGCCGATGCCGGCGACCTCGACGTCGAACGAGACCGGCACATGGCCGGCGTGCGGCATCTCGAGTCGCAGCCCGCCGTACGACACATCCACGACTGCGGCCGGCTTGCCGTCGGCGACGACGCGGAAACCACCGAGCACCCGCTTGCGGTTCCAGCGGCGCTCGCGGCGGACGGCCGACAGGCAGCGGGTGACGATGTCGAGCAGATCGCGCGGCCTCACCGGCTTGCGGACGAACTCTGCTCCGTAACGCGCCGCTTCGATCTCCATCATCGGCTCGTCGAAGCCGGTCATGATGAGGATCGCCATGTCGGGATGGTCGCTGTTGCTCTGTCGCACCAGGTTGAGGCCGTTGAACCCGCGCAGCCGGACGTCGGTGATGAACAGGTCGTAGGCGCCGCGCGCGAGCAGCTGCTTCGCCGTGTCGTAGGTCGAAGCGCCGGTCACCTGGTAATTGACCTCGCGCAACAGCTCCACCATCCCGGAAAGGGTGTTGATGTCGTCTTCGAGGACAAGGATGCGATATGGAAGCTTCATGACCTGATCGAGCCCGACGCGGACATCATGCCAGAAGCTGCTGAGGCAAGGAGGGTGCCGCAGGGAAATTCGCGAATCTCCGCGCGAAACCGTGCAAACCCAAAAATGTCATCGGCAAACGCACGCAGTCCTGAAACGGCAGGGAAAAAACTGTCCGCCCAGGGGGGCTAATGGACGACCGCTTTCGGGCGGGCCGCAGCGAGCACGCGGGTGATCATCGCATCGAGCCGGGCCGGGGCGATGTCGAAGGGACCCGCGACCGCCGCCCCCATCGGGATCTCGATCGCAATGACGACGCCGCCGTCTGCCGGTTCGACGATCCAGCTGAAACCACGCAGCGCCACGTATCGGTCTGCCGCGGCCGGGTTCTTCGCCCGGTCGATCGCCAGCAGGATCGCCTTGAGCACCGCCTCGACGTCGCGGTCGGTCCACGTCGCCGGAGCGGTCGGGTGCTGAAGCTGCTCGGTCACCGCGAAGTTGCGTTCGCGCAGCACGATTTCGACTTCGAACGTCATGGTCAGCGGTCCGTCCACGAGGGCGTGCGCCTGGACATGAACGCGTCGATCCCTTCGGACGCGTCGTGGGTGCGCATCAGGTCGTTCAAGTATAGCCGCTCGAGTTGCGGCAGTACGTTCCCGGACGTGGGCCACGAGGCCCATCCGGGCGGCGGCGGCGGCGTGACGGAGCGCGGCCGCCGATTTCGGCGCGAGATGGCCCGCGAACCAGCGGTCCACAGCGGCGGCAAGCTCGCCGTCGTCCGCCACCATCTCGATAAGACCTCTGGTGCACCATTCGGTCGCTTCGAGTACCTCCCCGGTGAGAATCGCCCGGGTTGCCGGCGCGTAGCCCACCCGCGGCGGCAGCAGCGCCGACGCCGCCGGCGGAAACACCCCGAGCTTGATCTCCGGGAGCGCAAAGGTCGCGCCTCGATCGGCGAAGATGAAATCGCAGGCCAGCGCGAGCTCGAAGCCGCCGCCGAAGCACCGGCCCCGAACCACCGCGGCGGTCGGAGCGGTAGCCTCGAGAAGGTCGACGATCAGGGCGTGCATCTCCGGCAGCACCCCTCCGATCTCGTTGGCCGTGTGCTCGGGGATGCTGGCCCCGAAGCTGAAGTCCGGGCCCGCCCCTTCCAGCGTGATCAGCTTGAGGTGAACTTCGTCGGCCAGGCTGTCCAGCGCGGATCGCAGCGCCGCCACCATGCCGGCGGTGACGATGTTGCCCTTGGGATGAAAGATTGTGAGCGCGGCCCGTGACCCATCGGGGCTGAACGCCAGGGTCACCGGCCCGCTCACGACCGCCCGCTCCCGGCCCTCACATCAGCTCCCGCCGCAGAGCCTCGATCGAGTCGACCGGCTGCTGACAGACGAAATCACGACACACGTAGACAGCCCCGCCGCTGCCTGCGTTCATGCCGCCGACAAAAGGCAGAAGCCTGGTCAGGGCTTCCTGTTCGCCGGGGCCCACCGGTACGTGGACGGCGAACGGCAGATAACGCGCGGCGATCTCGGCCTCGAGCGTTCTGACCCCGGCCGACGAGGGGTCACCGACGACCACCACCTGCATCGGCTTCGCATGCCATTGCGACAGCGCACACAGCATCATCGGGATCACCCGGCCAGCCGAGCCGACCCGTGTGCCGTAGCGGGCCAGGGTCCGTTCCGCTTTCTGCCGGAAGCCCTCTTCGCCGGTCAGGTCCGCGAGCGTCAACACGTTGAGGGCAGACACGGAGCTCGCGGACGGCTCGGCGCCGTCGTAGTCCTCCTTCAGCCGGAGCAGCACGCTGGCGTCCTTTCCCGTGGTGCTGAACCACGCGCCATCGGCCGCATCCCAGAACAGTTCGTCCTGCCGACGCTGCAGCGTGAGCGCCCATTCCAGCCACTCGGCCCGGCCAGTGGTCTGGACCAGTTCGATGAGCCCCCAGATCAAGTAAGCGTAGTCCTCGGCATAGCCTTCGATCGCCGCTTCGCCGTCACGATAGCGCCGCAGCAGCGTCAGATCTGGCGCGCGCCAGAGCGTGTCGCGGATGAAGGCGGCCGCACGTTCCGCGGCGGCGCGATACCGGTCAGCCCGTGGGCTGGCGGGCAGGACGCGCGCGGCGCGTGCGCAGGCGGCGATCATCAACCCGTTCCATGCCGTCAGCACCTTGTCGTCCAGATGCGGGCGCGGACGACGGGCGCGGGCATCGAACAGCTTCTGCCGGATCCTGGCCAGCGACTCCATCACTTCCGGTTCCGGCCGGCCGCTGCGTACCGCGACATCGGCGATCGGCTGGGCGACGTAGAGGAGGTTCATGCCGGTGAACTCACCCTGCGGATCGCTGGGCGCGTTGCCATCCGGCTCGATGCCGAATCGGCGGCGCGCGATGCCGGCGTCCTCACCCAGAACCGACGCGATCTCTTCGTCGCTCCAGACGTAGAACGCCCCTTCCTTCTTGTGCGGTCTCGACTCCGCCGCCTCCGCCGGGGGGATGCTGTCGGCATCCTCGGCCGAGTAGAAGCCCCCCTCCGGGCTGGTCATCTCGCGGAGTATGTACTCGAGCGTGTCTTCCGCGACGGTGGCATAGAAGGCGTCCCCGGTAGCCTGCGCCGCTTCGAGGCAGGCCAGGGTCAGCTGCGCCTGGTCGTAAAGCATCTTCTCGAAATGCGGCACGCGCCACTCCGCGTCCACCGAGTAGCGGTGAAACCCGCCGCCGACGTGATCGCGCATCCCGCCAACCGCCATCGCCCGGAGCGTCGCGGTGACCATCTGCAGCGCCGGCTGCGAACCGGTGCGGGCGTGCTCGCGCAGCAGGAACAACAGCTCTGACGGACGTGGAAACTTCGGCGCCTGCCCGAACCCGCCAAGACGCCGGTCGAAGGCGGACTCGAACTGCGCTACCGCGGTGTCGAGTGCCTCGGGCGGGCCGACCTCCGACTCGGACTGGGCGCCGACCGTCACTGCCTTGAGCCGCTCGGTCAGCTCGCCGGCTGCCTCGGTGACCCGCGGACGGTCGGCCTGCCACACCCGGGCGATCTCGGAGAGCAGGTCAGCGAACCCCGGCCTGCCCCACCGCGACGTCGGCGGAAAATAGGTGCCGCCGAAGAACGGTTTCAGATCGGGAGTGAGGAAGACGGTCATCGGCCAGCCCCCCTGTCCGGTGGTCGACTGGACGAACGACATGTAGACGCGATCCACGTCGGGACGTTCTTCGCGGTCCACCTTGATGGAGACGAAGTCGCGATTGAGCAGGGCCGCGATCTCGTCGCTCTCGAATGACTCGTGGGCCATCACGTGGCACCAGTGGCAGGTGGAATAACCGATTGACAGGAAGATCGGCTTGTCCTCGCGTGCGGGCCCGGGCGAACGCTTCGTCGTTCCAGGCGTGCCAGTCGACGGGGTTGTCGGCGTGCTGCAGCAGGTACGGGCTGCGCTCGCGGGTGAGATGGTTCATTCAGGCGCTCGTCATGAACGCCATCTTCAGGCGGTCCTCGTCGGCGGGCCAGCGGTAGCACTCGCTCGGCGACAGCCCCTCGAGATCCGGGGCGTCGTCGGCCATCACGTAGACCAGCTTCTCGGCGCCGTCGTTCCGCTCGGCGTTCACCGCCTGGCGCGCCGAGGCCAGGACGTCTTCGTCCGGCCCGGCGAGAAAATAGACCACGCGATCGACATCGCGGGGCAGCGGCGTGGGACCCGGCACGCGACACTCATGAACCGAGGTGCTGCCGCGCTCGATGACGTCCCGCAATGCTTCAGGTAATGGTGCGCGTCCGCGGACGATGACCGTTCTCATTGGGTTCATCGTAATACGCCGGGATAGAATGCGCGCATGGAACTCGCCGTCGAGACGCACGGCCTGACCCGGGACTTCGGCAGTTTCCGCGCGGTCGATGGCATCGATCTGGCCGTGCCGTCGGGCAGCTTCTATGGCTTCCTGGGACCGAATGGCGCCGGCAAGTCCACCACGATCAAGTGCCTGACCGGTCTGCTCAAGCCCGGCGGCGGCACCATGCGCATCCTCGGCATCGATCCGCTCGCCGATCCGGTGGCCGTGAAGCGCCGCATCGGTGTCGTGCCCGAGGATCTCGCGCTGTTCGATCGCCTCACCGGTGAGGAAACCCTGATGTTCGTGGCGCAGATTCACGGTCTCGACATGAATACGGCACGGACGCGGTCGGCGGACCTGCTCGAGCTCATGGACCTGAAGAACGCCGGCACGACGCTGGTCACCGATTTCTCGCACGGCATGCGCAAGAAGCTGTCGCTCGCCGCCGCGCTGCTGCCGGCGCCGAGGTTGCTCTTTCTCGACGAGCCGTTCGAAGGGATCGACGCGGTGGCCTCCCGCCAGATCAAGGACCTGATGCAGTCGTTCGTCGGCCGCGGCGGCACCATTTTTCTCACCTCGCACATCCTCGAGATCGTCGAGCGGCTCTCGACCCACATCGGCGTGATCGCCAACGGCAAGCTGGTCGCGCAGGGGCCGATCGGCGAGCTGCGGGCCGGCGGCGTCGCCGGCGCCAGCCTCGAAGAGCTGTTCATCCGCCTCGTCGGTGGCGAGGTCTCCGCCACGTCGTCGCTGGACTGGATCTGACGTGTTCCGGATCCTGAAGGCGTTCGCCTGGCTGCGGTGGCGCATGCTGGTCAACTCGCTGGAGAAGACCGGCTCGCGCGATGCGCTCGAACGCTTCTCGCTGGCGATCGAGAAGCTTGGACCGCTGCTGGCCGCGATCCTGCTGATCCCGTCGGCGCTGCTGCTCGCGGGGCTCGGCATCGCCGCCGGTTATGCACTGGCGGCACAAGACAGCCAGTGGGCCGTCCGAGTAGCCCGCTTCCTGCTGCTCGCCGTGCCGGTCCTGGCGGTCATCGGGCCGTTCTTCCTCCCTGCGGCCGATCGAACCAACCCGGTGCGCCTCCTGCTGCTGCCGATCCCGCGCGGGGTGCTCTATTTCGCGCAGGCGTCGGCTTCGCTCGGCGATCCCTGGAACATCCTGATGGTGCCGCTGGTGGTGGGGGTGGCGATCGGCCTTGCCGCGGGGGGCGCCCTGACGGCGGCGCTGATCTGCCTCGTCAGCGCGACGATCCTGATCGTCCTGGTCGTCGGCATCGCGGCGCTGTCGACCAGCGTGCTGCACCTGGTGGTGCGGGACCGCCGGCGGGGTGAGTTGCTCGCGCTCGTGTTCATCGTGCTCGTTCCGATCCTGTCGATGCTGCCTGGACTGATGAGCGGCGGCGGACGGCGCAACCGGCAGGAACGCCGCGGGTACACCCCGCCCGCCTGGGTGACGAGCGCGGGCGGGCGGGCATTCGCGCTCTACCCGACGGAGCTGTTCGTGGCCGGCACGCGCGCGGCCGCGCGCGGCGACCTCGCGAAGGCCGCGGCCTCTGCCACCGGCCTTGGCGTCTCGGCCCTGCTGCTGCACGGGCTCGGCCTCCTGGTTTTCCGGCGCGTGTTGGAATCCCCCGGCTCGACCGGCGCGCGGCGATCTACCCCGATGCGGGCGGCCTGGAACCGCCGGATCCCGGGGCTGTCATCCGGCGCCTCCGCGGTCGCGCTCGCGCAGCTCCGCCTGGCGCTGCGGACGCCAAGGGGGCGATCGATCCTGCTTTCGCCGCTCGCCTTCTTCGCGATCTTCGGCGTGATGATGTACCGCGGCGGCGGCAACATGGACTTCGGGCCGTTCCGTTTCGGCAGCGGCCTCGGCCTTGCCGCGTTCACGTCGTCGATGTGCCTGCTCGCGATCCTGCCGATCGCCATGAACCAGTTCGCCGTCGACAACGCCGGGCTGACGATGACGCTGCTCTCGCCGCTGACCGACCGCGAGCTGCTAGCCGGCAAGGCGGCCGGCAACGCCCTGATCATCGCGCCCCCCGCGCTGGTGTGTATCGCCGCCGCCAGCCTCATGTTTCCGGGCGGCTCCCCGGCCCTGTGGCTGGCGCTGATCCTCGGGCTCGCCGCGGTGTATCTCGTCTTTGCTCCGATCGCGGCTATGTGCTCCGCCGCCTTCCCCCGGTCGGTCGACATGAACAGCATCGGCCGGGGGAGCAACGCTCACGGCGCCGCCGGCCTCATCGGCCTGCTGGCCTTCGCGGCGGCGGCAGCCCCGCCGATCCTGCTGACGATGACGGCGACGAACCTGCTGGATCGTCCGTCGCTTGCGCCCGTCCTGCTGGCCGTCTGGTGTCTGTGCGCCTATGTGATCGGCCGCCTCCTGTCGATCCCCGGGCGGCGCCTCTTCGCCGCCCGCCGCGAGAACCTGACGATGCTGGCATAGCCAGCCCGGCATGCTGCTTGCCTCTTCCGCCCCCGTGGCGGGACGATCCAACAAACAACTCAAACAGCTCATGCGGGGGACGTTCGGGCTCGACGAATTCCGGCCCGGGCAGGAAGCGGTGATCGGCTCGATCGTCCAGGGGCGCGACACGATCGCGGTCATGCCGACCGGCGCCGGCAAGTCCCTCTGCTACCAGCTGCCCGCGCTTCATCTCCCCGGAACCACCATCGTGGTCTCGCCGCTCATCGCGCTGATGAAGGACCAGACCGATAAGCTCCACGCGCTCGGCGTCCGGGCGCGGCAGGTGAACTCCGCGCTCGACGCCGCTGAGCTGAAAGCCGCGCTGCAGGCGATCGAGGAGGGGCAGGTCGAGTTCGTGTTCGCCACCCCTGAACGCCTCGAGGATCCGGCCTTCATCGAGCTGCTCAGGGCGCACAAAGTGGACCTCTTCGTCGTCGACGAAGCGCATTGCCTCTCCGAGTGGGGGCATGACTTCCGGCCGGCCTTTCTCGGTCTCGGCGCGGCAATCAAGGCAGTGGGGTCGCCGCCGGTTCTAGCCCTCACCGCGACCGCCACCGAGCGTGTGCTGGCCGACATCGCACGGCAACTTCGGCTGCGCCAGCCACGCACGTTCAACCTCGGGATCCTTCGGACCAACCTGCACTACCAGGTGCGTCAGACCGCGAGCGACGCGGCCAAACAACAGCATCTCGTCCGGATCCTGCGCGAGCTGCCTGGCAACGGGATCGTCTACTGCGCCACGGTGAAGAACTGCGAACTGGTGGCGCGGGTCCTCGAGGGCGAAGGGATTCCGGCGGCGATATATCACGGACGGCTGGCGGCCGCCAGGCGGCACGAAACCCAGGATCGGTTCATGGCCGGCGAGCTCAAGGCGATCGTGGCCACCAACGCGTTCGGGATGGGGATCGACAAGGCGGATATCCGCTTCGTCGTCCATTACGACATGCCGGGCTCGCTCGAGTCGTACTACCAGGAGTCGGGCCGGGCGGGGCGTGACGGTGACACGGCAGCGTGCATCCTGCTATATCGCATTGAAGACCGCCGGACCCACCAGTTCTTCATGGGCGGACGCTACCCGGGGGCCGACGACATCCTGGCCGTCTCCGACGCACTGACGGCGCTCGGTGGCCACGAGACGGCCGTCCCCCTGGCGGCCATCCAGGCCCATGCAATATCGACCGCGAAAACAAAGCTCAGGTCGGTCCTCACCGTGATGAAAGACGCCGGGCTGGTGCGGGAGCTTCGCGGCGCCCGCTATCGCCTGCTTTCGATGCCAGGCAGGGCCGGGTTCGAAGAGGTCGCGGCTGCCTATGTCGAGCGGAAGGAAGGGGACCGCGCCAAGCTGGAGCGGATGACCGGCTATGCCCAGAGCGCGTCGTGCCGGTGGAAGCTCCTGCTGGACTACTTCGGCGAACCCGTTCCCGCAGACGGCTGCGGAGACTGTGATAACTGCCGGAACCCTCCGGAGGAACAGCACGCCCCACCTGTAAGTGAAGAGGCCCGTCGGCTCGCCAGCCTCAAGCCGGCTGTGTAGTGGAAAGCCAGCCCATCTTTACATACCGAAGTACTACCTTCACTACCTACGGCGAGGCATTTAATGGGGTATTCGGAACATCTGCGGACTTTTGGGGACTGTAGCAGGCCGGAATCACCCCGGAAAAGCTGGCATCACGGTTGCTCTAAGGAAGGCATCGCGCTTAAAGCGCACCACCGCTCCGGTGTTCCGCTGGGGCAACCAATCCGCTCACAACCTACCCCATGGCGCAGGGAGAGAATATCCTCCCTGACCCGCCCTGTACGCTGTCCGACCGGACGGTGTGGCGCTTGCTTTTGAGCAGGCCGTGAAAAGCACTTCGCTCTGGCTGGATACGGCCCCGCCACAACGTCAACCGTCACTGACCACCGACACAACCGCGGACGTCTGCGTCATCGGCGCCGGGATCGCTGGTGTGACGACCGCCTATCTCCTGGCCCGGGAGGGACGATCCGTCGCTCTCATCGACGATGGCAGCCCAGGGTGTGGCCAGACGGGAATGACCACCGCTCACCTGTCCAACGTGATCGACGACCGGTACACCGAGATGATCCGGCTGCATGGCGAAGAGGGGGCCCGGCTGGCCTGCGACAGCCATGGTTCGGCGATCACCCGCATCGAGACGATCTGCCGGGACGAAGGGATCGACGCGGGCTTCCAGAGGGTCAGCGGTTACCTGTTCCTGGCGCCCGAGCACGATGAAAGTTATCTGAACGACGAGATGGCTGCAGCCCGCCGCGCCGGCCTCGAGGTCAACAAGCTTGCGCGGGCTCCCGTCCAGGGATTCCAGAGCGGTCCCTGTCTCGAATTCCCGCGGCAGGGGCAATTCCATCCGCTCGACTATCTGAACGGCGTCGTTGCAGCGTTTCTTCGCCTCGGAGGACGGGTCTACGGCGGCGTCCGCGCCACCAGCGTGGCCGGGGGGGAACCGGCCGTCGTCGAAACGGCAAATGGACCGAGCATTCGCGCCGGCGCCGTCGTCGTCGCGACCAATGTGCCGTTCAACGACCTGGTGGCGATCCATACGAAGCAGGCGCCGTACTACTCGTACGTCGTCGGCGCCCGGATTCCTTCCGGCGCGGTCACGCCGGCGCTCTACTGGGACACGCACGACCCGTATCACTATGTCCGCGTTCAGCGCACGACCAACGCCCGGCTCGGCGGTGACAACGATGACCCGGTGGACCTGCTGATCGCCGGCGGCGAGGACCACAAGACGGCACAAGCGTCCGATACCGAAGAGCGCTTCGGGCGGCTCGAGGCGTGGATGCGTACCCACTATCCCGCTGCCGGCGAGCTCGAGTACCGGTGGTCGGGCCAGGTGATGGAAACCCAGGACGGTCTCGCCTTCCTCGGCCGCAACCCGATGGATGCCGACAACGTCTACGTCGCGACCGGCGATTCCGGCATGGGGATGACCCACGGCACGATCGCCGGCATGTTGATCTGCGACCTGATCCAGGGACGGCCAAATCCCTGGGCCAGCCTGTACGACCCCTCGAGGATCCGCGTCGGGGCGGCCGGGGATTTCCTCAAAGAGAACCTGAACGTCGCCGCGCAGTTCACGTCGTGGGTGACACCCGGCGAGGTGAAGTCGGCCGATGAAATCGCCCCGAACAGCGGCGCCGTCATCCGCGAAGGGCTGAGCAAGATCGCAGTCTTCCGGGACGAAGCCGGCGAGGTTCACCGCCTCTCCGCGGTGTGTCCTCACCTCGGCTGCATCGTCGGGTGGAACAAGGCGGCCTCGACCTGGGACTGCCCCTGTCACGGCTCCCGGTTCGACGCGCATGGACGGGTCGTCAACGGCCCTGCGAGCACGGATCTCGAGAAGGTCAGCCCGTAGCTATTTGCGCATCGCCCGTGCTGGTGGCATCGCGGCCAGCCGCGCCTTGATCTGCCTGAAGCGGAGGGTGTCGCGCGTGCCGCCAGCTTTCACAGTGCGGCGGAGACGAAGGGCGCGCTCGCTGGAGGCCGGGTGAGACGACAGGAACACCTCCAGCGAGGCCGGGTCTCTGCCCTGCTGTCTTCTCAGCGTCTCCATCAAGGCGATCATCTCGGTCGCGTCCCAGCCGGCGCGGCGCATGATCGCCGCGCCCACGGTGTCGGCCTCGCGCTCGTGGTCCCGACTGAACTTCAGCATGTAACCACCCGCCAGGACGCGGGCGCCCATCTGCGCGGTCTGCGCGCTCTGGTCGTTGCCGAGCATCGCGCCGAGCAGGCCGATGAAGCCGTTGGCGACCAGCTGACGGCTGATCTGGTCGGCGGCATGCCGCTCGGAGATGTGCGCGATCTCGTGGGCCAGCACCGCTACCAACTGCGCTTCGTTCGCAGCGGCGGCGATTGCGCCGCGGTGCACCCAGACAGGGCCGCCCGGCAGGGCGAATGCGTTGATCTCGCGATAGTTCGCCACGGTGAAGCTGTACGGATACTTCGGGCCGGTGGTTCGCCGGACCAGCCGCCGGCCGATGTCGAGGATGTAGTTGTTCACCGTCCGGTCGGTGAGTTCAGGCACCTTTCGCCTGACCTCCTGCTGTGTCTGCCGGCCGATCTGAATCTCGTCTTCGACCGAGACGAGGCTGATCTGCGCCGCCGCGGTGACGGCGCTCCCCATCACGACCGCGAGCAGCATCCACTTCACACGCGTGGCGTCGGGGCGGCGGGGATTTCGTCTGGACGGTGCCGCCGCAGACGGGCGTAGGCGGCGGTGACCTCGGTCCCGTAGAGAAAGATGACCGCCGAGATGTATACCCAAAAGAGGAAGACGACGACGCCGCCGATCGAACCGTGGACGCTGAAGCGCGACTGGTCACGGACGTACTGTGAGAAGCCGGCCAGCGCCAGCCGCCACAGCAGCCCGGTCAGCACCGCCCCGAACCACACGTCGCGGAAACGGACCTTGGCGTTCGGCACGAAGTAGAAGACCAGGCCAACGACAATGATGAAGAAGATGGTGGTCGCCGACTTGAGTGCATAGCTCTGCAGCCAGGCGAGCCCCGGCAGCCGCTCCATGACCACCGCGAACCACCTCGCCTCCGCGACGTTGATTGCGCTGACGATCAGCAGCCCGATGAGGAGCAGGAGGCCGGCGGTGCCGAGCATCACCAGCGAGATCATCTTGTGCTTGAAGTAGCTGGGCTGCTTTTCCACACCCCACGCATGATTCACCGCCGAGGTGACGGCACCGAACACCCCCATGGCGGCCCAGATCATCAGTCCGCTGCCGAGCAGGCCGAGCTGGATCCGGTCCTGGCGCATGGCTTCTAACTGGTTGGTGACAAAGGCGAACTGCTGGGGGAAATACCGAAAGACGAAGTCGAGGATCTCCTTACGATCAGCCTCGGTGCCGGCGGCGCTGGCGAGAATCGAGAAGGCGAGCAGGAAGAAGGGAAAGAGGGAGAGCAGCGCGTAGTAGGCGATCGAGGCCGCGAACGTCAGATCGTCGCTGTTGTAGAAGCCGGTGAGCCCTCTCCAGATCGCCAGAAAGGTGAGCCGCGCCTCAATGCGTGCACGCAACGCCAGCCGACGAACGAATGAAACCCGCAGCGCCTGGGTGCTGCGGGTCACCTGCCCACTCACCGGGCCATCATAGCAACTCGGCACCGGTCGACCGGATGCCGAGGGTCAGGTCCGGGTGCTGCTTTCGTTCCAGGCCTGCTGAACTTCACGCGACAGCCACGCCGGCACGCCGACGGTCACCGCTGTTCTGGCGAGGCCGAAGGCAAGCCGGCGCAGTGCCGGGGTCCGGAGGATGACGACCGCCGCGCCGACCGCGGCGGCCCCCAGAACAACGTTGGCGACGGTGCGGGCGTGCTGTTCGGTCATCGCCCGCCCTCCACACCGTGCGTCATCGCGTCATCAGCTGCGATCACCCGTCGCCTGGTAGCTGCTGCCGGCCATCGAGCCGGTGTTGGTGCTCCCGCCGGTGCTCCCGGTCGATCCCAACCCGCCGCCACCCAACGTCTCGGACGAACGGGCACGGTCGTACGCTTCGCGGCCACGGTCGACGATCTGATTGACCTTGCCGGACGCCTGCGAGTAGGCGTCGCCGGCGGTCGAGCGCAGCCGCCCGGCCTGTTCCGTCAGCTGGTTGCGGAGCTCGGATCCGGGCCGCGGCGCGAAGAGCATTCCGAGACCCGCGCCCAGCACCGTGCCGGCCAGGAGCCCCATCAGGAACGAACCCCCGCCGTCTTCCCGCTCGTACCGATCGTATTCATACGCCATGCAGTCCTCCTTCAATTGTTTTCGATGTTCGAGGCCGTGAGCCGGACCTTATGCCCGTCCCGCGGCCGGTGACGGCGGCTCGTGCCGGCCGTCGTGACCAAGCAGCGACATCACGATGGCGCGAATGCCGCGCGCCATGCCGACCGCCTGGTTGACGCGGTCACGCACGGAGCCTTTCACCCGGTCGGCGGTCTCGTCGACGCGGTCGATGGTGCCGGTAATCGCGTCGTTCACGCGCTCGGTCTGGTGGCTGACCCGGGCGGTGACCGTCTTCACGTCGCCGAGGATGGCATCCAGCTTCTCACGCACCGGGGCAATCTGACGCGTCTCGAGATCGTTCACGAGCTGCATCACCCGACGATAGACGAGAAAGCCGCCAACCCCCATGCCGATCAACAGCAACGCTTCGAGCAAGCTGACGATCGCCATGATGGCGAGCCACATATTGGTCGTTCCGAGATCACCCGAGATCATGCGTCCTCCTTCTGCGGACCACCTTACGCGGACCACCGGGTCTGGCCGCCCGCCACGTCGTTGAGCGAACGCCAACCCTCGTTGGCGGCCGTGCGCGCCTTGTCTACCGTCCCGCGCATCCGCGTGAGCTCGTTCATGAAGTCATCGAGCTTCGGCTCGATCTGGTCGCGCACGCGGCGGCCGTTGTCCGTCATGTAGAGCCAGCCCCATACTCCGCCGACTACCGCGCCGAGCAGCGCCGCCATCAACACTCGCGAACGTTCGTCCACACCCGCCTCCTTGATCCGTGGCTGGATACCTGTACTCTCCATCCGGGATCTGTTCAATCAAACCGCGTGCCACCGGTCAGTTCCTCATCGCGGCACGAACATCGCCAGGGCGACCCCCTCCCATCGTCCGTCCGTGGGGCTTCCGGGGGCCTCGGTGCCGAGCGCCATCGTGGCCACGTGGGCGCCATCGAGACCGAACTTGCCAACCAGGTAGTCGCGGACGAGTTGGGCCCTTGTACGGCTCAGCAGGAACTGCACATCCGCGGTCGGGCCGGTGCCATAGCCTTCGATCACAAATGGAGTATTGCGCGGATAGCGGATGAATGGGGCCATCGCCGAATCGAGGCGGGCACGCCCCTCGGCGGTCAACCGCTCCGGCCCCTGGGTGCCGGGCGCGGTGTCGAACAGGAAATCGGCCTTCACCCAGACCCTGAGCACGCGCCGCTCTTTGGTCTCCAGCACCCCGTTCCGATAGTCGGCGATGCTGATGTCGTCGAGATCGAAGTAGCCGCGGCTGTTGAAGAATCCGCGGAAGAAGAAGTTGCGCTTCAATGCCTCGGAACTCTCGGCGAGGTCAGTCAGCGTCTCTCTCGCCGCGGTCAGCGATTGCTGCAGGTCGCCAACCACGCCGTGGACCGGCCCCTTTTCGCCGCGGAAGTCGTTGATGGCTTCCTTGGCGCTGACGCTGGCCTCACGCAGATTGCCGACGGCCTGCTCCGCCTGCGAGGCGATCGCTTTCAGCCGGTCATAGAACGCGTCGTCGGTCACGAGCTTGCCGATCGATCCCCGTCCCTGGCGTACCCCGGCGATTATCGATTGCAGATCGCCGGCGACCTTCTGCGAAGAGGCGGTGATCGCGCGGATCTCGGTGCCCATGTCGGCAATCAGCCCCTGGGCCTCGGTGGCGGTGGCGGAGACCGCCGTCAACGCCTCGTTCACGCCGACCTTGACCTCCTTGATGGTGGTGGTGACCAGGTCGATGGTCTCGGTCATCCGCTGGAACATGTCGGCGAGATCGAACGGTTCGCGGCTCTGGATCGTGCCCTGGGGCGGCACCTCTGGCGACTGGTCCGTGCCGCTCTCCACCTGCACGAACTTGTTGCCGACCAGGCCGTCGTTCTGGATCGACGCCACCGAGTCCAGCCGGATCAGCTGGTGCAGATCGGCGCGCACCCGCAGCCTGACCCGGAACCTGGCCGAAGGAGAGGCGGGCAGCTGGATCGTCTCGACCTCGCCCGCGTTCATGCCAGCGACCCGGACCACGGCGCCGTTCTGGAGTCCGGCGATCTCCTTGAATTCGGCATAGACGTCGAAAGTCTCGGTGAACATCATCCGGCGGTCGCCGATCAGGAACAGCCCGACCGCGAACAGCAGGAGACTGAAGATGACGAACGCGCCGACCGCCGCGAGTCGATTCTTCTGCATAGCTCCGGATCACTCACCTTACGTCACCAGGCGCTCTGCGCCCGCGAGGCGCCCTTACCCTGCGTGCGTCGACGACATGAACGCGCGCACCAGCTCGTTGTCGCTGCGTTCGAGATCCGCCACCGTTCCCCTGGCCGCGACCTTCCCTTCGTGCAGCATGACCAGCTCGTCGCCGAGCTTGCGGGCACTCGGAATGTTGTGCGTGACCACGACCAGGGTCGTCCCGTCCTGCTTGAGGCCGAGCAGCAGCTCGTCGATCTCGTCGGAGGTGATCGGGTCGAGGCCGGCACTCGGCTCGTCGACCAGCAGCACGGCCGGGTCGAGCGCCATCGCCCTCGCCAGGCCGGCCCGCTTGCGCATCCCCCCTGACAGATCGCCGGGCATCTTGTCGAAGTCCTTTTCGAGACCGACCGACGCCAGCTTGTGGCCCACGCGCTCGCGGATCTCCGACTCCGCCATGCGCGTGTGGCGGCGCATCGGGAAGGCGACGTTCTCGCCGACCGAGATCGAGTCGAACAGCGCGGCGCTCTGGAACAGGAAGCCGAGCTGCTGCCGGACCCGCGCCAGCGGCTCGCCAGACAACGCGCTGATCTCTTCGCCGAGCACCACCACACGGCCGGCGTCCGGACGTACGAGCCCGATGATGTGCCGCAGCATCACGCTCTTCCCAGTGCCCGACCGGCCAAGGATGATGAAGCCGCGCCCCCGCTGTACTTCGAGCGACACGTCGTCGAGGACGCGCCGCTCGCCGAACGCCTTGGTCACGTGCTCGAGCTGCACCACCAAGGAGGCGGCGTCGGAACGCTGCGGGCCCGCGTTGCGTTCGTCGATCGCGACCGTCATCCTGACGCCTGGGGGAAGATGAAGAAGATCAGCCGCACGAGCACGACGTTGGCAACGATGATCATGATCGACGAGAGGACCACAGCGCGGGTCGACGCCCGGCCGACCCCCTCGGTCCCGGAGCTCGTCGTGAACCCGAGGAACGACGAGACCGTCGCGATGATGAAGCCGAAGACCATCGTCTTCAGCGTCGCCGGAACGTAGTCGCTCATGTCGATCAGCGCAAAGGCGCGGTCGAAGTACAGACCCAGCGACATCCCGGTCGATGCCGTCTCGGCGATGAAGCCGCCGAGCATGCCGGCGAAATTCATGATCGTGGTGAGCAGCGGCAGCGCGATGACGCAGGCTACCACCCGGGTCACCACCAGGTAACGGAACGCATCGACCGCCGAGGCTTCGAGGGCGTCGATCTGCTCGGTGACGCGCATCGCCCCCAGCTCGGCGCCGATCCCGGCGCCGATCCGCCCGGAGAGGAGCAGCCCCGCGGTCAGCGGACCGGTTTCGCGCACGAGCGCGATCGCCAGACCGGCGGGAATCATCGACTCGGCCCCGAACCGCTCGAGCGACGCACGGGTGTGCATCGACAGCACCACCCCCACCGCCATGCCCGAGACCGCAATCAGCGGCGCCGACCGGAGCCCGAGCTCATAGAGCTGGCGAACCGTCTCGCGGAACTCGAATGGTGGCAGGAACGCCTGCCGCGCCGCCTTGCCCGCAAACACGGCAAACTCCCCCGCCACGGCGAGGTAGTTGGTAGCGGACGTCGCCAAAGCTGCCATTACCCGGCTCAGCTGCAAGGTGCGATCCATGCTCTAAAGGGGTGCGAAAAGGGTGCGGGGGGGTGCGGAAGGGTGCGGGTTCGGAAGGCAGTTCAAGAGTGCGGGCAGGTCGAGAGGGCGCCCTTCAAGGTGCGGTAGTGTGCGCGCGCTAAATGCGCATTACCCGCACCCCCCGCACCCTTTCCGCACCCCCCTGCACCCCCCGCACCCCCCTCGCGCACCCTTCCGCACCCCTTCGCACCCCTTTTTCAGGCTTGTGCCGCGGCGCGGCGCGCGCCGCTCTTGCCGCCGTCCTGGATCTCGTGCTTCTTCATCTTGCTGTACAGGGTCGGGCGGTAGAGGCCGAGGATCTGGGCGGCCTCCTGCTTGTTCCAGTTGGTGCGCTGGAGCGTCTGGAGGATGGCCATGCGCTCGATCTCGGCGAGCGTGCGGTGCGGCGGGATCACGAACTCGGTGGTCGTCGACGTCTCGGTCCGCAACGACTCGGGCAGATCGTTGACGGTGATCTCGTTCCCCTTCGCGACCAGCACGCCGCGCTCGACGACGTTCTCGATCTCCCGGACGTTGCCCGGCCAGCGGTGCCGGATCAGCACGTGATAGGCGGCCGGCGCGATCGACTTCACGTTGCGGCCGTGCCGCTGGCGGTACTTCTCGAGGAAGTGTTCGCAGAGGAGCGGGATGTCTTCGGTACGCTCCCGCAGCGGCGGCACGCGCAGCGTGATCGTGTTGATCCGGAAGTAGAGGTCTTCGCGCAGCTTGCCGTCCCGCAGCGCCGCGTCGAGATCGATATTGGTTGCGCAGATCAGGCGGAAGTCCACCCGCACGATCCGGTCGCTCCCGATCGGACGGTACTCCCGCTCCTGCAGCACCCGCAGCAGCTTGGTCTGAAGGTAAGGAGGCATCTCGCCGATCTCGTCGAGCAGGAGCGACCCCCCCTCCGACATCTCGAAGAGTCCTTCCTTGTCGGTCTGGGCGCCGGTGAACGCCCCTTTCTTGTAGCCGAACAGCTCCGACTCGATCAGGTCTTTCGGGATCGCGGCGCAGTTGATCTTGATGAACGGCCCTTTCGCCCGCTTGCTGTTGTAGTGCAGCGCGTTGGCGATCAGCTCCTTGCCGGTGCCGTTCTCTCCCTGGATCAGGATGTTGGCGTCGCTCCCGGCCACGCTCTCGACCAGCTCGAGCAGCTCATGCATCTTCTTGCTCTTGCCGATGATGTTGCCGAAGCGGAACTGATTCTCGATCTTCTGCTTGAGCAGCAGGTTCTCGCCGAGGAGCTCGCGGCGTTCGATCGCACGCTCCAGCTTGGCGAGGAGCGCGTCGGCGTCGATCGGCTTCTCGGCAAACTCGAAGGCCCCCGCTTTCATCGCCTCGACCGCCTTCTGCACCGACCCGTGCCCGGTCACGACAATGACCTCGGTATCGGGATGCGCCAGCTTGAACCGGCGCAGCAGCTCGAGGCCGTCGATGTCCGGAAGCATCATGTCGGTGACGACGACGTCAGGCCGCCAGGTCTTGAAGATCTCCTCGCCGCGTGTGCCGATCATCGCGGTGCGGACCTCGTAGCCCTGATGTTCGAGCAGAATCTTCAGCCATTCGATGATCGACGGCTCATCGTCAATGGCGAGCACACGATTCTTCTTTTTGGCCGTCATGCTCGAACCTCAGCCTCTAAAAACGGATGGCCATGATACACGCCGGGCCCGTTGTGGATGAAAATAATTATACACTCCCACCGAAAACACGTCGAAAACATTACAGTTGTTGGGCCGAAATACAGAATTCCTGTATGCCGGGACCCGAATGGAAAAATGGCATAATCCGCCCATGCCGGAGCAGCCCAGGCCATCCTTTATCGCGCAGCCGATCCGGGCCTCGGATAACGCCAAGCCCGACTGCAGACTTTCCGATGAAAAAGTGACCTGTGAACGCTGCGGCACGGAGATGTTCCGCATGCACGCGGTCTGGCGCTGCCCGAACTGCCGGTTCAAGACCGATTGCTGCGGGTGGTGACGTGGACGTTCTAGAAACTCAGGTCGATACCGCCTCCGACCTCTTCAAGACCAACGCGGAGCGCATGGGGGCGCTGGTCGACGAGCTTCAGACCCGGACGGCGACGGTTCGCCAGGGGGGCGGCCCCAAATACCTCGAACGGCATCGTGCGCAGGGGAAGCTGCCGGTGCGCGAGCGTATCTCCCGGCTGCTCGACCCGGGTTCCCCGTTCCTCGAGCTGTCTCCCCTCGCGGCCTGGAACCTCTACGATGACGAGGCCCCATCCGCCGGCGTTGTAACCGGCGTCGGCCGGGTCGCCGGACGCGAGGTGCTCATCGTCGCCAACGACGCCACGGTCAAGGGGGGCACCTACTATCCGCTGACGGTCAAGAAGCACGTCCGCGCGCAGCAGGTCGCGCTCGACAACCGGCTCCCCTGCATCTACCTGGTCGATTCGGGCGGTGCCTTCCTGCCGCTGCAGGCCGAGGTCTTTCCGGACCGCGAGCACTTCGGCCGCATCTTCTTCAACCAGGCGCGGATGTCGGCGGAGCGCATTCCCCAGATCGCCGTCGTGATGGGCTCCTGCACCGCGGGGGGCGCCTACGTGCCTGCCATGTCGGACGAGACCATCATCGTCAAGGGGACGGGCACGATCTTTCTCGGCGGCCCGCCCCTGGTCAAGGCCGCAACCGGCGAGGAGGTGACGGCCGAAGAGCTCGGCGGCGCCGACGTCCACACCCGCTTGTCAGGCGTGGCCGACTACTTCGCGCAGGACGACGATCACGCGCTGCACCTCGCGCGAACGGTGGTCGGCACGCTGAACACGGTGAAGCGCCTGCCTCCGGATCTGGCCGAACCGGAGGAACCGCTTTACGATCCGAAAGAGATCTACGGGATCGTGAACGCCGATACCCGCAAGCCCTACGACGTCCGCGAGGTCATCGCCCGCCTGGTCGACGGCTCGCGCTTCGACGAGTTCAAGGAGCGTTACGCGACCACGCTGGTCACCGGGTTCGCCCGTCTCCATGGCTTTCTCGTCGGCTTCGTCGCCAACAACGGCGTGCTCTTCTCGGAGTCGGCGCTCAAGGCGACCCACTTCATCGAGCTCTGTAACCTTCGCGGGATCCCGCTCGTCTTTCTCCAGAACATCACCGGCTTCATGGTCGGCCGCGACTACGAGCGCGGCGGGATCGCCAAGGACGGCGCCAAGATGGTCCACGCCGTCGCCAACTCGGTGGTGCCGAAGTTCACCGTCATCATCGGCGGATCCTTCGGCGCCGGGAACTACGGCATGTGCGGCCGCGCCTACGAGCCGCGGCTGCTGTGGACGTGGCCGAACTCCCGGATCTCGGTCATGGGCGGCGAACAGGCCGCCGGCGTGCTGACTACCGTGAAGCGCGATCAGCTCGAGCGGGCCGGCGGCACCCTCAGCGCCGAGGAAGAAGCGGCGATCCGCGAGCCGATCCTCGAGAAGTACGATCGCGAGGGCTCGCCGTACTACTCGACGGCGCGGCTGTGGGACGATGGAATCCTGGATCCGGCCGAGACCCGGCCGGCGCTGGCGCTCGGCCTCTCGGCCGCGTTCAACGCCCCGATCCCCGAGCCGAAGTTCGGGATCTTCCGGATGTAGGGGACGATCCACCAGCAGATGCCGCTGATATCCGTCGAACAAACCGGCCCGGTCGTCCGGGTTACGCTCAACCGTCCGGACGTGCGCAATGCCTTCAACGAGGAGGTCATCGCGGAGCTGACTGCGTGGGCCGAGAACGTGACTCGGAACGCTCCCTCGACAGGCTCGGGACAAAGCCCGCGGGTCGCGGTGCTGGCCGGGGCCGGCCGGACGTTCTGCGCCGGGGCCGACCTCACCTGGATGTCGCGGATGGTCGAGTACGGCTTTGGCGAGAACGTGCGCGACGCGACCGCGATGGCCGCCATGTTCAACGCGCTCGACTGCCTGCCGATCCCGCTGGTCGGCCGGGTACAGGGCGCGGCGCTCGGTGGCGGCAGCGGTCTCGCGGCCGTGTGCGACATTGTCGTGGCCGCCGAGGACGCCAGCTTCGGCTTCACCGAGGCCAAGCTCGGGATACTTCCGGCGGTGATCTCGCCGTTCGTCGTACAAAAGATCGGCGTGTCGGCGGCGCGCGAGCTGTTCCTCACCGGGGCCCGTTTCAGTGCCACCCGGGCGAAGGAGATCGGTCTGGTTCATGCGGTGGTGCCAGAGGCGGCGCTCGATGCTGCGGTCGACGGCTACGTCGCCGAGCTCCTCAGCTCGGCGCCGGAGGCGATCACCGGAGCGAAGCGCCTGATCGCCGCCGTGGCCGGTCGGGTGCCCGGCGACGTCGCCGGGCTCACTGCCGAAACCATCGCCCGGCACCGCGCCTCGGCCGAGGGGCAGGAAGGCATGCGCGCGTTCCTGGAGAAGCGGAAGGCCCGCTGGAACGAATGAACATCCGCCGCGTGCTGATCGCCAACCGCGGGGAGATCGCCATCCGGATCGCTCGCGCGTGCCGCGAAGCGGGGATCGAAGCGGTCGCCGTGTATTCCGACCCGGATGCTGATGCGCCGCACGTCAGGGCCGCGGACCGTGCCGATGCGGATCGGCCCCGCCGCGCCGTCCGAGAGTTACCTCAACATTCCGGCGCTGATCGCGGCGGCACTGGCGACAGCCTGCGACGCCGTCCACCCTGGATACGGTTTTCTGTCCGAGCGCGCCGCCTTCTCGCGGGCGTGCGAGGAGGCCGGCCTGATTTTCATCGGCCCGACGCCCGACACGATCGAGCGGATGGGATCCAAAGTCGGCGCCCGGGCGCTGATGCAGCAGGCGGGTGTTCCGGTCGTCCCCGGCACGACGGCTGACGATCAGTCGACCGCGGGGCTGCTCGCCGCGGTGCAGGCGATCGGCTTCCCCGTTCTCGTCAAGGCGTCCGCCGGCGGCGGCGGCAAGGGCATGCGGACGCTGCACGACGCGGCGGATGCCGCGCAGCTGATCGACGCCGCGCGGCGAGAGGCGGAGTCGGCCTTCGGCGACGGCACGCTCTACGTCGAGCGCCTGGTGCAGCGCCCGAGGCACGTCGAGATCCAGGTGTTCGGCGACACGCACGGTGCAGTGGTCCACCTGTTCGAGCGGGAGTGCTCGATACAGCGCCGGCACCAGAAGGTGGTCGAAGAGAGCCCCTCGCCGGCGTTGACGCCGGCGCTGCGCGCCCGCATGGGTGACGCCGCCGTGGCGGCGGCCCGGGCGGTGAACTACCGCGGTGCCGGCACCGTCGAGTTCCTGCTCGAAGGCAGCGGCGAGACCGCGCAGTTTTACTTTCTCGAAATGAATACGCGGCTGCAGGTCGAGCATCCGGTGACCGAAGCGGTGGTCGGAGTCGACCTGGTTCGCGCGCAATTGACCGTGGCGGCGGGCGGCGCGCTGCCGTGGACGCAGGCGGCGCTGTCACAGCGCGGCCATGCGATCGAGTGCCGCGTCTACGCCGAGGATCCCGCCGGCGGCTTTCTTCCACAGGCGGGACGGCTGCTTCTGTACCGCGAGCCGTCGGGGCCGGGAGTCCGCGTCGACGCCGGTGTCGAAGAAGGTGGCGAGGTCCCCGTCACCTACGATCCGATGCTGGCGAAACTGATCGTGCACGCCGAGACGCGCGCGGCCGCCATCGATCGTGCGGTTGCCGCATTGCGCCGCTATCCAGTGCTCGGCATCCGCACCAATATTCCTTTTCTCCTGCGGGTGCTGGAACACCCAGCGTTCCGCGCCGGCGATGTCCACACCGGCTTCATCGACCAGCATCTCGAGACGCTCGTCAGCCAGCCCGTGCCCGCCGCTTCCATCGTCGCCGCCGCAATGTCAGGATCCTCCGCCGCCAACCAACGCTCCGAGGCAGGGAGCCCTGGAGCCAGCAACGGGCGTTCATCCGCCGGTCGCGATCCCTGGACCTCACTCGAAGGTTGGGGCCGATGACGCCGCGCGAAACCACGCTGCGGCTCGGCGACCAGGAGTACCGCGTCGAGACTGCAACCGGGCCGTGTGCTCGTGAACGGCGTCGAGACGGTGCCGGAACCGCGCGCGCTGGTAGCGGCCGACGGCGACACCCGGTGGGTCTTCGTCGACGGCGAGGTGTTCGCCTTCGAAGTCCAGCGCAGCCGGACGCGGCGCGCCGCGGCGCACCAGGGCACCTTGTCGGCGCCGATGCCCGCGACCGTGCGCAAGATCAACGTCCAGCCGGGCGGTGCGGTGAAGAAGGGAGACACGCTCCTGGTGCTCGAAGCCATGAAGATGGAGCTGCCGGTCCGCGCCCCGGCTGACGGCATCATCAAGACGGTGACCTGCGCCGAAGGCGACCTGGTGCAGCCGGGGGTCGTCCTGGTGGAACTGGAATGAGCGCGCGCCCGCATCGGGTGACGGTCGTCGAGGTCGGGCCGCGGGACGGCCTGCAGAACGAGCCGGCCAACGTCAGCACCGATGCGAAGATCGCCTTCGTCGATGCGCTCAGCGCCGCCGCTTGTCCGGTGATCGAAGTCACGGCGTTCGTAAGCCCGAAGTGGGTACCGCAGATGGCCGATGCCGCCGAGGTGTGCGCCGGCATCACCCGGCGGCCGGGTACGCGCTATACGGCGCTGGTCCCCAACCTTGCCGGCCTCGAGCGGGCGCAGGCGGCCGGCCTGACCGAGGTCGCGATCTTCGCCGCGGCATCAGAGAGCTTCAGCCAGCGCAACATCAACCAGACGATCGACGCGTCGCTGGCGACCTATCGTGCGGTGTGTGAACGCGCCGCGGCGCTGGGCATCCGGGTGCGCGCGTACCTTTCGACCGCGTTCGGCTGCCCGTTCGAAGGGGCGGTCGATCCCGAGCGGGTCGCCTCCGTTGCCGAGGCGCTGATCGGTATGGGGGCGTACGAGGTCTCGGTGAGCGACACCATCGGGATCGCTCATCCTGGACAGGTGCCGGTTGTCGTCGGAGCCGTCAACAAGCGGATTCCCCTCGACCGGATCGCGCTTCACTTCCACGACACGCGCGGCACTGCCCTGGCCAACGTCCTGGCGGCGCTGGAGCTGGGCGTGGCGACCTTCGACTCCTCGGCGGGTGGTCTCGGGGGCTGCCCGTACGCGCCGGGCGCCACCGGCAATCTCGCTTCCGAGGACCTGATCTACATGCTGAACGGGCTCGAGATCGAAACCGGGATCAGCCTCGAGGCGATCGTCGAGGCTTCGGCGGCGGTCGCACAGCACGTCGGGCACGCGCCGGCTTCGCGGTACTTCCGCGCCGTCCGTGGCGCTCCCGCATCCACTCCTCCAGCCGCTCGTCCGGCCAGCAGTTGACGACCCGCTCGGCGGGGACGCCGGCGAGCCGTGCGTGGGCGATCGCGTAATCGCTGAACCGCAGCTCACCGGTCGAGTGCGCGTCGCTGTCGAGCGCGAACAGGCACCCGGCGTCGAGCGCCCGCTTCGCCAGCAGGTAGTCGATGTCCTGCCGGTGCCAGTTCCCGTCCAGCTCGATCGCCACCCCGAGCTTTGCCGCCTGTGCGAACACCGCGTCCCAGTCGGCCGCAATGCCGGGACGGCTGTTGAACATGCGGCCGCGAGGATGCCCGAGGATCGCCACGCCGCTCGCCCGGACGGCGGCGACCATCCGCGCGGTCTGGTCCTCGCTCCGCCGCAGGAGCGAGTGCGGCGATGCGACCACGAACTCGAACAGCGCCCGCTCGTCAGGCTGCACGTCGAGGCTGCCGTCGGCGAGAATGTTCGCCTCGATCCCCTTGAACACGCGGAAGCGCCCCTCATACGTGGCGTTCAACTGGTCGATCTCGGCCCACTGCTTCGCCGCCTGCTCCATCGAGATCCCGCGCGCAATCGGCAGCCCGTACGAGTGATCGGTGATGCCGAGGCAGGTGTGCCCGAGCTCCATCGCGGCGCCGGCCATCGTGGCGATGCGCTCGGCGCCGTCGCTCCAGGTCGAGTGCATCTGGAAGTCGCCGCGATAGTCCCCCTTGCCGACGACGCCGGGAGGCGCGGGGGCCGCGAGGGCCTGGGCCAGCACCGAGTGACTGAGGTATCCGTCGCGCAGCTCCCGGCGAGCGGCAACGACTGCCTGCTTCCCCGTCTTGACAATGGCGGCGTCGAGGGTGGAGGAGGCGCCGGTCCTGACGAACTCGGTGACGATCCGTTCGCTCGCCGGGCCGACGAAGGGCACCTCGCGCAGGGTGCCGGCGGCCACGAGGTCGGAGACCGCGACCGGGAGCCGCATGATCGCCTTGGCGGCCCGCTTGTAGCCGAACTGGCTCCGTTCGGTCGGTTGCAGCGCGGCCATGTCGTAGAGCAGCGCCGCCGCCTGAAAGTTGGCGTCGGCGATCTCCGAAGTAACTCGCCGAAAAACGACCAGAGCCCTTCTTTTTGTATGTAACCAACGCCACACTCGCCGACCGGTACACTGAAACTCGAGCCAAGCCTCATTGGAACAAAGACTTCCACCGATCGGCTGCCCGGCATTCGGTTTGCTCGGCCATCCTACATGAGCCTGAAGCACTACGGTGCGCTCGTCGCCCTCTTCCTCGCCATCGTCGTGGGCTGCGCCCGGATCCAGCTCGGGTCTCCCGATCGCGAACGCGAGATGCACGAGTCACTCCGCGCCGTCGTCTCCGCCGCACCGGCCGCCTACGCAAAGCTGGACCCGGAAGGCTCGAAATTGTGGAAGCAGACGCGGGCGTTCTACCAGGCGCGCAGCTTCTCCAGCGCCTGGATCGAGAACGCCAAGCCGCGGCCGCAGATCGACGCCCTCACCCGCGCGCTGCGAGAAGCGGATCACGAAGGGCTCGACCCCGAGCTGTACAACGTCGGCATGCTCGAGGCGCGGCGGAAGGAGGCCTCGCGGGGCTTTCTCACGGAGAAGGGTTTTGACCCCCGGGAGGCTGGCGCGCTCGACGTCTGGCTCACCTACCTCTATATGAAGTACGCGTCCGACCTGGCCGATGGCCTCTCGGACCTCTCTCAGGCCGACACCGCCTGGAAGATCAAGCCCGAGAAGTTCGACGCCAGGGCCCACCTCGAAAAGGCGCTTGGGGAAAACAGGATTCAGGAATCGCTCGCCGACTTGAAGCCCCGCACCGGAGAGTACCGACCGGCTGAGGACCCTTCTGCGGCAGTACCGGGATCAGCAGGCGAAGGGGGGCTGGCCGGCGGTGCCGAACATGAAGCTGAAGCCCGGACAGTCGGGCGCGCACGTCGCCGCGCTCGCGCGACGTCTCGCGGCGTCGGGCGACTACAAGGGTGCCGTGCCCGAGGCGACCGCTGCGGCGCGATACACGCCGGAGCTCCAGGAGGCGGTAAAGGGCTTCCAGCGGCGCCACGGCCTCACCGACGACGGGGCGCTCGGCGCCTGAAGTGATCGCGGCGCTCAACGTGCCGATCGACCGGCGGGTCCGGCAGATCGCGTTGAACATGGAACGCTGGCGGTGGCTCCCGCGCGACCTTGGCAATCGCTACATCCTGGTCAACATCCCCGAGATGCGGCTGGACGTCTACGAAGGTGAGCGTGCCCCGCTGACGATGCGCGTGGTCGTCGGAAAGTCCGATACCCAGACGCCGATCTTCAACGACGAGATGACCTACCTGGTGTTCAGCCCCTACTGGAACGTGCCGCCGGGGATCGCCGAGGGAGAGACGCTGCCCTCGGTCGTCAACGATCCCGGGTTTCTCGCGCGCAACAACATGGAGGTGCTCGACGCCTCGGGCAACGTCGTCGATCCGGAGTCGATCGACCTGGAGAACGCCGGCGCCTACCGGTTCCGGCAGCGGCCCGGAACCGACAACTCTCTCGGGCTCGTGAAGTTCATGTTCCCGAACCAGTTCGACGTCTACCTGCACGACACGCCGGCTGACTCGCTCTTCGCGCGCGCGGCGCGTTCGTTCAGCCACGGCTGCGTCCGGGTAGAGGATCCGGTGGCGCTGGCGCAATACGTCCTGCGCGACCAGCCGGAGTGGGACCGCGCGCGCATCGATGAAGCGATGCACGCGGGAGAAGAGAAGACCGTCAAGCTGAAGTCGGCGATCCCGGTCTACCTTGGATACTGGACCGCGCGGGTTCACGCCGACGGCACGGCGCAGTTCCGCAGGGACGTTTACGACGTCGATGGACGGTTGTCCGCACGGCTCGCCGACCGGCTCGAGCGCCTGCGGAAGAGCGGCGAGGCGGCGGTCGCGGCCACCACCGTCAAGCCGGACAGCAGCAAGGGGATCGAGGGCAAGGGCCAGGCCGCGAAGACGACCGCCAGAAAGCCGGCGCGCAAGTAGTCGGGGCGGTCAGAAAAGAGCGGGGCCAGAAGGAAGACGCGAGATCCGCGCGGCCGCCTAGATCGCGCAGAACTGTGAAACCCGCTGCAGCAGTTCGTCCATGTCGACTGGCTTCGACAGGTAGGCATCAGCGTTGACCTGCTTCAGGCGCTCGCGCCCTGCCGCAGAGACGACGATGGTCGGGATCTGTTTGAGACGGGCGTCTTCGATCTGGCGGCGGCGGAATTCCCAGCCGTCCATGACCGGCATCATCAGGTCCAGCACGATGACGCAGGCCGTGGTGCCCTCCTGCAGAATGTCCAGTGCCTGGCGGCCGTTGGCCGCGAGTTCGACGTGATAGCCCTCGAGCTCCAGGAACTTGGCCAGCATGTCCCGGGTGTCCACGTCATCCTCGATGATAAAGACTGTCGGTGAGCTCATCGGCCCTCTTTTCGGCTCCGGGCCGCCAGACCTACAGCTTCGGCCAGGGCGTCCGGCAGACAGGGCTTCTCGATCACCCGGGTGGCGCCGGCAGCGAGGGCCCGGGATTCATGCGCGGTTCCGGTGAACCCGCTGAGGGCAATCACCGGCACATCACGGAACCGGGCGTCGGCCCGAATCCTGGCAAGCAGCTCGAACCCGTCCATCCTCGGGAGGGCGAGGTCGGTGACCACCACGTCCGGCCGGGTCTGCGCCATCACCTCGAGGGCGCCGACTCCGTCCCCGGCCTCGAACACGGTGAAATCGGCGCGCAGGAACTCCGCGAACATGAAGCGGGTATCGGCGTGATCCTCCACCAGCAACACGGTGGTGCGAGTCGGGGGGTCTGCGGCTGTGGTCATTTCCTGGCCGGATTCAACAAGTCACGCACCCTCGCCTCCAGATCTTCCGGCGAGCAGGGCTTTTCGAGCACTGCGTCACACCCCGCCCTCCGAGCTCGACCGGGGTCCGAGGCAAACGCCGCGTAACCGGTCACCGCCAGCACCGGGATGGCCCGGGTCCGCGCGTCCTGCTTGAGCCGGCGCGTGAGCTCGAACCCATCGATTCCCGGAATGTGGAGGTCGGTGACGACCACGTCCGGGACCGTTTCGAAAGCCAGTTCGAGCGCCTGCCGGCCGTTATGAGCTTCGACGACGGCGTAGCCGGCCTGGGTCAGCCATTCGGCGTACAGCCGCCGGCCGGCGCGGTCATCCTCGACGAGCAAGACCCTGACGGTCCCATGGCTCACAGGCAGACCAGTATACCCAACCGGGTTGCGGCTCATCCCTTGCACGCGATTAGCGGTTTGGAGGCAGACAGATGGGACTTCGAGACACCTACGCGTACGCAATCTCGGTGGCAAAAGGGAAATTCGACGGCAGTGCACAGGAACGCGACGGCAAGCTGCACTTTGTCGGCTCGGTGAAAACCGAGGATGAGAAGAACGAGCTCTGGAACGCCATCAAAACGATTCCGACCTGGAAGGACGACGTGGTGGCCGAGATCTCGGTCAAGGGCGGGCCGGCGGCCGGAGCCCAGGCTGCGAAGACCTACACGGTGCAGTCAGGCGACACGTTGAGCAAGATCGCCAAGCAACATCTCGGCGATGCCAATGCCTACATGAAGATCTTCGATGCCAACAAGGATCAGTTGAGCGACCCGGACAAGATCAAGCCGGGCCAGGTCTTGAAGATCCCGACCGCGTAAGACACCACGTAAGACCACGGCCGGTCAGGATCCCGGGATGAGGGACTACTGGCCGGCCGTCCCCACGATCGCGATCAGATCCGCTTTCGGGCTCACCGCCAGGCGGGTGACGTTGCGCACACCGAGCGCGGCGAGATCCGCCACCGGGCGCCATTCCGCCGCGCCGGCCTTCCACGCATATAGCGTGTCCGCGTGTGCCATCAGCAGGGTTCCGTCCGGCGTCCACGCGACGTGGGCCTGGGTCGCGCCCTGAACCACCGGCGTGAGTGGCTTCAGCGCCGCCTTCCCGTTTTCCATCTTCAACTGCGTCACGGTGAGCGTGCGGGCGGTTCCCTCCCCTGCCTGCTGGACGAAGCTGACGCCGCCGTCCGGCATTTTCTGTATCGACTGCCCGATGTTGCTGGCCACGGTCTCGGCCGTGCCCGTCGTCGTCCGCGCGACCTGAAGCGTCGCCGGCTGACCCAGCACGAACAGCGCGAGCGTCTGGTCATCGAGCCACGCGTGATAACCGACCGGCTTCACGTCTTTCAGGACCACGACCGGCTCCTTGCCGTCGCTCGTGAAACGCCACAGCCGCTGCGTGCCGTCGGGCTCGACCTGGATGACCGAGATGTGCCGGCCGTCCGGGGTGACGGTCGGTGAGTACTCGCAATCGCCGGTTTCGGTAACCCGCGTCAGGCGTCCGGCCCTGGAGCTCGAACCGGTAGATGTCGGTTTGCGGGCTGCCGCATTTCGACGAGACCTCGCCGCGAGCCGAGGTGAACAGCAGCGCCCGGCCGTCAGGGGTGAAGGTGGGCTGGTTGTCGTAGCCGGGACTGTTGGAAATGTTCTGCGGGCTGCCGACCTTGAGCTTCCCCCCTCGACCGTCAGCGGGGCCAGGAACACCTCCGTCGGCGGCGGGCCGGCGGGCCGCTGGGTCTGCGAAAGCGCTACGCAAATGGCCAGAACAGCGATCTTCATGGCGCCGACTATAGCAGTTGCAGACCGGGCGGCTTGGGCCTAAGCTTCGCGCATGCGCACCATCCTTCTACTCGCCGTGCTGGCGGTCGCCTGGCGCTGCGTACGCGCAGACCGCGGAGAAGCAGCTGGTCGTCACGATCACGTCGGAACAGCTCAAGGGTGGCGTGGTCTCGGAGATCACCTGGGACGGCGGCCTGCTCATTCTGCAAGGGGTGTTCGCCCGACCCTCCGGGGAGCTCGAGGCCCAGTATTTCGTGACCCCGGCGAAAGACATCCGGCTCGAGCAGCGCACCGAGCACACGCCGGGATCGGCGAAGTACTGGGACACCAAGTCGCGGTCCACCAGCCCCACCGGGCTCGGCAAGATCACGATCGGGAAGGACGAGAAGATGCCGATGTACGGCATCGCCAGCCAGGAGCAGCGGATGGCCGACGCCCACAACATGGGAGGCACGCAGGTGCTGCACACGGTGAAGCTGGGCTCGCTCGTCCTGCACGAACGTCATGGGACGATCGCGCCATACGAGGGTGAGCTGTGGTCGTGGTCGCCGCCCGAGCTGAATCGCCTCGCTTACGTGGACAGCAAGGGTGATCTCTGGGTCGTGCACGCCGACGGGCGGGATCCGCAACGGATCCTGCGCGGCGAGTTCACGCTTCCCGCCTGGTCGGACGATGGGCGGCTGATCGCCGTCGCCGAGCGCAAGAACGGCGGAAAGAAGTGGGAGATCTCGGTCATCACGCTACCGCCGCGACTGATCCAGTAACTATAATCGCCGCCATGATGCGTCGATTGGCGGCACTGGCCCTCACTTCCGGCGTGATCGTCGCCGGCTTCGCTCGACCCGCTGCTCAGGCGGACCTGCTGCAGGCGGACCTGCTGCAGGCGGACCTGATGCAGCAGATCAGGACCGAGGCGCTCGAACGCTCGCAGGTCATGCGGCTGTTCGATCACCTGGTCACGACGATCGGTCCCCGGCTCACCGGCAGCCCGCAATACAAGGCGTCCGCCGACTGGTCGCGCGAGACGCTGGCTTCGTTCGGCCTCGCCAACGCCCGGCTCGAGCCCTTCGAGTTCGGCCGCGGCTGGACCCTCGATGCGTTCGTCATCGAGATGACCGAGCCGCGCTACATGCCGCTGATCGGTTTCCCCGAAGGATGGTCTCCCTCAACTAAGGGAGAGCTCGTCGGCGCACCGGTCTACGTCGGCGGACGGACGGCGGCGGAGGTCACGGCGATGAAGGACCGGCTCGCCGGCGGCATCGTGCTCTGGCAACCGCAGGTGAGCGCCTTCGTCCGCGAGGACCGCGAGCAGCCGACGACCAGCGAGGCCGCGGTTCGCATCGGCGCACCGCCGATGCCGCGTCAGGCCAATCCCAACCAGGCAGACGCAAACCGCGTCGCCCAGCTGGTGCGCGAGGCGCAGCCCGGCGTCATGATCCGCACCAGCGCCGGCGAGCACGGCACCATGTTCGTGCTCGGCCGCGACCAGGGAGAGAACGCCCTGCCCTCGGTCGTGCTGGCCGCCGAGCACTACAACATGATCGCCCGGATGGTCGAACGCGGTCTGCCGGTCAGGATGCGGGTGAACGTCCAGGGGCGCTTCCACACCGCCGACACCCGGAGCTACAACGTCCTGGCGGAGATCCCCGGCACCGATCCGGCACTCAAGGACGAAGTCGTGTTGCTCGGCGCCCACCTCGATTCGTGGCACTCGGCTCCTGGGGCGACCGACAACGCCGACGGCAGCGCCGCCGCGATGGAGGCGATGCGCATTCTCAAGACGGTCGGGGCGCGGCCGCGGCGGACCATCCGTGTCGCGCTGTGGGGAGGCGAGGAGCAAGGGTTGCTCGGCTCGCGCGCGCACGTCCGGATGCACTATGCCGGCGCCGACAAGGCCGCCGCCCGTGACCGGCTGGCGATGTATCTCAACCTGGATCCCGGTGCCGGACCGATCTACGGCTGGTACGCCGAGAACAGCGCACCGGCGAAGGCGTTGTTCGACACCTGGATCCAGCCGCTCAAGGACCTCGGCGTCCGCCGCAACGTCGACCCCGGCATCGGCAGCACCGATCACGTCAGCTTCCGGGAGGCGGGTATTCCCGGATTCAATCCGGTCCAGGACTACGTCACTTACGACGTCCGCACTCACCACACCAACGTCGACACCTACGAGCGCGTTCGCGAAGAGGACCTCAAGCAGAATGCGATCGTGCTCGCGTGGTTCATCTACAACGCCTCGATCACCGACGAGAAGCTGCCGCGACCAACCGCGCGATGAGGACCGCAGCCGCGGTCAGCCTGCTGATCCTGTTGACCGGCTGCGCGTCGGCCGAGCGGGGACGGCCGTCCGTCCGCGTGCTGGTCTTCAACATCCACGCCGGGAAGGATGCAGCCGGCCAGCCGAATCTCGAAGGGGTCGCGGAGCTCGTTCGCCGGACCGCCGCCGACATCGCGCTGCTCCAGGAAGTGGACCGCGGCACGAAGCGGTCGGGGAAGGTCGACCAGGTGACCGCGCTCGGCGAGCTCACGAAACACTTCACCGCGTTTGGCCGATCGCTGGACTACGACGGCGGGCTCTATGGGATCGCCGCTCTCTCACGCGGGCGGATCGGCGTCACCGCAACCGAGCCGCTGCCGATCGAGCCGCCGCAGGCACGCTCCGGCGGCTCGTACGAACCGCGCGCCGCCCTGTTGCTCACCAGCGCTACCCGGCTCGGGCCGCTGCAGCTGATCAACACGCACCTCGACGCGTCACGCGAGGATCTTTACCGGTTGCAGGAATCGGCGCACATTGTCGAACTGGTGCGGCGGCTGTCACGTGGTGCGGGACCGGTTGCGGCCGGCGGCGATTTCAATGCCGAACCGGGCAGCGCCCCTTACGAGCGGATCATCGCCGCGGGCCTGCGCGACGCCTGGAAGGAATGCGGGGCAGGCGATGGATTCACCTACCCCGCCGACAAGCCGATCAAGCGAATCGACTACCTGTTCCTGACCGCCGGCCTGCGCTGCACGCACGCCGAAGTCATCGACACCCGGGTCTCCGACCATCGTCCGCTGCTCGTCACGCTGAGCGGAACCTAGAACCTGGAACCGGGAGAACCGCGGCGTCCCCGGCCTTCGGGCGGCCCCTCGGCGATCCGCTCGCGGGCCTTGGCCCTCTGTTCAGGCGTGAGCACCTGCGCGACGCGCTTCTGGACCGTGATGTGCCGCGAGAGCCCCTCGGCCTGGAGCACCAGGATCTGCTGCTTCAGGTCTTCGATCTTCTGATCGTTGGGCACGTCCGCGAGGAGCTCGGCTTCGAGCTCGCGCCGCAGCTTCGCGTCGGCGGGCGGCTGCCCGTCACGGCCGCGCTCCTCGTCGAGGATCGCCTTGACCTGGCTGCGCTGCTCCTCGGTCAGATCCTGCATGATGCCCGGCAGCATCCCGCGCCCGCCGGGCCCCCCCGGGCCACCCTGGCGCCCTCGCCCCGGCTCCTGCTGCGCGACTGCCACCGAAGCGACGAACACCGCCGCCATTCCACCTACGACCGCCGTCTTCAATAGGCTCTTCATTGACTGACTCCCTTGTCTGTTCGTCTGTCCGTCTGCTGTCGCCGTGCTATCGCCGCCCAGGCTGAGCGCCCATGAGAGGGTTGGCGGTCGCCGGAGCACCCGGGCGCGCGGCCGGCGCCGCCTCGCCGGCGAGTGAGGCGCTCGTCGCCACCCGGTCCCCTTCCGTCAAAGCTCCCTCCACGATCTCCGTCCACGTTCCATCGGTGAGACCGGCTTTTACCCGGACCGGCTTCAGCGTCTCACCGTCCTGCTGCCAGACCAACGTGCCCGCCGGAGCCGCGGTCGACTTCGCATTCAACGCCTGCAGCACGTCGGCGGTGGGCTTGAACCGCAGCGCCGCGGCCGGTACGCGCAGCACGTCCTCGCGTCGCGCCACTTCCACCGTCAGGTTGGCCGTCATGCCGGGCTTCAGCTCCAGCCGCGGGTTCGGCGCGGTGATGATCGCCGCGTAGGTCACGACATTTGAGACGACCACCGGGTTGAGTCGCACCTGGCGAACGACGCCGCTGAAGGTCTGCGTCGGATAGGCGTCCACGGTAAATCGCACCGACTGTCCTTCGCGGATCTGGCCGAGATCCGACTCATCGACGCTCGCGCTCAACTGCATCTGCGACAGATCCGCGGCAATCAAGTAGAGCGTCGGCGCCGAGAGGCTCGCCGCGACGGTCTGGCCGACGTCGACGCTCCGCGAGATGACGATCCCGTCGATCGGCGAGGTGATGACGGTCTTGTTCAGGTTGACCTGCGCCTGCTCGAGCGAGGCTCGAGCCTGGGTCACGCTCGCGCCGGCCGAGCGGATCTGCGCCTGGATCGAGTCGCGCTCCACCTGGGCGGTCTCGAGATCGTTTGCGGGGATGAGCTGTCGGGCCGACAGCTCCCGCGCGCGGACCAGTTTGGCCTCGGCGTCGGCGAGCAGCACCCGAACGCGCTGCTCGTCGGCCTCGGCCTTGAGCAGGTTCGCCTGCGCCTGCTCGATCGCCGTCCGATACAGCGACGGATCCAGCCGGGCCAACACCTGCCCCTTCTTCACGAGCGAGTTGAAATCGGCATACAACGCCTGGACGCTGCCCGACACCTGGCTTCCCACCTGGACGGTCGTCATCGCCTCGAGCGTTCCGGTCGCCGCGATGGCCTTGACGACCGGGCCGCGGGTCACCGTTCCGGCGGCAATCACCGGGGCGGCGCCGCCGGCGCGGTTGTAAAACGCGCTGACCGTCAGCGTCGTCGCGATGACCAGCGTCAGGAGGATGATCAGGTTCCGTTTCATGATGATTGATTAAACGAGACAGACATGGCGTAGGCGTGGCGCGGGTGTGAAAAAACGGTGGCAGCCGTCCCCTGCGGCAGGGGCGGCTTACACTGGCTTCACATGGAGCCCGACACCCGAGCCAGGCGCGTGCTCGTCGTCGAAGACGATGACGCGATCCGGGAACTGCTCACCCTGCACCTCAAGCTCGAAGGCTTTGCCGTGCTTCCGTCTGCGGATGGCTCGGAGGCGCTGCGGCTGGCGCGAGCCGAGCGGTTCGACCTGATCGTGCTCGACGTGATGCTGCCCGGGCTGGACGGGATCAGCGTGTGCGCGGCGATCCGCCGCGAGTCGGCGAACCAGGACACCCTGATCCTCATGCTGACGGCGCGGCGTGAGGAGTCTGACAAAGTGCTCGGCCTCGAGACGGGGGCGGATGACTACCTGACGAAGCCGTTCGGCATCCGCGAGTTCGTCGCCCGGGTGCACGCGCTCCAGCGCCGCCGGCAGCGGACGGCGGAGGCGGACGCGCACCCCTCCCCCATCAACGCCGGAGACCTGACCGTGGACCCGGGCCGGCGCCAGGCGCGCCTCGAGGGCCGGGAGATCGACCTGACGGCGAACGAGTTCGACCTGTTGTACCTGCTGGCCAGCAACCGTGGCCTCGTCTTCAGCCGCGAAGCGCTCATGCAGCGGGTCTGGGGAAACGACACCCACATCACCGAGCGCAGCGTCGACACCCTGGTGAAACGCGTCCGCCGGAAGATCGAGGACGAGGGGGCGGAACCGAAGTACATCCTGACCGTCTGGGGCACCGGGTACAAGTTCGCCGATGTCTGAGCGACGCTGGTTCCGCAGCCTCTACGTCCGGATCGCGATCGGCTTCGTGGCGCTGCTCGCCGCCCTGCTGCTCGCGCAGGCGGTGCTCTTTCTCTGGCTGTCAGGCCGGCTGGACGAACTGCCGCAGGGACGCACACCGCAGCAACTCGCCGACTTCGTCGCCCGCGAGCTGTCGGACGCGCTCACCCAGCGTCCGAACCTCGACCTCGACCTGCACGTCAAGACCGCGTTCGCCGAGATCAAGCGGCCGTTCTCCGTGATGATGCACGACGGGCGGCGTGCGACCAACCGGCCCGATGCGCTGCCGCGCGGCTTTCCCGGACCGCCACGCGGCCCCGGCGGTCCTGGTGGTCCCGGCGGCCGGGGCGGACCTGAAGGGCGGCGCGGTGGGCCGGGCCGCCCGGACTCGGCGCCAGTGGTGGTCAACGGCGTCCAGATCGGGATCGTCGCGGTGCCGCCGAGCCCGCCGACATGGATGGCGGTGCAACGGTTCGGCCCGACGCTTGCCCTGGCCGGCGTCGGCCTTCTCATCACCGGCGTGATCGCCGCCGCGCTGCTGATCTTCGGCCCGACCCACCGGCGGCTGCGTTCGCTGGAGCAGGCGGCACAGGCGCTCGGCGAAGGACAGACCGACGCGCGGGCGTCAGAGACCGGCGGCGACGAGGTCGCCGACCTGGCGCGGGCCTTCAACCGGATGGCCGACGATCTGCGGGTCCGGGCGGAAGCGCTCGCGGCTTCCGACAACGCACGCCGCCAGCTGCTGGCCGATGTCTCGCACGAGCTGATGACGCCGCTCACCGCGATCCGCGGCTACGTCCAGACGCTGTCGATGCCGGAGATCGCCATCGACGACGAGACGCGCCGCCGGTATCTCGCGGTAGCGGACCAGGAAACATACAAGCTGGAAGCGATCATCGGCGACCTGCTCGATCTCGCGCGTCTCGAGGGAGGCGGCGAGCAGCTGCAGAGCGAGCGCGTGGCGGTGCAGGACCTCTTCCAGCGGGTGATCGATCGCCACCTTCCCGACATCCAGCGGAAACAGATCGGCGCGGACGTCGCCGTCGATCCCGCGACACCGCCGCTCGTCGGCAGTGCCGCGCGGCTCGAACAGGCGATCCAGAATCTCGCCGCCAACGCGATCCGGCACATGCCCGAAGGGGGGCGGCTGTCGCTGATCGCCGAGCCCGTACCCGCCGGTGTCCGCCTCATCGTCCGCGACACCGGTCCGGGCATTCCGGCGGAGCATCTGCCGCACATCTTCGGACGCTTCTACAAGGCGGACGGGTCGCGCGCGGGAACAAAGATCCCGTCCGGCAGCGGGCTCGGGCTGTCCATCGTTCAGGCGATCGTCCGGCATCACGGCGGCGAGATCACGGCGGGCAACGCTGCCGGTGGCGGCGCCGAGTTCACCATCCTCCTGCCTGCGCAGGAAACGGCGACGACGCAGCGCGCGTATTCGCTGACAGATGGCCGATGAGTCGAGCAGATTTCTTACAGGAGACGAGGAGTTCAGGAGATTCAGATCCAAAAGACTCCTGATCTTCTGACCTCCTGTTCAAAGAGCCTTGTGTCGCGGGCGCCAGGAGCCTTCAGTTGACAACGACCGTCGGGTATCAGCGAACCCGCACGCTGCTGTGGTGCAGCGTCGCGGTGACGATCGCGTCCGGACTTCCTCAGGCGCAGCAGGGGCCGCTGCCGTGCCGGATCTCGGGCCGGGCCATCAGCGGCAGCACGCCGCTGCCTGGGGTGTCGATCGTCGCGCTGGCCGATGGCAAGGTGGCGGTGGCTTCTTCGTCGGAGACCGACGGCACCTATCAACTCACGGTTGCTCCTGGCGCCTACCAGCTGAAGGCGGAGCTCACCGGCTTCACCACCGTCGACCGGGCGATCACCCTTGCCGGCGATCCGTGCGCGCCCCAGGTTGTCGACCTTCAGCTCGGGTTGCAGCCGCGGACGCCACGCGCCGCGACCGCCACCCCGGCTGGCGCCGCCAGACCGCGGTTCGAAACGCTCAACGTGCAGGCGCAGCAGGGGGCCGCGGCGGCCGAACTGCCGCAGCCGGAGCGCGAGCTGGTCGACGCCTCGACCCGCCTGCTGCTGCCGCCGGGCTTCTCTCCGGACGCACCGACCGAGTCGCTCGCGGTGAGCGGCAACATGGCCAACCTGGATCGCGGGATGATGGGGGATCGTTTCGAGGCGATCGGCCGCGGTGAGATCGATCCGGTCACCGGGGAACTGGCGCAGGGCTTTGGCCCGGCCGGTCGGAGCGAACCGGGCGGCCCGGGCGGCCGCGGCGGGCAGGAAGGACGCGGCGGACCCGGCGGGCCCGGAGGCCGGGCCGGCGGCCCCGGAGGCCGTGGCGGCCGCGGCGATTTCGTGATCGGCGGACGGGGCGGCCGCCAGCGCGCCTACAACATCCAGACGAACTACAACTACGGCGGCTCGGCGCTCGACAGCGCCCCCTATCAACTGCGCCCCGACCGGCCGGTGGGGTCGACCCCGTACAACCGTCAGACGTTCGGGGTCACCGTCGGCGGACCAGTGCGCCTCCCCGGTTACAACGGCCAGCGCCGGACGACATTCACGGCCAGCTACAACGGCAACCGCGGCGATCAGCTGTTCGACCAGTACGCCACCGTGCCGACCGCGGCGATGCGGTCGGGCGATTTCTCCTCGATCGACGCGCCGCTGGTCGACCCTTCGACCGGACAGCCATTCGCCGGCAACCAGGTGCCGGCCTCGCGCATGGATAGCGCGTCGGTGGCCCTGCTGCGGTTCATTCCCACACCCAACCTCGATGGCACGAGCCGCAACTTCCACTACGTGACCACGACCGACACCGTGTCCGACAACCTGAACCTCCGCATGACCCACAACTTCACCCAGGCGGGTGGCCGCGGTGCCGGCGGCGGACGCGGCGGCGGCGGGCGGGCAGGTGGTCCGGGGGGACGCGGCCGCGGTGGGCAGCAGGGGACCTCGGTGGTCATGAACGCGCAGCTCCAGTACCGCCGCAACGACAACGAGCTGAACAACGTGTTCCCCACCCTCGGCGGTGTCAGCAGCGGCTCGTCGTTGTCGCTGCCGGTCTCGCTCAACATCAGCCACCGGCGAATGCTGCACAACGTGAACGTGACCTTCACGCGTACGGCGTCGCGGGCGTTGAGCCGGTACTCGTTCGTCGAGGATGTCGCCGGCGACGCCGGCATTACCGGCGTCGCCACCGATCCGCTCAACTGGGGGGTGCCGACGCTGTCGTTTTCGAGCTTGAGCAGCGTGCGCGACGTGACGCCGAACGACCGGCTGGATCAGCGGCTCACGCTCGGCTACACCATGACCCGGCCGTGGCGTACGCGCCACACGATTCACCTCGGCGGTGATTTTCGCCTCGACCAGGCCGACTCACGCACCGACGCGAACGCGCGTGGCGCCTACACCTTCACCGGGCTTCATTCGTCGGGCGGCCTGGCGTCGGCCAGCGGCGGCGGCCTCGACTTCGCCGATTTCCTTCTCGGCCTGCCGCAGGGTGCGAACGTCCAGTACGGCTCCGGCGAGGTGCAGATTGCCGGCCGGTCCATGAGCCTGTTCCTGCAGGACGACTGGCGGCGCAGCGCGACGCTCACCTTCAACTTCGGCCTGCGATACGAGCTGCTGTGGCCGTTCTACGAAGACAACGGCCGCATGGCGAATCTCGACGTCCCCGCCGATTTCAGCGCCGCCGCGCCGGTGCTTTCGGGTGGCACCGGCCCATTCACCGGCGCGTTCCCGTCTGCCCTGGTGCGCGCCGACACCAACAACCTCGCCCCGCGCGCCGGCTTCGCCTGGCGCGCCGCCCCCGGCACCGTCGTCCGCGGCGGCTACGGGATCAGCTACAACGCCGGTTCGTACGCCGGAATCGCTCGTCAGATGGTGGCGCAGCCTCCGTTCGCCGTCACCGACACGCAGCTCGGCACGCCAGAGGACCCGCTGACGATCCAGAACGCGTTTGCCGGATCGAGCGGCGATGAGATCGCCAACAACTACGGGGTCGACAAGAACTACGCGCTCGGGCTGGTGCAGACCTGGAACGGAGACATCTCGAAGGACCTGCGGCAGGTCTGGAACGTCGGCGCGAGCTACACGCACACCCGCGGCTCGAGCCTCGACATCGTGCGGGCGCCCAATCGCGGCCCGGAGGGTCTGCGGATCCCGGGTGTCCAGCCCTTCCTGTGGCAGACCGCCGAAGGATCTTCGGTGCTCAATGCGCTCGCGCTCCGCGCGAGACGGCGGCCGATGCGCGGCCTCGGCGGCGGCCTCAGCTACACGCTGGCGAAGTCGCGCGACAACGCCTCGACCATCGGCGGCGGCGGCACGGTAGTGGCGCAGAACGACCAGGACCTCGACGCCGAGTGGGGGCTCTCCAGCTTCGACCGCCGGCATCAGGTCGCGGCCGACCTGTCGTTCGAGTTGCCCTTCGGCCCGAACCGGCGCTGGCTGGCCAACGGCGGCCCGTGGGCCAGCCTCCTCGAGAACTGGCGGGCATCGGCCAATTTTTCGTGGCAGTCAGGCACGCCCTACACGCCCCGCGTGCAGGCGGCCGCCGCCGACGTCGCCCGCGGCACGAGCGGGACGCTGCGCGCCGACTACAACGGCGACGCGATCCGGGTGAACGATCCGACGATCGACCTGTTCTTCAACACCGCGGCGTTCACCGTGCCGGCGACCGGGAGCTTCGGCAGCGCCAGCCGGAATCTGATCATCGGGCCGGGCAGCCGTCAGCTCGACGCGCAGATCTCGCGCGACATCCGGCTCGGCGACACCCGTGTCCTCAGCGTCAATCTCAGCGCCAGCAACCTCCTCAACATGGTCAACTACGCCGCCATCGATACGCTGGTCAACTCCCCGACGTTCGGGCAGGTCCTTTCCGTCCGGCCGATGCGCTCCATGCAGCTCGGGCTGCGGTTCCGATTCTGATGCTCCGACCTGCAGCGGCCGTTGCGCTGAGTCTGTTCATGCTCGTTCCGGCCGGCGCCACCAGCTCCGGCCAGCAGCGCCCAACCTTTCGCAGCGGCCGCGACCTCGTCTCGGTGGACATCGTCGTCCGCGACCGGGCCGGGAACATCGTTCGAGGGCTGACGGCGGCCGACTTCGAAGTCCGCGAAGATGGACGGCCCCAGGAGGTGCTCGGGCTCTCCTTCGAGGAGATCTCGGATGCGGCCGTGACGCCGATGGCAACGGCGGACCTGCTGGCCGGCGTCGAGGAGCGCATGACCGATCCGGCCGCCGAAGTTGCGGCCAGGCCGATGACCGCCGCGGACGTCAGCGGACGGCGGCTGATGGTGCTGCTGTTCGACGTGAGCTCGATGCAGCCGGAAGACGTGCAGCGGGCCGTCGACTCGGCCAACAAGTTCGTGTCGGAGCAGATGTCGCCGGCCGATCTGGTCGCGGTCGCGACCGTCAGCACGACCCTCGAAGTGCTCACCGACTTCACCGGGGACCGCGCCAGGGTCGCCGCCACGCTTGCGCAGCTCGCCTACACCGACGGGACGGCGACGCCGCCGCCCGACGCCGCCACCGCGGCGACGGAGGAGGCAGCCGCGGCCGCGACCGACGCTACTGACGCCGAGACGAGCGAGATGGACATGTTCAACAACGACGTCCGGCTGCGCGCGCTGCGGACGCTCGCCGACACCCTGGCGCCGCTCGAGCAGAAGAAGGCGATTCTCTACTTCTCCGCCGGCATGGAGCGCAGCGGCCAGGACAACCAGATCGAGCTCAGGACGGCGATCAACTCGGCCGTCCGGGCGCACGTGTCGATCTACCCGGTCGATACGCGCGGCCTCCAGGCGGTCGTGCCCGGCGGCGATGCGCGGCAGGCGAGCGGCCGCGGGCAGGCACTGTTCTCGGGCCGCGGCGTGGCGCAGCAGTTCTCGCGGCTGGCGGCGTCGCAGGACACCCTGACCTCGCTGGCCGCCGACACCGGCGGCCGCGCCTTCACCGACACCAACGACTTCGGCGAAGCCTACGCCCGGGTGCGGCGCGACATGTCCGCCTACTACCTGCTCGGCTACAGCAGCACCAACACGACCAGGGACGGGCGGTTCCGCCGTATCCAGGTGCGCGTCAAGCGCGATGGCCTGCGGGTCGAAGCCCGCGCCGGTTACTTCGCGGAGCGCGACTTCGCCCATACCAACCGGTCCGACCGCGAGATGCAGCTCCAGGAACAGATGTTCTCGCCGGTGTCCTCGACCGACGTGCCGGTCATGGTCAGCGGCGGCTTCTTCCGCCTGAGCGGCAACCAGTACTACGTCCCGATCTCGGTTGCCGTCCCCGGCTCCGCAGTGCCGGTCGGCACCGCCAAGGAGGTGTCGCTCGACGTGCTCGGGATCGTTACCGACGAACAGGGGCGTCCGCTCGGACGGATGCGTGAGACGCTGAAGTTCCCCGCCGCGACGGGAACAACGCTGGCCGGCAAGCAGGTCCTCTATCAGTCGGGGGTCACGCTCCCGCCCGGCCGCTTCTCGGTGAAGGTGGTGGTCCGCGAGAACACCAACGGACGGATCGGCTCGTTCGAGACGCCGTTGTCGGTGCCCGAGCTGAAGCAGGCGGCGGTGAAGGTCAGCTCGATCGTGCTGAGCACCCAGCTGCAGCCGGCCGGCCGCGGCCGCTCCCAGAACCCGCTGATCCGCGACGGCGTGCAGCTCGTGCCCAACGTCACCCACGTCGTCGCCCGCGACCAGAAGCTCTTCTTCTACTACGAGGTTTACGAGCCAGGTGAAGCTGGCGGTGGGCCGCAGCTGCGTACCAGCCTCGCCTTCTACCGCGGGAAGGTCAAGGTGTTCGAAACGCCCCCGGTCGAGCGCTCCGCAGTCGACGTCCCGGATCGCAAGGCGGCGCTGTTCCAGTTCGAGATTCCCGGCGGCTCGTTCACCCCGGGCCTCTACACCTGCCAGATCAACATCATCGATGCCGCCGCCGGGACATTCTCGTTCCCACGGACGGCCTTCTACGTAAGGCCGTGAAACTCAGAACTCAGAACAAAGAACTTAGAACCCAAATTTTCAGCATTCAGCATTCAGCATTCAGACATTTTTGACCCTAGAACCTGGAACCGAGTGCCCCGGCGGCCGCAGCATCGATCTTCTGATGCAGATCGGGCGGGGCGCCGTAGAAGGTCTGGATCCTCTTGCCCGAGCGGTCGAACACGAACAGCTTCGGGACCGCTGCGACTTCGCCGAAGCTGGCGATGATCTCCGGCGTGCCCTGGACGATGTGATACGACGGTTTGAGCTGGGCGGACATCTTCAGGACCTCGGCCGCCGGTGAGTCGACCGCAATTGCGATCACCGCCAGCCGGTCGCCGTGCTTCGCCTGCAGCGTGTTCAGCCATGCCATCGTCGAGCGGCAGGGCGGGCACCACGTCGCCCACATTTCGACCACCACGACCTTGCCGGCCAGCGCCTTCGAATCGAGCGAGGCGCCGGCGATCGAGCGAAGCGGGAGCTCGGGGAAGGTTGACGGCCCGTCCGACGGCACGGCCTCGGCGCGCACTTCGGCGACATCGAGCCCGGCGACCTGCTCCCCTTTGAGCCGCATCTCGGTCATGCGCCGCAGATCCGCCTTGAACCGCTGCTGGTTCGACGGTTCACGCCAGGGGACGTAGAGCCCCTTCGACTTGTCGTCTTCGCCGGCGAATCCGAAATCCTTCGGACGGGCGACGAGCACGTCGTCCACGAAAACGACCGGATAGCGCCGCACGCCCCATCGTTCCGCGGTCGGCGAGTTACCGTATTCCTCGGTCACGACCTTGACCCGGCTGCCGAGCTCCGACGCAACATCCTTTATCAGCAAACTTGCTGGGTCTGAGAGGCTTCACGTGAACGGCCACCTCACCAGCGTGATGGTGACCGTCGCACCGGCCGCCTGCGCGGCGGTCTCTTTTATGCCCCCAGGCACGGACCTGGGTTGGTCGAGGGCCGCGACCAGCAACGGAACCGCGAGGGCCAGGGCTAGCTTCATCATTTGTTCACCACCGTCAGGTACGCCGGGAGGATGTCGTCGAGAATCACCGCGGCGCCGTGCGGCGCCGGTTCCGGACCATTCAGCGCCGCACCGGCGAGCTGCGCGAAGAACTCGGCGATGCTGTGGTCGATGCCGGCCGGCAGCTTCGTGCCGGCAAGCCTGGCGCGGAGACCGTCAATCGACGGGTCCGGTTTCCCAGTCGTCTGGATCAGGCCGTAGCGAAATCGCGAGACCAGGTACTGCAGCAGCGCCCCTTCGTGGCGCCGTTGCTCGTCGAGGGTGCGGGCGAGCTTGATGGTGACGTTCACGGCCGCGAACCGTGGACGCTCGGCCGCGGCCGCGGCGTCATACGCCTTGACGACGTCCCTTTCGTAGGCCGCGAGATGCCGCTCGATCGAGCCGATCGGCGGCTTGGCGGCAGCCGCGGGTGGCAGGGCCAGGCTGCGGCACAACGCGGCAAACCGCACCATCGCGTGCGACTCGCCGAGGTAGTACAGCCCCGCCGCGCGCCCGGCGTCCTCGGCATAGGGCCGGCTCGCGCGATAGGTGGCCGGGGCGCGACCCTCCGCGCTCTGCGCCAGCGCTTCGACGAACACGATCGGCGCCTTGCCGGCCGGTGGCTCGGCGGGCGGGCCCATCTCCGTCCACTTGCGGACAAACGCCTCCTGGGTCGTGACGCTCTTCTCTGTCGCCGCGAGCCGGTAGCCCCCCTCCCCTTCGAATGCCGGCTGGATGTCATAGAGCGCGAGATACGTCTGGCCGCCGGCCAGCGCCGTCCGCGCCCGGTCGAGCCGCGACATGATCGGCGCCTTGCTGTCTTCGGGGAGCACGGCCGGCGCTTCGACGGTCAGCCGCTTGATCTCGGCCGCGATCTTTCCCGCGTCGGCGGTCACACCGGCGCAGGCGGCGCCGGCCAGGACGGCGAGAGTGACCAGCCGGATCGTTCGCATCAGGTCGAACTCTCCTCTTCTAGTGCCCAGACCCGCAACCCCGGCGTGCCGAAGCCCCCGCCGGCAGGGACGAATGGTGGTTTTCCGGAACCTTCGCCCCCCCTCAGCCGTCACAAGGTGGGTCATGTCACGCCTGCTGCAGGACCTTCGTTATGCCGTTCGCTCGTTCGCCAAGGCGCCGGGCTTCACCGCGGTGGCAATCCTTGTCCTCGCCCTCGGCATCGGCGCGAACAGCGCGACCTTCACCGTCGTCAACGCGCTGCTGTTCACGCCGGTGCCGTCGCAGGGAGAAGGGATCGTCGGGCTCTTCCGCTTCGAGCGCTCGAAGCCCGATTCCTATCGCGCCTTCGCCTATCCCAACTACGTCGACGTTCGAGAGAAGTCCGACGTGTTCGAGGGCCTCGCGGCGCATACCTTCTCGATGGCCGGGGTCCCCTCCGGCGACACCACGCGGCGGATCTTCGTCGAGCTCATCTCCTCGAACTACTTCGAGACGCTGCAGGTGCCGCTGGCCGCTGGACGGGCATTCCTGCCGGAGGAGGAGCGTCCCGGCGCGAACCTCCCGGTCGTGATCGTCGGATACGAGAAGTGGCGTTCGACCGGCTTCGATCCGGCGCTGGTCGGCAGCACGATGAAGATCAGCTCGATCGATTTCACCGTCGTCGGCGTGACGCCACAGGGCTTCGGCGGCACCATGGCGCTGGCCTCGCCGGAGGTCTGGCTGCCGCTCGGCGTGTTCGACACCATCGTCAACGACATCTTCAAGAACAGCGGCGACGGCCTGCGCGATCCGAAGGCCGGCACGGTGATCGTCCTCGGCCGGCTGAAGCCCGGCGTCACGATCGAGGTCGCGCAGGAACGGCTCTCGGCACTGTCGGAACAGATCGCCGTCGCGTCTCCCGACAACCGGGACCAGGCGATCACCGTCAGCCGTCTCCCGCGCATGTCGACCAGCACGCGCCCCATGACCGACACCGGCCTCGGCATCGCCGGCGCAGCATTGATGGGGCTGACCGGCACGGTGTTGCTCATCGCCTGCCTCAACCTGGCCAACATGCTGCTGGCGCGAGGCACGATCCGGCGCAAGGAGATCGCGCTCCGGCTCGCGCTCGGCGGATCCCGCTCGCGGATCGTGCGGCAGCTCCTGACCGAGAGTCTCCTGCTCGCGGTCGTCGGCGCAGCCGCGGGGCTGGTGTTCGCTTACTGGGCGACCACCTATCTCGTCGCCAGCCTGGTTCGCGTCCTTCCGCTCACGCTCGTATTCGAACCGCGGCCGGACATGAACGTGCTGCTCGCTACCGCCGGCTTCGTCGGGTTCGCGACCCTGCTCGCCGGAATCGGTCCGGCCTTGAAGATGTCACGGGTCGATCTCGTCACCGACCTGAAGGAACAGGCTTCCGACACCGGCGCCCGGCCGGGACGGTTCACCGCCAGGAACATGCTGGTGGTCGGTCAGCTCGCGCTTTCGCTCGGCCTCCTCTGCGCCGGCGGGCTGTTCGCGCGCAGCATGATCAAGGCGACTTCGGCGAACCCAGGGTTCTCGTACGAAGGCGGCCTGCTCGCCACGCTCGACGTAGGCGTCGCGCAGATCAACGAGGCGCGCGGCCGCGATCTCTATCGCGCCGTGCTCGAGCGGGTCCGGACGATGCCGGGGATCGAAGCGGCGGCGCTGGCCTCGACGGTGCCATTCGGGGCATTTCACGAGGGACGGCTGGTCGAGCGCCCTGGTGTGCCGCGCGATCCGGCGCTGTTTGGCCCGACCTACCGCATCGTGAGCGCCGGTTACTTCCGGTCACTCGGTCTCCAGATGCGCAGGGGACGGGACTTCACGATCGCCGAGGAACAATCCGCCACCGGCGCCCGGGTCGCGATCATCGACGAGGTCCTGGCCCGCCAGCTGTTCCCCAACGAAGACCCGGTCGGCCAGACGATCCGCTTCACCCCGCGCGAGGGTGAGCCGCTCCTCGAGCAGCTCGGGCCGATGCAGATCGTCGGCGTCTCGCCGACGATGCGCGAAGAGCTGATGGACCAGGGGGAGGATCCGCACATCTACGTCCCCTTCGGCCCGAACTATCGCGCCGGGATGAGCCTCCACGTGCGCTCGTCAAACACCGATGCAGCCGCGGTAGCGGCGATGACCGAGACCCTGCGCCGCGAGCTGCGGGCGGTCGACGGCCGGTTGCCGATCCTCGAGCTGACCACGCTCCAGCGCTTCCACGACAACAGCCTCGAGCTCTGGGCGATCCGCACCAGCGGCCGCATGCTCGTGCTCTTCGGCGGCCTCGCGCTCGGCCTGGCGGTGGCCGGCGTCTACGGCGTGAAGTCGTACCTCGTGTCGAGGCGCAGCCGCGAGATCGGGATCCGGATGGCGCTGGGGGCGCGGCAGGGAGACGTCATGGGCATGGTGATGCGTGAGTCCGTCGGGCTCACCGTCGCCGGTCTCGCGGTGGGCCTGCCGATCGCGTTGGCGATGGGCCGGGTGCTCGACTCGATCCTGTACGACGTGAGCGGCTTCGATCCCCTGGTGTTCGTGGTCGCGCCGATCGTGCTCGCGGCGGCATCGATGTTCGCCAGCTACATTCCGGCGCGGCGGGCCACCCGGGTGGACCCGCTCGCCGCGCTGCGGGCCAATTAGCCGCCGATTCCGGGCTCTTGCCTCGAACCGCGACGATTCAAATTAGAATCGCCGGATGATTGCTGGATCCACGGAGCCATCCGGCCACCTCGCCGCAATCATCTCGTCGTCTGACGACGCCATCATCAGCAAGGACCTGAACGGCGTCGTCGTCAGCTGGAACAAGGCAGCGGAACGGCTGTTCGGATACACCGCCGAGGAAGCGGTCGGCCGGCATATCTCGCTGATCATCCCCCGCGACCGTTTCGCCGAGGAGGAGTTCGTCATCGGCCAGATCCGCGCCGGGAACAGCGTCGAGCACTACGAGACGATCAGGCAGCGCAAGGACGGCGGACTGCTGGAGATCTCGCTGACCGTCTCCCCGATCCACGCCCCCGACGGCACCATCGTCGGGGCCTCGAAGATCGCCAGGGACATCAGCGAGCAGAAGCGGCTGCAACGAGCGGTCGAGGAGGCCAGCCGCGCGAAGGACCAGTTCCTGGCCACGCTCTCGCACGAGCTCCGCACGCCCCTGAACACGGTGCTCGGCTACGTCCAGATGCTGCAGAACGGCTCGCTGCCGGCCGACCAGCTGCCAAGAGTGCTCGACGTCATCTCACGAAACGCGACCTCGCTCGGCCGGCTGGTCGACGACGTCCTCGACTCGTCGAGGATCGTGACCGGCAAGATGTCGGTGGATCTGCAGCCTTTCGACCTGACCCGGCTGGTCGAGCAATCGGTCGCGTCGTTGCGCCCGGCTGCCCTCAACAAGTCGCTCGAGCTCCATACGGCCATTCAGCCCGGGCTGATCGTCAACGGCGACAGCCACCGGCTCGCGCAAGTGCTATGGAACCTGCTGACCAATGCGCTCAAGTTCACTCCGATGGGGGGCTCGATCACGGTCAGCGCTGAGCAGGATGGCCGGCTGCTGAGAATCGCGGTGGAAGACACCGGCGCAGGCATCGCAAGGCAGGACCTGCCGAAGGTGTTTCAGCGCTTCTGGCAGGGTGGTCCGGGGGAGGGCAACAGCGCGGGCCTCGGCCTCGGTCTCGCGCTCGCCAGTCACCTGGTGGAGCTGCACGGCGGCGCCATCCGGGTCACCAGCCCCGGCCTCGATCGAGGCTCCCGGTTCGAAATCCAGCTGCCCGCACCTCTTTAGGTTCTCAAAGGTTCTAAGGGTTCCGGTCTAAACGGTTCCAGGTTCCAAGGGTTCCGGGTTCCGGGTTCCGAACCTTTGGAACCTTTGGAACCTTTGGAACCGTGCCGGATCTTAAGTTTTTTTCTTCAGATCTCTGACTTTCTTTTCAGCGCTGAGGCGAATGGTCGCCTTGAACTCCTCGGGCGTCCGCGTGTCGGCGTCGAGCACCTTGATCGCCTTTTCGGCGTACTGCAGCGCCTCCACCGGCTTGTTGGCGGCGAGGTAGGCGTCCGAGAGGCTGTCGTAGGTGTTGGGCGACTCCGGGTAGGCGTCCACGTTCATCTTCAGCACGATGACGGCGTCGAGCGCCTTGTCTTCCCCCATCAACTGGTAACCGTAGGCGTTGGCCTCGGTCTCGGGGAAGAGCACGGTCTTGTCCCCTCGCTTCTTCGCTTCGTCGTACAGCGCGCGCGCCTTGGCGGCGCCACCCGGCTTGGTCAGCGTGGTCCAGAACTCCTCTACCGGGCTGGGTTTCGAGGCCACGCTGGCGGTGGACGGAGTCGCCGGGGCGTTGCGCAGGTGCGCATCGAGCCAGTCGAGCATGCCGGCCTCGAGCCCTTTCTCCACCGCGAACATGTCGGTGCCATGTCCGGCGGTCTTGTATTCGACCAGCCGGTTCGCCGGGTTGCGCGACCAGCCGCAGGATCCAGCGCATCTGGTCGACCGCGCCGCCATCGTCGGCGCTGGCTGACGCGAACACCGGCAGCCACGGTGACTTGCGGAGATACTCACGGCCGGCGGGGACGACGCCACCGCTCAACAGCATCACCGTCTTCACTTCAGGATGCCGGCTTGCGAGCAGCACCGACTGGTTGACGCCGCAACTGGCGCCGGCGGCGCCGATCCGGTTCTTGTCAACGCCAGGCTGGGCGATCAGCCACGCAAACGCCGCGTCCGCGTCACCCGGCCACTTTTCGGCGACGATCTGCGCCTGCGCGCCGAGATTGTCCTGGGTGCCCTCGCTTTCACCGAAGCCCCGGTAGTCCATCGCGATGACGTGATAGCCGCGGGCCGACGCGGCCTTGCCGTAGGCAGCCCACGCCGAACGATCGCGGTTGCACTGGTGCAGGAGCACGAGACCCGGACCGGGCTTCCCCGGCGAGTAATACGTGGCCTTCAGCGTGATCCCGTCAGGCGCCTTCAGCGCCACGGTGGTGGGGGCAGGCTGGGCCGACGCAGGCATGACCGCGGCGCAGAGCACCGCGGAGATCGACAGAGCGATGCGAATAGAGGTTGTAGCCATGGCCGGTATTCTGCCGCCACAGCCGTACGGCCGGGAGGCTAAAGGGACAGGCAGACCGGGGCGCGGGACGAGGGGCCCTCCTGCGTTTTCCAAGGGGGGACAGGCCCCGTGCCTCCGGCACACACCAATCCGCCAATGGCAGCAAGTAACCGGCCGGCTGACAGGATAATTCTCCCACCGTGTCGATCAGTGTTGTGCAGTGGGATTGAATCGGGCTGCCGGATCGTCGCCGGCAGCGACAGTGGCGATCGTCTGCCTGGCCGAGATCCTGAGCATGACGCCGTTCTCGATGTTCCTCGCGCTCCAGCCGCAGCTGCAGGCCGGCTGGGACTTGAGCAACACGGAATCGGGATGGATCAGCAGTGCCTACTTCGCCGGCTACATGCTCGCGGTGCCGGTGCTGGGCAGCCTCACCGACCGGATCGACGCACGCACGGTGTGGCTCGGCGCCTGCGCGCTGGCGGGCGCGGGATCGCTGGGGTTCGCCACGCTTGCGGGCGGAGTCTGGAGCGCCACGCTGCTGCAGCTGCTCACCGGCGCGGGGCTCGCCGGCACCTACATGCCGGGGCTCAAGGTCATCACCGATCGCCTCGAGACGATGCCGAAGCCGCGGCACGTAGCGTTCTACACCACGTCCTTCACCATCGGATCGAGCCTGTCGTTCTACATCATCGGGCAGCTCGACGCCGCATTCGCCTGGCGTGCGGCGGTCGCGCTCGCGAGCCTCGGCCCTCTCGCCGGAAGCCTGCTCGTGTTCACGACGCTGCGGCGGGTGCCGGTCGCCCCGCACGCCAGGGCCCATCCGGGGGTGCACCTGAAGTCGGTGCTCCGTTCATCCGAGTCGATGCGCTACGTCATCGGCTACGCCGCGCACGTGTGGGAGTTGTTCGCACTGCGCGCGTGGCTCGTGCCCTTCGTGGTCTTCTGCCAGGGAATCCGCGGCAGCGCTGCCCCGCTGTCGATCGCAACCCTCGCCGCCATCGTCTCGCTCGCCGGAGTGCCGGCGAGCCTGGCGGGAGCCGAGCTGACGGCCCGGGTGCAACGGCCCAGGCTGATCGTGGCGGTGATGCTGCTGTCGGTGGTGGTGAGCCAGCTGGTGATGCCGGCCGGCCGCGTGTCGTGGGCCCTGGTGATCGCCGCGGTCCTCGTCTACAACGCATTCATCAGTGCGGACTCGGCGGCGTTGACCTCCGGCATCGTCGAGGTCGCGCCGCCGGCGAGCCGCGGCACCGCGATGGCGGTCTACTCGACGCTCGGCTTCGCTGCTGCCAGCGGCGGGACCTTCGCGGTGGGTCTTGCGCTCGACCGGCTGGGCGGCCAGTCCATCATGAGCTGGACGGTCGCGTTCGTCATCATGTCGGCGCCGAACATCGCCGGTGCGCTTGCACTATGGCCGCGGCGGAGCGCTGGACATCCGAGTCCGTCGTCTTCCACCCCGACACAGACAGTCTGAGCGCCGGTTCGTCATTCCACCTGGTCCCCCCGGCCCAGCAGGTGCGGTCCTGCTGGATCGCGGCAATCACTGCGGGGGTGATGTTCACGCCTGAAGCGGACCGGGAGCGCGCGAGCACCTGGTTGAGCACGACGTCGTTCAGGATCTCGATCCCAGGCTCCGCGCGCAGCGTGTCGGCCAGGACCCGCGCGCAATGGCAACACCGGTCGATCATCTCCTCGAGCCCGCGCCGGCCAAGCGAGCGAAGCGCGGCGTAAACGGCGTTGCCGCGGGCCCGGCGAGAGGCTTCGGGCGTCCAGTCCTGCCCTTCGCGTTCTTCGTCGGCGCCGCGCAGCAGGTACTCCGCGGTCTGGCTCATGGCGGCTCGATGCGCGGCAGGATGAGCGACGATCACGAAGCCGGAATCGTACGGCACGTTGAGCCACTTGTGCCCGTCCACCGTCCACGAGTCGGCCCGCGCAACCCCGGCGACGTGGTGGCTGAGCGACCGTGAGGCGGCGGCCCACAGGCCGAAGGCGCCGTCGACGTGCAGCCAGGCCCCGCGCGCGTGAGCGAGCGGCTCGATGTCCTCCATCGGATCGAAGCCGCCGGTGTTCACGTTGCCGGACTGGGCGCAGACGATCGTCGGTCCCGACGTCGCGGCCAGCGCCCGGTCGAGAGCCGCCGGGATCATCCGCCCCTGGGCATCCGCATCCACATACTCGATCGTCGAAGCGCCAAGACCGATGAACCGTGCCGCGTTCCGGATCGACGCGTGTGCCTCGCGCCCGGCGATCAGGTTCACCCGTGGCGCGCCCTGCAGTCCGTCGGCTTCGACGTCCCACCCGGCACGGCGAAGAACCTCGTGCCGAGCCGCTGCCAGCGCGGTCGTGTTCGCCATGGTGGCGCCGGTCACGAAGCCGACGCTGGCGGACGCCGGCAGACCCAGCAGATCAACCAGCCACCCGGCGGCGACCTGTTCGATCGCCGCGGCCGCCGGCGAAAGCACGTACAAACCAGCGTTCTGGTCCCATGCTGCGGTCAGCCATTCGGCCGCCACCGACGCCGGCACGCTCCCCCCGGTGACGAACCCGAAGTAGCGGGGGCCCGGCGTGGCGACGAGGCCCGGTTCTGCGGCCTGCGCCAGACGTTCGATGACGGCAATCGGCTCTTGCGGATCCTCGGGCAGCGGTCCGCCAAGCGCATCCACGAGCTCTTGAAACGACACCGAAGGAAAAACCGGACGGTCGTCGACGCCGGCAAGGAAGGTCTCGGCCAGTTCGCGAGTGCGATCCAGAAGCGCATCGGGCATGCCGGAGAACTTAGCATCAGCCTGCGCGCGAAGACGGGCCAGAGGGGGGTTGGATCTTGTGAAGAGGCTGGCAAGCGCACCGGGACAGGCATCCTTTGTGGATCCCTGCCCCGGCCTTCGACGATGCTACTTCTTTCCGAACTTGGTGACGACGATGTCGACGTTGTGGGCGGCGCGGATGCCGTAGATGCCGTCGGTGGATTCGAGCTTGCCGGCGCCAACGAGTTCGGCCTTGTCGAAGCCGGCCACGACGGTGCCGTTGATCGCGCACTCGGCACGGGTGCCCTTCACCGTCCAGGTGATGTTCTGGGTCACGCTTCCCCCTTCAGTCGCCTTCGCGACCGCCGGGTTCGGCTTCGCCGGGGCGAAGTTGACGACCGTGCCGTTGCTGAACCCACGGACCAGCGCGTTGCCGTTGCCGTAGGCGACACAGTAGGCGTAGGTGGGCTGATCACTGTCGAGCTTGCTGCCGCCAATGAACAGGCCATACGGGTGCGGGTGTCCGGCGGCCATCTTCGGCTCGGTGAAGGTTGCGCTCACCGTGTAGTCGCCGCTGGCAGAGTTGGCCGGGTTCCAGTAGGTCGAGGCGGAGCCGGCCGAGATGTGGAAGCCGCCATCCTTTTCCTCGAACTTCGAGTCGTTGATCGTCTTGCCCTGCTTGGCGGCGCCGGCGTCGACCTTCCCCTGCCAGCCCTTGACCGTGATGCCGCCACCCTTGACCGATCGGTCGGCATCCTGGGCAGCCGCGGGTACGCTGAGGGTCAGGGCCGCGATGGCCAGCGCTACGATTGATCCGTTTACACGCATGCGGTTCTCCTTCAAGTTACCGAGTCCTAGATTCTATGCTTTCCTCATCCGCGGAGGAGGGCGGAGGGATGGGACGGGAAAATCCTGCCACGGATCGCCGCAGCCCTGCCACCGCCTACCGGATTTGCCGGATGTCGGCCCTCGCCACGATTTGGTACGCTCCCGGCAACGGAACAACATTGCTGCGTAAACCAGGGCTACCTGCTCCAGACGACAAAAAGACTCTCTGCCCGCTGTGCTCGAGCCCGCGAGCCCTCAGCCTCACCCCGGCGGTCCGGGACTGGTTCTGCTGCGGCGCATGCGGTCACATCTGGCCCAAGAACAGCGAGACTGGCACGCCGACCCGGGAGAAGCCGAGCTTCTCCGGTTGACCGGGCACGCCCCGGGCCTGGCAATCGACCATCCGGACGCCCTTCGCTACTCTCGATACTATTGATCCATGCGGTTCAGAACCTGGCCGGTCGCCGCGCTTGCCCTGGGGGCCCTGCTCCTGCTCTTCGTCGCATCGGTGCTCGAGTCGAACCGCCGGGCCCAGGAGATCTATACCCGGCTCGACGAACTGAACCAGCGGTACCACGAGGTCGATAGCGAGCTCCGCCGCCTGCGGTCGGACGTCAACCTGTCGGGCATCTTCGTGCGCGACTACCTGCTGGACCCGGCGCGCGAGCGGGCCCCGGCCTATCGTGAGCGGCTCGCCCAGTTCCGCGCCGCCAACGACACCGCCTTCGACGATCTGCGCGCGCTGATCCACGGCAACCCCGAGAGCGATCAGCGGCTTGCCCGGCTGCGCGCCCAACTCGACGATTACTGGCAGGTGCTCGATCCGCTCTTCGACTGGACGCCGGCGGAGAAAACGACGCAGAGCGTTCCCTTTCTCCGCGCCGAAGTGATTCCCCGGCGCGTGGCGGTCCTGGCGATCGCCGAAGAGATCGAGCAGATCAACCGGGCGACGATGGCCACCCAGCGCACGGGGGTGGCCGGGCGGCAGGCGGAGCTGAAGCGTGCCCTTTCCACCCTGCTCTGGTGGGGACTGTCGCTCGGAGTGGTGGTCGCGCTCACCGCGGTCTACCGGCTGCGCCGCCTCGAGCAGCGATCGGTGGAGCAGCGCCGCGTGGCCGAGGAAGCCGAGCACCGCATGCGCGAGCTCTCGCAGCAGCTGGTCGCGACCCAGGAAGAGGAACGTAAGAAGCTGTCGCGCGAGCTGCACGACCACGTGGGACAGGTGTTGACCGCACTGCGTATGGAGCTCGGGAGCATCGATCGCCTCCGGGCGCCGGGTGACGCTCCGCTCGCCGGGGCGGTCTCGGAGAGCCGTCAGCTGGTCGACAACATGGTCCGGACGGTGCGCGATCTGGCGCTCGGCCTGCGCCCGAGCATGCTCGACGACCTCGGCCTGCAGCCGGCGCTCGAATGGCACGCCCGCGATTTCACGCGGCGCTACGGGCTCCCGGTAGATTTGACCGTCACCGCCGATCTGCGCGCGCTGCCGGATCCGTATGCGACCTGCGTCTACCGGATCGTGCAGGAGGCGCTCACCAACTGCGTCCGCCATGCCGCCGCCTCGCGCATCCGGGTGACAGTCGGCCGCAGTCTGCAGACCCTCGCCCTCTCGATCGAAGACGACGGCGTTGGCATCAAGCCGGCCGGTCGCAAGGCCGGCCTGGGTTTGAGAGGGATCGAGGAGCGGGTCCGCGATCTCGGAGGAACGGTCCGGATCGAGAGCAAGCCGGCAGCGGGCACGTCGTTGACGGTCCGGATCCCGCTGCCGCCGATGGAGCCGGGCGAGGAGGTCGAATTTGCGCGTGCTGCTGGCTGACGATCACGGGATCGTGCGTCGCGGGTTGCGAAGCCTGCTGGAAAGTGAGCCCGGCCTCACCGTCGCGGCCGAAGCGGCCGATGGCCTCGAGGCGCTGCGCCTCTGTGAAGAGCACAAACCCGACGTGCTCATCGTCGACATCGGCATGCCGAAGCTGAACGGGATCGATGTCGCCGCCCGGGCGCAGAAGCTGACGCCGCCGCCACGGATCATCATCCTCAGCATGCACTCCGACGAGTCCTACATCATCCGGGCGCTGGCCGCAGGCGCGCGCGCCTACCTGTTGAAGGACGCGACCGACGAGGACCTGCTGCCGGCGATCCGGGCGGTGGCTGCCGGCAAGCCGTACTTCAGCCCCGCGGTCGCGGCGGTGCTGATGGAAGATTACGTCCGGCGGCTGCACGCCCGCGGGCTGACCGATACCTACCATTTGCTGACCGACCGCGAGAAGCAGGTGCTCCAGCTGCTCGCCGAAGGGCGGTCGAACAAGGAAGTGGCGACGGTGCTCGAGCTCAGTCTGTCGACCGTCGAAACCCACCGCGCGAACCTGATGCAGAAGTTGAACCTGCACAACACGGCGGAGGTGGTCCTCTATGCAGTGCGGAAGGGGATCATCGTCTAACGGGGTCAGACCACGGTCTGACCCCAGGAACCGAGTGAAGTGGCATCGGTGGCTGATGGGGGCCTCGATCTCCTGCCTGGTGCTGCCGCTCGCGGGGACGGCATCCACTACCCAGATCATCACCCTTGGCACCGGGTCGCCAGTGCCGGATGCGCAGGCCTTCGGGCCGGCGACGGCGATCGTCGTGGGCTCGCGGGTCTTCCTGGTCGACACGGGAGCCGGGGTGACGCGGCGGCTTTCGGCTGCCGGGTATCCGCGTATCAAGGCGGTCGAAGCGACCTTCATCACCCATCTGCATTCCGACCACACGCTCGGCTATCCGGACTTGATCTTCACCACCTGGATCATGGGGCGGCGCGCGCCGCTGCTCGTCCATGGTCCGCCGGGCCTGGCGCGCATGACCGAGCGGCTGCTGGATGCGTGGCGCGACGACGTCAACCTGCGGGTCGATGGCCTCGAGCGCGAGCGGCGGGAATGGCTGCAGGTGGATGCCCGCGAGATCAAGGCCGGTGTCGCCTACGAACGCGACGGTGTGCGGGTCACCGCCTTCCCGGTTCGGCATGCGGAGTGGAAGTCGGCGTTCGGGTACAGGTTCGACACGCCCGGCCGCTCGATCACCATCTCGGGTGATGCGGCGCCGTCCGAATCGCTCGTGGCCGCGGCGAAGGGCACCGACGTATTGATCCACGAAGTCTATGCCGACGGCCGCGCCCTGCCGGAAGACCGTCCCGGCGGCGAGCACTGGCCGCAATACATGCGTGAGGCCCACACCTCCAGCGTCGAGCTCGGCCGCCTCGCTGCCCGAATCGCCCCCAGCCTCCTGATCCTTCATCACGTGCTCCGCATGGGCGCAACCGACGAAGAGGTCCTGGCCGGGATTCGCAAGGGCGGCTTCACCGGCAAGGTGGTGATCGCGAAGGATCTGGACGTCTTCTGATCAGTCGCCGGACCCCACCGCGCCCCTCCCTGCCATCCGGCGCTGTTATCATCCACAGCATGCGATGGGGGATGGCGTAACTCTCCAACTTCCAACTCCCAATCAGAAAATCAACAATCCCAATCCACAATCCGCAATCCGCAATCCGTCGATCCACAATCAGCAATCCGCAATCCGCAGTCCATCTAGCGCCCATTGGTCGAAGTCACCGGCCGCGGCGCCGCGTCCCACCACCAGAACTTCGGCAGCTTCTTCTGCACCGGCCAGATCTGGTCGAGCGTCTCCCCTTCGTACAACTCGCCGTTCTTCATCACGTAGCGAACCGAGGTCGATGTTGCGGATGTTCTGCAGCGGGTTGGCGTCGAGCACGACCAGGTCGGCGAGCTTGCCGGCCTCGATCGAGCCGAGGTCCTGCTCGAAGCCGATGATCCGGGCGCCGTCGATGGTCGCGGCCTTGAGCACCTCGCGCGGCGTCATCCCGCCCATCGCCAGGCCCCACATCTCCCAGTGATAGCCGAGCCCCTGCAGCTGACCGTGGCCGCCGACGCCGACCAGCCCGCCGGCACGCTGGATCTTCGCCGCCGCTTCGGCGGCCAGCGGAAAGACGAACTCGTCTTTGCGCGCCCACACCCGCCGCCGCCGCGTCATGTCGTCGAGCACGTTGTGCGGATAGAAGCGGTTCAGCTTCTTGTCGTCGTGCACCTCGGTCGTCGCGTAGAAGTACTCCTCGGCGATGATCCCGCCGTAGTTCACCAGCAGCGTCGGCGTATACGCGGTCTTCGTCTTGGCAAAGAGCTCGACGACGTCCTTGTAGAGGGGGAAGACCGGGCAGCGTGTGCTCGTTGCCGTGCATGCCGTCGATCGCATGCGTGATGTCGAGCTTCATGTCGCGGCCGCCTTCGGTCGTCGGCATCAGCCCGAGCTCCTTCGATGCCTGCACCACCCACTGGCGCTGCTTGCGATTGCCGACCATGTAGGACTTGATGTTCGGCGTGCGGTAGTGCTCCTTGTAGCGCTTCAGGTACGCGAGCGTCGCCTCGTAGGACTGGAAGTCGTTGCTCGAGAACACGCCAGGACCGGTCATGAAGGCGCGCTGTCCGATGCTCTGGCCGGTTTCGACCAGGTCCTGGTAGGCGAAGTAGTCGTTGGTCGACGTCTGCACGTCGAGGCCGGCGGTCACGCCGTAGGCGAGATTGGCGATCAGGCTCCAGTTCTGCGGTTCGAGCACGTCGTGCGTGCGGAACTCCCAGTGCGCGTGCGTATCGACGAAGCCGGGGACGATGAACTTGCCGCGTGCGTCGATCACCCGCGCGCCGGCAGGCACCTTCAGCCCGCGGCCGACCGACGTGATCCGGTTGTCGGTGATGACGATGTCGCCGTTGTCGATGACCTCGTCACCCTTCATGGTGATGATCGTGGCGCCGCGCAGAACCACCACTCCCTTCGGCGTCGCCCGTGGGATCTCGATCGAGACCTCGACGCGCTGGACGTTCTTGTCCAGGTCGAGCGGGTCCTTCTTCTCGCGGCTTCTGGCCTGGTTTCTCGCCGGTTTGCCCGGCCGGCTTCGCGGTATCGCCGGCAGCGGGCGCTCCTTCGGCAGGCTTGCCGCCCGCCCCGCTCGCCTTCGGCCGGGGTGAAGTCGATCGTGTCGAAGGCGCGGCGGAAGAACGTCGAGCCGATCGCCCAGGTGATCGTCTTGCCGTCATCGGCCCACGCGAAGTAGTCGGCGCCGATGTCGGTCAGCCGCTTGACCGGCAGCGACGGCCCACGAACGCTCACCGCCGCCGGCGCTGCCGGTGAACGGCGGCACGGCAACCACCCAGAGCTGGTTGTTGACCTCGGCCAGCGCCCAGCGGCCGTCGGGACGCATCAGCACCGCATCCGCTGCCGGCGGCCGCGGCGCACCGCCGCGGCCCGGGCCGGTGACCCGGAGGTGCGTGCGGCGGTCGGTGCCGTCGTAGCGCAGCGAGATCACGCCGTCGGTCGAGTAGACGAACACGCGGTCCGGATCGGTGGCGAAGTGCGGGCGGCCGAGGCCGCGCGCCGGGACGATCAGTTCGACGTCGCCGCCGGCCGCCGGCAGCCAGACGAGATCGAGCGGAATGCGCAGGCCGCCGAACTCGCTGAACGACTGCTGGCGCTGGAACTCGTTGCCGCGCAGCCCGACGATCCGCTGGCCGTCCGGTGAGAAGGTGATGTCGGTGTAGAACGCCGAGACCTTGGTGAGCTGCTGCGGCTGGCCGCTGCCGTCGGCGCGGATCTTCCAGATGTGCCCGTTCCCCTCGGCCGACCAGGTGACGTAGGCGATCCACTGGCCGTCGGGCGACCAGGTGGGCTTGAACGCGTTGTCGGACGGCATGGAGGCGGACGCCTCCGTGCTCACGGTCCCGACCGCGCTGCGTGCCGGCGACAGCGCCAGCCGCCGCGGTGGCGCAGCGCTCGAACCGCTGGCCGGCAGGTCCATGACGTAGAGGTTGGTGAGGACCGACATCACGAGACGGCGGCCGTCCGGCGACTGCCGCGGATCCTGAATCAGCCTTGCGCGGACCGGTCCCTGCGGCACCCGGTACGGGAAATCGAGGTCCGGGCCGAGATCCAGCGACACCTTCGCCTTGAACGGCACCGGGGTTTCTCCCTTGCCGTCGAGGCGGACGCGCACGATCCGGCCGGCGTCGGTGACGACGAGCTCCTGGCCGTTCGGCAGTGAAGGCGTAGCCCGGGAAAGTGTCGCGGCTCGGCGATCCGCCGCTCTCCTGCTCATCGCGGGTGATCGGCCACTTCAACCAGCGGTCGGCGCCGGTCTCGAGATTCCGGACCCGCAGCCCGGTCTTCGTCTCGTAGCGGGTGGAGTAGACGACCAGCTTGCCGTCCGGCGAGACCAGCGGGCGCAACCCGCCGCCCTCCGCCTGCGTGATCACGTCGGCGTCCCCCGAGCGCATGTCGAGGCGCGCGACCTGCCAGCGCGCCAGCCCGGTGCCGGTGCCGGCCTGGGCGACGAACAGGTAGCGGCCGTCAGGCGACACCGACGCGCCGAGCCGTGTCGGTCCTCGCCGCTCCCGCCGCCGGTGCCGGCGCCGCCGCTGGCCTCTCCGGCTGGAGGACTCGCGAGCGGGATGCCGCTGCCGCCGTTGATGTGGAACATTCGCAGCTGCGTGCCGGCCGTCGCCCGCATCGAGGCGATCACGTACTGCGAATCGGGCGTCCAGGCCGGCGAGATCACCGCGTCCTGGGTTTCGCTCGACAGCTTGCGCGGCTCGGTGCCGTCGATCTTTGCGATCCAGAGGTTGTCGCTGCCGTTCCGGTCGCTGATGAACGCGATCCATTTGCCATCCGGCGAGACCCGCGGCTGCGGGTCGTACGGCGTGCCGTCGGTGATCCGGGTGGCATCGCCCCCCTCGATCGGCAGGCGGTACAGGTCGCCGAGCAATTCGAAGATCAGCGCCTTGCCATCCGGCATCGCGTCGAGCGAGATCCAGGTCCCCTCGTCGGTCTCGAACTCGAGCTTCTTCGCGGTCTCGAGCGGCAGCTCGTTCTTGTCCGCCTTCTTCTTCTCCGCCGCCGGGTCCTTCTTCTCGGGCGGCTTCGGATCCTGCGGTTTGTCTTGCGCGATCATCGAGCCCGCCGCCAGTGTGCCCGCGGCCAGCAATACGAGAAGAGCACGTAATTTCATGGGCGTCACATTAGCAGAATCGGATTCTCGACTTCCATTTCAATGGCCAACGTCCTGCTACCGGGGTTGGGGGATGGGGAATGGGGGATGGGGATCGGATTGACAGTTGGGAGTTGGGAGTTGGAACTTGGAAGTTGGGAGTTGTTGTACCCTCACCCCATGACCGATGCCCCGAAGAGCTCGCTCGAGCTGGCGCTCGAACGCTTGAAGAAGCAGGACGCCGACGCCGGCGTCGAACAGAAGTCCCTGACCGACGAGCAGCGGGCGGCGATTGCCGAGGCGCGCAACGTGTACGAGGCCCGTGTCGCCGAACGGCGGATCATGCACCAGTCGCAGGTGGCGGCGGTCTTCGATCCGCAGGAGCTCGAGCAGCGACGGGAGGAGCTGCGGCGCGACCTGGCACATTTCGAGTCGGACCGGGACGCGAAGATCCGCGCGATCCGCGGCGAATAACGGGGGCAGACCATGGTCTGACCCTCGCCCCCCGCTCCCCAGGCAAACCTCCGCAATTCGCCGCCGTCTAAGCCCCCAGAGAAGTTTGCCGACCGGCGACCCTTTCTGCCTCCTGGAGTGATTTCGATGAACCGTCTTCCGGCCCTCGACACCCTGTTTCGCGACGTCCGCTATGCGGCCCGCGTACTGCGCAAGTCGCCGGGCTTCACGGTCACCGCCGTCCTGACACTCGCGCTGGCCATCGCCATCAACACCGCCGTTTTCAGCATCGTCGATGGCGTGCTGCTCAAGCCGCTTCCCTTCCCGGACCCGGACCACCTGGCGCTCGCCGAGGCGCGGGTCGAGGCCAACAGCCAGCGTGAGGCGCGGACCGCCCAGCACGGCGTCACCTGGGTCACCATCCGCGACCACGCGACGACCGTAGACCGCGCGGTGTTCTCGACCTGGGTGTCAGGGGTGAACGTCGTCGCCGGCGGGCGCGCGATCCACGCGGATCAGCAGAAGGTCGGAAGCGGGTTCTTCGGCGTCCTGGGGGTGCGGCCAGCCTACGGACGAGAGCTCTCGCCTGAAGAGGACCGCCGCGGCGGCCCGGCGGCGGTGGTGCTGGGCCACGAGTTCTGGCGGTCCGCGATGGGCGGCGATCCATCGATCATCGGCCGGCCCATCACCCTGCGCGGCGAGCCGCACGTCGTCGTCGGGATCATGCCGGCCGGGACGCTGACCGGCGTGCAGGCCGATCTGTGGACGCCGCTGCGAGCCGGCACCGACGGCGAAGGCGGCGGAGAGAACTACCAGATCCTGCTGCGTCGCAGGCCGGGCGTCAGCCAGGCAGCGGTCGACACCGAGATGCAGCGTCTCGGGGGGGAGATCAACCGGCTGCGCCCGCCCTCGGCCGGCACCACGATCGGCTACGGGACGGTACCGCTTCAGCAGGGGCTGACCGAAGGGCTCCGTCAGCCGTTGATGATGCTGTGGGCCGCCGTCGGGATCGTCCTGTTGATTGCCTGCGTGAATCTCGCCGGGCTGCTGCTCGCCCGTGGCGCGCGGCGCACGCGGGAGATTGCCACCCGGATCGCACTGGGCAGCGGCCGGGCCGCGATCGTGCGGCAGTTGCTGGTCGAGAGCGCGCTCGTCTCGATCGCCGGCGCGGCCCTGGGGCTGGTGCTGGGTCTGGTCGCGCTGGAGTCGCTCAAGACCATTGCCGCGGACGCGCTCGATCTCTGGCAGCCGGTGGACGTCGACCTTCGTGCGACTGCTGCCGCAGCTCTCCTCGGAGTGATCGCGACTGCGATCTTCGGCATCGTGCCGGCGCTTCAGAGCAGCCGGCTGGCGGTGCGGGAGGGGCTGTCGTCGGCCGGGGCCCGGACCGTCGCCGGCGCGGCATCACACCTGCCGCGCCGCCTGGTGGTCGTGATCCAGGTCGCGCTCGGCGTGGTCCTGCTCGTCGCCGCCGGACTGCTGCTGCGAACCTTCGCCCATCTCCGCGGGCTCGAACCCGGCTTCGACGGGCAGGGTGTCTATTCCGCCAGCGTCTCGCTGCAGGACGCGCGCTACCAGACCGCCAGCCAGGTGAATGCGCTGGTGGACGGCACCCTGGCCCGCCTCCAGTCGTCCGCCGGCGTCGAGGCGGCAGCCGTCTCGCTCGGCCTGCCCTACGAGCGCCTGCTCAATCTCGGGTTCCGCCATCTCGACGGCCCCGAAGCGTCGGGCGACGCCCGGATCACCAGCGCGACCTACGTCGCCGGTGACTACTTCCGGACCCTGCGCATCCCGGTGCGTGCCGGCCGGGTCTTCGATCAGCGAGACACCACGCGCTCGCTCCCGGTTGCGGTCGTGAACCAGGCGATCGCGCAGGAGTACTTCGGCAGCGCGAACCCGGTCGGGCGCCGGATCCGCTTCGCCGGCGCCGACCGCGAGATCATCGGGGTCGTCGGCCAGGTCCAGGTCAGGCCCGGGTTCGGCGACCGCGGTCCGGTGGCCGCAATGCCGCTGGCCTACATCCCGCTGTCTCAAGCGAACGACGGCTTCCTCCGGCTGGTGCACGGCTGGTTCGCGACCTCGTTCATCGTGCGCGTCGCCGGATCGATGGACCGCGCGGTCCCGGTACTGCGCGGCGCGGTGGACGCGGTCGATCCGTTGCTGCCGTTCGCCGAGGTGCGATCGATGACCGATGTCCAGAACGCCGCCGTCTCGCAGCCGCGCCTGCTCATGGTGCTGCTGGTCACGCTGTCCGGCGCGGCGTTCTTTCTCGCGGCGATCGGGATCCACGGCTTGATTGCCTCGTCGGTCGCCGAGCGCACGCGCGAGATGGGTATCCGGCTGGCGCTCGGGGCGAGCCGGCGGGATGCGATCCGCACGCTGGCGGCCCCCGGCATCCTGCTGGCGATCCTCGGCACCGTCATCGGCGGCGTGGCGGCGCGTGGCGCCGTGAACGCGCTGCAGGCGTTTCTCTGGGGAGTTTCCCCGGCCGACCCGCTCACCTTCTTCGGGGTGGCGGCGCTGTTCGTGATGGTCGCGACGATCGCCAGCGTGGTGCCGGCCCTGCGCATCCTCAGCCTCGATCCGGCGCGGACACTGCGAACCGAATGAGTGTATGGTCCGGGACGCATCAGGTCCGCGGAGCATTCCACATGCGCATCTTCTTTGGCGTCGCACTTTAACTCTGGCGCAGCTGCCACCGCCGCCTCCGCCACCGCCGTGCCGGGACCACCGCGTGACGGTGGCCCCAGAAAACCGGCACGGCCCGGCTCTCCGGCCGCGTAACCGCTCTCGACACGGGCCGGCCGTTGCGCCGCGCGACGGTTCGGCTGATGGGTGGTCCCGAACTTCGCGAAGGAATCCGTGTCGACCGACGCCGACGGACGCGGGAGTTCCCGCCGGCCGCCACCATCTCGGTGATCAGGTGGCTACATCACGCTGGCCTACGGGCAGCAGCGCCCGTTCGAAGCGGGCAAGACGATCGAGCTCGCCGACGGCCGGTCCGAGAAGCTCGACCTCGCCTGCCCCTCGCGCTTCAGATCGGAGCGATGACTCCCACTCGATTCGTGCGCACCGCGCGTCCACCCGGCCGTTTCTGATCAGCGGGCTGCCCGCCGGTTCATATCTCGCCGCCGCCCTCGAGTCATGACCCGGAAGCTGTCGCCGCAATAGGCGGCAGTCCGGCGGCGTGAAATACTCGTCCGGATGTTCGCGCTCGTCACACTGCTGTACTCGCTGCTCGCCGCCGGTCAACAATCCAGTCTCCGCGTTGAAGTCCGCGCCGACGATCGTCCGATCGCCGGGGCGACGGTCACGATTGCCGGCACGTCCTATCCGACCGATGCCAGCGGGGTCGTCGTCGCGGCCGTGTCCAGCGGCGCCGTCCGCATTGAGATCGCCTTCGACGGCTACCTGACGGTCACCAAGGACGTCACTCTGCCGGCCGGGACCGAGCAGGCCGTGCTCGTCACCCTCGACCGTGAACCCACCCATGACGAGGTCGTCACCGTCTCGGCGACCCGCACTGACAAGCGGCTCGAAGATCAACCGATGCGGGTCGAAGTGCTCGTGCGCGAGGAGATCGAGGAGAAGATGCTCATGACGCCCGGGGACATCGTCATGATGCTGAACGAGATGGGAGGGATGCGCGTGCAGGCCACCTCCCCGGCGCTCGGTGCGGCAAGCGTCCGGGTCCAGGGGATGCGCGGCCGCTATACCCGCGTCCTGTCCGACGGTCTGCCGCTCTTCGGCGAGGCCGGCGGTCTCGGTCTGCTGCAGATACCGCCGATGGACCTCGGCCAGGTCGAAGTCATCAAGGGAGTTGCATCCGCGCTGTACGGGGCGGGTGCAATGGGCGGGATCATCGATCTCGTTTCGAGACGTCCGACTGACGCGCCCGAGCGGGAGGTTCTGCTGAACCAGTCCACCCGCGGCGGCACCGACGCCGTCCTCTGGTATTCATCTCCCCTGTCTGGCGGCTGGGGGGCAACGCTGCTGGCCGGCGGTCACTTCCAGCAGCAAGCCGACGTCGACGACGACGGGTGGGCGGATCTGCCGCGCTACCGCCGCGGCGTGCTGCGCCCGCGGGTGTTCTGGGAGGACGGCCGCGGCCGCTCCTTCTTTTCCACCATCGGGGTCACGGCCGAATCCCGCGTTGGCGGAACGGTCGAAGGCGGCTCACCCGACAGCCCCGAGACGAGAGTCGAAGCCCTCGATACCTTGAGGCTCGACGGAGGATTCGTGGGGAGGACCCTTCTCGCCAACAGCTACGTCGTGACCGTTCGCGGCGCCGTGTCCAGCCAGCGGCACGACCATCGCTTCGGCGACGTCCTCGAGCGCGACCGGCACCAGACGCTGTTTGCCGAGGCGACCCTGCGTGGCGCCGCCGGACGGCACACCTGGGTGACCGGGGCGGCCCTGGAGCGGGACAGCTATGCGCCACGGGACGTGCCGCGTTTCGAGCACACCTTCACCATCCCTGGCCTCTTCGCGCAGGACGACGTGGTAATTGCGCCGTGGTGGTCGGTGTCGGGCGAGCGCGCGGGCGGATCATCACAGCGAGTACGGCTGGTTCCTCAGCCCGCGCGTCTCATCATTGCTGCGCGGCGGTGGATGGACGGCGCGGGTGTCGGCCGGCACCGGGTTCTTCGGTCCCACCGCGCTGACCGAAGAGACGGAGGCGGCCGGTCTGACCCGGCTCGACGTTCCGCGGCCGCTCGAGGCGGAACGCGGCCGGTCCTTTTCCGTGGACGTCACGCGCGAGATCGGTCCGGTGTCAGCCACCGCGACGGTGTTCAGGTCCAGCGTCCGTCACCCGCTGCATGTCGAGCGGGTCTCCACCTACACGCTCACCAACCTCGAGGATCCGACGACCAATACCGGGCTCGAGCTGCTGGGGACGGCCCGCCGCGCGCCGTTCGCCGTGACCGGCACCTACACCTACGTCCGCGCGCGCGAGCGGCACGACGGCAGGTCGGTCGATGTGGCGCTCACGCCGCGTCACTCAGCCGGGCTCGTGGCCATGGCGGAATGGGAAGATTCGGGACGGATCGGCCTCGAGTGGTACTTCACCGGCATCCAGCAACTCGAAACCGATCCGTCGCGCACACGCAGTGAACCCTACGTGATCGTTGGCCTGCTGGCCGAACGGCGCATCGGCGCGATCCGGCTGTTCATCAACGGCGAGAACCTGACCGGGACCAGGCAGACGAAATGGTCGCCGCTGCTGCTTCCGGCCCCAACGGCGGATGGTCGCGTCACCGTTGATGCCTGGGCCCCGCTCGAAGGACGGACGATCAACGGAGGCGTGAGGATCGAGTTTTGAGGAGGCGCCAGTTTTGAGGAAGTGGACGCGATTGGCGCGAGGTGTCGCGCTGCTGGCCGCGCTGGCCATCGCGCAGCAGCTGGTCGCGAGCGGTGCCACGCCGCAGGCCTCGCCGCTCCGTGTCCTGTTCGTCGGCAACAGCCTGACCTCGGTCAACGACTTGCCCGCGCTCGTCCAGCGGATCAGCGAGGCCGACGGACGCAAGCTCACCACCAGGTCGATCGCCGTAAGCGATTCCAGCCTGGAGGACCACTGGAACCGCGGCGGCGTGATCCGGGAGATCAACCGCGGCTCGTGGGATTTCGTCGTGCTCCAGCAGGGTCCGTCGTCGCTGCCGGAGTCGCGGGCGATGCTGCGTGATTACGTCGGACGGTTCGCCGCGGTCATTGTTAAAGCTGGCGCCCGGCCGGCGGTCTACATGGTCTGGCCGGCGGCGGTCCGCATGCGCGACTTCGACCGGGTCAGCGAATCCTACCGGCTGGCCGCCGCGGACGTTGGCGGGCTGCTGCTCCCGGCCGGCGACGCGTGGCGGGCCGCGTGGCAGCGGAACCCGAAAGCCGCGCTGTATGGCCCCGACGCCTTCCACCCCTCATCCGAGGGCAGCTGGCTGGCCGCACTGGTGATCTACTGCCGGCTCGCCGATCGTCCACCCGCATCGGTCGCGCTTCCCAGGTCCTTTCCCAGCGATCGGCAGCTGTTGGTGGACGCGGCGACGGACGCACTGGGCCGCTGACGCGGCGTCCGGAAGATGCGACGTGAGAGTCAGGCCGAAGAGCCGGCCAGCCTCGCTTTCATCCATCCCCGAACCGAGTTGATCAGCCAGACCTCGCTCGCCTCGCGAAGGTCCTCCCTGGTGATCCGCGCTTCGACGATCTCGCCGGACGCGAGCAGTGCGGCCCGCATGATCCCCGGCAGCAGGCCACACTCGACCGGCGGCGTCACCTTGATCCCCTCCCGGACGATGACGATGTTGGATTCGGTGGCTTCGGTGACCTCGCCCTCACGGTTCCAGAGGACCACTGCGTCTGCGTCGGGGCGCAACGCGCGGGCGCGCTCGTAGACCTCCCGCCTGGTCGTCTTGTGATACAGGAACACGCTCTCGCGATCGACCGGATCCACCGCCAGCGCCACACGTATGACGTCGGGCAACGGACTGAGGTCGGTGGCTTCGCACAATACGCTGCCGTCCGGCTCGAGCAGCACCCGGAGCTTCGCCGGGCCGCGGAGATCCTCGACCGCCGCTTCGACCAGCTCGCGGACTTCGACCGGTTCGCAGGTGAAGCCGAAACACTCCGCCGAGCTGCCGATCCGCCGCAGGTGTTCGTCGAGCAGCGCGAAGCCTCGCTCCGGGGTCCACAGGATCGTCTCGAGCAGCCGGAACGGATGCACGGGATCGATCAGGTACGACGCGGTGGTCGGGCCCGACACTCCGAGCATCCGGGCCTTGAGCAGGCATTCCTCGTACTCGTCGGCGTCCACCGAATCCCAGACGACGCCGCTGCCGACACCGAACTCGGCGCTTGCGGCGCTGCGGTCGAGTACCGACCGTCCGGATCGCCACGCTGAAGTGCGCGCGTCGACGCGGCGAGACGTAGCCGATCGCCCCGGTGTAGATCCCGCGCGGCGTCGACTCCAGCTCGCGGATGATCCCCATCGAGCTGTGCTTCGGCGCGCCGGTGATCGACCCGCACGGGAACATCGCCTCGAACAGGCGGTGGAGCGTCGCGTCTGGCGCGGCCGCCTCCACCGTGGAGGTCATCTGCCACTGCAGCGGATACCGCTCCACGTCGAACAGCGACACCGCGCGGACCGACCCGGTTGTCGCGACGCGGCCGAGGTCGTTGCGAACCATGTCGACGATCATCACGTTCTCGGCACGGTTCTTCGGGGACTGGCGGAGCGCTTCGGCGTGCGCCGCATCCTGCGCCGGCGAATAACCGCGCGGCCAGGTGCCCTTCATCGGCCGGCAGACCAGTCGCTGATCTTCGAGGCTGAAGAACAGCTCCGGTGAGGCCGAGCAGATGACGTGATCGCCGGTATCCACGAAGGCGCTCCAGGGACCGGCCTGCGCGGCGGTGAGATCGCGCATCACCGCGCCGGGATCACCGGTGAAGGGGGCGGTCAGCCGGAAGGTGAAGTTGATCTGATAGGTGTCGCCGATTTCAATGCGCTCCCTGATGTGTCGAAGGGCCTGCAGGTAGGTCTCGTGGTCGATCGACGGCTCCCAGGCGCCGATCAACGCCTCGCCGGCCGGCGGCAGCCGGCTCACGCCCTCGACGCTGTCGGGGGCAAAGATCCCGAAGCACAGGAGAGGCAGCCGGCTATCGGGGGGGCGGACCGGCAGGCCGAACGCAGCCGCGGCTTCGTAGGCGACGAAGCCGGCCGCGTAATGACCGCCGCGGACCTCGTCGTCGACCTGACCGAGGGCGGCTCGGATGTCGGAAGCCTTACGCGCGGAGATGACCCGGACCGGGTCGCTGAATCGGCGCCACGGGCCGCTCCACGGGCTGCGCAGCAGGATCTCGAACCTGGAATCGCTCGGCACCCTGCTACCGGGCCGCCGACCTGACGGTCTGCCCGCCCTTCATGACGAAACGCACGCGGCGGAGTGACGAGATGTCGCGCGCCGGATCGCCGTCGACGGCGACGAGATCGGCGAGCAGCCCTTCCGCTACCCGGCCGATCCGGTCGTTCAGGTGCAGAACGCGCGCGGCGGTGGAGGTCGCGCTGCGAAGCGCGGCCTCGGCGGTCATGCCGTAGGCCACCATCAACTCGAGCTCACGGGCGTTGTCGCCGTGCGGAAACACACCGACGTCGCTGCCGCTCAGGATCGTGACCCCGGCATCCAGCGCTGCCTTGAAGCTGGCCCGTTTGCGGGCGATGCCGGCCGGCTCGGCGGCCTGGCCCTTCTTCCATCCGGCGTATTGCGCGGTCGCATCACCGGCAGCCAGCGTCGGACACAGCGCCACCTTGCGCTCGACCATCAAGCGGAAAATCTCGGGCGTACCGCCGTCGCCATGGTCGATCGTCTCGACGCCGGCGAGTATGGCGCGGCGCATCCCCTCGGCGGTGCTGGCGTGGGCGACGACCGGCCGGCCGCTGCTGGCGGCGGTCTCGACGATCAGCTTCAGCTCGTCCACCGAGAAGGTCGGCGCCGCTTCGCCGCGCGCCCCCCACCGGTAATCGGCATAGACCTTCACCCAGTCGGCACCGTGGCCGATCTGGTCGCGGACGACCCGGACGAGCGACGAGCCGTCCGCCTCCTCGGCCCCCTGCGGCACCTGCCACTGCTGGGCGTAGCCCTTGGGTGCGTAACTGCCGGTCGCAACGATCGCCCTGGTCGTGACGATCATGCGCGGGCCGGGGATGATCCCCTGCTCCACCGCCTGCTTCAGCTCCGCGTCGGCGTATGCGGCGCCTTCGGTGCCGAGATCACGAATGGTGGTGAACCCGGCGTCGAGGGTGGCCTTGAGGTGGTTCACGGCGCGGGCCGTCCGCAGCGCCAGAGGCTCCTTCAACACCTGGTCGTTCCACGAGGTCTCGTTGTAGGCGTGCAGCAACACATGCGAGTGGGCTTCGATCAACCCCGGCAGCAGTGTCAGACCGGGCAGGTCGACGACGGCGGCGCCGGCGGCTTCGACCGAGGCGGCCGGCCCGGCTGCTTCGATCCGTCCGCCACGAACGCGCACGGCCCAGCCTTCGTGGCTCGCCTCGCCGTCGAAGACCCGCGCCGGACGGAGCAGCGTCGCGGGAACGGCGGCGACGGGACCGGCGGGCTGCTGCCAGGGACTGAATGCCGCCAACGCCGCGACGCAGCAGATGGCGGTGCGGACGATCATGAGACCACCTCGGGCATGGGATCTCACTCTACTGCATCGGGTGGAATCATTCTCAGCCGCGGAGGCGTGTTATCGTTCGCCCGAAGCGCCCTTATGCGGGCCTGCCCGCAGCCTCACCAGGACGATCGCCATGATGCATGCCACCGTTCGCTTCCGCGCCGCCCTTCTCCTCGCTTTCGTGTGTGCCGCCGCGCCGGTAGCCGCCCAGAAGCGAAACATCACCGAGACCGATCTGCTCAAGTTCGCCTGGATCGCGGATCCGCAGATCTCACCCGACGGGTCGCGCGTGGCGCTCGTCCGGGTGGACGTCAACGAGAAGGCCGACAGCTACGACACCTCCATCTGGATCGTCGCGACCGATGGCAAGGAGCCCGTGCGCCGCCTCACCGGCGGGACCCGCGATCACACGCCGCGCTGGTCCCCCGACGGGAGCCGGCTCGCCTTCGTCCGCGCCGACGAGAAGGACGGCCGGGTCCAGCCGCCGCAGATCTACGTGATGTCGATGGCCGGCGGCGAAGGGCGGGCGGTTACCGCGATCCCGCGCGGCGCCGGGAACCCGGCGTGGTCGCCGGACGGCTCGACGATTGCCTTTTCCTCCACCGCCCGGGCCGAAGATCTGAAAACGCCGGCGAAAGACGACACGACCGCCGCAGCGGCGAAAGAGGCGAAGCGCGAGTCGGACGTCAGGGTCATCACGCGGGCGGTCTACCGGTCGAACGGCGTCGCCGATTTCGGCTTCGTCGATCCGGATCGTCCATCTCACTTGTGGACCATCGCGGTGCCGGCAGCCGCCGGCAGCACCCCGGCGGCGCCACGGCCGGTCACCTCCGGCGAGTTCGGCGCCGGCAACCACAGCTGGTCCGCCGATGGCGCGACGATCTACTTCGTCGCCGACCGCCGCCGCGAACCGTACTACCTGCCGTTCGACAGCGACCTCTATGCGGTCGCCAAAGATGGCGGCGACCCCCGGTCGATCGCCAGCATCGACGGCGGGATCGGCGGCTATACCGTGGCGCCGGACGGCCGCCGCATCGCCTTCTTCGGCACGTTGGCCGGCGCCCCCGAGCGGTCGGTACTCCCAGGGCGACCTGTGGGTCGTCGACGAGCCCGGAGGGAAGCCACGGAATCTGACCGCTGACTATGACTTCGACGCCGACGGCGGCATCGGTGGCGACCAGCGGGCGCCGCGCGGCGGGCAGCCCTCGCGGCCGGTGTGGGACGCCGACGGCCGCTCGATCTTCATGCGCGCCGGGGTCGAAGGGAACGCCGACCTGGTGCGCGTGGACGTGGCCAGCGGCAAAGTCACGGCGGCACCGGTCAAGAATCAGGACCTGATTGCCTTCACGGCCGACCGCAAGGCGGCCAGGTTCGCGCTGCTGATCTCGACCGCAACCTCGATCGGCGACCTGTTCGTCGCCGACGGCGGCGGGGCGCCCCGGAAGCTCACCGGCTTCAACGACGAGCTGTTCGGTCAGCTGACACTGACCGAGCCGGAGGAGATTCGTTACTCGAGTTTCGACGGCCGCAAGATCCAGGGGTGGATTCTCAAGCCGCCGTCATTCAACGCGGGCAGAAAGTATCCGCTGATCGTCCAGATCCACGGCGGCCCCCACTCCGCCTACGGCAACACCTTCACCCACGAATTCCACTGGATGGCGGCCAAGGGTTACGTCGTGCTCTACACCAACCCGCGCGGCAGCTCGAACTACGGTCAGGATTTCGGCAACATCATCCAGTTCGCCTACCCGGGCGACGACTACAAGGACATCATGGCCGGGGTCGACGAGGTCCTCAAGCTGGGATACGTGGACGAGTCGCGGATGGGGGTGACTGGTGGCAGCGGCGGCGGCCTGCTCACCAACTGGACCGTCACGCAGACGACCCGGTTCAAGGCAGCCGTCAGCCAGCGGGACATCTCCGACTGGTCCAACTTCTGGTACACCGCCGACTTCACGCTCTTCCGGCAGACGTGGTTCCGCAAGCCGCCGTTCCAGGATCCAGCCGACTTCGCCCGGCGTTCACCGATTACCTACGTCGAGAAGATCCAGACGCCGCTGATGTTCATCCTCGGGGACGAGGACTGGCGCACGCCGCCGGCGGCTGGAGGCGAGGAGCTGTTCCGCGCGCTCAAGTACCTGAAGCGCGAGACGGTGATGGTGCGGTTCCCCGACGAGAACCACGAGCTCTCCCGCTCGGGCAAGCCCTGGCACCGCATCGAGCGTCTCCAGCACATCGTCAGCTGGTTCGATCGCTTCCTGACCGACACTCCCACGGTGACGCGCTGACGCGCGTTCGGCGTGGTCTTCTATTTCTGACGGTGCTGATCGGGCTCATCTCGGACACCCACTCGCTGATGCGCGCGGAGGCGCTGGCGGCGCTCGATGGTGTGGAGATGATTCTCCACGCCGGCGACGTGGGCAGTCAGAGCGTCCTGAGCGAGCTCGAGCGGATCGCCCCGACCCGTGCGGTGTTCGGGAACATGGATGACCCGATCCTCGGGTTGCCGCAGCGCCTGAGCCTGGTGCTGGGCGGCGTCAAGGTCCACGTCAGCCACGGTCACGAGCTCGGCAGCCCGACGCCCGACAACCTCACCCACCGCTACGCCGCCGACGTCATTGTCTTCGGCCACACCCACAAGCCGCGGATCGAGATCCGGGGTTCCACCCTGGTCGTAAACCCCGGCGCCGCCGGCCCGCGGCGCTTCAACCTCTCCCCCTCCATCGCCCTGCTCCACATCGTCAATGGTCACGCCAGCGCAGAAATTGTGGCATTGGTGTAGCCACGTGCGAGGTGCTGGGTGCTACGTGCGGTGTGCGTACGGGCTAGGTGCTACGTGCGGTGCTAGGTGCTACGTGCGGTGCTATGTGCGGTGCGGAGTGCAACGTGCATTTGTGCGAAGTGCGATGTGCTCGGTGCGGTGCGAAGTGCGACGCGTAGTGCTGGGTGCAGTGTGACGAGCTCGGTGCTGTGCACAGTGCTGTGGCTACCCGAGTCGGGACACCTCAGACGGCCTATGCACGTTGCACGAGGACACGTCGCATCTCGCACAGTGGCACGTCACCCGTCAGGCTTCGGAACTTGTCAATGACATTGAGACACCGAGGGCGCAGTAATTAGAGTCGCGCCGCGCTCGATCAGCATGATGGCCGAGTGATCGTCCGCGTCGTGAGTCGACCCGCAGGTCATCCGAGATGACGATCGTCGATCCTGGGGCATCCTGAGCGGTCGATTTCTTCGCGGGCAGGTCACGGCGCACTGTCACCGGCTGCGTCACGATTGGGTCAGCACGAGACGGATCCGGACACGCCGCATCAACAACTTACAGCGACCCAACTGGCGATCAGTTATGGAGTTGGACTCCAAGAGGGACCTCAACGTTGAAGCGTAACAAGCCTGATTGCCACCGTGGTGAATGGTGGCGGCGGTGTTCGTCAAGAAGCGGAATGAATCTTCTCTTCCCTCTCCAGCATTCCAATAAGCTGCTCAATCTTCCGAGCGCGAGTCTCCGCTTTTCTCACCGTTTGAATTCGCCAAAGGACAGCATACCGATTCGCCCGGTCAAGAGTCTTGAAAAATGCTTTAGCCCGCGGATTCGCGTCCAGCGCAGCCTGAAAGTCGCTCGGCACCGTGGCTCCGCTGGGCGAATCATAGGCGGCATCCCATCGTCCATTCTTTTTGGCATTCTCGATCGCCTCCAGCCCCGCGGCTTTCATCTCCCCGTTCGCAATCAGCACCAGCGCTTTCTCCCGGTTGATCTTCGACCAGATGCTCTTGCTCGAACGCGAAAGAAATCTCTGCAGCCAGGCCTGTTCGCTTTCAGGCCTCTTCTGCCCGTCAATCCATCCGTAGCACAGCGCAACCTCGAGCGCTTCCTTGTATGACACCGACCGCAACCGCGAGGCCTTCTTCGCGAGCCGAAGCCACAGGCCAGTGCTCTTACGATGGTTCTTCTCCAGCCAAGCAGCCCAGTCCTGTTTGGACTTGAAAAGCTTTACAGGGGAACCATCTGGTAAGTTCGTCTTCACTTGAGGAGAGAGTTCCTTCACTCTGAACGTATCAATGGCATTGAGACACCGAGGGCGTGGTAATTAGAGTCGCGGCGGTTCTGATGATCAGGGAGTTCGCCCAATCGAACGAGTCGGAAATCCGGTCGCCCCTCAGGTCGTGCGAGGCGGCGATCGTCGATCCTAGGGCAGCCTGAGCGGTCGATTTCTTCGCGGGCGGGTTGATCCACACGGCCTGTGGCAGATCAGCTGGGTGCGGCAGTCCCTTCACGAAGCGCTCGGGATGCGCCGCGTAGGCCGCCGCGAGCACGTGCTGCCGCTGCTCGCGCACCGTGGCCGCCACTCCGTAGTGGACGACGGCGGGCGTCAGGAAGCCGAGTCCGCTGTGGCGGTGCTCGTGGTTGTACCAACGGAAGAACTCCTGCCCGAAGGCCCGGCCATCCTCCAGCGATCCGAACCGTTCGGGAAAGTGGGGACTGTATTTGAGCGTTTTGAACTGGGCTTCCGAAAACGGATTGTCATTGGAGACGTGCGGTCGACTATGCGTTTTGGTCACGGCCAAGTCGGCGAGCAGCAGCGCGACGACTTTGCTCCGCATCGAGGAGCCGCGGTCGGCATGCAGCGTGAGCTGGCCCGGTTGAATGCCGTGCTTCGCGTAGGTCTCGGCGATGAAGCGCTCGGCGAGCGCCGCGCTCTCGTTCGACCCCAGCATCCAGCCGACGACGTAGCGGCTGAAGATGTCGAGGATCACGTAGAGATAGAAGTAGGTCCACTTCGCCGGGCCCAGCAGCTTCGTGATGTCCCAGCTCCAGACGTCGTTGGGGCGCGTGGCCAGGAGTTCGGGCGCCGCGTAGTGCGGTCGCCGGACCTGATTGCGCCGCTCCTTGATCTCCTGGGCGGCGTCCAGGATGCGGTACATCGGGCGCGGGGAGCAGAGATACGAGCCTTCATCGAGCAACGTCGCGTGGGCCTGCGCGGGTGCCTGATCCACGAAGCGCGTGTGGAGGAGATCCAAGACGCTCTGGCGCTCGACGCGATCGAGCGCGCTGGGCGATGTCGGTCGGGGCTGTGCGGTCTCTACAGGGTGACGCCTACGATACAGCGAGGCCCGAGGCAGGCCCAACACTCGACACGCCGGCGCGGCGCCCATTTCCGCGATCGCGTCTTCGACCGCGATCATCAATCGTCCTCGTCGCTCACGAACGGTTTCAGGGGTATCTGCAGGAGTTCGGAAACTTTTTTTGGAAGGCGAGCAGGGCCTCGGCCTTCTGCAGCCGGCGCGTCAGATGACGATTTTCTTGCTCGAGTTTCTTGAGGTGGAGATCCACCGACTTCCCCTTCCGGCCCCGCTTCTTCGGCGTCAGCCCTTCTTCGCGTTGGCGGCGCCACGTCACGAGCAGCGAGGAGTAGAGCCCCTCTTTCCGCAGGAGCGCGCCGAGTTGACCAGGTCGGGTGCACCCATCCGCCTTCCGGAGGATGTCCAGTTTGTAGTGCGTCGCAAACCGTCGTCGGGCATAGTGGGCTGTCACCTCGGGATCGGGTGGGGCGGACGGCGTCTCGCGCACGTCGTATCAACAAGCTGCGGGTCGCATCCTCAATGATTCACCTCCCCGCCCTGAACACTGATTTCCCAAGGGTAAAGTGTCTCACCTATATTGGCAGAGAGGGCTCGCGCGTCGCACGCCGCACGCCGCACGCCGCACGCCGCACACAGCACTCCGCACTCCGCACTCCGCACTCCGCACAAGGGGCACGTAGCACACCGCACCGCACGTAGCATGCACACCGGACCGCACATAGCACGTAGCACCGCACATAGCACCCAGCACGTACGCACACCGCACGTAGCACCCAGCACTTCGCACGTGGCTAGCGATACCGTCCCCGCTCGCGGGATTCGGCGCTGAGCTCCTCCAGCAGTTGCTCGTCGCCAATCGCGGACGTGATCTCGAGCCGGGCACGCATGCGGTCGGCGATCTGGCGGGCAGCGCGCAGCCGGGCGTGGCCGTCGAGCTGCTCGCGGCGGCGGAAGTAGAGGTCGATGACCGAGAGCTCGGCGGCGGTCAGGTTCGACGCGCCGTGACGGGTCGAGGCCGTCGTCGGCGTCGGCGCCTCGACAGTGAAGGGATTGATCTCCTCGGCGGAGACGGCGCGCTCGTGCACCACCACGGTGCCGGCGGCGAGATCGCCGAGCCGCTGGCTTCGCTCGGTGACGAAGACCGACACGATGCCCACGGCGTAGATGCCCGGCAGCTGGTCGGCGATCCTGATCACGTTCCGGAGAATCGCCTCGAACACGCTCACCGGACGGCCGGAGACGTGCATCACCCTCAGGCCGATCACCCGCTTCCCTGGCGTCTGGCCGTTCCATACCGCTTCGAACACCGCGAAGTAGCCGTAGTAGATGAGGAACAGGCCGAGGACGAGTGCGGCCAGGATCCACGGGCGGACCGCGTCCAGCGCGAGCGTGATCCAGGCGGCAAAGAGGCCGACGATCAGGACGACGGCGGCGAAGGCGGCCTGGATGACAGTGTCGATCGCGAGCGCGAGAAAGCGGCTGCCGACAGTCGCCAGCGAGAACTCCAGCGCGATTTGCTCCGGAGTGTCGATGTTAAGCTTCTCGAGTGCCGGCACGTCCCATCTCCGCGCGGTGGATCGCCAAACGGAAGCCGCACTGGGCACGGCTGGAATCGCTCGTGACCGCCTGCGGCCGCCGCAGCATTGCCTCGCTGACGCACGGCCAGGTTCGTGAGCTGGCGTTATTGTACCGGCAGACCGCCGCCGACCTCTCCACGACCCGCGAGGATCCGGCGAGCGCCACCCTCACCCGCTATCTCAACGAACTGCTCGGGCGCTCGCACAACCTCGTCTACGCCGGTGCCGCGAGGGACCGGCCGGCGGGAGCACTGCGGTTTCTTGCCGACGGCTTCCCGCGCATCTTCCGGAAGACGCTGCCCTATTCCCTGGCGGCCTTTGGCCTGTTCCTGACCGGCGCGGGCGCCGGCCTGCTGCTCGCCACGACGGATCCGGGGTTCGAACGGTTCATCCTCAGCGGCCAGATGATGGACACGATCGAGCGCCGCGAAATGTGGACGCATGGCATCGTCTCGGTGAAGCCGTACGCATCGAGCGCGATCATGACCAACAACATCGCGGTGTCGCTGGCGGCCTGCGCCACCGGCATGCTGGCCGGGCTCGGACCGGTCTTCATGATGCTCTTCAACGGTTTGCTGATCGGGGTCGTCGGGAGCGCCTGCGCCCGCGCCGGCATGAGCCTCGCGCTCTGGAGCTTCGTCGCGCCCCACGGTGTACTCGAGCTCCCCGCCATCTTCATCGCCGGCGGCGCCGGCCTGCTGCTTGGCAAGGGGATCCTGTTTCCCGGTACGCTGCCGCGGCGGGACTCGATTGCGGAGGCCGGAGCGGACGCCATCCGGTTGCTTCTCGGCGTGCTGCCGCTGCTCGTCGTCGCCGGCCTGGTCGAGGGTTTCGTGTCGCCGACCAGCGCCTCTCCCGCGATCAAGTTCGCGATTGCCGTATCGCTGCTGGTGCTCTTCGTGTTCTACCTCGCCCGCGGGTGGCGGACGCCGGCGGCCGGCGTCAGCTAGATCAAATTCCGTTCCTTCACCGTCAGGTACTGGTCGATCAGCAGTGCCGTCGGTGCATCCGGCTCCATTTCGAGCACGAGCACTCCCCGCTGCCGCAGCTGCTCGAGCAGGACGTCACGGCGGTCCAGAATCTCCTGCACCGCGAGCATCCGGTACATCTCCTCTTCAGTCGATGGCACGGCGCGGCTGGCTGCCACCAGCTCGGGTTGACGCATCACGCCGAACAGGACCACGTGCTGCGGCGACAGGGCGGCCGCACTCTCGACGACGTCGGGGACGCCGGCGGTTTCGGCGACGTCCGTCAGCCAGACGATCAGCGCGCGCTGCCGCTGCGCCGCCAGCACCGCCGCCGCGGCTCCGGCATGGTCGGCCTCCGACCGCTCGGGCTGCACGGTGGCGAGCGCATCGACGATCGCCCGAAGATGCGTACCACCGCGGGCGGGGGCGAGGCGTGCGTACGGGCGCCGGCCGTAGGTCAGCAGACCGACGCGATCCCCAGCGCCGAGCGCAACCTCCGCGAGCCCGAGCGCCGCGTTGACCATCGCGTCGAGCTTGGTGCCGTTCCGCATCCGGGCCCGGAGCAGCCGCCCCGCATCCAGCAGAATCCACACCGCCTGGCTTCGCTCCGGCTGGTAGACGCGGGTGACCGGCTTCGCTCGACGCGCCGTCGCCGTCCAGCAGATGTCGCGCGGCTCGTCCCCGGGCTGATAGTCGCGGAGGCTTTCGAAATCACGCCCCAGCCCGGCGACCCGGGTGCGCCGCTTCTCCAGGGCCACCTGGCGGCTTCGCAGCAGGAACATCGACTGGCGCCGCGCGTCCGCCAGGTCGGGAAAGACCCGCACGGTCTGGGCGGTCGGAGCCGACAACCAGCGCTCCGCGATCGCCCAGGGGCTGCGGACGCGAAGCGACACCGCGCCGATCCGGATGTCGCCGCGCTCGGCCGCCATGATCCGGTAATCGCCACGGGCAGTTTGGCCCGGGCCGACCTCGAGCCGCACCTCCGGCAGATCGCGGCTCAGCGCCGGCGGCACATCGTCCTGCGCCTCGATCCGCAGCGGGATCTTCGAATGATTGGTGACCTCGATGCCAGCCTGGCTCTCGATGCCGATCGCGAGCGGTGTGGTCCACCGGCGGGATACCTCTGTCGATCCGGTTGGAATGCGCCGCAGGTCGATCATCCAGATCGCGATCACCATGGCGTTCCACGCCCCAAGGACGATGAGCGCCCGGCGGTCGATCGCAGCCGGAATGACCAGCATGGCCCCCGCGCCCAGGAGAAGAAAGAACCGCGGGGCAAACGCAAACGGCATCCGCCGGACCGCGACGGCCCGCGCCACGGAAGGCGCCGGCAGCAGCGGCCTGACGATCACTTCGGGACCTCGACGGCGCCCAGGACGTCGGCCAAAACCTGATCGGCGGTCAGCCCTTCGAGATCCGCCTCCGGCTTGAGGATGAGGCGATGACGGAGCACCGCGGGGGCCGCCGCCTTCACATCGTCCGGCAGCAGGAAGTCGCGGCCGTCCATGGCCGCCTGCGCCTTGGCCATCTGCATCAGGTTGATCGCCGCGCGCGGGCTCGCGCCGAGCGTCAGCGCCGGCCAGTCCCTCGTGCGGCGAGCGAGCGACGCGATGTAGGTGAACATCGGTGGCTCGACGCGGACGGCGGCGACATCGCGCCGGGCTTCGTCGAGCGACTCGGGTGGCAGCGGCTCGAGCTGCATGGCATCGAGGTGATGCGCATCGAACCCCTCGTGGTAGCGGCGCAGGATCAGCTCCTCGTCCGCGGCCTGGGGATAGTCGACCCGGACCTTGACCAGGAAGCGATCGAGCTCGGCTTCGGGCAGGGGATAGGTTCCCTCGAACTCAACCGGGTTCTGCGTGGCGAAGGCCGCGAACGACGGTGACAGCGGCTGCGTTCGCCCATCGATCGTCACCTGGCGCTCCTCCATCGCTTCGAGCAGCGCCGCCTGCGTCCGCGGCGGCATCCGGTTGATTTCGTCCACCAGCAGGAGGTCGGTGAACACCGGCCCCTGATGCAGCACGAACTGGCTCGTGGCCATGTTGAAGATGTTCCCTCCGACGATGTCTCCCGGCATCAGGTCGGGGGTGCACTGCACGCGCTGGAACCGCACCTGGAGCAGCCTCGCGAGCGTGCGTACGGCAAGCGTCTTGGCGACCCCTGGCACTCCCTCGATGAGCGCGTGACCGCCGCACACGATCGTCAGCAGCAGCAGATCGAGCGCAGTCTGCTGCCCGACCACCACTTTCGAGAGCTCGCGGCGTGCGTGGGTGGTCATCTGAGCCAGGGCGTTCGACATCCAGTCTCCTCGTGTGGGGCGAAACGGGCTAGGCGGCGCCGGCCGGTGTGGCCGGCCGAAGCGCGCGCTGGCTGCTCGCGCGGACAGTGAGCGTCTGCAGCTGGCGGATGTGCTCGAGAGCCTCCGCCGGAGCCAGGTTGGGGTCATGTATTGCGCGTTCGCTCGCAGCGAGGAGGTCAGCCACCTCACCGGCGCCGACGCCGATCCTGCCCGCGGCGGCTCGAGACAGCGCATCATCGGCGGTGTCGACCGGCAGCCCGCAGGCGGACGTCACCGCCCGTTTGAATCGCGCACGTGCGGTCGCTACCGCGGCGGCGGCGGCCCCGGCGCGCCGATACAGCGCCAGCAGCATCTCGATGAACTCCATCGGCGAGGTTCGTGGATCCGCCGGGCGCGCGCGCACCGGTCCGGGCCGTCGCGAATACGCGGCCACCGCCGCCAGGGCTATCAAGAGCAGCTGCGCCCCGAGCCACGGCAGGGGGGTACCGGCGGCGTAGGACCAGAGCGACCGTGAGTGACCGTGATAGTGCTCGTCCCACAGGATCCGGCGCGCTGCCGGCGGCCCGGCGACGTTGAGCAACAACTGAAGATTACCGGCCTCGGTGATGTGCGCGTTGGACAGCGGCGTCGCATCCGCCCACCAGATGACGCGACCGCTGCCGACCCGCGCCGTCGAGACCAGCGGCTCGTCCGGCGATACGGCAAACACCGGGACGTAGGCCGGCCCGAAACGGGGCGCCCCGCCACCCGGGACCATCGTGATCTCCGGCGCTCCTGCGGCGAGCGGACTCGGCGCCAGGACGCGATGGGTTTGGGGCAGCCTCGGGATCGACGTCCCGCCGGCCATGCCGGTGACCCGGACGAAATCGGCGCCAGGAGCACCGACCAGGAGCACGACGCCGCCACGTTCGACAAACACCTGCAGCGCCCGGCGGTCCTGGTCCGACGGACCTCCCGAACCGGTGAGGAGCAGCGTCGTGCCGCCGGGTTCGGCGGTGATCGCGGTCATCGGCTCGAAGGATCGCTCAATCCGATAGCCCAGCCCCTTCAGCGTTTGAAAGGCGGCCTTGCCGCCCGAAGCCGCGGCGCTGAAGCTCGAAGGTCTCTCGACACCAGGACCGCCGGGTGGATCGAGAAAGGCCACCGCCCCGCCGAACAGGACAGTCAGCGCGCCAGCCGCGATCACCACGTGGGTGTCGCTCAATCGGCGGGCAGGCATCCGAGCTCCTTCAAGCGCGCGAGCCACGACCGCCGGTCGTCTTCGGTGGCGGCCTGGGCGCCGTACCAGATCTCTTCGAAACGCCGCGTCACCTCGGCTCAGCATCCCGCGGCGTCGATGGTCGCCCGGCAGCAGGCGGAGATACTCGCGCGGGGTTCGAGTCTCATCGACCCGCCATACACCCTCCTCTTCGAGGCGACAGACGATGGCGCGATAGGCGCAGCGCGCGGCTTCACGCGGATCCGCTGACAGCGTGGCCTCCCGGGCCCACCTCCGTGCGGTCCAGCGGTCGTCCGGGCGCGATGCGAGCGCAAGGCCCGCCTCCCGCACGGGACGCAGCAGCAGCCCGACCAGCCAGGTGGTGAGCACCCCGAGAGCCAGGAGCGCCGTCACCCAGGCGAACAACACCGCGGTACCGCGTCGTCCGAGACGCCCGCCGCCGAGCCGCTCCCACATGCGGAGGATCCACGCCGAGAGCCGTTGTCGGATGGTGCTCATCGCCCCCTCGCGCGCCATCCGCTTGAAGTCCGGGCCGGCCAGGACCTTCATCAACTCAGCGCGTGCGGAAGCGGCGTCCGGCCTCGACTGCTCTCCCCGACCGAGAGCCGCCAGTGCCGCCGCCTCGAATTTCAATGCGTCGAGCCGGGCGAGGAGATGCGCACGCTGCGAAGGCCACGAGGAAGGCTGACGCCGCGCCGCCTCGATCGAACGCGTGACCCAGGAGGCGGGCATGTCGAAGCGCTGGCCGCCTGCTTCGACGTTCCAGACGGCCGGGACCCGGACGTCAGGCACCTGCCCTGCGGGACCGCTGGAGATGAGGGAGGAGAGGCGGTCGAGCTCCGCGGCGAAGGCAGCGGCGTCCATTCGCCCTGAGGCCTGGGCCTGGGCGGCGGCGGTGCCCGGCAGCGTCAGCGCAAGAAGCACCGCGACAACGACCGACGCCAGCGAGCGCGGCCGCTCACACACGCGCCGCATCTGCACCGTCGAGCGCGGCGAGCGTGAGCTCGAGGTCGAGACCCTCTTCGCGGATGCGGGCGTCGTAGTACATCAACGCCAGGCCGATGATCAGGAACGGCGTCGTCAAGGTGGCCCCGATCGTGCCGAAGAGGCCGCCGACGACATTCAGCCAGAACCCGCGGCTGGTGTCCAGCCCGGCGAGCATTGCGCCGGCAAAGAAGGGCCCCTGGAAAATCACGACCGCGGCGTAGGTGATCATCGTCGCGCACAGGACGAGCAGGAACACCCGCCCCAGCCGTCCCCTGGTCAGGTTGACGCTGCGCTGAATGGATTCGCCCGCGGGGAGGTTCTCGAGCACCAGCGCCGGGACGGCGACGCCATACCGGAGCACCATCAGGAAGCAGAGCACGAAGGTGGCCAGCCCGAAGATGATCGCGAGCAGCCCGCCCAGCACCGGGCTGGTTGCGACTCCCGCCGCGATCGCGATCCCGACGATGGCGAGGCCGACCAGGGCGATCCCGCCGACTCGCAGGGAGGTCAGCAGCAGTAGAACGATCAGCGCACCGATCCGTCCGCGCATGCGGCCGTAAACCTGGGCAATCGAGACTGGCCGTCCGACGTAGATCTCCGAGACGGCAAAGGTCGTCGCCCCCAACGCGACCATGTAGACGATCCAGTACCCGACCAGCGCCGCCATCATCCCGGCGAATACCCACAACATCAGGGCGACATTCTGGAGTGCGGCGGCGGGGTCCTGGGCCCCGGCGGACGGCTGGGCCAGGGAGAGACTCTGGAGCACCTGCTGCGCGAGCGTCAGCATCAGCGCGAAGACCCCGGGCACCGCCGTCACGCCTACGAACAACCAGAAATGACGGCGGTAGAGCATGAACGCCCGGTCGAACAGCTCGCCAAGCGTCAACGGGCGAAGATCGAGGGTCATCTGGGGCTCCGCTGGGGAGCCCGATCGTAACACGCCGGCTGGACCGTCAGGCTACGACTCGCGCATCCCTTCGACCGGCGCGACACGAGCCGCGCGTCGTGCGGGCGCGAGACACGCCAGCAGGGCGGCCGTCAGGAGCAGGGTGGCCGCGCCGGCCATCGCCGGCAGGTCGGTAGTCCGCGTCTGGAACAGCACGTCCTGCAGCAGACCGCCGGCCAGCTGGGCGCCGGCGAGCCCGATCACGATCCCGCCGGCCGTGAGCGCGAGCCCCTGACCCGTGACCAGGCGCGCGAGCGCGCCGGGCTGCGCGCCGAGCGCCAGCCTGATCGCCAGCTCCCGCCGCCGTTCGTTCACCGTCCAGGCGAGGAGCCCGTAGACTCCGATCGCCGCGAGCAGCCCGGTGAGCATGGCAAAGATCGTCAACACGGCGGTCAGCAGCCGCGGCGCCGCGGTCGCCGCCATCATCCGTTCGTCCATCGTCCGGACGTTGCTGAGCGCCACCGCGCCGTCGATGTCGCGCAGCGCCTGCGCGAATGCCGCTCACGACGGTCGCGGTGTCGGTTCCGCGGGCAACGATGGTCATCGCGCGGAAGGGGAACTGACGCTGCGAGTGGTAGACGACCGGCTCGGCCGCCCGGCCGATCGGCGCCTGTTGAAGGTCGCCCACCACGCCGACGATCTTGAACGGGACGCTCCGGATCTCGCGTTTGGTGAACATCAGGTTGCGTCCGAGCGGACCGATCTGCTGGGCGGTAGAGAGGATCCGCTTCCCCACCGCGTCCTCCGCCGGAAAGAGCCGCTTCGCGAACGACTCGTTGACGACGATGACCGGCTCTGACGTGGCGGTGTCGGTGTCGAGCAGGAAGCGGCCGGCGACAAGGCGGGCGCGGAACGCCTCGAAGTAACCGGCGCTGGCGGTGACGTGCTGCGCGATCGGAGCTTCCTCCGGCCGCGGAGCCGGGCGGCCGTCGATAGCCACCGGAATCCGCCATCCCGGCTGCAGCACCATCGCGTTCACGAGCCCGGCCGCCTCGACGCCTGGCTGCCGGCGCACGGCCTCGAGCAGGGTCGCATAGAACTGCTCGACGTTCGGCCAGTCGGGATATTTCGATACCTCGAGTTGGAGCGTCGCGGTGACGACGCCATCGGCGATGACGCCGGTCGGCGCGGTCATCATCCGGTTGACGCTGCGAACCAGCAGCGCCGAGGCGACGAGCACGGCGCAGGCGAGCGCCACTTCGGCGATCACCAGGACGCGGCTCAATCGACGGCCGCGCACGCCGGTCGACGTCCGCGTGCTGTCCTTCAAAGCCTCTGAGGCCCGCGTGCTGGCGCTCACGAGCGCGGGGATCAAGCCGAAGATCAGGGCGGTGGCGGCGACCACCGCGAGGGCAAACCCCAGAAGGCGGAAGTCGATCGACGCCTGCGCAAGCCGCGGCACCGACGAAGGCAGCACCGCGATGCCGATCTTCAGCAGCGCCAGCGCCGCGACGGCCGCCCGCCGCTGTGCCGGCCGCCGCCAGCATCAGGCTCTCGAGAAGCATCTGACGGACCAGCCGGGCACGCGACGCGCCAAGCGCCGCGCGCACCGCCATCTCACGCGCCCGCGCGGTCGAACGCGCCAGCAACAGGCCGGCGACGTTGAGACAGGCGGTCAGCAGCACCAGGCCGACGGCGCCGAGCAGGACCATCAGCGCCGGACGATAGTAGCCGAGCATGTCGTCGAGCAGCGGCACCGGCCTGGCGAGCCAGCCGCGTTGGTCTGCGGGAACTCGGTGCCGAGCCGTCCGCTGACCTGGGCCAGCTCCCGCGCCGCCTGCTCCAGGTTGATCCCGGGCTGGAGCCGGGCAATCGATTCGGTGAAATGTGCGCCGCGGCTGTGGCGCGTGAAATCCCAGTTCAGTCGCAGCCACAGGTCCACGTCATCGGGAAAATTGAACCGCGGCGGCATCACGCCGACGATGGTGTAGGGGCCGTCGTTGACGGTGATGATCTTGCCGACGGCCGAGGGATCGGCGTTGTAGCGCTGCCGCCACAGACGATCGCTGATGACGGCGATCAGGTCAGGCGAGTTGAACGGCCCGTCCTTGGGAAAACCGGGACCGAGCTGGGTCGACACGCCGAGCAGCTGAAAGAGATTGGCGCTCGTCTCGATCGTGCTGACCCGGACCGGCTCGAGGCCGGGCTCGGCCAGATTGATCTCCGGCCGCCACCACGCTGCCGCCTCCGCAAAGGCCGACTGCGTGTTGCGGTAGTCCATGAAGTTGACCGGCGACAGCCGTTCTTTCGGCAGCCCCTTCTCGGCGTTGCTCTCCCAGATCGAGACCAGTTGCTCGGGCTGGCGGAACGGCAGCGGACGCAGCAGGACGGTGTCGACAATGCTGAAGATGGCGGTTGCGGCTCCGGCGCCGAGCCCCAGCGTCAGGATCGCCACCGCAGCGAACGAGGGTGATCGGCGCCACTGGCGCCAGGCGAACCTCAGATCACCGCCGATCCCGATGATGCCGCCGCCCGACGGCACCTCGTTGATCGGCCGCGCTTCCGGCTGGCGGGTGCGCGGGCGCGGGACCGTCGCCAGAGCCGCGGCCGATTCCACCAGCTTGGATTCAGCGAGGCCGTACGCCTCGGCTTCGCTGCGGCCGGCCTGCAGCGCCTCGGTATAGATGTCCTCGAGGTGCGCGGCGAGCTCGTCGATCGTGTGCTGCGGCAGCTGCCGGGCGCCGGCCGCGCCGGCATGCTCGAGGACCAGCGCCTTCCAATCGGGTCGTGCCTTCATCGGTGAATCCCCAGGAATGTTTACGCGTATTTGACGCCGGCGACTTCGCCCAGCGCGGCAACGAACAGGCGCCAGTCTTCACGCTGCCGGGCCAGGACCTGGCGCCCCTCCTCGGTGATGCGGTAGTAGCAGCGCCGGCGCTGGCCCGCCTTCTCCACCCATCGCCCCTTGATCCAGCCGCGGTCTTCGAGGCGGTAGAGAGTGGCGTAAAGCGACGCCAGGGTGAAAGTCAGCCGGCCGCCGGTGCGGAGATCGATCAGCTTGGAGATCTGGTAGCCGTGGTGATCTCTCGTGCTCGATGACCGCGAGGATCACCACCTCGGCACTGCCCTTCTTGGCTTCATCGGTTGCGCGGCGAATCGTCATCGTTATGCTGCCGTCCTATATGCAGGAGACCTATATGTCGGGGTTAGACGAGACGGGAGGGGGAAAGGTTTGGGGCGATCGTGCGGAATTCGAACGTGGGTCAGCCTGCCTGAGGCAGGTTGACCGTCACTCGGTGCGGAGCGCGACCATCGGGTCGACTCGAACGGCGCGCCGGCCGGGAATGTAGCAGGCCGCCAGCGTGGCGATTGCCACGACGGCGGTGACGCCGGCCAGAATCGCGGGGTCGCGGGGAGTCACCCCGAACAGGAAGCCCTCGATCACCCGCCCCGAAAGCAGCGCGAGGCCCAGGCCGACGGCGAGGCCGATGCCCGCCAGCATCGCCCCTTGCCCGATTACCAGCCGCATGATGTTGCCCGGGCTTGCGCCCAGTGCGATCCGGACGCCGAGCTCAGGCACACGCTGACTCACCGAATAAGCCATTACCCCGTAGATCCCCGCCAACGCCAGGACCAGCGCGACCCCCGCGAACATCACCAGCAGGTAAGTCTGGAACCGCGGGCCGGCGGTCGCGGTGTCGAGTGTTCCCCCCATCGTGGTGACCTTCACCGGCACGTCGGGGTTTCGCTCGCGGACCTTCCGCTGAATCGTCTCGGTCAGCGTCAGCGGATCCACGCCGCGGGTCCGGGCGACGATGTTCAAGGCGGTGGCGGGGCCGGGATGCTGTTCGTAGGGCATGTAGATCTCGGCCCGGGACGGCAGCGACGGCCCCTCCGTCCGGATGTCGTCGACGACGCCGACGATCGTCATGAACTCCAGCGAGTCGAGCCCGCACTGGATCCGGCGGCCGATCGGGTCCTCGTTCCCGAACGCGGCCCGGGCCAGCGATCCGTTCACGATGGCGACGAACGGGGCCTCGCGGCGATCGGCGTCGGTGAAATCGCGCCCTTTCGTCACCGGCACGCGCAACGTCCGGAAGTAATCGGGCGTGACGACGGTGAAGAGCGCCTGCGGCGACCGCACCCCCTGCTCTCTCAGGTCAGCGCGTCCCTCGATCTGGTAGCCGCCGTTGGAGCGGACCAGCGTCGGCAGGCTGGTCACCGCACCGGCGGCCTCGACGCCCGGCAGCGCCCGCAGTTCAGGCAGGAGGTCGCGATAGAACGCGGTGGCGCGAGGAGCCTCGTTGGAGGTCTTGATCGGCACCTGCGTCCGGACGACGAGCAGCTGCTCCGGCTCGAACCCCATGTCGATGGTCGTGAGCGCGACCAGGCTGCGGCTCAAGAGACCGGCGCCGACGACGAGCAGCGCGGCCAGCGCCACCTCGGCCACGACGAACAGGTTGCGCGCCCACGCGCCGCGGGCGCCGATCGAGGATCCCTTGCCCCCCTGCCGGATACCGTCGCTGAGGCGCACGCCGGACACCTGGAGCGCCGGCGCCAGCCCGAACAGGAAGCTCGCGAGCATGGCGACGACCAGGGCGAAGCCGAGCACGAACGCATCCACCTGGACCTCGCTGACACGGGGCAGCGTCGCGGGGGCGGTAGCAATCAACGCCATCACGCCGAACCGCGCCAGCCAGACCCCGAGCAGCCCCGACACGATGCCGAGCACTGCGCTTTCGGTGAGGAGCTGCCGGACCAGCCGGGCGCGCGACGCCCCGACCGCCGCCCGCACCACCATTTCACGCTCGCGGGCCGTCGACCGCGCCAGCAGCAGGTTCGCGACGTTGGCGCAGGCGATGAGCAACACCAGCCCGACCGCGCCGAGCAGCACGTAGAGGGTCTTGCGCGTCGATCCGACGAGCCGTTCGTGCAGCGAGATCACCGACGTCAGCTTGCCGGCGTTGCTCGCGGGGTACTGCTGTTCGAGCCGCGACGCGATGCCTCGCATCTCGACATCGGCCTGTTCGGTGCGAACGCCGTCCTTGAGACGGCCGATCGCCGAATAGTTGTGCGCGGACCGCGACGTGCCGGGAGGACGCAGCCAGGCCGGGAAATAGATCTCGGCGCGGGCCGGGTAGCGGACGCCCGGCGGCAGCACCCCGGTCACCGTGAACATCCGGTCGGCGTACTTGATCACCGAGCCGATGGCGCGCTCGTCGCGGTTGTACTGGCGCTGCCAGAAGCTGTCGCTGATCACCGCCGCCGGGGGGCCGCCGGCGGCGAGCTCCTCGGTGGTCAGCAATCGGCCTTTCGCGGCCCGGACGCCGAGCGTCTCGAAGAACCGCGGGGTCACCAGATAGGCAAAGGCGTAATCGGCGGTGCCATCGACCGTCAGACTCGTTTCCCCGCCGTTGAAGTAGGCGAGCGAGGCGAACGACTGGTTCTGCGCCTCCCAGTCGAAGAAGTCCGGGGCCGACACGGTCGAACCGATGCTGCCGGTTTTTGTCCAGTAGTTGGTGATCGCGACCAGCCGGTCGGGACGCTCGAACGGCAGCGGCTGGAGCAGGACCGCATTCACCACGCTGAAGATCGCGGTTGTCGCCCCGATCCCGAGCGCCAGGGTCAGCACCGCGGTCAATGCGAACGACGGTTGCCGCAACAGGCTGCGAAGCGCGTATCGAAGATCGTGGATCAGCGGTTCCATGCGGCGCATGGGGTCAAACTATGCCACGGTTCAACACGGTTGTTTGTCCTTAAGCCACGGTCCAACACGGTTCAACACAGCGCTCGTCCCAGGCAACCGGTGTCCTGCTCAGAAGATCGCGCTCTTATGTTGAATCGTGGGCGTTCAGCCTGTTCAACACAGAGGACAAAGCACACAGATGGGAACAGAGATCGTGCCGCACAAGCGCCTCCGCGGTCTCTGTGTCTCGCGTGGTCGAGGATTTTCATCCAACGGGAAGGGCCCACCTCGTGACGACTTCTGTGGTGAGGTCTTCGTTCAACACGGATCAACACGGTCGGCGTACAATCCAGCCCCGATGGCACCGCCGGCGAAACGCCGTGGCCCGACGACCGCCGAATCGCTCCGCGAGTACGGACGCGGCATCGGCGGCGGCTTTCTCTTCAGCCTGCCGCTCATCCTGACCATGGAGGTCTGGAGCGCGGGGGTCACGGTCACGCCGGCGCGGCTCGCGGTGGCGCTCGTCGCCACGTTCGTGCTGTTGTGCGGCTACAACGCCTTCGCCGGGCTGCGGCACGACTCGACCATCCGAGAGATCCTGGTGGACTCGATCGAGGAGCTGGGGATCGGCCTCACGCTGAGCGCGCTGATCCTGTTTCTGCTCGGACGCATCGGCTTCGGCAGCAGTCCTGAGACCAGCCTGGCACTCGTGGTGATGGAGGGACTGTTCATCGCGGTCGGCGTGTCGGTCGGGACCGCCCAGCTGAGTGGTGGCGACGATAACGGCGGGAGCGACAGCGGCAGCCCCCAGGGCCGCCATCAGACCCTGTTGAGCGAGCTGGTACTGGCCGTGTGCGGCGCCGTCCTCATCGCCGCGAACGTGGCCCCCACCGACGAAGTCCTGTTCCTGGCCAGTGAAATGTCTCCGATCCAGCTCCTCGGTACCATGTCCACGTCGCTGATGCTTGCCGCCACGCTGCTCTATTTCAGCGACTTCACCGGCTCGGCCCGGTTTGCCGGCACCCGCGCGTTCTTCGGCGTGGCGCACGGCACGGTGATCACCTACGCCGCAGCGCTGGCCTCCTCGGCGGCCTTACTCTGGTTCTTCGGCCGGCTCGAAGGCCTCGGCGTTCCGCTGCAGCTGGCCCAATGCGTCGTCCTCGGCCTGGTCGCGACCCTCGGGGCGTCGGCCGGAAGACTCCTGCTGCGATGAACAAGAACACCATCGAATGGATCGTTTTCGGTGTCAGCCTCGCACTGGTAGCTGCAGTCGCCGGCCTGCTGGTGCACCAGCACCTGACCCGCGGGGACGGCCCCCCCTCGATCGTGACCTCTGCCTCCGCGCCAGTCGAGACCGCCGGCGGCTACGCGGTGCCGGTCGACGTCCGGAACGAGGGGGACCACACCGCCGAGGACGTCCGGATCCAGGCGACGCTCTCGTGGTCCGGCGGCGAAGAGCACGGGGAAGCGGTGTTGCCGCTCCTGCCCTATCGATCGGAACGCCGCGCCTGGATCACGTTCACCCGGAATCCGGCGGCCGGGAATCTTCGCATCCGCGTGCTCGGCTACAGCGAGCCCTGACCCTCCCGTTTCGACTACAGCGACAGGCGGCGCAGCCGCAGCGCGTTGACGATGACCGAGACCGAGCTGAAGGTCATGGCGGCGCTCGCCCAGATCGGACTGATGAGGACTCCGGTGAAGGGATACAGCACACCGGCCGCGACCGGCACCCCGACCGCGTTGTAGACGAACGCGAGGAACAGGTTCTGCCGGATGTTCTTCATCGTCGCCGCGGCTCAGGCGGAGCGCGCGGACAATCGCGCGGAGATCCCCCTTGACGAGGGTGATGCCGGCGCTCTCAATTGCGATATCGGTACCGGTGCCCATGGCGATGCCGACCGTCGCCTCGGCGAGGGCGGGGGCGTCGTTGATGCCGTCGCCGGCCATGGCGACCGACCGTCCCTCGCGCTGCAGCCGCTGGATCACCGCGCGCTTCTCGGCCGGCAGGACGCCGGCAATCACATCGTCCAGACCGAGCTGCGCGGCGACGGCGCGGGCGGTCGTTTCGTTGTCGCCGGTGAGCATCACGATCCGCAGCCGCTCGGCGTGCAGCGCCCGGATCGCCTCCGCGGTGGACGGCTTGATCGGATCCGCGGCGCCGAGCGACCCGGCCAGGCGGCCGTCGACCGCGAGGAACATGACCGTTTGCCCTTCGCCACGCGCCCGCTCCGCATCGGCCGACAGCGCGGCGCTGTCGAGCCCGTGCTCCTCCATGAGCCTGGCGTTTCCCAGGAGGACGCGCCGGCCTTCGACCGTTCCCGAGACGCCGCGGCCGGTCAGCGAGTCGAAGGCATCCGCCCTGGGGATCTCGACACCTCGTTCGCGGGCGCCGGCCAGGATCGCGGCCGCCAGCGGATGTTCGCTGGCCTGCTCGATGGCCGCCGCCATTCTCAGCACATCGGCGTCGGTGAACGGGCTGAGCGCCCGCACGTGCGCGAGCCGCGGCCGCCCCTCGGTGAGGGTGCCGGTCTTGTCCACCACCAACGTATCGATCTTCTCCATGCGCTCGAGCGCCTCCGCGTTACGGACCAGCACACCGGCGGCGGCGCCGCGGCCGGTGCCGACCATGATGGCCATCGGCGTGGCGAGCCCGAGCGCACAGGGGCAGGCAATGATCAGCACCGCCACCGCGCTCAGCAGCGCGAGCGCCAGCCGGGGCTCGGGCCCCCAGATGGCCCACGCGGCGAAGGCAATGACCGCGATGAGCACGACCGCGGGTACGAAGTAGGAAGCGATCACGTCAGCGAGCCGCTGGATCGGCGCCCGCGTCCGCTGGGCCTCGCTCACCATCCTGACGATCTGGGCGAGGAGGGTGTCGGTACCGACGCGCTCCGCGCGCACGACGAGACTGCCGGTGCCGTTGATGGTGGCGCCGGTGACGCGGCTGCTGGCTTCCTTTTCCACGGGGATCGGCTCGCCGGTCACCATCGACTCGTCCACAGAACTGCGGCCGTCGATGACGAGCCCGTCTACCGGAACTTTCTCGCCGGGACGCACGCGAATCAGATCGCCGACCCGGACGGTCTCGATCGGGACATCGCTCTCGACGCCGTCCCGGATGATCCGTGCGGTCTTCGGCGCAAGGCCGAGTAGCTGCCGGATCGCGGCGCTGGTACGGCCGCGCGCCTGAAGCTCCAGCACCTGGCCGAGCAGGACGAGGACGGTGATCACCACCGCGGTGTCGAAGTAGGTCTCGACCACGCCGTGGATTCGGAATCCCTCAGGGAACGCGCCGGGGGCAATGGTGGCCGCCACGCTGAAGAGATAGGCGGCGCCAATGCCGAGCGCGATCAGCGTGAACATGTTGGTGTGGCGGTTCCGCAGCGAGGCCCAGCCGCGCACGAAGAACGGCCATCCGGCCCAGAGCACGACCGGCGTCCCGCACACCAGGCCGATCCAGTTGGCAACCGCGACGTCGACGCGGCCGCCGAGCCCCATGCCGAGCAGCATGTCGCCCATCGCGAACACGAACACCGGCAGCCCGAGCAGGGTCGCGATCCACATCCGCCGCGTCATGTCGACCAGCTCGGGGTTCGGCGCATCGGCCATCGTCACCGTCCGCGGCTCGAGCGCCATGCCGCAGATCGGACAGGCGCCGGGCGCGTCGCGGACGATCTCGGGATGCATCGGGCAGGTGTATTCGACCCGGGTAACGGCGGCGGCCGGGACGTCGGGCTCGAGTGCCATCCCGCACTTCGGGCAGGCGCCGGGGTGATCCTGCCGGACCTCGGGGTCCATCGGGCAGACGTAGGCGGCGGCCTTCGGGTGTGCGGCCGTCGAATCCGGCGGATGAGGATCGGCATGGCCGGCGTGCGAGCCGGTCGCGGCCGCCCGGAGGTATCGCTCCGGGTCCGCCTCGAAGCGCGTCCGGCACGATGGGTTGCAGAAGTAGTAGCGCGTCCCCTGGTAGTCGAAGTGGCCGGCCGCGGTCGCCGGATCGATGTGCATGCCGCACACCGGATCGGTGACCAGCTGTGGCGCCGGGGCCATCTTCAAGAGGGTCGGTTTCTTCTTCTCCACGATGGCCTCAGTCTCGTGATGCCGCCAGGTCGTCCAGGATCGGACAATCGGGCCGGGCATCTCCGTGACAGTTCCTGACGAGCACTTCCAGTGTCCGCCGCATGCTCTGAAGCTCGAGGATCTTCGCCTCGAGCGCCGCCACGTGCCGCTGAGCGACGCGACGGACTTCGGCGCTGGCGCGATTGCGGTCCTGCCACAGCCCCACCAGCCGCTGGATCTCCTTCATGGAGAACCCCAGGTCGCGAGCCCGCCGCACGAAGCGCAGGGTGTGCACGTCCTTGTCGTCATAGACGCGATACCCCGATGCCGTCCGCCGCGGTTTTCGCAGCAACCGCAGGGCTTCGTAGTGGCGGATCATCTTCGCGGTCACACCCGAGCGGCGGGCAACCTCGCCGATGTTGTAGAGCCCGGCTCGCCGGGCTTCTGCCAGTTCCATACCCCTAGTCTGGACCTTCCCATCATGGGAATGTCAACTCATTCCAATACCAGCTACCAGCTTCCAGCTTCCAGGTTCTGGGTTCCAGGTTCGAGGTTCTGAGTTCTTAGTTCTGAATTTCGAGCGTCAGCTCTTCCGGCCGGGAATCACGAGCAACACGATCCCGGCGACCAGCGCCAGCCCGCCGACGATCGGCGTGATGGGAATCGTTTTCTGCTCCTTCGCCTTCGCCTCGATCGGCCCGATATCCACGATCGTCTTGGTCTCCGTCCAGGAGACCCCGCCATAGAGGAGCCCGATCAAGCCGATCACGATCAGAACAACTCCGCCGATGCGTGCAGGGCTCATGAAGTCTCCTTGGGAAATGCTGAATGCTGAAGGCTGAATTCTGAATTCTTCTAGTTCTGAGTTCTGAGTTTCACCGCTCCAGCAACGTCCCCGCTGCCTGGATTTCGTCGCGGTTGACGGTGTGCCCCATCCGCGGGTAGATCCGCTTGTCGACCACCGCCCCCATTCGCGCAAAGACGGACGCCGACTCGTGGACGCGGTCGACCGGAATGTGCGGATCGACGTCGCTGCAGCCAAGGAACACCGGGGTGCCGTCGAACGAGCCGACGTACTCGCGGGGCGTGCCCGGCGGGCCGATCAGGCCGCCGCTCAGACCGATGATGGCGTGGTAGCGGCGAGCGTGGCGCGCGGCGAACTCCTGCGCGAGGCACGCTCCCTGCGAGAACCCCATGAGAACCACGCGATCGGCGCCGATACCTTCGGCCTCGAGCTGCTCGACGAGATCGCCGATCACGCTCAGGCCTGACGTCAGGCCCGGCTCGTTCTGCTCCATCGGCGCCAGGAACGAATAGGGATACCAGGTGTTCCCTGCCGCCTGCGGCGCCATCCACATCACGTCCGGCGCGTCGAATTCGTCGACCAGGCCGAGGATGCCGGAGGCGGAGTCGCCGCGGCCATGAACCAGGATCACCGCCAGCCGTGCCGGTTCCGACGCCGGTCCGCGGCGAAGAACAGGTTGGCCGGCGTGGGGAACGATCGCGGCGGTCATGAGCTCCTCGTGTGATGCGGCATGCCGGGACGGTGCGCTCTCAATCCTGGCGCAAGGCGGTTACCGGGTCGATCCGTGACGCCCGTCGCGCCGGCACGCTCGCGGCGACGATCCCGACGATGACGATCGCCAGGGCGCTCGCCGCAAAGGTCAGCACGTCGAATGGCGGCACGCCGTACAGCAGGTTCTGCAGCGACCGTCCGGCCGCTGCTGCCCCGGCCAGCCCGAGCACGACACCGACGAGGACGACCTTCAGCGAACCGAGCACCACCAGCTGGAACGTCCGCCCGGCATCGGCGCCGAGCGCCATGCGGACGCCGATCTCCGGCGTCCGCCGGGTCACGGAATAGGTGACGACGCCGTACACCCCTACCGCCGCGAGCGCGGCCGCGCAGAGGGCCAGCGCCGCCAGCAGCGTCATGTTGAAGCGCCGCTGTGCGATCGACGCCGACACCAGCTCTTCGATCGACGACACTTTTGCGATCGGCAGCCGCGGGTCGAGCGCCGCCATCTCCGCCTTCACCCCGCGCGCCACCGTTCCGGCATCCAGCGCCGTCGCGACGACGATCTGCATCTCCGACAACGGGAACTGGAAATACGGCACGAACACCTCGGCCTCCGCCGACGCCTCGAGCCCGTCGTGCCTGATGTCGGCCACCACGCCGACGATGTGCAGGTCGCCGGCCATCGGCATCTTGACCAGCTTGCCGATCGGATCGACGCTGCCGAAATACCGCCGGACGACGGACTCGTTCACGATCGCGACCTTGGCGCCGTTCTCCCGGCCGTCGAAACTGTCGAACACCCTTCCCCGCCGCAACTGGATCTCCATCGTCCGGAAGTAGTCCGGCATGACCGCGCGGTAGCGCGCCCGCGGGCGCTCCGATGGAGCGGTCGCAGCCAGGCCGTCGATCGTGAACGGCAGGTCGAACTCCATGCCCACCGGGCTCATCGGCAGGACGGACACGGCCGAGGCGCTCGTGATACCCGGCATCTTGCGCACGCGTTCGACAAGATCGGCGATGAACTGCCGCTTGGCGGCAGGAGGCTGATAGCGAGTCCGCGGCAGGACGACGTGGGTGGCAACGATTCCCGACGTCTTGTAACCGGGATCGACCGCCGTCAATCGGACGAAGCTGCGGATCAGCAGCCCGGCGCTGACCAGCAGCATCAGGGCCAGCGCCACTTCGGCCGCCACCATGACGTCAGACAGCCGGCGGGCGCCGCGGCTCGGGGTCGAGCCGCGATTACCTTCCTGCAACACGTCCATCACGTTGGGACGCATCGCCCGCCACGCCGGCACGAGCCCGAACAGCACGCCGGACGCGATCGTCACGGCGGCGGTGAAGGCGAGGACGGACAGGTCCAGCCCGATGCCTTCGGCCCGCGGCACGTTGGCCGGGATCAGGGGCCGGAGCGCGCGGATGCCCCACCAGGCCACCAGCAGGCCGACGGCGCCTCCGGTCAGGGTGAGCATCGCGCTCTCGGCCAGCGAACGGCGAACGAGCGTCCAGCGCCCGGCGCCAAACGCCGCGCGGACGGCAAAGTCTCTCGACGCCCGCGCCGATCGCGCCAGCAGGATGTTGGCGATGTTCGCGCAGGCGATCACCAGCACGAGCACGACGGCGCCGAAGAGGATCCACAACGTCTCGCCGATGTCGCCGACCACCTGTTGATGTGCCGGGATGAGCGAGACGCCCCAGCCGGTCTGGCTGTCGGGATTCTCGCGGGCGATCCCGCCCGCAACCGCGGCCATGTCCTGCCTCGCCTGTTCGAGCGTGGCGCCCGGCGCCAGCCGGCCGATCGCCTGGTACATCCGGTGCGGACGCGATGCGAGCGCGCCGACATTCAGGGTCAACGGCGACCACATCTCGACCTCCGGATCGGTCGGCGGCAGCCGGAAGTCGCGAGGCATCACGCCGACGACCGTGTGGGTCGCATCGTCGAGTTGCAGAGTACGGCCGACGACTGAAGGGTCGCCGCCGAAGCGGCGCATCCAGGTGGCGTAGCTGAGAACCAGCTGACGTTCCTGGCCCGGGTGCTCGTCTGCATCCGAGAAGGTCCGGCCGACCAGTGGCGGCACTCCCAGCAGCTGAAACAGCGCGGGGGAAACGTCCACGCTGGAGACGCGCTCGGCATCCTCGCCGTCGGTCAGGGTGAAGCCCCGGTAGCGCAGGATCCCTACCCGTTCGAACGCGCGGGTGCGCTCGCGCCAGTCGATGTAGGTCGCGGCCGACACTTCCGATCGGTCGAGCCCCTGCGCCGGGTTGCTCTCCCACAGCCCGACCAGGCGATCGGGCTCGGCGTAGGCCAGCGGCCGAAGCAGCACGCCGTTGACCACACTGAAGATGGTGGAGTTGACGCCGATAGCCAGTCCCAGCGTCAGGATGACAACCGCGGCAAAGCCGGGATTGGCCGCCAGGAACCTGAAGGCCTCGCGGATGTCCTGTTTCACAGGTGGACTGTATCAGTCATCAGCCCTTGTCGTTCTCCTCGAGCTCCGCCCGGTTCCATCTGCCGACCGTCGCGCCGTGCTCGTAGGTACTGGCCATGAACTCGACGATGGCCCGCTCCGGGTTTGGGGAGGTGCGGACCGCTTCGTAGGGCAGGAGATACTCCCCCATCACCTTGTGGTAGAACGCGCCGTCTGGCCTGACCGCGAGCTCGTCGAAGCCCTTCGGGGCCGGGGCGGCGTAGGCGTAGAAGGCCGGCTCCGGGAAGCGCGGGTCCCCGGGCCAGAACCCGTGGCTGATCACCTCGTGCGAATAGGCATCGTGCATGAAGCCAGGCTTCTCCGGCGGCGGCGGGGACGCGACCCGTCCGGAGAAGCGGGTGACCGCGAGGTCGAAGCTGCCCCAGAAGAACTGGATCGGACTGCACTTGCCGATGAACCCGCGGCGGTAGCTCCGGAAGACCCGGTCCGCCTGCACGAAGATCGTGTGCACCCGCGTCATCGCGTCGGGATCGTAGCTCGCGTGCTCGGTATCGAGTTCGAAGCGCACCGGGTCCGGGATCTCCACCGGCATCGTCCAGATGGTGACCGGGAGCCCGGCGTCGCGGCACATCCGCATCACTGCCTGGTGGAACTCGGCGACGGTCATGGGCGCCAGGTCCAGCGTCGCGGACCGGTGGTCAGGCGCGTTGAGCAGCAGCTGGTGACCGACGAAATCGAACTCGAAGGAGAACGGGGTCGTGCCGTGGAACAGCGTCCGGGTCGCGAACCCGCGCGGGGTCACCTGCAGCGCGATCGACCAGCCATGGTTCTCGGGGATGGCGTGACGGACGGCGATCTTGCCGACCACCTGGAGCCACATGTGGACGGTCGCGTAGGTCGGCTTCCAGTCGGAGATCTGCAGCGCGGGCCAGAGGTCGTTCGCCATGCCCCGCATGATAACCTCGCTTTTCTGGAGGTCAGCATGGAGCGCAAGACGGCGGAAGATTTCGACCAGGACCTGCTCATCCTTTTCGACGCCTACGTGCACGGCGACATCGACCGGCGAGGGTTTCTCGACCGCGCCGCCAAGTTCGCCGTCGGCGGGATGACGGCCGGCATGCTGCTCGACGCCCTGTCGCCCCGTTTCGCCGAGGCGCAGCAGGTGCCGAAAGACGACAAGCGTCTGAAGACCGAGTTAGCCGAGTACGAATCGCCGCAGGGCTACGGCAAGATGCGCGGCTACCTGGCCCGGCCGGCGTCCGCCGCCGGCAAGCTCGCCGCGGTCCTGGTCGTTCACGAGAACCGTGGACTCAACCCGCACATCGAAGACATCGCCCGCCGGGTCGCTCTCGAGGGGTTCATGGCGTTCGCGCCGGACGCGCTCTTCCCGCTCGGCGGCTATCCGGGTGACGAAGACGCGGCGCGGACACTCTTTCCAAAGCTCGATCAGACCAAGACCCGCGAGGACTTCGTCGCCGCGACGCAGTGGTTGATGCGGCGGCCGGATTCGACCGGCAAGGTCGCGGTGGTCGGGTTCTGCTACGGCGGCGCAATGGCCAACATCTTGGCGACCCGGGTCCCGGAGATCGCGGGCGCGGTGCCCTTCTATGGAACGTCTCCCGCACCGGCAGACGCCGCGAAGGTCAAGGCGCCGCTGCTGGCTCATTTCGCCGAGACCGACGATCGGGTCAACGCGAGCTGGCCGCCCTATGAAGAGGCGCTCAAGGCGGCGAAGATTCCGTACCAGGCGTTCACCTATCCGGGAACGCAGCACGGCTTCAACAACGACACCACGCCCCGCTACAACGCCGAAGCCGCCAAGCTGGCGTGGTCCCGTACGATCGAGTTCTTCAAGAAGAATCTCGCGTAGCCCGGCCGGGACCGGCGGCAGCGCGGAGCCGGATCACTGCGGATGGCGGCTCCTGGCTGTCAGCAGCAGGCCGCATCCGGCCGCGACCGCGAGCAGGGCGGCAATGTGCGCCACGCTCAGCGGTCCGGCCACCCGCACGTTGATCCGCAGGAACTCGACGAAGAAGCGGATGGTCCCGGCTGCCGCCAGGTAGGCGCCGAGCACGACGGCATCAGGCGCGCGGCGCGCACGTGCCCGCATGAGCAGCCACGCCAGCGGAAGCAGTGCAAGAGCCTCGTAGATCATCGTCGGGTGCACCGGCACCAGGGTCGGCGGCAGCCCCTCGGGGAAGGCCACGCCCCAGGGCAGGTCGGTCGGCCGGCCGTAGTCGTCGCCGACCAGCAGGCAGCCGACGCGGCCGATCGCGTGCCCGATCGCCAGGGCGGGGGTGGCGGCCGAGAGCACCGTCACCACCGGCAGCCGGCGCAGCCACATCACCGCAACGCCGGCCAGCAGGCCCCCGGCGAAGCCGCCGAACCAGCTCATACCCCCACGGCTGAGCAGGAGATCGGCAAACGGCGCCTCGCCGAGATGTTCGAGCACCCACAGCAGCTTCGCCCCGGCCATCCCGCCGAAGATGCCCGCCAGCGCCGCGTCGGCCGCGTTGTCCGGCAACTTCGACCGGCGCAGCTCACGCCGGAAGATCCAGAGGCCGACCAGGGCGCCAAGCGCCACCATCGCGCCGAAGCTGGTGATCTCGAAGCCGCCGATACGGAAGAGAACTGGATACATCCGGGGGTTGGACGCTGCCGCGACAGCGGCAGATTCGTGGGTACAATACCGGAGTGACACGAAAACTACTCGTTGCTGTTACGGTGCTGCTCACGGCCGGCGTCTCCATCCTCGTGGCGCAGACGAAGCGGGAGGCTGGTCCCTCGGTCGATGTCTTCAAATCCGCGACGTGCGGCTGCTGCGGCAAGTGGGTGGAGCACATGCGCAAGGCCGGCTTCACCGTGCACGTCACCGACCTCGAGGAAGCGGAGCTTCAGAAGATCAAGACCCGCTACTCCGTCCCGACGCCGGCGCGTTCCTGCCACACCGCCCGGGTCGACGGCTTTACGGTCGAAGGGCACGTGCCGCCGGCCGAGGTCAAGCGGATGCTGAGTCAGAAACCAGCGGTCCTCGGGATCGCGGTCCCGGGAATGCCGCTCGGTTCCCCGGGGATGGAATCCTCGGGCGTGAAGCCGCAGCCTTACGACGTCGTGACATTCGACAAGCAGGGTACGACGAAGGTCTATTCGACTCAGAAACCTTGAGGCTCCTGATGGAGCTGTGGAGAGAACCCTGGCCGTGGTACGTCGCCGGGCCGCTGATCGGCCTGCTCGTGCCCCTGCTGCTGATGCTGGGCGGCAAGCCGTTCGGGATCTCCGCCAACCTTCGGCACATGTGCGCCGCGACGGTGCCGGCGGGACTCCCCTTCTTCAGGTACGACTGGAAGCGCGAGGGCGGGTGGAACCTGCTCTTCGCCCTCGGCATCCTGCTCGGCGGCTTCGTCGCCGCGCGATGGCTGATGCCGGACGGCTACACCGTTGCGATCGCTGACGCCACCCGGGCGGACCTGCTCGCGCTCGGCCTGCACGATCTCTCGGGCGTGGTTCCGCCGGAGCTGTTCTCGTGGGAATCGCTCTCGACCGGCCGCGGCTGGGTCACCCTCGTCGCGGGGGGTTTTCTCGTCGGCTTCGGCGCCCGCTGGGCCGGCGGCTGTACGTCGGGACACGCGATCTCCGGCCTGGCGGCGCTGCAATTGCCCTCGCTCCTCGCCGTCCTTGGTTTCTTCGCCGGCGGCCTGCTGATGACCCACCTGCTGCTGCCGCTCATTCTCTGATCGAGTGATGCTCCTCACTGAAACATCAGGCGTCGTGGATCCCGAGTCGCTGACGGCATGCGCCGACACCGCCGGTGGGACGCGGGTAGCGCCCCTCGCCTTTGTCGCCGCCGGCATGCTGCTCGGCATCCTGTTCATGAAGTCCGAGGTCCTCTCCTGGTACCGGATCCAGGAGATGTTCCGCTTTCAGAGCTTTCACATGTACGGCGTGATCGCCGGCGCGCTGGCGGTCGCGATGACCGGCATGCAGGTGATCCGGCGCCTGGACATCCACACCTGGCAGGGAGAGCGCATCGTGATTCCCGACAAGCAGCCGACGCCGACCGGGATCCGCTACTGGGCAGGCGGCACGATCTTCGGGCTGGGCTGGGCATTGCTCGGCGCCTGCCCCGGACCGATGTTCGCGCTGTTCGGCGCCGGTGTCACCGCGATCACGATCGCGGTGGTGAGCGCGATGGCCGGCACCTGGGTCTACGCGGCGATGCAGTCAAAGTTGCCCCATTGAGCGCTCCCATCCGGATCGTGATCGTCACCGGTGTCGCCGGAAGCGGCAAGACCACCGTCGGCCGCGCCCTCGCCGGCCGCCTCGGCTGGACCTTTCACGACGCCGACGACCTCCATACACCCGAGAACATCGAGCGAATGCGCAACAACATCCCGCTCGATGACCAGCAGCGTCAGCCGTGGCTGCTGCGCGTGCGGGCGGTCGTCGAGCGGGCGGGGACGCACGATGATGGTGCGGTCATGGCCTGCTCCGCGCTGAAGGAGCGCTACCGGCAGACGATCGCCGGGGGTCTGCCGGGCGTGCGCTTCGTGTTCCTCTCTGGCGACCCGGCGCTGCTGCGCAAGCGCCTGGAGGACCGCGGCGGACACTTCGCCGGCGCCGCCCTGCTCGGCAGCCAGCTCGACACCCTGGAACCACCTTCGGACGCGCTTCAGCTGGACGTCGCGCTCACGGTCGATGCGCTGATCGAAGCGATCGTCCGCGACATCTCCGATTCGCGAGCCTGAGCCGCACGCGGCTCGGTCACGCGGCGTCGTGGAAGATCACGCCGAGCGTGTGACGCCGGCCCGATCGCAGCCGGCTGACGCCGTGGCGCATGTTCACGCGGTAGGCGCCGCGCGTGCCCTGCACGGGACGGTTACGCACGGCCCAGATGACCGCGTCCCCGCGACCGAGCGGCACGACCTCTACCCGGGATTGCATCCGCGGCCGCTGCTCCGTCAGCACGAACTCGCCGCCGGTGAAGTCCTCCCCCGGTTCCGCGAGCAGCACCGCCGCCTGGAGCGGGAAGAGGTGTTCGCCATAGACGTCCTGGTGCAGGGCATTGAAGTCACCTTCGCCGTACTGCAGCAGCAGCGGAGTCGGACGCCGCTGCCCGGCCTGGTGACACCGGTCGATGAACGCCTCGTGCTCCGGCGGAAATGTGACCGGAATCCCCATCAGTTCGTTCCAGCGGTTCGCGATCGGCGCCAGCCGGCGGTAGAGCGTCGTCCTCAACCCTGAGACGATCTCGGGCAGCGGATACCGGAAGTACTTGTATTCCCCCCGGCCGAAGCCGTGGCGCGCCATCACGACATGGCTCCGGAAACGGCGGTCATCGCCGTAGAAACCGGCGATGTCCGCGCATTCGCTGTCGTTCAACAACCCCGGCACGGTCGCCCACCCTGCCTCGTCCAGGGCGGCGGCAACGGCGGTCCAGTCGGCGCGCTCGACCCGGGCGGCGACATCGGCCGCGGTCTCCCGCTCCGCGACCGCCGACCTCATGCCACACCTTCGCGCCGCAGGAGCGTGCGCTTCCGCTCCACGCCCCAGCGATAACCCGAGAGCGCGCCGTCGGTCCGGACGACGCGGTGACACGGGATCGCCACCGCGAGGGGATTGGATCCGCACGCGCGGGCCACGGCGCGGGCGCTGCCAGGCGCACCGATGCGGGCGGCGAGATCCGCATAGCTCACCGTAGGTACCGGCCGGGACGGCCCGGAGCGCCTGCCAGACGCGCTGCTGGAATGCGGTGCCGCGGAGGTCGAGCGGCAGATCGAGACCGAGCGCCGGCTGTTCGACCAGGCCGACGACCGCCGCGACCGTGCGCTCGAACGCCGCGTCGCCGCCAATCAGGGTGGCGCGCGGAAAGCGGTCCTGGAGATCACGCGCCAGAGCGTCCGGATCATCGCCGAGGAGAATCGCGCAGACGCCGCGTTCGCTCTGCGCGACCAGGATCGAGCCGAGCGAGCACTCCCCCACGGCAAACCGGATCTCGGTATCGGCGCCCCCGTCACGGTACGCGGTCGGCGTCATCCCGAGCACCTCGCCGGACGACTCGTAGAATCGCCCGCCGGAATTGAATCCTGCATCGTAGATTGCTTCGGTCACGGTCTTGCTCCTCTTCTCGAGTTCGGTGCGAATGCGCTGGTTGCGTCCGGCGGCGGCGTACGCCCTTGGGGTCACGCCGGTCACCGCCTTGAAGACGCGATGAAAGTGGTACGGACTGAGTCCGGCGCGCCGGGCCATCGCCGCCAGGCTCGGGGTCTCGCCGGCCGCGTCGATCGCCCGGCAGATCTCGGCGATCTTCGCGGCGTGCAGCTTCTCGAGCGGCGGCTGATGGGGCTTGCAGCGGCGGCAGGGGCGGAAGCCGGCCGCCTCCGCCTCCTCCACCGTCCGATGGAAGGCCACGTTCTTCGGGTTGGCGAGCCGCGCCCCGCACGACGGCCGGCAATAGACGCCGGTCGTTCGCACCGAGTAGACGAACGTGCCATCAGCGCCGGCGTCCCTGGCGACGACCGCCGCCCAACGCGGATCGCGGTTCGCGCTGTTTGTGGCACCTGGGGTCGCTGGGGCGCCTGGCCTGGTCATTCCGGTACCTCCTGCTCGTGATGTCCAGCGTCTGTGTCATGCGTCGATTATGAGAGCCGGCGCCGCGCCAGACACTCCGTCTCTTGCGGTCGAATCGAGGGCTCGCGGATGAGCGAACGCAGGATCGGCGGCCCAGAGGTGATGGGCGGCATAGGCCCGCCACGGCCGCCAGGCTTCGGCGCGTGCCAGCAGGGCCGTGGGGGTAGGCCGGATCCCCGAGGCATCAGCCGCGCCCCGCAGAAGGCCGACGTCACCCGCCGGAAAGGCGTCGGGCTCGCGACAGGCCCGCATCGCGATGTAGTGCGCCGTCCAGTCGCCGATGCCCCGCAGGGCGCGCAGCCGCGCGATCGTCTCATCGAGCGAAGCGCCACGCTCGAACAGCTGCGGGTCCCGCAGCACCGCGTCCGCCACCGTCTTCAGCGTGGCGACCCGCGCCCCCGGCATGCCCATGTTCGACAGGTCCGCCGCCACCACCTGCCGTGGCGTCGGGAACAGCCGCCCGAGCCGGGCTCCGCTGCCGGCATCCGCCGGCTGCCGGGATCGGCCGGGCTGCCGCATCGCGCCGCGAGCGTCCCGTTCAGCTGCCGGGCGCGCCCCACGCTGACCTGCTGCCCGAAGATCGACCGCGCCGCCACCTCGAAGGGATCCCAGCCGCCGAACACTCGCAGCGCCGGACGCGCGGCCACCAGCGGCGCCAGGGACGGATCCCGCGACAGGTGTGCGTTGATCGTGGCCAGATCGGCGTCGAGATCGAACATCCGCCGCAGGCGAACGATAGTCTCCGGGATCATCTCCGGCGCGAGGGCGATGGTGCAGATCAGCGCCGGTTCGACCGGATCGTGCTCGACGCGCAGCGTCCCGATCGCTTCACCGCACCGGATCGTCCGCCAATACGCTTCCCCCTCTACCTGCTCGACCCCCTCGATGGCGCGGTGCGTCAGGAATCCCAGCGTGGCGGGCCAGTCGAACGGTGGATCGTACTGCAGCCGGATCACCTGGCTCGCCGCACCGGACGATTTCCGCAACTGGTTGGTGTGTGCGGGGAGAACGCTCATGAGACTCCGCGGGTGACCAGAACCCTGGCCTTCACCCTATGCGCCGCACCGGGCCGAGGATCTTCTCACCGCCGGCGGCGACGAAGGCGTCGGCGGCCTCGCGGTAGTGGCGTTCGGCAATGGCGACGATCTCGGTGAAACCCGGTTCGGTCCGGATCGGATCCAGCCATGGATCACGAATGAAGAACGCGTAGGCGTGGAAGCCTCCTTCGACCGCACGACGGAATGTCTCGAGCGCGCGCGGATGCCCCAGCGCGGCGAGGGTGCGGGCGAGATAGTAGGTGCCGCACGGGTCACGAAGCCGCCAGTTGTCGAGGATGTCCTGGGCGGCGGCACTCGCGGCCTCCGGTGGCCCCTCGAAGACGGCGATCAGGCCGCTGATGAACCGGCGGTAGAACGCGGGCAGTTCGGGCGTCAGCTGGGCGTGAAGAAACGCGGTAGCTTCGTCGCGCCGCCCCAGGAGATCGAGCGCCAGCGCGGTCAGCATTCTCGGATCCTCGCGGTCGGTTTCGCCGACCCGCTCGTAGTCGCCGGCCATGAAGTAGGCGTGGCTGACCGCGGTGCGGATGGCCGGCTCGAGCCGCCGCGCATGCTCGTAGGCGGCAATCGCCGGACGGTCGAGCCCCGCGTAGCGGCACGCCTGGACGAGCCCGGCGAACAGTTCAGGATCGGCCGAATGCGACTGCGCCCGTTCGAGCAGCCGGAGCATCGCCTGCCGCGCCTGGCCCGTCTCCACCTCGACGACCGTGAACAGGTTGTGCGCGATCGACAGGTCCGGATTGAGCTCGAGTGCGCGGCGAAACGCCGCTTCCGCCAGGTCGTAGTTCTCCTCGGAGCCCTCCCCGGAATACATCGCCATCACCCGGTAGATCCGCGCCAGCCGCGCCCACGCGGGGGCGTAGGCGGGATCCTCCTCGATCGCCTGGCGATAGAGATCCCGGGCAACCGGCCAGTTCCGCGCCTCGTAGGCGATCTGGTTGGCCCGCAGATAGAACTCGTAGGCCTTCGCGCTGGCCGGCACGTCGCGCTTCAGCGCCCGCTCGTCGCGCGCGCTCAACGGAACGGCAAGCGACTCCACGATCCGGCTGGTCAGCGCATCCTGCAGCTCGAACACGTCGCCGAGCCGCACCTGGGTCGTCTGCGACCACAGCACCGTGCCGCCGGGGAGCCCGGCCAGCTGCGTGGTCACGCGCAGCTGATTCTCCGCCCGCAGCAGCGTCCCGGTCAGGACGGCGTCCACCTCGGCCCGCGCGGCGATCGCCTCGAAGGTCAGGTTCTCGTCCGCGAACGATGCCGCCGTCAGGTTCGATCGGACGACGAGCGAATCGAGCCCCGACAACGAGGTGGTCAGCGCATCCGCCAGGCTGAAAGCGAGGAAGTCGATCTCCGGGTCGGACCGCAGCACGCGGAACGGCAGGACGATCAACCGCGTGATCGGACGCACGGCCGGCACGACCGCGCCGCTGTCGATCAACAGCACCGCCGCCCGCAGGTCGTCGGCCATCGCCGCCGCCGACGGATACCGGTTGTGCGGACGCTTGGCCATCGCGTGGTGGATCACCCGGTCGATCGCCGCGATCCCTGGAGACCCGCCCAGCGCCGGCGGGTGCTCGTAGACGATGGCGTGCGCGATTTCCGGAACCGATGCACCGCTGAAGGGCGGCCGGCCGGTGAGCATCTCGTAGAGCACGGCGGCCGCGGCAAACAGGTCACCACGCGCATCGAGCGGCTGCCCCAGCACTTGTTCGGGCGGCAGGTACTGCGGGGTGCCGAGCACGGTGCCCGGCGAGGTCAACCGCGTTTCCGCGCCGTCACCGTTTGTCGCGCACGCGAGGCCGAAATCGAGCAGCTTCACACCGTGCGGCGTGAGGAAGATGTTCGACGGCTTCAGATCCCGGTGGATCAAGCCGCTGTGGTGAAGGGCCTCGAGCGCCGAGAGCGCCGCCAGCGTAATCTCGACCGCTTCGTTGAGCGGGAGCGGCCCGCGAGCCAGCCGGGTTGCCAGCGACTCCCCTTCGAGATACTCCATCGCGATGAACAGCTCTCCCTGCTCTTCGCCGATGTCGTACAACTGGCAGATGTTCGGATGGTTGACCGTCGCGGCCGCGCGCGCCTCACGGCGAAGCCGCTCGGCGGCATCGGGTGACGCCCCGCCGCGGCGGACCATTTTCAATGCGACCGTCCGGTTCAGGCGGCGGTCACGCGCGGCATAGACAATGCCCATGCCCCCTTCGCCAAGCGTTCCGGTCACCTCGTAATGTGCAATGGATCTGGTCATTTGAATGTGATCGACCTCTCATTATCCCCAGAATCGTCGGTCGGTCGGGACCACGATGCTATAGTCGAGGCAGTGGCGGCCCGGTGCCGCTGCGTCACTTTCCGGAAGGATTCAATGAGCCGCATCATCTCGTCGCTTCACCGTCTGCGCTGGATGGCCACGTTCGGTTTGCTGGTCGCCGCCGCCGGCACCATGCTGTACGCCGACACCGCCGCCCAACGCCTCGCCGAGTCGGCGCTCGTGCTCAAGGAGGTCATGGACGCACCCGACAAGGGCATCCCCGCCGACCTCCTCAACTCCGCCTACTGCGTGGTGATCGCGCCGGGGGTCAAGAAGGCCGGGCTGGTCGTCGGCGGAGAGTACGGGCGCGGTTTCATCGTCTGCCGCAACGACGTCGCGGCCCGCTGGGGCGCGCCGGCGGCGCTGCGCATCGAAGGCGGCAGCGTCGGCTTCCAGATCGGCGCATCCGCGACCGACGTCATCATGCTGGTGATGGATCGGCGCAGCATGGACGGGATTCTCTCCAGCAAGTTCACGCTTGGCGGCGCCGCCGAGGTGGCGGCCGGACCGGTCGGACGCAGCAGCACGGCGAAGACGGACGCCACCATGCGCGCCAAGATCCTGTCGTACTCGCGGTCCCGCGGCGTCTTCGCCGGCGTGGCGCTGACCGGCGCGACATTGCGCCAGGACCTCGACGAGAACACCGAGATGTACGGCCGCAAGCTGACCAGCAAGGAGATCATGGCTGGCGGCGTCACCCCACCGGCTTCCGCCGCTGACCTGTTGACGCTGCTGAATCGGTACCTCGAAGTCCCAGGCCGGCGGTTAACCGGCTATTTGTTCTTCAGTTCGATCATCGAGGAGCCGATCAGATCGGCGGTGTAGTCGTAGAGGATCGCCTTGAGGTAGCGCGGATCGCCGGTGAGCGGCATCCGCATGGTGTACGAGACTCCCTCCCGCAGGAACTTCTGATAGTTCTCCTCGGTCAGCTTGAAGTCGAGCGTCTGCCAGACCTCGCCGACCATGGTCTGCTTCCGGTCGCCTGAAAAGGCCACCACTTCGACCTTGCCGTCATGAAGTCCTCCGGCACGCCGGAGCGGCCGAGTATAGCCGCAAAGAGTCCTGCCAGGGTCTTGGTCGAACACCAAATCCCCAAAATTCCCAGTGTTTTGGCAAGGTTGTCGTCAAGCTGATCTATAACTCTCGGGCATAGAAGGATGTGGCCTTTGGCCTATGGTGGCGGTCGAGCTCGGTCGCTAGACTCAGCAGGTCGAATAAAAACGGCCCACGGCCCCATCGGGTCATGGCAATCATCCAGGAGTCTCGCGTGAAAACCCGAATCGCACTCGTTACCTGCGCCATCGTTCTCGGAGGACTGAGATCGGCGGAAGCGACCGCGATTTCATATACCGACACCTTCGAGCCCACGTCCGTGTTCTTCGACCGGACCAGCGGCGCCTGCACCGGACAGAACGGCGCGGCCGACACCGTTTCCGGGGGCACAGCCGGGAAGTGCGAGTCGCTGACGTTCACGATGTCCTTGTTCCCGGATTTCGACCCGGCAACCGACACGCTCACCGCTGGCAGCCTCACGCTCAGCTTCCATGACGACGGCGATCCGTCGTCGGACAAGTTCAACTACGTGCTCGATCTGTTGAGCGGCGACGGAACCGTGACCTCGGGGTCCGGTCCCTTCGTGTGGACACTCGGTGTGCTCTCGGAGCTGGCGGATGGCACGGTCGTGGTCAAGCTCGATACCAAGACCGGCGATTTCTACTTCGACAAAGCGGTCCTGAGCGCGAGCGGCGACCGGGTGATCGTGGTGCCGACGGATGAGACCCCGAACACCGCGGTGCCGGAGCCGGCCTCGATGGCGCTGCTCGGCGTGGGTCTGCTGGTTGCCGGAGCGCGCGCCCGCCGCCGCCGCGGGTGAACAAGCGTCGAACGGGAATGCAGCGGGCCGCCACCAGGCGGCCCGTGCTCTGTACGGCCCTTGTTCAGTGAGGAGGATATCGAAAGGGGGAGCTATCTAGCCAGAAGGACGGACTAGCTTTCAACAGGAGGTCAAGGAGGTCAGGAGTTTCTCTTGACGTATGTGTCGCGATGGCAAGGGCGCTGAAGTTCTCTGCGGTCTCGGCGCGCTCAGCGGTGATTCTGCTTCCTGCCGCTACTGAGTCAGCAAAGACAGAAGACTAATTTCCGCCGCCATTCCCGCGGCCGCCGCCGTTGCCATTCCCGTTGCCATTCCCGTTGCCGTTTCCATTGCCGTTGCCGTTCCCATTGCCGTTGCCTGCCCCACCGCCGGCACCGGGGTCGGCCGAACCCGAGAGGGCGGTATCAACCTTCCCGAATGAGTTCGAAACGCTGACACCGACGGAGCGGACCGCGATGACCAGACCGAGGGCGAGGAGGGAGGCGAGGAGGGCGTATTCGATGAGGTCCTGCGCTTCGGTGCGGCGGAACAGGCGCTTGATCAGGTGCATCAATGGGTCTCGGAACGATCGAGTATACGCAAGCTCAGCCGGTTGGGCCATATCCCCTTGATCACATTTATCTATACCGGGGAGGATATAGACCAGCTTTACGGCGCCCTCGTGGAGCCGTACGATATTCCCCATGGGAAGCCGGTCCAAGGACAGCCAGCTGGAAATGGTCCTGCTCATCGTGTTGGCGGTCCTGATTGGCGCCGTTGTGATTTCCTCCATCTAAAACCGCCCGGACTGACGGATTCCGACGGCCCAATTGGGCCGTTTTTCGGCCCGCCGACGCCCCCAGGCTGCCGCTAACGCTCACTAACTGACAAAATCTCCCTCCCGGCCTAGCTCGGCCGTGGTAAACTTCGCGCCGCCTGAGTTGGTGCAACCATTCAACTGCAAGCGGGCGTTAGATCTCTTCTGAGCTGGCTGCCGTTCGGGTGGCGCAGTACGCCTCTGCTCACGCGCGATGATCAGCTGACGGTAGAACGTCTTCTCGCCTATGCGCGCCTCGTTCTGGCAACTGTTGCGCTTCTAACGACCTATCTCGATCCCACCCAACCAGCGGTCTTCGCCGCGAACATCCACCCGCTGCTGGTCACCTACGCCGGTCTCGCCGCGGTCCAGGTCTTCGCGCTGCGGGTGCTGCCTGACCGCATCCTCAATCTGCGTGTCGTGGTCCACGTCGTCGACATGGCCATGGCGGTGCTGATCAGTGCGCTCACCCAGGGACCACGGAGCCCGTTCTTTTCGTTCTTCACGTTCGTTCTGCTGAGCGGCGCGCTGCGATGGGGCTTTCCCGCCACGATCGCGACCGGCGCCGCGGTGGTGATCTGGTTTGCCATCGACGCCTCGTTGATCGCCTCCTCGACCGAGTTCAACTGGACGACGTTCGCGGTGCGCGGCGCGTACTTGCTGGTCACAACAGCCGTGCTGGCGCAGTTTGCCGGCACCCAGGGCGCCCTCTACGCGGAGCGCCACCTGCTGTCGCGGCTTCTGGCCGGCATCCGGCGCAGTACCGGCTTCAGCCAGACCCTTGAAGATGCCATCGGCGATTGCCTCAAATTCACCGGCGCGACGACCGCCTTGGTGGCGCTCGCGAACACGGACGACGATCGCGCCTACGCCTGGACGGTTCGCCTCGGCGGTCCCGCCCCCCTGGACCGCCGGGTGCCTCTCGAGCTCGCGCCGCCTGACCGCGACGCACTGCTGTTCCCGGTTCCGCCGGCGGCCCGTGTCTGGTTCGTCCGTCGGAGCCGGGACCGCTCCCTTCACGGCCACGCCCTGGGCAGTCGGCGTGTCGTGCAACTCGAGCCGTACCAACTCGCAGTGCACGTGCCGCTTCTCGATCGCCACGATGCCAGCAGCTGCATCGTTGTGCGAACCCAGCTTCCGGACTGGCACACGCGCCTGTTCCTGTTCGACCCGACGCAGCGCCACGACAGCGACCTTCGCTTCCTGGAGCGGCTTGCGAGTTACGTCGCACCGGCAGTGCACAGCCAGTACGCCACCGCCCGGCTGCGCACCCGGATGGGGGATGTCGTGAGGGCGAGGATGGCGCGCGAGCTGCACGATCGGCTGCTGCAGTCGCTGATCGGCATCGAAATGCAGATGGAAGCGACCCGCCGTGGCGCGGATCCGGTGGCGGCGAACGCCGGCGTCCCGAGTCTCGCGACGATGCAGCAGCAGCTCCATGAGGCGATCCTCGTCACCCGGGACCTCATGACCGACATGCGGCAGACCGTCCCCGCGCGAAACGGTCTCCTCGGCGACGTCTCCGCCGCGGTGGAACGCTTCAGGACAGATACCGGGATCGACGCTCGCCTGTCGTCCGAGGTAGACGAGGTCGTGTGCCGGCCGCGCACGGGGCTCGAGATCGTCCGGATCGTACAGGAGGCGCTGGTCAACATCCGGAAGCACAGCGCCGCCACCCATGTACCTCGTGCACGTCGGCCGCGACGACACGTCGTGGAGTATCCGGATCGACGATGACGGGCGTGGATTCAACTTCGCGGGACAGTATTCGCAGGAACAACTCGACCGCGAGCGGCGTGGTCCGGTGGTCATCAAGGAGCGTGTACGCGCCATCGGCGGCGAGCTTCGGATCGATTCCGACCCCGGACATGGGGCGCGGCTGGAAGTCCGATGGCCATTCAGCCACGGGACAGTGGGCTGGGGCGGAGATGTAAGGCGGTGATCAAGTGAGCGCAGTCGTGAACGGTCGTCCGATTCGGGTCCTCATCGTCGATGACCACGCCTTGTTCCGGGCGGGCTTGCGAAGCCTGCTCGAGGCGGAGGCAGGCTTCCGGGTCGTCGCCGAGGCCGAGAGCGGCTTCGGCGTCGTCGGCATCGTGCAGCAGTCGCGGCCCGGACGTCCTGCTGCTCGACCTTGCCCTTCCGGGGATCGGCGGCATGGATGTATTGCGCGAATTGGCCGGACTCACGATCGCGCGTCAAGTGCGTCGTGTTGACGGCGGCGATCTCGGACGAGGCGATCGTCGAAGCCTTGCGTCTCGGCGCGGTCGGTGTGCTGGTGAAGACCGTGGCGACCGAACTCCTCTTCAAGTGCGTCCGTTCGGTCATGGCCGGTCAGGTACCTGGGTCGGCCGCACGGCGATCAGTTCGCTGCTCGACGGCCTCGCGGCCTCGCAGGCGGCGGCCGCATCACCGTCGCGTCCTTTTGGGCTCACCGCTCGCGAACTCGAGGTGGCGCTCCTCGTGGCCCAGGGCTGTTCGAATCGCGAAGTCAGCCTGAAGCTCCATATCAGCGGCGACACCGTGAAGCACCATCTGAGTAGAACGTTCGACAAGACGGGTGTTTCGAGCCGGCTCGAACTCGCGGTGTTCATGGCGCATCACGCCGATCGGCACCCCTGATCGCGGCATGGCACTTTAGTGCCATGCCGTCCCCCTTCCGGGCCATATCGGAGTTCTCACGTCAGGGCTACAGTCCCGGTCCTATCTCAACCAGTAGTCACAGCGGCAACACAGGTGTCAAGCCTGCGAGGGACGGAGTTATGAGAAATCTAGTCAAAGGCGTGGTTATCGTAGCGGCGCTGAGTTGCGGATTTGCGACGCGCGCAGCCGCGCAAACCTGCACCCCGAACGCGGGACCCTTCTGTATCGACAAGGTCATTGCCCCGACCAATGGCAACCCGGCCAACAACAGTGGGTTGGCGCCCGGCGCAGCGACGGTCGCCGACCCCAATGGCAGCACGAAAGAGTTGGGGCCCCTCAACGGAAGCAGTACCAAGATCCTGCCGATCCACACTGCGGTCCCGCCTATGCTCGCACTGACAAATCCGAACGGGCAGGTCGACCTGAACGCGATCTGGACGCAGACGGCGCCTGCCGGCAACGGCGATATCTGGTTCTATTTCGCCTGGTCGCGCGACGCCAGCAGCGGCAGCGGCTTCATGTCGATCGAGCTGCAGCAGAACAAGGTCTCGGCGGCCTGCACCTACGCCACCCAGACCCCCGCCCAGCTGATTGCCGGCTGCAACCCGTGGGCGAACCGGAAGGCCGGTGACTTCATCCTGCTGTGGGATCAGCAGGGCGGCTCTCGTGACATCTACAAGCGAGTGTTCAGCCCTGGTTGGGAATGCGCTGGTGCTGGGAGCTCCAACTCTCCTCGGCAGTGCCGTCGCAGAGTTCAGCACCGACGGGTTCCGCGGTGAGGCGGCCGTCAATCTCTCCGACGATGTATTTCCGCAGGACGGCTCCTGCGTGACGTTCGCGAACACGATCCCCGGCACCGTGACCGGAAACTCCGACTCCGCCGATTACAAGGACACCGTCCTGGCGAACTTCGAGCCGGTGGCCAACTGCGGCACCGTCATCGTGAAGAAGACGACCATTCCGGCCGGCCAGACCGGGAGCTTCCCGTACACGCTGGCGCGACAAGGGGCCTTGGTGCGGTTCGCTGCGGACGCACTCGAGCATCCTGAAGACGGGGACGCTCCCCAGACCCAGATCACCCGCACGCTGCTGGCCGACCAGGCTAGCGAGACGCACGCGGACCTGATTCCTGCCGCCAACTACACCCTGCAGGAGGGAGATGTCAGCCCAACGTGGCAACTCGACTCGATCATCTGCACGGTCAACGGCGACCCGGCCGGGTCGGATATCAAAGCCGGCGGCACGTTCGCCGTCGAAGTGGGGACGATCACCCGCTGCACGATCACCAACCGGCTGGCGCTGGCTGACCTCAAGATCATCAAGACGGTCGTGAATGGTTCCGGCCTCACGAAAACACCGGGGGACTTCACCTTCTCCCGCGACGGCGGTGCTGCCGAACCGTTCGCCAACAGCGACGTGTCGTGTACGTCTGGTGCGGTCTGCAAGACGATCTCGTACACCGGTGGGGGCGACGTTCTCGGTGGTCGAAGTCGGCATCGCCGAGGGCTACACGCAGACGGGCGCGGAGGGATGCAGCGGCACGATCGCGACGACGGGGAACACGTGCACCATCACCAATACCGCACAGCCGGCGCAGCCGACGATCCTGACGGTCCAGCGGGTCATCCTGCACGATTCGGCGAACATCGCAGGCGTTCGCCGATTCGCAGGAGAGACCGCGCTGCAGGTGACGTTCGTGCTCTATCCGTCGCTGGCGGCGTGCAACGCCGGGACGGGAGCGCTCGGCTCCGAGGTCAGAACCGGTGACGTTCGCCAACGGCACGGCAACGAGCGGGAGCGCCACGACCGCCACCGGCGTCTCAGTCGACACCAATGCCGGGCCATATTTCTGGAAGGTCACATCGGCCGGGAATAACGCCAACGCGTCGTTCGTCAGCGGCTGCGGCCGCGAACAGACGGCGGTAACGTTCACCTACCAGTAGGCAGGTCGACGGACCCTTCAGTAACCGAGGCCGGGCCGTAAGGTCCGGCCTCGGGTGTTTCGCGAAACTCCAACTACTTCCCTTTGGCGCCCCCGGCGAGCTTGATCGTCGCACCGCTGCTCACCGGAGATACGTTGCCGGCCGCATCGTAGGCGGCGACGAGGTAGGTATACGTCGCCCCAGCGGCAACTGCCCGGTCCGCCCACGTCGTTCCAGTGCTCGTGGCGACGATGGCTCCGTTCCGCCAGATGCGGTATCCCGCAACCCCTGTGTTGTCCGTCGACGGCTGCCAGGAGACGTTCACCTGCCCACGCTTCGCGGCTGCCATGACACTGGCGGGGATGGTCGGCGAGCTCGTATCCAGCGTTTCGACGACAAAGCTGCCGCTGGCCGTGACTTCATGGACGGGACTGATCCCATCGGCGACCTGCACCGTCAGGCCATAGCTGCCCGCCAGGGCGCTCGCCGGAGCGGCAACCGAGTAGGTCACCGTCGCACTCCCACCCGCCGCGAGGTCCAGCGACGAAGCGGACGCCGTTACGGTCCAACCGGCCGGCGCCGCCGGCGTGGCCGTGAACCTGGTCGCGGCACACCCGGCCGTATCCGTATTCCTCACGGTGAGCGAGTAGCTCAAGGCCGTACCGGCGGGAGCCGCTTGTGTGGCTACGGCGAAAGACGCCATCGGCCGGTTCAGACAAGCCGGCACCACCGAATACGACCCGGTGGTCGACGCCGAATGCGCGGGCGTGTTCGGATCGGTAACGTTCACGGCAACGCTGACGGTGCCCGACGGCGCCGTGGCCGGCGGCGTGACGCTCAACGTCGTCTGCCCGACAGCGCCCGGTGCGAGCTGCAGGCTCGGCGCTGAAAGCGTCGTCGTCCAGGCGGACGGCGCGCTGCCTTGAACGGCAAGATCCGCGGGCGCGCAGCCGGCAGCGTCATTGTTCACCACCGTCAAGTCGTAGCCGCGGGTGGCGCCGGGGGCGCCGGACTGATCTCGTGGCGACATGATTAGCGTGGGGGCAGTGGACCCGCACGAGCCGCCGATCTGAATTCTCGCCGCGGCGACCGTGGCCCCGTGGCTCAACTGCGTCACGGTGAAACCATTATCCGGATCTACGTAGGATTGTCCGTCAGCCAGAGAGGCCAGCAGGTAGGTCTTGTCGTTGCCACCAGACCAGCGGTGCACGCTCAGCCGATCCAGATACTCGCAGCACGCGTTCCCCTCGAAACCGGTGCCGTGGCGGTACCAGACGTAGTAGTAGTCATTGCTGTCGGGCCGGCGCACTCTTAATACCTGCGACGCAGTGGCCTGGCCTGCCGGAAGTGCCAGCGGCGCCACATCGAAAGTCCCTCCCTGCGAAATCTCCACGACGGCAGAATCCGGAACCCAGCCCATTTGCGACTTGTGTGGCGCGTTTACCGGCAACAGGCCGCCGAGCATCCCCATGATGTCGGAGTCGTCTCCGTATTCGCTCGTCGCCGTCGCGGCGTGGTGCATCCCGAGGTTGTGACCCAACTCGTGCGCGTAGACATGTGGGACGTCACAGGTAAAGACCCAGGCACGGCTCGGCGTGACTCCCAGATCGGCGAGCCCGGCGGCCGGACAGGTGCTCGACGGCAGCACGTACACCTTCCGTGCGTACCCCGTCAGGTCGACACCGTCGGCGATGGCCAGGGCATCCGCCGCTGCCGCCCACGAGTTGCTGGCGCAGGAATCGGTGCTGGCCGCGTTCAGGGTGTAAGGCCCTGCAACCGTGCCGCTGAAGGAGACTGCACCTGCAGACATGTCCCGATAGAGGGCGTCAACCGATTGGCCCAGCGGGTCGGTGAACACTCGATCGCCGATCGCCTGGATCGAGCAATCGGCACCAGGCCGCAGCGGGTTGACGACTGCGTCCCTGAAGTTGGCGACGATCACGATCGTCCTCTGGTCACCCGTGACCGGCGACGTGGCCGCGCTGCTCACTTGAGCGGTTTGCGGCGCGGTCGAGGACGAGTCGAGTGCCAGGACCGACACCTCACTGTCACCCTCTTCAGCGGCGAGATGGATCTCGGAACCATGGGCGCGCCCGCGCACCATCACGCGCATACCGCTCCGCAGATTTGTCGGCACCCCGCGCTCGAAACGCAGACGGAACGACTTGCCGGTGCGCTCGTCACGGATTGTATGGATGAGCTCGGACCGGTTCCTGGCGAAGTCGTCCACGTACCTGGAGGATCAGCTCGCCGGTAACCGTCGTGGGCTGGACCGTAGTCGCGCGACCACCGGAGGGCGGCTCCTGGGGAGAGGCGTCAGGAGCGCGCCACCGTGCTCAGAACTACAGGAATGAGCAAGCACACGCGCAGCAACAGGGATCAGACACTGTGGCATCGGGCAATCCTCTGAAAGCCGTTGAAGATCGCCCGTGGGAGCAGGAGCGTCCGTGGTTACGATCGAGGTAATTCGTTGACCACGGCAGCGGGGTGGGAGGCAAGAAGGACGCCGCCGCTGCATCGCCGGCTTTGTCGCCTAACCGGGCAGGACGGCACACCGGCGAACTGACGGATTCGTCGGGCGAGATACAACTCCGTCAGCCTACGCCAAATTGACGGAACCAGAAGGGCCGGTGTTGACGTCGAAGCCGTTGTTCCGCACGTATCGCCCCTCGACGACATGATCACAGCCCTTAACTGGACGCTCGGACCCTATCGGATCGCGCGGGAGATCGGCCGGGGGCAATTCGGCACCGTCTACGAAGCCACCGACGCCAGTGGCCGTCACATCGCCTTGAAGCTGGTCCCGGTCGAAGGGGACGACGGCGACGACAAGGTGGCGGCGGAGCGGCAAGGTGCAGCTCTGCAGCAGCGTTTCAGTCGCACCTCCCACCGCCTGGTGCCGGAGGTCCTGGATCACCAGCGCATCGATCCCTACTACGCCATCGCGATGGAGCTGGTGACCGGCGAGCCGCTCACCGCCGTCATCAAGGCCGGGCGGCTTGCCGACCGCCGGGCCGGGACGATCGCGCTGGCGATCAGCCAGTTCCTGGCCGTCGCTCACGAGTTCACGACCAGCATCGACGATCACTCGGCGACGCTCATCGTTCACGGCGACTTGAAGCCGGCGCACATCCTGTTGCTCGCCGACGGCAGTATCCGGATCCTCGACTTCGGCATCGCCAAGGCCCTGGCGGTGCAGAAGCCGGCGACCACGAACCTCTGGGCGTCGGTCGACTACGCGTCGCCGGAGCGGCTCGAATCCGGCCGGGTGAACGAGCAGGTCGACTTCTGGTCGCTGGGAGTGATCCTGTTCGAGATGCTCTCGGGGGTGCGGCCGTATCGCGATTACGAGCACAGCCGGAGCTATCTCGAGACCGCAATCCGGCGCCAGGAGCCACGTCTGCGGCTACCGCGGAACGTGGATCCCAGGCTGGCGGCGATCGTCGACAAGCTGCTGGCGCCGCAGATCGAACGGCGATATCAGTCGGCGAAAGAGATTGGCCAGGATCTCCAGGGCTTTCTCGATGGCGGGCCGGTCGTCGCGTTTGTGGAAGCCGCCCGTGCGAACCAGGCCACGGTGCAGGGTCCCCGGGCGCCCGGCGCCGCATGATGATGGTTCGCTGCGCGAACCAACCGGCCCGACGGAGCCACTGCCCTCCGGGCGCCAGGCGGTTTCTTCAGGACAACCCTTGGAAGCCCCAAAGTAACTCAGGGGCGTACCTCCCCTCCCGCGCCGGGACGCCAGTACAAGCCGTGGATCGCCGCGGTACTCAGCTTTCTCGTCCCCGGGTTCGGGCAGCTCTACAACCGCGAATACTTGCGCGCCATCGTCTGGCTGATCATCACTCCCGGGTTCTGGATTGGTACCGCCGGCGCGCTGGGCTGGCCGTTCCACCTGATCTCGGCCTACACCGCCTACCAACGGGCGCAGCGGCGGGCAACGGGCGATACCCCGCCGCCGTCGCCGTCGTGGCGCATGGCCTTTCTGCGGCGACGGGCGACGGTCTAGCGAGATCACCGGTCACTGGACCGCCGGGGCAACGGCTGGCTAGCCTGCTGATGGCGCGGTGCGGTGCCTGCGCCTCGGGCGGCGGACCCCGGGAACGCAGCGCCACGGGCCGCGCTCGCGGAAATACTGAGCGGTCCGCAGGTCGGCGAGCTTTTCTTCGAGCGCAATCCTGACGAACTCCTCCATCCCGCTGCCCTCGATCACGCCGACCTCCTCGAGCTCGTCGAAGATTGCGGGCGGTAGATGCACGGCAAGCACGCGCTTGGTCATCCGGGTTCTGCTTCCTGGCGCGTCGGCGCCCTGAGCGGTCACGGGATCACGGCGGAATTGACGATCGCCTCGAACTGGCCTTGAAGACGGATGAGATCGTCAGCCGCGACGCGAGCGAAGAAGAACGTCCGCCCCTTCTCGGTGTAGATCCACGTCATGTACTCGGCCATGGCCCGGTTGGTGGCGATCTCGGTGTAGTCGGCGATGGCGACGATCCCGTGATGCTGGCCAATCACCGTTCGGTAGACGGACCCCTCGCGAAGCCTGTAACCCTCGGTGCCGGGAATGCGGTAGTTACCATGCCGCTGCTCCAGCTTTTGCTGGGGGGCGCCGTCAAGCCAGGGATCGATGTCCTGGAGACGGACCGGCTCCTTGACCATCCAGACATAAAACATCGCACGAGGATCAGTCGTCGGGCTGAGCACAACCTGCTCACCGTTGTCGGATGAGTGGTATGTGGCGCCGGCCATCCAGCCTTCAGGGATCTCGAACGTGATGCCGGTGCGGAAGTGCTGATAGCGCCGGCCGTCGACCCGCGCAAGCCGCTGCTGAACGGCCTCGGCCGGTGCACTGTAGGCGACCCGAACCTCCTGTTCGGTGCTGATCTCGACCCTGATCGACGCTTCCTGAGCGTTCATCACGCCGGCGACTAGCGGGCCCGCCAGCGCACCCGCCACCACGGTCGCAAGCAGCACCTGCTTCCACACACTGAGGGATCGGTGGGCGTTGGCACCCATGATCACTTCGATTCTGCGTTTCAGATTTGAACCAGCCGCGCGGGCGACCAGGACCGGCGGCAACCCTAACGAAAACTGGCAGGTCTTCAGGATGCTCTCGGCGTAGACCTGCGGTTCGCTGCCGAGATGAATCGCCGCCTCGTCACATGCCTGCTCACGCTCCTGCACGAGGCGCGCGCCGACGAGCCAGACGACCGGGTGAAACCAGAACAGGGACTGGACGATCGTGTGGATCGCCGCCGCGAGGTTGTCTTTGCGGCGGACGTGCGACAGTTCGTGCGCCATGATCGCCTGCACGTGCTCATCGTCCAGTCGTTCGCCGATGGTCTGGGGCCACAGGATGACTGGTTTGAAGATCCCGAAGACGCCGGGTTCGGTCATCACTTGCGACGAAACCAGCACGAGCGGTTTCTGGATGCCACAAGCCGCGGACAGCCGCTGCAGGATCGCGGTTTCACGGCCAGCCCGCACTACCCGTCCATCGTGGACCACCGCCGCTGCCCGTCGCCACCGGATGGCCCAGACGCCGAGGACCACGACGGCGCCGCACAACCAGACGGCAGCGAGCATCCAGACCGTCACGGTATGGGCGGCAGATGACGAGGCGAACGACGAAGCTTCGACCGAACCCCAGAGCTCCGGCCGTGAAAACGGCCGCGCCATACCGTCCATTACCCGCACCACCTCGGCGGGAACGGCCGGCGCGCCGGATTGGCGGGCCAGGGCGCCTCCGATCGCGCCCAGCGCCGAGAACGGAATCAGGAACTTGACCGATGCAGCGAGCCAGATCCAGGACCTCACCGTGGCGCGGTTGTTTCGACACGCCACCACGAGCAGCGCCGCGACCAGGGCGCAGAGGGTCGACTGCCAGAGATGATCGGCGGCCAACGCGACGATCACCGGGACGAGTTCGGCAGGGGTCATTCAGCCTGCTCCTTTCGGGCCAGCCTGCGGAGGGTGCGCTGAGCTTCCTGAATGTCCTCGGCGGTGAGCTTGCCGGATTCGATCAGGTGAGCGACCACCGGCTGAGTCCTGCCACCGAACACACTGAGGAGTTCGTCGACCAGCCGGCGGTGGGTCGCGTGTCGGGAAATGATCGGTTCGAAAATGTGCGCGTTGCCGATCTTCTTGACCCGACGAACGGCTTTCTTCGCCTCCAGCCGGTAGACCGTTGTCTGGATGGTGGTATAGGCAGGTCTTCCCTCTTCCGGGAATTGCTCCTGGATCTCCCTGACGGAGCCCGCCCCACTGGACCAGAGCGCCTCCATGATCCGGAGCTCCATTCGGCTCAACCGGGGTAGTGCCAACCGACCTCCTATCGTCGTGGTTATATCTACTACATCTGTATTAGTAGCGTCAAGCGGTGCCTCCGGCCTGGGGTCAACTCGCCACGAACAACGCGGGCCTTAGCGGATCGTTTGCGGTGACGTGCCGAACGCCCAGCCCTGCGTCTTCGCGATCCGCGCCTTCTGCACCAGCGTCGTCGCGCCGGCCGTCAGCGTAACCGTGTAATCGCCGATCGGCGCGAGCTGGTCGAGATTGGCGCCGCCTCGCGCGCCGCCACCGCCGCGACCGGTCGCCGCGGCCGGGACCGCCGCCGCGGCCGTCACCCTTCCGCATATTCCACACCACGGTGTTGATGCCGGCCGCGGCCGGTCCTTCCATCCGCGCCACTTCCTGGCCGGCCTGGTCGGTGACGACGATCGCCGCCTGGCCAGAGCCCGCCGCCTTCAGGTAGTAACGAATCAGCATCCCGTTCGGCTCGTTCGGCGTCTGCAGGTGGCGCTGGCCGAACAGGTAGTCGTTGGCACCGAACGACCAGATGATGCGCTGCACCGACGGCTTGATCGAGAAGAGGTGGGCGTCCTTCGTGAGCACGTCCGCCGTCAGCTCCTGCAGTGCGCCAACGTTGGTGATCCAGAAGTCCCGCCCGTAGGTGCCGAGAATCAGGTCGTTCTCACGCGGGTGCACCAGCAGATCGTGCACCGGCACGTTCGGCATGTTGTTGTTCATCTTCACCCAGCGCGTGCCGCGGTCGATCGACACGAATACGCCGGTGTCGTTCCCGACGAACAGCAGGTCCGGGTTCTTCGCATCCTCGAACACGACGTTGATCGGCTCGTCCGGCAGGGTCGCGGCCAGCGGCGTCCACGTCGCGCCGAAGTCATCGGTCCGGTACAGATACGGCTTGAAGTCGTCGAACCGGTAGCCGCTCTTGGAGACGTAGGCCCGCCCGGCGACGTGCGATGACGCCCGGACCCGGCTGACATACGCATCCTTCCGGCCGCCCGCTGCCGTGAGCTTTGCCGTGGCATCAGTCCAGGTCGCGCCGTCGTCGCGGGTCACCTGCACGTTGCCGTCGCTGGTGCCCGCCCAGATCACCCCTCGCGTCACCGGAGACTCGGAGATCGAGGTGATGGCAAACCACGGAATGCCGCCGGGTACACCCCCTTCGGACTCGCGCAGGATCCGCGTCTTGTCGTTGGTGCTGAGATCCGGGCTGACTTCCTTCCAGGTATCGCCACGATCCGCCGAGCGGAGCAGGAACTGCGCTCCGACATAGATGACCTTCGGGTCGTGCGGCGAGATGTGCAGCGGTGTCGCCCACTGGAACCGATAGGGATCACCGGCGGCGGCGGCGCGTTGCGGAAAGATGTTCGTCTCGTAGCCGAACTTCTGGTCGACCCGCGTCTGCCCGCCGTACTGACGCGTCGTGTACAGCCAGCGGCTGTCGGTGGGATCGACCTGCGTGAAGATGCCGTCGTTGTCGCCGACGGCGTACCAGTCCCACGGCGTGACGCGACCGAGCGGGCCGTTCGACGGGCCGCGCCAGTGCTCGTGATCCTGCAGCCCGGCGTAGAGATTGTAGGGATCCTCCATGTCGACGCCGATCGAGTAGATCTCCCCGACCGGGATGTTGGCGAAGTGATCACCGGTGCGGCCGCCGTCGTACGACACGACGAACCCGGCGTCGCTGCCGGCGATGATCCTCGACGGGTTCTCGGGATCGAACCACATCGTCCGATAGTCACCGAACATCCGCGGGAAGATCGCCGGGGCGTTCCAGGTCCGCCCGCCGTCGAGCGAGCGGCGGAAACCGTCCTGGGTGACGAGAACGTGCTTGTCGTTGCCGGGGTCGACGCGAATCTGGCTGAAGTAGTACGGCCCCTTCGGGCTGACGTTGTAGTCAGCGGCGTTCTGTTTCGTCCAGGTCTGGCCGGCGTCTTCGGTGCGATAGACCTCGCCGCCAATCGTCGGGTCGGCATTGCCGCGGCCGGGGGCGGCGCCGGGCGCCACGGCTCTCGGATTCTGGTTCTCGATGACGGCGTACAGGATCTTGGGGTTGTTGAGGAAGACGTCGAGGCCAATCCGGCCGATGCGTCCGGTCGGGAGCCCGCCGGCGAGTTTCGTCCACTGCTTGCCGCCGTCGGTCGTCTTGTAGATGCCGCTCTCGGGTCCGCCGTTGACCATCTGCCATGGCAGGCGCTGCTTGTCGTAAGCCGCGGCGTAGAGGACGTCGGGGCTCTTCGGGTCCATGACCAGGTCGATCACGCCGATCCGGTCGTTGACGAACAGCACTTTCTCCCACGTGGTGCCGCCGTTGGTCGTCTTGAACACGCCACGTTCGTTGTTCGTCGAGTAGAGATGCCCCATCGCCGCGACAAAGACAACGTCGGGGTTGGTGGGGTGAATCGCGATCCGGGAGATGTGATGGGAATCGCGGAGACCCATGTTCTTCCACGTCCGCGCCGCATCGGTCGACTTGTAGACGCCGTCCCCCGCGTACGAGCTCCGCGAGGTGAACGCGTCACCAGTGCCGACCCAGACGACGTTGGCGTCGGACGGGGCGACGGTGACGTCCCCGATCGCCAGCTTCGCCTGCTGGTCGAACACCGGCTCGAAGGTGGTGCCGTTGTTCGTCGTTTTCCAGAGGCCGCCGGTCCAGAAGCCGGCGTAGAAGGTGTAGAGGTGATCTTTGGCCGGCGCCGTCGGGACGGCGATATCGGAGGTGCGCGCGCCCATCCGGAAGGGCCCGAGATTCCGATACGTGAAGGGACGCACCAGTTCTTCGTTGAACGGGGGCGGGGTCTGCGCGGTGAACGGAACGGACCATGTCAAGGCGCAGGCGGCAAAGACGGTCGCGGCGGCGGCAGCTCGTTTCATGCCGCAATCCTGCCGCAGATGGCGGCGCGAACCGAATAAATTCGGCTAATGGGATGGGGTCAGGGGGTTCCAGGCGGGGCCGGGTCGCCAGCAGCAGCTCGATGGCATCGGCGAGGTGCTCGTCGGTGATGTGATGGTCGCCGCGCTCAACGCGAAGGAGCTGCGCCTTCATCAGCACATCGACCGCGCGGAAACCCTCGGGGGTTTCGAACTTGTAGCACGCGAGCTCGATCTTCAGGCCGTTGGGATCGTGGAGATAGATCGAATCCATGAAGCCGCGGTCGCGTTGAATGAAATCGATCCCGCGCTCGCGCAGGCGAGCGGGAGCCTGCATGAACGTCGCCCTCGAGACATTGAACGCCAGGTGCTCCACGCACCCGACCTCACGCGGTGCGTGGCGCCTGGCGTCCTCGAGTGAATCGTTGGTGAATACGGTCAGCAGGCGCCCATCGCCGGGATCGAAGTACAGGTGGTTCTCGTCCGGCTTGCCCAGGTTGGGTTGTTCCAGGACGAACGGCATGCCCAGGACCCCTTGCCAGAAATCCACGGCGCTCTGCTTGGTGGATCCCACGATGGTGATGTGATGAACGCCTTGCACTTGTAGCTTCTTCACGGCACGCTCCAGAAATGACGAGTCTTCGAAGCTCACCCTGCTGATTGTCGCCCAATCGGCCGGCTCGAGCACGCGTTGTTGGGACGGAATAGCAATTTCGCGTAGGCTGCTGCGCATGATTGATGTGCAGCCCGCCGTACTCGAAGGGCGCGGCATCCGCCTGGAGCCGCTGACCGCCGAACACACCGAGGCGCTCGCCGCGGCGGCAACCGACGGACGGCTCTGGGAGCTGTGGTTCACCTCCGTGCCCGACCCCGCCGGCATGCCGGCCTACGTCGCCGAGGCGCTGAAGGGACAACAGGACGGCCACATGCTGCCCTGGGCCGTCCGCGACCTCGCCACCGGCACCATCGTCGGGACAACGCGCTATCACGATATCGCGGCAGCGATCGATCGGGTGGAGATCGGCTATACCTGGTACGCGCAGAGCCGCCAGCGCAGCCACGTCAACACCACCTGCAAACTGCTCCTGCTGGAACATGCCTTCGAGACCCTCGCCTGCAAGGTCGTCGGCCTGCGGACCGACAACTTCAACTTCCGCTCGCAGCGGGCGATCGAAGGCCTGGGGGCAAAGAAGGACGGGGTGATCCGCCACCATGCCGCGCGCAAGGACGGCACCGTGCGCGACACCGTGATCTACAGCATCCTGTCGTCGGAATGGCGTGACGTGCGGCGACACCTCGAGTTTCGTTTGCAGCAGCATGCGTAATTCCGAGTCGCAAAGTTGCGAATTGCGAGTTGTGAATTGAGCGGCGTCCGGCTCGGTGTGAGCGTTCGGGCGGCGTCGAAGCCGTCCCGCCGTTCGGATCGACATGATCGCCCTTAATTCAGAATTCAGAATTCCGAATTCAGTCCTCAGCCGGACACCGAGCGCTGACCCGGCTATCCACCAGTCGCAAACCGCCGGAAGAAGCTGTTCTCCTTCCACCGCGGCCTGGCCGGATGATTGGCGATCTCCGTCGAGAGCCCGGCCACCAGCCGCGTGAAGGTGGCCGCGGCGCTCAGATCGATCGGCTGCTGCAGGTCATCCGAAGGGGCGTGGTAACGCTGTTTCGTCCACCGGGCTTCGATCTCCGCGGCCGGGGATCCCGGCTCGAAGCCGACCTTCAGGGCCAGCGCCGGGATACCCTGCCGGATGAAGCTGTACTGGTCCGAGCGGGTGAAGCGATTGCGTTCCGGCTGTGGGTCCGGATTGACGCCAAGGCCCATCCGGGTGGCCACGTCGCGCACGCGATCGCCGAGATCCGACTCGTCCAGGCCGAGCACCATGACCGACTTCATCGGCGACAGCGGCAGGAACATGTCCATGTTGATATTGGCGACCATGCTCGCCTTCGGCACCGTGGGGTCGCCCGCGAAGTAGCGCGAGCCAAGCAGGCCGTGCTCTTCCGCGGTCACCGCCACGAACAGCACCGACCGCTTCGGCCGCGGCCTGGCCTCGGCGAGCGTCCGCGCCACCTCGAGCAACGTCGCAATCCCGGACGCGTTGTCCATGGCGCCGTTGTAGATGCGATCGCCGTTCACCGCCGCGCCGACACCGACGTGATCGAGGTGCGCCGTCAGCACCACGTGCTCACCTGCGAGCGTCGGGTCGCTGCCGGGCAGAAGCCCGGCGATGTTCTCGGACTGCAGGCTGGCCGCCTCGAGCGTTACCCGCGCGCGCAATGATGCCGGCAGCGCGAACCGCGGCAGCGGCTCTTTCGAGTCGGCCAGCGCCAGCAGATCGGCCAGCGTATGACCGGACCCCGTGAACAGTCGTTCGGCTCGAGCGGGATTCATCGTCGCGTTGACCTGCATCCCGGCGAGGTCGTTGAAGCGCGGATCGGTGAGCGTCATCACCGGATTCAGGCGGCTCGCCGCCGTCCGCTCCCACGGCTGTTCCACGGTCTTCGGATTGGGGATCGCGATGGCGCCGATCGCACCCGCGGCCTTGAGGGCGCTCCAGCGAACCCCGGCCTGCTGATAGTGGGCCACGAGCGCACCGCTGATTGCGGCCGGCGTGCCGCTGATGTAGACCGCGACCTTTCCGGTGAGGTCGAGGTCGGCAAGGTCGTTGTGTCCGGCATCCGGGGCGGACAGTCCGTAGCCGGCGAACACGAGCGGCGCCTCGACCGTCGGCGTGAGCTCGGCCCGGAGGTTGACGGTCACGTCGGACCCGAACTCGAGCACTTCCTCGGTACCGTTACGCACCAGCGCCACGCGTGATTGGTCCTCGAGGATGCGTCGGCGCGCGAATGCGACGCTCTGCAGAAACCCCTTCGAACCGGCCGGCCGCAGCCCCGCCTTTTCGAAATGCGAGACCACGTAGTCCGCCGCCTTGCGATAGCCTTCGCTGCCGGTCTGGCGGCCTTCGAGCGCGTCGTCGGCCAGCGCCCTGACGTGCTGCCACCATCGCGTCTCTTCCGGGGTGGCTGGCTGCGGCCCTTGAGCGACGACGATCGTCGCCAGCAGCACCGAAACGGCTAGCCGCGGTTCGAACGGTGGTAAGGCTGTCATGCCGAGATCATAGACTGATGATCGTCGAAGCCACGCCAGCTGGCGGCGGCTACTGAGCCGCCTCCGCACTCAACTTCGCGTACACGGCCAACCCGCGATCGACCGCCGCACGAAACGCATCACGCTCCGCGTCCGAGCGCCAGCGCGACTTCTCGACCCGCGACCAGATCGCGCGCACGGTGTCCGACAGGAAGGTCACGTCCGCCGCCTTCAGATACCGGCGACCGCCCCGCACCACATACACGGGCGTCGTCTGCGCGAAGGCATAGTCGTCGCCCAGGTACGGTGACTTCGGCCCGCTGGCCCGCAGCGCGACCCAGCCGCCGGCGGGCACCTCGATGCGTCCGTCAAAGGCGACATGCAGCGGGTCGCTGGCTTTGACGGTCTGGGCGATTTCGCCGTTCACCACGACGTCGATCGACTCGAGCGGCGCGATCGAGACGACGTCGGCGACGACCCGCACCGAGGACGCGGCGCCGGCAGCAAGCGCGATCTCTTCGCCGGGCCCCTTGCCCTCGACCTCGAAGCGGACGAGTGGCCCGGACGAGAAATAGGTCCGCCCGTGCTTGATCGCGTCGAACCAGTTCGCCAGCGTCAGCGGGCCCGACAGGCGCGCAAACGTGCGCGACGATCCGGGGGGCGGGTCGATCCAGACATCCGAGAAGTTGTCCGTGCCGCCGGTCGCCGCGATCCGGAATCCGGCGTTCAACAACCGATAGTAGAAGTCGGTCGAGCCGCGCTCGTCCGAAAAGAGCGCGCCGATGTCGTAGTAGTCGCCGAGCCCGAGCGCGAGGTCGAGCGCGATCAGGGTGCCGGCCGCATTCGCCGGCTGCTTGGGAGCCGAGCCGTATGGATGCATGAAGCCGGCAAGCCCACCCTGGGCGCGCGCCCCCTCGAGATAGATGTTCTCGAGCGACGGCTGCGCATACGCAGTGCCGCCGGCGCCGGCGGTGAACGGGAGGATGAACTCCTTCAGCCCGATCATCCCGACATGCCCGAGGCCGCCGCGGAACTCCTGGGCGTACTGGAGGATGTGCGTCTTCGTCGAGAGCGGGCTCGGCTGACCGGTGAGGTCCGACCACCGCCCCATCAGCCGGGTTCCGTCCATGTGAATCAGCGCGTGGGTGACGTGCAGGTCCTCGGCCACCAGCTGCCGGAAGAACGATTCGTGCGTCTGGCCGAAGCCCTGATGCAGATCGTGCACGTGGCCATCGCCGGAGTACCAGCCGCGCGACGGCAGGTCGGCCAGCCGCTCCAGCCGCAGCGTGACGGTCTGCGTCGCGCCCGGCTTCACATCCACGGTGACGGCCGCGGGCTTGTACTCCCATCCCCGCAGCGCCTCGATCCTGGCCGCGCCCGCCGGAAGATCCAGCTCCGACTCGCCATCGGTGTGGAAGTAATGCCGGTCGAACACCATCATCGATCGATGGAACAGACCCTCCGGCGTGTAGTGCCGCTTGTCGCTCGCGTCGACGTAGATGCGCGACGGCATCACCCGGCCGTCCGGCCCCTGCACCCGAATCCGGACGCGGCCGGTTGGCGTCGCCGGGCGCCGCGAGGAGATCGTCACCTTCGTCCACGCGCTCTTGCGCCCGCCGGCAATGTTCGCCGTGTAGAGCGTCGGCACGCCCCCCTCGAACTGCACGAACGCGAAGCGAGTCCCGTCCGGGCTCACCGCCGGCGACATCTCGTGGCGCGCGGTATCGAACGTCAGCTCGATCGCATCCGCCCCGGCGCCGCCTGCCGGCGGTCCACCGCCTCGTCCCCCGCGACCGCCGCGACCGCCGCCGGCTGCCGGCGCTCCCCGTTCGCCGCCCCCAGGCGCTGGGGGTGCCGCCGCCGGAGGCGCACTGGCGTCAGCCGCCGGGGCCGGCGCCGGCACGATCCGGATGTCGTTCGAGCCCTCGTCCTCGGTGACGTAGAGCAGGTTCTTGCCGTCCGGTGTCCACGCCGGCTCCATTCGATACTCGGTCTCTTCGTCGCGGACGAGCACTGGCGTGCTCCCCGGCGCCAGGTCGAGCACATACAGACCGCGCTGTTCGAACGCGATCCGGAGGCCATCGGGCGACACCGCAGGCTGAATGCCCTGGGCGACCTGGGTGTCGGTCTTCGCCTCGAGGTCGTGGCGGAAAATCCGCCAGCCCCCGGCACGCGCGCTCGCGAAGAACAGGCTCTTGCCGTCAGTGCTCCACGCCGGCTGGATATCGACCGCAGGATTCGACGAGACGGTCTGCTCCGCTCCTCCGTCGGCGCTGACGAAGCCGATCTCCAGGTTGCCGGTCGACTGATAGGAAAACGCGATCCTCGATCCGTCCGGGCTCCACGACGGCTCGAAGTGATAGGCCGGCCCCGAAGTGACGGCGGCCGCCTCCCCACCGCCGGCCGGGACCTTCCAGATGTCACCGCGCATCGAGAACGCGATCCACCGGCCGTCGGGACTCCACGCCGGATCGAGCGGCCCCGACGACACGGCCGGCATCAGGTGACGCTCTTCCCGGTCGCTGTGGCCGTAGCGATTCGGACGCGCTCCGACGACGATCGCCGCGGCGAGCGCGGCAGTGGTCGCCAGACAGACCGCGACAAGTGTGCGATTCATGGGCGCTCCCGAAGTGACAGGCCGCTGAAAAATTGCCGGCCTGTATGGAAATGGAAAATGGTAGATGGTAAATGGAAAACGTGGCTCAGGACCGGCACTTTGCCATTTTCCATTGGCCATTTTCCATTGCCGATACCCACCACCGTCCCCTGCCTGATGAAGTCTCCCGGCCGTAGCGCTGGCTTCTTGTATATTGGGAAATTGGTTCGGGCAGTCAAGGATGGTGGCGATGACCCCTCATGCGGAGGCTCCGGTTGGCCTCGACCTCAGTAATGCGGCGCTTTTCCGTCAGGCTTGCTACATAGACGGCGCCTGGACGGCCGCAGCGGCCGGGAGCACGCTGCCCGTCGACAACCCGGCAACCGGCCAGATCATCGGCGTCGTCCCGGACATGGGCGCCGCCGAGACGCGTGTTGCCATCCAGGCGGCGAATGCGGCGTGGCCGGCGTGGCGGGCAAAGACGGCGAAAGAGCGCGCCGTGGTGTTACGGCGCTGGTTCGAGGCGATGATCGCGAATCAGGACGACCTCGCGCGGCTCATGACCGCCGAACAGGGCAAACCGCTCAGCGAGTCGCGCGGCGAAGTGGGCTACGCGGCGGGGTTTCTCGAATGGTTCGGCGAAGAAGCGAAGCGCGTGTACGGCGACACCATCCCAGGGCACCAGCCCGACAAGCGCATCGTCGTTCTCAAACAGCCGGTCGGCGTCGTCGCCTGTATTACACCGTGGAACTTTCCGCTGGCAATGATCACCCGTAAGGCCGGACCGGCGATCGCCGCCGGCTGTACGGTGGTGCTGAAGCCGGCGAGCCAGACGCCGTTTTCCGCCCTCGCGCTCGCCGAGCTCGCCGAGCGCGCCGGCGTACCCAGGGGCGTGTTCAACGTCGTGACCGGATCGGCGCGCGCTATCGGCGGCGAGCTGACAGCCAACCCTCTCGTCCGCAAGCTGTCGTTCACGGGATCCACGGAGGTCGGTAAGCTCCTCATGGCGCAGTGCGCCCAGACCGTGAAGAAGGTGTCACTCGAGCTTGGTGGCAACGCCCCCTTCATCGTTTTTGACGATGCCGATCTCGATGCGGCGGTCGAGGGAGCCATCGCCTCGAAGTACCGCAACACCGGGCAGACCTGCGTCTGCGCCAATCGCTTCTTCGTCCAGGACGCCGTCTACGATGCCTTTGCCGCCAAGCTGGTCGAAGCGGTCAGAGCGGCTCAAGCCGGCGCCAGGGACCGATCCCGCCGCTACGCAGGGGCCGTTGATCGACGATCGCGCCGTCGCGAAAGTAGAGCAGCACATCGCCGATGCCGTCGCGAATGGCGCGGCCGTGGCGACCGGAGGTCATCGTCACGAACGGGGCGGGCGCTTCTTCGAACCGACAGTGTTGACCGGCGTGACCCCGTCCATGCTGGCGATGCGTGAGGAAACCTTCGGACCGGTGGCACCGCTCGTCCGATTTACGACGGACGAGGAGGCCATCACGCTCGCCAACGCGACGGAGTTCGGCCTCGCGGGGTACTTCTACGGCCGTGACATCAAGCGCGTGTGGCGCACGGCCGAGGCGCTGGAATGCGGCATCGTGGGCATCAACACCGGCCTGATCTCCACCGAAGTCGCGCCGTTCGGAGGGGTCAAGGAGTCGGGCATCGGTCGTGAGGGTTCGAAGTACCGGTCTCGAGGAATTTCTCGAGGTCAAGTACCTGTGCTTCGGCGGTCTCGGCTAGGTCGCGCATCTCGTGCATCGGCCGGAGACCTCACGCCATGAACACGATCGCGATCATTCTGTTGATGCTCAGGGCCAGCATCATCCTGAGCGTGTTCGCGATTGGTCTCAAGGCCACATTCGCCGACGCAACGTTCCTCTTTCGCCGCCCCGCTGACCTGCTTCGAGCCCTGCTGTCAATGAACGTGCTGATGCCCCTGGCGGCTGTGGCGTTCGCTGCCCCGTTCGATCTCCACCCGGCCGTGAAGATCACCCTCCTCGTCATCTCGGTGTCGCCTCCCCCGCCGATCCTTCCGCTCAAGGCGCTCAAGGCCGGGGGCACCGAAGCCTACACAATCGGGTTGCTGGTAGCGGCTGCCGTTCTCTCGATCGTCGTCATCCCGCTGAGCCTCGAGGTGTTTGAGGAGTTCATCGGCGTATCGCTTGCCATCGGAGCCGGAGAGGTGGCCGCCCTGGCTCTAACGACGATTGTGATGCCGCTGCTCGTTGGGATCACGGTTCGAAGGGCCGTCCCCACAACGGCTGATCGAATGGCAAGGCCCATCGGCGTGCTGGCTTCCGTGCTTCTCGCGCTCAGTGCCATACCGATCCTGATCGGGTTGTCGCGGGCGACCCTTTCCTTGATTACCGACGGTACGATTCTGAGCCTCGCCGGCTTTTCCCTGGCCGGGCTCATCATCGGCCATGTGCTCGGCGGACCGGAGCCGGAGAATCGGCCCGTCCTCGCGCTCGCTACTGCGTCGCATCATCCGGCAGTCGCACTGGCAATTGCCCACGCCAACTTCCCCGAGCAGACACTGGCGGCGGCCGGGGTCCTCTTGTACCTGATCCTCAGCGGCATCCTGGCTGCGCTCTATCTGTCCTGGGTCAAACGCGCGCGTGCCACGACATAGCGTGGGTGCGGCGGCCGCGCCGGGTAACGGTCGTTGCGCCACGCCAATGGAGGGTCCGGCGGCAGCGGTGGACGCTGAGGCGACATCAATTGGTCATCCGCCGGGCGGCCGCGAAATGTTTCTCGTACCACGCGATCGACCGGTCGATGCTGTCGACGATGTGCCGGCTCTCGCGGAGACCATGGCCCTCGCGAGGGTAACGCACCAGCACGGTCTCGACGCCGACGTCCTTGAGCGCGATGAAGAACTGCTCGGCCTCGGCGATGTTCACGTTGTTGTCGTTGTCGCCGTGGATGAACATCGTCGGGGTCTTCGCCTTGGCGACATGCCGGATCGCGGACCGCTCCCACAAGAGATCCATGATCCGAGGGTCAGTGTGCGGATAGGCGCCGAACTCCACCGCCAGGTAGTCGTGGTAGTACGACATGTAGTTCTGGGTCACGAGATTGGCGATGCTCGCCGCAGGAATGGATGCCTTGAACCGCGGCGTCTGCGTGATCAGCCAGTTCGACAGCTGACCGCCGTAGCTGCCCCCCTCGACGCCCAGCCGCTCGCCGTCGAGCCAGGGATACTTCGCGAGGGCCGCGTCCACACCTGCCAGGACGTCCCTGGCCTCGCCGCCATTCTGGTCCCGGAAAATGGCGTCGGCAAATTTCTGGCCGTAGCCGGTCGATCCGCGGTAGTTCACCATCAGCGATGCCCAGCCGCGGCCCGCGTAGACCTGCGCCTTGTGATTGAAGATGGGACCCTGCTGGCCGTGCGGTCCCCCGTGAATCATGACGATGAGTGGATGGGTCGTGGCGGCGGACGCATCCAGACCGGCAGGCTTCGTCAAGAACGCCTCCACTTCCATCCCGTCGAAGCTGGTGAACGTGAAGGCTTCGACAGCTCCCGCTGTCTTGCGTCCGAGCAGTTCAGCGTTCAGTGAAGTTAGCGTCAGAGCGGCACCGGTGGCAGGCGCCACGACCAGCTCCGCGGGCGACGCGGGGCTCGATACCGCAGCGGCAACCAGGTTGTCTTTCCCGACCGACCAGGAACCGACGCTTTCCCGCCGATCACCTACAGCGAAAACCGGTTGCGGCGCACCGCCGGCCGCCGGCATCCGATGGAGCCCGACATTTCCGCGCTGCTGGATCGTGAAATACAACGATTGGCCGTCGGGCAGACCACTGCGGCGCGCCCTGACGGTTGTCGACCGCCATCCCCACTTCACGGCGCTCGAGCGTGTCTGCATCGACCACCCAGACGTGCGTATCCTCCATCGTCGTCTCCGATGAAGTGAGGCTTCGTTTCGTCCCCTGGTAGGCAATCGAGCGGCCGTCCGGCGCCCATACGGGACGATACTCGGCGCTCTTGGTCTGGGTGATCTGCCGGATGGACGACGTTGCGGGCTCGATCGTGAACAGGTCGTAATTGAAGATGCGGTCGGAGTCCGCTTCGCGGTTCGAAATGAACACCAGACGGTCCCCCTTCGGCGACCACCCCACCGAGTGCTCGTAGTAATTGCCCTCGGTCAGTTGACGCACCTGCTTGCTGCCGACGTCGACGACGAAGAGGTGGAGGCGCCGGTTGTCGTTCCAACGCGACGGATGAGAGGAGGGGGGCTTGTAGAGGTACCTCGTTATCACAATCGGATCTCCGTCAGGCTCGCCCTCGGGACCAGGGGTGGCGGAGACGAAGGCGATCTGCCTTCCATCGGGGGACCAGGAGAAGCGGTCCCCCATCGACGGCAGTGGGTGGTTGGTCCCGGCAATCGGCGCGATGGCGGCGCTGCCACTTTCCGTCGCGGCGCGCAACGAAGATGGCCGCCTGGTTGCCGGAACTCTGGCCGACGTAGGCGAGCTGACTTCCGTCGGGCGACCAGCGAGGGTGGGACCCCTCCTGGTCGCCGAACCGCGTCGATCGGCCGGAGGCGATGTCTGCGGTCCACAACTGCGTGGACGGCCGCCCGGGTTGATCGGTCCGCTGGATCAAGTAGGCAACGGTAGACCCGTCCGGAGAGAGCTGCACATCGGTCACCGACTGAAGCCGGTAGAGATCGGCGCTGACGTAAGTGGGAGAGTCGGCGCCCGGCTGCACGGTCGCGGCAGGGGCGGGCGGAGTCGGCGGCGAGGCATTGGCGCGCGGTGAGCTATCGCGGCACGCGACGGCCGTCCCACACGTCACACCCACCCCGAGGATCACGACCAGACGGAACCGCCAGCACACGCTGCCCATGATGCCCATGATGCCCTCCTGGCTGCGCCCCGAGAGGCTCACTTGCTGCCGGTGCCCGTAGACGCCCGCTCGCGATGGACGCTCACCAGGTAATCCACGATGTAGGTGGCGATCCAGTGCGTACCTTCGTAGTCGGCGTCGTACATGGCCGCCATCCCCCCCTGCACATGCTTCACGGCGATTCGCCGATAGGCCGCTATCCGGGGATCTCCCGGAGGCAGTTCCGCGGCGATGTCTTCGAGCCCCTTGGCGCGACTCACCGCCAGCCCGATCAGGTGTGACTTGGCCCCCAGCATGTTCGCCTTCTTGAGCTCTTCGTTCGTGCCTTTCATTTCGATGGCCGTGGTGAGCGCCTTGAAAGCTGGCGAGTCCGGGGCCGGCAGGAACCGGTCGAGCCAGGTGGCGAATTGAGGCGGCGGGAGCACTTCAGCCATGAGCGCGGCTTCGGTCAGGCACGGCGAGAAGAAGTCGGAGCCGGAGACTTCGAGGTTCGGCGCGCATCCTTCGTCGGCGAGGAAGAAGGCCTTGGCCCGGGCAACCACCGCCTCGCCCAGCTTGGGTTCACCGCTGCTGCGCGAGTACTCCAGCAGCAGCTTCATGGCATACGCCGAATTGGCATGGGTGCCGACTCGCATCGGCGCCGCCAGCGTGTTCAGGTAGGGGATGGTCCGGTCGAGCAAAAGCTTCGCCAGCGGCTCGAGGTTGGCTGCCCACTTCTTCGCATCCGGGTCGTCCCACGATCGCAGTTCGCCGTAGAGCCGCAGCAGCCAGGCATACCCGTAAGGCCGCTCGAAACTCTTGTTCCCCTCTTCACTGAAGAATGCGACTTCCCCCTTGATCGCATCGGCGGCCAGGTGCTCGTTCAGCTTCTCCCGGATCAGTCGACCCACTTTGATGTCCGGGTGACGGCGAAGCACCTTGACCATCATCCACGTCGAGTTGACGGCGGAATGCCAGTCGAAACAGCCGTAGAACGCGCGCGTCTTCGCGAAGTCCGGCTTCAGCACCACCGTCGACTCGTAGATGTAGCCGCGGCTCTTGGGTGGCTCGTGGACCTTGCCGACGCAGGCGAGCGGCAGCGTGACCAGCCACATCGCGGTGTCACGGTCGAACGGAGGGGGCGCCGGATCCGACTGCGGGGATGCGGCGGCCCCGGCGGGCACGCTCAGAATCGCCGCGAGTACCGCGGCAGTCACACGCCAGCTGACCAGAGTGATCGACATGCAGAACTCCCGTCTAGAAGAGGAAGCGAACGGCCAGCTCCGCCTGCCGGCCGGCGGCCGCACGCGAGGCCGTGCCAAACGTCGACGCGACTGAATTGGTCTGGATCCCGGACAGGTTCACCGAGTTGAACACGTTGAACAGTTGCCCGACCAGTTCCACGCGCTGCGTCGACCTGATGCTGAAGCTCTTGCTGGCGCGCACATCGAAGCTGCGGAACCGCGTCGAGTCGATATCGTCTTCCGATACTGCCGGCAGGTTCTGCGCCGCCCGCCAGGTGTTGACCAGCGCGAGATCCAGGTCCCTCGCGCCCTGGTTGCGGGTGGTCCCGGGAACGTAGTCGGACACGAACCCGTCGCCGTTGACGTCCCGCCCGGCAGTGGTGCTGAACGCCAGCGGCGATCGAACCGACAGCACGACGCCGAGGTTGATGTCGAACGGCAGCAGCACCGAGCCGCTCGCGACCAGACTGTGACGCCGTTCGGCGTTGGCCGGACCGTAGTCGACGGACAGGTTGTTCTGATCACTGAACCGCCCACCCGGCGCATTGTCCTTGCTGTTCACATACGAGTACGACACCAGGTACTGATGGCGCGCGCTGTAGCGCTTTTCGACCCGCGCGTAGATCGCCCGGTACTTCGAGTTGGAGAGCGAGTCCTCGCGATCCACCCGCCCGAACTGCGGATACGGCCGGAGCCTGGTCACCGGGTCCGGCAGATTGATATTCATCGTCTTCCGATCCCCCTCGACGCGCGTGTAGACGCCGTCGACGTGGGCCGCCAGGTTGGACGCGATCTGGCGGGTGAAGCCGAGATTGGTCTGGACGGAGTGCGCGTTCTCGAAGTCGTTCGACAGCACCCGGATGTTGGGCGGCGCCGTGGAGGCGAACTCGAGCGGGTCGCGCCCCAGGAACGGATCGGGATAGGCGGGATTGCTGATCCGGATGTCGTAGCGCTGCATGTTGAGCCATTCGTACTGGTTTTCCAGCGTTCGAATGTTGTCGTAGTAGCGGCCGTAGCCGCCGCGCAGGACGGTCCGCCCGTCGCCCGCGAAGTCGTAGGCAAACCCCGCACGCGGCCCGAAGTTGTTGGCATCGCCGCGGCCCTCCGGCTCGATGAACGGAATGGGAATCGGGAACCGGTCCAGATTGATGTCCTCGTTGAAGGATCCGAGCTGGCGGTCGTAGCGCAGCCCCAGGTTCATCGTCAGCCGTGAGCTGGGCCGCCAGTCGTCCTGCACGAAGAACGAATACTGGTGGGTCGGCAGCCACACGTGATACGGCGGAGTCGTCATGGTGAAGAGAATCGGGTTCGCCAGATTCGCGACCGACGCGGGATCGTTCGGGTCGAAGTACTGATCGGTCCCGAACTGATAGGTGCCATTCAGGTTGACCTGCGAGTCGTCCGTGAATTTCACGTAGCTGTAGTCGAAGCCCGCCTTGAGCTCGTGCTGGCCCAGCCAGGAAGGCAGCGACCAGGAAGCGGCGTCCTTGATCTGCCAACGCTGTTCGGGGCCGAGCGCCTCGTAGTTCCCGCCCCAGATGAGACTCGGGAAGGTCAGTCGCTGCTGCACCCGGTCCGGACCGACGCGCTCCGGGGGATAGACCCCCACCTCCTTGAAGATCTCTTTGCCCGCCGGGGCGATCTGGTAGGCCGCCGAGGCGTACTGCACCCGGAGGTCGTTCAGGAGCTGGGGGGACATGATCCAGGTGTGCCCGCCGACGATGGAGCGGCGCGGCACCTCCATGTCGTAGCCGGCGTTCGCCGCATTACGGCCGCCGCAGCTCGAGCCCGCGCAGTTATTGCGTTCGTCTTCGTGGGCGTAGCGGAGGAAGAGCGACTGCGACTGGCCGACGGCATGGTCCAGCCGCACGGAGCCCATCGTCACCCGCCGCGGCTGCGGGAACGTCCCTTCGACCGCGGCGTAGAGGTCCGGACGGCCGGTCGTCACGGTGAAGAATTCGTCGGTCTGGGTCCGTTCGATCGCCGCGAAGAAATGCGTTCGGTCCTGGCGAATCGGCCCGCCGATGCTGCCGCCGAACTGATTACGGCGGAAGTCCGGCTTTTCACGTTCGAAGAAGTTTGTCGCGTTCAGGCTCTTGTCGCGGAAGTACTCGAACGCGTTGCCGTGAAACTGGTTGGTCCCGGACTTCGACACCACCGAGACCAGGCCGCCGGTGGCAAATCCAAATTCCGCCTTGTACTGCGTGGTGTTGACCTTGAACTCGCGGATCGAATCCTGGGGGAAGTTCTGCCGCGGCTCTCCCTGCTGCGCCCAGGTATTGCCGACGCCATCGGCGACGAATCCGTTGCTGTAGAAGGTGCCGCCGGCGCCGATGTTCACGTTGTTGTAGAACGTGCGCACCGCATCCTGACTGGTGCCGGGCATGAGCAGCGCCAGGTTCAGGTACTGGCGGCTGTTGACCGGGAGCGTTTCGATCTGCTTCTGGGTGACGACCCCCGAGACTTCCGACTTGGTGACGTCGACGACCGGGGATTCGGCCAGGACGGTGACGTTCTCGGCGACCGAGCTGAGCTTCAAGGTGAAGTCCTGCCGGACCGCTTCACCGATGGTGAGCACGATCTCGCGACGCTCCTCCGAGGCGAACCCGGCCAGTGCCACCCGCACCGTGTAGGTGCCTGGCTGCAACGCCGGGAAGCGATAGCGGCCGTCTCCATCGGCGATCGTGGTGCGCTCGGTGCCGGTTTCGACATTTTTCAGCGTGACGCTGACGCCCGGCAGGACGGCGGCAGACGCATCCGCGATGCTCCCCTCGATTACGCCGGTGTTCTGGGCGAGAACAGGTGCAGTGACGCCGGCGAGCAGCGAAAGCACGAGTCCGAGTTGAAGCGCGACCTGGATTCGTCGGCTCATGAGCAGCCTCCTCTGATGGTTGGTTCCGTTCGCGAACGATGCACACGTGTCAGCCGGGGGATACGCCTGCGCGCCATGCTACTCCCCACGGGACTGCCCCGGTCATTAGTTTCAGTTATGACCGGATACCACGGCTCCGCGGCTATCATGGCCCGCACACCTTCATTCCAGTGGGGTCTATGAAACGAATCTCGCACGCAGTCGTCGTCGTCACGCTGCCGGTCCTGCTGGCCGTCCTGATGCTGGCCGACGGTCCGACCATCCCTCCGGTTCAGGCCAACCAGCCGCGCATCGGTGAGGTGACGGTTCAGCGGCCGGTGGCCTTCGACACGTCGGCCCCTCTGGCCAGCCTCGCGGCGCCGGGGCCGCTCGCAGAGGATCGATCGGCAGCCGGGCGGTCGCAGCGGCCGCCGAACGCGCTGGCTCCTGTGGATCCGGACGATGAGGACCAGGCACAGAATCCCCCGGCGCCGATCACCCCGCCGGTGATCACGACGCCGGCCGGGTCCGAGAAAGTCGAACAGGACGCGCAAGGGACGAAACCAGCGGCTACGCTGGTCGAGAGCTTCGATGGCCTCGGCATCGGCTTCGACGGGCCCCAGGGACCGGGAAGGTCGGGAAATCCGTCCGACAATACGCTCGCCGTCGGCCGCGATCACATCGTGCAGGCGGTCAACTCACGGATGGCGATCTTCACCAAGAAGGGCAAGAAGTTCGACACCACTGGCAAGCCGTTGTACGGCTCGGTGAGCACGAACAACGTCTTCAAGGGCTTCGGCGGCACCTGCGAGGCGCGGAACAACGGTGACGCGGTGGTCCGCTACGATCAGCTCGCCGACCGCTGGCTGATCGTGATGCCGATCTTCGGCCGCGCCGCGGTCCGGCCCGACCAGCCGCCCAACTGGAAGGGAGGCGATCCGACGCAGGTCGCACCCCCTGGCGTGGCCGGTCAGCCCGGCCGGGCGACACAACTGTTTCAGCCGCCGCCACCGCCTCCGCCGCCGCCCGGACAAGAGGCACAACGAGGACGCGGCGGACGCGGGCGGGGCGATCAGCCCCAGGGCCCCTATTCGATGTGCTACGCGCTGAGCGTCGGCCCGGATCCGTTCGGCCCCTACTACCGTTATGAATTTCTGCGGCCGCTGTTCCCTGACTATCCGCGGCCGGCGGTCTGGCCCGATGGCTACTACAACCCGTCGAGTACCGGCGACAACCGGATCTCCGAGACCGTGGCCACGCAGAAGCACGCGTGCGTCGTCGACCGCGCCAAAATGCTCAAGGGGCAGGCGGCGACCGAGCAGTGCATCATCATCGAGAACGTGGGCTTCCTCAACAACGCGGATCTCGACGGCAAGGCGCTCCCCCCCTCCGGCGCGCCGAACATCATGATGGCCGCCGGCGGCACGCAGCTCGACAAGATCCTCGAAGCCGACACGATTGATGTCTGGCAGTTCCACGTCGACTGGAAGGACCCGTCCAAGACCAAGGTGACGGGCCCCGAGAAGATCAAGGTTGCGCCCTACGCCTACCTGTGCGGCGGTCAGCTCACCAACTGCGCGCCGCAGCCCGGCACGGACCGCCGGCTCGACGCGCAGGGGGACAAGATCATGTCGCGGCTGGTCTACCGCAAGGTGGGGAACCGCGAGTCGATCGTGGCGGTCCATTCAGTGAACACCTCCAAGGCGGGCGGCGGGGTGCGCTGGTACGAGTTCCGCGTCGAGAAGGACCGCAAGGTCAGTCTCTATCAGCAGGGCACGTATCTGGCGGACGGCTTGTTTCGCTGGCTCCCGAGCCCGGCCATCGACCGGCTGGGCAACATCGGGATCGGGTACTCGTTCGGCAGCGGATCGCATCCGGTCGGGCAGCGTTTCGCCGGGCGGCTCGCCGGCGATCCGCCTGGATCGCTGACCCTGGCGGAAACGGTGCTGGTCGAAGGCGAGGGCGCCCAGACGAACACGCTGCGGTGGGAGGACTATACGACGACGGCGGTGGATCCGAGCGACGACTGCACGATCTGGTACGTCGGCGACTACATCAAGAAGGACGCGCCATCGTATTCGACCAAAATCGGCGCGTTCCGCATGGCCGGATGCCAGGGCGTCAAATAAGCCACTGTCGGTCAGACGTCGAGGATTTGAAGCTGGCCACGCGGATCCTGATTGGATTCACTGGCCTGGTCCAGCTCACAGCGGGCCGTGAGGTCAGCTACGAAGAACGGCAAAGGATCGCCGGCTCCAACACCTCGAGCCGGTCGATCGCCGATAAGTCGCCGATAAATCCCTGATAAATCATTGACTTCTTCGGGTTTCCTCCACCTGTCGGTCGTCGGCCGACTGGCGTGCTCCTTGCCGTACCCATCACGTTCAACGACCACGGAGGAGAGTGATGATGATGGTGACGAGACTGGTGACGGCGTGTGCGATCGTAGCGGGGTTGGCCTCCCCGGCCATGGCGCAGATCAGCGGAACGAACAGCATGGAGATCCTCCGCCAGAAGATCAAGGCGGACAAGAAGCTGGTCATCGCCGAGAACCTGAACCTGACGGAGGCCGAAGGAACCGCCTTCTGGCCCGTGTACGACGCATACCAGAAAGATCTGCAACAGATCAATCAGCGTATCGCCGCGCTGGTCCTGTCGTATGCCGATGCCTACAACAAGGGGCCGGTCGCCGACGATGTTGCGAAGAAGCTTCTCGGTGAGACTCTGGCCGTCGACGAGGCCGAGGTGAAGCTGAGAGGGTCGTACGCACCAAAAGTTCTGGCCGCTCTTCCGGCAACCAAGGCGGCACGCTACATCCAGATTGAAAACAAGATTCGAGCGCTCATTCGTTATGAGTTGGCGACGGGCATTCCGCTCGTCGAGGGCAAGTAAGCGCCGCTCAGGGTGACGGCCCTGGCAGCGACGCGAGACCATATCGGCCATAACTGCGGAGGTGCCTCAATCTAAGCACAGGGCTATCTGAACAGGGGCGGGATAGTGGCTGCTCAACCAGGCGGATGCATGGTACGCTGGGGCCAATTAGATAATGGCACCGAGGCCAGGCGACGCGACGACCTGCGTTGCCGAAGGCCTGCCGAGGCAAAATGCAGCACGACGATCGATATGCTCGCTCCGGTTGAAGAGCCCCGCGTCGCCCGGCCGTACGTTCGGCGGGCTCGGTCCTTCGACGTCAGGGGTTCTTTGTCTTCTCTCCTGTCAGGCGGAGCCATCCGCGGTGACCAGGGAGGCATCGCCGGCGAGCTTCTCCTGCGCATCGCGGTGGTGTTTCTCGCATACCTGATTGCCGGTAAGCTCGGCCAGGCGACCACCAGCATTCGCAGCAGCAACCTTGGGCCGGTGTGGCCCGCCTACGGCATCGCGCTGGCCGCCTTCCTGGCGTATGGCTATCGCGTGTGGCCTGGCATCGTCGCCAGCGCGTTTCTCGTCGCATTCTCGAGCTCAGTGCCCGCGCTCGCTGCAGCCGGCCAGGCGATTGGCGCAACCGCCGCAGCCCTCACCGGTGCCTCGCTGCTGCGCAGAATTCCCGAGTTCGATCCGTCCCTGTCGCGGCTCAGCCACGCCCTCGGGCTGGTCATTCTGGGCGCCTTCGGCAGCTCGATCATCAGCGCCTCGATCGGCGTTTTCTCGCTTTACGTCACTCAGGTGCAGGCCTATTCCGGACTGGCCTCGGCCTGGCTGATTTACTGGCTCGGAGACGCCACCGGCGTGCTGCTGGTCACGCCGCTCGTGTTCACGCTGCCGACTCTTTTTCGCATCCGGTTGCGGGCGCGCATCATGGAATTCGCGGCGCTGCTCGCACTCCTCGCCTCGACCTGCTTGATCGTCTTTGGCGATCTGCCGCTGATCCCGATTCGCCTGCACGTTCTGGCCTTTGCCGTCCTTCCGTTCGTCATGTGGGCGGCGATCGACTTCGGCATCGGCGGCGCCAGCCTTTCGGTCTTCCTGGTCGCCACCATGGCCACCATCGCCACCGCCTACGGCCTCGGGCCCTTCGCCAGCCACAGTTCATTCATCAACGCCGTGCTCCTGGACGTGCTCTTCGCGGTACTCGCGATCTCGGGTCTGGCTCTGGGGGCGCTGGTCTCTGAACGGGAACGGGCGAACCGCGACCGCGAGCGGCTCATCGGCGAACAGACGACGATGGAAGCGCGCCTTCGCCTTGCCGCCATCATCGAGTCGTCGAATGATGCAATCTTCTCGAGAAGCCTGGATGGGATCGTCCTGAGCTGGAACGCGGCGGCGCAGAGGATCTTCGGCTTCGCCGAGGCCGAAGCTGTCGGCCAGCCGGCCGCCCTGCTCCTGCCTCCCGAGCTCGAGGGGGAAGAGAACCGATTGCACGAGCAGTTCAGAGCCGGAGAACGGATCGATTGTTACAAGACGACGCGGGTGACCAAAGCAGGGCAGCGGGTCAGTGTGTCGTTGACCCTCACACCGCTCTCGGACTCGGCCGGCAGACTGGTAGGTGTCGCCGAAATCGTCAGGGATGTCACCGAGCAGGACCGGGCGGCGCGGGCCGTTTCCAGCTTGAGCAGCAGGTTGCTCCACGCACAAGAGGAAGAACGGGCGCGGATCGCCAGAGAGCTTCACGACGACATCGGCCAGCGTCTCGCCGTGCTGGCGATCACGCTGGACGGCCTCTCGGACGGGGCATCCGGCCTGCGTCACGAAAACACGGCGATCCACTTGAAGCAGCAGGCCGTGGAGATCGCGACCGATCTCCAGACCCTCGCGCATGAGTTGCACTCCTCGAAACTCGAGCTGCTGGGCCTGACGGTGGCAATGCGAGGCTTTTGCCACGAGTTCTCCGGACAAAAGCACGTGCAGGTCGATTTCGCGGCCCGTGACATGCCGGACGGCCTGCCATCGGACGTCTCGCTCTGCCTCTTTCGAGTTCTCCAGGAGGCGCTCCACAACGCGGCCAAACACAGCGGGGTGGATTGTTTCGAGGTCCGTCTGACGGGAGCGGACGGCGCCATCGATCTTGTGGTCAGCGATGCGGGGAAGGGTTTCAGTCTCGCGGCCGCCAGAGCCGGCCGCGGCCTCGGCCTGATCAGTATGACTGAGCGGCTGAAACTGGTAGGTGGGGACGTGGCCATCGACAGCCAGCCGGGACGTGGCACCCGGATCCACGCCCGCGCTCCGGTTCAGTCAGGAAGCGTCCTGGCCTGATCGACGCGCACAGGGGGTTCACAACATGCCGTGAGGCCCTGGCGATCCATGGTGAGAAGCGGTCCGCGGACGCTGACCTGACGGCACTATCGATATGGCTCGCCACTTGCTGTCCCGGACGCCATCATGACGTCCCGACCATGGATACCGATGCTGTCAAGATCGAGTCTGGCGGTGGTGCCCACCATCAGCCTGGCGGTGGCGGCCGCCATCAGCATGGTCGCGTGCGGGAGTCGAGGGCCGACCGACGCCGAGCGACTGGCGCAGGGCCGGGAGCTGGTTCAGAAGATGAGCGCGCGACTTGCCGCGGCGACCGATATCAGCGCGACAACCACCGAAGTCCGCGACGTGGTTAGGGCCTCTGGCGCAAAGGCTTCGGTAACCCTGACCGCCGAGTACGCGATGCGGCGGCCCGATCGTTTTTACGTCAAGAGCACCGGCGCCAGAAGCCTCGAGGTCTGGTACAACGGCAAGATAGTGACCGTGGCTTCGCACCAGCACAAAGTGTTCGGCCAGGCGCCGATGCCAGAGACCGTCGATCGCACCTTCGATGCCCTCGCCGAGCGGTACGACCTGCCGCTGCCGCTCGCCGACCTGTTCTACAGCGCTCCCGAGAAGGCGCTGCTCTCCGAGAAGACGACCGGTGGCTACGCTGGCACCGAAACCGTGGCCGGCACGGCCTGCCACCATCTGAAGTTTCAGGACGTGGGCGTGCGCTGGGAGCTGTGGCTGCCGATGCAAGGCGAATTGCTGCCAAAGCGGTTCAAGGTGGTACAGGAAAAGCGCACGGGCGAGCCGGTCACCGACGTGACCTTCACGGCATGGAACCTCGGGGCGCCCGCCGATCAGGCCAGGTTCACGCCGAGCGTCCCCAAGGACTACGAGGGTATCGCCATTCTGCAACGGGCCGCGGCAGTCAAGAAATCGGCGGCTGCGGCGTCCCCCGCTCCCGGGGCTCCGGACCGGAAGTAGCCCCGGCACGAACACCTGGATGCCGGCACCGGCACGAACACTTGGATGCCGGCTAGGAGACCCCCGCATCATGAACTCATTCGACAACCCAGCGAAGCTCATCGCCACGTGTCTGGTGGCCGCGGTCGTCACCTCGATCGGTCTGGCGCCGACGCTCGCCCAGGTCCGCAGCGCTCGCCGCGGCGCGGTGGCCAAGGGTGAGAACGCCACCGCGGCTGCCGGACCCCGCGGCGTCGCGGTGAAGGGGGAGGAAGGCTACGCGGCCGCCGGACGACGTGGGGCGGTGGCCAGCGGCGAGGAAGGCTACGCGGCGGTGGGCCGGAACGGCAACGTCGCGACCGGTGAGGAAGTCGATGTCAACGCCGCCGTCGGCCGGCGCGGGGCCGTCGTCGTTGGCGAAGAAGGTGCGGCGGCGGTTGGCCGCTACGGCAACGTCGTGGTGGGCGAACGCTACGAGAGTTACGACGCCTGGAAGGCGGTCGCGGCGGTCGGCGCCGGCATCGCGATCGGGACGATGCTGGCAAAACCGCCGGCTGCTGCGACAACGTGGTGGTGACCGGATCGACGTATTACTACCACGACAACGTGTATTACACCCGAGTGATGAACGGCGAATCGGTGGTTTACCAGGTCGTCGAGCCGCCACCGGGGGCGATCATCACGACGCTGCCTGCGGGATGCACGACGGTGCAGGCCGGAGGCGCCACCTACAGCCAGTGCGGGCCGACGCACTACACCCGGGTGTCGAACGGCTATCAGGTGGTCGTGCTGAAATGACGCCGGTGGCCGACCGCGACGGACCCCGCGGTCGACCACGATGGCGCACCATCCTTCCGGTCGCGGTGCTGGTGGCCGTCGCATCGGGGCAGGTCGTCCTGACCCGGACCGCCGGCCTGACCCCGTGGAAGGGTGGTGGCTTCGGCATGTTCTCGACCACCGACGACTCCGGCCGGCGGCGCGTGCGGGTGTTCGTGACTGCCCCGGATCGCTCGGAGGAAATCGCCATCTCACCCTCGCTCGAGGACGCCGCCGCACGGGCGGCGGTGCTGCCGAGCGACGGCCGGCTGACGGCGCTGGCGCGCCGGGTCGTCGAGCGCGAGTGGAGGCATGAGCGCCCCGTCGAGGCCGTCCGCATCGAGACCTGGCGCATCGACTACGCGCCCGGCACCCTGGCGCCGACGGCGCGACTCACCCGCGACTTCGGATATCGTGTGGACCCGTCTGCTGCCCCCAGCCGCTGACGAGGACGGCGTTCCCGACTCCGTTCTGACGCTGACCGCCATCATCCTGCTGTTGCGCCCGCTGGACTTTTCGTGGGTGGCCCCTCTCGTCCTCGCGGCGGCCTGCCTGTCGCTGGTGTTGCGCAACTTCAGGCGAGCGCCGATCACCTGGGTTGCCGTCGCCGCTCTCGTGGCGATCGGGATTGCCTTCGCCTGGCCGCTCCCTGACAACCATATCTACCTCCTCTCCTACTGGTGCCTCGCCATCGGGCTGGCGCTGTCGGCACCGATGCCAGCGGCGGCGCTGGCGACGAGCAGCCGGTGGCTGCTCGCCGGGGCATTCGTCATGGCGGTCCTGTGGAAGGCCTTGCTGTCGCCAGACTACCTCGACGGCCGCTTCTTCAGGGTGACGCTGCTGACCGACGAACGGTTTGCCGACGCCTCGTTGGTATTCGGCGGGCTCACGCGGGTGCAGATGGCGGAGAACCGCAAATTCCTCGAGCCGCTGCCGGAAGGAGCCGAGCTCCTCGATCCCCCCTCGTTCGTCGAGCCGCCGCGTCTCCAGGTGTTCGCCGCAGTTGCGACCTGGGGCGGGCTGCTGCTCGAATCACTGGTCGCGCTCCTCTGCCTGGTCCCGGCCGAGGGACGAATGCAGGTCGCTCGGCATGCGGCGATTCTCGTCTTTTGCGCCACGACCTACGCGCTGGCGCCGGTCGCGGGCTTCGGCTGGCTGATTGCGACCATGGGTCTCGCGCAATGTCGCTCGACTCAGCGGCTGATACGCGGTGCGTATATCCTCGTGTTCGTGCTGATTCTGTTGTATTCAGAGATCCCGTGGACCGCGGTGCTGGCGGCGTGGCTGGCGCGCTGAACGGGAACACATGTCCTTCACCAACAAGATCCTGATCGGTCTCCTCACCGGCGTCGCGGTCGGGCTGTTTCTGGGAGAGTACGCGGCTGCGTTGAAGTGGGCGGCGGACGGATACGTCAAGCTCCTGCAGATGACGGTGCTGCCCTACGTCACGCTGTCGATCCTGACCAGTCTCGGATCTCTCACCTACGCCCAGGCGCGACGGCTCGGCGTCCGGGCCGGCGCCGTGCTGCTCGTTCTCTGGGGGATCGCCCTGATCTTCGCATTCCTGATCCCGCTCGCATTCCCCGAAATCGAGAGCGCGATGTTCTTCAGCACGTCGCTGGTCGAGCGGCGTGAGCCCTTCAATTTCATCGACCTCTACATCCCGTCGAATCCTTTCTATTCGCTGGCCAATAACATCGTGCCGGCGGTCGTGCTGTTCTCGGTCGTCGTCGGTGTCTCCCTGATCGGTGTCGAGCGCAAGGAGCCGTTGATGGACGTGCTGCGGATAGCCACCCAGGCCGTGTCGCGCGCCACCCGATCGATCCTGCGGCTGACACCCTACGGCCTGTTCGCGATTGCGGCTTCCGCGACCGGCACGCTCAGCCTCGAACAGCTCGGGCGCCTGCAGGTGTATCTGGTCACCTACGTCGCCGTCGCGTTGCTCTTCAGCCTCTGGGTACTGCCCGGTCTGATTGCGGCGGTCACGCCCATCCGGATCGGTGAGATGTTCGGCCTGACGCGTGACGCGTTCCTCACCGCCTTCGTCGCCGGCGATCTCTTCATCGTGCTGCCGGCGCTGATCGAGGCCAGCCGCACATTGCTGGCTCGTCACGTGCCGAAATCGCCCGAGGCCACCGAGCTCCCGGACGTTCTGGTACCGACGTCATTCAATTTTCCACACACCGGCAAGCTGCTGTCGCTCAGCTTCATCCTGTTTGCCGGATGGTTCGCCGATACCGTGGTGGCAGTGCGCGACTACCCGCAGCTCGCGGTCACGGGCCTGTTGACCTTCTTCGGCAGCCTCAACGCGGCGGTCCCCTTTCTGCTCGATCTATTCCATATCCCGGCCGACACGTTTCAGCTCTTTCTGGCGAGCGGGGTCATCAATTCCCGGGTCGGCGCGCTGGTGGCGGCCGTGCACACGGTGACGGTCGCGCTGCTCGGGACGTGCGCCATTACCGGCGTCCTCCAGGTGCGGCGCCTCCCGCTTCTCAGGTACCTGGCGATCACCGTGGTCCTCACGGTCGTCGTCATCGGTGGCGCGCGCGTCGTGTTCGATCGCCTGCTGCGACAGGAGTACACGCAAGGATCAAGTGCTGGCCGGGATGCACCTTCTCCATCAACCAGCGCCAGCCACGGTTCTCAAGGTCCGGCCGGAGCAGCCGCTGCCTGCGGCCCGGCCCGTTCTTACGCGCGTGCGCGAGCGCGGCCTCCTGCGCGTCGGCTACATGGCCGATGCGCTTCCGTTCTCTTTCTTCAATGCGAAGGGGGACCTGGTCGGCCTGGACGTCGAGATGGCGCACCGTTTGGCCACCGAGCTCCGTGTCGGCCTGGAGTTCGTGCCGGTCGAGCGCAACGATCTCGCGAAGCAGATCTCGGCGGGCTGCTGCGATATCGTCATGGCCGGGGTGGCGGTCACCACGCTGCGCGCCGAGTCGATGCTGTTCACCGCGACCTACCTCGATGAGACCGTCGGCTTCGTCGTCCCCGACCACCTGCGCGATCGATTCTCGAGCTGGGACAGCATCCGCAACCTGCCGAAGGTCACGATCGCGGTGCCGAACGTGCCGTATTACATCGACAAGATCAAGGAGCGGGTGCCCCGCGCGGAGATCCGGGTCACCGATGAGGTCCGTCCCCTGTTCGAGAAATGGGATCCGGATATCGACGCCGTCGCCCTCCCGGCCGAGCGCGGGTCCGCGTGGACGCTGCTCTACCCGCAGTCCTCGGTGGTGGTCCCGGCGCCGGGCATCACCAAGGTGCCGCTGGCCTACCCGGTTGGCGAGCACGACACCGCGTTTGCCGGCTTCATGAACACCTGGATCGACCTCAAACGTAAGGACGGAACGATCCAGGGGCTGTATGACTACTGGGTGCTGGGCCGTGATGCAGCACCGCGGCAGCCGCGCTGGTCGGTCATTCGAAATGTGCTGCACTGGGTGGACTGACCCGGCCGGTCCGCCACCGGCGGCCGGGAGGCGCTCACGGCATTCGGTCACCCGGGTAGAGCCGGGGCGCCGAGACTGCCTTCGACCGCCGGTCTTCGGCCCAAAAACACCGATTCCTGATCGGCCCGGGTCCAGGGGGCTGGCCGTTGTCTTGTTTATAGTGGATGACTGAGCCGACACCTTGATCGCCTACCCCCGCTCGCTCAGCGTCCAGTCGAAATTGATCGGCGCTTTCGTGCTCCTGACCCTCGTCGCCATCGGCGCGATGTCCTGGATTGGCTACGACAGCGCCAGCAAGAGCCTGCGGGCGACCTCCATGCGCGAGCTCATGGGTCTGCAGCAATCGAAGGCCGCCCTGGTCGAGACGATCCTCACCTCCGCGCGCAACGGGGTCCTGAGCCTGTCGGCGTCTCGAGCCGGCACCGATGCCGCCCGCGACCTGCTGGCGGCCTACCGGCAACTCGCCAACCAACCGGTGACTCCGGAGATGCAGGCGGAAGTACGGCGGTTCTACCGGGACGAGTTCGAACCCGCACTCGCGAAAGGCGCGGCAATTGCACCCCTGGCCGGCAGCCTGCTTCCGACCACCCAGACCGGCTGGTACCTGCACTACCACTACATCGCGACGGGACCGAAGCCGTACGGTGCGAGACGCCCCGGAGGGTCATCGACCGACACCAGCGCGTACGGGAAGGCGGTCGCGCGAGTGCTGCCCTACCTGCAGGCCGAAACCGCTCGCCTGGGGCAGGAAAATCTGACCCTGGTAGACCCCGAAACCCTCGACGTGTTCTTCAGCCTCGAACAGTCCGCCATCCTGGGCACCAACCTCGCCGACGGCCCGTATGCGTCGAGCAGCATGTCAGAAATGGTGCGCAAGCTGCGAAACTCGCGGGATGTCGACGACTATCGGGTCGTCGATTTCGAGGCGTATCGCCCGGCGCTCGGCGCGCCGAAGGCTTTCGTCGCGACGCCCGTCTTCGACGGTTCGCGAATGACCGCGCTCATGGTGCTGCGCCTCCCGATCGACCTGATCGGCAACGCCCTCTCGGGCAACCGCCAGTGGGAAGCGAACGGTCTGGGCAAGACCGGCGAGGTCTACCTCCTCGGTTCAGACCAGACGATGCGGAGCGATTCGCGATTCCTGATCGAAGATCGGACCGCGTTCCTCGAGACGCTGCGGCGGTCGCCGCTCACGAGTCGCACCGTGGACACCGTGGATCGTCTCAACACGACCATCCTGACGATTCCGGTGAAGCATGCCGGGGCCGTGGCCGCCCTGCGAGGCGAGACCGGGGTCACCGCGCTCGAGGACTACCGCGGTGTTCCGGCGTTGATCGCCTACGGACCGGTTGATGTCGATTCGTTGCGCTGGGGAGTGATCGCGAAGATGGACGAGGCCGAAGCGATGGCATCGCTCGGCGTATACCGCAGACGCGTGCTCGGCTGGGGCGTCGGGCTTTCGCTGGTCGCGACGTTGACCGCGGTACTGCTCGCCCAGGTGCTGACCCGGCCGATCACCTCGCTCGTGCGCGCGGCCAGGCAGGTGAGCCAGGGGACCCTCGACGTCGAAGTCGAGGTCAACGCTCACGATGAGTATCGCGAGCTGGGCGAGGCCTTCAACGACATGGTGGCCAGCCTTCGGGCCAGCCGGCAGGATCTCGGCCGCCAGGTGCAGGAGAACGAGCGGCTGCTCCTGAGCCTGCTGCCCGATTCGGGTGCCGCGCAGGTGCGCGAAGGGAACGCGGAGGCGCGCCGCTCATTCGCCGACGTCAGCGTCGCCTACATCAATCTGGCGGGGTTCGAGTCGCTCGATCTCGGCGAAGACGGATCGATGGCGCTGCTGAGCGACGTCGTCGCCGGGTGCGATGAGGCCGCCGAGCATCACGGGATCGAGAAGGTCCGGACCATCGGATCCTCGTACCTCGCGGTCTCGGGCCTCTCGGTCGAACGGCCGGACCACACCGCCCGCATCGTCGACTTTGCCCGCGAGGTGGTTCGCATCGTCAGGCGGTTCAATGCCGAGCGGGGGGTTCACCTCGTCGCCGAGATCGGCATCAACACCGGGCCGGTCGTCGGCGGTCTCGTCGGCCGGCGCAAGTTCATCTACGACCTGTGGGGAGACACCGTCAAGCTGGCCAGGGGAATCGAGCCTGACGGCAAGTCGTCGATCCTGGTGACCCGCCCCGTCTACGAGCGGGTGCGCGATCTGGTCGCCTTCGGGCCGGCGACCAGTGCGTCGGTGCGAGGCATGGGCACGGTCGAACTGTTTGCGGTTCTCGAAGAAGGCAGCCTTCCATGACGGAGCTCTTCCGCCTGGTCGAGCCGCACTGGGCGCTGGCCCTCGTCCTGGTGGCCGGCTTTCCGCTGCTGCTGGTGCTGCTCACGGAGTGGGGGTTCGCGCTGGCGCGCGGCCGCCAGCCAGTTGCGGCGTCGGTCCGGTTCGTCCGCACCTGGGTGGTGCCGCTGGTGGCGCTGGTGCTGTTCCTGCGGGGAATCCTGCAACTCCCCGAGACCAGCGTCTGGGTCCGGCTCACCGAGACGCTGTGCTGGTTGACGGCCATCGTCGCGCTGATCGGCGTGGTCAACAACGTCGTCTTCGAGTCGGCTCGGCCCGGGAGCTGGCAGCGCAAGGTGCCCAGGCTGCTGCGCGATCTGATTCGGCTGTTGCTGGTCGCCATCGGTCTGGCGATGGTCTATTCCATCGTCTGGGGACGTGAGATCGAGGGAGCGCTCGCCGCCCTGGGCGTCACCTCGATCGTGGTCGGCCTCGCGCTGCAGGAACCGCTGGGCAACCTGTTCTCGGGTCTCATGCTCCTGATGGAGCGGCCATTCGAGGTCGGCGAGACGATTCAGGTCAGCGGTGTGTCCGGTGAGGTGAAGGAAGTCAACTGGCGATCCGCGCATATCGAGGCCCTCGGCGGCGCGATTCAGGTCGTCCCCAATTCGACGCTGAACAAGGAGACGATCGTCAACTTCTCGCGGCCCCGGCCGCAACGGATGGAGCTGGTCGACGTCAAATTCAGCTACCTCGATCCGCCGTACAAGGTCCGCGAAGCCTTGATGGAGCTGATGCTCGCCACCGAAGGGGTCCTCGCGAAGCCGAAACCCATCGCGGCCACGCTGGCCTACGGTGATTTCAATATCACATACCGGCTGATCTACCGCACGACGGAAGACGACCGGTGGCCGGTCAAGAACGAACTACTCACCCGCCTCTGGTACGTCGCCCAGCGCCATGGATTCACGATGCCCTACCCGGTGCAAGTGGAACTCCAGCACCAGCAGGAGAAACCATTCGGTGCGGCGCCGCCCGAGGCCACGGACCTGCTCGACCGATTTCCGCGGCTGCCGAAGGTCCCTCACGAAAACCACCTTGGCACACGGGTGCTGCGCTTCGGCGCCGGCGAGCGGCTGTTCGACGAGGGGGATGCCCTCGACGCCGTGCATTTCGTGGCGTCGGGGACGGTCTCGCTGCAGATCGTCAGGGCGGGCCAGGCGAGCGAGATTGCAACGGTTCGCGCGGGGGAGTTCTGCGGCGAAGCGGGCATGTACGGCCACCAGGCCGCTGATGTTCGCGCGGTCGCACTCGAGGACACTGAAGTGGTCCTGATCGCGCCAGACGCGGTGCGTCACCTGTTCGAGGCCAGCCCGCGGCTCGCGCGCGACACCGGCCACACGCTCGAGGTCCATCGCAAGGCGCTGCAGTCGGCGCGCGCGGCTCACCATCAGCGCTAGACCCGGCGGCGGAGATGACCTCGGCCGCCGGGGATGCGATCTGCTCCTAGGAGTAGGCCTTCATGACCCGAACCTTCGCGGGTTGCGCGGCGTAATCGTCGACCTGCACTCCGGTCGGCCCGCCCGGTTTTATCCGCGCGGCGGCCGCCATCGTTCCGTTGCCAATGCCGGAGTTGTCGAAGTCGAAGCGAATGACCCCGACGTCATAGCCTTCTCTCGGCTTCGCGTCCACCTCACCGCCACCCATGAAGAACACCGGTGAGTCGGTCACCACGATGATCGTGCGTCCGTTCTTGATCGGCGTTTCCGTCGCCCAGCGGATCGTGAAGGTCTTCTCGCCGACCGTCAGCTTCCCGATCGCGGGTGCCTTCCGCAGGGCCGCGAGAAAGGCCGCCGATCCGCCTGACTTCAGCGCCTCGGTCACGCCCTCGCGATCGCTGTCGGCCACGAATCGATCGAGCTGCAGCTTCATCGACGCGGCAGCGCTCCCGGTGCTCCCCTTGGCGTCCACCGTCAAATTGAAAAACTCCGGCTGATTCTTCGACCGCTGGTCGAGATCCGGAGCGGCGCCAAGAGTGACCGCCGCGAGTGTCATGCAAATCAAGAACTTCACCTGATGGCTCCTTGTCTTTTACGCGCGCGTCGAGCGTAGCGACGGCGGCGGGGACGCACTATGCGGTTTCGGCAACCGACCGGACCTCACGGCTGCCGGTATCCGGTGTGGCCCGAGTCGATCACGATTGAAGACTACTCGATCGCGGTGCCGATCGAGCAGGGGACCGTCACTTCCAGCCGCGTGCCTTGTCCGGGGCTGGACCAGATCCCCATCGAACCGCCGAGCAGCTCGACTCGGTGGCGGATGCCGGGCAGACCGAGGCCGTCAGGGCCGACCGCATCGGGATCGAATCCGACTCCGGCATCGGCAATCGTCAGAACGACCGAATCACTCGCACCGGTCACGCTCACGGCGGCCTGCGACGCCGCGCTGTGCCTGACCACGTTCGCCAGGCCATCCTGAAGAGTGCGAAAAAGACAAAGCGCGACCTCCCGCGGCAACGGCTCGGGAACGGCTTCATATGCCAGCGAGATGGCGATGCCGTGGCGAGCGGCCAGCTGGCGGCGCATGTCACCGATCGCTGCGTTCAGCCCGAGCAGCTCCAGCTTGAGCGGATGCAGCCGGTAGGTGAGATCGTGCACGGCGGTCGCGATTTCGGCGGTGCGCTCCCACAACTGGGTCGCCCGTTCGGCCGCCTCGGGCCCCGTCAACCCGGCGCGGCCGAGACGCTGCAATTCAAACGACAACAGCGCCAGCCTCTGGCTGACGTCGTCGTGCAGCTCGCGGGCAAGCCGCCGGCGCTCCTCCTCCTGGGCGGCGAGCAGACGGGCGCTCACCGTACGGAGTCTCTCTTCGGCGCGCCTGCCGGCGGTCAGGATCCTGTCAACCATGCTTGCTCACTAGATAGGACACCCGGCAGCATACCCCCCCGTAGGCGGGAGATCCAGTCGATTCGGGTTCCTCTGGATGACCTCGCCGACCTGGTACTCGTTACAGGGTTGTCATGCCGAATCAGCATAGCTCCCGCCCACGGTTCCTCCTATGTTCATCCTAGATCACCGTTCTGAGAGCGGATTTTCAACCTCCGGCAGCAGGACTGGAGAACCGACATGGCTTTAGTTGCATTCCCATCACCGCCGGCACTCGGAGCGCTCGAAGACGAGCTCCATCAGTTCGAACGCATCGCTACCGGTTTGTCGTCCCGTTTCACCGCGCTCGTATTCGAGGATCTGGACGGAACGGTCGCGGCAAGTCTCGAGGAAATCGGTTGTGCCCTTGGAGCGGACCACTGCGCGATGGTTGAGCTCGGCGAGGCTCCCGATACCGTGGTCCGGTCGTGGGGCGAGCACCACTCGCTGAGGGAGCTGCCCGGCCTGCTGCCAGGCCTTGGCGCCGGTCGGCGGATCTCTTCGCAGACTACGCTCGCCGTTCCAGTGTCGATCGCCGGCCGGGTGTCGTACGCCGTCGCGATCGAAATGCGAGCGCGGCGCAGCGACTGGCCGACCGCGCTGATCGAGCGACTGCGCCTCGTCGGCGAGATTCTCGGCACGGCGCTGCACCGGCGGCGACAGGAGCAGGCCCTCCGCGAAATCACCGCGCAGCTCGAGCAGCCCAGGACCCCCGGGCTCGAGGCTGCCAATCAATACCTGCAGGAAGAGATCAAGAGTTACCACGACGTGGACGAGATCGTCGGCCACAGCGCGGCGCTCCGCCTCCCGCTGACCCGGCTGATGCAGGTCGCCTCGATGAACTCCACAGTCCTGCTGCTCGGCGAAACGGGAACCGGCAAGGAGTTGTTTGCGCGGGCGCTCCACGACCGCAGCCGCCGACGGGCGCGGGCGCTCGTGCGGGTCAACTGTGCCGCGCTCCCCGCCAGCCTGATCGAAAGCGAGCTGTTCGGCCACGAGCGAGGAGCTTTTACCGGAGCGGTCTCGATGCGAGAGGGACGCTTCGAGATCGCCGACGGCGGCACGCTGTTTCTCGACGAGATCGGCGACCTGCCGCTCGAGCTCCAGGCCAAGCTGCTCCGCGTCCTTCAGGAGGGGGAGTTCGAGCGCGTCGGTTCGTCACGCACCAGGAAGGTGGACGTCCGGGTCATCACCGCGACCCATCGGGACCTCGAACGGGAAGTCGCCGAGGGCCGTTTCCGGGCGGACCTGTACTACCGCCTGAGCGTGTACCCGATCCATCTCCCCCCCCTGCGTGAACGCACCGAGGATATCCCCGCGATGGTGTGGTTCTTCATCCATCGACTTCAGCGCGAGCTCGAGCGCCGGATCACGAAGGTGCCCCAGTCCGTCATGGCCGCGCTGCAACAGCACAACTGGCCGGGCAACATCCGCGAGCTCGAAAACGTGGTCGAGCGCGCCATGATTCGCACCACCGGCGAGGTCCTGCAACTCGACGACGCGGTGGGCACCGCGACGAGACCGCTGGCTGCCGCCGGCGGGGACTCGTTGGACGAGGTCCAGCGGCTCCACATCGAGCGCATCCTGCGGGAATGCGGGTGGCGGATCAACGGCGCCGGAAATGCGGCCGAACGGCTGAGCCTTCACCCCAACACGCTTCGGTTCCGCATGCAGAAGCTGGGCGTCGTCTGCCCGGGCGGACGGGACCGCCGGTCGCGTTCGGCCAGGTCCTAGCGATTATCGGACGCTGGCAGCCGGAAGGTGAAGCGGCCGCCGCGTCCGAGCTCGCTCTCGCACGACAAGGTGCCGCCCATGCGGTCGAGAAAGTCCCTGACGATGATGAGACCGAACCCGGTCGACGGGTCCTCGGGAGAAGCCGGGTCACCCACGGCAGACTGCAGGCGCTGCAGCCGCTCCTGATCCACCAGACTCAAACCCGGACCCTGATCCTCGACGCTGCAGGCGACAAACGGCGGCTCCGACACGATCTGCACCTCGACGGACCCTCCCGATGGCGAGAACCTGACCGCGTTCGAGAGCAGGTTGTCGGCCACCACCGCGACGGCCACGCGATCCGCCCACGCCAGCGGAACCTCGCCCGCGGGCCGACAGACCAGTCTTATCTGCCGCTCGCGCGCGAGACGACCGTAGTAATTGCAGGCCCGCTCCATCAACTGCGGGACGTTGACCAGGTCGGGCTCGAGGCTAAAGGCTGTTGATGCCGAGGTACCGACGAGCTTGCCGACGGTGTGCTGCATCAAGTCGCCCAGGTGGTGCAATCCGTTCAGCCACGCGACCACCTCCGGCGACGCCTCAGTGAGCGAGAGCTGCAGCAGTTCGACGGTTGCGGTCGACACGGACAGGTAGTTGTGGAGGGCGTGTGCGACGTACCCGACCGTCGCCGGGTCGGAGACCGACAGGCGGTCGAGATCGACCAGGGCGCGGTCCAGGTCGGCTTTCGCCTTTTCGATCGACGCCACCACTCGAGCCTTCGAATACGTCGTCGCGTTCATGGTGACCTCGGTTCCACCCCCGCGGGATTCATTCACGTCGGCGCGGCCCGTTCTTGTCGCCGGTCAGTTGTTGTCTGGCGCCGGCCAGCGCCTTCTTCTGCTCTGCGGTGATCGTCGGGCGCTTCAGGCCAAGGTCGTCGATCCGGTGCGCGATCACGCCCGAAACCAGTGCCCGCGTCACCCATTTGTGGTCCGCAGGAATCACCCACCACGGCGCCCACTTGGTGCTGGTGTGTCGAAGCATTTCCTGGAACGCGTCCTGGTACGCGTCCCAATGCTCCCGTTCCTTCAGGTCCGCCAGCGAGAACTTCCAGTTCTTATCGGGGTTGTCGAGCCGCTCGACGAAACGCTGCTTCTGTTCCTTCTTGGAAAGATTGAGAAAGAACTTCAGGATCAGCGTGCCGTTGCGTTCGAGATGGCGTTCGAACCGGTTGATATCGTCGAACCGCTCCTGCCAGAACGTCTGACCGCGCTTCCCCGGCGGCAGCTTGCAGTGATCGAGGATCTGCGGGTGCACGCGGACGACCAGAACGTCCTCGTAATACGAGCGATTGAAGATGCCGATCCGGCCCCGCTCGGGCAGCGCGCGAGTGTATCGCCAGAGAAAGTTGTGGTCGAGCTCTTCGTCCGACGGCTTCTTGAAACTGAACACCTGGCAGCCCTGCGGGTTGATCCCCGACATGACATGCTTGATGGTGCCGTCCTTGCCGGCCGCGTCCATCGCCTGCAACACGATCAGGACCGAGTAGACGTCGTTGGCATAGAGGCGTTCCTGCGCTTCTGCCAGCTCCGCCAGACTTTTGGCGAGAAAGGCTTTGGCGCGGGCCTTCAGCTCGTCGCTGCGCAGCTCCTTGAACTCGCCGGCGCCCGCCCAGCTCGGATCATGATCTTTCAGGCGCACCCGGCTGCCGGGTCGCACGCGGAATCGTCGCTCGGCGTCTTTGAACGTCATCACTTCGAGGTCTCCTGCTTGATCGAGGTCTACGGCCGGAGCCTGGACAAGGGGGCATCGGGCCCGGCGGCTTCAAGCTTGTGTTTGAGATATTCCGCGACGCCGGCGAGCGTGGCGCCGTCATCACGCAGGCGGCGGAGCACGTCGACCCCGACCGCATCGAGCGACACGAGCTCCGTGAGGTCGAGCCGGATTGGCCCGACCAGCTGCTTGCAGACGCGCCGCAATTCGGACGCCTGTGCCTCGCCGAGGCGGCCGGCGAGATGCACAGTGTGTCCTTCAGCGGTGGGCACGACTCGAATCCGACACTCCACTGCCCTGCCCCCTATGGAATGCGTTCAAGACCGACGAGGCGCCATCCCTGATCGCGTCGAAAGAAAGCGCTGACCGGCGTGCCCCACACCGGGTGCTCGGGCTGTACCGCACGGATTTCGATCCTGAGGTAGGCACCCGGGTCGGTCGGCAGCGAAGCCGGAGCCTGGGTGCGGCCGCTCTCGTCCGCGGTCGACGTACCGAGGCCGGTGGCCGTGCCGGTGGCGTTATCGAACCGTGCCCAGTGGACCACGTAGCCCCCCGTCGGCGGTTTCGCGACGCCGACCGCGACCGCGGCGTTGCCGAACGTCAGTGCGCCGCTGCCGTCGAGCGCCACGTCGATCACCGGATTGACCGCGTTCAGATACGCGAACCCGATCTTGTCGCGGCGCTCGATCAGCACATCCCCGAGCAGCTTCTCGGCCGCCGGATCGCTGTACTGCCCCGTCTTGACGATGGCGCGGATCAGGTCGTCGGAGAAGGCCATGACCCGCCGTGCCGCCCAGAACGAGTCGTCGGCGCGGGCCCGCAGGAATGCGGCGGTCGGCACCCGCGGCTTCCATGCTGCGGGCTCGAAGTCGGTACCTTCGAAGCGGCCGATCGCCGGGTTGTCGACATACGGCGTCGTCTGCCACGGCTGAATGAAGAAGCCGAAGGTGTACAGCCGCTTCAGCGCGAGACCCCCCTCGAACAGGTACTCTGCCCCCTCGTCGTACTCACGCGGTCCGTTGGCCCCGGTACCGAACGTCGAGCCGACATCCTGCAGGTAGTGACGAACCAGGCTGCGTCCGCTGCCGGCAATGAGGACGTCGAGCGTATTGCCCGCCTTCATGTCCACCAGGTTCGTCCAGGCGCCGAAGACCTTGAGCGCACGGAGCTCGCGCCGGTGTTCGTGCGGCACCGTGTCATTCGGATCGTCCGAACGCGTCCCGTAATAGCGGAAGCCGCCGAGTGGTCGACCCGGCACCGCTCGGGCCGCCACCGCGCGATAGCTGCCATCGGCGCGGCGATCGGAGCGGCGCAGCACCTCCTCGAGATCACTGAACCGCATCTTCCGCACTTTGCCGGACGGCGGCACCGTCGTGGCGGTCTCGGCAATGACCAGCTGATCGGGGCGAATCGACACCAGGTAGTTCTCGACCTGCCAGTAGCCGAGCGACCAGAAGATCTTGTTGGCGACGAGGATGGCGCCGGTCGCCGCTTGCGGATACCCCTTGCCGTCGAACGAGACGAACCAGGTCTCGCCCTGTGCGTCCTTCATGGTGAAGCCGGGGGCGAACCCGGCCTCCTTGGGCCGGATCACCGACCAGGTGCCAGGCGCCGGACCGTTTCCGGTCAGCGGCCCGCGTGTCGCCTCCTCGACCGACAGCGGCCTGGCGAGGATCCGGTTGGTGAACCAGCTCGAATCGGGCACTTCGTCGATCGAGTTGATGTTCCGGGCCCGCACATCGAGGGCGGGGTCGCCGGGCCGTGTGAACAGGTTCTCGGCGAGGTCGTAGAACAGGTCGATGTTCCGCTCCCGGACGGCTGACGCGTCCTGCGTCTCCGGCTCACGGCCGAGCGGGTCATCGTCGTAGAACCGGCGCCCGTTCCCGGTGGACGTGACGGTGATGAGCAGTGCTCCGGCCAGGGCCAGCAGCGGGCGGATCAGCGCGGTTCGATCAGTCATGTGCGTGGGCCTGTTGTGTCGTTGCATCAGAACGCGGCGCCGCCGGAAAATACCACCCGCATACCCTCACTGCCCTTGGCGAGCTCGATTCGCAAGGGGGTCGCGAACGGGCTGTGAAAACGGACGCCGATACCGAAGTCATCCTTCAGCCCTTTGAGGCTGAGGTCGTCCCAGCGCGGCGTCACCTTGCCCGTGTCGTAGAACAGCGCCATGTCGAGCCCCAGCCGGTTGGGAATCCAGCGCCACTCGGCAGACATGAGCAGACTGTGGCGATCACGGAAGCGCCAGCTGCTGTAGCCGCGCAGCGTGCTGCCGCTGCCGAGCGATGGCAGCAGAAAGTACGGCACGGCGTCGTCGTCATCGAGCGTCGTCTGCAGCAGTCCGTGAACCGAGATCACCCAGTTCTCGCGCAGGATCGGGACGTGCTGGATGACCTCGACATCGGCGCGATCGAAGCTGTAGGTGTCGTCGCGATCGGCATAGTTGTGATAGGAGACCGCATAGAGGCCGCCGCGGCGGGCGTAGCCGGCCGACGGCCGCGAGTCGATGCCGGCCGAGGCGATCGTGTGCAGATAGGTGGGATTGTCGCCCAGGCCGGGCGCCGACGCCGGGGTGTGCACCTCCTCGATCGAGGGGGGCTCGCCGGTACCCGGCTCGAGGTTGAAGTCCTCGTAGGCCATGCCCGCACCGAAGACCGTGAACCCGCCGGGCCGCGCGTTGAGGTCGCCGGCGAAGTAGGTCTGCTTCATCCGGTAGTTGGAGGACTCCTCCGGACTGCCCATGCCCAGGCCGTGGAAACTCACCTGGGTGGCGTCGCGCCATCCGGCGCGGCCGTGCAGGTCGAGCCGGCCGCCGGCGTGCCCCCACGAATCGGTGCTGACCTCGATCAGTTTGTAGCCAGAGATCGAATAGAGTCCCTTGACGTCAGCGTGCGTCCGGTCGCCATAGAACTGCCGGTAGCCCGCGCCGAGCGTGAACCCGCCGCCCGAGTAGACGCTGCCGAAGTAGGGATAGAAGCCGCTCGGCTCGTCGAGGAACTCACGCTTCAATGCGACGAGTCTGCGCTCGATCCCGCTCGGGGTGTAGGGCTGGAGATTCTTGGCCTTGTCGGCCTGCTCGGCGGCAATGACCGCGGCGCGCGAGTTGGCGGTCGTGGCCGCAGGTTCCTGTGCCTGGGCTGCGGGAGGCACGAGCAGCGCCAGTCCCAGCAAGACCGGCCACGGCGATAGGCGCATTGAAATCTCCATCGAATGACTCCGTGGCGGTGCAAGACGGAGTCCGGTAGTGAAACCGTCCGGATCTGCCGGAACCAGAGGCTGGTGCTGCCCTGCCGGTTCCCGGTCTCCCGGATGCTGAGAGCTGCTCACGACATGTGGTGACGGCTGCCGACGGTCACTTCGGCCCTCGCTGGAACAGCGGTCCCATCCCGACGTAGATCCGGCTGCGGCCGTCGAACGCCGCGCTGCCACCGGCAAATATAGGCCCCAGCAGGGTCTCGATCACCAATGCACCGGTGACGCTGGTCCGTATCCCTTCGCCGTCGAAGGCGGAGCCGGTTTCGATCCAGGCGCCGCCAAAAATTCCGCCGCCGAGCACCTCCGGCAGCCGGCCGAACTCGCGAATCAAGCCGCCGGTGCCGACGACGAAGTCGCTGGACCTCAGTTCACCGACGTTGTACGCGCCGAAACGGAACGGGCCGCCGAGGGTAAAGTCATTGGGGGGCAGCGGCGTGTCGCCGAATGCGGTCCCGCCTTCGAGCGCGGCCAGGACTCGCAGTCGCGAGCCGACCGATTGAACCAGGTCACCGCCACATCCACCATCGTGAACGTCGCATCCTCGGTCGACGGCCCCTCCGGCGGCACCGTGCCCTGAGAGTCCGCAGTGTTCAGGAAGTGACGCACATCGTCCGCGGGCGTAAGTGCCGCGCGACGGGCACCATGGCGGAGTCCTGGTTGTCGAACACGCCCTGCAGCCGCACCACGCGTTCGCGGCCATCGAGCTCAGGCAGCACGGGATCGCCGACGCGAACCGAGGCCTGAAGATTGGCGACCTCGTATCCCAGGCGCACTTCGCTCTTATAGCCGGTGTTGTAACCGAGATCGATATTGGCCGCCGATCGCGTGAACCGGTAGTCGGCGATACTCTCTCTCCCGTCGAACACCTCAGTCTCTACCTGCCGGATTCCGCCCGACAGCGCCCCGAACCACCTCGATCGGCCAATCGGGCGATACAACTCACCAGTGATCCCGAACCCCGAACCCACGTGCAAGATCGGCCCTCAGCTCCGACCCGTAGCCGAGCACGTCGTACGCGGTCAGGCGGGAGCCCAGGCCGAGTTGAAGGTTGGTCCCGGAAGTGTTGGTGATATCGATGCCGAGCGCGAGAAATGGCGGACCGTACGGGCTTGGGCTGCACCCGCAGCTTGAGAATAGGCCCGGTGGGGCCGTTGACAATGCGGTAACCGATCGTCTCGTAACGGTCGGACCCGCCGAGCCTGGTGATGTCGCGGGACAACCGCACGGCATCGATCGGCACGTTCAGATGCGACGCCATGCGGGCCCGAATCACCGACTCGCTCGCCTCCGGCACGCCGGCGACCTCGATCGAGGTTGGAACGATCTCGCTTTGCCGGCGGCGGCGGTCGCGCGCCGCACGGAACTCGGCGTATGTCGCCTCGTCCATGGCGTACTTCAAGAGCTCCGCCGAGCGCGCCTCCGCCGCCTGATAGCCAAGTGCGGCAATCTCGACCGTCTTGGGAAAGTCCATCGACGACACGCCGTCCACGGCGGGACGGATCACCAGGTCGGCGTTGGCTCATCCCCCGCTTCGTATTGCCCGCCATCATCGCGTTGATCATGTTGCCGAGCACGGCGAACATCGAATACGAGGGCGCGACCGTCCCCTCGTCCGGCGACGTCGCTGCCGCCGACGCTGATTGCGATCACGACGTCGGCACCCATCCCGCGGACGACGTCGGCGGGGATGTTGTCGAAGATGCCGCCATCGACGAGGACCTGGTTCCCTATGCGGACGGGAATGAACACGCCCGGCAGCGACATCGTCGCCCGCAGGGCGTAGGACAGGGAGCCGTCCTTGAACGTCACCGGCTGGGCCGAGACCAGGTCGGCCGCGACGCAGCGAAACGGCGTGGGCAGATCGTCGAAGCTCGCCAGCTCGGCGTACTGCATGGTGATCGCGTCGAGCAGCAGGTCGACCTGCTGCCCTTCGTTGAGGCCGCTCGGCAGCTTCAGTCCCCCTTTCAGTCCGAACTGCAGCTTCGAGGGGTAGGCGCGCTCGTCCTGCTTGCGCCGGAAGTTCTTGTCACTGAAGGGAGACTCACCCTGGAAGATCATCTTCCAGTCGGTGCCATCCAGCAGCGTCTGGATCTCGGCGGGCGAAAGCCCGGTGGCGTAGGCGCCGCCGACCAGACCTCCCATGCTGGTTCCGGCGATCACGTCGACCGGGATCCGGTGTTCCTCGAACCAGGCCAGGATGCCGATGTGCGCGAGCCCGCGGGCGCTGCCGCCCCCGAGCGCCAGTCCGATTCGCGGGCGGGCCGGCGTCGGACGGGCGGGAGTCTCCTGCGCCTGAAGCGAGGCTGATCCGGCGAGCACGGCGACCACCAGGAGCGGAAGGACCAGCGTCAGACACCAGCTGGTCGAAGACAGCGACACCCGGGAAAACACCATATCGAGTGGGGATGCGCAAGAATCCAGCCACGCCAGGATCGATGGAGCTACGGTGAAACCCGCCGGCCGGCGGGCCGTAAGTGACGACCGGGTGACGGCATTTGGTGAGCGAACGCGGCATGCCGTGACATCAGCCAGGCCCGGTTCTGCTCACGGAGATCACCGACAAGGAGCGCAAGACGCCGTAGCGCGCGTGCGGCAGAGGGAGGCGCGGGAGGTTCGGCCCGCGCCCGCCTGATCGGAGCGGCGGCGCGCGGCGTCAACCGCGCCCGCCGCCTCCGGGTCAGTGGCGCCGGACGGTCACCAGGGTGATCGGCGAATCGGCGTAGTCATCGATCTGCACGCCGGTCTCGCCGCCGGGCTTGACCCGCGCGGCCGCCGCCATGGATCCTTTGCCCAGCCCGATCGCATCCACCATCAACTGGATGACCGCCACTTCATAGCCAGCCCGCGGCTTGGCCTCGGTGCTCCCGCCGCCGATGAAGAACACCGGCGTGTCGGTGACGACCACGATGGTCCGGCCCTGGGCGGTCTTCTGTTCGCGAGCCCAGCGAATCGGGAACTTCCGGTCGCCGACGGTCACCGATCCGACCTCCGGCGCCTTGCGCAATGCGGTCAGGAAGCCGGGATAGCCCCCCTGCTTGAGCGCGGTTTCGACCGCCGTGCGATCGAAATCCGGAGTGTAGCGCTCGATCTGAATCTGGATCGTGGCGGCGACGGCGCCGGCGCCGCCCTTGGCCTGGGCGTTGGCGCTGAACGTTTCCGGAGCGCCTTCGCTACGGGAGTTCTGCACGGCGCCGGGCGAGACCGACAACGTCATGAGACCGATCAGGATCAGAGTCGGAACGCGCACGTGAACCTCCTTGCGACAGGCGGACGAATGTTCGAGAGCCTGGATGGTTACGGAATCTTCTTCCAGCGGCCAGTCGAGAGGATCTCGCCGGCTTCGTTTTTGGTCGAGAGGTAGAGCAGGTCCCCTTTGACCTCCCAGTGTCGCGGCCGGCTCGGCGACAGCGGGCCGGTCGCCGGCGCGCCGACCGGCTGCCCCGACATGACGTAGGTGAGCGTCCGGTTCTGCATGTCGACCATCGTGCGCCCGTCGGATGAGATCACGCCGTCGCGGATCTCGATGCCGGCCGCCCTGAGCAGGTCGGCAGACTGTTGATCGGCGCGGATCTCCATCCGCATGTTGCCGAAATCGTCGTAGGTAAGAGTGCCGGACCCCTTGAGGGTGATCGGCGGCTTCCCCGGGGGGAAGACCTCGAACGACTCGAGCGTCCATCGGCCCTCGAGGAATTTACGTGCCGCGTTGATCGTTCCGGCGCCGGTATCGACCGGTCCGGCCTCGATCGGCCGCTTGTCGACTCCTCCCGGCGCAGCCGACGGCAGACGCCAGTACCACCACGCCGAGCGATCGTTTCAGCAGCGGCAACATCATCAGCATGACTCCTTCGAACAAACGTGATAGCCCGAACGTCAGCGGCGCCGGCCGCCGCCTCGTGAGGCGCCGCCACGCGACGCGCCGCCGCTCGGCCGGTAGCTGCCGGCGCGCGAGGCGCCGGCGCCGCTGTTGACGCTGCCGGCGTCGCGGGTCCGTTGCGCACCGTTGCTGCGCGCGGCTGAATCCCGATCGAGCTGGCCGGCGGTGCTGGCATCGAGGCCCGAGCTCGCCGGCCGGTCGCGCGTTTGCGTGCCGGCCTGGGATGCACGATCGCGGGCCGCGTCTTTCTGCTGCTGGCTCGGTTGCTGGGTGTTGCTCCAGCCGCCGTTGTCGTACTTCTGCCAGCTGTCGCCGTTCTTCTTGTAGACGTTGCCGTCACGGCCGGCGTAGACATCACCGCTGCCACTCTGACCGGCGAAGGATCCGCCAGCCCCAGCCGGGTTGCGGCTGACCATCGATCCTCCCCCGCTCCCCTCGGTCACCCGGGTTGTCGTGCCGGCGCGATTGGTGACGCGCGAGGTCTGGGCCCAGTCGTCGCCGCGCTGCACGCCGGTCTGGCCCCAACTGCCATAGACGCCGGAGCCCTGGCGCGTCGCCCCGTAAGCTCCGGTGCGCGGGTTGTAGGCTTCAGCCGCGCCCCGGGCGCCGTAGGGTCCGGCCGCGACGCCGCCGCGCGCGTAGGTCCCGGTCCTCGAGTTGTACCCTGACGCGACCGCGGCGCCGCCGTAGGGGCCATACGCGGCCGCGCCGCGCGAATACACTCCGGTCGAGGGATTGTAGCGAGCGCCCACCCCGGCCCCCCCATACGGTCCGTACACCGCCGCGCCACGGCCATAGCTGCCGGTCCACGGGTTGTACCACGCGCTGTAGCCGTAGGTCGGATAGTAGGGACGGTAGTAGGGGTACATGCCACCGTAGCCGATATAAGGCGGGTAGTAGTAGCCCGAGCCCCAGACTGCGCAACCCCACGCGATCATCACGCCGGTGTAGGCGGCGGCGGTCGCAAAGACGACCGCGTCGTCGCTGTCGTCTTCGATGGTGACATAGGTGACGCTGTGCGAGGGGGAGCTGACCGGGATCTCGTAGATCTGTTTCGGGACCTCGCCGGTCACTTCCCACGGGCCGGCCGCGGCCCTGGCCATGAACCAGACCCCCTGGAAGCACATGTAGTAGAGATCGCCGACCTTGATGATGTCCTTGTCGGTATTGACCGCGCGCGAGACGGTGGTCTCGTCGATTGGCTGAAACTGCGGCTCTCCCTGGTAGACGACCTCGGGGGCCTTGACCGCCTTCTTGTCGATCCGCGCGGTCTGAGGAATGCTCGCGAGCAGGACCGCCTCGGCGGCCTGCTCGGTGCCCGGCACCGACGCCAGCACGCGCGAGCGATCGTGCTCGAGCGGGATCTTCTGGAAGTCGGCGGGTAGCTCGAGCGACGCGAACGTCCAGGGGCCGGCGAAATCCGGCGCGGTGAACCACCGGCCGGCGACCAGGTAGTAGACCGGACCGGTCTTGCCGAGCCGGAACACGTCGCTTTCGGTGTTGCTCACCCACAGCAGCGACGTGCCCTCGACCAGCAGGTAGCTCGGCTCGCCGGTCAGCTGTATCAGTTCCGCCGGAGTCGTGCTGACGAACACTTTTGGCGCAGCCGAGGCCTTCTTGCCCGGGATGGCGGCCTTGACTTCCTTCCAGTTCTCGTCGGCGGGGATCTTCTTGAAGCTGTCGGGCAGCGTGCCGGCCAGCGTCCAGGGGCCGGCGACGGCCGTCGCCTTCAGCCAGCTGGCGTCATGCCGCAGGTAGAGGGTCTTGGTGGTACCGAGCTCGAACAGGTCCCAGTTGGTATTGACCGCATATTTCAGGTCGGTACCGGTGATCGGACTCCAGACCGGATCGCCGTCGATGTTCACCATCACTGCCGGCGTCTTGCTGAAGAACACGCTCGGAGGATCGGCCTTCACCCCTTCGACGTTCTTCGGCAGGACCTGGCTCTTGTCGATGCTCGCCAGCACCCGGTCGAGCGCGATCACCCGGGCGTACTGCGGGATGCCCTTGGTGATCTCGGCGACGATCTCCTGCACCTGCGGCTGGGCCAGGGTCGGAAAGTTCGATTCGGTGATTCGCAGGACCGAGAAGTCGACCAGCCGTTCGGTGACCGACACCTTGGTTTCGGCTTCCGCCTTGATCGTGCCGAGCGCCGGCTTGTCGCCCGCCTTGGCGGTATAGGACGCAGCCGCATAGAAGGTCATGTGCTTCTGATCGTCCCAGCTCGCGACCTGCGGCTGGTAGAGGGTGAACGCGGCGCCGGTCGGCGTGGTGAACCGCCGGGGCCAGACGCCGTCGGGGGCGGCGGACGCTGCCGCCGGGGCGGGCTTCGCGGTGGGCTTCGCGGTCGCCACCGCCGCCGGTTTCGCCGCCGGCGTCGTCTGCCCCGGCGTGGCCGCCAGGACGGTCAGCCAGGCCGCGCCCGGGAGCCCCGCGGGCGAGAGGAGCAGGGCCCACAGCATGACGAGCGCGCTACGTCGGCGGGTGGTCTGCTGGCTGGGCCTCATGATGGTCCTTCTCCTCTAGAAGTGATGACGCGCTTCGACGAGGACAATAGTATTGCCGTTCGTGAACGCATTGCACGCTTCTCCTGCCGATCCAAGGGAGCGGGGAGCCCGGCCCGCCGCACGCCCCGCCTGTTCATTTACCCTTCCCGACCGCCGCCTTCGCCGCGTCGCGTCGCGCCTGCTGCTCGGTGAGCAGCCGGTAGGTGACGTAGTACTTGTAGATGTTGCTGACGTAGGTGACGGTTTCCCGGCCGATCCGCTCCGAGGCGATCCGCTCGACGTTGCCGAACCACACGTTGGGATCGAGTCCCCGCTTCTCGGCCTCGCGCCGGAGCTGTCTCACGCGTCCCGGCCCGGCGTTGTAGGCCGCGAAGGTCATCAGCGCCTTGTTCAAATTGTCCATGGGCTCGTCCTTGAAGTACTGGTCCATCATGAACCGCACGTACTTCACGCCGGCGTGGATGTTCGGCTCGACCTTCGAGATGTCGCCGACCTTCAGCTCCTTGCCCGTCGCCGGCATCACCTGCATCACACCAATCGCCCCGACCGGACTCCTGACGCTGTGGTCCAGCGTCGACTCCTGGTAGCCCTGCGCCGCCATCAGCAGGTAATCGAGGTCTGTACTGGGCCCCGTACTTCTTGAACAGCTCGATTACCGCCGCCAGCTTGCGACGCTCGCGGTCCGCAGCGGCGTTCTTCACGAAGGTAAGACTCTTGAGATAGCGACGTTCGAGCACGTTGCGGAAGGCGTCCCCTTTGCCGTGTTTTCGCAGCCAGGCAGTGAAGGCCTCGCGCAGACGCGGATTCTCTTTGCGGAAGGCGACCGCCAGGTTCCCCCCCGTTCGCACCGTCACGTCCTCGTGCACGTCGAGGCTGGTGAACACCTGGCTCCAGAACTGCGCCAGGTAATCATCGACCACGGTGATTGGCGCGAGACCGGCGTTGACCATCTCGAGCACGTCATCGTCCTCGAGCACGTCGGGCGCAGCGGTGAGGATCACCGGCGGTTTGCCCCGCTCCTTCAGCTGCGTGTTCAGCCGAACCAGGCTCTCCTCATAAATGCTCCCCTTGCGGACGAATATCTCCTGGCCGGCCAGATCATCAACCGAGGCGATCGGCGGCGCTCCGGGGCCGGTGACCACGACCTGGTTCACGTTGGTACGGGTCGGCTCCGAAAAGGCGACGAGTTTCTCCCGTTCGGGCGTGACCGTGACCATGGCCGCGACCATGTCGACCTGGCCTTTGGCAAGCGCGGGATACAGTTGGTCGCGCTGTCATCGGCACGAGCACCACGTGCACCTTGAGGTTGCCCGTCTTCAAGCCCGTGTTCAGGTCGTTCTCGAACGCCTTCAGCGACTCGTAGGCCAGCCCGCGCTCCTGCCCGTTGTCGATGAAGTAGTGGGTGCGATTGAACGTCACGGCGGCGCGAATCGCGCGGCGCTTGACCATCTCGTCGAGGTCGCCGGTGAACGGCTTGCCCAGGGTGTCCCTGACCGCGGGCGGAAGGGCGTCGTACGGCGACGCCGTGGCCGGAATTGGCGCTTCGGCGGCGGTCGACGCCGGGGGGGCTGCCTCCTGCTGACCCGAGCAGCCGAATGAGACCGCAACGAAGAGGAGCGCGACCGCGCCGTTCCAGAACCGGGACCGCGTAGAGAGAGTATTCATGACTGTGTCCTTGGCAGGCGTGCCCACGCATAGCTGTAGCTCGCTCCGATCGACAAGAAGTCGGCGCCGATCGTCGTGAACGCGCCACGGCTCACCGACAGCCGGATCGCCTGGCGTGGACCGACCGTTGACGAGAACGTGGCGCCGATCCGCGAGTTCCGCTGCAGGTCGAGATTCTGCCGCCCGCCGATCGTCGTGCGTCCACCGGTGAAGTAGTTGGCATCGGCGGCCAGCCACATGCTCCGCTTGAACTTGAAGGTAAGGTGGGCCTGGGTCGCGACAATCGGGTCCTGCTCGCGGGTGCGCCCGCCGACGAAGTTCGCGTTGTCGGTGAAGAACCACACGCCGGCCATCGCTTCCACCACCCAGCGGCCAACCGCCTGCGACAGACCGAGCTCGGGCTTGATCGACCAGCGATTGGTGCCGAGGTTGATCAGCTTGGTCTCATCGTATTGTCCGAGCGGCGGCGCCACGGTGACGCTGATGCCGACGATGGTGCGGTGTTCGTACGAGGCAAACTCCTTCGGCGTCATCGACGGGGCGCCATAGAGGTTGATCGCCAGCCGCAATCTCGGATCGCCGAGTCCGAACCGATCGACCTCGGCAAATTCACCGAGGTAGAGGCCTTCCACGTGACCGCCGACAACGGGAAGCACCAGCCCGGCGTTCGCCGATCGTCCGGCCAGGTTGAACGCCCGGGTGAAAGCAATCGCCGTCGTGTTGATCGCGGCACTTCCCTCGTCGATCGGCGCCGAAGGATCGAAGGACAGGTCGCCGTGGTTGAAAGTGTTGGCGGCGGTGAAAATGTTCAGACCCCTGGGGATGGGCCAGTACGCGCCCGGCTCGAGCTCCTGCGCCGATGTGCACGTCGGGGTCAACACGACGGCGAGCGCCCCCGCCCAACACCACCGGCAAGTCATCCGTCGTTTCAACTGGTCTCCATCGGTCGTCGTTGCCGGCCGTCAGAAGAGCATCTTGAGCAACTGGTCCAGCAGTTGCTCCAGCGAAATCATCGTCAGCGTCAGCGGCAGGACCGGCAGCAGCGTGGTGACGGCCAGTTGCAGCACGGTCTGCATCGTGAACGGGATCATTCGCATGCCCTTCACCACTTCGAAGCTGTTCCCAAGGTCAGCCAGCGACTGGATGTCGGCGCTGCCGACCAGCGGCTCATCGGGAGGCGCGGCGCCGCGGAGCCACTTGGCATCGAACTCCCGTACGTAGGTCTGTGCCAGCGTGCCGTACTCGCGCATGCCGGCGCGCTTGGCCGCTTCGAGTTTCGGTGCGAACACCAGCAGTGGTCCGAGGATGGCGAGCAACATCACGGTGACAATGCCGATCGCTTCCACTTTGAACTGTGGCAGGCTCGCACCCGAGAAGAAGATCCGGTTGGCAATCGTGCCAGCAAGCAGCGCTCCCTGAGCCAGCAGCACCGGCGCGAAGGCGTAGCACACCGAGCCGAGAAACCCCAGGCCGCCTGACCGATCCGGGTGCAGCGGCATGAATCGCAAATCGATGCGCGAGACGTGCCACAGGAAGCGAGTCCAGATGAACAGGCGGAAATACCAGCGCACGAGTAGAAACTGGAATATCGGCAGGCTGACCAGGCCCATCCACCATCCGGCCGCCGACGGCTGCAATCTGCCACCGTCCGGAACGCCGTACCAGCTCGCGACGTCCAGGGCGACCTGCGTCCGCCAGACGAACCCGACCCCGACGATGTAGACCACCGCGATCAACAACACTTCGGCGGTCACCGAGTTCCGCAGCCGGACGGCCGAGGCGACTGCCGCACTGAACTGCGCCCGCCCCGCTGGTGGGATCAGACCGCGATCCAGGAACAGGCTGAGGAGCGGCCGCATCCGCAGATGCACGATCAGCTCGGCCACGATCAACAACGGCAGCGCGACCAGCAGGCGAACGTGCATTTCGACGTCGCGAAGAAACGGCAGCGTGACGCCGTCACCCCAGGCCCTGCCCTCCGCGATCGAGAGCACCAGCAGCGGCACCCACGCCAGGCCCGCCAGCACGATGATGCGACGGTGCAGCAGCTGCAGCGTGTCGCCTGCCAGTCGAGTGCCCCGCAGCAACTGATACAAAGGCCCGCCGAGGACCAGCGAAAAGTCCTGGGTCAGGAACGGTTCGACCTCGGGCGCAGGCTTGGTGGCAATCATGATGGGAAATGAAGGAGGGGTAGTGCACTGGACGTGCCATTGCAAGGCCGCTCTCGCCCCCACGGCCCATGTTCTTCCATCGGAGGCCGTTGACGAGGATCCCCAAGTCCTCGACGGAGCCCTTCAGTACGCCGACGCTCACGCCTCACTGGAGGACCTCCGGAATGCTGGAGCCTGCCACCCTCCCGCCGATCCTCCAGGAGTCACCACCGCCGGCACGGCGCCGGGTAGTGCGTCACTTCTTGGGGGGAAAGCGCTCGAGCACCTCGCGCACGGCGTCCTGAAGGAGCTTCTGGCGCTTGTCGGGCGTCATCTCGGGTTTGATTTCCGCCTGCGCGACACCACGCCAGACCATTCGGCCGCCGCCTTCGATGTCCATGACGAGCGATCCCTGCTCGAACCCACGCAGCGATTGCGTGGCGCCGCCGAACGGGGGCAGGCCCCATTGCGCCACCGAGGGCACGAACTGCCCCATCGTCTGGGCCGAGCTCCCGAGCGTGATGAGCAGGTGATAGGTGATCTTGAGGTCGGGTGTGCCGGTCGTGGCGGGCTGGAGTTTGAGTCGCGCGAACTCCGCCGCGACCGCCTCCTTGATCACCGGCTCGGCCCGGCCCCTGAGCTCTTCGGGATTCTCGTTCGCCCAGCGGGCCATGACCACCTTCCCCGCCCCGGTGTCGTTCCAGCCCCAGGTCTTGGGCTGCTTGAAGTCGAAGGCCTTGTCGTAGTCCGTCTTGACCTTGATGTCGGCGTGGAGCGTGCCGAGGCAGAGCACATAGCCGCCCAGAAAAAGCCCGATAGCAGATAGATGTCGGTGCATGGCGTTCAGCTCCAGCAAGGTCTGCACCATGGTCGGCGCCCACCGAGACGTCAAGCCGTCTGGCGCCCGAGGGCAAATGCTCCCGAAGACCACCCCGTCTGATAACTGCGCCTCGGAGCCGTGCTCACCGTATGTCGTGAGCCCGACCCGCTTCTCACCGCCAGACGGCACGGTTTGTCGCGTAATTCCCTTCATCCCTTCCGCGCGCCAGGTCGCCGCGGTGGCATTCCCTGTGCTTGATCCCGCGGCACGATGCCAACGCTGACGAAGCATCTGCGGGTCGCAGTCTGCCTCGCCACATCGGTCCTCTACCTCGATATATCAGCTTCGCCCAGAGTCCATCATCGGTGACCACGTGTGCAGGGAATGAGGGAGGCGCGCAATGAGCCCCTTGGTGGATGTCGTTGAGCAAAAACGGCTGAACGATGCGCGCGAGGCGCACATCCCCTGGAAGAAATGGGGACCCTACCTCAGCGAGCGGCAGTGGGGTACGGTCCGCGAGGACTACAGCGATGACGGCAACGCCTGGGATTATTTCACCCACGACCAGGCGCGCTCACGAGCCTATCGGTGGGGCGAGGACGGGCTCGGCGGCCTCTGCGACGAAAAACAACGGCTGTGCTTTGCGCTGGCGTTGTGGAACGAGCGGGACCCGATCCTGAAAGAGCGCCTGTTCGGGCTCACCAACAGCGAGGCGAACCACGGCGAGGACGTCAAGGAGTACTACTTCTACGTCGACAGCACCCCCACCCACTCGTACATGAAGTATCTGTACAAGTACCCGCAGCGGGAGTATCCCTACCGGGACCTGATCGACACCAACCGGGGGCGATCGCGGGAAGAGTTCGAGTACGAGCTGCTCGATACCGGCGTCTTCGACGCCGACCGCTATTTTGACGTGTTCGTGGAGTACGCGAAGGAGGGCCCGGAAGACATCCTCGTTCGCCTGACCGTGCACAATCGCGGGCCTGAAGCGGCCCGGCTTCGTGTCCTGCCGACGTTATGGTTCCGCAATACCTGGTCCTGGGATGCAGACCAGCCCAAGCCGTCGCTACGCGAAGCGGGACCAGGCGTCGTCCAGGCCACGCACCAGGAGCTCGGCGACTACTGGCTGCACTGCGAGGGAACCCCGGAGTTGCTCTTCACCGAGAACGAGAGCAACGCCGGCCGTCTCTGGGGCCAGGCCAACGCCTCCCCCTACGTCAAGGACGCCTTCCACGAGTACGTGATCTCAGGCCGGCGCGAGGCCGTCAATCCCGCAAAGGCCGGGACCAAGGCGGCCGCGCATTATGTCCTCGACGTGCCCGCCGGCGGCAGCCAGACCGTCCGCCTCCGCCTGGCGGCCGCCCGACTGGACCAGGCCTTCAGCAAGTTCGACGAGATCTTCAAGAGCCGGGTCGCTGACGCGGACGAATTCTACAGCCGGATTACGCCGGCCTCGCTGAACGAAGATGAGCGCCGGGTCCACCGCCAGGCGCTGGCCGGCATGCTCTGGAGCAAGCAGTTCTACTACTTCGATCTGGATCGATGGCTTCAGGAGCACCGGAATCATCCGCGCATGGAATCCGGTGGCCGGGGTGGGCGCAATACCGATTGGTTCCACATGCTGAACGCCGACATCATCTCGATGCCGGACAAGTGGGAATACCCGTGGTATGCGGCCTGGGATCTGGCCTTCCACACGGTCTCCCTGTCGCTGGTGGACTTCGATTTCGCCAAGGAGCAGCTGCTGCTGATGCTGCGCGGTCTCTATGCCCACCCCAATGGGCAGATTCCCGCATACGAGTGGAACTTCAGCGATGTGAATCCCCCGGTGCACGCCTGGGCCACCCTCTACCTTTACAAGATGGAGCGTAACCTCGGCCGCGCGGACCTTCGGTTCCTGGAACGATCGTTTCAGGGATTGATGCTGAACTTCAGCTGGTGGGTCAACCGCAAGGACCCCGCCGGGCGCAACGTGTTCGCCGGGGGATTTCTCGGTCTCGACAACATCGGGGTCTTCGACCGGAGTGCCCAGCTCCCCACCGGCGGTTCCCTGGAGCAGGCTGACGGAACGGCGTGGATGGCCTTCTACTGCCAGAACATGCTGGACATGGCCCTCATCCTCACCGACTACGATCCGATGTACGAAGAGATCGCCTACAAGTTCGCCGAGCATTTCTGCTGGATCGCCTACGCGATGGACCGCATCGGCGAGCATGACGACGAGATGTGGGATGAACAGGACGGCTTCTTTTACGATCTGCTGCGGCTGCCCGACGGCCAGGCGATGCGCTTGAAGGTGCGGTCGCTGGTGGGGCTGCTGCCGCTCTGTGCATCGTCGGTGTTCCCGGGGGATGCGGCCACCCGCTATCCGAAGCTGATGGAAATGGTCGCCCTGTTCCGCAAACGCCATCCCCAGGTCGTTGCCCAGGTGGCGCCGACCGACGAGGGGTTCGCCGGTTACAAGGGACGCCGTCTCCTGTCGATCCTCAACAAACAGAAGCTGCAGCGAGTCCTCGCCTACATGCTCGACGAGAACGAGTTCCTCGGCCCCCACGGTATTCGCTCGCTGTCGAGGTACCACCTGGAGCATCCATTCATCTTTCACGTCGCCGGGCAGGAGTACAAAGTCCAGTACCTGCCCGGGGAATCGAATACCGGGATGTTCGGCGGCAACTCCAACTGGCGGGGCCCGGTCTGGATGCCGATCAACGTCCTGCTGGTCCGTGCGCTCTTGAACCTGTATAGCTTCTACGGCGAGGAATTCAAGGTCGAGTGTCCGACAGGTTCGGGCCGGCACATGAATCTCTTCGAAGTGGCCAAGGAACTCTCGCGCCGGCTGTCCAGTACGTTCCTCCGCGACACCAGCTGGACAGCGGCCGGTTTACGGCGGGACGGCCAAGTTCCAAAACGATCCGCACTGGCGCGATCTGATCCTCTTCTATGAATACTTCCAGGGGGACAACGGCGCGGGGCTCGGTGCGAGCCACCAGACCGGGTGGACGGGTTCGGTCGCTCCGCTGCTCGACCTGTTCGGGCGCATCGAGGCCAAAGACGTGGAGCTCGAGATCGCGCAAATAGCCGCGCGACTCGTGGCGGAGCAGGTTGGAGGCCAACCGCGAAGCGGCGGTTGAACGTCACGGTACCGGGCACGACTCGTGCGTCGGGTGGAATGGGACGCGTTGGAAGACGCAAGGGAAGATCAGAATCAACGAACATGCAAAAGCAAATCGTCGCCGTCACGTTCTCGCTGCTCATGGGTGTCTGCGCACCGGGAGTCGCCGCCGCCCAGACGTCGTTGAAAGACCTGGCGCGCGTCCCGCCGGTTGAATCAGCCCAGCCGCCTGCCGGCGTTGAGGACCCCTCAGCGCCGCGGACCCTGCCGGCTCGACTTCTGGTCCCGGCGCAGGGGTCGACAAATGAAACGAAGGTCGCGATCTACCCGGTGCTTCTGTGGATGCCGTCCTTTACCGCCACGACCTCCGTCCCGCCATTTCCCGAGGTGCCGGGTGGGCCTGACCTGCCCGGCGACTCCGGATCGACCTCCGCATCGTTCGACGGCGCGGTGCTGGCGGGTTTCTCGGTCGAGCGGACGTACTGGCGCATCGACGTCGACGGCATCTGGGCGGCGCTGGCGACCCAACGCGATCTCCCCCTGCTCAAAGTCGACCTGGATCTCATCTACGGACACGTCTCCGGCGGCGTGAAGATCTACAAGGATCTGTACGTGACCGGCGGTGTCCGGAGGGTCGCCCTCAAATACGACATCCAGATCGGCGACCGGCCGGAGCACTTCACTCGAAAGCCTGGCATCTGGGATCCTCTCGTCGGCCTGGCCTGGCACAGCGATCTCGGGTCCAGATGGACCCTGCACGTCATCGGAGAGGGGGGTGGATTCGGAGTCGGGGCGGACCTGGACCTCCTCGGCAGCGTTCGCGCCGACTGGAAGATGTTCAAGTACGTCGGGCTGACGTTTGGCTACACCGCGCTGCGTCTGGAGCTCAGCAACACCGTGCTCGAGCGAACCCTCGAAGTGAAACAGACGCTCCACGGCCCGACACTGGGGCTGGGGCTGTACTTCTGACCTCCGCTGCGCGCCAATTCTGGGCGTTCGCATCAGGACTCAACTCGACGCCGGGCATGCCGGGTCAGGCTACCGCTATGCCACGGACTCGGAGTTAGCACCACGATCACTGCGGGCCACCTCGAAAATCGGCACGCCCGCAGTGATCGTGGTGCCACTACCCGCCCGGGCCCGAACGGTGAATTCACCGCCAAGCAACCGCAGCCGCTCGCGCATGCTGGCGAGTCCCAGCCCCCTCTGCCCTCCCCCGCCTGCCTCGTCGAACCCGCGTCCGGAGTCCTCGACGCTCAGCACGAGGGCCTCGCCGGTGGCACGAAGCGTCACGTGCGCCTGTTGGGCGCCACTGTGCTTGACGACGTTGTTCAAACCCTCCTGCGCGATGCGGAACAGGCACAGCGCCACGTCGGACGGGATCGCGTCGGGCACGTTCTCATGGTGAAAATGCACCTGGACACCCTGCGCGAGGACCTCGTGGCAGTGCCCCCTGAGCGCGTCGACCAGTCCGAGCATCTCCAGCTTCGACGAGTGCAGCCGGTGAGAGAGGTTGTGGATCTCGGTTGAGATGCCCCCGGCCAGCTGGGCCAGCTCGCGCATCGAGCTGGCCACCACCGTCGGGGGCTGATCCAGCCTCTGGCCGATCTGCCCGATCCTGATCGTGACCGCCGCCATCTGCTGGCTCACGTTGTCGTGCAGCTCGCGAGCAATTCGCCGCCGCTCTTCCTCCTGGGCCGACAACAGCCGGCCACTCAGGTTCCTCACCGCGAGCTCGGCGCGTTTGTTGGCGGTGACGTCGCGGGAGGCGCCACGGATCAGGAGCGGCTGACCGGTCGCACCGCGCTCGACTCGTCCCAATGACGAGATCCACCGGGTCTCGCCGTCTGGCAGGACCACCCGGTATTCAGTCTGATATCGGCCTTCCTTCGAGTCCGCGACCGCGGTTGCCTGAGCGCGCTGGAGACTCTCGCGATCGTCGGGATGCAGCCGTTCCAGTATCGCGTCGAACTGCAGCGGCTCGGAGGGGGTGAAGCCAAGTAGCTCCCGCCACCTCTCGCTCGCCCAGATTTCGCGTCGCGCGAGGTCGCGGATCCAGATGCCGAAATCGGCGACGTCGACCGCCAGGCTCAGGCGCGCCTCGCTCTCGCGCAGCCCGGCTTCGCTGACCTGCAACTCGTGCACGAGTTGCGATGCACGAAGCACGTCGCGACTCAACTCGTAGCCCATCGCCACCGCCAGCCCCAGGTAGAAGAGGCTGAAGGTAATCGGCAGTTGAACGCCTGCCCACAGCGCCGCTATCGCGGTGCCAAGGCTGAGGAGCAGGAAGAACTCGAGGTTGGCGCCGACCATCAGCGCCCGGCGACGGTCCCCCCGACGCCAGGCGGTGACACTGGCATCGGCGACGAAGATCACGACCAGCAACGTCGTGAACTGGGTGATCGGCGTCATTGAGTTGGGGGCGGCGCCGAGGACGGTGACCCGTTCTCCGAGGAACTGGACGTGCTGCAGGCTGGCGACATTCCCGAAGGCAGGGTTCTGCCCGAGCAGCAAATTGACCACCAGCGAGATCGCGCGCAGGCCACAGATGGTCCAGGCGAGCCACAGCCGGCCGGCGCCCAGATAGGTCCGCACGAACCAGGTGATCGACACCAGCCAGAAAAACAGCGGCACGTGCGCCCACATCCGTGCCGCGAGCACGTCGCCGAGCGTCTCCGCCTGCATCAGCCGCAATTCGAAGAACGCCAGGCCCGCGGTGCAGACTGCTGTCGCCGCGAACCATAGATGGGCCCAGGCGGTGCGGTTCCTGTACCAGACCAGGCAATAGATCGCCGCCAGCGTCAAGCAGGCCGACGCGATCATGGACCAGACGACGGTGACCCAACTCATGAACTCACGCCCGTTGGTCCGGCCATCCCGAGGCTCAGGGCAACCCACCCAGTTGAGCGAAGGGTCATAAGGGAAGACCATCTTACCGCCCGGTGGACCGGGCGCAAACCCTGCCCGGGTCAGGTGTTATGCTTCGAGGGATGAATCGTGAAACCTAGGGTGCTCCTCGCCGACGACCATGACATGGTCCGCGAGGCGCTGGGGCAGCTGCTCACCGGGGCGACAGAGCTGGTTGGACAGGTGAGCGACGGTCGCCAGCTGGTCGAGAGCGCCCGCCAGCTTCAGCCGGATATCGTAGTGACCGATATGGCGATGCCGATCATGAGCGGCCTCGACGCCATCCGGCAGCTCACGGCCGAGCGATCGACCGCCCGTTTCATCGTCCTGACCGTCGATCCCGATGCGCGACTTGCGGCCGCGGCCATGCGCGCCGGGGCTTCCGGCTACGTGGTCAAACAAGCAGCGGCCGACGAACTGCTCGACGCTATCGAGGCGGTGATGGCTGATCGCCTCTACGTGTCGCCGCTCATCATCGCCGCTCGCCAGCCAGACGATCCAGCCACCGGCTAGCCGTCGATAGACGCCTGGACGTCGCGGCCGGCGGACCGCCGGGCTACTTGACGATGCTGCGGGCCAACCCCTGCTTGTGCAGTTCCTTGACTGCTTCCTTGACGAGATCTTCGACAAATTTCTGCAGACCATCGGGGTTCCGGGTCTCGCTGACCGCGGCCCACAGGAGCTTGTTCAGAGGCACGCTGTAGATCGTCGCCTCGACGGTTACGACGGTGTCCCGCGTAACCCCCCCGAGGATGTATGGATTGCTCCAGCCGTAGTTGTAGTAACCCCACAGACTGCTGTAATAGGGATTCGCCCAGGTGCTGGGGTTGTAGCTGGTCCGTTTCTCACTGCTCACCGGTCTGAGCGCCACGACCCCTTCGATGTTCTGCTTCTCGAACCAGGGCCTGGCCCGGTCGCCGCTCTGCAATTCCTCCTTTGGGGCAATGCGATAGGTCGCAACCGATTGCAGGCCGCGCGCCGTCAGCTCGCGGACGAGCGCTTCCTCTCCGGACATGCGCAACGAGTCGTCCTGCGAGATGACCAGCGCAGCGATCTTCTTTCCAGCAAAGCTTACCGTGCCCGCCTCGGACGATCTCCAGGTCGACGTGAACTTCGGTGCCGCGGACACAACCGCGACCGCGAGACCGGCCGCTGCGAGAGTTACTGCCAGGCGATTCATGCTTTTCTCCTATCCAACTGGTCATGGGCTGCGGCGACGACATTGTCGACGGTAAAGCCGTATTCCGTCTGCAGCGCCTTGAGCGGCGCCGATGCGCCAAAGGTCTGCATGCCGATCACCCGTCCGCCCCGGCCGACATAGCGCTCCCAGCCGAAGGCCGATGCCTGTTCGATCGCCACCCGGGCCGTTACCAGGGGAGGCAGGACGGAGTCGCGATACTCCTGCGTCTGATGTTCGAAGATATCCCAGGACGGCATCGAGACGACGCGCGAATGCGTGCCTTCGGCGAGGAGCCTCTCGTGCGCCTCCACCGCCAACCCGATTTCGCTCCCGGTGGCGATCAGAATCACCTCCGGCTTGCCGTTGGGCGGGTCGGCCAGGACGTAGGCGCCGCGGGCGACACCGGCGGCCGAGGCGTACCTGCTTCGATCGAGCGTCGGCAGCGGCTGCCTCGAGAGCACCAGCACCGCTGGCTCGTGGCGCAACGGCATGATGCAGCGGTAGGCCTCGACCACCTCGTTTGCGTCGCCGGGGCGCAGCGTCACGAGGCCGGGAATCGCGCGCAACGATGCCAGGTGCTCGACCGGCTGATGGGTCGGGCCATCTTCTCCGTCACCCATCGCGTCGTGCGTGAAGACGAAGATCGTCGGCAGCTCCATCAAGGCCGACAGCCGGATCGCGGGGCGCGCGTAGTCGCTGAAAATGAAGAAGGTTGCGCCGAACGGCCGCACCTTGGTCAGTGACAACCCGTTCATGATCGAGCCCATGGCGTGCTCGCGGACGCCGAAGTGCACATTCCTCCCGCCCGGCGTCTTCGCCTGGAGATGCCCGGCACCCGGAAACGTGAGCGTCGTCTTATTCGAAGGACCGAGGTCGGCCGACCCTCCCAGCAGCCACGGAATGTTCTGGGCGAGCACGTTCAGGACCTTGCCCGAGGCCTCTCGCCCGGCGATCCCCTTCTCGCTCGCCGGAAACACCGGGAGATTCCGGTCCCAGTCCGCCGGCAGCGCCCGGCGTTGCATCTGGTCGATCTCCGCGGCGAGGTCCGCATACTGGGTTCGGTAGGCAGCAAACAGGTCGGTCCAGGTGCGGCACCCTTCAGCCCCCCGCCGCCCGATCCCGTCGGCGAAGTGCTCCCGGACCCCGTCGGGGACCAGAAACTTCGCGTCCTCGGGCCAGCCGTAGGCACGCTTGGTCAGCCGGATCTCCTCGTCACCGAGCGGCTCCCCGTGGGCGGCGGCTGTGCCTTGTCGGTTTGGCGAGCCGTAGCCGATCTCGCTGTCGACGATGATGAACGTGGGCCGGCCCCTGGTCTCGCGAAACGTGCGGAGTGCGTGCTCGATGGCGTCGGTGTCGTTGGCATCTCCCACGCGCAGCACGTTCCACCCGTAGGCGACGAAGCGGGCGGCGACATCCTCGGTGAATGTGAGATCGGTGCTCCCTTCGATCGTGATGTGGTTGTTGTCGAAGATCCAGCAGAGGTGATCCAGACCGAGGTGGCCGGCGAGCGATGCCGCCTCGGCGCTCACCCCTTCCATCAGGCAACCGTCGCCGCAGATCGCATAGATGTGGTAGTCGAAGATCTCGAAGCCCGGGCGGTTGTAGCGATCCGCCAGCCACCGCTCGCCGATCGCCATCCCGACGCTGGTCGCGATGCCCTGGCCGAGCGGCCCGGTCGTCGTCTCCACCCCGGAGACCAGGCGATACTCGGGGTGACCGGGGGCCTTGCTGCCCAACTGCCGGAAGTGGCGGATGTCGTCGAGCGTGACCGACGGCTCCCCCAGCCGCTCGTACTTGGCGTTCACGGCCCGCGTGCCGGTCAGGTGCAGCACCGACCAGAGCAGCATCGAGGCATGGCCGTTCGACAGGACGAAGCGGTCGCGGTCAGGCCAGATCGGATCCCGCGGGTCGAACCGCATGACCCGGTTCCACAGGGTGTAGACCAGCGGGGCGAGCGACATCGGCGTCCCGGGATGCCCGGAGTTGGCGGCTTGCACCGCATCCATCGAGAGGGTCCGGATCGTATTGATGGCGAGCTGGGCCATCGGGGTACCGGTGATGAGGGGTGTGGTCATGATCATTCTTTCGGCCGGCGCCCGCGCCGGCGTGCGACCGTTGCGATTGGGTCGTCGCTGCCGGCGGCTGCGGTCAACAGCACCACCGAGTGCGGCTGGACGACGTAGGTCGGCCCGGGTATGGTCTGGCCCTCCGCCCACCCGCACACGTCGTCGGGCGAATCGAGCGACGTATCGATGGTGCGTCGCCACGCGGCATGTGTCTCGCCGGGAGCGGGGATCTCGAACTCGAGCGCCTCCGAGTAGGCGTTGACGATGAGGTGCATGTGCCCCTGATCGCCGAGCAGGCGCACGGTCGCGGCCAGCGTGTGGGATTGGTGCCCCCAGTCTGGCGCGTTCAATTTCACGCCGTGCCACGTGACCGGCTGGCGTAACAGCATTTCCTGCAGGGTCATGTCGAACCGCTCGCTCGGCAGGCTGCGGCCGACGCGAAGCCCGATGAGCGCCCTCGCGAACCGGCGGACGTCGGCGTGGCTGGGCACCCGGTCCCAGTCGAACCAGTTGGTATCGTCCCGGTGGCAATAAGCGTTGTTGTTGCCGCGCTGGGTACGCCGCACCTCATCGCCCATCAGGAGCATCGGCGTCCCCACCGACAGGAGGGTGAGCGCCAGGAAGTTCTTCACCTGGCGGTTGCGCAGGCGTTCCACCGCGGGATCGTCGGACGGCCCCTCGACCCCGCAATTCCAGCTCAGGTTGTCGAACGCGCCATCGGTATTGTCGTGGCCGTTGGCCTCGTTGTGCTTGGTGTCGTAGGAGACGAGGTCGTTCAGGGTGAATCCGTCGTGGCAGGTGATGAAGTTGACACTCTGTTCCGGTTCGCGCATCTCGTGGCCGTACACATCAGGGCTGCCGGTGAGCCGATAGGCCAGAGAGTGGACGGTTCCGTCGTCCCCCTTCATGAAGGCGCGGACGTCGTCGCGAAACCGGCCGTTCCATTCCTTCCAGCTGTCGCCGAGGAACGAACCCACCTGATAAAGGCCGGCGGCATCCCACGCTTCCGCGATCAACTTGACATTGGCGAGGACCGGATCGGACTCGATGTCCCAAAGCAGCGGTGGCGAGGCCATCGGCCGGCCGCTCTCGTCGCGGGAAAGGATCGAGGCCAGGTCGAAGCGGAACCCGTCCACGTGCATCTCCGTGACCCAGTAGTGCAGACTGTCGAGAATCAACCGGCGGACGATCGGCTGGTTGGCATTGAGGGTATTGCCGCATCCGCTGTAATCGGCAAACGACCCGTCCTCCTCCAGGATGTAGTAGCTGCCGTTGCCGAAACCGCGGAAGCAGACCGTCGGCCCGCCCGCTCCCCCCTCGGTGGTGTGGTTGTAGACCACGTCGAGGATCACCTCGATGCCGGCGCGATGCAGGGCCTTGACCATGTCGCGGAATTCGTCGAGGGCGCCGAGTGGATCAGCGCCCGAGCTGTAGGCGGGGTGCGGGGCGAAGAACGAGACCGGCTGGTAGCCCCAGTCGTTCACCCCGCGGGGCGCGTCCTGCTCGTCGAAGGCGAACACCGGCAGCAGTTCGACGGCAGTGATGCCGAGGTCCTGGAGATACGGAATCTTGTCGATCAACCCGGCAAAGGTGCCGCGTCTTGCGGCCACCACGCCGGACCCGGGGTGGCGGGTAAAGGCGCCGACGTGCATCTCGTAGACCACCGTCCGGCCAAACGGCGTGCGCGGAGGACGATCCCCTTCCCAGTCGTAGGTACCCGGATCGGCAACGACGCTCTTCAACGCCGTGGCACAGTTGTCCCCCGGGGCGGATGCGGCGGCGCGGCTCCAGCCGGCAGGCCGGGCCACGCATTTCCCGTACGGGTCCAGGAGTATCTTGTCGCGGTCGAAGCGATGTCCCTGTTCCGGAGCGAACGGCCCAGCGACACGGTAGGCGTAGAGTTGACCCGTGGTGACGCCGGGAACGAACGCGTGCCAGTAGTGATAGGTGCGTTGGGTCCGCGGATCCAGATCGATGACGCGAGCGGGGGTCGCAGCGTCCACCCGATCGAACAGGAGCAGCTGCACCGCCGTTGCGTGCTTCGCGAACACGCTGAAGTTGACGCCGCCGGCGCCCGGCGTTGGCCCGAGCGGAAAGCTCGAGCCCTCGACGCGCCGGCTCATCGTGACACTCCCTCAGTCGCAATACCTGCACGCATGAGGCACTCCCGTCCACTACTGCCGTTCACGTGGGACGCGTTTGGACCTGGTGCGCCGCCGCTCGATCGGCGAGCACCATCGCCCGTTCCTGCTCTACACGTCCGGCAGGAATGGCTCGGTCCCTCTGGAACAGGCGAACGACCATTCCTGCCTTGTCCTCCCCGGTAATCACCCAGAGCACGCGGCGCGCCCGGTTGAGGACCGGGTAGGTGAGCGTCATCCGACGCCGTCCCTGATACTGCCCGGTCAGCGCGACGTCCGCGTCCGTAACGTCGAGTACCGGATCGCCCGGGACCAGCGAGGCCGTGTGCCCGTCCACCCCCAGACCGAGGTGGACGAGATCGAGAACCGGCGGCGACCCGGCGATTTCACCGATGGTCCGCGCATACTCCGCGGCCGCTTCGTCGAGATCGGCGGCCTCCACCGGCATCGCCTGGATCCGCGGCCGGCCAGGTTGGGCCGGCATCCTCAAACTCGCGCTCAAGTGCGTCAGATTGCGGTCGGCGTGACCGGCGGGGGCGATCCGCTCATCCACCTGCAGCACATCGACCTTCTCCCAGGGCACATCCAGAGAGGTCAGCGCCCGCAGCATCGCCCACGGACTGCGGCCGCCGCTGAACGCCACCACGAAGCGGCCGCGGGCCGCGACCGCCGCTCGCGCTTCGGCGGCGATGACCTCGGCCGCATGACGCGCCACCTGCTCGACATCCGCGAGGACTTCGAGGTTCATGGGATCAACGCTGCCACGACTTCTGTACGAGTGCGGCGACCAGGGCGGTCCAGCCGGTCTGATGGCTGGCGCCGAGCCCGGCGCCGTTGTCGCCGTGGAAGTATTCGTAGAACGGTACGCAGTCGCGCCAGTGCGGATCGTTCTGAAACTTCTCCGTCCCGCCGAACACCGGACGGCGGCCGGTATCGTCGCGCAGGAAAATGCTTTGCAGCCGATTCGAAATCTCGGTACCAACCTCCGAGAGATTCATCATGGTGCCCGAGCCCGTGGGGCATTCCACACGGAAGGCATCGCCGTAGCCAGCGTGGAAGTGCAGCAGCGCGCGAATGAGGAGGATGTTCATCGGGAACCACACCGGACCGCGCCAGTTGGAGTTTCCCCCGAACATCGCGCTATCCGACTCAGCCGGCTGATACGAGATCCCGTACTCCTTCCCTGCAACTCGGACGACGTAGGGATGCTGCTCGTGACAGCGTGACAACGAGCGGATGCCGTAGGGGCTCAGGAATTCCTCTTCGTTCAGCACCCGCGAGAGGATCCGGCGCAGCCGGTCGGGACCCACGACTGCCGCGATGGTCCGGCCTTCGACTTTCGCCTGCCCGGCGCCACCCGGGCCGAGAGCGCCACGGAGCTCTGGAACGTGGGCGAGGCGCATCTGCAGCGCCTGAACGAGCCGCGGCACGCGCTCGCGGTGCCGCGGGTCGATGAGCGTCGTGGCGCAGAGCGGCAACAACCCGACCAGGGACCGGACCTTCAGGCGGGTGGCTCTCCCGTCCGGCAGCCGCAGGACGTCGTAGTAGAAACCGTCCTCCTCGTCCCACATGCCGTCGTGCCCCACCTTGTTCAGGGCGGTGCTGATCCAGAGAAAATGTTCGGCAAACTTGAACGCGAGGTCGTCGTAGCTGGGGTCGTGAAGTGCAAGCTCGATCGCGATCTCGAGCATGTTCTGGCAGAACATCGCCATCCAGGCGGTGCCGTCGGCCTGCTCCAGGTGACCGCCAGTCGGCAGCTCGGCACTGCGGTCGAATACACCGATGTTGTCGAGGCCAAGAAAGCCCCCCTCGAACACGCTCTTGCCCAGGCGGTCCTTGCGATTCACCCACCAGGTAAAGTTGATCATCAGCTTGGCGAAGGCGCGCTTGAGAAAGTCCAGGTCCCCCTCGCCGCGTGTCGCCTGCTCCATGCGGTAATGGAACAGCGTCGCCCACGCATGCACCGGCGGATTGACATCGCCAAAATTCCACTCGTAGGCGGGCAGCTGCCCGTTGGGATGTTGAAACCGCGGTTTCAACAGCAGATTCAGCTGATGCGTGGCAAGGTCCGGATCCACGCCTGAGAGCGCGATGGTGTGAAAAGCCAGGTCCCAGGCGGCATACCAGGGGTACTCCCACTTGTCCGGCATCGAGATGACGTCGTCGTTGAACATGTGGAACCAGTGGCGATTCCTCACCGGAACGGACGCCGGTGAGTCAAACGGGTCCACGGCGTGCTCACGGAGCCACATGTTGACGTCGAAGAAGTAGTACTGCTTGGTCCAGAAGAGGCCGCCGCAGGCCTGGCGCATGACCTGCGCGGCGTCCTGGCTGGCGGAGTCCGGCGTGTGGGACCTGTAGAACTCGTCCGCCTCGCGCTGCCTGGCCGCGAACGTCCGATCGAAGGCTGCGAATGGACTGGTCGAGTACACCGTATCCGTGAGACACAAACGAATGGTGACCGACTGGCCGGCCTCGACCTCCAGACGGTAGTGGGCCGCCGCCTTGGTCCCGGCCGACGCGGGATTGACAGCATCGGTGCGTCCGTCAATGACGAAGGTGTGAAAGGCGTCTTTGACGTACGGCGTCGCGTTCGGGGTGGCGAACAGCCGCTCGGTATTGGTGTCGTTCTCGGTGAACAGCAGCGGCGGTGCGCCATCGCAGTAGAGCCAGCGGTCGCCAATTGCCGCGTGCGAGGCCGCGATGACGCTCGCGCCGTTTCCGACCGCCGCCTCGAGACGTGGTTTGGCGGTCTCCGGCCACCAGGACCACGTGTTGCGGAACCAGAGCGTGGGCAGCAGGTGAATCGGCGCGGTCTCAGGACCCCGGTTGGTCACGGTGATCCGGACGAAGCATTCCTCCGGAGACGACTTGGCATACTCGACGACCACGTCGAAGTAGCGGTCGTCGTCGAACACGCCCGTATCGACGAGCTCGTACTCGAACTCCTGGCGCGTGCGAAGGGCGTTCGACGTCACCAGATCCGCGTACGGGAAAGCGGCCTGCGGGTACTTGTACAGCCACTTCATGTACGAGTGGGTCGGCGTGGAGTCGAGATAGAAGTAGTACTCCTTCACGTCCTCGCCGTGGTTCCCCTCGCCGTTGCTCAACCCAAAGAGCCGCTCCTTGAGAATCGGGTCCTTGCCGTTCCAGAGCGCCAGAGCGAAACACAATCGCTGCTTCAAGTCGCAGAAGCCGGCGAGCCCGTCTTCTCCCCAGTGATAGGCGCGCGACCGCGCGTGGTCATGCGTGAAGTACTGCCAGGCGTTGCCGTCAGCGCTGTAGTCTTCCCGCACCGTTCCCCACTGCCGTTCGCTGAGATACGGGCCCCATCGTCTCCAGGGCGCATCCCACTCGCGCGAGGCCGCTAGCCGTGTGCGCTCTGCCGGTTCGCGACGAGTCCGTCTGGCCGGCTTCAGCCATGAGCAGCCGAGTCATCATCCGTCGTCGGGTTGACCCACCCTCCCGGAGGCTCGACGGCCTGCGCGCCCTCTGTGGGTCCCCAGGTGCCAGGCTCGTATTCGTACGCGGGCGCATCCATTGTTCGCACCGGATCGACGATGCGCCACGCCTCTTCGACGTAGTCCATCCGGGCAAACAGCGTGGCATCGCCCGCGAGGGCGTCGGTCAGGACGCGTTCGTAGGCAGCTCGCTCCTCGGCCGCGGGCTGGCGGCTCGCTACGACCTCGACAGGCTGGCCGATCATCTCGTCGGCTTCGTCCATCGCGGTCATGCCGAAGGCGACGGTCAGCCGGGGCATGATCCGGAAGCGGAAGTAGTTCGACAGCGGAGCCACCGTCGGAAACACCACTGGGGGGCGGCGCAGCCGGACGACGACCTCGGTGCACGTCACCGGGAGGGACTTGCCGGTGCGGATGTAGAACGGCACCCCCTGCCAGCGCCACGAATCGATGTGGAGCCGGATCGCGGCGAACGTTTCGACCCGGGAATCGGCCGCAACGCCGCGTTCGTTGCGGTAGCCGCGGAACTGTCCACGCAGGACGCCGCCGGGTTCCAGCGCGCGCGTGGCTTTGAGAACCTTGACCTTCTCGTCCCGCAGGGACTCGCTGTCCAATCTCGCCGGCGGCTCCATGGCGAGATTGCTCAAGACCTGGAAGAGGTGGTTCTGAATGACGTCGCGAATCGCGCCGGTCGCGTCGTAGAAGGCCCCGCGCCCCTGAACCCCGAAGTCCTCCGCCATCGTGATCTGCACGCTCTCGACATGGGCACGATCCCAGAAGGACTCGAGAACCGGATTCGTGAAGCGGGCGAACAGCATGTTGTGAACGGGGCGCTTGCCCAGGTAGTGGTCGATCCGGAAGATGTCCGCTTCGACGAACGTCGCGAGCAGGATCCGGTTCAGGCGGCGCGCGGAGGCGAGGTCCTCGCCAAACGGTTTCTCGACGACCACCCGGGACCCTTTCGCGCACCCCGAGCGCGCCAGTTGTTCCACCACCGGGCCGAACAGCGGCGGCGGGATCGCCAGGTAGTGCGCCGGGTGCTGAGCCCCCGCGAGTGCCAGGCGGAGCGCTTCGAACGTCGCCGGGTCCCGGTAGTCCCCATCGACGTAGCGAAGACGTGTGAGCAGGTGCGCGAACGCCTCACGGTCCAGCCCGCCGTACTGCTCGACGCTGGCCTGGGCCCGGGCGCGCAACTGGTCAAGGGTCCAGTCGGCCTTGGCCACGCCGATCACCGGCACATCGAGGGTGCCACGCATGGCCATCGCCTGCAGCGCGGGGAAGATCTTCTTGAAGGCCAGGTCGCCGGTTGCTCCGAAGAACACCAGCGCGTCGGCATGCGAATCGGCCATCGTCATCCCTTCATGCTCACGCCGTGAGGCCGATCATTCCAAGCTGCATCACGAACTCCTTGTCGCCGTGTCATCGCCCGGACCTTCCGGTAGCGTCGAATCAGCGCGTTCGTGGAGCTGTCGTGACCGAGCGGGGGCTCGACGCTGGCTTCGAGCTCCGGGATGATCCGCTGGGCCAGCACCTTGCCCAGTTCCACGCCCCACTGGTCGAACGAATCGACGTTCCAGATCACCCCCTGAGTGAAGACGATGTGCTCGTAGAGCGCGACCAGCTTCCCCAGCGCGGCGGGGGTGAGTTGCGGCAGCAGCAGGGTGTTGGACGGGCGGTTTCCCTCGAACGTCCGGTGGGGCACCAGCCAGTCGGGTGACCCTTCGCGCTGCACCTCCTCGGCGGTTTTGCCGAAGGCCAGTGCTTCTCCCTGCGCAAAGACGTTGGCGAGGAGCACGTCGTGATGCTGGCCGAGCGGGTTGAGCGTCTCGCCGAACGCGATGAAGTCGCACGGCACGCAGCGGGTGCCCTGGTGGATCAGCTGATAGAAGGAGTGCTGGCCGTTGGTGCCCGGCTCTCCCCAGTAGATCGGCGCGGTATCGCACGAGACCGGCTGGCCGTCGAGCGTAACCCGCTTGCCGTTGCTCTCCATGGTCAACTGCTGGAGGTAGGCGGGAAACCGCTTGAGGTACTGCTCGTAGGGCAGCACCGCCACCGTGTGCCCGCCCAGGAAGTTGGTGTTCCAGACACCCAGGAGCGCCATCAGCACCGGCAGGTTCTGTTCGAAGGGGGCGGCGCGGAAATGGGTGTCGAGCTCGTGAAAGCCGCCGAGCATCGACCGGAAGTGGTCCGGCCCGATCGCCAGCATCGTCGAGAGGCCGATCGCCGATTCCATCGAGTAGCGCCCGCCGACCCAGTCCCAGAACCCGAACATGTTGGCGGTGTCGATGCCGAATTTCGCGACTTCCCCACCGTTGGTCGAGACCGCGACGAAGTGCCTGGCGACCGAGGTGGCGTGGCCCCCAGTGCCGGCCATCGACCATTCGCGCGCGGTGCGGGCGTTGGTCATGGTTTCGAGCGTCGTGAAGGTCTTGGATGCCACGATGAACAGCGTTTCGGCGGCGTCGAGATCGCGGACCGCTTCGGCGAAGTCCGTGCCATCGATGTTCGAGACGAACCGGAAGGTGAGGCTGCGATCGCTGTAGTGCCGGAGCGCCTCATACGCCATCACCGGTCCCAGGTCCGAACCACCGATGCCGATGTTGACGACGTTGCGGATCCGCTTGCCGGTGAAGCCGGTCCATGCGCCACGGCGCACGTCACTGGCAAAGCCGGCCATGCGATCGAGAACGGCGTGGACGCCGGGCACGACGTTCTGGCCGTCGACGAGGATCGAGGCGCCGCGCGGGGCGCGTAACGCGACGTGCAGCACGGCCCGCTGCTCGGACACGTTGATCTTGTCGCCGCGGAACATCCCGTCGATGCGGGCGCGCAGGCCGCAGGCATCCGCCAGCCGGACCAGCAGCCGCACGGTTTCGTCCGTGATCCGGTTCTTGGAGTAGTCGAGATAGATGTCCGCGGCCTCGGCGGTCAGCCGTTCGCCGCGGCCGGGGTCGCGCGCGAACAGCTCGCGGAGATGCACCGCACCGATGTTCCGGTGGTGCTCCTGGAGCGCCTGCCAGGCTGGTTGGTCGGTGACTGGCCCGACCGGCGTCCGAAGGGAAGTGGACATGGTCACGACTCCCGGCGCGACCGGGTTGGTGCCGGTCGTCGGGTGGTCGACGCTTTGTCCCAGAGTCGAAAGCCGCCGGTGAACGCGTCGGAGTTATCGCCCACTCGACACCCCTTCGGCAGGTTCTTGAGTTTCTTGGCGTTCCCACCCCCGAGGACGAGGTCGTCGGGTCGAATCGACTCGGCCATCCGCGCGGCCGCGAGCGCAACGTGTCTCTGCCACTTCTTCCGTCCCAGTCGTTTCAGGGCTTTGACGCCGAGATACTCCTCGTAGGTGCCGTCCCTGAACGGCAGATGGGCAAGCACCATCGGAATGACCACACCATCTGTCACCAACGCGGCGCCGAGGCCGGTGCCAAGGCCGAGAAAGAGCAACAGTCCACGCTTGTGGCTGCCGAGCGCCTGCATCGCGGCATCGTTGATGATTTTGACCGGGCGGCCGAATGCGGCTCGGAAATCGAACTTGACCCATCCGCGACCCAGGTTTTTCGGTTCCGCCAGGATGCGACCGTCGCGAACGGGTCCCGGGTAGCCGATCGTCACGGCGTCGTATTTCCATTCCGCGGCGAGGGTCTTGATCTCGGAGACCATCTTGCGAGGCGTCAACTTCGGGCCCGACGGGATTTTCCGCGGCGTCCTCTTACCCGTGGCGAGGACCTTCACGTTCGTCCCGCCGATGTGCACAACCAGCACCCGCATGTGTTTCTCCTTGATAGCCGGCCGCGAGCGTCTACGTCGCTGCCGTGAGGGTGGCGCTCTTCGATGCGATCACGGCCATCAACGAGTGCCAGGACTTCACGAACGACGCGGCGCCCTGGACCTGAAGCTGGACGGCGAGCGCCTGAAGATCCACTCCGGCGCCGGCAAACCGGGCGAGCACTTCCTCGCAGTTCCCGCCGTCGGCCGGCAGGAGCCCCGAGATGTCACCGTGATCCGCGAGCGCGTTCAACGTCGCCTCGGGGATCGTATTGACGGTGAATGGCGCGGCGAGCGCCTTGATGTAGAGGACGTCGGAGACCTTCGGATCCTTGGTGCCGGTGCTCGCCCACAGCAGCCGCTGCGGGCGGGCGCCGGCGTTGTAGATCCGCTGCCACCGCGGCGAACTGAGCAGCGATCGGTAGGCCTTGTAGGTTCGTCTGGCCATGGCGATCCCGAGCTGATTGCGCAGCGCATCGCTGGCGGTGCTGGCGACGGCGGCGTCCCAGCGGCTGATGAAGACCGACGCCACCGAGGCGACATCCGGCTTGAGACCGGCGTCGATCCGGCGTTCGATGCCGCGCAGGAACGCTTCGGCGGCCGCGAAGTAGTGCTCGCGGGAGAACAACAGCGTTACGTTGATCGGAATACCGGCGAAGATCGACTCCTCGATGGCCGGCAGCCCTTCGGCGGTCCCCGGGATCTTGATCATCAGGTTCGGGCGCGCGGCCCTCGCGAACAGGGTCCGGGCGGCCGCCAGCGTCGCGGCCGTGTCGTAGGCGAGCAGCGGTGATACCTCGAGCGACACCCACCCGTCCATGCCGTTGGTCCGATCGTGGATCGGTCGAAAGAGGTCGGCGGCCCGGGTAAGGTCCTCGAGCGCAAGCTCGAAGAACAGCGCCTCATCCGTCAAACCCTGCCTGATCCTGGCGACGATCGCCGGGTCGTAGGCGGCGCTGTTCTTGATCGCCTGTTCGAAGATCGTCGGATTCGAGGTGAGCCCGGTGACCGACAGGTCGTCGATGTAATGCTGCAGCGTCCCGCGCGACAACAGGTCGCGCGTGATGTTGTCGAGCCACAGGCTTTGACCGAGCCGATGCAGTTGCCCGGTCGCCTTGCGCACGTCACTGGCGGCCGGTTCGGCCCTGGGCAGGATGTAGCGGTCGACGGCGCTGGCGAAGCCCTCATCTTCATGGGACGTGGTGACGTGCATCGCCTGCTGCCGCACCGCCTCGCTGGCATTACCCATGGCGATGCTCAGGCCACTTCGCCTGAACATCATCACGTCGGTGGGCTGGTCGCCGATCGTCGCGATCGCCTCGACCGGGATCTTCAGGTATCGCGCCAGCCGATCGATGACCGTGCCTTTGTTGGCAGTCGGATGGGTGACGTCGAGGTAGTACCGCCTGCGACCGCGCCGCGGAGACCTGGGTGCCGAATGTCGCCTGAAGGGCCGCTTCGCAGGCGGCGACCCGGTCGTGGTCGTTGCTGACGCCGACGATCTTGACGACCCGGGCGAGCACGCCGTCGAACGTGTCCACCACGGTGGGCTCGGATTGACTGGTCGATGCCTCGCGCTCGACGCGCGGGGCCTCACGCGAACGGACGTACCAGTCGGTCGCGCTGTAGATCCAGACGTCGAGTCCGTGGGCCTCGATCGCATCCACCAGGGCGGGGGTTAAATAGTCGGGGATCGCCCGCTCGTCGAGCACGGACAGGTCGGGGAGCACGATGACGCCGCCGTTGAACGCCGCCATCGGCATCGTCAGGCCGAGCGGGTCGACCAGGCGCTGCATGCCCCGGGGCGACCGGCTGCTGCAGATGGTGAAGACGATCCCGCGATCCCGCAGCCGCGTTACCGCCTGGATGGCGCGCTCGGTCAGCCCCTTTTCCCTGGTGACAAGCGTGCCGTCGATGTCAGCCAGCACCGCGGAGATCGGCTGGACGCCCATGATGGTCCTCACTCTGGGGGGTTACGGGGTTCCCGGGAGCACCACGCGTACCAGCCGTCGAGTTCGGTCTCCGGGGGACGTAGCCTGTTCAAGGGATTCAATTTGCAGCCGTCGCCGGACCGGCCCGTTGAGGGAAACCCGGTGCGCCCCCCGGCAACGCAGAGGAGATCCGGAATACCGGAGCCCCCGTCAGTCGAGGTTGATGCGACGCGGGGACTTGAGCATGCCCTCAACGCTCCGGACCTCCGCGACGTAATCGAGGCCGCGCGATTTTGTGACGAAATCGAACTGAAGCTGGGGCGGCGAAGGCGCGGACTCGAGCACCTCCAGCAGGCGGGTGAACCGCTCGGAACGGACCCGCAGGCGCAGTGCTTCCTCAGTTGCCCACTCCTCCACGTAGCCAACGCTGGACTCATCGCTGTCCTCGACCCACACCCGGCACCCGAGGCAGCCCGGCTCGATGCGGGTGGTCGACGCCAGTAACCGCAAGGCGTGAACAACCTGGTTTGGCCCGCACGCGGGGGCTACCAGCGCAACAACGAGGCGCACCACGCCCCCGCCAGCAGCACCTGACGTACCAACCGGATCGCCGGCAGGGTCGATGTCGCCATGTTGATGTGCGGATTCGAGTTGTTGGCGATCGCTGGCCGGACGACGATCGCCGCGGCGAGCCGCGAATCCCCCTAATCGCGGAGAAAGCCCGGAATGTCGGAGTCAGTGGCGCGGGCGCTGCAGCCCCAGTTTCGCCATGCGCGTCTCCAGAGTCGTGGCCTTCAGCCCGAGTTGGTCGGCGGCGCCGCCAACGCCGCGAATCCTCCACCTGGTGCTGTCGAGCACACCCTTGATGTGCTCCTTCTCCACGTCGACCAGCCTGACGCTGCGGCGCGTCGAGGCGGAAGTGGTCGCCGGCAGCGCGATCGTGAGATGGGGGCCGGTGGCACCGATGACCGCCCGCTCGACCAGATTGCGCAGCTCCCGGACGTTACCCGGCCAGCCGTAGCGTTGTAACTCCTCCATGTTGTTCTTGCTGATCGACTCGACCCGCCGGCCAAGCGCCGACGAGAAGTCCTCGACGAAGCGCCACACCAGCATCGGAATGTCCTCGAGCCGCTCGCGCAGAGGCGGCACGCGGATCGGAAAGACGTTCAGGCGGTAGTACAGGTCCTCGCGGAAAGTGTCGGCCTCGATCCGTTTCTCGAGGTCCCGGTGGGTGGCGGCGATGATGCGCGTGTCCACCCTGGTCGCCTTCGAGCTGCCCAGCCGCTCGATCTGCTTGTCCTCCAGGACCCGCAGCAGCTTGACCTGGACATCGGGCGGCAGGTCGCCGATCTCGTCGAGGAAGATCGTCGAGTTGTCGGCGAGCTCGAAGCGACCGACCTGGCGGGTCAGCGCCCCCGTGTAGGCCCCTTTCTCACGGCCGAACAGCTCGCTTTCGATCAGGGTCGCCGGGATCGCGGCGCAGTTGACCCGGACCATCCCCCGGCCGCGGCGCCGACTCAGCTCGTGGATCTGCGAGGCGAACACCTCCTTGCCCGAACCGGTTTCGCCAAGCAGGAGCACGGTCGCGTCGGTCTCGGCGACCTGACGCACCTGCTCCTGGACGCGGAGAATCGCGGCGCTCGCGCCGAGACGCGACGTGTCGAGGGGGCTTTCGACTCCACGACGCCGGACACACCGTCGGCGCGGAGGTGATCGCTCAGGCGTTTCACCTCGGCGAGGGCCGGCCGTGCGCCTCGTCGCGATAGCGTGGGGCGAGCACGCCGGCGATCAAGCCGGCGGCGCGGCGCAGGCGCTGAAGATCTCGGCATCCCACTGCCGTTCGCTGCGCGTCGTGCCGAAGCTCACGAAGCCGACGATCCGCGACCCCAGCCGCAGCGGGATCACCGCGATCGACTTGACCTCGAAGCGACGCAAGCTCGCCCGGTCGACCGCCGTCGGACAGTTCGGACGGACTGGAGAGGCTGACCAACTCCCCGGCCAGGAGCTGCGCGGAGGATCCAGGGAAGGCTGTCCCTGGCCGACAGGCGTGCGGGCGGTGCCGGCACCTCCGGACGCGACCAGCCGTACGTGCCGAGCAGATCACCGTCATCGCCAAGCTCGAACACCCGGCTCCAGTCGAGATCGATCGCCTCGACGCTGCAGCGAAGGGCCTCCTGGATCGATTCTCCCTCCGCGGAAGGCCAGTAGTTCGTTGAGCCGGACCGATTCAACGGTGCATCGGTGAGGCTCCGATCCGCACAGGCAGCTCCGATGGGCATGAAGTCTCTCCGCGCGGCAGCAGGGCGATTTGTCCGCGCGAGGTTCTTCATCACAGGCCGTGCCGGCCGCGGGCACGCGGCCAGGCTCGAGCTAAGTGGTTGAAAATGAGGAGATTGGAGGAATCTGTGACTGGCCGTCCCAGACGGGCGAGGCTCCCCGGTCACCGCCGGTCGTGGCGCCTCCCGACATCCTGTGATCCACCGGCCGTGTGGACGACCTACTTGGTCTTCTTGACCGCGGTCAGCCGGACACCCTCGGCGCCGTAGTCCTCAACGACGAACCCGGTCTGGGTGACCTTGAGCTTCGCGGCCGGCGCGAGGGTTCCGGACCCGTTGCCTTTGCCATCGATCTCGATGTCGATGACGGCAAAGTCGTAGCCCTCCTTCGGCTTCGCCCCCGGCGTGCCGGCGCCGACGAAGAACAGCGGCTGATCGGTGAGGATCGTCAGCAGCCGGCCGGCGTCGGTGACCCGCTCGATGGTGAAGCGGGTGGGCGTGGCACTCCCGGCCCCAAGCTTGACGGTTCCGGTCGGCTTGATCCCGACGAGCCCCTTCCGCAGGGCGGCGGCGCCGCCCGTCTTGAAGGCTGCCATCAACGCGTCGGCCTCGCTTTGCGGCATCTTGCGGTCGATCGTGATCGAGACTGGCGCACTCAACGTTCCGCCGCCGGCGGTCTTGACGGCCGCTGTCGCGGTGAACACCTCCGGGGCCTGTGCCAGCGCCGACGCCGGAATCATCAGCAAGCCCCCCGAAAGCACGATCGCACCTATCGTTCTGCATGGACCAGTCATTCACTCACCTCTCGATACGCGGTTCGAGCGACGAACCTAGCAAGCCACATTCCGTCGTGATGACGACCCTCGATCGCGCTTACGCGCCGGCCGCAGATGAGGACATCATAATGGACCCGAGTGCCCCCGGAATGACGGAGGTGCCCCAACAAGCCGGAGATCCGCAGCTGGAGATCCCCTTCGCCCTGATGACTCGCCTGCCCGCAACTCATTGTCGGCGCGCCAGCTTCGTCGAGAGCGCGCGTCTTGCCGTCCGGGCACGCCCTGTGCTCACAGCACTGCCAGGTGGTCCAATGACGTCCAATCCTCATTCGCCCGATACCACGCCACGGCCCAAATACCTCTCGCGCAACGTCGTCGCTGGTTTACTAGCGGTCGCGTGGTCGCTGGCCAATGCCTCACCGGCACATGCGTCTCTTCTATCCCACGAGGCCCAGGACACGGTGGCGAACGCCATCGCCCTCTTCGTGATCTTCGTGGTGCCGGTCGTTCTCATCGTCCTGTTCTGGATGGTGCACGTCCTCCCGGAAAAGATCGCGCACGACCGGCACCACCCGCAGTTCGAGGCGATCCGCACGTTGTGTCTGTTGTCGCTGGTTTTCGGGGGACTGCTCTGGCCAATCGCCTGGTTGTGGGCCTACACCAAGCCGATCGGCTACAAACTGGCCTACGGCACCGACAAGAGTCCCGACTACTTCAAGGAGCACGGCCTCGCGGAGCCGGAAAACCCCGTCACCGACATACGACAGCGCGTGGCCGCGCTCGAAGGACGCGGGGTGCCAGACAGTGAGCTCGACGCCATTCGCACAGACCTGGCAGCGCTCGAGTCGCGGCTGGCCGCGAGCGAGCCGCGGAGCGAGGTGGGTTAATGGAAATCCTGCTGCTTGGCATCTACTGCTTCTTTGTCTGGCTGATCTTCATCAAGTTCAAACTGCTGCCCTGGACGACGCCGTGGAAGGTCGCGGTCGCAATCCTCCCGGTGGTGGCCCTCGCGGCGACGATCCTGCTGCTGAACATCTTCGCGCCGACAACCACCGATGTGAGGGTCGTCAAGTACGTCGTGCCGGTCGTGTCGCAGGTGCGGGGACGGGTGATCGAAGTACCGGTCGAAAACAACCGGGCGGTGAAGAAAGGGGACGTGCTGTTCCGGATCGACCCGGTACCCTATGAAATCGAGGTTCGTGCGCTCGAAGCGCAACTGGCGTCGGAAGAAGCCAAGGTCGGCGCCGAACAGGCCAAGCTCAGCGAGATGCAGGCGCGCCTGCCCGACGCCGCGTCATCAGAGCGCCAGCTGAACGAGCAATTGAAGCAGACGACGAACCAGGTGGCGGCGCTGCAAGCTTCGCTCGATCTGGCCAAGAAACGGGTCGCCCAGAATACCGAGCTCGCCGCCACCGGCGCCGGGAATCGCTTCGATCTGGAACAGGCGCAGACCAACGCCACCGAACTCGCCAGCCAGATCGCCGCGGGGCGTGCCTCCGAGCAGCAGGTCAGGGAGAAGCTCTCCGGCCGGGTGAAGGGGGACTTCGCGGCCGTGGCGGGGGTCAAGGCCCAGATCGCGACGGCCCAATCGCAAGTTCGCGTCGCCCAGGCGCAGGTCGAGACCACCCGCGCCCAACTCGAGAACGCCCGCTGGAATCTGACCCAGACGACCGTCGTCGCGCCAGCGGACGGCACGATGGTGAACGTAATGCTCCGGCCGGGCTTCTTCGTCGCCGGCATGCCGTTCAACGAGGTGATGACCTTCGTCGACACCCAGTACCAGATCTTCGCGCTGTTCAACCAGAACGAACTGCACCAGGTCGCTCCGGGGAACGAAGCGGAGATTACCCTCGACACCTACCCGGGCCGCATCGTCAAGGCGCACGTGGATTCGGTGATCTGGGCGCAAGCCCAGGGGCAGCTGGATGCGTCCGGCGAACTCGCCCGTACCACCTTCATCCCGCCGCCCGGCCGCTTCCCGGTGAAGCTGGTCGTCGACGAGCATGACAAGGATGTCTTCCTCGCGGCGGGGGCGCGCGGCGCTGCCGCGATCTACACCGAACACCTCGCGTTGATTCATATGATCCGAAAGGTGCTGATCAGGACGTCGTCGTATTTCGACTACATCATCATCAAGCACCATATCAGTCTCCACTAAGGACGGCGCCATGCTCTCTCTCCCTTCGATTGCGCGGTACCGCCTTCCGGCGATTGCCGGCTCGGTCGCCATCGGGCTGGTGGCGACGATGGCGCCGGGATGCGCGCTGAAGGCGCCGCCTGATGCGGCGGCCATCAAGGAGCAGGCGCTGCCGACGGTGCAGGTGCCGGCGCAGTGGACGCTCGCCGGCGCGGCCGCGGAGGGTGCGGCGGATAACTGGCTGGCAACATTCGGCGACGAACAACTGGCGGCGGCGGTCGCCGAGGCGATTGCGCACAACGCCGATCTCCGCGTCGGCGCCGCGCGTGTCGAGCAGGCGCAGCTCTACGCGAAGCTTGCCGGGGCAAAACTCTATCCGTCAGTCGATCTCCTCGCCCGCGGCGGGGGCAAGCTGTCGGGCGACGGGTCTGGCATCCAGGGGGGCGTCCTCTCGGCCACCTGGGAGCTCGATCTGTGGGGTCGGGTGCGATACGGCCGGGCGGCAAGCGCCGCGCAAGCCGCGTCAACTGAGGCGGATTTCGAATACGCGCGGCAGTCGATTGCCGCGCTCGTGGCCAAGAGCTGGTTCCTCGCCACCGAAGCCGGGTTGCAGGTCGAGGCGGCTCGTGAAACCATTCGCGGGAGCGAGGAACTCGTACGGCTGGCCAGCGACCGGGTTCGCGTCGGGGTCGGCGGCCAGGAAGATGTGTTCGTGGCGCGCGCGGGCGTCGGGAGTTACCGCGACGCGCTCCGGCAGCTGGAACTCGGGCGTGAGCAGGCGATTCGAGCGCTCGAACTCCTGCTCGGCCGGTATCCCTCGGCCGCGGCGGCGCCGTCGCCAAAGCTGCCTGGTTTACCCGGCCAGGTCCCGGGGGGGCTCCCATCGGCACTTCTGGAGCGGCGGCCGGACGTGGTGGCAGCTGAGCGGCGCGTCGCAGCCGCATTCAACCGGATCGGGGAAGCCAAGGCGGCCCGCCTGCCCACGATCTCTCTGACGACCGGCCTCAGCGCGATTTCGAGCGAGCTGTTCCTGCTGAAGGATCACAGCAATCCGGTATGGAACCTGGGCGCCAGTCTGGTGGCGCCAATCTACAAGGGGGGCGCGCTCAAGACGCAGGTCGAGATTCGTACGGCTGAGCAGAAGCAGGCGATCGCCGAGTATGCCGCCGTGGGATTGCGCGCCTTCGGCGAAGTGGAAGGTGCGTTGGCGGCCGAGATCGCGGCCCGTGAACGCGAGCAGATCCTGGCGCAATCACTCGCCGACAACCAGCAGGCGCTGAGCCTGGTGCAGACCCAGTTCAAGGTGGGGAGCACCGATCTCAGATTCGTCGAGCAGCGGCAGCTGGCGCTGACCGCCACGCGCTCCGCGCTCATCCGCGTCCAGGCCGAGCAGCGTGTACAACGCGTGAACCTTCACCTTGCGCTCGGCGGCAGTTTCGGGCCGCGGCCACCGGCGCCATCTGGAGGATCGCAGTAGCACCGACTCGGCGCGCGCCGGCGCGTCCCAATCGCAAACCACCCGATACAAGGAGTTGACATGAAACGAACCGCTGCTCTGATCGCCGCCGTCGCGCTGGTGCCCATGGTCCTGCTCGCGCAGAGGACCAGCTTCGACTACGACAAGACCGCCGACTTCAGCTCGATCAAGACCTTTGCGCTCAAAGACGGCACGAAAGTGGGCGACCCGCTCATCGACAAGCGGATCGTGGCCGCCATCGAAGCGGAGCTCGCCGCCAAGGGCCTGACCGCGGCAGCCGCGAACCCCGACGTCACCGTCACCTACCACATCGCATTCGACAAGAAGCAGGACATCACCGCCTACAGCACCGGCATGGGCGCCGGTTACGGCGGTTACCGATGGGGCGGTGGCTGGGGCACGACCGACGTCCGCGTCAACGAGATCCTCGAAGGCACGATGGTGATCGACGTCGCCAACGCGGCCAAGAACGAGATCGTCTGGCGCGGTATGGGCGTGAAAGAAGTCGACGTCCAGGCCAAGGCCGACAAGCGCGACAAGAACATCGCCAGCGCGGTGAAGAAAATCCTCAAGGACTTCCCGCCGAAGCCCAAGAAATAGCCAGTCGATCGATTGTCGATCGATCGGCAGGCCGTAGTGACCGCCCCGCCAGCCGTCGTGGGAGCACCGCCCCTCACGACGCGTTGGGGCGGTCACGGCATCTGGTGACCGATACTCCAGCCGATGGGGGATGGAAGCCCACGTACCGCGATTCTGCCCGTTTTCCTACGTCCGTTGTTCGGCAGACGCTTTGCCCTGACGCGACCTGATGAATGCCGTTGCCGATTGTCCATCTGGCCGGCAAGGCCAACGATAGCGTGGACCAGATGACCAGATGACCACTCCCCCACAGCCAAAGTCCGCCATCGAGCGTCTGCTGTCGCCGATCGCGGAGGTACACAGAAGCGAGGCCGTCAGCGCGCTGCTGATGACCCTGCTGATGTTCCTGCTCCTGGCGGCCTACTACTTGCTCAAAACGGCGCGCGAGGTCTTCATCCTCACGGAGGGTGGCGCCGAGATCAAGAGCTACTCCTCGGCCGGGCAGGCCGTCCTGCTGTTGGCGATCGTGCCGGCGTATGGCGCCTTCGCGTCCCGCGTCAACCGGGTGCGCCTGGTGACCTGGGTGACGCTGTTCTTTGCGTCACACCTCGTATTGTTCGTGCTCGCGGTCGGTGCCGGTCTGAACGTCGGCATCGTGTATTTCCTGTGGGTCGGGATCTTCAACCTCATGGCGATCGCGCAATTCTGGGGATTCGCCACCGATCTCTACACCAAGGAACAGGGCAGGCGGCTGTTCCCGTTGATCGGCGTTGGCAGCAGTCTCGGGGCCTGGGTAGGCTCGGTCAGGGCGGGCGACATCATCGCCGCGACCGGACCCACCCGGCTGCTGATCACCGCCGGGGCGGTGCTCGTGGTCTGCGCCTTCCTCGCGCAGCTGATCGAGCGCATCACGGCGCGGTCGGCCTCGCCGGCCCAGACCGCGGTCGCCGAGCAACCCCTCGGCAAGGAGGGCGGATTCGAGCTGATTCGCAAGAATCGTTACCTGCTCCTGATTGCGGTACTCACCGTCCTGCTCAACGTGGTGAATACCTCAGGCGAATACCTCTTTGGCCGCTACGTCGTCGAGCAGTCCTACGCCCAGTTCGGCGCCGGGCCCGAGTCGGCCGCCGCTCGTGAGCGTTTCGTCGGCGAGTCGTACAGCCGCCTGTTCAGCACCGTCAATCTCCTCGGCTTCCTGCTCCAGATGTTCGTGGTGTCGAGGGTCTTCAAGTTCCTGGGGGTCGGAAAGGCCCTCTTCATCCACCCGACGATCGCGTTGATCGGCTACCTGATGATGCTGCGGGCGCCGTCGGTCCAGTTGATGGGATGGCTGAAGGTCGCAGACAACAGCGTCGACTACTCGCTGGGAAATACGACCAAACAGGCATTGTGGCTGCCGACCAGCCGGGAGGCGAAGTACAAGGCCAAACAGGCGGTCGATTCGTTCTTCGTTCGGGCGGGGGACGTCATTCAGGCGGGCGTCGTTTTCGCCGGCGAGCGATTGTTGCTGACGGTTCCAGGGTTCGCGGCAATCAACCTGGTCCTGGTTGGCGCCTGGCTCGCCGTCGTCGGACTGCTCAACGCCACGCCGGCCAGCACCGAGACGCCGTCGCCGGCAGCGCCCGCCTCGAGGTGAACAGACCGGTGCTTATACAGGGTGGCTGACGTGTTGCTCATCCTCGCGCTGCTGACGGCGGCCACCGTGACAGCGGCGTCGATCGTCTTCGGCGTGCGCCGGCAACGCGAGCTCATCGTGAGCGAAGCGCGGTTCCGCGCAATGGTGGAGTCGGCACCGATTCTGCTCTGGATGTCCGGCCTCGATCGGCAACGGACCTTCCTCAGCGCCGGCTGGCTCACCTTGACCGGCAAGTCGATCGAGGACCAGCTGGGCGATGGATGGACCCGGGGCGTCCACCCGAACGACCTGGCGCTACACCTGCAGACCTGCCAGACGGCGATCGACGCCCGCGCGCGATTCACGACCGAGTATCGAGTGCGCCGGCACGACGGCGAGTATCGATGGGTTCTGGACACCGGCGTGCCTCGCTACGACCCCGACGGGCACGTCGCCGGGTATGTAGGCTCCTGTATCGACGTCACCGATCGTCATCGCGTCGAGGAGCGCCTCCACGAGGTCGGTGGGCGGCTGCTCACCGTGCAGGAAGAAGAACGGCGGCGGGTCGCCCGTGAACTTCGCGACGACCTGAGCCAGCAGCTGGCGCTGCTCGCCAGTGAACTGGAACAGCTCAGCGTCGACTACCCCGACCCCGGGGGACACGCGTCCTCGCGGCTGATGGCGTTGAGTCGGCGGGCGACGACGATCTCCAGCGAAGCATACCGGCTCTCTCATCAACTGCATCCGTCGAAGCTGGAGGCGCTGGGACTGGTGGCGGGTCTCCGCAGTTACTGCCGCGAGGTCTCCCAGCAGCACAAGATCCATGTGTCGTTCACGCACGGGGACGTCCCCTCCAGCATTCCGATGGACATCTCGGTCTGCGTCTACCGCATCGTCCAGGAGGGGCTTCGCAACGTCGTCAAGCACAGCGGCGCCGACGAGGCCCACGTGCAGCTGCTCGGTGGCAACGACGGCCTCACCCTCCGGATCGCCGACGGCGGCACCGGCTTCGACCCGGATGAGACGGGAAACGGCCTCGGCTTGATCAGCATCGGCGAGCGGCTCCGTTTCGTAGGCGGTGAGCTGCACATCCACTCCGGTATGTCGCGGGGCACGCGCATCGACGTCCGGATTCCTCTTGCGGTCGCGGGCCACGCCGCGGCGTCTTAACGTGCCCCCCCTGTCACTTTTGACAGGGGGGGGCACGTCCAAATTGCTGGTACTTTCCGGGAGTTCAGCGAGTTCCCGATGCGGGCCGTGGCGGCTATCGTCCGCAGATGCACGCGAACCATAGCGACCGATTTGGCAGCTCCCGACGGCTGCCTGCCGGGTACCACCCCCACACCTCCGCGTCGCGGTTGCAGGTCGTCGCCAAAGCGCAGGCGATCCTGCAACGAGTCGCAGACGCGCCGATATCGATTGCCGCGCTGAGCGAGGCCGTTGGCGTGAGCGAACGGACGCTTCGCAATGCGTTCACCGAGGTCTACCGCCAGAGTCCGAAGAGGTACCTGACCACGCAGCGGCTCCTGGCGGTTCGTCATGCGCTTCGAGCCGCGGCGGCTCCAGGGGCGACGGTGACGGGAATCGCCACCGACCACGGGTTCTTCGAGCTGGGTCGTTTCGCTCTGAAGTACAAGGCTGCGTTCGGGGAGTCGCCGTCCCACACGCTCCGGGCCACGGCCGGGCAGTCGCCCCTTAACCAGCCGACCGCCGCGCACTGGTGAACCGGACGCGACGGATTTGCTGACGCAGAGGCCGTTCCAGGTGCCAGAATAGGCCGGGTCTAGTCACCATGGCCACGAAAGCCAGAATTCTCCTGGCGGACGATCACACACTTCTGGCGGAAGCCTTCGAACGCCTCCTGGCGCCGGACTATGAGGTCGTGGGCCGGGTCGCCGACGGGCGCGAGCTGCTGGAGGCCGCACCGCGGCTCAAGCCGGACGTCGTGGTGCTCGACGTCACCATGCCCCGGTTGAACGGCCTCGATGCCGGACGGCAGCTGAAGGCGAAGATGCCATCGGTACGGCTCGTGTTCCTGACGATGAACGAGGATCCAGAGGTCGCCGCCGAAGCCTTCCGCATTGGCGCGTCGGGCTACCTGCTCAAGCGTTCGGCGCTGTCCGAGCTGCCGCTGGCGATCCGTGAGGTCATGAACCAGCGCTTCTACCTGACACCGCTACTGACCAAGGGGCTGGTCGGCTCGTTCATGCATGCATCGCAGCAGCCGGCCCATGCGCTCTCGCTCACCGTACGACAGCGGGAAGTGTTGCAGCTGCTGGCCGAAGGACGCTCGATGAAGGAAGTGGCCACGATCCTGCGGGTCAGCCCGAGGACGGTCGCCTTTCACAAGTATCGAATGATGGAGCGGCTCGATATCAAGACGACGGCGGAACTGGTGCAGTTTGCCATTCGCGAGCACATCCTCTGAAGTGTCGCGTGGACGGCAGATCCGGACTATCGATCCTGACCACCGGCCCTCGCCGGCGCGGCCAGCGCTTCTCGAGGTACTGAGATGGGTGGCCAACGCAGCGGTAATGGCCGGCGTCGAGTGGTGCTGGCTGACGACCACCGCGAGATGCTGGGGCGCGTCACCACGCTGCTGGGGTCGGAATTCACCGTAGTGGCCGCGGTCGCCGACGGCGAAGCGCTGGTCAAGGCGGAAGCCGACCTTCTGCCGGACGTGCTGGTGATCGACATTACGATGCCAGGGATCAACGGCCTGGAGGCGGCCGGGCTGGTGCGCCGCCGGGGATCACGTGTGCCGATTGTCTTCCTCTCGATTCACGAAGAGCCGGAGTTCCTCGAGGCGGCTCGTCAAGCCGGCGCGCTGGGCTACGTCAGCAAGGTACGCCTCGCCAGCGATCTGATTCCAGCGGTGTGGGCCGCACTCGACGGCCGGCGTTACGTCTCAGCCACGCTGCTCGAGGAAGACGAATCGGTGTCGTGAGGACAGCCCTCAGCTGTTGCTCTTTTTCTTCTGCCTTCCGCTTCGTGCTCGTGAGTCGTGCGGTCGCTTTCCTGGTGAGAGCTTGCCCTGACCGCGTATCTGGGCGCCCGCAGGTCACCGCGCAGGAGCAGAAGTCGGCGTGCCGATCTTCACGAACAACACGCCGTGTCGCGGCACGGTCGCGGAGAGCTGGCCGTTCATGCGGCCCAGATCCTTCTGCAGCCACAAGTCGCGCACCGGTTGACTCCCCTTCACACCCAGGTCCGCCCACGTCGCGGTCACCGTCGCCGCCTCCGGTCCACGGTTGAAGAGCCCGGCCGCGATCGTCCCGTCCTCGAGCGGCCGCGCCCAGACCTCCACCCACCCGTCGCTCAGCTTGCGGCCGGCCGCCTTGCCGAGGATGTCCTGGTTGACCGCCAGCATCTCGCGATTGCCCAGCACGTTCGTCGTCCAGGCGTCGATCTTCGAGAGGTCGGCGCCAATCAGCAGCGGCGCCGCCTGCAGCGCCCACAGCGCCAGATGCGTCAGCTGCTCGTTCGGCGTGAGATCGGTCGGCCGCGGCCCCTGGCTCCACCCGACCATCCCGACGACGAGCATGTCGGTGTCGTTCCAGCCACCCGGACCGGCAAACCGTTCCCGGCCCGTCTGCTGGAAGCCGATGCCGCTCATGCTCGGCCAGTTGTCGCGGATGTCGCCGGTCATTCGCCACAGCTGGCCGCCGACCTCCTGCCCCCACTCCCAGACGTCCCCCTGGCCGTATTGGCAGATGCTGAAGACCAGGTCGCGGGACTGTCGCTTCAGGATCTCGCCCATCAATCGATAGGGCCGCTGGCGATCCTCCAGCGTCGGGTTCGGCGCGATCCGGCTGTACCCGCACCAGTCGTATTTCAAATAATCGAAGCCCCACCGGGCGTAGGCACGCGCGTCCTGTTCCTCGTGCTGGTACGACGCCCCGAGACCCTGGCAGGTCGTCGGGCCCGGTGACGAGTAGATTCCCGCTTTCAGGCCGAGCGAGTGAATGTGGTCGACGAGGCCCTTCATGTCGGGAAAGCGTTCGTTCGTGGTCGGGTCGCCATTGGCGTCGCGGCTGGCGGCCAGGTCATGCGGGCGGGTTGGCCGCAGCCCACCCTCCCAGACATCGTCGATGTTGATGTAGGTGTAGCCCTGCCGGTGCAGCCCGCTCGCCACCATCCCGTCAGCCGACAGGCGAACGCGTTCGGCCGTGACGGTGTTGCCCCAGGCGTTCCACGAGTTCCAGCCGAGCGGCGGCGTCAGCGCGAGCGCGTTCTCGCCGCCGACGATCGTGATCGTGCCGGTCGCCTTCCCGCCCGCATTGCTGACGGAGATCTCGACCGGTGTCCGGCCAGCCTTCTCCAGCGAGCCCGTGATCAGGCCGGTCTTCGGGTCCAGGGCCAGGCCGGCCGGCAGGTTCTTCGCCGCGAACGTCAACGGCTCGTCGCCTGATGCCGGGATCAGGAACATGAACGGCTTGCCCGGCGTGGCTCCGGTGATGCGCGGATAGTTCAGGAGTGGTTCGCGCGACCGGCTCGACGCGATCGGCGGCATCGGCTCGACCACCGGCGCCAGGATCGCCGGGCGTTGCGTCGCATCAGGCGTCATCGTCAGCAGCGCACCACCCCAGTTCGCCGTATCGCCGCCGGTGCCGTCGTTGGCGTCGATGACCGCGAGGGTCAACTTCCTGGCACCCTTGAGATCGGCCGAGACGAGCTTCGGGGCGTCGCCGCCGCGCAGAACACCGGAGTCAGCCACTTTCCGGCCATCGACCCACACACCGAAGATGACGCTCCCCCGGCCAGCCGGCACGGCCGAATCGATGCCGACCATCGACGCGAAACGCACCGCCTGACCCTTGAGATCGATGGAGAAGTCGCGATCCGACTGCATCGGCACCGTGTGGGGATAGGTCACGCCTCCCAGGGCGTAGACCGGCGGTGGGGGCGGGGCGGCTGGGGCCGCTCCCTCACGGCCGGTTCCCCGACCAGCCCCTGGCGCGCGCGGCGGCCGGATCACCGTCGCGGTGATCGCGGTCATGTCGAGCGAATCGACCCAGATGCCGTGCGGCGGCGGCTCCGCGGCGCGCAGGCCATCGGCCTCGGGCACCTGTCGTGCGCCAGGTCCTGCGGCGGCGAACCCGATCACCAGGCAGGCGGCGACAAGAATCATTCGTTTCATAGCACGGCCGATTCTACTCGCAGTGGAGCCGGGGTCTTCCGGCATGAGGTCGCGAAGAATCCGCGACGCCATCGGCCGCGCGGCGCTGACGCGAAAGGATATTGGTCAGAGCGGTTTCAGAAAGTCGCGGCGACCGCGAGCACAAAAGTGGGCTTGCGCTGGTCGGGATTCAGCACGTAGCCGGCCAGGCTCACGGCCTTGAAGGAGAAGCCCGCGAGCATGCCGCGCTGGATGTCGCGATCCGTTTTGTATAGCCGCGTCCGCTGCGTCACCATGCCGAACCGAAACCACTCGGCGGGGGCCAGCGTCAGCTCCGACCAGTTGTAGAAGAAACTGTCCGAGGTGCTGCCGGTGTCGAAGACGTACTCACCCTCGCTGTAGAGTTCGAGCTTCAGCCAACTCAGCGAGCCTTTGTAGCCCGGCGCGATGCCGGTAGTGTCGCCAAACACGCCGCCGATCATCGGCGTCACTTCCCACGACAGGTTTTCGCCGCCGCTGAAGTTGTAGCCGACCCACGCCGAGCCCGTTTCGAGCGCTTCGTAGTTGTAGCGTGCTTCGAGGTGCAGCCAGCCGCGGTCCGCGGTGAAGGTGGGTTGCACGTATTCGCGGTCGTCGGGAACGAAATACGTGTAGGCAGAGGCGGAGAAGGACCACGCCTTTTCGTCGGCTTCCGGCGGCGTCTTCGTCGCCGCGGGGATGGGCACGTTCGTCGGGACCTGGGCGAAGACACCGCCGGTCATGAGCGCGATCGCGATCGCCAGGCAGGCCAGTAGCCGCACGTGACTATCCTCCGAGTGCCATGGTCATGCCGACGAGAACGCAGCCGAGCACCACCATCGCAATACCCATAAGCCACGGGTGACGCCCGGTCAGGTTGCCGAAGGCGCTGCCGGTCAGAAACAACATCACGATGGCGATGGCATTGGACACACGGAGCGCCGGGCCAACGTTCTGCATGAAGATGAACGGGATCACCACCGGAAACGTGGATATGAACACGATAAGAAACACGCCGATGGATCCCAGCCACTCGTCCTTGCTCAGATGGGCGCGTTCAGGCGGCGCCGGCAGTTGTATCAACCGTCGGCGGATCGTTTCCAGTTCCGCCGGCTCCATGATCGACGCGACCACCGGCGGCAACGCGTCGGCGATGAGGCGCTGGGCCGCTTGCGAATCGGTGGCTTTACGCACGGCCAGGTAGGTCGCGAGGCCCTGCCCCTTGTCGGCGAGGCAGCCCATCAGATACAACATCGCATCGATGATGCCCCACGCCAGGTTGCACCCGAGCGCGCCGATCAGCATGGTGCGGACGTCGTCGCGACCGGCCTCGGCGACGCTGAGTGACCCGGTGAACGTGAGGACCATGATCAGCCCGAACAGGACTTCAGAGACGCGATCGATCGGGTCCAGCACTCGCTTGGCGGGTTTTTTCGGGTCAAGGGCCATGTTGGGTTGAAGGATCCCGGCTGTCTGTCGGTGAACGGCGCGTTCAGGCCACGCGCGGTGGCAACAGGTAAAGCGTCATGGCGAAAATCGTATAGACCACCAGCAGCGCAACACCAACGAACCACGCCGAGCGTCCGCTGTTGGTCACCATCGAGGCGGTCATGGCGGCGATGAACATCATCAGTACGGCACCCGGCCAGAACTGAAGGTCCATCGGCGCCGGCCCGATGAAATAGCTCACCAGCACCAGGACTGGAGCGACAAAGAGCGCGATTTGTGACGCGCTGCCGAGAGCGATGCCGACGCTCAGGTCCAACCGGTTCCTGCGCGCGCCCGAAAACGCCGTGGGCATCGCCGATGCGCCGCCGACCAGCGCCAGGATGATGAACCCGACGAACGCCGGGGTCATGCCGAACGCCTCCGCTGCCTTCTGTACCGACTCGACGAAGATTTCGCTCACGAGCGCCACCAGAACCGTGACGCCGGCCAGCGTGGCCAGGGCCAGGCTCATCGGCCACGGCTCGTCCCCGACCTCGGCATGTTGCACGCTGCCAAACATCTCGCGGTGCGTCTTGAGCGAGAACAGCGTGCTCAGCCCGTAGGTGACGATGAGCAGCACCGCGAGGCCAAGCTCAACTGGCGGCTGAACGCCACCCCGGCGGTGTCGGCATGCGAGATGGCCGAAGGAATCAGCAGCGCGACCGTGGCCAGGAAGAGCAGTCCCGATTGCATGCGGGCGCTGACCCGGTTGTACTCCTGCTCGTGATGCTTGAGCCCGCCCAGCAGAAACGCCGCACCCAGGATGAACAACGTGTTGGTGACGATCGTGCCGGCAATCGACGCCTTCACCAGCATGTATTGGCCGGCGCGCAAGGCGGTCAGCGCGATGACCAGTTCTGCCAGGTTTCCGAGCGTGGCGTTCAGCAGGCCACCGATCGCATCACCGGTTTTGGCGGCCACGGACACGGTGGCCAGGCTCAGCAGCACTGTCAACGGGACGATGGCCAGAACGGACAGGACGAAGAGCAGCGTGTGCGCGTCGTGCCTGAGACGTTCAGCCGCGAATACTACGGGCACGAAGGCCAGCAGCCAGAGCAGCTTGTTGGCCTGAATGTCTTTGAGCAGTGGCTTCATGGGTGATCCTGTTCGGCTCCGGACTTGGCAGCGAGAATTTCCTGAACTTGTAGATCGTGAAGCCGAATGAGATCAGCGACGTCGCGGTCCGGACCCACGCCATCAGGGTGCGTTCGTAGGCGAGCCGCGTACGGTCCACGGCCAGCCGCGTCCCGGTATCGAGGGGTTTGGCAGGCGTTGGGTGTTCTCTCCGTGATCGACGAGCACTATACGAACCGGCCGCGCCGCCGTCCACTGCCCTTAGGGGCAGGTCTTCGCAAACTTGCTTGACACGGAGAGGACTGGAGGTGCATAAACGTCGGCAGAACTACTTCTTCAGGGACGGTTCTGGACTTGCCACCCGTCTGACATCGCGCCGAGGAACCCATGGATGAACTGATGGATCCTTCGATCGAGAACCTCTCCGAGAGCCTGGCGGATGGGAGTGGCAGCACACCGAGGTCAACAATCAGCCGCAGAGACCTGTTCCGGCTGACGCTCGGCGGTGGAGCTGGACTCGGGCTCGGCGGGCTCCTCGACGTTCCCGCGATGCGGGCCGCGACGCAGGACTTGAAGCTCTCGGAAGTCAGCGAGTTCACCACCTCCTGCAACTTCTGCTCGTGCGGCTGCGGCATGATCGCCGCCGTCCGCGACGGCAAGCTCTTGAAGATGGAGGGCGACTACGGCCACATCGTGAACCGCGGGTCGCTGTGCGTCAAAGGCATCTCCATGCACGCGACGCACGCCTCCCCGAACCGGCTCACGACGCCCCGCTACCGGGCGCCGGGCAGCGACCACTGGGAGGACATCTCCTGGGACGACGCGATCACGCGGGTCGCGCAGAAGATTCGCAAGACGCGCGACGAGACGTGGATTGCCACCGAGAAGGTGGATGCGCCGAAACTCGTCGTCGATTCCGCTGCGGGTGATCGGATCCAGAGCGCCCCACGGTTCGTCCCTCAGGAGGACGGCAACGCCGAGGTGCCCGTCAATCGCACCGACGCCATGGGATTCATGGGCGGCGCGCAGAACACCAACGAGGAATGCTACCTGTTTCAGAAGGCCGCCCGGCTGCTCGGCATGCCATATGTCGAGCACCAGGCCCGGCTTTGACATAGCCCCACGGTCCCCGGTCTGGGGGCCACATTCGGACGCGGCGCGATGACCAACCACTGGATCGATCTGCAGAACTGCAAGACGATCCTGGTGGAAGGCAGCAATGTCGCCGAGAACCACCCCATGGCCTACAAGTGGATCCGGAAGGCCCAGGAGAACGGGGCGAAACTGATCCACGTCGATCCGCGCTACACCCGGACGTCCGCGGGTGCGGACGTGTACGCGCGCATCAGGCCCGGCACCGACGCGGCGCTCATGAACACGATGATCAGTCACATCATCGTGAACAAACTGTACGACGAGGATTACGTCGTCACCCACACCAACGCCCTCTACCTGGGCGACGAGGCGTTCGACTTCAAGGACGGGCTCTTCAGCGGCTACGACGAGGAGCACCACAAATACGACACCAAGACCTGGGGATATCAGCTCGACGCGAAGGGCAAGCCCCGCGTCGCCAGGAGCCTGGACGACCCGCACTCAATCTTCTCGCGCCTGAAAACGTTCGTCTCTCGCTACACGCTGGAGATGGGCGAGCGGATCACCGGCATTCCGGCCGATCAGATCCGGCAGATCGCCGAGACGATGGCGAAGAACCGGCCGGGATCCATCCTCTATGCGCTGGGGATGACCCAGCACACGACCGGTGTGCAGGGCATCCGCTCGTTCACCATTCTGCAGCTCCTGCTCGGCAACATCGGCAAGCCGGGTGGCGGCGTCAACGCGCTGCGCGGCGAGCCGAACGTGCAGGGCGCGTGCGACATGGCCGTGCTCTACAACTACTACCCGGGCTACCTCAACTCGCCGACCAATGCCGAGCCGACGATCTACCACTATGTGCGCAAGAACGGGATTGCCGACAGCCGGTATCTCGTGAACATGCTCAAGGCGTTTTTCGGAGAGGCGGCCACCGCCGAGAACGAATATGCGTATGCCTGGCTGCCCAAGCGGGACGCGGCCAAGGACTACGGCACCCTGCCGATGTTCGAGGATGCCCTCGCCGGGAAGCTGAAGCTTCTCTGGATCGTCGGCCAGAATCCCGCGGTCACCCTGCCCAACCTCAAGCTGACGTTCGACGCGATGGCGAAGCTCGAGACGCTCGTGGTCCAGGAGATCTGGGAGACCGAGACCGCGGCGTTCTGGCGCCGGCCCGGCGTCGACCCGAAATCGATCAACACAGAAGTGATCCTGCTGCCCGCGGCGTTCTTCATGGAGAAGAACGGCACCATCAGCAACTCCGGCGGCATGGTGCAATGGCGCCACGGCGCCGTGAAGCCGCCGGGGCAGGCCAAGCCCGATGGCGAGATCGTGGACCTCGTCTTCCGCAAAGTGCGCGATCTGGTCAAGGACTCGAAGGAGCCGAGGGACGAGATCATCCGCAAGGCCTTCTGGACCTACACCACGGCCGAGGACGTCCTGCGCGAGATCAACGGCTATGCCGTGCGCGACAACCCGGAGACGGGACTCAAGAAGGGGGATCTCGTCCGCAAGGTCAGCGATCTCCGGTCCGACGGTTCCACGTCGTCCGGCGCCTGGATCTACGCGGGCGTCTTCGCCAACGGCGAGAACCTCTCGAAGCGCCGCGACGCGACCACGGATCCGGGAGGCCTCGGCCTCTATCCGGGCTTCGGGTGGACCTGGCCCAACAACATGCGGATCCTCTACAACCGGGCGTCGTGCGATCGGAACGGCAAGCCGTATCCGGGCTCGAAACCCATCGTCTGGTGGGACGAGCAGGCGAAGCGCTGGACGGGATACGACGTGCCGGACGTCCCCGTCGCGACCGACGGCCCCGACACGCCGAACGGTCAGCGGGCCTTCCACCTGGGCGCGGAGGGCGTCGGACGCCTCTTCGCGGCGGTCTACTCGGACCCCGACCCGAGGTACACCGATTATTGGCGCGACGTGGCCTACGTGCCGAAGGACGGCCCGCTGCCGGAGATGTACGAGCCGGTCGAGAGCCCGGTGGAAAACGTCCTTCACCCGGGCGTGAAGAGCAACCCGACGCTCAAGTATCCGCGAGTCGCATCGCATCAGCCCATTGGCACCGTCGACAAGTTCCCCTACGTGCTGATGACGTCGACGGTCGCCGAGCACTGGTGCGCCGGCTCGACGACCCGGAATATTCCGTGGCTCAACGAGCTCGTGCCCGAACCGATGCTGGAGCTGCCGGTCACCCTCGCCAAGAAGCTCGATATCGAATCGGGGGACTGGGTCAAGGTCTCGTCGGCGCGCGGTGAGCTCGAGGTCAAGGCCCTCGTCACGCCCCGGATGAAGGCGCTGAAGATCGGCGACCAGGAGGTCACCGTCGTCTGGATGCCGTACAACTGGGGCTTCCAGGGGCTGTCGACGGGCCCGAGCGTCAACCACATCACGATCGACGCCACGGATCCTGGAGCGGGAACCCAGGAGACCAAGGCGTGCCTCGTCAACGTCGTCAAGACCGGCCGCTCGGCCGCGCGACGATCCGGATCTCCGAGGGGACGCACATGATAGTGACGCCGCCGCCGCGGGCCCGATCAGGGCGACGCTGATCGACATCGCCAACTGCATCGGCTGCCGGGCCTGCCAGGTGGCCTGCAAGCAATGGAACGAGCGCGATGGCGAAGAGACCGAGCTGGAGCCCGACCTGGGCTTCCAGAACCCGGCGGTGCTCAGCGCGAAGACGTACACGCTCATCGCGTTCCACGAGATGGAGAACCCGGCGAAGCCGGGAGGCCTCGATTCCGCCTACGTGATGCAGCGGTGCCTGCACTGCCTGGAGCCGGCCTGCGTCGCCGCCTGCCCGACGACGGCGCTTCAGCGGCAGCCCGACGGTCCGGTGTCGTACGAGGTCGACGAGTGCATCGGCTGCCGCTACTGCATGCTGGCGTGTCCCTGGGACGTGCCAACTGCGGACTGGAATACGCGCGCCCCGAAGATCTCCAAGTGCACGCACTGCGCCGACCGCGCCGTTCAGCCGCCGCCGGTCGCGTTCAACGGGAGCCCGCTGTCCGAGGATGCGGCCAGGCAGTTCGCCAACACCATGGCGATTCCAGCCTGCGTCAAGGCGTGCCCCGCCGACGCCCTGCGCTATGGAACCCGGGACGAGATGCTGGCGCTGGCGCACAAGCGGATCGCCGACCGGCCCGACAAGTACGTCGACCACGTCTACGGAGAGAAGGAGCTGGGCGGCACGAGCGTGCTGTACCTGTCGAGAGTGCCGTTCGAGAAACTCGGCTTCCCGATGTACGGCGAAAAGCCCTTTACGGCGTTCAACAACAAGGCGCTCGGCGCCGTCCCCCCCGCCGTGATCGCCGTCGGCGCTTTGCTCGGCGCCTCCTATGCCTTCTTCCGGAAGCGGGTTCAGGCGGTGGCCGACGCCCGCAGGCACGTCGAATTCGAGCCTCTCCGGCACCAGCTGTTGACCCCCTTCAACTGGGTCATGCTCGCGCTCATGGCGTTCGGCGCCATCACGTTCGTCGCGCGGTTCGCCCTGGGCCTCGGCGGCAGCACGAACCTCTCCGACACCTACCCGTGGGGCCTGTGGATCCTCTTCGACCTGGTGTGGATCGCCGTGGCCGCGGGCGCGTTCGCGATGGCCGGCATAATTTATGTCTTCCAGCGAAAGGACCTCTACGGGATGGGCCGCAGCGCCGTCCTGATGGGTCTCCTGAGCTACTCCTTCGTGATGGTCACGCTCCTCGCCGACCTCGGCCTGCCCTGGAACTCCTACCAGCTGGCCCTGCAGGCTCCGGCGCACTCGGCGATGTTCGAAGTGTCATGGTGCGTCGGCCTCTACATCACGATCCTCCTGCTCGAATTCCTGCCCGTGCCATTCGCGCGCTACGGATACCCGCAGGCCGCGGCGGCGTTGCGGCGATGGAACGGCGCCTACGTCGCGGGGGCGGTGACCCTGTTCGTCTACCTGCTGTCGCGCAGCCTCCTGTACGCGCTCGCGACGGCCGTGGTCTTCGGCACGCTTGCCTGGGTGTTCCGCGCCCGGGACCAGAAAGCCGAGCCGATCATGCTCGCGATCGCCGCCGTCACGCTGTCGACCATGCACCAGAGCTCGCTCGGCTCGCTCTACCTGCTGATGCCGAACATGCTCGCCCCGCAGTGGTGGTCTCCGGTGATGCCGGTCTCCTTCTTCCTGTCGGCGGTCGCGGCCGGCACCGCGCTCGTGATCCTCATCGACATGTGGATCTCGAAGGGATGGCGCCGCCCGCTCGAGATCACGCGGCTCGCTTCCGTCGGACAGATCGCGTTCTGGTCGCTCCTCGTCTACCTCGTGTTTCGCCTCGGAGACATGGCGATCCGCAACCAGCTCTCCAGCGCCTTCGCCGGCCCCTCCGGCATGGCCTTCGCGGCCGAGATCCTCATCGGCGGGGTCCTGCCGCTCATCCTGCTGGCCCGCAGGTCGCTTCGGCAGCGTGCCGACGTCCTCTTCGTCGCGTCCCTCCTCACCGTCCTCGGCGTGGCCTACAACCGCATGAACGTCGTGCTCTTCGCAATGACCTTCCGGGGCCGCATGCCCTGGGGCGCGCCCGAGAGCTACTCGCCGTCGATCGTCGAGTGGGGGGTTTCGATCGGCCTGATCGCCGCGACGATCTTCCTCTTCGGCCTGGCGGCCCGTCATATGCCGGTTCTCTCCCGCGCGGAGCCCAGCCACGGACATTGAGCCGATGACCCTGGATCGTTGGTTGGAGGCGCATGCCTACCTCCGGCCAGTCGCCGATCTCTCGGCGCAGGTCGAGCGCGCGGCGGCCGGGATCGACGTCCTCGACGCGCGCATTCCCGACTGGGAGGACTACCGCGCCGACTTTCTCGCCGGTGTGCCCCTGCTGTCGAGCGCCGACGGCGCCGTCGATCTCGAACCCGGTGGGCGAATGGCGGGAGCGCTGCTCGAACGGCTGGCCGGAACGTCGTCGGGAACCCTTTCGGCGGAGGCCCGCGCGCTCGACACGGAACTCGGGCGCGAGCCCCAGGTCTCGCGCCGCATCGTGGACTTCCTGCTGGGCGACGAGACGCTCACATCGGAGTTCCCCGGGCTGTTGCGTTATGTGGCGTGGACGGCGATGGCGCGGTTCCTCCGTCCGGTGGTGAACGCCTTCGACGGTTGGCGGGACGAGGAGCGCTGGCTTCGCCGGTATTGCCCGACGTGCGGATCCCTGCCGGCGATGGCCCAGCTGGTTGGCGCCGACCCCGGGCGCATGCGACTGCTCTCGTGCGGCTGCTGCGGCACGCGCTGGCAGTTCAAACGAACCGGCTGCCCGTTCTGTGAAACCGACGCTCAACGGCTCGCGAGCCTGACCATCGAGGGAGAACCCGGCCTGCGCATCGACCACTGCGAGGCCTGTGGCGGCTACCTCAAGACCTACGACGGCCAGGGCAACGAGACCCTGTTGCTGGCGGACTGGTCGTCACTCCATCTCGATTTGATCGCCCACGATCGTGGACTGAAAAGGCTGGCCGCGTCGCTCTACGAATTCGAGCCCGGCTAGGGCCTGCCGCCGCTCGGCTGCTCGATCTGTTTGTGGCAATATTCGCAGTCGTCGTTGATCTTGCTGCCATCCGAGGCAGCGCGGCCGTCGTGACAACGGATGCATCCGGGTGACGTGATGTGCCCGAGGTTGTCGGGATAGACGCCAAACGTCACCTTCATCGCCGGAAACACATTCCGCCGATACACGTTCTTCACCGCCGCAATCGTCTGTACGAGCGCCGCCTCGTCGACGCCGCCCTTGCCGGTGTAGAAGCCGCGCAATCCCTTCTCGATCTCTTCCAGCCCTTGTTCCTGCGTCGCGTGGTCCGACTTGACCAGCCGGACACTCTCGCTGCGCACCAGCGGCAGATTCCGGCTGATGCTGCCGTTGGCGATCGCGGCGTCGACCGCCTGCTCGGCGGTCGGCGCGATCCGATGCGCCGGCACGTTGTGACAGTCGATGCAGTCCATTACCCTTCGTTCGCCTTTGGCGATCTCCTCGTCGGTCGCTCCCTCCGCCTTGTACTCCCTGACCGTGCCGTCCTTGGCGACCAGCCGCACGTAAGGGATCGTCTGCCGCTCGTGATCGGTGGAGACGAACTCGATGCGGACGTCGGGATCGGCATGCCAGTGGATCGCCCGGCCGCTCGATGTCGGCCGGCCCGGCCCACCCACGAACATCTGCAGGATCGTCGCTGTTTCCGAGTTGGCGTCGTCGTCCGCGTACTCCCGCTTGACCGTGATGACGTCGCCAAAATCGCGGCCCGGCCAGTGACAGTTGCCGCAGGTCTCGAGCGCCGGACGCATGTCGGCCACCCCGGGGATCGGTTTGGGGATCTGGTTGGTCAGTACGTGATAGAGCTGCCGCGTGCCGGCGAGCTTGGCGCGCACCAGTGCCCTGGCGCCTTCACCAACGTGACACTGGGTGCACGTGACTTCCGAGTGCGGCGCCGCCTGCCAGGCGGTGAACTGCGGGTGCATCGGCAGATGACAGGCCTGGCCACAGAACTCCGGCGACTCCATGTAGTGCATCGCGCCCTTGGCGGCGAGCGACACGATGACGATGTTGACGGCGGTCAGCGCGATGACCGCAAGTACCGTCCGGCGCGTCGTCGGCTGCCGGAGATCGACGACCGGCCAGTCGCGCGTTGCCTCCGGATGGTGCTGGAGTCGCCTGGCTTCCAGCCACATCCCAAGCGGGATGAGCAGGAGACCGAGGACGAAGAATGCCGGGACGACGACGAAGACGACGAGGCCCGCGTACGGGTGGTTGAAGAGCCCGGCGACGACGGCAATGACCAGCGCAATGAAGACGACGGCGCTCACCGTCGTCAGCAGGGCGCCGGCGACAGCCAGCGGATGGCGAGACAGAGCCGCGCGGCTGGCCACGTTGCCTGTTACTTGAGGCTTTGCATGTAGGCGACGAGCGCGTCGATGTCAGCCGCCGGCAGCTTCGAGTACTTGTTCGGCATCGGCGGTTTCTTTGTCGAGCTTGTCTTCTTCGTCATTTCGGTCGGGTTGACGATCCATGCCCTGATGTCCTCGGCGCTCAGCTTCTTCCCGACGCCGTCGAGCGGGCTCTGCTTCCCGCCCTTGCCGGCGATCTGATGGCAGGTCGAGCATTTCTGGGCGGCGTAGACGTCCTGGCCCTTTTTGACCAGGGCCGCGTCCTGTGGCGCCGCGACAACGGGCATTGCCAGCGCAAGGGTCAGCGCGCCCAGTGGCAGAATCGTTTTCGTCGTGAGCGTCATTGGCCTGGACCTCCGAAGTCGTTACCAGAAGTAGCGCAGCCCGAACCTCACCGAGTGCGCAGTGTACGGACGATAAACATACCCCAGAACGAGCGAACTCGGCTGTGCAATGCCGTTGACCACGCTCTGATCGAACGCGAAGTCGTAGAGGCTCAGCGGCTCATACAGGTACGAGAACGACGCGGCGAGGCGGCTGGAGAGCCGGTGACGCACGTCGAGGTGCAGCTGCTGCAGCTTGTTGAACACGTCGGGCAGCTGATTAGGCGTCGGTATGGGGCTGCCCACCGGGATGGCGTAGAGGTAGTTCCCCTCGGCATAGCTGAAATCGTAGGCGACGCGGATCTCGGTGCCGCGGCCGATGCGTGGCGGGTTGGCGTAGATCGAGAAGTAATTCACCGTCTCGGTCGAATCGGCGGTCCAGTCACGCAGCGGATCGTTGAACTGCGCCGCTGACGAATCCCCCTCGTGTGAGCGCTGCAACCCGGCGTAGCGTTCGTAGTTGTAGCTCCCGCCCGCCCCCAGGCCGTTCGGTCGATGGAAATCAGCCCCGAGCGAGAACGTACGGCCGGTGGACTCCTGCAGGCCGTAGAAGCTGTTGCTGAAGTCGTCTTTGAGGATGCCGGTGGCCACGCTGAACGTCCAGGCGTCGGACGGCACGATGTCGGCCTGGGCCGTGAAGCGGTTCCTCGTCCGATCGGCGAGGTCGAAGTGACGCATCCGGGGTTGCTCGCCAATCGCTGTCAGCTGCGATTCGTCGAGCCCTGAACCGCTGCGATCGCCGAACTCGTATTGCGTCCGGAAGGTGAGCCACGAGGTTCCGACGGCATCGGCCGACACGCGGAACACGTTCTCGCCGCTCGACTCGACGATCCGCGCATCGTAGCCGTTCCCATTATGCGAGTAGCCGACCGTGACCGCGAACGGCATCAGTCTCGTCCACGTGGCGTCGCCGTCGAAGGTCGTCCGGCTGTGCGCATAGAGGTCTGGACCGCCGGTTGGCGTCGTCGAGTCCGAGGCGTCGTAGCTGATCATGTCCGTGATGGACGTGGCTGGCATGAGGTTGTCGTAGGTGTAGTTGCGCACGCGCGCACTGAACCGCCAGTCGGTCGACGGGCGCGAGGTGAGGCTCAGGTTGGTCGAAAAGACGTGCGCTTCCCCTTCGGTCGTCGCGCGGGGCAGCGCGATCTGCGGCAGCGCCGGGTTGATCGTGAACGGCTGCAGCGGCTCGTCGTTGCTCCACAATCCGTAGGAGAAGGAGCCAGTCACCTGCGTCCGGCGCGCCAGCTTGGTGTACCCCGCGAAGCTGATGGCCTGGGCCGAATTCGACGGCCAGAGGGACATGCGTCCGCGCCCCGGATTATCGACCGCATCGTCGAGGTCGAGCGGGCTGTCCCAGGTCAGCGTCGGCGCGATGTTGTCGAACCAGGAGCCGCTGTAGGCGACCCGCAGCATGTTGCGCCCGTTCGTCCACTCGGTGCCGAGGGTGAGGTCGTTCGCGCGCGAATCGTAGGGGAGCGCCACCTCGACGTCGTTGCTGAAGCCGAAGCTCGCCCCCCAGGGCAGCTCGCCGTTGTGTTTCTGCGTCGTGAAGCTGGCCGTTGACGTCGAGGTTCGGCTTCGGCGTCGCGACCATGTCGAAACGGCCGATGTCGCGCCGCTCGCGCAGGTCGAACTGCGGCGCGAGCGGGACGTAGGCATTGAGATTGGCCTGGCCGTTCTGGATCGCGCGCTGCGTCGCGTCGTCGAGCACCAGCGTGCCGCCGGTGCCCGTATACGGCGTCATCGTATCGACGCTGTAGAACTGCGGGATCTGCTGCCAGCTGCCGGCTGAGCGACAGCAGGCCGATCCGGTTGTAACTCCCCATGAACTCCTGGTCGCGAAAGCCGACGTTCTCGGCGCGCGCGTTGAAGTCCCAGGTGCCATCGGGCTTGGCGGACGAGTAGCGGAAGTTCGAGAACAACAGCCCGTCGCGCTCGTCCTGGTAGCGCTGGTAGCGGGCCGGATCGCCGTCCACACTCGTGAAGCGGCCGCCGATGAAGAATTCGCGCGAGGTCGGCTCGAAGAGACTGCGCGAGGCGTCGGCCGCATCGGCCGGCGCCGGCGCGGCCGGCTGCGCCGGGGTCTGAGTCGCCGGCGTCTGGGTCGCCGGCGTCTGAGTCGCCGGCGTCTGAGTCTTTGACGGGGCCGGCGGTTGGGCGGCTCCCTGTGCGAGAGCGGTACCGGGCACGGCGAGACCGAGCAGGGCGATCGTCGTAATGGCGAATCGGCGCATACAACGGCTCCGCTTACCGCATGTAGAACTGGCCCGAGGGGTGATTCGAGCCGTGGACGTTCGAGTGACAATTCACGCACGATCTGCCGAACATCCGGTTGCTCTTGTTGGTGGTGATCTGGTCCTTGTCGTAGAGCGTCGCCGGGTGCCTGCTCGCGATGTGACAGCGCTGGCAGAGCATCGGCATGCGGACCACGAGCATCCGGTCGTTGGAGGATCCGTGCGGATCGTGGCAGGTGGCGCAGTTTTCGCGCACCGGCGCGTGCTCGAAGAGCATCGGTCCGCGCATCTCGGTGTGGCAGCTGGTGCAGCTCTCGGCGACCGAGTTGCCAACCTTGAGCGCCTTCACGTTACTGATTGATCCGTGCGGGTTGTGGCACGACGAACACGACATCTTGCCTTCGCGCACCGGCATGTGCGCGACGGCACGCTCGGTTTTGGCCACCTGCGTGCGGTGGCACGTCGCGCACAGCTGGGTTTCGGTCGTCTTGACGAGCTGGTGGGTGAAGGACGCTGGCTTGTGCACGCTATGGCAGGTCGCGCACGACAGGTTGCGCGCCTCGTGCGTGCTGCCCTCCCAGCCGGCGTGCCCGCCACGGTTGTGGCACGTCAGACACGAGCCATTGACCTCGGCCGGCTTCATTTCCTTGAACTTCGCGATCTTGCCCTTGGCCTCGTCGTCGATATGCGCCTGCCCCGGACCATGACAGCTCTCGCATCCAAGCTTGGCGGCCGGCGATCGCGGGTTGACGGCCTGCCCGTGCTTCGTGCCCTTGAGGCTGGCTTCCTGATCGGTGTGACACAGCACGCACTGGTCGCTGCCGGCGTAGCCGGCGGGGAGAGCCGGCGGCGTCTGAGGCGGCTGCGCCTGAGGCGGCGGCTTGGGAGGTTCCTGCGCGTGAGCCAGCGGCGGGTTGGGCTCGATGGCTCCTGAAAGCCTGAGCACCAGCGCCGAGAAGAGCAATAGACTGGCGAACGACAACGGACGCTTCATAGCGGGACTGAACGCTCGCCCGTTGTAACACAAGTCGCGCGGCCTGTCACGGGAAAGATTCCGAGCGGCCGATCAACGATCGGCTCGTGGCGACGGCACACACATTCCACCCCGGCGTCGAAGCCGTCCCGCCGTTCGGATCGACACGATTACCAATAATTCACAACTCAGAATTCACACTTCCCGTTCTCTCCATAATCACCCGCGGCACTCGGCGCGCTCGAGGACCGTCTCAACCGTCACGACCCCGTTCGCGTTCACGGTGACGTGTATCCGGATGAACGCTGAAAAGTCATCCACGCCACCCTGGCTGATCATGTTGAAGGTATCGGTCACCGTGAAGTTCGCCGCCCCGATAGTCTCGTTGGTGTGGTCGCGCGTCCCGCCGACGGCCCGGTGGGTGACGCCGCTCGCATCCTCACCAATGACGTGCCGCGGCACGAGGTGGAAGGTGCCGTGGAACCCGCCGTTGCCGTCGATTGTCGTGTTGATCGTGATGAGCAGCTCGCCGCTCAAAGTCACCGGCTCGCCGGTGCACGGATTGACGTCGTCCAGAGAGAACGGCTCCGTGAACCGTTCTTTGAAGGTGGTGGCCTGCGCGTGCACCGCAGCCGCGTAAGCAAGAGCCAGCATCGGCAGTGTCAGAAGACATCCGCGGAATTTGTGTTTCATTGGAGACTCCTTCGATGTTCCCGGTCATCGGGCTGAACAGCGCCAATCAGCCCAGCGCGGGTGCATTCTACTTCCGATGGGAAGCAGGAAGCACATCTCCCGGTGATGAGGGCGGCGCAGTCATGTGTGGCGTTGAGCAGACCCATGGTGCTCACTGATTACCAAGAACCGTCGGAGATTCGAACAACCGCTCAACCAGGGGCAGGACGTTAGCCGACTTCCCTTCCAATCCGGCCACCACACCGAGCCTGTTGATCAATCCGATGACTCGGGATTTATCCGGCCTCGATCGTTTCAACTCCATCCTGATCTGCTCGATATCGATTGCCGCGTCATGACGGCTCACGTTGGAATCCAGCTGCTCCACTGCCGCCCGTAGGTCGTCGAGCGCCTGCTTCAGCGTAGGCGGCCTGGCGCGCGACCTTTCATCGACCCAGTCGGATCGCGGCACGAGGTCCACTTTCCACTGCTGCATGCTGGCATTGGGCCGGGCAAACGGCCAGACAGCCGCTACGATGCGTGGCTCCTCGAACAGCTCGCAGTGGATCTCGTCTCCGACAGCGAGAGAAACAGACCCATCGAAGAAGGCCGTCGCAGAAAGGTCGGTCAGCATCCGTGCTGCACCCGGCTTCCCTGCCGCAACGCCGGACGCGCGCACGATCACGACAGGACAGGAATAAAACATGGCTCCCTCCTGACCGAAGCTCGCTCCATGCCTGGAGCGAGGCATTTTCCGTTCCTCGTATTGGGGGTCGCACGTCGACTGGTCGCGGCGAATCGTCGCGACGTGTGCAAGCACTCCAGGCGGTGATGATGCGCCCGGACGACTGCGAGGTCACCTTGCAACACCCATTTGAACATGCGGCGTCAACGGGGCGGACGTAGATGCTTCATTCGTTCAACGACTTGAGTCGACTCAGACAAGACATTTGCATCCCTGCCGGGGCGCCACGCTACTTGACTCCATCGCCGAAGTAGCGACTTCCTCACCGTCCGGGGACTTGTGGCAACCGTTGGGTCGGTGATCGGGCCCGCACGAGAGGGGATCCGCCAAAGGAAAATCCGATGCTCCCCCACGCGGCGAACGTCCGCCGGCGTCCACCCACCCATGTCCCAGACGTAGGACACGATCCGCGAACCTGCCGGCAGGTCGGAGCGCAGCTTCTCCCGTAGCTTCAGGTTCGGTCCCGGATGCAGGAAGAGCGTCACGACGGTCGCGGGCCGGACGTCCGCCGCGTACATGTCGCCGAGCCTGAACTCCACTCTGTCTTCGACACCTGCCTTACGTGCGTTCGCTTGTGCCTGGGTCACCAGCTTGGGATCGATCTCAATCCCCACGCCGCGTGCGCCAAACTCCCTGGCCGCGGTGATCGGAATGCGCCCGTCCCCCGACCCGAGGTCGTAGACGAGGTCCTGGGGGCCCACTTCGGCTAGCTCGAGCAGGGCGCGCACAGCCGGCATCGGCGTCGGCTCGTAGCGAACGTCCTGTCCAGGAACCGTCCCACAGCCGCCCGACACGAGCAATGCCACGACGAGCCGCGGCATGACTGGTTTCATCGTCTGGCGCCCCTCCGCTCCAGCGTAGCGCAACGCCGCAAGCGCGGTTCGTCATCGGCGGCGGGCCTCCTTCCCGTCGCTTGAAAAGGATGTCGTGGGATGGCTCGACCGCTACGTCGGCCGTGTGCAATAGCATGCCCACTTGACATGCTCGACACCTGTGACAATGGTCAGAACGCGGCGACTCGTTCGACCAGCCAGAAGCTCGCGAGACCACCAATGGCGTACGGCGTGAGGCGCCAGAGCCAGGCCGGTGGCGGCAATCGAATCCGCTGTCCGGCGCGCCAGCCAACGGCGATCGCGGCCAGCACGGCGCCGACAAACAGCAGCTGCCCAATCTCGACACCGACATTGAAGAACAGCAGGGCGATCGGGATCGACGACTGCGGCAATCCGACCTCCGCCAGCGCGCCGGCAAAGCCGAACCCGTGCAGCAGGCCGAACGCGAAAGCCACGACCCACGGATAGTGCTGCGTCACGCTGTAGCGGCCTTGCCGCAAGTGGACGATCTCCGACGCCACGAAGACGATGCTCAGCGCAATCGACGCTTCGACCGGGGGGCCGGGCACATGCACCCAGCCAAGCGTCGCGCCAGCGAGCGTGAGGCTGTGCGCGGCCGTGAACGCGGTGATGGTGAGGAGCAGGCGTCGGGTACCCTGCACGAGCAGCACGAGGGCGAGCACGAACAGCAGGTGATCGAACCCCGACAGGATGTGTTCGATGCCGAGGATGGTGTACGTGCTGACGACTTCCAGCGGGCCAGGGCTGGGCCTGGCGACGAAGCTGGGGCTCACCGGCAGGATGCGCTCGAGCTGTACGGTGCCGTCCAGGCGCACGAGCCGCGCGAGCACGTCGATCCGCGTTTCTGAGAGCTGCGAGAAAACGATGGCCTTCCCGTCGAGCCCGCCCGGCACACGGATGCGCCAGCGCTGCACCGTGACGCCGCGCGAGAACGTGCTGCGCACCTGGGTCAGCGCTTCAGTGCCATCAGGGAACTGCGGCTGCACCTTCAGCGTGGTGGATTCGTCGATCGCGGGGACCTTCCAGAGGACGTCATAGGCCTCGTGGTCCAGCTGCGTGAGCTGGAGGTACCCCGGCTTGAACTCGTCGGCGCGAGCTGGAACGATCGCCGCCAGCAGCAGCGCCGCGGTGACGAACAGGCACGCGCGCCTACTCATCGCCGTTCCGTCGGTAGCGTTGCCTCGACGCTGACGTCATATTCGCCGCGAAGCCGGGCGTAGGCGTCCGTGCGCGCGCGCAGGCGCCGCTCGTTCTCCCATTCGCGCACGACCTGCCCGCGCACGGCGGCGAGCGGCTGGTTCACGGCGGGCGTGCGCTCCGAGACGCGCACGTAGTGCGTCCCGAAGCTCGAGTCGATCGGACCCGCCCATTCGCCGACCGGCACCTTCACAAGAACCGCGGCAAACCCGTCGCCGAAATCACGCGCCACCAGATCCGCCGGGGTCTGCGTCATCCGGGACGGCAGCAGCGTGGGCTGGCCGAGCTCCTGGGGATCGGCGCCGTTCCGCAGGGCTTCACCCGCGACCGCCACCGCACGCACCACTGCCGGGCCGGCGGTGGAGGGTCCGAGAAACACCTGGTCGAACGTGAGGACAGCCGGCTGTACGAAGCGCGCCGGGTTCGCCGCCAGGTACGCCGACAGGTCCGCATCGGTCGGCGCTTGTGCGGAGGCGTCTTCTTCCGCGATCAGCTCGATCTTCTGGCGGACTCGGCGCTTCACGACGAGGTCATCGCGATCGAGCCCGAGCTTCACACCTTCGCGGTACAGGATCTCATCGCGTACGTATGACTCGATCAAGTGGTTCAGCTCGGCGGCCGAGGGTTCGCGTCCCCGCGCCGCCGCGTGCTGCGTGACGAGATCGTCCACGACCCCCTGCGTGATGACGATGCCGAGCCCGCCGGAATCGCCGGGCGCCCGCCATTGATAGGCGGCGAAGAGCGCGACGCCGATCAGCAGGAAGTGCAGTATCGGCTCGGCGAGAAACGTTCGAATGCGCATGGTCCCTACTTCGGCGAATACCAGATGGGCGACGTGAACGCCCGCTCCTGCGTCGTCATCGGCACTTTCGGGTCCTTGATTGTGATCTTGAAGTACGCCGCATCGTAGGCGGTCCACCGCGGCGTGGGGATCTCGAGCACGCGCGCGTAGTAGACCGCGCGGGCTGACGGATCGAAGTCCGGGTCCGTCCACACGGTGACAAGCTCCGGATCGCCGATCGTGTTGGTCCACGTGGCGGTGGCGACGTCCACGGTGTTCCCCACCGGGGTCAGCTTGCCGTTGACGATCCGGCGCCGGTCCTGGTCGCCCCAGACGACGTCGTAGATCTTCTCCTGCGGCTTGCCGTCCTTGCCCAGCCATCCCTTGATGATCTGGATGCGATCGAGGTTGCCGCTGAATCTGTCCTTGAGCGCGGCGACGAGGAAGGTCGGTGCCTTGCCGGCGGGCGCCGCCGGCAGGTCGCCGCCCATCGGCACGCCCTTGGCGTAGCCGGCCACCGCCGGCGTGCGCGTGGCGTCAGCCGCGGTGAAGTCGTAGCCGCCGAAGAACCGCACAGTCATGCGGGGACCACTCGTCGCATAGGTCTCGCGGCGCATCATCGCGTCCCACAGCTCCGCCCGCGTATTGCCGGTCGCCCACACCGCGGTGTATCCAGCCGCCGTCATCTCCCAGCCCTTCACGATGCGATCGGGGCCGAAGTTCATCGCGTCCTCCTCCCACCGATCCGCCCTGGGCTCAGCACTCGGGAATTTGGCGAAGAAGTTGTCCTCTTCGGCCGCCACCAGGCCGTTGTGGGTGTCGGTTCCGCCCGCCATTCCGAACTTGAACGGGTTGGCGCCGAGGTCCTGTTCCACCTTCAGGCCGTTCTTGAGGGCTTCGCGGACATATTCGTGCTGAATCATCCCCGGCTTCTTCGGCGTCTGGGTCAGGTTGCCGCGGTCCCAGAGCTCCCACGCGGCGAAGTCGTCGGTCGGCGACAGCGACGGATGCGACTCGCTCTGCCCCTTCATCTGAACCGCTTCGAACAGCGGCTCCCAGCGCTGCCGCGCCTCAGCCCACGCCTTGGTCATCGGGTCGCCGCTGAAGGTGGTCATGGCGAACATCCGGCCGTTCGAGAGATTGCCGTTGTGCGCGATCGCGAGGAGCTTGCCGCCAGTAGTCTTCTCCCATTCGGTCATCCACTTGTAGAGGTCCTCGGGATTCTCGCTCTGGAACGTGGTGTACGGCAGCACGCCGTCGGCCTTGTCCTTGTTGTCGCGGTAGATGATGTTCCGGTGCAGGTTGTCGCCGCCGCCGGCGTTCGACGTCCACTCGTAACCGATGAACGCCGTGAAACGCCCGGGTTCGTTGTACTTCTCGGCGATGGCGGTGTTCTTCGCCCACACGCTCCTGGCAAACCGTGGATCCGTCGTGATCGGCGGCAGCTTCTTGTTCGACTGCGCGGCTACCAGTTCCATCACGGCCTTCTTTGCCTCCACCGGGCCGCCATTGAACATCTCCCGCCACCGCTTGAGCATCGGGTCGGCCATCATCTCGGGATTGCCGCCCTTGATCTCGGTGATCATCCCCATCATGTCGGAGTGATCGGTGATGGCGACCCAGTCGAGCGGCTGTCCGAGCTTGACCGGCTGGCCGCTGGTCGCGATGAGTTCCTCGCCCCGGGCAAACCGCGTCGCCTCCTCGGGACCGAGCGTCGTACCGCTACCACCGGCATCAACCGACCACGAGGTGTGGACATGCTCGTCGCCGAAGTAGGGGCGCTCGGGATAGCGCCGGCCGGCGTACGGCGAATAGCCCGGCTCCTTTTGGAACGTCGCCGGATCGACCGGCGTGATCTCGCCGCTGTCGGCGCTCACGGTGCCGGCACCGGTCGCCGGACCGCCAAGTTGCACGGGCTGCGCCGAGGCCGACGGGAGGCGTGCCCGTGGCAGGCGTGGCCGGGGGCGACGGTGCCCCTCCGCACGCGGCGGCGAGCAACACTGTCCCGATCACGGTTGTCAGCCTCGTAGGCATCACATTCCCTTTTCTGTTGTCGCAAATCTCGCGCGCCTGGACCGTCCCTGGTGAAGGGCGCAGCCATCGGGTTTGAGGAACACGTCCATCCTTCGGATGTCGCGCCGGCTGCAAGTCCTTCGCCACCCTTCGACGCTGCGCGTGGGAGACGCGTTCCTGTTCCTCGAATCCGAGATTTCACTGCTAATCGGCAATGACTGTCAGCATGTCGTGAGCGCAGAAGCGCTCCGCTCGGATGGGCAACGACAAGGCGGGGAGGAATCATCGACACGGAAGCTGCGCGTGATCGTTGCCGACATCCTCATCCGCGGCAACAAGGCGTTCGCACTTGGGCCAGAGGTCCAGTTGGCGCTCGCCAGGCGCAACTTCCTCTACGGCTTTGTGAAGCTGAACAATCAGTGGGAGGTCTACGCGCGAACGACGACGCAGGGAAGACGAATTGGGCGCCGGCCATTGGCTCGCCCGCGGACGTCTTTCCGGCTGCCGGCATTGCCCGGCTGACCCGCCGCGGTGGTTGTGCTGGGCCTCGCCGGCGCGCTCGGCCCGCTCGGTCCACTCCTCTGGGCAGCAGTCGTGCTTCACGGAGCGCAAGCGATCTGGTGCGCGTGGGTCGTTGCCGATCGGCGACGCTGACTGGAAGCGCCCGTCTGCGCGAGCCGAAACCAGCTACCGTCGCCGGCCGCCGCCGCCACCACCACGCGACCTGCCGCCGCCGTAGCTGCCGCCCATGTTCCGCGGGCTGCTGGGAGCGCTGCGATAGGTACCGGAGTCGCGGGTCCGCTGCGAGCCTTCGCGGCGCGCCGCAGCGTCGCGATTCAGCTGATCGACCGTGCTGCGATCGGTGGTCGTCGGCCGCTCGCCGGCCGGTCGATCCGAAGCCGTGGGCCGCTCGCCGGCCGGTCGATCCGAAGGCGTGGGCCGCTCGCCGCTCGGCTGACGGTCGGTGTTCGACCAGCCGCCGTTGTTGGTACTTCTGCCACGTGCCGTCTTGCCGGCGATAGGCGTTGCCGTCCTTCCCGGCGTAGATGTTGCCACCGTCACCGGCGACGACCCTGCCGCCCTCCGCACCCTTGCGCATGACGGCGCTGCCCTCGTCGGTCCTTACGGTTCTCGTCGTCGTGCCGGTCTGACGGTTTGTATAGCGGTTGGTCTTCGCCCAGTCATCGCCGCGCTGCACGGAGGTCGAGCCCCAGCTGCCGTAGGGGTTCGAGCCTTGCCGCGTCTGCGCGTAGGTGCCGGTGCGAGGGTTGTAGGCCTGCGCGACGCCGCGCGCGCCGTACGGGCCGTACGCCGCTGCCCCGCGCGCATAGGTTCCGGTGCGTGGGTTGTAGCGCGCGCCGACCCCAGCACCGCCGTACGGTCCATAGATGCCGGCGCTCCGCCCGTAGGCGCCGGTCCACGGGTTGTACCAGGCCGAGTAGCCGTAGGTCGGGAAATACGGATAGTAATAAGGATAGTAGGCGCCGTATCCCCAGTAGGGCGGGTAGTACCAACCCGAGCCCCACATCGTGCAGCCCCAGGCGACCATCATGCCGGTGTAGCCAGCCGCCGCGGCAAACACGACCCAGTCGTCGTCATCGTCTTCCTCGATGGTGACGTAGGTGACGTGATGCGCCGGCGAGCTGACGGGAATCTGATAGATCTGCTCCGGCACCGATTCGGCGACCTCCCAGGGACCGGAAGCACTTTTACCGGTGAACCACACGCCCTGGTGGCACATGTAATAGACATCGCCGATCTTGAAGACGTCCTTGTCGGTGTTCACGGCGCGCGCCACGGTCGTCTGCTCGATCGGCGTGAACTGCGGATCGCCCTCGAATGCCACGTCCGGTGCCTTGAGTTCCTTCTTGTTCACGCGAGCGGTATGTGGAATCTCCGCGAGGAGCACGGCTTCGATGGCTTGATCGGTTCCGGGAACAGACGCGAGGACGCGCGAGCGCTCGTGCTCGACCGGAATCTTCTTGAAGTCGGCCGGCAAGGTCGGGGTCGCAAACGTCCACGGTCCGCTGAAGTCCGACGCCGTGAACCAGCGGCCCGCAACCAGGTAATACACGGCTCCCGTCGTGCCCATCCGGAACACGTCGCTCTCTGTGTTGCTGACCCATTGGAGCCCGGTGCCCTGCACGGGACGATAGGCGGGCGGGCCCGTCAACAGAATGAGCTCCGCCGGCTGCAGGCTGACGAACACCTTCGGCACAGCCGTCGCCGCGATCGCCTTGCCGGGCAGGTTGGCCTTGACGTCCTTCCAGTTATCTTCCGCCGGCAGCTTCTTGAAACTGTCGGGCAGCTTGCCCGCGGGCGACCACGTCCCCTTCACGTCCGTCGCCTCGAGCCAGCTGTCGTTGTTGCGAAGGTACAACCTGTTCGTCGGCACGTACTGGAACAGATCCCAATTGGTGTTGACCGCGAACTTCAGGTCGTTCTCCTTGATTGGGCTCCAGATCGGCTCGCCATCGAGGTTCATGATCACGGCCGGCGATGTGCTGAAGAAGATCGTCGGGGGATCCGACTTCACGCCCTCGACGTTCTTGGGGATGACCTGACTCTTGTCCAGATTCGAGAGCACGCGGTCGAGCGCGATCACGCGTTCATCGTCTGGAATCGCCTTCTCGATCTCGGTTGTAATCTCGCGAATCTGCTCCTTCTGCAGCGTCTGGAAACTCGCTTCGACGATCTTCATTTTCTGGAAGCTCACCAGGCGGTCGGGAACCGATACCTCCGTATCCGCTTCGATCTTGATGGTACCGATCGCGGGCTTCTCGGCCCCCTTGACCCGCTGCGAGACGGCGCTGTAGGCAACAAGATGTTTCTGCTTCTCCCAGCTCGCCACCTGAGGCTGATAGACGAGGATCGTTCCGCCGCTCGGCAGGTTGTAGATTCGCGGCCAGCCGCCGTCGACGATTGGCGGAGCAGCAGCTGCGGTTTTCGCCGGCGCGGCAACGGCCTGGGGCGCCGCTTTTGCCGGCGCGGATGCCTGCCCCGCTGGCGACGGTTTGGCGCCGGCCTGCGCCGCGGTCAAACCCATCGGGGCGGTGGTCTGCACGAACAGGCCGACCGCCGCGATGGCGGCTACCGCCCGTGATCTGCGTCTCGCTCGGGGCATGACAGAATCCTCTCTTCGATCTCTCAGCGCGCGCCGCACTGCCGGACTTCGGCAACGTAGTCGAGGCCGCGCGTGCTGGAGACAAAGTCGAACTGCACGTGCGGCGCCTCCCGGGCCGACTCGAGGAGCGCCAGCACCGACGTAAAGCGATCGGATCCCACCCGGCGCCTCATGTCCTCTTCGGTCGACCACTCTTCGACGTAGTGCACGCTCGAGTCCGGATCGGTCCAGACGGAGCACCCGAGGCACCTTCGATCGAGCCGAGTGCTCACCATCAGGAACCGGAACGCTTCGACCAGTTCCTTGGCGTCATTGGCCGAGGCGCTCAGCGTCACGGTGAGCCGTACCAGGCGTGTCGACATAGCACTCGGCGTTCCAACCCTTGGCGAGTGCCAGGAATGACCGTCTGGCATGTACTCGCTCTTCTTTCGGTCGACAACGATCGTCGCCGGCGCTGTTGCGGACGCGCCGCCGGCGGTTTGATTGACGCCGTCGCGTTACGTTTCCGATTGCGCGTGGGACGGCAGCCCGGCGGCTGCCACAACGGTGAGCGCGAGTCCACACATTCGAACGGTCTGTTGAAGCCTCACGATCCGTTCCGGCCCACAGCCGACAAGACATGCGGATGCAGCAGACGTACCAGCTGCAGCGACGGCACCGGTAGCAGAAACCCTTCGCCATGAGAGGCTTACTGGCAACGACATCCGGACATCTAATGCGGCGCTCTCCGGCATCGCGGAGAGACCTCCGGCATGCCGGAGCACGTTTTTCGGGCTGGTCACTGGCGAGGGACTGACGACATCCTGAGATCGTCGTCGCCAGATGCGTTCGTCGCGTGCGCGGTCACGCCTGTCCGGGGGCGCTTGATCCCAAGCTTGGCCATCCGTGTCTCGAGCGTCGTCGGCCGAAGTCCAAGCCGCTCCGCGGCGCCGTCGACGCCACGGATGCGCCAGCGGCATGCTTCGACGACGCTGAGGACGTGCTCCCTCTCGACGTCCCTCAGCCTCACGCTGCGTCTGAGCACCGACTGTGGCTGCGCCGGTAGCGGAATCGTCAGGTTGTGCCCGACGGCAACAATCATGGCGCGTTCCACGACATTGCGGAGCTCGCGGATGTTTCCGGGCCAGGCATAGCGCTGCAGGGCGTCCATGTCGTCTCGTGGGATCGCATCGACGCGCTTGCCGAACGACTTCGAGAACTCATCAACGAAGCGCCACACCAGCAGGGGAATGTCCTCAGTCCGATCGCGCAGGGGCGGCACCTCGATCGGAAAGACGTTGAGACGGTAGTACAGGTCCTGCCGGAAGGCGTCCTCGGTGATCCGTTGTTCCAGGTTGCGGTGCGTCGCCGCAATGATCCGGACGTCGACGGCCACGGCCTTCGGGCTGCCGAGCCGCTCAATCTGCCGCTCCTCGAGCACGCGCAACAGCTTGACCTGTGTGTCGACCGGCAGGTCGCCGATCTCGTCGAGAAAGATCGTCGAATGATCTGCCAGTTCGAACCGCCCGATTTGCCTCGCCAACGCGCCGGTAAAGGCGCCCTTCTCCCGGCCGAACAGCTCACTCTCGATGAGGGTGCTCGGAATCGCCGCGCAGTTGATGCGCACCATGACGCGACGGCGCCGCGAACTCTGCTCGTGAATCTGCGTCGCGATGAGTTCCTTTCCTGTACCTGTTTCGCCGAGCAGCAGCACTGTCGAATCGGTCGCGGCCACCTGTCGCGCCTGTTCGAGGACGCGTAGGATGGCGGTGCTTCGTCCAACGATGACACCGGGGCCGAGGCGCTCCTGCACCTCTCGCCGGAGGTAGAGATTCTCGGCCTGCAGGTCGTCGCGACCTCGCAGTGACCGGTACCCGCCGAGGGAGCCGGCGACGTGCTGGTCGCCATCGGTCGAGGGGTGGATCGGCACGACGTCGGCCGATCGTTCCGTCGAGTGAGCGAAGCGGCTGGTTGCGGGACGTGCTGACGCAAGCATTGGCGTGTCCTTATCCTTGATGTTGCTCGCTCAGGCCGACCAGCCGACAGAGCCTCGGAAACTGGCACGGGAGCCTCAAATGTGAGCAGGGACATACGTCTCGGCTAGCTCGATGGCCTCCTGCCTCGAGAACGGGCCGACGCGTCGCCTTCCCGACATGCTCCGCGCAGGCCTGCCCCATTCGCCCTAACGCTATCGCCCAAACAGACGCCTGAACACTGTGCAGAACTGTAGGGTCCGCCGATAAAAGTGACAGGGGTTATACAGCTTCGATGTGTCCAGGCCGAGAATAGCGAACGTTCTCGCATCGCCCGCGAACTCACGACGAGATCAGCCAGCAGGTCGCCGTGCTCTCGATCAACCTCGAACTGCTGCTTGGCGCGGTGCAGCCCGACACAGAACCGCTCGCCGGCGAAGTGCTGAACCGAGCCGGGACCTGCCAGGAGCGTGCACGACCTCTCGCATCGTCTGCAGTTCGCGCTGGAAGTCCTGAAGCGCCGATCAGCCGGAGCTTGGTCGGGTGACACACGGCAGAGCTCGGACGGTGACGGTCGATCTTCGTGGTGGATCGAATGGCCTCGCGCTCACGGTTTCGGATGATGGGGTTGGGTTCGATGTCGATGCGGCGTGGGGGGAGGGATTGGGCCTTATCAGCATGGGCGCATCGAGGCGATCGAGGGTACGCTCGACATTCGCTCGACGCCCGGTGGAGGCACGTCGCGCCCTGGCAGGCGATGCCATGCCGATTCTGCATTGCCGCCCGCGGTGGGCGGCCGGTACCGTAGGGATCGTGAGGAATCCGGGTCGACCTCGCGTTCTGCTCGCTGACGATCACGCGCTCCTGCTCGGCGCGTTCGAACAGCTGCTGGCAGGAGACTGCGACATCGTTGGTCAGGTCGCCGACGGGCGGGCGCTCGTCGCTGCCGCCGCGCGAGCTCAAACCCGACATCATCGTGCTGGACGTCTCGATGCCGCTGCTGAACGGCATCGAAGCGGCGCGGCAGATCAAGCAGCAGCTGCGGGACGTGAAGTTGGTGTTCGTCACCATGAACGAAGACACTGACCTCGCCGCCGAGGCGTTCCGCGCCGGCGCATCTGCCTACGTGCTCAAGCAGTCGGCGGCATCGGAGCTCCTGGCAGCGATTCGCCAGGTCATCGCGGGACACTCGTACGTGACGCCGCTCATCACCGAAGGTCTGGTGAGCTCGCTCATGCACGGCGACCTGAACGTCCCGAGCCAGGAGTTGACGGCGCGGCAGCGGGAGGTCCTGCAACTCCTGGCCGAGGGCCGCTCGATGAAGGAAGTGGCCAACCTCCTCAACCTCACGCCACGGACGGTGGCGTTCCACAAGTACCGCATCATGGAGCAGCTCAAGGTCAAGTCGAGTGCACAGCTCGTCCAGTATGCCGTCAAGCACCACATCGTCTGAATCGCAGCCTGGACGGGTCTGAATCGCGGCCTGGGCGGGTCTCGAGCCGACCCGCGTTCAAGGACGCGGCCTCTGCTCTACTACACGGCGCACGCTTTACTACACGGCGCTCTGCTTTACGGCTCGGCCCGGGACGATCACCTCGGATCGCCCCGGCCGTCAACCAAGCGCCTACTTGCGCTCGACCGACACCAGCATTGCTTCTGTCCAGACGATGTCAACCTTGTCACCGACCTTGACTGTCGCGAGAGCTGCCGTGTCCTGCACTTTCGACGAGTACTTCCAGCCGTTCGGCCCGGTGAACGTGATCGATGGCGCGTTCGGGTCGATGGCCGTGATCGTGGCCGTGACCGTCACCTGCTTGGCTCTGGTGCCACCAGGCAGAACCTGTTCGGAACCAGTCGTGCCCTTGGTGCCGCTGACGGTCTCCGCCTCGCCCGGCTGCTTCACCCGGATGACCACGTTGTCGTAATACCGAACGTTGACCGTGTCGCCGAGCTTGAGCTCCGCGAACCGCGCGATGTCCGGCCCGGCGACGGTCGTCACGAAGGTACCGTCCGCTTTCTTGAGCGTGACCGTACGGGTCGGGACGTCGATCGCCTCAACAATGCCTGTCTCCGTTCTCATCTCTGACTTGACGGTCTTACTCTGGGCCATGGCCGGGCTAGCCATCGTCACCACAACTGCCGCTGCCACAAGTCCTTTGACAAACCTCTTCATACGTCCTCCTGGTCCCGCCAGACGGGGCGTTCGCTGTCGCGGGGCACGCTCGCGACTATGCATTACGTGTGCCGGGCGGGAGAAACTGCCAACGAGCTGATCCATTCGTATTCGCCCCGCGCCGCCAGGGTGCGCCCGAACCCCGCGCGGCTCCCTCCAAGCTGACGGAGGGCGCCCCCGAAATACCGGGGCGTCACGTCAGCCTACTTGGGCGTGATCTTGGTGATCTTGTTGCCTTGTATGCCGAGGCCCGCCATCAGCCCCTTCTGTCCGAAGACGAAGGCGTAGATGTCGTCCTTCAACGTACTCGTCGTGGTGGTCTTCGCCATGCCCTCGTCCACCAGGACGACGCTTGGGCCAACACCGACCTCGAAACCCTTCGCGTTGTCCAGCTGCTCGACCGCCTTCGCGTTCATGAAGAGCATCGCGTAGCCGTACTGCTGGCCGCCCGCCTGCAACCCGAACGAAGCGCCCGTGGTCTTGTAATAGGCAACCGCGGTCCCACCCTTCAACAGGGCGCCCTCGCCATACTGACCGCCGACCCCGAGGCCGGCCTTCGTGACTTTGGGGAAGACCAGAATGGCAAAGGCCTTTGGCCCGAGTTCCTTCGCGAGCGGTACGCTGGCGTACAGTTGCTGCAAAGCCGCCTGTGAGGCTTGTGTGAGCTCGGCCGCCGCCGTCTTTCCCTTGTCCTGAGCGACTGTGACTGTCGGGCGTGCCGCACAAATCAGAGCGGTGCCGGCGAGAACGCCAGCGATCCACGTCGTTGTCATTTTGATCCTCCTTGCGCCCAATCAATGGGCGGTCGAGACGCAAGCGAGGCGCCCCTCGCTTCTGCCAAAGGAAGGGGCGCCTCAATCTGAAACATCGCGGGCCTCGGCTATCCATCGTGACCGCGGCCCGACGTCGATTGGCGAACCGCTAGGGCGTCGCGCGACGACGCCTGACAGTGAGGGCCAACGCCGCAAGGAGCGAGGCGAAGCCTGTGAGTGCAAGCGACGGCAGAGGGCTGGCCGTCTTGGGCAGCTTCTTCGGCGTGGCGCCCGAGGTCGCTGCGGGCTGAGACGGCGCTGGTGCCGTTGGTGCCGTCGAGGGCGCCGCCGCCGCGCCGGCCGCGGGCGCGCCGGCACTGCCACCGCTTTTGGCAAGGGTTGCGCTGACTTCCTTCTCGGTCAGGACCCGTGGCGGCTTCGTGGTGACGATGGTGGCGGTCAGCCGGTCGTTGGCACGGAAGTCCGAGATCTCCGCAACCTTGCCCTCTCGCATGATCTTGACACCGCGTTTGTCGATGTCGCTCTGCGTGAACTGCTTCACTTCCCCCTCGGCGGTGCGGACGATGATGGTCTGGCCAAGGGCGTGTACCACGGTCCCGTTCTTCACCTCGGTCACGGTGACGGGCGTCACCGTGGTCTTGGTGGTGATCGTCGCTGTGCCCGTCATGCCGGCTTTCAGTTCCTGCACCGACAACATGTTTCCGTCGACGTTGAAGCGGAAGTCGTCGGGCACGGTCAGTTCCCTCGTGCCTTCAGGTAGCTTGACGACGAGCCTGTTTCCATCCACCGCAATGACCTGGAATTTCTTGGTCTCCGATGTCGCTGACGTCTGCGCCAGCGCCGCGGCCGCCGTCACACAGACCAGAGCACCACATAACACAAGCCGAATCGCTGCACGCGTCATACCGCCTCCTGTTTGTCCCGTTTCCGATTTCCGATGAGAGCCCGCATCGCCGTTCCTCGATCGCTTCATTTCTGACGTAGAGCACCGCCGACTATCGATCGGCTGCGCGCCGGACACCGGACACCTGCTCAACCGCGGCGCTGACCACCGGTGCGGTATCGGCACGTACGGCGCGGACGATGTAACGTTGCGGCGCTGGGCCGACGTAGTAGAACGGATAACACGTGACCAGCGTCAGTGAGCCCGCCGGCGTAGGATCGAGCACAGATACGTCCTCCGGGTCGACGACCCAGGTCCGCTCGACGCGATAGACTTCCTTCCCTCGAAGCGTTTCCAGCTCGATGACATCTTCGGGTCCGATGTCTTTCAAGCCCCGAAAGAACCCGTCGCGATGCCCGGCGAGTCCGGAGTTGCCATCCGTCCCCGGCAGTGCCGTGTCGTCGATGTGACCCACGGCACGGTTGAGCGTGAGGTCGTCGGTGCCCGGCAGGACCGGAACCTCAAGGCGAATCTTCGGGATCCGCAGGACCGCGAGCGGTGGCGGTGCGGGTTCGTTCAATGCCTGCCGCCAGGCGGTGATGCGTTCCGGGTCCCAGAGGTTCAGGTCCGGTGCCGGGGTCCGCGGGAGCGCCGCCGCCTGGAGGAGCGCAAACCGCTCGAGCTCGCGCCGAGCGCCCCGCGCACCGTCGATGGACAGTGCGCCGCACGTCACCAGGCACACACACCCGAACGTCCACGCGGTGCGTTCCACGAGCAGACCGAGACGGCGCTGCCGTATCCGATCGTTGGGCGAAGCAGTTTGCACTCGCGAAGACCTCCCCAGAGCATCCTTCGCGGTGAGCGACCTGACGCCGCGACGGCATGACCGTCATGGGCACGCCGTGTGCCAGAGCCGGAGGCCCGGAATCATTGCTGTTTTCGTTTGCCCGGTTCTGCGAAGGCTTCCGCCTCTCCGCTCAGATGGAGACCGCTCCGAAATCCCGTGTGCTCGCCCTGGCCAGGCACGCCGGGACTAAGCTCGTCGGACGCCCGAGCCGAAGCTCATCCATTCCACGCGGGTAGCCGAGGCCCTCTGCGACGTCCTCGATCGTGAGTCCGAGCCGGCGGATGTTCTCGACGTTGTAACCGACCCATGAGGCGCCGCCCCGGCCGACGACCGGGGCGCGCCTCATGAATCGGAGGTCATCAGAACCGAATCCTCCCGCCGACAAGGAACGGGAGCGACCACCGCGAAGTCTCGGCGTTGATCGTGCGCAAGGCATCGTCGTCGAGCCATTCGGCATCCGACCGTCCGCCCATGTAGCGCAGCTGCGTCTCAGCGATCACCTCGAAGGGGCCAAGGCCGATGAGCAGGCCGGCGGTGGGGCCAAAGCTGAACGCCCAGGAGTCTTCGAAGAGCGTCCCGGTTTCTTCCACGAGATGAGGCGTCGCAACTGGGGCATCATCGGGGAAGGTGGCCTGGCTGGAGCTGAAACGATTGAAGCCGACCAGGTACCCCAGGTACGGCGTGAAGCGGACGCGTGCAAAGAAGAACCGCTGGCCGCCTTCGAATCCCCAGTAGCTGTAGTCGTTGAAGTTCACCTCCAGCGGCACGTTGTCCGTCCCCACCGTGCCGATGGTCGCCGTCTCTGACGCACTCTTGGAGTATACATAGTTGATCGCCACTTCAGCGCGCGGACTCGTGCGGTAGCCAACCCCTACCTTGAAAGCCGAGATACGGCCGTACACATCGTCGTAGCTCGTCTCGTTCAGGTTGATCGGCACGCCCCCGGACGTGACTCCCGAGACTCCCTCGAGCATGTGGCCACTGAACCCGTTGTCCACACCCCAGAGAGCCGAGATCGACAAGCGGTGCCGAAATGTGTCGGGTTCGGGCGCCGGCGTGGCTGACTGGACCGTGAGGCGAACCGCCTCGGTCCGCGTGACGTCCACGCGGTCGCCAACCTTGAGCCCCGCCAGGATGCTGGCGTCAGTCGTCTCCAGCAGACGGCGCGAGTAACGCGTACCGGCCGGCCCGGTGAAGGTCAGCTCCCGCGAAGCTGGGTCCCAGCCGGTGATGGTGACCGTCGTCACACGCTGTGTAGCTTTGGTGGCCCCCGGCAGATCGCTGGTCGACGCGGTCGTGATCGGAGGGACGGTCCGGTCGACGGCTGGCTCGCCGGGTGGCTTCAGACGGACGCTCACCCCGTCGTAGAACGCGACGGTCACGATGTCGCCGACCTTGACCTTGTCAAAGCCGGTGACCGACGGTGGGACGTCGATCGTGATGAGGGTTCCCTTGTCCCCGCGGATTCCGACCGTTCGCGCGGCGTGGTCGACGGCCTCCACCGTCCCACGCAACGTGATCTCGTTGCGGATCACCTGCGGGGACTGTGCACTCGCGAGAGTGGCTGAGAGAGCCAGGCACACGAGAGAAAATAGTAGGGCCCGATGGTGTTTCAACACAGGCGTGACCTCCATGTCGGTGCCATCGGCCATCGCACGGATGTGATGGCGCCTTTGAACGAGCCGTGGTACGGCTGACTGTGGTTTCGCGTCCGGCAGGTCTGGTATCTGAATGCCGGCTGCTGCTATTGCGCAGCACTAAGCCTGCCACCCCGCCGGGCGGTGCCGAAGCTCAGTAGGCATCGAGAATGACAGGAGTTCGAGCTGTTGCTCTTGAGTCGAGTCGTCTTTGCCATCACGGAATATCGGAGAGGGGCTACGACCAGCCGTGGGCGCCGCCGTCTCAAAGCATTGGCCGCCGAGGCCAGAACGACTGTTCGAATTGTCGATAGAGTGCGTTCATGTTCTCGCGAATTCTTCAAGGCTGAAACGCATCTGCTACCCGCTGACGATCACCGATTTCGTCAGCGCTTACTCCATGCGCAGAACGGTGGCGGGATCCACACGCATCGCGCGGCGCGCCGGAATCCACGCCGCTGCCACAGCGACCGCGCAGAGCAACGCGATCGTCACGCCTTGAGACAGCGGATCCCACGGTTCGACCCCGAAGAGCAGGCCTCGCATCGAACGCGCGGCCGTGAGCGCTCCGGCCAGGCCGAGGCTCATTCCGATTCCGACGACCCATGAGACGTGTCGCACGACAAGGCCAACCACGTGGCTGGGCGTTCCACCGATCGCGAGACGTACGGCCATTTCATGTCGGCGAAGAGCAACCACATAGGCGAGCAAGCCGTACAGGCCGATCGCCGTGAGGGCTATGGCGGCCGCGCCGAAGGCGCCGAGCAGCCAGGTGTTGAAGCGGCGAGCGGCGGTCTGGTTGTCGATCAATTCGTCCAGCGGCGCGACCCGAGCGAGAGGCTGCTCCGGATCCAACTCGCGAACCACCGCCCGAAGCGCGGGCACGATCGCAGTCGGTTCTCCAGCGGTGCGAATGAGGACGGTCATCGACCCGGGGTCTTGCGTGTACGGCTGATAGGACTCGGTGCGCACACGGTGATCGACACCGGCCCTTCGCGTATCCGCCACAATCCCTACGACCGTCATCCACCGCTCACCCCCGAAATTGAAACGCTTCCCAAGCGGGTCCTCGTTGGGCCAGTGCGTCTTCGCCGTGGTCTCGTTGATGATGGCGACGAGCTGCCCGTCAGCGGTGTCGCGATCCGAGAAAGAGCGTCCACGGAGCAATGGAACCTGAAGCACCTGGAAGAAATCAGGCGTGATGATGTCGAAGGTCAGGGGCTGCTGAATCATCTCCGGCCGACCCTCGATCGCAAAGCTGGAAGAGTTTGTCCGACCCAGGACCGAACTCCCCGCGGCAGCACCAGTGACACCAGGTAATGCCCGCGCGCGTTCGAGTAAGCGATCGAAGAACTGCTGGCGAACCGCAGCGTCCGGGTATTTGGCCCGCGGAAGCTCCACTCGCGCAGTCAGCACATGGCCTGGCTCGAACCCGAGGTCGACACGCTGCGCATGGACGAGGCTCGCGAGCGACAGGCTGGCCGCCGACACGACAGTCGTGGCGATAGCGATCTGGGAGACAACGAGCGTCCACCTGAAAGGTTGCGACAGCCCGCCGCGGCCCGCACCCTTGACCCCGCTGGCGACGACTTCAACGACGTCGGCTCCGGCACCCCTCCAACTGGGAAGAACACCGAAGAGCACGCCCGTGAGCGCGGCCGTCCCGAGCGCGACCGCAAGCATCGGTCCGTCCAGTGAGACGTCACCAAGCCATGACAGCGTCGGCGGCGCGACCCGTACGAGCAACCGCAGGAGCACCGAGCCGAGCGTGACGCCAAGGACGCCCCCGAGGACGAACAGCACGACCGCTTCGGTCAACAGTTGACGGACGACCCGGCGCCGCGACGCGCCGAGCGCGGTCCGAATGGCGACTTCCCGCCGCCGGGCCGCCCCGCGCGCCGTGAGCATGCCCGCCACGTTCACACAGGCGATCGCCAGGACGCCCAGCACGGCAGCGGTCAGCATGACGAGCGCCGGTTTGAATGGCCCCGCGATCTCGTCGCGCAGACCGACGAGGGCGACGCCAAGTTCGCGATCCTCAGGGCGCTCGGCGCCCAGCCGAGCCGCGATCGCGGTCATTTCCTGCTGCGCCTGCGCGAGCGACACACCGGGCTTCAGTCGCGCAAGCGTCTCCAGCCAGAAAGCCCCCCTCTGTCGATCGTCTGGGGTCGGCTGCAACGGGACCCAGGCGTCCACGTCGCGTGCGGGGAACTGAAACGACGGGGGCAGCACGCCGATGATGGTGTACGGGACCGAATCCAGTCGGAGCGTTTGACCGACCGCGCTCCGCTGCCCGCCGAATTTCCGCTGCCAGAGACCATGGCTGAGCACGACGACGGCGGCTTGCTCTTCGGTCGCGGCGAACAATCGTCCCACGACGGGCTCTGACTGAACGACCTGAAAAAACTCCGGAGTGGCTCTGACGACGAGCAGCTGCTCGGGATCGGCTAGGCCGGTCACCACCGCCCGCTTGAACGCGTAGGCCGCGAATGTCTCGATCAGCTGGCTGCGCTCGCGCCAGGCGAGCAGGCGCGGGTACGACGTGACGTCCCGGTCGCGCCCCTGGCGCGGATTGGTCACCCAGACCATTGCCGCGCGCTCGGCGTCGCGGTATGGCAGCGCGTCGACGAGCAGGGACTTCCCCACGCTGAACACGGCGGTCGACAAAGCGATGCCGAGCGCGACGGTACCAATCGCCAGGGTCGCGAACCATCTCTCGCGCCGGATCAGACGAAGCGCGAGTCGAAGATCCTGCGCCAGGACGAACGCGTGCTGTTTGGGAGCGTCCGCGAAGACAGCCGCAATAGCAGCGAAGAACACGACGACTCGCGCGGCAGCATTGTGCTCGCCGCGGAGCCGGTCTACCAGGACGAGCGTCATCTCCCTCCCGTACTCGTCACGGTACGAGGCCGGGTAAAGATGCAGCACGGCTCCGAACAAACGCCGCGCGCGCCGTTCAATGCGTGCAACGGGCATTGCTATCGTCTCCGCGGCACCAGGCCGCTCGCCCTCGCATCCGCGAGCAGGCGCGTGAGCCTGGCGGCTTCGGATTCGGCCACACGCCGGCCCAACGGCGTCAGGCGATAGTAGCGGCGACGCTCGTCATCGTGTGCCGGATCAGGTCGCTCGCTCAGCTCTTCGATGAGCTCGGATTCGAGCAGCCGCTTGATCACCGCGTAGAGGGTGCTCGGACTCAGGCGGATACGGCCGTCCGTGCGTTCAGCGATGTCCTGCAGGATGGCGTAGCCGTGGCGCTCTCGATCAGCCAGCGAGACGAGCACATCGAAGGTATCCCGCGGCAGCGGAAGGAAATCGTCTGGTTCTGGGCCTTCACGGCGGAGCGGCATCGGACCATTCTGCCCATCTTTGCTATAGCCGACAAGGGAATAGTGTGGCCGATCTCACGAAGATCTCACAACCCGCTCACGCGCCCCTGAGGACTTCCCCAGCCCGGAAGGCGATACTTCCTGCGGAGGTGCCGATGGCCTTCCGCGGAGTGTCGACCATGGATAGAACTGCAATCTCTGGCGCGGCGTTGGTAAGCGTGCTCGTCCTCCTGGTCCTCGCCGGGAACTACCGGGCTCTCGAGCAGGATGTCGGCGCCCGGCGCGCCAAAGTGACACTTCATGACGGCGAGGAGTTGCAGCCTCGATCGCGCCGGCGATCTCGGTGCGGGGAACGCCGGCATGCTGATCTTCATCGACGGCCGCGAGCGCCCCGAGTACGTCCAGTGGACCGACATCGAGCAGCTCGATTTCCACCGACCACCGGCGATGTCCCCCCCGCTCGGCGGGCGTTAGCCCGGCGATCCCGCGTCTAGATCCATACTGGTTTGCATGACCCACACTGGAACGTCACGCCTCGCTGGCGGCGCGATCTACCATGTGCTCGGTGTGCCATATCGCACAGGATCGTTGACACCGGGCAGTGAGCACGACGCGCAGCCTTATCGAGACACCGGTTTCGTAGCACAACTGCAGATGGCGGGTTGCGAAGTGATAGATGGCGGCGACATCCCCCTGCCCAGCTATCTACCCCATCATGAAGTTCCGCCGATCCGTAATTGGCCGGGACCGCGCATCGCTTGGGAGATCCTGAGTGATCGGCTGGTGCCGATTCTGGACCAACCAGGCCACGTGCCGTTGCTGATCGGAGGCGATTGCAGCATCGTCGTTGGAACCACCCAAGCACTGATGAAGTCGGCTGGCCTCGATCAAGTGCACGTCCTGTACATCGACGGCGACTGCGATGACGGGACCCCTGATCCAACGAAAAGCCAGAGCGCGGCATATCTCGCCCTGTGGCTGGCGATGCACGGCCAACCCTTTCGGGCGGGTCCTGGGCTTCCGCCTTCTCAAGTCACGATCATCGGCGCGACGCGGGATCATCAATGTGGAGCCGCGGAGCATGCTCCACGGCTAGTCTCGATGGCAGAGGTTCGCCGGGAAGGAGCGCACACGACTGCACAGCGGATACTCGACGTGTTGCCATCCTCCGCGTCAGTGGTGCTCCACTTGGATGTCGATGCATTCGCTGACCATGAGCTGCCGGTCGCCTATTTCCCGCATGACGACGGTTTGACCCTCGCAGAGGGACGCGACCTGCTAGGGCCGCTGCTGGGCGATCCGCGAATTCGGATCATTGAGGTGACCGAGTACGCATCCCTGCGTGACTTTGCGCGGCGGCATGTCAAGCAGATCACCGATCTGCTCGCAGGTGCGCTCGGACGTCGGGGATGAGCGAGAGGGCTCCGACGCATCGCGCAACGCTGCGCGCTTGCTAGCTACGGAGTCCTTGCAGCAAGCTCGCCAACCCGGAGCGTTCGCCGTTTGGAGTCACGGGTACGAAGTGGAACCGTTTCAGGGCGTCGCCGCCCCAAAGCCGGCCGACACACATCAGCACGTCGATGTCTGCTCTGGCGGCGTCCGGCAGTGAGACCCGCTTCACGACGTCACTCAGTTGCGCATAGGTCAGCTGGCTGAGGTGCAGTCCGCGGTGATCCACCCGCAACACGTGATCTCTTATGGGCATGCTGCTCACGAGCACGTCCAGCACTCGTTGCCGCCCCTGTTCAGACAGCTGAGGGACCACGCCGCGAAACCACACGGTCCCAAGCAGCTTCCTGACCTCCACTGCCTCGATCGGAATCCCATTTGCGGCGTCGCTGCGGGCAAACTCCAGGGCTGCGCGATCCGAACGGTTGATCGCCACGGCCAGATCCCAGAACGTGGCAAACGAAAGCTCCGCGGCAACGGCTCGCTCACCCCTGGAGATGGTGGCCGTCTCCGTCAGCTCGGTTCGCTCGTCAAGAGCCAGGCGCGCAACGCTCGCAGCGGCCGGTTGCGGTTCAACCCTGGCAGGGTGCTCGGGCTCGATCTCCCGATTCTGGACGCGGGGGCTCGAACGACGATCGACCTTCCTCTCCGCCTCCCAGTCGATGTCGAGAGGGGCATGGGTCCCCGTGTGTTCAGCAAACAACGCCGTCACACCCCACGGTCTCGGAACCTGCACGGCCCTCGCATAGAGTGGCGTATAGGTGCTCTCCGGAACCCCGGCATTGGCCATGGCCGCCAGGCCTCCTTTGATTGCCGCATCGACGACGTTCGACCAATGCCCCTGGATGCACACCAATGAGGTTCCTACCGGCTTGCTGAACGCGTAATACGAATTCTGCCAGCACGTTCGCACCGCCTCCGCGACTTGTTCCTCGCGAGGTTCCTGCGCCTTGGGCGGATCGATTTCCGCAAATCCCATGCGCAGCCTGCCACCGCCGGCGAACAGCATGGACAAGTCTGACGGATCAACTTGCGACAAATCTGAGAGCACGTACATGAGACCGCGCAATCCTCTCGCGATCGGTCGGTTCATACGTTCCCACACTACGGATTGAGGCTGCGGGTCATTGTCCGCATATCCATGGTCATTCAGGATCTCTATCAGTCGAATCTTCGCCTCGTCGAATCGCTCCACGACGCTCAGTGCGTGATCGTAGCGTCGCTTATCCACCTCATGGCGCTCGAACGAGGGCCTTACGAAGATAGGGATGACGAGCTTCCGCTGCTCGCGTGCCATCCGCACCACGGGAAAGATCGTGCCCGCACCGGTGCCTTTGCCACCGGTACCAATGACGACCACCACGGAGTATCCGCTCAACAGAGCTTCGACCTCGGACTTCGACTCTTCGAGCGCCTGTGCGGCCACGGCGGGGTTATGTCGTGCTCCCAGCCCTCCCGTCGTTCGCTCGCCGATGATCACTCGTTCCTCTCGTGGCACGCCGGCCAATGAGAACTCGTTGGTGTCCAGATACCGCGTCGTAACTGCACGCCGCAGGCGCTCGGCGAATCTGGGGTCCGTCTTCTGCGTCACCGCGAGGTCGCGGATGAACAACTCTTTGGCTGACCGCAGAATGTTGCCACCCCCACCGCCCAGGCTCAATAGAAGAATGTTCACTTGGTACCTTTCTGTTCCGCATGGATCCTGAAGTGGCACGCGATGACGACCCATCTCCCGCGCGCGCCCAGGTGGCCGCCAACAAAGCGTTCGTCTTTCAACAGCTGCGCAACTCGCTCGGCGTCGTACTTCACGTTACTTCGATGATCAAGCAGGTTCGGATATCGTCGGCTACCTGTCGGCGCAAGAAGAATCTCCAATCGCTTTCGGCGGGGGATCACGCGCAGCCGAGATTCAACCGGGCGCTTGAGGCAGCCAGGCTCCATCAAAGGCCGCTCGAACTCGCAAACGAATCGCTCTCCGAACTGCTGCATCATGCTGACGACCGCTCTTCGCCGAGTTACATACCGCCGCGCGGCGTGAGCGATCAACAGCGCCGCCATGACAGCCACGCCCCACAAGGCAATGGCGAAAATGTTTTCGGCCAGCGTCGTCGGCAACGGACCCGGTGCCGCCGCACGATGCGTTCTAGTCGAATGACTGAACTCGACGCGGAGCCGCGACGAGGGGATACACGCACGCCAACCGGGCTGGATACGGCCGTAGTGAGACTTCGGCACGACTCTCGAACGTGGCGCGTCGAGGATCTGAAACCAGGGCTCGTATGTATATTCGACGCTGCCAGTGAGAAACAGCGAGATGCGCGCCGCGGTGTCGCCCTGCTGAACCGTATAACAGGCCGGAACTTCAGCAGTGGCGCGCGTGGCACTCAACACCGTCACGGCGCTCGCGAACAGGGTGACCGCCATTCCTGCGGGCCCAAAGGACACCTGATTCATCGCTGCGACGGCACCTTCAACACTGATTCATCCGGCTCGGCGTGGGTGCATCAAACCCTATGCCAGTAGAAGATGTGCCAGACGTCCAATTGGCGGTTCATTTCGGCTGGCAATTGCGAGAGCCGCGCGCGAACGTCCGCAACTCAGGTCAACGGCTGCTGTAGCGGGAGACAGCGGGACTATTGGATCGCTTAGCGGGGGACACGGTCGATGCGGATGCCTCTGGCGACCCGGTTACGTTGCCGCTGCCGCCGGTCCTTCAGGTGTCTGATCGGTCGCGGGCAGACGCGGGATGACTCTTCCCGTCGGACGGTGTCGCGTGCGAAGCCGTTCCTCCCGCTCCTCGAGCCTTTGTCGCACCGCCTCGATCGCCTCGAGGAGGCCACGCTGCGAGCTCTTGCGGTCCGTCTCGGCGGCTTGGAGGATGCGCTGGGTGCGGCTCTTTCTCAGACGTGAGGCTAGTGAATGTCGGCCCAGGCGTAGAGCGCAAGAAAGAGGACGAAGCCGACAATCAGGAGCAACAGCAGACCGCCAACGAGGACCAACACCGTGCGGATCCAACCTTGTTGACTCTCATTCGTCACCGCAAGAGGCTAACACGAGGTCGCAAACTGGGTCGGTGCGCGTAACTCCGTTGATGCGGGTGACGCGCGTCGATGCGGCTCTTTTTCAACTAGGAGCTTGCTGAACAACGCGCTGGTGGGTAGTGGGTCAGTTTGAGACTCTGGCCGTCACCGCCGTATCGGAGTGCACGACCGGCCCAAAGCCAAGCCAGATCGGCGCGCTGAGCACCAACAGAGCGATAAGGAACATCAGGATGTAGACAACGATCCGACGTGGTGTTAGCTGCATGGCGTGCGAACCCAGGAAAGCAATTATGTTCCTCCTAATGAGCAACGCTCTTTACAACTGAAGAGACCGTACGCGGCAGAGGCTCCTCGTCTTCATACACCGTCGTGATCGCCCACAGATCCAGTTGATCGATCAAGTCGCTCACGAAGTACCGCGAGATGGTCTTCCGGCAACCAGTTCCGCAGGCTCGGCGGCAGCAGCAGATCTTGCTCGGGGACGTGGGGCGATAGGTCTTGGCCATCGGAGTAGTGTAGTACGTTGATATCCGATACTCGACGCGGAGGCGGGACCGCTTATGTCGGCCAAAGACGAACTCCTGCGCATGTTCGACGACGCCTGGAGACTTCCCGAGGAGTCGGTCTCGACGGCCTTGAACACACTGACCGCCGACGAAGCCCAGTGGCAGCATGCCGCCTATGCGGGAGAACGAGCGTTTCCCTCAATGCCGCCACCTGGGACCGTGTTGTGGCAGATTGCCCATCTCGAACACAGCGCCCGTCACTACGCCGAGATCATTCGGCTACGCCCAATGAGCGAGGACCCCACCACGGCGACGCCTTCGACATGCGTGCTCGAAGACCTTCTGAGCGCTTTGGACCAAGCTCATACACATCTCCGAGAAGTAATCGTGGGACTCGCAGACAATGACCTCGACACGCCGTGTGCGCGCGGCATGAACGTCGCGGAATTCATCCGCATGGCCGTCCGGCACTGTACGTGGCACGCCGGTCAGATCGTCACCGTACGACGGCTGTATCGACATCACTGCTCTTGAGCACAAGACGCCCGGCCACGTGTCTGTCACGTCTCGCATGTCGAAGAATTGTGTGGACAACTTGCGAGACCTCCTCGATTGCATCCTTGCTTGCTCAAAGGTATCTTCGACATAGACCATGCCTGCGTTCTGAGCTGCGGGGCAGGCCCACGCCGCGTATGTGCCGTCACCACGCTCGGCGATCCACGTCTCCCAGCCGTTCTCGTGCAGCGCAGCCCACAACCGCATCGTCCATCCTAGTCGGCGTACCGAGACTGGTCCGTGGTTCGTCGCTTCGGTGCGCCAGGAAGATCTTTGCGACGCCGTTCGGGAGGTGGTGAGACGTCGCAGTGCCACAGGTGGCCACACTTCTCGCACAACAAATGGGCGCCCGTTCGGGTTGGGACGGTCATGACGCTTGGGCGGGTGGAGCAGATAGGGCAGGGGACGTTCAGCTGAAGCTTGGGGCTTTCCATTTGTGGTGCCGCCTTTCATGGACCGCCAATGCTTGAGATGCCCGGCGCACATCGTATATGCATCGTCACCAAACGTCTAATACCTACCACTTCTGGAAGCCGCAAAGTGCCGCGAGACGATGAGTGATTAAAGGGTAAACCTTGTGGTATACGGAGACCGCCATGAGCCCCACTCCGCCACAGTCAACGTGCTCAAGGTGACGTTCGAATCGTGGGCGAGATCTCGCGAGTGCTGGGCTGGCGCTCGTTGAAGGGATCGCGCGGCCGCCGTCTGGAGTCCCGATCGTGAGGAACAGCCACGAGCCCGCGTCGTAAGTACCAGCAAAGAGACCGGTTCATGAACAATGCACTAGCCTCATAGGGAATGGCGATGGGTCTGCTGGCCCTAGCTGCCCGGACCGCGCCTCGTGTCGTGCAAATGACCTGATCTGATGTTTAACGGCAAGTAAACGCAATCGATGGGCTGGATCTTCGGTCTTATGTTCGCGGTTGGGTTCCTGTTCTTCGGCGGTGCCCAGATCCAGGCGCTGCTTGTCGAACGCGGTCCCACGTCTCTCTCATGCCGCGAATTCCTGGAACGAGGCTCGAGCGCTCGCTGGGTATCGTTGCACGACTGCCGGCTCGATTGGGCGCACGCACGCGAATCTCAGGCGACACGCTACAGGAAGGCGCTCTTCGTGCAGGCCACGTCTCCCGATCGTCGTAGTCAGCGGCAATTGTTCATCCGCGTCTTCCCGGACGACGTCGATCGTAACCGCACGACCTGGGGGGGCATGTTGGACACACCCTCCGTCGACTCAATTCCCGACTTCGCCAATGGACCGTCGTCGCACATTCTCTATCCCAACCGGCCGAGAGTCTGGGAGATGGTGCTGGCGGTGGTCCCGACGCTCCTCTTCGTGACTGCTGCAACTCGCGCCCGTCGTCGTGCCGCACGGCGCGCTGACGACCTGCGTCATCTACGGACTCGGTTCCCGCCCGATCATGACTCGAGCCGCGTTGTGTTCGTCGACGTTGATGGCGTCGTCCGCGCGTCTCGCGTCGTTGTCATCGCTGTGCTGCTGGCCATCGTACCGACGACGTTTGCGAGCGTTGCCGTCGCGCTCAGCACTACGAGAGCCGCCGCCATTGCCTGGTCGATCAGCGCGTTGCTCGCGGCGGCGAGCATCGCCATAGCGGTGTACCGGGATCGCCTGACCCTGGATGATCGCCTGCTGATTGTGGGCCGCGCGGCGCTGGTTGGATCGGCGGCGATCGTTGTCCCTCTTTGCCTCGTCATGGGCGGACTCGAACCCGCTCTCGCGGCCTTGCCGCTGCTGCTCTCTGCCGTCATATCGATGCGCGCCCGTCGCCGCCTGCTCGCGGCGACGAGTACGCTGGTGATGAAACTGGTTCGCGCGACGCGGCTTGAGCGGCAGAAACGCGTGTGGCACTCCTCGGCCGGCCGCCGTCCCGTTCGCTTCGTCCTTTACCGGGTCGGTGCTATCGCGGTTGCGGGTATTGGGGTTCTCGCCAGGGTCGTCACGGGAACGAGTGTTCTGTTATGGATTGCAGGGGCAGCGGCGATCATGCTCTGGAATCGCGGAACCAGGCACGCAACCTTCGACGCAGCCACCGTGATGGAACGCGATCCGCGTCCTCCTGTCCTGCTGCTGCGCTCGTTCGGCGACGATGACCTCGAGGCGAAAGGGACCAGCCCGCTGCCATGGTCGTACGCACACACGCTGGCGTTCGTCGCCGCCACGCGACTTCAGGTGCTCGGCCCTGTCGTCGCGATCGCGCCGCCAAACGAGGGGCTTCCGCCACTTGGGCCCTACCGTGTGTTTGTGCGGAAGGGCGATTGGCGTGCCGAGGTGGATACCCTCATCGCCAGGGCGCGGGCATTGGTGTTGTTCCTTGGTTTTTCAGAAGGCGTGCTGTGGGAGTTCCGCCGGTTGATGGATGGCGAACGTGCGGGCGACCTGATGCTCGTCGTTCCGCCGGCGGAGCCTGCCAGCCTCGAGAAGCGCTGGGAGGCCCTAATCGAGGTTACACAGGATCATCCCGCATGGGACGTCGTCGCCACGCTTGACCCGCTCTCGACGTTGCTCATCAAACGTCTGCCCGATGAACGGCTGGTGGTGTTTCGTGGCCCCCATCGCAACGCCGCATACGACTGGGCCTTTCAGCTCTGTGCCGCCAGCCGGTACGTGCCGGGCGAGAGCATCGTCGTGTAACAGAGGTGAGAGCAGCGCATTCAAGCTGACGTCCCCATATTCGACCCAATGGTGTATCCGTCCGAAGATCGGGGCGCTTCGAAGGCACGCCGGGCCCTCGCGCGCCGAGCCGATTTCCTCCAAGAAACGTCGCGCTCACAAATCGTAAACCTCCACCCTGTCCCGACGAGCACCTCGACGACGAGAAGATGGCGGTCCTGTGCGAAGAGTTCGGGATCTCTCGAACAACGGGGTACAAGATCTACCAGCGTTACAAGGAGATGCCGAAGCTCGTCGCGGCGCTCCGCGCTCGCGACGCCGCAGGGCGATCGTATCTTGATAGTAGCTCCCGCCCCGTGATTTCGATCGGCTAGTTAGAGCGGCGGGTTGCAGGATCGGGTCTTCCATGATGGGATGGTCGCGCACATGACGATCAAGCGGATGGACAACGTTCTCCTCGTCGTCGACGATCTCGAAGCCGTCAAGGCGTTCTTCATTGAATTGGGCCTCAAGCTCGAGGGCGAGACGACAGTCGAAGGGCCGTTGGTCGGCAAGCTGATCGGGCTCAATGATGTCCGGGCCACCCTCGCGATGATGCGGCCTCCCGATGGTCACGGTGGCATCGAGCTGGACAAGTTCCACACGCCCAACGCGATCAGGTTTGGACCCGTGGACGCGCCGGTGAACGCGCTGGGCCTCCGTCGCGTCATGTTCGCCGTCGAGGACATCGACGATGTCGTCGCGCGCATGCGCGCCCACGGCGCCGAGATCATCGGCGAAATGCAGTACGAGGGCACGTATCGGCTAGTCTACCTCCGCGGGCCAGAAGGTATCATCGTGGGCCTCGCCGAAGAACTCTGACCGCTCAGGCGGGCGACACTGCTGCACCTTCACGCCACCATAGGACCGCCGCCAACGCGCATCCGAACCCCGCCAGGCTGACGAACGTGCGAGCGGCGTGGTCGATAGGCTGAACGCCCACGATGAACTGTGGCTTCGGCTCGCACAATCGCTCAAGTCGTTCTACCGCTACGAAGGCAAGTCGCGCTTCGACGTGGCCAACAACATCCCCTTCCAAGCCCGGAAGCTAACTGACTGGCGCTCCCCGGGGAGCGGACACGCCCGGATTTGAACCGGGGATGGAGGTTTTGCAGATTCAACGGGGTCATGAATCGTGTTGTCTCGTGCTGGTCTCTGGTTTGTCCGGCTCCCCCGTTTGCCTCGTGTTAGAGCCCAAATTGGACCACACCGCAACGACGGCCGACTCAGGTTACCAATTGACCTTCGCCGCGACCTCGAGCTGGCGTGACGGACGCGCCGTGAGAATGCGGCCGAAGCTCGGGGACTGTGAGTTCGCGACCCGCCCGCCCCCGAACTGCGCCTGCAGGTTCTTCGTGTTGAACAGATTGAAGGCCTGCGCCAGCAGCTCGATGCGAGACCGGCCGGGCAGTCGAATGCTCTTGCTCACGCGCATGTCGACGAGGTTGATGCGTGAGCTTTCGATCTGGCTGGCATCGATCGCACCAAGGCCGTTGGCTGCGCGCCACGTGTTCACCGCTCCGAGGTCGAGGTTGCGGCCGCCCGCATTGCGGGTCGTGCCCGGCACCAGATCCGTATTGAAGCCGTCGCCGTTGACGTCGCGGCCGGCGGTGGCTGACCAGGGCACCTCCGAGCGCAGGCTCCATACCATGCCGACCGTGACATCCCACGGCAGCAGGACTGACCCGCTGCTGACGAGGGCGTGACGGCGCTCGGCAGAGGACGGGCCCCAGTCGCGCGACAGATCGAACGGGTCCAGGTAGCGCGAGCCTGGCGCGTTGTCACGGCTGTTGACGTAGGAGTAGGAAGCCGTGAACTGCGTCCGGTGGCTGTACCGCTTCTCCGCCTTGACGTACACGGCACGATGCCGGATCTCCGCCGTTGATTGATTTTGATCGACGCGGCTGAACGTCGCGTCGGGCCGCAGCCGCGTCACAGGATCGCGCGGGTTGATGTCGAGCGTTTTCCGATCATGATTGGTGTTCGTGTACACCCCGTCGACGTGGATCGCGATTCCCCGGCCAAGCTGCCGGGACACGCCGCCGCTGTACTGGTGCGCGTAGGGCTGCACGTAATCGTTGGCGACCACCGTGATGTTCGCCGGGCCGCTCACGATGAATTCCGCGGGGTCCCGGCCGCCGTAGGGGTCGGGGTACAGGGATTGTTGATCGTCACGGAGAAGCTGCGCAGGTTGTTGAACTCGTTGAGATTGCCCAGAATCCGAACGTGGCCGTAGTAGAGACCGTAGCCCGCGCGAACGACGGTCCGCCCGTTGCCGCTGACGTCCCAGGCGAGCCCCGCCCGCGGGCCGAAATTGTTCCGGTCGCCACGCGCGGACACATCGATATAGGGGATCGGTATCGGGAAGACCGACGGGTCGAGGTCCTCGTTCGCCGCGCCGTACAACCGCTCGTACCGTAGCCCGAAGCTGGCGGTCAGGTTCGGGCGGAGCCGCCAGTCGTCCTGCACGAATCCGGCGTAATACTGGGTGTTGTGCGTATTGATCTGCGGCGGGAAGCTGGCCGAGAACAGCGTCGCCCCGGTCAGCCCCGCAACCGACGCGGGATCGTCCGGGTCGAACGGTTGATCCCGCAGGAACGTGTAGGAGCCTTGAAAATTTCCGGCGATCTCGTGATCGTACGGCATGTAGCTGTAGTCGCCACCGAACCTCAGATCGTGTGAGCCGGCGGAGACGGCAATCGTCTCCTTGAATTGCCATCGCACCTCGGGACCGACTTCGTCGTAGCCGCTGCCCCACGAAGGGATGGGAAGCTGTAGCTTCGTCCGAGCCGGCTCGTGCGCTCCGCCGGCCACTGACCGAAATCCTTCCAGACCGACTGGCCTGCCGCCACGCCGTAAAAGGACGCCGGCGCATACTGAAAACGGAAGTCACTGAGCTTCCGGCCGCCGGTCCACGTGTGCCCGATGACGAGCGACTTCCGGGGGACCTCCTGGTCGAAGCTGGCGGTGCCGGCCGTCGTGCCGCCGCAGTTGTTGCACTCACTCCGCTCGTCCTCCTGGCCATAGCGGGCGAATACCGCCTGGGCGTTGTTCAATTGCCAGTCCACGCGGCCGAAATACAGCCCGCGCGTAGACGGCTTCTCGAACGTCCCTTCGACCGCAGAATAGAACTCCGGAAGGCTGGTGTTCACGGTATAGAACTCGCTGATCTCCGTTCGCTCTGCCGCGGCGAAAAAGTGGATGCGGTCCCTCTGGATGGGCCCACCGACGCTACCGCCGAACTGATGACGCCGGAACTGGGGTTTGGTCTGCTCGAACACCCCTTTCGCATTCAGGTCTTTGTCACGGAAGTATTCGAACGCAGAGCCGTGTATGGTATTGGTGCCCGACTTCGTGACGACCTGAATGACGCCACCGGTGGCGAGCCCGTATTCGGCTTTGTACTGCGCGTTGCTGACCTTGAACTCCTCCACCGCATCCTCGGGAAAGTTCTGCTGGGGTTCGCCGTCTTCCGGCCAGTTGTTGTACACCCCGTCGACGATGTTGGCCGGTACTGTTGAACGTGACCGCGCCGCCGACGTTGACGGTGGCGAAGAAGGAGCGCGTGCCGTCCTGCGTCGTCCCCGGCATGAGCAGGGCGAGCGAGAGGTACTGCCGCGAGTTGATCGGGAGCACCGCGATCTGCTCGCGCGTGACCATCCCCGACACTTCCGCCTTGGTCGTGTCCACGACGGGAGACGCGGCGGTCACGGTCACGGCTTCGGCGACGACCTGCACCGCCATGCTGAAATCCTGCCGGATCGTGAGACCGATGGTCAGCGTGATGTCACGGACCTCCTGCGTCGCGAAGCCCGACAGCTCCGCACGCATCGTGTAGCGGCCCGGCGGCACCGCCGCGAAACGATAGGCGCCGTCCGAGTCGGTCACGATCGTCCGCAGCACTCCGCTTTCGGCATTGCGAAGCGTCAGCGTGGCGGCCGGGAGCACGAGTCCCTGCGCGTCGCGCACCGTGCCCTCGATCTGCCCGCTGACACCCTGCGCCGCCACCCCGCCGTCCGACAGCAGCACGCACAGCGCCACGCCGAACAGCCAAACGCACTGCACCCGTTGCCTCGCCATCGTCGCACCCATGGTTCCTCCCGTGATCGAACGAAACTGAGAAGAGATCCTGTCTGCGTGACGTCAGTTGGTCGATCGCCGCGCACCTGCGAACTGCTTCTGGTACCACGCGATCGACCGATCGATGTGGAAGAGGTACTGAGTCATCCCGATCGGGTCTCCGTCGGGTTCGCCCTCCGGACCGGGCGTCGAGGAGACGAACGCGACCGGCTTTCCACCGGGGGACCAGCAGAAACGATCCCCATCGATGGCAGTGGGTGGTTGGTGCCGGCAATCGGCGAGGTATCGCGGCGAGCGAGGGCCGTCCCGCACGTCAGACCCATCCCGAGGAACACCACAGTACGGAAGCGCCAGCAAACGGTGCCCATGAAAGCCCTCCTGTGTGCGAGGGACAATGACGGCCGGAGTATGCCCGAACGACACGACTGGCCGCAACAGAAGAATGCCGCCAGCAACTCGACCTGACGGACGAGGTCGCGAGCCGTCACTGGACAGATCAAGTCTTGAAGAATCGGCTCCGCCGATCGCTGCAGCCCGAGCAGTAGGGCGTCTTCGCGTGCGTACATAGATGCGGCCGCCGGAGATGGCGGGCGTCGCTCAGATGTCGTCTTCGAGGTCGTTCCCGGCAAACCAATTGCCGCCCGCTTCACCTTTTCGCGGCTCCTTCCCGCTTTCTAAGGTAGGGATCATCAACCGAGCTGGGACGCTCCGAGCCGCCCGCATCTAAGGGCGCGATGGTGCCGGCTCTAGCATAGGCGGTCTCTCGAGCGGCGGCGAACGACGGCATCGCGGTGCACGAGTCTGTCCGGCGATCGCCACCTGCGTTTTGATGAAAGAGGAAGATATGGCTGTTGGGGATGGAAAGAAGCTTTATGTTGCCGTGGTGGGGCGCGCACAGGGCGACGAAGTACAGGTCTTCGACATCGGCGCAAGCCCTGGTGCACTGCCGGAACGGCGCATTGGTTACGTAGCAGGACCAGGCAGCCTGGCACTTGACTCACTCGACAATCTCTATGTCACCAACGCTGCCGCTAGCAATGTCCGCGTTTTTGACCCCAGTGCAGACGGCTTTGCTGCACCCATTCGCACGCTGAACATGTCCGGCGCCCTGGCTATTGACAGCGCTGACAATCTTTATCTACTCAACTACACACAAGTCAGATTGTTCAGCCCCGGTGCGGCTGGTACACCCACGCCACACCGAATACTTGACGTGACTCAGCCGATGGTTGGTCTACCTGGCGCCATTGCGATCGATCATTATGACAACCTTTATGTAGCTGAGGATCTCTACAACGTACAACGAATGTCATACGTGTTTTCCACCCAGGCGCGAATGGTAAAGCCTTGCCGTTTCGAACCTTCAAGACCAATGAGTTTTCAGGCGACATGGATTTCGACGTCGACAATAGTCTCTATCTTGGTGAGAGCTCAGGCGTCGACGTGTTTGACAAAGGGGCGCGGATCAGGAAGGTAACTGGTCCCACCACCGGAATATTGCCAAATGGGTGGCGGGTTGCGGTCGATCCTGACGGGGTCGTTTACGTTGGAAGCTATGCCTATGACCCCAATACCGAAACAGTGTCAGACTGCCGTGTGACTGCTTATGCTCCCGGAGCAGACGGTGATGTTGCGCCCATACGGACGATCAACCTTGATGGGATCCCATTCGCGATGGCGATCAATAAGAGACGATTGCTCCGCGTCCCTAACAATCTCATCGGTCTGATCGGTGACATGGTAGTGGCACTCGAGCGGTCCACTCTCGCCATGGCCACTGCTGGGGTGAGATTCTGGCCAAGCGGCGTGCCTGTTCCGATCGAGCCCTACCCCCGCCTGTTGGCGCGGCTCTCTCTTGAAGCGCGGCGGGACATGCTGACGGCCATTGCCATCAATGAAATGGCTTCCTTAGTGCACGACGTGGAGGCGCGTCGAGAGCTGGAGCATACAGCGCTGAACATGATTCGCGGCGCGCTGTATCAATTGTCACCTGCCAACGGACCCAGAGAATAGCGTTCCGAGCATCGCTCCATGTGCGGTTTGCACGCCGAGCAGAACGCTTGCCGGCTGACTGTGCCAAACTGCGCTGTGGAGAAAGCATGGACCATGATCCTGGGTTTCCTTGGGATCGCTGGATTGCTGGCCTTGAATCTCCTCGTGTTGTACCTCGTTGCCACGCTGCCGACAGGATCTCTCGATCAAGATCCTGAGAGTCCTACCCCGGTGATCAGCGCAGCCCGAAGCAGTACAGCGCGCTTCGCGTGCGGACGTAGATGCGGCCGCCGGAGATGGCGGGCGTCGCGTAGATGTCGTCCTGGAGGTCGTTGACTGCCAGCGGTTCGAGGGTGCCGTCAGTCGGCAGGACGGCGATCTTTCCCTTCTCCGACGCCAGGAACACCTTGTTGTCGGCCGCGACCGGCGATGCATAGAACCGGTCCATCGCCCCCTTCAGGCGGCTCTGCGCAATCGGCTCGCCGGTCTCCGGACGCAGCGTCGTCACGATGCCGCCGTCGTTCACCATGTAGAGCACGTCCTTGTACACCAGCGGTGAGGGAAGCTGCGGCACGGCCTTGTGATACTTCCACGCGATATGGCTCGGGGTGAGGTCGCCACGGCCGCCGAGGCGGATGGCGAGCATGCCGTTCTCGGACGCCATCGCCGCGCGGTAGTAGTCCCACTCGTCGCGCGTCACCGTTCCGTCGGTGTCGAGGTCGATCCACGCGCGCGAATGTTCCTTCGGCAGTTCCGGGTGCAGCAATCGCGCGTCCTTGTTCGCGTCGAAGGCAATCAGCGCCTCCTCGTACGACGGGATCGTCCGCTGTGATCCCGGCTGGTTCTCGGGGGATCCGAACCCGTTGATGAAGAGCGTGCTGCCGCTCACCACCGGCGTCGACTTCATCTCGAACGACAGTCCCCGCACCCACCACACCTTCTCGCCGGTTTTCGCCGCGTACGCGGTGAGCAGAAACGAGCCGGGAACGAGGATCTCGGTGGCGCCGGTCTTCGGCTGATAGAGGATGGGCGTCGAGTGTCCGCTGTGCGCCTCCGGGCGCGCCGTCTTCCAGCGGACGGTGCCGTCGCGCTTGCTGAGCGCGACGATGAACGAGTTCGTACTCTGGTCGCAGACGAGGACGACCAGGTCGTCCACGAGGACGGGGAAGCGCCGAGGCCGTAGATATTGTTGAACGGCCCCAAGGGCACGCGCCATCGCTCGCGTCCGCCGCGATCGTAGGAGATGACGCCGAAGTCGGCGAAGAAGACGTAGACGTCCCGCCCGTCCACCGCCGGGCTCGGCGCCGCCGGCCCGTTACGAGTGTCGAGCTTCTCCCTCCGCGTGCGGGGCGCCTCACGCTCCCACAGGATCTTTCCGTCCCGTCGATCGAGCGCGAT
>CAVUDT010000002.1:0-505986 GCA_963740275.1 uncultured Acidobacteriota bacterium | reverse complement strand
CAGACGCGGGCGGGTCGATACGTGTGCCCTCGGCGTATTGCGGTATCGCCGGCCTCAAGCCGACTTACGGATTGGTTGGCATGCGCGGGGGTGGAGAAGCGGGCTGGTGGTCGATGAACCACCTCGGGCCCATGTGCCGCAGTGTCGCGGACGTCGCGCTCCTGCTGTCCGCCATCGCCGGCTACGACCCGCGCGACAGCACCAGCGTAGAGGCGCCGATACCGAGCTACACCGCGGCGCTGCGAGCCAAGGTGTCTGCGCTACGGCTGGGCGTGCCGCGTGCGGTCTTCTACGATAAGCTCGACCCGGAGATCGAAGCGGCGATAAACACAACGCTGGAACTGCTTCGCAGACTGACGGGCGGCTTCCGGGAAGTCAGCCTGCCGCCGATCTCAGACTCGATGGCGCCGAACATCGTCCTCGCTGAAAACTACGCTTTCCACGCACCCTACTTCGCGAAGACGCCGCAGCTCTATCACGCCACGATCAGGCGCAATCTCGAGCAAGGCTCGAAAGTGACTACTGCGGCTTACATTCAGTCGCGTCGTGAACTTGACGAATCACGGCGGACTATCGGAGCGGTATTCTCAGACGTCGACCTGCTGGTCACTCCGACGACGGCGGTGCCGCCACCTACGATCGAAGAGGCGGTGCGTCTCGGGATTGAATTGGAGATGAACCGCAACACCGGACCTTTTAATGTCTACGGTCTCCCGACGATCTCCATTCCGTGCGGATTCACCAGCTCAGGGCTGCCGATCGGTATGCAGATCAGCGGGCCACGCTTCGGGGAGGCGAGGGTGCTGGCGCTCGCGCACGCTTACGAGCACGCCACAGACTGGCACGCAAGGCGGCCCCCCATCTCTAACGTCTAGTGTTGAGATGCTGAGTCGCCTGTTGTGCTCATGCGCGTTGCTGGTGCTGGGTTTGTCGCTGGCTTCCGCGCAGCCAACACAGGATCTCGCGCAGGAACTCAGTCGCATTTCTGCGAGCGTTATCAACGGTCCGTCAACTGAGCTTCTTCGGCAGCTGACAGACGACATCGGCGCACGGCTGGTCGGATCCCCCGCCTACGAGCGGGCTGCGCAATGGGCTGCAGCACGATTTCGGGAGGCTGGGCTCACGAACGTTCGCTTCGAGGAATTTACGTTGCCGAATGGCTGGCAACGTGGCCCGGCACACGCGCGCATCCTTGCGCCTGTCACTCGGTCGTTGCGAGTCGGCTCTGTGGGCTGGGGACCATCGACTCCACCGGGGGGCATTCGCGGTGACCTGATTCTGATCTCCGACCTTTCTCCGGTGACGCTGCGATCGCAATCGGCGCAACTGAAGAATCGGATCGTCCTCGTCGATCTGGAGAAGGCCCTGCCATCCGACGAGCCTCTTGCCTTCGCGCGTCTCCGCGATTCATACGCGATGTTGAGCGATCTCGGTGTTCAAGCCGTTCTGCTGCCGCACGACGTGCCGAATAACGTCCCCGGCTGGGTGGACACCGGCAATGCGCGTGGCACGATTCTTCCGCTTCCCGTCGGAGACGTTGGGTGGGAAGACCATCTTCTGCTGCGCCGCCATCTCACGCGTGGACGCGTCACAATCGAGGCGGAATGGCAGAACGAGATTTCCGGGCCGATGCAGGTGAGCAATGTGGTCGCGGAGATCGCCGGCAGCGAGTTGTCTCACGAGTGGGTGCTTCTCGGTGCGCACCTCGATTCGTGGGATCTCGGGACGGGCGCACAAGACAATGGAACGGGAGTGGTCATGGTCCTCGAGGCCGCACGGGCCATCGCTTCGCTGGGCCGAGCGCCGCGACGATCGATTCGATTCGCCCTCTGGGCCGCAGAGGAGCCCGGGCCACCTGGCTCGGCGATGTTCATCAAGCGGCACGCAACCGAGCTGCGCGATTGCGTGGCTGTCCTGAACACCGACAACGGCGCGGGCCGGCCACGAGGATGGTATGTGAACGGACGAAACGATCTGCGCGAGGCGATGCGCCCGATCGCGGCACGACTTCGCACTGTCGGTGCGAACGAACTGTCGATGGATGCGAGCTGCGGCTCCGATGAATGTCCATTCCTGCTCGAGGGGATCCCCGCGCTGAAGCTGTGGGTCGATACCGCGCAGTATCGGCAAGTGCATCACCAGGCAAGCGACACGTTCGACAAAGTCGACTCGGCCTCGTTCCGGGCTGGCGGTGCAGTCGTCGCAATGACAACGTACACAATTAGCGAGCAGCCCACTCGCGTCGCACCGCACATTGGTCAGGATGCCGTCCGACAGATCCTGCGGACTGCCAAGCTCGATGTCGATTTGCTGTACACCCTCTGGAAGCCATGACGCGGTTGGGAACATCCCGGCTCTTTGACCATGCAGCGCGTCCGCAAACGGACCCGCTGCGCATCGATGTTGCTGGTCGGTGTCATCGCGCCGATCTGGTTGGCGTCAGCGTGCCAGGCCCGAGGGCAGTCGTCAGCCGATCGGCCGCCAATCATCGATATGCACCTGCATGCTCACTCGTTGAGCCAGTATGGCGGCGGGATGCCGAACTGTGCCAACGATCAGGAGATCGTGTATCCGGGCGCCGATCCTCGCGAGCCCTTCAGCCTTGGCCGCCTCAAGACCTGCGCCTCCCCGATGCCTGCCGCGGCGACGGACGAATTGCTCATGAAGGAGTCGCTCGCGGCGCTCGAACGCCACAACATCTTCGCCGTGACCGCAGGTCCGCTCGTGAACGTACGCGCATGGCGGGCAGCGGCCGCCGATCGAATCATCCCCGCCCACGCGTTCGGCGACCCCGGCTCGCCCGACGTCAACGAGTTCCGTCGCCTGGTCAACAACCGCGAACTGGCCGTGTTTGCGGAGGTCTCACCACAGTACGAAGGAATGACGCTCGACGATTCGAGATGGGATCCCTACTACGCGCTCGCAGAAGAACTGGACATCCCGGTCGGCGTCCATCTGGGGGAAGGCCCTCCCGGTGCGCCTTACGGGCCGATGGCGAGCTATCGCGCGCGGTTGACGACCCCGCTGCAACTGGAGGAAGTCCTGATCCGTCACCCGAGACTTCGGTTGTATGTGATGCACTACGGGTCACCGCTCGTTGACGAGATGATTGCGGTGCTCTTTTCGCATCCGCAGGTCTATGTCGATATCGCCGGCAACAACTGGGCGCATCCGCGGCCGCACTTCTACGGACAGCTCAAACGCCTCGTCGAGGCCGGGTTCGTCAAGCGGATCATGTGGGGCTCGGATCAGTTGGTGTGGCCGCGGGCCATCGAGGTGGCCATCGAGACAATCCAGAACGCGCCGTTCCTCAGCGAGGAACAGAAGCGCGACATCTTCTACAACAACGCCGCACGGTTCCTGCGACTAACGGAGGAAGAGATCGCACGACATCACCGAAAATAGCTCACCGTAACCTGCGATCAGAGGCACGCTTGATGACCTACAGACGTGCTCGCGAGTCGCGGGCAAATTCTTCGAATCTCTTGGTGCTTGGCAGCGACGCCCTGCTGGCTAGCGTGCGTCTAGAGGTCGTTAACCCAAAACGCGAATTGTGTAAGAACTGTGTAAGGTAGGCTCGAAACCGCCGAAGAATACGGACGTTGACGGCCGAACGATCTACCATTCTCCACAGGCGCATGAACGACATCCACCCACTCGCGCGTGCCCGGAAGTTTTTCGAGCAGCAGACATGGGCGGACTCGTATCGCCTGTTCGAGGCCGCTGATCGGGAAGCCCCGCTGGAACCTGAGGACCTCGAACGGCTCGCGACGGCCGCCTATCTCATGGGACGGGAGGACGACAGCGAGGCTTTCTGGGAACGGGCGCATCGCACGTTCCTCGAGCGCGGCGACCGCGAAGGCGCCGCGCGATCCGCATGCTGGCTCGCTCTGGGACTGCAGCTGCGCGGCGCCATCGCTCCGGCATCCGGCTGGTTCGCGAGAGCCCAGCACATTCTCGACGAGGGGGAGATAGAGTGCGTCGTGCGCGGGTATCTGTTGATACCGTCCGCCATTCAACGCATCGTGCAGGGTGATCCAGCCGCCGGAGACGCCCTGTTCAGTCAGGCAGCGGAGATCGCTCGCCGATATGGGGACCGTGATCTCGCATGCAAGGCCGCTCAGGGCCGCGGGCGCGCCCTGATCCGCCTCGGACGCATCCCGGAAGGTGTCGCCCTGCTCGACGAAGCGATGGTCGCTGTAATCGCAGGAGAAGTGTCGCCGAGGCTGGCGGGCGATGCCTACTGCACTGTGCTGGAGGCATGCCAGGAGATTTTCGACCTGCGCCGCGCCTACGAGTGGACCACGCTACTCGCGCGCTGGTGCGCCGCGCAACCCGATCTGGTGCGCTATCGCGGCGAGTGCCTCCTCTATCGCGCCGAGGTCTTGCAGATGCGCGGCAAGTGGGACGAAGCGGCCGGGGACGCGCAGGACGCCTGCGAGCTGCTGATGTCCCGACCGGCGGCTGGCGCGGCATTCTACCGCCTCGGCGAGATTCACCGAATTCGCGGTGAGTTCGAGAAGGCTGAAGTGGCGTACATGCAGGCCAACGAACACGGGCGAAAGCCGCAGCCGGGACTGTCGCTGCTTCGTCTGGCCCAGGGAGAGATCGATGCCGCCGCAGCGTCAATCCGCAGCGTTCTGCTCGACACGCGGACACAATCGGCCCGGGCACGAATGCTCGCCGCGGCCGTCGAAATCCTGCTGGCCGCCGGTGATCTCGAAAACGCGCGGGCTACGGCCACAGAGCTGTCGACGATCGGAACCGCCATCGGGGCCTCGCTTCTGAACGCGGCGTCCGCCCAGGCCACCGGCGCCGTGCTCCTCGCGGAAGGCGACGTTGAGGGTGCCGCGACCTTGCTCTGCCGGGCATCGGAGATCTGGCGCGATCTCGGGATGCCGTACGAAGAGGCGCATACGTGCCTGCTGATGGCCGGTGTCTGTGAGCGGCGGGGTGATCAAGAAGGCCGGCGTCTCGACGTCGAGGCCGCGCGGAGGTTGTTCGAGCAGCTGAACGCCGAATCCTGTCTCGCTCGCATCGGCGAGCAACCGAAGCGGCCCACGAGTGAGGCGGTCGGCTCGCTCAGCGAACGCGAGGCACAGGTGCTTCGCCTCATTGCGTCCGGCAAGACGAATCGCGCCATCGCCGAGGAGTTGTTCATCAGCGAGAAGACAGTCGCCCGTCACGTCAGCAACATCTTCGACAAGCTTGGCGTGTCGAGCCGCTCCGCCGCCACGGCCTGGGCCTACCAGCGCAACCTCATCTGAGACACGTACACAGAATTACCCAATTTCAAGAGATCGTGATTTTGGGTAATCCGTCCGATGACGACCCTTTCCGCATTCAGTAGTCTCTGTCAACGCGGAGATTCACGATGTACGACGCCATCGTCATCGGCGCGCGGTGTGCCGGCTCGCCAACCGCCATGCTTCTGGCACGCCGTGGCTTTAAGGTCCTGCTCGTCGACAGGGCAACCTTCCCAAGCGACACGATTTCGACACACATCCTGTGGCCCCACGGCGCCGAGATCCTCGGCCGCTGGGGGCTTCTTCAGCCCCTTGCCGCGACCGGGGTGCCGGCCATTTGCCGGCCAATGACGTTCGACGTCGGTCCATTTGCGCTGCGCGGCACGATTCCGGACGCGAACGACGGGATGGGAGGCTTCTGTCCCCGCCGCACGGTGCTCGACGCGCTTCTCGTGAACGCGGCGGCGGAATCGGGCGCGGAGGTTCGAGAGGCCTGCACCGTCGACGAGCTGCTCGTCTCCGGCGAAACAGTCATTGGCATTCGCGGTCACGCAAAAGGCATGAAGCCGATCGAGGAGCGCGCCCGGATCGTCATCGGCGCCGACGGTGTGAACTCGTTGGTCGCTCGAGCCGTCCGAGCGCCGGAGTACGACGTTCAGCCTGTCGCAGCCTGTGCTTACTACTCGTACTTCAGCGGCCTCCGACAGGACGATATCGAGCTGTACGTCCGGGAGCACGTCGCCTTCGGTGGTGCACCAACCAACGACGGCCTCCATCTGGTGATGGTGAACTGGCCAGCCAAGGACTTTGCGACTGTCCGCGGCGACGTGGAAGGGCACGTCTGGCGCGCGCTCGAGGCGGCGCCGGGCTTTCTTGCCCGCGTGCGCGACGGCCATCGCGAGGAGAAGTGGTACGGCACGGCGGGCGTACCCGGTATTTCGCAAGCCGTACGGCAAGGGGTGGGCGCTCGTCGGCGATGCCAGCTACAACCGGGATCCGATCACCGCACAGGGCATCAGTGATGCGTTCATGGACGCCGAGGCGCTCGTGGAGGCGGTGAGTCGAGGACTCTCGGGCAACAGTGTCTTCTGACGTTCGACTGGCCGCACACGAAACGGCGCGAAATGAACGCGTGCGGCCGATGTACGAATTCACCACACATCTGGCTGCGCTCGAGCCCCCGCCGCCGGACATGCAAGCCCTCTTCGGTGCGCTGCGCGGCAACCAGGACGCCATTAATGCCTTTCTGTCTGCGATCACCGGCGCCATTCCACTGTCCCATTTCATGTCGAACGAGAACGTCGGCCGCATCATGGCCGCGGCGAATGAGGCAGAGACTTTACCGGCAAGGATCATCTGAGAGGAGCGTGTCATGTACGTGATTCGTGAGGTCCTGCATTGCAAACCGGGGAAGGTCCGCCAGATGGTTGAAAAGTTCAGAGCCATCTCGCACGCGCTCGAAGGAGATGGGGCACGAACGGATGCGGCTGCTCACCGATGTCACAGGCGAGCCCTTCTGGACCATCGTGGCTGAGGCGAACGTCGAGAAGATCGATGACTTCTTCGCCTTCGAGCAGAAGCTCATGGCGAACGAGTCCGCTTCGGAAGACGATGGCTGATTATCACGACCTCGTGGAGAGCGGCCGGCGGGAAATCTATCGAGTGGAGAGCTAAGACGACATGATCGATCAGCCGTTGGAACCGTGATCATCGGTGGAAGCCAGGCAGGCTTGGCTGCCGGCTATTACCTCAAGCAACACGATCTGCCGTTCGTGATCCTGGACGAGAACGAAAGAATCGGTGATGCCTGGCGGAAGCGGTGGGATTCGCTGCGTCTGTTTACGCCAGGCCGTTACAACGGACTGCCAGGGATGCCGTTTCCGGGATCGCCCTGGGCTTATCCGACCAAGGACGAGGCCGCCGACTATCTGCAGGCGTACGCCCGCGAGTTCGAGCTCCCTGTCCGAACCGGGGTCACAGTCGACAGACTGTCCAGGGCCGGGGATCGATTCACAGTGACATGTGCCGAACACACGCTGTTCGCCGAGAACGTGGTCGTGGCTACCGGCGCCTTCAACAACCCGAGAGTTCCGTCATTCGCACGCGAGCTGGATGAGAGCATCGTCCAACTCCACTCCAAGGAGTACCGCAACGCATCCCAGATTCAGAAAGGAGCAGTGCTCGTCGTGGGCGTCGGGAACTCCGGGGCAGAGATCGCGATGGAGCTCGCTCCCCAGCACCGGACATGGTTATCAGGACCGGACACGGGGCAGGAACCCACCCGGGCCGGAAGTCATCTCGATCACCTGGTCACGCCCCTCATGTGGTTTGTGGCAACCCGGTTGACCGTGAAGACGGCGCTTGGAAGGAAGCTCCGCGACTACTTTATCGACCCGCCTCGTGGAATCCCTCTGGGGCGGGTGCGACGAAAGGACTTTGCCCCCGCAGGCATCGAACGAGTGCCGCGAATGACGGGCGTGAAGAATGGGTATCCCGCTCCTCGAGGATGGAAGGGTCCTTGAGGTGTCGAACGTCATTTGGTGCACCGGCTACGCACCCGATTACGACTGGATTGATCTCTCGCTGCCGAACCATAATGGCGTTCCCATTCATGATCGGGGCATCGTCGACTCCTGCCCGGGTCTCTACTTCATCGGGCTTCTCTTCCTCTACTCGCTGAGTTCGGCGCTGGTGGGAGGTGTAGGCCGGGATGCCGAGCACATCGTCGACCACATCGTTTCCACGCGACTGTCAAGAAGAGAAGACGCTGTGGCCAGAGCGACAACCGCTGGGAGGCAGTATGCGTAACTGGTTCGTGTCCGTTCTCGTCGTGTTTGCGGGCCTCTCGCACGCCGCGCTTTCCGCTCAAAAGCGCGCTCCGGTAATCGACATGCACATGCATGCGCACCATATCCCGCTCGATCTTCCCGCTGGAGCCCCACCTCCGTGCCTCCCGCGCCCGTGTCAGCCCGAAGGGGCTGCGACGGCGACCCCGGAGGAGTCATTGCGGAAGACCCTCGAGGCGATGGACCGCCACAACATCGTCCTGGGATTCCTGAGCAGCGCCGACCTGGGCATCGTCCAGAAGTGGGTCGCGGCGGCGCCCGACCGGTTCATCGCTTCGCCCTTCATTGAGAAGCCCGGTGAGCTCACTCCGCAGATGCTCAGGCAGGAGTACGCTGCGGGACGCCTGGCCGGCATGGGTGAGATCGGATCTCAGCTCATGGGCGTGGCGCCAAACGATCCTGCGCTGGCACCGTACTTTGCACTGGCGGAGGAGTTCGATGTCCCTGTCCTCATTCACACCGAAGGGATTGGTCCGCCGGTACCGGGGTTCCGCTCGGCCGCGGGCCGTCCGCACCTCCTCGAGGAGGTGCTGGTTCGACATCGGAACCTCAGAGTGTTCGTCGAGAACAGCGGGTACCCGTTCCTCGACGAGATGATCGCGATGATGTATCAATATCCTCAACTCTACGGCGATCTGTCGACGATCACTTGGATCATCCCGCGCTCTGCGTTTCACCGGTACGTCGAGGCCCTCGTTCGCGCCGGCCTCGGGAACCGCTTGATGTTTGGCTCCGACCAGATGCGATGGCCCGAGAAGATTGACGAGGCGATCGAAGCGATCGAGGAGGCCGATTACCTGACCGCAGAGCAGAAGCGAGACATCCTCTACAACAACGCGGCCCGATTTCTTCGCCTTGAGGGGAGACGTAAGTAGCGGAAGAGGATGCCCCACGCGTTGAAGGGGCTTCGGTGTCGCTTCCTAACAAGCGCACCGGGCATCGGATCTCTGGACCCGAGCGTCGCTGGACCAGCGGCAAGGCCTTCGTCGACTGTTTTTCCAGAAGGCGTGGAAAGCCGGACGAAGCCTTCGCCGCCGTCAGCTGCGCGGACCCGCGGCGTTCAGCATGCAACCGCGAGGTTTCACGATCGCTGAGAAACACGGAGAGACTGGCGCGGCTTCATTTACTTGATGTAGCCGAGGCTGCGCAGCCGCAGCAGCTGCTCCGGCGTCATCGTCCCGGTGACCTCGGCGTCCGGCTTCAACCGGGCCGCGGTCGCCATCGTCCTGAATCCTTCGATCGCCTTCGCCAGCCGCTTCACGACCTCGGGATTCCGGTCGGCGACGTTCGTCTGATCGAAGGGGTCGTTCGCCACCTCGAACAACTCGAACTCCGGACGATCCGGGGCGGCGGCTTTGTTATGAATCAGCTTCCACTGTCCGTCGATGATTGCCGTCGCTTCGATCGTGCTGGGGAATTCCTCCGAGTTGCCGTCGGGTTGCTTTTCAAGGATGACCGGACGAGTGCGCCAGCCGCCGTTCGCAGCCGACACCGTGGCTGCGCTGCCGCCTGAGGACGGTGTCAACAACGGCATGAGGCTTTGCCCCTGCAGGCCCTCCGGATGCGACAGACGGCTGATGTCGAGCAGCGTCGGCATGACATCGATCAGCTGCACCCGATCGTTGACGCGGCGTGCGCCCACGTGCCCCGGCCATCGAATGACGAGCGGCACCCTCATCATCTCGCCGTACGCGCTCTGGCCGTGCCACATTCTGCCGTGCTCCTGGAACTCTTCGCCGTGATCGCTGAGAAACACAACAGCGGTTTTCTCCGCCAGGCCAGCCGCGCGGATGCGTGCCATGAGGCGGGCGAGCTCAGCGTCCATTCCGCGGATCGACGAATCGTACCAGTCCCTGTCGTATGCGAGATAAGCGGCAGGATCGATCCCCGCCTTCAGCATCTCCTCGCGCGTCGCCATTCCGCGAGTGGCCATGAACGGGTTGGCAACCACCTTGCGCAGCGCCTCCCGCTGCTTGATGTGCTCCTCGCGCTTCGACTGGTCGGCCCACACCGCATCGTACGGGCGCCTTGGTTCGTACGGGCTGTGCGGATCGAAGACATGGAGATAAACGAAGAATGGCTCGTCCTTGTGCCGGTCGATCCACTCGGCTGCGCGATCGACGTACTCGCGTGACGTTTTGCTGGTATACGGACCGCCGGAATCAACGACCGACGTCAGCTCGTGCAGCTCCTCGAAGCCCTGGTGGAGATTCGTGAACTGGCCGGTGAACATCACCGACGACAGCGACAGCGTGGCGTACCCGGCGGTCCGATAGACCTCCGCAATCGTCGTCGCGCCGGCCGGCAGCCGGTCTGCAATCTTCGCCACGCCGTGAGTCGTTGGATACAGCGAGGTCATGATCGAGGGAGTCGAGACCTTCGTCCAGCCCGCCTGTGCGTAGGCGCTCTCGAAGACGGCGCCTTCGGATGCGAACCGGGCGAGGAACGGTGCGGTATCGCGCTTGTGGCCATAAAATCCGAGGTGATCCGGCCGCAGCGTGTCTGCCTGAATCAGGATGACTCCCTGTGGCGCGGCTTCCGCTGCCATCGCCCTGGCCCGAATCACTGGCGTGCCCCAGATGCCCGGGATGCCTTCGGTCTCGGCGATGAGCGAGAACGTCAACTCGACGTTGCGTCCTCCAAAGCCGCTCAAATCGAGCGGCTGCCGTTCCCAGCGATGGGGGGTGGTGACCGTGTAATCGAGCAATACCGTCTCGGCATCCGACGATCCCGCCGGTTTCACTGACACTCGGAACGTCGCCGGATGGTCGTCGACGGTTCCGACCGCGAGGTCCAGCCACGGACGCTCTGGCAGCGTGACCTGGAACTTCATGAGCTCAGGCGACCGGGTGACGAGCGATTCGCGGAACACCTCGTTGAGGCCTTGCCAGCCGACACCGGAGGCCACACTGGCAAGATGCTCCGCCCGCGTCACGACGCGGACCGACTCGATCTCGAAGCTGGCGCCGGCGGCATCCGTCGGGCGAATCACGATCTGCCGCGCCCGCGACATCGGCGTCGACGCGGGACTCGGCAAGCTATAGGTTTTCGCGTCAGGTCCGGCCACGATCGGTGTGCTGAACGTAGCGAGTGGCCCGCGCATGCGGCCCTCCATCTGCTTCAGATCGACGCGCTCAGCTCCGCCGAGGGAAACGGTCAAATTCGTGCCCGCGGAGGCACGCATGCGGATTTCGATCGAGTGGAACTGATCGCGGCTGTCGAGATCGCGGGTCCGGGTGACACGGATCAGCGGCATGTCGTTCGTGGTGCGGCCGACGAGCCTGCCTTCTCGAATGCCAAACCCTTGTACGTTCGCGTTGGCCTCGAAGCCGCGGGTCGCGGCGAATTCTGCGCCGGGCGTGGGCGCGGCGTCGAAACGCCACTCGGTCTTGGCGAGCTGGCGCGCGGAGGGTTTTCCTCCCGTGACAGCTTCCGGCTTGAACACATCGACGAGGCGAATCACGCCGGCGGAACCGGACGGCTGGCGACTGCAGCCCGACACGACGGCCGCGGCCAGCACGCCGGCGATGACGCTCGACCACCACTTCGGCGACACCGCTGACGGGGGAGGAAACGATGCCACAGACGCCTCCTGTTGCCAGGTTGTTGTTGAACGAGGGTTGCTAGTCTAGTCCGTTATCGATCTGCAAAACGAGAACTTCCTAGCGGCCGCACGACGCGCGCCGGCGCAGGCCTCTACAGGGTCACCTTGAACCGCCGCCTGAGCGCAAATGCAAAGATCATCGACAGCGCGAAGTACACGATCATCCAGTGCAGCTCCAATCCGAACACCGGGATGTCTCTTTCCGGATAGGCGACGCTGATCGATGTGAGGGCGGCGTTGCCGGGCAGCGGCGCCTCCGCCGGATAGAGCAGCTGATTCACGAACGCCGGTTCAAGACGTGCAGGCGACCGTCTGAGGACCTGATCTGAAACGTCTACCGATTTCGTGAAGGTCTCGCGCCCAACCCGCAGCTGAAGCTCGAACTGCCCCGGCGCCCGCGCGGCGATGCGCCAGATCACCTCACGCGTGCCGGGGAACCAGACGGCAGGGGTCAACACTTCTATTTCACCCGGCGCATCGAGGACGGCCGGTGGATCCGAATTCGACAGCGAGGCCGGCGCCGCGTCCGCCGACCCCGACGACGCGCTGAGAGAGATGCCGTCGCGAAGCTGCGCCTTCAGCAGGACCGGGTGTCCGACACTCAGCCCCGCATAGCCGTAATGAAACTGCAGCTGGGCAATCACCAGCAGGAGCGGCACGATCATCCAGAGCATCGGGACGACCGAGAGCCGCAGATAGGTGAGGTTGTGGCGGAGGATCTCGCCCTGCGCGCGGAAGATCGCGCGCAGGTCGTCGTTGAAGAGCCGGATCTCGAATATCGCCGCATGAATCTGCCGCTTCACCGCCGCGAGCTTCGTCTGGTTCGACGTGCGCTTGAAGATCAGCAGCATCAGGATCGCCGTCGCGAGCGACACCACGACGAGTCCCACGACCGGTGAGAGCTGCCGGAAAGGCAGCAACAGGAGATCGAACGTTCGGGCCAGCAGCGCGTTCAGCAGCGACACGTGCGCCCTACGAGATGTAGCCGAGTCCCTTCAGCTTCTTCTTGATCTCGTCCTCCGAGTCGGCCTTTTCGAGTTGCGCGAGCTCCTTCTCGAGGGCGTGGGTGATGAACTCCTCGACCGACGAGTAGCCCGCCAGATCCGCGTAGCGCTTCACTCGTGCGATCAGCGCCTTGTCCAGCTTGATGCCTGATCCGAACATGACTAGTCCTTCCTTGATACCGGGAACGTGTCGACGCCGTATTCGGCGAGAATGGCGGCCGCCAGCGTCTGCAGCGACGGCGCCGGCTTTTTCAGCGGACGGCTGGTCAGAAGAATGCCCGGAACCGTTTCATGATCCATGCAGTGATCACCGTTCCATGGATCCAGGTTGTCGACGATGACCGCCCGCGGAATGCCGCCGAGCGCGGACTCGTCTGAGCCACGCGTCCCCTTGGCGTAGCCGACGATGAGATCGGGCGCGATGTTGTCGTGGCCCGCCGACGTGTATACCGTGTCGCGCGGGTAGACCTTCGTGATCGCTGCGGCGCCGGTCTCCGGATCACTGACCTGAAGGAGCTTTGCCGAGATCTCGGCGATGAGCGCGGCGCGATCGGCGGGATCGACCGTCCCCGATTTCTCCCGCCCTTTCAGGTTGATATACAGGCCGTTCAACCCCAGCGCGTAGGCACGCGTCTTCGACCAGTCGACGTTGGCGAAGAATCCCGGGTCCTCCGCCAGGCCGGGATTGGCCAGCCCCAGATAGCCGTTGTCTCTCAGCCAGCTGTTCAAGTGAAACGAGCGACGCCATGACGTGAAGCCGTGGTCCGACATCACGACCAGCAGATCGTCGGCCGCCATCCGATTCAGCGTTTCACCGACGATCGCATCGAGGCCGACGTACAGCTCTTCGATGACGTCCGCGTACTGCTTGTCCTCGTCGGCCTTGTAGGCGGGATGCTGCGGGTCCATCGCGCGCCACATCATGTGCGCCACCTGGTCGACGTTGCCGAAGTAGTAGAAGAGAAGGCCGCTGCGGAAACGGTCGAGCACGTGCGTGTACTGACGGCGGTTCTCGTCTCCCGCGATGCGCGCCTGCTCCAGGAACTCGGCGGCCGTGAAGATGCCGGTCTTCAATCCCTTCGTATCCTCCGGCATGCCCTGGCTGTAGAACCGTCCTGTGGCGCGCGCGAGGTCGGCGGCGTAGTCCGAGGGTGTCGAAATCGGCAGCGCAGGCTCGAGCGGATCGATGTTCGGCGGGCTCGCGTAGAGAGCAAAGTCCGGATCCAGCTGTTTCAGATAGAAGCGAACCTCGGCGCGCAGGCTCTGAGTCGGGATCATCTCGAATTCGACGGGCACCCAGTCGGTCCATTCGCCGACGCGCAGCAGACGCTCTTCGCCGCCGACGACGAGCTTGACGAATTTCTGCTGGCCGTCGACATAGGCCGTGAACTCCGCGCGCAGCTTTTCCGGCTTGACCATGAACGGATTGTCCGGACCCTCGATCGCCGCCCGCACGGCCCCCTCGTGCACAGCCACGTCATAGACCCGGCCTCCGGCAACCGTGCGGCCGGCGAACGCGTACGGCTCCGACGTGTAGAACGAAAACGTGCCGTAGGTGCCGAGGATGTCCGGTGTGCCCATCCCGCTCAGCTCGCGGGTCGCCGTACCCGACGGCGGGAAGTTCGCCGGCATGCGGATGATCGTGGTTTCCACGCCGCGCTCTTCCAGCACCTCCCAGAACGGCTGGCCCTGCCGGAGCAGTTCGACGCTGCCGCCCGACAGCGGAACCTGCCACTTGCCCAGCGTGATCGTCCTGCCGCCTTCTTCGGTCTTCGAAGTCGACAGAAAGGGCACCAGCGTCTCGGGGTCGCGATGAATGAAGTCGAAGATGCCGTGCACGCCAGGATCGAGACCGGTGATGAACGTCGACCAGGCGACCGGACTTTGTGGCGGGATCGTCGTGCCCAGCGGCGCAAACGATCCGCGTTCGGCGAGCCGCTGGAAGTTCGGCATGCGTCCGCGCGCCATCAAGTCACGGGTGAGCGAATAATCCAGACCGTCGAACCCCAATACGATGACTCGCGGCCCAGCCGGGCGCTCTCCAGCGCACGAAGCGACGATCAACACCAGAGCGGCGGCGAACGCGCGCCGGCGATTCATACGAGCCCCTCGAGCGCCTTGCCATCCATATAGGACGGCGGCTCGATTCCAAACAGCCGAAGCGCGGTCGGCGCGATGTCGATGAGCGCCGGGTCTGTGGTGGTCGACGTGACGGTTGCAGAAGAACACGCCGGGCACGAGCCGCGGGTCGATGCAGTGATCGCCGCTCCACGGCTTCACGTTGTCCTCGAAGATCGGACCGGCGACGACGCCGGTGGCGCAGTCCCAGGAAGTGCGGTAGCCCGCGTTGTAGCCGATGAGAAGATCCGGCGCATTCTCGAGGTAGGGGCCCTGATAGAGCGCCGACGTATCGAACGCCTCGCGCACGCCCACCTCCCCCTTCTCCTCATCGCGAAAGCCGCTTAACTTGCCGATGATCTCCGCTTTCAGTGACGCGGCTTCGGCGCCCGGCTCGACGATGCCGTGCTGCTCGCGGCCGCGCATGTTCAGGAACATCCCGGTCAGACCGAGGCAGTACCGCTCGTGTCGCGCTCCAGTCGACGCCGCGCAGCCACTCGGCCGATCCGTCGGCGCCCTCCGTGAGCGTGAGGTAGCCTTCGCGAAGCAGCCAGCGATTCAGGTTCACGCCGCGCCGGAACGAGCTGAATCCGTGATCCGAGAGGACCATCAGCACGTCGCCGTCCCGCAGCTTCTCCATCACGCGGCCGACCAGCGCGTCGTTGTGCTGGTACAACTCCCGGATCGCATGCCGGTGCTCCGCCTGCTCGCGCCCGCGCGCCGCGGGATGGCCCTTGTCGATGTCGCGCCAGAACATGTGCTGGATGCGATCGGTCGCATCGAAGACGCAGACCAGGCTGCCCTTGCGCAGGCGCTCGAGCCCGGCAAAGAACATCGCCTCACGCTCGCGATCGATGTCGTAGGTCTGCTTCAGAAACGTCCCATCGTCGGTCACCCCCTCGTTGAGGGCCCACGTGTCTTCGGCCAGGCCGAGCGTTGAGAACGGACCGATGCGCTTGGCGAGATACGTCGCGTAGAACGCGGGATGCGACACCGGCATCGCCGGCTTGTCCGGATCGATGTTGATGGGCGACAGGTAGAGCGACAGGTGCGGGTCCGTTTCCGTCACCAGCATGCGCGTCAGACCAGTGACCTTGATCCCTGGCGCGGCGTGGAACGTCAGCGTGACCCAGTCGCTCAGCTCGCCGGGGGCGAGGTCGATTGCGCTCCCGTTCAGATCCGCGCGCACGACCTGCTTCGTGCGATCGATCGTCAGACGGAGCGGTATTTCGAGCGGAGGCGATCCCTCCAGGAACAGGTTATCCGGGCCCTTGATCAACGTGTCGACGCGGTCCCCCCGAAGCGTGATGGGGACCCGCAGGCCGCCTTCCTTGAAGCGTTCGCCGGCCGGACGCGTCGTGAACAGCAGGAACGTCCCCTGGCTTCCGAGCAGGTCGGGCACGCACATCGCGCTGAGCTCGGCGCCGTAGAAACGATCCGGCGGAAACGTGATCGGAACACGGAGGACGGTGCTCCACACGCGGTGCTCGCCGAGGATCGTCCAGAACGGCTTCGACTTCCGGAGGAGACGCAGTTCGGGCTTCTCGAGCGGAATCCGGTAGCGTCCGAGCTTGAGAAACCGCTCGACCGTGCCGACGCGCGTGGACGAGAGCATCGGCAGGTACGTTCGGCGGTCGCGGTCGAGGAAATCGAAGATGTTATGCCGTGCCGGATGTGTCCCGGTGCTGAACGAGGACCAGGCAACCGGGGACACGGAAGGGAACGTCGTCCGCAGCCGGCGGTAGCATCCCGCTTCGGCGAGCTTGCTGAAGTTCGGGAGCAGCCCCTCCGTCATGAACTGGTCCGTCAGCTTCGGATCCTGTCCGTCCAGACCGACGACGATCAGGCGGTTGATGAGCGCGCGGGGTGGCTTTTTCCCGGTAATCGCCCGCCATAACACCCGGAATGGCCAGATCAGCAGCGACGCAATCGCAATGAGGATCGTCGTGAACAAGACGAGGAACGACGACAGCAGGGCGAAGCCGGCTCCCGGACCGATATATGCCTCAGCCGGCGATGGCAGGCCAAGGACCAGGACCAGGGCGAGGGCTGCGAGAGGCGCTACGAGCCGGGCAACCCTGCGCGCGGTGGACAAGACGGACCCTTTCGTCTGTGGTTGTGCCGGTTATGGTATAAGCGCGGCACGCAAACCGTTCGATTGTTATCTGGGATGCCTACTCTAGAGGTGTCGTGCGCCTTTTTGCAACTCCCACCTCCGCGCGCCCGCCGCGCGCGCCGGCGGGGAGGTTGGAGTTGATCACGTGAGCTCACCGATCGCCCGGTTGGTGCGCCGCGTGCGCTACGGGCAGCCAATCGTCGTCGTCTCGGGTCTCCCGCGGTCCGGGACCTCGATGACGATGAAGATGCTGGCCGCCGGCGGCATGCCGGTGCTCACCGACGGCATCCGAACCCCCGACGAAAGCAACCCGAAGGGCTACTACGAGCTCGAGGCGGTGAAGGAGCTGCACACGCAGGGCGATACCCGCTGGCTCGCGGACGCGAGGGGCAAGGCGATCAAGGTCGTGTCGTTCCTGCTCACGTGGCTGCCCGAGACGAACGACTACAAAGTGATCTTCATGCAGCGCGATCTGCGCGAAGTGATCGCATCGGAATCAACGATGCTGAAGAAGCGCGGGGAAGGGGCGGCAGCGTCGAACGAGACTTCAGCGGATGCAGACCAGACCCGGGTGGTCTATGAACAGCACCTCGAGAAGGTGCATCGCTTCATGACGAACCGGTCGTGCTTCTCGACGCTGACGATCGGCTACCGCGACGCCCTCGAACGGCCACACGAGGCGGCGAAGCGAATGCGTGATTTCGTCGATCGTCCGCTCAACGTCGAGGAAATGGCTCAGGTTGCCGATCGTTCCTTGTATAGAAACCGCGCTCAGGCCTCCTAGCCCGACTCCAGCGGACTGACAGACCGCGACCTCCAAACCGCCACGCGCTTCAGACACGGCGGCGGTCAGGGAGCCACGTTGTTTCAACCAGGGTGTGAGCGGTTGTGCATCCCTCGCGTGGCTCGCCGAGCCGAAGCTCGCGCTTCGGCGTTAACTCGCATGGGCGAAGAACCTTCACGTGGCTTGCCAACCGTAGCTCGTTCGCGACGGGGCTGCCCACCGCCGCGCCTACGGCGCTATGGTGGGCAACCTTCGCCTGCATTCATGAGCGAAGGTTGGTGATTCTATGCACTCCTGTCCCATCTCGACCCGTAACACTCAAATACATCCACGTATCTTTCTGAAGCTTCGCCAGCAAGTCCTATGCATTACGCGCGACAATCTATCCGCGCTCATCTCGGAACCGTTCAGTGAGAGATTCTTGTTCTCGTAAATCTGCGTCGAACAGCTCCACATCTATGAAACGAGCGATCCACACTACCACTCCGTTCTCCCAAAATTACAAAATAAACGATCACAACGACCCAGGCACCGTATCGTGGACCGCCTCCAGCAGGACCAGTTCCGTTTGATAGGCGAAGTGACCGCCCTCGCCCAGGATAATGACAACCTCCCCCGACGCGCCCAGTGCCAAATCCACCGCAGCTTCGCCCCTCGCACCGCGTCTCCGTGGACCTCTGCCCGAAGCTCGATCTGCCCACGAACACGCAGCCTGAGCGTGCCCTCGCTCGTCGTCCACCCGCCGATGATGTCGTCCACGAGAATGAGCACCCCCTGCCTGGCATGCGACCGCGATCGTCATCGCGCTCGCGTCTCCGATGAAAACGCTCTCCGTGACATCCGCGAGAGGCGCAGGGTCGGACTGGCCGAAGCAATCTCTCAGCTCGCGCAGAGACGCAACGAGCGCCGTCCTCTTCTGATCCGTCAGCCGTTGCCCGTACTCGCCATTGAGCCGCGCGTCGAGCGACGTCAACCTCGCCAGCGCCTCGCTGCGGCGATAGAAGCGAAACTGCGCCATGGCGCGTCGTATCTGCGGATCGATGTCCGATGTCCCGAGCCCGCGACCGCCGCCGCGCCCAGAGCGCGCGCGAAACACCTCTGAACACGCGTTCTGCCGTCTCTCTCTGCGTCTGCGTCCAGCCCGCCAATGCAGCAACCGATCCGAGCAAGCAAACAGCGACCAGACCTATCACTCGCAACGACGTGCGCTCACTTGACCGAACAGAAAATGTGGATGTGATCATTGTCGTCGTTTGATAGAGGATTCGAGTATCGTTCTGAGGTCCACCTTCGCGCTACGCGCTTCGGTGGACACCCTTCGCGTGGCTTGCCACCCGTAGCTCACGCTCTCGATGCAGCGCGAGCGAAGGGTGGTGGACCAGATTTTCCCCAGATGGAACCCACTGACCAGCTGGATGCGCCAAATCGAAGACTTCCAGAGAGCCGCGTAAGGCGGATTGCGAACGGAAATCCGCCTCTCGGACATCTCCGGCTTTGCAGACCGCGCGTCTCGGCTCTCCGGATACAGGCGGCCCCTCCGCTCTACGTGCGGCCCACCCTCGCCCGACACACCCGAAGACCTTGATGCTGCAAACCTGGGGATTCATGCTGCCGCTCACGCGTCAACGCCGACCTGAATCGACGACTTGCGCCAGGACCACCCTAATATAGGAGCGTGCAAGAGCCGTCGTCCTCGCCGGAAGCCCTCGCCTTCGGCCGTCCCGCTCACGGGTGGCGGCGCCGTGGGTTCGCCATCATCTTCGAGTCGGATACGCCGGCCGGCCGACGCTTCGACCTGGCACTGCTGGCAGCCATCGCCGCGAGCGTCGTGGTCGTCGTGCTCGAAAGCGTACAGCCACTGGCAGACCGCAACACCAAGCTCTTCCTGGTGCTTGAGTGGGGATTCACACTGCTCTTCAATGTGGAGTACATCGCGCGGCTGGTGTGCGTAGAGCGACCGTTCCGCTACGCGACCAGTTTCTTCGGACTCGTCGACCTGGCGTCGGTGCTGCCGATGTATGTGGCCATGCTCGTGCCAGGCTCCCACGTTCTCATTGACATCCGCATCCTCCGGATGCTGCGCGCCTTCCGCATCCTGAAGCTCACCGAGTACGTGCGCGAGTTTTCCAGTCTGGGTCAGGCGCTCTACGCGAGCCGGCGGAAGGTTGGCGTGTTTCTGTCGGTCGTCGCCCTGGTGGTCGTGGTGCTGGGGACGCTGATGTACGTGGTCGAGGGCCCGGAACATGGCTTCACGAGCATCCCGGTGGCCATCTACTGGGCGATCACCACCATGACAACGGTAGGGTTCGGCGACATCGCGCCGCGGACCAGTCTGGGGCGGGTGGTGGCGAGCGTCGTGATGTTGCTCGGTTGGGGCATCCTCGCCGTGCCCACGGGCATCGTGACGGCCGAGATGACGACCCGCCGACTGTCGGAGGATAGGCTACGGCAGTGCCCCTCCTGCGGGAGTGTCACTCACCTTGCCGAGGCGCGGTTCTGCCATCACTGTGGTGCGCCGCTCGGTTAACGCTTCCGGAACCGTGCGGGCACCTTCAGCATCTGCCGGCTTCCGCCCGATGTTCACATCTCGTTCTCGCTGCCGGTCGGCACCGGCTCGCCGGTGCGCGACGCGACCGGCGGGATGTACTCGCCCGGGTGTACGCGGAAGTCAGGCGAGACGTACCGGCCGAACGCGATTCGGCCGATCGTGTTCGGCACGCCCGGCACGAGGCGCGATTCGTTGAGATTGCCGTTTGTCGGCGACAGCGTCGGACCGGTCGTCATCTGGCGGTTGAACGTGATCGACGCAACGCTGGAGAAGTCGAACACTGCGCGGCTGCCGCCCGGGCCGAAGTTGAAGTCGGCCGGCGGTAGTTCTCGAGGTCGCGGCTCGCGTTGTCGAGATAGGGTATGTGGAGGTCACGCCGCGGCCGGTACGGCAAATCGCCACAGTAGAATTCGGCGGCGAAGCGGGCTAACGAGGTCGCCAATCGGGTGGTCAGTTGCCATGAGCGAGCGCTATGTAGCCGACACTTCACACTGGAAGCCGTGGCAGCGCGACTACCGCTTCGGTGTCATGCTCGTCATGCCGCCCCCGCACGTCGCCTCGTCGATTGACGCGATGAGAGAGGCGTACGACCCGAAGGCGCACGCCATCTGCTCTGCGCATATCTCGGTGTCAGACCCGCTGCGTCGGGAACTGGACGGCGAGGCGCGGGAAGAGATCAGGGGACTGTTACGCACCGTCCATCCGTTTGAAGTGCACTACGACAAGCCCGCCGCATCGACCCTGCATGCTGGTGTGGCGTATCCGGTTGCTCCCCAGGAGCTATTCGACGAGCTGAAACGCACTATCCACCAGGCGTCGGTGTTCGCGGGTGCTGCCTATAGCAGACGCCAGATTCCGGCACACATGACGATCGCCGAGTTTCTCTCGATCGACGACAGCCTGAGACTGTGCGCCCGGGTGGCTGGTACCGCGCCGGGCGGCTCTTTCTGGTGCGACCGTCTGGAGTACGTTGTCCCCGATGCGACGTTCCGCTTTCAGAGACAGGAGACATTCCTGTTGGGCACTCCCGGTTGAACAGGGGTCGCGGTCAAGGCCGCTGTGGTCGATGTCGTTGGGACACGGCGACGACATCTCCACCGGCAAGTTGATGGAAGACCTGCTCGCGGCCTTCGCCAGTTCGGTCACGACGCCTCTCACACCGAACACGTGCCGGAATGACGGCGGCGCCTGAGCTCCCCCCTTCGCTCTCACCGCAAGTGCCCCTTCGCGAACGCGCTGCCAGAACCCGATTTCAGATATTTTTCGAGCGCACGGCACGACGCTCGTCCGAGAACTTGATGACAACATCCACGCGCCACGGCCGATGCTTCGCAGTGTGCGGGCAGCGCCCGGCGTTGTGTGCCTCGAGGCGCTTTCTGAGGTCGGCGGTAACTCCGGTGTAGAAGCGCGGAGGGTTCTCGGCGTTCTTGAGGACGTAGACGATACGCTGCGGTGCTTCCATGACTCCCGAGCGGAGAAGGCGATTGCCGCGTCAGAAGCCGTGAAATTCAGGAAATCACAACGGCGGTAGCTGCGACGTGGCAATAATCGCCATCTTGGCGATCAGCGATAGCGGAAGATTCTGCGATTAGAGAGGAAGGTGGAAGGGTGGCCTGCCATCCGTAGCTCGTTCACCGAAGCGGCAGCCCACCTTCGCGTCGCGGGCGCATTTCAGCGCGACGCTACGGGGGGCATCCTTCGCCTGCATTCATGAGCGAAGGATGGTGGCCCAGATTTTCACCAGTTGGAACCAGATGAGGCGCTGGATGAGGCAACTGGAGGACCTCAGGAACGCCGCATGATCAAGCTAGGCAAGGCTTTACGGACGACCCGGGCCAGGACCTCTTTCCTCCTCAGGCCGGTTCGCGTAGTCGCGGATCGCCCCGGCGTCACACACTACCTATCGCGGAGAGCCGAGGCGAAGGCGGACTGGCATCCGGGCGTCAATCACGGTGTTACTGCAATGCAGGGTACGAGTGACGCGTCTGGAACCACGGTCAGCGTGGCGGATCCGATCTGAAGGACGCCCGTCCGACACACACGCGTGGTGCCGGGCGGCAGGGTGAATGTGGTGGAGATGAGGTATCTGTCTCCGCCGCGCGGAAGTGTTTGCGGTGCGCTTGTGCTGATAGTCGAACCGGTTTGATCCGTGACAACGAGCGTCAGTCTGCCGGAGTCCGCGGACGACACGCCATAGCCCCCTTGCAACCACATGGTGGCGGTGGTGCCGACCTTGAAAGTGCCGCCGAGCGCCGCCGACGACGCGGTAAGATTGTCTTGCAAATGCACCGTCAAGGGTGCCGACAAGGACTGGCCGGAATACGTTGCAGTGAGTGTCGTCTGGCCGCCTGACTTCGCCACGAAGAGACCGACCCCCTCCGACGTCGCGACGCTCGGAGCGCTTGACGTCCACACCGCTGTCAGGCCTACGTTCACAGAATTCGCCCTGAGCATACAGACGACGGTCTCACCGGCGAGCACAGTTGGCGCACTGCACAGCAGAGTGAGTCCCAACGCGGACGAAGGAGCGCTCGGGGCCGGCGGCGCCACACTCCCGCACGCAGCTACCATCGACAGCGCCACGCTGAGGGCGACAATGCGACGGCTTGCCATGGCCCGCACATGATACCAATCCAGTCGCCAGAGCGCCGAATGGCATGTCGAGGGAATGGTGGCCGGTGAATCGGAGGCTACTCGTGACCCTACCTTCAAGTGCGATTCGTAACGAGCAGTCGCGAAGGTTGACCAACGTCGCGGTAGGGTCCGGCGCGTAATCGAGATCTTCGAGACAGGCGTGCGAGATCCCGGGACAGCCCACTCAGATCGGTCAACGGCGCACCCGATAGCGCAGGTGAAGCACCCGGTTGCCCTGAATCACCACGTCAGGATCCTCCAACAGATGCTGCGCGTGGACCGACCCGAAGTAGCGCTTGCCGGACCCGAACACGACGGGTACGACGTCCATGCGCACCTCGTCGACCAGGCCCGCGGCAAGCACCTGGCCACCGACCTCGCCAGCAGCGACCTCGACCATGCGGTCACCCGCAAGCTCCTGCGCCTTGGCCACGGCTGCCTCGACGCCGTCGACGAAGTGAAACGGCGCCTCGGGGTCCCAGCCCTCAGGCTCCGGCCGGTGCGTCACGACGACCACGTGGTCGACCCCGCCCGGAGGCTTCCCGTCCCAGCCGTCCGTCATGTCGAAGACGTGGCGGCCGACGATTGTCGCCCCGATCTGGTCCCAGTACGGCCGGGTGTAGTCGTAGGACGTTTGCGACACCTTCAGCACGCCGCTCTCGTCCAGCGGGACGTCACCGCTGGACAACCAGTCGAACAGGGGTCCGGGCTGGTCGTTCTCGTCCGCGATGAAGCCGTCCACCGACACCGAGCTGTACATGACTACTTTGCCCATGGGGCGCTCCTCTGCCTTGAGATGCCTCTAGATTAGGGGTTCGTGGGCTGTCGCTCTTGTAAGAAATCAATCGGCCGGCAGGGGCCAGCTGTACGCGGTCATCTCCGCAATCGGTACACCAGTCTGACGACATCTCCAGCCAGTCGCTTCACCTCGAGGTGATGCAACTGTTGCCGTTGATGGAGAGCCTGGAAGAGTGCCTTGCCCTGTCCCAGCGCGATCGGGATGACGACCAGTCGGAGCTCGTCGACGAGCGCGTGGTTGATCAGGCTCGAGACGAATGACGCGCCCCCCACCGCATGAATCGAGCGGCCGGGCTGCTCTTTCAACTGTCTGATAGCGTCCAGGCTCGAGACGATACGAGTGTGCGACCAGCGCGCCTGCGTGAGCGTCGAAGACAGCACCACGTGTGGTGTTCGCGCCGCGAAGTCGGCGTAGGCGACTTCCGCAGGCGTGGGCGTTCTGCCCGTGAACGGCAGGATGCCATTCGGATCGCCCTGTACCGCGCTCCAATATTCCTCATAGCCCGGATACATCCGCCCGCCCAACACCAGCATGTCGACATCGGGCATCACCTCGAACGGGTCCTCCCATGCCTCGATCCAGTCGATCGCGCCGCCTGGCCCTTCGATGAACCCATCAACAGAGACTTGTAACGCTGCGATGATCTCGCGCATCCGGCCCCCTTCACCACTATGCACGCAGCTTGGCGCGCGCGCGCGACGGGCGGCTATCGCATCCTTTCGACGCAGGGCGGCTGCGTCTCATTCGCCAGACTGAAAGCCTCTGGGTGTCTCGATGACGGTTCAGTGCGAACGAAAGGTTCTGATAGTGCGAGGGACCTCTCGCGGCGAACACTCCCGATGTCGCGGCCGGCACCATGCCCCCGATGCAGCGGACCTCGCCGCGACGAGCGACTACTATGCGCACACAAGGCTTGCCGAGCACACTGCTCGCGGACCTTCATGAGGCTGCGACCTCCTTCGTCGCCTCGGGCGACGTGCCCGGTGCGGTCACCGTAGTCGGCCGTGGCGGCGAGCCACACGGATACGCCGTCGGCGTCGCCGCAAAAGACGGCGCACCGATCGGCCCTGACACCATCGTTCGCCTCTCCTCCCTGACCAAGCCGATCGCGGCTGCGGCCGCCATGATCCTCGTGGACGAGGGCGTGCTCCACCTCGACGACAGAGTCGAGCACTGGTTGCCGGAGCTCGGGCACCGCCGCGTCCTGAGACGCGTCGAGAGCCCGCTCGACCATACGGCGCCCGCTCGTCGACCGATCACCGTACGTGACGTGCTGACCTATCGCATGGGCTGCGGCGCACTGCTTCGGCAGCCGGACTCGACGCCGATTCAGCGCGCCATGCGTGCGCTCGAACTGCGCTCGCCCGGTCCGCCGAAGCCGGCGACGCCGCATCCGCCGGACGAGTGGATGCGGCGACTGGGGAGCCTGCCGTGGATGCATCATCCCGGCGACGTGTGGCAATACGACACGCCCGGTCATGTGCTCGGCGTGCTGCTGGCCCGCGCGGCGGGTGTCTCGCTGGAGACGCTCTTGCGCGATCGTCTATTCGATCCCCTTGGGATGAAGGACACGGGATTCGTCGTCGCTGATGACAGCCTCGCGCGGTTCTCGGCGTGCTACGCCCTAGAGAGCACCACGCCAGGACGCCTGGTGGTCCACGATGGCATCGACGATAGCCAGTGGCGACGCCCGCCGATCTTTCCGGACGCGAGCGGCGGCCTGGTCTCGACCGCGCGCGACTACTGGGCGTTCGCCGAGATGTTGCGCAGCGGCGGCCGACACGAGCGGACGCAGATCCTGTCCCGCGAGGCGGTCGATCGCATGACGATGAACCATCTCTCCACGACACAGATATCAGCGGCCGGCGTCTTCCTTGATGGCGGGCGCGGCTGGGGGTTCGGCCTCTCCGTGATTCCCGGGCGGGGCTTCGGCTGGGACGGCGGCTACGGCACGTCGTGGGCATCGAACGCCGCGACCGGCGTCACGGCCATGCTGATCACGCAGCGCCTGGTGTTTCCTGTGTCGTCCGGAATCGAGCAGGCGTTCTGGCGTCACGTGGACGCCATCGTGCGGGCTCTCGACGGCTAGCGCCGGTGAATGGCGTCGTGGACAGCGTCTACATCCCGCGCATCACTCCGCATGGATTCGCGAAAGCGTGACGGCGTGCAGCCGAACGCCCGCCGGAACGCTGCGGTGAAGTGGCTATGACTGGAGAATCCGAGGTCGAGCGCGAGCGCGGTAAGGTCGTCCGCATGCGGGACCTCGATGAGGCCTCTCGCGAGGCGGAGCTGCACGAGATAGCGATGCTGGGGCACGCCCTCGACGCGGCTGAAGATCGTGGTCAAGTACGCGGCACTTGCGGGGAAACGGAAGTATGGTGGACCTGACCGGGATCGAACCGGTGACCTCCTGAATGCCATTCAGGCGCGCTCCCAACTGCGCTACAGGCCCTCTGATTGCGGAAGGACGAACCCCCATTGTAACGGACGGCGTGAGCCACGGTCAAAGCTCCCGGCCAAACGCCCTCAGATAGTCCGCCGGGGTATCGATGTCGACCGTGACCCCCGCCTCCCCGACCTCGACGTCAACCACCCGCGCCGGATCCGCCCGCACCACCGCGCGCGCGCCGATTGCCGGATCCGCGCGACGCAATTCGTCGAACACCGCACGCTTGAACAGCACCGGGTGCCCGTGCACGCCATGGTGCGATGCCCGGACGATCTGCGCCGCCGACGCCTCGGCCGCCTTCACCAGCGCAGACACTACAGCCGTGCTGATCAGCGGCACATCCACCGGCATGACGACGATCGCCGAAGCGCCAGCGGCGTCGGCAGTCTCCAGACCGGCCAGTATCGACGACAACTGCCCGAGCTCAGGATTCGAATTGACGATGAAGTTCGCTCCCGCGCGCTCGACGACTGACAACAGTTCACTGTCGCCTGCGCGTCCGACGACGAGCACCGGAGTGAGCCCCGCAGCGACGCTGAGACGAGTGAGATGGCTCACAAAGTTGTCCCCGCTGAGGGTCTGCGGCAGCAGTGCTTTCGGTTGCCCCATGCGGCTGGAGCGTCCGGCGGCCAGAATAACGCCCGCAAACATGCCCCGAATTGTATGTTGCGGGGTGCGGAAGGGGGCTTTTCCCATTTCCCCTCTGTCCTTGACTTCATGGGGCGAACTCCCTACACTGGCCCCGTTTTCAAGCTCAGCGTGGCTGGAGTGCCGGCTACGCGGGGCGCAGGACGCTCGGCGGATCGGCGCCTCTCCAAAGCGGGCCGCTCTCCTCCCGGCCCAGCTTGCGCTCGGCTTGGGTAGCCCCTGGGATTGCCCCGGGGGTGTGTTCACGGAGGACACGGGTATGTCTACGGGTACCATCGCTCGCCTTCTGATCGACAAAGGGTTCGGATTCATTCGCGACGAGAGCGGGATTGAGCACTTCTTTCACCGTAGCTCGGTTCGCGGCGCTGTCTTCGAGCTCCTGCGCGAGGGCCAGCGAGTCGAGTTCCAGATCGAGGAATCGGCCAAGGGCCCGCGAGCGGGCGACGTTCGCCTGATCGAAGGCTAGACGCTCCCTTCACCATCCTGGGCGGGGGGAGTCCCCGCCCGGTTCCCGCACCTTTCCCCTTGAAACCTGGCCGGTTCTTCACCCCGCGCAGTCTCGCGCGGGTACTGCTCGTGTGCGCGGCGCTGGTTGTCCTGCTCGGAGCCGCGGCCTGCCCCTACGCCGGGCACTACCTGATACTAGATGAGCCGCTCCAGCCGGCAGATGCGATCGTGGTGCTGGCGGGGTCGCCGGCCGAGCGCTGGCTGGAGGGGGTCGACCTCTACCGCGAGAAACTCGCTCCGCAGGTCATCCTGAGCCCAGGTATCGTAGAGCCCGCCGAGGCACGTGTTCGGGCGATGGGCATCCGCCTGCCGGCACAGGTCGACCTGGCCCGTGACGCCATGCTGCAGCTTGGCGTGCCGGCGGCGGCGATCTCGGTGTTGCCATCGACAGTTGACAACACGGCGGACGAGGCTGCGCTGACCCGATCCCTGCTCGTCCAGCGCGGCTGGACCAGCATCATCGTCGTCACCTCGAAATACCACACGAGGCGCACGCGGTTCGCGTTCGCGCGGGAGCTCAGCGGCAGCGGCGTCCGCATCCAGGTGCGGGGCAGCCGCTACGACGAGGTTTCTCCCGACCGATGGTGGACGCACCGGAGCGATCTGCGCTACGTGGTTTCGGAGCTGCAGAAGCTGGCCGCCTACCGACTGGGTCTCGGCAAGTAGAATCAGATCACGGAAGTGAACGGGGCCCGGTGGCCCTCCCGGTCTTCAAAATCGGTCGCTGCCTGCATTGCGGGCGGGCTGGGTTCGACTCCCAGGCACTTCCGCCATTCGACTCGCCGCTTCGCGGCTCGCTCATGGCAGGCCGCGCTTCGCAGGCGAGTCGAATGGCGTCCTGAGCGAGCGGAGCGAGTCGAAGGACCCCACTTCAGTTCCTCACCCTCATTCCAGCAACTTCAGAAATGCCTGTGTATCCCCAAGGTCGGTGAACACATGCTCCGCTCCCGCGGCGCGGAGCTCCTCGACGGTGGTGCTTCCGGTCGCCACGGCAACCGCCGTTGCGCCGGCGGCGTGGGCGCAGGTCACGTCATGCGGCGTGTCGCCGATCACCAGCACGTCGGAGTCGGCGATCTCGGGCAGGCCGCAGCCACGCGCGCGCTCGACGGCGACGGGCACCAGCGCGTTGCGGTCGGCGGCGTCGCCGCCGAAGGCGCCGCAGCGGAAAAAGCGCCACAGATCGAAGTACCCGAGCTTGACCTGCGCGCCGTCCTCGAAGTTGCCGGTCAGCAGCCCGACGAACACGTCCTCGCGCCGGTCCAGCGCGTCGAGGATCTCGCGGATCCCTGGCATCACCGCCTTGCGCCCCTGGCCGGGGTGCTGAATCTCCTCGGCCAGATTGGCGACGTATCGATGCTGCAGGTCGGCGAGCATCGCCCCGTCGAGGGATCGGCCGAACCGGCGGACGGCGTCGGCGAGGATCGCCCAGTCGGTGCGCCCGGCAAGCGGAATCCCCTCGAGGCCGTTGGCATGGCCGAAGACCTCTTCGAGCGCGCGGTTCATCGCCCGGAGCCCGGCGCCGCCGGTGAGTACGAGCGTGCCATCGATATCGAACAGGACGAGCTTACGCATCAGGAAAGTCCCCGCGCTACAATCCGGGAAGGAGGCAACGCATGAAATCGAGATTGTTCGCGCTCGTCGCCGCAGCGGCGCTGGGCGGCGCGGGAGTGATGGCGCAAGGGACGGGCCCGCAGGTCGCGGCCAGGGCCGACATCAAGGGGCCCGGCGTCACCGGCACCGCCGAGTTCGCCGAGCGCGCCCAGGGCACCGGGACCATGGTGGAGATCACGCTGCAGGTGACGGGCCTCAAGCCCGGCAAGCATGGCGTGCATCTGCACGCGGTCGGCAAGTGCGAACCCGACTTCACAGCGGCGGGCGGTCATTTCGATCCCGGGCCGGCCAGCAACACCGACCCCGACGCCAACCACCCGTACCACATGGGCGACGTGCCCAACCTCGAAGTCGGCGCCGACGGCCGCGGCCAGATGAAGGTGTCGACCACGCGCGTCACCCTGTCGGACGGGCCGCTGTCGGTGTTCGACGCCGACGGCACCGCGATCATCATCCACGGCAACGAGGATCAGGGGATCACCGGCGCGCCGAAGTCGGGCGTGAGCGGCGGGCCGCGCGCGGCCTGCGGCGTACTGACGAAAAAGTAGCGGCGCCGCGATCCCGGTCACGAGCCGAACCAACCGCGTTTCTTCTTCCACGGCACCAGCGCACCGGTCGCGGCCTGCAGGGTCAGCGAACGGTGCGCTACCGCCTCCGCGAATTCCACGTCCAGGGTCACGATGACGGCCGCCGCCCGGCGGCCGTCGAGCGCCGCCGCCAGGTCCCGCGCCAGCGGCAGCCGTTCCTCGTCTGAAACCTCCGCGGTCGGGTGCTCGATCAGCAGCAGCTCGGGGTTCAATGCCAGCGCCCGGGCAAAATGCGCGCGCACCCGGATGTGCGGCGACAGCTCCCCCGCCCGCTCCGCCAGGCGTTCCTTCGGGATCCCGCATTCCGCCGCGAGGGCCGATACCTGCCGCGTGACCGAAGGAGGCACCGGATCGATCTCGAGCGTGAACGGCAGCGCCAGGTTCTGCTGCAGCGTGGAGCTCTCGAGCACCACCGCGCGCGGGCTGACGATGCCGAAGCGTTCGAGCGAGGCGAGCCAGGCATCACCGTCGGCGATGGCGGCGGTGGCGACGCCGAACGCCTCGATCGTCCCCTCGTCCGGCAGCGTGGCGCCGGTGAGCAGGTTGACCAGGACCTCGGCCCCCGGCCCGTCGAAGCCGCCGAGCGCCACCCGCTCCGCGGCCGCCACCTGGAGCTCGAGGATCCTGAGCGGCCGCAGCCCGGCGTAGTTCTTTCGCACGCGGTCGATGCGGAGGACGGGTGCAGTCATCGGCGTCGCGACTCCAGCGCCGCGAAGTCCGCTTCGGTCAACGTCACCGTGCCGAGCGCGTCGCGGCGGCGCCCCGAGTCAGCGTGGAAATCGGATCCACCGGAGACCGCGAGCCCGAGCGATCGTGCAACCTCGCGATAGCGGATCTCGGTCTCGGGATCGTGTTCCGTATGCCGGGCTTCGAGCGCATCGAGTCCGGCAACGGCGAGCGACGGGATCATCGAATCGATCCGGCTCAAGCCGGGGTGCGCGAGCGAGGTCACGCCGCCGGCTCTGCCGATCGTGCCGATGACCTCCGCCGCGGATGCGCCGCGGCGGGCCACGAACGCCGGCCGGCCGTGCTCCAGATACTTCGCGAAGGCCTCGTCCCAGGTGTCGACGTAACCGCCGGCGATGAGCGCCGCGGCAACGTGCGGACGCCCCACGCTGCGGCCTTCTTCGAGACCGCGGGCAATGAGCGGATCCGGATCGATGTGCACGCCGAGGCCGGCGAGCCGTTCGGCCATCTCGCGGACCCTCCGGATCCGATCCTGCTGCTGCCGGGCGAGGAAATCCAGCAACGCCCGATTGGAGGGATCGATGAAGTAGCCGAGGACGTGGACGTCACGGTCCGCTTCGATCGCGGTGATCTCGATGCCGTCGATGAACCGCAGCCCGCGACGGCCGGCCTCGTCGCGCGCCTCGGCAAGGCCGCCGGTCGTGTCGTGATCCGTCAGGCTCAGGGTGGTCACGCTGGCGGCAGCGACGCGCGCGACCAGTTCGGCGGGCCGCAGCGCTCCATCGGAGGCCGTGGAATGGAGATGGAGGTCGATCAACAGGGGTCAGGCGTTCGCACGGCGGCGCGATTTTGCGCCGCCCGCCGGACGGCTACCCCGGCGCTGGCGCTCGACGAGCAAACGGTACTCGCGGATCAGCAGCTCGAGATGCGTGCGCTCTTCGTCGGCGAATTCGAGAAAGATCTTCTTGCCCTCGGTATCCTCGAACTTCTCGCCGTAGCGCTTGAAGAACTTGTGCGAGCCGCGCTCGCACTTGATGCCGATCATCAGCGCCTCGCGGTCGTTGACGCCGCGCGCAAGCTGTTCGGCCCCGGCGGCAAACAGGCCGTTGGCGGCCCCCTTGAAGAACAGGAAGGTCGGGCGCGATTCGAGCTGCGGATCCTGCTGGAGCAGTTCCTTGTAGCGCGCTTCGAGCGTGCCGAGATGCTCCTTTTCTTCTCCGGCCAGCTTCTCGAACACTCGTCTGCCCCTGGCGTCTTTCGTGATCCGCGCCGCGCGCGAATAGAACTCGAGCCCGCTGCGTTCGGTGGCGATGGCGATGCGCAGCGCGTCGCGTGCGAACAACAGCTCGGTCACGCCTCCCTCCGCCAGCGGCGGCCGCCCGGTCTGGCAGGCGTCACAGGTGCCATGGATCTGGAGCACGCTCTGGCGCGGCGCGAAACCGCGCGCAGTCGCGACCTCTTCGATCAGGGCCTCGATGTCGGAGCTGAGAAACTCGAAGGAGCGATTGCAGGTCTTGCAGATCAGGTGGAAATGGCGCGGATGCCGGTAGGAATGCTCGAAGCGGAAGCGCCCTTCACCGAAGTCGACCTTGCGGGCGATGCCCGCCTCGACCATCCACTGGAGCGTGCGGTAGATCGTCGCCCGGCTGATGCGCTCGTCTTCCTGGCGAATCAGGTCGACCAGATCGTCGGCGGTGAGATGCCCTTCCTGGCGCAGAAAGACATTCACGATCAGGTCGCGCTTGCCGGATCGCTTGCTGCCGGCCGGGCGGAGGCTGTCGATGAAGGTGGCGGTGGAGTCGATTGTCATCAGCGTCACGCCACCTTCTGTTCGATCAGTCGCTCCGCTGCGCGCGTCCGTCCCTTCGTCGTGCGAACGTCCCTGTCTAGACGCTGAACGACGAGCCGCAGCCGCAGGTCGACTTCGCGTTGGGGTTCTTGATGGTGAAGCCGCCGCCGGTCACGTTGTCGACGAAATCCACCTCGGCGCCGGTGAGGTAGCGCGCGCTGATCGGATCCACCAGGAGCTTCACGCCGTTCGACTCGATCACCGCGTCGGTGGTCGCATCCCCCTCGCCCTCGTCGATCATCAGGCCGTACTGGAAACCCGAGCAGCCGCCCCCCTGGACGAACACCCGGAGCCCCGCTTCGAGCTTGTTCTCTTCGGCCAGCAGCTCGCTGATCTTGGTGGCTGCAGTCGGTGTGACATTGATCATTGGAACGAAACCCTCCCTAAGGTCCTTCAATTATACGGTCCGGAGCGTCCCCGCTCAACGGCTACCACGGAAAATCGGGGCAAATCGCATTGCCTCAGCAGGTTAGACGCTGCCGCGGGGGCTGGGGATCCGGCACCACGGCTGACCCGGCCTGCCACGGCAGGAATGGGGAATCGGGAATGGGGTGGGGAATGGGGGGTCTGGAGTGCGGATGGGGATTGAGGACTGGGGATTGAGGACTGGGGGTTGGGAGTGGGGAGTGTGGAGTTGGGAGTTTGATGCGAAATGCTATCCCCCCATTACCCACCACCCGCTACCCACCACCCACTACCCACAACCCACTACCCACAACCCACTACCCATCCCCCCGTGGCATTGGACCGTGGCGGACCGTGGAGCCATACTGGGATTGCGTGGCCGCGGAGTTGTCCGCGGTCGGCAACGACAGGCCTGAACCGAAGCCGATGAAACCGCAAAACCAACGCGCCTCCGAGCTGTCCGACCGTTTGCTGCGTGATGCGGTGGTCGAGCGAATCTGGAAGCGGGACGTTGGCGCATGGGGTGCCGCGGCCGGCAGCCCCGACGCGCAATCGATCCAGAACCGCCTGGGCTGGCTGGACGTCGGCAGCACGATGCCGCCGCACATGGCGCAGGTCCACCGGCTCGGCGACCAGGTGAGGCATGAAGGCTTCGAGGCGGCCTTCCTTCTTGGCATGGGCGGGAGCAGTCTCTGCGCCGAAGTCCTGCGGTCGGTGTTCGGCAGTGCCGAGGGATTTCCGCAGCTCAGCGTGCTCGACACGACCGACGAACTCACCCTGCGGAACGCGGCGGCGCGGATGACGCCCTCGAAGACCCTGTTCATCGTCGCCAGCAAGAGCGGTGGGACGGTCGAAGTCGCCTCGATGGAACGCTTCTTCTGGCAGGAGATGTCGCGCGCGCTGGGCAGCGGCGCGGGACGCCATTTCGTGGCGGTCACCGATCCCGGCACCGGGCTGCACCAGCTGGCAACCAGCCGCGGTTACCGGGAGATTTTCATCAATCCGCCGGATATCGGCGGACGATTCTCGGCGCTGTCTCTATTCGGCCTCGTCCCCGCGGCGGTCATCGGTGCGCCGGTCGATGCGCTGCTCGCCGGCGGAGCCGCCATGGCCGAGGGCTGCAAGCAGCACAACCACGCCAACGCCGGCCTGCAGCTGGGCGCGTTCATCGGGGCAGCGGCGCTGGAAGGGCGCGACAAGCTGACCCTGGCGCTGGCCCCGTCGTTCGCTGCCCTCGGCCTGTGGATCGAACAGCTGGTCGCCGAGAGCACCGGCAAACACGGCAAGGGCCTGCTGCCAGTCGCCGGTGAACCGCTCGGCCGCCCGGATCAATACGGCAGCGACCGCTGCTTCGTGTCCGTCGCTTCTGAATCGGATGCGCCCGACGGGGAGCGGCTGACGGCACTCGAGGCGGCGGGCTTCCCGGTGCTCCGCCTGTCGATCCGGCACGACGGTCTCGGCGCCGAGTTCTTCGAGTGGGAGTTCGCGACCGCCATCGCCGGCGCCGCCCTCGCGCTCAACCCGTTCGACGAACCGAATGTCTCGGAGGCCAAGCAGAAGACGAGCGCGCTGCTCGCCGCCCACGCGTCGAGCGGGCGCTTCGATGACGAACCGCCGGCGCCGACCCCTGAGGCTGTCCGAGCCGCGCTGGCCGGGATCCGTCCGGGGGACTACGTCGCCTTTCTGTCGTACCTGCCAGGCGAGAGCGACATCGAATCGGTGGTGACGGAGATCCGCGTCGCGGTTCGTGACCGGACCAAGGCCGCCACCACCTTCGGCCTCGGCCCGCGCTACCTGCACTCGACCGGGCAGTATCACAAGGGCGGACCGAACACCTGCGTGGCGTTCGTGCTGACCTCGGACGATGGGACGGAGACGCCGATTCCGGAAGCGGGCTACTCGTTCTCGGTGCTGAAGCGGGCGCAGGCGCTCGGCGATGTGCAGGCGCTCGAAGCGCATGGCCGCCGGGTCGTCCGGCTCCACTTCCGGGAGGCCGACGCCGCTGGCGCGGAACTCCAGCGACTCTTCACTGATGCGCTGTCCCGGTTGTAGCTCCGTCCCTAGCTCCTAGCTCCTAGCTCCTAGCTCCTGACTAGCTCCGTTCCCGCAAGGTCGCCAGCACCCGGCCGGAGGACTCCTCGACGTCGCGGTGCAGGCTGTTGCCGTGCGCGTCCATCGTCACGATCGCGGGAAAGTCGCGGACCTGCAGGTGCCACATCGCTTCGGGGGTGCCGAACTCCATCAGCGACACGCCGTCGACCCGCTCGATGCACCGGGCGTAGAACTGCGCCGCGCCGCCGATCGCGTTCAGGTAGACCGCGCCTGACTCCTTCAGACCGGCGAGGGTCTTCGGCCCCATCCCACCCTTGCCGATCACCACGCGGACGCCGTACTTGCGGATGATGTCGGCCTGATACGGCTCCTCGCGGATGCTGGTCGTCGGCCCCGCGGCGGTCACGGTCCATCCGTCGGCACCGGCCGGCTGCGCCGCACCGTCCCCCTGCTTCACTACCACCGGACCGCAGTGGTAGAGCACCGATCCAGTGAGGTCGACCGGCGGCTCGTGCTTCATCAGGTGGGCGTGGACGGCGTCGCGGCCGGTAAACATCCGTCCCGAGATCAGGACCACGTCGCCGACCGCGAGTGCGCGAATCTGCTCCTCGGTGATCGGCGCCTGGAGTGGGATCTCGCGCCCGGTCCGGGGGAATCCGGCGGCCACGACTTCGGGCGCCAGCATCGGCCGGGACGGCGTGTTCTCGCGGTACATCCAGGATTTGATCGCGCCGGTGGTTGCGTCGAGGCGGACGCCCAGCCGGCGGAACGCCCAACAGTCGTAAGCCACCGACACGAAGAAGCTGGCCGGGAGCCGGTTCAACGCGCCGATCTTGCAGCCGATCAGCGACGTCCGGCCGCTGAACCCCATCGGGCCGACGGTCAGCCGGTTCGCCTCGTCCATGATCGAGACTTCGAGCTCGGCCAGCCGGGGGTCGGGGTTCGTGTCGTCGAGCGTCCGGAACAGCTGTTCTTTCGCGTGCAGGTAGCCCGAGGTTCGATCGCCGCCGATGCAGACACCGACCGCGCCGGGGCTGCAGCCCTTCCCCTGGGCCTTCCACACCGCGTGCAGGATGCACTTGCGGACCCCTTCGAGCGAGCGGTCGGCGCGGCCGAGGTGATCGAGCTCGGCCGGCACCGCGTACTGCGCGTTGGTGTTCTCGCAGCCTCCTCCCTTGAGAATCAGCTTCACCTCGATGTCGTCCTGCTCCCACTGATCGAAGTGGATGATCGGCGTGCCCGGCCCGAGGTTGTTGCCGGAGTTTTCACCGGTAATCGAATCGACCGAGTTCGGCCGCAGCTTTCCCCGGCGCGTGGCTTCGGCGACCGCCTCACGAATCTGCGCGCGCATCCAGATCTGATTGGCCCCGAGCGGCACGTGCACTTCGAAGGTCGGCATGCCGGTGTCCTGGCAGATCGGGGCTTCGCACGACTCCGCCTGGTCGATGTTCTGCGCGATGATCGTCAGCGCCTGCCCGGCTCGGGTCGCGGGCTCCTCGCCGGCGAGGGCCGAGGCCATCGCGGCGCGCACGTCCGGCGGCAGGTCGGTGGAGGTCTTCGTGATGAGTTCGACGAGGCTGTCGAAGAAAGCAGGAAGCATGGGGGAAGTATAATTGGCCCCAGGGATTACCGCGATGAAGCCCGCCCCCGGCGATAAGTTCCGAACCGAACGAGACCCGCTCGGCGAGGTTCAAGTGCCGGCCGACGCCTATTACGGCGCCCAGACCAGGCGCGCGGTCGAGAACTTCCCCATCAGCGGCCTGACCGCTCCTCCCGCACTGGTTACCGCTACCATCCGCATAAAGAAAGCGGCGACGCAGGCAAACGTCGCGCTCAACCGGCTGGACCGAAAGATCGGCGCCGCCATCGTCGCGGCTGCCGACGAGATCCTGGCCGGCGGACACCGCGACCAGTTCGTCGTGGACGTCTACCAGGCCGGCGCCGGCACCTCCCACAACATGAACGCCAACGAGGTGCTCGCCAACCTGGCCGAGGAACGGCTCGGCGGGAAGCGCGGCGGTTACCAGCAGGTCCACCCGAACGATCACGTCAACATGGGCCAGTCGACCAACGACGTGTTCCCGACCGCCACTCGGCTCGCCATCCTCGACGCGCTCGTCACCCTTGCGGCCGACGGGGATCGGCTTGCCGCCGCGCTCGAACGCAAGCGCGACGAGTTCGCCCCCGTCCTCAAGACCGGGCGCACGCACCTGCAGGACGCGGTGCCGATCACGCTCGGCCAGGAATTCGGCGGGTTCGCCGCCAACGTGCGGCACGCGCTCGACGCCCTCCAGCGAACCGCCGCCCAGCTCCACGAGCTGAATCTCGGCGCCACCGCGGTCGGCACCGGGCTCAATGCGGGCGACGATTACACCGGGCGCGCGGTCATGAACCTGGCGCTCGCCACCGGCCTGCTGCTTCGTCCGGCCGCTGACCGCTTCCGCGTCACCCAGAGCATGGGAGACGTGCTCGCCTGCTCGGGCGCGGTGCGCCGGCTGGCGGTGGAGGTGGGAAAGATCGCCTCCGACCTGCGGCTTCTCAGCATGGGACCACGGGCGGGGATCGCCGAGATCCAGCTGCCGCCGGTGCAGCCGGGGTCCTCGATCATGCCCGGCAAGGTCAACCCGTCGGTGCCGGAGATGGTGAACCAGGTCTGCTACCAGGTGATCGGCTGCGATGCCGCGATCCTGGCGGCCGCCGACGGCGGGCAGCTCGAGCTGAATGTGATGATGCCGGTGATTGCCTGGAACGCGCTGCACGCGATCACGATCCTCGGCAACGCGATGCGCGTCCTCGCCGAGCGCTGCGTCGCCGGCATCCAGGCCGACGCGGCGCGCTGCCGCGAGCTGCTGGACCGCAGCACCGCGGTCGCCACCGCCCTCAGCCCGTACATCGGTTACGCTGAAACGGCCGACATCGCCAAGACCGCCGTAAAGACCGGCCGGACTATCCGCGAGCTCGTGAGCGAGCGTGGCCTGCTGACCGCCGAGCAGCTCGACGCCATCCTGTCGGCCGAAGCAATGACCACCCCCGGCGTGCCGGGAGAGAAGAAGGACACACGTGCCGGTGCCGCGAAACCTTCACCCCGCCAGCGTCGCTGCTGACGCTCGTCCTGCTGCTGGTCCCGGCGGCGGCGCAGCAGCGCCAGCACGGCCGCCTGTTCCCGCCGCAGGATCTCGGGCTGCTCGAGGGGCCGGACCGCGACGCGTGGCAGCGGCCCGAGCAGATCATGGACCACCTGGGCATAGCGGAAGGAAGCGTCGTCGCTGACCTCGGTGCCGGCGGCGGATGGTTCACGATCCGCCTGGCCAACCGCGTCGGACCGAACGGCGTGGTCTACGCGCAGGACATCCAGCCCGAGATGAAACGGGCGATCGACCGTCGGATCGAACGTGAAGGGCTGAAGAACGTCAGGACGGTGCTCGGCACGCCCCAGGATCCTCAGCTGCCGGCGCCGGTCGACGTCGTGCTGATCGTCGAGGCGTATCACGAGATGGACGATCCGCGCACGCTGCTGCGCAACGTCCGCAAGTCGCTCCGGCCGGGGGGGCGGGTCGGGATCGTCGAGTTCACGAAGAACGGCAACGGGCCGGGCCCACCCATGGAGGAGCGGATCGAGCCGGAAAGCGTGATCCGCGACGCCGAAGCGGCGGGGCTGCGGCTCGAGTCGCGCGGCACGTTCCTGCGCTACCAGTACCTGCTCGAGTTCGTCGCGGCCGCCGGCGCGCACTGATGGCCGTCCCCGCCTTTTTCGCCGACTACCAACGGGCGGCGGACGCGGAGCTTCGCACCCTCGTTCCCGAGGACGGCGATGCGGTGCAGCGCTCGATGGCCTACACCGTGCTCGCCCCATCGAAACGGGTGCGCCCCGTTCTCACGCTGCTGTGCGCCGAGTTGTGCGGCGGCAAGATACGGCGGGCGCTGCCGGCAGCGGTCGCGATCGAGCTCGTTCACGCCGCGTCGCTGATCCTCGACGACCTGCCGTCAATGGACGATGCACCGCTAAGGCGGGGGCGGCCGACCAACCACAAGGCGTTCGGAGAAGCGATCGCGATCCTCGCGGCGTTCGCGCTGCTGAACCAGGCCTTCGGCGTCCTGTCGCGCTCCTACGATCCGGATCTGGCGGCGCGGCTGACGTCGCTGCTGGCTGACAGCGTCGGGTTGAACGGCCTGGTCGGCGGCCAGGCGGCGGACCTGCTCGCCACCGACTCGCGGATCGACTTCGAGATGCTCGAGCGGATCCACCGCGGCAAGACCGGGGCGCTGTTCGTCGCGGCGGCGACCTCGGGCGCCCTTTCCGCCGGCGCCGATGATGATGCGAGGGCGGCGCTGGGCGCCTACGCCAAGAATCTCGGCCTTGCCTTTCAGATCGTCGACGACCTGCTCGATGTCGAAGGAGATCCGGCCGAGACCGGAAAGGCGATCCGCGGAGACATCCGCAAGACGACGTTCGTCTCGTTCAGCGGTGTGGCGGGCGCGCGCCAGCTGGCGCGGGAGCTGTGCGAAACCGCCGACCGGGCGCTGCAGCCGTTCGGGCGGCGGGCCGACCGGCTCAGAGAACTGTCGGCATTCGTAGCCGAGCGCAGCAACTAGCGCGCGCAAGCCCTTCCCTCCCCCGCCCCCGACGCAGGATGTACCATCGACACCTGAGCCATGACACCTTCTGACGAGCACGGCGGCCGCCCGCCCGGGGCGCCCGACGTCGACCAGCTGCGGGAGCGCCTGCGGTCGCTCGGCTATCTCGACGCCGGGGTCGACCGGTTCGTCCTGGGTCCCGCGCGCGAAGCCAGGCAACCGCTGGCGATCGCGGCGCTCGCCTCGCTGCGAATCGGCTTGCTCGCCGCGGTACTGCTCGGCCCGGCGGCAGCGGTCGGCATCGGCACGAGGCTCCCCGGGCTGGTGAACGGCTCGCGTGACGCGATCGTGGTCGCGCTGTATCTGGCGACGCTCTTCGGCATCGCCGGGACGATTGCCTCCTTCGCCGCGGGTGTGCTCATGGCGCGGCTGCCGGTCGAGGCATTCGCCCGGCGTCCCCGGCTGGTCTCGCGAATCGCCGGGGCCATCGTCGGCACCGGCTGCCTTTTCTACCTCACGCTGTGGTGGCGCATTGCCAACACCGGGGCCGCAGCGGTGTCATCGCCGTGGACGGCGTTCGTGGTCGGGATCGCGGTGGCCATCAGCCTCCTCCTCGGTCACGCGGTCACGATCGCCGCCTTCGCGGTGCTCGCCGCCCGGTATGGCGGGGGGAGCCGCACCCTCGAGCCACGTCGATCGGCCTGGCGGCTCACCGCCGCAGCCGCGGTGCTCGCGTTTGCCGGCGCCTCGGCGCTGCTGCTGATCGCTGCCCCGGCTGCCAGCCGCGATCTCCCGGCGCCGAACCTCGCGGTCGTCTCCCCCGGCGCCCGGGTCAAGCTGATCGCGATCGACGGCTTCGACCCGGCGGTGATGGAGTCGCTGGCCTCGAGCGGCCGGCTACCCAACCTGTCGGCGCTGTTCGGAACCCGCGCTACCCGCCTGAGCGCCGAAGCGGTCCGCGACCCGGCGCGCGACTGGACGACGGTGGCGACCGGCCAGCCGCCCGACGTTCATGGCGTCCATGGGCTCGAGACCCGTCGCGTTGCCGGGCTGACCGGGTCGGTCACTTCGGGCGAGAACGAGGGGCTGGCGGGCACGTTGCGAGGGGTCACCGACCTGCTGCGCCTGACCAGACCGTCGACCGCCAGTGGAACCGAGCTGCGTGCGAAGCCGATCTGGGAAATCGCCGCGGACGCGGGGCTGCGGGCAGCGGTCGTGAACTGGTGGGCGACCTGGCCGGCGACATCCACCGCCGCCAGCGCGCCGCTGGTCGTGTCCGACCGGGCCACGCTGCGCCTCGAACACGGCGGCGCGCTGGACGGCGAGATCGCTCCGCCGGGAGTCTACGAGCGGCTTCGCGGCGAGTGGCCGGCAATCAGGGCGGAAGCGGCGCGGCAGGCCGAGACCCTGCCAGTGACCGGTGACGCGGAGAGCCAGGCACTACTCCACCGGGCAGCCGAGCTCGACGCGACGCAGATTGCGATCGCGTCGCGGCTCGCCGCTCCGCCGCTCGACCTGCTGGCGATCTACCTGCCGGGGCTGGACATCGCGCAACACGGGCTGCTGGGATCCGGTCAGGCGGCGTCCCCCTCGGCACTCTCGCTGCGGCTGGACGCGCTGCGCGGATACTACGTGTATCTCGACACGCTCCTCCGTGACCTGGCGGCGCCGGCGGCTGGCGAACTGGTCGTCGTGATTGCGCAGCCGGGGCGGGTCGTGACGGTCACGCATGGATTGATGGCAGCCAGAGGAGCCGGCGCGGCCCCGACCCCGGCGGTCGTCGATGGGCGCGCAGTGGACGTCGCGCCAACCGTGCTGCACGCGCTCGGCATCCCGATCAGCCGCGAGCTTGCAGGAGGCCCGATGCTCGGGCTGTTCGGTCAGGACTTCGCGCAGCGATTCCCGGTCCGTCACGTGGAGACGTACGGACGGCGAACCGGGACAGGAGGGTTGAGAGAAGGACAACCGCTGGACCGCGAGATGATCGAGCGGCTCAGAAGTCTGGGCTACGTACGGTGAAGGCTCAGCGCTGCCGGCCGACCAGGCGCCAGACACCCGGCAGGATCGCGGCGCCGAGGAAGATCTTGAAGACGTCGCCCAGCAGGAATGGGTAGAGCCCGGCGCGCAGGGCCGCGTCGAAACCGAGGGCGGCGGGACGCGCGAACATCGCCAGCCACGACACGCCGAAGGCGAAGATCACCACCAGGCCGGCGGCCATCGCCAGCACAGAGGTGGAATAGCGACGATCGAATCCGCGCTCCGCGAGGTAACCGGTGACGAAGGCCGCGAACGGATAGCTGATCAGGTAGCCGCCGGTCGGACCGAGCAGACGCAATGCACCCTGGGGCAGCACCGCCGAGGCGGCAAACACCGGGAGGCCGGAAATGCCGGCCAGCAGATAGACGACCTGGGCCGCCATGCCGAGACGAGAACCAAGCGCGGCCCCGCCGAGCAGGACGACCATGTCCTGCATGACCAGCGGCACCGGGGTAAAGCCGAGCGGCACGCTGATCTGCGCGCCGGCGGCGGTCGCGGCGGCGATGAACAGCACGGCTGCGACCCGCACACCGGTCGACATCTGGACGCCGGTCGTCCAGGTGGTCAGCAGCGTGCCAGGCGTTCCCGATCGTCCGGTTGCAAGGTTCATAAGAAACGGATTCTAGCGTATGCGTACGGCACTGACAATTGCGGGCAGCGACTCCGGCGCAGGCGCCGGGATCCAGGCCGACCTCAAGACGTTCGCGGCCCACGGGGTCTACGGCACGAGCGCGATCACCGCCGTGACCGCGCAGAACACCCGTGGAGTGGTGGCATGGGAGGCGATCTCGCCCGCGCTGGTCGTTGCCCAGATCGAGGCGGTGATCAGCGATCTCGGCGCGGACGCGGTCAAGACCGGGATGCTGGCGAATGCCGGGATCGTCATGGCGGTCTGCTCCGTGTTGAGAGCCTTCAAGCCAGGATCCCTGGTCGTCGACCCGGTGATGGTTGCCAAGGGAGGCGACCGGCTGCTCGAGGAGCCGGCAATCGCGGCGATCCGGCGCGAGCTGCTGCCGCTCTGCCGGGTGGTCACGCCGAACATTCCCGAAGCGGAGGTGCTGTCGGGATTGAGCATTTCGTCTCTGGACGCCATGCGGGAGGCCGGCCGCCGGATCCTGGCGCTGGGGCCGCGCGTCGTACTGGTCAAGGGGGGGCACCTCGGCGGCCCGGAAAGCGTCGACATCGCCTGCACCGCCGCCGGCTTCGTCGAGTTCCGTTCACCGCGCCTGGAAACCGTCCACACCCACGGCACCGGGTGCACGCTGGCGTCGGCGATCGCGGCCAACCTGGCGCTGGGCCACGAAGACGAGGAGGCGATCAGGCGCGCCAAGAGCTATGTCGATGGCGCCCTCCGCCACGCTCCCGGTCTCGGCTCGGGACACGGCCCGCTGGAACATTTCTGGGGGGAGCTGGGAGCTGAGGAGCTAGGAGCTATACTGAAATCCGTGCCCCAGCGATTCCGCGTGAGCGACGTCCCGCTGGACACGGCGGAGGTCGCGGCCGCGGTGGCGGCCGCCGGCTGCGGTGCCGTGGTCACCTTCGTGGGGCTGGTCCGCGATCACAACGCCGGCCGGCAGGTTCGGTTTCTCGACTACGAGGCGTTCGCGCCGCTCGCGGTTCGGTCGTTCGAGCGGATCGCCGCCGAGGCTTCGGAGCGCTGGCCATCGGTGACGCTGGCGATCCACCATCGGACCGGACGGGTGGCGATCGGCGAGGCGAGTGTGGCGATTGCCGCGGCCTCCCCCCACCGGGCCGACGCGTTTTCGGTCTCGCGGTACGCGATCGAACGCATCAAGCAGATCTCGCCGATCTGGAAGCACGAGCACTTCGATGGCGGCGAAGTCTGGATCGAAGGGGCGACGGCGGACCCGCAGGACGAAGCGGCCCGCCAGTTCGCCGTCAACCGGGCATGCTCGTAACCGTCCGGCTGTTTGCGCGGCTGCGGGAGATCGCCGGCAGATCGGAGCTGCGGATCGAGGTGCCCGACGGCGGCACGGTGAAGGACGCCTGGACGATACTGAGCGGACGGCACCCGGAGCTGGAGGCCTACGCCGCCAGCGTGTCGTGCGCGGTGAATGAGGACTACACCCGCATGACCTCGCTCCTGCACGACGGGGACGAGGTCGCATTTCTCCCGCCCGTGTCGGGAGGCTGAACCGGCGGCTGCGGCCGGATCGAAAATCATATGCTCGACAAGTTGAGGGCCGTCGAGGCCCGGTACGATCAGCTCTCCGCCGAAATGGCCGATCCCGTGGTCCAGGCCGACACGACGAAGTTCCGGACGCACTCCAAGGCGCTCTCCGAGATGCAGCCGCTGGTCGACGCGTTCCGTGAATACAAGACCGTCGTCGAACAGGTGGCCGCCACCCAGGAGCTGCTCAAGGACGCGGACATGCGCGAGATGGCGCAGGAGGAGCTGCAGACGCTCGAGAGCCGCCGCGACCAGCTGCTCGCCGATATCCGGATGCTGCTCATCCCGAAGGACCCGAACGACGCCAAGAACGTCGTGCTCGAGATCCGCGCCGGCACCGGCGGCGACGAAGCGGCGCTCTTCGCCTCGGACCTGTTCCGGATGTACTCGCGCTACGCCGAGCGCCAGGGGTGGAAGATCGAGGCGCTGAGCATGAGCGACAGCGGCGCCGGCGGCCTGAAGGAAGTGATCGCGCTGATCGAAGGGAAGAACGCCTACAGCCGGCTGAAGTACGAGAGTGGAGTGCACCGCGTGCAGCGTGTGCCGGCGACCGAAGCCAGCGGGCGGATCCACACCTCGACCGCGACGGTCGCGGTCCTGCCGGAAGCCGAGGAAGTCGACATCCAGGTCGCGGAAAAGGATCTGCGAATCGACACGTTCTGCTCCAGCGGCCCCGGCGGACAGAGCGTCAACACGACCTACTCGGCGGTGCGGATAACCCACCTTCCGAGCGGGCTCGTGGTCTCCCAGCAGGACGAGAAGTCCCAGGTCAAGAATCGCGCAAAGGCGATGAAGGTTCTGCGATCCCGCCTCTACGACATGGAGTTGCAGAAACAGCAGGATGCGATCGCCAAGGACCGCCGCACCCAGGTCGGCACCGGCGAGCGCTCCGAGAAGATCCGGACCTACAACTTCCGCGAGAACCGGATCACCGACCACCGCATCGGCCACACCATGCACCAGCTCACGCTGGCGCTCGACGGCGATCTCACCGAGCTCATCGACGCAGCCGTTACCTTCTTCACCTCCGAGAAACTCAAGGAAGCGACGGCGGCCGAGCCCGCCCTTTGATGGCGTCGGTCGCCGAGCGCCTCGCCGCCGCGCGGGCGCGGCTCGAGGCCGCCGGTCTGCGTCCGCGCGACGCCGCGCTCGACGCCGAGGTGCTCGCCCGGCATGCGCTGGGATGGGACCGGGCCTCGCTGCTGACGCGTGGCCGTGATCCCGAGCCGGCCGGGTTCGCCGAAACGTTCGAACAGCTCATCTCGCGACGAGCGGCACGCGAGCCGGTCGCGCAGATCACCGGCATCCGTGAATTCTGGGGGCTCGACTTCGAAGTCACCCGCGATGTGCTCGTCCCCAGGCCGGAAACCGAACTCATCGTCGAGGAAGCGCTATCCTTCGCCCGCGAGATGCCGTACTGCCAGGTCATCGACGTTGGCACCGGCACCGGCTGCCTGGCGGTGACGATCGCGCACGAGCTGCCGGACGTCCGGGTCACGGCGGTAGACCGGTCCGAGGCGGCCCTGCAGGTCGCGCGGCGTAACGCCGCCCGGCACGGTGTCGCCGACCGCATTCAGTTCCGCCACGGTGACCTGTTCGAAGGGATCAGCGGACAGGCGGACCTGATCGTCTCCAATCCACCGTACGTGCCCGACGAGGATGCCGTTGCCATGGCGCCGGAGGTCCTCGATCATGAACCGCATCTCGCCCTCTTCGGCGGTCCCACCGGTCTCGAGGTCGTCCAGCGTCTGTTGATCCAGGCGACCAGCCGTCTTGCGCCGCACGGACGGCTCGTTGTTGAATTCGGGTTTGGCCAGGAGGCCGCGATCACGCGGCTCGCCGCCGACGCCGGATGGCGAATCGTGCAGGTCCGTGAAGATCTGCAGGGGATTGCGCGAACGATCGTGCTGGTTCCGGGCTCCGCGTAGAATCGTGCGGCCAACCGCCCTCGAAAGGAGATCCATGCCCGACTGTCTCTTCTGCCGGATCATCGCGGGAGAAATCCCGGCGACGATCCTGTTCCAGGACGAGCACCTGGTGGTGCTCCAGGACATCAATCCTCAGGCTCCAACCCACGTGCTGATCGTGCCCCGTCGCCACATCGCCACCCTGAACGATCTCGCCCCGGGCGATGACGCGCTGATCGGAGCAATGACCCGCCGCGCCGCGGCGATCGCCGGCGAGGGTGGCCACGCAGAACGGGGCTACCGGACGGTTTTCAACTGCAACGCGGACGCAGGGCAGACCGTCTTCCACATCCACATGCACGTGCTGGGAGGGCGACGGCTGGCCTGGCCGCCGGGATAGGTTCCAGGTTCCAGGTTCTGACGGGCGAGGTTCTGGGTTCTGACGATCGAGGTTCTGGGGTTCTGACGATCGAGGTTCCGGGGTCTTACGTTCGTGGTTCCGAGGACTGACGTTTGAGGTTCTGGGTTCCCGCCGAGTTCTAAGTTCTGAGTTCTGAGTTCTGAGTTTCTGCGACCGCCAGCAGGTAGTGCCCGCGCCTCGCTTCGCGCGACAGGAAGAAATCGACGACCCGGTAGCCGCGGGACAAGTAAGCCTGGAATATCCGGCGGGTGGTCATGCGCCACTGCAGCGCCAGGTCCGGGGTGTTGACCTGCATGTCGCTGAAGCCGATCGGGATCTCCACCAGAACGCGGCGGGACTCGTGGGCGAGCTCGCCCTCGACCGGCTCGAGCCATGGGCCCGGCTTCGAGGGGTTGACGACCGGCGCCGACGTGATCGAAGCGTCCCGCATGAGGGTGCCGGCCGCCGAGATCCGTCGCTCGACGTGAGGCGTTCGCAGATGCCACTCGGCGATGAACCGGTCGGTCGGTGAACCCCGGTGCAGCAGGCTGCTCGACTCGCCGTAGATGTTCTCTTGTACTCCTCGACCACCGCCCCCAGCCTGGCGAAGTTCAGGTGCGCGTTGAACGCCTGGAGCGGGTCGTACGTCCATTCCACGAGCTCGATGCCCATCGCCAGGGTGGCGTCACGCTGGGCGAGCTTGAGCAGCCGGCCCAACCCGCTGGATCTGGCATCGGCAACGACCCCGAGCATGTGCGACCACTGCGTTGGCCGCCCATGCTTCCATCCCGGGATCGAATACACGAAGCCGGTCATCCCGCCGGAGTCATCGAACGAGCCGAGCAGGACACCGCCTCGCTTGATCGACACGATCAGCACCGGCGCCGGCACGACGTCTTCGGCGTCGGTGTAGCCCCAGACCTTCTTCTCGAGCTGGACGACCTGGCGGCACTCCTCGAGCGTCGTCAGCGGACGGATGGCAGGAAAGCTCATTGTCAGAGGAGCGATTTTAGTCGGAGCCGCCGGCCACCGCCACCACCGCCCGAGCCGGGTCGAGCACCTCGCGCGCGGCCTCTCTCACGTCCTCGACCGTAACCGCCTCGAGCAGCGCCGGCAGCCGGCGATCGTAGTCGAGGCCGAGGCCGAACTGCTCCGCGTGCTGCAGGAACTCGGCGATGCTCTCGTTCGTCTCGAGCATTCGCGGAACCGATCCGATCAGGGAGGCGCGGCTCTCCTCGAGCTCCCCGGCGGTCGGCCCTTCCTTGCCGAAGGACGCCACCTCGAAATCGATTGCCGCGATCGCGCGCTCGACGTGCTTCGGGTCCACCCCGGCACGGACCACCAGCGGCCCTTCGCCGACGGTCGCCTCCAGCGTGCTGTAGGCGTAGTAGGCCATCCCCTGGCGCTCGCGGATGTTCTCCGCCAGCCGCCCGCCAAGACCGAACTGCCCGAGCACGGTGTTCATCATCCAGTAGGCGTAGTAACGGGGATCCACGCGGCGAACGGTGCTGAAGCCATAGCAGATGTCCGCCTGGGGCTTCCCCGCCATTGGCTTGATCCGCCAGCGCCGCAGCTGCGGGGACGGTGGCAACACCGGCTCGGGTTCAGCAGTGCAGCCATGCCAGCCCGAGAACACCCGGGCGGCCCCGGAAGTCACTTCGGCGGGCGAAACGTCGCCAACCACCGCGAGCCTCAGGGCAGAGGGCAGGAGGTGCCGGCGGTGATACTCGACCAGGTGGTGCCGCCTGACCTCGTCGACAGTCGAAAGCGTCCCCTTGAGGGGACGCCCGTACGGATGGTCGGCGCCGTAGAGGGTCTCCATCAACAGGTCGGTCGCGACCTTCGACGGATCGTCCTCGTCCTCGTGGATCGAGGTGATCGCCTGCCCCCGCCGCTTGTCGATTTCGTCGGTCGGGAACACCGGGTCGCGGACGATGTCGGCGATCAGGGCCAGGATCTCGTCGAAATCCTCGGTCAGGCACACGCAGGACAGCGCGAACGTGTGCCTGGAAGCCTCGACCCTCAGGGATACTCCGCGGTCGTCCAGGGTTCCGGCAATGTCATCGGCTGTACGCCGGGTGGTGCCGCGGTCGATCGTCCGCCGGGTCAGGTAGGCAACCCCTGGCAGGTCGCGGGGATCATCGACGCTGCCGGCGCCAAACGTGGCGTTCAGCGCCACCATCGGCGCCCCCCTCACCTCCTGCGCCAGGACGACGATGCCGCTGTCGAGAACCCTGCGGACCGGGGACAGGCCCCGTCCGAGCGTCGCGTCCCTCGTCGTCACGGCCGGGCCACCGGTCGGAACCATCCCACCGTGCGGCTGGTTGGCCTGAAACACCGCCTCGCGATGTCGCCGACCTGCTCGGCGGTGATGGCGCCGAGCCGCGCCGACAGCCGGTCGAGATATCCGGGGCCCGCGACGGTCTCGAAGTACCCGAGCTGATGCGCGACGCTGGTCACGCTGTCGTTCTCGAAAACAAGCCTGGCGATCAGCTGCCGCTTTGCCCTGGCGACCTCTTCACCGGTCACCCCGCCTCGGACCAGGCGTTCGATCTCGGTGAGCGCTGCTTCCTCGAGAGCCTCGAGCGGCACCCCATCGGCCGCGGTCGCCGACAACGTATAGAGAAACGGATCGGCGGTCGGCAGGAGCGCGCCCGAAACCGAGGAGGCGAGGCCTCCTTCTACCAGCGACGTGTAGAGCCGGGACTTGCGCTGGGGCGGAGCGCCGCGGAACGCCGACCAGAGGCTGAGCCCCTTGGCGCCGGTCAGGATCGCATCCGCCACCAGCAGGGGCAGAAAGTCATCATCGGCGGCGGCCGGCGCCGGATAGGCCAGCTTCAGATAGGCGGTCGCCCCCTCCTGCTCGAGGACGACCCGACGCTCGCAGATCTGAGGAGGCTCGACCGGACGGCAGCGCCGCGCCACGTTCCCGCCAGGGATCCGGCCGAAATACCGTTGGGCGCGTCGCAGCACATCGTCGGCATCCACGTCGCCGGTGACGACAAGGGTGGCGTTGCTGGGGACGTAGTGACGGCGGTAGTGACCGTAGAGGTCGGCGCGGGTCATCGACTGGAGATCCTGGAGCCAGCCGATGGTCGGATGACCGTAGGGATGAACGCGGAGCGCGGTAGCGGTGACCTCGAGGTCCAGCAACTGGTCGGGATCGTTCTCGCTGCCCTGCAGTTCCGAGATGATCACCGTCCGCTCGGCCTCGCACTCGTCCGGCTCGAACAGCGAGGCCGACATCCTCTGGGCTTCCAGGAAGAGCATCTGGTCCAGCGCGGCGCTGGCGGCCGTCTCGAGGTAGGTCGTCTGGTCGATCCAGGTGTAGCCATTCCACATGCCGCCGACCTGCTCGACGATTCCCTTCATTCTTTCGCGCGGGATCAGTTCGGTCCCCTTGAAGTTCATGTGCTCGACCCAGTGCGACACGCCCGTAAGGCCGGCAGGCTCATCACCTGAGCCGACGCGATACCAGCACCAGACCGAGGCGAGCGGCGCGACATGGATCTCCTGCACGACGACGGTGAGGCCGTTGTCGAGCACCTCGCGCCGCACCGTGGTGCCGGTTGCCGCTGCCGTCTCCAGAGGAGCCATGCCTTGATTATATGAGGGCAAAAACGGCGAATTCTGGCCACTTTTTGCACAAAATAAAGCTAAGCTCGACCGGTCAGCTGGTCAGCGAATTGCAGTTGATTCCCGTGAACAAGGTCGGCTGGGCCGTTTCCAGCTTTTTTGGAGGGATTTCAAATGCTTCGCAAGCTGAGCTGGCCCGCGGTCGTGGGCCTCACTGTAGTTACTTTGTGGTCGGGACCGGCTCAGGCGCAGCCGGTCACCGGCACCGTGGTCCTCAAGTCTGGCGAGCGCCACACCGGCCGGGACATCGATTACCGCAATGACCGGCGGCTCGTTTCCGTCCGCACCGGCCAGGACACCCAGCCACGAGTGGATGTCGGGCAGGTCGCCTACATCGACTTCGGCGGGGCTCCCGAGGTCCAGCTCAATCTGACCGGATCACAGGAAGCGGTCGTCCTGAAGGACGGCACGGTCATCCGCGGCCAGATCCTCGAAGTCGCGCACGAGTCCAACAACGACACCTCGACGCCGTTCCTGGTGATCATTCGCGACAGCAACGGCCAGGAGCAGCGGCTCCCGGTCGGTCGCGTCGGACGCGTCTATTTCGCCGGGGCCTCCACCGAGGCCACGACCGGCAGCGGTTCTTCATCGACCGCCGGCGGGGGCATCGTGGTCAACGGCAAGCAGCAGTGGACCTCCACCGGCCTCACGGTCCGGCGTGGAGAGACGGTGAGATTCAACACAACGGGTGAGATTCAGCTGAGCACCGCGGCGGACGACATGGCCGCGCCCGCGGGCGCGCGATCGGGCCGCGTCGCCGCGACCGCACCGATTCCGGCCGCAGCCGCCGGCGCCTTGATCGGCCGGATCGGCAATGGCCAGCCGTTCGCGATCGGCAACCAGACCTCGATCGTGATGCCGGCCGCCGGTCAGCTGTTCCTGGGCGTGAACGACGACTACGTCGGCGACAACGTCGGTGAGTTCCGGGTCGAGATCACGCGCGGCAACCGGGTCCGCTGACAAGCCGATCCGCGGTTCACGCTCTTCCATCGCACACGCCGGCACGTCACCGTGCCGGCGTTTTCTTTGGTACTGCACTAAAATAAAAGTTTCCGATGTCCGACTGGAAAGACACCCTCAATCTGCCGCGGACGGACTTCCCGATGAAGGCCAACCTCCAGACGACCGAGCCGCAAACGCTCGAGCGGTGGAAGGAGATGGGCCTGTACGAGCGGATCCGGGAGGCGCGGGCCGGGCGTCCCAAGTTCGTGCTGCACGATGGCCCCCCCTACGCCAACGGCCAGATCCATCTCGGCACCGCCCTCAACAAGATCCTCAAGGACTTCGTCGTCAAGTCACGATCGATGGCCGGTTTCGACTCCCCGTACCTCCCGGGCTACGACTGTCACGGCCTGCCGATCGAGCTGAAAGTGGATCGGGAGCTCGGCAAGAAGAAGCGCGACATGAGCGTCGCCGACTTCCGTCGCGCCTGCCGTGCCTACGCCGAGCGCTACATCGGCGTGATGACCGAGGAGTTCCAGCGGCTCGGCGATCTTCGGCGACTGGGACAACCCCTACCTGACGATGAACTTCCGGTACCAGGCCTCGATCGTGCGGGCGCTGGGCCGGTTCGTCGAACAGGGGCTCGTCTACAAGGGAAAGAAGCCGGTCCACTGGTGCATCCACTGCCGCACGGCGCTGGCCGAAGCAGAGGTGGAGTACCGAGGACCACACCTCTGCCTCGATCTACGTCGAGTTCCTGCTCGCCGCCGACAGCCGGGCCGAGCTCGCGGCGCGGGTTCCCGCCCTCGAAGGGCGTGACGTATCGGTGCTCATCTGGACGACGACGCCATGGACGATACCGTCGAACCTGGCGATCGCCTTCCACCCCGAGTTCGACTACGCCGCCTACGAGGTCGACGGGCGTGCCGTCATCCTCGCCGAGGCGCTGGCGCCGGCGGTTGCGGCCGCGACCGGACGAACGCTGGGTGAGCCGGTTGCCCGGATGAAGGGGGAGCAGCTCGAGCGGATCCGCTTTCAGCATCCGCTCTACGCCCGGCAGTCCCTCGGTGTCCTTGGCGATTACGTGACCCTTGAAGCGGGGACGGGCGCGGTCCACACCGCGCCGGGACACGGCGCCGACGACTTCAATACCGGCGTCCGTTACGGTCTTGAGATCTACGCCCCGGTGGGGCCGGGCGGCCAGTTCCTCGATACCGTGGAGCTGTTCGCCGGTCAGCGGGTGTTCGATGCCAACCCGAAGATCGAAGAGGCCCTGAAGTCACGCGGCCGCCTGTGGCACCGGGCCGACTTCGAGCACTCCTATCCCCACTGCTGGCGCTGCCACAACCCGGTGATCTTCCTGGCCACGTCGCAGTGGTTCATCCGCATGGACGGCGAGCCGGTAATCAACGGAAAGACCCTGCGGCAGGCCGGTGTGGATGCGGTCGACCATGAGGTCAGCTGGATCCCGGCATGGGGGCGTGACCGCATCTTCAACATGCTCACCAACCGTCCCGACTGGTGCATCTCGCGCCAGCGCGCGTGGGGTGTGCCGATCCCGGCGGTCGACTGCACCAGGTGCGGTGAGGCGATCCTTACTGCGTCGCTGGTAGAGCGATCGGCCAGCGTGTTCGACGAATACGGCGCCGACGCGTGGTACGAGCGGCCGCTCGAGGAATTCATCCCCGAGGGGCTCGTGTGTCCATCGTGCGGCGGCACCGACTTCGAACGCGAGCGCGACATCCTGGACGTCTGGTTCGATTCAGGGTCGAGCCATGAAGCGGTGCTTCCCTTCAGGGACGACCTGACCTGGCCGGCAGACATGTATCTCGAGGGCAGCGATCAGCACCGGGGCTGGTTCCAGAGCTCGCTGCTGGTCGGGCTCGGGACCAGGGGGCGGCCGCCGTACAAGCAGGTCCTGACCCACGGCTTCCTCATCGACGTGGATGGGCGCAAGATGTCCAAGTCGATCGGCAACGTGATCGCACCGGCGGAGGTCATCAGGGACAGCGGCGCCGAGTCGCTCCGCCTGTGGGTTGCGAGCAGCGACTTCCGGGAAGAGCTGCGCGTCGGCAAGCAGATCCTCCAGCGCGTCGTCGAGGCATACCGGAAGATCCGGAACACCTGCCGGTATTTGCTCGCGAACCTCTACGACTTCGACCCGGCACGCGACATGGTGCCGCTGGCCGGGATGCAGGAGGTCGACCGGTATGCGCTGGCACGCTACGCCGAGGTCGCGCAGGATGTGCTCGCGGCCTACGACCGCTACGACTTCCCGTCGATCTTTCAACGGCTCAACCAGCTGACGACCGTCGACCTGTCGGCGTTCTATGCGGACGTTTCCAAGGATCGCCTGTACACCTTCGGCGCCGCCTCGCTGGACAGGCGCTCGGCGCAGACGGCGATGTTCGTGATGGCCGACGGGCTGGCCCGGTTGCTGGCGCCGATCCTTCCGGTAACCTCCGAAGAGATGTGGCGGCATCTGCCGGGGAGCCGCGAGGCATCGGTGCACCTCGCCGAGTTTCCACAGGCGGCAGCCCTTCAGCAGTTTCGCGACGACGGCCTGGTGGCCCGCTGGAGCCGGCTGATCGAGGTGCGCAACGTCGTGAACGCCGCACTCGAGGTCAAGCGTCAGGACAAGACGATCGGAACCTCGCTGGGGGCGAGCGTCAAGGTCCGGGCGGGAGGAGAGACGGCGCGGCTCCTCGAGTCGGTTCGCGACGATCTGCCGATGCTGTTCATCGTCTCGTTTGCCGAGCTCGAGACCACCGGCGCCGACGAAGGCCCGGTGGAAGTCACGGTTCAAAAGGCAGACGGGGACAAGTGCCCGCGCTGCTGGCGGACGGTTACACAGACCTCCGCTGACACAGGGTTGTGCGACCGGTGCACCGGGGCAATCCGGGAGGCGGACGTGGTGGCCAGCTGATGGATTCGCCGATTCCGGTGACCTCCGCCTCCGGCATCGAGCCGCCCGAGCTGCCGGCGGGCGACGTACCCGCCTCCACCTCCCCCGTGCCCGGCTCGCCTGAGCGGTTCGCGCGGCCTTTCGAGCTGGGAACGATCGCGATCATCGTCATTCTCGACCAGATCACCAAGGCGCTCGTCCGCTCGGCACTGTCGCACGGCGAGAGCCGGTCGGTCATCCCGGGCTTTCTGGACCTGGCGCACGTGCAGAACACCGGGGCCGCGTTCGGCCTGCTCAACAACGTCGACTTCGCCTACAAGCCGGTCGTGATGGTGGCGATCGCCGCGATTGCGCTGCTGGCGATCGCGGCCTATGGCACGCAGCTCGGTTTTCACGATCGCCTGGCGCGCTTCGGGCTCGCGCTGATCCTGGGTGGGGCGCTCGGCAACCTCCTCGACCGGGCGATCGCCGGTTATGTCGTCGACTTCGTGGATGTCTACTGGGGAGACGCGCATTTCTGGGCCTTCAATCTCGCGGATGCAGCGATATCGGTCGGGGCGGTCCTGGTGATCCTCGACACGTTCGGCCTGGGACGACGACATGTATCCCATCCTGTTTGAGATCGGCGGGTTCCCCGTCTACACCTACGGCGTGCTGCTGGCGGCCGCCTACCTGCTCGGCCTGCAGTTCGCGCTGGTCCGTGCCCGGGCGAGAGGGATCGACGCCAACCGGGTCATGGACCTGGGCATCTGGATCATCATCAGCGCGCTGATCGGGGCGAAGCTGCTGCTCCTGGTGGTGGAGTTCGACACCTTCCGCCAGAATCCGCGCGAGCTGCTGACCCTGCTGCGGTCCGGGGGGGTGTTCTACGGCGGCCTGATCGCCGCCGTCACGGTGGCGATGTGGTACATGCGCCACCATCGCCTGCCGGTGTGGGGCGTGTCGGACGCGTTCGCCCCGGGGATCGCGCTCGGCCACGTGATCGGACGACTCGGGTGCTTCTTTGCCGGCTGCTGCTTCGGCCGGGCGACCGACGTGCCGTGGGCGGTGACGTTCAGCAGCGTCTACGCGGCGCAGAACGTCGGCACGCCGCTGAATATTCCGATCCACCCCACCCAGCTCTACGAAGCCGGCGCGGAGCTGTTGATCCTGGGATTCCTGCTGTTGATGGAGCGAAAGGGACGGGCGTTCCCGGGCCGTACCTTCTGGGGCTACCTCTTGCTGTACGGGGTCACCCGGTTCATCATCGAGTTCTACCGCGGGGATGCGCGCGGGATGATCGGGGGGCTGTCGACGTCCCAGTTCGTCTCGGTGATCCTCGTGCCTCTCAGTATCCTCATGCTGTTCGTTCTCTCGCGGCGCCCGGCGCCGGACCCGAAGATCGCGGCGAAACGGGCCCGCGCGGCATAACCATGGATCGGCACGCGCGGCTGCTGGTGGTGGAGGCCGAGCATGAAGGGCTCCGGCTCGACAACTATCTCACCGCCCTCCTGCCCGACTACTCCCGCTCCCAGGTGCAGCGCCTGATCAAGGACGGCCACGTCCGCGGTCCCGGCACGCCGCGCGCCAGCCATGCCGTCCACGAGGGCCAGGAGTACGAGATCGAGATCCCGGCGCCGACCCCGGCGCTCCCGGCGGCCGAAGAGTTGCCGCTGCGGATCATCTTCCAGGACGCCGACCTGGTCGTGCTCGACAAGCCAGCCGGCATGGTGGTCCATCCCGCGGCGGGGCATACCAGCGGCACCCTGGTGAACGCCCTTCTCCACCACGTCAAGGACTTGAGCGGCGTCGGCGGCGAGCTGCGTCCCGGCATCGTTCACCGGCTGGATCGCGGAACCTCCGGAGTGATGGTCGTGGCCAAACACGACCGCGCGCACCAGGAGCTGTCGCGCCAGTTCAGCGACCGTGAGGTCGAGAAGGAATACATCGCCCTCGTCTGGGGCGTGGTCCAGGCCGGCCGGCGCATCGACGCCGCGATCGGCCGTGACCCGGGCCACCGCCAGAAGATGTCCACCCGCGCGCGCCGGGCACGCAGCGCCGTGACCCGGGTCACGTTCGCGGAGCATCTCAAGGGGGTGTCGCTGCTGAAGGTGGGGATCGCCACCGGGCGCACGCACCAGATCCGCGTGCACCTGAGCGCGATCGGCCACCCGATCGTCGGCGATGCCACTTACGGAGGGGTCCACCGCCGCGCGACCCAGAACCTGCGGTCGGTCATGCGGCTGGAGCGTCCGTTCCTGCACTCCGCGCGGCTGGCGTTCACCCATCCGGGAGACGGCCGGCGGATCGAGTTCGAGTCGCCGCTGCCCCCCGATCTCCAGTCCGTGCTCGACGAGATCCGGGAGAAGGAAGAATTGCCCGAGTGAAAAAGGACATCGACATCATCAGCCGCGAGCGCGTCTTCGAGGGGAAGGTCTTCAGCGTCGATCGCGAACGGGTGACACTGCCGCACGGGCCGACCGTGACGCTCGACGTGGTCCGGCATCCCCAGTCGGTGGTCATCCTGCCGATACCCGAAGCCGGGCACATCATCCTGATCCGCCAGTACCGGCACGCGGTCAACCAGTGGCTCTGGGAGCTGCCGGCCGGGAGCGTCGATCCCGGCGAGACGCCGGAGGCGGCCGCGGCGCGGGAGTGCCACGAGGAGATCGGCCAGGTCCCCGCCACCGTCGTCCGGCTCGGGATGCTCTATCCCACGCCTGGCTATTGCGACGAACAGATGGTGTTCTTCCGCGTGTCCGGCCTGGCCGAAGGGACCGAGGCAGCGGCGGTCGACGAAGACGAGGACATCGAAGCGCGCACGTTCACGATGCGTGAGGCGCGCGACATGGTCCGAAAGGGAGAGATCGTCGATATGAAAACGGTGGTGGGGCTGGGGATGATATAGCCCAATGCGGAAGGCTGAATGCTGAAGGCTGAAGGCAGGTCAATACGTTATTGCTTCAGTACGTTTTAGCCTTCAGCATTCAGCATTCAGCCTTCAGCCTTGTCCTAGTTCACCGTCGCCCCTAGCCGTTCGGGCGCCGGCAGCGTCGGCGTATGGGTCTGGGCGGACGAGGGCAGGAGGGCGAGGGCGACGACCTCCTCGATCTCGGTGACGTAGTGGATCGTCAGCTCCTTGCGCAGGTCCTCGGTCAGATCTTCCTTGATGTTCTTCTCGTTCTGCCGCGGCAGGATCACTTCCTTGATCCCGTGACGCCTGGCGGCGAGGACCTTTTCCTTGATCCCCCCGACCGGCAGCACCCGGCCCGACAAGGTGATTTCACCGGTCATGCAGACGTCGCCGCGAACCGGCCGGCCGGTCAGTTCCGACGCCAGGGCGGTCACCATCGTGACGCCGGCGGACGGCCCGTCTTTCGGGATCGCGCCAGACGGGACGTGCAGATGGATCTCGGAATCCTTGTAGAACGACGGATCGACCCCGTAGTGCGTCGCGTTGGTGCGGAACCATGAGAGCGCCGTGCGGGCGGACTCCTTCATGACGTCGCCGAGGTGGCCGGTGAGCGTCAGGCTGCCGCCTCCCTGCATGCGGGAGGCTTCGACGAACAGCACTTCGCCGCCGGCCGGCGTCCAGGCGAGACCGACGGCGACGCCGGGATCCTTGGTGCGGTTCTCGATCTCTTCGTCCAGGAATACCGGGGCGCCGAGCATCTGGATCACCGTTTCGAGCGTGATGACCACGCGGGTTTCATCCCCCTCGGCCCGGCGACGCGCCACCTTGCGGCACAGCGCGCCGAGCTCACGCTCGAGATTGCGGACCCCCGCCTCGCGCGTGTAATTGCGGATCACCGACCGGACCGCCGGCTCCGAGAACTCGACCTGTTCGGGGGTGAGCCCGTGGTTCTTCACCTGCTTCGCGATCAGGTGCTCGAAGGCGATCTTGAGCTTTTCCTCCTCGGTGTAGCCGGCGAGCTCGAGGACCTCCATCCGGTCGCGCAGCGCCGGCGGAACCGGATCGAGCACGTTGGCGGTGGTGAGGAACAGGACCTCGGAGAGGTCGAACGGCACGTCGAGATAGTGATCGCGGAACGTGTTGTTCTGCTCCGGGTCGAGGACCTCGAGCAGCGCCGACGCCGGATCCCCGCGGAAGTCGGAGCCGAGCTTGTCGATCTCGTCGAGGATGAACACCGGGTTCTTCGACTCGGCCCGGCGCAGTCCCTGGATGACCTGCCCAGGCAGCGCGCCGATGTAAGTCCGGCGGTGGCCGCGAATTTCCGCTTCGTCGCGCATGCCGCCGAGCGAAACGCGGACGAACTTGCGCCCCAGCGAGTTGGCGATCGACCGTGCCAGCGAGGTCTTGCCCACGCCGGGAGGGCCGAGGAAGCACAGGATCGGCCCCTTCACGTCGGGGTTCAGCTTGCGGACGGCGAGGTACTCCAGGACCCGGTCCTTCACCTTCTCGAGCCCGGAGTGGTCGGCGTCGAGGACGTCCTTGGTCCGGCGGAGGTCGATCGAGTCTTCGGTCCGCTTCGACCACGGGAGCGCGACGATCCAGTCGAGATAAGTGCGGGAGACGGTGTATTCGGCCGCCGCAACCGGCATCTTCGACAGGCGATCGAGCTCGCGCAGCGCTTCCTTCTTCACCCCGTCGGGCATGCCGGCGGTCTCGACCTTCGTCCGCAGCTCGTCGATTTCCTTGGCCTGTTCGTCCCCTTCTCCGAGCTCCTTCTGGATCGCCTTCAGCTGCTCGCGGAGGAAGTACTCGCGCTGGTTCTTGCCGACCTCCGACTGCACCTGTGACTGGATCTTGGACCCCAGCTCGAGCACCTCGAGCTCCTTGATCAGGATCCGGTTCAGTGAATCCATGCGGGCGCGGATGTCGAGGGTGTCGAGGATCTCCTGCTTCACCGCGGTGCCGATGGTCGTCAGGCTCGAGGCGATGAAGTCGGCGAGCTTGCCGGAGTCGGTGATGTTGGCGGCAAGCGCCTGGAGATCGTCGGACAGCAACGGCGACAGCGACACCACCTGCTGGAAGTTGCTCTTGATGTTCCGCTGCAGCGCGTCGATCTCGAGGTGGTCCTCGTCCTTCAGCAGGTCGTCGGCCGAGGTCACCGCACCCTTGAGGTACGGCCGGGTCTGAACGATCCGGTCGAGCCGGACCCGCCCCAGCCCCTGGACGATCAGGCGCAGGCTGCCGTCGGGCAGCTTGAACATCTTGTGAATGTGCGTGGCGGTGCCGATCGCGTAGAGATCTTCCTGCAGCGGTTCTTCGGTCGAGGCTTCGCGCTGGGTGAACACGCCAATCATGCGGCCGGAGGAGGTCGCTTCATCGATCAGGCGGACCGAGGCTTCGCGGGCCACCGCCAGCGGCATGAAGGAATTCGGGAACAGCACGGTGTCGCGCAGCGGGAGGATCGGCAGCTCGGCCGGGATCTCCACCGGCTTGTCCATTTCCTGGTCGAACTCGGGCTCGGCTGGTTCTTCGCTCATGGTTTGCGTTGTTGTACCTGAAAACGAGAGTCGCGAGAAAGAAAAAGGGCGAAGAGGGCGCGATGCCCGCTTCGCCCCGGAACCTACCCGAACAGGTTAGTTCTGCATGTCGAGGAAGAGCGACGACGCGCCGCGGCGCTGCGTCATCATCCGCTCGCGCTGCTGGGCCGACTCGCGGGCCTCTTCGCAGTCCTTGCAGCGCACTGCGAACGGCAGGGCGCGCAGGCGACGCTCGGAGATCTCCTCGCCGCACTCGAAACAGTAGCCGAACGTGCCGTCCTCGAGCCGGTGCAACGCTTCCTCGATCTTGATCAGCGTCTCCGACTTCATCTGAATGAGCGCGAACTCGATATCGTCCTGGATATCGGCCTCGGAGCTCTCGACGGCGTCGAGAACGCCCTGGTTCGGGTTGTTCGCTCCCTCGGCGCGCACGTCGCGGATCTTGTCCTGCACCTGCCCCATGATCTCGCGACGCCGTTCCTCGAGTATCCGCTTCAATTCGGAATATCGATCCCGGTTCATCTGCCCCCCGGGCTTCTTATGAACTGCCATATGAATCCTTCCTTTCCGCTCGCTCTGTCGTCCTGTCGTCGCAGGCCGTCATGCAATGAATCTGCCAGCAATAAAATCCAGTTAGTCTACAACGGATGAGCCATAAAGCCAACAGATTTGCAGATTCTGCATCGAACGCGCCGCCCCTGCGTTGAAACCGCGCGTCCCCTTCGTGAGGATTAAGACGCCAACACCCCCTTCGACGGTTCGTTCTGTCCTCGGGATTGGACGGGTCGTCGCCGGCCCGCCGGCCGTGATACAATTCGTGGTTTGCACGGCCGCTTGTGAGCGGCCATAAACACCTACTCCGACGCAATTTACAGATCAGTTATGGCGAAACGCTGCGAACTCTGCGGAAAAGGGCCGGTTTTCGGCCGTAATGTCAGCCACGCGCACAACGTCACGCCGCGCCGGTTCGAGCCGAACCTCCAGCGCGTCCGCGCGCTCGTCAATGGCGGGATTCAGCGGCTGCGCGTCTGCACCCGCTGCCTGCGGTCCAACAAGGTCGTGAAAGCCGGCAAGGCGACCAAGGCGGCCTGAGCGTGCGCCAGGCGATCTCGTCCGAGGCCGCGCCCAGGGCGATCGGTCCGTATTCCCAGGCGATCCGGGCGGGCTCGCTGCTCTTCGTCTCCGGTCAGATCCCGCTCGATCCGGCGACCGACGCCATGGTCGACGGCGACATCAGCGCCCAGACCCATCGCGTCTTCGCCAACCTCCGCGCCATCCTCGAAGCCGCCGGCGCCTCCTTCGATCACGTCGTCAGGACCACGGTGTACCTGGCCGACATGAACGACTTCCCGGTCGTCAACCAGATCTACGGGACCTACTTTTCCTCCCCCGCCCCCGCGCGCGCGACCGTTCAGGCTGCCCGCCTGCCGAAGGACGCCCGCGTCGAAATCGACCTGATCGCCTCGCTCGCATAGTGCTTCGCGCTGCTCGCGCTTCGCTTTAGGTTCTAAAGGGTTCTAAAGGTTCCAGGGTTCCAAAGGTTCTCAGCTTTGCGCTGCACGAGGCCCTGGAACCTCGGCGCAGATCCCGGAACCTCGAGCGATAGGCCCAGGAACCTCGAAGGTAAGAATCTAGAACCTCAAACGTCAGGCCCCGGAACCTCGAACGTAAGAACCTGGAACCTCGAACGTCAGCCCCCGGAACCTCGATCGTCAGAGTCCAGAACCCGGAACGTAAGAACCCAGAACCTCGAACGTAGGAACCTGGAACCTCGAACGTCAGCCCCCGGAACCTCGATCGTCAGAGTCCAGAACCCGGAACGTAAGAACCCAGAACCTCGAACGTAAGAATCTAGAACCTCAAACGTCAGGTCCCGGAACCTCAAACGTCAGCCCTCGGAACCTCGAACGTAAGAACCTAGAACCCTTCGCGAGCTACCGAGGGGCCCGCTCGACGTCGAGGACCCCCTCGATGCTGCGCAGCGCCTTGACCACTTTCTGCAGGTGCTTCAGGTCGGAGATCTCCACGGTCATGTCGATGCGGCCGCGCTGGTCGTCGACCGTGGCCTCCACGTTGCGGATGTTGGTGTTGATCCCGGCGATCTTCGAGCTCACCGCCGCCAGGATCCCTTTGCGGTCCTCGACCTGGATGCTCAGGCGCACGGTGTAGGTGGACGAGTCCGCTCCCTTGTCCCACTCGACGTCGATGCGGCGCTCAGGGTCGTAGAGCAGGTTGACGACGTTGGTGCAGGTCTCGGAATGGACCGACACCCCCTTGCCGCGGGTGATGTAGCCGACGATCTGCTCACCGCGGATCGGGTTGCAGCACCGGGCCCGGAAGACGAGCAGGTCATCGACGCCGCGGACCTTGATCTTGTCCTCGCCGGTGCCGAGCACGCGGCGGACGACCGAGGCGATGCCGGTCTCGGGCGTTTCCTTCAGTTCCGCCTGCGGTACGAACCGGGCCAGGACATTCCGCGCCGGCAGCTTGCCATAACCGATTGCCGCGAACAGCTCGTCGGCCTTCTGCAGCCCGTACTCCCCGAGCACCCGGTTGATCGCGGCCGGTTCGGTCAGGTTCTTCGCACTGACGCCGTACTTCCGTGCTTCCTTCTCGAACAGGCGCCGCCCGAGCTCGAGGCTCCGGGCCTTCTCCTCCGCGTGGATGAAGTGCCGGATCCGGTTGCGCGCGCGCGACGTCACGACGAAGTTCAACCAGTCGCGGCTCGGCTTGTGCCCGGCGGTGGTGATGACTTCGACGATGTCACCGTTGCGCAGTCGCGTGCGCAGCGGCACCATCTTGCCGTTGACCCGGGCCCCGACGCACTGATGACCGACGTCGGTGTGGATGGAATAGGCGAAATCGACCGGCGAGGCATCGCGCGGCAGCGCCTTCACTTCCCCCTTCGGCGTGAAGATGTAGACCTCTTCGGGGTAGAGCTCGATCTTCAGGTTCTGCAGGAACTCCTGGGGATCGCGAACCTCCTGCTGGAACTCGAGCAGCTGGCGCAGCCACACGAAGTACTGCTCGTCGCGCCCGGCGCCCACCCGCCCTTCCTTGTATTTCCAGTGCGCGGCGATCCCCTCTTCGGCGGTCCGGTGCATGTCGGAGCTGCGAATCTGGACCTCGAACGGGAAGCCGCGCTCGCTGACCACCGACGTGTGCAGCGACTGGTAACCGTTCGGGCGCGGCGTGGCGATGAAGTCCTTGATCCGCCCCGGCACCGGCGACCATGTCTGATGGATGATGCCCAGCGCCCCGTAGCAGTCCTTGACCGACGCGGTGATGATCCGCAGCGCCACCAGGTCGTAGACCTGGTCGAGGTCGATCTTCTGGCGTTTGAGCTTCTGGTGAATGCTGAACAGGCGCTTGATCCGCCCCTCGATCTGGATCACCGGCACCTGGGCCTCGGCCAGCTTCGCGGTGATGGTGTTCTTGAGCTCCTCGATCATCCCTTCCGTCGCGCGGCGGCGGCTCTCGACCCGTGCGCGCAGCGCTTCGTAGGCCTTGGGCTCGAGATACCGGTAGGCGAGCTCCTCCAGCTCGTTCTTCACCTTGCTCATGCCGAGGCGGTTGGCGATCGGCGCGTAGATGTCGCGGGTCTCCTGCGCGATCTTCACCCGGCGCTCTTCCGGCAGGTGGTGCAGCGTCCGCATGTTGTGCAGCCGGTCGGCGAGCTTGACCAGGATGACCCGGATGTCGTCCACCATCGCCAGCAGCATCTTGCGGAAGTTCTCCGCCTGGCGCTCCTCGCTCGAGGAGAACTGGATGGACCCCAGCTTGGTCACCCCCTCGACGACGTGGGCGACGTCCGGGCCGAACAGCTCCGCAATCCGCTCGATCGGGGTCTGGGTGTCCTCGACGATGTCGTGCAGCAGGCCGGCGGCGATGGCGACGACGTCCAGCTTCATGTCGGCGAGCTGGTCGGCGACCTCCAGCGGGTGAACGAGATAGGGTTCCCCGGAGTGGCGGACCTGTCCCTTGTGCTCGAAGGCCGAGAAAACGTAGGCCCGCCTGAGCAATTCCATGTCGGCCTCGGGATTGCTAGCCCTGACCTTTTCGATGAGGTCCTCGAACCGGATCATCTTTTCGGTGTCTAAATCAGAGAGCCCGGGCAGGCGCGCCTTACCGGTCTGCGCCCGGACGATCGGGATGCGGACCGGGTGTGCCGGTCCCGGCGGGTTGACGCCTTCTTTTTGCGTTCACTATACTGACCCGTCCTGTAACTCATTCTAAAGGTTCAAGAAGCATGACGACGCGATATCGGACGGTAGCGGCGGCGGCCATCGTGGCGGCCCTCGGGGTCAGCACCGCAGGTTGCGGCCGCTACTCGATCGGCGCCCTGAAGGCCCAGAAGGCTTATAAAGACGCCAACGAGCTGTACAAGGCCTCCGACTGGCGGGATGCGGCCGGCAAATACGAATATGTCCTCGCAGCAGGACTCCAGCCGCGCGGAGGTCTACTTCTTCCTGGCCAACAGCTACGACAACGCCTACAAGCCGAGCCGGGCCGGCGAGCCCGACAACGACTCCCTGATCCAGAAGGCGATCGAGAACTACCAGAAGGCCGCCCAGCTCGATAAGAACCCCGAGATGAAGAAGCTGGCGATGCAGTACCTGGTCGCCGCCTACGGCCCCGACAAGCTGAACGATCCCACGCAAGGCTGAGCCAATCGTGCAGGAAATGATCAAGCTGTCGCCGAACGATCCCGGCAACTACTTCGCGTTGGCTCAGATCTACGAAAACGCCGGCCGCTACGACGAAGCCGAACAGGCGCTTCTCAAGGCCCGGGAAACCAACCCCAACGACGTCACGGTCTACGTCCAGATGTCAGGCTTCTACAACCGCCAGGGTGACTTCGACAAGACGATGGAAGCGCTTCACAAGGCCGCCGAGATCAAGCCCGACGATCCCCAGGGGCACCAGCTGGTGGCCACCTACTACTGGGAAAAGGCCCAGAAGGACCACCGCCTGACCAACCCCCAGAAGATGGACTACATCAAGAAGGGGAATCGAGGCCTCGAACCGGGCCCTCGCCCTCAACGGCGAATACATCGAGGCGCTCACCTACAAGAACATCCTGCTCCGCATGCAGGGGAACCTCGAAACCGACCTCGACAAGCGCAACGAGCTTTACAAGGAGGCCGACCAGCTGCGCAACAAGGCCATGGAGCTGAGCAAGAAGAAGACGGCGGGCACCTAGCCCGGCCTCCTTCTCGGATCAACGGGCGGGGCTGCCAGCCGGCGGTCCCGCCCTTCGTTTGTACGGCTCCCGGCTGCGTCGACCGTCTCAGAGCGTGAAAAGCAGCCACGGGGACCGGCCCTGCCCACCGGTGTGGCCAATCCTGCCCCCGTCTTGAACCGTGTTGGACCGTGGAACGGTTCAGTGCAGGATCGTCGGACAGCGCGCGTCAGCTACCTGACGGTTTGGCGCCGCCCGTCCGCATCCGCTCGGTGACGATGCCGACCCTTTCGACCCCGGCCCCCTTGGCGGCGTCGATCACCTGGACGACGTCGCCGTAGCGCAACGTGCCGGCACCGGCGATGAACATCGTCTTTTCCTTACGGTTCTCGAAGACGTTGCGGAGGTAGTCCTGCAGGCCGTCCATCGCGACCGGCTGCTTGTTGACCGCGATCTGATGGTCGGCGGTGAGCTCCAGCATGATCTGCTGACTCAATGGCTCATCGACGGTCGGCGGTTTGGTTTCGAGCGGCAGGTCGATGTCGAGCCCCTTCTGGGTCAGCGGCAGCGCCGCCATGAAGATGATCAGGAGCACGAGCAACACGTCGATGAGCGGCGTCACGTTCATGTCGGAGCTGGCGTGCGGGGTTTCCCCCTTGACGACCTTTTCGGCACCGTGATGCTTGTGAACGGCCATGGCGGGCACCTCCGAGCCGTTAGACCCCGTGATGCACCGTCCGGCGACTGGCGGTTGAGAGCCGCTCAGAAAAAGAAAAAGGCGAGAACCGGAGTTCTCGCCTTCGTGTCGAGTGTCTGGACGCGGTCGATCGACCGCGGGGTCTCAGTTGCCGGACGGTTTGGCGCCGCCGGTGCGCATGCGCTCGGTGACGATCCCGACCTTTTCGACCCCGGCCCCCTTGGCGGCGTCGATCACCTGGACGATGTCGCCGTAGCGCAGCGTGCCGGCGCCGGCGATGAACATCGTCTTTTCCTTGCGGGTCTCGAAGACGTTGCGGAGGTAGTCCTGCAGGCCGTCCATCGCGACCGGCTGCTTGTTGACCGCGATCTGACGGTCGGCGGTGAACTCGAGCATGATCTGCTGGCTCGGTTCGTTAGCCGCCGGCGCCTTGGTCTCGAGCGGCAGGTTGATATCGAGCCCCTTCTGCGTCAGCGGCAGGGCGGCCATGAAGATGATCAGGAGCACGAGCAGCACGTCGATGAGCGGCGTGACGTTCATGTCGGAGCTGGCGTGCGGGGTTTCCCCCTTGATGACCTTTTCGGCTCCGTGATGCTTGTGAGCGGCCATGGTTAATTGCCTCCAACCGGGGCGTTCGCGTCCTTCTTGGGCTCGGTGATCAGGCCGATGTCCTCGATCTGCGCTTCGTGCAGGTAGTCCATCGCCTCCATGATCGCCCCGTACGAGGCGTCCACGTCACCCTTGATGAGCACGACCTTCTCCGACTTCTCCTCGAGCATCGCCTTTACCCGGTCGGCGAACTCGTGCTTCGCCACCCGGACGCCGTTCAGCCAGAACTGGTTGGCCGAGTCGACCGCGACCACCGTCTGCTGGTCGTTATCCGGCTTGTCCCCGGCGAAGCCGGCCTCGGGCAGCCGGACGTCGACACCCTTCTGGAGCATCGGCGCGACCAGCATCATGATGATGAGGAGCACGAGCATCACGTCGACGAGGGGCGTGACGTTGATGTCGGATTTTGGGCCGCCTTTTGTGCCGCCGATGTCCATTGCCATAGGGTTACTCCGATGACTACGTGCTTTGTTGCTACGGGCTAAGTGCTACGTGCGGTGCGGTGTGCGATGTGCTACGTGCTGTGCTATGTGCTGGGTGCGTGCTATGTGCTGGGTGCGTGCTATGTGCCCGGGTGCGTGCTGCGTGCTGCGTGCCTGGCTACGTGCTGAGTGCGTTGCTACGTGCACGTAGCGCCGCACTGCACGTTGCACAGCACGTCGCACATGGCACCGCACGTAGCACCCAGCACCGCACTTAGCACCCCGCACGTCGTCACATAGCCCTTAGCACGTAGCACCCAGCACGTGTTTTACGCCGTCTTCTTGATGAAGTAGTCGAGCAGTTCGGACGACGAGTTATCCATTTCGACGTTGAAGTACCTCGATCCGGCCGCTCAGGTAGTTGTAGAACCACACCGCCGGGATCGCGACGACCAGGCCGAGCGCGGTTTCGACGAGCGCTTCCGAGATGCCGGACGACACCGCCGCGAGACCGCCGGAACCGCTGGTGGCGATGCCGTGGAACGCGTTGATGATGCCGACGACCGTGCCCAGCAGTCCGACGAACGGCGCGGTCGCGCCGATGGTCGCGAGCGAGGCGACCCCCTTCTTGAGGTCGTTGGCGGTCAGCGCGGTGGCGCGCTGAATGGCGCGGCGCACGGTGTCGACCAGATCTTCACGGCTCAGGCTGCCGCCGGCCTCCTGCTGAAACTGGTACTCCTGCATGCCCGCGAGCACCACCTTGGCGAGATGGCTGTAGCGGTAGTTCTTCGACGAGGAGATCGCGATGGCATCCTTCAGCCGGCCGTCTTTCAGGTGCTTTGCGACCTGGGGCGCATACAGCTTCGACTGCTTGCGCGCCTGGGCGAACGTATAAATACGCTCGATCGCGACGCCGAAGGAAATCATCGACATGATCACGAGGATGATCGCGATGGCTTTCGCGACCCACCCCATGTCCGTCCACATTTGCATCAGATCCATTCCACCCATTCGCCACTCCTCCGCTACTGGTACGAGATCACAATGATTCAGACGTGACTGGCTTGCGCTATTGCAGCGTGAAGTTCACCGTCACGGTCATGATCACCGGCACGGGAACGCCGTTCAGCAGGGTCGGTGTGAACGTCCACTGCTTGACTGCGTCGAGCGCCGCCTGGTCGAGCAGCGGAATCGAGCGCAGAACTTTTGCGTCCTTCACCTTCCCGTCGGCGCCGATGGTCGCTTCGATGATGACCATGCCGGAGACCCGCGCAGACTGCGCGATCGGGGGGTAGACAGGACGGACGTCCTTGATCTTGCTGGGCGTCTTGATGTTGCCGCCGACGCGCACCGGTGCGCTGGGAGGCGGCGGCGGGGGCGGCGGAGCGGTCGGCAGGCCGCCGACGACACCGCCGAGCACGCCTCCGGGGACGCCCCCTTCGACGCCGCCCGGCACACCTTCCGTCACACCGGCGGTGCTGGGGGCTTCGGCGATGATCTCTTTTGGCGCCTCGACCGGCGCAGCGTTGGGGTTGGTAGGGGTCGGCGTCGGAGTCGGCCGGGCTGCCGCCGGAGCCGGCGGCGGCGGCGGCGGTGGCGGCGGTGGCGGCGGCGCCCCGACGAACGCCATCATCGTCGGCGGGGTCGGCAGCACATCCGCCGCCATCAGCGGAATGATGATGATCGCCCCGAAAATGACGATGTGCGCGAGGATCGAGACCGGGACCGTATACCACGCCTGCGATCCGAGCTTGACCGTGGGATTGGCGACGTCGCCGAACATGTCACGCGGCACGGTTCAGCCTCCAGCTTTCAGTTGGCGGTGCAAGACCGCGAATTATAGTCAGAGCCAAAAAGCAGTGTCAACGAAGGTCTGACGTTTTAGACACCGCTTTCACGAAAATGGCCCCTCTCCGGACGTGCTGCAAGGACCACACCGGGACTTCAGCCGACACAACGGTTCAGCCCTCGATCCCCGAATCGTGCGAGCGGCCCTGAAAACCACCGCTACCATGGCCCCGTGACCTCGACCGGAGGGCCGAGGCTGGCCCGGAATGGGTGTCCGAAGGGATCCCTGCGGTATCTGACACCACAGCCGGACCGGCGGCGCTCCGGCTGTGGTGTCCGTTTTGCGATGTTACTTCTTCCCTGGTTCCCAGCCTACGGGTCCGTGCAGGGCCGAACGCCCGCCATCCCCGCCGTTGCCGGCCTCAGGCGCGTTGTGACTGGATCCGCATCCCGTAGAACGACCGGTGGACGAAGAACGCCGATCCCATCAGGAACGCGGCCGCCAGGGCCAGGCTCAGCGTCGTCCCGTACTGATCCGCCAGCTGGACCCCCAGCTCCACCGCCAGCAACCCGAACAGCGTCGTGAACTTGATGACCGGGTTCATCGCCACCGACGACGTGTCCTTGAACGGGTCGCCGACGGTATCGCCGACGACCGTGGCGGCGTGCAGCGGCGTCCCCTTTTCCTTCAGCTCGACTTCGACGATCTTCTTGGCGTTGTCCCACGCGCCGCCGGCGTTGGCCATGAAGATCGCCTGGTAGAGGCCGAAGAGCGCGATCGAGATCAGGTAGCCGACGAAGAAGTACGGCTCGAGGAAGGCGAAGCCGAGCGTCGCGAAGAACACGGCGAGGAAGATGTTGAACATCCCCTTCTGCGCGTACTGGGTGCAGATCTCGACGACCTTCTTGCTGTCGGCGACCGACGCCTTCTCCGTCCCGTCGAGCCGGATGTTGGCCTTGATGAATTCGACCGCGCGGTAGGCGCCGGTCGTGACCGCCTGGATCGACGCGCCGGTGAACCAGTAGATGATCGCCCCGCCGGTGATCAGCCCGAGCAGGAAGGGCGGGTGCAGCACCGACAGGTACTGGAGGTAGGCCGGGTCGAGCCGGTGGGTCAGGACCACGATGATCGAGAAGATCATCGTCGTCGCGCCGACGACCGCGGTGCCGATGAGCACCGGCTTGGCGGTTGCCTTGAAGGTGTTGCCGGCGCCGTCGTTCTCTTCCAGCAGGTGCTTGGCCCGCTCGAAATTCACGTCGAAGCCGTAGTCCTTCTTGAGCTCGGCCTTGATGTCGGGGAGCGATTCGATCGTCGACAGCTCGAACACCGACTGCGCGTTGTCGGTGACCGGGCCGTAGGAGTCGACCGCGATCGTCACCGGGCCCATCCCGAGGAACCCGAAGGCCACCAGCCCGAAGGCGAACACCGCCGGCGCGATCATCGCGGTGCCGAGGTCGAACTGCGTGCTGACGCCGTAGGCGATCGACATCAACGCGACAATGACGATGCCGAGCCAGTAGGCGCTGAAGTTGCCGGCCACCAGCCCCGAGAGGACGTTGAGTGACGGACCACCTTCGCGTGACGAGATCACGATCTCACGGGTGTGCGCCGACTCGGTGGAGGTGAAGATCTTCACCAGCTCCGGGATGATCGCGCCGGCCAGCGTGCCGCAGGTGATGACGCTCGACAGCTTCCACCACAGCGAGCCGTCACCCATGTCGGCGATCAGCCAGTACGACACGATGTAGGTCAGGATCACCGAGACGATCGAGGTCAGCCACACCAGCGTCGTCAGCGGCACTTCGAAGTTCATGGTCGCGGCGCGGCTGAAGCGGCCGGTCGCCCAGGCGTCGTTGATCAGGTACGACGCGCCGGAGGCGATGACGCCCATGACGCGCATGACGAAGATCCAGACCAGCAGCTGGACCTGCATGGTCGGCTCGCTCACCGCCACCAGGATGAAGGAGATCAGGGCGACGCCGGTGACGCCGTAGGTCTCGAAGCCGTCGGCGCTCGGCCCGACCGAGTCGCCGGCGTTGTCGCCGGTGCAGTCGGCGATGACCCCGGGGTTGCGGGCGTCATCTTCCTTGATGTTGAAGACGATCTTCATCAGGTCGGCGCCGATGTCGGCGATCTTGGTGAAGATGCCGCCGGCGATTCGCAGCGCCGCGGCGCCGAGCGATTCGCCGATGGCGAAGCCGATGAAGCAGGCGCCGGCGTAGTCGCCGGGAATGAACAGCAGGATGCACAGCATGATCAGCAGTTCGACGCTGATCAGCAGCATGCCGATGCTCATGCCGGCCTTGAGCGGGATCTGGTAGATCGGGAACGGACGGCCTTCGAGCCCGGCGAACGCCGCGCGCGAGTTGGCGAACGTGTTCACCCGGATCCCGAACCAGGCCACGCCGTAGCTGCCGGCGATGCCGACCAGGCTGAAGAGCAGGATGACCGCCACCTTGAACGGCGGGAAGCCGTGGACGACCGCGCCGGTGACCGGGTCGATGGTGGCTGCCAGGCCGCCGAAGTAGACCGCGGTGATGATGCCGATGAACACCCAGAGGATCAGGATGAACCGTCCCTGCGTGACCAGGTAGGTCTTGCAGGTCTCGTAGATCAGCTCCGAGATCTCGAGCATCGACCGGTGGACCGGCAGGTTCTTCAGGTTGGTGTAGATGACCAGGCCGAAGGCCAGGCCGAGGACGCAGACTCCGAGTCCGGCCATGAGCAGCGTCCGGCCGTTGATCCCCTGGAACTCGACGGACCCGAGGTCCGGCAGGACCAGGTTCGCCTCGCCGCCGGCATGCTGCGCCGGGGCTGCCCCCTGCGCCGCGGCAGGCGGCGCCGGCGGCCTGTGCGGCCAGGGCCGGAACAACGGACATCAGACACAACAGCGCCGCGAGCGCAACAGTACGCAGGCGGACGGGGGACACACTGGCCATCTATCTCCTCCTCAACGGTCGTTACACACGAAAATCACCAACCCGATCGCTACCCTGCCTGCCCGGATCCGGCCGCCGAGCGCCATCCCGCCGGTCAGGAAAATGCGAATCCCCTGCTCCACCGTGATGTCGGGGAACGACGCCTTGTCGCGCGGACAGATGACGACGTCGCCGAGATACAGGTGGTTGGTCGGCACGTAGACCGCGATCATCGGTTCGGCCACGCCGGCCTCCTCCACCGTGAACTCCTTCGTCAGGAACCCGAGCAGGAACCCGCGACGCCCTCCTCGACCAGCACGACCCGCTTGAAGCCGTACTCGTTGTCGGGCGAAAACGCCACGACCAGCTGTTTCACCGGCGCGTAGATCGTCCGGAACACCGGCACCCGCAGCAGGTAGCTCTCGGCCCGCTGCAGCACCCGCTTGCCGATCACGTTGGTCGCCAGCGCCCCGACCAGCAGCACCAGCAGCGCGGTCGTGAGAATGCCGAGTCCCGGCACCTCGCGTCCGAGCCAGCTCGCGTACCACGGTCCGACGAACCCGTCGATCAGCCGGAAGATCCAGACGAAACGCCGCGACGCTGATCACGAGCGGGACGGTGACGAAGAATCCCGCCAGGAACCGCCGGCGCAGCCACTGGATCATCGGCCTTACTGTTTCAGCAGCCACGCCACCGTGATCGCCGGCCAGCACCAGCCGATAGGCGGCAAACACATCGAGCTTGTTGCCGCCGAGAAACCGCAGGAAATACTTGATCGTCACGTAGCCGACGACGGCCGACACCAGGATGCCGACGGCGAGAAACGTGCCGCTGTCGGCCGGCACCGGCATCTCCCGTCAGCGCCAGTCGCCTCCTTGGCGGCGGCGGCGAGCATAGCAGGGATTGACGAGCAGAAAGGTAAACCGGGCGGCGGCGTCGCGCCGCATCCCGAGGAACATGCCGATCGAGATCGTCGAGCCGGACCGGGACATCCCCGGAATCAGCGCCGCCGCCTGGGCGCACCCGATCAGCACCGCTTCCCACCACCCGATCGATTCTTCGGTCCGGGTCCGCGGCCCGACGCGCTCGGCCGCGAGCATCAGCAGCGCGCCGAACGCCAGCGTCGCCGGCGACTACCGCCGGCGTCCGCAGCACCTGCTCGATCAGATCGCTGAAGGCCACCGCGACGATGACCATCGGGATGCGTGCCGATGATGATCAGCCGCAGCAGCCGCGCGTCGGGCGAAGGTGTGCTGGACAGCGCCTCCGGCAGCGCCCGCACCATGCCGAGGATCTCGACCCGGAAGAAGACGAGGATGGCGGCCAGCGTGCCGACGTGGAGCGCGACGTCGAACGCCAGGCCGAACTCCGGCGGCAGCTCCCAGCCGAAGAACGCGCGCGCCAGCAGCAGGTGCGCCGAGCTCGAGACCGGCAGGAACTCCGTGAGACCCTGGATGGCCCCGAGCAGGACGGCAGCAGCGAAACTCACACGTGCGACCGGGCCGCGGCTATGACGCCCGGCGCTTGCCGGCGCGCGGGGTCGCGGCGGCGGCAGGCTGCCCCTTGAGCGGCTTGCGCCCCTGCAGGATGATCGCGATCGCCGAGGCGATGAAGACCGTCGAGTAGGTGCCGCTGATGATGCCGACGAGCATCGTGAAGGCGAAGCCCTCGAGCACCTCGCCGCCGAACAGGTAGAGCGCAATCACGCTCAGCAGCGTCGTCCCGGCGGTGATGACCGTGCGCGACAGCGTCTGGTTGACCGCGGTGTTGACGATGGTAGTGAGGTTGTCGCGCCGCATGCCGCGCATGTTCTCGCGCACGCGGTCGAAGATGACGATGGTGTCGTTGACCGAGTAGCCGGTGATGGTGAGCAGGCCGGCGACCACGTTGAGCGTCATGTCGTAGCGGAAGAAGGCGAGGAACGCCAGGCACACCAGCAGGTCATGCAGGGTGGCGACAACCGCGCCGACCGCGAAACTGAACTGGAAGCGCAGCGCGATGTAGGCGAGGATGCCGGCCATCGCCAGCACGGTCGCCCAGATCCCCTGCCGCCGCAGCTGCTCGCCGACGACCGGGCCGACGATGTCGGTGCCGACCGGGGTGTCGTTGAACGCCGCCGACGTTGGCCGGCTTTCAGGGTGCCGATGATCCGGTCCACCTCACGGCTCAGATCAGCACCCGACTCCTCGCCGACCCGCTTGACGCGGATCATCACGTCGCGGTTCTCCGCTTCGCCGTACTGCTGAACGACGGCGTCGCCGCCGAGCGCTTCGGTGATCCGGTTCAGGTCGGGCGTCTCGTTGAACTTCAGGATGACGATCGTCCCGCCCTCGAAGTCGACTCCCTTCTGCAGACCGCGCGTGGCGATCACGAACACGCCGGCGAGGATGACCACGGCGGAGAGCGCCAGGGCGTGCCAGCGCCAGCGGACGAAGTCGTAAGTTGGGATTGGTGAAGATCTTCATTGACGTGACCTTAGATGCTGATCGTCTTGCGACGCCGCCGTGCTGCGGTTCAGCGCCAGCTCGAACAGCGTCTTCGATACGAAGATTGAGGTGAACAGATTCGTGAGCAGACCGATCGTCAGCGTCATCGCGAAGCCGCGGATCGGGCCGGTGCCGAACTGGAACAGGAAGGCCGCCGCGATGAGCGAGGTGACGTGGGTGTCGAGCAGCGTCAGGAACACCCGCGAGAAGCTGGCGTTGACGGCGGCGCGGGCGCCGCGCTGCGCCGCCAGCTCCTCCTTGATCCGCTCGAAGATCAGGACGTTCGAGTCGACCCCCATCCCCATCGTCAGGATGAATCCGGCGATCCCCGGCAGCGTCATCACCGCGCCGAAGTAGGCCATCATGCCGAGCAGAATGACGAGGTTGAAGATCATCGCCACCACGGCGTTGATCCCTGACAGCTTGTAGTACGTCAGCATGAAGAGGATGACGAGCGCCAGCCCGGCGAGCGAGGCGAGCACCCCCGAGCGGACCGAGGCGGCGCCGAGGCTGGGGCCGATGGTCCGCTGCTCGAGATAGCTCATCGAGGCCGGCAGCGCGCCCGACCGCAGCACGAGCGAGAGGTCGTTGACCTCGTCGCGGGTGAAGCTCCCGGTGATCCGCCCCTCGTCGGTAATGCGCCCTTCGATGCGCGGCGCCGACTGGACCCGGCCGTCGAGGATGATCGCGAGCAGACGGTTGATGTTCTCGCCGGTGACCTTGCCGAACTTGCGGGCCCCCTCGCTGGTCAGCAGGAAGCGCACCGCCGGACGGTTGTTCTCGTCGATCGTCGGCGAAGCGCCGCGCAGGTCGGCCCCGGTGACCGCCGCCACCTCGTCGCACCAGGTAGAACATGGTGCCGCTTTCGCCCGAACCGGCCGCGCCGGAAATCGCCTCGAGCTCGGGCGGGAGCTTGCCGCCGTGCTGCTCGAGCAGCGCCTCGCGGGTCGGCGCCGGACCGCCCTCGACGATCTTGAGCTCGAGCTGGGCGGTCTTGCCGATGATGTCCTTCGCGCGCGCGACATCGGTCACGCCGGGGAGCTCGACCATGATCTGGTCCTGCGACTGACCGTAGCGGGAGATGTTGGGCTCGGCCACGCCCAGGTCGTTGACCCGGCGGTCGATCGTCTCGAGCGCCTGCACCACGGTCTGTTCACGCATCTGGACTTCGGCGTCCGGCTTCATCGTGAAGACGTAGCTGCCGTTCGGCTCCGGGCTGCGGTCGTAGTTCTCCGCGACCTGGTCGTCGGCGATCCGGCGGAACTCGGCGTCGCGATCGCCGGGGACGCCGTCGATCCTGAACGACTTCTCCGAGGCCAGGGCGATGCCGCCGACATTGACGCCGGCCGTCCGCAGGCTCTCGCGGAGCTGCTCGCTCGACGTGGTAGTGAAGGCCTTCAGGGCATCGCCGGTCTGGACGCGCATGACGAGGTGCACGCCTCCCTTGAGGTCGAGCCCGAGCCGGAGCTGCTTGGCCATCAACCATCCCGGGGCCGGGAGGCCGTAGCGTTGCGCCAGCAGCGGGTAGATGCCGAGGGCCGAGAACAGCACGAAGGTGACCGCAATGGTCACGACTTTCCAACGAAGGTTCTTGATCATGATTAGGCCTTACCCGAATCCTGCACCACCGGCTCCTGCCCCTGATACCCCGCGATCGCGGCGCGCGACACCTCGATCCGTACGCGGTCGGCGATCTCCACCTGGAGCGTCTTGTCGGTGGTGCGGGTGACCTTGCCGTAGATGCCGCCGGTGGTGACGATTTTGTCGCCGACCTTCAGGCTGTCCTGGAACTCCTGAATTTTCGTCTGCCGCCGCTTCATCGGCAAGAGAATCAGGAAATAAAAGATGGCGAGGATGACCGCCACCGGCAGAAACGTGGTGAGGGTCTGCGACTGGCCGGGCGGAGTCATTGCCAACACGAACGGGTCGATCACGAGGTGCATGTTTACAGTTGGGGTCGGCGGGAGAACGTTTGATGAAACTCCTGGCGGAGCCGTTCAAACGTGCCGAACACGATAGCCTCCCTAATCCTCCGCATGGTGTCAAGGTAAAAGTAGAGGTTGTGGATGCTGTTCAGGGTCGCCCCGGTCATCTCCCCCGCTATATATAAATGACGCAAATAGGCCCGCGAGAAGTGCCGGCAGGTGTAGCAGCCGCAGTCGGGGTCCGGCGGGGCGTCGATCCTCGGCATAGCGCGCGTTCTTGATCACGATCGGGCCGCGTGACGTCAGCAGCTGACCGTTGCGGGCATTGCGCGTCGGCAGCACGCAGTCGAAGAGATCGATGCCGCGGGCGACGCACTCGATGAGGTCGTCCGGCATCCCGGTTCCCATCAGGTAGCGCGGCCGGTCCGCGGGAAGTTGCGGCGCCGTGTGTGACACGACCTCGTACATCACCGGCGGCGGCTCCCCCACGCTCAATCCGCCGATCGCGTACGCCTCGAAACCGATCTCCCGCGTCGCCTGGACGCTCTCCGTTCTGCAGCTCGGGATGGATGCCTCCCTGGACGATCCCGAACTGCGCCTGCCCTGGATTGGTCACCGTCACGCCGTTGACCTCGCCCTCGCGCAGCTCGCAGCAGCCGCGCGCGCCCACGCGCCGCCCATCGGACGGACCGCAGCATCGCCTGCCGGGCGCCGTCGGCCGCCGCCGTCGACGCCACGCATTCATCGAGCACCATCGCGATGTCGGAGCCGAGCTGGGCCTGGATGTCGGTCGCCTTCTCGGGGGTGATCAGGTGCAGCGAGCCGTCCAGATGGGACCGGAACTCGGCCCCTTCGTCGGTGATCCGTCGCATCGACGCCAGGCTGAACACCTGGTAGCCGCCGCTGTCGGTGAGGATCGGCCGCTCCCAGCCGATGAAGGCGTGCAGCCCGCCGGCCCGGGCGATCAGGTCGTCACCCGGTTTCAGATAGAGGTGGTAGGTGTTGCCGAGGATGATCTCGGCGTCGAGGTCCAGCAGGTCCCGCTGGGTGACCCCCTTCACCGCGCCGCGGGTCCCGACCGGCATGAAGGCCGGGGTCTGGATGACGCCGTGTGGGGTATGCACCTCCCCGCGTCGCGCCAGACCGTCGGACGCGAGGAGCTTGAAGCTGAACATCAGGGTTCAGCATAACGGACGCTCTACGGTTCCAGGTTCCAGGTTCCGAGGTTCTGAATTCTGAATTCTGGAATTCTTAGTTTCCGCAAGGGCTTCTTGTATCCTGAGGGCGTGAAACGTCTGCGCATCGGCGTGTTGTACGGCGGCCGTTCCGGCGAACACGAGGTCTCGCTGGCTTCGGCGGCAGCTGTGTTCGCGAACCTGGATCGCAAGCGCTACGAACCGGTGCCGATCCGGATCGAGAAGGACGGCCGCTGGAGCATCGCCGAGCGCCCCCCCGCCACCATGTCGGCCGGCGAGGTGATCGAACAGGCACGCCTCGAATCGGCCCGCCCGCCGCGCCCCGGCCGCGAAGTTCACCTGGTCGCCCATCCCAGCGCGGAGACGATCCTGTCGATCGATCGCTCGTCGTCGGCGCTGTCCGACGACGGCAACCGCGCCATGGTCACGGGGCTGAATCTCGACGTGATCTTTCCAGTCCTGCACGGGCCGTTCGGCGAGGACGGCACCATCCAGGGTCTCCTCGAGCTGGCGAGCATCCCCTACGTCGGCTCCGGGGTCCTGGCCTCGGCGGTGGGCATGGACAAGGTGATGATGAAGGTCGTCTTCGCCGCCCATGGCCTGCCGATCTGCGGCTACACCCTGGTGCGCGCCCACGAATGGGACGGCGCACCGTGATGAGGTGCTCGCCGGACTCGTCCGCGGTCTCGGCTACCCGATGTTCGTCAAGCCGGCCAACCTCGGCTCGAGCGTGGGCATTTCGAAAGCGAAAGACGACGCCTCGCTGGCGGCCGCGATGGACCTCGCCCGCACCTTCGACCGCCGCATCATCGTCGAGGCGGCAGTGCCGGAGGCGCGCGAGATCGAGTGCGCGGTGATCGGGAACGACGCACCCGAGGCCTCGGTGCCGGGGGAAGTGATCCCGGCCCGCGAGTTCTACGACTACGAAGCCAAGTACATCGACGCCGGATCGCAGACCGTGATTCCGGCCGACATCCCGGCGGCGACCGCGGCCGAGATCCGGCGGATGGCGATCGCTGCCTTCCGGGCGATCGACTGCGCCGGCATGGCGCGGGTCGACTTCCTGCTCTCGCGGCAGGATGGCCGCATCGTGCTGAACGAGGTGAACACGATTCCAGGGTTCACCACCATCAGCATGTATTCGAAGATGTGGGCCGCCAGCGGCCTGGCCTACCCCGACCTGCTCGACCGGCTCATCGCCCTCGCGCTCGAACGGCACGAAGGCCGCCAGCAGCTGCGCACCAGCGTCACATGACCGCTGGCGCCCGGCTGGTGGCCGCGGCGGTGACGAGCATCGCCACCCTGGCGGCCGCGGGACCACCCCGACCGGCGCGCGATCTGCGCGGAGTCGACGGCCTGGTCCGGGCCTACGACTCGATCCTCGAAGCACGCTTCGACCAGGTCGAGCCCGAGCTCCGAAAGGCGTGCGGGCCGGCGCCGCGGGAGGCCTGCGACGTGCTCGGCGCGACCGCGGTCTGGTGGCGCATCCAGCTCGATCCCGGGAGCCGCGCCTTCGACCCCGAGTTCAGCGCCGCGGTCGAGGCCGCGATCGAGTCCACCGAAGCGTGGACGGAACGGGAACCAGACAGCGCCGAAGCCTGGTTCTACCTGGGCGCCGCCTACGCCGCACGGGTCCAGTGGCGCGTGCTGCGCGGCGAGAAGCTGGCCGCCGCGCGCGACGGCAAGGAGATCCTCCGGGCGCTGGACCGGGCGCTCGCGCTCGATCCGTCGCTCGACGATGCCTATTTCGGGATGGGCATGTACAAGTACTACGCCGGGGTCGCGCCGGCGGCGGCGCGGATGCTGCGGTTCCTGCTGCTCCTCCCCGGCGGCGACAAGGAGCTCGGGCTCGAGCAGATGCTGCGGGCGCGCAGCCGCGGCAAGCTGCTGCAGGGTGAGGCGGACTATCAGCTGTCGATCATCTACCTGTGGTACGAGGGGCAGACGCCGCGGGCCATTCAGCTGCTCGAGACGCTGCACGAGCATTACCCGGGCAACCCGCTGTTCCGTTCCCAGATCGCCCAGATCCAGGACGCCTACCTCCACGACGTCAACGCCAGCCTCGAGACCTGGCGGGGGGTGCTCGCGGCCGCGCGCGAACAGCGCTCGAACGCGCCGGTGCTCGCCGAGGCCCAGGCGCGGCTGGAGATCGCCAGGCTGCTCGACGGGCTGTACCAGACCGACCATGCGATCGAACAGCTGCAGTCGGTCATCGCCCTGAAACCGAACGCCCCGTTCGGCGCGCTCGGGCTCGCCTATCTGCGGCTGGGCGAAGCGCAGGACCGGCTCGGCGCGCGGGCCGACGCGATCGAGGCCTATCGGGCCGCCCAGACGCTGGCGAGCACACCCGACGTCCACGAGGTCCGCACCACGACCGCCGAGCGTCTGCGACGCGCCCCTGCGCCGCGCGACTCGGACGCCTACCGGCTGTCGCTCGAAGGCTGGCGGCGGCTGGAGCAGAACGATCTCGCCGGCGCGGCCGCGTCGCTGGAGCGATCACTTGCGCTGAACGGCGACGATGCGGTCGCGCGCTACCGGATGGGACGGCTGCTGCAGGCGAGGAAAGAGGATCCGGCGGCGCTGGTGCAGTTCGAGACCACGATCCGCCGCGCCAAGCACTGCCCGGCGCCGATCCTCGGCAACGCGTACCTCGAAGCGGCGCGGCTGCACGAGCGCGCCGCGCGGCGCGAGCAGGCAGTGTCGTCCTACGGCATCGCCGCGACGCTGTTCGGCGCCTCCGCCGAGACCAAGTCGACGGCGACGCGCGCGCTCACGCGCCTGCGCGCCGCGGAGTCACGCACGCCGCGACGCTGAGTACCAGCGCTCACCAATCACGCCGCATCACTCGCGCGCCACTGCAGTGCGCGCAGCCTCGAACCGACAAAATAGGCGTGGCTTTTTTTGACTTTTCCTGCACTTTGTGCTTGACAGCTTATTTTTCTCATCCATAATCTACATCTTGTATGAGGGTGGAGTGCTCAGCCCACCTGTTGTAACCCTCGGTCACCGGTAACAAGCTGAGCGGCCAAGTTCCAAGGAGGAATAATGGCGAAGAAGACTGCTAAAAAGGGCGGCGCGAAAAAGGGCGGGAAGAAGCGCTAAGGCCGCCTGCCGGTCCGGGGGTGTCGAAGAAGACACCCCCTTTTTATTGGTCGCGACTTTTCGCGATGACCCGATGTCGTCGCACACAAGCGAGAGCGCCGACAAACGCAGGCCGGCGCGCCGGTAGGCCGCGGCGCTGCAAATGCGGTGAACGCTCATCGCAAACCCACTACGAAGGGGGGGATAAAGCATGGCAAAGAAAACTGCTAAGAAGAAGGCGGGCGGGGCGAAGAAGGGCGGCAAGAAGCGCTAGTCGCCTTCCTCGTTAAAAGGGGGCGGCTGTCGCCCCCTTGTTTTTTTCTCTCCTACTGCCAGCCCCGCCCGTCCCACACCCGCACCCGCTGAATCAAGTCTCCCTGCTGGATCCGGTCGACGACATCCATGCCGTTGACGACGTGGCCGAAGACCGTGTAGCGGGCATCGAGATGCGGCTGCGGTGAATGGACGATGAAGAACTGGCTGCCGCCGGTGTCCTTCCATGACAGCGCCATGCCGACGGCGCCGCGGACGAACGGTCGCTGATTGAGTTCGTCGCGGATGGTGTAGCCGGGGCCGCCTTCGCCGTCTCCGCGCGAATCGCCGTCCTGGACGACGAAGTTCGGCACCACGCGGTGGATCGCCAGGCCGTTGAAGAACCCCTTGCGCGCGAGCAGCATGAAGTTGCGGCTCGTCTGCGGCGCATCGAGCACCGCCAGCTCGAACTCGACCGTCCCCCGATCGGTCTCGACGAACACGTGCGGCGAGTAGTCGGGGACGATCAGCGACCGGTCCTCGAAAGCCGCGGTTGCCGCCCCGGGCGCCGGTCTGATCGCCATCCGGTGGTCCGCTCCCGGCTCCAGCTTCGCCAGCAGCTCCGTCGCGCGCACGCGCACCGCCCACTCCTTGTCGGCGAGCGCGCTCTTCAGCGTCTCGACCGCTTCGGCCGCGCCGTACTCGGCGAGCGCCGCGAGCGCCGACGCCCGTCCCGAGTAGGCCACGTCAGGCTGGCCGGTCTTGTAGGCCTCGCGCAGGGCCGCGGCCCCTCCCTCAGGTTTCAGTTCGCCGAGCAGATCGGCCGCCGCGCCGCGGACGGCAAAGTCGGAATCCTTCACCCGTTCGAGCAGCACCGTCCCGGCATCCGGCGCCTTGAGTGCCACCAGCGCCCGCATGGCTGCCGGCCACACCCGCTTGTCTTCGTCGCCGAGCATCGCGCGCACGCGCTCCAGGCCGATCTCGGGGGAGAGCGTGGCGAGCAAGCCAGCGAGCCCGGCGCGAACGATCCAGTGCGGGTCGGCGTCCAGGCTCGCGAGCACGAGCAGGAAGGTCTCGGGGTCGATGGCTGCGGCCGCCCGGGTCGCCGCGATCCGCATCGTCGGCCACGGATCGGTCATCAGATCCTGCGCCACGACCAGGCCGGCTGGAGCTTTGAGCGTGCCGAGCGCGGTGATCGCCTCGAGCCGGATGTTGGGGTGCACCGATGCGTCAGCGGCCAGCGCGCTCAGCGGCTCGCCCGCCTCCGCGGCCCCGAGCTGGCCGAGCGCCCGCGTCGCCGCGACGATGATCTCGAGCGGCTGCTTGCGGTCGAGCAGCGGCAGCAGTACCGGGAGCCGCCGCCGGATTCTTGGAGGCGCCGAGACCCCGTGCCGCGAACGCGACCGTGTACTTGCCCGGCCCGCGGGCCAGCTGCATGAGCGCCGGCACCGCCCGCGGATCGTTGATCCGCTGCAGCGCGAAGGCGACCGGCCACCAGGTGGACACCGGGCGGTCGCCGGTGATGACGGCGGCGGCGAGCGGTTCGTAGGCCCCGAGCCTCACCAGCGCGAACAGCGCCAGCTTGAACGCTTCCGCCTCCGGCGCGGCCGGCCAGGTCTCATCGTCAGGCGAGATCGCGGTGACGGCGGCGTGCCGCGCGTACTCCGCCGCCAGCGTACCGATGGCGGCGGCGGCGTCCTTCGCGCCGATCTGCCCGAGCGCTTCCGCGGCGCGACCGCGGACGAGCGGCGAGGCATCGGTGAGCGCCTGGGTGAGCGCGGTGGCGGCGGCCGCATCGCCGAGGAGCCCGAGCGCAAAGGCCGCCATCTGCCGGACTTCGTGGTCGGTGTCGGCGAGCGCCCCCGACAACGGCTGGACGCCGCCCGGCAGGCCGACCCGGCCGATGGCCAGCGCGGCGCGGCGGCGAATGCGTCCCTCGCCGTCCGCCAGCAGGGCGACGAGATCGGGTGGAGCGACGACCACGGGCGCGGTCTGCGGCGCGCGGCCGCGCACCGGAGGCGGCACCGGAGCCGGCGGCGGCGGCTCGTCCCGCAGCACGCGGCGGTCCTCGAGCCGGAGAATCCAGCCCATTTTCTCTTCGAACGACACCACCGGCGCGACCGGGGCCGGCGGCGCGCTGGCGCAGCCGGCGAAGAACAGCAGGACGGCGGCGAGCATGCCGCGGGACACCAGCGGAGAACGGATCAGGACGTTCGTCATAAGTTCAACGGGGGTTCAACGGGATTCCCGGAGCTCGAGGCGCTCTTCCGTGGCGGACGCGATCCGCTCCTGGACGAGCGTGACGCCGATGCCGGGACCGGTGGGGACCGCGATGGTGCCATCGGGCCGGACCTCGATCGGCGGGTCGATCAGGTCGGGGGAGAAGTAGCGCCGGCTGGCCGCGACATCCCCCGGCAGGCTGAAGTTCGGCAGCGTCGACAGGTGGATGTTGTGCGCCCGTCCGATGCCGCTCTCGAGCATCCCGCCGTGCCACACCGGGATCCCGTGCGCGGCGGCAAGATCGTGGAGCGCGATCGACTGGCCGTGGCCGCCGACCCGTCCCGGCTTGATATTGATGATCCGGCAGGCATGAGCGCGGATCGCCTCGGCGGCGATCCTGACGGTGTGCAGCGATTCGTCCAGGCACACCGGCGTCCGGATCTTCTCCTGCAGCAGGGCGTGGTCCTGGACGTCGTCGTAGTCGAGCGGCTGCTCGATCATCATGAGGTCGAACGGGTCGAGCCTGGCAAGGTGAGCGGCGTCGCTCAGGCGGTAGGCGGCATTGGCATCCACCATCAGCGGAACGTCCCCGAACCGCCTGCGCACGGTCTCGACCGCCTCGATGTCCCATCCCGGCTTGATCTTGATCTTGATCCGGCGGTAGCCGGCGGCCAGCTCGACGCCGACCCGCTCGGCGAGGTCGTCCAGAGAGTCCTGGATGCCGATCGAGACCCCGGAAGCGATGCCCCCGGCGATCAGATCTTCCGCGCCGCCGAGAACGCGGCACAGCGGCTGCCCCTGCTGCCTGGCGAACAGATCCCACGCCGCCATCTCGACTGCCGCCTTGGCCATGTTGTGGCCACGGATGCCATGGAGGGCCGGGAAGATCTCCGACGGATGGGCGAACTCCCGCCCGAGCACGAGAGGGGCGACGAACTCCGCGATGATGTGCCACGCGGTGCGCGTGGTCTCGGAGCTGTAGAAGGGGTTCGCGTCGGCCACGCACTCGCCGACCCCCTCGACGCCGTCGCCGCTGACCGTGACCACCACGAAGGGACGCTCGTGGATCCTGCCGAAGCTGGTTTCGAAGAACCTGACCAGCGGAAGCCGCAGGAGCCGCAGCTCGATCCGCTCGATTCGCACGGGACAATGCTATAACAAGGGCCAGGTTGGACTTCCGCTACATCGCCATCGAGGGGCCGGTCGGCCTCGGCAAATCGCTGCTGGCTGACCGCCTCGGCGCGCGATTCGACGCAACGGTGGTTCTCGACGAGACCGAGAATCCGTTTCTCGCAGACTTCTACGGCGGCCGGGCCGGCGCCGGCTTCCAGGCGCAGCTCTTCTACACGCTGTCGCGCCATCGCCAGCAGACGCAGCTTCGCCAGAGCGACCTGTTCAGCCAGCTGACCGTCTGCGATTACCTGTTCGAACGCGACAAGATCTACGCCTACCTGAACCTCGATGACAACGAGCTGTTCATCTATCAACGGCTCTACGAGCTGCTCGCGGAGGACATTCCCGCCCCCGACCTCGTGATCTTCCTGCAGTCACCGACCGACCTGCTGCGCAAGCGCCTGCGGGAGCGGGAAAAGGCGGACGCGGAATTCCCTCACCTGGACGACGAGTACCTGCGGGAGCTGAACGAGGCCTACAACCACTTCTTCTTCCACTACAGCGCGACACCGCTGCTGGTGGTCGAGACCTCGCAGGTCGATCTTGCCTGGGGTGAGGAGGCGGTGGCCGACCTGGAACGCCAGGTTCGCTCGATGGGCAAGGGCACACGGTATTACGTGCCTCGCGCCTGAGGTATCCTCGTTCCTCATGGCCTGGTTCAAGAAGGACAAGAAGCCGATCGAGCCGCCGGCCGACAAGAGCCGGGTGCCCGAGGGGCTCTGGGTCAAGTGCCCGTCCTGCTCGGAGATCATCTACAACAAGGACCTCGCCGCCAGCCTCAACGTCTGCACCAAGTGTGCGCACCACTTCCGGCTGACCGCCGCGGAGCGGCTGAAGACGCTGTTCGACGGCGAATGGGAGGAGTTCGACCAGGGGCTGACCTCGATCGACCCGCTGTCGTTCACCGACACCCGGCCCTACCGGACCCGGCTGGAGACCAGCATCGCCGGAACCGGGCTGCAGGACGCGGTGATCACCGCGATCGGCACGATCGATGGCCTGCGCTGCTCGGTCGCGGCGATGGAGTACGGGTTCATCGGCGGGAGCATGGGCGTGGTCGTCGGCGAGAAGATCACTCGAGCGATCGAGCGCGCCATCAGCGGGCGCCTGCCGGCGATCATCGTGTCGTGCTCGGGCGGCGCCCGGATGATGGAAGGGGCGCTCTCGCTGATGCAGATGGCCAAGATCAGTGCCGCGCTCGCCCGTCTCGACCGCGCCAGGCTCCCCTACATCTCGGTCCTCACCGACCCGACCACCGGCGGCGTCACCGCCAGCTTCGCGATGCTCGGCGACGTGAACATCGCCGAACCGAAAGCCCTGATCGGGTTCGCCGGCCCCCGGGTGATCGAGCAGACGATCCGGCAGCAGCTGCCGGAAGGGTTCCAGCGCAGCGAGTTCCTGCTCGAGCACGGAATGCTCGATGCCATCGTCGACCGTCGCGAAATGAAGGAGATGGTCTCGCGCTTCCTGCGTTTCGGCGCGCCGAGAGCGGCGACACCGGCGCTGGCGCCTGACGCCCGCCCGCGCGCCGAAGTTCCCCTGGTGGCGCGGGTCGACCGGCCTGGAGGCGAGCCCGCGACTTGACCGCCGACCCCCTGCAGTGGCTGTTCAGCCTCGAACAGCTCGGGATCAAGTTCGGTCTCGAGAACATGTCGAAGCTGACGGCGGAACTGGGGAATCCTCACCTGCGCTTCCCAAGCGTGCTGATCGCCGGCACCAACGGCAAGGGATCGGTGACGGCGATGGTCGAGGCCGCGCTTCGCGCCGCCGGCTTCCGCAGCGCCCGTTACACCTCACCCCACCTGGTCCGGTTCGAAGAGCGCTTTCTGGTGGACGGCACCGAGGTCGCCACGCCGGTGCTGGCCGCAGCCGTATCCCGGGTGCGCACCGCTGTGGACGCCTTGCTCTCGCGCGGCGACCTGGCGGCGCCGGCCACCTTCTTCGAGTGCGCGACCGCCGCCGCGTTCGAGTTGTTCGCGGAGCCGGCGGTCGACATCGCCGTCCTCGAAGTGGGTCTCGGCGGCCGCCTCGACGCCACCAACATCGTCACGCCGCTGGTCTGCGCGATCACGACGATCGCCCTGGATCACCAGGCGCAGCTCGGCACCACGCTCGAAGCGATCGCGGCCGAGAAGGCCGGCATCATCAAGCCGGGCGCGCCGGTGGTCATCGGACGACTCCCGGAAGCGGCGCAGGCGGTGATCGAATCGATCGCCCGATCATCGGCAGCCCCGGTGATCAAGGCGCTCGAGGTGGCGACGCTGCCGGCCGGCACCCAGCCGGCGCTCGCGGGCGCACACCAGCGCGACAACGCCACGGTGGCGGTCGCCGTGCTGGGAGCCCTGCACGGCCGCGGCTTTCCGGTGAGCGTCCAAAACATCAGGACGGCGATCGAGGGGGTTCGCTGGCCCGGCCGGCTCGAGCGCCTCCGTCATCGCACCAGCGAGGTCCTGCTCGACGCCGCCCACAATTCGGAAGGAGCCAGGACGCTGGCGGCATATCTGCGCGAGACCGGCTGGACCGACGCGACTCTGGTATTCGGCGCCATGGCCGACAAGGACGCGCGGGGCATGCTCGATGCGCTCGCGCCGGTGACCGCGCGGATCATCTGCACGACGGCGGACACGCCGCGGGCAGAATCGGCGCCCACGCTCGCCAGCATCGCGGCGTCGGTCAGCACGCAATGGACGATCGAAGTCGAAGAGCGTCCCGCGGCCGCGCTGGAGCGCGCCGCCATGCTTTCACCACGTGTCGTCGTAGCGGGATCGATCTTTTTGATCGGTCCCCTGCGTGGTATTCTTCGCTGATTCCTGCCGCGCCGGGTCCTCGCATGCTTCGCCTCAGCGTCATCCTCACCCTGTGCGTTCTCTCCGAGTGGGCTTTCGTCCGGACGGACGCGCACGCCCAGAACAACATCTCGGGCTGCCGCACCGACCGGATGGACGCGCTGGACTTCACCAGGCTCGACGCCAACCACATCACGCTGACCGGCACGCCGGAGCGCGCCGTCCAGATCGACTGCGACGACGCCCAGCTCTTTGCCACGAAAGTGGAGCTCTTCCAGGTCGACGGACGGTTCATCGCCACCGGGTCGGTGCTGTTCGTGTCCGGCAACAGCCGGATCTCCGCCGAGCGCCTCGACTTCAACACCAAGACGAAGACCGGCACGTTCTACCAGGCGTCGGGCACGACGGTGATCCGCGACAAGGCCCAGCCCACTCAGTTCGGCAGCCAGGAGCCGAACGCGTTCTTCTGGGGAGAGGAAATTCAAAAGCTCGGGCCGGAGAAGTACCGGATCGAGAAGGGTGGCTTCACCGCCTGCGTCCAGCCGACACCGCGCTGGGAGGTCGCCTCCGGCTCGATGACCGTCGTGCTCGACGACTACGCGCTGCTGCGGAACTCGCTGTTCAAGGTCAAGGGAGTCCCGCTGCTGTACCTGCCGATCTTCTACTACCCGATGGAAGAGGACGATCGTTCGACCGGGCTCCTGATGCCGATCTACGGCAACGGCACGCTCAAGGGACAGGCGATCTCGGTCCCTTTCTTCTGGGCGATCGGCCGCAGCCACGACGCCACCTTCACCTATGACTGGTTCTCCAAGGCCGGCCACGGCCTCACCGGCGAGTACCGCTACCTGCTCGGACCGGGATCGTCAGGCGACGCCCTGTTCAACACGCTCGACGAGCCCGAGATCACGGCCGAAGACGCCAACGGGCAGGCGCCGCGGGCCGCGCTCCGCAGCTACAAGGTGAACGGCTCGCTCGTCCAGGCCCTGCCGGGCGGGTTCCGGGCGCAGGCCAGCGCCAACTATTTCACCAGCCTGGAGACGCAGCAGCGGCACCAGCAGGACGTCTTCCAGGCCACTGCCCGGTGGCGCAACTTCGAAGGCGGCATCAGCGGCAACTGGGCCGAATACGTGATCAGCGCCCGCGCCGACCGCCGCGATTACTTCGACACCAACGACACGATGACCCGCACCGGTAACCAGCCGCGGATCAACGTCTCCCGCGGCGAGCGGCCGATCGCCGGCCTGCCGATCTACTTCGGCGCGACCGCCGAATACGCCGGCATCGCCCGCAGTACGATCGCCGACGACGTAACGCTGAGCGACTCGGGGCTGACCCGATTCGACGTGAGCCCGACAGTGCGGGTCCCGTTCACCCGGTGGCCGTTCTTCACGATCAATACGTCGATGAACTGGCGGGGCACCTACTGGACCGAGAGCCTCGACCCGGCCGGCACCCAGATCGAGGAGTCGATCGGCCGGCAGTACTTCGAGTTCACCTCGCGGATCACCGGGCCGGTTTTCAACCGGATCTTCAACACCCCGGGTAACGGATTCGCCGAGAAGTTCAAGCACGTGGTCGAGCCGACGCTGGCGGTCCAGCGCCGCAGCGCGGTCGACGAGTTCGACCGCATCGTCAAGCTCGAGTCGGGTGACTACGTGCAGGGCAGCTTCACGCAGTATCGCTACGCGCTCGCCAACCGGTTGTACGCGAAGAAGGAAGTCTCACGCGAGATCCTCAGCGTGACGGTCAGCCAGTCGCTACTACACCGACGACCAGGCGGCGCAGTACGATCCGAACTACCAGTCGCAGTTCACCGGGAATGCGGCGCCGACCAATTTCTCACCGGTCGCGGTCGCGACGCGGGTCAGCCCCACCGAGCGGATCAACGGCGAGTTCCGCACCGAGTGGGACCCGACGGTGCACACGCTCAGGACGCTGGCGGCCAGCGGGTCGATCCGCAGCGGCGACTGGCTGGACCTCTCGGCCGGCTGGAGCCGGCGGCGGCTCATCCCCGAGCTGCCCGACTTCAGCAACCCGGCTTCGGCGACCCATTATCTCAACGCCGGAGCGACCATGCGGTCGCGCTCGAACCGGCTCGGCGGCAGCTACGGCTTCAACTACGACTTCCAGCGCGATTTCTTCCTCCAGCAGCGCATCCTCGGCTACTACAACGCGCAGTGCTGCGGGATCGTGCTCGAGTACCAGACCTTCAACCTCGAAGGGGTCCCCGGCGTTACCGTGTCGCATGACCGCCGCTTCAACGTCTCGTTCAGCCTCGCCGGCATCGGCACCTTCTCCAACTTCCTCGGCGCCCTCTCCGGCCAGCAGCAGCAGCGATGACCAGCCACTGGACGGCCACCGCATGACCGGCGGGATGACCGAGGTGCTGGTGACCGGCGGCGCCGGTTTCATCGGCTCGAACTTCGTGCGCCACGCGCTGGCGCACCACGCCGACTGGCACGTGACGACGCTCGACAAGCTGACCTACGCCGGGCGGATGGAGAACCTGCACGACGTCATCGACCATCCCCGTCACACATTCGTCCAGGGGGACGTCGCCGATCCGGTGGTCGCGGCGCCGCTGGTCCGCGCCGCCACGATCGTGGTCCACTTCGCCGCCGAGACCCACGTCGACCGGTCGATCATGCACGCCGGGGCGTTCATCACCACCGACGTCTTCGGCACGTTCGTCCTGCTCGAAGCGGCACGGGAAGCCCCCGGGCTGCGGCGCTTCATCCAGATCTCGACCGACGAGGTCTATGGCAGCGTGGCCGAAGGCTCGAGCCGCGAGACCGACGAGCTCAAGCCGCGGAATCCCTACTCGGCGAGCAAGGCCGGCGCCGACCGGCTGGCGTACAGCTATTTCGCCACCTACGGCGTCCCGGTGATCATCACGCGAGCCTCGAACAACTACGGTCCCTACCAGTTCCCGGAGAAGGTGATCCCGTTGTTCGTGACCAACGCGGTCGACGACATTCCGGTGCCGTTGTACGGCGACGGCCTCCAGGAGCGGGACTGGCTGCACGTCGAGGACCACTGCCGCGCCATCGACCTGCTGATCGAGACCGGCGTGAACGGCGAGGTCTACAACGTCGGCGGCGGTAATCACGTCCGCAACGTCGATCTGACCCGCCGGATCCTCGAGCTCGCCGGCAAGCCCGAAGCATTGATCCGCCACGTCCCGGACCGCCAGGGGCACGATCGCCGCTACTCCCTCGACACCGCCAAGCTGCAGCGCCTGGGCTGGTCGCCGCAGGCGCGGTTCGAGGAGGCGCTGGGCCGGACGGTCGAGTGGTACCGCGCCAACGAATGGTGGTGGCGGCCGATCAAGGACGCCGACCCGGCGTTCCGGGCGTATTACGAGAGCCAGTACGGCAGCCGCCTCTCGTGACTGCCGCTGACCGCAGCCTGCCGCTCGTGACCGGAGCGACCGGGTTCGCGGGCAGCCACCTGCTCGAGCGGCTGCTCGAGACGCACCCCACGGTGGCCGCCTGGTCGAGCGCGCGCGGGCGAGTCCACGCCGACACCGACGCTCGAGTGCGATGGTCAGCGGTGGACCTCCTCGACGCGACCGAGGTCGACCGCGCCGTCGCCAGACTCGAGCCGACGGTGATCTTTCACCTCGCCGGGCTCCCGCACGTCGCCGAGGCATGGAAGAACGCCGACCGCGCGCTGCAGGTGAACGCGCTCGGCACCCACCACCTGCTCGAAGCCGTCCGGCGCCGGGCGCCCGGTTGCAAAGTCATCGTCGCCGGGTCCGCCCTGGTCTACCGGCCGTCCACTCGAGCGCTCCGGGAAGAGGATCCGCTCGCACCGGCGGACCCTTACGGCCTGAGCAAGCTGGCGCAGGAAATGATCGCCGGACGCGCGACGACGCCGGTCGTGCGCACTCGTCCGTTCAACCACGCCGGTCCCCGACAGCGGGAGGCATTCGTCACCTCCAGCTTCGCCCGGCAGATCGCCGAAATCGAAGCCGGACGGCGCGACCCGCGTCTGCTCGTCGGCAACCTGGACGCGCGGCGCGACATCATGGATGTTCGTGACACCGCCCGGGCTTACGAAGCGCTCGCCGAGGCCGGCACGGTGGGTAGCGTCTACAACATCTGCTCGGGGGTCGCCCATCGGGTCGGAGACCTGCTCGAACGGTTGCTCGGCGCTGCCCGGGTGAGGGTCACCGTGCAGCCGGACCCGGCGAGGCTCCGGCCGAGCGATAACCCGCTGGTGCTGGGCGATCCGGCGCGGCTCAGCGCCGATACCGGGTGGCAGCCGAGAATCCCGATCGATCAGACGCTCGCCGACCTGCTCGCCTGGTGGCGGACGGAGATCGCCCGCCGCACAATGAGGGTCGACGAAGCGGTCTCGGAAGACACCCGCCAGGCGGTTCACATCGCGATGGGCGGCTTCGCCCTCGCGTTGCCGCTCATTCCCTGGTGGCAGGCACTCCTGCTGGCATCGCTGGCGGTCGCCTTCAACATCTTCGCCCTGCAGAAGCTGCTCGGGCTGCAGATCTTTCGTCCGGGGGAGCGGCTGCGGCGGCTCACTTCCGGGATCGTGCTCTATCCGCTGTCGGTGGTCACGCTGCTGCTGCTCTTCCCGAACCGCCTCGACATCGTGGCCGGAGCCTGGGGCATCCTCGCCGCCGGTGACGGCATGGCCACCATCGTCGGACGCCGGTTCCCGCTGGCGCGCGTGCCCTGGAACCAGCGCAAGTCGGTGGGCGGCTCGCTCGCGCTCGCGGTGGCTGGCGGGGCCGTGGGCATGGCGCTGGCCTGGTGGTGCCGTGACACAGTCTCCCCTCCTGCCTACGGCTGGTACTTCGTCGTCGCGCCGATCGCCGCGGCGGTGGTCGCAGCGGCGGTCGAAACCATTCCGATCTCGCTCGACGACAACGTCACGGTCGCCGCCTCGGCGGCGGCGGTGATGTGGGCGATCTCGCTGGTCAGCAACGATCTGCGTCGCGGCCGTGCTGGAATCACGAGGGTGGCTGATCCCGCTGGCCATCTTCGCGAACCTGGTGGTGGCGGCCGGCGGGTTCCGCGCCCGGACCGTCACTGTCTCGGGTGCGGTGGCGGGAACGCTGCTGGGCTCGATCATCCTCCTGTCGACCGGCCCGGCGGGATGGACGCTGTTGCTTCTCTGTTTTGCAGCCGCCGTCCTGACCTCGCGACTGGGGCTGGCGCGCAAGCAGGCACTCGGCATCGCCGAGGGGCGCGGTGGACGGCGTGGCGCCGGCAACGCGATCGCGAACACCGGGCTGGCCGCGGCCGCCGGGCTGTTGAGCGCGCTGACCTACGCCCACGGCCCGGCAGCCATCGCCTTCGTCGCCGCACTGGTCGCCGGCGCGCAGCGACACGGTGGCCAGCGAGATCGGCAAGGCCTGGGGACGACGGGCGTTTCTGCCGACGACGTTGAGGCGCGTGCCGGCCGGCACGTCCGGGGCGATGTCGCTCGAAGGCACGCTGGCCGGAATCGGCAGCGCGCTCGTGCTCGCGCTCGACGGCCGCCGCGTTGAAGTTGATCCCGCTCGAGGCCTGGTTCGTGGTGGTGGTCGCGGCGAGCGGCGGCGCGCTGGTCGAGAGCGTGCTCGGCGCGACCCTCGAAGCGCGCGGGGTCGTTAACAACGATGTCCTCAACTTCATCAACACGAGTGCGGCGGCGTACATCGCCGTAGAGTTGGCTCGGCTCTTATGAAGGGGCAGTCCCTCGGAGCGCTCTGGCTGGAGCTCTCGCGTCCGTTCACGCTGGTCGCCCCGGCACTCGGCGTCGTGTCGGGGGCGATTACTGCCGCCGGCGCCGCGCCGCCCGATCACTGGACGGCGGAGCTGCTCCGCTTCACCAGCATCGGCGCGCTGATGGCGATGGTGCTCAACGCCGGCAACAACGCGCTGAACCAGATCTACGACCTCGAGATCGATCGCATCAACAAGCCGCAGCGGCCGCTGCCGAGCGGTCGCCTCTCGATCAGGGACGCGTGGACCTTCACCTGGCTCACCTACGCCGCCGCGATGCTGCTGGCGTGGCTGGTCGCGCCTGACGGCCGCCGCGAGTGTTTCTGGATCGTGGTGGTGGCGACGATCTGCACGATCGTCTATTCCTGTCCGCCACTCAGGACGAAGCAGCGCGGCATCTGGGCCAACGTCACGATCGCGATTCCGCGCGGCGTGCTCCTCAAGGTCGCCGGGTGGTCCTGCGTCAAGACGATCTGGGGGGTCGAGCCATGGTTCATCGGGGCGATCTTCGGGCTCTTCCTGCTCGGGGCCTCGACGACCAAGGACTTCGCCGACATGGAAGGTGACGCGCGCGGCGGCTGCCGGACGCTGCCGATCCTTTACGGCGTGCGGCGGGCGGCGTGGATGATCTCGCCGGCGTTCGTCCTCCCGTTCCTGCTCATCGCCTATGGAGCGGCCGCCGGAATCCTCACGGGAAATTTCTGGCTGCTGCAGGGGCTGGCGGCGTGCATGACGGTGTATGGCATTTACGTGTGCTACCTGATGCTGCGCCGGCCGGAAGAACTGGCGATCGACGCCAACCACGTCTCGTGGGCGCACATGTATCGAATGATGTTCGTGGCGCAGGTCGGTTTCGCGATCGCCTACCTCTTTCCAGGCGGTTGACATCGCCGGCGAGGTGTGGCGAAATAAAGGCGAAACATGGCCGAGCAAGGGTTGTTTTTCGATCTCGGCAAGCGTCCGCCCACCACCCGAAGCCTGGCGCTCAAGATCCTGCAGTCGGGGGCGGCCGCGACGATCGACGAGGCGCAGCGTCGCGCCGACGCGGCGAGCTACCAGGAGATCACCTGCCGTTCGGCGCTCAATCCGGTGAAGGGAATGCCGTTCAACTGGACGCTCAACCCTTACCGCGGCTGCACCCACGGCTGCCACTACTGCTTCGCCCGCCGCTACCAGACCCAGTTCGAGCTCGGTCCGGGCGACCACTTTTCATCGTTCATCCTGGTGAAGGTGAATCTCGTCGAGGTGCTGAAGCGGGAGCTCGACAAGCCGTCGTGGACGCGCGAGCAGGTGGCGCTCGGGACCGCGACCGATCCCTATCAACCGATCGAAGGGCAGTACAAGCTCACGCGTGGATCGCTGCAGGCGTTGCTGGCGGCGCGCACGCCGGTGGGGCTGGTCACCAAAGGGCCGATGGTGGTGCGCGATGCCGACCTGCTCGCGGCGATCGGCCGCGGCGCCGGCTGCACGGTCTATGTGAGCGTGCCGACCGTGGACGAGGACGCATGGCGGGCGCTCGAACCGGGCACCGCGCATCCGCTCCAGCGCCTAAGGGCCGTCCGGACGCTGCGTGACGCGGGAGTCAAGGCCGGCGTGCTGATGGCGCCAGTCGTCCCGGGGTTCACCACCCAGCCGGCGAAGCTCGAAGCCACGATCAAGGCGATCGCCGATCACGGCGCCGCGTTCATGGGCGCCAACCTCATGTATCTCAAAGGGGGTACGAAGGACCACTTCATCGGGTTCCTGGCCAGGGAGTATCCCCAGCTGGTCGAGGGCTACGGCCGCCTGTATGCCGGCGCGTACGCGAAACCCGAGTACGTCAACGGCGTGAGTGGAATGATCTCGGTCCTGCAGGATCGATACGACCTGCGCCGCCGGAACCGCCGTGCGCCAGGGCAGACAGAATCGACGGAACCCGAGCCCACCGACGCCGAGCAAACAACGCTCGACTTTTAGGTTCTAGGTTCGCGCTCCAGGTTGCCAGTCTCCTAGGTTCAATGGAATTCTGGTTACCAGGTATCTCGAACGGGTTACTGGCTATTGCTCACTAGCTCGCTCGCTTCACGCTATCGCCGCAAGTTCGTAGCTTCCGGCCTCGCGGGTGACGTCGATCTCCACCCGCCCCTCGCGGACGCTGGCGGTGAAATGCTGCCCTTCGGTCCAGCGCTGGCTGATCGGCAGCTTGATGCGGTTTTCGATCACCCGCTTGAGGAAGCGGGCGCCGTAGGCGAGGCTGTAGCCGTCGGTCACGAGCTGCTCGACCGCTTCAGGGCTGACGGTGAGCGTGCGGCCGTTCCGGGCCAGCGCCTTCTCGATCTTCGCCAGCTGCTGCACGGTGATCAGGTGGACCTCCTCCTTCGAGAGCGGCCGGAAGATGACGACCTCGTCGATCCGGTTGCGGAACTCCGGCGTGAACCGGCGCTCCATCTCCCGGGAGATCTCCCCCTGCACCTGTTCGACGCTGACCTGTTTCGAGTAGAAGCCGAGCGGGCTGCTGAGACGACGGAAGCATTCCGAGCCGATGTTCGAGGTCATGATGATGATCGCGTCGCTCAGGTAGACGCGCTTGCCGCGGCCGTCGGTGACCCACCCCTCGTCGAACGCCTGCAGGAACAGGTTGAGCATGCTCGGGCTCGCCTTCTCGACCTCGTCCAGCAGCACCACCGAGTAGGGGTTGTCTTTGAGCTGGTTCGTGAGCACGCCGCCGCGTTCCGAACCGACGATCCCCCGGGGCATGCCGATCAGCTTGTCGACGGCGACGGCGCCGTCCTGATACTCGGACATGTCGACGCGGATCATCTTCTTCTCGTCGCCGAACAGGAACTCGGCAACGGTCTTGGCGAGCTCCGTCTTGCCGACGCCGGTCGGGCCGAGGAACAGCAGCACGCCGTCGGGACGGTCGAAGCCGTCCTTCAGCGGCCCCTTGTTGAGCACCAGGCGCCGGGCGACCGCGTCGATCGCCTCGCGCTGCCCGATCACCCGGTTCGCGAGCCGCGATTCGACGTCGCGGAACCGGTCGCTCACCTCGCGAAACACCATGTCCTCCGGGATCCGGGCGATCTTCGAGATGACGTTGACGACGTCGGCGCCGGTCACTTCCCAGCGGCGGCCGATCTCGGCCTTGACCGCGGCGGTGTCGAGCCATCCGATCACCTTGTCTGGCAGCTGCAGGTGGCGCATGTAGCGCGGCGACATCTCCAGCGCCGTCTCGATCGCCTCGTCCTGGATCCGCACCGAGTAGTTGCGCTCGAGCCGCGGCCGCAGGTTGTAGAGGATCGTGCGGGTTTCGTCGATCGTCGGCTCGCACACGTGGACCGGCCGGAAGCGCCGCGCGAGCGCTTCGTCCTCCTGCATGAATTCCTTGTACTCGTTGGTGGTCGTGGCGCCGATGATCCGGACCTCGCCGCGGGCGAGGACCGACTTGAATACATTCGCCGCGTCCGAAGGAGCACCGAGGGCCGAGCCGGCGCCGATCATCGTGTGTACTTCGTCGATGAACAGGATCAGGTTGGGGCGCTCCTTGATCTCGCGGATCACGTTCTGGATCCGGTCCTCGAACATCCCGCGGAGCATGGTGCCGGCCACCATCGTGTTCATCTGCAGGTTCACGATCTGGCAGTCACGGAGGCGGACGGGCACCTTCTCGGGCTCGAACTCGATCCGCCGCGCGAGCCCTTCGGCGATGGCGGTCTTGCCCACGCCGGGCTCGCCGAGGAGCAGCACCGAGTTGGCGCGTTCACGGTGGCACAGGATCTCGAGCACCTGGTCCATCTCGAGGTCACGGCCGAAGACGGGCGGCACCTTGTCCTGCCGGGCCAGCTGGTTGAGATTCGTGGCGAAGTGCTTGAGGAACGGCGGGAGCTCGAACCGCCTCTTCAGCCGCTCCTCGCGCAACTCGTGGTCGCGCATCCGGGTGGCCAGGCGTGAGACGAGCTTATCGGGGTCGATGCCGTGGCCGCGGATGATCGAGACCGGAATGCCCTGGGTCTCCTCGAAGATGGCCGAGAACAGGTCGGTCGCCTCGATGGCGTGGCGGCCGGACCGGCTCGCGTGAAGCAGCGCCAGCTTGAACAGCAGCTTGGTCGAGGGGGCGACCCGGAGGTCGCGCCCGGGCAGCGACGGGAGCAGCCGGAGGTGCTCCTCGAGCGCCTGGAGGATCTCGTGCGGGTTGAGCTCGAGATCGCGCATGACCTGCCCGAACATGTCCCACTCGGCCTGGGCGAACGCCAGGCAGACGTGCTCGTTGGTGAGGAGGGCATGCTCTCGCCGGCGGGCTTCGTCTAGGGCGCGGTCGACGACCCGTTCGGCAGACTCAGCCAGCTTGTTCTGCGGGATATCGAAGTCCTCCACGATGGCCTCCAGTCAAACTGTACCTGCCCGGCACACAGCAAGGGTCGGGCCACTGGGACGACCGGGGCGGAGGCCGATAAGTCGCTCAGGCTGTTGAAGAAGCGACGGTGGGCAACCGGGTGCCAACTGCGTCCGCACCGGATTTCGGAGACGCGGACGACCTAACGGTGGGAGGGCTTTACTTAGATGGTACCGAGCAGGGCCCGGACACGCGCCTCAGTCGGCGGGTGCGAGCTGAAAAGGGACATCAGCCCGCCGCCGGCGAAGGGCTTCATGATGAACATGTGCGCCGTCGCCGGGTTGGCGTCGAGCGGCACCCGGCGGGAGACCGCGTCGATCTTCTGAAGGGCCTGCGCGAGCCCGTGGGGCGTGCCGGCGATCTGGGCGCCGCTGGCATCGGCGGCGAACTCCCGGGACCGTGAGATGGCCATCTGGATCAGCATGGCGGCGATCGGGGCGAGGATCACCATCGCCAGCAGCGCGATCGGGTTGTTCCCTTCGTCGCGGTCGTTGCCGCGCCCGCCGACGCCGCCGAAGATCGCGGCGAACTGCGCCATCCTCGCAAACATCATGATGGCGGCCGCCACCGTCGCGGCGACCGAGCTGATGAGGATGTCGCGATTCTTGACATGGGCGAGCTCGTGCGCAATCACCCCTTCGAGCTCGGACTCGCTGAGCACCTGCATGATGCCCTGGGTTGCCGCCACCGCCGCGTGGGACGGATTGCGGCCGGTCGCGAACGCGTTCGGAGAGGCGTCCGGAATGATGTAGACCTTGGGCATCGGCAGGTCGGCGCGCTGCGCGAGCCGGCGGGTCAGCTGATGCAGTGGATGCTCCGGGCCGACCTCCTGGGCGCGATACATCCGCAGGACGATCTTGTCGGAAAACCAGTACGACCCGAAATTCATGACCACGGCGAACCCGAACGCCACCAGAAGGCCATTGGAGCCGCCGGCCAGCTCCCCGATCATGAGCAGGAGGCCGCTCAACGCTCCCAGGAGCACGACGGTCTTCACACCATTTGCCATCCCGCTATTTTACTCCGTTGAGCCCAGCCATCAGGGTCGAGAGAAATGCCGCACGCCACGGCAGCCGGTCGAGAACGACGTGCTCGTGCAGCGCGTGAGCCCCGTCCCCTTCCGGCCCGAGGCCGTCGAGGGTCGGAACACCGAGCGCGGACGTGAAATTGCCGTCCGAGCCGCCGCCGGTGCTTCCCTCGTCCAGCTGACGGCCGAGCCCGGCCGCCACCAGGCGTGCCTGTTCATAAAGACGCCCCACCGCGGCCGTCCGTTCCAGCGGCGGCCGCTCGATCCCGCCGGCGATCTCGAGCCGGACCGCCGGGTGGCGCGGCTCCAGCCCCCGCACCGAGGCTTCCAGGCCGGCGGCATCCGCCATGGTCGGGACCCTCACGTCGATCACCGCCCGCGCGAGCTCCGCCACGACGTTGGCGCGGGTTCCGCCGTCGATCCGCCCGACGTTGACGCTGATGCCGCGATCCAGGTCCTGCAGCCGCTCGAGGACGCCGATCTGGTACGCCAGCTCGTGAATGGCGCTGGCCCCCTGCCCGGGAGCGATGCCGGCGTGCGCCGACACGCCGTGAGCGGTCAGCGTGAATTCGCCGCATCCCTTGCGACGCGTCTTGACGGCGCCGCCCGGCAGCGAGGGCTCGAGCACGAGGACCGCATCGCTCCGCAAGGCCTCCGCTTCGATCGCCGCACGTGAGGTGTGGCTGCCGATCTCCTCGTCGGTGGACCAGAACATCACGATCGTCGGCATCGCCAGGCCGGCGTGTCGCATCGCCCGCACCGCCAGGGCCGACAGCGCGATCGACGCCTTCATGTCGAAGATCCCCGGTCCGTAGAGCCGGCCGTCCTCTTCGCGCACCGGCATCCGTTCGATCTGCCCGAGCGGCCACACGGTGTCGAAATGCCCGAGGAGGAGGACGCGTCCCGGCCCTCCCGCGAACTCGGCGCGGACGTGATCTCCGCGGGCGTCCTGGGGCAGCGTCGACACGCTGCCGCCGAGCTCACGCATCATCGCCACCACCGCCGCACCACAGCGGTCGACTGCCGCCTTGTCGGTGCTCGGTGATTCCAGGCGGACGAGTGCCTCGATGTCGCGCCGCAGGCATGCCTGCTCCGCCTCGCAGTAACGGATCAACTCCACGCCGGAACTCCCACTCCCATCCCCCTATAATGGGTTCATGCGTGCAAGGCTTCTCGCGACGCTCGTACTCGCCGGCATGACCACCCTGGCCGCCCAGGTGCCGCAGCCGTTCCCGAAGCCGGCGCCGCGACCACGCCGCGCCGCGACGACGCGCCGTGCGACGCCGGCCGCCCGGCGCCGGGATCCAACCGAAGCGGTTCTCGGTGTCTCGGTCTACCCGACCGCGCAGTTCATCACCTCTTACGATGCCGGCAAGGGGCAGCGGTATTACCTCTACGGCACGACCGCTACCTTTGCCGACATCGTGCAGTACTACCGCAACTCGCTGAAGCAGCGCGGTGAGCTGATCTTCGAGGAGCCGCCCATCCACCAGTTCGACATCGGCCGCTTCCGCGAGGAGACGATGGCGTTTCCGCCGAGCGTGACCGTGAAGGACTATACGTGGGCCGGCAACAGCGGATATCTGAACCCGAAGCCGAACGCGACGCCGGCGCGATTCCCGACGATCATCCAGATCGTGCCCAACCCGCCGCTGGTCGCGCGGTAAGGGCACAGCGGTAGGGACAGGGGAGGGAGGACAAACTCCCAACGTCAACTCCCGACTCGCAGTCCGGACTGGTCGTCGGTAGTTTGAAAGTCGGGAGTTTGCGTCGGCCGCTACTTCTTCTCGGCCTTGACGGGCTCGATCTTCGAGACGACGATGGCGCCGTCCTTGATTTCGCCGGTGAGCATCACTTCCTGGGCGGCGTGGGTCTTGAGCCCGGCGAAGGACTGGTTCGAGATCTTCATCGGCTTGCCGTTGGCGATGAAGATATAGGCACCTCCGTCGCCGATGCACTTCTCGACGCAGGCGCGGTGGTCCGACGCCTTGTCGCCGTGCTTGTCGGCCGAGTGCTTGACGCCGCACATCGAATCACTGATGGTCCCCTTCCAGGTCTCTTCGGCACGGGCCTGGGTCGACCCGACTGCCACGAACACGAACGCCGCCGCGACCAGAATCAACTTCTTCATATCACCTCTCCACCACGTAACCGTCCGCGGTAACCGTCCGCGGCACTATAGACCGGATCGCCTCGCCGGGCTACTCCGGGATCACTCCTGCTTGAGGTAGATCGCGCTACCCTTTTCACGGAACTCGCGGGACTTCTCTTTCATTCCCTCGGCCGCCATCTTCCTGACCTGCTGGGTCAATTCCATCGAGCAGAACTTCGGCCCGCACATCGAGCAGAAATGCGCGACCTTCGCTCCCTCGGCCGGCAGAGTCGCGTCATGGAAGGCGCGCGCGGTCACCGGGTCCAGGGCCAGATTGAACTGGTCCTCCCACCGGAACTCGAATCGCGCCTTCGAAAGCGCATCGTCCCAGGCCTGGGCGCCGGGATGCCCCTTGGCCAGGTCGGCCGCGTGCGCCGCGATCTTGTAGGCGATGACGCCGGCCTTCACGTCGTTGCGGTCGGGCAGGCCGAGATGCTCTTTCGGCGTCACGTAGCAGAGCATGGCGGTGCCGTACCAGCCGATCTGGGCGGCGCCGATCGCCGAGGTGATGTGGTCGTAGCCGGGAGCGATGTCGGTCGTCAGGGGACCCAGGGTGTAGAACGGCGCCTCGTCGCACCATTCCAGCTGCTTCTCCATGTTCTCCTTGATCAGGTGCATCGGCACGTGACCCGGCCCTTCGTTCATCACCTGAACCCCGTGCTCCCACGCGATGCGGGTGAGCTCGCCCTGGGTCTTCAGCTCAGCAAACTGGGCCTCGTCGTTGGCATCGGCGATCGAGCCGGGACGCAAGCCGTCTCCGAGCGAGAACGACACGTCGTAGGCGGCCATGATCTCGCAGATCTCGGGGAAGCGGGTGTAAGTGAAGTTCTCCAGGTGATGCGACAGGCACCACTTGGCCATGATCGAGCCGCCGCGTGACACGATGCCGGTCATCCGGCGGGCGGTCATCGGGATATAACGAAGCAGCACGCCGGCGTGGACCGTGAAGTAGTCGACCCCCTGCTCGGCCTGTTCGATCAGGGTGTCGCGATAGACCTCCCAGGTCAGGTCCTCGGGGCGTCCGCCGACTTTCTCCAGCGCCTGGTAGATCGGCACCGTGCCGATCGGCACCGCGGCGTTGCGCATGATCCACTCGCGCGTCGCGTGAATGTCCTTGCCGGTCGACAGGTCCATCACCGTGTCGGCGCCCCACAGCGTCGCCCACCGCAGCTTGTCGACTTCCTCCTCGATCGACGAGGTCACGGCGGAGTTGCCGATGTTGGCGTTGATCTTCACCGCGAAGTTGCGGCCGATGATCATCGGCTCGAGCTCGGGGTGATTGACATTGGCCGGAATGATCGCCCGGCCGCGGGCCACCTCGGAGCGGACGAATTCGGCGTCGAACCCCTCGCGGATGGCGGCGAATTCCATCTCGGGGGTCACGACGCCCTTGCGTGCATGCTGCAGCTGGGTGACGGTGGCGCTGCCGATCCGCGGGGCGACCCACGCCTCTCTCAGCTTCGGCAGCCCGTCGCGGACGTCATGTCCCTGAGGTCCGCTGGAGTCATAGACGCGCAGCGACTCGCCGTTGCTCAGCGAGATCTCGCGCATCGGCACGCGGACCGCCGGGCCCTCGACGAAGACCTTTCGGGAACCCGGAAAGGCGGCGGCAAAATCAGCGGGAAGGAGCGGAGTGAAGGTTCTGGTGGTCGACATGGTCTTGGGCTCGGTCAGATCGATTCGACTATAGCAGGTGCGCGGCGGGTCACCGCGGATCCGCCCGCGAGAGCTGCTGGATCAGCTCGGCGGAGCGGCGGAGCAGCGTGCGGTCGCCGGCCGGCAGCTCCCGGAGCTGCCTTGCCAGCGTGGCGACGCGCCGCGACCGTCCCTCGGCCATCAGCTTCATCCCCTTCGGCGTGGCGCGAAGGATCGAGGCGCGCCCGTCGGTGGCGTCGGTGTCGCGGGCGAGCAGCCCGTCGTGCTCGAGGGCGGCGACGATCGGCGTGATCGTCGGCGTCTTCACCTGCTCGGCCCGCGCCAGGTCCGAAATCCGCATCGGGCCGCCGAACACCACCACCGACAGCGCCGACAGCCGCGCCGGGCTGAGCCCGGTGGCGGCGTCTTCCCGGCGCAGCCGCCGCAGCAGGTGAATCGCCGCCGAATGCAGGGCGTCGGCCAGCTGTTCGACCGGATCCGGGGCGGGGCTTGCGCGGCGCGGCATCGATGCAGTATAAACTTAGTTAGTCTACCTAACTAAATGGAGGGCGCATGCTCGACCCCTACTCGGCAATCCTCTCTGCCCTTTACCAGCAGCACCCCGACGAAGCGCGGCGCCTCGCCGACGCGGCCGCGTCGCTCAGCATCTGGGAAGCGGCGGCGCTCGGCCGCGATGCCGCGGCGGCGCGGATCCTCGACGCCGATCCCGCGCTGGTGAACGCCTGGGCGGCGGACGGCCACGTGCCGGTGGCGCTGGCGGCCTTCTTCGGCCATGCCTCCACCGTCCGGCTGCTGCTCGCCCGCGGCGCCGACGTCCACGCCGCCGCCCGCAACGACATGAAGGTGCAGCCGCTGCACGCCGCGGTCGCCGGCCGCAATGCCGAAGCGGTCGCCGCCATCCTCGAGCGTGAGGCGAATCCTGACGCCCGCCAGCAGGCCGGCTACACCCCGCTGATGGGAGCCGCCGGCGCCGGGCGCGACGATATCGCCGACCTGCTGCTGGCGCGCGGCGCCGATCCACTGCTCGTCAACGACGAGGGAAAATCCGCCGCGACGATCGCCGAGGAGCACGGGCACGCCGCCCTGGCCCTGCGCCTCAGAGCTAGGCAAGCTTCCGGAGGATGAAGCACTTCAGGTAGAACGTCTCGGGCACGGTCATCAGCACCGGGTGATCGCGGGCCTGCATGCGTTTCTCGACGACCGCGACATCGGCGTGGGCATCGGCGACCGCCGATGCCAGCACGTCGGCGAACGCCGATTCCGTGACGTTGTAGGAGCAGCTGCAGGTGACCAGGTAGCCACCGGGCTTCAGCAGCTTCAGCCCGCGCAGGTTGATCTCCTTGTAGCCCGACAGCGCCTTGGGGATCGCGCTCTTGTTCTTCGCGAACGCGGGGGGATCCAGCACGATGGTGTCGAACCGTTCACCGCGGCGTTCGAGCTCGCGCAGCTCATCGAAGACGTTCATCGCCCGAGCCTGGATGTTGGTGAGTCCGTTCTCGCTGGCATTGAGTCGGATCCGCGCGACCGCGTCCTCGGAGATGTCGACGGCGGTGACCTCGGCGCAGCGGGGAGCCAGCGCCAGGGCAAAACCGCCGTTGTAGCTGAACGCGTCGAGCAGCCGCCCGGTCGCGTACTGCGCGGCGGCCACGCGGTTTTCGCGCTGATCGAGGAACAGCCCGGTCTTCTGCCCGTGAAACGGGTCCACCACATAGCGGACGTGCCCTTCCCGGACGGCGATCGACGGCGGCACGTTGCCGTGGAGGACCTCGACCTTCTGTTCGAGCCCCTCGAGCAGCCGCACCCGCGGATCGTTGCGGGCAAGGATCCCGGCAGGCGACAGGATCTCGACCAGCAGCTCGGTGATCCGCGGCATCAGCCGGTCCATGCCCTGAGACAGCGCCTGGACGACGAGGTAGTCGCCGTAGCGGTCGACGATCAGCGACGGCAGCAGGTCTGCCTCGCCGTGGACCAGCCGGCAGGCGGTCGCGTCGATCCCCAGGCCGTCGCGGAAGCGGATCGCCTGCTCGAGCCGCCGGCGCAGGAGCGCGTCATCGGCGCGGGCGTCGCCCCGCGTCAGCATCCGCACCGTGATCTCGGAGCGGTCGCTGAACAACGCATCGCCGAGCGGACGGCCACGCGGGCCGCTCACCCGCACGATCTCGCCGGCCGTGGCGTGCGCCTCCGCGATATCGGACCGGTAGATCCACGGGTGGCCCGAATAGATGCGGTCCTCGCCGCGCTTACTGACGATTACAGTTCCCAGCTTCCAGCTCCCAGTTCCCAGCTTCCAGCTTCCAGCTCCTAGCTTCCAGCTCCCAGCTTCCAGCTCCTAGCTCCCAGCTTCTGCACGCTATAATTCCACACATGCGAATCGCGATCGGCGCGGACCACGCGGGTCTCGCGTTGAAGGATACCTCGTTCAGCTCCTGCGGGGGCTCGGACACGAGGTCGACGATCGCGGCACGCACACCCCGGCGCCGGTCGATTATCCCGGCATCTGCGCCGAAGTCGGTCGCGAGGTCGTCGGTGGCCGGGCCGACCGCGGCATCGTGCTCGGCGGCAGCGGCCAGGGTGAGCAGATCGCCGCCAACAAGGTCCGCGGCGTGCGCGCGGCACTCTGCAACGACCTCTATACCGCCCGGCTGTCGCGCCAGCACAACGACGCCAACGTCCTCGCGATAGGCGGCCGGATCGTCGCGCCGGGGCTGGCGGACGACATCGTGAAGCTCTGGCTCGACACTCCGTTCGAGGGAGGCCGGCACCAGCGCCGGATCGAGCAGATCGCGGCAATCGAACAGGACGACCGCCCGGCCTGAACCGCCGGCCCCCGGGTCACGGCACTGTCGCCGGACCCGCACCCTGGAAGACTGGTCAGCAGCGAGCCATGCCCAACATCACCGACACACCGATTCGATGGCGTGCCCTGAGCGAGACGGATCCCGACATCGCCCGGGTCATCCGCGACGAGCGTCACCGGCAGAACACCGGGCTCGAGCTGATCGCCTCCGAGAACTTCGTCTCGCAGGCGGTCATGGAGGCGCAGGGCTCGGTCCTGACCAACAAGTACGCGGAAGGCTATCCCGGCAAGCGCTACTACGGCGGCTGCGAGTTCGTCGATGTCGCCGAGTCGCTGGCGATCGCCAGGGCCAAGGAGCTGTTTGGCGCCGATCACGCCAACGTGCAGCCCCACTCGGGCGCCCAGGCCAACATGGCGGTCTACTTCACCCTGCTCAAGCCAGGGGACACGGTGCTCGGGATGAACCTCGCCCACGGCGGGCACCTGACCCACGGCCATCCACTCAACTTCTCCGGCAAGCTCTACACGATCATTCCCTACGGCGTGCGCAAGGACGATGAGCGGATCGACTACGACGAGCTCGAGACGCTGGCCCGCGAGCACAAGCCGAAGATGATCATGGTCGGGGCCAGCGCCTATCCGCGGGTCATCGACTTCGAGCGCATCGGCCGCGTCGGCCGCGAGGTCGGGGCCCCGGTGGTCACCGACATGGCGCACATCGCCGGTCTCGTCGCGGCGAAGATTCACCCCAGCCCGGTGCCGCACTCCGATTTCGTCACCACCACCACCCACAAAACGCTGCGCGGCCCGCGTGGCGGGCTGGTGCTCTGCCGCGCCCAGTACGCCAAGGACCTCGATCGCACGGTCTTTCCGGGGATCCAGGGGGGCCCGCTGATGCACGTCATCGCCGCCAAGGCGGTGTGCCTCAAGGAAGCGCTCGAACCCGGCTTCGTCGAGTATCAGCAGCAGATCGTCGCCAATGCCTCGCGGCTCGCCGCCGGCCTCTCTGCCGCCGGCTTCCGCCTCGTCAGCGGCGGCACCGACAACCACCTGATGCTGGTCGACGTCTTCTCGCGCGGCCTCACCGGCAAGATCGCCGAGGCCGCCCTCGGCAGGGCCGGGATCACCGTCAACAAGAACGCGATCCCCTTCGATCAGAACCCGCCGATGGTCGCCAGCGGGATCCGCATCGGCACGCCCGCCGTCACCAGCCGCGGGATGCGCGAAGCGGACATGGATACGATGGCCGACCTGATCGCCCGCGCCCTGGCGGCTCCCGAGAACGATACGGTGCTGTCCGGTGTCCGGACGGAGGTCGAAGCGCTGTGCCGGAAATTCCCGCTGTACCCCGAGGCCTAGGTCCGGCGCCGGGCCGCCCGGCGGCGCAGCCGCCCGCGGCATCCTCGTCGCGCCTGCAGCGGGACGTCGCCGCCGCGTTCGCCCCCGGCGGCCCACTGGCCGCCGCCATCCCCGGTTTCGAAGCACGCGAGGGGCAGCTGCAGATGGCCGGCGCCGTTGCCGGGGTCTTTGAGGACGGCGGCGTCCTCCTCGCCGAAGCGGGTACCGGCACCGGCAAGACGCTGGCCTACCTGGTGCCGGCAATCCTGAGCCGCAAGCGCGTCCTGGTCTCGACCGGCACCAAGAACCTGCAGGAGCAGATCTTCTTCAAGGACCTGCCGGTTCTCCGCGACTCGCTCGGCATCCCGTTTTCGGCCACCTACATGAAGGGGCGTGGCAACTATCTCTGCCTGCACCGTTTCGCCGAGCAACGCGACAGCGGCCTTCATTCGCACGACGAGGAACACTACGTCCGGCTCATCGAGGCCTGGCGGGTCGACACCGAAACCGGCGACCGCGCCGAGATCGAGGACCTGCCCGAGGACCTGCCCTTCTGGACCGGCATCTCCGCCAGCGCCGAAAACTGCATCGGGTCCGACTGCCCGCAGTTCCAGGAGTGCTTCGTCACCCGTATGCGCCAGCGCGCCGCCGAATCCGACGTCGTCATCGTGAATCACCACCTGCTCTGCGCCGATGCCGCCGTGCGCCAGAGCGCCTTCGGTGAAGTCATTCCGTCGTGCAACTACGCCATCGTGGACGAGGCGCACCAGCTCGAGGACGTCGCGACCCAGTACTTCGGCATTGCGGTCAGCAACTATCGCCTCGACGACCTCGCTCGGGACGTGGACGGGGCGGTCGCCGGACGACTGATCAGCGACGCGGACCGCGAGCACGAGATCCGTCACGACGTCGAGCGGCTGCGCAACTGCGCGCGCGCCTTCTTCGGCGGACTCCAGATGATCCGGTTCGAGCCGGCGGCCGGCACTGGCGGATCGGGCATGCTTCCCGGCACCGAGTCGCGCATCCGTATCCGCCCGCAACAGCTGCTGCGGGTGGCCGACGATGCCCACGCGCTGACTTCGGCGCTCGAAGCGCTGGAAGCGGACCTGGCGCTGGCCCCCGACGCGTCGGAAGACGTGCTCGCCCTGGCCCGGCGGGCGGCCGAGGTGCGGGTCAACGTCCGGTTCCTGATGCGGGCCGACGATCCCACCTACGTCTACTACCTCGAGGTCAGGGGTCGCGGCACCTTCCTGCGCGCGGCGCCGATCGACGTCTCCGAGATCATCCGCGAGCTGCTGCTCGACCGGATGACCGCGACCGTGCTGACCTCGGCGACGCTGGCAGTCGACGGTTCCTTCGACTACGTCAGGGGACGGCTCGGGATCCGGCACGCCGAGGAGGTGCGGCTCGCATCGGAGTTCGACTACAGCCAGCAGGCGATCCTGTTCCTGCCGCCGCGGATGCCCGATCCGCGGTCGCGGGAATTCGGCGCGGCGGCGGCCCGCCAGGTGATCGAGATCCTGCGGCGGACGCGAGGGCGGGCGTTCGTGCTCTTCACCAGCTACGCGAACCTTCGTGAAGTGCAGGTGGTGGCGTCCGCGGAGCTGCCGTATCCGATTCTCGTCCAGGGTGAGGCGCCGCGTTCGGCGCTGCTGCGCGAGTTCAGGGTGACGCCGAACGCCGTCCTGCTCGCGACCTCCAGTTTCTGGCAGGGAGTCGACGTCGTCGGCGAAGCGCTCAGCTGCGTGATCATCGACAAGATTCCGTTCGCGTCACCCGGCGACCCGATCACCGCCGCCAGGATCGAGGCGATCAACGCCGAGGGGGGCTCGGCGTTTGGCGAGTATCAGGTGCCGCTCGCGATCCTGACGCTGCAGCAGGGGCTCGGCCGGCTGATCAGGCACCGGCAGGACCGCGGCGTGCTGGCGATCCTCGATCCCCGCCTGAGAACGATGGGCTACGGGCGGAGGATGCTGGCGTCGCTGCCCGCGGCCCCGGTCACCCACCGGCTCGAGGACATCGAACGGTTCTTTCCACCCGGCGAGGCGGTCGCGGCTGAAGGCTGAGCGGTGCGGGTGGTATACACTAAATGACGCTATCGATTGTGTTTAGTTGCAGTTAGGGAGGATTCCATGAACGCTTTGCGGATCGGCCGCGCTGGCCTTATCAGCGCGCTCGTGCTGTCGCTCGCGGCCTTTGCCGCGCCCGTCTCCGCCCAGAGCGGCCAGCTCAAAGGGAAGGTCGTCGACGCCCAGAACAAGCCGGTCGCCGACGCCAAGATCACCATGCTCGCGACCGAGACCAATCGCAAGCAGGAGACGAAGACCGACTCCAAGGGTGATTGGCGGCAGATCGGCCTGGCGCCCGGTCCTTATACCGTCACGGCGGAAAAGGACGGCATGACCCAGTCGTTCGACGTCCGGGTGTCGCTCGACACGAAGGAAGTGAACTTCTCGCTCCAGCCCGGCGGCGCCGGCGGCAAGATGTCGGCCGAGCAGGCGAAGAAGGAGGCCGAGCGGGTCGAGGGGATCAAGACGGCCTTCGCCCAGGGCGCTGAGCTGAGCAACGCCGGCAAGTACGACGAAGCGGTCGCCAAGTTCACCGAGGTTCTCGCCTCGGTGCCGAAGTGCGCCGAGTGCTACATCAACATCGGCGCCATCCAGTCGCGAAAGCAGGACTGGGCCAAGGCGGAAGAAGCCTACAAGAAGGCGATCGAGATCAACCCCGATTCGGTCGAGTCGTACAACGGCCTCGCCAACGTCTACAACGCCCAGAAGAAGTTCAGCGAAGCCAAGGCGATGAACGCCGAGGCGACCAAGCGGATGCCGGCCGGCGCGACCGGCGCCGGCAGCGCCGACACCTACTACAACCAGGGGGTCATCGCCTGGAACGGCAACGACTTCCCCAAGGCGCAGGAGCTGTTTGCCGCGGCGATCAAGGCGGACGAGAAGCACGCCGAAGCCCACTTCATGCTCGGGCAGGTGAATCTGAACCTGGGCAAGCTCCCGGAGGCGGCCAAGGAGTTCGAGACCTACATGAAGCTCGCGCCGACCGGCCCCAATGCGGAGAAGGCGAAAGCCAACTTCGAAATGCTGAAGCAGTACATCAAGTAAGCCGCCTGCCGTGTCGCTCGATGCCGACATAGCGGCGAACCTGACCGCCGTCCGCTCACGGATCGGCGCGGCCGCACGCCGCGCTGGCCGTGAGCCGGCCGAGATCACCCTCATCGCCGTCTCCAAGACCTTCGGGGCCGCCCACGTCCGGGCGGCCATGGCCGCCGGACAGCACGATTTCGGCGAGAACAAGGTGCAGGAGGGTCTGCAGAAGATCGCCGAAACGACCGACATTCCTCTCAGGTGGCACCTGATCGGCCATCTGCAATCGAACAAGGCGCGCAAGGCCGCTCCGGCCTTCAGCTGCATCCAGTCGATCGACTCGGTTGACCTGCTCCGGCGGGTGGACGCGGCCGCGATCGAGACCGGGGCCACGCCCGACATCCTGGTGCAGGTGGATCTGGCGGGAGAAACCACCAAGTTCGGCGCGCCGGCTGATGCGGCGCGCACCGTCGTGGACGCCGCGCTGGCCTGCCGGGCGGCACGCCTCGCCGGGCTGATGCTGGTGCCACCCTGGAACGAGGACCAGGAGCAGACCCGCCCCTGGTTCCGGCAACTGCGGGGGCTGCGCGACGACTGGATCGCCGCCGGGGTGCCGCGCGACGCACTCCGCCAGCTCTCGATGGGAATGAGCCACGATTTCGAAGCGGCCATCGAAGAAGGGGCGACGATGGTACGGGTCGGCACGGCGATCTTCGGGAAGCGGACGCCACCGGGCACCCCCGTTACCGGCACGGAAGGATGAAGACATGAGCGACCAGTCGAAGACACCCGCCCCGCTGCCGCTGGCCGGCAGCACCGCCGCCGCCGACGCCGGATCGTTGCCGGCCGGGAGGGTGATGCGCATCGCCCCGCTCGACCTGCGCCAGCAGCGGTTCAAGACCGCGCTGCGCGGCTACGACAAGACGGAAGTGGTCGCCTTTCTGACCGAGGCGGCCGACGACTACGAGCATGCGCTCCGCGAGATCGATCGGCTCCGCCAGGATCTGGCGCGGATGGAGACGCTGCTCGCCGACCATCGCGAACGGGAGAACAACCTCCGCAACACGCTGACCACCGCGCAGCGCCTGTCGGACGAGGTCAAGGAATCGGCGCAGAACGAGGCGCGGATGATCGTGCGCGAGGCGCAGGGGCGCGGCGACCTGCTGCTCCAGAAGGCGCAGGCCCGGCTCGAGGAGATCGAGCGAAGCATCACCGAGCTCAGGCTGCGGCGGCGCGGGGTCGAAGGCTCGCTCGAGACCTCGATCCAGACGCTCTACCACGCGCTCGAGTTCATCCGCGAGCAGGACCAGCAGCCGGAGGGAGAGATGCACCTGCACCGTCCGCGTCAGTCGGACGGCACCGCGGGGTGATCCTGACGGTCCGCGTGATTCCGAGATCCCCGCGGTCTTCCATCGCCGGCACGCGCGGCGATGCCATCCTCATCCGCCTGGCGGCGCCGCCGGTTGACGGGGCCGCCAACGAGGCGCTGGTCACCTTTCTGTCGAAAACACTGGAGCTGCCGCGGCGCGCCATCTCGATCGTGTCGGGCCAGAAGTCACGCGACAAGCGTGTCTCGATCGAAGGCCTGTCGGAAGCCGAGTGGCCGGCCCGGCTCGCGACCCTGCTCGGCGGCCAGAGTTGACCCGCACCGCCGACCTCGTCATCCGCAACGCACGCGAGATCCTGACATGCGCGGGGCCCGCGCCGCTGGCCGGCCCCCGCCAGCGCGATGCGTCCGCCATCCCCGACGCGGCGCTCGCCTCGATGAACGGTGAGCTGGTCTTCGTCGGTCCGACTGCCGCGCTCGACACCGCCGTTACCCTCGCCGTCGGCGCCACCGTGCTCGACGCCTCCGGCCACAGCATCGTTCCGGGCTTCGTCGACGCGCACACGCACGCGGTCTTTGCCGGCGACCGGCGCGGAGAACTGCGGCGCCGGCTCGGCGGCGCCAGCTACGCGGAGATCGCGGCCGCCGGCGGCGGCATCGTCTCGACCGTCGAAGCCACCCGGGCGGCGAGCGAGGCCGAGCTGGTTGCGCAGAGCCGTCCGCGGCTCGACGAGATGCTGGCCAACGGCACGACGACATGCGAGATCAAGAGCGGCTACGGTCTCGACGTGCAGTCGGAGCTGCGGATGCTGCGCGCGATCGGACAGCTTCGGCGGAGTCACGCGATCGACATCGTGGCAACCTTCATGGGGGCGCACGAAGTGCCGCGGGAGTATCGCGACCGGCGCGAGCGCTACGTCGACCTGGTAATCGCGGAGATGATTCCGGCGGTCGCCGAAGACGGACTGGCCGAGTGGTGCGATGTCTTCTGCGAGACCGGGGTGTTCACACCAACCGAGAGCCAGAGGATCCTCGAGGCCGGGCTCGCGCACGGACTGAAAGCGAGGATCCACGCGGACGAGCTCGGCGCCAGCGGCGGCTCGCAGGTCGCCGCGCGCGTCGGCGCCCGGTCGGCCGATCACCTGATTTTCGCCCCCGCCGATGGCATCCGCGCGATGGCCGAAGCGGGCGTCACCGCGACGCTGCTGCCCAACGCCGCCTTCTACCTGAAGCTCGGACGGTTCGCACCGGCGCGCGCGTTCATCGACGCCGCCGTGCCGGTGGCACTGGCGACCGACGTGAACCCGGGCGGCGGTTTCTCGCCGTCCATGCCGTTTGCGATCACGCTGGCGTGCTTCGGGATGGGCATGACCTTCGAGGAAGCGCTGACCGCGGCGACCATCAACGGCGCATGGTCGCTGGATGTTGCCGGCAGGACGGGAAGCCTCGAAGCGGGTAAGATCGCCGACGCGGTCATCGTTCGCGGTGACGCGATCAACCTGATCAGGGTCGGAGGACCGTCGATCGCCGGCGTCCTCAAACGCGGCCGCCTCGTGAGCGGCCAGGAGAATTTTTCCAGATGAAATTGACGGCGCGCTCGGTCTCGGATCTGCTGGTGGCCTTCCGGTCCTCGGAGCCGACGCCGGGGGGCGGCTCGGCCGCGGCGCTGACGGCGGCGGTCGGCGCCTCCCTGCTCGCCATGGTCGCGGGGTTGCCGAGACCCAAGGCCTTGACCGACGAGGAGCTCGAGCGTCTGGCCGGCGCCGGGCGGCGGTGCGCCGCGCTGGCCAGCAGCCTCGAAGCCCTCATCGACCAGGACAGCGAGGCCTACGACCTCGTGCTCGGGGCGTTCCGCATGCCCAGGAACAACGATGAAGAGAAGGCGGCACGGGCGGCCGGGATCCAGCGGGCGCTGGTGGCGGCGACCGAGGCGCCGCTCGAGGTGATGCGGCGCGCGGCCGAGGCGCTCGAGCTGACGCCGGTAGTCGCCGAGCTCGGGAACTCCAACGCATCGAGCGATGTGCAGGTTGCGAGCGGTCTGCTCGAGGCGGCGCTGCGCGGCGCCCAGCTCAATGTCGAAACGAATCTCGGCAGCCTCAAGGATCCGGCCTACGTCGCCCGGGTGAAAGCCGAAGCGGAGCGGGTGGCCGGCGCTACGAACCGCGCGGCCGCACGACCCGGCCAGTGAGTTTGATGTCGAACCGCCACGGCCGGATCACGGTGGGGACGAACTCGATCGGCAGCGTGTAGCCCACGTTCAGGAACAGGTGCTCGTTCTCGCGCCGCAGGTCGATCTGCTCGCGGCCGACCGGGACGCTGTTCTCGGCGGCGAAATCGAGCACTTCCGTCAGGATCGTCTCGTCGCTGCTGTCCCGCCAAAAGAGGATCCGCCCCTTGAGCGCCGACTCGAACTGGTGGTGATGCCAGTACGGCACCGAGAACCTGAACAGTCCATTCGCCAGGAGCAGCAGAATCGCGAGCTTGAACAGCGATTTCATGATCGGGATTGCTCCCTGCCTTGCCGCCTGGCGGCTGGATCTCAGTGAATCTGGTGGAACAGCCGCTCCCAGCGGGTCCGGGTGAAGAAATGGGTGACCACCGAGAACATCCGCTTGACCGTGGTGCCGAAGCCCTCGTCGGTGTAGTCCTCGCCGCCGGCCTCGTACGACCAGTAGATCATCAGCGCTTTCCCCTTCACGTAGTGGCGCGGCAGAAAGCCCCAGTAGCGACTGTCCTGTGAGTTGTCGCGGTTGTCGCCCATGACGAAGTACTGGTCGGGCGGCACCGTGACCGGTCCGTAACGCTCGCGAACGTCGAACGACGTCACCTCCGACGACGCGTGCGAAGGCTCGAGGAAGTGGACGTAGGGCTCATCGAGCGGACTGCCGTTGACGTAGACCTTCTTGTTCCGCAGCTCGATCGTCTCACCCGGCAGGCCGATCACCCGCTTGATGAAGTCCCGCTCGGGCTGGTCGGGGAACTTGAACACGACGATGTCGCTGCGCCGGATGTCGCGCACCGGCAGCACCGCCTGGCTGGCCGGCATCGGCTCGGGGCCGAAGATGAACTTGTTCACCAGCAGGTGGTCGCCGATCAGCAGGTTGTTCTCCATCGAGCCGGTCGGGATCTTGAAGGCCTGCACCACCCAGGTCCGCACGAACAGCGCCAGGATCACGGCGATGACGATCGACTCGAAGTACTCGCGAAGAGTAGATTTGTTGAAATCACGCATAAATCATTGCGGATCGGCGATTGCGGACTGCGGATCGACGGAGTGCTGATTGCGGATCTGGGATTGCGTTGGTGATTGAGGATCGGGTGCCGCAATCAGCAACACAATCCCAAATCCCCAATCTACAATCCGTCGATCCGCACTCCCCACTCCCCAATCAGCAATGTACTTAAGACTCCGTCCCGACCTTGAGTACCGCGAGGAAGGCCTCCTGGGGGATCTCGACGCGGCCGACCCGCTTCATCCGCTTCTTGCCTTCCTTCTGCTTCTCGAGCAGCTTGCGCTTGCGGCTGATGTCGCCACCATAGCACTTCGCCAGCACGTTCTTGCGCAGCGCCTTCACCGATTCGCGGGCGATGATCCGGCTGCCGACCGCCGCCTGGATCGCGATCTCGAACATCTGCCGTGGGATCAGCTCGCGCATCTTCGCCGCCAGCGCCCGTCCCCGGGTGTAGGCCGAGTCCTTGTGCACGATGATCGACAGCGCGTCGACCGGCTCCTCGTTCACCAGGATGTCGAGCTTGACCAGCGGCGCCTCCTGGTAGCCGGTGACGTGATAGTCGAGTGACGCGTAGCCGCGCGAGATCGTCTTCAGCCGGTCGTAGAAGTCCATGACCACCTCGTTGAACGGCAGCTCGTAGGTCACGAGCACGCGGTCCGACTTGAGGTACTCGATCGACTTCTGCATGCCCCGCTTCTCCTGGCACAGCTGGAGGATCGCGCCGACGTGCTCGGCCGGCGTCAGCATCATCGCGGTGATGATCGGCTCTTCGATGACGTCGATCCGGCTGGCGTCGGGGAGCTTCGACGGACTGTCGATCTCGAGCAGCTCGCCGTCCGTGGTCCGGACCCGGTACAGCACCCCCGGCGCGGTGGTCACGAGGTCCATGTCGAACTCGCGCTCGAGCCGCTCCTGCACGATCTCCATGTGCAGCAGCCCGAGAAAGCCGCAGCGGAACCCGAACCCGAGCGCGGCCGACGTCTCCGGCTCCCAGAAGAACGAGGCGTCGTTCAGCCGCAGCTTCTCGAGCGCGTCCCGCAGCTGGGGGTATTCGCTGCCTTCGACCGGGTAGAGCCCGGCGAAGACCATCGGCTTGCTGACCTTGAACCCGGGAAAAGCCTCCAGCGTGGGCCGGGCCGCCTCGGTAATCGTGTCGCCGATCTGCGCATCGCTCACGGTCTTGATGCCCGCGAAGATGAAGCCGACCTCGCCGACCCCCAGCTCGTCGATCGGCACCGGCTTGGGTGAGAACACCCCAACCTGATCGACGATGTACTCCTGGCCTTTGGCCATCAGCCTGATCTTCATCCCGGCGCGGACGGCGCCGTCGATGACCCGGGTAAGAATGATCACCCCCCGATAGGCGTCGTACCAGGAGTCGAAGATCAGCGCCTTGAGCGGCGCCCCCGCTTCCCCCTTCGGGGACGGCAGGCGGTGGACGATCGCCTCGAGGATCTCGTGAACGCCGGTGCCTTCCTTGGCGCTCGCCAGGATCGCACCGTCGGCGTCGAGGCCGACGATCTCCTCGATCTGACGCTTCGCCTCCTCGGGCTGGGCGCCGGGCAGATCGATCTTGTTGATGACCGGGATGATGTCCAGGCCGTTGTCGACCGCCAGGTAGGCGTTGGCCAGCGTCTGGGCCTCGACCCCCTGCGATGCATCGACGAGCAGCAGCGCGCCTTCGCAGGCCGCAAGCGAACGGGTCACCTCGTAGGAGAAGTCCACGTGACCCGGGGTGTCGATCAGGTTCAGTATGTAGGTATTGCCGTCGTCGGCCTTGTAGGTCAGACGGACGGCGTGCGCCTTGATCGTGATGCCGCGCTCCCGCTCGAGGTCCATGCTGTCGAGGACCTGGGCCTCCATCTCGCGCTTCTGCAGCGCGCCGGTCATCTCGAGGAACCGGTCGGCGAGCGTCGACTTGCCATGGTCGATATGAGCGATGACGGAGAAATTGCGGATGAATTGCTGGTCCATTAGGCGAAACGACTGATTATAACTGCCGGAAGAGGCTGATTGCCGAGCGCGGAGTGCGGATTGCGGATTGACGGACGGCGGATTGGGGACTGCGGATTGGGAATACGGACTGGTTGCCGATCAATCACCGGTCCGCAATCGACAATCCGTCGATCCGCAGTCCGCCATCCGCCTCCGCAATCCGGTCACCTTTGGTCGAGCGGCAGGAGCGTCTGCGGATACTGTGGCCCGATGTAATCGGTTCGCGGGCGGATCAGGCGATTGTTGGCGTACTGCTCGAGACAGTGCGCGGCCCAGCCGGCGATGCGACTGACGGCAAAGATCGGCGTGAACAGGTCGATGTCGATGCCGAGCGTGTAGTAGGTCGAGGCCGAGTAGAAATCGACGTTCGGGTACAGCTTCTTCTCGCCGGTCACCAGCGTCTCGATCCGGCGGGACATGTCGAACCAGCGCGTGTTGCCTGCCTTCTCGCCAAGCTCTTTCGACATCCGCCGCAGGTGCGTCGCGCGGGGATCCTCGGTGCGATAGACGCGGTGGCCGAACCCCGGGATCTTGACCTTGCGCGCCAGCCTGGACCGGATCGCTTCGTCCACCTTCTCCGGCGGTGCATCCTGGCCGATGTCGAGGAGCAGCCGCATGACGTCGGCGTTGGCGCCGCCGTGCAAAGGTCCCTTCAGCGTACCGATGGCCGCGACCGTGGCGGAATAGAGATCGGTGAGCGTCGCGGCCGCGACCCGGGCGGCGAACGTCGACGCGTTCAGCTCGTGATCGGCGTGCAGCACCAGCGCGATGTCGAAGGCGCGCACGGCGAGCGCGTCGGGCCGGTTGCCGGTCAGCATGTAGAGGAAGTTCGCCGCGTGCCCCAGCGCCGGATCGGGCTGGATCGGCCCGCCCCCGGCCTTCATCCGTCCGTAAGTGGCGACGATGCTGGCGATCTGCGCGGTGAGGCGGACGGCCTTGCGGTAATTCGCCTGGGGTGAATTGTCGCCAGCCTCCGGGTCGAACTGACCGAGCGCCGAGGTCAGCGTCCGGAGCATGTCCATGCCGTCGTTGGCCGGGAGCCCCTTCATGAGGCGGAGGATCGCTTCCGACAGCGGCCGCTCCGCGGCGAACTGCGACTGCAGGTCACCGAGCTCGGCCCGGTTCGGCAGCCGGCCGTGCCACAACAGGTAGCAGACCTCCTCGAACGACGCTCCCCGCGCGAGATCGTGAATGTCGTAGCCGAAATAGGCGAGCACGCCCCGATCGCCGTCGAGATAGCAGATCCCCGACGTCGCGGCGACGACGTCTTCGAGGCCGCCCTTGGGCTTGGCTTCAGCGGTGGACATAACTGAATGATAGCAGGAGCTATCAGCTACCAGCTTCCAGCTACCAGCTGCTCAGCTACCAGCTCGGAGGAGCGCGTACAGCAGAAGGGCCGCTTTGCAGCGGCCCTTCCTACCTGGAAGCTGGAAGCTGGAAGCTGGCAGCTGAAAGCTATTTAGCCACTTCCGGCGACTTGAGCATGACGTTCTCCCCCGTGAACTGCTGGAGGATCGAGAGCAGGCCGGTGTAGAGAAAGCCGACCTGGAAGAGCATCAGGAACGGCAGCGTGCCGTAGATGCCGTTGGCCAGCGCGTAGAAGACCGTCGCGGTGAAGTAGAGGCCCAGCGCCAGCTCGATCATCGGCTGGACGCCAACCGACTGGTGGTATTTCTTGCCGACCCACTCGTCGCTGTCGCGCTCGATCCCGTACTTCGGCGTGCGGGCGAACTCGCTCTGCTTGTTGAAGATCGCCTCGATCACCGCGCGGGTGTTGTTGACGCACAGGCCGATGCCGATCGACATCAGGAACGGCAGATATTTCAGGCGCGTCTTCCAGTCGGGATACAGCTCACGCTGCGACACCATGTAAAAATTGCAGAACGACAGGGTCGCCGCGGCGAAGAGCGGGATGTCGATCAGCATCATTTCCGTCCAGCCCATGCTGTAGCGCACGTACATCGACGGGAACATCAGGATCGACAGCACCGACATCAGCAGGTAGTTGAAGTTCGCCGACAGATGGAAGAACGCCTCTGCCTTGACGCCGATCGGCTGGTTCGACCTCAGGATCCGGGGCAGCAGCTTGATGCAGGTCTGGATCGACCCTTTAGCCCAGCGGTGCTGCTGGGACTTGAAGGAGTTCATTTCGACCGGCACTTCCGCCGGGGCGACGAGATCCGCCAGGAAGACGAAGCGCCAGCCTCGCAGCTGGGCGCGGTAGCTCAGGTCGAGATCCTCGGTGAGCGTGTCGTGCTGCCAACCGCCGGCGTCTGGAATCACCTCGCGCCGCCAGATCCCTGCGGTGCCGTTGAAGTTGAAGAAGCAGCCGGCACGATTGCGGCTGCCATGTTCCAGCACGAAGTGGGCGTCGAGCAGGATCGCCTGGATCTTCGTCAGCAGCGAATAGTCCTGGTTGATGTGCCCCCAGCGGGCCTGGACCATCCCGATTTTCGGGTCGGTCGCGAAGTGCGGCAGCGTCCGCATCAGGAAGTCGGCCGGCGGAACGAAATCGGCGTCGAAGATGGCGATGAACTGACCGGACGCCTGCTGGAGGCCGGCCTCGAGCGCCCCCGCCTTGTAGCCGGTGCGATCGACGCGGTGGAGGTACTTGATGTCGAAACCCTTGGCGGCGTAGCGCCGGACCGCGAGCTCGGCGATGTCGCGGGTCTCGTCGGTCGAGTCGTCCAGCACCTGGATCTCGAGCAGTTCGCGCGGGTAGTCCAGCTCGCACACCGCCCCGATGAGGCGGTCGGCCACGTACATCTCGTTGAAGATAGGAAGCTGGACGGTGACTGGCGGCAGCTCGGTCAGCGGCGGCGGCGGCATCGGCGCCTTGTCCTTGTTCTTCATGTAAAGATAAACAAGGTAATAGCGGTGCCAGCCATAGATCGCCAGGATGCTCAGCACGAAGAAGTAAGAAACGAGTATCAGTGTCTCAGTCGACGTCATAGAAGGATGATTCCGTCACACGGCACAATCGGTGATATTACCGCTCAGCTCGCCTTGAAGTCAACGTGGCTCAAGGACTTGCGGTTATGACCGGGCCCGAGCTGCGCGCCCTTCTTGATGAGGTGCAGGCCGGGGCGATAATGCCTGAGGCCGCCCAGGCCCGGATCCTTCAATTTCTGCGCCACGCGCCGTTCGAAGACCTCGGTTTCGCCCGCGTCGACCATCACCGCAGCATTCGGCAGGGGTTTCCCGAGATCATATTCGGCCCGGGCAAGACCCCAGGCCAGGTCGCGGCCATCGCCGAACGGATCGTGGCCGCCGGTCACAACCTGCTGGTGACCCGGACCACAGCCGAAGCCCACGCCGCGGTCACGACCGCCCTGCCCCAGGCGGTATTCAACCCGGTCGCCCGGACCATCACCCTGACGGTATCACCAGCCCTGCCGGGCAAGGGGACGGTGGTGGTCACCGCCGCCGGCACCGCCGACCTCCCGGTCGCCGAAGAGGCGGTGATCTGCCTCGAGATGATGGGCAACACCGTCGAGCGCCTCTACGACGTGGGGGTCGCCGGGCTGCACCGGCTGCTCGCCGTCCACGACCGCCTCACCGCCGCCCGCGTGGTCATCGTCGTGGCCGGGATGGAAGGGGCGCTGCCCAGCGTGGTCGGAGGGCTGGTGGACGTCCCGGTCATCGCCGTCCCCACCAGCGTCGGCTACGGCGCCAGCTTCGGCGGGATCACCGCCCTGCTCGCCATGCTCAACTCCTGCGCCAGCGGCGTCTCGGTCGTCAACATCGACAACGGCTTCGGCGCCGCCGCTATCGCGAGCTCCATCAATCACCTCTCATAGGGAATCGGGGATCGGGAGGGATCGGGGGTCGGGGATCGGGAATGGGGCATCGGAGATGGGGAATCGGGGACGGGGGATGGGGATGGCAGCTCTCGGCTGAGAGCTGATAGCTGACAGCTGACGGCTGTTTGCACTATAGTTAGCGATTGCCCTTCGGCAGAACTTCACCCCTGAATCCTCATGTACCCCGGCGCCCTGAGGGCCCTTGAATTCGATCGGATCGTCGCCCTGGTCAGCGGGCGTGCGCAGACGCCGATGGGCGGCGCGCGACTGGCCATGCTCGAGCCGTCGAGCGACGAGAAGACGGTACGGGACGCGCTCGACGCCACCGCCGAAACCGTAAAGTTCCTCGCCGACAACCAGATCGGGCTGCAGGCCCCGGCCGAGATCGAATCTGTCCTCGACGCGCTGCCGGTGGACGGCCGGGCGCTCGAGCCGGTTCAGCTCCTGTTGCTGGCGACGTTTCTCGGATCGGTCGAGACCACGGCTTCGGGCATCCGGCGCGCGCGGACGGCGTTTCCGATCCTGCGGCGGATCGCCGACACCACGGCCTCGTTCGCGCGCGAGATCGGCGAGATCCGCGGAAAGATCGATCCCGCCGGCGAGGTCGCCGATGACGCCAGCCCGCAGCTCAGAAGCATCCGCGACCGGCTGCGGAAGCAGCGCGCGCGGCTCCGCGGCACGCTGGAGTCCTACCTGCGGGGCAAGGACACGTCGAAGTATCTCCAGCAGCAGGTCGTCACCGACCGCAACGGACGCTACGTGCTCGTCGTGCGGAGCGAACACCGTTCCGCGATCCCGGGCATCGTCCATGGCAGCTCCGGCACCGGCGCGAGCCTCTACCTCGAGCCGCTCAGCACGGTCGAGATCAACAACGACATCGTCGACCTGGGGCAGCAGGAAGCGGAAGAAGTCCACCGGATCCTGCTGGCGCTCACGGACCTCTTCCGCGGACGCGATGAGGATCTGCAGCGAACGGTGGAGGCCGCGACCGAGCTGGACGTGCTGCAGGCGAAGGCGCGCTTCTCCATCGCCGTCGACGGCCACCGTCCGGCGGTGGCGGAAGACGGCCGGCTCGAGCTCCGGGCCGCGCGGCACCCGCTTCTGACCGGCAAGGCGGTTCCGGTCGACATCCTCCTGATCCCCCCGGTGAACGTGCTGGTCGTCACCGGGCCGAACACCGGCGGCAAGACCGTCGCGCTGAAGACCGCCGGCCTCCTGCCGCTGATGGCCCAGGCCGGCCTGCTGATACCGGTGGCCGACGGATCACGGATCCCGGTGTTCCGCTGCGTCTTCGCCGACATCGGCGACGACCAGTCGATCGCCGCGAACCTCAGCACCTTCTCGTCGCACATCAAGAACATCGTCGACATGAACGATGCGCTGGAGCTGCCGGCGCTGGTGCTGCTCGACGAGGCGGGGGCCGGAACCGATCCGATCGAGGGGGGCGCGCTGGCGATGGCGACGATCGACCACTTCCGGCGGCGCGGAGCCCGGGTGGTGGCGACGACCCACTACGATTCGCTCAAGACCTACGCGGCCACGACCGAGGGGGTGGTGCCGGCCGGGTTCGGGTTCGACCCGCAATCGTTTGCCCCGACCTACCGTCTCAACTACGGATCGCCCGGGAGCAGCCTCGCGCTCGAGATCGCGACCCGCCTCGGGCTGCCGGCGACGATCATCGACCAGGCACGCGCCCACCGGAGCCAGCGCGAGTCGCAGCTCGCCGAACACCTCGCCCGGGTCGAGAAGGACATGCAGGCGCTCGATCACGAGCGGCGCCTGGCGGCGCGCGAACGGCAGACGCTCGAGGAGACCGCGGCCAAGCTGCAGGCACGCGAGCACGATCTCCGCCACCGCGAGGAGACGTTCCGGCGGCGGCTGGACGAACGGATCGAAGAACGGCTGCGCGACGCGAAGCGGGAGATCGACACGGTCGTCCAGGCGCTGAAAGCCCGGACCGAAACGCTGGCGACCGAAGCCGAGCGCCGCGCGCCGCGGCTGATTCCGACCGGACAAACCGGCGGCGTCCGGGCCGAAGCCAGGGCGGCGATCGACGCCATCGGCGAGAGGCTGCGGTCGGGCGCCGGCGAGACCGCAACGACCGCCCCTCCCCTGCCGGCCCAGACGCGTCCGGCCGCTGCCGGAGACCGGGTCATCGTCGGCGTGCTGGGACTCGAGGGGATCGTCCAGTCCGTGCACGACGGGAGCGCGGAAGTGGATGTTCGCGGCAAGCGGCTCCGGGCGAAAGTCGATGACCTGAGGGTCGTGACCACCGCGGCGGCCGCAGCGGCGCAGCCGTCCCGCGTACGCGTCAACATCGATCTGCAGCCCCGCTCCGGGGTGTCGACCGAGCTGAATCTGATCGGCAACAACGTGGACGAGGCGCTGAACCGCCTGGAGAAGTTCCTGGACGAGGCGATCATCAGCGAGACGAAGAACTTCCGGATCATTCACGGTTTCGGCACCGGCCAGCTGCGCCGCGCCGTCGCCGAGTTCCTGAAAGCGCATCCGCTCGTGGCGCACCACGGCCCCGCGCCGGAGAACCAGGGCGCCGGCGGCGCCACCGTCGTGGAGCTCAAGGATTAGGAAATGCGGATTGGGGATTGCGGACTGCGGATTGGCGGATTCGGGATTCGGGATTGCGGTCCCCAATCCGCAATCCCCAATCCGTCAATCCCCAATCCGCAATCCCCAATCCGCAATATCTAATGCCCCTCTTCCCCGCATCGTTCATCGAGGACCTGAAGTCGCACGCCGACATCGTGCAGGTGGTCCAGGAGCGCGTGCCGCTGCGGCGGGCCGGAACCTCCTGGAAGGGGCTATGTCCGTTTCACGGAGAGAAGACGCCCTCGTTCAACGTCCATGGCGACAAGGGGTATTTCAAGTGTTTCGGCTGCGGGGTCGCCGGGGATGTCATCAAGTTCGTCGAGCTCTATGACAAGGTCCCTTTCACTGAAGCGGTCCGCCAGCTCGCCGGCCGGTTCGGCCTGGCGGTACCGGACGGGGAGGACTCGAAGGAAGATGCGGCGGTCACGCGCGATCGGGAGGCGCTGCTGAAAGCGCACGAGGTGGCGGCCGCCTGGTTCCGCGAACAGCTGGTGACTCCGGCGGGGGCGGCGGCTCGAAGGCTGCTGGCGGAGCGCGGCATCACCGCCGAGATGATCGAGCGCCAGGGAATCGGCTACGCCCCGGCCTCACGCGAGGGGCTGAAGACGCACCTGCTGAAGGCTGGCTTCAGTGCGACGCTGCTGGCACGCAGCGGGCTGGCGGTGCAGCGCGACGAGGGGACGATCGTCGACCGGTTCCGAACGCGGATCATGATCCCGATCCATCGCGACAACGGGGCGATCATCGCCTTCGGCGGCCGCGCCATGGAGGCCGGCCAGCAGCCGAAGTACCTGAATTCCCCCGAGACGCCGATTTATGTCAAAGGAAAGACGCTCTATGGCCTGCACCTGAGCAAGTCGGCGATCAGCCGGACGAAGCACGCGGTGATGGTCGAGGGCTACTTCGACTGGGCGCAATCGTTCCAGGCCGGTATCACCAACGTGGTGGCCTCCTCGGGGACGGCGCTGACCCCGGCTCAGGTACGCCTGCTGAAACGTTTTGCCGGCAAAGTCGTCCTCAGCTTCGATCCCGACGCCGCCGGACAGGGGGCTGCGGCCCGTTCCTCCGAACTGCTGGTGACCGAAGGATTCCAGGTGAATGTCGCCATGCTGCCGGCCGGGGATGATCCCGATAACTTCATTCGGAAGAACGGCGGCGCCGCGTACCAGGAACAACTGCGTAATTCTCAGCCATATCTCGAGTATTTGCTCGACCGCACCGCCGCCGAGCACGACTTCAACAAGGACGACAGCCGGCGTGAGTTCCTGGCGCGAATGCTGACAGTCGCTGCCCGTATTCCCGACGCTGCCGCCCGGGACCAGTTCGCCGACCGCCTGGCGCACAAGGCCCGAATTACGGAAGAGGTGGTCCGCGCGGAGATCCGGAAGGCCGCCGTCCAGAAACAAACGACCGTCCAGGAACGCAGCATGCCGGTGCTCACCCAGCTGAAAGCCGCGGAAAAAGGGCTGATCTGGGCCCTGCTCCGGCAGCCTGAGGCTGGGCTTCGGGCACTGGCCGACCTGGACGATGAGGACCTGGCAGGTCTGGGGTCGCAGGGGATCCTCCAGCAGGCGCGATCCCTGCAGGAAACCCCCGCCGAGTCCTTACCTTCGACGCTGAAGGAGCGTCTAACCAAGGGTGAGGCCGGGCTGGTGGAAGAACTCGGCCGGCCCTCGAGCCCGCCGGCCCACCCGTCCGACTGCGTCATGGCCTTGAAAAAGCGCCGCTACGAACGCGAACGCGCCGACGTCCAGCGGGAGATCGATCGGCTGCAGGAGCAGGCCGGGGCACGCTACGAGGATGAAATCGTCGCCCTGTGGGCGCGCAAGCAGGCGCTGGTGCGGCAAATCGAGGAAATCGGGTCAGCAGCCGGGAGCACCTTCGCCAAGGTGCCGGAACCGTCGTACAGAGATCAGGGGCCGACCGCAAAGCCCCGGATATAAGGTCAGGGAGATTACATGGCGTTGTCGATCGAAGAACGTTACGACGAGGTGAAACAGCTCATCTCGATCGGGAAGGAAAAAGGCTATCTGCTGTACGACGAGGTCAACGAACTGCTGCCGGCCGACATCACGTCGTCCGAGGAGCTCGACGACCTCTTCAGCACCTTCAGCAGCGCCGGGATCGAGGTGGTCGACTCCGAGAAGACCTTCCGCGAGGAAAAGCTGCTCGACCGGACCGGTGAGGGGGCCGAGGAAATCGAGCTCGATCTCACCCCGGGAGCGCTGGACAAGACCAACGACCCGGTCCGCATGTACCTGCGCGAGATGGGCACCGTGCCGCTGCTCACCCGCGAAGGGGAAGTCGAGATCGCCAAGCGCATCGAGCGCGGCAAGCTCGCGGTGATCAAGTCGATCTCCCGGACGCCGACCATCGCCCGGGCGATCATGACCATGGGCGAGGAGCTGAAGTCAGACGAGCGGGGCGTCCGCGAGCTGGTCATCTTCAACGACGAAGAGATCACCGACGAGAAGATCGAGCACCGCAAGCGCCAGATCCTGAAGCAGATCGACGGCGTCACCAAGGGGTGGCACAACGTCGAGAAGGCGAAGGAGAAGCTCGAGAAGACGGTCAAGGGGGCGACCACCCGCGAGAAGAACAAGTACCGGCGGGCGCGCTGGGAAGCGCTCCGCGCCCGGGTCGAGCTCTCGCGCCTGATCCGCAAGATCGAGTTCACCGAGATCGTGAAGCGCCGCCTGATCGACCTGATGAAGGAAGGGGTCGAATCGGTGATGCGCCTCAAGCGCGAGGTCGATCACATCGAGCGGCAGGTCAACCCGAAGACGGGGCGTAAGAGCCGTCTGAAGGAAGAAGAGAAGAAGCTGCTGCTCAAGCGGCAGAAGGACCTGAAAGCCCAGATGAAGCTGACCGCCGAGGGGCTCGAGCAGACGCCCGATCGGCTGATGCACACCCTCGAGACGATCATCAAGGGAGAAGCGCAGGCGGAGCAGGCGAAGAAGGAACTGGTCGAGGCCAACCTCCGGCTGGTCGTGTCGATCGCCAAGAAGTACACCAATCGCGGCCTGCAGTTCCTCGACCTGATCCAGGAAGGGAACATCGGCCTGATGAAGGCGGTCGACAAGTTCGAGTACCGCCGCGGCTACAAGTTCTCCACCTACGCGACGTGGTGGATCCGCCAGGCGATCACCCGCGCGATCGCCGACCAGGCGCGGACGATCCGCATCCCGGTCCACATGATCGAGACGATCAACAAGCTGATTCGCACCTCCCGCGCGCTGGTGCAGGAGCTCGGCCGCGAGCCGACATCCGAGGAGATCGCCAAGCGGATGGACATCCCGGTCTCGAAGGTCCGCAAGGTCCTCAAGATCGCGCAGGAACCGATCTCACTCGAGACGCCGATCGGTGAGGAGGAAGATTCGCATCTTGGCGACTTCATCGAGGACCGTCAGGTGGTCTCGCCGTCCGACGCGGTGATCAACCTGAACCTGAAGGAGCAGACCGACTCGGTGCTCAAGACCCTCACACCGCGCGAGGAGAAGGTCATCAAGATGCGGTTCGGGGTCGGCGACGGCAGCGAACACACGCTCGAGGAAGTCGGTCAGAGCTTCGCGGTCACCCGCGAGCGGATCCGGCAGATCGAGGCCAAGGCGCTCCGCAAGCTGCGGCATCCCTCACGTTCCCGCAAGCTGCGGGCGTTCCTCGAGGGACGCACGTAGCTTTCGCTTGCAACGCTGAAGGCTGAATGGTGAATGCTGAGTTCTGACTTCTGAATTCTAGCGACTTCAGCCTTCAGCCTGGCAGACAGAGACGGCCCGCCGTGGCTTCCGCCATCCGGGTAGCCTCGCCCTGCAATGCGAGCGAAGGCTGGGCCCACCAGGACTCGAACCTGGAACGAGCCGGTTATGAGCCGGCGGCTCTAACCATTGAGCTATGGGCCCGCCGGTCAGTGTACTAGCGAACCAGAATTTCGTCTGCGAAGAACCACGCCTCTTCCCCGCGGCCGGGATGCCAGTCGGGCAGCTTGCCGTAGGGGACGATGCGCAGACGCAGGTAGCGCGCGTGCCGGGGACCGTCGAAGATGATTGAGAAATCCCTGGTCACCGGTTTCGTCTCGCGATCGGACACGGCGTTCTCGATGGTGCCAAGTGGGGTGAACGTCTGCCCGTCGCTCGATCCCTCTACCAGCACCCGCCGGGGCATCAAGATCCAGGAGCCGGTGTCCTGGATGAATCCGATGGCGAGCTCACGGATCTCCCGCGCCGCGCCGAAATCGAGGCGGATCGCGAGCTCCGTGCCGCGGTAGCCCTGCCACCGGCCGCTCTTGAACGAGTCGTTGCCCCGCAGGCCGTCGATCAGGGTGTCGTCGCCGGCGGCCGCATATTGCGCGGCGTACGGCGTACTGAGGGTGAGCCGCGGATAGTCGGTCAACCGGCGGAAGGTCACCGACACCGGCGGGCTGGCGGCGTCGCCACGGAAGGCGATCGCCTTGAGGGTCAGCCCGTCACCGATCGCGATCGCCTGGGTGTAGAGCGGCGAGGTGCGAGTCGCCATGGTCCCGTCGAGCGTGAAGCGGATCTCTGCATCCGTTTCGGCGCTTCCCAGCGTCACGTCCTGTGAACCACGAAAGACGCGCACTCCGCGGGATACGAACGGCGCCGCGACGACCGTCGGATCGACCGAGGAGCGCGGCCGGACGTCCGACGCCGCACCCCAGGATCTGTTCGGCTGTGCGCCCATCTCGAACCGCAGCTCGCCGCCGGATACCAGGGTCGGGTGATCGAGATACGTCCTCCCGTAAGCCGACCCGTTGAGGCGAGCCCCCTGAACGTAACGGGCATCGGCCGACACCCCCGGCGCCTGGATCGCGAAGCTCCGTCCGTTCCCGAGCGCGATCGCCGCCGACTCGAACAGCGGCGTGCCGATCACGTATTGGGTCGATCCCGGCACGACCGGGTAGAAGCCGAGCGCACTGAAGACGTACCACGCGCTCATCTGCCCGCAGTCCTCGTTGCCCGACAAGCCGTCCGGAGTCGGCGCGTATAGCGTGTCGAGAATCCGGCGGACCAGCGCCTGGGTCTTCCACGGCTGCCCGGCGTAGGCATAGAGGTAGGCCATGTGATGGCTGGGCTCGTTGCCGTGGGCGTATTGCCCGATCAACCCGGTGATGTCCGCCTGTTCCCTCCCCGTCGTCCGGCTGTCGGCCGCGAACAGCTCGTCCAGCTTGCGGGCGAAGCGTTCGGGCCCGCCCATCAGCCGCATCAGCCCGTCGACGTCGTGCGGCACGAAGAAGCTGTATTGCCAGGCGTTGGCTTCGGTGTAGTGGTTGTTGACCTCGGCCGGGTCGAACGGCGTCGCCCAGAAGCCTTCCACCCTGGCGCGCATGAATCCCGTCGCCGGATCGAAGAGGTGCTTCCAGGACTGCGCCCGCCGCAAGTAGCGGGCGGCGTCGTCGGTGCGCTCCAGCCTCCGCGCGACCTGGGCGATGGTCCAGTCGTCGTAGGCGTACTCCAGCGTGCGCGAGACCCCTTCGCTTTCCTCGCTGGCGTCGATGAAGCCATCGCGCCGGTAGGCGGCCAGCCCGAAGCGGTCCTCTTCGGCGCTGTGCTTCATAGCCTCGAACGCGAGGGGAAGATCGAATCCGTCCACCCCCTTGGCGATCGCGTCGGCAATCACCGGCACGGCGTGGTAGCCGATCATCGTGTCGGTCTCGTTCGCCGCGAGCTCCCACACCGGCAGCCGTCCCCCCTCCTGATACTGGCGAAGGAAAGTGCGGACGAAGTCACGCGTCCGGTCCCGGTCGATCAGCGTCAGCAGCGGGTGCAGCGCCCGGAAGGTGTCCCAGAGCGAGAACACCGAGTAGTAGGTGAAGCCCTCGGCCCGGTGCACTTTGAAGTCGCGGCCGCGATACTGGCCGTCGACGTCCATGTAGACGTTCGGGCTGAGCATCGCGTGGTAGAGCGCGGTGTAGAAGTTCACCCGCTGCGCCGGCGTGCCCCCCTCGACCTGTATCTTCGACAGCTCCCTTTCCCAGGCCTGATCGGCAGCGTGCCGGACGGCATCGAAGTCCCAGCCGGGGATCTCTGCCTCGAGGTTCCGCCGCGCCCCTTCGATGCTGACCGCGGAGATCCCGACTTTCACCAGCAGCGTGCCGGCGTCCGGGCCAAACCTGAAGGCCGCCTTGCGCCTGCCCGTCCCGTAGACCGGGCTGGTAAACGGCCGGGAGAAACGGATGACGAAATACAGCGCCTGGTCGCGGGCCCAGCTCCTGGAGCGGCGCAGCCCGGCAACCTCCCGGTCACCGATGACGTCGAGCGATGTCTCGAGAACCTGGTCGCGATGTTCGAGGTCGAGGATGACGTGCGCGGCCGCTCCGGCCGGGAACGCGTAACGATGCATCCCGACGCGGAGCGTGGTGGTCAGCTCGGCGCGTATCCGATGGTCGCTGAGCGTGACCCCGTAGTAGCCCGGCCGGGCGGTTTCCTGGTCATGGCTGAAGGCGGATGCGTATCCCGGGCGGCCGTCGGCGCCATTGTTGAAACGCACCTCGCCGGCCGACGGCATCAACAGGACGTCGGCGTAGTCGGGAATGCCGGTGCCGCTCAAGTGGGTGTGCGAGAAGCCGAAGATGCGCGAGTCGCTGTAGTGGTAGCCGGAACAGCCGTCCCACCCGGTGAGCCGGGTGTCGGGGCCCGGCTGGATCATGCCGAACGGCAGCGAGGGTCCGGGATAGGTGTGGCCGTGACCGCCGGTCCCGACGAACGGGTTGACCTCTCCGGTGAGGCGACCCGTGGTCTGGGCCGCGGCCGGCGTGGCCAGCGCCACCGCCGCGAGCGCCACCGCCGCGAGCGCCGCGCCATGGCCGGAGTGAACATCACCCTACGGCTGGCGCAGCGCGCCCGGCCGGTCGCGGACGCCGTCTAGAAATTCCACCAGACCGGTCTCCAGCGAATACTCCGCACCCACCACCAGCAGGCCGTCGTGCTCGATCAGCTGTTCCAGTGCCTCGGAGCCGTGGCGCAGATGGTCGACCGATACCCGGATGTTCGCCCGCACCGCGTGCTGCACCAGCGCATCGAGGTCGTGCCGCAGCTCGGTGTCGAGCAGTGCTTCGACCGACGGGCGGATGCGATCGACGATCGACCGCAAGTTGCCCGACTGGTTCTCTTTCGGCCGCTGGAGCTCTTCGAGGGTGGCGAGGATCGCCCCGCACTGCGAGTGGCCGAGCACGACCACCAGGCGGGTGCCGAAGCGCGCCGCCGCGAACTCCACGCTGCCGACCTGCGACGGCGCGACGATGTTGCCGGCGACGCGGATGACGAAGAGATCGCCGAGGCCCTGGTCGAAGACGATCTCGGCCGGGACGCGGGCGTCCGAGCAGCCGAGGACGATCGCCAGCGGCTCCTGGCCGCTGGGGAGCTCGGCGCGCCGGCTGTTGGCGAGAAAGCCCTCGGGCCCGCGGATCATCTCCGCGAACCGCAGATTCCCCTGACGGAGGCGGTCGAGAGCCTCGAGCGCGGATACGTGACGGACGGTCATTCAGCGCCTGAGAATACAACGAACCCGTGGCCGGGACATGGTCGGCCACTGCTTGACTACACGTGTCGGCAGTGCTAGCCTTGCGCCGTGACGACATCTGTAGGCACACATGGCCACTGAACCCACCATCGGCGAACAGGAGATGGCGCTCCTCCGGCATATCGCCGACCGCGGGACGGCGACCGTCGGCGAAGCGGCCGACGGGTTCGGCAGCAGCCGCGGGCTCGCCCGCTCCACCGTGCTCACGATGATGGAACGGCTGCGGCAGAAGGGGCATCTGTCCCGCCGGCTGTCGGATGGGGTCTACCGCTACCGCGCCCTCTCATCCTCCGCGGATCTGCTGAAGGGGGCCGTCCAGCGGTTCGTCGAACGGAATCTCGACGGATCGGTGTCGCCGTTCCTTGCGTATCTCTCCGACAGCCGTGAGCTCTCCGACAAGGAACGGCGCGAGCTCGAGAAGATCGTCACCCGGCTGGATGCCGCCCAACGAAAGGAGCGGTGATGCTCGAGATCCTGACGCGTGCTTCGATCGACGGCGCCGTGCTGGTCGCCGCCGTATGGGTCATCGATCGTGCGCTCCCGCGGCTGCCGGCGGCGGTGAAGGCGGCGCTCTGGTGGTGTGCCGCGGCGAAGGTGGTCATCGCGCTGGCGTGGGTCGGCCCGGTGGCACTGCCGGTTCTTCCGGCGCCGCCGATGGGCGGTTCGGATGTCGACCTGGCAACGCGGATCCCGGAAGGTCCAGCCGCCATAGTCGTCGGTCGGGTCGGGGCTGCCGATCCGGACGCCGGCGAAGCCCCATCCGCAATTGCCGCCGCATGGACGGCCGGCGCCACGGTGATCTGGATGCTCGGCTTCGGCATCTCGGCCGCGGTAGCGGCACGCCGCTGGCGGCAGACGCGAGCGGTCGTCGCCCGCTCGGTGCCGGCCGCGTCGTCGCAGCAGGAGGCCGCCGGGAGCCTGGCGCGGCTGCTCGGCGTCCGGCGGGTGCCGGAGATCCGGCTGTCGGCCGAGACCGAATCACCGCTCATCACCGGCATCCTGCGTCCGGTGGTGCTGCTGCCGGCTGACCGCTTCGCACAGTTGCCGCTCGAGCATCAGCGGATGGCGCTCTGCCACGAGCTGGCGCACGTCCGGCGCGGCGACCTATGGCTTGGTTGCGTGCCGGCGCTGGCCGAGAGTGTCTTCTTCTTCCACCCGCTCGTTCGCCGTGCGGCGCGTGAGTACGCCTTCTGGCGGGAGGCCGCGTGCGATGCCGCGGTGATCGCGGCGCTCGATACCGCGCCCCAGGCCTACGGCCGGCTGCTGCTCGACCTCGGAGTCTCGCATCCGCCGGTGGCGTTTGCAGCCGCCGGAGCCGCCTCGTCATTTTCCAATCTCAAACGGAGGATCGTCATGTTGAATCAGCCGTCCAGGCCGTCGCTGATCGTGCGGCTGGCCGCAGCCGGTGCGCTGGCCACGGCGGTCGTGGCGCTTGCGCCGCTGAAGTTCGTCGCTCGCCCGGCGGCCGTGATGGTGCCGGGAGCCGGGCCGGTCGCCGCCGAAGTCCAGTCGAAGAGCAGAGATAAAGACGACGACCTGCAGTTCGTCTTCTTCCGCGACGGCGACAGCGTGACCATGTCGGGCTCGACCCGGGACATCGAACGCGCACGGCGCGTGCGCCAGTCCGGCGAGCAGCTCCTCTGGTTCCGCCATGCCGGCCGCGAGTACGTATTGCGTGACCCAGCCCTGCTCGCCCAGATCCAGGACATCTGGGAGCCGGTGAGCCGGCTGGGAGACGAACAAGGGCGCGTCGGCACGAAGCAGGGAGAGCTCGGCACCCGGCAGGGGGAGATCGGCCAGAAGCAGGGAGAGCTCGGCACCGAGCAAGGCGTCCTCGGCGCGCGCCAGGGCACCCTCGCCGCCCGCCAGGGTCTGCTGTCGGCACGGGAGGCCCGGCGTCTGACCGAGGCCGAGCGCGGCGAGATCGACCGCGAGCGGCAGGCGATCGAGAAGGAGATGCGCGAGCTCGATCGCGAGATGCGCACGCTTGGCGACAAGATGCGTGCGCTGGACGGGCCGATGCGGGACCTTGGCGACGAGATGGACATCCTCGGCAGTGAGATGGACGTGCTCGGCAGGAAGATGGACGAGGCCTCGAACAAGGCCAAGTCCGACATGCGCGCGCTGATCGAGAAATCGGTCGCCTCGGGAGCGGCGCAGCTCGTCCGGTGACCGGCGGTGACCGCGGTCCTTGACACCCGACCGACCCGACCGTGATAATCGATCTGTGTTCTACGTTGAGTGCGCTTGTTGTTGTCCGGTCCGGACTTGCTCCGGCCCCAACCGAGCTGCGCTTGTGAGAACGTAACCGACCAAATCGTTCGACCTGGACAGTTCGAGGGCCCGGAGCAGCAATGTTCCGGGCCCTTTTTCTTTATGACCATCGCCGACACCGAACAGCTCGACCAAAGCACGCCAGCCGCGTTCGTCGGCCGGACGCCGCTGGTGCGCCTGCGCGCGTTCGAGACCAATCCGGACGTGTCGATCTGGGCCAAGCTCGAGTCCCGCAACCCGGGAGGCTCGGTCAAGGACCGGGCGGCGCTGGCGATGATCCTCGACGGCGAGCGCCGCGGGGTGCTCGGGCCGGGCCGCATCCTCCTGGACGCCACGTCCGGCAACACCGGCGTCGCCTACGCGATGCTGTGCGCCGAGCGGGGTTACCCGGTGCGGCTGTGCGTGCCGGCCAACGTGACTCCCGAGCGGAAGCAGCTGATCCTGGCATACGGCGCCGACATCGTCGCGACCGATCCGATGGAGGGGAGTGACGGCGCCATCCGTGAAGCGCGCCGGCTGTACGCCGAAAACAGCCGCGCCTACTTCTATCCCGATCAGTACAACAACGACGCGAACTGGCGTGCCCACTACGAAACGACGGCCACGGAGATCATCGACGAGACCGGCGGCCGCCTCACCCACTTTGTCGCCGGCCTTGGCACGAGCGGTACGTTCGTCGGCGTGAGCCGGCGGCTGCGCGAGTGGCGATCGGCGGTCCGGCGCATTTCGGTTCAACCCGATTCGCCGTTCCATGCGATCGAGGGTCTGAAGCACATGGCATCCGCCATCGTTCCGGGCATCTACGATCCGGGGCTCGCCGACGAGGCCGTGCAGGTCTCGACCGAGGATGCCGTGGCGTTGACGCAGCGGCTCGCCCGTGAGTGCGGCCTTCTCGTCGGCCCCTCGAGCGGCGCGGCGCTCGCCGGCTGTCTGACGGTGGCGGCCACGCTGCGCTCAGGCTTCATCGTCACGGTGTTTCCGGACGGCGGCGATCGCTACCTGAGCGAGAGCTTCTGGCAGACGCGGTCACTGTGGCTGCCCGCGGTTCACGCCGAGCGGATCCGTCAGCACGGCATCGAGACCTACCCGGACGAGTGCTGCGGGGCGCTGCTCGGCTCGACGACCGGGGTCGTCACCGGCGTGCTCCCGATCGGCAACACCGCGCCGGACCAGCGCCGCCGCCGCTTCCTGGTGAGCCCCGACGATTACCGGCAGGCCGAGAAGCACGCCGACGAGACGGGCGCACATCTGATCGGCTTCTACCACTCACACCCGGACCATCCAGCCGTCCCGTCGCAGTTCGATCTCGACCACGCGTGGCCCGGCATGAGCTACGCGATCGTCTCGATTCGTGCCGGCCAGAGCCAGGAGCTTCGCTCCTGGCGGCTGCGGCCCGACCGGTCCGGGTTCGACGAAGAGACCGTGACCGGAACTTCCATCAGGAGCTCATGATGTCTGTCATCGTACGCATCCCCACACCGCTGCGGCCGTTCACCAACCAGCTCGCGACGGTGGACGTCGACGGTGCCACCGTCGGCGAGATCCTGCGTCAGTTGACGACCCGCCATCCCGAGCTTCGACAGCACCTGTACACGCCTGAGGGCACGCTGCGCAGCTTCGTCAACATCTACGTCAACGACAACGATGTTCGCTATATCGGACGGGAAGCCGCGGTCGTAGGCGAAACCGACACCGTCAGCATCGTGCCCTCGGTGGCCGGCGGATCCGGGGCCGGCGGATCCGGGGCCGGCGGATCCGGGGCCGGCGGATCCGGGGCCGCGGTGGCGGACCTGCCCGAGCTCACGCAGGACGACATCCAGCGCTACAGCCGGCATCTGATCATGCCGGAGGTCGGCGTCTCGGGTCAGCGCAAGCTCAAAGCGGCGCGGGTCTTGTGCGTCGGCGCCGGTGGCCTCGGTTCGCCGGCTTCCCTGTATCTGGCGGCCGCCGGCGTCGGGACGTTGGGACTTGTCGACTTCGATGACGTGGACGTCAGCAATCTGCAGCGGCAGGTGCTCTACGCCACTGCCGATGTCGGCCGGCCGAAGCTGGCGGCCGCCTCCGAGCGGCTGAAGGCCCTGAACCCTGAGCTGAACGTCATCCCCCACCAGGTCCGGCTCACCTCGGCCAACGCCCTCCAGATCCTGGCCGGCTACGACGTCATCGTCGATGGCGGCGACAACTTCCCCACCCGCTACCTGGTCAACGACGCCTGCGTCCTGCTCGGCAAGCCAAACGTCTACGGCAGCATCTTCAGGTTCGACGGCCAGATCTCGGTGTTCGCGACGGCGGGCGGGCCGTGCTACCGGTGCCTTTACCCAGAACCGCCGCCGCCCGGGCTCGTGCCGAGCTGCGCCGAAGGGGGAGTGCTCGGGGTGCTGCCCGGGATCGTCGGCACGATCCAGGCCGCGGAGGCGATCAAGCTGCTGATCGGCGCCGGCGAGAGCCTCGCCGGGCGCCTGCTGCTGTTCGATGCGCTGACGATGGAATTCCGGCGGATGAACCTGCGCCGCGATCCCGCCTGCCCGGTGTGCGGCGATCACCCCACGGTGAAGTCGCTGATCGATTACGAGCAGTTCTGCGGCATCCCCGCCGCGGCGGCGCAGAACCGTCCGCTGCCGCCCGAGTTCGAAACGACCGTGGAGGAGCTCGAGGCGAGACTGGAGCGCCATGATCCGGTGTGGCTGCTCGACGTGCGTGAGCCCAACGAACGGGACATCTGCAGGATCTCCGGCGCCACCCTCATCCCGCTCGGCGAGCTTGGCAAACGCCTGGGAGAGGTGCCGTCCGGGCCCGACGCCCCCGACATCGTCGTTCACTGCAAGGGGGGTGTGCGCAGCGCGAAGGCGGTGCAACTGCTGCGCGACCACGGCTACACCAGGGTCAGGAACCTGAAGGGAGGCATCATCGAATGGATCCGAAAGATCGATCCGACGCAGCCGACGTATTGAGGCCGAGGCGGTAGTTCCTGACCGGGCGCGACCGCCGTTCCGGCCCCTCGGAACGGGCGCGCCAGGGGCGCTGACCGGCCTGGTCTCGCCGGGATGATACACTTCGTCCTTCAGACTTCTGCCTTCAGCGTTTTCTTCTTGATGCTTCCTGATCTTCAGCACCTCATCCACCTCCAGGAGATCGATTCGGCCATCGAGCGCGCGCGGCGGCGCATCGCCGAGATACCGGCGGCCCGGCAGGCACTGGAGCTGCGGCTGGCGGAGCGCGCGACCGCCGTCCAGGCAGTCAAGGACCGTATCACCTCCACCGGCGGCACCCGGCGTGACGTCGAGAAGGAGGTCGCCGCCGTCCAGGGCCGGCTGTCGAAGTACAAAGACCAGCTGATGACGGTGAAGACGAACAAGGAATACCAGGCGATGCAGACCGAGATCGCCACTGCCGAAGGCCTGGTGCGGGCGCAGGAAGACCGGCTGCTCGATCTGATGGAGGTCACCGAACGCGAGTCGGCGGATCTGCGGACGGCCGAAGCAGAGCTGAAAGTCGCGCAGGCGGGAATCAGCGCCGAACAGAAGAAGCTCGAGACCGAAATCGGCGCCCGGGAGTCGGAGCTGCAGCGGCTCACCGCCGAGCGGGCCGCGGTCACCGGCCAGATCTCGCGGGAAGCGATGGTCATCTTCGAGCGGGTCGCCCACGGGCGCCGGGGGATCGCGGTCGCCGAGGCCCGCGATGGTCTCTGCGTCGAGTGCCACGTCCGGCTGCGTCCGCAGATGTTCAATGAGGTGCGGCGAAACGCCGCCATCGTCCAGTGCGACAGCTGCACGCGGATCCTGTATTACGTGCCGCCGGCGGCGTCGGCCCCTTCGACCACGACTTGATCACCGCTTACATCGACGGCGGGGCGCGCGGGAACCCGGGCCCGGCCGGGTACGGCGTCTACATCGAGCTGCCGGACGGCTCCATCGAGGAGCTCCACGGCGGTCTCGGCATCGCGACCAACAACATCGCCGAGTACAACGGCCTGCTCGCTGCGCTCCGCTGGGCGGTGGCCCATCACCAGCAGGTAGTTCGCATCAAGGCCGACTCGGAGCTGCTGGTCAAGCAGATGCGCGGGGAGTACAAGGTCAAGAATGCCGGGCTGCAGCCGCTCGTCGCCAGGGCGCGCGTGCTGATCGGTCAACTCGACCGCGTCACCTTCGAGCACGTCCGCCGCGAGCAGAACAAGGACGCCGACCGGCTGTCGAACGTCGGCATGGACGAAGCCGAAGAAGCGCTGCGCAACCCGCCACCCAGCTCCGACCTCCCGCCGGGCCAGGGTGAGTTGTTCTGATCAGGGCGCTTTGAGTGCGGCGACCGGGTCGACGCGTGAGGCGCGAAGCGCCGGCAGCGCCGAGGCTGCCGTGACGGTCACCAGCGTCGCGGCGGCGATCGTCGCGTAGGTCGCCGGATCGGTGGCGGTGACGCCGAACACCAGGTTCCGCAGCAGCCGGCTGGCGGCCAAGGCCGCGGGCAGGCCGATCGCCAGCCCGGCGACCGCGTAGACGGCCGCCTCCCGCAGAACGCTCCGCACGATCCGCCCGCGCTCGGCCCCCAGCGCGATCATGATCCCCAGCTCACGCCCGCGCTGCGCCACCGAGTAGGCGACCACACCGTAGACCCCGACGGCCGCGAGCAGGCCGCCGAGAAGAGCGAACGCGCCCAGCAGCGACAACAGCAGGCGCGGCTGGCCGAGGCTTCTGCCGATCTTCGCCGCCATCGTCTCGACATCGGAAAGCGGCACATCGCGGTCGACCGACCAGATCCCTTCGCGGACGACGGGCACAAGCGCCTGCGGATCGCCGTCCGTTCTGACCGCCAGCATCATCGACGGAATGCCCTGGGCGGAGATCGAGGTGTAGATCTCGGCTGCCGGCGCGGTCGTGAGGCTGGAATGGCGAACGTCTCCCGCGACGCCGACGATCGTCAGCGGCGAGCCCGGACCCTGCGCGCCACGAGACCGAACGGTCCGGCCGATCGCGCCGGCCGGGGAACCGAAGAATCGCGTGGCCAGCGTCTCGTTGACCACCGCCACCTCGCCTCGGCTGGCGTCGCCGCGCTCGATGTCGCGCCCGGCCAGCAGGGGCTGCCCGACGGCGGCGAAGTAGCCCGGCGTGATGATGCGCGTGCCTGCCGTCGGGGCGGCCGCACCCGGGGCAACGATGTGCCCTTCCGCTTCGAACGGGATGTTCCAGGTATAGCCGCTGAATGGCAGGTGCTGGATTGCCCCCGCGGCGGTCACCCCCGGCTGGGCGCGGAGCCGATCCAGGATCCGCTCGTAGTAGTCGGAAACCCGGACGTTGCGGTACCTGGCGCCGGTCGGCTGGACGTGGAGCGTCAGCACGCCATCGGCACGGAAGCCGGGATCGACCTGCTGGAGCTTCCAGAGGGTCTGCAGCATCAGGCCGGCGCCGATCGTGAGAACGACCGCGAGCGCGACTTCGGCCGAGACCAGTGACGCGCGCATCCGTTTGGCCCCGCGGCTCTCGCTGCTGTTGGCGGCGCGGATCAAGCTCTGGGTCCGCAGCCGCGTGGTGCCGAGGGCCGGCGCGACCCCGACCGACAGGCCGACCAGCGCCGCGGCCAGCAGCACCACGCCCGACACCAGCGGATCGAGAGCGATCTCCTGAACACGCGGGGTAGCCGCGGGCAGCAGGGCGACGAGCACGGGAAGGGCGATCGCCGCCAGCGCCAGACCGGCCAGCCCCCCGGCGAGCGTCAGGATCATGTTCTCGGCGACCAGCTGCCGGACGATGCGTCCGCGCGAGGCGCCGAGGGCCGACCGGATCGCGACGTCGCGCGTCCGGGCGGCGGCCCGGGTGAGTTGCAGGGTGCCGACATTCGCCCCGGCAATCAGCAGGATGAGCCCGACCGCGGCGGCCAGCACGACGAGCGACCCGCTCACATCGCCGGCGAGGGACTCTCGCATGTCGACAACGGCGGCGTCGCGGCCGTACTGATCCGGGTACTTCCGCTCCTGCCGCAGCGCCTGCGTCAGCGCGCGGTAGCCATCGTCGGCCTGCGCCAGGGTGACGCCCGGCGCAAGCCGTGCCGCGTAAAGCGAAAACGACAGGCGGTGGTACCAGGCGGCGTGGTCGAGGGTGAACGGCGTGTAGATGTCGGTCTTCAAGCCGAACACCTGGAAGGTTCGAGGCATCACTGCCATCACCCGCACGGGATCCCCATCGAGAACAACCGTGCGGCCGACGATCCCGGGATCGCCGCCAAACCGATTCATCCAGAAGCCGTAGGCGAGCACCGCAACTTCTTCTGCACCCGGGAGGCCCGATTCTTCAGTGAACGGCCGGCCGAGCAATGGCTCGGCGGCAAAGGTCTCGAACAAATTCCCGGAGACCCGGGCGACGGTCACCTTCAGGGGTTCCCCAGCCCCGGTCAACGACATCGTGAAGCCCGGCGCGACCGCGGCAACGCTCGAAAACAGCGTGCCGCCGTGTTCGCGGGTGTAGAGAAGGTCGGCGTTGGACTGAAAGCGGCCGGGCCAGACGGCGACCAGCCGGTCGGCGTCGCGGAACGGCAAGGGCTTCAGCAGGACGCCGTAGGCCACCGCGAAGATGGCGGCATTGGCCCCTGCGGCGAGCGCGAGAGTGAGAACGGTCGTCGCAGTGAAAGCCGGCGCGCGCCTGAGCGAGCGCGCGGCGACCCGGATATCGTTCAGCACGGCCTACCCCCGGCTGGTTAGACGGGGATCACGCCGGTGGGTTTGCCCGGATCACCGCGGCCATTCGTCCCGCGCCAGATCCCGCCGACCGGTACGAATGAAAGATGTCGGGATGGGTGCGGGTGCAGAGCCGGCTGACGTGAATGGCGTCCGGCGGCAGTCCCGAGGCTTCGAGCTGGTCCCGGTTCGCCTGCCAGAGGTCGAAATGCGGCCGCCGGTTCGGCTCCCGCACGAACCAGCGGTCGAGCGTGGACCGATCGTGGCCGGCGTCCCGGAAGGCGTCCACCACCTCTTCCCCCATTTCACCGCAGCAGCTGCCAAGGGAAGGTCCGATGGCCGCGACCAGGTCGTCGGGGCGAGACCCGAACGCCGCGGTGAGCTGGTCCACCGCGGCAATGACGATCCGCTGCATCGTGCTGCGCCAGCCGGCGTGGACCGCTGAAACGACGCCCAGGCGCCGGTCGGCAATGAGGATCGGGGCACAGTCGGCCACGCGAACGACCAGCGCTGCGGCGGGATCGCTGCTGACGACCGCATCGGCCTGCGGCCGCTCCCATCGGTCGCTGGCGGTCGCTTCGACCACCGTCCGTCCGTGGACCTGGTTGAGGAGGCGCAGGCCATCCGGCGGGACACCGGCACGCTCCGCCACCGCATGCCACTCGCCGGGATCGTCGCGCAGTTCCAGGCTGGCGACGGTAAAGAAGTGCGGAGCGATCGACTGTAGCGGCGCGCACCTGAGCACGAAGCCCCACGGTGCTTGCGTCCATTCGAATCCGCCACTAGGCTGGGGGCCAGGCATGAACATCATCGGACTGGGTTTCGATGCGACCGACATTCCGCGAGTCGCCGAGGTCTTCGAACGCCACGGCGAGCGGTTCCTCCGGCGGGTCTTCACCGAAGGGGAGATCGCCTATTGTAAGCGGCGCCGGAACCCGGTTCCGCACCTGGCCGGCCGGTTCGCGGCGAAGGAAGCCTGCATGAAGGCGCTCGGCACCGGGCACTCGCGCGGGGTCCTGTGGCAGGACATCGAAGTTTGCCGCGCCGATGGTCCGCCGCAACTGCAGTTGCACGGCGGCGCCGGCCGTCGAGCGGCCGAGATGAAGGTGCTGAGATCGCTCTTGACCATCACCCATTCCGACGCGCTGGCGATGGCGCAGGTGATCCTTCTCGGTCCAGACGACACCGCCGGTTGACGCCGCGCGAGGGTGGTCGCGACTGCCCTCTTCACCCCCTCAACCTTCCGCCGGCCTCAAACCACGTCCGTTCAACGTCTTCCATCGACACGTCCGGGTCTGCACCCGTCGGTATCCCCTTTGCCCCACCGCTCGTCGCAACCCTGTGAGCCGGCCGGATCACCTGACGGCCGCCCGATTGGAGATACGCGATGACCATCAAGATCCTGCCGAACGACAAGGGAAACCCGCCAGGGAAGCTGGCCGATGCGGAGCTGCACTTCACCAGCGGAACACTGGAGGGGCTGAAGCTGATCGGCTTCTCGGTCTGGGAGCGGAAGAGCGGAAACGGACGGAACGTCACCTTCCCGGCGCGCCAGTATTCGGTGAACGGTGAGCGCCGCAGCTTCGCGCTGCTGCGGCCGGTCGTCGACACGACCGGGCAGGAGCGCATCCGCGATCTCGTCCTCGAAGCCTACAGCGCCTACGAAGCCGAGCACGCCGGCGAAGGCGCTCTCGCCTAGTACTTCGGTTGTCGGTTCTGGGTTCTGGGTCTGAAAATTCTGAATTCTGAATTCTGAATTCTGAGTTTCAGCGAAGTCACGAAAGGACTGGCAGGAACTTCGCGTTTTCTTTCTGCCGTTTGGGCGGCAGCGTCCACTCTTCCTTGAGGCCCTTGTCGAACTCCGACTTGAAGAACGACGTCTTCATGCCGCCGTCGATGATGTCCCAGGGGAGCACGGCGTCGGCCGAACGGTCCCTGAAGATGTAGAAGGCGGCGTCGAGGCCGGCTTCCGCGACGGCGGCGCGCCAGTTGCCGCCGTTGCGTTCCGCCGCCTCGATGGCCGGGGCGACACGGCGATCACCGAGCGACAGCAGCGCCTGGTAATACGAATGACGTTCCGACTTGATGTTGAAGTAGACGTTGTCGATGCCCGACAGCATCTGTCGCAGGCGCCTGGCTTTCTGCTCGGTGACCGCCGGGTCTTCCATCGCCAGCCACTGGTAGGCGGTTCCCGGCTTGGGGATCAGCGGGTTCACGCTGCCGACGATGCGGCCGAGGCGGCCGCGGTTGCGGCCGTGCTTGAGCATGATCTCGCGCATCTGGACGGTCAGGTCGCGGATCCCCTCGAGATCCTCCTCGCGCTCGGTCGGGAGGCCGATCATGTAATAGAGCTTCAGGTTGTCCATGCCGCCGCCGAAGATCAGCTCGGCGGCGTGCAGGATCTCCTCGTTCGTGACGGTCTTGTTGATCACCCGGCGGAGCCGGTCGGACCCGGCTTCCGGCGCGATGGTGATCGATTTCTCGCCGCTCCGGCGGAGCAGGTCGACGATCGGCTCGGTCAGGTCATCGAGACGCAGCGACGCCGGGCTGATCGAATAGCCCATGTCGAGCAGGCCGTTGAGAATCCGCTCGATCTCGGGGTGGTCGCACAGCGCGATCGAAACCAGGCCGGCCTTCGACGAGTGCACCCTCGCCTCGCGGGCAAGCTCGAGGATCCGATCGGCGTTGAAGGCCCGCACCGGGAGGTAGTTGTACCCGGCCCAGCAGAATCGGCACAGGTTGGCGCATCCCCGCACCACCTCGATCAGGAAGCGCGAGCCGAACTCGGTGTCGGGGGTGAAGACCGAGGTCGCCGGCGGATCGAGCCGCTCGGTGCTCTTGACCGCGGCCTTCTTCACGACCGGTGGTGCGCCAGTGCCGGCCTTTGCTTCGAACGCGGCGATCGTGCCATCGGCGGCGTAGTGCACGTCGTAGAACGATGGGATGTAGAAGCCGCGTTCGCCGGCCAGCCGGCGCAGCAGATCGTCGCGGTCGGTGGCTTCGCGCAGGCCGGCCATGAGCGCCGGGATCAGGACCTCCCCTTCCCCGGCGGCGATCACGTCGGCAAACGGGGCCAGCGGCTCCGGGTTGACGAAGGTGATCGCTCCGCCGATGACCACCAGCGGGTGGCGGGCGTTGCGCGCCTCGGCGCGCAGCGGCAGCTTGGCCAGGCGGAGCATGCTGAGCAGGTTCGGGTAGTCCCACTCGAACGAGATCGAGAAGGCGATCACGTCGAAGTCCGAGACCGGTGTCTGCGATTCGAGCGTCACCAGCTGCGAGCCGGACGCCAGCTGCGCCTGGAGCTCCTGCTTCGGCGGCAGAAACGCCCGCTCGCACACCACGTCGTCGAGGTCGTTGAACAGCCGGTAGACCGTCTGGAAGCCGAGGCTCGACATCCCGACGTAGTAGGTATTCGGGAACACCAGCGCCACGCGGAGCCGGCCGCCGTGCGGCTTGCGCACGTAGCCGACTTCGCGCGAGAGAACGTCACGCGCGCGTTCGCGGGGCTGGATCTTCTTCATTGATATGGACGGCGTACTGCTGCGGGGCCGCGGACGGCCGCGGGAGAACGGAGCCGTCGAAGCCGTCCGCGCGATGGAGCTCAGGCGGCGGCGATCACGGCTTCCGTGGATCTTCCTAGTTTACCACGCGCGTCCGAAGCCGCACGACGCGGCCCCGGACGGTCGCCCTGGCTGGGCAGCCGGGCTGGAGGCCTCGGTGGCCGAGGCGGCTACTCGCTTTGACGGCGAAGGAAGGCCGGCACGTCGAGCGGCGACGAGGCTTCGAAGTCCCCGCGCGGCTCGGCGTCGCTGCGTGCCGAATCGTTCACCGCCCGGCGCTGAAGATCCAGCAGCGGACGGCGATTGAGGTTCAGCGACATCCGCGAGCCGCCGCCGGCGGCGGCGATCTTCTCGGTCGATTCCTGCTTCCAGGCGGAGTAGGAGTGCAGGTCGACCGGGGTCTGGGCCGCCGAAGCGGTGGTGCTTCGCTGGGCGACCGGTCCGCGGTCGAACCCGGTGGCGATGACCGTGATCTTGACCTGTCCGTCCATCCGCGGATCGACGACCGCGCCGAAGATGATGTTCGCCTCCTCGTGTGCCGCTTCCTGGATGACGGCCGAGGCCTCGCTGACTTCCATCAGCGACAGATCGTTGCCGCCGGTGACATTGATGATGACGCCGCGCGCTCCCTTGACCGACGCATCTTCGAGGAGCGGGCTCGAGATCGCAGCGTTGGCCGCGATCATCGCGCGCTGCTCTCCCTCGGCGTTGCCGGTCCCCATGATCGCCAGGCCCATGCCGGACATGATCGTCTTCACGTCGGCGAAGTCCAGGTTGATCAGCCCGGGCACCAGGATCAGATCCGAGATGCCCTGGATCGCCTGCCTCAGCACATCGTCGGCGCTGGCAAAGGCGTCGGTGAGCGAGGTGGTGCGCCCGATCGTGGCCAGCAGCCGCTCGTTGGGGATGGTGATCACGGTGTCGACGCACTCGCGGAGCTCTTCGAGGCCGCGCTCGGCCTGGATCGCACGCTTGCGCCCTTCGAACTTGAACGGCTTGGTGACGACCGCGATGGTCAGCGCCCCGAGCTCGCTGGCCAGGCTCGCGATCACCGGCGCCGCGCCGGTGCCGGTGCCGCCGCCGAGGCCGGTGGTGACGAAGACCATGTCGGCGCCGTCGAGCGCCTCGATCAGCTTCTCGGTGTCCTCGAGCGCGGCCTGCCGGCCGACGTTCGGGTCAGCGCCGGCTCCCAGCCCCTTGGTCAGCTTGGCGCCGATCTGCAGCTTGCTCGCCGCCGGATTCAAACGCAGCGACTGGAGGTCGGTGTTGGCAACGATGAACTCGACGCCGTCGAGCCCGGCGCACACCATCCGGTTGACGGCGTTGCTGCCCCCGCCACCGACGCCCACCACCTTGATCCGCGCCCCGCTTCGCGTTGCTTCTTCATCGAGCTTCAACCGCAGCCGCGCCACGTCGAGTGTGTCTCTCATGTCAGCCATTCCGCCCCCTTCCGACCCCAGTCGCCAATTCCCAATCGCCAGTCGCCAACCCAGGAACCAAGAACCTGGAACCTGGAACCCAGAACCTGAGAAAACTCACAAAAATTCTTTGAACAGCCCGCGCAACCGCCCCGCCACCCGGCCGAATGCACCGGCCCCGACCGCCTGTGCCGGGATGCCCAGCTGGTTCCGGTGCGCGTACATCACCAGACCGACGGCGGTCGCGAACGCCGGGCTGTTGACGTGGTCCGCCAGGCCGCCGACGCCGGCCGGAGTGCCGCGACGGATCGGCAGGTCGAAGATCTGTTCCGCGATCTCCGACATCCCCTCGAGCAGCGCGCCACCGCCGGTGAGGACGATGCCGGAGTTGAGGGATTTTTCGAAGCCGGCGCGGCGGATCTCGTCCCAGAGCAGGTGGAAGATCTCCTCGGCGCGGGGCTGGAGGATCTCCGACAGGATGCGGCGGGCCATCACCCGCGACTTCCGGCCGCCAACGCTCGCCACCTCCATCGTCTCGTCCTCGTCGACCATGGCCGAGAGCGCACAGCCGCACCGCCGCTTGATCTTCTCCGCGTCGGGGATCGGCGTCCGCAGCCCGACCGCGATGTCGTTGGTGAAATGGTCCCCGCCGACCGCCACCACGCCGGTGTGCCAGAGACTGCCGCGCTCGAAGATCGCGAAGTCGGTCGTGCCGCCGCCGATGTCGACCAGCGCCACCCCCAGCTCCTTCTCGTCCTGGGTGAGGACCGCCTCGCTGGCAGCCAGCTGCTCGAGCACGGTCTCGGTGACCGCCACCCCGGCGCGGTTGACGCAGGCGACCGTGTTCTGGGTCGACGAGGCGCTGCCGGTGACGACGTGGACGTTGACCTCGAGGCGGGAACCGGTCATGCCGACCGGGGCGCCGATGCCGTCCTGCTCGTCGACCACGAAGTCCTGCGGCAGCACGTGCAGGATCTCGCGGCCGCTCGGCAGGGCGACCGCCTTGGCGGCGTCGATCGCGCGCCGCACGTCTTCACGGGTGATCTCGCGGTTCTTCCCCGCGACCGCCACCACCCCGCGGCTGTTGAAGGCCTTGACGTGCGCCCCCGACAGGGCGAGGTGGACCGAGTCGATCTCGACCCCGGCGGTCAGCTCCGCTTCGTCGATCGCCCGTTTGATCGATTCCACCGCTGCCTCGAGGTTGACCACGACGCCGCGCCGGATCCCCTTCGAGTCCGCCAGACCGATCCCGATGATGTCGAGCCCTCCCTCGTCGGTCGTCTCGCCGACGATCGCCGAGATCTTGGACGTGCCGACGTCGAGTCCGACCAGATACCGTTCCTTGCGCGCCACAGGCTCCCCCTAGTTCTTCGCCGACGGCCGACTGGCCGTCCGCACGGCGGCCGCACCCGCCGGCCGCGCGTAGATGCGATCGCCGAACCGCAGATCCACGTAGTCGATCTCTGACATCGTTTGCCGCAATGCCGCCGCCACCTCGATGTAGCCGAGCAGCCGCTCGGCGAATTTCTCGGAGCCGAGATGCAATAGCGCCGGGTCGTCGTCGAGCAGCACGACCGCGTCGAGCACGTTCGACACGTCGATCTGCGAGATCCGTTGGGCCAGCCGCTTGTCGGCGGCGACGTCGTCGATGACCCGGGCGGCGAGCGCCACCCTTCCTTCGTGGATCACCGGCTCCCCCGCCCCCGCCCGGACCGCGCCGTCGATGATCGGCAGGTCGAAGTGCGAGTACTTGGGGCCGAACTCGTCGATCACCGTGCCGCTGCGGTCGAGCAGATAGAGCTGGTTGCCGATCCGGCACAGACCAATCGGCCGCCGCTCGGACACGAAGACCTCCACGGTGGAGGGGAGCACGCGGCGCAGCGCGACGTCCGCCACCCACGGCGACTCCATGAGCCGGGCGCGGTAATGGAGCAGGTCGGCGGCGATGATGCTGGTTCCGCGCAGGCCGTCGACCAGCGCCTGGACCTCGCCGGTCGACATCCGGACGTTGCCGTGAACGACGATCCGCTGCACCTGCAGCGCCGAGGCGTGCAGCACCAGGCTGCAGGTGCGATAGGTCGCATAGAGCCCGAGCACACCGGCGGCGCAGACGCTGATCGCCCGCCACGGCACCCGGCCGCGGCCGCCCCGCTTCTTGACCGGCTTGACCCCCTTGGCCCGCCGGAAGTTCTTCTCCGTCCGGCGCCTTGACCTTCACGAGGCCATCCCTTTCCGGTCGAGCGCCTCGAGGATCCGGTCACCGACGCTGCCGATCGACCCGGCGCCGAGCGTGATCACCAGGTCGCCGGGCCGGGCCAGCGCCGCAACCGCCGCGGGAAGGTCGTCCAGGCTCGGGACGAGATCGACCGGCGCCGCGATCGCGCCCCGAATCACTCCGGCCAGGACCTCGGCGGTGATGCCGGGCACCGGCGGCTCGCCGGCGGCGTAGATGTCGGTCAGCACGACGTGGTCGGCGCCGGCGAAGGCCGGACCGAATGCCGCGAGCAGCTGCTCGGTCCGGCTGTAGCGGTGCGGCTGAAAGACCGCGACGATCCGGCGGTCGATGCCGGCTCGCGCGGCGGCGAGCACCGCGGCGATCTCGGTCGGGTGGTGGCCGTAGTCGTCGACGACCAGCACACCCTGTGTCTCTCCGCGGGTCTGGAAGCGGCGTTCGGCGCCGCGGAACTCCTCGAGCGCGGCGGCGGTCCGCTGGAACGGGATCCCCACCTCGATGCCGACCGCCGTCAGCCGCCAGCGCGTTGAGCACGTTGTGCCGGCCGGGGACGCGCAACTGGAGCACGCCGAGCTCGTCGACAACACCATCAACCCGGCGGTGAACCACGGTGCACCGCGACCCGAACGCCTCGAGCTGCATGCCGCGTCCGGCGACGTCGGCGGCGGCGTCGAGGCCGTAGGTGATGACCCGCCGGGTCAGCCGCGGCAGCAGCTCGCGCACCGCCTGATCGTCGGCGCAGGCGATCACGGCGCCGTAGAACGGCACCTTGTCCGCGAAGTCCGCGAACGCCTGCTGCAGGTTCTCCCAGGTTCCGTAGCTTTCCATGTGCTCGTGATCGATGTTCGTAATGACGGCGATCACCGGCGAGAGCTTCAGGAACGACCGGTCACTCTCATCCGCTTCCGCCACCATGTAATCGCCCTTCCCCAGCCGGGCGTTGCTGCCGAACGCGCTCAGCCGCCCGCCGATCACCGCCGTCGGATCGAGCCCGGCTCGATCCAGCGTCAGCGCCACCATCGATGTCGTGGTGGTCTTCCCATGCGCCCCGGCGATCGCGATCCCGTAGCGGAGCCGCATCAGCTCGGCCAGCATCTCGGCCCGCGGGATCACCGGCACGTGCCGCCGCCGCGCCTCCAGCACCTCGGGGTTCTGCGCCCCGATCGCCGACGACACCACCACCACGTCCGCGTGGCCGACGAGCGCGGCGTCGTGACCCACCGCGACCGTCACGCCGAGCGTTTCCAGCCGCGTCGTCACGTCCGAGCGCCGGGTGTCCGAGCCGCTGACCTCGTACCCGAGGTTGGCGAGCAGCTCGGCGATCCCGCTCATGCCGATGCCGCCGATGCCGACGAAATGCACCCGCCGTGTCCGGCCTAGCACTGCGTCACCGGCCCGCCAGTTCCAGCGCCCGATCGACGATCAGCTCGGCGGCGCGCGGACGGGCCAGGCTGCGCGCCGCGGCCGACATCGCGGCGAGCCGGGCGGGATCGGCGACCAGCTCCAGCAATCGGCCGGCGAGCACCTCTCCCGTCAACTCCTTTTCCTCGATCACTTCAACCGCACCGGCGTCGCGTAACAGCTCGGCGTTCTTCCGCTGGTGATCGTCTGCTGCAGTCGGCAGCGGGATCAGCACCGCCGGTCGGCCCGCGGCCGCCAGCTCCGCGAGCGTGGTCGCTCCGGCGCGGCTGATCACCACATCGGCCGACCTGATTTCACGGTCCATGGCATAGAGGAACGGTTCCACCCGGGCATCGAGCCCCGCGCGGCGGTAGGCATCCCGGACGAGTTCCAGATCGCGATCTCCTGTTTGATGCGTGATTGCCAGCCGGCGACCGTCCGCTGCCAGCCGCGGCGCCGCCGCCATACAGGCCACGTTGATCGCGTGCGAGCCCTGGGAGCCGCCAAAGATCAATACCCCCGGCGGCCGGCCGGCCGCATGGCTGTCACCTTCGACGAAAAACTCTGGACGGACCGGATTCCCTGCGACAAAGCCCCTCCTTCCGAAATAGCCAACCGTCGACTCGTATGTCACCGCCGCCGCACTCACGACCCGGGCGAGCGTCCGGTTGGTGAAGCCGGGCACCGCGTTCTGCTCCAGCAGCAAGGTCGGGATCCGCCGGGCCGCCGCGAGCGCCACCACCGGACCCGAGCTGTAGCCGCCGACCCCGATGACCAGATCCGGCCGCCGCCGCGAGATGATCCGCCACGCATCCTCGGCGCTGAGCGGCAGGAGCGCCAGCCCGCGCACCAGCGCCGCCGGCGACGTCCCCTTCAACCCGGCGCTGCGCAACAGGTCGAGCTCGAACCCTTCGCGTGGCATCACCCGGGCCTCGATCCCGCGCGCGGTGCCGGCAAACGTCACGATCGCGTCGGGCCGCCGCCGCAGGATCTCCCGCGCGACCGCGATACCGGGGTAGAGGTGGCCTCCGGTACCTCCTCCGGCGATCACGATCCTGAGCGGTGTCATGCATCCGCCGTCGGCAGCGTCATGGTCACGACGTGCGGGCTCGACGTGTGTTGCGACACGTTGAGCAGAATGCCCATGCCGATCAGGTTGATCAGCAGCGACGACCCGCCATAGCTCACGAACGGCAGCGGGATCCCCTTTGTCGGCAGCAGACCGAGGACCACGCTGATGTTGAAGAACGCCTGGAACGCGACCATCGTCGTCAGTCCGAGCGCGAGAAAGGCGCCGAATCGGTCCGGGGCGCGCATCGCCGTGCGCAGGCCGCGCCAGGTGATCACGCAGAAGCAGGCGAGCACCACCGTGGCCCCGACCATGCCGAGCTCCTCGGAGATCACCGCGTAGATGAAGTCGTTGTGCGGCTCGGGCAGATAGAACAGCTTCTGGATGCCGTCCATGAGCCCACGGCCGAACACGCCACCGACCCCGACGGCGATCATCGACTGGATCATCTGGTAGCCGTCGCCAAGCGGGTCGGCCCACGGATTCATGTAGGCCTCGACCCGGCGCCAGCGGTACTCGGAGGTCCAGAGCAGGAAGTACAGCGCCGGTGCGGCCATCAGCGCCAGGGCGGCGATGTAGCGATAGCTGATGCCGGCGGCGAAGATCATCACCCCCGCGATCACCACGATCGAGGCGGCGGTGCCGAGGTCCGGCTGGCCGAGGATCAGCAGCACGATCGCGCCGAGAACGCCGGCGATCGGGAGCAGCGCGTAGGCCGGCTCGTTGATCCGCTCCATCCGCCGCTCGAGCAGGGCGGCGATAAAGAGGATGACCAGGATCTTGGCCAGCTCGGACGGCTGGATCCCGAGCGGCCCGATGTTCAGCCAGCGGGTGGCGCCATTCCTCGGGCTGCCGAAGAGCACGCCAACCAGCGCGAGGCCGACCACGATCAGGCCGGTCCAGATCACTACCGGCTGGCGGTAGTTGCGGTAGTCGATCCGCATCACCAGCTGCACGAACAGCAGGCCGAGAAGCGCCCACGTCCCCTGCTTGAAGAGGAACAGGTACGGGTTCTCGTGCTTCTCCCCGAGCACCACCGCCGAGGCGCTGTAAACCATGACCACGCTCATGCAGACCAGCAGCAGCGTGGCGAGGAAGAGGAATTTGTCCGATTTGAGTTTTCGCGCCATACTTCGCCACCTAAAGCCGCGGAGGCATCGAACCGACAAACTGCTCAGCGCGCCGCGGATGCCACTCGTTCCGTGCACGGATTTGCACTGAGCCCTGGCACCGGTGCAGCGCACCGAGTTGCGACGAGCAGTCAGCAGTCATCAGCCGGACGGGGATCAAGACACCGCCCTCACAGGCCGGGGCAGCCTGTGTTCCCAGCGGACAGTTCTTCACCGCTCCACCCGGACTGATGACTGCTCACTGCTCTCGCACACCGTTCCACTCATCCTGCAGACGCAGGACCTCCTGTTTGAAAACCCGTCCGCGTTCCGCGTAGTCGCGGAACATGTCGAAGCTGGCGCAGGCCGGGGCCAGCACCACTACGGTCCCCGGGGCGGCGCACCCGAACGCGGTACGGACCGCCGCGTTCATGTCGGCGGCCTCGTGCACCGGCACGACGTCCGAGACCGCCGCCCGGATCAGCGGCCGGGCCTCGCCGATCGCCACCACCGCCGCGCCCGACTGGGCCAGCGGTTCGCGCAGGATCCCGAGGTCGCCACCCTTGAAGCGGCCGCCCATGATCACCACCACCGAATCGAAGCTTTCGATCGCGCGGCGGGCCGCCTCCACGTTGGTCGCCTTCGAATCGTTCACGAACAACACACCGCCGATGTCCGCCACCGGTTCGAGCGCGTGTTCGAGCCCCTTGAAGCCTTCGACCGCCCGGGTCATCGAGGCCGCGTCGACACCGACCAGCGACGCCACCGCCGACGCCGCGAGGACGTCGGCGATCAGGTGGCGGCCGAGCAGCCGGATCGACGAGAGCGGCAGCAGCCGCTCCTCGCCGTCCGGAGTCCGCCGCACGATCTCGTCACCCCGGACCACGACGCCGGTCGCCAGCGAGTCAGTCATGGAGAACAGCACCCGTCGGGAGACCGCGGCCGCCGCCAGCTCGGTGACCGCCGCGTCGTCCGCGTTGAGGACGGCCCAGTCGGCGGCCGTCTGGTTGACGAAGATCCGCGACTTGGCTTCGCCGTAGGCCGCCACGGTGAGATGCCGGTCCAGGTGATCGGGGGAGAAATTCAGCAGCACCGCGATCCACGGGCGGAACGTCTCGATCGTTTCGAGCTGAAAGCTGCTCGCCTCGACCACGTGGATGGTGTCTTCGGTCGAGGCCTCGACCTGCGCGCTCAGCGCGTGGCCGATGTTTCCGCCGACCAGCACCCGGTGTCCGCCCGCCTCGAGGATCTTGCCGGTGAGCGTGGTCGTCGTCGACTTGCCCTTCGTGCCGGTGATCGCGATGACCCGGCCGCGAAGCCAGCGGAACGCCAGTTCGAGCTCGCCGATCACCGGCACGCCGGCCGCGCGCGCGGCCGACACGGCGGGGTGATCGGCCGGCACGCCGGGGCTCAATACCACCAGGTCCGACCGCAGCAGTGTATTGACCTGGTGCCCCCCGAGCTCGAGCTGAACACCGGCGGCCGTGAGCTCGGGTCCCTCGGGAATCTCGTTGCGGAGGTCGCTCAGCGTGACCGACGCGCCGCGGCGGACGAGCAGGTGCGCCGCCGCCACGCCGCTCCGCGCCGCGCCGACGACGGTGACCCGCGTGCCCCGAACGGAGAAGGTATGGGGGGTCGTCATCGCAGCTTCAGGGTCGTGAGGCTGAACAGGGCGAAGATGATCGCCATGATGATGAACCGCGTGATCACCTTCGGCTCGCTCCATCCGATCAGCTCGAAGTGATGGTGCAGCGGTGCCATCTTGAAGATCCGCTTGCCGCGGAGCTTGAACGAGCCGACCTGCAGGATCACCGACAGCGCCTCGAGCACGAAGACGCCGCCGACGAACACCAGCAGGAACTCCTGCTTGATCAGGATCGCCACCGTGCCGAGCGCCCCGCCGAGGCCGAGGGAACCGACGTCACCCATGAAGATGTCCGCCGGATACGAGTTCCACCACAGGAAGCCGAGGCTGCTGCCGACGAGCGCCCCGCAGAACACCGTGAGCTCGCCGGTCAGCGGTGAGAAGCGGGTCAGCTGGAGATACTCGGCGAACTCCCGGTGGCCGCTGACGTAGGCCAGCGCGGTGAAGGCGCCCGCCGCGACCGCGAAGACGCTGATCGCGAGACCGTCGAGGCCGTCGGTGAGGTTCACCGCGTTGGTCGCCCCGACCAGCACCAGCACGCCGAACGCGACGTAGAACCAGCCGAGATCGGGGATGAAGGTCTTGAAGAACGGCACCACCAGCCGGGTGTTGTAGAGCGGCGCCGGTTCGGCGCCGGCGAGCCACACCAGCGTCAGCCCGACGGCGATCGAGATCACCATCTCCAGCGCGACCCGGTAGAGCGGCCGCAGCCCGTGGTGGGTTCGCCGCACGATCTTCAGGTAGTCGTCGGCGAATCCCACCGCCCCGAACGCGGTCGTGGCCAGTATCGCGATCCAGATGAACGCGTTCGAGAGGTTGGCCCACAGCAGCGTCGGGATCAGGACCGAGGTCAGGATCAGGACGCCGCCCATCGTCGGCGTTCCGGCCTTGGTCCGGTGGGTCGCCGGGCCGTCCTGCCGGATCACCTGGCCGATCTGGAACTCGCGAAGGCGCCGGATCATCCAGGGGCCCACGCACAGACCGATGGCCAGGGCGGTGATGCTTGCGCCCGCCGTGCGGAAGGTGATGTACCGGGCGACGTTGAACAGCTGCGAATATTCGCTGAGGTACTGGAGGTAGTACAGCATCAGGCGAACTCCGCCTTCAGCCGCGAGACGATGGCTTCCAGCCCGATGCCGCGCGAGCCCTTGACCAGGACGAGATCTCCCGGCCGGACGCGCTTCAGCAGTTCGCTGGCCGCTTCGTCGCGTCCAGCGACGGCAACCACGCTGCCGGGCGGCATGCCGGCGGCGCGCGCGGCCTCGGCCAGCTGGCTGGCCGCCGTCGCCGCCCACCGTCAGCAGAAAGTCGAGGCCGGCCTCGGTGGCCGCCCGCCCGCACTCCTGATGCAGCGTGGCCGCATGCTCGCCGAGCTCGAGCATCTCGCCGAGCACGGCGAACTTCCGGGCGCTGCCCCGGGCGGTCGAGACGATCTCGAGCGAGCGCTTCAGCGCCGCGGGGCTGGAGTTGTACGAATCATCGATCAGCGTGACGCCGCCGGGCAGCCGCAGCAGCTCGCCGCGGTGATGTGCCGGCCGCAGGGTGGCGGCCGTGGCGGCGATCGTGTCGAGCGGCACGTCCAGGATCACCGCCACCGCCGTCGCCGCCAGCACGTTGGCCAGGTTGCCCATGCCGAGCAGCGAGGTCTCGAGCTGAAACGCGCCGGCCGGTGTGCGGACCGCGGCCCGGACACCTTCGAGCCCGCGCATCTGGACGCCGGAGGCACGCACGTCCGCGTCGCGCTGAATGCCGAAGGTCACGGTCCGGCCCGGGAACGCGCGGCTCCGGGCCATGATCCGGGGATCATCGGCATTGACGACCAGCACGTCGCCGGCTGAGGCCCTCTCGAGGATCTCTGCTTTCGCGTCGGCGATGGCCTCGGCCGAGGGGAAGAACCCGATATGCGCGTCGCCGACGTTGGTCCAGACCCGGACCTCCGGCTCCGCGATACCGACGAGCGTTCTGATCTCCCCTGGATGGTTCATGCCGAGCTCAACGACCGCGACGTCCGGGCCCGACCGCAGCGCGAGCAGCGACAGCGGCAGGCCGATGTGATTGTTCAGGTTCCCCTTGTTCCGAAACACCCGATAGCGCGTCGACAGCAGTTCCGCGCACGCTTCCTTGGTCGTGGTCTTCCCGGCGCTGCCGGTGATCGCGACGACCCTGGCCTTCGACTCCCGCCGCACGTGCCGCGCCAGCGCCTGCAGCGCCGCCGTCGTGTCGGCCGCCTCGACGATCAGCGTGCCGGCCGGCAGCGGGCCGACTCCAGCGACGTCGTCCACCAGCACTCCGGTGGCCCCCGCCTCGACCGCTCGACCGGCGAACTGATGCCCGTCGAAGCGATCGCCGCGGATGGCGACGAACAGATCCCCGGTGCCGACGCTACGGGAATCGATCGAGATCCCGCCGATCGGCGCCGACGACTCCCCCGACACGATGCGACCGCTGACGGCGGCGGCAACGTCCCCGGCTGTGAGCGAAACCGGTGGCACCTGGTTATGAAGCCTTCGTGCCGGCGCGCCGCAAGGCGAGCGCCGCGCGTGCCACTTCCACGTCGTCGAACGGCAACGTCCGTTCGCCGATCACCTGGTATTTCTCGTGCCCCTTGCCCGCGACCAGGACGAGATCGCCCGGCCGTGCTTCCCGGATCGCGCGCTCGATCGCTGCCTTGCGGTCGGCAATCGCCAGGCACGGAGTCGATCTGGGCCCCTGCCCCTTCGGCCCCATCCGGTCCGCCGGCAGCACGATGCCGCGCTTGATGTCTTCGATGATCTGCTCCGGGTCTTCGGACCGCGGATTGTCGGAGGTGACGATGACCATGTCGCTCAGGCGTGCGGCCACGGCGCCCATCAGCGGACGCTTGGTCTTGTCCCGGTCGCCGCCGCACCCGAAAACGGTGATCACCCTGCCGGCCGCGAGCGGACGCGCGGTCTCGAGCAGGTTCTTCAGCGCATCGTCGGTGTGGGCGTAGTCGACGACGACCCGGACGTCGTCACGTGAGGACGAGACCACCTGGAAGCGGCCGGGCACGTTCTCGAGGCTGCTGATCCCCTGTTCGATCGCGCCGGACGGCAGGTCGAGCGCCGTCGCCGCCGCGACCGCCGCCAGGATGTTGTAGGCGTTCGGCCGTCCGACCAGCTTCGACCGGATATGCACCGTGCCGCGCGGAGTCCGGAGGTCGAATTCGAGCCCCTCGAGCGAGAACGAGATCGGTCCGGGCCTGACGTCCGCCGGCGCGTCGATCGCGTAGGTCAACGGCCGGCGGACCGCGGCGGCAAAGTCGCTGCCGCGCGGGTCGTCGGCGTTCGAGATCCCGACCGACTCGGGGGGCGCCAGCTCGAAGAGGCGGCGCTTGGCGACGAAGTACTGCTCCATGTCGCCGTGGAAGTCGAGGTGATCCCGCGTCAGGTTGGTGAAGATCACCGCGGCGAAGCGCAGGAAGTCGGCGCGCCGCATCACCAGCGCGTGCGACGACACTTCCATCACGCAGGCGCCGCAGCCCTGCGCGATCATGTCGCGGAGCATGCGCTGGAGCTCCGGCGACTCCGGGGTCGTCCGCGCCGCTTCGACCTCGCGGGCGCCGATGCGGTAGCCGACGGTGCCGATGCGGCCGCAGCGGATACCGGCGGCCTCGAACACCGCGGCGAGCAGGTAAGAGGTCGTCGTCTTGCCGTTGGTGCCGGTGATCCCGACGAGCGTGATCCGCTCGCTCGGCTTTCCATAGAATTCACTCGAGAGCGCCGCCAGGGCGTGCCGCGCGTCGGCGACCTGGAACCACGGCACCCTGACCCCGGCGGGGGCGCCGGTCTCGGCGACGACGGCGACGGCGCCGCGGGCGACGGCGGCCTCGACAAAAGACGCGCCGTCCGCCTGCAGGCCGCGGATCGACACGAACACCGAGCCCGGAGCCGCCTGCCGCGAGTCGTAGACGATGCCGGTGACCGGTACGTCGGCGACCGACTCCGCGCCGGGCAGCAACGCGCCGAATGGCGCGTGAGCGGCCACGGAGCGAATGAGCTGACCCAGGTTCACTGCTGTGCGCCTCCCGGGGGCGCAACCGGGGCACGGCGTCCGAGCGTGAGCCGCGCGTCGTCGCCGCGGACGAGAGGTGCCCCCGCCTCCGGCGACTGTTCGATGACGAAGCCCGAGCCGGCGATCTGCGCGCGCAGGCCGATGGTCGTGAGCGAGTGCACTGCTTCGCGTGCGCTCAAGCCGCGGAGGTCGGGCATGACGCCCCACTTCGCCGGCTCGAGCAGCTGGTCGAGCGTCATGTTTCCGCCGACCGTCCGGATCTCGCCCGACGAGAGGGAGCTGTCGTCGGCGCGGGCCACCAGAACGGGCGGCGGGGCGTTCAGCGTCGGGCCGATGCCGAGATGACGCAGCGACGCCTCGGCGATCCGCTGGAAGATCGGCGCCGCGACGGTGCCGCCGTAGGCGGTGACCTTGCCGTGCGGTGAATCGATGACGACGATCACCGTCAGTGCCGGCTTCCGGGACGGCAGGAAGCCGACAAAGGACGTGTTGTAGTCGGACTTCGAGTAGGCGCCGTTGACGATCCGGGACGCCGTGCCGGTCTTGCCGGCGATGGTGTATCCCTCGATCTGCGCGCTCTTGCCGGTGCCGCGCTCGACCACCGCCTCCATGATCCCGGTCAACGTCGCCGCCGTCGCCGGCGAGACCGTCCGGCGCAGCGCTTTCGCCGGCACCGGCTCGCGACGGCCGTTGGTGATGAACGCACGCACGATGCGCGGCTCGAACAACGAGCCGCCGTTGGCGATCGAGCTGACCGCCGCGGCCATCTGCAGCGGCGTGACGCTGATCTGGTAGCCCATCGAGATCGACGCCACGCCGCTCGGGTCCAGCTTGGCCGGATCCCAGACGATACCGGCGCTCTCTCCCTTGAAGTCCGGAGAGAGGCGTTGGCCGAAGCCGAAACGGTTGATGTAGCGGCCGAGGCGCTCGGGGCCGATCTTGAGCCCCGCCTTGATCGCGCCGACGTTGCTCGACTTGACGATGACGTCCTCGAACGAAAGAACGCCGTAGGCATGGACGTCGTAGATCGGCTTGCGACCGAAGATCTTGATGTAGCCGGGAGCACAGTCGATGAGGTCAGTGGTCTGCAGCAGCCCTTCCTCGATCGCCGCCGCCGCGGTCACCAGCTTGAACGTGGAGCCGGGCTCGTAGACGTCCTGGATCGCCCGGTTCTTGCGCTGGTCGGCGTCGGCCTTGCCGTAAGCGTTGGGGTTGAAGGTCGGGTAGCTGGCCAGTGCCAGGATCTCGCCGGTGTACGGATCCATGATGATCGCGGTGCCGCCGGCGGCGTTGTGCTCGTCGACCCCGGCGCGCAACTCGCGCTCGGCGATGTGCTGCAGGTGCTGGTCGATCGTCAGCTCGAGGCTGTCACCGGCGGTGGCGCGGCGCTCCTCGCGGATCGCGATCGCCTTCTGCAGGCCGTCGGTCTGCAGCTGGATCCGGCCATCCCGTCCGCGGATCCGGCTGTCATAGACCGACTCGACCCCCGCCAGTCCACGGTTGTCCGTCCCGACGTAACCGAGCAGCGCGGCGCCCAGTTGCCGCTTCGGGTAGTAGCGGCGACTCTCCTTGTAGACGGTCACGCCGGGAAGGTCGAGCGCGAGGACGCGGGCCGCGGTCGCGGGTGAGGCCTGCCGCGCGAGAAAGGCAAAGTGGTTCTTGCGCCGGAGCGCCTTGACCATCAGCTTGCGCTGCTCGGCGTCGCAGTTGTCGAGCGCCTGGCACACGCGCCGGGCGGTTTCGTCCGGGTTGACTACTTCGTACGGGTCGGCGCTGATGGTCTCGGCATCGACGCTGACCGCCAGCACGGCGCCGTTGCGGTCGAAGATGGCTCCCCGCTGCGCGGCCGGCTCCACCGTCTTGAACTGCTGCTGTTCGGCGCGCTGGACCAGGAACTTCTGGTTCCACACCTGCAGGTAGAACAGGCGCGCCTCGATCCCGACCGTCCAGGCGGCGAACAGGATCGCGAACACGAGTAACCGTCCGCGCAGGACCCGGCGCCACTCGAACGGCGCCGGCGCCGGCTCGCGCCGCGCCACCCGCTGGGTGGGCAGCGTCCAGGGAAGCTTGAATCTGCTGCTGCGGTGCTCTTCGGCCACCTGGTGCTCCTGCCGCGCTGCCGTCAGCGCACCGCGACGACGGACTTGTCGGGCGGTGGTGCGGGCGTCACACGCTCAATGACGATCGCCTGTTCACGCGAGGGCGCGATCAGCTTCAGCTCTTTCGCCAGCGTCTCGATCCGTTCCGGGGAGCGGAGCACGTCGATCTCGAGACGGAGACGGCGGTTGATCGCCTGTTCCGCGGCCATCTGGTCCTGCAGCCGCTGGATCCGGTAGGCGTGCTGGAGCAGCGAGACCTTCTGCCAGGCCGAGAACAGCATCACCGCCACCAGCAGCGCGCCGATCGAGAGCGAGCGGCGCATCTGGCGCTGACGCGCCTCGTCCACCTCGCGCACGATCGGGTTGTTGCGGACGTCCTGCTTGATCGCGTATTCGAAATCCGCGCCGCTCATGCGAGCCTCTCGATCGCCCGCAACTTGGCGCTGCGGGCTCGTGGGTTGCGGGCCACTTCTTCCTCACCGGCGGTGATCGGCCGCCGGGTCAACACCTGCCAGGCGTCGCCGGCCGCCGCGATCGCGCGGAAGGTGTGTTTGACGATGCGATCCTCGAGCGAGTGAAACGAGATCACCGCGAAGCGCGCCCCGGCCAGCAGCCGGCGGGCGGTCTCCGCCAGGAACGTGTCGAGCCCTTCGAGCTCGCGGTTGACCCAGATCCGCAGCGCCTGGAACGTCCGGGTCGCGGGGTCGATCCGCTGATAGCCGCGTGACGGCACCGCCCGCCGCACCAGTTCGGCCAGCTCGCCGGTGGACTCGATCCGTCCGGAATCGCGGCGCCGGACGATGGCCCGGGCGACCCGGCGCGAATGCCGTTCCTCGCCGAACTGGAAGATCACGTTGGCCAGGTCCTCTTCCTCGACGTCGACCAGCAGCTCGCCGAGGGTCGGCCCCTGGCTGCGGTCCATCCGCATGTCGAGCGGCTCGTCGCGACGGAACGTGAATCCGCGGCCGTCGGCGTCGAGCTGCATCGACGACACGCCCAGATCGGCGAGCACACCGTTGACGCCGCTGATGCCGCGGGTGTCAAGCACGCGGCCGAGGTGCCGATAATCCGAGTGCACGAGTTCCACCCGGTCGCCGAAGCGGGTCAGGCGCTCGGCGGCGATGCGAAGCGCGTCCGCGTCGCGATCGAGCCCGATCAGGCGCTCGGCGCCATGGTCGAGAATGACGGCGCTGTGCCCGCCGAGACCGGTGGTGCAGTCGACGAAGAGGCCGCCGCGCTCGGGAGCGAGGCAGGCCACGACCTCGACGGGCATGACCGCTTCATGGCGGGGCGTGTCGGTCATCCCTAGATCCCGAATTCCGCGAGCGCTTTCGCGTCGTCGTCGGTGTAAGGTTCGTGTTGGAGCTTGGTCACGAAGCGGTCGTGGTTCCAGACGTCGAGGAACTGGTACTGCCCGAAGACGTCGACCTCGCCGGTCATCGCGGCCGATTCGCGCAGGCGCGGGTGGATGATCACGCGCCCCTGGTTGTCGAAGGCGGCGGTCTGGCCGAAATAGTTGACCCGGTCGAAGAACTTGGCGCGGGCGGGATGGGTGGAGGGAACCTTGGCCATTTTTTCTTCGAGCGCCATCCAGACCGGCATCGGGTAAATGCGGACGAACTCCCCCGTCAAGCTCGTCACGAACAGGTCCGAACCGTGCTGCCCCTCGACGAGGCTCCGGAAGGCGTTCGGGATCTTGAGCCGCCCCTTGTCATCAATTTTGGCGGTGTAGTTGCCCCGGAGCACGTCTGTTTACTCCACTTTGCTCCACAAATGTCCACGGCGATGGTAAGGAACAACCGGTCCGCTGTCAACCGCTAAATGAAGAAGGATAGAGGGTTACGCTCTACTTTCGCCCCACTGCCGGGCTGCCCGTTTTGGGCTGATGAGCTGGGGCCGCATGCTAGGATGTGCAGATTTGGCTCATCCGAAGCGGCGTGCGGATGAGCCGGCGGCAGTTCACACTCGATGGATGTCCGAACGATCCTCGTCTGCGAGGCGCAGGTGCCTTTCGTCCACGGCGGGGCGGAGATCCACGTCCGCGAGCTCGTCCGCGAGCTCCGAGCCCGGGGCTACCAGGCGGAGCTGGTGAGCGTTCCGTTCAAGTGGTATCCGAAGGAGGAGATCCTGCCGCACGCGGCGGCCTGGCGCCTGCTCGACCTGAGCGAGAGCAACGGGCGGCCGGTCGATCTCGTCATCGCCTCGAAGTTCCCCACCTACTTCGTCCGCCATCCGCGCAAGGTGGCCTGGCTCATTCATCAATACCGCGCCGCCTACGAGCTGTGCGGCACCGAGTACAGCGACTTCGCGCATACCGACCTCGACGTCGGCCTGCGCGAGACGCTCATCCGGCTCGACACCGAGATGCTCGGGGAATGCCGCGCCATCTTCAGCAACGCCCGCAACACCGCGGCGCGGCTGTCGAAGTACAACGGGCTGAAGGCGGAGCCGCTCTACCATCCCTCGCGCCTCACCCCGCTGCTGCACAGCGGGAGCTACGGCCAGTACGTGCTGTCGGTGGGGCGCATCGAGTCGGTCAAGCGCGTGGACCTTCTCGTCCGCGCGATGGCCCACGTGTCGCCGCACCTCCGCCTCGTGGTTGCCGGCGACGGCACGCAGCGCGGCAACGTCGAGCGGGTGGCGGCAGCCGCGGGGCTCTCGGACCGCATCACCTTTCTCGGCACGGTCAACGACCAGCAACTCGTCGAGCTGTACGCCGACGCCCTGGTGGTCGCCTATCCACCCTACGACGAGGACTTCGGCTACGTGACGCTCGAGGCGTTCCTCGCGCGCAAGCCGCTGATCACCTGCACCGACTCCGGCGGCCCGACCGAATTCGTCCGCGACGGGGTGAACGGCTGGACCTGCGAGCCGGATCCGGTGGCGGTGGCGGCGGCGATCACCTCGGCGGACGCCGACCGGTCGCGCACCGCGCAGATGGGCGACGCCGGCTACGACCTGGCGCGCACGATCACCTGGGACGGCGTCATCGAGAAGCTCGTCGACTGATTGCGAAAACCGGCGAAATGGCCATAATCGACGCTGTCCGCGACACCCGGTGACAAAACTCATCATCCAGATTCCCTGCCTGAACGAGGCCGCCACGCTGCCGGCGACGCTCGCGGACCTGCCGACCTCCGTGGCCGGGATCGATGTCATCGAGACGCTGGTGATCGACGACGGTTCGCGCGACGGCACCGCCGACGTGGCGCGGGGCGCCGGCGTCCATCACATCGTCCGGCTGACGCGGAACAAGGGGCTGGCGGCGGCCTTCATGGCCGGCATCGACGCGTCGCTGAAGCAGGGGGCCGACTTCATCGTCAACACCGACGCCGACAATCAGTATGCCGGGCACGAGATTCCCCGGCTGCTGGCGCCGCTGCTCAGCGGCGAGGCCGACATGGTGATCGGCGATCGCAATATCGGCGAGCTGAGCGAGATGTCCTGGCAGAAGCGGCAGCTGCAGCGCCTCGGCAGCTGGGTCGTGCGCCAGGTCTCGAACACCAGCGTGCCCGACACCACCAGCGGTTTTCGCGCTTACACGCGCGAAGCCGCGCTGCGCATGACCATCGTCTCGGAGTTCTCCTACACGCTGGAGTCGATCATCCAGGCGGGCAAGAAACGGATGGCGATCGCCCACGTGCCGGTCGCGACCAACCCGCGGACCCGCGACTCGCGGCTGTTCGACAGCATGTTCGGCTACATCAAGCGGTCGGCGGCGACGATCGTGCGCATCTACGCGATGTACGAGCCGCTCAAGGTCTTCAGCTATATCGGCGTGACGCTGTTCGGCGTCGGGCTGCTGCTGGCGCTGCGGTTCTTCTACAACTACGTCACCGACGCGACCTTCGGCCCGCGCTTCGTGCAGTCGCTGATCTTCTCCGCGGTCTTCATGATCGTCGGCTTCCAGGTCGTCCTCATCGGCCTGCTCGCCGACGTCATCTCCGCCAACCGCAAGCTGCTCGAGGATCTCCTCTACCGCGTGCGCAAGCTGGAGATTCCGCCGGGGAGCCGGGACCGCTAGTGGCCGATCCGTCGAGCGTTTCGATCGTCGTGCCGGCCTTCAACGAAGGGGACGGCATCGCCTCGCTGGTGACCGAGCTCCGGGCCGCCGAGCACTGGCACGAGATCATCGTCGTCGACGACGGGTCGAACGACGAGACCGCGGAACGGGCCGCGGCCGCCGGCGCGCGGGTGGTCCGACATCCCTACAACAAGGGCAACGGGGCGGCGGTCAAGACCGGCATCCGTGCCGCCACCGGCGAGTACATCCTGATCGTCGACGGCGACGGTCAGCATCAACCGGCGGACGCGCGGCGGCTGATCGCGCGACTCGGCGAGTACGATCTGGTCATCGGCGCCCGCAGCCGCGGCACCCAGGCGACCCACGCCCGCCGCTACGGCAACTCGGCACTCAACTGGCTGGCCGGGTATCTCACCGAGCGCGACATCCCCGACCTCACCTCGGGGTTCCGGGCGGCGCGACGCGAGCACCTGCGCGAGTTCCTTCACCTGCTGCCGAACGGTTTCTCGACGCCGACCACGACGACGCTCGCGTTCATCAAGGCGGGCTACAACGTGACCTTCGAGCCGGTCGAGGCCCGGCAGCGCCTCGGGCAATCGAAGATCCGGCTGGCCCGGGACGGCGCCAAGTTCCTGATGATCATTCTGCGGATCGTGACCATCTTCAGTCCGCTGCGGGTGTTCCTGCCGATCAGCATCGCGTCGTTCGCGATCGGCACCGGCTACGCCATCTGGACGATCGCGACCCAGAGCCACGTCACCAATTCCTCGGTGCTGCTGATCATCCTGGCGGTGATCGTCTTCCTGGTCGGCCTCGTCTCGGAGCAGATCTCCGCGCTTCGGTTCGAAGGCCGGCAGTAGCCGCGCATGGACCAGCGACGCAGCCGCAGGCTGATCCTGGCCGCCGTCGTCGCCGGCCTGGTACTGCGCCTGGCGTTCGCTCTCCTCTACTGGACCGGAAAGCCGCTGACCCACGACGAGCGCGAGTACCTCGTGCTCGCGCAGAGCCTCAGCGAAGGTCGCGGCCTCCACTACCCCGCCGACCATGCGCCGGGGACGTCGCCGCAATTCGGCCGCGCCCCGGGTTACCCCGCGTTCCTGGCGATGATCGGCAGCACCAGCGCAGAAGCGCCGGCGGCGCCGGCCGGCATCAAGATCGTCCAGGCGCTGCTCGGAGCACTGGCGGTGTGGATGATCGGGGGCATTGCACGGCGGGCCGCGGGCGAGCGGACCGGGGTCGTCGCCGCGGCGATTGCCGCCTGCTACCCGCCGCTCGTGTGGATCTCGTCCTACGTGCTGAGCGAGACCCTGTTCATTCCGCTCGCGCTCGGCTGCGTGATGGTGCTGCACGCGGCGCGGCTGCGCGCCGACGCCGAACGGTCCCCCCGGGGCGGCGGCGCCCTGACCGTGGCGGCAGGGCTGCTCGCCGGCGCCGCGGTGCTGGTCCGCCCGGGGATGCTGTTCTTCCTGCCGATCGCCGCGCTCTGGTTCATCCGCCGGAAGCGCTGGTCGCTGGCGCTCGCGTTTTGTGTGTCGGCGGCGGTGGTCGTCCTGCCATGGACGCTGCGGAACGTCCGCGAGTACGGCCGGTTCGTCCTGGTCGCCTCGGAGGGGGGCGTGACGTTCTGGACCGGCAATCACCCGCTGGCCATCGGCGAAGGGGATCTCGCGGCCAATCCGGCGATCAAGCAGGCAGAGGTTGCCTTCCGGCAGTCTCACCCCGGGCTGACGGCGGCCGAGCTCGAGCCGCTCTACTACCGCGACGCGCTGGCGCAGATCGCGGCGCATCCCGGGTGGTGGGCGCTGCTCCTGGTGAAGAAGGCGTTCTATACGTTCGTCCCGGTCGGGCCATCGTATAGGCTACACTCGACGAGGTACCTGCTGGCTTCGGTGATTCCGTACGCGCTGCTCGCACCGCTGGCGTTCACCGGCCTGTTCCGGCTGGCGCGCCGCGGCGGCGCCGCCACCCCGCTGCTGCTCCTCGCGCTGTCGGTGGTGATGACCGGGCTGGTCTTCTTCCCGCAGGAACGCTTCAGGATTCCCGTGATCGATCCGACGATGATCATTTGTGCCTCGACCGTAATCGCCGCCCGCGCGGGCAGACAGGCATGAACGCACTGGTCGTCGTCCCGACCTACAACGAGCGGGACAACCTCCCGCTGGTCGTCGCCGGCGTGCTCGCCCACGACGGCTTCGGGGTCCTGGTGGTGGATGACGGTTCCCCCGACGGCACCGGCGCGGTAGCCGATCAACTCGCCGCCGCACACCCGGGGCGGGTGCAGGTCATGCACCGGACCGGACCGCGCGGGCTGGGACGTTCCTACGTGGACGGCCTGCGCCGGGCGCTGCAGACCGATGCCGCGCTCATCTTTCAGATGGACGCCGACCTGTCGCACAACCCCGAGTACCTCCCGGCCCTCGCCGCGGCCGCGGCGGAGTTCGACGTGGTGATCGGGTCGCGGTACCTCAATGGCGTCAGCGTCGTGAACTGGCCGCTGCACCGGATCTTTCTCAGCGCCTTCGCCAACCGCTACATCAAAGGGGTCACGCGGCTGTCGCCGAGCGACTGCACCAGCGGCTTCCGTTGCTGGCGCCGTGAAGCGCTGGCCAAGATTCCGCTCGACCGCGTCGCCTCGGCCGGTTACGCCTTCCTGGTGGAGATGCTCTACCGCGCGGCACAGAACGGCAGCCGGATCGGTGAAGTGCCGATCATCTTCGTCGAGCGGCGGCAGGGACAGTCCAAGGTTTCAGGAGCTGTGCTGATGGAGTCGCTGATCACTCCCTGGCGACTGCGGCTGCGGCCGCGGGGATGACGATGCCACTCGTGGTCGTCATGGTGACCACGTCGTATCCACGTTTTCCCGGTGACAGCGTCGGCACGTTCATGGAACCGATCGCCAGGTCGGTCGCCGCCCGGGGCCACGACGTCCACGTGGTCGCTCCCTGGCATCCGCTGATCCAGCGCCCGGCGCACGCCGATGGGGTCCACCTTCACTTCTACAAGTACGCGCCGCTACGGTCGCTGAACGTGTTCGGCTACGCCTCGGCCATGCACGCCGACGTCCGCTTGAAAGGGGCCGCGTACGCCGCCGCGCCGCTCGCGCTCGCCGCCGGGTGGTGGACGGCGCGTCGCGTCGCCGCGCGCTACCAGGCGTCGGTGATGCACGGCCACTGGGTGGTACCCGGCGGCATCACCGCCGCGATGGCGGCGCCCAAGCTGCCGCTGGTCATCAGCCTGCACGGCTCCGACATGTACGTGGCGGAGCGGCTGGCGCCGGCACGCCGCGCGGCGCGGGCCGCCTTCCACCGTGCCGGCTGCGTCACCGCGTGCAGCGCCGATCTCGCCGCCCGTGCGATCCGGCTGGGAGCGGCGCCGGGGCGTACCCACGTGGTCCCGTACGGCGTCGACACGGCGAGATTCCGTCCGGACCCCGGTGCGCGACGTCACGAGCGCGATCGGATCGGCGTGCCGAGCAGCTTGATGCTGGTGGCGGCCGCGGGACGGCTGGTCAGCAAGAAGGGATTCGAATACCTGATCGATGCCGTCGCCGGCCTGCCGGAAGCCGTGCTGGCGATCGCGGGTGAAGGATCCCTCCGCACCGCACTCGAGCAGCGCGCGCGGACGGCCGGGATTCAGGAACGCGTGCGTTTTCTCGGCGATCGCACCCAGGGAGAGGTCGCCGCCCTCTTCGCCGCCGCCGATGCCGTCGTCACCCCGTCGGTCCGTGACGATGCCGGGAACGTGGATGGCCTGCCGAACGTGGTGATGGAGGCGCTCGCCAGCGGGACCCCGCTCGTCACCACGACCGCGGGAGGCATCGGCGCCGTGGTGGAAGATGGGGTCACCGCGGTGCTCGTGCCGGAGCGCGACGCGCCGGCGCTGACCGCCGCCCTGCGCCGCCTGGCCGGCGACCGTTCGCTGTGCGAGCGGATCGGCGCCGCCGGGCGCCGGGTCGTCGAGGAGCGTTACGGGTGGGATCGGACCGCGGAGCAGTTCGAGTCGGCCTACCGGCGCGCGCTTGCCTTCGCCTCTACTGGCCGCTAACATTCATCGCTTGTCCATGCCGGCGCTGAACAGCGCATATCACGGCCGTCGCGTGATGATCACCGGAGGTCTGGGGTTCATCGGCAGCAATCTCGCCCGCGCGCTGGTCGATCTCGGTGCCGACGTCCTGCTGGTCGATTCACTGATCCCCGACTACGGCGGCAACCTGTTCAACATCGACGGGCTCGAATCACGCCTGCGGGTGAACGTCGCCGACGTCCGTCAGCCGAGCACCATGAACTACCTGGTGCGCGACCGCGAGATCATCTTCAACCTCGCCGGCCAGGTCAGTCACATCGACAGCATGCGGGACCCGCAGACCGACCTCGAGATCAACTGCCGGGCCCAGCTCACGCTCCTCGAGGCTTGTCGCCGTCACAACCAGGGGACCAAGGTGGTCTACGCCGGCACCCGGCAGGTCTACGGCAGACCGGCGTCCCTCCCGGTGGACGAGCAGCACCTGGTGAGGCCGACCGACATCAACGGCATCAACAAGGCGGCCGGTGAGAACTACCACCTGGTCTACGACAGCGTGTTCGGCATTCACGCCTGTTCGCTGCGGCTCACGAACGTTTATGGCCCGCGCCAGCTGGTGAAGCACAACCGTCAGGGCTTCATCGGCTGGTTCATCCGCCTCGCGGTCGAAGGCCGCGAGATCCAGGTTTACGGCGACGGCTCGCAGCTGCGCGACTTCGTCTACATCGACGACGTGGTCGACGCCTTTCTGCGCGCCGGGGCGAGCGATGCGGTCAACGGTGAGGTCTTCAACGTCGGCGGGTCCGAGCCGATCAGCCATCGCGACCTGGTGCACCTGCTGATCGAGACGGCCGGCTCGGGGAGCGTCGCGTTCGTCGACTGGCCCCCCGAGAAGAAAGCGATCGACATCGGCAGCTTCTATTCCGATTCGACCAAATTCCGTTCCGCCACCGGCTGGACGCCGGCGGTGAACCTGCGCGAGGGGTTCCGCCGGACGGTCGACTTCTACCGCAGCCACCTCCCGAAGTACCTGGACACGGCGACGTGATCCCGTTCCTGCAGCTCAGGCCCGGAGAAGACGCGGCCGCGGTCCGCGGCGCGATCGATCGCGTGATCGAGCGCGGCTGGTTCGTCCTCGGTCCCGAGCTCGAGGCCTTCGAAGCGGAGTTCAGCGCTGCCGCATCGGCCGCGCAGACGGTTGGCGTGGGTACCGGAACCGACGCCATCGCCATCGCCCTCCGCTGCCTCGGCATCGGCCCCGGCGACGAAGTCATCACCTCACCGCTGTCGGCCGCTTACAGCGCCCTGGCGATCATGATGGTCGGCGCCCATCCGGTGTTCGCCGACATCGATGCCGACCGGCTGACGCTGGACCCCGCCGCCGTCTCCGCCGTGGTCACCTCGAGGACGACTGCGATCCTGCCCGTCCATCTCTACGGCCAGCCGGCCGACATGCCCGCGATCATGGCCATCGCCGGACGCCACAACCTGGCGGTCGTCGAAGATTGCTGCCAGGCGCACCTGGCCACCTGCGAGGGGAAGCCGGTCGGCAGCTTCGGCGCGGTGGCCGCCTACAGCTTCTATCCGACCAAGAACCTCGGCGCCCTCGGCGACGGCGGCGCGCTGACCACGGCCGACGCGTCACTGGCGGCCCGCGCCAGGCGCGTGCGCAACGGCGGCCAGACCGATCGCTACCACCACGGGGAGTTCGGGGTGAACAGCCGCCTCGACGAAATGCAGGCCGCGATCCTGCGCGAACGTCTTCATTTCCTCCCCGGTTGGACCGGGCGCCGGCGCATCCTGGCGCAGCGGTATCGCGCCGCGCTCGAAGGCGCGTCAGGCATCACCATCCCGCCCGAGCGGGATGCCGGTCATGTCTACCATCTGTTCCCGGTCCTGAGCGCCGAACGCGAAGCGGTGCGCGCACGCCTCAAGGAAGCCGGCATCGACTCGCTGATTCACTACCCGGTGCCGATCCACCGCCAGCCGGCCCTGGCCGCCGAGCCCGCGGGGGAATGCCCGCTCGCCGACCGGGTGTGCGGGCAGGTGTTCTCGCTGCCGCTGTATCCGTCGCTGGACGCGCAGGCCGTGGACCGGGTAGCGGCCGCAGTGCGGCGGGGCTGAGATGCGCCGCCGAGCGCGCCGCGTCCTGCTGTTCGGCGTGATTCTCCTGGTCTGGTTCGCAATCTTCGAAGCTGGCCTGCGCCGCTGGGGCAGCTCCGAGGCCGCTCCTGCCTTCCAGGGACTGTTCACCGGTGATCCGGTCATCGGCTACCGCTTGAAGCCCGGCGGCCGCACCCGCTTCACGACGTCCGAATTCGACACCGAGATCGCGATCAACAACGCCGGCGTACGCGACGACGAAGACATCGGTCCGAAGCGGCCCGACGAGACGCGGATCGTGGTGCTGGGAGACTCGCTGGTGCTCTCCGTCCAGGTGCCGTTCGCGTCCACCTTCACCGAGCTGCTCGAGCAACGGTTGAACGCCCAGTCACCGCCGGAAGGGACCACCACCTATCGCGTCATCAATGCCGGCGTGCAGGGCTATGGGCCGGTCGAGGAGCTGCTGTTCTTCAGGCAGGTCATTCGCAACCTCCGCCCCGACGTCGTGCTCGTGGCGGTATTCGTCGGAAACGATGCCGAAGAGGCGGTAACGTCCCAGCCGAAGCTCGGCCCGGCCGGGCCGGTCACGGAAGTTCTCCGGGAGTCAATCGTCGCCAGGCTTCGCCGGCTGGTCCGGCGCAGCATGGTCCTCCAGGTGCTGCGGCTGCGGTTCGTCGCCGCCACCGGCCGCTTCCGCAGCAGCGCCGGACCACCCGAGCCACCGCTCCAGAGCTACGCGGCCAACCCCGCCCCGCGGATACCCGAGGGGGTCGCGCTCGCCAGGGACGCCATCGCCCGGCTCGCGGCCGACGCCACGGCGTCGGGAGCCCGCACCGGCATCATCCTGATGCCGGCCCGCTTCCAGGTCGACGACGGCGACTACGGCCGGCTGCGCGACATCGTCGCTCAGGCAGGCGGGCAGCTCGTTCGCGACAGCGCCACCGAACGTTTCTCGGCGGCGCTGGGGGACCTGCAGGTGCCGATGATCGACCTGCTGCCGGCGCTTCGCAGTGCACCGGCCGGCCCCGACCTGTTCTTCCAGCAGAACGTCCACCTCACCCCGCGGGGCCACGTCCTCGTCGCCGACACGCTCGCCCGCTTTCTGCGCGAGCAGCAGCTGCTGGTGCACTGACCCGTGGTCTTCAACTCGCTGCAGTTCGTCTGGTTCTTCATCGCCGTCTACGCGCTGTACCGGCTGCTGCCGCATCGCGGCCAGAACTGGCTGCTGCTGATATCGAGCTACTACTTTTACGCCGCCTGGGACTGGCGTTTCCTCGGCCTGCTCGCCGCCTCGACCCTGGTCGACTACACCGCCGCGCGGCTGCTGGAAGCCGAGACGACGCCACGCCGGCGGCGGCTCTACGTCGCGGCCAGTCTCGGCTTCAACCTGACGCTGCTCGGGTTCTTCAAGTACTTCAACTTCTTCGCCGACAGCCTGCAGGCGCTCTTCTCCGGATTCGGCATGCCGCTGGATTTCGTGACCTTGCGCATCCTGCTGCCGGTGGGCATCTCGTTCTACACCTTCGTCACGATGAGTTACGTGATCGACGTGTATCGCCGCGAGATCCCGGCCTCGCGGAACCTGGTCGACTTCGCGGTGTTCGTCGCCTACTTCCCCCACCTCGTCGCCGGGCCGATCCTTCGCGCGTCGCGCCTGCTGCCGCAGATCCAGCTGCCCAGGACGATCACCGCGGACGGCGTCCGGAACGGGCTGTGGCTGATGGCCTGGGGGTTCTTCCAGAAGATCTTCATCGCCGACAACCTGGCCGGCCTGGCCAACAGCGTCTTCGAGCCCGGCACGCAGCACGCCGGCGTCAACGTCCTGCTCGGCGTCTATGCCTTCGCGCTGCAGATCTACGGAGACTTCGCCGGCTACTCGAACATCGCGCGCGGCACGTCGAAGCTGATGGGCATCGAGCTGATCGAGAACTTCCGCTTCCCTTACCTGGTGCGGACGCCGCAGGCCTTCTGGCGGCACTGGCACATCAGCCTCTCTACCTGGCTGAGGGACTATCTCTACATCCCGCTCGGCGGCAACCGGCACGGCGCGGTCAGGACCAGACGCAACCTGCTCATCACGATGCTGCTCGGCGGGCTGTGGCACGGCGCTGCGTGGACGTTCGTGTTCTGGGGGGCATACCAGGGTGCCCTGCTGATTCTCTACCAGGCGGCCGAGCGCGTCCCGCTGCTGCGCCGGTGGATCTCCGGTCCGTCCGTCCTGGCGCGGGTGACCTCGTGGACGGTCATGTTTCACCTGACCTGTTATGGCTGGCTGATCTTCCGGGCTCGAAGCGCGCAGCAGGTGGTGGACCTGACCTCCTCGATCGTCTTCCGGTTCCAGGCCTCGGCCGCCGACGTCGCCGGGATGCTGGTCCCGCTCGTCCTTTACGCCACTCCGCTCGTCATCGTCCACGCGCTGGAGGCATGGCACGACGACCTGCTCGTCGTGCCGAAGCTTCCACTGCTCGTGCGATACTCCGTCTACGCCGCGACGTTCTATCTGACGATGCTGTTCGGCAATTTCGGAGGGGCGGAGTTCATCTACTTCCAGTTCTGATGAGGCGGAGAGCTTGGGCATAGCACTGCAGGCAGCGCTGCTGCTGATCGTGGGGTGGCTGCCCGGCGCCGTGATCTTTCGCGCGCCTGTTCTCGACCGCGACCGGCGGGCCGCCCTCGATCTCGAGGAGCGCGCATTCTGGAGCGTCATCCTCAGCATCGCCATCTCCCTGTCGGTCGTGCTTGCGCTGGCCGCGCTGCATCGCTACAGCTTCTCGCGCCTGATCGTCGCCGACCTGGTCATCGCCGCCGCCGGTGCGGCCATCTGGCGAGGGCGATTGCGGATGACGGAGGGGAAGCCGGTCAGCGTCACGCTGATCGTGCCGGTGATCCTGGTCGCGCTCGGCGTCTGGCGGTTCTTTCCGCCTGCCGAATACATCATGGGCGGCAAGGATCCCGGGGTCTACGTCAACGAAGGGATCCAGATCGCCCAGCGCGGCGCGCTCGTGATCGAGGATCCGGTCGTCGCGGCCGTGCCACCCTTCGCGCGAGATCTGTTCATGCCCCGTCACCTGGATCTCGAAGGCAACCCGCGCACCGACTATTACAGCAACCGCTTCATGGGGTTCTTCATCCAGGACCCCGCGACCGGCGCGGTCGTCGGGCAGTTCCCGCATCTCTTCCCGGCATCGATCGCGATCGGCTACGGCCTCGACGGTCTGACCGGGGCGCGTCGCACCAGCGCCGTGTGGGCGGTCCTCGGATTGCTCGCCGTCTATTTCACCGGGCGGCGCCTGTTCGGCACTACTGCCGCGGCTGCCGCGGCGGCCCTGCTGGCGTGCCACGTGGTCCAGCTGTGGTTCGCCCGCTACCCGAACGCCGAGGTGGTGATGCAGGCGCTGCTGTTCGCCGCCGTGCTGGCGAATGCGCGCGCGCACGTGGACGGCATCCGCTTCTTCGCGCCGGTGGCCGGCGGGCTGCTCGGCCTGCTGCTCTTTCTCCGGCTCGACGCAGGTCTCGGGATCGCTGCGGTCATCGGCGCCGGGGCGCTGGGCGTGTTCGCCGGCCAGGCGCCGCGGCGCACCTTCTGGGTGAGCCTGGCGATCCCGGCGGCACTGGCCGCGGGCTACATGCTCGGGCCGATGCGCGCGCACTGGCAGCGGTACGACGTGTTCCTCGAGAACCTGGCGATCTGGCAGTATGCCGTGCTCGCGATCATCGCCGCCGCCTTCACGCTGGTGATGACCGCGGGCGACCGGTTCCCGGCGGCCGCGACGGCCGTCCGGCGATGGGCGCCGCTGGCCGTCGGCACGCTGGTCGCCGCGACTGCCCTCTACGCGCTGTTCCTTCGCCACCCGGCGGGACGGCTCGCCGCTCACGACGCTTACTCGCTGCGCACTTTCGCCAACCTGTATTTCACGGTGCCGGGGCTGCTGGCGGCGGTGCTCGGCTTCTGGCTCACCGCCCGGGACCGGTTCTGGCGCGATCCGGCGCTCTTCCTCACCGCCGCCGTGTTCGCGTTCTCGGTGTTCTACAAGATCAGGATCGTGCCCGAGCACTTCTGGATGGCCCGCCGCTTTCTGCCGGTGGTACTGCCGGCGGCGCTGCTGTTCGTGTGCGCGGCCGCCTTTGCGACCGCGGCGATCGGGCGGCGCGCACAGGTCCTCAGGTGGGTCGTCGGCGGCACCCTGGTCGCGCTCCTGGCGTCCACCTATGTCAGGGTCAGCGCCCCGCTGCTCGCGCACACGGAGTACGGCGGGCTGATCCCCAGACTCGAGGCGCTCGCCGGCAGCTTCAATCCAAACGACCTGGTCATCGTCGAGAGCCGGGACGCGGGTGGCGACGTGCACGTGCTGGCGACGCCGCTGGCGTTCATCTACGCGAAGAACGTCCTGCTGCTCGCGACGGCGAAGCCGGACAAGGCGACGATGGCGGCGTTCGTCGCCTGGGCGCGCACCAGGTACAAGCAGGTTTTCTTCATTGGCGGCGGCGGCACCGACCTGTTGTCGCATGGGTATGCGATGAACCCGGTCGGCAGCCAGCGCTTTCAGGTGCCCGAGTTCGAGTCGTCCATCAGCGCTCTCCCCAGGGTCGTGCGAGCGAAGGAGTTCGAGTTCGGCATCTACGAGTTCGTCGATGCCCGGCCGCGGCCGAAGGATGGCTGGTTCGATCTCGACATCGGGGGGAACGACGACCTGCACGTGCTGCGATTCCACGGGCGGGAGCAGACCGACGGGCGGTCGTTCCGGTGGACGCGGTCGACGTCGTATGTCTCCGTCACCGCGATGCCGGCAACCAGCACGGAGTTGACGCTGATGATGAGCGATGGTGGGCGCCCGGCAGCAGCGCCGCCGGCAACCGCTGAGGTCTTTCTCCACAACCAGCGGCTCGGTTCGGTCGACCTGAGCCCCGGCGGCTTCCGGGCTTATACCCTGCCCATCCCGACCGATCTGGCCCGACGAGCGGCCGATTCCACCGAACCGGTGGAGCTGCGGCTGCGCTCCACCACCTGGAACCCGGCACTGGTGCTGGGCTCAGCGGATGACCGGGATCTCGGCGTGATGATCGATCGTGTGACGATAAGATAGCCGCGACCCCCGAATGGCAGCCCTGCAGATCTACGATCGGCGCGAGCGCGCACTCGTTGCCGCCGGCGACGCCGTGCTCGCCGCCGCGCGCGGCCTGGCGCGCCCATTCCGGCGGCGATCGCCGCCGCTCGCCCCGAAGCGCATCCTGCTGCTCCGCCTCGAACGGATCGGCGATCTGGTGATGGCGCTGCCGGCGGTCGCGGATCTGCGCGACGCGGCGCCGGACGCCGAGATCGATCTCGTCGTCGGAAGCTGGAACGAGGAACTGGCGCGCGCGGTCCGCGGCGTCGACCGGGTCGAGACCATGGATCCGGCCTGGCTCGCCCGCGGCTCCCATGGCGCCGCGCTTCCGCGGCTGCTCCGTGCGGCGGCCGGCTGGCGGCGGCGCCGCTACGATCTCGCGATCAACTTCGAACCGGACGTCCGCAGCAACCTGCTGCTCTCGGTCTCGGGGGCGCGGTGGACGGCCGGCTACCGCAGTGGTGGCGGCGGGGCGCTGCTGGACCAGGCCCTCGACTATCGCCCATCCGAACACACCACCGACAATGCCCGGCGGCTGGTCGCGACCGTGCTGCGGACGATGCCGCGCAGCGGAGGCGCGGCGGGAGCCCTGGACATCCCGGCGGCGAACCGGGGCGAAGCAGAGGGCATCCTGGCGGGGGCACGCCGGCCGCTGGTGGCGATGCACGTCGCCGGTGGCCGGCCGGTCAAGCAGTGGGATCCCGATCGCTTCGCCCTTGTCGCGAGACAGCTGGCCGAGTCATACGGCGCCACGATCGTGCTGACCGGCAGCCCGGAAGATCGCACGCTGGTGGACCAGGTGAGGTCGGCCCTTCCGGCGGACCGCGTGGCCGATGCCTCGTCGGCGTCCGGCCTGCTGACCGTCGCGGCGGTGCTCGAGCGATGCGATCTGATGATCACCGGCGATACCGGGCCGATGCACCTCGCCGCCGCGGTCGAGACGCCGATCGTGGCGGTGTTCGGGCCGTCGGATCCCCGCCGCTATGCGCCGCGCGGGCCACTCGACCGCATCATCCGGGTCGAGCTCCCCTGCGCCCCCTGTAATCGGATCCGGTTGCCGCCGGCCCGATGCACCGGGCACACGCCCGAGTGCCTGGCGCTGGTAACGCCCGATCGGGTGTTCGCCGCGGCGGCCGCGATCCTCGACGACTGCAACCGCACCTCACGAGTCGTGTCCCGATGATCGAGGCACAACTCTTCATTCGAAGTGCGAGCGGGTCCCGGCAGGTTGCGCTCGCCGACTACCTCGATCCGGTCGCGGAGGAGAGCGCGCACGACGCCGCCTACGCCTGGATCAAGGCGCTCCGGCATCTCCCGGTTGACGGAGCGGCGTTCCGCGATCGGTTCACGGCCAGGGGCGATTCACTCTGGTGGTTCACCGAGATCTACCTGCACAAGGAGCAGGTCATCCTCGCCATCCACCTGGTGATCCGGGCGCTGACGACGCTGATCGAACGTGAGAGCCCGGCCGAGATCACGGGTCTTGAGCGGATCGCATGTCGTCCGGCATCTCGCGCCATCGGTCGGCGCTGCGCGCGGAGTGCCGTGCGGCGCGCCGCCGAATCCACTGACGTGGCTCAAGCGGCTGACGTCGCTGGATCTGCACGCGCGGCGGCTGATGTTGACGGCGTTCGCGTCCGCCGACCGCTGGCAGAGGAGCCCGGCCCCCAGCCGTCCGGTTGATGTCGCTGCGTTCATCCACCGCGCGTTCTGGCGCGGCGGGTCCGCGGAAGGATCGTCGGAGTCGTACATCGGGCCGATCCTGGCGGAGCTCGAACGACGGCTCGACGCCGGCTCGGTCCGCTACGTCGGCATCGGCGCGGCGGCCAACTTCCGGACGAAGCGCCGTCGCCGTTTCAGAGGCACCAGGCCCACGTCGGTCATCCCGGTCGAACGGTTTGCCTCATGGAGCGGGCTCGCGTGTTCACGCGCGGCATGGCGGGAGCGTTTCTCCCGCTACCGCACGCTCACCCAGGCTCCGGCAATAAGAGACGCGGCACGGATCGACGGCGTCGACTGCTGGCCGCTGGTGAAGGAGCAGCTCGCCGGGGTCGCGTTCCTGCAATGGCCGTGGTCGGTCCGCGCCATGGACGAAGCCGGGGCCGCGCTCGATGCACTATCCCCCGGCGGGGTCGTCACCTATGCGGAAGCGGGCGGATGGGGACGCGCGCTGATCCTCGAATCGCGGCGCCGGAAGATTCCCTCGGCGGGGCTCCAGCACGGCTTCATCTACCGGCACTGGCTGAATTACCGGCATGAGCCCGACGAGATGGAGAACCGGACGACCGCCGGGTTCCCTCATCCGTCGCGGACGCTGCTGTTCGACACCTACGCGGCGCGGCATCTGCGCGAGCTCGGCCGCTTTCCGCCCGAGACGCTCGTCGTCACCGGGAGCGCGCGCCGGGACGAGATCGTACGCGAGGTGGCGGCGCTCCCGTCAACCTCGGGTGAGCTGCTGCGGGAAGCGCTGGCCATCGGCGCCGAAGAGGAGATCGTGGTCGTCACGACAAAAGAGAAGGAGGCTCGCGGCAGCCTGGGCGGGCTGATCGACGCGGCCGCCCACCTGCCCGGCGTCAAGATCGTGATCAAGCCTCATCCCGCGGAAACCGCTGACGCCTACTGGGCATTCCTCCAGGGGCGCCCGCACGTGACGGTCGTGGCCGAAGGGGCGTCGCTCTCGCCGCTGCTGGCAGCCGCGCGCGCGCTGGTGACCGTCAACTCGACCGTCGCGCTGGATGCCGCGGAGATGGGAGTCCCGACGCTGGTGCTGGGACTGCCAAACAACCTCTCGCCGTTCGTGGCCGCCGGGGCCATGGCCGGCAGCCCGGATCCTGCTGACGTACCGGCACTTCTGCACCGCATCCTGTATGATGAAGGATTCCGCCAGCAGCTCGCGGACCGCGTCCGCGCGGTGCTCGGGGAGTCGATGACGGTCACCCGGCTCCGGCGCCGCCGCCCGCTCCGCTGACGTGATCCTGGACCTCATCCGCGAGAGCCGGACCGGCGCGGCAGATTGAACCTATGCGTGTGTTGATCACCGGCGGAGCCGGCTTCGTCGGCTCGCACCTTGCGGAGGCGCTGCTCGCGCGCGGGGACCAGGTCTCGGTGCTCGACAACCTGTCGACCGGCTCGATCGAGAACATCTCGCACCTCAAGGGGCATCCCGGCTTCGACTACACGATCGACGGCGTCGAGAACGAGGGGCTGCTCGCCGAGCTCATCGACCGGGCCGACGTCGTGGTGCACCTGGCGGCAGCGGTCGGCGTGAAGCTGATCGTCGAGCGGCCGGTCCACACCATCGAAACCAACGTGCACGGGACCGAAATTGTCCTGAAGCTCGCGAACAAGAAGAAGAAGCTGGTGGTGATCGCCTCGACGTCGGAGGTGTACGGCAAGAGCACCGACGTGCCGTTCAGCGAAGACGCGGACCTGGTGCTCGGACCATCGTCGAAGCACCGATGGGCGTACGCGTGCAGCAAGCTCATCGACGAGTTTCTGGCGCTCGCCTACTGGAAAGAGCGGAAGCTGCCGGTGATCGTCGTGCGGCTCTTCAACACCGTCGGGCCGCGGCAGACCGGACAGTACGGGATGGTCATCCCGACTTTCGTGCGGCAGGCGCTCGCCGGACAGCCAATCACCGTATTCGGAGACGGGACGCAATCGCGCAGCTTCACCTACGTCGGCGACGTCGTGCGGGCGCTGATGGCGCTGATCAACGAGCCACGTGCGATCGGCCAGGTGTTCAACATCGGCAACGGCCATGAGATCACGATGTCGGACCTGGCGGTCAAGGTGAAGCGTCTCACCGGTAGCGATTCGGAGATCGTCTTGATCCCCTACGATCAGGCCTACGAGTCCGGCTTCGAAGACATGCCCCGGCGCGTCCCCGACATCAGGAAGGTCGGCGCGCTGGTAGGCTACCGTCCGACGGTGGAGCTCGACGAGATCCTCGATCGCGTGGTCGAGTACTTCCGCCAGCAGTAGAACGAGCGATGTCACACCCGATCCGAATCAAGGCCCGCCTTCGCAAGGCCGCCGAAGGCGTCCTCCGCAGCCAGGCGAAGCCGATTCGCCGCCTGATGCTGGCGACCGACCGCGACCGGTCGCCGATCCTGCCGGAGATCGTTCAGATCGAGAGCACCAACATCTGCAACGCGAAGTGCGTCTTCTGCCCGCGCGACGAAATGCACCGGCGGCAGGGGATCATGAGCTTCGACCTGTTCAAGAAGATCGTGGACGAGTGCGCCCGGCTGGGGATCACGCACGTGCGGGTGCACAACTACGGCGAGCCGTTCGTGGACCGCAAGCTGGTGGAAAAGGTCCGCTACGCCAAGCAGCAGGGGATCAAGGAAGTCGGGATGATCAGCAACGGGTCGTTGATCACCGAGGAGGTCGCGCGCGGCATGATCGAGGCCGGCCTCGATGCGATCAACATCAGCGTCGACGCCTCCGGCAAGGAAGTGTTCGAATCGACCCGGATCGGGCTGAAGTACGACAAGGTGATCGCCAACATCGAGCGGCTGGTGCGGATCCGGGCCGAGCTCGGCAAGCGGCGTCCGAAGCTGATCCTGTCCTTCGTCCGCCAGAACAACTCGGCCGACGAACAGGCGTTCATCGAGCACTGGCGGAAGATTGCCGACAAGATTCACATCACCGACCTGCACAACTGGGGCGGCACGCTGAACCAGGAGTCGGACGTCAACTACCCCTGCTACCGCCCGTGGCTCACCTTCACCATTTTGTGGGACGGGCGGGTCTCGCTCTGCTGCGCCGACTTCGACGGCCACACCATCCTCGGCGACATGAACACCTCCTCGATCGAGGAGATCTGGAACAACGACCGCTTCCGCAGCGTCCGCCGCGAACACCTCGAGAGCGGCGGCCCCGACGTCTGCCGGTCCTGCGATCTCCCGCGCAAGGACTCCCCGCTCTGGGTTACCAAGCTGATCTAAAGGTTCTAAAGGTTCTAAAAAGTTCTTGGGTTCCAGGAGTTTCAGGGGTTCGGCTTCAGGCGCCAGCTAACAGCCGAGGTCAATCGCCGTGGAATTCACCCAGAACCCTTGGAACCTCTTTTCCCAGCTACAGGCCTCGCCGGACCGTCTAACGAGGCGTATACTGGTGGTCCGCCTTCAGGAGTCCCAAAGCCATGCGCAAGCTCTTTTTGCTGTTGTCCACCGCGGCGCTCCTGGCCGTGCCCTCGGCGGCGGCGGCTGGGGAACTGAAGCTGACGATCCAGAACGGCCTGGTGACCCTGGTCGCCGAGGACGTTCCGCTCTCGCTGATCATGGCGGAGTGGGCCCGGATCGGGCAGACGAAGATCGTCAACGGCGACAAGATCACCACCCCGGTCTCGCTGCACCTGGTCGACACGCCCGAGCGCAAGGCGCTCGACATCCTGCTGCGCGCCGCCAGCGGCTACATGACCGCGGAACGTCCGGCGGCGATCGCGACCGCGTCGATGTTCGACCGGATCATGATCCTGCCGGTCAGCCGGCCACCCGTGAACACCGGGCCGGTTTCCTCGCCGCAGCCGATGTTCGTCCCGCGGCCGATGCCGACCGCACCGCCACCCGACATGGACGAAGACGAGCCGATCAGGCCACCGTCGGTCGGCCAGCAGCCGGCCGGCGTGAACCCGCCGCCGCTGCCCGGCCAGCCGCCGCCGAACGCGCCGATGACCGCGCCGCGCCCTGGCCCGCTGCCACAGGCGGCACCGCAGCAGCCGGTTCCGTTCGGGACCCCGAAGCCACCCGGTGGTGGGGGCCCCGGCGGCGGTCCGGGTGGCGGTCCCGGTGGCGGCAGCCTTCTGCCCTAGTCTGCTGCCCTGCTGCCGTAGTCTGCTGCCCTAGCCGATCCCGGCCCCGGCGCCGGTCAAGCGCAGTAGAATCACTTCATTCAGAAGATTCGCGAGCTCTCGAAAAACTCGGCGATCTATGGCCTCGGCGAGGTGGCCATCCAGATCGTCAATTTCCTTCTGCTCCGGGTCTACGTCCAGTACCTCACCAAGACTGACTACGGCGTCATCGCCCTCCTCGCCGCCATCGAGGCTCCGGCCAAGCTGTTCTTCCGCTGGGGCATCGACGGCGCCTTCATGCGCTTTTGGTACGACTGCGAAGACACCGCCGCCCGCCAGCGGCTGGCCAGCACCCTTTTCTTCTACCTGCTCACCGCCAACGGCGTGCTGCTCGCGGCCTCGGTCGCGGTGGCCCCGCTGGTCTCGGATCGGCTGCTCGGCGGGCCGGGATACACGCTCGCGCTGCAGCTGCTGCTGCTGAACATCTTTGCCATCGGCTTCACCTTCATTCCCTTCCATGTGCTGCGCATCCAGAATCGGCCGGGTGAGTTCAGCGCGCTGACCTTCGCGCGCTCGGCGTCGACCGTGGTGCTGCGGCTGGTACTGATCGTCGGGTATGGATACGGGGTGATGGGGATCGTCATCGCCGACGTGGTCGTCACCGCCCTGCTGATGGTGGTGATGCTGCGCTGGTTCGCGCCGCTGATCCGCCCGGTGTTCTCGCGCGACGTGCTGCGACGGTCGCTCGCCTTCGGCCTGCCGCGCGTGCCGCACGGATTTGCCCTGCAGGTCATGGCGGTCGCGGACCGCTTCATTCTCGAGCGGTTTCGCACCATCCAGGAGGTTGGCGTCTACTCGATCGGCGTGAGCTTCGGCCTCATTCCAAAAATTGCGCTTGGCGCCTTCGAATACGCCTGGGCGCCGTTCTACTACGAGACGTCGCGGGAGCCGGACGCCAAGCGGGTGTTCACCGCCGTCACCACCTACGGCATCGCCGCGCTCGCCCTCATCACCGCCGGCCTTTCGGCGATCGCGCCGGAACTGCTGGACGTGATCACCCGGGGAGAGTTCGTCGCCGCCGCGCCGGTCGTCGCCTGGACGGCGGTCGGCGTGTTCTTCTACGGCATCTACCTGCTGACATCGATCGGCCTGAACATCACCAGCCAGACCCAGTACTACCCGGTCTCGACCGCGGTCGGCGCCGCGGTCAACGTCGCGCTGAACTTCGCGCTGATCCCGGGCTACGGCATGATCGGCGCCGCATGGGCCAATACCGCGGCCTACGCCATCCAGTCGGCGATCGCCTTTCGACTGTCGCAGCGGTTCTACCCGATACCCTATGAACGACGGCGGATCGCGCTCGCGGTAGGCGCGGCGCTGCTCGCCTTCTTCCTGGCCCGGCTGCTGCCGCCGATGCCAGCAATTCTGGCGGTGCTGGCGCGAGGTCTGTCGGTCGTCGCGGTCATGTCGGTCGCGCTGTGGCTGACCGGATTCTTCAGCGCCGCCGAGCTCCGCTGGCTCAACGCGCTGCGGCAGCAGCGCGGGCGAGGCGCGCCGCTCACCACCGCTCCCGACGCCACCGAGATGGCCGGGGAAGTAGTAAGTGTGGACGTGCCCGACGAGATGATCGAGCCGCGGAGCAAGGGCCCCCGGCCGTGAGAAGCCTCTCAATCTCGTCGCACCGGGTTCTGCTCGGGGCCATCGTGCTCCTGGCGCTCGGCCTGCGCGTCGTCGGGCTGCAGTACGGGTTGCCGGACGTCTACAACCCCGACGAGGTCGCGATCATGGCGCGTGCCCTCACCTTCGCCAAGGGGACGTTGAACCCGGGGAACTTTCTCTACCCGACGTTCTTCTTCTATGTGCTGTTCGGATGGGTCGGCAGTTACCTCGGCTTCGTCTGGCTGACCGGGGGCGCGTCGTCAGTTGCGGCTCTGCAGCAGTTGTACTTCACCGATCCGACCGGAATCTACACCGCCGGACGGCTACTCGGCGCGGTGTGCGGCGCGCTCGGCACGCTCGCCGTCTACCATCTCGGCGCGCGGCTGCTCAATCGGCGCGTCGGCATGGCGGCGGCGTTGTTCCTGGCGGTGGCGCCGCTCGCCGTCCGCGATGCCCACTACGTCAAGCATGACGTGCCAGCGACGCTGGCCGTCATCCTCGCCTGCATCGCGATCACCCGGATCTGGCCGCACGCTCCGGTGACCGGACCACCCGCGTAATCCTGTCGTCGTCGCCGCGGCGGCGTGCGGCGTCGCGTTCTCGACCCACTACTACTGCATCTTCCTGGCGCTGCCACTGACCTGGGCGATCGTCCAGAAGTGGCGAGGCGATGGATGGCGCGCGGTCCTCCAGCAAGCCGCGACCGCCGCGCTCGTTTCCGCAGTCGTCTTCTTCGCGCTGTCTCCCTTCATCCTCGTCGAGCCGATGACCGCATGGCGGGATATCACGGCGAACCGCCAGATCGTGGTCGACCGGGCGGTCCAGGGCGGGGCCTTCGGCCCGGTCGGCCGCTATCTCGACATCCTCTGGACCGATTCAATGGGGCGCGCCGTGGTCGGGCTCGGCGTCGCCGGGGCGGCGTGCATGGCGATCGTCGCTCCGGCGCGGGCGGCGCTGTTGTTCCTGTTTCCGCTGGCTTTCTTCCTCTTCATCACCAATACGGCGCCGGCAAGCCGGTATCTCAACCCGGTGCTTCCATTCCTCGCCATTGCCGCGGCGTGGATGATCGATTACATCGCGCAGGTGTCGAGGGCCCCGCGGGCGGCGGTCTGGCTGGTGGTCGGCGCCTGCGCGGTGTCGCCGCTGATTCACAGCATCCGCACCGACGCCTTCTTTCGCACCGACGACACGCGGGCGCTCGCCCGGCGGTTCGTTGAATCCCGGATCCCCGCCGGCGCCTCGATCCTGGTGCAGCCGGTACTCGGTAGCGCTGACGACGTCGCGGGAGGCCCTGACCGAGGGACTGGCGCAGAATCTGGGAAGCGCCGACGCCGCGTCAACGAAGTTTCGAATCCAGCTCAGCCTCGATCCGTATCCCGCGCCGGCCTACCGGGTGATCTGGCTTGGACGCGGTGGCCTGGACGCCGAAAAGATCTATGTAGACCCTGCCGTGCTGGCGAAACCGGGGGGAATGGCGGAGCTGAAACGCCTGGGCGTGGCGTACGTTATCCTTAAGCGGTACAATAGTTTGGATCCTGAACTCACGGTCCTGGCCTCCGAGCTGGCTCGGGCCGGACGGCTGATTGCCACGTTCTCGCCGTATCGGCCCGACGTACCCGAGGCTGAGCGGGCGAGAATCGAACCATTCCTGCATAACACCGATATTCGGATCGACGCAGCGCTCGAGCGTCCCGGTCCGCCGCTGGAGATCTGGCACCTCGATGGTCCTGACCCGTAGACTGCGCGAATCCATCGCCTCGCGGGCCCGCGCCCTGCCGCTGGCCCGCCATGCCTGGGCGCGCTATCGCCGCCGCAAGTACGAGCGTCGCGTCGACCGCTTCGTCACCGAGAAGACCGGCCGCGCCGACCGGTTCCCGATGGGCGCCGTCTACGAGGCCACCATGCGGTGCAATCTGCACTGCGAGTTCTGCTACGTCGGCGACCTGCTCAACGTCGAGGGTGAGTGGCGCCAGGAGATGGATCTCGAGACGCTCAACCGGGCCTTCCCCGAGCGCGAAGGCTTCCAGGTCAGTCTGACCGGCGGCGAGATCTTCATGCGCAAGGACATCATGTCCGTGCTGGAGCTCTTCCGCGACAAGCAGTACGCCTGCGGCTACCTGACGACCAACGGCACGATCATCAACGACGAACGGGCCGAGGCCCTCGCCGACCTGGCGGCGTCGGGCTTTCTCAAACACATCAGCATCTCGATCGACGGGCCCGGAGAGCTCCACGACGTCGCGCGCGGGTTGAAGGGGACGTTCGAGCGGACCACTGCCGGCCTCAAGCGCCTGCAGGCCGCCGCCAGGCGAAAGCACGCGCCGCTGCGCGTCAGCATCAACACCACGGTCGCGCACGAGAGCCTCGAGGCGCTCGATCAGATGGTCGACGTCGCCGGCGAGCTCGGTGTCGATGCGATCGGCCTCAATCACCTGATGTTCTGCACGCCTGAAGACGCGGCTGAAACGGTACGCATGATCGGCGGCGACGATGTCTCGGTGATCACCACGTTCATCACCGCCGACCCGGGGCTCGACATCGCGCGCGTGCGCGAGAAGGTCACGGCCCTCGAGGCCAAGTGCAAGGCGAAGAACGTGCTGTTCGATTACCGCCCGAAGGTCCACGATCAGCTGATCGAGAACTACTACACGCCGGGCGCCCGGCTCGACGGCCGCTGCCTCTACCCGTTCCTGCACGCCCGCGTCTCCTTTTCGGGCAAGGTTTACTTCTGCCCGTTCATCCGCGTCGAAGTCGGCGATCTGAATACCCAGACGCTCGAGGAAGTCTGGAACGGCGATAAGCTCGTCGAGATGCGTCGCCGCCTCGTCGAGAACGGTCTGTTCCCCGTCTGCCGCCGCTGCTGCAAGGCCGAGCTGTCGCCGGTACCGGTTGCCGAACCGTTCGGCGCCGGGGCCACCGCCCCGGCCCGCCGCGCGATCCCCCTGACGGTGGTGCGTTAAGCGATGCTAGGCCGCAAAACTCTGCTCATCAACCCGCCGTTGATCAACGGCGTGGCGTTCACCCGACAGGGTCGCTGCCAGGAACGCGACGACGTGCTCGGCACGACCAAGCCGCCGTACACGCTCGCGCTCATCGCCGCGATTCTCCGCCGTGCCGGCATGGACGTCCGCCTGGTCGACGCCACGGTGGAACGGCTTTCGATCGAACAGGTCGTCAGCCGGCTCGAGGCGGACGGCTTCGTCCCCTCCCTGATCCTCTTCCCCTCCACCACCCCGACCCTGGACGGCGACGTCGCCGCGATCGGGCAGCTCAAGGCACGCTTCGGCGCGCCGATGTTCTGCTTCGGCCCGCACGCCTCGACCGTGCCGCAGTTGTCGATGGAGCGCGCTCCCGGCGTCGACGGCATGTTCGTCGGCGAGCCCGAGGACGCGGTGCTCAAGCTGGCCAGCCTGCCCTCCACCGACACCCTGGGAGAGGTCCGCAGCCTGACCTGGCGCGGACCCGACGGCCGCATCAACCTCAACGCCGCGCACGGCAGCTACGACGGCTTCATGACCATGCCCTACCCGGCGTGGGACCTGGTGCCGCTGCGCCTGTATTCGCTGCCGCTCGTCGACAAGCCCTACGTCATCATCGAGACCAGCCGCGGCTGCCCCTACTCGTGCGACTTCTGCGTCGCGCCGATCCACCAGGGGCACAAGTTCCGCGAGCGCCCGGCGAAGGTCCTGGTCGACGAGATCGAGCGCACCCATCGCGAGCACGGCATCGAGTTCTTCTACCTCTGGGGGGACACCGTCACCCTCAACGTGAAGACCTTCACCGCCTTCTGCGACGAGCTGATCGCGCGCAAGCTTCCGATTCAGTGGTTCGGGAATGCCCGTGCCGACAACCTCACCGACCCCGCCTTCGTTCACCGCCTCAAGCGCGCCGGATGCTGGATGCTGGCCCTGGGCATCGAAACCGAAGACGAAGAGGTGCGCAAGCACATGGTCAAGCGGCTCGAGCGGCAGAAGATCGAGGCGGCGTTCAAGAACATGCGGGACGCAGGCGTCCGCTCGTTCGCGTTCTTCATCTTCGGCTATCCCGGCGAGACGATGGAGACGATGGACCACACCGTGCGCTACGCGATCGAGCTCGATCCCGACTTCGCCAACTTCTACCCGGCGGTCCCCTATCCGGGCACCGCGATGTACGAGAAGGTCGTGAAGGAAGGGCTGCTGCCCGAAGGGGCGGACGCCGACTGGTCGAAGATGGAGTACCGGTACTACCTGATGAACGGCAACGGGTTGAACGAGCGGGTGGTGATGGACGCGATCAACCGGGCCAAGCGCCGCTTCTTCCTGAGGCCGGGCTACCTGGCGCGCCACCTCGGCGACGTCGCCCGGCTGGCGCGATCGAAGCACGCGATCTTCGTGCAGGTCATCTCCCGCACGCTCTTCGGCGGCAAGGTCGTCGACACCAGCAGCAAGGCCTTCAGGGATTCGCCAGCGACTCTCGCTGAAGCTGATCGGCGGTAAGCCGCACGTACCGCTGGCGCAGCTTCGGCTGGCTCCGGACGAACGCGCGAAGATCCCGCAACTGGTCGAGATAGCCGAGCGCCTCGCGGGTGTTCATCTTGCTCTCCCCCGCCGTCCGCCCCTTGAAAACGTAGGGGACCTCGACAATGGTCGCCGGCCGCCCGCGCACCAGCAGCTCGAGGCAGATCTTGAACCCGCCCGCGGAAATCCGGACGCCGCGCGCCAGATCCCGCCGGATCAGGAAGAACCCGGAGGTCGCGTCCCGCACCGGCGTCAGGCCGCGCGCGAGCAGGCACGCCGCCCGCGACATCAGCAGCCGGATCGCTCCCCAGTTGTGCGTGCCGCCCCCGGGAATGTAGCGGCTGCCGATGACCATGTCGGCGTTCGCCTGCCGCATCGCGGCGAGCATCCGCGGCACCGCCTGCGGCGGATGACTCAGGTCGGCGTCGATCACCCCGACGATCGGCGCGGTGGCGGCCTCGAACCCTTCGACCACCGCGGTGCCGAGCCCGAGCTTGCCGGCACGGTGGATCACCGTGATCCGATGACGCCCGGCCAGCTCCTCGGCCAGTGCTCCGGTACCGTCCGGCGAGTTATCGTCGACGACCACCAGCTCTCCATCGAGCTCTTCGGTCCTGTATGCGTTGAAGATCTCTTCGACCAGGTCTGCCAGGCGATCGCGCTCGTTATAGGTCGGCACGACGATGCTGAGGGCTGCGGCGGGGAGGCGGTCGGTCAATGGTGGGGCTCGCAAGCACTATAATTCAAGCCATCCGGATCGATGCACAAACGGCTCTTCCTCGCGCTGGCATGCGTCCTCGTCATCGCGCGGGTGCCGTCACTGGCCCAGCCGATGGGGGCCGATCAGGGACTCTACGCCTACGTCGGCGAGCGCATTCTCGCCGGTGAGCTTCCCTATCGCGATGCCTGGGATCAGAAACCGCCGGCGATCCACTACACCTACGCCGTCATGCGGGCGGTGTGGGGGAACGAAGGGGTCGCGGCCGCAGCCGACCTGCTGATCGCGGCGCTCACCGCCGCGCTGCTCGTCGCGCTCGGCAGCGCCGTGGCCGGCGAGGTCACCGGACGGGTGGCCGCGCTTCTCTTCCTCTTTCTCTCGGACCCCGGGTTCCAGCGGCTGGCGGGAGTCAGCGTCCGCGCGCAGTGCGAGACCTTCATCGCCGCCGCGATGACCGGCGCCATCCTGCTGCTCGTTCGGGGCCAGCCGGCCGGCCGGACGACATTCGCTGCCGGCGTTCTGCTCGGCGTCACCTTCGCCTTCAAATACAACGCCGCCGCCTACGGCGCCGCCATCGTCGTCGTCCTGTGGACACTGCGCCGCCTGTCGATCCGTGAGCTGGCACTGACGCTTGCGGGGTTCACGGTCGTACCGGGTGCCCTGTTTCTCGTGTTTGCGCTGACCGGCACCGTGGACGATCTCTACCAGGCGACGATCGGCTACAACCTGCTTTACTCCGGGGAGACCTATAGCGGCCCGGGGCATTTCGTCCGCTACCTGCTCACCTTCCCGGTGCAGCACGCCCGGGTTGATGCGCTGTGGCTGCTCGGCGGCGCCGGCTGCGCGGTGCTGCTCGCGGTTGCGTCGCGCGACCGGACTCGCCTGATCGGACCGGCGTGGGTCGCCGCCGCCTGCCTGGCGATTGCGATCAACGGCAGCCGCGGCCTGCCGCAATACTTCGTGCAGGCGCTGCCCGCGCTGGCGTTCGCGGCCGCGTGGTCGGCTACGGTCCTGTGGCGGCGCCGTCCCCTGGTCAACGCGCTCGCGCTCGCGGTCGTGGCGGTTGCAGTATGGCGGGTCAACGAGTTCTCGAACCTGGCCGGCAACATCGTTCACGACACCCGCTACGTACTCGGCCAGACGACGAGGGAGGCGCATCTTGCGCGTTACGGCGATCGCAGCGAGCGGAAGTACTCGGCGCTGGCGATGGCGGAACTGGCGGGGTTCGTCCGGCAGCGGACCGAGCGCGACGATCCGATCTACATCTTCGGGTTCGCGAGCGGCGCCTACGTCCAGGCGGAACGCGAGAGCGCCTCCCGCTTCTTCTGGAGCCGCCCGGTCATCGTCGACTTCAACGCGCCGGAGCCGGGCTACGGGGTCGAGGGGCTGCGCGGCGATCTCGAACGGCGGCGGCCGGCAATCGTTGCGCTGCAGGTCCGGGACTGGGAGCCCGACGTCGCGAACTCGGCCGAGTTCTTCATGAGCACACCGCGGCTCGCCGAGTGGCTCCGCGCGGATTACGATCCGACCCCGGGTCCGGCCGGCTTCGAGATCTGGACGCGCCGCGGGGTCCGCCAGTGAGCGCGACCGGTTCGGTCGCCGGCGACCTGTCCCGGCGGCAGTTCGCGGTCGCGTTCGCTCTCATCCTCCTGGTCGCCGCCCTCCTTCGCGGCCTCTTTCCAGCGGCGGATCCCCCGTGGGAGTCCACGGTCGGCATCGTCTGGCACGACGAAGGGGCCTGGGTCCACAACGCCCGCAACCGGGCGCTGTTCGGCGCGTGGAGCCTCGACGCGTGGAATCCGATGTTCATCGCCCCGGTGTTCACCGCCCTGGAGTACGCCGCGTTCGAAGGCTTCGGCACCGGGGTCCGCCAGGCGCGCCTGGTCCCCGAGATCCTCGGCTGGCTCTCCGTCTTCCTGCTCGGGCTCGGGCTGGCTCGAATCGCCGGACGGCGGGCCGGCCTGATCGGGGCGGCGCTGCTGGCGACCAACTACGTGTACGTGATGTGGAACCGGGCCGCGCTGATGGAAGGGCCGATGGCCGCCTTCATGGTCGCCAGCTGGTACTGCCATGCGCGGACCGCCTCCTCTGCCCGATGGGCCTGGGGAGCCGCGGCATTTGCCTTCCTCGCCTTCTTCACCAAAGCCGCGGCGGCATTCTTCGTCGCGGCGCTCGCGCTCGATGCGCTCGTCGGACTGGTCGTCGCCTGGCGGCAGGATCCGGGTCAGCGGCGCGCCGCGCTGACCACCCTGGCCGCACTCGCGATCTGCGGCGCGGCGGCGCTCGCGATGTTCGTCGTGCCGAACTGGCAGGACTACTGGTTCTACAACGTCCAGATGTCGATTACGCGGAAGCCCAGTTACGATATCGAATCGCTGCTGAATCGCCTCACCTGGTTCCCGGTGCTGCACGACATTTTCACCAGGATGTGGGTCACGCTCGCGCTGGGGCTCGCCGCCGCCCTGACGATCGCGGTCAATTTCAGGAGCGCGGCGCCGGGCGAGCGGCTGCTCGCGTGGTGGCTTGCGCTCGGCGCCCTGGAACTGCTGGCCCACGACGTCGGAAACGAACGGCGCTTCGTGATGTTCATACCGGCGCTCATCGCGCTGGCGGCAATCCTCCTTGGCCGGGATCGAAGGCTGGTGGGGCCGACGGTGGCATCGATCCCGCGCTCGAGGGCGCTTCTCGCCGCGCCGGTCGTGGCCTACGCGCTGTACGTACTCGCCGGATCGGGGATCCGCCTGGGGTTCCTCTACGAAGTCGCGCCGAACGTCCGGCTCGGCGCCGCCCTGGCGGTAGTGGCGACCGCCGGGCTCTACCTCACGTGGCCGCGCCTGCCGCGCGCCCTCTCGGCCGCCTGGTCACCACGCGCCGGGATGGTGCTGGCGTCGTTGCTGGTGGTCGGGCAGGCAGTGCAGTTCGTCCAGTGGGCGTGGGGCCGGTCCTACAAGAACTACAGCGCCTCGATCGAACTCGGCCGCGTGCTCCCGCCCGGCACCCTCGTCCATGGCAAGCTTGCCAACGGGCTGGCGCTCGAGAACGGCATCAGGCCGGTGTTCGTCGGCCGCGGGTTCGGGAACTACGCCGACCGGAAGTCGCGGGACGATGTGCGATATATTTTGACTTACGTATCGCCGCGCGTCGGCTATGAGGGGTCGGTCATCGAGGAGGTGCTCGACGCGTATCCCAACCGCACCATCATCATGACTTTCGACGTGGCGGAAACCGTCACCGGCCGGGACCGCGCCGCACTCATCGACAAATTCGGCGGCGCCCGGATCGACGGACAGACGGCCGGCCGTGCGCACGATTGACGAGCGCGCCATCAAGGCGCACGCCGACCAGCGGTTCCGTTCGGAATACGACTACGCACTGTTCGAGTACTACCGGAGCGCCAAGGTCATCGCCTTTCTCGATCGCGCCGGTGTGGCGTTGACCGGGCGGATTCTCGATGCCGGATGCGGCGGCGGCGGCATGCCGCTGTCGCTGGCAGAAGAAGCGCAGCTGGTTGTGGGCATCGACCCGGCGGAACGCTTCCAGGACGCAGGAGTCAAACTCGGGCGTGAGCGTTCGCTGCGGAACCTCCACTTCGCGCTCGCCGACGGGATGTACCTGCCCTTCCCCGCCCGCTCGTTCGACCTCGTCCTCTCCCACGCGGTGATCGAACACGTGGCCGACGCTCCCCTGTATCTTCGCGAGTGTGCCCGCGTGCTGGCCCCCGGTGGACGGATGTACCTCTCGACCGCACCCTACCTGTCGTTTGCCGGCGCACACCTGCCGCGGCTGCGGATCCCGGTGCCGCTCCACCTGCTGGCCGGACGGCGGATCGCCTTTGCGACCTTCCAGTTCCTGGCCCGTCACGCGACCTGGTCGCTCAAGGAGCCGGCCAACGAGAACTCGTTCATCAAGGCGGCGCGCCGCGGCGAGAAGAAGCACGACGACCTGCTCGAGCTGGTCACCGTCACCAGGCTCAGGGGACAGATCGCCGGCGCCGGCCTCGACATCGTCCGCGAGGAGCTGCACGCCACCGGGACCGTTCGACGGATGCCGAAGCGCCTCGGGCGCTGGCTGAGTGACAGCCCGTTGACCCGGGACGCCCTCATCAGCAACATGGAGTACGTGCTGGCAAAGGCAGGAGCCTGACGTGGACATCGATCGGTACCGGCCCGACGACAGGCGCGCGGTCGAAGCGCTGTATCGTCGTGTGTTCGGCCACGATGCCGCCGAGTCGAGCCGGCTCCGCTGGGAGTGGCAGTATCGCCGCAACCCCAACAATCCGGGGCACGAGCCCGAGATCTGGATCGCCCGCGAAGGCCCCGCGATCGTCGGCCAGTACGCGACGATGCCGGTGAAGCTGTCGCTGTCGGGGCGCGAGATCCAGGGGTCCTGGGGCATGGACGTGATGGTGGCGCCGGAACGCCAGCGCCAGGGGCTCGGCGAGCTCCTCTTCCGGACCTGGGACCGCAACGTCGGCGCCTCGCTCGGCCTCGGCCTGTCCGATTCGTCCTACCGACTGTTCCAGAAGTTGCGGTGGCCCGACGTCGGGCCGGTGCCTTGTTTCGTCAAGCCGCTGACCCGGCGCGCGCTGCGGCGGCCCAACTGGCCGGTCGGGCTCAACCGGCTGGTTTCGGCGCTGACGCTGCCGCTGATCAAGATCGTGGCGCGGACGCGCCCGCTGGGGGCCGAAGTCCGGGTGATCCAGCGCTTCGACGACAGCTTCACGCAGCTGTGGGAAGAGCTGGCTCCGAAATTTCCGCTGGCGGTCCGGCGCGACGCCGCCTACCTGAACTGGAAGTACGTGAACGCGCCGCACGTGCGCTATTCCATCGCCGCGCTGCGCCGCGACCAACGGAACGTCGGGTATGCGGTCTACCGGCACTTCACCGAACCGCGCGGCCGGGTGACGCTGCTCGTCGACTTCCTCGCCGATCCGGCCGACGAGCAGGGCTTCGAGACGCTGCTGCGCTGGGTGGATCGCGAGGCCCGCCAGGCCGACTCCGACAAGATCCGCACCTTCGTCATGCACGCCGTCTTCCGCCGGGTGCTGCGCCGGTCCGGCTATTTCGCCGTCAAGTCGACGGTGCAGTTCGTGGTGAAGGTGAACGGGCTGGCGGTCGACGACACTTTCTACGACCTGAGCGACGAGTGGCACGTCACGCTCGGCGACTCGGATCAGGATCGCTGAACGGACCTGATGCACCTTCTCGTCGGCATCGACACCGAGGGAGACAACCAGTGGGATGCAGCCGCGCGGCTGAACCAGCGCTTCGAGAACCTCTATGCGCTGCCGCGGCTTCATGCGCTGTTCGCGCGCCACGGTGTGCGGCCCACCTACGTCATCACGCATCCGGTGGCGAAGGATCCCAGGTCGCGCGACGTGCTGCGGGAGCTGCTGGCGGCGGGAGACTGCGAGGTCGGCGCCCACCACCATGCGTGGGAAACGCCCCCGTGCAGCGACGAGGACGTCCGGCGCCATCCGTATGCCTCCACGCTCCCGCGCGATCAGTTCGACGCGCAGCTCGAAGGGCTCACGGCGGCGATCGCCGACGCGGTCGGACGGGCCCCGGTGACCTATCGCTCGGGGCGGTTCGGGTTCTCGGCCAGCCACGTCGCAGCGCTCGAGCGGTGCGGCTACCTGGTCGAGTCGAGCGTCGCGCCGCTGTTCTACGAATCGCACAAGGGCGGGCCGGAGTTCGTCGAGGCGCCGCTGACCCCCTACTTCCTCGCCTACGACAGCGCCACGCAGCCCGGGTCGAGCAACGTGCTCGAAGTGCCGGTCTCGGCGGCACTCAACCGGCGGCTCCCGAAGACGCTGCAGTACGTCTACGCGCGGGCGCCCAAACCGTATACCACCAAGCGCGTGTTACGGGCGATGCGGCTCCTGCGGATGAGGTGGCTGCGGCCGTCGTACTCGTCGCTCGACGACATGATCGCGCTCGCCCGCGACCTCGCGCGGTGGAATGAGCCGGTGCTGAACCTGCTCTTTCATTCGAGCGAGGCGATCGTCGGTGGCAGCCCCTACAACCGGACGCAGCGCGAGCTGGACGATTTCTGCGATCGGCTCGAACGATTCCTCGCCTTCGCAACCGATGAGCTTGGGGCGGTGCCGGTGACGTTCGCTGAGTTCCGATCCGCGTATCTCACGTCCGGAGCCCGGTAGCCGGATGCGCGTCCTTCACGTCACCCCTCACCTGCCGCCCGATCAGGCCGCCAACGCCCTCCTGCCGTGGCAACTGGGGAACTGGGCCTCGGCTGATGGGGCCGAGGTCGAGTACGTGGCTCATCCGTCGAGAACCGGAGGGCATGCGCCGCTGGCCGGCCCGGTCGGGTGGGTGCAACGAACCGGTGGCGGCCGGCTGGCGCGGACGCTGAAGCTGTCGTCCGCCCTCGCCGCTTACCGGATCCGCCGCGTGCTGCTGCCGCGGATCGCCCGCGTCGACGTCGTCCACGTGCACAGCAACGGGTTGCTGGCGGAGATGGCCGTCCTGCTGGCGCGGCGCCAAGGCAAGCCGGTGGTGCTGACGCTGTACGGCACCGAGATCTGGCACTACGCCGCGAAGAAGATCGGGCCGGATCTCTTCACGCGCGCCTACCACGCGGCGTCCTGCGTCACCTTCTACAGCGACCGGCTGATGGTCCGGGCGCAGGACCTCGGCCTCGGCCGCCGCCGCATCAAGACGATCTACCCCCCGGTGAGCGACAGCTTCACCTGGCACGATGAAGAGGCCCAGGCGGAGGTCCGCGGCACGCTCGGCATCCAGAACGCCCACCTGCTCCTGAATGTGAAGCGCCTGCATCCGCTGGCCGGCCAGCGCTACCTGATCGAGGCGATGAACGAAGTGATCCGCCTCCACCCCGACACCCGGCTGGTGATCTGCGGGACCGGGCCGATGCTCGAGGAGCTGAAGGGGGTGGCGCGCTCCTCGGGCGTCGAGCGGCACGTGACGTTCGCCGGGATGATCGACAACACCGCGATCGCCCGCTACTGTGCCGCCGCGGACCTCTTCGTCCTGCCCTCCCTGCTGGAGGCGCTCCCGACCGTGGCGGTCGAAGCGCTGGCCTCGGGGACGCCGGTCCTGTCGAGCGACAACCCGGGGGGGCTGGAGCTGAGCGACCTGTTCGGCACCGACGTCGCCATCGTCCCGCGGGAGCAACCGCTGGCGCTGGCGTCGGCGATCGGCGACTTCCTGCAGAACAAGCGGCGCACCCACCGGGCGACGCGCTACGCCGTCGAGCGGGAATTTCGGCCGCAGGCCGTCGCCGCGCAGTACTGGCAGATCTACACTGAAGTACGCGAACAGCCGTAAGGAGAAGGCATGGCATTCATCGACAGGATCAGCGCCGACCTGGTGGCGGCGATGCGCAGTAAGGACCAGCTGAGGTTGGGGACGCTGCGCATGGCCAAGGCGGCGCTCATGAACCGCGAGGTCGAACGCGCCCGGCCGCTCGAGGATGCCGAGGCGCTCCAGGTGATCGCCTCCCTCATCAAGCAGCGGCGGGACTCGATCGAGCAGTTCGAGAAGGGGGGACGGACCGATCTGGCGCAGAAGGAACAGGCCGAGATCGTCGTGCTCGAAACCTACCTGCCGCCGCCGATCGACCCGGCCGAAATCGAGCGCGCGGTCGACGAGGCGATCCGCGAGACCGGTGCTGCGACCGCGAAGGACATGGGGAAAGTGATGAAGGCTGTGATGGCCGGTCTAGGCGGCGCGCAGGTCGACGGCAAGGTGGTGAGCGAGCTTGTCAAACGCCGGCTGGCGGGTGGCTGAAATTCAGCAAACCTTTGTGGACCGTTGCACGTCTAACGATTTGAAAGGCACGCACAAGCCTCTCATCCATCCTCCATTAGGCTCCTGCCGCAAGGCAGGAGCCTTTTTTTCTTTTCCCACGTCCCGCTTCCGAGACAACAGGTGTCCGTCTCGTTCGAAATCGGACGCTGCGGCAGCAATGTGTAAAGCTTGTAAAACTGCATGAGCTCGAGACTCGCAAAGTCGGCCGGCCTGATCGGGCTCGCGACCCTGACCAGCCGGCTGCTTGGCCTCATTCGCGAGACCGTTCTGGCGGCCGTATTCGGGGCGAGCGCGAGCATGCAGATGGACGCGTTCAACGTCGCGTTCCGGATCCCCAACCTGCTGCGCGACCTGTTCGCCGAGGGGGCGATGACGGCGGCCTTCGTGCCGACGTTCACCCGCACGCTCACCGCGAACGGCCGCGACGCGGCCTGGCGGCTGGGGAACCTGGTGATGAACGCGCTGCTGGTCGTGACCGGGATCCTGGTGGTGCTGGGGATCTTCTTCGCGCCGCAGATCACGATGGCGCTCGCCTCGGAAAAGTTCACGACGCGGCCTGGTGCGCTCGACCTCACCAGCCAGCTGACGCGGATCATGCTGCCGTTCCTGACCACGCTGGCAGTAGCGGCGGCGATGATGGGGATGCTCAACTCCCTGCGCCGGTTCTTCGTGCCGTCGCTGTCGCCGTCGATGTTCAACGTCGCGTCGATCTTCAGCGCCTTCGCGCTGGTGCCGCTGATGCCGCGGTTCGGCCTCGAGCCGATCGTCGGCATCGCGATCGGCACGCTGCTCGGCGGCCTTGGCCAGATCCTGATCCAGTGGCCGACGCTGCGCAAGGAGGGTTTCCGCTACGAGCCGATCGTCAGCTTCCGGGATCCGGCGGTCCGCGAGATCCTGCGGCTGATGGCGCCGGCGACCATCGGCCTCGCCGCCGTCCAGGTCAACGTGTTCGTCAACACACATCTCGCCACCGGCCAGGAGCAGGGGGCGGTGTCGTGGCTGCAGTTCGCCTTCAGACTGATGTACCTGCCGATCGGGATTTTCGGGGTGTCGATCGCCACCGCCTCGTTGCCCGACATCTCCCGGCAGGCGGCGGCCAACGACCTGCGGTCCGTCCGGGCGACGGTCTCGCGCGGGCTGCGGATGATGCTGATGCTGAACGTCCCGGCGACGATCGGCCTGATGGTGCTGGCCGAACCGATCGTCGCGTTGATCTACGAGCGCCAGAACTTCAGCGCCTACGACACCGGGTCGACGGCCGCCGCGCTCATGTTCTACGCCCCCGGACTGCTCGGGTACTCCGCGGTGAAGATCGCCTCGCCGACGTTCTACTCCCTGCGCGACAGCCGGACCCCGGTCATCGTCAGCGTGCTGTCGATCGGGGCGAACCTCGGGATGAACCTGGTGCTGGTCCGGGTGATGGGCTTCCGCGGGCTCGCGCTCGGCACCGCCATCGCCGCGCTCCTGAACGCCGTCGTGCTGCTCTGGCTCCTGCGCACGCGCATCGAGGGGCTCGAGGGAAGACGGGTTGCCACCGCGCTGGCGAAGATCACCGCCGCGTCGCTGCTGATGGGGCTGGCCGCGCACTTCGCCGCCGCCTCGCTCACCGTGCTGATGCCGGGGGGCGGTGAAGTTGCCAAGCTGATTCGTGTGGGTGCGGCGATCGCCGCCGGCGTCGTGGTGCTGGCCGCCTCGGCCCGCCTGCTGCGTATCGAAGAATTCAACGAGGCCACCAGCCGCGTGCTGCAGCGGTTCAGGCGCTGATGCGATCACGCTGGGGGCTGCACCCGACAGTTCTGCTCATGGCCTCGGCCCACATGATGGTCGACGGCTACGGCAACATCCTCGCGCCGCTGCTGCCGCTGATCATCGCGCGCCTCGACCTCAGCCTGGCCGCCGCCGGGATGATGACGATGCTCTTCCAGATGTCGGCGTCGGTCGCACAGGTCGGTTTCGGCCATCTGGCTGACCGGTGGCGTCCCCGCCTGCTGGTCATGGCTGGTCCGGTCGTTTCGGTGACCGTCCTCAGCTTCGTCGGGCTCGCCGCCACTCCCCTGGCCCTCGCCGCCGTGCTCATCGTCGGCGGGCTGGGAGGAGCGGCGTTCCATCCGCCGGGGGCCACCCTCGCGCACAAGCTGGGAGGGGAGCGGCCCGGCTTCGCCATGTCGGTCTACATCTCGGGAGGGACGCTCGGGTTCGCCCTCGGACCGCTGATGTTCGCGCCGTTCGCCGAGCGCTTCGGCACGAACTGGACGCCGGTGCTCGCCTTGCCGGGGCTCGTCGTCATCGCATTCTTCCTCGCCAACGTGCCGAAGTTCGAGTGGCCGGCGCATGACGGGCAGGGGATCCGGGCGCTGAAACCCTACGCCCGGCCGCTCGGGCTGCTCTACGCGATCGTCGTGCTGCGGACGATGACGTCGATAGCGTTCGCGACGTTCCTGCCGGTGATGCTGACCCGGCGCGGGATGAGCGTCGGTGCCGCCGGCGCGGTGGTCGCCAGCTACCTGTTCGCCAGCGGGGTCGGCGGGTTTTTCGGCGGGCCGGCCGCGGACCGATGGGGGCCGAAGCAGGTCATCGCCTGGTCGCTCGTGGCGTCGTGCCCGTTCCTGTTCGCCGCGCCACTGCTGAGCGGGATCCCGTTCGTGGTGACGCTGGCGATCGGCGGATTCTTCCTGCAGTCGACGCTGCCCGTAAACGTGGTCTTCGGGCAGGCGATCGCCCCGGTGAGCGCCGCGACCGTGTCGTCGCTGATGATGGGGTTCGCCTGGGGCACGGGAGGGATGACGGTGCCGTTGACCGGGTTCGTGGCCGACCGGATCGGCATCGAAGCGACGCTGCTCGGCCTTTCACTGGTTCCGCTGCTTGCCGCCGCGTGCGCGCTGCCGCTGCCCTCGCGCGTAAAGCTCGGGGTCCGGCCGCTGCCGGCGGATCCGGTGGTGCTGGACCCCGGCGAGTGAGCTGAAATCGCTGTGGTACGATAGTTTCTTTCGACCTGCCGCGATGTCCCGCTACGGCCGTGCCACCGTCATGACGTCTTCGTTCGGTCCAGGTCCGTTGACCCCGGCCGTCAAGGCGATCATCTATGCGAACATCGCGTTGTTCGTCGTGTCGCTCTTTGCGCGCGACATCATCGCCTACCTCGGGCTCATTCCGCAGGCGGTCATCGAGCGCGGCTGGATCTGGCAGCCGGCGACCTACATGTTCCTGCACGCCGATCCGTTCCACATCCTGTTCAACATGCTCGGGGTCTGGATGTTCGGCGTCGAGCTCGAGCGGCTGTGGGGCACGAAGTTCTTCGCCCGCTTCTACGCGATCACCGGGATCGGCGCCGGCGTGACCGCGATCGCGGCCTCGTTCGTGCCGATCGGCGGACTGCTCGCCACCTACGGCGCCGTCACCATCGGCGCTTCAGGCGCGCTCTACGGGCTGTTGATGGCGTTCGCGATGTACTTCCCGGACCGTCCGATCCTGATGTTCTTCGTGTTCCCGGTCCCGGCCAAATACTTCGTCATGATCATGGGGGCGATTGCCTTCCTGACCGCCCCCGGCAGCCAGGTCTCGAACGCCGCCCACCTCGGCGGCCTGCTCTGGGGCTACCTCTACCTCAAGAGCCGGCACGGCGGCGGTGGCGGTCTCACCGCTGAAATCAAGTACCGCTACCTGAAATGGAAGATGAACCGCCTCCGCCGGAAGTTCGACGTCTACTCCGGCGGAAAGTCGAACTGGGACAAGCACGTGCACTGAAATTCAGAATTCACGAATTAAGAATCAAGAATCTCAATCCGAGCACCTGGCTGATGCTCGGAAGTTGCTGGATTCTTAATTCTGCATTCTTAATTCTGAATTAGAGAAGTCCCCTGACATAGCCCCCGTCGATCTGCAGCGTCGTGCCGGTGACGTAGGACGCGCGGCCGGAGGCGATGAAGGCTACGACGTCGGCGAACTCCTCGGTCGTAGCCAGGCGGCCCATCGGGATGGTCGCGATGGTCCGCGCCTGGACGGCCTCGGCGGTGATGCCTTCGCGGCCGGCGGCCGCTTCGGCGAGCTCGACGACCCGGTCGGTCGCGGTGTAGCCGGGAGCCACGCAGTTCACCAGGATCTTGTCGGCCGCCAGCTCGTTGGCGATGGTCCGCGCCAGGCCGGTGATGCCGGCTCGCAGCGCGTTCGACAGGACCAGCCCTCCCACCGGCTGCTTGGCCGACACCGAGGTGACGTTGATGATCCGGCCGCCGCCGCGCCGGCGCATGTGCGGAATCACCGCGCGCGATAACCGGACCACGCTCATCAGCAGCGAGTCGATCGCCTCGCGCCAGTCTTCGTCGGTGAGCGTGGCGAAGAGCGCCGATTTCGGCCCGCCGGTATTGGTGATCAGGATGTCGATCCCGCCCAGCTCCCGGGCCGCATGCTCGACGAGCCGCTCGACGTCGGCGGCGCTCGCAACGTCGGCGGCGATCGGCAGCACGAACGCGCCGGTCGCGGCGCTGATCTCGGCGGCCGCCGCGGCCAGCGGTCCCTCGGTTCTGGCGCAGATCGCCACCCGCGCTCCTTCGCGCGCGAGCGACAGCGCCGTGGCGCGGCCGAGGCCTTTGCTCGCCGCGCACACGATCGCGCACTTGCCTTGAAGTTCCAGGTCCATGGTGAGACCGCCTCAGCGATGGAAGTAGGTGTCGGTGCCGTCGAGCCAGTCCTGGCGGATCGGGCTGAACAGGTCCAGCTCGAAGGTGTCGTCGAGCGCCTCCGCCTGGTGCTCCACCCAGGACGGAATGTGCAGCACCTCTCCCTCCCGGACGGTGATCTCCTCGCCGCCGATCAGGAACTTCAGCGCCCCCTGCAGCACGTAGGTCATCTGCTCGCTCTCGTGCGAGTGCATGGGCACCAGCGCCCCTTTTTTCAGGTAGATCTGCGCGAGCATCTCGCGGTCCCCGGTCACGACCTTGCGCGAGATCATTTCGGTGACTTTGTCGAGCTCGATTTCATCCCATCGATGGAGCTTGGGCGGCTGGCTCACGAATCCTGCTTTCTGTCGGCGTGGAAGGCCGGAATATAATGTAGTGTTCTCGCCGGCCCCGGTAATTCTATGAGGGATTCTCCAGGCATGAAAGCCAGCGCGGTCAGCAACGGCAGGACCACGAAAACGGAGCGCAGCTCCGCGGCCACCCACGGGCTCACCCGCGAGGAGCTGCTCAGCGCCTACCGGACGATGGTCCTCTCGCGGAAGCTCGACGACAAGGAGATCCAGCTCAAAAACCAGAGCCTGATCTTCTTCCAGATCAGCGGTGCCGGCCACGAGGCGGTCCTCGTCGCTGCCGGCATGCACCTCAAAGCGGCCTACGACTGGTTCTATCCCTACTATCGCGACCGTGCCCTCTGCCTGTCGCTCGGCATGACCCCGCTCGAGATGCTGCTGAGCGCGGTCGGGGCGAAAGATGATCCCAACTCCGGCGGCCGGCAGATGCCCTCTCACTGGGGGCACAAGGCGCTGAACATCGTTTCGCAGTCGAGCCCGACGGGCACGCAGTGCCTCCAGGCGATCGGCTGTGCCGAGGCCGGCGGGCTCTACGACAAGATTCCCGGCATCGAGGGGCGCGAGGCGCTGTTCCAGAAGGACGAAGTCGTCTACGTGTCGATTGGCGAAGGAACGTCGAGCGAAGGAGAGTTCTGGGAATCGCTGAACTCGGCCTGCATCGGCAAGCTGCCGGTGGTCTTCATGATCGAAGACAACGGTTACGCGATCTCGGTGCCGGTGGAAGTCCAGACCGCCGGGGGCGATATCTCAAAGCTCGTCGCCTCGTTCCCCGGTCTCTTCGTGCAGAGCATCGACGGCACCGACTTCATGGCGAGCTACCGCGCCGCCGGCGAGGCGATCGCCTACGCACGCGCGCGCAAGGGGCCGGCGCTGATCCACGCGCGGGTGATCCGGCCGTACTCGCACTCGCTCTCGGACGACGAGAAGCTGTACAAGACGAAGGACGAACGGGCGGAGGAAGCGAGACGGGATCCGATCGTCCGGATGGCTGCCTTCCTGACGTCCGAAGGGCTGGCCACCGCCAGCGAGCTCGAAGCGATCGCCGCGGAAACCGACCGGGAGGTCGGCGCCGCTGCCGATACCGCGATCAAGGCGGAGAAGCCGGCGCCGGACACCGTGACCCTCTACGTCTACTCCCCCGACGTCGATCCGGCGTCCAGCGACTTCGCCACCGATCCGGCGCCGGAGGGAAAGCCCGACACCATGGTCGCGGCGATCAACCGCACCATGAAGGACGAAATGGCGCGCAACCACCGCATCGTCGTGTTCGGCGAGGATGTGGCGGACGCGAGCCGGGAGTCGGCGCTCGAATCGGTCTCGGGCAAGGGCGGGGTGTTCAAGGTCACCCACGGGCTCCAGCGGGCGTTCGGCAGCTCCCGGGTGTTCAACACGCCGCTCGCGGAGGCGAACATCATCGGCCGGGCGATCGGCATGGCGACCCGGGGCATCAAGCCGGTCGTCGAGATTCAGTTCTTCGACTACATCTGGCCGGCGATGATGCAGTTGCGCGACGAGATGTCGATGATGCGCTACCGGTCGAGCAATGCGTTCTCGTGCCCGATGGTGGTCCGCACCGCGATTGGCGGCTACCTGCGCGGCGGCGCCCCCTACCACAGTCAGTCGGGGGAGAGCATCTTCGCGCACTGCCCGGGGATCCGCGTGGTGTTCCCGTCGAACGCGCAGGACGCCGCCGGCCTGCTGCGCACGGCGATCCGCTGCGACGACCCGGTGCTCTACCTCGAACACAAGCACCTCTATCGCCAGACCTACAACAAGGGGGAGTACACCGGCCCCGAGTACATGGTGCCGTTCGGCAAGTCGGCGGTGCGCCGGCCCGGCACCGACGTGGTGGTGCTCACCTACGGCGCGCTGGTGCAGCGGTCGATCCTCGCCGCACAGCAGGCAGAGAAGGAAGGGATCAGCGCGATGGTGATCGACCTCAGGTCGATCGTCCCCTACGACTGGGACGGCATCAGCGACGCGGTGACCCGCACGAACCGGGTGATCGTCGCCCACGAGGACCAGCTGACCTGCGGCTTCGGCGCGGAGATCGCGGCGCGCATCGGCGAAGAGCTGTTCGAATACCTCGATGCGCCGGTCAAGCGGGTGGCAGCGCTCGATACCCCGGTCGCCTACTTCCCGGACCTGGAAGAGGTCATCCTGCCGCAGGCCGCCGACGTGCTCAAAGCGATCGTCCAGACCGCGCGCTACTGAGACGTCGCGCAAGGTTGAAGGTTGAAGGTTGAAGGTTGAATGCTGAGGCCAAGCCCGGCGGCGTTCCTCGCCGCCTCGAGCCTCACCTCCATCCTTGTTCTTTCCCCTTCAGCATTCAGCATTCAACCTTCACCCTTGCGCGAGGCGCCGCAGATCATCCGGTCCACCGCGGCCCTGCCGGCGCACGTCGCCGGCACCTTCGATGACATCGCCGCCTGTCATCTGACCCCCGAGGGGGATTATCTCGTCTTCGACCGGCGTGCTCACGCGGTCTACAGCGTCGCCGGTAACACCACGCCGCGGAAGATCATCCAGATCGGCGCCGAGCCGGGGCGCATCCTGCGGCCGCTCGCCTTCGATTCGGCCGCCGACGGCACCTTCGTGATCGCCGACGCGCCGAGCGGTGTGCAGCGGATCCAGATCTTCCACTACCTCGGGGGCACGATCTCGGGATTCACGCTGCCGGGGCAGAACGTCCCGCGGGTGGCGCTTGGTGACTTCGTGCTGAGCGGCATCGGCTCGCTCGACTACACCGGCAAGACGATCCTGGTGAGTCAACCCGACTCCGGCGCACTCATCTCCGAGTTCGCGCTGGACGGCCGCACCCTCCGTTCCTTTGGCGAGCTTCGCAGCACCGGCCACGAAGGGGACCGCGACCTGCACCTGGCGCTCAACGCCGGGATTCCGCTGGCGATCCCGAAGAACGGCGGCTTCTACTTCGTTTTCCTCGGCGGCATCCCGATGTTCAGGCAGTACGCGCCTGACGGCCGGCTGTTGTTCGAACGGCACATCGAAGGGATCGAGCTCGATAGACACATCCAGACACTACCCACACAGTGGCCCAGGCGGCGAACCGCGGCCGGGGAGTTCCCGATCGTCCCGCCGTCGATCCGTGCCGCGGCCGTCGATCCCGACGGCCAGCTGTGGATGTCGCTGGTCACGCCGTACACCTACGTCTACGACACCGCCGGAGAAAAGCGACGCACGATTCAGCTCAACGCCGCCGGGGTGATGACTCCGTCGAACTTCTACTTCACCGGCGACGGTCGGGTCCTGGTCGCGCCGGGCTGTTACACCTTCGAGAGACGGTGAAGGGGTGCGGGGGGGTGCGGGGGGTGCGGGGGGGTGCGGGGGGTGCGGAAGGGTGCGGGGAGTGGCGTCAACCGCGCGCGGCGGTGGCGAAGGGAGCCTCGCCGGCAAAGAACGTAGCGGCCCGGGGCAGGATCGAATACTCGCAGCGGGTCGCGGTCAGCAGTTCACCGTCGGTATTGATATGCGATTCGCGGTCGAGCTCGATGGTGATGCGGGAGGCCTGGAGGTAGCGGACGCGCGGGTCGTCCACGTGGTCGCCGCCGGCCACCTTGCGGGCGAGCGCCACGAACTCCATCGCACCCATCGCCTCGATCAGGCAGACGTCGAGCAGGCCATCGTCGATGAGTGCCGCCGGAGCGATGATCCGGCCGCCGCCGATCAGCCGGGAGTTGCAGACCGCGAACGCGTACAGGCCGAGACCGATGCGGAAGTCTCCGGGGTTGGCCGTCACGGTGGCGCGAAGCGGTTCGTGCTCCATCAGCGCCTGCGCCCCGCCGATCAGGTAGGCGAGACGCCCGGCGATGGTCTTCAGCTGCGGCGTGACCGCCAGTGACACTTCGGCGATGTAGCCGCCGCCGGAGGTATTCAGAAAGCAGCGGCCGTTGACGATGCCGACGTCCACACGCAGCTCGTGGCCGGCGAGCAGCACCTGGACGGCGGCGTCGATCTCCGGAGGGATCCCGAGCGCCGCCGCGAAGTCGTTGCCGGTGCCCAGCGGCACGACGCCGAAGCGCACCCGATCGAGCGCCCCGGCGGCCGCGACGCCGTTGAGCGCCTCGTTCAGGGTGCCGTCACCGCCGGCGACGAACACCGCCGCGCAGCCGCCGGCGGCCGCGCTCTTCGCCGCCGCTTCGGCATCGCCGTCGCCAGCGGTGTGCACGACATCGACCGCGCCGTAGCGGGCCGTGAGCGCGGCGGTGAACACCGCGGCGTGGTCGACCGCCTCTTCCCGGCCCGATGATGGATTGACGATCAGCAGCGCAGGTGCCGGGCTCACACCAGTTTGCCGATCGGTCCGAGATCGAGGTTCAGATCTTCCGGAAGTAGGCCGAATTGCGCACTGATGTCGCGGATGGTTTCCTCCAGCCGCATCAGCGCCAGGCCGATCGCCTCCGTCTCGGTGTCGGTGAGCGTCCCGGCCTCCATGCGACGGATCGCCTGGCGCTCGAGGAGCTGCCGGATGGCGTCGACCAGCGTCAGCACCAGCTTGCCGACCGATCGCCGGACCTCCTCGGGATTGGCATTCCAGCGCGGCGGCGTCCCGGCGGTGCGGAGCCGCTCGAGCTCGGCGCGCAGCGATTCGACCTCCTGCACGTCGACCGCGCCCGAACGGCGGGTGACCGGCGTTCGTTTGCGGACGGCTGGCTTCTTCCTCGCGGTCTTCTTCGCCATCAGAGCAGCTGCGGCGTGAACGCAAACGGGGGCCACGGGCCGCTCACCAGCGCGTCCGGCGGGCAGGTCCGCCGCAGCAGGCGGGTATAGCGCGCGAGCGTGCCGGCATCGACCAGGTGATAGACGGTCGCGACCAGCCGGCCGGCGCCAGGCGCGATCCGCTCGCGCACGACCAACGGCCGCAGCCCGTCGAGCAAGGTCCGTGCAGCCGGCGGCAGGTCCGGTGCGGCCGCCCGCCGCCTCGCCTCGAGGTATCTCGCGGCCGCTGGATGCACGGGTCGCCTGAACCGGCGGGGGAATCCCGATCAGCCGAATAGTCATCTGCCGGCAGTTGCGCACTTCGTCCAGGCCCTGACGGATCTCCGCGCCGTGATCTCGAATGAGCCGGGCCAGTGAGGTCTTGTCGACGAAGGCGCCAAAGCGCACCGGCAGGATGGCATCGACATGCCGCGCGCTCTCGACCACGAGGGCATGCTGCTCGCGCAGGGCATCGTCGTCGAGGACGGGAGCAACGCGGCGGCGCTCGTAGAGCGCGTAGACGCTGCCGAACCGCATCCCCCGCACCACACGCCGGCCGATCGTCAGCGGTTCGAGCGGGGTGTCGGTCAACGCCAGCACGTACAGCGGCACCTAGGCGTCCCTGCGCGGGAATATGCGGTCCGCGGCGCAGAGCAGCGCCGACAACCGCACGTAGACCAGGTCCACGTCGGCGAGGGCGAGCACCAGGTCGGCGTTCACGACCACCCCCTGGTTCAACAGGCTGTCGAGCACGTCGACGAGCGACTTGTCGCTGTCATCGATGATGCGGGCGACCTCTCGCCGGGGTGGCTTCGGGTGAGCGGAGCGCAGCGGCGGTCGCGGCGACACCGGACGCTTCGGCGGCCGCGGCCGCGGCACGCCTCGGGGCAGCGCGGCGACTTCAGGCCGCCGCGGCAGCCGCCGTTTCGGAACGGTGGTCGGGAGAGGTTTGCGGCGCTTCATGTCGCGGGCCCATCCCCCTGGACGAAGTTGTAGGCCGGCCATGGTCCGGACAGGATCATCAGCGCCCCGGCCCTGGCGCAGGCCGCGGCTTCGCGGCGCGCCGTCTGCGCGAACCTGGCACGCCGCCCGGACGGCACCAGGAAGGCGGCATCGAGCAGCGGGGCCGTCGCTCCGGCGGGGGCGCCGTCCTCACGCCGCCGTGCGTCCCGGGCCAGCCTGGACAGACGGGCAAACGCCTCGTCCGCCGCCTCGACAGCCGCCAGCCTGGCGGCCTTGGCGGCGTCACGCGCCTGCTTCTTTGCCGCCAGGAAGGCGGCCCCGGTCGCGGCGCGCGGGGCGGTGGCGGTCCGGCGCTCCTGCGGCTGTTCCCCACGCATCACCCTGATGCCCCACTCCTCGGCCCCGGCGATGCGGCGCATCGCGCGTCTCGACCGATCGTTTCCGGGCGGCGATGTCGGCCAGCGCGCGGGCGCGCGTCGAGAACATGGTGAACAGTTTCATCGGCACGACCGTCGCTCCGGCCCGCCGGGCGAACTGCTCGACGACGCTCTCGTGGGCCAGCGCCACCCGGCCGACCCAGTCCATGTCGGCGAGATGCTGATCGAGATGGCCCGGGCCGTAGACGTCGAGCGGCACCTCGGCTACGACCAGCCACAACGATCCCGCAACGCGAATCACCTCGGGACGGCTGGCGCCGGCCAGGCCCGGGTGGGCCCTGGCGGTGGACGGCTTTCGCGCCGCCTTCACGATGCAATAGAGGTAGATCGCGGTCACCGGTCCTGATGATATCCCGGGGTGCTGCGCCAGGCGGAGTTGCCCCAGCGCCGCAGCGACGCCGGCGTCGACGGCGGCGGGATCGCGAGCCCGGCGACGATCATCCGGACGGAGGAGCGCTTCGCGATCAGTTTCCGGATCGCCTCGAGCTCCCGGCGTTCGGCCACCTTGATCCGCTTGCACCGCCGGCACTCGCCGCGCCCGATCGCGTTGACCACGATCGACGGCACGTGAACCCCCAGTGCGTCGAGTCGATCGAGCAGCCGGGCCGTCTCCAGCCGCGGCAGGGCCGCCGCACGTGTCACGGCGATGAAGATGGTCTGCTCGGGCGCCGAGAGCAGCTCCCGCAGCCGGCCGATGCCGCGCGACAGCCGCACCAGCGTCTCGCCGAATTCTCCGACCCGCGCCACGCCCTGGTACTTCAACAGGATCGCCATCAGCGCGCGCGCCCAGTCCTGGATCAGCGATGGCATCTCGAGCAGGCGAAGGGCGTGCCCGGTGGGCGCGGTGTCCATGATGACCAGGTCCCACTCCGGCCGCTCCGACGAGATGGCCTCGGTGATCTCGAGCACCGCGGTCAACTCGTCGAGCCCGGGCGGCGCCAGGTCGATCAACCCCTTCATGATCGAACGGTCGTGCGCCGCATCGAACGAGCCCCCTCCGGCCATCCGGTCGAACATCCGGTCGATCGTCTCGCTGTAGCGCTGCTGGAAGCGCGCCAGGATAAGCGCGGGATCGATCTCGCGCACGTCCAGGTTCGCGGGACCTCCCTTTACCCGCCGCGGGGTGTCCGACACGGCGGCGCCGAGCACATCCGCCAGCGAGTGCGCCGGGTCGGTCGAGATCAGCAGGACGCGGCGGTCGCGCCGGTGCGCCGCGGTCGAGACCGCGGTGGCGGCGGCGCAGGTCGTCTTGCCGACGCCTCCCTTGCCGCCGAACAGCACCAGGCGGGCTGAATCCGGCACCGTTTCCCAGGCCCGCACCCGTGTGCCGGCGGACCGGGGGCCGGCAGACCGGGGGCCGGCAGACCGGGGGCCGGCCGCCGTGGACGTCCACGTCCGCCGGCGCGCGGCGGTCTCGCGCGGGGGCTTCCGCCGGGTCAATTCCGCCGCGATCGCCGCCAGGGCCCGCCGGCCCCTGGGCTCCACGTCACGCGCCTGGACCCCGATCACCGTCGCGGCTCCGAGCCCTTTCAGGGCGCGCCCCTCGAACGCCAGCCGGGCGTCGCAGTGTCCGCACGGGGAGGGCGGCGCCGGCGTCAGCCGGTTCGCGATGATCGTGCCGACCTCGATGCCGGCGTCCCCGAGCGCACCGACCGCGGCCATGCATTCGGCAATCGCCAGCGGCTCCGCCAGCGTCACCCACGAGAGCCGCGTCCGCTCCCTCGTGCGCAACAGCGATGACAGGTCATCCGCCGTCCCGGCGAGCTCGTCGATCAGGGCGTCCTCCGCCGCCGGCCGCCAGGCGCCGCGCAGTGCTTCCTCCATCACGCGGTGCTTCTGACGCATCCGGTCGAACACCACCGCCAGGCCCCGAAGCGTCGCCGGCATCGTCAACATGCGCAGCGTGTGCCCGGTCGGCGCGGTGTCGACGATGATGGTGTCGTAGCGGCGGCCGCGGCCAAGCCGGTCGATCTCGAGCAGGGCGGCCAGTTCGTCGATCCCCGGCAGCGACAGGCGCAGCAGCCTGGCGACGTCGTCGTGATCGAGCCAGGTGCCGTCCACGGCGATCTTCTCCAGCGTCGCGCGGCGATCCGCGAGCCATCGCCGCAGCGAGGTCGCGGCATCGATTTCCACCGCCCAGAGCTTGCCGGTGGCGAGGGGAATGCGCCGGGGTGCCGCGGCAAGCGACACGGTCAGGGCATCGCCGAGGGATGGCGCTGGATCGGTGGAGGCGACCAGGACGCGGGCGCCGGTGGCCGCCTCGGCCAGCGAGAGGGCGGCCGCGCAGGTCGTCTTGCCGACGCCCCCTTTGCCGCCGATGAAGTGGAATCGAGGAAACGCGGGATCAGTCGCGGTCGTGGTGGTGCCCGCCTTCAAAGGTGGCTTCGATCCCGGTGATCTTGTAATCCTCCGGCGACAGCGCCGCCGGGCCGCTGCCCTGACGGCGGTCGCGGATCTCGCGGAGGCGGGCGAGGATGTCCTGCTCGAACACGTCGAACTCCTCCTGGTTCATCTCCCCGAGCTCGACCCGCATCTGCGCCGCCAGCAGCTGTTCGCGCAGCGCCCCGTCGTCGTTCAGTTCGGTCTCGACCGCGGCCGCGACCTTGTCGAGCACGAAGCGGATGCCGGAGATCAGCAGGGAGTCGATGATGAGCATCTTCGTGTCGGATGCTTTCTCAGTGCGCCCGTTCGAGCTTGAGGCGGATGTTGACGAAGTTATAGGGAGGCCACGGCCCCGTGTACTTGAACGTCAGCTTGTCGTAGCGGGACCCGATCTCCTTGACCCGCGCGTCGAACGCCTCCTCGGTGTCGCGGGCGACGAGGAAGGCGGCGTTCATGATCATCCGGTCGCCGATCGGCTTGTTCGACCGGGAGGCGACCGAGACGTCGCGCAGCGCTTCGAAGATCTCGGCCACGTATCGCTCCGACCGGGCCTGGAGGGCGGCGTCGATCAGGCGGCCGTACTGCATGCGGGCGAAGTAGGTGGACCCCTTCTGGGACGAGATCTCCCCTTTCAACCGGCGGATGTCCTCGTCTTCCTCTTCGATCTCGCGGATGATCTGGTCACGGTCCCAGAGCACCTTGAGGCCGAACTCGAACTTGTCCTCCATCTTGTTGAGGACGTCGTTGAACGCCTCGTAGGCGGACTTCAGCAGCTCGATGATGTCGTCGTCGGTCTTGAACACCGTGCCGAACGACATCGGGATGACGGTGTGCTGCTGCATGACCGTCTCGTTCACGCGCTGGTGGGCGAGCACGTTGTCGCGGGTCGGGTCCTGGACGACGAGCGAGGTGCTGGAGACGACCGCGGCGAGGTTGCGGTAGTTCACCGTCTGGACGTAGGCCGGCTCGCCGCCGATGCCGAGCGCGCCGAAGGCGAGCGGTCTTTCCGACTTGATGATGCAGTAGACGTACTTGCCCTCATCCTGCGCGGCGGTGGCGTCGGCGCGCACCGGCTTCACCACCTGCGCCGGCATCTTCGCCCGTTCCAGCTTGCCGCGCGACACCGGCGCCGGTGAAACGGCGCGGCTGAGACGCTCGCGCGTCGCAGTGCTCTTCGCTTTCGGCCGTGGCTGCGGCCTCGACTTCTTCTGGGTCTTTGGCATGTATGTCTGTGCGATCTGCTACGGAGTGCCCTTCGTGCGCCCTGGCGCGCGGTTACCGCGGCGCCCGCCGCCGGCCGCGGTATCGCGCACCGACAGCATGCGTTTGATCTCGGCCACCAGCGCGTCCGGGAGGCAGGGCTTGGTGACGAAGGAATCACAGCCCGCCTGCCGTGCCCCTTCGGCGTGACCGGCAAGGGCATGGCCGGTAAGCGCGACGATCGGGATGTGCCGCGTGTTCTCCGCCATCTTCAGGCGGCGCGTCGCCTCCCAGCCGTCCATCTTCGGCAAGGCGAGGTCCATCAGGATGATGTCGGGCATCAGCTCGTTCGCCCGGTCGATCGCTTCGAGGCCGTTGGTCGCCTCGGCCACGCGATAACCGGAGAACTGGAGATAGGCGGCGTACATCTCCCGCGCGTCCTGATAATCCTCGACCACGAGCACCAGCGGGCTGTTCTTGGTGTCCTTCATTTACGTCGGGCTTTGACCGGCAGACTGAGGGAAAACGTCGACCCCTTGTCGACCTGACTGCTGAGATCAATTGTACCGCCCAGCATCTGCGCCAGGCGCCGGCATATCGACAGGCCGAGGCCGGTGCCGCCGTAGCCCCGCGTGGGGGAGCTGTCCAGCTGGCGGAAGTCCTCGAACACCCTGATCTGGTCCTCGGTAGCGATGCCGACGCCGGTGTCGCTGACCGCGATCAGCACCGTCCGCTCGCGCGCGTTCTGGCTGGCGGTGATGGTGACCCGCCCCGAGGGGGTGAACTTGAGCGCGTTGCTCAGGAGGTTCACGACGATCTGTTTGACCTTCGACCGGTCGCTGCGCAGCCGCGGCAGCTTGCCACGGATGCGCGGATGGACCGACAGGTTGGATCGCCGGATGATCGGCTCCAGCTCCGCCATCACTTCGTCCACCAGCTCCGGGATGGCGAAGCTGGTGACGGTCAGCGGCATGCGCCCCGCCTCGATCCGCGTGATGTCGAGGATGTCGTTGATCAGCGCCAGCAGGTGGCGCGAGTTCGAGTCGATGCGCGTGAGGCTCTTGCGCTGGATGTCGCTCACCGCCCCGGTGACGCCGTGCAGGAGCATGTGGGTGTAGCCGAGGATCGCGTTCAACGGCGTCCGGAACTCGTGCGACATGTTCGCGAGGAACTGCGACTTGAGGGCCGACGCCTGTTCGAGCGCGATGTGCTGCCGCCGCAGCAGCTCGTTCTGCTCCGCCAGTTCCGCGGTCGCCTCCTGGACCTTGCGCTCCAGTTCGGCCGACGCTTCCTTCAACTGCTCGTAGAGCCGCGCCCGTTCGATCGCCTCGGTCAGGTCGTGCAGGATCGTGACGACCCAGATCAGTTCGCCCTGTTCCGACAGGATCTGCCCGGCCAGGCCTTCCACCGGCGCCGCCCGGCCGGTGATCGGATCGGTGAGCTGCAGCTCACCGCGATACCGCGACTCGCCGCTGCGGGTCAGGACGTTGGAGACGAACGAGGTCAAGTGCGCGCCGTTGGCCTGCACCCGGCGCTGTGCTGATTCCCCCGCCGCCGGCGCCGTCGTGAACATCCGCTCCGCCGGCTCGTTCATCAGAACGATGTCCCCTTCGGGATCGGTCACGATGATCGGATCGGCGACCGAGTCGATGATCAGTTCCAGCCGGTGCCGTTCGTCCCTGACCTCCGCCTGCGCCATGCGCAGGGTGCGGTAGCTCTCCTCGATCTCTTCCTTCGCCCGCGCCAGGTCGGTGACGTTGCGCAGGATCGAGACGACGTAGGTCCCCTGCCGTTCGTCTTTCGCGCGCGAGCTGAGGAGCTCGAACAGCAGGTCGGACCCTTCGAGCGGGTCGACCAGGAGCAGCTCGCGCCGCGCCAGCTCGGTGTGCGCCATGGCGCCGGTCGACAGCGCCGCGGAGAACAACATGTTGTTGAGGCTCACCGCGCGCCGCCAGCCTTCGCTCGCGTCTTCGGGAGCGGCAAACAGCTTCTCGGCGTGGGTGTTCGCGATGATCAGCTTGCCTTCGGTGTCGGTGAGCAGGATCGGGTCGGTGACGGCGTTGATGATGCTGTAGAGCAGCATCCGCTCCTGTCCGAACCGCGTCTCGGCCAGAGTCGAACGCGAGATCAGGCGGCCGACCTGTTTGGCCAGCACCCGGGAGACCCAGGTGACTTCCGGGTGCAGCTCGGGCCCGCGCGCGCTGGCCAGCAGCAGCCCGTGCACGTCCTCGTCCGATCTGAGCGGAACCGCGTGGAATGGCCCTTCGAGCGGCGAGTGGAACCGAAGCGTGCGGCGCTCGAAATAGGTCGGCTCCGATTCGCCGAGAGCCCGGACGAGCGGATGCGCCTCGTCTTCGCGGCCGAGCGCGAAGTCGGCGATCACAGTGGACGAGACCCCGTGTTCGGCGACCAGCAGGATCCGGCCCGACAGCGCGTCCGCGATCGCAACCACCGCCCGTTCGACGTCGCTGTGCGCGACCAGCCAGTCGACGGCACGGCGCGAGGATGCCTGCAGGTCGGTACTGGAGAGCAGGAACTCCGCCAGGGCGAGCCGCGCTTCCATATCAACCCCCGGCAGCTGCACGGCGGGCGCGAACGGGTGCACCTTTTATCCTTCGGAGGTCGCTCGTCGGCGTGTTCCGGCGCGGGGAGCCCTGACGACTTTCGCCCGGACGACTTTGGCCCGGACCGCTTTTGCCCGGGTGCCTTTGGCGGCGGCAAGCTCCGCGCGCAAGGCGACATTCTCGGCGATGACGCTCTGGTGGGCGGCAAGCTCGGCCTGAGGCCGCGACACCGGCGAGACCTGGCCGACAGCTTCCGAGTACTTCAGGTAAGTATCAATCGATGCGACGACGACGCGAGCCTCGACCGTGATCAAGTCGATGCCGACCAGCGAAACACGTACCCAGGCGTCAATGACTATGCCCTTGTCCAGAACGCGATCCAGAACGTCGATGAGGCTTGTCCCGCCTGCTGCTCGTTCAACTGCCATTCTGTGTGCTCCTGCTGTCAGGGATCCGGCCGGCTATCGGCGCCGCACGGGCTTTTTCGGGGTGAGCGCCGCCACGCGCTGTTCCAGCTGACGAATCTGCGCCCGCAACTCGTCATTTTCGGCAATCGCTTCCCGCCGGCCGCCCGGTGACAGCTCGCGGTCGTACCGCCACCAGTCCAGGCCAATCTCCTGCGCCTTGTCGAGCGAGCAGATGAGCAGGCGGATGCGAATGGTGAGTAGCTCAACCTCCGCCAGCGACACCTTGATGTCGCCGGCGATGACCAACCCCTTATCGAGCACCCGGTCCAAGACGTCGACGAGCCCGGTTGCGCGATGATGTGAAGGCGGAAGGTCCAGAGCCATGTGGCAAGCGACTATAACTCAGGCCATATGGGCAGGCAAACCAGCCCGTGCGCTGGCGGTATCGCTCACGCCGCCATTTGGTTGAATGACCGAGCCGCTAATCCCAAGTCGAGTGGACACTTCCCGTCCGATCGGTGCGCTCGTACGTGTGCGCGCCGAATGCATCTCGCTGCGCCTGGGTAAGGTTCTGTGGCAGCCGCGGTGAACGGTAGCTGTCGTAGTAGGCCAGCGCCGTCGAATGGGCCGGGACGGGCAGGCCGGCGGCGGTCGCCCGCTGAAGGGTCCGGCGCCAACCCCCTTGTGCGGCGGCCAGGATCGGGGCCAGCTCAGGCGCGAGAAGCAGGTTCACCAGCTGCGGATCGGCGCGGAACGCGGCCCCCGCAGCCTCGAGCAGACGCGCCCGGATGATGCAGCCGCCGGTCCAGATACGGCAGATCTCGGCGAGGTCGATCTCCCATTTGTACTCGCGCGACGCGGCCGCGATCAGCGCCATCCCCTGCCCGTAGGTGCACACCCGCGAGGCAAACAGGGCGTCGTGCAGATCCGTCAGGACGGCCGGGCGATCGTCGGTGGCGATCGCCGGCGCCGGCCCTTCGAGAATCCCGCCGGCACGCACCCGCTCCTCCTTCAGGCTGGACAGCACCCGTGCGTCGGTGGCGGCCGCGATGGTCGGGATCGCGACCCCGAGGTCCAGCGCCACTTGCGCCGTCCACTTCCCGGTGCCTTTCTGACCCGCCTTGTCGAGCACCACGTCGACCAGCGCGCCGCCGGTCTCCGGATCGATGACCCGGCAGACAAGGGCGGAGAGCTCCACCAGGAACGATTGCAGCGGCCCGGCATTCCAGGCGGACCAGACGTCGGCGGTCTCCGCGGCCGACATGCCCAGGCCGCGGCGCATGACGTCCCAGCTCTCGGCAATGAGCTGCATGTCGCCGTACTCGATGCCGTTGTGGACCATCTTGACGAAATGCCCGGCGCCATCCGGCCCGACGTGGGTCACGCACGGCCCGGAGTCGGTACGCGCCGCGATCGCCTCGAGCACGTCGCGCAGCGCCGCCCATGCCTCGGCCGACCCACCCGGCATCAGCGACGGACCGTACCGCGCGCCGTCTTCCCCGCCCGATACGCCGCAGCCCGCGAAATGCAGGCCGGCCTCGCGCAGCGCCGCTTCACGCCGCCGCGTGTCGAGATACCAGGAATTGCCGCCGTCGATGAGGATGTCACCGGCGGCGAGCAGTGGCTGGAGCCGGCCGATCATCTCGTCCACCGGCTTCCCTGCCGGGATCATCAGCAGGATCCGGCGCGGCTTCTCGATCGCGTCGACGAACGCCTCGAGCGACGCGGTGCCGGTGAAGGCATGGCCGCGCTGTTCCGCGACGAACGCATCGGTCCACTCCTGCTCGCGATTCCACACCGCCACATGGAAGTCGCGCGATTCGACATTGAGCGCCAGGTTGCGCCCCATCGTTCCGAGTCCGATCACACCGAAATCTGCACGTTTCACAGCCCCTCCGCTTCCCGAACGGCGTCCTCGAACGCCACATCCCGCGAGCGCACCCGCAGTTCCTCGCCGAGCAGCGCCGCCACGTCCTGGTTGCCGAGCGCGACCACCCGTGACGACGAACTACCCGAGGCCGGCATTTCCACCAGCGTCTCCAGGCAGCTGCCGTTCGGCAGCAGCTGCACCGCGAGGCTTCCCGCGGAACCGACCAGGCGGACGGACCGCACCCGCGCGGCGCCGCCGGCCTGGATGTCGACGGCGAGCCCGGCCCCGCCGGGGAGCCGCGCCTTCAGCCATCCCGCCAGCAGCCGCGCGTCGTGGTTATCCGCGGCCTCGATCTCAACCCGGTCGAACGACGTAAACGATCGGCGGACCTCGGGCATCTCGAAGAATTGCGCGATCAGATCACGCCACCGGGTCAGCCGTGCCCAACGCACGTCGCTCACCGAGGCCATCGGCGCGATCCCCGGCACCAGCGCCCACCCTGCGCCCGGGTCGTCGAGATCCATGACCACCGCGTCCACCAGATCGGCGAGATCGACCAGAGGCTCTGGATCGCGCGCCCGCCACCAGGTGAGGGTCGGCAGGCTCGACAGGCGCAACGAGGCTACCGCGTTGTTCAGATAGCGGGGGACCAGCCCGTCGATGACGATTGCCCCGCCCTCTTCGCGCCGCAGGGCCTCCGTCGCCGTGCCGAGCGAGACCACCACCGGCCGGACGGCCGACGCCTTCGACAGCGATGACAGCGTCTCGAGAACGCCGTGCCCGGTTTCGGAACAGACGACCGCGACCACCGTCGCGGTCAGGGAACGGGTCGTCACGGCGCTCATAGTCTTCTCCATCGCTGACCGGGTGCCATCAGCGCATCAGCCTCCGCCGGTCCCCACTCCCCCGCTTCGTAGGACGGGATGGCGGCCGCTCCCTCGGCCCGCCAGGCCTCATGGACCGGCGAGATCAGCGCCCAGGAGGATTCGACGAAGTCGTGCCGGGCGAAGAGGGTGGGGTCGCCGAGCAACGCATCCAGCAGCAGGGTCTCGTACGCCTCCGGCACCTGAGTGCCAAACGCGCTGCCGTAGCGGAAGTTCATCATCACCGGGGCGAGCTGCATGCGCGTCCCCGGCAGCTTGGCCTCGAACCGCAGCGAGATCCCTTCGTCCGGCTGGACGTTGATGATCAGCAGGTTCGGCGACACCGGCGACGCGCTGATCCGCTTGAAGATCTCGAGCGGCGGCCGCTTGAACTGAATGGCGATCTCGGTGACCCGCTTGGGCATGCGCTTGCCGGTGCGCAGGTAGAACGGCACGCCGGCCCATCGCCAGCTGTCGAGCAGCAGCCGCACCGCCACGAACGTCTCGGTCGTCGAGGCCGGATCGACCTTGTGGCTCGGCGCGGTAGCCGGGCACCTCGCGCCCCTCGACCCAGCCGGCCGCATACTGCGCGCGGACCACGCTGCCCTGGCAGTCGGCGGCGGTGCACACCGGCTGCACCGAGAGCAGCGCGTCCATCTTCCGGTCGCGGACGCTGTCGGCGCTGAAGGTCACCGGCGGCTCCATCGCGATCAGCGTCATCAGTTGCATCAGGTGGTTCTGCACCATGTCGCGGAGCGCACCGGCGCCCTCGTAGTAGCCGGCGCGCTGTTCGACGCCGACCGCCTCCGCCGCGGTGATCTGCACGTGGTCGATGTACCGGCGGTTCCAGATCGGCTCGAACATGCCGTTGGCGAACCGGAACACCAGCAGGTTCTGAACCGTTTCCTTGCCCAGGTAGTGGTCGATCCGGAAGATCTGCGACTCCGCGAAATGCTCATGCAGCACCCGGTTCAATTCACGCGCGCTCGCGAGATCGGAGCCGAAGGGCTTCTCGACGATCAGCCGGCGCCAGGCCGACGGATTCTCCTCGCGCGTCAGCCCGGCGCGGCCCAGGTGACCGGCGACCGCAGGAGCCAGCGCCGGCGGAATCGCCAGGTAGAACAGCGCGCCGCTGCCGGGCGCGGCCTCCGCCAGCGTGCTCGGTCAAGCGCTCGTACAGCGCCGGATCGTCGAGGTCGCCGGTCAGGTAGCGCATGTGGCCGGCGAGGGAATCGGCGACCGGGTCGTCGGCCGGACTTCACCTCCGCGAACTCCCGCAGGCTGTCGCGGAACTGCTGGCGAAAGCCCTCGTCGTCAAGCGGCGTCTTGGCCACGCCGATCACCGCGAACCGCGGCGGAAGACGATGGGCGCGCGACAGATGGTAGAGCGCGGGGAGCAGCTTTCGGCGCGTGAGGTCCCCCGACGCACCGAAGATCACCAGCGCCGATGGTCCCGGGGCTGGAGCGATCCGCAGACCGTCCAGCAGCGGATTGCTGTCCATCCGTCAATACTAGTCACGCCCCAACCCGCTGCACCACGGGATTCGGCGCGGATCAGTTTTCGGCGCCTTATTTTCGGGCTGCCAGGAAGGCCGCGATCGCGCTCAGCTCCGCGTCGCTGAGCCGCTTCCGGAAGGCGGGCATCTCGGCATCGGGGTTGACCGACTCCGGATCGGCCACCACCTTCTCGATGAACGCGGCGTCGCGCTTCGTGCCGATGTGCGAAAGCTCGGGGCCGTCCTTGCCCCCTTCACCGTCGATGACGTGACAGCCGACGCAGTAGCGCGCGTAGACGCCGGCCGCCTGTTCGGTCTGGAGCGCCACCCCCGGGTACGGCTGGCGCGAAAGCTTCCGGACGTAGGCAACGATCGCCGCCACGTCCCGCTCGCCGACCTTGCGCCGGAGGCTGCCGCAGCCCCGGGGCGATCATCTCCGGATCCTCGATGTGACCGCCCAGCCACTCCGGACCGCGACTCAACGGCACCCCCTCGAACGGACCACCCACTCCCTCCGGGGAATGACAGCGTGCACACCCGGCGGATCCGGCGATCACGCGGCCTCCGATTTCGCGAAGCGTCCAGGATTGCGCTGACGCCGTCGCCGGCGGGCTGTCTCGCCATCCCAGCGCGGTCAGCGCCACCACCGCCGCCAGACCCAGGGTGAAGACCCCGATCACCAGCGGACGGCGCCGGGGATCCCGCGAGGGTCCCCGATCGAGCCACGGCAGCAGCACGAGCAGCGCCGCGACGATTCCCGGCACCACCAGCGCTCCTACCACTTCCCAGCGGCCGGGGAAGTACTTGAGCAGCTGGAAGAGGCCGAGGAAGTACCACTCGGGGCGCGGCACGAACGAGGAATCACTCGGGTCGGCAGGCCCTTCGAGCGGCGGCGCCCCGCCCCAGGCCATGAACGCCAGCGCGCACAGAGTCGCGGCGACGACGGTCGTGTCGCGTGCCGCCTGCCACGGATAGAAGGGGGATGGATCACCCGGACGCGGGCGCACCGGTCCCGAGATCCCGTGGCGGCGCATCAGGAACAGGTGCAGGACGATCAGCCCGATCAGGCCGGCGGGCAGGAAGATGACGTGCAGCGAGTACCAGCGGGTCAGCGTCAGCGCGCCGATCGACGCACCCCCCTGGAGCAGACCGGCCAACAGGTCACCACCACCCGGCGTCAGCCTGGCGATGTTGATCGTGACGACGGTCGCCCAGTAGGCGCGCTGATCCCACGGCAGCAGGTAACCGGTGAGCGAGAACGCGAGGATCAGGCCGAGCAGGGCGAGGCCCGACAACCAGGTCGCCTCACGCGGTGGCTTGTAGGACCCGAAGGCGACGACGCGCACGATGTGCAGTGCCGCCACCACGACCACGAAGCTGGCGCCGTAATGATGCAGGCCGCGAACGACGCGCCCGGCGGTGGTGCTGATGATGAACCGGATGCTGTCGTAGGCGTGGTCCGGGGTGGGCGCGTAGTACAGCGTCAGGAACGCCCCGGTCAGGATCTGGACGCCGAGCAGCGCCAGCAGGATGCTGCCGAGCGTGAAGAACCAGCCGGTGCCGGGGGGCAGCGGTTCGTCGAGCAGCGCGTGCTGCGCCCCGCGGAACCCGGTCCGTGACTGCAGCCAGTCGAAGAGCCGCTTCACAGCCGCACCAGGACGGTGCCCCCCGTGGCGTCGATCCGCGCATCGACCTTATTCAGCGCCCGCGGCGGCGGCCCTTCGACGACGTTCCCCTGCGCGTCGAAGACGCCGCCGTGACACGGACAGCGAAAGTGCGTGGTCGCGTCGTCCCAGCGGACCCGGCAACCGAGGTGGGTGCAGGTCGCCGACAGCGCGTGGACGCTCTTGTCGCCGTCCCAGACGAGAAACACCGTCTCACGGGCGCGCTCGCGGTACCAGCCGTCCTGCCGCGACACCGCGAGCACCCGCGGCACGGGGACGTTGGGGGTCAGGTCGGTGAGCGCGCCGGCACTGAGCCAGCGACCCTCGGCCGCCCTGGTCGGGCGCCAGGCGAAGGCGCCGAGCACGGCGGAGAGACCGCCGCCGATCAGCGCGACGACGGAGTTGACGAACAGAACGAGAGCACGGCGGCGATGCATCGCGAAAATCCTTCTGCGAACCCGGGGCCAGCGCGCCTATACAGCGAAACGGCGGCCAGTGGAGGATCTGGCCGCCGCGCCGAGGCCCGGCCCCTTCCGGGATTCGTAAGTGTTTTCGGATGTTACCTGTTCTTGTTCTGCTTTTCGAGGTAGCTCCGCGCCTTCTCCGTGCCGAGAAGGCGGAGTCGGGTGAGTACTTCCAGGCGGATCGGCTCGTCGCGCTCGTGGTCGGCGATGCGAATCAGCTCGTCTTCGGCCCGCGCGATGAACAGCCCGATGATGATCGGGCGTTTGAGGTCGGGGGACGCGCGGCTGTAGAACCGCACCAGCTGATCGCGCGCACCCGCCTGGCCGAGACGCACGATAGCGCTCTCCTGGAGCTTCAGGTCGGGCTCGGTTTCGGCAATGCGCAGCAGGGCGCTGGTGGCGGAGCGCTCGCCAAGGGAATTAACGACCTGGTACTTCACCCGCAGGTTGACGCTGGTGTAGACCTGCAGCAGTTCCTCCGCGGCTTTGGGTCCGCCGAATCGCCCGAGCTCGCGGACGGCGGCGATCTGAACCAGCTCACTGCCGCTCTTGGCAACTTCGACCACGGTGGATCTCGCGTCGGCCCGGCCCGACTGGGCCAGCACGAAGACTGCGCGGCTGGCCTCGTGCGCGTCGGGGCTTTCGAGCGCAATCTCGCGGAGGATCGGAATGACCCGCACCGCGTCCGTCTGGATCAGGCTGCCGAGCGCCTGGATGCGCAGATTCATGTCGGGAGCCCAGTCCGCAGGAATCCATAGGCTGGAGGGCATCGGGGTGCCTTCGCCGGTGCGGGTGAAGGCGCGCATCCCGGCGGACCTGGGCGGCGACGGTGGCGGCGGCGGCGGTGTCGGGCTTGCCGCCGGAGCGGCCGGCGCCGCTGGCGCGGGGGACGCAGGCGGCGGAGGAACGCTGGCCGGGAGTGGCACTGGTGCGTTCGCCGGAGCCGCCGGCGGACGACCAGTACGTGTCGGGAGCGGGGCGGCGGGCGGCGCGGCGGGCGTGGGGGCCGGCGGCGCAGCCGGGGGCGGCGGCGGATCCGCCGTCCACCAGAGCACATCGTTGCGCCGCAGCTTCTGCGCGATCTCGACCCGCAGCGAACGGGCCGGCTTCACCCACGGGCTGGCCCGGTGCTGCTGCTCCAGCAGCGAGATCGTCTGCACCGCGGCGGCGAGATCCCGCGCCTGGTGCTGGCTGTGGGCCAGCCAGAACAGCGCTTCGTCCTTGTGGCGTTCCTTGGCATCCGCGACCGCCGCCTTCAGCTGCTCGATCGCGCGTTCCCATTGTTCGTCGGCGATGAGGTCCTTGGCCCGTTCCATCCGCGGCGACTGCAGCGGCTCGACGGCGGCGCCGGCCGGCGTGGCCGCCGCTATCGCGGCGAGGGCGGCGAAGATCCAGGCACGGAGAGAGGGGGAGGTGGTACTTCATGGCATCAATCCTGTGGTTCCCACGCCGTCCATCTTCTCGACGAGACCGCGCTTGCGGATCAACCGCTGGATCTGCGGCAGCGCGGTGTCATCGGTCGCCTGCGCCATCGAGGTCTGGAGCAGCACGATCTCGAGATCGCGCATCACTCCCGCAAGCGAAGTCAGCCCGCGCTCCTCGGCCGCCATCCGGTAAAGCTGGGTGTCGGTCAACAGCGCGGTTGCGAGCTCGCGCTCGTAGGCCCAGTCGGTCGCCCGCATGGCGCCCGGCGCCTTTGCCGACAGCCCCAGCACCACCAGTTTCGAGCGCTCGAGATGCCGGGCGCCGACCGCCGTCAGCCCTGCCTGGATCGGCGACGCAGCGTCCGCCGCAGCCTGCGCGATCGCTGCCCGGGCATAGAGATCGTCACTACCACCAGGGCCAGCATTGCCGGTACCGCCCTCGTTGCGCAGCATGCGCTGACCGGCCTGCGAGGCCATGAACACGCTCGCCGAGACAACCGCGAGCAGCGCGGCGGTGGCGAGCAGCCCGACGAACGGACGGCGGGCCGCCGCCGGTCTCGAGACAAATGGCAGCGGCACTGCCGGTCCCGCTTCGGTCCGCAGGGCAGCGTCGAGACGTTCGCTGAAGCCGGACCAGTCGCCGGATGGAGGAGCCGACACCACCGGGCGGGCGGCGAGCGCTGCCTGGATCACCCGCAACTCGTCGAGCGCCGCGGTGCACTCCCGGCATTGAGCAAGGTGGGTTTCGACACCGGTGCGCTCCGCGTCCGTGGAGCTCGCCGTAGAAATAGAGCTCGATCGCTCCCTTTTCCTGAATCGGGCACATCGTCATGCCCCCTCTCTCGCGGTGACATTGGCGAGCGTCAGCGCCTGGCGGAGCCGGTGCACCGCCGCGTGCAGCTGGCGTTTCACCGTCCCCTCGGCCAGGCCGAGAGCCGTCGCGATCTCGCCGAGCTTCAATCCCTGGTGATGCCTCATGACGAAGACGACGCGCTGCCCCGGGGGCAGCCGAAGAATCTCGGCTTCGAGGACCTGGCCGAGCTCCCCGGCGTAGGCCCGCTCTTCCGGACCCGGCGCTTCTTCTGGCGTGTTCAGCATGCGGTGTTCGGCTTCTTCTCCGAACGGGGCGGCGCCGGCCGGCGTGTGCCGGCGGCGATGGTCGATACAGGCGTTCATGGCGATCCGATACATCCACGAGGTCAGCTGGGCGTCCTGCCTGAACCGGCCCAGCGACCGGTAGACCTTGATAAACACTTCCTGCGCAATATCTTCCGCGTCGTGGTGATTCCCGGCGAACTGGTACGCGACGCGGTACACCATCGAACGATGCCGCTCCACGAGCGCATGAAACGCCGAATGGTCCCCGGCGGCGGCCCGGGAGATCAATTCGGAATCAGGCGTCATCGCTCGTTCCGCAGCGTCTGGAGGGGCCCGCCTGGCTTTGGCTGTTGCCGCGGGCCATGACGCCCACTCCTCTCGGGTCGCAGTCATCCGTGTCAGCAATATGACGCAGGTGGCTCCGGGAAGGTTGAGTGCGAGGCGGAAATCGCCGGAGGCAGCCGATTTGCACGCCAGCTACGTCTAAAGTCCCGTGAGGCTTGGCCTTAGGGCTACGACACCTATCACATCAGGAGGATTCGCATTGTTGATTCGTTCACTTATTTCCGGCGCCGCACTGGCGGCAGTCACGCTCGTTCCGGCGGCAGCGCAGGCGCAATCGGTCGCCGAGCCCAGGACTATCACCGTTACACCGTTCCTGAGTGGCTCATTCGGCACGTCGGACGACCTCGGCAGCAGCCTGGGCATCGGCGGGGCCGTCGGTTACGACTGGACCAAGAACATCGGCTTCGAATTCGAGGTCGGACAGGTGTTCGACGTCGCGGGTGACACCGTGGATCTCGACTGGTCGCTGACCAACATGAGCGCCAGCGCCATCTTCCACTTCGATGTTCCGCAAGTCACGCCTTACGCGGTCGCCGGGATTGGGTGGGAACGATCCAACCTGGACGCTGACGCCGAGGTACTCCTCCCCGTGGAACAGCAGTCGAGCACGGAGGTCGGGTGGCACCTCGGCGGCGGCGTCAAGGTCCCGCTCGGCGACCGGCTGCTCGCCCGCGCGGACCTGCGGCGGTTCCAGGTCAACGACCTGGCCCCGGACCACTGGCGGTTCTACGGGGGCCTTACGTTCTGGATCAAGAGATGACCCTCCGCAAGGCTGAGGGCTGAATGTTGAATGCTGAAATAAGGGGCAAGGACTCAGATACTTCAGCATTTCCCCTTTACTTCAGCATTCATCAATAAACCCGCAGCCCCGAGCCTGTCGAGGGGTCAGCATTGCAGGTACACTGTAGAGATGCCCGCGCACACAAAAACCGCCTCTACAGTCGCCAATCCGCTCCGGCGCAATGTCGCCATCATCGCCCACGTCGACCATGGCAAGACGACGCTGGTGGATGCGATGCTCTTCCAGAGCGGCACGTTCCGCGCGAACGAGCGGGTCGCCGAGCGGGCGATGGACAATACCGACCTCGAACGGGAACGCGGGATCACCATCCTCGCCAAGAACACCGCGGTCCACTACAAGGACCTGCTCATCAACATCGTCGACACCCCGGGCCACGCCGACTTCGGCGGCGAGGTCGAGCGCGTGCTGGCGATGGTCGACGGGGTTCTGCTGCTCGTCGACGCCTCCGAGGGGCCGCTGCCGCAGACCCGGTTCGTGCTGCGCAAGGCGCTGGAACGCCGGCTGACTCCGATCGTCGTCATCAACAAGATCGATCGTCCGGACGCGCGGATCCAGGAAGTGCTCAACGAGGTCTTCGATCTGTTCATCGACCTCGACGCGACCGAAGAGCAGCTCGACTTTCCGATCCTCTACACCAGCGCCCGCGCCGGGACGTCGTCGATGTCGATGGATACGGCGGGCGAGGACCTCCGTCCGCTGTTCGAGGCGATCGTCGACGCGGTACCGCCACCCAGGGGAGACCCGGAAGCGCCGCTGCAGATGCTGGTGGCCAATCTCGACTCGAGCGATTACCTCGGACGGATCGCGATCGGGCGGATCGTCAACGGCCGCGTGAAGATCGGCGACCAGGTCGCGGTGTGCAAGCTCGATCGCCGGGTGCAGGAGACCAAGGTCACCAAGCTCTTCGCCTTCGACGGCCTGAAGCGGGTCGATATCACCGAGGCGGCCGCCGGCGACATCGTCTGTCTCGCCGGCATCGAAGACATCACCATCGGCGAGACCATCGCCGACGTCGTGCACCGGCAGGCGATGCCGGTGATCGCCATCGACGAGCCGACCGTCTCGATGATCTTCGGCGTCAACACGTCGCCGATGTCGGGGCGCGACGGCCAGTTCGTGACCTCCCGTCAGATCAAGGACCGTCTCGATCGCGAGCTGCTCGGCAACGTCTCCATCCGGGTGGAGCCGACCGACACGCCCGAGCAGATGAAAGTGCTCGGCCGCGGCGAGCTCCAGCTGTCGATCCTGATCGAGATGATGCGGCGCGAAGGGTTCGAGCTCCAGGTCTCACGTCCCGACATCGTCACCAAGGAAGTTGACGGCAAGGTGGTGGAGCCGGTCGAGGAGCTGGTGATCGACGTCGCCGAAGAGTTCCAGGGGGTGGTGATCGCCGCCATCGGCATGCGCAAGGGGACGATGACCAAGATGGTCAATCACGGGAGCGGACGGGTGCGGCTCGAGTTCCGGATCCCGGCGCGCGGCCTGATCGGCTTCCGCTCACAGTTTCTCACCGACACCAAGGGCACCGGGATCATGAACACGCTGTTCTCGGGATGGGAGCCCTGGCACGGCGCCATCGCGGCCCGCGCGACCGGTGCGCTGGTCGCCGACCGGGCCGGCGTCGCCACCGCGTTTGCGATCTGGAACCTGCAGGAGCGGGGCGAGATCTTCATCGACCCGGTCTCTGCGGTCTACGAAGGGATGATCATCGGCGAGAACGCCCGCGCCGCCGACATGGACGTCAACGTCACCAAGGAAAAGAAACAGACCAACATGCGCTCGTCCGGCGCCGACGAAGCGGTCCGGCTGATCCCGCCGCGCAAGCTCGGGCTCGAGCAGGCCATCGAGTGGATCAACGAAGACGAGCTCGTCGAGGTCACCCCGCACGCCATCCGGATCCGGAAGCGGATTCTGCACGCCAACATGCGCCCGAAGCGCGCCACGGAATAGTTGCGGATTGCGGATTGTGGATTGCGGACTGCTGATTGACGGATTGGGGATTTTGGATTCTTGATTGGGATGCTGATTCGGCGCTCCAATCCACGATCAAAGATCCGTCGATCGGCAATCCGCAATCCCCTGATCCGCAATGTCTGCCGTTCACCTCACGATCCCATCGTCAGGAAACGTACGGCGTTGCCTCTGGACGCGAGGAACCTCTCGAAGTCCGCGAACGAGATCGTCACGCTGGCGGTGTTGATGTTCGGATGAAAGATCAGCCGCTCGGCCTGGCGAAGATCCTCGTCGATGATCACCCGCACATCGGCGCTCCCCTCGTGCAGCAGGCCGAACGGGGAGACCGACCCTGGGGTCAGGCCGAGTTTCTCCATCAGCCGCTCGGCCGAACCGAAGCTGAGCCTGTCGTCACCGATGACCTTGACGAGCTGGTGCAGGTCCACCCGCTTGTCGACGCCGACGATCACCAAGTAATGCCGGTTCCCCTTCTTGTTACGCAGGAACAGGTTCTTGACCGGGGTCGCCGGTATGCCGCGCCAGTATTTCTCGACGTCCTCGGTGGTGAAGACAGGCGGATGCTCGTAGGCATCGTGATCAATGCCCATCGTCTGGAGTGACTCGAATACCGGAGTCGCTCAGCTCGTCCACCGCTGCTGATTGTACGGCTCACGTCCGTGCATGCCGCACTGACGAATCAGCGGTTCGCGGACGGAACAACCACCTTGACGGGATTGCTCCTCGCGATATCGACGATCCCCTCGTTCGGCAGATAGCGAAACTCGTATTCGCCGCTCGACGCAGGTGCCGGAATCGTGAACTTGTTCGAGTTGTTGGCCCAGTTGGCCCAGACCTGGGCCGTATTCGGGTCCCCAACCTTGAACAGACCTACCCAATCGGTATGGGTAGGGCGTGGTCCGTTCCAGGTGAGGGTCAGTTCACGCCCTGGCGCCACGATCTCCGGGCTGGCGGTGAGCTTGTAGAGGGCCCCATCTCCGGGCAGGCTGGGATCTTCCAGGACAAACGAGAACCCACGTGACAGCATCCCCCGATGGCCATCCGGGTTTATCACCACGACGTCTGCGAACCCGAAAGGGTGCGGCGGAGTGACGATCACGATTGCGTTGCTGCTGATCGATGTGACCTGGGCCGCGGTGTCGGCGAACCTGACCGTGGCGCCCGCCAGGAATCCGCTGCCGCTTATCGTTGCGGCTGTCCCGCCGGTGGTCGGTCCACTCAGCGGCAGAATGTGCGTCAGGACGGGCAGAGGCGGGGCTGGGCCCGGTGAGGTCGCCGGGTCGCCCGAGCACGCCGCCAGCCCCAGGCCGACAACCGTCATGACAATCCGGTTGAAGTGCGTGAGTCGCATTTGATCTCCTGGCTGTTCCTGATCACCGTCCGGAGAGTGCCGACGACAGCACCAGCATGACCGCGCCGATCACCACACGCCTCGCCACTGCCGTACCTCCTCACCCCAGATGAAGAGATAGGTGTAGCACCGCGAAATGGCGCGGCATAACTACGTAGATACGTAGGTGGGTCGGATAGCGGGACTAGATCAGGTGTTCGCGGAGCGCCTTGGCGACGGCTTCGGTCTTGGAATGCACCTGCAGCTTTTCGTAGATGTGTTTCAAGTGGAACGAGACGGTATTGACGGAGATCCCCATCACGCCCGCTGCGGTCTTGTAGTGATGCCCCTCCACCATCAGCTTCAGCAGTTCCGTTTCCTGAGGCGTGAGCCGGTAGGTGGCGCGCTCCGGTGGACGAACCTTGCGGAACAGGGTGATCACCCGCCGCGCGATGTCGGGCGACATCGGCGCGCCGCCATTGACCACTTCTCTCAAAGACTCCAACAGGCGATCCGGCGCCGTGTTCTTCAACAGATAACCTGACGCGCCGGCGCAGATAGCCTTGAACACGCTCTCGTCGTCGTCATACACGGTGATTGCCAGAATCGGCACCTGCGGAAAGCGATCATGGAGAAGACGGGTGCCGTCGATCCCGTTCATGCCCGGCAACCCGATGTCGGTCAGGATCACGTCGGGCGGCTGTGCATTCAGCGCCTTGAGAGCGTCCTCCATCGTCCGGTAGCTGCCGGCACACTGGAAACCCTCTGCACCGTTGATCAGGGCGGCGAGGCCGTCACGCACTTCACGCAGGTCCTCGATCAACACGACCTTGATCGAAGTCATGTCGGCAGATTCACCGAGACCGTCAGTACCCCGAAGAAGTAGAGGTGATCGCGACCTGACCCTGCAGCCTGGCGGCCCGCCGCCGTATGCTGGTCAGCCCCTGGCCGTCGGTCTCGATCGAGGTGTCGAAGCCGGTCCCGTCGTCGCTGACCGTCAGCGTCAGGCGTCCGCGGCGATGCTGCAGATCGATGCGGACACTCCTGCAGCCGGCGTGACGAGCGACGTTGCTCACGGCTTCCTTGAAGATCAGCAGGAGATCGCGGCGAACGTCGACCCCGAGCTTGATGTTGTCGGCCGGTCCTGGCGCGCTGAAGTGCAGCTCGATCTCGCGCAAGGTGAAGATCTCGTCGGCGTGCTGGCGCATGCGGCGGGTCAGATCCACCAGGCTCTCACGCCCGGGGTTGATGGCCCAGACGATGTCGCGCATCGAGTCAACTGATTCGCGGGCGATCCGGGCGATCGAGCTCACCGGCCCATCGTCGTGGCGGCCGTGGCCCACGACCTGGGTTAGCAGTGCGATCCGGGTCAGATTGGCGCCGATGTCGTCATGGAGATCCGTGGCGATGCGCGTGCGCATGTCGGCGATCTCGAGCAGCCTCGCGACCCGGTAACGGTAGGCCGCGTAGGCCAGCGCCCCGCAGGCGAGGGCGAGCAAGGCGATGAAATACGGGCGCTGCCAGATCGGGGGCATGATCGCGAAGATCACTTCGGCCGGGGCCGAGCTCACGACGCCGTCGGAGTTCATTGCGCGGACGGCGAACGTGTACCGCCCAGGCGACAGGCTGGCGTAGGTCACACTTCGTTGCTCCGAGAGGACACTCCAATCCTCGTCGCTGCCTCCCAACCGGGTACTGGTAACGCAGAACCTCTCCCGGCGAGTTCAGCCCGGTGAAGTCGATCTGCATTTGATTCTCGTCCGCCCCGAAGGCCGGATACACCAGGCGTCGTTCGCCCAGCGGAGAGATCGCTTGCGGTACGCCTCGCAAGCGCAGAGCGCTGATCAACACGAGCGGGGGTGGCTGCACCTCTTCCGACGCCTGGTGGAGCCGCGCAAGGCCACCGGTCATGCCGAGCCAGAGCACGCCGGCCCGGTCGTGAAAGGCGGTGCGAAAGAGCCCGGATGGCAGACCATCGGCGGTCGTGAAGTGTTTGACCACGCCGCTCGCAGGGTCGAACCGGTCCAGGCCGCGCCCGCCTCCGAGATAGATCCGGCCCCGGCGATCCTCGCTGATCACCTCGGTGTTGTTGCTCGACAGGCCGTGGGCGGTCGTGTAACTGATGAAAGCAGGACGGTCTTCACCCGGGTTGCTGACCAGCACGAGTCCGCTCTGCGAAGACGCGAACCAGATCCGTCCGGCGCGGTCGGGGTGGATGTCGCTGATCGCGCCGGGCGGCAGCCCGTCGTCCGAATCGAAGATGTCGAACCGGCCCTCTTTGTAGCGCACCAGCTCGCTGTCAAAACCGATCCAGATGCTCCCGGCCGCGTCCTCGGCGAAGGATCGCGCCGGCCGGTCGTCCGCGAGAGCGGCGAGGTCCGGCCGGGCCGCCAGACTGGTGATGCGCTGACTCCCTGGTTCCCACCGCGCCAGCCCGCTTGCGGTCGGCGATGTGGTCGAGATCCAGACGTTCCCTCTGGAGTCTTCGAACAGCCGGTAGATCTGCGGGCCGGCCAGGCCGGCCTTCACCGTATAGACGGCTGCCGGTCGTGCGGTTGCGAGCTGTGCGAAATCGGCGGACGGCGGGAAGCGGTAGAGCCCCTCCCCGGTGCCGACCCACCAGTCGCCACTGCGGCTCTGGAGCGTGACCCGCTCGATGACCCAGCCGAGATCGTTGACCGCCGACGGCTTGAACCAGTTGACCCGCTGACCGTCCAGACATCCAAGCTGCGGCTTGATCAGAGGATCCGGCGCGCGATTGAGATCCTTTCTGGCATGCGCGAAGACGCTGGAACGGACGTCGAACGACGTACCGCGGAAGCAGACGTGCCCGGCGCGATCTTCGAAGATCGCATTCACGGACGCGATTCCGTCGAGGTCGTTGTAGGACGTGAAGCCGCTTCGCGTCAACTTCATCGCGCCCGCGGTGCTCGTGCCGAGCCACACGTTGCCGCCGGAATCTTCGGCGATGGCCGTGATGTTGTGATCGCTCAGCCCGTTCCGCGCCGTGTAGTTGCGGAAGCGCTGCGGTCGGGCCGCATCCGTAGAGAACTCCACCAGCCCACGGGCGGTCGCAAGCAACAACCGCCGGTCGGATGTCTCGAAGAGCTGGAACACCCAGGACGTCTGCAGGCCATATTCATCCTCGGGAAGATAGGTGAAAGCCTGGTCGATGAGCGGGCGGCCCCCCGCCGGGCGAGCCTGAAACCGAAAGAACCCGCCAAGCCGGGTGCCGACCCACAGCCGGCCCGCACGGTCCTCGAGCAGGTCTTGAAGGAAATCGCTCGGCAGGCCGTCGGCTCGCGTGTACCGATCGGATCGGCCGTCCGGCCTTCGGCGATATAAGCCACTGGGCGCGGCGATCCACAGCGAGCCCTCGGCATCCTCCAATACATCGGCGATCACCCGTTGCTCTGGATATTCGCGAGGGAGCTGGATGTCGACGGCCCGCAGCGAAACCCGTCCGTCCGCTCCATCCAGTCGAAACAATCCGCGGTCGGTGCTGCCCAGATACTAGCGTGACCTAGAATAGTGGCCGAGAGAGTGAGGCGCGATGACGGAGCTCACCGCCCGGTTCGATGACGCCCTGAAATACACGCACGACGTGCATCGCCAGCAGCGGCGAAAAGGCAACGGCTCCCCGTACGTCGGTCACCTGTTGGGTGTCGCGTCGATCGTGATCGACGACGGCGGCACCGAGGACGAAGCGATTGGCGCGCTGCTGCACGACGCCGCCGAGGATCATGGCGGGCGCCCGCGGCTCGAGGAGATCCGCGCCCGCTTCGGCGAGCCGGTCGCCCGCATCGTCGAAGACTGCACCGACTCGTGGGAAACGCCCAAGCGTCCCTGGATCGATCGCAAGCGCGACTACATCGAACACGCCCGTGCGCTTCCTGCCCCCAGCCTGCGAGTGGCGGCGGCCGACAAGGTGCACAATTCCTACGCGATCCTGCGGGACCTGCGGAACACCGGCGAGGAGGTCTGGGACCGGTTCAACGCGCCCGCCGACGACGTGATCGCCTACTACGAAGGGCTGGTGCGCGCCTTCCGGCATGCCGGCGGCGGTAAGCTGGTCGAAGAGCTCGAACGTATAGTCAGAGGGATTCAGCGGGAAATGGGTTACTGAGGGGATGGGGGATGGGGACTGCGGATCGGTGATTGGTGTTTGAGGATTTGCTGATAGCTGAGGGCTGAGAGCTGACAGCTTGACTAGGAGCTGAACTGATGAGATTTCGAGTGATTGCGGCGATCCTTCTGGCGGCGGTGGTCTCCGTTCTGCCGATTGCGGCGCAGCAGGCGCAGACCCAGGCGCCGCTGCGGCGGCCCGACATTCACTGGGTGCCGACACCTCCCGCGGTCGTCGACGCCATGCTGAAGCTGGCCGACGTCAAGCCGACCGATGTGGTCTACGACCTCGGCTGTGGCGACGGCGTCATCGTCGCGACGGCGGCACAGAAGTACGGCGCGCGCGCCGTCGGGATCGACATCGACCCGCAGCGCGTCAAGGAAGCCACCGAGCGCGCCCAGAAGATGGGGGTCTCCGACAAGGTCGAGATCCGGCAGGGAGACCTGTTCGAGGCCGACATCAAGGACGCCACGGTGGTCACCCTCTACCTGCTGCAGTCGCTCAACATCAAGCTGATGCCGAAACTTCAGAAAGAGCTGAAGCCAGGCACGCGTGTGGTGTCACAGAGTTTCAGCATGGGCGAGCAGTGGCCGCCGGAAAAGACGATCGACGTCGACGGCCGCAACGTCTATCTCTGGACGATCAAGTAAGTAATGGTGATGGGAAATGGTAGATGGTAGACGGGCGACTGTTAGCCGCTTTCTACCATCTGCCATTTCCCTTTGCCATGCCGTCAGCGGCCCGCTACCTCTGACGGCGCGGCGTAGCCTTCCGGCGCATCCTGCCCACCGAAGTATTCCTTCCCCTCCGGCCGCCGGATCTTCGAGTGCTGAACGACACGGTCGCGGCGGAGGCCGCGGAAGTCGTCGACCGACTTCCAGCCCCGGTCGGCGTTCGCCTCGAGAAACGCCGCCAGCCCCTCGTTCAGTCCCTTGATCACGCCGGGACCGATCGCATGGTCGAGCATCGCGGCGGTGCAGACCTGGACGGTGCCGCAGCCGAGCAGGAAAAAACTGAGCGCGTGCGAGAAATCCGAGACGCCGCCGATGCCGGAGAAGGCCTTATCGGGGAAGACCTGCGTCATCTGCGCCATCTTGGCGAGCGAGAGCGGCAGGATGGCCGGGCCGCCGAGACCGCCGCTCGACACGTAGCCGTCGACGTTGACCTCGAACTCCAGCGTCGCCGGGTCGATCGGCGGCAGCGACGGGAACGTGTTCGACGACACGATCGCGTCGGCGCCGGCGGCGAACGACGCGCGCGCCTCGGCGGCGATGTCGGTCGTGGACGGCGTCAGCTTGCACCACACCGGCACCCGCGCGACTTCCTTCACGACCTTGGTGACGACGGAGATCAGGCCGGCATCCTTGCCGACATTGGATCCCATGTCTTGCCGGTCCATGTGCGGGCACGAGAGGTTGAGCTCGAAGGCGTCGGCGCCGGCATCCTGGCACCCCGCCGCCAGCTCCTGCCAGTGCCGCAGCTCCTTGTCGCTGCCGGATCCGGCCATGATCGACGCCACCAGGATCCGGTCGGGATGCGCCGCCTTGATGCGCTCGATCTTCGGCAGCCACCAGTCGATCGTCTTGTCGGAGATGAGCTCCCAGTTCCACGATGAGTGGAGCGCGCTCCCCGGTCGCTTCTGCATCGACATCCGCGTCGTCGCCGGGTCTGTCCGCAGGAACTTGGTCTTGGGTCCGGCGACGTTGGTCACCGGGTGCAGGCCGATCGTCTTGGTGACCACGCCGCCCCATCCGGCGTCGAAGGCACGCATGATGTTGCTGTCGGATTCGGTCGGCGGCGCCGACGACAACAGGAACGGGTTCGGGAATCGCAGGCCGGTGAATGTGACCGACAAATCAGCGCCCATTTGATGATCTCCTTGCGGGGTTGAAGCCGGCATCTTAGCACTCGCTGCCTTGACAGGGGGGCTCATCAGGTTCTAGGTTCTGGGTTCCAGGTTCTGGATGCTGAGTTCTGAGTTCTGAGTTTCGTTCAGGTTCCCGATGCGCACACTGAAGAATTTCATCGCCGGTCAATGGACCGACTCGCAGAGCGGGAAGATGATCCCCGATTACAACCCGGCCGACGCCTCCGAGGTCGTAGCCGAGGCCCCGGCTTCGACCGCGGCCGAGGCGGCGCAGGCGTGCGAGGCCGCCGCCCGCGCGTTCGAGGGCTGGCGCCGGACGCCGGCGCCGGTCCGCGGCCAGATCCTGTTCAAGGTCCAGCGGCGGATGGAGGACCGCAAGCAGGAGCTGGCGGAAGCCCTGACCCGCGAAGAGGGCAAGACGATCGGCGAGTCCCGCGGCGAGGTCCAGCGCGCGATCAACGTCGTCGAGTTCTTCGCCGGGCAGGCGCGCCGGATCACCGGCGAGACGATACCGTCCGAGCTGCCGAGCAACTTCTGCTACACCCTCAAGCAGCCGGTTGGCCCGGTGGCGATCATCACGCCCTGGAACTTCCCGATCGCGATCCCGATCTGGAAGATCGCTCCGGCGCTGGTCTCGGGCAATACGATCGTGTTCAAGCCGGCGAGCCTGACGCCGCTCACCGCGACGTTGATCGTCGAGATCTTCGAGGAATGCGGCCTGCCGCCAGGCGTGCTGAACCTGATCTACGGCGGCGGACGCGAGGTCGGCGACACGATCGTGAAGCATCCGGCGATCCAGGCGGTGTCGTTCACCGGCTCGAATGACGTCGGCGTCGGCCTCTACTCCGCCGCGGCGGCCCGCGGCATCAAGTGCCAGTGCGAGATGGGGGGCAAGAACCCGATCGTGGTGCTGGCCGACGCGGATCTCGAGCTGGCGGTCGAGAGCACGATCCAGGGAGCGTTCGGATCGACCGGCCAGCGCTGCACCGCCACCAGCCGGGCGGTGGTCGCGGATTCGATCGCCAGCGAATTCGTCGAGCGCCTGCACGCGCGCGCGGCCTCGCTGGTCACCGGCAACGGCATGGACCCGAAGACGAACGTCGGCCCGTCGGTGGACGACAAGCAGCTGGAAACGGTGCTCGAGTACGTCGGCATCGGCAGGAGCGAGGGGGCACAACTGGTCCGCGGCGGCGAGCGACTCGGCGACGGCGGACGCGACCGCGGCTACTTCGTGGCGCCGGCCATCTTCGACCACGTCGATCCCGGCATGCGGATCGCGCAGGAAGAGATCTTCGGGCCGGTCCTTTCGGTCATCCGTGCCGCAGACGCGAAGACCGCCCTGCGCATCGCCAACGAGGTCAGGTTTGGTCTGTCGGCATCGATCTACACCACCGATGTTGCCTCGATGTTCCACTTCGTCGACGAGCTCGAGGCCGGAATCATCCACGTGAACTCGCCGACCGTCGGCGGCGAGGCCCACATCCCCTTCGGCGGCATGAAGGCGACCGGCGTCGGGCTCCGCGAGATGGGCAGCGTGGCGATCGACTTCTATACCGAACTGAAGGTCGTCTACGTCGACTACACCGGCGGCAAGCGATCAGGAAATCTCTATTAGGAGGCCCGTATGCCGAAGTACGTGATCGAACGTGAGATTCCGGGAGCGGGTGCGTTCACCGCCGAGCAGCTGCGCGGCGTCGCTCAGAAGTCGAATGAAGTGTTGAACGCGCTCGGTCCGCGGATCCAATGGGTTCACAGCTACGTCACCGGCGACAAGATCTATTGCATCTACATCGCTCCCAACGAAGAGATGATTCGGGAACATGCGTCGCGAGGCGGCTTTCCCGCCAACCGGATAGATGAAGTGAAGAACATCTTCGATCCGACCTCGGCTGAGCACGCCTCCCCCGCTGCCGCCAGGACCTGAGGTGTCGCTTCTCATCACCAACGGACGCATCGTCACGGCGTCGGACGACTATGTCGCCGACGTGTACTGCGAAAACGGCACGATCGCGGCGATCGGCCGCGACCTGCCGGCCCACCGCTTCCAGGCGGAGCGGACGATCGACGCAACGGGCCAGTACGTGATCCCTGGTGGCATCGACGTCCATACCCACCTGAACATGCCGTTCGGCGGCGCCACGTCGGCCGACGACTTCGAGACCGGCACGATCGCGGCGGCGTTCGGCGGCACCACCTCGATCGTCGACTTCGCGATCCAGTATCGCGGCCAGACGATGAGGCACGCGCTCGACGACTGGCGGCAGCGCGCCGACGGCAAGGCGGTGATCGACTACGGCTTCCACATGATCATCACCGAGCTGGAGGACGCCGGGCTCGGCGAGATGGACCGCATGGTCCGCGACGAAGGGATCACCAGCTTCAAGCTGTTCATGGCCTACCCCGGCGTCTTCATGGTGGACGACGCGACGATCTTCAGAGCGTTGCGGCGCACCGGCGAGAACGGCGGGCTGGTCTGCATGCACGCCGAGAACGGCGGGGTGATCGACGAGCTGGTGCGGGAGGCGCTCCGCAAGGGCGAGACGGCGCCGAAGTATCACGCCCTGACCCGTCCGCCGACCGCCGAGGGAGAAGCCACCGGCCGGGCGATCGCATTGGCGGAAATGGCCGGCGTCCCCATCTACATCGTCCATCTCTCGGCCGCGCATGCGCTCGAGAAGGTCAGGCAGGCGCGCGACATGGGCCTGCCGGCCTACGCCGAGACCTGCCCGCAGTACCTGTTCCTGTCGTACGACAACTACGAGGAGCCGGGGTTCGAAGGCTCGAAGTACGTGATGTCGCCACCGCTGCGGGAGAAGTGGCACCAGGACGTGCTGTGGAAGGGGCTGGCGAAGAACGATCTGCAGGTGATCTCGACCGACCATTGCCCGTTCTGCATGGCGGAAAAGGCGCTCGGCAAAGACGACTTCAGCAAGATCCCGAACGGCGCGCCCGGGATCGAGACCCGGCTGACGCTGGTCCACGACGGCGGCGTCCGCCCCGGGCGGATCACGATGAACCGGTTCGTCGAGCTGTGTTCGACCACGCCGGCCAAGATGTTCGGCCTGTTCCCGCGCAAGGGAACGATCGCGGTCGGCAGCGACGCCGACCTGGTGGTCTTCGATCCGAACCGCTCCGCCACGCTGGGGGTGAAGACCCTCCACATGAACGTGGACTACAACCCCTACGAGGGCCGGACCGTGCAGGGATCGCCGTCGATGGTCATCTGCAACGGCCAGGTGGTGATCGACGGCGACACCTTCGTCGGCAAGAAAGGCGCCGGCCGCTTCCTGACGCGGGGGGCCTCACAGGCACCAACTCTTTGAGTGCGGATTGGGGATCGCGGATTGCTGATCGACGGATTAGGGATCGCGGATTGGGATTGTCGAGTGTTGATTGCAAGCGCTTCGACCATCAATCCACAATCCCCAATCTACAATCCGTCAGTCAACAATCCGCAATCCCCAATCCGCAATCATTTGATCCCCGGGAACAGCGTCACCGTCACATGGTTGGCGGGGTTCAGGTACAGCCTGGCGGCATCGCGGATCATCGCCGGCGTGATCTGCCGGTAGTGCTCCAACATCCCGAACAGCGAATCGACCGGCTCCCCTGACTGGTATCGTCCTGCCAGCTGCGTCACCCAGTAGCCGTTCTGCTTCCGATTGGTCTCGTAGTCGCGCAGCAGCTTTTCCCGGGCGTCGGTGACCTGCGTCTCCGCCGGCCCCTCGGCCTTCAACCGCTCCACCTGCTGGAAGACCGCCTTGACGAGCTCCTCGGTGCGTTCCGGGGCACAGCTGAAACTGACGGTGATCGTGTACTCCGGCACCGGAATGCGGAGGTAGTTCACCGACGAGGTGACCCCGTAGGTGCCGCCGAGATCCTCGCGCAGCGTCTCGTGGAGCCGCGCCTGGAGCACCTCGTTGAGCGCGGTGATCGCCACCCGCTGTTCCTGGACGTACTTGAAGTCACCGGTGAAGACGATCGCCGCCTGGCTCTTCGGCTCCAGCCCCTTCTCCACCCGCTTCTCGATCACCCCGCGGGCGTAGCGCTGGCCGGTGTCCTTCCACGTCTCCTTGCGGCCGGTAGCCGGCAGCGACCCGATATATCGCTCGACCAGCGGCTTCAGCTCGTCGAGGGTGAAGTTGCCGACGAACACGAAGGTGAAGTCGCCGGCGTCGCCAAAGCGGTCCTTGTAGAACGCCAGCGACTTCTCGAGGTTCATCTGCTCGACCTGCTCCATGGTGCCGAGTCTCGACCGCAGGTGGTTCCCGCGCAGGGCCGCGGTCAGGGCCTCGGCGAAGAGAAATGCCGGGTTGCCGCGCTGCAGCGGCAGCTGGGATTTCATCTGCACCTGCATGATCCGGAACGCATTGGGGTCCGCGCGCGGCTGGGTGAAGCGCAGGTGAAGCAGCTGGAACATCGTTTCCAGGTCCTTCCTCGACGAATTACCGGTCAGCCCCTCCTCGTAGTCGGTGATGAACGCCGTGACCCCGGCCGACTTGCCCGTCAGCTTCTTGCGGACGTCGACCAGGCTGAACTGGCCGATGCCGCCGGCGCCCATGACCATCGCGGCGCTGCTGGCCGGCACGAAGTCGGCGTCGGAGGCCTGCGAGGAACCGCCGTAGCTGATCGCGCGGAACAGGATCTCGTCGGCCCTGAAGTCGGTCGGCTTGAGCACCACCTTGACGCCGTTCGCCAGCTTCCATTCGGTGATGCCGAAAGCCGGTTTCGTGTCGGTGCTGACGACCGCGCCCGGTGGGGGAAGCGTCTCGAGCAGCGGCGTGGAATTGACGGTATCGACGTAGGCGGTGATCTCCCGGCCGGGAATCGACGCGATCACCGCCGCCAACGCCTTCTCGTCGGGGACCGCAATCCCCGGTTTCTCAGGGGCGCTGACGGTGATGACCCGGCTGCGGTCGGGAGCCCAGTCGCGGGCGAGCGCGTTCACCTCCGTCAGGGTGATCTCCGGCAGAAAGCGCCGATACAGCGCGGTCTCATACACGATCCCCGGCACCGGTTCGCGGGCGGTGACGTGCCGCACCAGCTCGTTGGCCAGCGACGCAGCCAGGGTATTTTCCCTCTCGTTCACCGCTCGTTCGAAGCTGTTCAGCAGGTTCGACTTCGTGCGTTCCAGCTCACCCGGCGTGAACCCGAACCGCGCCACCCGTTCTGTTTCCGTGAACAGCACCTCCAGCGTCTTGTCGATGGCGTTCCCCTTGGCGACCGCGCTCAGGGTAGACAACGACTTCGTCCGGACGAAAAGGCCGCGCCCGGCGCCGGCGGCGATAAACGGCGCATCCGGCCTCTGCGCCAGCTCGGCGAAGCGAGCGCCGAGCATGCTGCTGAAGAGACGTTCGACGATGTCTCCGCGCTGGGCGCCGACCGAGCGCGGATCGCGCAGCGGCATCTTGCTCTGGACGTTGATCGTGGCGGACTGCGCCTCGGCGTCGGTGGCGATAGCGTAGAGCGTGCCCGGATGATCGGCCACCGGATAGCTCGGACGCGGTCTGGGCGTCTTTGCCGCCGGGATCGGCTCGAAGTGGGCCTTGATCATCTTCTCGACCGCGGGTGGATCGAAGTCCCCGACCGCCACGACGGTCATGAGATCCGGCCGGTACCAGTCCCGGTAGAACTGGGTCAGCCGCTCGTGCTTGAAGTTGTCGATCACCGCCATCGTGCCGATGGGGATGCGGTCGGCGTAGCGGGAGCCCTTCAGCATGACCGGCAGCTGCTTGTCCTGCATGCGGGCGCCGGCGCCGCGCCGGATGCGCCACTCTTCCCGGATCACGCCGCGCTCCTTGTCGATCTCGGCCGGGTCGAACGTCACCCCGTGCGCCCAGTCCTCCAGGATCAGGAAGGCCCGGTCCAGGACCTCGGGCTTTTCCGTCGGCACCTGCAGCATGTAGACGGTCTCGTCGAAGCTGGTGGACGCATTGATGCTCGGGCCGAACCGCATGCCCAGCGATTCGAGAAAGGTCACCGTCTCCTGCTTGGGAAAGTTCTTCGTGCCGTTGAAGGCCATGTGCTCGACGAAGTGCGCCAGCCCGCGCTGGTCGTCTTCTTCGACGATCGAGCCGACATCGACGACCAGCCTCAGTTCGGCACGCTGTTCCGGACGCCGGGTCTTGCGAATGAAGTAACGAAGACCGTTCTCGAACCGGCCGGCGGTGATCGCCGGGTCGAGCGGCACCGGCTGGTCGAGCGCCGCGGTTGCGGCAGTCGAGGTGACGGGCGCCGCCGGCACGGCCTGCTGCCGGGCGCCGACCACGCCGGCACTGCAGGCGAGCGCCACGGCGGTGAATGCGAACAGAAGCTGCTGCCGAATGCGCATGACGCCTCCAGAAACGGGAGCTGCCGGGGTCGAGGGGGGAATCGGATTATACAATGCGCGACGATGTGAACATGCGCTCGCCGGCTTCGCAGAATCTGAGACCAGCCGCAGTGCAACCGTCTGACTCATGAAGGACGAGACTGACATCGCCGTGGGTGCAAAACCTGAGGCCATAGCGGTGACGGCAGGTGTAGGAAAAGCACTTGCGCTCAGTCAACGCGGCAGCATGACATCGCCGATGGCCACGCGGGGCACCGATCTCACTGGTCCGTTCGGAGCATCGACAACGGATCGATTCGGGCCGCGCGGCGCGCCGGGGCATAGGAGGCGACGGCCACGGCAGCGGCGATCAGCGCGATGCTGACGGCAAAGGCGCCGGGGTCGATCACCGAGACGTTGTCCAGCCGAACGATGGCTGCTCAGGACCTTCATTACGGTGAACGCGAGAGCCACGCCGATGGCGGCGCCGAGTCCGGCCAGTCGAGCAGACTGGCGGACCACGAGCCCGATGACCGCAGAGCCGCTCGCACCGAGCGCCATCCGGATGCCGATCTCCTGTCTGCGCTGCCCGAACACGTAGGTCAGGACGCCGTAGAGGCCTGAGACGCTCAGCGCCACCGCGACTGCGCTCAACAGCGATCCGATCCACGATGCCGCGCGCAGCGGAAACATCTGGAGGGCGACGATCTCATCCAGCGAGAGGATGTCGAACGCCAGCGGGTCGGGATGCGCCCGGGTGAGGACCGTCTTGAGCTCGTCGAGAGGAATGCCGGACTGGATTCCATCGAGCTGTCCGGCCGCAGGCCCGCGTGTATCCGAGCGAAGACGAACCATGAGCTCGCCGGCTCGAGAGCCGGTCGGGCTGGTCGGCAGATAGAGGTGCGCCGGATCGGTGCCCTCGTACACGAAGCCGCTCACGACGTCCGTCGTGACGCCGATGACGGTCACGACCAACGCGCCCGCCCAGACGTCCCCCACCTTGCGAATTTCGTGGACGGTATCCGCGACCCGTCGCTGGCCGGCCGGGGGAATACTGATCCGCAGCGTCTTGCCGATCGGATCGTCGTCAGGCCATAACCGTCTGGCACCAGCAGCGCTGACGATCGCCACCGGCGCTTCCTGACGTGCGTCCTCCGGGGCGAACCCACGGCCCCGAACGATCGGCATCCCCAACATGGCGAAGTATCCGGGTGATACGAACCGATAGGACGCCAGCACCACGCCGGACGCCTGCAGCACCGGCGTCTTCGGTGATTCTCCGAACAGCGGGTTGCGGCTGGTGACGACGATCTGTTCGACGAGGGGGTCCTGCGTCAGCGCCGTGTGCGCGCGAGCCAGCAGCGCCTGAGCATCATTTCCACCCGGTCTGACCGAGATCACGCCTGAGGTTTTCATGCCGAGATCGGTCGCCCGAATCGCGGCGCCGTTCCGCACCAGCGTCGCGGAGACCACCAGAAGCAGCAGCGAGACTGCAACCTGGCTGGTCACCAGCAGGCTCCTGAGGCTGGAGCTTCGGATGGTGGCGCTGACCTGTCCTCGAAGCGCCTCGGTCAAGGTCAACCGCGTGGACTGCAGTGCCGGCAGCAGCGCAAACACGGTGGTGGTGGCACCGGCGACCAGGAGCGCGAAGAGAAACACCCGGTGGTCGAAATCGAGTGGCACAAACCTCACGCGGAGCGCGAGAGCCGGCGGCAACATCGCGACGAACAGGACCATGCCGATTCGGAGCAACGCGCCCGCGAGCGCGAGACCGGTGACCCCGGCCAGCAGCGCGAGCAGCAGACCCTCGGTCGTCAGCTGCCGCACGATGCGGCCGCGGCTGGCTCCGATCGACAGCCGGACGCCGATCTCTCGATGTCGCGCGTTCGCCCGGGCCATCATCACGTTCGACGCGTTCGCGCAGGCGGCGACCAGCACCAGCCCGAACGCTGCGACCACCGGGGACAGCAGGGCCATTCCCTCAAGCGTCAGCTGATTCGGCGTGGCCTGCAATTCGAGATGCGCCCGCACTGGGTCCGATCCGTCCGGCCACGCGCGTCTCGAACGGCGAGAGGGCGAGAGAACCCTGCACTTGCTGCGGTGTCACGCCGGCGCGCAACCGGGCGGTCAGCCGCAGCTGGCGCGGTTGTTTTGATCCGAACAGGTCCCCGCCGGCCAGCGCATCAAACATGGTGACCGGAACCCAGAGGTCCCGCGGCAGATCATCGAGCCCGCCGAACCCGGCCATCACCCCCACGACTACCAGCTTCCGGCCGCTCACCTCGAGCTCGCGGCCGAGGACCGACGGATCACGGTCGAACAGGCGCGCCCAGGCCTGATCGGTGAGCACCGCGACGGGCTCGCCACCTGGAGTCCGCGCATCGTCAGCCGTCAGGGCGCGGCCCAGGAGGACGCGGGGGCCAAGCGTCTCGAAGTAATCGCCGGTTACGAACCCGACGAGGAGCTGCTGCCCCTCCGCCGAGATCCTGCCGCGCCGTCGCCTCGCCGACCATCCCGTCGAACAGATCGTCCCGGGTCCGGATCTCTTCGTAATCACGCCAGCGGAACGTGGATCCGCCGGCCTCCTGCGATCGCCAGCCGATCGCATACAGATCGTACGGATCGCGGACGGCGAAGGGGCGGAGCACGTACGCATTGAAGATGGCGAACACCACCGTTACGAGGCTCATGCCGACCGCGAGCGTCAGCACGGTGGTGGCGACAAACGTCGGGCTCTGCCACAGTCCGCGCCAGGCGTAGCGGAGATCCTGCGCGAACTGCTCCAGCCAGATGGTGCGTCCGCGCGTCGTGGAATTGTTCGCGCGTGCGGGTGAGACTGCCGAACCGGCGATGCGCGGCCATGTGCGCATCGTCGCGCGTCATCCCCGCGTCGACCAGCCGCTCGACCTCGTGCTCGAGGTGCGCGCGGATCTCGTCGGCGAAATCCTCCTCGGTGCGCCGTTTCCGCCAGAACATCGCGCTATGCCTCCTCCGGCCCGATGATCCGGCCGATCGCGGCGGCCAGGCGCCGCCACTGCCGGGTCTCGGCGACGAGCTGCTTGCGCCCGGTCCGGGTCAGCGTGTAGAAGCGCGCCTTGCGGTTGTTGTCGGAGGCACCCCACTCGGCCGAGATCCATCCGCGGGTTTCGAGCCGTTGCAGCGCCGGATAGAGCGAGCCGTGATCCACGAGCAGTGTGTCTTCCGCCTGCTGTTCGATCGCGCGCGCAATCCCCTGCCCGTGCTGGCGACCAAAGATCAGGGTTCGAAGGATCAGCAGGTCCAGCGTGCCCTGCAAGAGAGTCACGGGGTCACGTTCGCCTCTTCGGGTAGACATACGACCGGAGTATGCATCCGCTCGGGTCGAACGTCAACCGGTGGCGCGACGCGGCAGCGTTAGAGGTTTCGTGAAGCGCGCGCGCAGGCTACGATCTACACAACTGAAGGCCTGTAGCGCAGCCGTTCCGCCTTCGCTAAAGCTACGGCGGACCGCCGAAGCCTTGGCGGAGGCTGGTCAGGTTGCCGGAGGGAGGAACCGATGCGGACACGAGTCATGCTCCTCGCCGCCGTCCTGCTGGCGGCCCCGGCGGCCCAGCAATCCGATCCGGCGCGAGGCGAGGTCCTCGTCCGGATCGAAACCGCGTTCGGCAACGTCGATCTCGCCATCGACATCGGCTCGGGCGCCGATCACCGCCGGCAACTTCCTCAAGTACGTCGACGGAGGGTTCTACGACGGCGGCCGCGTTCATCGCGCGACCCGGGCCGACAACTACACGCCCAACCTGCCCAACCGTCCTCTCCTGGAGATCATCCAGGCAGACATCAACCCGGCGCGCGGCGCCGAGCGATTTCCGGCAATCCCGCTCGAGCGCACCAGCGTCACCGGACTCACCCACGTCGTCGGCACGGTCTCGATGCCGCGCGGCGACCAGGCCGACTCGGCGCGGTCCGGGTTCGTCGATTCACCTGAACGATCAGCCCTCGCTGAACCACGGTGGCAAGCGATTCGACGATGGCCAGGGCACGGCGGCGTTCGGCCGGGTGGTCGCCGGCCTGGATGTCGTGCGCGTCATTCAGCGGCAGCCCGTCCAGGGCCAGAGCCTCGCTCCAGCGATCGAGATCAAAAAGGCGTACCGGATCCCTTCACGGGGTGGCGCCGGAGTCGTTCAGCGCTCTTGATCCGCGCGCTGCCTATACAATGCGCGCGATGATCCCAGTGGCAAGGAGCCAGGTCGAGCACCCTGACGGGCGCGTCGAGTTGACCGACACGTCCCGGGTCGAACAGAGCGCGCTCTACAACGAGGATCTCGCGCCGGTGCCGATCGTGCGCCGCACCTGGACGACCTATAACTACGCCGCGCTCTGGATCAGCATGGCGCACTGCATCCCCACCTACATGCTGTCGGCCGGACTGATGGCCGCCGGCATGAGCTGGGGACAGGCCCTGTTCACGGTGGGACTGGGCAACACGATCGTGCTCATCCCGATCCTGCTCAACTCTCACCCCGGCACGAAGTACGGCATCCCATTCCCCGTCTACGCGCGAGCTGCGTACGGCACCCTCGGCTCGAACCTCCCGGCGCTGATGCGCGCGCTGGTGGCCTGCGGCTGGTTCGGCATCCAGGGCTGGATCGGCGGCGAGGCGCTGCAGACGTTCTTCACCAGCGTGATCCCGGGCTGGCCGACGCTGCTCGGCGCCGGCTTCGACGGCCACACGACCACCGAATGGATCTCCTTCCTGCTGTTCTGGGGCCTGAACATCGGGATCATCTACAAGGGCATGGACCTGCTGCGGGCGGTGGAGAACTGGGCCGCGCCGTTCGTCCTGATCATGACCGGCGTATTGCTCGCCTGGGCGGTGTCCGAGGCCGACGGCCTCGGCCCTCTCCTTTCACAACCCGGCAAGTTCCAGACGCTCGGCGAATTCATGCCGATCTTCATCCCGTCGCTGACGGCGATGGTCGGCTACTGGGCGACGCTGTCGCTGAACATGCCCGACTTCACCCGCTTCGGCCGCAGCCAGCGCGAGCAGGTCATCGGCCAGACGGTCGCGCTGCCGACGACGATGTTTCTCTTCGCGGCGATGGGCGTGCTCATCACCAGCGCGACGACGATCATCTATGGCGAGGTGATCTGGGATCCAATCAAGCTGGTCGGCCGTTTCAGCTCACCGCTGGTCATCGCCATCTCGATGTTCACCGCCGTGGTCGCCACGCTGGCGGTCAACATTGCCGCCAACGTCGTCTCACCCGCGAACGATTTCGCCAATGCGTTTCCCAAGGCCATCAACTTCAAGACCGGTGGACTCATCACCGGCATCCTCGGCATCGTCATCATGCCGTGGAAGCTGCTGGCGGATCCGTCCGGCTACATCTTCAGCTGGCTGGTCGGCTATTCCGGCGGCCTTGGATCCATCGCCGGGGTGCTGATCGCCGACTACTGGATCGTCCGTCGGCGTCAGCTGGCGCTCGAGGATCTCTATCTCAGCGAGGGGCGGTATGGGGCGTGGAACCCGGCCGGGATCCTCGCCACGCTTGCCGGCTGCGCGGTGGCGTGGATCGGGCTCGTCTACGAACCGTTGCGGCCGCTGTTCGACTACGCGTGGTTCATCGGGTTCGCGGTCGCCGGCGGTGTCTACCTGATGTTCGCGCGGCGCCCGGCCTGACGCGGCTGCCCTACTCGTTACGCAAAGCGACCATCGGATCGACGCTCGAGGCGCGTCGCGCCGGCACGTAGCTGGCCACCAGGCCCGCGCTGAGCAGGGCGGCCACGCCGGCCGAGACGACCAACGGGTCGTTCGGCTTGATGCCGAACAACAGCGACTCAACGTAGCGCGATCCGAGCAGAACGATCGGCACGCCGATCGCGAGTCCGAGCAGCTCGAGGATCAGCACCGAGCGAAGGATCAGCCACACGATCCCGGCGCGCTGAGCGCCGAGCGCCATGCGAACCCCGATCTCGACGACGCGTCGGCTGACATTGAACGCGACCGTTCCATACAGGCCGACACACGCGATGACGAGCGCCAGCCCCGCGAACACCGTGCACAGCCGTGCGAGCGCGATCTCCTGACTGATCCCCTGGTCGATGTGTACCGCCTGCGTCTTCACATCTGACACCGCGAGGCGCGGATCGATCTGGCGGACGATCTGGCGGACGGTGTTGGCAAGCGCCAGCGGATGGCCGGCAGAACGCACCTCGTAGGTCATGGACCATGGCGGCGAATCCTGCACGTACGAAAAGTAGACCATCGGCCTTTGCTCGTCTTTGAGTTTCAGAAAGAGCGCGTCTCCGACTACCCCGACGATCTCATACTCGATCGCGGCGCGGCCGCCACCGGTGATGATTCTCGTGCCAACCGGGTTTCTGAGGCCCAGCACCGTGGCGAGCTTCTGATTGACGATCGCCACGCGAGTCGCGCCCGCGACGTCGCGCTCATCGAACTCGCGCCCGGCCGTCAGCGGGATCTGCATGGTCTCGAAGAACGCCGGCCCGACGCTCAACAAGCCGGCGTAGTCTGGCGGACGCTCGCCGGCAACAGGTGGAGGCGCCGGTGGCGCGCCGACCACCGTCACCCGCGACATCGTGCCTCCTCCCGCCGGCAGCGCCCGACTGGAGAGGCTGACACTGACAACCCCCGGTACCGGTTGCAATCGTCCTCGCAAGTCTTCATAGACACGGGTCAACGCCGGTCCCTCATAACCGGCCGACGTGGCTCTGACTGTAAACAGCAGGACGTCCTCCCGATTGAACCCGGTCTCGATGGCATGCAGCCTCGATAGCGTGCCTCCGAACAGCCCCGCGGCGACGAGCAACACGAGCGAGAAGGCGATCTGCGCGACGACGAGCGTTTGGCTCAACCCGATACGACGAGGCCTGGGGGGCGCCGCCACGGTGGCCGTCCTGCTCTGCTTCAAGGCGGGCATCACATCAACGCGGGTGGCTTGAAGGGCGGGCACCGACCCGAACAACAAGCCGGTCAACACCGACAGTGCGAAAGTCGCGGCCAGCACATGCCAGTTCAACTCGGCATGCAGCGTGAAGTTCTCGCGACCGCTGGCGAGCAGGGCTGTAAGCACGCGGATGCCCCACCATGCGCAGAGGACACCGAGCAGACCACCAATCGAGGACAGCAGTACGCTCTCGGTCAGCATCTGCCGGACGATGCGCATCCGGCTGGCGCCGATGCTGAGCCGAACGGCGATCTCGCGCCGCCGTGACATGGCGCGCGCGAGCAGAAGGTTGGCGAGGTTGGCGCAGGCAATGAGCAGAATGAGCCCGGCCATCGTCATCAACACGAATACCGGCTTCGCATAACGCCGCCGGATGCTATCGAGACCCGCCGAGCCGTCTGTGATCCTCAGATCCGGGAGATTCGTGCGCTGCCGTTCCGTTGTCGCAGTCGCGTCGACGAATCTTCGAAACTGGGGCGCGAGCACGGCCTGTGCCTGCGCGAGGCTCACGCCTGGCGCGAGCCGACCCATGATCTCGATCCAGTAGTAGTTCGGATTGAGGTGATTGCGGTTCAGTGTGCTGGTCATCACCCCGGCGGACTCGATAACCGCCTGGGCATGCATCGGAACGAAGACGTCGGGCACCGACCCCGGCTCTGCGCCAAAAAAACCCGGCGGGGTCACGCCAACCACCGAGAACGGCTTGTCATTGATTCGCACGGTCCGGCCGACGGCCTGCCGGGCGTCTCCGAATCGGAGCTGGCTGAAGCGATGGCTGAGAATGGCGACACTCGCGGCGCCCTCCTCGTCGTCGCCCGCCAGGATGAGACGCCCGGCGGCAGGCGGCACTCCCATTCCGCTGAAGTAGCTGCCCGACACGTATTGCCCGCGAACGACTTCGGTTGCGTCGTCGATCGTGAGATGCAGACGATCTGCGACGAAGTAGCAGAACGCACTCGACAGCACATCGGTGTTGCGCTGGAAGATCTCGAGGGCGGGATAGGAAAACTGGCTGCCGATGTAGCCTTCCGTCGGATCGCTGTAGCTGCCCCCGGTGGAGAACGACATTCCGCTGGACGCGGCGGACGTGTACGACGACCGGGCCCGCCACGTCATGATCACAAGGGCTTCCGGCTCCGATACCGGCAAGGACCGCAGCAGAATCGACTCGGTGAAGCTGTAGATCGCGGTGTTGGCACCGATCCCCAGCGCGAGCGAGAGCGCGGCCAGCGCGGTGAAGGTCTTGTCGTGGAGCATGGAACGCCGTGCGTAGCGCAGGTCCTGCCCCAGGTGTTCGAGCCACCTCCAGCTCCACGTCGCGCGCCCGTCCTCGGCGACGAGCGTCAGGTTACCGAGCTCGTGAGGCTCGGCCATGTCCCGGAGTGATTCAAGTTCTTCTTGCATGTCGCGCTCTGCGGCGCGACGGCGGGAGGGCAACAGGAGCAGGAGCTTTTTCCAGATGGTCATGACTGGCCCTCCGGTACGATCTTCATGACCCGGGTGATGGCCGAGGCGAAATGCTGCCAGTCTGACTGCTCTTGCCGAAGCTTTTTTCTGCCTGCCGGCGTGAGCCGATAGGTACTTGGCCCGCCGGTTGTGCTCGGACAGGTCCCACTTCGACGCGATCCAGCCCTTGAGCTCGAGGCGCTTCAGCGCCGGATAGAGTGAACCGAACTCGATCGCCAGGGCTTCATCGGACCTGTCGTGGATGGACTTGGCAATGCCGTACCCGTGCAACGGCCCGAGGATCAGCGTTTGCAGCACCAGCATGTCCAGCAGTCCGTGGAGCGGTTCCATGGGCAGAGAGTCTATATAAAGACAGACTCTATATCAATCGGGGTCGGGGGGATGGGGAGTCGGGGAATCGGGGATGGGGAATGGGGGATGGGGCATGGGAATCTGCGACAATAGACCCAGGAATTCTCCATGTGCCGCAACATCAAAACGCTCGCAAACTTCGCTCCCCCGGCCACTGACGATGAGATCCGCGCCTCGGCGCTGCAGTTCGTCCGCAAGCTGAGCGGATCAAGCCGTCCGTCCAAGCTCAACGAAGAGGCCTTCAATACCGCGGTCGACGAGGTCACCCGGGTCGCGCGTCAGCTCATTCGTTCGCTGAAGACCTCGGCACCACCGAGAAACCGCGAGGAAGAGGCCCGCAAGGCGCAGGAACGCTCGCAAGCGCGATTCGCCTGAACGGCTTACTGCGAGCAGAACCAGACGCGGCGAATCACCTCGCGACCGCCGGGGCATGGATTGCGGGAGATGCGTACCGCCTCCGCCCGGTGTTCGCCGACGATTCGCGTGTATTCCGGTATCCGGACGAGATCGGTCGAGGCGGCGACGATCCGCTCGTTCGTGAGGAACGTGATCGGGTACGCGATCCAGTAATCCGACAGGACGTAGCGTATGCCGTCCGCCTCGAGCTGCCGGATCATCTGCTGCTTGCCGCCGGGGGGCGCCGCCACCAGGTACTCCAGCCACAGCCGGCCATGAACGACCCCGGCGATCGCCAGCCACAGGCCGAAGGTCACGCCCCAGCCCCAGGTGAGAAGGCGCGGCGGATCCGCGCGCAGAAACCAGGCTGACAACCCGACGCCGCCGAGGAGCGCGAGCAGGTCGTAGCGCATCCAGAAGAAGCCCACTTCCCCGCAGCGGCCACCCAGGTATCCAACCAGCGAGAACAGCGCCACGAGCACGAAGTAGGCGCAGACGTCGTAGTCGGTGAGCCACGCGCGCGAGATCAGGAGCCGCCGCACGATCCAGCCCGCCGCAGCCGCGAACAACCCCGCCAGCAGCACCCAGCTCCCGTCGAGTCCCTGTATCAGCGTGCTGTCGATGCCGAAGTCGAGCAGCGCGACGCGCTGCGTCCCGAACAACACCGGCCAGTGCTCTGTCGCCAGTTTGGGCAATCCGGCCCAGGTCGCCGCCGGATCGAGGCAGATGCGGCTGGCCAGCTCGAACACGTTCGACTGCGCCTTGTAGACGTCCGCCAGCGTCGTGCCCGGCCCGGCGGCGGCGGTGAACCGCTTCACCCACTGGGCCAGCATCCAGACGACGGCGGCGACACCGACGCTGGCCGTCCGCGCCAGCATTCGGTCGCGAAGTGACGGCTGCCGTCGCATGAGATCGATTGCGATCAGCGCGAACAGACCGTAGAGCGTGAATTCCCGCTGCAGGAAGCCGAAGCCGAGCACCAGCCCGCACCATGCCGGGCGGTTGCGGGTCATCCAGATCAGGACGACGTAGAGGAAGGGTTCGACGTTGCCGCCATTGGCTTCGAGGATGCGCGCCGCGGTGCCGGGCGCCGGCAGGGCGAAGAACAGCACCGGAAGAATCGCCCGGGCCGGCCGCAGGCCGGCGTCGCGTTCCAGCACGCGCAGCAGCAGCACCGCGATCGCGAGGTTGATCCCGAGGAGCGGCAGCTTGAGCGCCGCCACCGATGGGCCGAACACGAAGAACAGCGGCGCCGCGAGATAGGACTCGACGGCGAGCATGTAGCTCTGCCCGTACCAGAAGACCGGGAAGGCACGGCCCTGGCTGATGTGCGTGGCCATCAGCCCGGTGATGGCGGAGTCGGCGTCGAAGTGCGCCTGCGGCCAGAACACGAAGACGGCCGAGCGATAGCACACGATGGCGGTGATCGCGGCAATCGCCAGCCATCGTTCGCGCGTGAGGCTAGAAGCTGCTGAGGCCACGCCGGAGGGAAAACGCGGTCCGTACCGCCGTGCGTGGAAGCCGATGATCCATCGCCGTGAATGTTAGCAGCCGAATTTGACTTTGCTTTCCCCGGCCCCTAGAGTGGGCTCGATCCCGCTTCCCTGACACCATGGATTTTCTGCCACCACTCTCGGCATTTTCGGTCTTCCTCGCCATTTGCGCGATCGGCTTCCTGTTCCTGATGACCGCGCTGGTGTTCGGCGGGCTGTTCGATTTCTTCGAGGCGGACCACGACTTCGATGCCGGCGGGCCCGGGTTCTTCAGCAGCCGCGTCATGGCGGTGTTCGTCACGACCTTCGGCGGATCCGGCGCGGTCGCGACCTATTACGGCCTCTCCCCCGTGCCTGCCGCGATCGCCGGGCTGGTCAGCGGCATGATCTTCGGCGGCGCGATCTACGCCTTCGCCCGCTTCCTGTTCAACCAGCAGGCGAGCACCGAGGTGCGCTCGGGGGACCTGGTCGGCGCCGTCGCCCGTGTCGTCATCGCGATCCCGGCCGGTGGCGTCGGGCAGATCCGGGTCCGGCTCGGCGAGGAGCTGATGGACAAAATCGCCCGGACGCGTGACGGCGTGCCGATCGGCGAGAACGCGTCGGTCACGATCGACGAAGTTCTCGGCGAAACCGTGATCGTCAAGCAGCAATAGGGGTCGAACCATGCCGGACAACACCACGATCGGGGTCATCCTCGGCGTTCTCGCCATCGTCCTGTCCTTCTTTGCCGCCGGTTATGTGTTCAGCCGGAACTACATCAAGGTTTCGCCGAACGCCGTGGCGGTGCTGAGCGGACGGAAGCGGAAGCTGCCCGACGGCCGGGTCGTCGGCTACCGGATGGTTCGCGGCGGCGCCGCGCTGCGGATCCCGCTGCTCGAAAAGGTCGAGTACCTCCACCTCAACGTGATGACCATCCCGCTCGAGATCAAGCGGGCGTACACATTGAAGGGTGTGCCGGTTTCGGTGAAGGCGGTGGCCAACGTCAAGATCCGCGGCGACGACACCTCGCTGCAGGCCGCGGCCGAGCGGTTTCTCGGCATGACCCACGACCAGGTCCAGAGAGTCATCTTCCAGACGCTCGAGGGACACCTGCGGTCGATCCTGGGCACGCTGACGGTCGAGGAGGTCAACAGCGACCGTCAGAGCTTCGCGCAGAAGCTCACCACTGAAGCGGCGCAGGATCTCGAGAAGATGGGGATCGGCGTCGACGTGCTGACGATCCAGGAAATCAGTGACGAAGAGGGCTACCTCGACGCGCTCGGCAAGCGGCGGACCGCCGAGGTCAAGCGGGACGCGACGATCGGCGAGGCCGAGGCGCACCGCGATGCCAAGATCAAATCCTCGCAGGCGCTGCAGGAAGGCGAGAAGGCGAAGTTCCAGGCCGAGGCCGAGATCGCGCAGTCGTCCAGGGACTTCATGATCCGGCAGGCCCAGTACCAGGCGGAGATCGAGACCCAGAAAGCCCGTGCGGAACAGGCCGGACCGCTCTCGGAGGCCACCGCGCGGCAGGGGGTCGTCGCCGAGGAAGTCCGCGTCGAGAAGACCCGCACGCAGGAGATGATCTCGGTCCAGGAGCAGGAGGTCCTCCGCCGGCAGAAGGAACTCGATGCCACGGTGATCAAGCCGGCGGAAGCGGATCGCCAGGCCGCGGTCGTTCGCGCCGAGGCGGCGAAGCAGTCGGCGATCCTCGAGGCCGAGGGCCGGCGCTCGGCGATGATCGCGATGGCGGAAGCGGAACAGGAAAAGCTGAAGAAGGAAGGCACCGGCCGGGCCGCCGCGGTCGAAGCGGAAGGGCGCGCGGAAGCGTCGCGGATCGAGGCCATCGGTCTCGCCCAGGCCAAGGCGATCGAGGCCCAGGGTGTCGCGGAAGCGGCCGCGATCCTGCGCAAGGCCGAGGCGTGGAAGGAATTCAACGACGCCGCCCGGCTGCAGACCATCCTCGAGAAGCTGCCGGCGATCATCGAAGCCTCGACCGGCGTCTTCGGCGCGATCGCTGCCCCCCTGGGCAACATCGACAAGCTCGTCGTGATCGACCAGGGGCACGGGAATGGCGAGAACGGCAGCACCAGCCTCGGACGCCTGGCGCAGACGAGCCCGGCGCTCGTGTTCAACCTGCTCCAGCAGCTGGAGGCGCTCGGGCTCAACCTGCCGACCGTCCTGCAGCAGCTCGGGGTCAACCAGGCCGCCGTCGCGACCGGCGCCCCTCCCGCAGTTTCAGCCGCCACCGTTCCGCCCCAATCCTGATCGCTTCCAGGTTCCGGGTTCCGGGTTCTTCGGGTCCAGTGGCTCGTCCTCGATGAATCAGTACCCTCGACAAAACCTCACCGCAGGCCGCAGAGCGGCGCAGAGGATTCTTCTGGCGGTTCTTCTCTGCGCCCTCGGCGCGCTCAGCGGTGCTTCTGTTTCTGCCACTACTGAATCAGCCGCGACAGGCCACTCGGTTCCGGGTTCAGACTTCGCAGCCCTCAACAGGAGATCGCAGTCAGGAAACTCTTTCAAAAACGACCTCTTGAACTCCTGGCCTCTGTCGCTCCACCACCCGGGACGTCCCTGGTTCCGGTCGGGCCAGTAGCTCGTCCTCGATGAATCAGTCCCTCGACAAAGCCCTCACCGCAAGGCCGCAGAGCGGCGCAGAGGATTCTTCTGGCGGTTCTTCTCTGCGCCCTCAGCGCGCTCAGCGGTGCTTCTGTTTCTGCCACTACTGAATCAGCCGCGACAGGCCACTCGGTTCCGGGTTCAGCGACTTCGGTATCCTTCAACAGGAGCTCAGAAGATCAGGAAAACTCTTTCAAAAACGGCCTCTTGAACTCCTGGCCTCTTGTAGAAAGTCACCACCCGGCACTGCCCTAGAACCTGAACCTGGAACCTCAAGAGTCGATCCGGGCGCGGAGGCTGGCGAGCGCGGCGCTGATCTCGGTCAGCTCCGCATCCACTTCCTTCAGCTTGTTCCCCTCGGCGCGGATGAACCGGCTGTATGGGGCGATGCTCTCTCGAATGCGGTCGCCGCTGCGCTGGATCTCGGTCGAAAACTGCTTCCGCAGCGCCTCCGACAGCCGCTTCCGCACGTCCGCGATCTTCTCGCGCATCTCGTTCTTCGCCTTCTGGCGCTTGGCCGGCAGGATGAAGAACCCCAGGGCGGCGACCAGCGAGGCCAGCGCGATCCCGGTGAAGTCGGCGGTGACCGTGGAGGCGGCGAACGTGATGACGGCGCCGAGGCCGAGCGCGGTCGCGCCGGCGGCCGCGGCCGCGGCGACGGCGTTCCGGGCGTTGTCGGCCAGCATGCTGGGCCTCGCGCTTCTTGTCGTACGACTCGACCACCCGCTGCGCCTCGCGGCTGACGGCGTCGATCATGCGGGTGCGGTCGTAGTGAAACTGACCGGAGTCTTCGCCGACGATCCGGTTCTGATACTGCCGCCGGCGCTCGGCGAGATGCGTGGTGACCGCCTGCCACTGGCGGAGATCCGCGGCCACCAGCCAGTCGACCAGCTCCCCGACCTTCCGCTCGATCTGCTGCGGCGTGTCGGCGACGACCTGCTGCTCGAAGCCCTGCTGGATCCGGCTGCGGTTCAGCAGGTCCATCACGCGGCCGATGCGGATGGTCTCGTCGAAATAGTCCTGCCCGCGCCGCTCCATCTCGAGCAGGATCTTGTCGATATCGGCCATGCGGAACTCGAAGTCCCGCGTCAGGTCCTCCTGGTAGACCGACAGCTGCTGGTCGACCCCTTCGAGCGTCGTGAAGTCCTCTTTCAGGAGGCCGAGGCGCTCGCGGACGATCGTGCCATGCCGCTCGCTGATCGCGGCGCCGACACCGAGCGGGTTGAGCAGCTTGAGGTGGACCCGCCCCGGAGCGTCGAGCGTAGCCGCGATATATCGCTCGAGATCCTCGAAGCCGCTGGCCGCCCAGGATGCCGGGTCCCCCTGCTTCGCCCGCAGCGCCAGCCGGGCGCTGACCGGAAAGACCTCCGGACTGAATCCGAGCAGCGCGCGGGCGTTGTCGGCGACGAAGGTGCGGACCTCGGCCACCTCCCCGGCCCCGCCCAGGATGTCGATCTTGTTGATGACGATGACGACCTTCTTCCCCCAGCCGCGGATCTGCTCGAGAAAGGCCCGCTCGGTCTCGGTGAACGGACGGTCGGCGGAGGTCACGAACAGCACGAGATCCGACCGGGGCACGAACTCCGAGGTGATCGCCTCGTGCTCGCGGATGATCGCATTCGTGCCCGGGGTATCGACGATGTGGATGTCGCGAAGGATCGGGGCTGGGGCGGTGATGATGTGCAGGTTGTCTTCGCGGACCTGCCGTCCGGGCTGATCGCCGTACTGCAGCACGTTGATCTGGGCGGTCGTCGGCGTCACCCCTTCCTGCGCTACCGGGCTCCCGACCAGCGCGTTGATGAACGCGCTCTTGCCCGCGTTGAACTCACCGACGATCACGAGCAGAAAGAGCTCATCCAGCTGGTGGATGGATTGCTCGAGCGCCGCCCGGTGCTCGGCCGCCGCGTCGAACTTCACGAGCGCGAGCTGAAGACGCGTGAGGACCCGTCGCTCCTCCTTGAGCAGCTCGTCCTGGCCGGAATCGAGAATTTTCGCGAGCACCTGCTGAGAATACCTGTAAATCTGGGTGGGGGATTGCTGTCGGGAATGGGGGATGGGGATTGGGGACTGCGGATTGGGGACTGCGGATTGGGGATCGCGAATTGGAGATTGGGAGTTGGGAGTTGGGAGTTGAGATTGAAGCTGACAGCTGGAAGCTGGAAGCTGCTAGACCCGCGCCGCGTCTTTGGCGTGCTGGTCGACGTCTGACTGGGCCCAGTTGGTGTGGGGCTTGTGGTTCTCGACGATCCATCCGTAGACGAGCTCGCCGTAGGTCCGCCAGCGCATCTGCTTCTTTTCGTAGAACGGCCGCAACGCGACCTGCAGCTCGGGCAGGCGATAGAACGGCACGCCCGGGAAATAGTGATGCTCGAGGTGGTAATTCGAGTTCAGGTACGCGAAGTCCCAGAACCAGCTGCCGCGCATCAGCGTGCCCCACTTCGCCGGGTCGCTCGGATCGATGTCGTAGTGCTGGCCCAGCCGGTTGAGAGTGAAGGCGATCGGGAACACGAAGAACACCGGCACGATGCTGGCCCGCACGGCGGTGTAGAAGCCGAACAGATACCAGAGCAGCGCCAGCGCCCCGAAGTGAAAGACCATCGACAGCTGGCGCTCGAACGCGATCTTCCGGCGGAGCGCGTCCGGGTAGGTCGCCGCTTCGAGGCGGGCGGCCCGGAAGTAGATCGGAAACAGCGCCGGGGTGCAGTACAGCAGCTTGTACCAGCGCGCGTTCTTCTTCGGCGACAGGTGGGCGCGCTTGGGATCGTCTTCGTCGGACCCGAGCTCGGCGTGATGGTCCAGGTGCCACCGCGTGAACTGGCTTGCCGATATGCCGCTCGGGATCGCGTACAGGAAGCCCAGCAGGCGTTCCGCCACCGGATGGCGCCGCTCGAAGATCGTGTGGTGCACGACCTCGTGCAGCAGGACGGTGAAGTTGAAGATCGTGAAGCCCTGGATTACCGCCAGCGGGATCCAGATGAGCGGATGCTCGAACCGGATCAGTCCCCAGGTCCCGGCTGCCAGGATCGCAAACTGACGAGCTGCGATCACCAGGTGCCTGGCTGCGCTTTTCCGGTGCAGCTGCCGCATCTGCTCGCGCGTGATCGCCGCGCCCAGCTCGGCCCGCAGCGCGACCGCGTGGCGCGAATAATAGTGGTCTTTCACAGGCTCCATCGATTGTAACAGGCAGCCCCACCCAGAACCTGGAACCTGGAACCTTTCAGGTCGTCCGGACCCTCGTAAGTCCCACTCCCAGCAGGACGGCAGCGGCACCGGCGACCCTCCAGACAGTCATGACCTCGCCGAGGAAGATCACCGCGGTCAGCATCGCAACGATCGGCACCAGGTTGGAGTAGACCGACGTCCGCGCGCTGCCGATCTCCCGGACCGCCATGTACCAGATGGTGTAGGCCACGCACAGCGCGAACAACGCCGAGTAGACGATCGAGACCCAGGTTCCGCTGCTCAGCCCGCTCCAGTCGGTTGCGCGGACCTTGCCGATCACCAGCGGCACGTAGACGGCGGTGCCGATCGCCATCGACAGGCCGGTGACCCCGACCGGGGAATGCCGCAGCATCAGCTGCCGCGCGCCGAGGGTGTAGACCGCCCAGCAGCAGACCGCCACGAACATCATCGCGTCCCCCGCCAGGCTGGCGCCCCCTTCAGGCGCCCCGTGCCCGACGACCAGGTAGATGCCGGCGATCGACAGGCCGGCGCCGAACCAGTGCAGCCGGCCGATGCGGTCCTGCCCCAGCGCCGCGGTGATCAGCGCGATCACCACTGGAGTCGCTGCCAGCATCAGTGAGCTGTTGGCCACGCTGGTCCGTGCCAGACCACCGATGAAGAAGTATTGATAGCCGGCATGACCGACCAGCCCGAGACCCGCCAGCGCGAGCCAGTCGCGCGGCGTGATCGGCTCGGGCGTCAGGAAAATGCTCTCGAGACCGACGCTCGCCCCCTGACCGGCGCCGCGCCGGGCGGCCCGGACCCGCACCGCCACGATGATCACCAGGAAGACCACCGAGGCCATGGCCATCCGCGCGGCGTTGAACACCTGCGGGTCGATCTCGAGAAACGCCCGCTTGACGATGGAGTAGTTGGTGCCCCAGATGATCGCCATCAGGAGCAGAAGAAGGTCGATGAACGAGAAGCGGCGGGATGACACGGGAGGACGATAACGCGACGGGAAGGCGCCGCAAGGCGCCTCCCCGTCGTTGGATTTACTGGCGGCGATCGGCCGTGCGGCCTGACCGGCTTAGGCCGGCGCGCCGCCGAACGGGAACAGGAAGAACAGGATCAGCGAGATCAGCAGCACGTAGATCGCGAGCGATTCGATCAGCACGAGGCCGAGCAGCAGCGATCCGCGGATGTCACCGGCGGCGCCGGGGTTGCGGGCGATCGCCTCGGCCGCGGCGCTGACCGCGCGGCCCTGGGCCAGCGCCGCCAGACCGGCGGCAAATGCCAGCGCGAACCCGGCGGTGATGATCGACCACTTGGCGATCTCGTTGTTGACGCCGACGGCCGCCTCCTGCGCGTAGACGGGTGCGAAGAACGCGCCCGCGGCGACCACGAGAGCGGTTGTCAGAACTGAACGTTTACTCACGATCCCAGCCTCCTCTTAGCGACTACCAATGACGAAGTAACAATTCGACGTGAATCCGCGATCACGCTGCTGCCGGCGCCTCGTGCCCATGCGGCGCGTCGTGGCCGTGCTCGTCCTGGTGGTGCTCCACCGCGACGGCTCCCTGCAGGTAGATGATCGACAGCAGCATGAAGATGAAAGCCTGCAGGCCCCCGGTTACCAGTCCGAGCAGCATCATCGGCAACGGGATCAGGAACGGAATGATGCTGAAGAGAATCGCGATCACCAGCTCTTCGCCGAAGATGTTGCCGAACAGCCGCAGCGAGAGCGACATCACGCGCGAGAGGTGGCTGATCAGCTCGATCGGCAGCATGATCGGCGCGAGCAGCAGCGGCGCGCCCGGAGGGGCGGCAAAGTGCAGCAGGTAGGCGCCGAGCCCCTGGGCCCGGATCCCCTGGTAGTGGTAATAGACCCAGATCGTCAGCGCGCACCCGAGCGTGACGTTGATGCTGCTCGTCGGCGCCATCAGCCCGGGCACGAGGCCCATGTAGTTGCCGAGCAGGATGAACAGCCCCAGGGTGGCAATCAGCGGCAGGAACCGCGCCCCGGTCGGGCCGATCCACTCTTCGAGCAATCCGATGACCGCCCGGATCCCGTCCTCGAGCAGGATCTGGAACTTCCCCGGGTTCTCGACGCTGAGCCTCGACCGGATGATCAACCCGACGGCGGTGACGCCAACGGTGATCAGGCCGATCATCACCATGTAATTGGGAATCGGCGCTTCGGGCTTGGCGAAGTGATATCCAACCGCCTCACCGGCCGCGTGCACGACCGGCCCCAGCACGGCGTTTACCGTGTCGACGATCAGGAGCGGATGTTCGAGTGATGCTGCCATTCAGACTCTCGCCGTCCCCAGCGTTGGCCGGGCACCGGCGTCACGACGTTTTCTTCGCGAGAAGGCGAACCGCTTCGACGAACGCGGCCGCCGGAACTGATGAAGCGCCCACCAGCAGCCCGATCGGGTGCAGGCGCAAACGCGCAATCATAACGTACGCAAGAAAACCGAGTAAAGCGTAGCGAACCACCAGTTTCAGCAGGCTCCGCGCCATCAGGCGCCGCCCCGCCGTCTGCCCCGAGGCCGCCGTGACCACCGCGGCGACCCCGCTGCCAAGCGTATGGAAGCTGATGCCGATCAGCAGCCCCCCGCCGACGACCCCCAGGGCCGGCCGGACGCCGGCCACCACAAGAGCCGCCACGGCCGCACCCAGGCAGATGACCGCGGCCCCGCGCGCAATGCGCCCGATGACGGGGTCCTGCGGCACTTATTTCAGGAACCGCTGCGCCGTTCGATAGACGTTGAGGATGCCGGCCACCACGCCGAACACGAAGAAGAGGAGGAAGACCCAGTTCCCCAGACCGAACTGCTTCATCAGGAAGTAGCCGGACCCGGCCCCCAGCACGATCGCCAGCACGAACGAGATGCCGACGGTGCTCAGCGCCCCGATAGTGCGGACGGTGTCGGCCAGTCCGGACTGTTTGCGGGGGCCCTCTTCCACCGTCGGAGTATACTCGGTCGAAGAGGCTCCTGACATGAAGAAGACCCTGTCTTTACTTGCGCTTACCGCCATTCTTGCGGCGGCGGGCGCCACCCTCGGAGCGCAGCCGCCGCAGGCGACCGACGGCAAGACCCGTGAGATCTACGTCAGCGTTGTCGACTCGAAGGGCGTGGCCGCGACCGGCCTGTCGGCGGCCGATTTCACCGTTCGCGAAGACGGCGTCACGCGGGAAGTGCTGAGAGCCCAGCCGGCGACCGAGCCGCTCGACGTCGTGCTGCTGATCGACGACAGCCAGGCCGCGACCCGCGCCATCCCTCACCTGCGGGACGGGTTGAACCAGTTCATCGACAAGCTCCAGGGCAAGGCCGCGATCGGGATGGTAACGATCGGCGAGCGTCCGACCTCGATCGCCGAGCGCACCACCGACGTCGCGGCCCTGAAAAAGGCGGCGACCCGCATCTTCGCGCGTCCCGGATCGGGTGCCTACCTGCTCGAAGCGATCGTGGAAGTGAGCCGCGGGTTCAAGATGCGCGAGGCCAAGCGCCCGGTGATCGTGGCCCTCTCGATGGAAGCGGTCGAGTTCAGCAACTCCCAGTACGAGCGGGTGCTCGAGGACCTCTACGCCAGCGGCGCCACCCTGCACGTGCTGTCGATCGGCACGCCGAACGCCGACCGGTCCGACGAGATCCGCAACAAGAACATGGTCGTCGCCGAGGGCACCGAAGCGACCGGCGGCCGGCGTGACCAGCTGCTGTCCGAGATGGCGATACCTGAGACGCTGAATCGGCTGGCCGGTGAACTGCTGAACCAGTACGTGGTGACCTACGGCCGTCCTGATGCGTTGATTCCCCCTGAGAAGGTCCAGGTATCGGTCAAGAAACCGGGCCTGACGGCACGTGCCCGGACCCGCTTGAAAGGCAAATAGAGCCATGCGCCTCGCCATCGCTGCCGTCGCCGCCGCATGCGTGGGGGCGGGGCTTGCCGCACAGCAGCAGCAGCCGCCCAAGCTGCGGTCGGGGGTCGAGCTCGTTTCGCTGAACGTCTCGGTCACCGATGGCGGCGGCAAGTACATCACCGACCTCGAGCAGGCGGACTTCGAGGTATTCGAAGATGGCGCCCGGCAGAACATCACGTTCTACTCGCGCAAGCAGCAGCCGATCGCGCTCGCCGTCCTGCTCGACACCAGCAACAGCATGGAAGACAAGATGGCGACCGCGCAGGAGGCGGCGGTCGGCTTCGCCAAGCGGCTGCAGCAGGACGACGTCGCCGAGGTGATCGACTTCAGCAGCCAGGTTCGGATCCTCCAGGGATTCACCAACAACGCCGCGGAGCTGGAAAAAGCGATCCGCAGCACCCGCGCCGACGGCTCGACCGCGCTCTACAACGCGATCTACATCTCGCTCAAGGAGTTGAAGAAGATCAAGGCCCGGACCGAGGACGAGATCCGCCGCCAGGCCATCGTCGTGCTCTCGGACGGGGACGACACCTCGAGCCTGCTGCCGTACGAGGAAGTGCTCGACCTGGCGAAGCGCTCCGAAACGGCGATCTACACCATCGGTCTGCGCGAGCAGCGCGAGACCGGCCGCGCCAGCTTCAAGGAAGCGGAATACGTGCTGAAGCAGCTGGCGCAGGAGACTGGAGGACGCTCGTTCTTCCCGACCAGCGTCCACGAGCTGCCGAAGATCTACGAGCAGATCTCGCAGGAGCTGTCGACGCTGTACTCGGTCGCGTATTCCTCGCGCAATCCTTCCCGGAACGGGGCGTGGCGGCGGATCGTCGTCCGGCTGGCGCGGCCGGGCTTGCTCGCACGCACCCGCCAGGGCTACTACGGGCCGACGGCTCCCTGAGATGCGGCTCGTTCCCCTCCTGTTCTACGCCGCCGCCGCGGCCGGGTACGCCGGCCATTTCGCCTGGCGCGACATCCGGGTCGGACGGCTCGCGACGGCGCTCCTCGGCGCCGGCCTGCTGGCGCACACCTTTCTCATCGGCATGCAGACGGTGCACGCGGGGCACGCGCCGCTGGTTGGCACGACCGCGGCGATCTCGGCCTTCGTCTGGCTGCTCGGGCTTTCCTACCTGTACGTGGAGCTGACCTCCGACGAACGCTCGATGGGGGTCTTCGTCGCGGTGCTGCTGGTGACGCTCGGCACCATCCCGGCGCTCGACGGCGAGGTGAGCCGCCGGCCCCCGGTGCTGCAGAGCCCGCTCTTCACGATCCACGTGATGGCCATGCTGCTCGCCTACGCGAGCTTCGCGCTCGGCGGCGTGCTCGGCCTCACCTACGTACTGATGTTCAACGAGATCAAGGCGAAGCACCTTGGTTTCTTCTACGCCCGGCTGCCGCCGCTTCGGGTGCTGGACGTGATGAACGGGCGGGCGATCGCGGTCGGCTGGATCTTCCTGACCACCGGCGTGATCGTCGGCGGGGTCTGGGCGATGGACGTCCAGAGCTCGCCGGACCCGCGCGCCCAGGCGATGTCGATCGCCGACCCCAAGATCCTCGTCGCCGTCGTCTGCTGGGGGCTGTATTCCTTCGCTCTCTACGCGCGCCGCGTGATCGGGTGGAGCGGCCGGCGCGCGGCGTGGCTGTCGGCGATCGGTTTCGTCATCGTGCTCCTCAACTTCGTGCCGATCGGCTACTTCCTCACGAGGAGCCATAACTTTTGACGATGCGTCTCTACGCGGTCGGGTTGAGCCACCGGACCGCGCCGATCGAGCTGCGCGAGCAGGTGGATTTCGCGCGCGCCGGGGTCGCCGCGGCGCTCGAGGGGCTGGCCGCCCGCAACATCGCCCGCGAGATGGCGGTGCTCTCGACCTGCAATCGCGCCGAAGTCTACGTGGCGGCGCCCACCGATCGCGCGATCGACGAGCTGTTCGCGTTCTTCGCCGAGTACCACGACGTGCCGCTCGATCAGCTCTCGCCGCACCTGTACGTGCACCACGGCGCCGACGTCGCCCGCCACCTGTTCCGGGTCGCCGCCGGCCTCGACTCGCTGGTCGTCGGCGAGCCGCAGATCCTCGGCCAGGTGAAATCCGCCTACACCATCGCCAGCGAGGCGCGGTGCACCGGGACGGTGTTGAACCGGCTGTTCCACCTCGCGTTCGCCGCCGCCAAGCGCGTCCGCTCGGAAACCGGCCTGGGCGAAGGGGCAGTGTCGGTCAGCTACGCGGCGATTGCCCTGGCCCGCAAGATCTTCGGCGACCTGCAGGGTCTCAGCGTCTTGATCCTCGGGGCCGGGGAGATGGCCAAGCTGACCGCCGTCCACCTGCGGGCGCAGCATGTCCGGCAGATCGCGATCGCCAGCCGCACCCGCGCCGCCGCCGAGCGGCTCAGCGCCGAACTGTCGGCGGAGGTGGTGGACTGGAGCGAGATCGAGGGCGCCATCGGCCGCGCCGACATCCTGGTGACCGCGACCGGCGCACCGGCGGCCATCCTTTCGCGGGCCGACATCGACGCGGCGATGAAGTCGCGTCGCGAGCGGGCGCTGTTCATCATCGACATCGCGGTGCCCCGCGACGTCGAGCCGGAGGCCGGGCGCATCGAGCAGGTCTTTCTCTACAACATCGACGACCTTCAGGGGATCGTCCGCGAGAACCTCGCCCGCCGCAGCGCCGAGCTGGACCAGGCCGACGCGATCATCGACGTCGAAACCGCCAAGTTCGCCGCCTGGCTCCAGTCGAGGGAGATCATCCTGACGGTGGTCGCGCTGCGCGAGCGGTTCGAGTCGATCCGGCGCGCGGAACTGCAGCGGCTTCAGCCCAAGCTCAGTGCGCTGCCCCCCGACGCGCAGGCGCAGGTCGACCACATCACCAGGCTGATCGTCGAGAAACTGCTGCTCACGCCGACCGAACAGCTCAAGGCGCTGAGCGACAATTCGCTCGCGGCGACCTACTCGGATGTGCTCAATCGGCTGTTCAGCCTCCCCTCTCCCGCACCGGCGGACGAGACCGCTCCCGGGCCGCCGCCGCGGACGGAGCCGTGAGGGCGCTGCGCATCGGCACCCGGGGCAGCCCGCTGGCGCTCTGGCAGGCGCGGGCCGTCGCGGCGGCGCTGAGCGAGGCCGGGGTCGAGACCGAGCTGGTCACGATCACCACCGGCGGCGACCGCCAGCAGGACGCCCCCCTCGCCGCGATCGGCGGCAAGGGCGTGTTCGTCAAGGAGATCCACGAAGCGCTGCTCGCCCGAACGATCGACCTCGCCGTCCACAGCGCCAAGGACATGCCCGCCGTCTCCCCCGCCGGCCTGACCATCGGCGCCGTGCTGCCGCGGGAAGACCCACGCGACGCCCTGGTCCTTCCGCACCCCCCGCACGACGGGTTGTCCACGTCGCACCCCCCGCACCCCGTGTGCGCACCCCCCGCACCCTCTGTCCCTGATAGGGTCCGGCAGCCCCCGGCGGGTCGCACAATTCCGGCGGATGTTTCCCGACGCCCGCTTCGAGCCGATCCGCGGTAACGTTGACACGCGCCTTCGCAAGCTCGATGGCGGGACCGTGGACGCCCTGATCCTCGCCTGTGCGGGTCTGCGGCGCCTCGGCCTCGCCGATCGCATCACCGCCGCGGTGGCGGTGACCGACTGCGTGCCCGCCCCCGGACAGGGCATCATCGCAATCGAGGCGCGCGCGGCGGACGGCGAGATCCTCGAACTGCTGGCACGGGTGAACGACGCTCCGGCACGCGCGGCGCTGGCCGCCGAGCAGGCGGTCGTCGAGGAGCTCGGTGGCGGCTGTCAGCTGCCGCTCGGCGCCTTCGCTGAAATACAGTCCGGCGAGCTGCTCGTCCGGGCGATCGCCGCGTCGCCGGACGGCACGGAAATCATCGAAGCGGCGATCACGGGAGAGCCGGGCGACCCGGCCGGGGCCGGGACGCGGCTCGGTCGGGAGCTGGCGTCACGCGGCGCCCGGGAACTGCTGAATTCATGACACCACTCTGCGTCTACATCGTCGGAACCGGCCCGGGCGACCCGTCGCTGATCAGCGTCCGTGGACGGGCTTTGCTCGAGACCACCGACGTCGTCGTCTACGACCACCAGGTGCCGGCGGCGCTCCTGCGGGCCGCCCGTCCGGGGGCGGAACGGATCGACGTCGGCCCGGCGGCGCCGCGATCGATGGACCAGGAGGCGATCAGCATCCTGCTCGCGGAAAAGGTGCGCGAGGGCAAATCGGTCGTTCGGTTGAAGTGGGGAGACCCGTTCGTGTTCGACAGCGGCGGGAAGGAAGCGCTGCTGCTCCGGGAGCAGGGCATCCGCGTTCGAGATCGTGCCCGGCATTCCAGCGGCGATCGGCGGCGCCGCCTACGCCGGCATCCCGCTCACCTACCCGGGGGCCGACGACGTGCTGACCTTCGTGCGGGGGCACGAGGGGGAATCGGAAGAGGCGCCGGACGTCAACTGGAGCGGCCTCGGCAGCCTCGGCGGCACCATCGTCTGTTACGCCGGCGCCCGCCAGATCGGCGCGATCGCGTCGGCGCTGGTGGCTCACGGCCGTCCGCCGGAGGAGCCCGCCGCCCTCGTCTACAACGTCACGACCGCAAGACAGCAGACCGTGACCGGCACGCTCGCGACCATTGCGGCGGATGCGCGGGTCGATCTGCCGGCGGTGTTCGTCATCGGACGGGTGGCCGCATTGCGCGAACATCTCCGCTGGTTCGACGACCGGCCGCTCTTCGGGCGGCGCATCGTGGTGACCCGCTCGCGCGAACAGGCCGGGGAGCTGATCGAGATGCTCGAGGAACGGGGAGCGGAAGCGATCCCGGCGCCGACCATCCGGATCGCTGCACCCGAGGACCCCGCACCGCTCGACCAGGCGGTCGCCGACGCCTCCTCGTTCGACTGGATCATCTTCACCAGCGGCAACGCGGTCGACAGCTTCATGTCGCGGCTGACCTCGGTGGCCGACGTGCGCCAGCTGAAGGACGTGAAGATCTGCACGGTTGGACCGTCGACCGCGTCCCGGCTGCTGCGCTACGGAATCCGCGCCGACCTGACGCCGCCGGAGTTCCGGGCCGAGGCCCTGATGGACTCGCTGCGGACCGCCGGCCCGCTGCGGGGGAAGCGCGTCCTCCTCCCGCGCGCCGACATCGCCCGTGACACGCTGCTCGACGAACTCCGCACCGCCGGCACCGAGGTCACCGACGTCGTGGCCTACCGCACGACGCTGGCCCCGGCGGATCCAGGCGGGGGCGTCGACATCTACCGGATGCTGCTCGACGGGCGCATCGACGCCGTGACGTTCACCAGCGCCTCCACGGTCCGCAATTTCGCCCAGATCCACGGGCAGGAACAGGCCGCCGACCTGCTGCGCAGCACCGTGGTCGCGTCGATCGGGCCGGTCACCGCCGAAGCCGCGCAACAGCTCGGGATCGTCACCACGGTGCAGCCGCAGCGCTATACCATCCCGGATCTCGTCGATGCGCTGGTCGATCACTTCAGGGATCTGCCGCCGGGTCATGACCATGGCCGCTAGGAAACCGCCGGTCCTGGACCTGGTTCACCGTCCCCGGCGGTTGCGCCGGTCGGCGGCGCTCCGCGGGCTCGTCCGCGAGACCCGGCTGGCCGCCGAGATGTTCATCTACCCGCTGTTCGTCTGTTCGGGCCGGCAGCAGCGGCGGCCGGTCGCCTCGATGCCGGGGGTGTTTCAACTCTCGGTGGACGAAGCGGTCGAGGAAGCGCGCGGCGCCCGGGCCGACGGCGTGCCCGGCGTGCTGCTCTTCGGCCTGCCCGACACCAAGGATGACGTTGGCGAGGCCGCAGGCGATCCGGAAGGGCCGGTGCCGTCGGCGGTCCGGGCGCTCAAGCGCGAGATGCCCGACCTGCTGGTGATCACCGACGTCTGCCTCTGCGAGTACACGTCACACGGGCATTGCGGCCTGCTCGACGGTGAAACGATCCTGAACGACGCGACCGTCGAACAGCTCGCGCGGGTGGCGCTGGTCCACGCCGGCGCCGGCGCCGACGTCATCGCGCCGTCCGACATGATGGACGGGCGCGTCGGCCGGATCCGCAGTGCGCTCGACCAGGCCGGCTACTCCGACGTCGCGATCATGTCCTATGCCGCCAAGTACCTGTTCGGCCTTCTACGGTCCGTTCAGGGATGCGGCCGACTCGGCGCCGGCGTTCGGCGACCGCCGCTCGCATCAGATGGATCCGGCGAATGTCGACGAAGCGCTTCGCGAGGTGGAGCTCGATCTCGAGGAAGGGGCCGACATCATCATGATCAAGCCGGCGGTTACGTATCTCGACGTGATCGCGCGGGTGAAGGCGGAGTTCGGCGTACCGACGGCCGCTTACCACGTGAGCGGGGAATACGCGATGCTCAAGGCGGCCGCGCGCAACGGCTGGCTCGACGAGCCGCGCGCGATGATGGAAACGCTGACCGCGATCCGGCGCGCCGGCGCCGACATCATCATCACGTATTACGCGAGGGAGGCGGCGCGCGCCCTTCGCGGCGCCTGACGGCACGCGAGGGCGAGGCCGCTCTCTAGGTCAGCCCGAGCCTGAAATACAGGCTCCATCCCACCAGCAGCGCGAGCGCGCCGATCACGAAGACCGGCGAAGCCCACCACAGGCGGGAGCGTGGTATCTCTCCCCGTCGCGCCCGGGTGACGGTCCCGTACGCCAGGAACAGCGCGGCTGCCGGCAACGGCGTAGTGAGCAGCGCCTCCACCAGCGTCATCGAGGGCGCGCTGCGCATCGACCCGGCGAAGTTCAGCACGCTGGCCCAGAGCAGGCCGGCCACGCCGAGGGCCCACGCTCCGATCAGGCGCATCACTGGATCACCGCCGTCAACACCCCGGTCACCAGGATCGCGGTAACCCCGGCCACCACGTAGAGCACGGTGATCCCCACCGACTTCGCCAGCACTCGCGGCCAGCTTTCACGGTAGACCCGGCGCAGGGCTCGCACGCCGTAGACGATGATGAACACGGCGCTGCCGACTTCGAAGATCCCGAGGACGATTCGGCTCCAGGTGAGCTGCGAGAGCTCGCGCAGGGTCAGCGCGATGAAGATCGTGGTCTGAAGGTGCAGGGCAAAGACCAGGTGCTGGGCGAAACGGCGGCGGCGATGGAACAGCCCGACGATCGCGGCGAACAGCGGCACCAGCGCGAACAGCACGCGCGGCAGCGTGTGAAGGAACCGGCTCCTGAACCCGTCCGCGTCGGTCACTACCGGTCGAAGGACCTTCTGCACCACCCACGGCGCGCGCTCGAGGTCCTCCAATGCACGCGCGCGATCCTCGGCCGACAGGTCCGACGCCCGGCCCGATCCATCGATTGCCACCTTTACCTTCGAGCCCGGCAGGGCGGCTGGTGGCGGCCGCTCGATATTCGGCACACTCGCGGCGCAGATGAAATAAATCACGCTGGCCATCAGGTAGAGCCGGACCGGTGAGATGTATCGGGCCCGCCGCCCTTCGAGGACGTCGACGGTGAGAGCACCGGGCTGGCCGAGCAGCCGCCGGAAGGTTCTCACGAAGCGACCGTCATAGCCGCTCAGCTCGTGCCAGGCGTCCCCGAACATCTCCCGGATGGTGGGATACGCTGCGATCGCCCGCTGCCCACACCGGCTGCAGAACGGACCCTGCAGCTCGGATCCACAATTCAGACAGTGGTGGTGGGGCGTCACCACCGGGCGGTCGAGATCACTTCGGCCGGCGATCGTGCTTCACCCGATGACCGGAACCTTGAGCGTCACGGCCGATGTCAGTCCGGTTAAGACGACGACTCTGCTCATGTGGATGCTCCGGTTCCGGTCGACGGGTCTGGTCCGCTCGCTCTCAGTTGCTCTGGATCGCGAAGTAGAGATACTGCGCCAGGGCCTGGTGAATCGCCGTCGTCGGGTGCTCGGCGTCCCAGAACAGGAAGCCGAAGCCGACGTCGAACGTGGGCACGTCTTCGCAGAACTGCGGGGCGACGAAGAGGCAGACCGACATCGGCAGTCCGCCGAGGCCGGGTGGCGGCAGCAGCATGGAGTCGATCGCCGGCGTGAGCTGGATGCCGGGAGGAAGACCGCCCAGCACGTTCGCCAGGTCGATCGGAATGATGTTGAGGCCCGGCAACGCCGCCTCGAGCGCCGGGATGGCGGCGGCAAGCGCCACGTTGTGGGCGGCCGAGAGCCTGGACAGGCTGGCGGCACGCTCCGGATCGAAGGCGACCAGCGGAATCGCTCCCAGGTCCGGCTGGTTGATCAGCACCAGGTTGCGGGCGCCGATCTTGTGTAGCGCGGCCACCGCCTGGGCGATGTTACCGACGACCTGGGCGGCAACCGCCTGCTGCCCGCCGTCCGGAATGTTCGGCAGACTGAAGTAATCGTTGGAGCCGGCAAGGATCGCGTAGAGCGCGCGCGACGATGGCTTCTTTCCGACTAACGCCGCCTTGAACAGCGCGACCTGGCCGGCTGAGGCCGGGGATGAAGATTCCCCCAGGCAGCTCCGTGATCGGGCCAGTGGTAGCGCCACCGAATGCGAAGTTCACTGCGCCAGTCTTCCCGAGGACCGGCGCCTTCAAGAAGGGCTGCAGCCCGCCGTTCAGCTGAAACGGCTTCTGCTTGATCATCCACCACAGGTACTCGAAGGCAACCGGCCCGTTTGAGAACCGTCCCTGGAAGTAAGTCCGGTGCGGGCTCACCGACGGAGGGATGGCCGGGTCCGCTCTGAGAAGCGCGGTGTAGGTCAGCAGGTTGCCGTTGTCGGCGAGGCTGTCGCCGAACGTATAGAAACTGTCGTACGGCTTCGGCTGCTGGGCCGAAACGGGCAGGCCAGCGACGACGACGACGACAGAAAGTAATAGGATCCGGGCAGAGCGCATGTGAGTCCTTTCCTCACCGAGCACGTTTCAGGTAATTCCCACGCCTGAGGTCTCTCGGAAGATCGCGAGCGATGATCCCCCGGATCAGTCGGCTTGCAACAGCAAATTCGTAGCTTTGTTTCTGCTGAGCTCGGATCCTTAGGGTTCGACCGCCGCTTTCAGGCGTTTCGGGTCACGTCCCTGAACCCGCGGCCGACCGCGCGGAGGTGTTCGACCTTCATTTCCTCGTATTCACGCGACACGACGATGCCGTGGGCGCCGGCGGCAAAGGACCGGCGCACGGCCTCGGCAATCTGGTCGGGATCATCCGCCGGGCTTCCCGGCACATCGAAGCCGACACCGGTGTAGATCTTCGTCTTGCCCGCCGCGCTCGCGACGCTGCGCTTCGTTTCCCTGAACACGTAGTCAGGCGTGAACCCGCGCTGCCCCAGCTCGGTGAGTGACGGCTCCACCTTCTTGTCGTAGCCGAAAAGGTCGTAGTAGAGCTCGAGCGAGGCGTCGAGCGAGATCTCTCCCAGGATCGACTTCTGGAAGCGCGGGAGATACCAATCCCGGATGCGCGGCGACAACACGTTGTGGTAGCCGATGAACTTGACGAAGTCGCTGTGCGGCGCCATCTCCGCGTAACTCATCTCGGCGCGGTAGACGAGGTCCCAGCTCGAGGGCTGATGATCGACGTGCCAGCCGATTTCCGCTGACGGCTTGACCTGCTTGGCACGCGCGTACATCGCCGCGCAGATCGCTTCGCGGCCGAGACGGTACTGGTTACTCCCAACTCAGGATCTCGGGATATCGGATCAGTACCCTCAGGAACCCGCCGAACATGCCTTCGGGCGGACGCGGGGCGCCGGCCATCTGCCCCTGCACGTATGCGTGGAGCTCCTTGTAACCCTGGCGCGCGCGCTCGGCCTCGATCCCGACCGCCCGGCCGCGGGCGCGGCAATGTTCACAGAAGCAGGTCGGCGGGTTGTTGTTCCATGGGGAGATGACGTTCATGAGCGGCCCCATCCGCTCGGCTCCCCACTGGACGCCGTCGAGGTCGTAGCTGCGGAACAGGTCTTCCATCGTCCCCGCCCAGAACGCGACGTACTCCGGATGGTTCCAGCAGGCGACGTTGGTCGGCTTGTCGTCGACGTCGCGGGTGACCACCCGCGCGTAGTTGGCCACGACCCGGCTCATCGCCGATGACTCGAGGATGCGGGCATAGATCTTCATCCCGCGCTTGCGTGCGGGCTCGACGAGCTCGGCGAAGAGATCGCGCTTCGAGTGTTCGTCTTCCGGGGCGACGACCTGGTGCCGGAGACTGGTGTCTTTGTAGTACCGATCGTGCGTGCGAACCCACACCAGCGGGAAGCGGCGCGCGGTGTTATCGGTGAGCGGCACGCCATGATCGGCGCGGTCCCGCAGTCGCTTCACGAGGCCGGCGTTGTAGGCATGGCTGTACGGCATCACGGCGTTGATCCCGGCCGTCTCGCCGATCAGGTCGAGTGTGCGCTCGATCCCTTCGTCCAGGATGGTGTGCGGGCCCATCTGGATGCCGTTGAACGTCCCGGCCGGACGTGACGCCGGCGCGGGCTGCTGCTCCGCTGCGCCTGCCGGGCGGCTCCCGCCCGGCACGATTGCCAGGGCGGCAAGGGTCTCGATGAACGAACGGCGGTCGATCAGACCGTTGTTGTTGGTGTCAGTCATTGATTGTCGATTGTCACTTGAGCTGATCCCCGCCAACTGGGGGGCTGACGGAAATGCCGCGGGTTACCTGACCCAGGACCTCGCTGCCTCGCCGCACGACCGCCGAGATGAGCCATGTGCCGGAGGCGAGGGACGTGGCCGGAATGTTCGCGTTGGCGATCCGCCGTCGGTCGAGACTCGTCTTGCGCACTTCCGCCGGCACCAGCGTCGGCTCCGTGGTCCCACCGGCGCGTCGCAGCTCCACCGACACGTCGAGCCCTTCGAGCTGAGACGGGTCCGCGCTGTACAGCTCGAGGACCGACACGAGCGGGACCCCTGGCGGTACGCGCGTGGCCGGCGTGAACGCCCCCTCGAGCCGTCCGACAATGAGATCGCTGAACTGCAGCGCGCCAACCTGCCGCAGCCCAACCACGATCGGCATGTCGAGCGAGCCCTGCCGGCCGGCGGTATCAACGGCGGCCGCGCGCAGCCGGTAACGGCCCGGCGGGATCTGCGCCGCCACAGCGGAAGCCGGCGAACCGGCGGCAAGCCGGTCCGCCGTCTCGAACACCGGCTTCGCAGGCGCCGCGGCGATTGAGAAGGCATAGCTGCCTCCGGCGGCTTCGGCAGCGCCGGCGCTGACCTCCACGAGCACGATGACCTTCAAGGTGGACGGCTCCTCGCCGCGCGTGGTGAAGGTGGCGACGGTGAGCGGCAGCTCGGTGAAATCGATCGGTTGGGCCAGCAGGTCGACCGGGTTGGACGCGGCCCGCGGCGTGCTCGACACGACAATCTCCTTGCGCGCCCGCACCGTCACGCCGTTGCGCCTGACCTCGACCGTCAACCGGTGCTTGCGATCGCCGGCGTCCGACGGCAGGCTCTCGACGCCAAGCTGGTACGAATTGACGATCTCGCTGCGGATACGGTCGAACGCGCCCGTCGCCCGACGCGATGCCGTAATACATCGCGGCGTCTGTCGCTCCGGCGATCGCGGACAGGCCGTCGGTCAGATCGGCGCGCGGCGGCGTTCCGCCGGGCCCGCGGCGGGACGCGTCGTTCTCGGCCTGCTCGATCTGGACGATCGACATCGAGATCCCGGCCGACCGCGATCGCCGCTCCAGGTCCGAGAACCATCCGGCACTGCCCTGCCGGCGCTGCAGGCCGCCTGACAGCAGCACGACGCTCTTCGGCGCGTCGATCGGTTCGAGGCGCTCGAACAGCGAAGTGAGAGCGGTCACCAGCACCTGGGTCCGGCGGTCGGCCTCGATCAGCAGCGGCATCGCCTGGTCCCGCAGCTCCCGCGGGCACATGGTGTCGCTGGCCCGGCACTCTCGCTCGACCACTTCCCCGATGATCCGGGTGTCGCCGGCTCCGGAACGCTTCCGCCTCGCGGACCGACATCCGGTAGCGAAACGTCGGTGACGAGGCAAATCCGCGCAGACCCTCGAGTGCTTCCCGTACCTTCCGATGGTCCCGCGTCAGCTCCACGCTGCGCCCGTTGAGGGCAAGCAGGCCGACCGCGTCCGACGGTGCCAGCCGGTCGATGAGACCTGCGGCGGTATCGAAGATCGGCTTCTCGTAACCCTGGGTGACGCTCTCGAGATCGGCCACCAGGACGACGACGCGACCGGGGACGGCGCTCGCGTTCGAGGCGACCGCGACCGGCGCATCGCCCTGCACGGCGCGGGGCCCGTCATCCGCTCCGTAGAAGTGCGCGAAGGAAACGCGCCGCTCGGCGCCGTCGACCCGCACCACGAAGTCTTCGGCCCGCAGATCGCGGACGGGCCGGCCGTCCTTGTCGACCACCCCGACGTCGAGGCGAATCAGCTCGACGCGGCTGCGGAACGTCGGCTGCTGCTGGACGATGAGGCCGATCAGGGCGGCGATGAGCAGCGCGGGCACGCGCTCATCATAGTCAGGTTCGGCCGGGATTGTGCCGGGCGTGGACGGCTGACGGGCTGCGCAAAACGATATAGGCTTCCGCAAGCCGCCGTAGAGGTTACATGGCCGTCAAACTGAACTCGCCGGGATGGGATCTCCAGAGGACTGCGACGACGCGTGGCCGCGAAGCGGCGATGCCCGGGCTGCCACCCGAATTCCTGACCCACGCGATTGGAACCGAAGAGTTCGTCGCGATCCCGAAGCCGCCGGTCCGCGGAGCGGGCACGCGCGAAACGCGCACCCATGGAGTGGGCCCCACCCCAGCCACTCTCGACATCAGCGCCGAGCTCCCTCCGGGAGAGGCCGCCGTGCTGGTGCTGCGCTACCCGTCGGGTGCGCTGACCTTCCACGGACCGCGGACGGCCGTCGGCCGGACCCGCGGCGGTCCGGTCGAAGTCCGGTTCGTCGCCCCGGTTCGCCGGGCGGAGGGTGGCGCCGATCTCGCGACCAGCCGCGGCTTCGTCAGCAAGGCGGTCAAGGTCGATCGTGGTCAAGGTCGCCGGCGGCGTGGTCGACAGCGCCGCCGGTTTCGTGCTGCCGAAGCTGGCCCGGATGTTCGAGACCAGCGTGTGGAAGTCGCGAGGGCTGCAGGAGGCCTGGCTCAGGGTCAACAAGGAGACGCTCGCCGCCGGCATCCTCGCCGCCCGGCAAGCCGTCGTCAACCGAGCGGTCGCTGCTGCTGATTCACGGCACCTTCTCGAACGCCGCCAGCGCATTCGGTCCCCTGGCCGCGTCGAACTTCTTCGAAGCAGTGGCGCCGCTCTACGGCGATCGCATCTTCGCGTTCGACCATTTCTCGATCAGCCGGACGCCGGAAGAGAACGCGCGGATGCTGCTCGAAGGACTGCCGAAGAAGACGTTCACCTTCGATGTCATCACCCACTCGCGGGGCGGGCTGGTGTTGAGGAACCTCGTCGAACGGCAGCAGGCGTTCGACGCGCTCGCCTCGCGTTTCGCCCTGGGCCGCGCCGTGCTGGTGGCGTCCCCCAACGAAGGGACGCCGCTGGCGACGCCGCAACGCTGGGAGGACACCGTCGGCTGGGTGGCGAACCTGCTCGAGCTGTTTCCGGACAACCCCTTCACCACCGGCGCCGAGTTCGTGGCGAACGGTCTGGTGTGGATCGCCCGCCATGCGTCGGGCGACCTGCCCGGCCTGCACTCGATGGACGGCGACGGTGACCTCATTCGTGAGCTCCAGGCCCCGCCGGGACCACCGCCCGACCGCTACTTCGCACTGGCGGCGAACTACAGCCCGAATGCCACCGTGCTGCAGCGGCTGCTCGACACCGGCGTCGACCAGTTCTTCAACACGGCCAACGACCTGGTCGTGCCGTCGGCGGGGGGATGGCGGGTCGATCCGTCGGGCGGCGCCTTCATTCCCGGATCACGGATCGGATGCTTCGGTCCGGGCGGCAACATCGACCGCAATGACGTGACCCACGTCAATTTCTTTGCCCAGCCGGAGACGGTCGCGTTTCTCGTCGCCGCGCTCAGCGATCAGCCCCACCAGTTGCGCGCGCTCGATCCGTCGCAGACCTTGCCGGACCGTCGTCTGATCCGTGCCGGCGCACCGGCAGCGGCCGCCGCCGGCCTCGCCGCCGCCGTCCCGGGCCAGTCCGTCCGGCGCGCGCGGGCGATCGCGCACGCGGCGCCCACGGTAGCGGCCGACCTCGCGCCCGCTCTCGAGATCGCGGTGATCAACGGCGACCTGACGTTCGAGGACCGCGCGCTGATGGTCGGGCACTATCGCTCGACCCGGCTCACCGGCACGGAACGGGTCATCGATGGCCTGCTCGATCGCGCGATGTCGAGCGCGCTCGCGCTGGGGGTCTACCCGGTCGAGCCCGGCAGCCACCGCATCTTCATCAATCGCAAGGTCCAGAAGGGGAAGTTCTGGCAGACGCCGCGGCCGGAGGCGGTGATCGTCGCCGGCCTCGGGCAGGAAGGCAAGCTGCAGTCGGCGCACACCATCCACTCGGTCCGCCAGGCGGCGATCGCCTGGTCGGAACGGGTCAGGGAGCGCGGCGGCCGTCAGGCCACGCTGTCGATCGCCGCGACGCTGCTCGGCAGCGGCGGCGCCGGCATGACCCCGGGACAGGCGGCACAGCTGATCGCCCAGGGCGTGCACGAGGCCAACGACCTGATTCGGCGATCGTCCGCTAACGGACAGCGGCTGCCCGAAGTGCGCGAGCTTCGTTTCGTCGAGCTGTATCTGAACCGGGCCACCGAGGCGTGGGAAGCGCTGAAGATGCAGGCCCAGGCGAACCCGAGGCGCTACCGCGTGGCCGAACCGATCATGGAGGGGGTCGGCGCGCTGCGGCGACCGGCGCAATCCGGCTATCGCGGCGCCGAGTACGACTTCATCACCGCCGAGACCCGGCAGGACGTCAACGGCCAGAGCTTCATCGCCTACGCGCTCGACACCCGGCGGGCGCGCACCGAGGTCCGCGCGCAGGCGACCCAGGCCCGGCTGCTGCGCGACCTGGTCGCCACCGCATCGAGCGAGCTGAACGACGATCCGCAGATCGGCCGCAGCCTTTACAACCTGCTGGTCCCGATCGAGCTGGAAGCGTTCCTCGCCGGCTCGGGGGAGACGCAGATCGAGGTCGACGAAGGCACCGCCGGCATCCCGTGGGAGCTGCTCGACGATACCGCCACCACGCAGTCGCTACGGGCGCCGTGGGCGATCCGCTCCAAGCTGCTGCGGAAGTTCCGGACGGAAACGTTCCGGGCACAGGTCAGCGACGCCGACACCGACGGCTCATTCCTGGTCATCGGCGAACCGGCCTGTCCGCCGGGATATCCGCCGCTGCCGGGTGCGCTGCGCGAAGCGACCGACGTCTGCGGCCTGCTGGCCGAGCGCGGCATCAGCCGCGACTCGATCAAGGACCTGTTTGCCGGCGGCCAGCTGCAGAGCGGCCCGGAGGCGCGCCAGGTCGTGGACGCGCTGTTCGAACGCAGCTGGCGCGTGGTCCACGTCGCCGGCCACGGCGAACCGATCGACGTCAAGGAGAACCGCGGCGGCGTGGTCCTCTCGAACGACACGTTTCTCGGCGCCGCCGAAATCAAGGCGATGCGGGTCGTTCCCGAGCTCGTCTTCGTCAACTGCTGTCACCTCGCCGCCCCGTTGAGCGGTTCGGTGCTGCGCGAGGGCCCGCCGCAACCCAGGGCCTACGATCGCTCGGCGTTCGCGTCGAGCGTCGCCCAGGCGCTGATCGACATCGGCGTCCGGTGCGTCGTCGCGGCCGGATGGGCGGTGGACGACCAGGCGGCGAGCGCTTTCGCGACCACGTTCTACGACGCGCTGCTCAGAGGCCGGCGCTTCATCGATGCCGTGTCCGAGGCGCGGACGAAGGCGCTCGAAGGCTTCGGCGGCAATACCTGGGCGGCCTACCAGTGCTACGGGGATCCCGACTGGACGCTCCGTCGGGAGTCGGGCTGGGCCAGGACGTCGTCGACCGGTCCCGAGGGAGAGTTCGATGATGTGGGATCGCAGGAGTCGCTGCGGCAGGCGCTCGAGACGTTGATCGTTCAGTCCACCTTCCAGGGGTACGACCCGGCCTACCAGCTCGGTCGTCTCGGCCACCTCGAGCAACGCTGGGAAAAGATGGGATGGCCGGTAACCGGTCCGGTGGCCGAGCTGTTCGCCAGGGCGTACGCCGCGGCGGACGACCTGAACGCCGCGGTCCGGTGGTACGACAGCGCCACGAGTGCCGCTGAAGGTGAAGTCTCGTTCCGGATGCTGGAGCAGGCCAGCAATCTGCGGGTCCGGCAGGCGGTGCAGGCGGCCCGGGTGGCGCGAGCGGAGGCCGAACAGGCGGCGGCCGGCAAAGCCGGTCGCGGTGCGAAGCGCGGCGCGCCGGCACGACGGCGGGCGACACGGCAACGCCGCGAGGCGGTGGAGCGGGTGCGCGCCGCAACCCAGTCTGCCCGGACGATCATCAAGGAGCAGATGAAGGTTCTCGCCCGGCTGTCGGAGTTCCAGGAAACGCCCGAACGGGAAAGTCTTCGCGGCGCCGCGATGAAACGGCTGGCGATGCTCGAAGCTGACGACGGCCGACTGGCAGCGGCGCGGCAGGCAATTGCGGCGATGGCCCGCCACTACCGGCGAGCGCTGAAGATCGCCCGGGACCGCGGCGACAAGGCGCTCTTCTACCCGGCGATGAACCTGATCGCCGCCGAGCTCACCCTCAACGCGGGCACCCGGAACTGGAAAGGACTCGATCCGGCGCTACTCACCGAAGCGCGCAGCAGCGCCCGTGAACAGAACCGGACCGATCCCGACTTCTGGAGCCTGGTCGCCGAGCCGGAGCTCGGACTCTACGAAGCACTGGCAGAGGGGAATCTCGCCCGCGACTTGCCAACGATCGAACGGGCGTTTCAGGATGTGTTCAAGCGATCCCAGGGCGGCTCGCAGTGGCGCTCGGTCCACGACAACCTGCAGTTCGTGCTTGCGCCTTACTTCGCCCGCGTCTCGCCGGCCGCCGCGAAGCCGGCGCGCGCGGCGCTGGATTTCCTGAAAGAGCTCACCAGCGGCCAGGCCGGCTGGCGGTTGAGACCGCCTCCGCTAAAAAAGCGTTTTTCATAACTAACGTTGTAGCGACCCGATCGCCCAATGCGCGCCGTCGACTCGCCGCAGTTGCCGACGCGTGGGTGCCGCGCACCGCGCTGCGGCGGAGCCACATCAGCTCCCCGTCGCCTCGTCCTACGCCCGGAAAAATGCTCCTCCGGCGCGTGCCTGACGCTGCCGTCGCGGCTGGGGCTGGCCCGACGCTGGGCGATGATCAGGGTCAGCGCTCGGGGGATCCGCCGCGTCGGCGGCGAATCACCCGCGCCGGATGGGGACGCCTGCGGCGCATTTTTCGGGACTGCCCCCGTCACAGACCCCGGGGCAGCAGCGGGCTGGACGCATCGCGCCGGGGACCTGACGTGCCTCCGCCGCCGCGCTCCCGACCCCCGGCGGTCTGCGGCGAGTCCATGGCGGGACCGCGGCGCAATGCGGACAGCGCGCGGCGACAGCTCGAAAAACGGTCCGGAGGCGATCCCACCGGCGGAGGCGCGGCATGGACCCGCCGCACGTCGGCCAACCAGATGCAACTGAAAGACGGTCTAGCGCTCGATCATCCAGGTGGCATCCGCTTCCCCGCGGCCAACTCTGAATCCAGAGAAAAGTCTCATGCGGAGGAACGGACGCGCCGAGGACGGACCTCACGCAGACCGAAGCGAATGGGTGATCAGATTCAGGCCGCAGGTCGCCGGCGCGGAGAGACGCCGTGCAAACGAACCTAAAGATTCGTGCGCTACGATCGCAGCCAGCCCGGCACCGCGATTCACTCCACGCATGTGCATCCTCCACTCGCCGAGGACGGCGCCGGGTTATGGCACCTCTGACTCGGCGCGTCCCACGTGGCTGCGGCGGTAGCCGTAGGCGAAGTAGATCGCGATGCCGATGCCCATCCAGACCACCAGCCTGGTCCAGGTCTCGCCCGGAAGGCTCAGCATCAGCAGCAGCGACACCAGCGCCGACAGGGCCGGCACGATCGGCGACCACGGAACCCTGAACGGCCGGGGGAGATCGGGGTGAGTTCGCCGCAGCACCAGCACGCCGCCCGACACCACCACGAACGCGAACAGCGTGCCGATGCTCACCATGTGGCCGAGCACATCGATCGGCGTGAGCCCCGCCGCCATCGCGACGACCGCGCCGGTCGCGATCGTCGTGAGATGCGGCGTGCCGAAGCGCGGGTGAACCCGTCCCATCCAGGGAGGCAGCAGGCCGTCCTTCGACATCGCCATGAAGATCCTCGGCTGCGCCATCATCTGCACCACCATCGTCGAGGTCAGCCCGGCGAGGATGCCGATCTTGACGATCAGCGGCATCATCCGGAGCAGTCCCTCGAGCGGCGTTCCCCGGGCCGCTTCGCGTGCGTAGTCGATGGTGACCGCGATCGGTGCGGGCCCGCCGAGCTCGGCGTAAGGCACCAGGCCGATCATCACCACCGCCACGGCGATGTAGAGAACGGTGCAGATCACCAGCGAGCCCAGGATGCCGATCGGCATGTCGCGGCGCGGGTTCCGGGCTTCCTGGGCCGCGGTCGAAACGGCGTCGAAGCCGATGTAGGCGAAGAAGATCACCGCCGCGCCGCGCATCACCCCGGACCAGCCGAACTCCCCGAACGTGCCGGTGTTCGGCGGAACCAGCGGCGTGAAGCGCTCGGCGTCCACGAACGAGACGCCGGCGGCGATCACCAGCAGGACGACGACGACCTTGACCACGACCATCACGCCGTTGACCCGGGCGGATTCCTGGACACCGCGGACGAGCAGCGCGGTCACCAGGACCGCGATCAGCACCGCCGGCAGGTTGAAGATCGCGGTCACCGTGCTCCCATCCGCTCCGACGAGGACGGTGCCGGGGGCGGCGCTCACGACGGCGGGGAACGAGATGCCGACATCGGCGAGCGCCTTGACGAAGTAGCCGGACCACCCGACCGCCACCGTTGCCGCGCCCAGCGCGTACTCGAGCACGAGGTCCCACCCGATCACCCACGCGACGAACTCGCCGAGCGTCGCATACGAGTAGGTGTAGGCGGAACCGGCGATCGGAACCGTGGACGCGAACTCGGCGTAGCACAGCCCGGCGAGCGCGCTGACCACGGCGGCGAGGATCATCGAGATGACGATCGCCGGCCCCGCGTGCGCGGCCGCTGCCTGGCCGGTGAGCACGAAGATGCCGGTGCCGATGATCGCGCCGATGCCGAGCGAGACCAGGTTGGCCGGCCCCAGCACCCGCTTCAGCCCACCCCCGTGTTCCCCGCCGGCGAGCGACTCGATGGACTTCGTCCTGAAGAGCGACATGCCCGGCAGCGTAGCGACCGGGAGCGGCGCCTGGCTATGCCGGTCGATCCGATTCGCGCGCCGGGGAAACCGGAGGCTGGCGGAGGAGCACGGAGGGGCGCCGGCGGACCTGTCCGACCAGGACGTCATCGACCAGCCGGTAGGCACGGTTGGCGGTGACGATCGCCCCGGGATTGGAGAGCCGGGCGCGCAGGGCATGGACGTGCCGCGCCGCCAGGTTGGAGATCTCGGCGCGCTCGGCCCCGGCCTCGGCAAGGCGCTGGCCGACCTCGGCCACCGAAACCCCCGGCCCGCCGCCGATACGATCGGCGATCAGCTGCTGCCAGGTGAGCCCCTCGTTCGAGCCGGTGCGGAACGTCACCGGGGCGTCGAGCAGGCGCCCGCCCAGCTCGACCCGGCCGCTGACTTCCCACTCGACGAGATCGAGCCGGTCCTCGATCTCGCGCCTCGATTCCTCGTCGGCGGCAACCGGCATCGGCATGGCGCGGCCGGCAGTGGTGAGCTCGAGCGGGAATCGCTCGTCGACGTCCCGGGCGATCGACGGCACGATCACCTGCTCGAGCTCCCCCTTGTCCATCACCTCGCGCGGGTCGAAGCCGGCGTCGAGCAGGTCGCGCCCGAAGGTCGCCGTGTAGCCCCGCTTGTTCGACACGAAGCGGACGGCCGGCTGCCGCCGCGCGAACATCCCGCGCACCGTCGCGGCCACGTAGATCGATTCCCACCAGCGGTCGGCGGGAATGCAGCGGAGAGTGGAAAGGTGCACGTCCTGCAGCAGCACACCGCCCGGGAGCAGCAGCGAGGCCACCATTCTCGCGAACGCCGAGACCTCGGCGAGCTGCGCGGCATCGATGGCGAGCAGCCGCGCCGCGTGCTCGGGCGGGAGGTCGCGCGGATCGACGCGCGCCGCGATCTGGACCCCCTCGAACCGCTGGAGCCAGCCGGCAACGGCGGCCGTGGTGTCGGCGCCGGGATCGTCGATCGCGCAAACGGTCGTCGACCACAGCATCGCCGGCGCGGTGCGGGCGATGGTCTCGAGCAGCTCGGCGGTGTGGTACAAGTGATCCTCCACCGAGACCACGTGGCGCCGTTCGAAGCCTGGTGGTGGCGACGACATGCGCACTACTCTACCCCCCGCGCGCGCCCGCCGCGTCGGCCTGCTCTACGCGGGACTCGCCCTGTTCGTGCTGCTGGCGGGGCTGACCGCGCGCAGCGTCTGGACGGCCTGGCAGGAGCGCGCCGGCCAGGCGCGGACGGCGGCGGTGTTCGCGCTGGTCCAGCAGCGGATGCCATCGCGGCCGATCGAGGCCCCCGGCGCGATCGCCTGGCTGCGCGAGCAGATGTCCGCCTATCGCCGCCATCTGCCGCCCTCCGACGCGCTGACATTCGAGCGGCTCGCCGACGAGACCGATCGGATTCCGCACGAGCTCGTGCCCGCGGCGGACGCGATGCGCACCGTCGTCGCCGCCCCGTCGCACGAAGTCCCGATGCCGGCGCAGACATCGCTGGCGCAGGCCGGTCCCTCGCGGCGGTCGCTCGCGCTGCTGACCGCGCCGGGCGGGACGTTCGTGGTGACCCGCCGCCGCGGGCTCGAGCAGGACGCCGGCTCGAACCGCTTCGTCGCCCGGCTGCTGGCGCCGATGGCCGCGGCCCGGCCGCGGCTGGACGGCGCACTGCGGCGGATCGCGCGTCCGGTCCGGCTCTACGCGCTGGCCGAGGATGGCACGCTGGTCTCGCTTCCCTGGCCGGCCGCCACCGACACCGCCGACGGCGCCGCCCGGAGCGAGGCGCTGCAGCTGTCGTCGCGGCCGACGCTGCCGTCATTCGCCCCCGAGGAGTTCTTCTTCCGCTTCCCCGACGGCGAGCAGGACTCCATTCGTTACTCCGGGTTCTATGTCGACCTCGGCGGTCGCGGGCTCGTCTCCACGTTGACGATGCCGATGGACGGCGGCGGACAGGCGGGCGTGCTCGCGCTCGATCTCTCGCATGACGTCGACTGGGACCGGTTCGCATCCACGATCGCGGCTCCGCTGGCCGCAACCATCGTCCATGTCGGCGAAGATGGGCCGGCGACCTGGACCACCTTGCGCGGCGCCCTGTCTGACGGAGCTCCCGCTACCCTGCGCGCGGCCCTGGACGGTGTGGTGAACGGGGAAGGGACGGCGAGCGGCGCCCTCTCCCCCATCAGCCACGCGGTGGTGCAGGACGCCGGTGCGGTCGCGGCTTTCCACGTGTCCGAACGCGCCTGGCTGCTGGCGTTCTTCCCGAGCGTGGCCCCGTCATTTCCGGCCGGTCCGGTCGCGCTCCTCGGCGTCGTGCTCGCGCTGCTGCTGACCGGCTTCGAAGTCAATCGCCGCCGGGCGGAGCGCGAGGCCGACCGCGCCGCCCGCGCTCTTGGCGAGAAGCAGAACCTGCTCAACACCATGCAGGTACCGCTGATCGTGGTCGACCCGAACACCGACGAGATCGTCTCGGCGAACCAGGTCGCCGAATCGATGGGGATCAGGCGCGGCGCGCGATTCGCCGACCGCATCTCGACCGACCCGCGTGCCCGCGAACACTACGAACGGACCCAGGTGGCGACGAGCGAAGCCCGGCGCGCCTACGGCGTCCCGATCCGGGTCGAAACCGCTGCCGGTGACGTCTCGGAACAGTTCGCCATCGTCCGCTCGGTCGCGGTGACCGCGCCGATCGAGGCGCTGGCGGCCGACGAGCGGCACCGGCTGGCGATCCTGTTCGTCGTCGATCCGCGGTCGGACCTGCGGCTGCTGCTCGAAGACGTCGAAGCGGCGGCGCATACCGACGAGCGGCGCCGGCTCGCCGGCCTGCTGTCGCACGGCCTGGACGCGCTGGCCGATGTCCTGCGGCGCAGCGTCGGACGGCTCGAGTCGCCGGGTTCGGTCAGCCCGTGGCTGGCGGAGTATCTCCAGCGCCGGATCCATGTGACCGGCTGGCTGCTGGATCACTGGAACGAGCCCCCACCCCCGCACGATTCGGTCGTCGACGCGGCGCAGGTTCACGAAACGCTCAGCTCGCTCGAGCGGATCTTCAGGGAGGTGCGCGGCGACAGCGACCTGCGTTCGCGTCTCGGGTGGACCAACGGTCCGTTGTCGGGAAGCGCCGGCGGCCCACCGTTCGAGAGCTCGGTGGACTGGACGGAGGAATACGAAACCACTTTGCCGGTGCGCGGCGGCCTCGGGTTCTTCCTGACCGAAGTCCTCGCCAACGCGATGCGCCACGGCGCGGCCGGATCGGTGCCGCGGGTCACCATCCGCTGCGACCGGGTCACGAAAGAGGTCCACTTCACGATCGGGAACGATCGCCGCGACGATCGGGCGCTGCCGGGCAGCAAATACGGCGGGCTGGCGCTGCTGTCGGGCATGGCCCGGCTCTTCGGCTGGCGGGAGTTCGCCGCCGGTCCCGTGGATGGACAGTTCGTGGTGTCGTGGCGTGCGCCGGTAGCGCGTCGCGATCAGCCCGGAAAGCCCGACTGACCGGATGGATTCTGACTAACAGCCTCGTCCTGAGATCCTCCGATCGAACCGCGGCGACTATTGGGCGACGACCTGCCGTACCCAGTCGACCAGCCGCGGGTCCGGCATCAGCCCTTGTGTGGCCATCACGTAGGGCAAGCCGTCGAGGCGTTGCCGGATCCCCTTCTCGATCCCGCCGTACGAGAGCAGCAGCGGCACGATGAGCACGCGGCGGCCTGCCGCCGTGTGCTTGCGAACCAGCGCGCGAAGCTCCTCGGCCGCGACATCCCGAATCGGTGGCGGCGCGTCATCTCGAACCGTGAGCCACTCGATCGCGGCGAACGATGTCGCGCCATCGACATGGCTGGCAAGGACCTGCATGTCGTCGAGCCAGCGCTGGTTCTCGTCGTCGCGAACCGGGCCATGCGCGGCGATGATCACCACTTCCTGGTCGGGAATCGTGCTGAGCCCTCTGGCACGATCGGCGAGGATGGCGGCGACGATCGCCCCGGTCCGGCTGATCGGAGGCGAGCCATCGCGGAGGTCCGCAGCGGCGCGAACTCGCGAGCGATCTGCAACAGATCCTTCCACGGATAATACTCACCCCATTCCTGCCGGTACTTTTCGACCTCCGCCTGGAAGCGCTTCATCGCCTCGAGCACCTCGTCGGGCCGGCAGCGGCGCGCATTCTGCCGGGTGCCGAGCCGGACATCACTGGCTGCACGATCGATTTGACGGTGTTGTCGTGCGTCGACAGGTCATAGGCACCGAGGTCCGAGACGCATCTCCGGTAGAAATGCTCCTTCGGGAGCAGGACGAGCCAGTGATGGAGGCGCCGACCCTTGTGAGGGTATCCCTTGCCGAAAGCTATCCCGAACTCCAGCGGCATGTTGAACCTGGCAACGTTGTCGTCCCCTTCCCCTTTGCACCGCGACAGGTCATGAATCGAGTACTTCGAGGAGTTCAACGCTTCGTAGATGCGATCCATTCGAGAACGGAGACGTCCCCGGTTTCCAGCGCGCACCTCGGCACATAGCCGCACGACATCGTCGCAAACACGATCGCGTCGAACAGCGGCAGGTATCCGGCGTCGAAGGGACAGTTGATGAAAACGGACCGCTGGGGTCCGGTATCGCCGGCGTGGCCGTTGACTTACGAAGCCGGCAGGTCCTCATGCGCGATCCCCGGCAAACGCCGCGTGAACCCGGCCGCGATCTTCTTCGCCGCCGTCCCGGCTCCCCCCGTTACAGCACGTCCACGGTGTTCAAACCCTCAGGAACGCCGGCGGCACCGCGCCGGCCTGTCGCCGCACCGAGAACAGAGGAAACGAGCGCTCACTTTCACTCCACTTCCTCGAGGATGGCGGCCCATTGCCGTGACAGGGTGGCCGAGGGCCCTTCGGTCATCCGGTACGATCGAGCACCCGTCGGCCTGATCAAGTTCTCGACCGACGTCACCACCGTATTGTCCGCCGCTGGCGAGCTCGGCGCCCATGCTCATCGCAAGATCGTTGTCCGCCCTGGCGAACGAGATGAAGATCTCCTGGCCTGAGTCGGTGCTCTCGGGCATCTCGATCTCGCGGCGGGCAAACGTCGCGAGCTTCCGGGCAGCCCAGCGCTGGCTTTTTGCTCGTTGAGCGGCCGCCCGCTGCGTACCTCGTGAGCACGAACATCGCCTGGTCGAAAACGGACTGCCACATCCATGGAGCGCTTACTCTCGCGAACAGGTCTTCGTACGCTCCCTCTATGGCCTGGAGCCGCCGCGCGATATCGCCTTCACCGCCGCCTCGTACATCCGCAGTTCCGTCTGCAGCGACGCTCCAGAAGTCCGGTGGTCCCTGTCGAAGGGACTGGCTGATAGCGGCGACCTCACGGGGATCGAAGCCCTTCCAGCCCCCGCGGCGCCCTGCGTTCGTCATGAGCTCGCGGCCATGCTATTCAGTGCGGGATAGAAGAGGTCCTGCCCGCTGCTGAGCGCCAGCTCCTCCGCCCGCCGATAGTGCTCATACATCTTGCCAATCGCCTGGTTCTCACCGGTCGGCCGGCCGGCGATGGCCTCGACCATCGCACGTCGCTTGTAGATGCGCCCAGCAGGCTGTGCCGTTCGATCGTGTCCTCGAGCCGCAGCAGCATGACCAGCAGCGCGGTCGCCTGGTCGAACAGCTCGCCGGCCTGTTCCACAGCGCGTCCAACAGATCCGTCGGCGTCGCCGGCTGTCTGCGACTTCGCGACCCGAGTGCGGCTCGTTCGTGTGGCGCAGTCTTCCTGGTTCGTCGTCGCTGCTCGACAACCAGCTTCCACGCGAGGCGGCCCCGTGCTTCGCCAGCTGCTCGGCCGATCTTAGCGAAGCCCCGCCGTCAGGAGCGGCAACGGCCCGCTCGTACCATGTGATGCCGCGCTGGATCGCCCCGGCCACCAGGAACGCCTCGGCGAAGAGCTCGGCGACGGCGCCGCTGGTGCCCCATATCGGGCCGAAGAGCCTTTCGAGCGTATCGAGGCTGGCCTGTTGCCTTTTCGGGTCGGCTCCCTGAAACCTAGTCTGCACGATGATCCGTTCGAGGGCGAGCTTCAGGATCCGGACGAACCCACCCCGGAGAAATCCTCGAGAGGTGCGGTGATGACGGACTACCTCGGCGGCCCTGCGGCGGAGCAGCCAGTCGCGGTCGCCGTAACACTGGTAGGCCGCCCAGGTGTTGCTGTCGGGGTTGTGCTGGTAAGCCGCCTCGCGTGCCCTGCCCACGGCAACGATGAAACGATTGCCGCGGATCAGCGCGCTATAGAACTCGTCGGCGAACACCCTGGCGGCCTCATCATCCACCGCCCAGCCGCTGCGACCACGCACCGTACGCCCGATACTCAGGAACTGCTGAGCCAGACCCGCTGCGAACGTAACGCGGTTGTACGGAGCGCGAGAAGTGACTCGGCGCTCGCGAGGTGGCAGCAGTTGACGAAGACCAGCTCGGGTATGACCCGCATCGCTCATGATTTCGGACGGACCGAGAAAGCATCCATTGGAGAGCACGACGCCGCCTCGGCTGGGCATCGGTTGGCGGCGCGCCATGGCCCACCAGGTGGAGAATCCGCCATGCCGTTGCAGCAGGGCGTTTACCATCGTCCGGGCGTCGGGGCCCGGCTGGTCCTGATCGGCGGCCACTAGCGCCGTCACCCGACTCGGATCGAGCGCATGAAGCTGGGTCAGGCATGCATGCACCGCCAGGGCTTCGGTGCGCGCGCCGGGTAGCCGAGTGTAGAGCGGCGATTCCGGTTCTCCGACGATGAGCGCGGACTCCTCGGGATCAGCGTCCGCGAGACGCGTGCGATACGCGCCGGCTGCGAACCTGCGCAGCAACCTGACACGAATCGCCCACGGCAGTTGTTCGGCTTTGTTCTCATCATACGCATCGAGCAGTTCCCAGGGGATCCCTGCGCTGGCGTGGTCAACCGCGATGTGCAGGTCGCCGCGGCTGCCAAGAAGAGACTCCAGTTCGACGGGAATCAGTAGATTGAACAACGTGCGCCCGATCTGCGATCGTCGACCTGGTCGTTCGATGCGGTGGCAATCAGGTCCCGCAGCAACTGGCCCTGGTTCGGACGGCGCGCACTTCGGTCCGTGCCTGCCTGGTGTGAAGCGAATAGGCGATCACGGGCTCTCCGCCGTGCTCTGCGCCGTAGCGCCGCGCGCATCAACCGTGAGAATGTCGTAGTCGACGCCGCGGTAGGCCCAGTCAGCCGGCCGTTGCAGCGCCCGGTGCCCGATCGAACCGTCGGCCCGACCTCGTAACGCCCAGGAGTCGCGACCGCCTGCATCCGCAGGTCCGCCACGCTTCGGTCGCCCGGTCCAGATACAGCTCTACGAAATGAAGGTGGGTGACCTCTGGCCAGGTGGCGTCACCCGAGCGCTCACTCTTGAGGTGTGTATTTGCTTCGAACACGCCCTCGGCCACGAGGCGGGCGGCTTCGCCGGGAGGATGTCGGCGCCGCCGCTGCCCGATCAGCGTCGCCGGTCAGCCCCACGCCGGTTCCCTGCCGGTTGTGCTCCGCCATCCGCTGCGCCCATGCCATGACCGCCTGGCTTACCGAACGTGTGATCTCACCGGCGCGGAGGGCAAAATCCTCGTCCCCTAACCTGACCACGATCACCGCGGGTGGACGCGGAACGAGCACACCCTCCTGGGGGTTCGAACGGGTATTGATGAAAATTTGATGCTCAGCCTGGGCGATCCGGAGAGATCCCCATCGCCAGCGAGTGCTCCATCGCGCCACCCAGCGGCTGTTGATACCTGTTCCGGCGCCGGTCGAGACGGGTCGCTCCATAGTGACCAAGAGCAAGTGCTCCGACTCGAACCGCAGATCGCCGTTTGTCACCGTGATGCGCAGCGGCGCAGCGGCGACGCCTCGCTGCGCCGCCGCCGGTGCGCTGATCACGCTTACGGCGCTTTCGCAGGCGCGTGCCTCGGCCAGCACCGCCTCAACGCGGAGCATACGTCCCCTGGCAGCATCGCGCGCGGATCGACCGGGGCCAGCGTCTGCTGCCGGCCGAGCCACGCATTCACCAGAAGCTCGGTGGCTTCGGTGTGGTCGAAGAAATTGAGGTGGTCGAACGCTTCCGGATCGAATTTCCCACCCGGACCGTAGCAGCCGATGCAGTGGCCGAATGAACCCCTTGGCCTGAACGTTCTATACGCCATACGCCTTCTCTCAGAACCACCATGTCGTTAGCGCTGCTGAAGATCTGATCGAAGCCGGCATCGAGAAGCCGCTGGTACATCGACGGCGACCGCTGATAGTTCGCCACCAGCGCCGAATAGTCGCCGAGGGGAGGCCGGGCATGCCTTGGATCTCTGCGATGGTCTCGCCGTCTTCGTCCATCGCCTGTAAACCAGTGAGCTCACCGGTGGCTTGGTTCGCCATCCAGACCAGCGAATTCGCGACGAATGCGGCGACGGTCGTGAACGGATTATCCGAAACAACTCCCACAGGTTCGCTATCCACCCCATCTTCTCATTCCAGTGAATCAACCTGGCGACCGGGGTTCCTTCATTGGGCGAGGCGACCAGAACGGCATTCCCCTAGCGAAAAACGGCCGCCGAGCGAGCCGAATCTGGCCGCCTGCTCCACCAGGCCGCACGAGCGACGCAGACTGCCGCGCGAGTCGGCTATGACATCGAAACCGTGGTCTAGACGCTCAGCCCCTCCAGCAAGATCCTCGCGTTCTCCTCCGGTGTGCGGCTCACCGTGAAGTGATCGAATCCAAAGACCCGGTCGCCGTAGGTGTCCTGGATACGCTCGAAGAATCCGGAGGCAGCCAACGAGTGAAACGCGGCCGCGCAGTTCGAGAACGTCCGTGCAGCAACACGAGTGAGCGATCCAGCGACTCGGCTGTCCCGGTTCAGGACGCCTGCCGCCAAGCTGCGCGTGTCACTCGCTGCCAGCCTTCCTTAAGCCCTCGCTTCCTCCACTCTACCTTTCTAACGCGTTCGACAACTTGGCAGCACGACGTCGAGTAGTTGTCGACCACGAGCTGGTCGATGCTGATGACCATCGCCTTAATCGCCGAGCCGACGGCGCCGCGACCGCCGTTCGTCCGCACAGTGACACGAAACCTGGCTTGCACGACCCGCTGCCTCGACGCTCGATCGAATCGCTGGTGGAAGGTCAGGGCGCGCGAGGCCATCCGAATGCCGATATCTCTGTCTGGCTGCGCCCCACGTCGCAGGTCAGATCGAGCCCATCCGTCACCCTCCGTCCGCGTTCCGAGTCCGTCCGCTCCTGAATATGACTTCGTCGATGATCCTAGACTCTCGGTCAGGAACTCGCGCGGCATGCCCGGCAGCTGCGCGGCGTCGCCTCGCGATCCGCCGCCTCGCTTGACCTTCCAGCCCGGGAACTGATTTGTAGGGGCATGTCGCTCGGCTCCTTCGCACTCTACTGCTACGATCGACCTGTTCGCCGCCATAGTCCGCTTCCTGCCTCCTGGCAGTCGACGACGGCGCATCGGCGTCTATGGTAAACTCAAAATCAGGACCCGTCTTCATAGCGGCACGGAGAGATCGCCGTCGCCTATGCGACGCAGTTGTTTCTTCGCGCAACTCCACCGCGGCATTACTGGCGTCTGCACACGCCAGCAGGTAATAGGTCCCGGCCGCCAGGGTCGCCGGAGTCGTCACGCTCTTCGATCCACTACTCGTCGCGCCGATCGCCAGCTACGAGACGCTGCGCGCGCCTGTAAGCAACACGTCGCCCCGGTCCTTCACCACATCGGTCGAGAAGTAGTAGCGGGTCGATGTCGAGACCGTCGCAATCGCGCCGTCGTTGCCACCGACTCTGTCACACCAAGCGCCATGACGATGTTCCGCCGGGCCGGGCGGACCAATATCCTTGTTCGGGGGTTGTGGGCACACGTCCTTATACCTTGGTTGTCGTTGAAACGCGTGTGGAGGCTCTGACCTACGAGAAATCACAGGATCGGCCGGCAGGATGGCGACGAAGTCGTTCGTCCAGGCAGACTGGCGTCGAGCAGGAGCTCACCGCCGTGCGCTTCAGCGATCCAGCGCGCGATCGGCAACCCGAGCCCCGCGCCGTCCGAGGCGCCAATCCGGACGAAGCGCTCGAAAATACGGGCGCGGTCGGCGATGGCGATATCCGGTCCGTCGTTCGTGATCCGCAGCGTCACCCGGTCCGGCGCACGCTCCAGCGTCGCCGCCACCGAGCCTTTCGGGCCGGCGTGTCGAATCGCGTTGTCGAGCAGGTTGCCGACCATCTGACGCAACAGCGCATCGTCACCGGTCAGGCCAACCTCCTGGTCGCCCGCCGTCGTGACGCCGACACCACGCTGGTCCGCCAGGACGCGAAGGGCACGGGCGCTCTCGACGACGATGTCATCCAGATTCAGGAACTCACGGCGCAGCGGTACCCCCTGGGCCTCTGCGCGTGACAGCAGGAACATCGCGTCCACCAGCCTCGAGAGACGGTTCGCCTGCTCGCCGACGATCCCCAGACACTCTCGGTACTCGTCGGCCGAGCGAACGTCCTGGGCCAGCGTGACCTGTACGGCGGTGCGGACCACCGAGACCGGCGTCCGGAGCTCGTGCGAGGCGTCGGCCATGAACTGGCGTTGCTGGTGCAGGGCCGAGGCGAGCCGATCGAGCAGCCCGTTGAAGGAGTGAGCCAGCAGGCCGAGCTCGTCGTCGGCACGCACAGCGGAGAGCCGCTCCTCCGGATTTCGCTCGTTGATTAGCCGCGGCCTGTTCAGCCATCTCGGTCAGCGGCTCGAGTGTCTGTCTACCGATCACCCAACCGCCGGCCGCCGCCGTGAGCAGCGCAATCAGGACGCCGACCGCCATCGTCCGCACCTTCTCCGCGTACTCTGCGCGCAGCGGAGCGAGCGGCGCGAGCACGAAGGCCCGGTAGCCATGGCCGGCGTACTCGATCGATCTGCTGACGAGGCGCGCGTCACCGTCTGCGGTGGCGACCGTCAGCCAGCCGGACGACAGCGCCGCCGACGGGACCACCCGGCGGTCGATCGGCAGGCCCCAGACAGCCAGCACGCTCCCGTCCAATCGGGTCAGCGCCAGCGTACGGTCTGGAACGACGACCTCCGTGCTGGCCTCTTGCGCGGCGGCCTCGAGGCTCAAGCCTTCGCCGAATTCGGTGCGCATGACCCCCTCGAGTGTCGCCATGCTGCGCATCAGATCGTCGTCCATGCGCTGGAGCTCCAGTCGGGCCCTGCGCCAGCGATCCGACGACGCCGCCGGTCATGAGGATCATTACCACCACGGTGCTCTACCGCAGGGTGAGCCGCGCTCGGATCGATAGACTCATGACTCGCGCGGCGCTTCGCTCGTCGGTGCCAGCATGTAGCCCTCCCCACGACGCGTCGTGATCAGCGACGGCTCATCTGGCGCATCGATCTTCCGCCGGAGTCGCTGGATCAGAACGTCGATCACATCCGACATCGACTCGAACGGAGCGTCCCACACGTGTTCGGCGATCGCGCCGCGTCCGACGACCTCGCCGGCGTGGAGAACCAGGAACTCGATCAGCGCGAATTCCCGTGACGTCAGGTTGATGAGCCGCCCCTGGCGATAGGCCTGGCGGGCGCGAAGGTCGAGGCGCAGGCCGCCGACCTCGACGATCGACGGAGGCAGCGGCAATCGGCCGCGGCGGATGACAGCACGCAGCCGGGCGAGGAGCTCACCGAAATCGAAGGGCTTGATGAGATAGTCGTCGGCGCCACTGTCGAGACCAGAGATGCGGGCATCGACGGCATCGCGCGCGGTCAGCATCAGGACGGGGACGTGCGATCCCCCGCGACGAAGCTGCCGGCACACCTCGAACCCGTCGAGACCGGGCAGCATGACGTCGAGCACGATGGCATCGTAGTCGGTGATCGCCGACTGATAGAGGGCGTCCGGCCCGTTCCGCGCCACGTCCACCGCGTACGACTGCTCGCGCAGGCCCTTTGCGAGCATCTGTGCGGCCTGCGGTTCGTCTTCGACCAGCAGCACTCTCATGATGGCAACATTCCCCGATCCTAGCGGCTGCACCGGACGGCGGCAATCGGCGCACTGACATCGCCCGTTCCCGTCTCACCCGCCCGCGGAAGTCCTACGGACCTGGTCGTGACGCCGCCGGCGGCGCGCATGCCAGTAGAGCGCCCCGATCGCCGCCCCGGTCGTGTTCATAATGATGTCGGTGGTCGACGGGACCCGATTGCTGCTGAAGGTCTGGCTCGCTTCCGCGACGGCCGAAAGAGTGGCGGCGATCGCCACCGTCGGCCCGACCATCAGGCCCAGCTCGAGGCCGATGACACCCGCAGGCACGTAATAGGTGCGATTTCGAACCGCGTCCAGCCGGCGCAGACCCTGAAAGGGAGCCAGGTTGACATGACGGAATCGCGTCGCATCCGGAGGTCAGCCAGCGACAGGCTGAAGATCACCCAGCCCACGAGCCAGAGGGTCGCCAGCTTTCGAGTCCATTGGCCCGTTTGGACCAGCTCGATCGGCACGGCCCGGCCGGGCGCCTGGCGGCGGGGCCGCGACGGCAGGTTCGCAGCAGCTGTTGAAACGGGCGGCCGGTGATCATCGTCGTCAAGCTGAAAAACGTCAGATGACTCTTTGTGACTACCTCGACGGCGCGCCTGGCCTATTTCGCTTCGCGCCGGACCTTGAAGATCGGGTAGATCGCGCCGCGCTCGGCCGCACCGAGCTCGCGCAACGTCTCGTCCAGCAGGCCCCAGCCGACGAATCCATCCCGTGCCTGAGGCTCGAGGTAGTAGAACGCCGCGTTGGCCATCGGCTGGGCCATGTCCACGTAGTGGGAGCCGGCCGGGAATTCGACGACGAGCAGCTCGGAGAAGGCCCCGTCGAGCACCGTCATGTCGTATCCGCTGCTGCGCACCTTCCGTACGCCCTTGACCATGAATTGTTCCCCCTCGAGGCGCATGGGCTTCTCGAGGGTGCGGATCCTGACGTTGTGGGTGCGAAGCGTCGCCGCAACGTCGGTCATGGCCGCGGGGAACACGTAGGCGCGCGGCACCGTACGCCTCCCGCGTGCCGACCGGCATGGTCAGGTCGTCGACGTTGGGCACGACCTCTGGCTGACCGTCAGCCGTGCCGGGGCGCGTGCCGAGAAGGCTCGTGCCACGGCGGAACTCGGCGACGTTCTCTTTGTAGGCCAGGAGGTTGATCTTGCCGCGCGAGCGGTACTCGCCGTCCAGGAAGTTCTTCAACTGCCCTGATTCGGCGCCGGCGATCACTTTGGCCACCGTCTCCTCGTCGGCCGCCTTGACGACGCCCTGGATCTCTTTCGCGTGCGAGTTGGTGTAGTCGAGCAGCGCCGCCATGTAGGCGTACTGCGCGTAGATGCGCCGCTCGAAGGTCGGCTGTCCCGGCGTCTCGGTGATGATCGCCAGCCGGTTCCTGAGGCCGTAATCGTTGACGATGAACTTGGCTTCGACCGTCCACGCCGCGCGGTCGTGGCTCCACACCGTGGGCGGCCATTGCCGGTCGGACAGCGCGTGGGTGAACACCTCGAGGCCGAAGTCACGGCGGACCATGTCGCGCACCGCGGGGAACAGCGTGTCGTGCGTGTAGTCGCGCGGCCCGGGTGCGGCAGCCGGCACGGTGGTGGTGCCATAGGTGTTCGCGTAGCCGTGGGACACCCGGCTCATGAGGTGGCCGTCGAGCAGCAGGACCGGGTCCCACTCGTTGAGGACGCGGTACAGCCCCCTGGCTTCGACCGTTCGCAGCTTCACCGAGTCGCGATTGAGGTCGAGCCCCTCCGAATTCTCGCGGACTCCCTGGATATAGGGAGTCTCGCTCCCAAGCGAACCGTCCTGCGTGACGAAGGTGTCGGTCCCGTCGACGTTGAAGATCGGGGCGATCATGACGATCTGGTTGGTAGCAGATCCTTGCGCTTGCCGACCGCCAGGTCGCGCGCCAGCATCATCAGCGCTTCCGTCGCCTCCGACTCCGGCGGATGTATGTTGCCGAACAGGAACACCACCGGCTTGCCCGAGGCCCGCGCCTGCTGCGCCGAGGTGATCCGCGGGGCGGCGAGCACGATCGCCGGCGCGCTCTTGCGCAGCGGGCTGATGAACATGTTCACGACATGGACGTTCTCGCTTTTCTGCTTGAGCGACGAGATGAACTCGAGCAGCTGCAGCGACGACGTCGTGCGGGTGAAACCGGTGCGCTCCGGGACGGTCTGGAGCTCCGCCGGCCACTTGCCGTTCCATGCCGGGGGCACGGCGTCACCCCAGAAGATTTTCGGTTGTGCGTTCACGGCGGCGGTCACCAGGGCGAGTGCCGCAAGCGCGGCGAGACAGGGGCGTCGGGTCATCGGATCCTTTTGTGACGGTGATGCTAGCACGGCGCCTCCGTCCTTGCGCCCCTCATTGCAGCCGCGTCGCTATCATCGGCCAATCATCTTCCAATCTGTAGCCTTCCATCGTGACGGAAGGAATCCGAATGGGTGCTCGATCTCGAACGTTCCTGTGCGCGGCGCTCTGCAGCGGGCTCTGGGTGGCCTGGAGCCCAGGCGTGGCAGCCCAGGCACAACCCGTCCGACTGCAGTTCGCCGAAACCACCCCGAAGGCGCCGCTCGGGGCATCGGCCTATGCGGCGCTCTTCCAGGTTGAATCACCGCCGGCCGTCGATCCGCTCGCGCTTCGTGCTCTGCAGACGCAACCGTCGCCGCCCGAGCCGGCGCCGCACCGGCCTGTCCACTCTCGTCCAGACCACCGGCGCGACTTCATCGCCTTCCCACGTCGGCGATCGACCTGGGTGATCCTGGGGATCGGCGGCGCTCTTGCGGCGATAGCCCACCCGATCGATGACGAGTGAACGAGGAGCTGCAGGAGTCGACTGCCGTCCAGAACTTCTTCAAACCCGGGAAATATCTCGGTTACGGATAGGTCCAGGGAGGCGCGGCCGTCGGCCTCTACGTCATCGGCCGGTATGCGATCGAGCCCGACGTCGGGACTCACACCAACAAGGTCGCGCACCTGGGTTCGACCTCCTGAGGGCGAATCTCGTCACCCAGGCTCTGACCTACGGCATCAAGCACGCGGTCCACGCGACCGCCCGACAGGCGAATGCTGCTCCTTCCCTTCCGTCACGCATCGGTCACCTTCGCAACCGCGGCGGTGCTCGAGCGGCACTTCGGATATCGCGCGCCTGACCCACGTTCGTGATCGCCAGGTATGTCGCGGCCAGCCGCCTGACCGACAACCGCCACTTCCTCAGCGACGTTCTCTTCGGATCGGCGCTGGGCATGGCGACCGGATGGACGGTCGTCGGCCGCCACGGCCGCGATACGTTCGCGCTGTATCCGACGCCGTGCGCGCGGAATCGCGTGACCGGCCAGTGGACGCCGCGCACACCACACCCGACACCTACCTGCGTTGAACGTCGCGGGCTAATGAGCGCATAAGCGTGGCCGCATTGTGCTCGGCTCCTCCGGCACGGTAGCATCACGCGATCAGGAGGAGGGTCATGACCACCCGCGCTGTTCTCGCCGTCATCGTCTCCCTCGTGTCGGCGTGGGGGTTCACGACCTCCGCCCCCGACTATTCGATCGTCGGGGTGCCGCAATCCCAGGTCGATATCACCGACTCGTTCTGGGCGCCGAAGATCGAAACCAACCGGACGGTCTCGATTCAACACATTCTCAAGAAGTACCAGGAAGCCGGCAGGTTCGACAGCCCGCGGATCATCGAGGCGGCTGCCTACATGTTGTCCAAGCGCGGCGATCCCGAGCTGGAACGGCAGATCAACGCGCTGATCGACAGATCGGTAGCCGGCATCGAGACTCGCCTCGCCAGCCCCGAGCGCGCGATCGGCGCCTCTGGAAATTTCCTGGAGGCCGCGGTCGCCTACCAGCAGGCGACCGGCAACCCTCGACTGCTCGATGCCGCCATCAAGGCGGCCGACGCCATGGACGCGGCCTACGGACCGGGCAAGAAGACCTACATTTCCGGTCACGAGGGATTGAAGATCGGCTTGATGCGGCTGTACCGGCAAACCGGCGAGCAGCGTTACTGGAAGCTGGCGCAGTTCTTCCTCGACGAACGGGGCAAGGACGACTACCCGCGGCAGGGTGAGTACACCATCGACCGCACCTACGCCCAGGATCACCTGCCGGTCGTCAGGCAGCGGGAGGCGGTCGGCCACGCCGTCCGGGCGACTTACCTCTACATCCCGCTGGCCGACGTCGCGGCGCTGACCGGCGAAGCTCGATACCGGCAGGCGCTCGACTCGATCTGGCAGGACGCCACCTACCGAAAGACCTACGTCACCGGCGCGATCGGTTCGATCCGATTCCACGAGCAGTTCGGCGCCGCCTACGAACTGCCGAACCTCAGCGCCTGGAACGAGACGTGCGCCTCCTACGGGTCGGTGCTGTGGAACCATCGGATGTTCCTGCTGCACCAGGACGCGCGCTACATCGATCTCATGGAACGCGTGCTGTACAACGGATTCCTGGCCGGTGTGTCGGCAAAGGGGGATCGGTTCTTCTATCAGAACCCGTTGACCTCGTACGGATCCTACGAGCGGTTCGACTGGATCAACACGCCGTGCTGCCCACCGAACGTCGTCCGGCTGCTGGCCTCGCTCGGAGACTACATCTATGCCAAGGGCCGCAACGGCAACGACGTCTACGTCAATCTGTTCATCGCCGGTACCGCGGCCTTTCCACTCGGCGATAGTCCGCTTCGGCTCCGCCAGGAGACGACCTACCCGTGGGACGGGCGCGTCCGGATCTCGGTCGACCCCGAACGAGCGCAGCGGTTCACCGTCCATCTGCGCATCCCCGGGTGGACCGCGCGACGAGGTGATGCCGGGAGATCTGTATCGGTTCCTCGATCCACAAACGGGGCGGCCACGATCGCGGTGAACGGCCGTCCGATCCGCGTCCGTACCGCGCGGGGATTCGCCTCGATCGAGCGCCAGTGGAACAAGGGAGATGTCGTCGAGCTGACGCTGCCGATGCCGGTCCGGCGGGTCGTCGCCGACGCGCGAGTGAAAGACGATGACGGGCGGGTCGCGCTGCTACGCGGCCCGCTCGTCTACTCCGCCGAATGGCCCGACAACAACGGTCACGCCCTCAATCTCGTCGTCAGTGACAACGCACGCTTCACGAGCGAATTCGATGGCCGGCTGCTCAATGGCGTCCAGGTCGTCACCGGCGGGGTCACGGCGCTGAACCGCTCGGTGATGGACGGATCGAAGCACAGCCTCGTAAGCTGGTCGCCATCCCCTACTATGCCTGGGCGAATCGCGGCGCCGGCGAGATGCAGGTGTGGCTGGCCAGGACGGCGGCGAAGGCGCGGGTCACGCCGGTGCTGCCACCGGCGCCGATTGCCGAGGTACGATCGTCCGGCGGCGTCGCCAAACAGTGGACCGGATACAACGATCAGAACGACGACGTCGCCGCCGTGTATGACGGTGTGGATCCGCTGAGCTCGGCCGATGAGTCGAATCTCTACTTCCGGATGCGTCCTGCTGTCGGATCGCCGGGATGGGTCGAATACCAGTTCACGACACCGACACGAATCTCGAGCACGGCGGCGTACTGGGTAGACGACCGGCGATTCTGCAAGCCTCCCGAGTCCTGGCGGATCCTCTACAAGAACGGTGACAAGTGGGAGCCGGTCGTCGCACGTGGCGCGTACGGCGTGACAAGAATGCGTTCAACCGCGTCGAGTTCGAGCCGGTCACCACCACGGCCGTCCGCCTCGAGTGGAACCGAAGACCGTCCACTACAAGACCGGCGAGATCGGGCCTCCCGCGGCGATGTTCCTGGACGGTCCGGTCGACTGGCGGGAGTTCGGGATCATCGAATGGCGGGTGCGGTAATCAGCCTCGTCCGCGCTCAGTCTTCCTTCCAGGGGTTGTTCGCAAACACGGCCAGCTCGGGCCACAGCACCCGGCGTGGCATATTGAGGGCCGCCATGATCGTCTCGCCGATATCCTCGGCGTAGCAGCTTGTTCGGATTCTTGCGACCGGTCCTGCCGCCAAAGTTGGTCTGCACTTCCGACGGGCATACGCAGGTGACCCGAATGCCGTGCGGTCTCAGCTCCGCCTGCCAGCACTGGCTGATGCCTCTCACGGCCCACTTGCTCGCCGCATAGGCGTCGCCGTCGCCGCCCCCTTCATGCCGGAGTCGACGCGATATTCACGATGTCGCCCGACCCCTGCGCCTTCATCAGCCGCACGACCCGATTCGTCATATCGACCATCCCGAAAACGTTCGTGTCGAACATCTTGCTTCATCGCGTCCACGTCGAGCGCCGATTTCGCCCGATACTCGAACGCCGTCGTTGTTGACGAGGACGTCTATCCCACCCATACGTTCCGTGCACACATCGACGGTTCTCGCATGTCCTCGCCGACCGAACGTCGGCCCTGCAGTCCATATCGCGCCAGTCTGCCGTGCCATCGTCCGATGAGTCGCTCGTTACGGCCCGTGAACACCACCTCGTGTCCGGATTCGCACGCCACTCGACGATCGACAGCGCCATTCCCTCTGCCACCTACAAACATTGTGCTCCGCTCCTCCGGCACGTAGCATCACGCGATCAAGAGGGTCATGACAACCCGCGCTGTTCTCGCCGTCATCGTCTCCCTCGTGTCGGCGTGGGGGCTCACGACTTCCGTCCCCGACTATTCGATCGTCGGGGTGCCGCAATCCCAGGTCGATATCACCGACTCGTTCTGGGCGCCGAAGATCGAGACCAACCGGACGGTCTCGATTCAACACATTCTCAAGAAGTACCAGGAAGCCGGCAGGTTCGACAGCCCTCGGATCATCGAGGCGGCTGCCTACATGTTGTCCAAGCGCGGCGATCCCGAGCTGGAACGGCAGATGAACGCGTTGATCGACAGATCGGTAGCCGGCATCGAGAGCCGCCTCGCCAGCCCCGAGCGCGCGATCGGCGCCTCGGGAAATTTCCTGGAGGCCGCGGTCGCCTACCAGCAGGCGACCGGCAACCCTCGACTGCTCGATGCCGCCATCAAGGCGGCCGACGCCATGGACGCGGCCTACGGACCGGGCAAGAAGACCTACATTTCCGGTCACGAAGGATTGAAGATCGGCTTGATGCGGCTGTACCGGCAAACCGGCGAGCAGCGTTACTGGAAGCTGGCGCAGTTCTTCCTCGACGAACGGGGCAAGGACGACTACCCGCGGCAGGGTGAGTACACCATCGACCGCACCTACGCCCAGGATCACCTGCCGGTCGTCAGGCAGCGGGAGGCGGTCGGCCACGCCGTCCGGGCGACTTACCTCTACATCCCGCTGGCCGACGTCGCGGCGCTGACCGGCGAAGCTCGATACCGGCAGGCGCTCGACTCGATCTGGCAGGACGCCACCTACCGAAAGACCTACGTCACCGGCGCGATCGGTTCGATCCGATTCCACGAGCAGTTCGGCGCCGCCTACGAACTGCCGAACCTGAGCGCCTGGAACGAGACGTGCGCCTCCTACGGATCGGTGCTGTGGAACCATCGCATGTTCCTGCTGCACCAGGACGCGCGCTACATCGATCTCATGGAACGCGTGCTGTACAACGGATTTCTGGCCGGTGTGTCGGCAAAGGGGGATCGGTTCTTCTATCAGAACCCGTTGACCTCGTACGGATCCTACGAGCGGTTCGACTGGATCAACACGCCGTGCTGCCCACCGAACGTCGTCCGGCTGCTGGCCTCGCTCGGAGACTACATCTATGCCAAGGGCCGCAACGGCAACGACGTCTACGTCAACCTGTTCATCGCCGGTACCGCGGCCTTTCCACTCGGCGATAGTACGCTTCGGCTCCGCCAGGAGACGACCTACCCGTGGGACGGTCGCGTCCGGATCTCGGTCGACCCCGAACGAGCGCAGCGGTTCACCGTCCATCTGCGCATCCCCGGGTGGACCGCCGACGAGGTGATACCGGGAGATCTGTATCGGTTCCTCGATCCACAGACGGGGGCGGCCACGATCGCGGTGAACGGCCGTCCGATCCGCGTCCGTACCGCGCGGGGATTCGCCTCGATCGAGCGCCAGTGGAACAAGGGAGATGTCGTCGAGCTGATGCTGCCGATGCCGGTCCGGCGGGTCGTCGCCGACGCGCGAGTGAAAGACGATGACGGGCGGGTCGCGCTGCTACGCGGCCCGCTCGTCTACTCCGCCGAATGGCCCGACAACAACGGGCATGCCCTCAATCTCGTCGTCGGTGACAACGCACGCTTCACGAGCGAATTCGATGGCCGGCTGCTCAATGGCGTCCAGGTCGTCACCGGCGGGGTCACGGCGCTGAACCGCTCGGGTGATGGACGGATCGAAGCACAGCCTCGTAAGCTGGTCGCCATCCCCTACTACGCCTGGGCGAATCGCGGCGCCGGCGAGATGCAGGTGTGGCTGGCCAGGACGGCGGCGAAGGCGCGGGTCACGCCGGTGCTGCCACCGGCGCCGATTGCCGAGGTACGATCGTCCGGCGGCGTCGCCAAACAGTGGACTGGATACAACGATCAGAACGACGACGTCGCCGCCGTGTATGACGGTGTGGATCCGCTGAGCTCAGCCGATGAGTCGAATCTCTACTTCCGGATGCGTCCTGCTGTCGGATCGCCGGGATGGGTCGAATACCAGTTCGCGAAACCGACACGAATTTCGAGCACGGCGGCGTACTGGGTAGACGACCGGCGATTCTGCAAGCCTCCCGAGTCCTGGCGGATCCTCTACAAGAACGGTGACAAGTGGGAGCCGGTCGTCGCACGTGGCGCGTACGGCGTGAACAAGAATGCGTTCAACCGCGTCGAGTTCGAGCCGGTCACCACCACGGCCGTCCGCCTCGAAGTGGAACCGAAGACCGTCCACTACAAGACGGGCGAGATCGGGCCTCCCGCGGCGATGTTCCTGGACGGTCCGGTCGACTGGCGGGAGTTCGGGATCATCGAATGGCGGGTGCGGTAATCAGCCTCGTCCGCGCTCAGTCTTCCTTCCAGGGGTTGTTCGCAAACACGGCCAGCTCGGGCCACAGCACCCGGCGTGGCATATTGAGGGCCGCCATGATCGTCTCGCCGATATCCTCGGCGTAGAGCTTGTTCGGATTCTTGCGACCGGTCCTGCCGCCAAAGTTGGTCTGGACTTCCGACGGGCATACGCAGGTGACCCGAATGCCGTGCGGTCTCAGCTCCGCCTGCCAGCACTGGCTGATGCCTCGCACGGCCCACTTGCTCGCTGCATAGGGCGTCGCCGTCGCCGCCCCCTTCATGCCTGAGGTCGACGCGATATTCACGATGTCGCCCGACCCGTGCGCCTTCATCAGCGGTACGACCCGATTCGTCAGATCGACCATCCCGAAGACGTTGGTGTCGAACATCTCCTTCATCCGGGCGACGTCGAGCGCGCCGATTTCGCCACGATAGACGGACGCGGCATTGTTGACGAGGACGTCAACCCCGCCCATACGTTCCGTGCACACATCGACGGTCCTGGCGTTGTCGTCGCCGACCGTGACGTCGGCCTGCAGTCCGGACGCGCCGGTCTGCCGGGCAATCTCGTCGATGAGCTGTTGGTTCCGGCCCGTAAACACCACCTGGTGACCGGCCCGGCGCGCCAATTCGACAATCGCGGCGCCAATCCCCTGGCTGCCTCCGGTGATGAGAAAACGAGCTGCTGGCATGGACACGAATCCCTCCGAATATGATGTTCAGCTCCCAAATCGTAGTGCATATCCCAGCGACGTCATCGGGGTTCGAGTAGAGCGTCAAACCCGCTCGCTCACGAGCGCACTCGTGCGCAGGCATGCCGCATGTGGCAAGCGACGACAGCTGGACGGTGCAATACCGAAGAGGCGACGACCGCGCTGGCCCGGTGCGCGATGTCGCGCTCGTCCCTGGTAATGCAGCGGACCGGCGCCTGCCGGATATCAACCGCCTGCGCCACGACGCACTCCAGCAAGGCAAGAACGGTTTCTTCGACCTCCAGTTCCTCCACTGGATCGGCCATCACGATCCGATGAAACAAGGCGCGCTGAAGCGCGTACACCCGCGGGTCGGTTGGGCCGTGGGCGAATCGAAACACCTGCGCGGAGTCGGCGGCCGCCGGGTCGTAGGGCGCACGATGTCACGGACGACCGACTCAGCCACCCGGTACCAGTGAGTTCGATCACCACGACGATCAAGCGGACGCCGGACGAACTCATCCCCGTCGTTGTAATACTCGACAACGCTCGGGTCCGACACGTAACGGATTGACCGCGACTGGATCCAGACGCCGTACCTCGGGAACACGAATCGGTGTCCGGAAACCCGTCCGCGCTTTCCAAAGGCGGGGTGGTCCCCGGCGCATCGCGAGTAGCCGACCGACACGAGAGGGCCTGTAAACACTTCGCGGTCGGCGAGAATCGGCTCCGCGTCGCTGTAGGCCCCTAGCGAGTGCATCAACCGGCTCGCGTTCCGTTGGGGATGGGCCATTCGGGGCCGAGCAGTGCCGGAACGATGCCGTCCGCGTAGCCAACATCGCAAAGCATCGCCTCCGAAACCTGGCCGCGAATCTTTTTCCTGGGCAGGTTGTAATAGAAGAGGGCCTGGCGGCCAATGAGCACACGAGGGTCGCGGCGCTCGTCGCGGATGCCCGCGATGACGGTCCGTGTATCAGCGCCGAAATCAACGCTCAGTTTCATTAGACGGTCGGCCTCTGGCACCTCGACGATATCAACGATCGTGCCGATGCGCAGGTCCAGCCGCTCGGCGACATCGACGGAGACCTCGGGCTTCTGCGCGCTCGGGACAAAGGCCGGCCTCACGTCGGCCTCCGCGAGGAGCCGCTCAATCTGGGCAAGATGGCTCTTGTCGTGACCGGCCTCGAGATGCACCAGACTTCGAGCGGTCTCGGTGCCCCACTCCTCGTGCGTGCCGGCGTTGTCCATCAACGCCGGGGCGACCCGCCGCAACATTCCCAGCGTGCCCGTTCTCGCCGACATGAACAGCTCGGCCGAGGTGTGAGCCTCGCAGGAGGTGTAATCGAAGGTCGACGCGAAGCGGTCCGGATCGAAGGCCTCTAGACGTACGCCGGGAGCCGTCAACACCATCCGCAGCCGGTACCCGAACACGAGCTCAGCGTCAGCGAGATGCGCAATGATCTCCGTGACAGACCATTTCCCTGGACTTGGTTGGCGCGACAATGCCGCGGCGCTCACACCCGAGATCAGCGTCCTGATTCGGGACGGCGTCCGCGACAGAATGTCCAAAGGGTCGGCGTCGCCGACAAGATCCTTCAGTGTTGTGCAGTACGCGTGAGCGTTCGTGTCCATGGCTATCTTTCAGTTTATGGTCAGGCCGGTATCGGCCGCGTGATCCCGCGGAAAACAAAAGCAAGGATTTGACACCTGTCTGGCGCTTCTTTCAGAAGACAGACGCCGAGAGGCAAGGATGTTATAGCGACGACCATATCGTCCGATCGATTCGACGACTGCGTCCACGGGTTTCACCGCGGAGAACGCCGAGGGCGCGGAGGCTTTGGATTTCCTGACCGAAGTTCTCTGTGTCCTCTGCGCTCTCTGCGGTGAGGTCCTGCACTGCCAGGCAGGTCGAACGTGGTGAGCTGGCCGTCCCTCAGGATGAAGCCGTGCGAATCTTCACCCGAGTAGCTTCGGTGCCGTTCAACGGCGGTTCTTTCTCAGAAATCCATCCAGTGTGAAAGCCAGCACCTGCCCAACCAGCGCGAGCGGCACCGCGGTCAGGAAGACCGTGACCACACCGAAATACCGGCCCAGGAAGATCTTCGACTGCAGCCAGATCAGCGGCTGCGACAGGCCGGTATTGGTCATCGTCCAGTAAAGGGCGATCCCAAAAGCGAAGACAAGCCAGACCAGATAGAAGTATTGAGCGGGTTTGCTCAACCCCAGATTGTCAAACACGCGATCCTCTGATGATTCTTCCCGGCGTCAGATGGCCCGGATCGCGCGGACGCGGCGCGGGAAGTCCTTGTCGTCGCCGTGCAGCCGGCCGAGGTCGGCGAAATCGATATGTGCCGCCATGTCGGCCGTCTGCTGCGACGAGGCCCAGTAGGTGACGTTGTCGGCGACACCGCCGTCCTGAAAATCGCCAAGACCCGCCGCTTTGAGATTGCGGTACATCAGCGCCAGTTCATCGCGTGACGGCAGAAACCAGCCACGGACGCCGTTCAGGTTGAGGCTCGCGCACAAGGCCGCGGCGGTACCCGGGTCCTTGCATTCGGCGAGGATGTCGATGGTGTTCTGCCGGCCGGTGCCCACCGCCGTGCCGCGGGCCCCGGGGATCGCGCGGCGGAAACAGCCCCACGTGGCACCGGCGCTCTGATCGAACGGCGCCGCCTCGAGATAGCGCCACCCGTCGGCCGCGTAGTTCGGATTCTGATGGAAGATCAGGCCACCCGCCGGGCCGGTGTCGCCGATGGCGAATTCCCGAGTAGACAACCAGACGCTCATCTCCCCAGGGCCGCGATTCGCCCACAGATAGTAGGGCACGAGCTTCACCGGTTTGGCCGGCGCGGCCGGGTTGGTGATCCGTCGCGCTGCCGTGTGAATCACGGTGACGCCACCGAACAGCTCCTTCTCGATTGCCGGCTTCATCGCTTCGCTGCGGTCGACGAGCAGGTCCAGCACGCGTCCATCTGCCGCGTCCGGCCATTCCGCGCAGTAGACGAGCGGCCCACGTTCGATGGCCATCTTTCCGCGGTTCTGCGTGACCACCGGCTGGGCGACGACTCGTCTGACCTCGACGGGCAACTCCACCGTGATGGTGTCGCCCTTCTGCCACTGTCGATCGAGCGACACGTAGCCCGTCTTGTCGGGAACCGCGGCGACCGGCTTGCCGTTGACGAGCACTCGAGCGGCCTGGTCGGTCCGGTCCATGTAGGCGTAGAGCGGGCCCGGGACCGCCTGATTGCGCGCCCAGCCGGGAATGCGCAACCGGAGCGTGGCCTTCACGTCACGGTCGGTCGATACGGTGATGGTCGATCTGCCTCCCCACGGCATCTCGCTCTCCACCGACAACCCGAGGGGCTTCCCTTCCACCTCGAAGGAGGTCTGACTCGAGACGTACAGGTTGACGTAGATCGCATCCTTCGGCCCCTGGGCGTAGACCAGGCCGGGCATCGACGCGAAAAAGCGCACGAGGTTGGGCGGACAGCATTCGAGCGAGGCGCGATCCCAACGATGGTCGCGCCCGTCGCCGGCACTTGCCAGCCGGTTGACGTAGAAGAACCGGTCTCCGGACACCGACACGCCATCGAGGGCGTTGTTGTAGAGGCCGCGTTCGAGCACGTCGATGTACTTGCTGTCGCCGGTGGCCATGAACATCCGGTGGTTCAAGGTCATGAACATCAGCACGGCGCAGGTTTCGGAGTAGGCCGAGATGTTGGGCAGCCAGTAAGGCTCGCCGAAGCCCTCGTTCCCGGTGGCTCCGACCCCGCCTGTGACGTACATCTTTTTCTCGACCGCATCGAGCCACATCGCCTGTGCGGCGTTGAAATATGGCTTCAGGCCGGTCAACACGCCGACGTCGGCCAGCGACACCATCAGGGTCACGCCGTTCACCGCGTGGCCCACCGCTTCCCGCTGCTCCAGCACCGGCTTGTAGGATTGATTGTGCCGGCTGCGGTTCACCGAATCCTCGCGGCCGCGGATGTCGAGATAGTGTTTGGCCAGGTCGAGGTGCTTTCGGTCGTGGGTCACCCGGTACAGCTGGATGCAGTTCATGGCGTCACGCTCGCCGCCCGAGAAAGGCGGGTCGTTCCGCGTGAAGTCCTCGTACAACGCGTCAGCGTTTCTGATCGCGCCATCCAGCAGGTCCCGCTTGCCGGTCACGGTGAAGTAGGTCGCCGCCACCTCGAACCCGCGATTGCCCTGGTCGCGGCTTTCCGTCAACTGCCGGATGCGGGCGTCGACCTGCGCCTGGAGCTTGGCATCGGGATGGGTCGCGAGCGACATGATCGCGGCTTCCAGGACGTTACCGTTGGGACCTCTCCCCCCCTCGACCGACTTCTGGACCTGGAACGGAATCGTCACCGCCGCGTTGGTGGCGATCTTCGGCTTCCAGAACGTGTCGGTGATCTTCACCTCGGAATAACGTTTCGGTCGGATCGGGTAGTCGAGGAGGGGCGTGTAGGAGGCACCAGACAGCTTCGCGTTTCCGGCCGCGCCTGCCGGCCGGGTCTGCGCGTCGGCTCCCGCGATCAGACCGTTCGCCGCGGCAACGTACGCGGCGGCGCCGAGCGGCGCGGACTTCAGGAAATCCCGACGATCAATGTTGGCCATGAATACCTCTCATCGACGGCATCGCACGACTCCCGATGAACCAGGCTTACCGCAGAGGGCGCCGAGGGCGCAGACACCTTTGGGGTTCGTTCGTTCGGAAATATTGACACACAGAGCCCACGGCGGCTTCGTCCACTCAGAACTACAGCCTGTTGCCATCATCATGGATGTGTTTCATGAACGAAGGACCCACAAGCCGTGTTCGGGGGCATCGTAGCCCCCGGCCGACAGCGAAACCTATAACTAATTCGAATGAGGCGAACCGGCCACCTGTCGGCCCAGGTTTGACGGAAACCACCGGGCACGATGGAATGGCGGGATGAACACGAACCAGACGTCGGGTCCGCTCTTCGGCTGGACGCAGGTGATCTACGGGTTACACGCGTTCAGCCTGTTCGCCGGGATCTTCGGCGCCGCCACCATCGTCGGGGCGTTTCTCACCGGCTGGCCGTCGATTATCGCGGTGATCCTGAACTACCTGAAGCGAAGCGAAGTCCGCGGCACCTGGCTCGAATCCCACTTCCGGTGGCAGATCCGCACGTTCTGGTTCGGGTTGCTCTGGGTCACGCTCTGCGTGCTCTTCATCGTGCTGACCTTCGGCATCGGGATCATCATCGCCTGGGTGCCGCTGGTCATCGTCGGGTTCTGGTTCGTCTACCGGGTCGTCCGCGGCTGGATTCGCCTGCGGGACGGCCATCCGATGTACGTCTGATGCCGTGACTCAGGACGTCCGGCTGAAGGCACTTGCTGACTTTCTACAGGAGGCCAGAAGATCAAGAGACTTTTTACGAGAAACCTCTTGAACTCTTGACCTCTTGTTCAAGACTCAGCGAAGGTGGTCCGCCGGCGGGGGTCGCGCTAGACTGCACCGATGGAGAAGCGAACCCCCTGCGACCTCCTGCTCACGAACGCGCACGTCCTGACCATGGACGACGAGTTCACCGTGTATGCGTCCGGCTCGATCGCGATCAGGGGAGCGGAGATTCTCGGGGTCGGCCGGATCGATTCGGAATACGAGCCGCGCGAGACCGTGGACTGCCGCGGACGGGTGGTGCTGCCCGGCCTGGTGAACGCGCACACGCACGCGCCGATGACCCTGCTGCGCGGCCTGGCCGACGACCTCCGCCTGGACGTCTGGCTCATGGGCTACATGATGCCGGTGGAACGCCAGTTCGTCCGGCCCGACTTCGTGTCGCTCGGCGCCAAACTCGCCTGCGCCGAGATGATCCGGTCCGGCACCACCTGTTTCGCCGACATGTACTACTTCGAGGAATCGGTGGCCGAAGCCGCCGCGGCCTCCGGGGTGCGCGCCCTCTGCGCCCAGACCGTGCTCAAGTTTCCGTCGCCGGACGCCGAGAGCTTCGAGGATGCGCTCGCCCGCGCCCGCGACTTCATCGCCCGCTGGCGCGGCCACGAGTTGATCGTGCCCGGGGTCGCGCCGCATGCTCCCTACACCTGCACCACCGAGATCCTGCGATCGTGCGCGGAGCTGGCGGGCGAGTTCGACGTGCCGCTCCACACCCACCTGTCTGAAACGTCGTTCGAGGTGGAACAGTCGCGGCGCGAGCACGGCATGCCGGTCGTCCCCTGGGTCAAGAAGCAGCGGCTGTTCGATGCGCGGGTGCTGGCCGCCCATTGCGTCCACGTCGACGAAGGAGAGATCCGCACGCTGAAGGACGCCGGCGCGGGGATCGCCCACAACCCGACCAGCAATCTGAAGCTCGGCTCCGGGATCGCGCCGGTCATGAAGATGCTCGAGCTCGGCGCCGCGGTCGGCATCGGCACCGACGGGACGGCCTCGAACAATGACCTCGACATGTTCGAGGAGATGCGGCTGGCGGCGCTGCTCGCCAAAGGGGTCAGCGGCGACCCGACGGCGCTGCCGGCCCGGCAGGCGCTGGCGATGGCGACGCGTATCGGCGCGCGGGCGATGCACTGCGACGCGATCACCGGCTCGCTCGAGCCCGGCAAGCGCGCCGACCTCATCGTCGTCGACCTGGACCAGCCGCACAACGTGCCACGCTTCGGACGCGATCCGAACAGCGTCTACGGTCAGCTGGTGTATGCCGGCAAGGCGAGCGACGTCATCGACGTCATGTGCAACGGCCGATGGCTGATGCGCGACCGGCGGCTGCTCACGCTCGACGAGGACGAGCTCCGAACCGCCGCCGCGGACATCGCCCGGCGCGTGGACCGGTTCCTGATCGAACGCGAGCAGAGTGTCCTGCAGAAGCTGATCGCGATCGGCGGCGCCACCGAAGAAGCCAGCTTCGAGGTCCAGGTCAAGGCCCGCCTCGACTCAGGCGAGTCGGTGCTGGCGGCACTGGCCAGCGATGACATCACCGTCATCCGCAGCGTCCACTATCACCAGTACGACACCTATTTCTTCTTCGCCGATCCCGGGCAGGGGCGCCTGCGATACCGCGAGGACGCCGCCCTGGACGAACGCGGCGCCGTGAGCCACCTCCGCGCACGGCTGACCCTCACCGGGCTGTCGCACGAAGCGGCGTTCGGGTCGGTGCTGCTGTTCCGCTCGCGCTTCCTCGCCCCGGCGGTCCACTCCCCCCGCTTCTACCGCGAGTACTTCAGGCCGGATCGCGAGCGCGAGATCGAAAAAGATCGCCGCCGCTGGCTGGTCGGCTATCGCGGCGTCCAGTTCTACGTGCACCTCGATCGCCTGCTGAAGCCGGCGACCGACGGTTGCTTCCTCGAAGTCAAATCACGGACCTGGTCGCGGCGTGACGCCCAGGACAAGGCCGCGATCATCGTCGACCTGCTGGAGCGGCTCGGCGCCCGAAGCGATCAGACGGTGGCTGAGGACTATGTGGAGCTCAAATAGGAATGGGTATGGGGAATGGGGATCGGGGATGGGGATTCTGAGTTCTGAATTCTGAATTACTGAATGCCCATCCCCCATTCCCGATCCCCCGATCCCCGAGACTAGTGCGTCAGGCCGTAGATGAAGTAGTTGACGCCGAACTTGAACGCTTCGTTGGTGGGATCGACGGCGTAGAAACCGCGGCCGGAGTGTTCCATGTAGTCGCCGATGTCCATGTTGTAGTTGATCACCACCAGCAGGCGGTCGGCGGGATCGTTCCCCTGGTGGATCCCGTAGAACTCCCCCATCAGCCCGCTCTCCCCGAGACGGCCCGGGTAGGGGACGTCCAGCGTTTTGATCGAAAAAAAAGTGTCGAACACCGGGTGCGAGGTCGTGAGCCGCTCGATCCGGGCATCGGGCAGCACCTTGCGCATCGCCGCCTCGAAGACCCGCCATTCATCGTCGAAGTGGAAATCGTCGACGATGAGGAAGCCGCCCTTGGCGAGGTAGGTCCGGAGGCCGGCGGCCTCGCTGTCGGTCGGGTACCAATAGCCGGGCTCCGACAGGTAGGCGACCGGGAACTTCAGCAGCTCCGGGTCGTCCATTCGCAGGATGCTGCTGCCGTCCGGCCGGGCGCGGATGTGGGTGAGGTCCTTCAGGATCAGCGTGAGGTTGTGCTCCATGTCGGGATAGTCGTACGACCACCCGCCGTAGTCGGCGTACCAGAGCCTGACGATGGTGAAGCGACCGTCGTAGTCGACGCGGCTCGCCGGCGGCGAGCCGAAGCCGAAGCCGAACCGCCGCCGCTGCGCTTCCAGCGGCAGGATCAGCGTCAGCGCAACGACAAGCACGACCGCGTGCCGGACCCAACGGCGTTTGTCCATCGCTCGTCTGACTACTCTAGCCTCGAAAGGTTCGCACCCCTCCGCACCCCTCCGCACCCCTCCGCACCCTCCGCACCCCTCCGCACCCTCCGCGAAGACTCAGTCGACCGCGAGCTGGCGTTGATCTCGATGACGTTGTGATCCGGGTCCAGGATATAGATCTGCGGGAAGCCGGCGGCGCCGGCCGGGCTGAGACGCATCGGCTTCGGGTTGGCGGCGCTGGGGCGAGGATGCTTCTCTTCGCTGGCGCGAAAACCTTGTGACTCCAGGTGCGCGATCGCCCCGGAATAGCTGCGCACCCGGATGGCAAAGTGCGCGTCGTGCGAATCGATGCCTTTCTCCCCCCTGAGCGTCGGCGCCTCACTGGCCTCCGCCTCGATCAGGTGGAGACTGCGGTCCCCGACGCGGTACCACGCGCCGGCGAATGAGAAGGGGGGACGCTCGGTCTCGACGAGGCCGAGCGCTCCACTGTAGAAGGTCCGGGCGCGCTCGAGGTCGCGCACCGGCAGGCTGACGTGGTGGACGGTTTCGATGTCGAGCACTGGATCACCGCACCCGGTCCGGATCGGCCGGTCGCCGGAGGCTCGGATAGTCGACGATCTCGTCCCACTCACTGGCGCTGGAGCGCGCGACCACCGCCACCACCGGCTCGGTCGAGCTCAGGTTGAGGACCTCGTGCGGCACGCCCGGTTCGATGAAGATGAAATCGCCGGCCTGATGGTCGACGGTGTACTGAAGACCCGGCCCGTACTCGTGCCGGACGCGCCCTTCGAGGATGTAGAGCATGACCTCGAAGCCGACATGGATGTGCGCGTAGGCGACCGCTCCGGGCGGGACGACCGCCACGTTCATGGACAGCTGCTGCGAGCCAACGTTTTTGGCCGATAGGCCGTGCTTGTAGCGGATGCCGTTCCACTCACGTGAGACGGCGGCGCCACGAACCCAGGCGAGCCCCTCGTGCCGCTCGGCATGATCAGACATGGCGGCATTCTAGGATGAATTGACCACGCATCAGCACGGGCCTTCCCGGTGACCTACGGCCTGGACCACACCGCCAGCTCGTAGCCGTCGGGGTCGACGAAGTGGAAGCGCCGGCCGCCGGGGAACTCGAAGATCGGCTTCGCGATCCCCCCGCCCGCCGCCTCGACCCGCTGCAGTGTCGCGGCGAGATCGTCGGCATAGAGAACGACGAGCGGACCGCCCGGGGTTGGCGTCGCGTGGGTGGTGAAGCCGCCGGTCAGACGTCCGTCCTGGAATTCGCAGTAGTCCGGGCCGTAGTCGGTGAACGTCCATCCGAATGCCGCGCCGTAGAAGCGCTTCGCGCGCGCGATGTCGGACACTGCCATCTCGATGTAGTCGATCCGCTGGTCGTTCTCGGACTTGGCCATGATTGCCGAACCTCACTGTGAGAGGGAAAACGCGCTGGGATGAACGGCGGTACCAGTCGTCCATCCCGATTTGCAATTCTCCTGTCGATGATCTACAAAAGCGGCCATCATGACGATAACTGCTCTCGCCGTCCTGATGGTGACGCTGATCGTGGCCGCGCCGCAGCCGGGCGGGACGCCGGCGTCCGCACCGGTTGACCCGCCGCCGGTGGACGAAGCGGCGCTCGCCACCCGTCTCTTCGAGATGACCCGGCCGACTGCCGGCGAGCGCGCCATCATTGTCCATGATCCCACGTACTACCCGGGGATCACCCGGCGGCTCCGAGAAGCGCTGCACGCACGCGGCGTGCAGACCTACCTCCTGGTCGAGGATTCACCGGAGATGATCGACACCTACCTGAACTCCTCGCCTGACGGCGAGCGCCGCGAGAACGACATCGTCCAGGCGCTGCGCCCGCTCTTCAAGGCGGCGGACATCTTCTACTGGATGCCGACCCGCGGGTACGGTGACGACCTCCGATGGGAGCGGCTGGTCGCCGACAGCCGGGTGAGGAGCGTGCACTTCCACTGGCTGCTGCGGTTCCCCGGCGAGCGATCGGCGGCGGAAATCGTCGAGAACAGCCGCGCGACCGAGCGGCGGAGCCTGGACGTCGATCTCGCCGATCATGCCAGGCGCCAGCGGATGCTCGCCGACGCGATCCGCGGGACGAGCCTGCGGATCACGACCCCGGGCGGGACCGACCTGACCGTTCGCGTCCCCAAGGACCAGTGGTTTCACTTCGGTGATGGCGATGCGTCGAAGGCGCGGGCGGCGACGGCGCGGTCGATTCGCGACCGGCAAATCGAGCTCCCGGTTGGCATGTTCGTAATGGTTCCGGACGCCGGCCGGGTTCAGGGCACGATCGCCGCCGCTGCGATCTACCAGGCGGGCGATCAGGTCGCCGGTGCAGTTTTTCGATTGAACAGCGGGCGGGTCGTCGACTTTCGAGCGACAACCGGCGAAGACTGGATTCGAGGCCGGATGCGGGACGTCGGCCCGGACGGTGACCTGATCGGATCGATCCTCACCAACACGAACCCGCTGATTCCCGGAAACGGCCTGGTCATCGACATCGGCTCCAACTGGGAGAACGGGGGCCGCAATCGCGCGAAAGGCATGCGGCGGATGACCATCCGCCTCACCGACGCCACGGTGACGGCGGACGGCCGCGCGGTGATGCGTGACGGTCGCATCCTCTGGGAAGAGCTGCGATAGCTCGACCTACTTGGCAGCGATCGCGGAGAGGATCGCGTCTCGAAGGCCAGCGGTTCCCGCCTGAAGCGCGACGACCTGGAACAGCTCGGGCCGGCGCGTCAGTTTGGCCTTCTCCGCCCGCTCGCGGAGACTCTGAACTTCCGCATCCGCCGGCTTCGTACCTTTCACCAGCGAGACGAGAGCGTCGGCGGCGCGGCCGCTGTTCTCGATCAGGATCATGCGCCGGCCCGCATTCACGTTCGCTTCCACTTCCGCCAGGGTGATGCCGCCGCCATTGGCAACGACCGTGACCGACGGACGACCCTCGGCGAGCTTGGCAAAGAGCCAGTACATCGTGGCGGTCTCCGAGCCCCAGGCGTCTTGAGCAGGAGCCGCCGGGTTGTCGACAGCGACGATGTGAGAGTGGTTGGGATCGACCGGAGTCTTGCCTCGCGGCGGGATCTCGGCCGCGGGGGCCACGCCGATCAGCGGAAACGCGCGGCCGCTCGCCTGCCGGGCGAGCCCGGCCGCCTCCATGATCCCCGCCTTCGTGCCGCCGTCGCCGACCGCGATCCGCCGGCCCGCCTTGCTGACGAGCGACAGCGCGCCGAACATCGCCAGCAGCTGCCGCTGGTGGTCTTCGCTCATCTTCGAGGCCCCGCCGCTCAGGAAAACGAATGCGTCAGCCTGCTTCCGCACCTCGGTGGCGAGCGCCGACAACTGCGCGTTCTGCTCCGGGGACGAGCTGGACGCCTCGATGATCCGCGGCTCCCGTGTCGTCGTCTGCGCGGCCGTGGTCGGCGTCAACACGCTGCAAAGCGCAGCGGTCAACATGAGCGTCGTGGTGAGACTCTGATCCAGACTCATGGGGTCTCCTTCCACCGGTAGACCGGACAAACCATCATAGTTCCTCACGAAGCACGGACATCGCGCCGGCGCGAGCCGCGTGTCGCGCCGGCCACCATGCAGCGCACGCCGCGACCAGGATCACGATCGACGCAGCCGCTGCGTAGCTCGACGGGCTCAATGGTTCCGTTCCGTAAAGCTGGCTTCGCAGCACCCCGGCGGTCGACATGGCCGCGACGGTGCCCATCACCGCGCCGACAGCGGCCAGGCCGACTCCTCTTCCGACAAAGAGAAGGACGATCTCGCGGGGGGTGGCGCCGAGCGCCGAGCGGATGGCGATCTCGCGCCTGCGGAGCACGACCTGCAATGCAAGCAGCGCGTAGACGCCGCACCCGGCCAGTCCGAGGGCGATGCCGGCAAAACCTGCGACCGCCTGCGCTTCGAAGCGACGCGGGCCAAGACGCGCCGTCAATCGCTCTTCGGCACTCGCAATCGACGACACGGGGAGCGATGGATCCAGCGCCCGGATCTCCCGGCGAATCGCCGGGATCAGGGAGTCGACCCGATCGGCGGCGCGGATGGTCAGGTCCATGCTCTGCAGAAGGGCGGGGCGAAAGACGGAAAGGACCGGGAGCGTGTCGAGCTGCTCGCGGCGCATGTCGTCCACTACTCCGATCACCGTGGCCCACCGGCCGTCCGCTGGCGCCGACTCGCCGCTCACCAGGCGCTTGCCGACGGAGCGCTCGCCCGGCCAGAACCTCCGCGCCATCGCTTCGCTGACGATGACGACTGGCGGCGCCCCGGGTTGCAGATCGGCGTCCGTGAAGTCGCGTCCCTCGGACACGGCGACGCCGATGGCGCGAAAGTATCCGGGCGTCACGGAGTCGATCACCAGCTTTGGCGCGCGTCCATCAGCGCCGACGAACGGATGGCCATCGATCGTCACCCGTTGATCGCCGCTGCGACGAATGAAGAAATCGGTGATGCCGCCGACCGCGACCACTCCGGGCAGGCGCTCAAGCCGCTCCCGCGCCTCGAGAAAGAATCGGGGAGAGGCTGGACGATCGATCCGCACGATGGCCAGTCGCCCGGCCGGATATCCGGGGTCCTCGGCCTGGAGGCGGACAAAGCTTCGGGCCAGCAGGACGGCGGCGACGAGCAGGGTCATCGCCCCGGCTACCTGCACCGTGACCAGAACGTCGTGGCGGCGGTGGCGGAGCGGCCCTGTACGAGTCGTGGCTCACGAAGGCGAGCCTCGCATCAGCCCTGGAGGCCACCAGCGCGGGCACCATGCTGCAGATGGTTACCACAACGAATCCACTGCCGAGCGCGACGGCAATCGCCGCCGGATCGAGGCCGATCTCCTCCATCCGCGGCAGGCCTGGAGGGCCATGGACCTGGAGCAGCTTCGTCAACACCGCTGCCAGCGCCACACCAAAGACGGCGCCAACGACCCAGAGACTCAGTCCTTCAGCCAGAAGCTGCCGGATCAGCCTGAACCTGGCGGCGCCGAGTGCCGCTCTGACCGCCAGCTCCCGCCGCCGGCGCGTCGCCCGGGCGGTCAGCAGGCCGCCGACGTTCGCGCACACGATCGCCAGCAGCGAGAGGACGGCGCCGAACGCCAGCCAGAGTCCGCGGCGGGTCTGAGCACCGACGACATGGTCGGCAAGTCGGCTCAGGCGGATGTCGAGGTCGCGGTTGACCTCGTAGGCATCGCGGAGCCGCGCCGCGATCAACCCCATTTCAGTGCGCGCCGGCTCGATGTCCACCCCCGGCGCCAGCCGGCCGATGACCTCGAATCCGTCACCGTCGCGCGCGGATTGTGCGCCGTCCCACCAGCGGCCGGCAACCGTGAGCGGCCGCCACAGCCGCGTGTCGATGGTCGGGAGCTGGAAGGAGCGCGGCATCACGCCGATGACCTCATGGTCGTGCCCGTCGATCCGCAGCCGCCGGCCGAGCACGCTGTCCGATCGTCCGAACTGCTCGGTCCACAGCGCTTCGCTGAGCACGACCACGCGCTCGGCGCGATGGAAGTCATCGTTCGACAGGGAGCGGCCGATCAACGCCGGAGCGCCGACCAGGTCGAAGAATCCCGGACCGACCAGCCCTTCCCTGAGGCGCAGCGGACCGTCGGCCCCAACCGTGATCACGAAGCTGACGCTGGTCCGCCGATAAAGAGCCATCGCGGTGAACGAAGCACTCTGCCGGCGCCAATCGAGCATGTTGGGCACCGAGGTGCCCTCGAACTGATCGTGGGCGATGCGATGCGAACTCAGCAGCACCAGCTCGCCGGGAGTGCGGTAGGGCAGCGGCCGAAGCACGACTCCATTGAGCACGCTGAACATCGTCACCGTCGTACCGATGCCGACGGCGAGGATGAGCGTGACCGACGCCGCAAACAGCCGTTCACGGCGGAGGGCACGGAAGCCGAGCCGTACGTCGCCGCCACACTCGAACAGCCAGTGCAACGGCCGCACGCCGCGGCGCTCGTCCTTTAATGCGTCGAGGGTCATCGGCTGCTGGGCGGAACGATGTCGTTCATGCGGAGATAGATGACGATCTGGCCGTAGTGATCAGACGCATGCCAGACGGCGAGCGTGATCAGGCCAAGCCGCGTGCTCTTGCCGCCGTAACGCCCGCCTGCTTCGTCCAGGGCGTTGGCGGGGGTCAGGCCGGTCACTGCCCGGCGTCCCTGCGCGAACGACTCGCGCAGATACAGGAGCAGCTCGTCCTTCGATCGGGCCGGCCGCGGACCGCCGGTCTCGCAGTCGGGGGGCGGCTCCTTCTTCTCGATCTCGTTGAAGAACGCCTCGTTGGCGCAAGCGACATGTTTGACCTGCTCGGCAAACGTCCGGACGTTGTCGAACGCACCGCCGCTCGGCTTGAAGGTCCATTTGTCGGCTGGCATCGCTTCCGCCGCTGCGACGAACGACTTCTCGATCATTTCCCACCACGGCGCGATGGTCGACGCCATGGTTGGCGCGGGGCCTGCGGAGGCTGGAGTCTGCGCGAAGAGCGAGGCTGGAACCATCGCTACAGCGACCGCCATGAGAGCCAGTCGAAGGCTGGGCAGCATCGGGACACCTCCCACTTACAGGCTATCTCTTGACCCCGCCGGCGAACGAGCTCCACCGGCTCTTCAGCGCGGCCGCCGTCTTCTGCAGCTGAGCGAGGGCCGCCAGCGCCTGCGGCGTCGGCCTGGCATCCGCCCCCTGGAGCAAGGTCTGCAGATAGAGAAACTTGTCCTGCAGCCCGACGATCGTTTCCCGTTCCGGCGGCACCGCGTTGATGCTGCCGTAGATCACGTCCTGGTCATCCGGCTCGCCGGTCCCGCGCAGGGCCATCATCGGCTTGCGCGCGTCGGCTGGCTGCGCGTCGATCGCGTCGCGGATGTCCTGCAGCTCATGGTAGGCGCGGTAGCACGCCAGCGACGCGTCGGTCTGCTGCCGCAGGTCGGCCGGCGGCGTCTTTACGCGCGGATCGAGCCGCACTTCGAGCGGCCGCTCCTGAGTGGCGCCGTCCACGGTCAGACGCACCGTGTAGGAACCGGGGTGGACGAACGGCCCCACCGGCCCGCTCGCCGTCTTCTGGTAGACGGCGGCAATCGCGTGGGTGCGGCGCGTCCCGCGGGGCGGGGTGTAGCGCAGATCCCAGACGAACCGGTGATGTCCCGGCGTGCCTTGCAGCGGCTGATGGGGGCGCATCCAGTAGGTCGGGTATGGCAGCGTCGTCGGATCGAGCTTCTCGGGCTCGTCGGTGCTCGAGTACTTCCGGATCACTTCCCCGCCCGCCGCCACGATCTCCAGCGTGACGGTCTTCGCCTCGCGCGGCAGGTGGTAGTCCAGGATCGCGCCGTCCGGCGGGTTCTCGCCGGTCGGTTCTTCCGGCGGAAGAGGAGTGTCGGAGAACATGTTCCAGCGGACCCGCGTGGCGCGCGCCGGCGAGAACAGGAACGCACCACTCGCTTTCGCCGTGTCCGCAAGCTGCCGCAGCGGCGCGATGTTGTCGAGGATCCAGATCGATCGTCCGTGCGTCCCGATCACCAGGTCGTCGTCTTTGATCACCAGGTCGCGAATGGACGATGCCGGCATGTTCATTCGCAACGGCTGCCAGTGCTCGCCGTCGTCCGCCGAGAACACCACCTCGCGTTCCGTGCCGGCGAACAGCAGCCCTGACTTTCGGGGATCTTCGCGGACGACGTTGACCGGCCCCATGGGATTCAGACCCTGGACGATCCGCGTCCAGGTGCGGCCGCCGTCGTGCGTGCGGTAGATGTGCGGGCGCATGTCGTCGCGGCGAATCGCGTTGATGGCGATGTAGGCGGTGTTCGTGTCGAAGTGGCCGGCGTCGATCTGCGACACCTTGTCCCAGGCGCGCAGCTCCGGCGGCGTGACGTTGGTCCAGGTCTTCCCCGCGTCCCGCGTGAGATGGACGAGGCCGTCGTCGGTTCCCGCCCAGATCACGTTGACGTCGCGGGGGGACGGGCTCACCGCGTAGATGACCCCGCGCCGGGCCATTGTCTTCATCTCCGCGGTGCGGTAGACGCCGATGCTCTCGGGGAGCTCAGGCTGCTCACGCGAGAGGTCCGGGCTGACAATGCTCCAGTTGTTGCCGCCGTTGGTGGTCTTCCACAGCACGTTGGTGGCGAAGAACAGGGTCTTCGGATCGGCGGGATGGAAGAGCAGCGGCATCGTGCGAAGGATGCGGTACTTGCCGGAGCGCAGCGCCTCGGGCGCGACGTTCTGCGCCTGACCGGTGCGGCGGTCGAACCGCATCACCCGGCCGCCATAGACAATGTTGGAGTCGAGCGGATCGGGGGCGACGTAGGCGTATTCGTCGGCGCCGATGCCGATCCAGTCGCGGAAAGAGATCTGGCCGCCGTTGCCCCGGCTGGCAATGCCGATCGCGCCGCTCTCCTGCTGTCCACCGTAGACCCAGTAGGGGAACTGGTTGTCGGTGGTGACGTGGTACAGCTGCGCGGTCGGCTGGTTGTACCAGGAGCTCCAGGTGCGTCCGCCGTTGACGGTGACGACCGCCCCCTGGTCCGCGGTGAAGAGCATGATGTCGGGCTGCAGCGGGTTGATCCAGATCCGCTGATAGTCGTCGCCGCCAGGCGCTCCCTTGATCGAAGTCCAGGTCTTGCCGGCATCGTCTGAGCGATAGGCGGCGATGTTGCCGACGAAGACGGTGTCGGGGTTGGTCGGATGGACGCGCACGTCGAGGCCGAGCCGTCCGTCGCTGCTGACGAGCGTCCAGCTTTCGCCGCCGTCATTCGACCGGTAGAACCCTTCAGCGCCGCGCCCCTGCCCCATGACCGCCGCGTAGAGCCGGTTCGGATCGCTGACCCCGATGCCGAGGCAGATGCGTCCGGCTCCGTCGGTCGGCGCTGGCAGCCCGCCTTTCAGCTGCCGCCAGGTCGTTCCACCGTCGGTTGACTTGTACAGCCCGCTGTTCGGGCCGGAGAAGCTGGCGTTCTCCCATGGCCCCTCGCGATGCTCCCAGAGCACGCCGTACACGACGTTCGGATTCTTCGGATCGAACTCGACCTGGATGCCGCCGGTGTTCTCGTTGACGAACAGGACCTTTTCCCAGGTGGCGCCGCCGTTGGTCGTGCGGAAGATGCCGCGCTCGGCGTTGGGCCCGTAGGGATGCCCGAGACCGGCGACGAACACGATGTTCGGGTCGGTAGGATGGACGACGAGGCGGCCGACCTGCTGCACGTCGGGGAGGCCGACGTGTGTCCATGACTTGCCGCCGTCGGACGACTTGAAGATGCCGTCGCCGACTCCCAGGTCCGGCCGGTGCAGCCCCTCACCCGTCCCGACGTAGAGGATGTCGGGGTTCGACCACGAGACGCCGATGTCGCCGATCGATCCGGTCGGCGCGCGGTCGAAGATCGGCCGCCACGTGCGCCCGTAGTCGTCGGTCTTCCACACGCCGCCGGTGTGCACGCCGGCGAAGAAGACCGACGGCTGGGTGGGGATGCCGACGCCGGCGACCGTCCGGCTGGCCCGGAACGGCCCGAGCAGCCGGTAGCGAAGGTCCTGATAGGCCGAGGCTGGATGCGGGAGGCGTTGTCCTGCGCCGTGCCATCGCGGCAGAGGCACAGTGTCACGATCAGAAGGGCTCGAAGCATGCCGTAGCCTACAGCAGTGTCAGTCACCAACCCCGGCGCAGGAGCTGCGCCGCGTATCGTCGGGGCTGCGGCCTCGACCGCCCGGCGCGATCAGCCATGCCTGCATTCTAGCGTCCCGGCGGGCCGCGCGCGTCCTCATTCACTTGACGCTCGAATCAAGCGGTGCCCATCTCGACTGGTGGCTCGTCCTGATGAATCACTACCATCGACAAGGCCCTCGCACAGGCCGCAGAGTCGACGCAGAGGATTCTCCTGGTGGTTTTTCTCTGCGCCTGGCAGTTCCGTGCTGGCGACTAAGGCCGGTTGATGATCCAGTAGACGAGGCGGCATCCGGTAAGCTGTGGCGGATGCCGCCGCCCATTCCCCCGCCGCTTCGTCTGCCGCACCGTGTCGACCCGGCGCGCTTTCAGCTTCCGGTCGAACGGATTCGCGAGGGCCACTACTCCGACAAGTACTTCGTTCCGCACCCGCGACGTGCTCGCCGCCACCGGACGGAACCCGCGTGTCACCGTGCAGGTCTTCCAGAAGCAGGCGGCGTGGCTCGGTGGAGTCGATGAGGCGATCGCCGTCCTGAAACTCTGCCTCACCAGCGGCTACGAGTGGACGGACCTCGAAGTGCTCGCTCTCAGGGACGGCGACCAGGTGGTGCCGCTCGAGTCGGTCATGCTGATCAGCGGTCCGTATCAGGCGTTCGCGCACCTCGAGACCGTGTACCTCGGCGTGCTCGCACGCCGCACCCGCGTGGCCACGAACACTCGTCTGGTGGTCGAAGCAGCCTGGCCGAAGCCGGTCATGTTCTTCCCCGCGCGGTTCGATCACTGGCTGGTGCAGACCGGGGACGGCTACGCCGCGCACATCGCCGGCGCGATCGGGGTGTCGACGGACGCGCAGGCGTCGTGGTGGGGATCCGAGGGACTTGGGACCGTTCCGCACGCGTTGATCGCCGCGTTTGATGGAGACACGGTCGAAGCCACCCGCGCCCTCGCCGGTGAAATGCCGGAAGGGGTACGGATCATCACGCTCGTCGACTTCGACAACGACTGCGTCGGCACGTCGCTCGCTGTTGCCAGGGCACTGGGGCCGCGACTATTCGGTGTGCGCCTCGACACGTCCGAATCGATGGTCGACCGCTCGATCGTACCGCTGATGGGCACGTTCGATCCACGCGGAGTGAATCCCCAATTGGTACGGAATGTTCGTGCAGCTCTCGATGCCGAGGGCTTCGGGCACGTGCAGATCACCGTCTCGGGCGGGTTCGACCCGGCCAAGATCAGGAGGTTCGAGAGCGAGGGTGTGCCGGTCGACTCATATGGCGTCGGCTCCTCGCTCTTCGCCGGCCGCTTCGACTTCACCGCCGACATCGTGATGGTGGACGGGGTCCCGCTCGCCAAGCAGGGGCGCGGCTATCGCCCTAATGACAGGTTGCAGAAGGTTTAGAGTTCGGGGTTCAGGGTTTCGCGGTTGGCTGCCAGGCTCAGTGGCGAAGGAGCCACCGCGTACCGTCGGAATCCGCGCCAGCGCAAAGCGAAACTGACCCTTGCTCACGCTGCGCAGAATTTCGCGGTGCCGTCGAATTCTTCCCTTCGGTTGCGCGGCAGCCGGCCGGTTCTCGCGGGCACGCGCCCCATTGCGAAGAAACCGCATGCACGATCGATGCAGGGGGCTGGCCCAGCGCTTGGTCATCACCGTGCAGGCGGAGAAATTTGTCACCTGCATCCCTCCCGTTTCCTGCCACCCCCGGAACACCCGGCGGACACGTATGACGCCTGTCATGGACGACGGCGCCGGCCGTCGAATACTTCGCTGAAACGAAGAACGGTCATGGAGGATGTGATGAAGAAGTTCCTGCTGGTGACGGTGCCGCTCGTGCTGATCGCGGCCGCGACCATTCGGCGCCTGCAGCCGCCGCTCGATCGGCGGTGGCCAGGCGCAGCTGCTCGAGCCTCGCGGAGTCGCGCGGCCTCAGCCCCGAAGATGCCGCGCGCGCGGTGAAGACATTCGTGCCCCCGGCGGACGCGACGAATACATGCTGTTCGCGTCCGGCGGTCACTCCGGGCAGGTGCACGTCATCGGCGTGCCCTCGATGCGCCTGTTGAAGACGATTGCGGTCTTCACGCCCGAGCCCTGGCAGGGCTACGGCTACGGCGCGGACTGGTCGGAGCATGGCGCTCGCCGGCACCGACGGCGGCACGACACGGCCGCACGCAAACGGCAACGGCGACGCAACCAACGGGCACGCCACCAAGGAGCCGCTGCGCTGGGGCGACTCGCACCATCCGGCGCTGAGCGAGACCGACGGCAAGTACGACGGTCGCTGGCTCTACATCAACGACCGCGCGCACGGCCGCATCGGCATGGTCGACCTCTCCGACTTCCGCACCAAACAGATCCTCCAGGTGCCGAACCTCCAGACGTCGCACGGCGGCATCTTCGCGACCCCGAACACCGCATACGTCCACATCTCGTCGAAGGTGCCGGCGCTCAAGGCGTGGAACGCGAGCAAGGGCCAGACCGTCACGCTCGACGATCACCTGAATCGCTACGCCGACATTTATCGCGGCTACTCGACCTTCGTGAAGGTCGATCCGCAGACCGGCCGCATGGATCCTCGACGAAGAGCTTCCAGATCGAGCTGCCGCCCTACACGCAGGATCTCGCCGACGCCGGCAAGGGCGTCAGCGACGGCTACGCCTTCATCAACTCCTACAACGTCGAGATGGCGACCGGCGGCATCCAGCAGGGCAAGCCGCCGATCGAAGTCGGCGCGTCGCAGCTCGATTTCGACTACCTGCACATCATCGACTGGAAGAAGGCCGAACAGGTCGTCGCCGCCGGGCAAGTTCACCGAGCTGAACGGCATCCGGGTGATCTCGCTCGAGACCGCGATCGCCGAAGGCTGCTGCACCTCGCGCCCGAGCCGCGCAGCCCGCACGGCGTCGACATCGCGCCGAAGGGTGACTACATCACCGTCTCCGGCAAGCTCGATCCGCACGCGACGGTCTACGGCTTCGACCTGATCAAGAAGGCGATCGAGGCGAAGAACTACGAGGGCAAGGACCGCTACGGCGTCCCGATCCTGAAGTTCGACGCCGTGGTCGCCGGCAAGGTGGAGCTCGGCGCCGGCCCGCTGCACACGCAGTACGACAACCAGGGCAACGCCTACACGAGCCTGTATCTCGAGAGCGCGGTCGCGAAATGGACGCTCGGCGAGCCGTATCACCCCGCCGACAAGGCGTTCAAGCTCGTCGACAAGGTCTCGATCCACTACAACATCGGCCACCTCGCGACCACGCAGGGCGACACGATGGATCCGCAGGGCAAGTACCTGATCGCGATGAACAAGTGGTCGATCGACCGCCACACCAACGTCGGTCCGCTGCACCCGCAGAACTTCCAGCTGATCGACATCTCGGGTGCGAAGATGGAACTGCTCGCCGACATGCCGATCGGCTTCGGCGAGCCGCACTACGCCCAGATGGTCAAGGCCGACACGCTCAAGGCGCACGACGTCTACGCGCCGGCGTCTCGCCGGCGACCGAATCAGAAGAGCCCGAACGCGCATCGCCAGCGAGAAGGACGCGCGGATCGTGCGGCGGCCTGGCGTCGTCGAGGTCTGGATGAACGTCGTCCGCAGCCACTTCACGCCCGACATCATCACCGCGAAAGTCGGCGACAAGGTCATCGTCCATCTGACCAACGCCGAGCAGACGCCGGACGCGACGCACGGCTTCGCGGTCCCGACGAAGAACGTGATGGTCAGCCTCGATCCCGGGCGAGACGACGACGGTCGAGTTCATCGCCGACAAGCCGGGCACCTACAGCTTCTACTGCACCGAGTTCTGCTCGGCGCTGCACCTCGAGATGCAGGGCTGGCTGATCGTCGAGAAGTAGAAGTGAGCCAGCGCGAAGTGGACGACTGAGCATGAGAACGGGAGTCCGTTGGCGGTGCTGGCCGGCGGCGCTGCTGACTCGCAGCCTGCGGGGTGCGCGCGGAGGTCCACCGGAGATCGTCGTGGACCGCACGGCCTGCAGCCACTGCGGAATGCTGATCAGCGAGCCGCTCTACGCCGCGGCCTACCAGGCGCCGGGCGCGGACGCGCGGGTCTTCGATGACATCGGATGCCTGCGCGAGGCGGCCCGGGGCGAATCGGCGGCGGACTGCGCTTCTGGTTTCATGACGCGGCCGACGGCCGCCTGGATCGAACGGGTTCGAGGCGATCTTCGTCGCCTCGCCGTCGATCCGCACACCGATGGGCGGCGGCATGCTCGCGTATCGCGATCCGGCGGCCGCCGCCGATCGCGCCGCAGACGCACATCGCGGCCAGCGTCATTCGATCGCATTGCCGACATGCTGTCGACGAAAGGCGAGGGCTCGTGACCTCGGGACGAGCGATTCGATTCGGCATCGGCGGCTGGCGGCCGCCGCCCTCGTCGCCTCGAGCGCGCAGTTGCCGCTGTGGACGATGACGATGCGAGGCGCCGCAGTACCCGAAGGGGCTGCGCCTCTACGCCTTCGGCACCCGCATGACCGGGCGACCTCCGCGAGCTGAACATCCTGAACCACTACATCGGCATGCCGCCGATCGAGGCCCCGGCGCTCGAGACGGCGATGTTCCCGTTCGGCATCGGGCTGCTGTCGTGCTGTGCCTGCTGCGCCCGCTGCACCGCTGGTTGCGCCGCGCTGGCGGTCGCGGCGACGGCCGCTGACTGCCGCTCGGCGATCCTCGCGGACCTGCAGTGGCGGCTCTACGACTTCGGCCACACGCTCAATCCGACGGCGCCGATTCGCCTCGAAGCCGTTCACGCCGCTCGTCATCGGCGAGACCGCGATGGGCAACTTCGTGTCGTACCGCGATGGTGTCCTGGGGCTTCGTGTGCCTCGTCGGCGCCGCGCGTCCTGCTGTGGCTCGGCGGACGGCTCGGAGCGCTCGCCGCGACGAGGCCCGGCGCCTGCCGGACGCGCGGCCGGCGGCCGCGATCGCGGCGGCGTCGTCACTCGCCATCGTGTCGCCCACGGCGCAGGCGTCCGCACCATCGCCGGCCTCCTGCAGGCGCGGATCGACGCCGCGCCGCGCGGCAGCACCGTCGTCGTCGAGCCCGGCGTTCATCCCGGCCCGCTCGTGATTCGCGGGCCGCTCGACGGTCATCGGCGAACCGGGCGCGGTCATCGACGGTGGCGGCAGCGGCAGCGTCGTCACGATCGAGGGCGACGACGTCCTGTTTCGCGGCTTCACGGTCCGCAACAGCGGCCGCGAGGTGACCCAGGAAGCGGCCGGCATCAAGGTCACCGGCAACCGCCATCGCATCGAAGCGAACCACGTCCACGATGTGTACTTCGGGATCCACATCGGCGACGGCGGCGGCCGGTCGTGCAGGACAACGTCGATCGCGCCCGGCGAGCCGCACGGCGCGCGGCCCGGGCCACGGCATCAGCGCCTGGAATCTGCGACGACAGCCAGTTCCTGCGCAACCGGATCTCCGCACGCCCGCGACGGCATCTATCTGTCGTTCACCGAGCGCGTGGTCGTCGCCGGCAACGTCGTCACCGCAGTGCCGCTACGGCCTGCACTCGATGTATTCGCAGAACGCGCGGTTCGAGGGCAACGACGTCGCCGGGCAATCTGCTTGGCGCGGCGCTGATGATGTCGGACCGCCTGATGCTCCGCGGCAACCGCATCCGGCAGCACCGCGAAGGCTCGGCAGCCTACGGCGTGCTGCTCAAGGACATCGGGACCTCATCGCCGAGGACAATCAGATCCTGGCGAACCGCGTCGGTATCTACGCGGAGGGTGTGCCGTCGAACCCGGCGCAGCGAGGCGCGTCTTCACGCGGCAACGTCATCGCCGGCAACGAAGTCGGTCTGGCGCTGCAGAGCAATGCGGCGCTGACGCTCACCGGCAATCGCATCGCCGAGAACCTGACCGACGTGCGGCCGCTCGGCCGTCAGCTCTCGGCCGGCATGCGCTGGTCGCGTGACGGGCGCGGCAACTCGTGGGGCCAGTATCGTGGCTTCGACGCGAATCGCGACGGCATCGGCGACGTGCCGCACACGCTCACGACGCGATGGACGCGCTTATCCGGCGCAATCCCGCTGATCCAGGCCTTCCTCTATACGCCGGCGCACCTGGCGCTCGAGTCCGCGGCGCGGATGTTCCCGCTGTTACCGCCAGGCGCCGGTTCTTGTTGACGATCGCCCGCTGATGACGATCTCGGCGCGAGGCGCGCGATGATCGAGATCACCGAACGTCACGCAAGCGGTACGGCCGCCGCGTCGGCGCTGCGGATGTCTCGCTCACGCTGCGGCCGGGCGAGGTCACGCTGCTGCTCGGCGCCAACGGCGCCGGTAAGTCCACGCTGCTCCGCTGCATCCTCGGCCTCACCGGCTTCGAGGGACGAGTTCGCGTCGCCGGGCGTCGACCCGCTGACCGACGGCCGCGCGTCCGCTCGCTCATCGGCTACATGCCCCAGAGCGGCGGGCTGCATCTCGACCTCACGGTCGCCCAGACGATGTCGCTTTATGCCGATATCCGCCGCGCGCCGCGCGACCGCTGCGCGGCGCTGCTCGACGAGGCCGGCCTCGTCGAGCACACGCGACGACCGGTTGGCGAGCTGTCCGGCGGCATGCGGCAGCGGCTCGGCTTCGCGCTCGCGCTGCTGACCGATCCCGCAGATCCTCGTCCTCGACGAACCGAGCGCCAGCCTCGACGCCGCCAGCCGCGCTGGCTGGCCAGCACGGCTGCGCGCACGTGGCCGCCGGAGGGCCGCACCGTCCTGGTCTCGACGCACGCTGGCCAGGAACTGCTGACGCCGGACATCGGCGCATCGTGCTCGAGGACGGCCGTCTCATCGCGTCCGATGCGCTTCGAGTCCGCCCGCGATGCGGACGCCGCGCGACGAACGGCCGCCTGACTCCGGACAGCGCCGCGCGCTCCTGCCGCTCGTCGCAAGGAGCTGCGGGACGCGGTCGGCAACCGCTGGCTGATCGGCTACGCCGCGGTGCTGGGCGCGCTCGGGCTGGCGGCCACCGCGACCGGTCTCGACAGCACCTCAGGCCTCGCGCTGCAGGCGTTCGGACGAACGACGGCGACGCTGATGAACCTGTGCCTGCTGCTCGCGCCGCTGGTCGCGGTGCTGATGGGCGCCGGCGTCGATCGCCGGCGAGCGCGAGCGCGGCACGCTGGAGCATCTGCTGGCGCAGCCGCTGTCGCGCACGCAGTCTGCTGCTCGGCAAACACGCCGGTCTGCTCGCTCGCGCTCACGCTCGCGACGCTCGCGGGCTTCCTGCCGGCCGGCGTGCTGCTCGCGCGCGGCCGCCGGCCCCGGCATGCTTGGTCATTACCTGCTCTTTCCCGCCATCGCCTCGCTTGCCGGCGCCGCGATGGCCGGTGTCGGCCTGCTCATCTCCGTCTCGAGCCGCTCCGCCGTGCAGGCGCAGGGCGCGGCCGTCTTCGCGTGGTTCGGCTTCGTTCTGCTTTACGACCTGGTGCTGATCGGTTCGCTCTCGGTCAGCGGGATGCCGGCCGAATGGCTGGCGGCGCGCTCGTCGCCAACCCGGTCGACGCGGCGCGCGTGCTCGGCGTCCTGGCGCTCGAACCGGATCTCTACCTGCTCGGACCCGCCGGCGCCTTCCTCGCGGCTCGCTTCTCTCGTCGTGGCGCCGCCGCCCTGCTGCTCGCGCGCTCTGCCCTGGACCGTGGTGCCGGTCATCGTGTGCTGCCTGCGGTTCACTCTGCGGGCCGCGCGCGCCGCCGGACTGCGTTGCTCGACTCGCGCTCCCGCTCGTATCGACGGAGGAGGTTTCGTTCTCATGAAACGAGGATCCCTGTTGCTGGTGGCGGTCGCCACTGCTCGGCGTCGCGATCGCATGTGCCTGTCGGATCCCGATCGGCCCGACGGCGACGCGCCGTCCGCATCGGGAGCGGCGCCGGCCAAGACGATCACCCCGGCGGTGCTCGAGCGCGGGAACGAGCATCTACAAGGCCAACTGTGTGCCTTGCCACGGCGCGAGCGGCAAGGGGGACGGTCCGGGCGCCGGCGTGCTGAAGCCCCCGCCACGCGACCACACCGACTACGCGTACATGAGCACGCTCACCGATAAGAACATCGCCGACGTGATCAAGATGGGTGGAGCCATCAAAGGCCGGCCGCTCATGCCGAGCCATCCGCAGATCGGCGGCGACGACATGGATGCGCTGGTCGCCTACATTCGCACGCTCAGCGAGCCCGGCAAGCACTAGCTCCCGGCCAGGTACCCTACGACATCGCTTGCCGAGTAGAACTCACGACCCCGCAGGAGCCGCGAGACTTCGAGCAGTCCGGCTCCCGCGGTCACGATCGCTGGTTCGGCGCGGCCTTCACGCTGCTGCCCCAGGCCGACGGTCGCGAGCAGCCCGTTGCAGACACACTTGCGGCCGCGCGTGTCCTCGACTCGTCCACCCTTCCGCAGATAATCCTCCAGCGGCTCGCCGGGACATCGATAGCCGGGCGCTCCGTCCTCGCGCCGGTAGATCTCCCGCAGGTATCCGAGGTCACAGCGACGTTCACGCGACTCGTAGACACCGGTCTCCGAGAGCGTGCCATCCAGCCGGACGATCTTCAACGGAAAGCCCGTCGGCGATGCCAGGCGGTCGGTCCGCACCTGCGCCGTGCCGGCGCGGACCTGAGCGAGCACTTCGCGGCGGAGGGTCGGGTCCACGCCAGCCTCCTCGCAAAACGCAAACAACGTCCCCACCTGGATTCCCGCGGCGCCGACACGCTTCGCATCGGCGATCGACTCCGGCCGGTCGGCGCCGCCCGCGAGCCAGAACGGCAGGCCGATCTCGCGCATCCTTGCGTGGTCGACGACATCCCTCGGGCCGTAGGTCGGCTCTCCTTCATCGGAGAGGGTGAGGCGGCCTCGAGGAGGGGCGTTGTGCCCGCCGGCGACATGGCTTTCGACGACAAAGCCGTCGACACGACCCCCGTGACGCGCCAGACTCGCGGCCAGGGTCGACGACGAGACGATGGCGAGAAAGCTCGGACGAGCCAGCGGTGCCCGTGCGACCTTGGAAAGCATGGTCGACGGATCGAACGTCAGCGTGAAGCTGTCGTCGGGCAGACTGGAGGCGGCGGGACGGCCGCGCCGAGAACATCGGCACGTTCTTGAAGGCTGCCTGTGGAGGCTTGCCGCCGGGCACCAGGTATCGGTCCCACACCTCCTGTGCCAGCTGCGGATCCGGAAACCCATCGAGGGCGCGGCGGATCTCGCCGCCCGGATCGCCGAGTTGCAGACGGCGGGCGAGGACAACATCGAGTGCGGTGCCGGATACCACGCCGAGATGGCCGAGTGCCGAGACGGCCCGTGCAAGGCGCCAGCTCGATACGGCCACACCCATGCCGCCTTGGATGAGCTCCGGGAGAGCCTCTCCCGCAGTGAATCTGGTTGTCATTGATTGATCGAAGCTGGTATCGAACAGGTCCGGAGCAAAATGTAAAAGTTCTGTCACGAGCGCAACAGCTGCGCCGGTCAGCCGCGCTACGTACGACTGATCTGAAGCGCCGCGGCGCGGGCCAGCAGCCGGCCGTCACGGTCGATGTGTTGCTGCATCCGCGGAATGAGCGAAGCGTTGAGTGTGGCTATATCCGGCGAAGCCGGAAACGTGTGGAGGAGCCAGTCGAGCAGCTCGAGGTCCTCGGCAAAATGCTGGTGCTCGGCCGTCAGTTCTGCCTGCGCTGCCGGGTCGAGCAACGGCGCCAGCGCCGAGAACGCCTCGTCCTCCCGCCTGGCAAACGCCAGCAGCGACTCGCCGACCACGAGCGTCTCGCCGGGAGTCGCCGTCAGGTCGTGGATGCGCGCTTCGAGCTCGCATTGCTCCGCAATCAGGGCCCGGAGCATGGAGTGGGCGTTCGAGGACATTGGGGGAGAATACGCAGACCTCCCGGGCCGCTCCTATGACGGCAGTCATACCGGTCTTTCGCCTGAAGGCGGAAGCTACCCCGGATGGTCGCGCACGGCATGACACCGCTCATCCCATCCTCAGCGGTTCCACTCGCCTACTACGGGTTCGCTCATGCCGGACTGGCCGCGGCGCTGCTGGTGCTGCTGGTCGATCCGTCGCTTCCCGGGGCGTCGTTCTATCAGCCGCGGATGGTGGCGCTCGTGCACCTGCTGACGATCCCATGGCTTTCAGGCTCCATCCTGGGCTCGTTCTACATCGTCGGTCCGCTGGTGCTCCGGATTCCGATGCCTGCGGGTAAAGGTGACTGGATCGCGTTCGGATCGTTCGTATTCGGCACGACCGGGATGGTTGGGCATTTCTGGATCAACACGTATGACGGCATGGCCTGGTCGGCCGGCTTCGTCTCGGCGGCGATGGCGTGGGTGGGTCTTCGCGCCTGGCGCGGGCTCCCGGGGTCGACGGCGCCCTGGCCGGTGACGTTGCACGTCGGGCTGGCGTTCTTCAACATCCTGGCGGCTGCGCTGCTCGGGATCCTCATCGGCTTCGATCGCTCCCGCGGTTTTCTCGGCGTATCACCGCTGGCGGCGATGTTCGCGCATGCCCACCTCGCCGCGATCGGCTGGGCAACGATGATGGTCGTCGGCCTGTCGTACCGGCTGATCCCGATGATCCTGCCGGCGGCAATGCCGACCGGATCGACGCTTGCGTTCAGTGCAATCGCGATCGAAAGCGGCCTCGCGGCTCTGGTGGTGACGCTGCTGGCCGGCTCGCACCTGGTGTGGGTCGGCGCGACGCTGATCCTTCTTGGCCTCGCGTCCTTCGTCGCGCAGATCCGCCGAACCGTCGCACGCCGGCTGCCCCGTCCACCCGCGCTGCCCACGCGCGACTGGTCGACGTGGCAGACGCACGCGGCGTTCGCCTGGCTGCTTGCGGCGGCGGGGTCCGGGATGGCGTTGAGCATCGGAATCGCCGGCCAACATCGCCTGACGATGATGTGGATCTACGGCGTGGCCGGACTGGTGGGGTTTCTCGCACAGATCGTGGCGGGCATGCAGGGACGCCTCGTGCCGTTCTACGCGTGGTACCGCGCGTTTGCCGCGAAGGGATCACCGCCGGATGTCGCCGCGAATGCATTGCCTTCGACCGGCTTCGCGCGCCCGATCTTCTTCCTCTGGCTGGTCGGCACATTGATGCTGGCGTGGGGCCTGCCGACCGGGAACGTCGTCGCGATCCGGGTCGCCGCGGTGTCGTTGCTGGGGGGCGTCGGGACTGGAGCCGCCTACATCGGCTACATGCTGCAACGAGCCAGAAGCTCCGGCGATTCGGCTGCCGCCGGGTGGCTCCTGCCTCGTGTCTTCAGTCGCCTCACTCGCCCGCCGTCGCCTCGACCGTCCGTCGATCGATGATCACGAAGCCGTCCTTGTCGGTGTGGACGATGCCATCCTTGCCCCATCGGCTCATGATGCGAATCGCGGTTTCGATCGTGGTCCCGGTCATGTCAGCCAGCTCCTGCCGGGACAGTGTCAGTGGGATGAAAATTCCGCCGCGATCGGGACGCCCGAGCTCGCCGGCCAGCTTCAGGAACAGACGGGCGAAACGCGGCTCGATCCGGCTGCCGCTCAACTCGGCGAGCCGGTTGGTCAGCTCCACGAGCCGGACGGTCAGGCCGAGCATCAATCCACGAACCAGCGAGGGCTGCTCTTCGAGCAGGCGGAAGAACACCGGTCGCGGAATCACGACGCAAACCGTCTCTTCGAGGGCCACGGCACTCGCCGGAAACGGCCGGCCATCATAAGCCGCCACGGCCCCCAGGGGGTCGCCCTGGCCGAACACTTCCAGGATTATGTCCCTGCCGCTCGGCAGCATCTTGAAGATCTTCACGCGGCCGGACGCGACCGTGTAGAAGGCATCGGACGGCGCCGCCTGCTCGAAGATCGTCTCCCCCTTCCCGTAGCGCTTCAGCAGCGCGTGCTGCGCCACCGTGCGCCGGTCCAGCGGCGCCAGCTTCTTGAACACAGGGGTCGCCGCCAGGAGCGCATCGAGCTGTTCGACATCGTGGCTCATCGCTCGTCAGTCTATCGACTTTACGTCCAGATATGACGCGCGTCATAGGCGCCAGCGGCGATCGGCCTCAGGCTCATGGGGATGCCAAGGCTGCTCCACCCCAATCGCAAGTTCGAACGGATTACCCGAACGATCCAGCGGCAGATCACGACCGGTCGGCTCACCGTGGGCCAGAAACTCCCGCCCGAGCGGGAAATGGCGCGGCGATACCGGATCGGGCGAGTCTCGGTCAGGGAGGCCTACCGCTCACTCGAGCAGCGCGGCCTGGTCATCGTCCGGCGAGGCGCGGAGGGCGGCACCTTCATTGCGCAGCCGGATCCGGTGGTGCTGCAGGAGTCGCTCTCGCTGCTCCTTGGTCACACGCTCACCTCTCCCCTCGCCCTGCAGCAGGCGCAGGCGTTCGAGCCGATGGTGGCGCGTCTTGCGGCCCGGGTACGCGCGAGCCACGGACATCATGCGGCTCGAACAGGCCGTCGCGCGCGACGAGCGGGCGATGCTGGTTCGGGGCCGCCCGGATCGGCCGGGCGTCCGGTTCCTCGCCGCTCTCGCGGACTGTACAGGGAACGCGCTGTTCACAGCGCTCATGGGAGCGGTCGCGGAACGGACCGCGGCCCTCGCCGGCCATCAACGCGGCGGGGCCTTCGCCGGACCGCTGTGCCGTATTCAGCGAGCCATCCTCGACGCCATCAGTCAGCACGACGACGAGCTCGCCCATGGCCGGATGGTCCAACGCTCGGAGTTGATCGGCCAGCTGCTGGCCGCTACCGGCCGGCGACAAGGCTGTCTACACCGTATGACGGCCACTCACAGGAGCTCAGGCCGGCCGAGACCAAGCTACTCACATCAACGATTTTCAAGGCAGTCATTCATGCGGTCTTGCGCGGTGGTCTCTGCGGCAGTCATCATGTCCAGTTCCGCTCGTTCTGCCAGCGTCGGCCCAGGTTCGCAAGGACACGGCACCAACTGTTCCCGCTCTCGGTCGCCGGGAAGGCGGACCCGATCCGGGTCTTCGACATCGTTGGGACTCGACGACATGAATATACAACCTGTCCACGACGTCGGCCAGGCGGGGAGAAACAGTGAAGATCCGCCTCACTGGCCAAGGGCATCATCCCGAAGATCGCGATGGCCGCACAACGTCGTCGTGCTGAAGCTCGGCACCGACATCCTGAAGCTCCTGAAGGACGGAGCGCCGCACCGCGGCACCGACTTCATCCCGCCGGCGATGATGGACGCGGTGCATCGCCAAGACCCCGTTCGCCGGGCCTGGCGAAACCGTCCAGGTGACCTTCACCGCGCCCGGCCAAGCCCGGGAAGTACCCGTTCATCTGCACCTTCGCCGGGCCACTATCAGGCGGGTATGAAGGGAACGCTGGTCGTGAAGTAGTGCATGAGGTGAGCGAGGCGATGAAACATGTCTGAACGCGTGCGAGCTCGAGATCGACCTCTTCTGCCGCGGGCTTGCGCGTGCCCGACGACGGTGCTCCTCGAGGGGCGCGCGGGCATCCGCCGCACCCGTGCCGGGCCTCGGATCGGGCCTCGAACTCGTGATTCCCGACGGGAGTCGTGGCTGAAGCCGGAGATCTGGATGAACGCGCCGGTCGTCGAGCCGTTCGCGCGCGATCGCCGTACGTGCTCATGCGCGCCGCGCCGGCCACGTCATCGTCGACGACGAGCGCTCGGACAGCGCTACCCGGTCGACGATCCAGCGCGAGCCGGTCTGGTACGCGCTGGGAAACCTCGCGCGGCACGCCGATGTCGCGCATCGGCGTCCTGCAGGGCACCTATCTCGGCATCTACATCAATCCTGTCTGCGAGTTCTGGAACTACACCTCGCTGCAACTGCCGGTTCTGCACCACGGGGCAGAACGTCGGCGGCGACGGAGACGCGCGGCCAAGACCATCCACGATGTCGTCGAGACCTGCCGTGCGGCGAAGGAGCAGTCGGGCGTGACCTTCGTTCATCTGAACGGCGGATTCCAGGGCGGCGCACGCGCTCGAGTTCGTCGAGCCGTTACGTCCGCGCGATCAAGGAGGAGGTCGGCCTGCTCGTCGGCGTGCAGCTCACGCCGGAGCGCGGACTTCAGCGCTACGACCGGCTGATCGACCTTGGAGTGGATCACTTCTCGTTCTGCGTCGAACTGCTCGACCCGGTGGTTCGCGCGGATCTGTCCCGGGCAAGGCGCGCTCGCTCGGCCAGCGAGCTCTTCTTCGACGCGCATGGAGTACTGCGCCATCCGCATGCCGCGCGGCGCGGTGTCGGGGGAGACTGATCGCGGGGATCGAGCCGATCGAGAGCACGCTCGAGGGGATCGAGTGCATCACCTCGCTCGGCGCATTCCCCACGGTCTGCATCTTCCGGCCGACGATCGGATCCGACATGGCCGATTGGGCGCCGCCGGACTACGCCGACATGCGGACGCGTGATGGCGGCGATGTCTACGACGCCTGCCGGCGTCACCGGATTCCGATCGGCCTCGCTCCCAACATCGAAGTCAGCCTCGTCGTCAATCCCGACGATGCGGCGATGCTGGCCGACCGTGACGCGAAATTCTATGTCTACGAACTATGGCGCCGCGGGTTTCGCGTCGCGGCACGCCCGATGTTCAAGCGGCGTCTGGTGCCGTCGCCGGGGCATCCGGCAGCAGCCACTGCAACTGTTGACGCCTGAGGAGACTCACATGGTGATGGTGGCTCCGCCGGGCCACAGTGCGTCGTGGCTTCAGAGCCGCCGAGCCGACAGTAGCTACCTGACCGTCCCCGTGGTTTGCAAGTGCGCGAAGAATTCGACGGCTGAACCGCCCTTCCATTCGCTGGCGGCGCCGCCGCTGCCCAGTGGCTCGACTCGTCCATTTCGAATGCGAAAGACTCCCTCCTCGGAGCCGTAGATGCTCGCTATGCCAAATCGGTCATTCAATGGCGACGGCGAAGCGAGATGTCGCCGGAAACTGACGGCAGCCGACAGATGCGTCAGGCGTGCCCAAGCACCCGTTTCAACTCCAGCGTGAGCCAGTTCGCTTCCGGCTCGGTCAGCGTGGGCTGGCGTGATCCGTGGTGAACCGTGGCCGGCTCACTGGCGGACCGTGGTTTGACAGGTGGTGGCGACCCGTCTAAGTTTGGTACTGATCATGACGCGCCTGCGTCGCGCACTCGGGCCGGTTGCCGCTGTCTGGCTTTGTTGTCAGCTCGCGCTGCTGGCGGCTCCCCCACTTTTGGTCGGGGCGGGCGTAGCTGCGCCGCTGGTCGAGTGCACCTGCACCCACGGCGATCATGGGGTGTGCCCGATGCACCATGCGCCAGCGCCCGAGGGCACCCGCTGCCTGATGCGCGGGGCAGGCAACAGCAGCACCGCCGTGCTCGCGACGGTCTACACGCTCGTGGGCGTGCTGACCGTTCCGATACGGACGGTCGTGCCTCCGGCCGCCAGCGTCTCCTTCCACAGCGATCCGGACAGACCATCCAGCCGTCCGGCGCCGCCCGAACCTCCGCCACCTCGCGCATAGCCGTTCCCTTTCGCGTTGAAGGCCGACGTGTGCCTTCCAGGGAAGTCGTCTATTCGTCGGAGGTCGTGTGAATCCATGGAGAGTTGTCCTTCTCGTGGGCGTGTTGCTCGCGGGAGTCCTGCCTGTTTCTGCGCAGCAGTCGGTCGACTACGCGAGCGTCAGCGGCCGCGTCACTGATGGTTCGGGGGCGGTTGTCGCCGGCGCCCTGGTGACCGCACGCCACACCCAGACCGACCTGATCGGAACGACGACGAGCGATCAGGCCGGGCGGTTCCGTTTCCCCTACCTCCGGATCGGCCCCTATGAGCTCACCATCGCGTCCCCGGGCTTTCGGCAGGCTCGGCGAACGCTCACGCTGACGGCCGGTGCCGCATTCGAGCTGCCGGTCTCGCTCGAAGTGGCCGGCCTGGACGCAAGCGTCACGATCACCGCCGAAGCGACCGTCCTCGAGGCCGCCCGCAGCCAGATCGTCGGGACGGTGTCGGAACCGGAGGCGAGGAGCCTGCCGATGAACGGCCGGAACTTCCTCGAGCTCGCGCTGCTGGTGCCGGGGGTCTCCCCGACGAATGTAGGCAGTGCGCAGCTCTTTCCGGAAACCTCGGCGGTGCCGGGTGTCAGCCTGTCGGTCGCGAGCCAGCGCAACCTGTCGAACAACTTCATCGTCGACGGCCTGTCGGCCAACGATGACGCCGCGGCCCTGAGCGGCATCACCTACGGCGTCGATGCGATCGAACAGTTCCAGGTGGTCACCTCGGGGGCCCAGGCCGAGCTCGGGCGGGCGCTCGGCGGATACGTGAACATCGTCACCAGGAGCGGGACCAACGCGCTGCACGGCACCATCTACGACTACGTCCGCGACGATCTGTTCAACGCGCAAAATGCGCTGTCCGGGACCACGCTGCCGATGCACCAGTCACAGTACGGCGGGAGCGTCGGCGGCCCGCTCGTGCCCAATCGTGCCTTCTACTTCACCAACGTCGAGCAGCGGCGCCTCGATCAGACCGGCCTGACGACGATCACGGATGCCAGCGTGGCGGCGGTCAACGCGCGTCTGGCGGAGGTGGGATATGGCGGTCCCCTGGTGGCGACCGGGTTGTACCCGAACCCGGTCGACTCGACCAATGTGCTGGGCAAGGTGGACCATCAAGTGCACGGGCGGGACCAGCTGACGTTCCGCTACAGCCTCTACGACGTAAGCGCCGAGAACGCCCGCGGCGCCGGTGGTCTCAATGCGCCGAGCTCCTCGTCGGCCCTCGACAGCAGCGATCACACGATCGCGGTGAGCAACAGGTTCACCATCTCGTCGCGGACCGTGCTCGAGACCCGCGCCCAGTTCGCCCACAGCAGTCTCGACGCCCCACCGACCGACACGATCGGGCCGTTCGTCAGCATCGCCGGGGTGGCCTCGTTCGGGACCAGCTCAGGAAGCCCGACGCGGCGGGTCAACGAGCTCTACCAGGTCGCGAACAACCTCTCTCACCAGGCCGGGGCCCATGCGTTCAGGGCGGGATTCGATTTCCTCTACAACGACACCGGCATCACCTATCCCCGTTCGGTGCGCGGCAGCTACACGTTCTCGTCGCTGGACAACTTCCTGACCGGCCTCTACAACAACGGTGGCTTCACCCAGACGTTCGGGGTGTCCGAGGTGTCGCAGGGTAATCCGAATCTCGGGATCTACCTCCAGGACGAGTGGAAGGTCAGCTCGCGCGTCACGCTGAACCCGGGCCTGCGCTACGACCTACAGCTCCTCGACACGATCAACACCGACACCAACAACCTCTCGCCACGCATCGGCGTGGCGTGGTCGCCATTCGAATCGCGCCGGACTCTGGTGCGTGGCAGCGCCGGGCTGTTCTACGATCGCGTTCCGCTCCGGGCCCTGGCCAACGCGATCCTCTCGGCCGGCAATACGACCGACCTGGCGAACTTGCGTCAAGTCGGGGTCAGCCTCTCCCCGAACCAGGCCGGCGCCCCGACTTTTCCCAACATCCTGCCGGGCGTCGTGCCGTCGGTGATCCTGCCCAATCTGACGACGATGGATCGCGATCTGGAGAACGCCTACTCGCGGCAGGCGAGCGTCGAATTGCAGCAGCAACTCGGCGAACGCGCGACCCTCAGTGCCGGGTATCAGTACCTGCGCGGCCTCAACCTGTTGATGTCGATCAATCAGAACGTGCCGACGTGTGTGGCGTCGGGAACCAACAATGGCTGCCGGCCGAATCCCAACTACGCCAACAACAGCCAGTATTCGGCGGCCGGCGATTCGAACTACCACGGGCTGCACGTGTCGTTCACGCAGCGTCCGGTCCGCTGGGGCCACTACCGCGTGTCGTACACGCTGTCGAAATCGAACAACAATGTCGGCGAGTTCTTCTTCAGCTCGCCGATCGATCCGTTCGACCTCTCGAAGGACTGGGGCCGGTCCGACGACGACCAGCGCCATCGTCTGGTGGTGAACGCGGCGTTCCAGACGTCCACTGAACCGGCAGAGACGCCGTGGCAGCACCTGACGCATGGCTTCCAGGTGAGCGGCATGCTGCAGGCGTACTCCGCGCTGCCGTTCAACATCACGTCTGGCGTGACGACGCTCCAGGGGACCGCGGGCAGGCCGATCGTGAACGGCGAATTCATCGAGCGCAATGCCGGCATCAGCAGCAGCTTCCTCAGCCTGAATCTCCGTGTCAGTCGTGTCGTGCCTCTCAAAGGCCGGCTGCAGCTCGAAGCAATGGCCGAGGGGTTCAACCTCACGAATCACCAGAACGTGCTGACGCGAAACACTAACTTCGGCACCGGTGCCTACCCGACCAACCCGTCGTCGACCTTCGGTCAGGTCACCGCGATCGCCGAGCCGAGAACGTTCCAGCTCGGCGTTCGCGCACGCTTTTGACGGTCAGGGAGTGTCCATGGATCACCTGAAGCTGTTCAGAAGCTTTCTACTCACGCTGACGATCGTCGCGGCGAGCCCGGGGCTGCCGAGCGGACGCGCGATCGACGTCGGTGTCGCCGGCCGCAGCAACGCCTACCCGTCCATCGCCGCGATCGACCAGTTCGTGGCAATCACCTGGGGCGCCACGGCGAAGGGCGGAGCGACCGGAGTCTACTCAGCGATCAGCCGTGACGGCGGGCGGACGTTCGCTGCACCCATAGCCGTGAGCCGCGCCGACAGCCCGGCGAGTCTGTCGGGAGAACAGCCGCCGCGGGTCTCGCTGGTACCGCGCCGGGGACATGAACCGGCGGTCGTCGTCGTCTGGACGTCAAAGACGCCGGAAGGCACCCGGCTGCTGTCGGCGCGCTCGGACGATGGCGGACGATCGTTCGGCCGTCAGGTGCTGGTGCCAGGGAGCGACGGCCCCGGCTACCGCGGCTGGCAGGCCACCGCAACCGATCCGTCCGGGCGCGTGCTGGCTATCTGGCTCGACCACCGTGCGCAGCCGCAGCAGGCGGTAGCGCTCCGACCAGCACAGCTGACTCCGGCACAGGCGGCACCAGCGCCGCCGGCCCACCATCAACACGGCGCCGGCCAGATGGACGACGTGGCGCGGGCCCAGCTCTCGAAGCTGTACTTCGGCCCGGTGAACGCCGCGACGGCGGCGCGTCCCCTCGCCGGAGGCGTGTGCTATTGCTGCAAGACCGCCATCGCGACCGCCGCCAACGGGGTGATCCACGCGGCGTGGCGGCACGTCTATCCCGGCAGCATGCGCGACATCGCCTTCACCACGTCGCGCGACGGCGGCCGGACGTTTTCTCCGCCGGTTCGCATCAGCCAGGACGACTGGGAGCTCAAGGGCTGTCCGGAGAACGGCCCGGCAATCGCGGTCGACGGCAGCGGCCGCATCCACGTGGTCTGGCCCACGCTGATCAAGCAAGGGAGCAAGCCCGCCCTGGCGCTGTTCCATTCCACATCGGTGGACGGTCGTCGGTTCACACCGCGACAGCAGATCCCGACCGAGGGGATGCCCGGGCATCCACAGATCGCGCTCGACTCGCGAGGTGGAGTGGTCGTGACCTGGGACGAGCAGGCGAGCGGCAGCCGGCGTGTGGCGCTTGGACGAGCGATCGCCGGCGCCACCGGGACGCTTCGGTTCGAACGCCAGCCGATCGGCAATGACAATGCCGCCACCTACCCGGTGATCGCCCGCGTGAAGGACGCGGTCGTCACCGCCTGGACGAGTGGGCCGCGTGGAGAGTCGGCGGTTCGGGTCGAGCGGATCCCGTTCTGACGAGTGCCCGCTGTCGCGTCCCGGACCGCGGGGCCGACCCCGGTCCGGCGATCACTGCGCCTTGACGCTCTGTTGAATGAGCTCGAGCGCGGCCGCCGGGTCGCCCCAGCCGACCACTCGAATGTCCTTGCCCTCGAGCGCGCCGGCGGCGATCGCGAACTGCTCGAGCTCCTGCCGCACGCGCAACGGCAAACTGTCGACGCTGTCCACGTCCTGCTCACGCCTGGCTTCGACCGGAATGGCAATGACCCGGTCGTTGCGAATCCGTGCCCGCGGGGGACGATTGAGCCGGTTCTGTTCCACCTGCAGCACGCCAATCGCCCGGCACTCGATCACAACGCCCGGGAATGACGGGACGTCCCACAGCAGCATCGCGTCCACCGGATCGCCGTCCGCCGCCTCGGTCGACGGTATGAACCCCCAGTCGTACGGATACACCACGCCGATCGGCAGCGGCCGTGAGACCGCCATCGCCTCCCACTTCGGTTCGTATGCGAGTTTCAAAGACGATCCGCGAGGCGTCTCGACGACGACGTGGAAGACGCTGTCGGTAACGAATGCCGGGATCCGGGCCAGATTCATGGCTCGACGATAGCGCGCCGCGTGGCTGCGAATCGACCTCGGCCATAACCTGCAACAGTTTTGTCACAGTGTTGCCACGTCTCTTCCACATTTCAGCGATCTACTGACAGCTGCTAACTGACAGCTGAGAGCTACTGCGGGTAGGAGACAACGTGACACACAACGACGATCATGACGACTTCGGCGGGCTGCACCGCGATCTTCTGGCGACGGGAGCCGTGCTCGACCGGCGCGGCCTGCTGCGGATGGCGGCGCGCCTCGGCGCCGGTTTCGGCGCCGTGCAACTGCTCGGCTGCGGTGGAAGTTCCGGCAGCGACTCGACCTCGGGAACCCCGACCGCACCTTCGACACCGGCACCGTCCGGCGCCTGCAGCCTGATCCCGCAGGAGACCGCCGGGCCCTATCCGGGCGACGGCTCCAACGGGGCGAACGTGCTGCCGGTCACCGGCGTGGTTCGCAGCGATATTCGTACGAGCTTCGGTGGTCTCAATGGCACGGCGGACGGCGTGCCGCTGACGATCGCCTTGACGATCGTGTCGTCGTCCACCTGCGCCGTGCTCTCGGGATATGCCGTATACCTCTGGCATTGCGACCGGCTCGGCCGCTACTCCCTGTATACGTCGGGAGCCGTGAACCAGAATTACCTGCGAGGTGTCCAGGAGACCGATGCCAACGGCCGGGTGTCGTTCACGTCGATCTACCCGGCGTGCTACACCGGGCGCTGGCCGCACATCCACTTCGAGGTGTTCCGGAGCCTCTCGGCCGCGACCAACGTCGCCAACAAGATTGCGACCTCGCAGATCGCGCTGCCCAAGGGGACCAACGACCAGGTCTACGCCACCTCCGGCTACGAGCAGAGCGTGACCAACCAGGCGCAGGTGACGCTGGCGAGCGACATGGTGTTCAGCGACGGATCGTCGCTCGAGCTCGCGACGATGAGCGGCAGCGTGGCCGGCGGATTCACCGCGACGCTGACGGTTGCCGTCTCGGTCTGAGGCCGCTACGCGTTCCGCGGCAGGACCGTGATGACCCTGACGATGAACTCGTGGAATTCCTTCATGTACCTCCGGAGGAATTTCTCGGTCCGCTCGTTGGTCACCTGGCCCTCGGCGGTGATCAGGCCGGGCTCGAACTGGATGTAGGCCTCCATCGAGTTCATCTGCGGTGAATTGCAGAAGCCCAGGATGCTGCGCAGGTGCTGCTGGCCGATCGCCGTGCCGATCTTCCCCGGTGAGGCGCCGATCACGGCGGACGGCTTCCGCGTGAACGCGTTCTGGCCGTAGGGGCGGCTACCCCAGTCGATCGCGTTCTTCAAGGCGCCGGGGATCGACCGGTTGTACTCCGGGCTGACGAACAGCACGGCGTCGGCGGCTTCGATCGCCTTCTTGAATTCGATCGCGACCGGCGGGTAGCTGGCGTCGTAATCGTAGCTGTAGAGCGGCAGGTCCTTGAACGGGATCTCGGTCATCTCGAGCTCCGGCGGGGCGAGCTTCACCAGCGCCCTCGCCAGGAGGCGATTGATCGAAGCGGTCGCGAGACTGCCGACGAAATATCCAACCTTGTAGCTGGCCATGTGACGCCTCCCCAGTATCCGAGCATACCGGAGATCGATCACCGTTCGAGGAAGGCCTTGGTCCCGTCCAGGAACATCTGCACCGCGACCATGACCAGCAGCATGCCCATCAGTCGTTCCATCGCCATCAGGCCGCGCTCCCGGAGCAACCGGTAGAAGAACGTGGACGAGAACAGGACGGCGCCGCTCAACGCCCAGGCGATCGTCAGCGCGACGAGCAGCGAGCCGGTGTGGCCGGGGGACGATCGCTGCAACAGCAGCAGCGCCGCCAGCGTCGACGGCCCGGCGATCAGTGGCACCGCGAGCGGGACCAGGAACGGTTCGCCGTCGAGCGCCTCACCGGCCGTCCCTCCTTCGCCGGGAAAGATCATCCGCAGCGCGATGAGAAACAGGACGATCCCGCCGGCCACGCTGATGCTCTCCTGCCGCAGCCCGAGCAGTTCCAGCGCCTGACCGCCGATGAACAGGCAGGCGAGCAGGACGACGTAAGCGAGCGCGATTTCGCGCATCAGCACGAGCCGGCGACGCTCGGCCCTGACCGGTCTCAGCGCCGACAGGAACACCGGGATGTTCCCGAGCGGATCCATGACGAGAAACAGCGTGACGACCGCCGACAGGATGTCCACGAGCGATTATAGGGGGCGGTCATCGCGACACCAGATAGCCGACCAGCGCGCCAAGGGCGGCGCCGGCCGGAACCGTGACCGCCGACCACTGCACGAAACATGGGCCGCAGAAGCTGCCCCCCTCGTTCTCCCCGTAGCGGGCGGCGGCGCCGCCGGACAGGGCTAGACCGGCGACCACGCCGATGGCGATCCCCCACGGAACGCCGCGTCGATTCGGCGTGCCGCTGCCCTGGAAGCCCCGCTCGAAGCGCCTCGGCTCGATCTCGGGCCGGACCGTCAGCGGGATCGTTCGCACCAATTCCCGAATCCGCGTCTCACCGGGGACCGGCGGCGGTTCGGGCGGCAGCAGACGATCAATCGGCACTGCGTTTCCCAGGCTGCGCGGGAAGCCCTCCGCCGCAACCGCGGTCGAGGCCACGGCCGCGATCGTCAACATCACGGCAACCCGGCCGACACCGGCGGAGAGCCGGGCCCTTGTTGTCATATCACCTCCTGTCTAACAGCAAGGCGCACGAGGGTTCCGAACTGGCTCACGAGATGGTCGCCAAGTGTCTGAGGCACTCGAAAAGTGAAGCCCGGCTGACGTAAACGTAACCGGTCCCGCTCAACATCTCGCCAAACGCTGGATGGATATTCCATCGGTCGAGGCATGCAAATTGCCCCGGCGAGGCCCATGCCTCTCCTGCCGATACGTGTGCTGGTCACCCTGTGCGCGCTGCTGCTGGCCACCGGCACCGTGGCCGCCAGGTCGCAGGAGTTGCCGGCGCCCGAAGCATGGGCGGCCCTCGAACGGGGCGATGGATCCAGGGCCGCGGCGATGTTTCGCGAGGCGCTGGACCGGGCGCCCAACAACGCGCTGTTGCACTACGGCAGCGCCCATGCCTCGCTCGTCCTCGGGCGCACGGACGCGGCGATCTCGTCGCTGAAGAAAGCGGTCGAGCACGACCCGAAGTTCCTCCACGCGATGGTGCTGCTGGCCCAGGTCGCCTACGGCGCCGCCGATCTCGACCTGGCAGTGCGGAGCCTCGAAAAGGCGGTGGCGCTCGCTCCGCGTGACCGGCAGCTGACGGCGCAGCTGGCGAAGTGGAAGAAGGAGGCGGAGCTGCACCAGGGCTTCGAGGCCCGGCCCGGTTCCCGTTTCACCGTCCGGTTCGAAGGGGCGGCGCAGCGCACGATCGGCGACCGTGTTTCCGCGGTGCTCGATTCGGCCTACCTGACCGTGGGCAAGCAGCTCGACATCTACCCGGCGGCGGCGCTCGAGGTGATTCTCTATTCGAACCGGCAGTTCCAGGACATCACCCGCGCTCCGGCGTGGGCCGGCGGCGGCTACGACGGGCGCATCCGGCTGCCGATCGGCGGCGCCCTGCGCTCGCCGCAGGTGCTCGACCGCGTCGTCATCCACGAGTACGTGCACTCCGTGGTCAGGGCGGCGGCACCGACCGGCGTACCGGCCTGGATCGACGAGGGGCTGGCGAGCTATCTCGAGCCGGGCGACAAGGCCTGGGTGGCGAAGGCGCTCAAGACCGCCGGCGATCGGATCCCGCTGGAAGATCTGGTCGAGGGCTTCGGCGCCCTCGACGGTGCGACGGCGACGATCGCGTATGCCGAGAGTCACGTCGCCGGCGAGCTGCTGGTCGAGCGCCTGCAGCCCTACGTCGGCGCGTTCCTGCAGCTGCTCGACAACGGTCACACGGTCGACCAGGCGCTGAGCCGCCACGGCGTGCAGCCGGAGGTTTTCTACGCGGAATGGCGCCGCCGCGTCGGGATCCGAGAAGCGGCGCGCTGAGCGGTGCTTCTGTTTTTCTGCCGCTACTGAATCAGCCACGACAGGCCACTCGCCCTACTCCCCGTCGTCGGCGAACCGGTACCCTACCCACGGCTCGGTCAGGAGATACCGTGGGTGCGCGGCGTCCGGCTCGATCTTCTTCCGCAGCTGCCCCATCAGGACGCGCAGGTGCTCCGGCTGGCTGGTGCTGTGGGTGCCCCAGATGCTCTTCAGAATCGACCGATGCGTGAGCACGCGGCCGGCGTGGCTGACGAGCAGCGTCAGCAACTCGAACTCTTTCGGCGTCAGGCGCACTTCCATGCCGCTGAGGCTCACGCGCCGGCGATCGAAGTCGATGGTCAGATCGCCGCGGGTCAGCTGCCCGTGCAGCGGTGTATCGCGGCCGAGCGACCGCCGCAGCGACGCCCGGACCCTCGCCATCAGCTCCTCGGGGCCAAACGGCTTGGTGATGTAGTCGTCTGCCCCGTGATCGAGGGCCGTGACCTTGTCCTTCTCCGCCCCCCTTGCCGAGAGCACCAGGATCGGAACGTCGGCACGCTCCCGAAGCAGACGGCACACTTCGGTGCCGTCGATGTCGGGCAGGCCGAGGTCGAGGATCACCATGTCGGGGCGCTCGCGCTCGAACGCGTCCACCGCCTCGGCGCCGGTCGCCGCCAGCGTCACCGCATAGCCGCGCGACCGCAGCAGCGGCGCAATCGCGCGCTGGATCGCCACTTCGTCGTCGACGAGCAGGATCTGTGCGGGCCTGGTCATGACAGCTCTCGTTCGACGGCCGACGTCGATCTGGTCGCAACCGGGACCGCGATCGTGAACACCGCGCCTCCGTCCTGATGGTTCGCCGCCCACGCGCGGCCACCGTGCGCGGCGAGCAGACCGCGGGTGATCGCCAGCCCCATGCCGGTTCCGAACCGCTGCTGCTTCCCTTCCGCCCCCCGATAGTAGCGGTCGAACAGGTGCTCGATCTCGCCCGCCGCCACGCCGACGCCGCGATCCCGCACCGTGAGGTGAAGCTCGCCTGACGCCAGCGAGACGTCGACGTCGATATCGGATCCCGGCGGGGAATACTGGCCCGCGTTTTCGAGGACGTGCGCCAGCGCCGCCGACACCAGGCGCGGGTCGACCTCGACGAGCACCGCCTCGAGCGAGCTCCGCACTCTCAACTCATGGCCGGCAAGCGCGTCCGCTGCCTGGGCCGCGGCCGCGTCGATCATCTCGGCCGGCTGCACCCACTCGGGCTCGGCGTCGACCGCCTGGGTCTCGATCCGCGCCATGTCGACGATGTCCTGGAACAGCCGGTTCAAGCGGACCAGCTCAGTCCTGAGGATCTCGGCCTGTTCCCGGCGGCCGGCCTCGTCCAGCCACGTCGCGCTCAAGTTGTCGGCCGCCACGGTGGCAGCGGTGAGCGGCGACTTCAGATCGTGGCCGAGCGCCGCCAGCAGCGCCGACTTCAGTTCGGCGTTGCGCCGGATCGATTCGGCCTCGCGACGCTCCTCGAGCAGGCTGGCGATCTCGTCGCGCTGGACCTCGACCTCGTGCGTCCGTCGACGCGCCTGCGCCGACAGGTGGCTGGCAACCAGGCTGACGGCGAGCAGCGAGAGGAGCGACACCCAATGCGTCGGATCGGCCACCGCAAGCGTGCCCACCGGCGGCAGGAAGAAGAGATTGAACAGGACGAACGCCGCCAGCGATGTGGCGATCGCCACCCACCGGTGCGACACCGCGGCGACCACGAGGACAATCAGCAGGTAGGAGAGCGCGACCGTCGTCGGGTTCCGGACGCCGAGCCACACCCAGTAGATGGCCGTGAGCCCCGCCGCCGCCGCCAGAGACAGGAGCAAGTGCGCCACAGCCTGCTGATGGTGCCTCGCGCGCCTGTCGAGATCAAGTGGCGTGCTCGTGGTCGATCAGCCAGCACCAGACCAGGGCGCCGGCGACCGCCACCACGAAGCTGACACCGGCCGGGGCGAACCAGACGAACCCCGCAGCCCCGACAGTCAGGCTGGTGGACAGCACGCCGATCGGCACAGTAACGATGCGCATTCCCTGAGTGTGCGAACAGGGGCGGTAAGGAAACCGGTAAGAGTCCGAAAGAAAGCCGTAAGAGCCTGCTTACGACTTCTTTATGCGACCCCGGTGTACCTATATAGGGTTGGCCGTCGCATCGATCGAAAGTCCGAACGTCTCCCCACGCAGCCGTTTCCTGCTGTGGTTCCTCGAAGGGTTGCGGGAGACACCTGCGACTGCATCCGCAACCCACCAGGCTTCCTGGTGGCAGGTGATGTGCCTCACCGGGGTCGATTACTTTTCCACCCTGGGTTATCAGCCCGGCATCGCCTTCCTGGCCGCAGGCGCCCTCTCACCGATCGCGACGTTGATCCTGGTCGTGCTGACGCTTGCCGGAGCTCTACCGGTCTATCGGCGGGTCGCCGAGGCGAGTCCGCATGGCCAGGGGAGCATCTCGATGCTGGAAGCCCTGCTGCCGCGGTGGCGGGGCAAGGCGTTCGTGCTCGCGCTTCTCGGATTTGCCGCGACCGACTTCGTGATCACGATCACGTTGTCGGCGGCCGACGCGACCGAGCACCTGATCCACAATCCCTTTGTTCCGGCCGGGCTGAACCAACCGGTCGCCGTGACGCTCATCCTTCTGGCCGCGCTCGGCGCGGTATTTCTCAAGGGTTTCAAGGAAGCGATCGGCCTGGCGGTGGTGATCGTCACGGTCTACCTCAGCCTCAACGTCGTCATCATCGTGTGGGGCATCGCCGAGATCGCCCGACATCCGGAGTTCATCCCGCGGTGGACCGACGCACTGCTCGCCCAGAATGGCAGCCCTGCGGCGATGCTCCTGGTCGCGCTGCTGCTGTTCCCGAAGCTGGCGCTCGGGCTCTCGGGTTTCGAGACCGGCGTCGCGATCATGCCACTGGTGAAAGGGGACGCGAACGACGATCCCGCCCGGCCCGAGGGACGGATTCGCAACACCCGGCGGTTGCTCGGCACCGCGGCGCTGATCATGAGCGTGCTGCTGATCGGCAGCTCGTTCGTGACCACGCTGTTGATCCCGGCCGAGGCGTTCGCAGCCGGCGGCGAAGCGTCGGGCCGCGCGCTTGCTTACCTGGCGCACGAACACTTCGGCGAGATCTTCGGCACCGTTTACGACGCCAGCACGATCGCGATTCTCTGGTTCGCGGGGGCGTCGGCGATGGCCGGCCTGCTCAATCTCGTGCCGCGCTACCTGCCCCGCTATGGCATGGCCCCGGAGTGGACCCGCGCCGGCCGGCCGCTGGTGGTGCTGTTCACGGCGATCACCTTCGTGATCACCGTTCTGTTCAACGCGGATGTCGAGGCGCAGGGCGGGGCGTACGCCACCGGTGTGCTGGTGCTGATGACCTCGGCGGCGGTGGCGGTGACCCTGAACGCGCGGGCTCAGCGGCGGCGCGAGTTCGCCGCATTCGGCGCCATCACGTTGGTCTTCGCCTACACCACCGTGGTGAACATCGTCGAACGGCCGGACGGCGTGAAGATCGCGGCATGGTTCGTCGCGACCATCGTGCTGACGTCGCTGGTGTCGCGGGTGCTTCGCTCGACCGAGCTCAGGGTCCAGCGGGTCGATGCAGACGATCTCGCGGCCACCTTCCTGCGGGAGGCCGCGTCGTCGCCGGTGCGGATCATCGCCAATCGTCCCGACACCGGCCTGCCGGACGAGTACGCGCACAAGCTCCGCGACGCCCGGGAGTCGCATCATCTGCCGGAGGACGCGCCGGGACCGTTCGTCGAGATCCGCCCCTCGGATGCATCCGAGTTCAGTGGAGTTCTACGCGTCGAGGGCGTGCGGGTAGAGCGCTTTCGGGTGCTTCGGTGCGACAGCGCGGCGATCCCGAATGCGATCGCCGCCCTCCTGCTGTTCATTCGCGACCGGACGGACCAGCTGCCGCACGCCTACTTCGGCTGGACGGAAGGCAATCCAATCGTCTACCTCCTGAAGTTCCTCGCGTTCGGCGAAGGGGACACCGCGCCGGTCACCCGCGAGGTGCTGCGGCAGGCGGAACCCGACCCCTCACGGCGGCCACGCATCCATGTCGGATGACCCCCCTCGCGGCCGGCGTTACCTCGAATTGACCTCGCGTTCATCGTGCGGCAACGCCGGGACGACACACTCCTCGCCGGAGGAGAACACGATGACCGAGAGATCACGCTTTGACCGGCGCCAGTTCCTGACCCGCGGCGCGCTCGCCGCCGGAGCCATGACCGTCGCCGCACCGTTCGATGCCCTGCTCGCTCGCGGACCCCAGCACGTTCGCCACGGTAGAGGCCCGAGCCCGGACTATGGCCCGCTGCGGCCCAGGCTGGACGAGACCACCGGACTTCCCCTGCTGATGCTGCCCGAGGACTTCCGCTACCTGTCGTTCGGCTGGACGGGTGAAATGATGAGCGACGGCACGCCAACGCCGGGTGCGCACGACGGAATGGCCGCCTTCCCCGGAGCGCACGGCCGGGTCCACTTGATCCGGAACCACGAGGTCGGCGAAAGCGCGGACGCGTTCGCTCCGGCGATCGCCTACGATCCGGAAGCGGGCGGCGGCACCTCGACGCTGGAGTTCGACACGCTACGCGGCCGGTGCACGTCGAGTTGGGCGAGCATCAGCGGTACCGTTCGCAACTGTGCCGGGGGGCCGACGCCGTGGGGATCCTGGCTCACCTGCGAGGAAACCACGATCGGCATCGGCAGCGCCGACCTGGCGAAGAACCACGGCTACATCTTCGAGGTGCCGGTGTTCGGGTCAGCGGTCACACTTCCCTACAAGGAGATGGGACGCTTCTCGCACGAGGCTGTCGCGATCGATCCCGCCACCGGGTTCGTCTACGAGACCGAGGACCAGGGGAGCACGTCCGGGTTGTACCGCTTCCGGCCGATGGTGCCAGGGGCGCTCCAGCATGGCGGCGTGCTCGAGATGCTCGGCGTCGTCGGACGGCCGCAGTTCGACACCCGGACGAACCAGACCGGAGAATGGCTCGACCTCGAGTGGCACGTCATCGACGATCCGGATCCCGACCTCGAGCAGGGGGCGCCGACCGTCTTTGCCCAGGGCTTTGACAAGGGTGGCGCCAGGTTCGGCCGTCTCGAAGGAGCCTGGTACGGGCACGGGCGCATCTACTTCGTCTCGACCAGCGGCGGCAACGTCGGGCAGGGGCAGATCTTCGAGCTCGATCCGCTCAACCAGCGGATGCGGCTGCTGTTCGAGTCTCCATCCGCCGAGGTGCTGAACGCCCCGGACAACATCTGCGTCAGCCCACGGGGAGGGCTGGTGCTGTGCGAGGACGGTGGCGGCACCGAGTATCTGCACGGCCTCACCACCGACGGTGTCATCTTCCGGTTCGCTCAGAACAACGTCGACCTTCGGCTGACCCCGGTCGAAGGCTTCAACCAGGACTACAGAGGATCCGAATTCGCCGGCGCCTGTTACAGCCCCGACGGCAAGTGGCTGTTCTTCAACATCCAGTCGCCGGGGATCACGTTCGCCGTGACCGGCCCGTGGGGCAGCGGCGGGCTATAGTGCGCGCGCCAGGTCCCGGCCTGGCCACCAATCACTCACTTCCGGCTGCCGTCGGACCACTTTCTAGAGTGGTTCCAATGCCTGATACCGTAGAGACGATGTCGATACGGCAGAGAGCTGACGAGGCGCGGGTCGAATCGATCAGGATCGGCCCCGACGACCCCCGGTATCGAGCAGTCGTCGACAAGCGTTTCAACAAGCGGTTCACGGCGCGTCCGGACTACGTGCGATTGGTCAGCTCGACCGGGCAGGTGATTGCCGCGGTTGACGAGGCCGTCGGCGAAGGACGGCGTCTCGTCGTAACCAGCGGCGGACATTGCCTCGAGGGGTTCGTATCGGATCCCGACGTCCGGGTGATCATCGATATCTCCCCGATGAAGGGGGTCTACTACGACCCGGAGATGCAAGCCGTCGCCGTGGAAGCCGGCGCCACGGTGGGCGAGACCCTCCGGGCGCTGTTCGAGGCGTGGGGCGTCCTGATCCCCCTCGGCGAATATCCGGGGATCGGCATCGGCGGGCATGTCGCTGGTGGCGCTTTCGGCTTTCTCTGTCGTGAGCACGGCCTCGCGGCGGATCATCTGTATGGCGTCGAGGTCGTCACCGTGGACGAGAGCGGCCGGGCTCGGGCCGTGGTGGCGACCCGCGAAGCATCCGACCTACACCGCGAGCTCTGGTGGGCACATACCGGCGGAGGCGCCGGCAACTTCGGCGTCGTGACCCGCTACTGGTTCCGAACGCCGGGTACCTCCGGCACGGATCCGGCCCGTCTACTCCCCCGCGCACCCGAGTCGATCACGACGTTCAAGGCTGAGTGGAACTGGAGCGACATCGATCGCCCGTCGTTCGTGCGCCTCCTCAGAAACCACGGCACATGGTCAGAGCGAAACAGTGGCGCCGACGCCCCCTCCGCCTCGCTCTTTATGGCCCTCGAGGTCCATCGCCGGCAGTTCGGACAGATCGTGGTCCGCGGTCTGAGCACCGCCGGGGACGCTGCCGCCGGTCAGGTGGATGACCATATGGCGGCGCTCTCCGACGGGGTTCCCGCTTCTGGTGACCGGGAGCTGGTGCGGATGTCCTGGCTCGAGTTCGCCCTGAATCCATTTCCCGATCTGTTCGCCGCCCCGGAGGGCGGGGTGAGCATGAAGGGGAAGGACGCTCTGCTCACGAAGCGCTTCACGGATCGCCAGATCGAGGTTGCCTACGACTACCTGACCCGCACCGACCACGATGCCATGGGTGGGATGCTGGGCCTGGCCAGTTACGGCGGACGGATCAATACGGTCGCGCCTGATGCGACCGCCACCGCGCACCGCAGTTCGATCCTCGACATCGCCTGCATGAGCGGCTGGGTGGATCCGCAGGACGAAGCGAAGAACCTGGCCTGGGTGCGGGCGTTCTACAGCACTCTGTTTGCGGAGACCGGCGGCGTCCCGGTCCCCGGCGATGCCATTGACGGGACCATGATCAATCATCCCGACGTCGACCTCGCCGACCCGGCGCTCAATACGTCGGGGGTGCCCTGGCACACGCTGTATTACAAGGACAACTACCCACGCCTGCAGCGGGTCAAGGCTCGTTGGGATCCGCGGAACGTCTTCCGGCACGCGTTGTCGATTCAGGTGGACTGATCGTGGAGCGCGTTCCCCCGCAATGAACCGACGGCCCATCGTTATCCTTCTCGCGTGCGCGCTGGGCGTATGTCTGACGATTGCCGCCCTGATGTATTGGCCGGGCAGTGGCCGTGGCACGGCCGCGCGTCCGCAACCAGGGTCGATGGAGCAGATGATCCTCGACGCCGCCCGGTCCAGACCGGGGGATGCTGCGCTCGGTCAGCTGTTCGAGGAGCTCAACACCCGGCACTTCGGTGGAGGCCTGCCGAACATCAAGGTGCTGTGGGAGAACGATCTCGAGCGGCTGGATCTCGACGACTACCGGCTGAACGGCATGACCGATGGCAAGCTCGTTCTCCTCAAGACTGCGCTGAAAGACGATGACGCCAACGTCCGGCGAACGCTGTGCCACGAGATGGTGCACGTAAAGTTCATCGCCGGCGGCAACCGCTCGACGACGCACGACGCCCCGTTTCAGGAGGAGCTTCGTCGAGTGTTCACCGATGGATGCTTCCAGGCGATTTTTGCTTCGCCCGATGAGCGAGCATCCTTGAAACAATGGATCGAGACCGAGCGCACCAGGCTCGACGCCGGTCGGTTGCAGGTCAGCGCCCAGGCAGCTGCGGTCAAAATCGAGGCCGAGGCAGTCGAGCGCAACTTCGCCGAACTCAATGAACGGATCAAGACCGCGAACGCCGCGGGTTCCGGCTGGCCCGGTCGCGATGAAATCGAGGCCGCCGAACGCCGGCGGACCGAGTCGAATACCAGCGTGGTTGCCTACAACAGCGCCGTCGCCGGTCTCGAGCGCGAGCAGGCCCAGTTCAACGAGGTCGTGCAGCGCTACAACCTGATGCTGGCCTACCCTGACGGCCTTGCCGAGGATCGCGCGAAGGGGCTGATCCGGTAGTTGACGTGACCAACGGCGGTGCCAGCGTCAACAACCTGACTGCAGGAGGGCGGTATAGCGCCGCTGCATTTCGTCCGGTTCGACCCGCTCGATCTGGTGACCGATGTTCCAGCGGTGGCCGAACGGATCCCGGATCACGCCGGAACGCTCGCCATAGAACTCGTCCTTCGCCGCCCGCTCGAGCGTCGCCCCGAGGTCGAGCGCCCGGGTAATCATCGCGTCCGCATTGTCGACGTGCACGTGCAGCGTCACCGGTGTTCCGCCCCCTTCCCGGGGCCCGGTGATGCCGTACTCCGGAAACTCGTCCGACACCATCAGCGTCGTCCCGCCGAAGTCGATTTCGGCATGGCCGATCCGCCCGGACGGTTCGGTCAACCGCATCTTCTCGCGAGCGCCGAACACCTTGGTGTAGAACTCGATTGCCCTGGCGGTGTCGGTGACACAGAGATACGGGAAAAGCTCGTGTACTGCCATCGCTGTCCTCCTTGTGAATCCACCCTCACGATACCGGGACGCCGGGACGCGCGTCTTGAAGGAATTTGAAGGGGCTCAGCGGACCGGCAGGTGGTGCGCCGCGACGGGAGCGATGCGCCGGTAGTCGGACGGCGTCGTGCCGGCGAATCCCCGGAACTCGCGCGAGAAGTGGGCCTGGTCGCTGTAACCGGCATCGATGGCGACCTCGACGAGGCCGCGGCCGGCGCGCAGCTCGTTCAACGCCCGGGTGAATCGCAGCACGCGGACGTACTGCTTCGGCGCCAGGCCGACCGAGCGGCGGAACAGGGTGATCATCGTGCGATGGCTGTAGCCGGTCGCGGCGATGACCTTCCCTACATCTGAGCGCACGGTGAACTCCGAGAGAGCCTGGGCGACCGCCGGATGCATCGCCCGCACGCGCGGTAGCCGGGCCAGGAGCATGGCCTCGAGCGCATCGAGGCGCGCCTCGAGCGGAAGTGCGGCGAGCCGGTCCGCCATCGACCCGGCCGCGGCTCCCCATACGTCATCCAGATTCGTGTGGCGGCCGGCGAACTCCTCTGCCGGGATCCCGAAGAGCGCTTCGGCGCCACCGGGACGAAGCTGGGCGCCGACCGAACACTGCGGCCCCGAAACATCGCGGCCGTAGAACGTGTCGCGTGCCCCGCCGATCAGCGCCGCACCGGCAACTGTCCCGACCCGGTCCTGCGGGCCGGCGAAGATCCGCAACGGGTCCTGCCGCAGCCGGATCACCAGGTGCATTCGACCGGTCGGAAGCACGTGCTCGCGGCGTTGCTCGCGGAACGCGGTCACCGGTTCGTCCACCACCCAGAGCGTCTGGATGAATGGACGCAGCGGTCCACAAGGCGCGCGCGAGATCCGATCGGCACTCACACCATCACTCTACTCCTCACGGCCGGATACCGGTCGGACTCTGCATTACCGCGCGACCGATCGACCCGGCGCCCGCGCGTAGAAGCGGCGCGCCTTGGCGCGATTGCCGCAGCTTTTCATGGTGCACCAGCGGCGCTGACGGTTGCGGCTGGTGTCGAGGAACAGCCAGCCGCAGCCGTTTGCCGCGCACGCGCGAATGTTCGACCGGCCGGGTGAGGTCAGGAGGTCGGCAGCCGCCAGGATGACCGGCCAGAGGATGGCGTCCAGCGCGCGTCCGTCCGACGTGGCCCAGGCCCAGGCGTAGTCGGCGCCGCGCAGCTCCAGACGGCGCCGCCGCAACGCTGCGTGCGTGAAGGCGTTGAGGCGCCGCAGGTCGGCCTTCTCCGGACGCCCGCCGCGGCCGGCGGCATCGAGCATGCGGGCGAGCACCTCGCGGATCCGCCGCGCCCGCTGTACGGCGAGGTCTGCGCGCCGGCGATCGCGCTCGGCGGCAGCGGTCAGCTGCCGCGCCTCCGCCGCCGACACCAACCCCGCCTTCGTCCCCCACACGATCAGATCGCCGGGGCCGCCGATGAGGTCGTGACGCCGCACCGGATCAGACCTCCAGTCGACGGTATTGACAAAGTCGAGGGCCACATGCCCGGCGACGAACTCGAACTCGGCAGCTCGGACCACGTCTATAGTATAACCGACAAGATGACGTTGACAGGTTAGATCCACGCTGATAGCGTCTAACCTGTTATGGCATCTACACAGGTTATAGGATCATGAGCCGGCTCAACCTGAAACTGCTGCTGGCGTTCTTCGCGATCTACGTCGTCTGGGGCTCCACCTACCTTGCCATCAAGGTAGCGGTCGAGACCATTCCACCGCTCACGACCGCCGGCGTCCGTCACCTGGTCGCCGGGCTCATCCTGTTTGCCTGGGCGCGCGCGTGGAGAACGCGGATCACGGCGGCCGAGTGGCGCGCCAGTCTGGTCGTCGGCGTGCTCTTCTTCCTCATCGGCCATGGGACGCTGCACTGGGCCGAGAAGACGGTGCCATCGGGCGTGGCGGCGCTGCTGGTCGCGACCGAGCCGTTGTGGATTGCGCTGTTGATGCCCGCGGTCGGAGGATCCCGGTGGAGCCGGCGGGGAGGCGCGGGGCTCGCTGCCGGTTTGATCGGTGTGAGTCTCCTGGTATCTCCTGACGCGCTGGTCGCCGGCTCGCGGCAGCTGTGGGGCTCGGGCGCCATCCTGCTCGGCGCCCTGTCGTGGGCGCTCGGCATCCGCTACGCGGCTACCGCTCCGCTGCCACGCGATCCATTCGTGCGCACCGCGACGACACTGCTCTGTGGGGCGGCGCTGTTGCTTGCCGCCAGCCTGGTGACCGGCGAGATGGGCCGCGTCGATGCGAGCAAGGTGTCGGGCTCTTCACTTCTCGGGCTGGGGTATCTGATCGTTTTCGGCTCGGTCGTCGCCTTCTCAGCCTACACGTGGCTGCTCGAGCGTTGCTCGGCCACCCTCGTCGCGACGCATACCTACGTCAACCCGGTGGTTGCCGTGCTGCTCGGATGGGCATTCGCGGGAGAGCCGCTGACGCCGCGGGTGCTGGTCGCAACCACTCTCATCCTGGCGGCCGTCCTGTTCCTCAAGGCCGATGCGACACGGCGACAGGAGACCGGGCGGTTGGAAGCTTCTCGAACGGTAGGTTCAGGATCGGGTAGTCCCGCCAGCTGTTGAAGTCGAAATGCCACCACTCGGCTTCATAGACCGTGAAGTTCTCTGCTTCCATGATCCGCCGCAGCAGCTCGCGGTGCCAGCGTTGGAGCGCCGTGCCTCCCGGGTAGTCGGGATACGACCGGTCGGAGAACTCGTCGTAGCCGCCGACCATGGGCACCGGCTGACCGGTGGCCAGATCGTAGAGCGTGAGATCCACGGCGCAGCCGCGGTTGTGCCGTGATCCCTGCGACGGGTCGGCCACGAACACCCGCTGCGGCTCGGGGGTCGCCTCCCAGAACATCTTGGTGACCGCCCAGGGGCGATACGCGTCGTGAATCAACAGGCCGTAGCCGTGCGCCTTCAAGGCGCGGTGGGCGCGGACGGCAGCCTCCGCCGCCGGACGCTGCATGAGCGCTCGCGATTGACTGTAGAACGCCGTGCTCATGAAATTGTTCGTCGTCGCGTAACGGATGTCGTACTTGATGGTCGGATCGAGCGTCGACAGCTCGACCAGGTCCGGCGCCCGCTTCCCTGTTTCCACCGGCGGCGCGCCGGCGGATGCGAGCGCGCGCAATTCGGCGACCGGCTTCAACGGGGTGATCCGAAACGTTTCCTCGGTCACCCCGACCGGCCGTCGCGGAAACCTCAGGCCCTCGAGATCCGCGGCCGTAGCCGGGGCATCCGGCCGGGGACGGATGAAGCGGAGCTGCTCCCCGTCATAGAGTCCGGACCGGGGGAACGCGTATCGATCCGGGGCCACTTCTTCGAGCGGATACAGGTAGAACCACTCGATCAGGGCGTGCAGCTTCCCTTCGCGCTCGAGGATGTAGAGCACGTCGTGGTCCCAGCCGTACTCGCCGACCAGCCCCGTCCACTTCGATGGTGCGGCCGCGGGCTTCGTCACCTCAACTCGACGGTAGGCGCGCGAGCCAATCGTCATCCCCCCATCGGCCGAGGGGCTCAGCCGCGGTCCGTAGGCCAACCGCCCGTCGAGCATCAGGTTGCGATCGAGTGACTTCACCTCGGTGCGGAGCTCTCCCATGTCCGCCACCAGCCTGGTGCCGCGCACGTTCAGCTCGAGACGCCTGCCCCCCTCTCCGGCATACACACCGACTACGCGTGCCGCCTGATCCGATGGAACGGCGGTCGAGAGCACCAGGTCCGGCAACGGCTGCTTCTCGCGCACCCGGAGAATCGCGCGCAGTGCTTCGTCCGCGATATGGGCCATCACCGGGTTCGCGCAGTCGAGCGTAGTCGCAACGACCACGCCGAGCCGGCTTTCCGGAAGCGCCTGCAGCTCGGTCGCGAAGCCGTAGATCGCGCCGTTGTGGCCGATGCGGCGCTGCCCTTCGAAGGTCGAGATGTTGAAGCCGAGGCCGAACCCGGTGCGGGCGCCAGCCGGCGCAAACTGTGGCGCCCACATCGCCTCGACGGTGGCGGCCTTGAGGACGAACCCGTTCCCGGCCGAGACGCGGTTGAACAACCCGCTGATGAAGCGCCCGAGATCGGTCACGGTCGAATACATGCTGCCGGCCGGCGCCATCCCGAGCTGGAAGGTGGGGGCCTCGAACTGCGTCCCGTGATACGTCCACATGAAGGCCCGCGCCAGGTCCGGCGTCACCGTGGACGTCGGCGCGAAGGAGCTCTTTCGGAGACCCATCGGCTCCAGGACCGCAGTCTGGAGCGCATCCGCGAACGGCCGCTTCGCAACCACCTCGAGCACGCGCCCGACGACCGCAATGCCCGCGTTCGAGTATTTGGTGTGAGTTCCTGGCGCGTAGACCAGTGTCGTCCGGTTGAGCGAGGCGACGGTCTGTGCCAGCGATGGCGCGCTGTCATCGAAGTAGTGGCCGACCGGCGGTTCACGCACCAGGCCGGCACGGTGCGACATCAGGTGTCGAAGAGTGATTGGCGTGTTGAACGGATTCGACGGCTTGAAGTCCGGGAGGTACCTGGTGACGGGTGCGTCCAGGTCCACCTGTCCACGCTCGACGAGCTGCATGACAGCAATGTCGGTGAACAGCTTGGACACGGATCCGACGCGATACACGGTGTCGGGCGTGGCTGGCTTCTTCTTCGCCGGATCGGCATCGCCGAACCCCCTGGCCCAGACCACCTGCTGGTCCTCGACCAGCGCGATCGAAACCGCCGGAAGCCCCTTGTCTTCGATCTCGTGCGCAATCAGGCGCTCGATTTGTGCGATCGCGGCGGCATAGCGCTCCGGAACGCCTGCGCCCTGCCTTTCGCGCGCGTCATCCCTCAACCTGCGACGAACTGCCGGCTGCAAAGACGCATGAGAAAAGTACGGCGACGCACTCCGCGATCCTCATCCGGCCAGTTCGGCCCGTGCCGGCTCGCATCATTTGTCGGTCTTCTCCGCCGGCGCGACCGGCACTACCAGGTGGGACGGACGCGACGCGCTGCGGTAAACCCTCTGCGTCGCCGCGCGGAAGTCACTTTCTTTCGCTTCGTAGATGTTGGTGAACACCTGGGGGTTGCGGTCGATCAGCGGGAACCAGGTGCTCTGGATCTGGACCATCAACCGGTGCCCCTTGAGGAATCGGTGGTTGCGGTCGGGCAGGTCGATCGTGATCGCCGCCGGCTCGTTCGGCACCAGCGCCTCCGGTTTACGGTAGCTGTTCCGGTACTTCGCCCGGAATACTTCCCCGGAGACCAGCATCTGGAAGTGCCCCATCCGAACACCCGACGGGTTCGGCTCGTTGTCCTTCGCTGTTCCCGGATACACGTCGATCAGCTTGACGATGAAGTCGGCGTCGGTGCCTGAGCTCGAAACGAATAGACGGGCCTGAATCGGGCCGGAGATGGTCACATCCTCCTGCAGTTCCTCGGTTTCGTAGACCAGGACATCCGGCCGTGACGCCGCGAAGCGCTGATCTTCGAGCATCCACAGGTGCCCCTGCGTGAACCGGGTCTCGGCAGTGTACGGCACCGGCTTCGCCGGATCACTCACATAGGTATCGACGCCGTCGGCCTCGGACGGACGACTGAAAGCGAGCTTGCCATTCGGCTGCAGGTAGAGCTGTCGCGCCTGCGAGGGAGCGTGATGCGGCCACGCGCCGAACCGCTTCCAGCTGTTGCCGCCGGTCTCGAACGCCAGGATCTCCGGCAGGTTCGATGCCCCTTCATCCTTGAGGTGGTGACGGAAGAACGGGAACTGGACTTCCTGCCGGAAGTAGGTGGCGGTCGCCTCGCTGAACTGGATGTGGCTGAGCGACCGCCCATCCGGATGGCTGTTCCAGCCGCCGTGGCTCCATGGACCGACGACGAGCGTGCTGTGGTTGGTCGGATTGCGCTTTTCGATCTCGCGGTAGATCGTCATCGGGCCGTAGAAGTCCTCGGCGTCGAACCAGCCGGCGACGTTCAGCACCGGAATGGTGATCTTGTTGAGATACGGCAGCATGTTCTGCGCTTCCCAGTACGCGTCGTAATCCGGATGCTGCATGTAGGTGTTCCACTCGGGCACCTGGTCGTGAAAATAGCGGGCGTTGACGTTCTTCACCGGGCCCAGCTCGAGAAAGAACCGGTAGCCGTCCGGCGTGCCTGGATCGAACCGGCCCCGATCGGTCTCCGATGGCCCCTTGCGCGCGCGGGCGCTGCCCGAGAGCCACGAGAAGGTGTACATGAAGCGGAATGCGCCGTTGTGATGGAAGTCGTCGCCGAGCCACATGTCCGACGGCGAGGCCTGTGGAGAAGCCGCCTTCAGCGCCGGGTGCGCGTCGATCAATCCGTGGACGACCTGGAAGCCCGGATACGAAGTGCCGATCATCCCGACCCGACCGTTGTTGTTGGGGACCTGTTTCACCAGCCAGTCGATCGTGTCGTAGGTATCGCTGCTCTCGTCGGTCTCCGTGCCGGTCTTCTTCGGCCGGTGCGGCCGCGTCACCGTGAAGCTGCCCTCCGACTTGAACTTGCCGCGGACATCCTGGAAGACGAAGATGAAACCCTCGTCTTCGAATTCATGCGAGTGTGACGAGGGCCCGAGGTGCGGCGCGTAGCTGTCCGGGCCGTAAGGGCCGGTGCCGTACGGTGTGCGCAGGAGCAGGATCGGGAACTTCTCGTCGGTCCGAACCGGCGAGTAGACGGTCGTGTGGAGCTTGACGCCGTCCCGCATCGGGATGTCGTGCTCCAGCTTTCGATAGTTCGCCTTGACGTCGTAGGCCGGTGCCCGCTGCCCCACCGCGATGGGCGGAGACCACGGGTCCGTGAACGCGAGTCCGCACACGACACCAGCGCAAAGGAGACTCAAACGACGCATGGCGGTCATCCCCGGATCGCAAGCTGCAGGAACTTCGCTGAATTCTGAACAGGAGAATCAGGAGGTCAGGAGAAACTTGATAAAAGACTCCTGAACTCCTGTTCTCCTATACAAAAGCCCTTCCACCGCGGAGCCCCTGACGGTCTGAGCCGCGCAGCCGCGCTAGAAGTCGAACCGGAACCCGAGCTGCTGACGACGCTTCTCGAGGGCGTCCGCCGGCAACCCGAAGATCGACGACTGCAGGCTCCCCTGGAACGCGGTGTAGTTGTTGGTGTTGAACGCGTTGAACATCTCCCAGAAGCCCGACACGCGCACCTTCGGGCCGATCCGGAAGGTCTTCATCAGCCGGAAGTCGACCGAGTTGAAGCTGTCGCCGCGGCGCGAGTTCCTGGGCTCCGGCCGGTCCGCGAACGGATCGGCGTCGAGCTGATCGCGGGTCGACACGCTGTAGGGTGCGGCGCTGCGGAACGTCCAGATCCCGGCGAGCTGCACCTCCCATGGCAGCGTGTGGGCGCCGTTCAGCACCATGTTGTGACGGCGGTCGGAGTTGTCCGGTCCCTCGTCCTGCGAGAGGTCGAACTCTCCGTTGATCCGCGCGTTGTCCGTCGGGCCGCCGCCGAAGATGCCGGCGGTGTAGTTCGACTCTCGTCTTGGCGAGGGTATAGGCGAGCCCGAGATTCGAATTCCCACGGCGGAAGCGCACCTCGGTCTGGAGCGCGTTGTAGCGCAGCCAGCCCAGGTTCTGCAGCGTGCCGGTGCCGGCGAACCGCGGGTCCGGCCGGACGATCCGGTTGTCGATCAGGTCCGCGTTCGTATCCACGAACAGCAACTGGTCCTCTCCCCGGCTATGGACGTAGTCCGCCTGCAGCGAAAGGTTCGGCATCAGCTCGTAGGTGAGCCCTGCCGTGTATTGCGCGGTGTAGGGAACCTGGAGGTCGGGATCGAGCAGGTTCAGGCCGCGCACCTGCGCCGGGGCGAGCGACAGATCGGGGAAGAACGGATAGTTCTGGGCCATGAAGCTGCGCAGTGCCTCCCGGCTGCCGGCGGGATCGTTCGGATTGAAGAACGGGTTCAGTGCTGGGGTATTGGCATTCAGCGACACGATCCCGTCGGACAACAACGAGTTGATGATGTAGATCGCGTTGAAGTTGTTGTGGGCCTGATCGTAGAACAGGCCGGCCGCTCCGCGGATCGTGAGCGGTCTGTCGGGCAGCGGCTTCCAGGTCAACCCCAGGCGGGGTGCGATGTTGTTGGTGTCGGTATTGGTCTCCGTGACCTTCGGCCCGCCACCGAGCTGCGCCACGATGCGGTCGTTCTTGGCGTCCACGAACTCGTTGCCCGACTGCACGCTGCGATCGAGATCGTAGCGGATCCCCAGGTTCAGCGTCAGCTCATCCGAGACCCGCCACGTGTCCTGCGCAAAAAAGCTGTAGCCCCAGATGTTCGTTTTCGCGGTCGTGCCGCCGACGTTGCCGGTGAACGCGTCGGGCCAGCTCAGAGGGTTGTTGATGTCGAATTCGACGTCGGTGGTGTGCGTCCACTGGCCGTCATGAAAGTTGACGATGTCGATGATCGTCCGCACCTGCGACGCCTGGCCACCGAACTTGAACTGGTGCTGGCCGGTCACCCAGGAGAAGTTCTCGATCAGGTTCAGGTTTTCCTCACCCTCGAGCCCGGTGAAGACCGTGCACCCGAAGTTGGCGCCCGGGTAGAGCCGGCCGGCAAACGTCCCCGGGGGGCCCATCGTCAGGTGCACCGGACCACCGGTGCCTGACTTTGGACAGATGATCGGCGGCTTGTTGGAGCCCCAGAAGACGCGGAACTCGTTGAAGGACGTGTTGCTGACCGAGCTGGTCCAGTTACCGACGATGTTGTAGGCGGGTCCCCCGAACGTTTCGCGCCGTTCGGCGACATCGAAGGCACTGCCGTTGCCGATATGAAGGTTGTTCGAGTGGTCGTAGCGGACCGAGAGCCGGTTCCGCGTGTCGAGCTGCGCGTCCCCCTTGATGATGTATGGCGTGTCCTCGTTGCTGGTCGGGAGGATCGTCTCGAGCCCCCGGTTGCGCCAGTAGTCGGAGATGCCGAGCACGGCCGAGGAGGAGGCATCCAGCCGTTCGACGCCGGCGAAGAAGAACAGCCGATCCTTGGCCAGCGGCCCGCCGAGGAATCCGCCGAATCGCTGCTGGCTGAGCGGCGGCGCCTCATCCTCGAACTGCGGCTCGCCGTCTTCGAAGAAGCCTGCGAACGGCGCCGCATCCCACGAGTTGTCGCGGAAGAACCCGTAGGCGCGGCCGGTGAAGGTGTTGGTGCCGCTCCGGGTGATCACGTTCAGCAGGCCGCCCGAGGCGGTGCCGTACTCGGCGGCAAAGGAGTTCGTCATCACCTGGAACTCCTGGATCCAGTCCTGCGCGAACGACGACGCCTGGCTGCCGTAGTAGTTCCACTCGTTCGACGCGCCATCGACGTAGATGCCGTTGGCGTAGCCGCGCTGGCCGTTGAACGAAAGCGTGTCACCGTTGCCGCCGACGCCGGTGGTGACGCCGGGGGCCAGCTTGGCAAGCTCGGCGAAGTTGCGGCCGATCGTGGGCAGGGCGTCGATCTGGGTGCTGTTGATCGTCGCCCCGAGGGTATGTTGGGTCGTTTGGAGGGTGGAGCCCTGGCCGACGATCGTCACCTCCTGCGCCAGCGTCCCCACCTTCAGGGTGATGTCGAGCGTCGCGTCCTGACCGACGCTGAAGACCATGCGGTCGCGCCGGGCCGGGCCGAAGCCGGAGAGCGTCGCCTGGAGGTCGTACGTCCCGGCCGGCAGATTCGGGAGGAAGTATTCCCCGATCTCAGTGGTCGTCACCGAGCGGGTCAGGTTGGTGTCGAGCGAGCGAACGGTGACGGCGACACCCGGCAGGACCGCTCCCTGCTCGTCGACGATCTTGCCGCGAAGGGTCGCCATCGCGGTCTGAGCGAAAAGCATGGGAGCCGCCGCGAAGGAGAGCGCGACCAGGAACGACGCCGCCCTGAGAATGGCCATAAGTTTCCTCCGTCGTGAGCAGAAGAATGAGGCGTGGTACAGGACAACTCGAGTGCGCCGAGCCGCACGTGCCAGGGCTATGCGCCGTCGGGACTCGGTGGGGGGGACTATAGAGGTATGGAATCGCGCGATCAAGCTCTGCCAGAGCCCACGACCGAGAAACAGCAGTCCAGCGGCAGCAGGGCGTCGGCCCAGTGAGCGGCGCCGTGCGCGGCAAAGAGCGCAGCCACCTCGTCGAGGAGGCGGGCTCGCGCCGCCTCGGCAAACTGCTCGGCGATCCAGTCTTCGCGGCCCACCCGGCGGCAGAAGCGCTCCCAGAACTTCGGTTCGAGCGCGCCGAGCGCCACATGGCTCCCGTCGGCGGTTCGATACACGTTGTAGCAGGCATAGTCGCCGCGCAGCCGTGGCGGCATGAGGAATGGCGCCCAGGCGCGGGCCCCGTCGTACAGCGACACCTGCAGGATCGCCCCGTGACCCGTGCGCGCCCGCTGGACGAGCGCCGCCGTGATCGAGACCGCGGCACGCAAGCCGCCGGTGATGTCGGCGATCGGAAGGTCCGGCACCCGCGGATTGGCGGCGAGCAGGCCGGCATCGGCCTGGTAGTTCAGATCGTGGCCCGATCGCTCGGCGGCTTGCCCGCCGCCTGGATAGCCGCCGATCGAACAGTGGACGAGATGCGGGTGCCGCCCGACCACGGCGGCGCCGTCGACCGCCAGCGCCCGGGCGGTCGAAGGTCTGAAGCCCTCGACGCACACGTCGGCGGTCGAGAGCAGCTCCTCGAGGCTGGCCCGGCCGGCGTGGTCGCGCAGGTCCAGCGAGACGATCCGTTTGTCCTGGTTCAACTCGCGGTACCAGGCGATCCCTCGCATCGGATCCCCCTGCGGCGACTCGACCTTGATCACCGTGGCGCCCATGTCGGCGAGCAGCCGCGTGCAATACGGACCAGGCAGATAGCGGGACAGGTCGACGACGGTGAGGCCGACCAGCTCACCGCTGTTGGTTGCGATCGCATTCATGGGGTCTCTCCAGCCTGATCGACGACGCCGTGACCGGTGCGGACGTGGTGCCACGCTCACCGCGCCGCCTGCTTCAGCTCCGCCAGTCCTTCGAGCGTGCGCTCGGGTCCGGGCGCGCCCTCAGGTGGTGTCCACTCGAGCGGGGAGCCCGCGGCGATCAACAGGCGCGCGACCTCGACGTGGCCGGCGGCCTGGGCATCCGCGTGGCTCCGGCCTTCGACCGCCCACACGAGCGGCGGTGCCGAGAACATTCCGTCCCTGGCGTTGACGTCGGCGCCATGCTTCAGCAGCACCCGCACCGCCTCCGCGTGACCGCCCATCGCCGCGCGGTGCAGCGGCGTGACGTTGTCCTTGTCCTTCGCTTCCGTCTCGAAGCCGCACGCGAGCATCGTTTCCAGAACCGCGGCGTTGCCGCTTTCGGCCGGGCGGTGGAGCATCAGGAGGTGCTCCGGGCGCAGCTCCGTTCGAAGGGAGGGGCGGGCCGCCAGCATGGCCTGTGCGCCGGCGCGGTCGGCGCGCGCGCAGGCGGCAATGAAGCGATCCAGAATGGAGAGCTCGTTTTTCGCGCCGTGCGCGAGCAGCCACGCCGCAATCTCCGCGTTGCCGTGTAACTCGGCCAGCGTGTGTGGGGTGCTGCCGTCGGTGCGGCGCCTCGATACATCGCCGCCGTGCTGCACCAGCCGCTCGACCATCGAGACATCCCATCGCCGGGCAGCGACGTGCAGCGGCGCCTCGCCGTCCGCGCCCCACGCGAGGTTGGGGTCCGCCCCGTGCTCGAGCAGCCAGTTCGGGCCGGCGGCGTTCTCGCCCCACGTCATCATGTAGACGAGGGGCGGCACGCCGCCCGGAATCCCATCCACGTTGACGCCGTAGCGATTCAGGAGTTCGAGCGCTTCGATATCGCCGCCGCCGCCGGCGATGTGCACCGACACGCCGTCGGTCGGATTGGCGCCGGCCTCGAGCAGCACGGTCGCGAGTGGAAGATGCCTGACCGCACAGATCGCACCCCACAGCGCGGTTCGTGGCAGCTCCGGGTGCCAGTTCCAGTGGTACTCCGCGTTCGGATTGGCCCCCAGGGCGCAGAGCCGCCGCGCGATCGCGACCAGCCCGTCCAGGCGAGCGGGTTGGCCGAGGTGCAGGCACGTGTGGCACACGTAGAGCAGCGGCTCCCAGTTCTGCGGTCCGCCAGGCTGGGTCGCGAGCTCGGGATGGTCGCGCAACCGCGCCTCTACCGACTCGGCGTCGCCGAGCACCAGTGCCGACTGCAACGTGGCCGTGGCGACGTTCGGATAGAGCGCCAGCAGCCGGTTGGCGCGGCCGGAGGCGCCGCCGGTCGCGCAGCGGAGGAACTCGTCGACCGCGGCCTCGAACGACAGCGTTCGCGCCTCGACTTCGTCGCGCAGCGCCGTCCAGGAGGGGAACCCGTGCTCGCGGGCGATGACCGACTGCGCGTCGTGGAGGGCCAGATCGAGGGCGCCGATCTGTTCGATCGATTGGCCGGCGAGCGCCGGCAAGGCGGCGAAGCGGCGGAGCGCGCCGGTGTCGCGGGCCTGCGCCGCATGGAGCAGGGACTTGGCTTGCTTCTTCAGTTGTTCGAGATTGGGGCGGTCAGGGAGCTGGCGTGGCATCGTACAACCTCCATGCTGGGCCTGTGGTTCGCAAGCAGGCAGCACGGCGGTGTCGGTGCCGTTGGTTCAGAGGAGGTATGACGGTGGGCTTGGCCCTTCGCGCGAACCCGCAGGCGCCCTTTGTGCGCGCTCGATCACGGTACCTGCAGCGTCGGGCGGGTGTCAAATCAGCAGGGTGATTCAGGTCGTTCCTCAACGAAGGACCACGTCGGCTTCGCGAAGAACGGCGCCGGGCTCGTCGTGCTCGAGCCGGCGCCGATCCCCGTCGTTGTCGCTACTGCTTGTCGTAGAACGACACAGAGTCGATCGGCTTTCCTGTCGCATCCGTCCCTTTGGCCGTTGACGTCCGTGTCTTGCCGTCGGCAGAGACCGTGATCGTGTGGGTCGTCGAGGGTTTGCCACGGTTCTTGCCGACGATTTGAATCGTGCGGGCATCGACGCGCGTCACCGCCACGGTGTCGCCGTACGGGCTGTTCCCGGTGACGGGCGTGTCTTTACCGTCGTAGTTCGCGGTGAATTCCCAGTGGGTCTTGGTGCCGTCGGTGCCCTCCATGTCCACGGCAAACTTGATACCGTCACCCACAGCGGTGATGATGGTCGTCCCGCTCTTGAAAGGCGCTTTCGACTTGGCGACATTCAGTTTCCAGGTGCCGACGAGCGGATTGCTGGATTGGGCGAGAACCATCACGCTGGTCAGTCCGACGAGCGCCGCCGACGTCAACAATCGTTTGGTAGTCACAGCCGCACCTTTCTCTCTCCGGGGTTACCGCTGGCGAAACCGAAGCAGTCTGCTTCAGCGACCCGCAGAACGCAACTTATTTCGCGGCGTAACCAGCGAAGGCGGGCGGGGCTGCGCCTGGCCGGGCACACCGGCCCGACGCAGACATGGTGCGGACGGGCAAAACCCGTCCGCACCGAGAGAAGAGCTCAGAAGTTGAAGCGCACGCCCAGGCGCAACACCCGGGGATTCATGATCTCGCGCACCTGGTTGGCCGAGGCGAGTCGCAGGTTGTACTCGCGGCCGAGGACCGTCGAGGCGTTCAGCGCGTTGAACACGTCCAGATCGACGTTCAGGCGCGCCCGCTGAATCGCGAACTCCTTGCCGAGCCGCAGATCGAGCGAGGTCACGGCCGGCAGCCGCTCCGAACCGGACTCCTCGAGCAGGAACACCGTCTTCAGGCGCTGCAGCGGATCGGTGGTTGCCACCTGGTTGCGGTTGTACTGCATCGCGAAGCCCTGGCGCGCGACCAGATTGGCGGCGAGGTTGATCCCCCACCCCGCCTGGTAGAGGCCGTTGGCCACGAACTGGTACGACGGCAGCACCATGTAGATGTTCGACTTGCCGCTGCCGGCCGTTGCCCGCACGACCCGGCCGCCGTCCATGTTCGGCGTACCTGGCGCCGGCGTCGGATCGGTCATCGCCGCAGGCGAATCGAAGTACTCGCGGTGCGAGTTCGTCGAGAAGCCAAAACGCGCCATCCAGCGATTCGACATCCGCTTGGTTGCCGCGAGCTCGAAGCCCAGGTACCGCTGTGAGTAGCCATCACGGTTGCGGAACGTCGTCGCCGCCTGGTTCGCCGGGATGGTCGAGGCAATCGGCACGTAGATCGGTACCGAATAGCTGCCGATCACCGGGTCTGTGCCCTCGAGCACCGCGTTCTGCACGTAGTCTTCGCCGGTGACGCCGTTGTTGCGCCAGGTGAAGTTCGTGAACGCGCGGTAGGTGAAGGTGCCGCTCACCGCAAAGTTCGTGATCAGCTCACGGTCGAGCCCGAGCTGGAACTCATGCGTGAGCGGCGTCTTGAAGTCGGCGACCGTGTGAATCGGGTCGGTGACGTTGTTGGGGTTGTTGATGTCGAAGTCGTAGGCATGGCAACCCGGATTGTCGTTCGAGCAGGTGCGGCCGGCCAGCTCCTCCGGGTCGACCACCATGTTCCCGTTGGTGTCGATCACGTCGTAGAAGTAGATGCCGCGGTTGCCGGTGGTCGACATGAACGTGCCCGCGGTCGAACCGAGCTGCTCGGCAAACATCGCGTAGCCGGCCCGGGCGATCGTCTTCCGCGACTCGCCGAGCGCGTAGGTCGCGCCGACCCGTGGCGTCACGGTGTTGTAGACGATGACCTCGGAAATGCCCTTGTTGGTGAGGTCGGGCAGGTACTGTGGAAACAGGCTGCTACCCACCTGGGTGTTGTCGCGCGTGCCGGCGGCCTGGCGATCCCAGCGCAGACCCGCATTGACGGTCAGCCGGTCCCAGGACATCGTGTCGCCGACGTAGGCGCTCCAGTATGTCGCCGTCGCCTTGGTCAGATCGTTCGGCACCCAGACATCGGCCAGCATGTTCGGGTAGCCGGTATGCGTGGTCACCGCGCCGTTCGGACCGTCGTAGCCGGGCACTTCGAGGCTGCGATCGGTGTCGTTGCGGCGCCAGCCGCCGCCGAACTTCACTTCGTGACGGCCACGGAAGTAGTTGCCGTCGAACGATCCGGCGACCTGCGGCCGCTCGTTGAGGTCGGCGTTGTAGCTGCCGTGCGAGATGCCCTCGTCGTCGATGAACCACTTCGGCTCGAGGCCTCCCTGCGGGACCAGATCGAACTTGTTCGAGAGGTAGGCACCGCGCCCGGTCAGGAACAGGCCGTTGCCGACGACCAGGTTCGCCTCCCCCTTGAACATCTCCGTCGGGCTCTTCTGGTCGAAGGTCGTCTCGGGCGGGCGCGTCGGGCCGGCGTCGCGGCCGAACTTCGACTTGTTGTTGCGGAAGTAGGTGAACGAGGAGCGCAGGTTCTGGGTCGCCTGGCCGGTGACCTTCAGCGAGTAGTTGTCGAGAATCGTCTGGTCAGGATCGCCGTTGAGCGTGAGCGTCGTGACGTCGGTCTTGCCATAGGCGCCCCACGCCCACAGACGGTCGCGGAAGATCGGTCCGCCGAGCTCGCCGCCGCCGTCCCTGTAGTTGTCGATGCGGTTACCCTTGCCCGAGGCGCCGCCCAGAGTGGCCGCCAGGTCGTCGGGCAGGTTGGTCGCCTGCATCGACTCGTTCTCGAAGTAGAAGCGGCCCGATCCACGCACGGCGTTCGAGCCGCTCTTCAGCACCAGGTTCACCCCCACGCCGCCGGTCGCCTGCTGCAGATCGGCGCCGCCGGTCGTGATCTGCATCTGCTCGAACATGTCGAAGTCGTAGTAGGCCGCCGACGAGCCGGTCGCGGCCATGTCGGTGATCGTGACGCCGTCGAGGGTCCAGGTGTTTTCGCCGGTGCCGGCCCCCTTCGCCTGGAAGTTGGACTGCTGGCCCGACTCGGCGCCGCCGACGTTGACGCGGTCGACGATCACGCCCGGCACCGTCTGCAGCACGACCCACGGGTCACGCGCCGAGGGCAGGCCCTGCAGCTCGACCAGGCTGACGCTGGTGGACGTCGCCGTTTTCTTGGGATCGATCGTCGGCGTCTCGCCGGTGACGACGACCGCCGATTCGACGCCGGCCAGGGACAGCGTGACGCGGAGAGGCACGCTCGCGCCGGCCGTGACCGCCACATTGTTGTTGGTGTAGTCGGCAAAGCTCTGAAGCTTGGCCGTCACCACGTAGGTGCCGGGGGCCAGATTCAGGAAGTGCGCTTCGCCGGACGCGTCGCTGATGGCGCTGTGCCGCTCCTGTCCGGACAGCTCCACAGCGACCCCAGGCAGCACCGCTCCGGTGCTGTCGACGATCTTCAGATCGATGCGACCGGTGAACAGCTGCGCCGATGCCGGCACCGCGATCGCGACGATCGCCGCCGCAAGTACCATGATTCGAATCAGGCGGTTCTTCATTCAGACCTCTCAGAAAGGGACTCGTCCCACAAGACCGTGTTCGTCCCACGCGACCGTCTCGCGGGACGCGTCCAGAAGGTGCAATCACGAGGCCTCTGGGCGTTTGCGGGAATTCTGGGACTTCGAGATGCAACGCGCGGTTGGATTCAGCGACTTGAATCACGAAATCCAAGCCGCTCGCGGGAATGTGTCGAATGGTGTGAAGGGATTCGCTTAGCGGTGACGAACGGAGGGATGAGCACCACGACGAGAGTCGCCGAGTCGTCATCATCGCTGTTTCCGTCGGGATGGCGACAGGTGCGGCCTGGCAGCGTACGGCCGAAGCTCCTCCAGGTGAAATCGGAGATGACGAACGAGCCGGCGCCGCTTCTCCTTGCCTCGCGTGAGCCCGGACCGGTCGGCGATGCCACCCAGCAGGTCCGGATCCACTGCGGCAACCCGCTCGTAGACGCGCCGCCAGGTCTTCTTCACCGCGTCGTCGGTCACGCCCAGCGCGTCGGCGACGTCATCGTCGCCCTCGTCCATGACCGCGCGGGCGAGCACGCGCTGCTCGGCCGTCGAGAAACGGAATCGCGGGACCGGTGTGTGAAACAACGATGACAGCGGGGTTCCGGGAAGCCGCCCCTCAGGGTCGTCCCGATCCAGCCCGACGAAATAGGGATGATCTTCCGCCCGTGGTTTCTGGCGTCGTGCGTCGGCGTAATAGTCTCCGTAGTCGCTCTTGAGAACGAACCCTCCCTGCGTGAGGAACGCGAGCTGCTGCGGGCCATAGCCTTCCTGCAGGACGCGGCGGATGCGGTAGCCGACGTGTGTCAGCCGGAAGCCATCCTGCGCCGCTGCGACCGCGGTGAGGGTTCTGGCATCCGTCGGCGTTGGCCCGCCGGTTCCGAAATGCAGGATCAGCAGATTCAGGCTGCCGGACGTATTGGCTCGCCGCACCTGCCGCGCATCGAGCACCGGAGCATCGCCCGAAAGTAGGCGCTCGTAGACGATGGCGCTGAGGTAGGGCTTCGGTGACGCCAGGTACTCGTCGACGAACGCATCGGTGACGAATGCGGTCATCCCGAAGGCGGCGATAGGCGATCTCCCCGGCCGGCTCCGATCGACGACCACCCCGCCATTGAGCTGGCCTCCCGACAGCAGTCGGTGCCACAAACCGGGAAGCGCCGCCCTCAGCTTCGCGCTCACCTTGAAAGCCGGATGCAGAAGGCGGGCGCAGACCGGAAAGTCCGCTCGCCGGATCAAGCGAAAGTCCATGCGAGCGTTGATGCTACCCCAATAGGGGATAGCGCCGCCGTGCGCCACAGGGTATTCATGCACCAAATATCTGGTTCAGCGAATGGAGCTTCAGATGCGCGCTGTGCGAAGGAATCGTGTTTCTGCCGGCCACGCGATCATGCTGTCGGCCGTCATCGGACTCGGGACGTCGGTGGGCCTGGCCTTCGTCGATGCTGCCGCGCGGGAGGACGCTGTCTCGAGAGCGGCTCACAACGATCCGTGCGAGGCGCTCCCGTCGGAGCACGACCGCGCCGCCGGCCGCGAGCGGCGCTGTCCGCCGGAAGGGGGCAGTGCGGGCGTCGCGCGGGGAGACTTCAACGGCGACGGCGTCACCGACCTGGCGATCGGCGTACCCGGAGAAGACCGCTCCTTGACGACATTCGATGGCCTGGGGAACGGAACGACCAGAGAGGTGCCGGATGCCGGCGCGGTCCACATCGTCTATGGGTCGGCGAGCGGGCTGACCAGCGCGGGAAACCAGCTGTTCGATCAGGCGGTCGGGAAAGAAGACAACGACCGGTTCGGCGCCGCACTGGCCTCGGGGGATTTCAATGGCGATCCGTACTCCGATCTCGCCGTCGGTGTGCCGGGCGAGCGCGATTCAGCCGGGCGGGTGGTGGGCGCCGTGCAGATCTTCTACGGCACGCCCACAGGCCTCAGTCGGACCGGGTCGCAGACGTTCCGGGCCAGTCAGTTCCTGATTCCGGTATCGGGGCCGGACCTCACCGTCTCCTTTCAGGAAAACATGTCGCTGGTCTGGGGGGACTTCGACGGCAACCTGGTGGGCGATCTGGCGATCGAAGGAGCGGCGCGATCCCCATCCTGTGACGTCGGCGTCGTTCTCCTTCTTGGTGCCGAGGGGGTGCCTCTCAGCACGTCGAGGAAGCAGGAAGTCTTCGTCCGGGGCGGGTGCCGGCCGAACACCACGTTCAGCGATGCGGCCCTGGCGGCGGGAGACATGAACGGGGACGGCCGCGACGAGCTCGTCGTCGGGGCCCCGCACGCGTTTGTCACCACTATCCGGGCCGGGAGGGTGACGGTCCTCTCGGGCACGGCGACCGGCGTCAACCCCGAGCCGGTGCAGGAGATCAATGAACCGGCGTTCTCGGCACCGCTCGACGACACCGACGCGGAAACCGGCGATCAGTTCGGGGCCGCCCTGGCGGTCGGCGACTTCAACGGCGACGGCGACCGGGATCTAGCCGTGGGCGCACCCGGGGAGGACATCGGCAACTCCCCCACCACCGGCGGGATCGGCGATGCCGGCAGCGTCTCCATTTTCACCGGCAATCCAACCATCGCCGGCGTCCCTTCTTTTTCGTTCGCGCAGAAGCTGACGCAGAATTCCCCCGGAATCGAACTGGCAGAAGCGAACGACGTCTTCGGCGCCGCGCTCGCCGCGAACAACTTCAACGGCGATACGTTTGCCGACCTGGCCATCGGCGCGCCGGGCGAGGCTCTCTCCGGCCAGGCGGGTGCCGGCGCGGTGAGCGTGATCTACGGGACGTCGCTGGGGCTCTCGACCACGGCGAGCGCCGGCCATCCGGCCCACCAGTTCCTGCACGAAGACGTCACCGGGTTCTCCAGCACCACGGAAGCCGGCGACCGGTTCGGCACCAGCCTCTCGGCCTGGAACTTCGGCAACGGCGCGCAGGCGGACCTGATCATCGGCGTGCCGTTCGAGACCATCAACGTGCTGGTGTCGCAGTTCGTCTTCAGGCCGATCGCGGACGCCGGGGCCGTGCACGCGCTGTACGGGTCGTCAACCGGCCTGCTGACCGGCGCGGTGCAGTTCTGGAATCAGAACTCGTCCGGCATCCTCGAGGAAGCGGAACAGAGCGACCAGTTTGGCTCGAGCGTGTATTGAAGCGGCTTGCTGTTCGGTAGAGGCAAACGCTTCGTCAGCCTGCTTTCGCGATGATGATCCAGGAACTGCCGCGCCTCTCCATGTGGAAGACGTAGGCCTTCTCAGAGGTGCGACGACCACCTCTGCTGCCAATGATCTCCATTCGTTCCTCGGCCCGCACGATCGCCCTGGAGTCGGACGTGAGCGAGACATTGATCACGCGGACCGAGACGTGGATCGCGCGCGCGTCACGGAACGTGTCGTTGACCGCGGAGACCTGTGCCGTGGGAATCAGCCAGATGCGGCGAAGCGCGGCGAGATCCTGCGTCGCCCACGCGGCTTCATACTGCCGGAGAGTGGCCTCGATGCTGCTCGCCGCGCTCTGACCGGAGGGAGCTGCCGACTGAGGCGGCGCGGGAGCCGGCGACCCACCTACCGGCGGGTCGGGCCGGGCCGAATCAGGGATGGGCGGCCGCGGGCGTTCGGCGGCGCTTTTGTGCAACTCGCGCTGGCGTTCGGCCGCCCGTTCAGCCGCCAGCTGCAACTCTTGCCGGCGCTGTAGTTCGCGTTTATGTTCGAGGTCGCGCGCGCGGGCCATTTCCGCTGCGCGAGCCTGTTCCTGCTTCACGATCAGGTCTCGCCGCTGTTGCTCCTGCCGGCGCGCGGCCTCTGAATCGCCTGGTGCCGGTTTGGCTGCTGCGACGGTTTCCGCAGGAGTGGAACTGCCGCCGCCCGCGTCCGCCGGTGCCGGCGCCTGCGAGGGCAGCTCCGCCTGCTGCGCCTCTGGCTCGATGAAGGCCGGATTGTTGTTCAACGTCGCGTAGAGTCCCACCGCCAGCACACACGCGGCTACCGCCGACCCGTACTGGATCAACCGCATCGTCGAGCGCATCGCGGGCAATGGCTCGCGCGCCTGCGGCGGCAGACGAATCGCGTCAGTACCCGGGAGCACCGGACCCGGCTTGCGTCGATACCTCGATCGGGGGAACGTGTTTCGTCGGTACAACGTCCGGCGTGCCCTGCCCTCGGCTCCGCGGGTAGACGCGCTGGAAGTGGAGCCGGCGAAGTGTCTCCGGTGGCAGTCCTGGACCTGCCGGCAACGGCTCCTCCCAGTACACGGGACGGACAAAATGCGGTCGGTTCAGCGCCAGCGCGTGCTGCCACTCCTCGCGAACGAGCGGTGAGGCGAGCGCGTTCCACGACCAGAACAACTGGAAAACGTCGGCTTGTTTGATCAGGTCGAGCAGCCGCTGATCCCATTCCTCGCCGGCCCGAAGTGTGATCACGTCACGCACGTACCTGTCGCCGGTCGCCGCTGCGTGGGCCTCGAACTCTTCGACAATGCTGCTGTCGCGATGAGAGTAGGAGGCAAAGATGCGCCGGTAGGCGCGGGCATGCGAGGGTTCGGGCGGCCCGTCGACCGCCTCGGCCTTCACCTGGATACCAATCTGTATGTCCGCGAGGATCAGGTTGCCGGCAAAGACGGTGACGACGCCGCGAGCGGTCCGTCCGACGAGCGCCGCGTCGGCGCGCATCCGGAAGTCTTCGCGGTGCACGTTCTCAGTCCACAAGAACCGCCGTTCGGGCGGGTTGAACGTCACACCCTCTACCCTCGGGACCACCCGCAGTTCCCCCTCGCGGATCACCGGATGCCCCGCATCCTCCGTCGACGACCTGAACGCGCCGACATCCTCGCCGAGGACCTGAGCCGCCTGCGCCTGCACTTCAGCAATGGGGTCCGCTTCGTCGGGCGGCGCATCGGCCCGCCGTTCTGAGAGGTGGGCGAACACCAGCAACGGATACCAGCGCTCTGGTTTGATAGCCGATCGCCGGAAGACGGTGAACTGCACGTTTTCGTCGGCGACCAATCGAGGCGGCGTTGTCAGACCCCGCTCCACAGCCTCAGCCTTCAGCTGTTGCGCCCGCCGCTCGCCCGGGATCTCCGACAGCAGCTCGTCCATCCGGCGGATGGCCACATCCGGCTGGCCTTCGGCCAGCGCCGTCCGTGCCTCGCGCAACATCGCCTCGACCTGCACCGACCGTTCAACGGCCCGGAGGAGGTTGGCCAACGCTTCGGGCCCCTGAGGATCGTCCAGCCTCACCGGCGGCAGTTGCACGAACGCCGCGAGCTCAGGCGGCAGATCGGCCGCAAGCGGCATCTCGGCATCACCGATGAGGAGCGGCACGACAGCCAGCCGATCGTTCGCGAGCGCCTTGGCGATGATCTCGGTCAACGAGTTGAGGAGAGGGGCCGCCAAGCCTCCCTCGGTCCTCTGGCTGCTGTCGACGAACACGACGATCAGCGCCTGACAATGATCGAGCAGGTGATCAAAGGCATCTGACTGGGGGTCCGCAGCGAGAAGTGGCGGATCGTCGGAACTGACGACGGGATCGCTGCTGCGGGCCGCAAGCAGCGCGGTGACCAGTTCGCGCGCGATGGCGGCGCTTTCGGGGTCGAAAGCGACGAACAGACTCTTACGAGGGGGGTCTGTGTCGTTGGCCATCACGTCGCCTGCCTGACGGCGGGGACGATAACACGAATCGCGGTTGACGTTGGTCCTCGGGAAGACCTGTCTCATGAACGGTGACCTCATCCACGGGTACGACGGACAGGGGCAGTTACAGCGACCATGCGGACGTCGAGTAGACTGAGCCGCCAATGCGAGATTTGCTGTGCGGCGTTTTCCTGTGCGCCGTCCTCGCCGTCGCCCTCGTTGGATGCGCCGGCCGCACCCCGCCGGCCGCCTCGTACCTGTTCGTCTGGGCCGGCGACGAGGACCGCAAGAGCAGCGACTTTCTCGGAGTGATGGACGCGACTCCCGACTCGCCGCAGTACGGCGCCATCGTCGCCTCGATCCCGATCGGCGAGATTGGCACCTATCCCCATCACACCGAACAGGAGATGCCGGCCAACGGCCACCTGCTCGCCAACGGCTTTGGCGCCGGGCGGACCTGGCTGTTCGACCTGACGGATCCTAGAACGCCGAAGATCCTGACGTCGTTTGGCGCCAGGGCCGGTTTCAGCAATCCGCACTCGTTCGTGCGGCTCGCGAACGGCGAGGTGCTGGCGACGTTTCAATATGGGGAAGGCGAGCGCCCGGTCGCGCACGATCATGGCGCGATGGGAGGTGCGGGTGCCGCCACGCCGGACACGGCCAATCCGGTGAGCAAGGCGCCGGCGTCGACCGGCGGACTCGTGCAGATGGATGAGCGCGGCGACGTCACCCGCAGCGCCAGCGCGCATGATACCGCCATTGCCTACCCCTACATCTATCCGTACCACGTGCTGCCGCTGCCAGCGGTCGATCGCGCGGTCTCCAGCACGACCGACATGAACGACAAAAACCAGCCGGCCACGTCGGAGTGGGTACAGATCTGGCGGCTGTCGGACCTGACGCTGCTGAGAAGCTTCGCGCTCAGTCCAGGGCCGCGCGGCGACGAGCACAAGTTCACCGGCGAACTCCGTCTGCTCCCGGACGGCAAGAGTGTGTACCTCCACACGTTCAACTGCGGCCTCTACCTGCTGCGCGATCTCGACCGGCTTCAGCCGCGGGCGACGTTCGTCAAGTCCTTCCAGGGCAGCAACTGCGGCGTGCCGGTCATCTCGGGTCGCTACTGGCTGCAGCCGGTCCCCGAGGCACACGCGCTGATAGCGCTCGACATCTCGGACCCCGAGCGTCCGCGCGAAGTTTCCAGGGTCTCGTTTGGCAATGATGAGGGGCCGCATTGGACGGCGATCGACCCGACCGGCCGGCGTGTGGTCGTGAATTCCGCCGGCTCCAAGCCCAACCGTCTGTACATCGTCGATATCGACCCCTTGACGGGCGCGCTCTCGCTCGACCAGCGCTTCCGCGACGCCGGTAGTACCAGCCCGGGCGTGACCCTCACAGGGAAGACCTGGCCGCACGGCTTCTCGGGGCGGGCCAGGCCGCACGGAACCGTCTTTTCACGATAAGGATTGGCAGATTGACCGAGGCGATTGTACGAACGCTCGATCGAGCCCAAAGATGGCCGGGGTGTTACCATCGAGGTCTTCCATGACGATCCCGGATACCGCTGCCCTTCCAGCACAGTCTCGTGATGCCGTGGTCCTGGTCGAGGACGACCAGGATACCCGCGAGATGTATGTCTCGTGGCTGGAACACGTCGGATTTGCCGTTTTCGATGCGGCCGACGCCGAGACCGGCTTTCTTCGCGTGCTGGAGCATCAGCCTCGAGTGGTCATCACCGACCACATCCTGAGAAGTGGTCCGACCGGAGCCGAGTTATGTCATCGCCTGAAGGGCGATCAGCGCACGGCGCACATCCCCACCCTGCTGATGACCGGGTTGACCGACCGGCGGACCGCTGCCGAAGCCGTCGAGCTTGGCTGTGCCATCGTGCGCATCAAGCCCTACCTGCCGGACGCGATGATCGGCGACATCCAGGCCGTGATCCGCGGCGACCACGTGGACCCGATTCCGCCCGAGTACGCGCAGTTCTGATCCACCCGTTTCGGCTTGGCTCCAAACGTGCTACGTCGTTCGCTGATGGTGACTTCTCAGCCTGGCGAAAGCGAAACAACCCGTCGAAAGGTCATTCTCGTGGCGGAGGATGCCGACGATGTTCGCGAGATGTACCGCGTTTGGATGGAACTCTCGGATTTTCACATCATCGAAGCGAGTGACGGGGTGCAGGCCGTCGACTTGACCCGCCGGCACCACCCGGACGCCATCCTGATGGACCTTTCAATGCCCCGACTCGACGGTTGGGAAGCGTGCCGGCGCTTGAAGGCCGATCCGGACACGCGCGACATTCCCATCATTGCGGTCAGCGCACACGCCTACCCCGACGCACAACAGCGCGCGCTCGACGCGGGATGCGATCACTTCGTCGAGAAGCCCTGCACGCCAGACACGCTCGAAGCGTGCTTGAGGGACCTCTGGTCCAGCCGGAGCGATCTCCCGGCATAGCCTTGAGCCGGGATCGTGCCCGAATCATGAATGACCGGAGGCGGAAACCATCGATGTCTGCGAGCCGGTCGCGTCAGCCGAAGCGCCGGCCAAGAAAGACGGTCGTTCCGGCCTCGAACACGGCGCTCCTGCTTATCGACGTGGTCAACGACCTGGCTTTCCCGGGATCAGAAGCACTCGTGGCCCAGGCCGAGCCGATGTCCTTGCGCCTGGCAGCCTTCAAACGGCGAGCCACCCGGGCCGGCGTGCCGGTCGTGTACGTGAACGACAACTTCGGGCAGTGGCGTTCGGACTTTCGCCGAACCGTCGCGCATTGCACGTCGCGGTCCTCGCCGGGGCGTCTCGTGTCGACTCGATTGAAGCCGACCTCTCGCGACTACTTCGTCCTGAAACCGAAACACTCCGGCTTTTACGACACCACCCTGGACACGCTGCTCAGCGACCTCAAGGTCCGGCGCGTCATCGTTGCCGGCATTGCCGGCAACATCTGCGTGCTCTTCACCGCGAACGACGCCTACATGAGAGGCCTGCGCATCTACGCGCCGGCCGACTGTGTCGTGTCGAACACAGCGGAAGACAACGCCCACGCCCTGCGCCAGATCGAGATCGTGCTCAAAGGGCACACCGAACCGTCGACCGAACTGACGTTCGGACGTGACGCGTCGGGCGGCACCGGCCGCCGGCGATGAGACATCGCCGCTGTCCCTGATCGCTACCAGGACGCGTCGCTGCAAGCTCTGGTTAGTCACTCACCTCTGTTCTTCCGGCTCGTCACTCGGCTCCGCATCGTCAAAGACGCGAAACCGCCATCGCTCGTAGACGACAAACGCGGCGACCAGTGATACGGCGAGGCTCAAACCCAGCGCCATGCTAGACCGAATCTCTGCCATCCAGTTCGAGGACTGCGCCCAGCAGGACGCTGGCGCCGTGCGCGCAGTCATCCCACGAGGTGAGCTCGCGCGGCGAGTGGCTGATCCCGCCCACACTCGGCACGAAGATCATGCCCATCGGGCAAAGCGCCGCAATCATTTGCGCGTCGTGGCCGGCGCCGCTCGGCAGGCGCCGGGTCTGCAGGCCGAGGCGATCCGCGGCGCGGCCGATCGCCCCCTGCACGCCCGCGTGCGCCAGAGCTGCGGGATTGGTTGTCGCCAGCTCGATCGAGATCTTCGTGTTGGTGTCGCGCGCAATCACCGCGGCCCTGGCGCGAACCGCCTCGCCGAGCTCTTTCAGCGTGGCTTCCGACAGATCGCGGAACTCGACGCTCAGCGACACGCGTCCCGGAATCACGTTCGGGGAATTGGGCTCCACTTCGAGCCGGCCAACGGTGCCGACCTGCCGTCCCTGCCGGCTGCGCGCGAGCTCGCGGACCTCCAGGATGAGAGTCGAGGCGGCGACCAGGGCATCCTGCCGCTCGCCCATCGGGGTGGTGCCGGCGTGGTTGGCAAACCCGTCGACCACCACGTCATATCGGTGAATCGCGACGATGCCCTCGACGATGCCGACGGGTACGCCGGCACGATCCAGCGTCCCTCCCTGCTCGATGTGCAGTTCCAGATAGGCATGCCACGACCCTTTCGGCCGTACCGCTTGCTCGATGCGATCGGGATCGCCGCCGATCCGCCTGATCGCATCGGCCCGCCGCATGGTGTTCCAGACCTGGTCCATGTCGCCGGGCCGCAGATCGCCGGCGACGATACGGCTGCACGCGGTTCCCTTGCCGAAGGCCGTGCTCTCTTCGTGAGCCCAGAGCACCATTTCCAGCGGGTGCCGGGTCTTCAAGCTGGCGGACTGGACGGCATGGAGCACTTCGAGCGCCGCGAGGGTACCGAGGTCGCCGTCGAAGTTGCCGCCGCCGGGCACCGAATCGATGTGCGATCCGAACAGGATAGGCGGACGATTGGGATCGCCTCCTGAACGCACATAAATGTTGCCGGCGGCATCGACGCGTGGGGCCAGGCCCGCGGACTTGATTTCCTCCACCATCCACGCCCGCGCAGCGACGTCCGCCGGCGAATAGGCGACGCGGCTCACACCGGAAGCGAATGTTCCACCTGAGGGACGGCCGTAAGTGCTGAGGGTTTCGAGGCGACGGCGCAGCCGCGCGGGATCGATTGCGGGGGCTGCCTGGGCGCGACCCCAGAGGCGCACGGGCCGGGCCAGCGCCGCGATACCGGCCATCGACAGGAACGCGCGCCGTGAAATCATGCGTCTATCGTAATATTCCCGCTCACAGGAGCAACCCCATGCGTCGTGTCATTCCCGTTCTTCTTGCCATTCTCGCGCTGCCATCTTCGGCCCTTGCAACCTGGTCGGTGATCGCCGTCGATCGAACGACCGGGCGCGTGGTCATCGCATCGGCCACCTGCGTCGACCGCGACGATCAATTTCTCATGGGCGTGCAGGCGGTGGTCGTTCCGGGCAAAGGAGTCGCGGCATGCCAGGCCGCGGTCGATGGCACGCACAAGAATCAGATGCTCGTGTTCGAAGAGCTCGCGAAAGGAACCGACCCCGGAGCGATCATCGAGATGCTCAGCCAGGACCCCGCTTTCCAGAGCCGTCAATTCGGCATCGTCGATCTGCAGGGGCGCAGCGCCGGCCACTCGGGCCTGACCAATGGCTACGTGTCGCAGGACATCCAGGGCCAGGTGCCGGGCACGGAGATCTTCTACTCGATTCAGGGCAACATCCTGCGCCCCGGACAGGTGGCGCCCAACGCCGTCCAGGCGTTCATCAGGACGGATGGCTCGATTACCGACCGGGTGATGGCGGCGATGGAGGCGGCCGATGGTTCGGGCGGCGACAGCCGCTGTGTCTGTCCGCCGTGGCCGACCGATGGATCCGTGCCGGCGATTCCGTGCGATGGCCGCACGGCGCACGTGGCCTACATCCTGGCCGCCGATCCCAAAGACACCAGCGGCGACTCGCACAACAACGGCAAGTACTCGATGTACATCACGGTGACCCAGCCCGGGCCCGAGAAGGGACCCAACCAGATCCGGGCTGGCGAAAACCTCAACCCGGTGAAGACGCTTCGCGCGCGTTATGACACCTGGAAGAAGGCCCAGACCCCTCCCGCCCCCGGGCTGCCGAATCCGCTTCCTGTTCCTGCCGCGCCGCCCGGCGGCGGCGGTGGTGGACAGAATCGCCGCGGTCCTATTCAGGTGATGTCGCTGACATCCACCGGCTGGAGCGACGGCGGCACGATCCCCCTGAAGTACACGCAAGCGGGCGCGGAGGTATCCCCCCCTCTTGCCTGGAGCAACGTGCCCGACGATACCGCCAGCTTTGTGGTGATTGCCCGCGACGTGGATACGGCCGGCGGCAGCGGCACCGACGACATCCTTCACTGGATGCTCTGGAACATCCCCAGGGGCGCACGGGCGCTGCCCGAAGGAATCGCCCAGGTGAGCCAACTGCCCGACGGCACGCGCCAGATCAGCGCGAGCGGGCCGTACTATCGCGGCCCCGGCGCCGCGGCTTCGGGGCCTGCGCACCACTACGTCTTCGAGATCTATGCACTCGACGCGCCGATCGACGTGCCCGCGGCCGGTCAATCGCCGCCGCAGACCCGCGCCGCGGTGATGGCGGCGATGGCGGGCAAGGTCCGCGCGAAGGGGGCGCTCGTCGGGTTGTTCCGGCGCCCTAGCGCGCGTTAGGAGGAACGTCGTGCGTCGGGACGAAATTCACGAAACAGGCGTTGCCTGAGGCAACGAGACACGAAACGCCGCGACGCCGACCAGGAGGACGCACGGCGCCAGGATCCAGAGCGCGGGAAAGTAGGAGCCGGTCCATGCCGCGGACTGGGCAAAGATGAGCGGGCCGACCGCCGACGCGATCACCGTCAGCATCTGAGCCGCGCCCTGGATCCGGCCGAGCTCGGACGCGCCAAATGCCTGCCGCCACACCGCGAAGAAGATGACCGTGATCATACCTCCCGAGACGCCGATCAGGACGGCGAAGGCCCAGAGATGCGGCTCCGTCCGCAGCAGCGGCAGCGCGCCCAGCGCCAGCGCATAGCACAGCATCGCGATGCCGAGCAGCCGCGGCATCGACCATCGCAGGGTCAGCCAGCCGCAGGTCATCTGGCCGGCAAGGGCAATGATCGACGTTCCGGCCAGCAGACGCACGTAGGTCTGCTGATCGAAACCACGTTCGGCGAGCACGGCCTCGTTGAACAAGCCCAACCCGGACGACACCAGCCCGAACAGCGAGGTCGCGCCGGCGAATACCCAGAACGCCGGCGTCCGGAGCGCGGCCGACAGCGACAGACCGGACCCCGCCGGGTCGTCTGGTCCGGTCGATCCTGAGGTAAGCCGTTCTCGCAGGAGCAACGTGAACGGCGCCGCGAACAGGATCAATCCGAACGCGACCTGCGCCCAGGCCGTCCGCCAGCCATTGATCCGCACCGAGCTCCCGACCGCGATGAACGCCGCCGCGAACAGCAGGCTGAGCAGAACCGAGTAGACCCCCATCGCCACGCCGACGCGCTTGTCGAAGGACTTGCCGACCGCGGTGATGCTCGCTACCGACAGGGCGCTCTGACCGAGCGCCCGGGTCGCGAGCACCAGCAGGAACAACAGAAACGCGCCCCCCGCAAACCAGCTCATCGTCCAGACCACCGCGCCGAGCAGCAGCGTGATCGCCACCGTGGGCCAGCGAAGGCCGAAGCGATCGAACAGACGTCCGATCGGCAGACAGATCGCGGCGCCGAGCAGCGTCGCCCACAGGTTGACGGTCGCGTAGGTGACCCGATCGAGCTGGAGATCCCGCAGCATCGGCTCGGTGATGAGGCCGAGGCCCTGCGTCCGGCCCGGCAGCGTCGCCAGCATGATCACCGCGGCGACGACGACGTTGATCCATCCGGCCGTCGCGCTGAGCCCCGTGCCGCCCGCGGTCTCGCCGCCCTTAGAGGCCGGCGGTGTGGCTGCGGCCGCCCTCATCTGAAGAAGGTCGAGGTCCGGCCATTGCGAACGTGAATCTCACCCATCAGGTAACGTCCCGACACGCCGAGCCGAAGGTTCAAGCTGTCAGTTGCCAGACGGTCCGGTGAGTGACGCCGCGACTTCGTTCCATGCCGGCCCCCACAGGCCGACGCCTCGAGACGGCGCGGTGGCGGGTGGCGTCGTGGGAGCGATGGTGTTCCAGTCTGGCGGGGTGGAGCCTCGCAGGTGACGGACGAAGAAGTCCCACATCTTCCGGTCGCCGTAGGGCGCGCTCGGGCCGCGGCGTCCGCCGCCGTGTTCCTCACCCGGCATGAGCAGCATGTCGAACTGCTTGCCCGCCTTGATCAGCGCGTTGACCACCTGGAGCGACGAGGCCGGATCCACGTTGGTATCGAGCTCGGGAACGACGAGCAACAGCTTGCCGCGCAGCCGGTTGGCGTGCACGACGTTCGACGAGTCGGCGTACTGCGGACCGATCGGCCACCCCATCCACTGCTCGTTCCACCAGATCTTGTCCATCCGGTTGTCGTGGCACCCGGCGAACGACACCGCGGCGCTGTAGAAATCCGGATGAAAGAGCAGCGCGCCGAGGGAGTTCTGCCCGCCGGCCGATCCACCGTAGATCCCGACCCGCGAGATGTCGTAGTACGGAAATGCCTTCGCGACCGCCTTGTGCCAGAGAATCCGATCCGGGAACCCGGCGTCCTTCAGATTCTTCGAGGCGACATCGTGAAAAGCCTTCGAGCGGTTCGCGGTCCCCATGCCGTCGATCTGGACGACGATGAAGCCCAGTTCGGCGAGCGCCTGCATGCCGTAGTGTTCACTGAAGGTCTTGGGCACGAACGATCCATGCGGCCCGGCATAGATGTTCTCGACGACCGGATACTTGACGTTCGGGTCGAAGCGGGTCGGCCGGATGATGATGCCGTAGATGTCGGTGACGCCGTCGCGTCCCTTCGCTACGAACGGCTCCGGCGCACGCCAGCCGGTCGCCACCAACGGGGCCAGGTCGCCGCGCTCGAGCTCCAGCACCACGGAGCGGTCGGCTGCGCGCTTGAGCTGTGAGACAGGTGCGAGATCGACTCGTGACCAGGTGTCGACGTAGAACTTCCCGTCTTGAGAGAAGTTGACGGTGTGATAGGCGTCGGCGTCGGTCAGCGCGGTCAGTCCGGTCCCGTCGAAATTGACCCGGTAGTACTGGACGAAGTACGGATCCTGCTTGGGATTGATCCCGCCGGCCATGAAGATGATCTGCCGCGCCGCTTCGTCCACCCGGCTCACGCCCCGCACCAACCATGGACCCTTCGTGATCTGATTCTTCACCCGACCGGTCAAGCCGTCGTAGAGATACAGGTGGGCCCATCCGTCGCGCTCCGACATCCAGATGATCTCGCGGCCGTCGTTGACGTCGTAGCGGTAGGTCCGGCCGCCGTCGGTCAGACCACCGGTCGCCCGGGCGTAATGGATGAAGGTATCGGTCGGTTCGTCGATCATGGTGCGAGCCGTGGCGCTCGCGCCGTCGACCTCGATCACCCTATACAGCTGGTGACCGCGCTGGTTGTACTCGAAGGTGAATCCGCGGCTGTCCTTCCACCACTGGATCGGGCTCAGATTGTACGGATTGGAATACAACGAGTTATCCACGACGGCGACTCGTTTCGCCGCGACATCGATCACCAGACGCTCCTGGCGGTCGAGCGCATCACCGGGCTTGGCGTAGAAGCGTTCGAACGTCTTGGGCTGGAGCTGATCCGCCGGCGATGAGTCGACGTAGCGAACCATCCGCCGGTCGCCGCGCTCGATGATCCGGGACGCGGCGATCTTGCGCGAATCGGGCGACCAGACGAGTCCACCCGCCGTGAAGGGGTGGTCCGCGGTGCCGCCGTCGGTCAGCTTTTCACCGGCGTCCGCCGCGGCTGCCGAATCGCGGACGTGAACGTTGTGATCGCGGATGAATGCCGTCAGTCGTTTGTCCGGCGAAACCGAGGTCGTCGGCTCGTTGCTGCCGGGACCCCCACGGCCACGGCCGCCGCCTCCCGGCCCCTGGCCGCGGCCTCTCCCGCCCGCGCCATCCGCCGCGGCGCCTCGGGTGCACACGTAATCCGACAGCGTGCAGCTCCAGGCCACGCCATCGTCATCCGCGAAGCTGATCTGCTCGCTGCCGGGGCTGAAGGTGAACGACCTGAATGGCAGCGTCACCGCGGTGAGCTTGGCGCCGGTTGCTGACCCGAGCCCGGCGGCCAGCCGGGCATGATCGAACGCCGGCCCCCTGGTCGCGCTCGCCGGGTCCACCAGCACGAAGGTGTGCCCCCCGGCCACCGACTTGCGATACCAGACCTTCCCCGAGGGCAGCCAGACCGCCTGGTCGACGACGTTGAGCGCCCGGCCGGTGAACTGCTGCTGCAGGCCGACCGCGCGGGTGTAGTCGGCGATCGTGACCGAGGACGACGGGCTCGTGGGCTGCTGCGCGGCCCCCGACAGGGTGACGACGACACCGGCGCCGGCGAGAATGGTCAAGGCTGTGCGCATCTTTATCTCCGTGAATTCCCGCGATCATATCTGGATTTGAACGAGCGGCCGACGGCAAGAACGCCGGCCAGGCAGGAGTCTACCGGAGTCAGCCTGAAATGCCGGGAGCGATCGACAGCCGCTCCTGGCGCGCCAGCCGGTGCCGCATCGCTCGCATGTCATCGCCGCGAATCTCGTGGAGCGCGTAAGCAACCAGCGAACGGACCATCTTCTTGCGCCAGACCAGCTCGAAGTCGGTGTTGTCCATCGGCTTGGCCACTTCGCTCGCGGTGGCAGCGGCGGTGGCGATGGCTTCATCGGTGAGCTCCTGGCCGGTGAGCATCCCGGCGGCGCGATCCGCGCTCATCGGCCGGGACGCGACCGCGCCGAGCACGATCCGGATCTCGGCGACATGCCGGCCTTCGAGCCGGGCCGCGACCGCCGCGGCTGCGACCGGAAAGTCGAACGAGCCCCGCCGGCGCAGCTTCCAGTACGAACTGCGCCAGCCGTCCGATGGCGGGAGGGACACGGCGGTGAGGATCTCGTCCGCACGCCGGGTCAGGTAGTGCATGCCGTCGTTGGCAAAGAGCTCCGATACCGGGAGGATGCGCTGGCCGGCAGCCGACACCAGCGTGACCGACGCACCGAGGGCCTGCAGGATCGGTGCAGTATCGGTCGACGAGACGGCGAGGCACTTGGGGCTGGATGTCGCGACCCAGCAGGTCTGGCCGTCCTTCTTCATGCAGAAGTCGATCGACTTCCGCCACTCGTAGTTCTGGTCGTAGTAGGTGCAGCGGGTGTCGAGACAGAGGTTCCCGCCGATCGTCCCCATGTTGCGCAGGTGCGGCGTCGCTACCTGTGAGGCCGCCTGCCACAGGCCGCGGTAGGCCGTGCTGATCCTGGGGTCGGCGGTCAACGCTGAGAGCGATACGCCGGAGCCGATGGTCAGGCCGTTGCCATTGGTGATCGCGCCGAGCTCGCGCACCGAGCGCAGGCCGATCAGGGTGGACGGCGTCTGCTGCCGGCGCTTCATGTTCGGCAGCAGGTCGGTGCCGCCGGCGAGCAGCATCGTGCTCTCGGGGCCCTCGGCGAGCCACGCAGCCGCCTCGTCCACGCTGCGCGGCGCGCGGTAGCGGAAGCCGGGCAGGCGCATCATCGGCGCATCTCCGCGGCTGCTGCCTCGACGCCAGCTTCGGCTTTGCGTCCCGAGCGGCTGGCCGGCTCGTTCGAGGCGCGGCCGTCGCCACCCTCCCACGGCGGAGTCACGAGCAGAGATTCCGGCCAGGCGATGTCCGGAAACGATGCCGGTCCCGAGCGAGCGGGCTTGCCGTCGGCCTTGGCCTGAAGCGCGCGCAGGATTTTCTCCGGCGTAACCGGGATCTGGTCGACCCGCACGCCGACCGCGTCGTAGACCGCGTTGGCGACGGCAGGCATGATCGGCAGCAGGGGACCCTGCCCGACTTCCTTTGCGCCGAACGGCCCGGCCGGATCCGGATGCTCGATCAGGTCGGTGAAGATCTCCGGCATGTCGAGGCTGGTCGGGCTCTTGTACTCGAGCATCGAGGGGAACTTGTGTACCAGCGCATGCGACAGACGCGGCGGCAGGCGGCGGAAGGCCTGCTCCTCCATCAACGCTTCGCCGAGACCCATGTAGACCCCGCCTTCAACCTGTCCCCGTACCAGCGTCGGGTTCAGGGCGCAGCCAATGTCGTGCGCGATCCAGACTCTCGGCACGGTGATCCAGCCGGTCTCCGGATCGACATCCACTTCGACGACCGCCGCCGTGTACGAGTAAGTCGGTGACGGCCCGACGCCACCGCCTTTGAATCTGGCCGGTGACTTCGGCGGCGTGTACGAGCCGGTCGTGCCGATCGTCCCGACCCGCGCTTCGGCCATGCAGACCGCTTCCTGAAACGTCACGCCGCGATCCGGATTCTCGCTGTCGAAGACCCGGCGGTCGGCAAACACCAGCCGCTCCGCGGGGATCTCGAGCCGTGCGCTCACCGCGGTCGACAGGATCTCGCGCGCCCGCTCGGCCGCCTGGATCGCCGCATTCCCCATCATCAACGTCACGCGGCTCGAATAGGACCCGAGGTCCACCGGAGTGAGATCGGTATCGCCGGTGACCGCCCGGACGTCGAACGGCTCGATCCCGAGCACCTCCGCCACCATCGCCACCAGGACATCGTCGGACCCCTGGCCAATCTCGGTAGCGCCGCAGAAGACGGTGACGCCGCCGCTGCGATCGAGCTTGAGCTGCACGCCCGAGTGCGGCAGATCGTTCCAGTTGATCGGCAGGCCGGCGCCCGAGAGATACGACGAACAGGCCAGACCGACCCCGCGACCGAGCGGCAGCTTGCGGAACTTCTCGCGCCAGTTCGAGCGCTCGACCACACGCCGGATGCAATCCGCCAGACCGATCGTCCCGACCCGCATGAAGTTGGCGGTCAGCGAATCGGGCGGCGCGACGATGCCGAGGCGAAGGTCGGCGGGGTCGATCGCCAGCCGCTCGGCAATCTTGTCGAGTTGCACCTCCTGACCGAAGCGCGACTGCGGTGTGCCGTGGCCGCGTTTTGGACCGCACGGCGGCTTGTTGGTGAACACTCGGCACCCGCGAAAGCGGTACCGCGGAATTTCGTAGGTCACCGTCTGCAGGGCGCCGGTATAGAAGGTGCTCGCGACCCCGTAGGATCCGTAGGCGCCGCCGTCGAGGAGCGTCTGCAGGTCGAGGCCGGTGATCTTTCCGTCGTTGGTGACGCCGGTGCGAAAGCGCATCAGCACCGGATGACGGCCGCGGTGGCAATAGAAGACTTCCTCGCGGTTGAGGCAGACCTTGACCGGACGATCCAGCAGCAGCGCGGCCTTGGCGACCACGATCTCGTGGTTGAACGGATCGCTCTTGCCGCCGAACCCGCCGCCGTTGGGGGCGGCGATCACCCGGATGTGCGCCGCCGGCAGCGCGAGCGCCTTGGCCAGGGCGCGGTGGAGGTAGTGCGGCGTCTGGGTGCTGGAGTGCACGACCAGCTTGCCGTCCGGATCCTTCAGCGCGACGGTGGCGTGCTGCTCCAGCGGCAGGTGGGTGTTCCCCTCGAAAAAGAACACGTCGTCGAACACGTGATCGGCGGCGGCCAATGCTTCGTCCACGTCGCCGAACTGCAGTGCGACGGCCTTGTGGACGTTGCCGTGGTCGCCGTATTCGTGGATCCGCGGTTCGGGATGCGCGAGGCTGTCGGCCGGCGAGGCGTAGGTGCGCAGCGGCTCGTAAACGACGTCGATCAGGTGGACCGCGGCGTCGGCGGTGGCTTCGTCGCGGGCGATGACGGCCGCGACCGGATCGCCGACGAAGCGGACCTTGTCGCGGCAGAGCGCGTGCTCGTCGTGGCTGACGGGAAGAATGCCGTACGGGATCGGAAACGACTCTCCGGTGAGCACCAGGTGAACGCCGTCGACAGCCTCGGCTCGGCTGGTATCGATGCTCTTGATCAAAGCATGCGGCGCAGTCGAGCGCAGCAGCCGGCAGTGGAGCATCCGCGGCAGGATGATGTCGTCGGCGAACCGCGTCTGTCCGGTGACCTTGGCCCGGCCGTCGACCCGCCGCCTCGGGTGACCGACCACACGTGTCTTCCGGGTCAACGGCCTTCTCCCGTCGCTGCTTCCGCTTTCGCCGTCGCAGGCGTAGCCTGATGCCGGGCGGCAGCCTCGACGGCTTCGACGATCTGCAGGTAGCCGGTGCAGCGGCAGAGATTGCCCGACAGCGCCTCACAAATGCGTTCGCGCGACGGGTTCGGCTCGTTGTCGAGGAGGGCTTTCGCGGTGATCAGGATCCCGGGCGTGCAATAGCCGCACTGCGCGGCGCCGAGGTCGGCGAAGCAGTCCTGCAGCGGGTGGAGGCGGCCGTCCTCGGCCAGCCCCTCGACGGTCGTGATCCGGCAGCCATCGGACTCGACCGCCAGCACCAGGCACGACAATACCGGCTGACCATCGACCAGCACGGCGCAGGCGCCGCACTCACCCAGCTCGCAGCCGTGCTTCGTACCGGTCAGCTGCAGGTCCTCACGCAGTACCTCGAGCAGGGTCTTGTAGTCGTCGGCGAGCACCTCGACCGGCTCGTTGTTGACCGTGCATGCGAGACGGATCTTCACGGGCGCACCGTGTCCTTCCCGGCGCCGCGACCGGCCACCCGGCGGATCGGCGCCCGCGCCGGCACGACCGAAAGGTTGCGCCGGGCCGCGGGGGTCCGGGCGGCGATGCCCCTGACCAGAAAGCCGGCAATGACGTCGCCGACGACCGCCGCGGTTCTCTCGCCGTCGGGCCGGAACCAGGTGACGGTCCAGTTCATCGCCCCGAGCATCGCGCGCGCGACGATGGCGGCGTCGATGTTGACCAGCTCGCCGGACCGGATGCCGTCGGCGATCACCCGGCGGACCGCCTGCTCGTAGCGATCGCGCTTCTTGACGATTGCGGTCCGGAGCGCGGGCGGCAGCGATTCCACCTGCAGGTGCGCGGTCGCCCCTTCGATGTCGTCGAGCAGCGTCCGCAGGTGGCCGGTGAAAATGAGCCGCAGGCGTTCGGCCGCGGATGACGATTGGCGCCGGGCGGACGCCACCGCGTCGAGCATCCGATCGACCGCCCGGTCCTGACAATAGAACAGCAGGTCGTGCTTGCCGTCGAAGTAGTGATAGAGGTTGGCGGCCGAGAGGTCGGCGGCGTCGGCGATGTCGCGCATCCCGGTATCGGCGAAGCCGCGCTCGCGGAACAGCCGGGCAGCCGCGCGCAGGATGGCGTCGCGCTGCCGGTCACGGCGCCGCGCCAGGGGAGTGCCGGACCTGGGTTGTAAACCGGCGTTCGATTTTCGAACCACGGTTCATTATGCTCTTCTCCGGGTTCGGCCGCTGAATAACGTTACAGAAAATTTGCGCCCGTGTTAACCCCGTGACAACATCGCGGCAGCATACTCGCGGGGAGGGTGGCGCACGAGAATTGGGTCTTCGGCGCCGAACCCGCGGAGGCGATGCACCGATGCCCAGACTACAGAAGCAACCCCACGAAGCCGCAAATGACACGTCACCGATCGAGTCCGAAGCGCAGCCGCAACGTCCCGATTCGTCCTACGATCCCACCGACCCCTCTGAGTTGATCGCACGACGCGCGTATGAGCGATTCCGCATGCGCGGCGGTGAACACGGACACGATCAGGACGACTGGTTCGAGGCCGAGCGAGAAGTGCCCGAGCGCTCGCAGGAGTAATTACCGGCGGCGCAGGCTGACCGACGGCGTTCACGAGGTTGCGGCCGCGGCACCGCGGAGGCGTATTCCTGATGCCTTGGCTCGAGCGAGGGCCTACGCTTAAGCCATGCAGGTAATTCTCGTCCACAATAGCGGCGCCGGTGACAGCCTCCACGATCGGGATTCGCTGCTCGCGCTCATTCGCAGGCACGGGCATGAAGTCACCTATTTTGCCGCGACCGATCCATGGCAGTCCTCTGCCAGGCCGCCGGTCGACGTCGTCGTGGCCGGTGGCGGCGATGGAACAGTCGAGGACGTGGCCAGGCACCTCGCCGGTAGTGGCATTCCGATCGGCGTGCTCCCGCTGGGAACGGCAAACAACGTCGCCAGCGCCCTCGGGATTGCAGCAACGCCAATACCCGAGCTGGTAGCCAGCTGGCCACAGGCGGAGCGCCGGGTGTTCGACACCGGCCGCCTGACCGTCCAGCACAAGACATTCCGATTCGTCGAAAGCGTCGGGGTTGGTCTGCTGACTGAATCCATCGCCGAGATCACCCAAGGCAGTGCAGGTTTCGTCGACCGGCTCGACGATGCAGAGGCGCGTATGGACGCGGCGATCGAGGTACTTCGAGCGACGCTGAGGCACCTTGAACCCACCCACATGGAGCTGGTCGTGGACGGCCAGGAAATGTCGGGCGACTACCTTCTGGTCGAAGTGATGAATTTCGGCTGTGCGGGTCCCAATCTCTGTCTGGTGCCCGACGCGGTCCACTCAGACGGTCTATTCGACATCGTCCTGGCCGACGTGAGTCACCGCGCGCAGCTCATGGACGAATTGCCGCTGTACCGGTGCGGACGCCATCCATCGTCCCCGCTCCCGGTTTACTCAGCGAGTCACGTGGTCATGAACGGAACGGAATTCCGGTTGCATCTGGACGACGAGCTTCGGGCGTGCCGAGGGTCTGTCGAGCTGACCGTAGAGCCCGGATCGTTGACCTTTCTCGTCTGACATCTACCGCGCAGGTCCGGCGGCCTACGGCCGGCGCGCGGCAGGCGGGTTCACACCGCCATCGGTAATGAACTGCGCCATCCGCTGCTCCAGCACCGGCAAGGGAACCGAGCCGATTGCCAGGATCGCGTCGTGGAAGTGCCGCTGGTCGAACTTGGCGCCCAGCTTCTCTTCCGCTTCGCGACGATGGCGCCGGATCTGCATCTCGCCGAGTTTGTACGCGAGGGCCTGCCCGGGCCATGCGATATACCGCTCGACCTCGGTCGTGATCTCGTGCTCGGAAAGCGCCGCGCGGGTGCGCAGGTAGTCCATCGCCTGCTCGCGAGTCCAGCCGAAGGCGTGGATCCCGGTGTCGATCACCAGCCGGCTCGCGCGCCACATTTCGTAGGTGAGCCGGCCGAAGTCCTCGTAGGGGGTCTCGTAGATCCCCATCACCGTGCCCAGCCACTCGGTGTAGAGCCCCCACCCCTCGCCGTAGCCGGAGAACGACGTTCCCCGGCGGAAGGGGGGACGCTCCGGCCCCTCGAGGGCTAGCGCCGCCTGGAAGCTGTGGCCCGGCGTGCACTCGTGCAGCGTCAGCGCGGCGAGGGTGTAGAGCGGCCGTGCCGGCAGGTTGTAGGTGTTCATCAGGCAGGTCTCGAGGCCGCCGCGGCCGCCGGTGTAGATCGGCGCGAGCGCCTCCGGCACGGGACGGATACCATGCCGCCGCCGCGGCAGGAACCCGATCGTCTCGCCGAGCTTCCAGTCGGCCTTCTTCGAGACATAGGCCGAGTACCGACAGCAGCTCGCGCGGCGTCCGGGCATAGAACTGCGGATCGGTCCGCAGGAAGTGGAAGAACTCGGCCATCGTCCCTTTGAAGCCGGCTCGCTCCTTGGTGGCCGCCATCTCCGCTTCGATGCGTGCGACCTCCTTCAGCCCGATCTCGTGGATCTCCTTGGCCGTCAGATTCAGCGTGGTGAATTTCTCGATCATGGCCTGGTAGTAGACCGGGCCGTCGGGCATCGACACCGCCGCGAGCGTCGTCCGCGCCTTGGGCAGGTACTCGGTGCGCATGAAGGTGAGGAGGCGTTCGTACGCCGGCGCCACGACATCGCGGATCACCGTCGCCGCTTCGCCGCGCATCGCCGTCTGCTCGGCCGCCGGGATGGTCGAGGGTATCTGCGTGAACGGCGCGTACAGCGGGTTGGTCGTGTCCCCCTTCACGTACGGCTCGATCGTCCGGTCGCGCCCGGTGACCGATACACGCGGCACCGTGAAGCCGCGGGCGAGGCCGGCCCGCATGTTGGCGGTCTGCTCGTCGAAGTAGCGCGGCACGTCGCGGAGGCGCCCCAGAAACGCGCGATACGCGGCGGCCGTGGCGAAACCCTGGCGCGGGGTGAATTCGGTCCAGAAGAAGGTGTCGCTGTTGAAGGGGGTTTCGTAGGTGCGGAATCGCACCTCGTTCGCGAGCGCGCGTACGGAGGTGCGGAAAATCTGCGCGTTCACCTTCTCTTCGGCCGAGAGCTGATCGAACGGGATGGTGTCCAGCGTCGCCAGGGCCTTGGTCCAGTAGGCCAGCCGTGCCTGTTGCGAAGCCGGATCCACCCTGGGCAGGTGGTCGCTCCCGCCCGCGCCGCTGTACTGGTCGTCGATCCGCGCCGTCTCTTTCTGCCGCCAGTTCCACTCCTCCGTGTAGAGAGCGCGGAGCCGCGCGTCGGCGGAGCCGGGGGCGGGCTGGGTCGTCTGGGCCGAAACCGGCACGAGCACGAACAGGGCGCCAAGGACGAGAGTCGTCAACGAGCCGCGGGTGAAGGAATTCGACATGACTGGCCTTCCTGGAGGGACGAAATTCGGTGGAGGATTATCACACGGGCGGCTCGCCGCTAGAAGAGCGATCCCCCGGGCTGAAGCCGCACGGATTCGCCGAACCCAGGAACCCGGAATCGGGACGCCGGGACGTTCAGGGCGCGACATGCCTCATCGAGCGCGCGCGCAGGCTCGTCAATGCCCTCCGCCGTCAATTGGAACGTCCCGAAGTGCATCGCGATGCTCTGCGCCGTTTCCAGATCCAGATGTGCCTGCACGGCTTCGGCTGGATTCATGTGAACGGCTTTCATGAACCAGCGGGGTTCATAGGCACCGATCGGCAGCAGCGCGAGATCGATCGGACCGAGTCGCCGCCGAATGTCGCTGAAAAAGCCGGCGTATGCCGTGTCACCGGCGAAAAGGATGCGGACATCATCAGTCGTCAGTAGAAAACCGCCCCACAGGGCACGGTTCTTGTCGAATGGCGTTCGCGCCGAGAAATGATACGCCGGCGTCAATGAAATCGCGGCTCCGCCGATCGTCGTCTCCTGCCACCAATCGAGCTCCTCGATGCGTCGCAGGCCGGCCGACCGCACGAGGCCTCGATTGCCGAGCGGTGTCACGACCACTGGATCGAAACGCTTCGCGAGCCGTCGCAGCGTCGGCAGATCGCAGTGATCGTAGTGGTTGTGACTGAGCAACACCGCCGAGATCGGCGGCAGGTCGTCAAACCGTACGCCCGGCTCCCGTACTCGCCGCGGTCCAGCCCAGGTCACCGGGCTCGCGCGCTCGGAATACATCGGATCGGTCAGGACGTTCCCGGCGGCGGTCTGGATCAAGAACGTTGAATGGCCGATGAACGTGACCGTCGCGGCCGCACCGTCGAGTGCAGGCGGCACCTGCGGCTGAACCTCGATGTGTATCGGCCAGGGGGTGCGCGGCTCGCGCAACATCCGCGGAACCTTGGAGAATGGCTGTCCGGCAGTTCCGGTTGGATTGACGAACCGCCTGCCGTCGAAGTGATCGCTCATTAGCGGGATTGTGGGTCTGCCGGCGCGGACGGCCTCCTCGGGCATTACCGCCCGCGCCACCAGCGGACGATTCGAGGTCCCGCCAGCAGCAGCACCGCCGCGGCGAGCAAGGCCGACGAGATCGGCCGGGTCACGAACACCATCGGGGATCCCTCGGCAATCGCCAGCGCGCGGCGCAATTGCTGTTCGGCCATCGGACCCAGGATCACGCCGATGATCGCCGGTGCCAGCGGGATCGAGCGGCACCGCATCAGGTAGCCGACGCCTCCGATCGCGTACAGCAGGCCGACGTCGAATGCGGAGCGGTTCACACTGTAGGCGCCGGCGCTCGCCAGAATCAGAATCGCACTGTAGAGCACCGGGCGCGGGATGGTGAGCAGCCGCACCCACAGCCCGACCAGCGGCAGGTTGAGCACGAGCAGCATGACGTTGCCGACATACAGGCTCGCGATCAGTCCCCAGACAAGCCGGGGCTCGTGCTGGAACAGGAGCGGGCCGGGCTGAAGCCCATACTGCTGGAATGCCGCCAGCATGATCGCCGCGGTGGCGGTAGTAGGCAGCCCGAGGGCAAGCAGCGGCACCAGGGTGCCGGCAGCCGCGGCATTGTTGGCGGCCTCCGGTCCGGCCACGCCTTCGATGGCGCCGCGGCCGAACTCGCTCGGATCGCGCGCCAGCCGGCGCTCGGCCGCGTAGGACAGGAACGTAGGAATCTCTGCGCCCCCCGCGGGGAGCGCGCCGAGCGGGAAGCCAATGGCGGCGCCGCGAAGCCACGGTTTCCACGACCTCGCCCACTCCTCACGGGTCATCCAGAGAGATCCGCGCAGCATGACGATTTCCGGGTCGAGGTGGTAGCGCGAGGCCGAGTACAGCACCTCGCCGACGGCGAAGAGTCCGACCGCGACGACCACGACGTCGATGCCATCGAGCAGCTGCGGGATGCCGAGGGTGAGCCGGGGCACGCCCGTGAGCGGGTCGATCCCGATCACCCCGAGCAGGAGTCCGAAGAGCAGGCTGGCGAAGCCGTCGAGCCGCGACTGGCCGAGCATCGCCGACACCGCCACGAACGCCAGGACGGCCAGCGCGAAGTACTCCGCCGGCCCGAAGCGAAGCGCGAACTCCACCATGACCGGCGCGCAGACGGTGAGCGCCGCCGTACCCAATGTGCCGGCGACGAACGAACCGATCGCGGCGGTCGCCAGCGCGGCGCCGCCGCGGCCGGCGCGCGCCATCAGATTGCCCTCCACGGCCGACATCACCGACGCGCTCTCCCCCGGTGTATTCAGCAGAATCGACGTCGTCGATCCGCCATACATGCCGCCGTAGTAGATCCCGGCGAACATGATGAACGCGGCCGTCGGATCGAGCGAGTAGGTGACCGGCAGGAGCAGGGCAACGGTCAGCGCGGGGCCGATGCCTGGCAGGACGCCGATCGCCGTGCCGAGCGTGACGCCGGCGAGCGACCAGAGCAGGTTCTGCGGCGTCAGCGCAACCGCGAAGCCGCTGGCGAGAGCGGTCAAGGTCTCCACGTCGTCAGCGCTCGGGGAGAAACAGGCCTGGGGGAAGGGAAACGCCCAATCCGTAAGTAAAGGCGACGTACACGGTGGCGCAGACGGTGAAGCCGAGGAGCGCGTCGCGCAGCCAGCGCCGGCTGCCGAATGCCGACGCGGTACACGCAAAGAGCACTGTCCCGGCCGCGACGAACCCGGCCAGGTTCAACAGCGCGACAAACGAGACCAGACCAATGGCTACGCGAAGGACGGGGGCGCTCTTCGCGCGCCGATCCGGTGTCGTGGCGCTTCGTCTGACGAAGAGCAGAGTCAGCACAAACGCGCTGGCGCCGAGCACCAGCACGGGAAACAGCCACTCGCCTACCCGCGTGGCATTCGTATCGCCAGCCGACCCGCGCAGGCGCGCAACGATGCGGCCGACCCGCACGCGTTCCGCATTCAGGAACTGGTCGAAGGCCGGTCCGGCCAGGTAGGAGTCGGTCCAGCCGCGCCTCACCAGCGTCGCGCGCCACGAGTCGTTATGCGCCATCCGCTCGACAATCGCCGTCAGCGCCTGTCTCTGGGCGTCGGTGAGGCCCGGTGGCGCGACGACCGCGCGCCAGTTTTCCAGTTCGACATCGAGCCCTTGCTCGATCAACGACGGCACGTCGAGACCGGCCTGCTTCCTGGGCGCGGAGATCCCGATGGCGCGGAGGCGGCCGGATTCGATGTGCTGGGCGAATTCGCTGTAGCCGCTGATGCCGGCCGTCACCTGTCCCCCGAGGAGCGCCGTCACCGCTTCGCCGCCGCCGGAAAACGCGATGTAGTTCGTCCGTCGCGGATCGACGCCGGCCGCCGCGACGATGAGGCCGGCCAGGATGTGGTCGGTACCGCCGGCCGAGCCGCCGCCCCACGACACGCCAGCCGGATTGTTGCGCAGCGCGCCGACAAGGCTCTGCATGTCACGGTGCGGCGAGGTCGCCGGAACGGCAACGACTTCGTACTCACCGGTGAGTCTGGCGATCGGCGTGGCCTGCGTGATCGATACCGGCGACTGATTCCAGAGGATGGCGCCGAGCATCACCAGGCCGTTGACGAGCAGCACCCCGCCATCGCCGCGCCGACCGTTGATCAGCTGTGCGAGTCCGATGGTGCCGGCCGCTCCCGGTACGTTCTCGACCTGGACCGTCGGCGTCAGCGCCTGGCGTTCGATCTCGCGCTGCATCTCGCGGGCGAGTTGGTCCCAGCCACCCCCAGGGGCCGCCGGCGCGATGATCGTCAGGCTGGGTAACGCCGGTTGTTCGGCGGTGGACGGGGTTTTCTGCGCAGCCGCCATGCCGGAGGCCCCGACTGACGAAACGAGGACCCCAGCGGCGACCGAGACCAGGAATCGTTGGACGCGTGTGTTTACGCTCATCCTCACGAATGACCAGCCGATGGCGTCCGCGCTTTCACATCATCACTCAGTTGCCGCACGATCTCGGTGCTCTTGCGGATGTCCGCTTCCCTGAGATCGACGCCCATGGTCGAGGCGATCACCAGGAACCGGGCGTTCAGCTCGCGATAGCGCGCCTCACCTTTGCGCGTCAGCTGCGCCAGCTTGGAGCGCCGGTGCTTCGGATTGTCGACGAACTTGACGAGCCCGTCGGCCGCGAGCTCATCCGCCAGCCGCTGCATCCGCTGCCGGCTGGTCGGCCGCATCTGGGCGATCTGCGGCACGGTCAGCGGCCCGAGCAGCGCGAGGCTTCGCATGAAGCCGAGCGCACCGCCGCCCCAGCTGGTGATGAGCCCTGTCTTCTGGCCGACGGCGCGGATCCTGAAAAAGCACTGGGCCACTTCGAGCATCAGCTCGGCGATTGCCTCGGCCTTGCTGTCAACGAGTGGGTCCGCCGCTCTCTGTGGGGCCGTCCCGGTCCGGTTTTGTGCCACCGCCATCGCCTCCGTTGCGTCGAGTCGTACCAGCTTCTGCATTTGACACCATGGTTGTCAACTGCGATCATGACACCTTGGTTGTCATCTTGACCTCGAGGTCTCTGGGAGCATCGATGTGTAAGGAACCGGCTGGGCCACCAGCGAACGACACCGGAACGGCGGGCGTCATCGCGCGACCGCCCCTGCTCTTCCTCGCCGGTCTTCTGCTCGGTCTTGCCGCTGATCGCCTGTTGCCTCTCCCGGTCCCCTTTCCGGGGGCCGACCGGGTCCACTGGATCATTGGTGGCTTCCTGATCCTCATCGGCTTTGGGCTCGCGGCCGCGGGGATCCGCGACTTCTCGCGCGCCGGGACGCCGGTACCCACGAACGAACCCAGCCGCGCGCTGGTGACCACCGGTATTCACGGCTGGAGCCGCAATCCCATCTACGTCGGCATGTTTCTGATCTACGTCGGCATCGGCGTCGCCGCACGCAGCCCGTGGAGCCTGATCCTCACCCTGCCGCTGGCAATCACGATCCGCTACGGCGTTGTCGCGCGTGAAGAGGCATACCTGGAACGGCGCTTCCGCGATCGCTATCGGACCTACACGTCCCGCGTGCGCCGGTGGCTGTAGCAGTCGGACAAGGGCGTTGGCTGCGGCACTCGCCCTATGCCCGCTAAGGCCCATGTGAAGTCGGGTCCGATCATGATCGGCGTTCTGTCCCTGCTGCTTGCCTCCTGCGCGAAAATCCCGACGTCCCAGCAGGCCAACGATGCCGTCTTGACGCTCCGGGAATACGAGAGCTGGGCATGGGCCGCTGGCATTGCTCTCATCTGGGCCGATGTGGTTCTGCCCGTGCCGCAGACCGCGGTGATCGCCGCGCTCGGGATCATCTACGGAACCGTGCTTGGTGGACTGCTGGGCAGCGTTGGCCTGATCACCAGCGGCCTGCTCGGCTACGCGCTGATGCGCACCTCCGCGCGACGATATGTGCATCGCTTCGTCGGGACCCAGTCTCTGCGCAGGATGGAGCGTTTGTTCGACCGGCATGGAGCGTGGGCGATCGTGCTCACCCGCAGCCTTCCCTACAGCGTCCCCGAAGCCATGGTCTTTCTCGCCGGAGTTGCGGGCATGCCGACGAGAGCTTTCATCGCCGCGCTGATCCTCGGCGGCGTACCCACCGCATTCGTTTTTTCGGCCATCGGCGCCGGCTGGGCCGACCAGCCGATCCTGGCCCTGGGCGCGAGCTACGTGCTGCCCATTTTTCTGCTGCCCATCGCGCTTTATGTCATGAGGGCGAAACCACAGTAGAAGATGTCAACACTGGTGATCGTTCTCCGGATCGTCTCGCTGCTCGCCTTTGCCGGACCCATGTTGCTGGCAGTCACCCGGCGTTGCGGAGGACCCCGGGCGGCAGCTGGTCAGCGCGGCGGCGACCAGCTACCGCTGGTGGCAAACTTCGGTGCTGTCGGCTTGTTCGTGCCGTCGCTCCTGGCGTTTGCCGGCAGTTCCGCCGGATCCACGGCGCTGCTGCTGGCCTCGTCCGGATCACTTCTGGTGGCGGCGGGCGTGGGCCTCGTCGTCAGATCCCGCGCCGAACTCGGTCCGGCCTGGAGTTTCGTGCCCAAAGCAGATCAGGGCGCCGGGCCCGTCACAACCGGACCCTACCGCCTCGTGCGCCATCCCATCTACCTCGGCCTCACGCTGCTCGCGATGGGCGAAGCGCTCGCCTTTGGCAGTTGGCCTGCACTGATGATCGTGCTGTTCGGGATCGTCCCGACCTTTGCGTGGCGCGCCTTCACGGAGGAGAAACTGCTCCGCCGCACATTTGGCGAGCGCTACGCCCTCTACCAACAGAGAACGAAGATGATCATCCCGCACCTTCTCTAAAACCCTGCCTGCGACGGTCGTTGGGCGTTTTCGCAACCTGTCGTGCCAGAATCTGGCAGTCTACTTACGCAGATCCGTCCCTTCTCAAGCTCCCCGAGGTACAGCGATGTTCCGGATGTTCACGCGCACGATGCTTGTTTGGATGCTCGTCACCCCCGCTCTGGCGTTCGCGCAGGACGAAACGCCGACCGCGAAGTCGGTGCCGTCAGGCAGCGGAGGCAAGGAGTATTTGCTGTGGGCGGCCGGGGCACCCGGGTCAGAGGGCAAGACCGGGGACGAGAAGCTCATACTGCCGGGGGACAAGGTCAATCCGGACCAACCCGCCACCAGCACTTTCACCAGGCTGTCGAACGTTCACCGGCCGTCGGTGACGGCGTTCCTGCCACCCGCGGACAAGGCCACCGGCACCGGCGTCATCATCTATCCCGGCGGCGGTCACGCCTTTCTGGCGATCGACATCGAGGGATACAACAACGCGAAGTATCTCAATAGCCTCGGCGTTGCGGCGTTCGTCGTGAAGTACCGCCTTGCCCGGGAGCCGGGCTCAACCTACCAGATCGAGAAGGAAGCCCTGGCCGACGCCCAGCGCGCGGTCCGATTCGTGCGCAGCAAAGCGAAGGACTTCGGTATCAATCCCGCGCGTCTCGGCGTCATGGGCTTCTCGACTGGTGGACAGCTGACCGCGATGACGACCGTGCGATTTGACGCCGGCAAGGCCGATGCGGCCGACGAGATCGATCGCGCGAGCTCGCGTCCGGACTTCGCGATCATGATCTATCCCGCCAACATCGTGACCCTTGGCGCGGAGATCACGAAAGAAACGCCTCCGGTGTTCATGCTGGCGGCGTTCAACGACAACAACCCGGCGCGGATGATCCCGGACTTCTTCCTGAAGCTGAAGGCGGCCGACGTCAACGCCGAGCTGCACGTCTACGCGAGCGGCGGCCATGGCTTCGGCCTGCGCGACAAACCAGCGGCGTTCCCCTCCACGCAGACGTGGTTTCTGCGGATGGCCGACTGGCTGGGCGATCGCGGGCTGCTGAAGCAGCCGTAGCCGCTTGCTGGCGGACTACCCTCCGTTTGCGGCGGCGACCGCGTCATCGGGCCGATACCCGTAGACAAAACGCTTGAACTCGGGATGCAGGAAGTCAGGACCGAACTTGTACTGCTTCATCTCTTTGAAAGCCTGGGCGGCCGTCCACCGTTCCTGCGTCATCCGATAGACAGCGGTCATGACGCCGGTCCGGTGCCGCCCGCCGACACAGTGCACGTACACCGGCAGGTTGGCCGCGTCTGTCACGACCTGCAGGAAGCTGCTTATCACTGATGGCGTCGGCGGCTGGTGAGTCGTCATGGGGATCTGTACGTAGTTCATCCCCGCGCGTTCGGCGAAGAGCCTGTCTTCGGCGTCGGCGTCGTCACCTCTCAGATCGACGACCGTCTTGATCCCCAGCGCCGCCAGGGTGGCGTACTGGTCATCGGCCGGCTCCGCGCCACGGTAGTAGGTGTCGTTCACGCGTCCTAGATTGTCGATGCCGATCTTCGACAGATCAGCCGTTCGACCAGCCGAGACATCGGCTGGACCGGCATGGCCGATCGCGGGGCCAAAAAGCAGGACGGCGAGGAGCAGGGACGCGGCTTGCGCCTGAATGAACTTTGGAGACACGTAGCACCTTCCCACGGATCGCAACTACTAACTAAGACGCGCAAGTAGTCGAATCGGTCCGAGCGAAAAGTACTGACGAGGTGTGTCCGACCTTTCAGTGCGTCTGTTTGGGGCCGTCGGATCCGGCCGGCGGCGGCAGGAGATACGGGAGATCCCGCAATTCGCGGCTCAGGCGCGCATGCCGTTGCCGCCACGGCTCGAAATGACGCGCCAACGTCCGTAGCAGCCGCGCCTTGCGCTCCGAGTGCTGGCGCACGGCAGCACGAATGAAAAAGCCGGCGCCGAGTTCAGCGTACCAGGCGATCGCGTGCCTTCGGCGCATCTGCTGCTCGAAGAATCCTGCGAGAACCAGGCACTGCGCAGCCGCCGTCTCCATCATCTCCGCGTCGTCGTGCGCCGTGGTATCCATCACGAACTGATCGAAGAAGCGTACTCAGACCGGAAAGCATCGGCACACCGTCGCTCGACGCCGTCGACAGCTGTGCGTAGTGGGCCAGGACGCTGGCGTTATACAGCAGCTCATCCTCTGCGACTGAGGGCTCGCAGACGTCTCGAAGGTGCACGAAGAAGAATTCGAGCGCTCGACGTTGGTCAGTGGCCAGCAGTTCGCGAAGCATGTGTGCTTACCTCACTGCCGTCTCACGCATCACAACGCGTGCCACTGCGGGGAGGGCTCGGAACCGGCCGGTTACCTCCGATTCAGGCCGCTGGAGAGGACAACAAAATTGTCGGCCGAGGACAATTCTGGCAGCCGGCTCACCCTTGAGGCCCTGTCAGGTGCTCAACACTGCCAATTCAGCGCTGCAGCCAGAGCGTGAATGCGTCGGCGGCTCCCCGACAGTGCGGCTCAGACGCGGGGGCCACGCCGAGGGATAGAGTAGAGCCATGCTCGAGGCTCTGAACCAGGACTTCAAGCTCGCGTGCCGGGGCCTTTGGCGGACCAAGGCCTTCACCGTGGCTGCCGTCTTGACCCTCGCAGTAGGCATCACCGGGACGGCCGTGATGTTCGCGGTGGTGGACGGCGTCCTGCTGCGCCCCTTGCCCGTCCGCGATCAGGACCGGTTGATCCTCGCCTGGAAGGAGCTCCGCTCGTCGGGTTTCGCGCACTACCCGTTTGGCGGGCGCGACGTCGAGACGATCGTCGAGGCCAGTCAGCTTCTCGAAGCTGGCGCCGGTGTGACATCGAATGGCGCTTTCGCATGGGTTGCGATCGAGGACGGCACCGCCAGCTACGTTCATGGCGTGCTGGTCACCGGCGCGTTCTTCGAGGTGCTCGGCGTCGACCCGTTGCTCGGCCGCGCGCTGACCCCGGCCGACGACGTGGCGGGCGCTGAGAACGTGCTGGCGATCAGCCACGGGCTGTGGAAGCGCCGGTATGGCGGCTCGCGAGAAGTCATCGGGCGCCGGATCGCACTCGGCAACACAGTTTTCACGATCGTCGGCGTGATGCCGCCGGGGCTCGACTACCCGAGCGGCGTCGAAGTATGGAGGACGGTCGGATCCGTGCCCAGCGACGGCGTCTTTGGCGCTGCGGCCCATGATGAGATCGACCTGATCGCCAGGCTTCGGCCGGGCGTGACGATCGACCAGGCCGCCTCAGAGCTCGCCAACATTACCGAGCGGCTCGAATCGAACACGCCACCCGATCAGCCGCGGGGGCTCGTCCCGGTCGTGCGCTCTCTCGAGAACGCGATCGTCGGCGACGCCCGGCCGGCCATGCTCGCGCTGTTCGGTGCGGTTTCGCTCGTTCTGCTGATTGCTGCGGCGAACGTGACCAACCTCCTCCTGCTGCGAGGCGAAGTGCGCAGGCGCGAGCTGGCCGTGCGCGCCGCGCTGGGTGCCTCCCGCGGAAGGATCCTGAGCCTCCTGTTCGCCGAAAGCCTGGCGCTGGCAGCGGCCGCGGCTGCGGCAGCGTTCGTCGCGTCGTGGTGGGGTCTCGAGGCGCTGCTGACGACGATCCCGGCGGGGCTGCCGATGGGCGACGCGATCCGCATTGACGCACGGGTCGTGGCATTCATGCTGGTCATCGCGCTTCTGACGGCGCTGGCGGCCGGCATCGTACCCGGATTGGCGTCCCTGCGCCGCGATCTCCTCGCGCACCTGCGCAACGGACATCCGCGAAGCGATGGCGTAGTCGGACGCCGCGTTCTGGTCGCCGCACAGGTCGGGCTTGCCGTGATGATCGTCGCCGGAGCGGGCCTGCTGACGAGGAGTCTGCTGCGGCTGCAGGCGGCCGACCTCGGGCTGTCGCCGGATCGCCTGGTGTTCATCGATCTGGTACCAACTCCGAAGTTCATGGATCCCTCGTACCACGCGCGCTTTCTCGATGAGCTCGTCGGGCAGCTCCAGTCGACCTCAGTGATCGCCGCGGCAACGCCGGTCAACGTGGCGCCGTTCTCGGGCCTCGGCGGCTGGGACGTGCCGCGGTTCACGGCCGCCGGACAGGGGGCAGCCGATGCGGCGGCGAATCCGGCGCTGAACCTCGAATCGATCCACCCCGGCTATTTCGAAACGTTCCAGATTCGTATTCTGCGCGGCCGGTCGTTCACCGAAGCGGACCGCGAGGGGGCGTCGTACGTCGCCATCGTCAGCGACGACGTCGCCGCGCGGACGTGGCCGGGGGAGGATCCGATCGGGAAGCGCCTGAAGATGGGAGGGCTGCAGTCAGAGGATCCCTGGCGAACCGTGGTGGGGGTCGCGCAGTCAACCCGCTACCGCGAGCTGGCTGAGATGCGGCCGACGCTCTACCTTCCGGCGAAACAGTTCCTGAACACCGCCCGGCTACTCGTCGTGCGCAGCACGGCATCACTGGATCTGATCGCGTCGCTGACCAGGGAGCGCGTCCGTGCCATCGATCCCGGCGTCCACGTCGTCCGTGTTGCACCATTCAGCCAGCTGCTGGATGCGCCACTGGCACGACCACGGTTCATCGCGTGGCTCGTCGGGATCTTCGCGACCGCGGCGTTGTTCCTGGCGACGGTGGGTCTTTACGCGGTGCTGGCGGCCTACGTTCGTCAACGCGACCGGGAAATAGGCATTCGGGTTGCGCTGGGCGCCACTGCCGCCGACGTACGCAATCTGGTCCTGACCCAGGCGGTACGCCTGGCCGGCGCCGGCGCCGCCGCCGGTCTCATCGGATCGCTGATTCTCACCCGGCTGGTGCGCGGACTGCTATTCGAGATCGACCCGCTCGATCCGCCGACACTCGCCGGGGCGGCGATTGTGCTGATCGCGGCATCCCTGCTGGCCGCCTATGTACCGACGCGCCGGGCGACGCGGCTCGATCCCTCGGTGATGCTTCGCCGCCACTGAGAGGCGCTTCGATCGTGGTTCTGGGGGCTTCGATCGTGGTTCTGGGATCTTCGATCGTGGTTCTGGGATCTTCGATCGTGGTTCTGGGGGCTTCGATCGTGGTTCTGGGGGCTTCGATCGTGGTTCTGGAGGTCTTCGATCGTGGTTCTGGAGGCTTCGAACGTGGTTCCACGTTCGGAACCTCGATGAATCCCCGGAACCTTAAGAACCTCTTGATGAACCCTATAGAACCTCGACGCGGTCACTCGACCCGGAGGGCGACCAGGGGATCGACGTTTGCGGCGCGCCGCGCCGGAAGATAGGCGGCAACGAGCGCGACACCCGCAAGGAGCAGGGGAACCGTCGCAAACGTGATCGGATCGTAAACGTTGGTTTCGAACAGCACCGCGGCGAGCAATCGCGTGCATGCGGCCGCGGCCAGCGCTCCGACCACGAGGCCGACCGCGACCAGCGTCATGCCTTCACGCAGCACCAGCCGGAGGACGTCCGCCCGCGGCGCCCCAAGGGCGAGGCGCACGCCGATCTCCCGCCGCCGCTGCGACACCGCGAAGCCCAGCACCCCGTAGAGTCCGAGCGCGGCCAGCAGCAGCGCGCCGGCACCGAAACCCGTGAGCACGGTGGCGCTGAAGCGTTGCGGCGCCGAGCGATCCCGCTCGAACTCCGCCAGCGTCTGCATCTGCGACACGGCGAGCGCCGGGTCGAGCGCCGCCAGCACGGCGCGGGCACTGCCGGCGAACGCGCGGGGATCCTGCTCGGTGTTGATGGCAATCACCAGACGCCGAACCAATCCCGCGATGGGCGACGCGAGCGCGGCGTCCGGGAGGTTCGTATACGGAACGTAGACGTGAATCACAGGCTCGCTGCCGAGCGGGCCGTCGACGACATCCCCGGCGACCCCGACGATCGTCTGCCACGGAGCCGTCGAGTCCGGCAACCCCCACTTGAGCCGCTTCCCGATTGGATCCTGACCGGGCCAGTAGGTGTCGGCGATCCCCTTGCTGACGATCGCCACATTGCGGTTCTCGCGGTGTTCGTCGTCAGACAGATCCCTGCCCCTGATCAGCGGAATGCCAAAGGTCGAGAAGTACTCGCCGTGCACCCAGGTCACCGCCACACCCGGCGGGAGGCCGCGGAGGTCCGCGGTTTCCGGGGTGAATACCCGGCGTTCGCCGTCGGCATCGAGTGGCAGGTCGCTGGCGACCGAGGCAGCACGCACACCGGGTATCGCCCGCAGACGGTCCTGAAGCGTGCTGTAGAACGAACGGATCCGGGCGGCGTCGTTGTACGCCGCCACCGGCAGCCGAACCTGCATGCTGAGCACGTTGTCGGCCCGCACGCCGGACTCCACCGCGATGATGTTCCGGAAGCTGCGGACCAGGAGGCCCGCGCCCACGAGCAGGACGAAGGCGAGGGCAACGCTGGTGACGACCAGAACGCCCTGGACGCGGTGGTGGCGCCGGCCGCCGATCGTGCGCGCCGACCCTTCGCGGAGCACATCGTGCAGATCGCGCCGCAGGCCGGCGCCGAGCGGAACCAGGGCGAAGAGCGCGGCGCTCCCCAACGACAGCACGCTGGTGAATGCGACGACCCGCCAGTCCAGGTCGACCCGGCTGATTCCCGGGAGGCTGGTGGCGAGCACCGAAGGGATCCCCCGTACCGCCCAGTAGCCCAGCGCCAGGCCCAGGGCTCCCCCGCTCACGGCAAGGATCAGCCCCTCCGCGAACAGGACCTGGAACAGCCGCAGCCGCCCCGCCCCGAGCGCGGCGCGGACGCCGAGGTCGCGCTGCCGCGCGAAGGAGCGGCTGAGGGTGAGATTGGCGACGTTGGCGCAGGCCACCAGGAGCACGAGGCCAACCGCGCTCAGGAGAATCATGCAGCGGCCGCCGCACCTGCCCCGATACCTCGTCGACCAGCGGCCTCGCCGCGATGGTGAGCGTGAACACGCTGCGGAGCTGCGGCGGGGTAGTTGGCCTGGATCCGCGGCGCGAGCGCCGCCGTATCGGCCGCCGCCTGCGCCGGTGACAGGCCATCGCGCAGACGCCCGATCACGCTGTGGTTGTACATCATGCCGCGCGCCTGCTTCTCGAACGGGTTGAAGACGAGCGGCAGCCAGATGGCGGCGGGCTCGGCATTCGAGGCCGGACCTCGTTTCGGGAACTCGAATCCGGCAGGCATCACGCCGACGATCGTGTAGGGCTTGCGATCGAGTACCAGCGCCTCGCCAAGCACGGGCCGTCCGCCGAATCGCCGCATCCACAGGGCATGGCTGATCACCGCCACGTTCGATTCCCGCTGGTCCTCCTCGGCCAGAAACACACGCCCCTCTGCGGCTGCCATCCCCAGCACCGTGAACACCGACGCGGTGACCTCCGCCCCGTTCACCTGCTCGGGGTCGGCGCTCCCGGACAGCTCCATGACTCGCGTCCGATACGCGCCGATGCCGGAGAAGGACTGTTGATAGGCGACGAGATCGAGATAGTCAGGGGGCGACACCTCGAAGCGGGTGAAGCCGGATTCGGGGATGGCCTGGTGGATCAGCATCAGCCGTTCGGGCGCGGCGTAGCCGAGCGGCCGGAGCAGCACGGCATTGACCAGGGAGAAGATCGCGCTGTTGGCGCCGATCCCGAACGCCAGGGTGAGGATGGTGACCAGCGTGAACGCAGGCGCCTTGACCAGGGCCCGGAGGCCGTGGCGCAGATCGAACAGGAGCGACAGCATGACAGGATCTCCCGGCGGCATGATCGGTCCGGCGATGCGCGCCGTACGCGCGCGTTCCGCCATGGCGGTTTGATTGACGAGCGGGACGGCGCGGGGCAGCTCCGACAGGACCCGGTGCCAGGCACCGACGGTCCCGTGCGCTTCGAGCATCTGCCGAAATCCGACTCGAGGTCCGGCGCAAAGCGCTCGCGGAACTCGCGCGGGTAGGTACGGAGCAGCAAACGGTAGATGGCGGGTGAAACCTGGCGGCCATCTCAGGACTCGCGGGGCACCAGCCGCTTGGCGCGAACGAGCGCGGCCAGGCGGGACAATCGGGCGGCCTCTTCCTGCAGCGCCGTGCGCCCGGGCGGGTGCAGCGCGAAGACGCGCCGGCGATCTTCGCGCCGGGCAGGGAGTTCCTTGACCAGACCCGACGCTTCGAGGCGTTCGAGCGTGCCGTAGATCGTGCCAGGGCCCATCGCCACGCCAGCCGAGTCCTCGACCGCCTGCATGATCGCGTAACCGTGGAGCGGGCCGTCCGCGAGTGCGAGAAGAATGTGGAAGACCGCGGGGGTCAGCGGCGTGGGAGCCATATTACCGTCACGGGAATATATCCGTAGCTGTAATACGTGTCAACCGAGGCTCATTTATCGACTTCCAATAATCTATTTGACGACAGTCGATAAATAGTTTATTGATATTCGATATCTAGAAGGAGTCGAATATGTCCAGGTCAACCCCGCCATCCGCCGCGCTGCCGATCGCCTACGTCGTGCTGCGGATCCTCATCTTCATGAACTGGCTGATGGTCCCCGTGATCCTCGTTCTGCTGTTCGTCGTCCCGAACGAGCGATGGATCATGAGCTCCTTCGACCTCTCGCCTTCGCCTGAGGCAGCGCGGCTGGTCATGGGGCTGCGTACGATCGCCGTGCTCGGTCTCGCCGCGATTCCGTTCAACTATGTGGTCCTCAAACGGCTGCTCTCGATCGTGGAGACGGTGCGCACGGGCGACCCGTTCGTCGCCGCGAACGCGTCCCGTTTGCAGGCGATCGCCTGGTCGCTGCTCGCGCTGCAGCTGCTCAGCCTGGTCATCGGCGCGATCGCCAAGTCCGTTTCTCTTCCGGAGCATCCGCTCGATATCGATGCCGGCTTTTCGGTCAACGGCTGGCTCGCCGTCCTCCTCACGTTCCTGCTGGCCCGCGTGTTCGCGGAAGGGGCGCTCATGCGCGAAGACCTCGAAGGGACGGTCTGAGATGGCGATCGCCGTCAAGCTCGACGATCTCCTTCATGATCGGCGGATGACGCTGACCGAGCTCGCGGATCGGATCGGGCTGACGCTGGCCAACCTCTCGATCCTCAAGACCGGCAAGGCGCGCGCGATCCGCTTTTCGACGCTCGATGCGATCTGCGGGGCGCTCTCGTGCCAGCCTGGCGATATTCTCCGGTCTGAGCCGGAGCAAGAAGAACGCGAGCGACCGGCAGCGGTACCTGCTGAGCGCGCTCAGTCGCGGGTGAAGTCATGACAGCTTCCTTCATCGACCTTGCACACCAGCTGGCGGATGCCGGCCGCCGGTTCGACCAGCGTGGATGGGTTCTGGGGACGAGCGGCAATTTCAGCGCGGCGATCAGTCACGCGCCGCTGCGCCTCGCGATCACGCCGAGCGGCGCCTGGAAAGGCCGGCTCGTGCCGGACGACTTCCTCGAGATCGACGAGCGGGCTACGGTTGTGAGTGAGGGCGGTGGCCGCGCCTCTGCCGAGGCGCCGCTGCACGTGGAGATCGTCCGCCAGCGGGGAGCCGGCGCCGTGCTTCATACGCACTCGGTCTGGAGCACCCTGGCTTCTGACCGCTATGCCGAGCACCAGGGAGTTCCTATTCAGGGCTACGAGATGCTGAAAGGGCTCGCCGGAATCACCACCCACGAGCACCGCGAGTGGATCCCGGTGCTCGAGAACGATCAAGATATGGATCGGCTGGCCGGCGTCGTCCGCGGCACCCTGGAAGCGCGCCCTGCTGCCCACGCTTTCCTCCTCCGCCGCCACGGGTTGTACACTTGGGGACGGACACTGGACGAGGCGGTTCGACACGTGGAGATCCTGGAGTTCCTGCTCGAGTCCGTCGGCCGCACAGAGATCTGGAGCACCCATGGCCGCCATCAAGATTCCGGCTGACAAGGTCACCATCACCGACGCCGGTAAGGTCACGGCGTTTCTCGCCGCGCGTGGCATCGACTATCAGCGCTGGACACCAAAACAGTCGATCGACGCGGATGCGCCGGCGGAGGCCGTCCTGTCGGCCTACGCCGAGGAGATCGACGGGTTGAAGGCCCAGGGCGGATACCGCACAGCGGACGTCATCGATGTAAAGCCGGGCACGCCCAACCTCGACGCCATGCTGGCAAAGTTCAATCGCGAACACTGGCACGACGAGGACGAGGTCCGCTTCATCATCGAAGGCCGGGGTCTGTTCCACATCCATCCCCCGGGAGAGAACGTCTTCGCCATCGAGGTTGAAGCCGGTGACTTGATCCGGGTCCCGCGTGGAACCCACCACTGGTTCGACCTGTGCGGCGAGCGCCGGATCAGGGCCATCCGACTGTTCCAGGACACCTCCGGGTGGTCGCCGCACTACACCGACACCGGCGTCGACAAGGGATTCGAGCCGGTCTGCTTTGGACCGTCCTACCTGCCGGCGATTCCTTCGCAGCGGTAGTCTGCCAGGATCCCATCGGTGCGCGTGATCGTGCTGGACATCGAAGGCACCACGACGCCGGTGGCGTACGTGCGGGACACGCTCTTCCCGTATGCCCGCCGCGAGCTGCGACAGTTCGTCGAGGCGGAAGAAGAGGCCCGGATCCGGTCGTTGGCTGCCGACCTTCAGCGGGAGCGCGAGCGCGACGCGGCCGCCTCGGCTGATGTTCCCGACTGGCGGGCTGACACCACCGCCGAGAGGGCCAGTTCGATCGTGCGCTACGTCACGTGGCTCATGGACCGCGATCGCAAGTCGACAGCCCTCAAGGCGCTTCAAGGGCGGATCTGGGAGAAGGGATACACCTCGGGCCAGCTGGTCGCGCCCGTCTACGACGACGTCCCCGCCGCACTGCGCCGATGGCGGGAACATGGCGTCGGCGCCGGGATCTTTTCGTCCGGCAGCGTGCTGGCTCAACAACTGCTGTTCCGGCACTCCTCCGCCGGAGACCTCACGCCCTTGATCCAGTGGCACTTCGATACATCGGTCGGCGCCAAAACCGAGGTCGAGAGCTATCGACGGATCGCGTCCGCCATCGATGCGCCGGCAGCCGAAATACTGTTCATCTCGGATGTGGTCGGTGAGCTGGACGGCGCGCGCGACGCCGGGCTGCAGACGATCCTGTGCCATCGTCCTGGCGAGCCGGAACCGGGGGAGCGGCACGGTCATTCCGTGATCGGGAGCTTCGACGAACTCTGACGTTTTTGGTGCGTAGACCGACCTTCCCCTAAGGGCAGTAGGCCGCGTCTCCCGTGACCGCTATAGTGTCCACGGCTCGCTGTGAGTAGCACTGAATCAACCAACTGCGTGATCCGCCACCCGTCGCGGGGTCGCCAGATAATCGAGTCACGATGAGCGAGACAGAACCTGTCTACGTGGCGATCGTCGACGACGACGATAGTTTCTGCCGATCGCTCGGCAGGCTGCTGCGGGCTGCGGGGATGCAGGCGATCTCGTATTCGTCTGGAGAGGCGTTCCTCGCCGACACGAAGCATCCACGATTCGACTGCCTGGTGCTCGACATCCAGCTCGGCGGCATGTCTGGCATCGACCTCGCCGGGCGGCTCCACGCCGAAGGCCGCTCGGCCCCTTTCATCTATGTCACCGCGCACGACGATCCCGACGTCTGCGCGGGGGCCGGAGCGACCGGTTGCGCGGCACTCTTCCGCAAGACCGATCCCGGTGGCCAGGTGCTCGACGCCATCCGCCGCGTGACATTCTGAACGCAACAGCGACAACCCAACCGAAGGCAAGGCGGATCCGACCGCAGCCGCGACTGCGGTACGGTGCGGGTGGTCGTAATTTGAAGAGGGATGGTTGTCGGCGTTCGGCTGAATGAGCCGCCTCGACCCGACTGCGGACGCCCTGCTCGCCGGGTGGCGAGAGGGTGGCCGCCGCGGGGCAGAGGGCCCGCGGCGGCAACCTGAACCTTACGGCCTAGAAGCGGAAGCCGAACGTGGTCTGCAGGAACTGGCCGTTGGCCTTTCGCTCGGAGCTGACGCCGGGCAAGGTGTTGTCCGGTCCAGTCACCTCGACGGTCGGCCCCCAGATGTAGTGATAGCGGATTTCGGCATAGATCGCTCCGAACTTCACGCCGCCGCCGAAGTCCATCCCGAAGTCCGTCGAGCTGCGCTTGCCGACGACATCCTCGACGGGAACGAACCCGCCCGGATAGCAGACGTACCACCACGGATCGCAGTATCCCGGCAGGTAGCCCACGCTCGTCGTCGTCACTTCGACGGGCCGGTAGTAAATCCCCATCCCGACGAGCCCGTACGGAATGACCGAACCTTCCGGCTTCTGAAAAACCAGGTTGACCGTTCCATACTGCATGTTCATGCCCGCGAAGAAGTCGGTGGGAACGGTTTCCCCGCCAGGCGACCCGCTGACCGGAACGGAGATATTCTTGTCGCCCAGCCCGTTGAAGCTGTAAAGACCCTCGATTCCGATGGCCGGCGTGGCCTTCACCTCGACGCCGAAATTGATGTTGTAGCCGCTGCCCAGGTGATCCTTCACTTCGGAGTTCGGAGTCGTGAAGCCGCCACCCAACGAGAAACTCACCTTCTTGTCTTGCGCTTGAGCGGTGACCGGGAAAGCGCCAAGCGTACTTACCGCCAACACGAAGAGAGTTGTGTAACGCATCAGATTCATCCTTTTTCTTTTGAAGGCTAGCCCCGAGCGACGAGCCGAGACAGCACTATAGCGGCCCGCGAAAGCGCGGACTACTGCCCTTAAGGGAAGGCGCACCGCGTCTTGCCATCTTGAGCCGCCCCACGCTCCACTGGTCCCATCGACCGCCCCCCGGGCCGCGTGTGGCGCCGGCCCGGCCCGGCCCAGCCCCAGCCCCAGCCGTGCTGCGTCACGATATCGCCGTGACCGTGTGTCGTCGCCGCGCTCACGGCATGTCGTGACTCCTGCCGCCTCTCCGCCACCTGGTGCCCCCGCACTTGGTGATTTCAACCGATTTCCTGGGACTGCCGCCAGGTCTCGAATGTGGCCCGGCTCTTGCGCAACCAGGGCGGGGGGGGCTGAGTTTTCGACAGAGAGCTCAGAGACAAAGTCGCGGCTGACTACGGAGGCAGGCAGATTGGCCGAGTCGTGGCCCAGAACGGCCCTGGCGCGGCATCGTTACGGACAGCACGAATGCGTTGTGCACTGAAACACGCAGACTATGAGTTGGGTCACCGTCATCTGGTCCATGATCGCGTCGGCATGCCTCACGCTGGCGGCCATGTTCGCACTCTGCGAATTGTGGTTGATGCAGACGCAGACCTGATGGCCGGCAACCCTCAACCCCAGGAAGTCCCGAGTCTGCAGCGTGTCTCCCTTCTCGGGGAGTCCGTCGCCGCCGGCGTGCCCAGGCCCTGGTCGCTGCTGCGCCCGTTGTCAGCGTTCCTGACCCCCATCTTTGTCGTGGATGCCAGTGTCACCGCGCGGCGGAAGGCGATGATTGTCGGGGGCAGTGTCGCGTTCTTCCTGCTCATCGGCAGCAGCATGGCGCTGTTGGTGGCCTGGGCCGGTCTCAAGGTGCCGCAACCCCTCAGCCTCTACTTCCTCGCGGTGGTTGGGGTGACGGGAGTGGCTGGGCTGATCGGATACGAATTGAGCCGTGACCTCCTCCGTGCGTCGGAACTCGTCGACCGGCTTCAGGCGAGCGAGGCGGGGTTGCGCGAGAGCGAGGCGCGCATGAGCCTCGCCCTCGATGCTGGTGATCTGGGTCTCTGGATCTGGCACCTCACGCGAAATGAATTCTGGGCGAGCGAGAGATGGCGGACGTTGTTCGGCTTCGCGCCGTCGGAACACCTGCACTTCGACACCGTCCTGCAACGGCTGCACCCCGACGACCGTGAAAAGCTCCGGCTGATGCACACGAAGGCGCTCGAGGGCTCGAATGAAGGTCGATATCAGACCGAATACCGGCTGCTGCAGCCGGATGGTGCGACCCGCTGGATCTCATCCTGGGGCCGTGTCGAGTGTGACGCCGCCGGCCAACCGATCCTGATGCGTGGCACGTCTCGCGAGATCACCGCGCACAAGCTCGCCGAGGACGAGATGCGGCTGCTGCAGCAGGAGATCGCACACGCGGGGCGTGTCTCGATGATGGGCCAGCTCGCCTCGGGGCTGGCGCACGAGATCAATCAGCCGCTCGCAGCGATTCTGCGGAACGCCGAGGCGGCGGAGATGTACCTGCAGCACCCATCGCCGGATCTCGGCGAAATCCGCGCCATTCTCGCCGATATCCGCGTGGACGACGAGCGCGCGTGCCAGGTCATCGACCGCATGCGCGGCCTGCTCAAGCGCCACACGCTCGACACGCGGCGGCTCGACGTCGGCTGGCTCGTGGTCGAGGTCGCGGCACTCTTGCGGGGCGAAACGGCGTCGCGGCAGGTGAAGCTGGACGTGCGTGTGCCCGGCGATCTCCCGCACGTCCATGGCGACCGCGTGCATCTCCAACAGGTACTGCTCAACCTCATTCTCAACGGCATGGAGGCACTCCATGGCGCGAGGCTGGACGATCGATGGGTCAGGGTGACCGCGCGGGTCGGTCCCGCGTCGGGACCGCCCATCGTCGAGATCGGCGTGGACGACGCCGGCCCCGGCATCGCCGCGGACAGGCTGGCGCAGATATTCGATCCGTTTGTGACCACCAAGCCGAACGGCATGGGCATGGGTCTGGCGATCTCCCGCACGATCATCGAGGCGCACGGCGGCCGGATCTGGGCCGAGAACAAGTCCGGCGGCGGGGCGGCGTTTCGCTTCACGCTGCCGATCGCGCAAGCGAATGGTGCGCCATGAGCGCGCCGATCGTTCACATCGTCGATGACGACGCATCCGTGCTGGCGGCGATTTCGCGGCTGCTGCGGGCGAGCGGATTCGCCGTGAGGACTTTCGGATCGGCGCCGGAATTCCTGGCCACGCGGGAAGGAGATGATGGGCCGGGCTGTGTCCTCGCCGACCTGCAGATGCCGGGCATGACCGGCCTCGAGCTGCAAGGGGCGCTGGCCCGGTCCCGCCATCCGCTGCCGATCCTCTTCCTCACTGGCCACGCCGACATTCCTTCCAGCGTCCGCGCCATGCGCGATGGTGCCGAGGATTTTCTGGAGAAGCGCGCGCCGAAGGAACAGCTCCTCGGCGCCGTCCAGCAGGCGCTGGCCCGGGATGCGCAGGAACGCGAGTCGCGCGCCCGGCAGCGTGAGGTGCGCGCGCGCTTTGCCACGCTGACCAGGCGGGAACTCGAAGTGCTCAGCCATGTCGTGCGGGGACGGCTCAACAAGCAGATCGCCGGAGATCTCGACATCCATGAGCGGACGGTGAAGCTCCACCGCACGGCGATCACGGCGAAACTGCGCGTGCAATCGGTCGCTGAGCTCACGCGGCTGACCGACGCGGCCGGCCTGTTCGGGTCATCCGCGGCCACCTTCCCCTAAGGGCGGTAGTCGGCGGGCCCTCGTGCGCGTATAGTGCAGACGCAGGAATCCGGCGGCAGGATCGCCAGATTGGGAGGCTATCAACGTGGCTAGACGAATGATCGCCGCGCTCATCGTGCTCGCGATGACCGGTGTGGCGGGATACGGCCAGGCCCAACAACCCGCCGAACGCGAGACGAAGGCGCGCAATTTCCAGGCGTATGCCGAACTCCTTCGCAGCGACGTCCGGACGCAGAAAGTCGCGATCATCGCCCAGGTGATGGGCTTCACCGAGGCCGAGGATGCGGCGTTCTGGCCGATCTATCGCGAGTGCGATGCCGAGATGAGCAAGCTCGGCGACGAGCGGGTCGGCCTGATCGCGGAATATGCGGGCAACTACTCGAAGCTGACGGATCCGATCGCCGAAAAACTTGCCACCAAGGCCCTGGACCTGGAGGCGAAGCGTCAGGCGGTCAAGGCCAGGTGCTACGACCGGGTCAGGAAAGCGCTTTCGCCGCGTACAGCACTGCGTTTCATGCAGGTCGAGCATCAGCTGCAATTGCTGATCGACCTGCAGATCTCAGCTTCGCTTCCGATCGTCGAGTGATCAGAGAGGGCGGGACATGAACATCCGAAGCTCGTGGCCGACGGCGGCGATGGTGGTAGTGCTGGCGGCGGGAGTGTCGCTCTCCGCAGACGAGATCCGCCTGCGATCAGGCAAGGTCGTCAAGGGGATCTTCATCGGCGGCGACAGCAAGACGGTACGGGTACTTCTGGACAACGGCCAGGTCACCGAGGTCCCGCTGGGGGACGCCATCGCGGTCGAGTTCAGTCCGCGGAAGCCGGCCCCGCCGCCAGCGCCGCCCAACCCGGCTGCGGCGCCAAAACCCGTGACCGTGCCTGCCGGCACCACGTTGAACGTCCGACTCACGCAGGAGATCGACGTCGATGCCTCGCAGACCGGCATGAAGTTCAAGGCGATCGTGGACGATCCGGTCATGCTGGCGGGTTCAATCGTGATTCCGCGCGGCGCGGCGGCGGTCCTGCAAGCCGTCCAGGTGCAGCAGTCGGGCAAGATGAAGGGGAGCGACAAGATCTCCCTGAAGCTGAACACGATCGGGTTTGGCGGAAATGTGTACGAAGTGGTCAGCGCCTACGTCGAGACCAAGGGCAAGGGAGAGGGAAAGAAAACCGCGCGAAAGGTCGGCGGGGGCGCCGGCCTCGGCGCGATTGTCGGCGGTATCGCCGGCGGCGGTGAAGGGGCGGCGATCGGCGCGGCCATTGGCGGGGTGACCGGCGCGGCCGTGGCCAGCGGAGGCGAAGAACATCTGAAGCTGCCGGCCGAGACGAGGCTTCAGTTTCAGCTCAGCGCCGCAGTGAACATTCGGCCCTGAGAGGGGCGCATGCAGGAGTCGACATGAAGCGAAACGCTCGATCGATCATTCTGGCCGGGGTCGTAGCGCTGATTGGCGGCGACGTCGTGATCTCGACAGTCCGGGCGCAGGCCGCCGCGGAGACCTACTCAGCGACCGCAAGCGTCAAGGGCCCGCAGGGCATGGTGACGGCGCCTCTCGTCGTCGTCATCGAGCGCTACACGACGGACGCGGAGCGGAGCAAGGCAGCAGAAGCGTTGAAGGCGGGAGGAACCAGCGCGCTGCGGCAGGCCCTCGAGAAGATGCCGGCGATCGGACATATCGACGTGGGCAGTCGACAGACCCCCATCAAGTACGCCTACGCACGGCCGGTCTCCTCCGGGCGACTGGTCACCGTGATCGCGGACCGGCCGATCGCCTACCTCGGCGAGAAGCTTCCGAACCCCAAGCCCAAGGCAGGCTTCGACCTTGCGTTCGCTATGCTGAATCTGCCGTCCAGCGGGAAAGGGAGCGGCGAGCTCGGTCCGGCCGCCAAGATCAAGATCGAAGGAGGGGCGCTGGTGACCGAGGACTACGGCGCCGAGGTCGTGGCCCTCAAGGACATCGAGAAGAAGAAATAGCGGCCGCTACCTAAATGAACGGCTCCCGCGCGTTGTTTGGGATCGCGGTGCTGGTGCTCGGAGCGGCGCTCGGGCTCGGCACCTACACGTTCGCCTACGCGCGGGGCTGGGCCTACATGACCGACGACCCCCGGGCGTGCGCGAACTGCCACGTCATGAACGAGCAATACGACGGCTGGGTCAAGAGCAGCCATCGCTCGGTCGCGGTGTGCAATGACTGCCACGTGCCCCACAGCCTGGTCGCCAAATATGCGACCAAGGCCACCAACGGCTTCTGGCATTCGTTCCACTTCACCAGGGGCGTGTTCCCTGAACCAATCCGGGCACTGCCCGGCAGCCGGGCGATCGCGGAGGCGAATTGCCGCCGCTGCCACGAGCCCGTCGTCGCCGCGATCGGGACGCCGGCACACGCCGGATCTCGCGACATCTCCTGTATCCGCTGTCATGGGTCCGTGGGCCATATGGAACTTCCCGCGACCAACGTTTCTGATTCGGCGAGGTGAACCGTGTCTGACGAGAAACCACGCGGCATGCGCGGGTGGAGTCGCGGTGCCGTCCTGACCGTGGCGGTCGTGACGGCGGTTGCGACCGCGGCGATCGCGGCGCTCCTCGTCAATATCCTGGAGCGCAAGGGGGAAGCCCAGAACTCGTTCTTCCGCGTCGTCGAGCTGACCGACGACACCGTCGATCCCGCGATCTGGGGCAAGAACTTTCCCCTGCAGTACGACGGCTACCTGCGGACCGTGGATCAGCAGCGGACGCGCTACGGCGGGAGCGAGGCCCTGCCACGGACCCCCACCGAGGCCGACCCGCGCTCCATCGTGGCGCAATCGCGACTGGAAGAAGATCCCCGGCTGAAGACGATGTGGGCGGGCTATGCGTTCGCCACGGATTTCCGCAAGAAGCGCGGTCACGCCTACATGCTCGAGGACCAGACCTTCACCGAGCGGGTGCAGAACTTCAAGCAGCCGGGCACCTGCATCCACTGTCACGGGTCGGTCTACGTGCCCTACAAGGCCGCGGGGAACGGCGACTTGATCAAGGGCTTCGAGCACTACAACCAGATGCCGTATGCCGAGGCGCGCAAGGCCATCACCCATCCGATCGGGTGCATCGATTGTCACGCCGCCGACACGATGGCGTTGCGCGTGACCCGGCCGGGTTTCATCGAGGGTATTCGCGCCCTGAAAGCGAGCGAGGGGATCAAGGACTACGACGTCAACACGATGGCGACCCGGCAGGAGATGCGCGGCTTCGTCTGCGGTCAGTGCCACGTCGAGTATTACTTCAAGGGCACGGAGAAGCGGCTCACCTATCCGTGGGCCAAAGGCCTGAAGGTGGACCAGATCTACGAGTACTACCGCGAGGTGGGCTTCACCGACTGGACGCACGCCGACACCGGCACGCCCGCGCTCAAGGCGCAGCATCCCGAGTTCGAAATGTGGAACCAGGGCATCCACGCGCGCTCCGGCGTGACCTGCGCCGACTGCCACATGCCCTACATGCGCGAGGGTGCGCAGAAGATCAGCGACCATCACGTCCGGAGCCCGCTGCTGAACATCAACCGCGCGTGCCAGACGTGTCACAAGTGGTCCGAGGATGAGCTGCGCGGCCGGGTGGAGACGATCCAGGGGCGGACGGTCGCGCTCCGCAACCGGGCGATGGATGCCCTGGTCGCGCTGATCGCCGACATCAAGGCGGCCAAGGCGGCGGGCGCCACTGACTCGCAGTTGGCAGCCGCGCGGGAGTTCCAGCGTCACGGACAGTTCTACACCGACTTCGTCGAGTCGGAGAACTCGAACGGCTTCCACGCGCCTCAGGAAGCGGCGCGCATCCTCGGCGAGGCCATCGACTACCTGCGGCAGGGACAGCTGGCGTTACGACCCGCGCCGGCGCACGTCTCTGGGGCGCCGCCGCCCGCCGGCCGGCGCTGAGCGAAACATGGCGGATGGCTCTTTCCAGATCCCGCCCACTATCGACTACATCGCTACCTTCACGTGGGCGGCGAGCGGAGCCCTGGTCGGCATCCGCAAGCATTTCGACATCATCGGCGTCTTTGTCATTGCGCTGGTGTCGTCACTGGGTGGCGGCCTCGTGCGTGATGCGCTCTTTCTGCAGCGCACGCCGGTGCTGCTGACCGATCCCTTCTACCTGCCGTTGATCGCCGTGACCGTCGCGTTGTTCAGTCTGTTCACGGGGCTGGTGTCGCGCATCCTGAAGGTCGACACGGTGAAAAAGCTGGTCGATGTCATCGATGCCATCGGAATACCGATCTTCGCCGTGATCGGGATGCAGATGGCCGAAGCCCAGGGCATCCCGGGCACCGGCGTCCTGTTCGTCGGCCTGGTCAACGGCACGGCGGGTGGGTTACTGCGCGACGTGCTCGTCGGTGAAGTGCCGGCCATCCTGCGGCCGGGCCAGTTCGTCTCGCTGCTCCTGCTGGTGGCGTGCGGGCTGGCCCTGGTGCTGAAGCACTATGGGGTCAACGCCTCGCACGCGGCCTGGGCGACCGTCTGCAGCTTCTTCGTCCTCCGTGTCCTGGCCATCCGCTTCAATTGGACGACACGATCACTACTGCCTGAGTCGCCCACCGGAGAGCCTGGCGCGGGATGCCATTCCCAGTCGTCTCGCCCGTACCGCTCGCGCTCTACCGCGTGAGGACGACGATGACCGGGCCCCAGGCCGTCAGGAGGATGTTCCCGATGGCGTAGGGCACGGTGTAGCCGAGAACCGGGAGCTTGCTTTGTGATTCGTCCTGGATCGCTCGCAGCGCTGCCGTGATGGTTCCCGCCCCGGCGCAGGCGCCCAACAAGATGACCGGGTTCATCTTCAGGACGTGGTAGCCGAACAGCAGCGACACCAGGTGCGGCACGATCGCCACAATCAACCCCACCACCACCAGGCTCGGCCCCGTCTCGCGCAGACCGGCCACAAAGGTTGGGCCCGCGTTCAATCCGACGATACCGATGAACACCGCCAGGCCAACGGTGTCGAAGATCCAGAGGGCTGGTTCGGGAATTCTGCCGAACGTCGGATACACCGAGCGAAGCCAGCCGAAGACCAGGCCCATGATGAGCGCGCCTCCACTGGTGGTGAGCGTAAGCGGAAGCCCTCCGACGGTGAGCGTCAACGCGCCGATGAAACCGCCGACGACAATACCCAGGCCGAGGAACACCACGTCCGATTCACTCGACGGACGCTCGATGTAGCCGATCTCCCGGCCGACGCGTTCGACGTCCCGCTGGGCGCCGGCCAGGCGCAGCAGGTCGCCCGCGATTGATGATCGTCTCCGCATCGAAGGGAATTTCCTCGCCGCCGCGGATCAACTTGACGAGGACGACGCCTCGCCCGTACCGGTTGGCGATGGACCGAGAGGCGTTGCTCCGCCGCTTCGCTCTTGGTCACCACCACGTCGAACGTCGCCATCGGGAAGTCGAGCAGGGCACGGTCCTGGACCTCCCTTCTCCGAGTGGCAGTTTTCCGCTGAGCAGCACTCTGCGCCGCGCCGCGATCGCAACCACATCGCCCGCCTGCAGCACGGTCTCCGGCGCGGCTCCAGGATCTCGGTCCCCCGCCGGATGCGTTCGACGAAGACGCGCTCGGGGCTCGCCAGGCTGCTCGAGATCCGCCACGGTCCGGCTCCTCCAGGTGTCGGCCAGCCGGTACGCCCGGATGCTCCACTCCTTGTAAGCCAGGTCGAACGTGCTGATCCGCGGCTTGACCTGCCGACATCTCACCCGCCAGTTTCAGGCTCTCCGCCTTCATGTCGACGCGAAGCAGACGTGGCGCCGCGACCGACAGAAACCAGACGACGAATCCCGTGCCCACCAGGTAGCTGACCGCATAGGCCACCGGGATGTTGTTCTTCAGCCTCGTCTTCTCGGCCTCTGGCAGCTCGAGCCGGTCGATCGTATCGCTGGCGGTGCCGATCACTGTCGATTCGGTGAACGCACCGGCCATCAGGCCGGCCGCGGTCCCGCTGTCGTAGCCCATCAGCTTCGCCGCCACCAGCGTCGTCACCAGGCTCGTCACGCAGAGGACGACCGTCAGTATGACCTGGGGAAGCGCGTTCTTCCTCAAGCCGCGAAAGAACTGAGGGCCAACCTTGTAGCCGGTGGCAAACAGGAACAGCGAGAAGAAGACCGCCTTGACCGTGGCATCGATCTTGATGTCGAGTTGTCCGATGAGCACGCCGGCGATGAGCGTGCCCACGACGTTCCCGAGTTTGAAGGACCCCACTCGGATCCGGCCGAGGACGAATCCGCGGCGAGCGTCAGGAAGATCACCAGTTCCGGATGGGCGCGAAGGGCGCTCAGCATCGCCGTGGTCACGAAACGACCGGCTTGCCGGTCTTGCCGGTGGCCTTCTCGTACTGCTCGCGGTAGCCGTTCGCAATCGTGCGCAGCGCCCGGCCGATGTCGTCGTAGACGTGATCGTTCAGGTTGGCGAACGAGATGCGCACCGACCAGTCCGGCGCCGCAAAGCCGCTGCCGTTGAGCAGCACGATGCCGTGCTCCTGGGCCAGGCGGAACACGATGTCGAGCGGATGGATGTTCTTCTTCATCCACGTGACCGCCTCCTCGCCGATATTCTTGCGGGCGAAGAACTCGAAATCGATCAGGCCGTAGTAGTAGTCGAAGTACTCGTTCGGCCCGACCTCGATGGCCAGCCCCTCGATCGTCGCTTCAACGCGTTTCTTGCAGATGCCCAGACAGGCTTTCTGGTAATCCTTCCTGGTGTCCATCAGCTCGGCGATGGAGAACAGCGACATCATGACCTGTTGCGGCAGCGACAGGCCCGCGGTGTGATTCAGCGCGATGTCGCGGCTGTCGGCGACGATGCGGTCGATGAAGGCGAACTCGCGCGGCTTGAGGGTGAGCCCGCCATAGCGCTTGTCCAGCAGTTTCTTGGTCGGCTCGGGGTGGTTGGCGATCATCTCGTCGAAGATGTTGTCCTCGTGCACGGCGATCGTGCCCAGGCGCCAGCCGGTGCAGCCGAAGTACTTGCTGTAGGAATAGACGCCGATCGTGTTCTTCGGGTACGCGCCGATCAGCGACCGGAAGCCCGGCACGAACGTGCCATACACGTCGTCGGTCAGCAGGATCAGATCCGGCCGCTTCTTCAGCACCTCGCCAATCTTGTCGATGGTGGCGGGAGACATCGCCACCGCGAAGGGATTGCCGGGGTTGACGACGAAGAACGCCTTGATCTTCGGATCGAGCAGCTTCTCGAGCTCCGCATCCGGATACTGGAACTGGTGATCCTGTTTCGCGTGCACCTCGACGAAGTGGAGGTCGTAGTCCTCGAGGTGCGCCATCTCGAGATACGGCGTGAAGATCGGCACGCCCATCGCGATGGTGTCGCCCTGGTTCAGGATGCGATTGCTCTTCAGCGACTTGAAGATGTAGCACATGGCGGCGGTGCCGCCCTCGACCGCGTAGATCTTGAACTTGCCCTTCGGGTGCGGCTCGCCGCACATCGCCCAGTTCAGGTACTCGTGGACGATCTGTTCGTTGTGCACCAGCATGCGGTCGGGCACAGGGTAATGGTCGCCGATGATCGAATCGACGAGCTCGTGGATGAACTTGTCGGCATCGAAGCCGAACTTCTTCACCGTCCACGGCGCCATCCGTTGCAGGAAGGGCGCGCCCGGCATGTCCTGATGCTTGGTGAGCCAGGCGTCCAGCCGCCCGGCGATGCCTTTCGCCTTCGGCATGCCGCCGACGCCCGGCGGCAGATCGAACACGCGCTTGCTCTCGGTGACGGCGAACTGCCCGAGCAGGAAGAAGGCCTCGCGCGGTTCGGTCGCGACCCAGTTCGGATTGCCGCGTCCCGCATTCAGGAAGGTGAGCGCCGAGTCCGGGTCCTCCGCGGCCTTCGTGGCCACCTTGGCCACGAAGTCCTTGATCTCGAACGGGCCCAGCTTCTCGGTACTGTTTGTAGTCCAGGTGCTCCATTGTGTTGTCCTCCAGCGTCAACAATTTCGATCGGGCCGCTTTACGCGAGCAGAATGATCAGGACCATGCCCCAGATCGTCAGCAGCGTGTTGCCGACGGCATAGGTCACGGTGTAGCCGAGCGCCGGCACCTGACTCTTGGCCTGATCGCAGACCAGGCCGAGCGACGCGGTGGTGGTGCGCGAACCGGACACGATGCCGAGCGTCAGCGCGTCGTGGAAGCGGAACAGGTACTTGGCGATGAACATTCCAAGAACCAGGGGCACGGTCGTCGCGAGCGCGCCCCACAGGAACAGGCCGGCGCCCTGCGTCTTCAGGCCATTGACGAAGCCCGGGCCGGCGGAGATGCCGACGATGGCGATGAAGATGTTGAGGCCGACCGAGTTCATGAACCAGATCGTCGGGGTCGGGACGCGGCCGAAGCTCGGGCGGACGGACCGCAGCCACCCGCCGATGATCCCGGCGACGAGCGCGCCTCCGGCCGTCGACAGCGTCAGCGGCACGCCGGCGACGTTGAGGACCAGCGAGCCGAACAGCGCGCCGATCACGATGAACGCGCCAACGAACGCCATGTCGGTGACGTCGGTCGGTCGATCGGCGACGCCCAGCAGCTTGATGGCTCTGTTGGTGTCCTGCGTACGGCCGACGACCGTCAACAGGTCGCCACGCTGAACCGTGGTGGTGGGCAGGATGGGGATGTCGGTCGCGGTCGCGCCGCGGGTGATCTTCCGCAGGAAGACGCCGCGCGTCTCCGGCATCTGCACCAGGTCGTTCAGGGTCTTGCCGTCGATCGCCTTGTTGCTCACCAGGACGTCGACGCCCTCGACCGGCACCGCCAGCAACTCCCGATCCTCGACCTCGGCCGCCCCTTCGCCGAGTAGCTTCACGAGCACGTCGCGGGCGCCCGCGACCGCCACGACGTCGCCTTCGCGCAGCACGGTGTCGCCCGTCGCCTCCTCGATCACCCCGTTGCGGCGGATCCGCAGGACGAACAGGCGCGGCGCCACGGCCTTGGCGTCGACGACTTGCACGCCGGCGGCGTTCGTCGCGAGCCCCGCCAGGGCCTCAGCCTCGATGACGCTCAGGCCGGCGGCCTTCCCGCCCGCCGGGATGCGGAACGCTCGCACTTCCCAGCGGCGCCAGGCGGTGCCGGGGCCGCCGAGCTCCTTGACGCCGCCCTGCTTCTGCTCGTAGTCCTTGCACGCGGCCTCGAGATTGATCCCGAGCAGCTTGGGGCCGAGGACGGCGATCACGATCGCCGAGCCCATGGTGCCGAACATGTAGGTCACGGCGTAGGCGACCGGCATCGAGTCGATGAGGGCCTTGGCCTGCTCGACGGCCAGACCCGTCCGGTTGATGGCGTCGGTCGACAGGCCCATCGCGGCGGAAATGGTCTGCGACCCCGAGTAGAGCCCGGCCGCATAGCCGAGGTCGTAACCCGCGACCTTCGCGATCGCGACAGGGACCAGGAGGCTCAACACGCATTGGACGGCCGAGAAGAGCGCCTGCGGCACGCCGTCTCTGGCGACGCCGCGCACGAACTGCGGCCCGACGGCGTAGCCGACAGCGAACAGGAACATGAGGAACACCGTCGCTTTGAGGGGCTGGGCGATGGTGATCCCGATCTGTCCGATCAGGACACCGGCCAGGAGCGTCGCGGTGACCGACCCCAGGCCGATGCCCTTGAAGGTGAACTTGCCGAAGTAGTAGCCGATGCCGAGCGTGAGAAAGATCGCGATCTCAGGGTATTGGCGCAGCGTGGCGAAGAACCAGTCAATCATGATTTGCTCCCGTATGCGATGTCTCATGTGCGGTGCGGTCCCTTTGGGGGCAGCCAGTGCTACGGGACGGCCGTCGCCGGCTTCGCCTTCGTCGAGCGGTCCTCCAGCTTCACCTTCACCTTCACCTTCGACCGTTCCTCCAGCGCGGCGGGACTAATGAGCTTCAGTCCCAGAGTGGCGTCGTAGCCGTGGATCTCCTTCACGTCCAGCTTGCGCATGAATTCAATGGTGTCGGCCTTGATCACCTGCCCCGGCACCATGATCGGGAAGCCCGGCGGGTAGGGGATGACGAAGTGGGCCGAGACGAGCGGCGGTCCGGACTTGATCCGCTTGTCGATCTCGGGGCTCATCAGCTTCAGGTGCTCGCATCCGTCGTGGTCGTAGGCCATGTAGAACGCCGTACGCATGTCGCCTTCGAGCGTCGTGCCCTTCGGGTCGTCGCGGAAACGGTCGTGGAAGTGGCTGAAGTTCGGCAGGTCAGGGACGTCCTCCACCAGCGACTTCACCCGCGCGGCGAACGCTTCGCGAGCCGCGTCACCGCCGCTCTTGAGACGATCCTCGATCTCCTTGGAGATCTCGACCAGCACCTTGAGCAGGTTCGCCACGTCGCTGCGCGTGTTGTTGATGTTGGTCTGCAGCAGGATCGAGTTGCGCGAGGTCTTGTTGAGCTGAATCTCGTACTCGGAGGCGAGCAGGCCCTTGAACTGGGTGCCGTCGTAGCCGGCGGTCCCGCACATCAAGGTCAGCCGGGTCGGATCCAGGATGAACTCGTCCTCGCGGAAGGCGCGGTCCGCATCCGCCCAGGTGGCGCCGCCCTCGGTGTAGCTCTTGAGGCCGGACTGCCGGAACTCGGCCGGCACCATGTTCTCGACGTCCAGGACGCGGAAGTACTTGGACACCAGGGGATGCGTGTTCACCGCGACGCGGATCTCGATCGCGAGCTGGATCGCCTGCATGACCATCTCATAGCCTTCCAGCTCCATCTGCCGGCGGGCCACGTCGAGCGAGGCGATGATCTGCTGGTTGGGAGAGGTCGAGGCGTGGGTGAAGACCGCCTCCTTGAAGGCCTGCTCGTGCCGGTGGTAGTCCTCGTCGGCCACCACCACCATCGAGCCCTGCCGCAGGCACGACATCGACTTGTGCGTCGAGTTCGTCTGGTAGACGCGCAGCTTGGCCTTGCGCGGATCGGGGATGAGCCGGGTGTCGAGCACGCGCGCGTCCTTGGGGTCGAGGTCCGCGCCCAGCTGCTTCTCCTGGGCGAGGTACCGCTCCAGGTAGGCGGGGTCGGCGAAGGCCTCCTTCAGGGCCGCGCGCGCGCCCATCGCGGTGCGCGGGCGGTAGAGCGGTGACCAGCGAGCGAAACCGAACCACGCCTCGTCCCAGAGGAAGATGAGGTCCGGCTTGATCGCCAGGCACTCTTCCATCACGCGGCGCACGTCGTAGACGTGGCCGTCGAAGGTGCAGTTGGTCAGCGTGACCGTCTTGACTTTGTGGAGCCGGCCCGCCGCCTTGAGATCGAGCAACGCCTTCTTGACGTTGCGCAGCGGCACGGCGCCGTACATCGAGTACGCCACCATCGGGAAGGCCTCGACGTAGTAGGGCTGCGCCCCCGCCAGCACCATCCCGTAGTGGTGCGACTTGTGGCAGTTGCGATCGGCGATGACGATGTCGCCCGGCTCGAGCAGCGCCTGGTGGACCATCTTGTTGGAGGTCGACGTGCCGTTGGTCACGAAGAACACCCGGTCGCCGCCGAAGGCGCGCGCCGCCGCGTCCTGGGCCTTCTTGATGTTGCCCGTCGGCTCGAGCAGGCTGTCCAGTCCGCCCGACGTCGCCGACGATTCCGCCAGGAACAGGTTGGCGCCGTAGAACTCGCCCATGTCGCGGATCCAGTTCGACTTGAAGATCGACTTGCCGCGCGCCACCGGCAGCGCATGGAATGTGCCGACCGGCTTCTGCGCGTACTTCTTCAGGTTGTTGAAGAACGGCGTGTCGTTGCGCTCGGCCACGCCGGAGAGGATCGAGAAGTGGATCTCGAGCGGCTCCTCGACCTCGTAGAAGACGCGGCGGAGTCCGGCTGCCGCCGGGTCCGCGAGGATCGCGTCGGGCTTCTTGTCGGCGAGCAGGATGATGTCGAGATCCGGGCGGAAACCCTTCACCAGCTTCGCCAGCACCAGGCCGTCGGCCCCCGCGGCGCGGTCCTTCAGCTGGGCGGACAGCCTGGAGGACAGCAGGTTCTTGAGCAGCGGCACGTCGCGCGACGATTCGTAGGAAAAGCCGTCGTAGATGACGACCGACTCGAGGTTGGTGTTGAGGATCACGGCGAGCGCCGCGTCTTCGAACGAGCCGACGAACACCGGCTCATAGACGAACTCGTCCTCGGGGCGCCGCAACTTCCTGATCTGCTGGGCGTGGGCCGCCCAGCGTGACGGCGGCGTCGGCGTCACGAACAGCACTTCGAAATAGGGCCTGGACGCGGTCTCTCCCTTTGCCGCCGGCATCGCCCGCTCCGGGGTGTCCGCGTCGTCTTCCGCCTCGAACTCACCGGCATCGCTGCGATAGCTCCGCGACATCAACGCCGACGAGACGCGTTGTACCAGCCGCGCCGTGCCCATGGCGTCCCCGCCGGCCACGCGCTGCTTGATGGCGTTCATCACCCGCGCGCCCGGGTAGGCCTGGAAATCCTCCAGAGGCAGGAGCGCGGTCAGCGCCTCGCTGGACGCGGCCTGCAACGCCGCGTCGGCGCGGCTGGCCGGGCGTGCGGCCCATGCCTGCGCGGCCCGGGCCAGGTCCCGCCACAGGTCGAGCCGCGCCGCGACCGCGGAGAAGAAATGATCGATTCGGGGTGCGTCGGTCTTGGCCATCGAAATGCTCCTAAGTGTTACGAGGGGAAATTGAAGCGAACCGCGAACTGGAGCCGATTGGCGCTGCCGGTCCTCTCGTCGAAGACCTCGCGCCCCCCGTACAGGTACTCGACGCCGGCCCACGCGCGGTCCTTGAGAAACCAGTAGAGAAGGTTGATCGCTCCGTAGTCGAGCTGCTTGTTGAAATCGCCGGGATAGAAGTCTTCCTCGGACGCTAACGCCACGCTGAAGACCGCGTTCGACGACAGTCGATCGTTCCAGTAGTGCTCGTAGCCGGCCATGAAGGCGTTGAGCCCGGGCGCGTGCAGGCGGCCGTTTGCATCGGGCACGGCCGTCAGGGCGCCGCGGTATCGGCCAACGCCCTCGCCGAAGGTGTACTGAGCGTAAGCGGCGTCCTTGCCGAACGGCTTGAACCGTCCCGACAGGAGCATGCCCCAGAGCATCTCGTTGTCCGGGTCGCCGTCCTCTGGACGAAACCGCGCCCTACCGAGAAAGGCGGAGGCGAAGGCGTGCCCGCGCGAAGCCCCATACCGGACGTTTGTCACCAGATCCGGCATCGAATACTCGGCCTTCCCGGGTACTCCCTCGGGTGGGATGATCGACGACTTGTTGTCCTCGACGGCCGCGGACCACGAGGCATTCGCGCCCAGTTTCTGCGTCCACCGCACCTGCGCCTGCCGGAACGAGGGGAAAGCCATCGGCGACTCGAAGTCGATGGTGCCCGGAAAGTTGTTTTCGTCCAGGAAGGTCGTCCAGGTCTGCCCGGCCAGGAGGCCGCCGTAGCTGCCATAGGCGTGGCGCAGGCGGAGGGCGTTGCCGCTGCCGTAGAAGTCGGACTCGACGTACATCCGCAGCTCGCGGCCCTCGAACAGACCGCGCATGTCGAGGAACAGCCGGGTCTCGCGCGCATGGAGCTGCGAGTTGCCTCCCTCGCTGTCATCGAGGGGAATGGTCCGCGGATCGAAAGAATCCTCGGAGGTGATCGGATCGAAGTCACGGATGATATCGAGCTTGACCCGCCCGCCCACTTTGAAGTTATACCCGCCGATCATGAACCCGTCAGGCTTGGTATCTGGCTTGGGCTCTTGCGGCACTTTCAGCTCGACGTCGACCAGCGTGTCCTGACCGATGGTCACGGTCACACCTTCACGCTTCGCGGGCGCGAATCCCGGCAGCTCCGCGGTGACGATGTACGAGCCGGGCGGAAGGTTCGGGACCCGGTAGCGTCCCTGGCCGTCGGAGACCTGGGTCTGCTCCTGACCGGTCTCCACGTTCTTGACGCGGATCGTCACGCCGGGCATGACCCCTTTCGATTCATTGACTATGGTGCCGGAGATACTGCCGGTCGTTCCCTGCGCCCAGGCTGGGCTGGCCGAGCCGATCGCGCCCAGAAGAAAGGCGGCATAGATGAGCCCCCTCATCACGTTCTTGACTGGCTTCCTCATGACGTCCTGCCTCCGAGCCTGATGAACGAAGCTGTGGCGGTGTCCGCCGGCGCGAAACAGAACGAGCAGCAGTGTGGGGGCGCCGGCCACCGGTAGACAGTGACTATAGGTGTCGGCCTGACCTGCCGGCTACTGCCCTTAGGGGAAGGTCGCAGCGGATGCGGGGAGAATGCCCCCGAGCGGGCGGCTATACTTCGGGAACGAGCGGGAATGGTCAAGGCGATACGCGAACGAGTCCCGGCAGCCCAGGCCCGATGATGACAGAGACGCTTCGGGTGGTACAGGCCTTCGACCGCACGCTGGTCGCGGAGGTGGCAGCAGACGACGGCGACGCCCTCGAGAACAAGCTCGTTGCCGCGGCGGAGGCCATGCGCAACCGCGATGGATGGCTCAAGCCACATCAGCGGAGTGCCGTGCTCCAGCGTGCGGCGAGTCTGCTGGAGGGCCGGCAAGAGCCGTTTGTCACACTCATCGCGCGGGAAGGGGGCAAGCCGGCCCGCGACGCCGCTGCTGAGGTCATCCGAGCCATCGACGGCTTGCGCAACGCCGCGGAGGCGATCCGCACGTTCGCCGGCCGGGAAATTCCAATGGGCCTCACCCCGGCGAGTGAGCGTCGATGGGCGTTCACCACCAAGGAACCCATCGGCGTTGTCGCCGCGATATCGGCCTTCAATCACCCCTTGAACCTGATCGTGCATCAGGTGGCTCCGGCCATTGCGGTCGGATCTCCGGTCATCGTCAAGCCAGCAGCAGCCACTCCCTTGTCTTGCCTGGAGCTCGTCAAGCTGTTCCGTGAGGCAGGCCTCGACGAGGCGTGGTGCCAGACGTTCATCACCGATGACAACGCCCTTGCGGAGCGTCTCGCAACCGACTCGCGGGTTGCCTTCCTCAGCTTCATCGGCTCAGCGCGGGTGGGGTGGCATCTGCACAGCCGGCTCTCCCCGGGAACCCGATGCGCCCTGGAGCATGGTGGGGCCGCCCCGGTGATTGTGGACCGCAGCGCCAATCTGGACACGGTGATCGAGCCGATTGTCAAAGGCGGCTACTACCACGCCGGCCAGGTCTGCGTGTCGACACAGCGGATCTTTGTGCATCAGGACCTCATCGGCGAATTTGTCGAAAGATTGACCACCCGCGTCGGGCGCCTTCGCGTCGGGGATCCGCTGCTGCGCGAGACGGAGGTTGGTCCGCTGATCGATCCTCGCGAGACCAGACGCGTCGCGTCGTGGCTCGAGGAGGCGACATCGCGCGGAGCACGCCTGTTTGGCGGCGGCCGATACTCGGAGACGACGCTGATGCCGGCCGTCCTGGTGGAGCCGCCAGCGGATGCCAGGGTGTCTCAACTGGAGATCTTTGGTCCGGTGACCTGTGTCTACGGATTTCAGGAGCTCGATCGCGCGATCGACACTGCGAACGCGCTGCCGTTTGCGTTCCAGGCCAGCATCTTCTCGACCGACATCGGCCCTGCGCTCCGGGCCGCCGAGCGCTTCGACGCGTCGTGTGTGCTCATCAACGACCACACGGCGTTTCGCACCGACTGGATGCCATTTGCCGGCCGACGTCAGTCGGGCTACGGAGTCGGGGGAATACCCGCCTCCATGCAGGACATGTCGCAAGAGAAGATGGTCGTGCTCAGGCACGAGATGTAGCGAGAAGAACAGTCAAGAGCATCAACCCATGACGAAGTACACCCACGGCGAACCGATCAGCAGGTAAATCGCCAGGAAGGCCAGGGTGATGAGTCCGCCGAGCTTGTAGAGCTCGGGCTGCGTCAGGTAGCCGCTCGCCGCAAAGATGATGTTCTGGCTCCCGCCCTGCGGGGTGATCACCGAGAAGTAGCTGCTCGCGAACAGCAGGCCGAAGGCCATGAGCGGCAACGGCACCCCGCCCTTCGTGCCGACGTCCAGGAAAACGCCGAACAAGGCCAGCACCTGCGACGTCTGGCTCACGAACATGTAATGGATGACGACGTAGAGCACGATCAGGGTCACGTACAGGCTCGTCCAGGACAGGCCGCCGAGGCTCGAGGCGAGGCGCTCGCCGACGTAGCCCATGAACCCGAGCTCGTTCAGCTGCGCGCTCATCGCAAAGAGCACCGCGAGCCAGAGGAAGGTCACCAGCGTGTCGCCCTGCCTGGTGATGTCGTCGAGCGTGATCACGTTCAGGAACAGCAGCACGCCGAAGCCCATGAAGGCGACGCTGGTCGTGTTGAGGTTCAGCTTGCTGCCGAAGATCCACCCGGCGACCATCAGCACGAAGGTCGCGGCCGTGATCCACTCGTCGCGCGACATCGGGCCCATGCCGGCCAGCTCCTTGCGCGCCGCCGGCGGGGCCTCGGGGGTCTTGCCCACGCCCGGCGGGAAGAGCCACGCGACGATCACGGGCAGGAGCCCGATCGCGACGAGCGAAGGCACCGCGGAGGCGAGAAGCCACTTCCCGAAGTCGATCTCGAGCCCGGCCTGCTGGACGATCTGCACGGCGATCGGGTTGGCGGAGGTGGCCGTCATCCACAGCGCGGACGAGACCGCGAGGCCCGCCATCGAGCAGAACATGAGGTAGCCCCCCAGGCGCCGGGTCTTGGGATCCCCGGGCTCCGAGCCCGCTCCCTTGGCGACGGCGAGCACGATCGGGAAAAGCACTCCGCCGCGCGCCGTATTGCTCGGGAAGGCCGGCGCGATGGCCGCGTCCGTGAGCACGACGCTGTAGGCGAGGCCGAGCGACGAACCGCCGAAGCGGCTGACCATGAAGAGGCTGATGCGTCTGCCCAGGCCCGACTTCACGACTGCCTGCGCGACGATGAACGCGATCACCACCAGCAGCACGCTCGAGTTGGCGAAGCCCGAGTAGGCCTGTTCCGGCTTGATCGTCCCGGTCAGCACGATTGCGCCCACGGCCAGCATCGAGGCCGTGAGCAGCGGGAACGCGCCAATCAGCACCGAGGCGATGGCCGCGGCAAAGACGGCGAACAGGTGCCAGGCGGGCGCCGTGAGCCCGGCCGGAACCGGGAAGAACCAGATGCCGAGCGCCAGCGCGAAGGGGACCGCGCGCTTGATCCGCAGCCCGGTAGTCATCGGGGCGATCCTCCCGCTGCGGGGCCGGGCTGAACGCGGCCGTGCAGGTCGACGGCGCGCCCCTGAACGGCCCCTTCCTCGCCCTCCATCACCCACTGCCAGGAGAATTCGTAGGAGCCGGTCACGCCGGCGTACCGCCCCGTGCCGGAGAGGATCGTGCCCGTTATGCGGTTCTTCGCCGCGGTGCCTTCGCCCCGCAGCTCGCTGTACACCTGGTCGCCGCGCTCGTCCGTCCAGACGCTGCGGCCCTGGAAGCCCGTGGCGCTGTCGGTGAGTCCAATGACCTCGGACTGGAATCCGACGCCGGGCCGGCCCGGCCCGGTGAGCAGCATCGTGCCCTTCAGATTGACGATCGAGCCAGACCGCTCCCCGCCGAGCGAGATGGTGTGACGGCGGCCGAGGCCGCTCCAGGAGCCCCCGAACTCGAGCTCCTGGCCGGACGCTGCGGCAAGCCTCGGCGACTCCTTCGCCGGTCCGCAGGCCGCGGCGGCGAAGGCCAGGCCGAGGAGGAACCAGCAACGCGGCACATCGCCACCTCGCTTTCGACCGTGCCTCGGCGCGCGTGTGAGGAATCCCATGTTTCCCTTCCGTCGGCGATCCCGGCCGTCGCCGCACCGATGCTCCGTACAGTCTTCTGCCCTGGCGATGCCGCCCTCGACGAGCAACGCGCATGCCGCCTCGCCGGCCGGCGCTGCCAACGACATGGAGCAGTTTGGCTGCGATTTCCGGGATGAGGAACAATCGTTACGCAGGTGGCCCGGAGCGCCGTGAGCGCTCACCAAATGTCGTGAGCGCGCCTACCAAGCCGCCAGCTACTTCACACGCGGCCCGAACATCCTGGTCAGCGTCGCGAAGAAAAATCCCGTGGACAGCCCGCACATCAGGATCCCGGTCAATCCCTCCACCGGACCGAGCACTCGCCACTCCTTTGGCAGCACCAAATCGCCGTAACCCAGCGTGGTATAGGTGACCCCGGAGAAATAGAACGATGCCTCCGCATCCGGCAGGCAGTTCTGCCACCAGTAGAACAATGCCCATACCACGATCTCGGCGAGGTGCAGGAGGACCAGCCGCCACGCGACCCAGACGAGCCGCCACGTCACTGCCCAGAACCGCGTGTCGGGCGCCGCCGACGACACGCTCGTCAACATCGCCGACAGCCCCGCGGCATGAATCGTCACCGTCAGGGCCAGGAGACACCAGGCGGTCAGGAGCGTCGAGATCATTGGTACAGGGGATTGTCGGTCACACGATCGCTGGCATCATTACACGTCTCACCGAGAAGATAGCACTCCGCGTAGCGGTTCCTCAGTCCCCCTCTGCCGGCCGTGAGCGACGTGTCGTGCCGTGGTGAGCACGCTCGCATCGGATGCGGGTTGCTAAGTCGGACTGGCAGGAGGAGCCGGCGCGCGATGCCAGGTTGGCAACACCTCGCCGGCCCCGAGGCGCACTGCTACGGGCGCAGCAGCGAATAGAGCAGGCGATTCGGAGAGCCGGAGCCGATCCCGGTCAGCCGGCCGGTGGTCGCCGTGTTCAGGATGATGGATCGCACTGTCGCCGGCGTTGCGCTCGGGAATGCCGAGAGATAGATGGCCGCGGCACCGGCGACATGGGGGCTGGCCATCGACGTTCCGCTATCGGCTCGCAGGCCGTTGGTGGTCGTGTGCGCGGCCGACGTGATGCTGTGCCCTGGTGCCCAGACGTCGACACAAGCGCCCCAGTTGCTGCTCTTCGTGGTTGTGAAAACTGCCCGCTGGTCGTTCCAGTCGGTGGCCCCGACGGTGATCGTGCCCACCGCCCGCGCCGGGCTGATCGAACATGCATCGACACCGGAGTTACCCGCGGCAACGACGTAGGTGATCCCGGCATTCACTGAATTGGTGATGGCGCTGTCGAGGGCGTAGTCAGGGGGCGTTTCCAGGCTCATGTTCACGACGGCCGGTTTCTGATGGTAGGCGGTGATCGTGTTGACGGCAGACAGGATCGCCCCGGTACGCGTCGTCCCATTGCAGTCGAAGACGCGCACGGAGATCAGCGTCGCCCGTTTGGCTACGCCGACCGTATTGCCACCGATCGTTCCGGCCACGTGGGTGCCGTGCCCGTGACAATCCTGGCCGTTGCGGCCGTCGCGGATGAAATCCCAGCCCGCGGCCGCAAAGGCGCGGCCGCCAAAATCGACGTGGTTGGTCCTGATCCCGGTATCGACGACGTAGACGTTCACGCCAGTCCCCATGTAGGTATACGAGTAACTGGCGGTCAGCGTCCGTGGCCGCTGGTCCACGCGATCGAGGCCCCAGGTCGCAGGGCTCTGGACGGCGGAGAGCGTGACTTCGGACTCCTCTTGAATGTAGGCCACCAGGGCGTCTTCGCTCATCGCCTGAGCCTCGGCCTCGGTCATGGTCGCGGTGAAGGCATTGATCGCGTGCTTGAAGCGGTCGCGCACCTTGCCGCCATAGGCTGAAACCAGCGAGTCGGCCACGCTCTCGGCCGGCGACCGCTCTCCCGGCGCGCCGATGACGTCATCGTCGAGCACCACGATGTATTCATTGCGGATGGCCTTGGCTTTCTTGACCAGCTTCTTGGCGGGCTTGCGGCGGATCTTGCCCTTCTGGTGGTCCTGCTCGGCCGCCTCCTGGCCGACGCCGGGAGTCTGGGGACTGCTGGCCGTCGCCGCTGGCGACACCCAGCCGACCAAGCCAAAAAGGGTAACGATCAGGGCAAGGTGACCGAAAAAGCGGGGGCGCAGGCTGCGGATCATTAGAAGCTCCTTGGCTCGAGCCAGCTGAATTGCCGGCCTCACTGATCAACGCGACAGACCCGGCCGGGGGAGCTCAAAAGGGATTGAAGGTGGGCGGGAAGCGGCAGAAAACAGAAGCACCGCGGCGCCTGCGGCGAATGTCTCTTGGAGATCCTTTACTGGGGGACGGTCTCGAGTAGCTTCTCCAGCCGTCGGACGGCCTGTTGAATGAAGAGGTCGTCCGGTGTTTTGGCCAGGGCGGCGCGAAACCCGTCCAACGCTTCCTGATACAAGCCCAACCGCCGGTCGATTTCGGCCAGGAGTGCTACACCGCCCCCGCCCCCTTCGGCCTCGAGTGATCGACGCAACGCCTGGCGAACTCGCACGTCTTCCGGCGACAGGGTCTTGAACTCGCTCGTTCCGCGCGCCGCCCCGCCAACCTTGTCCAGTGTCTGCACGGTCCAGAAGTACGACGCGTCGGCCTCGAGCACCCCGGCAGGCACCAGGACCTCAGGCGTCGTCGACTCCGCCACGAAGATGCGTCGGCCGGCGTCATTCTCGATTTCCACGGCGTATTTGCCTGCCCCGCGGACTGGATTGAAGCGAAGCACCGTCTGCTCTGCCAAGGTGACGGTGTGGAAAGGACGCAGACCCGAAATCTCCGAACCACGGAGGCGAACACCGCCAGGTGGCCCCTTCGGTCGCGACTCGTCCAACGCCACGATTCTCGGCAGCGCGGGCAAGGCCGGAAGCTCGGTGATGGGACCGGACGGCGACGTGAGCTGCTTTGCGGCAATCGTCGCCCGAGCGTTCGGACCGAGCTCGAATCGCTGGCCTCCGGCCAGGACGATTTCGGCACGTGACCGCGGCCCGGTTGCGAGTGTCGCCCCGACGACAATCGCGTCAAACCGTCTGGCATTGCTGGCCGCTGCGCCCGGCGCCGGTGTGATCGAGGCCTCCCCAGAGAGGTCGCTGATGAGGGCCGCGAGCGGCTTCGGTGCGGCCTCCTGTGCCCAGACCGGACACGGAAGCGCTCCAAGCAAGACCGCTCCGGTACACCGCACGATCCATTTGCCGACACGCATCTGTAGTCTCCGCTCTGTGACGCGACAGTCCCGCGAAACCCGGCTCACTCCTCAGGAAACGCCGGCAGCTGACGTCGTATCCACCAGGCCAGGGTCGCGCCAAGGCTACACACCAGAAGCGGCCCGATCACCGGCAGCAGCACCTTCGCCAGATAAAAAACAATGAAGGCGCCGACAGCATACGACGCACAGACAAGGAACACGGTCACGCCTGCGCGGTATGATTTCCTGCCAAGTAGAACCGCGGCGCAGAGCAGCCCACAGACGGCCCCGGTCGCGGCAATCGCCCCGGTAGCGCCGGTCCCTCTCACCGGGAATCTCGAGAAGATCGTCTCGACAGTCATGGCGTGAAGCACGACCCCCGCTATCGCTCCACGATTCGGGATCCGCGCATCGTCCCCCGCCCCGGAGAAGTCGCCGCCCACGAGGACCAGCCGATTACGAAACAGTTCGGGCCGGGTGCGTAAGGTCGTGTCCAGATCCTTCCACGAGACGCGATCGAATCGATCGGCGTCTATTGTGTGGTCAATCCAGAATCCCTCAGGGACCGCCGCAGAACCCCCAGGCTGCTGGTCCACGCGTGCGGTCGATGCCGCGCGCGCGGCGAACGACGGCCGGGCCACTCCTTCTCGATCGCGGAAGGCCAATCGGGCGCGGCGGCTGACACCGTCGTCGTCCTGATCGAGGTTGACGAAGCCAAAAAGAGCGGGCGCACGCACCGGACCGAGGGCAACGGTCGTCACGCCGGAGATGCACTCGGGGCCGATGACCTCGCCGGACGCCGTCGAGAAGGCGGCGAGCGTTAGCCGGTCGGAGTGGCGCAATACGAGCTGCGAGAAGAGCACCGAATTGCCCCACGCTTCCGGAAGCAGAAAGTCCAGCGCGACAGCCCTGGCCCCCACCATTGAAGACGCGCTGCAGATCGGCACCGAACTGATCGGCTCTCTGCGCCAGAGGCGTCGCATCCGCGCCCAGGCTGGCATCGTCGAGCATCAACAGGATGACGTCCGGACCAGGTGGGCGCCGAGCAGCGAGTGCGAAGCGTGCGTCGACCGTCTGCTCCTCCAACCTGCGGAGCGGAGCCGTCTGCCACAGCAGCGGCGACATTAGGGCGAGAACGACGGCTATGCCGGTGGCCGCGCCGAGACGTCGCGGTATCTCTGCCCGCCGCCAGAGCCGCTGCTTTGCCGCCAGCGTCGCCTCGCGAAGCTGCGCGACTGCTGCGAGCGCAGTGCCGGGCCTTGCGGTCGGCTGCTTGGCCAACACCGCCTCGAGAGCCGGCGCTCGACTTCGGCAGGAATCGCAGCATTGACGCTCGACGCCGGTCGCGGCATGCCGTGCCGGTGCTGCTCCACAATCTGGCCGTCGACCCTCGAATGGACGATGGCCCGTCAGCACCTTGTACATCAGCACGCCAAGCGAGTAGATGTCTGCGGAGGGTCCTGGGCAGTTGCCGCTCAAGAGCTCGGGCGCCATATACGCCGGCGTGCCGATCGGCTGAACCGCCGGAAGACGCGAACCAGCGCGATCCTGAACGCCGTCAATACGATCACCGCCTACCACCAGAAACCGGCGGTCGTGAACATGAGCCTGACCGCCGGCGACGACTACGCCCTCGACGCCGCGGTGACCAATTCGGTGAATGCCGGGATCACCTACGTCGTCGCGGCCGGCAACGACGGCGTCGACGCCTGCCTGGCCAGCCCGGCACGGGCGCCGGGCACCCTCACCGTCGGCGCCACACCGACTGGAACGACAAGCGTGCGATCTTCCAGCTTCGGGAGCAGCAACTGGGGCGGCTGCGTCGACGTCTGGGCGCCAGGGCTGAGCATGCAAGCCACGGCCAGGCTGGAACCGACAAGGGATGGCGTCCCTGACGGGTACCGCGAATCGTTGCACCGTGATCAGTACCAATCCCGCGAGCTCAAGAGCCGCGATCGTCGGCTTGCCCAATTCGTCGGCCTCCGGTGAGCCGCCACTGAGCTGGACGTCGCGTTGGTAGATGTTGGCCAAGGAGCGCGGATCTGAGACCGGGCCGCCAGCGCCAGCAATCCTCAATGAAAGGAGACAAATCATGAAGACTACGACCAGCGTCAAGGCCGGCCCGCTCCGGCTTCGATAGGCAGAGCGACGCCAACGTCAGGGCCGTCCCGATAGGTTCGGCCGCTAAGGAGTAAGGCCTCATCGGTCGCAAGTGGCGGTCGGTTGCTGGTTTACACGTGTGCGAGGTTCCGACCTCTACCAGTGGCTGCTCCCGTTGCTTGCGGCCGGTCAGGTTGCGGCTTACTCCGAAGGCATGATTGCGCATCCGTGATCCGCGCACTTCTCGCTGGCGCGCGAGCTCACTGCCAGTCGCCCGAAAGCGTGAAGGCCGCCCAATGGAAGGGGGGTCCGGTTGGACTCCTGGCGATGGCTTCGAGCTGCGCCCGCCGCAACGCTTCATCTTTCGCCACACCAGCTTTCAGATGAGCGTAGACCCTGGTCATGAGAGACGAGGTCGAGTCGTCATCCACACGCCACAGCGAGGCGAGCACGGTCTTCGCGCCGGCGTAGTGAAACGCACGCGTCAAGCCGACCAGGCCTTCGCCGGCGACGTCGCCGCCGAGCGCGGTCTCGCACGCCGACAAGGTGACCAAGTCGGCGTCGATCCGCAGTTGTTCGAAGATCTCCCAGGCCTGCAGCAGACCGTTTTCTTCACCCATGCGCCGTTCCTTCGGTACGGTCAGGGCGAGAGCCGAATCGAGAGGCGAGCGTGCATCGAGCAGACCGTGCGTCGCGAAATGCAGATATGTTGCTTTGGTGATCGCCTTCGCCCGCGCTTCGGTCGCCTCGGCTCCGACATAGATAGTGGCGTGCTTCCCGAATCCGCGCGCCAGGTTTTTGACCTCCGCCCGCGTCCCGGGCAACGGCGCGAGATCATAGCCGCGGCGCGTCATCCGTTGCAGCTCGGAATTGCTGACCGAGACTTCGCCAGACGCCGTACGGGGTATGCCGGATCGCCGAAGGCCACGAGCGTCCTCGGACCCGGCGACGAAGGCGTGGCCTTTCTCAGCTCTGAGTAGACCGTCGCCGAAAGCGCCGTATGCAGCGGCTTCCACTCCACCAGATACTGCCCGCGTCGGTCGCTCGCGCCACCGCCCTTCTTCATCAGCGCGGCGAACGGCAAGCTGTGGAGAGGGCCGTCCGGCAAGATCAGGTACTCGATCGGCGCCAGCGATCTTCTGCTCGGCGGGCGCAACGAGCAGGTCGTACAGCCCCCGCGCTGCCGACATGAATGCAGGAGCGACCTCGGCGGCGCCGGCATCGCGTTCGATCAGACGAAGAAAGGCCGCCACGTGCTCTCGCAGTTCCGGTTCTCGAATCGCAAGGGTGTGGACGGCCAGGGTCTCGCGGTTGCCGCCGGTCGATCGCCGGACGACGAAGAGGCGGGACGCGTCGGCACCGACCTGATACGACAGCATGATCGTGCCGGGGTCGAGAGCCTGTTGCACCTGTGCGAGATCGAGTGGCTGCGGGTGCTGCAATGCGGCAAAGCGAGGTGACGCGGAGCGGACCTTTTCCAGGAGCTGGCGACGTTTGTCGCGCAGCTCGCGCAGTCTTTCGTTGACACGATCGATCTCGGCGGCGTCCTGGCGGGGATTGAGTCTGGTGAGCGACTCCTGCAGGCGATCGTAGTCTTCGCGCAGCTGGCGGTCGGACTGCTTCAGATCTGCGGGCAGGTCCGCGTCGAGGACGAGGTCACGTTCCGCCAGCATCATGAGGAAGGCGCGGGCACGTGATCGCTCCAGAACGTCGAACGCACGCGCCGGCTGCCCCAGCGCCATGAGTACGTCGATGTATTCGAGGTATATGGCTCGACGTTGGCCTGCGTAGGCAGTACGGGCCTCGCTGGAACCGCCGAGACGCTGGCTCTGTGATTCGACCGCGTCGAGCACCGAAGCGAAAGTGGCGGCCGCCCGGTTGAGATCCCCGCTCTCGCGTGCCAGACGGGCGATGCGGCGCAACACGAACGCGTGGTCGGCGCTGTTCGGCGCGATGCGGCCGGTTATGGCCACGGCGCTGGCCGCCAATCGCTCAGCATCTGCGAGGTCCCCCCGCCGTTCCGCAACCGCGGCGAGCCGGTCGAGCACCACCGCCATCTCGAGTCCGTCTGGAGCTGCCTGTTCGAGCAGCGCGCGAGCCTTTTCGTAGCGTTCGCGCGCGGCGACCAGGTCTCCGCGGTCCAGCGCCACATTTCCGAGGTTGTTGAGCGCGGTGGCTACTCCCGAACCGCGGGGCGCCTGCCGCTCTCTGAGAGCGAGCACGCGTTGCAGGAACGCTTCTGCCGCTTGGAGGTCTCCGCGATCGCGGGCGAGGTTACCCAGCGCCTGCAGCGTCGTTGCCGAGCCGACGCCTCCAGGCGCCAGGCGTTCCTTGAGCTCGAGCGAGCGTTTCAGGTAGTCCTCGGCACGGACACGATCGCCGCGTTTCTCGTGGATCAGCCCGATGTTGTTCAGTGTCTGAGCGACGTTTTGACTCTGCGGTGCGACCCGCTCGTGGATGGCCAGCGCACGAACATAAAGTTCTTCGGCCTCCTGCAGAGAGCCGCGGTTGAGCAGCACCGCGCCGAGATTGGCGAGCACCCGTGCTTCGTTCGCGGTGCCAGGTGCAAGGCGCTGCTGCAGAGCCAGGGACCGCCGGAAGTAGGGCTCGGCTTCGGACAGGCGGCCCCTCGACAGGGCGACGATGCCGAGACCCATGAGGCTCGCCGCAGCGTCAGGGCCCGCTGGGTCGGCTTGCTCCAGAATGGCGAGCGCCCGTCGAAAGGAATCCGCGGCCTGATCGAGCGTTCCGCGCGGCCACAGGAGGTTGCCGAGGTTGTTCAACGCGACGGCAAAGTCGGCGGTGTCCGGCACCTGACGTTCCAGGATGCCAGCGGCTTCGCGCAGCAACGGCTCGGCCTCACTCGGATTAGCGCGCAGCACGTTGCCCAGACTCGTGAGACTCCTCGCCAGAACGATGCTGCCTGGAGCGAGCCTTCGCTGGATCTCGACCGCCTCACGCAGCAGCGGTTCAGCGCCTCGAAGGTTCTCGCGGTTTATGTATAAGGACGCGACGTCGACCAGTGCCTTCGCAGCACCAAGGCCAGGTGCGCCGCCGGCCGATCGAGTCGCGCCGACCGCGCGGTAAACTTCTTCGACTTTCGCGAGGTCGTTCTGCCGCTCGTAGATTTGGGCCCGCATTTCTTGCACGCTGGCAATCGCAGCGCGCGCCCCCGTGCGTTCGGCGGCGCTCAGTGCTTCGTTGATGGCGCCGTGGGCGTCGTCGATCCTCCTGGCCTCGCGGAGCACGACCGCTGCCTGCATCAGCAGCCAGGCTGAAGCCGCTTCATCTTCTGCAGTACGCGCCGCCATCTTCCAGGCGGCGACCGCCTCGTCAATCCGGCCTGCGGATGCGGCGCGCCGTGCGGCCGCATGGCGGTCCAGTGTTTCCGGTGTCAGCGACGGGCGGGCTTGCAACCGCCAACGTCCCTGTGGAATCGGAACAGCGAGCTCCCGGTCTCCGCGGTATCCGCGCAGCGTCACGGTCCCCCGGGGGGCTTGCTCGATCTCGACGTCCTCGAGATCGAAGGGGGAAGCGAGTTGGCCAGCGACAGACGGCGTGCCCTGAGGTACAGGGACTACCAGTTCCCACGACGTGAACACGTCGCCCGGCAGGATGCCGGCTCGATGCGCAGCGGAGCTGGTGTCGGTTGCCTCAATGACGACCGCGCGGGTCGGAACATCCTGCAGCGCACTTGCCGGTGAAAGGAAGAGCAAGGCCACGCCCGCCACCCAGACTCGGATGGCGCAACGAAACATGCCGCGCCCGGAATCACTCATCGACGTGAGGATAGATGAGCGATTCGCGAACGGTCAAGGACGCTTCACCGGCCCCATGCGGCTTCCAAAGTCGCGCCCGGGCCGCGGTCGCTTCGAGCCCTCGCCTGAGCCCTGTTTCCCTGCGAGGTACCTCGTCGACTACGTGTTGATGCCATCACCTGGCATGACGAGTACCCATCGAGAACCGCTTCGGCTTCCGGTTCCCGCTCGCCCTTCGCGAGTTCCTGCAGACGGCTTACCGGTCGGCCCGATTCCCAGTCGGAGTCGCACAGACGAGTGGTTCTTGAAGAGAGTGGCTGGAGCGGCAGCCTGAGTACACAAGGGATGCTAGAGCGACGGCGGCGGGAGTCCCGTTTAGTTCATTGGGGCGTCGGCGTTAGGTGGGTCTCCAATGTTCTGCTCTGTTCCGGTACGATATTATCTTGCCTTCCCCTTCAAGTAGGAATCCGCCGGCGCGATAGCCAAAATGGCGCTTAACCGCCACTAGAGTTCCGATTCGGATTCCGGGAGCCGTGACAGATCGGCGGGTGCCAAGGCCGCGTGAGCCCTCCGCACCACGGGTGCCGCGTTAGGAGATGTCAGGCAATCAGGCCTGGCCATACGTCTCTGGAGAGTTCGTGATGACTACTTCGGTTCGGCGCATCGCGTCCTCGTGTTTCGTCCTCAGCGTCGCCGTCGCCGGGCTCGCCCTTCCGGCGCCCGCGCAGGCGCAGTACGTCCAACAGCGGGCGGCCGAAGGTTCCCACGTTTGGGGCGATGACGGCTGGTGCTACGTAATCCAGGGAGGCCGTCCGGTGCGGACCCGCTACTTCCGGGTCTTCGTCCCCAGGACGAACCGCACCGTCTTCGATATCTTCGAGAATGGGCGCTTGTTGCGCCGTGTCGGCGCCTCACCTCATCAGGCGGCGGGGAATCGGCAGGCCGCGAGTGCCGAGGCTGAACTTCAGCGCCTCATCGATCAGCTGAACCAGCAGACGGCGGCGGCGCGTGCCGAGGCTCCACGAGGGACGACGGCCTTCTGTCCTCCGATGAGCGGTCCGTTCATCGTGCCGAACGTCCGAGTTGGCCAGCCGCCAAACAACGCCTGTTGGACGCCGGAAGAGTGGGAATGGGATCGCATGATCATCGCCGGAATTCAGACCGGCGAGGCGATGCGGCGAATGCGCATCTTCTGCGAGAACCGACGCGCTGATCAGGCCTACGTGCATGGATCCGAGCGAATGGGCCCGGACGGCGTAATGGTTTATCGTCTCCGCGACGGCTCCGAGCATCGGCGAGGCGGCACCCTGAACCCTGGCTGGATGTGGACGCAAACAGGACCCCAGCGTACGGCCTGCTGAGGAACTGAGTCGCGACAACCTGACCGCCGCCTGTTATGGCGGGCGGCGGTCACTGTTGCAGCATGAACACGCGTCCACGCTCGCCATGCGAATAACCCTTCGCACTTAACGCCCAGTCTTTTCGCCGACCGATCACTTCTAGCCGCCGTGGGCAGTCGTCGCGCCCGGCGCGCGTTTGGAGGTGGAGATTTGGACGATGTTCAGGTTGCTCGGACGGCTGGCGGCCTATGACGCGCGACTCAGTCGTGTGCGGATCAACTTTGTGCCCTGAATCTGGCGGTGACCGTGCTGCTCGTCGCCGGCGTGGGGGTCGGGTACCCGTCAATTGCGGCGCTCAGCGATACACCCCTTCAAGCGCTTGATCCAGTTCTCATTTTTCTTCGGGCTCGGCATTCCGCAGGCCTGGAGCAGGAACGGATCAATCCGGGGTGCAGGGTCGACGCCGGCCTGCAGGTACTCCATGAGATCTGTGTACATGGTCAGGCCGTATTCGTATTCGAGATATTGAGAGTTGTTATGCGCGCGCTTCGACCGCTCGAGGAGAAAGTCCTCGTCGTCGTAGCCGTATCCAGCAACGATCCTCTTGACGACATCGATCGTATCTGGCTCTGAGGCGTCGCATGACTCACGTAAGAACACCTGCAGCGTCGCATCGGTCGTTGCCGTGAACCGGACGTTGTCGATCTCCGTCACCAGCCGCGCAATCGGCAGACTTGCGGCTTCGTTGGCCATTGCCGTTTCGATGACGCGTGGCCACACCACGCGCTCGACCGCCGTCGCCGCCCCTTCCCATGCGGCGCCCTCGACGACAGCGTTCGACCCGTAATCGATCATGTGTTTGATTTCATGCAACAGCGTCGAATACAGGCTCGCCTTGTTCACACTGTTCTTGAGGCCAATGGTGACGCCGCCGGAACTGGCAAACGACTCACCCACTGTCAATTCGGTCGACAGGGTGGGGCGCTTCGGCACGAGGGCAGCGATGTCGACCGCGTAACCCGAGTATTCGCGTTCGAGGTAGGTCCGGATTTTCTGCCACATCTCGAGGACCTGCTGCTCGTCTTCTTTCCTGACCGGCCCGCCCGATTCGTATCCGCCCACCGTCGCCTGTTGCTTGATTGCCGCTTCGAGCTTGCTCGCGGCAACACTGCTGCTTCCTTTGTTCAATGCGGACCGCAGGGTGTCGAGCACGGCTGCCGGCCGGGTTTCTGCATCGAGTGCGCGCGTGATGTCGGCACGCGTCGTCGCATCGAGTTCGGGCGAGTCGGGTGGGAAAAGCGCATCCAAGGTAGCCTTCGCGAGCTCCCTGATCGCTGCCGCGCGACGCTCAGCGACGGGCTGGTGGCGCTTCGCGTAGCTTTCCATGGTTTCCGTGCCGTCCGCGTTCGATATCATCTTGGCGGTGAACGCGTCCCATGTCTTGGCTCGCTCGTCCGCGGAGTACAGCGTGCATCGCTTGTCTTTGTCCGCGTGGGCCAGCGTCCGAGTCTTGAACAGATGGCCGAGCTTCAGGATCGACTTGGCGAGCTTGTCGGACAGGCCCTGGTCTTTGAGCCACGTCTCATCGAACTCCGCCTCGTAGTTGTAGGCGAACGACTGAACCGAACCTCTGTCCACACTTCGCACTTCTGAGAACATCGACGCGTTGTAGGCGCTGAGGAGGTCAGTGTCTGTCGCAAAAGGCCGCAAGGCGCGACCGAGCTTGTAGAGACTGGCAAAATCCGGATCGCCGATCTCGGCGACGTGGGGCCGATCGAACCTGTGCTGACGGGGCCGATATTTCGCCTTTGTCAGGATCGCCTGCTCGGTTGGCGTCAATCGCGATTCGTCAAGCGAGCGGAGGATCTTTTGCGTTTCCTCCGACCAGAGACGCATTGCCTTGTCGTGTTCATGGTCGAAGTACCGGAACTCCTTGACCGGGCGCCCGTCCCAGCTCTTGTATTCCGGAGTGTCGTGCAGCATGTCAGCGCGCTTATCCGTGATGTCCAGGTAGATGCGCAGGAGCGCCCGTTTCAAGTCAGCCTGCTTGACGTCCCGCGCCAGCACGAAGCCATCCGGGAGTTCAGACCTGAACTCGTCGGTTAGTGCGCGGTCGATGTTCTGTCGCATCGCTGCGGTCGGCTTCATGAGCCGAGCGAGCTTGTCATTCAGGCCCGAGAGACCCCAATTTCGACGGTCTCTTGCCAGAGTATCTGCCGCGTTCGCCGCGAACCCTGCGCGCAGTTGCGGTGAGAGATCCTGCCACGAGGCACCCTCGGGGATCTGGTCGAGCAGGCGTTGAATATCGGTGTTCTGCTGCGGCGCCGACTGAAGGCAGGTGATGAAGGCAGCAACCAGGGCCGCCGAGAGGACTGAGCGAGCTTTCATCATGTTAGTTGGCTCCCGATCTCGAACAATGGGGCAGCGGCCTTGCCCGTCAGTTCGAGCAGCGCGCTCGTGATCATGTTCATACAATTGCGCACGTCCTGGTGTTCTATCGGCAGATCTGACCACGCACGCACGGCGGGATGGGAGTGCCGGCCGGTCCGATCATCTGGAGCGGGACCCAGCAGGGTCTCCCCTTCATATTCGCTGGAATGGTCACTAGCGGACGGTCATCGCGAGTTCCAAGGCGTCCATACCAACCTCAACTCATCCCGAGAGAAAGTCGCGATCCAAACTGTATAGCCGGCCTCGTCGACCATCTCGAGTATGAAGCCCTGGCGAATCTCCGGGTCATCGCCACAACTTCCTTGGTCGGCAGGCGCCAGTCACCAGCTCCAATTGACCGATGGAGCCGTGGGGCGGCGTCCTGGCGACGCCGCGACCTGGCGAGTCATTCGGTTGCTCAAAGCGTCGAGAAATCAACGAGGGGTGAGCTGCTCCAGCGCGATCTGCCGCGTTCATCAATGTCAGGCGATTAGGCCTGGCGTTGTGAATCGAAGGGAACGACGATGGCCATCTACCGATATTTGCCTGAATCCGGACGGAAACTCCTGGCGTGTGGTGTCATGGGCTTGACGCTGTTGGTCGCTTCGGCAGGCGAAGCCTCGGCGCAGGGGGTCGTCATCTACTCCGGCGCCCAGACCCAGGTGCGGCCCCGCACTCAGGCAGAGGCAGAGCTGGAATTCCTGATCGCGAAGCTCCGGTTGGCAACCGCGGTCCGTCGGGCTGAGGACCTCCAGCGGCAGCGCGCCCGCGAGGAGGAAGAGGCGCGATACTACGAGAAGAAGCGTCTGGACAAGTTCTACGAGGACAAGTACTACGACAAGAAGTATTACGAAAAGAAGGCGCTCGATAAGTACTACCAGGACAAGGCGCTCGAGAAAGCCCGGCTCGACAAGGTTGCCAACGAACGCGCCGCGGCGAACCGCGACTACAACCGGGCAATGCTGGATCGGGCGGCCCAGAATCGTGCGGCCGAGCGCGCGGCCTCCGACCGGCTTGCGGCTCAGCGCGCCGCACAGCGAGCGGCCGACGACAGGGCCGCGGCCGAGCGGGCCCGAGCCCGGAAGTGGTAGTCACGCAGGGTGCGGGTGCGCGGCAGGCGCGCCCGCACTCGATCGAATATCTCCAGACCGCTAGCGCGACGGGGGCGCCCAACGCCTCTAGTTCAAGCAGGCGTCGTATACCACGGGCAGGGTCTCTTCAATGAGGCGGAAGGACACTATCGGGATGTCGTGCGGCGCTTTGGCGAGGCATCCCACGGCCTCCTCCGAGAGCAAGCCGCGAAGGCTCTTATCCTTAATGGCCTTACACGTTGCGGGCAGGAACGGACGAGCGACCGCCCACTTCGTGCTATCCACCGGTCGATCGACATGTAAGCCCGAGCGTCCTGGGGACATTCACGATGACGGGCAGTGGACCCCCACGACTGTGACGACGGCGGTCGGAAGGCCATTGAAGCGCGGTGGCTCGAATTTCCACTGCCTGACAGCCGCTAAGGCCGCCTGATCGAAGGGAGGCACCGACATCAGGACTTCCGCGTGGGTCACCGAACCATCGATCCCGATGATTAGCTCCATCATGACGAATTTTCTCTTCTGCACGCTCTGCGGAACGTCGTCGTAAACCGGGTCGACGTGCGTCACCTTTCTCGGCTGCGGTTGAGTGGGCCCGACCCGCCGCGCGAAGCCATCCGCCTCCCCGCCGACCGCCGCGTCTACCCGTCGCAAGCCTTCGTAGGCGGACGCGATGCTGATGCGGACTGCGTCGATATCAACCCGATCGCCGGCCGGCGCGATGTCAACGTCGCCGTCGATCCGTGGCAGATTGGAGCTTAGGATGGCGGCTTGGGCCTCGTGCAGTGCCCGATGGGCCGCGTCGAGGTCCTGCTTTACACGAGCAACCGCGCCTAAAGCCAGCGGCTGGAGGTCACTCGCCAGATCGATGAGAAATGGGTGGAGGTTAATACCGTCCACCACTTTATCCAGCGGTCCGCCTCGACGCGGCGAGTTCCGCAGTTCTCGGGCGGGAAGGTTTCCGCTCAGGCCCTCGAGCGCTGCCAGTGCGTCCTGGCACCCCTGAATGTGTGGGGACAAGCCCCTCCGAAAAGCCAGCCGCGCTGGCCGAGCGCTGCCTTCGGGATCGTCCGACCCGTGGCTATCTGAAGATTCATGGTTCATAAGTGACACCTGCTACCGCGACGCACGGCGGGATGTCCCGACATGCCTTTCCAGAACTTGCCGGTCGAGGCGTCGGGTATGTGCGGCGCACCTCGGTTACGCGAATGGCCTCCCAAAGGAGCATGGTCAGTTTATCCAACGTGCGAACCTTGTCGATCAGTATGACTTGGCCTCCAATGATGGTGCCTTTTGTTTCGTGCCGGGCGAATGCGGCCGAAATGGCGTTAGGCCGGCCATGAGACCGACGACAGTCCCCGAACGAGGATCGCGTCAAGCATCGCTGGCCGCGCCCGGTACCCCACTGGCAACCCACGGATCGCTCGATGAGCGGATGCCCGGTCATGCTGCGCGTCCCGGTTCCGCGCCGCGTGAGCCCTGTTTCCTCCGGCCATCGCGTTATCAGGTGAACGTCGTAAAGGAGGTGAGAGCCATGAAGAACCGAACGAACGTCAAGGCCGGCGGCCGCAGAATGCCATAGAGCCGAACCCAGCGAACCGAAGACCCCTGGCAAGGCAAAACCACGCATCGGCAATAATCCTTGCCTGCAACGACATGACGACTCGGCCCGGGGGCATGCCCCCGGGCCGTCTTCGCTCTCCAGCTGCGGACAGTTTCCGAGGTGACGCCAGGTGCCCAGATCCTTTTCTCGATCGCTCGGCCGGCTGGACCTCGAACGCGGGAGGGGGCGATCCATCGTCATTGCCACGGCGGCCATGCTCCTGACCGCCTGGAGTGTGTGGTTTTTTGGCGCCAGGGTCGCCGTCTACGCGGTCTCGGAGGGAGCCCGGCTCGAAGTAGACCGTGCGCCGTCTCCGGTAGAAGCACCGGTCGGCGGCCGCGTCGTCTCCACGACGCTGACGATGGGGCGGGTGGTCACGGCGGGCGAGGTGTTGGTCGAACTCGACGTGCGGGCCCAGAGCTTCGGCGTGAACGAGGAACGTGCCCGGCTCAGCGGCCTCGGCCCGCAGATCGCGCGCGTCGAGGCCGAGATCGCCGAGCAGCAGAGGGGCCGCCGCGACGAGCTCGCAGCCTCTGCCGCCTCGATCGCCGAAATTCAGGCCAGCCAGGAGCAGGCGAACGCCGCGGCCGATCTGGCCGCCGACTCGGAGGCGCGAGTCGCGAAGCTCGCCGCGCAGGGATTGGTCGGGCAGGCGGAGCTGGTGCGGGCGCAAGCCGAAACGAAGCAGAAGCGTGCGGCGGCCGAGGCCCTTCGTCTCGCGTCAAAGCGCATCGAGGCGGAGCAACAGCACAAGGACACGGGACACAGGATCCAGATCGAACGGCTGGAGCGTGAGGCGGCCGGCTTGCGGGCTCAGCTCGGGACGGGGGCTGCGACGGTCGAACGCCTTCAACATGAAGGGGCGCTTCGCCGGATCACGGCTCCGGTGGGCGGCACCTTGGCCGAAGTCGCGCCACTTCAGATTGGCCGAATCCTGCAACCGGGCGACACCGTCGCCACGGTCGTTCCGACCGGGGCCCTGCACATCGTTGCCACGTTTCTTCCGGCCGAGGCGTTCGGTCGAATCCGCGCCGGCCAGCCGGCGCGCCTGCGGCTCGAAGGATTCCCGTCGACGCAATACGGCAGCGTCCATGCAACCGTGTCGAAGGTGGCGAGCGAGGTGCGCGACGGCCGGGTGCGCGTGGAGCTCGCACCGTCCTCGCGAACCACTCCGGTACCGATGCAGCACGGCTTGCCGGGGACGGTCGAAGTCGAAGTCGAGCAGATCTCCCCCGCCGCCCTCGTCCTGCGCGCCGCTGGCCGGCGAATGGACGCGCGAGTGCCCACCACCTCGGTGCCCCCTCAGTAGCCGTGAATCTGTTCAGTCGAACCGGATATCGCGTGCTGGCGCCGGAAGTGGTGCAGACCTCCGCGATGGACTGCGGCCCTGCCGCACTCAAGTGCGTGCTCGAGGGGCACGGCGTTCATGTCAGCTACGGACGCCTTCGCGACGCCTGCCAGACCGACGTGGACGGCACCTCAATCGACACGATGGAAAGCGTCGGGAACCAGCTCGGCCTGCGTGCGGAGCAGATCGTCGTCCCCGCCGATCATCTACTGCTGCCGGAGGCCGCAGCGCTTCCCGCGATTGTCGTCGTCCAACTGTCGCAGGGACTGACTCATTTCGTGGTGGCCTGGCGCCGGCATGGCCGAATGGTTCAGGTGATGGATCCGGCGAGTGGCCGCCGCTGGGTGAACGCTGAACAACTGCTGACGGAGCTCTATCTCCATCGCATGATCGTCCCGGCGGCCGGATGGCGAGAGTGGGCAGGATCCTCGGAGTTCCAGGACACGCTGACCAAAAGGGTGACCGGCCTCGGCGCCAGGCCGGCGGTGGCCAGCCGGGCGATCGAGCAGGCGGCATCCGACGCGTCCTATGCGGCGCTCGCCACGCTCGATGCGGTTACCAGAATGGTGCAATCGCTCGTCGGCTCGGGTGGCCTGCGTCGCGGTGCGGAAGCCGTCGCCGTCCTCCAGCGCCTCAACCAGCAGATTCGTGACGAACCGACTCTTTCGAGCCTGATTCCAGAGCGGTACTGGTCGGTCCGACCCGCCGAGCCCGACGTCGATGGAACCGAGCAGCTCGCGTTGACGGGTGCGGTGCTCGTCAGGTTCCGGGGAAAACGCATTCCGAGCGCCCCGGAAGCTCGCGAAGAAACCCCGCTCAGCGACAGCGTCGCAGCGACGCTCCACGAGGCGCCCGTACGCCCGTTTCGAGAGCTGGTCACGATGCTGCGTGCCGACCGGGCGCTCTCGATCCCGGTTGTCGTCGCCGCTACTGCTCTCGCCTCGGTTGCTGTCGTCGTCGAAGCCCTGCTCTTCCGCAGTCTGCTCGACATTGGACGTGACCTCGGCGTCAGCGAGCAGCGCCTGGCTGCGATCGCCGGGTTGATCGCTTTCACGCTGCTGCTGACCTCCTCGACTTTCCGATTTCCTCCTGGCTGCTCGCGGCCGGCCGGCGCCTCGAGGCGCGGCTGCGCCTGCGCTTCTTCGAACAGGTCCCGCGCCTCGGCGATCGCTACTTTCACAGCCGCCTGACGTCGGACATCGCCGAACGCGTGCACAGCCTGCACGTCATGCGGCAGCTGCCGCCGCTCGCGGGACGTCTCGTGCGGGTCGGGTGCGAGCTGCTGGCCACGACCGCCGCCATCATCTGGATCGATCCGGGCAGCGCGTGCCGGCGCTACTGCTGGCGGGCGTCACTCTGGCGCTGCCGATCGGCTCCCACCCGATCCTCTCCGAGCTCGAGCTTCGGAAGCGCACCCACGCCGGCGGGCTCTCCCGCTACTACCTCGACGCGTTGCTCGGTCTCGTGCCGCTCCGCACGCACGGAGCGGAACGGCCGCTCCGGCGGGAGCATGGGCGCGTGATGCACGAATGGCTGCGAAGCGGCGTGCAGCTGCTGCGCGCCTCGGTCACGATCGAGGCGGTCCAGATCACGCTCGGCTTCGGCATCGCCGGCTGGCTGCTGGTGTCACACCTGTCGCGCGGCGGCGACGCGACCTCGATTCTGGTGATCTATTGGGCACTGCAGATGCCCGTGCTCGGGGATGAGCTCGCGCTCCTCGTGCGCCAGTACCCATCCACTCGAAACGTGATGCTGCGGGTGCTCGAGCCGCTGTTGACGCCGACAGCGTCCACTCCGGAGGCGGCGGGGCCAGCTGCATCGGCTACCAAAAGCGGAGGCGTGACGGTCGGCATGGATGACGTGACGGTCCTGGCGGCGGGTCACTCCGTGCTGCGCAGCGTGAACGTCGCAATTCCAGCCGGCGCGCACGTGGCCGTCGTCGGCCCCTCCGGAGCGGGAAAGTCCACGCTGGTGGGGCTGCTGCTCGGGTGGTATACGCCGGCGGCAGGACGGCTGCTCGTCGACGGCGAGTCACTGGAGGGTGGGGCGCTCCCTGTCCTGCGCCGCGAGACCGCTTGGGTCGACCCTGCGGTGCACCTGTGGAACCGATCGTTACTCGAGAATCTCCAGTACGGCAATCCGCTGGACGCGCAACATGCCGCCGGATTTGCGGTCACCGCGGCGGACCTCCAGGAGCTGATAGAGAAGCTGCCTCACGGTCTCCAGACCGCGCTCGGCGAAGGCGGGGCCCTGGTCTCTGGCGGCGAGGGGCAACGCGTACGGCTGGCGCGCGCGCTCTTGCGGCCGGTCGTCAGGCTGGTGATCCTCGACGAACCGTTCCGCGGGCTGGATCGGGCCACGCGCCAGAAGCTGATGGCCTTCGTCCGCCACCACTGGCGTGATGCGACGCTCCTCTGCATCAGTCATGACGTCGCCGAGACGCAGGACTTCGATCGCGTCCTCGTTGTCGACGGCGGCGCCATCGTCGAGGACGGCGTCCCTCGCGAGCTGGCCAGCGTTGACTCACGTTACCGGGCGCTCTTGACGATGGAGCGTGACGTGCACGAGCGGCTGTGGTCGAGCGCGGTGTGGCGGCATCTTCGCATCGACGACGGCCGGCTCGTCGAAGTGCGGCGCGGGACGGACGCGTGACGCCACTGTTCGGGAACGTCGCGTGGCCGCTGTCGCGATTGGACGAGGCCGTCGAGCTGCTGGCCCGTCACGAAGGGCATTCGGCCGTCCCACCCGCTGGAGCGGCGCCACTCACCGGGATGGCGATGGACGATCCTCATCTGCTCGGCCGCGCCATCGAGCGGCTGCTGTCTGCCCACGGCCTGGAGGTCGAACCCTGTGTCGTGAGCTACGCCGGGGTCGACGGCCTGCCGGTGCCATTGATCCTGAGGATTCCCGAAGGTGCCAATCCCCTACCGGAGCCCTCCTTCGTGGTGATCGTGCGAAGGCACCGCAGGTGGCTGACCATGCTGGCCACCGATCGACAGTGGCATCGGTCAAGCACTCGGGAGTTCGCGGCGGCGCTGCGTGCCCCGCTCGAGGGTCCGGAGCGGCCAGGCGTGGAGCGCCTGCTCGAAGCCACGTCCGTCGCCCCGTCGCGCCGGGCTCGTGTCACTCGCGCGTTGCTCAGCGAGCAGCTCGCCGACGCGCAGGTCACCGATGCGTGGCGGATCGCGGTCGAACCGGGTGGGAATTTCGCTCGTCAACTGTGCCGTGCCGGGATCGGGCGTCAGCTGACGGCGCTGTTCGCGCTGCACGCCGCGCAATTCGCCCTGTGGATTCTCTCGTGGGCGCTCGTGGGTCGGGGTGCGCTCGAGGGTCGGACCGATTGGGGTTGGCTGACCGCGTGGGGGCTGCTCCTCGCCACGATCGTGCCGCTTCAGCTGTGGTCGACATGGATGCAGGGGGCGGTGGCGCTGCTCGTCGGGCGGTTGCTCAAAGAGCGCCTGCTCGTCGGTGCGTTGCGGCTGGATCCCGAAGACATCCGCCACCAGGGAGCAGGTCAGCTGCTCGGCCGCGTGCTCGAAAGTGACGCGGTGGAATCGCTCGCGATCGGCGGAGGGCTCCAGGCTGGCCTGGCGGCCCTGGAGATCGTCATGGCTGCCGGCGTGCTGTGGTTCGGCGCTGCCGGCGGGACTCATGTCGCCGGACTGGCCGCTTCGATCGTCGTCGCAGCGCTGGCGGCCGCCGGCTACTACCGAGAGCGCACCCGATGGTCCGAGTCGCGCCTGTCGATGACCCACGACCTTGTCGAGCGGGTCACGGGCCATCGCACACGGCTGGCGCAGGAGGACCCGCACCGCTGGCACACGGACGAGGATCGCGGTCTCGAGGACTACCTGGCGCGGTCCGTAGCACTCGACCGCTGGGCGCCAACGTTGCTCGTCCTGCTGCCCAGAGGCTGGGTCGCGATTGCGCTGGCGGCGCTCGCTCCCGCTTTCGTAGCCGGCACATCGGCGGACCGGCTCGCCGTCAGCCTGGGCGGCGTTCTGCTCGCATCGCTCGCGCTGCGGCGGTTTTCAGAGGGCCTGTCGCAGCTCTCGGGGGCCGCCATCGCCTGGCAGCAGGCCCGGCCGCTCTTCGAGGCCGCCTCGGACCGTCCGACCACACCGGCGATCGCCGACGACGGGCCGCGCCCACGGCCGTCAGCCGCCACGGTGCTCGAAGTTCGCGACGTCAGCTTCCGGTATTCGAGCCGACCAGAGCCGGTGCTCCTCGGGTGCGCGCTGCGCGCGGCCGCGGGGGAACGTCTCCTGCTGCAGGGGCGCTCAGGCGGCGGAAAATCGACGCTCGCGTCGATCGTCGCAGGATTGCGGACTCCGAATTCCGGCCTGGTACTGGTGGACGGCCTCGATCGGCGGACGGTCGGCGCGCACGGCTGGCGACGACGGGTGGTCGTGGCACCCCAATTTCACGAAAACCACGTGTTTAGTGAAACGTTCGCCTTCAATCTGCTGATGGGCCGCCGGTGGCCGGCCAGCGACTCGGATCATGGCGAGGCCGAAGCGATCGTTCAGGAGCTCGGTCTCGGCGATCTCCTCGCCCGAATGCCGGCCGGGTTGCTCCAGATGGTCGGTGAGGGCGGGTGGCAGCTGTCTCACGGCGAGCGCAGCCGGCTCTACATGGCGCGGGCGCTGCTGCAGGGCGGACATCTGATGATCCTCGACGAGAGCTTCGCGGCGCTCGATCCGGAGAATCTCGGCGAGACGCTCGAGTGCGTCCTGCGGCGGGCGCCGACGTTGATCGTCATCGCCCACCCGTAGCCGTCACCGATCTCGGCGCCGCAGCACCTACCGCCGGTCAGGCGTGAGCCGCAACCTCCAGCGTTGTCGCGTTCCTGAGTGAGCCGAAAGGAGGTGAGCACATGAAGATCAAGACCCACATCAAGGCGGGCCCAAGGGTCCGCGGCGGCTGAGGCCGGCTGGCGCGCGCAGCTGTCATATTCGTCCCGTCAGAGAGACCAGGAAGGAGGTAATCACATGAAAGTCCAGACCCACGTCAAGATGAGCGGAAGGGGCAGGAACGGCTGAACGTTCGAAATTGTTGCCAGGACGCGGCGGCCCAAGGGTGGTGCCATCCACCGCGCCAGCTACAGCGGCTGCCGCTGATAGAGACGACAAGCCGTAGGTCGATCGCGACCTACGGCTTGTCATTTTTTGCCAGGCGTTCAGACCAGCCGGGAACGACACGCCCGCAGACCCCGCCCCGGGTGATTCCCACAGCAAAGTGATGCTCCCCGCGCCGGAGACGGAGACGCTGTTGAGTACAAGTCTGTTCGTGCTCGTATGTGGATGGTAGATGGCGATCGGCTTACTGCGGAACGATCTCGAGCAGCTTCTCCAACCGCCGAACGGCCTGTTGAATGACGACGTCATCCGGTCTCTTCGCCAAAGCGGCGCGAAACCCGTCCAACGCTTCCTGATCCAGGCCCAGACGACGATCGATTTCGGCGAGGAGCGCCAAATGACTGTCGGCCCCTTCGGTCTCGGGTGATCGACGGAGTGCCTCGCGAACCCGCGCGTCATCCGACGACAGTGTTTTGAACTCGCTCGTTCCGCGCGCCGCCCCGCCGACCTTGTCCAGCGTCTGCACGGTCCAGTAGTACGACGCTTCGGCCTCGAGCACACCGGCAGGCACGACGACCTCAGGCGTCGTCGACTCCGCCGCGAAGATGCGTCGGCCGGCGTCATTCTCGATTTCCACGGCGTATTTGCTTGCCCCGCGGACCGGATTGAACCGAAGCACCGTCTGCTCGGCCAAGGTGACGGTGTAAAAAGGACGCAGACCCGAAATCGCCGAACCACGGAGACGAACACCGCCAGGTGGCCCCTTCGGTCGCGACTCGTCCAACGCCACGATTCTCGGCAGTGCTGGCAACGCAGGAAGCTCGGTGATGGGACCGGACGGCGACGTCGAGTTGCTTTGCAGCAATCGTCGCCCGAGCGTTCGGACCGAGCTCGAATCGCTGGCCTCCGGCCAGGACGATTTCGGCACGTGACCGTGGCCCGGTTGCGAGTGTCGCCCCGACGACAATCGCGTCAAACCGTCGGGCATTGCTGGCCGCCCCGCCTGGCGTCGGTGTGATCGACGCCTCACCAGAGAGATCGCTGATGAGCGCCGCGAGCGGCTTGGCTGCGGCCTCCTGTGCCCAGACCGGACACGGAAGCGCTCCAAGCAAGACCGCTCCGGTGCACTGCACGATCCATTTGCCGACACGCATATGTAGTCTCCGCTCTGTGACGCGACAGTCCCGCGAAACGCGGCTCAGTCCTGGGGAAACGCCGGCAGCTGACGTCGTATCCACCAGGCCAGGGTCGCGCCAAGGCTGCACACTAGAAGCGGCCCGATCACCGGCAGCAGCACCTTCGCCAGATAAAAAACAATGAAGGCGCCGCCAGCATACGATGCGCAGACAAGGAACACGGTCACGCCCGCGCGGTAGGGTTTCCTGCCAAGTAGAACCGCGGCGCACAACAGCCCGCAAACGGTCCCGGTGGCGGCGATCGCGCCGGTCGCGCCGGTCCCTCTCACCGGGAACCTCGAGAAGATCGTCTCGACGGTCATGGCGTGAAGCACGACCCCCGCTATCGCTCCACGATTCGGGATCCGCGCATCGTCCCCCGACCCGGAGAAGTCGCCGCCGACGAGGACCAGCCGATTACGAAACAGTTCGGGCCGGGTGCGTAAGGTCGCATCCAGGTCCTTCCACGAGACGCGATCGAATCGATCGGCCTCTATGGTGTGGTCAATCCAGAATTCTTCCGGGGTTGCCGCGAAGCCCCCAGGCTGCTGGTCGGCGCATGCGGTCGATGCCGCGCGGGCGGCGAACGACGGCCGGGCCGACTCCTTCACGATCGCGATAGGCCAATCGGGCGCGGCGGCTGACACCGTCGTCGTCCTGATCGAGGTTGACGAAGCCAAAAAGAGCGGACGCGCGTTCCGGACCGAGGGCAACGGTCGTCACGCCGGAGATGCACTCGGGGCCGATGACCTCGCCGGACGCCGTCGAGAAGGCCGCGAGCGTCAGCCGGTCGGCGTGGCGCAATACGAGCTGCGAGAAGGGCACCGAATTGCTCCACGCTTCCGGAAGCAGAAAGTCCAGCGCGACAGCCCTGGCCCCCACCATGAAGACGCGTTGCAGATCGGCACCGAACTGATCGGCTCTCTGCGCCAGAGGCGTCGCATCCGCGCCCAGGCTGGCATCGTCGAGCATCAACAGGATGACGTCCGGACCAGGTGGGCGCCGAGCAGCGAGTGCGAAGCGTGCGTCGACCGTCTGCTCCTCCAACCTGCGGAGCGGAGCCGACTGCCACAGCAGCGGCGACAGCAGGGCGAGAACGACGGCTATGCCGGTGGCCGCGCCGAGACGTCGCGGTATCTCTGCCCGCCGCCAGAGCCGCTGCTTTGCCGCCAGCGTCGCCTCGCGAAGCTGCGCGACTGCGGCGAGCGCAGTGCCGGGCCTCGCGGTCGGCTGCCTGGCCAACACCGCCTCGAGAGCCGCGCTCAGTTCGGCAGGAATCGCAGCATTGACGCTCGACGCCGCCCGCGGCGCACCGTGACGCTGCTGTTCCAGAATCTGGGCCGTCGATCCCTCGAACGGACGATGGCCCGTCAGCACCTCGTACATCAGCACGCCAAGTGAGTAGATGTCCGCCGAGGGTCCAGGGCGGTTGCCGCTCAAGAGCTCCGGCGCCATGTACGCCGGCGTGCCGATCGGCTGAACCGCCGGCGCCTGGGTCGGCCCGTCGGAGCCTGCAGTCAGGAACTGCGCGAGCCCGAAGTCGAGGATCTTGGGCGCTGACTGGCCGTCGGGCCCGTCGACCAGCAACACGTTGCCAGGCTTCAAGTCGAGGTGCAGCACGCCATGTTCGTGGGCATGATCCAGTGCGGCGGCTATGGCCTCGAAAACCGGAAAGGCAGCGTCAGGCGCGAGGGGGCCCGTCCGGAGCCGCTCCTGGAGCGTCTGCCCTTCCAGATACTCCATGATCAGATACGGACGCGCGGTTCCGTCGCGATCGACCCCGAAGTCCGTGACATCGACGATGTGCGGATGTTTCAGTTTGCCGAGCGCCTCGGCCTCGCGAGAAAAGCGCTCGAGAAAGACCGGGTCGTCCGCGACCCGGGAGTGAATCAGCTTCGCCGCGAAGGAGCGCGCCAGGGCTTTATGGCGCACACGATAGACGACTCCCATTCCTCCGTGGCCGAGCATCGCGTCCACTTCGTAGGTCTGATCCAGGACGTCCCCGACCGCGAGCGTGCCCGGCAGATCGTCGTCTGGCTGGAGAGGATCAATGTCGGCTGCGAAAGACGCGGCGGCGAAGGCCGGCTTCTCCAGGAATCCGGATGCTTGAGAGTGGGAGGCGACCAGCGCGCGCAGCTGTTCCTGCAGCCCCGGATGTTCGCGTTCGACCTGTGCGAGAAACGCCGCCCGATCCGCCCCGGTCCGCTCGAGTGCCGAGTGGAACAGGGCCTTGAGCCGGGTCCAGTCGTCCGCGTTCATCGGGGTCACGTGAGCGACTACTCTGCCGCACCCGGGGCCTGCGCACTCAGCTGGGCGTGCAGCCACGCCTTGGCCATGCTCCATTCACGCTTGATGGTGGCCGGAGAGATGTGCAGCACCTCTGCCGTCTCCTCGACGCTCAAGCCGCCGAAAAACCTCAGCTCGACGACGCGCGCCTGACGTTCGTCGAGGGCGCTCAGGCGCTCGAGCGCCTCGTCGAGGGCAAGCAGGTCGATCGAGCGGCTCTCAGCCGCGATCATGGCTTCGTCGAGCGTCACTTGCGGCCCGGCGCCCCCGCGTTTGATTCGACCGTGGGTTCGCGCGTGGTCGACGAGAATCCTGCGCATCGCCTGGGCCGCAACCCCGAAGAAGTGCGCGCGGTTCTGCCACCGCACGTTGCGCTGCTCGACGAGTTTCAGAAAGGCCTCGTTGACCAGCGCTGTCGGCTGGAGCGTGTGGTTCTGGCGCTCGCGCCTCAGGTAGCTCGCGGCGCGCCGGCGCAGCTCACGGTAGACGACCGGAAGAAGCTCGTCGAGCGCGTGCTCCTTGCCGGCTGACAAGTCGTCGAGCAGGCGCGTGACATCGTGAGTGGATTCGTCCGCCATCGCCCAAGAGCCTAATGGTCCTTGGCACGAACAGCAAGGAGGGGCGTTATCGCCAATCCCCCGAGAGGGTGAATGCGGCCCAATGGAAAGGTGCCGAGGTTTTCGGCTGCTTGATCGCCTCGCGCTGCGCCCGTCGCAGCGCCTCGTCTTTCGTCACGCCCGCCTTCAGGTAGCCGTAGACGCTTTTCATCAGTTCTGACGTCGAGTCATCAGCCACCCGCCAGAGTGAGGCGAGCACAGACCTGGCACCGGCGTAGTGAAACGCTCGGGTCAGGCCGATCAGACCTTCGCCGGCCAACTCCGCACCCAGGGCGGTTTCGCAGGCAGACAACGTGACGAGGTCGGCATCGAGGCGCACCTGTTCGAAGATCTCCCATGCCTGCAAGAGACCGTTCTCTTCTCCCTCGCGCCGCTGCGACGGCACTGTCAGAGCAAGGGCCGAGTTCGAGGGGGGAGCGCGCATCGAGCAATCCGTGAGTGGCGAAGTGGAGGTATCGGGTCGTCCCGATCGACTTCGCGCGCGCCTCTGTCGCCTCCGCACCGAGGTAGGTTGTGGCGCGGTCGCCGAAGGCTCGCCCCAACGCCTCGACTTCCGCCCGGGTCGCGGGCAAGGAGCCAAGTGTGTAGCCGCGTCGCAGCATCCCGCGCAGTTCGGTGTTGCCGATGCCCTCGGTGGCATCGGTGCGAGCAGGGTACTGAGGGTCACCGAACGCAACCAGCGTTGCCGGCGCGGCTGAAGCCCGGTTCATCTTCTTGAGCTCCCCGTAGACCGTGGCCGATACGACCGTATGCAGCGGTTTCCACTCCACCAGATACTGCCAGGGGCGCTCGGCCGACTCCACGTTGCTTTTGACCAGCGCCGCGAATGGCAGGCTGTGCAGCGGCCCGTCAGGCGAGATCAGGATCCGGTCGGCGGCTGCGATGGTGCTCTGGGCCGGAGCAACGAGTTCGTCGAATAGCCGTCGCGCGAGCTCGAGGAACGATGTGGCGGGAGCATCCGGCGAGTCCCCCTGGCGCTCGATATGACGGCGAAACATTGTGACCTGCTCGCGCAGTGCGGTTTCTCCGACCGGGATTGTGTGGACAGTCAGACGCGCCGGCCCGCCGTCGTTGGCCCGTTCGACGACGAACAGACGCGATTTGTCCTTGCCGATGTTGTAGGACAGGAGAGCCGTGCCGGAATCGAGCGCCTGCTGCATCCCGGCAAGATCGAGCGGCCGGGGTACTGAAGCGCCGCCATGCGTGGCGACGCTCCCCGGATCTTGTCGATGAGGCGAGCGCGGCTCTCGCGCAGGTCACGCAGGCGAGTCTGAAGCCGGTCGACTTCCGCCGCTTCCCGGGTTGGGTTGAGACCCGCGAGTGACTCCTGCACCCGGTCATATTCCTCGTTCAGCTGCCGCCTCGCCTGCACCAGATCGGGCGACAGGTCGGCGTCGAGGACGAGGTCGCGCTCGGCAAGCACCATCAGGAGCCCGCGGGCTCGCGAGCGCTCGAGGACCTCGAACGCTCTGGCGGGCTGATCCATGGCCATCAGCGTGTCGACGTACTCGACGTAGTAGTCGTGGCTCTGCCCGGCAAACGCGGTGCGCACCTCGTTCGAGCCGCCCAGGCGCGTGGTCTGGGATTCGAGTGCGCCGATCGAGCGTTCGAAGAACGTCGCCGCCCGGGCGAAATCCCCCTTTTTGAACGCCTGCAGGCCGATGCGTCGGAGTGCCTCCGCGTGGCTGGCGCTTTCCGGCGCGAGCCGTTCGGTCAGGGCGAGCGCGCGGGCCGACAATTTATCCGCCTCTGCCGAATCACCGCGGCGGCCGGCAACGTCCGCGAGGTTGCCCAGAACAGTCGCGAGATCGAGTCCTTCCGGTGCAGCCTTTTCCAACAGCGCGCGGGCGGCCTCGGTACTGCTCGCGGGCAGCCGGCAGGTCCCCGCGGGTTTCGGCGAGGTCGCCAAGATTGGAGAGGGTGCCGGCAACGAGAGCGGCTCCCGGGAGCGTGCTGCTGCTTGATGGCCAGAGCGCGCTTCAGAAGCGTTTCGGCCGCCCCGAGATCGCCGCGCTCCGCTGCCGCCAGTCCAAGATTGTTCAGCATCGCCGCGGCATCGAGGCTGCCGGGCGCCAGGCGTTCCTGCATTTCGAGCGATCGCTTGTAGTAATCCTCCGCCCGCGTCGGGTCGCCGCGCTGGCTCGACAGGCGACCGATATTGTGAAGTGACGATGCCACATCCAGACTATTCGGCGCGATCTGTTCCTTGATTGCGAGGGCACGCAGGTGATACTCCTCGGCTGAGATCAGATCGCCGCGATCGGCCAGGAGATTTCCCAGATTGTTGAGCACTGAAGCCTCCTCCAGGCTTCCAGGCGCTCGGCGCTCGTAAATCGACAGGGCGCGCCGGTGGAACCGCTCGGCTTCGGCCAGATTTCCGCGATCGGATTCCACCAGGCCGAGGTTCGTCAGGCTTGTCGCAGCGTCTTCGCCCAACGGATCCAGTCGCTCGTGAATCGCGAGGGCCCGCTGGTGCAGCGCCGCCGCACTTGCCAGATCGCCGCGTTCTCGTGAGAGATTTGCCAGATTGTTCAGCGGGCTGGCGAGGTCTCGGCTGTCGGGGACGAGACGCTCGAGCAGAACAGCGGCGCGGCGAAACAGCGACTCGGCGGCCTCCGGATCTCCGCCCATCTTCGCAAGATTTCCCAGGTTGTTGAGGTTTTTCGCGAGCACGAAACTGTCTGGCGCGAGCTTCTGCTGGATGTCGAACGCCTCGCGCAGAGTCTTTTCGGCACCGGCAAAGTCGTTGCGACCCATCGCCACGAATGCGAGGTCGACCAGCGTTTTCGCTGCGCCAACGGTGGGGGCGCCCGCACCTTGCCGGGCCGCGATCACAGCTCGATAGGATTGTTCGGCCTTGCCGAGATCCCGCTGCATCTCGTAGGTCTGGGCCTTCGGCCTCGCGCAGGCCGGCGATCGCGGCCCGGTCGCGCGAGCGTTCCGCGAATGCGAGCGCCTCCCGAATCGCGGCGTGTGCGACGGTCCATCCTGTTCGCGCCCCGCAGAGCCGTCGCCACCTGAAGCAGCAGCCACGCCGCGATGCGACCGTCGCCATCGGCGCGAGCGGCGTCGCCTGCCGCGCTCCGCCAGGCCGCCACCGCCTCGTCGATCTTCCCCGCCGCCGCCAGAGCTCGTCCGCTCGTGTATCGCTCGGACATCCGCGCCGGCATCACCGGTCGAGCAGTAATCAGCCACCTGCCCGCCGGGACAACGATTGCCAGCCGCTGCGCTCCCCGCGAGCCGAGCAGCGTGACGGCCCCGCGCGGGGCGTGCTCGACCTCGATCTCAGCGAGATCGAATGGCGACACAAGGTCTCCGCGGTCCGCTGAAGGATTCGCCGGAGGTGAGGCGGCCCGCTCCCAGGATGTGAAGCACGTCGCCGGGCAGAATTCCCGCCTTGTGCCCGGCCGAACCTTTTTCGACCGCCTCGACGACGATCCCGCGGGTCTCAGGTTCCTGGGCCAGGACTTTGGGCAGGGCGACGCCGAGAAACGCAATCCCCATCACACCTGAGGCGATGAAGAATCGCCGACGCCGACCTGGCTGGGATGACATGCGCGCAAGGATACAGCTACAACGGCTGCCGATGACCGCCCTAGTCCCCGAAATGATCCCATTTCCATCCGCCCGACGCGTCAGTCAGCAGGAGAGACTGACATGAGCATCTATCGAATCCTCGGACTGCTGGCCGCCATGAGCCATCGAATGAGCCGCCTTCGGATCAACTTTGTGCCCCTCAACGTCGGTGTCTTCATCCTGTTGGCTGTGGTCGCACACAAGGGCGTCAAGATGATGGGAGAGGCGCGCACCAGCGATCCGGCCGCGCAACGACTGACGGTCCGTGATGTGCTCGCCGATCCCTCGAGCCGCCAGCCTCACATCGAGCTCCACGGTTTCATCGACGCGGGCGTCGTCCTGGAATCGGGCCGGAAACAGGCGGGCAAGGACGTGCTGTCTCGCGTCGATGAACAGTTTGCGCCGATAGTGGACGAGACCGGACGACGCGCTGCTGATCCGGTTGCCACGCGGCTGGCGCTATGCCTCCGCCACCATGACGGTCACCGGCATACTTCGCCCGATGCCGCCGGGTGTGCGCGGCACACTGCTCGCCTCCGGCGGAACCATGAACCGTATCTCAGTCAACCCTGACTACTTTGTTGCGATCGGCGAGACTCCTCCCACGATGACGCAAGGGGCATTGCTGGCAATCGGCTGCTTCCTGGCGCTGGTTCCGTGGGCGGTCGTCCTGCTCCGCCGTCACGTCATATTCCGGCCCACTCCGCACATCCGCGCAGCCTTTGACCACGTGCACCCTCACCTTCTTCAGTGACATCGACGCGAGCCGGTCATTCATGGGCATCCAGACGGCGAACCGCGTGGGCACCTGGGCATCCCGAATCCCGGCCGGCACCATCGTCGACGTCCGCTTCGGCGAGCAGTTCTTCGGGCGTGAGAACCGCCCTGCCCTGCAGCTGCGCGTCGACGGGACGCTGAGGACGCGACATCCGCCATTACCCTGAGTTTCAGCACGGCCGCCGAGCGCGATCGGGTCTGGTTTGCGGTCGAGCGCTCGCTTGCGATCGGTCGATCCCGGGCGGCCTGAGACCAGCGACCATGCAGCCGAAGGTTGCCCCGCCGTAAGTGTAGAGTGGCCTGCATGAACGCAAAGCCCGTCAGAGGCCCCGATGATGGTTCGTCTGGCGACGACCATCCGCGGCTGGCGTTTGTCTATCAGGAGGCCGTCAGAGGAATGGTGCACCAGCAGATCGCGGCGTGGCTCCTCTCGATTGGAGGGATCTGACCGCAGGTCTCAAGTCTCATGGCGCGAACCAAGGCTGTCGACGCTCCATGGCGCCATCCCGCGTTTCAGCGGCTCTGGCTGGGGCTGACCCTCTCGTATCTCGGGGACCAGTTCACGGTCATCGCCTTGCTCTGGTTCGTACTCCAGTTGACCGGCTCTGGTGCGGCGGTGGGCCTCGTCATCCTCTGCTTCGACCTCCCCGGTGTCATCACCGGAGCGGTCATCGGGCGTCTGCTCGATCGCTACCAGCCGCGGCTGGTGATGGGTGTCGACAACCTCGTCCGAGCGGCACTCATCGCGGCGATTCCCACGCTCCATGCCCTGGAATGGTTGCAGCTCTGGCACGTCTTCGTGCTGGCGTTGCTGGCCGGAGCGCTCTCGCCGGCAACCGCGGCGGGGGTCCGGTCGTTCATGCCGCACCTGGTGGACGACGCCGCCCTCGATCGCGCCAATACGCTCACCGCAACCAGCCTGCAATTCTCGTATCTCGCCGGCCCAGTGGCGGCAGGCTTCGCCGTCGCCAGGTTGGGCGGTCCCTGGGCGCTGTTCGTTGACGCCGCCAGTTTCGTGGTGATGGGCCTGCTCATGCTGACCCTGCCCACGATCACTCGAGAACCGCCGGTGGCACAGCATTCGGCAGCGAATCGCTGGCTCGGCTTCGGTGCGCTCTTGAGCGTGCCTCACGTGCCCGCGCTGACGCTCCTCTCGCTGGTGTTCTTCTTTTCCTATGGCCCGCTGGAGGCGGCCCTGCCGGTCTACAGCGCCCAGACATTGCACGCCGACGCCGGCGGCTACGGGCTGCTGTGGACCGGCTTCGGCGTCGGGGCCTTCGCTGGTGTGTTGACGCTGACCAGGCGGTCGCAGCGCTGGCGGCCGAACATTGCCTTGCCGATGATCGCGGTGCTCTGGGGAGCGCTACTGTGCCCCCTGTTTTTCATCCGGCAGCTCCCGCTCGCGATGCTCTTCCTCGGTGCGGCCGGGGCATGCTGGGCGCCCTACACGCCGATGGAAACCACCCTGCTCCAGCGGCTCGTCCCGGCCGAGATGCGCGGCCAGGTCTTCGGCGCGCGGCATTCGCTGGTGGGAGCGGCGTCACCGCTGGGAGCCGCGTTGGGTGGCGTGCTGCTGCAATATCTCTCGGCCCCGGTGGTGATCGCGATCTCCGGCCTTGCCTGCATCCTCGCCGGGTTGGGTGGCCTCGTGTCACCGTCACTGCGGGCCGTCATTCCACGGCAAAGCAGGCCTACGGCGGTGCAACCGTCTTCTCGTCCTTGAGCTGTGCCCGCAGCCGCGGCAGCCGCTGATGATAGCCCGCCGCATCGCCGTAGTCGACGAACTCACGGTAGTGGGCGTGCGGCGCGCGCACGCGCTTCGCGTGCCGGATCGGGCACCAGGACCGTTCCGTCCGTCCAGCTATCTCGCGGACATATGCCAGCACGCCATTCGCATACCCGCAGTAGCCGCAGTTCACCTTCTCGATCAGGTTGAGATAGGCGAGATGCTGGCGATCGAAGACGATGTAAGAACCGCGACGGACACGGGAGATGCCGAAAACCGGAAAGCAGATGATCTGGTAGAGGCTGATCCACATGTCGAGGATGGCGATCGGCACGATGAGCGAATAAATGACCGGCGCGACGAGCAGGTGCAGCGGATTGCTCTCGCGCAGGTACGCTGGAATGCTCTGCTTCAGCCGCCGATGCACCGCGTGGACATCGTGCTCGAACCGGACCCTGCCTGCATCGACCCGATACCGCCAGTGCTCGCGGGCCTGATTGAGCTCGTGTTCGATCTCGCGTTCGATTCGACCGGCGCGTTCCAGGAGATCGTCGAGGGGCGAAGGCATGAGGTGAGTATGACCGAAGCTCCGTAGGCCCGTGGGCGCGCGTCGGGTGACGCGATAGGAGCCCACAGCCGTGCGGTTCATGCTCTTGATGTCGGGCGGCTCACCCCGCAACGGATTAACGGCCGGCAACCGGCCCGAGCGCGACCCCCCCGCAGTCCGGACGTTCAGGTGCCCGGTTCCTGGAGCACCCGATCCAGCAGCTGGTAGCTCAGCTCCATGCCGTCGGTCATGCCGGTCTTCACAGCGGCGTCCCTGGCCTCCTTCGATCCGAAGTCAATCAGGGTGGTCAGGGTCGTGATGCCGCCCTCTTCGACGAAGGTCGTCGTCACGAGGGCCTCGCCGCCCGAGGGATAGCCGCCTCCTACCGTGCCGGGATCGTATCGTTCGGTGTGCACGAGCCTCGATGGCGGCTGCACCTCGCGGAACGTACCGAAGAACCCGAACTCCTTCGCGTCCGTGTCGCTCCGCCACCGCCATCGGTAGTTGCCGCCTACGCGCACGTCCATCTCGCACACCGGCATCGACCATCCGGGCGGTCCGAGCATCCAGCGGCGTACCAGCGCGGGCTCGGTATGCGCCCTGAACACCAACGCCCGCGGCGCCTTGAACGAACGCGTGACCACCACCTCGCGATCGCTGGGCATCGTGACCTGCGCTTTCTCTATCGTCGTCGGCATGTCCCTCTCTCCTTCATTGTCTGTCACGGAGTTCCCCGCCTCTTCGTCCGTTTCCGCAGCTGCCTCCCGGCGGGTGTGCGCTGCAGTTCCTCGAGCAGCACGTCGAGACGCTTGAAGTTCTGCTCCCAGACGCCGCGATACCGCTCGAGCCACCCGCTGGCCTCGGCGAGAGGCCGGCCTTCGATCCGCCGGGGGCGCCGCTGGGCGTCGTGGCCGACGCTGATCAGGCCGGCGCGCTCGAGCACCTTCAGGTGCTTCGAAATCGCTGGCTGGCTCATCGCGAATGGCGCGCCGAGCTCAGCCACCGACGCCTCGCCTCCCGCGAGGCGCGCGAGAATGGCGCGGCGCGTCGGGTCGGCCAGCGCGAGGAACGTCGCGTCGAGACGGTTGTTTTCTATAGCCATCGGTTCAATAACCATATGGTTATAGACTCAGCGCCGGTTGTCAAGTGGGGATCAGTGGATATGCCCCGGCCGCACGAGCCAATGAGGCCAGTTCTCCAGACGGAAGGTTTCGATGACCACTGAGAAGGAACTATTCGTTTGCAGGCGTCGTCAAACGAACACCATGAAAACTCTTGCGGTAATCGCTGTTCTCCTCTGGACGATGGCTCCAGCCCATGCGCAGAAGACGAACCTGACGGGCAAATGGACCGGAAAGCTGACGCGAACGGCACCTGACGGCCGGAGTCAGTCAATCGACTTCCTGTTCGATCTGACGCAGAAAGACAAGGTGCTCACCGGCACCGCCGGCCCCAACGCCGAACGGCAGTGGACGATCGAGAAGGGCACCGTCGATGGCACCAAGGTCAAGTTCCAGGTACAGCAGCCGGACGGGCCGTTGAGAACCTTCACGCTGGCGCTGGTCGAAGGCCGCCTTCAAGGCGAGATGCTCGCCGAACTCAATGGGCAGAGCTTCACCACGAAAGTGGACGCCGGGCGCGCCAAATAGCCATAGCCACGACCGTGACCCTCCGTCCTTGACCCTGGAACGATTCCAGGCCGTAGGGTACAACCAGGAGGTCACATGCGACTTGTTCCGGTACTGTGTCTGCTCGGGTGTCTATCGATACCCGTATCGCTCGCTGCTCGCCAGGATCATCATGGATCCAGCGACCGGCGAGCGACGATGGTCATGGGCTTCGACCAGGCCCGTACGACCCACCACTTCCTGCTCTTCAACGACGGCGGCGCGATCCAGGTGAGCGTCAACGATCCTTCCGATACGAAGAACCGTGATGCGATCCGCTCCCACCTGCCGCACATCGCGATGATGTTCGGCGAAGGCAATTTCGATGCGCCGATGCTGGTCCATGATTCGAAGACTGTGCCAGGCACGAAGGCGATGACGGAGCGTAAAGGCGCGATTCGGTTTCAGTACGTGGAGACCGCCAGCGGTGGCCGGGTGGATGTCGTAACTTCAGATCCGGCCGCGCTCGCCGCCGTGCATCAGTTCTTGAGGTTTCAGATCGCCGAGCACAAGACTGGCGATCCCACGACGGTGCGGCCACGATGACGACGGCGCCGATGGGCCCGCGCGACGTCGCCCGAGCGACCGGCGTCAGCACTGACACCCTTCGGCACTATGAGCACAAGGGACTTCTTCCGCAAGTAATGAGGAGCGCGGCTGGGTACCGGCAGTACTCGGCCGCCACGGTCGAACGGGTGTTTCTGATTCAGCGAGCGCTCGTCGTGGGTTTTTCGCTGGCCGACCTGAAGCGCGTTCTTGCTATCCGAGACAAGGGCGGCGCGCCGTGTGTCGGCGTTCGGAGTCTCGTTGGCGAGCGCCTGGAACAGCTGAACCGACGAATCGATGAACTACTGGCCCTGCGCGACGAACTACAGTCGCTCCTCACGGAGTGGGACAGCCGATTGGCCAGGACCACCACGGGCGAGCGCGCTCACCTGCTCGAAACCCTTGGCAAGAGCGCCGTCATAGAAGGAACCCGACGACAGCGTCGTGTTCGTCCGCTACGATCGGCTTCAGCGCCACACCGATAGCGGCGCCGCACGACGACGCCGGCGTGAGTAGCGCTGGCGGGAATCGGTGGAGACGATTTCCGCGGCGCGAAGAGGAAGCCGACGGCTGCGCCAGGGCTCGTCGCCTTCTTCGATCTCTCTGCGCTGAACGGCCACCATGCGGGCCGCGCGGATCCGGTAGGATGGGGGACATGGGCCGCGTGCTTGTCCTCGCGCTTCTGGCGATTGGCGCCCCGGTCGCGATCGCAGGTCAGCCGCTCGTTGTGCTTCACATCCGAGCCGTCCTGACCGATGCAACGGGACGGGCAACGCCGGTTGCGCGCCACGCGTTGCTCATCAGTGACAATCCCCCGACGATGGAGACGCGCCGAATCCTCACGGACCTCGATGGCACCGCCAGGGTGAGCTTGAGTCCAGGCAACTACACAGTCGAATCAGACCGGCCTCTGGTGTTTCAGGGTAAGGCGTATCACTGGAGGCAGACCCTGGACATCGTCGCCGGCCGCGAGTCGGCCCTCGACCTGACTCTGGCCAACGCGGTGGACGATCCGACTCCTCCGGGAACGACAACCGCAGACACACCGCTGGCAACCGACACCTCGCTCCTGCTGCGGCCGTGGCTCGACAGTGTCGTCGAACTGTGGACGCCGACTGCACACGCGTCGGGATTCCTGGTTGACGCGACCGGACTCATCGCCACGAACCAGAGAGTCGTTGGCGACGCGACGTCGGTCGAAGTGCAGCTCTCGCGCTCGATCAAAGTGGCGGGGATCGTCGTCGAAGCCGATCGTCAGCGCGACATCGCGGTGATCCGAGTCAACCCCACGGTCATGGCGTCGATCACACCGGTGCCGCTTGGATGCCCGCGCAGCAGCACACCACCGGTCGCGCGCGGGCAGGAGATCTTCTCGCTTGCGGCACCGCTTCGTCAGGAGAAGGGCTGGACTCCTGGAACAGTGAGCCGCGTCGACGCGCATGCCATCGCGTCCGACCTTACGCTCGCCACGGGCGGGATGGGCGGGCCCGTGTTCACCGCCTCGGGAGACCTCGTGGGACTCAGCTCTCTCCCGGACGAGCGCGATGAGCCCAGGCGCGGCGCGACGCGTGTCGTTCGCATCGACGGTGCGTGCGAGCTCATTGCGGCGGCGGCAAAGAAGGTGAAGGATGCGCCCGCTCCAAGTGGGACGCACCTTCCCGTGGAGCCGGCGGAGCCTGCTCCTGTCGCCGCGCTCAAAGACGCCGTCAAGCGTCGCGCCGGCAGCCTGAAGCCGTATCAAGTGGCGGCGTCCGAGTTCGACGTGGCATTCATCACGCCGGTGCTCAACTTCGCCGCGCAGTCTCAGCCGAACGAGACTTTCAGCAACTGGTCCGACTACGTCGCGGACATCCCGCCGGTGCTGTTCGTCCGCGTGACGCCGAAGATGGCGGAAAGCTTCTGGTCGAAAGTAGCGCGGGGCGCCGCATACACACAGGGGATGGCCCTGCCGGCGTTCAAGCGGCTGAAGTCAGGCTTCCAACGGCTTCAGGCCTATTGCGGCCAGGCTGAGGTAACGCCAATCCATCCCTTCAAACTCGAACTGCGCGTCTCCGAGACGGACGTGGTCCACGAAGGCTTGTACGTGTTCGACCCGGCAGCACTGGGGCCAGGATGCAGCACGGTGACGCTCGTGCTGTATTCGGAGAAGGAGCCCGAGAAAGCAGACAAGCGGGTCATCGATCCCAAGACTCTTCAGCAGATCTGGCGGGATTTCGATCTCGACGGGAAGCGTTAGACGGGTTGCTTCGTTCCGGTGCCCGGTGACGACCGGCGATGCCTGGTGGTCCGACATGGCGGTGCGAGCAGGGGTATGCTGTGACAATCGGTTGTCCGTGAGTGCCATAGCCACGCACCGCTCGCGCCCGCACGACGTCAGGGGGGACCAGCTGCTTGCCGGCATCTCGCCCGACGCCCAACGGGAGATCGTCGCCGGATCGCGCCGGCTCACGCTCCGGCCTGGGCAAATCCTCTTCAGGGCCGGAGAGCCGGCCGAGCAACTGTTCCTGCTGCGCAAGGGGCGGGTGCAATTCGCCCGGCTGGCTCGCACCGGCCGCGAAATCTTGATGGAGATTTTCTTGCCCGGCGAAGTCTTTGGTCTCGGCACGATCCTGACGCAGCCAGTCGACTACATCGGGACCGCCGAAGCGCTCGAGCCCAGCGAGGTCCTCGTCTGGACACGTGAGGCGATTCAGGCGTTGGCTGACGAGCACCCGCAGCTGTCGGGGAACCTGTTGCACGTCGCGCTCCGCTACGTTGACGTGATCGCCGAACGGCACCGGAGGCTCGTCACGGTCAGTGCCGAACAACGCCTGGCCCGCGTGCTCACGCGTCTTGGCGTTCGGACCGGCACTGGCAAACGGTCAGGCATCGAAGTCCGGATCAAGAACGAGCAGCTGGCCTCGCTCGCCGATGTCAGCCCCTTCACGGTCAGCCGGCTGCTCAAGCGCTGGGAACGGGACGGCGTGATCACCAAGAGCCGCGGCATTGTCCACATCATCTGGCCGGAGAAGCTCCTTTTCGACTGAGCGCATCGCCCGTCGCGCCCTCATTGCGCCAGCGCAACGACACCGGCGTCAGGGTCGGTGATGCTGTGATGTGCACAACGAGTGTGAGGGCAGGCTGCGCGTCCTGGTCGCCGACGACAACGACGACATTCGACAGGGAATCGTCAAGCTTCTCGACCCTGTGTTCGAGATCGTCGCCGTGGTCTCAACCGGCCGCGAGCTGGTGCAGGCGGCGGTGGCCCTCGAACCGGACGTGATCGTGAGCGACCTGATGATGCCTGCGCTCACCGGGGCCGAGGCGTTGGCGATGCTCCGCGCCGCCGGCCACACGATCGCCTTCGTGCTGCAGACCGCAGCCGGCCGGAACGCTCAGACATGGCTCGACATGGGTGCGCTCTGCGTCGTTGACAAGATCGACCTCTCTTCCGACCTCGTGACCGCTGTCCGATCGGCCGCGGCAGGGAAGGTCTTCGTCTCGCGAAGCCTCACAGCCAGGTAGCCCGGCGCCATCCATACCAAGAATGGTCCCGACCGGATGCGCGGCGTTCGTGTAGGTCACCCGCCGGTCGTGGATCTCGAACCTGGCGATATGCACGTCACTGCGTGCGAGTCCGCTCATTTTCGAACAATCCTCATGTAGCCACCGGCCACGAGCGCCGCAACGTCCGCCATGATGCGCGGGAGATGAAGGCCACCAGGGTAGGCGAGATAGTGCGGCTCCCAGACTGGGTTGAACTTCTCCTTGTAGGCGCGCAATCCCTGGAAGCTGTAGATGGCCTCGCCGTGCGCATAGATGAAGGACCCGAGTCGATTCCAGACCGAGGCAACCGGCGAGTCCTCGAAGCCGGACATCGGTGCCATGCCCAGGGCGAACCACCGGTAGCCCGCATCCCTGCCCCAGATCATCAGGTGTACAAACAGTGCCTCCATGGCGTTCGTCGGCGCGTCACGGTGGTATCGCATCAGATCGATGGACAACTCCACCCCCTGGGGGCCTGCCCAGATATTGGCGAAGGCGAGAATGCGGTCGCCCTGCTCGATCACCGCCACAGGAAAGCGAGAGACATAGGCTCTCGTCGAAAAACCCGAGCGAGAATCCTTTCTCGGCACTCGCCTTGGCAGCCAGCCAGTCGTCGGATACCGCGCGCAGTTGCGTCATGATCGCGGGAACACTTGGTTGATCGACGATGCGAAACGATACCCGTCTTTGTCCAACCGCCGGACCACCTGGCGATACTTCGACGCGTGGCCTCCCTCCATGCTGAAGGTCGACAAGTCCACCTTCGCTTCCTCGCCCAGCTTCACGAACGTGAGACCGAAGTCGGCATACCGATGCAGGTGGGCCTGACCGACCTCGTAAAAGACCGGTGTGCCGCCAAAATCGTCGCACCGCTCGAGAAAGCGACGGACGAGATCGTTGAGCAGGTCGGCCGGCCCGACGGGGTCGCCGAGTGCGACCCACGTGCGACCCTGCACGCCATACATGACAAACGCCGTGCGAGCCTCGTTGAACAGCAGCGCCTTGTCGCGGAGATAGACTAGGAACGGGAAGGTCGCGGTCTGGGCCGCGATCGCACGACCCGCATCGTCGATGTCCGCGTCGGTCGGCGTCGGGGCCTCGTGAGGGGCGTAGCCGATCAAGCGGGCCACGCCTAAGAGGAGCAGGACCGTCACCGCCCCAACCGAGGCCCGAAGGAATCGCGACGCCTCGCCCTGTGCCTCGAACTGCCACCAGAGCTCGTGGGAATAGGCGACGTGCTTGAACGCAAACAGCCCCAGCCACACTGAGGCTCCCACAGCGCCGACCATCGCCGCAATCCACGCTGGCGAGAACCGCGTGTCGAAGAAGGCCGCTCGGCGATCGAATGCCGGCCGCGCCCTCCGCAGGACGAGAAACACGAGGAGCAGCAGGATCGCCTCTTCGTAGTCCGCCCCCTTGAGCAGAGACACGGCCATGCCGACAACGATCGTCGCGGCCGTCAGGTAATAGGCGGCATCGAGACGCCGGGCCAACCCCTGCGACAGGATCAGGAGCACCGCGCCGGCGACGCTGCTCAGGAAGTGCGAGACCTCGATCACCCCGACCGGCAACACTCTTGTGAGCAGCGCGAGCCGCTCCGAGGCAGCCGGCGTCGAGCCGGAAAAGAGCAGTACCAGACCAGCCAGAAACGTGAAGGAGGCCAGCACGCGCGGTGCGAGTCGCTCCGTCAGGTGACCGAGTCCGGCCCCGACGCGCGCGACGTGCATGCGGTGTTGCCGTGCCACGTCGGCCACGAGCACGATGAGCGCAACGCTCAGTGGTACCAGATAGTAGACGGCACGGTACACCACCAAGGCAGGAAGCAACTCCCCCGACGTCAAGTACGGCTTGAGGAGCAGGAGCATCAGCCCCTCGAACACGCCCGACGCCGCCGGGGACATGACTCGCCATCCCAAGGAGGATCGCGATCAGGAAGGCTCCCAGGAATGGCAGAAAGGACAGACTGCTGGGGGGCAACAACGCGTAGAGCACGGCTCCGGCCAGGGTCCACTCGAGCGCAGAGAGCGACGCCTGACCCAGGGCCAGTCTGGGCGAGGGCAACGGCAGCTCGAAGCGTCCGAAGCGCAATGGCCGGCGTCGAAGGATGGTCGCCAGCAGGTACGCCGGCGGTGTCAGCATGAGGAGCCACGCGGCCACCAGCAGAAGTCCGTGAGCGGGCAAGGCGCGAGCCGCCGCCAGGGGGCTGATGACAAAACTGAGGCCGCCCAAGCCGAGCAAGCCGAGCCAGAACGTCACCGAGTACGAGAAGACGATGCGGGAAAGGTCCTGAGCGGTCACGCCCCAACGCGTATAGAAGCGATATCGCACAGAGGCACCCGACAACATCGCAAAACCGATGTTGTTGGAGATCGCGTACGCCAGGAACGATGCCAGGGCGATCTGTGCGCGTGGAAGGGGCTTGCCGATGTACGAGAAAGCCAGCAGGTCGTAGCCCGTGAGCGCCGCGTAGTTGAGGCCCGTGAACAGGAAGGCCAGAGCAATCTGCGACCGTGGCGTGCCGAGGACATCTGCCATAAGGTCATGCCAGGTGACGGCGCGGAGCTCGACGCGAAGGACCTCGAGGGCGACGAGGAACAGGAGGAGGCCGATGACGAATGGGATCGATTGGCGCAACCGCTCGGACACCTGTGACCTCAGCGCGCGGCGTTCTGGTTGATCCAGGCGATGGCTTCGAGCAGCCGCCGGTCGAATTCCGCGAGGTTGTCACTGAAACGGTGGTCGGACGCCTTGACGACCCACAGCCGCTTCGGCTCATGGGCGCCGGCGAGCACTCGCTCCGCTTCCGCGAGAGGAACGAACTCGTCCTGCGTGGAGTGGATCGCCGCGAGTGGCGCCGGATGGACGCGGTCGATGATCGCTGACACGCTGAAGGTCGGCTCATTCGGCACGCCGTGTGTCAGGTAGATCAGCGAATCCCTCCAGCGCCAGCCCAATTCGTTCAGATTGGGAAGCCCCAGCGCAAGGACGCCGGCGACGGCCTGTCGGGTTTGAGGATCGGTCGCCGCCAGCACCGAGAGTCCCGCGCCTTCGGATACCCCGATCAGGATCGGCTTCCGCGTCACGCCTCGTGCCGCAAAGTCCGCGAGGACCTTGTAGTCGCGAGGCTCGTCCGCCGGCCGGAGCGTGACCTTACCGGACGTAAAGCTCTCGAGGTAGGCCTTGACGTCAAAGCCGACGACGAAGAACCCGTTGGCCGCGAGGACGTCCGCCACGTGCGGGCCCAGATGAATCCAGCCCCCATCGCCGCTGGAGACAATGACCGGGGGGGCGTTGCGAGGACCGTACAGGTAGAGGGATTGTTCGTGTCCACGAATGGTAACCGTCTCTCTCGTCTGAGCGTGCACGCCAGCGGCGAGCTCCAACGTGCCCCAGAGGGCGACGGCAACCCGGCACAGGCTGTGACGCATGCGCACGGCAGTCATTGGGTGAGCCTACTCTTTCCGCGCGCACCGTGGCAGCGGGTGGCGGCAAACGGGGTAGCATGTCGGGATGCAAACGCCTGCCCCGCTCGACGTCGATCGCGCACACTTGATGCATCCGCTCCATCACCCGTCGGCCCACGCCGGGACGCGGCTCTGGGTCTCCGGGACGGGCGCGGTCATCACCGACTCGACGGGGCGCGACTACATCGACGGGCTGTCGGGGCTGTGGAATGTCAACGTCGGCCACGGACGGCAGGAACTGGCCGACGCCGCGCGGCAGCAGATGGCCACGCTGGCGTATCACTCCAGCTACGCCGGCAGCAGCAACGAAAAGGCGATCGCGCTCGCCGAGCGGCTGAGCCGACTCGTCTACCCGTCCATCAACACGTTCTTCTTCACCAGCGGCGGCGCCGAAGCGTCCGAGACGTCCTTCAAGACCGCGCGCTTCTACTGGAAGGCGCTCGGCAAGCCCGAGAAGATCAAGGTCATCTCACGCCATCGGGCGTACCACGGGCTGACGCTGGCGGCGATGAGCGCGACCGGCCTGCCCGCGTTCTGGCCGATGTTCGAGCCGCGCACGCCCGGCTTCCTGCACATCGACGCGCCGGATCCGTACCGTTTCGTCAACCCGACGCCCGAGGTCAGCCTCGGCGTCGCCGCGGCCAATGCGCTCGAAGACGCCATCCTGCGCGAAGGCCCCGATACGGTCGCCGCGTTCATCGCCGAGCCGATCCAGGGGGCCGGCGGCGTCATCATCCCGCCCGCGGACTACTTCGCGCGCATCCGTGAGATCTGCACGCGCCACGACGTGCTGTTCATCGCCGACGACGTGATCACCGGCTTCGGCCGCACCGGCCGCTGGTTCGGGCTGGAGCACTACGGCGTCGAGCCGGACATCATGCAGTTCGCCAAGGGCATCACCAGCGGGTACGTCCCCCTCGGCGGCGTCGGCGTCTCCGACACGGTGCGCGACGTCATCAACGGCGTGCCGCCGGGCAAACGCTGGATGCACGCGTTCACCTACTCGGGACATCCGACGTGCTGCGCCGTCGCCCTCAGCAACCTCGACATCATCGAACGGGAGCGGCTCGTCGAGCGGTCAGCGACCGGCGGCGCCCGCCTGCTCGAGAAGCTGCGCACGCTGGAGGCGCTGGAGGGCGTCGGGCACGTGCGCGGCCAGGGTCTGATCGCCGCGGTGGAAGTCGTCGCCGACAAGACCACCAGGAGCCTCTTCCCGGCCGAGGCGGGAATGACGCAGAAGCTGACCGAGGCGATGCTCGAGCGCGGGGTCTACACACGCGTCGCGATGGACTGCATCTGCATCGCGCCGCCGCTCGTCACCACCGACGCGCAACTCGACCAGATCGTCGACACGATCCACGACGCGGTCACGCACGTTGTGCGCGCGGTGAAGAAGGACCTCTCGGTTCCCGCGCGCTCCTGAGCGCGCGTCAGCGCTCGCCGTGCCGATCACCACCCACATCTCATCACATCGTTCATCACGCCAGCGACATCGTCCGTGGACGCAACTGTCCAACACTGCTGATCAGGAGCACCATTCGTTCTTGCTGCTTTCTTGATCTCCTGTTCAGTGTGGGGAGCCAAACGAGGCCAAAACAGTCGGTGACCGAGGACCGTAAGAGGCCACGGTATTTCGTAGATCAACCCCTGGTGTTCGCGCGCAGTTTTTTGAAACCAGTACTTTTCCGCCAAAAACGGCCAGATTCGACGGTTGCGCGCGGCCGTTCAGCTGGCCGCCGAATTGCCTGATCCCCAATCGGGCCGCCTCGCTGTCCAGGGAGATTTCTGCCCGGGGGCTCCGGAGCAACACTTTCTATGACTTTCATCGTCGCTGCCGTTCTCGGCGGTTTTGCGTTTCTGGTGCTGGTGATTACCGCCCTGCTGGTCCAACGCGCCCGACGCAGCGGCACCGAGCGCGAGTTGCGGGAACGTGAGGAGCGCCTTCGGCTCATCGTGGAGCAGACACCCGCCATGGTGTGGACGATGAGACCAAACTCGACGCTCGACTTCTTGAATCGCACCTGCATGACTTTTTCGGGTTTGCCTATCGAGAAATTGATCGACGACGGCTGGCTGGATTCCGTCCATCCCGACGACCGCGATCGCTGCGTCGGCATCTACGTCCCGGCCGTCGAGGCACGCAGGCCGTTTCTCGCGGAGTACCGCATGCGCCACGCTGACGGTAGCTACCGATGGTTGCTGGCGACGGGCGTTCCGAGATACGACGCGGACGGCAGTTTTTCTGGCTATATCGGCTGCGACGTGGACATTACCGAGCGGAAGAACGCCGAAGACCAGATTCAGTATCTGGCCGGCCGATTGATCGGCGCGCAGGAGGTCGAGCGGGCGCGGATCGCGCGGGACCTGCACGACGACGTCAGCCAGCAACTGGCTGGTGTCTCGATCGCCTTCAGTGGTCTCAAGCAGCGGTTAGGCGAGTACCACGTCAGTGAGGAGCTGCGACAGGAACTCGCGGAGCTTCAGCAGCAGACGCTCAAGCTCGCGCGCAACGTTCGCCAGCTCTCTCACGATCTCCATCCGGCGGTGCTGCAGCATCTGGGGCTGGTGAAGGGCCTGACGTCGTACTGCGGCGAACTCGGGCGTGCACACGATGTGACGATGACGTGCACTGCCGAGGGAGATTTTGGAGCCATCACGCCGGACGCTGCGCTCTGCGTCTACCGAATCGCGCAGGAAGCCCTGCGGAACGTCATCGCACACGCCGGCGCCAGGCGTGTGCAGGTGAGGCTGCTTCAGGTGGGTCACGATGCGCAGATCACGATCGCGGACGATGGACGGGGATTCGATGCCGACGACCGCGGTGACCGGGCCACGGGACTCGGGCTCGTCAGTATGTCCGAGCGCGCGCGGATCATCGGAGGCACCGTCAGTATTGTGTCGGCGCTGCATCAGGGCACACGGGTGCAGGCGACGATTCCGATGCACGCGCGCGTGAGCGTGGACGTCGGATCTGGCGTGGAAGGACAGGTCGCCTGACCCGCCGACGCACCGTCCTTCTGGCAGACGATCACGCGATCGTCACCGACGGCCTGTCGAGAATACTGGCCGAGGCCGACTTCGAGGTGGTCGGCGCGGTTCGCGACGGCCAGCGTTTGATCGACGCCGCCACGCGCCTTCGTCCCGACGTCATCATCACCGACCTCTCGATGCCCGGGCTCTCGGGTCTCGATGTGCTCGCTCGTCTGAGAACCGAGCGCTTCGACAGCAAAGTCATCGTGCTGACGATGCACCACGATGCGGACCTGGCGACCGACGCCATTCAGGGAGGGGCCTCCGGCTTTCTGCTGAAGGAGTCGGCCGGCGACGAAGTACTGGTCGCTGTTCGGCACGCGCTCGAGGGAAAGGTCTACATCACGCCGACCATCACCAAGGAGGTCATGGAGCGCATGGCCGGCGCTTCGAAGATCAAGGAACCGCAGCTGACGTCGCGGCAACGCGACGTCCTGAGGCTGATCGTGAAGGGCCAGCGCATGAAGGAGATCGCTGGGAATCTGGGCCTCTCGACCAGGACGGTCGAAGGCCACAAATACGAAATGATGGAGACCCTCGGGGTCACGTCCACCGCCGAACTCGTGAGGTACGCGCTCGACCGTCGGCTCAATTTGGATTAAGACGGCGCACCGGCGGCGAGAGACCTCCCCTACCCCCGTAGTTTTTCGGGTCCCCTCCTCCCGTACTTCTGCTCTCCCTCCTCCCCTGCTCCGCGACGAGAATGCGGTTCCGGTTGATGAACACCATGTACCGCCCACGAGTGCTGCTGGCCGAGGATCACGCGGAAACTGCGGAACGGTTGCGCAAGCTGCTCCGAGCGGACTTCGACGTCATCGCATCGGTCGAGGATGGTGACGCTCTGGTGGACGCGGCGGAGCGGCTCTCGCCGGACGTGATCGTCACTGATATCGCGATGGCCGGGATCGACGGCATCGCAGCCGCCGTGCTGATCCGCCGCCACGATCCGAACGCCCGGATCGTGTTCGTGACGGTGCATGCCGAATCGATGTTCGTCGAGGCGGGTCTGGAGGCCGGGGCGCTGGGATACGTCCTGAAAGACTCCGCCGGCGACGAGTTGATCGCGGCCATCCGCGCCGCGCTCGACGGAACCCGGTACGTGAGTCGTGAACTGCGTGGATGTAACGGGCCATAGGAGCATGGATTGAAGCCGACGCTAGTGCAGCAGGGTGAGTTGCGGCATCGACTGAGTCCGGGACACGGCACGTGAGGGCGGCACGTTCCTGATTGGCACAGCGGCCCGAACATGGCAGACTCGCGGAGTTCGCATGGAGATCGCAGTCGCTGTCGTCGCGTCACTGGTCGCCGCGTCGGCAGCAAGCACCGCCGGCCGCCGAGCCGCTGCACGGCTGCAAAAGCGCCGGTCGTGTCCACGGCCAAATATGCCGCCAAAGTGCCGGCGTCGGTGACGACGCCCGACACGGTGCAGACCCGGATCGGCACGCTCAAGTTCAGGGACGGCCTGCCCGACGCCGACACCGTGCAAGAAGGTCTACGACAACCTCGATTTCGCTCGCGGCGTGGAAGCCTTCCTGTTGGGCATTCCGGCGGCCAATATCCAGGGCATGCGACGGGGCTATGCCGAAGGCGGCTTCCCGTCGAACCAGGGCTTCGGCATCTCCGAGGGCCTGGCGGACGCCCGTTCGCTCTTCCTGACCCCGAACACGGTCGTGGTCTATTGCTGGGGGAATCTGGACGTCAAGGACGGGCCGATGGTCCTCGCAGGTGCCGCCCGGCGTGCTGGGGATCCTCGATGACGCCCACTGGCGCTGGGTCACCGACCTCGGGCTGACCGGCCCGACAAGGGCAAGGGCGGCAAATACCTGGTCGTGCCGCCGGGCTACAAGGGCACGCTGCCCAAGGAGGGGTACTTCGTCCAGAAGACCCGCACCTACAGCCACATCGTCATCTTGCGCGGCTTCGTCCAGGGCAGCGACCTGCGACCATCGTGAAGAACATGAAGGCGAACACCAAGATGTACCCGCTCTCCGCCGCGGCCAATCCGCCCACGACGAAGTTCGTGAACTTCTCGGGCATGCAGATCAACACCGTCCACGCCAACGATTTCACCTTCTACGAAGAGCTGAACGAGGTCGTGCAGCACGAGCCGGACGACTTCCTCGAATCGGAAGTCGTGGGAATCCTCGCCTCGATCGGCATCAAGAAGGGCAAGCCGTTCGCGCCCGATGCGCGCATGAAGGCGATCCTCACCGACGCGGCGGCGGTCGCCAACGCCACGTCGCGCGCGATGACCTTCGCCTCGCGCGACCCGCTGACACAGGTACTACCCCGACCGGCAGTGGACCACCACGTTCACGCACTTGAACCACGAGTTCGCCGATGGCGGCGAACGCACGCTGGATGCGCGCACCATGTCCTTCTACTACTTCACCGGCATTATCGCCGGCGATGGCCAGCCCGAAGCTGGGCCAGGGCGCAGCCTACGTGTACACCGCCCGCGACGCGAAGGGCGAATGGCTCGACGGCAGCAAGAACTACAAGGTCACGCTGCCACCCAACGTTCCGGCGGGCCGGTTCTGGTCGTTCAACGTCTACGACAACCAGCACCGCTCATTCCTCGAGACCGACCAGAAGACCGCGGGCCTCGACAGCACGCTGCCCGACGTGAAGAAGAACGCCGACGGCTCGGTGACGGTGTGGTTCGGTCCGAAGGCGCCCGCCGGGCAGGAAGGCAACTGGGTCCAGACGTGGCCTGGCAAGGGCTTCAACGTCATCTTCCGGCTCTATTCGCCGCTGCAGGGGTGGTTCGACAAGAGCTGGAAACCCGGCGACCTCGAGCTGGTGAATTGAGCAATGACGCAAGGGAAAGCAGGACATGAACCTCAGACACAAGCCTCGTCGCAGTCGCTATCGCCAGCGCGCTGGCCGTCACGAGCGCGTACGCCCAGACGCCCGACAGCGTGAAGACACGCATCGGCACGCTGAACTTCGAGAGAGGATTTCCGACCGAGGAAACCACGCGAAAACTGTACGACGAGATGGACTACCAGCGCGCCGTCCAGGCCTTCTTGTGGTCCTTTCCGGCCGTTTCGTTCGAGTCCATCCGCGTCGGGATGAAGCGGGACCTGGGCGCCGACCTCAACGATCTGATCATCGCGGACAACTTCGCCGACACCAAGGGCATCTGGCTCACCGCCAACGACACCACGATCTACGGCATGGTGAACGTCGATCTCAGCCAGGGGCCGGTCGTCCTCGAGGTCCCGGCCGGGCCGGGTGTCGGTCTGATCGATGACTTCTGGCAGCGCGCGATCACCGACTTCGGCCTGCCCGGCCCCGACCAGGGCAAGGGCGGCAAGTACCTGCTCCTGCCGCCCGGCTACACCGGCGAGGTTCCCAAGGAAGGTTACTTTGTCCTGCGGGGCACGATGAACAACTACAACATCATGAATCGCGGCCTGGTGGAGAACAACGACATTGCGGCCGCGGTCAATCTCATCAAGGGCATGCGGGTCTATCCGTGGAGCCAGCGCGACAACCCCGAAGTCGAACAAGGTCGTCTCCATGTCGGGCCCGAAGATGTCGACGACTCCGCCCGACGGCATCGAATACTGGGCACGGCTGTCCGCGTTCATCAACAACAACCCTGTTCACGAGCGCGACCGCTTTTACATGGCCATGCTCAAGCCGCTGGGAATCGAGAAAGGCAAGGAGTTCAAGCCGGATGCGCGGCAACGCGCCATCCTCGAGGACGCCGCCAAGGTTGGCCACCTGATGGCGCGAACGCTCCTGTTCCATGCTGAAGAGCGCATCAGCAACGCGATCGCATTTCCCGGCACCCGCTGGGCCTGGGTGGTGCTCATGGACCACGACCAGGAAACCGACACCTACAGCCAGCTCGACGAGCGGCTGCACTACTTCTACGGCGCGATCTACATGTCCCCTGCCATCGGAAGAAAGACGGCCGGCCCCGGCGCGAGCTACATCCAGGCCTTCGCGGACAAGGACGGCAACCACTTCGACGGCGGCAAGTCCTACCGCCTGCACTTGCCGGCGAACATACCGGTGTCGAGCTTCTGGTCGCTCACACTCTATGACTCAGAAACCCGCTCGATGATCCAGAACACGCCCAACGACTCGGCGCGCTCGGGCTACGACAAACTCAAGACCAACGCCGATGGCTCGATCGACCTGTACTTCGGGCCGAAGGCACCGGCGGGCCAGGAGAGCAACTGGATCCAGACGCTTCCGGGCAAAGGCTTCTACCCGTTCTTCCGCTTCTACGGCCCCAAGGAGGGCGTGTTCGACGGGACATGGAAGATGCCGGACGTCGAGGTCGTGAAGTGATCAGCGGTGATGTTCGCGGTCTGACGACCACTGAGACAGAGGAGTCTTGCTGTGAGACGACTGATGGTGCCCGCCATTGCATGCGGGCTGACATTGCTCTTCGCCATGCCTGCCCAGGCGCAATTGAACGGAAGCCATACCCTCGGTGATTTCGGCGTGCAGTCCGGATCGCAGCCGCAGCCCGGGTTTTATGCCGCGCTCTTCTATCTGCGCTACGACGCCGACACCATCAAGGACGCGGACGGCAACATCGTTCGCCCGTCGCCGAGTACGCCAGGCAGCCTCACGGTCTCGGCGGTTGCGCCGCTGGCCTGGTATGTGAGTAAGACCAAGATCTTCGGCGCCAACTATGGCGCGATGGTCGTGCTTCCGTTCGCGAACGCGTCGATCGAGGCGCCGGCGTTCGCGATCGGCGAAACCGTCGACACCAGCGTCTCCGACCTGCTGGTGCGACCGCTCGATCTCGGCTGGCACACCAAGCGCGCCGACGTCGCCGCCGGCTTTCAGCTCTACGTGCCGACGGGCGGTACGAGCGCGGCGGCAGTGAGAACATCGGCAAGGGCATGTGGACGTACGAGCCGTTCGTCGGGACGACGGTGTACCTCGACGAGAAGCGGACCCTCAGTCTCGCCGCCACGGCCTACTGGGAGTTCCACGGCAACAAGAAAGACACCGACGTCAAGGTCGGCCAGATCCTGTCGCTGCAGGGCGGCCTCGGTAAGTCGTTCCTCGGCGGCGGACTGATCGTGGGCGCGGCGTACTACGCGCAGTGGAAGCTCACCGAGGATCAGCTGGGCGAGTTCGAACTGCCCGGGGGAACTCCGATCGACGTGACTATTCCCGGCAAGCACAAGGTCTTCGCTTTCGGGCCGGACGTGACGCTGCCGGTCGCGAGCAAGTCGAAGCTCTTCGCCCTGGTCAACATCCGCTATCTGTGGGAAACCGGCGCACAGCTGAAGACCGAGGGCGAGACGCTGGTCGTCACGGCGACCTTCCCGGTCCCGAGCGTCAAGCTCAAATGAGCGGAGAGGCGAGAACCGTCAAATGAGCAAGCGCCGTTCAAAGCCAGACAAGATCGCATCGCCGCCCCGCCCCCGCACATCAACGTGGACGTGGGGCGCGGTGGTGACGATCGCCGCGGTTGCTATCGTGGCTTTCGTGGCCACGCGCCCGAGGCCGGCGGCGAACCAGGCGCCGCCTGCGGTTGAAGCGGCGACCTCAAATCGATTTCTTCCCACCGTCGAAAACAAGAATCCGCCGCCCGGACCTGCGCCGGCTGGCATGGTGTGGATCCCCGGGGGGGAATTCTCGATGGGGGCCCAGGACCCGCACGACATGCACGACGCCGTCGGGATGCAGGCCACGACGGAATCCCGACCGGTGCATCGCGTCTTCGTCGAGGGCCTGTGGATGGATGCGACCGAAGTGACGAACGAACAGTTCGCTGCCTTCGTGAAGGCGACGGGCTACGTCACGGTGGCCGAGCAGACACCGCGCGCTGAAGATTTTCCCGGAGCGCCCGCCGCGGCCCTCGTGCCGGGTTCCGTGATCTTTTCCGCTCCGAAGCACCCCGTTCCGCTCACCGATCCTTACCGGTGGTGGGCGGACGTCAACGGCGCGAGCTGGCGCCACCCGCTGGGACCGGACAGTTCGATCGCTGGACAGGAGCAATTTCCCGTCGTGCATATCGCGTACGCCGATGCCCTCGCCTACGCGACCTGGGCCGGCAAGCGTTTGCCGACCGAAGCGGAATGGGAGTTTGCGGCACGCGGTGGCCTGAGCGGGCAGGTCTTTCCCTGGGGCGATGACTTCAAGCAGGCGGGCCGCTGGATGGCCAACATCCATCAAGGCCACTTTCCCGATCACGACACCGGCGAGGACACGTTCACCGGCATCGGCCCCGTAGCGCAATTTCCCCCGAACGGCTACGGGCTCCATGACGTGGCCGGGAACGTCTGGGAGTGGGTGAGCGACTGGTATCGCCCCGACTACTACGCCCAGCTCGCTGCGACCGGTGGTGTCGCTCGGAACCCACAGGGCCCAGCCGCCTCGTTCGATCCCGACGAACCCGGGGTGAAGAAACGCGTCCACCGCGGCGGGTCGTTTCTCTGCACCGATCAGGACTGCTCGCGCTACATGGTGGGCACGCGTGGCAAGGGTGATGTCGGTACCGGCACCAACCATCTCGGATTCCGCTGCGTGAAATCACTGAAGAACTAAAGACTCGATTTCGATGAGGAGATCATGACGACACAAGCCATTCGATTAGTTCTAGCCATCGCGCTGACCATCTCGGGTGTGGTCGGTTGGCGCGCTTCGCGGCCCAGCAGCCGACCACGCCAACTGGAGGTGGGACAGCCCTCGATCGAACGGTCCTGCCGATCGCGGAGCCGCCCCGCCAGACCTACAAGGAACTCGACGCGCGGAATGCGAAACCGCCGGCCCGGTTCGAAGTAAAGGCGCCGGCCCGTGCGCCCAACGTCGTGATCGTGCTGATCGACGACGTCGGCTTCGGCGGGCCGAGCACGTTCGGTGGTCCCATCCGTACCCCAACGATGGACCGGCTCGGGCAGAAGGGCCTGCGCTTCAACAACTTCCACACCACCGCGCTCTGCTCGCCAACGCGCAACGCGCTCAAGACCGGACGGAACCACCACTCGGTGAATACCGGCTCGATCATGGAGAGCTCGACCGCCTTCCCCGGCAACACCGGACAGAACCCGAACAGCGTGGCGCCGCTCGCGGAGATGCTGCGGCTCAACGGCTACAGCACCGGCGCCTTCGGCAAGTGGCACGAGACCGCCGCGTGGGAAACGAGCGTGTCCGGGCCGTTCGATCGCTGGCCCACCCATCAGGGTTTCGACAAGTTCTACGGCTTCATCGGCGGTGAGACCGACCAGTGGTACCCGCTCATCTACGACGGCTCGATCAAAATCGACCCGCCGAAGATGGAGAACTACCACTTCACCGTGGATATGACCAACCAGGCCATCAACTGGGTGAAGGCGCAGCAGTCGATGACACCCGACAAGCCGTTCTTCGTCTATTACGCGCCGGGCGCGACGCATGCGCCGCATCACGTGCCGAAGGAGTGGGCCGACAAATACAAGGGCCAGTTCGACAAGGGCTGGGACGCGGTTCGCGCCGAAACGCTCGCGCGGCAGAAGAAGCTGGGCGTGATCCCGGCCAATACGCAGCTGGGCGACAGGCCGAAAGACATCAAGCCCTGGGACTCGCTGCCCGAGGCAGAGCGGCGTCTTTACGCGCGTCAAGCCGAAGTGTTCTCGGGATTCCTCGAGCATACCGACGCGGAAATCGGCCGCTTCGTGAAGGCGCTCGAGGACATCGGCGAAATGGACAACACCGTGTTCATCTACATCGCCGGCGACAACGGCACCAGCGCCGAGGGTGGCTTCGTCGGGATGTACAACGAGATGACCTATTTCAACGGCGTCACCGAGAAGGTCGAGGATCTCATCCCGTTGATCGACAAGTGGGGCGGTCCGGAAACCTTCCCGCACATGGCCGCCGGGTGGGCGGTGGCGTTCGATACGCCGTTCTCGTGGACCAAGCAGGTGGCGTCCGACTTCGGCGGCACCCGCAACGGGATGGTCATTCACTGGCCGCAGGGCATCAAGGAGAGCGGCGGACTCCGCAGTCAGTTCTCGCACGTCATCGACATCGCCCCGACGATTCTCGAGGCCGCCACTCTGCCTGAACCGAAATCGGTCAACGGCACGGTGCAGACGCCGATCGAGGGCACGAGCCTGGTTTACGCCTTCAACGATGCAAAAGCGCCGGAGCGCCACAAGACGCAGTACTTCGAGATGTTCGGCAACCGCGCGATCTACAACGATGGCTGGTTCGCCAGGACGATCCACCGCGCGCCATGGCAGACCACCGGTCTGCCGCCGCTGACGTCCGATGTCTGGGATATCTTCGACGTCAGGAATGACTTCAGTCTCACCAAGAACCTGGCGTCGGAACAGGCCGCGAAGCTGAAAGAGATGCAGGCCCTGTTCATGAGCGAAGCCGAGAAGTATCACGTGCTGCCGCTCGACGACCGCACCATCGAACGCATGAATCCGGCGCTCGCCGGCCGGCCCGATGTGCTCGGCGACCGCAAGTCGCTCACGCTGTATGAAGGCATGCAGGGCATGATGGAAAACACCTTCATGAACATCAAGAACCGGTCGAGCAAGATCACCGCGGAGCTCGAGGTCCCGGCCCGCGCCAGCGGCGCCATCCTGTCGCAGGGTGGGCGCTTCGGCGGCTGGTCGCTGTTCATGAAGGATGGCAAGCCGGCCTACACCTACAACTTCCTCGGGCTCTCGCGCTACACCGTCACCGCGCCGGAGGCGCTCCCGCCTGGGCCGGTAACGGTCACACTCGACTTCGCGTACGATGGCGGCGGACCCGGCAAAGGCGGCAAGGCGACGCTGTTCATCAACGGCAAGCAGGTCGCTGAGGCACGCGTGGAAAAGACGCAGCCCAACATTTTCTCCGCCGACGAGACGGCTGACGTCGGCATGGACAATCAGACACCGGTGGCCCAGGGCATCGGCATCGGCCCGGAGACTCGCTTCACCGGCAAGATCAAGAAGATCACTCTCGAGGTGCGGTAGAACGGAAGTGGAGAAACGCCGTGACAGACGCGAGCAAGCTGGAATCGATTTGGCGGTACACGACGATCCTCAGCGCTCTCGTCGCCATGGCGGTCGGCGTCGGACAATACCGGCGAGGCGTTTCGCAGAGCATCAAGGAGCTCGAATGGAAACAGGCCGACATGGCGCGAACCCTGATCAACGGCATGATGGCCGATGAAGGTTGGCAGGCGATGACCATGCTCGACTGGGAGGAAGGCCGCGACTACGAGGTCGCCCCAGGCAGGAGAGTACATATCCTTCCCGGTTGATGTTCCCGTGGCGATCGAAGCGTCCCTGCGAGCGGACGGGCCGAAGCGCACGGAGACACAACGATTTATCACGGACCGATTTGACCGCTTTCTGTTCCGGGTGAGTCAGCTGCAGTCGGCGGTACGCTCGGGGCTGGTACGACAGGAAGACGTACGGTTTCCGCTCGAGTGGTAAGTCGAGAAACGGCTCTGTCAACACAAGAAGCTGCTCCTCGCGTACATGGCCGAGAACTCCACGACTTTATCGAGACAATTCTTCGAGTCTCTCGAGGCCTGGCGGCGGTGCTCATCTGACTAGTGGCTCAAGACATTTACCGCAGAGGCCGCGGAGCCACTAGACAACGAGCGCCACGAACGGACGCGAAGCGGAAGTGAGTGGGCAGGCTCGAAGGTCAGCTGCCCGCGGGCGATCCTGCCGCGGGTATCGCGCGCACGATGAACCGCTGGGGAGCCGCCCCCACGTGGTAGAACGGGTAGCAGCCGACGAGCGTCACCGCCGGACCGGGCGTCGGTTCTATCACACTGACGTCTTCGGGGGTCGTGATCCGAATCCACTCGACCCGGTATTGCTCGGCCGCGCCGGGCGTGTCCAGCACCAGCACGTCACCTTCCTTGATGTCCTTCAGCACTCGGAAAAAGCCGTCGCGGTGGGCGGCAATGCCGACGTTGCCCGGCGTCCCGGGTACCGCCGTCGACTCGATCAGACCGGCCGCGAGGTCGAGGACAGCGTCGGTTGTGCCGTCGTGGACCGGCACCTCGAGCTTGAGCCGCGGGATGCGCAGGATGGCGAGCGTGCGCGGCGTTTCCTGCCGCAGCGCGACCTTGTAGGCCTTGACGCGGGCCACCGACCAGAGCGTCATGTCGACCTTCCCACTCCAGCTGAGCTCGCGCGGCGGCGGGGGCGGTGGAAGCGGCGGTGCGGGCGCCGGTGCCGCTGCTGACTCGGCAGCCGGCCGGCTGCTGGCCGAGGGTGTGTCAGCGCCGCGGCACGCCGGCAGCGTTGCCGCGACGACGAGCGCGAGGCCCAGGAAGTGAATGGTGCGGTTCAGGCGCGACTGGTGAGGGACCATCAGGAACACTCCAGTGCGAGGCGCTCGGTCGGTCGAGCGAGGTAGCTGAAGCAGGCGGCATGCGCGGCTCCGCTTTCTGTTGCGATGCTAAGGCTATCGTATCGCATCGGCCGTTCGGGTGACTTCGCATGTCTGCCTCATGTGGAGCAAGAAACACCCTCTCCTACGTTTGCCCTTGCCAGCGCCGCCCTGCGGTTCTTCACCTTGACGAGCGGGGGCGCACGGGCGTATGGATGTCGACATCGACGTTCGCTGTCAACCCGGCGCGGGCCGGATCCGCCGGATCCGGTGCAGAACCTGACGCGGCAGTCTCACGACGCCGCAAGGGGGGAGTAATGATCGGCAACGCACGCTTCGCATTCGCTATTTTTCTCAGCATCGTCGTCCTGGCGATGCCTGCACTCGCCCAGACCTCCCTGGGCACGCTCCGTGGAACCATCACGGACGAACAGGGAGGCGCACTGCCCGGCGTGACCGTCACCGCCCGGCAGACGGCCACCAACACGACGCAGTCGGCGATATCCGGTGCCCTCGGCGAGTGCGCCGGATCCGGTGCAGAACCTGACGCGGCAGTCTCACGACGCCGCAAGGGGGGAGTAATGATCGGCAACGCACGCTTCGCATTCGGTATATCTCTCAGCATCGTCGTCCTGGCGATGCCTGCACTGGCCCAGACCTCCCTGGGCACGCTCCGTGGAACCATCACGGACGAACAGGGAGGCGCGCTGCCCGGCGTGACCGTCACCGCACGGCAGACAGCCACCAACACGACGCAGTCGGCGATATCCGGTGCCCTCGGCGAGTACCTTCATGACGAACCTGCGACCCGGCGACTACGAAATCAGCGCCGCGCTCACCGGCTTTCGAACGGTGAAGCAGGCACTTCAGCTCGCGGTCGGCCAGGATCTGACCGTCAAGCTCACGATGAGCGTCGGCGGCGTCAGCGAGGAAGTGACCGTCATCGGGGGCATGCCGGTCGAGACGCAGAGCACGGTCGCCACGATCATTTCCAACAGGCAGATTGATGCGCTGCCCACCATCGCGCGCGATTTCGCCTCGCTCGCCAAGCTCGCGCCAGGCACGACGCAGTCCGGCATGACCGGCGCGACCGCCGCCGGCACCGGGATCTCGATCTCCGGAATGCGCCCGTATCAGAACAACATCGTCGTCGACGGCGCGTCGAACCTGATGCAGTTCTACGGCCGACAGGCGAACGACTTCCCGCAGGACTGGATCCAGGAGTTCCAGGTCCTCACGAGCTCGTTCGGCGCTGAATACGGCCAGGCGGCCGGGGGCGTGATCAACGTGATTACGCGGAGCGGGTCGAACCGGCTCTCGAGCCGTGGGTATGGCTTCTTCCGGACCGACAAATTCGACAGCGCGCCGTTTGCCGGCCGCTACGACGCCGACGGTAATCCGGTCTTTCTCGACCAGGCGCCGCCGTTCGATCAACAGCGCTTTGGCGCGTTCATGGGCGGCCCGATCCGGCAGGACCGCATCTTCTTCTTCGGCGGCATCGAGGCGTTGAACCTCGATTCATCGGAGGTGCTGGCGATCTCGAATTACTGGCGCACCGCGCTGCCGGATGAGCCGACGATCGTTCCAACCGGGATCGACAACCGGGTGTACCTGGCGAAAGCGGACTGGAACGTGAACACCAACAACCGGGTGGACTTCCGCTACACGAATACGGACAAGTCCGACAAGAACGTGAGCCTCGGGGCCTCGGCACTCGACACGCTCGAGACCCGGTACACCTTCAAGGGCCCGCTGTGGAACGTCATGGGCAGCTGGACCTCGACCCTCGGCCCGCGGGCGTTCAACGAGCTCCGCGTGTTCTACGGCGTCAACAAGCCGTTCATCCACGCCAACTACCTGTCGGCTGACGGCGTCTCAGGCCTCGGCGGCAGCTCGCTGCTTGCGGCCGACGGGCGCAACGGCCTGAACGGCATGTTCGCGACGCTCAACTATCCTGGCGCCAACTTCGGTGCCACCGGCTTCACCGGGCTGGAAGGCGAGAGCAACGGCTACGTCATCGACAATTTCACCTTCTCGACCGGATCGCACAGCCTGAAGGCCGGCGTACAGCTCTCGCGGCAGACGATGTTCATGGACGTCGAGGCCTCGCACAAGGGACGGTGGGGATTCCTGACCGACCGCGTGTTCGACATCAACGATCCGGCCAGCTATCCGAACACGTTCAGCGGCAACGTGGCGACCGGTGTCGCCACGCTGACGGCCTGGAGTCCGTCGTTCTACGTACAGGACACGTGGCAGCCGGTCAGGAGCCTGACGCTCAACCTCGGGGTGCGCTACGACCTCGATCGCACACCCGCGACGCTGAACGATCTGATCGATCCGTACAACCAGCGGATCGTCGAACGGCTGGGGGGCAGCGCGCCGCTGCAGCAATCGGAGCTCGACACGAACAACATCTCGCCGCGGCTCGGCTTCGTATGGGCGCCGGCCGCCGACGCGCGGACAACCCTCCGCGGCAGCTACGGGCACTTCTACGATCAGAACCATTTCAACTGGACGGACATCTTCGTCAACGAGACGCTGTTGTCCACCCGGCGCGTGGTGTTCAACGCCAGCAGCCCGGCCGACAATCCCTTGTTCGATCCGGCCGATCCAGCCGGCAGCGCCGCCGCGTTGCGGCGGTTCCTCGCGCTCGCGTTCCCGGCGTATCCGGACCTGTCGATCGCGCCGCGGGGCACCGAGCAGATCCTCGCCGTCGCGCCGGACTTCAGGATCCCGTACGCCGAAACGGCCTCCGTCGGCGTGACGCACCGGTTCAGCAACACCCTCAACGTCCGCGCTGATTACGTGCACACGCGCGCGCTCGATTCGGCGGTCTCGATCGATACCAACTGGACCCAGGCCGCCGATGGCCGCTATGTGCGCCTCGACCCGCGCTACGGGAGGACGACATTCGTCGGGAATTCGTCGCTCACCGGCCAGAAGGGGCGCCTGCGCTACAACGGACTGCAGACGCGTGCAGAATGGGTGTACCGCCCCGAGACGCGCGTCGGACTGTCGTACACGCTCTCCAAGAGTGACGGTAACGTCGTCAGTACGCTGGCCACGGCGGCCAATACCAACCCGTTCAACCTGGACGAGGACTTCGGACCGGACAACAACGACCGGCGTCACAACGTCGTGCTGGACGGTTACTACATGATTCCGAAGATCGACGTGCAGTTTGCCGGCATCGTCACCTATCGGAGTGCGCTGCCGTACAACGTGACGACGGCGCTACAGCTCGACAGCGATCCGTTCACGGATCGTCCCGAGGCCCGCAACTCGCGGCGGGGCGACTCGGAGAAGAACCTCGACCTGCGGCTCAGCAAGTTGTTCCGGCTGGGCGGCCGGATGACGGCGTGGGTCTACTGGGAGATGTACAACGCGACCAACACCGACAACTACTTCGGCTTCCAGGGCAGCCTGCAGTCGCCGATCTTCTCGAGGGCTACGACCGAACTGCCGAAGCGTCGGCAGCAGCTCGGCTTCCGCGTTGATTTCTAGAGGAGCATATTCATGACGAGGCGCGTGTTCGCACTGGTGTTCGGGATGCTGCTGGTGGCCGGGACGACATGGGCACAGGTGCCCGTCCCCGCCGGGCCGCTGAAGGTGACAGCCATCAGGGCAGGCCGAGTCGTCGACCCGGAAACGGGCACGAGCGTCGCGAACCAGATCATCCTGATCGAGGGAGAACGGATCAAGGAGATCGGCCCGGCCGTCGCGATTCCGCCGGGCGCGCAGGTCATCGACCTGTCGAAGCTGACGGTGCTTCCGGGGTTGGTCGACGCGCACACCCACCTCGCCATGACCTACAAGGAGGTCCCTGAGAACAACATCTACTACTACACCTACGTGGCCGACTCCACGCCGCTGCGGGCGATCCAGGCCGCGTCGAACGCGATGCAGGTGCTGGCCTCCGGGTTCACCGTCATCCGTGACGTCGGCAACAACGGCATGTATGCCGACACGGCGCTCCGCGCTGCTATCGAGCAGGGTTGGATCCCGGGCCCGACGATCATTCCATCAGGGATCATCATCGGCGGCACCGGCGGCCAATTCGCGCCGACGCCGGAAATGTACACGCTCCATAAGATCGTCTACCCGGAGTATCTCGATGCGAACAGCCGCGACGAGATCGTGAAGGCAGTCCGCGAGAACCTGCTCTTCGGTGCGAAGACGATCAAGATCTGCGTGGACTGCAAGCCGTGGGGCTACTCGGTCGACGACATGAAGCTGTTCATCTCCGAGGCGGCCAAGGGTGGGGCGAAGGTGGACGGCCACGTGCAGACCCGCGAGGGCGGGCAGCGCGCGATCGACGCCGGCATCCACGTCATCTCGCACGGGCAGCAGCTGTCGCCCGAGCAGCACGCACAGATGGCGCAGAAGACGATCTACCTCGCCAGCACCGATACCCCGATGACGCCCTATCGCGGAACCGAGCAGGGTCAGAAGCGCGCGGCGGATCAGTTGAAGAGCGCGTGGCAGAAGGGCGTGCCGGTCACCTTCTCGACCGACATGGACTACTGGAACGACCGGATGAAGAAGCCGAACGGCGACTGGATGACGCGCGGCGATCTCACGATCAACTTCCTGCTGACCTGGAAAGCCGCGGGCATTCCGGCGAAGGACACGCTCAAGGCGTTGACGACCAACGGCTACAAGGCGGCGGACGTGTACAGCGAGCGCGGTCCGCTCAAGGCCGGCTACTACGCGGACATCATCGCGGTGCCGGGCAACCCACTCGAGGACATCGACGCCGTGCGCGATGTCCAGTTCGTGATGAAGAACGGCGAGGTGTTCAAGAAGGACGGTGTGATCCAGGTCGACATGCTGCTCCATCCGGGCCCGGTCAACGGGTGGAGGCGGCGATAGTGCCGCGTTTCGGCGGCCCGGCCACCAGCGTGGCCGAGCCGTACGGGTTGTTCATCGGCGGCGCGTGGGTGCGGACCGAACGGTCGATCGAGGTCAGGAACCCGTTCGACGGACACTGCGTCGCTGAGATCGCCGAGGGCAGCGCGAAGGACGTGGACGCGGCCGTTACCGCGGCGGTCGCGTCGCTCGCGGAGGAGTTCCCGCTGCACGCGCGTTACGACGTTCTCCAGCGGGCGGCCGCCAGAATCGAGGCGCGGCAGGACGACTACGCGTGGGCCATCGCGGAGGAGGGGAGCAAGACCATCCGCGAGGCGCGACGAGAGCCGCCACGTGCGGCGGCGATCCTGCGGCTCGCGGCGGAAGAGGGGCGGCGCCTGGCAGGCGAGACGCTGCCGTTCGACAGCCGCCAGGGCTCCGAACACCGCGTCGGATATTACTTCCGGTTCCCGGTTGGCGTCGTCGCGGCGATAACTCCGTTCAACGATCCTCTGACGGTCGCGGTGCACAAGGCCGGCCCGGCGCTGGCCGCCGGTAACGCCGTCGTGCTCAAGCCGGCCTCGGCCACTCCGCTATCCGCGCTGTGGCTCGCCGAGGACCTGGGCCACGCGGGACTTCCCGCCGGCCGCCTGAACGTCGTCACCGGCCGCGGCGGCGAAGTTGGCCGCGCGCTCGTGACCGATCGGCGCGTGCGGCTCGTGACCTTCACCGGCGGCGTCGAAACGGGAACCGAAATCACGCGAACCGCCGGCGTGAAGAAGCTGTCGCTGGAGCTCGGATCGAACTCGCCGGTGATCATCATGGCGGACGCCGATGTGGGACGCGCGGTCGGGGCCGTTGCGGCCGGCGCGTTCGCCCAGGCGGGACAGAACTGCCTCGGCGTGCAGCGCGTGCTCGTCCACGACGCCGTGTACGACTCCTTCCGTACGCGGTTTGTGGCGCACGTGGCCACGCTCACGGCCGGATCGTCATTGGACGAGGTCGATGTGTGCGCGATGATCAACGAACCGCAGGCGATACGGGTGGAATCGTGGATCCGCGAAGCGGTCGATGGTGGCGCTCGCGTGCTTGCCGGCGGACGCCGTGAGGGTGCCGTCCTCTGGCCGACGGTGCTCGAGAACGTTCCGCGTGGCGTGCGGCTGGACGTCGACGAAGTCTACGGCCCGGTCGTCTCGCTCTATCGTGTGTCCTCGCTGGATTCGGCGATCGACCTGGCCAACTCCGTCGACTACGGCCTTCACGCCGCCATCTTCACCGAAAGCCTGCGCGATGCGTTCGGCGCGGTGCAGCGGCTGGCGGTCGGCGCCGTCATCGTCAACGATTCGACCGACTACCGGCTCGACGTCATGCCGTTCGGCGGGACGAAGATGAGCGGCGTCGGCCGCGAAGGTATCCGGTTCGCCATCCAGGAGATGACCGAGACCCGCGTGGTGTGCCTCAACCTGTAGCCGACGGCGCGCGCTTCCTCGGAGCGAGATTCACAGGTGAGCGCTTGGCCTTGGGCACCGCGCATCGGCGCATCGCCACGCAGCCCCCGCCTCCGTACTACAGGCGCAGCGATTCGATGAGAGCTGACAACGCGGCAGGCTGCTGTCGTCGGCTCGGGTAGTAGAGAAAGTAGCCCACGAACGGGGGGCACCAGTCTTCAAGCACTCGCACCAGCGCGCCGCTTTCGATCAGGGGCGCGATGGTACTCCTCAAACGAAAACGTCAGCCCCAGGCCATCGACAGCCGCCCGAATCATGAGGTCCGCATCGTCGGCAATCAACGGCCCGTTCACATCGACGACCAGGCTCTCACCGTCCTTCTCGAACTCCCAGCGATACGGTCCCGCGGAGCCGCCCCGCAGATTGATGCATCGGTGCGCCGGTAGATCGTGTGGTGAATTCGGAAGCGGGTGCGCCGCGAAGTACGTCGGCGAACCCACAACGGCGAGCCGCTGATCGCGCGACACACGCACGGCAACCATATCGCGCTGAATCGACTCGCCGAGGTGAATGCCTGCGTCGAAGCCGGCCGCGACGAGCTCTGTGCGGCCCTCTTGCGTTGTGGCGACCTCGAGGACAACGTCCGGGAACCGACGACCAAATTCGAGCAGCTTGGGCGCGAGCACCATCGTGGCCGACATCGGCGTCACCAGCAAACGCACGCGCCCCGTGGGCTGCTCGCGCAGTTCGACGATCTGCTCGAGGACCGATTCCACCTCGCCCAACGCCGGCCCAAGACGACGGATGAGCTGCCCGCCAGCCTCCGTCGGAGCGACGCTGCGCGTGGTACGCGCGAGGAGACGAACGCCGAGGCGCTCTTCGAGTCCGCGCACCGCATGACTCAGCGCTGAACGCGACACGCCGAGCCGTTTGGCGGCCTTCGTAAAGCTCCGCTCCTCAGCAACGGCGAGGAACGCTGCCAGCACATTCAAGTGGTCGAGCTGCATTGGTGAATCCTACTCACATCCCCGTGCCCATTTGAGGGGCTACTGCCCCGCGCGCAGGCCGTCTACTCTGGGATGGAAGATGCGGACAGGTAGAACCGAAGGGCTAGGGACCAGCGGATTGGAAAGTCGGTGAGGTGGCAATGCGGAAGCAGAAACGCAGGAACAAGGGATCGAACACGTCGGACATGGGGCGTCGTGGCTTCCTGGGGGCCGCAGCAAGTCTGGCGGCGGGATCGGTACTCGCAAGCCAGGGGTCGCCGGCTTTGGCCCAGGCACCAGCCTCTGGCAGCAACCCTGCAACCCACGTGAGCGGACGGCGAAAGCTCGGTGCGCTGGACGTCTCCAGTGTCGGCCTCGGCGTCCAGAACATGAGTCGCACCTACCAGACAACGGTGCCCTACCGACCCGAGATGATCACCGTCATCCGAACGGCGTTTGATCGCGGCGTCACCTTCTTCGATGCGGCGGAGGCTTACGGGCCGCACGAAGTGGAACGCATCCTCGGCGAAGCCATTGTCCCGTTCCGCGACAAGGTCGCGGTCACGTCCAAGTTCGGCTGGAACATCGACCTCGAGACCGGCGAGCGGCGCCCTGGGCTCAATAGCCGCCCGGCCCACATCAAAGCCGTCGTCGACGGCATGCTCAAAAGGCTCCGGACCGATCGCATCGACCTTCTCTATCAGCATCGGGTCGACCCCGAGGTGCCCATCGAGGATGTCGCCGGCGCCGTCAAGGATTTGAAGGCGCAAGGCAAGGTCCTGCATTGGGGCCTGTCCGAAATGGGACCGAACACGTTGCGTCGCGCTCACGCCGAGCTGCCCGTCACCGCCGTTCAGAACGAATACTCGATGCTGTGGCGTGGGCCTGAGGAGGTCGTGATTCCGCTCTGCCAGCAATTGGGCATCGGCTTCGTCCCGTGGAGCCCGCTCGGCGTCGGATTCCTGGCTGGCGCTATCGACGCCAATACCCGCTTCGCCGACGGCGACATTCGCAAAGTGGAGTCCCGGTTCTCACCAGAGCATTTGCCCCATAACCTGGCCCTCGTACACCTCGTGAAAAAGTGGGCCGAACGAAAGAACGCCACGCCCGCGCAGATCGCGCTGGCATGGTTGATGGCGCAGAAGCCGTGGATCGTGCCCATCCCGGGTACGACGCAGATGGCCCACATGCTGGACAACATCGGCGCGGATCACGTTCGTTTCACACCATCCGAACTCGCTGAACTCAACGCGGCCGTTGCGGCCATTGACATACGCGGGGCGCGGCTGCCGGACCAAGTGCTGGTCTTTTCCGGCGTGGAGGCGCCCGCGAAGAAATGATGCATCTGACACTCAATAACGGCGTTCAGTTGCCCGCGCTTGGCCTCGGCGTGTTTCAGAGCCCACCGGAGCAAACCGCCGCCGCAGTCGCATCGGCGCTCGCACGCGGCTACCGCCTGATCGACACGGCAGCGGCATATGCCAACTAGCGTCATCGGAGAAGGGCTACGCGGGTCAGGCATTTCGCGCGATGACGTGTTCATCGAGACGAAGGTCTGGATCAGCGACTACGGCTACGACGCCACGCTGCATGCGTTCGACAAGAGCGCCGGCAAGCTTGGCGTCGATCATCTCGACCTCTTGCTCCTGCATCAGCCGCTACCCTCGGCCTTCGATCTCACGCTCGACGCGTACTGCGCTCAAAAAGCTACTCGCTGATGGCAAGGTGCGAGCGATTGGTGTGAGCAACTTCATGCCCGAGCATCTTCAGCGTCTACTCGCTGAGACCTCTGTCGTTCCCGCTGTGAACCAAATCGAGGTCCACCCGTACTCCAGCAGACGGCGTTGCAACGTCTGCACATGGAGCACGGCATCCTGACGCAGGCGTGGTCGCCCATCGGCGGATCACCGCCTACGGCGGCGGCGGAAGAGCACGTTCGAGAACCCGATGATCGGGGAGATCGCTCGCGAGCATGGCAAGTCGGCCGCTCAGGTGATGGTGCGGTGGCACCTGCAGGCAGGCCGACCGCGATCCGAAGTCGACCAAGCCGGCGCGCATTGCGGAGAACTTCGAGGTCTTCGACTTTGAACTCTCCAGCGGCCAGATTGCCGCGATTGACGCGCTCGACACTGGCGGGCGTGGTGGCCCGGCACCAGCATCACCCTCGAGACCTACGGCAGGGAGATCCTGAGGCGTGACCATGCCGTGCTGATCTCCGCGACTCAGGTCTCTCTCGCCATGCTGATGTGCGCTTCGTGTTGGACAGTCGGCGCGACACGCCAGGTCGTGTGCCCCGCAGCCGCATGGCCTTCGACATCATGCAAGAACCGACAAGCAGACGCACCGGCGGGCGGCTGACACCAGATGCCACGATCCTGGACCTCCTGAACCATCCCGCGTTCGCCGGGTTCGGCCGTTTGCTGTTGCCGTGGGATGACCGCACGTACCACACCAGCATGCAGCTGCGCGACGTCAGCGCTCTGCTGCCCTATCACAGCCGTGTCGATCCGGCGACAGTGGTGAGCGCGTTGAATCACATGATCGACGATGTGAACAACGGCCACACCGTCTTCTATGACTTCTACGCGGAGAACGAGAAGCGGGAACAGCCCACCAAGTCAAATACGGGGCTGTTCTTCTTTCGTGGCAAACCCGGAGCACCCTTCGCAGTCATCGCGCCAGGTGGCGGCTTCTCCTATGTCGGCTCCGTCCATGAAGGCTTCCCCTATGCCGTGGCTATCGCGAGCCATGGATACAACGCCTTCGTCCTCAAATACCGCGCCGGCGCCGGAGGCGCAGTGGCCACGCAGGATCTCGCTGCTGCGATCTCGTATGTGTTCCGACACGCAAAAAAGCCTTGGCGTTGGCACCGAAGACTATTCCTTGTGGGGCAGTTCGGCTGGCGCTCGAATGGCCGCCGCCATCGGCTCGCACGGGGTGGCGCGATTCGGGGCAACGACCTTCCCAAGCCATCAGCGGTGGTGATGGCCTACACCGGCCATTCGGAGTTCTCCACCCACGAGCCCTCGACCTTCGTCGTCGTCGGTGAGCGCGATGGCATCGTCCCGCCATCTGTGATGGAAAGACGGGTCCACGCGCTGCGCAAGCTGGGCGCAGAAGTCGAGTTCCATCGCTACCGCCACGTGGGTCATGGCTTCGGTCCGGGCATCGGGACAACCGCGGAAGGATGGCTCGACCGAGCTGTCCGATTCTGGGAGAAGGCCATCAGGTCCAACGAGAGGCGCCTGCGATGAACATCACTCGAAGAGATTCGCGAACACCAATGCCCTTCGCACGATCGCAGAGTCGTCGCGGCATGAGTACCCCGCGCACGACCGCGTTGTCGGGGAGAGCCGGAGCGAGTGCGACACGACTTCGAGGCGGTGAGCCGCCAGCCTTGAGAGATTGCGAACCCTTCACACTGAACAGAGGCAAGCCATGGAGAACGTCGTCGTTGTCATCGGAGCCGGCCAGATCGGTCAGGCCATCGCGCGCCGGGTCGGAGTGGGAAAGTACGTGGTGCTCGCCGACCGCAGCGAGGTCAACGCGAAGGCGGCAGCCGAGGTGATGGCCAACGCTGGCTACCAAGTGAGCGTCGCGACCGTGGACGTGTCCTCGCGCGAGGCGGTGCTGGCGCTCGTCGGCAAGGCGACGGCCATCGGCGAGATCTTCGGGCTCATCCACGCGGCTGGTGTTTCTCCCAGTCAAGCGTCGCCGGAAACGATCCTTCATGTGGATCTCTACGGCACTGCCGTCGTGCTCGAGGAGTTCGGCAAGGTGATGGCCCACGGTGGGTCCGGCGTGGTCATCTCGTCGCAGTCTGGCCATCGGCTGCCCGCGCTCACGACCGAGCAGAACAAGGCATTGGCGATGACCCCCACGGAGGAACTGCTCAAGCTGCCCTTCCTCCAAGTCGATCAGGTGAAGGACTCGTTGCACGCGTATCAGCTCTCGAAGCGCGGGAACTCATTGCGCGTGATGGCCGAAGCAGTGCACTGGGGCAAGCGCGGCGCGAGAATCAATACAATCAGCCCGGGGATTGTCATGACCCCGCTGGCCAAGGACGAACTCGCGGGACCGCGAGGCGCAGGCTACCGACGCATGATCGAAGGGTCTGTTGCCAAGCGGGCCGGTACCCCCGACGAAGTCGGTGCCGTCGGTGCGCTGCTCATGGGGCCGGACGGCGGCTTCATCACGGGCAGCGACTTCCTCATGGATGGCGGGGTAACTGCCGCGTACTGGTACGGCGACATCGCGGAGGTGCGCGCACAGTAGACGAGGAGCTTGGAGCAACAGCCATGGAGATTACAAAGAGCGGATCACAGCCGTCGGCCATGGGCCCCGCGAACTGGTTCACGGGATCGGTGCGGATCGACTCGCCGTTTCAGCGACAGGAACCGGCTCGCATCGGACACTGGCACGGCGCGGCGCCCGACAACCAGGATGACGCACATCGCCATTGCCGAGATGCTCGACGGCAAAGTCGTCGAGTGGATGGAACACGTCACCGACGAGCAGTACGGCAGATAACCGGCATGTGGCCGACGACGGAAGGAATCAAATGCGAGCGACTGTGATGTATGGCGCGCACGACGTGCGCGTGGAGACCGTTCCTGACGCCAGGATCGTCGCGCCGACTGATGCCCTGGTTCGGGTGACACGTGCGTGCATTTGCGGCAGCGATCTCTGGCCATACAACTCGATGACGCCGAACGCGACCGGGAACCGGATGGGCCATGAATTCATCGGCGTCGTCGAGTCGACCGGCACCGATGTGCGAACGGTTAAGAAGGGCGATTTGGTCGTCGCGCCGTTTGCCTGGTCAGATGGCACTTGCGAATTCTGCCAGCAGGGACTGCAGACGTCCTGCCTGCACGGCGGATGGTGGGGCGGCACCGAGCTCGACGGCGGCCAGGGTGAGGCTGTTCGCGTCCCGATGGCGGACGGAACCTTGGTAGCGCTTCCGGTCGGCCCTGACCACGCGCTCATGCCATCGCTCCTGACGCTCTCCGATGTGATGGGCACCGGCCATCACGCGGCGCTGCGGGCGAATGTGCGACCGGGCAAGGTGGCCGCCGTGGTTGGTGATGGCGCGGTGGGTCTCTGCGGCGTCATTGCCGCCCGTCGACTCGGTGCGGAGCGGATCATCATGCTCGGCCGTCACACCGACCGCATCGCCTTGGCTCGCAGATTCGGGGCGACTGATGTCGTCAGCGAGCGGGGGGACGCTGCGATCGAGCGTGTCCGCGAGCTGACCGGCGGGCTCGGCGCCCACTCCGTCCTCGAGTGCGTTGGGCACGGAGAGTCGGTGCGCACGGCCGTAAGCATTGCGCGCGCCGGCGGTGCCGTCGGCCGCGTCGGGTACCTCAGGAAACGACGATCCCGAATGCGCAGCCGACGTTTTACGGCAACATCACCATCGCGGGCGGCCCGGCGCCGGTACGCGCCTACATGCACGAGCTCATGCCCGACGTGCTGGAAGGCCGAATCGAGCCCGGCCTGGTGTTCGATCGCGTCACGAACATCGATGGTGTCCCCGATGGCTATCGTGCGATGAATGACCGTGAAGCCATCAAGGTGATGATCGAGTTCTGACCGGGTAAAATCGGTTGTTAGCCGTTAGGCCCATCGAGTTCACTTGCTCAGTTTGACGGGAGATGACGCCATGTTCGCTCGTTCATGCGTCATCGAGTCACGTGGGAACAAGAACGGAGGAACCCATGAAGAAGTTTGTGTCGCTCTCAACGGGCGTTCGGATCGAGTACGTGGAGCAAGGCACGGCCGACGGCGTGCCCGTGATCTTCCTGCACGGGGTTACCGACTCGTGGCGTTCGTTCGAGCGGGTGCTCCCGCTGCTGCCGCCGAACATCCACGCCTTCGCGCTCTCGCAGCGGGGCCACGGCGATTCCAGTCGCCCGACGTCCGGCTACCGCTTCGCGGACATGTCGGCGGATCTCCTCGCGTTCCTGGAAGCGATGGGTCTGCGCACCGCGATCATTGTGGGTCACTCGATGGGGGCCAGCGTGGCGCAACGGTTCGTGATCGACCACCCCGACCGGGTGGCGCGCCTCGTGTTGATGGGTGCGTTCTCAACCTACGATGATCCCGGATTGGCCGACTTCGTGGCATCGTCGATCGCACCACTGACCGATCCGATCGCTCCCCCGTTCGCAAGAGAATGGCAGTTAAGCACCCTTGCGCGAGCCATGCCCGCCGACCACCTCGACGCGGTCGTCTCCGAGACGCTGAAGGTCCCGGCACGCGTCTGGCGCGAGGCGTTCGACGGATTCTTGAAGACGCCGGACTTCACGAGTGAGCTCACGAGAGTGTCCATGCCCGTGCTGCTGATGTGGGGTGACCGCGACTCGTACGCGCTACGGGCCGCACAGGACCGGTTGCTCGAAGTCATGCCACAAGCCCGGTTGATCGCCTACCAAGGCTTTGGACATGCGTTCCACTGGGAGGATCCGAAGCAGTTCACCAAGGATCTCGTGCCATTCTTGACATCATGGACCGGTCGCGACTCGCGTGGCGCCGAGGAACACTCACCGATCGCCAGCGTCGGACAATGAGTCGCTCGAGCCGGTCCGGCCGTCGACCAGAGCGGGTTCGGCGACTCAGATCGTCCGGAATCCGGGTATGCGATTCCCGACAAGGAAAGGAAGGGGTATGGCTAGGCTCGTGTTCGGAATGAACCAGTCCCTGGACGGCTATGTCGACCATATGGCGTTTGCGCCAAGCCCCACGCTCTTCCGCCACTTCATCGAGGAGGCTCAGGGGCAGGCGGGCAGTGTCTACGGTCGCCAAATGTATGAGGTCATGCGTTACTGGGACGACGATCATCCTGAATGGGATGCAGCGGAACACGCCTTCGCGGCGGCGTGGCGGAAGCAGCCGAAATGGGTCGTCTCGCGCTCGTTGAAGTCGGTCGGCCCCAACGCCAGGCTTGTTGAGGATGATCTCGAGGGCGCGATCCGCGAGCTGAAGGCCGAGCGCGACGGGGAGATCGAAGTTGCTGGCCCGGAGTTGGCGCAAAGCCTGACCGAACTTGGCCTGATCGATGAGTATCGAATCTACCTGCACCCCGTCGTGCTTGGTCACGGCAAGCCATATTTCGCCGGGCCCCGGCCGCCGCTCCGCCTTATGGCAAACGATCGGATTGAGGATGTGATCAGGTTGGCCTACGTTCCTGCTTGATCTTGCGAACAAGGCACCGAATCCTCAAAAGTAGGCGTACGACGCCGCTTCAGTCATCGCCCTTCGCGGCGGCCCATGACACCTCGGTTGCTGCGACCGGCGGAAGGAACATCGCGATGACACCAGCGATAGCGGCCAGCGCGACCGCTCCCCAGAGTGACGCCGTCACACCGGCGAGCTGGTAGAGGACGCCCGACAGCAGCGTGCCCGTCAGTCGCCCCGCCGCATTCGCCATGTAGTAGAACCCCACGCTCAAAGAGACGCGCTCGGCCTCCGAGTACGCGAGAACCATGTACGAGTGCACCGCGGAATTGAGCGCGAAGGCCACGCCAAACAGTCCCAAACCGCCGAGCATCGTCAACGATGGCGACGCGCCGAAGGCGAGGCCCAACGGAATCAGCGCCGTCACGCCGGCCAGGATCAGCCCGAGCCCGCTGACCATCGCCGGCCCCGGCGCCCGATCGCGTGCGACTTTGCGCAACACCACTGGTGCAAAGCCCTGCACGAAGCCGTACCCGATCACCCACAGTGCGAGGAACGCGCCTATCTGCGTGAAGCTCCAACCGAGCACGCTCGCCAAGAAGATGGGGACACTCACGACGAACCACACGTCCCGAGATGCGAACAGCGCCATCCGCGCGAGCGACAGCCGGTTGATGCCGGGCGAGTTCGACAGGATGCCTTTGAAAGGCGGCTTCGACTTGGCCTGGCCGATCGATGCAGGTAGGGCCGTCAGCACGAACACGAGGACTACCGCAACGCCAGCGCCCATAGCGGCAAGCGCCCCTCTGAAGCCCAAGGTGGAAAGCAAAAGGCCACCGACGAAAAAGCCCGCACCCTTCAGGGCGTTCTTGGAGCCTGTCAGGACGGCTACCCACTTGAACAGACCCGATTCGTCGCCCTTCGGGACGAGCACTTTGACCGCGCTCTTGGCGCTCATCTTGGTCAGGTCCTTCGCGATCCCTGAGAGTGCCTGGCATCCCATTACGTACACGACTGAGAGGCCCATACTCCATTCGCGATTGAGCATCGCCAGCAGCCCGAGGGCGACGACCTGCAGCGCCAAGCCGAGCACAAGCGTCAGCCGCACCCCGGTGCGAGCCGCGAGCCATCCGCCCACCAGGTTCGTGACGATCCCGAAGAACTCGTAGAGCAAGAACAGAAACGCGAGTTGGACAGGTGTGTACCCGAGCTCGTGGAAGTGCAAGAGTACGAGGAGCCTCAGCGCGCCATCGCTAAGCGTGAACGCCCAGTACGCCGCCGTCACGATGGCGTAGTTGCGGAGACCGATCACGAGGCTGCACCAAATGCGGTAGCGATCTTCTCCGCCAGCTCAATCATGCGGTGGACATAGCCGATCTCGTTGTCGTACCAGGCGAGAACCTTCACGCACGTGGCATCAACGACCATCGTCGCAGGAGCATCCACAATGGCAGACCTCGGATCATCTTTGAAATCGACAGACACGAGGGGGCGCTCCTCGTACCCCAGAATCCCCTCGAGAGCGCCTTCAGCCGCACGCTTGAATGCCGCCTGCCGAAGCCATTGATCCCAGCTCGTATCGCCATTGACTCTCCAACTCTCGCAGCGTCAGCGACGACCTAGAAAGGTCGCGCCGTAAACGTCGCAGTCACGTACGCGGATTTCGGTCTGGCGAGCGCGACGAGTGCAGGACCGTGTTCATGTGGCGGGCGCGCATTCTCTCTGCTCACATCGGGCAACACCCGCCACCTCGCCGCACGGCGGAGAACCGCTTGCCGTCTCTTGCCCGACCCGCGGTATCGGCGTCGAGGCATTCGATCAGCTTCCGACGCAGCACGGTGCGCGCCGGCGCGAGGGCGTAGAACGTCCAATAGCTGTTCTTCCTGGGGGAAATCAGTCCGACGCGCTTCAAGTACGCCAGGTGTCGCGACGCGGTCGGCTGCGGGACGTCGAGTCACCGTCACGAGGTCCCCGACGCAGAGCTCCCCTTGGCGCAACAGGTGAAGGATTCGCAGCCGTATGGGGTCCGCCATGACCCGGAAGAGCTGCTGGGCGTCATCAACCATATTCGGACAATCGAATATGATTCTAGTCGATGGAACCCCTGCCTGCGCAGATGACGAGGCGCGTCGACATGCCGCGGAAGAATGAGACGTGGAGCTCGAGGCGCACTGCGACTGCGGCGCAGCCACATCGTGATGCGATCAGCGGCAGCCCGAACCCGAATCCGTCTCCGGGGACGCACAGGATTCACAGCTTGTGCTTTTTCCTTCGTAGCTGATCACGCGGCCACGTCGGTCCACTGCGATCCTGCAGCAGTCATGAAGTGCCGACCGCAGGTGCGACCGCGCCCGTTGCACGCGGCTCTTCATGCCTGAAACTGACAAACCGAGTCGTGCCGCGGCTTCGACCTGCGTCACGCCATCGAACTCCACCATCTGCAATGCTTCTTGATCTGCAGCTGTCAGCCCGCTCATCAGTGGCTTGAGACACGTACTCAGCTCGCGCGTCGCAGCCTCGTCGTCCTCTAGTGAGTCGCTGGCAGCGAGTTCGTTCGCGATGTCCTCGACCGTGCCGGTTGCCACCTCCCGATTCTGAGATGGGGTCCGGTAGAAATCCGCGATGACGCGTCGGGTTGTCTGGTAGACCCAGGCGTGCAGCTTGTCGGTCTCTCGCAGCGTCGGCAGTGCACGATGCACCTGGAGGAACACTCGCTGGACGACGTCGTCGACATCAGCCGGCTGCCGCACACGTCGTGCGACGAAGCCGCGAATGCTCGCGTGCAGTTCCGCCCACACCGCCTCAGTGCTCAGCGACACGCCTGACATTCTAGGTCAACGTGGTTCGTGCGCGGCCACGGGTTTGGTGGCGCGGATGAGCGCTGACGCGACGAGCGTCTCGGCACCTGGAGACCACCCTTCCACGAGCGACGCACTGTTGCTTTTCAGCTCGACGTGCACATCGCGAAAACCCGCTTCGGCAAGCATCTTCTCAATCTCGGGCACAGGTGCTGCGCCGGACACGCAGCCCGCATACGCCTCGAGATCGTTCCGAACGGCGTCTGGAATCGCCCTGAGCGCCACGATGTCGGAGATCGCCACGCGCCCTCCCGGTGCGAGGACGCGGAACGCCTCGCGAAAGACGGCGGCCTTGTCGGTGGAAAGGTTGATCACACAGTTCGACATGATCACGTCAACGCTTGCGTCCGCGACGGGCAAATGTTCGATTTCGCCGAGCCGGAACTCCACGTTCCGCAGGTCGGTCTTCCGGATGTTACCGCGCGCCTTCGCGATCATCTCCGGCGTCATGTCGACACCGACCACAGAGCCGGTATCGCCAACCTGGCGTGCCGCGAGGAAGGCGTCGAATCCCGCGCCGCTCCCGAGGTCGAGCACGCGTTCGCCGGCTTTCAGTTCGGCAATCGCTTGCGGGTTGCCGCACCCAAGGCCCAAATCCGCGCCGTCCGGCGCACTGCGGCGCTCCTCTTCGGAATAGCCCAGAGCCTCGGATGTAGGCTGAGCGGCTGGCCCGCAGCACCCTGAAGTCCCGCAGCACCCCGAAGACGGCTGCTCTGTGGCGATTCGGCCGTAAGTCTCACGAACTGCGGCCCTTACTTGTTCACTGTCCACCGTTGTTTGCATCGGTCCTCCTCGACGATCGCGTCCCTGCTTCTAAAGACGGGCCGGGGCAAGAAAGGACGCATGCCCGTTACCAGCGTTCGCGGCGCCGGTCGCATGCGTCCATCAACACTCGTCTCCGTCCATTAGAGGTGAGCGCGGGCCGCGAGCCCGCATAAGGAGGACAACGCCATGAGTAACAACCAGACGACTACGAATTCGGGCGAATCGCGGAAGACACAGCCGACCAGCTGTTGCGGCGGCCCGGCGCCTGCGGGTGTCAGTGCGTGCTGTGCCCAGGACGCGGCGGTGAAATCGAGCGGCGGGACAGGGTGCGGATGCTCGTCACAAACGTCGTCGGCGCCGGCTCGTACTACGACGAGCTGTTGCGCATAGCCGAGAGCGTTTTCGAGTTGGCTGCCGCTTGGCATTCCACCTAGCGATCCCGCGTCAGCAGTCCTTCCAGCACTCTGGTACGCCGACGCGAAGCGGCCTAAATCGGCGACTTCTGAGCTTCCTCGGCGAGCCTGCCGTTCCCGACTGGATCGACCCGCCCGTCCAGGAAATTGCGGAGGTCGTTTGACGCTCCCCTCCCCTCTGTAGTATCCCTATGAAACCTATCGCTATGAAACATATCGATCGCATGCACGCCCGCGAGTTGAAGAAAGGGAGCGCCGAGCTGCTGATTCTGTCGCTCGTCGAGGTCCGCGCCCGGCACGGCTACGAGATCGGCAAGTTGATCGAGCAGCGCTCGAGCGGCGCCATCACGTTCAGCGCCGCGGCGCTCTATCCGCTGCTCTACCGCCTGGAGAAGCGCGGGTGGATCCTGGGCCGCTGGGTTGAGCAGGCGGGACAGCGCCGCCGCCGCTTCTACAGAATCACCGCCGCCGGCCGGAAGGTGCTCGGCGAGCAGCGCAGCACCTGGCGCACGTTTGCCGCTGCGATCAACAGGATCGCCGGCGTCGAGGAGGTCTGATGTCCCAGTGGCGCGACGAGATCAGACGGCGGCTGGCGGACGCGAAGCTCGAACCAACCCGCGAGGCGGCGATCGCGCAGGAGCTCGAGCAGCACCTCGAGGACCGCTACGCCGAGCTGCGCGCCGAAGGCGCGACGTCCGAGGCGGCACGGCAGGCGGCACTCGCCGAGCTCGCGGACGACGATCGCATGCGTCAGGAGTTGATGCGCCAGGTGCCCCGGACGCCGGTGAACGACCCGCCGGGTGCCGGCGGCGATTCCCCGTTCGGCCAGTGGCGGCAGGACATCCGCTACGCACTGCGCATGCTGCGCCGCACGCCAGGCTTCACGACGGTCGCCATCCTCACGCTCGCGCTCGGTATCGGCGGCACGGTCGCGATCTTCAGCGCGGTCTACACCGTGCTCTACAAGCCGCTGCCGCTGACCGCCGGCGAACGTCTCGTCGTGCCCGTCAGCACCAACCCGGCCCGCGACACCCGCCGCGGCAGCATCCCGTTTGCGGACTACATGGACTGGCGCGAACAGCGCGACGTCTTCGAGCAGGTGGCGCTCTTCAACCCGATCGACGTCGATATCTCCGGCGGCCAGACGCCCGAGCGCGTCGCGGGGATGCAAGTCACCACGGAGTACTTCCCGACGTTGCAGGTGCAGCCACTGCTCGGACGGACGCTGATCCCCTCGGATCACGACGCGAAGGCCACGCGTGTTGCCGTGATCTCGGATGGACTCTGGAAGCGCCGTTTCGGCGCCGATCCGGCTATCGCCGGCAAGCCGATGCGCCTCGCCGGCGACACCGTCGTCATCGCCGGCGTCGTCCCCGGGGACCGCACGTGGCCGATGAACACCGACCTCTGGCTGCCGATGCGCACGGCGCTGCTCAACGAGGACGTCCGGACGCGGCGCGATAACATGATCTTCCTGTCGATCGCGCGGCTCGGCGACGGCGTCGCCATCGAGCAAGCCCGCGCGCGCGTCGTCGCCATCGCCGACCGCGTCGCCGTGGAACACCCCAACTCGCGCAAGGGCTGGAGCACCGACCTCGTCCCCGTCCGCGAATACGTCGTCGAGCCAGAGATCCGGCTCGCGATGTTCGTCCTGCTGATCGGCGTGGCGTTGGTCCTGCTGATTGCCTGCGTCAACCTGGCGAACCTGTTGCTCGCGCGCGGCTCGGATCGCGCGCGCGAGATAGCGGTACGGACGGCGCTCGGTGCCAGCCGCGTACGGTTGGTTCGGCAGTTGATGACCGAGAGCCTCGTGCTCGCCGTTGCCGGTGGCGCCGCCGGGCTGCTGCTCGCGCGGTGGTTGGTGCGCGGCCTCGTGGCGGCCGCGCCGCCGAATCTGCCGATGCTCGAGTCGCTGGGGCTCGACGGCGCCGCGACGGTCGCCGCCATCGCGATCACGCTGGCGACCGCCTTCGCCTTCGGCCTCCTCCCTGCGCTTGCCGCTTCATTGTTCCATCCGGCGGAGGCGCTCCGCGAGGGTGGGCGCACGGACAGCGCCGGGCGCCGCACCGGACGGCTGCGCGAAGCGCTCGTCGTCGCACAGATCGCGCTGGCGATCGTGATGCTCACCGGCGCCGGTCTGATGCTGCGCAGCTTCGCGCACCTGCTGCGCCTGGATCCCGGCGTCGACGTCGAACGCGTGCTCACCGGCCGCATCGCTTTACCGGCGCGCCACCGCGGCGAGGGTCCGTCGACGCAGTTCTTCCAGCGGCTGACCGCGGCGCTGACGGCTTCGCCCGGTGTCGAGGCTGCGGCGGCGACATCGTTTCTGCCCGCGGCGGGCACCGGCTTCGGTCTGGGGCGCGTTTTCCTGCTCGAGGGCCAGCCGGAGCCGCCGGCGTCGAGCGATCACGCCGCGCGGTGGAACGTCGTCACCCCTGACTTCTTCCGCACGCTCGGGATCCGCGTCGTGCGCGGCCGCGCCTTCACGCCGCAAGACATTGCGGCGTCCACGCCCGTCATGGTGATCAACGAGACGATGGCGCGGCGGGTGTTCGGCACCGGCGACCCACTCGGCCGCCGCATGCGCTCGTGGCGCGACGAGAACGTTCTGCGCGAAATCGTCGGGGTGGTCAGCGACGTGCGCTATACGGGACTCGCCGACGAGGAGAGATCGCTCGTGTACGTGCCGCACGCACAGGATTGGTGGGGCCTGATGATCGTGACGGTACGCGCGCACGGGAATCCCGCGAGCCTCGCCGAGACGCTGCGTCGCGCAGTCGCGCGCCTCGATCCGGACATTGCCGTGGCCAATGTCGCGACGCTGGAATCGCTGGCCGCCGACACCATCGCGCCGCACCGCTTCGGTGCGCTGCTGCTCGGTGTCTTCGCGGCGGCCGCCGTGCTGCTGGCGGGAATCGGCGTCTACGGCGTCATGAACTATGTCGTCGCCCAGCGCAGCCACGAGATCGGCGTCCGGCTGGCGCTCGGCGCCAGGCCGCGCGACGCATTCCGCCTCGTCCTCGGCCGCGGCCTGCTGCTGACCGCCATCGGTGCCACGCTGGGGCTGGCCGGCGCGCTGGCCATCGGCCCGCTGATGGAGAGCCTCCTGTCGGGCGTCCGGCCACGGGACACGCTGACTCTGACCATGGTGCCGCTCATCCTGGCCGCCGTTGCTTTCCTCGGGTGCGCCGTGCCGGGCCGCCGCGCGGCGCGCATTCAGCCGATCGAGGCGTTGAGGCGGTAGCTTCAGTGACTCACAACGCTCGAAGGGAGCGACATCCTCGTACCGCGCGTCCATGGTCCTGCTCTCGACGGGAAACCATTCGAATCATGGCTCGACCGCAACCAATTGTCGCCTCGGAGTTATCTTGCGGATTTCGGATTTTGCCTCGTCCGTTGCGGTCAGATGGTTCGCCCAATACTCAGACAACACTCGCAGGAACCACAACTGCGATGCGCCGGAAAGTTGAGTTAGCGACCCGTGAATTCGCGGCGGTACCCGTCAACGGTGGCTTTCAACTCCGTCATGAACTGCACGAACTCGGGCGCCTTCCTGATCTTATCGAGCAGCGGGTCGCGTTCGAACAACGGATACACGCGGAATCCGGTCGCGACGGCTTCGCGCAACCATTTCATGGCTTCGGCACTGTTGGCCTCGGCGGCGTAAATGCACGCGACGACATACGCGGTGTGGTGATAGTAGGGATCCTTCACGGGATGCCAACTCAGCAGCGATGGAATGGCGGCCTTGGCCGATCGCATATCGCCCTGCAATGCATCGAGCAGAGCCTTCACTCTTGCCAGAGCCAACTGGCCCGCGCCATCCGACGCCACGCCCAAGTCGACCGCGCGACGAGCGTCAGTCAGACGGCCCACGGTCAGCAGCGCCCACCCATCCATGGGTTCGTTCGGAAACGACCGTAGTTGCGCCGCGAGCCGCTTGTCCCACTGCGCGCTCATCTCGTACGACGAAATCAATTGCCGTTTTGCGTACGCGCTGGTCGGATCGATTTCCATGGCGCGCTCGCCGGCCCGTTCGGCCAGCTCCGCGAGTCCGAGATGTGCGTAGTGGAAGGTCAGTTCGGCGTGCCCGACGTTGGCGTCGATGCGCTGTGCCGTTAGCAGCACCCGGACCGCCTCGTCGCCGCGAAAGCCGCCGAAACGGCTTCCGAGCAGTGCCGCGCGTGCCAGTGCGATCTCAGGCAGGTCCGGGTCGAGCGTCTGCGCTCGCGCGATCTCGGCTCTTGCTCGCTCGTCCGTCTCCGGCGCCCCCCTCTGACGGAAGACGGCACCGACCGCGTAGGCGAGCGCGAGTTGGGCGTGCGCCAGCGCGAAATCGGGGTCCGCTTCAATTGCTAAATTGAAAAAATCGATCGGGCCGGCCTTCTCCGCGACGCTGAAAGACATTCGCTGATCGAGCCGGTGCAGTCCTTTCATGTAGTACCTGGTACGCTTGCGGACTCGTGGTCGGCCGGCGGCCCAGCCGCGCTTGCTGCGCGGGACCGATTCTGAGTTGCAGGTGCGACGCGACCTCGCGCGCGACGCGATCCTGGATCTCGAAGATATCGGTGGTGCGCAGATCGAAGTTGTCGGCCCAGAGCGATGCGCCGTCGCCGACGCGCAGCAGGTTGACGCTGACGCGAAGCCGATCACCGGCACGCTGCACGCTGCCCTCGAGCACGACGTCGGCGCTCAACTGCTGCGCCGCCGTCAACGCGTCCACGTCGTCGGCCATGTATCGCTGGATTGCGCTCGTCGGGCGTACGATCATCCCGCCGGTTTGGCTGGTCCTGCGGATCACCGCATCGGCGATGCCCAGCCCGAGATAATTGTCGCCGGCATCGAACGCCTTCAGCGGCAACACAGCGAGGGATTGTGCGGTGGTCGTCGAAGACGATGCGGGACCCGGCAGCCAGTACCACACTGCGCCGATCGCACATGCAGTCAACAGTGCGGCGACGACCGAGGCTCCAACGCGGGACCATGGGCGCGACGGGCGAGGCGGCGGAAGCGCGCGTTCCTGATGTGCTTCGAGTGTCAGCTTTTCCTGGAGGCGGCGCAGGTCCGACAGTAGGTCGTCGGTTTTCTGGTAGCGTTCGTCCGCGTTCTTGCGCAGGGTCTTCGTGATGATCCAATCGCACTCGGCTGGAATATTGTGCGGAGGCGCGGTGAGCGGTGCCGGCTGCTTGTCGAGGATGCCGATCAGCACATCACTGGTCGTCGGTCCGGCAAAGGGTGATCGGCCGCCAAGCATTTCGTAGAGCAGACAGCCGAGACTCCAAATATCTGACCGCGCGTCCACGGCGGCGCCGCGCGCCTGCTCGGGCGACATGTACGGTACGGTGCCGACGATCGCGCCGTCGCTCGTCTGCGACAGCGTCCGGGTAATCTGGTCGCTGTCGGGACTCCCGTCAGGCCGCTGCGTCAGCTTGGCGATGCCGAAGTCCAGCACCTTGACGTACCCATCCGGCCGCAGCATCACGTTCTCGGGCTTGATGTCGCGATGCACGATGCCCGCCTTGTGCGCGGCGGCCAGCGCCGCCGCGATCTGCACCGCAATGGCGAGCGCTTCGTTCAGCGGCACCCGGCCCCGCTGATTCAGGATCTGCCGCACGGTCTCGCCATCGACCAATTCGGTGGCGATGAATTGACAGCCGTCGGCATCGCCGGCTTCGTGAATCGTGAGAATGCCCGGATGATTGAGGGCGGACGCCGCGGTGGCTTCCTGCCGGAACCGGCGGATGCGGTCCGGGTCCTGGGTGTATGCGGCGGCAAGAATCTTCAGCGCAACGTCGCGGCCGAGCCTCGTGTCTCGGGCGCGATACACCTCGCCCATGCCGCCTTTGCCGACTGTGGCGAGGATCTGGTACGAGCCAAACGTCTGGCCGATCTGCACTCGCGCATACGATACTACTTCCACCCCTGCCCGTCGCCCCGGGGACTCGCCTCGCGTCTATCCGCGATCCACTCGACACGTCCGACTCTGAAAAGCTAGGAGCTTTCTTGCGCACGACATTCATTCTGTTTGCACTGTTTGCCATTTCGGCTGAGGCACAACGATCGATCGGATCTATCGACGATGTCGCAGGCATTGAGCGAGGCGGGACGATCCATGTCTCCACTGCAGCGGCTGCCGAGATCGAGGGCACCTTCATCAGGCCCAAAGGGACGGTCTTGACGATGACTGCCGAAAGCCAGCCGCGCAACGTTCCGGTCTCGCAACTTCGCCAGATATGCACGCGCGATGATTCGCTCGGGAATGGCGCGGTAGTATTGAGCGTACCCGCCACGGCAAAGGCGCCCACCGTCATGATCACCGATGACAGTGACGGACATCATGGTACAGGCGCCGCAGCTCCGCGGCGAAACTGTCGAGTGGTTCGACAACCTCACCGAGAACATTACAAGGCACTCGTATCAACCACTTAGGCTGTGGAAGTTCGGTACTGCAAATGGCCGGTCGTGCAAGTTATTGACTAGAAGTATTTTAGGAGCTGGCTCCTCGGGCTGGACTCGAACCAGCCACCGT
>CAVUDT010000001.1:0-65225 GCA_963740275.1 uncultured Acidobacteriota bacterium | reverse complement strand
GGAACTTCGTGCGCGGACTGACGGACGCGACATATCCGAAAAACGCGGTCAGACGATGTTCAGCCATGTCGAAGAATTGTTTTTCGACCACGAGATCATTCGCGACGCGCTTATCGTACAGACAACCCAGGTGGCTCACGATCAAATCGGGATTCTGCTGACGAACTTCCTCTTCGCGGTGCCACATCGGACTCGTGTTCTCCTTGTGCGTCACGATCCGCAGCCGGCGCAGCGCATCGGTAATGTCGTCTGCGTTGGTCCCGCCGGCCGCCAAGGTGCGTGGATCGTAGACGCGTCCCTCGAGCGGTGAGTCCATGAAGGACGTGACGGGTTGCGGATTGGCGGCCACCGCCGGCGTGCTGACGTACCGAGGGGAGCATCCAGACCAGCAGTGCGCCGGCGATGGCGATGGCGGACCAGGCCGCGTGCAGCCGCCACGGTCGGCGAAGCCGGGAAGCTTTGTTGAGCGCGGTCGATGCAGCGCCGGTTGGTTGCGGACTCAATGGTGGTCGTCCCTCTCCGAGGCCGTGAAGCGCGAGCGCGACGTCGCGGGCATGCTGCCATCGATCGGCCGGATCCTTCGCGAGGCATGCGCGCACCAGGGCGTCCAGCGTCGGTGTCGCGAGCGTCGGTTCAGTGGTCATCGGCGGCGGATCCTGCTCGAGAATCGCCGCGATGAGCGCGGGGTGTGATTGCGCGCTGAACGCCCGTCGACCGGTCAACATTTCGTAGAACACGGCGCCGAACGCAAACAGATCGTACGCGCATCTGCCTCGGCGCCGCGGACCTGTTCCGGCGCCATGTACGGAATCGTGCCGAACACGCTTCCTGGCGCCGTCAGCGAATCCTCACCGCTCGTCGCGCTGAGGCTGACCGGCGACCCGCGCCGGAGTCAACCGCGCCAGCCCGAAGTCGAGCAGCTTGACGCCGGACTTCGTCAGCATGATGTTGGCCGGCTTCAAGTCGCGATGGATGATACCCATCGCGTGCGCCGCGCCGAGCGCGTCGAGAATCTCGATCGCCACTTCGATGGCCCGCCCTGCGGTGCAGCGCGCCTCTACCCAGCCGCTCCGCCAGCGTCTCGCCGTCGAGCAGTTCCATCACGAGGAACCGTGCCTCGCGGCCGTCGATCTCGGCGGCCCCGACATCGTAGAGCGTGCAGATATGTGGATGCGTCATTCGCGAGATGGCCCGCGCCTCGCGCTCGAAGCGGTCGCGCCCGCCGGGATCATCGGCGAGATCGCCGGAGAGCACCTTGATCGCCACTTCACGATCGAGCCGTGTGTCTCGCGCGCGATAGACCTCGCCCATGCCGCCGGCGCCGAGCAACCTGAGGATCTCGAACGCGCCGAGCCGCGTCCCCGAAGGCAAGGCGCCGATGCCCGTCGGAAGATCGTCGTCGCCGGTCGCACGTGCGGGTGAGTCGCTCAGGAATCCTTCGGCCTCGGCGTGCGCCGCCAGCAGCGATTCGATCTCACGACGGCTGTCCTCGTCCGCCCTCGTCTCGCGGCGCAGAAATGCCGCTCGCTCTTCCGGCGGCAGCGACAGCGCGTGGTGGAACAATTCCCGGACGCGTTCCCAATCTGCGGGGGTCTTCATGCGCCGGGACCTCGTATTTCGCGATACAGCCACGTCCGCGCCAACGCCCAGTCGCGCTTGACCGTGATCGGCGCGATGCCCAATGCCGCGGCCGCCTCCTCCACGGTCAGGCCGCCGAAAAAGCGCAGCTCAACCAACCGGCACTGGCGCTCGTCGATCCCGGCGAGCTTCTCGAGTGCGACGTCGAGGGCCAGGATGTCGACGCCGGGAGCCTCCACCCTGGCGTCAATGTCCAGAAGCGTGAATGTCGCGCCCCTGCCCCGCTTCGCTGATGCGCGTCCGCGCGCGTGATCGACCAGGATGCGGCGCATCACGCGAGCCGCGATGGCGAAGAAGTGCGCGCGGTTCTGCCATTTCACGCGTTGCTGATCGACCAGCTTCAAGTACGCTTCGTGGACCAGCGCCGTTGGCGGCAGCGAATGGCTGGCGCGCTCGCGGCGCAAGTAGCCGCGGGCCATCTTTCGCAACTCGCCGTACACGGCGTCCATGAGCGCGTCGCCCGCCGCGGCGTGCCCGTCGCTCCAGGCCAGTAACAGCCGTGTCACCTCCGAACTGTCGGCTGCCATCTCATCCGGAATGCCCCTTTATAGCAGTTTATGAGACGGTTTCCATCCTCTTTACGCGTCTCCTCAGCGCAACGGCTCACAGGAGGCGCCACTCATGCACCGAAATTACGGATTTCGACAAATCGTGCTCGCGTTCGTGGCCATCGCCACGGTTCTGACCGTCTCGCCGGGCGCAAAACGCCGCCAGGAGGCCGGCACCATCTGGGTGACCGAACGCACCACGGGAGGAAGAAGCACCGTCGCCGCCATCGACGCAGCGACGGGTCACCCGCTGGGTATTGTCGGAGTCGGCGACAATCCGATCGGCATCACCGCACCAGCCGGCACGAACAAGGTCTATTCCTCGGACGAGGACACGCATCAGGTCTCGGTCATCGACAAGGACACCTTCACCGTCGTCACGCGGATTCCGGTGGGCTCTCGACCGCACCACTTGATGGCGGCCCGCAATGGGGAATACGTCTACGTTGCGCAGTTTGGAACCAACACCGTCGGAGTCATTGACACCGGGCTGGATGAAAAGGTGGCCGACGTCCCCGTGAGCCACCTGGCAGATGCCAGAACCCACGCGGTCTGGATCAGCACGAATGGACGATATCTGTTCGCGACCAACGAACGGCCGTCGAACGCGACTCAGGGCACGTTCTCGAAGGTCGATCTCCGCAGCGGCGATATTCTCTGGGAACAAGTCGTGGGCGACCGCCCGAGCGAAGTGCTCGTCGACGATGACGTCGCCTATGTGTCCGTGCGCAACGAGCACACCATCAAGGTGTTTGACGTCGGCGGGCCTCAGCCCCGGCTCATTTCGCGGGCCGAGGCGAACTTCCAGCCAGACACGCTTTCACTTACCAACGACAAGCGGACGTTGATCGTCGGCCTTCGGCAAAATCCCGCAGGACGACCTGCACGGATGGCGTTCATCGATGTGAACGATGTGGCCCACCCGGCGACGACGTATCTGGAACTGCCGCCAGGCACGATCACTGGGCATCAGTGGCTGTCGAGCAACGGCGGCGTGACGTACATCGCCTTGGAAGGCCGAGCGGCAACCGCGACGGTTCCGGGTATTCCCGGTCACGTCGCCGTCGTCGACAATCGCCTTGGTGCACTTATCACGACATATCCGTATCCCAACGGACTGATCAGGCCGCACGGGGTGTTCTTCGAACAGCCGCGACAGCCCGATCTCGACGCCGGGCCAGTAACGTCGGCGCGACGTCAGGTTAGCTTCACGGAGAACACGGAGTGCTGCCCGAAGCGTCTTGGGCGTTAGCCCGCTCGGCGACGGCCCCCCGGCGCGGCAGGCGATTCCGGGAACCTGAGCATGCCGTCGTCTACGGGCCATGCGCAGGCGTCGAGCGCACTGCTGCGAGCACACGCAGTGTTTGGCAGCTGGCGCTCGCCAGGAGTATCACGCCAGAAGCAGCAATGCGATCGGGGCATACACGCGCGGAGCACGCGCGTCTTGCGGGAACTGCGCACGCGATGGCAGAGACCATCAATAGCCCGTTCCCGACCGGACCTCGACGAACCCAGCGGCCTTCCGCTCGCGGATCCAGAGCGAAGATTGAGACTGGCTTGTCCGCCGGAGCCTCTTCAGCGAGCGAGGTCCGCCTACGCGGCGCTACGCGCCGCTAGCGGACAGCCTCCGCGAGAACTGAGGCGGAGGCTGGTGAGCCGCGAAGGAATCGAACCTTCAACCCGCAGATTAAGAGTCTGCGGCTCTGCCGATTGAGCTAGCGGCCCACAGAAGCGCGATGCGCTGGGGATGGCACCCGCACTGCCGCCTCCGCTGCCAAACGACCAGCGGCAGCGCTCCGCGCGGTGCTGCGGGGCCACCCCTCCGCGAGACCGCAACCGCGAAGCGATAAGGCGGTTCACGCCTGCTAGACTCGACCTGTGAGCCTGCCCGCGTCGAACCGCGCGCGCGTTGCCGTCGCGCTCGCGTTCCTGATCCGGATCTGTCTTCTCGCGGCTCCCAGCGCGGCCCAGGACGTGCCGCTCGCCATCGATGCCCCGCCGCGGCTCGCGCCGGCGGTGGATCGCCTTCGGACCACCGACTACGGGCCGTTGACCCGGTCGCTCGAGGCGGCCGGCCTAGCGCTGCCCCAACGGCTGTCGGTCACGCTCGTTGCCGACGATGACGCCCGGGTCGCCCGGATTCCGCGATGGGTTGTCGGCCTCGCCTCCGGCACCGAGCACATCCTGATCTTTCCCGATCGCATCGGACCCTATCCCTACGGCTCGCTCGAAGCGGTCATGCGCCATGAGGTCGTGCACCTCGCACTCAACACACGAGCCGGCGGGCAGCCGCTGCCGCGCTGGTTTCACGAGGGCGTTGCCGTGACGCTCGAATCGGGATGGGGCACGGGCGACGAGCTGCGGCTGCTGCTCGCCGCGCTCGATCCGCCGTCGATGGCCGACATCGCGCGGCTCTTCGCCTCCGACGCTTATCCGGATACGACCCAGGCCTACCTCCTCTCCGCCGCCCTCGTCGACGAGATCCGCCGCCGCCACGGCGTCGACGCCATCGGACGGATCACCGGGCGCGTCTCTTCAGGGCTCGCCTTCGACGCGGCCTTCGCGGCCGCAACCGGCGAAAGCGTCGAGACCGCGGCCGACCGCGCCTGGCGTGGCCACCGGCGGCTGTCGCGGTGGGTGCCGATCCTCACCAGCCCCTCCGCCGCGTGGACGGTGATCCTGGCGCTCGCGGGCCTCGCCTTCGTGGCCCGTCTCCGCCGGCGCAAGGAACTGCATCGCCGCTGGGAGGCGGAGGAGCAGGAGTGCTCCGAACCGAGTAGTTCGAGCACCGAGTTCAACGAGTAGGAGCTGGTGAGCCGGATAGGAATTGAACCGGCCAGCATCGGGTGACCCGCCGGCAGTCGCCTGTGTCGAACCCGATCCCTCAGCCCAGCTTGGACCGGGCGTCCTTCACCATCGAGATCAGGGCGGCCCGCACTTCCTCCGGCGTGCTCACCGGCCTGCCGAACGCCAGACGGACGGGTCGTGGTCCCTTTGGAGTCATCGCCGACATGTCGAAGCCGTACCGGTCGACGCCGGTCATGCTCGCGGAGGTGATCTCGGTCGCCTTTGAAAAGGCCTTGCAGTAAAGCACCAGGGCGTCGGCGTGGTCGGTGTTCATATGAGCAATCATGCCGGCGGCCGACGGAGCGAGGGGATCCGGTTCGGCGGCGCGCCAGTCGGCCTCGCTGATCCATGACATCCGGCCATAGCCCCCGATGTAGCGGACGTGATTGACCTGCAGCTTCCAGAACGAGAAATCGCGGAAGTCAGCGTAGTAGCTCGAGTTCGGATGAGCAGCGAGGAATGCGGCACGCGTGCTGCCCTGGTCCCCTTCGACGCGCGTGCACGGCCCGAGAATGGTGACGCGGCCGTTGGCGAGCGGGTCCGCGGCGCCTCCCTCGGCCACCAGCAGCGATGCGCGGGAATCCTGCTCCAGGTTCTTGGTGTGCTCGGCGAGTCCGCTGATCAGGAAGATCGGGTTGCCGTTGTCAAAGGCGACGGTCACGAACGAGCCGTAGGGATAGCCCTCCGGCTCCAGCGCGAGGGTGCACAGGGTTCCGGTCGAGATCCGGGCGACCAGCGTTCGCGCGCGTTCCGCGTGCGTGGGTGTCGGGATATTTACGTCGTACAGCGGCTCCGCCGCGTCGCGCGTCGGTCGGGCGTGTGCATCTTCTCTCATGATTCTCCCTGGTCAATGCCGGTCGCGGAATTCGAGCCAGAGGCCGTGCGTGACCGTTGGCGGCAGAAAAATGCTCGACGTGGCCCGACCAGCCGGCGCATCCGGGAGCAGCCCGGCCGCACCGATGATCTGCCGCGCGGTTGACAGGTTCTTCACCCGGACGACGGCGCCGATGATCGGGCGTCCTGCGACCAGCTGCCGTGAGCCCGGCAGCAACACCACCGACTCCGCGCCAAGTTGCGCGACCTCGGCAACCACCGGATCCGGCACGTGAACTTCACGGCGGGCGAATGTCGCTCCCAGCGTCTGCAGCAGCTTGCGTTCGACCGACAGGTCGTCACCGGCCAGCCACACTTCGATCAGCGAGTCGGCGGTGTTTCGGTGAGCGAAGTGTTCGGGCCGGTCGGTCGGCGATGCGTTCCGCGGGCCGAAGAAGAGATAGCCCGGCAGGGGAGAGGGCGGCGCGGCCCGATCGCGGTCCGGCGCGTAGAGGGCAAGAAAGGCCGGACCGTCTCCAGCGGCAAGGTGCTGTCGATAGGTTTTCGTCAGCGCGTCGCGTGCTTCGGGGGCGGTGATCAGCTCGAGCTCGGTGCCGTCCGAAAACTTGGCGTGCTCGTTCCGGATCCCGTTGTCGTGCGGTCGCCCCGGCTTCAACGCGAACCCGAGCGCGCGATACCGAGCCGCGGCGCGCTCGAGGTCGGCGACGGCGATCGGGATGTGGTCGAGGCCGGTGGCGCCCGGCTTGACCTGCTGGGAGTCCGGCGGCCGCGCCGGCAGCGCGAGAGCCAGCGCGACGCCCGCCATAGCCACCATTCGCAGCATCACGCCGATTATCTTCGCACGGCGGCGCGCACGTGGGGTGGTTCCGGCGCAGTGCTAACATCTCGGACGCATGAGCGCGATCACGACCCATGTTCTCGATACCGCGCGCGGCTGTCCGGCGGAGGGGATCCGGGTTTCGCTCGAACAACTCGACGCGCTCGACACCTGGAAGCCGATCGCGCAGGGCGCCACCGACCGTGACGGCCGGGTCCGGACGCTGATGCCCGCCGGCGCTCCCGCGATCCCCGGCACTTACCGTCTCACCTTCGCGACCGGGCCATACTTCGAGACCCTCGGGATCCCGGCGTTCTACCCGGTTGTCATCGTGACCTTCACCGTCGAGTCCGAGCCGCACTATCACGTGCCACTGTTGCTCAGCCCATTCGGGTACTCGACCTATCGGGGCAGCTGACCTCATGACGCCGAACTCCGGAACCGTTCGCGGCTCGCTGACCGCTGCCGACCTGAAGCCGCTCTCCAGCGCCCTCCGCAAGGATCACACCGCCATCGTCCGCGCCTATCCAGGCGAGCCGGAGGATCGGCAGCCGGTGCATACCGTGTACGGCGGAGCACACCTGTTCCGCGCCGACTCGGCCCGCAAGCTCGGGGCGGTCGCGCTGGCGGCGCTGGACGAATACGCTCCCGATGCGCAGACGCTCCACGACGCGCTGCGGTTCGATTCGCCCGGCGTGGATCCGGCGACGTTTGCGGGAGACGTCCGCGCCCGGATCGTGGAGAAGCTGCGTCGCGAGCCGGTAGAGGATTTCCGCATCGATTTCGAGGACGGCTACGGCAACCGACCCGACGCCGAAGAAGACGGCCACGCGGCGTCCGCGGCCCGGGAAGTTGCGGCTGCCGCGGCCGGCGGCACGCTCCCTCCGTTCATCGGCATCCGGATCAAGCCGCTGTCGAAGGAGCTCTACACCCGGAGCCTCCGCACCCTCGACCTGTTCGTCACCACGCTGGTGCGCGACGGGTCGAAAGCGCTCCCGGCGAATTTCGTCGTCACCATCCCGAAGATCATGCTGGCCGGCCAGGTGACCGCGGTCGCCCGGGCTTGTTCAGCGCTCGAGCGGCGGCTTCGCCTGAAACGGGGGGCGATCCGCCTCGAGCTGATGATCGAGACTCCGCAGTCGATCATCGCGCCCGACGGGTCTTCTGCGCTGCGCGGCCTGATCGCGGCCGGCGAGGGGCGGGTCACCGGCGCCCACTTCGGCACCTACGACTACACCGCCCTCTGCGGCATTACCGCGGCCTGGCAGCACATGCGCCACGACGCGTGTGATTTCGCCAAGCACATGATGCAGGTCGCGCTGGCGCAGTCAGGGGTGAAGCTGTCGGACGGGGCGACCAACATCCTGCCGGTCGCACCGCACCGGGCCGCGTCCGGGCAAGCCCTGACCGACGCGGAGCGACGCGAGAACCGGGAGGCCATTCACCGCGCCTGGAAGATCCATTTCGACGATGCGCGGCATTCGCTGGTGAACGGTTTCTACCAGGGTTGGGATCTGCACCCGGCGCAGCTGCCGACGCGCTACGCCGCGGTCTACGCGTTCTTCCTGGCGGCGCGGCCGGCGGCGACCGCGAGACTGCGCAACTTCGTCGAGAAGGCGGCGCAGGCGACGCTGGTCGGCGATGTCTTCGACGACGCCGCGACCGGGCAGGGGCTGCTCAATTTCTTCGCCCGTGGCCTGAGCTCCGGCGCCCTGACGATGGCCGAGGCGCAGGAAACCGGTCTCACTCCCGAGGAGCTCCATGGGAGGTCGTTCCTGGCGATTCTCGCTCGCTCAGCGGATCACTGATCGCTGATCGCTGATTGCGGACTGCTGATCGACGGATTCGTGAGCGTAGATTGAGCACCGGTCGGCAAATCGACAATCGACAATCAACGATCCGTCGATCAGCAATCCGCAATCCACAGTCCGCAATGTCGATTCACTCCGCTATGTATCTCCATGTGCCAGTGGGTGAGTCGCGCCGCCAGATGGTGAAGAACGGCACCGCGGCCGGCTGGTTGGCGGCCGGCTTCAGGATGCGGATCATCCCGAAGGTGATCCCGAGGTCGCCGCTTGGCGCGATCAGCACGCGGTCGGCGCTCCAGGCCACCCCGCTGCTGTCGGTTGGTTCTCCTTCACCAACCGCGCGGCCGATCGCCTCCGACCCGACGACGAAGCCGGCGTCTTTCGGTCCGCCCATGTTCACCGCGTCGGCACGTCCGTGCTTCGTGAACGCGGCGCCGATGCCGATCTTCTGCGCCTCGTCCGAGAACGCCTTTTCCGCCGCGGCGAGGCTTTCGGCGAACCGGGCGGTCTGGGCCGCGTCGGTCGAGGGCGCGACCAGCCGCTCGGGGAGCGCCGGCGGCATCGGTGCGGTCGAAGGATTTCCCTCGGGGCGCGGGCGACGACGATAGGCGGCGACCCGCCAGCCGTCCTTCCCCTTGACCCAGTAGGCGAGATACTTCAGCGGCACCGTCGCCCCGTCGGTCTTCTTGACGGTCATGAAGCCGAAGGTGAAGCCATGGGTGCCGTCGGCCGAAATGCCGCCGCGGATCGGCGCCCATTCCGCTCGAGAGCTGAGGTTGTCGGCGTTCGCCTTGAGCGCCTCGATTGCCTTCGGTCTGCCTTGAACGAATACGTTGCCGGGGGCCGGGACCGTCACGTCCTCGGCGAACATCGCCGCGATCGATTCGAGCGTCGACTTTGCCGCGCCGGCGGTGGAGAAGGCGCGATCCGTTTCGAGCAGCCGGTCGACCGCGGCCTGCGGCGTTTCGCCGCCGGCCTGCCACGTGGAGAACAGCGCGACGATCAGGAGGTGAAGGAACATGGCCCTATCGTGCCCCGGGAATGCCTGGTGGCAAAGCATTGAGGGACCGTGTTGCGGCGTTCGGTGACCGGGGTGCCTGGCGCCGGGTCGACGTGCGATAATCGCCGCATTCCATGTCGATTTCGTGGGGCGTTCTCCTGTTCGCGGGGATCGCAGTGCTGTACGCGATCAGGAGCCGGCGGTTGAAGGCGCTCGAGCGGCGGCTCGCGCGGCTGGTCGAGGAACGAACGGCGGAGCTGCTCGAACGCACCGCCCAGCTGCAGATCGCGAATGCCGCGCTCGAGCAGCTGGCGACCGCGGACCCGCTCACCGGTCTCGCCAACCGCCGGCGCTTCGACGTGTTCATGCAGCAGGAATGGCAGCGGTCGAACCGTACCGGGCTGCCGCTGTCGCTGCTGCTCGTGGACATCGACCAGTTCAAGCAGTTCAACGACCACCACGGTCATCCGGCTGGGGATGAGTGCATCCGCCAGGTCGCGGCGGTGCTGCGGCGCGCGGCCAACCGCGTGAGCGACCTGGGCTGCCGTTACGGGGGGGATGAGTTCGCGGTCGTTCTCGTCGATACCGACCGGGCCGGGGCGCTGACGGTGGCGGAGGGGATCCGCACGGCGGTCGAACGCATCCAGATCAGGCACAACCGCTCGCCGGCCGGGATCGTGACCGTCAGCGTCGGCGTCGCCACCCGGACCGCCGAAGGTCCAGCCAGTGTCAACGAGCTGATCTCCGCCTGCGACCAGGCGCTCTACCGGGTGAAGGAACAGGGACGCAACCGCGCGCAAGCCGCCGCTGATGCGGCGGTCTGAGGCACGGAAAGGCCCCGAGTGGGCGGGTCTACTTTCGGGATTTGTGCGCCGGCGCGTCTTCCGCGATCCGGAGCTGGTTGTCGACGCCGGCGGCGCCCATCGCCCGCGCCAGGAGGTCGGCGCGACGCCGATCGGCTGCCGTCCGGACGACCCCTGTCAGCGTCACTTCGCCATCGCTGACGTGAACGTTGATGACCGTACAGACCCCGGCCCGCGGCGACGGCGAACGAACCGTCTTCCTCGATCCGCTCGAGGATCAGGTGCTGCAGCTCGTCATCGTGCAGCATCCCGGTTTTGGCCCGGCGAATTGCTTCTGCTCTCATATTCCTGCTCATCCCTGCCACGCTCTTTGACGCCGATACCCTCCATTATGTCCCGATCCCGCCGCCCGGGCATCCCCGGCGGGCCGAACACCTATTTGCGGAGGTCGAAACCGGCCATTTCGTTGATGTTCCGGACGAGCAGGTAACCGTCCGCGATCGCCGGGTGGTTCCAGGTCTTCCCCTCGAGCGCCGGAAAACGGACGATTTCCTGATGCCCTTCAGGCGTCGCCCGCACCAGCGCCAGCTCTCCCGATTCGGTGAGCACGATCAGGTGGCCGTCGGCAAGCATCACCTGGCCGTAGCCGTAGCGGCCCCCCTTCCATTTCAACTCGCCGGTCGAGGCGTCGATACAGGCGAGGATGGCCTCGTCCAGCCCGTAAATGAAGCCCTCGTGCAGTACCGAGCTGGTGAACTGGTTCTTCATCCGGTTCGTGCGCCAGAGCTCGACGACCGAGAGGCGGCCCGAGCCGTCGGCGGTGAGCTGGATCGCGGCAGCACCGGTGCCGTAGCCGGTCGAGATGAAGATGCGCCGGTCGTCGAGCAGCAGCGGCTGCGAGGCGTTGACGTCGTATTGGGTCTTCCACGGGAACTCCCAGAGCAGTTCCCCCCGGTCGGGCGACAGGCCCATCAGCCTGGACCCGCTGAAGACCAGGATCTGGCGCACGCCGGCGAGCGTCACCAGCATCGGCGACGAATAGGCGGCGGTGTCGTCCTGGGCCGACCACGCGCGCCGTCCGGTGGCGCGGTCGTAGGCGATGACCGACTGACCGCCGCGGCCACCCGGCAGCACGATGACGTTGCCGTCGACCACCAGCGGCGCGGCCGACATCCCCCATTGCAGGTTGCTCGCGCCGGCGTCCTGCAGGATGTTGGCGCGCCAGACCATCTCACCCGTGCCGGCGTCGAGGCATCGCAGCTCGCCGCTGCCGCCGAGCGCGTAGACCTTGCCGTCGTGCCAGGTCGGCGTCGCCCGTGGTCCGTCGCCCCCCATCGATTCTCTGAACGTGCGCCGACCAGCCGTGGGTCCACAGCTCGCGTCCGGTGGCGATGTCGTAGGCGGCCACCACCTCCTGGTTGCCGCGCTGCTCGATCGTGAACGCTCGTCCGCGCGCCGCGACTAGGGACGCGTAGCCGCCGCCGACGGGCTGCTTCCACGCCGGCTTCAGCCCGCCGGCCGGCCAGTCGGTTCGGATCGGCCGCTCGCGGTAGTGGCCGTCGCGGGCCGGACCGCGGAAGTCGGTCCAGTAGGTGCCTCCCCTGGCAGGGTCGGGTGAGGTCACCGCGGCCGGAAGCGCGCCGGGCGTTTCGGCTGCGCCCGGCGCCGGCGTCGGAGCGGCCGGGGCCTCAGGCGGAGGCGGGGGCGCCTGGGCCCGCTGCGCCTCGCGGTGCCGCGCGAGAGCCGCGGCGCGGTCGTCCGCCGATTCGACGAAGCTCAGACTCGGGGTGCCGCCGCCGTCGATAACGATGCGGAGGCCCGCCAGATAGCCCGCCGTGCCAATGACCACCAGGGCGATCAGCGCCCCCGCCAGCCACTTCGCTATTCGCTTGAGCATGCGAAATCATCTTAGACCGTTACGACGCGGGTCATCGAGCTCGCTCTGCCGGTCTCGGGCGGGTGAGATCCGTGCTCCGTCGTGGATGCCGCTAGCGCTGAAGGACGGCCGGAAAGCGATCGAGTATGAAGTCCCGCACGGCCGTGTTCCTGACCGCCTGGTAGAAGTTCGTACCCGTATTGCACACGTTCGCGGAGGTGGCCGAGGTGATGCCGGCGATCACCCATGTCCCCGCTTCGGAAAGGAGGATCGGTCCGCCGGAATCGCCCGAGCAGACTGAGCTCGAAGGCGGGGCGAAGATCGTCTGCAGCAGCGTGCCGCTCACCGCGCTCAGCGTCGTGCTGCCGGCACGGAGCGTGGCGGAGACGTCGTTCTGGTCGCGTCCCCACCCCGCGATGATCGCGGTTTCCCCGACCCGCGCATCGCGGCTGGTGAGGATCGGCACCGGGTTCCTCGGCAGGGCGTCCCCCATCACCACGATCCCCACGTCGAACGAGCCCGGGGTGTTGAACTGGTAGTTCGGGTAGAACGAGAACGACTGCGCCACGATCTCGGCGCCGCTGCCGAGCCACACGCGGACGATGCCGGTGCCTTCATCGAGGCAGTGCGCGGCGGTGAGGACATGACGGGGGCCGACCACCGTGCCCGAACAGGCGCCGGTCGGCTGGCCGTCCGACGTCCGCATGTTCAGCAGGACGACCGAGGAGCGATCGGCCGCGCAGCCGCTGCCGTTCAGGATCGAGGTGCCCGCCGACGCGGCGGTGCCGCCGAGCGAGTTACACGTGTCCGCCGCGGGAATCGGCGCCGGCGCCGGCCCCGTCGGTGTCGGCGTCGAGCCGGATCCGCCCCCGCCGCAGGCCACCAGGCCGAACAGCGACAGCGCCGCGAACACGCACCGTGTCGTCCTCATGGCCATGCCGATCCCGGTTCCCATCCCCCGATTCCCCATTCCCCATTCCCGCTCCTAGTCTTCTTCCTTGTCTCCGGCAGCGGGGTGAGGCAACGCGGTGCCGCTCCACGGGGCGAGCACCCCGGCCTTGACGTAGGTGAACAGCTTCTCGCGCGTATCGACGATGTCGAGGTTGCGCATGGTGAGCTGGCCGATGCGGTCCTGGGGCGAGAACATCGACTCCCCCTTCTCCATCGTCAGGCGTTCGGGCTTGTAGGTGAGATTCGGAGAGGTCGTATCGAGGATCGAGTAGTCGTTGCCGCGGCGGAGCTCGACCGTCACCTCGCCGGTGATCGCGCGCGCGATCCAGCGCTGCGCCGTCTCGCGCAGCATCATCGCCTGCGGGTCGAACCAGCGTCCCTGGTAGAGGAGCCGCCCGAGGCGGCGGCCCTGGTCGCGATACTGCTCGATCGTATCTTCGTTGTGGATGCCGGTGATCAGCCGTTCGTAGGCGATGAACAGCAGCGCCAGCCCGGGGGCCTCGTAGATGCCCCGGCTCTTGGCCTCGATGATGCGGTTCTCGATCTGATCGCTCATCCCGAGGCCGTGGCGTCCGCCGATCCGGTTCGCTTCGAGAACGAGCTGCACGCCGTCCTTGAAGGTGATGCCGTTGAGCGCCACCGGCTGCCCTTCGTCGAACCGGATGGTGATCTGCTCGCGCTTGACCGGGACGTCGTCGCGCCAGTGGGCGACGCCCATGATCGGCTCGACGATCTGCATCCCGGTGTCGAGGCGCTCGAGGTCCTTGGCTTCGTGGGTGGCGCCGAGGATGTTCGAGTCGGTGGAGTAGGCCTTCTCGGCTTTCATCCGGTACTCGAAACCGGCGGCGGTCATGTAGGCCGACATCTCGGCGCGGCCGCCGAGCTCGTCGATGAACGCCTGGTCGAGCCACGGCTTGTAGATCTTCAGGTTGGGATTGGTGAGCAGACCGTAGCGGTAGAACCGCTCGATGTCGTTCCCCTTGAACGTGCTGCCATCTCCCCAGATGTTGACGTCGTCTTCGCGCATCGCGCCGACGAGCATCGTGCCGGTCACGGCGCGGCCGATCGGCGTGGTGTTGAAGTAGGGAACGCCGGCGGTGGAGATGTGGAACGCGCCACACTGCAGGACGGCGATGCCTTCGGCGACCAGCTGCTGCCGGCAGTCGACCAGCCGGGCGTGCTCCGCGCCGTACTCCAGGGCTTTGCGGGGAATGGAGTCGTAGTCGGTTTCGTCCGGCTGCCCCAGGTTGGCGGTGTAGGCGTAGGGGATGGCCCCCTTCGCCCGCATCCAGTGGAGCGCGGCGCTGGTATCGAGGCCGCCGGAGAACGCGATGCCGACCTTCTGGCCGACGGGGAGGTGCTGCAGGATGGTTGACATGCGAGCCACCATTCTACCGTCTGGCCATGCACGCGACAGCCATCCCGGTCAGGCCGCCGTGTAGGCTCGGCGACCCAGCGCACGGACCACTTCGGCAGCCGGACCTGGTTCGAGGGAGGCGAGGTGTCGCACGAAGTCACCCTCGCGGACCGCGACCGGCACGCCGTCCCGGTAGACCATCCGGTTGCGCCCGGCGGCGCGAATGCGCTCTCCAGGCGTGATGATGCCGGCGAGGTTCAGCGGATCGGCGGTACTGATCACGAGGAGCCGGCCGTCGCTTCCCGCCCGGCGGATGTCACGCAGGGCGGTCACCGCGTCGGGCAGCGCGAACTGCTCGCTCGACATCCCTGATACGAAACGGCCGCCGCGGATCTCGCCGCGCGCCTCGAGTCGGCGGTAGAACATCGCCAGATCGCGCCAACTGGGGGCGTTGGGCTCGCGCGCGAGGACGCGTCGGAACACTACGCCGTAACGGCGAAGCAGGGCCCAGGCGCGCGTGGCCAGCAGGTCGTCCGAAGACGACGCCGGCGCGGAGGTAGCGGTCCAGCGTCCGGCGAAGCTGGCGCGCCGATCGTGCGAGCCGGTGCGTCCATGGGCGGCCTGGACCAGCGCGCGCAGCCCGGCAAAGCCGTCCGAGACCGCCAGGCCGCAAGCGACCAGTACGCCGACCGCGGTCCGCAGCCGATCGACGTCGAGCGGTACCTGGCTGCGCAGGTCACTGAAAAATGACGCGCCGCGGCTCCGCAGCACGCCGAGGACGAGACGAGCGTCGTCGGTCAGCAGCGCCTCGGCGCCGGCGTCGGAATCGGTCGATCTCTGCCAGGCCGCGGCATGTTCCCTCAGGAAGAGCGCGATCGGGGTCGCCGGCGCCAGCCGCGGCGTGTTGCCGGGTAGCGGACTCGGCGGCGACAGCCGTGCCCATGCGACTTCACCGGCCAGGCACAGCATGTCGAGCATCGACGGCTCGTAGCCGGGCACGCGCGCCGGCAGCACACTGCGTTCCCAGGCAGCCGCCGCGAGCTCGAAGCCCTCGAGCTGGGTGATGACTTCGCGCAGGGCATCGGGGCCGGTCAGTCTGACCGGAGAGTCGACCCGCTGCCAGCGGAACAGGAAGCGCATGTAGTCGGCCGCCGACACCGGCTCGATGTCGGCGCGCAGCCGATTGAGGGTGTAGCGGTGGATGCGGGCGAGCAGCGACCGGTCGCACCACTCGAGCGCCTCAGACGCATCCCGTGCGGTGAATCGGCCGCGGAGCACGACCCCCTCGCCTTCGAGCGCGAGGAGCGCACCATCGGCATCGCTCACCGCAATGTCGAAAGTTTGCGCCAGAGCTTCCGCTGTCACCGGACCCGTCACGGTGATCCGGCTGCGTATCAGTTCGACCAGCGCGTCGGCTCGGTTCCAGGATCGCGACAGCCGCGACGGCGGCGGCGTGACGGCCGGGTCGCATGCGGCGCCGGGGTGGACCGCCCACATTTCGGGCAGTCGCTCGGCCGCGACCAGCAACTCTCCAACGAACGTCGCCCGGCCCGCACTCTGCAGTTGCTCGACACACGAAGAGGGCAGCGTCCCGAGCTCGGCCCGGGGCATCGGGCCGGCGGTCATCAGGGCGTCGTGCAGTTCGTCGGCGTCGCGCGGATCCGGACGGGCCTCGTCGCGCACGCGGGCGATCGCCGCCGGATCGAGCGCACCCAGCTCCCCGGCCGAAGCCGGGTCTCCGGCGCGGCGGGACTGGACCGCATGCGCCCGCCGCTCTTCGAGCGGCGCATCGTCCAGAAACGCATAGGGCTTCGCGTTGAGGATCTCGTGGGCGAACGCCGAGGGCTCGGGGGTATCTCGAGCGACGAGCTGCAGCTCACCGGCGTGAATCTGCCGCAGGACCAGGCTGAGCCCGTGGAAGTCCATCGCCTCCTCGAGACAGTCGCGAATGGTCTGCGAGACCAGCGGGTGATCCGGGATCTGCCGGTCGCCGGGAATGTTCTCCAGACACGCCGCCGCGTCCGGGAACACCGCCGCCATCAGGTCATCGGCGAGCATCCGCTGGAGCTGGGGTGGCACCTTGCGGCCGCCACGCTGACGCGGCACGGCCAGCGAGATCGTGGCGTTCCAGCGCCACCGCGTCTGGAACACGGGAGCGTCGAGGAACGCCTGGACCAGCACGTCCCGCGTGGTGTCGGCGTGCAGGTAGCGGAAGACATCGGACAAAGGAAACGAATGCTGCGGCCCGAGCGACAGCAACACCGCGTCGTCGGTCGCCGCTGCCTGGAGCTCGAAGTTGAACTGGCGGCAGAAGCGCTTGCGCAGCGCCAAACCCCAGGCTTTGTTGATGCGGCTGCCGAACGGTGCGTGCAGGACGAGCTGCATGCCGCCGGATTCGTCGAAGAAACGTTCGAGCACCAGCGTGCGCTGCGTCGGGACCGTCCCGAGCACGCGCCGTCCATCCGCCACGAAGGCGACGATCTGGTCCGCCGCGTCCGGGGTCAGCCCGGTCTCGCCGGCGAGCCAGTTCCGGATGGCGCCGAGGTCGGTATCGTCGGCCAGGCGTGCGTCGATATCCGCCTTCAGCTCACTGACCGCATGCGACAGTTCGTCGCTTCGCGCCGGTGCTTCGCCGAGCCAGAACGGGATGTTCGGGAGCGCGCCGCGCGCGTCGGCGACCCGGACCGCGCCGCCGGCGACCTGCAGCACACGCCACGACGCGTTCCCCAGCTGGAACACGTCACCGATCGTGCTCTCGATGGCAAAGTCTTCGTTCACCGTCCCGACGAACATGTCGTCGGGTTCGGCGACGACGCGGTAGTCGGCGACCTCGGGGATGGCGCCGCCCGACGTCTGGGCGAGGAGCCGCGCGCCACGGCGCCCGCGGACGGTTCCGTTGATCTCGTCGGAGTGCACCAGCGCCGCCCGCCGTCCCCTGCGGGTGGCGTAGCCGTCCCCGATCATGCGCAGGACGTCGTCAAAGGCGCTGCGTTCGAGCGCCCGGTAGGGCCATGCACCGCGCACCAGCGTGAACAACTCGTCTACCGGGTAGGTGTGGCAGGACGACTCGGCGACCAGCTGCTGCGCCAGCACGTCCAGCGGCGCGTCGTGTTCGACAATGGCGTCGAGCTCGCCGCGGCTGACGCTGCGCAGCAGCGCCGCGCACTCGACGAGGTCCTCGCGGGTCAGAGGGAAGAGGCGCCCTTTTGGTTCACCAGAGATCGTGTGGCCCGAGCGTCCGACCCGCTGGAGGAAGGTCGCGATCCTCCGTGGCGAGCCGATCTGGCAGACGAGATCGACGTGGCCGATGTCGATCCCGAGCTCGAGGGAGGCGGTTGCGACGAGCGCACGGAGGCGGCCGGTCTTCAGCCGCGCCTCGACGTCCAGGCGCTTTTCCTTCGCCAGGCTGCCGTGATGGGCCATCACCGACTCTTCGCCGAGCCGCTCGGCGAGATGTCTCGACAGGCGTTCGGCCATGCGACGGGTGTTGACGAAGACGAGCGTGGTCCGGTGCGCCTCGATCAACGTCCGGAGGCGGTCGTAGTACCTCCTCCCAGACTTCCTGGGCCATCACCGCGTCGAGAGCAGAGCGCGGGACCTCGAGGCCCAGGTCCATCCGGCGGCGGTGCCCTCCGTCCACGATCACGCAGTCCTCGCCGCGGGCGCCGGCGAGGTAGCGCGCGACAGAAGTGATCGGCTTCTGCGTGGCCGAGAGCCCGATCCGCTGCACCGGACGGCCGACGAGGTGGTCGAGCCGCTCGAGCGACAGGGCGAGGTGCGCGCCGCGCCGGGTGCCGATGACCGCGTGAATCTCGTCGACGATGACCGTCTGGACCGTGCGCAGCATCAGCCGGCTGCGCTCGGAGGTCAGGAGGAGATAGAGCGATTCGGGCGTGGTGACGAGAATATGCGGCGGCGTCCGCAGCATCGCGGCCCGCGCGGACGCGGTGGTGTCTCCGGTCCGGACCGCGGCCGTGATCGGAGGCGCCGCCAGTCCGGCGGTTTCGACGAGCTGCTGGATCGCTGCTCGGGGCTCGGCCAGGTTCTTGTGGATGTCGGCGCTCAGCGCCTTGAGCGGCGATACGTAGAGGACGCGGACCTCTTCCGCGAGCCGCCCATCGATCCCCTGTTGGAGCAACTCGTCGAGCGCGGTCAGGAAGGCAGCCAGCGTCTTGCCCGAGCCGGTGGGAGCGGCGATCAGCGTGTTCCGTTTCTGCCGGATCGCCTCCCATCCGCGCAGCTGCGCCTCGGTAGGCGTACCGATCTGGCCGGTGAACCACTGACGAACGATCGGGTGAAATGCGGAGAGGGGCACTCGGGTCGAACCTAGAAGGATGAGCAATCCCGATTACTACCGATTCCCCACCCCCCATTCCCCGTGCCTCGTGGGCCGAGATACAGTCTTGAGGTCAGCCGACCCGGGATCTCGATGACCATTCCCTCGACCGAATCAGCCGCTCCGATCGTGTTCGCCGCGCGCGAGATCACGAAGATCTACCGCATGGGTGAAGTCGAGGTGCCGGCCTTGCGGGGCGTGACGCTCGAGCTGCGGGAGTCCGAGTTCCTGGTGCTGCTGGGCCCCTCCGGAAGCGGAAAGTCCACCCTGCTGAACATCCTGGGCGGCCTCGACGTCCCCTCGTCCGGGACGGTGACCTATCGCGGCCAGAACCTGACCACCGCCGAGGAGCGGGAGCTCACCTGGTACCGGCGCAAGCACGTCGGCTTCGTGTTCCAGTTCTACAACCTGATCCCGAGCCTGACAGCGCGCGAGAACGTCGCGCTGGTCACCGACATCGTCGACGAACCGATGGCCCCGGAAGAGGCGCTGAAGCTGGTGAATCTGTCGGCCCGCCTCGATCACTTTCCCTCGCAGCTCTCGGGGGAGAGCAGCAGCGGGTGGCGATCGCCCGGGCGGTCGCCAAGCGCCCCGACGTGCTGCTCTGCGACGAGCCGACCGGCGCGCTCGACATCGCCACCGGCATCCTCGTGCTCGAAGCGATCCAGCAGGTGAACGAAGAGCTCGGCACCACGACCGCGGTCATCACCCACAACGCCGCGGTCGCCGACATGGCCGACCGCGTCGTCTCGCTCTCGGACGGCCGGGTGGTCAGCGATCGCCGCAACGACCGCAAGGTCAAAGCCTCGGAGCTGTCGTGGTGAGCCGCTCCTCAGCGGAATCGCACCCGTGAAGCCGCTCGATCGCAAGCTGGTTCGCGACCTCTGGGCGCTGAAGGGGCAGGCGCTGGCCATCAGCCTGGTGATTGGCGCCGGCGTGGCGATGTTCATCATGTACCTGAGCACGTTCGCGTCGCTGCGGCTCACGCAGAGCACGTATTACGAGCGCTACCGGTTCGCGGACGTCTTCGCCGGCCTCACGCGGGCGCCGCTCTACCTGCGCGATCGCGTCGCGCAGATCCCCGGCGTCGCGCGGGTCGAGGCCCGGGTGGTCGTCGACGTGACGCTCGACGTGCCCGGGCTGGTCGAACCGGCGAGCGCCCGGCTGATCGGGGTCGAGATCCCGCGCGTGCCGTCGCTCAACGACCTGTTCCTCCGCCGTGGACGCTATCCGACACCCGGCCTCAGCGAGGAGGTCGTCGTCAGCGAGGCGTTCGCGATCTCACGTCAACTGGGACCGGGGGACTCGGTCGGCGCCGTCATCAACGGCCGGCGGCGCGATCTCGAGATCGTCGGCGTGGCCCTCTCCCCCGAATACGTCTACAGCATCCGTCCTGGCGAGCTGGTGCCGGACGATGCCCGGTTCGGGATTTTCTGGATGGATGGACGCAGCCTGGCGGCCGCGTTCGACATGGAGGGGGGCTTCAACCACCTGGCGCTGACGCTGCTGCCCGGCGCATCCGAGGCCGACGTGCTGGCCCGGCTCGATCGGCTGATCGCGACCTATGGCGGGCTGGGGGCGATCCCGCGCAGCCTCCAGACGTCGCACTGGTATCTGGACAACGAGCTGCGGCAGCTGCAGAGCGTCGGCCTCATCCTGCCGATCGTCTTCCTGCTGGTGGCGGCGTTTCTGCTCAACGTCGTGCTGACCCGCATCGTCGCGGTCCAGCGCGAACAGATCGCCGCGCTGAAGGCGCTCGGCTACACCAACGGCGAGCTGTCGTGGCACTACGGCAAGCTCAGTCTGCTGATCGGCGCGGCCGGCGGAGCGATCGGCATCGCCGCGGGCGCCTGGCTCGGGGTCGGCATGACCTCGATGTACAACAATTTCTTTCACTTTCCGACGCTCCAGTACCACGTGCCGGCAGGGGTGGTCGTCGGCGGCGTGCTGGTCAGCTTCGTGGCGTCGGGCCTGGGGGCGCTCAGCGCGGTCCGGCGGGTCGCGGCGCTGCCACCGGCGGAAGCGATGCGGCCGGAAGCGCCGGCGCGATATCACCGCAGCTGGCTGGAGCGCGCCGGGCTGGCGCGGTTCCTGTCGGCGCCGGTGCGGATGATCCTGCGGAACGTCGGGCGACACCCGGTGCGGGCGGCGACCTCGGTGACCGGCATCGCGGCGGCCGTCGCCATGCTGATCCTCGGCACCTTCTTCCTCGATTCCATCGGCGTGCTGATGGACCAGCAGTTCTTCGTCATCCAGCGGCAGGACGTGACCGTGAACTTCGTGCTGCCAGCCTCGGGCCGTTCGATCTTCGAGGTCAGCCGGCTGCCCGGCGTGCTGCACGCCGAGCCGTCCCGCGCGGTGCCGGCCCGCCTGCGATCGGCGCAGCGCTCGCGGATCGTGTCGGTCCAGGGGCTGATTGCCGATCCCCAGCTGAATCGCGTCGTCGACGTGACCGGCGGGGCGATGCGCCTGCCACCCGACGGGATGGTGCTGTCGCTCAAGCTGGCCGAAGTCCTGGCCGCCCGTGCCGGTGATGAGATCACGGTGGAGGTGCTCGACGGACGCCGGACGGTCCGGCAGGTGCCGGTCGTCGGGATCGTCGAGGAGTACATGGGCACCTCCGCCTACATGGAGATCGGCGCGCTGCGCCGCCTTGCCGGCGAGGGAGAGACGCTGACCGGGGCCTTCCTGACGGTGGATCCGGCCCGAGCCGCCGACCTCTACGCAACGCTGAAGCAGATCCCGGCGGTCGCGGGTGTCGGGTTGAAACGGACCGCGATCGAGAGCTTCGACAAGACCCTGGCCGACACGTTCTACGTCATGATCTTCTTCAACCTGCTGTTTTCCGGGGTGATCGCAGGGGGCGTGGTCTACAACGCCGCCCGCGTGTCGCTGTCGGAGCGAAGCCGGGAGCTGGCCAGCCTGCGCGTCCTCGGTTTCACGCGAGGGGAGATCTCGTTCATTCTTCTCGGTGAGCTCGCGTCGGTCACGCTGATGGCGATCCCGATCGGCATGCTGCTCGGGTACGTGTTTGCCGCCCTGCTGGTCGCGGCCTTCAACACCGAGCTGTACCGGTTTCCGCTGGTCGTCACCCCGCGCACGTTCGCCTTCGCGGCGACATCGGTGCTGGTCGCCGCGACGGTTTCCGGTTTGGCCGTCAGCCGCCAGCTGGATCATCTGGACCTGGTCGGAGTCTTGAAGACGCGGGAATAGCCAGTGCCGTCACGTGTTCACCGCAGAGATCGCAGAAATCGCCGAGGTCTTCGGCGGATCAGAGAGTTCGTGTTTCTCCGCGTTCTCAGCGCCCTCTGCGGTGAGACTTCAGGATGTGAGTTGAGTTTCTCGGTCTGAGATCCGATGACAAAGCGATTGCTGAAGATTGCGCTCGTGATCGCCGTGGTGGGTGGGATCGGGTTCTGGGCGTTCACGCCGGGGGCGGTGCCGGCGGACTTCGCGGTGGTGGCGCGGGGAACGCTGGAAGTGACGGTGAGCGACGAAGGGCGGACCCGGGTGCGGGACCGGTTCGTCGTATCGGCGCCGCTGCCGGGACGGATGAACCGGATCGAGCTCGAGCCGGGTGACCCGGTGGTGGCCGGCAAGACGGTGGTCGCGCGTTTCCAGCCGTCGGATCCCTCGCTGCTGGATGTGCGCACGCGCGCCGAGCTCGCGGCGCGCGTGAAGGCGGCGGAGTCGACGCTGGGCGGCGCCCGCGCCGATCGGGAACGCGTCCGCGCCGAGCTCGCGTTCGCGCAGTCCGATCTCAAGCGTTCGCGCAGCCTTGTCGAAGAGAAAGTCATCGCCCCGAGAGAGCTCGAGGGGGCCGAGCGCGAGACGGAAGCACTCACCAGGGCGCTCCAGTCCGCGGAGTTCGCGGTCCGCACCGCCGAACACCAGCTGGAGCTGGCGCGGGCCGGCCTGCTCCAGAGCCGTGGCGGCGGCACCGCCGCGATCCAGCTCTACTCTCCGGTGAACGGCGTCATCCTGCGGCGGCTGCAGGAAAGCGAGGCGATGGTGCCGACCGGCCAGCCGCTGCTCGAGATCGGCAATCTCGGGGATCTCGAGATCGTCTCCGACCTCCTGTCGAGTGCGGCGGTGCACGTTCGCGCCGGCCAGCCGGTGCGGATCGAACAGTGGGGCGGCGATCAGCCGCTGGCCGGACGCGTGCGGCTGGTGGAGCCCTCCGGCTTCACCAAGATCTCACCGCTCGGCGTCGAGGAGCAGCGCGTCAACGCGATCGTCGATTTCGCCGATCCGCCGGCCGCGCGGCCGGCCATCGGGGACGGCTACCGCGTCGAGGTCCGCATCATCGTGTCGTCGCGTGAAAACGTCCTCAAGATTCCGACCAGCAGCCTGTTCCGTCACGAGGGGGACTGGGCGGTCTACACCGTGCAGGACGACCGCGCGGTCAGGCGCATCGTCCAGGTCGGACAACGCAACGGCCTCGAAGCCGAGGTCACCGCCGGCCTCTCAGGCAACGAGCGGATCATCGTCTATCCGAGCGACGCGGTCAGCGAAGGCGTGAAGGTCACCCCGCGCTCGTAGCCGCGAAGGTGCGGTCAGCCGGACAGCCGGTGTTGTTCCGTGGCAACGTATCCGTGGCAAGGGGCATCTGTGACGTCACACGACCTGAGAGAACGCTTCGGCGACATCGACATCTATCTGTTCGACCAGCTGCTCAGGGGGCGGTTCGATCAGCGTCGCCGCGTTCTCGACGCCGGCTGTGGCGCGGGCCGGAACCTGCCGTACTTCCTGGCCCGGGGGTTCGAGGTGCTGGCGACCGATCGCGACCCGGCCGCGGTCGCGGCGGTCGCGCGGCTGTTTGCGCAGCTCGCGCCGCATCTGCCGGCAGACAGCGTGCGGGAGGCAGAAGGGACGGCGCTCCCCTGGCCGAGCGGATCGATCGACGCCGTGCTCTCGAGCGCGGTTCTGCACTTCGCGCGCGACCAGGCCCATTTCCAGGCGATGGTCCACGAGATGTGGCGCGTGCTGGCGCCGGGGGGGCTGCTCTTCGCCCGGCTCGCGACCAGCATCAGCATCGAGCGGCATCTCGAGCGTCCGATCGGGCGCGTGCGGCTGCCCGATGGCAGCGACCGGTTTGTCGTGGACGAGGAAACGCTTCTCTCGCTCACCGATGCGCTTGGCGGGCGGCTCCTCGACCCGCTCAAGACCACGAACGTCCAGAATCAGCGGGCGATGACGACGTGGGTGGTGGGGAAGGGGTGAATTTTTCGGGAATGGGGAATGGGGAATGGAGAGAACCGCTGGGCTTCGGGGCGGGGAAGGCCGAGTTACACTCTGAGCGACGGTTCCGGTCCACGCACGGAGGCACATATGACCCCCACGAAGTGCGCCCACGAAGTATGCAATTGCACCGTTCAGCCGAACGGTCCCTACGGCAAGTACTGCAGCGAGCACTGCAAGGATGCGGCAAAAATGACCGAGCTGCGTTGCGGTTGCCCGCACCCGGGCTGCCGCTGAGCGCGACGGCGCGGCGGGGGCCGAGGGCTCGGTGAGGGCCGGACCGCGGTGGCGCTACGGATCAGAGGATCAGCCGCTCGTCCCCCACGCGTCGCGTAATCCGCTGGCCGTCGAGATACTCGAGCAGCGGAACGGCGAACTTGCGCGAAAGGCCGGTCAGCTCCTTGAACTCGCCGATACCGAGGCGGGGGCTGACGGCCTTTCGCGCCCGCACGTCATCGATCAACTTCTGAAGCGCGGCGCGATCGACGATCATCGCGTCGTTGATCTTGACCAGCGCCTCGTTCTTCACCAGCAACTGGATGATCTTTCTTGCCGCGGCGCGGTCGATGCCGACGCCGGCGGCGACCTCGTCGGGTGGAGGGACCTGCAGGCCCATCTCGCGGAACCGCGCGGTCAGCAGCTCGCGGGCCTTTTCATCCGCTCCGGCGAGCGTGACCGATCGGCCGAAGGCACGCACCACTTCCTGGTCGATCGCCAGGACCTTTTTCCCTACCAATTCGTCGAGCACCGCGCGGACGAACACCGGCGAGGCATTTGCGAACACCCGGGTTTTCAAGTCCTCGCGCCCGATGCCCGGGAGCAGCGGCTCCGCGGCGTGGAAGCGCTTGACCTCCTCGGTCGCGCGCGACGCGGCGCGTTCGAACACCTCCGCGTCGGCAACCACCAGCAGCTGAGGGTCGAGCACCCGCACGCCCCCTTCCTGCGCCAGCCGCTTCAACTCGGTCCCTGCGGCTGCCGGTGAGAGATCGAGACGGGCAACGACCGCGGCTTGATCCATCGTTGCGGCGCCCGCCTCCGCCACCAGCCTGCGGATCTTCTCGGCAACTGTCCCATCGGCCAGGATCCGGAGGCGCTCGACGGTCGTCGGGTCGCTTCGCCGCAGCCTGGGCGGATGCGCATCGAGGATCTCCCCTCCACCCAGCGTCGTCATCGGCGAGTACTGCCGGATGATGAAGCGGTCGCCCGGCAGCGCGAGCGCGGGCTTTTCGAGCCGGATCCGCGCGAAGGCGGTTGCTCCCGGCTGCAGCGTCCCCTGTCCCAGCAGGATCACGTGACCGATCAATTCGATGGTGCCGGAGTGAAACCGGATCCGCTTGCGGACCGGCAGCGGCCGCCCCGCCGACGGCAGCAGCTCGAGCCGGACCTCGAACGTGGTGCTGGCGGTGAAGACCCCTGGAGCGGTCACCACCATGCCGCGTTCGAGCTCCGCAAGGTCGATTCGCTGAAGGTTCAACGCCGTCCGCTGGCCGGCGCGCGCCTCGTCCACGGTGGCGCCGTGCACCTGGATGCCGCGGACCCGCGCCGTCTTTCCACCTGGCAGCACCTCGACTTCGGCCTCGCGGCGAATCGATCCGGCGATGAGCGTGCCGGCCGCGACCGCGCCGAACCCCTTCATCGTGAACAGGCGATCGATCGGCAGCCGGAAGACGCGGGAGACATCCCGCGGCGCGGCGTTCGTGGCCAGGGTCCGCAGCGCCGCCACGAGATCCGGGAGCCCGTCGCCGGTGTGGGCGCTGACCCTGAGAATCGGCGCCCCCTCGAGGAACGAGCCCTTGAGGAACTCCCGGACCTCGACCTCTGCGAAATCGGCAATCTCGCGGTCCGTGGCGTCCCCCTTGGTGAGCACCGTCAGCCCGCGCGGCACCCGCAGCAGCTCGCAGATCGCCAGGTGCTCGCGCGTCTGCGGCATCACCGATTCGTCGGCCGCGATCACCAGCATTACGACGTCGATGCCGCCGACGCCGGCCAGCATGTTCTTGATGAACCGCTCGTGCCCGGGCACGTCCACGAAACCGATCGTCGTGCTTTCGTCCAGCGCGAGACTGGCGAAGCCGAGATCGATGGTGATGCCGCGTTCCTTCTCTTCCTTGAGGCGATCGGTGTCGATGCCGGTCAGTGCCTTCACCAGCGCCGTCTTGCCGTGGTCGATGTGGCCCGCGGTGCCGACGATGATGTGGGGCATCGATGACCATTGTAGGTCGGTTAGAATCGCGCCATGGCTTCACGAATCGTCCTGTGTCTTCTGCTCCTGGCCGCGCCGCTCACGGTGTTTGCGCAGGAAGCCGCCGTCCGCCAGCTGCTCGACAGCCCCCAGTTCAAGACGGCCGCCGCCTTCATCGAGAAGGACCAGCCCCGGTTCGTGAAGGAGATCATCGAGCTCACCGAGATCCCGTCCCCACCCTTCAAGGAAGCTCGGCGCGCCAAGGTCTATCTCGAGATGCTGCGCCAGTCGGGACTGAGCGACGTCGAGATGGACCAGGAAGGCAACGTGATGGGTCTGCGCAAGGGTTCCGGCGGCGCCGGGCTGGTCGCGATCGTCGCGCATCTCGATACCGTCTTTCCCGAGGGCACCGACGTGAAGGTGAAGCGCGCGGGGCAGAAACTGAGCGCCCCAGGCATCGGCGACAACACGCGCGGCGCGGCGCTGATGCTGGCGGTGATCCGGGCGATGCAGGCGGCGAAATTCCAGACCGCGAGCGACATCCTGTTCGTCGGGAACGTCGGCGAAGAAGGGGAAGGGGACCTGCGGGGCGTGAAGTTCCTGATGAACAAGGGAAAGTACAAGGGTCGGATCACCCAGTTCATCGCCATCGACGGCGGCGGCCAGGGCACGATCACCCGGGCCGGCGTCGGCAGCCGGCGCTACCGTGCCGTGTTCAAAGGGCCCGGCGGTCACAGCTACGGCGCGTTCGGCCTGGTCAATCCGGCCTACGCGATGGGCAACGCCATCGCGAAGTTCTCGAGGGTGAAGGTGCCGCAGGAGCCGAAGACCACCTTCAACGTCGGCCTCGTGAGCGGCGGCACCTCGGTGAACTCGATTCCGTTCGAGGTCGAGATGGTGATCGACATGCGCTCGGTCGATTGCGGTGAGCTGAAGAAGCTGGACGACCAGTTCCTGGCGATCGTGCGCGAAGCGGTGGACGAGGAGAACAAGGCGCGGTCCACCCGGGAAGGCCTGGTCTCAGCGGATCCGAAGCTGATCGGAGATCGTCCGTGCGGTTCGACCGCGCTGGAGTCGCCGCTCGTCCAGACGACGACCGCGGCGGTGAAGGCCTTCGGCCTGACTCCCTCCTACAACACCTCCAGCACCGACGCGAACATCCCGATGAGCCTCGGGATCCCGGCGGTGACGATCGGCGCCGGCCCCGGCGGCCGGGCCCATTCGCTGGACGAGTGGATCGTGGTCGAACCGAAGGGTGACGTCCAGGCGACCCAGGTGGCGCTGACGATCATTCTTGGCGTCGCGGGACGCTGAGACCGCGGATGGTCGATTGCGCAGTGCGGATCGACGGATTGACGACTGCGGATTGCGGATTGGTACGATCTATCGTGACGGCCGCACCAGCGAGTGGTCGATCGACTTGACAGTGGGACGGCCGCTGAGCGCCATGGCCAGCGTCAGCTCCTCGCGGAGGATCCGCAGCACGTCGCGCACGCCCTCTTCCCCTGCCGCCGCCAGCGCCCACAGGTAGGGACGGCCGATGCACACGGCCCGGGCGCCGAGCGCCAGCGCCTTCAGGATGTCGGTTCCACGCCGCACCCCGCCGTCCATCAGCACGTCGGCGCGCCCCGCGACCGCGCCGACCACCTCCGGCAACGCGTCGATCGAAGCGGTCGCACCGTCCAGCTGCCGGCCTCCATGGTTCGAGACGATGATGCCGCTGACGCCGCTGTCCATCGCCACCAGCGCGTCATCGGCGGTCAGGATCCCCTTGACCACGACCGGCAGCCGCGTCCGCGACTGCAGCCACTCGACGTCTCGCCAGGTGAGAGTGGCGTCGAACAGGTCGTGCACATACGCCGAAAACGACGAGTGCGCTCCCCAGCGCGCGGCGCTGCTCATCGCTGCCTCGAAGTTCCGCATCGAGATCCCTTCCGGCAGGACGAAGTTGTTCCGGACGTCCCGGTAGCGCCGTCCCAGCATCGGCGTGTCGACCGTCAGCACCAGCGTGCGATAGCCGCAGGCCTCGGCGCGGGCGATCAGCTCCTCGGTCAGGCCGCGGTCCTTGTACACGTACAGCTGGAACCACATCGGCCCGTTGCCGGCCGCGGCGACCTCCTCGAGCGTGCAGGTCGACAGCGTGCTGCCGATCATGATGGTGCCGGCGGCGTGCGCCGCGCGCGCCGCCGCCATCTCTCCCTCGGGGTGGGCCAGCCGGTTGAATGCGGTCGGCGCGAGCAGGACGGGGAAGTCGATCGACTGCGCCAGGACGGTGGTGTGGAGGCTGATGTCGCTCACGTCCACGAGCACGCGCGGGCGGAGGGTGATGGCGTCGAACGCCGTCCGGTTCGCCGAGAGCGTGCGCTCGTCGCCGGCCCCGCCCGCGTAGTAGTCGTAGGCGGACGGCTGCATGCGCGAGCGGGCCAACACTTCGTAGTCGTCGACAGTCAGGGCAGTCACGGCCGCGAATTATCTCACGCCGCCGACCGCCCGCATCAGATCTCGAACCGCAGCGCGACCGACGGGTCGATCCGTGCCGCCCGGGCCGCCGGCAGGTAGCTCGCGACCAGCGCGGTGGCGCCAAGGCCGAGCCCGACCGCCACGTAGGTGACCCAGTCCAGCGCGCTGACGCCGAACAGCATCGACGACATCAACCGCGTCAACCCGGCGGCCCCGGCGATGCCGAGTGCGATCCCGATCGCGGAAAGTACCAGCCCGTGCCGCAGGAACAGCCGGCTGACATCGCCCCGGGCCGCCCCCAGCGCCATGCGGATCCCGATCTCGCGCGTCCGCTGCATCGCGATGTAGGAGATCACCCCGTAGATCCCGACCACGCCGAGCAGCAGTGCGACACCGGCGGCGATGCTCAGCATCACCAGGGCGAAGGAGGTCTGGGCCATCGATGCGGCGTGAATCTCGTCGAGGGTCTGGACATTGGCGACCGGCAGATTCGGGTTCACCGACCATACCGCCTGCTGCACTTCCTTCAGCAGGGTGGGGGAGCCGAACCGGTCGTTGCGGATTACATAAGCCAGGTTGCGCTGCACGTTGGTGCCGGGCGACCACAAATTGTCGACGACAACGGGCCAGTAGACGATGCCGGGCGCCGGGCGCGTCACGCCGTCGTCGCGCTCGTCCGCGGCGACGCCGACAACCGTCCGCCACGGTGAGGCTGACCCCGACCGGATCCGGCGGCCCAGGGCGAGCGCCGGCTCCTTCCAGAACTCGCGTGCCATGTTCTCCGAGATGACCGCCACGGTCGCTTTGGTGTAGGAGTCGTTCCAGTTCAAATCGCGTCCGGCGATGAGGTGGTTGCCCATCGCCTGGAAATAGCCCGGGCCGATCCACTTGAACCGGCGCAGCGGCGGGATCCGCCCTTCCGGCGTCGGGAAGTCCTCGACGAAGATCGGGTCGTTGCTGTCGAACCCATCCATGGTGACCGACGAGGTGAGACCCACGGTCCGCACGCCCGGGACCGCCGCGATCTTGCCGGCGATCTGCTCGTGCATCCGCGCCGTCTGGATCTCGTCCGGCGTGAGCGAAGTGGGGATCGACACCCGGACGGTCAGCACCTCCTCCGGCCGCGTGAAACCCGGGTTCACGTTCTGCATCGCCTGGAACGTCCGGATCATCAGCCCGGACGCGACGAGCAGCACGACCGCGAGCGCGATCTCGACCACGACCAGCGTGTTGCGCGCGCGATGGCGGGCCCGGCCGGCACTCGACAGCCGCCCTCCTTCCTTCAGCGCGCTGGCCACCTGCGGCCTCGCGAACTTCAGCACCGGGATCAGCCCGAAGAGCAGCCCGGCAAAGAGCGAGATCACGACGGTGAAGAGCAGCACCGAACCGTCGAGCGTGATCTCCTGGACGCGCGGCAGGCCGTCGGGCGCGATCGCGCCAAGCGCGCGGATGCCGGCCCATGCCAGTGCGAGACCGGCCGCGCCGCCCAGCGCCGCCAGCGTGAGACTCTCCGACAGCAGCTCCCAGGTGACCCGCCGCCAGCTTGCGCCGAGCGCCACATGGATCGCGAGCTCCTGCTGCCGCCCTTCCGCCCGCACCAGGAACAGGTTGGCCACGTTGGCGCACGCGATCAGCAGGACCAGGCCGACCGTGCCGAGCAGGATCCAGAGCGTCTGGCCGATATCACCGATCACGTCCGCCGACAGCGGCCGCACCAGTGGTCCGATCCGCGCGTCGTCGAACATCTGGCGCGAGAATCCGGGCGGAAGCGGAAAGCGCTCGACCGTGAGCGGAAGCATCCGCGCGACGTCGGCGTTGGCCTGTTCGATCGTGACTCCCGGTTTCAGCCGCGCCACCCCCTGGTAGCTGAAGTTGCCGACGTTGACCTTGCTGCGATCGAAGCGAAACGGCATCAGCAGCTGAGGATTCCGATCCAGGAACCGGAAGCCCTCCGGCAGCACGCCGACGATCTCGTAGGGCTTGCCGTCCACCATCAGCGTCTTGCCGACCGCCCCAGGATCGGCGCCGAACTTCCGCTGCCAGTAGGCGTGGGTCAGCATCAGGCGGTCGGGTGCACCCGGCGTGTCGTCTTCGCGGGTAAACCCGCGACCGTAGGCCGGGTTCACCCGGAGGATGCCGAGGGCGCCGTCGGTGACGAGCATCGCCTGCACCCGCTCCGGCTCACCGGTGCCGGTGATCGAAACCGAGGTGCCGTCCCACAGCGAGAAGTCCTCGAACGTTCGCGACTCGTCGCGGTAGACGAAATAGTTCGTCGGCCCCTGATTGAGGAGCGGAATGTTGATGCCTGGGGCCGTGTGCCAGACACCAACGAGGCGATCCGGGTCGTGGAACGGCAGCGGCTTGAGCAGCACGCCATTGACGACGCTGAAGATGGCGGTGTTGGCACCGATGCCGACGGCAAGCGTCAGGATCGCGACCGCGGAAAAGAACGGGGCGCGGAGAAGCCGGCGCGCGATGCGGTTGAGGCGGCTGGTGACAAGGGCCATGACGACAGCTTAGACGGTTTGGCGACGGTCGCGGTTCGTCCCGTCTGCTATTCTTCGCCGATGCGGACTGCCGTCAATCTGCTTCTCGCCGTATCAGTTCTAGGCGCTACTTCATGCGGACCGCGGGCAGCGCCGGCCGTGAACCCGCGCTCGCCGGTCGATCCCGGGTCGGAGCTCGTCCCGCACCCGGTGAACGTCGACCTCGAGGAGGGAGAGTTTCGCTTTGCGCCCGCGACGGTGATCTACGCCGCCTCCGACCAATTCGTCGCGAGCGCGCGCTTCCTTGCGGATCACATCGGTCTCGCAATCGGGCCACAGCAACCCGGCGTGGTGATTGGGCCGGCCGCGACCCCGGGCGCGATCGCGATCCTCCCGAACACGGCCTATACGGGGCTTGGCAGCGAAGGCTATTACATCCAGATTCGACCCGCCGGCATCGAGATTCACGCCGAGACGCCCGCCGGCGCGTTCTACGGCGTGCAGACGCTGCGACAGTTGCTGCCGCCGGAATGGGAGTACGACGCGCTTCGGCCGCCGGACCCGAAAGCAGCAGCGGCGACGATTCGCTCGATGACGATCCACGACCGCCCGCGATTTGCCTGGCGCGGGGCGATGCTCGACGTCGCGCGCCACTTTCTCCAGGTGGACGAGGTGAAGCGCTACCTCGACCTGATGGCGCTGCACAAGCTCAATCGGCTCCACCTTCATCTTGCCGACGACCAGGGCTGGCGGATCGATATCAAGTCGTGGCCGAACCTCGCGGCCCACGGCGGAACGACCGAGGTCGGGGGCGGGCGGGGCGGCTTCTACACCCAGGAGCAATATACCGACCTGGTGCGCTACGCAGCGGAGCGGTTCGTGACCATCGTGCCGGAGATCGACATGCCCGGGCACACCAACGCCGCGCTCGCCTCGTACCCGGAGCTGAACTGCGACGGCGTCGCGCCGCCGCTCTACACCGGGATCGAAGTCGGCTTCAGCGCGCTGTGCGTCGACAAGGAGGTCACCTACCGGTTCCTGGACGACGTGATCCGTGAGATCGCCGCGCTGACGCCCGGCCCGTACTTTCATGTCGGCGGCGACGAGGTGAAGACGCTGACGCCCGCCCAGTACAACGGGTTCATCGAGCGGGTGCAGGCGATCGTGCAGACGCACGGCAAGCAGATGATCGGGTGGGACGAGATCGCGCCGACGAAGCTGCTGCCGACCTCGATCGTTCAGCTGTGGCGGCCGAAGCCCAGCCCGGCCGAAGCGGGGGGCACGGGGACGAAGGTGATCATGTCGGTAGCCAACCGGATGTACCTGGACATGAAGTACGACGCCGCCACGCCGATCGGCCTGACGTGGGCGGGGATCATCGATATCAAGACCGCCTACGACTGGGATCCCGCGACTGCCGCGCCCGGCGTCCCGGAGACGTCGCTGCTCGGCGTCGAAGCGCCGCTCTGGTCAGAGACACTCGCCAGCATTCGCGATGTCGAGTTCCTCGCGTTCCCCAGGCTCGCCGCCATCGCCGAGGTCGGGTGGACCCGGCAGCAGGACCGCCGCTGGGAGGACTTCCGCGTCCGGCTCGGGCAGCAGGAGTCCCGCTGGACCGCGCTCGGCATCAACTTCTATCGGGCTCCGGAGATACCCTGGCTTCGCTCAGGTTCTGGGTTCTGACGTTCGAGGTTCCGGGTTCTTACGATTGAGGTTCTGGGATCTGACGTTCGAGGTTCTGGGTTCTTACGATTGAGGTTCTGGGTTCTGACGTTCGAGGTTCTGGGTTCTTACGATTGAGGTTCTGGGTTCTGACGTTCGAGGTTCTGGGTTCTTACGATTGAGGTTCTGGGTTTCTGACGTTCGAGGTTCTAGATTCTGACGTTCGAGGTTCCGGGTTCTGACGATTGAGGTTCCGGGTTCCTAATTCTGAATTCTGAGTTCTTAATTCTGAATTTCATCGGTGACCGGGCCCATACAACACCTGGCCCGGTCTGGCCGCGGAGAGCGCCCCGTTCTCGAACACCACCTGACCGTTGACGATGACGTGCGAGAAGCCTTCGGCGTACGAATGGGGCTTCTCGAACGTCGCCGTGTCGCGGACCGTCGCGGGGTCGAAGATCACCAGGTCGGCCTTCATGCCCGGACGCAGGATGCCGCGGTCGGTGAGCTTCAGGCGGGCGGCAGGGAAGGAGGTCATCTTCCGCACTGCGTCCTCGAGCGTGATCGTCTTCTTGTCCCGAACGTACATCCCGAGCACGCGCGCGAAGGTGCCGTAGCTTCGCGGATGCGGGTGTTCCTGGCCGAAGACCGGCACTTCCCCGTCGGAGCCGATCATCGTTGTCGGATGCTTCAGGATCCGCTGCACGTCCTCGTCGCTCATCGCGTGGAAGATCCCCTGGCAGCCTCCCTGCTCGACCAGCCAGAGGGTGGCGTCGGCGGCGTTCTCGATGGTCGGCTCCATGCCCCGCGATCTGGTGAGGTCCGCCAGCGTCTTGCCGGCGAGCGAGGCGTCGAATCCACAGCTCGCGAACTGCACGTTCTTCGGATCGCCGCCGCCGCGGGCGTCGCGAATCATCCCGATGGTGTCGGCACGGACTTTCGCCCGCGAGGCCGGATCCTTCAGCCGGGTCATCGTCGCGCCTCGTCCTCCCTCCAGTGCCCACGCGGGCAGGAGCGCCGAGGCGACGCTCGTGCTGGACGCCGTGTACGGGTACTGGTCGCTGGTGACGTCCACGCCGCGAGCCCGGGCCTCTTCGATCAACCGGAGGGTATCGACCGACCGTCCCCAGTTCGCCTTGCCGATGACCTTGTGATGCGTCACCTGGGTCGGCAGCCCGCCCGCTTCGCCGATGGCGATCGTTTCACGGACGCTGTCGAGGACCCGGACGGATTCCTCGCGCTGATGCGACTTGTGCATCCCGCCGAACCGTGCGGCGGTCCTGGCCAGTTCGATGACTTCCTCGGTCGGCGTGAACGATCCGGGCACGTAGAACAGTCCCGTGCTCAAACCGAACGCGCCGTCGCGCATGCCCTGCTCGACGAGCGCCTGCATCTTGACGATCTCATCCGGGGTTGCTTTCCGGTCCTCGTCACCCACCACCGCGGAACGAATCGAGCCCTGGCCGATGAAGCTGCCGATGTTCACGGACTTGGGCAGCGCGTCGAGCTTGGCCAGGAACGGTGCCAGCGGCAGCGGTGACGAGCCGTCCGGCCCTTCGATCAGCGTCGTCACCCCCTGCCGGACGTAGTTGTCCGCGGTCGGGACCTCGAAGATTCCGCGCCGCGCGTGGGTATGGATGTCGATGAAACCCGGCGCCACGACGCTGCCGGCCGCGTCGATCACGCGTGCGCCGCCCGGCTCGATCACCGGCGCCAGAGCCGCGATCGTGTCACCACGAACCGCGACGTCACCGCGATACCACGGCGTCCCCGTGCCGTCGATGATCCTGGCGTTGCGGATCACCAGGTCATACGCCGGCGGTTGTGCGGACAGGACCGCCGCGCACACCAGCGCCACCGCGATGACGACGATTTGTCTCATGCGGTGGATTTAATCATGACGACGGCGGCTTCAGCCCGAGCATCCGCAGGTAGGTGACCAGGTTGCCGTAGTGCAGGTTCGAATGCTCGTTGTTCTTGATCAATTCGGGCAGGCCGCTCTTGCCGGCATAGGTTGACTGGCAGGCTGCCGACGCCGCCTGCAGCTTCTGGGTGATGGTGGCCTTGTCGGTCGCGCCCTTCTCCGTGGCGTCGGACCACTCGACCTTGCGGCCGGCGCCCACGGCGCAGAAGTAGTTGTAGCCGTCGACGATGTGGGCAACCATCTGCCCGAACGTCCGGACGTCCTTGGTCGGCTGATAGGTGTACTTCTCCGCCGGGACCATCTCGGCGGCTTTCGAAATGTAACCGCTGACGGTATTGAAGCCGTCGCGTACCGCCTTTGCAACGTCATCGGGCGCCTGAGGGGATGCCGTCTGAGCCGGCGCGGCGGTTGCCGCGAGCAGGACCGCGATCGCTACCAGGACGTTTCTGAACTTCATCACACGTGCTCCTTTTTGTTGTGATCCACGAGTCTCAAAGATAACGAAGCAGGGCGGACGTGCTCCGCGCCTTGAAGCCGGCATACCAGCGGCAGGCCGGGTAGAGCAGCGCGACAACGATGGCGAAGACCAGGTAGAGGAGCCAGAGACTCCACCGTTCGTCCGGCGCGATGGAGACGTACGGCGCGGTCGCGAATCGCTCGTCCCCGGCACGTCCGTCGCGCACCATCCAGACCAGGAGAGCACCCGCATGAATGAGCGGGATGTGCAGCAGATAATAGAACATCGGGACCCGCCCGAACGTGTTCGCGATCCGCGCGAAGACCCCGGTCGCCCGTTCCGCCCAGGGCACGAGCGCGATCGCCGGTCCGAGCGTCATCATCAGGAACAGCTGGGACGCCGGATACTTCTGCTGATTGAGGATCCGGATGAGCGCCGGCGGCGCGTTGTCAGGTGCCGGCTGCATCCAGGTTGACACGCCCGCGAGGACGAGAAAGATCGCGATCGCCGACAGACCGATTCGCCGGCACAGACGATCCCGGTCCGCCGGATCCTTCAGCAGGATCATCCCGAACGCGTACCCTGCGGCCATGACCCCGATCCACGGCACGATGCTGTAGAGCACGGTCACCGAGGGTCCGCCGGCGCCGAGCTTGACCTCGGCACCGATCGGGTAGACGAATTCCCACACCTGTTGCAGCGATGGCGGCAGGGCGCGCTCCGGCGACGGTGAAGGCCTGCTGGAAGAGGATCACCGCAAGACCCAGAGCACCGATCGCGCGCGTCGGCAGCCAGACGAGCGCGGCCATCAGGATCATGCACCAGCCCAGCATCCAGATGACGCCGGCCAGGAGGAACGACGAGTAGTCGAAGTGGAACGTCCACGAAGCCCGGATGACCGTCAGTTCCAGCAGGATCAGGACGAGCCCGCGGCTGGCAAGGAACCGGGCCAGCGTGAGGGGCACGCGGTCCGGCGCCAATCCGTCGCGCAGCAGCTTCCGGCCGTAGAGGAACGCCGAGGTGCCGGCGAGGAACACGAATGCCGGCGCGCAGAAATGGGTGATCCAGCGGGTGAAGAACACCCCTGCCGTCGCTCCGCCGGCCGGCACACCGGAGTAGACGCGGACGTGGTCGATGGCCATCAGTACCATGACCAGCCCGCGCAGGATGTCGACCGAAGCGACTCTCGCGGGTGAAGAGACAACGCGCCCGGCGCCCGGGGAGGTCGTGGTTGTCATCGGCCAGACGATGCACCGGATCCTGGCCCGCGATCAACCGGCAGTACGGGAACGGCGTGCCGGCTGACGTGAGCGGTCATTCAATTGCGGAGCGACACGGTCCGCGATAGCGTGTGCCGTGCCGATGCACATCCGTGCCCGCCCGTGGATGATCGTCAGCGCCGTCTGGCTGGCGCCTGCGGCGCTCGCGACGATCGGCCTGGTGGCGCAGCGCCGCCTGCACGGGGAATCGCCGGCCGGCCTCCGCGACATGCTCTGGGCCGCCGGCGACTGGTTCATCTATGCGTTCCTGACGCCCCCCATCTTCTGGATCGCCGGGCGATGGCCGATCGTTCGGCCGCTGGTGCGCCGGCGCGTTCTGATGCACCTCGGATTCTCGCTCCTGTTCTGCGTTGCGTGGGCGCTCGGCGGCAAGCTGCTGCAGCTCACCCTGGGGCTGTTGTTCAGGCCCGCGGAAATCCGGGAAATGCTCGCGTCGGCGGGCGACCAGTTCTGGTGGATGATCGGCCGGGACGTCGCCAGCTGGATCTTCACCACCTTCCCGTTCGGCGTCATCGTCTATCTCAGCGTCGCCGGGGTAGCACACGCGATCCACTACTTCGTCGAAGCGCGCGAGCGGGAGGTTCAGCTGGCGCGAGTCTCGGCGCAGCTGTCAGGCGCCCGGCTCGCCGCCCTGCATGCTCAGCTCAATCCGCATTTCCTGTTCAACAGCCTGAACACGATCGCGGTGCTCGTTCGCGACGGCGATCGCGCCGCGGCGACGAACGTGATCGAACAGCTCAGCGACGTGCTGCGAAGCACCCTCGGCCGCACGCAGACCAATGAGGTCACGCTCGGCGAGGAGCTGCAGCTGGTCCGCCAGTACCTCGCCGTCGAGCAGGCCCGGTTCTCTGACCGGCTCCGGCCGGACTTCGACATCGACGACGGCCTTCTTTCCGCTGCCGTCCCGAGATTCGCGCTGCAGCACCTGGTCGAGAATGCGATCCGGCACGGCATTGCACGCCGCAGTGATGCCGGCCGCCTCACCGTCTCGGCATTCCGGGACGGCGACACACTGGAGCTGTCGGTGACCGACGATGGCGCCGGCCTGCCCGCGGTGGATGGAGTCGCAGCCGAAGGCGGGCTGGCGAACGCGGTTCGCGAGCCCGGGCACGGTCTCGCGAACACGCGGGAGCGTCTGCAGACGCTTTATGGCGATCGCGCCACCCTGGTCCTCGCCCCTGCCGGGCGGTACGGCACCGTGGCTCGGCTGCGCATCCCCTTTCGGGAGATGATCGACGAACGTGACCCGCAGCGCTAGATGGGGCGTGCTCGTCGCCGATGATGAACCGGCCGCGAGGAGAGGTGTGCGCCAGCTGCTGGCCGCCCATCCCGCGTTCGCGGTCGTCGGCGAGTGCCGCAACGGCCGCGAAGTGCTCGCCGCGCTCGACACGCTGAAGCCTGACGTGGTGTTCCTCGATATCCAGATGCCCGAAGTGGATGGCTTCGAAGTCATCCGGCTGCGGACGCCGGAACGGATGCCGGCCACCGTGTTTCTGACCGCCTACGACCAGTTCGCCATCCGCGGGTTCGAAGCGGCGGCGCACGACTACCTGGTGAAGCCGGTCAGCGAGGCGCGGTTCGCAGTCACCATGCGACGGCTCGTCAGGCGCCTTGGTGCGACCGGTCCGGCGGGGACGGCGGTGGCACACGCGATCCCGGTCCCGACCTCGCGCGGCACGATCGTGCTGCGGCTTCACGACATCGACTGGATCGAGGCCGCGGGGAACTACGCACGGATCTGGTCGGCCGGCCGGAGCTACCTGCTGCGCGAGTCGCTCGGACGGCTGGAGCGGCGTGTTTCCCGCAGCGGCTTCGCGCGCGCCCACCGCCAGGCGCTGGTGCGCATCGGCGGCGTTCGCGCGGTGCAGGCGAGCCCGGGAGGAGAGCTGATCGCCGTGCTCGCCTGCGGCACCGAGATCCCGGTGTCCCGGCGGCGCCGCGCGAGTTTCTCGACCGCGGTTCGATCGCAGGGCACCGACGCGCGTTAACGAGCAACGCCGGACAGTGCTGCGGCCGCCTCGACCAATCCACGGGCGAGGGCCACCTGCCCGGCCGTCGTGCCGTCGGCGCGCCGAAATGTTGGGTCCGCGCCACGCGCGAGGAACAACCTGGCTATTGCGGCTGCCACCGGCTCGTCGTCGGGCAGGTCGAAGAGCGGAGTGCCCTCCTCGTAGCTGACGGTCGCCAGCCGGGGCTCTTCGGCCAGCACCTGCTCGAGGCGCGTGAGCTTTCCCGCTGGAACCAGCGCCCAGACGTCGCGGCTCACCGGCGCGATCAGGTCCACGAGCCGGTGGCGTTGCCCGAACAGCGCCCAGTAGATTGGCGTTGTGCCGTGTATGTCGTCCCGCGGATCGATGGCGGCGCCGCGCTCGACCAGGAGCGCGGCGACTCTCGCCGAGCCGGCGTACGCTGCCGCGTGCAGTGGACGGGCGTTGCCCGATCTCCCGTTGGGAATGTCGGGCGACGTGCCGAGATCGAGGAGGAGCCGCGCCACCTCCACGTCGTCGCGCTCAGCGGCGTCGTGGAGCAGGCCAGGATCGAGAAGAACCTCAGGGTGGTCGGCGGTGATCGCCTGGGCAGCCTGACGGTCCAGGCGCAGGCATGCCGCGGCGAACCGGCTGGGCGGGTCGACGCCGTCCTGCGGTGCGCTCCGCGGCGCTCCATAGCGCGCCAGCAGCTCGGCGAACTCGAGACGCCCGGTCCGCACCGCCTGCTCGTAGAGGGTCCCCGACGGTGTTCTCGGATCGGACGCGCGCGGCGGATTCGGGTCCGCCCCGTGCGACAGCGCCCATTCGGCGATCCGCAGGTAGTTTCCCTTCAAGGCGTTGTGCAGCAGATACCAGGCGCCGCCGCCGTAGCCTCCGACCCCGAACATCTGCCAGGTGGGATCGTTCCAATCCGCCGAGCGTCCGCGTTTGAGTGACTCGCGGCGCATCAGGTCGAGCCACCAGACGAAATCGTCGTCGTTCAGCAGCGGGTGCGATGCGTGGCCCGCAAAAACGTTGTAAAGGAGCTGGACGTCGTATGGCTCCGCACCGCGTTCCAGGAGCAGCGCCGCGAGCTCGCGGGCCCGCGGGTGGACGGCGGCCTGTTCCTCGCCACGACCCGCAATGCAGGCCAGCGCCGTGTAATGGATGCTCGGATCTCCGCCGGGATGGTAGACGTTGGGATCCGCGCCGCGGTCCAGCAGTGCGCGCGCGAGCGCGACTGCGTGGTCGCTCCAGGCGCCCGGCTCCGAGAGGCGCGTTGAACACAGGTAGAGCAGTGGCGGCCAGTTGCGCGGGCCGCCGGGTTCCGCCGCCGCCGCCGGTCGCCCGGCGAGGAGCCGTTCGACTTCTTCGATCTCACCGCAGGCGATGGCGGTGTAGATGTTCTCGCGAGCGATTTCAGGATGGAGTTTCAGCAGGCGGGTGGCGGCGTAGCTGTGCCGGGCTCGATCGGATCCTCCGACCCGCCAGTCGAGACAGGCCATGCGGAGGAACGATGCGACACGCTCCGGATGGGTGCGCGACTGATGTCCGCCATCCGCGAGCTCGGCTCCTTCCGAGGCGAGCCGTCTCGCCGCCTCGACCTTGTTCTCTCTCGTCGCCCAGGCAAGCGGAGTCATCCCGGGATCCGGACACCACGCCGGCGGAGTGGCGCCGGCGGGCAGGTACTCGCCGAACGGACGATGGAGCGCGCGCGGATCATGCCGGAGGATGTCTGGAATGCGATCGGGTCGGTCGAAATCGATGGCGTCGAAGATGTCGAGGTCGGCCGCGATCAGGCGCTCGAAGGCCTCATGCTTGCCGGCGTAGCTGGCCCATCCGGCCGGTGTTCCGCCGTAGCGGCTGTCTCTGACCTTCGGGTTCGCCCGGTGCGCGAGCAGCACCTCGATCGCGTCCAGCTTGCCGTGGAAGGCGGCCGCGTGCAGCGCGGTGTATCCGCGAGTCTCGTCCACGGCGGTGACCGGCGCGTCGTGGACGTCCACCGATGCGCCGAGCTTGATGAGCGTCTCGAGAACGTCGGCCGGGGCGTCGGCCGCGGCCTGGACTATCAGCGTTCCCCAACGCCCTCCGGGCTCGAGCGCGTGCGGGTCGTCGCGCAGCAGGCGTTCGACGTCGGCCGTCCGCCGCAGTGCGATCGCGGAGGCCAGCGTGAGTTGTCCGCCGGCATCGATCAGCGGCTGCGCCATGCCGTTGGCGCCGCGGATCGCGGCTTCGTCCAGCGGAGTCATGCCGGCCGCATCCACCGCGTCGGGGTCCGCGCCAAGCGCGAGCAGTGCCGCCAGCGCCGCCGGCTGGTTCTTGACCACGGCCAGGTGCAGGGGATGCCGGCGGCGGTTGACCTTGTCCATCGGCCGTTCGAGGTCGGACGGGCGCTCCTGCGCACGCGCCCGCAGGGCGTCCACATCACCGGTGGCAACCGCGGAGAACAGGGTATGGCGCGCGCCGTGAGCGAGCAGGTACTCCACCAGCGGCTCGTTCGTCTGGATTCCGGGAAAGCACGTCGCCCAGCCGATGACATCGAGCTCGTGATCGTCCACTTCGCCGGCATTCGCTTCGGCGCCATGCTCGATCAGCAGCCGGACCACCGGCAGGTCGCCGCGCTCGGCGGCGAAGTGGAGCGGGAAGGCGTTGTCTCCTTCGTCGCGAATGTTCGGATCGGCTCCGCGCTGCAGCAGCGTCCGGACGACTGGCTCGTGCCCGACGCCGAAGTGCAGCGCCGTCCGCAGGCCGCTGTGCCCCTCGAGCCGTCCGCGTTCGTTGACGATGTCCGGCTGCGCGTCCAGCAGTTCGGCGACCCGTGTCGCGTCGCCTTGTTCCGCGGCGCGCAGCAGTGCGTGTATCGCCTGCTCGCGTGGGGATCCGCCGCGCTGGAGATCGGCGACCGCGTTCTTGAGAGGCAGCCAGCCGGCGAGGCCGTACTCGCGCGCCAGTGCGTACTGGACGTCGCGGAGCGTCGGGTCGGGCGGCGCGTCGGGCCAGGCGTGCATCAGCCGCCGGCGGGCGTCGGGATCCTGGGCGCGCAGCGCTTTGAGCCAGCGCTTCGCGTCCTTTCGGAGCGTGTCGAGGGATGTACTGGCGGTGAGCTGACGACTCAAGTGACACCTTCTTTCCGTTGTCGCCCGAAGTCCGCTGAAGTTACGGGCCGGAAGAAGGTTCGTGAGATGCGAACCGTTTGGGTGGGAGCAGGCTCCCTTGCCGCGGACAGGAGGCGCCCCAGCGCGCGCTGCGCCTACCGTCCCACAGCCCCGGGACGGGTGTCAACCGGAGGTACATTCCGGTCCCCAGCAACCGCTGAAGATGGAGTGACTTGCGGAAATCGGGGCCAGGCCCCTTAAGGGGCCTGGCCCCGTCCATGGAAGGCCCCGTTCATGGACCCCGGCACTCAGTCCCTGAGCGCCACCAGGGGATCGAGGCGACTGGCTCGAAACGCCGGAATCAGGCAGGCGGCCCCGGCGACGGCGGTGAGCAGAAGGGTGATCGCGGCGAACGTCAGGGGATCGGTGGCGGTGACTCCCGTCAGCAACTCCCTGAGCACCCGACTCAGACCGTACGCACCGGCGAGCCCGAGTGCCAGGCCGATCCCGAGCTGGATCAGGCCACGCTGCATCACCAGCCAGGTGACCTGGCGGCGATCCGCTCCCAACGCCATGCGCACGCCGATCTCCGCCGTTCGCTGCGTGACGGAATACGCCATGACCGCGTAGAGCCCCACGGCGGAAAGCACCAGGGCGATCAGAGCGAAGATGGCGAACAGCGAACCGAAGATCCGGTACGGCCAGGTTGCCTGCGCCATCATCTGGTCCACGGTCTGCACGGTGAACACCGGCTGATCCGGGTCGACACTCTGCACTTCGCGGCGGACCGCGTTCATGATGGCGACGGGATCCAGCCGGCTCCGCACGAGCAGCGCCGCGCCTCCCGGAGGCTCTTGACGGTACGGAATGTAGACGGAGCTTGCCGCCCGGGTCCCGCCCGGCTCCGGCAGATCCTCAATCGAACGGCTGATGCCGACGATCGTTCGCCAGACCGGTGCCGGCGGACCGGGTGCCGGCGTGACCGGGGGGCGGTTGCCCGGCCACCGGTTCGCGGGAAGGGAACTTGACTCTGCGCCCGATCGGATCCTCGCCCGCGAAGTGCTGCGAGGCGAAGCGTTGATCGACGACCAGGACTTCCGAGCCCGCCGCGCCGTCGGTCTCGAGAAACCCCCGGCCGCGAAGCAGCTCGATGCCGGTTGCCCGGAAAAATGCGGGGCTCACGACCGTCGCCGCAACCTCCGGGCGCTCCTCCCATTTGGACGGCACCGGCCGTCCGTCGATCTCCATTCGTCGCCGGCCCGCCCCGAACCCCGGCACGCTGGTGGTGATCGCCACGGCCTCCGTGCCGGCAATCGCACTCAGCTTCGGCGCCAGTCGATCGTAGAAGGCCATCCGCGCTTCGGGGGTCGGATACTTCGCCTCGGTCAGCGTCATCCTCATCGTCATCAGGTGCTCGGTCGGCATCCCGAGGTCGGTGGTGTAGATGTGCAGAAAGCTCCGGACCATGAGTCCGGCGCCGACGAGGAGCACCAGCGTCAGCGCAAGCTCGACCACCACCATGGTTCCGGTCAGCCAGCGCGCGCGCCGACTGCCGGCGTTTCCGCGGCCTCCCTCCTTCAGGAGTTCGTTCACGTTGACCTTGGAGACCTGCAGGGCGGGGGCGATCCCGAAGAGGATGCCCGTGAGCACGCAGACACCTCCGAGGAAGCCGAAGACGACATAGTCCATGGAGAAGACGATCCAGTACGGCTTGCCGACATCAGCCACGGCGGCGTCGAACATCCGGACACCGGCAACGGCGATCAACAACCCGAACGCTCCACCGAGGCAGCCGAGCAGGACGCTTTCGACGAGCAGCTGCCGGACGACACGCCAGCGGGTTGCGCCGAGCGCGACACGGACGGCGATGTCACGCGCCCGGCGAATGGAGCGTGAGAGCTGCAGGTTGGCCACGTTCGCACACGCGATCAGCAGCACGAACCCCACCGCCCCCTGCAGGGCGAGGAACACGGTCCGGATCTCGCCGCCATTGAAACGCTCGTTGAACGTCTGCATGATGGCGCCGACGTCCTTGTTCGTGTCGGGATGGTCGGCGGCGACCCTCGCGGCGATGCCGTCCAGTTCGGTCTGCGCCTGTGCGCGGCTCACTCCCGGCCGAACGCGTCCGGCGATCGTGTACTCGCGCCGGTCCCGCTTCGCGTTCTCCGCGTTCGGAATGACTTGCGTCCACAACTCCGCACGCGTCGGAAACTTGACGCCGCGGGGGAGGACACCGACGATGACCACCGGCTCGCCATTGATGCGGATGGCCTTGCCAAGGATGGTCGGGTCAGCGGCATACCGGTTCGTCCAGAAGGCATGCCCCAGGATCGCCACGCGCTGGGCGTTCTTCTGCCCGTCGTCGGCGGCGAAGTCACGGCCGAGGAGCGGCTGCTGCCCGAGGAGCCTGAAGAGATTCTCGGACACTCGCGCGCCGGACAGCTGTTCCGGCATCCCCCGGTCGTCGGAGATGTTCATCGTGTACTGGCTGAACGCCGCCATGTCGACGAACGAGGGGGCCTGTGAGCGCCAGTCGAGGAGCTCCTGATACGACACGTTGCCGGTTCGGGCCACGCCCTCCGGTCCCATTCGGCGCGTACCCAACACGTAGAGACTGGCGGAGTCCTGGAACGGGAGACCGCGGATCAGCACGGCGTTCACCAGCGTGAAAACCGTGGCGTTGACCCCGATCCCCAGGGCCAGCGCGAACACCGCCGCGGCGGCCAGCCAGCGATCCTGGAGAATGGCGCGAATGGCAGTGCGCAGATCCTGAAACATGCAGCACCTGACGTAATTGGTCGTCCGGGAGTTCGCCGGCAGTGCGTTCGCCGGCCCTGCCAGTACTTACGTGGCGGATGGTGACTGGTTAACCTGGGCGTCCAGCATTGTGAGGATCGGCCGCATGGTCGCCAGCACCGGAGGGAAGAGCAGCAACTGGTCGGGGTCGGCGAAAACGGCGGCGAAATCTGGCGGCGACAGCGCGCGCGTCAGCCGCCGGCCGAACAGCTCGCGCAACGTCTCGACGTAGTGGTCGACGTCGTAGTTACGCGGGTCGTTCCCGGCGCCGGCCGGTGCGCCCTCATCCTGCGACACGATCGCCCCCTGGCCACCTGTGGTTCGGTAGACCCGGATCCGCTCGCCGACCTGCCAGCTGGTCCGGCCGCAGGCCAGCATCGCCTCATAAGGCAGCTCGCGGCGGCTGTCGCGCATCGCGCGGTACTCCTCAGGGGTCTTCGTCAGGCTGACCCGGGATGAGACGTCGCGAGCGGTCAGCTCCCGGTCGCGGACCCGTTTGACGGTTGCCAGGTAGGCCTCGCGCACCCCGGCGACGTCTCCCACCAGCAGCCGCTCGATCGCCCGGCGCAGGAACGCTTCGCCGAACGGCTCGGCCCGGCTCGATCGAAACGCGACCCCGCGCAGCAACAACCGTCCGTCGTAGTCGAGCAGCGCGTAGTTCTTCGGCTCGTGCGACAGCATCGCGGCATAGCGTCCGTCGAACTCGAGCTGCACCAGCGGCGGCAGGAGGTGCGCCACCTCGCGCACGACCCGCCGCTCGTCGGCCTCATCCCATGACTCCGGCACGGAGAAATAGACGCCGTCGGTATCGGCTTCGAGCAGCGTGGTGCCGCGGGCGGCCAGCTCGCGGCACATCAGGTCGAGCGTCTCGCGCCCTCGCCGGGTCACCTCGTTGGCCGCATGGACGTCTGCGAATCGGGTCAGCCCGCCACCGGCCGCGAGGTAGCCATACGCCGAATTCACGACCAGCTTCATCGCCGCCGACAGCGCCTCGTGGGTCTGGCGCGCGGAGGAGCCGGGTGCCGCCCGCTTCGCACTGGCCTTGGCGTGCAGCCGCTGTTCCACCAGGCCGTCCACGAGTGCGAGCAGCGCGCCGAGATGATCGCGTGCCGGTCCGATGCGGTGGACGCGCATCAGCGACGGATACAGGCTGGCGACGTCCGCCTTCACCACCCGATGGGCAACCCCCGAGGCGAACAGGTGCAGCGCCGCCCCGGTGTGCATGGTGCCGTCGCCAGGCTGGTGCGCCGGCAGTGCCTGCCCGGCCCGCAGGTAGGCCCGGACGAGCAGCGGGTCGATGACCCCGGTGGCGGCGCCGGCATCGGCGAGCCGCTCGTAACGGCGGGGCACCATGCGGGCCAGCGCGAACGCGGCGCCGCCGAACATTCGCGCCAGGCCGGCGACCTCTTCGACGTCGGCGGCCGCATACCGGCGGACGCGGTCGGGATCGCTGCGATAGACCTCGTGAATGCGATCGCCGGGAATCTCTTCACGGTTGGGCCCGGCGAGGCCGTAGTGCCGGGCGACCGCCTTGAGGCCGTAGCCGGGCAGCTCACGGGTCGAGAAGTCGTGGCGCATCACCGCGTCCATCGTGTCGATCAGCTCGCGTCCAGGGGCGACCAGCCGCACGCGCCGGGGAGCCTCGGGGCTGCCGACGTCGATACCCCGTCGCGCCCCCCGCTGCCGCAGGCCCGGCGGGCCGATGCGCCCGAGCGCCAGCGGCACGCCGAGTCGTCGCGCGCGCTCGTCGAGAAACGGCAGGTCGAAGCCGTGGAGGTTGTGATTCTCGATCACGTCCGGATCGTTTTCGCGGATAGCCGCCACCAGCCGGCGGATCAGCTCCGCTTCCCCGGCATCGTCGCCGGAAGGCGCCTCGAGCAGCCGGACGGCGCCAGCCGGATCCCGAACCGCGATCATGAAGATCCGGTCGCGGACCGGATCGAGCCCGGTCGTCTCGAGGTCGAACTGCATCCGGCGCAGATCGTCGAAGGAGAGGCCGCGGAAATAGTTGCGGCCGGTCGCGACCAGGTATTGTTCCTCCGGCGCGAGGGCCAGCACCTGCTCCTTCCCGAGCTCCCGCAGGCTGACGACGGCGTGGCCGAGGCGACGCGCCGCGGCGTTCAGCACGGCCGACGCGAGCAGCCGTCCGTCCGCGGCGTCGACGAGATATCGCAACGTTCCCGGACCGTCGAGAGCGCGATAGGTGATCCGATCGGCGGATGCGTTCGGCGCTCCGGCCGGGACGATGGCCGGCAGGTCGTCGATGCGGTCGAGCAGCAGCCAGGGGCGGAACCGGGCCTCTTCGCGCACCAGGGTGCCGAGGCGTGGGTCACGGCGCCAGACCGTGGCGTGCCCGGCAGCGTCGGCCCACACCGCGACGATTCCGGGCGTCGGGTCCCAGCCCCAGAGCCATTCATCGCGCATCCGCACGGTGGCCTCGGCGTCCGGGAGAGCAGCGTGTTCCATCGCCTTCCGCGCCAGCAGTGGACGCTTCATGGCCGAAGTACAGCACGGAAATCGCCGCGCCCGATCGTGGAGTGTGATGGGCTAGGGGTTCTTCCCGGCGTTGCGGCGGGTGATCGTCCCCGAATCGATGATCTCGCCGGACCGGTTCACCGCGTTGAAGATCATTTCGTCGCCGTCGATCTCCGCCACCATGAACGCCAGATCGCGGTCGTAGCCGACCGCGGTTATTCCGGTGTCGCTGTCGATGTTCCCCTCGCGCAGCTTGCCGCCGGAGCCGACGACGAAGTAGGTGATGCCCTGCTGCGGTTTGATGCGCTCGTACATGTGGTCGTGACCGGTCAACGCGACGCTCACGTTGTATTTCAGGAACAGCGGCTCGAGCACGCCGCGCAACCGCAGGTCCGACCCGTGCCGGCCGCCCGAGGAGTAGAGGGGATGATGGAAGAACGCGATCTTCCAGTGACTCGTCGACGCTGCGAGCTCCTTCTCGAGCCACTTGATCTGCTCCGGCTCCGGGTAGGTGCTTTCCAGGGCGAAGAACCGGATCTCGGGGCTGGGGTTGAAGGTGTAATACAGCTTGCCGTCCATGTTGAACAGCTTGTAGAAGCGCTGTTCGCGCGCGTCGTGGTTGCCGAGCGAGGCGTAGAACTTCACCCCGGCGTCGAGCAGCGGTTTGTACGGAATCTCGAATTTCTTCTGGAAGTCCTGCGGGCGCTCAGATCCGTACAGGTTGTCGCCGACCAGGACCACGGTCTGGTACTTGAACCGGTTATGGACCTCCGCCATGCGGGCCGCGAGCTGGTACTGAGTCCGGTCGCCGGTGCCGAAATCCCCGAGGACGGCGAACTTGAACGAGCCCGCCGCGTTGCGGAGCTGGACGGCGGCAGCACGGGGCTGCGCCTGGCTGCCGGCGATCAACGGTTCCCCGACCGCGTCGCGGCAGGCAGTCACCGGTACGAGCCATGTCAGGAGGGCGAGCAGGACAGGCAGCTGGCGTGTTCGCATCAGGACCTCGGTCGTCTACTGGGGAAGCGCGTCTTCGATGTAGTCGGCGATCACGTGCGCGTGGGCGTCGAGCAGGATCAGGTGACGGCCGATGAACCGGTACTCCATGTCCTCGGACAGCTTCGGCAGCGTCTGCAGTACTTCCGGCGGCACCGTCGAGATCGGCACGGTGTCGGGATAGCGCATGTTCACCGTCACCTTGATGCCGACCGGGTTCTCGTCGAGGATCGAGGCGACGAGCTGCTTGCCTTCCGGACCGGCGAAGATCGTGGCCAGCAGCCGGAGGATGACCACTTCGGCCTCCGGCGTGAAGAGCGCCCCCCGTTTCGCGGTCTTCCGTGCCTCGCGGATCTTTTGTTCGAACGCCCGCTGGTTCTTGTCGATCTCCTCCGGCGTGGCGCTGTCGGAGACCTTTGGCAGGCCGGCTTCGATCTCCTGGTGCAGGGCCAGGTAGCCCTTCAACCGATCGTTCATGGTCGCCAGCGCGGCGGCGTCGGCTTCGGAGAGCGGCCCGACCACCCGTTCGGTCGGGGCGGCCGACTGCGGGGACCCGGACGTCGCCGGGGGTGGCGGCGGCACTTCGCGATTGCACGCGGCGGCCGAGAATACGATGACCGCGGCTGCGGTGGCGAAACGTCCGGTTGCTGTCAGCACTAAGCCCTCCTCCCATTGTGGATGAAGTCGAAGCCGAATAACATGCCCGTCCATGGAAGGAGGCCGCGCATGAGGTTGCAGGTTGGGTTGGCGGCGTTGTGCTTGACAGCGGTGGTTGCGGGCCCGGTGCTGGCGCAGACCGGCACGGCTCAGAAGGACCGCGATGCGGCAGTCAGATATCTCGAGGAGACCCGGGAGGCGTTCCTGAAATCGATCGCCAGCGTGAGCGACGCGCAGTGGACCTACAAGCCGGCCCCGACCACCTGGTCGATCGCCGAGGTCGCCGAGCACATCGCGATCAGCGAAGGCACGATCTTCGGCCTGATCACGACCCAGATGATCAAGGCGCCGGCGCCGAAGCCAGGCGAGGGGATCCCCGATGAAAAACTGATCAGCGGAGTGACCGATCGGAGCCAGAAAGCCCAGGCCCCGGAGATGCTCAAGCCGGTCAACAAATACGCGACCAGGGAGGCGCTGGTCAAGGACTTCAACGCCGCGCGTGACGCCACGATCCAGTGGGTGAAGACCACCCCCGAAGATCTTCGCGCGCACGCCGCGCCCCATCCGGCGTTCGGGCCGCTCGACACGCACCAATGGGTGCTCCTGATTGCCGGCCACAGCGCCCGGCACACCGCGCAGATCGAAGAGGTCAAGACCGCCGCCGGCTACCCGAAGTAGCCCTTCACGATGGACGTGGACCGCCACAACCGGTAAGGTTGAAGGTTGTGGCGGCCCTGTCGGGCTGCCGGGGAGACATTCGTGCCGTTCAGCAGCCTGAAACTTCACCCGAGCCTGCTCAAGAGCATCAAGGAGCTCGGCTTTCCGCGACCGACTCCAGTGCAGGCCGATGCGATCCCGCCGGCGATGGCCGGGCGCGACGTGCTCGCGTGCGCGCAGACCGGCAGCGGCAAGACCGCGGCATTCCTCCTCCCGATCCTGCACAACCTGATGGACAAGCCGCGCGGGCGGACCCGGGCGCTGGTGCTGGCGCCGACCCGAGAGCTCGCCGCGCAGATCCTCGAGGAGTTCAACGCGCTCGCGGTCCACACCCCGCTCACCGGCGCGTCGGTGTTCGGCGGCGTGTCGATGGGGCCGCAGGAGCACGCCTTCCGGTCCGGGGTCGACGTGATGATCGCGACGCCGGGGCGGCTGCTCGATCACCTTCGCGCACCGTACGCCAAGCTCGCGCACCTCGAGTACCTGGTCCTGGACGAGGCCGACCGCATGCTGGACATGGGGTTCCTGCCCGACATCCGGCGGATCCTCAGGCACGTGCCGCAGAAGCGGCAGACGCTGTTCTTCAGCGCCACCATGCCGCCCGAGATCCTGAAGCTGACCCAGGAGATGCTGCGCAGCCCCGAGCTGATCCAGAAGGCCAGGCAGTCAACGCCGGCCTCGGGCATCACCCAGGCGGTCTACCCGGTGTCACAGGATGTGAAGCGCGCCCTGCTGCTGCACCTGCTCAAGACCGGGCAGATCAAGCAGGCGCTGGTCTTCACCCGCACCAAGCACCGCACCAACCGGGTCACCGAGTTTCTCGTCCGCAGCGGGATCAACGCCGAGCGCATCCACGGCAACCGGTCGCAGGGGCAGCGCACCCAGGCACTGGCCGGGTTCAAGTCGGGACGCTACCCGGTGCTCGTCGCCACCGACATCGCGGCCCGCGGGATCGACGTCGAGGAGCTCGGTCATGTCGTCAACTTCGACGTGCCGCAGGCGCCGGACGATTACATTCACCGCGTCGGCCGCACCGGCCGCGCCGAGGCGACCGGCGACGCGTTCACGTTCGTGGCCCCGGACGAGGAGACCGATCTCCGCGACATCGAGAAGGCGATCGGCCGCCGCCTGCCGCGCGTGACGGTGCCGGATTTCGACTACACCGCGGTGCCGGAAGGGAAGCTCGAGATCCCGCACGCGCAGCGGATCGCCGAGATCCGCGCCCGCAAGCGCGAGGAGCGGCAGCGCGCCGAAGCCAACGCCGCGCGCCGTGGCGCCGCACTCAGAGGCCGCGGCCGGGCTCCGCAGTCGTCAGCCGGCGGCCCACCCGCCCCCGGCGGACCGCCGCAGTCCCGCCGGCCCTCGGGTCCTTCACGGTTCCGCGGTCGTCGCTAGCTAGCGACGACCGCGAGGTTCACTGAGCTTTCGGAAGGTTCCAAAGGTTCGGAAGGTTCTAAAGGTTCTGAATTCAGAATTCAGAATTCTCAATTTCGTTGATACTTCCAATGCCTCGTCCGTCCTTCGCTGAGCCACTCGATGGTGGTGGCGATGCGGCGGGCTCGGGTGGCCGGCTGCTTCGCCTCGATGATCCACTCGAGATACTCACGCTTGTGGCTCGGGCTGAAGGCCTCGAAGGTGGCATGTGCCTTGGGGTGCTGCTTCAGCGCCGCCGCCAGCTCCGCCGGCATCTTCAACGGCGGCTTAGGCGGCTTTTTCGCGCGAGGCGTCTTGACCCCGTCCTCGTTCAGCCTGGCGGCGGCCCTGACCATGGCGATCAGCTTGCTCTCCTCCGGCAGGTCGTCCATCGACTTGATACAGCCGAACTGCACCATCCCCTGGCCTTCCTTGATCCGGGAATCGAGCAGATGTGCTTTCCAGAAGCCGAAGCGGATGTGTTCCTTGAATGCGGCGACGCCACACATGACTCCTTTGTAGTCGAAGTGCGGCGCGCTCCACTTGAGGGTCTCTTCGACGTCCGGACAACCGGCGTGCACCGCCTTCCGTATCCGCTTCAGGATCGGCCGGGCGAACGGCTGGGCCTTCTCGATGTAGGCGTCGATGCGCGGATCTTTCTTTCCCATGGCTTGGACCCTAGAGAACCTAGAACGAAGAAACCAGAACCTCGAACGAAGAAGCCAGAACCTTCTATTTATTCATACCGAAGTGCAGTCATCGGATCGACCCGCGAGGCGCGGTGCGCCGGGATGAAACCGGCAGCGAGCGCGACCAGTGCGAGCGTGATCGTCGCGGCGACGAAGACCACCGGATCCCGGCCGTTCATGCCGAACAGCTGTCCTTCGGCGAGCCGGGCGATCCAGATCGCCGCCAGCAGGCCGAGCGCTGCGCCGATCGCGGTCATGATGCCCACCTGCCGCAGGATCATCCGGCGCACCCGCGCCGGGGCGGCCCCGAGGGCCATGCGCAGACCGATCTCCCTCGTCCGCTGCGCCACCGTGTAGGCGAGCACGCCGTAGAGGCCGATCGCCGCCAGGAGCGTGGCGAGCACCGCGAACGCGGTCGACATGATGCCGATGAACCGGTCCATGAAGACGTTCTGCCTGGCCTGCTCCTCGAGCGTCCGCAATTCCTCGACCGGCAGGTTCGGATCCAGCTGCTGCATCACCCGCGGAATCTGCCCGACCAGCTGTGCCGGGTCGGCCGCGGTCTTGACGTAGAAGGTCATCGACGGGATGCGCTCGCGTCTGCTTGTAGGGCACGAAGAAGAGCGCCGGCACCGCCGCCTTGACCTCCGAGTACTTGGCATTCCGGGCGACGGCGATGATCTGCGTATCCGGCTTGTCGCCACCGTCGGTCATCAGTTTGCCGACGGCGTCGCTCCCGAGCTTGAACTTCTCGACGAAGGCTTCGTTCACGATCACGACCTTCGGGGCTTTCATCGAGTCCTGCGCCGTGAACTCGCGTCCGGCGAGCAACGGGATGCCGAGGGTCTTGAAGTATCCGGGGCCGACCATGTTGAAGCGGGCGTTGGAATCGATGTCGGGTCCCCGCTGGAAGCCCTGCACGGTCACGTCGGTCCCCCAGTTGTTGCCGGCCAGGACGGCGACGACCGCGCCGGTGACGCCGGTAACGCCGGGGAGCGCCGACAACTCCTCCTCCATCCGGGCGAACAGCGCCTGGCGCCCGTTCCTGCGAATAGGCATTGAGCTCGGGGGAGACGCCGAAGGTCACGACGTTCTCAGTCTTGAGGCCGAGGTCCACCCGGCTGACGTTCGCCAGGCTCTTCACGAACAGGCCGGCGGCGATCAGCAGCGCGGTGGAGATCGCGATCTGAAAGATCGCCAGCGAGGTGCGGAACATCGCCGCGCCGCGTGCGCCGGACGGCTGGCCCGACTGCCCTTTGAGCGTGGGCAGCAGGTCGGGGCGGGTGCTGTGCAGCGCCGGGAACAGGCCGAACAGCAAACCGGTGCCGAGCGTCAGTACCGCGGCGAATGCCAGGACGGTGGGATCGAGCTGGATCTTGAAGGGGGTCTGCTCCGGCAGCATCGCGGCGATCAGGTGGAGCATCCACTGCGCGACCAGCAGCCCGACCAGCCCGCCGATCCCCGCCAGGATCAGCGATTCGGTCAGCAGCTGGCGGACCAGCTGCGAGCGGTTGGCGCCGATCGACAGGCGCACGGCCATTTCTCCGCTGCGCCGTCCGGCGCGGGCCAGCAGCAGGTTGGCGATGTTGGCGCACGCGATCAACAGCACCAGGCCGGTCACGCCGAGCAGCATCTTCAGCGGCTCGTCCGCCTCGCCGCGGACCGTGCTCTGCCCCTGGTCACCGGCCTCGATCACCAGCGTGCGGGCGCGGAACTCCTGCATCCGCTGGTCGCTCAAGCCGCGCTGCAGCGGCGCCTCGACGTCGTTGATCAGCCCGCGGTAGGGTCCGGCCATCGCCAGCCGCGCCTGATCGATCGATGACGCCAGGCCGCAGCCGCGCGAACAGGTAGGCCCAGTAGCTGCGGCGATTGGCGAAGCCGGTGAACCCCGGCTGCATCGAGCCGCGCAGGGTGATCGGCACGAACACCTCCGGTGTCGAACCCAGCGTCGTCCCCTCGAACTTCGCCGGCGCAACGCCGATGATCGTCAGCGTCTGGCCGTTGACGACCATGGTCTGGTTGATGACATCGCCGCGCTGGCCGAACCGGCTGCTCCAGTAGGCGTGGCTGAGCACGACGACCGGCGATTCGCCGACTTTCTGGTCGTCCTGCGGCGCGATCAGGCGGCCGATCGCCGGCTGCACCCCGAGCACCGGGAAATAGCTGCCCGACACCAGCATCCCGCCACCGCTGATCGTCTGCCCTTCGAACGAAAGGTTGGCGCCGAATTCGACGTGGGCCGCGACATCGGTGAAGACGGTCTGCATCTTCTGCAGGTCGCGGAACATCGGGTAGCTGAACACCGAGTCGCAGCCGCCCGGCCTGGCCGCAGGAGGTCGAGCCCTGCTTCGGCCCCGGCGACGAGAAGTTCACCAGCCGTTCGGGCTCCTGCACCGGCAACCGCGAAAGGAGCATCTGGTTGAAGATCGAGAAGATCGCGGCGTTCGCGCCGATCCCGAGGGCCAGCGACAGGATCGCGACCGCGGTGACGAACGGCGCCCGGAAGAGGGTGCGCAGGGCGAACTTGATGGTTTTCATGGCTGTTGAGGTTCGACGGCTCCAGGCCGTCACAAGTTTATTCCGGCTCGGGCTAGAATCCTCGAACCCATGAAACGATCACGTTCTCGGCCTCCTCGTTCTGCTTCTGTCCTTCCACCCGGTCGGCGCACAGCAGCCTCCATCCGTCCCGGAATACGGTCCTGCCAAGGGGACGCTGGTCATTGTCGGCGGCGGCAATACCGAAGGAACCGGGATCGTCGAGAAGTTCATCGAACTGGCCGGCGGTCCGGAAAAGAAATTCATCATCGTGCCGACCGCCGGCGGCAACCGCAACCGCGAGGGGGTGGTCACGCCGTACAACGAAGACGAGACCGTGCGCTCGTGGATCCGGCGCGGCGTCAAGAACGTGAAGATGCTGCACACCGCCGATCCGAAGGTCGCCGACACCGAGGGGTTCGTCAAGGATCTGCGCGAGGCGGACGCGGTCTGGTTCAACGGCGGCCGCCAGTGGAACATCGTCGATTCGTACGCCGGGACGCTCACCTTCAAGGAGTTTCAGAAGGTGCTGGAGCGGGGAGGGGTGATCGGCGGCAGTTCCGCCGGCGCGACGATCCAGGGGGAGTATCTCGTGCGCGGCGACACCTCCGGCCCCAACGTCGTCATGACCGCGGAGGCGAACCACCAGGAGGGATTCAAGTTCCTGCGCGGCACCGCCATCGACCAGCACATCAACACCCGCAACCGCTGGGACGACCTGATCCCGGTGATCCAGAAGCTCCCGAAGCTCCTCGGCATCGGCCTGTCGGAGGGGACGGCGATCATCGTCAAAGGGGATACCTTCGAGGTGACGGGCAAGTGGAAGGTCGCGGTCCACGACAACACGCGGCTCTACCAGCCGTGGGAGAAGCCCTACTTCGTGCTGGCGGCCGGGGACGTCTACAACATGAAAACGCGCAAGGTCGAGAAGTACGGCATCGGTGCCTCCGCCGCGCCGCGCCGTCAGGAGGGGCTGTGACCGGAGACGGTCCCGACCCCGCGGCAGTCACTTACGGCAGCTATCTGCGGGTCGATCAGCTGCTGGACCTGCAGACGCCACGCTCCGACGAACACGACGAGATCCTCTTCATCGTCATTCACCAGGTCTACGAGCTCTGGTTCAAGGAAGTGCTGCACGAGATCGACCGGGTCATGGCGCTGCTGCGCAAGGACGAGGGGGCGCGGGCGCAGCACACGCTGAAGCGGGTGCTGACCATCCTCAAGGTGCTGGTGGCGCAGGTCGACATCCTCGAGACGATGACCCCGCTCGAGTTCCTGACGTTCCGCAACCGGCTGGCCGCGGCCAGCGGATTCCAGTCGGACCAGTTCCGGCAGCTCGAGTTCGTGCTCGGCGGGAAGTCGCGACAGGCGATCGAGCGATTCGGCGCCGACACCCGCGCCCGTAATGCACTCGAGGCCCGATGGGCGGCGCCGACGCTCTGGGACGCCTTTCTCCAGTACCTGAAGCGCGAGGGCTATGCGATCCCGGATGCGCAGCTCGCTCGCGACGTGACGGCGCCGGTCGAGCCGTCACCGGAGATCCAGGCCGTGTTGATCGAGCTGTACCGGAAGGATCCCCGCAACAGCGAGCTCTGCGAGCGCCTGGTGGATCTCGACGAAGGCATCCAGGAGTGGCGCTACCGGCACGTCAAGATGGTGGAGCGGACGATCGGCATGAAGCCGGGCACCGGGGGATCGGCTGGCGCCCAGTACCTGCGGACCACGCTCGCGAAGCCGGCGTTTCCGGATCTCTGGGAGATCAGGGGGGCGCTGTAGCGCTGTCGGCCGCGCGCCAGCGGAGATCCTGATGCGCGTCCTCCTCGCCATCCACAACGCGTACACGGATCACACCAGCGGCGCTGCTCACAGCATGCGCATCCTGATGCAGTGGCTGGGAGAGGCAGGCCATGACGTCCGGGTCCTCGGGACTGCGCGGTTCGACGCAAGGCCTCCCGCGAGCCTGGCGCAGCACCTGGCCGAGCATGAGATCTCCGCGACGCGACAGTCACCGCCCAAGGGGCTGCTGCGAGCGGTGCAGCGGCCCGCGAACCTCGGACCCGGCCGCCCCTCGTTCGAGTTCGCGTTCCGGGGCGTGCCGGTCACTATGCTGGCGACGAGCGCTTCTCCGAATACACCCGCCGAGCGTTTCGAGGCGGATCAGTTCCTCTTTGTGCTGGATCACCTGCTCCGCTCGTTTGCTCCAGACGTTGTCCTCTCGTACGGCGGACATCCCGTCGTCCACGAGACCATGCGGCGCGCGCGGGTCAGAGGGAGTCGCGTGGTGTTCACGCTGCGCAACTACGGCTACGACGACCGCCACCATTACGAACACGTGGATCACGTCTTCACGACCAGCCCATATCTCTCGCGGTTCTACCGTGAGCGGATCGGACTGCGCAGCACCGGGATCGAATCGCCGATCGACTGGGCCGAGGTCGAAGCGCCGGAAGAAATGCGCCGGTTCGTCACCTTCGTGAATCCCTCTCCGGCGAAGGGTGCGATGCTGTTTGCGCGGCTCGCCGACATGCTCGGTTCGGAACGGCCCGACATCCCCATTCTCGTGGTGCAATCGGCGAGTTCCGCCGGCCGGCTGAATGCGATCCCGGGCCTCGATTTCACCAGATATCCGCACATCATGGCGGCGCCCGCGACGCCGCGTCCGGCCGACTTCTTCGCGCTCACGCGCATTCTGCTCGTGCCGTCGACGTTCGCCGAACCTTTCGGCCGCGTTTCCGCCGAGGCGCTGGTCAACGGGATTCCACCACTGGTCAGCGATCGCGGGGCGCTGCCGGAAACCGTGGGCGCCGGCGGTACGGTGATCCCCCTTCCAGCCGGGCTCACTCCCGAAGCGAGAGATCTGCCGAGCGTTCACGAAGTGCGCCCCTGGTTCGAGGCCGTCTGCGGGCTGTGGGATGATCCGGACCGTTATCGTGAGGCATCCTCGCCGTGCGCGCGCCGAGGCTATGGCTCGCTATGACGAAACGGTCATGCGACGCCGTTACACCACGTACTTCGAGTCGCTCGACGATGAGGGGGCTTTGTTCGATGACACTGAGTAGCGCGCCGGCCGAGAGGAACGCCCTTGCATCGCCGGCGACAAAAGTCGCCTGCGGACCGAACTTATCGCGATTCCTCGATGCAACTCGTCTGTGCAAGTATCTGACGGATTGTGACTTAGTAGTCCATCAAGATTCCTCTGCGTGGCTGGATCTTTGCTTCCGGTAGCGTCCGGCCCAGCGTTTTGAGGGCTGCTCGCCTCACACAACGTTTCGAAGGCGCACGCGCCGCCGAAAGGGACCCATGTCGAACTTTTCGGGAACACCGGGATCGCAACCACCTCGGGTAAAAGCAAGTCCAGCGAAGAAGCTGATTCAGGCCGCGGCGCTCGCGGCTGTCCTGGTGCCGCTTGGCTCGGTAGCCGTCGAGACCGCAACTATCAACTGCATCAGCGACGGCAGCGGCTGCACCGGCACGTACACTGCGGGTGGTGGACCTCAGTCCAATACGTGGAAGTTCTTTTCCGCCAACGAACCCGGCGCCACACTGTTTTACACGCTGGAGATCAGCGGTACGCCAACGGCGGATTTCAGTCTAAACGTCGAGGATTTCATAACCACGCAGGGGGCGCTGGTGGAGAGCGGCGCCATGGAAAACTTCCTCGATCTTACGTGCATTCCTACGTTCGACGGCGTCCAGTGCGGCTTGTTCGACGTGAGCAATTTCGATGGAACCGATCCAGATGACATGTGGGACGACGGCCGGGTTCCTGATGACGATCAACTGGCGCACCACAACGCCGGAGTCGCAGCCGCCGGTCACCGCAAATAACACGATCCTGCGAGCGCCGGACTTTTCCCTGTTCACGTCGGAGTTGGAAGACATCATCTACGACCCGAGTCCGACGCCCACCGACCCCGGCATCAGCGGGAAGGGGGACGGATTCTCGCGGTTCGGCGCCTTTACAGACGCTTCTGTGCCTGAACCGTCGAGCCTCATTCTCCTCGGAATGGGCGCGGCCGGCCTGATGTATCGCGCACGGCGACGAAAACGACTACCCTGATCGCTTGGCACGCCGTACTCGTTCCCGCACAAAACACGCCGGGTCCTCCAGACCCGGCGTTTCTGTCTCTCCCACCTCTGTAACCGTTGTTCTGGTCTGTGCCGGCATCGCTCTGCGCCTGTGGCAGTACCTTCGCCAACGTGTCACTGTGGCTCGATGAGGCCGCGCTCGCCCGCAACATCATCGATCGACCAGCACTCGCTCTATTCCAGCCTCTCGACTACGCGCAGGTTGCTCCATCCGGGTTCCTTCTCGCCGAGAAATTCTTCGTCACGCTGTTAGGGGGTTCCGAATGGGCGCTGCGACTGTTCCCGCTTTTGTGCGGGCTCGTGGCCATCGCGCTTTTCTGGCGCGTTGCTTTATGGACACTCACGGGCTGGGCCGTGCCCTATGCGGTCGGACTGTTCGCGCTGGCGACGCCGCTCGTCTACTTTTCCTCGCACGTCAAGCAATACTCCAGCGATGTCGCGGCGACGGTCCTGGTGATGTGCTCCGTCATCTGGCTTCGCCGGCAGCCGATCGATACGCACAGGGCACTGATCGTAGCCTTTGTCGGCGCTGTGACTGTCTGGTTCTCGCAACCTTCGGTTTTCGTCCTTGTCGGAACCGGCGTCGCCCTGGCGATCTCGGCGGTTCTGACACAACCACGGGGGCCGAATTATCGAACCCTGATCATCGTGGGAGCCGCCTGGGCAATCAGCGCGGGCCTCGCCGCTGCGCTGGCGTTCCGGAATATCTCCCCCACCGACCGCGAGTATCTTGACGCGTACTGGCAGGCGGGCTTCATGCCCTGGCCGCCGCGGACGGCTGCGGACGCGCTCTGGACCTGGGAACACTTCACCTGGGTGTTCGGCAAGTTCATCACCGGACTGCGTCGAACCAATGGCGGGCTTGGATATCCCTGGTCAGAGGTATTCGTCCTGCTGGCCGCCGCAGGCGTCCTGGCATTCTGGCGGCGTCAGCGCGACACGGCGCTGATGCTGCTAGGTCCTGTCCTGGTCCTGCTGCTCGCTGCCGCGCTGCACGTGTATCCCTTTACGGGGCGCGTCGTCAGTTTTCTGCTGCCGGTGTTGTTGCTCGCGACAGCAGCGGGAACGGCTCATCTCCTGAAGCACTGGCCCGAGCGTCTGCAATTTGTCTCTCCGGCGCTGCTGGCTCTGGCAGTCGGTTCACCCTTGTACGCGACTCTCGTAGCGCTTCCACCGGAACGCGTCGAGCACTTGCGCCCGATTCTGGCGGTCGTAGCGGAACGTCGCCAGCCAGGTGATGATGTTTACGTGTACTACGGCGCGGGCCAGGCGTTCATGTACTACGCGCCGAGGTTTGGCTTCACGCGAACCGATTTCGTGCTCGGGCGATGCTCGGTAGCCGACCTGCGCGTGTATCTGCAGGACCTTGATCGATTCCGCGGACGCACTCGCGTCTGGATCGTAGCGACACACGCGCGGATCGGCGCCGTGGAACTGCAGACGATGATCGGATATCTGGATTCGATCGGCCGTAGGCTCGAATACTTCGAGGAACATGCCACGCTGGACGTCCCTTCGATCGCCGCGTATGCCTATCTGTACGACCTCAGCGATCGGACTCGCCTGGGCGCCTCTTCTGCCGACCTCTACCCGGTTCCAACGCTTCTCGGCGATGAAGGGCTCGCGCAATGGGGATGCTACGGCACGCAGTCGACGTTAGGACGGTTTTGACCAGCGCGCGCATTCGGCGGATATCGTCTTCAAGTCCGCGCGGTCGAGCAACTTCTGATTCCCGTCCTCCCGCTTCATCTGCTCGAGCAACTGCAGCGCGCTGCTGTAGTGCCGGCGGGCCTGCGGATCGTTCGCAAGGCGCAGCGCAGACGCCAGCACGTACTCGCTTCTCGCGACCAGCTCACGAAGTCCGAGGGTGTCGGCCCTGGCGAGCGTCCGCTCCGCCTCCTGGCGAGCCGCTGGTGGTCGCCGGCTCTGAGCAGCGTCTCGGCGCTCTGCAGCGAGGAATGCACTGAAAGATACGTGAGCCCGCTGATCTCTGCTTGCCGTCCAATCTGTGCCAGCGTCGCCGAGGTCGCTCTCGTCGGCGACCCCGTCGCCGAGATCCTTGCCACCTCGAATTGCGCCCAGAGGTCCAGCGACCGGTCGGAGGCGCGGGTTGCCGCCTGTGCCGCCTCCTCGGCCTGCCGCGCCGCACCTTTCGCGTCGCCGGTGTAATACAGCCGATCCGCCTGAAAACGAAGACTCTGCGCGATCAGGCTCTGGTTTTTGAGCTCACGAGCTACGGTGAGCGCCTCATCGAGACTCTTGGACGCATCGTCAAGGCGCCCGCTGAGCGCGAGGCTGGCGCCGTAGCCGCTGAGGATCTCCCCGAACCAGAAGTCTCGTTGTTTGAGGTCGCGAAACGCCTGCAACGCCTCCTCTTTCGATTTGACCGCCGCGCCATGCCGTCCCTGGTAGTCGAAAATCGCGCCGATGCTGTACGACTCCATGGCGGCCGACCGCTTGTCACCGTCCTCCCGCCGCAGATCGAGCGCTTTCAGGTACCGCTGGAGCGCCTGGTCGTACCGGCCCATCTTGTTGAGGGTTTCACCGAGATTGTGCAGCGTATCCGCGATGTCGCGCGGCACCTTCGTCCGCTCGCGGATCTCGAGCGCCCGCTCGAAGTAGGTCTGTGCATCTGAATACTGCCCTTTGGCCAGATATACGGTGCCAAGGTTGTTCAGCGCGAGCGCCTCTCCGCCCCGATCGCCCTGCTCCCGCAGGAGCGAAAGCGATTCGCGGAGCAGTGGCAGCGCGTCGTCTGGCCGGCCGAGGCTGTCATTGAGCAGTGAGCCGAGGTTGATGAGCGTGATGCTCGTGCCGGACTTGTCGCCTATCTCGCGCTGCAGCTTCAAGGCCTCGTTGTAGCTCTTGACGGCATCCTGCGGCTTGCCGTCCATGTCTCCTGCACCTGCGCGATCTCGCCGAGGCTGACCGCCATCCCCCTCTTGTTCCCGAGTCGCCGCTTGATCTCGAGCGACTCGCTGGTACTGCTTCAGCGCTTCAGCCGGCCGTCCCCTTCCGCTTGTACGCGACCCCAAGCGCTTGGAGGACATTGGCTCGCGCTTCGTTGTTGTTGAGCTCCATCGACGAGGCTCAACGCCGCGCTCAACGGCTGAATCGACGCCTGCGGGTCCCCGCGCTTGATGTGCATGCGGCCGACCGCCAGGAGACCCGCCACGTGTTTCGGGTCGAGCTCCACCGCCTTCCCATAATGCTCCGCCGCCTTGTCGAGCGCACCGCTGCGTTCGAACAGATTCGCAAGCTCGAAGTGAATCTGCGTGTTGTTCGGAGCGACCTTCAGCAGCTTCTCGTAGGTTTCGATCGCCTTGTTCAGTATCGTTGGTGATGCGTTAGTGGGCTGCAGCGATCAGGTACTGTTCCTGGCGGGGCATCGATTCGCTCATAGTCAGGGCTCGCCGCGAGTTTTGCGCCGCCTGCGCGTCGTAGCCAAGGTTCGAGTAGGTCTGTGCCAGCGCCGAGATACGCCAGCGCGAAATTCGGATCCTCCTGCGTCGCCGCCTGGAAGCGTTTCAGCGCGGTCTGATGGTTGCCCTGCGCGCGAGAACTGCAATCCTTCGTTATAGAGGCGCAATGCCTCGAAGGATTGCGTGGTCGGACGCCATGCCGTCGACTTCAGCTCGTTCAGCACGTCCTGGACCCGGCAGCGAGCGTGTGCTGCGTGCCTCAGCGAGCTGCGCGACGGCCGAGAGCAGCGCGGCCTGATTCAGCGCTGTGCCTTGAGCTGTGTCGTCGTGCGCTGATCCAGATTCTGCAGCGTCGCGTCGATGCGAATCTCATCACCGAACTTCAGTATTGTCCCCACAGAATCGCTGCGCGCGCTGGCGAAGTCGGCGATCCGTCCCAGCTCCGACGGAGACAGGTTCGCGTTCGGGTCGATCCGCAGATCCCGGAGCACCTGATGCAGGCGCTCCGGTGGAATCATTCGGATCTGCGACGCCTCGCCGAGATCGGTCGTGAGGACTTCGCTCAGGCTCGTACCCAGCGAATCCAGCGACGGGTCGCCAGTGGCGTTGCGGAACGGCAGCACGGCCAGCGAGACGATCCCCGCCGGCGCCGCAGGACTGGTCGTCGGTGCCGTCAAGCGCGGATAGATTGCGTAACCGCCAACTCCGAGCAGAACGACGACCGCCGCCGCTCCGACCACTTGCACGCGGCTGACCCGCTTGTGCCAGGGGCGTGGCGGCGGTGCCACCGCAGGGCCGCCGGTCGCGACCCGTTCCAGATCTTTCAGCAGGTCGGCGCTCGTCTGGTAACGATCGGCGGGATCCGGCTGCAGGCACCGCGTCACCAGCGCGTCGACCGCTTCAGGAATGGCGGGATCCACCGTGCGCAGCGCCGCCGGCGCCTGCTGCATGCGCGACATCAGTTCCGCGACGCCGGTCGTGTGGCCGGCGTGGCGCCCGCCGAGCAGCATGTCGCGCAGGATCAGGCCGAAGGCATACACGTCTGCGCGCTGGTCCACCGCCTCGCCGCGGGCCTGCTCCGGCGCCATGTACTCGACCGTGCCGATGACCGCCCCCGCCACCGTCATCGCGAACCCGGTTGCGCTCGTCGTCGATCGGGCGATGCCGAAATCCATGATCAACGCATGGTCTTCCGCGTCGACCATGATGTTCGCCGGCTTGAGATCGCGGTGCACCACGCCCGCTTCGTGCGCGGCCACCAGGCCGGCGATCACCTGGGCGCTGAGGAGCAGCGCGCGGTCCACCGGCAGGCGGCCCTCACGCTTCAGGATGCTGGCGAGGTCCGAGCCGTGAACGTACGGCATCGTGATGTACTTGACCCCGTCGATCTCGCCAATATCGTGGATGCGGACGACGTTGCGGTGGGTGACCTGGCGCGCCAGCACGAGCTCGCGCTTGAAGCGCCGTTCGAGCTCCGCCGCCATCACCGGATCGGCGATCGCGTCGGGGCGGATGACCTTGACCGCAACCGCGACCTCGAGCTCCTGGTCCCAGGCCTGGTAGACCGCCCCCATCCCGCCGGCACCGATGCACCGGATGATGTGGTAGCGCGGACCGAAGTTCTGGCCGATGTTCAGGGGTCCGGTATGAAGGTGGCTTCCCGTGCGGGCTCCGCCGGTCACGGGCGCGGGCGTTCCGAGCCGGGTCTCATCCTCGGAGGCGAGCACGGTCTCGAGGTCCCCAAGCTCCGGTTTGGGAGGCGCAGGCGTCAACACCGCGGTGCTGACAGGCGCGTCGATAGAGAGGACGGTACCGCAGACGGTACAGCGTCCGGTTGACGACGGGGCGACGCTACCGCATCGCGTACAAGGCATAGGGCGATCGCTCGAAAAGCGTCGATGCGAATTATCGCCTAAAGTCTGCTGAGTTGCGTCGGAGTTCCACCCAAACGTTGAGCTAGCGACTCTATGGTTGAGCTTGTAGCCGGGCTATGATCCCGGCGCCCGTAGCGTGTATTCCTTCGGCGGCTCGGCCCCGAGCAGGTGCTTGACGAAGTAATCCCATCGCCGCCGCATCATGTAGTTGCCGGCGGCGCCGTAGCCGTGACCGGCGTTGGGAAAGAGCAGCAGGTCGAAATCCTTGTTCGCCTTGACCAGCGCATCGACCACCAGCAGGGTGTTGTTCGGCGGCACGTTGCCGTCGAGCGTTCCGTGCGCCAGCAGCAGCTTGCCCTTCAGGTTCTTGGCCATCGCCTGCGTCGCCTGGCTGTCGTAGGTCGTGGTGCCGTCGGCGTTCTTCTTCAGCAGCCCGGTCCATTTCTCGGCCCAGTCGTCCTCGTAGACGCGGTTGTCGTGGTTGCCCGACTCCGAGATGCCCACCTTGAAAAAGTCGGGAAACATGAACATCGCCGAAGCGGTGGCGTAGCCGCCGCCTGAGTGTCCCCAGACCCCGACCCGGGTCAGGTCGATCCACGGATGCCGTTCCGCCAGCTGTTTCATCCCCGCCACCTGGTCGGGGATCGTGTTGTCGGCCATGTTGCCGTAGTACGCCTCGTGGAATTTCTTCGAGCGCCAGGGCGTGCCCATGCCGTCGATCTCGACCACGACGAAGCCAAGCTCGGCGAGCGCCTGCGAGTCGGCGCGCGCCGGTGAGAAGCTGCGGCTGCCGACGCTGCCGGTCTGCGGCCCGGGATAGACGCGGTTGATGATCGGGTACTTCCTCGACTCGTCCAGCGTCGATGGCTTGTACATCAGGCCGTGCAGGTCGGTCTGGCCATCGCGGGCCTTGACGACGATCGGCGTCGGCGGTTTCCATCCGGTTGCGGTGAGCCTGGAGATGTCCGCCTTCTCGAGCTCGAGCACGATCTTCCCGGCGGCGTCGCGGAGCACCGCCACCGGCGGGGTCGCCGGGGTTGAGTAACTGTCGACGAAGAACCGGCCGGAATCCGCCAGGGTGATCTCGTGATTCGCGTCCTCCGGCGTGAGCAGGGCCAGGTTCTTCCCGTCCATGCCGATGCGGTAGAGATGGGTGAAGTAGGGGTCCCGCCCCTTTTCCTTGCCGACCGCCTGGAACACCAGCTGCCGGGCCTGCTCGTCGATGCGCAGCACCTGCGTCACGTTGCCATCACCGGTCGTGATCTGCTGCTTCAACTTTCCGGAGGTCAGGTCGTAGAGATAGAGCTGCCCCCAGTTGTCACGTTCCGAAAACCAGAGCACCTCGTTGGTCGCGAACAGCACCCGCCAGTTGACCCGCCCGTTGCCCGACTCGAAGAACGTCTCGACCGTCTCTTCAAGCACCTTGCGAACGTCGCCGCTCGCCGCATCGGCGATGTACAGCTGCTCGTGCCGGTGATCGCGGGAGGTGGAGACGAACGCCAGTTGCCGGCTGTCGCTGCTCCAGTGGACGTCGGCCCACTCCCCGCGACAGACGATGTGGTCACACAGGGTGGAGCGATGCGGATCCGGATCCATCTTGAGCCGCACGACCTTTGCCGCCTCGACATCCACCACCACCCGCTGCAGCATGAAGATGTGTTCGTCCCCCGGCAAGGGGTACTTCCACGCCTGGAGGTTCGGATGCCCGACCCGCGTGTCGACCAGATACATGTCGCCGACCTTCCGGCCGTCATGCTGGAAGGTGGCCACCTTGGTCGAGTCGGGGGACCAGAGCACGATCGGCCGGTCACTCTTCGTCCAGCCGGCGTTGTTGGTGGCGTAGGCGAAGTCTTTGACGCCGTCGGTGGTGAGCTGCGTCTCTTTCTTCGTCGCCAGGTCGCGCACCCACAGGTTGTGCTCGCGGACGAACACGCTGTGCTTTCCGTCCGGAGAGGGAATGTCATTGCGCTGCGCTGCCGCGCCGCCCGCCTGTCCG